>CAVXRC010000007.1:0-72722 GCA_963764145.1 uncultured Acidobacteriota bacterium | reverse complement strand
AACCCGCGTCCGAAATCGCTGTCAGCCAGGAGAGTCCATGCTCAGTCCGGTTCCGCATGTTTTCGCTTCAGTCGCTCAGAACGGACAAGATGCGACTGAAACTAGTCCGATGATCTTATGGTTACGACACGGACCGAGCCGCAACCACCAGCCTACTGAATGACGTCCGATTCACAGCCCATAGGCGAAGCCGTGGAGGACGGCTGCTTAGTTAATTAAGCAGCAAGTGCCAGATTGTCGTTGGCAACTTTAGTTTTGCAGGCGATTACGGGTGCCCACACCCCGACATGCCTCCTAAGCCGCAATCGATCCCGTCGAAACCGTGACGCCCCCAATTGAACGACCGACACTTATTCGATGAGGAACGTGTGCCGGCGGGTGCAAGCGCGGGCCCTTGGGCCGTGTTGCTGCTCTCTAGTGTACGACGAAAACGATGCGGGCGTCGGGGCCGAGGCCTAGGGACTCCGGGGGGCAGCTATCGAAGTTGACGGAGGGAGTGGGACCGGACCGGCGGCCCCTGCCTGGAACAACGCGGAGCGCCGGTCAGTCCGGGGACTACTGCTTTTCGAGATCGATGTTCTCGTAATCGTGGTGCGCGATGGCGGCGCGGATCTGGGCGGGAGATTTGCCCAGCTTGGTCTGCTGGTAGGCGAAGAACCCTTCTTTGGCGCAGGTGGAACATTCAGTGCCGTGGAGGGTTTCGAAACAGCTGCGCAGGCTGGTGTGACCGAGCGCCCGATCGCAGCGGCAGTTGCAGGGCAACTGGTAGAGGACATTGCCGACCTTGGCGGCCTGCTCGTAGACGTGAACCTGCCAGGGGTTGCGGAAGTTGTCGCCCGCGAGTTTGGGCCCGGACAAGACAGGAGGCAGCGCAGTTACCTTTAGGGGTGCAGAGGGATGATAAGCGGGCACGTCGTCGCCGGGATTTGAAAACTGAGCGTAGCTGGCGGCGGTAGCGGCGGCGAGAATGACAGCCAACGACCATTTGCGGTTGATGCGGTTCTTCATAGGGATTTCTCTAAAGAGATTGTAGACAAGAAGAGGGAATTGGCCCAAGGGATTTGCGCAGAGAAGGGTCTTCAGGGCTTGGGACGATTGGCCTCGGAGCAAAAAAAGACGGCACGAACGTTCGAGCTGTTCGTGCCGGGAGGCCAGTGACGCAAACTACTCCCAGCTCTGAAGGAGTGCTAAGCACCGCCTCCATCACTGGAATATATACACCGTAACATAGATTGCCAGGAATGCAAATACAAAAATCTAAATTATTAGTGAGGGCAGAACGGGAAAACCAGAATCACGATTCAGCATCTAAGGGCTGGCACTTCAAACGGTAAAATAGGAGGATACAGGTGAGACAGCAATGCTGACGAACGAGATAAAGCCTGATTTTTCTGCCATTTCGGACGTCCGGGGGAGGGCGATTCCGAGATGGATCAAGGTGGGTGCGGTAGCGGCTGCCACCGCCCTGGCGGGCGGGTTGGCAGCCGCGTGGTACTACCGCAGCACGCTTGAGGAGTTGCGCGAGGCTGAAGCGGGGCAGGCCATTCCAGATTTTGGGATTTCCGCCGGCCATGTGGATGAAGACACCTAGATGGCCGGGCTACATGCATAGATAGCCGGGTTACATGCCACCGCGGCTGGCTGGGGGAACGATGCCGTTCATACGCAGGTAGACGACGAGCTGCCCGTAGTGGTCCATCATGTGGGCGAGGCCGAAGGAGGCCATTCCGGCGCGGGTTCCGCCATTGGGCATGGTTACGAAGGCATTCTCAGGGGTGATGCCGTCGATGAAGGTATGAGCCACTTTGAACGAGTCCTTGAGGGCGGAGACAATCTCGGCCTTGGAGGTGAGCTTGTCGGCGGCCTCCTCTTTTGCCTTAACGTCGGCTTCGGCCATGCCGGGGCCGCCGAAGAAGTAATAGCTGGAGCCGGCAACGTGCTTTACTTGCCCGGCGAATGTCCTGACGCCTTTGAATTCGCCTTCGGTGGGCGCAAAGTTGAATTTGTCGTCGGGCATGGCCTCAACGGCGTCTACGAATTCCTTTTCCATTCCGTTTAGAAGCTTGCTGTAGATCTGAGCAGGCTCCACTTTGGTCCCGGGCGCGGGCTTGGCGGGGGCAGCGGCCTGCGCAAAGACGAAGGTGGACGAAGCGGCGAGCAGACAACAGGCAGCAGCGTGGCGGGCACAACCGGCAAGAACGCGCATGGGAAATTTCTCCTTCCGCGGCGTTGGTCACCGCGTGACCGAACTGTAGCAGAGCGGCGGGGAGGGGGGACACCACAGATTGACGAACCGGCGGGAAGGGGGGACGGGAGCGGAAGAGCGGCGGGAAATCGCGATTCCCCTTACAATTCAGAATAGGAGAAAGCCGACATGCGCCGAGTTTATATGGATGCCAACGCCACGACCCCCCTTCTTCCGGAGGTGATGGAGGCGATGCGTCCGTACTGGATGGAGCATTTCGGCAACGCGTCCTCGATACACCTGCACGGACAGCAGGCGCGTACCGCCGTGGATCGTGCTCGGGAGACGTTGGCGGAGTTTTTCAAGTGCCACGATGCCGAGGTGGTGTTCAACTCGGGCGGGACGGAGGGCGATAATACCGCTATTTTCGGTCTGCTGCATCCCGGGGATCACTTCATCACCACGTCGATTGAGCACTCCGCGATTCTGGAAGCGGCCAAGCGCATGGCGCATCGCGGCGTGGAGACGACGCTGGTGGCGCCGCAGCCGAGCGGCCTGATCGATCCGATGGACATTTTGCGGGCCATCCGTCCCGAGACGCGGCTGATCAGCGTGATGCTGGCCAACAATGAGACCGGCGTGCTGCAACCGGTGGAAGAGATCGGCCGGATCGCGGCGGATACCGGTGTGTTTTTTCATATCGACGCGGTGCAGGGCGCGGGCAAGGTGCGGTTTGACGTGCGCAAGTTCGGGTGCCACCTGCTGTCGATCAGCGCGCACAAAATGCACGGGCCGAAGGGCGTGGGAGCGATGTTTGTGCGGCGTGGAACTCCGCTGGAGTCGCAGTTGGTAGGTGGAAGCCACGAACGCCGGCGCCGCGCGGGCACCGAGAACGTTGCGGGCATTGTGGGCCTGGGGAAAGCGGCCGAACTGGCCATGCACAGCCTGGAAGACGGCACGATCGATCGATTGGCCGGACTCCGTTACCGGCTGGAGTCGGAACTGCTGAAGTTGACTGGCACTGGAGTTAACGGAGTGGCCGCAGACGGCAAGCCGGTAGAGCGGGCAGCGAACACGACGAATATCTGGTTTGACCAGCTGGAGGGCGAAGCGCTGGTGATCGCGCTGGACCTGAAGGGGGTAGCGGTTTCGGGCGGATCGGCGTGTCATTCTGGCGCGACGGAGCCGAGCCATGTGCTGATGGCCATGGGCCTGGACAAAACTAGGGCGCGGGCAAGTCTGCGGTTCAGCCTGCTGAAAACGGCGACCCAGGCCGATGTGGATTATGTGCTGGCGGTGGTGCCGGAGGCGGTGATGCGGCTGAGGGCGATATCGCCAGTGGAAGCGGGAACGCTGGGGTAGAAGCATCCGGGGCCGAGCGCCCGAGCTATCCCGCAGATGCGGCTAACAACAGGGATTGAAGCTTCGTTTAGCGCTGCGCGGCTTCCGCTCATTGACTTCGAATGGAGAACATGCCGAACAACGAAACAATCGCAGTCGCCATGTCGGGAGGAGTGGATTCCTCGACCGTAGCAGCGATGCTGGCGCGCAACGGAGCCGGGAGCGAGGGTGTTTCGGTTGTTGGCCTTACGTTACATCTCTGGGATCAAACCCGGCTGGCGGGCAAGCATGGTATCCCAGAGGCGCCGAAGGCGGGCCGCTGCTGTTCGCTGGACGATGTGTACGATGCGCGGCGAGTGGCGGAACATCTTGAGATCCCGTATTACGTCGTGAACCAGGAAGAGCGGTTTGAGCAGGACGTGGTGCGGCCGTTTGTCGATGAATACCTGGCGGGACGGACGCCGATTCCCTGCTCTCTGTGCAACAACCATCTTAAATTCGATCAGCTGCTGAAGACGGCGCGCTCGATTGGTGCCAGCCGGATTGCCACCGGGCACTATGCGATCAACGAATACGACGCGCGACGCGGGCGATGGATTTTGAAGCGGCCGGCCGATTTGGCCAAAGATCAAACCTACTTCCTGTTTGGGCTGACGCAGGAGCAGCTGGCGCACACGTTGTTTCCGCTGGGGCACATGACCAAGCCGGAGGTGCGCGAGGTCGCCAGGCAGCATGGCCTGGCGCTGGCGCAGAAGCCGGATTCGCAGGAAATCTGCTTCATTCCTGGAGGAGACTACAAGCAGTTCCTAACGGCGTACCTGGAAGAGCAGGGACGAACGATGCCGGACACGGCGGGGGAACTGGTTGCGTCAAACGGCGAAGTGCTGGGCCGTCACGAGAGCATTTCGGGGTTCACGGTGGGACAGCGGAAGGGGCTGGGCGTAGCTTCGCCGTCGCCGCTGTACGTGCTGCAAATCGATCCGGCCAGCCATCGGGTGACGGTTGGAGCAGATGCGGAGCTCGCGACACACACTCTGCGCGCGAACCGTGTGAACTGGATCAGCATTCCCGGGCTGACTGACCCGATGCGGGTAAAGATCAAGATCCGGCACCGGCACGAGCCGGCATGGGCCCTGCTGGAGCCGGCTCCTGGGGGCGAGGTCGTGGCCACATTCGACGAGGCGCAGCGGGCGGTTACGCCGGGCCAGTCGGCAGTCTTCTACGACGGCGATGAAGTGGTCGGCGGCGGCTGGATCCGCTAAACCCGCAGCACACTTATCGTCCATCCCCATACAAAGGCAACTCATCTCAACTGACCGTGTTGAGGCGAAAAGTTCTGCGCCAAACAGGGCGGCCCTGTTGCGCGCGGGATGGTCAGCACGCGTCTGATTGCGAGGCGTTCCTTTCGAAATCCTTACACGGCAGGGCATAGGCTGTCTGAGGCATTTCGGAGGTTGGGATGAATCGCTCGATCGGCTTGAGAAAGATGCACTGCTGGGTGTGGCTTGGCCTGGCACTATTGACACATTGTCCGGCAAGGGCGCAGGCGACCGGCGGGAACGTGGATCAGTTGCGATCCGAGGTCCAGGAGCTGCGCGGAATAGTCGCGGAACTTCAGAACCGGATGGCGACGCTGGAGCAAAGGCGCGAGAAGCGGACGGGATTGCCGGGAAGTGAAGGGGCGGCGGCAGCGGACGCGGCGAGAATGGTAACGGCTGCGGCGGAACTGCGCGAGTCGACTTCCCTTCCCGCTTCAACCCCGAGTGCGCATGCTGAAGGGTCACCGCTGCAGGCAGCATCAGGGGTTGCACAGAGTGCTCCAACAGCTGCACAGGTGCCGGCAACGTTGCCCGGCGGAGCGACCTTAAATTATTACTTCGACGGGTATTTCGAAAACAACTTCAACAATCCTACGGGGCGGGTCAACGATCTGCGTGCATACGACGTGCTGAGCCGGACGTTCAGCATCAACCAGACGGGACTGATCCTGGCGCTGGATCCGGATGCGCAGGCAGGACGCAGGTATGGCGTGCGGCTCGATCTGCAATTCGGTCAGGCCACCGATACGGTGCAGGGCAATCCCGTGAATGAGCCGCGGCCGGACGTGTACCGCAATATTTTCCAGGCTTACGGAACGTATGTTGCGCCGCTCGGAAGCGGACTGACCGTGGACTTTGGAAAATGGGCGAGTTCGCTGGGCATTGAGGGCAATTACACCAAGGACCAGATGAATTACTCGCGCTCCTTTTATTTTTACTTCCTGCCGTTTTATCACGCGGGCGCACGGCTGCACTACAACGTGAACAGCAAGGTGGGCGTGAATTACTGGATCGTGAATGGGACTAACCAGTCGGAGCCGACCAAAGGGTTCAAGGATGAGTTGTTTGGACTGGCGCTGCAGCCCGCCAGATCAGTGAACTGGACGGTCAACTACTACGTCGGGCAGGAACATGCGGATACGGTGGCCGCGACCGGTTGCACGGTTCCGCTGCAGCCGGGGCTATGCTTTGCGCCGCTGTCTCCGGCCCCCAATGGAAAGCTTCATATCTTCGACAGCTATGCGACGTGGAATGCGACACCGAAGCTGACGGTGGCGGGCGAAGCCGATTACGTGATCGAACGGGAGTGGGCTAATGCCGGCCCGGGTGAATCAGCGGCTCCTGCGCATGCAGACGGAGGAGCGGCTTACCTGCAGTACCAGTTGACGCCGCGCGCGGCGTTGGCGGCGAGGGCGGAATACCTGTCGGATCGGGGCGGGTTGTTCAGCAATGCTACGCAAGCGTTGAAGGAGACCACGGTTACGTATCGGCGCAATCTTGGGGAAGGGTTCACCGCCCTTTTTGAATATCGGCGGGACTGGAGCAATCAGCGCTACTTCATCACCGACCATCCGTCTTCGGTGTCGACGCACCAGGACACGGCGGGGCTCGGCCTGGAGTGGTGGTACGGAGGCAAGCAGGGGACGTGGTAGGAATTTTTTAGACCCCAGAGTTTTTTTCGCGCAACTTTGCTTACGCTTTCGGGTCGAGGGGTTTGAACGCCGAAATTCCGCTCCCTTGATACCGCCCGTTCGACCCAAGATCGAGAGCAAGGCTACAGCTATGTCCAGATAGTCCGCTGCGGTAATTCTCCAGGTCCCTCTGCATGTTCGGGTGGTCAAGGCACAACCGATGCAAGGCAACTGCGGCACTCGCAAGGGCGCCGGCTTACCTGGAGGACCGTTATGAAGGGCACCAAGCTTGCTCTTTCTATTCTGCTGGCAATACCCGTCTGTGCATCTGCCGATCAGCTGATTCCGGCCGGGGCGCTGATGAAGTGCACGTTGTCGGAGCCGAAGATATCGTCGCGCACGATGGCGATCGGCGACCCTGTTCTATGCCGTGTGAGCCATGCGGAGAGAGTGGGGCGTTCGGTGCTTCCCTATGACAGCTACCTGGTGGGAAGGTTCGAAGACTTTCGCGATCCGGGTCACTTTGTAGGAAAGGGCTGGATGGAGTTGCGATTTGATCGGCTGGTGGTCGGATCGGAGCGTGAGTATCCCATCGAAGCACGGGTTGTTGACGTACCTGGGTATTCAATCGACAGGCAGGGGCGCATCCAGGGCAAGGGCCATCCGGTCCGCGATACGGTGGAATGGATGATTCCGATCCTGTGGCCCATCGACCTGATCAATCTTCCGCGGCGCGGACCGAGACCGACATTGAAGGAAGAGACCCGGGTGACCCTCAAGGTGATGGATGACCTGCGCGTGCCGGAGGGCCAGGACTTTGATCGCGATCCCTCCGGGCTGGTGCGCCGTCCGACGGCTGAGGCCGAGCCACCGCAGCCTCCGCAGGAGCAGGCTCCGGCTCCTAACATGGCGGATAACATGCCACAGCAGCAGCAGTATCAACAGCCGCAGTATGAGCAGCCGCAATATCAACAACCGCAATATCCTCCGCAGCAGAGTTACGCGGCGCCGCAACCGATGTATGTGACGCCGCCACCGGTGTATGTCGCTCCGCAGCCGGTATATGTAACTCCGCCTCCGATGTATGTGCCGGCGCCACCGATGTATGTCTACGCCCCGAGGATGGCACCTCCGATGTGGGCGCCCATGCGCTCGGCAGTGGTGTTCCGGGACGGATATGCGTACCGGTTGATGATGCCGTGACGGGAAGATCGAGTTAAGCCCAAGAGGCGGCGCGGAATGAGCGCCGCTCCTGGTCTACGGATTGAGCGACAGGGACCCTCGACGCGCTAAAACTGCGTCTGCCAAGTTGATTTCAACCGGCAGCCAGATGGAGAAAGTCGTGCCGCTGCGTCCCGGGGCCTGGCTGCTGCGGATGCGGATCGAAGCCTGATGCTTGGTCAGGATTTCGCGGCTGACCCAGAGGCCGAGGCCGGTACCCTGATCCCCTTTGGTGGTGAAGAAGGGCTCGAAGAGGCGACGGCGAGTCTGATCATCGATGCCGTGTCCGGTGTCAGCAATTGTTACCCTCACCCCTGAACGGCCGGTTTGCCAGCCGGTCTGATCGCGGGTGCGCAGCACCAGTGCGCCTCCCCGCTTGGTGGCGTCGAAGGAGTTGCCGATGAGGTTGGCAAACACCTGGCGGAGTTCGGAGCCGAAGCAAAGAATCCGGTCGGAGTCGGCGTAGTCGCGGCGAATCTCGATAGCGGAGTTGCGCAATCTTCCTTCGTAGATGGCCACGGAGGATTCGACCAGGTCAGATATTTTTTCCCGCATGGCGCCGTGGGGCTGGCGATTGAAGCGCAGGGTGTGGGTGACGATGTGGGAGACGCGCGCGAGTTCTTCCTGGGCAGAACGGCTGAACTCTTGGGTCACCGGATCGGTTGCGTTTTGCTGGATGAGGAAGAGCAGATTGGTGACCGCCTCGAGGGGGTTGTTGATCTCGTGCGAGATGGTGGCGGCGAGGCGACCGACGACCGCAAGTTTCTCGCTGCGGATGAGGGCCTCCTCGGCGCGCTTGCGTCCGTCGATGTCGGCGATTGCCAGCACGGCCCCGGTGGTGAAACCGGATGAGTCGACGATGCGCGCGCCGGTAAATTCGACCCACAGGCGGGAACCATCTTCGCGCTGATAGATATATTCCCCGCGGTGAATGCCGCCCTCGGCAAGGGCCCGGGCGAGGGGATGGTCAGCGGGGTCGAGGCGGCGGCCGTCGGCATGGAAAGCCACCCACTCACGGTAGGTTTGACGCGTTGCGGCGGTAAGCGAGCGGCCGAGGGTGCGTTCGGCTTGGGCGTTGCCGCGGACTACGGTTCCGTCTGCCTCGGTGAAAACCAGCCCGGGTCCATTTTCGAAGACCGCGGTGAGGCGCCGGCGTTCGGCATCGAGATCGCCCTGTGTGTTCTTAAGGGCGGTGACGTCCTGGGTGACACCATCGAACCGCAGCGGCTTTCCGGAGTCATCGTAGGCGGTCCTTCCGATCGCCCGGATCCATTTTTCCCGGCCTGATGGAGAGACGGTGCGGTACTCGATGTCGTACCTGGTGTGGTTCTGGATCGACTCTTCTATGGCCAGGCGGGTGCGCTCGCGATCTTCGGGGTGCAAGAGCTGGTAGAACAGCGCGATGTCGACGCCGGCATCGGACGAAAGCCAGAAATGCTCTTTGACGCGAGCATCCCAGATGAGTTTGTCGAAGGGCAGGTCGCAGAACCAGTAGCCGATCTGAGACGCGTCCGTGGCAAATTCGAAGCGCTCGCGTTGATCGCGGAGAAGCGCTTCGGTGCGCTTGGACTCGGTGATGTCCTGAAAGAACGTGGCGATGCCGCCATCCGGGGTGGGATAGTGGCGCACGTTGAACCACTTCCCCCACGGGGTGTAGTGGATCTCGGACTGGGTCGCCTGGCGGTGATGGAGCGCGCGGAGGATCGCATCTCCACCTTGATGGTCGAGCAGGCCTGGAAGCGCGGTTAGGATTTGCTTGCCCAGCAGCGCGTCCGGGTCGATCCCCTGCGCCTGGTAGACCTGGCGAGCGACGTCATTGAACTGAAGGAATCGTCCTTCGGAATCGAGCAGTTGAAAACCGTCCGTGATGCTTCTGAGGATGTTGGCGGCGGAGCGCTCGCTCTCAAGCAAAGCATCGGTGGCTCTTTTGCGATCGGTGATGTCGACACCAAGGACGAGGATCCCGTAGATCAATCCTTCGGATTCGCGGAGCGGTTGATAGACGAAATCGAGGTAAAGGTCCTCGCTGCCGAGCGAATCCTCGCGGGTGACCGTGAAGAGGATGCTGTAGCCAAAGAAGGGTTCTCCGGTGGTGTAGACGGAGTCGAGCACTGCGACGAAGCCTTGTTGCACGGCTTCGGGAATGGCCTCGGCCACGGATCGGCCAAGGACATCGCGTCCGCCCACAAGGCGCAAGTAGGGCGGATTTACCATTTCGAAGACGTGATTGGGTCCGCGTAGTACGGCGAAGAAGGCGGGCGATTGCTGAAACAAGGCGAGAAGGCGGGCGCGTTCTGCCTGCTGGGCGCGTTCCATGAGGACGCGTCCCGTGGTTTCGATGAAGGTGACCAGGACACCGGACACGCCGCCGGTCGTATCAGGAACGGGACTGTAACTGAAAGTGAACCATGCTTCTTCGATTTTGCCATGGCGGTAGATGGGGGTGAACTGGTCGTCGTTGCGGCAGGGCCGGCCCTGCTTTGCATCATTAATCTGAGGCCCTGTGGTGAGCCAGATTTCGGCCCAGCATTCAGCGGCAGGCTGGCCGAGGGCCTGCGGGTGCTTATCGGGACCGAGCACGGGAATGGCACCGTCGTTATAAAGCTGAATGAGATCATCGCCCCAGAGAAGAAACATGGGCAGCGGATTGGCGAGGACAGTATTTAGAACGGCGAGGAGATTATCAGGCCACAGACCGAGAGTCCCCAGCGAGGTAGCAGCCCAGTCGTAGCTGCGGGTGCGATCAGACATCTCGCCCGAGCCGAAGAGTGGATCGCGCTCTGATCGGGCTGGGAGTTCGAATTGGGGCTCAGGCTGCCCGAGGGGATTCAATTTGCCACATCCATCGCAAGCGGTTTCTCACGACCGCTCAATTCAATCTACCAACAGTCGGGGAGAAGAGGCGCAGATGGAAGGGGGCGGAGGAAGTTTTTCAGTGTGGGAGGGTGGGATATATACTGGCGCGGCACCTGAAGCGGGAGAAAAAAGGGATGTTTAAGAAAACGTTTGCTCGCGTTGTGACGGCCGCGACCCTGGTTGTGTGCACTACACTCGCAATCGCGCAGGCACAGCCTGCAACGCTCACCATTCACGCAGATCAGCCTACCGCGGCGGTCAGCCCGATGCTTTACGGCCTGATGACCGAAGAAATCAATTTCTCGTACGATGGCGGCCTCTATGCGGAGATGGTTCGGAATCGGACCTTTCGCGCGGACTGGAGCGGGCTGCTGGACTGGTACCTGGTGGAAAACGGGAATGCCCAGGCCACGATGGCGGTGGATAAGCAGGATGGACCGAGCCAGGCGCTGGGTTCGAGCGTTCGCGTCGAGGTGGAGAAGGCGAGTCCCGGGAATGAAGCCGGCATCCTGAACGTCGGCTACTGGGGCATGCCGGTCCGGCCTAACACCGAATACAAAGGCTCGCTCTATGGCAAGGCGAGTGGGGCCGATATCGGGCCCGTGACCGTGAGCCTGGTCGCAAACGAAACGGGCAGGGCGGCGGCGAGTGCTTCTGTGTCTGGACTGGGATCGGAGTGGAAGCAGTACTCTTTCACGTTGAAGACGGGTGCGGTGACCGCTTCCGCGGGGTATCACCTGAATGTGACGGTGGCCCACCCCGGAACGCTTTGGCTGGACCTGGTTTCGGTTTTCCCGCCCACTTATCATAACCGGACCAATGGATTTCGCACCGACCTGATGGAAAAGCTCGCAGCGATGCATCCAGCGTTTTTGCGATTCCCCGGTGGGAACTACCTGGAGGGAGATCATATCGCCGACCGGTTCGAGTGGAAGAAGACAATCGGACCGTGGGTTGACCGGCCGACACATCCGAGCCCGTGGCGTTATCAATCGTCGGATGGCATGGGCTTGCTCGAGTTTCTGGAGTGGTGCGAGGACCTGAAGATGCAGCCGGTGCTGGCTGTTTACGCCGGATATTCATTGCTTCACGAACACGTGGATCCGGGTTCAGCGCTGGAGCCGTATGTGCAGGATGCCCTTGACGAAATCGAATATGTCAGTGGCGGCACGGATACGAAGTGGGGAGCTGTGCGTGCAAAGAACGGGCACCCGGAGCCATTCAAACTGACTTACGTGGAGATCGGCAACGAAGATCAGTTCGATCAGTCTGGGAGCTACGACGGTCGGTATGCGCAGTTCTACAAAGCGATCAAGGCGAAGTATCCGGAGTTGCAGTTGATCGCGACGGCGCCGATTACAAGCATGAAGCCGGACGTTCTGGACGAGCACTTCTATGTACGTGCGACACAGAATTTCCATGACGCAAATCACTATGACAAGATGGACCGCAACGGACCGAAGATCTTTGTAGGGGAGTGGGCTACGCGCGAGGGCACGCCTACACCAAACATGGGCGCGGCGCTGGGCGACGCGGCATGGATGACGGGGATGGAGCGCAATAGCGACATCATCGTCATGGCGGCTTATGCGCCATTGCTGGTGAATGTGAACCCGGGCGGGATGCAGTGGGAGAGCGACCTGATCGGGTACGACGCGATGAAGAGCTATGGTTCGCCGAGCTACTACGCGCAAGTGATGTTTGCACAGTATTTCGGCGATCACACGCTGGCCTCGAAGGTGGAGGGGGCGGGGCCGAAGTTCTTCTACTCGATCACCGGCAGTGCATCGAAAAAGCGGATGTACCTCAAGATGGTGAACGGGCTCTCCACGCCGCAGCCGGTGACTTTGGAGTTACAGGGGGCAAAGGTGAGCGCGAATGCGAAGCTGGTCACGCTCAAGGCGCACGATACGCAGGCGACGAATTCCATCGACCACCCGGAGACCATTGTGCCGGCGGAGAGCACGGTCCACGTCAGCAGTCATTTCGACCACACGATGCCGCCGTTCTCAATCGAGGTGATTGAGTTCGAGCAGCAGTAATTCTCAAGGAAACTAAACGAAGGGCCGCCACCTCCGGTGACGGCCCTTTCCATTTCATGCTGTGGAGGGTTAATTCTGGACGGACCAGGCCAGGCCATCCGGATTCCCTCCGGCCATTATCTTGCCCACAATTTCCATGCTCTTGAGATCGAGAACGATAACGTAGTCATCGCCGGAGCAGGCCACGTAAGCGCGTGTCCCGTCGGGTTGAACCAGCACGCCTCCGGAACCATGGCCTATGGGGATGCGCTTCTTTTCTTTTTTACTGGCGACATCGATGATGACGAGGTCGGGGCCGGCTGAGACGAGGGCCGTGGTTCCGTCGGGCGTGAACTTAAGCCGGTTCGCTCCGCGCGCGTTGGCCTCCAGGGTCGCCGACACTTTCTTGGCGTCGAGATCGATGACGGAGATGGTTCCTTCCCAGGCATTGGCGACCCAGGCCTGCTTGTGATCGGGAGTGATATCGAATCCCTCCGACCCGCGGCCAACGGGGATGACGGTCTCGTTCCAATCGCCGCCGGGCGGTCCGGGCATACGAGGCGGACCCCCGCCGCCTGTTGGTGGCGGCACACCTGCTCCCTGCCATTGCGCTCCGCCTGGGGCTCCGGGCGGGGGAGGGGGAGGAGGACCACCCGCTTGGCCTTCGATCTTATCGAGGATGGTTACAGTGGCGGAGTTCACGTTGGTTGTAACGATTCGCCTGGTGTCGGGATAGACGTAGATCATGTGGGTGCGATTCTGGCCTGTCCCCATGATCCAATCGATTTTTTGGGTGGCTGGATCGTAGCTGCCGATGGCTTTGGCGGCTTCGGCTGTAAACCAGACCTTGCCCTGCACAAAGTCGAGCCCGTGGGGCCCGCGCAAAGCGCCGAGGTCGATGGTCTCCTTGGGCTGATGAGCCACCAGGTCGATGACGGTCAGGGTGTGAAATGCGCCGAATCCATAGTTGGAGACATATGCGGTACGGCCGTCGGAGGAGGCGATCACCTCATGGGGATCATCCCCGACCGGAACGCGAGCGATCACCCGTAGATCAGCAGGATCGACGATCGCGAGAGTATGGTCGTGCTTGGACAGTACGAGGAGCGAGCTTTTTGAGGTCGGCTGGGCAGAGAGGTGCAAGCAGGAAACGGCTAACACAGCCGCCAGTGCTGAACGAACCATCGGGAATCCTCCCGCGATCAGAGTAACCGACTGGAGAGACGCTACACGAACAGGTCTTTCTCGTCGACGGGAGCTTCCTGATTCACTCGATGAGCGCGCGGGGGCGGAGGGGTACGAAGCGTTTCAACGACTGCCTTGGCGGCGGCAACCACGCCGTTCACCTGACGGAGGGGGACGCTGACGGCTTCATTAAGGAACCTGCCCGCGCGGTCCACTCCGTTGAGGACGGAAGTAGTCATATCGTCCACCCGGTCCGCCTGGCTGCGAACCTTGGAGGCAATCTGGTCAGTTTGAGCCTGAAGACGATGGGTCTGCTCGCGAAGAGAATGGGTTATGTCGGAAAGATCATTCGCAGCAGCTTCGAGTTGAGGTTCGAGTTTTTTGACCACGCCAGTGGTGGCGGTGACCAGATCTTTGCCAGTTTCGACAAGCTTGTTGCCGCTTTCGATCAAGGGGTTGATTTTGGCGCGATATTCTTCGGCCTGGCCAGTGACAAACGTCAGCGCCTTACGCGCGGTGAGAAAGATACCCAGCAGGACCAGGGCTTGCATGAGCACGGCCAGACCTGTGAGGGCGACGAAGATGGTCAACAAAAGTTCCAGATTTGAATTGTTCATGTCTTTCCTGGGCACGAAGACTGGTGAGCATGCTGCTCACGGAAGTGAAACGGCCGGGGCCAGCCCTGGCATGCACGCATGTCAGAACTCGAGAACCCCGGCCCGATGACTGAAGCCATTAGATGTCGCCGAGCGATGCCTCGGGACGTGACTCACGTTAGGTTGGGATCGGTCGCCAAGGTTTCGGTGACCGGGCCTTTCGATCAGGAACCGGAAGTGGTATTTCCAGCGTTAGCGGCTGTGGGGGAGCCCATGGTTCCGGGTCCGCCGGTAGCCGTGGTCGGGGCGGAATTAGTTTTGTACGCCTGACGGCCGGCGTCAACTGCAGCCGAAACACGTGCCTGCTGATCGCCGACGAGGCTCTTGCCCCGCTCGACGAAGTCTTCCCACTGTGCGCGTCCACGATCAACTACTTCGCGGCCACGGTCGACATACTCGCCAACCTGGTCCTTGCTCCGATCCACGATGGTGCCAACCTGATCAGCGACCTGCTTACCACGGTTGCGGAGGTATTCGGAACCCTCGCGTGCGCTGTTGGCAAGATCGTCGCGGGTTTCACGCCCGCTCTTGGGAGCGTAAAGAATGCCCGCGAGAGCGCCTACACCCAACCCTGCAAGAAACCATGCAAAACCATTAATCCGAGTATCCTCTGTCATGACGAAACTCTCCTTTCGCTGAGCCCGAAGAATGCCTGAGCGTATCAAAGTCTCCCGGCCAGTCGCAAACAGATTACCGGGTTTGAGACCGGCGAAAGGTGGACAGGCGCCCCTCAGGCTGGATTTGCGTCTGCCATACCTTCTTCGGATTGAGACGCGGGTTGTGGTGCAGGAGTTGTAAACGGTATGGCATTGCATATTTGAAAGCGGATCTAAATGGCGCGAGAGGGTGCTTGCCCACAAGAACAATGGGCGCGGACCAGGAAGGTCCCGCGCCCATTTGTTCTCTGTGGGAAGCTGCGTCAGAAATCCAGGCGCACTGAAACCTGCCCCGTCCGCGCTCCTCCGAAATCAGCGCCGATGCTGCTCTGAACGGTGCCGAAGTTCGAACTGCTGAGATCGGTACTTGGGTCGCCCAGGTTGGTGTGGTTGAGGACGTTGGTGAAAGTGGCTTCCGCCTTGAGGCCGATGCGTTCAGTAATGGCGAAAGTCTTGTTGATGCCTGATGACAAGTTGAAGAGGCCAGGGCCCTGCACAGTTCCGTTAGGGGCATTGCCGAAGCGGCCGATGGGAAGCGGGTGAGGCCCTGAGCCGCTGCCGGTAAGGCAAGGGTTGCCGACGGTCCAGGTGGGGTCGCCGGGGCAGGCGAAAGCACCTGAGTTGATCCAGTTGAGGCGGCCTTTTCCGGTTGGGTTGATGCTGGCTCCCGGAACGTGATCCGCGTACTGGTTGCGGTGGCTTGGATCCCACCCGGCGGCAGTGGTGGTCAAGCCGGAGCCGGTTCCGGAAGGATCTTCCTGGCCGCTGGGAAAGTAAGGCGTTATGTAGGCGCCGGTCTGGGTGGTGAGAATGGCGGAGAGGCGCCAGCCGCCGACGACGCTGTTGGCGATCCGGTTCATACTGCCACCGAACATTTTTCCGCGTCCGACGGGGAGGTCGTAGAGTGCCGTGGTGTTCCAGCGCAACCTGCGGGTTCCATATACACGGCCGTAGTCGGCGCGGCGGCTCAGGATGGAGGAAGCGCGATTGCCGCCGCCTTCCCCGCCGAATCCAACGTTGGCCGGGCCCTGGTTGTCGGCGAGGGCATTAGCCCAGATAAAAGTGGAATGGAACTCAAGGCCGTCCTGCAAGCGATGCGCGCCCTCGGCTTCGAAGGAGTTGTAGTTGGAGTTGGCGCCGGTCGCACGGGTGTTAATGCGCCCCCAGTTGGGAAACCGGCGAGCTGAAAAGGGCTGGTTGAAGGCGGATACGGTGCTGGAGAACGGCAGGGTGTTCTCATCCGGAGCCCATACCAGCTGGTGAGTGACGGAGCCGATGTAGGAGAGGCGGCCGGCGTATCCGGAGCCGAAATCGTGATCGACGGTAAGGGACCACTGCTCGGTGTAAGGATCTTTCCAGTTCACGCTGTTGGCGGTGCCGAAGTAGTCCTGGCCGTAGTTGGTCGTGCCGCCGGAGGTTCCTGATCCGGAGTAGATCTGCGGCCACTGGAAACCGATGGCGTGCGTGGCCGGGTCATAGGAATTGGTGAAGGCCTCGGTCTGCGCCTGCACGGTGCCGGTGAGGGAGTAGAAGCTGGAACCCAGCATGTTGATCTGATAGAGGCCAACGCCGCCGCGCACGGCCCACTTGTCATCGGCGAAGGGGCGATACGCAAAGCCGAAGCGCGGCATGAAGCGGGTGTGCGGCACCTTTTTCAGGCCAGCGGGAAAGTGCGCGTCGGAGTTGCCCAGCACGGGCGTGCAGGGCGCGCCGTTCACGACCGAGTTGTTGGTCTGGGTGACGCCATCGGGGTCGCATGCATTGGCTGAGGCGAGATAGGATTGCGCCAGCAGGGACTGTTTTCCCTGGGGATAGATGACGCGGCCGGTAAGGGGGGTATTCGGATCGAAGTTGCCAATGTCGCCGTACTTGTCAAAGTAGCCGGGATGCAATTCGTAACGGAGGCCGTAGGAGAGGGTGAGCCGGTTGCTCACGCGCCACTCGTCCTGGCCGAAGAAGGCGTAATGCTTGGATAGTCCGTCGTTGTCCTGGCGAACCACATCGTAGAAGCTGGCGTCGGGAATACCCAGCAGGAAGTCGGCGAAGTCAACACCCGTGAACAGACCGATACTGCCCTTGGTGTTGAAGTAGTACGTGCCATAGTTATCCGAACCATTGAAGCCGAGGGGAGTGATGGCCTCGAGGTTCTGGATATCGAGTCCATACTTCATGGTGTGATTGCCCTTGTTCCAGATCAGGGTGTCAGTGTAGTCCTCGGTGAGCGACCTGTTTAGACCGGTAAGGCGATCGGCATAGAGGCTCTGGATACGGCCGAAGTCCATTTCGGGGATGCCGTTGTAGAACAGGTTCTGCAATCCCTGCCAGCCTTGTTGAGAGGTCCACGTTTTGCCGTCGAAGCTGTCGGTCGAGCCGGATGTGAATCGGGTAAAGCCGAATCCGCCTTCGTTGATCAGGTGGGGAGAGATGCTCCAGTTAGTGTCTACTTTCAGCGAGCGGTTCTGATTGGTGTCCTGCTGCGAGGGGACGAGGAGGATCTCGGGACGGTTGATGGGGAAGTTTTTCCAGGTGAACTTTCCCCACAGAAGGAATTTCTGATTGGAGCCGAAGTACTGGTCGCCGCGCACGTCGAACTGGTTGGATCGGCCATCGGCGTTGACGTTGGCTTGGTAGTTGGGCACGCCGTCGTCGGTGTAATCGGCAGGATTGCCGATATTCGGATCGGGGTAGAACTGCTTCAGCGTGTTCATCGCGATCTGGCTGATGCCGGAGGGAATCTTATTGCCGGCATAGGGTGTGCCGGTGAAGGGGTTGTTCAGGGCGGTGAACGAAGAGGAATTGTAGTTGGAAAAGTCGCCCTGCTTCATCAGCGTGCTGGGGACAACTTCAAACTGCGTCTCCTGGGCGGGATGCCGCCAACCTTCATAGGCGCCGAAGAAGAAGCTTCTGTTGTGTCCGTTGTAGAGATGCGGGATGAACACCGGGCCGCCCATCGATCCGCCGAAGGTTTTGCCGATAACGGTGGGCTTGGTTTTGGTCGTTGGGTAGGTGTAGGGAATGGCATTGAACGCGGAGTCCTGGTAATAAAAGAAGCCGGATCCGTGGATGAGATTAGTGCCACCCTTGGTGGTCACGATGATTTGAGCAGGGTTGCCGAATTCAGCGTTGGCCAGCGCGCCGTCAGCGCGGATTTCGGAGATGGATTCGGTGGACGGGAACGCGTCGAAGAGGAAGCTGCCGCCGGTGGCGTCCTTGCTGGTGACGCCGTCCACGGTCACGTCGAGTTCGAAAGGCAGAGCGCCCTGAAGCGAGAACTGGTGGGAGTTTGAGGAATCTGGCTGCACGCCGGGCAAGGTGCCGAAGATAGCGGCGGGACTGGTGCCGGAGAAACTGGCGCGCGTGTTAACCGGAAGGCTCTCGGCGTCCTCCGTCGTAAAGGTATCGCTGACCGTGGGCGAATCGGTCTGGATTGCGCTCACGTTGTCGCCGGTAACTTTAACCTCGGTCTGCACCGCGCCGACGGCTAGTTTTGCGTCTAGCCGGAGTTCCTGGCGGACGGCGAGAGCGACTCCCTCGGCGCGCCATTTATCGAAGCCGCCGGCCTGGATACCCACGGTATAGGTGCCGGCCTTTACATCGAGGAAGCGGTAGTCACCGACGGAATTCGTTGTGGAGGTGCGGACAGTGCCCTCCTCGATGCTGGTCAGGGTGACGGCCGCGTTGGCGACAACGGCGCCGCCGGAATCCTTCACGGTGCCGACGACGGAGCCCTGGGTAGCCTGCGCATCAACGTCATGGCACGTCAACGCCAATGCAAGCAGCAGGCCAAGAACCGCAAGCCGTGAACGCAGATTTTGCAGAGAGTGATTCCGAAATCGTTCAGACATGGATAAAAGCCTCCTGAAGGTTGGTACAGAAAAGTGATTGGAATCTGGGAGAACGAGGGGGCCTAAAAAGGGGTGGCCGGAAGCGGATCAGCGAGACGAGATTACTGCAATGCGAGGAACCTCATTTGCCCCAAAGAAGGATGGGATAGACCACAAGGAATTGTCAGCAAACAGCTGCAGGTATTCAGAGCCGCAGAGATGTCCAGCTTAATGCTCTCAGCCCGCAGGGTGGGCGCGCGGCAAACTGCCTCGGGCGCCCAGACACACTCCAAGTGTCGACACGCAGTTCCACAAAGCTTTTCTGGTCAGACAGGGGAAAGGCTAAATGTTCTCCGTTACAGTCTCTTGAATAACTTTAGCGGCCAGGCGAACATTTTAGTCATCTTTTTTAGGACGGCGTAAGGAGCCGGCGGATTTTTCCATCTCCTTGCGGATCTCGTCGGAATCGTCGACGTCGCGGAGCGCGGCCGCTTCCTGCCTGGTCTTGGGCTTTGCAAACCGGGCCTGTGCGGGGACGAAGACGCGCGGGTCAGCGGGGCGGGGATGAACCGGATCGAGGTGAGCGGCTGAGTCGAAGATGCTGGTCATCGATCCGGCGAGGGCATCTTCCAGATTGAGCGGGCCGAGGCCGAGGAGTTCATCGATCGTGCGCACGATTGAGCCCATGCTGGTGTGTTCGTGGGAAACGAAGCCAGGCTTGACCCAGGGACTGGCGACGAAGAGGATGCTGCGATGCGCATCGACGTGATCCACACCGTCCTGTGCGTCATCTTCAGTGACAAAGAGGGCGGAGTTTTTCCAGATGGAAGTGGATGAAAGGAAAGCAACGATGCGGCCCAGGGCGAGGTCATTGTCGGCCACGTAGGAGGCTCGATAGGGATAACCATCGGCGGGACGCGGGTCCATGGTGTGGTCGTCGGGAAGCCGGATCACGATGAGGGCGGGAACAGTGCCGGCGGCGAGGCGACGCCGGAAATCGCGCTCGAATTCTGTGGCCCGGAACTGGTCAGGGATTCCGATATTGAAGGTTGGGAAGCGGCGATCGCTGAATTCAAACACGGGGCGCGGCACCGGCGAATTGAGCAGGAGGCGCTGGCCTTCCGGGGCAGCGCCGTCAATTTCAGCGTTGCCTTCGACCTCCAGTCCTTCGCCATAGTTGAGGACGCCTTTTCCGCTGGCGGCGATGTGTTCCCAGAGGGAGCCGAACTGAGGCTCATCTTCGGGCATGGGGGCATCGGCTCCCCCGAACATGGCGCGGCGGCCAGGTTGGGCGGCTGTGGGTGAATCGTGGCGCCGGCCTCCGTAGTTGGAGGACCATGCAGTATTGAAGAAAGGAGTTGGGTTGATTCCCATGATCCAGCGATGGCCGTCGGCAGATACATCCGAGTCGACATAGAAGTTGTCGCTGATGGCAAAGCGAGAGGCCAGCGCATGCAAGTTGGGCGTGACCTTGAGGTGAGTTGCGGATTTGTTTTCCGCGGCCCATCCGTCCATGCCATAGCGGGCCAGCGACGGGTCGCCGTTCGCGCCGGTTATATCGCCAAGGACCTCGTCGTACGTGCGGTTCTCGCGAATCACGAGGAAACAGTGCTTGAGTTGAGGGAGCGCTGCATGGCCCGACCGTGCGGCGGTATTGGCAGCGACAACCGCTTCGGTGAGGGTGGCGGGGGATGGCAGGGACGAAAGCGGGATAACGCTCAGGCCGCCGTATTCGAGTGAGCCCACGTAAGACGGGGCATTGCGGTCATGCTCTTTGCCGCCGTTGGGACCAGTGCCCTTGCCCTTGGTGTTGATGACATAGAGTGTGCTGCCATCGGGAGACAGGGATACCGCAGAAGGATTCCAGCCTACGGGGATGTGTTCGATGACCTGAAGGGTGGCTTCGTCAAGGACACCAACAGCGTCAATGCCGGATTCTGCAACGTAGATGCGGCCGTCGCGGATTGCAAGTCCGCTGGGCATCACTCCGCGCAGGGGTCTGCCCTGGGCATCTTGAAATTGCGGCCCAGAGAAAGGCGAGAGTGACGCCTCACTCATTACGCGGACGCCATCGGGACTGATCTTCACCACTGAGTCCTGATGGGCCAGCGAGACGTAGACGGCATCGGCAACTGCGGCGATGCCTGACGGAGCGGCTCCTCCGACTGCGCCATGCGGTTGGGCGATCTTCGCGCCGAGGCGAAGTTTCGCTGCAACGACAGGATGGACGGGGTCGCGGACATTGATCGTCCAAAGCGAGCTGCCGCGGTCCGAATTCTCATCGCCCAGACCGGGGATGTGCCTTCCCTCAACGTCAGCGCCCTCACGCGCTGCCTTAGAGGGATAACCGAAGGGCGGGAAGTGGAGGCCGGTGTGAAGCGGGTCCTTTTCACTGGCGCCGGGGATGGTGACGTATTCGAACAGGCCGGTGTTGGTGACGTAAAGACGATGGCCGTCGGGAGACAGGGCAAGCGCGTAGGGATAAGCTCCGGTGGGAACTTGGGCGATGGGCTCCAAAGTGCCGGTGTCGAACAGGACCACGCGCCAATTGCCTTGATCGAGCACGTAGAGAGTCTTGCCATCGGGCGCAATGGAGAGGCTGGCCGCGAAGCTGCCGGTCGAAGCCTTGCCGCCGATCGTACCGTCGAGGGGGATGGTGCGATCGGGCTGCAGGTCGGCGGTGCGGTAGACGCGGAGTCTACCCGAGTCTCCGGTGGCCACGTAGAGGCGGGAGCCGTCCGGGGAGTAGGCCACGCCGGCATGCGCTTCGACGTTGGGATCGTTTTCGTGGCTGGCGGGCAGGCGCTGCACGGTGGCGTCGGCGCCGGATGGATGATCGACGAGGTTAAGCGCGAAGGGAAAACCGATGGAGGGCACAGCGATCTGCTGACCGTCGGAGCGCACCGCGATCGCGAAGGGATAAGGCGCCAGCGTGATCCAGTTGCCGACCGGATGAATGACGCGTCCGTTAGGGAGGGTGGCGGTGATCCCGCCGGCGGACGTATCCGGAGGAACCTGGGCCAAAGCAACTGTTGCGGTCACACAGGTAGCAGCGAGGGACAGGAAGAGCGTCGAGGCGCGCATGGCATCCAGTATGCACGGTGGAGATGAATGCACCGTTTCCACTCGTGGTACAGGCGCTCACTCGTGATGAAAGACGGCGGGCGGAGGGGTGCCCTGCCTGCCACCGAGAAGCCAGTCGAGGACAGACTGCAATTCCGGCTCGCGCGCTTCGCCGAGCACGCGCGTGATGATGTTTCCATCCGTATCGAGAATCATGGTGGCGGGCAGTTCCCTGCCCAGCTCGGCGCGGTCCAGCATGTAAAGGTTTGCCCCAGTCCAAACGTCCATTCCGAGTTTGTTTGCGGCCAGAAAGCGTTCCAGTTGAGGGCGATTTCTGTCTTCGTCGGCAGAGATTGCGATGAAGCGCACGCCCCTGGCTGAATATGCCGATGCAAGCCGGTCGAGCATGGGCAATTCTTCACGGCAGGGGCCGCACCAGGTCGCCCAGAAGTTCACCACCGCCACGGATCCGCGCAGATCGGCGATCTTGTGAGACTTGCCGGCAGCGTCTTTGAGCTGGAGATTAGGCGCTTGCCTGGCGGGAGCAGCCAATGGGAGAGCGCAGAGGGCGAACAGGGCTGCGCGACAGAGGATACGTTTCATTTGGAGTCTCAACTTTTATCGATTGGCGCTTTCAACAAGACCAGCATCCGTTCATCAGGACAGGCCCCGGCCGCTCTGGCCGGGCCCTGACGCGATTTAGAAGCGATGTGTCCAGCTGGCTACCCACACATATTGCGCGAAGGCCGCGTCACCATGCGTTCCATAGATGGAATCGGGATAGCTCGAAGTGCGATCGCGATGAACCGCCTTGTAAACGCCCGCGGTGAGCAGGTTGGAGCCGCGCGTGTATTCGAGTCCCGGCCCCAGGGTGACGGCGAAGCCGGGGCGGCGGAAGCCATCGTTGCTGTTAGGGAAGAGATTTTTGGCGGGTACGCCTTCATCGCGGGGACCGAAGGTTGCGGAGAGGCCCTTCTCCGGGAGGACGGGAATCAGCACACCGGCCTCCAGCAGGTATTGATCGGAGATCGACACATAGTTGTTGAGAGGCTGGGCCGGATTGAGCGTAGCGCCACGCTGAATTCCGTTGGTGCCGCCCTGCGTCGCGATGTAGTCCCCGTCTGTGTAGAAGACGAGTGAGTGGCCCAGCTGGCGATAGCCTGACCACTGCATCACCATTCCCCATCCCCCGTTGCCGGGTTGTACGGAGTAGTCCACAGGTGCGGTGACCTCGACCGGAGCCCCTGTGCCGGTGGTGTTGGTGTTCACGGTGTTCTGCACATCGTCATTGCCGGTGGGCATCAACACGCCCAGACCCACGGATGCGTTGCCGTGACTGGCGTGTTCGGGATTGCGGATCCAGACATTGGCGCCGAGGATGGTGTCGCCCACTCCCGACGACGCGTACTTGATGGGCGAGCTCTGCCCTTTGCGGGAAGCAAAGAGGAATGGCGCGTCGATCTCTAAGCTGATGCGCGGCGTCCACTGGTAAGTCAGATTCGCGGTGATGAGGTTGATCCGGTTTTGCACCTGCGACTTCTGTTGGGCGCGGTATTCCTGGTAGGCGTCGCCTACGTAGTGCTGGAAGGAGTACTGGTGGCGTTCGCCGATGGTGATTTGAAAATGCCCAGGCTCGAGGGTGCCGCCCTGCCCGGTGGGCAGACCCTGTTCCGGTGAACGGGCCAGGATGCATCCCTGCGCCGAGGATGCAAGCGGCGAAGAGATGATGGCGATCAATACCAGAAAGAGGAGCAGGCGGTATTTCTTCAGGCTGAAGTGAAGGGAGTAGACGGAGGGCGGGTGTGGCTGCGAGAAAGATGTGCGCATACGTTTGACCTCTCAAAGGGGGAGTTCGAGTCAGGGTCACGCAGAGATGCACCGGGGCACTATCTGGGCAGGTTCGTCGCCTGCTCGATGGGGCCGATCAGGGCCCCGTCAGCATCCATGCTGTAATCCGTATCCAACCCTAGCGGCTACAGGTCATCGCCGCATCCAGAGAAGAGTGGAGGGTGATCTGGAACTTTTGATGGAGAAGAAAGGTCAGGCCGAATTATTTGGGAAGAAGGCTGCGCGCGATGGAGTCGAGCATGCCATTGAGAAAATTGATCGATTCCGGGGCGGAGTAGCGGCGCCCGATCTCAAGCGCCTCGTTGATCACGATGGGGAACGGGGTGGATTTAAAGCCGAGCATTTCACCTACCGCCATACGCAACAGATTGCGATCCACAGCGGGCATGCGCTCGATGCGCCAGTGCTTCGAGTTCAATACGATCAGTTCGTCGATTTTCTCCAGATTGAGAGTGGCCACGCGGAATAGATCTTCGGCGAATCCGCGGACTTCAGGCTCGACCGCATCGCCGGAGCGCCAGAACGTGGAGCGCACTTCTTCAGGAGTCTGCTTGCCGATATCGGCTTGAAAGAGCATCTGCATGGCCAGTTCGCGCGACTTGCGGCGCGCCCCGGCGGTCATGCGGGTCCACCTTGCAGTATTTTGCGCTGCAGGCTCACCATTTCTATGGCAGCTGCGGCGGCCTCAAAACCCTTGTTGCCGGCCTTGATGCCGGCTCGATTGAGAGCCTGCTCCAACGTTTCGCAGGTCAATACGCCGAAGCTGTGCGGGATGCCGGTTTCCTGCTGTGATTGGCCGATGCCGCGCGCCACTTCGTTGTAGATGGCTTCATAGTGTGCGGTTTCTCCGCGAAGGAGGCAACCGAGAGTGATGATGGCATCGATGCGGACAGCTCCCTGCCCCGCGTGCCCGGCGCGGGAAAGATTCGCGAGAGTGCGGGCTGCGGCTGGAATCTCCCAGGCGCCCGGAACGCGAACGATTTGGATATCGGCGTGGCGGGCACCGCTGCGGAGCAGAGCATCGAGCGCGCCTTCGAGCAGGCGCTCGGTGATGACGGCGTTCCATCGTGCGACCACGATGGCGAAGCGCATGCCTTCGGCGGACAGATCGCCATCCAGGGCAACGGGCTTGCCTCTGAGTGGGTCGGTCCATGCCCAGAAGGTGAAGGAGTGCGAAGGATCGAGGGCAACGGTGAAGAGGCGGGCTTTCCAAAAGGTTTCGCCAATCGCCGAAAGCGCAGTTGCGGGATCGAGACCCTGGCTCTGAAACCATGCTGTCGCAGCCTGGTGGACGGCGTCGAGCGAAGTCACTTCGATGCAGATGTCCGCGGTCTGCGGCATTTGACCGTCGATAAATTCGACGTTTCCGATCGGCGCAAGAAAAGACGCGCCACGATTTGTATCGTCCTTCCAGCCTCGTCCTGGTGCGAACCCCAGAGCGGAGAAAAAGCTCGCCAGCCGGTCGTAGGCTGCAGCATTTCCAGCGGGTCGCAGGAAGGATATTCCCTTGATCATGGTCTGATTCTATCGTGCGTATTTGGGGCGGTCTTCCAGCCGCAAGGAAAGGCTGGCGGCGAATTGTGCAGTTGTAAGCGGAGCTAAAAAACTGAGGCCGGCGCGTGGCCGGCCTCGTGTCGGGCGTATAGATGATTGGCTAGGTCGTGGCGCGCGGTTTGACGGCAATGGCGGTAGCCGGTACCGAACCTGAGTTGGGCGCGGTCAGCGTGCACCCAGGATCGGAGCCGGGCGTACATGCGGGCAGGCCAGGGCTGATCTGTTGCGTGTCGGTCAGCGTGGTGGTGCTGATGTAGTGGACCTTGTTGTCGCCGGCGGTGGACACAAAGAACAAAGTGTTATCGGGACTGAATGCGCCTGCTATCGGGCCTGTGATAGATGAGGCGCCGGTCAGCGATACGTTGCCGAAGGTGCCGGGAGTCGTGCTGTTATTCGTGCCCTGCTGGTAATAAGGGAGAGTCGCATTCGTACCTGTGCCGTTGTACGTGATGAAGCTCAGGCTGTACGGAGCGGCGGCTGTGCCCTGATTGACGGCCGCTGGTGATGTCACCACACCTGTGACGGATGATGCCGTTACACCGGGGATCGCCTGCTGGTTGACAAGAACTGTGTCGGGAATGGTCAGCGGGTTCAGCGTCAGCGTGGTGCCGGTGGGGGTGGTAGTTGGAGTAGGGGCAGGGCAGGCTCCTGGAGGAATCGAAACGGCGATGTCGGAGAAGGTCAGGCCGCCGCCGGCTACGGCTGCTCCCAGGATGTGTTGACCGTCGGTGGTAGCTGCAAGCACGTTGGTATCGACGGGCACAGAGTCGCCTTCAGGGTAGAAGAGAAGGCTGCTGTAGTTGCCCTGGGTACCGGACGGGCACCAGGTGTGCGCCACGGTGGGGTTGCCGCTGACGTAGGCACCCACACCGGGGATAGTGATAGCGAGATTTTCCGGACCGGTGGTGCCAAGCGACGTGGAGAGGGGATAGGTGGTCCAGCCGGTGTTGGCGTTGTAGACATAGAGCGTGTCGGAATGGCCATTGCCGAGGTTGGCGCTGTCGGTGACGTAGAGGGTCTTGGAATCGGGAGTGAATTGGGCCGCATTGCCCAGGCCGCCGAATGTGGCGGTGGTGGTTCCGGTTGCGGTGATGATGTAAAAGAGCTGGCGTACCTGGTCATTGACCAGGATGGCGGAGTCGTTCGGGGCAACTGCGAGAACCACCCCGGGAGCATTGGGATTTTGACTGCTCAGGGTGTTGCTGGCCGTGCTGTAGACCATCAACTCGTGCGAAGAACCGAAGTACAAGTTGGTGCCGGTGCGATCCATGACCATCGAGTTGGGCACGTAGGGGAGCCGCACGGTGGACCCAACGGTGCCGCTCAGCAACTCGACAGGGACGAAGTATTGCGACTGGCCGGGAGCGGAGTACCAGACGTAGGAACTGGCGGTGCCGGGAGTCGTGATATCGACGGGATTGCTGGAGACAGACAAGCCGGTTCCGTATTGACCGATGACATTGATCGGCGCCGGATTGCAGGTAGCCGGCTGGCAGATCGCGTAGATCGATGCCGAGCCCGGGAAGTTGGCGGTGACGGCGCCACTGGCTCCGACGGTGATATCGAGGGGGTTGGTGGACTGGTAGTCGAGGGTCAGGCCGGAGATGGAGTTTCCGTTGGTATCGGTAACCTTTGTGACCAGGTTCTGGGGAGTGCCCTGAGTCACCGTTCCACTAGTTGCGCCATTGAGAGTGATGGAGATGTTTTGCGGCGGGCAGGTGGAGAAGTAGCCTGCCGACGAGCCTGAACCGGCCACCGATGCGGTGATGACGGTGGTGCCGGGCTGTTCGGCGGTGATCTGATTGTTCACCTGGTTGATGGAGGCGACACTGGCCGTACCGGGCGCGTAGACCAGGGTACCGATAGCCGCGGAACAGGTGGGGAGGGTCACTCCGGGCTGTACCCCACCGCTGCAGGCGTAATTGGTTGTTCCGGCGGGCGCGCACAGTTCGTACTGCTGCCCGTTGGAAGCGGCGTAGCAGGCCTGAACGTCGAGAGGCTGTGAGTAGGTAACGCCCTGGGACAGGCATTGTTGCGGTCCCACAAGGGATAACGAACTCACCTGGGCGTGTACATAGACGGTCACGGGGTTTGAGACCACGGAATTTGCGGCGGCGGTAATGGAGGCAGTCCCATAGGGGAGGCCACCGTTATTCGCAGGCATCGGTTTGGGAAAGTTGCAGATCGTGTAGTCGGCAATGCCGCCACCCGAGTTGCGATTCCAGACGCCCGCGCAGAGATTTCCGGCCGGCGAGATATCGACCAGCTGGTTGTTGGTGGTCCCGTAGGTGTAGCTGGAAATAGAAGCGGAGGCGCCTTTGCAGGTCACCGCAGTCGGTGCGGCGATCTGGCGGGTTTGACCGAAGGCCAGGGAAATGCCTGTGGTTTGCGGCTGCAATGTGATGGCGTAGACGTCGGTAGTCTTTAGACCATAGCCGAGGCCGTTGCAGTAGTTTCCGGCCGGATTACGGTAGCAACCGGAGATGGTGATTCCGGCCGGAAGGGCCAGGAATAACAGACAGACAAGCGTCAAAAACCGCCGCATGAATCCTCCCCGCCCCGCCCTCAAAATCCGCGGAACGGTCTCTTCGAAGTCAGAGAATATTGGTTGGTTTCCAATCGCCGATACGCCTGACTGAGCCCCGGATACCGAGGTCTCGCAGCAGGTCCAGGCATAGTGAGCGGCACTTGCCAGTCGGCGAAAACAGGTTGTTCTCCAAAGAAAAGTGTATCAGGGCGCAATGACCTGCCCGGAACCCGGCTCGGGCATCTGCCCGCGACGGGACCACACCTGATAGACTCCGCCAGCCGGGGATCGAAAGCCGGCGACCCCGCTATGGTTTTGACGGCATGTATCGAGCAAACCAGTCGATGGCCCGGTCCATCACGTCGCGGGTATGGGCGGGGTCAACGAAACCGTGACCTTCATTGGGGTAAACCACCAGTTGGGTGGGAACATGCTGGTCGCGCAGGGCATGCCAGAATTCGAACGACTGGGGCGCCGGGCATTCACCATCACGATCGCCGACCACCGCGAGGGTGGGGGTTTTTACCTGCTTGATGAAGTTGATGGCGGAACTGCGGGCGTAGACGGCGGGATCATCGTAGACCGAAGTGCCGAAATACGGGGTCATCCACTGATCGATGGAGTTTTCTCCGTAGTAGCTTTGCCAGTCGGAAATTCCGGCTCCTGCCACCGCGGCTTTGAAACGCTGGGTCTGGGTGACGGCGAACATGGTCATAAATCCGCCGTAGCTCCAGCCAGTGAGGCCGATGCGCGCGGGATCGACGGGATATTTGGCGAGGACGGTATCGACGCCAGCGAGGATGTCGCGCAGATCTCCATAGCCGAAGTCCTTGCGATTGGCCTCGGTAAAGGCTTCGCCCTGACCATAACTGCCGCGCGGATTGGGCAGGAGGACGAAATAGCCCAGCGCGGAAAAGGCGTTGGGGCTGAGCGCGCCCCGGCCTCCCCAACTGGACTGCACGGCAGCGGCGGGGCCGCCATGGACTTCGACGATCATGGGATATTTTTTGGCCGGGTCGTAGTCGCGGGGGAACAGCAGCCAACCCTGAACATGGAAGGAATCGCTCTTCCAGTGGAGGGATTCGGTTTTTCCCCAGGCGGGCTCGATGCCGGCGTTGATGTGGGAAAGCTGCATCACGCCTTCGAGGCCCGAGGTCATGACCGTACCAGGCTTGGCGGCGTAGACCTCCGGGGGATGATCGAAGGTGCTGGCGGTGAATACAAATATGGAGTGATCCGCAGTGGCCGAAAGGCTGTGGGCCATGCGTCCGTCGCCGACGCTGCCGGGAATGCTGAAGATGGGGGAGCCGAAGGAGACGGGCCCGTCGCCGGTGCGATCGCCCCCAAGATGAAAGCGCATGAGCTGGTTGTTGCCGCCGGCCAGCTCGCTGACGAACAGGTGCTCGTTGTCTTCCCACTCCAACCAGGCGGGCGAGCTGGGGCGGCCGGCGGTGAGGTTTCGAGGCTGGCTGCCGCCGGCGGTGGAGACGATCCACACATCGCCGCCGGTCGAGCCCTGGTCGCTCATGAGGCCGCCGATGAAGGCGATGGTTTTCCCGTCGGGCGACCAGCGGGGTACAGCGATTTGCAGTCCATGAAGAGGTCCGGAAATTTCCGCGGGAGAAAGGATACTTCTGGCGGAGCCGCCGATGGGCTGGGTGTAGAGTTTGGCGACCCACCAGTTGTTCTCGCCAGGGGCGGGAGCTGCGATGTACGCCAACGCCTTCGAGTCGGGAGCCCAGTCGAATTCGTACACGTGTAGATCGGGCGGGCTGATGACCGTAGGGGCGGCGGGGGTAGTGGCATCGACGGAGGCGGTGGCGAGGCGCTGGATTTCGACGCCATCTTCTCCGATGACGCCGGAGGGGGCTTTCATAGCCGCAAGCGCACCGGCGGCCCGCGTGGCCCCTTCGACATAGAGAAAAGCTACTTTGGACCCATCCGCAGAGAAAGCCGGGGCGTTGACATAACCCTTGAGGGCGGTGAGGCGGCGGGCGGGAGTTCCGTCAAGGCGGGATAGATACAAGTCATCCTGCTCGCCGGGCTTTGCGCAGTCAGAGAAGAAGGCGAGCGCGTTACTGTCGGGCTCCCACGTGACCTGTCCCTCCCGGCAATGCTGATCGGGGTTAGTGGCTGCGGTGGCGCGGGAGGTCTTCGCCAGGTCGTCGGTAGGGGACACGAGGATGTCGCCGCCTTCCCTGCCTCCGCGGATCCAGGCGATGCGCTTGCCGTCCGGCGAGACGGCGACGGAGCGGATGGCGTGGCCGCGGTTGAGGCCCTTGAGGACCTCTTCGATATGGGCATGATCAGGTGCGGGCTGGGCGCCGGCAGACAGCTTGGCGATGACCAGGAAGGCAGCAGTGGTGATGCACAGGAGGAGTGGGCGATGGCGATGGGGAAACAGATGCATACAGCGAAAATCGTATCAGCCGTGGATGTGAACCCCGTTGAGGATGGCTGTATTTGGTTTCTTGCAGTACTTCACCGCGGATCACCATCGCTGAGTCACGAACCGATTGCCGAGACAAGCGTGGTGAATGAGAGGGCCAGGAAAAGCTGGGCAACGAAGTGGTGTCGGGCATGGCGACCCGCGCTGCGCTAGCGGGATCGCGGCTTCCAGTTCATCCAATCGAGCAGCCATGTCCATGTGGTGTCGATGGTCGGGTTCGGCGGGGGCGCCTGGACTGCGGTCTTGGGGAAGGCGACGGGCCTGCCGCGATGGGCGGTGGCGAGTTCCTTGAAGACGCGGCCCTGATCTTTGACGCGGCCGTCGTTGGTGAGGAGGCCGAGGGTGTATTCGAGCGGGTTGAATTCGAACTTGCGGTCGACGTCGTGACTGTCCCAGTAGGTAAACCAGCTGACGCCTTCGGCTATGGCGGCATTGACGGCCTTGTCGAGCCACTCGGCCTGTCCTTTTTCGGGAAGGGCTTCGATGCAGGTGTTGAATTCGCCGGCCCAAACGGGTTTTAGCGGGGAGGCGGCGTAGGCCCGGATGAGGGCAGCCATGGCGGCGAGGAGTTTGACGCTGGGCGGATCCATGGCGCCGCCATATTTGAGGGCGCCGGTCCACCACGGATAGCAGTGCATGACCGGGAACCGGGCGGCGGCCAGGGCGCGTGGCGAGAACGTGTCGGTCTCGAACCAGGGATGATGATCGACACCGTTGACGTTGAGGTGGCGAGGAAGGGCTTCTTCCATTAGCGCGAACATCTTCGCCATCCAGGCATCGCCGGCGGGAAGCGGGGCTTTCCAGCAGGTGTTGAGCTCGTTCCCGAAATCAAATCCGATGACGTTGGGGTGCGATGCCATCACGCGGGCCAGTTCGCGGATGTAGAGTTCCTGGGCTGACCACATCATCGGGTCGGTGTAGAAGCCGTCGGAGAGACGGTTGAAGGACGGCAGAAAATACCAGCCGCTGAGCTGACCTGTGAACGCGGTCACCAATGCGTCGAGGTTGCGATTGCCCATCTGCACAAGGAGCTGGTCGAGGCGGTCGAGATGGGCGGGGCTCACCCATTTCGGGTTGGGCTGGAAGAAAGGCCACACCAGCATGATGCGGAGATGATCGGCGCCCAGTGCAGCGATGGCGTCGAGATCGCGCTGGATGGGGGACAGGTCCCAGTCGTTCCAGCAGAACCACCAGTTTCGGGAAGGTGTGTAGTTGACCCCGAAGCGATGTTTCGCGAGGTCGAGGTCGACGGGCCTCACGGGGCTGGTCCTGGCGAGGGTGTTCGCGAGAACGCGGCCGGGTGTGGAGGCCGCGGAGATGGCCGAAGCAGCGACGGCTGAAGCACCGGAGAGAAGCGCGCGCCTGTCCATGTCTTCCTTTGGCAACTGCCAAGACTACTGCCTGACGCGTTGCCGGCACAAACCAGATTTCGCCGGTCTATCTCGAGGCTGCGGCAACGTGGATGGCGAGGAGGGTTTCGAGGAGCGGCTTGAGCAAGTTGAGGTGAAGGGCGTTGGCGCCGTCGGACTTGGCGTGGGCGGGGTCGTTGTGGACTTCGAGGAAGAGGCCGTCGACGCCGGCGGCGACGGCGGCGCGGGCCAGCAGCGGGATGTATTCGGGCTGGCCGCCGCTGACTCCGTTCGCTGCGGAGGGCTGCTGGACGGAGTGGGTGCCGTCGAAGACGACCGGAGCCATGGCGCGCATGACAGGCAGGGAGCGGTAGTCGACGACCAGGGTGTTGTAGCCGAAGCTGGCTCCGCGCTCGGTAAGGAAGACGCGCTCGTTGCCGGTGGAGCGAACTTTTTCGACGGGGTGGGTCATGTCCCAGGGAGCGACGAACTGGCCTTTCTTGATATTGACGGCGCGGCCGGTCTTGCCGGCGGCGACGAGGAGATCGGTCTGGCGGCAGAGGAAGGCGGGGATCTGGAGGACGTCGACGGCTTGGGCGGCGATTTCGCAATGGGCCGGTTCGTGCACGTCGGTGAGGACGGGCAGGCCGGTGTCCTGGGCAAGACGGCCGAGGATGCGGGTACCCTCCTCGAGGCCGGGGCCGCGGAAGCTCTTGACGCTGGTGCGGTTGGCCTTGTCGTAGCTGGCCTTGAAGATGTAGGGAATTTTGAGGTCGGAAGCGATGCGCTGAATGGCCTCAGCCATGATGCGGACGTGGGCTTCGGACTCGATGACGCAGGGACCGGCGATGAGAAAGAGCTGCCCTGCCCCAACCTGGACGGGGCCGATTTCAAACGAGTGACTCACAGGGGAGATTTTAGACTGCCGGGGGGCGCTCGGATTCATGGCATGGCTGCAGGGCAGCCGCAGTCAGTTGTGCTTCCCCGATCGTTTGAGGGTCGGGGAAGGACCTCTTTATTTACCCGCCATCGGCTCGTGCCGGGGGCTCGCCATACCCCCCTGGGGTATGGGGGGGGGGGGGGGGTAAAAAACACATCCCCTCTCGAGCGCCCGATCCGCCCGCATGGGCAATCGCTTCGCGGACCGGGAGTAAACGGATCCGACATGCCTATTGTGCGACGCCGGGCAGAATTGTTCTGCAACGTTCCGGGTGGCGTGGCAAGTGATCGCGGCCACCGACCCGGGCGGACGCCTGCGGCTTCTTTCCGCCTCCCGCGAACCTCTCGGTTACTGAATGGTCTGGGGCTCGAGGGCGCCTTCTTCCTGGAGGCGAAGCAGGCGGTTTTTGTAGCTGGCCAGAACGAATTCGCGGAACAGCGGGTGGGGCTCGAGGGGCTTGGACTTGAATTCGGGGTGGAACTGGCAGCCCAGGAAGAAGGGGTGGCCGGGGATCTCGACGATCTCGACGTAGGTAGAGTCGGGGGTGGTGCCGCTGATCTGGAGGCCGCCGCCGGTGAGCAGGGCTTCATACTCGCGGTTGAATTCGTACCGATGACGGTGGCGTTCGCTGATTTCGGTGATGCCGCCATAGGCGCTGGAGGCGAGGGAGTCGGGCTGAAGGATGCAGGTCCACGCGCCGAGGCGCATGGTGCCACCCATCTCTTCGACGCCTAGCAGTTCGCGGAGCTTGTAAATGACGCGGTGCTGGGTGGCGGGATCGAATTCGCTGGAATTGGCGTCCTTTAAGCCGCAGACGTTGCGCGCGAACTCGATGCAGGCGGTCTGCATGCCGAGGCAGATGCCAAAGTAAGGCACTTTCTTTTCGCGGGCGTAGCGGATGGCATTGAGCATGCCTTCGATGCCGCGCTTGCCGAATCCGCCGGGAACGAGGATGCCGTCGAAGCCTTCGAGCTGGGCCTCGTAGCTGAGGTCGTCGGGGGTTTTGGATTCGAGGCCTTCGGCTTCGATCCATGTGACGTTGAGCTTGAGCTGGCGGGCGAGAGCGCCGTGGGTCAGGGCTTCTTTGAGGGACTTGTAGCTGTCTTCGTACTCGACATATTTTCCGACGATGGCGATGTTGACCTGGTCGAGGGGATGCTGCACGCGTTCGATGAGGTCTTTCCAGCGGGACAGGTTGGCTTCGGGCGCCTCTTTGTGGAGGTACTTGAGGATGAGGGTATCGACGCCTTCCTGGGCGAAGCCGAGGGGGACCTGGTAGATGGACGAGACGGTGGTGGCGCCGATCACGGCGCGCTCTTCGACGTTGCAGAAGGCCGCGATCTTCTGCTTCATCTCGCGACTAAGGGGACGGTCGGAGCGGCACATAAGGATATCGGCCTGGATGCCGATGGAGAGGAGTTCCTTGACCGAATGCTGGGTCGGCTTGGTCTTGAGCTCCTGGGCGGCCGCAATCCAGGGAACGAGGGTGAGGTGGACGAAGACGGTATTTTCGCGGCCGAGCTCCTGGCGCATCTGGCGGATGGCTTCGAGGAAAGGCAGGGATTCGATGTCGCCGACGGTTCCGCCGATTTCAACGATGGTGACGTCGGCTCCGTTGGCGGCCACTTTGCGCATGGCGTTCTTGATTTCGTTGGTGACGTGGGGGATGACCTGGACGGTTTTGCCGAGGTAGTCGCCGCGACGCTCTTTAAGGATGATTTGTTCGTAGATACGGCCGGTGGTGAGGTTGTTGTCGCGGGAGAGGGGGGCATGGGTGAAGCGCTCGTAGTGGCCGAGATCGAGGTCGGTTTCAGCACCGTCATCGGTGACGAAGACCTCCCCGTGCTGAAAGGGCGACATGGTTCCGGGGTCGACGTTGAGATAGGGGTCGAACTTCATCATGTTGACGCGGAGGCCGCGGCTCTCGAGCAGGCAGCCGATGGAGGCCGCGGCAAGACCCTTGCCTAGACTGGACACAACTCCGCCCGTCACGAAGACATACTTTGCCGACATGAATGCACCCTCTGAAATGGAATGTAGGGATTGGCCGTACCTGGTGGGCACAATCAAGTATGGCAGAGTTGGAGGCCGCAGGAAAAGAGGAAAGTGCGTCACAGGCTCTACGACAGCGTGGGGCGGAGCGGTAACTTGCGAGGCTGGTTGAAGTTAGTTAGAAGGACCCTTTTGGAACGGTACGGGAGATCATGAATTACTCTCATGGGCTACAGTTGTTCATGCCCAACGATACATGTGAATACTGCGGCGCTTCACAAGTCATCGGCGGTCTCACTGTTTCTGCTTCTGGTGGTGGTGGCGACGTACGTCCGGGCCTCCTCTGCAAAGCGAAAGAGAAAGGCTTTTTCAAACGAACCGAAAGAGGGAAAAGGGAAACCCTTTTTGCTGACCTGTGCACCTCTTGCGGCACTGTAAAACGTTTATACGTGAAAGACCCGAAACGTGATTGGGTCGTATAACTTTCACGGTTTCAACCGGGATTGTCCCTGGCTCAAGGGACGCAAAAATCCGTTTTGGGATGATGGCGAAAGTAATTCGGGCGGAGTTTTCATCGCGCCGCAAGCCGTCGAGGAAGCGGTTGCGGGTCCGCGCAAATGGAGCCTAGGATGCAGGCTGGAGGACTGAAACACATGACCACGGCGACCAAGCCCGCACGCAAACTGGGGTCCACGGGCCCCGAGGTTTTCCCTATCGCCCTGGGGTGCATGGGGATGAGCGGAATGTACGGCGCCAGCGACGAGGCGGAGAGCCTGGCGACGATTCACGCGGCGATCGATGCGGGAGTGAACCTGATCGACACTGGTGATTTTTACGGCATGGGCCATAACGAAATGCTGGTAGGCCGGGCGATCCGGCTGCAGCGCGACGAGGTGGTGTTGTCGGTGAAGTTTGGCGCACAGCGGGGGCCGGACGGATCGTGGCTGGGCTATGATGCGCGGCCGGCAGCGGTAAAGACGGCGCTGGCGTATTCGCTGAAGAGGCTGGGGGTAGAGTACATCGACGTTTACCGGCCGGCGCGGCTGGACCCGCGGGTTCCGATCGAGGACACGGTGGGGGCGATCGCGGACATGATCAAGGCGGGGTACGTGAGACACGTGGGGCTGTCAGAGGTGGGAGCAGAAACAGTCCGGCGGGCGGCTGCGGTTCATCCGGTGGTGGATTTGCAGATTGAGTATTCGCTGGTGAGCCGGGCACCGGAGGAAAAGATATTTCCCGCGCTGGAGGAGTTGGGTATAGCGACGACGGCTTATGGAGTGTTGTCGCGGGGTCTGTTGTCGGGATCTGCGCCGGGTGGAAAGGGAGACCTGCGGAATCATCTGCCCCGGTTCAAGGGCGAGAATCTGGCCAGCAACCAGGCGCTGGTGGCACAGCTCAGGGAGATGGCCGGGGCGCGCGGCGTAACGCCTTCGCAACTGGCGATCGCTTGGGTGCTGGGGCGAAGCAGTTCGATTGTGCCGGTGATTGGGGCGAGGAGGCGGGACCAGTTGAAGGAAAGCCTGGGAGCGCTGGACGTGGAGCTGAGCGCGGAGGAAATGGCGGCCATCGAGGCCGCGGTCCCGGCCGGGGCGGTGGCGGGGACGCGCTACGACCCCAGCCAGATGCGAGCGCTGGACAGCGAGAAGTAGAAGGTGGCCCGCCAGGAACGGTCTTAGAGTCGAGACGGTTCGCAGGCGGGCGTCTTTATCAAGGCGAGGATTAGAAGTTGAGCGTGAGCTTGGCGGTGACCGCGCGAGGCGAGACGTAGTGCGTTCCGCTAAAGGTGGAGAGGAAGTTATAGAGCGCGTATTTGTCGGTCACGTTGACGGCGGTGACGTCGAGATTCATCTTGTAGCGGTCGGCGTGGAAGAGATTGTCCTTGCCCAGGGAGACATCGAAGAGACTGCGGGGATCGATGCGGGTGGGATTGTGATCGTTGTCGCCCTTGCCGGGGGCGGGGATGCTGAGCAGGGTTGACTTATAGCCGGAGACGGGGCAGACGGCGGGGAGCGGGTGGCCGGGAGTGGCCCTCACTCCATTGCACATCAGGCCGGCCTGAGATTCCTCGTCGGCGGTGAGACTGCTGAGGTCGATGGCGGGGGCGCCGTTGAGGGTGGTGGAGGTATCCCCGCAGGCGCTGTTGGGGTCGTTGGACAGGGGGTTGTAGCAGGGGCCGGATCCGGCGACCTGGCCGGAATCGTAGCGCCAGTTGAACCCGCCCCAGAGGCCGCTCATGTATTTTCCGCGCGACCAGGTGTATTGCAGGTGAGAGGTCTGGTTGAAGCGTTCGTCGTGGTCGATGCGGAAGGGCAAGCCGGTCTGGCCGACGGTGGCGCCGGCGCCCGCTACCTGCGGGGGGAAGAATCGGGCGGCTACCGACGACATGACGGAGTAGGCGCTGAAGCCGTGAACCGTGGGCACGTCGAGATGAAGGGCGAATCCGGGGATCTTGGAGTTGTGCCAGTCGATGGGGAAGGTGATGGGGGTGTTGCCTAGCACGCTGAAGTCGAAGGCGTTGTGAGTGTATTTCCAGATGTACTCGCCGCTGGCGATGAGGTGCTTGCCCAGGCCCTGCTGAACGCTGGCGTGAAATTCGTTGCGGTAGCCGGGGACCTCGGCGTTGGAGACGCCGGAGGAGCAGGAGAGCAGTGGCGAGAGCACGGCGTCCTGGCAGCCATTGCTGGAGAGGACGAGGTTTTCATTGAAGGGGGTCTCGAGACTGCGGGCGTAGGAGAGGCTGAGCACGGTGCCGGTGCGTTTGAGGTTGTAGGACACGCCGACGCGGGGTTCGGCCTGGCGGGCGATGGTGAGGCCGTTGTAGAGGTCGCCGCGAATGCCGAGGTTGAAGGTGAAGTTGCCGGCCTTGATCTGGTCCTGCACGTAGAGGCCGAGGACTTTGACATCGGCGCGGCCGTGATAAAGGTAGTAGCCGCCGCCGCGGGTGAGGTCATAAGGGGCAAGAGTGGAGTTGAAGGCGGGATTGGCAACGGTGCCGCCGAGGGCGCACTGCGCGGGGTCGGAATAGCCGGCAACCGGGTTTCCGTCAGCATCGGTGCAAGGGGCAGTAAGGGCGTAGACCGGATCTACGACGCCGAGACGGTCGGCTTCGCGGAGGAATGTCTGGTCGTACTGGGCGCCGGCCTTGAAGGTGTGAATGCCGTGGTCGTAGGAAATGTCGGAGTGAATGCCGGCATCCATCAGCGAACGGGACTGGCCTATGGATGAAGTCTGGAGGTTGGCGGGTCCACGGTCGGCGAGCGGGTTGCCGCTGGGGTAGTAGTGGTACTGGTCCTTGCGGACAAAGGCGCCGAGGTTGAAGACCGAGTTATTGCTGACGATGCGGGTGTAGGTGGGAGAGATATTGAAGGTGCCGATCTGGGAACGCTGGTCGGCGTTGCCGATGGTGCCGAGCAGGGGCGCGGTGGTGTTGCCGCCCGCGAGCACGTTCTGCACGTTGAGATTGTCGTAGGCGTTGGGGGTCTGGAACCAGGAGCGGCTGTAATTCAGGTCGAGGTGCATTGAATCGACTGCCGAAAGGGCGAAGTCGACGCGATCGAAGGCGTTTTCTTCATTGCCCTTGTCGTGGAAGACCTGGAATTCGGGCGGATCGAGGAAGCGGCCGGAGTTCATGCCATCGACCTCGATGAAGTTGCCGAAGTTTTTGCCACCGTAGGACATGTCGAAGCTCCCGGTAGCCGTACCGAAGGAGCCGTAGGAGCTGGTGATGCTGCCGGTGGGTTTGGTGACGCCCAGGCCGGAGCGGGTGGTGGCGACGATGACCAGGCTGGTCTTGCCTCCGTACTCGGCGGGCGGGGCTCCGGAGATGACTTCGATGGATTGAATGGAGTTGGAGGGGATCTGGTTGGAGAAGGTTTTGCTCTGCTGGTCGGTAATGGACTGGCCGTCGACGGAGAAGGAGTTTTCGGCATGATCGCCAAGGCCGTGAAACATGCCGTTGGAGTCGGAAGAGACTCCGGGGGTGGTGGCGGTCACCAGGGAGCTGAGCGACGACGAGGTGCTCTGCATGGGGACCTTAATGAAAAGGTCGCGATCAACATCGGTGTGGAAGGTGGGGTCGTTTTCAATCAGGTCGCCGGAGGAGTTGGCCTCGACGGTGACGGTCTGGCTGGCGGCGGCAATCTGGAGGATGAGCTTGAGACTGGTCCCGACGACGGAGTGGACATCGGTTGTTTGCTGTACGGGTGCGAATCCGGAGGCGGAGACGGAGACCTGGTAGTTGTTGAAGGGCACGTTGGGGATTTCGAACCCGCCGGTGCCATCGGTGGTGGTGGTGCGATTGAGGCCACTTACGGGGTTGGTGAGCTTGACGGTGGCGCCGGGGATGACCGCGCCGCTGGAGTCGGTGACGGTTCCATGAACGAGGCCGGAATTGCCGCTCTGGGCCGCGGGCGAGCATAGGGGCACCGATAGCGCCGCACAAAGCGAAAGAAGTCGAAAAAATGTGCCGTGAAAGAACGGCATGAGGGGGCCTCCGAAATGTGGCTGAATGTTGCGGGATCCGGCCGCACCGGAAAACACAGGGCGACCGCCTCAGGTGCATGCCTTCCGATTCATCAGCCTGGGAGAATGCGCGAATGGTCTCCCCGAATCCGGAGAGGGCCGCGCTGAACATAGGAGCTGGGAAGAATCGGGAGGCGCTAGAGGGCGCAGGGCGGAGGGCGTATGAAGAGGCTTGGGAGTCCGGGATGAAGAGCTGCCCGGGTCTCAAGGACGAGGGCGGGAGTACCCACCTGCACGAGGATGACGACGGCCGCGGCCACGGCGACGGGGGCGACCGAGTGCATGACGATACAGAGCGGACAGTGGTCGCCGTCGGTTTCGAGGGGGTGGATATGCGCCACCTGCACGACCGCAAGCAGGGCCAGCAGGAACAGGCAAAGAACGGTCGCCACCGCGAGGGTGGGAGATTTTGGCCGGTCACCCGACCGCCGTTCTGCCTGAGGTGGTCTAAACAAAAAGTTCGCCTCTTACATCAAGGATACACAGAGATTCGATGCGGCACGCGTGGGTGCCGTTACGAGAGCTCAGACGCGGCTGGGGGATTTTGGGGAGCGGGAGGGCCAACGGCGGGAGGCGCAGTCCGTCTAAACTGGAGGGGCGATGCGGGTGATGAAGTCTTCTAAAGCGGTGCTGGGCGCGATGTTGTGGTTGACGGCAGGGGCGGCGCTGCTTCCGGCGCAGAAGCATCAGCCGCTGCCGATGAAGGACGGCGGCACTCCGGGAGTCCAGGCAAATCACCGTCTCATTCTCAAGGACGGCTCGTACCAGATGGTGCGGAAGTACGAGATCGCCGGAGACCGGGTCCGCTACATTTCGGTGGAGCGTGGCGGGGAGTGGGAGGAGCTGCCGGAGGCGCTGGTGGACTGGGAGGCTACCCGAAAGTGGGAGCGCGATCATGCCGAACAGCCGGCGAACAGCCAGTCGCCGGCGATGTCGGAGGCCGCCAACATCGACAAGGAGGAAGCCGCGGAACGGGCGGAGCAGACGGCGAGGATGCCGGAGGTGGCCAAGGGGCTGGAGCTTCCCGACCAGGACAGCGTGTTTGTGCTGGATACCTTCAAGGGAACACCGGAACTGGTGGAGTTGCCACCGAACGAACTGGGGGTGGACGCCAAGACTCACCACGGGCTGAGTGTTTTGAATCCCATGGCGGGGTCGCGGGCGGCCATCGAGCTGCCGGGAGCGCACGCCAAGGTTCACCTGCACGTTAACGATCCGGCAATCTACCTGGCGCTGAACGCGATGGATAATGCCGAACAGGTGGTTTCGCACGCAATGACGGTCAACACCGGCAACGCCAAAGAGGTGGCCAACCGTAAGCATGGGGCGCACTCGCCGCAGTCGGGATTTGCGCTGGTCCGGGTGGACGAGCGTCAGGCAGTGCGGGTGGTGGGGGCGCTGCATATCAGCCGCACCGGCGAGATCACGCAGAACGAGAATACGGTTCCGGTGAAGATCGAGGTCATAGCCGGGAAGCACTGGTTGAAGGTGACGCCGACCCAGCCGCTGCTGATCGGCGAGTATGCGCTGGTCGAGATCCTGTCGCAGTCCGACATCAGCCAGACGGTATGGGACTTTCAGATCAATCCGCGGCTGGGAGACAACGAGGGATCGATCGGACCGATACAGAAGGAAACGGCGCAGTAACAAAGGCTATTCGGGCGATACCCGACGGGCGAACTTGAGCCGGCGCTGTTCCCACTCGTGGCTGTTGAAGATGCGGGGGCCAACCTCGATCAGGCGCGGCATCATATTGAAGACCGCGACGCGACTCCAGGGCTTTCCTGCCCGGGTGCGGTAGCCCTTTTCATTGAGGTCGCTGACGATGGCCGAATAAGAGAAGTCCTGCGCGAGCAAGTCCATCAGGAGCAGGAGGACCTTGTTCTCGGCCTCATCAACCTCCAGGCGGCGGCAATCCGCGGAGATATGAAGGCCGTAAGGGATATCTTCGCCGAAGGCGCCATCGGGCGGGGTTTCGGAGTCGGGCAGCTCCCGACGCCATTCAATGGAAACCATTTGCCAGCCCGCCGCCATGCGCTGCTGAATCACGTCAGGGCTGTACGGACCCGAGACCACATCACGCACCCGTTCGAAGTAAGACATCAGAGCCTCCCCGAAGTAGCGGTGAAGAGAAGAGCAATTGAGTTGCCAAATTAAGATGATAAGTTTTGCGGGCATTGCCCCAGCGTCAACGTCGCCAACGGAGAAAGAGTGTCCGGTTTCGGCAGGGCGTGTTCAGTCCTGAACACGGCAGAACCGCGCGGTGAAGTCGGACGTACTTGCAATGAGGCACGCTGGATGCGCGGCGGAAAGCGTCTGGGCTGGTTCGAACCGGGGCAGGCCACTTCCCTGCCCCCCTGACTCCGCATGGAGTCCGGGGCCGAACACGAAGTGACCCAGACTGGAGCGACCAGAGCGGAGCGATCCAGACCTGAGCGACCTTGCCCTGACCGATCTCGTCCTGCGCGATCAACCTTGAGCGATCAACCTGCCGATGCGGGAATGGACGCTGCGACTCATGGCGACCTTTTGGCCGTTGGCCAGCAGGACGGAGAAATCGCCGGGGGCTTCGCGGCGCACTTCTTTGATGAAGCGAAGATTCACTATGGCGGAACGGTGGACGCGCAGGAACAATTGCGGGTCGAGCTTGTTTTCGATGTTGGTCATGGTTTCGCGGAGCAGGTAGTTCTCTGTTCCGGTGCAGATGCGCACGTAATTCTCCTCGGCGCGGATCCAGCGTATTTCGTGGACGGGTAGAAAGAGAATGCGGCCGCGCGACTTGAAAACGATGCGATTGACGGGTGTGGCGACAGGGGACGCCGGATCAGGCTGCGGGCGGCGGGCGGAGCTACCGACCTGCTCGCGAGCATAGCGCAACGCGGCATGAAGACGTTCTGCGGTGAATGGCTTGAGGAGGTAGTCGGCCGCGTGCATCTCGAATGCCCGGACCGCAAATTGATCGTGAGCGGTGGTGATGATGATGTGAGGGAGGGCGGCGGTTTTGTCGCGCGACAGTTCGGCTATAACATCGAGGCCGTTCATGGTCGGCATGCAGACATCGAGGAAGAGTACGTCAGGATTTTTCTGACGTACCTGGAGGAGAATCTGCGACGCGGACGCGGCCTCGCCGACGATCTCCACCTCGGGTTCCTGAGTGAGCAACACGCGGAGTTTCTGGCGGGCAAGGAATTCGTCGTCGGCGATGATCGTCTTGAGGACCATGAGGACTCCTGTTTGTGCGCAAAGGCGTTTTTAGCGTGGGGCAGGCTCGAGCCTTTCACTGAACAAGACAGAGCACCTGCGCGGCCAATCGCCGGATAGTAGCTAACTGAATGACTTTATTGGGTTGCGACATGGCAGCCGATGGGACACGACTGATGCAGTGAATGGCCGGAATCGACACGAGATGTCCGAGTTCGGACACTTGAACACGAAGCCAGACACGCCTGACGAGTCGCGGAAGGAAGTCGCCATCGGTATTAAAGGTTGCGGCTGGGGAATTGTTACTGAATTGTGACCAAGGGTCCCATCATGCTGATCGGCTGCTCGAACGTCGGGGTTAAACGCTCGGTTTCGAGGCCCGGGCGCGGGCCGTGAGAGCGTATCGCGAGATGACCGACGGGTGCGCGGACAGTCAATGGGGTGGGCCGGTGTAGTTGTCGCAAGAGTCGCCGCCTTGAATTCCCTGGCCGTGGCGCCCAGAATAAAAGTGCGCCCCGATTTCCGCTTCCTGGCGGTTCAGTAGAGCGGTCTTCCATTCAACAGCGAGACCAGCATGTAGGCTGGCCAGCAACCGACATCCGGGCTGAAGAATTCTGCGAGGTCGATCGAGCGCCTTGAAGTGGAGCAGCAAAGACCGGTTGTCCCCGATGTTTATGCACCCGGCGATATTCATCACCGCGTGGGTGCTGCTGGGTGAGCTGTTTGCGTTGCAGGAGTGGCGCAACCTGCATAGCTGGGGCTATCACGTAGGCGCGGCGATCCTTTTCGATTCCTGGGGAATGGAATTTCTGATCTGGGGGATTCTGTGCTGGTCGGTGTGGCGCCTGCTTCGCGATTTCATTTTGAACGCGGACCTGCGCGCGATGCTGACGCGTGTGCTGCCTCTCACGCTGATGGTGACGGCGCTCAAGGAACTGGTATGGGTGCTGCTGTTTCCCAACCTTCCGCTTGATCGGCCGCACATGCCGTATTGGCGGCGATTTGAATTTCATTTCAGCGCCCAATTCGTGGTCGATATGGTGGTGGTGTGGTGCGCGATTCTTCTGTTTCGCGGGATTGGATATTACCAGGGGTTCAGGGAAAAAGAGACGGCAGCGGCGCAACTGGAGGTGCAACTGGCGAACGCAAAGTTGTCAGCGCTGCGTATGCAGTTGAACCCGCACTTCCTATTCAACGCGATGAACAGTATTTCAAGCCTGATGAGAACGGACGTCAACGCAGCCGATACCATGCTTGAACAATTGAGCAGCCTGCTGCGTATCACTCTCGAACGCGGCGATGTTCAGCTGGTTCCCTTGCGTGAAGAGATGGAATTCATCGAGGTCTACCTGGCGATGCAGGATCAGCGGTATGCGGGCAGGGTAAGGCGGGAGATCAGTGTCGATTCAGAGTTGTACGATGCGCTGGTTCCGGCCATGATCCTGCAGCCGGTGGTCGAGAACGCTTATGCGCATGGGCTATCGAAACTCGAGTGGGGCGGCGAACTGACGATCGAAGCACATCGCGACCGTGATCAGGTAAAGGTTGTGGTGACGAACAACGGATTGGGACTGCAACCTCAGAACGGTCATCGAAACGGGGGCGGAGTCGGTCTGACGAATGTGCGCAACCGGCTGCGGCTGCACTTCGGAAAGAGCTACTCGCTGGAGATGTCGCAGATCGACGCTGCGCGGGTGCGAGTCACGATCACCCTTCCCCTGCAAGTGTCGGAAAACGAAGAAGTGAGCATCACAAGGTTCGGTACAGAATGATTCAAGCAGTGTTAGCCGACGATGAGGTGCTGGCGCGTCAGAAGCTGCGCCAGTTGCTGCGCGAAGAGCGAGACATAGAAATCGTGGGGGAGTGTGCATCGGCGCGGGAAGCGGTTGAGCTGGTGCGCGTGGCCAAGCCGGAAGTGCTGTTTCTGGATATCCGCATGCCCGAGATGGATGGGTTTGATGTAGTGGACGCACTCGCGTCAGAGGGCAACGGGCCAATGCCGGCGATTGTTTTTACCACTGCATACGATCAATATGCGTTACGGGCATTTGAGATCCACGCGATCGACTATCTGCTGAAGCCGTTTACTGCGGAGCGGCTGCACACCGCGATCCGACGGATACGCGAACGATTTCTGAAGGTTCAACCGAACGAGCATGACGCGGTGCGGATTGAAGCGGGCCGAGGTTATTCGACGCGGATCATTTTCAGGTCGCGCGGGCGGATCGTTTTTCAGCCGGTATCGGAAATCCGCTGGATCGGTGCGGAGGAGAATTATGTCCGGCTGTGTACGGAGCGGGAGACGCACCTGCTGCGGGAAACGATGGCGCACCTGGAAGAGCGGCTTGATCCACGATCCTTTCTCCGCGTGCATCGCTCGCACATTGTGAATCTCCACTATGTGAAGGAAGTGCGATCGGAACACGATGGCGAGTCGGTGGTCATCATGCTCGACGGGCAGAAGATTGCCATGAGCCGCAGCTACCGGTCACGCATTATGGAGTTGCTGCAGGCCTGAGGCTTTGCAGGCTCTATGCGGCGACGGTATCCCGCGGTTAGTTCTACGGCGGTCACGCGGTCAGCGAACGGCGGTTCTTCCTTTCAGATTCAAGTCGGGAATGACCGTGCGGGTGTGCATGTCAGGTATGAGAGTGCCTGCGTGGGCGCCATCGACGGGACTAGACAGCGCTGACGCAGAACCTCGTGCCCAACTCTCTTTTCCTGTCGAGATTAACTGGAGCGGAGTGCGATGTTTGTCGGCCCAGTTCTGGGCTTCGGTATCGGCGGACTGCCTTTGTTCTGCGGTGAGTCGTTGCGACAACGCAGCGAGATCTTGGCTGAGCACAGCGCGCGCCGGGTCTCCTCCTTCAGCGACGGCCACGCGGAAGTGGTAGTAAGCCAGGCGATCATCCTTGGGCTGTCCTCTTCCGTCTCGCGCGAGTACGCCGAGGACCAGGGAGGATTTCCAAATGCCGGCTTCGGCAGCGGCATTTATCAATCTGACAGCCTCGTCTAAGGAGCCGCCGAGTTCGGGATGATTGAGCATCAAAAGTCCCTCGCCATACATGGCAGGCACGTAACCCTTTGAAGCCGATGCGCTGAACAGCGACAGGGCCCGACGCATGTCCCGCGGGGCCGCGGTCGGCTCGGAGAGAAAAAACGCCATGCGGAACTCGGCGAGGTAGTCATGCAGCCTGGCGCCCTTTTCGTACCAACGCTGCGCTGCGGACTTATCTGTCTGCACGCCCACGCCAAAGTAATACATGTCGCCAAGATAGGCGCAGGCAGTCGCATCGCCGGCCTTGGCTGCTTCGTCAAAGAGATGTTCGGCCATCTGCGGATTGCGGGGGACTCCGGAACCGAAGAGGTAGGCCACGCCCAGATTTATCTTGGCGCGCAGCAGGCCGGAAGAGGCCGCAAGCTGATACCAGTGCACGGCGCGGGAAGGATCGGCGGCAACACCGATTCCAGTCTGGTAGAAATAGCCCAGCTGGTTCATAGCGAGAGGATCGCCGGACCCGGCCGCTTTCTCATACCAGTAGGCAGCCAGTTTCAAATCCTGGGGAACTCCGTTGCCGTTGAAGTAGGCTTCGCCGAGAACAACCTGCTGATGCACAAAACCGTGCTCGGCAGCGGCGCGCGTCTGCGACAAATCCGCATCGGGCGCAGCGAGGGCCGCCGGCGAATACAGCATCGCGACTAACAGCAGGCACGTGATGACGAGGAATGAGAAGGAACGGCCAGTTCGATGGAGACGGCTTGACAGCATAACTCCTCCGCGTGAGTACTCCTGACTTATCGGGGAATCGCGGCTTGCGCAACGAGCCGAATGCTGCGTTGACTGCCCCTTGCTGGGAGGTTAGCGGATCGTCAACGCCGCCCGGCACGCCTCGCTCCCGCGAAGGAGTCGGGTTGAAAACGGTCTGCTGCGATTCATCGATGGCTCGATGTCGCTCGTCACAAACGGTGCGTTGATTTTGTTTGTGACGAAGCTCGCCTGGATGGGGAGGATGGTTGGTGCGCGAGCGCCTGATGCCAGGCTTGCCACCCTTAAGCGGATTGAAGGGAGGCGAAGGTTCAGTGAGCGGCGGGGGCTTTACCGGCGAGACGGAAGCTCCGGGTAAAGAGCACCAGGGGAGCGGCGATCAACGTGACAGCGCCGATGATGTAGAAGCAGTCCATGAAAGCCAGGAAATGTGCCTGCGCCTGCAGTTGGGCAAAGACGCGTCCGTAGGCGGCTTTCATCGCGTCGGCCTGGGCGAAGCCGCGCGCATGCAGCCACGCAGCGAGAGACTGTACCTGGCTTTGAATGGCGGGAGAAGAGCCGGGCAGATTGGCACCGATTACGGATTGATGAAAGTTGAGGCGGCGATCGGAAGCCGTGTTGATGAAAGCGATACCGAAGCTGCCACCCCAGTTTCTGAAGAAGTTGGTGAGTGAAGAAGCCTTGTTGTTCTGTTCTGGTTTGAGCTGGGAATAAGCGATCACCGACAGGGGCACGAAGAAGAAGGCATAGCCGAGGCCTTGAAGGGCTCGCGCCCACGCGTAGTGGCTGTAGTCGGTATCAAGGTTGAGGTGGCTGTAGTGAAGGAAGGAAATGCCGACGACCAGGAGCGCTCCGAAGAGAAGAATGCGGGGTTGTACGAGCCCGCGCTGCACAAGTTGCGCTCCAACAGGCGCAAGCAGGGTGATGACGAATGCCCCGGGGCCGAGCACCAGTCCCGCATCGATAGCGCGGTAGCCGTAGAGCGACTGAAGGATCTGGGGAATCATGGTGGTGGAAGCGAAGAGGCCAAAACCGAAGATGAAGTAGAAGACGTTGGCAATCGCGAAATTTCGCGAGCGGAGCAGTCGAAATTCGATAACGGGATCCTGCTGGCGCAGTTCCCAGAGCACCGCACCCAACAGGCAGCTAACGGCAACGACAAACATCCAGACGATGAAGCGCGATCCGAACCAGTCATCGATTTCGCCGCGGTCGAGGAGCACTTCCATGGCCGCCGATCCGACCCCGATGAGGACGATGCCTGCACTGTCGATCCGTAGCCTTCCATTCTCGTCGCGCACCGATTTGCGTTCGGCCTCGAACGCCGGCGGATCATGGACGAACCGGGTCGTCAGGACCATCGAAAGCAACCCGATTGGAATGTTGATGAAGAAGATCCAACGCCAGTTGTAATTGTCGGTAATCCACCCGCCGAGGACCGGACCAATGGCGGGGGCGGTGACGATGGCCATGGTGTAGAGGGCGAAGGCGGAGGCGCGCTTCTGGGGAGGAAAGGTGTCGACGAGGATAGCCTGTTCGACAGGAGCGAGGCCCCCGCCCCCGATGCCCTGAAGAACTCTCGCGAAAAGCATGAAGCCGAGGCTGGGAGCGATTCCGCACAACAGGGAGGTCGCGGTAAACAGCGCGACGCAGAGAAGGTAATAGTTTTTGCGCCCGATGGCGCGGGAGAGCCATGCGGAAAGAGGGAGCACCACGGCATTCGCGACCAGGTAGGTCGTCAGGATCCATGTGACTTCGTCGTAGGAGCGTCCCAGTCCTCCGGCGATGTAGGGCAGCGACACGTTGGCGATCGAGGTGTCGAGCAGTTCCATGAAAGTGGCGAGAGTGACCGTAAGGGCAATGACCCAGGGATTGATCGCAGCCTTGCGGAGAGCGGAGGGCGGGGGTGCTGGGCTGGCCGGAGCAAGGAGGGTAGCCAAGTTTCGACCTCTGGAGCTAAAATTGAGACCGTTCGGTCTCGCTTGGGCATTTGATTCATCCCGATTTGAGACCGATCCGTCTTTTTTGTCGAAATAGCGAGGGCGGCGAGGATGAGTAAGGGAGAAATGACGCGGCAGCGAATCGTGGAGATGGCGGCGCCGCTGTTCAATCAGCGCGGATTCGCCGGGTGTTCGATGCAGGATGTGATGGAGGCGACAGGGTTGCAGAAGGGCGGCCTGTATCGCCATTTCACCAGCAAGGAAGAACTGGCGGCCGAGGCATTCCGCTATTCGTTGTCGCAGGCGGTAAAGATCCGGACAGAGGGGTTGAACCCGCGCCTGACCGCGCCCGAGCGGCTGGATGAAGCGATCCGGCAGTTTGTGGAGAAGCCTTCGCCCATCGCTGGAGGGTGCCCGATTCTCAACACGGCGGTGGATGCGGACGATGGAAACCCGCGGCTTCGCGAACTGGTGCGCGAAGGTCTCAGGGATTGGCAGAGGCGGGTTGCGCGGATCGTCAGAGAAGGCATCAAACACGGAGAGATACGAGCCGGGGTCGAACCGCGAGCGGTTGCCAACACGATCATCGCAACGCTGGAAGGCGCGTTGATGATCAGCCGCCTGGAGGGCTCAAGGACCGCCCTCAGCGACGCACGCGCATCTCTGGAAACCTGGCTGGCTCAGATGGCGGTTGAACAACGAACGGTGGCGAGTTAAGCCTAGTGTGGCAATCCTTACGCGGGTATTCCGGATTGCATTTCGGCCTTCCCACCCTTGGCAGCCAGAGGCAGAAAGAGCTGAAACACGGAGCCGTGGTGTTGTTTCCGCTGGCTGGAGCGAGCCTTGAGGGTTCCACCATGCCGTTCGGCTATCTGGCGGCTTATCCAAAGTCCCAGCCCGTTGCCTTTGCTCCCCTTGGTGGTGAAGAAGGCCTCAAAACTCTGATGAAGGGTGCCGGAGGACATTCCGCCGCCGGTGTCGGCGACGGTGATGATGGCGCCTGAAACTCCATGGCGTCTGGACTGGCGGGTTCGAAGTGTCAGCCTGCCGCCCCGCTCCGGCATGGCGTCGATTGCATTGGTGATCAGGTTGTTTAAAATCTGGCGGATTTCGCCCTCATTGCAGTGGATGGACAGTTGCGCCATGCGGCTGGAGTCAACGTCAGTGGAGGCGTTGAGGATGCGCGCGTGCTGTAGGACCAGCACATCCCGAACCAGCTGGTCGCAGTACAACGACGTTCCGTCTTCGCTCTGCCGGTTGAACCGCAGGGTCTGCCTGGTGATGGCAGCGGCGCGACGCAGTTCCCGGTCAGCGGTTTCGAGGTAGGCCGCGACTTCTCCAAGGTTGGACGCGCCCTGAGCGAGGAACAACAGGTTGGCTACGGACTCGAGCGGATTCTGTATTTCGTGAGCGATGGACGATGCAAGCCGCCCTACAGAAGCGACTCTCTCGTTATTCAGCAAAGCCTCAGTCAGCTTTCTTTCGTGAGAGATATCGCGAAAGAAGACCACAATCCCATCGAGAACAGGGTCAACGGAATGGTGAACCCAAAGGTTGAGCGGCTCAGGGTAAAAACCTTCGAATTCGGATCCGGTGCGCTCGTCCATGGCACGATGAAAGCTTTTTACCCATGGAGAATCCGGCGAGGTCGTGTGAGGATAGTGCTTCCACTGGTTCTTATGCAGGGGACTACCCGAGGGGGCCAACATTTTCAGGGCAGCGGGGTTGAGGTAGGTGATGGTCCAATGGCGATTGATGGTGAGGATGGCCTGCGGGCTGGCGTCGAGCAGCTCGCGCTCCCAGCCGGATGCGGGGTGGGTAGATGTGCTCGCGGGATCGCATGCGTTTCTCAAGGAAAGCCTCGACGCCAGCGATAACCTGGACTCCGTCTTTGGTTTGGATGCAATCCAATTTGGAAGGATTTCTGCGCTGAATTTGAAACATTCATCGCCACTAGGGGATTTTGATCCAGCCTTCACACCTCGATGAGGGAGGGTGGAGAGGGGCCAAGTATTGTGCCAACTGACATATGACGGTCGGATGGAATTAGGATGGATCCGACAGGCTATTGGGCAACCGGAACATGGACCAGAGAGACAAACATTGGATTCCAATTGAGCCCAGGGAGAATCTCGGGGAGACCCGGGAAGGCGAAGGCGCGCGGGCTGGAGATTTGTTCAAGGATCTGTCTTCTACAGACCGGGTCTCTCCGATTCGGCCTGATGCGGAGGGGACTGAATTCACGTGGAACCACGAGAGCCAGTCGGCGGTTCTTCCCTATCCGGTAGTTGGAATAGGGTGGTCCACGGAAAGCGTCGAAGAGTTGCAGGAGCTGTTGCGCAGCCTACCGGAAGAAAGCGGCATGGCGTTTGTGCTTATCGCCCACTTCGGTGCCGATGGGCCGAGTACACTTGCCGAGCTGGTGAGCAAGTGCACGCGGATGCCTGTGTATGAGACCGAGGAAGGCTGCGAGCCACAACCGAATCATGTTTATGTCCTGACAGCCGAACATATCGGCCGCCTCGAAAGGGGAAGATTCCACCTCGAGCCTCGGCAATATGGGGAGCACAGTTATCTTCCCATCGACGCCTTTTTCCGTACGCTCGGGCAGGAACAGAAGAACTACGCGATGGGAGTGGCGCTGTGCGGAGCAAATTCGGATGGCGCGCTGGGCCTGCTGGCGATTGGCGGCGAGGGCGGCATCACAATCGCGCAGTCCCGCGAAGCAGGGGGTGGGGTGGCAATACCCTCGGCTTGCGTGGAACTGGGTCGCGTGGATTTTGTTGGTTCGCCGGCAGAGATTGGGATCGAGATAAGCCGCCTGGGCTCTCGACTGAGTGTAAGCCGGTCACTCGAACAGGATTGCCGCACGCAAGCCGACGAAGAGAGCCTGCAGAGAATCATGAAGACGCTCCGCAGCGCCACGGGTCTCGATCTGCATCACTATGACCTTCAGATGGTTTTGCGGCGGATTGCACGTCGCATGGTGATCAGGCGCCTGGATTCTCTCGCCGACTACGCGCGGTTTCTGGAGGTCCGGCCAGATGAACTGAAGACGCTGCAGGAAGACGCACTGATCAAGGTCACTCGCTTCTTCCGCGACTCTGATTTCTGGCACGTGTTCAGCACCCAACTTTTGCCGGTTTTCTTTCAAAATGGCACCCCGGACAAACCGGTTCGAATCTGGTGCGCGGGCTGCTCGACCGGAGAGGAGGTTTATTCCGCAGCGGTTACCGTCCTCGAACATATGGCGGTCAACGGGCTGAGCGGCGCGGTGCAGATATTTGGGACAGATGCAAGCGAGGCTGCAATCGGAAGAGCGCGTGCGGGAATCTACCCCGACTCGATCGTTGGCGACGTCACTCCGGAACGCTTGCGCAAGTACTTTGTTAAAGCGAACCGTGGTTACCAAGTTTCAAAGGAGGTGCGCGATTGCTGCATTTTCGCACACCAGAACCTCGCCGGCGATCCGCCTTTTTCACACATCGACCTGCTGTTTTGCAGGAATGTCCTTATCTACTTCAGTCCGCTGATTCAGAGGCAGCTTATCCAGTCGTTTCACAATTCACTGGAGCGCCATGGCTTCCTGCTTCTGGGAATGTCGGAGAGCCTGCAGGAATCTGACGCCTGGTTTCGGACTTTTGACCGCAAAGCAAGGATCTATTCAAGGATTGGTGGTGACGCCATTCGGGGTCATGATCTTTCCAATGTGGAGGCGACGAATCTGATCCCCTCCTCGAAGTTTCGGGCGCGGGAGCGAGGGGCGGATTCCCGCGAGGGGTGGTCGGACCTCGAGCTGCAGCGCGCCGCCGACAGAATGCTGCTGGCGCGTTTCGCTCCGCCGGGGCTGGTGATCGACGAACAGATGAAAGTGTTGCAGGCACGGGGGCGATCGACGCCGTACCTGGAACTGGCACCGGGCACGGTGAGTTGGAAGCTGGCAGCGGTCCTGCGTCATGAGATCGCAGCAGAGGTGCTGGGGGCGACGGAGCAGGTCATCGCGGAGAACATTCCGGGGGCCGTTACTTGCGCATTGAATGGCGACCGAGGACAGAGGGTGCAGGTACAGGTTGAGATTATGCCGATTACGGGCTCCGGCACGAAGCCGCGCCGGTTTCTGATCCTGTTTTTCGATTCCGAAGTGCCGAGACCGAGTGCGACGGATCCATTGGCGCCCGGACTGCCCGACGGCGCTGAACCGTCGAAAATGCTTGGACAATTGCAGCAGCACCTTGCGTCGACGAGGTACCACCTGCAGTCAATGATCGAGGATCGTGACGCGCGCAACCAGGAACTGCTGGCTGCAAACGAGGAGATACAGTCGGCCAACGAAGAGCTGCAAAGCATGAATGAAGAGCTGGAGACTGCGAAAGAGGAGTTACAAAGCGCCAATGAAGAATTGCTGACGGTGAATGAAGAGATGCTGCAGCGGAACGCCAGCCTGGTACAGGCGGGCAACGATCTGACCAACCTGCTCAACAGCGTGAACGTGCCGCTGCTGATCCTTACCGAACATTTGACAATCCGTCAATTCACTCCGCCGATGGAGCGGTTGCTGAATATTCGGGCCGCGGACGTAGGCAGGTTCATCGGAGAAATCCGCCTGCAGCTGAGCATCGAGGATGTTCAGCCTCTTCTGCGGGAGGTGCTGGATACGCTGGTAACGCGCGAACTTGAAGTTCAGGATCGCGATGGCAGATGGCATCTGTTGCGTGTCAGGCCCTATCGCACTGCCGATAACAAAATTGACGGGCTGGTCTTTGTTCTATTGGATATCGATCAGCTCAGAAGGAGCGAGCACGAGCTTCGCAGTTCGCGAGAGTTTGCCCGCTCGGTCATTCATGGCGTCCCGGTGCCGGTCGCGATTTTGGAGGCCGACTTCACAATTCGAGCGGCGAACAGAGCATTTCATGAACTGACATCGAGCAGGCAGCGGGAGTTGGAAGGATTGTCACTCCCAGCACTGGTCGGACAGCTGTGGGGACTGGACTCACTTGAGCAGAAGCTAAGCGACTTATTAAGTTCCGCGCCGGGCACGCTGTTTGGATTCGAATATCAATCGACAACCCAGCAGGCGAAGACGCTTTGGATCAGCGGCCAGCTTTTGCCCGTCGAATACCGGCCCGTTCTGCTGTTAACGTTCGACGATATAACGTCGCGGCGTGAAGCTGAGCTTATCTACAGCCGTCAGCACGAAGCGCTGCGGAACGAGGTCGAGCTCAAGAGCCGTTCGCTGCTTAGGGCGCAGGAACAGCTCCGGGACCTGGCGTCACATTTGCTGATTGTTCAGGAGGAGGAGCGACAGCGGGTAGCCCGCGAGTTACACGATGACATCAGCCAGCGCCTGAGTCTGCTGGACATGCAGTGCGCACAGGCTGAGGCCGGAAACGCGGAACAGATGTTGGCCATCCGCAGCGTGGTGCAGTCGCTCAATTCCGATGTCCGGAGCATATCGCATCGACTGCATCCGGCAATCCTGAAGGATCTAGGGCTCTCGGCTGCGCTGCGGGCGATCGTGCAGGAGTTTCGGCGACGGGAGGGAATGCCCGCGACATATTCAGAGTCGAATCTTCCGGACGGCTTATCGCAGACTGTGACCACAGCCCTCTATCGCATTACCCAGGAAGCTCTTCGCAACATCAGTAAACATGCAGGCGAAACACATGTAAAGGTTTCACTCGCAGGCAGCGCGGACAAGATCAGGCTGCAGGTGCGCGACTTCGGTACCGGCTTCGACCAGGAAAGCGATTATCCCATCAGGGGATTGGGGCTGGTGAGCATGGAGGAGCGCGCTCGAGTCGCCGGCGGTACTTTCTCGGTGAAGTCGTCTCTTGGGGATGGAACCACTGTGATCGTCGAGATACCGGTCGATCATTGCGGGCGCCGCGATGATTGATTATCCGGACCGGGGAGCGGCGATGGGGGTGGGGCCGCGTCCAACAGACAGCCATATAATTTGGATCTACCAGCGAAACATGCGGGCACAGCGTCGATCGATCTGTGCGGAGATATCGCGAAAGCCGAGAGCCTGAGATAATCCTCGCGCCAACACCAAGAGTCGCATCCGGAGACCAGGGACACTCCGAGCCAGAGAAGGAGCACCATGGACACCAAATTCCGGATCGTTTGCCTTTGCGGTTCAGCCGGCGCGCTGTCAGCCTACGTGGAAATATTGAAATCGATGCCCGAAGACACGGGAATGGCGTTCTTACTGCTCACGCACCGGCGGCTTGGAACACCTTGCTGGTTGCCACAGATCATGGCGAGGACCACGCGCATGTCGGTTCTGGAGGTTGTGAATGGAACCGTTATGGCGCCGAACACCGTGTACATCATTCCGGCGGGCGCGGATATGACGACGGACGGAAATTCGTTGTCTCTGGTGCCAAGTTCCAGTCCGCGGGGCTGGCCGGATACGTTCGATATCTTTCTAAAATCTCTGGCGTATGCCACGCATTCGCGGGCAGTTGCGGTCATTCTGTCGGGAATGGCGGGAGATGGCAGCTCGGCCCTGGGTGCGATCCGGACCAGCGGAGGCGTTACGTTCGCGCAGACCCACGCCGACTACCAGAGCATGCCGGACACGGCAATCGAGACAGGAAAAGTGGATTTTATCGGAACCGCGGGCGAAATCTCGGTGCTGCTGGCCAGGCTCACGGGTCGACCCCATCTGCAAACGGGGAGCCAGCTGGCGGTTTCCGGAATCGACGCGTGACTGGTCAGCCCGCATGTTTCGGCGACGAGAATCACGAGCAATTTAACTGCCAACAGGGTGTCTGGGAAGACGCTTAACCAATCGGAGCGACTAGCAGGACATCAATGAGGGGTGGCGGCTCGATCTCGGGAAGGGACTCGTAAGCGTAACTTCCCTCGGCTACATCTACCAGCACTCGATTCACGGTATCTTCGGTGCGCGTTGAGTTCACGTGCAGTTTGCGAACCGCGCGCATGACTGTGGCAGACAACAAAAAGCGATTTTCTATTTTGAGTCCTGCCGAGTACACCAGATCGGATCGCATTTACGCCTCAATTCCCGGTAATGCTGCGTTCGTAAGGTTGCCGGGCTCGTCCTAGCGCACCCCGGCGGGATCATGTCTGATCCTGTTTGCCTCAAAGCCGGAAACACGGACGAGTAAGGCTGAAGATTCTGAGAACTTTCCTTTGATCCCCTTTTGATTCAGCATACGCTGATTATCAGCCTTCCGCTAATCTCCGGGGTGCGGTGCGAGGTCCGAGTTGCGGAACGGGGATTACGGATATGGCCTCCGGTGACTTGACGGGAAGTGTATTTCCCCTTACGAGGGGATTGCGGTAAAGGGTGCTACACTAGATACTGGTCGTCGAATCCGACTTGGCGTTCTTGCCTGTTCTGCTATTCCGCTCAACTCGCAATCAATTCCACATTGAGTTCTGCGATACACCCAGCAACAAAGGAATAGTAATGGAACAGGGAACAGTGAAATGGTTTAACGACGCGAAGGGATTCGGCTTCCTCAGCCGTGCCAACGGCGAGGATGTCTTCGTGCATTATTCGGCGATCAAGAGCGATGGATTTCGCTCGCTTCAAGAAGGCCAGGCGGTTGAGTTTGACGTTGTCAAGGGCCCGAAGGGCTGGCAAGCTGAGAACGTGCGCGTCGCCTAACTGGTGCGTGGGCCGGGGACGGGTCGGAATCTGAGATCCTCCCGGTCTTCTTCAGCGTAAAACCCCGGCTAGAGACAGCGTTTTTCCAGCCGGACTTCTCGGACGTCGATTGCGACCAAGGGCCGGGTTCGCCATCAAGTCTGAAAACTCAGCACAGCGCACTCAGATGCTCAGGTGGGCGGTTCAGGCCGCTGCCGCGCAATGACGCCGTTGTATGCAGGGATCATAACTGGCTTACCGAATGGTCATGACAGTCGCACTCAAGACGGACGAGTCGCAAGGTCATCTCCGAAACGCAGCGCACCGAAAAAGCATCGACAAAGGGAACATTCATGGCAGAAGATTTGCAACTCATGTGCAGCGACTGCGGGCAGGCATTCACATTTTCGACAGATGACCAAGCATTTTTCCGGGAGCGCGGATATTCGACGCCGAAGCGTTGCAAGTCGTGCCGCCAGGCGAAGAAGCAGGAGCAGACCGGTGGGGGCGGCGGGGGCGGAGGATATCAACGCAGCCAGTCGCAGGGCACGAGCGTGATCTGCTCAGGTTGCGGACAGCAGACGACGGTGCCGTTTGAACCACGAGGCGACCGTCCGGTTTATTGCCAGAACTGCTATCAAGCGAGGAAGACCGGTGGCGGCGGGCGGCGAACCTTCGGAAGAGACCGCTAGTTTCTGACCTAGTCAGAATGCGAATTGACTCGCGCCGGTGGATTGGACCTGTTCTTGAAGGATGGTGTCGTTAGGCGGCGCCGGGAATATTTGATTCGCCGGCTCACAGTGTCTCGTCCAGGTGGAGCGTTCCACCATACTTCCCTTCCCAAGGAGTGAATCACTCATGAAGAACCAGGCACCGCGGGACAAATACTTCCTTAGATCGCTTCACCAGGAAATCGATCTTTATGATCGCAAACTTGCCTATCTGACCAAGTACGAGGTGTTTGCTTCAGACGCGGATCGGCAGGAAGCGGCGAAGAAGATTGTGACAAAAAGGGCCTCGCTTGCAGAGACGGCAAAGCGCCTGGTTGCGGATGGCGTTGAATTCAGCCCAGCGGACCTTCCCCGCTCGTTCCGCGAACCGCAGGAAGCAGCCGGCCAGGCTTAGCAACGGAGTATATCCAAACTGGCGACCCCACTCAGTGGCGGCAGTTCCCTCTTTTCGCCAGGGTCTGGACTGAGGGCACGAGGATTGCGCTTTCTTTAAAGCGGAAGGCGACCGCTAAATCCTCACCCCATTCTCCCTGCGGGCGACGGGTGGACTGAACGGGCCTCAGATTTCAATCAAGACATTCATCCGAATGTTCTTGATTGGCCCTCCGAAAAGCGATTGCAGCTGCAGGAGCGGTATGAGCGATCATTCGACAGCGAACATTTTTCCTTTGTGCGACGTTCACGATGCTCCCATGCGGCACGTGATGACGGTGGATGCTGGATCGGATGAGACCCAACGCCTGCATCAATGTACGCGGCCCGGCTGCAGCCGCATCTTTCGCATAAGTCACGGTTATTCAGATCTGGCTAAGGGGCGGTTCGATGAGTCGCGCTCTTCGTATCGAATCTGTCCGGCGTGCGGAGCCACCCTTTATCTTGCGGAAGTCGACCACAATCTCAAGATTGAGACCTGGGATTGCGCAAGTGTCGCATGCGATTATTCTGAGGACACTCCGTCCCCTTCCTCACGCTAATGCGCGATCCGGTTTGCTGCTCCTATACCCTATTAGCAAGTTAAAGACCATTGATTCCGGCCGAGCAGTCTCTTCGATCGACGCGGCCGAGGCCTGACTCAGCGCGGGGCCTGGGGTGAGGCTGGCGGAAAGCCGGATCCATCCGGCATCGTCAACCGGACTGACCGCGTGGTTGGTGTCTCACTGTGCGAGCGACGCTTGTGCCGCATTTTGACCCTGGAAAGCCGCGACCTGCGCGGCTGAGGGAATCGCAAGCCCAATTCCGCGGGGTCATCCAGCTCAAAACTTGAACTTCCCCGCTCATTCGCATCGCTGATTCCGTAACACTTGGCGGTTAGTGTCGCGCTTCCGGGAGCGTGGTGAATGGGTCAAGTCGCCAGGGGTGATTCGCGCTTAAACGCCCTGCGGGCGGCAAAATCGGCGCATGCGACCCGAGCGTGATATTTCCCAGGGGTGCGACTGGCTGATCACGCGCGAGAACGCCGATCTTCTTTATTTGGCAAACAGAGCAATTGGATCGTGAAGAAAATTCACGGAGCTGTTAACCAAAGTTTAAAAAAGCCGCCTACCCTCCGAGCAAGGAAACACAATACGGACTCAGTTCGTTACAGAGTTTTCCGGCGCAAGACCGGATGAGGAGTGCCATGCGTAGGGTATGTATTTATGTTGCGATCTTTTTTCTCGGTTGCGTCGCGTCGATAATCGGGTTTAGCCAGTCGAAGCAAGGGAGTTATCAGCGGTGTTGTAAAAGACTCGGCGGGCGCTGTCCTGCAGGGGGCTAAGGTCGATCTACAACCCCAGGTACGTCCCGTCACGACTGACGGGCAGGGCAGTTTCACCATCGCCGGAGTGGCCCCGGGAACTTACGCTGTCACCATCAGCTATGTCGGCTTTGCTCCTTATTCAAGCAACGTGACCGTTACCGGCGGCCAAACTGCGCAGGTTGATGCGATTCTGAAAGTCGCGTCGGCGGGAGATGAGGTCGTGGTGACGGCCGACCGGCCGTTTGGCGAGGCGGAAGCGATTAATCGTACCCTGGCCGCGGAAAACATCCTGCAGGTACTGCCCGCAGACGTCATCGTTTCTCTGCCCAACGCCAACATTGCAGATGCCCTTGGGCGCATGGCATCGGTCTCGATAGAACGGGACGAGGGCGAAGGCAAGTACGTGCAGATCCGGGGGACGGAGCCTCGTCTCAGCAACACGATGGTCGATGGGGTGACCATTCCTTCACCGGAGTCCGGAGTGCGGCAGATCAAGCTCGATACGATCGCGTCGGATCTTGTCGATTCGGTGGAGATCAACAAGACACTGCAAGCCAACATCGATGCCGATGGTATTGGCGGCTCGGTCAACCTGGTCACCAAGACCGCATCTGATACGCCGACCGTTGTTCTTTATGGCCTGGGAGGCTACACGCATATCATCGGGGGCCGGACTGTCGATCAGTTCGGTGGAACAATAGGCAAGAGATTTCTAGCAGACAAGAAGCTGGGTGTGCTGATCGGCGGCACCTACGACTACAACGGCAGGGGCATCAATGATGTCGAGCCTGTGCCGACCGTGGGAGCGGCAACGCCGCACTACGACAGCATGGATTTTCGCGACTATATTTACAACCGGACACGCTGGGGCGCGACGGGGAGCGCGGACTACAAATTGAGGGAGGGTTCGAACATCTCACTGCGAACTCTGTTCTCTACATTTCGCAACTGGGGCAACAAGTGGGTGTTCACCATGAATGATGGTGGAGCACCGCAGTACAGTCAGGACTGGCGCCGGCCCAACATGGCAATAGGCAGCCTGAATCTTGAGGGCAAGCATATCTTCGGTGACAACACGATTCTGTGGAACGCATCGGTGGCGCGATCGCGGTCGCTGAGCGGCAGCGGCGGCGCCAGTTTCCAATGGATGGGAGATCCGGATGTCCAGTGCCAGAACGTGCCTGGAGTCAGCGTTAATCGCCCGGGGTGGACAGGCTGCGTAGGTCCAGGAGTTGCGGGAGCAGATAATGCCTTCGATAAAAATAACTACGGCTTTGTTGAATTTGACTATCCGACCCACGGGCAAAGCGTGCAACTCAACCTGGAGGCGTCAGGGTCGTACGCACGGATGTACCACCTGGGCTCGCGCTATGGCACGCTGGAGTTCGGCGCGAAAATTCGCAATGCGCACAAGTTTGATGACACCTATAACACCTGGTATACAGCGCCTAATGATGATAGCGGAAATCCGATTCCGGTCTCCGTGGCCGCGCATCCGGAGTGGAACAGCGACTTCTCCGACCCGGTCTATTATGACGGCACCTACGGTGGGAAATATCCGGCAGTTACAGACTGGGGTAAGCTGCGGGGATGGGTTCAGCAGAATGCCAGCCAGCTAACGTTCAACATAGACCCTCAGCCCAATTCCAATAACTACGACCTGGTTGAGCGCATTCCAGCGGGATACGTGATGAATACGATCGAGCTCGCCAGCCGTATTCGTCTTGTAACCGGACTGCGGATAGAAGCGACGCACGTAAACACGTTGAGCTTCGATGAAACTGCGAACTCGCTGACTTACAAGGCCGGTGGCGACTACACCAATGTCTTGCCGAGCGCGTCGCTTCGGTTCGGGCTCGACAAAGATTCGGATTTGAGGCTTGTTTACGGGCGCGGAATAGCGCGCCCTGACCCGCAGGACATTTCCGCAGCGGTCAGCCAGCCTACGCTCAATCAGACTCCCGTCACAATCAGCCTCGGCAATCCTAACCTCAAAGCCGAAAAGGCTAATAACTACGACTTGCTTTATGAACGCACCTTCAGCCACACCGGGCTCCTGCAGGCTGGGTATTTCTATAAGGATCTGACTGACCCGATCGCGTATGAGCAGTTTTATTCAACATCGACCTTCCCTCATGTGCCCGCCGGAACGAAGGTCCTGGTAAGCGAGCCGGTAAACGCCGGTAGCGCGTATGTCCAGGGTTTTGAGATCGGATTCCAGCAACGTTTGCCTTACCTGCCGAGCGTGATGAGCGGCCTCGGAATCTCCGCCAATTACAGTCATACTTCTTCCGCGGCGCGCGATCTTCCTAATCGCACGGACCAGCCGGCGCTGCTGCGAGACTCGCCAAATACCTGGAACGTCAGTCCTACTTATGACACCAGGCATTTTTCCATGCGAGTTGGCATGACCTACGACGACGCAATGATCTATCAATACCAATGGCAGGATGGGGCGGACTCAGTGGGCGTCAAAGGGCCGGCTGGAGACAACTACCTGTATGCTCACTTTCAGTTCGATACCCAGGCGAGTTATAACCTGCCAGGCGGTTTCCAGGTGTACGCATACGGCTTGAACCTGAACAACGAAGTGTTCGGATTCTTCAACGGCAGCCCGCAATACGTTGTGCAGCGCGAGTATTACCACCCCACTTATGCAGGGGGGATTCGCTGGACGATGAGCCGCGAACGGTAGATGCCGTCTGAGCTACAAGCCAGCCCACGGACCCACCTGCACATTTGCTGATATGGTTGCAGTTTATGTCGCGCGGATGAGCGGGTGGGACGTTGGATGATTCGTTGGCTGATTTATTCCAAAGGAGCAGCAATTTGACCGTGTGTCTGGGCGGGTTCGACGGAGAGGAACCGCTGCGTTGGCCTGTTTGTTTCTTTGGGCTCAGGCCGGAGGTATCTCGCAAACCGGCAGTCAATCGACAGCCTCGGGCCCACAGAAGTTGGGCCCGGTCGGCGAACACACCTGGTTTTTCGACACCAAAAGCCTGTCTTGCGGATAATGATCTGGCGGTCGGACAGATTGTCGACGGTATTTCCCACTCCAAGTTTTGGAAGTCGACACTTATTCTCGTCCTCGAAGACGATACGCAGGATGGGCTCGACCACATAGACGGCCATCGGACAGTGGTACTCGCGGTAAGTCCTTACATCAAGCCGGGGTCGATTCAACATTCTACTCGCAGGTCAGCATGCTGAAGACGATCGAGTTGATCCTGGGTCTGCGGGCCCTGTCTCTGTTTGAGTTGATTGCCAATGATATGCGCGACAGCTTTCAAGAAACTCCAGATGTAACACCTTACCAGGCTATCGAGCCGGCACAATCGATCTACGAGGTCAATCCGGCCGTGAATGCCTTGATGGACAGTACAGGCTGGATGCGATTGCTTCGAGCAAGATGAATCGGCAAGAGCCGGACGATGTGCCGACTGAGCAACTGAATCAAATTCTGTGGCGCAACGCTGTGCACACCCGCTACCCCTCATCTGAAGCGGCACTCCGCAGCATTTGGATCAATGGCTCTGAGGTGAAATTTCGAGAGACGCGGGACGGGAACTCTGGGATTGGTATTGATCAGAGCTGCCAGCCAAGCGAGCGGCGCAAGGCGCGGTCGGAAAGCGCCTTGTATCGGCCGAATCAAGACTTCTGGTTGCACCCGCGACAAGCAACTCACAATAAACACTCCGGGACAAGAAACCAGTGTCTCGCGGAACGAGTTGTACTTTTCTGCACGTACGAGGGAATTCCATACCTGCAATGCCGCCCCTGCTCGTCGAATACACACCGAAGCCAGGAAAATCTTCACCGAAGCAACTGACCCGGTCATGTGATCGATTCGCCATCGTTGACTGTAAGAATCGATTCGTGTGGTATCGGTGTCCATGGGTCAGGGCTTAGGGCTCGTATCTACCTCGGAGGCCCGCGCCAGTGCCTGCGTGTCGACATACTCCCGGACATTCGTCAATTTGTTATTCCGAACGGCAATGTCGAAGACCCAGTGGTCTTCAAACGTCCTGTTAGTCGCTTTGATTTTCCCAGTAGCGAAGCCGACGACCAGAACTCTGTCTCCCTGGGCTATGAACTCGGGGGGCTCTGGGTACGAAGTTTCCACCGTTTCGTTAGCCTTCTGAAGTAAACTCTCCAATCCCGCGTGCCCGCGGTGCGTGCCGGCCAGCGGCCAGTTCTCGCCGGGAATGATCCACTCGATATCTTCGGCGGACAACGCCAGCAAACCTTGCTTATCGCGGCGGCCGAGTGCCGCAAGGAAATTCTTCACAGTCTGGACATTCTTTTCGATACTCATCAATACCTCACCTTATCCCTTACATGGGATCGTGTCCGATCTCATCGGACGTTTTGAAATTTTCCGACTCGGGCCAAATCACACGGCCGCAGATGGATTACTGCTGCTTCCTGAACAAATCCTGGAAGATGAGGTGACCCCAAGTGCGGCCGCGTGCGTGCACCAGCGCGCCACCCTCTTTGAACTTCCCCAGTTTGATTGGTGCGAACCCGAGTTGCTTGGCCAAATCCGCCACGGGAGCAATTGCATCTTCGTCGTCATCGCTCGACAGAAAGACGACCCGGTGGCCGCCCTCGACGATCGGGTCGGAAGCCAGGGTGGCTGCAACCAGGTGATTGAAACCTTTCACCAACTTAGCGCCGGCGAACGACTTCGCAACGAAGGCGGAGGAGGGGAGACCGTCCAGATCTTCAGGGGGAACTCCAAACGCGTTCGTCGCATCGATGATCGTCTTGCCTTTCCAACTCGGCAGTGTCTTCGCAATTTTGCGATGTTCCCCGAACGGGACGGCCAGGATGATGGTGTCGGCCTCGAGTGCATCCCGCAGCGACTTGGCGACGACCGTGGGTCCAATTACCCTAGCCTCCGGTGCCAAGTCCGCGGGCGACCGACGACTCGCGACGGCGACTTCGATGTTCTTACGTGCAAAGGCGTGGGCGAGTGCCTGGCCTATCTTGCCGAATCCTACAATCGTATAGCTCATAATGTCTCTCCGATCTCTGTGAGAAATTAAGTTCGAGAAGCGACCGCGCCGCGGTCAGACCTGCGCCATGCCTCCATCGACGGCGAGATCCACGCCGGTGATGAAAGAACTTTCGTCGGAGGCGAGGAACGTGACGGCGGCCGCGATCTCCTCAGGCTTGCCCCTGCGACCCATAGGGATCTGCGAGGAGAACTGGGCGGCCGCCTGCTCAGCCTGTTCAGCGGTGAGGCCCGTCGTTGTCTCTAAGGCGGGGGTCTCGATTGGCCCGGGGCTCATCGAATTCACGCGGATCCTGCGGTCTTTCAGCTCCATGGTCCATGCGCGAGCGAAGTTGCGCACAGCCGCCTTGCTTGCGGCGTAGGCGCTAAACCCGGGCAGTCCCAACACGTTCGAGACCGAAGAGTTCAGGATGATTGAACCTCCGTCTTTGAAGAGGGGAAGGGCCTTCTGCACCGTAAAGAACAACCCTTTCACGTTCACGTCGAAGGTCTGATCAAAATGTGCCTCAGTAGCCATCGCGAGCGGTGCGATTGTACCCGCGCCTGCGTTCGCGAAGAGTACGTCGATGTGACCATGTTTCTCTTTCACGACAGCATAGAGCCGGTCCAGATCTCCCAAGCGCGACACGTCGCCCACCACCGTCGTAACGTTTCTCTTGATAAGGGCTGCGGCCTCTTTCAGCTCTTTCTCTCGTCGCCCCGTGATCACGACGTATGCACCTTCTTCCACGAAGCGTTTGGCCGTGGCCAAGCCGATCCCGCTGCTTCCGCCTGTGACAACCGCAATTTTTCCTGCCAAGTGTTGTCCATTGTTGTTACTCATACTGTTTTCTCCTTTTTGTTTTCCGTTGTTTTTTCTGTCGAATTTACGGCCGGGCGCGGCGCGTCGGATTTGGGCTAAATCTGCGCGAGGCCGCCGTCGACGGCGAGCTCGCTGGCGGTCATGAAGCTGCTGTCGTCCGACGCGAGAAAGGCCGCCGCCGCCCCGATCTCCGCCGGATCGGCCATGCGCTGGAGAGGAGTCATCGAGGCGTAGACCTTCTGGCCCTCCTCGCCTAGCGCTGCCTTCGCGAGTTCGGTCGCCGTCGCGCCGGGCGAGAGCACGTTTACCCGGATGCCGGTGCCCTTCAGGTCCTCCGCCCAGGTCCGCGCGAGGTTGCGCACTGCCGCCTTGCTCGCGCTGTAGACGCTCATTGTCGGGGCGCCCGTGGTGCCGGCGCTCGAGCCGGTCAGAATGATCGAACCACCCTTGCCCATCAGCGGCAGCGCTTTCTGGACCGTGAAGATCGTACCCTTCACGTTGGTGTTGAAGGTCTCGTCAATGTGCTCGGCGGTGATCTTGCCGAGCGGAAGCGGGCTTCCTGCCCCGGCATTGGCGAAGACGATGTCGAGGGTTCCGCGCTCGGCCTTCACCGCCGCGTAGAGTCGGTCAAGGTCGGCCAGAACGGAGATCGAGCCCTTTACTGCGCGGGCATTGGACCCGAGGTCGGCCACAGCGGCGTCGAGCTCTGCCTGACGGCGGCCGAAGATGAAGACGATGGCGCCCTCCTCGATGAAGCGCTTTGCTGCGGCGCGGCCGATGCCGGTGGCCCCACCCGTGATGACTGCAACTTTTCCTTCAAGCTTTCCCATGATTACTCCCGTCTGAATGCGTGTAGCATTCGGTACAGTAGAGTAGAGTCCTTTGGCGATGGACGAGAATTGCTTAATCGTCCTGATGTTTTGTCTATTCGTCCAAAAGAGCGAGGCTAAGTTGGACCCGATTACAGACGTCTTCAGAACAATGCACGTAACCGCTTTCGGCCTGCACAGGCTCGAAGCCACTGCCCCCTGGGGCGTGAAACAGGAAAATCAGGCCGAAGAGAAAGTCGCGCCTTCCGGCAATAAGACTTCCCCAACAGATTTGGCGCACTTCGCCATGCTTTCGCGCGGCAACTGCTGGCTGAGTGTGGAAGGGATTCCGGAGCCGATTCCGCTCACCGGTGGCGATTGCTTTTTGCTGGCTAAGGGGACGTCGATTGTTTTGCGCGACAGCCCGCGGACCCGTCCGAAGTGGAGTTTCCGCGAGATCGGGGCCAAGGCCAACGGCAATGTCGCTCTTTGTGGAGGCGGTGGCGCACCGACGACGATTGTCTGTGGTTCCTTGAGTTTCGATCGCGCCAGCCTGAAACCGATCACTCAGTTATTGCCGAGCTTCATTCTGATGAAGGCCGATGAGGCACGCACCTTTGCTCTGCACAACACAGTGCAGGCGCTGGCGTCAGAGATGGCAGAACAGGCGCCGGGATCTGAAGTTGTTGCGACGCGGCTAGCCGAGGTTCTGTTTATTCAAGTGCTTCGGGCGCATATCGCGTCGGAGCCGGAACGCAACAAAGGATGGCTTCGTGCTGTTTTCGATCCTCAGATGGGCAATGCACTGAATGCAATTCACGACAGAGTGAATACCCCTTGGACGGTCGAATCCCTGGCCGAAGCAGCGGGCATGTCTCGCTCCGCATTCGCAGCGCGTTTTAAAGAGCTACTCGGACAAACACCACTGGAATATGTAACCGAGTGGCGGATGCAGAAGGCAATGCAGTTACTCGAACGGCGTGACAAAAAGCTGATAGACGTTGCCCGGTCGGTCGGTTACGAGTCCGACGCTGCGTTCAGTAAGGCGTTCAAGCGAGTTGTCGGGTCCAACCCTGGCGAATACCTCAAGCGTGGCTTTGAAGGCCACGGCAATGTCGAAATGGCGGAAGGTCTTTGAAAGCGAGGATGCGTCGGATCCCCGCAGTGGCCCGCCGAGCGTCTTTCATATCGACCACTTCTTTGCGCGCACGCAGCGTCTCAATACATACGAAGCAAGGACGAACGCCATGACGAGAATGGGATCGAATTTATCCCAGGTACTGCCACCGCCATTCAGTTGTGAATAGAACGCGAGTAAGAGATCGATCGAGAGGCCAGCATAAACCCACTCAGTCAATCGAGGCACGTTGGGAATCAGAAGGCCCACGCCACCGACGATGTGGGTCACGCCAATCAGAGGGATGATATAGAGCGGGTATCCAAGTTGCTGATTGGCGATCTTCCATTCGCCGGGGTCATGAACTAGATATAACCATCCGAAGTACACCCAGATGGCAGCGACGAGGCCGGTTGTTACCATCGCCGCTATTCGAATTGCTCGACCTCCCCATGCAGGTTTATCTGTCGTGTGGGGGCAGAACCGGACGATCAGCCGCCCGGTTCCTCCTATTGCTCCCAAAGCAAGACCTTTCATATTAGCCCTCGATCTTTCTTGGCCCTAGCGCCGCAGTTCCCAAGGAATTCTCGCTCAAGCTGCTTGCCCGGATTTACGCTTTGATGGCCTTCTTTGCAGCCGCAAACACATCGCGTGCCGACGTCGTGCCTTCTACGTGCTCGGTACCTGGAACTCCGAGGTCCATCCATCCCGCGTTAACGCTCTCAAACATTTCTTCGGCCGGTCCAGTGTGGCCCTTCGGGATGCCGAATTGCTGGAAAGCTTCGGCCCACCCTGCCCGCGGCACTGCGAAGGCTTTTACATCGACCGCCAGGACTTCACCCAATTGTTCGGCCACTTCATCCGCGCTTACCCTCGAACCAAGCTCAATGACGCGGTGCCCTGACCACGACTGCCCGGTCAAAAGCTTTGCCACCTCTGCGCCGATGTCATCTGACGCAACCATGGTTGATTTTCGGTTTGTGGGATTGTAGAAGACCGGTAGTGTTCCGCCCTGGGCTGCCTGCAAGCCGAAAAGGAAGTTTTCGAAAAAGCCGCCTGCGCGTACAAATGCGACGGGGGACGGCAGGCTGCGAAAACCTTGCTCCAAAAGTGATAAAGCCGTGATCATCCCCACCCCGCTTGTTCTATTCGCACCCATGGACGAGAGCGCTACAACCCGCGGGGGCACTACCCTGGTCAGCGCCTCGACATAGTTCGCGATTACGTCTTTTGCTTCTCTGTAATCAGGTGAGGGTGCCCATACAGCAGGCAACATAACAAACACTCCTTCAACACCTTTGAGCGCCGCAGCTATGGCCGTCGTATCGTTCCAGTCTCCGTCCACCAACTCCACGCCCTGGTCTGCCCACTTCGCCGCTTTCTCGCGATTGCGCACAAGTGCACGCACCCGTTTGCCTTGTTTCAGCAGATGCCGCGCGGTGGAGCCGCCAACATTTCCAGTAATGCCCATGACTAAATACATGCTTTTCTCCTTTTGCCTCGTATTTGGCCGCCCATCCAATGAGCAACCTGACGATTAGAGACTTAAAATAACCATTGGTTGCAAAATGATCACTGGTTTATACCAATGGTTATAAATCAACAATCGGTCGCAAAAAACGGCAAGAAGGACTAAGCTTTTGAAGTGACAACCACATCACCAAGTCGACGGGGAGAGCGGAAGGAGAAGTTGCGGGGCGAAATCCTTGCGGCTGCCAGCAAGATGTTTGCTGATCGTGGCTACGAGGCCGTGACTCTTCGCGAGATTGCTAAAGAGATCGGCTATACGCATGCCGTGATTTATCAGCATTTCCCAGACAAAGCGCACATTCTTGCCGAGTTGAGCCGCGCGACGATCGGGCTGCTGATTCAGGACTTCGACGCCATTGCCGCTAGACATCTTGTGCCGAAAGAGCGCCTTTTTGCGGCTTCACGCGGCTTGATTCAATTCTGCATTGCCCATCCACAGCAGTTCCGCAACGTCTTCTTCGGGCCTGAGAGCAGAAACGGCGTCCGCGCGGGACAATACATCGACGACCTTGGCGCGCCGTTATTCGCGCGCTTCGTGCAACTCTTCTTCGATGTTGCCAGGCATGAAGGATTGCCAAACAAGGATGACATCGTGATAGCCCACACCTGGTGGTTTACGATCTTTGGCCTCGCCACGCTGTTTGTTATTCAAGGAGTTGTGCCCGGATTGTCTGACCAGAGTCTCGTGATCGAGCAGACGATCGCAACGCTTTGGGCAGGCGTTCAGGCTGTCCCGCGACTGCCGAAGAGTGCAATCTCCAAGCGATCCGGCCGATCGAGCTCCTCGAAGCAATAACAGCCTGTGTCTACTTAGGGTCGTTGAAGCTATCGTCGATACGGTCGCAACTCTTGCGTACGAAACTTCGGCCCTAAAGCAGCTCGAGAGTTGCGCATTGATGCCAACCAACAAGCCCACCTAGCGGAAGGCGGACTGAGGACGATCGCCGAGTTCATCGCGCATTACCGGCTCACGGAACTGGGTGGCCAGCAACAAGGACGAGAGGTTTTTCCCACGCGCAGGATAAGAATCATATCTGAAGGTTGGATTCCAGGTCAGTCGCAGTTGAAGAGTGGCTGGATGGCGTCAAGCGGGCAAAACTGATTGAACAAAACAGGCACAAAATGCGGGTTGGGAACCTTATTTTGCCCAGATTTCGTTGTCACTATAGGTCCATACGTCCCATAACTCTTTTGGAATGTATGGCGGGGACGACGGGGCTCGAACCCGCGACCTCTGCCGTGACAGCGAAAAGGAAGGGCGTAACTTACAGAAAACAAGCGTCACGGATGGCTTCTTTTGGCGCTGTAAGGAACGATCAGGAACCGTTATCGAACCCATATCAAACCCACGACCTCTGCCCTGTAAACCTCTGCCCGATGCGGAACTTGGGTCGTTGAGCGCTTTGGTTCGTAATCGTCAAATAGCGTTCGCCGGTCAATAATCACATTCCGAGTTCACGTGACCTAACCGGTTCGACGTTGCTTTTGCCGCCAACGCCTCGCTGAGAATCACCAATTGTGTTTCGAGTTGCCCCGAAGGGCATACCGCGATCCGACTCACGAATCAATGGCTCCTCTCATCCGGCCTCGACATGCGCACTGTCTGTGAGGTCTGAAAACTTAGCAGCCATAGTTGGGTTACCACGGGTCAATTTTCTTAGCGTAACATCCTGAGCCTTCTCGTTCGCAAGACGAAGATTGTTGACTGTTCCGAGCAGGGCTGCCTTCGTCTTCTGTAGGTGATCGATGGACTTGTCTATCTCATCAACCGCAGTTTGGAAATGCCTGGAGGCCAAGTCATAATTCCTCGCGAATGTGGTCTGGAATGTCAGGAGTCGGTTTTCGAAGTTCGAGATGTCGATGTTTTGGGCCTTGATAAGCGCCAGCTCTGATTTGTATTGAAGGGACTTAAGTGCGGCATTGCGAAGCAATGTGACTATAGGAATGAAAAATTGCGGTCGGACAACGTACATCTTCGGATATCGGTAGAACATATCAGCGATTCCCGTGTTATAGAACTCATTATCAGGCTCGAGTAGGGAAACAAGGACCGCATACTCGCATCCCTTCTCGGTGCGATTCTTGTCGAGTTGCTTCAGGAAATCTTCATTTTTACTTTTCGTCGCGGTACGGTCATCTTCGTTCTTCATCTCGAACATGATCGATACAATCTCAGTTCCAGACTCATCCGAATCGCGGAAGATGTAATCGCCCTTGCTTCCCGTTCGCGCATCGTTATCTTTCTCGAAATATGCCCATGGAAACGCAGTAGCACGAATACGGTTAAATTCAGTTTCACAATGCTGCTCGAGGGTTTCGCCAACCATTTTGGTCGATAGGCGCGCCTTCATGTCGCGAAGACGCTCGATTGCATCGTCGCGATCCTTGATTTGCGTTTCGTATTTTTCCGTTAGACATTTTTCAGCAAGTTGCTTCTCAAGTTCAGCCTTTTCGAGCTGACTTTGAAGCTTGTTGCAATCTTTCTCTGCCGCACTAATCACCTCGTTAATCGCGATCTTCTGTGCAGCTTCCGCGGAATCGAGCTTAGCCTTCAGTTCCTGGATCTCTGCATCCTTAGCTGCGGCTGCCTTTTGCAATTCGCTGGCAGACTTCGCTCGTGCTAGATCAATCGCGTTTAGCTTGTCTTGCCCGGCAAGTTGGAGCTGGTTTGCAAGTGCATCGCGCTCCTTCTCCACCACGCTTAGAGCCTCCGCCAGAGCGAGCCTGCGCGCAGCCTCTTCGGCATCGAGCTTAGCCTTCAGTTCCTGAATCTGAGCATCCTTCGCTGCGGCATCCCTTTGCGATTCATTGGCGGCCTTGGTTATTGCGAGTTCGACGGCGTTCCGCTTATCCAACTCTGCCAACTCGAGGCGCTCGTGCAACTGACGTTCGAAATCGTCATCTCGCACCTGCTTCAGAATGTCTGCGTACCCCGTCTCGTCAATCTTGAATGCTTTTCCGCAATGCGGACATCTAATTTCATGCATGGCAATCCACCTATACCTACCAGCGTTATTGTCCCGGCTAGACGTTGAATCCAAACGGCTGTATTCGTTCAGAAACGATTCCATTCCTGTAAGCGACTAGTATGATCTCCCATTGCGAATCCGAGATTTTGCTCATGAAAGAAGATTTTGTTGGGCACTACGGTGCGGTGCTCCATACCTAGTAGATCGACATCAATCAACTGGTTCAAACTCCCTCCATGGAGTATTCGAAGAAGTTCAGACAGCACAAGTGCTGCCGCTGTTGCGCCCACAAATGGAGCTCCGACTGCTTTACCAGCCAGCAGGGTGATCCCGCACTGATCCAGTTTGCCCTTCCGAAGCAAATCCTCATAGGCTGGTTGAAGCGTTGCATCCTCACGGGCTACAGCTGTTCGCGTCCAGATCTCTTCGCTCGGACGGCTCCCTGGAAATGAGTGGATGCGCATTGTTCGGAAGTCCCGATGTCCCAGACCTAAGCCCGCTTCCAAGACGAGATCAAAGCCTGCCTGATCGAGAGCTCTCCGACCGAGCGCATTGTCGATGCCGCAAAGCGCAACCGCTGGCTCGAAGTTTTGCCTCTTGATCCACGAACCGAACAGCCGTTCCTGTATTTCAGTTCGGAAGCCCCTACGCTCTGCCCACGACGCAAGGACCCGCGTCTTCATCTGTCCGGCCATCGAAGCGTCCGTGAGAATCGATGTGCTCTCCGTTGATGTCGTAATGCGATCCGTGTCCTGCAGAACTAGCTTGAGATTTCGCGCGTCTGCATAGGGCAACAGTCCAAGCCCCCAAAGGTAGGCCTGTCCAAGGTGGCCGAGTCCGATTAACCAAAGAGAGGCTGGGAGGTAGGTCAATGGAGGCTCAGAATGGTCGTCGACAAGCCAATCTGACTCGGATGCAAGATTCCACAAAGAAACACCAAGTGATCGTCGGCCAGCTACGGATGCCGTTCCATTGACGTAGAGAAATGCTTCATTCACGGCGAGTGCAGCAGCCAGCATTGCTGCGGTTGGAATTGAGTTCGCACCATGGAGCTTAAGAACGCGGTTGCCTGGGACGATTCCTCCACGCCATCCCGTAGCCACTGGGCGAACTGCAAAGCCACTCGCTGGAGCCGGGGCCGTTCCGATCAGAATTCGCATGGGATCTGACCCGTCCTCGTGCCTAGCCACAGCGCCCAATGACAGAACGGCATCTTGGAGAGTGGGTCCGAGTGGTAGTGGGGTCTTTTGGATTGCAGAAAGGTCGCCGAGTACCGTGACCCCGCCCAGAAACACGCGCTTCGCTAAAGCCACGCAGGTAAGCAATATCGTTTGCTGGCTGGTCTCGTCAGCGTCGCCTAGCTCGTAGTCGATCACCAGCTTGTATCCGCTAAAGATCGCCTCCGCTTCGGCCACAGTGGCCGCCGCGCCGTTGTCCATCAGCTGCTTCACGAGGCGATGCAAACCGTCTGGACTTGCCAGTTCTTGCCGTTGGCGCTCAGAGTCCGATGTGGAAGAAAACATTTCGTAGTGCTCCCGAGATGGTGGTCCATTGTTTGGCTCCCTCGTATCGATAAACACCGAGGTTGCGACGTGAACACGGTCCTGATGCGAAGTCGGGCAAGATGAAGGCGACATGACCCTTCATGGAGATCATGGGATTATCCTTATCCGAACCGCTCTGGCTTGCACCGCCAGGATGGACGTGGATATCTGCAACAACCGCCACACCATACGTTCCGCAGTGGGACCATAGGTCGCTAAAGTAGCGGCCATCGAAACGAACGATCCCCGTGTCCAGGCAGTTCGGATCGAGGTCGTCGTACAAGATATAGTCGACAATTCGCCTCCGGCCATCTGCGACAGTACCTAAGAGGAACGCTCCGCTCTCACGCGTGCGATTCCGGCCACGAATGCGCAAGTCATTGCACAGCCGCCGCCACAGCCGCCACGAACAGGCGATCTTATGGCGTGGTGCAAACAGGCGGTAGATAATCGCGGCTATTGAGAAGTTCATGCACAAGCTCCAAATATTGAACCAGCCCAACCTCTGGGCGCCAGATTTTCGATGGCATCTGGACTCGCCAGTTGTCGTGGCCGGCAATGCTCTCGCGATCACATGGCAGGTAGAGCGCGGTTCCGTTTTTCCACTCGGTCCGGAAGACCGCCGTCACCCGTCCACCGTTGCCACGGGGCCATCGGTTAAACGGCAGGACCGTGTTGTTCGTCATGTCCCAGGGCCCCGCCGTCGGAGCGGTTTGAGGGTAGCCTGAGCAATTGAATCGGAGCGTGTGCCAGCTACTGTCTTTCGCAGCCACCTCAATGGACACGAACGGCCACGCCA
>CAVXRC010000006.1:0-316522 GCA_963764145.1 uncultured Acidobacteriota bacterium | reverse complement strand
AGCTCGCGGGTATCGAAATCTCGCGCGTCGGTGCAGCGTCGCAGTTGGTTTCTCTTCGAAGCCATCCGCACCCAACGATTCTGGCATAAGGCTCTTTCCACAGCCATGATCCGCGGTGCGGTTGCGTCTGCGCTTGCGTGGCTTCTAGCTTGCACCTCGGTCTTTGGCTCAGGATCGGACGCTGGCTCCGGATTGGGCCCGACTCGAAAGTGACCAGCGTATCCTTCGCACGCTTCAAAGCGGACGCCCGGAGACTACGTCCTCTATCTCTCGGCGGGGCTTGCCATTTTTGGTTCCCTTGCCATGATCCTGCTGCGCTCGGAGAGATTCCCGAGCGACGGAAGCATCGGCCAGAGACGCGAAGCCAATGGCAACTAAGCCAAAGTTCAATAAAGAGAACAGTCCCACCGATACCGAGCCCGGTGACGACGGCGACGAGATTGAGAATGTTACGGTCACTACCGGCGGCTAGGTCATGCGCGGGACGCCGTGACCCCACGTTTCAGGCGGAGCCAGCTCGCTGCGCAGGACAGGTTCGGTCATGTCACGGCGGTCCGAGTTGAAGACAGCATCGCCCTGAGAGACGAGGTAGTCGGCCGTGCGTGCCGCCAAGGCCTGGATAGTGAGCCCCGGATTGGCAGAGCCCTGGGTAGGCATGACGCTCCCGTCCATCACGAAGAGATTAGGCACGTCGTGGGTGCGGCCGAACTTATCTACGACTGACGTGCGCGGGTCGTCGCCCATGCGGCATGCGCCAACGAGGTGGGCATAGCGCGCCTCCTGCACCACTTCGCCAGCGCCGGCAGCATGCATCACCTCCATCACTTTTTCCTTCCCGGCCTTGATGAGCTTTTTGTCGTTGTCACGGAGATTAAAGCGAACGCAGGCGATCGGGCAGGCCGAACCGATCGGTTTCTCTCGGCCAAGGGTGACCCGGTTGTCAGGCCACGGCAGGATTTCGCCAAGCACACCGAATGTGGCCCAGTGGTTGTAATCCATCATTTCGCGGCGTAGGCCCCACCCCCAGGCCTTCTTGGCAGCCACCATCTGTTTGCCGAAGGCGAGCGGCAAAGGCGCTACCGTCTGAATGGCGAACCCACGGGCGAAATCATTTTTGGGGTTGGTTTCGTAAAACTCTTCGGTGAGGGCGTGGGCGGGGGGCGCTTTATACATGCGCACGAGCTGGTCGAAGCGGCCAAGCACCACATTGCCGGCCTGCGCCATCAGGTAACGGCCCACGGTGCCGCTCGAGTTGGCGAGGCCATTCTCGTGGCCGGGGCAGGCGGAGTTCAGCAGCAGGCGCGGGGTCTCAATGGCATAGCCGCTCACAATCACGGCCTTCGCGCGTTGAAAGTGGAGTTGGCCTTCGACGTCAAAGTAGTGGACGCCGGTGACGCGGCCATGCTTGCCGAGTTCAATGCGGGCGGCCATAGAGTGGTCGCGAATTTCCGCGCCCTTGCGCAGCGCGTCCGGTACATGGGTGACCAGGGTGCTGGCCTTGGCGCCGACTTTACATCCTTGAATGCAGAAGCCGCGATAGATGCAATGCTGGCGATCACCGCGCGAGCCCGCGAGAATAGCCACGGGTCCACCGATGGAGACCGGAATGCCGAGCGCCGTGCAGCCCTTGATGAGGGCATTGCCCACGCCGCCCATGGGATGCGGCCCGTAGGGGTAACCATGTGGATGGCCCCAGGGGAAATACGCCGGGCCGGAGACAGGCATTTCCAACTCAAGCTGCTCATAGTAAGGGCGGATCTGCTCATACGTGATGGGCCAGTCCGCGCCCACGCCGTCCCGGGTGTAGACCGCGAAGTCAGACGGGTGCAGACGAGGGGTGAACGCGGCCCAGTGCACTGAGCCACCACCCACTCCCTTGCCGCAATTGTTAGCGCCCAGAGCGAGCGGATCGGTGCCGCCGGTGACCCGCGGGTCTTCCCAGTAAAGTTTGTGCGAGCCCGCTTCATCGCTTACCCAGTCGCGCTCCGTATCCCAGAACGGTCCGGCCTCAAGGCCTACAACGCTGAAACCGGCGCGGGCCAGCCGCTGCAGGAGCACTCCGCCCGCTGATCCGACACCGACGATCAGGTAGTCCACCTCGTCGGAGTTTCGAAAACGCTTCATGGGCGCGTCAATATGCTGGATGGGACCTAGCATGTGCCGCCGATCGGGGGGTGCGTCGAATTTTCCACCAATCGGCGTCTTCACCGTTCCCTCGCTGGCTTGTGCCGATGCTGTTCGGCCTCGGTGTGGTGATGAGAAGCGTTGTCGACGTCGTCGGAGACGGAGTCGAGCGGTGCGTTCCATTCGTAGCGCTGCTCTTCCACTTCCCAGGGTTCGGGCTCGCCGCGCTCCAGGCGAATGTAAGCGCGTGGATACGCCGGGCCGCCGTAGCCGATCTCGTCCCAAGCCCATGGATGCGCATAGTAAGCATCGATTGCATCGCCGGTGAGCAGTTGCCAGAAACGATGCACACTCATCTGCTGCCAGATCTCACGGCCGCCTTCAGGGCGCCCGTCGTGAAGAGCGCAGAGCACGATCTCCTGCTCGCGGTGGGTAATCTCTAAGAACGGCCTGCCAAAGCGCGCATGGGATTCAGCCTCGATTCCCTCCACGCCGAACTTGGCGTAGACGTCGCGATCATGCGGCATGTCCTCGAAGCGATAGCCCGCCGTACGTCCCTCGTGCAGTCGATCGTCAAGTGACGGAACAATCGGAATGCGCCGCTCGGGAACCCGATCCGTTTGGGGAAGAATGTGATCGAACACGGCCTCCCAGAAAATGGCATGGTGCTCGTTGAAAAACCTCAGTCGCGGAGGATGTTCGACACGCTCGAGTACGAGGTCGCGCGTAGTCTTATCCCAGAATGCCTTTTGCGCAAGGGTGCTGTAGCCGGGGTAGTAGCCGGGCGTTTGCTTTTGCGGGAGTTGCTCGCCCGTCCCGGGATCACGGGGGCGCATGGGTTCTCCCTTGCCGGTTGTCTTCATGCGTTTTTCCTCCGCAACATACTGGCCAGTATCCCGATCATGCCGGCGGCGCCGAACAGCAGAGGTGCGAAGATGGGCGGTCCGTACAGGATGTTGTAGAGGAGGTGCTTTGTGCCTCCGGGACGGCGCACGACCCCGCGCGCGTGGTAATAGAAGCCGACAGCGGCATCCGCCATGGCACCGGCTGACAGCAACGGCAGCGCGGTGCGCGCCACGCGATGGCTGCGAATCGATGCGACCGCGGCAGCAGCCAGCAGCGGCGACAGTACAATCGGCGACCACTGTGCCCAGTAGCGGAAGTTGTTTTTGTAGTGTGAATAGTAGGCTTCGAACCCGCTCAACATGGCGCTTACCGCCGTGACGATGGCTACCTGCTTCTGAAATCGTCCTTCGCGAATGTTCTGCTCCTCGCTGAGCAATTCACGGCCCTCACGCGTCGGCAGGAATCGGGCAATAAGCGAATCCGCACTTCCCCCGCCGCTCGTTGTGGCATCTTCGCGCTGCAGATAAGAGGCGATCAGTCCGAGATATGCAGCCGTTCCGAACAGAAGCGGCGCAAAAACAGGAGGCCCCATAATCATGTTGGTCATGGGGAGGCGCCAGCCGCCGGGTTTGCGCTGAATACCGCGCACGTGGAAGTAAAAACCCACCCCGGCATCCATGAGCGTAACCACAGAAGTGAGCCTCAGTGCGGTGCGAGCAGCGGTACGACTGAAAACCGCCGCCAAAGCCGCGGCGCCGAGCAATCCGCTCAGTATGACCGGCGTGTACATGACACGCCGGCTGTAGCTGCCGCGATAGTGTTCATAGGCCACCTCGAGCCCGCTCACGATGCTGGCCCCCGCGGTCAACATCGCCAGACTGCGCTGGAAACGGCCTTCACGCACATGATTGGCAATAATCTCGGCATCCCGCCCCGGGTGAAGAACGGAAAGTTGTTCCGTTTCTGACGCCACTTAGATCACCTCGCGAATCTTGTCCTCGAGAATGGTCTCGATGATGCCACTGGCATCTTTCTGCCCGCGCAGCAGAGCCTTTACCAGCTTCTTTGCTTGTTCCGTGGTCGCTGTACCGGGCATCGGCGGCTCGTTGGGATCAACCACCGCCTGTACGACCGACGGCCCATTGAGTTCCAAAGCTTCCCTCAGCACCTGCTCTGCCTGCTCAGGGCGCTCAATGGTGAAGCCGCGCGCGCCGCACGCCTCCGCCACCTTGGCGAAATCGATAGGCCAGAGCTCCACTCCGTATTCGGGATTCCCCTCGAGGATCATCTGCTCCCATTTGATTTGCCCGAGTACATTGTTCTTGATGATCACCACGCAGACGTTGAGCTTGTACTTGACCAGCGTGGCGATCTCGGCCATCAACATAGAGAGGCCGCCATCGCCCACCACGCACACCACCTGGCGTCCAGGGTACGCGACGGCTGCGCCGATGCTGTAGGGAAGTCCATTGGCCATAGTGGCGAGCGAACCTGAGAGCGAGAACTGCATGTCACCTCGGATCTCGATTTGGCGTGCCGTCCAGGTGGCAATCGTGCCGCTGTCCGAGGACACAATGGCATCGTCGCGGAGGAGCTTGTTCAGGGTGTGCGTGACCACCTGCGGCTTCATTGGCATGTCCTGGCGCGTACCCCGCTCGGTCATCAACTCGTTCCAGTCCTTCATGCGCTCCTGCGCCTTTTTGAGGAACTTGTCCTTTTTAGGCTCCAGCAACGGAAGCAGGGCCTGTAAGGTCGTCTTCGCATCACCCACCAACCCAACTTCCGTCGGGTAACGTAGGCCGATGCGCGTGGGATCAATTTCAATTTGCACGCACTTCGCCTGCCCAGGCTTGGGGAGAAACTCCATGTAAGGGAAGCTGGTGCCGATCATGATGAGCGTGTCACATTCCTTCATGGCATCCACGGAGGGAGAAGTGCCCAGCAGTCCGAGACCTCCAGTCGTATACGGGCTTCGATCTGGTAACACTGCTTTTCCAAGCAAAGCCTTGACCACCGGGCCACCCACCGCCTGCGCAAGTTGCTCCACTTCGGCGCGCGCCGCGAGGGCGCCGCGGCCCACGAAGATGGTCACTTTCTTGCCCTCATTGATCACCCCCGCGGCGGCTTCAAGCTCGGCCGTTGCGGGCTTTAGCGACAATGGCGCACGGAGATCTGCGCTGTGCTGCGGCACGTTGGCGCCGCTGCGATGCTGATCGGTCGCTTCGAACTCCTGAATGTCCTTGGGAATGCAGACGTGAGCGACGCCGCGACGGCCGTAAGCAGTGCGAAGGGCCATATCGACAACGTTCACCGCGTGCGCCGCGCCCATGATGCGTTGGTTGAACTCTGCAACATCCATGAAGAGCTTGTCGAGATCGACGTCCTGCTGGTAGTCCATACCGATCAGATCGTGGAAGGTGTGACCCGTTATCGCCAACACCGGGACCTGATCGCATTTGGCGTCATACAGTCCATTGAGCAAATGAATACCGCCGGGGCCGGATGTTGCCACGCATACACCGATGCGTCCCGTGAACTTGGCGTAGCCGACTGCAGCAAAGGCCGCCGCTTCTTCATGCCGCACCTGGATGAATTTCAACTTGTCCTGATGCGTGCGCAACGCCTCGAAGAAACCATCCACGCCATCTCCGGGAAATCCGAAGATCGTGTCCACGCCCCACTCAAGCAACCGTTCGACCACCAAATCCGAAACCGTCGTTTTCGCCATCCTTTTCTCCTTTCGCGGGTGGAATTACAGTTCCACTTCGCGCTGTGCCCGTCAAATTCTGTATCGCTCCGCGTCCTTCTGTTTCAGCACAAGCCCGTGGCCCGGACGACTCAGGTCGGGACGCATGCGGCCGTTCCGTGGTTCACAAAATCCGTCGAAAAACATGCGCTCGATGCGTGCGTGGTCGTGGAAGAACTCCATATGCACGGCTCGCGGCGCGGCGCAGCACACATGTAGATGCATACTGGGCGCGCAATGCGATGACAAAGGGAGGTTGGACGCCCAGCAAAGTGATGCGGCATCCAGAAATCCGCTGATGCCACAGCATCGCGTGGCATCGGCCTGCAGCACGGTCACGGCTCCAGCATCGATCATGCGTTTGAGGTACCACGCCGAATAGCCGTACTCGCCTGCTGCAACATCCATGCCGAAGGGGATACGCTCGCGAATGTGGCGCAGACCGGTCAGGTTGTCGGCGCTAACCGGCTCTTCAAACCACCGCACACGTTGCTCCGCGAATTGCTGAGCAAGCTGGAGGGCCTGCATCTCGGAGTAGGCTCCGTTGGCATCGACGAATAGCTTGACCTTATCGCCCACGGCCTTTCGTGCCACCTGCACGCGGCGCACATCGTCTGAAGGGTGGCTGCCCACCTTCATCTTTACCATCGGGAAGCCATCCCGGGCCCATCCTCCAAGCTGTGCGGTGAGTTGCGCATCATCATACGAAGTAAATCCGCCGCTGCCGTAGACGTCGACGTCATTGCGTACGCGGCCCAACAGGCTGATGAGCGGCACATCAAGCAGGCGAGCGCGCAGATCCCACAAGGCATTGTCGATGGCGGAGATGGCCATGGCGGCTAAGCCCGTCTCGCCAGAGTTACGCACACGGACACGCATGTCAGAGAGAATGGCTCCATGGTCCCATGCATCTCTACCTGATACGGTCGATTCCAGCAGCGTTTGCACTGTCTTGCCGGCGGCTTCGTCGGCGTAGCTGTAGCCGATGCCTCCTGTGCCGCCGGATTGCAATTGCACCAACAGCATCGTTGTGCTGTCCCACGCAATGGTGCCGTCAGCCTCGGGCGCATCTGTCGGCACGCGATACATACATACGACGGCACCGGTGATGAGGTCTTTCTCGCGCATGGTTCAGAACTCCGTGAGCACTTCCGCACCTGCAGTGGTTACAGCCACAACATCGCAGTGGCGCATTCCGCCGTAGCCATCGAAGTAGGCAGCAGGCTCAATGTTGAATGTCATGCCTTCTTGCAAAACATCCGGCGACTTCGGATGAAGACGGGGTAGCGCATTGGGATTTGCCGCCGCGAAGCCTACGCCGTGGCCGGTAGAATGGCGAAAGGCTTTACCCATGCCGTGCTGTCCCATCACATCGCGGGCGGCGGCGTCGATATCAGAGGCGTTCGCGCCGTGGTGGACCGCGTGCAGAGCTGCTGCCCGCGCTTCGGCAATGGCGGCGCGCATCTCGCTCTGCTTTTTGCTCTCTGCGCCGGCGACAAAGGTGCGTGTGATGTCGGTCCAGTATCCATCCGCGCAGGTGTTGGCATGGACAAGCACCAAGTCACCGTCGAGGATGGTTCGCTGACGCGTACGGGCGTAGGCGCCGGAGGCCTGCGCGGAGTTAGGACCAGACATGCAATAGAAGAATCCGTAGAACCGATGCGTCTGCGAGGCGTTGTCCGTGGTCTCGAAGCCTTGCTGCAGGGCTGCGGCGACATCGTTCTCACGCATTCCCGCGCGGATACATTCTGGCGCTTTGTCAAATCCGCTTACAGCTATGCGCGCCGAGCGGCGGATGAGATCAAGTTCGATGGGGGTCTTCTTTGCCTTCAGGGGCTCGACTATATCGCTGCAGTCCACGAGTTGAAGCTGAGGCGCGATGGTGGGCAAGAGTTCAATGAGGGAGCAGTTTCGTTTGAGGCTTGTGGCATAGCTTGCAGGCTGCATTTGCGCCCGCACCTCAATCACCGCCGTGCCGCGCATGAGTTCCATGGATTTCAAAGCAAATGTGAGGGGCTGGGTCAAGGCTTCATCAGGCGCGATGAGTTCATCGAGGCCACCGGGCTTGTAGGCAATCAACTGAGCGCTGGATGTGTCGGAGGCCAGCTCAGCTTCGTCTTCCGGAACGATCACACAAACGTCCCCATTGCGGGTGAAGATTGCAACACTGGCACCCATCACTGGCCAGTAGCCAGTCAGCAGCAAAACCTCACTCGGAGAGGCGGAAATCGCAGCATCTCGCCCGGCCGCGGAGAGTGCCGCTGCGACTCGCGCACGCCTTTCGGGATCGACTGCCATCTATAACCCTTTAGGGAAGTTGGAGAGACATGCATGTTCAGCTGTGACAAACAGACGGTACGATGCCGGGGGATGCGATTCCGTTGCGTGTTGAATCACCTTCGCATTCCCATCGACATAGCTGTCCGAACTCTACTCGTCGACCTTTGTCAGGGATGTTGATCGAGTCTATTTCAAAGCACGAGCTTCATTCGATTAACCTCCCCGGACAGGTACAATCGTCCGGCAGGGCCCTCGTTCTTTACGATAGTCAAGAAACCGAGGCTACCCGGTAAGACGACAGCCGGTCTCGAAGCTTGCCCAAATTTGAAGCAGGCCGAGATCGCTCTGATCAACTGCCTCCACTACATCGTGGTTACGAATAGCGCTGTCGGGTTTCCGCTTTTCATGTCGCTGACCACTCGAACGTGGTCCCCATTTTCCGCGTGGAACTCAGATCCATCTACCGCTCCCGCGTACGTTTCAGCAACTGTGGAGTTCTCCACGTTGAAGGAGTGTTTGATTCCGTCAGCACCAGAAACAACGAGCGTATGGCTATGCTTGTCCCAACCAGCGACTTTGCCTTTGGTTGAGGAGAACGGACCTTGACCCAGGTCCTTCAGGGCCACAGCTGTCCGGTTTTGATCCACTCCGTAGTAGAAGACAACCACATAAGACCCTTGCTTCTGAAACTTGTTTGCCGGGATGGATGAGTCCGCGATTTCTTTCCTGAATGAAATACGGGTTCTTCCAGCCGTCATCACTTTGAAGGTGATCTTTGAGCCGTCCTGAAAGACGTTGATCGTCTTGTTTGCAGGGTCTATGCCGCTGATGGTCCCGGTAAGCGCATGAACGTTTTCCTGAGCTGCCGCCGAGAATGCAATCGCGAGGAGCGTTCCCGCCAAAACAAACATCCGCATGTAATTCTTCATTTGACTTCCTCCGAGGTTCATTTTTCCGTAGGTTATAAATCTTCCCAGATTGCATCCGTGGCATGGTCACTCAGATCGTGAGCCCACGCCTGCATTTGATCGGGAATAATCTGCATGCTTCGCAACGGCACATCACGCACCATTCGCCTTTTTCCGTCTCTGGATAAGAGAACCGCTGCGTCCCGATTGGGGCTTATTCTCAACACGACGAACTGCCCTTCCAACGCAGTCACAGTGACGATCCAGCCAGCTTCAATTTCTTTCACAGTCCAATCCTCTCTCAGACACACGATCGCTGTTGCGGCATGATTACCGAGCCAGGGCATCAATTTAGCGAATTAGGACTGAGTTCGGGGGGGTGATCGGGGAATCAGACTTCGGTGGCCGCAATCTGTTAATTTCCCGATCGCAAGCGACTCGCGGAACACGGGGCCGCCGGTGTCGACGGGGTCTGCGCAATCCATGCTCCGGCGCCAGAAGGGCGCCTCGTTCCCGGAAGGATTCGCCATCGTCGAATCCCGGGGAGCGACCTCGGCTCCCGCCACACGGCAGCGAACGCCATCACCAGGCTGGAAGAGAGATGCCTTGCATCCGAAAACGAGGATAGCGAAGGAGAAGCAAAGTGCAACTGCGACATAAGCGCGGAAACAAACTGCCAGAGATGAACGTCGCATGCGAACCGTCGCGGCTCGAAACTGGTCTGGCGGTTCAGTCGCATTCGGCGTTAGCGTTAGCACTGATGCAATTGCCTCCTGGGGTGACGAATGAGTTCGTCGGATCGAGGCTACTTGCTGAGGGCAGATGTACCCTGTGACGGGTGACAGTGAGTGTAGTCGACCGCGCCGGAGAAGCCGCACCCCTTGGCACCCCTGAGCGCTTGGAAGTCCCCGCGTGGTTTGAGGGTGTTTCTTCCCTTTCAGTTGCCCGCAGGCGAGTCAAGGTTGAGTGAACCATGCTATGTGAACAATCGACGGCCCCAACCAAATCTTGGTCCGCGGAGCCCACGTTCGTGCAAGATGAAAAGTCTTCGACAGGAGTCAGGTAAGACAGAAATGCCAGCTTTGGTCACCTAGTTGGAGATGTGAGCACGTCGGAAGATCCTTCTGCTCTCTCGGAACATCTGAGGGCTACTAGGCGGATCTGAGTCGGCTATCAGCTCAGTTCGGCGAAACATGAAGCCATGTATGCAAAGCGCCGTTCTGATTTGATCGCGCCCGTCTGCGAAGCTGCATTGCTCGCCATCGTTGGCTGCGCGGGTTGGCTGTCTCATCAGCCGACGATTTTCACAAGCCTTGGACCAACGGCTAACGAGATCGTAGAGACTCCACATCGGAAAAGCGCAAGACCTTACTGTGTCATCGCTGGTCACCTCACCGGAGCTGATTGCTCCTGGGTCTATGCAGCAGCCTCACGATGCCGTGGTGATCATGGCTGCCGTGTTGCTCATGACTCTGATTTGCGAGCCATTACGTTCAATTCGTTTAATGCCCGAAAGAGAAAGTGATTCAGTCCAAAAGGACGCCCCATAACTCAACTCACTTCTCTGCGCATCTGCTGGAACATTTTGCACCGAGCACGCAGATTCGGCGCACATGTTTTCTCGCGCTCGGAAGCCCCATTTGCACGGATGTCGAAAAACGCCGCGCCGGCTTGATTCTCCGAGGGTGCTCTCTTCGCCGTGGCGGTGCTAGCACGATTAGCAGCGGGCGCATGATCCGCTGAACGTCCGCGAGTCCGGCAGCAGACCCAGGGCCGTAATCGACTCTTACCGGATGGAACGTTCGGCGACACCCAGGCCACCCCGAATGAAACACCCGCATCAGCTTGAATGTTATGCCTCCTGCGTGGCTTCAGGTTCTGTCTTGGTTCTGGATCGCTATCACTGTTGCCACCGCTCTCTATATTCTCGTTCAAACCGTTCGGAAGCCGCAGAAAATGTGGATCATGAATGTGGTCTGGCCCATAACAGGCCTCTACATGGGACCGTTCGCGGTCCTTCTCTATCAAAAGTCCTTGCCCGTTTCGATGAAGAAGCCCATGTCTGCGGAGATTATTCAGATCACGGAGGAACACAAGCAGGATCAACCCACTTGGATTCAGAATAGTATTGCGGTCTTCCATTGCGGCGCGGGCTGCAGCATTGGAGACACGACTGCCGAACTACTCGTTCCGGCTTTGGCTCTTACGTTCCTCGGCGAATTCGGAACAAGGCTGGTCTTCGACTTTATGTTCGCTTACCTGCTAGGCATCGCATTTCAATACTTCACCATCGTGCCGATGCGAGGACTGTCGTTTGGCAGAGGCCTCATCGCTGCCATCCGTGCGGACACGATCTCGATCATATTGTTTGAGGTTGGGATGTTCACCTGGATGGCGATTACTTATTACTGGTTTTTCCCTTCGCCACACCTTACGCCTTTCATGGCGACATTCTGGTTTATGATGCAGATCGCCATGATTGCCGGATTCCTGACCGCACTTCCGGCCAACGCGTGGCTCATCCGGAATGGGTGGAAGGAAAAGATGCCTTCGATCGATCCTGATCAGATGAATGCCAAAATGCATCACAAGCAACGCTCTGTATCTGTGAACCGCGCGGTTTGAACGACGACGACAGTTGCATCCTTGGGATCGTGTTAAGAATGGGGCGGATCATTCTCAAACCGAATGCGCAGATGTAAGCTGGCGGAAGCGCGCGTGAGTCGAACACACCCTTGCCCGTCAAGCACGACCGTCGGTTTTGAAGACCGAGAGGATCAAATTGCGATGATCGCAGGCTTTGTAACGGCCTCCCCCATGAATTACATGTTAGTGGACCCTTACCTGAAACACACAATGGGGTGAGTTTCAACTTGGGGTGGGTGATTACGCTCGCCCGATCACGGGTTTAGGAATGAGAGGACCTGTCGCAAGGCCGCGGTGAGATTTGTGGGTGCATCCAACTAACTGCATGGTGTTCCGAGGCTACATTGCCGAGTTCGCCTTCGATTAAACAAAACGACAAGAGGAGGAGTTGGCGCTGGATAATCCCAAATGTCCTGCTCTCGGTCGCTATTCCTTTGATCGTGGTGCGCATCGCGATTGTGCGGGCCGAGCCGATTCTCAAAGATCGCGGGGCAGAGACCCTACAAGCACGCTTTGACAGTGACGTCCAACTCGATGCTCTGAAGGTTTCCGTTGGCCACGGAATCGAAGTCAGTGGAAGCGGGCTGCGGATCTTGCCCTCGCCGGAAGTGATAATGACGGGCGACCAGACTCCGTTAATCTCGGTAATGCAGTTTGATTTCCATTTCCCGCTTTCGGGGATCATCTTCAGACCAACCCGCGTCGGTACGGTCCGAATCCGCGGATTGTCGATCCACATCCCCCCGGCTAGGCTCAGGCATGGGGAGAGCGGCGGCCGAAGGCGCCTCGGCAAGATTAAAATACGCGTGGAAGCGATCGAATGTGACGATTCGCAACTGGTGATCGGGACGGACAAGCCCGATAAGGATGCGCGCGTGTTCCTGCTAAAGCACATCGTGCTCCGCGACCTGAGCCCAAATTCTTCTTGGCCTTACGATGCAATCCTAACCAACCCCGTTCCGCGCGGGGAGATTCACGCTACCGGAAGGTTTGGGCCTTGGAACACGAAAGACCCGGGGGATTCGAGCGTGAGCGGCAAGTATACCTTCGATGACGCGGATATGAATACGATCAAGGGGCTGGGTGGCACTCTGCATTCCAGAGGGAGCTTCGCTGGGCAGCTCGATCGAATCGCGGTCCACGGAACTACCCACGTTCCGAATTTTTCGCTTGATACGGCCAATCATCCAATGCCGCTTGTGACAGAATTCCAAGCTACGGTGGATGGGATGAACGGAGACACTTATCTTGATCGAATTGCCGCGAAACTCGGCGGGTCCCTTTTTATCTGCAAGGGTTCGGTGATCAATGTCAAAGGTCAAGGACACAAGATTCATGTAGACGTGATATGACAGACCAGCGCATGGAGGATTTCCTGCGCTTGGCTGTCAGGAGCAAACTGGCGGCGATTACGGGAGCGCTGACCCTAAATACGAGCTTGGACATTGGCACAGGTCGCGAAAGTGTGACGAAGAAGCTAAGTCTGAAAGGCTCGTTCAGCCTGCGAGAGATTCATTTTACCGATCCTGAGATTGAAGATAAAGTGGACATCCTGAGCCTGCGCGCGCGCGGAAAGACCGACAACTTGAAATCGAGCGCTCCCGATGTGCACTCCCGCATGTTCGGCGAATTCGCGATGCGCAATGGCCAGTTGGCGCTGCCGCATCTCGAGTACGAGCTGCCCGGCGGCGACGTGCAACTGGCGGGGACCTATCGGCTCGAAGGTAGGGTCATCGAATTGTCGGGAAAGGTGCGAACCCGAGCCGAGGTCTCGGACATGGTGGCCTCGAGGTGGAAAAGATGGCCGTTGAAACCCGTGGATCCCTTGTTTAAAAAGCTCGGCTGGGGTTCAGAGGTTCCGGTAAAACTCTCTGGCAGCAACGGAAAAGTTCACTTCGGGTATAAGTTCTGATGAGTTTCGCAAGGCTACGCTGTCGACGGAGGATGCAGCACTTCGCTATCATTATCCGACATCTAAGAAAATGCCGAGGTTCATCGTCAGGGCTTGGCCCAATTCTTCCAAAGAATCGCTCCGAGGATCGAGCGATACATGCGGTCCACCGATGCCGACTTTGAGACGAAAGCCGCCGACGTACTCGGCCTGTACCTAGCGCCGCCACCAGCACGCCGCGGGTGTTCTGTCTCGACGCAAAGACGGCGATTCGAGCGCTCGACCGCGTCGACCCGCGCCTCCCGCTGTCGCCCGGCCGAGCGAAGCGCCACGGCTTCGAATACAAGCGACACGGCACCCTCTCGCTCTACGCCGCGCTGAACACCCAGACCGGCGAGGTGATCGGGCAGACCGCCGCGCGGCACACGAGCGCCGACTTTCTGACGTTCCTCACGGACGTCGTCGCTTCGCAGCCGCCGCGGCGCGAGATCCACATCATTCTCGACAATCTCTCGACCCACAAGACACAGGCGGTGCGGGCGTTCCTCGCCCGGCATCGCCGTGTGCAGTTGCACTTCACGACCACGTACTCGTCGTGGCTGAATCAAGTCGAGCTCTGGTTCGCCAAGATCGAGCGCGACATCATCGCGCGGCATCTTCACGTCGGTCGGGGATCTGAAGCGCAAGATCATGAAGTACATCCGGGATTAACAACAAGGTCCCCAAGCCGATTCGGTGGACCTACGCGAACCCCAACGCGGCGCATTGCATAAACCGATGTACATCTCTTGTGTACGGGACTGCCGAAGGACATGCGGGCGAACGTCCAGCGTTCAACTTTATGTTTAGTACTGGCGCTTGTTAGAAAGGCGGCGCCGTTGCTGTCACGCCAAGGCCAAGAACATGGCCCCGAACGATCGCGGCACCCTGCCCACCTTGATGCTCACCGACCTGCTGCCGCTACCGGATCCCCGGCCCCACTATGCGTGGTACGCGCTGGCGATTGTTACACTTGTGTACCTGTTCTCGCTTCTCAATCGCCGGGTTGAATCCCCGATCAGAGAAGCGGTCCATAGGAGAATGTCGGATGCCCGGGAGCGTTCTGGTGTCAGGAGCTGGGGTGGCAGGCTCTTGTCTGGCCTGGTGGCTCGATCAATACGGATATGCGGTGACCCTGGTGGAACAGGCGCCCGAACCGCGCACCGGCGGCTACGTAATCGACTTTTGGGGCCTCGGCTACGACGTGGCCGAAAAGATGGGCGTGCTGGACGGACTCCGCCGGCATGACCTCAAGGTTCAGGAATTCCGGATCGTCAATCGCGTGGGCCGGCGGATCAGCGGCTTCAACCAGGGCGCGGTGCAGAAGCTCATCAAGGGCCGGGGCATGAGCCTTCCGCGTTCGGCGCTGGCTTCTGCGCTCTACGAAGCGGTCAAGGACCGAGTCGACGTGCGGTTCGGGAACAGCGTGACCAGCCTCGAAGACAGCCCGCGCGGCGTGGAGGTGACGCTTCGCGAAGGTGAGGCTCAGACGTTCGATCTGGTCATCGGTGCCGACGGCCTCCACTCCGCCGTGCGGCGACTCTACTTTGGTGAAGAAACGCGATTCGAACACTTTCTCGGATACTACGTTGCCGCGTTCACCGCCCAAGGCTACCGGTTCCGTGATCCGGACGCATACGTGACTTACGGCGAACCTGGCCGGCAGATTTGGCGAATTACTGTCGACGAGGACACGACGGTCTTCATGCTGGTGTTCGCCGAATCCGATTCCCACGCAGCTCCCGTCCACGATGCCTCGCGTCAGAAAGAGGTCCTGACCCGCCTCTACGCTGGCGGTGGCTGGGAAACTGACGAGATGCTCCACGCGCTTCAGGCAAGCACCGATCTCTATTTCGACCGGGTCAGTCAGATCGTCATGCCGAGTTGGACCAAGGGCCGCGTCGCCCTGATCGGCGACGCGTGCGCGTGTCCGAGCCTGCTCGCCGGCGAAGGATCAGCCATGGCGATGGCCGAAGCCTACACGCTCGCTGGGGAATTGGCTGTCGCGCAGGGAGGCCACGCGTCCGCATTCGAAGTCTATGAACAGCGGCTGCGGCCCTATGTGGAGCGCAAGCAGAAGGGGGCGCGCGATTTCGCTGCGAGCTTCGTCCCCAGGAGTGCTTACGGGCTGTGGCTGCGAAACGCGACCATCAACGCTGCGAACCGCCTTGGGCTCATTCAGATGCTGTTCAGAGCCCAAATGAGCACTGGCATCGAACTGCAGGACTATCGGTAAGACTTCACCGAGCCTACCCATCCCTGGTCTTTGCTCCACGCGTCACGCACTCGCTCCCGCGCGCGTGGCTCGGACCGCAGTCTCCTACCGCAAAGACAGAATCCAGCATCATCGCAAGGATGACGCCCACGACGAGGAGTTCGAGGGCGGCGTCCTGGGCCGGGCGGCCAATTTGATCCTCAGGCGGGCGTGACCTCGGCGCGGCGAAGACGCCGCCCTGTACCAGGTGCTGCACCGACTCAGTCGCCAGGGCGTGGTCGATGCCGAGTGGCGCGCGTCGGACAACAACCGCCGCGCCCGCTAATACGCGCTCACCAAGGCCGGGCGGAAACCGATGTACGTGTACGGTCCACTAGGACCCGACACCGCTCGTGATCTTAAGCTAGGGTTTGCCGATCCGGTTGATACCATAGGCATCCAGCACATCCGGCAACGTCACGATGCCCTCCAACTTGTGGATATCCGCCCGGTGGACGACTGGCAAAATATCGAGACGGTACTTGCTCAAGCGTTCGAGCGCCATATGCAAGGCTTGATCCATGTGAGTGTGCGGAACATCGCCAGTTTCCAAAAGACTTGCCAGCGGCTGCTCTTCTCTTCCATCAACAAAGGCCTGCTCAAGGCTCGCCGTGGTCAGCATGCCGAGAAACGGCGCATAACGATCTGGTTGGTTTCTGCGGTCATTGAGATATCTACTCCAGTTTCTCTTTTCCCTGAGTGGCGACAGCGGCGCAAAGCGCTCATTGACAGAGTTGAAAGTTATCCTTCGCATGCCGCGCATAGTCCTTTCCGAGCGAAGGGAGAGAAAATGCCGAACGGAAGCTGATATTTGGATCGTAGCGCGACCATCCCGGTGCTCTCACGATCACAATCCGACCATCGTTTCGCCGGAGGAAAGCAGGGAGACGGACGGAAATGCCCAATTTCACTGGCCTCCCGCCACTGTGCGACCCGAGATTTTGTGCCTAGATTGTGCCTCCGAACCCTGCATCTGATCTTGTCGCGAGAACAAATTGAAGCCGGAGGTCAGTCCATGCAGAATGGCAGCATCACGCGATCCGAGCGTCACCGTGGTCCCGACGTCTGGGAGTACAGGTGGCGAGAACCGGGCGTCGATGGCAGGCGCAAGCACCGCAGAATCGTCATCGGAACGATCAACCAGTTTGCGGACAAAGCTGCGGTGTTTCGTGCGACGAGTGCTCTTCGCAGAGGTATCAATCTGGCCCAAGTTCGATGCAAAGGAAAGCCAGTTACCCTTTCGCAATTGGCGGACCATTATTGCCAGCGAGAACTTGCACCAAGCAATCGCTGGAAGACCCACTCCACCAAAATCGGCTATCAAGGATACCTGCGCAAGTGGGTCATTCCGCGGTGGGGCAGGTGCACCTTAAATAGCATTCGCGCAGGCGAGATCGAGCTCTGGTTGCGATCTTTGCCTTTGGCCCGCACGAGCTGTGCAAAGATCCGCAACGTGATGAGTGTCCTCTTCAATCACGGCTTGCGCCATGAACTCCTCGATCGGAACCCGGTTCAATGGGTGCGCCAAAGCGCCAAGCGGAAGAAGATCCCGGCTGTGCTCGAAGTCGAAGAGGTTAAATTGTTACTCTGTGCCCTCGATTTCCGCGAGGGCGAAAGCCGTATTGGTGCCAATCGCTGATGCGGAATCGAATCAGCGTGGTGGCGCGCCATGTTGGCATCACGAAGAAAATAGGTTGGCATACGTTCCGCCACACCTGCGCAACGTGTTGCGGGCGAGCGGAGCGGATATCAAGGTCGTCCAGGAGTTGCTCCGGCATGCTTCCTGCAGCGTCACGCTCGATACTTACACGCAAGCCGTCACCGAACAGAAAAGGTCGGCGCAAAACAAAATCGCTGGTATGGTGCGCGGGCGCGAGGTGCAGACTCAGCGGATAAACCAACCTGACAGAAACTCAAGGTTATGAGATTCGATGACGATTTTTATCAAGTTTTTGCGGCAATGGAAGGAGGGAACAGTCCGGTAAAAGTTGTGCCCTTTTATGCCTACGAAGTTTCAGCGAAACTCGTTCTATCTCGTTGATTCTTAATTGGCGTCCCCGACGGGATTTGAACCCGTGTTATCGCCGTGAAAGACGCTAATTGCTCCGCAACTGCCCCGCAATCACGGTACACCAGATTGTCGCGGCAACTGTCCGATATCTCGGCTAGCGTTTTACCATCGCATCCCAGTGTTCATCGGCTTTGCCGCTGACAATTCTCCACATGTCAAACCACGTTGTTGTGTACGGCTTCCCTTCTGAATCTTTGAGACTGGCGACAGTGACCACGGTCACGAGATCGCCGTCGGCTAGAACAGCGACAATCGGGGCATCAATCTTTTCGTCGCAAGTCGCAGGGACGGGACCGTTTCCGAAGAGTTGTACGATTGCAGCCCTGCCAGAGGGTATGAGGGGATTGTGTTGGATGTAGCGCTCGGTCAGCCATTTGTCGGCTTCATTCCAGCGCTTGCATTGCAGCAGGTCCCGAACGATGTTATAGACCACCTGCTTGTTTTCGTTCAGCTTTGCGTTGTGGTCCTTGAAAAGAGCCTCGATATTGGCGGCGGGCACGACCGGCTCTTGAGCAGAAGCAATCGCTCCCGCAAGGCAAACAGCAGCGGCGACAAGGAGTGTATAGCGCATTCTTGTTCCTCGATTGGGTCAAGCAGAATCAGGTTGACTGCTCTGACGATGGCCGGCAGACGGCGGGCGCTTACGTGGAATCGGCAGTAAAGCGAAATTGGCAGTCCGAGTCCAGAATTCTCTGGGAAGCGGGACGAATGAGTCGGAGATTTGACTCATTCGTCCCGAACAACTACTGCTTCGCCACATCAAGGTCGATGGTCAACTTAACGTCGTCGCCCACAACAGCGGAGGGGTATTTCGAAGCAATTCCGAATGCCGTGCGGCTAATCGTCGTCGTAGCTGAGAACCCGGAGTGAGACTTCTTATCCATTCCAGGCACTGGTCCGGTGGGACCCTCCACTTGCAGAACTACAGGTTTGGTAACGCCGTGTAGCGTCAGATTTCCTGAAACCGTCAGGCCATTGCCCTTCTTGACAACGGTTGTGCTGACAAACGTTGCACTCGGAAACTGGGCAACATCGAAGAAGTTCGGGCTCTTCAAATCGCCGTCTCGCCCAGCAACGCCAGTGTCTACTGTAGTCATGTCGATTGTCACCTTAACTGTCGATTTCGTGATATCGGATTCATCGAGGACGATGGTGCCTTCTATGTTCCCAAAATGACCTCGCACCTGCGAAAGACTCATGTGGAGGACGGAGAAATCCACACCGCTATGGGCTTTATCGGGGATCCAGGTAGACGTCTGAGCCTGCGTCAGCGAGGCAGATAGCAACAAGAGTGCGACCATGCATGAAAATCTTTTGCTCATCCAAGATTCCTTTCAGTGTTTTGGCTGATGGGTGGAGGAAGTCGGCAACACGCCGGCACCCAGAATTTGAAAAACCCGAACTGGGCGAGTTCACGAATTAAATCAGAGAAGCCTCATCGTCTATGAGGCCGGCGCTTACGTGATCGGCACTGGGCGCGCTGGCGGCCGTCAGACGGCTCTCGACTTCGGCGCACAGGAGTTCGTCGACCTCGATAACGACGCCCTGGAAGACGTCGGTGACGTCGATCTGATCTTCGATGTCATCGGCGGCGACATCGCGAAGCGGTCTGCGGGCGTGATTCGCGCCGGAGGAACGCTGGTGACCATCGCCGGCCCGACCGAGGCGCGGCCCGCTGACGGCCTGACTATCGACTTCGTCGTAGTGCCCGATCGCGCCCAAATGAGTGAGCTGGTCCAGCGGGTTCGGAATGGTCGTCTGCGGACAAACATCGGGAACGTGGCTGCCCTCGACGATGCCGTTGCCGCCTTCAACCGGACCGAGCGCATCAGGGGAAAGACGATCATCCGCGTTCATCCGTGAGGATCGGCACGTAAGAATTCAAGAACCGCGCCGGGTAGGAGTAAGCATGGTTCCTGATAAACGCGGCCAAATCACCGTTGCTTGAATCGAGGCCTAGAAACACGCGAATCCCACTATTTCTCCGCCGGCTCGAGCGATATATACCTTTCACAAAAGTGAGATCGCCGACCGTTTCGCGCTCTTTGGTTTTCTGGTCGCATTTCACGATTGCATACTTGTCCTTATCGGCGTTGTACATTCCCCCGAAGCAGGTTTATCCACACCTCCGCGTCAGACATTACACAGCCCTATGGACGGTAGGGAAAGAAAAATCGCTTTACTTACTTCTATTTTGCCCATCACATGCAAGTGGGAAGACAACCCGGTGCGCGTCAGAATTCCACAATTCGGTCCCAAAGGGCCTACCACCTTGCGGCGAGATCAGGATGCAATCGCCGCAGCGTTGCAGTTGCCATGGAGCAACGGAATGGTCGAGGGGCAAATACATCGATTGAAGCTCGTCGAGCGGCAGATGTACGGTCGTGCCAGCTTCGACCTGCTCACGCTCCGCGTTCTCCACTCGGCCTGAGTTCAAAGCTGCAAAACGCATTCGCGATCTCAATCTCCCTCTTCACCAAATGTGAGCCAGAACCCAAATAATTCTCAAAACTACAGGTCGAACATCTCGATCAGTCTAAGGAAGGTCGTGCCCCCACGCCTCTACTTCGATAAAAGCGCACCATTTTGTAGGATCTGCGGGAACGACATTGGTGATGCGAAGCCAGGAAACGCGCCGCTTCGGAAACGGGAACTCCTGAAACGCTTCAGACTGTACGATCTGAAGGGGGACGTGGCTTCCGTCGGAAAACTCGACATTGGCGTTCTTCCAGTAGCTGTCGTGAGGAAAGTCGGCCCGGACCATCAGACGGATTTTGTCCAACTCGACAGGCCTGCCGAAGTCGACCTTCCACCAAATGTCGGTGCGCAGTTGCGGCCCCCACGACTGATAAGGCCATACTCCGTGATGGCCGTTTTGGCTGAATCCGTCGATTGCGTTTCGCGCTTCGAAGTCGAACAGGCTCCTGGACACGCTGTTGGAGCTGGCGTGCGGAAAGAACTGAACTACGGAGTTCTCCGGTCGCGGCAGATCGCAGGGGTTGAGAGCGAGGTTCCGATAGCCGGTGATCTCATGCTTACCTGGGACACGAAGTTCCACTCGATGGGACTTGCCGGCGAACATCTCTGGCGCGTAGGCGCTCCCTGTCTGCTTTTCTTCGCGGCCATAGGGAATTTCGTACGATACATTTCCCTGTGAGGAGCCTGGGATGTATAACAGACACTCCGGCATGGTCTCGTCGACTTTCACTGCCATCCTCGCCGGTCCACTCAACACAATGCGATCACCCGGTTGATATTCGCGATCGAAAACGAGCGCAGCCGATGCCGTTTTCGACAACGAGGAATGTTTTTCCAGACCCGCAAGCCGCACCGCCTGCGCATCCTGGACTTCAATGTGAAGAGGTAACTTGCTGCGATCTGGAGAACTTGGTCCGCCTGCACCTGTTGCAGGGAGAGCACCGGCAAAGAGTACGCAAAGAAAGACGGTGCCAAAAACGCTTATTCCTGGGCGCAGAAATAGTTGAGATCGTAGGTTCATTTGTCCTCCGGCAAACGGAATTTCGCGCAAATCGTTCACTCTATGTCTCTAATTCAAGACTCACAATCGCCACGATGGCGCAATTCATGTACCTTACTGTAGTCGAGACAGTAAGCGCTATCCGCTGGCGATCTTGAAGATGCTTTCTGATTGAAATTGGAGTACGGATCAAATGACCAGGAATCAGACCCGCCGCAATTTTCTACGAGTGGCGCCGCTTGCGGCTGCCGTGACCATTCCTTTTGCAGAGAATATGTTATGGGCAACGAGCACCGGACCAACTGACACACAAGCCGCCGCCCCGGAGCCGTTTCAGGTATTCAGCGCTGAGAAGCTTGCCGATGCGATGAAGTCGTTCCAAACACAGCTTGGCGAGCATTATCTATTCCAGCCCAAGGCTCTTCCATTGACGATTGCCATGACGACCCAGCAAAAGCAGATCGGGAAGGAATTTGAGTATCACGAGGGTCGCGATCATATTTTTCTGATTCTTGAAGGCGCGACGAAGTTCGAAGTTGGCGGGACGCCAAAGGAAGCGCGGAATACGAGGCCGGGAGAATGGCTGGCGGCGGCATCGGACGGGGCAACCACACTGGAGGTCAGGAAGGGTGACATGTTGGTGATCCCTCGGGGCACGCCGCATAGGCAGAGCACCGAGGTAAGCGTCACATGGATGCTGATCTCGCCGTCAGGTTCATTGAAGAGCTAAATAGGTATGGCGGCCAATCCGGGCGAGCATCCCCGATCCCTCGACATCATCAATATGCGCTAAAGTTAGCGTACTAGGACGTGGGTTGCTATCTACACTGACTGGAGAGGACTTCTCTTACCATGGCTGGGCTCCCACTACCAGGAGAAGTCTTTCAAAAATCAACGCTTCAACACGTTGTCGACATCTTCTGTGTGCCCCGGTCTCTGGCGGCCCTTCCCCACATCGGACGTGCAATGAGGTATCCCTGGGCAAGATCACATTCGAGGTGATTGAGTAAGGTCCATTGTCGCTAATCGCCGAGGTGCACCCGACGCTAATTTTCAGACTCTGGGCGGGGCGCTCCCAACCCTCTCTGTGTAGGGATTCCGCTGGTCACGATCAGCAAAAAGAATTGACCTAGGGCACTGGGAGCGAGAATTCTGATCGCTTATGACGCCCAAGTAGAGAAAACTGCCTTCATCTGCACAAAAAGGAGGCAGCAATGCAACGAGGAAGCATCATCCAAACCGGCCGCAAACAAGGTCCGAATGTCTGGCTGTTTCGCTGGTCCGAGAAGAATCGGAATGGACGGCGAGTGTATCGGAAGAGAGTAATTGGAACTGTTGAGCAGTACCCCGATGGGGAAGCAGCGCGCGAGGCAGCAGCCGCGCTGCTGACTCAGCTCAATGCGGATTCCAGTCACACCAGGGGATGTAAAACCACCGTAGAGCAAATTTGCGAACACTTTGAACAGAAGGAATTGCGATCCGGGGACTCCTTCCGGAGCTTTGCCACCGTGAAAACTTATCGCGGCTACATTCGCAAGTGGGTTAAGCCCCGATGGGGATCTTTCTACCTGGACGAGATCAAGGCTGTAGACGTCGAAGCGTGGTTGCGCCGGCTTCCAATTGCTCGATCATCACGCGCAAAGATCCGAAATGTCCTGTCAATCCTGTTTAATCACGCGTGCCGATACGAGCTCTTTGATCACAATCCGATGCGATTTGTCCGCCAGAGCGCAAAGCGGCGGAGCGCTCCAGTTGTGCTAACCGCCCTGGAAATCAGAGCCCTGGTCGACCATCTCGCTCTTCGCGAACGCACGCTCGTTCTCCTGGCCGCATCGACCGGCTTGAGGCAAAGTGAACTCTTCGGGCTCAAGTGGCGCGACGTTGACTTCGAACATGGAGAACTCAGCGTCACCCGTTCGATCGTCTTCGGCCTTATCGTCCGCTGCAAGACGGAGTCCTCGCAGAAGCCTGTTCCTCTCCATCCTCAACTCAGAGATTCACTGTTGACCTGGCGAAAGACGTGCAAGTTTACGGGTTATGACGATTGGATCTTTGCGAGCCGTTTCACAAAGGACGGAGGCCGTACTGGGGCGCATCCATCCTTCGCAATACGTTCGACCAGTTGCCGAGTCCCTCAACATTCAGAAGCGCATCGGTTGGCATACTTTCCGACACACCTACTCGACCTTGCTCCGGAGTGTCGGAGCGGAGTTCAAAGTGATGCAGAAATTGATGTGGCATTCCACCTTGAGGACAACTATGGACGTCTACACCCAGGCAGTTGCGCCTGCCAAGCACGCCGCGCAAGCAGCCGTGCTGGTTTTGTTCTTCCCAACGCCTCGCTCTGATGATGATGACATCATCATTGGAACGGCGTAGCTGCAATCAGATCGAGGGTGCAAAAGGGACACAGAATGTGGTTTTTTGCACCCTCGAATGTCAGACGAAGATTGTTACAAATTGCTGATTCTATTTGGCGTCCCCGACGGGATTTGAACCCGTGTTATCGCCGTGAAAGCGCTCCCTTTGGGCAACATTAACGCACTGCTGAGAACCAGAACGCATCGGTAAGAATCGTAGCAACATTAACGAACAGCTTAAGTGCTCCGCAAGTGTCCGCGGCCCAGATTATCCGTCTGGCCCTCACGAACGCTCATCTAACTCCCGAGAGCGACCGGTGTCAGCATCCCTTCGCAACCTCGAAGATGCAGCTCCAGGTTCAAGACCGGGAAGTGAGCTCTCTGAAAACTCCGGCCGTTGATAGTCAGATGCGATCCCAACTCAGAATCAGTGACGATTTTCTTTACTTTTGCTAGAATGTAAAGAGAGGAGATTCGCGGTCATGGAAGCCACCCTCAGCAGTAAAGGACAAGCCACCATACCCAAAGCCGTACGCGAGCGTTTGCACCTGAAGCCGGGGGACCGGTTTAAGTTCTTCTTTCACCCGGATGGTGTAATCATTCTGCCGAAAATCTCAACGTCACGACTAAAAGGGATCATTCCGAAACCGACCAGATCAGTATCCCTCGAGGAGATCGACGCGGCCATTGAGGTTGGCGCAACAGAGAGATTCAGGCAGAAAAAATGATTGGGCTAGATACGAATGTTCTTCTGCGTTTTCTTGTTCAAGACGATCCAGTGCAATCTCCGCGCGCGACCGAGATCATCACGCGCCGGCTCACCGAAGAGGAACCTGGGTTCGTCAGTCTGGTAACGATTCTCGAAGTGGTCTGGGTACTCAAGAGCCTTTACAAGCGTTCACGGCAGGAAATTGCAAATGACGTCGAGATGATCTTGGCGGCTGACACGCTCGAAGTTCAAAACGAGCAACAGGTTTACCATGCCGTCGTAGCACTCCGGAACGGATCCGGGACCTTTGAGGACGCGTTGATCGGTTCACTCGGGGTTTGGAGGGGGTGTTCCGCGACCCTCACCTTCGACGAAAAGGCTGCACAGAAGTTGCACGATTTCGCATTGGCCTGATCGTCTTTGGCTCCAAACTTGGCGACCTCCCGAGAGTAGCGATTGAATAGCGATCCTCCCAATGGTCGGCATCTCATGAATGTTCTGGACACGCTACAACCAAAGAGCTGGGTCGCCCTGATTCGGTTTTTCTCTGATGCGTTATTGCCGTCTTGAAGACAGGCCCTTCAGGCGTGCGAACCTACCGTGAGGTCTCTGACTGCTGCCACGAACGCTGCAGTAAATGGCGAAGCGGTTGACTCCCGAAAGGCAATGAGGACGGGTAGCGGCTGGGGCTTTGGCTTGAGCGGGCGAAGAACGATGCGATCTCCTGCTGTTCGCGCCACCACCGACCACGCGATAGCAACACCGCGGCCCGCTTCAACTGCGGCAATTACGCCTTGTGAATTATCATGCTCCTCCGCAATTTCGAAAGCCCTGTTGAATGGCGACAGAAGCCGCTGGACCAAGACGTGATACCACTTGAAGCCTTCGCGAGTGAGAGAAATTATCGGCTCCTTGGCTACTTCACTGATCTGTACGGCGCGCATTCGCGCGAAGCGATGACTTCTCGGAACAGCGACGCGGAGAGGGTAGGTACAAAGCTCCGTCACGGTCAACCCCTCAAGGTCCTCGGACAGTCCATCCGCCATCAGAGAAACATCGATATTTCCAGATCGTAGTGCCCGAACCATCTCTTCAGTGGTCATGGCGCGAAGTCTTACCTTCACCTGCGGATTGCTTCGTTGAAAGGCCCGCAATGCCCGAGGCAGGATCTCAGCCGTTGGAACAGGCCCGTAACCGACACAAATCTGATTACGCTTCCTGTGCGCCGCCGCCTTCGTTATTGCGACAGCATCGTCTACCCGCATTAAAGCGGCATGGGCCTCACGCAAGAAGACATGACCCGCTTCCGTTAGACGGACAAACTTGCCACCACGCTTGAACAGCGAAATTCCAAGTTCATATTCCAAATCACGCATTTGCCGGCTCAGGGCAGGTTGCGAAACGTGCAGGGCCTTCGCAGCTTGACTAATGTTTTCCTTCTCGGCGACTGCTACGAAATACCGGAGATGACGAAGTTCCATGAAGTCAAGTATAACCAACAGGCATACATAGGATCCGACAAAGTATGCTTCCGAGGATTTCGGCTTAGCATCAGATGGGTTGTTCGCCGATCGACGATGTGAGCGAAGCTGGGGATTCGCGGTGACCACCATCCCCAAACTTCTGGAAGCGGCAGAACACTGCGGAGGTCTGTGGGTTTTCGGTTCTCATCCACTCTTCCGAACCAGAATTGGCAAAACTTTCCGCACTCGATCAGATTAATGAGGCGATAGCGTACGAGACGACGCCGGGACCAAAGTCAGTCTTGCTGATGAAGCCGAAATGAAAGCAAAGAGATGTTCTGACCGATAAATGGAGAAAGGATTATGACAGAGAAGATCGCGATCATCACCGGCGGAAGCCGCGGCCTGGGCCGTAACACCGCCATCAATCTTGCCAAACGCGGCCTGGATCTGATCTTTACCTGGCGCGTGAATGAGCCGGAGGCTGAGAGCCTCATTGGCGAAGTCGGGGCGATGGGCCGCAGGGCTGTAGGATTCCGCCTAGACACCGGTGAGGTTCCCTCATTTGATGGCTTCGTGGAAGAAGTTCGCAGGACCCTCCAAAGCTGGGGTCGTGAGCGTTTTGACTACCTGGTGAACAACGCTGGCAATTCTTTGCATGTCGGCTTTAGTGAAACGACTGAAGAACAGTTTGACTCGATCTTCAATGTTCACGTGAAAGGTGTTTACTTTCTCACGCAGAAGCTGTTGCCGCTGATGAACGACGGCGGTCGCATCGTGAACGTATCTTCTGGTCTGGCCCGCTTTGCCTTGCCCGGAAGTTCGGCTTACGGGGCCGCGAAGGGCGCTGTCGAAGTGCTCACGCGATATCTTGCCAAGGAGCTGGGCCCCCGGGGTATCACAGCCAACGTAGTCGCTCCGGGAGCCATTCAAACGGACTTTAGCGGCGGCATGGTGCGCGACAATCCCGAGGTCAACAAAGTGGTCGCAAGTATGACTGCACTGGGCCGCGCCGGACTGCCGGATGACATCGGTCCCATGATCGCGGCGCTTTTGTCGGACGAGAATCGCTGGGTCAACGGCCAGCGGATCGAGGTTTCCGGCGGCATGTTCCTCTGAACAATCTGCAACAAGGAGGTTCAAGCAGAATGGCAGCGAAGATTGCGTTCGTCACTGGCGGAAATAAGGGAATCTGATTTGCAATCTTCCCTAATCAGGCCGTCGCGGGGTGCGCCGCTCCGCTGGGTGCGCAAGACCGATCCAGGGGGCAGACCGTTCACCAGCTTCAGCACGCCGATCTCTGATAGAGCTCGTGGAGATATCAGGGCCGATGAACTGAGCCCTGACAGTCGCTATCACGATCACTGGGATAACGCAGGTGCTTCAATGTGAGGCCGCCTACGTTGCTAAAAAGGAGAAACAATGATTGCGATTACAGGCGCAAACGGACAGTTAGGTGAATTAGTTATCAAAGCCCTGTTGAAGAACACTCGGGCAGACCAGATCGTAGCCGCGGTCAGGAACCCGGAAAAGGCGAATGGGCTGAAGACCCTGGGTGTACAGATACGGCACGCCGACTATGACAAGCCGGAGACCCTTGCCGAAGCATTCCGGGACGTCGAGAAGCTGCTTCTGATCTCCGCCGTGATACCAGGCGAGCGGCTTCGCCAGCACCGCACTGCGATCGATGCAGCGAAAGGGGCCGGGGTAAGAGTCGTTGCATATACCAGTTTGCTTCGCGCCGACACCTCCGATCTCGTCCTCGCCGCCGAACATAAGGAGACAGAAGAGTACCTCAGGAAGTCGGGAATCAGTTTCATTCTGCTTCGGAATGGCTGGTACTTGGAGAACCACACAGCCGCTCTCCCGGCAGCAATTCAGAATGGAGCGATCATCGGCAGTGCCGGCGAAGGCCGTTTTGCCTCCGCATCGCGTGCCGACTATGCTGAGGCGGCTGCGGTCGTGTTGACGCAGCCGAGCCACGAGAACAAAGTCTACGAGCTTGCCGGCGACTCGTCCTTCACCCTCAGCGATCTGGCTGATGAAGTGACGAAACAGTCAGGCACTAAGGTTGAGTATCGGAATTTGCCGCCTTCCGAATATGAAGCGGCACTCCTTGGCTTCGGTCTGCCCAGGATGATCGTGGATGTGGCCGTCGATGCTGACCTAAAAGCCAGGGATGGAGCATTGGACAGTTCGAGCCGAGATTTGCCTGCACTGTTAGGCAGACCCACCACAGCATTAGCTGAGGCTGTGGGAATCGCGCTACGCAACACGAAAGGTGCATTGTAAGAAGGCTCTTCGCAGTTTTGTTGAGGACGGTAGAGACTGCACGAAGCTCCATTGAACTGAGTATAAGCGCAAGGGATACTTGCAATCTAGCAAGTATGCTTCCGCGCGTCGCGACCTCTCATCCAATGACTTGTCCGCCGCGCAATCTGCGGATGGAGGGTAACAGCAATATGGGAGAACCGATTGCAACTCAACCGACATTTGGAAGATACGCGGAAATCCCGGCTTGAGACGATGTCTCCGCACAAGCGCGAGAGCACATCTCGGATGAAGGACTGACCGAGCTAACGATAGTTGTCGTTACCAGCGACCGCTGGAATCGACTCGCGATTGCGCTCCGGTCCGTCCTCGGAATCTATCAAACAGGCATGCTCGATTAGAAAGGAAGAACACGATGAAGCGTCTATCACTCGCCCTGCTCTTACTTGGCACTCTCTCCACCCCGCTCTTCGCTCAGAGCGCGAAGGTGACGCCACTCATGGACAAGCCTTTGACTGGAATACCTGGCAAAGAAGGCCTAATGATTACGGTAACTTTTCCTCCGGGAGGTTTAGACATCATTCATCGCCACAATGCCCACGTCTTCGTGTATGTGCTGGAGGGCAAGATCATCATGCAGGTACGCGGCGGGGAGCTCGTAACCCTTGGCCCAGGTCAGACGTTCTATGAAGCTCCAAACGACATCCATGTTGTCGGAAAGAACGCCAGTTCTACGGAGCCCGCGAAGTTCCTGGTGTTCTTCGTGAAGGACAAGGACGCACCGGTACTTGTTCCCGCCCAATAGCTTCCAATGCCGAGACGAGAGAATCCTATGGCGAAACGAATTCATCTGGCGTTAGTCATTACTTTCTTGCTTCGACTTAGCCTTGGAGGCGGGCTCCTTTCCGCCGTCGCTGATCGCCTGGGTATTTGGGGCTCATTCGGGCAGCGTTCTGTCGTTTGGGGCAACTTCAACAACTTCCTGTCCTACACGCACCAACTATGCCCGTGGTGTCCACAGGCATTTGTCGCTCCTTTGGGATGGGGCGTGACGGTGGCAGAGGGACTGATCGGCATCCTTCTAATGCTTGGAGTCTGGCTCAAGCCGGTGGCGTACTGTTGTTCGGCATTGACGCTGGTATTTGCGATCACTATGACGCTGATACTTGGAATTCACGCACCCCTGAATTATTCCGTTTTCGTGTTTTCGTTTGCAGCTGCTTTGCTTGGCTTGGGCGAGCCAGGCATCGGAACTCGTGCAGGAATTGCTGCGTCACGAATCAAGCCGTGTTGATCTACCCCCTAAATCCGTACAGGTGATCCTGTAAATTTACCGCGCAGCCGGGGCGCTCCTGTGACGCGCATTTCTCCTGAATCAATGCAAAGCCTCCATCAATGCATTCCTTTTTCCGATAGGTTGGGGGTGGGTGCTCGTCGACACTGGCGCGGGAACTTTCGTCGGACTCGAATATCGCCGCAAGCTCCTGTCGAGTCTCGCCGGAGCGTCTCTAACGTCGCAGTGGCCGGAAGAAGGCTCGGATGTCCGCTGCCAGAAGGTCTGGTTGTTCCGCTGCGGCAAAATGCCCGCCCTTGGGCATCTCGGTCCACCTTTGAACGTTGTAGCCGCGCTCAACCCATTCCCTTGGCGGCAACGGAATTTCTTTCGGAAAGCGAGAGATGCCGCAGGGAACATGGACAAAATCATCTGCGCCGAAGCGGAGCGGTGTCCTTCTGGTCTCGTGATAGAGGCCAAAGGAGGAAGATATGGTCTGCGTCATCCAATAGAGGGTGATGTTTGCGAGCAGTTTGTCGCGGCTAAAGCAGCGATACACGTCCTCTTCGCAATCGGACCACTCACAAAACTTCTCTACGATCCATGCGGCCAGGCCGGCGGGCGAATCATTGAGCGCGAAGGCCACGGTCTGCGGGCGTGTTCCCTGAATGTGTGCGTAGGCTCCGTTCTCGTCGAACCACTTCGCGGCGCCCTCCAGGAAGTTCTGTTCGGTCTCATCAGGCGATTGGTCAGGAGGCAGATAAGGGCGGTAAGAACCAGGAATGTAATTGAGATGGATGCCAACGATACGGTGGCCGTGGCGCAGGCCCAGCGCGGTGCTAACGCCAGCACCAAGGTCTCCTCCGTGCACGGCGAACCGCTCATACCCAAGAGCCTCCATCAGTTCGACCCAGGTGTCCGCGATCTGGAAGAAGTTCATTCCGGGATTTGTCGGCTTGTCGGAGAATCCAAAGCCAGGGAGCGATGGAATGATGAGATCGAAGGAATCTTCCGCATCGTGTCCATAGAGCGCAGGGTCTTTTAGAAGAGGCAAAATGTCGAGCATCTCAAGAAATGACCCCGGCCATCCATGCGTGAGAATCAGCGGAATCGGCGACCGCCCTTTTCCTTTCTCATGAATGAAGTGAACACGGCCTGATTTTGTCTGATAGCGATAGTGATGAAAAGCCGCGAGACGTCCGAGCTGCAACTTCCAATCAAACGTATCCATCCAATAACGACAAAGGTCCATCAGAAAATCACGCTTTACTCCAAGCGATCTTTCGATGCCAGAAGAGGCATCGGGCCAGCGTGTCTGTCGAAGTCGCTGCCGCAGATCGTCTACCGCTAGTTGCGAGAAGGGCAACTGAAATGGCTCAACCATAAACGAATCGTATATCCCTGTTCAAGAGTACCGAATCGCCGAGCACATTTCGAGTTGCAGTCATTCCGGAAACGCGATTTGCCTTCGACTCGCCAGTGGAATCGTTAGCTCCGCTATTGATCTGATCACACCCTGAGCGCGGTGACAATTGAGCTCACACGCACTGCCCGTGCGCTTTAAGCGAAAGACGAGTTCGCTTGCACACTGGCAGCCGATACAAATCCTTCAATGAGTGGCGTGGCTGCCATCGGGCTGTACGCGAGAACGTCAGGCAGGAAAGCAAGTCTTTTATCCGCCGCTCGAGCGACAACTGACCTGGCGATTGCAACAACGCGCCCTGCTTTGACTGCGAAGCTCCATGGAACCGAGTATAAGCGCCAGGCATACTTGCGATCCAACAAAGTATGCTTCCGTGAATCGCAACCTCTCATCTGATGAGTTGTCTGCCGCGCAATCTGCGGATGAAGAGTGGCAGCAATATGGGAGAACCGATGGCAACTCAACCAACATTTGGAAGATACGCGGAAATCCCGCTTGAGCAGATGACCCCGGAGCAGCGCAACGGTTACGACGCAATCATCAGGGCGCGAGGAATGTGTCCCGGGCCCTCGAAGATCTGGGTGGAGAACCCTACCGCGATGAAGCTGACGGTTCCGCTCGGCGTTTTCTACCGGGGTGAAACCACTCTCACCGAAGCCGAACGAGAGATTGCAGTTGTTTTGATGGTTGCGAAATGGGGCGCTGCGTATGCAATTGGCGAGCACGAATGGATTGCCCAGGGAACCAGCGGCTATTCCCAAGCGGCCATCCCGGCTGAAAAGGTCGAGCGAATGATTGTGGGGCTGCCGGTCTCTTTTGAAGACTCGCGCCAGCAAATTATCTACGAAGTAGCATCTGCCTTAATGAATTCTCGCTATGTTCCCAAGGGTCTTTACGATCGCGCAATCAAAGAGATCGGAAATAACGGAATCACTGATTTGGCAATCATTCTGGGCTACTTCACGATGGTTGCGTTCACACTGATGTTTCATGACGTACCCTCCTTCGCTCAAGGAATGCAACGGTAACGGGCGAATCAGAGGTGCAGCGCAGCATCGCTGCGTACCAAAAGAAAGGGATCAGGAAATGGATTCATCTCACCCATCCCCAACACCCCCGGAAGTGCGCGGTCTGCCGCTAGCGGACGATCGCTCGATGAGTCATCTGCTGACCGGCGCTGCCTCCGGACTTCCCGCGATCAACGTGTTTCGCGCCCTCGCAAACGCGCCATCGCTGGCTCACGATTATATTCAGTACTTTGCTCGTCTCTTCAAGCCGCTTGAACTTGACGCTGGCGTCGAGCGCCTTCTCGTCCTTTTGACAGGAAAGCTTTCCGGATGTGAATACGTTTGGAGGCAGAACGTTATCGTGGCCAAAAGCCTCGGCATTTCGGATGTAAAGGTTGCAGAACTCGATAGGTTGAATCTGGATGCTCCCTGCTTTAGCACGGCGGAACGAGTCGCCTTCGCGTTCGCTCAAGAGGTGATTGAGCGAGTTGAAGCTACTGACAGGTCTCTCAACGAAGCGCTGAAGCACTTTTCATCCCGAGCGCTTACCGAGATTCTTTACGTGATCGGCTCTTATATGTTCCTCTCGAGGCTTATTCGCACCGGCCGCATCCCTCTGGACGAAAATCCGGCTGAAGTGCCGGATGGATTTTTCAAACGAGCATACGGCGCGTGAGCTTAATAGAGCCTAACTAAAGGAGCAGCGATATATGGCACTGAGACAGACTGTCCTTGTTAAAGGAGAGGACGTAGCTCTCGAAGTTTATGTTGAGGGCCAGGGTCGAGCGCTCATCGTTCTGCCTTCCTATGGACGCGGGAGCGGCGAAGACTTCGATCTGTTTGCGAGCAGGTTGAGCGCAGCGGGCTTTAAGGTGCTGCGTCCTCAGCCCCGCGGAATTGGCGGTTCTAAGGGAGAGATGGAGGGAATATCCCTGCACGATCAGGCTGATGATGTGGCATTGGTCATCCGTAAGCTAACAGATGGCCAGGCATTCATCCTTGGTCACGCATTCGGCCATGGGGTTGCGAAAACCGTGGCGACCGATCACCCCTCGCTTGTGGCCGGATTGATATTGGCCGCTGCACAGTGCAGCTCAGTTCCCGCGGAGATCAATCGGACGCCCCACGACGCATGCAACCTAAGCGCACCGACAGAAGTGCGACTCGCTGCCTTGCGTAAGGGCTTCTTCGCCCCGGGCCACAACCCGAGTATCTGGCTAGACGGCTGGTATCCGGACACGATGAAGATGCAGGTGCAGAGCGTCAGAAAAACAGATATCGACGGTATCCGGAACGCGGGCTCGGCGCCTGTGCTCGAGATCATCCCTGAATTCGATCCCTTCAAACCGCGCGAATACTGGGGAGAACTGCGTCAGCAACTTGGCGTCCGGATCACCTCCGTGATCATCCCCGAAGCAAGCCACGCACTCTTTCCGGAACAGCCCGACAGGGTCGCCGATGCCGTCATTCAATGGTGCCGGGCGATGATGTCATCCCCGACGTTGATTGAGGCAAAGCAGTAAACGAAGAGATCAAGAGACAGATCCGAAACATCAGCCACGGATATTTGGACCATCTTCATAGCAAAAGGCCAATTGGCTGCAAAGCCACCGCAGGAGGAAAAGAAGCCATGACCCACAATAAGGCTCCGCAAGCGCGTCTCGTAACGATTGCGGAGTTTCCCACGCAATACTTCCTTGAAAATCTGGCGGTTCGGGAAGATAGCTCCGTCCTTATCCACGTAGCGAATCGGAAAGAGCTATGGTACGTTCCGCCCTCCGACGGCGATCAGATTGTCGAGCCTGTTCACCTTCACACTTACAAAGAAAATGCCGGAGGCATCGTGGAGTTGGAACCCGATGTCTTCGCGCTCTTTACCGGAAATGTGTACACAACCCACGAATCGTTCCTTCATCGTATGGACCTGCGGAATTGGAAGCCCGGCACTCCGATTACTCCCGAGCTGGTCAGCCAGTTCCCCGAACGCGCACGTGGTGTCAACGGAGCTTGTCTGCTGGGCCAGGGAGTTGTTCTCGTGGCGGATTGTTTTGCCGGCCTGATTTGGCGTCTGGATTTTACACCGGGTAAAGATCGACCTACCTTCCGGGTGTGGCTGGAGCATGAGAGCATGGGCTACTTCCCCGGCAGAATGAAGCCGGAGCAGCCCGGCGTGAATGGCGTCCGTTACGCGGCAAAGTCACACTTCCTCTATTACACAGCGACTGCGAAGAAATTGCTCATGCGCGTCAAGGTCGATCCTGAAACGCTAGATGCGGCCAGTTTGCCTGAACTTGTTGTGGCAGGAAGAATGGCGGATGACTTCCTGATCGACGAGCACGCCGAAGTTCTCTATGTCACCACTCACCGCCAAAACACGATTGATGTTGTGTCCATGGACCCCGGTTTGAATAGCGGTTTCACGCAAACCGTCGCCGGCGTCCCTTACACGGAACAGTTGATCGGGCCGTCTGCGGGGGCTTGGCGAAGAGGACCGAATGACCTGGGACGCGTCGCCTACTTCATTACAGATGGAGGCACCGCTTCTCCGCCACCAGATGGGAAAGCCAGGCCGGCGAAACTACTGCGTGTTGAACTCCAACCGCTCGAAGATGGTTTCCCACAATAAGATTCCGCGGACAATATGCAATTTCCCCGTGGGATGGAATCATCTCCGCACCGCTGGAGAGGTGAGCGATGAAGGCAATATGCGTAACAGAAGCGCGTGCGTTGGAGTTGCGGGAGGTTCCTGAGCCCAGAGAGGCGGACCTGCCGGGCGACCATCTGCTCGTTGAGATGGAGGCCAGCGCGATCAATCATGGCGACAAGATGTTTCTGGCTCGCCCGGCGACAACCTCTGGACTGAACACAAGTCTCCACAACATCTGGGGAGCTTCAGGAGCGGGCCGCGTGCTCGCTGCCGGCGCGAATCTGCCTTCGGACCTGACCGGGCGCAAAGTGGCGATCTATCGCTCGCTGACGCCGAGCCGGCACACTGTGGGTCTGTGGTCGGAGCGAGCAGTAGTACCGTTCACGAGCTGCGTTGTGCTTCCCAATGATGCAGCGAATCTCGATTACAGCGGCTCGCTTGTGAACGCGATCACAGCTTACGCCTTCCTGGAGCATACGGCGACGGAAGGACACAGAGGCATTGTGGTGACGGCAGGCAGTTCCGCCACCAGCTTGGCGTTGGCTGCTCTGGTGCAGTCCCGGAAGACGCCGACGATCTTCCTGGTGCGCTCCGCAGAAAGCCGCGAGTCGATGCTTTCGTTAGGCATCGAGCATGTGCTTGCAACCAGCGACAGGAACTTTGATGCGGAGTTTGAACGACGGGCGGAGGAGTTGCAGACCACGGCGGTGTTCGATGGCGTGGGGGGCCAGCTGATCAGCCGGATCGCACCGCTGCTGCCGATGAACTCCGTCTTATGGTTTTACGGTTTCCTGGCTGGAGCGGCTCCCATCTCGGTTCCGACGGGACTCTTCATGTCAAAGAACCTGGTCATGCAGCGCTTCAGCAACTTCAATAGCGCGACAGTGCGCGATGCAGGCCGGCTGCGCGAGGCTCTGAGAAATCTGCAGGGACGCATCGGCGATCCTCGATTTCACACTCGGATCGGCGCCACGTTCGGCCTCGAACAGGTTCGGGAAGCAATGGCCTACGAGACTACGCCGGGGCAAAAGGCAGTCCTCGTGATGAAGCCGGAATGAACCAAGGGCTCCTGGACGACGATGGCCTTACCGGAGGGACCTTCTCCAAGGATGGTCCCGAATGGTGCCAGGGATGTCACTGGATTCGAAGGTCTGACTGCAAGAGTCCGACTCCATCATGAGGACTCTATGCGAAACCGGATGCAACGGGAAAGGGAGCGGGCGAACGGGAATTCCGCAATAGTCTCACGCAATGCCTGGATGGCATTCTGGCCGAAGGAGAAACGATGCGGACGGTATCGAAAGGAGGGTTCCGTGGAGAACGTTGTCATTGTTACTGCAGCAAGTAGCGGCCTCGGGAAGGCCTTCGCCGCCGCTCTGCTCCAAGCAGGTTACCAAGTCGTCGGTACGGTCCGGCAGGAGATGGCTGCCCAGGAGTTCGAGCAACTCAAGCCAGGAGCCGCATTTGCACGTGTCCTAGACGTGACTGATGCCCCGGATCGGCTCGCCGCAACGGTGGCTGACATCGAGCGAAATGTCGGTCCCATCTATGCGCTGATCAACAACGCTGGATACGGCCACGAGGGCACGCTAGAAGAGAGCTCGATGGAGGACCTGCGCCGGCAGTTTGAGGTCAACGTTTTTGGCGCGGTTGCGATGATGAAGGCCGTACTGCCCTTCATGCGCTCGCGGCGAAAGGGCAGGATTCTGAACGTGACCTCAATGGGCGGACTGATGACCATGCCTGGCCTCTCTTACTACCATGGCAGCAAGTTCGCTCTGGAGGGCATCTCGTCCTCGCTTGCCAAGGAGGTCAGGTCGCTGGGAATCTTCGTGACCGCAGTCGAGCCCGGCATGTTCCGCACCGACTGGGCTGGTCGCTCGATGGTACGTTCCGAGCGCACACTCCCCGACTACGACGCGATGTTCAATCCCATTCGCGAGGCGCGCAAGGCAAGAAGCGGCCGCCAGCCAGGTGATCCGGCGAAGGCCGGAAAAGCCATCGCCGAATTCCTGACCGCGCCCGAACCGCCGCTGCATCTGCTCCTTGGCCCGGATGCCTTCGAGCATGTGAACAAAGAGTTAGAAACGCTTCGCGCCGAGTTCGCCGCCTGGGAGAACGTCACCCGATCGACAAATCTCGATGAGGTTGCGTAGCGGCTGCAACAAATCAAATTGAAAGTCATCTTTGTCGACGGGTGACCTGTCTGAGGTCGACAGCAGGCCGGCCCGAACGAGGTCGCGGAGACGACGAAGGCGGGGGAAGGAGCCGAAAAGGAGCGTGCCTCAAATGTCTAGGGAATGCTTTAGTCTGCTGCTGTGAATGCGGTTATCTCACTCCTGCGCCTCCGGAGAATCTGTACGCGTTCTCGCCCTCAGGGAGCGATCAGTACGGATGTGTAGGCCAGTATTGAGTGGGCAATTGATTCAAATTGAAGGAAATGGTATGACGAATGGGATTAAACTGCCTTTGCTCATCTTTGGTAAACAGCCGGCTGTAGTCCCCCGCGGTCATCTTATAATCGGGGGGCTAATTTTTCCCGGTCTGGATCAGGTCGACTTCACGGGCCCGTTCGAAGTGCTCTCGCGAATTCCAGACTCGAGCTTTCTGGTGTTGGGTAAGACCCTCGACCCGATTCGCGATATGCAGGGTCTTCTGCTTACCCCTACGACCACCATCGCGGATGCGCCACAACTTGATGTGCTGCTTATTCCGGGTGGCCACGGACAACAGCAGATTATGGACGACGAGGAAATCATTCCCCTGATACAAAGGCAAGCGGCCTCTGAACGTTTCATCTTCTCGGTCTGTACGGGAGCGCTCGTTTGTGGTGCTGCAGGATTGCTTCGCGGCCGGCATGCTACCACCCACTGGGCGGCAAAAGAATGTTTGCCCTTCTACGGAGCTATCTCGGCGGACGCCCGCGTCATTATCGACGGCAATTAGGTGAGCACGGCAGGTGTAACCGCGGGTCTGGACGGAGCTCTGGAGATTGCGGCGCTGCTGAGAGGACCGGAAACTGCGGAGCAGATTCAGCTCGAGATCGAGTACGCTCCGAATACCCGGTTCCAGAGTGGTAGGCCCCAGACAGCCTCAGCGTCCGTCGTTGACGCCGTCTCTCAAAAGCACGGGCCTATTATGCAAAATCGGCGAATGGAAGCGGTGCGATTCGCGGCGAAGCTTGGCGTCACACACCGCACGTAGCGGGGACATTGGCTATGGTCGATCTGGTTGTCAAGGGCGGACACGCGACAACCGTGCCATACCAATGTGGGTCGAAGTAGCCGTCGATCGTGGGATGTTCGCCGCGAAAGTCAGCAAAGGTCTGACCTTCAGGGCAGTCAGCCGATATGGAACACCGTGGGGGAAGGGATCTCTGAGAACGTTATCTGTACATGGTTCAGAGATGCGCCGGACAGAAGCAGCTTGACCACCCGAATCCATACGATTGCTCATGACATGGGAAGAGCTGTGTCATCGCTGTTTCTTGCATCAGACGATTCGGGCTTGGTAAATGGCGTGGAGTACCAGAGATCCTCAGGCCGGAGGTGGCGAGACCCCTGCCAGCTTACTCGGTCTCAATATCCACATAATCTCATCAATGCCCTCCGCCGATGCGCCAACGGTGACGAGCGCGACCGAAGCACCGTCGCGCGAGATGAGGGCACATCTCTGACCGTTCGCCTCCACCACCGAAACCGTGACGCCCCTCCAAAAATAGGTTGAGATCGCAGAGATAAACTTTGCCACCCGCTCGCGACCGGTGATTGGCTTTTGCGCCGCACGCACCAGGCCTCCGCCGTCTGACAAAGAGATAACGTCAGAGGCGAGAAGAGCCTCGAGCGCATCAAGCTCGCCTTTCTGAGCTGCCGCGATGAACTTATCTAGGAGTCGGCGCTGCTCTATCACGTCGACTCCCCTGCGACGTCGCCCCTCTGCGATGTGGTTCCGCGCGCGGGTAATCAGCTGACGCGCGTTGGCCTCGCTCACCTTCAAGATTTCGCCGATCTGGTCGTACGGATAGTCGAAGGCTTCTCGCAGGATATAAGCAGCTCGCTCGGTGGGAGCAAGCCTTTCGAGCAGCAGTAACACCGCGAATTCCAGCGCCTCACCGCGTTCCGCGCCAAGTCCCGGATCGGAGCTGGTGTCCACCGGTTCCGGAAGCCAGATCCCGAAGTACTCTTCCCGTCTCGATCGTGCGGATTGAACCACGTTAAGAGCTAATCGTATCGTGGTCGTAGCCAAATAGGCGGGTGCGTCCCGGACTGCCTTGCGATCGGTGGTTTGCCATCGCATCCACACATCTTGCACCAGGTCCTCGGCTTCAGCCACGCTTCCGAGCATTCGGTAAGCGATTCCAAAGAGACGACGCCGGGCATCCCAAAAAGCGCCAAGCCCATCGTCTTGTTCGGTCTGTTCCACCCGCACATTGTACTGCTGGCGTGCTGCTGCAATTTGAAAAAAAACGATAGCCGTTGTCACAAACGCGTGCGCTGTTTGGTCTTAGCGAGTAAGAACGGCAAATCGCGTCGGCCACTACGGAGGTGGCGGCAAAACCCCAAACACCTCACTAACGGCTTAACCTGGGTCGCGCCTTATCTCGCTGAGCGTCGTGCAAACAAGGGAGCACCACAAATGAAATGCTCAAGCCCAGTCGATTCTTCCGGCCAATGAAGTGCAGATCGTTCATGGCAGGCAACCTCAACCGTCGTATCAACAGATTTCAAGGAGATGTCTTGAAGGGCAAAATCGCATTGGAAGAGCACATCGAGTCACCGGACTTTCCGGCGACTGGTACGCACAACTTCACTGATCCTTCCTACTTCAAGGATGTAGAGAATCGACTGCGGGAATACAAGCTGCGGTTGGATGATATGGATACAACTGGGATACAGACGACGATTATCTCTCTCACACAACCAGGTGTGGAAGGCATCACTGACACCAAGAAGGCGATCGACATTGCCAGGAAAATGAACGACCATATTGCCGACTTCTTCGTGAAAGCCAATCCCGGTCGCTTCCTCGGCTTTGCTGCTGTTCCGTTGCAGGATCCTGACGCGGCCGCCAAGGAACTGGAGCGCGCGGTAAAGGAACTCGGCTTTGTGGCACGCTTGTCAACGGTTATACCAACATCGGCGATGAAAACACCGCTCGCTACCTTGATGAAACACCGGTGTGGGACTTCTGGGCGCATGTTCAAAAGCTCGATGTTCCTATCTATTTGCACCCCAGAATCCCTCTGCCAAGCCAACAGCGCATCTACGAGGGCTATGAGGGGCTATTGGGTTCTGCATGGGGATTCGGATTCGAAACATCAACCCATGCGTTACGCCTCATCCTCAGCGGTCTGTTTGATCGCTACCCAAAGCTGAACATCATTCTGGGCCACCTGGGTGAAGCCTTGCCCTTCACTCTCCCACGGGTTGAACATCGCCTCCGCCATCAGACCAAGAGCACGCACGGAAAGCACGAGCGTCCTCCGATGGACTACCTCCGCGAGAACTTCTATCTGACCACCAGTGGTACGTTCAGGTCGCAGGCGTTGCTCAACACCCTTCTTGAGGTCGGTTCCGATCGCGTGCTCTTCTCAGTCGATTATCCGTACGAATCGATGCTGGAGATCGCGCCATGGTTCGACACTTGCCCGATCAGCGAGAACGATCGACTCAAGATCGGTCGCACCAACTCGGAAAGACTGTTCAAGCTCAAGTCGTAGTCGAAGAGGGCGGAGCAGGTGCAGTGCACCTGCTCCGCCCAACAAATCTAGGCTCAGGCACGCGAAAAAGCGACTTATAGTGTGTTGGCCGCCCCATCGCCTGCCGACGAAAGTTGCGTGTACCGAATGGGTAGTCCTGGGCTGCCAAGAATGAGCTAAATCGAGAGGACGACATGCACTTAGAAGTGATCGTGCCAGATCAACTGACTGCTGGCGTGCTGCTGCAATCTGAACAAAGCGATAGCCATTGTCACAAGCGCGTGCGCTGTTCGGTCTTAGCGAGTAAGAACGGCAAACTTGAACTACATCGGCAGAAAGCAATGGAAGGTCATGAAAATCGTATTAACTGGTGGTACCGGGCTCATCGGATCAACAATTGTTAAAAAGCTTTAGGTGCAAGTACACGGAGCCGTGGTGGCACCCAATACCGGCTTCAGCAGCATTACCGGCGAAGGCTTCGCAGATGCGCTGAAGACTCCTCGGTGGTCGAAGATGCAACGAACTCGCCGTCGCGGATGACGCGGCAGAGCCGATGGTCTTTCAAATATCAACTCGTGACCTCCTCGCCTATAAAGCGACCGCAGGCGTCGGACATCACGCTCCACTATCAAGTCGTAGGAACGGAACGTCTCGTCGAAAGTGTTTTTTCCGAGCAGAACCCGCCGAGGAGGAGTGGGATGCTTGAATCAAAGAGGCAGGTCGAAGTCGATCAGCTCGTGGCGCAATGCAATGCGCTGCGTCAGCATCTCGACGATCTGCGGCTACTCGTCGTCGATCTCGTGAAAGAGAACCAATTGCTGCGAGATCGTTTGTTCCATGGACCTCTTAGGCGGGCTGCCGACATTCCTACAGAGCAGGAGATCGGATGAATTCGACGAACGCCTTAAACACTCTGCAAGATTTGTTCAGTACATTCTCGCGCTAGCAAACGCGAAGGCGCTCGCTGCGAAAAGGCCACGGTCCGGTAAATGTCCAGGACGGTGACTGCACGTCGAGTCAGCAGCACGCTTTCACCAGGTAAGTCCAACTTCAACTCTGAAAAGAAGGGTTTTATGAACTATGCAAATTTAGGTGCAGGCAAAGATCAGGCGGGAGGTTCGAAATGAGAGTTCTTGTGGCGGGGGCGACTGGCGCTATTGGACGCCCCTTGATTCGCAGCCTGAAACAACACGGGCACAGTGTGTTCTGTCTTGTGCGTTCGGCGGAATCGACAGGTAGCGTAACTGAGATGGGCGCCGACGCGGTGACCGGCGATGCGCTCGATGCTGCCTCCCTCCGCTCGGCGATTTCGAGGGTGCATCCTGATGCCGTCATCAATGAACTGACCTCGCTGCCCCGGCACTACACCCCGGCTGAGATGGCGGCAGCGGCCGAACGCGACAGCAGGGTCCGGAGGGAAGGAAACATCAACCTTCTTGCAGGCATGCGCGATTGCGGCGTTCGCCGCTACGTCCTGCAGTCTTCGGGATTCTGGTATGCCCCCGGCCCAGGCTTGGCTGACGAATCGTCGCGCCTGGCCGTCGATGCTTCACCCGGCGTCGCCGCCAGCGCGCGCGTCTATGTCGAACTCGAATCGACAGCCTTTCAAGCATCGGGAATAGACTCCGTCGCGATGCGTTACGGATTCTTTTACGGACCGGGCACTTGGTACGCGAAGGACGCTGACATGGGCGAACAGGTGCGCCAGCAACAGGTGCCGATCGTCGGCGCGGGCCAGGGCGTGTGGAGTTTCGTCCATATCGAGGACGCTGCATCTGCTACAGCCGCGGCGCTCGAATGCGCTCCGGGAGTCTACAACATCGTTGACGACAACCCGAGAGAGCAGCGCGAATGGCTGCCGGCGTTCGCAAGGTATTGCGGAGCGCCGGAGCCGCTTCAAGTCACCGAGCAGGAAGCCCTTACAACTTCTGGCGCCGACAGTGTCTATTATGCGACGCGCCTGCGCGGTGCCTCCAACGAGAAGGCCCGACACGAATTCAATTTCCGCCCGCGTCCGCTCGAATGGCTCTGAGGGAATCCAGCGCAACAGGGCTTAGGCTATGAAGGAAATGCGGTGAGCAAAAACGCAACACAGATTGAAGTCGCGGCCGTCCACAAGAAAGGTGGATCTCCGTGCGCGCTTGTCGCCAACTCACTCGCCGAGGTCGACCAGGACCGAGAAGCCGGCGTGTGTACACCGATTTCACCGATTATCGCGCAACGCACGCTTTGACGGCTTCCCGGGAAAATGGTCCGGACGGACTGGATCGATTACAGCACTGCCTTGCGCAAAGCGATGATGTCGTTCGAGACAATTCAAGTGCACCGCCATCGCGGTGAAGGAGGTTTGTATGCAACAAGGGAGCATCATCAAAGCGGGGCGCAAACACGGCCCGGCCGTCTGGCAGTTCCGGTGGTCTGAAACTGGATCTAGCGGCCAACGCGTTTACCGCAAGCGGGTGGTCGGAACGATTGAAGATTATGCCGACTCCGACGCAGTTCGCGAAGCCTTCCGGAGCTTGATCGCCAAGCCAAGTCCCGGAGTCCCGTACGTGACACCAACAACTATGACGGTAGGCGACCTTTGTCAGCATTTTCGACAACGGGAACTCGTGCAAGATGATAATTTGCGGAGCTATTCGACGAGGAAGAACTATTCCTTTCTGCTAAAGCGCTGGATTATTCCGCGGTGGGATAAATTTGAACTCGGAGAGGTGCGCACCGTTGACGTGGAGTCATGGCTCCGCAATCTGGCCCGTGCAAGAAGCACTTGCGCCAAGATACGGAACCTGATCTCGGTCCTCTTTAATCACGCCTGGCGGTATGAGCTTTTCGATCGGAATCCGATTAAACTGGTTCGGCAAAGTGCAAAAAGGCGAACCGCTCCAAATGTACTGATCCCGGCCGAGATTAAGCTGCTGTTGGACAATCTCGAAATCCGAGAGCGAACCTTGGTTGTCCTCGCCGCCTCAACCGGATTGCGCCAAAGTGAATTGTTTGCGCTCAAGTGGGGCGACATCGATTTTTCCCAAGGCTCGATGAATGTGACCCGCTCCATCGCTTATGGGCACGTCGGCCGATGCAAGACGGAAGCATCCCAAAAGCCGGTGCCCGTCCATCCGATTCTTGCGACTACACTCACTCAGTGGCGAGACCGCTGTCGCTATCGTGATGGAAACGATTGGGTGTTCGCCAATGAGCATCTGCGGGGACGGCACCCCTATTGGGGACAAGCCATTCTACGAACTGCTGTCCGACCCGTCGCGCAGAGAGTCGGGATCAAAAAATGGATCGGCTGGCATACCTTCCGGCACACGTACTCGACCCTTCTACGAAGCGTCGGGACGGAGTTCAAAGTGATGCAGGAGCTGATGCGTCATTCGTCCCTGCGATCCACGATCGACATCTACACACAGGCAGTCACGCCTGCAAAGCGCGCTGCCCAAGCCGCTGTGTTGTCCCTGCTCTTTCCGGCCGAGCCGAAGGTCAGAGTTCAATCGCGGAGCAAAAAGAAATCCTCGCATTGGGCAGCCGCCTAGTTCCGTCCAACGAAGGATTTGAGGGTGCAAAAGGGACACCAAACCGTGTCCATTTTGCACCCACGAATGCATAGCGAAACTTGGCGTATCTTATTGAATGTTATTTGGCGTCCCCGACGGGATTTGAACCCGTGTTATCGCCGTGAAAGGGCGGTGTCCTAGGCCGGGCTAGACGACGGGGACGCGATTGACGGCAGGTATTAGGAAGGAATCGTGCCGTCCGAACGATCGGCGTAACCACAATCGCCCTGTGACAAAGCTATCAATTCGGGGGAGGTGTGTCAAAGTGACGGAACCCTCAAAAGCACTCATTCTCTCCCTTGGCCGTTCCGCGCAGTCACCGCACCGCTGCTCCTGGCCCCTTGTGCTCAAACGATGGATCCGCCCAATCGAACCAAGCCAGGCACTCACCCATAATCCACGGCGTTGCAATTCCATCCTGCGCTATGCTCGAAGAGTGAATCGCCGTTATCGCTATCTGGATCTGCTCACCTTAGCGTTTGTCGTCGTCCTCATGATTTCCAACCTGGTGGGGCCCAAGATTTGCCAGATCGGCTGGCTACGGCCCAGTGCCGCTGAGTTCCTGTTTCCGATCGCCTACGTGTGCGGAGATGTCTTTACCGAGGTTTATGGATATGGAGCGTCGCGGCGGGCGATCTGGCTAGGCTTTTTCGCCATGACCCTGCTGGCGGCCGCCGGGCAGCTTGCAGTTAGCCTGCCCCCCGCCCCGGAATGGCATGGGCAAGAGGCATATGCGACCGTCTTCGGAGTCGTGCCTCGCTTCGCGATCGCAAGTCTATTCGCCTATTGGGCCGGCGAATTTACCAACAGTTACACCTTGGCGAAGCTAAAGGTCCTTACGTCGGGACGCTGGTTGTGGACCCGAACCGTAGGCTCCACCATCACCGGCCAGGCCGTGGACACCGCAGTGGTCGTGGTCGTCGCATTCGCCGGAACGCAGACGGTGCCGATGATCCTTCGCATGGTGCTCTCGTCCTATCTCATCAAGGTCGCAGTGGAGGTCGTCGCGACGCCTCTAACCTATCTGATAGTGGGCCGTCTCAAGGCGGCTGAAAGGGTGGACACTTTCGACCGGGATACCGACTTCAATCCGTTCGCCTTGCGGCGGGAAAGCGCCTAGACAGCACTCCGCCGCAAAGCGGGATTTTTTAATGTGTCGATCTATCGATTCCGCGCGTCTCATATCTTGGATTCCGCCCGAATTTTCCCTCATTCCGGAGACCGTATCTGGATTTCCAGTCACATGCGGGGACTGGTGCGAGGCTGTAAGATCAATTGCGCGATCTTCCATGCTTACATTTGCTTCCCGCGTAGCGGGATGTACCCGAATGTCCACAGCTCATGTCATTGCAGGCAAGGGGTTTACCGCTTTGAAACATCGAATTGTTGCAACTTGTTTTCTACTGGGACTGTTGTTGTGCGGATGCCAGAAGCCGGCGGCCCCTCCGCCCGGGGCTGGCGGAGGGGGGATGCAGGCCATGCCGGTTCAGACCGTTGCGGTATCGTTGGCCCCGGTTCCCCAAAGCAGCGACTATGTAGCCACCATCAAGTCCAGGCGCTCCGCGTCACTGCAACCGCAGATCGATGGCCGCCTCACTCAGATCAAAGTCAGATCTGGAGATCACGTCAAATCCGGGCAGGAATTGATGTCGGTCGATCCGCTTCATCAACAGGCGGCGGTCGACTCGCAGAGCGCCACTGAGCGGCAGAAGAAAGCAGTGTACGACTACAACACGATTCAGATCGATCGTCAGAAAAAGCTGTTCGAAGCGGGCATTATCAGCCGTGACGTTCTCGACCAGGAGCAGCAGGCCTTTGATAATTCAAAGGCAGACTACGAGTCCGCGGTAGCGTCTCGCAAAACCCAGGAGGAGCAACTCGCCTATTACACCATCCGGGCTCCATTCGACGGGATTGTCGGAGATATCCCGGTGCACGTAGGCGATTACGTTTCCTCTTCGACGGTGCTCACAACAATCGATGAGAACAAGGACCTTGAGGCCTACATCTACGTTCCCACTGAACGCGCCTCGCAGGTCCGACTTGGCCTGGAGGTCGATTTGATGGATACGGCAGGGAAGCTCCTGGAAAAATCGAAGATCGATTTTCTGTCGCCCCAGGTGGATAGCGCTCTGCAGAGTATTCTCGTCAAAGCGCCCGTGCATTTCTCTCCGGAAATGCTTAGGAATTCGCAGCTCGTGAGGGCCCGGGTGGTGTGGAGCACGGCTCCTATGGCGGTGGTTCCGGTTCTGGCTGTTACCCGGCAGGGCGGACAAAGCTTTGTATTTGTCGCCCGCCAGGAGAACGGCCACTTTGTGGCCAGCCAGACCCCTGTAACCCTTGGCGATACGGTGGGCAACACATACTCAGTCACTTCAGGGCTGAATGCAGGTGACCGCGTGATCGTATCGAGTACGCAGTTCCTGGTGAATAACATGCCGGTGCAGCCGTTGGGCGCTTGATACGCCCAGGCCCAAGCAATTCTTCGGCGCGCAAGCAGGCAGGCAGTGCAGTCCCATTTACCTGCCGCGAACGTAGGAAGGAAGGCTAAATTTGTTTGTTGATTTCTTCATCCACCGGCCGGTGTTCGCCACGGTCTGCGCCCTGTTGATCATCTTGTCCGGCGCGGTGTGTATTCCGACGCTGCCGATCGCGCTTTATCCCCAGCTCACCCCGCCGCAGGTCTCGGTGGCCACCAACTACGTGGGCGCCAACGCCGACACGGTTGAGAAAGCCGTCACCATTCCTCTGGAAGAGTCCATCAACGGCGTCGAGGGCATGCGCTACATCAGTTCCTCCAGCACCAATAGCGGAACCAGCGAAATCACCACGACCTTTCAGACCGGATACAGTCTCGACATCGCCGCCGTCGACGTTCAGAACCGCGTGGCCAGCGTGCAGGGACGCCTGCCCGCGGCTGTCAATCAAACCGGCATCTCCATCACCAAGGTCAGTCAGAACTTCGTGTTTGCCGCCGGCTTTTTCACCCGCGACGGCCGCTACTCAGACGAGTTCATCTCCAACTATCTGGACGTCTATGTCAAAGACGCGGTCAAGCGTGTCCAGGGCGTCGGAGACGTCGTGATCTTCGGCGAGCGCAAATATGCGATGCGCCTTTGGCTCGACCCGGTACGCTTGTCTGCCCGCAATCTGACTGCGACAGACGTGGTCAACGCCCTTTTAGAACAGAATGTAGAAATCCCAGCAGGCCAGCTCGGGCAGCCCCCGTCGGGAACTTCGCAGGCATTCCAAATCCCGGTGCGTGTCGTTGGGCGCCTAACTGACCCCGCCCAATTCGACAACATTATCCTCAAGAGCAGCCCTAATGGCCTGGTGCAGCTCAAAGACGTAGGCCGAGCCGCGGTTGGTGCGGAAGACTATAGCTCCGTGCTCAAATACAACGGTCGAGTCGCCATGGGTATCGGCGTCCAGCAGCTTTCGACCGCCAACTCCCTGACGGTTGATGCGCAAGCCAAGGCTGTGCTCAGGGACCTGTCCAAGAGCTTTCCGCCCGGACTCGAATACGCCATTGCCTTTGATTCCACCACCATTGTCGGTGATTCTATCCGGGAAGTTCTGGTCACCCTGGCCGAAGCCATCGTCATCGTCATCGTTGTCATCTTCCTCTTCCTGCTTGACTGGCGCGCCACGATCATTCCCGCCGTCACCATTCCCGTGTCGTTGATCGGCACGTTCGCTTTCACCAAGATCTTCGGCTTTTCGATCAACTCACTGACGCTGTTTGGCATCACCCTGGCCACCGGCCTGGTCGTCGACGATGCAATCGTCGTCATTGAAAATGTGCAGCGCCACATTTCCATGGAACACTCAGACCCTCACGAAGCGACATCGCGCGCCATGGGTGAAGTGACCAGCGCTGTAATCGCCACATCCCTGGTACTGATCGCGGTGTTCGTTCCCGTTTCGTTCTTTCCTGGAACGACCGGAATTCTTTATCGGCAGTTCTCGCTGACCATTGCATTCTCCATTGCAATCTCGGCATTCAATGCTCTGACCCTCTCGCCGGCCCTCTCCGCCTTGTTCCTTCGGGGAGAGGAAGAGCGGCCGCGCCAACTGGACTTCCTGCATATCCGGCCCCTGTCGCGTGCCTTCGCAGGATTCGTTCATGGAGCAGATGCGACTGTAACCTGGATGGGCCGCACTTACGCCCGCGCAATTCACGGCGCATTGCGCATTCGCTATGTGCTCCTGGTGCTGTTCTTCGTGGGCATCACTGCCACGGTGTGGGTCTATCAGCGCGTACCGACCGGCTTCATTCCCCAAGAAGATCAGGGCTACCTGCTGGTTATCGTGCAGGCGCCTCCCGGCTCTTCCCTTGAGTACACCGGCGCTCTGGCTGACCGCGCCACCGGGATCATTGGACAGGATCCCGATGTCCTGGGGGCGTTTTCGATCATGGGCTTCAGCTTCAGCGGAGGTGCTTCCAACGCCGGCCTGATGTTTGTCGCCACCAAGCCCGCAGATCAGCGGCGCGGAAAAGGGCACACTGCCGCGGACATTGTTGCGCGGCTATCTCCCAAGCTGCAAATGTTGATGATTGCTCCCAATGGCGGACTCGTTGCATTGTTTCAGCCGCCGGCGGTACAGGGCGTAGGAAGTTTCGGCGGTTTCCAGTTTGAGCTCCAGGACCAGGGAAGAAATACGATTTCCGATCTCGATCGCGTAGCCCATCAGATGGTTGCCGCGAGCCGTGCCCGCAAAGATCTTGCAGGGCTCATCACCACGTTCTCTGCCAACGATCCACAGGTGCTGGTGACCATCGACCGCGAGAAGGCGAAGGCGATGAACATCCCCCTCTCCCAGATCACTACGACCCTGGGCGTGTTCATGGGTTCGCAGTATGTCAACGACTTCGACTTCAACAACCGAACCTACCGGGTGTTTGTACAGGCTGATCAGTCGTTCCGAATGACATCCAAGGACCTGCACAATTTCTATGTACGATCCGACTCGGGTCAGATGGTTCCGCTCGACAACCTGGTTACTGTCACCAACAGTTCCGGACCTCCCGTTATCAACCATTACAATATGTTTCGCTCGGTTGAGATCGATGGGTCCGCGGCACCGGGGTACAGTTCAGGCCAGGGTATTGCTGCTATGGACCAGCTCGCCGCACAAGTGATGATGCCCGGCATGTCCTATCAATGGACCGGCCTCACGCTTGACGAAATCGAGTCAAGCGGCAAGGCCATCATCATCTTTGGACTTGGAATTCTGGTTGTGTATCTAACTCTCTCGGCGCAGTACGAGAGCTTTGCACTTCCGTTCATCATTCTCCTGGCCGTGCCCATGGCCGTGCTTGGCGCTCTCGGAGCAATCGCGCTGCGCGGCATGTCCAACGATGTCTACTGCCAGATCGGCCTAGTCATGCTGATCGGACTCTCGGCCAAGAACTCGATTTTGATCGTGGAGTTTGCGGAGCAGCTACGAAAGCAGGGTCGCTCCATTGCGGAGGCCGCGATTGAAGCCGCGGAGCTTCGCCTCAGGCCCATCCTGATGACTTCGTTTGCGTTCATTCTCGGTATCCTGCCGCTGGTCTTTGCAACGGGCGCCGGGGCGCTGGGCCGCCGCTCGGTGGGAACCACGATTGTCGGGGGCATGCTTTTTTCCACGGTGCTCAATTTGTTCTTCATTCCGACGTTGTACGTGATTCTCAGCACCCTGCTCTCGAAGTTCAGCGGCGGCAGGCGTAAGCCCGCTAACGTCGCATCGTCTGAACCCGCTACTGCTTTGCACGGTGCGCGATAACGAAATCCTTGATCCGTTGATAGACTTCGGGGCTTACAACGCCCTTGTCGATCAGATCGAGCTTGCTTCGATAGGGCCGGAAACGAATAATGCGACCGGCCCAGGTGTTTGTCATTCCCGGGATATTAAGTAGTTCCTGCAAGCTGGCGTGGTTCAAGTCGACGCGATTCTCTGGCGCGCGCGACACATGCGCTGGACCGGCGGGTTCGCGTTCCCTGTCTTGGATCGAAGGTAATATAGCGCTGATCATCCGGGCGTCAGTGGAAGTCGTATTCGTCGAGACCAGGGTGAAATCAGGATCCTGAGCAGGTGTTGTTGAGTCAGTTTCAAAAAACGACAAGCGCGGCGACGTCGAATCGAATCCGGGCGTGAGCGGGAATAAACAGGGAACTGCCCACCACGCTGCAAAGGCCGCGACTCGTTTCCACATCCGTCCATTTTCGCCCTCTTCGAAGAGAACCACAATCCATCTGGCCCTCCTGGTGATTTTCATTCGGCGTCCGGGCCGACCTGTGACAATATCTGCATGGCAACTCCCCCCAATGCTCCCTCGCGGGAGACCCCGGCGCCCGAGCGGATCCTCGGTCGAACCCGGCTCATCTTCGTATTGGTGCTTTCGGCGCTCCTGCTCTTGTGTTTCCTGTTTACCTGGACCACACGCGACGCCATGCGCAATCTTCCTTACATTGCTGGTCAGGGAAGTCCCGCGTCGGGTTCCACGGACAGGTCCACGATTGTGAATCTGGCTCCGTGGCGCACCGCACAGGCGTTGGCTCCGCTGGCGGTGACCGCCGAAGAAACCGAATATGCGCGGCAGGCCGAGCGCCTCGCCGATCATGAAGTGGACCAGGCTTTTGCCGCTGCCCTCCGCCAGGCTTCTATACAAGCGCAGCATCGAGACCTCAGCGGCGAAGCGCTAGCCCTGTCGCAGAAGGTGCAGCAGTTTCAAAAACTCGTCGCCCAGGATCAGGCACAGGTCCGGCAACTGACGGCCGCATCGAGCGTCCCTAAATCCAACCAGGAAGTTTCGCTGGAGACGGACCTTGACATCGCGAAGGCCCAGCTCGGTCTCGACTCCGACCAACTGGCGGATGCCACTCTCGATCTCAACCGTGCTACCGGAGATCAGCGCGCGCAGATTCAGAGCGAGCTGTCCGCGCACGAAGCGCAAATGAAGAAGTACGACGAGAGTCGCGAAGACGGTCAGATGGCTGTAATCTCGGTGCGCCGTTACTCCACACTCGCCGGACGTATGGGCGCGTGGAACCGGCAGCAGGCGCGCGCAGCGCTGATCGCGCAGGCCATCTCCCAGACACAGGACGAAGTTAAGTCCCTCACCGCCGAACACAATGCACTCGAGGCCGCCGCTGACGCTGGAGCCAAGCCCGGAACCAACGGACAGGACACGACCACCCGCCTGGCTGGAATTCGCGACCGCAGCGCAGAACGCCAACTGCTCAGCATCTATGACGATCGCATTCAGACCGAAGAGCAGCTGATCACCACCTACCAACAATGGCGCCAGCAGGTGGGTCGCCAGCATCGCATCCTGCTCCACCTCCTGGTGCAATCGGTCGCCTGGATATTTGTCATTCTCCTGTGCATGGTCCTTGGCGATGCCGCGATACGCCGCGCCATGGAGTACCCCGTGCTTGATCGGCGCCAGCGACACACGCTGCGCACTGTGCTTGAATTCGTGGTCCAGCTAGTCGGCGCGATCCTGATTTTGCTCGTGATCTTCGGCGCGCCGCGCGAGACACCCACAATACTCGGCCTTGCCACTGCCGCCCTCACCATCGCTTTGCAAGACTTCGTTCTGGCCTTTTTTGGCTGGTTCGTCCTTATGGGCAGAAAGGGCATCCGGGTCGGCGACCTCGTTGAGATCAACGGCGTCGGAGGCGAGGTTACGGAACTCGGCCTAATGTCCACCACGTTGCTTGAGACCGGCAGCCTGGCCGACAGGGGCTATCCCACGGGACGCCGGATCACTTTCATGAACAGCTTTGCGATCCGCGGACAATACTTCAATTTCTCAACTGCGGGCCAGTGGATGTGGGATCAGATCACCGTGGCGGTTCCATCCTCTGTGGACACCCACACCGTCGCCGACCGCATCCTGGCCGCTGTGCAAAACGAAACGCAGGAAAACAGCAGCCTCGCCGAATTGGAGTGGAAGCGTGCTCTGCGGGGCGATGACCTGGGCAAGTTTCACGCCGTGCCCGTAGTCAACCTCCACCCCGCGGGAGCGGGATGGGAGGTTGAGGTTCGCTATGTCAGCCGGGCGTCGCGGCGATTTGAGCTGCGCAACCGACTCTACGGGATCGTCGCGGACCTGCTAAAAGAGTTGACACCATCGCGGGTTTCCGCTTAGCGTGGATGTCAGATGCAGAGCCGCCACCATCACGGTCATGACCACCACATGGAACATCCATGCCGGCGGACTGCCATGGCCTGATGTAACGGCCAGAGAGATCAGAAAGCAAAAAGCCCGCCGGCGAATGCGCCGGCGGGCTTTTTGCTTTATGCCCGCAGCGATCAACTTAAACCAGGATCAGGAAGAAAATGAGCGACAAAGCAAGCACAATCGACTTCGACAAAATGGACGGCCTCGTTGCCGGCATTGTTCAGGATGCCCGCAGCGGCGAAGTACTGATGCTCGGATTTCTCAATCCCGTCAGCTACGCCAAGACCCTTGAGAGCGGCTACGTCACGTTCTGGAGCCGTACTCGCCAGAAGCTGTGGATGAAGGGTGAAACCAGCGGCAACCGCCTGCGCATCGTCTCCGCTGCTACGGACTGCGACAACGACACGCTCCTGTTCCGGGTTGAGGTAGAGGGCGACGGGCTCGTCTGTCACGAAGGCACTGTTAGCTGCTTCACCCGCCCCATAACGGTTACGGCCGCCGCCGCCGCGGAGGCTGCCAATGGCTAAGCTTCGTCTCGGTATCCCCAAAGGCAGCCTCCAAGATGCGACCATTGCCTTATTCAAGCGTGCCGGGTGGAACATCTATGCTGACGGACGCTCTTACTTTCCTTCCATCGATGACAGCGAGATTGAGTGCATGCTGATCCGGGCCCAGGAGATGGCCCGCTACGTCGATCACGGCGTTCTCGATGCCGGCCTCACGGGGATCGACTGGGTAGTCGAAAGCGGGCTAAGTGTGTCCAGCGTTACCACCCTCACTTATGCCAAGCAGAGCCGCCGCAAAGTACGCTGGGTCCTGGCGGTGCCCGAATCCAGCGGATTTGAACGCGCTGAGGATCTCGAGGGCAAGATCATCGCGACCGAACTGGTTGAAGTCACCAAGCGCTACTTCTTCGATAAAGGTGTCAACGTTAAAGTGGAATTCAGTTGGGGCGCTACTGAAGTGAAGCCGCCAATGCTAGCCGACGCTATCGTGGAAGTAACCGAGACAGGCAGTTCGCTCAAGGCCAACCATCTCAAGATCATTGATACCGTGATGGAGAGCGAAACCCACCTCATTGCCAGCAGGTCCGCACTGGCTGATGACTGGAAGCGCGAAAAGATCAACTCGCTTGCGCTCATGCTGCGCGGCGCTATCGATGCGCAGTCGCAGGTGGGCTTGATGCTCAACGTGCGCAGCGCTGACCTCGAGGCGGTGCTCTCCGTCCTTCCCGCGCTCAATTCACCCACGGTCTCCCATCTCAGCGATCCGCAGTGGGTTGCGGTCAATACCATCGTTGAAGAGCGCACCGCGCGCGAAGTCATCCCTCGCCTGAAGGCGGCCAATGCAACCGGAATCGTTGAATACCCCTTGAACAAGGTCGTGCTCTAGGCCGTTGTGCCCTGGATCGCGAGGAGGATCATGAGACTTATCCGCACACAAGGCCGCGGCTCCACAAAGACAAAGGAAATCGTTGCCGCACTGGAACGCCGCGGAAGCGCTTCGCTCGATGCCGTTTTTCCGGCTGTCAAACGCATCGTGGGCGATGTGCGGCTTCGGGGCGACCGCGCCCTCTTACGATACGCGAAGCGATTCGACGGTCTCGCCGGCCCCGGGTCGCTGCGTATTACCGCAGAAGAGATGGCCGCCGCATGGCACAAAGCAGATCCGGCCTTGCGCCTCGCGCTATCGACGGCTGCCGCGCAGATCCGGAAATTTGCCAGGGCTCAGTTGCCGTCGTCCTGGACAAGGGCATCGGCGGGGCTCTCTACCGGTCAACTGGTGCGCTCCATCGCCTCCGTCGGATGCTATGTGCCCAGCGGGCGCCACCCGCTCCCTTCAACGCTGCTGATGACGGTAATCCCCGCGCAGGCCGCGGGCGTCGAACGCATCGTGGTTGTTTCCCCGCGCCCCGCCCCTGAAACTCTCGCCGCCGCTCACTTGCTCGGGGTTACGGAGTTCTATCGCCTGGGAGGCGCGCATGCCGTCGCTGCCCTCGCGTACGGAACCGCGAGCCTCCCCCGAGTCGACAAGATCGTCGGCCCCGGAAACCTCTACGTGACCGCAGCCAAACGCCTGGTTGCATTTGATTGCGCCATCGACATGCTTGCAGGACCAACAGAGATCGTGGTCACTAGCGATCGCGGCCGCGCCTGCGACATCGCGTCTGACCTGGTGGCGCAGGCCGAACACGATCCCGAAGCCCTCGCCATTTTGATCACCACCCGTATCGACCTCGGCAATGAAGTCATGGACGCGGCGCGGTCGTTGAGCCGCAACAATGCCGTAGCTCGCGAGTCCCTTCAACGCAACGGCCTCGTCATCCTCGCAGCATCGACGGAGGAAGCGCACGAGATCACGAATCGCATTGCCCCCGAACATCTCACCATCGATTCGGCCCGCGATCTCAACTGGGTGCAGAACGCAGGATCGGTCTTCATTGGAAGATGGTCGCCTCAGCCCATGGGTGACTATATCTCAGGACCCAATCACACGCTGCCCACGGGCGGCATGGCGCGCACCCGTGGAGGCTTGAGCGTCAACGACTTCGTCAAACTCATCACGGTGCAGGAATACACACCGGTTGCTCTGAAGAGACTAGGCCCCCAGGCACAACTTCTTGCCGGGGCCGAAGGATTGACCGGCCACGCGCAGGCCATCGGCACCCGCCTGCAGCCTGCGTCCCGCACAAGGAGGACCCGTGCCTGATACACCCTCCCTTACATCTCCCGCGCCTCGCGCTCGCGTTCGGGCTATCAAGGAGTACCATCCTCCGCTCGGTAATCGCGATTCTCTGCGTCTCGATTTCAACGAAAACACTTTTGCGTGCTCGCCCGCCGTGCGCGAAGTGCTCGCGGGCATCGCCGCAGGGGACCTCACCCGATATCCGGAGCGGGCACCGGCGGAAGCCCTTGTGGCCTCTCACCTGGGCGTGCCCGCGGCGCAAGTTGCCCTCACCAATGGGGTAGACGAAGCCATTCATGTCCTGTTCGAAGCCTTTCTCGACGCGGGCGATGAACTTCTTCTGCCTGTCCCGACGTACACGATGTACGAGGTGTACGCCTCCGCAACCGATGCGCGTGTCATCACTGTCCAGGCTGGGGATGACCTGCAGTTTCCCCACGAGGTGCTGCGCGCTGCAATCACGCCGCGAACCAAGATCATCGCGATAGCCAATCCCAACAGCCCCTCCGGAAGTTTCACAAGCCGCGATCAGATTCTCGACCTCGCTCGCCAGGCACCGCACGCAGTTGTCCTCGTCGATGAAGCGTATTTCCATTTTCATGGCGAATCGGTAATTGACCTGATATCTACGGTTCCAAATCTTGTCGTAGCGCGGACGTTCTCCAAAGCCTACGGACTGGCCGGTCTCCGCGTCGGCGTTCTGGTGGCTCCAGTCGCATTAATGAATTGGATCCGCCGGGTTCTCTCGCCCTACAGCGTCAATTCGGTTGCCCTTGCATGTCTGCCGGCCGCCCTCCGCGACAACACATATCTCGACTGGTATGTGGGTGAGGTCCTCTCCGCGCGTTCTGATTTTGAAACGGTTCTTGCTTCCACGGGGCTTCGTTACTGGCCCAGCGCCGCCAATTTTATTCTGGTTGACATCGGGCCCCAGCATCGCGAATTCGTTCACCGGATGCATGCCGCAGGTGTCCTGGTGCGCGATCGTTCCAGCGATCCGGGCTGTGACGGGCGGGTCCGCATCACAATCGGCACTCGCGAACAGATGCGCCATGCCGCTAATGCGCTCCTAGAAACCATGGCTGAACTTCGCAAGCAGGAGGTGCCGCAGTGAAAAGCAAAGACAAGCCCGCCGGCGCGGATCCCTCGCAGATCTCCGCGCAGCGCACCGCCTTGATCGACCGTCATACCACCGAGACCCGTATCGAGATCCGGCTCACCATCGAAGGCCAGGGACGATACAAAGTGTCGACCGGCATTCGTTTCTTTGACCACATGCTCGAACTCTTTACGCGCCACGGAGCCTTTGACCTTGACCTGAAATGCGATGGCGATCTCGATGTCGATCAGCATCACACCGTGGAAGACGTCGGCATCGCGATTGGTGAAGCCTTCGATCGCGCCCTGGGCGACAAGCGCGGCATTCTCCGGGCCGGATACTTCATCATGCCCATGGACGAAACTCTTGCTATCGCCGCAGTGGACCTGAGCGGCCGCGCCGCCTTCGCCGTCGATACAAAGGTCCGCACTCGCTTTGTGGGCGATCTGCAAACAGAGCTGGTCACAGATTTCTTCGAAGGGTTCGCGCGCGGTGCCCGGGCCAACGTTCACGTCAAAACAATGTATGGGCGTTCCAATCACCACAAGATCGAGGCCATCTTCAAAGCTTTCGCGCGAGCCCTGCGGGTCGCATGCAGCCGCGACAAGCAACTCGGCGAAATGCTGCCCAGTACGAAAGGTTTGCTCTGATGCGGGTAACGGTCATCGACTACAAGGCCGGCAATCTCACCTCGGTGCTCAAGGCCCTGCGCTTTCTCGGCGCCGACGTCGAAGTTATATGCAGCGATGTCACGATGATCGAACGCTCGGATCGCATCGTTCTTCCCGGCGTCGGCCACTTTGCCGCCACCGAACGCATTGACCAACAAGGCCTCACTCCCGCTGTTCGCTTGGCGATCGCGCGGGGCGTGCCATTCCTCGGCATTTGCGTCGGCATGCAATGGCTCTATGCGGGCTCGACTGAAGCACCCAATCAGCCTGGCCTGGGAAACTTTGCTGAATCGTGTTCCCGGTTCCCTGAAGGAGAACAGAAAGTCCCTCACGTCGGATGGAACTCGCTCGTGCCTCGCGCGGACTCGCGCCTCCTTGCCGGAATCGGGCCTGAGGCTTTTGTCTACTTCACCCACTCCTACAAGGCTCCGGTCACGGCAGAAACCGCAGCGACAACGCATTACATCGAAACATTCGCGGCCGCCGTTGAACGCGACAACGTCTTCGGCGTGCAATTCCACCCGGAGAAATCCGGAGAAACGGGCTTGCAGATTCTCCGTAATTTTCTGGAGTTGTCATGCTGACCAAGCGCATCATCGCGTGTCTGGACGTCCACGGCGGCCGCGTCGTTAAAGGAGTCCAATTCGTTGATCTCGTCGATGCTGGCGATCCCGCGACGCAAGCGGCTCGGCATGCCCGCGAAGGAGCAGACGAGATCGTCCTGCTTGACATCACCGCTACTCACGAAGGCCGTCAAACCCTGCTCGATACGGTACGCCGCACCGCGCGCGAGCTCTTTGTTCCGTTCACAGTAGGTGGCGGAATTCGAACTGCCGGTGATGCAGAATCGGTCTTCGATGCGGGTGCCGACAAAATCAGCGTCAACTCCGCTGCCCTGGCCGACCCCGCGCTCATCGAAGCCATCGGCAGGAACTTCGGCGCGCAAGCGGTGGTCGTTGCCATTGACGCACGGCGTGATCCCCGGGCCGCCGACCCTGTTCTTGATGCGGAGGTCTTTGTACAGGGCGGCCGCAAGCCGACCGGCCGACGCGCAGTGGAATGGGCGCGCGAAGCCGAGTCGCGCGGTGCCGGCGAAATCCTGCTCACTTCCATGGATTCAGATGGCACCCGAGCCGGATTCGACTGCGAGTTGACCCGCGCCGTCAGCGAAGCGGTCAGCATCCCGGTCATCGCTTCAGGCGGAGCCGGAACGGTCGCTCACTTCGCCGAGGTTTTCGGTCGCGGTCGCGCCGATGCCGCACTCGCCGCCAGCATCTTCCACTTCGGTGTCTCCAGTTCGCGTTCGATTAAAGAACAACTGGCAGCCGCCGGGCTTTCCATGAGGCTCCCATGCTGATTCCTTCCATCGATCTCCTTGGCGGCCGCATCGTGCAACTGGTCCAGGGCGAAAAGCTTCGCCTTGCTTTTGACGACTTTGAATACTGGATCGATAAATTTGCTAAGTATCCTCGCGTGCAGCTCATCGATCTCGACGCTGCCATGCGCCAGGGCGACAACGCGGCGCTGGTGGCGCAAATCGCGCGTCGATTGCCTGTCCAGGTGGGCGGCGGCATCAGCAGCATCGAGCGAGCGCGAGAAGTGCTCGATGCCGGCGCGCAGCGCGTGATCGTTGGCTCGGCGCTGTTCGGAGAAGCCGAAGGAGGCGCGTCTGCCAATACGACCTTTGCCGCCGAACTCGCCGACGCTATCGGTGCCGACCGGGTCGTCGCGGGTATCGACACCAAGAACGGCCGCATTGCTGTCAAAGGATGGAAAGCACAGGTCGCGCTCACGCCCGACCAGGCCGTCCCCGCGCTGGAACCCTTTTGTGGCGCATTCCTCTATACCCACGTCGATGGCGAAGGCCTTCTGCAGGGCTTCCCCACCGATGTGGCACGCCGCCTCCGCCTGCTTACCAAGCGCCAGCTGATTGTCGCTGGTGGCATTCGCAGCCAGCAAGAGGTCGACGAGCTGGACGCCCTGGGCGCGGATGCGGTGGTTGGCATGGCCGTTTACACCGACTTGCTGGCAGTTTAGAACGGCCGTTACCAGTGAACGTTCGGCCGCATTCCGAACCGCAAAACCGGCATCGGCTATGCTGAATGTAACCCCGTAAGGAAGGAAAACATCAATGGCTGCAACCAAAGCTAGCGGAATACGTTTAGCCAAACGACTCGATGAAGTGGGCTTTTCTGACATCGTGCAGATCCGCAACCAGGTGATGGCCATGCGCGCCGAAGGGCTCCAGGTGCATTCGCTGCACGGCGGAGAGCCATACTTCGAAACACCCGACGACATCAAATTCGCGGCAGTCAAGGCGCTGGTCGAGAACCAGACGCACTATGCGCCTTCGTCGGGTTTGCTGCCGCTGCGCAAGACGCTGGTTGAGAAGCTGGCCCGCAAGAATGCCATCCACGCTTCTGCGGAGGAAGTCATTATCACCGTCGGAGGATCACAGGGCCTGTACGCAGCGTTTCAAAGCGTGCTCGACCCTGGCGACGACGCTCTCGTTTTCGCGCCTTACTGGACGCCGATCGGCGACCTGGTCACCGGCACGCAGGCTCGCCCGCTGCTCGTTCCCACCATCACGGCGCGGCGCAACGGCATCCGCAAGACGCTGGAGCAGTTCTCCACTCCGCAAACGCGCGCTATTTACTACAACACCCCGCAAAACCCCAGTGGCCTGGTATTCACCCGCGCCGAGGCGGAGGAGGTCGCGGCCTTCGCTATCGAGCGCGATCTCGTCGTGATCGCCGACGAAGCCTACGAAGACCTGGTTTACGAAGGCGAACATGTTTCTATCGCCTCGCTGCCCGGCATGGCCGACCGAACCATAACGTCTTTCACGTTCTCCAAAACCTACGCCATGACGGGCTGGCGCGCAGGCTACGCGGTCGCTAAAGAGCCTTTCATGACCGCGCTGCGCAAGATCGTTCTCTACTCTACCAATGGCGTCGCAACGCCTGTTCAATACGCGATGATGCAGGCGCTCACTACGCCGGAGTCGCAGATTGCCGCGCGCCGCGAGGAATATCGCCAACGTCGCGACCTTCTGGTAGCGGGACTTAACGAAGTAGGCCTCACATGCGCGGCGCCCGCCGGCGCATTCTATGCATTTCCCAATGTTGAGAAGATCAGCAAGAACAGCCGCACGGCCGCGCAAATCCTGCTTGAAAAGGCTCACATCGCAACCATTCCAGGTGTCGTCTTCGGAGCCCAGGGGGAGGGCCATTTACGTTTCGGCTACGCCATAACCATCCCTGAGATCGAAGCCTGCGTAGAGGCCCTGCGCCGGTTCAGAAGCTAGTCTACCCAAGCTTTTGCGCTTCGCCCACAGCACGGCTGGTTTCTACGCGCGAGCCGCGCAGCAGCCGCGCAATCTGTTTCAAGTGCAGTTGCACCGCGTACGCGCGCAGAATCTCCGCCTGCGAAAACGCGATGCCCCTTGGTCGAATCGTGCTCAGCAATTGCTCCAGCTGGGCGATGTCCTCTTCGAGATGGAGCCCCGGCGGAGCGACCTGGAACCGCCACTGATGAATGCACCCGGCCACATAGTGGAACCCAGCGCGAATATCCATGACCAGCTTGCCCAGCGCCGGCTCCAGGTGTTGCGCATACGCATCTTCCTTGCTGTCCTTGACGGCCAGTTCCACGGCCACCAGCGAATCGAAGAGAGACCGCCCGAATTGCGCCAACATGCTTAGCCCTTCGCGCCATCCCGGACCGCCTGAAGGCTCGTTGCGCGAAGCCTCCAGCAATTGATTGTTGCTGCGCATCAACGCCAGCACATTCTCCCTCAACTCGGGCAGGTTCTCCGCCGGCGCTCCTCGGAACCCTTCCAGGATCGCCTCAAAAAACGCGCCCAGCATCAGAAACTCCTGGGCCAGTCCATCCCGTAGCCGCAGCCGTGCCCGATCCGGAAAGACCAGCGTGCTGACAGCGAGGGCGACGACGATTCCCAGTACAACTTGTCCCACGCGGATGAGCGCGATTTCCTTGCGCGAACTGGACTGCACCAGCATGACGATGGTGATCGTCACGCCTGCCAGGCGCGAACTGCTGCGAAAGCCAAGGAGGCCGCAAACCACCACCGCGGCAAATACTGCGGCGATGTAGTTCCACGGCACGGCGTTCATCAGGGAGAATGCGAATCCGAACGCTGCTCCTATTGCGGTACCCAGGATCCGGTCGCGTGACGCCGTGATGGTCGCGCCGAAATTAGACTGCAGCACGATGATCGCGCTGATTGCTCCCCAGTACCCATCATGCAATCCGAATCGTGAGGCGATCCACCAGCAGAGCGCCGCGGCCATCGCGGTCTTGGCGGCCTGGATCAGCAGGCGCTTGCGTTCCCAGGTCAGCAGCGTGCGCCGGCCTTCCTCCGCCATGCGTAATTTGACTGCGAGCTCTTGTTGCGACCAGGTTTTATTCATTTTCAGGCGCATAGGGTCGTGGCGGACGCTGATGCTCACCCGCTGATATTCCTCCTCAAGGATCTATCATCTCTCTCGCCTGTGGCCGTGACGATTCGCACCGCAATGGCCGGAGTGTTCGTAAAGAAGTTGGAGTGGGGAGTTTGGGCCGCTTCAGAAGCGCATTCTGACACCAAAATCGATCTGACGCGGGCGGTAGAAGTTGGTCGCGTTGACATCCAGTGGTTTGCCAAATTCCGTTTGTCCCGTCTTCAGGCCAGCGAGGAAATTCAAAGTGGGCATTTTCCCTGACGTGCTCCCTGGAGCGACGTAATAGCCCGTGGTTTCGAGCAGGGTGACATTCTGGTGGTTGAAGAGGTTGAAGCTTTCCGCGAACATCTGCACCTCGCGCATGTGGCCGAGGTCAAAGCTCTTGCCTAACCGCATATCTGCTTTCCATGTCATCGGATATCGGTAAGTATTCCGGCCCACGCCGTAGACTCGATCGTCCCCTCCAGACCCATTCATTCCCGGCCCCAGCCCCGCGATCGACAAGCCCGAGCTTTCAAACATCTGGGTAATCGAACCGGCGGTGCGCATGGTGTACGGCAGCCCGCTGCGGAAGTGACCGATGCTCGAGACCGTCCAGCCGTTGGCGGCGCGGCCGCCCCAACTCTTCAGCTTCCATGGCGCCTGCCAGATCACCGAAGCCGATCCAGAGTGCCGAACATCCAGATCGCTGGTGCCGTATTCCAATTCAAAATTGGTTGGATCGAGCAGGCTGGTTCCCAGGATCTGCGTGCTTTCGTTCGGGTTCCAATCCATTGCGTGAGCATAGGTGTATCGCGCGTTGAGCCGGAGACCGCGCCGGCTCGACCGGGTGATCCGCAACATCGCAGCCTCATACGTGGAGTTGGCCCGGCTTTGTAACTCGATGATCCCCTGGTAATTTTCGCGGAGGCGCCCCCCATCTCCGAACGTTGCTCCGGTCGCTGGCCAGGAGGCAAAAAATGGGACTGATATAGTTGACCCCTTCAACGGACCTTTCCCGCTCGCATCGATCACGGCATACGTGACCGCGCCCGGATTGACAGCTGGGTCAATGTTCGTATCCACCGTCACGGGCAAATGGCGACCCAGGCTCACCTGTGCGCTGGCGGTTATCTCAACTTTCCCGGGCAGTCTTTGTTCGATCGAGAATTCACCCTGGTGTATCTCGGGGTTTTTGAAACCCGGAGCCATCTCCACTACGCCGGGCTTGAGCACGGTGGTGGGCCGGCCCGCCAGCACGTAAGGAAAGGGCGGGGCGCCACTGTCAGTCAAATTGTCGACTGGCCGCATGAAATAGTTCAGGTCGCCATTGGGGGAGCCCGTTTGCGTCAGGGCAGTCTCCAGAACCGAGTTGGGAGTTCTGCCAAAATACATTCCGTAGCCGGCCCGGATGGTCGGCGCGCGGCTATCGTTTGATCCCCAGGCCGCGCTGGCCCGCGGCCCCCATTCAGATCCCATGCCCGGCATCCTTCCCGCCGATGGCAATTCGCTATTTAGGACATGGCCAATCGGTGGCGGCAGTTGTTGATGTTCCCACCGCATTGCCGCCGATACCACCCATCGCCGGGTCGGCTGCCATTGCGCGGTCGCGTAACCTGCCCAATCGTTGGTGCTCAGGTGCCAGTCGGTTGGCCCGACTGTCTGCGTGTAGTACGCATAGCACGGAAGGTATCCAAGCCCGTGCAACTGGCCGGTGGCATCGCGCCAGGCTCTCCCACGCTGATCGCAGTTATGCTGATGCATCGGATCGAGCGAGTCCCCCAGACCGTACTTCGCGAACACCAGTGCGTCCGAGATGAAGTTCTCAACGCTTGAGTAAACGTAGGTGCCGAGGTGGTTGCGCACGAAGCCGGTCGCATCCTCATCGTGGCGCAGATCGAAGCCGGCTTTGACCAGCAGCCCCCGGTGCACCCAGTCAAGCATCTCCTGGCCTTCGAACAGATGCTCATCGGGCTGGCTGCCCGGCCCGAATCGCGAGGGATTTCCCACGGTCAGTCCGTAGCGCGAATCCACGACTATTTGTGGTAACTGGCCCCACGCGTTCCCCATGAAATTTTGCTCGAATCCCGATGGCGTTCCGGGAATATGTTCCAGCAGGTGTCTCCCCGCGGAACCCTGAGTTACCGCCAGCAGATTGGGCGTGATGAATGCCTCCCAGCGAGCCAGCATCCACGTCTCGCTTGCATGGCCGATTCCGAAGCTGTGGTTGCCATAAGGCTCGGAGGCCCTGCTCAGGCCGCCTCCTGGCGAATCCGCCAGAGCCGCTGTGGCTTCAACGGTTATCCGATGACGTTCCGCAGCTTCCCAGTCCAGGCGCGCGAAGGCGGTCCTCTGGGTCGAGCTTCGCGCCGCAGGCCCGAGCAGGCCTGCCAGCTGGGTCAACATGTCCGAGTAGGTCCTCGTTCCTTCGCTTACGGGATTGGCGCTGCTGAGCCCCAGTCGGGCGCTCAACACCTGCATCTCATCGTCTGACGGCTGAGCGAAAAAGTTTTCCGGGTGCTTTACCGTCGCCATCGCCGGGTCATCCCGGTCTTCTCCGCTCACGGCGCCAAACCAGAGGAGCCGTTTGCTCTTGAGTTTTCCGCCCGCGCTGATACCCCAGTTGAGGTCCCGGTCAGGAGGTGTGAAGGGCAGGGAAGTGAAAGCCGGCAAGCCTCCGGGAGTAGCCGCAGACGCCGGCTTCACCCATACGGTGAAAGGGTTCTGCGCTCCCCAGATGTTCTGCCGGTCGAATACGAAAGCCTGCCCGTGGAGAGCCCTGGCTCCCCTCATCGTCTCGACATGGGCTCGGTTGTCATCGCCTCCCCACCCGGACGCCGGAGGATCTACTTCCCGGATCGCGGTTTCAGTCTCTCCCGGCCCGATAAGCCTGGAGCCTGGCTTTCCTCCATCTCCCGAGCCGCTAAAGGCAAGCTGCGTACTGGCTCCATCCACCATGAGCGGGGCGGTGACGTACGCGGGAGCCCCGGCGGCGTATCGGCTTGTTTCGGAATCGGTATTGCCGGAGATTCCATTGCCTGCCTCCCCGACCTGCGAATCGATCGCAAACTCTTCCCAATGTCGTCCGGATATTGGAAGCTGCTGAAGCTCTTCTCCATTGAGATTGACCGAAGATTGCGATGTATCCTCGGCCAACTCGACAGGCCTCCTCTGCAGCCAGACCGATTGCAATTGCGCCTGCGAGGCTGCCAATTGAGACACTGCCATCCCGATGCTCTGGTACGAAATGCCACCCACGCCGCCCCTCACCGCTGCCAGCGTCGCAGCCGAAGGCGCCGGCGACACGAGACCGGCACGGAAGATCGTTACCGGGAGCGGTGGAACAATCGAAGCAGCCAGCCAGGGGTCCTGATTGACATCATTCGCAGCTCCGGTCGGGCTCGTCCCGGGCAGGCTCGAATGGATTGCTGGGACTTCGGAAGTGGCCACCCCGCTCGGTCCTGCTATCGGGCCGCCGGCGAGACTAATCGCCTGCATCATCTGCAGCTGCAGCGAACCCTCAATGGTTCGATGGGTTATTGAAGGGCACGCCCGGCCATCGACGTCAGGCCGCAAAACGGGACCGGATATGCCGGAGATTCGGAGATCGGGCGTCTTATTCGCTGCCGGGTGAGCGAGTTCGGTGTCGGAGGCGGGCGCCAGGTCAGACTGTCTGCCCGCTCGCAGGGGCAATTTTTCCAGCGCGATTGCCGCTTGTATGCGTGCTTCGTGCCCGGCGGCGACGACAATTCCCGTCAGGCGGCCACGGCCGTCGGGGCTCTCTGCATCGAGGCGATATTCTCCCGGCTCCAGCCCGGCGACTCTGTAGTCCCCGTGCCGCTCTGCCAGGGCCCGGGTCTCGACGCCGGAATGCAGATTGTGAAGAACAACGCTCGCCCCGGTTAAGGGCCTGGAATAAAGATCCGTGAGTCTTACGGCGATCGATCCGCTCTGCCCGCCCTGAGCGAAGCATGCCAAGCCGGAGCAGAACACCGCGAGCAAGGCGGTGACCGGCCAACAAACACGTTCTGGCTTCGCCCGGCGAGGCCTAAGCCCACGGGCACCCCGGGGTCTCCGCACGACGCACCTTCAGCCGGCTTATTTTGCCGGCCCACCGGGGAGATCCCTTCAAGAAACCTCGCAAAAGCACTCGGTCTTTTTCTGCCGCGCCGGGATGCGAGTTTCCGTTGACGATCTCTCCCGTTTTGACCCCCGGGAGAAGTTACGAGCGATTTTATTCCCGATTCGGAAGACCCGCCAGTACTCTGCATCACCATTCAAAGCGATAAACGGGAGTCTTTCTTCGCCATGCGAAGAAGAGCCAGTTCCCGAATTCCCGGAGGCCCCTTCCGGGCTGCCGACGGAACTGTCCGGTAAACTGAGAAGAACGGCATCTTCGCAACCGCCGCCTGGCATCATCCGCCGAACCACCGGGACGATGTCATCCGGACTTCGCAGGTATCGCCGGCGCGAAGGGAGCCATGCGGCGCGCAGCCGCTAATCATCTATGTTCATCGACGAAGCAAAAATCCGAGTCAAAGCCGGCGACGGCGGCAACGGCTGCATGGCCTTCCGGCGCGAAAAATTCGTTCCCCGGGGTGGTCCGTCCGGCGGTGACGGCGGTCGCGGCGGCGACGTCATCATGCAGTCCTCGCAGCGCCACAACACCTTGATCCACTTTCGCTACAACCCTGAGCACAAGGCGCAGCGGGGTGAACACGGGATGGGTTCCAACTGCTCCGGTTCCGATGGGGATTCGATCATCCTTCAGGTACCGGTCGGAACGTCCCTATATGACCAGGAGACCGGCGAACTTCTGCATGATTTTGCTACACCCGACGAGCGTCTCGTCGTCGCCAAAGGTGGCCGCGGCGGCCGCGGGAACCAGCATTTCGCCACCAGCACCCACCAGGCGCCCCGGGAGCATGAACTGGGCCGGCCCGGCGAGGAGCGCCTCTACCGTCTTGAGCTAAAGCTGTTAGCCGATGTCGGATTGGTGGGCTACCCCAATGCCGGCAAATCGACTCTCATCTCGCGCATCTCCGCCGCCAAGCCCAAGATCGCAGACTATCCGTTCACTACGCTGGAGCCCAATCTTGGCGTTGTCACGGTTGGTGAAGAACCGCACCAGGAATCCTTCGTGGTCGCCGATGTTCCCGGCTTGATCGAAGGTGCGCATCTCGGCTCAGGGCTCGGGGTACAGTTCCTTCGCCATATCGAGCGAACCCGCGTGCTGGTCCACCTGGTCGACGTCTCTGACGCTTCCGGGCGCCCCGATCCGGTCGAGGATTTCAAGGTCATCAATCGCGAACTCGCCAGCTTTGGCAATGGCGCAGCCGAGCACCCGCTGGCGGACAAGCCCATGATCGTTGCGGCTACCAAGATCGATGCCGCCAACCCTGAGAAGCTCAAGAGGCTCTCGGCGTATGTGAAGCGGCGCAAGCTCGAATTCCACGCCATCTCCGCGGTTACCGGACAGGGCATCGACGAGCTCAAGTGGTCGCTCGCCAAACGGCTTCGGGCCTCCGAGACCGCCGAGGTTGAAGCTCCGTCGCGTTAAACCATCGCCCGTTCCTTCACCATCAGGTATTGGTTCAGAACAGTCGAAGTGAGCGGAGTCGGGATGGAGGTCCATGGTGAGCGCGCCTTGTTCCTGAAGGCGCGCCAAAAGTACTTCCCGCCGTCCGGCCATCTCCTGCGCCGCGGCTGCCCTGAACATCTCCGCGACGGTTTCCGGGGGTCTGGCGGCGATGCTTTCGATCTCCGGCTGCGCCATGGCAACGAACAGCAACAGGTGCCTCTTCAGCAACTGGGCCGCTCCGTCGATCACCTCTGGCCTCATCACTGTTTCAGCGAGGTCGGTGATCCAGAGGATGAGCGACCGCCGCGGCTGCAGACGGTTGAGCACCGCGGTCGCCCGCAGATGATCGGCTTCGCTGGTTTCGGCCCGGACCTGGGCGAGCAGATCGATCATCTGTCGCAGGTGCGCAGAACCGCGGCCTGGCAGCAGGCGTTGCTGGATGTTTTGCCCGTAAGCGAGCAGGCCCACACGATCCCCGGAGTATAGAGCCAGCTGTGCCATCGCGACGGCCGTGGAGCATGCGTAGTCGAGCTTCATGTGGTCTAGTCTGCCTGCGCCGGACGAGCCTCCGGCTTTCGCCCGGGCTCGCATCAGGCGGCCGCAATCGAGCACGATCCACACAGGCTGGCTGCGCTCGGTCTGATACTGCCGGGTAATCGGGCTGCCGCGCCTTGCCGTCGCCGTCCAGCAGATATCGCGCAGGTCGTCGCCCTCACGGTATTCGCGCAGGCTCTCAAAGTCTCTTCCCAGGCCGCGCTGCTTCGCCTGCCGGAGTTGCAGGTCGATCTGGCGGGTTCTGGCCAGGAAAATCTGCTGCTCTTCAGAATTTCGCAGGGCCGGATATACCCTTACGGTTTGATTCAGCGCTGCCTTGACCCACCGTTCCGCGAGACCAAGCGGCGATCTGTACCGAACGTATAGCCACCCCGCCTCGCAATCCCCCCGTTGCTGAGGCTCGACCCGATAGCGAAACTTGGCAGGCACGCGCGGAAAGGCGGTGACCGTATGAACCTGGCTGTCGGCCCGAACTGCGGAGGGCAGGTCGTCTTCAATCCGGCAATCCAGGATCACCGCTCCTTGATTCTCTATCCCGATTTCGATTTCCGTTTCGCTGTCCAGCGATGGGGCGTTGGACCAGCTTCGCTCCACAACGAGTTGAGCAGCCGGGGGGAGGCGCCGCAGGTCCAGCCCGGCCGCCAGCAGGACCAGGGCATCCCACGCCAACATGGCATAACTCAGGCGCCCGTCCCAGAACCCCGGGATCAGCAGCAGGAATCCCGCCGCGAGCATACCGAGCGTGCGAAAGGTTAGTCCGAAGGCCAGCCGCCTTTGTGGTTCGCACACAGCCCGCACCAATTCGGGGCGAAGCGTGGCAGCATTCATTGGCGCGGCACCGGCACGGCGGCGATAATGTCCGCCAGGGCGCGATCCGGGTCGAATCCTTCCAGTTCCGCCTCCGGCTTGAGCATCACCCGATGGCGCAAGACCGGCTGCACGGCGCGCTTCACATCGTCCGGCACGAGGTAGTTCCTGCCGTCGAAAGCTGCAGCCGCCTGTGCCACCAGCATCATGCTCAGCGCGGCCCGCGGGCTGGCCCCCAACAGCAGGGTCGGCCACTCCCGCGTGCGCCTCGCCAGCGCCAGGATGTAGCCGTATAACTCCGGTTCGATTCGGATTGCGTGCACTTCGGCGCGCGCGGCGGCGAGCAGCCCGTCCGGGACCGGCGCGATCGCGGCATCAGCCAGGATGCCTGCTCCGGAACTGGCATGGTGCCGCTCCAGCACCTGCCGCTCTTCGCTTTCAGAGGGGTAGCCGACCCGGATCTTCAGCAGGAATCGGTCCAGTTGCGCTTCGGGCAGCGGGTAGGTTCCCTCAAAATCCACCGGATTCTGCGTGGCAAAGACCGTAAACCATTCCGGAAGGTTTCTCTGGGTGCCGTCGCTGGTTACCTGCCGTTCTTCCATGCACTCCAGAAGCGCCGCCTGCGTGCGCGGCGGCATCCGGTTGATTTCGTCTACCAGCAGCAGGCTGGTAAAAACCGGGCCCGCGTGGAATACGAAATTGTCGGTTCCGGGCTTGAGAATGGAGGTGCCAAGAATATCCGCCGGCATAAGATCCGGGGTCGCCTGCACCCGTTGATAACCCAGCCCGAGAAGCTTGCCCAGCGTCTTCACCATCAAGGTCTTGGCGAGTCCGGGAACTCCTTCCAGAAGGGCGTGTCCTCCGCACAGAAGGGCGATCAACACTTCCTCGATCACTGCTCCCTGCCCGGCGATGACCCGGCCCATCTCGGTGCGTGCATGCGCGATCAACTGCGCGGTCGCACGCAAACCCTGGGACTCTCCGCTTTGACTTGCAGCCTGGCTCGCTTCTTCCATCGATCCCTGGTTCATCCCGCCCTTCCCGACGACCACTGATTCCGACATTTTGAGGGTACCTGTTTTGGGCCGATGCCGCGCGATTGCCCTCAATCACCCGCGAACCGGCGACGGCAGCTCTGAATCATCTTTTCCCAACCATTGCCTTGCGCGGTTCCTTCTCCTCGTCGGAGCGAGTATTGCCGTCACTTCGATGCGGAAGTTTAGCCGAGGCCCTGAGTTGCCCTTCGTGCTTCGCCATCAACTGCACCAGGCGCAAGGCTTCGCGCGGGTGCGTCCGCTCATCCTCGGCGGCAAGTTCGAAAGCCGCCAGGTCCGTCTCGAGGTTGCGATCGGTGTTGGGGAAGCGGCGTCTCAAAAGCTCCCCCAATTCGGCGGCGTTCATACGCTGCGCCCGCATTCCGCATAGCTGAAGCGAATGTCTTTTGAACTGCTCCCATGCGATTGCCACAGCTGTCGACGCGGCGCCGGCGCTGCGATAAAGCGAGCCAAGCGCATCAACAAATTCAACCGGGGTTGAGCGCACCGCTGGAGGCAGCTCCTGCACCGGTCCGCTCCGCCGGCTGAAACTCAGGATCACGAGCAGCGCGAAGACGATCAGCCCTACGCGCAGCAACACCAGGGCTGTCCCGCTCGCATAACTCCACTCAGAACGAACATCGCCATGGAGAGACTCGTCCCAATAAAAGTGGTGCCCCGCCCTGGGACCCAGGGAGTTCAGGAACAGGTCGAAGTCGTGGGCGCGAGCCAGAAAGCCATTTTCGATGGGCGTGGAACTCGCCCACCACACCACGTGGCCTTTGCCCCAGTCATATTCCACGACTGAAGGCTGCCCGGCGCAGCTGTATTCGGTCCGGTCTGCGGGATTGCCGACCTGCCAGGTCGCTTCGGGAATCATCCAGACTTCACCTGACCCTGCCAATGCGTCCAGTCCCTCAGGCTCCAGCTTGCACGCCGCAAAGGTGAACTCCTTGGGCGTGTCACTGGCCTCTCCGGGGAGGATGTAGCCGCCCCAGAATCCCGTCGAGAGCACGCGACCTCCGCGCTCGAGGATGGTTCGCACCGCCTTGATGTCGTCAGCCTCGCGCGTAAACGGCTGGGCAAAGATGATCACCGTTTCCGGACCAGACGTTGCTGCCAGTTCCGAAAGCGGCCGTTCCCATCGCTCGACCTCATAGCCGGACTGCATCAGCGTCTCATAGGCCGCGAGAGTGCCATGCTGGCCGGAGAGGTAGCTCGACGGGAGCCTGTTCTCGTCGCTGTTTCCACTGGGCAGCAGAATGCCGGTTACTACGGCCAGCACCACGACCGCGCCGAGGCACCAGATCATAAGACGACGGTCTTTGGCATCGAGGGACGACAGAGCTTTCACGATGCCTGCCCCTCCGCTGGATCGTTTCCACCCGTCAAACTGGCGGCGGTACGCTCTGCCTGTCGATATTCGCCTTCGCTTGCTTGCCAGCCTCCGTACCACGAGTGCTCAAAACTCCTGGTAAGGGACGCAAGACCAGGTGTGCGCGGATCCTCTGGCGCCATCAATGCCAGGTATTCGCGAGGGGTGCGGGCCCTGTCCGCCGGCCATACCCGGCGCGATTCGAGGCAAGAAATCGAAGCCCAATAGGTGAAGTGGATGGCATCCCGCCAGCGGCCGTCTGCTGCTGCCCGGCGAGCGTCGGCGAGCCACAACTGCCAATCGCGTGCCGACACCGCATCGCGGGCCGTCGAGGGCGGAGTCGCGGAAACGCGGCGCCGCCATCGGCGCTCCGTCCGCATGACCCGCCAGCCAAGCAGTGCGGCTACGGCCAGAAAGAAAGCCCAGATCAGTGCCCGTCCTATCCAGGCCGACTTTGCCCGGAGCTTTACCAGTCCTGCGAAAAGGTGATTCAGCCAGCTGCCAACCCGCTCCATAACGGTGTCGTTTTCGGGGACTTGCTGCAGGTTGCGGAATTCCCGCCCGGTAAGCACTTTCCGCAGCGCATCGTGTTCACCGGCATGTGCATTCGGGCTGCCAGGCGGGCCGCCCGCCTCGGCAAGATCGTGCTGAAGCCGCGCATCCGCATCCTGAAGCAGCTGGGAAGTGGTTCGCGGTTCAGGTCGCGGGCTCTCTTCTGAACCGGTTTTCCGCTTTTGACTTTGCTCCCGCCGCTCCTTTGCAGCTTGGTCGGCCTTGTCTGGCTCTTCGGCCTTGTACAACAGCACGCGCAGCCACCCGTACCGCACCACCCGCCGGTCCTCACCATTTGCAGTCGTCAGGGCGATCCGGTCGTCGGGCCCCACCAGCGTCGGATCGCACTTTTTTACATCCCGCGCCTGGGCGCAGGCCTGGGTCAAGGTTCTCAAGGCGATCAAGTGCATGCGATAGTCTTCGGTCGATGCATCCCGCCACCGTCCCGCCGGGTCCGCAGAGTCGTGCACCATCCCCTGGCCCCGAAAGTGAGCGGCAGGGAGCGCCAGCAGGAAGCACAGAACAGGCTCGAACCTGGCTCTGCCGCGTATAACGCCGATAGTGAAGCTCATCGGGCTGCTCCCGGTTCGCAGTGGACCGCACCGTCAGGTTCAATCGCAGGTCTGGGCGGGCGCCTCCGCATCGCTCGATGATAGAAGACTATTTCCGGCAAGGGCACTTGGCCCCTTGCCCCTCGATTACCGATTTAATGCTGTGCGTGGATCGAGACGGTTGGCAGTATCCCGTACTGCCTGTAGGCTGCCCGATCGAATCGGAGACGGCTCGTCGGAAAGTGCCTGTCGGCTTACCTTTCCAGGCCCTCGCGGCGTTCTGCGGAATCGACGCCGCTGGACCTGCCACCGGTCCCCAGGTTGTCCACGAGCGACTCGGTCCGATCCCTGATATCAACCGGAGTCGCGCCGGACGGCGAACTGCCTGTCTCCATCGAGTCCGGAACCTTAAGGCCCGCCGCTTCCATCATCCACTCGATGTCATACCCTTCCTTGCGCACCCGCTGGTCGTAATAAAACAGGGTCAGCCCGGTTGCGTACATCGGCCCAATAAAGCTGTTGGTTGCGAAAGCGATGATCTGCTGGAGCACCCGCACGCCTGCCGGCAACTCACCGTGCTGCTTGAACGCCATCACCATGAAGAAGACCTGGGTGATCATCACCAGCCCGACCTGGATCACCATGACCAGAAGCGCCAGTACGAAGATTCGGCCGCGCGATCCGCTGCTCAACTGAACGCTGCGCCGCAGCGCATCGCGCGCCTTAAGGTCTTCCACCACGCTGGCGGCAATGGCCAGTGCGTAGCGCAACCCCATGATCACCGCATAGGCCAGCGCGATGATCACCAGCAGCACGAACACGATGGTGGCCAGGCCGAAGACCAAGGTCGCCTGGCGATCGGCTGCGAGGGCCGCCCCACCGGTCGCCTGAGTATGCGTCAAAAGGCCTTTGGGGCGCGCGTAAAAGAACACCAGGCTCAGGTAGCTTCCGTACACCACCGCGAAGGGCAGCCACAATACGACAGCCATGATGGTCATCAGCCACAAGTAACGGCCTGCCTGCGGCAGAATGCTCGAGTATGCTCCCCGGATGGTGGCCGGCTCTCCCAGGTGCGACCAGGCCACCGCCCGGTTATTGGCCGCGATTGCCACGCCTCCAAAGATGAACACGCATATAAACTCCACTGCGGCACCGATCCCGCTCAGCCAAATCATCGAACTAGCAAGGTGCTGGGCGCGGAATAGTTCCTGAAGTCCGATCTGAATCAGTGAGAGCAGCAGCAAGACCCCGGCATACACCGCGGAGATTCCCGCAAAAAGCCAGAAATTCGATCGGTAAAGCTGTGCGGTACGGTCAAGAATCTCCGCAAGGGTGAGTGGCCGCAGAGTGCTTTCCATGCCTGTATCCTTAGCCAGGTCCGCCTGGTTGCCTTGCGGGAGAATCTGATACCGAAGCGCCGTGTACAGAATGAACCAGAAACGCACCGCTCTGCCCTTGACGCAGGGGCGGAATATCTCTGGCTTGCTTTAGCCGGGATACTAGCACAGGTTTTCCGGCACGGGTTCCCAGGTTGGGTAGATCCGGTTGAATTCCAGTTTGTGGGTGCCAGTTCGCGAGTATTGGAGCCGTCCCAAGCGCCGCATCCGGCCAAGAGATTTTTCCTTCGTTGCGTATTTTTTACCTTGGACCCAGCCGGGATTTAAAACCTTAAATGCCATTTTTCAACAAGTTGGATTCGGCCCTTCGAATGCTTGCTGGTAATGGTGGCATCCCGCTCAGAAAAGCCTCGGATGGATGCCCAGGGCTCTGGAGATATGAAAACTATGAAGGAGATGATGAAGCGATATTTTCCGCTGGGTTTTTCGCTCAGCTTCATCGCCCTATCAGGGATTCGTAACAAGAAGCTGCCCGCTCTTGAGAGCAGGCCTGGTACGCTCCCACTGGCACCTCCACCAACTACACTTCCCCAGCCCGAACTGCACCCTCTGATGAGCATTAGTGGAACCGTCATCCGCGACGGGAGCCGTTTTGCGCTTCGGGATACCACGGGGGCGCTTTTTGCCCTCAGCTCCACCGGTCGAGCCTGGCCCTTTGAGGGCGAAGACGTGCAGGTCACCGGACGTCTGGACGCTGGCGGCGCCATGCTTCAGATTCAAGCGATTCACGCGGTTGAAGACCTGCACGCCGAAGCGGTCTAGAATCGGCTGGCCCGGGGCAGGCTGACTACTGCATGTCCTGTATCTTGGTGCCTTCCGGGATCTTGACCTGGAACTGGTCGTCACTCAGGGGCATGTTTTCGGTGACCTTATCTACAGTGAGGATGACCTGGTAGTCCTCCAGCGGCCGCTTGATCGTAACCGAAGACGGAAATTTGTGGTCGCCGTACTCCACGTACCGTCCATATATCACCTGCGTCTCAAGGTTGTTGTGTTCGTCATACAGATCCTGCTGATACGGCAGGAGATCTTCCCGGTGAAAGTGGATCACCCGCATGGGCCGCAGTTCATGACTTCCGGGAATAGTCCGCATCACGCTCAGGATGTACTCGGGAATAATCAACAAATGCTTCTTGGTGACGTCCTCCACTGTGTCTGAATCGGCGGTCACCATGTACTCGTCGTCGGGCGCGATTCCCCGCACCACCATGGCGTCAAAGAACAGCTTGGGCCGCATGTTCTCCAGACTGTTCGCCGACCGGTGATTGAGAGTGTTCGAGCCACGATATGCTATGTTTTTGGGCGGAATCAGCAGCGTGAAGGTTGTTCCGTCACTTGCCATGTCAAAGGCGCGAGTCCCGATCACCGGCACCTGGCCCAGGACTCGCAGCAGTTCTGGCTTCCGCATCAGGATATGGCCGCGGATTGTTGTATAGTCGCGCGCCACCCCCTGCTGCGCCTTCATCACGCTGGCCTGGATCTCTACGGTGGCGTTCAGGCTCTGGAGCGCCCCCCAGCGCTCATTCACCCTCTGCACGAGCTGTTCGCCGGTCGCACCCTGCACGGCCTGGGGAGCCCTGGGAACCGGCAGCTTACGCGTGGTAAATAAACACCCCGACATCAGCAGGAGCGGGAAGCAGAGGCCCGCAGTCGCCGCCCGGCGACTGCCAGGGGTCACCGGCCACCTGCCTTTTTGACCGCCGAGCGGTATCCGGCCACGTTCCGGTTGTGCTCTTCCAGGGTGGCCGCGAACAACGACTTGCCTTGGGGGTTCTGTCCGGCAGCAACGAAGTAGAGGTAATCGGTCTGCGCGGGCGTTATCGCGGCCCGCAGTGCCTTAGCGCCGGGATTAGCGACCGGGCCCGGCGGAAGTCCGGCATGCAGATAGGTGTTGTAGGGAGTATCTCGCTTCAGGTCGGTGGCGTAGATCGTACCCCGGTAAGCCTTTTGCAATTGCAAACCATAGATGACCGATGGGTCCGTCATCAAGGGCATGTTCTTTTCCAGGCGGTTCTCAAACACGCTCGCCACCAGCGGCCTCTCCCCCTCGACGGCAGTCTCCCGTTCCACCAGCGACGCCAAAGTCACTGTCCGGTGCAGGTTCAGAGTCAGTCCTATCTGGGCCGCTTCGGCGCGAAAGCGTTTGACCATCGTTGCAGCGATTTCCGGCATCGCCGTCTTGGGCGCAAACCTGTAGGTATCGGGGAATAGATATCCCTCGAGGCTCTTTGCCGATGGGTCCAGATCGTTGATCAGAGAAGTCTCCTGAGCAGCTGTTTCCAGAAAGAGCTGCCGGGAACCAAAACCCAACTGCTCTAACCGGTCCGCGATCTCAAAAATGTTTGCGCCTTCCGGAACCGTCACCGCGATCGTGTACACGTCTCCGCGCCGGATCCGGTCGTAGATCTCAACGACTGACGCCGGGTGATCGAACCGGTAAGCTCCAGCCTTGAGCGTGCCGCGCTTCCAGAAACGCACCAAGTCAAAGGCAAATTGGCTGCGAATGATCCCTGCCTGCTGCAACTGCCGCCCGATCCTGACCGAAGATGAGCCCGGAGCTACTTCAACGAAGCTCTCCGAGGCCGGCCCGAACGGCGTCAGCACGAGCCATGCTGCCGCGCCCCCGCCCAGTACCAGCAAAAGCAGCAACACCAGGAGGAATTTCGCAGCGCCATTCCCTCTTTTTCGTGTCCTTTGCGATTTGCGCCGCGCCATCCTTTGGAGTTAACCTCTCTTGCTTTCCTTAGAGACGCGAAAAACCCCTTGGGGATTCTCCGGCTTAGAAGATTGTAGCCGTCGTCGGGGCTTAATCTGGTGGGAGGTCCCCAATGGTGAACCCTTCGCCCCAACCTCGCTACCTCGCTCTTGATGTTGGCGCGAAGCGCATCGGCGTTGCGGTGTCGGACGAGCTCGGATTGCTCGCGCAGCCGGTGCTGACCCTGGAACGGCGTCGCAGCCTTCGCGAGGACCTGCGGTCCCTGGCCCGCCTGGCGCGCCGCTATGGGGTCGGCGCAATCGTGGTTGGCAATCCACTTCATCTTTCCGGAGAGCAGAGCCCTCGAGCGGTCAAAACGAAGGCCTTTGCCGCTGAGCTCGGTTCACTCACCGGATTGCCGATTCACCTGTGGGACGAGCGGCTGACCACTCACGAGGCGCACCGGATCCTTTATGAAGCCGGGCATGCTCGCCAGCAACATCGAAACGTGGTCGACCAACTCGCCGCCGTGCTGATCCTGCAGTCCTTCATCGATCGGGAATCTCGCCCTCAGTCACCAGCAGAGGAGAAGGGCGGGGAAGTGCCCGGTTCCTGACCGATCATTCTCCTCACCCGGATCCCTGCGACAAAGCGGCCGGGGATAACCGAGATCCCGTGACCTTGCCGCAGACGGCCCGCGTATAATTGAGTTTTACGTTACTCATCTCTTGCGGTGGAGCTGCCCCGTTCCCCGCCACGGACCATGAATGCCCGATCACATTAAGAGTCAGCTTCAGAAAGAAATCGCGCTGCTCGAACACGAGCTCGCCCATGAATTGCCCGCTGAAATCAAAAAGGCGGTGGCGCTGGGCGATCTGTCCGAGAATGCCGAGTATCACATGGCCAAGCAGCGCCAGGATTTCGTCAACGCGCGACTGGGCCAGCTCAAGCGCCGTATGGCGGAACTATCCCTGGTCAACCTCGCCAACATACCTCACGACAAAGTGGGGTTTGGTTCGACGGTGGTGGTCTACGACTCCACCAAAGAAGAGGAAATTGTCTATCGCCTCGTGACCAGCGAGGAATCCGACGTGGTGAAAGGCCTGATCTCCACCACCTCGCCTATCGGCCGTGGACTGGTTGGAAAGCAAGTCGGCGATGTGGCCGTGATTTCCACCCCTAACGGCAAACGTGAACTGGAAATCCTCAAGCTGACGACGATTCACGACGAAGCCGAAGCGGCCGCCTCCAAAGGCGAAACCGCCACCGGCACTGAGCGGTAAGGAACGACCCGGATGACTTGGACCAGCGCCTTCGGCCGCGGCTGCGGCTGGCTACTCGACCGCATTGTGCATGGTCTGTCACTCACCCGCATCTCCCCCAACTTCCTCACTTTCATCGGCCTGATGATCAATATCGCGGCGGCGTTCTTCTTCGGCCACGCCAATGCCACCAACGCCGGCCGCATGTTTCTCTATGCGGGACTGGTGATCATCGGAGCCGGGATCTTTGATATGGTCGACGGCCGGGTCGCCCGGCGCACTAACCAGGTCACCGTCTTCGGCGCCTTCTTCGACTCTGTGATTGACCGCTACTCCGACGTTGTGCTGTTTTTCGGACTGCTCGTCTACTACGCCCGCATCAATCACTTTCGCTACGTCGTCCTGACGGCGTTCGTGATGGTCACGTCGCTGATGGTGAGCTATACGCGTGCCCGCGCCGAGGCCCTCATTGGCCAGTGCAAGGTGGGCTTTATGGAGCGTCCCGAGCGCATTGTGCTTGTGATCCTGGGCGCCCTCTTCAACCACTGGGGCGTCATGGCCCCGGTTCTGTGGGTGCTCGCCGCTCTCTCCACCATCACGGTGGTCCACCGGATCCAGTACACCTACCAGAACACCAAGCATCTTGCCCCATTGAGCCACTAAAGACCCGGGCCAGCTTCCTTCAGCAGTTCACCACCATCACCGAGCACCCCGCTTTGGCCGGCTTCCACTGCACCAGGAAGCGCGTTACCTCGCCGGGCTCCATCCGCCGCATGCTCTTGAACTCGCCGCCGCGCTGTCCATAGAGCAGCTTGCCTTTGTCCGACAGCACGGCCAGCGCCGGTACCCCGGTTGATACCGGAATTCCCCACTGCTCGGCCAGGTCGAGGTTTTCGTCCATGTGCCCGACATTGACGTGGACTAAAACGTAGTTCGCGTCGAGAATGGGACGGTTCTGCGCATTGTGAAAATAGATATCCAGCACCTGGCAGTCTCCGCACCAGTTACCGCCGAAATCCACAATAATGCGCTTGTGATTCGCCGCCGCGGTTTTCAGCGCGGCTGTCAGATCGGCCTTAGCCGCGGATGGATCAGGATAGATGTCACGCGTGGCCGGCCACGCTATCCCTGCCGCCATCGAAAGGAAGATAGCTACGATCAAAACCTTTGCCGTTTTCACGGTATCCAAACCCTCCCCTGACCTAGTATTCAGTCTTGCACATCCAATAAAAGGGATGCATGCGACCCTGATCTGGTTCTTTTGGCCGATGTAATCTGGAGTGCTATGAGCGAACTGCGTGACCGCTTGGAATCTGCCGCGTATCCGGATCTGAGCGCGATGATGGAAGGCTACGCTCAGGCCGCCGTGGAACTCGCGCGGACCGACTTCCAACAGACCCTCGACTTTTCCGCCGAGTCCGTGGACGCCCTCGACGACATTCTCATCGTGGTCGGCGAAAGCCCGGAGCGCGATCTCGATTTTGAGGTGCGCCTGTGGGGAAGCTACCTCGGAGAAATCCTGCGCCGCCGCTATGCCGCCTCATGGGAAATGACCCAGTATCCTGGCGGAACCGTCGCCGTTCCCGCCGTGGACGTACGCGGCTCGCGCCTCTTTCCTCTCATGAAGGTCTACCGGCGACTGACCGTCGGGGAGGAGGAAGACCTCCGCAGTTTTTACACCATGGTGACCGAGCGTCTGGGTAAACCCGCGCAGGTCAATTGAGTCGAATCCAACTCCCGGCCTGCACCGTACATTGAGTGACCAGCCTCACGCCAAGCCAAGTTGGCTTGTGCGACAATAGGAACTGTTTAAGCGAGCGCGCCGCCCCTGCTGGCGCGCGGAGGATACACAATGGGCGATCTACTTCAGCCATGGCACTTGATCGTGCTCGCCGTGGTCGCATTTTTGCTCTTCGGAGCCAAGCGGCTTCCTGAATTGGGTAAGGGACTAGGTGAAGGCCTTAAAGGATTTAAGGAAGGCGTAAGGGGAATAACCGATCCCTCTCCATCCAGCAACCAACAGGCATCCGCACCAACTGCGCCGCCCTCCACGCCGGTAGAGCCCAAGCAAAGCTAGTCTCCTCGGGCACCGTCCCGCGACCCTCACCACTTTTTCGCCCAAAAGCCCGTGGAATCGGCCCACGGGCTTTTTGCTGCGCGAACTCGTCAATTTTTCTTGATTAGAAGTCTTTGCGGGATGCGACAGAAAGGCCCGCGCCGCGGCGCGGGCCTTTTTCGTAGTCGACAGATTTACGCTACTTCACGTCTCGCGCGGATGGGTAGTACCCGGTCTTGGCGATGACTTCCAGACCCGGCCGATCGACCCTCACATCGATCTTGCGGAACGTGTCGTTGATCACCGGCTGGTGGCTCAGGTATCCCAGCGTGTACTGGTTCCGCGCCTCTTCGGCGATCTTTCCATAGCTGCGCTCAATTCCATTCAGACCGCGCTCCGAATCCAGCGTGCCCCCCGTCGCCAGCGTGTACTTGGCGAGCAGGTTGTCATACATCGTGAAGGGCAGGTGGAAGCGGCTGAGGTAGCCCTCGCCCCAACGCGCCGAATCGCCCACCAAGGTTCCGTAGACCGCAATCTGATTGGTTTCGAGATAGCGCAGCACGTCCTTATAGCTGGCCTTGCTTCCATTCTCATGCCCGTCGGAGATCACGTAGATGATCCGGCGGCGCTCCTTGGGACGGTTCGACAGTTCGCGCGCTGCCGCCAGGATCGCGTCATTCAGGGTGTGAATTTCTTTGGGAATGGTGATGAAGGTGCCGTTTCCGGCCGACCGGCCTGCCTGCAGGTTGGGATCGACGCAGTTGCCATTGGCGCGGACATTGCAGCTGGCGAACGGCCCGTCGTTGACCGGCACGACCATCTCCGAACCCGCCGACTTGGTCATCGACAGCACGTAGGGAACACGCGCACTCTGCGCCCCGGTGAATCCACCGGAGCGGTTCTGGGCGCCGTTGTTATACGTGAAAACGGCTATCTCATCGTAGGGGGTCAGGGCTCCCTGGATCGCGCCAAGAGAATCGTTCACCTTCGACATGACGTCTGAGGTCAGGCTTTGATCCACCACGAAAGCCATGGAGAGCGGAAACGGGCTGACGGTAAAATACGTGATTGCTTCACGCGTGTCGTTTTCGAAGATTTTGAAGTCCCGGAAGGTAAGACCGGCCACCAATTGGCCCTTGGCATCCTTAACCGTAACCGGCACTTCGACGAAGTTCACGTTGAGGTGGATCCGGTAGCCGATCTCCTCTGCGCCCTGTCCCGCCTGGCCGACATCGGGAGCCTTGGTCTGAACATCGTCCTTGGCCGGGGGCGGGGGGGCCGTAGGCGCAGGTGCCGTAGATTGCTGGCCGGTCGAACTCGAAGTGCCGCTGGCCGGGGTTTCCGTGCCCGCGCCGCCTCCCGGCCTGATCGGGCCGGTCACATTGGTCAGCGGGGCACCGGGAGCCTGCGGCGCCGGAGCGTCGGGAACCGCGGAAGGCTGCTGGGGCGGGGGAGCGTCGGGCACTGCCGAAGGCTGCTGCGGTGCTTGGGCCCACGCTCGCAGATTCACTGCCGGGCTCAGGGTCAGTAGCGCTGCCAGCGCCAAAATGGTCAAACCAGGCTTCACAGGTATATCGTCCTCCCCGAACGCCGCGAAATTCGCATGCAAAACACGCTTGGTGTCAATCCGTCCGCAGTTCTTGATTGCGGCCGCTCCGGGCTCTGGCGGCCCGGATAGTCGATTCCATCCGTCAGAGTATCAGACGCGACAGAGGGCTGCAGGTTTGCCCGTAGCTTCCGTAGCAGTCTGGCGCCCTGCCCAAAGTGTCACGGTTCCTATATGCTCCCAACCAGCGCCTCATGGCGTCTAAATGACTATCATGCGCCTCCGCTGGCTCGCCTCCTCCGCTCTGCTCCTCCCCGTTATCACAGCGGCCGGGTGGAGCCAGCTTGCCCCATCGCCGGATGCGTCTCCGGTGAGCCATGCGCCGGCCGCCGCCGAAGATGACCAGTCCGTCGCCACGTTCAAGCTCCAGGTCAATCTCGTCGACGTCTTCTTTACCGTCAAAGATAAGAACGGCAATCTCGTTCCCCATCTCAACAAGAACGACTGCAATATTGCCGAAGACAAGCAGCCCCAGACCTTCAAAAGCTTTACCGCCGAAAACAACCTGCCTCTGACCCTGGGCATTCTGCTCGATACATCGGGCAGCCAGTACCGGGTTTTGCCGCTTGAACAGGATGCCGGCAGCCGCTTCCTCGAGCGCGTCCTGAAGCAGAAGGATGAAGCCTTTCTGCTCTCCTTCGACGTGAATGTGGATCTCCTTCAGGACTTCACCAACAATTCCCGCCAGCTCGCCCGAGCCATGAACAAGGCCGAAATCAACACCGCCGGCGGCAATGGTGCAGCAGGCATTCCGGGCGCCGGCGGAGGCACGGTCCCTACCATCGGCCAGCCCAAAGGCACGCTACTCTACGACGCCATCTACCTGGCTTCAAACGAGAAGCTTACCCAGGAATCCGGCCGCAAGGCGATGATCATCCTGACCGACGGCGACGACCAGGGCAGCCGGGTCAAGATCAACGAGGCAGTTGCGGCGGCGCAGCGTTCCAACGCCATCATCTACGTCATCCTCATCGCCGATACCGGTTTCTACGGCGGCTTCAATATGGGCTACAGCGGATACTCCGCTGCCAAGAAACTCTCCGAGGAGACCGGCGGACGTCTCATCAACGTGGGCAACAACGGTAAAAAGCTCGAGGAAGCCTTCCAGCAGATCGAAGACGAACTTCGCACCCAGTACGTCGCCACCTACACCCCCACCAACGCCAAGCTGGACGGTACCTTCCGCCATCTTTCGGTGGAATGCCGCGGGGACGGGCTCAAGGTACAAACCCGCAAGGGCTATTTCGCGCCCTCTCCTCAGCAGTAGGGCTGCGCTGCTGGCCCTCTCCGCTCGCGGCGCGACCGCAGAGCCGGCGCACGGATCTTCTCGGCAACGATCTGTCCACGTACCTCTTCCGTTAATACCTCCTGAACCCCGATCCTCCCTTTGTTGCCGGCCCTGCATCTCAGTTGTCTGTTATGAGACCGGGGTTATTTCACCCCGGCAATAGATGAGAATCACGGAGGTTCCCGGCGTGAAACCTATAGTCCTGATGCGGGCTTTCACTATTGCCGCTTTTGCGAGCCTTTCTTCAGTGGCTCAACAGCCTTCCCAACCCCCGGCGCAACAACCTCTGACTGCAGAGATGCTTCCCCCGAAGGTGGATGCCCAGGCAAATATCTCCGGGGCCGCTTCCGTTCAGAGCGCGGTCGCGCCCGCTGTGCCGGTTGCCGCCACCGCAAACAGCCCTGAGATCGTCAATCCCGAACTGCGGCCGGTGGCGGCGGAGCTCGTTTCCCGGATCGACTCGCGGAACGCCAAGACCGGCGATAGCATTGTGATCAGAACCACCGCAACCGCAACCATCGCCAACGGCATCGAGATCCCCAAGGGTTCAAAGATCGTCGGGCGCATCACCGACGTCGAAGCAAAGGGCAAGACCGGCGATGACTCCCGCGTTGCCATCCAGTTTGACCAGGCTGAGCTGAAAGGGGGACAAAACCTGTCCATCCGTTCCGTCATCCAGTCGGTGGCGCCGGGTTCCGTCGCGGGCAGCGCGAATGCAGAATCGAAGGGCGGCAGCCCCGCCGATCAGGCCGCTTCAGGAAGCCCCAACCCGGCTGGGAGACGACCTCAGCCCGCCGCGGCAGTTACGGCAAACAGCAGTAACGCTCCTACCGGGGCTCCTGCGGGCGAAGCCCAACCGGTGGGCACGGTTGTGGCCCAGAACGGGAATGTCGCGATTCGCACCACCGCCATCCCCGGCGTCCTGCTGGCCGGAAACGTGAATGGCCAGCCTTTCTCCAACGCCTCCGGGGCCTTCCTTGGCGCCCGTCGCGATGTGCACCTGGAGGGAGGCACGACGATGATCATCGCCGTGGCTACCGCCCCCTCCGGCGCCAACGCACGCTGACAGCCTACCCGCACCTCCCACGTCCGTTTCAGGGCCGGCCTGGGCTGGTCTTGAAACGGATGTTGCCTCTTTCGCCCTATACGTTGGTTGGTGTGTTCTGCCCCGTTTGGACGAACGGGTTACCCAAGTTCTGCACACCCCTACCCAAACCGTAATCTGGCGCCTGATTCGCCTTTTCGCCTACTATCGGCAAGGATCGGAAAATACTTGAGCGGAATTCACAAAAAAATTCCGCCGCCCCGATTCCACACCTTTCTTCCCAGGAGTCTGTCGTGCTTGATGCTCGCGAAACCCTCGAAGCTTTTGAGATCAGCCCCCGCTTCCGCCACACCATCGAAGAACGCATCGCTCGACTCGAACGCGACGCCGACTACGACGAATCGCAAATCTCTTCCCTGATCAGTCCCGATCACATCCGCCGCCAGATGCGCCTGGTCGGAGTTCAGCGGGCCGAGGCTTTGCGGATGCGCTTGTTTCTTGGTCGCGCCCGCATCCGCTCTGAGCGCCCCGCCATCGTCATCTGACCTGCGCTCAGGCACACACAAGAAAGGCCGCGGGCTCATGGGAGCCTGCGGCCTTTCTTTCTTTAAATCTGGAGCACCGGGCGGGAGTTGAACCCGCGAATGCAGGTTTTGCAGACCTGTGCGTTAGCCACTTCGCCACCGGTGCATCAGCGCGAATCAGAGTGAATCGAATCCTGCAAGTCGCGGACCTATTCCGGGAGTGTCGCTGATTCGAGCCAGGGCTTCTTTGACTTCCGCCAATCGCGCCCGTGTCTTGATGTTAAGACCGCCGGCCCTTATCTCCAAACAATTGGAGACCGCCGCCGAGCGAAAACGGCAAAACAAAGCACATTCGCCGCAATAATCTGCAGCCTGAACGACCACCCGTGATGGTCGTCACCAATTGTTCCACGTGGAACAATTTTCGGCGGCAAGGCTCTAATCCGCGATAATCAGGCCATGGCGGCCCCCTCTCCATCTACCCCGTCCAGCACCCCACTCGACTACTTCCTGGTCGACGTCTTCACTGACTCCGCGCTCTCCGGAAATCCCCTCGCTGTAGTCATGAACACGGTTGCCCTCACGACGGAACGGATGCAGGCCATTGCGCGCGAATTCAACCTTTCGGAAACGACCTTTGTGGAACGGCGCGCCCCGGAACAAGAACGCGCCGAAGGCGTCCGCGTCCGCATCTTCACCACGGAGGAAGAGCTTCCTTTCGCCGGCCACCCAACCCTCGGAACTGCATCCGTTCTCAAGGCGATAGCCCCTCAGACACTCACCGGCGACGTGCTCAGGCTGGCGCTGAATATCGGGCCGATTCCGGTTCGCTTCGAGGCGCGAAACAGCCACGCCACCTTCGCGGAGATGACTCAGCGCGACCCCGAGTTCGGCCCGGCGCTGGACCCTGCAGGGGTGGCCAGCGTCTGTGGCCTCTCCGCCGACGACATCGATCCCGCTGCGCCGCCACAAGTTGTCTCAACCGGCAACGGATTTGCCATCGTGCTTCTGCGGTCGCTCGAGAGCCTGGCCCGCGTGCGCGTCAATCACGAGGAGTCGGACCCCTGGCTGCGCAGCTTGGGTGCGCGCTGGTTTTACTTTCTGGCACCGGCGGCGGAGGCGCCGGCGCGGTACCGGGCGCGGATGCAGTTTTACGGGGGTGAAGATCCGGCAACAGGGTCAGCGGCCGGGTGCGCAATCAGTTTTCTCTTGTCACACGGGCTTGTGACATCGGGAGAACGCATCGCGGTCCGCCAGGGGGTGGAAATGGGGCGGGCCAGCGATCTTGAACTGTCGGCGCGCCGCGAAGGGGCGAGGGTAACGGATGTGCGGGTAGCCGGCAGCACTGTTCTTGTGGCAAAAGGAAGCCTTTTCCTTCCGTGATGCACATACTTTCAACAGGAATTTATCTGCTTAACCCCCCTGACGTGAAGCGAGTAGCGAGATTCCCCCGATTCGGTCGACTTTTCCACCTCAGGTTTCGCCTGCCTTTCTCTCTTCCCACGCTGTTCCGAGCCTCGTAGTCTTGCCAAGCATTGAAAGAAACTCAACTGGCTTGAGCCGGATTTGCCCACTGGGCAGTTGAAGAATTCCGGTCGCAGGCAAGGCGACTTTCCCGAGTCTCCGACAACAGGAACGGACTCACGGAGTGAGCCGCGCCCGCCAGGGCTCCGCCCGCTCATTGTGGTTCCGAACGCCGGCGTCGGCACGGGGGAACAGGAAAGCCTTGTGCGGCCACCGAACATGGCCATTGGCGCGAAAGCTGCCTCAGAGCGGCGTGCGAACCAGTGTGCCTGTATCACCGATAAACGAACTTTAACCGAAGGAGTGTGTACCCGATATCATGCGGCCGAAAAAGATCATTCTCTGCGTAGACGACAACGAGCAGGAGCTCTCTGTGCTCAAGTTCATGCTGGCAACCAACGGATACCGTGTCGTATCGGCCAACAGTGGCCAGGAGGCGATCGGCATTTTTGCCGATACTACGGTCGACCTGGTGCTGACGGATTTTGCCATGCCGCAGATGAATGGTGACCAGCTGGTAGGCCGGCTGAAGCAGATCGCGTCGCATGTCCCGATGATCCTGCTCGGGGATCCGCACAAGATGGGAGACCAGGCGCACGGAGCCGACGCGCTGCTGGCGAAGAAGAGCTGCTCCCCGCACGAGCTGCTGGAGCGTATCAAGATCATGAGCGCTCGCAAGCGCGGCCCGAGAAAGGGCTCAACTCGCATGTCTCCGCAGCCGGCCCTCGCGGTAGCGTCGTGAGATCGAGTCCGGATCGGGTAGAAGGCGTCCTCCGGAGTGCTGGGGGACGGCTGGGTGCCCGGAACCTGGGCGGAGCCGGGGGATTGTCTGCTTCTGGAGCAGCTGCGAGTAACGAATCCAGCTGAAGTCCGTTGACCTGCGCCCGGCAACCCCCCTTACCTTTTTGCCTCTTGACGAGCTAATGTGCGTCTGGGCATACTCCCCAACTAGCCCCGGATGGAGCGGTATCGATCGACGCTCACGGGACAGGCTTATATGGATCTCGTTCTGGTACGTGTGCTTTTTGTTGCCTTACTTACCTGTGTCTGTTTCTTTCTTCACCCCTTCGGCATGCCCGGCTGGATGGGTGCGTGCGCGGGCGCGGTGGGCGCCGGCGCGGTTATTGTTTTCGAAGTCCGGGTACGCGCTCTGAACCTGCGGCGCCTGATCGGTGCAGTGGCCGGGAGCGTCTTAGGCATCTTCGGCGCGGCGTTGTTTTGCCTGGTCCTGCGCTCCGCACCGCTCCCGGGCTCCACCTCGGCGGTGCTTCAGATCTTCGTCCTTTTGTTGATGACGTACGTAGGCCTGCTGGTCGGCGCGAGCAAGGGCGACCTGCTCAACCCGGCCGCACTCGGCACCATCTTCAGCGGCGAACGCCCCACCCGGAAAAGCGCCAAAGTCCTAGATACCAGCGTGATCATTGACGGCCGCATCGCCGATATTGCGGAGGCCGGGTTTGTGGACGGAATGATGGTGGTTCCGGAGTTCGTGCTGCGCGAACTGCAGGTAGTCGCAGACAGCACCGACGGCTCGAAGCGTCAGCGCGGCCGCCGCGGGCTCGACATGCTGCAGCGGATGCAATCGAATCCTAAAATCCAGGTGCAGATCGTGCCGGATGATTTCCCGTCCATTCGCGAGGTTGACCTGAAGCTGCTCGAACTGGCCAAAAAGTGGGAAGCCAAAGTGGTAACCAACGACTTCAACCTGAACAAGGTTGCCCACCTGCACCGCGTCGAGGTGCTCAATATCAATGACCTGGCGAACGCCCTGAAGCCGGTGGTCCTGCCAGGCGAACGAATGAACGTTCTGATACTTAAAGAAGGCAAGGAATACAACCAGGGTGTCGGGTATCTCGATGACGGGACCATGGTGGTGGTGGATCACGCGCGGAAGATGATCGGACGCGCGGTCGAAATTTCGGTTACCAGCGTCTTACAGACAGCCAGCGGCAAGATGATCTTTGGCAAGATGGACGAAAACGGAAAGAGCTCCGAGCCCACGCGCCCCGCACCGGTTGAAGTGGTTCGCTGAATTTTTATGACATCCTGAGTCTCGTTCCCATCCAACAACACATCTTCTCCAGTCGACCCTCTGGAGGCACATATCTGCGTTTTGAAAGGGACCATGATCCGAGTTACGGTGCTGTATCCCAATAATCCCGGCAGTCGATTTGATATCGAGTATTACCTCAACACGCATGTCCCCATGGCCAATAAGCTGCTGGGATCGGCCATCAAGGCTCTGACCGTCGACATCGGCTCCGGCGGGGCTACGCCCGACACCCCGCCCGCTTTTTTAGCGATTTTTGCGATTACCTGCGAATCTGTAGAGGCCTTCACGGACGCGTTCATGCCGAATGCCGGGGCGCTCCAGGGCGATATTCCCAACTACACAGACGTCGAACCGATCATCCAGATCAGCGACATCAGAATCGGCTGAAGCACGCGACCGGCAGTTGGCTTGCGGGTACGAATTTGCGCGTGGAGTGACGGCCGATGATCAACCAGGATCTGAGGCGCGAGTTGCTGACCATGGGCTGACGCGGACAGCTTGCCGGCCCCTATCTGGCGCGCATGGAGGCGATGGCTAGCCGGTGATGGCTCCAACCGGAAACTCCCGGGGAAAGTGCTCTAAACCAAGTCGCAAATGAGCCCGCGGAGGCGCGAACAGGGCAGCCTCCAGCGGCCGCCATGACCTCGATTGATTCGCAGGTGCGGTACAGCCTCGATATTCGGTCCGGTGCTATACTCAGGGTGCGTTTGCCTGCTGCCGCAACCCATCGGGACGGCGGAGAATGCAGGCACAAATTTGGAGGAACGCCATCGCATTCGATAAACGAGCTGCCAAGTCCTTTACCCGTATCAACGACCGAATTCGCGCGCGCGAAATCCGTGTTATCGATGAAAACGGCGAGCAAATGGGAATTCTCCCGCCGTTTGAGGCTCTCAGGATCGCCCGCGAACGCGGGCTGGACCTGGTAGAAGTCTCCCCGAACGCGGTGCCACCGGTCTGCCGCATCCAGGACTACGGCCGTTTTCTCTACGAGAAGGAAAAGAGCGAACGGGCCGCGCGCAAGAAGCAGAAGGTCATCACCATCAAGGAAGTCAAGTTCTCGGTCACGGTGGACGAGCATGACTACCAGACCAAGAAGAACCAGGCGGTACGCTTCTTGAACGAGGGCGACAAGGTAAAGGCCAGCCTGCGCTTCCGCGGCCGGCAGATGGCCCATCGCGAACTTGGCTACAACATCATCAACCGCCTCATCCAGGATATCGGCGACTCCGGCACGGTTGAGTTTATGCCGCGCATGGAAGGCACGATTCTGCATGCCATCCTGGCGCCGTCGAAAAAGCAAGAGGCCGCCAAGGCCAAACCGGCCGCTGCGCCGCAACAGCCCCAGGCAACCCCCGCCGTACGGTAAAACGGGAAATACGTCGAATTTCGAAGCCGCCCGAAAGTGGGCGGCTTCGACAATTTTGTGGCAGGCTTTCGTAAATGGCTGCGGCAAAGTCCCATGTATTCTGGCGTCATGCCGCCCCGGATTTCCTCCCTCTTCGCGATCGCGTTATGTGCCGTGTCCATACTGGCGCCTTTGACTGCCTTGGCCGCAGATGAGCCCCACTATCCCAGCAGCGACGATCTGCGCCATTTGAAAGCCATTGGAGGCCCGCAGCTTTCTCCCGACGGGCTTCAGGTTCTGTTCTCGGTGACGGACTCCACCGCCGACGGCGGCAAAAGTCACCTGTGGCTGGTTGGGGCGTCGGGCAACGGCGACAAGCCGCGGCAGATCACGTTTTCACCCCCTGCGGAGAAGCGCGGCGAGCGCAATCCCGAGTGGGCTCCGGATGGTTCTGCAATTTACTTTCTTGCCCATCGCGGCGAACAGACCCAGCTCTATCGGCTGAACATGAATGGCGGCGAAGCAGCGCCGCTCGATTTGAAGATCCCTCCGCCGGTCGATGTGTCGAAGGACAAGAACGCGATCCCGCCCCCGGGTTCCGACAAGAGCGCAGAGAAGAGGGATGCCGGAAAGGCTGAGGAGCCAGCCAAGCCGGAGGGGGCGGAGACGCTGCCGCTCGAAGTAGCAGGTTACGCGCCCTCACCGGACGGCAAGTGGATTTCGGTTTGGGCGAAGGATCCCGAAACCGCGGGCGAGAAGAAACAAAAAGAAGCCAAGTCCGATGCCGAGTGGGTGAATCACGAGAGGCACTTAACCCGGCTGTACCTGGTGGCCCTCAAGTCAGACGGCACGATGGACGGAGCTCCACGCGCCGTGGCAGTGGAACCGAACATCGAAAGCGTAGCCTGGACGGACAATTCGGACCGGATGCTGATCGTCACCCAGCCGCCCAATGACGTCTCGGATTTGGGACCGGCAAATGCGGCTTGGGTTGTGGAAGTCGCGAATCCCGCACACGCCACCAGGCTGACGGAAATTCCACCCACAGTGGGGCGCGCGGTCTGGACCCCGGATGGCGAGCAGATCCTGTTTGCCGCCGCCACCGGAGAAGACGCGCCGCCAGGCTACGACGAGTTGTTCGCATTGCCGCGCGAGAGCGGCGGGCGCAAGCTGGCGCCTTTAACCGAAGGGTTCAAGGGGCAGGTCACCCCGGGCACTCTCTACGTAGATTCGAACGGCGCCCTGATTACTGCAGCCGGGGTAGGAACGCAGCTGACGGCCATACGAGTTTCGCTGGACGGGAAGGCGGCACCGGTGGCGATCGACCTGGGCGGCAAGGTTATTACCGGGTTGAACACGAATAGCAAACGGACTGGTTGGGTCTGGCTGAGCGAGAGCGGAGGGCAGCCGGTGCGTCTCTGCTATGCGAAACGACTGGCAGACGGGTGTACGGGCCTTGGGGTTCCGGACCTGGCCCCTGCCAACCTTCGCCACGTGAAGCCGGAGCTGGTTCAGTGGAAGAGCGATGGGCTTGAGATCGAGGGCCTGCTCTATCTTCCGGCGGTTGCGGGTTCAGCCAAGGTTCCACTAATTGTCGATGTTCACGGTGGGCCGTTTGGCGCGTGGGAAGACCGCAACGACGAATTTGCGGCGTTCATGGTTGGGCATGGATGGGCTGTTTTGCGGCCCAACCCGCGGGGGTCGTCGAATTACGGCACGAAGTTTGCAGCGGCCGACAAGAACGACCTCGGGGGTGGTGATTACCGCGATGTGATGGCGGGGGTGGACGCAGTGCTGGCGAAGTACCCGCTCGAGGGGAGCCGGATGGCGCTCATGGGGTATAGCTACGGAGGCGAGATGGCCGGGTTTGTCGAAGGCAAGACGGACCGCTTCAAGGCGATCATCAGCGGGGCTCCGGTCATAGATCAGTTCAGCGAGTACGGGACAGAGCGCGGGTCATGGTATGACCGCTGGTACTTCGGCAAGCCCTGGGAGCACCAGGAGGACGCCTGGAAACAGAGCCCGTTGTCCGGGGCGGCGCATGCGAAGACGCCGTTTCTGCTGCTGCAGGGGGAAGGGGACACAACGGATCCCCTGGGGCAGGCGCAGGAGATGTATCGCGCCCTGCGCCAGGAAGGGGTTCCGGTGGAACTTGTGACCTATCCCCGCGAGGATCACGGACCGCTGGCGGGCGGGATCTTCGGGCGGCCCGGAACCGAACCCTGGCACGGCTTCGATGGCCGGCAGAGGATTGTGGAGTTCCTGGAGAAGTACCTGGGATCTTCTTCGGCGACGCCCTAGCTCGCGGTTCCCGGGGTCAAGCGAACGGGTTGCAGAGGGCTGCCGCAGGTGTCGGCTCCCGTCCAGCGGAATGCCGGATGGGGCCGGGGCCGCAAGGGGAGCACGATGTAGCCCTCGCGCCAATGGCCATCTTCGCGGCGGGGCTGGGATCCGACAATGCGCAATGCGGCGCTGTCGCGTTCGGCTATCGCCAGACCCGGGAGTCCGCCGACAATCGCCTGAAGCTGATCGTGATTGGGCGGCCGGTTCACGGTGAGGGGGACGACTGACTCCAGGGCGTGAAAGGCCTCAGCCAGGTCGCTGACGCGGGCGCGACGCTTGGCGGCCAAGGCAGGCAGACCCAGGGACTTCCAGGCCGCGCAGGGGTAGCTCTCGACCAGCACCCGGTCGGTGCCCGAGAGGGGCTGATCCTGCTTGTCGAGGCGGCGCCAGCCGCGTCGGCAGAGGGCCTCATAGACGTCCAGGCAAAACTCTGCGAAGGCGCGATAAGTCATGGGCTTTACAGTTCCGGGGAGTCCGGTTTTGCAGGCGGTGTTGAGCTGGCGTTCGCTGACGCGGGCATGTGCAAAGCCGTTGTGGGCCGCCTTCCACGCCTGCGGGCCGTCCAGCATGAGCACGCGAATGCCGCGCAGATTGCAGAGATGATTGAGCCGGCCGGCGAGGATTTCGGGGTCAACCGGCCCGGAGCGCAGGGCAGGATCAAGTTCGGAAAGGCCCCACTCGATGACTTCGCAGGCGATGGCGCCGGAGGCGGGGGGGCCGACGCCGTTGAAAAATGCGCGGTCAGCCGGAGTGCGGTCGAGCATGACTATTCCGAGATCAGACCAGCGGCGGTAAGCGAGATCGACCGACAGAACGGGCATGAATTCAAACCTAGAGCCAGGCGCGCCCGTTCGCAAGAGGGGGCCGCGAGTGCTGTTGGGCGCGGTGCAGGGATTCTCCGCATTTGAACCGCAGCGCCAAAACGGGACGCCTGCTCGGGCGGGTTGGCGGAAAGGGGAGGGACCAGTGCGGTGGTATACTCCGGGGCGCTATGCGACTACAACTTTGTTCTTTGCCGTGTTTTGTAATCTGCGCTTGTCTCGGCGCATCGAACTGGGCGCCGGAGACGGCGCGGGCCCAGGCTCCGCATCTGGAAACGCGGGGTGCCGCGACCCAGCTGATCGTCGACGGCAAACCGTTCCTGATGCTGTCGGGGGAGTTGCATAATTCTTCGTCGTCGAGCCTGGAGTATATGAAGCCAATCTGGCCGCAGCTGGCGGCGATGGGCATCAACACGGTGGTGACGCCCCTGAGTTGGGAGCTGATCGAGCCGGAAGAAGGCAAGTTCGACTTCACGCTGGTAGACGGACTGCTCGAACAGGCCCGGCATGAACACGAGCGCATTGTGTTCCTGTGGCTGGCGACGTGGAAGAACGGGGTTTCGAGCTACGTGCCGGTGTGGGTGAAAAAGGATACGCGCCGTTTTCCCCGGGTGGTTGAACACAGCGGACCGGTGGAGACGCTGACCCCCTTGGCCGCGGCATCGATGAATGCCGATGCGCGTGCATTTGCCGCGTTGATGCGGCATCTGAAAGAGGCCGACGAGCGCGATCACACCGTGGTGATGATGCAGGTGGAGAACGAGGTGGGCGTCCTGGGCGACTCGCGCGACCGGTCCGAGGCGGCGAACAAGGCATTCGCCGGGCCGGTACCCGCGGAGTTGACACGCTATCTTGCGGCGCACCGGGACGCGCTCTATCCGAAGCTGCGGGAGTTGTGGAGCGGGCACGGAGAAAAGACGGCTGGGACGTGGGAGGAGGTGTTCGGCGGCTCGGAGCGGGCGGACGAGGCCTTCATGGCCTGGCACTATGCAAAATACATCCAGGCGGTCGCGGCCCAGGGCAAGGCGGCTTACGACATTCCGATGTATGTAAACACCTGGCTGGCCGGAGACGATGCGACGCCGGGGATGTATCCGAGCGGTGGCCCGGAGCCTTGGGTGGTGGACATCTGGAAGGCGGCGGGGACGGCGCTGGACCTTTACTCTCCCGATCTTTATGACCCGAACTTCATGTTGTGGTGCAAACGATATCACCGCGCAGGCAATCCGTTGTACATGCCGGAGACCCGGGGCGGGGAGGCGGGAGCGGCCAACGTGTTTTATGCGCTGGGCGAAGAGGCGGGAATAGGATTTTCACCTTTCGGGATTGACGATGAGATGGATCCCAAGGGTCCGCTGGCGTCGAGCTACAGCCTGCTGGCGCAGATCGCGCCGATGCTGCTGGAGCACCAGGCATCGGGGGACGTGCATGGCTTCGTGCTGAACCGCGAACACCCTTCGGTGGATTTCACCATGGGGGGATACACGCTACACGTGTCTCTCGACGAGGTTTTCGACACCCATGCCGATGAGGGGTTCGGGGTGGTGATGGCGAATGGTCCCGACGCTTTTCTGGGGGCGGGCCGGGGATTCCGGGTAAGTTTCTCGCCGCGAACTGCGGAGGTTGCATACGGCGGCATCGCCACGGTGGAGGAGGGCATCTTCGCCGGCGGCAAGTGGACGCCAGGCCGGCGGCTCAACGGCGATGAAACCGACGGTGGCAAGACGTGGCGATTTGACCGTCGGCGGATGAGCATCGAAAAGGCGACCGTGTACTCCTTCAGGTAGCCCGGGCGGTGTGAGCGCGCGTGTGTGGAAGCCTCCCCCCGGTCATTGCGGAATTCCGTCCTGGTACCCCCACCGGGTATGGGGGGGCCTTGGCCTGACTTGGCGGCGGAGTCGTGCGACTAAATCGACCGTTTTCGCCTGAGAAGATTGTTACACCGAGCCGCATAATTTTCGGCACGAACGCAGGAGCCCTCAATCGGCGCCTTCGTAACGTGCCGGTGAATCAATTCTTCGATACTGAATAAAACGAGATCTTTTCACGGGTCAGGACCGCCAGCTGTGAGCTATCCGGGGCCAGTGCGAAACCATCGCGGCTGGCTGACGGAGAACTGACACGCACGCTGAGCAGTCGCTTGCCATCGGTCGTGCGATAGACCTCCAATGCCTCGAAGGACAAATCTGCGGCGCTGAATTGGTCCCCCGGAACCAGCAGGGAACTTGACTGCACCGTTTTCACCACAAAAGCCTCGTGGTTCGTGCTGCCCTTGGCTGCATGGCCAAAATCATCGGGGTTCGAACCGCCTTTGAGGGCCAGCTTCCCGTTGGAATGCAAGACACGGTACCGAAGCCCGTGGGTTTGCCGGTCACAGCTCTCCAGGAAGATGAGATCCGGCGTGAGGCTTGAGAGGTCGGGCGTACAACCGGAATTGAAGCGGGCGAGCGTTGATGCGTGGTTGTCCCAGGTCACCATTGAGAGGCGGTACCGCATGTTCGGCTGCGCCAGAAGCCTGGCTTGACCTTCGTCAAGAAGCGTCGGAGGCACGAGCCCCGATTCCGTCGAGGATCTCGCGATGGTCTCGAAATTGCGATTCATAATCAAGACTTCGACGTCCTCCTCCGGCTCGCGATCGAGACTCTCGGCGAGCTGGGCATGCAACTCAAGGGAGTGCCGCTCATGGGTCACGCCAAGTGCGAGGAAACGTCCGTCTGGTGTCACTCGCACAAAATTCAGCGGACCATCGAGGGGAATCCGATTCGAGATATTCAAGCCCTCGCCATAGACACGAAGCTCGGAACCAACATGCACCAGAACTCGACCGTCCCCCAACGGCCACGCGTATTCACGGTTGTCGGGCAAATCCCAGTCCACGGTGCGGGTAACTTGAAGGGTCTCCGTGTCGATGAGAGCCGCGCGGATCACACGGGCAGTAGATCCTGACGGTCCAAGCGCATGCCTGGGCATCAGGAGATGTGGATTGAACGCAACCAGCAGTTCCCTTGGACCGAGATAAGCGAGCACCTCGTCCTGGTCGAAGTCCCTTACCACTCTTTGAGGGCGCGGGGAGTAGCCGAGCTGGCGGATGGAAATACTGGCGGCTGGCCTCGACCCATCGCTGGCGGTACCGGACGGCAAGGAGACGCCGCACTGCGGCGGCACGCAGCTATCGAGGTCGTCCACGGGCCATGTCGGAGACATCCTGGCCGATGGGACTGAGGGCAAGGGTTGTCTTTCACGGGGAACCACGGCCGCAACGGACCGAGCCGTTTCGGCACCTGCCGGTCCATGCGGAAGGATCCCTTGTGAGGGAACGAGTAGCAGAAGGCTGTGTTTTTCGAGCGATACGTCGTGGCTCCGACAAGTCAGAACAGAACTGTTTTCCGGCCCCGTGGCGACATCGAGTTTCAAACCTTTGATCCCGTCAACCTCGCCCATCCGCATGCGCGGCGTCAACGGGAATTTATGAAGAGCCATATCCAGTTGCAGGTTCACGATCGCGCCCTGTTGCATGGCTCCGAGAGCGGCGATGCCTCCCCACCCCGAGGCCGGCGAATTGCCTGCCGAAGTGGAAATCGGCACAGGCGCAGTCATGATGCCCAAATCGCTGTCGTGCGGCGGCGCCGCCAATGCGGAAAGGAGCAGCGCGAACTCCCCCATTTCGGGCTCTCCACATTGCGCCCGCGTAAAGGCGATATCGACTTCGGATAGCTTGGCATTCTCCCTATGGGAAGTCACCGAAAGCACATGGCCCTCAAGAATCGCACCGGTCCTGAGGAAACAATCCGTGCCCCTCCATTCAACGGTGACCCGAGCGTAGACAATCGCGCCTACCTTTAACAGGTGAGCGTTCACGTCAGCCATCAATTCAGCCTGAACCGGGGTGATGCTTTGGATCGCGTTATCGGCGGCAAAGGCCCCCGGACTCGAGAGCGCGAGGGCCACGGTCAATCCCGCAGCCAATCTCGAGTGGATACGTCCAATTTCACTTCTGTCCCGCTGGTGCGACCGCCGCGACCAGGTGGACCGGACAGATTGAAGAAAGACACCGCATCTAAAAGACGGATATGAGCTCCGCTTCTTCAATCCGGCCGCCCTCCATAGGACGCCAATTCTACACTTGAACTTAATTGCGTTCGAATCACCGCATCAGGAGTGCCTTCGCTAGAGCTTCCTCGGATCAAATCGAGATGGCGCCGAGGCGCGTCTGCCACAGTGGCAACCCCATTTCGGCCGGCGGACATGATGGGCCGGGGGCTGCCGGCGGCATAGCGGTGGAACCAACCCTGCGGTATACTGGTTGGAGCCTCACTGAGGCAGGGAAGCCCCTGCGTCTGCGGCCTTTGCGGCTGGGCATTCGAGCCCGGTCCAAAAAGAGAAGAAAATGCCCAAGTTGAAGACCCATTCGGGCGCGGCCAAGCGCTTCAGCAAGACCGGCACCGGCAAGATCAAGCGGGGCCAGACGAAGACTCGGCACATCCTTTCGTCGAAGTCGCCCAAGGTCAAGCGCAAGCTCGGCAAGATCGTGCTTGTGTCTGACGGCGACTACGCAAAGGTAGCGCGCATGATTCCTTACGCCTGATCGTTGCTCCCGCTCGAGGAAGAGCGGGTGTTTCCGGGTCCAGGTCGACGGACCCCCGGCAGCCTGATTGAAACGTGGCCTGCCGAGAGATCAAGGCTTGCAGAGCGAGTGAAGAGGCTGATCGCACCCTCCGGGTGCATCTCCTGCCTCCAGCCGCCATACCGACGTAACAAAATGGAGAACGCACCATGCCCCGCGTAAAACGCAGTACCAAGCGGAATGACCGCCGGAAGAAGATTCTTGACCGGGCGAGCGGTTATTTCCTCACGAAATCTAAGCTCTACCAGGCAGCGCAGGAAGCCGTCGAGCGCGGCCTCAAGTTTGCCTACACGGGCCGCAAGCAGAAGAAGCGCCAGTTCCGCTCCCTGTGGATTGTGCGTATTTCCGCGGCCGCCAAGCTGAATGGCACGAGCTATTCGCAGTTCATCAACGGGCTCAAGAAGGCGGGAATTGGCCTGGACCGCAAGATCCTGGCCGACATCGCCGTGCATGACGCAGCCGGCTTTACCAAGCTGGCCGAGCAGGCGAAAGCCGCTTTAGCGACCACCGCCGCCTGAAGAAAAGCGAACGCGTCAACAAGAACGGCCCGGAGCATGGCTTCGGGCCGTTCGCTTTTGTATCGGTATCCTCCCGGAATCTGAAGCAGGGTGTCCTCTGCTGGGGCCGGTATCACGCCGGGCTCAAACTCATCTGACAGGTTGAGCGTGTTGGCCGCATCCCCCAGGTAGGGGGATGATCCGCCTGTCGCCTTCACGTGGAAGATCTCCTGCATGGTGCGAAGGTCCGAGGAGTGGGTTTAGTTCAGGGAACTCGCGTAAGGCAGTCCACCCTCGTTGGCGTGTGCGAGATCGGAAATCACGATCTCGCCGATTGAAGGGTTGAAGTCGTCTGCGTTATCGCCCGGCTCGCCATCGGCCTCGCTCTCGTCTCACCACACGATGATGGCTCCGCCGTCCTGGTAGGCGCGTGAAGCCATGATGAGCCTCACCAGCCTTTGCGTGGCGTCGTCTTCCCGCGCGGATCTGCGACGAATCGCCAGTCAGGCCGGCAATGCCGTTCGTCAGGGCATTGTGCATGTCGTTGTACTGATCGGGCGTGATCCAGTTGTATTCGGCTACACGGTCGTTGGCCAGGTCGAACTCCAGTTGCCGGACTGGCTTTTCAGCGGCACCGTCCATTGGTTCTCCGGCAGCGGAACGTTGACCAGGTTGCCATTGACCGTTTGCAGGTCAATGTCCTCCTGGTAGGAACTTCCAGGAGTGTCCGGCGCGCTGCAGAAGGCCGCTCAGGTGCTGGGTCGTGGTCTGGGCGTTGGGTGGGGTGTCTTTGTAGGGATCGTCATCGTTGGCGATGCCGAAGTTGGTCCCTCTTCGGCCCAAGATGTAGTTGGGCTCCGACGGGTGGATGTGCGGATTGTTGCCGCCTGGGGTAGCCAGGACGTTGTGGTAATTGCTGGCGAAGGAGACGTGCCGGCTGATTTGACCAGGCGGCCATCGATGTACACATCCGCCGTGCCATTCACCAGACTGTTGGTGAACGGAGCGTTCGGATTCCCGTAGATGGGCTGGATTCCGCCGGGGACGGTCGTCGGCTGGGTCCAATCATGCTTCTCCAAGGCGATCACCAAGACGTGCTTGATTTGCCGGTCGTCGTGATCTTCGGCAATCGCAAAGCGGACGCCGAGAGCCGCCAGCAGTGCTATTCCGGCCGCGGGGCGCGGACGATTGAATAGGGGCATGGAACCTCCAGCGGTGGGGAAATCAGGGTTTGCGGCGGCCGTCTCGGGAGGGCTGGAAACAGGGACCCGGCGCCCAGATCTATTGCTTGAGACCTTCCTACCAGCCGTTCATTTCTGGCAGATGACGGCGGGATGAAAACGGGAAGCAGGCGGGGCTCGGGCGCGCCTGTTCCTGCCGTTGGAGTTCAGTACCCCCAGAGCGCAGGCGACTGGCGCCGCGTCGCTGCGTGCGGGCGCCTGTCCGGCCGGGCGATCTCTCCTGTGGTGATTTATCCTGCTCTTTACGCGATGATCACTGCCATCCCTACTCCGTCGTCCTACGATGACGACTCGCTCGACAAGGCGTTCGCCCAGGTTTCCGAATGGGCGCGCGAAGAAGCGGCCTCTCTGGATAGCCCCGAAACGGTCGAGGCCTTTCGCCTGCGCTGGCTGGGCCGCAAACAGGGTCGCCTCAACGATGTATCTGCCTGGCTGAAGGCCGCACCGCCCGCCGCCAAAAAATCAGTCGGCGAGCGCTTCAAAAAGCTTAAGGAGCTGGTGGAAGGTCTGATGGAGCAGGAGGCGGGCGGGGCTCCAAATGACGCGGCGCTGGCTGCCGACGCCATCGACGTAACCCTGCCCGGCACGCGGCGCCTCACCGGTGCGGAGCACCCGATCACGCGTACCCTGAACGAACTTACGCAGGTGTTTGCGGCGCTTGGCTACTCGGTGGGCGTGGGGCCCGAGGTCGAGACGGATTTCTACAACTTTGAAAGCATGAATTTTCCGCCCGGCCATCCGGCGCGGGATACGCAGGACACGCTGGTGATCGCCAACCAGGAGCGGCGGCCGCTGCGCGATCGCCTGTTGCTGCGGACCCACACCTCGCCGGTGCAGATGCGCACCATGGAGCAGCAACCTCCGCCGGTCCGGATCATTATTCCCGGCAAAGTGCATCGCAATGACGCGGCAGACGCGACGCATTCGCCCATCTTCCACCAGGTGGAGGGGCTGTGCGTGGATACCAACATCACCTTCAGCGACCTGAAGGGGACGCTCGATCATGCCATGAAGGCGCTGTTCGGATCGTCCGTGAAGACGCGGTTTTTTCCTTCGTTCTTTCCTTTCACGGAGCCTTCGGCCGATGTGCAGATCAGCTGCATTTTCTGCGGCGGCAAGGGCTGCCGGAAGTGCAAGCAGTCGGGCTGGATCGAACTGCTGGGTTGCGGCATGGTCGATCCGGCGGTCTTTGCTTTCGCGGCGCAGAAACAGCCGGGATATGACCCCAAGAAGATCTCCGGGTTTGCGTTCGGAATGGGCGTGGAGCGCATTGCCATGATGAAGTACGGGATCAGCGAGATCGGGCAGTTTTATGCGGGCGATATGCGGTTTCTGGGACAGTTTGCTTAAGCAGCGGAGCTAGGGATGCTAGCGGTGCAAGCGGAGCTGGGAATTACGCGATGGAGGCAGTGTGGCCAGGCCGAAGGAATTCCGGGAACTGATCGTGTGGCAAAAGGCGATGGTCTTTGCCCGTTGTGCGGATAGTCTCACTTCTGGATTCCCGAAGAGCGAAGGCTATGGCCTGGTGGTTCAAATTCGTCGCGCTGCGTTTTCCATCCCCAGCAACATTGCAGAAGGGCACGGCAGGCTCACAGACCTGCAATTCAGGCACTTCCTGGGCAATGCGCGAGGTTCGGTTTACGAACTTCAAACTCAAATTGAACTCGCAGCAGATTATGGCTATATCGGTAAGGAAGCGGCACAGGCCTTGATGGCCAGATCCACGGAGGTGACTCGCCTTCCCAATGCACTTATCAGGATCCTGAGTCCTAACAAGTCGAATCAGCCGAGCTCCAGCCCCGCTAGCGACGCTTACTCCGCAAGCTGTGCTCTCAAGGAAAACGAATGAAGATTTTGACCCGGTGGCTACGCTGTTACCTGCCTGAACTGAACGCCGGCGATGCTCAACTCGCCGAAGATCTCACCCTGCGCGGGATCGCGGTCGAGGGCGTGTATGACCTCGGCGAGGGCAACGGCTCGCTGTTTGAGATGGACATCACCACGAATCGCGTGGATGCGATGAATCACTACGGGGTGGCGCGCGAGGCGGCGGCGATCTACGGACTCGCTTTGCGGCCGCTCCATGTTCCACTGCCGGAGGCAAAGGCGGCCGGGCAGGCTTTTCCGGTGCGTATCGAGGCGGAGGACGGGTGCGGCCGGTTCACGGCGCGGGTGCTGCGCGATGTGAAGATTGGCCAGTCGAGGGACTGGTTCGCAGGCGGAGAAGTGGCAACGTACTTCGACCTGCTGGGGCAGAAGAAAATCTCTAATGCCGTGGACGCGACCAATTTTGCATGGGTGGCGATGGGGCAGCCTACCCACGCCTTCGACCTCGACAAGCTGGAGGGCGGCATCGTGGTGCGGCGGGCGCGCAAGGGGGAGCGACTCAAGACCCTTGACGGCGTGGACAGAGCGCTCGATCCCGACGACCTGGTGGTTGCCGATCAGGTGAAGCCGCTGGGTCTGGCCGGAGTCATGGGCGGCTGGGATTCGATGATCACGGCGGAGACCAAGAACGTCCTGGTGGAGGCGGCATGGTTCGATCCAGTGGTGGTGCGAACCACTGCCCGCCGTCATGGCTTGCACACCGATGCCAGCCATCGCTTTGAGCGGGGAACCGACTTCAACGCCGCACCGGTGGCGTCGGCCCTGGTCAGCCGCATCCTGCTGGCGAACGGCGGGTACATCGACGGCGAATTTGTGGATGTGCGGGTGCCTGTAGTGGAGGCGCGAACGGCCAATCGAAGGCCGATTGCGCTGGCGCTGAGCGAGGTGCAGAGGATTCTGGGCAAAACCGTGGATGCGGAAGGCATCACTGCGGCCACGGTCGAGACCGTGCTCGGAGCGCTGGGATGCAAGCTGGTGGAGGCGGGAGAGGGGAAGTGGCTGGTGACGCTGCCCAGCTGGCGCCTGGACATCGAACGTGAGATCGACCTGACTGAAGAAGTTGCCCGGGTTTACGGCTACAACCGCTTCGCGAATACTCTGCCGGCGTTTGCGGGAGGGGTGCGGTCTCTGCCGTTGGCAGGGAAGGACACGGTGGTACGGGGCACGCTGCTGGCTGCGGGGTTTCACGAAGGCATCGCGAGCACGTTCTGTTCGGCCGCCGATGCTGCTTTAACGGCTTTGCAGCCGGGATTGGCGGTCCCGCTGGGCAATCCTCTGAGCGAGGAGGCGGGAGTGCTGCGCCCGTCGCTGGTGCCGGGGATCTTGGGAATGGTGGCGGGGAATCTGCATCGCGATGTGAGCGATGTGCGCCTGTTCGAAGTGGGGACGGTATTCTCCGGTTCGACCGACAGGGTGGAAGAGCGGCCGTCGCTGGCTTTCGGCGCCGCGGGAAGGCTGCCGGAGCAGAGCGCGCTGCACCCGGTCAGGGAGATCGAGTTCTACGACGTGAAGGGCATTGTGGAGCAGGTGTTGGCGCGGTTCGAGGCGAAGGGAGTCTACTACGACCGCTTTCCGGCCGAAGCGAGGCTGACGCCGCAGTGGCTGCATCCCTACCGAGCTGCCCGGGTGGTTGTGGGGGGGCTCACAATGGGGTGGTTCGGGCAGTTGCATCCGGTCGAGTCCGCAGCGCGGAAGTTCAAGGAGACCGTACTGATTGGCGAGATCTATCTTGACCGGCTGTTTGGGCTGCCATTGCGGACGCCGGTGGCGCGGGAGATTTCCCGGTTCCAGCCGGTGCGGCGCGATTTTTCGCTGGTGCTGGATCAGAGTATTGGGTGGGAGAGAGTGGACCAGGCGGTCTCCGCGCTGCGAATCCCCGAACTGGTGGACTGGCGTGCGCGTGAGGTTTTTCGTGACCCGCGGCTGGGATCCCGGGAATATTCACTGCTGCTGGGAGTCACGTTTCAGGCGCCGGACCGGACGTTGCGCGAAGAGGAACTGCAGAGCTTTCACACCCAGGTGGTGGAGGCGGTTGGCAAGGCTGGTGCGCGGCTCAGGACGTAACACGGCAGCCGCACCCAAGCGCTATACTGGCACCCATAGCGGAGGTTTTTGGGATGGCCGAGTTTTCCTTAGTGCCTGAGGTCGCAGAAGAAACCCGAGGCGATCATCAGCCCGAACATGCAGACAAGGAGCCCGGCACGCTGGCCCTGAGTATCGACGAATTTTCGTCGTTGGAAGACCGCATTCTGCGGGCGGTGAACCTGGTGAAGCGGGAGCGGCTGGCGCGTTCCGCGGCCGAAGAGCGGGCCACGGAGACGGAAGGAAAACTGAGCCAGCAGATCGCGGCGGGAGAACAGCTTCAGCGGGAATTGGATGCCCTGCGCGCGGAGCGGGACCAGGTGCGGCAGCGGGTGGAACGGTTATTGGCTCAGCTGGATACGCTTGAACTGTGAGGGTGCAGATGGACCCGGTCCAGACCAACTACATCACGGTGGACATTTTCGGCCAGACCTACCATCTCTCCGGGCAGGATGCTGATCACATCCGTAAACTCGCAGCCCAGGTGGACGCCAAGATGCGGGCGGTCGCGGCCCAGGGGCGCACCGTGGATTCGCTGCGGGTAGCGGTTCTGGCGGCCCTGAATCTCGCCGATGAGCTGGCGCAGTCAACCGATTTAGGCTCGGGAGCGGCTGCCCGCGTGGGGCATGCCCGGGCTGCGAGCCTGCGCGGCCTGCTTGACGAAGTCCTTGAAGAAGAACGCAAGACCGGATCGTAGCGGCTTCGGGCTGGACAGCTTAGCGCTAGCTGGCGGCTTTGTCGTTGCGGGTCATTTTCAAGTCGACTTATTCCGAACAAAATCCCGATAAATTAGACAGCGGCTAGGGGCCTTGTGCCAGAGGTGTACTCGCGGTCACACCTTGTCTAATTTTCCTGTCCTAAAATTGGGCACAAATTTCATTACCGGAAACTTCTGACTGGCTTCGCCGGGGTCTGTCTCGCTGCCGAGGCGTGTCCCGGGTGAATGCCTGCCGGGAATTGTGCGGTACCGACAACCCCGGACCTGGATGTTAATTGAAACATGCTCTGACGGGTGTCGGGAGGGCTGACGCATTGACCGGCATCCCGGATAAGTCAGGCCCGGAATAACCGGTGCGGAGCCAGATCGACGTGTTCGTTCAAAGTAGACGGCCGAGGCGCGGGATACGGGGTGAAGGAGCCCCGGATTCGACAACGGAGGGCGGAAGACGTCGACCGGCACGGAGATCGATGGCACTGGCAGCGGTTCCGGCTGCATTCCTCTTCTGGTCGCTTGCGTTTGTGGCGCCCGTCCGCGCGCAGGCGGGGGCTGGCACGACTTTGATTCCGGCAGAGCCACCTGCGGTTACGCATGCCCGGCAATTTCTGGCGCGACGAGGATTTCCCCGGCGCTCTGCGGCCGTTCGGAACACATCGCCCCGGCCGGCGTTGCGGGCGATGACGGGACTATCGCAAACCACGGCGACGTGGCAGCCACTCGGGCCGGCGGCGGTGATCACGTCGAATTACGGGCTCGTGACCGGTCGCATCTCGTCGGTGGTGCTTGATCCGGCGGACGCCACCGGAAACACAGTCTACGTGGGAACGACGGGTGGCGGCGTGTGGCGGGCGACCAACGCCGCCACGTCGGATCCCGCCAAGATCAAATTCAGTCCACTCATGGACCAGCTGGGGTCCTCAATGACTCCTTTCGATGCAACGATCAGCGTAGGCGCGGTGACGGTCCAGCCGGGTGGGACGAACGTAATCCTGGCCGGCACGGGCGACCCCAACGATGCGCTCGATTCCTACTACGGGGCCGGGATCCTGCGTTCGACCGACGGGGGGACGACCTGGACCCTCAATCAGACCACGATCGACCAGAGGTGGTCTTTCATCGGGGAGGGGATTGCGGGGTTTGCATGGAGCACAGTGAACCCGAAGCTGGTGGTTGTAGCGGTATCGCAGGCGTGGGAGGGCGTGGTGGTTGGCGCCAACCAGTCCGGCTTCAGTTACGAGGGGCTGTACTACTCGACCGATGCGGGTGCGAGCTGGACGCTGGCGCAGATCACGGATCAAAACGGGCAGGACATTCAGGGTCCATCGGATGCTTTCGCGGGAACGGATGGAAACGGCGCTACGTCAGTGGTGTGGAATCCCGTGCGCGGAGTATTCATCGCCGCCGTGCGTTTTCACGGCTACTACCAGTCGAGCGATGGCGCGCACTGGACTCGGTTGCCGACCCAGCCGTTTGCGAGCGGGCCAATCCATGCGTGTCCGACCAATCCGCTGAGCGTCGGCTCGCAGGCCTGCCCCATCTTTCGCGGAACGCTGGCAGTCAACCCCTTCAGTGGCGATACGTTCGCGTGGACGGTGGATGTGAACGACCAGGACCAGGGGGTATGGCAGGACGTTTGCGCGCCCGTAGGCGGCAACTGCTCCAACACCACTATTTCATTTGGCAAGCAGTGGAATACCGCGGCGCTGGAGTCCTCGACCGCGCTGGGCTCGGCAACGCTGTTCAATGGAGACTACAACCTGGCTCTGGCAGCGATTCCGTCGGGTCAGGACACGATTCTGCTGGCCGGCGCCAACGACGTATGGCGCTGCAGCCTGGCGATGGGCTGTGCGTGGCGTAATGCTACCAACGCGTTCACGTGCATGAGCGGCAGTGTGGGAGGGTATCAGCACGCGCTGGGTTGGAATCCGGCGAATCCGCTCGCGGTATTCATCGGCAACGATAGCGGCCTTTGGCGCTCGATGGATCTGGTGGGGGAGACGGGAACCATCTGTTCTGCCGGGGATGCGGGGCACTTTCAGAACCTGAACGGTGCGCTCGGTTCGCTGGCGGAGGTGGAGAGCATGTCTCCGGTGGGGCCGACTCCTTACACCATGATGGCCGGCCTGGGTGCGAACGGAACGGCGGGGACTAACAGCACCGTCGGTCCGACCGCGGACTGGGAGCAGGTGCTGGGCGGCGAAGGTGGTGCGGTGGCGGTCGATCCCTCGAACCCTGCGAACTGGTATGTCAACAACAGTGCGGGTGTTGCCATCCATGCATGTGCCAAGGGCGGCGGTTGTGCGGCGAGCGACTTCACACAGAACCCCGTGGTTTCGAATGCGGATGTCAGCAACGATGGCCTGGTGATGGCGGTTCCCGCGACGTTCCTGGTGGACCCGGTCGATCCCACCCAGTTGCTGGTCGGCACCTGCCGGGTGTGGCGGGGGCCAGCGAGCGGCGGATGGTCAGCGGCAAACGCCATCAGTCCCATGTTCGATGGGAACCGAAGCAATTCCTCATGCGCCGGCAACGCCATCATCCGCTCCCTGGCGGCCATGGCGCTCGATGGCGGGGGAGAGGTTATCTACGCGGGCACTTACGGGTCGAGGAGCGGAGGCGGAACCCTTGGCGGCCATATCCTGAAGGCGACCATGACGGCGGGAGGAACGTGGTCTGCCTGGAAGGATTTGACCCACAATATCGTCAGCAACGACGGGTTCGGTTTGAACGCTTATAACTTCGACATTTCCAGCCTCACCATCGATACAAGCGATAAAAGCGGCAACACGGTGTACGTAACGGTTGCGGGAACGCCGAATCCGCTGCAACTGGTTCAGATTGTGTATCGATCTACGGATGGCGGTGGGACGTGGTCAACCCTGAAGTCGAATTTGCCCAGTTCGCCGGCTAACAGCCTGGTGCTCGATCCTGGCGATCGGAACACGGCATATCTGGCGCTCGATATCGGAGTTTGGGTTACTCGCAATGTCGGCGGATGTGCGACTCCTGCGAGTAATTGCTGGTCGGCATACGGCGCGGGGCTTCCGATGGCTCCGGTGGCTGAGCTGAGTGCTGCTCCTCTGACGGGCTCCCTCAGCGTGCTGGTGGCTGGGACGTATGGCCGGGGAGTGTGGCAAATCCCGCTGGCAACCGCAGGCACCCAGTTGACCACGGCGAGGGCGACGCCGGTTGCACTCGATTTCGGACACCAGGGATACGACACGAGCAGTTCCCCGCAGGTGGTCAGCATCGCGAATACGGGCGGGATTGCGCTGGTAGTGGGGCAGATCAGCGCGACCGGCGACTTTGCGGTGACGGATCCAAACCATTGCGCCAGTTCGAGTCTCAGCTCCGGGTTGGCTTGCGCGATGTTCGTGACGTTCACGCCGACCGCGGCGGGCAATCGCAACGGGCAGTTGTCGATTGCGGCAAATGTTTCGGGGTTGGTGATCACGGTGCCGCTCAGCGGCGTCGGCGACCCACCGGGGGTGATCACTTTATCCCCTCCGTCGGTCGGTTTCGGCCAGGTCAAGGTGGGAACGACATCAGCTTCGCTTCAGGTGACGGCCAGCAACAGTGGCGGAACGGCGGTGGCTATCACCAGCCTGACAGTGTCTGCGCCTTTCATGCTGGCCAGCAATACGTGCGGTACTGACACGCTGGCTCCGGGGGCGAGCTGTCAGCTGCTGCTGCAGTTCCAGCCGACACAGGCTGGGTATACAACGGGCACGCTGGTGCTGGTGGATGGAGCGGGCACACAATCTGTGCAATTGAATGGAACGGGAGCGGCACCCGCGACCGACACCTTATCGGCGTCGAGCCTGATATTTGCGCCGACGGTTACTGGCCTGCAGTCGGCTGCCCAGAACATCACGCTGACCAACGGTGGAGACTTGCCGCTGACTTCGATCGCGGCCAGCATCAGCGGGCCGTTCCAGATTTCGAATAACGGTTGCACTACACAGCTAACGGGAAACTCGAGCTGCGCGATCAGCGTGGCTTTTGTTCCAGTTCAGCAGGGCCCGGCTTCGGGCACATTGACCATTTCCGATGTGCTGCGCACCCTGCCGCAGACAGTAGCTCTGAGCGGAACCGGACTGTTGCCTGGGGCGTTCAGTCTGACGCCTGCAGGACTGACGTTCAGTGATCAACAGGTAGGGTTGGCGAGCGCTCCGCTGACGGTGACCGTGGCGAACAGCGGCGGGGCATCAATGACGAATGTCGGGTTCCAGATCACGGGAGGATCGGCGGCCAGCTTCTCGACCGCCAGCAACAATTGTGCGACGACGCTGGCCAGTGGGGCCAGTTGCACAGTGCAGGTGATTTTCAAACCTCTGGCTTCGGGAGGGGCTGCGGCGACGCTGACCGCGTCGTCCTCGAATGCGAAGCCGGCGTGGATTCCGCTCAGCGGCGACGGCCAGGGAACGGCGGGACTTCAGGTCAGCCCGACTCTATTGGTGTTTGCGCCGCAGGCGATCGGGCAACCGAGTTCCGCGCAGACAGTGACCATTACCAATACGGCTCCGGCGTCCGCAGATGGGCTTTCCCTCGCCGGGTCAGGGGCATTCACGATCACCAAGAGCACGTGCCCGGGAAGCCTGGCGGCGGGAACGAGCTGCAGCGTGGGTGTAGTCTTTACTCCCGTCCTTATTGGGCCGCAGACCGCAGTGCTGACGGTGAGTTCGACCAGCATCTCCACCCCGGCGACGGTTGCGCTGAGCGGAGTTGGGGGGCTGACCGGGGCAGTGGCCATGACGCCGTCGCCAGTCAGTTTTCCGACGATGGGGGTGGGGACCACAGGAAGCCCCGTGGCGGTGACGATCAGCAATGCCGCGGGAGCGGCGACGCTCACTGACATGGCGCTGACCGTGTCGCCGGAGTTCAAGCTGGTCAGCACGACCTGCGGGGGAAGCCTGGCGGCGGGGGCGAGTTGTACGGCGTCGGTGGCCTTCGCCCCGGCAAGCTCCGGTTCCCGGTCGGGAAACCTGACGCTGACAAGCAGCGCGCTTGCGGCGCCGGCGATTGATTCTTTATCGGGAGCGGGCTTCGACTTCCAGGTTGCGTTCTCCGGACCGTCGAGCCAGACCATCGCCAGCGGGCAGACCGCAAGTTATACGCTGACGCTTTCATCCTCGGTAGCGTCCGACGCCAGTTACACATTCCAGTGCGGCGCTTTGCCGGCATATGCGGCATGCGTTTTCAACCCAACGAGCCAGCCGGTTTCGTCGCTGGCGACCGGAACCGAAGTGATCCAGGTGACGACGGGGCAGGCGCAGTCGGCCAGCGCGACTAGGCTGGCTACCGGGGCATGGGGCGGACTGGGCTTGGCCACGGGGCTGGTTCTGTTGCCATTCACGCGCAGACGGCGGCGTTGGCTGGCGCAGGTGGTGCTGCTGGCGATGGTGGCAGCAGGGGTCGCGAGCTGTTCTTCTTCCGGAGGGGGGTCGAGCGGAACCAGCCCGCCGTCATCGCCGACGACACACAGCACAGCGGCTGGAACATATTCGATTCCTGTGACGGTCAACGCGGGAGGAGTACAACACGTGGTGACTTTGACTCTAGTGGTGGATTAGGGGTGTCGAATGACAGTCGGAACGGGGAAGGAGCTGATGAATCAGAAAGACGAACGACTTATACTTGAAGTTCAGTTACCAAGTGAGAACCCATGGAGACAGAGCAGGCATGACGGATAAAGTTGCGCTCGCGGACGTGGAACGGGTGGCCGAGCTGGCGCACCTGGAGTTGGAGCCCGGGGAGAGCTCCCGGATGGTCGAGGACCTGAACGCGATCCTGGCGTACGTCGCCGAATTGAACGAGCTTGATACGCAACACGTCGCGCCCTTGTCTCAGGTCGGCGAACTGGAAGGCGCCGGGGGCGCAGCGTCGGTGCGGGCGGACGTGGTGCGGCCGTCGCTCGACCGGGCGGTGGTGATGCCGCAAGCCCCGGAAAGCGATGGCGTGTTTTTCAAGGTTCCCAAGGTGATTGAGCGCTGAAGCAGGCCGGTGATGCGCCAGTCTTCAGCGCCGGATTGAACTTGAGACGAGACCAAGCAGGAAAGGATTTTCCTTTGCCGAGTGAATTTGTAACCGGGACCGCCGTGGAGAGCTACGCGCAGAAGCCGCGCAGTATGGCCGAACTGCGCGCCGCGATTACATCGGGGACTACGAAGGCCACGGAACTTGCGGGCGCCTACTATGACCGGATCGCGGCGGTGAATCCGCACCTCAACATTTACCTCAGCCTGACGCGTGACAGGGCGCTGGAGCAGGCCGAGCGGGTGGACGCTATGGCGGCCAGGGGCGAAACGCTGCCTCCACTGGCGGGCATTCCTGTGGGCATCAAGGACGTTCTGGTGATGCAAGGCGCTCCGGCCACGGCCGGATCGAAGATCCTGCAGGGCTACCGGCCTCCCTACGACGCCACGGTGGTGAGCCGGCTTGAAGCGGCCGGGGCGGTGCTGCTGGGCAAGACGAATTGCGATGAATTCGCGATGGGCTCCTCGAACGAGAATTCCGCGTATGGACCGGTGCGCAATCCAGTCGATCCGGAGCGCGTGCCAGGTGGGTCGAGCGGCGGTTCAGCGGCGGCGGTCGCCGCCAACCTGGCTGTGGGCACGCTGGGATCGGATACGGGCGGTTCGATCCGCCAGCCGGCCAGTTTTTGCGGGGTGGTGGGGGTTCTGCCGACCTACGGACGGGTCTCGCGTTACGGGCTGATTGCGTTTGCATCGTCGCTGGACCGGGTCGGGCCGTTTGCCGGCAGTGTGCGTGATGCGGCGACCCTGCTGGGGGTGATTGCCGGGCACGATCCGCAGGATGCTACCAGTTCGCCGGCGCTGGTTCCGGATTACGCCACGGAGAGCGACAGGCCGGCGGAGGGGCTGCGGATCGGAGTGCCGGTTGAATATTTTGGCGACGGGCTCGATCCGGAGGTTCGCGGTGCGATCGAGAAGGGGATCAAGGCGCTCGAGGTGGCAGGGTGCACGATTCATCCGGTGACGCTGCCGACCACGCGCTATGCCATTCCAACGTACTACCTGGTGGCGACGGCGGAGGCCAGCGCGAACCTGGCGCGGTTCGATGGAGTGAGGTACGGGTATCGGTCGCCTGAATCGGAGACGCTGAGCGCGATGTACCGGCATTCCCGGGATGAAGGATTCGGAGCCGAGGTCAAGCGCCGGATTCTGCTCGGAACGTATGCGTTGTCGGCGGGCTACTACGATGCTTACTATCTCAAAGCGCTGAAGGTACGGCGGCTGCTGGCAGAGGAATTTTTGCAGGCCTTTGGCGAAGTGGATGCGATTGTGACCCCCACGGCGCCGACGGCTGCATTCAAACTCGGCGAGAAGACGGGCGATCCGCTGGCCATGTATCTCGCTGATATCTATACGGTGACGGCGAGCCTGGCCGGAATCTGCGGGGTGACGGTGCCGTGCGGCCAGACCAAGGCTGGTTTGCCGGTAGGGATGCAGGTGCTGGCGCGTCATTTGAACGAGAGCACGGCCTTCCGGGTAGCACGGGCTGTGGAAGCCGGACAGTCGTAGGCAGCAAGGAGCAAGACCGTCATGAAAGCTCGACGGAGTCGTTTCGGATCGATGCGGGGCGTGCTTGGGTGCTGCGTCCTGGTGTTTCTGCTTGTGCAGTTACCGGTTTCGGCAGCTCCGCGTAAGCCGCACGTGGTGGGGATTGGAGCGGGCAAGCGGGTGCCTTATTCCAAGGCGGGCGACCCGGCTGGAGCAGCGCCCGGAGAGGCCGATCTCAAGATCAGGCCTCTGCTGGTAGATGGTTCTCTGAAGGAATGGACTACCGGCGAGGCGCACAACGTCACGGACCGCAGTTTCGTGGTTCGGCGGGTGTTGCGGATCAACGACTCGCTGCCGGGTGACAAGCAGGAGCACTGGGTGTGGCAGCGCGGGCCCTGGCTGCTGGTCGACCGTGTCACCGGACATGCCGCTCCTCTCAAACTGCCCGACTACGATCCGGGGGTGAGCCAGGTGAGCTGGTTTCGCGACTATGGCGCGTACTGCGGAGTAACGGCGACCGGAAAGAGCCTTTATGCGGTGGTGGCGCAGGTGGCGGCGCGCAAGCCGGTGCTGGCGAAGAAGGTGGAAGGTTTTGACCCCGATCCTGCTAAGAACATCGACCCGGTCTGCGGGCAGCCAGAGTGGCAGCGCGAACCGCTGCGGGTGACCTTCCACACCGCGGGGAAGGGCGCCATGAGCTTCGACATTATCCCCGGCTCAGCGGTTCTGGTGGAAGAATCGGGGGATGATCCGGAGCCCAGCGAGCCGGCGGCGCCTTCCAAGCCGAGTTGAAGCAAAGAGGCGGATCTCTCGCTCCCCGACACACGTCATGCGCACACGCTGCGGACAACCACTCAGTAATCGCGGAAGGTGCGGACCCAGTGCCGCTTGTGGGCGCCGATTTCTTTGGAAAGGTTCCAGAAGACCCAGCAGACGAATGCCAGGATTAAGCCAAGGGGGAGAAGAAGCAGCCATCTTGCATCGATCATGTAGGACATCGGGCCTTCCTCGTCGGCGGCTTGTTATCCGAGTTTCTGCCGCGGGCGCGCCGGTTCGTTTGCCGCCTGTTCCATGAGAAGCGGGATGCCGTAAGAATTGAGCAAACATGAAGTAAGGGAATCGTAAGGGTCCCCAAGTCATCTTCGGACTGAGGTTCGTGTATGGCGGGCAGACCGGATCCGTGCGTCCCCGGCCTGGTCTGCTTTCCCTCCTTAATCGGCGTCTCCCAAAGGACCGTTCCCACAGGGCAGGGCGTGCGTGTCCATCTCTTCAGGGAAGTCTGCTCGTACGCACAGCGAGGCCCGTGGGGGCATTTGCGGCGAGGAGAAATGCAGGTGCGCCGCAGATGCATATTCCCCTAAGGATCAAGCAGATGCAACGCGACGGGCGCTCAGCGGTGCCATCCGTCCAAACCTCGCCTACTGCCGGAGATCATCCCGGAGGCGATCCCTGGTCTTGCTTCGGGTGTTCCTGCGCCGGCCGTCCGAAGTGAGTTTCACGAGGAACCAGACCATAAATCCGACCGCCAGCGTGACAGCCAGGAAAAAGCTCCAGTTGAGAAAGGCAGATCGCATATTGACTCCCGGCGGCTCGCAGCGAGAGGCCGGATGTAGTCCTGGCGAAGCTGGCGAGCCACTGTTCTGTCGCAAGCTGAAACCGGACAGCGTAAGATAGGAGCCAAGAACAGGTAAGTGTTTCGTAAGGGAGCGGCAATCACCCGATGGGGTGTGAGTTGTGCCCGAATTTAGCCATGCCTTGCGGAGCGGCTCCGGGCGCTTCTTGCCTTGACATGCAACCGGCTGCGCGTATCTTATTTTCCTAGGCAATTCTTTTGGGATCCGTCCGGCAGGAAACGCTTTGAAAGCCGCAGTTTTCCGGATGCGGATTTCCACAGGGAGTTGTGTCGAACAGGAAGCAGACGGTCGTTGGGCCACAAGCAGGGGAGCGCGCGAGACCGGATTCCGGTCATTCGCACGCCGCAGCCGGCCCTCCTTCCAGAGTCTGAGGCGGAATCCGATCCCCAAGCGGGATGAGGACCATTCCCGGAGACAAATTTTTCAGGCTTCCGGCTAAGCCGGGTCAGCCTGTGCCTGAACGGCGCGGAGTGCGCGCCGATGCAGGCGGCAAAGGATGAGTGTGGCAATCAGTCTGGCAGTGTTGGCGGCGCCGGCCGCCGGAAGCAGTCTTCCGATGCTTCTCCCCTTGTTGTTGATCCCCGTGCTCTATCTGGTCATGATCCGGCCTCAGCAGAAGCGCCAGAAGCAGTGGCAGCAGATGCTGGGCAGTGTCAAGGCAGGAGACAAAGTGACCACCGCGGGGGGGATTCGCGGCACGGTCATCTCGATCAAGGACGACGTAATGATCATCAGGGTCGCGCCGGACGGGATCAAGATGGAAGTTGCCAAGAACGCAATTGCTTCAGTCACCACCCAGGAAGGCTCGTCGGCTTCCTAAGGGCGCCTTGCGCCTTCACTCTTTGGAATAGAGAACCCGAATCATGAAGAAGAACCTCAACAGCAAGATTGCGCTTATCATCGCGGTGCTCCTGGTGTTTGCCTATGGAATTATCGGCATCCCCTCGGGGGTGTCCGGCAAGGCATTCAAGGACGCCCTCACCAAGCGCATCCACCTCGGCCTTGATCTACGCGGCGGGGCTCACCTGATTCTGCAGGTTGTCGTCTCTGAAGCGGTAGGCGCCGAGACCGACAACGTGGTCCAGCAGATTCAGCAGGACCTGAAGAAGGCGCACCTGACCTACACCCAGGTGGTGAAGCCGGATACTGCCAAGCCCCAGGTCATACGCGTGGACGGAATCGCGCCTTCGAGCGCCTCCGCGGTGCGTTCGACGCTGGACACGAAGTATTCAGCCGAATACGACATCGCGGGCGGGTCCGACAACAGCTTCACGCTGACCATGAAGCCCAATGTTCAATCGGCGCTGGAGAAGAAGACCGTTTCGCAGGCAATCGAGACCATCCGCGACCGCGTGGACACGCTGGGCGTGAGCGAGCCGGTGATCCAGGAGTACGGCCTGGGTGCGAACCAGATCCTGGTTGAGTTGCCCGGCATCGACGACCTCGATCGAGTAAAGAGCATCATCCAGTCGACGGCGAGATTATCCATTCACGCGGTGGTTGGCGGTCCATTTCCTGACGAGCAGGCGGCGCTTGCCAGTGTCAGCGGCAACCTGCCTGCCGACCAGATGCTGGCGCACGGCTCGGGGGCAATGGCCAGCGGTTCGGACACGGATTCCGTTTATGTCCTGCAGCGGGTTTCGGTGGTGGCCGGCAATGACTTTAGATCCGCCGATCCCAGCACCAACCCGAACACGGGCCAGCGAACGGTCAACTTCACGCTGACGAACGAAGCCGGCGACAAGTTCTACGAGTACACCAGCGCAAACGTGGGACGCAGCATGGCGGTGCTTCTGGGCGGCCGGGTGCGCGAAGTGGCAAACATCAAGAGCGCCATTCGCGACCGGGGCGAGATCGAAGGCACGTTCAGCCAGGACGAGGTCGATACCCTCTCAAAGATGCTGCGCACGGGTGCTCTACCGGCTTCGTTGAACTATCTTGAGGACCGCACGGTGGGAGCTTCGCTGGGCGCGGACTCGATCAAGGAAGGCGTGACGGCCGCGGTGGTGGGCGTGCTCGTCGTCATGATCTTCATGCTGGTCTACTATCGCGGCTCGGGCATCAACGCCGACCTGGCGCTGTTGCTGAACCTGATCATTCTGCTCGGCTTCATGGGGTATTCAACGGCAACGCTGACGCTGCCGGGAATCGCCGGCGTGATCCTGACGATCGGTATGGGCGTCGACTCGAACGTGCTGATCTTTGAGCGCATCCGGGAAGAGGTTCGCGCAGGCAAAGCCGCTTCGGCTGCGGTAGACCAGGGATTCGCGCATGCCTGGGTCACGATCGTGGATACCCACGTGACGACCATCGTGTCGGCGGCGATTTTGTTCCTGTTCGGCAGTGGCCCGGTCAAGGGCTTTGCGACGACCCTGACCTTCGGTCTGCTGGCTAACCTCTTCACCGCCGTGTTCGTTTCGCGCGTGATCTTTGATTCGCACCTGAACAAGATGAAGCCGGGGCAGCTGGTTTCGATCTAGAGCGCAGGAACCGCAAGCGCAAACGGCAGGACCCAACTTGAATGCTGAGGCCGAAGGATTTCGGACTTCAGGAAGGCAGAAGCAAAGTGGAATTCTTTCATGGCGTAAACATCGACTGGCTGGGCAAGAAGTGGTACTTCCTCGCCTTTTCACTCATCTTCAGCGTGGCCGGATTGGCCTCGATGGCATGGCACTGGGCGCGCATCGGGAGTCCGGTGCCGCTGGGCGTCGACTTCCGCGGCGGCACCGAGATCCAGGTGCAGTTCAAAGACCGGCCCGACATTGGCGCTATACGCCAGGCCGTAGACACGGCCGGTTTCAAAGACGCGAAGATCCAGAGCTACGGCGGCAGTTCTACGCGCAACGAAGTGTTGATCAGCCTGCCTGAAGAGCACAATGAGAGCTCGCTCGACGCCGGTCGCCAGCAGATCGTGAACGCGCTGCATACGCATTACACGAGCAACTCGTTTGACGATTCCGGCGTCAAGGTTGACGTGGTCGGTCCCACGGTTGGGCGTCAGCTGGAGAAGCAGGCGGGGCTGGCTACGCTCTATTCTCTGCTGGGCATGCTGGTGTACCTCTGGTTCCGGTTTCAGTTGATTTATGGCGTAGCTGCGGTGGTGGCATGCTTCCACGACACGCTGATTACGGTGGGATTCTTCGCGTTGACAGGACAGGAGATCAGTCTCACGGTGATCGCGGCAATCCTCACGCTGGTAGGTTACTCGATGAACGACACCATCGTGGTCTTCGATCGTATCCGCGAGAACCTGAGGATGAGCCGCCGGGAGCCTTTGGCTGACGTAGTGAATCGCAGCATCAACCAGACGCTGAGCCGGACGGTGCTGACATCGGGCCTTACCTTTTTGACTGTGCTCTCGCTTTACATCTTCGGCGGCCAGGTGCTGCGTGGTTTTTCGTTTGCGCTGGTTGTGGGCATTCTGATAGGAACGTACTCGTCGATCGCAGTGGCTGCGCCGATGCTGGTGGCTTATCAGGAATGGCGTGCCAGGAGCGGGAAGACGGTAGTCTTGCCCGCCGCCAAGCGCGCCCGTATCTAAACCGCTCCGCATTTTTCTCGTCAGGCCTGGCAAGCTGTTTGCGCTTTTTCGTCTGAGAATCGCAGACCGAAGCTGGGTACTGACAAGATCATTGCGGAGGAGTTGCGGGTGGTCTTCTCAGTCCTTTAGGTGGCAGGAAGTTGCAGTGGCTTGCAGTAAGCTTTGCATCGCAGCGCACTGTTCTGGTATAGGTTCAGTACGTTGTTTGGGGCGCTTTGGACCCCCGGGAACATTTGTGATTTCCCCGGTGTCTAAATAGACGTAACCAACACCCGATCGAGGCTGGCCATGTTTGAAGACTCCACATTTGAATCCGCCGGCAAGATCAAGAGCAAAAGCAAGTACTGGATGATGGTGACTTTCATCGTCAATGGCTCCATTCTCTTGCTGCTGATTTTGATCCCGCTGATTTATCCTGAGGCGCTCCCGAAGGCTGCAATGCAGACCCTTCTGGTAGCCCCTCCGCCGCCCCCGCCGCCTCCCCCACCGCCGCCGCCGCCGGAAGTGGTCCACGTGGTACACGTGCAGTCGGAGATGATGAATAACCAGCTCACGGCCCCCACCCGCATTCCCCACGACATCAAGATGGTTGCCGAAAAAGAAGCCCCGCCCTCCAACAACTTCGGCGTGGCCGGCATGGAAGGGCTGGGCGGCAGCAACAGCGGCGTAATCGGCAGCGTCTTCGGCAGCGGCAACAACGCCCCGAAGGTCAAGGCCGAGGCTCCGAAAAAGGTCAACATCTCGGCTGGTGTCGCGGTCGGCATGTTGTTGCAGAAAACGCAGCCTGTCTATCCGCCGATTGCCAAGGCGGCGCGCGTGTCCGGCACGGTGGTTCTGCAGGCGATGATCTCCAAGACCGGAGCAATTGAGAATCTGCGCGTGATCAGCGGCCCGGCGATGTTGCAGCAGGCGGCGCTGGACGCAGTGAAGTCGTGGCGCTACAAACCGTACCTGCTCAATAATGAGCCGGTCGAAGTAGAAACCACTGTCAACGTGATTTTCAGCCTGGGTGGCTGAGAACCTATTTGGCCCTCTCCCGGTTCCAGGGGGAGGGCCTGAACTTTGTTGAGCCGATTGCGGATCCGGGACGAGCCGGGTTCCCACCAACCGCCCGCTCTGCGGGCAATTACAAAGACAACTCCTTAGGAGGAACGATTCAGTGATTCTCGCTCAGCTCGCACATTTCGCTTCGCACACCGTCAGCAGCCTGGCACTGTTCCAGGAAGAGCAGACAGTAAGCTTCAGCCCCATGGGCCTGTGGAACCACATGGGGTATTTGGCCAAGGCCGTGGCCGTCATTCTCTTCATCGAATCGATCTGGTCGCTGGCAGTGATGATCGATCGTTACCTGTACTTCTCCGCTGCCCGGAAGCAGTCGCGTGAATTTGCTCCCAAGGTCGCGGGCGCATTGAAGGACAGCAAGCTGGAAGAGGCGATCAAGATTGCCGATCGCAACAAGAAGTCCCACCTTGCCGAAGTGGTAACGGCCGGCCTGCAGGAGTTTCGTGTGTCTTCCGGCATGGCAACCGAGGAAACAATTGAGAGCTCGCAGCGCGCTCTGGAACGTGCCGAAGCCATCGTGCATGCCAAGCTGAAGCGCGGCTTGAGCGTTCTGGCTACGATCGGATCCACCGCCCCGTTCGTGGGTCTGTTCGGTACTGTCGTCGGCATTTTGAACGCCTTCCAGCAGATCGCTACGCAGAAGACTTCCGGTATCGGCGCAGTTGCCGGCGGTATTTCTGAAGCCCTGGTCACCACGGCATTCGGTCTGCTTGTGGCCATCCCCGCCGTTATGGCGTTCAACTACTTCACCGGCCGCGTCGAGGCGTTTGACGTGGAGATGGACAACTCCTCGAGCGAACTGATCGATTACTTCATCAAGCAGAGCCACAAGCGGTAAGCGGCTTCAGCTTGAGCGAGATGAGACGGAGGGCGGACACCCACAGTTCCGCCCACCGAATTTGTTTTCGCCCGATCGATGGAAGCAATGCACCGGATGCCATCCGGAATAAAAAATCTTCAGGCACGGAGCACCAACAATGGGAATCGCGGTTCGTAACGAAGGCGCCAAGGTAAGCTCCAACATCAACGTGACACCGATGGTGGACGTGATGCTGGTGCTGCTGATCATTTTCATGGTCATCACGCCGATGCTCCAAAATAAGGTGGCCGTCGACATGGCCAAGGTGGAGAATCCCACCTCGATGCCGGATGCCGACAAGGAAGACGCAATTGTCGTGGCCATTACGCGAGACGGCGGCGTGTTCCTGGGCCAGGACAAAGTCGCCACCAGCGAACTTGGCAACAAGGTGCGTGACAAGCTTGCCGACAAGCCTGGCAAAACGATCTTTATCCGCGCGGATGCCCGGGCGCAGTTCCGTGCCGTGGAAGACGCTATCGACGCGGTGCGTACGGCCGGCGTGGACGAAGTGGGCTTGCTGACGCAGAAGAAGGAAGGCCCGGGAATGGCCGGCGGCGAATAACCTTACCTCCAACGCAGGAAACGAATTGAGGAGTTTAGAGCCATGGCAATGTCAATGGGGGGCGGGGGAGCGTACTCGTCCGACATCAATGTGACGCCGATGATTGACGTTCTACTGGTACTTCTGATCATTTTTATGGTCATCGTACCGGTAACGCCCAAGGGACTGGATGCATTGGTGCCGCAGCCGCCCAAGGATCCGCAGAAGCAGCAACCGCAGAATGACCGCACTATTGTCGTGTCAGTCGTCAATCGTCCCGGACAAGCGCCGACGTACAAGATCAACGAGAAGGACGTCAACAAGGGCGATCTTCAGGCTCAGCTGACCGAGATCTACGCCAATCGCGCCGAGCGCATCATGTTCGTCCACGGTGATGACGATGTGAACTTTGCTTATGTGGCCGAGGTCATTGACATCGGCAAGGCGGCAAACGTGGATCACATCGGACTGATGACTCCGAAGATCATGCAGGGTCAATAGGTTGATCAGCGGCTCCATGCGTGGGCGGCGGACATGTGCGTCCGCCGCGTTCGACGGTCCGGGCTCATCCGCCAGTTTATCGACAAGCAAGAATGTAAGAACCTGAAGCTTCTTCGTTGCACGCCACGAAAGGTGCGGGAAGCGTTTTCGGCCAGGTATCTTTCGCTGGTTTGCGATTTTCGGAGCGGGTTCAATTTGAGGCGGACAGGAGTACAATTCTTTTTCACTCTGGTTTCGGTTCTCCCGCCCGATGCCAGACGGCAAATGCAGATTCCAGGCGCGCGAACAAATTGCACGACCTCAAGGAGAAGGATACGAACATGAATGGACCCGCACGTATGATGGCGCTCGGGGTTGCCTTGGCCGGCATGGTTCTTTCCATGAGCGGGTGCAACCGTCTTGCCGCCCGTGACCAACTGAACAAGGGAGTGGATGCCTACAAGAGCGCCCGCTATGAAGAGGCGATCGGGCACTTCCAGAAGGCAACCGAGCTTGACCCGAGTCTGCCCATGGCCAAGAGTTATCTGGCCACCGCGCTTTCTCAGAACGTTGTGCCGGGCCTGGACACTCCGGATAACATGAAGACCGCTCAGCAGGCGATCAGCATCTTCCAGGAAGTCCTCGCCAAGGATCCTAGTGATGTCAACAGCCTCAAGCAGATTGCCGGCATTTATTTCAGCATCAAGAAGTTTCCCGAAGCTAAGGAATGGCAGAAGAAGGTTCTGGCCGTCGACCCTAAAGATCCCGAGGCAGCATATACGATCGGCGTGATTGACTGGACGCTGGCGCACGAGAACACGCTCAAGGCGCTTGTGCCGGCCGGCGTGAATGACGACGGCGAAGGCAACGTCAAGGCGCCGAAGAAAGTCATGCAGCAGATCCAGGAAGAGAATGGCCCGCTCGTCGCGGAAGGGCTTCAGTACCTCAACCAGGCCGTTGCCAACCGGCCTAATTACGACGATGCCATGGCCTACCTGAACCTGACCTACCGCCGCAAGGCCGATGTCGACTACGGCAATGCGGACGCGGTGAAGCAGGACGTTGCCCAGGCGAAGGAATGGAGCCAGAAGGCGATGGGCACCCGTAAAGAGAATGAAGAAAAGAAGGAAAAGGGTCCCGGCGGAATCACTATGGATTCCAGCGGCAACCTGAAGTAGCCACACTTCGTATCCCGAGCCCGTCAGAGAACGGCCTTCGCACTGCGAAGGCCGTTCTTTTTTTAGCGCCTTGACCCTCAGTTTGTTCCGTTACGCACACTGTGTGAGTGCCGAGCAGAAGCAACTGCACGCAGAATCATTCCCCGGCAAGCATGAAACATCGTTGAGCGGATCATGGTGGCCACCCATCGAGGCTTTGCGATAGCCGGTCTGGACGTCAGGCTGTTTCGGTCTGGGATGTGCAGGCTCGTCGCGTAATGTTCATTGAAGATCGTCAGTCGAACGTGCGTATCGTGACGCTAATCGCGCGGGCCACGACTCGGAAGACGAGCCTGGTCTACTGACCGCCGGTCTTTAGAATCTGCTCCGCGAAGTAATTGCGGATTTTGGCCTGGTCGTGCAGCATCTCGAAGTAAGCGTTTTTAAGCAGCTGCGCATGGCTTTCACGGAGCCCCTGACGGATCGTCTGCTGCACGTTGGGATCGTTCATCTCGCGCTGGCCTGCGGCCTCGCGGCCGAGTAGTTCGTAGATCGCATAGCCGACGATTCGATGACCGGGCGCCGAACTATCGTAAACAGGCAGGCTGTCAGTGACCTGCCCAGGCCTTAGCTTGGTAATGGCTGCGTATACGCTTGCGTCGCCGCGCAACTGGGTCTCGGTGAGAAATCCCATGTCACCGCCGTTCGAAGCCGAGTTGGCATTCTCTGAAAACTGCATGGCCAGCGTGGCAAAGTCTTCACCGCTCTCCAGCCGCTTGTGAATGGTCGTAACTTCTTTGTGCGCCTCAACTTCGTTGGGAGCAACGTGCGCCTGGACGCTGCCGGCCTGTTGGGGGGGAGCACCGGTGACAATGATCTGGGCCAGATGGTATTGCGGTTCGATCAGGTTGAATTCCGACTTGTGAGCGTTGTAATAGCTGCTCACTTGGGCGTCGGTAATGTCGATCTTGGAGTAGATTTCCCGGTTGAGCAGCTTGTCCTGGGTGAGCTTCCGGCGCATGTCGCGCTTCAGGTCATCCAGAGTAAGGTTGCGTTCCTTGAGCTGCCGGTCAAACGCCTCCTGGGTATAAGGTGCCTTCATGTCGGTCAGCTTGGCATTTACGTCTTCGTCGCTGGCGGCCAGATTAAGCGTGGCGGCACGCTGCTGCAGTACTTCGTCCTGAATCATCTGCCGCAGGATGTTCAAGCGAACCACGTTTGCCTGTTCCGGGGACTGGTCCTGGGGCGTGGCTCCGAGGCTGGCTTTGTAGTATTTCTCAAGCTCCGACTGGGTGATGTCTTTGCCGTTCACCGTGGCCATCACGTCGGGGGCCGGAGGAGGGTGACAGCCTGTCGTACCCGTGAGGAGGGCTCCAACACCTAAGGCAAATCCAGCGATATAAGTGCGTGAACGAGACAAAACGTCGACTTGCAACCTCATCTCTCCTCAGGAACGGACCCGTCCCCGGCACACCAGAATAACCCGCCCAGGCGGGGGGGCGATATGACCGTGGCCAGCTCTATCCTGCTCGGGCTGAATCGCTGCCGCAAAATCGGTTATCGCCCTGAGCCCACGGGCTTCTGAGTCGTCGCAGGGGTGGTGGTGGAAGGCTGTCCGGGTGGAGGCGGCTGCACACCGGCTGCGCGGAGGGCGCGGTCAATGACGACCCACAACTGGGCTTCGGGGAGCGCGCCGGGAATTTTTTCGCCGTCGATGAACATGGCAGGGGTTCCCTCGAGGCCAAGCGAGAGTGCTTCCTGGGCGGATGCGCGAACCTGGGATTCGTCCTGTTTGGCCAGGCATGCATCCAGCTTGCCCTCGTCGAGCTTGCCCAGGGTTGCCTCCTGGCGGGCCACGCGGTCCAGAGAGGCGAAGCTCTTCTTCACGTCGCGGTCGTCACCATCTATGTCGTGGCCATGGGTATGCAGGTAATCCACATACGTCCAGTAGGTGTCGGAACTCTGGGTTGCGAGGCAGTTGGCATCCACCGCGGCGTGTATGGCCCAGGGATGGATCTCCTCAAGCGGGAAGTCCTTGTAGACGAACTTCACCATGCCTTTGTAGCGGTCGAGGGTGGCGGGGAAAAACGTTTGGTGCATCCGGGCGCAGTAACCGCACTCGAGGTCGTCAAAATTGATGATCGTGACCTTCGCCTCTGGATTTCCGCGCACGGGTCGGTCTTTAACGTCGATATTGAACGACGGATCCTTGGCCAAGTCGAAGGTTTCCAGGCGCGCCAATTTGGTGTTGTCCGACGAGATCAGGAAGTCGACGTTGGTGCTTTTAGCGCCATGCGTGAACACCACGGGCAGGTTGTCGTATCCCGGAACCTGGCTGGGCTTGCGAGGCCCAAGGAGCACGTTGTAATCGGGCGGTACGCTGAACTTGGACCGGACCAACACTTCGATCCGCCGCGTGAGCACGGAATCGGAGGGGGCGGGAGGTGTGGATTGGGCTTTGCAGCCGGCACCCAGGACCAGGGCCAACATACCTGCCAGTAAGCGAATGCGTGACAAAATCGAAAGTCCTCTCAGAAAAGGATACCCCAGAGTAGCTGCTTCGGCCGGGGCCCTTGTTGAGTTGACGCAAACGGCAGCGAAAAGCAAACCGACAGTTTTTTGGTTGTTGGAAGGCCTAGAGGGAAGGCTGTTGACCATCTTGAAGTCTGGTCCGGGCCATCCACTAGCGGTGCTGGCTAAAGCCCGGTACGGCGAGCGCGCCTAAGCCGGTTCAATAAACGGGCGGCGCCGCGGGATCCCTGAAGACGGTGTTGGAGCGGCGAATATCGCCTACCGAACCGAAGTTTGCCAGCGTAAAGCTATAGAGGAATTGGGTTTCATCGCGAACCGATCCCAGGGCGAAGCGGCGGTAGCCGACCGTGAGCCCGCAGCAGTTCCAGTTATATACAGCCTGGATTCCGGCATATTGAAGGGCGCTCTGGACGAAATCGTATCCGCCATTTGCGGCCAGATTGAAGCCGGCGCGATTGGGTCGGCCGATCTGGAGGAATGGGCTGAACTGCTGGCTCTGCGTAATGGAAGCGGTGCTGCCCTGCTCGTCAACGGCATTGAGGAGAAAGTGCCCGAGCCCTACGGTGACGTCGTCCCAACTGTATCCGGCATAGAGGTTGTCGGCTCCGATTCTGCCCGCCTTGGCGTCATAGTCCAGGTCCCACTCAATGCGCAGGTTGTTCACCGCTTCAAATCGCAACCTGGAAATGATGGGCGAGAGGTTGCGCGGCGAGGTGAGGAACGCGATGGCGCTGAGGTCAAGCGTCGAGGCGAAGACATTGCGGCGTCCGGTGATCACCGCGCCGCCGAAATCGGGGTTGAAGTAGTATCGCTGAGCGATTTGCCAGCTTGCCCATTCGCGCGGCCGGGAGGCACATTCGTGCTGATCCTTTTCAGGGTGCGGGGCGCATGGGGCGTTTTGCGAAGGGCGCAGGTAGAACCGCTGGGTGAGCGAGAAGCCGACTTCATTTGTGTCGGTGGCGATGTCGGTCGGGTCCACCACCAAAACATCGCGGGCCTGGCGTCCGATCCCACCCACGAAGCGATAGGTCAGCTCCGGCTCGATTACATGGCGCAGGGTACGCTGCGAGCCGCCCAGCGAGAAGTCGCGTTCAAAGACGGGGGGACGCAAATCCAGTGAAGCCTCGGCATCGGTGCGCCGCAGCGGATCGTGGCTGACGGTGGGAACGCCTCCGTTGACACCGGTCAGGTCAGGAATCTGGCTCCCGCTATAGAACGTGGCCCGCAGCCCGCCTTCAGGAATGAGGCTCCATCCTCCACCCACCAGGTTCATCGAAAGGTGCGGGTAGACGTCGATCCGGCCCAGGTTGTGGGCATGAAAGTTCGGTTCGGATCGGGCCAGGTGATCTACGGAAGAACCCATTCCCCAATGAAGGGGAGAGTGGCCAAGAGGCTGGTCCAAAGTATCGAAACGGAGAGAAGGGAGATGGAGAATCCGGGCTTCGTCTCCGGAGGCGGATCCGGCGAATGTCTGGGCCCTGGCAAAGTACAGAGAAGGCAGGTAGCCGTTGTGGGCATGCGCGATGAACGCATCGCTTTTCACTTCAGAACTGACGGCCTGCCAGTAGTTGTCGTTGAAGACCAGCCGGTACACGTAGCTCGAGAGATACTCTATGTTTCCTGCAACGCGCGTTGAGTCGGAGAGGTCCTTGCGGCCCAGTGCCACGATATCCGCGCCGCCCTGGTTGACTGAGATTGTCTGGCCTGCCTGAGGGCCCGAGGTCTGCAACTGGTCGTAGCCGCGATCGATCAACGCATTCCACCGCACCGTAAGGTGGTCGAGCCCGCGGCCCTTGTAGCGGAAGTCGCCGTTGGGCGCCCATCCGCGCCGGCTGTAGTATTCACTGCCGACCACCATGTCCATGCTGCGATTCAAAACGAGGTATACCTGCTCGCCCAAGGTGAAACCACGGATGGATGAGCCGTTGCTGATGACAGGAATGAGGAATCCGCTCTCTCTGCCGTTTTCATCGACGGGGTGGCGCAGGTAAGGCAAATCAAACACGGGGACGCCAAACAATTTGAAGATAGTGTTGGTGGTGGATGCATGCCCGTCGGAGACATCGATGCGCTTGGCCAGCAACTGCCAGTCCGGCTTGGGCAGGCGGCAATTTGTCATGGTGCCGTCGATGATCTTGTAAGCGCCCTCGCCGGTCTGGAGCAGGACTCGCGCGGAAAACAGGAAGGGATTGGGCGTGGAGTAAACCGCGGCTCGTCCGGCGCGCTTTACGCCCAGCGTTCCCGTTACGTCGTAAAAGCGCGCGGTGTGCATGTTGAGGCGCATGTCTCCCCGCGAAGCGTTGAGGACGATGTCATACGGGCCGCCGCGCACCTCGACATGACCTTCCGCCTCCAGTTCCGAAGTGGACTGGTCATACACGATTTTTTCTGCGCTGATGACGTAGTCGCGATAGTGAAACTGTTCAACGCCGTAGAGAGTGGCGGTGTGACCGTCCCAGGTCTGGCGGTCGGCCTTGATAGTTACGGGAATACCGGAAGGCGGGATCGGCTCAGCCTGCGCGACGGGCATGGCTTCCTGCGCTGGGTCATTGGGAAGGGGATTTTGTGCAGCGATTCCCGCAGGCGCCTGGGCCGTAGTGGAGGCGTCGGAGGGAGGTAACGCATTGGTCAATACCTGCCCGCGAACCTTGCCGTGACAGAGGACCATCATCGTGATAAACACAAAGGTGCGAGCACGCATCCGGGGGCCAAGGCCAGCATAGCAAAATAGCCAACCTTACCCGCTGCAAGCCGCACCGCTCTGGCAACTGGACAATCCGGCTCCGTACTGCCTGCACGGACCAAGAGCCCGGGCCACACCGGTGTTTTCCGCGACCACCAAACCTCCTGCGATCACAACGTCTGTACACGCCGATGACAGACCAAAAACAGCGGCCCAGGGAAGAAGAGCCGCGCTGGAAGGAATTCCGCAGTCTTGAGCACCCTCAGCCAGCCCCAGTGGAAAGACGAAGTCAGCCGCCGCATTGCCGCGCACAAGAACCGCAGGAACGGATCGGGACAAGACAAGGCGTCGCCGGAAAGCGGTGCGGTAGCGACTCGGGCCGCGCAGGCTGCGGCCCGGGTCGCCGCGCGATATGCCGCCGCGCCCACCTACAGCCAGATGCAGGCGGAGGAAGCGCGCACCGTGGTTCGTGCCGCCGAGATTGCAACCAAGGTTGCGCTGGAAGCGCAGGCCGCTGCCGAGAACGTACTCGCTGAGTTACACGCGGCATCGCAAGAGAGGCCGCATGGGCCGGCAGTCGTAGAAAACATCGCGCAGGCTCAAAAGCATCACGGCCCGGAGCCTTCGGCGCGCAGTGCCGCGGTGGACGCGCGCAGCGGGGTCCGGGCTGAGGCGAACTCAGGTCATGCCGCCCCGGCCGAAGCTATTGCCCCAATCTCTGTGCCGGTTGTCCCCGAGGTGCGTTATCAGCAGCCTTTCGCGGTGCGCTGGGATGCGGACTTGCCGGCGCGCGCGCCCGAGCGCAAACTCGTGCCGCGCGTTCTGGAAGATTTTGAACTGTCGGTGGAGGACTGGTGGAGTCCGGGCGAATTTGGAACCGCTCTCCGCGATGAGCCGATGGAGGTAGTCGGCCCAGATGGTGCGCAGGCCAACCTGATTCAGTTCCCGCGGGAACTGGTGGCGACGCGCAGGATTCGTCCGCGCCTGGCGGAGTCCTATGGCGCGCCGCTCAGCGAAGCGGAAGGCCAACTAAGTATTTTCGAGGTTGATCCCCGATCCGTCGCCACTGAGGTTAAGAATTCAAACACATCGCCGGAAGCTGCTCCGGGATGGAACGGGCCCGGGTGGGGCGGAATTCAACTGGATGCGCACCCCGTGGCGAAGCGGGCTGCGACCGCGACAGTGGAGACGCGCAAGATCAGTCATCTGGCTCCGTTCGGACTGCGCATGATGGCGACAGTGGTTGACTGCGCGACGATTCTTGGCTTGTTTGTGATGGCCGGGTTCCTCGCCGCAAGCAGCTTCCACCATCCCCCGGCGGGCAAGCCGGCCGAGCTGCTCGGAATGTTTTCCCTGGTGATGATCGGGCTTATCTACTACGGTGTGTTCTTCTCGATGGGCATCGGCACGCCGGGAATGCGGTATGCGGGCATCGGCCTTTGCACGTTCGACGACAAGAGCCCTTCGCGGGCCCAACTGCAGCGCAGGCTCGGCGCGATGGCGTTATCGTTGCTGCCGGTCGGCCTTGGCGTGGTGTGGTCGGTGTTCGACGAGGATCACTTGACTTGGCACGATCGCATTTCGCAAACTTACCTGCGCAAATGCTGACCTTGAGCTGATCAACGCAAAGTCTCACGAAGAGGCGCGAGGGTCATTCGCCGCCAGCCGCGGGGTTTCGCGGCGGCGTGGCGGCCTGCTCGTGGCGCTTAGATCCACAGAGAGGGATTAAGCAACCTCGCTCGCCGCGCTCGCGGCAATCAAGTACTTTGGGCGCGTGATTGTGCGGCCCCTCATCCCGAGAGTGTCAGCGATCACCAGGTGAGCGCTCGGAGCGCACTGACGCCCGCTCCGAGAAGCGCAGTTTCGTCGTCAGGCGGAAGCACTTCGAGCGAAAAGCTCTGCAGGGGGCTCATCTTGACCATGGACTCAAGGTGGGCGCGCAACAGGCCGACGTCGAGGAAATGCACATTGTGCCCCGTAAAGTAGAAGCGTCCAGGCCCCGCGAGATGAATGAATGATGCGGTTCCCGCGGCCAGGGCCCGGTGCCACATGTCAACAAAGTCGCGGCACTTCGTGTCGCCTTCCTTGGCGTGCTGAAATATCTCTTCAGGTTCGCGGTCGAGGAAGCGCAGACGCATGGCGCGATAGCCCATGATGCCTTCCAGGTGGCCGACTCCCCCGCATCCACAGAAGCGCTCCTTGGGATCGAGCGACACAGTGATGTGGCCACCTTCCCAAACGCCCTCTACATATGGCCAACGCCCGTAACCGATACCGTTGCCGATGGTCCAGACACGCGTAAGGCGGTCCAGTTGCCCGCGGGTGGCGGCCACGCCGGCGGCAATGGCATCAGCGTCGTTGGCAATGTGAACGGGCGCGGAGATGCCATGGCCGGCAAGCTCTCGCCCCAGTTCTTCGGCGAGCCGCATCCCCTTGATCTGGGTGATATTGGGGGAGTCCTCGACTACTCCGTGGCGGATCACGCCGGGAACGGCGACCCCAATGGCCATGACTGGTTCGCCGCCCCGGCTGACTAGTTCAGTAACCTGCTTGGCCAGCATTTCCACCAGTTCGCCGCCGGGAAGCGCAGTCAACGCATCCACTTCGGTCGAATCACCCGGATAGCGCAACAACTCTCCCACCAGCCGGTGGTTTTCCATCTTTCCGGCCACGATATGTTCGGTCATCACAACGCCGATGGCGGTAGCCATGCTGCCCTCCTGGAACCTTGCCGAAGTGCCGCGTCCCTGACGAATGGAGCGCACCGTTACAACCCGAGAAGCCCCGACCTGGACAGGCCCGGTTGCCTGCGCGCAGTCTCGAACGGCTCTCTTACTCCTCTTACCCGGCCTGATAGCGATGCAGACGCCCGAGCCCGTTGAACGCCGCCGTCTTGTAGCACTCGGCCAGGGTTGGATAGTTGAACACTGTTTCGACGAAGTAATCGACCGTGCCGCCCAGGGTCATGACGGCCTGGCCGATGTGGACCAGTTCGCTGGCGCCTTCGCCGATGATATGTACGCCGAGCACCTTGCGGGTATCGCGGTGGAAGATGAGCTTGAGCCGGCCGGTGGTATCGCCGCGAATCTGGCCGCGAGCAACCTCGCGATAATAGGCCATGCCGACTTCGTAAGGCACATCCTCGTCGGTCAGCTGCTCTTCGGTTTTGCCGATGAAGCTGATTTCCGGGATGGTATAGATGCCGTAGGGATAGAAGCTGGGGTTGGAGGTGGTGCTCTGGTCATTGAAGGCGCGGTGGGCGGCGATGCGTCCCTGTTCCATGGAGACGGAGGCGAGGGCAGGGAAGCCGACCACATCGCCGACCGCGTAAATATGCTCGACGTTGGTCTGGTAATTGTCATCGACGGGAATGCGTCCTCGGGCGTCTGCCTCGATTCCGGCGGCGGCGAGATTCAGATCGTCGATAGCGCCCTGGCGGCCGACGGCGTAGAGCAGCGCATCGCCGGAGATGCGTTTCTTGCTTTCGAGGTTGGCGACCACGGTGCCGTCGGGCAGTTCCTCGACGCTCTGCACTTCTTCGCCGAGACGCATGGTCACGCGGCTGTCGCGGAGGTGGTAGCTGAGGGCCTCGACGATTTCCTGATCGGCGAACTCGAGGAGCTTGTTGCGCTTTTCGATGATGGTGACGCGCACCCCGAGGATGGCGAACATGCAGGCATATTCGACGCCGATCACGCCGCCGCCGACCACGATCAGGGAACGGGGAAGCGCGGCTAGCTCGAGCACCTGGTCACTGTTGACGATGGTTCGTCCGTTGATAGGCACCTTGGACGAGGACGCCGGCTTGGTGCCAACGGCGATGATGATGCGTTCGGACTCGAGCGTGGTGTCTCCGTGCAGCCCCTCCACGCGGATATGACTGGCGTCGAGGAAGTGCGCCACCCCGTGCACGATGTCGATGCCATTGCGCGACAGCTGCGCCTCGGTGACATCCACTTCGGTCTTGATCACGGCCTGCACCCGGAAGGCGAGGTCGGCCATGGTGATCTTTTCTTTCACGCGGTAGTTCATGCCGTACACGGACCGGTAGTTGTATCCGGACAGGTGCAGAACGGCTTCGCGCATGGTCTTTGAGGGTATGGTGCCGGTGTTGATGCACACACCGCCTACAACCGCTCTGGATTCGACCACCGCGACACGCTTCTTCATCTTGGAAGCGGCAACGGCAGCGCGCTGCCCCGAGGGCCCGGAGCCGATGACGGTCAGGTCATATTTGACGGCGCTCATACGAGTCTCTCCCAAAATGTGCGGCCGACCCGACCAAAGGGGGTGAGGATCGGCCATGATCCACAACCGGAGGCTACCATAGCCGGGTTCGCACGCGGCGGCCGCCGTTGAATTCGAGAGATGAGAGTATTGCCTGACAAAAATGACTGGCGCCCAGCGATTGAATCTCAAAGGGATGCGGCAGCGGGGAATCGCATGCCGAATGCAAAGCCGCGGGAGCCTTTGTCGGGGCTCCCGCGGCCATGGCCATTGATTTTCTTGCGGAACGGACGGGCGAAGGCTGCACGCCCGGCAGATCACGTCATGCGTGAGCAGCCCTCATAGGGCGGCCGGGAGTTGACCGGGCCGCGCCGGGCCGTATGTCGCCCTGCCGGCGTTCGTTTCCCAGCTGGAACTGCCGGATCATGGCATCCAGCTCTCCGGCCAGCGATGCGAGGTTTTTCAAGGCCTCAACGGCTTCTTCGGCGCCCTGCGAGTTCTCAATCGACAGGTGAGAGATCTGGCCGGCCGACTCGGAAATCTCGCTCGCCGCGGTGGTCTGCTGGGTGGTGGCCGAGGCAATCAACTGGATCTCGTGCTCGACCTGCTTGGACGACTGGATGATGGCATCCAGGCTCTCGCGGGCGCAGGCGGTTTCCCCCAGCCCGGTGTCGACCGCTGCGCGGCTTTCTTTCATCAGGTCCAATGTGGAGCGGGTCTCTTCCTGGATGCTGCGAATGGTGGCAGCGATCTCTTCGGTCGCACCCTTGGTACGTTCCGCCAGGCGGCGCACCTCTCCGGCCACCACCGCGAAACCGCGGCCATGTTCGCCGGCTCGGGCAGCTTCAATCGCGGCGTTCAAAGCCAGCAGGTTGGTCTGCTCGCTGATCTCCTGGATGACGCTGACCACCTTGCCGATTTCCTCGGAACGGGTCGCCAGAGAGGTCATCTTTTCGGCAACGGAACTGGTCGCCGCGGCAATTTTGCCCATCGTTTCCGCGGCTGTCTGCATGACGGCGCCCCCCTGATCGGCGGTCTGCGCGGAGATCCGGCTGGCATTGGCCGCGCTCTCGGCGTTGCCGCTTATCTCGCCGATGGTCGCGGTCATCTCCTGCGCCGCGGCGGCAATCTGGTTGGTCCGGCTCGACTGGGTATTGGCGTTGGCCGCCGTCTGAACTGCCCGGGCGCTGATTTCAGTGGTGGCGGCGGACAGGGTTTCGGCGCCCTTGGCTACCGACTCGACCACGCTGCCGATGGCCTCTACGCATGCGTTCAGCGCTTCGCCCATTTGGCCGATCTCGTCGGTCCCGGTAACCGTGACGTGGGCAGTGAGGTCCTTGGCCGCGAGCTGTTCAAGGGCCGCTTTGGCAATCCGGATGCGCGGGACGGTAACGTGCGTCAGGCCAAACCCGATCATCGCGCACAAGGCAGCGATCAATGCCGTGAACGCGATGGCAATCCATTGACTTCGGCGGCTGTCGGAGGCAGATCGCTCCGCGCTTTCGATGCCTTGTTGTTCGTTGTATTCCAGGATCTTTTGAATGGCCGCGATATTGGTTTCGAACAGATCCGAGGTCGCGCCCGATGCTATCAGATCAAGCGCGTCACCCATTTTGCCGGCAGAAACAAAGTTCGCTCCCCTTTCACTGATATCCCGATATTGGCGAGCCACCGACACCAATTTGTCGTGCATCTCGCGCTCTTCTCCGGGGTCAATCAGATTCTGATATTTAGCTTCGGCTGCGTCGAATCGCGCGATGGCTTCCTTGCGTGATTGCTGATGCTGGGCGGTGCAGGCCGGAGCCTGGCAAAGCAGGAGATCCAGATCCTGCAGCCGGAGCGAATAAATAGCCGCCCGCATGTTAGCGAGGTGCAGGATGGAAGGGAGGCTGTCCTCACTGACTTCGCCACCGAGACGTGCGGAGTTCCGGAAGTTGAAAAAGTTGTAGGTTCCCCACCCTACGCAGAGACTGCAAACCAGCCCGAAAGCCACCGCAAACTTGCGCCCGAGAGGCATATTGCGCGCTAAAGACATTGTCATGTTCCTTTCAAGTCCGGGATCCGCCCCTGTGCGAGAGAATCCATGAGCCGCGCCGGTTGCTGCTGCCATAGATCGCCAGACATCCCGTTCATCGGCGCGAAGTCGTGAATCTTGACCGGAGGAGCGATGGCGGAGGGGATCGTTTCGGAAGGCGCTCCCGGCGCGCGACCGGGCTCACGTTACCGGCGTCACAGGTCGAAGGCGATTTGGGCGGATGCAAATATGAAGAAATTCTCATGTGAGGTCGATTAACCGGACAGGGCGGCGCTCGAATCGGCGCCGGGCACATGAGATGAAGTTCAAGTCCGGTATAACGTTACTCGTGATTGCGGTCTGTGCCAGTGAATGGCTGGTCGCGGAAGAAGTCAGCGATCGAGGCCCTGGCGCCGCGGTCAGTGCGATCGAGAAAAGTGAGCGCACGCCGACCGAACCGGGTTTTCCGGTCAAGACGTCCGGTTGCGATGGGTCAGGGCTGGAAAACAACGCTGCTATCCCGATATGGGATACTCCAGCCTCGACCACGCCTTGCGGCGCGCTTGAAACGGATCAGCTGTTTTCCATTCAAGACATGGGCGGCGGTGTGCACCAATCCACTATCTCCAGTCTGGCCAGGTACGGTGTCACTCCGCGCCTGGAACTTCGCTGGGGCCTACCCGGGCGAGCGCGTCAGACGGTGGCGGGAAAGCCGGCTGTGAGCGGCACGACGGATCAGTGGCTGGGAGCCTGCTACAGGTTTCGGGATCAGGGATCGAGGGGGCCCGACCTGGCCGTGGACTTTGCGATCAAGATCCCGACCGCAAATCCGGCGAAGCAGCTGGGCTCGGGCTACTATGACGAACTGCTCACGCTTATCGCGAGCCGTGATCTGGGCACTACGCACGTTGATTTCAACGCCGCCGGCTCACTGACCGGAGGACCTGGGAGGCGGGACGGAGCCGTGCAACTGGGAATGGCGGTGACCCGCCCGGTTTCCCGGAAGCTGCTTGGGGCGCTTGAGTCCTACGGAGGAACGCAACCGGCCACCAGCCAGCGCTACGCCGCGGTGCTGGTGGGCGCGGCCTGGAGCCTGCGGCCGGCGCTGGCTTTGAACGCGGGATATGCGCGGGCCGTAACCGCGGGCTCGCCGCGAGAGCAGATTCTGGGCGGATTCATTTACAGCTTCCGTTCCCCGCTGGGCCGCGGCACATGGCTCAAGGCTGCGGCGCGGCCATGAACAGTGGGCAAAGGGCCGTCTTGTCAGGGTTGGGGTAAATCGATATTCTTGCCCCGCCTGCCTGGCAGGGCTGAAGGTGTACCGATGCCATCCCGCTCTCTTATTCTCGGCCGCTTCCTGATCGCGATTGTGTTGTGTCCATTAACCTCGCCATGCGGAGGACAGCAGCAGTCACCGGCGCCGGGCTCTACCCCCGCACCCGCCCCGGCGCCACGTCCCGCTTTTACGCCAACTCCGGAGATGTTGGCAATCCAGGCGGCGTCGGAGAAGGATCGTCAGCGGGTGATGGACCAGCTGGGCATCAAGGAACTTCGACCGGGGGTGGACAGCGACCCGAAATCGCCCCACGCGGCCAACTATGACGAATCCAAGGCAGATATCTACCCCAATCTCCCGGACGCTCTGGTCCTGAACAACGGACAGCGCGTTACAACGGCCCGGAGCTGGTGGGACGAGCGGCGGCCCCAAATTGTGGAGATGTTCGATCGAGAGATCCTGGGCCGCACACCGTCCCAGTTGCCCGGGGTCACGTGGGAGGTCAAGAGCACGGTTCAGGAGAAGAACGGCGACGTACCGGTCGTCACCAAAACGCTGGCCGGGCACGTGGACAATTCCGCTGACCCGAAAATCAGCGTGAACATTGACCTGACTCTGACGACGCCGGCCAGTGCCAGGGGGCCGGTGCCGGTGATTGTGGAACTCGGCTTCAGCAAGGAGTTCATGGCGCAATTGGCGAAGCGCTTCCCCCAGTTCGCGCCCAAGCCGGGTGACGGGCCGACGTGGCAACAGCAGGTGCTGGCCAAGGGATGGGGTTACGCCGAATACATTCCGACCAGCGTCCAGCCCGACAACGGAGCGGGCTTGACGGAGGGGATCATCGGCCTGGTCAACAAGGGGCAGCCGCGGAAGCTGGACGACTGGGGCACGCTGAAGGCCTGGGCCTGGGGAGCGAGCCGCTGCCTTGACTACTTCGCCAGCGACAAGGCCGTGGATTCGAAACAGATTGGCATTGAGGGCCATTCCCGCTATGGCAAGGCGACCCTGGTTGCGATGGCATACGATCCGCGCTTTGCGATAGCGTACGTAAGCTCGTCGGGCGAGGGCGGAGCCAAGCTCTATCGGCATGTTTACGGAGAACAGGTCACTAACGTCGCCGCTGCCAATGAATACCACTGGATGGCCGGAAATTTCCTGAAGTATGCCGGTCCGCTCACGCCGGGCGATATGCCCGTCGACAACCACGAGCTGATCGCTTTGTGCGCGCCGCGGCCGGTGTTCATCTCCGGAGGATCGGATACGGGAGGCGATGGCTGGATCGATCCCAAGGGGATGTTTCTGGCAGCCGCGGCGGCTGGACCGGTTTATCGCCTCGTCGGCAAGAGGGACATGGGCACCACCGAGTTTCCGCCCATGGAGACTTCGCTGATCGAGGGCGACATCGCCTTCCGCCAGCATTCGGGCGGGCACACGCCGGGGCCGAACTGGCCAACCTTCATCACGTTTGCGAGCCGGTATCTTCATGCTCCTGCAAGCGATGCCGCGCCGCATGGAAGCGCCGCCGGTTCCGGAGTGGATCCGGCGCCGGTGCACCTGACCGCGGAGCAGGATCGCGAGAGAACTCTCGCACTGCTTGGCCTTAGGGAATCCGAGCTTCGGCCAAGGCCGGACGGCGACCCCAAATCGCCCAACTCAACCAACTATGACGAAGCCAAGGCGGACGTGTATCCGACGCTGCCGGATCCGCTGCGACTCAAGAACGGCCAGCGGGTCAGTTCCGTGGAGCAGTGGTTCAATCAGCGCCGTCCCGAAATCGTTGCCGATTTTGAACATGAGATCTGGGGAAAGGCGCCAGGGAATCTGCCCCAGGTCACCTGGCAGACGGTGAGTGCGGACCCGGAGCAGGTTGACGGGGTGTCGGTCATGACCAAGCGACTGCTGGGCCACGTAGACAATTCCTCCGACCCATCGATAAGCGTCACGATCGACATGATCCTGATCACGCCCGCCAAGGCGGCTGGACCGGTTCCGGCGATTATGGAACTGGCCTTTCGCAAGGATTACGAAGATGCGCTGGCCCGTTCGGTCCCGGCGGCGGCCTCGGCCGCCAGCGGCCACTACGGGGTGGACTGGAGACTGGTTCTCAAAAAGGGCTGGGGCTTCGCAATGCTCTCGCCGACCAGTTTCCAGGCAGATGACGGTGCGGGGTTGACCGAAGGCATCATCGGCCTGATGAACAAGGGCCAGCCACGCGGGACCGATGACTGGGGGGCGCTGCGGGCATGGGCCTGGGGAGCCAGCCGGGCGCTCGACTATCTGGCCTCCGACGGAGCGGTGGACCCAAACCAGGTGGGGATAGCGGGCCATTCGCGCTTCGGCAAGACCGCACTGGTGGCGATGGCCTACGATCCGCGCTTTGCGATCGGGTACGTCAGCTCATCGGGCGAGGGCGGAGCCAAGCTGTACCGGCACATTTACGGGGAGCAGATGACCAACCTGGCGGGTCCGGCGCTGTATCACTGGATGGCCGGTAACTATCTGCGTTATGCAGGTCCGCGGACTCCGGCGGACCTGCCGATCGACAATCACGAACTGATCGCACTGTGTGCTCCTCGCCCGCTGTTTATCGGAGGGGGCGCGAACGTGGGCGACGGCTATGCTGATCCGCGCGGAGACGGTTGGGCTGATTCGAAAGGCATGTTTCTGGCCGAGGTGGCCGCCGGGCCGGTTTATCAGTTGCTGGGCAAACAGGACCTGGGCACCACCGTCTACCCGCCGCCGGGCACAGCTGTCGTCAGTGGCGACCTCGCATTCCGGCAGCACAACGAGGGGCATACACCGGCGCCAAACTGGCCGGCTTTTCTCGAGTTTGCCAGCCACTATCTCCACGCTCCGATCTCGGCTCCGGTGCTGGCGCAGGTCCCAACGAATTCGATCAACTGACGGCTCATTGATTGTGAATGGACTCCTCCATGGCCGAGCGTCGGGGGGTGCACGCATCGCAGCGATGGGTGCACCCCTGCCCGTCTAGTTCGGGAGAATTCCATGCTGGCGAAGCATCGTCAGGTGGTCCTGGATGGAGAGGTAAAACACGATCCTGATTTGGTCGCTGGAGCTGTCGACGATGAATACCGAGTCGGCGAAAGCTTCCTTGGCGGTGCCACGGCCGGGCTGCTCGAATGTCATGCGCCAGCGCGTCTTAGCCATGACGAAGCTGCCGCCGAGGCGGATCTCTTCGAGGCCGACGAGAGTCGTGGATTTGCAGCCCAGGCTGTCAAAGAACTGTTTTCGCCGGGGCAGGGCGAGGGCGAAGTCGGCCGCGCGGACACACTGTACGCTTTGAGGGCTGGCGGCGGCGAAGGTTTCGGCAAACAGAGGGAGCAGGGCGGGAATGTCGCCGTTGTCGCTGGCTTGTTCGAAGGCTTGAAAGAAGCGGTGAATTTCCGGGGACGGCTGGGTCATGAATCCTCCTCGCGGCAGATGGAAAATGCGCCACCCCACGGAGAGGGCCAGCGCTGAAGCCGCTTTAGTATTATATCAAATAAAACCAGCAATGTCAATAGGTTACGCCTGGCTAACGCTGTGTCGATGAGATCCACAGCCGGCAGGAGTCGCGCCCGGAGGGGGTTGTCGGAAAAGCAAAGGCGCTTTCCCACTGATTGAGCCAGCGAGACCGAGCGCCTTGTTTCAGCGCCGCCGAAATTGCTCAAGCCTGAGCGGTCCGTCGACGACGCCCGGCCAGAAGATACGCGGCGGCCCGGAGTTCGAGCAGGGGATCGCCGGAAGGCGCGATGCCTTCGACCCGGGGAATGGGGTCGAAGATGATGTGTTTCTGTTGGACGACCGAGTCGTGAACGACCTGCGTCAGTTCCAACGTGCCGAGTTGCACGTGCTCGCGGGTTTCCGGCCAGTGCACGGTAGCGTCGTCGGTGGTGTCGTCCTCCGCGGCCACTTGCACTCGAATGCGAAATCGGACTGGTTCTTTTTCGACTCGCCTGGCGATTTCTTCGTAGTGGTAATTGGGGGTCAGCTCCGCAACCTGGGCATCGGACAGATAGTCGTTGCCCTGTTCTGGAACGATCCGGTAGCGGCCGAAACGAGTCCGGCCGGCGCCATTGGTAAAGGCAAACGCGGTGACGCCGAAATAAGTCTCCCGCGCGAGGCTCGAGGGAAAGGGCTTGGGAGCTTGCACGAATGCCAGAGCCGCAGGATGCGCGGCGAGGAACTTCTGAATGGGTTTGGGTTCCGGAACGTCGGGACCGCTGGCAGCGGCGGCAGCCAGGAATTCGAGAAATTGATAGCCATCACGGGTCGGGAAGCCGTCCGTGGAGTGGCTCACGATGTCGGAGTGCACGTGTTCGGCGAGATTGAAACGGATGGCGAAGCCCCGCGGGTTGGCATCGGGAAGGTTATCCGGAATTTCGGGAATCCCGGTGGAGTTTGAGAAGCGCACCGTGACCGGGGTGGAGGTGCGCAGCGCGTGCGGGGCCTTGGTCAATTCACCCGCCGAGGGAGACGGGGTAAAGGTCCCCGTGAGCATGAGGCCTTTGGCGTGAGCGGGGCGGAACCCGGGGTGGAGGCCGAAGAGCTGATCGAACTGGCGGATCAGATCGTTGGCGAGAGCGACGATGCGTTCGTCTTGAGGAAGAGGCACTTTGATACCCTCCTTGCAAATTGATTGGCGGTGGCTCAGAAGTTGATGGAGTCAGGGTTAGGCAGGATGCCTTTTTTGTCGAGACCGCGAGCGAGCTCGGTCCCCAGCCGTCAAAAGAATAAATCGGCGCGGAATGCCCGGACGCGCGCGAGAATGGATTGATTGCGGTGCAAGCGTGGCCAGGATTCGCCTTCATGCTGGGTTCATTCTGGAAACCGAAACGGGGACTCACTCCCGGATCAGAGCCGGAGGCCCAGGCGATCCCTGCGCGATCTCTCAGTGAATTTCGCGAGCCTCAACTTGACCCTTCGGGCATTGGCGGATTCATCGGCTTCTTTGTGAGTGCCGGCCTGTTGAATTCCGTCATCGTGGCAGTGTTGTTGTGCAAGTTACCGGATTCCCGGGCGCCGTCGATAAGTGGCACCCTGGTCCGCGCAGCTGCCTACGTTGCACTGGGGGTCATGGCCGGTGTAGCGGGCGCGTATTTTTACTGGCGTCGATCGGGCAGCCCTTTTCGGCTGAACCCGCCAATTTCGTTTGAGCTGTTTGCGCTGCTTTGCGCAGCCGGGTGGGCTTGGGTCCCGGCAGCGGTTCTTCTGTCGGCGCAGGACTCGGCCGGGACGGCGCTAATCGGCGGACTGGCGGGGGCGCTCATCGCCTTCGGTCTGCGCCAGGCGATTCCTCCCGGCCGGGAGCCGGAGGCGCGCCCCCTGGTGGAGGGAGGGCTGTTTGGCGCCACGCTGGCAAAGCCGGTTCGCGAAGTGCACGGGTATGTCATTTCGGGCTGTATCTATGCGGCGGCCTACGCGGTGCGCGACCGATCGAATCTGACCGCGGCCGCATTGCTGGCGGTCAGCACGTTTCTGTTTACCTGGAAATGGAAACTGCCGCGAAGCCCCGACGCAGCCGTGAATGTGAGGCGGCGGGCGGGGTGGGGGCTGGCACGGGCAGCGGTTCCCGCTATCCTGGTTACGGCGTGGGCGCTGCTGCTGGGGGTGGCGCGGCGGGAGAGAGGCGGCGATTCCGCTTACGCCGATTCGAGCGACGGTTCCGGGGTTCGGGCCAGGGAAGTCCGTGGCGCGCGCTCCGCCGGTCCGGGGGGATACGAAAGCATCATCCTGTGGCCGCTGCTGCCCAGGAAGCAGATCATTCCTCCGCTGCCGTCGCCAACCAACTTGCTGGGCCCGGAGCGTTCGAGGCCGCTTGTGATCCGCTTTGACGGCAACTATTGGTACTTCCAGCCTCCCGAAGAGCGCCCCAGCCGGACCGCTCACCAGGCACATGGAACTCCCCTCACGGTGAATATTCACGCGAACAACGATTTCCCACTGATGATGGAAGCACACCAGCGGTTGATTGCGCCGGTTCGCCTGTCGCGATGCCGTGAGCTCGATGTCTCCATCGAGAATAAGGACAACGTGCCCCGCTCCATGGCACTCGCGGTGCAACTGGCCGATTCCGGCTATCCTTCGAGGGCAAAGCTGTACCTCGGGAAGCAGGTAATCGAGAGCAGCCAACCGGGGCGTTTCTCGATGAAGACAGCGCCGGTTTTTGAAACGCTCCGCTTCGCGATACCTCCGCGGGCGGCAATTCGCAAATTCGATGAAATCACGGTGATCCTTTTTCCGGATGGTGAGCAGTCGATGACCGGTCCGAAGATTGCGGTGGAGCAGTTCGAAGTGCTTCCACGCTGAATCGGCACGCCAAGTCGGGTTAAGGCGTTTGCATTGACGCGCAGAGGCGTGCGCCTTAGGCTCGTAATCATGGAATTCAAGGTAAGCGAGCTCGAGCGCGAGCCGATCGACTTCGATCTGCAATTCAAGCCGGGGGCAATCGATTACGGAGAGGAAGCCGACCAATCCGGACCGCTGACGACGTCGGGGCGGGCCGAAGTGATCCATGAACACCGTGGCCCGCGGGATATTGTTGCCGACATTCGGCTGAAGGGGCAATATTCGGGGAATTTTGAGCAGCCGTGCGCCCGTTGCGTGGAGCCGGTGGAAGTGCCGCTGGCCGGAGAGTTCGATCTGATATTCCGCCCCATCGGGGCCGATGCAGGCATGCCGGAGCGATCCATCTCAGCGCCTGAAACAGAAATCGGTTATTATCAAAAAGACAGTCTGCTGCTTGAGGATGTGCTGCGGGAGCAGGTGCTTTTGGCCCTGCCGGTCAGGACGCTGTGCAAGCCTGATTGTAAAGGACTTTGCCCGCGCTGCGGCCAGAACCGCAACAGCCAGTCTTGCTCCTGCGATGAGGGTCCCAGCGACCCCCGCTGGGAGGCGCTGTCGGGGCTGCGCGGCCGGATCAAGTCCTGATGAATGGATCCCGAGAGAATCAGGGTGAATTCACTCGTGCCGGATGGCGCTGTTGGCCGATTGCGGTCAGCTTTCGACTGGGCCGCAAGCATTGAGTGATGACACGAAAGGAATTGCACCATGCCGAATCCGAAAAGGCGCCACTCAACGCGCCGCACCGCCAACCGCCGCGCCCATGACTTCTTGACCGCGACCGGTCTTTCCGAGTGCCCCAATTGCCACGAGAAGAAGCTTCCTCATCGTGCCTGCCCCAAGTGCGGAGCGTACAAGGGTCGCGCCGTTCTGGACATCAAAGAAGCCGCCAAGTAAACTGAGGCGCCCAATATGCTGATCGACATCGCGCTGGACGCAGTCGGATCGGACAAAGCCCCTGAGCCGGAGATTCGCGGAGCGATTCTTGGGTGCAGGGCTTTGCCCGTTCGCGTGCATTTGATTGGGCCCGAGCCTGAACTGCGCGACCTGCTCGACGAGCACCTCGAGAACGAAGACCTGCCTATCGTGATCCACCATGCCTCGGAACGCATCGGCATGGAGGAAAAGGCAGCCCATGCCGTTCGCACCAAGAAGGACAGCTCCATGCGGGTGGGGTTGAAACTGGTGCGCGAACGGAAGTGCGCGGGCTTCGTCACCGCCGGCAATACCGGGGCGGCGATGGCCACGGCCAAGATGGTGCTGGGAGCGCTGCCGGGGGTCGATCGCCCGGCGCTGGCCACGGTCATGCCGACCTCGACCGGAACTCCGTGCGTGCTGCTGGACGTGGGTGCGAACGTGGACTGCAAGGCCCACAATCTGGAACAGTTCGCGGTGATGGGTGAGATGTACGCCCGGAGCGTGCTGAAGGTGAAGGAACCCCGGGTCGGCCTGCTTTCCATCGGCGAAGAGGAGAGCAAGGGCAACGATCTGACGCGCGAAGCGCTGCCTCTGCTCAAGTCGCTGCCCATTCGTTTCATCGGAAACGTGGAAGGGCGGGACATCTTCAATGGCCATGCCGACGTGATCGTGTGTGATGGCTTCGTGGGGAACGTTGCCCTGAAAACAAGCGAGGGGATTGGCCGTTTTGTGCGCGACGTGCTGCGCGAATCCCTTACCCGAACAGTTACGGCAAAAGTTGGCGCGCTGCTTTCCAGGCAGGCGTTTAACGAGTTTCGCCGGCGTCTCGATTACACCGAATATGGCGGAGCGCCGCTGCTGGGAGTTCGCGGCGTCTGCATTATCGGCCACGGTTCGTCCAACGACAATGCGATCTATAACGGCATCCGGGTAGCGTATGAATTCGCCAAGGCGGGGACGAACGAGCGCATCGAGCAGGAGTTTGCCGGCCGTCCTCAACGGGCCGCGAATGGCTCGGGCGCCAATCCTGACGCGACGATTCAGTAGTCCGCGCCGATGCCTTTTCCCGAGAATCTTTCCGCTGTTCCAGCCATCATCGATCAATTGGCATGTCCCGCGTGCCTTGGGGTTCTGCTTCTCGTCGCAGAGAGCCTCCGGTGCGAGGAGTGCGGGCGAATCTATGCCATTGTGGATGGGATTCCTATCCTCATCGACGATCAGCGTGTAACGTAAGCCGACTGCTGCGCGACAGCGAAGCGCAAATCAGACGAAAAGATCCGAAATCTCCGACATGTAGAGGGCGTCTTCGCTGAATTCGAATGTTCCCCGAGTTCGAACTTCCCGTGCGGCGGATAAAAAGGCAGTCATCGCGGCCCGGGCGAATCCGGAGCCGATGCTGATGCGCCGAACTCCCAGTTCCCCGAGTTCTTTAACGGAGAGCCTAGGTGCGCCTTTCATGCCCATCAGGACATTCACCGGCTTGCTGACCGAGGAGCAAACGGTACGGATTTCTTCCGGAGCGGTGATTCCGGGCGCGTAGAGAACTTCGGCTCCGGCAGCTTCATAAGCCTGGAGACGGCGAATGGTGTCGTCCAGGTCGGGGCGGCCGTGCAGATAATTTTCTGCGCGAGCGACAAACATGAATGGGAACGGCAAACTGCGCGCGGCCGAGGCTGCAGCCGCGACCCGCTCCACGGCGTGTTCAAAATCGTAGATCGGCCCCGACCGCATCGGCTGTCGCGTCCTCGATGGAACCGCCCACCAGGCCGGCGATCGTCGCAGCAAGTGTGATGGTCTCGGCGCAGGCTTCCGGGCTGTGGCCGTACCCGTTCTCCAGGTCAGCTGCCACCGGCAAGGAAGTCGCGTCAACGATTGCCCTGGCATTGGCGAGAGCTTCATCCCGGCTCACACCGGCGGTTCCGTCGCGCCGGCCAAGTGTAAATGCCAATCCGGCACTGGTGGTTGAAAGCGCTTCGAATCCGAGGCCGGTCAGAATGCGCGCGGTTCCGGCGTCCCATGGGTTGGCTACCACGAATGGTTCGGGCCGGTCATGAAGGGCACGGAACCTTACGGCCTTCTCCTCTTGGCTGGGCATTGGGATTCCTCCAGGCGTCAGAATCGCGGATCTACGACGCAATGTGATCAACGGCGATGGTAGAACGGCAGGACGATCAAAACGGCAAACCCGATCGCGACCAGCAGTGCAAGCAACATGACGCCATAGATCAGGGTGAGGTTTATTTTACCGGTCGCGTGCTCCTCGTCTTGGGTTTCGTCGTGCTCGGGCGAGCGGTCCTGATCATTCATGCAGGCTACTCATATTTAAGGGACTCGACGGGGTCCATCTGCGCGGCGCGGGTCGCGGGCACGGTCCCGAAAATAATGCCGACGATGGTAGCAGCCGCAAGTGCGATCAGGATGGACCATCCGGAAATGGGGAGCGGATAGTCCGTCAGGAAGTGAATCGAAAGGGGAACGGTCAGGCCGACGATCACGCCCACGACTCCTCCGGCGAGCGAAATGATGACCGCCTCGGCTAGAAATTGCAATTGAATCTCACGGTAGGTGGCGCCGAGCGCCTTGCGAATGCCGATTTCCCGGATTCGGGAGCGCACCGTGGCGAGCATGATGTTCATGATGCCCACTCCACCCACGGCTAGGGTTACGGCCGCAACCAGGACCAGGACTGCGGTCAGACCGTTGGAGATCCTGTCCGCCGTGACCAGCAGATCTTTCAGATTCTGCGCTTTGTAGACCGAATTGGGTTTGTGGCGCGAACTGATGACGCGAACGATTTCCTTCGTCGCGTCGGGAACCTCGTCCATGCTGCGGATCGAAAAATAAAGCGTCTTCACGGCGTCAGTGCCGGTAAAGTAGCGAGCCACGGAATAAGGGATGAGGATGGTGTTATCGGTGATCTCGGATTGTCCGAAGGTGTCAACGCTCTCTTTAAATGTCCCGACGATGGTGAAGGGAACTCCCGCGATCTGAAAACTCTGGCCGATTGCATCTTCGGAGCTGCCGAACATCTCGCGGGCAAACGGCACGGTGACCACAGCGCATTTTATGTGAGCTGCCTCGTCTTCTTCATCGAGAAATCTGCCGGCGAGAACGAGCAGGTTGCGGACGTCGCGATATTGTGAACTGACGCCCATGACGAGGGTATCTTTCACGACCCCGCCGCCAAAGCTGATTTGGTTGTGCATTTCCAGGATCGGCGATGAATAAAGGACGCTTGGAACCTGCGCCAGTACGGCCTTTTCATCATCCCGGGTGAGGGAATCGTTGAACAGCACGCGGTCTGAGCCGGAAGCCGATCCGCCCGCGTACTCGACTTCCACTTCGTTGGTGCCGATCTTCTGAATTTCGTTGCGTACGAATTGCTTGCCGGTCAATCCGATGGTGACCACCAGGATGACCGAGGCTGTGCCGATGACCATGCCTAGGGCAGTCAGCGCAAAGCGCAGTTTGCTGGCGCGGAAACTGTCGATTGCCAGCTTGAGAATCTCGCTCAGCACCATGGTCCGGCGGGCGCTCACGAGCGTTTCCTGGAACGTCGACTGCCGGGTTGCGGTAGTGGTGGGATTCATCAGCGCTGAATATCTCTGCTCAATACATGATGCGCCGGAGCCGTGCCAGGCTTCCGTAAAGCTCAAGACGCATCGCAAGTGGATACGTAAGGTTACTTCCCATCATATTTGTCCAGCCACTTCAATTCCTCGCGTACCTTGATGTACCCGTGCCAGGGGTTCTTGTCGAGGCCGTGGCCTTCCCCGGGGAAGACCAGGAAAGAGTGCGGAATGCCCAACTGGTCCATGGCGCGTTCCATGGTGACGCCCTCCAGGTAACTGACGCGGACGTCGGCTCCGCCCTGAACCAAATGGGTGGGAGTCTTGACCTTGTCGAAGCGGAACAGTGCGGCCTCGCTCTGGTAGAGTTCCGGATTTTGCCAGGGCTGTCCCCCCAGGTACCAGGCGTCGTCCCACGTTTCGTCATCATTGCCCCAGTTGGCGGCATGTTCAACGGCGCCGGCGCCGGTCACCGCTGACCTGAAACGGGTGGTTTGTGTGATCAGCCAGTTGGTCATGTAACCTCCATAGCTGTATCCGCCGATGGCCAGGTGATCGGCATCGGCATATCCATCCTTGACCAGCGCATCGACGCCGGTGAGGATGTCGCGGCCGGGCTTTGACACCAGGTGGGGCGCGATCTCGAGCATGAAATCGTCGCCGTATCCGGAAGAACCGCGGTAGTTGGGACGAAACACCAGCCACCCGTTGGCCGCGGCGAGAGTTGCCCAGTCATACCAGTCGGCGCCGAACCGGTTGCCGTCTGCGTCGGCCGGGCCGCCGTGGATGAACGTAAGCATGCGAAGGTGCTTCTCGTTCTTCTTGCCCGGGGGGAAGATCAATACGCCTTCCACGGCTCGGCCGTCATCTGACTTCCATGTGTATGGCTGCCATTCAGGTTGAGCTCGCTGGGCAAAGATCGGGTTGAAGCTGGTGATCGGAGTGAGGTGATCGGGATGGAGAGGATCGCCTGCAATGTAAACCTGGGTAGGGTCGTTGATCGAGGAATGACGGAGGAGGATGGTATTGTTCGCGCGTCCCACGCGCAGGCCGGTATAGCCGCCGCTCAGACCCGGAAGAAGAGTACTCCTGTCTCCCTCGATCAGGTAGAGTTGCTGGTCTGTCCCTTTGAGTCCGGTTGCGAGTTCGCGGCCGTCAGGCAACAAGGCAAATTGCTCGAACGAGCCTATGAACGAGGCGCCGAGCCGCTCCACTTTGCCACTGGCGGGATCGAGACGATACAGCCTTCCCTGGACGTCGCGGTATTTCCCCTCGAGCGAACCTGCCGCCGCCTGTACGGCGAAGTGAAGCCAATGCCCGTCGGGTGACCATGTAAGCTCGGTCTCCACCGCGTTGTCGTGCGTGATTTGGCGGGCTTCTCCGCCTGAAGTGGAAACCAGGAAGATCTCGTATTGCGATGGATTCTCCATGCGTTTGTGCACAGGCTCGGTGGCAAACGCAACCTGCGTTCCATCGGGGGAAGGAGCGACTTCTCCGATGCCGAGGCTGCTGCGCGCCAGCACGGTCGCGGAAGGCGGAAGTACAGGATTGTCCTTCTTCTTATCGTCGTCGGAGGGTTTCTTAGCTTCGGGCGAATGGGGCAGCGGAACGGCCAGGGCATGCTCGATTGCGGGCGCTACATCCTGTTTGAGGAGCAGGTCGCCGCGATGCTGCTCGCGCCAGCGGATCACATCCTTCCAGTCATCCTTCTTCGTCTCTTCCTCTTCGTGGCTCAAAGGCGCGGTCACGGTGTAAAGGATTGATTTCGCGTCGCTGGACCATGCGAAGGCATGCACATCCAGCTTCTCGGTATAGAGGGGGGTGGCCTCGCCTCCATTCACCGGGATGATCCAGATGCGGCTGGTCTTGTCTGACTCGTCGGAGGGTTCGCCTTCGGCGTTGGTGTCCTGCCCGGGAAGGGCGCGATCGCTGACGAAAGCGATCCATTTGCTGTCGGGGCTCCACTGCGGATTTTCTTCACTGCCGGAATGGGTGAGGGGGCGCAGGCCCGCGGAGGCATTCCAAAGCCACAGGTCGTGCCGAAATGCATTGTTCTTCCAGTCAGGCGATTCGGTGGCGATGACCGCCGCGGCCCCATCCGGCGACAGCCTCGCCTCAGAGATGGATGTGGCGTTCATGAACTCATCGAGCGTGATGGCGGGCTTGGAGTCGGTTTCGGCAGCGAACAGGAGAGCGGCGCATGATGACAGGGCAAGCAACATGCCCGGGAGTTGTAAACGCATAGAAGCACTATAATTGCGGGCGCGGCTGCATGCCGAATTGAAATTCGGGCGGAGTCCGATCGCACCCGGTAAACGAGGCACATATGCGCTATGACGCACACCAGCATTTCTGGCGATACAGCCCCAGCGAGCATATCTGGATGACCGATGAGATGGCGGCGCTCAAGAGAGATTTCTTGCCGTCTGACCTGAGGCCCCTGATGAAGGCCGCGGGGTTCGACGGGTGCATTGCGGTGCAGGCCCGGCAGAGCCTCCAAGAAACCCGATGGCTGCTTGAATTGGCCGCAGAGAATGAATTTGTACGCGGGGTCGTGGGGTGGGTCGACCTCTGTTCACCGGAACTGCCTTCGCAACTTGAGCAATTCGCCGGCAATCCGCGACTTGTTGGAGTGCGCCATGTGGTCCAGGATGAACCCGATGACAATTTCATGTTGCGGGACGACTTTCAGAGTGGAATCGCGCGCCTTGCGAAGTTCGAACTCGCTTATGACGTTCTCATTTATCCTCGACAACTGCCCGCGGCGACCACGTTAGTGCAGAAGTTTCCACGACAACGGTTTGTGCTTGATCATATCGCCAAGCCGCCGATCGGTAGCGGGGAACTCGCGGGCTGGGAGACAGGCCTGCGCTCCCTGGCGAAATTCCCGAATGTCTTTTGCAAGGTTTCAGGAATGGTGACAGAAGCAGACTGGAAGCAATGGAAGCCCGAAGACTTCAGGCCTTTTCTCGATGTGGTGTTTGACGCGTTCGGCACAGGACGAATCATGATCGGATCTGACTGGCCGGTGTGCACGCTGGCAGCCGATTACCAATCCACGATGGGCATTGTGTTCGACTACGTATCGCGACTTGACGCAGAAGAGCAGCGAAATCGTCCTGGGCATGAACTGCGCCGCCTTCTACGGAGTTGGCTGAACTACTGTTCGGGCGCTAACACGCATGACACGTTCGTAGGATTGTTGCGCGGGAAAGAAGCGAAGGACAATGGAGACTCCCCAAGGGTAGACTCCCATGCCTGAAATTCTGCGCCTGAACATAGCCACAAGCAGCTATGGCGAAGTCGTCCACAAGTGTGTTGAGTGGGCCGATGACGGCGCCTCTCACTGCCTAACATTCGCCGCAGTCCACATGCTGATGGAAGCGCACGACGAAGATGGCTACCGTGCCCAACTTAACTCACTGGACATGGTGAATCCTGACGGGATGCCGGTTGTTTGGGCGATGCGGATGTTGGGGCATGGGAAGGCTAGCCGCGTGTACGGCCCGGATGCAACGGTTTATCTTCTGAAGGCGGCGCAGGAACGCCAAATTCCTGTGGGATTCTATGGTGGTAGCGAGTCAACGCTCGAACTTCTCGTCAGGCGTGTAAGAACCAATTACCCCGGCATACAGATCCCATACGCTTGTGCTCCACCCTTCCGTCGGCTCTCGCGGGAGGAAGACGACGCGATAGTCGACGAGATCAACGCGTCGGGCGCGCGGTTCATCTTTGTGGGGCTTGGGTGTCCCAAGCAGGAGCGTTGGATGGTTGAGCATCGCGAACGGATACCCGCGGTGTTGCTGGGGGTCGGCGCGGCATTTGATTTTCTTGCCGGCACCAAGCCGCAGGCGCCGCGATGGATGATGAGCTGCGGGCTGGAGTGGCTGTTTCGCTTGGCATCGGAGCCGCGTCGCCTGGCAGGGCGATACATCAAACACAATCCTCGATTTGTGGCGCTCATAGTTCGGCAATGGCTCATGCAAAACGCAACCTGACTTCCGGCCTCGCGAAAACTCGGCTATCAAGCAGCAAGCTGGGCGCGATTGTGCGTCGCTCGCAGGCCGACCCATGCCATGGAAAGGTGGATCAGGCTGGCGACTTGCCCGGAGACTGCCGCAAGCATGATTCCCAAAGCGCCGTAGCGGATTACGCAGGGAAAGACCAGACCTAGGCTGACTGCAGCAGCCGTTATGGAACTATGCAGGATGGGTCTGGTTTGCCGGATGGTGCGGAATAGGAATGCCAATTGCCGCAGCGGCCATGCGAGTAGAAAGTAGAGCATCTGAAGGTCGAGTACAGCTGCATAAGCGTGGAGTTGATGCCCATAGAAGAAGTCGAGAAAGCGATCAGCAAACCCCGCCACGACAGAGAAGAAAACGAGCAGGCATATAAATCCCCGTGTTCCAAAGTGAAGAAGGAATCTTGAAGCGCGCTCCATGCCTCCGCGGCGCATCTCCTCGGCGGCCCTCAGTGGCACGAGGTTTTCAAGCGCCTGGTAGGCAACGTTGACGGGGCCCACGATGTTCTGGGTTGCGCGCACACCGCCGGCGGCCTGTGTACCTACTACGCCGGCGCCGATCAACATTGCGCCCTGGTAGACCAGCCACTGGAGTTGGTTGGAGATTCCGAGATCGAATGAAACTGCGCGCGACCGGCGCCACGAATTCAGCACCTCAGATTTCGTGCAACTCAGCCGGTCGATGGTCGATCCGATCACGAACGCCAAACCGGAAGTGAGGCCAACCGACCATAGCGCGCTGCTCATCGTAAGCCGGTGCGTTGTCCATAGCAGAGCAAGCAGTGCGACCTGTCCGCCGTAGCTAATGGCATCGTTGCACAACGAGGCCCGGAATCTGCCCAGCGTGAAATAGTACCGTCGCAGCCAGTCCTGCATGAGATATGCGACGATGGCAACAGTGAACGGCAAAACAAAACTCACTGATGCAGTGCCGTGGTTAAGCCGTTGAGAGGCACACGCGCCTGCCAGGGCAAATATTGCCGCGGCAAAGCAGAAGATCGCCTGCGCTCCAAACATGCCGCGCACAAAGCGGTGCCGTTCAATCTGCGTCGAGCAGAGAGCGCCCAGCGTCATCATCGGGGATGCGATGAAGCTCAACTGGATGCTATTGGCGAGCAGCAGCACGGAGTAAGCAATCGTGAACCGCCCGAACTCGGCGAGCCCAAGGGCGCGCACCAGCATGACCCCCGTGAGAAAGTTAGAGCCGCTGACCAGCACCTGATCGAAGACGGTCACATTGCGTCGCGACTTCACGAAGCTGCGTATCAAACGGGCGGCTCTGTGGCGCAAAACTACGCGCAGGGCCTTCTGCTCGGTGCTTCCCGGGTGGATATCGGTCGCTGGCACAAAGGGGCGCATCATTCCGTGACAGCTGCTGCGGAACTGTGTCGCGGCACCAGCGCCTGAGCCGGCCAGCGTATTGGAGCCGCCCAAGGCTTGCTTATCGTCCTGGTAGCCTGGCAGACCAAGTCAATATTCGACAAGATACAGAGGAACAGCGCCTCCTCGTATCCCATCCATCCCAGGATGCCGGTGGACATCGTGGTAGTCATCCAGACGTGGATGATGAGGACGTAAGTGCCGGCATACTCGGGAAAGCGGTCCCAGGCAGTCCACGCCCGAAGAGTGGTCGCGATCAGCATGTATGTTCCCAGGAGAAATCCAGTCATGCCAAGCCCGGTGAGTAATTCGAGAAATCCATTGTGCAGCGAACTCATCTCCTCAAGGGAGGTGTTGCCGATGTGCGCGATGACGACTTTGCCGCCGATCCCACCGCCCACGCCAATCAGCGGGTGCTCCTCAAACTGACGAACCGCCGCCGTCCAGACCACCGTGCGTCCGCTGAGAGTAACGAAGTCAGAAGAGTGCTGGTGGCCCTGAAGACGATTAAGAATGCCGCTCCAGAACAACACTCCTGCCAGCAGGATGACTGTCGCCGCGATCGTAGCGAGGAGCTTGGATCGTTTGAAAACAACCATCAGCATGGTTAGCAACAAGATGCCGAGTGACGTCCGGCTGGCGGATACGGAAAACAGTGCCAGGGCGAAAGATATCTGACAGCACGCGGATTTTCCTGTGAGCCGTTTCGCCTGCCACTCGGCCAAAACGACGAGCAGGAGTGCACTGGCAACGTAGCCAAGACCGTTCCCGGAAAGGAACGGCGCCTGCGCCGTCGATTTGCTGATCAGCCCGGCCCGGTGTTGAACGAAGCCCGGCACATGCAGCAGAAACCCAAGCACGGCCAGGCTTCCAACGCTCGACATTGCCAGCAAGGTGATGCGTCGCAATCCCTCTACGCGCTGGATCGGGTTGGTGTCGCGGGTCGCTTCAAAAAAGACCATTCCGGCCAGCATCAATTCCCCGGCCTTGCCCACCGTCTGCACTCGTTGCTGCGACCATAGAACCGAAGCGAAGTACATCATTGCGAACAGCGCATAGGCGAATCGCAGGTCGAACGCACGCATGCGCGCGATGCGCGGCCGGAACAGCAGAAGTAGAAACGCAATGAGAATCGCCGGAGTGCGGATGAGCAGAATGGCGTTGGCGCTGCTATGCCCGGCGCCCCCACCAGTTGTATCGGCAATCTGGAACATGGCCCCCAGCAGGAGAGCAAACAGCGCGATTCCGGGCAGTCCGGTCACACGAAAGGCCGCGCGCCATGACTTCAGATCCCAGGGAAAAATTGTTAATTGCATTTGTTTTTCTCTCCGGCTCGGCGGTATGCTGCCTGTCCCGCAGTTGCTCTATCCACCCGCCCGAACGCGAAGGAAACCTTCACTGCCACTGGAAGCAGGACCGGCGGACAACTCAACTGCGGACTCGGCTAGAACGGTTTCGCGGTGTAGATCGTTGCTGCAGCGGTCTGAGCGATCAGCCCGGTGGTCGCGCCCAATACTGATTTGGTCTTGCTGATGGGGACGTAGACGATGTCGCCCGCAGCAAGCTGAAGAGGCTTTTCCTTGCCGTCCATGATTCTGTTGTAAGAGACGGGCACCTCAACCGGCCTGCCATCGGCATCGCGCTGAACCACTCGCAAACCATTGACCTTGGCCTGCATGACGAGCCCCTGTGCGAGCGAAATGGCCTGGGCGACATTCAACTGCCCATTCTCCTGCATCGCATAGCCGCCGGGCCGATTGACGGCGCCCAGCACGTACACGATGCCTGCCCGCTTGACGATCACCGTATCGCCTGGATGGACCATAACGTCGCGAATCGCCGCGGCATCTCCTCCGCGAGCGTAACGATAAGTGGCCGGCAGTATGCCGGAGCCATCAGCGTGCTTCAATTCGATTTCGTCGCTGGCCATGGAGGTTTCCCCGCCGGTCATGCCAATTACATCCAGGAGATTGTGGGGCGCAAGAAGTTCAACCTTGCCGGGACTGGCGACTTCTCCGATGACCGTCACGCTCGTGGTCGCGAACTGCTCAACGTCGATCGTCACTTGAGGATTTTTCAGGATGCCTTCTGTACGCAGCTTGTCCTGAACCTTTTGCCGGGTCTCGGCAACGGTGCTGCCGGCGACATGAAAGGGCTTGAGAAATGGCAGGTTGACATTGCCATCGTTGTCGACCCGCACATGCGCCGACAGGTCTTGCTCATCGAACACCTGGACGTTCAGCAGAAATCCTGGTGCAAGCTTAAGCCCGGCAAAATCTTCGGGAACGGCGCCCAGCGCGGCCTGGGGCGCGGCGCTGGACAGGGCCCGCGCGCCGTTGACGGGGGCAGAAGCCACTGCGGCACCCTGCTGTGCGGTGGCTTCGCGAACAGGGGAAACCATCAGCAGGATTACGAAGATACCGGACGCTACTGATTGAAGAACAGAGCGCTGAAGATGAACCGATGTGTTAAGCATTGAGATACTCTCCCTTCCCATCGTGACCATAAGCGTCAAAGAAGTCGATGGAGCCGGTGTCTACTTCGTTGAGGACGATTCCCACTGCGCGCGAGCCGCTCATTTCCAAAACCGAGGAGAGGCTCTTGAGAACGGTTCGCGTGGTGCGTTTGGCCCGGACCACGGCGAGGGTGGCGCCGAACTTTTCTGAAAGGATGCGAGCGTCAGTCACCAGCAGGATGGGAGGCGTGTCTGCAATGACCAGGTCGTAATCCTGTGTAAGAGAAGCGAGCAAGTTATCGAACGCTTTGGAATCGAGCAACTCCGCGGGTGTGCTAGTCTCCGAGCCGGCGGAGAGGAGAGAGAGTGAAGATACCGTGCGATGGTTCTGGATGGCCTGCTCCGGCTTGACTCTTCCCTCCAGCACATCGCTCAAGCCGGGGGAACAGGCGCGGTCGAATAGACGGTGCTGTTGCGGTTTGCGCATGTCGGCATCGATAAGCAGAACGCGCTTGCCGGTCATCGCGAATGCGATCGCGGTGTTGTATGAAACCGTGGATTTCCCTTCACCAAAGAGTGGGCTGGTGATCAGCAGCGACCGCAGAGTGCCCGCGTGCGATGCGACGCTGATCGCGGTACGCAGCGACCGGAACGACTCGGCACCGGTTGACCGGGGATCATTGAGGAGCGGACTGGTTTCGGTAGCGACGCTGATGTGCCCCGCATTCGATGGAGCATTCTTCAGCACCTGGGAAGATGGGATGTTAGCGAGCGTAGGAAGGCGCACCCCACCGTGCAATTGGAGAGCAACGGTCACGGTTTCGTCCATATGCTCGCGAATGAATGCGGAAGAGACGCCGAAGAAGAGACCGGCTGCCAGCCCGATAGCAACGTAGAGAGGCGGGTTAGGCCGCGTTGGTTGTGAAGCCGGAAGGGCCGTGCTGGCGATGCCAATGTTGGTGGCGCGCAGTGCGGACTGAATATTTAGCTCTTTCAATTTGCCATAGAGCGCGTCGTAAAGTTGGCGACTCGAAGCGGCCTGCTGCGAAAGCGCCTGCAGTTTTACCGAGCTCATGTTAAGGTTGCCGGCGACCTTCTCTTGCATTGACACAGCCTTCTTAAGGCCCTCTTCCTTTTGAACGGCGAACAGGTATTCCTGGTGCGCGCGATCGTTGACCCGGGCGACCTCTTCATTGATCTGCGCGTTGACCGTATCGAGCTGGCTCCTGGTCTCAATCAGGTGCTGATTATTTTCACCATACTTGGTGAGCATGTCGGCATAAGTCACCCGGAGTGCCGCCTGCTGCTGACGAAAACTTCGCAACAGGTCAAGACCCGACCCGGATACGGCAGTCTCGGCGGCTGCGTTGCCCGATCCCGACGAAGTCGCGAGCGTCGATACCATCTCCGGATCCTGCGAGCGCGAGAGCCTGTATACCGCTTCCTTAGCGATTCGATCCGTCTGGGCCGCGATCAATTGCTGATTGAGTGAATCGAGGGAATCGAGCGCGGGCACATGCACGGCCGAGCTGCCGCCTTCTCCCATTGATTTGAAGACCATCGTATTCAGCCCCGTCTGTTGCTCAAATCCCGCGAGGGCGTCCTGGGAGCTCTCGTAGTTGGCTTTCAATTCGGAGAGCTGTTCACTCAGCCAACGTTGCGAGTCCGACGATGCGCGAGACTTCGCCTCGTACGTTACATACTCTTGCACGATCGCGTTTGCGACCGCAGCTGCTCGATCAGCATTGGGATTCAGATACTTCACGGTGATCAGGCGAGTGTCGGGGGTATTCTCAATCTTCAGTTTCTTGGCAAAGATGGCGAGAATTCGATCGCGAGAGTACGGAGCGCGGTCCAGGGGCAGCCCGCGCCTGATCTCATCTTCAATGGCCGCATTAGTGCCGGTGATCGACCCCATCAATGTCGGGGTGAAGGCAAAAGGCGCCTCCTGCTGCAGCTTGAGATCGCGCACGACACTCAAAAGCACATCGGGGCTCTGCAAGACCTGCATGTGGGTGGCTAGATCCGTCTTGATTTCGTCCGGACCTGGAGTCGAAGGAGCGACGTTCGCACGAAGGTTAGTCTGCGATTCGTCCATCTTGTTGACTTCGATAGTGGCAGTGGCGAGGTATTGGCGGCTCATCAGCGTGCATGCTGCCACCGCGAGTGCGACTCCCGCGACCCCTCCGAGGCAAATCGCGAGTTTCCTTTTTCGAACGACGCTCCATACCCCCTTGAGCGATTCCCCTTCGCCAAAGCGGAATGAAAAGTCGTCCACACGCTGCGCCTCAGTTTGTCTAACCTGGTATGGCGCGAGCGAATTCCTGGACGATTGAAATTGTTCAGACATAAGTGCCTCCTTTGGGTCAATGCGTTGGCGGGCAGTGCGTTCTTGTCTTGAGTTCCAGCCTGCACGACAACGGTCAAGCGGTTGATCAACGGTTACGGCAGGAGGAGCACATGCTTCTCCGATTGCCGTTAAACTTGGTGCGCCGCGGCATTTGCGAAGCGCGGATTACACAGCGAACTCCCCGGCAAACTCTGGAAGCGGGCTATTAGCCGCAGCGGATCTCATTGCCTGCCGATAAACGTTGGCGAGCATCGCGAAGTTGTCCTCACCGGTGTACTTGTTCATGTAACGTTGTCGCGCGCCGCTCCGCATGGACAGGAATCTCCGTGACCGGATCAAATCCTGGATACGGCTCAGCAGGGCCCCTACATTCCCGGGGGTGAACAGCATTCCGCATTCCCCCTCGACGATCATTTCCGGATAGCCGCCGATGTCCGATGCGACAACCGGTGTACCCACGGCCAACGACTCGATCACGACCCGCGGCATCCCCTCATACCAGAGCGAGGGACATACTGTAGCGATAGCCCGCTCCATCAGTCGGGAGACTTCGGCACCGGTGACAAGCCCGAGCCATTCGACGTTAGGCAGACGGACTGAAGCTGATCGAACTTGCTCGCTAAGCGGTCCCACGCCTGCGATGCGGAGCACCGGCAGTTCTGGTCCGCGTTCCCAACAATCGAGGAGAGTCTTAATCCCTTTTTCTTCGGAGAGCCTGCCGGCAAAAAGGAAATAGTTGCCGTCGCCGTGACCCGGGTGAGGCGGCGGATCAACAAAGTTCGGTTTGACAGTAATCTTGTCAGCAGGGAGGCCGCCGTCTATGAATTTCGCTCTTGCGAATTCAGTCAACGCGACAAACACGTCGACGGAGTGATGCCATACGCCGGACGACCAGTGAGAGAGCATCCCGGCGGTTCCGACGGCGCTGCCGAGCGTGCTGCCGCGATAGCATTTGCCTAGGATTCCCGGGGTCCGAAACGTTGTGCCGATGCAGTCTTCGCAAATGCCGCCGTTGCGGAACAGGGTGGCGCCCACGCAGAGTAGCCGAAAGTTGTGCAGCGTATGCACGACCGGCAGTCCAGCCCTCTTACAGGTTTTGAAAATATCCGCTGATATGGTCGGAAACCAGTTGTGCACATGCACAATGTCGGGACGAAAACGAGCGGCCGCTGAGAGGAAATCGTTCTCGATTCCGGAGGATCCGGTGAATTGGCGAACCGATACACGGACCCGGTCCCAAGTTTTCTGAATCGAGTCGTTGTCGGCCTCAAATCGCTCAACGGCAAAACCGCGCGAGGAGAGCAGCTGAGCCTCGGCGTCTACGACGGCGTCTTCGCCGCCGCGCTGCTGATACCGGTTGTGTACGATCAGGACTCTCATTTTCGTCTCTCGAGGTAGTGGGTTACGACAGTCGGCCGGGGCGGGCTGTTCGCTCTCTTCCGGTGTACATGTCAGGAGCGATTCTTGGATGCGCGCTAAATGCCTTTGGCCGCGTAAATCAGGGTGTGCAGGAGGATCGCGATATCCATCAGAATGCTTCGGTTCTGGATGTAGTAGAGGTCATACTCCAACGACTGGTGGATGGCGTAACGGCGATCCGCGCTGAGTTGCCAGAGGCCCGTGATGCCTTGTGGCACAGTCAGGCGGGTCGCTTCGAGCGGTCCATATTCTGCGGTGATGAATGGCATCTCGGGACGTGGACCGACGAGAGACATTTCGCCCATGAGCACGTTCAGTAATTGCGGAACCTCATCGAAGCTGGTCACGCGCAGGAAACGGCCGACGCGGGTGATTCGGGGGTCATGGCATGTCGCAGGAGAACGCGCATACTTTGGCGAGTCGATGCGCATGGTTCTGAACTTCAGGATTTGAAAGGGCTTCCCATTCACTCCGATGCGCACCTGGCGGAAGAAGACGGGTCCTTCGGACTCCAGCCGGATCAGCGCAGCGAGGATCGCCCACATCGGCGCGCTGATCAGGATCAGAGCCGCGGAACATGCCATGTCAAACAAGCGCTTGGCGAGCGCGTAAAACCGGCTCGGCTCGCCCATCGCACTGGTGGCAATAAATAAGCCGTCCATCTCCCAAACCCAGGTGGGCATGCGATTGGTCAGAATTTCCTGGTTATTGACCACCGACAACGCGCAATTGGCCGCATGGGTGATCTCTCTTACCTGTTTCAAAATTGGTTCAGGCAGGGTATCGCACACCACAAGTTCTTCGATCGCGAGTCGCCTTAACATCTCGATGGAAAGCTGCTCACGGAAGACGGGGCGCGAATCGCGCTGAAAATAATCGTTGCTGTACACGGTCTCTGCGGCATCGCCGGCACTGGGAAGGAAGCCTACCGCGTCGAGCCCGAGAACCGGGGAATGAAGTGCGCCAGTGAAGAAGCGGCGCGCCGTTCGCCCGGTGCCGTAGATAAGCATGCGGCGCCTTGGCAGAGAAGTTGCGAAACGGTTCCCGATCGCCTTCTGCACCCATCCCCGGCCGGTGGTTAAATACAGAGTTCCCAACACCCACGCACTGAGCGTGGCCATGCGCGGAACCGGATAGCGGGCTACGATGGATAAGACCAGGCACAGCAGAATCGCTTTGATCGAAACGCGCAAGGCCATTTCGGTCTCCTTCAGAGAGAGGAGACTGCAGACGCGCGGGTAGGCATTGTCCCCTACCAGCAGTGATAGAACGAGGGCCGAGTACAGGGCGGACCCAGAAACCAATTGCTGAGGCGTCAGCCAGAACCCCGTCGAGAGCTGTAGTTCATGCCCGATCGCCCCACCGCCGACCGTGCAGCCGAAGAGAAGAAGAAAGTCCGCGGCCATGCGCGCAAACGATAAAGAGACTGGATACGCGGGCGACTCCTCGTTCGCCCCCGCTCTTTCTCCATACCCGGCAACCTGAGATTGCAAAGAAACAACGTTGGGGTTCATCCAGACATCCCTCCAACCCAAAGGAGAAACTCAGCAGTGGTTATTTTGTGATCCGGACCATCTGCTTTTACGAGTGTCTCTAAAGCAAACACACTAGCGGTGACAGACGACCGCTTCTTTGCCAACTGTCAAACATGGAGTTACTCTAGGGTGCTCATGCAAGGGTGACGAGGAGTTATAGCTGGTATCGAGATAGAGCCTTGTCACCAGGGAAATGACTAATGACTTGTTGGGTTTAAACCTTGTAATTCCCTATGGGGAGGGAATTGTAGCTCGGTCGAGGCCTTTACCCCGAGATGAAGTTAGTGAACAAAAAGCTGGTTTATACAGCTTCGGCAAACGGTGCTGGAGCGACCGCATTCCCTACAAACTCAGAGGTTTGGATTAAAACAAAGACATTTCAACCCGGCTCATGGAAAGTGCAATAATCATTAGTGTCAAATCAATGTCGTACTAGTATGAAAGATACAGTCTCTGTCCTTGACCTCATCGATCGAGTGATTCAGGTGGATGATATGTACCGTAACTTAGTGGCAATGTTTTGCGCAGTATTACTTATGTTGTTGCCGGTAAGGTCGGAGCACTTAAGTAATGCCACCAAAGTGGCAGACCTGCATTTGGACAATAGAAATGTAGGTCTTCGCCCGTTGAAGGTCGGGGAAGAGTTTTTCGGCATGCATACTCTTTCGCCGGCACGACATTGGCCTGCAGTTGCATTCGGATCCATTCGACCGGCGGGGGTAACGTGGGTGGCTCTCGAGCCGGAACGGGATCGGTTCAATTGGGAGCCACTGGATTTCTGGGTTGCCCAGGCGGAAACGCACAAAGTTCAATTTGATTATGTGTTTCTCAACGTGCCTGCGTGGGCCAGCACACGCCCTGATGAACCTTGCGCGGGCAAGCGAATTGGGTGTGCCGCTCCTCCCAACCTGGATGCCTGGGATAACTTCGTTCGCGCACTCGTGACTCGCTACAAGGGCCGAATTGCCAGCTACGAAATGTGGAATGAACCAAACGCCGGGGGATATTGGACGGGAACGCCCGAACAGATGGTTGAATTGGCTGCTCATGCGTACGGGATTATCAAGGCGGTCGATCCGGCGGCATTGGTCACTACTCCGGCGGCTTCTTCGACTGGATGGCCGCTCGCGCATGATGCTTGGATGGAACGGTACCTGACGGCGGGTGGGGGCAAGTACGCGGACGTCGTGGCGTGGCATGGGTATTCTGGTCGAAACGATCGCCCTGCCCTGGCTCCGGAGCAACTGCTGGATCAGATCAGCCAACTGCGGGCGGTTCTTGCGCGGCACGATCTTGCGCGACTGCCGATTTGGAATACCGAAGGCGGATGGGGCCGCAATGAGCAACTCCCGGATGAAAAGGCGCAGGCGTCCTTCCTGATGCGCTGGTACCTCTTGCAAGTTACGTCTGGGGTGGCGCGGGCTTACTGGTACCAGTGGGACAATCCGAGTTGGGGAACCCTTTGGCGCGACCCCGGGGGCATCGCACCGGCTGGGCATGCCTATGATGAGATGCGGGATTGGCTGGCAGGAACGCTTGCGGCGAGCCCTTGCCGTCAGCGTGGCGCAACTTCGCTATGGACCTGCGATCTGGAAAAGGCGCGCGGACTGTATCGCGTTGCGTGGAGCACTGGAGCTGAACTCGCTTTGCCCGAGAGCGATGCAGTCGAAGCAAATGTCAGCAGCCGGGGAGCGGAACAACCGAGTCGGGGTGGTTCCATTATGGTGGGTACCACTCCTGTTCTTCTAAAGATGAAGACGCCTGAGGAGCCTGCCCAGAAAACCCGTCCGTGATCTCGGCTCGAGGACGCGATGCGGTTGATCGCTGCTCACTGAGTAGCCAGTCTCATTGATCCTGTCAACGATGGAAACTTCGTAGGTATCATTTGATCCCACCAAATGGGGATGGAATGCGCGAGGGCTTAAGGCGAACGTAGATACGGTGGGGGAACTGCTTCATACGCTGGCGCGTTGCCTTTCGTCTCGGGCCGTCGCGTCCAAACAGGGTAAATAAGCGTCATGCAGTCGGAAGTCATACAAACCGCAGTTGCACCATTTCCTGAGGTTCCACTCAAGACGGTAATGGCGCGAGCGCTTCTCCATGCATTAGCGACGGAGACCAGCGCGTACTGCCTTCTGTCGGGCTACGACAGGATGCCGGATGATTTTGACTCCGATATAGATTTCATGGTCAGTTGCGAAGACTTCGCCAAAATTCCATCACTGGTGGCGAACGTGGCCGAAAAAAATGCCATGAGCCTTTGCCTCTCCGTGGATCATGAGGTGACCGGCCGTGCGTTGTTTCTGATGTCAGTCTCCGGGGCATCGTTGACTATTGTCCAACCCGACTGCGCTTCGGACTTCGTTCACTTCGGCAACCGATGGCTGACCGCTGAGGACGTTCTGTCGAAACGCCGCCAGGATGTGCGTGGCTTTTGGATACCCTCTGCTGGGCACGAATTCGCGTACCTTTTGATCAAGCGGTTGAACAAGAGCAAATTTACGCGTGAAGACGGTTCGCGGCTGCACCGACTCTTCAGTGAAGACGGCACCGGCAGCGAGCGAGTGCTCGCCCGATTGTTCAGGCAGGCAGATGCGAAGGCTATCGCCGGCATGGCGGCCTCGAACAATTGGTCGCCCATGCTTGATTCATTGCCTGCGTTCCGCGAAGCGCTGATGAGTAACCGACGCACGCCGGTCATGGAGAAGGTCATGGATCTTCCATGCCATCTGCAAGCGACGATCAAACGCATCATACATCCGACCGGCCTCTGGGTTGCCTTTATGGGGCCGGACGGCTGTGGCAAGTCCACGATTCTGCCACGTGTTGCCGAAGAACTGGCTCCTGCGTTCCGTCGAGTGGATACGTATCACATGCGTCCGCGGCTCATCGGGCGAAGGCGATCACACCAGGGCCCGGTGGTCGATCCGCACGGGCGCCCGCCGCGACGATTGACCGCATCCGTGATCAAGCTGCTCGACCTGATGCTCGACTATGCTCTGGGCTACGTCGCGAAGCTGAGGCCCGCGTTGATTCGCACAACGCTGGTGGTCTTTGATCGGTGCTTTCAAGACCTCCTCGTTGACAGCCTGCGGATTCGGTACGGAGGACCTCGCTGGCTGCTCACGCTCGTTGCACGGATTTTACCCCGTCCGGATCTGATTATCTTGCTCGATGCTCCGGCTGAAGTCCTGTGGCAGCGGAAACAGGAAGTGGCATGTGAAGAGGTGGCGCGTCAGCGGCTAGCTTATTTGGATATCGCACACGCGCTGGACCGTGCAGTAATCATCAACGCCGCTCAACCAGTGGACGCGGTGGTACACGACGCTCTTGTCGCGGTCACGCGGTACCTGGCGAAGCGCACGGCCAACCGGCTTAATCTCGCTGCTCCGCCCGACGTGTTGCCCAGCCATTCCGCCGCTCGAGTGCGGCGATGAAATCGTTCGATGCGCTGAGTGTACCCCAGGTTCTCCAAGCCTCATTCCCTCGCGTAGAGGGCGCAGCATCGGCAGGCAAAGAGATCCCGTTTCACAGCATTGCCAATGGCGCTGCGCCCCGGTGGATCATCTTTGGTGATTGTTCCCGTGCCGGTCGGATACTGCGAAGTTGGCGGCCTTACAACGTCAGTTCAAGGTTGAAGTGGAGCGTTGTGGTGTCGGCTGCTTCCAGGGGCTTACTGGCAAAGGTTCCAGGCGTTGTTACGGGGCTAGCACATGTCGACCTGACCTATTGGCGGCGCCTGCTGGGCCTGGAGAGCAGTTCGCTCCCCGTGATCTACATAGGGAATCCGTCTCGAACACGCAAGGCGACTTTGTTTTTTGTTCGCAACGACGCGCAAATCGAGGCGGTGGCGAAAGTTCCACTCGTCCCGGATGCGAGCGCGGCTATCCAAAACGAAGCCCGGTTTCTCTCCCAGATCGGAGTCGTTCCTTTCGCTCCGAAGTTTATTTGTGATGACCCGGCAAATGGCATTGCTGCCCAGGCGTGGCTTGAGGGCGCACCGGTTCCGAGAAGGCTCACCAAGGCTCACGTTCGTTTGCTGGACTCGCTCCATGTCCCCGACGTTTATAAGCGGTTATCTAAAAGCCGTGCTTCGATCGAGTTGAAACTCGATGAGGTTGATCTTCCTCTGACTCGCGCAGTGCGTGAGCGCGCCATTGAACTGCTTGATGTTGATGAGCCTCTCCCGGCTTTCACCGAACATGGAGACTTTGCGCCCTGGAATCTCAAGCGTCTCAGTGATGGAAGCACTGCGGCGATCGACTGGGAATGGTCAGTTCATCAGGGACTGCCATGCCAGGATATTTTTCGTTTTTTCTACATTCAGGACGCGCTGTTTGGCGGCGGAATCGAGGTGTGGCGAACGCTCAAGCGCCATCCTCTCTTGGTGGCTCATTATCGGCGCTTCTCCATTCCTGAAGGTGCACTGATTCCGCTTGCAGCCTGCTATCTGCTGAGAACCCTGTGTAGTGAAGGGGCAGGCGGAAGCCTCCAGGTTGCTCACCATGCGTGCGCGGCCGTATCGCAATTAGTGAATTTGAGCCAGGAAAATGTTTAGAACGGTGTGTGTAAAGTTCTTTCGTAACCAGCCGACAAGCAAATAGAAATGCCGAGGAATTGGACATTACTTTTGTGCACTCGGGTGATCAAAAACCATTCGTTGCTGATTACTTCAGGTGCTATAGTTCCTCCTAAACCCACCAGAGATGGGTAACAACTTTCGCCTCTCCCCACGATTTTGGTTGATTACGAACCTGGCCAAAAATCGAACGGAAGGGCGGAAATCATGCACCATATTGCTCGCAGGAGAGTATCTATGAGTTCGCCGGTTCTCAATACGACTGAATTTGCCCTCGTTGCCGACAGTATCCGCCCGTCAGAACTGGAGACATCGCAGTTTGACCGGACAGATTCCGACAGCAGCGCCATGCTGACTGGTCGCGCGATCTTTGCCGTATCGCTGCTTGGCGCGGGTGTGTGGTACATGCTCTGGAAGTTCGCATTGCACTTCTGGATGATGCGCTGAACACTCCCGGTCGTCTCTCTTTAATTTGAGCAGGCCCTCTGCCCGGCTGAGTTTGTTTCTCGGGCGGCGTGGTGACCGAACCCAGCACGGACCACGTCTGAATCAATTCGTCATCGCATTAATCCAAGGTGGATCCAGCCGGTCTCGGAATGCGCGTCCTCGAACCGGATACAGCATTTTTATAAAGTGCCTTAGACTTATTCCATGGGCTTGGCGAGAATCTGGATTCGAACGAGGGCGACGCGTCGACATTTTCGATTCGTCCCGACCAGATTCGCGTGAAGGTTCTTCTCTCCGCCTATGCGTGCGAGCCACTCAAAGGATCTGAGCCGGCTGTCGGCTGGAATTGGGCGGCTTCGATAGCCCGGCGCGGGCACGTGGTTCATGTACTCACTCGAAGCAATAATCGTGACGTGATCGAGCGTGCAGAGGGTACTTGTGTCCCTGGCATTCATTTTCACTATCATGATTTGCCGGAGTGGTGTCGCGTTTGGAAGCGATGGCCGGGGGGACTGTATCTCTACTATCTCCTTTGGCAGATTTCTGGAGTCAGGGTGGCCAGGGCGCTGCACAGGCACGCGAAATTTGACCTGGTGCACCATGTGACTTTCGCGTCATTTCGTCAGCCGTCGTTTATGGGCCTTCTGGATATCCCTTTTATGTTCGGTCCCGTTGGAGGCGGTGAATCAACTCCGCCGCGCTTATTGCGCACCTTGTCATTTGCAGGTCAATGCACCGAGATTCTGCGTTCCCTCGGCAGTCTTGTCATCCGCTGGGATCCGCTGATGCTCATCACCTTTTCGCGCGCACAGTGGATTCTTTGTACGACTGAGGAAACGCTGGCTCACATCCCGTTGCGTTATCGCCAAAAGTGTCGTGTTCAGTTGGCAGTCGGAATCGACCCTGCCGCGTCTGAGGAGCCGCTCAAGCCCACTCCAGCGCAAGTGAGATTTCTCTTTGTAGGACGATTACTGTGCTGGAAGGGTCTTCATCTGGCACTGCGCGCCATGGCAGTGGTGAAAGCTCGTTTGCCGGATGCGAGACTGCGCATCATAGGCGCAGGAAAGGACCGGAGATGGTTAGAATTGCAGGCGCAGCAAGCGGGCGTCGCCGATATGCTCGATTGGATGGGGTCAATCCCACACGACGACATGGCGAAGGAATATGGAGAGAGCTGCGCACTGGTCTTTCCAAGCCTGCATGACTCCGGGGGCATGGTGGTCCTGGAGGCGATGGCTGCGGGTCTCCCCGCCATCTGTCTTGACCTGGCCGGCCCCAACGCAATCGTCACGTCGAAGTGTGGCATCGTGGTTCCGGCGCAGGACGCCGATCAAAGCGATGTGGTGCGAGGCTTAGCGGCGGCTATGATACGAGTGGCTGAGGACGCCGACCTCTACTCGCGCCTAGCTCATGGCGCGATAGGACGGGTACAACAGCTAACGTGGGATGGCTTAGCTGAGAAAATCTATGCGCCGCTCGACCAGATTCGGGAAACGCGATGAATGAGTCGATTGTGGTATTGGTCAACGGCCAGGCGATCGACGTGGTGAGCGGATCGACGGTGGCGGTCGCGCTTCTCGAGGCGAATGCCTTCAGCCGGATCTCGGTGAGCGGCGAGTCACGCCAGCCCCTTTGCGGAATGGGCGTGTGCTATGAGTGCAGGGCCAGCGTCAATGGACTGCTGCATCAGAGAACATGCCAGATTCTGTGCCAGCCCGGCATGAAAATTGTTACCGAATGAATGCAACTTGGGATCTGGTTGTAGTCGGAGCGGGCCCTGGCGGCCTGGCTGCCGCAGTCACGGCAGCGAGTGCCGGCATGCGCGTGTGCGTTATCGATGACAATCTGCAGCCTGGCGGTCAAATCTGGCGGGCGCATTACGGCGGTTCGAGTAATTCATCTGCGGCGCGGTGCTGGCTGAGAAAGATCGCGTCTGAGCAGATCGCATTGCGACTTGGAAGCCGTGTTATATCGTCGCAGGGTGCCGGCACGCTTCGCGTAGACGGCGCGCATGGCAGCGAAGACCTAACGTATTCTCTGCTTATCCTCGCACCCGGGGCTCGCGAACTCATGCTGCCATTCCCGGGCTGGACGTTTCCCGGCGTATACGGTGCGGGCGGCCTGCAAAGTTTTGTGAAGAGCGGACTTTCGGTCGAGGGGAAGCGGGTGATTGTTGCCGGCACCGGGCCGCTGCTCCTGGCGGTCGCGGAATACTTGCGCTCTGCGGGTGCTCGCATCGTCGCAGTGGTTGAGCAGGCGCCCCTGAAAAGGCTGGTACTTTTCGCCCGAAGCGTGGTGGGACACCCAGGCAAGATCATGCAAGCTGTGCGTTGTGGGGTTGGGCTGGCAGGCGTGCCACTCTATTTCGGTTCGTGGGTAGCGGGAGCCGAAGGCACAGATGCATTGCGGCGCGTGTTAATCCAGTCCGGGACGCGACTAACGCAACTTGCTGCCGACATCCTCGCGGTCAGTTATCACCTTGTTCCGAACACTGAATTGCCTCAATTGCTCGGCTGCAAGATTGAGTCTGGTTTCGTGCAGGTTGACGCGATGCAGCGCACCTCCGTTGAAGGGATCTACTGTGTGGGAGAAGCCACTGGCATCGGCGGTTGGGAGAAGGCTCAACTTGAAGGCCGCATCGCCGCGCTGGCAGCTAGCGGACAGATAGATAAGGCCGGCGCGCTTCTCGGAGCACGCCATCGCCAGCTGCGGTTTGCAGAAGCGCTCGCTGCTACCTACTCGCTGCGGGAAGAGCTTCGCGCCGTCCCACAGCCGGAAACCTTGTTGTGCCGCTGCGAGGATGTCTCGCACGGAGCGGTTGCGGGGTGCGATTCATGGCGTGAGGCCAAACTCCATACTCGCTGTGGAATGGGCGCCTGCCAGGGGCGCACCTGTGCGCCGGCCGCTCAGTTTCTTTTTGGTTGGGAGCCGCCAATTCCGCGGCCGCCGATATTTCCGGTCGCACTGCCGGCCCTGTTGACGAAACAGTTGGGTGCGGCGGAAGACCGCTAACCGCGTGGGAATACGCTGCTCGCGGTTGCGACGCCGGGCCGATGGGCGACCGCATATGAAACTACGGCTCTGGCGCTTGCCAGTTCGTCTCCCACCAACTGGCGCCGGGGCGCACGCACGCGCGCATTGCCCACTCCAAATTCCTGTTGTACCTGCTTGATCAGCTGAATGAACTTAGGTACGGTGTCCATGCGCAACATCGGCAAAAACCATTGATAGATTTCAAATGCTTCCGTGTGCCGGCCACGGCGCGCAAGGGTGAACAGGTCCACACTCTCGCGGGGGAGGGCGTTCACGAGCCCGGCGATCCAGCCCACCGCGCCAGCTGCAATCCCTTCGACGATGAGGTCGTCTACTCCAACGAAGATCGAAAGGCGATCTCCGATCAACGAGCGAATTGCGGTTACCCGGCGCACGTCGGTGGATGACTCCTTTACGGCCTGGAGGTTGTGATATTCAGCGGCGAGTTCACGGATCTGTTCCGGAGTGAAATCAGTTCCATACGCCACGGGGTTGTTGTACAGCATCGCCGGGAGCGCGGTGGATTCAAGGATCGCGCCGACGTGCGCCTTCATCTCTGGCCAATCGCCCCTGTAAACGTAAGGGGGAAGAATCATCAGTCCTTGTGCACCGCTCTTCTCAACGGCCCGGGCGAGCGACACGGCCTCGTTCGTAGAGAGTGCTGAAATCGCCGCCACAACCGGGATCTTTCCTTCGGCAGTCTTGACCAGGGTCTCGACGATGAGCACTTTCTCTTCCAACGTCAGGGTCGCAGCCTCGCCCAGAGAACCAAGCGCGACCAGGCCGGAAACGCCATTCTCCATCTGCCAGCGCGCGTGCCGCGATACGAAGTCGTAGTCGACGCGCAAGTCTTCATCGAATGCCGTGGTCAAAGCCGGCATGACTCCAGTCCACTCCATGTTTGTCTTCGTCCTCATGATGGGGTTGATCGCGATCAGGCAGTGCAAACCGCGAGGGAAAGTAAGGCCCGGGATCGATCGCCGGCTGCTCGTGTGCCAGAGTGGCTGCGATCAACTCCGCGGTACCGAGGGAAGTTGTGATGCCTAAGCCTTCGTGACCCGTTGCAACAAGTAGCGAATTGTCGATAACATCCGGTCCGATCAAAGGAAGCTTGTCGGGTGTTGCTGCCCGAAAGCCGGTCCACACGCGGATAGCGCTCACAGATTTTATTCCAGGAAGGTAAATCAAAGCGCGCTCGAGCATGGCGCTGAGGATGGGCTGGTCGACTTCGGCCGTTTCACAACCATACTGTCGCGACGATCCTATTAGCAGCTGACCTGTTTTACGCGGCTGGACGTTGAATGCAACCGAGTCGCCTTGAGTGCTGTGCGCGCTCTTGAGATAACCGAGCTCGACCAACTGGTGATTGACGAACCCCGAATAGCGGTCGGTGATGAGGAGGTGCCCCTTCCGCCTGCGGACAGGCAGATGCGGAAGAAGATCCGCAGAGTCGGCCCCGATGGCAACGACAATCCGCTCGCCACGCACTTCCGTCTCGTCATCCAGCGTCAGTGTCCGGCTTGCGATGCGCCGTACCGATCGACCCAGGATGAGAGTCGCTCCGAGGTCTCGAGCTTGCTGTGCCATGAAGAGCGCGGCCACGGGAGGATAAACCACGGCGTCTTCCGGAACCAGTAGTCCACCGGCCAGCCCATCGGCCAGGTTGGGCTCCGCGCGCTTCAGTTGGCTCGAGGTCAGCAACTCGGATGGAACACCTCGTTCCGAATACCAGGCGTGCTTGCGTTCTGCCGCTTCCATTTCCTCGCGGTCTGCGGCCACCCATATGGTTCCCCTCTGTTCATACTCCGCTGCGGAAGGAAAACCTGATGCTCGCTCATTCCACAACTGCTGCGAAAATCGCGTCAGCGCAAATTGCGCGTCGGAGTCGTCCATCACGACCACATGACCCATGCCTGCAGCGGTTGCGCCGCTGCCCAGCACGTCTCGTTCGACAAGCGCAACGCTCAACCCGCGCCGGGCGCAAGCTAGAGCGCATGCAGCGCCGACGATGCCGCCGCCGGCGATCGCCACGTCGAACTTCCGGTCGTCAATATTCATATCGCCGGGGCGATCTCAGGCGCTATTCCTGCACGAAAAGGATCGCCGGCCTCGAAAATCAAGGTTGATTCTGCCGTCACGTATGCGGCGCCGCTGATATGCGGGATGATTTGATGGTCGACCAGCTCATACATGCCAACAAAGACCGTGCCGAGGATGCCTTCCTGTCGCCACGGTTGACCTGGCGCGAGCCGCCCCTCAGCGGCCAGGCATGCGAGCTTGGCGCTGGTTCCGGTTCCGCAGGGAGAGCGATCGTATGCTCTGCCAGGACAGAGAACGAAGTTGCGTGCGTGATTTTCGGGATGGTGCGCCGCGCCATAGAGTTCGATGTGGTCGATCTCTGCGCCCAGCGCTCCGGTTATCGCGTGGCTGCGAAGCGCCTGCCTGATTCTCCACGCGAAATCGGTGAGCTCCTCGACTTCGTTGAGCAGCAGCTTGTGGGAGAGGTCTTCAGTAAGGAAGAACCAGTTGCCGCCCCACGCAACATCGCCGCGCACTACCCCGTATCGCGGCACGTCGATGGTGACACCCGTCAGATGGCGATAGGCAGGTATGTTGACCACGGTCACGCCGCCATCCTCGGCCAGCATGACCCTTACGTCGCCGACCGGGGTTTCAAAGCGATGTTCCCCGGGGCCGATCCGGCTCATGTAGGCGAGTGTTGCCGCGACACCGATCGTGCCGTGTCCGCACATCCCCAGGAAGCCGGAATTGTTAAAGAAGATCACGCCGGTTGCGGAGTCCGGGTTGGAGGGCGCCACGAGCAGCGCGCCGACCACTACGTCGGACCCGCGCGGTTCCAGGATCACTGCACGCCGGAAGATATCGAAATTGGTGCGTAGTCGCTCGAGCTTCTCTGCGACAGTGCCGTCTCCGAGGTCTGGTCCGCCGGCAACAACGCAGCGCGTGGGTTCGCCGGCGGTGTGCGAATCGATTACGCTGATGCGGTGCGGAATTGAATTATGGGTATGCATGTCTCATAGCATCGGATCGATTGCGTTGGCCTCAGTATAGAGCGTCGAGTAATTTGGAGATGCGGGCGCGGCATCTCCATATGGCTACTTCGCGATGTTTGTCGACTTTACCGTACAGCCGCCATGGGCTTCTGGCTGGCGACCCACTGATGAACATGGCCCTCAAGCACATCGAGCGGCAAAGGCCCCTCCTCGAGTACGGCGTCGTGGAACTTCCGTATGTCGAATCGGTCGCCCAATTCATGGCGAGCCTCTTCGCGCAGCCTCAAAATTGTCATCTGTCCCAATTTATATGACAGAGCCTGGCCGGGCCACGCGATGTACCGATCGACTTCCGTCGCGATGTTCTGCGCGTCCATCGCCGTGTGCTCGGTGAAGAAATCGATCATCTGCTGGCGGGACCAGTGTTTCAAATGAACTCCCGTGTCGACGACGAGCCGGACCGACCGCCACATCTCGTTTTCCAGCCGGCCGTATTCACTGTAGGGGTCCTGATAGAATCCCATCTCCCGGCCCAGTTTTTCAGAATAGAAGGCCCAGCCTTCTGAATAGGCATCGTAGGATGCATTGCGCCGAAAGTCGGGCACATCATGCAGGCTCTGCGCGATGGAGAACTGGAGATGATGCCCAGGAATACCCTCGTGGTATGCGATCGCCTCCACATTCAACAGGAGTCGCTTCTCAGGAGCGTATTCGTTGACGTTGATGCGACCGGGGCGTGAACCGTCTCCCGTACCGGGGGAATAATCGGCAGGCACGGCATCGGGAGCACGGAAACTCTCCATGGGCACTACTTCAAGCCGTGTGGGAGGCTGCTTGCCAAACCAAGCCGGCAGCTTTTGTTGCATCTGCTCGGCATAATGCTTGTAGAGGTCAAAGATCTGCTGGCTCGAAGTGCCGTAAAGTGCGTGATCATTGCGAATGTGCGCGTTGAACGATTTGAGATCTTTGTAGCCGAGTGAGTTTGCCAGCTTCAGCATCTCCGTCTCGATCTCCGTCACCTGGCGTAGACCCATCTCGTGAATTTCCTGGGGACTAAAATTCGTCGTAGTCTCATCCTTGACCGCGAATCTGTACATTGCATCGCCGCCCGGGAGAGCCCACAAACCAGGATCGCTTCGGCCCTGCGGAGCATAGTCCTTCTTCACGAATTGGGCGAACGTCGCGTACGCGGGATTGATTTCTTTCTGAATGACATCAAGGATCTCCTTGCGTAACCGGTCCTGATCGGCAGGGGGAACTGATGCCGGAAACGTGGCGGCGGGCTTGAAGAAAGGACTCTGGGCTGGAGAGTCGTCGGCAATGCCCTGCGCTTGTCCGACTACCTTCTCGAGCAGGAATTTCGGCGGCATGAGATGATCGCGTAACCCAAGCCGCATATCTTCTGTTGCCTGTTCCAGGGCGTGCGGAATTGCGTGCAAACGGGCAATGTAGTTCTCGTAGTCTTTCAAAGTGTTGAAGGGCATTTGCGAGGGCATCGACGCATAGCCAAGGTGGAGACCGTTCATCTGGTCAACAGGCATCTCCCACCTTTTGAAGGTCGAACCTTCGATATCGGAGGCCAGGCTTCGCATCATCAACTGCTTGTTGAGGATTTCTTCCGGGGTGAAGCCGCTGGTATCGATAGCGGTGAAGACGGCCAACTGGCGGCGTTCCTCTTGCAGATCGGCCGCGATCGCGTTTGGGGAAATGTCCGAGAGCCGGTCATTGTAACGAGGGTCGCCCACATAGGTAGCAAACTCCGGGCTGGTTCTTAGGACGTACTGCCATCGGTCGTCGATCGCCTGCCGCAACCGGGCGCGCCGCGATTCCAGATCGGAGCTTTGGCCATGCGCGAGGTTAATTCCAGCGAAGAAAAGGACCAGGGCGCGGCCGGCCGCACCGACATGCTTCATAGCACCTCCCGGAAAGCGGATTCTCTGGAGTATAGGTCCTCAATTACAATTCTCAAACCGAAGCCGGCCGGATTCCTCGCAGAGCGCAGGGTTTGGTTCGTGCGCCGTAGAACCAGGTTGCCTTCAAAGGACATATCAGATCGGAAAACACCGGATGCTATTGCGATCGTTAATGTTTCGTGCTTTACCGCTCTTTGTGTGCGGACTCACCATCGCCTTGACCACGCCCCTCCTGTGTGGTCAGGCGGTTAAAGGCGGACACACCTTTGAAGTGTCCGGTAAACGCTTCCTTTTCGACGGCAAGCCGTACCAGGTTATCTCCGGTGAAATGCACTACCCACGCGTCCCACGCGCCTATTGGCGCGACCGTTTTCGCAAAGCCCGAGCCATGGGCCTTAATACCATCACGACTTACGTCTTCTGGAATCTGCATGAGCCGCGGCCCGGTACCTTCGACTTTACCGGGCAAAACGATGTCGGGGAATATATTCGCGAAGCTCAGCAGGAGGGGCTGCACGTCATTCTGCGTCCGGGGCCCTATGTCTGCGCAGAATGGGAATTAGGGGGATATCCGTCCTGGCTCCTCAAGGACCGGTCGCTTGTGCTGCGCAGCGAGGACCCCAAGTACATCGCGGCGATGAAACGGTGGTTTAGGCGCCTCGGAGTTGAGATCGCACCCTTGTTGTTGCGCAACGGAGGTCCCATCATTGCCGTGCAAGTTGAAAATGAATATGGATCATTTGGCGACGATCACGCATACATGGAAGCAGTAAAGGACGCCCTGAAGCAGAGTGGAATGGCGGCCGATGTGCTCTACACCGCGGACGGTCCGGACCAGATTCCCAAGGGAGCATTGCCGGAGCTTCCAGCGGTTATCAATTTCGGCACTGGGGAGGCCAAAGAGAGCTTTGCCAAGCTCGAGACCCGGCGGCCCGACGGTCCTCGCATGAGCGGTGAGTATTGGGCCGGCTGGTTTGACCATTGGGGCGAAAAGCACCACGTCACCGACGGCGCGGCCGAGGCTTCGGAACTGGAATGGATGCTGCAGCAGGGCTACTCAGTGAGCATGTACATGTTCCACGGGGGGACAAGCTTCGGGTGGATGAACGGCGCGAACAGCAACGGAAGTAATTACGAACCGGACACAACCAGCTACGACTACGATGCGCCGCTCGATGAACAAGGGACACCCCGCCAGAAGTACTATGCATTTCGCGACGTTATCGAGCGCGTGACCGGCAAGACCGCTCCTCCCGTCCCTGCGCCCACGCCGCTTCAGGTGTTTCCTGTGCACAGTGGAGCGGAGTCCGCTTCGCTCTGGCGCAACCTGCCGAAGCCAGTGGAATCAGACACGCTGCTCACCATGGAGGATCTGAATCAGCCGTATGGTTATGTACTCTACCGCACGACACTGGAGACAACCGACCCGGGTCAACTCGCGATTGGCGGATTGCACGACTACGCGCAGGTCTACGTCAATGGGAAACTCGTTGGAAAACTCGACCGAAGGCTCGATACATCTACCCTGAACCTTCCCCATGGACCAGCGTCAGGTACGCTCGACATCCTGGTTGAGAACTCTGGCCGCGTCAATTTCACAAATGTGATTCGCGGTGAACGCAAAGGCATTGTCGGCAAAGTCACGGTGGGCGGCGGGGAACCGAAGCATTGGCAGATATTTTCACTGCCGATGACGGAACTGTCCAAGCTGACGTTCACCGCGGAACCGTGTGAGGGGCCGTGTTTCTATCGGGCGGGTATCTCGGTGTCTGCGCCGGGCGACACATACCTTGATGTCAGCGCTCTTCACAAGGGCGAAGTCTGGATCAACAAGAGCCCGCTGGGGAGATTCTGGTCCATCGGTCCGCAGCAGGCACTCTATCTCCCCGGGCCCTGGTTGAAAACGGGCGACAATGAGGTGGTGTTCTTCGATCTGAGCGGAGATGCGGGCGAAGCGATAAAGAGTGTGAACAAGCCGATCTTTGCAACCGCTCATGACAACGATGGTCACTCGACGGTGCATAACTAATCGCGGATCGAAGCGAGAGCGCGTTAAGGATTCAGCGGATGCGAAAAAATCCCGCGCTTTCGTCCTGGGGAGATCGCAGATTCGGATCGGGTCCTGGTAAACGTCTCCTATGGGCTGCAATCCTTACCTGTGTCGTGTTCGGGTTCAGCACCCCATTTGCTTTGATTAGCCAGCAACGGCAACATGGCGCGGTGGGGTCAGTTACATCCCCGGCGAGCTATCCGCAGTTGGTCGACATCACCGCAAGCACGGGAATTACGTTTAAGCATCTCTCCAGCCCGGAACAGAAATATATCGTTGAATCAATGGGTGGTGGGGTCGCGCTGATCGATTATGACCGCGATGGCTGGCCCGACATCTATTTCACCAATGCACAGAGCGTAGAGATGTCCATCGCGGGTCGTACTGCCCGAAGCGCGCTCTACCATAACAATCATGACGGCACGTTCACCGACGTCAGCGATAAGGCGGGGGTTGCCGTTCCCTGCTGGGCACAGGGTGCGGCCGTGGGTGACTACAACAACGACGGCTGGCCCGATCTTCTGGTCACCTGCTACGGCGGCGTGGTGCTTTATCGCAACAACGGCGACGGCACTTTCAGCGATGTGACGCGGGTCGCCGGGCTCGCCGGTGATCATCTCTGGGCCACCGGCGCCGCATTCGCTGATTACGACAACGACGGCTGGGCTGACCTGTTTGTTTCCCACTATGTTGATGTTCAGCGCGACAACATGGATGCGTTCGGCTCAAAGGACACGTGCAAATATGAAGGCATCGACGTCCAATGCGGCCCGCGCGGCTTGAAGGGCAGTTCGGACTCTCTCTATCACAATAACAAGGACGGGACATTCAGCGAAGTCTCGGCGAAAGCCGGCGTGTCGGACCCCGAGCAACGCTACGGTCTCACCGCGGTATGGTCGGATTTCGATAATGATGGAAAGCTGGATCTCTTTGTCGCCAACGACGGTGAGCCGAATTATTTGTACAAGCAGGAAACTGTCGGAAAATTCGAGGATGCCGGCTTTGTTTCAGGTATTGCTTTCAGCGAAGACGGAAGAGCCCAGGCAAATATGGGCGTCGCGGTGGGGGATTATTTGCACACGGGCCGGATGTCAATCGTAGTCACTCACTTCGACAATGAGTACGCGGCACTCTATCGCAACGACGGGGCAAAAAATTTCTCTGAAATCGGGCTCGCTTCCGGTGTGGCTCGGGGAACCCGCGGGTACATAGGATGGGGCGATGCCTTTGTTGACTTCGCCAATCAGGGATGGCCCGATATCTTCATCGTCAACGGGCATGTGTACCCCCAGGTCGACAGTGTACCTACGGGGCCAAGGTACCAAGAACCGAAGGTGCTGCTCCGCAACCAGCGTGACGGCACATTCAGAGATATCAGCAAGGAAGTGGGGCCGGCCATTCAAGTGCCGCAGGTTAGCCGAGGCATGGCTGTCGGCGACCTGTTCAACGACGGAAAGGTCGAAGCCGTCGTCGAAAACCTTGTAGGGCAGCCCATGATCCTTCAGCCGCAGGGCGCGGAGGGGAGCCACTGGATCACATTTCAACTTGAAGGGGTGAAGTGCGACAGGCTTGCATTGAACGCCCGTGTCAGGGCCACGGCCGGAAAACTGGTGCAAGTTGGGGAAATATTCAGCGGGGGCAGCTACCTGTCCCAGAACGACCTTCGCATCCACTTTGGCCTCGGGAGCCACACGGTCGTCGACAAGGTCGAGGTCCTGTGGCCGGGCGGCAAGCCCGAGATTTTTTCGGGGCTTTCCGCGGATCGCTTTTATGTCATCCGACAAGGAGCAGGAATCGTCACAACGAAGCCCCCCGCTCGTCACTAACCGACAAAAAAGTCGAAGTTCCAACTTCGATGAGACTTATACTGGGCCAACCACCTCAAACCGCGCCTGTTTTCTCGTACAGACTCACAGCCCGCAGAGCTAGAAATCGGTTTCTTGACGTTCGGCCAGGACCTCATGCCGACGCTTCCGATTGACTTAAACGTGTTAGTAAAGGGATTTATAGAAGCCGAAAGCGGCAAACGGCAACGGAGAAGTCCGGCAAAACTTTGACATTGACAACGGTTGCCGGGCGGAGTAAGAATTGCCGCGCTGAGTAAACGATTGCTCAGATCGCCGTCGCTGTATCGTGCACGATAGGAATGGCTTAACAAGGCTGGCAGGTCACATGTCCGCCGCTTTTAATTCCCCGCCCGGTGCTTGCCGGGCAGTTGTCAATGCAATTCAGGCTGAAACGTTAACTGCATCAACTGAATGTCGGCGGGCCTGGAGCAATTTTTCTGCGTTCACGCATTGCCACGTACGTCACACGCTATACAGAATTCGCATGTGTTTCACGACAAAGCAGACCATGGAATCCAAAGATGCTGTCACTTGTCGCGTCTGGGTGGGTCGACTGCCGACCCGCTGGTCATTGGATTCCGAGAACGGTGCGCATGGATCGCTGATGCGCTCTTCTTTACGGCGATTGCATCGGTATCTTCCTACTGCTTGAGAGGAAAAGGACACCAACACCTCTCAACCGAAATTGAGAAAGCGTTACCTCAGGAGGCTCTATGAAACTTACAAAAGTGCCAGCCGACCCCAATGCCCAGAGCGGCCACGGACGCTGGAATCGCAAGTCGTTTTTCAGGTCCTGGTTCATCGCCAGCCTGGTGATCTTGCTGCTCGGGCCCGCAGTCAGAGCGCAGGATAACGCCACGATCAACGGCACCGTCATGGACGCCAGCGGGGCGCTGGTTCCAAATGCAGAACTGTCCCTCACCAGCCAGGCCACTAACCAGGTTCGGAAGGCCGTTTCGAATACCGCCGGCGCATTTCGCTTCGCCAATGTGGGCGTGGGAAATTATTCCCTCACGGTGACGGCACAAGGCTTTCAGAAATACAACAAGACCAATATCGTCGTGAACGTTGCGCAGACCCTCGAAGAGAATGTCACTCTCGCGATTGGGAGTGAGGCGCAAACGGTCAGCGTGGCGGCTGACGCCCTGCAGGTGCAGACTGAAACCAGCGAAGTCAGCACCCTGATCAGCGGTCAGCAGGTGGAGCAGCTTGCCACCAACGGCCGCAATGTCACTTCGCTTGCCGCACTCGGGCTCGGTGTATCGAACAATCTTCCGCCTTTCGGCGGGGTCAACGCTCTCACGTCCTCCAACGGAATCAGTTTCAACGGTACGCGCACCACGCACAATATCTACCTGATCGATGGTGGAGAGCAGAACGATCGCGGATGCGGCGGCTGCTTCATGAATCTGCCTTCGCAGGATGCCATCGCGGAGTTTCAAACCCTGGATAGCAACTACAGTCCGGACTATGGGATCGGCTCCGGCGGTACCATCGTGATGGTCCTCAAGTCCGGTACGCGCAACTACCACGGCGAACTTTACGAATTCAACCGCAACACCGCCTACAACGCGAATGACTATTTCACCAAGGCCGGCGGCAAGCCGCGGTCGAAGTTTCAATTGAACGAGCCTGGCGGCAATATTGGCGGTCCGTTGTGGATTCCCGGAGTTTACAACGCGAACCGCAATCGCACCTTCTTCTTCTGGAACGAAGAGTGGCGTCGACTGATTCAGGGCAGCGCGCCTTCGGTGCAGAATGCCATCCTGGCTGACAACTTCCCCACCGCCGGTTCAGACCTGGCGTACACGCCGCCCAAAGGAGTGTCCCCGATCGTCCCGGTTACCAGCGATCCTGCAAAGCTGGCGCTGTATACCGCTGACGGTCTAACGCCCGGGAAGCCTTTCCCCAACAACGTCATTCCCGCTAACTTGATCGACCAGAATGCCGTGCTGCAATTGAATGCGGGCACCTTTCCAAAGCCGAACTTCAACAATGGGACGCAGTACATTGCCTCCATTCCCCAGCCGACCAATGTGCGGGAAGACATCGTCCGAATTGACCACGCTATCAACAGCAAATATCAGCTGATGGGCCACTATCTTCACGACACCTTGGCTCAGAACTACTTTCCCCCTCTGTGGGGAGACAGCACCTATCCAACGGTCGGCACGACGATGAACAATCCGTCGTACTCGGCGGTGATCAAGCTTACGCAGACTTATTCGCCGAACCTGCTCAATGAAACCGCGTTTCTCTACAGCGGCAACAAGATTACGCTGACGCCGGTTGCAGGCCCGGGCGGCGGTCAGTTCCAGCAACCTACCGGCTGGTCGGCGACCAGCTTCTTCCCCATCGCCGATAACCTCATGAAGCGCATGCCTGAGGTGCAACTTATCGGTTCGCCACTTCAGGTCACCTGGAGTCCCAGCTACTATCCCTGGAAGAACGGCTATGAGGGATTTGAGTACCGCGACGACATTTCCTGGACGAAAGGGAGACATCAGTTCAAGTTTGGCTTTAGCTGGCTCCACGACTACAAGAACCAGCAACTGCAGCACAACACCAATGGAGTCGTTCAGTTCAACTCAAGCAACTTCTCGGGCGACTCATATGTCAACTTCCTGCTCGGCGATGCATCCTACTATGACCAGTTGGAGTATCTGGCCGGCAAGCACTGGGTCAACAATAACTACGGGTTCTACGCCAATGATAACTGGCACGTAACTCCGCGGTTGACCCTCAATCTTGGGGTTCGTTACGACGGCCTGCCACATGCCTTCGAGCGGTATAACAAGTTCGCCAACTTTGTTGCCGCAGACTACAACTATTCCATTGGGAACCCTGTACAGCCAGATGGGACGCTAGACCCAGCTTCGCTCTCGACTTTCAGCCAGACAGGCAGCGAGCAGTTTTATCTCAACGGCATAAGAGAAGCAGGAGTGAACGGATTCCCGCGCGGGAACGTTCAGGACCGGTATTTTACCTTCCAGCCACGCATCGGTTTTGCCCTGGATCTCAGCGGCAATGGGAAGACGGTTTTGCGCGGCGGATACGGAATGTTTTATGAGCGGGTGCAGGGCAATGACGTATACAACGCCGCCCTTAATCCGCCGTTCGCATATATTCCGTCAGCCAACAACGTCTACTTCTCTAACCCCAATACCAGTGCACTGACGGGCCAGACGACGAAGAACAGCTTCCCGTCCAGCCTGACCAACATCAAGTACAACTATCCGCCTCCCGGCACGGCCGACTTCAGCTTCGGTCTGCAACGCGAGTTGGCGCCCTCCATCATTGCCGTCATGCAGTATGTCGGCTCCACCGGCTGGGACCAGAACAATGACCGGCAGATCAACACGCTGCCCCTGGGGGACCTCACCGACCGTCAAGGCGTCGCTAACGGATCGGTCAATCCAAATCCGCATCGTATCTTCCCCGGGTTTGCCAATATCAACCAGGAAGAAAACGAAACCAATTTCAACTACAACTCTCTGCAGGCAGGAGTCCGCCTGGAAAACCGGCATGGGTTGACCACCCAGGTGGCTTACACCTGGTCGCACAACATCTCCATCATCAGCAACGACCTGGGAGGCCTGTCGAACCCCTTCAATGCGAGATATGACCGCGGCTCCGATACGGGGTTTGACCGCCGCCATATCTTCAACGTCAGTTACATCTACGCACTTCCGTTTGCCAAGAACAGCTCCAACCTCGCGGCCCGCGAGATCCTCGGCGGATGGTCAATCTCGGGTATCACAGTGGCGGAGAAGGGAACTCCCTTATACATCCACTACACGGGGTCGGCCGACACACTGGGGTTAGGCGGAGGCACCACCAATCGTCCTGACCTTGTTTCGAAGGTTACATACCCGAAGAAGTTCAGCCAGTGGTTCAGTCCCAGTTCCTATGCCGACCCCGTTGCACCGTGGAATGGCGGCCCGAACCAGGGGTTTGGCAATGCGGGCAAGGATTCTGCGGTGGGACCGGGCATCTTCAACTGGAATCTATCCCTGTTCAAGAGCATTCCGCTTTCTCCGCACGAGGGAACCCGGCTTGAGCTGCGCTTCGAGTCGTATAACACCTTCAACCACGTGGATCCGCAGGGCATCGATACCAACAACCACGATGGGAACTTCGGCGCCGTCACCAGCGACTACGGTCCGCGCACTTTGCAGTTAGGCGGCCAGTTCAAGTTCTAATTCACACCTTTCTTTTCACGGGCGTGGCAAGGCGTAGCTTGCCACGCCCTTCTTTTTTTCTCTCTCAACAGCGTCTGCCGGTTGCTGGTTAGCAGCATTCCTTGCGAGAATTTCCCGTGGAGACCAAATCGTGAAGCCGGTGGCGCGCACGTGTTTGCTTACAACGAGCCTTTTTTTCATTGCATGGCTCGGGAGCGTGGGCCAGTCTGCTCAAAACCCATCCCCCCGGCGTGATACTGCTTTTGCCTTGGAGGAGCAGGGCCACCTGGCGGAGGCGGAGTCTGCCTGGCGCGCGGTTCTGCAGACACATCCCGGAGATGCTGAAGCCTACGCCCATCTGGGACTGCTCGAAGCCCGCCAGCAACGCTACAGACAGGCCGTGCCCCTGTATCGCAAGGCGCTTGCAATTGCGCCCAGGATGCCGGAACTGCGCCTGAACCTCGGGCTCGCCCTCTTTAAGAGCGGTGATCTCAAGGCAGCGATCCTTGACTTTACTCCGCTGCTCAAGGAGGGACCGCCTGACTCGCCCGAATCGCAACGGGTCACTGCGCTGCTCGGTCTGGCCCACTACGGGGTGGGCGAATACGCCGCAGCTGTCCCGCTGCTGCGGTCAGCAGCTGCGCACGATCCTCAGAACCTCCAATTTCGCCTTTTGCTTGCGCGCAGTTGCCTGTCGTCGCGCCAGTTTCAATGCGTTCTGGACGCGTACCAGGAGATTCTCACCCTCAATGCCGAATCTGCCGAAGCCGACATGCTCGCCGGCGAAGCGCAGGATGAAATGCATAATCATGCCGCGGCGATCGAGCAGTTTCGCGCGGCAGTCAAAGCAGATCCGCGCGAGCCCAATGTTCATTTTGGCCTGGGCTACCTGCTCTGGAGCCAGAATCAGTTTGAGGAAGCGGCGCTCGAGTTTAAGGCCGAAATTGCGAACGTCCCCGAAAATGCGCAGGCGCTGGCCTTTCTTGCCGATTGCGATGTTCAGCTCAGTCACCCTACTGAAGCCCTCTCCCTGGCCCAGAAAGCGATCTCTATAGACCCAAAACTGGCACGGGCGCACCTCGACCTCGGCATCATATATGCGGATGCAGGCAGAAAGGATGAAGCGATACGTGAATTAAGGGCCGCGGCGCAGTTCAGCCCCGAAGACTCCAGTCCCCACTGGCGCCTCGCCCGCCTTTATCAATCCATGGGCAACAAAGCCGCAGCTAACCTGGAATTCCAAAAGACGAGCAATCTGCACAAAGCGGCCAACGACACAATCTTCAGCAAGCTGAAAGCCGCGCAGGAAAAAGGGAAGACTGTGGACAGTACGGCAAGTCCCGCAAACAATCCCTGATTTTGAAACAAATGGCCTGTAGCCCGCGATGCACCGAGAGGGGAACTAAATCACCTATCTCAAGCCGGCGCGGTGATCCACCGGGCGCAGCTTGAGATGGCGATCAGATGTCAGAAAAATCGTTTTTAGAGATTTGCTCCGCGGTTACCTGTAATCAGGCGCAGAAGCAAGGTGAGCACTACGGCTCCGATAACAGCAATCAAGATACTTATACCCAACCCATGCTCACCAGTACCGCCAAATCCAAGGTGACTTGAGAGAAAACCGCCCACGAGGGCTCCGATCAGGCCGACTATCATGTCCATGATAAATCCGTAGCCTGAACCCTTCATCAGCTTTCCAGTGAGCCAACCGGCGATTACACCGATGATAATCCACGCAATGATTCCATGCCCCATACTTTCGATCTCCTTTATCGGCTTGGATGCAGACAGTTGGACTCACGGCTTGGGAATTCTGCGGCAAAGGCGGTGCCAGGTTCTAATTCGAGGAACCCTGATAGCGTCGTTTGACGTCTGATTGCGTCCGATAAGTGGGGGTGAGGCGATGAGCTTGACAGTGAAGACCCTGATTGCCTGTATCGGGTCCGCCCTTATTGCGATTGCACCGAGCCAGCAGGCGCAGCAGCCGGCACCAGACTCTCCGATCTTTAGTACACAGACGTCAGTGGTAATAGTTCCCGCATTGGTGCGGGAAGCGTCGGGCGAAACCGTCTTCACCTTGGCGGCCCGCGACTTCGTTCTGACTGATAATGGGGTGCGACAGCCCCTCAGGATTCAGTCTGACACCGGCAGCGAGCCGCTTGCCCTGGTCGTTGTTCTTGAGGTGAGCGCAACAGGCGCGCGCGAGTTCGACAAGCTTTCTTCATTGGTGCCCATGCTCGAGTCTGTAGTCGGGCAGGTGCCGCATCGCATTGCGCTCGTGGCCTTCTCCAAGGAAGCGGTCCTGGTGCAGGGCTTCACGCCACGTGCTGAAGACGCGGCCGGCGCGCTGACGCAATTGATGGCGAATTGCTCCCAGGACACGCCTCACGACAACTGCGCAACCGAGGCCGGCGAAGATAAGGACGGCGGCAACCAGGCTGCCATCATCGACAGCATCGGTTTCGGAGTTGATTTGCTAAGGCATCAGCCGAGCGGTTTTCGAAGAGCGATACTGCTCATCAGCGAAACGCTCGATCGAGGCAGCCACCTGACCCTGGAGAACGCGGTACGCGCCGTCACTGAAACCGATACCACTATCTTTGCGGTTGGGTTTTCGACCGCCAAGTCGCAGGCATCGCATTTCGCGTATCACAACCTTCCGATCCGGCGCGGCTTCGCGTTTTCCAACAAATACCCAAATCCCCCGCACGGGTGCATGGGTTCAGATCTAAGTCCGGACCCGGAAGCTCCGCGAAATGGCCTGACGCGCTTATACGATTGCATCGTGCAGTTGGCGCCTCCACTGGGGATAGCAAAGATGGCAGCCATTGCCACTTCTGATGCTTTGCAGCGCAATGTTCCGGAGACGGTCGCTCAGCTAACCGGGGGCGAATATTTCAAGCTGACCGACAGCCGGAGCCTCGAGCGCAGCCTTGCGACCATCGCCAACCACATACCGAACCGGTACATACTGAGCTTCCAGCCCCATTCGCCGGCGCCCGGGCTTCACGTGATCTCATTACGGCTTCCAAAATATGAGCAGCTTAGGGTCGCGGCGCGAACAGCATATTGGGTTGATCCTGAAATGAGTTCGAGTCCGGCTCCTCCGCACTGATCACCCTGCAACCTGGAACCGGTCTTGATACGAAGAGCGGCCTTTATCGACTGTCTAAAGCATCACGAAGTGCCCTGACATCGGATTTCACCAATTCATAACGGGCGAAGTCCGCTTCAGGATCTCCTCCAAGACAAACGGAGGCATTGCGGAATATGACCGGGCCTGCCACCCTCTTTCGCAGCGAGGCGTGGAACTCCCGCGCCCCAGTCAACCGGCCCAGTTGAACGGCATTCGCTGCCCGCACTCCGCTCCCCGCCATGATGGATATTCTTCCTGCGGCGATCGTGACCAGTTCTGCGATCTGCGAGGCGCCCTCAGTGGCAGTTGCTTTACCTCCTGAGGTGAGGATCCTGTGCGCTCCGGTTTGAATGACGGCCTCGCAAGCCAGGGCCATATTTGCGGTCACATCGATGGCGCGGTGAAAGGTCACTGCCAGTGGCGAAGCGGCTCGGACAAGCGCACTTGTGCGTTCTACATCTACATGCCCATCGACCGTAAGCACACCGAGGACCACGCCGTCCGCGCCGAGGCGTTTTGCTTCGCCGATGTCGGACGACATCACTTCAAATTCGCTGGCAGAGTAAACGAAGTCCCCGCCGCGGGGGCGGATCATGACATACATCCCGATAGCGACTCGGGAGCGCACAGCCGCGATCAGTCCCGAGGAGGGAGTTATGCCTCCCTCCAGCAAATCGCTGCACAACTCGATCCTGTCCGCCCCACCGCAGGCGGCCGTTATCGCAGACTCAACCGAGTCCACACAGATTTCCAGCAAGGTTTGTCGATCCATTTCCCCAGGTTGTTCCGATCTTCGCGGGCGAATCTATTCCCTTTCGGGCCGAAGCTCCATCATCGCTTATTCGGTTCGCGCCGTCACGTCCATGGCTCCAAATGCAATGCCCGTGGCCTTGAGAAACTCCGTTGGCGGAGTGCCCCCGACGAAGATCCATACATAATCATTGGGCAGTTCCCGGATTTCGCCACCGCACTCGATCAGAACGCTACCTTTGCGAAATTCTGTGGGCATGGAGTTGAAAAGAACGTCAATTTTGCGGGACTTGATGTGTTCTTCGATGCGCTTGGTGTTGCGATCTTTGAGGCGGCTGAATTCTCCGCGTCGATAAGAAAGCGTCACTTTGTTTCCGGGCTGGTGCGCGAGACCCATGGCTGCCTCCACCGCGCTGTCACCACCGCCTACGATGAGGATATTGTTGTTGGTGTAGGAGTCAGCTTCGATGAGCCGATAGAGCACGTGCGGCATGTCTTCCCCGGGAACCCCCAGCTTGCGCGGCGTCCCCGCTCGCCCCAGTGCCATGACAACGCTGCGGGCCCGGTAAAGCGCTTTCGGCGTCTGGACCTGGAACAGTCCGCTTTCTTCCTTTCGAATCGCATCGACCCCTTCGCCGGTTTTGATATTGAGATCGGCCCGCCCCATCACCTTTTCCCATAGGCCGAGGAGATCTTCCTTGCTGAGCTGCGTCTTGTTGAACTTGCCATATAGGGGAAATTCAACCGGGCTGGTCATGACCAGCTTCTGACGCGGGTACTTTGACACTGTCCCCCCGACTGTCTCGCGCTCCAGGGTGATGTGCGAAAGCTTGTTTTCCGCCGCGCGGAGAGACGCGCTGATGCCTGCCGGCCCTGCGCCTACGATAATCAGATCGAGAACGTCGGCCTGTGCACTCACCGCGCCGTTGGTCGGCCGCATCTCGGGAATACGGGACGTAATCACGTCGACACAGTCGCGTCCCTGATTTACGGCATTTTTGATCAGAGCGAGTCCACCCAATTCGCCGGCGATGAACAGATTCGGGATGCTGGTTTCGAGGCCCGGGCTCAAGGCCGGCATATCCGCGCTGGCTGAGGCCTGGGCCATGACCATGGTGATGGCACCCACCGGGCACTCGTCTGCGCACAGACTATGCCCAATGCATTTGTGCCCTTTGATGATAGTGGCCTTACCGTTCAGGATACCTAGCACGTCGCCTTCCGGGCACGCATCGACGCAGGTGCCGCACCCGATGCACGCTTCCAGGTCGATATGCGGGTGTTGCGCCTTCGGTCCGTCGGAGAAAAGCTTTCCATGTTCAGCCGCTTCGTGCGCAGCAGCCTCACGCTTCCGGTGCCCAATCAAATAACGTGCCACAAAGAACAGCAGAATTGCGGCTGCAATCAGCCAACTGGAGAGAGTCTCCACGTTAAAAATACCCCAGGCGAATTGCGTTCACGATGTGAATGACGGCCAGCACGGCAAAAGCGTAGCTGAAGGGACGATGGATGACATGCCAGAGATGGAAAACGCGCTGGGTACGGTCGAGGAACAGGATGCGCTTGGAAAGCGAAGCCTTTTGCCGCACGACCGAAACGACGTGTTCGACCTCTTCGTTGCCAGTCGACAGCAAGCCTCCGATGGACCGCACCGACTGTGCAAAGGTCGAGGCCTCGCGTCGCAGGGCAGCAATTTGAAACGGCCGGCGCACATCAAGCAAAACCATCTCGAAGAGAGTCACGATGGCCAGGCTCCTGCGCACATGCTCAGCTGACGGCATGGCGAAGATTTTCTCCAGCTTGGCCTGCGAGTAGACAGATTGGCTGCGCAGCACATCTGTGAGCGAGTCCTCGCTGGCCTCCAGATCGCGATAAGAAAGCTGAGCGGCGGTCAATGAGCGTGGGATCTGCGCATAAAGATAGCGGCCGCCGATCCCACTCAGCGCCACGGCCAACATGATCCAGAATGCCACGCCCGCAATGTTGTTGAACTTGAAGGACGCGTGGAAAGCGATGATGATAGGCGCGGTCACTCCGAAGATCACGTGGAAATCCATCCAGTGCTTGGCGGTTCCAATGCGTCCCAGCCACGGCCATACCTTGCGGATCGCGTAAAGAAAAATCAGCAAGAAAAGGACAGTTCCAAGAATTCCAAGATTGATTCCGATCAGCCCGCTCGGCTTGAGCAAGTCATGCTTCTCTGAAAAAGGGCGTAGTTCGCGGGGCAGCCGGTAATAGTCGAATCCGTAAATCGCCAGTCCGGAAATGAAGGTAAGCGCGACCACCCACGTAGAGATGAAGCGGATCCGGTGGCTTCGCTCTGCCGCCTTTCGAGACGCAGATACGGTTGGCATGACAGCAGTAGAATGAGCCATGATTTAGAACTGCTCCTTCATGTTAGGGCTCGTTGCCGAGGGTGCTGCATTGGGATCGGGATCGCCATCCTTGCCGTGGACCTTTACAGCGGGATCCTGCGTGGCGTCCGTCGAAAAGAGCTTGTAGTTATGAAAGACGTGCGTGTTTCTCCAGTGTTGACGAGGCGTTTCCAGGTCCACCACCGCTCGTGAAGGCAGCATGAACTTGTCAGTCACCCGCAATGACGGAGTGTAATCGACGCGGACATTAAGTGCCCGCAGACCGACATCACTCAAGTCTTTAGACAGGCTCGCATCCATACGGAGCACCTGGCCAGTGGAAGCATCGACCCAGGCGGTTCCCTTCATCTCGAGCGGGAACTCGCGGCCGCGCATGGCCATCGCCATGGGCGTGCGCGCTCCGGCGATGTGTACATAGTGGATGGGAATTACTGGACGCGCGTCCAGAGACTCCCTCGGTCCCACGGTGAATTCGAATCCGTTGCGATAGTAAGGATGAAAGACCAGCAACAGGGTTGAGAATCCGTTGGTCAACAGCAGGGGCTCTTTTTTCTGCTTGGGGCTTCCGATTTCCAGTCGCGATTCGGAGAGTTGAAAATCATAGCTGTTTCCCTGGATGTAAAGGAAGTAATCGAACTGGCTGCGGGCCGTCGCTTCGGAGTTGCCGTTGGGCCTGAGTTTCTCCTGCACCACGTCCTCGGTACAGTGAAGATCCGCGAGCTTTCCAACGAACTCGACTACCTGCTTCTGGGCTACATCCACCACGCTGATGGGAGGCGCCGCATCGTCGAAGGCCAGCACTGGGGTCACGGAACCGAGCGTTAAAAACCCCGCGATCCCCACGACCACGCTTGCCAGCGAATGGCCTGCCTGCCGGGTGCGCCGAAGCAGCGTTTGGCCGGCCTTCAGTCTTGATTTGGCCGATTCCTGGATGCTAATTTCGCCATTCTTCACGCCCAGAATTATGGGCCGAGGCTCGATCATCTTTTGCAGCGAAGGACTCAGCATTTCTGCCCTCGAATCTGTCATGTTTGCCGCCCCAACTTTCGAAACACGTGTGCTCGTCTCGCGTAGAAGCGAGAAGCAAGGCGCAAGAGCGGGGGATTCGCTTCAGGAAAGATTGGGGCCTGAAGCAGAAACTCTCAACGTATGCATGCCGGCGCGTGAGCAGAGAACGAGGAGGCGCAGGCAATTGGACTGTGGAGCCGGTATCCGTAGCAAACAATCAATGGCTGATCGAACGCTGGAAACCCGGCAGGTTAGCCCCTTTCGTAGGGCTATCTAGTCTCAAATAAACCGAAGAAGGCAATAATTTCTAATCCTGCAGTCCTTCCATTTTAGACAATAACCCCGCCTAAAGGTAAACACATTCTGTTAAATGCTTAAGCGGATGGAATGCGCGTTGCACGGAAAGCGGGGAAATCAAGACCCGCCGACGCCTTTGGGATGCCGTTCGAATGGCAGTCGGCGCATGCTTTCGGGGTCGGCTTGTAGAACAAAACCTGCTGGCCGTTTACGGGCTTCTTGAGCAGGTGGCAGGCCGAACAAGCCACATCCTGATGGCCGCCCTTCAGCGAGAAGGCCGTGGTTTCATGATCGAACAACGATGGTTTCCACTTGTTTGTGTTATGGCATCCGGCGCATTGTTCCGCGCGATTCCCAAACTGGTCAGCGTGGGGATTCTCATGGCATTCCCTGCATTCCGAGGGAGCCTGGCCGAAATTGACGTGCAGCATAGTCCGTTCAAGGTTCGGCGGTTTGTGGCACTCCGCACAGGGCACGGCGCGGTGCGAGCCTTCCAGGGCAAATTTTGTGGTTGAGTGATCGAACGCATGCATGTCGTGCCAGTCCTTGGTGGTGTGACATGACTCGCATCCTGCCGGCTTGTGTGCGGGAGACAGGGCTGCCATCCGGCTGGCAAATTCTCCGTGATGGATGTCTTCGTGACAGGTCGCACAACTCACGTTGCTGAAATGGAAGAGGGCCCCTGGCGATCCCGCCATCGGCTTGTGGCAGTCATTGCAGGCGACGGCCATATGCGAGCCGGTCAGCGGGAAGGAGCCCTTCTGGTGTTTCGCCAGGGTGAAAGTGGTGTTCTTCCAGGTCGCTCCGGTGTGGCATTGCTCACACTTGTTCAGCCATGGCGCTGCGGCGAACTGCCCGTTATGTTCGTCCTTGTGGCAGTCGAGACACTTGCCAAAGGCAATGTGAAACTGCGTCTTGGGGTCGGACGAAGTGTGGCATTCCACGCAGGCCACGTGTTCATGCGCCGGCCCCAGGGGATATTTGGTCGAGGCATGATCGGAGACGGTGAACTTGGATGGATGCCATCCGTCCACGGTATGGCAGGTTTCACACTTGTTGCCGCCGGGGCGGTTGGAAAACTCTCCGTTGTGCGGATCAGGGGTATGGCAGTCGGCACATTGGGCGTGCGCGACCGGCTGCTTGAAGTCAGTACCTTTGTGGCAGTCAAGGCAGGCGACTTCAGCATGTTTGCCCAGCAACGGGTAGCCGGTCGTGGAATGGTCGAACACGCGCCCAAAGGACGACTTCTTCCAGGTGGATGTCGTGTGGCAGTAGTCGCATCCCTGTTTGAATTCGTGTTTGTGTACATCCGCGTGGCAGGTAGCGCAGGAGGCGAAACCTATTCCGGCGTACCGCGGCTGGCCATCCGGTCCGGCTGTGTGGCACTTTTCGCACGCGACGTCGCGGTGGGCGCCGGTCAGCGGAAAGCGGGTCTTTGAATGATCAAAGCCGTGCGAGTCAATGTTCGCGGATTTCCATTCATTGGTGTTGTGGCACTGTGAACAATTGCTCCCGAAGCGGCCCTGGTGCTTGTCTTCATGGCATGTGCCGCATTGGCGGCTGAGGCCCATGTAGGTGTGGCTGATGTCTTTACCCTGGAAGATGCCGCGCGCCGCGGCAGGGATGTGCTGCGGGGTGTGACACGCACGGCACGTTACGCCGACGTGCTTGCCGTCCAGCGCATAACCGGTTTTGGTGTGGTCAAAGCCCTTGGGGGTGGGATCCCAATGCACCATGTTGAAGTCTTCTCCGTTGTGGTCGGAGTGGCACTTCACACAACCTGAACCGGGTTCGCCGCCATTGGCAAACGTGCTGTGAAGACCCCTGTGCTGCGACAATTCCGTGGCGATCTCACGATGACATTCTGTACACCGGAATGCGCGCTCGCGCACGGATTGCGTATGGCACTCGGTGCAGTTGGAGGGGCCGTCAAGGCTGTGATGGGCGCGAGCCAGCGGCCCCGGACTGATCTGTGCGTGTGCCGGCGCGGCTAAGCCGATAAGCAGCAGCAGAGTCGCAACCAGAAACACAGGCTGCAAGGCTGCAATCGTGAAAGCACCGGAAGGCGGCAAATCAACTCTCGACGCCGAAACCTTGATAACTGAACGCCAGCGCTCACCGGGAAAATCGGCCGATCTACTTTCGAACTTGCGCATCCGTCGAGCACCATACCGGGTTCTGTAGATAAGTTTGTCGCGAGTATAGACTCTCCCTCCGACGCCGGACAATGAAACAATTGTCATAATACACAGCGAATCGGCCGCTCGAACCCTGGAGTAATATCGTAATTCGATTGCGTTATGCTGGTGCGTGTTCGTGTTCGTGCCGCTCTTCGGAGTACCTGATGGGCCAAATCGTCCTCGACATCAATGGAACTCGCCTCAACGTAAGTGCCGATCCTGACGAGACTCTGCTCTCCGTTTTGCGCAACCGGCTCGATCTTACCGGCACGAAGTATGGTTGCGGAGAAGGCCAGTGCGGAGCCTGCACAGTTCTGCTGGATGGCCGAGCCACCCGGTCCTGTCTTCTTCCGGTATCCGCGGCAGCCGATGCGAAGATCATAACCATCGAAGGCCTCGCGCCAGCGGGCGGCGGACTCAGTGCTGTTCAGCAAGCATTCGTCGACGAGGGCGCATTCCAGTGCGGCTACTGTACCTCAGGGATGATTCTGAGCGCCACCTCGCTTCTCAGTCAGACGCATAACCCTAGCGATGAGCAGATTGTGAGCGCCATGAACGGCAATCTGTGTCGCTGCGGGACATATCCGCGCATCATTGCCGCGATCCGGCGGGCCGCCGGTTCGCACGCGCAGTTAACCGAGATCGAGCCGCTGCTGCTATTCGCCGGTCACGAGCGGGGAGGCAATCAATGAGCCTCTTTCAGTTTCTTCAATCATTGCCGACCGGTTCTGATCGGAGACGCAGCTTCGGGCCGGGCCACTCCGAATTGGGGAGACGCGATTTTCTCAAGTTGTTGGGGGGAGGACTTCTGGTTTGCCTCGCTCCCCAAGCCGCACTGACCCAGGAGTCGGGCCGAAACTCCGGAGGTCACGAACTCCCCCAGGACATCGATTCGTGGCTTCACATCGGCAGCGACGGCAAAGTGACTGTATTCACGGGCAAGGTGGAAGTGGGCCAGAACATCCGCACCTCGCTGGCGCAACAAGTTGCTGAAGAACTCCGCGTGCCCTTCGACAACATCGCCATGGTCATGGGCGATACCGACCTGGTGCCCTGGGACATGGGCACCTTCGGTAGCCGGACCACGCCAACGATGGGCCCGCAATTGAGAACGATGGCCGCGGCCGCCCGCGAAGCCCTGATTGAAATGGCGGCGCAGCGGTGGAACGTCGATCGCACCCTATTGACGTGTGGCGACTGCAGGATCACGGATACCAGGAACGCGCGGTCGTTGTCTTACGGAGAACTTACGCGCGGCGAGAAACTGGTTAAGACAGTCAACGGACAAGAGGCCCTCACCCCCGCCGCCGAATGGAAGATATCCGGCACCAGGGTCTCCAAGGCGGAGGGCAGGGAATTCGTAACCGGCAGACACAAGTACCCCTCCGACATCACGCGCCCTGGCATGCTCTTCGGAACGGTTCTTCGTCCGCGGGGATATAACGCGACCCTGGTCTCAATCGAGGCCGGCGCCGCGGAGAAATTCCCCGGCGTCAAGGTGGTGCGCGAGGGCGGTTTCGTGGGTGTGGTCGCGCCCGATGCCTTCACGGCTCAGCGTGCGGTCTCGGCCATGCATGCCGAATGGACCGTACCCCCCAGCCATCTAACGAAGGCTTATTCGAATATCTCAAGAGCCACCCCGAGCCGGGCGGCGAGGGCCCGCCGCATACCGTCGGATCGGTCGCAGACGCCTTGACCAAAGCCGATTTCAAGTTGGAAGACCAATACACCATCGCCTACATTGCCCATGCACCGCTCGAACCGCGAGCTGCGGTCGCGGAGTGGAACAACGGAAAGCTCACAGTGTGGACCGGCACCCAGCGTCCTTTCGGGGTGCGCGATGAACTGATGCAAGCATTCAAACTCGGTCCCGGCCAGGTCCGCGTCATCCATCCCGATATGGGCAGCGGCTACGGCGGAAAACATAGCGGCGAGGCGGCTCTGGAAGCCGCACGGCTGGCCAGGGCTTCAGGAAAGCCGGTCAAAGTCACATGGTCGCGACACGATGAATTCACCTGGGCGTACCTGCGTCCGGCCGGACTGATCGAGATTCGTGCCGGGGCAAACCGCGATGGCACCCTGGTCGCCTGGGAGCATCACAACTACAATTCAGGTCCCGCCGCGATTGGCACGCCCTACCAGGTCGCCAATCAACTCATTCAGTTTCATCCCAGCCAGTCGCCGCTGCGGCAGGGCTCTTACCGCGGGCTGGCCTCTACCGCAAATCACTTCGCGCGCGAGTCCCACATGGACGCACTTGCGCGCGCTGCCGGAATCGATCCGCTGGAATTTCGTCTGAAGAATCTGAACGACCCCCGGCTGCGCGCTGTCTTTCTCGCGGCCGCGGACAAATTCGGATGGGGAAGCAAAAAGTCCACGTCGGAGGCTGGTTACGGGATAGCGGGCGGAGTGGACAAGGGCGGATACGTTGCCACGTGTGCAGAGGTCGCGATCGACCCCTCAACCAAAAAGATTCGCATCCGCCGCGTGGTGCAGGCCTGGGAATGCGGCGCGGTCGTCAACCCGGACGGCCTTGAAAATCAACTCACGGGCGCGATCGTCCAGGGCATCGGCGGGGCTATGTTCGAGCAGATCCTGTTCAGCGATGGCCGAATTACTAATGCCAGTTTCGGGCAATATCGATTGCCGCGCTTCAGCGATACGCCGAAGATAGAAATCGTCCTGCTCGATCGCAAGGATCTTCCCTCGGCGGGCGCGGGAGAAACCGGGTTGGTGGGCCTGGCGCCGGCGGTCGGTAATGCCATTTATGCCGCCACCGGCACCCGGATGCGCAGCATGCCGATGGCGCCTGAACGAAGCTGAAAGTTTGGCGACCCTAGCGCGCCTTCCGGCCGTCGGCGCTCTTTCGCCGCGCGATCACCTGCAGATATTCATTTGCCACGAGGGTGCGGGTAGCTGGATCTTCGGCCGTATTGTCCTTGGCCCAGAGAGCCTCCAGGTCTGACGCCAAACCAGCCTGGCCGGCTTCATTCAACCCCTTGAATGCCATGTGGGTCGGCCCGAAGTAGGTGCGGAAGAACGTCACCGCCTCTCGAGGACTGCCGGGGAAGTCGAAGTCGATCCGGACCCTGTCCAGTTCGACGTTTTCAAATGAGGCAGCCAGCCGGTCACGCACCACTTTCGCATGGCCCCAGTGAACCGGGGGCGCCAGGCCCATAGGGGGAGAGACGTGGCGCGCCGTCACGCGAAACATCCGCCCCGCGAAGCCGCCGGGCGTCCAGTTCGCCATTGCCAGCAAGCCTCCTGGTTTGAGAACCCGCGCAAACTCCGACACGACCAACTCCGGGCGGGGAGCGAACATCGCCCCGAACATCGTCACGACGGCGTCGAACGTTGCATCCGCGTAGGGAAGCTGTTCCGCGTCCCCCTCGTCGAAGGTGATCTCCATGCCTTCGGTCGCCGCTCGGTCGCGCGCCTGTACCAGCAGGTTGGTTGCGATATCGACGCCCGTAACCTGAGCCCCCCGCCTGGCCAGCGGAATGGCTACGTTGCCAGTGCCGCACGCAACATCCAAGACCCGTGCGCCGGAAGGGATATCGAGGCGGCTTACAAAAGCCTCCGCGCCCTCTGCAACACCCTTGGCCACTACGCCGAAGTCGCCCGCCATCCACGCGTCGCGCATCGTCTGTTTGATCCTGTGCATGTACAAAGGGGAAGAATGCATGAGTGGTCTTCGCTCCAGTCTCTGCGTTACAGGCTATCAGCCGGTCGGGGCGGGGCCAAACCTTCAAAGTGAGATGACAATCGGAATTCGGACAGCTACTTTTTCGGTCGCAACCTCTGCTCGACTACGCGCAGCATCTCTGCCTCAGGCGCTGCTTTCCCGGTCCAAATTTCAAACTGTCGTGCTCCCTGCTGCACGAACATTTCAAGGCCACCGATCACCGCAATTCCCCGCGCCCGGGCCAGCTTGAGCAGAGGTGTCTCCAGCGGGTTGTAAACCATATCAAAGACCAGGCCGGCATTGAGTTCGGCCTCGGCAACCGGCAGCGGCTGGCTGGATCCCGCCATGCCGCAGGGGGTCGAGTTGATCAGCACGTCCACAAAGTTTTTCCGCAGTTCTCCATGTTTCAGCGCAGTGGCGCCTGCAGCCTTGGCCAGCGCTACCGCGTGCTCGTGAGTCCGGTTCACCACCAAGACCTCGGCTCCCTGGTCAACCAGCGCGAATACTGCGGCTCGAGCCGCTCCGCCGGCCCCAACCACAGCAATACGGGCGCCCTTGAGTTTGAGCCGTTTTTCGAGGGGCCGCACGACGCCGGCCACGTCCGTATTGAATCCATACAACTTGCCGTCCGCCGCGGTACGCAGCGTGTTGCACGCCCCAATCCGCTCGGTGAGCGGGTCCATATGAGCCAGGTGCGGCAGCACCTCCTGCTTTAACGGCATCGTCACCGCGACTCCGCTCAGCGGCAGTTCCGCGACCAGGGTGATCAGGTCGGCCAGGGATCGGACCTTCAGTGGCAGCAGGACCGCATTCACGTCTTCATGCTGAAACGCCGTGTTATGCATGAGCGGCGACAGCGAATGCGCAATGGGATTGCCCGCCACGCCAAACACGCGCGTCCCCGCATCGAGGTCCTCCACTCGATACAGTTCCCGCATCGTCCGGGCGGTGACCTGTCCGGGCGCCGTCTCCGCTCCGTCATCCAGAGAGGCAAAAGAGAACGCGGCCCCTGCACGCGGCCCTAACACCCGGCTCACCAGGCCCTCTTCTCCCATCGCAATGCCGACAACCCGCACCGAGCGGGACCTGTCCTCGATCAATCGCAGGACGGCCAGGTTGTCGGCCAGCCTGTGGGCGGTCGAAACGACCTTTACGTAGTCCGGCGCGAAGACCTCGATCCGGCCCGCTGCCTGATCGAGGCCCCGCGTCTGCGAAAAATCATGAAAGCTGATCAGCAGGGCGGCCCCGGCTGTCTTCAACCCCTGACGGAACCGGTCCAGCTGCTCCGGCCGCGCTTCTTCCGCCGACTCTACTTCGAGATCGACAATGCGACATCCGCAGCGTGCCGCCTTCAGCAACGTTTCGAGCTCGGACGCGAGGGTTCCCGCGAAGAGGCCGCCATTTTCCTTGCGACGACACGTGGCAATGGCCGTGACCTCCCGATGTTCAGCCAGAAATTCTTGCAGCCACGCTGCTGCGGCGGCGGGACGGGGGAGGCTGTCGAGCCGAAACTCCAGGAACGTCACTTCTCGAAGCGCGACGCTGGCGCGCCCCTTCATCTCGGCCAGCGATCCGGCCTGAATTGCCACGCACAGTTTTCCGTGACGTAGTCGCGGCGGGCTGGCCGCTGAAGCCGCCATGGAATGTACAGGACGAGTCATAGGGTCAATTGCCGAATCTTAGAAGGGCCAGCCCTCTGAAGCAAGTCCGTGCTGGAAGACGGCAGCGTCCTCCGCAATTTACCCTAATGCTTTGGAGGACACGTCTCGCTATGCCTCAAGACCCCCTTGCCGCCGTTACTGTCTGCGATCAGATCCACATTTGGGAAGCGGGCGGCGCACAGTCCGCCGAAAAACTGACTGCATGGGTGAGCGCCCGGCTCGCTGCGCACGAGGCTGCCTTGGCTGCTTTGCTCGCTATTGAAGGCCCGCGCACGCCGGAAAACACCCTGCGTCTCTATGACGCCGCCATTGAGCAGCTCAGTCTTGCCGGGGCCCAGGCGGGCATTCTCAACTCCGTGGCTGCCGACAAGTTGGTGCGCGATCAGGCCCAAGCCGAGGCTCAGCGGATAGCCATGGCTGGAGCCGCGCTCAGTCTCAACCGGGGAGTCTATGACGCCCTCGCGGCGGTGCGGATCGAAGGATGCAGCGGTCCCACCTGCCACTACATCGAGCGCAGCCTGCTCAGTTATCGGCTGGCCGGCGTTGACAAGGATGAAGCCACCCGCGCCCATATCCAATCCCTGCACGAAAAAGCTACCCGTCTCGCCTTGGAATTCAGCCGGAATATCCAGGAGGGCGCCCAGACCATCACCGCCACCCCCGCCGAACTGGACGGGCTTCCGCCGGACTACATCGCCCGTCATCAGCCCGATGCGGACGGCAAGGTCACTCTCTCGACAGACCAGCCCGACATGCAGCCGGTCATGACGTTCGCTTCCAGCGGCGCGCTGCGCGAACGCATGTTTCTGGCCTATAACACCCGCGCCTACCCGGCCAACAAGCCGATTCTCGAGCAACTGCTCGCCACCCGCCAGGAGATCGCCACCATCCTTGGATTTCGCAGCTGGGCTGATCTGGCCACTGCCGACCAGATGATGGGGTCTGCCGCCAATGTGCGCACCTTTCTGAACAAGCTGGACGAAGCCAGCCGCGATGGCGCGCGTCAGGAAGTGGCCATGATCCTCGATTTCGCGCGCCGCCGGCAGCCTGGCCTTCAGTCAATCGACATGAGCAGCCGCGGCTATTGGTACGAACAATACCGCCGCTCGGCCTTCGATTTCGATTCGCAATCGGTTCGGCCATATTTCCCCTATGCCGAGGTCGAAGCCGGCGTCCTTGAAACCGCTGCGCGGCTATTCAAGGTTGAATTCCACCCCTCCCCAGCGCCGGCCTGGGATCCGTCTGTGTCGGTCTTCGAAGTCCATGAAGGCGGTCACCTGGTGGGACGCTTCTACCTCGACATGCACCCCCGCGAAGGCAAGGACAAATGGTTCTCCGCGGCTCCTGTGGTCACCGGCGTCAAGGGCCGCTACCTGCCGGAGGCCGCGCTCATCTGTAACTTTCCCGGCGGAGATCAAAGCGACCCGGGGCTCATGCAGTACAACGACGTGGTCACCTTCTTCCATGAATTCGGCCATCTCATGCACGCCATTCTCGGCGGACATACAGAGTGGGCCGGGCTTTCGGGATTCGCTACGGAGGGCGACTTTATCGAGGTTCCGTCGCAGATGCTGGAAGAATTTTTCCGCGACGAGAAATTGCTTCAGTCATTCGCCCGCCACTACCAGACCGGCGAAGTGCTGCCCTCGGAGTTGATCCGTAAAATGAAGGGTGCGGGCGCTTTTGGCCGTGCGGACGGCATGCGCACGCAACTCTACTACACCACCCTGTCGCTCGATCTTCACGACCAGGACCCTGCGTCCATCGACCTCGACCGCACTATCAGGGATCTCTATGAGCGCTTCCAGGTGTGGAAGTGGATTGACGGCAATCGCATGTATGCGAGCTTCGGCCATCTCACCGGGTACTCATCCAACTACTACACTTATGCCTTTGACAAGGTGATCGCGCTCGACTTCTTCGCGCAGTTCGATCCCAATGACCTGCTGGGCGGCGATGCCGGCGCCCGCTACCGCAAAACCGTGCTCGAACAAGGCGGCTCGCGCCCTGGCCGGCAGATGGTCCGCGATTTTCTGGGCCGCGACGAGGAGTTCTCCGCCTTCACGCGATGGCTCAATGAAGAGTTCGAGCCGGAGCTTCAGCCAGCCGGAGCGCAGGGCTAGATTGAGTCGGGTCAGGCGATGAGACATACTGTGTGACGCGAGGAAAGCAGCCCCTTTGGGTAGGTATTTCCTCCTCGCCGGCGTGCGATGATGGGACTGCTGCAGAGGTCAACCATGCCCGGTTACCACATTGCACAGGTCAATATCGGACGCATCCGCGCCCAGCTTGACGACCCCGTTATGGCCGGGTTTGTCGGTCGCCTCGAGGAGATTAACGCCTTGGCGGATCGCAGCCGCGGCTTCCTATGGCGCCTCCAGACGGGTGAGGGAAACGCGACTTATCTGCGTCCGCTTCAGGACGAGCACACGCTTCTGAATATGTCCGTGTGGCAGGATGTCGAATCGCTTCGGCACTACGTTTATGGAACCGCCCACCGCGAACTGCTGCGTCAACGCCATGCCTGGTTTGAGAAGTTCGCGGGAGCATACTCCGCGCTTTGGTGGGTACCAATCGGGCACATTCCCGGTATCGACGAAGCAAAGCGCCGCATAGCCCACCTCGACAGCCACGGTCCCACAGAATTCGCCTTTACATTCAACACCGTTTTTCAGCCGGACGAAGCCTATCAGCGGTCGATGGACTGGGCGAAGTTTTTGCCCTGTCCGGCTAGTTAGCAGCACATTCGGGCAGGGCACGAACGCACCGCTCATTCATCCCTCTCTTTTGCCATGACACCATCAGACTTTCGCCGCATCGCTCTAACTCTGGAAGGCGTCGAGGAAGGCTCGCACATGGGATCGGCCGACTTCCGCGTCGGCGGACGTATCTTCGCCACGCTCGCGGCCGTGGCGCATGGATATGGCAACGTGATGCTCACCGGGGAACAGCAGGCCGCCTTCGTCGCGGAACAGCCCGACGTATTTCTGCCCGTGGCGGGCGGCTGGGGTCGCAACGGGGCCACCCACATCAAGCTCTGCTCCGCCAGCGAAGACCAGGTTCTGGGCGCATTGCATACGGCCTGGAAGCACCGTGTTGAGAAAAACCGCACGGCCAGAAAACCTGCCGCGAGCTTGAGAGCCCGCTCCGTTAAAAAGCCGCAGAAGAGCGTGTCCGACAGAAAACATGAAGATCGTTAGGATCAGACAAAGTAAGGGAGGCATTATGAAGGTGGGAATTCTCGGGTCGGGTGAAGTAGCCCAGACGCTGGCGAGCGGTTTTCTCAAGCATGGGCACGAAGCGACCCTGGGCACGCAGCATCCTGAAAAGCTGAGTGCCTGGGCAGCGAGCAATCCGCAGGGCCGGACCGGCACCTTTTCCGATGCCGCTGAGTTCGGAGAACTCCTTGTTCTCGCGGTCAAGGGAACCGCGGCTGTGTCGGTGCTGAAATCGGCCGGAGAAAAGAACCTGGCCGGCAAGGCCGTCGTCGACGCCTGCAATCCGATCGCGGATGCTCCTCCCGTCAAGGGCGTGCTGCCGTTCTTCACCAGCGTCAATGAATCGCTCATGGAACAGTTGCAGGGGCAGTTTCCTTCCGCCCGCTTTGTCAAAGCGTTCAACTCGGTGGGCGCTGCTTTCATGATCAATCCGCAATTCGAGGGCGGCAAGCCCACGATGTTCATCTGCGGCAACGACGAGGCAGCGAAGACCTCGCTGACCGGGATCCTTGACCAGTTCGGCTGGGAGTCAGCGGACATGGGTGGTGTTGAGTCGGCGCGCGCCATCGAACCGCTGTGCATGCTCTGGTGCCTTCCCGGGTTTCTCCGCAACGAATGGACTCATGCCTTCAAACTTCTGAAGAAATAACCTGGTCGTGCCAGAATTGCTCCCAGCTTTCCCGGCGCGGGACGCTCATTGGCCGGAGTGGGAAGTGGCGACGATTCCCATTGCTTCCTTTACCCTGTCGCGGCATGATGTCTCGTAAATCGAATTGAGCGAGGTTGATCCTTTGCCCAAGTACGTCATTGAGCGCGAAATTCCCGACGCCGGCAAAATGTCGCCGGAGGTCCTTAAAGCTGTTTCTCAGAAATCCTGCGGGGTGCTAAGCCAGATGGGACCCCAGATCCAATGGGTTCACAGCTACGTTACCGACAACAAGATCTATTGCATCTACAACGCGCCCGATGAGGCTTCGGTGCGCCAGCATGCGGAGTTGGGCGGATTTCCAGCCAACAGCGTAGCGCGGGTTCACTCCATCATCGATCCCACAACGAGCGAATAGCCGGACGCTTTTGCATCTTGCGTCCCAGCGAGGCATTGCTGTGCCTGGACGGCTGAACGCCCAGCGCGCAGCCGAGATTTGGGGGGCTCACCGAGGCATCTTCGATGATCTCGATCGGGTATTGCGCGTCCAAATTCGCCTTAACTAAATTCCTTTCTGATCTCATAAACAACCGCGATCCCTAAGTTCGCCATCTCACTTGCCGTGTGTGCTTTAAGGCACCAAGGAGATGAACGACATGGAATTCACTCGCTCCCCACGTCCATTCCTGCTCGCCTCGGCGGTTGTGCTCGCCGGGAGCATGATGATTGCAGGCTGCAATAACAAGGCTGCTCACCCGGACGAAAAGTCCGCGGTTACCAATTCGCTCGGCGGCAACAATCTGAGTGCCGTCAGCGTTTCGCAGGATCGCGACAAGGGCGTCATGACGCTCAGCGGCAACGTCGATAGCGCCGACGCCAAGGACAGGGCGGAATCCCTTGCCAAGCAGGCAGCTCCCGACTACACCATCGCCAACGAGATTGGCGTTCGTCCCGCCGATGCCGCTAACGCCGGCAGCGTCGCCTCGAACCTCGATTCGGCCATCGAGGACAACTTCAAGGCCGCGATCAAAGCGCACAAGAATCTTGACGACCAGAGCATCAGCGGTTCGGCCAAAAACGGGGCGCTGGTGATCAAGGGTACGGTGAAGACCGAAGCTCAGAAGAAGGAAGCCTACAGCCTCGCCAAACAAGTTCCCAATGTGCAGCAGGTTGTGAACGAGATTGAAGTCAAGGGCGGCAAGCACTCGACCCCGGCTTCCTAACCAGCCAGTTCAATCCGCGGCCGGAAGCAATTCCCGCTGCGGACCGCAACAGCAGTGATGCAGGTGCTGCCCGGGCGAATCGAATCAGATTCCCCGGGCACTTTTGCGTATACCCGATCAAACCAGCGCCCAGCAGCGGCGTACCCACTGTCCGGAACGCATGGCAGCTATCCTACCGACATCACCAGCTTGCCGAAGTGGCTGGCATCTTCCAAACGAGACAGCACCTGTTGAGCATGACTCCATGGGAAGTCTTCCCCGACCGGGCGGAGCTGGGTGAGGGAGATCGCCTTGTTCATCTCGATAAAATCCTGCCGGGATCCCACGTAGATGCCCTGAACGTGCGCCTGCTTGTGCAGGATCACGGGCAACGGTACGGCTTCGCCGGGACCGGTTAACACTCCCACCTGCGAAATCGTTCCTCCCATGCGCAAGGCGCGCAGAGATCGAGGCAAAGTTCCCACCCCGCCGACCTCGACGATCAGATCCACTCCCTCGCCGCTCTGCTCCAGCGCCCAGCGATCCCATTCCGGGTTATCCCGGTAATTCAAGCCCGCGTCGAGTCCCAGGTCGAAAGCCCGCTCCAGCTTCTCGGCGCTGCCTGAAATCCCCAGAACCCGTGCTCCCTTGAGCCGCGCAAACTGTAAAGCGAAAATTGAAACACCACCGGTGCCCTGGATCAGGACGGTCCCCCCCGGCTTGAGGTCACCCGCATTGAGCGCATTCCAGGCCGTGACCGCCGCGCAGGGGAGCGTCGCACCCTCCTGGTAACTCAGATGATCGGGCAGGGGCACGAGGCCGGTCTCGCTGAGCACCACATATTCGGCGGCCATGCCATCGACGTCGCCGCCCAGGGCGCCGCGGACCTTGGCAGGAGTGGGCGGCCCGTCTTGCCAGTTTTGCATGAAAATTCCGGCCACCCGGTCACCGGGCTTCCACAGCGTCACGCCCGGTCCGAGGGCTACAACTTCGCCCGTTCCGTCGGAACAGGGGATCCTCGGAAGCTTCAGCTTGGGATTGTAAAGGCCTTTTACCATCATCAAATCGCGATAGTTGTAGGAAATTGCGTGAATTTTAACCAGCACCTGTCCGGGTCCGGGCTGGGGGTCCGGCCTCTCCACAAACTCCAAAGAATCAATGCCAAACGACGAAATCTGCCAAACTCGCATTCCTACTCCCTAACTTAATTTCAGGTGTTATGCCAGTGCCTTGGATGCCGCCGCGCCACCCTGCGGGATGCAAAAACGGCAAACACTCGTAAAATTGAAGATATGGCTCGTGGTTGGGAAAGTAAATCGGTGGAGGAGCAGATGGCAAGCAGCCAGCAGCAGGCGCAGGTAGTCCCCGGCAACGGTTTTCCAAAGGAGGAAGTCCGGCGCCAGGTGGAACACCAGCGTACCCAGCGTTTACGCCAAAAACAGGCCCTGGATCTGCAAAAGGAACACATTCTTTCGCAGCGAACCTCCAACCCGGCGCGCCGTAACGCGCTGGAGGCGGCCCTGCAACAGATTGAAGCGCAGATCGCTGAGCTGAACTAGCCCAACCCGCCCTGAGGCGGGTTTTTTAATGCCTCGCCGCGCCAGATCGCGGCTGGGAAAGATGCTTATCGGTCAAAACTGGGCTTTCAGCTTTCGCGGTGAAACAGGATGGAGTTGGCCTGTTGCACAGGGGTCATCAGCACGCGCGCGATGTTCACGTGTGCGGGACGGTTCGCCGCCCACACGATGACTTCGGCGACGTCTTCAGGGGTGAGGGGCTTCACCCCCTTGTAGACCTTTGCGGCCCGCTCCGCATCGCCCCGGAATCTGACCAGGCTGAAGTCCGTCTCAACCATGCCGGGGTCCACGCTGGTCACGCGCACCGGAGTGCCCAGCACGTCCTGGCGAAGTCCGTCGTTGATTGCCCGCTCTGCCGCCTTGGTTCCGCAATAGACCGCTCCCGAAGGATAAGAGAGTTCGCCGGCCGTCGACCCCAGGTTGATGACGTGCCCATGGCCCCGAACCACCATTCCCGGCACCACCGCGCGGGTTACATACAACAGTCCCTTTACATTGGTGTCGATCATCTCGTCCCAGTCTTCGATCTTGCCCATATAGAGCTTGTCGAGCCCCCGGCTGAGGCCGGCGTTGTTGACCAGGACTTCAATGGTCGTCCACTCTTCCGGCAAGGTATCGATTGCGTCCTGGACTTGGCGGTGATCACGCACGTCAAGATCGATTGAGTGAACCGCTTCGGCCCCGCGCTTGAGGGCCTCGGATGCCACCTCGGCCAGCTTGCCTGCACGACGCGCCGCGAGCAGCAGCCGTGCGCCCTCCGCGGCGAAGGCCAGCGCCGTGGCCGCTCCGATCCCGGCGCTCGCACCAGTGATGAATACGATTTTTCCCTTCAGGCTCATGCGACTATCCTAATCAACGCGGCCGGGCCTCGCCGTCGCTGTGCCTCACGCGTCGGGTTTTCCCCCGTCCCTTCGCTGCGCCATGCGGTACTGGCCAACGGCCCAATCCTCGCTGCCAAGGCCATCGCGCACCGCCTCGGCAAAGATGTCCGCGAGCGTCTCGGCGAGGCTCAGCTTGACGCCCTTGCTTTCGGCCGCTTCACGAAGCAGCCCCAGGTCTTTCTGCCCCAATTGAATCGAAGCCCCGGCGTTCTGTGGAGGATGGAGCATTACTTTTGCATATGCAGCGTAGAACGGCGACTGAAAGAGCGCGCTGTTAATTGTTTCGAAGAACACTTCGGGATCGATGCCCTGCGATGACGCGTATACAAACGATTCTGAAAGCGAGTGAATCATGGCGCTGATGAGGAAATTTCCGCCCAGCTTCAAGGCATGAGCCAGCCGCGGTTCCTTCCCTACTACCGAGACGCCGCGAGAAAGCGGTTCGAGCAGCGGCCGGATCTTCGCCACGGGCTCATCCTGGCCGCCGACCGCGATCCACAGCCTGCCTTCTTCGGCTACGTTGGGACGGCCAAACACGGGCGCCGCAACAAACAGCTGTCCGCGTCGCGCATGTTCCTCGGTCAGCCGTTCCGAGAGCTTGACGCTGATGGTGCTTAACGAAATATGCACGGCTCCCGGCCTCAACGTGCTCAGCAAGCCGTTAACGGGCAGTCCCTTGGCACCGAACAGGACCTCCTCATGTGCCGCGTCATCAAAGAGCATGGTCATGACGATGTCGCACGCGCGTGCTACGTCCGCAGGAGTGGCAGCTACGGTTGCCCCCTCCGCAGTCAGGGCGTCGGTCCGACCCCGCGTCCGGTTCCACACCGTCACTTCGTGACGTGCGGCTAACAGCCGCTTCGCCATCGGCGTTCCCATACTGCCCAGACCAAGAAACCCGATTTTCATTTCGATCCACCTCGAATTGCTTTTTCCATCCAATGCGCCCGGCGACCCGCAGCCTCCAGGCCTCGGGCAGCAGATCCGTCTAGACTGGAAATTCGATGCTGAGAACCATCCATGCGACGCGTTACGTTGTCCCTTTGCGCGAAGGCGGATCGTTGCCCGCCATCGTCGAGGCCGACGACTTCGGGCTTTACGTGGTCAAGTTCCGGGGCGCCGGGCAGGGAATTCTCGCTCTCATCGCCGAACTCCTTGCCGGCGAGATTGGGCGCGTTCTCGGCTTGCGCGTACCGGAGATCGTCTTCGCAGAGATTGATCCGGCCCTTGGCCGCAACGAACCGGATTACGAAATTCGCCAGCTGCTCAAGGCCAGCGCCGGACTGAATCTCGCCCTGGATTACCTGCCGGGCTCCACGATGTTCGATCCGGCGGCGCGTGATACCGCTTCCTCTGACGAGGCATCGCTTCTCGTCTGGTTTGACGCATTCACCCAGAACGTCGATCGTACCCCTCGCAATGCCAACCTGCTTGTCTGGCACCGCCGTCTCTATCCCATTGATCATGGGGCAGCACTCTTCTTCCACCACGACTGGCCGACCATGCACCAAAAGTTTGATTCACCGTTTTCGCAGATACGCGATCATGTGCTGCTTCCCTGGGCCGCAGACATTGAGCAGGCCGGCAAGTCCGCTCGCGACAAGCTTAGTCGCGAGGTTCTCGAATCGATCATTGCCCAGGTGCCGGATGCGTGGCTGGAATCAATACCCGGCGATGTTCCTCCGGCCGATCGTCGTGCGGGCTACCTCGATTTCTTCCTCAGGCGCCTGGAGACGGCCAATATCTTCGAGCAGGAGGGGATCCGTGCCCGCAAGCTTTGATTACGCCATCCTGCGCGTGGTGCCCCGGGTCGAGCGGCAGGAATTCATCAATGCCGGCGTTGTCGTTTTTTGCCTGGAAAAGCGCTATCTCGAAGCCCGCATTCATCTCGATACCGAGCGCCTCAGGGCTCTCTGGCCGGAAATCGACATCGATCTGGTCCGCGAACACCTCGCGGCGATTCCCCGTATCTGCGCCGGTGATCCTGCCGGCGGCCCCATTGCGAAGCTCAGTCAGCGCGAGCGCTTCCACTGGCTCACCGCCCCCCGCAGTACCATCATCCAGCCGTCGCCGGTCCACACCGGCGTTTGCGACGACACAACCGAGGTTCTGGATCGGCTCGCAACCCGGTTTCTTTGCCTTTAGGCCAGGTGCCGGGCCGTGATTCCGGCATATACGGCCACCTCACTGTTTGGCTGCGGCGCGGAGCAGATCCCCCAGGGCGTGCACATCCTGCGCGCTCGTGTCCCCGACCAGTTCGTAGTGCAAGCCGCCACTGCTCCAGGATTCGAGGCTGAATCCATTCCTGGTCCCAGCGCGAACCCCGGTGTCGCGGGCGGCCTCTCTCGTGATGAACGCAGAAATCTCGTGCTTGCGCAGTTCGTAGATCAGCTGGGCGGCGGACCGCTCCCCGATGTAGACGACCTTGCCTCCCAGCAGGGTGTATCCCGTGCCGCCCAACTCCGGCAGGTTGAAGGCAAAAGGCACCCTCCCCTGGAACCAGGGTTTGACGGTGTGGCGGTCGGAAGAGACAACGTCGACCGGGTTTGTGCTGCCGGTCGCCGCCACATGAAGATCCACCATCTCTGCCAGGTTCTCTTCACCGGCTGGTCGAGTTCGCAACGCCCAGAGCATGACCGCCGCAACCAGCACAGCCGCCAGGCACGCTGCCAGGGCGGGAAGGCCCCGAAAACTCAACCGGGTGCGCGGCCGTACTGCCTCGCCCGCCAGGCTTGCCTTCAGACGTCGTTGAAACTCGTTCGACGGAGTGAAGCAAAAGGCAGACGCCCCAATTGAGCGCTTCAGCTGCAACCGGCCGAGAGCCTCGGCCGCACACGAGGGGCAGTCTTTCAAATGCTGCTCGATCGCCGCTACTTCGGATTCCGGCAGTTCGCCGTCCAGGTAGACGTCGATTCGGGCGCGCCAGTCACAACTCATCGGGATGTCCTTTCCGGTCGCGCTGCCAACAGGTTTCGCATGGCGTGGCGCGCGCGCGACAGGCGCGACATCACAGTGCCTGGCGGAATCCCCAATGCCTGGCCGATCTCGCGATAACTCATCTGCTCGACGTCGCAGAGCAGGATGATCTCGCGGTAATGCACCGGCAGCATCGCGAGTGCATTGCGAATGGCTTGCTGTTCGGTTCGCGCCAGCAGGATTGATTCCGGGGTATCCGCGGCCTCGGGCTCGGGAACGCCCTCATCGGCATCCAGTGACACCATTGCCTTGAGGCCCGCGCGGCTGGTCAGGAAAGAATTGCGCAATATCCTGTACATCCATGCCCGGAAATTGCTTCCCGGCTCATACGACGAGAACCCTCGCAGCGCCTTGGCGTAAGTCTCCTGCACCAGGTCTTCAGCGGCGGCCTGGTCGGGAGCAAGCCAGCGCGCGAAATTGTAGAGCTGGCCGAACAGCGGCATGGCCAGTTCTTCAAACGACGGGTGGGCATCAGGAAGCTTGGTCACAGCGCGAACAGTGTACCCCGCCCTCTTTGGGGACGGGGCGGAGCCTTGGCTCGAAACGCGGAGACTGAATGCTTTCACCGCGCGGACCGGCCGGGCGGTGCCGGGAGAACAATCGCAACGCGGGGAATACAATCTGCTTCGATGGACGCAAAGTGGAGGCAAGCGGCCGAATGATTCATTTGCGACTCCCCCTACGCCATAGAACGGGAGTCGCTCGGTTTTATTCCCACAGCGTGCGAATTATTTCGAGAACCGGCTCGTCCACCGGCTGGCGGGGGTTATGAGGGCGCAATCAGCTGGTGCGCAATCGCGAACAGGGCCAGCTCCAATCGCGTCGAGACGCCCGTTTTGTCGAAAATATTCGACAAGTGACGCTTGACGGTCTCTTCGCTCAGTCCGAACTGCTTGGCGATGTCGCGGTTGCTGCATCCTTCCACGATCGACCCCACCACCTCGAGCTCGCGCGGGGTCAGCCCGTAGGTCTTGCGTTGTGGAACTTGCGCCTGCTGCATCAGCTCGTGGAGTGCCGACACCAGGTTCACCACCCGCTTGCCGCCGATCCAGTAATCCCCGTTGAACACCGTCTTGATGGCGGTCTGCAGGTGTCCGGCCAGAGCATCCTTGAGCACGATGCCGCGTGCGCCGATGTGCAGCGCCTCAATGATCTGCTGAGTCGTAATCGTCGACGTCAGGAGGAGAATCTTGACCGTGGGGCTGCCGTTCATGATCGCCCGCATCGCTTCAAGCCCCGGCAACCGGGGCATCTGCACATCGAGCAGCAGGATGTCGGGTTGCAGCTCGAGAGTCTGCGTGATGGCCTCGTCGCCGTCGGACGCATCGCCGACCACCTCGAAGCCTTCCATCTCGTTAAGCATGTTGCGCACACCGATGCGCACCACCGGATGATCATCAGCCAATACGATTCGAATCGATCGTTCCACGGAAAGGACACCCCTTGATCAGGTCCGGGTTCAGGCATGGTCTACCCGGCCGGCGCGCTTATTTAAATGTACGAATCCGGGTTAGCTACGGATTCAGGAGAGCGGAAATTCAGCATTCAGCATACGCTGGAGATTCCGCCTGGCCGTCTCCAGTTCTATCAGGAGAGTAGCGCAGTAATCCATTTGATCACCCGCAGCCTCAAGCCGCGAACCGATCCGCGCGGCCTGCAGAGCCCCAGCCAGCCCGCAACCGCCCTTGATTGCGTGGCCGATCCTGTGAATCTCCGCGAGGTCGCCCGTGTTTACGGCCTTCTTGAGGGCTATAGTCCGCTGCCCGAGGTCCTTGACCACAGCGTCAAAGATCTCGCGCACAGAACTCTCCGGCATCATACCCCGCAACTGCGCCAGTGTTTCCGCTTTCAGGACCGGCGCTCCCTCTTCCGGTTCGGTGGGAGCAGCGGGGGGATGGTGCTGTTCGATCAGCTGCTGCAGTGTGTGCGGTCCAAACGGCTTGGAGAGGTGACCGTCCACGGCCTTCTTGACATCGTCGGGTACATCGCCTCCGCTCATCGCGTAGATGCTCGCATCGGTACGGGTGCGCAACGCTTCCACCAGCCCACACCCCTGCAATCCCGGCATCTGTGTATCCATCAGGATCACTCCCGGCTTGCAGGCCCCGGCATCAAGCAGAGCGATGGCATCTTCTCCCTGGGCAGCCGTGTGGATGGAATATCCGCTCATGGTGAGCACAGTGGCCATTACTTCGCGGCTCACCATATCATCGTCAATGATGAGAACCGTGGGGAGATCCTGATTGGCGCCCATCGCGAGCATGGCTCTAATATGCCACCTCGAACCGCACTCCCGGCAAGTGACGTCAGTCCAATGCCGCCCCGGCTAGTTGCCGATGACCAGGACCTGGAAGCTCCCGTCCACGGGATTTACCTTGAGCGTGCCGATTCCATTCACCGGGGCGCGGGAAACATCGGCGCCGAATAACGTGGTCACGACGTACAACTCGCCGGTCGATGGGTTTACCGCCAGGGTCCGAGCCTGGCGTAGTGTGGGCAGGTTCTGGACGACCGCGTAAGTGTCGGTCACGTCCCGGCTGATCACCGTGACGCTGCCGTAGCCGCCTCCATTTGCCGTGTAAATGAGTCCGCGCGCCGCGTCCCACGCGATTGAGTCCGCGCCGGGCCCGATCGTGAACCCCGCCACCTGCTCGCCGTTTTGGGCGTTTATTACGGCCATTTTCTGATTCCGGCAGGAAACGAACAAGCGGGCATCGCTGGCGTCGACCGCTATCCCGCGGGGATCCTCGCATCCCTGGCCGACCGGGATTGAACGCACTGGCGCGCGATCCTCGAAGCCGGTCCAGTCCAGGGTTGGCGTCTTGGCCCCATTGGAAACACCAGCGCGCGAACGGATCTCGCGTGTGCCGGCGGGCAGCGACTGCACCGCGTTGACGACTGATTGGCCGTCGAACCGGGCTATCTGGTTCGTATCTTCGACCGTGACGTAGACGCCGCCGCTACCGTCGGGTTGGGCAAACCCCAGCCTGCCGGCAACCCAGAGGTCGGCCAGTGGTTGTCGTTTTTGGGTATCTATCACCGTCACCGTCGAGACCAGCCTTGAGGTTCGAGGCGCACCGACGCGGGGCCGATGGGCGGTTCTCGGGTCGCCATTGCGGGGCGATTCTCCGCCTTCGTCAGGGTTCGGGCCGCCCGATCCTGAGCAGATTACGAACAACAATCCGGTCCCGGGCTCCAGTGCCAGCGCCCGTGGATTCGGCCCGGTAGGGATGCTCGCCACCATCCGGTAGGCGCGCCGATCGATCACGCGCACCAGGTTTGCAGGACCGTCCGTAACATAGGCGACGTCGCCGGACCCATCCAGCGCAATCGCGTGCGCCTCGCGAAACCCGCTCACCGTTCCTGCCACAGTTCCCGTGGAAACATCCACTATCTGCACAGCGGGCCCATGAGCGATCAGCAACTGACCCGCGGAGGGATCCATGGCGAGGTAGTCCCATGGGCCGGTGCCCCCGATGATCCAGGTGTGTTTGATTGCGAACGGCTGTCCGGAGAGCCCGTTCTGCGATGGGATCGGAGCCACCTGCGCCCCCGCGATGGTAGTCCCCGCAAGACAAACCGCTGCCGTAAGCTTCCAGAAACCCAGTCCCATGTCTGATTGGACGCGAATGGACGCCCCGCCGCTCCAAGTCGAGTCGAGTGCAGGGAATAGGGATCAGGGAATAGGGTCTATTGCCGAGTCCTTATATCCCTATCCCCTAACTTGTCTCGCCTATTCGCTGGCCGCGATCTCGTGCAGCCAGCCAGGGGCCTTGAGCAGTTCACGCGGCCGCGATCCGTCTGCCGGGCCTACCAGGCCGTCGCGCTCCATGAGGTCGATGAGGTGGGCAGCCCGGCCATAACCGACGCGCAGCCGGCGCTGCAGCAGGGACGTAGAAGCTTTGCCGAATTCAAATACGAGCCGTACTGCGTCGTCGAACATCGGATCGTTCTCATCTTCCGTGCCGCTTGCGCCTTCCACTGCCGCCCGCTCATCCTTAGGAGACTCCAGGAACCCTTCGGCATATTCGGCTGTCCCCTGCGCCTTCCAGAACGACACGACCGCTGCCGTCTCCTTCTCGCTCACGTAGGGCGCATGAAGGCGCATCAGCCGGCTTGTGCCCGGCGGAAGAAACAGCATGTCGCCGCGTCCCAGCAATGCTTCGGCCCCGTTCGTATCAAGAATCGTGCGGGAGTCGACCTTCGTCGCCAGGCGGAAGCTGATTCGCGTCGGTACGTTTGCCTTGATCAGCCCCGTGATGACGTCAACGCTGGGCCGCTGAGTTGCGAGGATCAGGTGGATTCCCACTGCGCGCGCCATCTGGGCCAGGCGGGTGATCGACTCTTCCACGTTGGCCCGGTCCAGCATCATCAGGTCGGCCAGTTCGTCAATGATGATCACGATGTAGGGTAGAGGTTCCTCGTTCTGCCCATCCTCTTCTCCGAAGAGCGAAAGGGCGGAGCCCTCAAACAGCTTGTTGTACTGGTCGATATTGCGGACGCTGCGACTGGCCAGCAGTTTTAGCCGCCGCTCCATTTCACGCACCGCGTTACGCAGCGCATTGGCCGCCAGCTTCGGATCGGTAATGATCGGCGTAAAGAGGTGGGGGATGCCTTCATACATCCCAAGCTCGACCCGCTTCGGGTCCACCAGGATCATTCTGACCTGCGAGGGAGTCGTCCGGAATAGCAGGCTCATGATCATCGCATTGATCGCCACTGACTTGCCCGACCCCGTCGATCCGGCGATCAGCACGTGGGGCATCGACGCCAGGTCAGCGGTGACGATGCGCCCGTTGATGTCCTTGCCCATGGCGAGGGTCAGCCGCGACTTCGCCTTGGCAAATGTCTCCGACTCCAGCACGTCGCGCAGGTGGATCGTTTCCCGTTCGTGATTAGGTACCTGGATGCCCACCGTGCTCTTGCCTGCCATCCGTTCGATCAGGATGCTTTCCGCTCTCATAGCCAGGCACAAATCGTCCGCCAAGCCGGTTACGCGTGAATATTTCACGCCCGCCTCGGGCTTGAATTCGTAGGTCGTCACCATCGGCCCGGGGTTGATCTGCACCACCTGCCCGCGCACATCGAATTCCCCGCACTTCTCCACCAGCACCTTGGCCTCTTCGCGCAATGCATCCTCGCGGATCGCCTGCGGTCCGTCGCCGGGATTCATCAGCGTGCTGGGCGGCAGCTTGAACCCGCTCACATGGCGCGGCGCGACAGTAGCGTGGCGCACGTCCGCATCGGCACGTTCATTGATTTCAATGCTCTCGGCGCGCGCAGCGGGTGCAGCCGCCGGAATCGGAGCCGGCGCAGCCACTTGTCTGGGCGGAGCGGGTGGTTCCGCACGGGGTGGGGGCGGCGGCTCCGGGCGCGGGATGGCTTGCCGTGCTTCGGCCCGATCTTCAACCGGAATGGGCCGGGCTGATGCCGCCGGAGGCGCCATCGGGGGGGCCGCGGTCAAGGGTCTTACCGGGATCACTGCCGGTGCTGCCGCCGCAGGTTCGGCGGTCCGGCCGGTCGGCGTCGCTTCGGCTTCCCAGATGCTTCGCCGCCGCGGCATCTCCGCAATCGGCACCTGTTCTTCGGCCGGCGCCGCGGCAACCCGCTGATATGCCGGGATGTCTTCAACCGGATCAGGTTCCTCGACGCGCCGCTTGCGGCCAAAAAGCGCCGCCAGGCGGCTGGGCTTGTGCTGAGCCACCGGCTCGGGATCTGCGTCGGTTCCGATCGCCCCGGTGAAAATTCGCTGCTGCGGACCGGGCTGCAGCCCTGCCATCGCGGACTCTTCCAACTCGGCCCGCCGCTCGGCGCGCTCTTCCCGCCAGTTTCTCCAGCGATCGTGCCAAGCCTGGAAGCTGATCCAGCGGTCGGTGATCGTCTCTTTGAGGGCGCCAAAGCTCACCGCGGATGCAAAATAGACCCCCGCTGCCGCAAGCACCCCTGCCACCAGCCATGCGCCCTGCGTGTTCAGGTATGAGACCAGCAGCCCGGCGATGAGCCTGCCCATCACCCCCTCGGCGGGAATTTCGTGCGCCCAGTGCCAATGCCAGGGCAGCAACGCAAACAGCGCCGGAACAAACAGCAGCGACAGAACCGTGCCGGCCATTCTCAGCCACGACGAACCCCCCGGCCGGGAACGCATCCATCCCCACGACATTCCGCCAGCCCACAAGGGGAGAAGGAAGGCGGACATTCCAATCCACTGCAGCATGACATCACTGAGGTAAGCGCCGAACGGGCCCACCCAGTTTGCGATGGTCTGCGGTGCTGATGCGTCCACCGACGTGTTCCACGAAGGGTCAGTGGTGCGATAGCTGGCCAGGGCGAGAAGAAACAGCAGCGAAAGTAGAGCCAGCATCACCCCGAGAAACATGTTCAGGGGGCGGCTCCGCGTCGGCGTAAGTGCGATCTGGATTGGTTTCATCGGTAGGACGCCTCCGCTCGGTTCACCGCAACCCCAGCACGGGTTCAACCGGTCAGGCGGAGCGAGAATCGCAGAGCAGCCTTCATTATCCCCGCCTGCAGGGCGAATCTCCGGCAAAACCCCGCATGGGGAACCTCACGTATCAACCAAACAGCGCATGGTTACGAGCTTCTGCGCGCGGGCTCATCAGTTTCAAATGAGGCAAACCGGTGTCCGCGGCCACGCAATTCTTCTCAATCGAGATGAATCTTCTTGTTTGTGTTCTCGGAATCGAGAATAATAAATCACGAAAGTGAGTGTGTATGGCAACTGCTGTGGCCGCGCCGAATGTGATCGGCTATTCATTCGATGCCGCGCCTGACCTGTCCAACGCCGCCGACCGTCGCCGTCTCAGCGAATCCGCGATACGGGTCTTTATCAACATTGCAGAGAAGTGGAACCTGACCGAAGTTCAGGCACGAGGCCTGCTGGGCGGTGTCGCCTCCTCCACCTATCACGCCTGGAAAACCAGGCCCGCAAGCAAGCAGCTTGATCAGGACACGCTGACGCGCATCTCCCTCGTCATCGGCATCTACAAGGCTCTGAATATCTACTTCCAGAAGCCCCTGGCGGATCGCTGGATCAGTCTCGGCAATCGCGGCCCGCTCTTTGCCGGCTCCTCGCCCCTCGCCTACATGCTGCGTAACGGCCTGCCGGGAATGGTCGATGTGCGCCGCATGCTGGACGCATGGAGAGGTGGCCGCTGAAACCGCCGGTTCACGCATCTTCGCTGCCGGGAATGCACCGCCTGATCCCGTCGCGCTACAGCGAGAGTGGCACGGTTCTGGAGGACATTGCGTCCAATGCCGAGGACCTCGCGCACGCTGCGGAACTCGACGCCGCCACCAATGAACGGGTGCTCGGGGAACTGCACGGACTGGCGGGCATCAGCCAGTTTGAGCTGGTCTATGGAATCCCCAACGCCCACATCATTCGTGCCGCCTTCCTCCATGCGGGCAAAGACGGTTCCCGTTTCAGCGATTCAACCCGGGGTGCCTGGTATGCGGCCGAAGAGGTGGAAACCTGCCTCGCAGAGGTCTCGTATCATCGCTCCCTCCGCCTCAGCGACATCATTGACCCGGCCGAACCCGGCCAAATCCCGCGAGAAGATACCTCGACCTACGATGACTGGCAGGCTGACTTTCAGGCTTCCTTTCACGTCCTCGAGCCGGAAGCAGATTTCGCGGAATGCCTCCTGCCTGAGCCTGTGCCGCAGTGCTACCGGGCTCCGCAAGCGCTGGCGCGCCAGCTTTTAGAGCGGGGGTCGAACGGCATCTTGTATCCCAGTGTGCGGCGAACAGGCGCGCGCTGCCTGGCCTGTTTCCGGCCGGCGCTGGTTTACCAGCCGCGCCGCGCCAAGCGGTACGAACTTCGCCTGACCCGGGATCGAGAACAATTTGCGCTGACCGTAACCGCAAGAGATCCGGAAGACGAAGCCCGCGACCGGCGCGCCTTTCACCAGCGAAGCCCCCGCCGCAGAAAACGTTCGGCTGAAAAGTAATACGGCCTGTGCAGACCGGGTCCGGTTAGCCGCCGATGAGCTTCGCTCCCCACACGAGCAGAAAGATTCCAGCCAGAATGCGGTAGATGGCGAAGACCGTAAAGCCATGGCGCCGCACCCAAAGCAGAAACCACTCCACAACCACAAACGCAACGATGAACGACACGACAAACCCGATCGCCAGCACGATCCAGCGTTCACCGGTCATGGTCACGTGTGCAGCGGCCATCCCTGCGGCTTCCGCTGCCTTGCTGGGATGAATCTCCTTGAGCAGGTCATAGCCGGTGGCTGCCAGCATGGTTGGTATCGACAGCAGAAAACTGAACTCGAGCGCAGTGGGCCGGTCCATCCCGACCAGTTGACCGGCGGCAATCGTCGACATTGATCGGGACGTGCCCGGGAAGATCGCCGACAGCGACTGACAAACCCCGATCCAGATCGCCTGGGGCAGATTCATTTCTTCCACGTGAATCGTGTTCGGTTCGAACCGGGATGCCCAGGTATCCACCGCCCACATCACGATTCCACCCACCAGAAGCGCAATCGCGATCACGGTGAGGCTGCTCAGATTCTTGTCGCTCCATTTCTTCAGCAGGAGCGCCGGGATGGACGTGCATATAAACGCCAGGATCGTCAGCGACAGCGGATGGGTAAGGATGTTCCGGTCGCCCCGTTCTCCGCGGGGAAAAGTGCGAAGAAATTCAAGGATGCGGCCCAGGTATAACAGCAGCAGTGCCAGGATCGCCCCTGCCTGGATCACGATGGTGTACATCTTCCAGTAAGCGTCATCCAGCGGAATCCGCATGACTGCTTCTGTGATCCGCAAGTGCGCAGTTGAACTAACCGGCAAAAATTCGGTCAGGCCTTCTACAATGCCCAAAATTACTGACTGGATATAGACGTTCAAAAAGCCTCCGGAATGCGCCCGCGGCGATCTCCGTTCCTGGGCCTCGCGGCTATCGCGACACGCGGACCCACCTCGATCATATAGGCACTCCCTGGCGCGTTCCTCACATGTCAGCATGACCGGCGAGGCCGTGAGCACTGCCCCAGGGCGGACGTATCCGCTACGGCCGCTCGATGCCGTAAACCGGAATGCCCTGGTCAAGTTTGAAAACCAGCGCCGCCGCCCGAGCGGTGTAGTCCGACTGCGGAAACTTCTCCTTGAGCCGGTTGGCGAGCTCATGAGCATGAGCCTTTGCGCCGTCGGCTTTTCTGTCGCTGTTGTCGGCGTTGAACATGTCCGTCAGAACTGCCTGCCGGTAGGTCGCCTCAAACAGCGCCTGCGGAGTCCGTGGTCCATCGCCATATTCGGAGGCATACTTCTCGTAGATTTCCGATTCCTTTTCGGGGCACTTTTCCTGGCCTTGCCAGTCTCCGCACAGCTTGTTGTCCAGCAGAGCGTATGCGGCCAGGGCAGCCTGACGGGTGTGAGGATAGAACTTGAGTATCTTCCTCATCTCCTCTTCGTCGAGTTCCTCGCGCATGTAGGCGTCGCGCTCATGGGCGGAGGGCCGCGACGCGGCGTCTGCCTTTTGGATCTGCCATAGAATATCGGCTGCTCGCCAGGCTGCTTCAGGCGCCAAGGGCGAATCAGGGAACATCTCCACGACCCTACGATAGAGCAATCGCGCCGTCTGTGCTGCATGTGCCGGTCCCCGCGGGTCGCTGGCCAGCGCTTCCTGGTTGGCTGCCTCGCCCATTGCGACCTGGTCTCCGTTGGGCGTGTTCTCCACCACTACGCCTTTGCCTTCCATCCAGCCGGAAATCGGCGGTGGCGAATCCTGAGACGAGCCGATAATCGGCGCGTCCTTTTGACTGACCTCCTGCACGTCGGTATTGGCGTAGACGCGCATCCACGGGCCGCTCTTTTCTGCGACCACCATCTCGCGGCCGATCTGGACGCGATCCACTTTCTGCGCCCCCTGATCTGGCGCCACAAACAGCCAGGTCACCCGCAGCGGCGTAGCCCGCGGCCCCGCCAGCGGTTTCTGCAAATTGTCCTTCTTTTGCTTTTGGGCACACAGGGGCGCTGCGGCCATCGCTACGCAAAGCCCCAAAACACATGTCCGGGAAGAAATTTGGCTCCTCGTCATCAACGGCATCATACTCGGATAGACGCCCCGGAGCCGACAACGGTGTCTGTTTCAGGGCGGCCGGGCTGGCTCGCCGGGGGCCGCACGATGGCAGGGCGGTTGGCTATTGCCAGTCTCGGACAGCCCTACGGTGGCAAGGTTGTGAAAGCCTTCCGAACCGGGGGTCGAAGCTCGTCAGGCTTCCGACAGTATCTCCGCCAGCATCCTCGGATCCACGTTCCCGCCGCTCACGATCGCCACCGCCCTCTTATAGCGCGGCAGTTCGGCGGCATGAAACATCAGCGCCGCGGTTGTCACAGCGCCGCTCGGTTCCGGAACCAGGCGCGCAGTGGCAACGATGGCCCGCATGGCCGCTCGAATCTCCGCCTCCGTCACCATGATGATTCCCTCCACATAAGCCTGGATGTGGGCAAAGTTCCGCGCGCCGACGCTCTGCGTCCGCAGCCCGTCGGCTATCGTGCGGCTGGTCTTTTCCGCCTCCCAGGTGACGATGTGTCCGCGGCGAAAGCTCTCGGCGGTATCGCCTGCCAGCTCCGGCTCGACGCCATAGACCTTGGCGTCCGGGCTGAGCAGCTTCACTGCTGTCGCGGTTCCGCTCAGCAACCCGCCGCCCGACACTGGTGCCAGCACCAGGTCGACGTCGGGAATCGCTTCAGCGATCTCCAGCCCGCATGTAGCCTGCCCAGCGATGATCTGGTCGTCGTCATACGGCGGGATCACCACGTACCCGTGCTCGCGGACCAGTTCCTCCGCCTTGGCCAGGCGCTCGCTTGATGCCACGCCCACATCCACCACTTCGGCTCCCAGCGCCAGCGTCGCTGCGCGCTTGATGGCTGGAGCGTTCGAGGGCATCACGATCACTGCCTTGGCTCCCACCGCCCGGGCAGCGTAGGCCACGCCCTGCGCATGGTTGCCGCTCGAATACGTAATCACGCCGCGCCGGATCTGTTCCGGTGTCAGTTGCAGGATCTTGTTGGCCGCCCCGCGCAGTTTGAAGCTCCCAATGGGCTGCAGGCTTTCCGCTTTGAGGCGCACGTCGCCCGCCACGCCGGGAAATGGGGCCCGCACCAGTGGTGTCTTGACCGCGATTTTGGAGATGCGCGCCGCCGCGGCGGTGATGGTCTCAAGCGATACGAGATCGTGCAGGACGGTACTCATGGCAATTTCTCCGGAGCTGCGCCCGCCGTGGTCTCGGCTTCCCAGAAGATTCCAAAAACTTTCCACCGGGTGCCGTCGTAGACGGCCTGGACGCTATTGACCCCGTGCATCATCGCTTTTCCGTCCGGCGTGGGGCGAATCTCGTATGTGCACCACAGGTGGGCAATATGGCCGTATTGCTGCTTCTCGACCTTCACCTGCCGCTCGTAAAAGGCGTCGCTCCCGCGTTTTGCCACCGCTTCGATCCAGCCGTCCACGGTCAGAACATGCGGCCCGAAGCCGTTGTCCGGGGTTTTCCCGACCGGGCTGAGCCGGGCGTCAGGCAGCAAAACCTGGCGCAGACAGGCGCGGTCCCGATTAGCCGGACCGCTTACCGCGTCGTCCAGGGACTTCACCAACTCATCCAGGGTGGTTGTTGGCAGGCATGTTGTAGAAGATTCGGCACCAGCCGGCGAAGAGGTCTGCCCGCGTGCACCGGAGCAGAGCAGGCCCGCGACGAGAGCGATCGAGAGAGCCGCGCGTTTCATAGGCCCGATTCTACAGAACGGTTCGAAGCCCTCGCGCAGGTCGGACATAAAAAAACGGAGCTGTGGTTTGCCTCACGGGAGACGGGAGCGAATCACTCAGCTAAGCAGTTAGCGGCGATTGATCGGAACCAGGCGCAGATCGGGATACAGGTTGCGTGCAACCGGCTGCCCCTCCTGGCCATCGCGTGGCGCAGGTGGCCGAAGAATAATCCCGGGATCGATCTGCTTACCATCCGGCCGCTTCGGCGGGTCCATCACCACGGTGGTTGGCATCGGCACCTTGGCCGGATCGAAGCCGGTGGGAAACCGGGCCGGATCAGGATTCGCCTCGATGTACTTTTGCGGCAATTCAAACATCTTGTCCGGATCGACATGCGACGATGGCGCGGACTGGCAAAGCGCCGGGGTTCCAAGACTCAGCACTGCTAAAACGGCGAGTCGCATCAAACACCTCCGGGAAAAAGAGGTCGCTCGTTCGGCTCCAAGAATAGCAGAAATGAAGGTTCCGCTCAGATCTCCATGATGACCGGCATGATGAGTGGCCGCCGTCCGGTTGTCTTCTGGATCAACCGCTTCAACTCTACTCGAACCTTCTCCTTGACCATGCCGTAGTCGGCCTTCTGCTCGCCGCTCAGCCCGTCCAGCGTCTTGAGCATCACTTCGCGCGCCTGGTCGGTGATGTCCGCTCCGCCAAAGCCGCGCATGACGACTTCCGGCGCACGTTCCACCGCGCCAGTGCGCTTGTTGATCGCCAGCACCGCGAGCACAATACCGTCTTCGCTCAGGATACGGCGATCACGGATCACCAGGTCTTCGACCACATCGATGCTCGATCCGGAGTCGATCAGCACCCGGCCCGCGGTGACCTTGTCCGCTTTACGCGCGTCGTCCTTGTCCAATTCCAATACGTCGCCGTCTTCGATCACGATGGCGTGTTCAACTGCCCCGGTTTCCATCGCCACCCCGGCATGCCTGCGCAGGTAGCGGTAGTCGCCGTGCACCGGAATGAAGAACTTCGGTCTCACCAGGTTGATCAACAGCCGCATCTCTTCCTGGCTGCCGTGGCCGCTCACGTGAATCAGTCCCTGCGATCCGTCGTCGTAAATCACGTTTGCATCGCGCCGGTAGAGGTGATCGATTACCCGGAAGATGCTCTTCTCATTGCCGGGGATGATGCGCGAACTCAGCACCACGGTGTCGCCTTTGTCGACGCGAGCGTGCTTGTGGTTATCCACGGCCGCGCGGCTCAGCGCCGACATCGGTTCGCCCTGGGTGCCGCTGATCAGCACCATCAACTGGTCGACGGGATAATCCCGCATCTGCCCGGGATTGATCACCAGCCCCTGGGGCACGTCCAGGTAGCCCAGGTCCTGGGCGATCTCCGTGCTTTCCACCATCGAGCGCCCAATGATGGCGACTTTGCGCTTGTGCTCTTTCGCCAGTTCCATTGCGATCCGAATGCGATAGATGGAAGACGAAAAGCAGCTGAAGAACAACTTCTTGTTGGCCCGTGAAAAGATCTCGTCGAGCCGTGGCCGCACGGCCCGTTCGCTCGGCGTATATCCCGGCCGCTCCACGTTGGTGGAATCCTGCAGCAGCGCCAGCACGCCCCGCTTGCCGTATTCGGCAAAGGCGTGCAGGTCGAACTCGTGCCCGTCCAGCGGTGACAGGTCGATCTTGAAGTCGCCGGTATGAATCACCACACCCACCGGCGTATCCACGGCCAGGGCAACGCAATCGACCAGCGAGTGAGTTACCCGGATCGGTTCGATCGTGAAAGGACCGATGGTGAACTTTTCCCGCGGCACGATCTCGATCAGCGTTGTCTGGTCGAGCAGGTGATGTTCTTCGAGTTTCCCCTCAACGTACGCCAGGGTAAACTCGGTTGCGTAGACCGGCACCCTGAGCTCGCTGAGTATCCAGGGCAGGCCGCCGATGTGGTCCTCGTGCCCGTGGGTAAGGACGATTGCCCGAACGTGCTGCCTGTTCTCGACAAGGTAGGTAATGTCCGGGACGACGATGTCGACACCCAGCAATTCCGACTCCGGGAACATGAGCCCGGCGTCGATCACAATGATGTCGTCTTCCCAGCGCAGCGCCAGGCAGTTCATGCCGAACTCGCCCAGTCCGCCCAGCGGTATGATCTTAAGCTTTTTGGTTGCCATTCTTCAGATTGATGCTATCACCACAGTGATAACCGGCCTCCAATTGACGCCCCGGTCACGGAACAGGTCCGTGTTCTCCCAAGCGGAGTGAGGTCTTCAAGTCCCGGCAAAAGTCAGCCCTGGTCGAAGGCCATGATCGCGGCGGCCGCCGGGGCCTCCGCCGTCCCACGAGCGGTGTCGACTGTTTATAATCCCCCCGTCACCTTCGAGGCCCGTCATGAGACAAATCGGACTCATCGCATCCGTCTGCCTGCTGTTCGCCACACCGCTGATATCCCAGAAGCGCCCCTGCGAAACGCCCGGTCCGGCCGACCCTTTCTTCGGGATGCAGACGATCCGGCTCTGGCCGGGCGATGCGCCCCAAGCCAAGGGAAACGCCTGCGAAGATACCCCGACGCTTACCATTTTTGCCCCCCAGCCGGGTCATGAGAACGGCTCCGCGGTGGTTGTGCTCCCCGGCGGCGCTTACATGGGACTGGCCGCGAATCTGGAAGGACGGCAGGTTGCAGACTGGTTCACTTCGCGCGGCTTTCGCGCCTTCGTTCTGCAATATCGGCTGGGGTCGAACGGCTACCTGCTCCCGGTTCCGCTTCTCGATGCCAGGCGCGCGGTGCAAACCGTGCGCGCCCGCGCCCTCGACTACCACATCGATCCCAACCGCATCGCCATCATCGGGTTTTCTGCCGGCGGCCACCTCGCCGCCCTGGCATCGACGCAGTTCGTTCCCGGCAAGCCTGATTCGGATGACCCCATTGAGCGCGTCTCCAGCCGCCCCGACTTCGCCGTGCTCGGCTATCCCTGGATAGGGGCGATATCGACCGATACTTCGCACCTCAGCTACTGCAAGGAACTCGACATCATGGATCGCTGCGAGGCGCTCCGAAAGGCATACTCGCCGGATCTGTTTGTCACCAAAGAAACTCCGCCCACGTTCTGGTACCACACCTTCGATGACCAGACAGTGCCGCTTGAGCAGGGCCTGCGCTACTACGAAGCCCTGGTCAAGGCCGGGGTGCCCTCCGAAGCGCATGTCTTTGCCCGCGGACCCCACGGAACCGGTCTGGGCAAATCCGACCCCTCGCTGGACCAGTGGCCCAATCTGCTGGAAAACTGGCTGCGTGCCCAGGGCCTGTTCACCGTAAGCCCCCAGCTTCCCAGGCCCTAGATGCGCCGCCGATTATCAGGTGAGCCGCTGATCAAACGGAAGCGGCCAACAGAAGCGGACAACAGTGGAATGCCGGACCTTCAACCGTTCCCACTAAGGCTGAACCGGTGCCCCTAAGGCTGTACAAAAAACTCCGCCATCGAGGGTGCGGTGGCCGCCGCGCCCGGAGGATTCGAGAGCCGTAACGCCTCCATCACCGTGCGCAGCATGCTTTCATGTTGGAACAGAGTCCCGGACGTCTGCTTGAATCCGGGCTTCACGATGGGGCCCCACAGTACCGGCGAGACGTGTCCGCCCCCGTGCGCCGTATCGGTGCCCAGCGACTCATCGAAATCCACCACCAGCAAGCCATCGCCGCCTGGTTGGAACGCTGCCGCGGTCGTCAGGGGCGCCACCACGTTGGCTTGAAGCCAGTCGTCGGCCACAGGCGGAGAACTGCTGTGCGCATCGTCATTGAGATCAGGAATGATGAAGGAAAACTCCGGCAGTGCGTTATTCGCGACATCGGTGGCGAACTGCGAAAAAGGCCATATGGTTGCCTGTGCGACCTGAGGGTTTGCCGCCACATCCGACAGCAGTGAAAACGGATTGTGCCGCCTGACATACAGACCGGTGTCCCCACCGACGTATCCCCGCGTGATTCCTTCCGCATAGATACGGAACGGGGTTCCTGCGGCGAGCAGGCGACGCGCGATATTGTCCACGTTGAACACCGTCGTGGAACTGTCGTTGGTAGTTACTATCTGCCCCGTCGTGATCATGAAGTAGTTCGGGATCGAAGGGTGGCTGTCGGCATAGTAGTTGGTTGCCAAAGCGCCCGTGGCCATCAGGGCGTTCAGGTGCGGCCAGCCCGTGGTGTTACCCACCACGCTTTCGTAGGCGGTGTTTTCCTCCATCACCAGCACAACATGCTTGCTGGCCGGGGTCTGGTTGAGATAACTGACAGTCGCCTGCCCCGAAATGCTCGGGGTCTGCACGCTTGTGGCGGTGACTTTGGCTGAGCCCATCGTGCCCGGTGCTGTGAAAAGCCCGCTGGCGTTTATAGTGCCTCCCGTCGCCGTCCACGTGACAGCCGAGCTAAACGTGCCCGTCCCCTGGACCGTGGCGGCGCACTGAGACGTTGCCCCGGGTCCGATGGTCGCCGGCGTACAGGTCACTGCAACTGCCGTTACTGCAGGAGCACCTGCGATCACTCCCAGCGTAGCGCTTCCTGATTTCGACGTATCCTGCACGCTGGTCGCCGTCACCGTGGCACTCCCGATCGTCGCCCCTGCGGTAAACAAGCCGTTCGCATCGACCGTTCCTCCCACCGCGGTCCACGTCACGGCGGGGCTGTACCCGCCGGTGCCCTGAACCGAAGCGGAGCATTGCGCTGTGGCGCCCGCGGCCACTGAAGTTGGACTGCACGAAACCGTCACCTGGGTGATCGAGATCGAAGGCGACTTGATTGCCAGCGTCGCATTGCCCGACTTGGTCGAGTCCTGCGTGCTGGTCGCGGTCACGGTGGCGTTCCCGCTCGAATTTCCTGCAGTGAAGACCCCCGATGATGCAATGGTTCCGCCGGTCGCGGTCCACGTCACTGTACTGGCGAAGCTGCCAGTCCCCTGAACCGTGGCGGTACATTGCGACGTGGAGCCGGCCGCCACTGACGAGGGACTGCAGACCACTGAAACCGCGGTGATGGAAGCGCCAGCGGGAGATGACGGATTCGTCACGTTCGAGCCGCCCCCACAGCCGGAAATCAATCCGGAAAACAAGATGGTCCCCAGCCCCAGAAGGACGGAAGTACTCGCCCGTGTAACACCAACGTTTGTCACTAGTTAACTCGTTTCAAGGCGGAGCAGGGCGACCTCTAAGCTATTCACGGACATACGGTGACGGATCCAGTTCAATAGTCCGGGTGGACCTCGACGATTTCTTTCCTGATCATTCGAGGTAAGGGGTGTAGGTCAGGTTGTCCGCACTTGCGAGACATAGCCGCTCGACCTCTGCACGATCCGGCTCAGGAGGTAACCCACCGCGACCCTTATTTGCGCTTTGACCGATCGGTGCTATTGCCCATGAGCCCTCCGCATTGGCAAGCCGGAAACTGTTGGTGCGTCTTCGGGATGCGTCGCTGCGTCCCTAAAACATTCCTTTCTCTCCCGGCGGGCCACGTGCGCCGCCCCTGGCAATCTTTTCCAACTACTTTCTGGAGACCCTCGGCCCATGAAATCACTGTCTCGTCTGTTGGCATGCGGAGCAGCCATCGTTGTCTCGCTCTCGTCCCTCACTGCAGCTTTTGCGCAAGAGACGCGCAGCCCGGATTCGCGCAATCAGGATTCGCGCAATCAGGATTCGCGCAATCAGGAATCGCGCAATCAGGAATCGCGCAATCAGCCGCAGTCCCCGGGCCAGGAGCCGCACAAGGATAGCGATAAGGACAGCCTCCCCGTCCCTCCCGAAAAGCCTTCCGTGACCCATCACGACATCTCGCTCGGCGGCAAGCCCCTGCACTACACCGCGACCGCGGGCACGCTCATCATTCGCGATGAGGAAGACAAGCCCTACGGCAGCATGTTCTATGTCGCCTATTCGCTCGACGGCGTCGAAGCTCGCACGCGCCCAGTCAGCTTTCTCTACAACGGCGGACCTGGCTCAGCAACTCTGTGGCTGCATATGGGGTCGTTCTCACCTGTCCGCATCAGTACCGACAGCCCCAATGCGACTGCCGGACCGCCGTTCAAACTGGTTCCCAACGAATACTCGCTGCTCGACAAGACGGACCTGGTCTTCATCGACGCGCCGCTGACCGGATACTCCCGCGCCGCGGGTAAAGGCCAGCCCAAGGATCTGACCGGCGTCGACCCTGACCTGCACGCCTTTGACCGCTTCATCATCCGGTACCTGAGCGTGAACCAGCGCTGGAACTCGCCCAAGTTTTTGATCGGCGAATCCTATGGCACCACGCGCTCCGCGGCGCTCGCAGACATGCTGGGCAACGACGGCGTGCAGTTGAATGGGGTGGTCCTGATCTCCTCGATTCTCAACTACAACGTTCGCGCCGGCGGCTATGACCTGCTTTACATCGGCAATCTGCCCAGCTACGCCGCGGCCGCGTGGTACTTCAACAAAATCCCGAACAAGCCCGGCGATCTCGCGGCCTGGGTGCAGCAGGCGCGTGAATTCGCTGCAGGCCCTTATGCGCATGCCCTGTTTGCGGGTGACAGCCTGCCGGCGGGCGAACTGGATTCCGTGGCCAAGGAAGTCAGTCGCTTCACCGGCCTGAGCGAGGCCTATGTCAAGGAAGCCAACCTTCGCATCTCTCCCAGCCGATTCCGCAAAGAGGTCCTTCGGGACGACCGCAAAACGCTGGGCCGGTACGACATGCGATTTGAAGGCGAAGACGTGGATTCCGCCGGCGAAAACCCCAGTTACGATGCCTCCGACACCGGTATCAGTGGCGCATTCGTCGCTGCGCTGCACGATTACCTTGAAGGGGAACTGAAGTATCAGAGCACCGACACTTACCGTCCAACCGCCTACGGCATCGTGCAATGGGAGTGGAAACATCGCCCCACCAGCGGCGCACCGGGCATGGGACAGGGAGGGGAACAGGCTCAGCCCTACGTGGCCGCCGACCTGGCCAGTGCCATGCGCAAAAATCCCCATTTGAAGGTGTTTTCGGCAAACGGCTACTTCGACCTGGCCACGCCTTTTTTCATCACCGAATACGATCTCGACCATATGGATTTGCCGGCGGAACTGCGCGGAAATGTGCAGTTCGGTTATTACCCTTCCGGGCACATGATCTACCTCAACGTGGATGCCCTGCACAAACTGAAGGACGATCTGGCTACATTCATTGGCGGCGCGATCAAATAGCTGCTCCCCAGCCCGCACCCGGCCGCACAGCACCCCATGTTGCGCGAAGTGCGGTATCCGGCCGAGGAGACGCCCTGAACCACATCGAACCGGACGTCTCCTCGCGGCCCTCTCGTGTCATTTTTGAGTTTGGCCCGGCGTTTTCGTTGCGGACGTGATGACATTTCCGTGCGGGCGAAGGCACATACCCGTTCGCGTACGGAAGCCGCACTTCCCGGGCAGGGCACCCAGGGTCACCCGGCCAATTCAAGCCCGAAAAGAGTGTCGCAAATCAGACACAGTTTCGCTCGGCGTTGATTGAATGAATTTGGTTGGGAAAATTAGAGGCGGGCAAACCGGTTTGGGAGTGGAAGGATTCCCGAAACCGGCCGCCCGCTGGACCCTGAACTGGGTCTAGGTGGTATCGTTAGTTTAGGCTTGTTGCAGCGAAAAGCAAGCTTTTTTTAGCGCAAGATCGCATTTCGTGACAGCAGTCACAGCTGCCCGCCTCTACCACCCCCAGCGCGTTGACTTGCGTTGTTCGCCCTGATACAAAAAAGTGTTCTATCCGATTGCATTGAAAACCGATCTAACCGCCTGAACAAAATCGACTACTCAGCATGGAACAAATTCTTCAACAAGTCGGGACACTTTTGCTCGGCGCCGTGCCCACGGTGCTGCTGTTCATAATTCTGGTCCTGGCATACCAGTTTCTCGTGCAGGGTCCGCTGACCGCTACCCTTCGCGAACGCCGCGCCCGCACAGAGGGCGCTATCGAAGACGCGCACAAGGCCATTGCCCTGGCAGAAAATCGCGCTAACGAATACGCCAACAAGCTCCGCCAGGCCCGCGCCGAGATCTTCAAGCTTCGGGAGCAGCGGGTGAAGCAGTGGAGCGCCGAACGCGATGCGGCCGTTAATTCCGCTCGCGAAGCCGCCGGGGAGAAAGTCAGCCACGCCAAGGCCGAGATCGAAGCCGAAGCCGAGCGCGCCCGGGGGGCCATTCAGTCCTCGGCCGGCGATCTGGCCAGTCGGGTCGTCCGTGCGGTTCTGCCCGTGGCCGCCGGGGGTACGCGTTGAGACATATCGCTTTGCATTCACGATCAATTCATCGGATTTTCTACTTTGTATTCCTGGCCGCGCTGGCCGCGGGGATTGTGTTTGTCCCCGCCCGCGGATTCTCGCTCCAGGCCGAACCGCAACCGGTAGAAACCGCGGCGCCGGCACCTGCGCAGAACGCCTCAGGCGGCACTGAAGCTTTTCCCACGCAGCCTGGACACGAGAAAAAGGAAGAGAAAGACGAAGACAACATCTATCGCCACACCGCGCTCGTCCAGAAACTTGCGGGCATCTTTCACCTGGACGTCGAGACCACCGCGCGCCTGTTCGAGTTCATCAACTTTGCCATCGTCGCGCTGGCGATTCTGATTCCGTTGATCCGAATCCTGCCCCGGGTGATGCGCAACCGCCAGCAGACCCTGAGTCAGAACCTCGAGGAGGCGCGCAAGACCACCGCCGACGCCAACTCGCGGCTAAGCGCAGTGGAGGCGCAACTCTCGCGGCTCGACGAAGAGATCGCCAGGATCCGCACGGAGGTCGAAGAAGAGAGCAAGCGGGATGAAGCGCGCATCAAGGCCACGATCGGTGAGGAGAGTGCCCGCGTCGTTGCCGCCGCGGAGCAGGAAATAAACGTTGCCGCCGCCCAGGCTCGCCGCGGCCTGCGCCACTTCGCAGCTGATCTCGCCATCGAGCAGGCCGCTCGCCAACTCGTTCTGACGCCTGAGACCGACCGCGCCCTCATCGCGGAGTTCGTGAGTGAAGCTACGCAGGGTGCTGCCTCCAACGGCAGCAGCAGGGGAGGGAAGAACTAAATGGCAGCATTCGCTTCCCGCTATGCGCGCGCCTTCGCTGACGTGATCATGTCCGCCCGGCTGGACGCGGCGGCTATCGACGCTCAACTCACTGATTTTCTCGCCACCTGGGACGGTTCCCACGAACTGCGCGAGGTTTTCGAAAACCCCGCCCTGCCCGCGCCGCAAAAGGTCGCCATCCTGGACAAGATCAACGCCCGGATGGGCCTGCAGCGCGAGACTCGCAATCTTATCGCGGTGCTCATCAACAATGATCGCATTGCCCAGATTCATGAAGTCGCAGCTGCCTGGCGCGCCGAGATGCAGGAACGCCAGGGCATTCGACAGGCCGAAATCACAACTGCCCGCGAATTGAGCGATGGGGAACGCGGATCTCTGCTCGATGGGGTTGGTAAACTGGCCGGCGCACAGGTGCAGGCCACCTTCAAACTCGACAAGAATATTCTCGGCGGAACCGTGGTCCGCATTGGCTCTACCGTTTACGACGGATCCGTCCGCGGCCGCCTGGAGCGGCTCAAGGAAGCGCTCATAGCCGGATAGTCGAGGCGTTGTGCCTGGTTCGTATTTTCAGAAGTTGCTTAGTGGAACAGAAGATCGTGACCGGAAGATAGTGAATTTGCGGGGATGCAGCCCCACCGCCCGATTCTCTAAATGCCGTTCACTTGAGAGAACAGGAACTCAAAATGGCTCAGATCAAGGCAGACGAGATTACCCAGCTTCTTCGCGAACAGATCGCGAACTATGACTCCAAGGTCCAGGTCGACGAAGTCGGCACCATCACCTCGCTCGGCGATGGAATCGCCCGGCTCCACGGCCTCGACAAGGTCATGGCCGGCGAACTGCTGAGCTTTCCGCACGGGATCGCCGGCCTTGCCCTCTCGCTTGAAGAGGACCAGGTCGGCGCGGTTGTCCTGGGCGACTACACCGAGATCCGCGAAGGCGACGAAGTCAAGCGCACCGGCAAGATTCTCAGCGTGCCCGTAGGCGATGCGATGATTGGCCGCGTGGTAAATGCACTCGGTCTGCCCATCGACGATAAAGGGCCGATCGCCACCACGGAGACGCTTCCGGTCGAACGCCTGGCTCCCGGCATCATCGACCGTCAAGGCGTGCGCGAGCCCATGGCCACGGGTCTCAAGGCGATCGACGCCATGATTCCCATTGGCCGCGGCCAGCGCGAACTAATCATTGGTGATCGCCAGACCGGCAAGACCGCCGTGCTGCTCGATACCATCATCAACAACGCGAAAAACGACCTGATCTGCATCTACTGCGCCATCGGGCAGAAGCGTTCTTCAATTGCGCAGGTGGTGCAGACGTTGACCGAAGCGGGCGCCATGGGCCACACCATCATCGTCGCCGCGTCGGCCTCCGAGCCGGCCCCCATGCTCTACCTCGCGCCCTATGCTGCCACTGCGATGGGGGAATTCTTCCGCGACAACGGCCGCCACGCGCTGGTCATGTACGACGATCTGTCCAAGCACGCCATGGCCTATCGCGAGATCTCGTTGCTTCTGCGCCGCCCGCCGGGACGCGAAGCCTATCCCGGCGATGTGTTCTATCTCCACTCCCGCCTGCTGGAGCGCTCCTCCAAGATGAGCAAAGAGCGTGGCGGCGGATCGCTCACTGCGCTGCCCGTCATTGAAACCCAGGCCGGCGACGTCTCCGCCTACATTCCCACCAACGTCATCTCCATCACCGATGGCCAGATCTTCCTCGAAACCGATCTGTTCAACTCCGGTGTTCGTCCCGCCGTCAACGTCGGGCTTTCCGTTTCCCGCGTGGGCTTCTCCGCAGCGATCAAGGCCGTGAAGCAGGTCGGCTCCACCCTCAAGCTGGATCTCGCGCAGTACCGCGAACTCGCCGCCTTTGCGCAGTTCGGCTCCGACCTCGATCCGTTGACGCAGAAGCAGCTCAACCGCGGTCAGCGCCTCACCGAGTTGCTCAAGCAGCCTCAGTTCCAGCCCCTGTCGTGGCAGAAGATGACCTTGATTCTCTTCGCCGGTACCCAGGGTTACCTCGACGATCTCAAGGTCGATCGAATCCGCGCCTTCGAAGAAGGTCTTTACAAGTACTTTGATAGCGCTCAGACCCAGCTCATCGACGACCTGACACAAAAGAAACAGCTGGACGACGACATCAAGAACCGGCTTCACGCGGCTCTCAAGGAATACAAGGAAAACTTCAAAGCCCAGCAACAGCAGGCCGAACCCGTTAACGCGTAAAGCTGCTTCCGGTAGCCGGCTTTCCGCTTCCAGCCAATGAGTGCGGCGGAAGAGGCGGGCCAGCAGCCAGAAGCCAGGAGCTAGCAGCTAAGCAATGGCAAACGTCTTAGACCTTCGCCGCCGCATCCGCAGCGTCAAGAACATGCGGCAGATCACCAAGGCCATGAAGATGGTCTCGGCCGCCAAACTGCGCCGCGCGCAGGAACGCGCTTTGGCCGCTCGTCCCTACGCCCGCATGATCACCAGCGTGCTTGAGTCCCTGACGCGTCGCATCGATATCTATGATCCGGAAACCGGCAACCTGCGTCATCCCCTTTTCGCCACTCGCGAAGAAAAGCGGGTCTTGCTGGTGGTGGTCAGCGGCGACAAGGGTTTCGCCGGCGCGTTCAATGCCAACATTCTCAAGGCTGCTTTCTCGTTCATCAATTCCAACAGCAGCAAGGAACTCGATATCGAGGCGGTGGGCCGCAAAGGCCGCGATCAGCTTCGGCGCCGTTATCCTGCGGCCATTTACAACGAGCAGCCGGGTGAAGGCGATCGCAAAATCCAGGTTCGCGACCGCAAAAAGCCCATCGAAGTCACCGGCGACCATCCCGGGATGCTCGACAAGCTTGAGGCCAAGCGGGTATTTGAACTGGCCCAGAGCATCATCGATCGTTACGTGCACGAAGAGATCGATGCCGCCTATCTGGTCTACAACGAATTCAAGTCGGTCATCCAGCAGCGCGTGGTTGTCGAGCGCCTCCTCCCCATCGTCAAGATCGGTGCGCAGCAACTCGCTGGAGGAAGCGAGCCGACCCTGGAAGAGCGTGAGCGCGCAGCCCAGGCCGCCATCAGTGCCGGAGTGGCGCTGGATCCCGCCGACACGCATCAGGCCGAAGAGGAAGACAAGAAATTCGGCACCGCCAATGTCGACTACATCTACGAACAGCCGCCTGAAGAGCTCTTCAACGCGCTCCTGCCCCAGTACATCTCGTCGATGCTCTACCACGCCATGACCGAATCAGTCGCCGCCGAACATGCCGCGCGTATGACGGCCATGGATTCAGCATCCAACAACGCCTCAGACATGATCGATGCTTACACTCTGCAAATGAATCGTGTCCGCCAGGCGGCCATCACCAAGGAAATCATCGAAATCGTCAGCGGCGCTGCCGCTGTTTAGCATCAATCGGAAGGCACACATGGCAGAATCAGTCGGTAAGGTAATCCAGGTCTCCGGTCCCGCCGTAGACGTTCAGTTTGAAGAAGCAACGATGCCGCCCATCTACCAGGCGCTGCGCGTGGTCAGCGAAGGCTTCACCGTCCCCACGCCCATCTCCGTCATCCTGGAAGTGCAGCAGCACCTCGGCGAAGGGCGCGTCCGTACCGTGGCCATGGAGGCCACTGACGGCATGGTCCGCGGCATGAAGGTCATCGACCTTGGCGGTCCTATCCGCGTGCCGGTGGGCAAGGAAACGCTGGGCCGCGTCATCAACGTGATCGGCGAGCCTGTGGACGAACTGGGCCCCATCGGGGAACAGACCAGGATGCCTATCCATCGGGCTGCCCCGCTCTTTGACGAACAGACCACCCACGAGGAAATGTTCGAGACCGGCATCAAGGTCATTGATCTGATCCAGCCCTTCTTGAAGGGCGGCAAGATCGGCCTGTTCGGCGGCGCCGGTGTCGGCAAAACCGTCGTCATCATGGAACTGATCAACAACGTCGCCAAGAACCACGGCGGCTTCTCGGTATTTGCCGGAGTGGGCGAGCGCACCCGCGAGGGCAACGACCTCTGGGTTGAAATGACCGAGTCCGGCGTCATCAAGCCCGGCGACTTTGCCCATTCGAAATGCGCGCTGGTGTATGGCCAGATGACCGAGCCACCCGGAGCCCGCCTGCGCGTTGCGCTCACCGGCCTCACCGTCGCCGAGTATTTCCGCGACGTTGAGGGCTCCGACACGCTCTTGTTCATCGACAACATCTTCCGCTTTACCCAGGCCGGATCTGAAGTCTCGACGCTGCTGGGCCGCATGCCCTCAGCCGTTGGATACCAGCCCAACCTGGCCACTGAAATGGGCGAGTTGCAGGAGCGCATCACCTCCACCAGCAAGGGCTCAGTCACTTCAGTGCAGGCCGTTTACGTCCCTGCCGATGACCTTACTGACCCCGCGCCGGCCACCACCTTCGCCCATCTTGACGCGACCACAGTGCTGTCCCGTCCGCTCTCCGAGCTTGGCATCTATCCCGCTGTCGACCCACTCGCCTCGACTTCGCGCATCTTGAGCGCGCGCATCGTCGGCCAGGATCACTACGACGTGGCCCAGGGCGTGAAACGAATCCTGCAGCGATACAAGGACCTGCAGGACATCATCGCCATCCTGGGCATCGACGAACTATCCGATGAAGACAAGCTCACCGTGGCGCGCGCCCGCAAGGTGCAGAAGTTCCTGTCGCAGCCATTCCACGTCGCCGAACAGTTTACCGGCATCCAGGGACGCTACGTGAAGATTGCCGACACCGTGCGCAGTTTCAAGGAGATCATCGAGGGCAAGTACGATGACATTCCCGAGCAGGCCTTCTACATGAAGGGCGCTATTGAAGAAGTGCTTGAAACCGCCGAAAAGCTGAAGGCAACGGCGTAAACGGCAGCTTTCAGCTCTGCGTCTTGCCCCCAGGCTTTTTCCCCCGGGACTGAAGGCTAAGAGCTGGGAGTTGGAAGCCAGGAGAGTTCAGTAGTCATGGCTGATGAATCCAATTCGCTGCGTGTGCGCCTCGTTACCCCCGAGCGCATTCTTTTCGAGCAGACCGCCGATGCGGTCGAACTGCCCGCGAAGAATGGCTACATGGAGGTGCTCTACGGGCACGCACCGCTTCTCTCTGAACTCGGCGCGGGCGATGTGCGCCTGCACGGCGGCCCCGAAGGCGAACAGATTTATAACGTGAGCTGGGGCTTCGTCGAAGTGCTTCCTGACCGCGTCACCATCCTCGCCAACGATGCGCTCAAGCCAGGGGAGATTAACGTGAACCGCGCCAACGAGCAACTCGACCGCGGCCACAAGATGTGGGACGAGGCCGGCGACAGCGAAGAAGCTTACGACAAAGCTCTCCATGTGATCGCTGAAGCCGAAGCCAAGCTCGCTACGGCAGCCGAAAAGCACTGACTCCGCTCAAACCAAGTTGCAAAGCGTAGGCCCTGTCCGGTTAGACAGGGCCTTCGCTTTTGGGAAACATCGCAGAGAGCATTTCGGAACGATCAGGTGTGCCCTGATTCCTGAATTACTGAGTGGTGATGCCGCCGTTCATTCCCATCGGGTAGAAGCCGCCCATCGATCTGCCGCCGGCATAGACGATGTTCAACACCTGCGAAGGTGTCCGCGGGATCGCCAAGGCATTCTTGTCCAGGTCGAAGACATTCTTCGAAGTGGGAGGAATATCGAGCGAGTCCACCGCGGGGCTGTTGACCGCGTTCCCGATGCAGGCCCAGCGGATTGCGCCAGAGTGGAAAGCCTCGGTGCTCAGAATCGCCGCTGCCGCTCCCAGGTATGTGGAACTGCTGATCAGTGGAGCGGCGCCCAGATAGGCACTCACGCCCACATCTTCAAACTGCCGTGCCAGCTTCAACCAGTCGTTGACACTTGAAAATCCATAACCAAGAGCATTCAGATTGATGGCCGGTTTTTTGGCTGCCGAGGAGCCGAGAGCCGCGCGCAGGTAAAGCACGTGCTCGATTTCGTTCTGCCGGAGAGCAGTTGCGACGGTTGCCTGAGGCGAAGACGAGAAGTTCGGCACCCTGGCTCCGCCCGTTGTAGGGCCGCTCTCTTCGGCTTTCGTGATGACTCCCAGCTGCACCAATGTTGAACCATAGGTGGCCATGGCGTAGAACTCCGCCTCGAGATACTCGAGGTTGAGGGCAAAGTTCAGAATGTCGACGTCGCTGTAGGCGGCGGCCTCGACCTTCTGTTCGTTGCCGGCAAGTTTGCTGCCGATCATTGCTGCACTCGCTACGCCCAGCCCGGTGAGTCCGGCGCCTTTCAGGAAGTTGCGACGATTTGCTGCGTTTGGGGAGACTACATCCTGTTTCACTAACTCCTCCAGAAGGATGTTGATCGTTCGTTGCTCTCAGCGCGGCGCCCGGGGAAATGGGAAGTGTATGCCGCAAACGGCGTGCCTTGATAGCGTGCCTTGATCTGGAATCGGGTTCCGCGTCTCGGGCATACAGATAATCCTTCGGCGCGGCATCGGCCGCACTGCGCGTTCCGGCGGCCCAACCCGAGGGAGGAACGTTCGAGGCGCCTGTTTGGATTCGGAACTCATCAAAAACCTGCCGTCGACTTTGCGCTTGAACCGCCTTCAATCTCTCGACGTGATCGGATGGCAACGCCGCTTTCAGGCCCCCGCCTGAAGCGGGCCAGTTTTTGCCGTACAATGCCAACTGTTATGGCAAAAGCAACGGAGAAGATTTTCGAGGTAGCGTGTCCCGACTGTGGGGCCATGTTAAAGATCGACGCCGCCACCGGTTTGGTCGTCAGCCACACCCCGGCGCCGCGCAAGCGCACGTTTGAAGACCTCGAGATGGCGGCCAAGGCGATGCGCGAGCAGGACGAGCGCAAGGAATCCATCTTCCGCCAGAGTGTCGACGCCGAACGCAACAAGGCCGACCTGCTCGAGAAGAAGTTTGCCGAAGCCCTGCGTAAGGCCAAGGACGCCCCCGAAGGGAAGCCTCTGCGCGAGTTCGATCTCGACTAGTCAGCAGCGCACGGCCCGGACCACCGTCGATCCTGTTTGCGCATCTCTCTAGAACGGCAGACAAGGACACCGCCCGGTATGCACTGTAGTGCGGGCGGCCGGTGAATTTCTAGCCAGGACGCGAGACCAAACGGGTTCCCAAAACCGATTTGAGGGTCGCGAAGCTAAAGGAGACACGATGAGTACAACAGCGATTCCTCAAACCGTGCATTATCCCCAGGGACAGCTCCAGACGGCCGATACGCAAAGTCCCGATTGGATTCGCCTGGCCGTTGGGGGCACCTTGCTCACCGGGGCACTCCTGCTGCTCAGCGGCAAGCGCCGCGCCGGGATCGTGGTTGCCGCCGCCGGTACCGCACTCACCCTGCTAGATGAGCAGGAAACCATTCGCAGCTGGTGGCAATCGCTCCCACAATACCTGGACGATGCGCAGCGCCTGCTCAATCAGGCTCAGCGCACGGTCGACGATCTCGCCGACAAGCGCGAGCGTCTGCGCTCCATGTTCAACCGATAAAGGGTTCGGGCGATGAGGCAGTTGGAGCCGCCAGATTCCCTGGTCCGCTTAGATTCCCAGCTGCCGCCGCCCCGCCTCGCTAATGAGGTGAGGTGTCCAGCGCGGCTCCCAGACAAGCCCGACATCGACCCGGCTGACTTCGGGAATACTTGCCAGGCGATTGTTGACTTGTTCAAAGATGAGCCCGCTCGCCGGGCATTGCGGGGTGGTCAGGGTCATGGTGACCTTCACCCATTGGCGCGGCCAGGCCGCAGTCGATGCGTCGAGATCAGGCCCGGTCTCGACGGCGTAAATCAGTCCCAGATCGACTAGGTTCAACTTTACTTCTGGGTCGAAACAGTCGCGCAAAGCGTCGAGGATTTCGTTCTCCGCCAGCACTAGTTCTTGCGCTCCACCAGGTAACGTGCCACCGACTTCAGGCCGTCGGCCTGGCTGCCGTAAGGCGCCAGCGCCGCAAAAGCTTCCTCGATCAGGTCGGCGGCGTCGCGCTGGCTTTGCTCGATACCGAAGACCGCGGGCCACGTGGCCTTTTCAGTCGCGAGATCCTTGCCCGCCGTCTTGCCCAGGTGCGCAGAGTCCACGGTCACGTCGAGAACATCGTCCACGATCTGGAATGCCAGTCCGGCTTTGCGCCCGAAAATGTCGAGGGCCGCGACGTCGGCGGGGGTAGCTCCTGCGAATACCCCGCCCGTAACTACACTCACCCGGATCAGCGCTCCAGTTTTGGCGCGGTGTATTGCTTCCACCAGCTGCGGAGTTGGCTTCTGCCGTTCGGACTCGAGATCGAGCACCTGTCCACCGATCATGCCGTCCACCGTCCCGGTAGCGTTGGCGATCAGCCCGATGATCTGAACGACGGCCGCAGGTGGACAATCCAGCCCGGCAAGAACTTCGTAAGCCTGTGTCTGCAGCGCATCTCCCGCCAGAATCGCGATCGCCTCGCCGAAGGCCACATGGCAGGTTGGCTTGCCGCGCCGGAGACTGTCGTTGTCCAGCGCCGGAAGGTCGTCATGGATCAGCGAATAAGTGTGCAGCATTTCCAGCGCTGCCCCCAACCGCTCAATGCCTCGCGGCAATTTGCCCGCGATCGCCACCGCGGCCTGCATGGCCAGCACCGGGCGCAGCCGCTTGCCCCCCGCGAATGTCGAGTGGCGCATGGCCCCGTGGATGGACGCGGGCACCGTGTCAACGCTTGGAAGCAGCTCTTCCAGCGCCCTGTCGGTCAGCTCCGCGCCTTCCTGAATCAGAGATTTAACGTCGACTGGCATTCCCATCATGATAACTGACTCCTGATCCGCCGCCTCGTAAGCGCGCCGAGGGCGCCCATCAGCGCCAGCGCAGCCAGGCTCAGTGCCCGCCCGGCCGTTGTGTCTGGAGTGGTTGTCCAATCCACCGAAACTTCATCCGCGCCCGCCGGTACAGGAACGGCCATCAGCCCGTCTTGCCGCGCAGGTCTTGTCCCTGCCGACTTGCCGTTAACACTCACTCGCCATGCCGGATAATCGCGGAGCCGCAGCACCAGGTAGCCTGCTTGGGAGACTTCGCCTTTCACCCGCCAATGGGTACTGGCCTGGGTCCCTCCCGCCCAGCCGAACGTGGCCTTGCACGAGCCCTGATCGGCCGACCATTCAGGCGCCATGTCCGCGTCGCCTTTGCCGAGCATTATTTGCGGATCGCCGACCAGGCATCCGGCCGGCAAGTCCGTAGCTACCAGGGAATTGTCTGCACGGGGCGGGGCGTACTCGTCGGAGCCCTCGAATCCTGTGCCCGCCGCGTAAACCGATAACATCGCATTCACCGCATCTTCCTCGTCGCATTGCTGGAAAAACGTCACCCCTGCGAAGGCGATGCCAGTCAAAAACACGGCCATGGATCCGGCGATGACGGCCGCTCGCCCCCACCGGTTTGCCATCCACACTGCCGACGCGAAGAACAGCCCCATCGGCGCCTCCAACACCACCAGCCACCTCCATGGAAACTGGAGAAATCGCAGCTTCGGCAACAGGTTCCAAAGCGGCAGAGATGCGGGAAGCTGAAGAAACAAAACCGCTACTGGAATCGCGGCCAGGGGAATCCACCACCGCCGGCCTGCTGGCAAGGTGCGGCGCAGCAGGGTCACCAGCACTCCCGTCAGTGCCACTCCGATCATCGATGCGTCCACCCCCGAAACCCGCAGCAACTCCACATCATGCAACTCCAGGCGCGGATCGGCATGGCGTGCAAACAGCCAGCTGTTCTCGATCATGTACCCCGGATCGTCCACCGCCTGCCTGATATCCACCCAGTTCTGCTCCCATGCCGCCGGGACCAGGTAAAAGGCCGCCAGGCCCGTACCCAGCAGCGCTGCCAGCGATGCGCGAACCAGTGGCCTCCACGACCGGTTGAGTAGCGCGACGAGCAGCCCTGTCCCGGCGAGAAGATATCCGATCATCACCCCGACGGGTGCATTCGACAGCCATGCGCCCGCCACGATCAACGCCAATGCCAGAAGCGAAGAGTTCAGCACACCGTCCTTCGGCGTCGCCGGCCCGGCCGGCCCCTCCGAACCATGCGGCTCCATATCCCGCAGAAGGAACAGCAGCAGCAGGGGCGCCCAAAATCCGCCCGTCATCTCCGCGAAGGCGGAGCGCTCATACGCAGTGAACAGCGCATACCCGGAGAAGATAGCCGCGCATCCCGCTAGGGTCGCCGGTCCTTCGCTCAGCGCCCGTCGTGCCAGCGCGCGCGTCGCCAGACCGGTCATTGCCAGCAGAAGAAAAATCATCGTCCCCGGGACCATCCTCCAGGGCAAAGTCGCACCCAGTGCGGCACCGAGCATCCACGTCAGCGGCGGATAGAAGACGAAGCGCGGTTCGCCGGCCCCGTAGTTGGGGCTCGGTGTCCAGTGGGGATAGAGCACGCCCGCGCGCCAGCTATGAAGCGCGTCGAACCAAGAGACCAGGTGAAAGTCGAAGTCATGCCCGCACGAGCTCCCGCGCACCCACTGTGGGGCCGTAGCCAGCAGCGCCGACGCGAGGATGACTACGACGCCAGCGACGCGCCCGAAGTCGATGGTCAGTAAGCGCTTCCCTAGTCCTGATCGTAGACCGTTGAAACTTGCCCCTGGCTTCATGGCAACAGGCGGAGGGTATGGCTGGTCTGGGCGGCGACGGCGGACGGAGTGAACGGCAGCGTAAACGTCGAACCGCCGTAGTAGTCCTTCCACTGGTCCCGGAAATAAGGGCTGTAGGGATTGCCGCTCTCGCCCAGGGCGATATTCTCGGTTGACCCGTCGACGTTGCTCCAGTCCATCGTGAACCGCTGCGACGGCCCGAATGCGCGGCCCACCTGCTTTACCGTGGTCACGTCACCGCTCAGCGGCTGCGCACCGGTCCCCGCGATTCGCCCCAGGAGCGGGAGAATGTCGGCGAGCGGGTGCTCGATGTCCACCACGTGCCAGCTCCCATAGGTCCACTGGCTTAAATCTGCCGGGGCTTTGCCCGCATCCATGCCCTGGCGCACCGCCTCGGTTAATACCGCGTCCCAGCTCTTGTAGTCGGGAGGAAGCCAATCGCTGCTGCCATGCATGATGATTTCTTCCTCAGCAAATGCCGACTCCGCCCAGTGGTAGTCTCGGGTCGCGTCCCCCAACTTTGGCTTGAGGATCAACGGCCACAATGCAGTCCGGGCCTGCTCCACCACCGACGCCGCGGCAGAATCCACGGTGAGCCGGCCGTCCCAGCTTCGCATCAGGTCCGCCGCTTTGCGCAAACGCTCATCCGCCCCGCCGGCGTGGTCGATGGCGTAGGCAAGCCGGTGTGCGATCTCCTGGTCCACTTCGCTGTAAATGTCTGTCTGTACCGCCAGCATGTCTTTCGGAGACAATCCATCCCGCCCTTGCAGCGACTTGTAAATGCGCTCAGCGCGGTACGGATCTACCCATTCCAGGCTGATGGGATACGGCGACTTGTCGGTTGTAACCCGGGAATTAGCGGTGGCCAGAAAACCAGACGGAGGATCAACCGCGTTCGGCATCGCCTCAAAAGGGATGTAGCCGTTCCACTCGCGCCGGGTATTCTGCTGCCAATCGGGGATCGGAGTACCGTTCAATCCCGCGGGACGGATTGGTATCCTGCCGATCGCGTGGTACGCAATGTGCCCCTGGTCGTCGGAATAGACCACGTTCTGGGTAGGCCAGTTCCAGCGGCTGAGTGCCGCTGTAAACTCCTCGCAACTCGCGGCGCGATTCATGGAACCTATGGGAGAACCCGTCAGCTGCGGGTCGTACAGGGTCCAGCGCAAGGCCAGCCCGCGCTTCTCGTGAGGCAACAGCGGATTCAGCAGCGGTCCATGCGCGGTTGACTGCACGATGACCGTAACGTCCTTGCCTCCGCGCACGTGGATCACTTCGCGGTCTTCGGAGAGCGCCTTCCAGGTTCCATCCGCGGCCTGGTAGTTTCCCTTGCCGTCCAGTTTTTCGACATAGATGTCCTGGACATCGCCCATCAAGGTCGTGAATCCCCAGGCGACGTGCTCGTTGTGACCAGCGATCACAAATGGAATACCCGGCAGCGTCACTCCGGCAGCGTGAAAGCCCGGCGCTTTCAAGTCCGCCATGTACCAGATATTCGGCTCCGTCAGCGGCAGATGCATGTCGTTGGACAGCAGGGGCTTTCCGCTTGCCGTGTGCTTTCCGGCGATCACCCAGTTGTTTGAACCCGGAAGACAGCCCGCGCAAGAAGCAAGGCCCAGCGCGCGCCGCAGCGCCACCAGATCCCTGTGCTGTGCCTCCGCCTGAATCCCGGCAGGCGTACTCTCTCGCAAACCTTCAGGTTTTCCCCCCGGACCTGCTTGGGTACGATCGTCGTCTTCATCATCGTCGTTCGCCGCCGGCGGCGCCGGACGGGGCTGGCTCAGGTCGATCAATTCGCCGGTTGGCGGGCGGTCCCGCCATGAGCCCACCGGGTACAAATCAGCCAGCAGCTTGGGATTATTGAGCTTCGCCGCGACGCTCTCCCGCCCTAGCTTGGCGTCCCACTGCGTATCCAGCATCTCGATCATCATCATGTGGATGCAGAGAGAATCGACCCCTGTCCAGGGGCGCGGACGATACATCAGCAAACCAAACTCGGGAGGCAGCGTGCCCGCATGCTGCTCAATGAAAAGATTGACGCCTCGGGCATAGGCCTCAAACGCCGCTCTGTCCTCCGGGCTCGACGCCGCATAGATTCTCTGGGCCATGGCCCGGAACCGGAACACCCGCTGCGCCCGGTCGCGGCTCACCAGCGAAGCCCCCAGCACCTCGGCCAGTTCTCCGCCTCCGTTGCGCCGCATCATGTCCATCTGCCAGAGACGGTCCTGGGCCGTCACATAGCCTTGCGCGATGAACAGATCACTTTGCGTGAATGCCTCGATATGCGGAACCCCATGCGCGTCCCGCCGGACGACGACCGGCGACGACAACCCGGGAATATGCAAGTCTCCGTCCAGTACCGGAAGCGCCCGGTGGGCCGTCCAGCGCAGCCACAGGACGCCCGCTGTAACGGCCATCAGCAACAGCGCCAGAAGTCCTCCGCCAGCTGCCAGAAGGATGCGCCCCCAGCCCCGGCCCCGGCGTGGGTTTGGGACGGACATGGTGCCTCGATCGATCGTGTTCAGCGCATCCGGAGTGGCCATCGGTCCTCACCAGCATACCCCCGTCGCACACCCGCGATCAGGGATTCGTCCCTGAAAGCTCGAACCATGGTTCTGCTTATCTTGCTTCCGTCGCGATGGGCTTGCGCTGTCCACTTCCGCCGTAAATCCCCACCACCGCGAGCAACAGGAGCCCCACCACCGGCAGCACCAGGATGCTTCCCTCCGGTCCGTCCGTCCCTCCGCTCCACAGCGACGACCCCATGGGCAGTGTCGTCAGCAGGTGACCCTTCGCCGTGAACCCGCTGTCAGCCGTCCCGTAGAAGAACGACTCTGCCCAATCCCAGGCCGTATGGCATCCAATCGCCCACCACGCCGAACCCGTCAGCCGCACGCTCACGCAAAACACGAATCCAATTGCGGCGGCCGCAAGAATCCCGATCCAGGTTTCGCCCCGATTGAACGTGTGAATAAACCCGAACCCGGTCGATCCCACCCAGGCGGCCTGCCAGAACCCGTTTCCCGGAGGCGTTTTCACCTGCAGCCAGAGGCATGGGCCGACTCCCAGAAGTCCCATGGCATAAATTCCCCCGGCGCCGTTTCCCTTGGCGCTAACCAGCAGGAAGGCGCACATCGCTCCTACCAACCCGGCTGCCAGCCAGAAATTAAGTCCCCGGCTCAGCGTGAACTGCACGTAGCAACGAAAAGTTCCTTCCTCGAACAGTCCAACCAGGAGAAAACCCAAAGCCCACAGCGCGGCGTATTTGAAAACGTGCAGGCCGGTCAGCCCCACCGGACCGAAGCGCAGCCATCCGCCTTCGGTGAGCACGCCGATCAGCACTGAAAGCGCCGCAAAACCCACCACCGCACCCGCTGCGAAGTGACGCATACCCCGGCGGTCCGCGAGGTAATAGTCGCCTAACCGCCGCCCTTCCGCCACACTTGCAAGCACTATGGTCACGGCCAGGGCAGCCACCCACGAGCTTTCCCCCAGGATCGTGGCCGCCGCGGATCCCGCCGCCACGCGCCAGTGCAGCCCGTCCACGATACCGGCGAGAACCATTCCGAACACCGATGCCAGCAGGTAAATGAGAACAGCGAAAGCCGCCAGTGCCCACCCCGCGCGCAGGCCATTCCGGCCCAGCCAAACCCAGCCCAGCAAGACTGACCGTGGGTCGCCCGGGTCCGGTCCGGCGGATTCAGCTGGTTGGGCTCTTGGCGCTCCAACGCGATCCCCGGATTCGCCAGCAGCCATGGGCGGCCCTGAAGCCGGGCCGTTCGGAAGCGAGCCTCCAATGGTCCTCTCAATCTCGTCGCTCGGCTTCGACTCCGGTTCCATCGAACTCCTTTACGGTTCAGGTTTTGCAGGCGGCAACCATCTATTCTACGCAGCCCCCGCCGCCGCTCGCCTCCGGCGGCGCTTCTGGAGACCTGCTTCCCCTAAGTTCCGCTCGTGCAGTCTTCGGGCTCTGACTGTGTCCCCGCTCCTTGACACAATGAGCGCCGCCCTTGATGCTTAACTGTTCCAGTGTTCAAGTTTGTCCTACCGGGGGCAGCGGGTTTTGCGAGTTCGCGTCTTTTACCACGACAAATGCTTCGACGGAGCTTGCTCAGCCTCACTGTTCACTCGGTTTCATCGTGAGCGCGTTCATCCCGGCGCCGATTACGAATACCATGGCCTCGTTCATCGGGCCGGAGCCCTCTTTAACGAGGCGGAGTTTACCGGTGACGAGAACGCCATCGTCGACTTCAAATACTCCGCGTCACCGCACATCACATGGTGGTTCGATCATCACCAGTCCGCCTTTCTCACCCCCGAAGATCAGGCCAACTTCCGGGCCTGTCAGCAGGATCCGGCCTGCGCGGGCCGCAAGTTCTTCGACCCCACCTACGTCTCTTGTACCGGCTTTCTGGCGCACATCGCGTCCACACGCTTCGGATTCGATACCGGCCCTGTTGCCGACCTCATCCACTGGGCCAACATCGTTGACGGAGCTCTCTACGAAAGCCCCGAAGCGGCCGTCGAAATGGCCGCCCCTGCCATGAAGCTGACCCTGGTCATCGAATCCATCCAGGATCCGGAATTCATCCCGCGGCTCATCCCCCTGCTTACCGAAATCCCGTTGGATGAAGTTTTGCGCCAGCCCTTCGTCGCCGACCTCCTGCCGCCTCTGCTCGAGCGCCACAAGCAATCCCTGGAACTGATCCGCAGCCGCGCCGAGGAACGCGACGGCACCATCTTCTTCGACATCACGGATCATCCCGTCGAGGGATTCAACAAGTTCATTCCTTATTACCTCCATCCCGACGCTACTTATTCCATTGGGCTGTCGAAATCAAGCTTCCGCACCAAGGTGGCCGTCGGCTCCAACCCCTGGACTAAAGCCGATCCAGCCAAAATGGTAAACCTCGCCCAGATCTGCGAACGCTATGGAGGTGGAGGCCATGCCCGCGTAGGGGCCATCAGTTTCCCGCCCGACCAGGAAGACCGCGCTCGCGCTGCCGCCGCTGAAATTGTTGCGGAACTTCGTGCAAAGAACCCCCTGCCGTAAACGCCCAGTCGCGCTTTCTCCTTGATTTCCTCAATTACGAGCCATCCAGCGTCAATCACGATTAATCCCAGACACGCCGCTCGCGGGCGGCTATCTCTGATCTAGCGAAAATAGGGTTGCGATGGAGACTGACTGCCAACCCCGACCCGACAGTGAACCTGCATCCGTGAAACCTGAGTTTTTGTTTGCTTACGGTACTCTGCAGCCGGGGCTTGCGCCAGACGCCATTGCAGACGCGGTTCGGAACTTGAGAATTATCGGCAGAGGATACACGGAAGGCACTCTGTACGATTTCGGCACCCATCCTGGCGCCATTCTGGACCACAACTCATCACGCAGGATCTTCGGGACAATCTTTCAGTTGCCTTCCGACCAGGACCTCCTGCCGCATCTGGACGAATACGAAGAGTATTTTCCCGAATCGCAGCAGCGAAGCCTTTTCATTCGCCGAGGGTGTCAGGCGCATTTGGATGATGGAGCAGTTTTGAACTGCTGGGTGTATGAACTAAACGGCACTCCAGATGGCGCCGCTATCATCGAGAGCGGCGTGTTCCCTGGTTGACCCTTTCGATTTCAGTCGAACCAGACCTAAACCTTCACATGCAGACTGGGCCACTCCGGTTTGCGGTGCTCTCTGAAAGCCTGGATGCCTTCCCGGAAGTCCTCCGTTGACCGCTGATGCGCATTCACCTGGATGGCATCTTCCAACTCTTGGTCCAGCCGTCTTGCCGAGTGCTTGGCGAGCAGGCGCTTCACCTCGTGCATCGCCTGCGGGCTGTTTTGCAGCAGGCAGTGAGCCAGGGCCGTTGCCGCTCCCATCAATTCGTCGGAGTTGACGATCTGGGTCACAAGCCCCATCGCCAGCGCTTCGTGAGCCTTGATCAGTTTGCCTGAGAGCAGCAACTCGCGGGTTCGCAGTTCCCCCACCTGGCGCAGCAGAAACGACGCTGCGATGGCGGGCACAAATCCGACCTTGACTTCCGTGTAGCCAAACTTAGCCTCCGGCACCGCCAGGGAAAAGTCCGGGATCGTCGCCAGGCTCATTCCCCCCGCGATAGCTGGTCCGTTCACGGCGGCAATCACCGGCTTCGGAAATTCATAAAGCGCCCGCAAAACCCGGGCCATATTCTCGGCGTCCCTGCGAGCCTCGTCCGCGGTATGCGCCATGGGCGTGCACAAATGCTCCATGTCCAGGCCGGCACAGAAGGCAGAGCCGGCCCCGGTCAGAATCACCACTCCACAGTCGCAGTGTTCTGCCTCATCCAGGGCGATGGTCAGCTCTTCTATCAGAAGAGGGCACAGCGCATTGCGTTTTTCGGGGCGATTTAAAACAATCGTCTTCACCCCGTTGGCGGACTTCGTCAGGATGTGGCGGAAGGTGCTCATAAAAGTCTCCTCGGTCGAGACGGCACGGCTTGGTGAAGCCCATCGTAGCGCAAATTCGCTCTTTCCGGCACGTGACCCTGATCACTTGGCACTTTGGATCGGAAAATCTGATTCAGCGCCGCCCTGGCGAGCGTTGATTCACGGCGATCTTCGATTTCGCTGCTCGCCATTAACAAAGCAATGAACATCCGGCTGAGCAGCCTCGGTTACCACCGGATTTCGGGCCGCGGCGACGTCGCGGCTGCCGCTTCAGCACGCTTCGAATGCCCCCTGCGGCACGAGTCAGGGCATTTCCCGAACCCCCCGGTGGGCCTGTTATGGTCAGTGAGGAAACTCGAGTGAATCCCCCTCCAGGACCCCCCAAATGTTCAAGCGTTGGCGAACCCGGATACTGCTGTTCCTCGCCGTTCTCGGCCCGGGGTTCATTACCGCTAATGTCGACAATGACTCCGGGGGGATCCTCACCTATTCGCAGGCGGGAGCGCAGTTCGGCTATGGCCTGCTGTGGACGATCCTTCCCATCACCATCGCCCTGATCGTGGTGCAGGAGATGTGCGCCCGAATGGGCGTGGTCACCGGCAAGGGCCTCAGCGATCTCATTCGCGAGGAATTCGGCCTGCGCCTTACGTTCGTTCTGATGGTCCTGCTGGTCATCGTCAACTACACCAACGTGGTGACCGAGTTCATCGGCATTACCGGTTCGCTGCACCTGTTCCACGTGACCAAGTTCATCTCCGTGCCAGCCTGCGCCACCCTGGTCTGGTTTATGGTTGTGCGCGGCAACTACAAGAGCACGGAAAAGATATTCCTGATCGCCTCTTCCGTCTACATCGCCTACATCTTTGCCGGCGTTCTTTCCCAGCCCAGCTGGCACACTGCATTGCTGGCGACCGTCAAACTCCCCGCCAGATCAGTCTGGCGTGACAAGGCTTACATCTACACCGCGATTGGTGTTGTAGGCACGACCATCGCGCCGTGGATGCAGTTTTACCTGCAATCCTCCATCGTCGAAAAGGGCATCCGCGTCAAAGACTACGCCGCCTCACGCCTCGATGTGATCGTGGGAAGCTTCTTCACCGACTTCGTCGCCTGGTTCATCATTGTGGCCTGTGCCGCCACGCTCTGGGTTCACGGCATGGGTTCCATACAGGTTGCGTCCGATGCGGCCGAGGCCATGAAGCCGCTTGCCGGCGATTACGCCTTCCTGCTGTTCGCCTTCGGCCTCTTCAACGCCTCGCTGTTCGCGGCTTCGATCCTGCCTTTGTCTACTGCGTACACAGTCTGCGAGGGCCTGGGTCTGGAATCGGGCGTGGACAAGAACTTCAAAGAAGCGCCCTTCTTCTACTGGCTCTATACCGCCCTCATCGTGGGTGGCGCACTCACCGTTCTGGTCCTGCCCGACGCGCAGCTCATCAACTTCGCCATTCTCTCCCAGGTGCTCAACGGCGTTCTGCTCCCGGTTGTGATCATTCTCATGCTGCTGCTCATCAACCGTCGCGACCTGATGGGAGACTTCAAGAACTCGCGCCTCTGGAATTTCATCGCCTGGGCCACCAGTCTCATCGTGATCGGGATGACGATGGTGATGCTATGGGGAATGATTCCGGGCCACTGAGTTTTAGTTTTCGTAGCAGCGAACCGCCACTTACAGCAGCTTTCCGCTCGCCAGGTCTTTGATCAGACCCCGGTCAGCGGCGAGGAAGTCGTAGCTGGGCAAATCTTCCAGGCGCGTCCATTTGAATTGGGCGAAAATGCGATTCTCCAACTCCCCTGAAAATTCCCGCACCGCGAAGAACTGCAGGTCCACCGCCCCGCCATGCCGGTAGTTGTGGCGAACGTGGGTCACACGCGGGCCAATAACCGCGCGGATACCCAATTCCTCGTTCAATTCACGTTCCAGCGCCTGCTCAGGTGTCTCTCCGGGCTCGATCTTACCCCCGGGAAACTCCCATTGCAGGCCCATTGGCTGGTCCGGACGCCGCTGGCAGATCAGCACCTCGTTGCCGCGGACAATGAGTGCTGCCGCGACAAAGCGAAGCGCCGGCCCTTGAGGCCGGGGACCAGGATTCTGCTGCGGGTCTTCCACCCTCTTAGTTTAACCGCCCGACAACAAGCGCAGAATGAATGTCTTGGAAGCTCAATTGGCGAGGTGAATACCTGTAGATCGGCGGGGCAGGGCAGAATCCGGTCCACAGAGCTGGCACAAATTCTGCAAGTGTCACTAGCGCCCGCGGTCTGCATCACAAATGTTCCACGTGGAACATTTGTGATGCGCCGGCCGATACCCTTACTCCCCGTCCACCTTGGCCACCACGCCCTCGGCGTCGGCGGGTCGGAAATATCCCCAGCCCCTCTGTCCCGCAGCCTCAATCAGCGCCGGCGATGGGTTTACTGGATATGCGTGGCGGGCGATGTCCAGCATGGCGAGGTCGTGGATTGAATTTCCGAATACCGCATCCGGCTGCGACAATCCCACTCGCCGCAATGATGCCGCCTTGCCCTCGTCGGTGGGAACATCAACCAGTTGGTTGACGATGATCCCTGCCTCGACCTTCACTTCGGCGGCCAGCACCCGTTCCTCAGGAATACCGAATTCTCTTACGCCTTCAGAGACCACCCACTTGTTGGTCGAACTCACTGCCCACAGCGTTACTCCCGCGCCGCCCAATGCCGCGATCAGTCCTGCCATCTCCCTGAACACGCGAGGGCGGACAAACTCGTTGACATACCTGGCTGCCGCGGCTCGCAATTCCTGTTCGCGAAGTCCCGCGTAGATCTGCACCATTTCGCCGCAAATTTGAAGTTCGCTGACACTGCCGGCGCGATAGGCGCGATGGCGATCGTCTATCCAGTCGCTCGTCGACCGGGACACCAGCCCCTGCGCGATTGACCACTCCATGAATCCGTAGCCAGAGTCGCCGCTCCACAACGTGCCGTCGCAATCAAACACCGCAATACGCGGATTTCCGTCTAACACTCGCTGGACGAATTGCTCTTCAGTCCACTTGGGTATTTCGATCTGTGATGGAATCAAAGCTCGTTTCAATCCTTCGAAAACTTTCTCTACTCCCTCCATTCTCTGCCAATTGCTCCGGAAATGCACGTGAACGTTCGGGGAAAGGCACCGTCTCGACGAGGCGCCGACTGCTTGCATGTTCCGGTCACAGCGTGGTTTGCGACGCCATCAATTATCCTGCTATACGTGCAGATGAAGTCTTCCGAGCAATGAGGAGAAGCCGTATGCCGCAATACCGCGTGAGCAGCTGGGCCATCATCCTGGCACTTGTCACGGGCTTTTCGACCATGCCAGTGCTGGGCGCGCAGGCCGTCAATCACGCCGAAATGGCAAGCGCAACGGCAATTCCTCAGGATCACCTGATTCAGCCCGAAGAGCTGAACCGCCTGCTGAAAGGTGACCCGGAGCAAAAACCACTGATTCTCCAGGTCGGGCCCAGGGTCATGTTCGCCCAGGCGCATATCCCTGGCGCCGAATACGCCGGCCCCGCCTCCCAGCCTGCGGGCATCCAGTCGCTCGAGAATGTCGTCTCCGGCCTCACCAAAGGCAAGGAGATCGTTCTCTATTGCGGCTGCTGCCCGTGGAACCGCTGCCCCAACGTTGGTCCCGCTTACAATCGCCTCGCCAAACTCGGATTCACGCATGTGCAGGTGCTCTACCTGGCCAATAATTTCGGCGATGACTGGGTCAACAAGGGATTCCCTTCCGTGAAGGGAAAGTAGACTTGTTTTCCATCGCCGGTCCGACCCGCGATCCTCGTCGCGTCACTTCGACGACACGAGCTCTGTGCCTGGTCATGGGATTAGCGATCCTTACCGGCGTTGGACCAGCGGGTTTACCACAATCGCCTCCCTCCGTTAGACCACCGCTGCTCAATCGCCGGGCGCCCATGTTCAGCCGCAATGACATTGACGGCCATCCCGTCCGCCTTGCAGCACTCCGCGGCCATGTCGTCCTGCTCAACTTCTGGGCCACCTGGTGTGCACCATGCCAGATGGAGACGCCCCGGCTGATGGGCTGGCAGCGGCAATATGGCGGTGCCGGACTGCAGGTGGTCGGGGTGTCGATGGATGATGATGCCGCGCCGGTCCGGGCCTTCGCGCGCCGGTTCGAGGTGAATTATCCGCTGCTGATGGGCGACGACAAACTGGGTCTCCTCTATGGCGGGGTTCTGGGCCTGCCGATGACCTTCCTGATCGACCGCGATGGGGTTGTGCGGGCTCGATTCGAGGGTGATACCGACCTCGACGAACTCGAACACACCCTCAGGAAACTCCTCGCCGGAACCGCGGCCATCACTGCAAATCAGTCATAGTGATGAAGTTGATTCCGTGATGAACGAGGTACAGACCGCGTGCGCCCGGCGGCGGGACAGGCCGCAGACGCCCATAATCGATCTGTGGAATCCACGCCCAACCTGACTCTGCTCAAGGACTACCAGTCCTACCTGCGGGTAGAGAAGGGCCTGCGGCCGCTGACTTGCGAAGCGTACCTCGGCGACCTGCGCACTTTTGCGGAGTTTCTTGAAGCCCGCCATGGCGTTCTGGTCACCGCCATGCAGGGCGACGTTTCTGCCTTCCTTGAGCATCTGCGCGAGCACGGGATAGACTCGCGCTCGGCGGCGCGCAAACTCAGCTGCCTGCGCGGCTTCTACAAGTGGCTGCTGCTCGATCGTCGCATCCACCATGATCCCACCATTAATATCGAATCGCCTAAAACCTGGAAGGTTCTGCCCAAGTCGCTCGCTGAGCCCGAAGTGAATGAGATGCTGGAACGCGCCGCGCTGGCAGCGTCGCATCCCCAAGCCCGTGCAACCGACCTTCGCGACCGCGCCATACTCGAACTGCTCTACGCCGGAGGGCTGCGTGTCTCCGAAGTGACCTCGCTCAACACCAGCGATCTCGCCCTCGATGCCGGCCGGGTGCAGGTGCGGGGTAAGGGCGACAAGGAGCGAATTGTCCCATTGGGGCGAACGTCGATCGAGGCCCTCGGTGCTTATCTGCAGCAGGGAAGGCCGCACCTGGCCCGCATCAGTTCAACCCCGTTCGGCAGTGCTTCCCGGCGTGATTCGTCCCGCTTGTTTCTCTCCTTGCGCGGCATGCCGTTGACCCGGCAATGGGTTTGGCACCTGGTTAAAATCGCAGATACTTCGGCGAGCCCCCACATGCTGCGTCACAGTTGCGCAACCCACATGGTGGAGCACGGCGCGGACCTGCGCAGCGTGCAGACGCTGCTCGGTCACGCGGATATCTCGACCACCCAGGTTTACACGCATCTTGCGCTTGGGCATTTGAAAGAGGTTCATCGAAGGCATCACCCGCGCGCGCAGCGAACGCGCGATGCGGATGCGCCTGCCCCTGGACCTGATCGCGCCGTCATCGTCATGCCTGGTCCCGCCGAGGACTCCGAATCCGATGTCATCGAGATCGCGCCATGATTCCGGATGCGCCCGCGCCTGCGCCGCCGTGCGGGCTGACCAGCCTCGTCGACGAATACCTGCGCGTACTTCGCGGCGAACGCGGTGCTTCGGCCCACACCCTGCGCGCCTATGAACGCGAACTCAACAATTTTGCGGCATTCGTCTGCGAGCGGTTCGGAGCGGAGCGCGGTGTCCGCCAAATCGAGCACACCGACATTCGCGCCTACCTCGGTTCGTTGTTTGATCGCGGGCTGGCGAAAGCCTCAGCGGCACGCGCTCTGGCCGCCATCCGCAGTTGGTTCAGATGGCTTGCGCGCACCGGCAAAGTAGAACAGAATCCTGCTTCGTTGGTCGCCACGCCCCGTTTGCCGCGCCATCTGCCCCGCGTGCCTTCGATAGAACAGATGAACCGCGTAGTCGATAACGTCGGCGATGACGCGGCCAGCTGGCCCGCCCGTGACAAGGCGATTCTCGAACTCCTCTATGGCTGCGGAATGCGCAACGCAGAGCTGACGGCGCTGGACGTGCACGACATTCACTGGGCCCAGGAAGCCATTCTGGTTCACGGCAAGGGGCAGAAGCAACGTCTTGTTCCGCTGGGCGATGCCGCCGCCCAGGCTCTCCGCTTGTATTTGGCGGAGCGCTCGGCCCGGCTTAGCGCGGACGGCAAAGCAATCGCCGCCAGCCGCACGCCCGCGTTATTCCTCAACCTGCATCTGCGCGGCCTCGACAAGGCCGGCGGAGAAGCTCGCCTGACCACGCGCAGCGTGGGCCGCATCGTCAAGAGAATCGCCATCCTGCGCGGCCTTCCATCCGATGTGCATCCGCACACGTTGCGCCATGCATTCGGCACGCACTTGTTGGAAGAGGGCGCGGACCTGCGAGCCATTCAGGAATTGCTGGGCCACGAACGCCTCTCAACCACGCAGCGCTATACCCAACTGACAACCACGCAGCTTGAGGCTGTCTACGATCGGACCCACCCGCGCGCAAAGTAGTATCCCCTGCATGCGCGGCTCCAGCTATGAAGAGTCCGGTGCCCCAAGCCCGATCTACAAGCATCCGAGGCCTACAAACTTGAGCGCGGCGCCGGACTGTGGGCGCGTTTCAGGTCCTGTAAGGACTGGGCCAGCAGGCTGGCCTTGATCTCGGGGCTGAACAGGCCCTTGCCGCGCAAATAGCTCTCCATGCAGAGGATCGGATCCCGTCCGCTCCGGGAACCGCTCCCTCCGTTGTTTCCTGCTACAGAGGCGGCATGAGGATCGAGTTGAAACGGCTGGCATTCGATAACGGTTGGTCCGCGGCCCTTTCTTGCGCGTGCGACTGCTTCCGACGTCACGCGGTAAATGGCGACGACGTCGTTCTTGTCTACGGTGATGCTGGGAAGATAAGGAGCGTCGGGGAGTTTTCCGTTCGAGCGTTTGTTCTTTCTCCGCCCCGTTTCATTCACCGCGGTCTTACGAAGGGGCTGGTGAACGAAGATGATCGGCAGGATATGGACGGCGGCTATATGCACTGCGTCGTCCCACAAGGGCTGCGCGTCTTGCGCGATGACGACAGAGACTCTTCCCGAGTTGCTGGTTCTGTGCGCGAGTGCCGCTCCCAGAATGGCGTGCATGTCCGGGTGCGTCCGGTCAGCCGCGGATACCCGGCTCGACACGGACGATTTGAGGGCGTTCCCATTGCTGAACGCAGGAGTTCCAAGCAGCAATCCCATGCGGTGCATAGGATTAGATTCGTGCGATGCGCCGCCGTTTTCAAAGCCGGTGCCGTAGAACGAAATCCTGTCCTCGGCTCCAAGGTCTATCGTAGTTCCGATGAGTCCCGCTTCCATGCCTTTCAGACCGGCGTAGCGGCGATCGGCGGCGCGTGCGCCAGCCGATGCGCCATTCTCCCGCGCTATCCGGCACCTGAGCAGGCCGGCATATAGATCGATCAGCTTTTGATTGGAGATCAGAGAAAATCCCTTGTCGGCCGATGCAGCGAGTTGTGTGCCGACTGCCTTCCGGCGGTTGTTTCTGTTGCCCATCTTCCCTCTTGACGGCCTCGGTTTCTGCGATTGTAAACGGATCGGGCCCGTGCCGCGTCAAAGGGCCAGCGGAATTGACAGCGTTCGGTCCTGGCTCTAGCATTCAGGCGCTGCCCGAGACCCGTTGCGCGAGACAGGATCCTGAACAGTTCATGCGCCGGGCGGCTGAAGTGAGGTTCGGGATGAAACTTCGCAACGCGACTATCGTTCTTCTGCTTTGTGCTTTGGCAGTGGCAACTGCGCCAGGCAAGCCCAAAAAAAATACGGTTTCCGCCGTTTTCCAGAATGCTCGATACATTTACGTGCAGTCCGTTGATGGCGACTCCCTCAATCCAAACCTGTACCCGGAAGACCGGCAGGCGATCTTCGACGTTGAGGAGCGACTGCGCGATTGGAAGCGCTACACGGTCACAATCAGGCGCGAGGATGCTGACCTCGTCTTCATCGTGCGAAAAGGGCGGACCGCCGCGGCCCGGACGAGGATCGGAGTCGCGGGAGGTGCTCGGACCCGGTCGGGACCTTACTCTGGCAATGCTCCGGCTACGGACCCGTCTCAGTATCCCGCCCAGGGCTCCGGGACCGGTACCGGCCCCTTGGGCAATGGGACAGCGGTGGGCGTTGGTGGCGAGGTTGGGCCGTCGGATGACCTGTTGCGGATATTCTCTTCCGCGCCGGACGGGAAACTGATCGGCCCGGTGTGGTCCAGGGAACTGGACGCCGGTCTGGATGGGCCATCAGTGGAACTGATGCGGCAGCTTCAAAACGAAGTGGACAGCGCTTATCCAGTAACCAAAGGGGGCGCACCGGGGACGTCAGGAACTGCGCAGCCTCAACCGGCCGCGCCGCCGCAGCCGAAACCTCAGGAAAGCCCCCAGCCTCAATCGCCGCAGCCAACGCCATCGCCGCAGCCTCAATCTCAAAAGTGACCACGGCCGCTTGCTACGTCGAGTAGTCGGCGTTGATGTGGACGTACTCGGCGGTCAGATCCGTGGTCCAGAAAACGCATGCTCCCGAGCCTTGGTGCAATTCGATCGAGATCGTAAACTCAGCCTGCTGCAGGTAGGTGTGTGCGGCGGCTTCGTTGAACTCGGCGGCCCGTCCTCCGTCCTGGCAGATGGGCAATTCGCCAAACCAGATGTCAATACGGCCCGGGTCAATGTCGGCGCCGGAATAGCCGATCGCCGCGACCAGTCTGCCCCAGTTAGGATCTGCTCCGGCCCACGCTGTCTTGACCAGGGGGGAGTGCGCGATCGCCTTGGCGACCTTCAACGCATCGGCATCTGAGGCTGCTCCTGCGATGCGCAATTCGACCACGTGTGTAACACCCTCGCCGTCGGCGACGATCTGGCGCGCGAGCGAGGTGCAAACCTGGGTCAGAGCGGCGCCAAATTCGGTATTGTCAGCTTCCACCTTGGCGCCGCTGACACCTGACGCAAGCAGCAGCACTGTGTCATTGGTCGACGTATCACCGTCGATCGAGATGCGGTTGAAGCTAACCTCGATAGCGCGACGCAGGTACCCGTCGAGCACCGCCGGGGTGGCTTCGGCATCCGTAAGCACGTAAACCAGCATGGTGGCATGGGGGATCAACTGGGGGTGAATCATGCCCGCGCCCTTGCAGGTGGCGGCGATACGGATCTCGCGCCCGTCAATCTCGAGGCGCCGGAAAGCGGTCTTTTCCACCGTGTCGGTGGTGATGATGGCTGCGGCGACTTGCTGAAAGTGATCCGATTCCGAGCCCAGCTTTTCTGATAACTCGGGGAGCCGGGCAATCAGTTTTTCTGCCGGCAACGGCACACCGATGATCCCGGTTGAGGAAGGGAACACCTCTTCCGGGGCGCAGCCGAAGACCTGGGCGACCGCTGCGCACGTGGCACGCGCTGCGTCAAGCCCGGCCTGCCCTGCGGCGCAGTTGGCATTGCCCGCATTGATGGCCACCGCGCGGACCATCCCTCCAGTCGCGCGCATGTGTTCCTTGTCGATGGTCAGCGGCGCGGCGATGACGCGGTTGCCGGTGAAGGCCGCGGCCGCGCTGGCGGGGCGGTCGGCTACGATCATGGCAAAGTCGGTGCGGCCGCTCGCCTTGAGCCCCGCAGTGGTAGCACCGAATCGAAAGCCCTTCGGTATCAGGAATTGGGAAACATCGCTCATGAGATTCAACCCTTAATCTAGAGCAAACGCGGAGCGCTTGTCTCTAACGTGAAAAAAACAGGAAGCAGGGAAGCGGGAATGAGCGACACAGGAAGCGGGGAGCCCGGTTCGATTGCGCGGGAGCAGTTTCTCGAAATGGAGAACGTCAGGGTGGCGCGAGGCGAGCGGATCGTTCTCCATGATATTCAGCTGGGCATCAAGACCGGCGAGCATGTGGCAATCCTGGGGCCAAACGGCTGCGGCAAATCGACCCTCATCTTCACCATGACCTGCCAGGTCTACCCCATTGTCCAGCCGGGAATGAAAGTTCGCATCTTCGGAAGAGATCGTTGGGATCTGACTCAATTGCGCCAGCATTTCGGCGTCGTAAGTGCCGGAGTGTTCGGTTCGGAATTGCCGGGCGAGCGCACGGCTGTAACCACCGGGCTGGACGCGGTGATCGCCGGGTTCTTCTCAGCCTCGACGCTCTGGCCCAATCTCCACGTCACCGAGGCGATGCGGGAACGCGCCGTGGAAGCGCTGGAGCGGATCGAAGCACTGCACCTGGCCGGGCAGATGGTCGGCGAGATGTCAGCGGGTGAGAAGCGCCGCATCATGATTGCCAGAGCACTGGTGCATCGCCCGCGCCAGCTCCTGCTCGATGAACCATCGAACGCGCTGGACCTCGCCGCACAGCGAGACCTGCGCGAGACTCTGCGCAGGCTGGCAGCCGAAGGCACCGGCCTCGTGCTGGTCACCCACCATTTAGGCGACATCCTTCCGGAGATTGATCGCATAATACTCATGCGCGACGGTCGCATCGTGGGAGATGGCCCTCGCGCCGAATTGCTCACGGAAGACCGGCTTAGTGAATTGTTCAATACCCGCGTGCGCATAGGCCGCGACGAGGAGTGGTTGCACAGCTGGTAATTCAGCCCCACCAGCCGCAACGCTGCGATCGATACTGAAGGACTTGCCGATCCCGAAGGACTTGCCGAGCCGGCGATACTACGAGATCATCCCGATGATCCGGCGTCCGGCTTGGCTCCCGGCAGCCGCTTGCGCAGCAGCGCAATCTGGCCCGTATGGTGCGCTTCGTGCTCACAGACGTGAAACCACTTGCACAGGTTGTTGGTCGGTCCCCACGGCCAATCCTTGTCGACCGCCATCAGCCACGCATCATCGTGCTTCGCAAACTGGGCAAGCGTCTTGTCGCGGACTTCGCGCAGAATGCTTACGTAGTAATCGCGGTCGTGCCCCTTGATGGTTTTGCGTCCGGCGTCGCCCAGTTCCATGGCGGCGTCCCATTTCTTTTTGACATCGTCCGGCCAACCGCCCCATTTCATCCCGTCAAATGTGTGCAATCCGTAGTACGTCTCGGTTGCGGCGAGATGGAGCATCAGTGCGCCGATACTATTTGCATTGGCGTCGAAGAGGACGTCAAGATCCGCCTGCGATAAGCCCCTGGTCGCGCTCAGCACGCCGTTAGCATCGCGCATCCAGGTGAGCATGGAGACAAATGATCCCACCTGCGGCGAATAGCCGGGCCGCGGCCCGAGAACGTCGAGGGTCACGGGCGCATCGGCCAGCGAGGAAAGCGGAGTCAGCGCGGGGATCGAAAGCGCCGCAGCCAGTGTCGACGCGCTGCCACCCAAGAAAGCTCTTCTCGTAGCAGCAACAGGCGAAGAGGAAGGGACGGGTTCACTCATGCAAACGCAGACCTCCGTGCAGATTCTGGATGACGAGGAAAATCACGTCTCGGCTGGGCGGCCAGTATACACGTGCACGGAGATTTTAGCGCGTTGCGCGTTGCGGGTGTCCTGGGGTCTTGGGCACCGTGCCATCGGGATGAGCAGACTTCAAATGCGGCTCGCGGCGAGTGACTCGGTCACTGGAGAAGTTACGCGCCTGGCGGTGGCGATCGCCATTCCCAGACACGCGGCGATAAGAATTTCTGCCAGAACCGGGCCAAAGAAGAAGTAGTTGTATGAGTTGACCGCGAGAGCGAGATAGCCGACCACAAACGTGCCCAGGACAGGCCGCAGTCGGACGGCGTCGTTGCGGGCCAGCGTCCCGAGTTGCCAGAACACAATCGCCTCAAGGGCCAGGAAGATTGTGATTCCCAGCCCCAGTCCCCGGTAGAAGTCGAAATAGCTTCGCGTCGAGCCCATGGCCGGGAATGTATTTGCCTGCATGGCCGCAAATGTGGCTGCTGCGATTCCCGGCAGTGGCTTGCCGAACACACCGCCCACGGTGTGCAGGACGGCATGGATGAACGTCAGAACCGACGCGATCCGTATGAAAATCGCCGGCTTCATAAAACCTCCTCCCCGGATTCGTTCTGCAGACGCAACGTATCTTTACTCGCGCTCTGCGCGGATACGGGTGGCAAAATGTTCGAGAATTCCCGCCCAGGCACCCGGGCCGTCAAACAGGGCGCGCAGTTGCTGGTAGCCCTCGCCGTGTCGCTCCAGTTTGCTGTGCTCAAGCTCAACCAGGGTTGATTGCGGTCCCTGGGGTGAAAAGCGAATTTCAACTTCGCTGGCGCGCGACTTGTCGGGATCGAATGTCCAGTCAGGTTTGTCATGGCCCGGCCCCACGTGCCACGAGAGGCGTACGCAGCGCGGAGGATCCCAGGCCAGCACCGATCCCCATTCGCACTCCGCGCCCGTCGCGTTGCGCTCGTACCACCGCCCCCCCACGCGGGGTTCTATGAAGATGGTCTCAAACGGCGTGGTGCCGATGTGGTGCGTCGCCGGCCACCAGGTCTCCATCTGTTCCACAAAAACACTGAAGGCGCGCTCTACGCTGGCTTCGACGCGCACGCTCTTACGAACGACGGCTTCTTCGATGGCGTTTGTCATGTTTTTCTCCGGTGACGGGTTTTTCGGCGGCGGCTTTGAACGCGCTCATGGCGCTCGTCCACATCTGGTCAAAGTGCGTGCGCAGGCGGGCCACGCCTTCAGGGTTGAGTTGGTAAAGACGCCGCGTCCCCGCCTTCGTATCGCTGACCAGGCCGGCGTCCTTGAGCACGCGCAGGTGCTGTGAAACTGCCGGACGGCTTACCGGCAGCGCGCTGGCGATTTCATTGACGGCAATGGGCCCTCCCGCCAGCTTCTGAAAGATGGCCATGCGGGTGGCGTCGCCCAGGGCATCCAGTCCGGCCTGTAGGTAAGCATCCACTTACGGTAAATTGCCACGAACGGATATGGCTGTCAACTGAAAAGTTTCGGGAAATGAAAACCGAGAAAAAGCGTTTTACAGCCCCGCCCGAGGCAGTCGGGCCTTCACTTGTCCGTGATACCATTCCCGCAATCGGCTTACTGAGCCCGACCTCCGGAGGTCATCATGAAGGGTTACAACAGACGTGATTTCATCAAAACCGGGATCGCTGCCGGAACCCTCGCGGGGGTCGGCACCTTGCCCGTGCACGCCGCGCGCACCGCTGCGACCGACACCGTAACGCTGGGACACTCGGGGCTGCAGGTGACTCGTCTCGCCTTCGGAACGGGCAGCAGCAACGGCCATGTGCAGAAGTCGCTGGGCCAGGAGCAGTTCACCCGGCTGGTGCGCTATGCCTACGATCGGGGAATTCGTTTTTTTGAAACCGCGGAAGCCTATGTAACCCCGGCAATGCTGGGGGAAGCGCTGAAGGGCTTGCCGCGCGAGAGCTATCACCTGATGACCAAGGTGACCACCGACCAGGGCGCCGATCCACTGAAGCGGTTCGATGAAATGCGCAAAACTTCGCAGACCGAATACTTCGACATCATGCTGCTGCACTGGCAGCACACTCCGGACTGGGTTTCTGAGACCAAGCGGTGGCAGGACGGCATTCTGGAAGCGCAGGAGAAGAAGATCATCGCCAAGCGTGGGGCCTCGGTGCACGGACTTCCGGCGCTGCGGCAGATGCCCGGCAACCAATGGCTGCAGGTCGCGATGATCCGCATGAATCACAACGGAACGCGGATGGACGGGCCGACCTACGAGGACAACAACAATCCCCAAAGCGTACCCGAAGTGGTGCAGCATGTCCGCCAGGTCAAGAAGGACGGCATGGGCGTCATCAGCATGAAACTGGTGGGCGATGGCGTATTCACGCGCCACGAAGACCGGCTGGCGGCCATGAAATTCGCTTTCCGGAACGCCGGCGTCGACGCCGTTACGGTCGGCTTCAAAAGCCCGCAGGAAGTCGACGAAGCGATTGATAATATCAATGCGGCAATGGCATAGGTCAATCCCACTTGACGGGTTTCCCGGTTCCGAGCTAGGTTGGAATTACACGGGAAAGGAGGTTGATCCAGCTAATGCAAATTGAATGTTTCAGTAGTATCCAACGTGAGGTGACTGAGGCCTAGGGCATCGCGCCCCGGACCCTGTAAGTCCCCTGCGGCTCATTCAACCGCTGGGCCAGTGGCAATCGCAGAGCGCGATGGCCTTAGTCCAATCCCAACAGCTCACCGGCAGCGGCTCGGAGAATTCTCCGGGCCGTTGTTGTTTTTGCTTGCAATGCCAGCCCGGTTGCCGCGCCATCGCTCCGGGGTTTCCGGGGCAGCGTGTGTCCGGGATTGAACAGCCATGTTCGCATGCGTACGGCGCTGATGGGGAACCTTCCTCGCGAGTTCGCCGTATGTGTTGTGGAAACAGACTGCCTGCGCGCCTCAGGGTCTCTGCGGGTGTGGAATCACACTTGCTTGTTGTAAAGCGGGGTCAACTCTTCTAAAGGCTCGGGTTTGATGAAGCAGTTCGAATCGTTCCGGCTGGACACGGCGAACGAATGCCTGTGGCGCGACCGCGCCCAGATTCCTTTGCCTCCGAAACCGTACGCGATTCTTCGCTACCTCGTCGAGCATGCCGGACGACTGATTACCCATGACGAGCTCCTCGATGCGCTTTGGCCCGAGACCTACGTGCAGCCCCAGGTTCTCAGGACCTACATGCTGGAGTTGCGCAAAGTCCTGGGCGACGATGCCGGAGCGCCGCGATTCATCCAGACGCTTCCCAAGCGAGGCTATTGTTTTGTGGCACCGGTCAGCGAGGCCCCGGCGCCTGCGGACAAACTGGCGTCGGCAGCTGAAAATGGGTCTGCGGACGATCCCGGGAAGCTGGTAGATCGGAACACGGAACTCGGAAAGCTGGAGTCGCTCCTGGGATTGGTAGCGGCCGGTCAGCGCCAGATCGTTCTGATTACCGGCGCAGCCGGAATCGGAAAGACCGCATTGGTTGACGCTTTTGTGGCCCGTACTACTGCCGCGGGAAGAGGTGTTGCCGCCCGGGGCCAATGCGTGGAAGGGCTGGGCGGCCGCGAGGAATACTACCCCGTGATGGAGGCGTTGTCCCGGCTTTGCGCCTCGGTCGACTGCGAACGGGTACGCCGGGTTCTAACTCGAGTAGCGCCTCATTGGCTTCCCGCCAACGAAGATCAAACCAACAGCGCGCATCCGGCGGCTGCGAAAATGCCCGGCGACCTCTGCGCCGCACTGGAGGAACTGGCTTCAGAACGGCCACTGCTGCTGGTGCTCGAAGACGTGCACTGGGCAGACCATTCGACGTGCGCGCTGGTGTCCGCCCTGGCCCGTCGCCGCGCGCCGGCCAAGTTGATGGTGCTGGTCACCTGCCGCCCGCAGGAGGGCTCCGCGGTGCCATCGCTGAAGGGGTTGCGTCAAGATCTCCTGGTGCGACGGCTCTGCGTAGAGATCGCGTTGGCTCCGTTCGGCCGGGTGCAGGTCGGCAAACTCATCAGCCGCCATCTCGGGCAGGACACTCTTCCCGCAGGGCTCGATGAGTTTGTCTATTTGCGCTCCGAGGGAAATCCCCTGTTTGTCATTGCGATGCTTGAGCACCTCATTGCGCAACGGTACCTGTTTCGTGAAACCGCGGACGGGACGATGACCTGGCGGCAGACAGCAACGCTCAATGAGATGGGTGAAGAAGTTCCGGACGAACTCGCGCAGATGATCGAGCTGGAAATTGAACGCCTCAGCGCGAGCGACCAGCGCCTGCTCGAAGCGGCCAGCCTCATGCCGGTAGCATTTCCCGCCTGGGCGGTAGCGGCAGCGCTCGGGGAAGATCCCGTTGATACCGAAGAGGCGTGCGACGAGGTGGCCCGACGATTGTATTTCCTGCGAAAGGCAGGGCAGGACGAGCTTCCCGATGGCACGCGGTCCGGGTTCTATGTCTTCGCGCATGGCCTGTATCGCGAAGTGCTGTACGCGCGCCAGGCCGCGGCGCGGAGGGCCCGCAGGCATGTGCGGATCGCAGAGCGGCTGGCACAGCTGTTCGCGGGACGCGAATCAAGCGTGGCGCGCGAAGTGGCACTGCACTATGAGGCTGCCGGGGACTGGCAGCGCGCCGCCCAGGCTTTACGCGCGGCGGCCGAGAGCGCCAGGGCGCACGGTGCGGATTCGGAGGCGGCAGCATTGCTCGACCAAGCCCGCAGCGTTGCCGAGAACCTGTCTGAATCGGATCGCACACCTCTTCTTGAGCAGCTGCGCGCTGACGCGAGCAGACTTGCGTCCGGTCAAGCGGTCCCATAATCCGCGGCATTTTCATTTCAAATCCAGCCCTTCGTCCCCCAAATCATTCCACTCGAAACGCAAAGGCGGAGAGCTGCTCGGTGCGAACAATACCGGCGCTGCGCGGCTTTCCGATAAGCCTCGATAAGCTTGACGGTTTCTCCACGGGAACTTCACACCTTCGTTTTTTGAAACAGGTACTGTCCTGTTCATGGAGGTTAGACCCATGCGGACATTCGTTAGCAAACTCGTTCTGGCTTCGCTGGTAACGGCGGCAGCAGCATTCACCCCCAACTTCGCGGCGGCTGAAACGACAATCAAGGTCCCGTTCGACTTCAAGGTGCAAGGCAAGGCGATGCCCGCAGGCCTTTACATCGTGCAGCAGGACGGTTTCAACAACATGGTCACACTGATCGACAAGGACAGCGCCAAGGCGTTCTCGCTGATTCTTCGTCCCGGTGACGCGGTGGCCGGCGATCGCCACGTCAGCCTCAAGTTTGAAGACGTCGGCGACCAGCACGTTCTGCGTTCGGTTCAGTACCTCTCCCGGACATCGGCTCATCTTGACCAGAAGGCCAAGGAGCCCGCTTATTCTCCCAGCCGCCTGTCGCAAGGCCGCTAACCGCTAATACCCGTTCCCGTACCAACCGAAGGTTTCCACGGAGGACTCACAAGACCTTCCGAGTCCTCCCGTCCTTTTCCCTCCCCCAAACGCCTTCCCAATCGCAAGATCCCTCTGAAACGAATCGCGAAAACACTTCACCATGCCTCTGAACTGGGTTAGGATAGTTTCGCCTCAGCTGCCGTAATTGGCGCATTCGCGCCTGTTTCCGGCGGGAGGCGTAGTCCAGCCGTTCCCGGGTCATTGTGATTGGTGTGCAACGCATCCCTTCGGAGGCTTCTGTGCAGTCTTGTCCTTTCCTCAAATTGTTGGTCGCGGCGCTGATTTCCAGCGCTCCCGCCTGCGTTTTTGCCGACTACACCTACCAGGAGACCACCCAGATCACCGGCGGCTCCGTGCTTGGCATGATGAAGATGGCCGGCATGTTCAGTTCGCAGGCGAAAAAAGCCGGCGATCCCGTGGTTTCCACCGTTTACCTCAAAGGCAATCGCAAGGCCACAGTTTCCGCGGATGCCATCGATATCGTCGATCTCGACAAAGAGACCATGACTCACATCGACACGGTCAAGAAGACCTACTCCGTGGTGACCTTCCAGCAGTTGCGCGACCAGTGGGAGGCGGCGAAAAAGAAGATGGAGCAGAATCAGGCTCAGCACCCTGAGCCGCAGCAACCGGCCGACACGCCCAAGGACCAGGACGTCAAAATGAGCTTCGACGTCAAGGTGCGCAAAACAGGCGTATCCAGGCAGGTCAGCGGGCTTTCAACCAGCGAAGCCATCCTCACCATGACCATGAATGCCACCGATCAGAAAACCCAGCAGACCGGGGCCATGGCCGTCACTAACGACATGTGGATGGTGCCGGAAATCCCTGGATATTCCGAGGTCCGCGAGTTCGACAAGCGGCTGGCAGTCAAGCTGGCTTGGACCATGCGCGGGTCCGGTATGGATTACAGCAAGATGTTTGCCCAAAATCCGGGAGCGACGGAAGCCATCGCCGATATGGGTAAGGAGATGCAGAAGCTGGAGGGCGTGCCGGTCAAGCAGGTAATGCGCATGGGAATGACAGCCAACGGTCAGCCGCTGCCTGCGGCATCCGAGGCGCCGCTCCCACCCGACAACTCGCCGGCCATGCCCAGCGCCGGTGATGTTGCCAAGCAGAGCGCGGCATCGGTGCTCACCAGCCACTTTGGCCTGGGAGGCTTCGGGAAGAAGAAGCAGGATCCTCCGCCGCCCGCCCCCGCCCAGAATTCGGGTTCGAACCCGCCTCCAGCGACGGCCGGCATCCTCATGGAGTCCGATACCACGACCACAAACTTCTCCAGCAACCCCGTCGATCCGTCGCATTTCGATGTTCCGGCCGGCTTCAAGGAGATCCCTAGCCCGATGGTGAACAGCAAGCAATAGCGCCAGCTGCCGTCCGGGCCAGCACCCATCCGGTTTCCCATCCGCAACGTCAGCGGCAAACGCGCCCGGCCTCACTCGGGCGCGTTCGTTTTTGCGAGCAGTAGTTAGCGACGCGATTCATCACGCGCCAACTCATGAGGCAACTGCGGTAAACTGGCCCCCATGCGGGTTTTCGGCATCGACTGCGGCACCGAAATCACAGGCTATGGGGTGGTCGAGACGTGCGAAGGCGCCCGTCAATCGCGTCTCGAGTGTGTTGCCATGGGAGAGATCCGGCTGGCCAAAAGCAAACCTCTCCCCGTCCGTCTCGAACAGGTTTTTCGCGAGCTCTCGGATCAACTTGATCGCTGGTGTCCAGACGTCGTCGCGATCGAAGAAGTGTTTTACTCAGTCAATGCAAAATCCGCGCTGAAGTTGGGACAGGTGCGCGGGGTTGCGCTGCTGTCGGCCGCCTGCAAGCGCCTTCCGGTCGCCGAATATGCGCCCCTCTCCATCAAGTCGAGCGTCGTCGGGTATGGCTTGGCCAAAAAGGAGCAGGTGCAGTTCATGGTCGCCCGCCTGCTCAGCCTTCCCGAACTGCCCCAGCCCGCCGACGCAGCCGATGCCCTGGCCATTGCGATCTGCCACATCCATACCGCACAGACCTTAGCCCTGCAGGGAGTCGGGCGATGAAAAGCGTGTTGCTTCTTGCGACACTCGTGATTTCCGCTGTTTCCGGGGCTGGCGAATCGTCGTCCACCGTGCTCATTACGTTTTCCAACCCTGGCTTGAATCCTTCTGACTGGAGCCTTCAATTCCACCGCGACGGCAGCGGGCACTTCAAATCGCAGCACGGCAATCCGCCCACTCGGGACGAAAAGTTGATTGAGGCCCCGGATATCGATCGCGACATTCACCTCAGCCCGGCCTTTGCAGAACATGCCTTCCACATAGCCAAGCGCCACCGGTTCTTCGCCACTGAGTGCGACAGCCACGCCAAGGTGGCCTTTCAAGGCAACAAGACATTGAGCTATAACGGGCCGGAGGGCCAGGGCTCCTGCGAATTCAACTACTCCAGGGACTCGGAGATCCAGGACCTGGGAGACTCCCTGGTGGCAGTCGCCACTACCCTGATCGAGGGCGCGCGCCTGGAAACGTTGCTGCAGCACGATCCCCTCGGGCTGGACAAGGAAATTCAGACCGTGCAGGACGCGGCCGGCGACGGGCGGGCCCAGCAGATCTGCTCGATCAAGGAAATCCTCGAACGCCTGTCGGAGGATCCTTCGGTGATGGAGCGGGTGCGAAAGAGGGCCAAGGCGCTACTGGCGCGGGTCGAGCAGTGAAGTACGCTCTGGCGTCTATCCTTTCGCGACTTTTTCACCATTTCGAGTGTCTTAACTATGTTGGGAGTCTTGCACCGGGATAACCATCCTGGTCGGGGAGGGGCCCCATGAAACGCAATCGGATGAAGGGTATTGGTCTCGGATCGGGAGTGCTGGCGGCCGTGCTGGGGTTGGTCGGAATGGTTCTGTCGGCGCCCGTTTTGCGCGCCGATGACGCGAACACTCCAGCCGGTAATCGTGCCGTACGCCTCGGCTATGTGGAGGGAGAGGTGCATCTCTCCCAAGGCGGCCAAGTGCTGGCCGACCAGGCGCTGGCCAACACCCCGCTGTTTGAGGGGTCGCAGGTCGTGACCGGGAGTGATGGCCGGGCCGAGGTGCAGTTTGAAGACGGCAGCGTAGCTCGAATCTCGCCGGAAAGCTCAATGACACTGACCGTGCTCAGGGGCGGCGGCGGTTCGCAGCGCGAGACCGAAGTGCAGCTGAACGGCGGCCTGGGATACTTCGAGTTGCAGGGAGACGAAAGCGGCCCCGTCCGGGTGCGCTTCGGCGATTCCGTCGTTACGGCGACCGGTTTCTCGGTCCTTCGCGTCAACCTGGATAAGCAGCCGGGTGACATCGCGGTATTTTCCGGAAACGCGCACATCGAGGGCGCCGATAACCTGGCGCTGGATCTCCATGGCGGAGAGAGCGTGGCGCTCAGTGCCAACGACTCGAACGGCTACAACATCTCCGAATCAATTGAGCCGGACTCGTGGGACGCCTGGAATTCGGACCGGGACCAGTCGTTGACCACCGCCTCGGCGGGAAGAACGCCTGCCTCCAGCGGCATGCCCGACAGCAGCAATCCCGCCTGGAGCGACCTCGACCAGAACGGCAACTGGTACAACGTGCCTGACCAGGGATATGTCTGGTCTCCTTACGAAGCCTCCTCTCCAAACTGGGATCCATATGGCTCGGGCTCATGGATGTACACACCGGGCTACGGGTATGCATGGATCTCGGCTGAGCCCTGGGGTTACATGCCGTACCAATGCGGCGGGTGGAGCTACTACAACTCCTTTGGCTGGGGTTGGGCACCGGGAGTCTGCCAGCCGTGGTGGGGCGGCGCAGGGGGCGGATGGGCGTTCAACATCGTTACGGCTCCGGCAAGGTACCGGTTTCCGGTCCGGCCGCGTCCGCGCAATCCTCGTCCAGGAGATGGAGGTCTGCGCGCGGTGGGAAGACAACCTCTGATTCCCGTCAACCGCCGGATCCAGAGTGTGGATGGCACCCTGCCTTCGCGCGACAAGAACACTCCGGTCACGATCGCCGGGAATGTCGTGCACCCCATAAGACCAGTCGAGGTCGTCCGAACTCCGTATAACCACTCCGCTCCGGGCAACCACTCCGTCCCCGCGTTTAACAATCGCCAAGCGCCCAGTTCGGGGATGTTACCGGCCGACAACCGGTCGGGCTACATTGTCAACGGCGGGTCGCCCTATCGTCCGGCGACGCCGCCCAGCAGCACGGTAAGACCATCCGCTGGTCCCGTCTACGCTCATCCGACTGCGCCGGCGCCCCCGGTGCACATGTCCGCGCCACCTCCCAGCCACCCCAGTGGTGGTGGTAGTCCACACCCGAGTGGCGGCGGCGGTGGTGGCGGCGGCTCTCACCCCAGCGGTGGAGGATCCCCGCATCACTGATCTACCCACTCGAACTAAACAGGCCAGGCTAGGCTAGATCCTGAGGGGCCGCTTCGCTAGACGGGGTGGCCCTTTCTTTAGGCAGAGCCAGGCTTAGCTTTGCGAACTGCTCGAGGGTGAGGGACTCAGCGCGAGCTTGCGCGGGAACTTCAGCTTTATTCAACCCGGAGAGCACTGCCGGTCCTTCGTATCCGGCGGCGCGCAGATTGTTCGCCAGTGTCTTGCGTTTCTGGGCGAAGCACATTCTCACGAATCGAAGAAACGCCGGCGCCTCAACCCCGAGATCCGCAAAACGCGGCGCAAACCGCCAGCGGATCACCGTGGAATGAACCTCAGGAGGCGGCGAAAATGCGCCTGGCGGCAGCGTAAAGAGCCGTTCCACAGGTCCGTACATCTGCACCGTCACAGACAAGATGCCATAGTCGCTGGAGCCTGGCGCGGCCACCACCCGGTCGGCGACTTCGCGCTGCACCATCAGCACGCAACGATCCAGCGCGGCGTGGCTCTCCGCGAGTTTAAGCAGGATCGGCGAGGTGACGTAGTAGGGCAGGTTGCCGGCCACTGCCAACTTTTGTCCGGCTGCCGTCGAGGCAGCCGCAAAATCAAATGCCAGCACGTCCTGCGGGTAGACTGTCACGCGCTCCGTTGGAAATTCTGCTCTTAGAGCCTCCGCCAGTTCGGGATCGAGTTCTACCGCGATCAGGTGGCCGGCGCGGAGCGCGAGTTCGCGGGTGATCGCGCCTTTTCCCGGGCCTATCTCTACGACTGTCTTGCCCGTCAAATCCCCCAGCGCCTCCGCGATCCGGCGAATAGCCTGCACATCGTTGAGGAAGTTCTGGCCGAGCTTGGGCTTGGATGGCATGCATTCTCGATGGTACTGAAGCGGAGGGTCGAGGGAGTCAGGCTTCGTTTTTGAGCACGGCCAGGTGAAGGTGGCGGCGAAGCGTAAAGCCAAGGCTTTCATACACTCGGATGGCGGGGTAGTTATCGGCAAAGGAGTGGAGGAAGGGGACCTTTCCGCGCCGGCGGATTTCATCCATCACCCTGGACATAAGGATGCGTGCATAGCCCCGTCCCCGCGCGTCGGGGTGAGTGCAGACAGCGCTGACCTCGGTATAGCCCGGCAGGTTGAGCCGCTGGCCCGACATCGCCATGAGCCGCTCTCCCATGAAAATGCCAAAGAAGTCGCCGAGCTCGATGGTTCGTTCGCGAAACGGACCTGGCTCGGTGAGTTCGGCCAACGCCATCATGGCCGGAACGTCGCCGTGATCGAGTCGGCGAAGTGTCGCATCTACTGGGATCGGCCCCGAGCTGGCGACGTCGGTCGATGAACTCACCATCTGCGCCAGCAAGCCGCCGCGAACCGTGGTCCAGCCCGCGGGCGGCTTAGGCTCGTCCTGACAGAAAAGCCCTAAGAGGCCCTCTGCTCCGGCAAGGATCCGCAATGCTTCATAGCTCTCTGCGCTCCCGTTGGGTAAGCCGCTCAGTGGTCCAATCGCTGGAGGGTAGCGGCGGGCGCGGTCATCCCCTAGAGCAATCGACTTGTGCTCCGTGCCCAGTGCGTTCCAGATCGGATTGTCGAGAACCGCTTCACCGGGTGCGGAGAGTGGGGCCGAATTGGGTATGGGCCGGGGCAAGTCGAGCTGGTCCGAAGTTGGCATGACTTAGTGATGTCGTTAGCTGATTGGCGGATGCGTGATGGCGGTGTTTTAGCGGACCAGTTGGTTCGGAACCGAGACCCCGTATCGCTTTTTTACAAACCACAGAACAGGCAGCCCGAGCAAAATGAGAGCCGTTCCGAGCAGCGAGCCTTCAAGATTGCTGGCATAGCTCGAAACTAGGACCGCCGCCGCGCAAATCACAAAGATTGCCGGCAGCACCGGGTATCCCCAGACCCGATAGGGGCGCTTCAACTCCGGATGTCGGCGCCGGTAGACGAATACCGTTGTCGCCGTGAGCATATAAAAAAGCCATTCGGCGAATACCGCCAGTTCGAAGTGTTGCTGAAACTGGCTGAGGAAGAGCAGCAACACAGTAGACAGCAGCCCCTGCACGATCAGCGACGTGGACGGGGATTGAAAGCGAGGATTGATGTGCGCGAACTGGCGAAAAAACAGCCGGTCGCGCGCGGCGGCAAAAGGAATGCGCGCACCCGACATCACCGTTCCATTCAGCGTAACGAATATGCTGAGCGCCATCGCGGCAGCCACGAATCCCGCCCCACGCGCTCCGGCCACGACCGACAGGGCAGCAACGGCCGGCCGTTCGCTGGCGGCAATTTGCGATGCGGGCAGGATGTACTGAATTGCCGCGTTGGTAGCCATGAAGAGCGCGCCTACTACAAACAAGCCGCCGATAAGGGCAATCGGCAGGCTCCGCTCCGGGCGGCGGACCTCCCCAGCGACCATGGTAAGGTCGTTCCACCCGTCATAGGCCCAGAGCGTCGCGATGAGGGCGGCCATGAATCCACTGACCGCTCCCGAAGTACGGGGCACCGAAGTCGCAAAGTTGGCCCAGTTCCCCGACGCGGATGCAAAACACAAGGCTGCGACCGTAAGAATCAGAATGCCCTTCAGAACGGTGAAGACCAGTTGGAAGTCTCCGGCCTTCTTAATGCCGAGATAATTCAAACCGGTCATGAACCACGTCACGCCGATTGCGAACACCTGCGACCACAGCAGCGGGAATGGTCCCGGCACCTGCATTGCAAGCCAATGAAATGCGGGAAAGACCCCCAGCGTGCGCGCCAGCCCGCTGGTGACCGCGGCGATGGAGGCTGGCTTGGCAACCGCAAACCACGTCCACATGTAAAGGAAAGCCGGCGTGTCGCCGTACGCGCCGCGGAGATAGACGTACTCTCCCCCCGCGTAGGGAAGCATCGCCCCCAGCTCGGCATAGGTCATGGCGCCAAAGAGCGAAAGCAGGCCGCCTACAATCCAGGCGAGATACACCAGCGAAGACGAGCCCACGTCGCGCATCATTTCGCGGGGCACTAGAAAGATGCCGCTGCCGATGATAGTGCCTACCACGATGGCAGTGGCCTGGCTGGCGCCCAGCACGCGGGGCAGGTCGGCGGGACTGGCTTGAATGGGAGGAGTAAGGGGTCGGCTCATCCGGTGATGTGAGGGTAGCATGCCGCGTGCCCGGCCTTGACGGTCGATATAAAGAATGCTACATAGGGTATTCAGAATCCTTGCCGGGGAACCCATGCTTGAGCTGCGCCGCGTCTCGAAACACTTTGCGAGTATTCCCGCTGTCGACAATGTGAGCTTTTGCGCACGCCCGGGCGAAGTGACCGGCTATCTCGGGCCGAACGGGTCAGGCAAATCCACCACCATGAAGATGATTACGGGTTTGATCGAGATGACGGCGGGAGAAATTCTTTTCAATGGAAAGCCCATCCAGGACGACGTGATGGCATACAAGCGTCAGCTGGGATATGTGCCCGAGGAGCCGTATCTTTACAACCATTTGTCCGCGGTGGAATACCTGGTCATGGTGGCGCAACTTCGCGACTTGCCGGCCCGAGCGTACAACGAACGCATCGACGGGCTCCTCCAGCTCTTCTCGCTTCATGGGGATCGTCACGCTGCGATCGCCGGTTATTCCAAGGGAATGCGGCAGAAGGTGTTATTGGCTGCCGCTCTGTTGCACAATCCTGCGCTGATCCTTCTCGACGAGCCATTTTCCGGACTCGATGTCGGGTCGGCGCTGGTCTTGCGGAGACTCATCCAGGAACTCGCCGCCCGCGGAAAGGTCGTTCTCTTCAGCTCCCACGAGTTGGATACAGTCGAGCGCGTGAGTTCGCGCGTGGTGATTCTCCACCGCGGCAAGGTGGTCGCCGACGACTCGATCGAACGCCTGCGCGTGTTGATGGAGTTGTCATCGCTGGAGAAAATATTCTCGCAGCTTGCAGTCGAGCAGGACACAGACGCGATCGCGCGTCAGATCGCTGACCTCATCAATGCGTAAATTATGGGGGGAACTTGCCGGGCGGCTACCACTGCAATTTCGCATCCTGTACAGCCAGTTCCTGCTGCGCGTCATCGATCTCGAAGCCCTATCCATTGAAGCTGACATACCGCGCTTTCTCGGCCAGTTTGCCGGCGTCCTCATCCTCATCAGCTTGCTCAAAGCCGTGGGGACGCTCTGGTTTCCGCCGCCACCGGAGTTCGCGCTCGCCGTCGAGCAGGGGCAGATCGCCAACATGCTGCTGGTGGCCGGCCTGATCGTTGTCGTCAGCTGGGACGCAACGTTTCCCGATCGGCGCGATGTCATGGTGCTGGCACCCTTGCCGGTAAGACCGCGGACCATCCTGGTGGCGAAAGTGGCAGCGTCAGCGGCGCTGCTGGGAATTGCGATCGCGGCATTGAACTTCGCCTCCAGCGTCGCTTATGCAGTGGTCTTTGGCGGGTGGGGCCTTTTACGATTTCTGGCGGCCTACTGGTTCACGATGACCATGGCCGCTGCGCTTATGTACGGATCGGTGCTGACCGTGCAGGGAATCACGGCGATGATTCTGCCGCGCCGCCAGTTCATGACTGTCTCCGCTGCGCTGCAGCTTGTCGCCTATGCGCTGGTGCTTGGAGGATATTTTCTGTTGCCCACGTTGCCAACGTGGACGCAGATCGCGGCGCAGGAAAACCACTGGGTAGTGACGGTATCCCCGGTCTTCGGCCTCCTGGCAATTCTGAATCAACTAAATGGAACCCTGCCGGGCGCGTGCGTCTGGATAGCGGAGCGCGCGTGGATACAGCTTGCGGCGTTGACCATCGCCGCAGCAGGGTCACTGATGAGCTGTTACCTGCTGACCATGAAGAGGACGGTCGAGCAGCCAGACCTGGTGCCCGGAGCAGGAGGTGCCCACTGGTCCCTGCGCCTCGGGACCCCTCTCCGAACCGCGGTAGTTCAATTCTGCCTCCGCTCGCTGGCACGCAGCCGCCAGCATCGCGTGATCTTTGCGTTCTATCTGTCAGTGGTGTTCGCAATCACCCTTTCGTGGATTCGCAGCATGGTGGAGAGCCCATCCGCACAACCGATTCCGGTCGAGTTCCTGATGTCGAGCGTCATCATCATGGCCTTCGCGGTTTTCGGTTTGCGTGCCGTGTTCTCGCTGCCGGTTTCGCTGCATGCTAACTGGATCTTGAGGATCACCCAACTGCATCCAACGAAAAGCTATATTGCGGCCGCCCGGCTTTCTCTTCTGCTGTTCGCGATGTTGCCGGCGTGGCTGCTAATTGCGGCGGTGTCCCTCGCCTTCCGGCCCCTGTCCAATGTCGCCGGTCATCTCGCGGCAATGCTGCTGCTCGGTTGGTCGTTTGTCGAGGTCGCAATGGTGAGGTTTGAAAAAGTGCCATTCACATGTTCCTGCCTTCCGGGAAAAACAAATGTGCAGGTGGTGTTCTGGACTTTTTCAGCGGCGATGCTGGTATTCGCCTTCCAGGGCGCGCGCTATGAAATTGTCGCGCTCGGGGACCCCCGGCAATATGCGACCATGGTTTCGTTTCTGGCCGGCGCTCTGATCTGTCTATGGATTTTTAATTTCAGGCGGGCCAGGGTGGCCCAGCTCTATTTCGAAGAGACCTTCCCCATCACGATTACCACGTTGGGCATCGCAACATGGATCGAGCGTGGGCCAGCCTTCGACGATGAGCGGAAGTGAGCCAGGTCACTATCACAGTGCGTTTTGAATCCTGCACCACGGCGGAATGTGGCGAAGACTCAAAGACCGGCGGTCAGGAACCGGTTTGCGGCGCAGCGGCCGGCGATTCGTGGAAGTGGCGCCAGATGCTGTCGGCCGTCTTGCGCGGGACTACCGCCGCAAGCGACTCTGCGGTAGCCTGCTGCACATCCCGGAGGCTGCCAAAGTGAGACAACAGGCGCTGCCGCGTCAGAGAACCGACGCCGGGGATGTTCAGCAACTCCGAATCGCGATCGCGCATGGCACGGCGCTGGCGGTGATAGCCAACCGCAAAGCGATGGCTCTCGTCGCGAATCAGCTGAATAAGGTGCAACACCGGCGAACGGCGGTCAAGCACCACTGGCTCATCCTCGGCGCCATAGAGATAAATGACCTCTTCGCGTTTGGCGATCGAAGCCAGCGGCTGCGACGTGAATCCCAGCGACTCCAGCGCCTCGGCCGCCGCGTGCAACTGGCCCAGGCCTCCGTCGATCAACACCAGCGACGGCATCGGGGTGCCCTCTTCTTTGAGGCGGCGGTAGCGGCGTGTGACCACCTCCCGCATGGAAGCGAAGTCATCCACACCCAGCACCGTCATCACTTTGAACTTGCGGTAGGCCGCCTTGTTCATCTTGCCGTCTTCCCATACAACGAGCGAAGCCACGGTTTCGGCGCCCTGGATGTGGGAGATGTCGAAGCACTCGATGCGGCGGGGCAGTTCCGGCAGCATGAGTGCGTCGGCCAACGCTTCCTGAATAGCCTTGCGCGACGGCTCAAGCACTCTGAACCGCTGCGTAAACGACTGCTTGGCATTCTGCCCGGCGAGATCGACGAGTGAGCGTTTCTCTCCACGACGCGGCACCGCCAGCTCAATGCGCCTGCCGGCCTGTTCACTCAGAAGCGCGGCGAGGGTTTCGCGATCGGCGAAATCGACCGGCACCAGGATGGACCGCGGTATGTAAGGCTGATCGATGTAGAGCTGCTTCAGCAGCGCGCTGAAGACCTGGCCCGCATTGAATGTCTGGTCTCCCGGGGCAGGATTCTTGTTGGAACCGGGGGTCACGTCGATGCTTGGATTGGCTTCCACGTCGCGGCCATTGGGAGAGCCTGTCTGTGCCTCGGAAACCGGCGCCTCGGCCGCGGCTTCCGCGCCGATGGACTCAAGCAATTCCGGCAGGTCTTCCCAGAAGAATTCGCGCCGGTCCACAATCTTGCCGCCTCGCACGTGAAACAGGTTTACGGCCAGGCTGCCGGATTCGAAGTGATAACCGAATACGTCCGCATCATCGTCCTGTTCCGCGGTCGCGATGCGCTGCTTGTCCTGCAGCTGGTGCACCGTCGTGAGCTGATCGCGGAGCCGCGCGGCTGCCTCGTAAAGTTGATTCGCCGCCGCCTCGGTCATGCGGGTGGTGAGCGTTCGTTCGAGCTCCGCCTGTCGGCCTTCCAGAAACATCTGCGCGTCGCGAACCGCTTCGCGGTAAGCATCGGGAGTGGTGAGGCCTTCCACGCAAGGTCCCAGGCAGCGGTGGATGTAGTACTCCAGGCAGGCGCGAGGATGAAACCGGTTCAGATCGACTTTGCAGCTGGGAAGTAAAAAACTGCGGTGAATGACCTCCGCGACCCGATAGGCCAAGTTGCCGGGAAAGTAAGGGCCAAAGTAAGCGCCGCCGTCCTTTCGCAGCCTCCGGGTTACGAATACTTTGGGAAAGCGATCGTTGAGGGTGAGCTTTACATACGGATAGGTCTTGTCGTCGCGCAGCAGAATGTTGAAGCGCGGCTTGCGCTGCTTGATGAAATTGTTCTCAAGCGCAAGCGCTTCGCGCTCGTTAGCGACAAGAATGTAGTCGAGATCGACGGCTTCACGCATCAGTGAGCCGGTTTTGGCATTGGCCTGCGACGCCGCCAGCAGGTAGGACCGCACCCGGGAGCGGAGATTTTTTGCCTTGCCGACGTAAATAACCTCGCCCTCGGCGTTCTTGTACAGGTACACCCCGGGCTGGGTGGGCAACGTCCTGATTTTTTCGTAGAGATCCATGAAAAGTGCTTCTATTTGTTAGATTAGCCGTTCGGCCGTAAGGGCGCAGGATGCGGGTCTAAACCGGGAATCCTTCTACGTTTTTTGTAAACTTTACACTGTCCGCAAGCCGGTTTCAGCGCCGCCACGTTGTTCTAAACGTCGTTCTATTAGCTACTTAGGTCTTTTGTTTCCGTTTGGCCTTCAGGATGCATCTTACGAGGATACGAAGGGTTGTCTCCGCCGGAGTGCGGCTTGCGCTTGAGGCGCCGGAACCGGCAACCGGAGGGAAATCAGAAGATGATGAAAGTTACTTTTGGGTTGAGCGCAGCAGCTTTGGTCTTGGCAGGTGTTACAGGTTGCGCGACCAAAAATTATGTGCGGGGCCAGACGGCTCCCCTCGTGGATCACACCAATCAACTCGACGACAAGGCAGCCACCAACAATCGCAACATCCAGGACGTTGACTCGCGCGCCCAGGCTGGCATTAAAACGGCACAGGGCGCGGCGGACAGCGCTACCCAGAATGCTCAAACCGCCGGCAAAGCCGCCGGAGACGCCGAGACTGCGGCCAACGATGCCGTGCACAGAGCCGATTCTCTTGACGCCGTCGTAAAAGGGCTCGACAGCTACCGCCCCATGGGCGATGTTTCTGTGACCTTCGGCTTCGACAAGGCCGTACTCACCAAGGAAGGCAAGGCGCAACTCGATACCTTTGCCGCTCAACTTGGCTCCGCCAAGAGCTACATCCTCGAAGTGACGGGTGGCACAGACTCCACTGGCCCCGCCGACTACAACTACGAATTAAGCCAGCGCCGCGCGGATGCGGTAGTGCAATACCTGGCGACCAAGTACAACGTGCCGGCCCGCCGCTTCTACCTGATCGGCATCGGCAAGGACAAGGAAGTAGCACCGAACAACACGGCTGAAGGCCGCAAGCAGAATCGCCGCGTCGAGATCCGGATGTTATCGAACTCGACCGACGCCGCCCCTGCAGCCCCTGGCTCAGGCCTGTAAAGGTCCGCAAACTTTGGGATAAATTAAAGTACGGTTATTTAAAGAAACTACCCCCTGGTAAGAAGACATGGCCCCAGCGAAATCGCTGGGGCCATTGTTGTTCAGCTACCGGCACGTCAGGATGAGTGTTCAGCGTTCTGCTTGATATGCTGGGCACGGACTTCCTCCGCGGTGAATAGCCTTAGAAAGGGCGCCTCCCCAGCCGCCTGCTCCACGGCCGGCCTTCCGCCGGCCTCTTTCCGCTCCACCAGACACACCACCGCCGCAACCGTCATCTTTGCCTCCCGCGCGGCTTCGATCGCCGCTATGGTGGAGGCGCCGGTTGTGCACACATCATCGACAATGACCACGCGAGCCCCTTCCCGGCAGAAGCCTTCGATGCGTCGGACCGTGCCGTGTGTCTTTTCCGCTTTACGGACCAGAAATCCGTGCAGCAGGCGAGACCCGGGGTGGGAGACGGCGCGCCACGCGCTGGCCGTGGCGACGTTGGAGACGATCGGATCGGCGCCTAATGTCAGGCCGCCAACCGCCTCGGCGTCGATGCCGTGATGGTCAAGGAGATCCAGCACCGCATGTCCCGTGAGACGGCCGCCCTCGGCGTGCAGCGTGGTAGTACGGCAGTCGATGTAATAGTCGCTGGTCCCGCCCGACGAAAGCTTGAACTGGCCAAGTCGGAAACTGGTCCGGGCAAGGAGAGAGAGCAGGTGCTCGGCATGCGTGGTGGCAGTCACAGAGTTGATTCTAAGGGGTGCGGCGACGATTGCATCACAGTTGGTCTTCATTGCCGGCATGGCGCAGGCCTACATGCGTTCCAGGTGCCTGAACCCGCCCGTTCCGGCCAGCATCAGCGAAAACAGAAGCAGGTTATAGCAGGAGTGTACGAAGACGCTGGAGGCTAGTGAACGCGTTGCCAGCCGCACCCAGCACAGCACCAGGCTGACGCATACCAGCAGTACGAAGGGTCCCAGGGAATACCCGGTCTGCTCGCCATGCATCAGGGCAAACGGAATGCTGGTCAGCACCGACGCCACCGCCATTGCGGGCAACGACCATCGCGGGTGCTCCGTCTCATCGAGTGGGGGCGCCGGGGTGTGAGCGATTCGTTCGCGCGACCAGTCGTATGCGGTGCAGAGTGCCGGCAGCAGAAATCCGCGGTAAGCCATCTCTTCGAAAAACGGCGCCAGGGTGATGCCGAATCCAAACAGCAGCCAGGCGGCGCCCGGCATGCGGAAGATCTGATCGATCGGCGTGTCGGGAGGCCCAGGAATCAAAATGCCATCGACAACGGCTAGCACAAAACAAACCACCGCCGCACCCATTAGCCGAAGCCGCAGCCGCACCGCCGAGTCAGCGCGCCATTCCAGAGCGTCGAACAGCCCCCGATGCCACACCAGCGGGAAGACTCCCACGCATGCCGCCAGGGTGACAAAATACCAGATCACCTGGCTGCCCAGCGTGTAGTGAATCTCGTTGGCTGCCTGGGTGACGGTTGACACGCCGAACAAGTGGGCATGCAGTGCAACCGCCACCGCGATTCCCGAAGCGAGATACCCCGCTATCGCAAGCAGGATAAAAATCATCACGTGTCCGAGGTTGGGAATTCGTGCCGGGACTGGTGGGGGGGCATGTTGGTAATGAGCAAACAGGGTTGGTTCTGACTCGATTGCGATCTGGGAGTGCCCTGCCGGTGGGGCATTGATATCCTCGCCCTCAACAGCCGCGCCATCCTCCTGCTGCCGCCCCACGAGAACCATTGGCTCACTCGCGGGTGCGAGATCCTCTCCTCCAACCACGCGCATGTTGCGTAACTTCGAGAGTTTCAGTTGACGAGTCTTCCCGATCTGCAACCCGAGGCTCGAAATCAGCAGCATCAACCTCGGAGTTGGTGAGAGGTGATTCCGGAGGGCTGCTCATGGCCTTCCCGTTTTCTTGATCCGCCCAGGCTTCTTAGCCGCAGTTCCTTGCCCCGGGACGGATTTCGGCCTGCCCACGGCCTTTCTGCCGTTGGAGCTAGTTCCTTTAGCTTTGGGGCCATCCGGATTCGGATTGCCCGAATCAGCGTTCGCATCCGTTCCGTTGGAGGAACTGGCCACGGATGCGGCAACCAGATCGGCGGCGTCTTCCTCCGTCTCGAGCGGTTGGAGGTGGCCGTTCACGCTGGTGTAATAGCGCTTCAGGAACTGCCCGGTGTAGGAATCCGGCGTGGCCGCTACCTTGATCGGACGGCCTTCAGCCACGATGCGACCGCCGTCTTCTCCGCCCTCCGGCCCGAGATCGATGATCCAGTCCGCGTTCCGGATCACGTCCAGGTTGTGCTCGATGATGATGACTGAATTGCCCAGGTCGGTCAGCCGGTGCAGTACCTCGAGCAGTTTGCGCACATCATCGAAATGCAGGCCCGTGGTCGGTTCGTCGAGGACGTAAAGAGTGCGTCCGGTCTGACGCTTCGACAACTCGCGCGCCAGCTTCATGCGCTGCGCTTCGCCGCCCGACAACGTCGTGGCGCTCTGGCCCAGGTGCACATAGCCCAGGCCCACATCAACCAGGGTCTGCAGCTTCTGCTTGAGCTGGGGCACGTTGGCCAGCACCGTCAATGCGTCTTCAATGGTGAGTTCGAGAATGTCGGCGATGGAGTGCCCGTGAAACTTCACCGCCAGCGTTTCCTGGTTATACCGCCGCCCGTTGCACACTTCGCACTGCACGTACACATCGGGCATGAAGTTCATTTCGATGCGCCGCTGCCCGTCGCCCTGGCAAGCCTCGCAACGCCCTCCGGCCACGTTGAAGCTGAATCGTCCCGGCTTGTAGCCGCGCTCCCGCGACTCGGGCAGCATCGCGAACAGGTCGCGGATCGGTGAAAACACCTGGGTATAGGTCGCCGGGTTAGAGCGAGGAGTGCGCCCGATTGGCGACTGGTCGATGCGGATCACCTTGTCGACCTGCTCCGCTCCAGAAATGGCTTCGTGGGCGCCCGGCTCCTCGCGGGAGCCATAGATGGTCTGCGCCAGTGAGCGGTACAGGATGTCGTTGATCAGCGTGCTCTTTCCCGAGCCGCTTACCCCCGTCACCACCGTCATCACCCCGAGCGGCACGCGGATGTTCACATCCTGAAGATTGTGTTCGCGGGCTCCCGTCACCGTGAGCCACTTGCCGGACAACTTGCGCGGCTTCTCCCGATGTACGATCCCGGCGGCTCCGGAAAGATACCGGCCGGTAAGCGAGTCGGGGCAAGCCATGATCTGCTCTGGAGTACCTTCCGCAACCACATGGCCGCCCAGCCGCCCGGCGCCCGGTCCGAGATCAAGTACGTAATCGGCGTGGCGAATCGTATCTTCATCGTGCTCCACCACCAGCACCGTGTTGCCCAGGTCGCGAAGCCGCGTCAATGCCTCAATCAGTCTGACGTTGTCGCGCTGGTGAAGACCGATGGACGGCTCATCAAGGACATAAAGAACGCCGCGCAGCCGGGAACCGATTTGCGTGGCCAGCCGGATTCGCTGCCCTTCGCCGCCCGAGAGCGTGGCTGCGTTGCGCGCCAGCGAAAGATAATTCAGGCCAACCGCGCAGAGAAATTCGAGCCGTTCCACGATCTCCCGCCGAATGCGCTCCGCAATCAGCGCCTCGCGCGCATTGAAGGTCAGATTGATAGCTGCTGAGAGCGCCTTGTTCAGCGGCAGCTCGGTGAAGTCCGCGATCGAAAGTCCGCCGATCTTCACTGCCAGCGATTCGGGACGCAGTCGCTTGCCGCGGCACACCGGGCAGGGCGTCGCCGACATGAAGTTCATCATGTAATCGCGGTAGCCATCGCTGCGCGCTTCTTCGATGGTGTCGCGCAGATAGCTGAGAATCCCATGAAACCCCGTTCGCGAGGTCTCATTCTTGGGCGGTCCATAGACAAGGATGTGCTGATGTCGTGGAGGCAGATCCTCAAACGGCTTCTTGAGGTCGATATCGTAACGCTCAGCGGCGAGGTTAACCAGCCGCAGCAGGTACTGTGACGCTGAGCCAGGCCCGAGCCCCCCATCCAGCAGCGGCTTTGACCAGTCGGTGATGACCTTGGCCGGATCGAGGTCATACAGCGAGCCCAGCCCGTGACACTCAGGGCAAGCGCCGAATGTGGAATTGAATGAAAAGCTTCGCGGCTCGAGTTTAGGGACATCGAGGCCGCAGTCCGGACACGCCATCGAAGACGAAAACAGCTGCTCGTCGCCCCCTGCGATGGCCACCAGCACCAGCCCGTTGGCCATCTGCAGCGCCTTTGACACTGCACCCTCGAGGCGTTTCTCCACCGACGATTTCCCCCCCGCTTGCGCCGCGGATGAGCTCGTTGCATGGGTTCCGCCCTGGGGCAATACAAGGCGCGGCGTCGCTGCGGTTACCTCGGCTGCCGATTCCGAAGAGGTGGGTTTCAGCAGGATGCGATCGATGATCGCTTCAATGGTATGGTTCTTGCGCCGGTCGAGCGCGACGGGCTCCGACAAGTCGCGGACCTCTCCATCCACCCGGGCCCTGAATCCCTGCTGATCGAGTTCATCCAGCATTTCTTTGAACTCGCCTTTGCGGCCACGGACGATCGGCGCCATCACCGTTACCCGTTCGCCGGTGCCGAGCTGCAGAATGCGCTGCACGATCTGGTCCGCTGTCTGGCGCGCAATCGGCCGGCCGCAGTTGGGGCAGTGCGGCGTTCCCACCGAGGCATACAACAGGCGCAGGTAATCGTAAATCTCTGTGATGGTGCCAACCGTGGACCGCGGACTGCGGCTGGTCGTCTTTTGCTCGATCGAAATCGCCGGGCTCAGGCCCTCGATCGAGTCCACGTCCGGACGTTCGATCTGGTCAAGGAACTGGCGCGCGTAGGCTGATAAGGTCTCGACATAGCGCCGCTGGCCCTCCGCATAGATGGTGTCGAATGCCAGAGAGCTTTTGCCCGAACCTGACAATCCGGTGACCACCGTCAACGTATTGCGCGGAATGCGGACGTTGATGTCCCGCAGATTGTGCTGACGCGCTCCTCGAACTGAGATATGAGTAATAGGCATGATCGTCGGGAGCGGGGTAAAAACCGGCGCTTTGAAGGAAATTACGCGCTTTTGGTGCTCTAGGGGTATTCTAGTTGTCAATAGAATCAAGGGTCAATTAAGCGGATTTTCTGCGACAATCGCAGAGGATGCCGCCACGTGCCTGGGAACCCTTGGGGACTCGCCGGCACGCAGAATCTGTTTAAGGCCCTAAGCTTAAGAGGCATAGATGGTTGACTTAGTTATGTTGGTTTGTGCAACGACGAGTGCCATGGCATTCGGCGTATTTGCTGCTTATGGTATTTTCCGCGCCGGTTTTGCTCTGATGCGTCCGCGCCGGCAGGCTGTTCCGGTCAAGGCGCCAGCCGAAGCCAGCGCCCTGTAAACCTCGCGCCACCCGATCAGCTTCGTCCCCTACTGCGGCGGTTGTTGCGGCTGCTGCTGCTGTTGCTGCATCTGGTCATTTTGCATCTGCTGTTGACGCTGCTGCAATTCCTGCAGCAATTGTTGCGGAGTGCGCGGCGTTCCCGGAGCTCCCGGAGGGCCCTGCTGCATGATCGGCGGCCGCATGAGCTGCTGCGGCGGCGGCCCCTGTTCTTCGGCATCGGGAACTTCCGGAGTCTCTTCGTCCTGCACGTCCGAATTTTGAGGGTTAACCCCAGGCTGATTCTGGTTCCCGGCTGAATGGCGCGCGCTCAGGACGATTTCACGCGGCGTGCCCCGCCCCTGATCGCCGATCATCAGCACGTTGTAGCCTGAACCGACCAGAAGCTGAGAAAGTACGTCGCGCGCATCGCCGGGTCCGTACTCGCCAAAAACACGCTCGTCGGAGCCCATGCCCTCAACCTTGGTCCCAGTCGCCGTGGAAACCTCGTCGAGGATCTGGTGCAGGCTTGAGTTGGCAGCGTCGATCTGCAAACCGCGGCTATCCCACTTGATATCAGGCTTTCCGGGAGCGTCGTTCGCCGGCCAGTGGGGAGGTTCAGGTGCCGGGGCAGGCGCTGGCGCGACCGCTTCAGGCGTCGCTGCCTGGCCCATGGCCCCCTTGACATGATGATGACGAGCCTTGTGAATTGGAGCCTGGTCGGACCGCTGGGAGCTCGGCGGGAGTGTCTGCACCGCCCCCGCGGATGCGGTCAGAACAGCCGTCATCGCGGTCAAAAGCGGGATCCTGCGCGAAGTCCAACCGCGGTTCCGGTCACTTGGGGTGGACAAAAGTAAACCGTTGAAGATACGCATCAAAATCGGCCTCCGGCGGCCGTGGGAGCCGTCAGTCCGGCACAGCTCCTGTGTACTAGACTATCAGTGACCCGCATACGCTCGCACGGCGTCCCCGGGCGGAGGAAACCTTTGCAGATGTGCCCAGGGTCGAATCTTGACGGCCGGACCGAGAACGGGTTGCGAAGCCGGCCGGCAGAGCGCGGTTCCTTGAAGACCAGGGCCATTCTCGCCATGCTTTTTGTAGCGCTTGCCGCACCAGCCGCCAGCCATGCCGTCAGCTGCACCACCCAGGCGGAAATGTCTGGTCCGGATCGCGACGCCCTCGCCGCTTCAGGACAGCGTCTTGCCCAGGCTGTAGCGCAACAGGACTACTCCACGTTGCAGTCGGCTCTGCTTCCCGCGGTCGCCCCGCAATGGGACGGCATCCGCGGGGTGGTAGAGAGCGGCGCGCCGCTCTTAAAAGGCGGCCAGGTCCAGCTGCGCAGCCTTTACCTCCTCGATGCGTCTTCGCTAACCGCTCCCGCCGATGCCCAGTTTTTCTGCTCCAACGCCAACGGAACGTTGACGGTCACCATGTCCATGCGCGACTTGCCCCAGGGACGCTACGCAGTGGTTCTTGCCGATGCGCTCGGTGCGCCTCTGGCCGGGCAAATAGGCTTCATACTCGGAGCAGACGGAAATAACTGGAAGCTGGGCGGTGTCTTCCTTCGCCCTGGCATGCTCGACGGTCACGATGGCATCTGGTTCTGGCAGCGCGGAAGGGACCTGACCAAGGCGAACGCTCCTTGGGCCGCCTGGTTCTGCTACGAGACCGCACGCTACCTTCTCGTCCCGGTAGATTTCCTTTCCTCGCCAAATCTCGAAAAACTTGGTCAGGAACAGGCACAAATCAAAAACTCGCCGGGCGAGGTTTTCCCTTATTCTTTGCCGGACGGCGCCCGAACCTGGAAAATCGACTCGATGCATCTCGATACTTCGCTGCGCAATGCTGACCTTGCAGTAACCTACGAGTCAACGGGGGTATCGGATCCTGCGGCCGTGCGAACTGAAGCAGTCGCGGTGATGAGCGCCCTTTTGAAAACTCATCCGGCGCTGCGTGAAAGCTTTCATGGATTGTGGGCGTACGCTTCCAAAAACGGAAAAGTATCGCCCGTGATCGAACTGCCCATGGCCCAGATCCAATGATCTAAATCCAGTGACACCGGCGAGTGGCTGGCGAACAACCCGCCCCGGCCCGCTTCAGTCAATTGCAAGTTCGGAAGCGATGGTCTCTTCACATCCTGATTTTTATCCCTTGGAGAAGCAATGATCGATCTACGCTCCGATACAGTGACCCGGCCCACTCCCGAGATGCGCGCCGCGATGGCCGCCGCCGAAGTGGGCGATGATGTCTACGGCGAAGATCCCACCATCAACCGCCTGGAACAGCGCGCCGCCGAAATCTTCGGACGTGAAGCCGCGTTGTTTGTGCCCACGGGAACGATGGGCAATCAGATTGCGCTCCGGTTGCATACCCAGCCAGGGCAGGAAATCATCTGCGAAGCCCGTTCTCACATCCTCGACTGGGAAATGGCGAGCGCCGCGGTGTTCTCAGGATGCCTCATCCGCGCCGTTCCAACCACCACCGGCACGCTGACATGGAAAGACATCGAGCCGGTGATCTACAAGCGGAGCAGCTTCCGCGCCGCGACCGGTCTTATAGAACTTGAAAACACGGCAAACCTGGCGGGCGGCCGCTGTACTTCTCTATCCGCAATGAAAGAGATCTGGGAAAACGCGCATGAGCGCAACCTCCCGGTTCACCTCGACGGCGCCCGCATCTTCAACGCGGCCGTGGCGCTGGGCGTCAATGTGATGTCATTAACGCGCGGCTTTGACACCGTCATGTTTTGTCTCTCCAAGGGTTTGGGCGCGCCAGTGGGATCCATGCTCGTCGGATCCGCCGAGTTGATGGAGAGTGCTCGCATTCACCGCAAAGCCCTGGGGGGCGGCATGCGCCAGGCCGGAGTACTGGCCGCGGCTGGCTTGATCGCTCTCGAGAAAATGCCGGCCCGGCTCCATGAAGATCACGCCAACGCCCGCCTGCTCGCCGAAGCGCTTGCCCACACCGCAGGCGTCACCATTGACATCGATACGGTCGAGACCAACATCGTTATCTTCCGCGTTTGCGAAGGGTTGAGCGCCGGCTACCTCGTTGCCCGTCTCAAGGAGCGTGGCATCCTGGTGAGCACGGTTGCTGCGAATGCGATCCGGCTGGTTACGCACCACGACGTGAGCCGTGCTGATTGCGCCGTGGCAAGAGAGGCCTTGTCCGAAGAGATTGAGGCGGCACTCTCCACCCGGGTCTGAAAACGACTCGCCGCACCGCAACTAATCCTGCCTTTCAGCGTTCGTGTGAACGTGGGCTCGGAACATTCCGTTGATTTTCAAATGCCCTTCAATCTCGGAGGATTTTGAACGTCATGAAGAAATTTGCATGGTCTGCATTGCTTGCCTTTACTTTGCTTCCGGCGGCTTCCTACGCACAGGCTTACGTTCGCGTCGGTCCACCCCCGGCGGTTGTGGAACACTACGGGGCGCCTCCAGAGCGAGGCTTTGTGTGGGTTGCCGGTTATCACCGCTGGACCGGCGATCGCTATGTATGGGTCCCCGGCCGTTGGGAACGTCCCCCGCGTCCCCACGCTGTCTGGGTCGCCCATCACTGGGTCCATCGTCGCGGCGGCTGGTTACTTGTTGAAGGGCATTGGCGCTGAGGTTCTTTCCAAATGCAAAAGAAGCGAGGCAGTCAGCCCCGCTTCTTTTGTTTCGACCAGTCTTGATTCTCGCTTCGCTCAGCTGATCTCGATCACGTCGCTGCTGGCTGACGCCGCCTGGTCTGCACGCTCAATGAGCTTTTGCGCCACCGCGTAAAATTCGGCGGCCTGCGGGCTCTTCGGTCCCGCCAGCGCAACCGGCAGGCCGCGGTCGCCGCCCTCGCGGATGGCGGGTACCAGCTCGATGGAGCCCAGGAAAGCGAGGTTGAACTGCTTGGCTGTGCGCTCCGCGCCGCCCTTGGAAAAAATGTCAATCTCGTGATGGCAGTGCGGGCAGGTGAAGTGGCTCATGTTTTCAACGATGCCCAACACTTCCACATTGACCTGGCCGAACATCTCCAGCGCCTTGCGCGCGTCCTGCAAGCTCACATCGCTGGGTGTCGACACCACCACAGCGCCGGTCAGCGGCACCGTCTGTACCAGCGAGATCACGACGTCGCCCGTACCCGGGGGAAGATCGATGATCAGGTAATCGAGCTCGCCCCATTCAACCTGCTGCAGGAACTGGCGGATGATCTGGTGCAACATCGGTCCGCGCATCACCAGCGGCTTGTCGCCAGGCGAAATGTAGCCGATGGAAATGGTCTTGATCCCATGCGTAATATTCGGCATGATCTGGTTGCCGGCGCCCACGGCAGGCTGTTGCGAGGACCCCATCATGAGAGGAACGTTGGGGCCATAAATATCCGCGTCGATCAGGCCCACGCGATGACCCAGCTTGGAGAGAGCGATGGCGAGGTTCACCGCTACCGTGGTCTTGCCGACTCCGCCTTTGCCTGAGCCGATGGCGATGATACGGGATACACCGGGCAAAGCCACCGGTGAGGGCATGGCTTGAGAATGCGCCATAATTTCAACACTCCTTTTAGTTCATCGTGCGGGATGTTGCGATCGAGATCCAACACGTTCCGCGCGATTGGCGCGATCGGTTGTCCTCAGGATTCTTCGCCGCGCATTTGTCGCGGGCCATGCCGTCACGGTTCAGGCTTAAACTGCTTCCGCTTCCTTCAGTGGAGCATAAGCCTGCCGGGCCTGCTTTCGCCGCGTGGCTTCGGCTTCGCGGTACTCCCGTCGGCGGAGAGCCCCTTCATAGCGGCGCTGCTCGTCGGCTGAAACAGGATTGAGCGGCGGAACCTGCACGCGCCTGCCATTCTTGTCGATGGCTACAAAAACAAGATACGCGCTCGCTACGTGCAGCATCACGCCCGTCTGAGTGTTCTCCACCCATACCTTCACGCCGACCTCCATCGACGTGCTGAATGCGCGATTCACACTGGACTTGAGGATGAGCAGGTCACCCACATGAACCGGCTGGATAAAGTCGATATGATCCATGGCCGCAGTGACCACATGCGTGCGCGAATGGCGATAAGCAGCCATTGCGCCGGTAAGATCGATGAAGTGCATCAGGCGTCCGCCGAGCAGGTTGCCCAAGGTGTTGGTATCGTTGGGGAGAATGATCTCCGTCATCTCCGATTGCGACTCCGACACCCGGCGGGGAGCCATGTTGCTTTCGCTGGAACTCATTCTTGCTTGCTCCGGTTTGCCTCTCGGACTGGAACCCTGCGACGCGCCGGCAGGTTCCGGCTACAATAGTCTTGGCGCGGGCCGATCGTCCGGGGGCACTCCTTTTAGTTTCGGCAATCGCCGCAATTTAAGCAAATTCCTCCGGGTAAGCACCCGCACTCGAGCCCAATGGACAAGATCGCAGGACTGAAAGAAATTCTCGCGCTGGATCCCAAAAACAGCTTTGCCCGCTATGGCATTGCGGTGGAACTGGCCAATCGCGGCGAAGTCGACGCTTCCATGAGCGAATTCGACAAACTGCTTTCCATCGATTCCGACTACACGGCCGGCTACTTCATGTCCGCCCAGACACTGGCCAAGGCTGGGCGTACAGCCGAGGCAATTGAGAGACTCAAGGCCGGCATAAGTTGCGCGGCTCGCACCGACAACCGCCATGCCCTCAGCGAGATGCAAGGTATGCTCGACGAACTTTCGCGGTAAGCCAACGCCCGGGAACTTCGCTTGCTGGACCCGGATGCACACTGAGATCCTGCCGTCTTTCTGCTCTCTTTTCACATCTTCGCGCATCTATACTGTTTGTATGCCGAAATATTCAATCGTCGTCCCCTTTCACAATGAAGAAGAAAACGCAACAGCTCTTTATGCACGCCTGAAGCAGGTGATGGAGCAGGTTGGCGAAAGCTTTGAGCTGGTGCTGGTGGATGACGGCTCAAGCGACCGCACCTACAAGTTGCTTGAAGAAATCGCCGCGGTAGACAGCCGCGTCCTGGTGGTCAAGCTGCGCAGAAACTTCGGCCAGACTTCGGCGTTGGCCGCGGGCTTCGACAACGCTTCGGGCGAATTCATTCTTTCCATGGACGGCGATCTGCAGCACGATCCCAACGAGATTCCCAATTTCCTCGAAAAGCTCGAGGAAGGTTATGACGTCGTCTCCGGCTGGCGCAAGGAACGCATCGACAATTTTGTGATGCGCCGTTTTCCTTCGCGCTGCGCCAACTGGCTGATGGCCAAGCTCTCGGGTGTGGATATTCACGATTTCGGCACCACCTTCAAGGCATATCGTCGCGAAGTCATCCAGAACATTCCGCTGTACGGCGAAATGCATCGCTTTATTCCTGCGCTGGCCAGCTGGTACGGCGCGTCGATTTGCGAGATCCCGATCAAGAACGTTGCGCGCGAACGCGGCAAGAGCCACTACGGTATCAGCCGCACCTTCCGTGTGTTCTTTGATCTTTTAACCATCCGCTTCCTGCTCAAGTACATGAGCCGGCCGCTGCACTTTTTCGGCAGCTTCGGAGCGCTGGGCATCCTCGCCGGCAGCATCATTTCGTTCCTGTTGCTGGTGCTCAAAGTCATGAACCCGCACCAGAGCGTGATGGATCAGCATGGACCGATGTTTGTAATCGGAGGCGTGCTTATCGTGGCCGGAATCCAGATGCTGGCCATCGGCCTTCTCGGTGAACTCCAGGTGCGCCACTACTACACCAACCAGCAGCGCACTCCTTACGCCATCGACAGACTGGTTCGCCTGCGCGCTCCAGAGGAGCCCAGCATACTGTCCGACGGACGCGACAACACTTACTAGAAACCCGGCTCCGCGAAGTAAGAAATGCCCGCGCCCCGCGCCGTAATCACGCCGCGGGGCGTTCCTGTTTCTGACGCCAACCGCTCTTTGCGGAGTTTTGTTCGCTGCGCGCTTGCAGCATTGCCGCCTTTCGTTGCATTCTTGCCTGTTATGAAAGCCATTCAAATTCGTGCGACGGGAGGTCCGGAAGCCCTCGAACTGGTCGAGTTGCCGATTCCTCAGCCGGGCCCGGGCCAGGCGTTGATCCGTATCGAAGCCATCGGCGTCAACTTCATCGAGATCTATTTCCGCAAGGGCCAGTACAAGGCCGCTCTCCCCATGATTCCCGGCAGCGAAGGCGCCGGAACGATTGAGGAGCTTGGGCCGGGGGTGACCGGCTTTGCGGCTGGTGACGCTGTGGCTAGTGTCGCCATTCTCGGCAGTTATGCCGAATACGCGCTGGTGCCGGCCGCGCAACTGGTCAAAGTTCCCGAAACCCTCACTCCGGAACAGGCTGCCGCCGCAATGCTGCAGGGCATGACCGCCCATTACCTGGTCCACTCCACCTTCCCCCTGAAGTCCGGCGATACCGCGCTGGTCCATGCCGGGGCGGGCGGCGTGGGCTTGTTGCTCACGCAAATGGCGGCCAGGATCGGCGCCCGAGTCATCACTACCGTCTCGACCGAAGCCAAAGCGGAACTTTCTCGTGAAGCGGGCGCCTCCGACGTGATTCTCTATACGCAGCAGGACTTCCCCACTGAGGTCAAGCGGTTAACCGGAGGGAAGGGCGTCGACGTTGTCTATGACTCGGTCGGCAAGACCACGTTTGAGGGTAGCCTCAACTGCCTGCGGCCGCGCGGCCTCATGGCCCTGTTCGGCGCATCCAGCGGAGCCGTCCCTCCGTTCGACTTGATCCAGTTGGGCGGTAAGGGCTCGCTCTACATCACCAGACCTACACTCTGGCACTATGTGGCTACGCGCGCCGATTTGGAGTGGCGTGCGGGAGATGTCCTGAAGTCGGCGGCTTCAGGCGAATTGAAGCTGCGCACTGAACACGTGTACGCACTCAGCGATGCTGCCCAGGCTCAAACCGACATGGAAAGCCGCAAGACCACCGGCAAAATTCTGCTGGTGCCGTAATCGAAATACTCGCCAGCCGTGAGCTCAATCGAGTTCATACAGTTGCCTGTCACGCGGTTCTCCGCTCAGGCATCGCAACGGCAAGCAGTGAGCTCGACGCGAGAGCAGCAACAATAATGATGAAACTCACCATCAATCCCGACGATCGCGTATTCGTGTTGACCGGCGCCGGCATCAGTGCGGAGAGCGGCCTGGCGACGTTTCGTGCCTCTGACGGCCTGTGGGCCGGCCATCGCATCGAAGACGTCTGCACTCCCGAAGCGCTCGATCGAAATCCAGCGCTCGTTTGGCAGTTCTACTCGGAACGACGGGCCCAGTGCGCAAAGTCCGACCCCAATCCGGCTCATGTCGCACTCGCTCAGCTCGAATCGCAACTCGGCGACCGTTTCTTTTTGTGCACGCAGAACGTCGATGATCTGCATGAGCGTGCCGGCTCGCGGCGCCTAGTGCACATGCACGGCGAACTGGTGAAGTCGCGCTGTGAGGACGAGTGCGGCAGGGCACCGGTTGACGACCGCTCCGTCTATAGTTCCATCGAAGAGGTCCCGCACTGCGCCTGCGGCGCCCGCCTGCGTCCCCACATCGTCTTCTTCGGAGAGATTCCCCTCGATATGGATCGCATCCAGCGCGAAATCGACGAGGCCACCGTCATGGTTGTGATCGGTACTTCGGGTTCGGTGTATCCGGCTGCCAACTTCGTCAACTGGGCCCGGCACAAGGGCGCGCGCACCGTCTACATCGGGCCGGAGCGCCCGCTCAACGCCAGTGCCTTCACTACCATCGTCGAGGCCAAGGCTGGGGAAGCGCTGCCCGGATTATTCGACGTCAAGTGAGCCGGCCCTATCCCATCGAGTGCCTCTTCTGTACAACCTGCCTCAGAAATGGAATCGGTAGCGCAACTCGGCTGACACCATGCGGGGATCGTTATAGTGAAAACCTCCGATGGTCACCGAATTATCCAGTAACACGCGATGATTGGTCACGTTAAGCAAGCCTGCGGAGAAGCGCAGGTGTTCGCCAAGCGCGTGTCCTGCGGATATATCGAAGGTCGTGTGCGCGGGTAGATAGTTCCCCTGGTAAGGCCCCACACCCGAACCGGCCAGCCCATTCACAAATCCGGATCCATAATAGACATTGCTTGAAAACCACGTGTGCGCCGGCAGGCTTGCGGTGAAGCCGGTGTTCAGCGTATGGCGTTGATCGTGATCGACTGGTGAATAAGAGAAATCGCCGGGATCGCAGGCCGGATCACCTTCCAGCGAGCAAGTGAATCCTCCCACAATCGCCCCGCGCTGTTCCGCGATCTGGTTGGCATAAGTCAGATGGAACTTTGCCAGCCGTGCAATCATTGGCGAGCGCAGCGTCATCTCCCATGAGCGCACCAGGGCGCCGTCAACCGCGATGGGAAAATACATGTTCGACTCGCCCAGGCTCGAGTGATCGAGGAAGTTGTTGATTCGGTTCTTCACGTTTGCGACGTCAAGCAGCCACCCTTTGTAGGGGATCTGAATGCCGAACTGATGCTCTTCATCGCGTTCCGAGGCCAGCGGCGTGAAGGCATTTTCCCCCGACTGAAAATTAGAGGCGTAGTTCAACACGGAGGCAGACACGGTCTGCAGCGGAGCAGGCTGAAAGAAGTGCCCATAGAAACCGCGCAACACCCAATGGAGGTGGGGAATCTCAACCGTCGCCCCCAGGCGCGGATATGCGGCCGTCTCCGAGCGGCTGCCGCGGAAAATCGAGAGACGCTCTCCTCCCAGCAGCGTGATGTACTGGCCAATATGGAGGTGGTCCGAGATGTAGAACTCGACCAGCCCGGCGCTTGCTGTGCCTGTCGTGGCGGGCTGCGACAGCGCCGATCCATCGTTCACGGTGAACCCGAACAAGTCGTGCTCCCCCTGGTAGAAGGAATAGAAGCCGCCCGATAAGTCGTTGTGCGGCAGGTTGGCGCGAAAGTCCGACTGTCCCCCGGCATAATGTGACGTCTGGTGCCACGTCGTCGCCACCGGCTGGTCGCTGGCTCGCGAATCGTAGTTGGCCTGGTTGAAGTGATAAAACGGCGCAATCGAAACCATCGCCCTGGGCGAGAAGGTGTGATTCCAGTTTGTTAGAACGAACGCATCCCGCTCTGTCTGGCCATCCCGCAATCCAAACGATTCGTAGTACTGGCTCGCCTGTTCCCAGTCGTTTGGATCCGGATCAAACGGAACCTGGAAATAATCCTGCCGATACTGGGCCGAGAGCCGCAACTGGTCCGAGGCCGTCTGGTTGCGAATGACGGAGAGAAAGCCGCTTTGCGAGTTGGTAGCATCGTGCAGGATCGCCGCCACCGGCGTAGCCAGCCCGTAGTTCGAACGCGATCCGGTCACACTGGCGTACCACGCCGTGGCTTCAGAGTGGTCGCCAAATGAGAGCTCAGCCTCGCCGGTGTGCAAGTTGCCGCCGGAGAGCCGCAATTCAGCGTCGCGATTGCGCTCAAAGCCGTTTCGCGGAAGAACGTTGAACACTCCGTAAGTCCTATCACCTACATCCGCCGAATAACTCCCGCGCTGCACCTCCAGCGAGTCGATGTCCTTGGGGTCGATCTGCGGCCCCACGTTGGATCCGATCTTGGTGTTGGGAATCGATATCCCGTCGATGAGCCAGCTGGTCTGGTGGCCGCCCTCCATGTGGAGCATGTCGTGTGTCATGTAAGCGCCCGGTACGAAATCGGTGATCATTTCCATGCCCAGCGTGCGGCTCGCTCCCGGCGTCTCGTCGATCTCGGCGCGTGTGATGAGCGTCGTCGGCGTTGCGGAATCTGTAGAAGGCATGGTGCCGTCGGCTCCGTTGACCCGCACCGACTGTGTCGAACCTGCTATGGAAAGCGCGATGTGAAGCACGGGATTTGTCCCCGATGCCACAGCGAACGGCACCGTAAAAATCGCAAAGCCCGGAGCTTCCACCTGAAGTTGATACGAGCCCAGCGGTGCTTCCGGCAGGTCAAATGTACCGGTGCCGTCCGTCACGCTGTGCAATGAGAACGCGGACCCGGCAGCCTTGAGAACCACCTGCGCGCCCGCAACCGGATGGTGCTGTGGGTCGTGCACCACCCCGTGCACCGTGGCGAATACAGTAGCGAAGGATGGCATGCAAGCGGCAACGCCAAAGGCAACGAAATAAAACAAGCGACGAATCATAACTCTCCTTGCATCGAGAAGTGACGAGAAGGAAGGCGACCGCGGCGCCAGTCAGGAGGCCGCTTGACTCACATGTGTCCGGCGCCGATTTTCCAGCACCCGTTCAGGACAAATGAGTCTTAACGATCAATGGATTGCATTTGGGGAAGCCCGTCTCCGGAGGAGGTCAGACGGCTTCGCAGGAAGGCGGACCACGGTCCGTATGAGCGCGCGACGCACAGTTTTGGAGACTGTCGCGTCCGCCTACTCTCTGCATCGTTTTCATCGCCGGCACGGGCGTAGCAATCTGCGAAGCCGCCAGCGCAAATTGCGCTCCTGTTGTAGCCGGAACACCGTTCGGAAACGCCGGACACCGGGAGGGTGCGCGCAGCTCTGGAGTTCCCCCCTTGGCCTGCTCGCCCGTTTCCATGCAGTGATGGGCGCCATGCCGGCGGCAGCATAGAGGCACAATCGTGTCGCCGCTCGCCGGCAGCATAGCCGCCAGCGGCCCCAGCCAGAAAAGCAGGATCAGCGAGATGGAGAGAAGGCGCCTCATTTGGCCCCTACGGGATATCCGCATCATGTCATCAAACAACCAACGGCACAATCCCATTTTGTTGCTCAGGTATGATCGAACCACAGCCTATTTTTATCTCCTCAACGAAGGTGTGCCTTGTCCGAAGTCAATCTGTCCCTTCAGAATCAGGAGTTTCACGCTGCCGCCCGTCGAATGCGGCCTTTGCGAGTTGCCATCTTCGGATTCGGAACGGTCGGTAGTTCGGTGGCGCGAATCCTTACCGAATCCCGGCCCGAAGGTCTTGAACTGACCCATGTTTTTAACCGAGGCGTCGCCCGCAAGCGGGCGGCCTGGACGCCGGACAGCGTTGTGTGGAGCGAAGACGCCGATGCGGTTTTGGCTTCAGACGCTGACGTTATCGTGGAACTCGTCGGTGGCCTCGACCCGGCCGGGAAGTGGCTGCGCAAGGCCCTCGAGAATGGCAAGAGCGTAGTCACGGCCAACAAAAAGCTGATCGCGTTCCATGGCGTTGAACTGGAGCGCATCGCCGCAGCCAGGGGAGGCCATCTCAAATACGGCGCCGCTGTGGCCGGTGGCATCCCGGTAATTCCCGGGGTCGAGCAGGGCCTGGCCGGCGACCGCATTGAACGCATCGAAGGCATCCTTAACGGTACCTGCAATTTCATTCTCAGCAGCATGGAAGAGGGCGCCGAATACGCCACCGTCCTGGCTGCGGCCCAGGCCAAAGGCTACGCTGAAGCCGATCCTACCGAGGATGTGGGAGGCTTCGACGCCAGGGCTAAATTGGCCATCCTCATGCGCCTGGCAATGCGCGTACAAATCAACCCCGACGAGATCGTTCCCCGCGCAATTACCGCCGTTTCCGCTGTCGACTTCAGCTATGCGCGCGACCTGGGGTGCACCATCCGCCAGGTAGCCCGGGCACAGAAGTCCGACGGAACGGTGGCTGCTACCGTCGGCCCCACCCTGGTCGACCGGCGGTCTCCTTTTGCGTGGTCGCGCGGAACTGAAAATATGGTGATCTTCAGCGGTCATTATGGAGGCGACGTGGTCTTTTCCGGTCACGGAGCCGGGGGACATCCTACCGCGGTCGCTGTAGTCAGCGATCTCCTCGCCCTGGCACACGGTTCGCGCCGCGTCGAAATCCCCGCGGCCCCAGCTCATGTCGCGGCGGAATTCGAAGTTCCACACTACATCCGCTTCCTGGTCAACGACCGGCCGGGCATCGTGGCGGAAATTACCGGCGCCCTGGCTGCGGAGAAGATCAATATTCGCGCCATCGTGCAGAAGCCCGGATTCCCTCAGCACGCGTTGCCGTTTGTAGTCACAGTGGAGCCGTGCAAATCATCAGCCTTGCGTCGCGCCCTGGAGCGCATCCAAACCATGGACTGCCTTCTGGAATCGCCGCTGGATCTGCAGATGCTGGAGTAACTCACGCTATAAAAGCAGGATTTAACTTCAATTCGAGCGGCGACCCGAGTTATCGACACAAAGGCGCCGAAACAATAGAGAACGTAATCGGAGACCTTGGAGGCCGGGCGGTGATCGAAAATATTTATCGGTGCGAAATTTGCGGCGAGGAGACCCAGAGGCCCGTCCGCTGGGTAGTCATCCAATGTAGTGATAGCCAATTGACTGTCTTCAAGTGGAGCAAGGAAGCCGCCGAAGCCAAAGGCGCGCGCCATTACTGCGGCGAAGCCCACGCCCAGGTCTATATCAGTCGCTGGTTCGAATCCTACTGCGGCAAATAGTCTCGGAGAGCTCAGGCCCGGGTCTTCGCCTGCCCGGTTGATTCCCGGATCACCAGCTCCGGCATCATGGTGATCTCGCTCGAATACTCCTTCGCGCGGTTCCCGATTCTCTCCAGCAGGATCTGGGCGCCGCGCTGGCCCATTTCCATCAGGGGCTGGCGCACAGTGGTCAAGGATGGAGTCGCATAAGCCGCCGACAAAATGTCGTCGAACCCTACAACCGAGACATCACCCGGAACCGAACAACCGGCATCCTTCAACGCGCGGATCGCCCCTATAGCCGCAATGTCATTGAAGCAGAAGATCGCGGTGAAGTCGCGGCTCTTTTCCAGCAGGGCCTGCATCGGCTTGTAGCCGATTTCGGGGGCCATAGGGTGATAGCCCGCCTTCATCGACCATCCCGCGGCGTCGATGCGGATCACATTGGCTGGATCGATGCGCAGGCCCATCTCCCGTGCCACCGTCTGGATGCTCTCCCAGCGAAAGTCCGAATCGGGAATCGCGCGCGGCCCGCGCATGAATGCGATCTTCCGGTGTCCAAGCTCATACAGGTGTTTCAGCGCCTGTTCGACCGCGGAGTGATGATCGAGCACGATGTTGGTTACGTTGTCGACCTGGCTGTGCGCCGAGATCGCCACCACCGGTACCGGAACGTCGATGTGATCTGCAGCCGTGTTTAAAAGCAGGAAGCCATCCACGGCCCGCTCCACCAGCATGCGCGGGTACTTCTCAATCAATTCCCGGTTCCAGTCGTGACAGGCGGTAAAGAAGAAATAGTGCGCGGCGGTAAGTTCCTGCACCACTCCGCTCATCACCCGCGTAAAGTAGCCTTCACTGAGATCGGGAGCCAGCACGCCCACACTCATCGACCGGCTCTGGCGCAGGGAGCGGGCAAAGTAGTTAGGCCGATAATTCAGCCTCTCGGCTGCCTCCATCACGCGCTTGCGCGTTTCTTCCGGAATCGATTTCGCCGACGGGGAGTTATTCAGCACCAGTGAAACTGTGGTCTGTGACAATTCCAGGTGCTCGGCCAGCATGCGCAGGTTCACGTGGCCGGGTGGTGTGGATAGCTTCCCTCTTGCCATGTTGGAGTTGTAACACGATTTAGTACTGCGGCGGAACCGACCGGACGATCGAGATGGAGTGCCTCAATCGGTTCCGCCCTTTCTGCTTTGAAGGCTCGAGGGCTACTTGATGCTGATCTGGTTCGGTCCCGGCTTCAGTGGCTGAGTGGTGCCATTGAATACAAACTCCCCGCTCAATTTTCCGGGCAGTGTTACCGTTCCCTCTAACCCCGAACCCCTGCGCTGATAACTTACCTCGATCATGCCTTCGGGGTGCGGGTAAGACGCCGTGAGCGAGGGCAGGTTGCCAAGATGAGGAGCGATCCGCACCGTTGCGAATGCAGGACTCGCCGGTTCGATGCCGGCCACCAGAGTTAACAGATCGTAAATAGGATGTGACGTCCAGGCGTGAGAGTCAGATCGCGTATCGCCCGGAATCTCCGGCCATGTGCTGAAGTGAAGCGGCAGCAACTTGCGCCAGGGATCCAGCGAACGCAGGTAGTCGTCAGCCTGCCCGGCGTGTTCCAGGGCTCTTGCCAGGTAGAACCGGAAATAATACGAGGCGCTGAGCATCCCGTCGGTTGTCGATCCCGGATCGATGCTGATCATCTTTTTGAGAACTTCCTGCTGATGCTCCTTGGGCACCACGTCGTACAGGACCCCCAGAATGCCCGACTGCTGACTGAATACGTTCTGGTCAGGATTGTCGGCCAGAAGGTTCCGCTGCGAATTCCAGCACTTGCCGTAAATGCCGGAACGCACATGCGAAGCCCGGTCGCGGTATCTTTCAGCCAGCACCGTGTCGCCCAGATGCTGCTCCAGATCCGCTGCGTCGCCGAGCGCCCCGAGGTATTCGAGCGAAGTGATGCACGACTCGCCATGGCTGTCGTAAGTGGGCGTCTCACCCGACGGCACCCAATCGATAAAACTCCACCACGGCAGCTTTCCGAGCAGCCCATCAGCCTGTTCGTGCTGGCCAAACCAGTCAAGGACCGTCCGCGTGCCCATCAGGGAAGACCTTACAATCGATGCATCTGGACGGTACATCCACCAGTCGTGCAACATGCCGATCCACAACAGGGAAAACGTTGGAATGTTCTGGGGAAGGGAACTGGGATAACGACTCCGCGTGATGCCCTCGGGGATTCTTGAAGCGTTGAAAGCCTCAAGCGCCTGGTGGCCCAGGCGGTCATCTCCGCCGACCGTGTACGAGATCAACGCCTGAATGCGCGTATCGCCGACGTACTGCAGTTGCTCGTAGTACGGCGTGTCCATGTAGGTCTCGTGGGCGTCAAGGCGCGCCGTGCGCCAGCTGATCTCCCAGATCTTGTCCAGATCGGCGTCGCCCATCTGGAACTTCGCGCGCTCCACAAATGGGTATGCCGAGAAATTAGCGGTGAGTGATTCCAGTTGGAGCGGATCGGCATCCGTGCTGATCTCAAGGTCGAGATAGCGCCAGGTCCGCCACCAAAGTGGTTCGAATACCCGATGCGGTCCTCCGTCGGGGAGGAAGCTGTCATTCAGACCCAGGGCAACGCGGTCCTCAACCGCGTCTCGATCGGCCTTATGCTGATCCTTGTCGTATAGCGCTTCGGAATAAGTCAGCCGAATGTGCGCCCCTTTGCCTCCCGAAACAGTGAGCCGGGGATAGGCGGTGGTGAGCGTCTTGCGGTCCAGGATTATGTGGATGTGGCCTTTGGGTGGCACCGTAACCGCGGCATCGGGGAAGGCCTTCAACTGCTTTGCGCTCGCGTCCGCGGAGTCGATTCGAACCACCTTCCCGGCTTCCGTTGGCGAAAACTCCATTTGAGGCAATTGATCCGGCACCAGTCCCCAGAAATTGTCCCCCTGGGTGTCCGCCGAGTGGGCCACGCTTGTGTTCGAGTAGACGCTGTCGCGCATGGGATTGCCGGCGGGCAGCCAGGCCGGCGAATTTCCCCCCGGCTTGTTCGCGTCCCAATCATAGGTAGCTGCGTTGATCTCCTCGCCCGGTCCCGACGCCAGGTAGGCCTTCAGAACGACGGTTTCGCGTCCCAGGGCCCGATGCCCCAATTCCTGCTCCACGGTCCAGTCCTTAGGAGTACTTATCGAGGTGGCATCCGCCGCCTCGCTTTCCAGTAGGAACGCGGTGCGGTCGCTCATCTGTGCGACCGGCGCGAACAGGCCCCAGTTCCACACCGTGGCGGTGATCAGGTTCTCTCCCGCCTTCAGCAAGGGCGCCAGGTCATACCGCTCATAACGCCAGTGGTCGAGGTCGCCGCGCGCCGGTCCGTCTCCCACGCGATGTCCATTGACAAACAAAATAAAGCGGTTATCGGCACTAACCCGCACAACGTATCTGGCCGGCATCGACGCCAGATTCAGGGTTCGCCGAAAATGAAGCACCAGCGGCTCCCGCAGCGGGGCGGTGGGATGAGTGATCCAGGAAGCCTTCCACTCACGGTGTGGCGAGTCGGGAGGGAGATCGTTTTGTGCCAGGGCGGCGCCAGCAGCTACCGCCAGAGTGCAAAGCAGAAATAATTTGCGCATCGGATTTGACCTGTCGCTTTTCAGTGCACCAGCATAAATGAGTCCCCTCCACCGCGGTTGATCCCCCTGCGGCCCATCATGGAAAAAGACTCCATTCCGCTAGCCCAGGGTAACCACTCCCCCCGCCGGCCATCCGCTTCCCGCGTCGGAGACCAGGGACATGCTTACCGTATGCGCTTGATTTTGCAAGGTTGTAACCTCCTGTTCATCTAGCCCCGTTAGCCTGTGTGAGGTGATCGACCACGTGCCAGAGATTCGCATTACCCACGCTCCGCCCAAATCCGCGCCCGGATCTCCGGCCCAGCGCCAACCATCCGAGGCCAGGCCTGCCCCGGATTCCGAGGTCCGGCGGTTTCTTCTCGCCCGGGGTAACTCGGCGATCGCCGACGGCGCATTTCATGTCTTGATGGTCCTGTGCGCTCTCAGTATTTTTGGTATCGTGGCCTTGATTGCGTCACGGCTGGTCGTCAGCTCCGAGCTTTCCTGGCATAAATTCGGATTCGGCTTTTTCTACCGGACCTTCGCGAACCTCGCCGGCCAGGGCTCAATTTATTGGGATCCCGTCAACGAGCGGTTCAGTGCCCTGCCATTCATCTATGGCACCCTCGTTTCATCCTTTCTGGGTCTTTTGATCGCCGTACCGCTGGCCATCGGCCTGGCCATATTTCTCACCGAAATGTGCCCCCGCATACTGCGCGGTCCGCTCGCCTTCCTGACTGAGCTTTTGGCTGCGATTCCGAGCGTTATCTATGGTTTGTGGGCGGTATTCGTTCTGGTGCCCCTGTTGCGCGAGCATGTGAACCCGCTGCTGGTCAAACTGTTTGGATGGACAGGCTTCTTCTCCAACGACAATCCCACTGGGCTCGGCTTCCTCGCCGGAGGCGTGATCCTGGCTATCATGATTCTCCCCATCATTTCTTCGCTGACCCGGGAGGTCATGACGGCGGTGCCTTATTCGCAGCGTGAGGCGGTCCTGGCTCTCGGCGCCACGCGCTGGGAGATGGTCCGCGTTGGCGTCCTGCGCAATGCTCGCATCGGTATCGTTGGAGGCGTGATCCTGGGCCTCGGGCGCGCTTTGGGCGAAACCATGGCAGTGACCATGGTCATTGGCAACACCCCAGAGATCAACCGGTCACTGCTGGCCAACGGTAGTTCAATGGCGGCGGTCATTGCCAACGAATTCAGCGAAGCGGTCAACGACATGCATCGAAGCGCCCTGATAGAAATCGGCCTGGCGCTGTTTATCGTGACGATTATCGTCAACGCCTGCGCGCAACTCCTGGTATGGGCAGTCACACGCGGGGCGCCGGCGCAGGCGCGTTGAGGAGCGACAGTGAGGGTTGAGAAATTCCCAATTCGATCCCGCATTCGGTCGTTTACTGACAGAATGGTCACGGTGCTGGCGGTGCTGGCCACGATTGTCGTGGTAGCTCCGCTGGTCGCGATCTTCGGTTACCTGGTCTACAAGGGAGCTAACTCGCTCAATCTTGCCTTCTTTACCCAGCTACCCAAGCCCGAAGGCGAACCCGGCGGCGGGATGGCAAATGCCATCGTGGGTTCCGGGGTTCTGCTCGGGATTGCCAGCGCGATTGGCGTGCCCATCGGCATCGGCGGCGGAATTTTTCTTGCTGAGTTTGGACGCGGGACAAAGCTGGCCAATGCAGTTCGATTCACCGCTGACGTGCTCAATGGAGTTCCGTCGATCGTGATGGGACTGGCTGTGTATTCCTTGATTGTCAGCCCCCACAACAGCTTCATTCCGTTCTCGGGGCACTTCTCGGCGTTTTCCGGCGGCGTCGCGCTGGGCATCATGATGATTCCTACGGTTTGCCGCACCACGGAAGAAATGCTGCTGATGGTTCCTCACGCAGTGCGCGAGGCGGCTCTCGGCCTCGGAGTTCCTAATTGGCGCTCGGTTTTATCGATCACCGCGAAAACCGCTTCTCCGGGAATCATTACCGGTTGCATGCTGGCCTTCGCCAGGGTCGCGGGCGAAACCGCGCCGCTATTGTTTACGGCACTTGGCAATTCCTACATGAACACCAGCCTGAATGAGCCAATCGAAGCCCTGCCGCTCCAGATCTATGTCTATGCGATCTCTCCCTACGACGATCAGCACCGGCTGGCGTGGGCGGGTGCGCTGGTTTTGATTGTGCTCATTGTGCTCGCGGTTGCCCTGGTCCGTTACGTCACCAGCCGCGGCGTCTTGAAAGGGGCCAGTTAAACCTGTCTTCGATTTCTGCGGTCGTGACGCGATCCGGGATTTTGTCACCAACTTCGGAATTGTGACCAAACGGGCGAGTTTCGCCCCAAGCGTAGAGGGAGAATTCAGCTCGTGGGCGTCGGAATAGAAGTCACTAATCTGAATGCGTGGTACGGTTCGAATCACACGCTGCAGGACATCAATCTGAATATTCCGGCGAACCACGCCACCGCCCTGATCGGGCCGTCGGGATGCGGAAAAAGCACCTTTGTCCGCTGTCTCAACCGCATGCACGAGACCAACCCGATCGCCCGCGTCACCGGGTCGGTACGGATGGGCGACCTGGACATCTACGCCGATGCCAAACCCGTCCAGGTCAGGCGCAGGGTAGGGATGGTCTTCCAGCGCCCCAACCCCTTTCCCACCATGTCCATTTACGACAACGTTGCTTCGGGGCTGAAACTGAACGGCTACACCAATCGCCGTGTTCTCGACGAAATCGTGGAACGCTCGCTGCGCAACTCGGCGCTCTGGGAAGAAGTGAAAGACGATCTCAAAAAGAAGTCTGGGGCAAGCCTATCCGGCGGCCAGCAGCAGCGCCTGTGCATCGCCCGCGCGCTCGCGGTAGACCCTGAAGTCTTGCTGATGGATGAGCCTGCGTCAGCCCTCGATCCCGTTTCCACCTCGAAGATCGAGGATCTGATTTTTGAATTGAAATCGCAGTACACTATCGTGATCGTGACCCATAACATGCAGCAGGCCGCCCGCGTGGCAGAAAAGACCGGCTTCTTCCTCAACGGGCGACTGGTCGAGTTCGATTCGACGCACAAAATCTTCACCAATCCCAGCGATAAGCGGACTGAAGATTACATCACTGGGAGGTTCGGATGACCCGGATACGCTTTCAAAAAAGTCTCGACGACCTGAAAGAAAACCTCCTCATCATGGCGGGCTTGGCAGAGCAGGCCATCCAGCGCGCCATCGAAGCCTACCGTGTGCGCGACCTGTCGATCTGCGACCTGGTCACGCGCAGCGAAGTCGCCATTAACCGCATGGAACGTGATATCGATCAGGCGGCTCTCGACTTGCTCGCGATGGAACAGCCCATGGCCATCGACCTGCGCTTCATTCTGAGCGTGATCAAGATCAATGCCGACCTCGAACGCGTGGGCGACGCCGCAAAAAGCATCAGCGACCGCGTCCGCAACATGGAACAGATGCCGGTAGCCGACCTGCCCGTCGACATTCCCAAGATGGCTTCCCTGGCGGCCAACATGGTGCGCAAAAGCCTGCAGGCGTTTATCGAGGGCGATGCGGAGCTCGCCCGCAGCATTCTCACCATGGATGATGCGGTTGATGCGATGAACCGCGCGGCCTACAAATCACTTACCAAGGTGATGGAGGAGCAGAGCCACGTCGCTCCTCAGGCGCTGAACGCCCTGATGATCTGCCGCAGCCTCGAGCGCGTTGCCGACCACGCGACCAATATTGCAGAAGACGTGATCTTCTGGGTGCAGGGTGCCGATGTCCGGCATCACAAGAGCGTACTCGCCAAGCAGCAACAGGCACTCAAAGAACACCAGGCGGCCCCTCCCACCGCCACCAAGGGCTGAAGTCCACAATCCCCGGCATTTGTCCGGGCGTGAGAAGATGCGCGGCATTTCTCCAGCGTAGTCTGTTGCTGTGAGTCATCTCCCCAGCCCAGACGTCCACGTGCCGCAGGAAGACATTTCCAACCCCGAAGAGTTTTACGCCGCCGAGTTGGCAATTCTGATCCGGCGGCAAGCCGCGGCGCAACGTCGAGAACGTAGTCTCGGCTACGCGAAACTCTTTGTGGCGGCCGCTTCGATTGTCTTGGCTATCCTTCTGCTGCGCCGCGGGCCAATGATCTTTCTGCTCGGGTTTCCCGTTGTCTTGTTCATCACGCTCGCCGTCCTACAGGAAAAACTCCTCGGCTCGATTCGCTATCGGCAGCGCGCCATTTCATTTTACGAACGAGGCCTGGCGCGCCTGCAGGGACGATGGGCCGGCGAAGGCGAAACCGGCGAGCAGTTCCTTGATCCGGAACATCCCTATGCGCGTGACCTCGACCTGTTCGGTCACGGGTCATTGTTCCAATATCTGTCCACAGCCCGCACCCGCGCGGGAGAAGAAACGCTGGCCAGATGGCTGCTCGCACCGGCCCCCCCCGGGACTGTGGTCGATCGTCAGGCTTCGGTGCGTGAGCTGCGAGACAAAGTGCGATTCCGGGAGCGATTCGCATCCGTCGGCGAATCGGTGCGTCTCGGTGTGCACCCTGATGCGCTGGCGTCATGGGGAGAGGCTTCCGCGGTTTTCGCGTCTCCATCCACGCGCGTGGTGGTTTCGCTCCTGGGCTCACTCTGGATTCTAAGCCTGGTGGCATGGCCCCTCTTCGGGCTGCCTGAGGTTCCTCTCCTGATGACGCTCATCAACTTCGGCTATGCCCACCGCCTTCACGCAAAACTGGAGACTGCTGCCGGGGGACTTGAGAAGGCCGCCGCCGACCTGCAATTGCTGGCCGAATTGCTCGCGCTAGTTGAGGCGGAGCCGGTCGCATCCGCCGGGCTGCTCAACCTTCGCAGCGTCTTGCAACGGGAGGGAACCACCCCGTCACTAGCCATACGAAGGCTCGCCCGGATAGTGGACCTGATCGAAGCCCGCCATAGCCTTTTCGCAAGGCCGCTCGATCTGGTTACATTCTGGAGCGTGCAGCTGGTCTTCCTGGCTGAAGAGTGGCAAAAGCGATTCGGTCCGGCGATTCGCCCATGGCTGGTCGCTGTAGGCGAATTCGAAGCCCTCAATGCGCTCGCAAGCTTCGCCTTTGAAAATCCGGCGTACCCGTTCCCGGAATTCCGCGAGGGCGCGGCGCGGTTCGATGCAACGCAATTGTCGCATCCGTTGCTCCCTGCATCGAAGGCCGTGCCCAACGATGTCCGCCTTGACCAGCGGATCCAGGCCATCATTCTGAGCGGACCCAATATGGCCGGCAAAAGCACCTTCATCCGCAGCCTTGGCATCAATGCCGTGCTGGCTCAATGTGGGGCGCCGGTATGTGCCCGCAGCCTGAGCATGTCTCCCCTCCAGGTTGCCGCCTCGATCTGTGTGCTTGATTCGCTGACGGGGGGAATCTCACGCTTCTATGCAGAGATTCGCCGTGTCAAGCTGATCACCGACCTGGCAAATCATGAACTGCCCGTGCTCTTTCTTTTTGACGAGCTATTGTCCGGAACAAACTCGCACGACCGCCTCATCGGTACACAATTTGTGGTTCGCAACCTGCTCGAGCATGGAGCCCTCGGTGTCGTCAGCACGCATGATCTCGCACTCACCAGGATCCCGGCTATGCTCGACGGGCACGCAGCCAACTACCATTTTGAAGACCGGTTCGAAAACGACAGTCTTGTATTCGACTACCTGCTGAAGCCCGGCGTCGTGCAAACCAGCAACGCATTAAAGCTGATGCAGTCCATAGGCCTCGGCGTATCTACTTCGGAACCACGCCGCAACTAGGCGCTTTATGATCTACAACTCCCACCAGTCCATCGTCCGCATGCGCGGATAATACAGAGCCGCACGCACCGGAACGTCACTGCCGTGCAAATTGCGCAATACCTCTGCGTATCGCAACAGCTGCCTGGCGAAAAGCGCTCGCAGCGCGACGAGTTCGCTCTTGTCACGCTGTGCCGTTTTATAGTCCACGATCCACCAGCAATCGTCCCCGCTTGATCGCGGCAAGGCGCCCGCCCGGAATACACGATCGACGCGCACCTCGTACACTTTGCTTTCCAACACACCAGCCCAGCGCACTTCGTTTGCCGCGTCCCGGTGCGGCGACAGAATCCACCGTGCCTCATCATCATTGGATGCCACCAGCGTTATTTCAAGAGCCTCGGCGGCCACCTCCGCCGCTTCGTCCTTACGCAGCCCGGAGGAGCGGAGTTGCGTTTGTACGCGCGGCAGATGAAGCGGAAGCTTCTCGCAAGCAGCAGCCCAATCCTCCGAAGTGTGGATCTGCGCGAGCTGTTCGAACAGCATGTGAACAGCTACTCCGAGCGCCCGCGAGCGTTCCCCACCCTCGTGGCGCTCGTATAAATCGGCGACGTCCAGCCCCTTCGACGAAGCCTCTCTGCGCAGCAGCGCGGCATGAACCTTCGGGGCTCGATAGTCCAGCGGAAGCCGTCGCACAATCGCAGCCTTCGACGGCCGATCCATTGCAAATAGATTGCCCTGTGCCGAGGCTGCCATCGCGCCTATATCACTCATGTGCGGGCGGGCGCTCCACGTTTGAAATGTGTTCTGGATTTCTTCTTCGAAGGCCGGCCATCCTGTCACAAGGAGACCTCCTCGCGGCTCGCACAGAGTCATCGAGCCGTCCCCTTCTGTTTTGTACTCGGGCCGCGCGAAAAGGTGCAGCGCTTCGCGCGCACGTGTCGCCGCGACGTAAAGAATCCGCCGCATCTCCTGCGATTCGCGTTCACGATAGCAGCGGCCGACCCATGATTTGGTGCTGCTGCCCTCCGCCCCTTTCGCCCCGATGGGCGCTACGAGGAATTCGGTCAGGTCGCCGGAATCGTCAGGCTCCGCAAGCCCGCGCTCCAGCCAGGAGAGCAGTCCGCCCCGGCCCTGTCCGCATCTCTGCTGTAATTCCGGTACAATCACAACCTCAAACTCCAGCCCCTTGGATTTGTGGATAGTCATGAGCTGCACACCGTTATTGCTGTCGGTGTCGGGATCAGGCTGGGCCGTCAATGCTTCCAGCGCCGCGTCCAGCCCGGCTCCGAGCAGGTCAGGTTCTCCCCCCTCCAGCTTGTCCAGGCAAGACCACAACAGGCTCAAGTTTGCCTGTGCCGTGGCATCAGTACAATCTCGTCCTCCCATTTGAAGCCATGCCTGTTCCAGCCACGTCCCAATCGAAATCGAGGGGTTCGCTGCCCGCAATCGAGAGACCTCACGTTCCATTTCGACCAGCCGGCCCGCACTTCGCCGGCCGCCCTCGCTCAACATGACTAACCGGTCAGTCAGTAGGGAGATGACCGGGTGGCGCAAGAGCTCTGGGTCATCATTACTAGCCAGTACATGAAGGTCAGTGAGCGACAGTCCGCACCAGGGCGCGCGTAGTGCTCCCAGCCAAGCTACCCGGTCCTCGGGGTCGAGCAAGGCGCGTGCCAAAGCCAGGGCGTCGAGAACTTCGGACCTTTCGGACAGAGTTTCCAGGTCCACCGCACGGAAGAGAATGTCCGCATCGCGCAAGGCCTGGGCAATCGGAGCAAGCGCGGATCGGGTGCGGCCGAGCACAGCGATTCTGTATTTCTCACCTCGCTTCGCTGCGCTCTGGGCCCGCTTCATATGCGTGCGTATCAGAGCGACAATCTCTCCGACCTGCTTTTCGCGCGCTGTCTCCCGCTGTTCCATAACGGCTTGTTTGCGGTCCGTTGCCGTTATCGCGCCTGTGCCTACGTTCCAAGCAGTTTGCGGCATGAAGTCGACATGCAGATGGAAGCGCAGGTCACGGTCCGGCGCCGGAGAGCGAGCAGGTTCCGCGGCCGCAAACCGTACTCCGCTTCCGTCATCCTGGTCAAATATTTGTGTGAATGCGCTGTTGAGCACCTGGACAAGCCGCGGCTCGGTCCGGAAATTGGAGGTGAGCGGCACATAATCGAGTTCCAGCCGGTCTCCATCGGGCAACTCAAGTCCCGCGGCGCGAACCCGAGGAAACAACTCCGCGTCCGCATCCCGAAAAAAGTAAATCGACTGCATCGGGTCGCCCACAACGAACAGTGATCGCCCGTGCCGATCCGGCCACGCCGCAACCAGTGACGCGATGAGCCTGTGCTGGCGCCGGCTGGTGTCTTGAAATTCATCAACGAGCAGGTGATGGATGCCATCCGCGATGGCAAGTGCGGCATCTGTCGGCGCTCCATCCGGCCCGGTAAGAACACGCTGCGCAATCTGCGCTACTTCGGTGAAGTCCACCACGCCGGTTTCGGCAAACGCCACCTGCAACTCGCCCACGGAGTGTCGCAGCATGGTGAAACAGGAACGTACGATCTGCCAGTCCTCCTCGCTATATCGCGCGGGAGGCAGGTCGCGCACCGCAGCCAGCGTCACTTCAAACTCGGGGATCGCTCTGAGTCGCGCGATCAGTTCGAGGACCCGTCCCTTTTCTTCTCTTCGGTGCACGGGAAACCCGTTGGTAACGGTTATCCTCTGGCGAAGATTTCCCTCACCTGTCAGGAGCAGATCGGCAAGGCAAAGATAGCCCTGCCGCGCCTCGTCAAGCGCTTCGGGACGAACGAAAGGCGCACACGGCAGCCCCACAAAAGTGAACAGCTTGCACTGCAGCCAGCTGTTGCGCTGCCCGCAAGCGAACCGCGCAAGCTCCATCGCTTCGTCACGAGTCTCCTGGTCAAGCAGTTGATCGAGTTTAGCCAGACCCTCCGCCACGGCGCGCGCAAACGGCCGCTCCAGCCGCTCGCGCAGCGCGTCCCAGTTCGGCTCGCGCGAAAGAACGAAGTCCTGCATCCATCGGTCGCGCTGGCGCAGCATGTCCACCAGCAACGACTCCATCTCTTGCCAGCCGTTATCGCGCCACAACAGCAGGCGCTCGATCTCCGGCACTACGACGGGAGCCTCAGGCCCTGCCGCGGCGATTTGCTCGAGCGTATGCCGCGCCGCGCGATGGTAAAGCGCCGATGGGTTTTCCGTGATGTCAAGGCCGCCGCCCAGCCCCGATAGCAGGGGTTCCTGCAGTCCGATCTCGCGGCAGAACGAATCAATTGTCGAGATTCTCAACTGCGCCGGAAGATTGATCAGGTCCCAGCCCAGGGCATGGGAACGCTGCAGCGCGCGGCCTGCCAGAGATTCCATGGAAAAGTCATCAGCCGTAGATTTAGGCCCAACCTGGTTCGCGCTCCGCTCAAGCTCCGACAAAATACGGTGGCGCATCTCGGCGGCAGCGGCCTTTGTAAACGTGATGGCAACCACCTGGCCCGGGTTCGTCGACCTCGCACAAAAGGCGTAGAAAGCGGCGCGTGAGCAAGTCGGTTTTCCCTGAGCCGGCCGGCGCCTGCACGAGGATCGACCGGCCCGCATCGAGTGCGAACTCGCGTTGAGCCTGGTCAGGCGGACCGGTGCGCGTGACACTATTCATCGTTTGTGCCCTCAGCCGCGCCATCGTCCTCTGCAGCAACCTCGTCGGTGCGCTCCTGAACCCGGCACAGCACCTGCAGCCCGCATCGTTCGCATGTCCGGGGATATTCGCGTGGATCCACATCGGCGTGTCCGGCGATAAAATCGCGTGCGAGCTGCTCTATCGCTTCTTTCCACGCTATAAGTTGTTCGCCACGCAGCGCGTTTTTCACCAAGCTCGAATTACTCCTCAGGCCTGCAAATAAAGTGGCGGGCGCATTTCCCACCCTCCCGTCAAGGCAGACAGCGCCGGGGCGCACCTTTGCGAATGCCAATCCACTGAGCGTCTCGTCGTGCAACGCAAATCCCGCATACAGCGGCAACTGAACGTCGTCGGGGCGCGGCAGGTCCCACGCGCGCGGCGACACGTTCCCTGTCTTGTAATCGATCACCAGCACGGAATTGTCCTGAAGCCTGTCGATGCGATCCAGGCGGAGCTTGAAACTTAAACCGGCGACACTGACAGTCTCCTCGCGCTCCGTGGCCGTGACGGTGAAGGGCAACCGCGTTCGCTCATATTCCAGCCACTCGGTCACGACGCGCGTCAGACGCCGGCCCTCCAGTTCAAGATAGCGCGGCGGCATTTGCTCTCTGATGCCCGCGGACAAATGCCTGCCGAGAACACTCTCGACATGCTCGAGGACGAAATGCTCCAGGTCGGCGATCCGCGTCAATTGATCACTCGTGCGGATCCCTCGTTCCGATGCGCCCCAGATGCTGTGAAGCACCGCGTGCAGCAATTGCCCGCGCTGGGCCGGCGTCAACCCTGTCTGTGCACGCTCCCAGCCCTGCGCACCCAGTCGAGTGGTGGCAAACGCCTTGAACGGACATTGCGATTGAGCCGTCAAGACTCCGGAGCCGCCTCGAATCTCCACAATGCTCTTCTCACCGTCGCCGCGGGGATTCAATTCAAGTGGAACGCACGATGTGTCGACCCAGCTTTCCGTCATGGGCTCGAGTATCGGCTGCGGTCTGAGTTCCGGCGGAACGGGAACCGCACCGCCCGCCAGTCTCGCCGTCATGCGCGAAGCGCGCGTTTCCACTCCTTCCTTCTGGCGAGCGTAGCTGAATCGTACTCGGGGCGCAGATGCGATCAACCTGCGCGTGATCGTCTCCGTCAACTCCCAGTCGAGCTGCGCCGAGGCATGCGGCATGCGGGCTTCACGCTGCACCGCAGATGGTAAAAGAGGGTGCATCGCGCCACGCGCCGGCCATGAATCTTCATCATTGCCTAGAAACCAGACTGCATCGGCTGAAAGACCGGCGGACTCAGACGGCCCCGCAATCATGATCGCGGCATCCTGTGACTCCGGCGCAAAAAGCGTCTCCTCGAGTATTCGCTCCAGGCCGCTGATGAACTCTTGCCATCCCGTGCGACGACCCTCAAATCCGAGCGACGCACACAGATCCAGTGCGTCTTGCCACCGCTCGCGCGCCTGGAATTCGGCGCTTGTCAGCTGCCGAGATCCGGGCCAGTTGACTTCCCGAAGTATTTCCTGAACCAAACCCACCCAGAATGGCGGAGTCTGTACGGTCGAAGAGACCTGTGAAAGCGAATGCTGCGCCTGGACCAGTCTTTTAGCCCACGCGTTGGGAACAACTAATTGCGGCGCCAGCCGGCCAAGAAATCCCGACGGTGTCCAGCGCGCTCTCTGCAGGCCGCGGCGGCGCAATGCGCGCATATGCGCCTGCAGGGCGGAGGCTTCCTCACGGGTGGCCGTTGCATATCCGCTCGCCAGCAGCCAATCGAGGTCGTGCTCTTCAAGGCTGCCACCTAGCCAGCGGAGCAGCAGGGAAGCGGCGCGTACCAGTCCTACCCTGCTCATGGGAATTCCCAGCGAAAACTCAAACGGAGCCGACGTGTGCTGCAAAAACGCGCGCTCAATCTCGCCGCGTTTTTCACTGGACTCGCCAGCGATGATCAGCAACCGCGCCTGCGGCCGATCTGCCAGTTCCCGGCTGCACCAGCGGGCGCAGGCGCTCAACTCAGACTGTTGATCTGCTGCTGCAAAAAATGCGACATCATCGGCAATTGCATCATCGGGCGGCTGCCGCCATTCGCCCCAGAGATCGAGAATCTTCCGTTGCATCGGAAGAATCCGATCGAATCCGGCCAGCAGTAGCGGGCGGCGAGGTCCCGGCCAGTTCCCAAGCAGCGAAGCCAACTCGATCTGAAGTCGCGCCGGACTGATCAAATCCTGTTCCCGGCATATCGCATCGAAGCGCGCCAGCCAGGCGCTGAACGCGGCGGCATCGGCCGACCATCCGGTTCTGGACGAGGCTCGCAATAGATGAGGAGCATACCCGCACAACAACTCGTGGGCTTCCATGGCGCTCGTGGCCAGCCTGTAACGCGCCTGCGTCAACCAACCCGCAGCGTGGCCGCTGTCTTCAATGACTCCCGCCCACACCGCCTGCTCCTGCACGGCATTCAGAACCAGCCTTCCGTCTGCCGCCATTTCTTCCCATGCCGAACGCACAAACTGAGTCCATGCCCGGACCGTGGGAGCGGGCCACGCTCTCAAACCCTCGCCGCGCTGTGCCCGGTGATAATCCGCCGCCACCGCGCGGGCCGCACGGTCACTGGCCGCAATCACCTCTTCGCCGGCGCGCAGCCAGGCATCCAATGCAGCCGCTGAATTTGTTGCCATGACCGCTTTATACGCCCGCGAGTCGCTTCAATGCCAATCCCTGAGGTCCTCGAGCGGCGGTTGTAAACTGGGGAGTGATTCGTGCTCTTTTAGCCTCCGGTCTGCTCGCCCTGGGTATGCTGGCCGGCTGCCACGGCACGCCTCCGGCGGCTGATGGCACTCCCGGCACATCTGCATACAAAACCTACAAACTGCGGGGCAAAGTCGTATCCACTAATCCCGCCACTGGCGAGGTCACCATCAACCATGACGCGATTCCGGGCTTCATGGAAGCTATGACCATGCCTTACAAGCTCAAAGACCCCAACATTCTCAGCGAACTCCATTCCGGCGACGTCCTCACCGCCGACCTGCTGGTATCCCAGCAATCCGACGCCGACGTGGTGCTCGATCACATCGTGATCGTCGGCCAGGCCAAGCCTGATTACAAGCCCAAGGTGTCTTATCACGTTCCCGCACCCGGGGATACCGTGCCCGGTTTCAAATTGCGCAATCAAGACGGCCATGTCATTCGGATTGATCAGTTTCGCGGAAAAGCCCTCCTGATTACCTTCATTTACACCCGCTGCCCGCTGCCCAATTTTTGTCCCCTCGTGACCCGTAATTTTGCGGCCATCAGTCGCAGGCTTAGGGACAATCCCGCTCTGTTGGACAAGACTCATCTGCTGTGTGTCAGCTTTGATCCTGAAAATGACACGCCCCAGCGTCTCCGCGCCTACGGCGCTACCTACATTGGGAGCGACGCCACGGATGCTTTTACCCATTGGGACTTCGCGGTTCCCAAGGCTCCTGAACTGGCCAGGATGGCGTTATATTTCGATGTGGGCTTCAGCCAAGCGGAAGACAACTCCATTACCCATACTCTGTCTACGACGCTGATCGGTCCGGACGGCAAGGTGGTCCGGTTTTATCCCGGAAATGACTGGACTGTCGACCAGGTCCTGGCCGACGTGAAGCAGGCTGCCGGAGCCTGACCCCGACCCTTTAGAATTCGCGCACGGCACGTTTTCAGATCAATCACACCAGGAGCAGGCGCAATGAGTGATGGACTGCAGATTCGCAAGGATGGGCAACTGGACTTTCTTTCGCTGGGCGCGCTGGTGCATCGGCTGGATACCGGCATCATCCCTTTCCGCAAGGCGGTCGAGTGTGCCATCCACGTCAGCGGAGGCGAGTTCAACGTAGCGGCAAATCTCTCCGACTGCTTCGGGCTCAAGACCGGCATCGCTTCGGCGATGTCGGATTATCCGATCGGCGATCTCATTGCCGAACGCGTTCGCGCCATGGGCGTCAAACCGTTCTATAAGCATTTCAAACACAACGGTGTAACCGGGCCCAACATGGCCACGGTCTACAGCGATCGCGGATTTGGCGTGCGCGCCCCGGTGGTGTTTTACAACCGCTCGAATGAAGCGGCTGCGCAACTCAAGCCCGGCGACTTCGACTGGAAGTCCATCTTTGCCGGCGGAGTGCGGTGGGTGCACTGCGGTGGCATCTTCGCGGCGCTGTCCTCCACTACCGCTGAACTGGCTGCAGAGATGATGAAGGCTGCCAAGGAAGCCGGCGCAGTTACATCGTTCGACCTCAACTTCCGCGAAAAACTCTGGAAACTGAGCGGCGGGGATACACATGCCGTCGAAACCATCGGCAAGATCGTCGAACAACGTCGACGTGCTGGTCGGGAATGAGGAAGACCTTCAGAAGGGCTTGGGAATTCCCGGCCCAGAAGTGGCCGGGAAATCAAAGCTCGATCCCTCCGTGTTCTTCGGAATGATTGACAATGTGCGCAAGAAGCTTCCGCACGTTAAAGCGGTTGCCACCACCCTGCGCGAAGTTCACTCCACCAATCGCCATAGCTGGAGCGCCGTTGCCTGGGTCGATGGAGGCACCTACAGCGCGCCCACCGCGGAACTCGACGTTTATGATCGTGTCGGCGGGGGCGACGGATTTGCTGCGGGTTTCTTTTTTGGCCTGCTGGCGGGCGAGTCCCCGGAGCAGGCAGTCAAGCTTGGCTGGGCCCACGGCGCACTCCTCACTACCTTCCCGGGAGACACCACGATGGCCACGCTGGACCAGGTGCGAGCGTTCGCAGCCGGCGGGTCGGCGCGCATTCAGCGTTGATCGTTCTGAAGGACCATCGGCGACATTTATGCATCGGCGCCGCCTGCGCCGAATCCAAGTTATTGATAACCTTAGGTCTGTCTGGGAGACACGTTGGAATGGCGAAAGTGACGTTGGTGTTTGCCGTGCTGTTGATTGTGCTTGGCCTGGGTGGCTACCTGGGAACCGGAAGCCAGCATCCTACCGCCCTCATCCCCACCTGGTTTGGTGTCGCCCTGGGGATATTCGGCATCCTGGCGATCAGCCCCAGTGAAAGCCGTCGCAAGCTTTTCATGCACATCAACGTGACCATCGGACTTCTCGGATTTCTGGGTGGCGCCATCGAGACCATCCGCGGCTACGTACATGCGCACTCCACCGGCGTCGAGCCCGACGTCATCGCACTGGCGTCCAAGTTGACCATGACCATCCTGCTCCTCATTTACGTGGTTCTTTGCGTCCGCTCTTTTATCGCAGCGCGCCGCGCGAGGCTGGTCTAACCCGATGGGGACCATGCGCGGTGGCGCGATGGGCATGGGATCGCGCGCCGAGCGCACCCCGTCCGGGAAGGGCGCGCGCGCGGGCCAGGGAGATCTCCCCAAGCGCAAACCAAATCTCAGGAAGCTCTGGCCGCAGATCAAGATATTGGTCCTGCCCCGCAAAGGCCTCCTGTTCATGGGCCTCATCCTGATGGCCATCAATCGCATCGCCGGCCTTGTTCTTCCCTACACATCCAAGCCGCTCCTCGACAAGGTCCTTTCGCCGCACGGCGATCCGCGCCTGCTGCCCCGTATCATAGCCCTCGTTTTCTCCGCGATGATCGTGCAGGCCATCACCTCGTTCTCGCTCACCCAACTGCTATCCAAGGCCGGACAGCGCCTCATTGCCGAAATGCGCAGGCAGGTCCAGCGCCACGTCGGTCTGCTCTCGGTCGCCTATTACGACGAGAACCGTACCGGCACCCTCGTCGCGCGCATCATGACCGACGTCGAAGGTGTCCGCAACCTGGTGGGCACCGGGCTGGTTGAGTTTGTAGGCGGACTGGTCACCGCTGTCCTGGCTTTCATTTTTCTCCTCCACCGCAGCGTCGTGGTCACCATCACGGTCTTCGCGGTCGTCGGCGGATTTGTCTTCGTGCTCCAGTACGCGTTTAAAGTCATCCGGCCCATCTTTCGCGAACGCGGAAAAATCAACGCCGAGGTCACCGGGCGTCTCACCGAATCACTGGGCGGAGTGCGCGTCATCAAGGGCTACCACGCTGAGGAACGCGAAGCCACTGTCTTTGCCGCAGGCGTTGAACGCCTCCTTGCCAACGTCATGAAGTCGCTCACCATGACCAGCGTGCTCGGTTCGGCCTCGACGACAGTCCTGGGACTCGTCTCCGCGCTCGTCATGTGGCTGGGCGGCCATAGCGTGCTCAATCACACCTGGACCGTCGGAGACTACTTCAGCTACAACATGTTTCTCGCCTTCATGATCGCCCCGGTATTTCAGATCGTGAACATCGGCACGCAGTTGACCGAGGCCTTTGCCGGGCTCGACCGCACCAGCGAGATCATGTCGGAACTTGAAGAAAACCAGGTTCCCGGCCGCAATCTGAAAATGGCTCCCATCCGCGGAACCGTGCGTTTTGAAGATGTGCATTTTGCCTACGAGCCCGACAAGCCCGTCCTGCATGGAATTAGCTTCGTCGCTGAGCCTGGCACCGTCACCGCCCTGGTCGGCTCTTCAGGATCAGGCAAATCCACCATCATCAGCCTCCTCTGCGCCTTCCATACGCCATCCAGCGGCCGCGTGGTTGTCGACGACGTGGACCTAGCCAAGGTCGATCTGAATACTTACCGCTCCCAGCTCGGTGTGGTTTTGCAGGATTCGTTCCTGTTCGACGGCACCATCCGCGAAAACATCATGTTCTCGCGGCCGGACGCCACCGAAGAGCAGTTTCTCGCCGCGTGCAGTACTGCCCGGGTAGACGAATTCGCAGAGCGATTTCCCGATGCATACGACACCATCGTCGGCGAACGCGGCGTGAAGCTCTCCGGAGGTCAGCGGCAACGCCTCTCCATCGCGCGCGCGCTGCTGGCCGATCCCCGCATCCTGATTCTCGATGAGGCGACAAGTTCGCTCGATTCCGAGTCAGAACAGATGATCCAGGCCGGCCTCAATCAACTGATGCAGGGGCGCACGACCTTCGTCATCGCCCACCGCCTTTCCACGATCCGGCGCGCCGACCAGATCCTCGTCGTTGAGCAGGGAAGGATTGTCGAACGCGGCAATCACGCCGAACTTTTCTCCCTCGGCGGCCGCTATTTCGACCTATACACGCGCCAGCACGGTCTTGAGACCAACCTCTTTTTGGCTCCCGGCGAGGGCGATATCGTGCCCGAAAACGCCAGGTAACCCCTGGGCGGCTCGACCCCTTTTCATCGTTCATTTCATCGGAACAATGTCCTGTATGTCATCCGGCGACGCTTGCAAATATTTCTGGCGCCTGAGTTTGCGACGTCCGGCTCGTTCATCACGTCATTAACAACAAGGGGTTCGCCGGGGCATGTTTGCTTGACGGCAGTCCCATAGCTTGAGAAACTCACAATGTAACCATTAGCCGAAACAGAGGACCACAATGCGAGACGCTTCCCCGCAAGGCACGTACAAGGTTCAAGCCCTTGATCGGGCATTTGCAGTTCTTGATCTGCTTGGTGAGAGCGAGACCCCGCTCGGGCTTGCCCAAGTCGCTTCGTCGCTTCAGCTCCACAAGAGCACAGCGCATCGCTTCCTGATGGTCCTGGAACGCCATCACATGGTGGAGCGCACGACCAATGGGAAATTTCGCCTGGGGTTGCGCCTGTTCGACTTCGGGAACCGCGCCATCGAGCAATATGATCTGCGCGATCGCGCCCAGCCTCATCTGCGCCGCCTGGTGGCGGAGACAGAAGAGACTGCGCACCTGTGCATCCTCGAACAGGCCCGCGTGATTTATATCGACAAAATTGAGCCGGGCCGCTCCGTGCGGATGATCACGCGCATCGGCTCCAGTAACCCGGTGCACTGCACGTCGGTCGGTAAGGCTATTCTTGCCTTCCTTCCGGAAGAACGCATCGCCGACATCATTCGCAGAACCCGCTTTGAGCGCTTCACTCATCGCACCATCGCGTCGTCCGACGCCCTGCGCACAGAGATTGAAAAGACACGGCGTCGCGGCTACGCCGTTGACGACGAAGAACTGGAAGAAGGCCTGCGCTGCATCGCCGTCCCGGTGCTGGATGCGCAACGTCTCCCGGTGGCGGCGGTAAGTGTTTCGGGGCCTTCTTTCCGGGTGACCGCACAGAAGCTTCCGGCCATCGCCAACCACCTGCTGCAATGCGTACGCGGCATCTCCATGGATATGGGCTTCATCGCCGGCGCTCGCACCAGCCGGACCGCCTGGACCGCCTGAGCTCATGGCTGCGGCGTTGTTACCGCCTCAGGACTGTTGATCCAGTTCGGTCCAATCAATTCCCGTAATTTTGCAGGCGTAGCCCAGGGGGCTGCGCCTGCATACTTTTTCACCCATTCCGCCCCTGCGCCGATGCGGACCCGGTCCGGTGTGAACTCAGGCGAGAGCGCATTAGCCATCAGCGCATAGCGCGCGCCCGGGTGCAGACGCAATGCCTTCCAGCAGTTTCCCGGCACCGCCACAATCGGCCGCTGGCCCGCGGTCACATCGGTGCCCAGCACCATTTCTTCCGCTCGCCCGTCCGGGTGAAAAATGAAGTAGTCCACCGGACCGCCTTCGATCAAAATGTGTGTATCGTCCGGTGCCAGCCAGTGCAGGTAGTTGACCGGCAAATCTTGCGTCAGCATGTAATAGACCTGGCTCTGCACGGCCAGCTGGCGCCCCTCCACCGTTACCTTCTGTGCGGACTCACCAATCAGTCCCAGGTATCCCGATTCCTTTGGCAGTTCCTTGAGGCCAAGGGTCCGGATTAGCTCGTGCGCCCTGGCGTCCGTCCCTGCCGGTTCGGCTCCACGTAGAGACGTAAATCCCAACGCGACAATCGTCGCAAGCATTGCGGCACCACGCACAGTTCTCATTTCGCCAGACTAATGCCGCCCTCGATGGGATTTCAAAAGCGCCTCGAAGAGTCCCATCCATCCGCGGCATTCTCGATGCGGAGTTTCTCGGCCCTTTGTAGAAGTCTACGGCGACTATTTTGGCGCGATCGGCATTCCCCACCGGCGCGCCGCCTCCTCTGACCCCATCCGCTCTCTCCGTACCATCTGGATGAAATACGAATCTCTTGAACTAGGTGGCCGTCTCGAGAGTGGCCCCGATCCGTGCCGACCTCACGGACCACAGAATTTTGAAGCTCACTTGGCCTTTCTCGACAAGGCGCTTCATTTGGTACAATCTACCCACGGAGTGGTGACAGACTTCGTGGTCCGTTTTCGGCTGCCCATGGCAACTTGATCTTGAACCTGCTTTTCCATTTCTTTCGGTCGTTGGATCCCGAAAGTAGATTCATCCATATGGAAAATGAACGAGCAGGCGCGAAGCAGCGGACGATAGCAAGAGGCAATGATTCTGCGATTCGCGCTGAGCGATTGAAATTGCAGAGGGGACGTAGCTCAGTTGGTTAGAGCGCTGCCTTCTAACCGGCTACCTTTGGAATCAGTAAGATACCTCCTTGGTGTCCACGATGGTGTCCACGCTTTGATAAGCTTGGCCTCAGAGGAGGACTCTTTGGATGCCCACTCTCAAGCCCCTCGGCACACTTCTCAACGCTCCCGACTACGCGGACCGCGTCAATCTCATCAAGAAGATCAAAACTGCTGACGGGTGGCGCTTCGCACCCGTCGTTCCTGAAGCCAACGGACGGCTCAAGGATCGCGTCCGCATCAACGGCCAGATTGAAGTCCATCCCGAAGGCGCCTACTACATCGAGTGGCGCGTCGGTGGCCGGCGAGGGCGCCGCTATCGCACTGCCGTTGCCAGAGACGAGGCTATCGACCAGGCCCGCCGCAAGGCCATCGAATTGCGCGCCGTCCGCGACGGCCTCATTGCCGGTCCCGAGCCGGAGCCGGAGGTTGCGCCCAAGACAACAATCGGCGATGCAATCGACGCCTATCTCCGGTATGTGAAGATGCAGCGCAAGCCTCGCACCCATCTGACCTACCGCTACACGCTCGACACCCTGCTCCGTGCCGCTTACAAAAAGAAGTACGTCGAGGACGCGACCCGAGACGACGTGCTCGACTTCATGACCTACTGCTATGAGCTGGGGCTGGGCGCGCGGACCGTCTACGACAAGGTCGTGACCGTGCTGCAGCTCTTCAAGAAGCATGGGCGCAGCGGCCTGATGGAAAAAGGCGACTGGCCGAACTACGTCGATACCATCCGCCCGGTGTACGAGCCGGAGGAGTTGGTGGCGATGTTCCGGGCGGCGACTGACGACGAAGCCACACTGCTCAAGTTCGTCCTTGGTTCCGGCTTCCGCGATCAGGAGATCCGCTACGTCGAGTGGAAGGATATCGACTTTCGCAACCAAGATGTCCGACTGAAGGCGAAACCGCACTGGCGCTTCACGCCGAAGAACTGGGAGGAGCGCGTTGTTCCGCTTGCCGCAGGTTTTGATCGAGCGTCTGAGGAAACGGAAAGAGGCGCGCAAGGCAACGCCGAACCAGCTTGTCTTCCCCAACGGCCGCGGCAAACCCGACAGCGAGATGGATATGGTCGTCAAGCGTGTTGCCGAACGCGCCGGCCTCAACTGCAAGCAGTGCGTGACCGAGCACAACAACAAGTGTGCCGAGGGGCCGTACTGCATGAACTTCTTTCTGCACAAATTCCGGCATACCTTCGCCACCAACCACCTGCGGGACGGCGTGGACATCCGCACCGTGCAGAGCTGGCTGGGACACCGCGACATCAAATCGACGATGGTGTATCTGAAAGGCATCCGGTCGAAAGACGCGGCGCAGAAGGTCAACAGCGGCGAGCTGGCGGCGCTGGTCGCCTGAGGGCTGCCCTAGAAACGCATTGGACGAATCTCGCACTGTCTCCGACCTACGCCGGAGAGAAACGCATAGAATTTGGCCGGGCCGCGCGCACAAACAGGAGGGTTTTAGAAATGGGAAGTAGGAGGAAATTGGGGAAGCTGAAGCCAACTAGCGAGTTGACCGAGGGCGAGTGGGTACGGGAGTTGGAACACATAGATAATCAGCTGACCCATGTTCTCGACGTCTTCAATTTCCTTGAGGAACTCTTCCGGCTCAGCAATGAAAGCGAGGCCGCGCTCGGTGCTTTCAATACAACCCCGTTGTTCTGGCACGTCCTTCGGGATTGCCTTCAAGAGTCGATGTTTATGGGCTTGGGCAGGCTTTGCGACCCTTCATCCGATGCAGTCAATGTGAGGCGCGTGCTTGGGGGCGCGATGGCCCATCCCGAGTTCTTCTCGGCGGAGACTTTGAAGCGGAGGGTTGCGGAGCGGGGCCTGACGGAGAGCCTTGCGAATCATCTAATGGCAAGCGCTTGGGTGCCCAGCAGCCGGGCAGACTTCCGGTTCATAAAAAAGGAGGTCTCTTGCCATCTGGGCCGGATCGAGAAAATCTACTCGCCTATTAGGGACTCCTATTACGGGCACCGCCTGACCGGAATTGACGCCCTCGCGATGTTTGAAAGGACGAACAGGACTGAGCTTGGGGAGACCCTCGACATGTTGCGCCAGTTGGTGGCCGGGCTGCGGTTTTTCTACGACAACGGGATCAGGCCGAGCGTTGACGTGCGCGGCACGAAGGCGCTCGACCTGACGCCGAGACGCTTTTTCCGCGACGTGGTCAGGGCTGTCGCGGGCCGCGAGTTATAGATGGTCGCGCGGAGCACGCCGAGTGTGGGATTTTTGGCAACTTCGATTCGGCCCGGACTTCAAACTGACCCACCACCACCGAACTACGCTGCGTTCGATGCCTCCGGCGAATGCGCAGCCTCTCGCTGTGGACGCTTCTTGGTTAGGTGCGATTGGTCTCCATACTTTAGACGCAACCACTTTGCGACCTCTTGAGGATCGAATCGTACCGCTCCACCCACGCGAAAACTCGGAAGCTGTCCGCGCGCGGCCATGCGGTAAATGTGCTTATCGTCCACTCCCAATATGGCCGCAAGGTCGGAAACCTTGATGCCACCACTCCGGGCTTCCAGCTCTTCAATCAGATTGAGTTTCACGCAATCCCTCCAGGCTATTTATTCAACTCGCCCGTTCCTGACGATCCAGCCATGCATTCAGGTCGGACGCGCGGAATCGCCACATCTTTCCAACGTGGGAGCCGTGGATCTCGCCGCGCCTTGCCAACTTCTGCAGGGTCTTGCGATTGATGTCTAAAAGCTGTGCAGCCTGGTGACTGTTGAGGAGCGGTTCAAAATCAGTTAAGCCGAATGAATGATTGTTGACGGAACGAGGGGGGAATTTCGCGAGCATGTGTGCCATTACCGACCTCCTTTTCCAGAGAGTGCCCCAAAATTCCACAGGCGTCCAAGACCTTTTTCGTCAAGACTGATGCTCGACAGGCATCAGGAAGGCGCATTCAGACACCTCCAGGAATTGAAAGGAACAACCAGATGCGCGTCGACTGCCCAGTTGAGCGGAGGAAGTCGGCACCTTAGCAGAATTTGGGTTGCAGTTCCATGAAGAGGCTTCGCGTGACGTAGAATCGTTTCGCTGCGCCGCAGGCAATTTTCTATGAATAAAGCCTCACTGATTTCCATCCGGAATCTCGATTTCGCCTGGGCGCGCATAACCACGGCGACGAATATGCAGCACAAGCGGATGTTCCGGCACCTATGCCTACGAACCGGGTCGGAAGCCGAATCTTGGATTGTTGCATGAGAAGTTGCAGGGCGCATGGAAACCGACGAGTCCCATTCGGCTCTATATGCCGAAGGCTTCGAAGCTTCTCCGCCCGCTTTCCCTCCTTTCCGTGGACGACCAGATCGTCCTTCAAGCGATCGCCAATAAGGTCGCCGAGCAGATGGCGGCGCGGTGCGCCACCGTCGAACGAAATGTTGTTTTCAGCAACTGCCTGAACCCGGATCTGAGGTCGATCTTCTTCCTTCAGGACTGGCGCCGCACCTATGGCGAGTTCTCGATGCGCCTCGGCCGTCACCTCATGGCCGGGAACCACTGGATCGCACATTTCGACTTGGCTGCGTTCTACGAGACTATCTCTCACCGTGCGCTGCAAAGCATCGTGGCTCCATCTGGCGGGAGCAGCGAAGTTTGGAAACTCATCCGGGACTGGCTGTGCGTTTGGACCTCTGGTGCCGGCGGTATCCCCGTGGATCATGGCATCCCGCAAGGGCCAGTAGCTTGGACTTCCTCGCGGAGGTATTTCTTCTTCCGCTCGACGAAGCTATGGTGAAGGCTGGAATCCCGTATATCCGCTACGTCGACGACATCCGCGTTCTAGCTCGCACCGAGGAGCAAGTTCGCAAGGCCGCAATCATTCTCGAGATGGAGTGCCGGCGCTGGAGCCTGATACCGCAGAGTTCGAAGTTTAGTGTGATGTACGCGGCGACGCTTGCAGATGCGCTAGGCACGCTTCCCAGCATCGCCGAATCCACGGGCAGGACTGATGACGAGGCTGAGCTTGACGATGATTCAGCGGTCGCGGTGTTCAACGACGCGGTTGGGGGCCGGCCGCTGCGAGTGAAGGACAAGAGCCGTCTTCGTTTCGTCCTCTACCGAGCGGGTGCATCACGGAGAATACTCGCCACGACCTTGAAACTTCTTCCTTCGCACCCAGAGCATATTGACGCCTTCGCGGCGTATTTCCAGAACTATTCCAGGTCGCGGCCGATCATGACCAAGGTTCAAGCGATGCTGACCCAAGGAGTCCTGTACGACTATGTCGAAGGCGAACTCTGGCTCTTGGCTGCTCGCCTGGGAACGCCCGGCGACCTTACAGCGTTGCTGCCGATCGCCCGGCGGCGCGTCAGAGCCGGACATCTCTCGTTTCCCATCCAGCGTGCGCTTCTTGCCTTTTTCATGACGTGCAGGAACGCCGGACTTGTTCCCGCGACCCGTGTCCTCAACAAGCTTCGTGCCAGCACCGCATATGTTCAGTCGCTCGTACCGCATCTTGCGGATGACGATTTCGGCGCGGCGGTGTGGTCGTTGACCTGATTGAACAGCACGCACCCGCCGCGGGCATGGTGCTGGCTGAAGAATTAGTGCTGCGCGATATCTCAACGCACGATTTGCGGTTACGAGTTAGTCGGATCCCGCATGAGACGAAGAACGTCTTCAAGGGGCTGGGTTTGCTCGGCGCCACTCGCAATACGAAATTTGACCAGATTGGCGACGTGATCCGTACTAGGTTCGCGCTGCGCTATTGGCGAGGCTGGAAGCCACTCCTTGAGACGAATTTTCAACACGCGCTCAATCTGCTCCTGAACGCCGACAGCAAGTTCTATTCGGATAGGTCTGGCTGGCTCGCGTCGCAGAATTCGTTCAACGATGCCGTCTTTCGCGCCTTCCAGAAGTATCTGGCGGACAACAACCTGGCGGGAGCAATGCCGTTGGTAGATGGGACTGGCAAGGTCAGGACGTTTGGTCAGCTTTTGGACGCTAACGCCGCTTTCGCGCGCGAGTTCACCGCGATCGCGACGGCGCTCAGGGCTGCGAACGATCGCCGTAATCGCATCCCTGACAGCCACCCTTTCGAAACCAAGGGTGGCAAGCAGACGAAGCACCTTCTATCGCGGGAGCGGGACACGTTGAAGGTGCAGCTGTCAGCTGCTTACGAAGGCATCATGGATTTTCTCGATGCCCAGCCATAAACAGCATGTATCAGCGCGAGTTAGATCTCTGATCACGGCGTGACTTCGTGAATGTCGCTATCGCGAGTGAAATTCGTCAATTTGTGACGGCCGCACGATAGCGTCGGCTAGCGCCTGCCGGTCCGGTCCGTTGCCGTGTGGTCTTCGGTTGACGATA
>CAVXRC010000005.1:0-1755316 GCA_963764145.1 uncultured Acidobacteriota bacterium | reverse complement strand
ACGTCTGCTCAATGCTCGTCCACGGGTGCAGGGTCTGGGGGCAGTTCGCACCGTACGCCAACGCCGGATACTCGTCTGTCCATGGCGCAGGCGGCTTCGCCGGTAGCCACCGATTCTCCCCCGCCGTCGTTGCCCCATACGGCACTCCCTTGAACGTCAGCACGCCGCCGTCCAAGAACCCGCGCACGTTGCCGTACTGCGTCTTCGCCACGGCCGTTCGCGGCGTGGACACGTTTCCGGGCTCCTGGTGCGCGCCTGTCTTCACGCTGTCAGAGGCGAACGCGGGTTTGTTCAGCGCCGCACCTAACCCCGCCGTAGCGGACAGCAGCAGCGCCTCGCGCCGCGTGAGAACAACAGACTCCTTCGACTTCGCCATGAACAGATTCCCCTCTCGTGTTGATGCAATCAGCCGCTTCGAAATCGCGTGACCTGCTTGATGCGGCGCAATCCTCGTTATTCCGTCAGCGCGTATTGCCCATCGACGTGGAATTTGCCCGTTGCAACAGGCGCTCCCGTATCCGGTTGCCCGCCGCCAATGCTCATCGTGTACTCCCCTTGCGCAATGATCGGATCCCCATCCTCTGTCACCATCCCCATGTCGCGAGGCTTCAGTTCAAAGTGCACCTTCTGACTGGCGCCTGCCTCGAGATGCACGCGCTCGAATCCCCGAAGCGCGATCCGCGGCGCTCCCTTGATATCTGGAAATTTCAAATAGAGTTGAACAACCTCGTCGCCCGCCAGCTTGCCGGTGTTCGTCACGGTCACATCCGCACCAACCGGCTGTCCAGCAGCAACGGCCTGTGTTGAGATACTGAGATCGCTGTAACTGAAATTGGTATAGCTCAGTCCGTAACCAAACGGATAAAGCGGCTTTCCGGTGAAATAGCGATACGTACGATTCGCCATGCCGTAATCCTCGAAGTTCGGCAACTGATCCACACCCTTGTAGAACGTGACCGGCAGCCTGCCCGCAGGATTGTTTTTGCCGCTCAGCGTCTCGGCCACGGCGGCTCCGCCCTCTTCGCCGGGGTACCAGGCTTCCACGATCGCATTGGCGTGTTCATTGATCCAGTTCACGGCCAGCGCGCTGCCGTTCATCAGAACAACCGCCAGCGGCTTGCCCGTCGCCCCCACTGCTTCCACCAGGTCTTCCTCCGGCTGCGGCAAATCGATGCTGGTGCGGTCTCCGCCCAGGAAGCCCGGTTCGCTGACGGGCATCTCCTCGCCTTCGAGCTGGCTGGTGATGCCTACGACCGCGATAATCGCATCAGCGGACTTGGCCGCGGTGATTGCCTCGGGCGAAACACCAGCCTGCGCCTTGTTCCAGATCAGCTCTGCATGAGGCTTGCTGTTTTGTGTGCCGTAGCTTATGCTGACCGTCGCTTTACGGCCCTTCTCCAGGTGAACGCGACCCATACCGGAAGACATCTCTTCGCCCCCGCCGAATGCGGCTGCCACCTGCTTGTCATCTACGGTGAGCCGGCAGAACCCGCGGCAGCGAACACCGAGCTGATAATCGCCGGATTCAGAGGGAGTCAGCGTTCCTGTCCACTGCACGCCATATGCTTTCTTCCCGGCAACTTCCTTGGGCAAATTGCTCTCGCTGAGATTCACGTTCGTTTCAGTACGCGTGAGGATCGGCGTGGTCTTCGAACCGGGAGACATGCGCCCTTCGCTGTATTCAGCCTTTAGCCCGGGTTTGCCATCAGCAGTGGTCAACAACGCGTCGGGCACCGGCTTTCCATCCGCCCGCAGAAATTGCGTTCCCGGAACGTAAGTGATGGTTGCATTGGGGAACTCCGCATGCAGGCCCTCGAGAACGGAGACGATGTGCGTTGGCTGGCCGGCATAGTTGCCGATCAGCGGCCGAGTCTGATCCGCTAGTGGACCGACGACGGCAATCTTCTTGATCTCAGGTTTCAGCGGTAGAAGTCCGTCATTCTTGAGCAGCACCATGGACTCGTTTGCCAGCTTGCGTGCATGGGCGCGGTGTGCTTCGCTATCGAGTTCCTTCTCATCGATCTTCGCGTACGGAACCGTGTCAGTGGGATCGAACATGCCGAGCTTGATACGCGCGGTAAAGAGACGAATGAGCGCGGTGTCGAGCACGTGCTCGGGCAGGTATCCCTGCTGCACCGCATCGATGTATGCCTTTTCGACTGGTTCTCCGAAACGAGAGGTGAAGGTAACGCACTCGTTGTCCATGCCGCGCAGGACAGAGATTGCGGCACCCTGGGCTTGCGTGGGGCGGTACCGATGATTTGCCGCTACGTCGCGAACTGCATCGCAATCGGAGACAACGTACCCCTGGAAGCCCCACTTTCCGCGAAGCTGATCCTGAAGAAGGTATTGGTTGGCGCAGGCCGGCTCGCCGTTGATGGCGTTGTAAGCGCACATCACGGATCCCGCTTTGCCATCGACCACGGCGGCGCGGAAGGCCGGCTCGTACGTGTCTACTTCGTCGTGCTTGCTCACGTCGACATCTGCGAAGTGACGGCTTGGCTCTGGTCCACTGTGCACGGCGAAGTGCTTGGGAGTGGCAATTGCGAGATAGTACTTGGGGTTATCGCCCTGCAGGCCGGTGACGTACGCAACACCCATGCGGCCGGTGAGGAACGGGTCCTCGCCGTATGTCTCCTGCCCGCGGCCCCATCGCGGATCGCGGAAGATGTTGAGGTTGGGCGACCAGAAGTCGAGCCCGCCCATGATGCCGGTGTGTCCTTCGCGCTGGTTCTGCACGTGCTTGATGCGGCCTTCAATGCCGATCTGCGCGGCCATGGTGTGGATGCCCGGTGCGTCGAAGCTTGCCGCCAGGCCGACCGGCTCGGGATATTCCGTCACACCCTGGTTGATTACCCCATGCAGAGCCTCACTCCACCACTGATACGCGGGTACATTCAGCCGAGGCACGGCGGCCGAGTTGTTTTGCATCTGCGTCGCTTTTTCCGCCAGCGTCATGCGATGCACCAGGTCGGTGGCACGCTGGTCCGGGGACAGCTGCGGATTCAAGTAAGGGAGATTTTCGGTTTCCTGAGCAAATGCAACGTGTAGCGATGAGGCAAGCAGCAGCGCTCCGCCGCAGGCGGCAATGCCCTCGATGATTCTGGTCATGCTTGTTTTCATGCTTCTTCTCCAAATGAGTCTGAGCACCTACTGGGCCTCCGGCGACTTGAAGACCAGCGCCGCGAATTGATGCAGATAGTCTCTCCAGTTGGGCCATGCGTGGAAGCCGCCGCTCTCGTGCTCCTCTACCTTGATGCCCGCGTCCCTCAGGACCGCAACCGTGGCATGGCTATTCTGAAGCGCGATGTCGTACTTGCCCGCATCCACCCAGAACAAGCGAAACGGCTTGCCCGACGCACGATACTGCGCCACGTCCGTGTCCTGCTCTTCCTTGATTGAATTTGGGAACCATCCGGAGCTGAACACGCCGACGTAAGCGAAATCCGCTGAGTCGTCGAGCGCGATATTCAGTGTCTGCAGGCCGCCCATAGACAGCCCCGCAATGGCACGGTGGTCGCGGTCGGCGATGGTCCGGTAGTGCGCGTCGACGTACGGCATCACCACCTTTACCAGGTCATCATTGAAGGCGTCGTGGCCCATGCGCACGCCCGGCGTCAAACGGAACTCCGTCGAGACGTGCCCTGCGGGCATCACGATCAGCATCGGAACCGCCTTCCCGCTGGCGATCAAGTTATCAAGAATTGCGCCCGCGCGTCCGACAGTTGGCCACGAATCATCAGAATCTCCTCCCCCGTGAAGCAGGTAGAGTACAGGCAATCTCGCGCCGCCATTCTCATAGCCCGGCGGCGTGTAAACGTGCATGCGGCGTTCGCCACCTGTGGCAGACGAGTCATAGTAGACCGTTGCGATTGCGCCGTGGGGCACGCCCGCCTTGTACTCCGTGAAGTCCGCGCCCGGGACCTCGTACATGCTGGACGCGTGGGTCAGTGACTGCGAGGTGAGCGGATTCCGCGGGTCCGTTGTGCTTACCCCATCCACTGTGAATGTGTAGCGATAGACCCCGGGCTCAATCGGACCCATCGTCGCTTCCCAGACGCCCTGCTCCCCCTTCGTCAAAGGCACGCCGGCCATGTACTTGCCGGTCTCTTCCGGAGTAATTCCCGGCGTGGCCTCCGGGCCCTCGGCATGCAGCTTGACTTCAGTGGCGTTCGGCGCCCAGATACGAAACCGGACATGACGATCGGGCTCCACCTCGACCGACTTCAACGTGTCGTTGGGTGTGGGAGCAGGCATTTGCATTGCCGGCCTTGGCGCCTGTGCGGTCGGTTGCTGAGGTGCTTGCTGCGCATGAACGCCCGGCCCGATGCATAGCGCGCCGAAAGCAAAAACCGCGCGTAGGACTCCTCCGCTTGATCGCATCATTCAAGTCTCCTTCGTACTTCCAACCGCGTTCTTAGAACAAACCTTCGAAGCAGTGCCCGCGAAGAACGACAACGCCTGTACGGTCGTCTTTCGCGGTCGCTGCGGATCTTCACCGGCAGTGGAAGTTCCGCGCGTCCTGCGTGTTCCCGCTTCCGGTGTACTGCGCGTGCTTGGGATAGGCGCATAGCGGGCGGCTGCGTCCGGGAAACGCCGCACCGGCGGCAATCACTGATTCGGGCGCCGCGCCCTTCTCAACCCAATCAACAAGTGCGCCGAGCATATCGAAGTGGTCCAGAGAGGGGCCTCCTCCGCAGTGAGCCATTCCCGGAACCAGGAACATCCGGCTCCACTCGGCCACCTTGCCTGCTCCGCCGTTTGTCGCGGCCAGCGACCTGTAGTATCCAAGCGTGTCGAGCGGTGAAAACCACGGATCGCTGTCTCCGTGGAAGAAGATCAACTTCCCGCCATTCTCCGAGAACGTGGACAGGTTTGTTGACGCCGGCTCAACCAGCGGATCAGATGCGTGCAACGCCGCGGCATCGACGTCGAGTTCAGTAGCCGTGGTGTAAGGGCCGAACAGGCCATTCTTGCTCAGCGTCAGCAAGCCCGGTATGCCGCTGGTCGAAGCAATACCTGCGTCGTAGAGAAAGCCAGGGTAGACCTGTGTCCCGTAAGCATTCCTTGGCCCTGCAAACGCCTTCTTGATCGCCGCGATTTTTTCAGGCGCGATGCATTGGTCGGCCTGCCCGGACTTGCATGCGAGCACCGCAGGATCGAAGTCGCACCCTATGACATCGAAGATCATCCCGTCGGCGACGCCATCGCGCGCGTCGCATTGCTTCATCAGGCCGTCCATGAAGACCTTGCGATCCGCGTCCGTAAGAAACTTGTCGATCTCCGGCTTACCCGAGGCGTCCTTTGGTGACGCCTGGTTATAGGCCACCGGAATCCACTGTGCAATCGCGAGGTTTGACAGGCCCGTACGCATCGCCGGATCGCCTGAGACAATCCCGTTGAACACCTTCGGGAAGCGCTGCGACAGGATCATACCCTCTCGCCCGCCAGTGGAGCACCCGACGAAATAGGAGTACGCCGCAGGCTTCTCGTAATAGCGGTCGATGATTTGCTTGGCGACTCCCGCGACTTCGGCGTTTGCCATGTACGCGAAGTCGAGATAAGCCTGCTGGTCGCGCATGAACGTGAAATCGAAGCCGCCGGTCCTTGCCTTATGTCCGGAGTCTGTGCTCGCAATAGCGAAGCCGCGCGAGAGCGCCGGCTTGTCTCCTGTGTAATTTGCCCCGGTCGGGTATGCCACTACGCCGTTGCCGCCCCCGCCGCCCTGCATCATGAAGTCGCCGTTCCAGGCGTTCGGTTCCGGAAGGGCGACAGAAAATCCGATCCCGTACTCCACCCCATCGACTCCCTTGCGGCGATTGATCATGCCGTCAACACGGCAATGCGCGGGGAGGGGCCCGACGGCCGATGCCCCTGGGTAGGCAGGAGCAATGGTTTTCCCCGCCGGCACCGGCTCGGACTCCGTGATCTCCACTCCGGTGAGCGTTGCGCTCTTCAGGCCGGAGCAGCGGTTCGATAATTCAGATTGTGCTTGTGCCGCAATTGAACATGCTACGAGCACGAGGGTTCCGATCTCTGGATACCTCATTCGAATTGCCTCAGGATGTCCGCGCCCACTTGCCGCTAAGGTCCGCGGAACTCTCGACTATACCCATTCCCGAGCTGCTCAAGCAACATAAAATAAATCGCTTTATTCGCAGCTTACGTCCCCCTGAGCTGTTGAGCCTGCGCGATCGGGTTCCAATGATTCAGGCCGCGATGGAAGAACTGCGTTTCAACGATCGCGAGCAGCTCGGCTGCCGCATCGTGCTCGAATCGCGAGTGACGCCAGCCACCCTCGAAGCACTGGATAGGATAGGACATGTACTGCAAATGCATTCCGATTACACGTCACTGATAGGGCATGGCCAGGCAATCCTTCATGACAGCACAACCGGAACGAACTTCGGCGCATCGAATCCACGGGCTGACGGCGCAGCGGTCCCGGAGCAGCCAGATTTGTTTGGCGCATCCGCCAAGCACAGCAGCAACAAACAACAACCAAAGTTCGCCTGACGAGTACAGGGCAACGCGCTCATTGAGCGGTTTAGGCCGGCAGAACCCTCGTTCTGAGCAGGAGGTCCCCACTAGGTCACGCCGAAATTTGCCATTCTGCCTGTGAACTCGCCCATATGGGCGTATCATCGGCAAACGAGACTTTCGCCAGGGTCTGATCTTGGCCGTCCATCATACCTCTCCTTTGTTCTCGCCGCTCAGTCAATCGAAAAGACTAATATCTGCGCGCTCCAGCACCTCAAAAGGTATTTGGACCTTCTCCGCGAACTTGACGAAGCGCTTGCGGGAGTCTGGATTGCTTAACGCGCTTGCGGCAGCCCCAACCACATCTTTGCCGAGTCCAAATGCGTCGAGTTCGTTCAACAAGGCTTCTGCAGTCGGGTAGTGCTTCGCATCCCGCCCCCCGGTGCCCGATCGACCCACAGCAGTGTTCCCGCTTACGCGCAGCAGATAGCCGCCTTCCGGAGCGAGTTGTACTTCTAGGCTGCAGAGCATTATGAATTCCTTTCTTGCCCGCGGGTTGCGAGTCAGCGGGGAAGCGCTGAACTGTCATATTGACTTCGCGTGTCTCAGGCCACCGTGGACAGTCAACAGGGTGGACACCGAGTCACGCGCGCTGTCTGAGTGCTGAGCCGTAATTTCTGCATCAGTTCTGCATTCTAATCGCGCCGTTAGCGTGTCGCCGGCGACTGCGAAATCAATGTCGGTTTCGGTTATTCCGGTAAGGCCGTCGAACGTAAATGTCAAGCCGATTTTTGGCATTCATCGAGGGTGGTCGGCATTCCGGACACTTCGAGCCGGTCCGGCAGCCTCGTCCGTTTCAGCTCAATCTTCAATGGGCTAAGGCCCCCGCAGTTGTCTCCAATTGGTGGTCATACGCCCGAAAGCCGGTTCGGGCGCAATGAGTACCTGGTCGATTAGGCTTTGCCATTCGTTCATGGATCACCGGCCCGAGGGCGTTCCATCGCACTTATGGAAATAGCCTAGACTCAAGCTAGATGCTCAACCGAGGCTATGCTTACACCACGATCATCGGCAGCAAACACCGTGGACAAAGCCTGCTCTTCCACTTGGCAAGTCTCTATCCCCACTCAACCCAGGAAACCTGGCAACAGAACCTGAATAATGGCGAAGTCACTCTCAACGGCATCACCGCCACAGGAAGAGAATTGCTTGCTGCAGGCCAAACGGTTGTCTGGAACCGTCCCCCTTGGATCGAGCCGGATACGCCGCAGCACTTTGAAATCCTGTTCGACGATCCCCACCTGTTGGTCGTGAACAAGCCCGGCGGGCTGCCCACTCTTCCCGGCAGCGGATTCATGGAAAACACTCTCCTTCGCATCGTCCAAAAGCATACCCCAGGCGCAAATCCCGTCCACCGGCTGGGCCGAGCCACCTCCGGCATCGTTCTCTTCGCCAAAACACCGTACGCAGCCTCCAAGCTACAGGCAGAGTGGAACACGCCCGACGTTCGAAAACGCTACCGAGCCCTGGCTCAAAATGTCGCGGAGCACGACGCGTACGAAATCCGCACACCCATCGGCCGGGTACCGCACCCGCGCCTCGGCTCCGTTTGGGCCGCCAATCCTGCCGGCAAACCGTCTCACTCATCCGCAAAGGTAATCGCAGGCAGCACAAGCACCACAACATTTGAGGTAACGCTTCACTCGGGTCGCCCTCATCAAATCAGAATCCACTTGGCATCCATTGGCCATCCCCTTGTTGGCGATCCTCTCTACGGCTCCAGCGGCCTCCCTGTCGAATATTGCCCCGGTCTTCCCGGCGATGGAGGATATCTCCTGCACGCCCAATACTTGGAATTCATCCACCCTGTCACTCGAAAACGAATTAATCTTGAGGCCGCTTTGCCCGCTGGATTTTCATTTCATCCGTAGCACCACAGTACCTAGAGAGCTGCGCATTTCCTTGGAATGCGTGTCGCCGAACGTGCCTCTGCTTCGGACCGAACCCTGACCCACCGCAAAACCACAGTGGACTGAGCTTCGTGGTCGCGAACTCTCAGCTGGGTGGGAAATGAGATACCGGGAGTACTTCTCGACTGTTGCAAACAGGCCGCATCACTCCCCCCACTGAATAGATCATGTCGTGCCGGCTCAGCAACTGCACCGTTTCCGTTCCCTGGTTTTTGATGCCCGGAAATACTGCGACTCTTCCGGCGAAGAGCGTGCCCCACGTAAGTTGGCTCAACGCTTACCTCTGCCCCACGTGTCTTCACCGTGTACGATGCACGATCCCCCACACAAATAGCTCAAAGAAGGCTCCGAGAGATTGGGGATGACGTGCTCATCGATGAGATCCAATCGATGGCGCGGCTAAAGCCCTTCTGTGCACAGCGATGATGATCCGCTTTATCGCAAGTTCGACGGAGGATTCTCAGGCTGATTGTGCAGCATCGGGTCCGCAGCGTGTGCCCTATGCCTAAAGCAGCCTGATGCCGGTCAACTCCGCCAGCTTTGCGATGAGCCGCTCCTGAAATCCGGTATCGGCCACTGCGGCCGCCGGGGTTTGCACGCGGCGATGATGCCAATATCGGCCACTCACCATGGCGGCAGGATCATCGCTGACCGCAAGCCAGGTCTGGGTAAGATGCCCTCCTTCAAGGTCGTCTGTTGCGCCGGCGCCGCCCATTTTCGTAGGCACCCATCCCGGATCCACAGCGTTGCTCAGAACTTCAGGCCACAGCCGAGCCACTGCAAACGCAAGCGCTGTGACGTAGAGTTTGCTGTCGCAATAAGCCTGCGTCTGATCCCAACGCCGCTCAACCCAGTCAATGTCACGTAGTGAAGGGCTTCCGCTGCGATGCATGCCGCTGCTGAGATAGATCAGGCGGCCAGGGCGCTCGATCTGTGTCGTGAGGATGTAAGGCGCAAGCGTGTTCACCACGAGAGTTTTCGCGTGACCTTCGGCTGTCGCGCTGCGGGTAGGTACGCGGTAGACTCCGGCGTTGTGGATGACAGCATCCATTCGTCCGACGTCGTTGACCTGTTCAGCGAGTTTGTGGGTCTCGGCAGCACTGCTGAGGTCGCCGATCACAACTCCGAGAGAATGCGACGCTAGACCGCTGAGGTCATCGGCACGGGTTCGCGAGCGCGCATGCAACAGAACCGTGTGGCCCTCCGCGATGAGCGTCCGTGCTGCGGCCAGACCCAGGCCATCCGTGCTGCCCGTAATGAAGACGCGACTCATATTTCAAGCTTTCCGATATTGTTCGTCAGAGACATGCGCCATCCAGTCCACCCTCTTGCCATCCTTTCTCTTCTGAATGGCAATGTAGGTACAGCGTTGCAGTTCCAATGAGAAAAGTACGGCGTCGCACGGCGGAAGACTGAGCCGGATGCGCGGCTGGCTGCACACTTCTGTGTCGGCGCCCGGGATCTTCATGGCCGCAGCAAAGCCTTGATCGCGCGGCGTTCGTCCATGGCGCGGTACGCTTCCGGCACTTGGTCCAGCGGGAGAGTCAGATCGAAGACCTTGCCGGGATTGATCTTCCCTTCCCAGACGAGCTTGATCAGATCGGGTAAGTATCGGCGCACCGGAGCCGGACCGCCATGGAGACGAACGAGATGGAAGAAGACTGGGAACACGTCGAGTTTCATTCCGTGCGGCACGCCGACATAACCGATTGAACCGCCCGGGCGCGTGGATAGAATCGCCTGCATCATGGATTCTTCGGTGCCGACGCACTCGAGCACTGAATCTGCGCCAATGCCGTTGGTCATGTCCTTGATGCGCGCGACACCCTCATCACCGCGCTCGGTCACGATGTCGGTCGCGCCAAACTCGCGGGCGAGCTGCTGGCGTTTCTCATGGCGGCTCATCGCGACGATTCTCTCGGCGCCCATCTGTTTGGCTGAGAGTACGCCCAACAAGCCCACCGCGCCGTCTCCGACAACAACGGCGGTCGAGCCCGGCTTTACGTTCGCCGCATCGGCTGCGAACCATCCCGTTCCCAGAACATCGGAGACGCTGAGCAGGCTGGGTAGCAGATCGTCAGAAGGCATGTCAGGAGTGGGCACGAGCGTGCCATCGGCCCATGGGACGCGCAGGTAAGGCGCTTGCGCCCTGCTCATGAACTCGAGATTCACGCATCCGGACTGGTAGCCGTTACGGCAATTGGGGCAGGTGTTGTCAGAGATGCAGAAGGAGCCTATGACGAACTGTCCGGGCTTGACTGTCTTCACTGCGCTGCCGACTTCTTCGACAATGCCGCAGTACTCGTGGCCCATGGGGGTGGGTTGGGCAATCTTCTGAATGCCGCGGTACGGCCAAAGGTCAGAACCGCAGACGCAGGTAACCGCGATGCGGATGATGGCGTCGGTGGGTTTTTCGATCTTCGGGTCTGGGCGATCCTCGAAGCGGATGTCGCGCGGCCCGTACAGAACTGTTCCGTTCATGATCCTCTCCTGGTGAGGGTTTAATCGGGTTTCCCTTCGTTCAGTCTGCGGAATCGCAACACACCCGGGAGCTGCCAGGCAGACCGCTGAGGTCAGAGCGGGTTGGATGGTTCCCAGAGGTGCTCGGTTGGATGCGCGGCCCCATTCCGACTACGAGCGAAGCGAAGATGAGCAGAACGGAGCCGCCAATGAAGGTTGCGGCAACCGAGATGTGGTCGAGAAGCAGCCCTCCGAATGCGCCGCCCAGCATGATGGACAACTGGATGGCTCCGACCATGAGGCCGCCGCCGCTCTCCGGCTCGTCGCTGATGCCCTTTGCAAGCCAGTTGGACCAGCAGACCGGAATCGCCGAGTTGATGGCGCCCCACGCGATCATTGCGACAGCGACGGCCCATATTTGAAACCGCACTGCAAGGAGCGCCACGGTGACCGCCGCCAGAATCAGCGGCAGAGACATGATCAGAAGGTAAAGGTGGCGGCGCAGCAGCACGCTTGCCCCGTAAGTGCCGGCAAACCCCGCCAGGCCGAGCCCGAGCAACAACAGTGAAAGTTGTGGGACAGTGACGTGGGTATAGGTTTCAAGAAATGGCCTGAGGTAAGTAAAAGTTGCGAACGCTCCCGCGAAGGTCAACATCACTCCCACCATGGCGAACAGAACGTTGCGCCGTTTGAGGAGCGCGAACACCTTTGAAACCGGATTGGGCGCTTGCGCGGGAAGTGCGGGCAGACTGATCCACTGCCAGACGAGCGCCGCCACTGCGATGGGCACGAGGGCCCAGAACACGCCGCGCCATCCGATGATGCCGCCGAGATAGCTGCCCATCGGCGCCGCGAACGCCGTCGCGATCGCGTTTCCCGTGTACACGATGCCCAGGGCCTTCGGGACGGATTGCGGTGGGACCAGCCGCATGACTGTCGCGGTGGCGAGCGACCAGAAGCCGCCGATGACCAGGCCCAGAAGCGCCCGGGCCGCCATAAGCACGAGGAAATTGGGAGCTTCCGCAATCAGAACCAGGGAGGTCAGCATGACTGCCGTCAACGCCATCAGCACGTGGCGTCGGTCGAACCGGCCGGCGATTGCGGCAATGAACAAGCTCATTCCCACTGCAAACAGGCCGGAGATCGAGATGGCCTGGCCGGCCATGCCCTCGGTTGCGTGCAGGTCGTGAGCGATCGGCGTGAGCAGACTGACGGGCATGAACTCCGATGCAATAAGCAAGGCCACGCAGAGTGACATCGAGCCGACGGCGCTCCAGACCTGTCGGGAGGTTTGACCGGGTTGTTTTGGCTTCTCTGTCATAAGGGATCTCGTGTGGGGGAATACCTCCACGTCCAGAAATAGTCCTTTTGGGCCGACAGAGTCTTTCCTGATCCTGCCGATCTTTTGCCTGATCCTGTTTGAGTCGTGGATTCCAGGCAAAACGACGTTCCGCTAGTAAGCTAATCAGCCGGATGGAATGCGCTGTGCCCAAACATGCCGCTGATTCCGCAGTGAAGAAGCCCACGGTTGCAGAGCTGCGCTCAGAACGGGCAGCAGGAATCTTGGCGCATGCGCCCTCTCCCGGTCAGAACCGCAGCGCAATTCCTGCTGTGACTGTTCCGCATGACCGCTCCTTAGGCCTGTGTAGGTGGCACCGCCTGCGAGTCGAACTCGTGAAGCCAACGAAAGGCAGTCGGCCTGTACCACGGGGACTGAAATGGTAAGAGTGCTTTATTCCCGGCGGCGCAAGCACTGGCGGCACTGCCTTTGACATTCACGAGATCAGTGGGCTCTCTGGTTAACGATGCCATTAGATTAAACGCGCATGCGGGCTCGGGGTTGCCGATCAGGGCTATGCCAGATCAGGAATAACCCTGTTTCGGCGCAGCTCTTCGAACAGGTCAAGGAACATATCTTCTGTATCGATACAATCCTGAAATCCGGCCCTTCGAGCTTTGATCGTGCTGCTGATATTGTCGAAACCGCTATTGAAGATAAAATCGCCGAAACTCCAGGAAACGAGGTGCTCATAGGGTATTTGTTGCAGATTGTGCTTGCGAACGATCTCCTCCCACAAAGCAGCCTTGTCGGTCATGTAGCTCGTGAGAGGTGTTGGTACTGGATCGGAGACTTCCATGTGAAATGCCTTCGCGATGCGCGGCCACATATGTTGCCAGCGGAAGTAATCTCCATTCGTGATGTTGAAGATCTCGTTTGCTGCTGCCGGTGTGGAACCTGCCCAGTCAGTTGCCCTGGCGAGGATGTCCGCGGACGTCACCTGGTAGAGTGCTCGATACGCCGCCTCAGTTCCAGGAAAACGAAGCGGAATTCCAAGCTCCTTCGAGATCGTCGCGTATACCGCAATGACCATCAGCAGATTCATCGGATTGCCGACGGCGAAGCCCATTACCGCCTCCGGTCGAAGGGCCGTGAAGTTCCACTTCGCATCCTTTTGCCGCGCACGCAGAAAATCCTCCTGATCGTAATAAAAGTTCGGAGGCATCAATCTCGGATCGTCTTCCCGTGCTGGTGTCTTGAACGGACCGAGGTCGGCGCCGTAAGCCTTTCCACCCTGGTAGAACGCGACATGTTCAAGCCTTGGCGACGTCGCTTCCACGACATCAAGAAGATTGCGCAGAATGGCAACATTCACCTGACTCTTCTCGCGTGCCGTAGGCTTCTCGATGTACGCGCCAAAAACGATATGTGTCACCTCGTTCAGGAAGCCCAGCTTCGATCTGACATCGTGCGGTTCGAGTAGATCGATCTGGATCAGCCGCACTCCTTCCAGCTGGACGCCGGTTCTGCGCGAAAGCCCGATGACGGTCGTGTCGGGCTGCGCGGCAAAGTGCTGCGCAGCCCGACTTCCAATGACTCCATAGGCCCCGGCGACCAACACACACTTCGGTTTCATCTGTCATTCTCCTTTTGATCCGTCGCCCCCGAAGAGCGGTGATCCCTGCAATCACTCCATAGGATGTCAAGAAAGACGTTCGAGGCGAGGAGGACAGACGAATCGCACTCCATAAAGGCCCCCTTGCCCATCGCGGGCGGATTGAGCCTCGCGGTGGCGCGCGCCTTCAAAGTCATCGACCTTCGAAGTGAGCCACCCGGCAACAGAAATGTGGGACCGGGCGTTCGCGATCTTCAACCAATTGCTTTAGCGAAAGGCACCTGTCCCGGGCCTACCCGCAGGTTGTTTGTCACAGAAAAACCCCGCGACACCCTTGGCGCGAACAGTGTCTGGCTGGTGTGATGTGCGGCATCGCCCTAATACGAAGGTCGTAGGGCAGACCCGACTTACGGTAACGTTTTACATTCGCCGTTCTTCCTAGGCTGGCTTTATGCGCACGAACAGTTGTGGACGCCTCATGTGCGCACTAAGGTAGCAAAGAGGCTGGAGACTCGCCGTCGCTGCAAGCCGCACGGCTTTGTTTCAGACTCGGTTTGCCAACAAAATACCCCGACTACGGAGTACACCAATGGGCAGAGCCGACTTGATTGCCTTTGGACGCAAATTCCTGGCCAACCCTGATTTGCCAGAGCGATTCCGCAGGCGCGCTCACCTCAACGCCGACAATCCAGCTACATATTACGGCGGCGGCGCGATGGGATAGGTCGATTACCTGACCCTCGCCCAGGAACGAGGCGAGGAACCCAAGCCGCAAGCGGATGAAAGATGGCGTTAACTGTGTTGAGAGATTATGCGTCAGTCAGACGGAACTCTACTCGAGGAGACTCACGACAAACCGCCTCAGGCGAACAATGCAAAATGCCGCTGCATGTTGCGGAGGAAGCCGAACTAGAGAATACGCGCAAGGCTCCGTGGCAACCCATGCTGCACGAAGCGGCGCAGGCTGATCTCAAGACGCTGATCCTCGCGCCTTAGACTTCATCGACGTCGGCTCAACGATGGACAGGTCCGGGCCTCTTCGGCTACAAACTCTTTTGTCAGGAGAGCCGCATGTCCTCGCGCGTATTTACCCCGCTCCTTACGGGGATTTTCTTCGCGTCCACAAGCTACTCTCTTCATGCGCTCCAGGCCCTGGGCGACGTTCACTTTCCTACTTCTTGTAATTCGAGCACGCAGCACGCGTTCGATTCCGGAGTTGCCCTCTTGCATTCTTTTGAGTTCAAGGAAGCCGAGGCCGCCTTCCGCGAAGTAGAGAAAGAAGATCCAAAGTGTGTCATAGCGGCCTGGGGCGTGGCTCTTTCCACTACCGAGCGGGCAGGAGCAAATGCACCCCACAAAGATCTTGCAAAAGGATGGGCAGAGCTACAGCCGTGGCTCACAGTGAAGGCCGGAACAGAACGGGAACAGATGTACGTTAACGCAGTCAAAGCAATGTATGAAGGCTATACAGCCGAGCCAGGAACGAAGCGATGGGATGATTACCTCGGTCGCATGCGCGAGCTTCGGAGCAAGTACCCCGACGATATCAACGCCAGTCTTCTGTATGGTCTTGGCCTCACCTGGACTGCAGGATCCGGACAAAAAGGCATAGAGCAGCGTCGCACGGCATTGGCGATCTTTCTCCCGATTTTCGACAGATACCCCAACAATCCCGGAGCTGCCCACTACATCATCCACGCCGCAGATACCGCCGAGCTCGCCTTCGTGGCTCTGCCAGCGGCACGCAAGTATGCGGCTATCGCTCCCGACTCTCCCCACGCGCTCCATATGCCTTCGCATATCTTTAATCGCCTCGGACTGTGGCAGGATTCCATCTCGACGAATGAAGCCTCAGCGCGAGTTGCATCAGAGTGGGTTAAAGCCGGTCGTGATGGGATGGGCGACGAGTTTCACGCCCTTAACAACATCGAATATGCCGCACTTCAACTAGGAGACGACCAGAAGGCGAAAGCTGTCATCGATGAGATTACTGCGCTCGCTCAGGACCAGAAGCAGCCCGACCTTTGGCTTTCGGTCGATGCGAGAATTTACTACGATGTGGAAACGCACGACTGGCGAGATGCCACAAAGTTAGAGCCGCCACCGGGCTCCGCCTTCGAGGAAAACTTCGATGCATACTGGATCGAAGCTGTCGGGGCGGCGCGCTCCGGGGACCCAATCCGAGCGAGAGCGGCTTTGGATAAATACCGCGGCTCAGAGACGGCGTGGAATAAGTCTCATGGATGGGGCGATATTCATGGCGTCGGCCTCGCTGAAGCGGAAGCATGGACCCTCTTTTCAGAGGGAAAGCAACAAGAAGCAGTGGCGAAATTGCGCAGTATGGCCGATTTTGAGCGCGATCATCCAATGTATTATGCGGACATTCTTCCGAGGCCTACGGGCGAGATGTTGGGGGATATGCTTTTGCAGATGAACAGGCCGGCAGACGCTCTTCTTGCCTATCAGGCTGCATTGAAACTGACGCCGAACCGTTTCGATTCTTTGCTAGGCGCAAGCAAAGCTGCGAATTTGGCCGGTCAACTGTCGGTCTCGAGACGCTATTCCTGGGAAATCAAGAATGAAGGCGGCCGGCCCGCAATTAGACCATGAGTAGCTGAATAGATACCAAGGAGTGCCCTTCTCGCAGGAACGAACCGAGTTTAGCGGTAAATCGCCAAACCGCTCATCGGGACCGAATAGACGGTCAGAGCGTATGACCGCGCACGCGCTTGAGCAAGTCTACGACACTTCCAAATCAGGGTGTTAAAGTGGCAAAATTCGCCATGTTGTAAATCAACTGGGGAGCCCCCCTTTCATGCCTAGTGCACGGGATGAATCGCATCGGGACGCCGCGATTTAGCGCATGTTCTGGTGCATGTTCAACCATTTTTCCGGGGTCGAATCCCTTTGTGCCCAAAATTGGCCGACCGCATCGGTTCGCGGGGAGTGGCTCGACCAAACGGTGGAGTAAGTTCCCAACCTCCAGATGCAGGACAATGCAGCAATCCAGCAACTATTGTTCGTTCGGGCAGCCCGTCAGACGATCTCATCCCCTGAACGTGGGCCGAGCCTGCACCTGGCGGTCCCCGCCAGCATTCTCTAGCTCACGCAGCCATCGGTGATGCGGCAGATCTTCTGGCACATCCCTATGGCCAACGATGTTGACACGATGTCACGCAAAGCACGACGTGACCCTGTTTGTAGCCCTAAGTCATTTCGGAGAGGCCGACAACAACATGAACACGATTCGCAATGTGCTGGCGTTTGCAGCACTCTCCTGCCTCAGCCTGTCTGCACAACAAATCACGGGAAACATTCGTGGCACGGTGACGGATCCAACCGGCGCCGTCATCCGCGGCGCAAACGTTACAGCGCGGCAGGCCGAGACGGGGCTGTCGCGCACGGCCACCACAGACCGCAACGGCAACTACGTTCTTCTGGAACTCCCGGTCGGGCATTACAGCCTGCGCGTCAGCGACAAAAGCTTCGAGGAATACGTTCAGGATGGCATCACGTTAAACGTGAATGAGACCGCTTCGGTCTCGCCGCACCTTGCCATAGGATCGGAAAAAGTGCAGGTGGTCGTGAGCGCCGACGCCGCGCTGATTGAGCCAACTGTCACCAGCTTGGGCAAGGTTGTGCAACAGCGCGAGTTGGAGGAGTTGCCGCTGAACGGGCGCAACTTTTCGCAGCTTGGCCTGTTGCAGCCTGGAGTCGTGCCGTTGACCCCGGGTATAGCCGAAGCAGGCGGGTCGCTGCGCAATGGTCAGGCGTATGCGGTCAACGGTCAGCGTCCTGAGTCCAACAATTTTCTGATCGACGGCGCCAATAACTTCAATGGCATTGACGGCGGATTCATCCTGAAGCCACCAGTGGACGCGATCGCCGAGTTCCGTATCCTCACGCACAGCGCGAATGCCGAGTTCGGCGGCGCGCTAGGATCGACCACGAACCTTATCACGCGCTCAGGTACGAACCGGGTTCACGGCACGTTGTGGGAGTTCCTGCGCAACGACGCATTCGACGCAAACAATTATTTCGCGCAGAAAAAGGAGCCGCTCAAGCAGAACCAGTTCGGGGCTGCGCTCGGTGGGCCGATCAAGAAGGATAAGACGTTCGTGTTTGGTTTTTATGAGGGCTTCCGCAATCGCGAGGGAAGGACGGAACTGACTACCGTGCCATCTGTGAAGGAGCGTGGCGGCGACTTCTCCGAACTCTGCACGGCGGGCTGGACGGGCCCCTACTGCAACAACCCGCAACAACAGCTTTTCAACGTCTTCGCGAAAGCACCCTACCCCAACAATCAGGTGCCACAATATCAGTTCAACTCAATCTCGAAAAACCTGCTCGGCTTCTTCCCGCTTCCCAACGCCGGCACCAATCTGTTCTCAACAACCCAAACACTAAGCAATAATACGGATCAGTTCGGTGTAAAGATTGATCATTATCTCGATCCGCACGATACGCTGAACTTCCGCTACATGTTCAATCAGCTCTCCCAGCTGGACCCCCTTTCGCCGGGCGGCGCCAGTGTGCCGGGCTTCCCTGTAGGCGAAGACCAGCGGGCGCAGAACTTCGTAGCTCAGGAAACGCACACGTTTTCGCCAGCTCTCATCGGAGTGGCGCGATTATCCTTCCTCCGCAACAAGTTTCTATTTGGCGAGCACGAGGATCATCAGTCGCCATCCAGTCTGGGATTCCAATACAAGCCCAGCCTCGATGTTGCCGCCGGACCGCCTTTCGTACAAGTGAATGGCTATTCGACGGTGGGCGATCCCATCACTGGCCCGCGCAATACCTACGAAAATGTCTTCGATTATTCCGGGTCATTGAGCTGGGTGCGCGGCAAGCACGATCTGAAATTCGGCGGCGGCATTCAGCGTCAGCAGATCAATGTCCTTCAGGGGATCGCAACCAATGGCTTCTTCGTGTTCGTGCCATTCCCGGTAACAGACGCATTTGCCAGCTTCCTCGTCGGGCAGCCCATCGTCTTCCTGCAGGGTATCGGCGATTTCTCGCGGGGCATTCGCGGCGACAACTCATACCTCTACGCACAAGATACATACAAGATCAGCTCGCGAATAACAATCAATGCCGGCCTTCGTTACGAATTGCCCGAACCGTACACCGAGATCCACAATCGGCAAACACTGTTTGAACCTGGAAAGCAATCCCGCATCATGCCCAATGCTCCGGCTGGATTGTTGTATCCGGGCGATCCCGGTGTGCCCGGAGGCTTGATTCCAACCGACAAGAAGGCCTTCGCGCCGCGCGTGGGCGTCGCCTGGGATCCGGCGGGAGATGGCAAGTTGCTCGTGACCTCGTCCTACGGCATCTTTTACGAACCCTATTACACCGGTCAGGGCGGCCCTTTGCAGGCGGCGATCAGTGCTCCTCCGTTCCTCGGAACTCCGCAGGTAAGCCTGCCGAACTTTGCTGACCCGTTCAACTCTCATCCGCCCGCCGCGGGAACGTTCTCCACGCCACTCACCAACCTCACCCTGTCGCCAACATTGACACTTCCTTACGCGCAGGACTGGGATTTGAACGTGCAGCGCTCGTTCGCTTCCGACTGGCTCTTCGAGATCGGATATGTCGGAACCAGGGGCACACACCTGCCGCGCTTCATCGAGGCGAACCCCGCGGTGTTCGTGCCCGGAACCGAGAACGGACAGCCTGTTTCGAATTCCAGTAACGCCGATCAGCGCCGCCTCTATTCCGGTTGCACGCTTACCGACCCGCCCGGTAGTTGCAAGTACTCTTCGACCGGCGAGATCGCAGGCATCGCCAACTCGTCGTACAACGCGCTGGAAGCCTCGCTGCGCAAGCGGTACAGCTATGGGCTGTCCTTCCTCGCGTCCTACACGTGGTCCAAAGCGATCGACGACGTTTCCTCGTTCAACATCACCGGATCGGCGGCTAAGCCGGTCGCCGGCGAAAACGACCTCGCCCAGAATCCATTCAACCTCGGCGCAGAGCGTGGGCCCTCGCTCTTCGACGCGCGCCACCGGTTCGTGGGCAGCTATGAATGGGCGCTTCCATTCTGGAATCATCCGCAGAACTGGTATCAGTCCGCGCTGGGCGGCTGGCAGCTCGCTGGGATCGCGACGCTGATGAGCGGCACGCCCTTCACGGTCTTCGACTCCAATGATGTTGCGGCGCAAGGAACCGCCCCGGAGATCACGGGATTCTCCGCACAGCGGCCCGACCTTGTCGGGACTCCCAATAGCGGTCCGCGCGCGGTGAATGCGTGGCTAAACGCCGGCGCTTTCCACCGACTCGATCCCACAGCGAACGCAGGGCAGTTTGGCACCGAAGGCCGCAACGTGAACGTCGGGCCCGGCTATGCCGACTGGGATTTCGCAGCCCTCAAGAACTTCAAGCTAACGGAATCAAAGCAACTCCAATTCCGCTCGGAGATGTTTAATATCCTCAACCGCACCAACTTCCGCTTGCCCGACTGCGATATCAGTTCGCCCACCTTTAACCATATCCTCGCGGCGGAGGCCCCGCGCCAGGTGCAGTTTGCGTTGAAGTTCATGTATTGACCATTCACGTGGACAGACGGTTGCGAATGGGAACATCAACTGTCGGCGCTTATAACGCGCGGATGCTCCCGTTCGCCGCACGGAATCGAGTTATGCGATATGAGTTATGAATCATCATCTCCGGTCCCTCCGGTTGACGATTCGCAAGAGCGCCGCGCGCCGCTCTCACCCGCACCGATGTAGAACGGGCGATGGACGCCGGCTGGACGGAAGCGCAAGTCGCCGAAGCGGTACATATCACAGCCCCCTTCGCCGCTTTCAATCGCATCGCCAACGGCTTTGGACTGCCTTCACCCTATCCTCAAGGTTTCTGAGAACAGCTATGACCGAACCCGCCAACCCGAGGCGCCCCCGGCGCGGAACCTGGAAAGCCAAGCCCGAGACCATCGAGCTGTTGCGTGTCTCCGGCAATTCCATCAACGGTGTGGGCGAGACTAAGCCGCGACGCGCTTCTCCGTTCTTCTGGCATCCGCCGGATCAACATCCGTGGGGCGATCTGCAGCTTCTTGCTCGCAATAACTCGCGCAGATGTCCCGGATCGACGGAGGCATTTCAGGGCGCCTACACGTATCCCGAACCGATTGCTGTCGCCGAAACGCGCCGCGACGCGAACGCGGATGAGCTAACAACCGAAGTAGGACGGTTTGCGCTCGCCCACGAAGCCGATGATGTGGGCATTGCGCGCATGGAGCCTGCGTATGTCTTTGAAGGCTACTCCATCGAACATCCCTACGTGGTGATCCTCGCGCTGGCGCATAACTACGAACGCCTCCGCGAAGTTCCTTCCGACGAAACCAACGGCGTGGGAGTCTGCGATGTCGGCGATCAGTATGCGCGGGGAACACGAGCCTCATATGGACTAGCCAACTGGATTCGTTCGCAGGGTTATCACGCCGATCCATATCCCGGCCCGATGGCTGGCGCTCTGCTGCTCATTCCGCCGGCAATCGCCGCGGGGCTGGGCGAACTCGGCAAACACGGATCGCTGATCAGCCCAAAATTCGGTTCAGGCGTTCGACTGGCGGGCGTGACTACCGATATGCCGCTCGTTCCCACCGGGCCCATACACTTCGGCGCAGACGAATTCTGCGCAACATGCCAGGTTTGCACGCAAGCGTGCCCACCCGGCGCGATTACCCCACAGAAACAAATCGTTCGCGGCGTCGAGCGATGGTACGTGGATTTTGACAAATGCATACCCTATTTCGCCGAAGCTGCATCGTGTGGCATCTGCATTGCCGAATGCCCTTGGACGCGCCCGTCCGCGCGGCCCAAGCTGCTGGCCACCATGGCGCGACGGATAGGTAAGGAATGAACACTACCCCTCCGTAGCACCGACGAAGAAAACTCACTGCATTACGCCGGCTGGGGCGTTCTCGCTGCGGCATTCACCGGCGTGATGGTGAGTTTTGCCCCCATCATCCCATACACGTTCAGCCTGTTTCTCGATCCGCTGCACGCTGCTTTCGGCTGCAAACGCGAGGCGATGGGCGGAGCCTTCGCGTTGGCCGCGATCACGGTGGCGCTGGTATCGCCGCTCATCGGTACCCTGCTGGACCGTTTTCCGCCGCGGCGCATCATTCTGCCTGCTATTGTCTGATTCGCTCCCGGGCTGGCGTCTCTCAGCCGGCTCACGCCGAATATCAATGAGGACCGTTATCGGGGTGGCCTTGGATCACAAGTCGAGGTCGAGCAAGCGCGTACCATCCTTGGAACCACTCGCGCCCAGTTAGTCGATGTGGGTGTAGCCCGAGCTCAGTATGAGCACGCGACCGCAGTGTTGATCGGAAAGGCTCCGGCGGATTTCACGCTTCCTCCGCTACCGCTCACCGTTCCCCTGCTCCAATTCCGGTCGGAGTTCCTTCGGAGCTACTCGAGCGACGCCCTGATATAGCCGCCACCGAGCGTAGCGTGGCATCAGCAAACGCCCAGGTTGGCCTCGCCAGAACAGCCTATTACCCACTTGTGAATATTATGGGCGCCGGCCGCTTCGAGAGTGGGAGCATCACCACCCTGCTTCAAGGTCCGGGTGCGTTGTGGTCCGTTGGAGGTTCCCTCGTGCAGACCCTGTTTGATGGAGGCCGCAGGCGGGCACTCAACGATGAGGCCAGGGCCACCTACGACTCCGATGTTGCGTCCTGCCGTGAGACCGTACTGACCAGTTTCCAACAGGTTGAAGACAACCTGGCGGGACTGAGAATTCTTGAAACCCAAGCGGGCCTCCAGGCTTCAGCCGTGGACGCGGCGCCGCGGTCGCTCGATCTCTCCAATACTCGATACGATGGCGGCGTTACGAGCTATCTCGAAGTCATCACCCCCCAGAATGCCGCACTTGCCGGTGAGGTAACTGCCGCGAATATCCCGGGACGACGCATGGCAAACGCCGCCGCGGTTGGCTGCTCCGTCACGCGAGTCGCGGGCTGCATCAAGCCCGATCACGCAGCACGCGCGGTACGCGCACCTTGGTCTGCGTCCGAATGAGCCGCGGCTGCAAATAGTCCTATGATCCTCGTGTTGAACGCATGGAGATCCTGTGGGCCACGGCTCGTGACTAAGCCGCGATCTTCAACAACTTCTTCGTTGACCCAATTGACACCCGCATTCCGAAGATCCGTTTTCAAGGAAGGCCACGAGGTCATCGTCCTGCCCCGGACTACGCCGGCTTCGATGAGCATCCATGGCCCATGACAGATGGAGGAGACCGGCTTTCCTGCTTCGAAGAAGCTGCGAACGAAATCCACCGCATCGGTATCCATTCGAAGGATGTCAGGATTGATCACGCCACCCGGCACATGCAATCCATCATACGAAGAGATCTTTGCCTGGGATAGGTTTACATCGATTTTGAATGAGTCGCCCCATTTCACCAGGTTCCACGCCTTGACCTTTCCGCCCTTCAGGAGTTTATGTGGAGATACCAACTCCACAGTCGCGCCGGCTTTCTCCAGGGCCTTTCTGGGGCTTGTAAGCTCCACCTGCTCGACGCCATGGGTAGCCAGAATGGCGATGCGTTTACCGTTGAGTTGCCTCTTTGTGCCCAATCCGAAAAGTCCCATTACATCCTCCTGTTGGTTGCGCTGTGCGCTGTTTGTACGTTCATCCCGTTCTCGGGCACTTAATGCTGCCTTGCCGCTCCGTACGTAGCGGCATCGATTTGCTGCATGGAATACAGCATCGCGGGCGCAAGGTTCTGAATGTGCCCGTCCCACTTAGTGCGCAGTTCAGCGTACTTCGCCCAGGCATGGCAGCGATCTACTGTGCGCAGACCGGCGGCCTCAAGCACTGCTATCGCTTGATCGAGCCTTTGCTCCCAACGGGCTACCTCGGTCAGGTCAGGCCTTTGAGCGGTCTGTGGCTGCGAGGACAAAAAGTTCCCCTCAAGCGAAGTAATCAACATCAACGATCCGTCCCAGATCTGGTCGAGTGCGCGTAGCTCCTTCACTGCGCGATACTCATCTCCCAATGTCGACCGGATAAGTGCAACCGCATCCAGCAGGACGAGAGTTGCGAATGAAAGCGAGTAGTAAGGTTGAGCGAACCGCATGTAGAACAGCACCGGATAGAAGTGGTGGGCTTCCTTCGTGGCCGCCACTTCCGCGGCCAGTTCCCAGAGCGCAGACGTGCCGTGGCTCCATTCACCGCGCGGGGCGAGGCCGGCAACCAAAACGGCCGCGTCGCCGGTCTCGCATGTGGCCAGGTAGACCTTGAGGGCGAATGTGTTCCTCTCTTGTAACTGGCTGTAGATCTGCATCAGGTAAGTCAGCGTCAGCGATGTCACAGAAAGTCCAACGATGGAGTTGAACAGATATACCAGCCGGTAGCGCGCGACGAAAGGAGTGAAATCCGCCGAACCGACGATCGAGATGCTGCTCCCACCGGCATACAGCGCGCTCACAAAATCCGTCGGGGTCTTCTCGCTGCTTGAGCGAATAGCGGTCCCCAACACCGGATGAAACAGAAGCGCGTTGCCCAGCGTGAGCCCTGCGATCCACACGAAAACAAGCGAGACGAGGATAACGGGACCGCAGAAGGATGCAATACGATCGCCAGAGCGCGGGAAGCCCCGTGCCACCAGGCGAAATCCGTGCCACACCGTCCGCGCAAGCTGCGGGCTGATGAGCCCGCTCCCCATCCTGGCGTAAAGTACGGTCAGAAAGACGTCCAGCAGAATCAGCAGGACTATCAGGATCCCGCTGATCTGCTGAAGCCACGCGGTCAACATGGCCGTCCTCACAGTGCTTTCTCAGGCTGCCTGGCGTTCTTCATGGGCGCGTTGGCTGTCCCAGTCGGTGATCGCGACGACCGAGGCCTCCGCGAGCGAGTTGCCCTCGAAAATCTTTCCCGCCGCCGTATCTTTGAACCCGAAAAGCAGCGGTAACATCCACGAGGTTGACGCAAACACCGCGTCCATCTTGCCATGCGTCTCGAACGAGAAGACCGGTTTGGCGCCGAAGCGATAGTCGGTTAACAGCGATTGCACAAGGATGAAGCCGCCGGTTGCGAATGCTGTCCGCGCCGCCGCCTTGTTGTGCGATCGAGAGCAAAGCACGCCTACAGTCAGGAAAAACGCGGCGTGACAATAGTCGATGATGCCGTGCACAGTCGGGTTGACTACCTTCGGAAGGACTGCGTCGGAACTGTCTTGGTTCGTTTTCAAAAACATAAGTCTCCTCTCACGCGGCAATTCGCTGTTCCCAGGGCTTCAACACAATCTTGATGCAGCTGTCCTTCTTGTCGCGGAACATGCGATAGCCTTGCGGCGCGCTGTCAAGCGGCAATTTGTGGCTGATGACGAACGATGGATCGATCTCGTCCCGCTGAATGCGCTCGAGCAGCGGCGCCATGTAGCGCATCATATGGGTCTGGCCGGTTTTCATCGTGATGGCCTTGTTCATGTAGGCGCCCATCGGAATTTTGTCTACAAAGCCGCCGTAAACACCCGGGATTGAAACCGTTCCGCCTTTCTTGCAGGCCATGATCGCCTGGCGAAGAACAATCGGCCGATCGGTTTCAATGCGCGCCATCTGCTTAGCGCGGTCATAGGCATACATGGCTCCATGACCTGAGGCTTCCATGCCAACGACATCCATGCAGGCATCCGGCCCGCGGTTGCCAGTCATGTCGTGCAGGGCTTCAATCACATCGACCTCATCGAAGTTGAGAGTCTCTGCGCCGGCCGCACGTGCCATCTCCATCCGCTCCGGCACACGGTCAATCGCAATCACGCGTCCCGCACCAAGCATGAAGCAACTGCGAATCGCAAATTGCGCCACGGGACCGCAGCCCCACACCGCAATCGTGTCGCCTTCGCGGATATTGCAGTTCTCCGCACCCATATAGCCCGTCGGAAAAATATCCGACAGGAACACTACTTTATCGTCAGGGATGCCGTCCGGAATCTTGATCGGGCCGACATCGGCGTACGGCACACGCGCGTATTGCGCCTGGCCGCCGCTATACCCACCCAGCATATGGGTGTAACCAAATAGGCCCGAGGGGGAGTAGCCCATCATCTTTTCAGCAATCCACGCGTTTGGGTTGGAGTTGTCGCAACAGGACCAGAGCTGGTCCTTGCAGAACTGGCAGTTGCCGCAGGCGATCGTGAAAGGTACGACGACGCGGTCGCCGACCTTGAGCTTCTCTTTATTAACGCCAGGTCCTACTTCAACGACCTCTCCCATAAATTCATGACCCATGATGTCGCCCTGTTCCATGGTGGGAATAAAGCCATCGTAGAGGTGTAGGTCTGAACCGCAGATACAGGTTGTCGTGATCCGGATGATGGCGTCACGCGGGTTGAGGATTTGGGGGTCAGGCACATCATGTACCTGCATCTTTTCCTTGCCCATCCAGCAGACAGCTTTCATCGCAAGCTCCTTTGGTGGTTGAGGTTTCGGATGCATCGGCGCGCTGACCTGAAGCCATGCGCGGCGAGGCGAGTGCGTGTGGCCGCTCTACGCGGATCGGCGATAAGCCTGCGCCACCTGCGGGTCAGGCAGGTTGGTCTTCTCGCGGAAGAGAACCTGCTCGGTATGGCCGTGAATTCCGCGCGGACCGTGTGTCTGGCCAAGCGTCGTAGGCACCTCGCCGCTCTCGAGCAGCTGTTTGAAGCGGCGAACGTCCTCACGCACGACGAACTCCGGGTGCTTGCCGAAGAGCGCGGCGAGACCGCTTGTAAGCGAACCGCCCGGTATCCCGTACTCCACGTTGGCGCTGACAAAGGTGCCGCGACCCTGCGGGTCAGCGCGGAAGTTCACTGATCCCCTTGTGTGAACTTCTGAATTGCCAAGGGAGCGCCACGCGATACGTTGGTTCGCTGTGTCCTCCGTGATCTCCGCAACCCAACGGATCTCGCGTTGCCCGGGGCCCAGGGCAACCCACTCCGAACGACGACCTTCGAGCTCGCGAACGGATTTTAGATGCACCATGAAGCGAGGCAAGCCGGCGAAGTTGCGCCATAACCTGTAAGCCTGCTCCGGTGAAGCATTCACAAGAAACACTGCGTGGGTAGTGGTTTTGTTGGACGGCGCCTGCGCGGCTTTGTACGCAAGCAGGCTACCGGCTGCGGCGATGGCGGTTCCGGCTTTGGAGCGGCGCGTCAGACCATACGCAACAAGCGCGGTCGCGCCAAGCACGAGGGCTCCCGGGCCGAATGGAAGCTGGAGGGAAGGTTTATTGGAGAAGGCGGAAGACTGCTGCATCGGAGACTCCTTCCGTGCGGGGTGCACGGCCGCCTCGGCGTAAACCGAGGATCGGAGGGTAAATTCAGGTGAGCGCGCGTCGAGTATGGTGACCCTGGATGCTTGCAATCGTCCTCGACGCCAAGGTGCGCCATTCCAACGCGGAGCGTACCCGCTGGGATGCCGAACTTATGCTACATCCGGCTGTGTGTCCACCCAAAACGCTCGGGCAGATTACGGGCTTGGACGGTGTCTCGCTTTAAGGGGTTGCTAAACGATCACACAGAAACTTCCACCCTTGTGGAAAGCAGCAGCGCATCCGGAACTCCTGCCATCAGTGGCGGCGGAGTACGCCTCACCCAAATGCTTCAGTGACCATTCCGGTCATTCTGTTCCCTGCTGATGGGACTCGGCCTGTGACACTCAAGCCTCTCGAAAGATCATTTCAACCAGCAGGACGGCCCGGCAAACGTGGCCGCGACAGCGGAAGTACAAAGAAGGCCACCGGTACCGGACTAGGATTGTGGGGATGCGCGCATATCGCTACGCGATACGGAGGTCGTATCCTGGTGCGGAGCAGCGATATGAAGGGCAGAAATGGCTCGGTCTTCACAGTATTTATACCGCTCTGATCCTTGCGCGATAGTCCGTGTAAGTGTGCTGGAAAAACTGCCGGTGCCGCAGCGGATTGAGCCAACCTCAACTCCGCTTGTCTTACCCCGGGCAAGTCAGCCCTTTCTGTTGACTGGGGCTTGAACTTCAACTTCCCGCTCAAGGATGGCGCCGGACGTATCACCCACATTGGTATTCTGGTTCTAGAGGTGACGCAACAAAGAAAGCTCCAAACATTCCTGCGTGATATCGACGGCAAGCTAAGTGGCGCAAATGGTGAGTATGGGTTTTGGTTTGGCCGTAATACGCACCATTGCATCGACCAATACGATACCGCGTTGGAAGCGAGCTTCGATGTTCTGGTCCGAATCAGGCAACCAGCCTTGAACAGCTAATTTGCGCCATCGATGCTCTGGACCAAAGACTGTCCACCATGCGACAACTCGTCCGTCATATATCAACCTCGTTACCGGTCGATGCCACACTTCGGTCCTCTTCCAAGTTCACCCAACCATAAATCGTATAGATCTGAAACTCAGACGGATGTGCTCGCGGAGCTGCGCTGCGGCTAGAGCATCCAGCCAATGAGAACGGCGTCGCAGTCAAAGACGGCGTTGTCACCTTCCCCGTAACGGTGGATACCTACTCAAAAAAGTGGGATCTCGAATCAGACCGAATACTGCAACACGGCGATGGAATGCGGAGGCAGTTCAAGATGCGGAGCGTCGGGACTCCATGGAATCACCTGGGGAACCACGCGAGCCGGATGCGCCACGTCATTGTAGGCATCGGGTGAGTCGCCGCTTAGAACCGTCACCCTGGCACCATCACGATTCACGGGAGCGCGGAGATCGATCTTCCAGCGAGCTGGCGCTTCGGGATGACGATTGACCAAGGCGATGGCCACTCGCTTGCGATCGTCGCTGCAGGTGGTGACTGCGTCCAGCGCCTGCACCGTCTTCTCGTCCACATGGAGGGGGTCGGAGGCGACACGGCTCTCGACTACGTTCGGCTGGAGCAGATCGGAGTACATCTTCAGCACGTGGAAGGTCGTCCGTTTAACGATTCCTTTAGGGTGAACGAAGAGCGGCCCACGCACGTTGACGACCGGAGCCATGCACGCCATCTGGACATACTTGGCCTGGCGCAAACATCCGTTGAGGAAGGAAGCAGAGAAGACCGCGTCGGCCATGGTGTACGTCTCATTGCGGTCGCTCTCATCCCGCTCTTTGATCTCAGCAAGTTGATCGGCTCCGCCGCCGGGAAAGCCGGGATGATGCCAGCCGCGCAGGTTCCATTCATCGAAGGCGATCTTGATCCGGTCGCCGAAACCGGTCTGGTTAAGCAGTTCGATTGCCTGTTGAATTTGTCGCTCCGGAGCTTCGCAGAAAGTCATGCAATGCAGATAATCGGAGGGATGCGTGCCACGCTGCCAAAGGGCGTCCCAATAGCCGTGAATGGAGATGAAGTTGAGATACTTGCCGGCATCCTTAAGCATGGGCGGCGTCCAGTTGCCGGTCACTGTCGCGGCGGCAAGGATCTGTAAGTCGCTTTCAACGGCCCGCATCATCTTGGCGGACTCACGCACGAGCGGCCCCCACTCCTCCACTGTTTTGGCCCCGATTTCGCCGCCGAGGTAATTCTCGTTGCCGATGCTCCAGTAGCGAACGTTGAAGGGCTCGGGGGAACCATTGGCAGCGCGCATGCGGGAGTAGCGGCCCTCATCTTTCAGATTGCAGTACTCGACCCAGTCGCTCATCTCTTCAGATGTGCCCGTACCCGCATTGGTGCAGATGTAAGGCTCGGCTCCGACCAGGCGGCACCACTTTACGAACTCATCGGTGCCGAAGCTATTCGGGTCCTCGACGCCCCAGGCTTTATCGAAGCTCGGCTGGCGGTCCTTGCCCACTCCATCGCGCCAGTGATAGGCGGAGGCGAAGCAGCCGCCCGGCCAGCGCACGATCGGCACTTTCAATTCGCGCAGGGCCTGGATGACATCCGTCCGAAAGCCGTGCTTGTCCGCGAGAGGCGATCCGGGATCAAAGACGCCACCGTAGACCTGGCGCTGAAAGTGTTCGAGGAATTGCCCGAAAATCATGCGGTTGAACGGAGTGCCGGGAGCGGCTAAGTCCGCAGTCAACTCACCGGAGACGGTGGCGCCTGCATCGAGCGACCAGAGTTTTGTTGCCAGGGTGGAGGAACCGAGAATCATTGCGGCGCTTCCGCGCGTAAATTGCCGTCGACTCAGATTGAGCTTGCCGGGGTCAGCTTGAATGGCGATCTCCGTCTTAACAGAAGTTCGCGTTCAATTGTAGCGCGCTGCACGAAGTGCCAACTCCCAAAGAACCGTTAGAAACGAAAAGGCTTCGCGACAGCGAACCCCGTCGGATCGGGTGGACCAAAACGACCCGGTCGCGGTCCGCGTGTGACACGCGCCGCGCTGCGTCAGTCCACCCCGTGGATGCTCTGCGCACCGAACAACTCGCTGCCTCGGTCGACGACGACACGGCCGAAGCACATTCGGGGAGCGACCAGGCTGTCAATTGCGCATCGGTGATTTACCACTCGCCATTAGAAATCGGGAAACCGGAATCGCGGATCCCAAAATTGTTCCTTGACAGGTCCTAAAATATCCACTACCATATGGTTGTGGATCGATTGGGTACAACATTCGCGGCTTTGTCCGATCCCACCCGCCGAGCGATGATCGAACGCCTCTCCTACGGGCCTGCCTCTGTGCATGGATTGACGGAACCGTTTGCACTCTCGCAGCAGATGATTTCAAAACATATCGCCTACCTTGTGAAGGCGCGGATTGTGATTAAGACGAAACGTGGGCGAGAGAGTGTGTGCACGCTTAGGCCGCAGGCGATAAAGATGGTCAGTGACTGGGCGATCAGCTATCGCCGGTTCTGGGAAGAGAGTTTCGACAAGCTGGGTGAGGTCGTCAATCAAATGAAAAAAGAGGAGGTCGGAGATGACAGAAAACACGGTTAGCGAAATTGAGCGGATGGTCGTTACAAGAGTTTTCGATGCCCCACGCGAGTTGGTTTGGAAGGCGTGGACAGACCCGAAGTACGTGATGCAGTGGTGGGGCCCCAAGGGCTTTACGGCGCCCGTTTGCCGGATGGATTTTCGCGTCGGAGGAAAGCTCCTCTGCTGCATGAAGGCGCCCGATGGGCAGGAGTTCTGGAATGCGGTTGAATACTACGAGATTGTTCCGCACGAGAAGATCGTTTCCCTCATGTACTTTTCCGACCCGGAGGGAAACAAGATCGACCCTGCGCAATTGGGAATAGAACATGAAGCCGTCGAGGGTGCTTACGACGTGACTCTTTTTGAGGACATTGGAAACGGCCAGACGAAACTGACCTTCATTGGCAACGAACCAATGGAGAGCGCCAAAAATAGCGGTCAGATGGAAGGCTGGAATCAGATCCTCGACAAGATTGCTGCGGTGCTTGAGGAGATGGCGCACCAAAAATAGGAAGCTGAGTTTTTAAAGATCCTCATGCGCGAGATATAGCTAAGGCAGACGGCGGAGGCTTGGTTAGAACGAGCCTCTCGCCGCCTGGCGCATGTCCAGCAGCAGCGATGCCACCTAACCAGCCACTACTCGACGGTGACAGACTTGGCCAGGTTGCGAGGCTGGTCCACATCGCAACCGCGCCGCACGGCGATGTAGTAAGCGAGCAGCTGCAGCGGGACGATCTCTATCAGCGGCGAGAGCATCTCCATTGCAGGCGGAACATGGATGACCTTTTCGACGAGAGTGCCGATGGTGGTGTCCCCCTCCGTGGCGATGGCGATGACCCGGCCGGAGCGGGCGGTGACTTCCTGGATGTTGGAAAGAGTCTTTTCGTATCGCAGGGATGATGCCGGGTCGGCTTCATCCCTTGTCGCCAGAACCACTACCGGCAGGGTCTCATCGATGAGGGCGTTAGGGCCGTGTTTCATTTCGCCGGCCGGGTAACCTTCGGCGTGAATGTAGGAGATTTCCTTCAGCTTAAGAGCACCTTCGAGGGCAATGGGAAAGTGGATGCCGCGGCCGAGATAGAGAAAGTCTCGGGCGTTGCAGAAATCCTTGGCCAGGCTCTCGCATACGCTCGACTGGGAGCGGAGCACTTCATCGATCTGGGCGGGGATGCGGCTCAGCTGTTCTATCAGTTGAACAGAGCGGTCCTTATCTATTCTTCCGCGTAGCTGGCCGAGTTTGAGGGCGAGCAGGAAGAGCGCCGTCAGCTGGGCTGTGAAAGCCTTGGTGGAAGCAACGCCGATCTCGGGCCCTGCATGCGTGTAGATGGCGCCGTGAGCTTCGCGGGCAATCATGGCGCCGACGACGTTGCAGATGGCCACGGTTTTTGATCCGAGAGCGATCATTTCGCGCTGCGCGGCGAGTGTGTCGGCGGTTTCTCCGGACTGAGTAATGAGGAGGCCGAGCGCATTGCGATCGGGAATGGGGTTGCGATAGCGGTATTCACTGGCGTAGTCGACGTCGACGGGCAAGCGCCCGAGACGCTCAATCATGTATTTGCCGGCGAGCGCGGCGTGCCAGCTGGTGCCGCACGCGGCGATGTTGATGCTGGAGGCGTTGGCCAGCTCCTCATCGCTGATATCCATTTCGCCGAGAAAGACCTTGCCGGAATCCAGAGAGACGCGCCCCAGCGTCGTGTCGCGGATGGCGCGCGGCTGCTCCCAGATCTCCTTGAGCATGAAGTGCTTGTAACCGCCCTTTTCGGCCTGGATTGGGTCCCACTGGATGCGGGTGATCGCGCGTTCGATGGGCTTGCCGGCGAAGTCGGTTAGCTTCACGCCGTCGCGGGTAAGGATGGCCATGTCGCCGTCGGCGAGAAAATAGACATTGCGGGTGTGATGCAGGATGCCAGGGATGTCGGAGGCGACAAAGGACTCGCCTTCGCCGACGCCTATGACGACGGGCGGTCCGGAGCGGGCGGCTACGATCTTGTCGGGCTCGGCCGCGGACAGAATGCCGAGAGCGAAGGCGCCGGTAAGGCGCTTGACCGAGGCGCGCACGGCATCTTCGAGGAGCAGCGGGGAGCCGGCCGCTTCCGCGTCGTTCTGCACCTGCTCAATAAGGTGGGCAATGATCTCGGTATCGGTTTCGGTCACGAATTTGTGACCCTGGGCCGTGAGTTCGCGTTTGAGGGCGAGATAGTTTTCAACGATGCCGTTGTGCACGACGACGATGCGGCCGGTGCAATCGCGATGAGGGTGGGCATTCTCTTCAGTGGGCCGGCCGTGTGTGGCCCAGCGGGTATGGCCAATGCCGAAGGTGCCATCGAGAGGGTGTTCGCGGAGAACTTCTTCGAGGTTGTGGAGCTTGCCCGGGGCGCGAGACACCTGGAGAGTCTTGCTGTCGGAACTCCCGACGGCTACTCCAGCCGAGTCATAGCCGCGGTATTCAAGGCGCCTCAAACCCTCAATAATGACAGGGATGACTTTCTTCGGACCAACATACCCCACGATGCCGCACATGGCACGATTCTAAGTGATGATCCCTGACACGGAAGAATCCCCGAGGGAGCCCGATAGCCGCGGTGTCAGCGACGATCGGAAACTTCCATCCCGGTCCGCGAGCATCCTAGCCTTCGATGCGGTAAGTGAAATCTTCGATGACGGGGTTGGTCAGGACCTCGCGCGCGATCTTCTCCACCTGCGCCTGGGCGACGTCTGTGCTCAGTCCGTCGGCCAGCGACACGGCGAAATATTTGCCCTGGCGAACGCCCGAAATGTCGGAAAATCCGATTTTGCGCAGCGCGTTGTGGATGGTCTGACCCTGCGGATCGAGGACCGATGCCTTCAAAGTGACATAGACATGTGCCTTCATTATCCGTGATTATAGTAGTTCCGGCAGTCGCTGGGTGGGGGCATCAGTGCCGGCCTGGCTGGTTCGGCGGCGGGAATTTAATCCGCATTATGTTTTCCTGTTGGGCCAGACCGAGCTTATTTTTTGCTTTGCCTGAGGCGTTGTTGCAACGCCGCCCGCCATGGAAGTCCAGGAATATTAGCCTGTTACACAAAAAGAGGAGAGTAAAAGAATGGTTAATTATTTGGAGTTGCCGATCGGGGAGCGCGCACCGGAGGTATTTCGCTCCGTGATCGAGATCCCTAAGGACGGTACGAACAAGTTTGAGTACGACAAAGAGCTTCACGTTTTCAAGCTGGACAGGAACCTGCATTCGCCGGTGCATTATCCCGGTGATTATGGGTTCATTCCGTCGACCTTGAGCGACGACGGCGACCCGCTGGACGTGCTGGTTCTGGTGCCCGGACCCAGTTTTCCGGGCTGCGTCCAGGAGGTCCGGCCCATCGGCCTGCTCGAGATGCTGGATCAGGGAGTGCTCGACGAAAAGGTTCTTGCGGTGGGCAAAAATAATCCGCGCTATACGAACGTCTGGAACTACACCGATATTTATCCGCACATGCTGAAAGAGATCACCCATTTCTTCTCCATCTACAAGGACCTGGAGGGCAAGCGGGTTGAGATCAAGGGCTGGCACGATGCCGCCTACGCGCGCGACCACGTGATCCGGGCTGCCAAGCAGTTCACCGATGGCAAAGAAAAAAAGATGCAGGCAAAGCAGCTGGAAGCCAAGGTAAAAGCCGTCAAGTGAACACGCTTTGCGATCGAAGCGGGCCACTCCTCCTGGGCGGAGGGATGGCCCGTTCTCTTTTTGGAGTCGGATGTCACCACATTGCGAGCAATTCGCAACCCCGGCCGGCCCTTGAAAACCCTGTCGCCAACTGATTCCTTCGCTGGGGCAACCAAGGTGGAGGATCGACTCTCCTAGTAGCTGACGCGAGGATCCCGTGAGACCGCTACCAGCTGATCTCCCGGGCTTCACCTCGTTCGCTCGAATCAGGACAGTGACTTCGCAGGCCTGCAAGAAACGGTACATGCAATTGACAAGGAAATAGTGCGGGCTTGCGGACGCTGTATCGATCCGCGGCGCCGGGCCGCAGGACCGCGCCCCAAGACCAACCAAACTCGAGCTCACGACGGCATCGAGACGACGAATGATGATGGAGGATGAACAATGAAACTCTTCTCAGCGCACATCGAAGATCTTCGCACCCTTTATATAAGCAATCTCAAGAAAGCTCTCGACATGGAGCAGCAGATCACCAAGTCGCTCCCAACCCTGATCGAGAACTCTACTGATTCCGAACTGTCCGATGCCTTCCGTCTTCACCTGGACGAGACGCAAGGTCACGTTTCGACGGTAGAAAGCATTCTGCAGAAGCACATCGGCGAGTCGGCCACGGAAACCTGCAAGGTAATGAGCGGCCTGGCATCTGAGGCATCGGACACCATCAAGGATGCGACCGATCCCTCGGTGCGCGACATCGCGCTGATCGGGGCTGCGCAGCAGGTTGAGCATCACGAGATTGCCGTGTATGGCACGCTTCGGCGCTGGGCCGAGATCCTGGGCCTGGACGAGGATGCAGCGCTGCTGGAGTCGATCGAGGCAGAAGAGGAGAATGCGGACGCTGTGCTGACCGAAATTGCAGACCGGGTCAACCTGGAAGCGACCGTTTAGCTGAGCTGAATGAAGGCGGGGCGGCGAGCAAGTCTGGCCGCCCCCCCCCGTTTCAAAAGGTCAGTCGGCTGCTGGAGCGCTGGCCAGCGTTCGCGGCCGTGCCTTGGCAGTCAAGCGGTAGAGGAGCGGACCTAAAAGTCCGACCAGAAGTGAAAAAAGCAGTGCCGACATGGCACCCTGCCCCAGCTTGACTTCTTCAGCACGCGACGCGTAGAGCGCGAACGCAATGAGCGCGGCCGGGCCCACGCCGAGCGAACAAGCTACCGCGAAGTTGCCCGCCTTGAAAGGCCGCAGCAGGCCAGGTTCCCGGATGCGCAAGACCGCAAGCGCGACAAATTCAAGCAACAGGCTCGATCCATAGAGAATCAGGTCGATCGAGATAAGCCGTTCAAACGGCAGCTTGAGCGCCAGCGCCCATGCCGCCCCGCAAAGCAACACACTCACCCAGGGCACCCCGCGTGCGTTTCGCCGCGCCAGGGGTGCGGGCAACATGCCGTCTTCGGCCATGGCCATCGGCAAGCGGGTGTAACTCATAACCAGCGCATTGAACATTCCAACTCCGGTGATCACTCCGCCGGCAGCCAGCGCCACGCCCAGCCAGCGCCCGCCAAGGCCCGACGCGGCCGTCATCCAGTCCCCGGTGGAGAAGTCGCGAACCGAAAGGCCGGCCGCGGCAATGGCTGCTATGGGAAGGATGTAGGTGACAGCAACGATGAGTGTGGCGGTCAGCATCGCGCGCGGGTAGGTACGCTGCGGATTTTCGACTTCCTGGGCGACCGTGGAAGCATTGTCCCACCCCATGTAATTCCACATCGCAACCAGAATGGCCATGGAAAGACCCGAGCTCGATGCGCCTGCATTCCACTGAACCGCGACCGGGTGGGTGATGGCCTGCCACGATGCGAGCACAACCAGCACGGCGAATGGCGCAAGCAGCAAGCCCGACATCCAGACCGAGTCGTCTCCCACGGCCGGTGCGCCGCGCAAGTTCCAGAAGCAGCACAGGATGACCACCGCCAGCGACCATGCATAACCGTGCCATCCGGCCACCAGCCCGGGGCTGAACTTACCCAGGTAACTGACGCAAAAGGCCGGGTAGATGGCCATATCGAAGACGCTCGCGGAGAGGGACAGCCAGCCCTCCTGGTATCCCCAGAATGGCCCGAGCGCCCGGCGCACCCAGACGTAAAAGCCTCCGTCGGCCGGGATCGCACTGGCCAACTCCCCGATCATCAAGGCCGTCGGCAGGCTCCAGAGAAACGGAAGCAGCAGGAGGATGACGATAGCGCGCGCATAGCCGGCCCCACCGAGGATGTCTTCGATGGCGTAAGGACCGCCCGACACCATGAAGAAGGTGGCAGCGATCAGCGGAAGAAATCGCATCTTCCGGTTCGGTGGCCTGGGGCCTATGCGCATGCTTGTGAATCTAACAAGTATGCAACCGCCACACAAACGAAATGGCGCCGGATTTTGAGATGTGGGAACCGTGCGGCCGGGCAGCCCACCGTGCCATTCACAGCCGGGATGCCCGCTGTCCTGTCTCGACCGTCTAAGTTGCCGCCTGGCACAGAAATTTTCCCCGGTCAGTGCCGAAGAGAGGAACTCCGGTATAATCCCCTTGAGACCCGGAGAGATGGCCGAGTGGCTGAAGGCGGCGGTTTGCTAAACCGTTATAGGGTCAAAAGCTCTATCGGGGGTTCGAATCCCCCTCTCTCCGCCAGAAATCTTTAGAATCAGTAACTTACAGAAAACTAAACAACTTGCGGGTTCTCCCAAGTCGCTATTTTCGCCCACATTCGCTGTTTTCCACAGTTTTACCCTGCTAAGTCGGTTCCACCCTGCTAAGGTTCCCTCGTATTTTTACGGGGAGTCCATTGGTATACCTGAGTCGCGTACGTTGCGCGATGTCAAAGCCGAGGTCCCCTTGGACGCTGGGTCACAACCGCAACCTGTTCGGCCGCAAGTTTCCGTGCAAGGCAGATGGATTGCGCAACCCAGCTAGGTTCGATAGTGCTTCTTCTTGGATTTTTCAGTTATGTTCACGTCGGCCTTCTTTTTTGATGGCCGGCCAGTTCTTCGTTGGCGGACGAAGGCCTCAACGTCGGACCGAAGCAGGAGTGTCTGACCTGCCACACTGACAGTCCTTAATCGACCCCGTCGAATCAAATCGACGATGGCGGGTTGAGAGACTCCTCGAATGCGAGCGGCCTCAGCGCGAGAGACGTATTCCTTATCAATCGTTGCACTCGATTTTGTTGAGGTCCGGGTCTTCTCGTTTTCTACCTTGGACTTTCGAAGATCCTTCTTCGGAGGACGGCCAGTTTTTGGCTTCGCTATAAACGCGTCAACCTCAGAGCGAAGGACAAGTATGCGGCCAGCCACATGTATCGTGCTCAAACGGCAACGACGAATCAAGTCCGCAATGGCTTGTGGTGACACACCACGAATGCGGGCGGCCTCAGCTTGAGAAACGTAGCCCTCAAGTTTTTGTCCCATTTGTACTTTCATTTATCAAGTACTTGTGATAGAGTTCCGATAGTTGAGCGTTTCCGGCATCTGTCCTTACCGGCCTGAACAATTTTGCTGAGTGCGGGACACGCCAGTGCTGACACACCGACGTATCCCTGTCGACACATCACCTTCCGAGAAAGGCGACGATATGGCTGTATCTAAACATACCCGTCCAAGCGGCTGCGAAACAAATCCTTTCTTTCTGGAGCTTTTCCGCGACCGTTCCGACTCCGATGAGCGCGAACGGTTGTGGCACACGGCGATGATTCATGCTGGCGAAGGCACACTTCCGTTGCGATTTCCAGTGTACGAAACCTTGTACCTGATTAACCTACACGCTCAGAAGTTGGTCGACTTGCTTTACGAGATGACCGACCGGTTCGGCATCGATACTGAATCTCTTGACTACCATCAATCGTTGATCCAGCTCGTTCGAGCTGGCGCGAGCCAGAGCGTCGCAGCGTTCATGAATGACGTTGAGCTCACTGACGAGTGGCTTTTTGACCGGCAACGAGTCAAGGAAGAGAATGATCTCCGCGATCCGGACGATGTTTACATTTCTGTTCGTGAGCGCGAGAAGGCGCGCGTGAACCAGGGACTTCCGCCCCGTATCCAGTTCCTGGATGAGGAACAGGGGGAGGCAAACGTCAGAGCCAGAGACTCTTCAGGGGACGAAGACGAATAAATCACTTAAAAACGAACGCCTCAGAACCGTCCCATGCCCAAACACAAGACACTCGCACGACTGACGAACCTATTCGATACCGGTAAGCGCGGCCTATGTGAAGCGTATCTCTTCGAGTTTAAGGAACTTGGGATCGGAGAGCCTCGAAAATTGACCATTGCTGCGGCCAGGCTGGAAGATGCACTCTCGCATCTTCGCGAGGACTCTCCAGACTTTCAGATAAAGAGCGTGCAAAACCTCGGACTAATCGTCATGGTTTCTGGTTCCCCACTCGATTGATCCGGGTCGCACTGTTTCGATCCAGTTTTCTTGCGGAACGCCTCGTCCGAGTTCGAGTCTGCAGTTCCCAGTTACCTGCTGCAGCGGCTATGGATGACGCCCGCGCGACCATACCCGCCTGAAGGCTCTTCTCGAGAAACTGAATTCTTCGTTTCAGGTCCCGGCGAGTGAGCGAGCGCCGTGCTGGAAGTTTCGCTGCCGCGAGTAGTACAAATGCCGTCGTCGCGGGCGTGGTACTGTCTTTTCACGATGCCAACACTGAATTATCAAAGACTCTTCGAAGGCCTATTTCCGTTTACCAAGAGTCGATCGAAGTATCTGAACGCTCCTCTTCTTAAGGAGCGCGCCGAGTATATTTCACATCTGCTCAGCCAGGGACGTTCTTGCCGGGAGATCAAATTTATTGCGTCGATGCAAGTAAACGCAATTAAGCTCCTGAATTTGAAAGAGGCCCGACTCATTCACAGCCGTGAAGTCGCAGAGGCAAGCTCCGAATGGGCAATAGATATGGAACTGCACAGGCACAATCCCCGCGGTAAGGCTTCAGCCTACAATTTCACTCGGATCGTCACGAAATGGCTCACCTTCAGCGGATTGCTACTTCGTCCGGAGGTTCCGGCGCTGCCATTCGACGAATTCGTAAGAGCATATCTCGAGGAGCTGCACAACGTCAGGTCACTAGCCGCGTCCACGATTTATCATCGCCGCCACCATCTCTCAAAGCTCCAGAGGTGGTTGGGAGAACGACGCGACAGCTTCACGGAGGTATGTCTAAACGACATTGACGATTATCTGGATGGGCTGCGCGTCAGCGGTCTCCGTCCAAGAAGCCTTTTATCCGCTTCTGAAGCAATACGAGATTTCTTTCGATTCTGTGCGCTGCTCGGTTGGTGTAGTGGTTCCATTGCACGGGGCATTTTGATGCCCCGCGTGCACCACCGTCAGACAGGTCCACACGGTCCCGCGTGGAAAGATGTCAGGCGAATGCTGAGTGTAGCAGGCACAAGCCCGGTGGAGTTAAGGGCGAATGCGATTATTGGCCTCTGTTCGATTTACGGCTTAAGGCGGAGCGAGGTTGTCCAACTGCGTCTCGATGATTTTGATTGGTATAACGAGATCATGACGGTTCGGCGTGCAAAACGTGGCCGAGTGCAGCATTTTCCTATTCAATACGAAGTTGGAGAAGCCATCCTGACATACCTGAAATCGGCTCGACCGAAGTCGAGTTGCCGGCATCTCTTTACAACTTTCGTTGCGCCAATCCGACCCATGGGACCGCCTTGTGTTCGCTCCATCGTCAGCAAGCGGATGAAATTCTTGAGAATCCAATCCGAGAACCTCGGACCTCACGCGCTTCGGCACGCTTGTGCTACGCAACTCCTAAATAAGGGCTTTTCGCTTCATCAAATCGCGGACTTCCTGGGCCATCGAGGCTTGAGCGCAGTTTCCATCTACGCTAAATACAATCCGAAGCTTCTTCGCCGTGTGGCGTCTTTCAGCTTGACAGGAATCCAATGAAAATCTCTGAAGGTGTTGAACGCTACTTGGAGCGGAAAAGATCGACGGGCCTCAGCTATCAAACCGAAGAGTGGACTCTCTCTGCGTTTCTGCGCCACGTGAACGATCCGCCGATCCAAGAGATCACCGCTAAGCACGTGCTCGAATTTCTGAGTCTTCGAAATACATCCGACGCGAGATGGGTCGCGAAACATCGCAGCCTCTGAAACCTCTTTGAGTTTTTGACCGATAGAGGATGCATGTCTCCGCTTTCGATGCCGCAGCTGCGAAGAAGAGACGACCGTCCTCCGATACCGTTTATCTACAGTCGTCCAGAAGTGCGCAAATTGATTCAATCCGCTCAACAAAATCAGACAAATCGACTCTGCGCCGTTAGTGCTCGGACGCTACGAGCAGTCCTTCTTATGCTCTACGGGACAGGTGCGACCACTGGCGAGATATTTTGTCTCAAAAGGGAGGATTTAGACTTAAAGCGCAATGTCGTTTCTTTTCGCGGAGACCGGATGATTCAGCCGCGCAAGATTCCCATCAGCAAAGACGTCCATGATTTCCTCCGAAAACTATTTGCACTCTGAAGAACGCAGAGAACTATCAATTCAGAATGTGTTTGTTTCGAAGCACGGGCGACCACTGCGGGCACATTGGATGACGAATGCTTTTGCGCGGCTTCGCGTGCGCGCCGGTGTGATCCGCATTGACGGAGGCAAGTGCCCACCGAGAATGCGCGACCTCCGCCAAACGTTTGCTGTGCATAGAATCGCATCTTGGATCAAGGAGGGTGCCGACCTCAATCGAATGCTCCCGGCGCTCTCGGCGTATATGGGCTTGGCGGGCGTCGTCTCCACCCAGCGTTTCTTGTTCCTGACCCCTGAGCGGTTCAAGCGTGAACTCGACAAACTCAGCCCGCTCAAGGGAAGGAAACATTGGCGCGACGACCCAGCGTTGATGAAGTTCCTCGCCAGTCTCTGAGTCTCAAACCTGTCCTTATGGGACTGTTCAACCGGAGGGTGCGTCTCGCCTCCCGATACCGTGAAAGAAGCTCGAAAGCGGCGAGCCACATACCTTCGCGGCAACCCGAAACTCCTCCACAGTTGCCCGGCAAAATGCGGGACAGGTAACGAAGTATGCAATTCTGGGGCACAGCTCCACAATTGCATGGTCTAGGCCCGAAGACTTCGTGGGTGCAGAGTCGATTTCCAACCAGCTGCTTATCTTGTGTTGTAGACGATGGGAATCGAACCCATACGCTGCCAGGTTGGAAATGAATTGATCTGAATAGTCTCAGTCGCACGGCGTGTCGATCATCGTGAGAGCGATTGCACGGTAAATGAGGGACTCTAGAGGGGTGAGCATGCCTGACATGCTCGGCTATTCCGGGCTGTTCAATTGAATTTGCGTATTACCTCTCGATACTGCGAAAGAAACTCAATAGTGGCAAGCCGCATGCCTTCGCGGCAGCCCGCCCGTTCGGTTTCGGATCTCCGCCACGGCGCACACAGGTTTTCCGTTGCAAGTTGCTCAATGACGGCGGTCTCCATTTTATCGAGATTGACAGCACTGTCCTTGAACTGCTCCTCAAGACGCATCAACGTGATGCGATAGCCTTCGATGCGGGCAAAGCGATACTGTTCTGATTTACGATTCACAGGTTCCTCCGATTCGGTTCAAGACAAACAAAACGCCAGCCACGATTAAATCCGCGGCTGGCGCGACGATCGTTAACATGCAGTATGGGCCACATGGAGATGCGGCCCACAGGGGTGATAGATTCAGCGAGTCAGAAACAGCTTGCCGTCCTGATTGAATGCCCGGCGGAGAATGAGCCGAGCCTCGCGCAGGTACTGGTGTACCTTTGCTTTCCTCACTCCCATTGCATGAGCGATTACCTTAGGGTCGAGAATCGGTCTTCTGCCCCTCTCCCGTTTCCACCCATCCGGATCGCCCGATGTTGTAAAGGCGTGCTGCTTGAGCGCATGATCGGCACCAAGAGAACGAATGCACTCAAGGGTCGCTCGCACTGGTGGCCGGAGTTGGGGAAATGTCGTCACTTCGTCCAGCAATTCCCAAGTAATGATCTCGTCCTCAGCTTCATTCCGAGATGGCTTTGTCGCGATTGCAAAAACCGTGAGATCCGCTTCCGCACGGATACCATCGTTCTCGCCGCGCCGGAAATAGGCGCGTATCCGAGGATGCGGGTCCCGACATGACCATCGACGCCCTCATGTCTGTGATTCCTTATTTCCGTATCACGAGTGTGCGTGCCAGGGAGATATTGAGCAAAGTCGCGCATTCCGTAGAGAGTTGGCGTCCGACAGGACAAAGTATTGGCATGAGTGACGAGGAGCTTGAGCCTTTTGTAGACGCCTTCGAACACCCCGAACGCAGCGCCGCGAAGAAGCTTATCTGAAGATCAGAGCCGATAATTCCCGGTTTCCAGATTTTTCGGATACGTCTGAAAAGTGCAGCGGAGGAGCCGTATCGAGGAGAAGGCTCTCCCGACATGCGGAGATTACCCTCGCTATTCTCCGCGTGCGTTGCGGAGAATCACTTGCGACGCTGCTTGACTGGGCGGGTCTGGCGAGACTGTGGGATACGACCGAACCGCATGTCGTGTTTGAGAAGAAGCTCGCAGGCGTGCAGTGCTTCCGACTCGAAGCTCGCGCTGTCTGCTGGGATGAGCCGCCAGTGGGCGATCTTGCCGCCCAGCAGTTTGATGAGTCGAATCGACGGAAAGTCTTTGCGGATGCCGGGTCCGCGAGATTAGCGGTCTCCGAAAAGACGAGCCAGACCCCGTTATCTTCGGGCTGCTTTTGACTGTCACGCAGCATGAGCACGATCTTCTCTCCAACATAAACAGCGAAGCCCGAAAACATGGGCCGCACTTCGGGCTCGAGCGGAGCCAGGGCTTCGAGGATGAACGGATAGGGGGCAGATCTCCGCTTGGGCCTGACCTGCCCGGTGATTCCGTGGCGAGCGGGCATAACGCAAGGATAGCGCGAACAAATCGCACACCGCAAACTCAGCTCTTCCGGAGTCAGGGAGCCGTTCACCTGGAACGCTCTGCCCGAGCAATTCTATACAGCGCCTGAACGATAGTCGGTGAATTCATTGTCGTGTTTTCTCCCGCGGAAGGTCATTCGGAGACAAGATCGGTGGACCTTTGCCGACATCTCGACCCGTCCCCAAATCAGCGCTGATGTGCTCTGAAGGAGAACGCGCAGCTGCAATGCGGCCTTCGGATGGCAATCCACTCTGCGCGGCTTGCGCCAGCAGTCACGGATTGAAGCAATCAGTCTTTGGGGTGTTATCCAAGTCCGAGCGCATCACTTACCGGATTCAATCTGGAGTCGGCATGAGAGTGTCTGTGCCTTCATCTTCTGATTCTTCTTCCGTTTCGATGAGATCGACCTGCCCTTGAACAACAGTCGCGGGGTCATCATCGAATTTCTCGCGGTTTTCGCGCAGTCGCCGCTCAATCCAGGCGAACTCCTTTTCGATCTGCTGCCTGATCTCAGGCACAAGCGGCTGCTGCCATACGTCCCCCCTCTTATCCAACTCAAAGGCCCCTATTTCCCGAGACTCTTCACTTTCTAGATAATCCATAAACTCCCGAACTCGTTTGAATCTCGCCTGTGTGCGTTCTAGCTTTGAGCCTTCCCCATCCGAAAGGTTGTCCACCTGGCGCAAAAGAACCGTTAAACCCTGCGCAACGGAGTCATCGTTAATCGGCGTGTCCTGCAGTACCAGATCAAGGTACGCGAATGAGTTCACCAAATATGAAAGGTAATACCAGCCAGCCGAGGTCAGGCGAACGTGGCTTGCTCCAGCAATTGACTCCGTAGATTTTGTATTCGCTTCGATCAATTGTGGATTCAGTAATCTTTCAAGCGAGCGCACGAAGTCCTGCTTATTGTCAAAGATATCTTCGCTCTTGCTCAGAAATGGTCAAATTTCGACATATCCCTGTCCTTCCCGTGAGGATTCGGCTCGTCTTAGGGAGAGTGCCTTCAAGATCCGGAGACAGGTGAAGTGGCTGGAGTTCCGATCGCTTCCGCAATCAAACAGGTTCATGATTGGGCTTGCTTCACCTTTGTAATATTTCCGGTCGCCGAGCATGATGGATTTTACGAATTCATGGAATGCGACGTAGTAAGCACCTTCTCGGTTGTAAATTCCGAGCATTTTGTCGACGTCGGTTGCACCGGATGTCATGAACAGGGTGAACATGTCGAGAGCTTGCCGCATGTTGCCAAAACAGATCGCTTCAATGAAGCGCGCTATGTTTTTATTCTGCTCGAATATACTGTTTTCAATGATCCGTAGAAGGTCCGCAATCGCCTTTCTGTCAATCTGGATGCCCTGACCCAATACGTAGTCAACAGGCCCACGTGACTTTTCCAAGATATCGAGGGCATAGCTAATTCTGCTATGTATCATCTTGCGGAAATAAGGGGAAGCTATGTGAAATTTCCTACTCGTATATGCCGTCAATGTTCGCTGCAAGTTAGCCGTATAGTATGATTCTTCGCGCAATGCAAGGACGGTTACGGCATCCACGTTTCTCGTCATCCTTTGAGCGAGAAGGAAAACCTGCGCTTGATAGGACGGTGAGAGCTGGTCAACGTTATCGATGAACAATATCACACGAGCGCGTCGGTCCTTTTGAATTACCCGCAATAGGCGGGGGGCATACTCGGAGGCGTCGGATTGCCATTTCTCCAAATATGGTGATAGCGCACTCTCAAATGCCCCAGCGGGCATCGTGAATGCCCTAAGCGTCTGCTGAAGCGTCTGGAGGTTGTCCGAGAAAGCTCTCTTGATATTCTTCCGGGTCTCAAAATTATCGTTTGCATATCGCGAACGCAACTGTTTCAAGAGCTCATTCCAGGCATACGCTTCAACTGTCGTAGGGTCGATAGGCGCTTCCAAGAAGTCCAAGTGAAACCATAGCGCCCGCTCGTGGAGAAGCGGTATTCCGACGTCCCGTTCATATCGTTTTATAAAGGTCGTTTTCCCTGAACCAATTCCGCCTAAGAGAAGGTACAGCTGTCCGTTCCTGGACGTAAGCGCATCAGAGATTGCGTCACCGAACCGGCCGCTGCCATCCGCTGATTGTTGAACCGCTTCAGCCCCCTGGTCCTGAAGGAATCTGGGAATAGAGTCAACGATTACCGCGTTAAGGTCGCGCGCAACGATCCTCAAGCTGCCTGTGTGAACGTAGCATGACTGAAGAATCTCTATGGGATGTTGGTCCGCTATGTCAAGGAAGATACTCTGAAGCAAAGGGTTGAGCTGTGCATGAAGCCGGTTACGCTGAAGCGGCAGGTCTGAATTGAAGAGCCGGTCGATCACCCGGTGCATTTGACGCGAACTCTGAAGAGTCGTCCCGAATTCTTGGTCGAGTGAGCCGGCTTGAATAGCGCCGTAAGAGAGGAGGTTCCAGAATTCGGTGAAGTTGGACTCGATATTTTCGAGCGAAGGAAACACACGAGCACTGCCCTCCCGCCACGGCATGTCTTCTCGCATCGCACGGAAAACAATCCATGAGTAACCATTCGTGGCGACGGCATACCTTATACCAGCATCGCTGCAGTAGCCTCGAACTTGGGTTACTGCCTCGGAGATACTCTTTTCGGTCAATAATGCGCCGGAAATCTTGGAGTACTTCGATGAAGTTAGCGGCAGAACGAACGGTTTACCCTCTCGTTTCGCTTCGACGGCGATAAACGGACGCTTGCGAATCGATAGGCAATAATCCATATAGCCGCGATCTGTGTGGGTCTCCCTGTGTAAATCGGCTTCTGGCCAGCAGCATACTTGGATCAGAATTTTATCGATCAAATTGGCCCGGGTGTCGGCTTCGTTTAAGTCTCCCCTCGCCGCTACAAGCGTCGCAAATTCGGCCTTGATCTGTTTGAGCGAGTGCAACGCCGCATCAGGATCATTTTGCATGGATTTACCTCAAAGAGACTGGCAGCGCCACATGCCCGCAACGACCCAAACCTAGCGCTCTTTTGTGTGTAATTCTAATGCCGTCCGATCAGCCACATCCAAGCTTGTATATCGAATTCTGCCAAGAAGTGCTGTATGTGGCACTTTTGGTGCGCTTCATGGGCCATGTCCCAAGGATGCCAAGTCCCCTGGTGTGGTGCCCAGAGGTCTCGATCGTGAAATCGGCACCGCAGCCGTTGAATTTGACTCACTCGCCTCTCCGCGTCTTTCCGGCGCGGCAGGCTGAACAAGACGTGGGCCAGATCCACGTCTGCAGCGTAGAGGTAGTGGCGTCGGTGTTAGCAGCGACGGTGGTGGCGAGGTCAGCTTCACTAAAGGCACGCAGGTAAACTGCCGCGCGTTGGGCGTGGGCGGCGGCTTTCAATATAAAGCGCGTATCGTTCTTCAAGACTTCCAGCCAATTGGCTATGTAGGAGGCATTCTCCTCGCGCGGCTCGGTCGCCAGTTCCAGATCGGCGCAAAGGAACGCAGCACCCAGCTCGGCAACGAGTTCTTCCTGCGCGTAGGCGTTGTCGCCCCACTGCTTGCGGCCGAAATCGCGGGCGAGGCGGGCGGGTGCTTGGTCCAGTGCGTCATCTCATGCGCGAGCGTTGAGTAGTAGCTTTCCGCATCGCGGAAGCACTCAAACGGCGGCATCTGGACGTCATCGAGTTCCTGGGCGTAATAAGCGCGATTGCCACCATGGCGGATGGTGGCTTTCACGGCGGCGAAGAATTTTTCAGCATGGTCGATGCGGGCCACGGGATCGAGTTGTGGTGCGGCCTTGGCGTAGTAGAGTTCCGGCAAGCCGTCGATCTGCTCGACGTTGAACACGGTGTAGCCTTTCAAGTACGGGATTTCGCGCTCGATGTCTTCGCCGGTTTTCTCGTCGTGCTCGGTGCGCGTGATCGTGTTGGCGTACACAACGAGGGAACCTTTCTCGCCCTTGCGGACATGAGCATTGAGTTCAATTGCCTGGCGGAAGGTCATCCAGATGGGAGCGGCGAAGCCCTGCGCGGAAGCGCTCATCCAGAGCGAGAGGATGTTGATACCGGAATAGGGCTGGCCGTTGAAGCGCAGTGGTTGCGTGATGCGTCCGGCGGCGTGTTCGGCATTCCACGGCTTACCCATGGGCGCACGCCCTGTTCGAGGCTGGCGACGATCTGCGAGGTGATGCGGCTGTACACGTCCTGACGGCTGGTGCTGTTGGCGTCGTTTTTCATGTCTTTTGCTCCTTTGAAAACAAACTTTTTTCTTTGCGAAACCCGTGACGGCTCGGGGCGTTTGCAGCGGAGCAGAGCGGTCAAGGGCGAGCGGAGCGAGTTCATCGCGACCCTTGACGGCGAGCACCGATGAAATAAACGCCGGTTGTAAGGCACGGGTGGAGCGGAGAAGAAGTCACTGAAGGAGCGGTGAAGACAGCCTGGCGGCATACCAGTTGGAGTCTGGAGACCGCAGAAGAGCGTCGTTACTGGGTACCCATGGAAATCACGCTATCGCGCCTAAAACGTATCGAATTTATGGCGCGATTCTCTCTTATGTGGATCGATTCCACATTTTTATCGCGCGATTCCATCGATCGCGCAACTAAGAAGGGACGGTCGACGTCAAGTTGCCGCGTAGAAGAGCGGAAATTTATGATATTGCGATCACAGAACGTTTCCTTTTGGGGAACATTTCGTGCATAGAATAGTATAAAGATGTGATAGTGTATTCTTGATTCGTTCCCCAAGGGGGAACACAATGCGTACAGAATACAACTCGAAGACTCTCGGGCCCAGGTCGTCCGCTCTATTGGTGGAACTCAATGAGCAGGGCAAAACTACATTCAGCCTCCGGGATGTGGAGGAAATTACTGGCCTGCGGGGCTCCTCTGCCCGAACTCTAATTCACAAGGCGGAACGACGGGGTCTCCTCACCAGGCTCCGTTCCGGACTCTACACACTCATCCCCTTCGAAATGGGCCGGTCCACGGAATACGTCGGAGATCCCTATGTGATTGCCCGCGAGATGTGCGAAGGCCGCTCCTATTTCCTCTCTCACGCTTCGGCAATGGAACTGCATCGGATGGTCACCCAGCCGCAGTTCACCATTTATGTAAGCTCAACGCTGCGGACCCCGCCACGTTCAATTCATGGATACGAGTATCGCTTCGTCACGGTCAAGCCGCCGGACTTCTTCGGTCTTACCCAGGTCTGGGTAACCAAGCAGCAGTCCGTCACGGTCAGCGATAAGGAACATACCCTCCTCGATGCTCTCCGCCAACCGCAATACGCTGGCGGAATTCCCGAGATTGCGAAGGCTCTCTCGATAAGCCGGATGGCATCAAGATTCCGCAACTCCTCAGCTGCGTCCAGCCAATCTTCGAGCGGCGTGCTCAGACGGAGGCTCGGATTCCTGCTGGAGCTTTCCCAGATGGCATCGCCGGCTCAGCTCGAACCGCTGCGTTTCTAAAGCTCACTTCCACCTATGACCGGCTCAACCCGACGCTGCCAAAGTCGGGATCTTTCCACTCCGCGGTGGCACCTACAATTAAATGTCGGCATGGATGAACTGCAGGCGATTCCACACACATGATTCCGCAGCGCAATCTTTCTCTTCTCTCCAATCGACTGTACAAAGAACATGGCGGCCGACGTATCCCGGAGGCGGTTCTGGAGCGGGATTTCTTCCTGGCCTGGCTCCTGATCGGGTTAAGTCAAAGCAAGTTCAAAGACATGCTCATCTTCAAGGGTGGTACCGCGCTTAAACGCCGCCACTTCGGGGACTATCGTTTTTCCGAGGACCTGGACTTCACGCTTGCAAGGAAAGCGGCATTCGCGGAGATCCGTGAAGGGCTCGAAGAAGTGTATGAACTGGTGGCTCAGACCTCCGGCATTCGCTTCACCTTTGAAACCGAGGATCGCCAAGCCCACGTCAACAGCTACACCTTCTATCTCCGCTATCAAGGACCAGCTGCCGACACCGAACACCGTGAAGGTGGATATAACCATCTCGGAAGTTCTCTACTTTCCGGTTGAACACCTTCCCGTTTTGCCCGCATATCCGGAATTTGAGGATGTACCAGAAGGCTGGCCAATCACTGTATACAGCCTGAACGAAATTGCAACCGAGAAAGTGGTTGCACTCCAGGACAGGGCACGCAACAGGCCTCGGGACCTTTACGACCTTTGGTTTCTCACGACGCGCGCCGGAATCGAGATCGGCGATCTCATCAAAGCGATCACAGAGAAACTTCGCTTTTCGTAAGAAAGAGATTCCCGCCTCGAAGATCGCATCGTCGCGAAAGAGGCGCGCCTAAAAACACTTTGGAATGACCGACTCGGGCATCCAGATGGAAAGTTTGCCGGAGTTTGATGAGGTATTTCGCGCTGTACGACGCGAACTTCGTCGCGGCAATTTCTCCGAGTAGGAACGGACTTGAGCTCTATGAATGAAACGACGAGGAGCCGGCTCTTACGGCCGAGAAGCGACCAATGAGAAGACGTGTCCTGCCTCTTGGCAGAGGCAAGGCCGGGCATACTCGTGGCTAAGCAAGAAACCGTTCCAGCCTTTCCTTTCGTTTTTCCCCAGTCGTGCATTGCTCTACCTAGAATCTTGTAATACTTCGGACTATGGCTTGGCTCTATGATGTGGCACAACTCGTGCGTGATCACGTAGTCGATCGTATCAATTGGAGCCTGAACCAACCGCCGATTCAGTAGAAGTCGTCGCCCCTTGACATCGAGCCCCATCTCTTCTGCATCGCGCGAACCGTCAAACCGCTCGGAAGAACAGTTGCTCGATTAGAGAAACGTTGAAGACAGGCATCGAGTCTCTCATTGAACTTTAAACGCGCCCTTATTCCATACCAATTATCAAGCAGCCTCCTCGTCTCTTCACTAGTCTCTGGACGGCTGCTTTGCACAACGATCTGCCCATGCAGGAGCTTCACGGACCCGAAGGCTGATTTCACGACCTTCAATCTGTACTGACGCCCTAAGTAAAGATGGGTTTCGCCGGGCACATAACGGCGCTCCGGAGTGCGCGGACTGAACCGCTCAAAATATCTCTGCTGCTTCAATATCCATCCTGCACGCTTTCGTACTTTACTTGCCACGCTTTCAGCGCTTGCCCTAAACGGTGCAGCAACGGTGACCGTCAGATCGGGCTCAACTGCGATTTCCAGAGTCTTCCGCTTTCTTCGAAACACCGTGTAGTCGATTGAAAGCTTGCCATATTGGACGCTGTACAGCTCGCACGTCATCCCGGAAACCTCGCACGGGCCAGATTCATAACCTTTTCGTCAATGTCATCCATGAGCTCAACGGGCAGGTTGATCTTCTTCTGATCGCGCAAAACGTCGAAGAAATAGTCATCCACTGCGTTCCGCATACTATTCTGGGCCACATCATTTCGCCACACATCCACGATATGGTGCTCTTTGACGATCTCGATGATGGCCAAGGCGATCTCCGCAATCTCGTCCTTATTTACAGGCTTCCCAGTCGAATCGACAAGAACACCGTCCAAAATGCCATAAAACGCCTGCCCGTCGTCATTTCCTCTGATTCTTTCAGGAACGCTGCCGCGGTCTTTATGCGCCACTTTCGCGGCAAGATCGACAACTTGCTTCAGGTCGTCCTTTTCCGAGATTCGTTTTGCCCGATAATCGCGGATCGTCTCTTCCAGTAACTGGGAGAATCGCTTATAGAAGCTCGGATCCTCCTCCATCTTTTCGTTGATTGCCTTTCGCGTCGCGCTGGCAATCCGATCCGCTTTCGAGGCAGGCGAAACACCTGCTTCTTTGACGACAGCCTCAAGGGCATTTGGATCGTTTATGTTCACCAACTGGACGACCACTTCCGCAGGCATGGCGACAACGTGATCATCGAGGAGTTTTTGGATTTTCGGTTCGAACTCTTTTAGGTCGACAGTTTCCTGGTAGCGCAACTGCACGGAGCGCTTCAGCTCGGAGAACTGCTTCCAGTCCCTTTTCATGCGATTCACTTCAGAGTCCGTATACACGTCGAGGAGCTTGTCTGAAGAGAGTGAAATGTGCAGGCACCGGCTGAAGGCGCGGAGGCGCAAATAGAAATCCTGACGCGTTGGTTCATCTGCGAGGAATTGCTCATACTGCTCCATGTCCTTCTTGTTCTTAATGGACTTGAAGAGGTCCAGCAATTGATCATGCATCCCGCGCAGCTTACGGATTTCACCGCGAACATCATGCACGGTTCCTTCGATGTCACTGTCGTCATACTCTTGGAAGGCGCTATATGTAGTCAGAGCGCTGTCCAGTTCGCCGAGCAGTCCTTCATAGTCCAAAATGAATCCGAACTGCTTTTCTTCTCCATCTTCTTCATAGAGGCGGTTCACGCGAGCAATTGCCTGGAGCAAATTATGTTCACGCAGCGACTTGCAAACATAAAGCACGGTATTGCGTGGCGCATCGAATCCAGTCAGCAACTTCGAGACTACGATCAAGATTTCCGGATCGCCTGAACCCTTGAATGCATCGATGATTTGTCGATTGTATTCATCTTCGGTTTTGTAGCGGGCCATCATCCGATCCCAAAATTTGCGAACCAGGTCTTTGGACTCCTTGTCTACCTCTTCGTTTCCTTCGTTATCGTCAGGCGGCGAGATGACGATCTCGCTCGATACGTGACCGATCTCGTCGAGTACATCCTTGAAGCGCACTGCAGCAGCCTTCGACGGAGCTACTAGTTGAGCCTTGAAGGGCGTTCCTTGCCAGTGCATTCTGAAGTGTTCGGAGATGTCGAAGGCTTTTGCTCGAATGGCCTGCGTCGTCTTCGCCAGCGCGCCCATCCGCGAGAACTTCCGCTTCAGATCAGCCTTTTGCTGGTCGGTTAATCCCTTGCTGATTTTCTCAAACCACTTGTCGATCGCATCAGCGCTGATCTGCTGTTCCACCATGCGCCCTTCATAGAGCAAAGGAACAACGGCTTGATCCGCTACCGCCTCGTCAATCTTGTACCAGTGGATCAGCCCGCCAAAGCTGGCTAGCGTGTTTCTATCTTTCTTCAGGAGCGGCGTTCCCGTAAACCCCAGGTAGCAGGCCTTCGGCAGTAGGCGGCGCATCTTTGTCGCGAACTGGCTATGACCGCCCAGTTTCCCTGCCTGGGACCGATGGCTCTCGTCCACAAGCACGAAGATATTTTTATCGGCATCCGGCGCCAGCGATGAGCGCAGTGCCGTATCGAACTTGTTGACAATTGTGGTGATCAGCGGCGTCTTGTTCTGGATCAGTTGCAAGAGATGCGCACCGCTGGTTGCTCTCACCGGCTCCAGTTCGCAAGACTTAAAGGTATCCTTGATCTGCTTGTCCAGGTCGTCACGATCGGTAACAATCACGATCCGCGGGCTCGTAATGTCTTTGTCCAGCGCAAGGGCCTTGCCGAGCATAACCATCGTCAGGGACTTGCCCGAGCCTTGAGTGTGCCAGATCACGCCACCCTTGCGCTTGCCTTCCAGGTCATATTGCTTCACGCGCTCGACGGCCTTTAGGATGCCGAAGTATTGCTGATGGCGGGCAATTTTGCGTGCGCCTCCATCGAACACGATAAAGCGGCGCACCATATCCAACAATCGTTCTGGGCGACACAGAGCATAGATCGTGCGATCTTGGCCCGTCACACTGCGTTCACCTTCGGCAACCATCGCTTCAAAGTACGGCTTCGCGCCGGAGAAATCGCCGCAAAACACAGCTGCTGTTTCTGCCGTGGTCAAGATCCGATTGGCACACGCTGAGACAGCTTCGTCCTTGTCTTCCGAATCCTTCCAGCCCTGCCAGAACTTCGCTGGCGTGCCCACTGTCGCAAAGTGAGCCTCCTGGCGGTTCATCGTCATCAACATCTGTGCAAAGTGGAAAAGGTGGGGAACGTTGTCGTCACTCTGATAGCCGATCAATTGGCTGGTCGCCTTCTTCAGCGATTCAGTCGGACGCTTGTTCTCGATCACGACGAAGGGAATGCCGTTTACAAAAGCAACAATATCGCATCGCTTGGTCTGGGTGGTTCCGGTACGCTCGACGGAGACTTCGGCGGCAACATGGAACTGATTGTTCCCGGGGTTCTCCCAGTCGACATAGCGGAAGGAGAAGCTCTTACTATCGCCATCAATGGTCTTGGTAATCGTGGTGCCAAGGATGAGCGAATCGTAGACTTCCTGATTCGTGGCAATCAGGCCCTTGACCCGATCTGGTGTCGGCTTCAACCTGCGCATGGCTTCGTGTGCATCTTCCAGATCGAATGGATACTCACGACCGCGATACGAATAGCGATTGATCTTCAACAACTGATCGGCGAGGACATCGTCGAGCACTACCGAACGAAGGCGCCCGCCGCGCAGACGGAGGCATTCGGATTGGCTCAACGGCCGGAAACCGAGCGCGATCAGCATCTGCAACGCTGGAATTTGTGATTGATACTTCTCGGCTGCATCGAATAGGCGGTTGTCAAACTGGCTACTCATGCTGGCCTCTGCGAATTTGTCACATAGGGCCGATGCGACAACGGACCTGAATACCGGCTCTCATTCAAAAACTGAAGCAGCTCCTTAATGTTGGCTCCGTCGGCTGGCACGGCAATCCGCCCGTTTGTGATGTTGACCGTGAGATTCGTAGCGTGGGCGGCTGTTTGAATTTCCGCTGGCGTGTAATCGTTTAGTACATGATTATCCGAGATCGCGTGAATCAACTTGCGACATGTTTGATTCGTGTTGGCAACGAAATTCTGAACATCTGCAACATGGAGAGATCTGTGAGCGGCGAATTCGATGATCTCTTGATTCGTTGCCTCACGGTAAATCTCGATCATGTCGACAATTGACCGCAGGTTTCCGACACTCTTGAACTTGATCACCCCGTTCTCGATGATGCAAGTCAGTTTCGAATCAAGAGAGAAGGCAGCCTCCGTCAGTCTCCGAAACGCATTCCCCTCCTGGAAAAGGGCAAAGTGCTTCGACAGAACCTGTTGTGAAGTGAATCGTTGGACCAGTATCGTCGCTCGGTTATTCCGAACATGCCCCGTGAATAGCGCTTTGATTCCTTCCTCAGCAAAGTGTCCGGTATCGATATTGGGGACTGCCGTGGCGTTGCCGCGTATTGCAGTGTCAAAGACTTCGACTTCGGTGGGAGTCTCAATCGTCAAAACCTCCTCTGGATCGGGATTCCAGTTGCCAGTGAATGGTACTTCAGTTGTGATGCCCTCACGGAACTCCCGTTCTTGACCCTCGAAGAGGTTCATCACGGACCGTTGCACTGCGGCATCGAGCCTGACTCGCTTTACATGAAGAACCCTATCCACTCGGCATGCTGCGAAGAGACTTGGCATCTTACTCTCCTTCCAGATCGATTACGATGTATTCGGTTAGCTGCCCCACACAGATGTTTGTCGTGGCGCGGCGCAGTTGCTTCTTCGTGATCAGGACATAGGTGACGCCTTCCGGCGTTCCAACCTTGTAGAAGTGCCACCCAAGGAGTCCAAGAAGCGGGTTAAAGTGGTAGCTGTAGCCTGTTGCGATGACTGCGCCAAATACAACAATCGCCGGTATCCATACATTCCAGTTCAGGGAAGAAAATGAACTGGTGAACAAAGGCAGTAAATACAGCAACAAGAATCCGATATTCTCACGATCAGCCACCTCGGCTGTTGTCATAGAGAAATCGACCTTTTCAAGATGCTTTGAGCAGTACCTGAGCAACAAGACGCAGAGGATGAAAAGCAAGACACCGAGCAGAAGCAGCAGAAGTCCCTGCTTCACCGCTCCAGAGGCACATGCGACGTAGGAATACGTGAACAGCACTGGCGCAATTGCGGTGCTCGTCAACAGCAATTTTGCAAGCCGACTCAGCATTTTACCCTCCATTCGCCTCTTAGCAGTTTCTGCATGATGCCGCGCTTTTGGCGCTTCACTTTTTCCATCAAAGTCGCTGTATTCACCAGATCCTTTTCAAACTCAGAAAGAATGGTCGCGATTCGACATTGCTCTTCCGGTGGCGGCATCAGGAAGTCAATGTTCGCAAATTCATCCCGTTGCAAGAGTCGGCGCTTGCCCTCTCGGTTTCCCTGGCTAGAGCGCGTTTCGAGCATGAACCTTATGCGGCGTGACTTTAATAGGTAGACCATGAAGGTCGGCGACATACCTTCACGCAGTCGAATGACCCTGTAGGCAGGGCTGACGATCCCGTCCGTCTCGTCACTGTATTGGCCGAGCGCGCCATAATAGGCTGACATGGGATCATAGACAAAATCCCCCGGAGAAATCATCCAATAGCTTGAAAGATCGCTGCTCGCGACTGATCGCGTAAAATGCTTCGATTGTTGTCGTATGGCATATTTGCCAACGGTAACGACGGATTCTGAAGTTAGTCCGCAGTTGCGATCCTGTCGTTCGACGAAAACTTCACCTAAAGTTGCGATCTTCCATCTTTTTGGCTTTTTCTTTCCGATCAGTTGAGTCGAAGCCAAAAGCCTCTGTGCAACGCCAACACGACGTTGGAGTTTGGCCAGATATATGGCATCTAGTTTTTCGATTGCCTCATCCCAAGTCTGAATAACGGCAGCTATCTTCTGCTGCTCATCCAGAGGCGGAAGATCAAATCTGAAATGCTCCAGGGAATCTTGGCTCAAATTGTTAATGCTTGAGCCGCTTCCAAACCAGTGAAGATGGCGCTGGAAAAGCGACGATCTTAACAGTTTCGACAGAAAACTTGGATCAATCTCAGCGGACTTGGCCCTAGCACGAATCGTAAAGCCTGAGAAGGTAATGGGTTCAGTTACATTCTTCACGATGACGCATCGCCCGACAAGAGCCTTATTGCCGTTTGATCTCACGAACAGCAGATCGTTGTCGGCCAGTAGGTCATCGTTCTGGATATCGCCATCGATAACCACACTCTTCGCATTTGAGAATTCAGAAAGGACCTCTCTATTTCCGAAATCCCCAACGCCTACAACTTTCAGCGACTGTCCACGCGATGCCTGTGTAAAGTTAACCCCATTGCGAAGCTCAACTAATGCATCAAGGGATTTTGGCTTCCATCTACTCGTCATTCTTGCTTTACCGTTCGACATGGACGCCAAGCTCCTTCAAGTATCCGGCCATAAGGCCACGCACTTCGGCTAGTTCATCCTCCAAGCGGTTGATCTCGACCTGAAGCGCGGCAACGTCAATCTCTTCTTCCGGCTCAAAGGTATCCACATAGCGGGGGATGTTGAGGTTGTACTCATTCTCCGTGATCTCTTGTGGCGTGGCACGGTGCGAATACTTGTCGAGTTCTTCGCGCTTCCGATAGGTGTCGAGAACCTTCTGAATGTGCTCGTCGGACATCAGACTCTGTGTCTTGATCGACGTGAACTCCTTGCTGGCGTCGATGAACAGAACATCCTTGCGGGCTTCGTTCTCTCCACCTTGTTCGCGAGAGCGGTCAAAGACCAGAATCGCAACTGGAATGCCTGTCGTGGTGAAAAGGTTGGCGGGCAGGCCAACGACGGCGTCTAGCAGGTTCTCCTCAATCAACGCCTGGCGAATCCTGCCCTCACTGCCACCGCGGAAGAGAACGCCGTGGGGAACGATGACTGCAATGCGACCACTCCGCGGGCGGGCAATCTCGATCATGTGCGAGATGAATCCGTAATCTCCCTTCGACTTGGGAGGAATGCCTCGCCAGAACCGCTTATGCTTGTCTTTCTCGGCATTCTCAGCACCCCACTTGTCGAGCGAAAAGGGCGGATTTGCAACCACGACATCGAATTTCATCAGCTGATCGTTTTCGATCAAGGCAGGACTGTTCAGCGTGTCGCACCACTCGATGCGGGCGGCATCCTTGGAGTGAAGAAACATGTTCATACGGGCCAATGCCCATGTGGCGCCATTGACCTCCTGGCCGTAGAGGGCATAGTTGTCCGATCCGATTTGTTCGGCGGCGCGGATCAACAGTGATCCCGAACCACAGGCGGGATCGCAGATGGTGTTGCCGGGCATAGGCGCAGCAAGGCTGGCCAGCAGGCGCGAGACAGCCGCTGGCGTATAGAATTCACCGGCCTTCTTGCCGGCGTCGGAAGCAAAACGCGAGATCAAATAGATGTAGCACTCGCCAATGACGTCTACGTTCACCCTGGAAGGACTGAGATCGAGTGCTGGCTTGGCGAAGTCTTCCAGCACGTTCTTCAGGCGACGGTTGCGGTCTTTGACGCGACCGAGGTTCGACTCAGAGTTGAAGTCGATATTGCGGAAGACACCTTCGAGCTTGGCACGGTTGGTGTCTTCAATCCTCTCAAGAGCAATGTTGATGAGCTCGCCGATGTTGGCCTCTCCGCGCTGTTCATAGAGGTCGTAGAAGCTACTGCCTTCGGGCAGGATGAAGCGCTCGCGTTCAAGACGACGGCGAATGCGCGCATCGTCCTTGCCGTACTGCTTGCGGTAGTTCTGGACGTGATCGTTCCAGAGGTCCGAGATGTATTTGAGGAACAGCATCACGAGGATGTAGTCCTTGTACTGAGCAGGGTCCACAACACCACGGAATGTGTCGCATGCCGCCCATGCTGCTTGATTGACCTGCTGTTGCGTGATCTGATCGTTCATTTAGGCATCCTTTCGTTTCCGTTGATCGATCTGTGCCCCTGGGCGCGTTCGATCAGTACACGGTGAATCAGTTCATAGTGTTTCGAGGTAAGTTCCTGGGCGAGCTTCCGCTCGCGTTCGGCAAGAGCGTCGATCTGCAAAATTCTGTGCTGTGTTTCAAAATCGGGAACCGCGATTGCCAATTTTTCAAGGGTCGTCCGAGAGACCATTCGAAGACTTGTCCCTTGGGCTTCCTCTTCGAATTTGCGCTGCGCTGGTTCCTGATTGATTGCCCAGGCCAGATATGCGCCAGAGAGCAATTGCGGGTTTGGCCGAAGAATCATGAGCGGTAAGACCGCCAGCGCAGGCTCAGAAATCGATTCGTCCATAACGGCCGCCGTATTGCGTTCACCCCGAGAACGAAAGACGACGTCGCCTGTGCGCACAAAATACCGCTCTGGCACGTCGTCGAGATGAATGCGCATCAGGCTATCCAAGGCAATGGATCCGCCCGGCGAGATGTCCCTAAGCTGAAGGGCCAGGATTCCGTCCTGCTCCGTAGGTTCAAGACGCCCGCGAGCGGTAAAGCCGGTCAGAATCGTGCATACCTCGGACAGCGTGCCCATAAAAACCTCAGTAGGATGATGTACAGACACTACGCCGGGATGAATTAGGAGTCAAGCTAGTTTTTGCTGTAGGGAAACGTACAGAGAATTTCGTGCCGTGGATATCGGGCGCTCTAGTTGTGCGGAATCTCGTATGTAGTTGTATTTATTAGATATATGAAGAGACTTCCCTCGCAGAACTCACAGAAATTCCGAAATGGGAACGGCTATTGTCAGATCGCCAAGCCGACACCGGCATTCTGAGCAACGGATCTGCCCTGCGTAATCTCCAGTGCCGACGATTTGGAAACATCGACGTTGAGCTGCGGCCTCAGCTTGGCCAAGTTGTCAGTGAAGATAGTCGCTTCCTGACTGGCGCGAGAAATCGAGACATAGCCGAAGCGTGAGTTGAGTAGGTCCGGGTGGACACCGGTATCAGCATTCACGAGAACGCGCTCGGCTGTGAGTCCCTGCGCGCTATGGCTCGTCACTGCATATCCGTGATCGAAGTGCCTATGAGCCTGGGTGTCAAACTCGATTTGACGCCCGTTGTCGAGACGCGCAGAGATATTCCCATCCGGCCTGATCGAATCAATTACGGCCAGATCACGGTTGGCGACGGCGAGCGCTTTGTCGGGCGCGGTGAACTGAATCTTGTCGCCGACGGAGAATTCATGCACCGCCTCCCGATAGACATTCACACCGGTCAGGCGGCGTGGATCATAGGTGACGACATTTCCGGAAGGCTGTTCAACGGATAGAAGATTCGCGGCTGCGTTGACGCCGACAACCGTTCCGTAAGTTCCGGCCTCGACGCCCGCCGCTTTGCTTCCGCGAGCGTACCGCACGACATCTCCGATCTCATAGCCACTCGCCCAGCGACGCTCGGCACCCGTCATCTCTTGACGTTGGAGGAGTACCTTGAACGGCTGGTCCTCCGGAGCGAGAGCACCTTTGGCCTTCAACTCTTCACGCACGGCGATATTCAGGTCGCGGCGGGAGGCATTATCCGGAGAAACTATCAACGTCTTCTCAGGCGATTCGACGTAGCTGCGCGCGATGGCGCAGATTCTCTCGCCTGCATCAGGAAATTCCTGAACCCGTCCTTGCTTGTGCAGCGATTCAAGCGCGCCCGAAACATCGCCTTTGGCAAGAGACTCCACAGCGGATTTGAGCGCAGGATCTTTCTGCCGCACAATTTCATCGAGATACGAAGTCCGCATTCCCGCCTGCTGCAACTGTCGAATGGACGACCGGCCTCGACGCCTTGGTGTTGCCGTGTGTCGCCAATCAAAAGCACGCAGTCCTGCGACCCGAGCCGATTGAGAAATTCGCGCATCTGGTTCGTGCTCGCCAGACTGATTCGTCGACGAAATAGAAATGCTTCTTTTCGGAAGGATCACGATTGGTCCCGCGCGCCAGGAACCCCTGCAGTGTTCCGGTTTCGACGCCGGCTTCACCGAGCTGGCGCGCAGCGCGCGAGGTCGGCGCAAGTCCTTCGACCGTGTATCCCTGAGCTTCTGCTGCGGCCCGGATCACGGAGAGAGTTGTTGTTTTGCCGGTGCCGGCGTCTCCCTGAATTCCCTGGATGCGGTCTCGTGAACTGAGGACATCTTCCACTACGCTTTTCTGCGCGCGATTGAGATGGGAATGCTGATCGGCCACGGCGATCGCTTGAGAGCGGGAAAGAACCGGCTCCGCCTGGCGCCGCCCTTCGCCGACCGTGCGCAGGATTTCGTGCTCCGCTTCGATGGTTCGCGCAGTCGTGAACTGCCGCGCAGGCGAGTTGCTGGGACGTTCGACGAGTTGGAATTCGCCTGCGGAGAGCCTCGCGTTGAGGTTGGCGCGCACCTGGGAGTACGTCACCTCACCCATGCCACGGCGCAGCCCGTCCCGGATCAGCGCCCTTTCATCGACTACCGCCTCTCGTTCAAAATTCTTGTCGCGCGAAAACGTGAGCGATTCGCGAACCCGGTCAACGGCCTGGACTGGTTTCTCCTGCTGTTGCTGCCGTTCCCGCGCCGCGCGCACGACGGCTTCAGCCTGGTGGCCGTATTCCGCGGCCAACTTCCGATGGGCTGCCATGATGTCGGCGGTCGAATGAATCCCTTTGCGGTCGCGTGTCGAATGGGCGGCGATTTCGGCGGCCTCGAAACCCGTGCGACCCGTCCTTTCGAGATACTCTCTGATTTGCTGGCTACGCGGGCTCGACGCATCGAGGTACTCCTGCGTGTAGCCTTTGATCTCCGGCGCACCACTGCGACCCGCGGTGATTTCGTAACCGAGCTGCCGGAGCCGGTAGGTCAGCTCGACTGGTAGATTGCCGTCGCAAACTGCTGGGACGCAAACATGCTCTGAGGCTGTAGCGCACGAAATTGATCGTTGTCGCGTTCGGTCATATTGAAGATGACGGCGTGGGTATGTAGTTGTGGGGCAACGTAACCGTCCACAGGCCGCGCAGTGTCATGTTCGAACTTTGCGGCGACGAACTTCGCTGTCGTCTCGGGTGGGTGGTTGCCGCCGATCCGCGCCTGTGTGTAGTGCTCCAATTGTTCCAAAGCGACGCCAACGCTCTCACGATGCGCTTCCCGCACGCGGTCATCGCCACCGACAAGCGCAGTCAGCGAAACTGATTTAGGCGCGGCGAAAGTCGCATCCCAGCCGGCGCGGTGCTCCATCGTTTTAACAATCTTGCCATCAGTGCCCTCGTACTCATACGAAGCGCGTTGCCGGACGAGTTGTTCTCCTGTTTCGGGATGCTGCCCCCGGCTGAGCCGCGCAAATTCCGCCGCGGAAACCGCACCGGCTAGTCCGAACCTTCCGGCAAGTTCCCCTTGCCATTCACCCCGAATTTCTCCCTTCTGCGACCAGTAGTTCTGTTCTTTCGAGGTGAACTCTTTCGCGTGATAGGTCTGCGCCTGGCCGGCAGAGAGTGGTTTCGAAATTGTCAGCATGGCTCAAATCCCCTGCTTGAATTCAAATGCTGCCTGTTGCTCTTGTGGCTTCACTTCAGCCTTGCGCCCCCCGGCCTCGACCACTCGTGGTTGCTCGTCCCGAGGGCCGGTGCATTCGCAGTATTCGAATGCCCATTCGAGGGAGCGGTGGCGGGTTCTCCCTTTTCTAGAACCGCTTTTTTCGGTTCACGCACGATATAGTCGTCTTTCAATCGTTCGAGAAACTTCGTCTGTGTTGGCGGAATATTGAGAATCGGAAATGAGAACCGGGCGACGTAATTTCCGTGTTTGAGGTAGGCGTGCAAATTGTCGAGGCCGCTGATCTCAGAGTCCAGCACAAGTGGCTCAGTCTGGCGATCCAGGGAGAAGTTTTTCCCAGAACGAGTGCCATCGAAGTGCGTTTCTTTCATCCGCTCGATCTCGACTTTTCCAATCGCCCGGCTCACCCACTCGGCAGCGTTCGGCTCCGTCGTTTTGAGGAAGATCTTCGTGGCGGGCTGCGAGAGCATGACTTCGGCAAGATGCCCGTAAACCACCTCAAGCTGCGCCTTTCCCTGGAACCCGAGAATGATCGGATTGCGCGATTTCCGATTCTCCGTAATGGCAGTGTGAAGCTGAGGAAGTTTCTGCAAGCTCGCCAGCTCATCGAGCACAAACCATGCGGGATGTTGTTCCGGTCCTGGCGCACTCAGGAGGCGCAGAACGAGCATGTCGATCCACAGACTGTGCAGTGGACGCAGCGCCTCGCGCTCAGCAGGCTGCGACGTGATAAAGATCCATCCTTTGCGTTCTTTCGACCACTCGCGGGCACTCCATTCCGAGGCTGCATCTTCCTTCCTGGGTAGCAGGCGGAAGCTGTCGGCAATGAGGCTAAGTGAGCCGAGCACACCCGATCTTTGTTGCGGCGCAGACGGATCGATTAGAGACGCCAACTCGGTATCCTTGATCCGCCTGTCGATCTCTTCCGGGTGCGACATCCACTCGACCAACTGCTGCGGCGTAGGCAGGTCGAGCAGCAGATGGGCAAAGATCTTCTGTGGACTTTCAACGAAGAACTCGCCCTTTCTGTCGTTTGTCGGCTGGAAAAGCGAGGCCGCAATGGTCCGCGCTTCTGCACGCCGAACCAACTCTTCGGACGGCCCCCAGTACGGGCAGCGGCGATCCAGTGGATTGAGGACGATGTCGCCGCGCGACTCTGAATAGAACCGCTCGATGAACTCGCATGCCGGGTCGTAGATGATTGCGGAATGCCCGCGCGCTTGGATCTGGCGGAGCATCTGCATGATGATCGTCGTCTTGCCGCTGCCGGTGTCGCCGATGATCTCGAAGTGCTGGTCTTCGCCGCGTTCAGGCACGCGCAGAAGGTCCTTGCATTGGTCCACCTTGATCCCGATTCCGGCGCCCTGGATCGCCTTGTTGAACTGTTTCGGCGTAACCAGGATCGGCCCCTTCAGACGCCGGCCGTACTTCATTTCTTTCCAGCGCCGGATGTCCTTCGGGATCGACCAGGGAAGCTGCACCAGGAAGAAGATTCCTCCAGGACAAGCTGCAGTCCGAAGATCCCAGAGAGGGTCTGGCCGTCGTAAACCTGTTGCCGCAGATAGCGTTGAACGCCGATGCCGGAAAGCGCAGTGGCACGCTGCGGAAGAGAAAGACCATCCCTCTTTGCCGCGCGGAATCGGACAACTGAAGAGGAATCGGTTTCCCGTTTGGCTGCGGCGTTGAGCCGGTCTCAACGTCCGCATCGCGCGCGTACCAGGCATGACGTTTTGCGTCCGACATGAGCAGCATCCGGTACTTCGTGTGGAAAGGAACGGATGCTGTGGCCGCGGTTTTGATGTACGCCGGCAGGTAGAACTGCTGCAGCGGCGACAGCACAAAAATGAACCGGAAATACACGAAAAATCCGGTTGCGATAAGCCCCAGGAACAGCGCGCCCAGTGTGTAGATGGGTTTATGCGGAGGCCAGACGATCGTCTCTTTCCGGCCCCAAGTGACTTCAGCCATGATGCTCCTCCTCGCCTCTGTTTCGACTGCGCCAGCATTTCGCGGGCGGCGCGATGCTTGTTGGCTTTTACGTTGCGCATGAGTTCCTGGCATTGCTCGGGGGTCATCCGATCGCCGCAGGCAATCGTCGAGAATACGCGTGTCAGGAACATCTGCAGGCCGATGATTTCGACCATTAACTGTTCGGCGCTAAGAGTCCGAGCGGATCTCGCCTCTTTCAAAAGCACATCACGAATCCATTCGCCGAGGCTCTCCCAGCCGCGGCGGTCGCAGAGTTGGGCAAGTTCCTGGTCCGTCACCTTTGTGCTCACGGTGACTTCGCGGGCTGCGTGAACCTTCGCGGCCATTTCCTGGTGGTCAAGGAGATTCGTCATTCAGATGCCTCCTTTACGTGTAGTTTCCGCCACCTGGAGAGCTATGGAGCTACTACGTGCTCGCAAGGTATTTGTTTTCAGCGGAGCCAACGAGCTACTAGAGTAGCTCTGCAGCGCCCTACGAGGGGTGGAGTGTCGAGATTCAGCCGGTGCGCAGCACCGAACGGGATTCTTCGGGTACCGATGCAGCTTTTGGAACTGGCTCACGACGTGTCTCCACCCCGACGGCGGCGCCTTTCCGTTGGCCGCAGGCTCCGCGCCTCTCCGGTCCCGAGTCTGCGCACGCGCAGAGACGGCACCACTTTCGCCGGACCGCGAGGACTTCAGATACTCCTGAAACTCGCGGTCCTTGGCGAAGACGTAGTTGAGTGCCTTGTCCACGACATCGTCGGCCGATCCGTGGACAAATGCGGCGTACTGATCGACCAGGTTTGCGGTGGCCGAGTCGAGGCGAATCGTGGCGCTCACGTATCGGCTTTGGGTGACTTCAATCAATGGCATATACGAACCTCCTTGGTGGCCTGAAATCAGGCGATCTTCTTGCGGGCGATCATGCGCTGCGCCGTGAACGCAATCTCATGTGCGCGGGCAGAGCAAAGCTTGTCGGGAATCTGGAAGCGGCGGCGAACCTGAAGCATGGTGACGACATCCGCTATGGGAAGGCCGTCCTTCAGCCAGAGCCAGGCCGATGCAACGTCGACAGTTCGCTTGGCGTAGTACGCCGGATTCGGCTTATCCGAGCGCCTTTCGGCCAGCGTTCGGGTGAGCTTAAGCGGGTCCTTTCCGCGGGCTAATTCCCCGAGAATCCATGCCCAATCGGACTCGGAATTGGAGTGCTTTCCGGTCGGCTTTAGGGGTCCGATTGGCCCCCGGATAAGCTCCCGATTAGGGACCGGATAAGCGAGCTTAAAGTCCTCGGGATGCGACACCGATAAGGTCGGGTATTCGACCGTTACAAGGTGCGCCGGCGCGTACTTCTGGTTCAGGAATCCGGGAAGGCGAAGGACCCGGTTGCAGTCGGTGCAAGCCGGGTCTCCGCCGAAGGTTATGGCCAGCAGTTTGAGCAGGGCTTCCTGCTGCTCAAAGGGGATGCTTTCAACCCGCCAAAGCACCTGGTATTTGCCCGGCGAAGTGGACACGATTGCAGTCGGAATTGGGACCGTATTCGAGGTCCTTAGAGCGGCGAGTTTCGCCTCTCCATCCGTGTCCAGATCGAGGTATAGATGCCGGACTTCGGCGACGCTTTCCTTGGTCCGTTTCCGGCTCCCGGAACCAGAGGATTCGCGGCGAAATAGACGTTCGCTCCGGTAGCATTTTCGTGCGCCAACCAGCCCAGATACCGAGGCTGAAGCGCACGCTCCAGCGTGACGATTCGCTGGACGATTGTGGCCGGCGAAGTGCGGCGAAGGACGATCGCAATCGTCTCGCTGGGAGCGAAGGATCGGCTGAGGAATTCGCGGGCGATTCCGATGTTAATCGGCTCTCTATGCGGCATGGTTCGCCTCCATGACGGGCTCGATCAGGAATCGCTTCGCGTCCCGGTCATAGCCGCGAATGGCCAGAACTTCGCGGACAACTCTGCAGCCCGGCTTGCGCTCGATATGGACCACGAAATCGACGGCCTCTCCGATCTCAGCTTCGGTATCGGAGAATGTGCTCTGCGAGTGGCTGCGCATCACGAGATTGGCGAAGCGATGGAGGGCCTTTTCGGCAGAGTTTGCGTGGATTGTTGCCAGCGATCCGGCGTGGCCAGTATTGAAGGAATCGAGCAGCGTTCGCGCTTCGGTTCCGCGGACTTCGCCGAGGATGATCCGGTCGGGTCGCCAGCGCAGAGCCGACTTCAAAAGATCGTCGAAGGAGATGCGGGACTTGAAGGTATCGGTCTGGCATTCGGCAGCCAAGATGTTCGGCTTCTCGATGCGCAAGCTCAGCCGTATCCTCGATGACTACGATCCGCTCTCCTGCCGGAATTGCCTGGGCAAGAATGTTCAGCAGGGTCGTCTTTCCGGTCCCGGTTCCGCCACTGATAAGGATGGTCTTGCCGCGCGGATCTGCGCGCTTAGGTAGTCCGCAAGCGAGCGCACTTAAGGTTCCGCGAGCGATCAGGTCATCGATGGTGAATCTGCGGCTCGTGAACTTCCGGATCGTGAGCGCCGGAGCAGGTCGAACAACCGGGGGAATCACTGCCGCGATGCGGCTGCCATCCGGAAGCTGAGCATGCAGGAGAGGATTGTCTTCATCCAGCTTTTTGCCGAGATGATTCGCAATCACTTCGAGCCCGGTGCGCAGTCTGCCCGCGTCGAATCGAATGCTCGCTTCCGGCGAGACAATCCCGTCGCGCTCGTACCACCATGACGCGTCGGGATTGCCCATGATCTCGCTCACGCTCTCGTCGAGCAGGAGCGGCTCGATCGGGCGAAGGAATGGAAGGATCAGATCAAAACTCATGGCGAAGTCCTCCGGTGGAGGAGGACCGGCCTAAGCGGCCGGTTCCTCCCCGGTATCCTGGTCCTCCGGGCCGGCTTTCTCAGCCCGGTCGAGCTTCAGGATGGAATCGACGCGGATTTCCCAGATGCGCCGCTTGAAGTCGGAATTCTTGGTCGCGATTTCGCGGCTGCGCAGTTCGCCTTCGATCTGGACATGAGCGCCCTTCGTGAGCGTTCCGGCAAACTCGGCGAGCTTGCCGAAGACGACGCAGCGATGCCATTCGGTCTGCGCGACGTACTCGCCGCTCTTCTTGTCCTTGTAGGAGGACTTGGTCGCGAGTGAGAGTGTTGTGAAGCTGCGGTTGTTGGCGTTGCGAACTTCTGCATCACCGCCGAGGAATCCGATGAGGCTGACTTTGTTCTGGTACATGATCTCGTCTCCGTTTTGTTGAATTCCCGCGTCCTGCTCGGGTCACACCCGGCGAAGCCAAGCGAGGGGCCCGGCTCCCAAGGCCGAAGCTCTGCATTTACGGAGGCTCCGGAGAAATCTTTTCGCTGCACTTTGCGAACAAGATTTCGATCGGAAACCGTAACCCACAGGGCGATGCAATCGAAGCAGAAGAGCGAGCTGCCGCCGGGCGCCGGTTATGCCCCGAAGCAGTGACCGAGCAGAAGGCGGGATACCAAACGGCAGACGCCTTCTGGACCAAAGTTCCCACTCGATCCCAGTGCAGGAAGTTCGCCAATCCGACGATGAACTCTTCGCGACCCCCTCCGCACAAAGCGGGACATCGTGCGCGTGTTCGCTATCAAAGGACTCGCGGGCCGTCCGCCCGCTCCTGGCGCAAGAGCCAATCGTTGAGATCCGAGACGCGAAAGCGCCAGTATTTGCCGATATGGCGACCAGGGATCTCGCCAAGGCGAGCTTTTTCTTAAGCGTGTTCGGGTGCATGCGGAGCAGAGCCGCGGCCTCGATAGCATCCAAGAGCGGTTCGAATTCGATAACCGGGAAGCGTCTCTGAACTGAAATTTGAGTAGAACGTGATGAAATGGGGAACGTCATCGTGACCTCCGATGACGCGATATGGCCGCGTTTCTTTTATGTGTCCAAGGCTTTTTTCGCCACATTGATGCGTGAAACGCAACAACGAAGTGCCGGTCGGCACACTTCGGAATATTCAGGTGCCTGCTGATTGGAGGCGCTTTCAAAAGCGATTTGTTTCTTTATCAGGTGTGTGTGACAAGGCCCGCTGAGGTTGCAGCTTAGAGAGTGGTAGAATTCCGCCTACAATGGCAAAACGTCGCGAAACGAACACCGAAAGGCGCTCGCGGGAAAATTTGCGCACCCTCATTCGCATCTCGCAACAGACTTTGCAGCAGGTCTTCGATGAACTGCGCAATCGTTGGGGCGAAAGACCAACTAGAATCATCGAGAATCTGGACGTCCTTCGTGTCCATACATTCAATCGGGTAGCGGGAACTATGAAAAGGCTTGACATCGGCCTGAGTAAGGGCCTGAGTGCATCTCTCGCCCGCGTTGGACTGCTTGCGGAAGAACTTCGCGCAAAGCTCGAACTCCTGTGGGAATACCTTCAGAATGGGACACTCGCTCCGATTCTCAAAACACTGAACTCGATCTTAGGCAGTCTCGCAGACGTATTCGGGCTTGCAGAGGTTATGAAAGAGTTCAAAGAGAACATGGAAATCGCGATAGATTCGCTTGGCCCGGAGGGAGAGCCAATCACTATTAGGCTTGGAGAACTGCCGACGTTATCGTAATTAGTCTCTAGAATGTTAGGTAGAGGTCTCGAAGATGGCCAGTCCGAGTACGAGAGTCGTGCTCATTCAAACCGTCCTACGCGGCTCCAATATCTCAACGCTCTTGCAGGAAGTTGCTACGGTTCACATCAATGAGAGACAGTTCCGCGTCTGCGCTCCCCCGACAGCGACGGGGAAAGCGGTCGAGTGGGTCCCGCACTTTTCAGTGAGGCGGCAAGGCGGCTATTTTGCTGAGGAAGAGCGACAGGACGAATACAAGGCTTGGGCTCTTCGGTTAGTTAAGGAGGCGCTGGAGAACGAGGCTCGCGATAAGAGCCGGGCAGACGGTACGCATCCAGACGGAATCCACTGCAGCGCCCAAATATGCCGAAAGGGCCACATCCAACACTGTGATGGGATGCCTTTCGAGTCGGACGCGCATTGCAGCAAGTGCGGCGCCTCATGCATTCACGAGTGTCCGGGGTGCACTGAGCCAATACGAGGTTCCCAGCAATTTCAAGACACGAGAGGCTATGTTCTGCCCTTGTTCTGTCATCGGTGCGGAAAGCCCTACCCATGGATGGAGGACCGTCTGCAAACTGCCCGCCGCCTACTCGACCACGATGACCAATTGTCGTATGAGGAGCGTGAGGAGCTCTGGGATGACCTGCAATACGTCATGTCGGACCCCAAAGCTGACCTCGCACCTGCGAAACGAAAACTAATTCAAATCAATCTCGCCAAAGCGGGCGAGGCTGTACGGGAAAGCATCATCGAGATAATCGCAAAGACCACCGCGGAAATTCTCAAGGGTTAGGATATGGCCTCATCCCCTCGAGTTAAGACAAATCAAGACTCCCGCGAATTGAGGTAACAGTGAGAGGAAGACGCATACGTCGACAATCTAGGTTTGGGCTGGCATTAGGTCAACGCCTGTTCACACCATTGCCGGAGCTATTGGGGCTACATCCGTCCAGATGACCCAAAGTGCAGATGGGTAATTGTCAGTCCCGATGTCTCAATGTGCAGATTGGGAAATTGGCCGCACCGCCAGGGATTTGGAAAAGAAGAAAAAACTGCGTACAAGGCTTTTGTCTAAATTTCTCGTAGGCAAGCATTCTCAGTATCTGCAGGCGATTCCCCATTGCCACCGTGCTCACCTGGAATTTCTTGGCCAAAACTTCGATCGCTTCATTGTCATCTAAATCCAGATCCTGAGCCCGGACTTCCTGTTGGACCAGACCACGAGGCATCGGGAGCGCGGCGCCGAGGTTGATTGCTTCGACCTCTTCGCGGTTCATCCCGGCAGAAGACGTTCGTCCCGCCGGAATGTGATCTGCTTATCGATGAACAATTGGGCCTTGTCGGTTTTCTTCGCTTGGAGCAGATAATGGGCAATTTCGTGCGAAATCGTGAACCGTTGCCGCACTCGGGCATGGGCAGAGTTATACCCCATCGACCCGTCCCCCTGTACCACCAGCATCCCTGATACCTTGTCACCGAGGGCCGTCGCTTCGAGGGTCAGGTTCAACCGCTCGGCGACATGATGAATCGGTACCGGTACCTGATAGGAATCCGTATCACGAAGGGTCTTTTCAGCTCTTTCTTCGAGATTTTGCCTGGCCATGCGCCTTCCTCTCGGTATTCGGCGAATTAACTTTCCTTTTGAGCTTCCTGGCCAACAAGACCCGGTTAACACTTTGATGATAGCCGGATCGCCATTCGCCACTTCCTCAATCTGCTCCATCATTTCTTTATCCAGCACGGTCTCGTTTCGGTGGAGCGGAGCAGTTCCTCCGGCGAAGGAATCAGCGAAGTGAATTTGGTTTCAAGCAGTTCGGCAATCTGCCAAAGCACGTGCAGGGGAGTGTGCTGCCGGCCGGCCTCGATATTGACCATCGAGGTACGGCTGATTCCGAGCGGTTGTGCCAACGAATCCTGGCTCAGATGCTGGTTCTCTCGCGTTTGACGCATTTTCCTCCGTCTGACCCCCAACCCAATAGATCTCGTCAAAGTCCGTCATTATAAAATGGAAAGTACAGTTTCAGGCCGCTGTAGGTCAACCGCAGCTTGACATACGTTTGCGTAGTAAACGTGTTTATATCGCACTACATTGACACACGATTTGGATTGGAGCACTATGGTATGCAATCGGGGCGCCTGCTGCCATCCGGTCCTGAACGCCGCACGAGGCCCGCATCTCTGGCCACACGAAGTCTGACGTCCCCTCCAAGTACGCGGCAAGAATCCATATTGTAAGAGCTGAATATCGGCCACGCTGGGAGGGTAGTGAACTACCGGCAAAAAATATTTCTGTTTATGGTGTCAAACTTTGAGCGTTTTTCACAGCTCTGATATGGAGAGGGCAAATTATCGTGGCTCGCTGACTGATTTGCGATCCCCTCACCTTTGTAAATTTTCGGCGTAAGAGGTCTGACTGGCGCTAACAGGCCCTTGAAAAGGCCTTTAGTCAGTGCAGAGAGATCTGCGGTTCGGACCATTTCATTCTGGTGGTGATTTTATGGCCGTTATCCCCCCGCTCCGAAGTCCTTAATACCTCCTCGCTGTTGCGCGAGAGCTGCACTTCGGAAAGGCAGCGGAACGACTTCACGTGGACCAATCGCACGTCAGCCGAGAGGTAAAAGCACTCGAGAAGGAATTTGAGTTTACCGTTTTCACCCGCGCCAATCACTTCGTAGCGATTACCGAGGAAGCAGGGCCATTCATCATGGACCTCGAACAGGCTCTGGCTCGATTTGTTACCGAATTCGAAAGGGCGCAGCGACTGGCGCGTCTGAGAGCACGGGACCGCGGACATCGCGAGTGAACTTGTGGAGGAGATTTCGCGATCGCGAGTTGAGATTTTCCACAGAGAGTAACTCCGTCACGTACTGCCAGACTCCGCACGGTTACAACGCGCGCCATATTGATGGTTTTCACGCATCAAACCGTGCGAATAAAGCCTTGGACAAGAAATCGAGTTCGCGCGAATCTCTGGGTCATGACCTGCTCGGTTGAGGTCAAATTCACAGAAACGGAGGTACACGCATGAATCTTTCGCCCGCATGGCGGAGGCACTTTCGTCTCATTGAAAGACTCGAAAGCGATCTTCCTGCTTCTTCTGCTCGTGCCGGTCGCCGCGCACGCGCAAGCAGCGGGCGGCTCACCCTTCGATACCGGCTTTACCGCCATGCAAACCCTGTTCACCGGCACGGTTGCCAAAGTCGCCAGCCTGATCGCGATTGTGGTTGGCGGCTACCAGTTCGCGCACGGCGAGCCCGGCGCGAAGAAGACTCTCGCCGGCGTCGCCGCCGGCACGGGAATCGCCGTGCTCGCCACCAACGTCCTGACCTGGCTTTGGGGTATCTAACCGAACCTCTCCGAGCTACAACCTCAACCATCAACCAACGCTTACGCGAGGGGCGACGATGCAGACACACACTACAACCCGACGGAGGAACCGGGTCTACAAAAGCCTGCACAAGCCCCTCACGTACCTCGGGGTCGAGCGAACGCTGTTCTTCTTCGTCTGTGTGGCGCCGTCGGCGCATTCAACCTGTTCAACAGCCTGGTCGCCGGGTTGCTCCTCTTTGCGGGCGGGTTTGCATTCGGCTGTTGGGTGACCGGAAGCGATCCCGCTCTTCTTCGCATCCTGGCGAAATCGGAACGTTACAACGCGCGCTACGACGCCGCCAAGCAATCTCTCCCTCGTGTGGAGGTGCGCTGATGCTGCGCCTCGATAAGGTCATCAAGCCGTGGAAAGAAGCCGCGTGCGCTCAACGATCACATCAATCTTTACGGCTTCTGGAATGAGACGGCGTTTCTGACCAAGAGCGGCGACCTGGGCATGGTGCTTCGCGTGTTCCGGGGTCGACTACGAGAGCCTCGATCACGCGGAGCAGGAATATGCCGTCAAGCGGCTGGAAGCTGCGCTCAAAGTCGTTCGGTCCCGGGTTCCACGTCTATCAGTATCTGTTCAAATCGAACCGGCCCGAGATTCCATTCGCGCACTATGACGACCCGGTCGTTCAGACCGAAGTCAATCACCGGCGCGAGTTCTTCCAGGCCAAACGCGACGCTCTCTATCAGATCGAGATCTTCTACTGCATTCTTCTTCGAGGCTGCACACTGCAAAGACCGGAATCGGTCCGGCCCTCGCCCGGTTGGCCGAGAATCCGGCCGGCGCCTTCGAAGAATTGAAGGCGCAGTTCGCAAGCGGCAGCATGAAGACTCTGCTGCGGTCGCAGATCGAAAGCGACCGCGCTCTTCTCGAACAGCGGGTCGAGGCATTCGTTCGCCAGCTTGAGCGATTTCGTCCCGATCGAGATCCTGAATCAGCGCGGCCAATTCCGGTTCTTCCGCCGGCTTTTGAACTACGATGACTGGCGCATTGCGGGCAATCCGAAGAGCACGCAGTTTCTCGACTATCCAGGTCGTCAATTCCGACATCGAGGCCGAGCGCGACCATCTGCGCGTGGGCGATCACTTCGTCCGCGTGCTGACGATGAAGGAGGCTATCGCCGAGACGCGGCCGCTGGTGCTCGATGCGCTGCTCAAGATTCCGGGCAACTTCCATGTGGTGACGGAGTGGACGCCGCTTCCCGGCGGACAAGGCGCGCAAGGAAGTGAACAAGCGCCGCCGCCACTTCAACATCTCCAAGACCGGCTTCATCTCGCAGTTGGGCAACGATCCGACGAAGACGAACCCGCGCGATGTTCTGATCGATGAATCGAAGCAGGCCGATATCGAGAACCTTGGCGACTGCCTGCGCGCGCTGGGCGATGGCCAGTCGCTGGGCGACTTCTCTCTGACCATCGTTCTCTATGGCCGCGATCGAAAGCGAAGTCGAATCGGCTGGTGGGCGAGTTCGCCGGCGTGTTCACCAATGCCGATGGCAGTCTCTTCGTCGAGACCTACAACCAGCTCAATGCCTACTTCGCCACGGTGCCCGGCAACTACGCGCTGAATCTGCGCCGGCTGCTGCTGCTCAACACCAACTATGCCGATCTCTCGTTTCTGTTCACGATCCTGCCCGGCGAGACAGTGGAATCCGCATCTCGGCGCGGAATACCTGGCGGTGCTCGAAACCGACAACAGCACGCCGTACTTCCTGAACCTGCACAACGGCGAGGTTGCGCACACGCTCATCCTCGGCATGACCGGATGCGGCAAATCCTACCTCTGCAACTTCCTGCTGCAGAATGCGCAGAAGTACGAGCCGCTCACCTTCATCTTCGACATCGGCGGCAGCTTCCAATCGCTGACCACGATCTTCGGCGGGAGCTACCTGAACGTCGGCCAGCGAATCGCGCGACTTCACGATCAACCCGTTCTCGCTTCCGCCGCACCGAAGAAAACCTGCAGTTTCTCTTCGCGTTCTTCCGGGCGCTGATCGAAGGCAACGACACGCGGTACCGGCTCGACTTCAAAGAAGAACGGAAGCTCTGGGACGGGATCGAGCGCGTGTACGTTCTCGAGCCCGAACAGCGCACCATCTCCAACTTCGCCAACATCCTCGGCGAGCTGAAGGAACGGCTTCATCGCTGGACGCGGGCAGGGCAGTATGGATTCCTCTTCGACAACGCCGAAGACACGCTCTCGTTCAGCCGTTTCCAGACCTTCAACTTCGCCGGCTGGGGAGATGCGCCGCGAGGTTCTGGAGCCGCTGCTGTTCTATGTCCTGCATCGGGCGAGCAACGAGATCACCGATCCCGCGAAGCTCGGCACTTTCAAGATGTTCCTGCTCGACGAGGCATGGCTGTTCATCAGCAACGAGACGATCCGCAACTATGTCGTCCAGGCGCAGAAGACCTGGCGCAAGCACAATGCCGCGATGATCCTCGCCACGCAGTCCATCAAGGAGCTTGAGGAATCGGGGATGCTCCAGATCGTCTCCGAGAGCTGCCCGACCAAGATCTTCCTTGCCAACCCGGAGATGGACCGCGAGCTCTACCGCGAGGCGTTTCACCTGAACGACACGGAGCTTGAACTCATCGCCGGCCTCGTTCCCCCCGGTCAGATGCTGATCCGGAAAGCGCAGAGCTCGAAGAAAGTTCAGTTGAACGTCGATTCGGTTTCCCACTGGATGGCGACCAACAATGCCCGGGACAACCTTACCAAGCGCGAATACTTCGAGCGCTTCGGCATTCGCCGAAGGCTTGCGCCGGCTCGCCCAGGACTATCCCTTCCGGCCTCGCACGACGGCCGGCACCGTCAACCTCCAACCCAAAGGAGCCGCTGTATGAACGCTCACTCCATCTCCACCGCTCTCAGATTGCTCTCAGTCTCGACTGCGTGCCTTCGCGCAGGATGCCGCGGCGCGCACCGTGCAGTACCACTCGCAGGACATCGTTCCCATCCACGCCAAGTTGAAGTACACCACCCTGATCGAGGTGCCGCCCTCGGAAAAGATCATGGAGGCCGCGACCGGCGACAAGGATTTCTGGGTCGTCGACGTGGTGGGCAACTTCTGCTTCGTTCATCCGGCGAAGGCCGGCATCAGTTCCAATCTCAACCTGATCACGGACAAAGGCAACATCTACAGCTTCACCCTGCAGGATGTTTCGGACAGCCACGGTCGCGCCCGATCTGAAAGTTCTCGTCGAGCCTGCCGACCACTCTTCGATCGTCGCGTCCATCCGGGCCCGCGCAGTTTGTTCCTGCCGCGCAGCTCGAGCAGTCGCGGCAGCAGCTTGCCGCTGTGCAGGCGCATGTCACGCAGGCCGTGGACGAATACAAGAGCGCGTATCCGCTCTCGCTGAATTCGACTATACGTTCAACGTGAACGAAGCGCCCTTCGACATTCAGTCGATCTATCCACGACGACAAGTTCACCTATATCAAGACGACGGCCCGGAGAAGTTCAGCGTCTACGAGATGAAGGACGGCAAGCCCAACCTCGTCAACTACGACCTTCGCGACGGGACCTACATCATCCCGAAGGTCATGGATTCAGGGTACCTGGAACTGGGCAAGAAGCGCATGGACTTCACACGGAAGGGATAACCAATGGCAGAGCAGACGATTCAACCCGAACACGTGGCCGTACCTGGCCGCAGTTGCATCGCGCCAAGACAGAGCCCAAGGGCGTGATCCGAAAGAACCTTAAGGTCGGGGTCTTCCTGGGGGCGTCGGCGGTCGTCGTCTGCGGCCCTCATCAGCAACTACCGGAAGAAGACCCGGCCATCGCCGCATCGCAGCATGAGCCCCGCAGCCAGCGCTTCAGGACAACACGGACAACAACGTCCAGGATCTCAAGAACCAGCTCGCCGCCGAGCGCCAGAAAGAAGCGCAGACCGCAGCGAGTCAGCCATCGGCGACGACCCGCATTATCGACTGGCACTCCGGCGCAGCAGGCAGCCGCCGCGGCCTATGGGCCAACAGGGCAACCACGTCCTGCACGCCGGGCCAGCCCTGCCAGCAACAAGGAGTCTATGGGCAACCCAAATTTCCCCGGAACAGCAACAAGCGCAACAACTGGCGGCCAAGGAGCGGGAACTGGCGTACAACGCTCGATTTGCATCGAATCTTGTTTATGCGCAGGCGAACGCTCCTCAGGCTGCATCCGCTCCTGATGCGAATCCGCATTCGGACGGCGCGATCCAAGCGGCTTCAAGCCAACCGTCTGATCCGCCGGCGACGAACATGATCCCGGCCCAACAGGCGGCGGGAAAGAAGAGCGATTCGAGTGGAGATCCTGCAGCCAAGCGAACCGCGGAGGTCAATATCGATTCGGCGGTTGGGCAGCCGTATGTGATTTATGAGGGCCTCACGATGGACACGATTCTGATGAACCGGCTCGACGGAGATGCCCCTGGCCCGGTGAAGGTCATGGTATCAAGCCCCGTTTATTCGCACGATCGCCAGCATGTGCTCATTCCAGATGGAACGATCGTGCTCGGGGAGGCTCGCAAGATCGGGTCAAGCGGCTTCGGTCAGCAGCGGCGGATGGCGGTCGTTTTCCATCGCATGATCATGCCCGATGGATATTCGGTCGATCTCGATCAGTTTCACGGCCTCGATCAGATCGGAGAGGAAGGCCTGAAAGACAAGGTGAACAACCATTATTTCGAAATCTTCGGAATCTCCATTGCCTTGGGTGTGATCGCCGGAGCCAGTCAGATCGAAGCTGGCGGCGGAACGATCACAACGAGTGGTTCGCAGGCATTCACGACGGGCGCCGCGTCAAGCGTCTCGCAGTCGGCAACCACCGTGCTCGACCGGTTCATTCAGATCCCTCCCACGATCACGATTCGGGAGGGACATCGTATCAAGGTCTATTTCGTGCAGGACATGCTTCTACCTGCATACGACAATCACACGATTCCGCAAACCTTTTGAGGAGATTGACTCATGTTCAAAGCTGCATCATCCGCTGTTCTAATCGCAGTTTCGGCTATCGCATTGACCGGCTGTAAAACTCATCAGGCGAGGATCGAAGCCCTTCAGAAAGAGCATGACCGGCTTAGTCAGCAATACCAGAAAGACTGCGGAGACGAGTATTTGAAAGCCAAGCCCCAGTTCAGTCAGAAATGCGCTGATGAAGCCAAGCAAATGGACGAGGTCTGGAAGCAACTACAGGACGAACGAAGCAAATGAGCCAGAGGAGACACACATGAGACTACACAGAGTCGTAGCGGCAATGGCGTTTGCATCCCTTTCTACGCTGGCGCATGCGCAGTTCTTCGGATCAGGTATTGTCTTCGATCCGACACAATCTGGGCACGCCATTCAACAGATCACGCAGGGAAACCAGTTGTACACCACAACGGTCGCGACGACCAGAAACGTCATCGCCGCCTACAACCTTGCCCAGCGGATGGCGTCTCTGCCCCAGACCCTATACAGCTCCTACGCCAATCTTGGCCGGCAGCAGTGGATCATTCTCACTCGGCCGGCGAATACCTACGGCAACTCGCTTCCCTGGATCAATGCCGCTACGACCGGGTATGGAGCGTCTGCTGCTAACCAGTCGTCGAGTCTGCCGCACACGGGGCAGATCTCCGGCTATTCCTCTCTCAGTGCAGAAGGACAACAGGCGATTGCTGCACAGGGGGCGACGGTCGATCTTTCGGACGCCATAAATGCGAGCAATCTGCAAACTGTTGGGACCGTCCGCGCGAATGCGGCACAGCGCGAGGCCGACATCAGCCAACTCGAAGCAGCGACGCATTCAAGCGATCCGGCGCAGCATACCGAGATGGCGACGTTGCAGCGCATTAATCAGGCTCTCCTGATTGAGTTGCGCAGCCAACAGGAAACCAATCAGATCCTTCAGGGCCAGACTTTGCAACAGATCGTCGGCCAGAAGGTTCAGCAGGACAACCTGAAGGCGCTCTTCCAGACGGGCAACGGTTACCAGCAGAATTTCGAGTATCTCACGCCTCAGCAGACAAGCGCGGGCACGCAATGGGCATTTCATTATTAAGGAGCTTTGGGGGCTGGTGATGGATTTTCTGATCCTGATTAAGAATGGCTGCGACAACCTGACAGCAACGGCGTCGCCTTCTATCGATTCGCTTGGGTTACGAATGGTCATTGCTCTTGCGACCATCATGATTTGTTGGTTTGGCGTACAGGAGGCCCTCGCGTCTGCGCAAGGCGGTCCGGGGTTTAGTCTGCCGAAATTCATCAGCCTCTTCGTGCTGCTCACTTTTGCTTACTGCTTCGTGAAGTTCTACGACAGTTCGATCCCAGGAATTGGCTACTCACTCAAGGGTTTTGTCAGCGGCGGAACGAGCAGCTTGGTGGATTACATCGGCAATGACTCGACGCAGGAAGTCCAGAACACGATCCATGCAGCTCTGAGCAAAGTCGGCAGCCTCTCACCGTCGTTTACCGAACCCTACAAGCTCGTTTGCAGTTACACAGTGCAGATCTCGCTGTGCATCTTGGCTGGCTTGATCGGAGTAATTTTGGCCTATGGCGCGATCGGCGCAACCATTATTGGACTTCTTGGCCCGGTGTTTATCCCATGGATGGTGTTCGATAAGACCGATTTTCTCTTCTGGGGATGGCTCAAAGCCTTTGTCGGATTTGAATTTTACAAGGTCGTCGCCGCCGCAACCATGAGCGTCATGAGCCACCTGATGATCACGTACCTGACCAGCGGTGCGATGAATGTCAACGATCCGCAAAGGCTTGTTTATCTCATGCCTGGTCTGCTCATGATGTGCCTGGTTGCTGGATTTATTTTGCTGAAGATTCCGACGATGACGGCGAGCCTCTTCTCCGGCCACGTCGGCGGTCATAGCAGCGGCCTTAGCGGAATGGTTACGGCATTAGTTGCGCGGGCGCTGTAGCCCACATGGAGGTCAGTATGAGACAACCCGATTTCACCCGAGCCGCCGAAAAATATCTGGAACAGTATGGCGAGCCGCTCGTGATGAACACCTATTTGAAGATTGCGGTGCTGGTGCTGTGCACCATCTGTCTTGTGCTCACGGCCCTTGTCTACAGAGCGCAAGGAGCGCTTGCAGCGAGGCATCCGATGATCGTGCGCATCAACGATGTCGGCCGAGCCGAAGCAATCGACTATCGCAATTTTCAATACCGCCCTCAGGAAGCTGAGAACAAGTACTACCTTTCGCGCTGGGCCGAACTCTATTTCAGCCGCAATCGGTTCACAATCGAACGCGACCAGATGAACGCGCTTTACTTCCTGAACGGCGACGTGCAGCGCCAGGTCATTGACCAGGAGCGCAAGGACAACGTCATCCAGAACTACCAAAGGGATTCTGGCCTTCCGTTCGTCGATGTCCAAGTCAAAAACGTAGTCCTCGATGATCTCCGGCAGTCCCCCTATTCCGCGCGAATCGAGTTCGAAAAGATCTTCACGAACCCCGCGGATCACAGTGAAGTGAAGCGCGAACGCTGGACGGCGACCGTCACCTACGTCTTCCGCGAAAACGTGAAAAACAACGAACTTGCCGTGAATCCGCTGGGATTGACGATCGTGCGGTTCCGCACGGATCAAGCGTTCAGTTGATGATGAACTCCTGGATATGCAATTGAGGGCCAAGAATGACTATCGAGAACGGCATAAATCTCGAACGAGATCTGGCCCAGGAGGTCCCCAGGCGAACTCTGCCTGCCTCGGAAGTCCAAACGACAGGTCATGAGATTCCTTCTCAACCATCCCGATCACGGTTCGAGGATGGTATTGAAAGTCGCAAACCGAGGCGCTCCGCCACAGTGCCAATGCGTCGACGGGGGAAGATGGGGGCGCCGATGGCGGGGCCCCGTGATCTTCGGGGGCAAGGCCGTGCACAATTGAATCCAGAATCTGAATCGCTCGCCTCTCTGGTGCGCCAGAGGCGTACAGCCTGGACGGCGGAAGAGTTGGCAGAGGTTCTCTCCCTCAGTCGCAAACACATCTACAAGCTCGCGAAGAAGGGCAGGATGCCGTCACTGCGCATCGGCGGGGCGATTCGCTTCGATCCGCACGCGACAGCGGCATGGCTCGAATCCAAGGCTATTCAGTAGTTCCGATCGGAAACAAACCACGTTGCTCATCCGCTGTCAATCCCCACCCGTCGCGCCAACACGGAAACAATTGATGGGCACCTGCTATCGGTTACAGTCATCCGCGGAAACTAGCGGACATATCGGGACCGATTTCTTCCGAGATGTTTTGGTGGACAACAAGTTGGGGGAGCATTCACAAAAGTGGCACATTTCCTTGCTCGTTTGCCTCGTAGCAGGTTACCCCTTGAGAGCAAAGCCTCCTTCGCAATACCAGTCACTCGACGCCATGGCGGAGTAAGCGGCTGCCTGCCAAGTGTTTCGTCTTGTTGTTCGATGGCTTTCTGAAACAGATGTTAAGTACTCTCGAATGCCCTGAGCCCCCGACTTTGCCTGCGGGCCAGCTAGCAAAGCACGAATGTTAACAATCTCCTCTCCCGCCAACGACGCATAGAGTTGACGCAGGTGATAAATTCGGAAATGGTTTTTCACCCGCGTTTCTAAAGTCGGAGACCACGTCGCCGGCGGAACTACCGAATAGAGGACTGCTGCCGGCGCGACCTCTATCACGCGAGCGTGGAGCCAAATATCTCGTTCAACGTCGTCGAAATAGGGATGTAGAGTTTCATCACCGGCCGTGGTCGGCAAAATGCTGGTTTTGTTCTTGTTGCAATCTTGACAAGCGGGGACGAGATTTATCGGTGTGATTGCAAGGTCTGGATAGTGGGCTTTAGGCAGATGATGGTCCAGAGTGTAGACGACTCCTCTTCCGCAAAGCGGACATCTCCCGTTTGGGGCTGCCATTCTGATCTCGTCATATATCGCTCTGCCTGGGGCTTTAGGATCTGCCATTTTCTTGCTGTAGAGCCAGGCCATTTGCTTCGCTGTCAGAGCCCCGACCATTGTGGTCGTTGGAAGCTGATGTAGTGTGTTGTTCTGGGCGGCCGCTCTGAACTGGTCTTCGGCTGCTAGCAACAACGGGGCCATGCTTTCATATGTTGCCTTGGCTGCGGCATTCGCAATGTTATTGACGCAAGTGGCAAGCACAGATTCAACGAGGCGAGTTGGCGAATTAAGGGGCCACATTATGCTTCTTCCTCGTCTCGCGCCGCAAGTAGTCCCATCACAATGGCTCTTGCTTCTCCCCCAAGTTCCCCGTTGAATCGTGTCAGTACCTGTTCATAGGTTCGCGTTCCAGAGACGCTCTCAGCGAGCAGCCTATGAAAACCTGAGTCCGTTACTTCGAGCCCGAATACCTCCCTCGTGAGGATCCCGACGTTCTCTCCGAAAGTCTCAATTTCCGGCCTTTCTGCCACAGAAATCAAGCCGCTTCGTCGAAGTTTCCAGACGCAGCTTCGGGGAACCTCTTGGAGGATGACCGGCGAGTGGGTGGCGACGATAGCGACCCCATTACGGTTGATTAAGAGGTCAGAAAGAGCTCGGATGAACGCCGATAAAAGAGGTGGATGTAGGTGAGCTTCCGGCTCGTCAAGCAAGACCAGTGTTCGCTCGGCGACTGTCTCGACTAAGCGGGTGATGGTTAACAGAACAATCTTGTGTCCCGAGCTGAGACGGGAAAAAATGTCGTTGGTAGATGAACCTGTTCCCGGTTCCCCCTCCTCATCCGACGGAGCTAAGGAGGCGACTTGGGCATCTTTGAATATGGGATCAGATTCCAGCATTTTGAGCGCTCTGAGCCACCGACCCGCCCGAGCTCCCTGTCTGCAGATCTTCGCACTCTCGGTGAATTCGCGGGAAAGCATTTGTGGGGATTTTGGTGCCAACGGCCTTTCTTCGCCCGGCTTAGGAATTCGCTTGAGACCGATATAGGAATATTCCACGCCAGCCTTTCGGCTCTGACTCGCCGAAATCGGTTCGAATGGATCGAATGCGCTGAATGTCACTGATACAAAATTGGCAAAGAGCCCAGTTCCCGACGTTTCGTGAGGAAAGTCGAACCGACCGTTGTCGATTTCATCGTCCGGCAGGCGGACCAAGGCTCTCGACATTGCATTCAGAAGATAGGTTTTTCCGACACCGTTTCGCCCGATGATCACGTGGATATTAGTTGGCGGCTGCGATTCAGGCTGTACGTCGAATGAAAATGAGGCCCCGGCTTTTCTTGGTCGTCCTATAGCAGCTGCAGTATACGAAAAATGATACTGAGAGAGCCTGGCTCCACCTAGTGCTATTCGGCGAAACTGATCTCTCACGCTTCCCCTCGCCACACTTCGAAGCAGGGAAACGGTAGTCACACGTTCCTTAAGTGCGATTTCAAATAGACGGGAGTCACCGTATGGAAGGTCTCTTAGGGCGTTTAGGATTTCGTCTTTGAGATCCGGAACGAGTTCATTTAGCTGAGAGTAATAGGAATCATCCTGGCCCAAGGAAAAGAAGCGATCGTCTAGCGCTTCAAAATCAGTTTCCAACGCTGGGCGCCGCTGATCTGAAGCCATGCCAAACTGACCAATTTTTACGCTTCCAATGTGATGCCTAATGCCTCCGGAGTCAAATACGTAAACCGTGTACATGGTACTGAACTGGAACCAGTCGTCCCATTGGTCCTCTACAAGGACGACACTTGGGAGCCGGCCCCCGAGGTCGGGCCTTGAGGTCGTTGCCACCTTAAAGTACATCCTGAGGAGCCCTCTTTTTCACCCAGAAATCCATGGCGTGCAGTCTCGCCTCTGAACGGAAGATCTAAATGATCGCTTCCGTAGGAGGCTCTGGAGCCGATCCGCCGGCGCGAATCAAGAACAAAACCCGGAGTGCGTCTCTGTGAGGTTGGCGAGAACTCATGATCACAGAAAGTTGAAGTAGTACAATGGCTTACCGGTCTACACCAAAAAGCCAGAATTGTTGATTTCAACATAATCTCATGTTCGGGTCGATGCTCGTTCAGGTTTCACCGATTGCCCTTTCGGGGCATATTCAAAAGCTGCGAGACGCATCCTTCAGCAAATTTTTCGTTCGAAATGAAAGGGGATTCCCGAATCGTTTTTCCATGCTTCACCCATCCGATCTCGAGCGCGTCCGAGAGAGTTGGTTGATAGATTTTTCGGTCAAGTTCCTCCGGCGGAAAATACGCTCCCCCCGAGAACTGGCCAGGCAGATAGAGACGCCCGCTCAACTCAACGACGTTGAGATTCGCGCGATCAAGCGAATTTATGAAGGGCTGCTCCCAATTCAGAACGATTCCAAGATGCGGTGTCTTTAAGACACAACCCTGCGTTCTCTCCCGAGGAATTATTTGAAAGCCGGATTCGATATCCAAATTGTGTTTTGCTTCGACTTCATTGCATTTGGCGCAGATGAGGTCGAACAAGGTTTTTACGTTTTGGTTGACATCCTCTAGGCCGTCTCCATAGCCGAGAGCAGATAGCCGGTATGAATACTCCTGCTCTCTTTTATGAATGGCAGCAACATCGAGCGCCGAGGGAACCCGCCTTGCCTCTTCCGCTTGATATTCCTTGCTACTGAAGATTGTCCTTAAGGCCGACTCGAATGCATCCGTGAGCGCTTTTCGCGCCTCCTTCTTCTGGTCCTCGGATGCGGTCTCAGCCAGCGAATATCGAATAGGAAATCTTACATGCGCTAGATTAAAAGGCAGGGTTTGATTCGACGCGTCGCCATACGCTTCGTTCATCACGGCAAGGATTCTCGTAGCGCCGGGTTTCTTTAGCGCATAACCGTATTCGATCAAAACGTTCGGGTTTGGGATCGGTCTACCGTCTTCGCGTCGGCCCACGAACGTAAGATCGGAAACCGCAACTCTCGCTGCCTCAATCTTCAACAGAATCGTGTCGAAAATGGCGGGAGAGCCCGGTACGTTTTTCGTGTCTTTATCGAGTTCGAGATCATTCCGCAGGGACGGCTCAATCTCCACGTCGGCTCGCAGCCTGTCGATGGCCGACTGGAGAGCACGCTCGATGAAATTGCGACAAACCGCCCCAGGCCTGTCGCTCTGCCAGGAATAGAAGACAGTATTCATCTTTGAAGGATATCAACTACGAAGAGACCGCAGTGAGGTTGAAAAACAGGCGCGTGCCGGTCAGATAGCAGGGCGTCTTCCCGACGGAACAGGCAGGCGCAGAGCATACATCGCGGTCGCAGTAAGAGACAGCGCCGCCGGTAACGTCAGGTAAATCGCCAGCAAGTGCGCCTTCTGCCAGACCAAGTGCAACAACGTAAGGTCCGTAGGTGGATTTTTCGTGGCAATATCGAGCAGATTTTGCCCGTCCTCTTTACGCACAACGCGCACGGCAGCAGTGTCAAAACCATCTTCCCGGACGGCAATTCACTTGATGAATTCGTCGACGCGTCCGCCCACTGCTCAAGCCGCCCGCGGCGTGATTCCGTTGCCAGTCCTTTAGATCCATTGAATGGCGTTGATGCGCTGTTGGGATTCCTTTCCGACCGCCGGACGCAGGTAGCGCATCGTAGAAGCCAAGTCAGCATGACCCATGTAGTGTTGGACCGTCTTCAGATCGATTCCGTTGCGCAATAGGGTTGTGCAGTACGTTCGCCGCAACTTATGCAGGGTCCAACCTTGGCATTCATTCAGCTTCGAGTTGCATCCGTCACATTTCCCGCAGTTCAGATTTGCGCGTTTGGCCAATCGCTTGAGGGAACGCAACAGATGAGTATTCGGGCTGTCGCTGGTGGTCCCGACGATCAGGCGGGAGTTCGGATGCTTCTTCTTCCATGCCTTCAACGCCTTCAGCAGGTCCGATGCGCATGGAATCTCTCGCTGCTCAGAATCCTTCACGCGAAAATCCCAAAACTTCTTTCCTTGAACTCTGAACGCTGATTCTTCCCAGTCCAAGTCCGTCCACTCCGCATACATCAATTCCTGTTCGCGAAGCCCCAGCTTCAGACCCATCTCGATCACGATCCGCATGTAGGGATCGGCTGCCTGGAGGATTCCCCGTATCTCTTCCGTTGTGTAGATCGTCGGCAACGCCTCTTCATACTTTGGCTTTGGAGGAACGATGGCGAGATCGACGCCGGCGAATCGAAGGAAGCTTTTTAGTCGAGCATGCTTGTTGGCGACCGTCCGATCTGAGCAATCACGCTCACGCAACGCCTTGTGGAATCGGAAAACGTCCTCGCGGGTGACCTCGTCAACGAACGTCTTCCGGCAGACGTCCAAGAACTCGTTAGTAACCTGCTCGGCCTGCTCTGCCGCTTCTTTGGCGTTCCGATTCTCGGCGTCTTGCACGTAGAGCCCGGCAGCTCGGCGTAGATATGTTCTCTTTTCTTCTTCGACGATCTTGGCGCCAGCATTGTCGGCTGAAAGCTTAGCCGCCAACAAATGAGTTTCCCTATCGCGAGCCGCCAGGGCGTCCGCCGCGTTATCACCCGCGTTCTTGTAGACAGGACGACTGCCCTCGTAGACGAGAATCTGATAGCGACCTTCCGGGTAGGATATTTCCTTCCCCTGATCAGTCACAAACGTGTGGCGAATTCTATTGTTCCGACCAAGCAAAACGGGGAACCGGCGCCAGCCGCGCGGAGTGCGGCAGTACCAGAGCAAGACGGCCTTCAGATTGGGCACTTCCCCTCCGTTTACCCTGCTAAAATCTAGCTAAGCGCCGATTTTATTACACATAGCGTTTAGTTTCAACAGTATACAGGTTGCCGCTTGAGAATCCCCCTCTCTCCGCCAGACATTGATCCTGAAATAGTTAGCTATTCAGTCTATATAGTCTTTACTAAAACCGTTCATGCTGCCACATTCCCACAATTCCCGTCCGGGAATTGTTCATCGCCAGCGTCCATTTGACGATGACGGTGCGGCAGCCTGAGTTCAGCGCGGATCGACTAACCCCATCGCGATCATTCCCAGCGCTGTGATACTGGGAAGAAAGAAATAATCGCCGCCGCGGAGTTCTACGAAATCCGGCAGATTGCTGCAAACGAACGGAGGATTCGTCTGGCTCGTATCGCCTTGCACGACAAACCTTCCCCTGCCTCCGTGATTGCCTAACAGCAGGTCCTTGTCATTGCCCAGGCGGGCGTCGTTGCCATATTGAATCCATTGCTGCTGTACGAATTCAAACTGGCGCGCCAGGCTGGCATTCAACGCCATGAAGATGACTCCTCGCTCCTCAGTGTCGGAGACAGGTGTGCCTTCAGGCGCAAAGCGTCCGTACGGCAGGCCTCGGCGGGTGATGCGGCGACGGTTGATGAGCCGGCCGTTGAAGCCGAAAGCATCGCGTGGATGAACGCGACGGATGTGCGCTCCCATGGGGCACCGTGTGCCTTCCGCATCCCGGCCGAAAGTAAAGTTGGTGCTCCGGCTGGGGTCCTGAGCAATGGCGGCATTGGGACTGTCGGGGGAGAGTTCGATCGGTGTGCCGTCTCGCCAGCGGCCAACAAATTTGGCGGCAAGTTTTTCTTTGCCGCCGCCATAGTTCGCGGCCTGTTGCTCGAGAAAGTCGCGAAACGTGGCCAGATTCTGGTGCAGCTTGCGATACACCATGAAGGTGCCATTGCTGGCGAGAAGGTGCGGCACCGGGGCAACCGGCAATTCGCCCGCCTCGTCCGCATAGCCCAGCAGCAGTTCTCCGGTTGCCAGCGGCGCCCAGCTTCCATCCGGCAAAAGCTTTCCCTGGCCGGGCTGCGAGCTGCGATCGACCCCAAGGTAGTCCGGATTGCCGAAGCCATCGGTATAGCCGAAGTGTTCCCTGGTCGTCGCCTTGCCTTGGAACACTTCCGCCGCGGCATCCTGGGAGCCCAGCACCAATGCTCCACCCGTCGCCTCGATCATCGCGGTGATAGCCGAACAGCGGGCGTCCACAGCCTCTCCAGTCAGGCCGTTGATGCCCAGCCAGGCGTCTACGCGTTCCTCGCGCCAGACTTCATCCCAATGCTCGGGAGAATTCGCGCCCGAGTCGCCGAGAATCTCGGCGCGATGCTTCATGCCCTGCTGAAACTCGACGGGAAAGGTCAGTAGTGTTGCGTCCGGCAGTTCCAGATGCCGCAGGCCGCGGTGAGTAAATGCGATGTTCAGCGTGCTCTCCGGCTTGGCTCCGTCCCAGCGCTGGCCGGTGGTTATCTGGCTAAGCAGGCGCGCGATCAGGCTCCGCGTTCGATTAGCATCTTCAAAATGCAGGAACAGATAGCGTGCGAATGGAAGGTTGTAGCCACGCAGAACAAACCCCTGAATATCGGTCTCGTTGAGCTTACTCATTTCGACCGCCAGTCTTGATATAGCGATGAGGGCCCATGGAACCCGGCCGGGGAGCAGGCTGGGATTTGAGCAGAGCCATGAACTCGATGAATTCCCGTTGCAGGGTAGTCGCATCCGCGCCCTGGTGGGTTGCGATGAAGTCGGCAACGGCGGCCTGGGTCTGCAGCGCACGCAATGTCTCAGAGACGGATTTGTCGTTGACGGCTGCGAAGTAGAAGGTCGTCTCCAGTTGGCACGCCTTCATATAGTCAATGAATGCCCGCCGGTTGGCTGCGCCCGGGTATCCCACACAGTGCGTCCAAATGGCGTCGAAATGATCGCCTACCGTATCCGCAAGGCCGTGGAGATAGCCATCGAGATCGCCGTCACAATTCGACTCGAAGACAAGATACTTCGACTTGAGATGTTCTTCACAAGCCGGCATGCCGACATAGATCACATCGTCCATGACCACCAGCCGGGCGAGATGCGTGCCCGGAGCTTGCGCGAACGGACTGTCTTCCCGGGTAGATAGTTTGGCCAGGTAGTCCCGGATCTGCAGGTCGTGAGAGGGTGTCGCCTTCTCATCTTCGATGATGGGCGAGAGGATTGTAAGTCCATAGACACTGCCGCTTTTATTGGCCACGGAAGTCTTTCTATCCGGCGATTGGAGCCTCGCCTGTTTCGCCAAGATGGGACTGCACTTGCAGAACGAAGCGAAGATAGGCATCGGAAAACTGCTGCGGACTGCACTGTTCAGCCAGCCCTCCGAGCTGATCCAGCGAGGACTGCACGATGTGCGCTGACTTGATGTCATTCGCCGTGGCGTGGGGATACGCGGTGTAGTAGTAGTCCGTATCGAACTGGACCCGGGCGATGTATTCCTTGAAGGAAGTTACGGGAACCGAACCGGGAAACTTCTCGCTCCAGCGCCACACAAGATTCAGGCCTTTACTCAGAACCGCCGAAAAGGCATCAATGTACTGGTTCCATGTGCCATTGAAGTTACTGAAGAACAGAAGGTAATCGTATTTGAGCTCTTCCCGCACCTGCCCGTTGCGCAGATAAGGAAATCCTTTGCGCGGCAAAACCACCCATCGTGCGAATTCAATAAAGGATAGGTCGACCAGGTCTTTCTGCAGAGGCTTGATATGCCCCAGCAAAAAGAAAAATCCACGGAGAATCCACGTCTTCCATGGCTTCATGGGAGTGATGGCATTCATCGCGTAGACCTTACCGTTGATGTTGCTCATTGGACCTCTAACTCGGAACAGACAGGCCAATTAGGCGGCCCAGCCCCATTTCATCCAACCCAGACAGATGGAGGGCAAGTGAAGCCGTGGAGTAGTAAGCCTGCACATTATGCCACAAACGATGGTGCATGGACACAAAACGTGATCACCTGGTGGCCCCAACCATTCTCGTCCTTCAGTAGCATGGGCTTTGAATGTTTCACTGGCCGCGGCACCGTGAGCACGTGCTTCTGCCAATTAAACTTGGGGCGGTCGGTAATAGCGGTGATGGCAAGTGAGACCAGAGGCGTGCTAAAATCGCGCCGCAAATGTCCCTAAGGATAGCTGCAGGTCATCCCGCGCCATGCACAAATCCCAGAGCTCATCCCGCCTCCCCGCTCACAGTTCCATTCCAGGCACCGGGTCACCAATGGCGCATTCGGCTTTTTGGAGTCATGCCATGAAAATGAGTCGTCTTACCAGCCTCGCTCCTTTCTGGGCTATCGCCGCAACCCTGCATGCCCAGAGCTATAAGGTTCTGGTCAACTTCAACGGCGTGCCCTCGGTGCCCGAATCGGGCATCATTGCGCAGAGCCGCGGGGGCTATCTGCTCACTACCGCCGACGACTTCGGGAACGATCCCGGAGTGGCCTTCCGGGTCACAACCAGCGGCGCATTGACGGTCCTTCACGAATTTGACACCACGGATGGTGCTACACCCTCCGGAGGTCTGACGCTGGGCAGAAATGGGCGGTTCTATGGGACTACCGAGACGGGCGGCAGCCAGGGTTTGGGAACCATCTTCGAAATGACTCCGGATGGAATCGTCAAGACTCTCCATGATTTTGCTGGCGGCGCTGACGGCGGGTCTCCCACGGCTCCGCCGATCCAGAGCCTGTACGGCGATCTCTATGGAACGACATTCGTTGAACCCGGTATTGAGGGGGCTCCCGGGGTCCAGGGAACTGTCTACAAGATCGCCGAGGACGGAACTTTCACCGTCCTTCATGCCTTTTCCGGCCCGGATGGAGATCTCCTGTGGGGGCCGCTGGTGCAGGCCACTAACTATTGGTTCTACGGAACCACTGCGGCGGGCGGCACTCACGGCGCCGGTACGATCTTCAGGATTAATTCCAGCGGTAAGTTTGAATCGCTGTTCAACTTTGACGGAACGCATGGCACGGGTCCTTATGCCGCACTGATCCAGGCGAACGATGGCAACTTATATGGCGTGACCGCCACTGGTGGAGCGCACAACGCTGGAGTCGTCTTCCGAATGAACCCCGCGCATCAAGTCACAGTACTCCACGATTTCACGGGAGGCGCCGACGGGGCGGGACCGCTGGGGGGATTAGTCCAGGCGTCGGATGGCTATCTCTACGGCACCAATGAACAAGGAGGCGCCTTTGACGGCGGTGTCCTCTTCCGCATCAGCACGACCGGCGATTTCACGGTTCTTCACGACTTTCAACAGTACACCGGCAGCGATCCGCAATGCACATTGATTCAGCACACGAACGGCTTCCTCTATGGAGTTACGGTCTCCGGCGGCAGCTACAACAACGGCGTGCTCTTCCGCTTCGATCTTGGCTTGCCTCCGTTCGTCACCTATCTACCAAGTTATGGAAGGGTAGGCATGACGGTGGACATCCTCGGGCAGTACTTCTCGCCGTCTAGTCAAGTCTTCTTCAACGGCGTTGCGGCGCAGATTACCGCGTTGACGCCCACTTATATGCGAGTCGTAGTGCCCGATGGTGCCACGAGCGGATTCATCAGCTTAACGACAACCAAAGGAACGCTCAAGAGCAACAACATATTTCTGGTCCGTCCCTGACGGCGAGAGCTAACCCTGAAGGTACGAAATCCATGGCATCGCTCATGCTTCAGAATTCGTCGCTCAACGCGCGTTCACCCGCGGACGAATGTTCTGGTTGCGCCTGAAGCGATTTTCAGGATCGTACTTTTCCTTGACTTCACAAAGCCGTTGGTAATTCGGTCCGTAAGCCTGGGGGATGCGGTCGATATCGTCCTGATCCAATGCATTGACATAGACAAGATGAGTTGACCATTGCTCCATGGACGAATGGAAACGGCGCGTCCAGGCGATATTCGCCTCGTCGTCCTCTGCGCTTGTCCAGGCGGCAATGACCACCAGGTCGTATGGCGAACTCCGCGTCGGAAAGGCAGTCGCATCCGCCGGCACGCGCGCCACCGCGCCGTGAGCGTGCTCCAGGATCGCAAGCGATCGCGGCGATACACTCGTTTCGGCAAACTCCACAAATTGGTCAATCGCTTCGTTGGTCAGTTCGCGAAGAAATTGGCTCTTCCAATAACTTCGCAAGCCAAACGGCGCTACTCCATCGATCATCTGCTGCATCGCCGGATACGGCATCCGCGTAATCAAGTCGGCAACGGGTGATCCAAATGCCCTCACCGTCCCTAATACCCGCTCTCCTTCTTCCAAATCTCCGCACCACACTGGAATCAGCGCCACGACGGGAGTTCCATCCGGTGTGCATAACGCCGCCGCATACATGGTTAGTTCGTCGGGAATTGCTCCGGATGTAAAGTCGCGATAAAACCTTATTACTTCCCGCGCGTCCCCGAGCGGGTAAAGCAATAATCCAGCCAGGACTTCCTTGATGGGATATGTGCGATAGGTGATGGATGTGACTACGCCGAAGTTGCCGCCACCGCCTTTCAGCGCCCAGAACAGGTCGGCATTCTCCACCGCATTGGCTCTCGCCATCTCGCCGCTAGCCAGAACCACGTCGTAGTTCAACGTGTTGTCACAGACCAGTCCGCATCTTCCCATAAGCCAACCGACACCGCCGCCCAGCGTCAAGCCTGCGATTCCCGTGGTCGAAATCAACCCGCCGGTTGTGGCCATGCCGTACAAATGTGTCTCTCGGTCGAACTCACCCCACGTAAGTCCTGCCTGCGCTGTCGCAGTTCTCTGCGTTGAGTCCACGAAGATACCCTTCATGTGCGACACATCGATGACCAGTCCGTCGTCTATCATCGCCAGGCCGGCGGCATTGTGGCCTCCCGCGCGAATGGCTGGGAAAATACCTTCCTCGCCAGCAAATTCAACGGCAGCCTGGACATCAGCAGGTCCGCTACAGCAGGCAATCGCCCGCGGCTTGCGATCGATCATGGCATTCCAGATGTGCCGGCTCGACTCGTAGTCGTCCGATCCTGGCAGCAGTACGGTTCCGCGCAATCGTTTTCGCAGAGCGTCTATCTTCATCCTTGCCTCCGGGGTGCCGAAATCGTAGCATGGTTTCGATTTTCCCTGCGCTGTTAGAAACGCAGCCCGGACCGCAACGCGAATCAATTGGCGGACAGACTCAGGTAAGACGCCCGCGCAGGCGATGAATCAGAGGGCGATCAGCGAGAGATCGCTGATGACGCGGGAAGGAATGATCCGAATTCCTCAACCAGGCGCAGGTGGGCCTGGAGACTCAGGCGCCGGCAGGTTTCAATTTCCTCCTTGAATTCCGGCAGGTCGCGCATGCAGTCGAAGACCCGATCGTGTTGCAGGCACAGGGGACCGAGAAAACCTCCGACGCGGGCTCGCTGCAGCAATTCAAGAGCTGACTCGTGGGCTCCGACCATGGCGCTGTGGCGAGCCATATAAAACTGGGCTTCCGGCTCACTGAAGGAGCGCATGCTTGCGAGAACGGCAAGGACCTCATCGCGGCGCCCTTCAATTGCGGCAAGAAGCGACCTGCCGGGGCCAGCCGTTAGAGGGCCCTTCTCGTTTTTGTTCAGGCGTGACCGTAACAGTTCCGCGGCGTGTTGTGTCTCGCCCAGGCCTGCCCAGGCCGCGGCGTCGAGGTAAAGACGAAAGCCCGTGTAGGTTTCGAAGACCTTGGCATATTCCCCCTTCAAGAAATAGGTGTGCGCGACGCTCGTCTGGGTCGTGGGATCGAGGGCAATGGCCCGCTCGTGGGCGGCGATGGATTCGTCCAATAGTCCGCAGCAGCGAAGAATCTGCACCAGGCCCGTCAGGGTCTCGGGATCCTCGCCGCAGCGCTTCAGCCGGCCGGCAAGACGGACCATTGCTTTTTCGGTCTGGCCGGTATCGATCTGATACTGGGTGTAGAACTGGTGGGCGCAGGCGAGATTGGGGTCGATCAGGAAGGCGCGATTGTAAGCGGCCTGGGCGAGATCGTCGCCTCCTGGGCTTTCGAGGCAGAACTTCTGCAGCAGACGGCAGGTGCGCCCCAGCCAAGCCCAGGCAGGGGCAAATGAGGGATCTTCGGCGAGGCAGATCCAGAGAAGTTCGCGAGCGCTTGTCAGAGACTCGGGAGAGCGCTGCGTGGCTAACTCCTTGGCCCGAACAAAGTTGGCGTACACAGACTGCTTCTTGTCCGGCTCGGCAGTGACCGGCAAGGAGAAGCGGTAGCCAAACTTGGAGACAGTCTGGATCGCTTCTTTACCGAGCAGCTTGCGCAACAGGACGATGATGTTGGTGAGGTTGGCTTCGGCCACGTGGACGCTCGGCCACAGAGTGCGAATGATTTCATCGCGGGAGACGAGAGCTCCGTGCAGACGGACAAGCAGCAGCAAGGCGTCGAAGGCCTTGGGCGGAAGGACAACATCGCGGTTTGCCTGAAAGAGACGCCGTTCACCGGGAGAGAGTGAGAAGTCACCGAAAACGTATACGCCGTCCTGCATGCTTTGATTTTCCTTTGATTTTTTCTGGAAAGTCTATGGGACCAACCGGCAGACTTCGCAGCTAAGATTCTCCCAGTTTTGAAACCGACCGCACGCAGTCAGGGAGGATCTCATGACATTGACGTTGAACGGCAACCTGCAGCTGATCCGGGAGTACATTAGTGCTCTGAGCGGGAAAGCGAAAACAGAAGCCATTGTAAGCCGGTTTGTAGTTGATCCGGCATTGAAAGAACATATACGGCAGGCGGAAGCGGCGTTTCCCCTGTATCGCATCGAGGTGGCGCAGCTAGTGGCCGACGGCGATACGGTGGCTTTGCGCGGCACTTTCCTCGGGGAGCACAAGGGCGAGTTCGCGGGCGTGCCGGCGACTGGCCGTGCGGTTTCGGCCGACCTGATGCTGTTTTACCGGCTGGAAGACGAAAGGATCGTCAATCACTGGATGGTGCTCGACACGGCAAAGCTGATGGCGCAGTTGACAGCCCAAGGGTGAGCGGCAGCCTGACAATCATCCGGCAGGTTTCCAACCTGTTCAATCAACCGGAGAGACGATGAAATTCATGTATACATGGTCGGCGAAAGAGGGTGTCATCGCCGAAATCGTGAAGCGGTTCCTGGCAGGAGACGCCACCCCTCCGGAGGGAGTGACGCACCTGGGCCGATGGCACAAGGTTGACCTGACCGGCGGGTTCAGTTTGCTGGAGACTGACGATCTGTCACTGCTCTACAAGCACATGGCGCGGTGGGCGACGGCGCTGGACTTCGAGTTGTTTCCGGTGATCGAGGACGCGCAGGCGGCCCCGGTCTTGATATCGGTATTTGGTAAGTAAGTAAGCGATCCGGGCCGGCTGGCTGCGATTTCCACTCAGGGGAGTGAGACGCATGGAGCAGTCTTAAAAAAGCCGGTCTTTCACCGGCGGCGGAGAGAACAGGGTTGCGAAATTCGCCCCCAGGCGTTTTCAAGCCGGACGCTTCAGAACTCGGTCGTACTTGCCGAGATAGCCCAACGAGGTCAACCTCCGGCAACCCAGGCAATGCAGATCTGAAATCCAGGAAAGCGCGAAGCAACTTGGCGACTGACGGGCTGGCGAGCAGGGCACAAGTCCTGTGTCCTTCACACGTGCGCTGAGAACCGCTTCAGATCGCCATAATCCGTCTTGCCACAATTCCATCTAGTCCTCCGCTAGCGGCGCGTAGATTGGCCGCATGCCGATCTCAGCTGCCGCCCCCAACCGTACCCTCCGCTCCCGTTTCTGCCAGTCAGTCTGCATGGTGGCCCTGCTTGTCACCGTACCGATAACATTGCAGGCTGGCGAGCCGCAGAAGATCGCCATGACGGCCGACCGCTGGGACGTCAACGGCGATGTCCAGTTTCTCCACTCCGACGGCAGCGATGGGCCCGCGGGCGACATCATTAAGGTCGCCAAAGGTTATGCGCTGCTCAAAGACTTCACCTTTCACGACGGCACCATAGAGTTCGACGCACAGCCCAATGGCAGCATGGGCGCAGGGATAGCATTCCGCTATCGCGACAAAGATACTTACGAAGACTTCTACCTGAGACCCCGGCCCAAATGCGATCAGGCGGAAGACTGCATCCAGTACGCTCCCAACACAAAGGGAGTACTGCTATGGGATGTCTATCCACAGTTCCAGGCCCCCGCTCCACTGAAAGACGGCATGGCGTGGAACCACATCCGCATGGTGATTTCCGGCAAGCGCATGAATATTTACGCGAACGGCGCAGCCCAGCCCGCGCTGAAAATTGGCCGCCTCGAAGGCGACGCCATGGAGGGCGGCATCTTCCTGCAAGGCCCGGGTACCTTTGCCAATCTCGTCATCACACCCGGCGCAACCGAGGGACTTGCGCCCGATCCGCAGCCGGACTCGACCAACTCCGACAATCGTCTGGTGCGTAGTTGGCAACTCTCCCAATGGAGTACGCTTGAGGCCGGCAAAGAGCCTGCCTACTCCGATCTGCCCACCGATGGCTGGTCGCCTATCGAAGCCGAAAGGGCTGGCCTCGTCAATATCAGCCGGGTCGACGGCCTGCCCACCAATCGCAAGACACGCACCTTGGCATGGCTCAAAACCACCATCGTCTCGAACCAGGCGCAAAGCAAGAAGATCGACTTTGGATGGGTACGTGAAGCGTGGATCTTCGTGAACGGAAAGCTGGTTTATTCGGACAAGAACATGTACCGACCGCCCGAGGCGCGCAAGAAGCCCGATGGCCGGCTCTCGCTCGACAACGGCTCCTTCGACATGCCTTTACAGGCGGGTCACAACGAGATCGCCATCGCCGTAGCCACACAGTTTTACGGCTGGGGCATCGAGATGCAGATTGCTGACCTCAAAGGCATCAAGCTTGCCGGCAGCAAGAGTCTCATGGCCGCAGAGAAGTAGCTCCCGAACACCGCGGCCAAAGAAGCAGCCTGATGGAGCACAATATCCGTGAGGGCTGTCTCGCTCGCCTGGAAATCCGTGACCGATTCAAAAACTAAATCGTGGCTCAAGCTCATCGCGCTCGCCGTCCTGTTCTGGACTGCGCTCGGGCTCGTCTTCGCTCTGCCCAGCATCGCTAGCGGTAACAACTGGCGAAACACCGTGCTCGCCTCCATCGCATCATGGTGGGCATGGGGTCTGCTCGCGCCACTGATCGTTGCCGTCGACCAGCGCCTGCCCTTCACCAGCCGCCAGATGGGATGGCGCGTCGCCGTTCACCTGCTGCTCAGCCCCATCTTTACTGCCGTCTACATCTACCTGGCTCCTGCCATGATGACAGCGATCGGTGGGCTCGGTTGGTCGCGTCTCACCCGGCTCCTCAACCTGCAACCCCTCCTGAATTCTCTTCGCGGCATGTTCCTGTGGAGCGTCCTGGTTTACTGCCTCATCGTCGGCGTGTGGCAGGCCCATCTCTATTTCCAGAGATACCTTTCCAGCGAGCTGCGCATGGAACGGCTGGAGCGCAGTTTCTCTGAAGCTCGGCTCAATGCGCTGCGCATGCAACTCGATCCGCACTTTCTCTTCAACGCGCTCAACACCATCTCTTCGCAGGTGGAACGCGATCCGCGCCTCGCCCGCCAGATGATCGAGCATCTCGGCGACCTGCTGCGGCTCTCGCTCGAAAACAAGGATCGCCACGAAGTTCTCCTCATGGAAGAACTGGCCTTTCTCGATCCCTACCTCGCCATCCAGAAGATCCGCTTCGGCGAGCGCCTGCGAATCCGCATGGAGATTGCGCCCGAGGTTAAGTACGCATTCGTTCCCTGCCTTGTGCTGCAGCCGTTGGTTGAGAACGCCATTCGCCATGGGCTTGCGCCGCGTGCATCCGGCGGAACCGTCACCCTCTCGGCACAGAAGCTCGACGATCAGTTGGAAATTCGTGTTGCCGATAACGGCGCCGGACTGCCGGCCGCTTGGACGCTGCAACAATCCTCGGGCCTCGGCCTCTCCGTCACACGCGAGCGCATTCTTGCCCTCCACCCCAACGGAGCCAGCCGCTTCTCTGTGCACCCGCGAAAAAGCGGAGGCACCGAGGCAGTCATCCTTTTGCCCCTCCGTCTCGAGAGCGCAACTCAGCAAGAGGACGTCTCCGATGATTCCGCCGCGGACTGAACCCATTACCGTGTTGGTCGTCGATGACGAAGCCCCCGCGCGCCAGCGCCTAGTCGACCTGCTGCGCAAAGAGCCGATCGCTGGAACCATCCTTGAAGCTCGCGATGGACTCGAAGCTATCGACGTTATCCAACGCCATCGCCCCAGCCTGGTTTTTCTCGATGTGCAAATGCCCGAGCTTGACGGACTCGCCGTGGTAGATGGTGTCATCAACGCCGTCGGCCCCGATGCCATGCCCCTCACCGTCTTCGTCACCGCCTACGACCAGCACGCCGTGCGCGCATTTGAAGCTAACGCCCTCGACTACCTGCTCAAGCCCTTCAGCGATGAACGCTACGAGGCTACGATGGCGCGCGTCCGCGGCCGCCTTGAGGAGCGCAATCTCTCCGAGTTTGGGATGAAGCTGGCACGAATGATCTCAGCGGCGCCCTTATCAGCCGTGCCCCGCCGCTGGCTCGACCGCCTCGTGGTCAAGTCTGGAGGAGCTACCCGTTTTCTCCGCGTCACAGACATCGAATGGATCGAAGCCGCCGGGGTTTACGTCAACCTGCACCTGCGTCCCGCCGCCGGCGGAGGCGAACTGCTCTACCGCTCCCCGCTGGCTGAGCTCACTGCGCGGCTCGATCCGGGTCGATTCATTCGCGTACACCGCTCGACCATCGTGAATCTCGAAGACATCCAGCAACTCGAACCAATTTCACATGGCGAGTTCGACGTCCTGCTCAAAAGCGGTGCCCGCACCCGGATCAGCCGCAGCTTCCGCTCGCGCCTCGAAGAACGCCTGGGACAATCCCTGTAAAGCCATGGAATTCGTCCGTCGGTGTGGCAACCACGACTGACACCACACCTAACGCTAAAAAGGCGCCATGCCTGTACTCCCCGTCGCGTTCCCGCCGCAACCCCCAGAGCCGGAATTGACAGCCACTGTCAATCTCGGCCATACTGTGTCTAGAAGTGACATACTATGACAAGCTCAATCAAAGCCGCCAATGAACTCCTCCCCCTCTCTCTTCCCCTGTTCCATATGCTCCTTTCTCTCTCCGAAGGGGAGCGGCATGGTTATGCTCTGAAGCGCGAAATCCTGCAGCGAACGGACAAGCGAGTCAACCTGGGGTCGGGCGCACTCTACGGAGCCATTAACAAGATGCTGGAGCAAGGGCTGATTGTGGAATCAGACGAGCGGCCCGATCCACATCTTGACGACGAACGCCGCCGTTATTACCGAATTACTCCTCTGGGCCGTCGCGTCGTTCGCGCCGAGGTCGCACGCTTGCGGGCTCTGGTGCAACTTGCGGAAGTACGTCTGGGGGTTCCTGATCCCGCGTGAGGTCAACATCATGGATGTCGCCAAACTGTACCGCAAGTTGCTCAGGATCTATCCGGCGAGTTTTCGTCAGGAATACGAAGGAGCCATGACTCGTCAATTCAGTGACGAGCATCGCGATGCACAGGGATGGAAAGAAAAATCGGGTTTGTGGCTGCACGCTATCGCTGACATCGCGGTCTCTGCACCGCGGCAAGTGATTCGAGAGCTTGGTCAGGACTCGCGATATGCATTGAGAGTCTACCGCAGACGTCCAGTCAGTGCCGTCATCGCCATCGGTACGCTGGCTCTTGCAATAGGCGCGAGTACCGGGGTGTTCAGCGTTACCAGTGCGCTGCTCCTTCGCGGACTGCCGTTCGGAGATGCATCCCGATTAGTGGAATTACGGTCTTCACCATTCACCGCAGGGCAGGGTCGTGCCGGCTTCGCTGAGTGGCGCAATCACAGTTCCTATCTGGAGAGCGCGGCGACCTTCTCGACATCGGAGATGAACCTGAACTCAGACCGCAATTCTCTGCGAGTTCGAGTCACAGAAACCTCTGCAAATTTCTTCTCGTTGCTAGGAGTGCCGGCTTACCTAGGCCGTACTTTTGTCCCGGACGAAGACCGGCCCGGCGAGAACCATGTGAGCGTGATCAGTCATCGCTTGTGGCAGCAGGCATATGGCGGCGATCCCTCCGTAATCGGCTCCGTAGCCCATTTGGATGGAGCAGCTCTCACCATCATCGGCGTTGCTCCTGCGCGCTTCGACTATCCGGGAAACGTCGATGTATGGGCGCCTACCGTTTTCAATTTTGAAGTGATCCCCAAACATGGCGCGTTCCTCTGGCAAACCATCGGCCGCCTCCGGTTCGGGATCACAATGCGCCTGGCGCGTCAGGAATTCAAAGCTGAGGTCGCTCGCGTAAACCCCAGGGCCTTTTCAGCGGATAACTCTTCTCTTCCGCAAATCGTCGGACTGCGGGATCAGCTCTCCTCCCAGATCCGTACATCCGTGCTGATCCTTTTTTCCGTTGTCCTTCTGGTTCTGTTGACGGCCTTGGCCAACGTGGCGCAATTGTTACTCTCGCGCACGGCTGAGAGGCATCAGGAATTTGCTTTGCGCTCCGCCCTGGGAGCCAGCGGATCACGGCTCATCCAACAACTGACCGTAGAGGCCATTGCACTCACTCTGTCAGGAGCCGCAGTTGGAATGATCTTTGCGTTGTTTGTCGCTCGTGTAGCCGGCGCCGTGATGCCCGCGCAACTAGCGGCCCAGGATTACACCTTGCTGGATTGGCGTGTCGCCTGTTTTGCCATCGCGTTGGCACTGATTACGGGCCTCGTCTTTGGAATCATGCCGACATTGCTGATCGGCCGTATGCAGGCTTCCACACGAGCCGTCCGTATGCATTCCACAACCAGCGACTTGGCGACCGGACGTTTGCGTTCGTCCCTGCTCACTCTCCAGGTTGCCTTCACGCTTACCCTCCTGGTGAGTTCTTTCGCGCTTGGATCGGCCTTCCTTCGGTTGGTCCACACCGACCTTGGATTCAAACCCGCCAACGCGGTCACGCTGAAGGTTTCTCTCGAAGGCACGAGATACCAAACGGGAAGCGACAAGTGGCGATACTACTCCGCGGTCGAAGAGCGTTTGCAATCAATACCAGGCGTGAAAGCAGTCGGCGCAGTTAACTATCTTCCCCTTTCGAACAATGTGCTTATGGCTGGCTCAATCCGAGTGGAGTCTGGTCCGCAGGTCCCGGCAGTCGTGCTGAACGGATCGATGCCTGGATACTTCAAGGCCATAGGCAGCGGACTCATCGCCGGAAGAGACTTTGGACCCGACCTCAAAAACTCCCCAGAACCCCCTGTAATCGTCAACGAGGCCTTCGCACGTGAATCGGGCTTCAATCAGAACATCGTCGGGCGCAGAATCATCTCACCGTGGACACCCCGACCATACGTAGTGACAGGGGTTGTCACTACTGCGCGCATGGCTGGGCCGGAATACGAAGGAGGGCCTCAGGCCTACTGGCCCGTCGAGGAAGAGCCCCCTTCCGCCTTAACGTTTGTGGCCAGCGTGAGCGGGGATCCACGGAATTACCTGGCACAGTGTCGGGATGCCATCGCCGGCCTGGATCGAACCGTGCCCGTCTATGCCGTGAAAACGCTCGATCAAAGCCTGAACGAAACGATGGAACGCCCCCGGTTCTATACTGCTTCTGTACTATTTCTGGCGGCCCTGGCGCTGGTGATCGCCGTGGCAGGTGTGTACAGCACATCATCCCGCGCCATCATCCAGCGCGAACACGAATTGGGCGTGCGCATAGCACTGGGAGCATCGATGCAGCAGATCCGAAGGCTCATCTTGCGCCAAGGCGCAGTTCCAGTGGCCTTCGGGATCGTCGTCGGGATTCTCGGGGCATCTGGGTGTGGGCTTTTCCTGCAACATCTTTTCCTGGGCATCAGCGTGTCGAGTGTGATGGCATTCGTCGTCCCATCTTTCTTTTTGCTCCTGATTGCCATCGGCACTGCATGGTCAGCAACCACCCGCGTTTTGACGATTGATCCAATCGAGGCTATACGCGCGGAGAACTAGCGCACTACCCCGGCATGCTTACTCGAAGCACCGGGTTGGAGGGAGTTATGAAGCTTCTACGTTCCATAACCCGCAGGGGATTTGAAGTTGGAACCGCCGGATGGTTCACGGTGTTGAAACCAAACAAGTGGTTTCCGGCCTCGCGTCTGCCAGGACGGTTCCACTATCGCAGCAGCCCATCTGCCGGGACCACTGCGGTGGATCATCCAATTTCACTTCGCATCCTCTTACCGGCCACGAAAGACGGCGGTCTGGGGCGCTCGGCTTTTGTCGTTCTGGCCGCCGTTGCCATCACATCCGCTCTGCTCTGGTGGATCATGCATCCCTAGACTGACCGGACCCGCTAAGTGCCGATGTTCGACACTAGTACCGTGACCGCGTGAACGGGTAACAGAGCCTGCGACGAGCTTTATCGGGCAATCGATAGCAATCACACGCTCGGTTCCGCATGCATGCCTTTTGTTCCGCCCTGCTCGTCTTCTTGCCTTGAGCATGTCGATGGAACAATCCATTCAGACCGGTTCCCCCCGTGTAAGACAGCTCGAAACGGCGGGGACGCCGCTGCCTGCTGTGTCGTCCGTTTTACATTGCCGTTGCTCCTGCCTCTCTTCTATGATGAGTGCCGCGCATCTCAATCCCCCCCGCGGCTTCCCGGAGCAGGCAATGTCAAACTATCTCCTCATTCCCAGGTTCATTTGAAGAAAAGGTGTCCAAGGGCGCTCTGAGCAGCCGTTCCAAAGAACTTAAAGCACTCATCGAAGCCATTCGCAGTTACATCGCCGAGAATTCCGAACCTGGCATCGTCCAGGTGAATGAGACGTGGAAGGCCTGGAAAAAACAGGATCCGAAAGAATTCAGCAGTCGCGGCATCCCCATCGCTCTCGATTTCGAGCGCGAGATCGCCGCAGAATTAGAAGGGTTCGGAAGCGAAGACGACGACGCCGAAGACGAGTGGAATACGCCCATCGCTGCGCCCCGCACCGTCGTCGTCAACCTCCATAAAGGTTTAAAGAAGACCGGCAAGGCCGCCCTCACCAAGATGGGGAACGTATATTCGGTCGCGGAGAAAGGTGTAAGCCTTGCCTCGGGCGTAGGCGCCAAGGCCGCCCTCATCGGCGGTGCCGGAGCCATGAGCGCTACTGGCATAGGCGGCATCGTAGTAGGCGGCGTGGCCACCGTCGCCACCGTCGCCTTCGCCATCAGTTCCTATCGCAAGACGGGAAGCCACGTGAAGAATCTCGTCGAGCTGTGGAATCACCGCGAAGACCCGGTGCTTCGCCAATGCAACTATGCCAACGCTGTGGCAAATCCGCTCTGGGAAGAGGCTCACGGCGTCCCCCCTGTGCTCACCGATGCGACCGGCCATGAAATAGTCGCCAATCAGGTGCTCCCCTACATCATCCGCCAGAAGTCGAGAAAGCTAACCAGCAAGAAAGTGGCCGCCATCCCGGTTTTCGGAATGGCGGGCACCGTTGTCTCAGCGGGAAAAAATCTTTGGAAGCGCCGCAAAAAGACCAAGGGTGTCGTGCGCACCGAGAACGCTCGCTGGCTGGCCAACCACTTCTGCGAGTGCGAGTGCGAACTCTCCAAGAACATCGTCGCGGAACTCTACAGCGTCGAAGAGATGCAGTGGCTCCTCGCTCAGGAGCCCGAAAAGATCACCCCGCTGCTCGCCGAGAAGATGCAGGCCACTTAGCGCCGCCACCCCGGCGGTAAGGTCAAACTGCGATCGCGCAAAGGATGAAATTCGCAACCTCAGCCGCCGCATTGCAATCACGACGAGAAGCGGCAACCACTAGCGCGAGGATACTTCGGCTCGACCTACTTCCGCGCCGAAACAGCAAGGATGGCGCGCGCCCGCAGCACGAGGGGACGATCGATCATCTTGCCTCTTAGCTGGGCAATCGCACTACCCTGTCGATCCGCCTCCGCCGCCGCATTCACGACGTTCTCCGCGTACTCGATCTCCTCCGGCGTCGGCGTGAAAACGCGATTCGCAACCGCGACCTGCTTCGGGTGGATGCAGCTCGCCCCCGCAAACCCCAGCGAACGCGCATCCTGAAGTTGCATCCGGTAACCTTCTTCGTCGTTGAAGTCGAGGTAGGCGGATTCGTAGCAGTCAACTCCAGCTTCCCCAGCGGCAAGGCGCAGCATCAGCCTGATCTGTTGACGCGCCGAAGCATCGGTAGAAGAAATGCCGAGCGGCTCCAGGAGATCGGCGAAGCCGAGTTGAAGGCCAAGGATACGTCTCGAGCTCTGCGCCAACTCTGCTGCCAGACGAAGACCTCGCGGCGACTCGATGGTAATCAGAATTGCGATTCGCCCAACCAGCGAGCGCTGCTCCTCGAGTTCGCCAACCACCGCGTCGACGCGCTGTATCTCGGCGACATCCTCAACCTTAGGCAGAGCAATCGCTGAGACGCCCGAAGTGACGACAGCGTCCAGGTCGAGCGGAAGCTCGGAAGAAGATGCCCCATTCACGCGGACCATCAATGCCGGCCCTGGCCTGTGGTCGAGATTACGCAGAAACGCAGACAGATGGTTCCGAGCCTCAACCTTTCGCGACGGAACCACAGCTTCCTCAAGATCGAAGCACACTGCATCCGCGCCGCTGGCGAGCGCCTTTGCAAATAGCTCAGGCCGCACCGCGGGAACAAAGAGCTTGCTGCGAAAGAGCAGGGGCGTCTTTTCAGTTTGCACAGTGGATGATCCCCTCCTCTTCGAAATAGTCGACTTCGGCCTGCGTGAATCCGAGTTCCTTCAGGACATCCCGGCTGTCCTGCCCCAGTTGCGGCGCGGCACTTCGAAACACTCCGGGAGTTCCGGACATACGCGGATTGATGGAGTGAACGGGGACCGTCCCCATCTCATCATCGGGCAATTCCACCACCACCGCCCGCTCATTGAAATGCGGGTCCGTCTCGATGTCGCTCATGTCATACACCGGAGCGACCGTCACCCCCGCATCCTGCAAGCGTTTCAAAACTTCATCTCGCGTTGCGGCGCCGAATTGTGCACTGAGAATTCCATTCAGCTCTGCCACGTTCTGCAGGCGCGACGCGTTGTCGGCAAACCGCGGATCGGTGATTAGCTCCGGCCGGCCAATAGCGCGGAACAGCGTCTCGGTCATGGACTGGGTCGACGCTGAAAGGCTGATCCAATGGCCATCGGCGGTCTTGTAGATGTTACGCGGCGCGCTATTTGTAGAGCAGCTGCCGGTGCGCGGCTTTACCTTGTTCGTAAGCCGGAAGTTCGCCGCCTGCGGACCAAGTATCGAAAATACAGACTCGAGCAGCGAAACATCGATCACCTGCCCTTTTCCGTCTCCGTTCTTGACATTGTGGAGAGCAGTAAGCACGCCGATAGCGCCGTAGAGGCCGGCCGTCATGTCCGCTAAATAAATCGGCGGAAGCACCGGCTCGCGATCCGCGAATCCATTCATCGAAGCAAAGCCCGACATGCCTTCTACCAGGGTGCCGAAGCCGGGGCGATCCGCGTAAGGGCCGTCCTGACCCCAGCCGGAGATGCGCGCGATCACCAGCCGTGGATTGATCTCGAGCAATACAGCCGGAGCGAGACCCATGCTCTCGAGCGTGCCGGGACGGAAGCTCTCGACGAAGACGTCCGACTTCGCCACCAGCTTGTGCACAATCGCCATAGCTTCCCGCCGCCGAAGATTCAGGCAGAGACTGCGCTTGTTGCGCGAATAAGCCTTCCATGCGGTGCTGATGCCTTTCACGCGCCATTCGCGGAGGCTGTCCCCGGAAGGTGGCTCTACCTTGATCACATCCGCGCCCAGGTCTGACAGAGCCATCGTCAGCGTATTGCCGGCGACCAGGCGAGACAGGTCGAGCACCCGCACATCCTTCAACGCACCGCGATTATCACTGCTGAATGATTCCAGGGCGAACATCGGCTCTACCATACTCCAAACCAGCGCGCCGCGAGAAATGCCAGCGCTACTGTGACGGCGCCCGCAACCCGCGTCGCAATCTGCGCGAAAGGCATCAGTTCCATGCGATTCGAAGCCGTTAAGATCGCCACTGCGCCCGTCCCGCCAGATCCGCTGTGGCAGGCGTTGATCAGCGCCATCTCGATCGGATACAGCCGCATGATTCGCCCCAGTACAAATCCGCCGACGACAAGCGTACTAACGACCATCACCACCAGCACGAGATTCGCCGGATGCAATGCGGCGACAATTGCGCTCCATGGAGTCATCGCCACCGCGACTGCGAAGAGGAGCGGATAAGTGACGGCTTGCGCAAAGAACCGCCCGACCGCGCCCGCAGCCGTATCGAGGCTTGAGGAAAGTATTCCACTCAACTTGAGAATGACCGCCAGGATCAGTGTCGCGACCGGTCCGGGAAACGAAGTAAAGGACTGGCAAAGCGCTCCGAGCATGTAAAGAAGAATGCACACAAGCGAGGCGATGATCACGGCACGAAGTTCCGGTGGTCCGTGACTTCTCTCCACTTCAGAAGCGCTCGGCTCGCGAGCTTCTTGCCCGGAGGTCGCTTCGAGAGTGCCGTTTCCGGTGAGATGAGGAAACCTTCGCCCCAGCGAGTTTAGAATTCCGGAGAAAACAATCGAGACCAGGTTTCCGAAAAGGACCACGGGGAGCAGTTGCGCAATGAAAACGCCGGCATTCCCATGTCGAAGCTGCGCGTATCCCGTAGCAAGCGGCAAGACCCCTTCTCCTACCCCGCCGGCCATCACTGGAATGGCGACCATGAAGATAGTTTCCGACGTCTTCATGTGCAGAGCTGTTCCCGTAAGCGCCGCTACGCCGAAAGCCGCAATGGATGCACCGGCAATGGGCACGAAGATCTTGAGCATGCCGGACATCAGTTCCCTGCGTCCCATGCTGAGGATGCTGCCCACGACGATCGCCGTGATGAACAGGTAGATGAACTGGGTCGAAGTGGTGAAGACAGTGATGCTGTCCACCAGTGTCTTTGGGAGCCAATGCCGCGAGACAACGTAAGACGGCAGGAAGGCGGCAGTAAGTGCGGGGCCCCCGGCACGCTTGAACACCGGCACGATACTGCCGATCTCAGCACAAACAAATCCGCCCACGATGAGTACGCCGATCATCATGGGAAGATTCGGAGTAACGGCTCCTCTCGCGATAAGAGCCGCCACTACCGCCGCGAGCAGCAGTAGAAGCGGCACAGGAATGAGGCGGCCCGGCAGCGTCGAGTCGCTGCCCGCCGGCGACGGCCGCCACAGCGATCCCAGCCGGGGCCGCCACGGGCTGCCTTCTCCACTTGCCGCCCGCGGCGCGTCGTGATCGGCCGACGGTCGGGCCGCCTTGTTCACTCCGTCCTCACTGGGCATCCTTCACACAGCGGAATCCCAGGGTTCCCGACCGATCGTAACTCGGGGCCATCAACAGCAGCTTGCCATGCTGCGTATTTTTGTAGGCCTCGGGGAAATACCAGATCGAACCGCCCGGCCGATAGTGATTGCCGCCGCGCAGAATCGCCGCCCGCGTATGGTCGTCCACATACTCGTCGGTCCACTGCCACACGTTGCCCACCATGTCCATCACGCCAAAGGGAGAGGCTCCATTGGGATGTGCGTCCACGTCGCTCGCGGGACCCATCACGCGGCCGTGATCGGTGATCGGCGCTGGCGCATCCTTCGGATCCGATCCCCAGCTGCACGGCGGAACCGGTGATGGGGGCGCCGGAACAAGACTGCGGTTTGGGTTCGGCCCCGGAGGTGCCGCCAGCGTCGTCGCTGGCAACGGCGCCGCTGCGCTCGCAATACGGCTCACCGCCGGCTGCCAGTCGCAGTTGCCCCACGGATAAAGTCGTCCATCATTGCCCTGTGCGGCAAATTGCCACTCCCACTCATGCGGAAGCCGCTTTCCCGCCCACTTCGCATACTCACGCGCATCTTCGATCGAGACCCACGTGACCGGCTTCTTCGCAGCTCCATCAGGGTAGTTGCCGTTTTGCCAGTCTTTCAGAAAATTGAGGTCGTCCTTCGGATGATAGTGCGAGGCATCCAGAAATTTCTTGAAGTCGGCATTCGTCACCGGATACTTGTCGATGTAGAACGGCTTGATCTGCACCGGATGCTCGTGGAAGCGACGCGCGCTATCCTCCCACGGATACTGCACATCTACCCCGATATCGTCCGTACCCTCGATCTCGATTCCTTCTACCCTGAAGTTGTAGTCGCCCCCCGCAACGCGAACCATGCCTTCAGGCGCGGAGGATGCCGGCTTCGTTGCCGGAATCTCGACCAGCTTCTGCGCCAGGTCTGTCCACTCATGCGAATAGCCGGATAGTGGCTTCGCGGTCTGCTGCGCCATCTTCGTCATCAGGTCCCTGATGTGTGCGTCCGGCTCCCCCGCAGTGGCCAGCACTGCGCCGTAGCCGTGAGCCTCCGTCTGAAAGTCCAGCACGGTGTCGGTTCCTTCAGTCGCCGGCTTCAACTCCACCCCGTGGTAGAGGTCGAAGTAGCGCATCCCGTCCTGCTTGGGCACGGTCATCTGCGCCCCGCTCACGTCATATTCATTACGATTAACGATCGTCCATACGGTCTGATCTCCCACCGGCCACCGGCTCGCAAACACCCCATAACGGCGCATGGGGAAGAAGGGCTCCCATTCCTGGCTCGCCAGAAATGGGGCCACCGCGCGTTCGATCGTAGCGATCCGGCGCGTAGCCTCGCCGTCCCGCGGAGTCACGCCGTTCCAGATGCCCCAGACATTTTCCCAGCTCTCCCAGCCCTCGCCGTTGAAGAAGGCGAATTGCAGATCGTCGGTCTTGTCGCGCACCCATCGGCCCTGGATGTTGACCTGGTGGCGCGGTTCCAACCAGCGGTACTTATCCACTGTGGGCACAAACTGGAATGTGTACTGCCCCCATGTCATTACATTCCAGGCCAGTTCTTCATCATGCGGGCTGCCTTCCGGCTCGAAAGCCAGGGGATGGCCGATCTTCTCCGCCGCGAGGGAAAAAGCCAGCGGCACGCCGTCCTGCGTGTCGCCATTGATCCCATCGGCATCGATCTCCTTCATGAGCTCGGCAAGGGCATCGGGCCATGACTTGCCCGGATCGTGCGTGCCTTGGTCCCACATCATCATTGGGAAAAGCACGTGCACGCCATGCCGATGGAAATCGGCGACCATCTTGCGCAGGCCCTCAATGCCTCCAGGCATCGACCGAACCATGTCAATCTGGTTGCGATCATCGATACCCATGTTGGGGTAAGTTGACCAGATCAGAACCGCATCGATCCCGCCGTAGCGCTTATTGAGATCGTCAAGGTAGCGATCCACGGTGTAGTTATTAGCGACTGGATCGTAGAAGTAACGATCATGAACCATCATCTGCGGTTGCATAAACGCGGATTGCGTCCACTTCAGTTCCGGCATCTCGTAGCGGGCCGGATCGAAACCCACGCGAATCCGCCGCTCCATGCGCCAGTGCGTAATGTCCGCGAGCCACTCGCTGTGGGTGAAGGAAGTGCAAGGAGTGTATCCCCCCTCCCATGCGCCGCGAATCGTAAAGCATCCAGGAGGAGGAATCTGCTGTCCGCGAGGCGCGTTGAAAGTATCCTGCGCAATCGCGCTCCCCGCAGAACCTGCCGCTGCCAGACCAATCCCGAGCGCCCACGACAACGAGCGTAAACCTGTCTTCATTGTTTTCCCTCTGCTTGCAATGCATGCTGTGCTTCGACCTGAAAAATTTTGTGACCGAACCCGGCGAGATCGACCTCCAGTTTCCGAGCTGATGGTTGGCTCGGTCCGCTTGTCTCGAGGTCACGGTAGCCCGCTCCCGCAATAGCGCTGGTATCGATCGCCGCATGGACCGGCTCCGAAGAAAAATTGAACACAACCAACACCCGCTCTGACTGGTCTGCCGCGTCGCGCACCGTTGCATAAACGGTCTGATCATGGTCCGTCGCCACACGCCGGCGAGTACTGTTTTGATAGAACGCTGGATGATGGGTCTTGAGGCGCAACAGTTCCGGCACGCCGGTTGCAGGTTTGATAATCGAGTTGACCGGCTCGCAATAGCAAAGCATGTCGCCCGATGTCGCCAGCAGAGACTCTTCCAGCTTCTGCTTGCCCTCATCGTGCATATCCAGAACCGGCTGGATGAGAGCGCCCCCGGCTGCCACTACGCGGTCGTGATACTTGCGCAAAGCTTCCTCAAACATCTCCGGATTGCCTTGCTGGATGCTGTCCCGCATGGGACGGCTCTGCTCTTCCCACCAGATGTCCAGGCCGTAATCATAGAGCACCGGCCACGTACCGTCTTTTATCCACCCGACGGGATCATCGGTATGAAATGCGCCTCCGCCCTCAGGCAGGAGCATCTTGTCCTTGCCGAATTTGCGGTATTCCGCAAGCATGCGCGCATTCTTCTGCCAGTCATATCCCGTGTACCAGTTCACCGCATCCACAACCATTCCATCGAGCCCGGTGGACATCCAGAAGTCGATGACATGCCTGGCTTCACTCGGCCACGCGTCCGAAATCCAGTTGTATTGCGGCAGATGATTGACCGCGCCATGCTCGTCCTTCCCTGCCCACTTCGTCCAGTAGAAGTGTTGAGAAGCCTCGCTCTTCTCCCAGAACTCCTTCTTCATTGCGTCGTAATGCGGCTTGATCGGACGCAGAAAGAAATAGGAGCCCCCGCTTGTTGGCGGCGGAGCATCCGCGCTGTCGCTCCAGAAGAAGAAATCCCTTTCGCGGCTGTGTTTGCCCTCGCGAACATCCTGTTCCGCTTTCTTGAATTGCTTATCGTCGGTTGCGGCATACCCGAGATTCTGGAAGGTCACAACATGCATGCGCTGCCCATGAATTGCCGCGATCAGCCGCCGAAATTGGGCCATCGTGCCGACGCCGGAACCGAGGGAATAGCGATCCTTCGTGTCCAGTCCGTCGAAGCTGTTTCCGCCTTCCTCCGGAGCGAACAACTCAATCGCGTCGATCCCCTCCCCTTTCCAGTCACGAAGCTGCCGATCCGCTTCGGCGGGATCCAGCGACAGATGCTCGAAGCGCCAGAACTCGGTATTCGGTTTCAGGCTCACGCGGTGAATCGCTGCAGCCGTGACGTACCACGGATAAGACTGCGGCGCGCGCTTCGTCTGGGCTGACAACAAACCCGCCGGGGCCACCACCGCCAGCAGCAACAACGCACCCGTGCGTCTCATCAGGTTGCCTCTTCGCTTCACTTCGACCTCGCGTCTTGTTGCGCGATGAATTGCTCTACTTCGCCAAGCTGCGGCATGGAGGGCTGTGCTCCGGCACGCGTCACCGAAATTCCGGCCACGACAGACGCAAATCGCGCACTCTGAAGAGGTGTCATGCCCCTCATCAGCCCCACCGCAAAGCCGCCATTGAACGCGTCGCCGGCGGCCGTGGTGTCCACTGCCCTCACCGCGCAAGCTGGAACTGTCGCGAACGGCAGGCCTGGCCCGGAAATAGCCGCCCCGTCAGCGCCTAACTTCAGCACCACTCCCTGAGCGCCTTTCCGCAGGAGTTCCTCGACAATCTCCCGTGGTTCGCGTTGTCGTTCCGCCGCCTGGCCGTTGATGTAGAAGGCCGCTTCTGTCTGATTCGGAGTCAACCATGTGACACAGCGAAAGACCTCGGGCGAGAAACTCGACGCCGGCGCGGGATCGAGAATAAGCGGAACATTCGCGCGGCTGCACAGCATCGCAAGGTACTCGACACTCTCAAGCGGTATCTCAAGCTGCGCCACCACGGCCCCTGCGCCGCGAATGGCCGAGGCATGCTGCTCGATCACCGCGGGCGAAACCGATGCGTTAGCTCCCGGAGTGACGATGATGCTGTTCTCACCTCGGGATGAAACGCAGATAACGGCAATTCCGGATGGGCCATCGCTTGCACCGACCATCTCGACATCCACCCCGGCGCTCCTGAGATGCTCCCGCGATTGCGGACCGAACGAATCACTCCCTACGCAGCCGATCATCCGCACCGGATACCCCAGGCGCGCCACCGCTACCGCCTGGTTAGCGCCCTTCCCGCCCGGATAGATATGGAAGTCGCTCCCCAGGACCGTTTCTCCGGCCAGCGGAATGCGCTCTGTCACGGTAACGAGATCGGTGTTGATGCTCCCGACCACGACTATGGGCTTTGATCCCGACAATGCTTTCTCCTGTGTGAGATGGATGGATTAAAAGAGTGGAACAACCGCGATGGTTCCCAATCCACACAAAAACAAAATGAACATCCAGGTCAGGTACGTCTTGGCTCTCGGTGGGGCTCCGGCAAACTCGTGCCAGATAAACACGCCCCATGCTGCCGAAATCATAGTGGCACCCTGACCGATGGAATACGAAACCGCGGGCCCCACGGTGTGCGCCTTTGACGCCAGGAAGTTCGCCAGCGCTCCCGAACACCATATCGCACCACCCAGCGCTCCCGACAAATGCCAGCGCACGGGAGCCCTGCCGTAACCGCTCATTGCAACCGGCGCTCCCCCATCCAGCGGGAACCGCATCAGAAGATAATTCACCGGCACCGCGCAGGCGGCCACGCCGAGTGCAAAAAAGAACGCCGCGGCATATGGCCCCGTCGCACCCTCGCCGCTCATCGCTCCTGAGACCAGTGGATAAAACGTGCCCATCAGCAGCCCTGAAAGAAGACTGATCATGAGACCCCGACGGCTCGCCTTCGGCCGCTCCGTCTCTCGAGTCCGGTAAGCCATGGCATCGAGAACAATCGCACCAACCACCATTCCCACGCCGCCGAACAGCATCAGCGGATTGCCCTTTGGCGAAAGGATGTAATTGCTGACGGCACCCACAACCAGCGCCAACCCGATGCCGACGGGGAATGCCACTGCCAGCCCCGCTATCTCGATAGCAGCCACCAGCAGTAGATTAGCAACGTTGAAAATGGCTCCGCTTGCTAAAGCGAGAACCAGTGCGCGGGAAGACGTGCCGGCGAGGTCTTGCAGGAACGGCGTTCCCGAAGAGCCTGCGCTTCCCAGCGTAAGCCCCCACGCCGCCGCCCCTGCAATCAACCCCAGCACGTAGTCCCAGTAAAAAAGCTGGAACCTGTATCCAGGGCACAGTTTCACCGTGTTCGCCCATGACCCCCAGCAAAGCATGCTGGCGATCATGAACGCGAGCGTTACGGCATAGGTTTCCGGCTGATACATTTCTCGTCCTCGTCCTGGTGATGCGTTTCAGCCTAGAACACGATTTTGGCGGCCAGCTGGCCGATGCGGGCCTCGCGCGCGCTGTTCACCTGGCCGAAGGGATACTGGTCGCTCCCGCTGGGGAAGATCGTATTCACGCCGGTCCACTGCGTGTGGTTGAGCGCGTTGAAAGCATCGGCGCGAAACTCGAGATGTAACCTCTCGTAAATTGGAAACGACTTGCTCAGCGAGAGGTCGACGTTGTTCTGTCCCGGACCGCGAACCGTCCCCAGTCCCGAGTTGCCGCGGGTTCCCTCCGCGGGCACTGAGAACCTGGAGGTATCGAATTGGCGCGTGAATGTCTTGTCGCCGTGACCAATGTTCGGATTTCCCGAAACATTCACTTCATCGAACCCCGCGCCATCCTGCGCACTTGAACCGAAACCACTCGGACACGATGCGCGACCGGCGTCTGCGGCCGAGCACTGCGTGTTCGGGCCTCCGTTTTGCACCGTCAATGCATCGCCCGACTCCAGCGTCATGATCCCGCTAAGCCGCCATCCCGTCAGCGGTTCCTTCATCCACGTGGACCAGCCCGCGCCATACTTCGGTTCCCATATTCCGCTGAAGACAAAACGATGGCGGTGCGATTGATTGCTCTCGCCGCGATCGTAGAGGTTCGGATACTGGAAACCGCTCAGGCCGCCGCCGGAGGATCCGTTATTGCCCAGCGTGTTGATCCACGGGTAATCCGACACCGTCTTGCCCCAGGTGTAATTGCTCGTCACCTGGATGCCGCGCGAGAAGTCATGCCTGTATTGCACGATCATCGCATTGTAAAAGGAATTCAGCCGGGGGCGCATCACATAGATATCCCCAAACCGCCCCGTGTTATTCGGTCGCGCCGCATTAAACGCCGGATCGCCCACCCCACCCCCAGCAGCCCATCCTGTTTGATAGGCCGGCAGGTTGATGTTCGTCTCCTGCTGTCCCTTGCGCCCCTGGGCCCCGGCATACGAAAGGGTGAAGATGTCGTGGCCGCCGATCTGCTGCTGCAGATCGAGCATCATGCGCTGGTAATAAGGCAGTGGCATCGACTTCTGATCGTAGTAAGTGATCGATGCATACTGCCCGTCTCCCTGGTACCCCTCGCCGGGCCCGGTCGATACCGGGAACGATCCCAGCGTGGTGCTCTGCGGGGCGGGAAAGATATTCGACAGGTTGAGCACCGGCGTGTCAAAAGGCGCGCCAATGGTGGTGTTGTTCACGTTGTAGTTGACCGCCGCCGAAGTTCCGTAGATCGCGTTTCCCACGCTGTTGGAGATCTGGCTCGCCCCCGTGTCATAGAAAATGCCGTAACCCGCGCGGATCACCCGCTGCGGTGTAAAGCTGTATGCAAGGCTGACGCGCGGCGCAAAATCCGCCTTCGGCGCGGACAGGTAGTGATTACTGAGCCCGGGAGCAATCCCCGGATATTTAAGAACTCCCCCATCGGCAGTAGCAGTGTAGATAGCACAGCAGGGAGCAGTCTTTGGATCCGGCGTGTAGTCCGGAATGCTCAGCTCATACCGCAATCCTGCAGATAGAGTCAGCTTTGGGCTCAACCGGAACTTGTCGTTCGCATAGAAGCCCCACGACGGAAAGATGATGTTATAGTCCGGCGACGTTGGCGTTCCGCCGTTGATGGTGTATCGCACCCACATGTTGCTCGGCAGGCCCATCAGCAGGTCGGCCATGCCGTCGCCACCCTGGTGCCCCAGGTCGCTTCCGCTCGCGCTGAATCCGCCAAACGATACGTTGCGGGAGATATCCCAGTCGATTTCGCTCTTCCTGAAGTAATTGAATCCGGCCGTAAGTGTGTGGCGGCCGCGCACCCAGTCCAGGTTGTCCGAAAATTGATAAGACTCATTCTCCGCCCGGAACACCTCTCCGGCGCCGGGTGTCGCGTACCCGTTGGTGGCGTTCGAAACATACACCGCGAAGAGGCCCTTCGTAACTCCGTCACCCGTGTTCTGGAATAGAGAGTTCAGCGGATTGGCGCTGCTGTTGGTGAAGCCGAATTGGCCCTGAGACATTGTCACCAGCGCGCTGTCGCCTACCCCGAAAATGAATTCATTGGTGAGATTCGGTGTGAAGATATGCACGTAGTTAGTCGTCACCAGGAATCCCTGGTCCGCCACCGGGAAGTTGTAGAGCTGCGCAGGCTGCAGACCGCCGGTGAGCGTATTAGAGCCGGTCGATTTCGACCAGGTCACGAATAGCGAATCGTTGTTCCGGATCTTGGCGTCGAAACGCGTATCGAGATGATACTGAGAGATTCCACGTGACTGGTACGTCACGTAGTTCACCTCGTTGCTCGGAACGTTCGGAACATTTGGCTGTGGCCACAGTGCGTTGATGATGTTCGCCGCGTTCGGGTCAATCAGCGGCGTGCCGTCCGGCTTGGTCGCCAGATCCAGGCGGTTGCCGGGAATGGGCTGCCGGATGCTTACGCCGGTGGCTGGATCATACGTAGTCGTGTAGGGGTTGTAGAGCTGGTCCCCAGGCAACAGTTCGCTGAAGTCGCCGGTGCGCTCCGCCGCCGACGGAACCGACGTGGAGACCTGCTGGTTTCCATCCGCCTCGATCATCTTCTCGTAATTTCCAAAAAAGAAAATCTTGTCGCGAAGCTGGGGAAGAAGCTTCGGAATAAAAACCGGCCCGCCAAGATTCCCGCCGAATTGGTTGCGATGCAGAATCGGCTTGATTGTTGGCTGCCCCGTAATGATCGCGTTGGCGTTATCCCACGGATTGATCGCGTTCAGAGATGTGTTCTCGAAAAACTCGAACGCCTCCCCGTGGAAGGCGCTCGAGCCGCCCTTGGTCTGCATCGTAAGCGCCGCGATATCATGCCCGATCGCCGCCGAAAAGTCCGCCACCTGCACCGTGCCCGCCCCCAGCGCTTCGGCCGAAGGCTCATAGCTGATGCTGCTTTCATAGTTGTCGTTGATGTTCACGCCGTTCACATAAAAGCCGCTGTCGCGCGAGCCTTGGAATGATCCGCCTGCGGTAAACTGCGTGCCGCCCATCGCAAACATTGCGCCCACGGAATACGTCCCTCCCGGGTTGATGTTGGCCTGAGGATAGGTCGAGACCCCCGGCGCCAGCGCTGCAATTGCCGTGAAGTTGCGGCCGTTCAGCGGCAGGTCTTCCATCTGCTGGGTCGTGACATTCGTATCGATGCTCGTCTTGTCCGTTTCCAGGCCGCCCGCTTCCTCCGATACCGTGACCGTCTGCTGAACCGAGCCCGCACGCATCTTGAAGTCGTAGTGAGAGAGCCCGCCGATGTTGATCGAGATTGGCTCCGACTTCGCCGTATCGAATCCCTGCAGGCTGGCGGTGAGTTGATACTGGCCGGCAGCCAGGTTGTTGAACTCGAAGTGCCCCGCCGCATCCGACGTCAAATCCCGCGTTTGCTTCTGCGCCAGGTCAAGCAGGACGACATGAGCCCCCGGAACGACTGCACCGGATTGATCGAAGACCGTCCCTTCGACGCCTCCCCGTTGCGCGAACTGGGACCATGCGGATGGGTGAACTGCCAGCAGCAGTAGCACGAAAAGGGGGATCAGCCGGCGTGGATTCATTGGGACCTCCGAGTTATTGAAAGCTTTCAAAATGCGAGCGGGAGAATCCTATCACCCCCGATAGAACCACTGTCAACTCCCTTATTGGAAGTGGGACGAACCGCCAAATCCCCATCAACCACGCCCGCCGCTTCTGATCCCGCCAATCGCACATCGAACTGATTGGTTTCGGGGGGAAACTCTTCTGCGAAGTAAATGCTTTCAAAATACCGCTATACTGACTCTGAATCATTCCTCAACTTTGCTCGGCGGGCCCTCTCGGAGAGATGCCAATGGCCAACATGAAAGACATTGCGCGGATCGCGGGTGTATCCCTCGGAACCGTTTCCCACGTGTTAAATGGAACAGCCCGCGTGCGTGAGCCGGTCAGAGGGCGCGTTCTCGACGCCGTTCGCTCCACCGGATACCAGCCCAGCCAACTGGCCCGCGGCCTTCGCCGCGTCCAGACCAACGTCATCGGAATGATCATCCCGGACATCACCAACCCCTTTTTCCCTGCCGTAGTTCGCGGCGCGGAAGACCTCGCATTTTCCAACGGGTACCGCCTCATCCTCTGTAACACCGACAACGACCATGCCAAGGAACTCGCCCATCTGAACGCACTCCGTACCTACCTTCCCTCGGGCCTGATCGTGATTCCCTCCACTTTCAGCGACCTCACCGTCCAGGCGCGATCGTATCGAGAGGCCGGCGCCGGCGTCGTGTGTATCGATCGCCTCCCGCGCGACTGGAGCGGCGACTCCGTGACCGCCGACAACCAGATCGGCGCCTACAAGGCCACGCGGCACCTGATCGACATGGGCCACAAACACCTCGCCACCATTACCGGCCCGCTACACCTCACCAACGCCAACGACCGTCTCAATGGCTTTCGCCAGGCCATCACGGAGGCAGGCCTCCCGCTCCCTCCGGAATGTGTGCAGGAGACGACCTTCGATAAGCAGGGGGGCACCCTGAAGGCCAAGATGCTGCTGCGATTTCTGCCTCGCCCCACTGCAATCTTTGCCGGCAACGACATGATCGCGCTGGGTGTCCTCACCGCGATCCGTGAAGCCGGACTTCGCTGTCCCGACGATGTCTCGGTGATCGGATTCGACGACCTGGAAATTGCGGAGACTACAAATCCGGCGCTGTCGTCTGTCTCCCAATCCGGATATCAGCTCGGAACCACGGCGGCCCGCATACTGCTCGAGCGTTTACAGGGCGACATCGGACCGGCGAAACATGTCGTGCTCGAAACTGCATTGAAGGTGCGCGACTCTGTGGCCGCTCCGCTTGTCCCGGCAAAGCCCAGAAAGGCAAAGGTAAGAGCGTGATGCCACGATTGCCTCTCTTGCCAGTTTCCGCGCAACTCTTGAATGCTTTCAAGGCCGGACCATTTCCCCGCTGGACAGCTAGAGTCCGATCGCCTTTGTATGCCGTAATTGTTTTCGTGATCTATCTGCTCGGCGCCGCACCCGCGACCGCGCAAATGCAGACGCGCTCATTCGCGCACAATAGTTACGACCGCCCCTACCTGATTTACCGTCCACCGAACGCCGGTCCTCATCCCGCTGTCGTATTCATGCTCGGAGGAATCACCAGCACGGCACAATCTGTATCCCTGGAGTATGGGTGGAAAGAGCAAGCTGACAAGTACGGATTTCTTGCCGTCTTCCCCAGCCCCGTCAGGACCGACCTGAACCAGCCTGACGCCGAGAAGAACATCACATTTTGGGAGATGCAGGGTTCGCGAACCCACATCCTGAAGCCGGGAGCGCCCCCGCTCGACGACGATGGTTATCTCCGCGCTGTCCGCGACGACGTCGTTCGCCGTGACGGTCCCGATCGTAGCCGCATCTTTTTCGCAGGCTTCTCCAGCGGCTCAGGCATGGTTCAGCTCTTCGCCTCGCGCCACCCTGACCTGGTGGACGGCGTAGTCGCAGTGGCCACCCCGCTCATGGAGCCACCCGAGAAGCTCGCCAGGCCGGTCCCCATCCTCTACATCCATGGTGACGAGGACGAGCAGTTCACCGCCTTCGAGACGAACAGTCCCCACTTCGCCACCACGCCCCACGGCAACTGGGTCACGTGGGGTTATTTGAACGGCTGCCGCAAACAGACCGCTGAGAAGACAGAGTGGGGTATTCAGCTTCGGTGGCAAGGCTGCCGACGCGACGTCGCAGTCATCGCCGATCTCGTCAAAGGCGTTGGCCACGAATGGAAGGGCAGCATCTCAGCGAAGACGACGCAAAAACATACATCGTCACTGCCATTGAATTTCACCGAGATGGCCTGGCAGTTCTTTGCAGCAATCGGGAGTCGCTAGCCTCGTCGGTCCATCTCGCCGCGCGAGCAACCCCGCCCAAAACCCTTCCGAAACCTTGCCGGAAATACTTGCCGCGATGTTCGACCTACAGATAACTAAGCCACCACCAGCGGTGGCTCGCCTTGAATTGCGCGAACCAGCGGCAGACTGGGTACAACGCCGCAACCAGGCCGATCCAGACAGCATAAGTGACCCAGAGTGGGTACCCGAAATCTGCAGGATAGACATCGCGGGGCCCGCCCATCGCGGGTATCGCGTTGAAGATGAAGGCGAAGGCGTGACTGCCATAGCGGAAGTAGCTGACGATGACCAGCAGCAAGTGGATCGCATAGAAATGCAGGACAAAGTAAAAGAGCGGAACGCGGCCGAAAACAATAAGCGGATTGCGGCTCGAGAATCGCAGGCGGTCATACCAGGCCAGCACCACCAATGCCGGGCCGATGGTCATCAGCACGTAGTCCAGCGACGCCGGGTACTTAGTGCAGTTGAGGAATGACAGTGCCGTGAAGACAGCGGATTTCTGCACGCTCCAACGCGACGGGTCACCGTAGACGTTGATCAAGCGGATGACAAGAAACGCCGCGGTAAGGGCGAGACCCAGGCGAAGTGAGATGCGCCGACGCGCACCATCCTCGAGCGTGAAGACCCTGGCGAAGCAGAAGCCTGCCGCCATTACACCGATCCAGGGCAGAATCGGGTAGACAACGAAGGCCGGACGGTTGCCAAGCATAATCACCCCAGGCTGATGTAGAAGATGCCAGGCCCATCCGAACTTCCCAAATTGTGACGCGGGGTAAGGATCGAGCAGGTTGTGCAGGGCGATGATCGCGATGCTCACGACGGCGAGCCAGCGCAGAGGCAGGTAGATCAGCGCGGCCATCAGCAGCATGCAGGCGCCGAAGATGTAGAGCACGAGAAGAAGAATGACGCTGTGCGCCGAGATGTTGAAGCTGTAAGCGAAGTTCATCACGACCACTTCCAGGGCGATGAACCAGACGGCGCGGGTGGCGAGAAACCATGACAGCTGACCGCGAGTCTTCCCGCCGCGATTCCACCAGAGAAAGGCTCCCGCGCCGGCGCAGAACATGAAGACGGGCATGCAGAAATGCGTGATCCATCGGGTGAAGAACATCGATGCTGTAGTCTGCGACAGGTCGGTGGGTGAGTTGGACATCGAATAGTGATCGAAGAAGTCGCGAATGTGATCGATCGCCATGATAATCATGACGGTGCCGCGCAGAGCGTCGATACTCATAAGACGACTAGCCGTGCGTGACGCTGACGGTGGGTTCAATTCCATCGCTGGTGCTCCATTGGGGAGAATCAGGTGCGGCATGTCCTGGGAAACAGACAAGGAAACTTAGCAGCAGTATCGCAGAGAGCATCGCGAGGTTAGCGGAATTCGCGCGCAAGGTATACACGTCGACTCGCGCCCGTTGATAAACCGCGACGAAACCGGTATCGATCGCAGTCCCACTCCATGTGCATGGTCCGGTAGTCTGGTCCCGCCGGCCTAAGATTATTCGGTTTCATCCCGTGTTCTCTTCTGTTTTCAAAGTTACTCACCCGCGAAACATTAAATATCTAGTAAGTCACGTGTTACGGGTCACTTACAATAACTTCCGAAAACCATAACCTTAAACCGCAAAGGTTGATCTCTTGTCATGAGACATTTTCTCGGCTGTCTGCTCCTGCTGCTCCTTCCAGCGCCTTCGCTTGCAGCCGCGGAACACACTTCCCCAGTGCTTGATATCTACATCCTTCGAACCGCAGAGCAATTGCAGGGACCACACGTCATCACCTATCGCGTATTTGAATGGACACAGGAGCGCGGACGATGGATCGTTCCGGACTTCGGGTACTTTGACACTGGCTACGGTAAAGAACAAATATGGTTCGCCGGCGCCGGAGCGAAGCTCGTTCACAGCCGGCATATCGACTGGGAGCAGGAGCTGTACGTCAGCCAGGAAGCTGGCCCGGATAGCGAAAACAAGCGCTCTCTGTGGCTTTGGCCAGTCGTGAATGTGCGCTTCCCTGCGCGATATTCAGCCCAGGTCGCCGCTTATCCTACCGTGCCGCTGAATCGCGCTCAACGCTGGAGCTACGACGTCGACAGGGCAAAACTCGAGCGAGGTCTCACTTCGCACTGGAGTGCCGGTATCGGCTACGCCGGCGGGATTTGCGACTCTCGGACATGGCAAAGCAAGCCCTTTCTGACGACGACTAGAAGAACACGATGGGGCAACTTCGAACTATGGCTGCAGAGCATCCCGGGAGGATCCCAGGCCCAGGTCCGTTATCTCCTGGTGCGAGGACAGAACTGACTGGGGCTTATAAGCTCGCCCGTCACTCCCTGGGTCCGATAAGTAACATCGACGAATTCCTCGGATTCCTGGGCGCCTGACCGCAAAACAATCGCCCTTCACAATTCCATACCGGGACTTATCGAATCTCCAAAGAACTGAAGGACACGCTTCTCGTCCCGCATAAGAGTCAATTGATCATGCTCGGAAGCTGTTCCGCTCGTCCCTTTTCCTTGTTCTCCGACACGCCATAACGCGCTGTTCATCACAATCACGGGAGACGGAACCCAGTTAGGACTAACATTTGCATTCTCAGGTTACGGCGGCGTGGAGAAAGCTTCAACAAGGATCTCCATCGCGCCGCCGCGAGCTCCGTTCTCTTCAGAGAACGCCCGGTTGAGTGCGGTCCTCTGGGTTGTGCTTCTGTGCCTCTGGCCCTTCTCCGTTGAAGTGAAATCGTATAAATGCCCCACTCGCTAAGTCAGCGAGTGCTAAGAGAAGTCGTGTCTTCGAGCGCAGTTGCGGATCAGTAGCCACCACGGCAATCCGTCCGACGCGCAGCGTGATGACTAACCACCCATTTCGAGCCGACCCCGGCCTCGACCGGGATCCTTACCGGAGGCAGCCCAGTGAGAAACTTCTCCAGGATTCTACCCTTCGCGCTCATCGCGCTCACCCTATGCATTACCAAGACGGTGCCGGCGCAGGTCGAGACCGGCCAGCTCGCGGGCACCGTGACCGATTCTTCAGGCGCACTGGTGATGGGTGCGGCCGTTACCGTTAAGAATCTCGGCACAAACGCCGAACGCACCGATACGACTTCTAATAACGGAACTTATAGACTCACCGACCTTGAGCCTTCGACTTACCAGATCACCATTCAGGCGCCTGGCTTTCAGCCCTATACCGCCAAGGCACAGATAACTGTGGGCGGACACGTAACCCTCGATGCCAAACTGTCGGTAAACGCCAGCACATCGCAAGTTGAAGTTATAGGCGAGGGCGGAACACAGGTTAATACCCAGACTCAGGAGCTATCGCAGGTCATCAGCGAAGAGCAAGTTTCAAAACTTCCCAGTCTTACTCGGAACCCATACGATTTTGTCGCCCTGTCCGGGAACATTTCCTCCGGCGATAGCTCTTCCAGCGGTGACTCCCGGTCAAATAACACCTATCAGAATGGCCCCAGCTCAACCCGCAGCGTTGGGTTCAGCATCAATGGCCAGAGGGCCAGCGGTACTGAAGTCCTGCTCGACGGCGTCGAGAACATCTCCGTCTTCGCCGATGGCATCGGCGTCTATGTGCCGGTTGATGCGGTTCAGGAATTTCGCGTCACCACCAGTAACTTTGAAGCTCAATATGGCCGCGCTTCCGGCGGTGTCGTTAATGTCTCTACCAAAGCCGGAACCAATTCCTTCCACGGCGGTCTATGGGAATTCAATCGCCTGGCGGCTTACACCTCGAATACTGAAACCAACGATCAGATCAACTCCGCCTTCAGATCTCAAGGCGGAACAGGTGCGCTCCCGGCGCCCAAAGGTCAATACACCCGGAACCAGTTCGGCTTTGCTGTCGGTGGACCCGTCCGGAAAGATAAGCTCTTCTTCTTTGGCAGTACCGAATGGACCCGCGTCCGCAGCAGCGCGACTCTCACGGCAGCGGTGCCCACCTCTGAATTCCTCGCGCTCACCGCCCCGAATGTTCAGGACTTTTTCAATACATACGGAGGAGGAAAGACCTTCAACTTCAACAAAACCTATTCCTCCGGGCCCACGGGCATCGGTTCCATCGCCGGCATCCCGGACGGCACGCCAGTATTCGGACAGGTGGCCTTCAATGCCCCCTCCAATGCAGGCGGCGGTGTTCCCCAGAACACTTACAACATCGTTGCCAGGGGCGACTACGCCCTCAACTCCAAGACTCAGATGTTCTTCCGCTACGTCAACTACAACGAAGTCGATCAATCAGGTGGAATCTTCGCTTCCCCCTATTCGCAATACAATGTCGGCCAGACATTTCAAGACACTGCTTATCTTCTAAGTCTCTCGCACGTATTCAACCCCAGCCTGATTACAAGCACTAAGCTCAGCTTCAGCCGTCTTAAGACCTTTCAGACCTATGACACGAAGCTGCAGAATACGCCCGTCCTGATTACCTCCGTTAATGCTCAGGTGCCCACCACGTCGACATTCATTCAGTTGCCGGGCTTCTTCGACGAAAACCCTGCCGTCGGTGGACTGCCTTTCGGCGGCCCTCAGAACACCATCCAGTGGAATCAGGATCTAAGTCAGTCAAGAGGCCGACACACCATGCAATACGGCGTCCAGCTGCTCTACATTCAGGACAACAATGCTTATGGCGCCTTCGCGCAAGCCACGGAACAGCTAGGCAGCACCGCGGCGCGCGGCATCGACAATCTTGTTGCCGGCAATCTGACCAACTTCCAAGCCGCCGTCAATCCGGCAGGGGCGCTCCCCTGCGTGGAGAATCCCTACACCGGCGATCTTACCCAGACTGCAGGATGTTCAATATCCCTGCCCGCCACCGCGCCTTCATTTGCACGCAGCGATCGTTTTCATGATTGGGCCGCCTACGGCCAGGACTCCTTCAAGGCAACGCCCAGACTCACCATCAATGCCGGCGTTCGTTACGAATATTACGGAGTGCAACATAATAATCACCGGAACCTCGATTCCAATTTCTACTATGGACCGGGATCGAATTACTTCCAGCAGATTCGCAGCGGCCAGGTGTTTACGACCCCTAGTAGCCCTATCCATGCATTGTGGCAACCGCAGTACGGCACGGTCTCCCCGCGCATAGGATTTGCTTACGACCTGTCCGGGACTGGCAAGACTTCTGTTCGCGGCGGTTTCGGCATCAGTTACGAACGCAATTTCGGAAACATCACTTTCAACGTGATTCAGAATCCGCCCAACTATGCGGTCGTTGTGATGAACGGCTCGGCCAGTCACCCATTGCCCGTAACCAGTTCCAACGCCGGTCCGCTGGCGGGTGCATCAGGCAGCGTGCCTCTTCCTCCCACCAGCCTGCGCAACGTCGATGAAAATATTCGCACCGCTCAGACCCAGTTCTACAGCCTGGCCCTCGAACATCAACTGGCCACAAACACCATGTTGTCGCTTCAATACGCGGGGGCCAGGGGCTTGCATCTCTACGACGTGAAGAACATCAATGGGCTGGGCAGCGGAAATGTCTTCGCCGGAGATCCTCTTTCCGACGGCAACGGCAACGTCGCGCTCACCCGGCTGAACAATCAATATTCCAACATCAACAACCGGGGCTCAAATGGAGACTCCTACTACCATGCCATGAATGTTCAGTTTCAAACGACTAATTTTCGGCGCTCGTCGCTGAGCATAGTGGCTAACTATACCCTGGCCCATGCAATCGATGAACTAAGCACGTCCTTTTCTGAAACTAACAATGCGTTCTTTCTTCTTGGTTATATGAACCCGTTTCATCCTTCTCTTGATCGGGGCGACGGCGACCTCGACATCCGGCATCGCCTCGTGATCGCGCCCATCTACAGCACGCCGTTCTTCGCCGGCAGCCACGGTCCAATGAAACAGGCTTTGTTCGGCTGGCAGATTTCGGGCATCTATTCGGTTCGCACCGGTACGCCCTTTCCTTACTTCGACAGCACCAATGACTCACAGGCAGGCCAGGGTTACAACGTTCCGCGGTACACGCCGTCAGGGAAGATCCCCACGCATACATTCAAATCGACAAACGGCGCAGACGGCGGCGGGCAAAACGCATACGTCATCGGAAATCTTCCCGCCGCAGTCTCATTCAGTAATCCGAACCTGGCGATTCCCGACTTCCCCGGAGGCATATCCGACTGGGGACCATACCCCCTCACCATGACATCGCGCAATATGTTCCGCGGTCCGGGTGCCTGGAATCTCGACGCCGCCCTCAGCAAAACCTTCCCCATTCACGAGCACCTCAATTTGCAATTCCGCGCCGAGGGCTTCGATGTCTTCAACCACCACAATCTGTATATCCAGGAGAGCCTGGACGACGTGGCAAACGTTGGCTACGGGGTTCCCGCGCCGATCACCGCATCCAAGGGCGGCATCGGCAACAATGGTGGAGCAAACGACGAGCGCCGCTTCGGACAGTTCTCGCTGGCTCTGAACTTCTAGCGGCCCTCTCAAGCTACGCAGCCTGGTTTCCGGCCAGCGCCATGCCGCCCGGAAACCAGGCGGCAGTCATATCGGTAGCCGCTGTCTGGGAGCGCCATGCCTTGTCAGGCAGCCGGGTTCTGCAGTATCGCCGCCAGCGCATGCAGTCGCTTGGCATCCGCCGGCGCCTTGGCCGACGAGGCCTCCGTCTCCAGTTCCTCGGCCATACCCCGCAGCTTCGCCGCGTCCTTTTTCCCCAGATGCGATTTCTGTGCCTTGCCCACAACCTTGTCAACGGCCTCAATCCGCTTGGACGACAACCCCTGCGAACGCTTCAGCTGGTCTAGGTAGGCTCTCGCTACCACCAGTCGCGATGGCCACTCAATCTTCTGCTGGTTCTGCACATTCAATTCATCAAACTTCACAAGGTTGGCCGCGTCGATCTCGTTCTGCGTCAGAAACTGGCTCGGCACCAGCTTGAATACATCCAGCCCGCGTGCAATCTCCGAACCATAGATGTAGCCGTTGTACCAGTAAGCGGACCAGTCTCCGCCCAGCACAACGGTCTTCGCATCGATCGGCCCGCGATCGAAATACGCAATCTCAAAAGGATGCGCCGCGTCCGTGAAGTCCATCACCGACACCCCGCCCTGGTACCAGGCCTGCACTTCAATATCGCGTCCCGGAACCGGAACCAGCGATCCATTGTGCGCTACGCAATTCTCCGTGTCGCTCTGCGCAGCCGGAAGCTTGTAATAACTTGCCAGCGAAAGTTTGTTCCCGCTCAGGCTGAAGATGGCATCGGCTCCCCACTTGTTCGGATCCGTAGCCCGGCAGCGCGGCCCCAGTCCGCCACCCCACTCATCGGTAAACACCACCTTCGTTCCGTCGTTTGAAAACGATGCGGAATGCCAGTACGAATAATTGGGATCATTCACTGCATCGACCCGCTTCGGGTGCACCGGGTCCTTGATATCGAGCAGAATTCCGTTGCCTGAACACGCCCCCGCCGCCAACCCTATCGCCGAGAAAACCGTGATGTCGTGGCATTGATTCGTGTCCGCCGGCTTCTCCGCCCCCTTGTCGTGGCTGCCGCCATTGTTCAACCCGTTCATGGCCCCGGTGCGCGGATCAATGAACACACGCGGACTGGAAACCACCTTGGCCTGCGCAGGGTCGGCAACCGGAACCTTGATAACATCGATGCGGAACAATGATGTGTTCGGATCCTTGTCGGGAGCTTCGCCCGAGCACCCCGACAGCTCCTCCGTCTGCCGCACAAACGATGTGCCGGAAACATAGATGTACACATTCTCCTTGTCATTCGGGTCCACGACCAGGGTATGCGTATGCGACCCGCGGCACGTTTGCACCGCCGCCACCTGCTTCGGATTCCGAATGTCCGAAATGTCGAAAATTCTTACCCCGCGAAATCGATCCGGGCTCGCCGCCGGCAGCCGGTGCTCCTTCTCGTGGCCCTTCTCCGGAGGAGGCAGCGGAGGAAACCCCTGCGCTCCGCAATCCAGCCGCCCATTCGGCATCTCCACCGACATGAACAGCAGCTTCCCATACACCGACACATCGCCCTGCCCTCCCGGGCACACCAGCGATGTAATCAGCGAAGCTTTCGCTGGATTCGAAATGTCGTAAAAACTCACTCCGTAGAAATTTCCCTGGAACAGGTGCGTCCCCTGAAATGCCAGGTCCGAATTCGCATACGCCAGTTGCGCGATCACCGGCTGCACCGCCTTGGGAATCTTCATCACGTCGCTTACCCCCAGCGTCCGCAGTGTCTTCTGCACCGCCGGATCATCGGGATCGCTGGATGAAAGCTGAAAGGCAGCCGGCTTCTTCAGATACCCCACGTGCTCCAGCCCCATCGCTGCCTCGCCCGCATCGTACATTCCCGGCTTCAACGAAGCACGAGGATCGCTGGTTGACGATCCCGTCATCCCGGGAGGCAGCGGCGTTGGCGGTTGAGGCGCGAACGGATCCTCCTCTTCATCAACCTGTCCCGCCTTATCTTGTCCAGTCTTGTCTTGCCCAGCCTTGTCTTGTCCAGTCTTGTCCTGTCCAGTCTTGTCAGCGGGCTTTCCGCTGTCGTCCGGCTTGCCCGTCTCTGGTTTCTGCGCCGGAGGCGCCGCCGGCGTCTGTGCTCGCAACATCGCTGTCCCACTCGACACCACAGCCGCTGCCAATACCGCCGTCAGAAATCTCAAGCCAAAAGCACGAATCGGGTTCATCGCTTCTCCTTCAACATCTCTTCCATAATCCTGATCTCGGCACGCTGCGAATTGTCCGCGTCCGTAGCAAAATCGAACAGCTCCGCATCCTGACCCGCGCCGGCCGTGTCGAACAGGTCCTTCACCATCACCAGGGCTCCGTTGTGGTGCTGGATCATGCCGGTAAGAAACAACCGGTCAAACTCCGCGCCCCGCGCACGCTTGAGCGCCGCCATCTGCTCCGGCGTCAGCATTCCCGGCATCGCCTGCATCGGATGTCCGCTCATATCCATCGACGGCATCCCCGGCATCGACATCGATACCGGCTGGCCGCGCGCCACCAGCCATCGCTTCATGAACTGAATCTCGTCCGCTTGCGTCCGGCTGATCCTCGCGCCCAGCAGCCGCACATCCTTGCTCTCCGTGCGCTCCGCGATCATCGCCGTCATCTCCACCGCCTGGGAATGATGCATGATCATCCCCTGCATGAATTCGACATCCGCGGACGATCGCTGCAACGCGGTAGCGGTAGTCGTCGTCGGAAGTTGTTTGCTCGGCATCCCCGGCGGGCCCGGCTGAACCACCGATACCGGGTCCTTCGACGCCTGCTGAGCTGGGCCGTTCACGGGCGTGAACGCAACCAGCATCAAGCACGCTTTTAAGGCAGCTTTCCCAATGGGCAAGACCCTTGCCGCTTCCGCCCTGGCGCGGGATGGAGGAACGTTTACCCTTGATGTTGCGAGGGGTAGGCACATAGGGGTTCTATCACCCTAACATGCCTCCACCGCAGGCGCAGAAACCGTCCCCGGCAAAAGAACTCCCCCGGTTCGCTTGGCCGCTTCCCTATCTCTCAGCGACAATCGGGTCTGAGGAGTCGCGATGAAGTCCCGTTTCTACTTTGGCAAAAGCGGCATCGAGGTAGCGGTTCCGGACAGCTTTGCCTGCACCGAGATCGCCAGCCGCAAGGCGACTCCCCTCCCCGATGAATTGGCCGCGATCAATCACGCCCTCGACCACCCCATCGGCGTAGAACCCCTCGCGGTCCTGGCCCGCGGCAAAAAGACTGCCGCCATCTCCGTCTGCGACATCACCCGGCCGGCTCCCAACCCACGCACCTTGCCGCCCCTCCTCCACCGCCTCCACCAGTCCGGCATCGCTGCCCGCGACATCACCATCCTCATTGCTACCGGCCTGCATCGCGCCGCCACGCCTGAAGAAATCGATCTCATCGTCGGCCCGGAAATCGCCCGAAACTACCGCATCGTCAGCCACGATGCACGCGCGCTTCACGAGCACACCCACCTCGGTGAAACCCGCCGGGGCACTCCCGTTCATATTGACGCGCGCTTCGCAACCGCCGACCTGCGCATCACCCTGGGCTTCATCGAACAGCACCTCATGCTCGGCTTCTCCGGCGGACGCAAGCTGGTCGCCCCCGGCCTCGCCGCCCAGGAAACCATCAAGGTCATCCACTCGCCCCGCTTCGTCCGCGAGCCTCTCGCCACCGAGGGTTCCATCGCCGGCAATCCTCTCCACGATGAACTGCTCGAGATCGCCCGCATGGCGCGCCAGGATTTCATCCTCGACGTCACCCTCACCCAGGAATCCAGCCAGCAGCCCGATCGTGCCCGCCACATCTCTGGAGTCTTCGCCGGAGATCCCGTCCGCGCCCACGCCGCCGGTGTTGAGTTCCTCGAGCGCTACTGCCTCGAAGAAATCGACGAGCCCGCGGACGTTGTCATCACCAGCGCCGCCGGATTCCCCCTCGACCTCACCCTCTATCAATCCGTCAAAGGAATCTGCGCTGCTTCTCATCTCGTCAAGCCCGGCGGCCGCATTCTGCTGGTGGCCCAATGCGCCGAAGGCCTGGGTTCGCCTGAATTCGCCGCCGGCCTCGCATCCACGACCAGCTTTTCGGACTACCTCGACAGCCTGCGTAATGTCCCCGTTGAAGTCGATCAGTGGCAGGTTGAGAAACTCGCTATCGCCGCCCTGCGCAATGAAATTTACCTCTACACGCCGGGCGTTTTGAGTCACCCTCTTGGCCCGCTCGCCGCGCGCATCTTCCCCACCCTCGACAAGGCCGTCGCTGCGGTCCTCAACGGCCTTCCCCCCCGGGCCCGCGTGGTGTGTGTGCCTGAGGGTCCCTACACCTTCGCGCGCGCCGCCGCCCCGGTCGCCTGACCAGTCCGAAACCCTCGCCGAAGCTCAATCCCGCCTCCCCCGGTCTTCCGTGCTCTGGACAACGCTCTGCGCCGGGTGACAAACTTTTCGACATCGGAAACCAGCAAGGATTCGGCTTCCCCTGTGCCGTGACCCAGCTTTTGCCCCCCCAACCCGCTTTGAAAACGTATCGCAACAACTGCGATCAGCGCCCCGGACCCCGGCCTGCGCCCTTCCTGCGAACTCCAGGCTCGCCCTGGCTGCCCCTCATCGCCGCCCTGTGCTTCCTCGCAGCCAACGGCTGTCACACGCATCACGTTCAACTCGCCGCCGGGCAGCGCCTCGACTTCAACCAGGACGTCCAGCCCATCCTTGCCGCCCGCTGCTTCAGCTGCCACGGGCCCGATCCCGAAATGCGCAAAGCCGGACTCCGCCTCGATCTCGGCGAGTGGGCCATGAAAAAACGTCCCGGCCACCCCGACGCCATCGTCCCCGGCCACCCCGACCAGAGCGAGCTCATCAAGCGCATCGAATCCACCGACCCGCACCACCTCATGCCGCAAAATCCCCAGGGCGAAGCCCAGCCCATGAAGCCCGGCGAGATCGCCGTCCTCCGCGAATGGATCAAGCAAGGCGCTGTCTACCGTCCCCACTGGGCCTTTGAACCGCCGACCCGTCCTGCCGTCCCCGCCGCCAACGCCAACCCCATCGATGCCTTCGTCCTCGCCCGCTTGAAAAAGGAGGGCCTCGCCCCCTCCCCCGAAGCCGACAAAGCCACCCTCATCCGCCGCGTCACCCTCGACCTCACCGGCCTGCTTCCCACCCCCGCCGAAGTAGCCGCCTTCCAAAAGGACTCCTCGCCCCAGGCCTACGAACACCTCGTAGACAACCTCCTCGCCCGCCCCACCTACGGCGAACAGCGCGCCCGCTACTGGCTCGACTACGCCCGCTACGCCGACACCTACGGCCTTCACTACGACAACACCCGCGACATCTGGCCCTGGCGCGATTACGTCATCCGCTCCTTCAACACCAACAAGCCCTTCGACCGCTTCGCCACCGAGCAGATCGCCGGCGACCTCATGCCCGCCAAAGATCTCGACCCCCTCATCGGCAGCGGCTACGTCCGCCTCGGCGTCAGCAGCAACGAGGGCGGAACCATCGCCGAAGAGCTCCGCACCAACATCGCCCGCGAACGCACCGAAGCCTACGGCGCCGCCTTCATGGGCCTTACCGTGGGTTGTGCGGTGTGCCACGACCACAAGTTCGACCCCACCACCCAGAAGGACTTCTACGCCCTCAGCGCCTTCTTCAACAACATCGACGAAAAGCCATTCAACAGCGACCGCCCCGTCTGGCTGCCCGTGGTCCGCATTCCCACTCCGGGGAACCAGCCGGCCTACGACCGCGTCTACGCCCAGCGTTCCGGCCTGCTTCAGCAGATGCGCACCATGCGCCTGCATCAGCGCGACCTCGTCGAACACTGGCTGGCCTCACATCAAAATCCGCCCGAGCCGGTCTCGACCGACAAACTCCTCGTCCGCCTGCGCCTCGACGAAGGCTCCGGAGACGTACTGCACAACTCCGCTCCCCAGCCCTCGCCCGCCACCGTCCAGGCCACCACCGTCAAGCCCGAATGGGGCGAAGTCACCTGGCTCTGGCCCGCTTTCCGCATGCAGTCCGCTACCCGCGTCAAATTGGACAACACCGGCGATTTCGACACCGCCCAGGCTTTCTCCTCCGGCGGCTGGTTCATGATGCGATCCGCCCCCTTCTTTGCCCTCGGCGAGACCTCCGGCGCTCTCATCTCCAGGATGGATACCTCCGCGCACAATCGCGGCTGGGACCTGTCCATCCGCAAGGGCATCGTCAGCGTCAACCTCGTCAACCAGGCGCCTAAGGAAACCGGCAAAGAGAAACCCGCCCCCGGCTTCAAACCTAAAGAAATCAAAGAGCCCTTCCACTACCCCGCCCCCCAGGACCTCACCAGGAAAGACCTCTCCGACAACAAAACGCCCGAACAGAAAAAGTCGGAAGAAGAAAAGAAGAAAAAGCCCGACCCAAAAAGCAAGGACGACAAGCCTGAGGAAACCAAGCCCAAAGAAGATCCGCCCGACACCACGCCGGTCGTCGCCATCCGGGTCTCGGCACTCGATCCCCTTCCCACCGACGGCGAGTGGAAACACATCTTCTTCACCTACGACGGCTCCGGCAAAGCATCCGGCGTCAGGATCTTCATCAACGGCGTCCCCGTCCCCACCCAAGCGGTGTCCGACAACCTCAACGGCGCTACCATCCGCACCAAAGCGCCCCTCCAGCTCGGCTGGCGCTACCCCGACGCCAATCCCGAAAAAGAAGTCCGCTATCAGGACATCCGCCTCTACGGCCGCTCCCTCGCCCCCGCCGAGTCCCGCCGCCTGCCCTTTGAGGACTACGTCGCCGAGATTGCCGCGAAACCCGCCTCCCAGTGGACCGCCGACCAGTGGCACGTCATCGGTGACTACTACCTCAACAACGTTGACTCATCCTTCCAGTCCCTCCGCGCCCAGGTCGACGCCCTCAATCCCCAACTCGACAAGCTCTCCGAAGGCGGCGCCCTCACTCAGGTGGCCTGGGAAAAGCCCAACCTCGCCTACGCCGATGTCCTCACCCGCGGCGTTTATTCTGCCCGCACCGAGCGCGTCGAAGCCGACACTCCCCACTTCCTTCCTCCCATCCCCGCCGGCCTGCCCCACAACCGCCTCGCCCTGGCGCAGTGGACCGTCAGCCCGCAAAATCCCCTTACCGCCCGCGTCACCGTCAACCGCATGTGGTACGAGTTGTTCGGCACCGGCCTCGTCGACACCACCGAGGACTTCGGCATCATGGGGCAGCGCCCCTCCCATCCCGAACTGCTCGACTGGCTGGCCGTCGAATTCCGCGAAAGCGGCTGGAACGTCAAGCACATGTACAAGCTCATGGTGATGTCCGCGACCTACCGCCAGAGCGCCGTCTCCACGCCCCTCCAGCTCGAACGCGATCCCTCCAACCGCTTCCTCTCCCGCGGTCCCCGCTTCCGCATGGACGGCGAAATGGTTCGCGACACCGCCCTCCAGTCCGGCAACCTGCTGGTAAAGAAAATTGGCGGCCCCAGCGTCAAGCCCTACCAGCCCGCCAATGTCTGGGAACAGGTCAGCTACCCCACCAGCGACACCCTCATCTACGTCCAGGACCACGGCGACGCGCTCTACCGCCGCAGCATGTACACCTACTGGAAGCGCATGGCCTCGCCCCCCAACATGGACGCCTTTGACGCCCCCGTCCGCGACGTCGTCTGCACCCGCCGCCAGCGCACCGACACGCCCCTCCAGGCCCTCGTCACTCTGAATGACACTCAGTGGATCGAAGCCGCCCGCGCCCTCGCTCAGCGCGTCATCCGCGAAGGCGGCGCCGAGCCCGCCGCGCGCATCCGCCTCATGAGCGACATCCTGCTCGCCCACGATCCGCCCCAGAAAACTGAGGCCGTCCTCGAAGCTTCTCTCCAGAAGATGCAGCAGCACTATCGCGCCGATCCCAAAGCCGCCCGCGCCCTCGTCGACAACGGCGAATCCAAACCCGACACCGGCATCCCCGCACCCGAACTCGCCGCCTGGACCATGATCGCCAGCGAAATGCTCAACCTCGACGAGACCGTCACCAAATGACCCGATTCAACGTAATGAGGCCCCGATGAAGCAGCACCCGCTCTGCACCGACTGCGAACACGGCATCACCCCCATGGACCTGCCCATTCCCGCCGGCCTCAAGCGCGAATGGGCCGCCCTCGAAACCCGCCGCCAGTTCCTCGGCCGCTCCGGCAAGGTACTCGGCTGGGCCGCCCTTGCCAGCCTCCTCGGCGACTCGGCCTTGCGCGGAGACGCACCGGCAAGCCCTTCGTCCAAAGAATTGCCCCACGCAGTGGTGCCGCATTTTGCGCCTAAGGCGAAGCGGGCCATCTATCTCTTCATGTCCGGCGGCCCGCCCCAGATCGACATGCTGGATCACAAGCCCAACCTCGCCGCCCTCTATGACAAGGACATCCCCAGCTCCGTCCGCGGCAACCAGCAGCTCACCGGCATGACCTCCGGCCAGGCCCGCTTCCCCATCGCGCCCTCCCATTGGGCCTTCAACCGCCACGGCCAGACCGGCACCTGGGTCAGCGAACTGCTCCCTTACACCGCGCGCATGGTCGACGACCTCACCATCATCAAGTCCACCAACACCGACGCCATCAACCACGAGCCCGCCATCATGCTGATGAACACCGGCAACATGAATGCCGGCAAGCCCTGCCTCGGCTCCTGGCTGGCCTACGGCCTCGGCAGCATGAACGACAATCTCCCCACCTTCATCGTTCTCCAGACCAAGACCAACCCCAAGGAGAACAACCAGCCCGTCTCCTCGCGCCTGTGGAGCAGCGGCTTCCTCTCTTCTGAATACGCCGGCGTCGGCCTGCGCTCCGGAGGCGACCCCGTCCTTTATCTCGCCGATCCCAGTGGAATCGATCGCGAAGTCCGCCGCAGCATGCTCGACACCGTCGAACAGATCAACCGCCAGACCCTCGAAGAATTCCACGACCCCGAAACCAATGCCCGCATCGCCCAGTACGAGATGGCTTACCGCATGCAAGCCTCCGTCCCGGAACTAACCGACCTCAGCAAAGAGCCCCAGTCCACCTGGGACCTCTACGGACCCGACGCCAAACAGCCCGGCACCTTCGCCTACAACTGCCTCCTCGCCCGCCGCATGGCCGAGCGCGGCGTTCGCTTCACCCAGGTCTACAAGCGCGGCTGGGACGTCCACGACAACGTCACCGGCACCTTGCCCCTCCTCTGCCAGGAAACCGACCGCGCCTGCTACGCCTTGGTCACCGACCTCAAGCGCCGCGGCCTCCTCGACGATACCCTCGTCATCTGGGCCGGCGAATTCGGCCGCACCGTCTACAGCCAGGGCGGTCTCTCCCCCGAAAACTACGGCCGCGATCACCACCCCCGCTGCTTCACCACCTGGATGGTCGGCGGCGGCGTCCGACCCGGCATCACCTATGGCGAAACCGACGACTACAGCTACAACGTCGTCAAAGACCCCGTCCACGTTCGCGACTTCAATGCCACCATCCTGCATTGCCTCGGCATTGACCACAACAAGTTCACTTACAAGTTCCAGGGCCTCGACCAGAAGCTCACCAGCCCCACCCCGGCTTATGTCGTGCAAGGCGTCCTCGCGTGATTTCAGCCCGGCCCGCGCCGAAAACGACCGCCGGCGCCATTGCACCTTCCCATCCGGCCGCCTCGTTCCGCCGCCCCGCCATCGCCGCGCTGGTCCTCAGCGCGGCGCTCCTGCTTCTCCCCGCCGTCTTCCGCCTCAACGGCACACCCCACGCCGACTGGCTCCAGTTCATCGGCCGCTTTCACCCTCTGGCCGTCCACATCCCCATCGGCCTCATTGTTCTCCTTCCCGTCCTTGAACTGGCCGCCTCGCGCCGCCCCGCCCTCGCTGAAGCCGCCTCCCTCGTCCTCCTCCTCGCCACCGCCGCCAGCCTCGGAAGCCTCATTCTCGGCTATGCCCTCGCCTACGGCGCCGGCGACACCGGGACCACCGTAAACCGCCACCTGTGGGGCGCGATCGCCCTCTCCGTCACCCTTCTCGCCTGCACCGTCGCCCGCCCGCTCTGGTCTGCCGGACACCTCCGCCCCGCCTACCCCGCCCTGCTCGTTTTCGCCCTGCTGGCCCTGCTCTGGACCGCCCACCACGGCGGATCCCTCACCCACGGCGGCGACTACCTGACCCGCTACATGCCCGCCTCGCTCAAACGCTTCGCCCCCGCATCCCCAGGCTCCGGCGCCGGACCCGCATCGTTCTACGCCCTCCAGGTTCACCCCGTCCTCGACGCCAACTGCGTCGGATGCCATGGCTCCGCAAAAACCCAGGGCGGCCTTCGTCTCGACTCCTACAGCCAGCTGATGCGCGGCGGCAAGGACGGCCCCGTCATCGCCCCCGGCCATCCCGAACAGAGCCTCCTCCTTACCCGCGTCACCCTTCCGCCCGGCGACAAGCTCTTCATGCCCGCCGAAGGCCACACGCCCCTCGCACCCGCGCAAATTGCCATGATCCGCGCCTGGATCGCGCAGGGCGCTTCTCCCGCCGCCACCGAGATCGCCGGCGTGCCGCTCCTGCAACATCCGAAAGACCCGCCGCTCCAGCCGGTCGGCGACTACACCGCACTGCTCCCCGAAATCCAGCGCATGCAGCAGGCCCAGGGAGCCAAACTCCTGCCCTTCTCCGCCAAACCCTCCGACGGCCTCATTCTGAACACCGTCGATTCACCATCTACCTTCACCGACGCCCAGCTCGCCGTCTTCCTCAAGTTCGCCCCCTACATCGTCGAAGCCAACCTCGCCCGCACCGCCGTCACCGACGCCGGCTTCGACACTCTCGCCAGGTTCACCCACCTCCGCGCTCTTCACTTGGAGGGCACCGCCATCACCGGCTCCGGCCTAGCCAAACTCTCGCCCCTCCATCAGCTCGTCTATCTCAACCTCAGCGAAACCCGGGTGACACCTCAATCCATCGCGCCGCTGCGGGCCATGTCAAACCTCCACCACCTCTACCTCTTCAGCACCCCCGCCGACACCACCGCCTCCTCCGAAAACCCGACTCCACCCCCAGCGAGCAAAGCGCCATGACCAACCGCACCCCCGGCAATCCCCTGGATCGCCGCAGCTTCCTCTTCGCCGCCGGCGTCGCCGCCATCCTCCCCGCCGCGCCCGCCACAGCCAGCCATTTCACCACGGCCAACCAAAACCAAGCCCCAACGGAGTTGACCGGCAATGGGGAATGGACCTACCGCGTCACCCCGGGCTGGGGCAGCCTCCCCTCCGGCACGGCCTACGGCGGAACCCACGGCGGCATCGCCCAGGATTCAGCAGGCCACCTCTACATCAGCACCCAAAGCCAGACCGGCGTCCTCATCTTCACCCCCGAAGGCGCTTACGTCCGCTCCATCGCCACCCAATACCCGGAAGTCCACTCCATCGTCTACGCCCGCGAAGGCAACGAGGACTACCTCTACACCACCATCCAGAAAGGCACGCCCGCGGAAAACTGGCTCTTCGTCAAGATGAAGACCGACGGCACCGTCGTGCAGAAAATCACCGCGCCCCCCGAAGCCGGCTTCGCCACCCCCAACGCCTGGCGCATCACCGCCGCCGTCCCCACGCCCGACGGAGATCTCATCATCGCCAACGGCTACGGCGACTCCCGCCTCTTTCACTACGACAGCAAAGGCAACTACAAAACCGCCTGGTCCCGGAAAGGAACCGCCGACGGAGAACTCAACTGCAGCCACGGCCTCGCCATCGACACCCGTTACGACCAGCCCCTGCTTCTGATCTGCGACCGCGAAAACCGCCGCCTCTGCCACTTCGACCTCGACGGCAAATACGTCCGCACCGTTACCGAGCACCTCCGCCGTCCCTGCCAGGTCAGCTTCCACGGCGACCACGCCATCGTCTCCGAACTAGAAGGCCGCGTCACGGTCCTCGACCACGACAACGCCCCCGTCGCCTTCCTCGGCGACAACCCCCGGCGCGCCCAGTGGGCGGAGTACGACCTTGATCCCCACAACATCGCCCCAGCCACCTTCAGCGCCGCCCACGGCTGCTTCATCGATCGCGACGCCAATATCTACGTCTCCGACTGGAACAAAACCGGCCGCATCACCAGACTCTCGCGCTTGCCCACAACCTCCTAGCGTTGCCAATCGCTGCGCCCGCCCCTACTCCCTGCTCCCTATTCCCTGGGCCTATTCCCTATCCCCTCCCCGGCGTATCATGATTCCGACCTCACCCGACAGGAGAAAACGCCATGAGTGAATCGCCCATCTTCACCCCCAAACCCGGCCGCCGCGAATTCCTCAAGGCCGGCGGAGCCGTCACCGCCGCCCTCCTCACCTCCACCACACTCTCCTCCGAAAACAGGAAAAATCTCCCCGCCCTGCCCTCCAACCCCCAAACCCTCAAGGCCATGCCCACCCGCAACCTGGGCAAGACCGGCTACAAGGTCGGCATCTTCTCCCTCGGCGGCCAGGCCGCCCTCGAAAAGCCCAACAACTTCGATACCGCCGTCCCCATCGTCGAACGCGCCCTCGACCTCGGCGTCAACTACATCGACACCTCCTCCATCTACGGCGGCCCCGAACGTTGGAGCGAGCAATATGTCGGCAAAGTCATGGCCAAACGCCGCGACCAGGCCTTCCTCGCGACCAAAACCAAGGAACGCACCCGCGACGGCTCCATGCGCATGATCGAGAAGTCGCTGCAGCTGCTCCAGACCGACCACGTCGACCTCTGGCAGCTCCACGACATCGGCACCATGACCGACGTCAACCAGGTCTTCGATAAGGGCGGCGCCATGGAAGCCCTCCTCGAAATGCAGGGCCAGAAGGTCGTCCGCCATCTCGGCATCACCGGCCACTACCGCCCCGACGCCCTCATGGAATGCATCCACCGCCACCCCTTTGACACCATCCTCATGGCCATGAGCGCCGCCGACCCGCACCACTACAGCTTCAACGAACAGCTCCTCCCCCTCGCCGTAGAAAAGCAGATGGGCATCATCGGCATGAAGATCCCCGGCCGCGGCCGCCTGCTCTCCTCCTGGACTCCCCAGCCCCCCGAAGTGCAGAAAAAAATGTGGGAAGGCATGGTCCCCGCGCCCACCCCCGGCACCCTCACCATGCAGGAAGCGCTGTACTACACCCTCTCCCGCCCCGTCAGCACCGTCATCATCGGCTGCGACTCCATCGCCCAGCTCGAACACAACGTCCAGCTAGCCCGCGACTTCACCCCACTAAGTCAGAGCCAGGAACAAGAGTTAGTAGCCAAAGCCGAACCGGTCGCCAAGCCCTCCCTCTTCTTCCGCTTCTACGACCGCCCCTAGCCACCTGCGGTGGGGCCAACTGCGGCACCTGCGCGGTGCCGCCCCAGAGATCTTTTTCGGCCACGCGCCGAGGGTGCCCGCCAAGGGTACCTCCCGAGGGTGCCTAGCTTTCGGGGACCGTGAAGACATGCCACGCCAAGCGTGCATCCGGTCTCTAGCTTTTGCGGACCGGAGACCTATACCACGCCGAGGGTGCCCCCGGTCCCTCGCTTTTGGGGACCGGGGAGACATGCTCTCGGGGACCGGGGAGCCATGTTCACCCATCACTGCCACCTAATCCATGCTCGGAGTATTCTCGCGCTGCATGAAAGGCCAGCGCATCCGCTACCAGCAAACAGGCGAGTTCCACTTCCTCACCTTCAGTTGCTACCGGCGCCGTCCTTACCTGGCCGCGATCCCCGCCATGGAACTCTTCGTAGATGCGTTGGAGCGCGTCCGCCTGCGCTATCGCTTTGTTGTCGCCGGTTACGTGATCATGCCCGAGCATGTGCATTTGCTGGTGAACGAGCCCCAGCGTGCACTATTATCCAGGGCCATCCAGGCGCTCAAGTTGTCGGTTTCGGTGCGAGGCCGGGAAAGGCCGTTCTGGCAGGCTCATTACTATGACTTCAATGTGTCCTCGCACGCCAAGTTCATAGAGAAACTGCGCTACATGCATCGCAAACCGGTCCGCCGAGGGCTGGTCGCGAACCCGGAACCCTGGCGCTGGTCGAGCCATCGCCACTACCAGACCGACATCCGCGGGTCCGTAGAGATTGAGTCGGCATGGACTGCCCGGCACCGGGGCGGGCATTTGCCGGACGGGATGCGCTACCGGCCGTCAGCCTCTTCTCCCCCACTCCCCAAAAGCGTGCGACCAGGCGCACCTTCAACTGGATAGCGCCTCGACCCGCGGCCACCCGCCTGCTCTCAGAATCGCAGGATCGGGCCAAAAGTGATCCGCAGATTGTTGTGCGCACCCTCATTCACGTAAACCAGGTCGCCAGCCTCCAGCCGCAATCCGACCGGACCCAGAGTTGCTGTCGCACCAGCACCCGGATAAATTGCACCATTCAGATTGGAGTCACGAATGCCAAGCACCGCACTCGTTACGGCGCTATATGGAATCAGGCTGGGACTAAGTCGGAAGTCGATGAACCCGCCCTTCAACGTGACGAATGGACGAAGGTGGCCGTGGGATGGTTGGAGCTTCGGTCCGAACAGACCTTGAGTAACTCCGATCGAAGTCTGTTCGATCGCAGTTACATTGCCGCTTGCAATGTTGGTGTAAGCCTCTTGGAAGTTTACCCCGTAATCGTAGGCGAGTTCCCCTTCTACCATCACGTTGTGGTGTACGCGGACTCCGAGCCGCCCACCCACTCCAAAGTTGGAAGTCTGCGTCTGCGAGACGCTCAGATAATCGAGAATCAAGCCCGCTTCGACTCGACTTTGTGCCCGCGCCCCACACGCATAACCGCACAGCAGAAGGACGACGATCGCGAGAGTACGTTTAACCATGCCGGAGAGTGCCCTTATAAGTTCGTTGTGCTGGATGCGATAAGGCTCTCTCCGGTTGGATCATCGCACCATCCGTCTCAGGTCAACGAACGCGACTGGATAGCGGAGCGCATCCCGATGACCAGGATCCCCTCTTCAGGAGTTGCTTCGCTCATTGCGATCACGCCGCCGTCCGGTGCTCCCGATCCTGAAATTACGCTTGAACGCATCAACCCGTCGTCACCCTAATCTTCTTCCTCACCACCCACGTCGTCATGCACCGATAATCCTGCACAATCGTCGTCTTCAACGGATCCACCAGCACCGCATCCAGTTCCTCGGTCAAATCCATCAGCATCTCTTCATCCACTAAAAACCACTCCGACCCGTCGCCCACCACATAGATATCCCGCCGCACCCGCTCAAACTCCATCCCGATCCGCGAACCCAGCCGGCAAAACAACATCCCGCCCGGCCGCAGCACCCGCCACAACTCCGCCAGCATCGCCCGAAAGTGCCCCTCGTCCCGCGCAAAATGCAGCACCGACGAACACATCACCACATCCGCCAGCCCATCCGCAAACGGCATCTGCTCGATCGGGCCCACACGGAAATTCTGCGCCGGCAACGCCCTCCCCAGCGACGCCGCCAGCCGGCGCACATGCTCCACGCCTTCCGCATCCTGGTCCACCGCAAACACCTCCGCGCCCTCACGCAGCAGGTAGACAAGGTTCCGTCCATACCCGCATCCCGCATCGACTACCCGCATCTCCGCCGTGATGTTCCCGCGCAGAATCTGGTCGAATACGTAAATATCGATTTGCCCAAACTGCTCCTGAAGCGTCAAGCCCTCACCTTTCCCAGCACCCGCCGGAGTGCCCCGTCCTAACCGCACCCTCATCGCGGTTACGGTGGGAGAGCACGAACCTACACTATTCCCCCGCCCTCACCCCTCCACCTCGTGATACAGCCGGTAGTGCTCATCCCCGATCGCCGCAAACGGCCGCATTGTCACCACCCCGCCCGCAGTCTTTACCTGCCAGTCCGCCGACCCACTCGCGACCTGCGTCGCGCCCATCAAGTCCGCGCGTCGCATCGCCCCCGGCGCATCGCCCACCGCAAACAACGCCAGCGGCCCGTGCACCAGCGCCATCACCGTGGGATGCTGCGGGTCCACCGCCTCCAACACCAGCGGCATATCGAATTCGACTTCAATGCGGTCTCCGCTCTTCCACGTCCGTTGCACCTTGGCGAACTTCCCCGGCTCGGCACCCGCCTCCACGCGCTTGCCATTCACTGCCACCCGCGTCTTCGCCCCCGCCCACGCAGGAATCCGCAGGTACACCGGAAACGCAGCATCCTTCTCCGTCTCCACCGCGATCTCCGTCTGTGCCCGGTGCGGATACTCCGTCCGCTGCGTCAGCGTCACTCGGCCCCCGGCGCCATTCCACTTCACCCGCGACGGCACGAACAAGTTCACATACACGCCATCGCGATCGTGAAAGTACGCGCTGATCCCGTAATCCGCCGACACCTGCGCAAACGTTCCCGTGCAGCAGTGCCACTTGTACGGGTGGTACACCTTCACCCCATCGTTGTTGTAGTCCGAGTAGTAAAACCCGTGCCCGTCCTTCTCGATCGGCTTCGCTCCCAGGATGCAGTTGTAAAACACCCGCTCCACGCTGTCGCCATATCGGCTGTCCTTCGTCATCCGCGTCAGGTACCGCGTGAGTTTGAAATGCGCATAAGACCCGCATGGCGTCTCAAACCCCGAATGGCTCTTCTTCAGCGTCTCGCCAATTTCTCCGCTGCCCGGCTTGCGAAAATTCTCGTCCGGCCCCCAGCCTCCCGTCGCGAAACTCTGCGTCTCGGTGAGAAACTTGAACCCGTTCTGCGCCGCCCGCAGATATTTCGCATCGCCCAGCACCATGTACGCCTGCATCGCGCTGCTCATGCAGTTCACGTGGCTATAGGCATGTTTCTCCGGCAGCACATTCTCCCCCGCCGCCAGCGGGTCAAAATACCATTCATTCGGCAGGAACTTCACCCCCAGCTCGCGATATCTCGTTCCCGCCCCGCGCTGCCACGCAATGAACGCGTTCTCCGGAACCGTGTACGGCTCATCCCAGCAGAACGAATCATCCGTATGCGGCCGCTCATACTGCTGCGCCCGCGAAATCCCCCCCGGCGGCAGATGCTTCTCCACCGTGTCCAGCGTCTTGTCCAGCACCTTCAACGCGCCCGGCGCCCCCGCGAACTCATGCGCGTCCAGCATCCCGATCGAGATCTTGTCGTAGGTATATGCCGGGAACCGGTTGCCATCCCAGAAATGCTCCGAAATCGCCGGCCCGAAATTAGCCACCAGCCGGTGCACCTTCTCCTGCGTAGCCTTGTCACCCGTCGCCGCGTACTCCCTCGACAGTCCCGACAGGTACTGCCCGAAGCTGTGCCCCGGCGCAAACCCGCTGTCCGGCCGCTTGTCGATGTCCTCGATCGGAGCCCAGCTATACCACCCGCCCATCTTCTCGCCCGGAGCCGGCAGTCCCGCCCGCTCCCGATAAGGCTTCAGCAGCGCATCCTCGTCCAGCCCCGCATAGAACGCGTGATTGCGATCGAATTGTTCTCGCGCCGGCCCTTCCAGAAGCTCCACGTCGCCATATCCAAACTGGCTCAGCGCCGGAGTCACCGCCAGTGCCGGCGCTTCCGCCCCGCGCAACACTCCCGGCGCTGCCGCCGATGCCGCCGCCGCCGCACCGGCCTTGATCATTTCTCTGCGTGTAAGCCTCATCGATCCCCCGCGTCCCGCGCCGCACCGGTGCAGGAAAACGTTCTCCGAACCGGCTTCATTCAATCACACTCCCCGTGACGCGCGAAACCCTGCCCGCCGTCACAGACCCGGCTGCACTCACCCGTTCGTATAATGGAATCAGCCGACCAACTCGCAGGAGACTCGCCATGCCCGCCTATGAATATGAGTGCCTGAGCTGCGCAACCCACTTCGATCGCCGCCAGAAAATGTCCGATAGCGACCTCTCGTCCTGCCCGGCTTGCGGTGGCGCAGTCAAGCGGCTCATCAGCGGCGGCGCCGGAGTCCTTTCCCGCGGCGCCTCCACCGCGCCCGCTCCTCGTTCCGCATGCGGCGCCGGACAAGCCTGCTGCATGTCCGAGGCCCAGTGCGGCTCGGGCGCCTGCGCCTGGGAAAACTAACCGCCGTCCTCACCCGCCGCCACCACACCGGCCAAATCCCCCGCTGCGCCCGTCGCTCCATCCTCCCGCGCAGCCCCAAGGTGAACTCCCCATGACCGATCCCCTTCAGAACGACGCCTTCGCCCACCATCTCGATCAACTCGCCAAAGTCGCCATCCACGTCGGCCTCGGTCTCGCACCCGGCCAGGAACTCGTGATGACCGCCCCCCTCGAAGCGGTTCCCCTCGCCCGCCGCATCACCGAACATGCCTACCGCGCCGGCGCCTCGCTCGTCACCATCCTCTACACCGACGACGAAGCCACCCTCCTGCGCTATCGCTACGCGCCCGACAACGCCTTCGATCGCGCCGCCGCCTGGCTCTACGACGGCATGGGTACCGCCTTCAAATCCGGTGCCGCCCGCCTCGCCATCACCGGCGCCAACCCGCTCCTTCTTTCCTCCCAGGACCCCGCCAAGGTCGGCCGCGCCAACCAGGCCGTCTCCAAGGCCTACCGTCCCGCCCTCGAACTCATCACTCGCCACGAAATCAACTGGACCATCGTGGCCAGCGCCACACCCGCCTGGGCTGAAGCCATGTTCCCCAGCGAGACCCCCGATGCCGCGCTCGCCAAACTCTGGGAAGCCATCTTCGCCACCTCCCGCGTCGATGTCGATGACCCCCTCGCCAACTGGAAAGCCCACGACGCCGGCCTCCAGAAACGCGCCGCCTTCATGAACGAGAAGCGCTACTCCGCCCTCCACTACCGCGGCCCCGGCACCGACTTCCGCCTCGGCCTCGCCGACGACCACATATGGATGGGCGGCGGCACCACCGCCGGCAACGGCCTCTACTGCATCCCCAACATGCCCACCGAAGAGATCTTCTCCGCGCCCCACAAGGACCGCGCCGACGGCACCGTCTCCGCCACCAAGCCCCTCTCCTACCAGGGCACCATGATCGAAGGCATCCGCGTCCGCTTCCAGGCCGGCCGCATCGTCGAGGCCAAAGCCACCCGCGGGGAAGAAGTCCTGCAGAAACTCATCTCCACCGACGACGGCGCGCGCCGCCTCGGCGAAGTCGCCCTCGTGCCCCATTCCTCGCCCATCGCCGCCAGCGGCCTCATCTTCCTCAACACCCTCTTCGATGAGAACGCCGCGTCGCACATCGCGCTCGGTCAGGCTTACACCTCCTGCCTCCGTGATGGCGACAAGCTCAGCAAGGAAGAACTCGCCGCCAAAGGCGCCAACGACAGCCTCATCCACGTTGACTGGATGATCGGCTCCAGCCAGCTCGACATCGACGGCATCACCGCCACCGGCACAGCCGAACCCCTCATGCGCGCCGGCGAATGGGCTTAGTCGCAAAGGCTGGGCTGTCCGAAACCAGAAAATCCGGCACACAGAAATGGCCAGCTCCGAGACGACAGCTGGCCATTTGAGCTAAGCAATTCCGCACTCGCGGCTCTACCAGCTTCCCACCGTCCCCTGTACGAATCCGAGAATGGAAGGATCCCAGAAAAGTTTGTGGTCGGAGAGTTGCCAGTAGAACGATTCCTGTCCCGATACCCCCACCGCCAGCCGGTCCTTGATGATATCCACGTGAAACAGCTCCAATCCCACCGATCCACCCACCCGGCTGTGGGAGCTGGGGTCGTCCATGCCCGGCTTCTGACTGGAAGGATTAAACGGCACCTGCGCAAACGCCCCGACCGAGGGAGTGAGAAAATGCCAGCGGTCATCAATCACCAGCCAGTCGGTGAGAGGTTGAATCGTGATTCCCAGCTGCCCGGTGTAAATGGAACTGCCGGGAAGAGGAATGCCCAGATTCAGCGAAGGGATCGCTTCGAAGTGAAGCCCCTCGAAAACTTTGCCCTTATACCGGTCGCCGAAATAATTGGGAGAGCGGACCGTCAGACCCACCTGGGCCTGCACACCCGGCCCATCTCGCAGGGACTGCTGATACCCGATCTGGGCGTTGGCTTGGAAACGCTTCGGTACGTCATCAGCCTGCGGCGCTGCCCCCGCATTGGAAGCCGGCGGAGTCACCTGAGGCTCACTACCGTTCCCGGCGCGATTCTGCTGATAGTTCTTGAAGCTGGGTATCCCCGGTGGCGTCAGCTTGAGCTTCAACAGCCCCAGCAGGCGCACGTCAAAAGTCTGGAATAGCGCCAGGGTCGTCTTGGGCCCTACCTTGCCGTCGGTATCGGCGATGCTGAACCCCGCGGCCTTTTGAAAGCGGCGAACCGCGGCTTCCGTCTTGTCGCCAAACTTCCCGTCGGCAACCAGTTCCGGCGCAATGACCTGCTTGAGCCGGCGTTGCACCACCGCCACCTCGGGTCCCTTCGAGCCATTCACGAGAATTCTGCCCATGGTCGCACCCCCGCAGTCCCCTATAGTGACCGGCGCAACAAAGCGTTTCATTCCTGCAGAATTCGTTGTCTTCCCGACCGGCCTCCCGACTTCCTGAAAACTCATTCGCTCCTGGTTCATTGAACGCTTCGTGCCCCTCCGGACGACCCAGCGGCATCCTATTCCTTTACAATCCCCGAATCCGGCGACAGGCTTCCCGGTTTACGATGTTTCCCGGATTCAATAAAGTGAGTGACCCATGCACATTTCCCTTCCTGCTTTGGTTTCCCTGCTGACCTTCGCCCCCATCGCCCTCCTGGCGCAGTCCGACACTCCGCCCGCACCCGCTCCGGCCGCGGTCGCTGCCGCGCCACCATCGGCCGCTCCGGTCACCGCCTCCTCCCTGCTCCAGCCCGCCATCGCCGACACCCAGAACACCCTCAATGCCCTCAAGCTGGATAAGTGGAAGCGCGGCTCCGTCCGCGATGAGGCCGCCGACAACGCCAAAGCCATCCTTCACGACTTTCAGGAAAATCTGCCTCCCCTCATCACCGCTGCCGACGCCGCCCCCGCCGCCCTCAGCCAGGCCATTCCTCTGGTCAAGCACCTCGACGCGGTCTACGATGTGCTCCTTCGCGTCGAAGAAGCGGCCCGCGTCTCAGCGCCCGGCGATCAGGTTTCGCAGCTCCAGCAGACCATGAAAGGGCTCGAAAAAGCGCGCATCGCCCTCGACGATCGGCTCCAGCAGAACGCCGCCGAGCAGGAAAAGAAAATGACCGACCTGCAGGCGGCCCTCACTAAGGCGCAAACCGAAACCGCCCACGCACAGAAGCCGGCCCCCGCCGCGGAACCCTGCAAACCACCCGCTCCCGTCAGGAAAAAGAAGAAGCCCGTTCCCGCCGCCACCCCAGCCAAACCGGGTCAGCCGGCTGCAACACCCGCCACGCCGCCCGCCGCCCCCAAGCCCCAGTAACACGCGCGCGCCACGCCATCCGTCAACCACCGGCGGCGCCCGCGACGCATTGGCAATGACCCGCCGGGATCCACCAGCATGGCGTGAGTCTCAGAGAGAGCATGGCCGGCTACGAACATCGATGATCTAAGTAACCACGCGAGCCCGAATTTGTTGGTCCTCTAAAGCAACTCGCTTGCTAACCCGCTATTCATAGCCGAAGATGTAGCTCTCTCTGGAGGCTTCCCCATGCCAAGATTCAACCTACTGCGCCTCGCCCGTAGCCATGTGACATTCGCGCTCGCGCTTGCCGCATTCACCCTGCCCACCGGAAAAGCCTTCGCCGCGACCGACTGGAGTGCCATCCAGACCGCGATGAATGCCAATGGCACCATCCTTCCCGGAGACGTTTTACGTTTTGAACTGGTACGGCGCGACCTCACCATGTCGGTCGATGGAACCGTCGTGTCGCCCCTGGGCACCGCCGAAGTTGCCAATGGCTTCGTAGCATTCAAGCAAAAGGCAACCCGCTTTTATGCCGACGGTGCCCTCCCGGCGCAGGAGTCCGAACTCCCCGCCCTTGAGGATGCCCTGCTCCAATCTCCGGGCGTTCGCATCACCGCAATCGTGAACCACGTCACCACCGAGTCTCCCCGCCTGATCTGGGTCCATTTCGAAGCCTCAAATCCCCACGGTCCCGACCTGGCGGCCTCCCTCGCAACCGCGCTTCAGTCCATCCATAGTCCGCAGATCGGCGTCGTCGTTATTCCCGGAGTCAACAACATTATTGACCCGGCGTCCATCCTGCCACCCAATGTCCTCGCCCTCTTTAACAAAGGCTTTGTCGAGCAACTGGACTACGAATTTGCCTTCTATCTGCCCCGCCCCCATGAGCACCAGATCCTCCTCGATAATGACGTCACCGCGGAGACCGGCCTCGGCGTAGGACAGACTTTTTACATCCAGGTTCCATTCTCCGGCGGGAGCAACATCACCATCAACATCGATTTCGCCCTCCGGGCCGATGAACTGCCGGCGGTACAGACCATGCTCCGGGCAGGCGGGTTCATGCTCTCTTCGCTAAGTGACCATTATGTGAATGAAAGCCACCGTCTGTACTACCTTCATGCCACCGCTTCTGGCGACGGATTCACCCTTGGCGACACCCTCTACAACGTCATCGAATTGATCCAGAAAGACCAGACCGCCCTCGGCAATCGCTAGAGTTTTTATCTGGCGCATCGTTGACTGAGAACTACCACCGAGCCAGGCCGGCCCTCGCGCCGGCCTTGCTCTTTCCTGCTTCAGACCGAGCCTTGCCTCGTCGCTATCGAAGCGACGTTCTACAATTTCCTCTCCGGCTGAGTTTAGGGTCTTCTCGAAATCCCTGACCGAGCCTCCTGAACTTCACTTTCAGGCTTCCACCCTCATCACGACGAGGCCGCACCATTCCCCAGCCAGCCACACAGCGTCGTGGTCCCGCTTTTGCTTGCGGGGTTCGTGCTCGCAGTCATCATGGGCATCTTCTCCCCGCCGCAATTCGCGAATATCAGCTGTTCGAGTTCCGCAAGCTCTCCCCGGAGATCTTCCGGCGTTCGTAGTAAACATAGGCATGCGGCGCTCTCCAGGTTACAAACGTCCAACAGCCAGACCCAGGCCGCCGCGCCGTTTCTAAATCGCGCCCGGCGCTCGCCGGCTACTCTCAAAATTCTTCGCCGCAACAACGAGGCTCAAGTGACTACAACAATTCCCCTCGATCCGGCGCGCACCGCAGTCTTGAGCATGGATTGCCAGACCGGGATCGTTGCCATCTACACCAAAGACGAAAAAGACAACTTCCTGGCCCGAGCCGCAAGCGTTCTCAATCATGCGCGCGCCTCCGCCATGACCACGATCCATGTCCAGACAGGCTTTCGTCCGGGACTGCCTGAGGTCGGTCCACGAAACACTCTCTTCGGTGCAATTAAAGCTTCGCCGCAGCATCAACGACTCTTTCAGGAGCCGCTCGGCGCCATCCCCGCCGCCATTGCCCCGAAAGAAAACGAAATCGTGATCACCAAGCACCGCGTCAGTGCTTTTGCAGGCACCGACCTTGCCATGATCCTTCGCGCCAATGACATCGACACGCTGGTTCTCTATGGAATCGCCACCAGCGGCGTTGTCCTCTCCACTCTCCTCGAAGCTGCCGATGCCGATTTTCGTCTCGTCGTCATCAAAGATTGCTGCGCCGACCTCGATCCCCAGGTCCACGATTGCCTCATCAACAGGTTCTTCCCCTCCCGCGCATCGGTGCTCTCGGCCCGGGACTTCGTTGAATCCATCTAATCGAACATCGATACAACGGATCATCTATGGGCCGCACACTCACTCGCCGATCGTTTTTAAACTCCGCCGCATCTCTATCCGCGGCCATGGCCGTCCCCCATGCATTGCGTGCTGCGGCTGACTCGCCCCTCTCCATCCGACTCAGACACGGAGTCCCCTCTTCGCCGATCCCGGCCAACTTCATCGGACTCGGCTATGAGAAATCCGCCGTCGCAACCTCCGGACTCCTGACCGCCGGCAACCACCGTTACATCCGGCTCCTCAACAACCTCGGCTCCAAAGGCACCGTGCGCATCGGCGGCATCGTTGCCGACTACAGCCGCTACGAACCGAATGGCCAGAGAATCGCAGACCCCAAAAACACCGTTATCACCCGCGCCTGCCTCGAAGACCTGTCATCCTTCTTGAACAAGACCGGATGGACCGCGATCTGGAGCCTGAATTTTGGTCAGGGATCGCTGCCTCAGGCCATCGCCGAAGCAAAAGATGTCGCCGCCATACTGGGTCCGCATCTCAACGCCTTCGAGCTCGGCAACGAAGTGGAGAACTACGGCAACGGCAACCACCCCTTGAGAACTCCTCCCTACACTTACGAAACCTTTCGCGCCGAGTTCGATACCTGGCACCTGGCACTCGCAAAAGCCGTCCCCGCCGCGCGCTTCGCCGCACCCGACACCGCGGCATCGGTGGAATGGGTGGAGAAGATGGCGAAGGATCCGAGGGATGAACTGCAACTGCTCACCACCCACTACTACCGCGGCGGTCAGAAGCAAGGTTCGGCCGAACAATTGATGTATCCGGATCCCAATCTCAAGACCAAACTCGGGCGCCTGGCTCTTGCCTCCCGGCAAAGCGGAATCCCATGGCGAATGTGCGAGACGAATTCCTTCTTCGGAGGAGGACTCCCGGGCGTGAGCGACACCATGCTCGGTGCTCTCTGGACGCTCGATTACATGCTGTCGCTGGCGCAGTCCGGATGCGCCGGCATCAACCTCGAAACCGGGGTGAATCAGCTCGGATTCCTCAGTTCGTATTCACCCATCACGGACAACGGAACGGGCGTCAACAGCGCCGGCGTTCCCTATTACGGCATGCTTGCCTTCGCCGTCGCCGTGCGTGGTTCCTCGCAGATCCTTCCCATCGACTTCGATCCGAAGGGCCTCAACCTGACCAGCTATCTGTGCGCCGCTGATGGAGTGCCGCGCTCCCTCGTCCTTATCAATCGAGATGCATCGCGCGATGCGCAGGTATCGCTGGCGGAGTTGGGCATGCGCGACCCCATCGCCTGTCGCCTGCTATCCCCCGCAGCCGACAGCAAGACCCAGGTCACATTCGCAGGATCGTCGGTGGATAGCGACGGCCGCTGGAAACCTGCAAATCACGAGGTCGTTCGCGATTCGCGCGTCATAGTCCCGCGCATGACCGCGCTGGTCCTCCGCTCAACCCGCAAATCAGCCCCACAATAATGCGGAGATCGCATTGGTCCCGCGGCGCGATTTTTATCATGTTGCAATGAATGCGCGACAAATCATCCTCTAGGACATCGTCGCACTGAGGCTCTGCTCGAGACCAGCTTTTCCTGACGAAAGCATGCGTCTCCATAAACACCGTGCCGCCCTCGACAGTAGTCGGCAGCCCCGCGTTCGCGCCGATTTGCTCCTTGGACGGAGATCGAAAGTCCCTGCCGCGCGAACATCGCGGGCGAACTCGCAAAATTCTCCTCCGATAGGGAACTTTCTCGACGCAGGCGGTAATCATGGATGTCTATGTTTGAGTGGCTACGGCGCAGGCGGCTGGACGGTGAGTTGAGCGATGCAGAGTTGCATCGAGCAGCGCTCGCCGGCAGCAGCGAGGCGATGGCAGCACTCTATCGAAGACACGGCGGCCTGGTTTACAGGTTCACCCTGCAAATGAGCAGAGACGCCGGCCTCGCGGAGGAAATTACGCAGGAGGTATTCCTGGCGCTGCTGAGCCACATCGGCCGATTCGATGCCGGGCGTGGATCGCTTTCTACCTGGCTCTGCGGGATCGCTCGCCGGCAGCTCTGGAAACATCTGGAACGCAGCCAACCGGCTGCAGGGTTTGAATTTGATGAAGAGAGTGCGGCGGAGCTGCAATGCCCGGACGATGGGCCCGCGGAGTTACTGCTGCGGCGTGAAGCCGTCGCCGAAGTGCGCGCCGGAATGGATGAATTGCCTTCTGCTCTGCGCGAAGTAGTAATCCTGTGCGCACTTGAAGAGATGAGCTATGAACAGGCCGCGCAGGTGCTCGCGGTGCCGGTAGGTACCGTTCGCTCCAGGCTTCATCGCGCCAAAGCGCGGCTGGCTGTTTTGCTGCGAGCCGACACCGCAAACGCGGAGAGGAAACGCCGTTGAATACCGATAGGGAGTTGGACGAAATCCTGGCAGAGATCGGGCGCGAGCATCGCGCCGTTAGCGCCCCTGAAAAGCTGGAGCCGTTTTTGTGCGCCGCGGCCGGCGACGGGAAATATGCATCCGGCACACCCAGGTTCAGATGGGCCTTCGCGGCAGTTCTCATTCTGCTGGCTGCTCTCTCGGCTGCCGGCATCCTGTGGCAGACGGGCAGAACTCGCCGCCCGCAAAATCCGCAAGTGCGATCTGCGCCTCAACCCCCGGTCAGGCTTGAGCCGGCGCTTCCGCCGGAGCAAGTCGCGGAGCCCCGGAACGTCTCCGCAAAGTCTGCATCGGTACGAAACCCGGCAAGAAACCGCGCCAGGCACACCGGCCTCCCCCAGCAGCAGGCCACCTGGAATTCGCTTGACGAGTTCATCCCCCTGCCGGCCAGCGAAGGGCTGCCGCCCGCCGCGGAGATGAGTGTCATAAGGATCACGCTTAGTGGAAGCGACCTTCAACAGTATGGTCTGGAAGCGCCCGCCGATGCCGTCACGCAGACCCTTTTGGCGGAGTTCGTGGTTGGCGAAGATGGGCTTCCGCGCGCCATCCGCATCGTTCGGTAATGTCTTCAAATTCGGAGAGGAGTTGCGATGAAACAAATGCGTAAGGTCAGTATGGCCGTGGCGTTACTCTCGGCTGCGATGGGTCTGGTGCTGGTTAGCCGGGCAGAGAAACCGATAGGTGCAGGACAGCAGGATGCTGCGCAGCAGCAAAAAAATGCGGCAGAGATGGCTGCGCTCGCGCATTCCAACAATGAACCGGGAGAGGGCCAGGAGGCGCAGCAAAAGATGACGCTCGAACTCGTTGCTGCCGACGCGCAGGTGGTGAAAGGCAAACCGTATTCGGCCGACACATCCACAGAAACAGTGCAGTCATTGTCCGATGGCAATCGCATCGTCCATCGCACCGTGAGCAGGTTCTATCGCGACAGCGACGGCAGGACCAGGCGGGAACAGACCTTCGGCAATGTGGACCCCCAGCATCCGTCTCCCCACGAAGTGAAGGTGTTCGTCGACGACCCCGTGAGCGGCGCCGCATTTGTCTTGGACCCGGCTTCGAAGTCAGCGGACAAACTACAGAGGTCGCCAAAATTTCTCGACGAGCGAAACAGCGAGGATGATGGAACGCGAAACATGGCCAGGATTGTGAGCGACGATGAAACCGGCAATCGGAGCGGCCCTGGGCACATGATGATCAAGTTCAGGGATGAGCACTCCGGCAATCCCAATGCCGTATTCACAATAATGCCGGACGAAGTGCGCGATGTGGTCAAGGAAGATCTCGGAACCAGGACCATCGAGGGAGTGGACTGCATCGGCACGCGGCAGACCATCACTATTCCAGCCGCCGCCGTTGGAAATGAAAAGCCCATCCTCATTGTGAGGGAGACGTGGTTCGCGCCGGCGATCGGCGCGATGGTTCAGTCGACCACCGACGATCCTCGCTACGGCAAAACCACTTACCAACTCACAAACGTCCAATTGAGCGAGCCGGCGCGATCGCTGTTTGAGCCACCCGCGAATTTCAAGTTGAACGTGCGGAAATAAACCGCTGTTTTGGCTCCCACCAGAGAGAGGGGTTGACGACCCTTCTCTCTGTTCTCTCTTCGCCAGCGACCCGGTGCTCGAAGTGGGTTATCTTTGAATTGTTTTCCAGGCGTTCACTGCGAATGCTCTCGTTTTGCGCACGCGTCCCCTTGTAGACTGCTGCCATGGCCGACGAGGGCTCGCTCCAGCAGCCGAACCAGGATAAGTGGCTCACCGACGAGATCGTGTCGGTTACCCCCTCGTCTGACAGGTCAGCCCGCCACGATCCAGATTCAGTCAGGCCTCCTGAAGATGGCGCCTATCTTCGTCTCCAATACATCAGCATCTTCGTGCGCGATCAGGAGCGAAGCCTGCGCTTCTTTACGGAACTTATCGGCTTCCGGCTGGTGCTCGACGTGCGCTTCGCCTCCGGCAATCGATGGATTGAGGTCGCGCCCCCCGATGGAACCGCCAGCCTCGCCCTCGTCCTCCCCCGCCCTGAGGAAGAAAGCTTCGTCGGACACTCGGGAATCGTCACCCTGCTCACCGAGGATGTGGAAGGCAAATTCAACGAGTGGTCGGCGCGCGGCGTGCACTTCAACGTGCCATTGCAGAAGCCGGGATGGGGCGGAACATTCTGCCGGTTTGAAGATCCGGACGGAAATGCATTTGTGCTCGCCGGATTTGACGACGCAACGCGCGCCATCGAAGCCAGGCGCAAAGCCGCGGCGGCGCGCATCGAGGAGGAACGGCGCGCAGCCCAGGAACTGGAAATCGCGCGCCAGGTTCAACTGCGCCTCTTCCCTCAGGACCAGCCGCTTATTCCTGGTCTCGATTACGCCGGCCTCTGTGTGCAGGCTCGAGCCGTCGGCGGTGACTATTACGACTTCCTCGAACTCGGCGAAGGCCGCCTCGCGCTCATCGTTGGGGATATTAGTGGCAAGGGCATCGCCGCCTCCCTGCTCATGGCCAGTCTCCAGGCCAGCCTGCGCAGCCAGCACCTCGTCTCCGCTACCCGCGCGGATCAACTGCTGGCCTCGGTGAACAGGCTCCTCTTTCGGAACACTGACCCGGCTGCCTACGCGACCCTCTTCTTCGCCGAAGTTGAGCCTGGATCCGGGCGCCTGCACTTTGCGAACTGCGGCCACGTTGCCGCCCTCTTGCTCCGCAACGATGGTTCCGTCGAGCGCCTCGAACCGACGAGCACGGTACTCGGCTTGTTTCCCGACTGGACCAGCGTGATTGGCCAGACTGACTTCGTGCCCGGCGAAGTCCTCTTGCTCTGCACCGATGGCATCACCGAAGCCACCGATGACTCCGGCGTCGAATTCGGCGCCGCGTCCTTGATCACTTCCCTCAAGGCCAATCGGAAGTTGCCCGCGAAAGCTCTCGCCCAGGCACTGGTCAACGAGGCCTTGCGTTTCGGCGGTACTGTGCAGCAGGATGACATCACCCTGATAGTCGCGAAGAAAACCACCTGAGTCTCGACGCCGCGAGGCCTTAGCGTCTGCTCCACGCAAGACTCAAATCCCGCGCCGCTCCACTCAGGGCTTATCCCGTTGAAGATCAAAACCTGAATCAGCACGGAGCGACCTACGCTGAAGCCCAGCGATTGATCGCTTTTGCATTCATCTCTGCGATACCGCGCCACGCACCTAGCAAATAATCATGTCTAAGAGTTGATTACTCTTGCTTCCATGCCACTGCCTTTTGTCTTAGTTTACAACTTATTACATTTTCTTTGACTGCACGCAAGTGGCACGCACTAATAGGTTCCTATCCTCAACTCGAGATAACTCTACGATTTCCCCGACCTTAGTTGAATCCCCTTGAGACCAGCGTCCTGGTCTCACGACGAACGATTTCGTGTGCGGAGCAGGTGCAATGAGCCGGTCCCTTATCAAGCTGCTGTTGATCCTCGAACTTTTGCTTTGCTGCTTGTGGTGCGGCCTTCCGCAGTTGGCCGCGCAGCAAACCAGGTTCGCATCCACCCGCTCCCAGGCTCCGCGTCCAGAGGAGTTCGCGGGAGCCAAGACATGCTTGATGTGTCACCGCACCGAGAGCCTGGGTTTCGGAACCAATCCCCACGCCAAGCTCGAGTTGGAGCACGGCGGCAAGGGGGTGACCTGCGAAGGCTGCCATGGACCGGGCAAGGCCCACGTCGAATCCGGCGGCGACGCCACCAAGATCTTCAGCTTCACAAAGAGCACTTCGGTCCAGGTGAATGCCCGCTGCCTCGAGTGCCACCAGCAGGATCATGCCGGGTTTGATCGATCCGCACATGCCGAGGCGCGGCTGGGATGTACGGATTGTCATGCCGTCCACAAGCCCGCCGACCAGGCTCATTTGCTGCGTGCAACCCAGCCCATGCTTTGCTACTCCTGCCACAAAGACGTCAAGCCGGCCTTTTCGCGGCCCTTCCACCACAAGGTCAACGAAGGCTTGATGAACTGCACCGATTGTCACGATCCCCACGGCACCTTTCAAAAGAGCATGGCAAAGTCGGCAGCTCAGGACGATGCCGTCTGCGTAAAGTGCCACCAGGAGAATGCGGGCCCCTTCATCTACGAGCACCCTGTCGTCAAAGCCGAAGGCTGCGTGTTTTGCCACTCGCCCCACGGATCTTCCAACCCCCGCCTCCTGGCGCGGAACAACATCAATCAGCTTTGCCTCCAATGCCACACCGGACTGAAAGGCACCCAGTTCACTGCTGGTGGCCCTCCCACATCCCCGGTCCACGATCAGGCGATGCAATATACGTCCTGCATCATCTGCCATTCGCAAATCCACGGCTCCAATGTCGTCGACACCTTCATTCGATAGGCGGCGCAAGCACATGAATACGACACAGAATCGAGTGACCGACGTGGAGAAGGACCACTTTGCGCTTTCGCTGGGTGGATACCTGATCCTTTGTGGAGCAATCCTGCTTGCGGCGCTGCTGGCGCTCTCTGCAGGTGCGCAGAGCCTTCCCCACAAGTCAGAAGAAGCCGAGCATCGCTACTCGCTGCACGAGACCATCGAGGTGGGCGGCCACATCGTCAATCGCAGCGGCAGCCCGGCGATGTGGGACACCCTGGTCAACATGCAGACCGGGCCGCGCCTGCTCAGCGGCTCGGTCATGGCCCATACCCTCGATCGGCGCAAGACGCCGCTGTTCGACGACCTCACCATGAACAGCTTCGGCTACGGGGGCGACCCATACGCGACCAGCACCCTGCGCATGTTCAAGGGAAAGGCTTATCAACTCGACGCCGGCTTCCATCGCAACCGCCAGTTCTTCAACTACGATCTTTTTGCTAACTCGCTCATCCCCGGCGACGCCGTTCCCTATGTTCCGATACTCGATTCCCCGCACTCGTTCAACACCGTGCGCAAAACCGGCGATGTCAACCTGACCGTGCTGCCCTTGTCGCGGGTCAGCGCGCGCATCAGCTTCTGGCGCACCGTGAACGAAGGCCCGTCATTCTCCTCCAACGTGAGCAAGAGCAATACCAATCCGCTCCTGTCCCAGTGGTGGCGCTACAGCAACGACATCTACACCGGCGGCCTGGACTGGAATGTCCTTCATAAAACCAGGCTGAGCTACGACCAGTACGTGACCAGCTTCAAGCAGGACACGAAGTGGGATATGGACCCGTCCAATGTGAACTTCCAGCTTGCCAACGGAACTCCCGTCTCGCTGGGCCTCAACATCTTCAGCACAGAATCGAACACCTGCCTCATCCCCGGCACGTCAAACACGGTCACGCCGAGTTGCAATGGCACCTTGGCCTATCACCGCTATGAGCCGGTGAGAACGCTTCTCCCTACCGAGCAACTGCGATTCACGAGCGCGGCCATCCCTCATGTGTCTCTGAATGGGCGCCTCCTTTACAGCAGCGGTCGCGCCCAGCTCAACCACTACGATGAGTACTACGCGGGCTGGAGCGACTCGTCGATCAACACCACCGGGCGCAACATCATTCGCTATTCGGGAACCGGCGCCAACAGCCACCTCGGCACTCTCCCGCGGATCAACGTTACAGGCGACTTCGGCATCACGGCGCAGCTGGCCCCGAAGTGGGAGCTCTCCGATGTATTCGATTTCCGCTCTCTGCGCGACAATGATGTAACCACCCCGTACCAGCGGACACAGTTCGGAAAGAGCCTCGCGACGACCTCGGATTTCTTTTCCAGCAGCCTCTGCCCGCCCCCCTACACAGCTTCAACATGCCCTCTTCACACCAGCAAGACCGCCGCCGATATCAGCCTTACCTTCCGCCAGTCTTACTTCGGACAGACCACCAGGACCAATACCACCGTCGTGGCCTTTTCGCCGTTCGACAAGTTGAAGCTCTCGGTAGGTTATCGCTATCGCGACCGCGACATCATCAAGACCTTGCGGAATACGACCACGTCCACGTTTACTCCGCCCTTCGCCAATCGCGGAACATGCGCCGCGATTCCGCTTAATCCCGACGGGACCTGCACGGTCACCCCAGCCAGTACTCCGGCACTCGAAAACAACGAAATTCACGAGCACTGGGGACTGGTCGGCATCGCGGCCCAGCCTGCTCCTCAGCTCAGCGTGAAAGTCAACGTGGAAGCCATGTCCGCCGACGAGTCCTTCACCCGGATCAGCCCCCGCCAGCTTCAGCACTATATCGTTCGCACCTTCTACAAGCCTCGCCCCTGGATGACCTTTTCGGGCGCAGTCAACATGCTTGAGAGCCGGGACAATGTCGCCTTTGTGCATCATTTTGCGCATGCGCGCGACTTCTCCGTAGGCGGCTCGGTTGAGGCCAATGAGCAGTGGTCGTTCGATGTCAACTATGCATACGACAACGACTACTCGCGCACCGACATCTGCTATTACTCCACCAACCCTCTCCCCGGCGCCGGAGATTGCGCCATCCCCGGCTCAGTCGCCAATTTTCAACCGTATCAAGGAAACGGCACGTACAACTACCCCGGACATTTCGGATCGTTCAGCACCGTATTCACGCCCACCAAAAAAGTGCGCATCGACGGAGGTATCCAGGTGGTTGCTTCAAACGGCAGCAGCGAAGTGCTCAACGACCGCCAGGTGATGGGCTCCCTCCAATCGGATTATCAAATGCCCTTCGGAGGCGTCGCACTATCCCTCATGCCGGGATGGACCTGGAAGGCCTCATGGAACTACTACGGATACGGCGAAGGATCCGCGGTAGGGCCTACACTCCCGCGCGACGTGCACGGAAGCGTGTTTACCGCCAGCGTGAAGCATTCGTTTTAGATCAACGCGCAAGCGCACTACAACAGGAGAACCGGCCATGAAGACCGTATACGCTGCATTTCGAATCGCCCTGATTCTGGCTTTGCCCGTCTCTGCCATCGCCCAGGACTCCGCGGCCGATCTGTACAAGACCAATTGCGCGCCTTGTCACGGAGTCAGCGGCGATGCCAATACCCCGGCGGGCAAGAATTTCAAGGCGACCGCATTCACCACCGATGCGGGACAAAAGAAATCGGACAAGGAACTGCTCGCTATCGCCCGAAACGGCAAAGGGCAAATGCCTCCCTGGGCCGATGTGCTAACCGATACCCAGTTGAAGGGGGTCATCGAATACATTCGCACCCTGCACAAGCATTAGCAGACCCGCTTTCGTCTGGCCCGCGGCGCGAATCTCCTCTCGACATCGATCAATCCAGGTGCGCCTGCTGATCGCAAAGCCGGCCTGCACTTATCCTCAATGTCCCTTGGCGCAGAGTCGGCATCGACTAAGTGCGGAGAATGTCAGCGCTGTGAATCTTTAATCTCCGTCATCATTGCCACCACTTTGTCCCGCCCCTCGTAGTCCGGATGGGTCGCCAGCAGTTTTTGCCAGTCGCCCAGGGCGCCCGCGCCATCCCTCCTGGCCTTCCATCTCACCAGGCCAAGATTGAACAGCGTATTGGGATTGTCAGGCTCATAAGAAAGCGCCTTGTTGAATTCCGCAATTGCCCTGTTGGCATCGCCCGAGTACCAGTAGGCCGTCGCCATATCCGTGCGCACCGCGGCATTCGATGGGCTGCCCGCGAGCGCACGCGCGTAGTAGTCGATGGCCACGGAATACTGCTGCGCATCATAGTACAAATTCCCCAGGCTCGCGAGATTCCCGGCATTGGTCGGATCGGCTTTCAGCCTGTCGAGCAGCGGAGCGGCCTGAGCATCGGCCATCTGCCTCAACTCGGCCGGTCCTGCCACCGTGGCCACCGGCGCGCCACCCGCGGCCGCCGTTTCATTCGCCGCCGGCTGCATTCCAGCAGCCTTCTGCACGTTGTGCACGGACCATCCTCCAGCAATCCCCACCACCAGGCAGACGCCCCCGAGGATACTCGCTTTTCTCACTGTGAATTGCTTAGTTGGCGCCGGCTCTGCGTGCGTCATTTACCCGCCCTCCCTGCATGGCGACCTGATCGCCCAGACTCGTCAACACGTCGGCCATCAATTTCTGCACCTGCGCCTTGCGATCCGCGCTCAGTTGCGGATTCGACTTCAACAGCCGCTGCCACGTGGCCAGCGCGCCCCTGCCGTCCCTCTTGCCCTGCAGCTTGATCATGCCCAGGTTAAACAGCGCATTGGCATCGCTGGGATTGTAAGTAAGAGCACGATTCAACTGCGCGATCGCCGCGTCAACCTCGCCGTTCCGATACATGCTGGCAGCGAGCTTGCCGCGCAGTTCAACACTCTTCGGATCCAGCTCGACCGCCTGGCCATAGTAATCCGCGGCTTGCTTGAATTGATGAGTTGAATGGTAGATAGCTCCGAGTTCGGCAAGCAGCGCGCTGTTCTTGGGGTCGGCCTTGAGCTTTTGCAACAACGGCTCAGCCTGCTTGTCCGCCATGTGTTTCATCTCTTGCAGCGTAGGGATGCGCCCGCCAGGCGAATCCGGATGATGTGGCGCTCCAGCGCTCATCGCAGGCACCGCGGAAATGCGCGCCGGAACAGCTTTCGAATGCGTACAAGGAAGCAGGTAGCCAATCACCAGCCCCATCAACACGCATATGACGGCCATTCCGTAAACCTCGGAAGGCGCCAGCGATGTGCGCGCAGGTGCAGCAGAGGTCGCTTCATCTGCCATGACTTAGTCTCCTGCCTAACTCGCCGCTATAACTCCCGTCGAGCTATAACCGACCATCCAATGTGCCGAATAACACTTTCGCCGCAGGCCTTCGAGATCCACTCTCACTGTGATCGAAGAACCAGTAAACCACTACGCGGCAGGAGGACGAGTGATCCTCATCACATGCAGCGACCCCGCGTGAGGCAATGTACAGTATCTGGTCACCACGCATATTGGGGCGGCTGGTCGGTCCGTGACGGCCATCACATATGGTTCTGGGGCATTTCACCAACCTCGCTGTGCCAGAACGCCCATCCCTGCCCGGGATTTCTCCCTCCGGGTTATAAGTCGAAAAGATGCCAAGTTACGAAGCTGTTTCTGAACAATAGGTTACGAAGGATTGGCTTGTTTGTGTTCATCCCTGCCGCAACGGCACGACTCGTGCACTATTTCCGCAATGACTGAACTAGAACTTCACCGGAAAGGTCGTCGTCACGGTTCAGGCGAGCAAATGAGTGTGCACTAGGAGGCTCTACTCAATGAAGCGCATTTTTCTTTTCGTCCTGATGTTTATCTTCGGCGCCGGCTTTGCCGCAGCCCAAATCACGGGTGACGTCCTCGGCGCTCACCTTAACTATGGTCGCGGCTGCGCCGCCTGCCATGCGCCTCACAGCGGCGTCTATGGCAACGGCAACGCAAAAGCCTCCGACCCGACCGCCGGCAGCATCGCCCTGTGGGGCGAAGATGTCACCAGCCTCTACGGCAAAACCATCACCACCGGCCAGAGCGAGCACGGCAACGCGATCGAAGTTCTGCCCACCAGCCTCACCGCCGGCACTCCCGATGTCTCCGGCGTCCTGATGTGCCTCAGCTGCCATGACGGCAACTACGCCACGGGCGCCATGATGAAGAACAAGGTATATGAGAGCCTGCCCACAACCTACGGCACCCTGAACAACATCCCGACCCTGCTCGGAAACGACCTGACGGGAACCAACAACTACCTGAACGATCACCCCGTCGGCCTCAACGCCGTCATGACCTGCGGCGGAACCTACGACTGGGATTGCACCATCAGCGCCGCCGGCAAAGTACAGATGACCGGCGCAGCATCCAGCAAGTTCGTGACCAACTACGGCTTCTTCGTAAGCCCGGGAACCTACAACAGTCAGCCGGTTGTCCTCTGCACTACCTGCCACAACCAGCACCTGATGAACGTCGTCAACATCAAGGCCGGCGCGACCAACACTGGTCTGGCCCCGGGAAGCTACGCGACCATGTTCTTCGTGCGCGGTCCATACAACCCCGCCAGCGGAACCGCAGGCAGCAACCAGACGGCGCAGTTCTGCCGCCAGTGCCACGGTGGCGAGTCCAACGAAATGAACGGCAGCACCGCAGTCACAGTTTTCTAATTCTTCCTTTGTTGCATGAACAGGGGAGGAAGCCGTATTCCCCTCCCCTGAATTTTCCCTGGGCCGGAGGTCTTCAATGAGTTCCCAAATGCAAATCTGCAGCTTTTTTTTGCTGCTTGTCACAACCGCCGGCGCCCAAGTTGCCTCCCATTCTCCGACCGTCTTTACGCCATCTCCCTCCAGCTCCGACGCCTCGACGTCCAAACCGGTGGCGCGCGTCAACGGAGCGATATTGACCGACGCTGACCTGGTCCGCGAAGAATATGCCATCTTTCCCTACGCGCGGCAGCACGGTGGCATCCCCAAAGATCTGGCCTCCCAGATCCGCGACGGCGCCCTCAAGATGATCATCTTCGAAGAACTCGTCTACCAGGAAGCGCTGCGCCGCCACCTTACCGTGGCTCCCGCTCACCTGCAGCGTGCCGAAGGTCAGTTCCGCAAGCAGTTCTCAACACCCGAAGAGTTTCGCAACTTCATTCAGAGCGAGTTTCACGGCTCGCAGCGCTTGCTTGAAGATAAAATCCGGCGCTCCCTGCTCATCGAATCCCTGCTGAAAACCGAAGTTGAAGACAAGGGAACCGTGACGCTCGCCGAAGCTCGTGCGTTCTATGACAACAACGCCGCTCGCTATCAGCACCCGGAGTCCTTCACCTTCCAGACCATCTCTGTCCTCCCCCCTGAACATGCCTCCCCCGATCAGTTGAAGGAAGGCCGCGCCCGGGCGGAGCGGGCATTGCAGCAGGCCAGGGCAACCAAGACTGCCGAAGAGTTCGGCCTCCTGGCCGAAAAAACATCCGACGACGACTACCGCGTGATGATGGGCCAGCACAAGCCCGTACCCGCCGACCAGCTCGCCCCCCAGGTCGTGAAGGCGCTGAACTCCATGAAGCCCGGCGGTATCACCGACGTCATCCAGATCGAAAAGGCCTACACCGTCGTCCGCCTGCAGGAACACACCCCCGCCGGCAAATCAAAGTTCGAAGACGTCAAGGCGCAAATCATCAAGGACCTGGAACAGCAGAAGAAAAACCAGCTCCGCATCGCGCTGGACAAAAAGCTGCGCCAGAACGCGAAGGTCGACGAGTTGTAACCCTCGCCAAAAAACATTCCGGGCGCCCCCCCGGATGAACAACAGGCAGGCAGACAAACCTCAGGCAGAAGGACGGACACGGTGGGAGGGACTTCAAGGCTCGGATGCTTCATGGCAATCAGCGTTCTGCTGGTGGCATGGCCCGCGGCCGCCCAGATCAAAGTCGGGGAAGTCACTTCCAACGCCAACGGCACCGTCTCCACCGGCTACACCGCCAATTATGGCAACCTCACCGGATCCACCCACAACTGGACGTTAGGCGGTGCGGGCACCTTCTCCGGCTCTTTTTACAGTCCCAATTTTCTGTCTTTCAGTGTTTCCCCTTATCTTAACCAGTCTCGAGCCAACTCCAACTTCCAATCCATTTCCGCTGCCAGCGGCGTTAGCGCGACCGCGAATGTCTTCGCCGGAAGTCACTTTCCCGGATCGTTCAACTACTCCAAGGCCTACAACAGCGAAGGCAACTATGCGGTTCCCGGCCTTTCCAACTTCGTGACCCATGGCAACAGCGACACCTTCGGTGTTAATTGGAGCGAGAGCCTCCCCGACGCCCCAAGCTTCTCCGCCGGGTTTCAAATGGGCACCAGTCAGTATTCGGTGTATGGCACCAACAGCGAAGGCAACAACACCTTCCGCTCCCTCAACCTTCACTCCAGCTATCGGTGGGAAGGCTTCAACCTGGGCTCCTACTACACAAAAGGCACAGGCCACTCACTCATACCAGAAACATTCGTAGGCCAGGTCCCCACCGAAACTCACTCGGACAACAGCTCGTACGGTTTCAATGTCTCCCACGTACTGCCGCTGAAAGGCTCAGCCTCCGGCGGCTTCAACCGTACCGGCTGGAACAGCAACTACCTCGGCACCGACACCAGCGGCAACGTCGACACCCTCAATGCCCTGGCTGCAATACATCCGCGCGACCGGCTCTCCTTCACGGCAACCGCTAGTTATTCCGACAACCTGAGCGGCCAGCTCGTCGAATCTGTCGTCGCCGCGGGCGCCGTGGCGCCCGGCTTCAACTACAACCAGTCGTCGAACTCGCTCGACGTGACCGGAGTGGCCAGTTACACACCTCTCGCCGATCTGCAGACGTCCCTGTTCTTCGAGCGCCGCACCCAGACCTTCCTCGGTGAATCCTACGGCGTCAAGTCCTACGGCGGCAGCGCGACTTATGCTCACGCCGTGCTCAACGGCTCGCTCAACTCGGCGGTCAGCGTCTCCGCCAATTCCGCGGAGAATACCGGCACCGACACGCTGAGCTTTTCAAACTCCGAGAACTACTCCAGCGAAATTCGAGGATGGCATCTCAACGGGTCCTTCGGCTACGCGCAGAACGTGCAAACTCTGCTCGTCACCTACATGAATTCGTTCTACAACTTCTCCGGCAGCGTGCGCCGCAACTGGGGCCGCTTCAACCTCAGTGCCGGCGCGGGCGGCGCCAGTACCGCCCTCACCCAGCAGGCCGGGACCACCAGCACCAGTCAGAATTACAACGCCAGCACCGGCTTCGGCTCCTGGATCACAGCTACCGGCGGCTACTCCAAGTCGAGCGGCCAGGCGCTGCTCACCGGCGCCGGCCTCGTTCCCATCCCCGTCCCATCCCCCACCTTGCCGTCCAGTCTGGTCAGCCTCTACGGGGGCGAAAGCTATTCATTCGGAGCTTCCAGTTCTCCGGCCAGGAAACTCATCTTCGCGGGCTCCTTCGGCCGCGCCACCAGCAATACCTCCAACAGCACCAGCACCTCCGCGAATCAGAACAGCCAGGCCAATGTCCTCATCCAATACCAGTTTCGAAAGTTGAACTTCACCAGCGGCTACGCCCGGCTCGGACAGGGATTCAGCGGGTCGGGAACTCCAACCGAAATCATTTCTTCCTATTACTTCGGACTATCACGTTGGTTCAGCTTCTTCTAAAACCCGAAGCGCAGGTCCTGCCGCGCCGCCGCTCTCGTCGTGGCCGTCGCAACCATGCTGCTTGCCTCCGCGGCAGCCGCGCCGCGGGCCAGGTCCGCAGCAGCCGGGCGCGAACTGTGGGAGATGTCGCTCGACGGCGGTCGCCGGCTTTCATGGCAGCAGAGCTTCAGCACCGAGTCGGAAGTCAAGCCGGACCGCGGCTTCTGGAACAAGGTGCTCGACGTCATCGCAGGCGCACCCGAATTCCGCTCGATGGTGCGGCCTTACAGCGTCGCCACGGACTCGCGGGGCCGAATCATCGTCACCGACCCCGGTGCCGCCGGCGTTCATGTCTTCGACTTCGCCCAGCACAAATACAAGTTCCTCACCCGCCGCGACAAGAGCAAAGACACCATGAAGGCGCCGCAATGCCTGGCCATCGACGACCACGACAACATCTATGTCACCGACTCGGAAGCCGGTGTCATCTTCGTGTTTTCGCCCGATGGCAAGTTTGTTCGCACCATCGGCAGCCTCAAAGGCGGCGAAGGCTACTTCAAACGTCCCACCGGCATCGCCGTCGATGCCCCTGCGGACCGCATCTATCTCACCGACACGCTTCGCTACGAAGTCTTCGTTCTCGACCTGCGCGGCAACATCCTCGGCACCATCGGCAATGAAGGCAGCGGGGATGGTGAGTTCAACCTGCCCACCGAACTCCGCCTCGATGGGCCCAACCTGCTGGTCGTCGACAGCATGAACTTCCGCGTTCAGGCCTTCGATCGTTCCGGAAAGTTCCAATACGCCATCGGGAAACTCGGCGACAGCGCCGGCGCCATGTTCCGCCCCAAGGCCGTCAGCATCGACTCCGAAGGCGACCTGTACGTCGTCGATGCGTCCTGGGGCGTAGTGCAGGTATTCAACCGCCAGGGCCAATTGCTCTACTACTTCGGCGCCAACGGCACCCATGCAGGCGAGTTCCAGCTGCCCACCGGGGTGTTCATCGATCGCGACGACAAGGTCTTCGTCGTGGACTCGTTCAACCGCCGCGTCCAGGTCTTTCAATACGCGGGCGTGAAGACCCCGGCCAGAGAGGGTGCAAAGTGAAACTCCTCATCCCTCTCGCCGGCTTATCCCTTATGCTCGCGGCCAGCCTGCTGCCCGCACAGATACCGGGCGACGCCATGGGGATGCATAACCTCGGCCCCGGCAGCAACTCCCCAGTCACCGGTGCGCGGCCCGACTCCTGCGCCTACTGCCACGCGCCCCACTCCGGCCTCAATACCGGCCTGTGGAATCAGAAGCTCACTACCCAGACCTACACGACCTACTCCAGCAACACCGCGAAAAACACCGCGGTCAGGCCCGCCCTCGGCTCCGACAGCAACCAGTGCCTCAGCTGCCATGACGGCACCGTTGCGGTGGGATCGACCGTGGCCTACGGACAGGTCACCATGCGCGGCTCCATGTTCGCCGCCGACATCTTCGGCACCAACCTGCAATCATCGCATCCCTTCAGCATGGCCTTGCCGATGAAGGACAACGTTCACCTCACAGCTTCACTCGCAGCCAACGGACATACCGCCGATCCCACCGGCGCCGTCACGCTGATCAACGGCAATGTCGAGTGCACCTCCTGCCACAACCCCCATGTTCAGGCCAGGGATCTCATCTCCCAGAACTTCCTGGTCAAGGATGCTTCGAGCGGTCAGGTGTGTCTCGCCTGCCATGACCCCGCGCGCCAGATGGGCAACCAGGTCAATCCTCTCGTCGACTGGCCCACCAGCGCCCATGCCCTGTCCACCGCCAAGATTTCGCCCCAGGCTTCCCTCGGCAGCTACACCACGGTCGGCAGCGCCGCCTGCATCTCCTGCCACGCGCCCCACAACGGCGCCGGCGCCGCCCGGTTGCTGCGCGCGCCGGACCAACAGGACTGCATCACCTGTCACAACGGCGCCAACGTTTCCCCCATGCCCGCCTACACCAACGTCTTTGCCGAATACGCGTCGCCCAAAGTCGGACACCCCTTCCCCGCCTCCAACAACGCACACGACGCGGCCGAAGGCGCCCTGCTCAATAACAACCGCCACGCTACCTGCGTCGATTGCCACAGCGCCCACGGTTCAGAGCCCGTCGGAGTGTTCCCCGCTGCCCCGTTGATCCGCATCTCGCAGAAAGACGTTGCCGGAATCAGCGCCGCCGACGGAACCACCGTCCTCACCCCCGCCGTCAATCAATATGAAAACTGCCTTCGCTGCCACGGTGCCAGCGCCGGAAAACAGGTGCAGCCGGTCTACGGCTATTTCCCGGTGCGCGCCGTCTCGGCCGGCGATCCGCTCAACCTCACCTTCCAGTTCGCTGCCGCCGCAACCTCCAGCCACCCCGTGATGCACCCCCGCACCAGCGCCCTCGCCCAGCCCAGCCTGCTGCCCAACATGCTCAATCTCGACGGCATCAAGCAAGGTCGCGCCATGGGCGAACAGATCTTCTGCACCGACTGCCACAACAGCGACGACAATCGCGAATCCGGCGGCACCGGCGCCAGCGGCCCTCACGGTTCGCGCTGGACCCACATCCTCGAGCGCCGTTACGAATTCAGCCAGGCTGCCACCCCCGGTCAGCCCATCTCCAATCTCTTTCCCAACCCCGACCTCAGCGCTAACGGTCCCTACGCACTGTGCGCCAAGTGCCACGACCTGCCTAACCAGATCCTGAAAAACACCAGCTGGAGCCAGCACAGCACTCACATCAACCAGGGCGTGAGTTGCTCCGTATGCCATACCGCCCATGGAATGGGAGCCGCCAGCGCCACCGTCAGCGGTGAACGCCTGGTCAACTTCGACCTCAACGTGGTCGCCCCCAACGGCACCCTTCCCATCACCTACAATCGCGCCACCAACACCTGCGCGCTGGTCTGCCACGCCCACACCCATGGCAGCCAGAACTCACCGGCCGGAATCCGCCGCGCCCCCGGGGCAGCGCGATAACTTCCGGCCGCGCTTAAAACACTGTCCCTGCCGTACTCCCGTTCATCTCGTTCGACTTGTCCGCATGACACTGCCGGCAAAATTGCGCGGTCTGGTTCGACATCGGATTCGAATCGTTTGGATTGTAAGGAGCACGCAGGAAGAACATCGTCGTATACCTTCCCGCGGGCAGGCCCGAACTTGAATTGCTGCTCACCGTCACCACGTTCATCACGTGCGGATCATGGCAGGTGGTACACACGATCACTGCGGTATTCCGATACGAGCCCGGCTTGACGAAGAATCCATAGTTGGAAACGAACCGGCTCGAAGCCGCGCCCTTCATGCTGATCACGCCGTTGGCCTGGCTGCAATCCCAGCCCTCCGCGCCGCCGCAACTGATCACCGCATTCAACCCCATCGGATGCTCGTTCACATAGGTGGCGGCGGCCGTGCCGTTGTTCCCCAGCAGCGTAGGGATCGCATTGCTCGCGCCATAAGCAGCCGGCAGGCTTTCATAAACCCGGTTCTTCATCATCGCCCGCGGCGCATAGTTGCCGTCGTGGCAACTGAGGCAGGCGAGCATGCCCGTCACGTCCGGGGTATTCGCCGCCATGCTCGCGGGCAGCACCTCGACAAACTTCCCGCCGCCCGTGACGATGGTCTTGCCATACAAGCCGGATGCATCCTCGCCCCACAGCGAGGCCACTCCCGAGCTGGCATCGGCTGCGCGCGCGCTTCCATTGCCCGATGAGCCGCTGTGAGGCGAATGACACGCCGTGCACCCGCGCCCATAGTTATTATGTGCGCCCAGCACATCGCTAGTGGGCGCCACCACCTGGCCCGCCGCGAACCCGCTCGCTGCCAATAACAACACGACAATCGATAACTTACTCTTCATGCAACAGAACCTCCCGGTGCGCACTGTTTTCATCGACCCGGGGGGCATGGACCACTAAAGTGACTCTGTTCTGGACAGACCGCCCGAACAAAACGCATCGCTTCTCTTTGCATCACCGCGCGGACCTGCTGCTGTTCCATTGCAAGCCATAAAGTTTCGCGCGAGGCGAAGCTTTATTTCATGCGTGTCCGATTGAATGGCAAGAAGAGGCGATGGCATGACTCACGGCGGGATCAGGGCAGAAATATTCGACGGCGGCCCCGACACATTCGAGGCGCTCGAGCAACAGGAAGTCCGCTATGCCTCGTCGTCCCCGCGCGACAGGCCGAACTTCTTCAGCTTGTAGCGCAGGGCATCGCGGCTGATGTCGAGCAGCTTGGCGGCATTGGTCTGGTTGCCATTGGCCTGGGTCATGGCCAGCTCCACCATGGAGTGCTCCAGCTCTTCAAGCGATGTGCCGCCCTCCGGGATGTACAGCCGCGGCAGGCTGCGCCCGTTGGGCAGTGCCCGGCCGCCATCGGGTGGCGACGTGCGCTCAAACAACGTCCTTCCGCCCGACTCGCCCACTGAAAACGGGAGGTAGACCGGCCGCAGGTACGATTCCTCTTCCAGGATCATGCCCCGCTCGATCGTGTTTCTCAACTCGCGCACGTTGCCCGGCCAGTTGTGATTGAGAATCAGGTAGCGCGTGTCGTCCGTAATCCCGCGAATCGATTTCCTGAACCGGCGGTTATAGCGCTCGATGAAGAAGTCCACCAGTGGAAGAATGTCTTCCTTGCGTTCGCGCAGCGGCGGAATAAAAATCGCAATGATCGCGAGCCGGTAATACAGGTCCTGGCGGAAATTCCCTTCCCGCACCGCCTTTTCGAGATCGCGATTTGAAGCCGCGATCACCCGCACATCCACCTGCATGTCGCGCAGCCCGCCCACGCGCCGTATAACCTGGTCCTCCAGCACCCGCAGCAGCTTTGCCTGCAGCAGCGGAGACAGCTCCCCGATCTCATCCAGAAAAAGCGTGCCTCCGTCAGCCGCCTCAAACAGGCCTTTCTTCATCTGCTTGGCATCGGTGAAAGCGCCCTTCTCGTGCCCGAACAGCTCCGCTTCAATCAGCGCTTCCGGAATTGCAGAGCAGTTGATCGCAACGAATGGCTTGTCCCGCCGCGTGCTCTCGTAATGAATCGTCTTGGCGATCAGGTCCTTGCCCGTGCCGCTCTCGCCCTGGATCAGAATCGTCGAAGCCTCGCACGATGCTACCTTCTTGACGAAGTTCATCAGCTCCGTCATCTTCGGTGAAACGCTCACCACGCTGTCGTATCCGGCTCCGCCCCGCGCCTTTCCGCGATGCGATTCAAGCTCACTGCGCAGGCCGGTCGCCTCCAGCGCGTTCTTGATCGCGGTGTGAAGCTCATCAAAATCGATCGGCTTGCCAACAAAATCGTAAGCCCCCAGTTTGAGCGCCGCCTTGACATCCTCCAGCTGCGGGTCCGCGGTGATCATGATGACCGCTCGCGCATTGCCGTTCTTCTTCAGCTGCTCGAGCACTTCAATGCCGGACAGGTCGGGCATCCGAACATCGAGCAGCACCAGGTCGGGCGCCTCGCGCTGCGCCAGCAGCAGTGCCGGCTCTCCCGCCTCCGCCTCCACCACCTCGTACCCCCACTCCTCGCACTTCTGGCGAAGCGACCAGCGCACCAGCCGCTCGTCGTCCACAATCATCACCTTTTCTGCGAGCATTGAATCTTTCTCGTTCCCCAGGCAGGCGGCACGTCCGGCCTTCGCCGCGACGCGGTGTTCCCGATGATCCGGAAACACGGTCCGGTCGTCTAAGGAGGCACGGGAACTAGATTGGGGTGATCCCAGATACATGGCTGGACATATTAAAGGGGGTAATCCAGGCAGCAGCCTGTGATTTAGGTCACGCTTGGTCGCGAGACCAGGCTGAGCGGCGTCCTCTGGACGGCTCAACCTTATCGTCAGCGCCTCCCACTGGCATCGGATACGCCATCAGTCGCCCGGCCAACTCCTCGCGCCGGGCCGGCGTCGCGCTCATCGGCGCTGTTCAAGGCGATCCGACGCTCAGTGCGCCACTGCTTCCGCCACCTCCACCGCTGCCACCGGCGCGTTGAACGGCAGCAGGACCTCAAAGGTGCTGCCCGTGCCCACCTCGCTGGTCACATCGATGCGGCCATGATGCTCCTCGACGATGCGCCGCACCAGGGAAAGTCCCAGCCCGGTGCCGTTTCCGCGCGTGGTATAGAACGGCCGGAAAATATGGGCCAGCTGGGCTTCCGGTATCCCGCGCCCCGTGTCGCTGACCTTGATACTTGCGGACCCATCGCGCGTGCCGATCTCCACCCGTGCCCGGCCCTCGCACTCCATGGCCTGCACCGCATTCAGCAGCAGGTTAAGCACCACCTGGTGGATCTGGTCGCTGTCGTGCTCCACCTCCGCCAGTTCCGGTGCCTTCTGCAACTCAATCTTGATGGGCTGCGACAAAACCTGCTGCCGCGCCAGCATCACCGCGTGTTCGACCGTGGTGTTGAGATTGCTCCGCATCATCAGCGGAGGACGCGGCCGCGCCGTCTCCAGCAGATCGGTCAGGATGCGGTTGATCTGGTTGATCTCCATCCGTACATCCTTGACCATGGCTCGCGCCGGGCTCGACTCCGGCAAGTCACGGCCAATGATTTCGATGACGCCGGCGATTCCTGCGAGCGGATTGCGAATCTCGTGAGCCAGCCCCGTGGCCAGTTCGCCAAGTGTCGCCAGGTGCTCGGCGCGGGACATCTGGGTGCGGTGCATCGTCTCAATTTCCTTTCGGCTCTCGCGCAGCTGGCGCATCATGTGATTGAAATTCCGGCCAAGGTCCCCGATCTCATCGTTCCGTCCGGAGAAGCTCACCGCGACATTCAGGTCGCCGCGGCTGATAAGACCTACCTTTTCCTGGAGCTCGATCATGGGCCGCTGGATCAGGTAAGCCAACACCGCGATCGAAACCCCGCAAATCACCACCGCCCCCACCCCGGCCACCATCAGCACCACGTTGCGGTCCGGACCCTGTAGAGAAACCGTAGCAACCGTAAACAGCAGCAGCCCGGCCAGCAAAACGAGAATCACCGGCAGGATCGCCTTGAGCTGCCAATTGACCCGGACTCGACTCACTTTTCAGCCCTCCACCACGCAACCAGGGAATCGCCGCCGCGCCCCATCCCGAAACGGCAGCCCGCGTATCCTCGCCCCCGCCTGAACTTCCGGCATCGCACCCGCCCGGCTCGCCCTTGCTGCTGCGACCAGAATCTCCGGGACGTATCCATCTGCGAACCAGTGCAAAAGTCCCGAGCACTGCAACAGCAGCACCCGGGTTCAGGTCGCACGTGATCGGCTCGAATCGTGCTCCCTGCCCCCACCCTTGCAAGTTGCTCACCACATGGCCAGGCCACGTTCGCAATTGATACCAAAGGGCCTTGGAAGATTTGCCGGGACCGCCGCGCGTTACCCTTGAGCCAAATCGCGCACCGGGCTCCATCCCTGAGGGCTTTTCACACAGCACCGAGGTACCGGAACAGGCGCGACTCTTTGGCGCACCACACCCTCCGCCACGCGCCCCCAGCACATAACAGCCGCCCGCCGCCCTCCGCTTCGGCATCTTGCCGGGCGTGCTCCGGTGAAGCCCGATAGTGTGATCTGAATCACGGCCTCATGTTTCGGTTCCGTTTCTAATGAACCTGCCATCTTGCTCGCAACCACGCGCTTAGGTGCCCTGCGCACGGCGTTGACTCGCAATGCCGCGAGCTTCGTGCGCAGCCCCATTCGGAGCCGGCATGAGACTGTTCCCGCTACCCAGGTTTCTCCCCAACCCGGTCGCTCCCCAGCCTGGTCACAGGTTCAGCTCGAGGACCTTCCTCTGCCTTGCGCTGTCCCTGCTCGCGATCGAACGCGCCTCGGCTGCCGTTCATCCCGTCCCGCTCGACAAGAACATCGACTCCGCCAAATGCGTTGAATGCCACGATGACAAGAGCAAAGGCAAGCACGTTCACACCGCCATGGCGGCGGGCTGCCTCAGCTGTCACGAAGTCCGCGTCAGCAAGGACATCACCCGCGTCAAGCTGATCACCGCCACCCCGTATGGCCTCTGCCTCACCTGCCACGCCGACAAAAAAGCCGCCGACATCCAGGGAACCGTGCATGCGCCCGCAGTGCGCGACTGCCTCGGCTGCCACAACCCCCACTCCAGCGAAAACCCCAACCAGCTTCTGAAAGCTACCTCCGGCGGCGAAAAGGAAAACCTCTGCAGCACCTGCCATCAGACCGGGCTCAACATGCCCGCCAAAGGCAGCCGCCATGCCGCCCTCGACATGGGGTGCGAAACCTGCCACCTGACCCATAAGACCGGCCCCGATTCAACCCCTGAAAACCGCTTCCACCTGGCCAAGGCATCCCCCGCGCTCTGCCTCGATTGCCACGATGCCAAGGACGCCGAATTGCAGAAGGCGCATCAGAACCAGCCCTTCGCGACTGCCGACTGCACCGAGTGCCACGATCCCCACCAGTCGGCCTCTCCGCGCCTGATGACCAAATTCCAGCATGCGCCCTTTGCCGACAAAACCTGCGAGATCTGCCACGCTCCAGCCAAGGACGGCAAGGTGGTTCTGACCCAGGCCGATGTCAAATCCGTCTGCGTCACCTGCCACGACGACAAGGCGAAGCTGATCGAAACCGCCAAGGTCCCACACCCGGGAGCGTCAGGCGACTGCACCGATTGTCACAGCCCGCACGCCAGCAGCCAGCCCGGCCTGCCCAAAACCGATGGCGTACGCATCTGCCTGGGATGCCACAGCGACATCGACGCGCTAAGCAAAAAGCCTGCCCACCACCAGCCCGCCTTCGCGCAGGGCTGCTCCACCTGCCATACCCCCCACGGCGGCGACAACGATCACCTGCTTCGCGCCAGGGGCAACGCCCTGTGCCTCGAGTGCCATGGGCCCGACGCCGTTCCCCAGCGCCAGGAAGCCGAACACCTTCTCACCATCTTCAACGGAACCGTCAAGCTGCCCGACGACTACTACGTCAAGAACCGCGTGCCCGTCCTGCCCTTGCGCTTCGGCCTCGGCCACCCCGTGGAATACCACCCCGTGTCCGACGTGATGGACCCCACTAACCAGAGCAAGGTCAAAACCCCGCTCAGCTGCCTCTCCTGCCACCAGCCGCATGCCTCCGGCCAACCCGATTTGCTGGTCAAGGACCAGGTCAACAACATGGCCTTCTGCGACTCCTGCCACAAAAACCGGCTCAACATGAAGGAGACAACTTCCCCCGGAAACTAGATCGAGAACCGGATGGAGATCCGTATGGACCGCTTCCTCTTACTTACAATCCGCCGCCGCACGTCCATCGCCGTCGCGCTCCTGCTGGCGCTGCCAGTCAGCCTCCCGTTCTCCGCCTTCGCCGGCAAAAAGAAGAAAGAAATCGTAACCTCCGACGCCACCGGCCCGCGCAAGTTCGGCTTCGATCCCACCAGGCTGGTGTGGCCCAGCCCGCCTAACGTGGCTCGCGTGCGCTGGCTCGATTACTTCGCCGGCGCCAAAATCGATTACACCCCCGCCGCCAATGCCAAACCCAAAGCCTCCTGGATGGACCGCCTCGCCGGAGGCCAGTCCGAAACCGAAAAATTCAACGCCAAAACATTCCCCTTTCAGCTGATCGGTCCCTACGGCATCGCCACCGATTCCAAGGGCCAGGTGTATGTTGCCGACCAGCGCGTAGGCGCCATCTTCGTCTTCAACCCCGAGACTCGCGAAACCCAGCTCATCCGCAACGGCCTCGAAGCCCACTTCGGCTGGATCAACGGGCTCGCCATTGATGACGACGACCGGATCTTCGTTTCCGACGGAAAGATGCACCGCGTCATCATCATCAATGCCAAACACGAGGTGGAAGGCCAGATCACCGAAGGCCTCAACGACCCGGTCGGGCTCGCCATCGACACCACCAACCGCTTTCTCTACGTCGTCGACACCCAGCAGGATCAGGTCCTGGTCTACGATGCCGACTCCAACAAACTGCTGCGCCGCATCGGCACCGGCGGCAAAAACCACTTCCTCACCAGCCCCGGCGACTTCGGCGCGCCCCAGTGTGTGGCGGTAGACAAAGACGGCAACGTCTATGTCACCGATACCCTCAATAACCGCGTCGAAATCTTCGACGCGGACGGCAACTTCATCACCCTCTTTGGCAAGCACGGCGATGGCCCCGGCTACCTGGCGCGGCCCAAGGGAATCGCGGTCGACAGCGACGGGCACATCTGGGTTGCCGACGAGATGCAGGACCGCCTCCAGGTCTTCAACCGCGAAGGCCAGCTCCTCACCTTCATCGGCAGCGGCCACGGAGAGCTGCCCGGCCAGTTCAAGACCCTCGTCGGCGTCGCCATCGACAAGCAGAACCGCGTCTACACCACCGAGCAGGAACCAGGACGCCTTCAGGTGTTTCGCTACATCACCGACAGCGAAGCAGCGATTGAAAAGACCAGACACGAAGAGGAACTTCAGAAGGCTGCCGACCGCCGCAGGAAGGCGGCCCAGTCCGCTCCCGACAAGCCCGCCGACCCGCCCGCGCTCAAGTCTCCATCTGCCCCCGCCCAACCGGACGCACCTCCCAAGCCTGCGCCGGCCCCCACCACCCCAGGCCTTTAAACGAGCCTCTCGCGGCATGCGAAATTCTATCCACCCCGCAGGAGTTGGCTCCTCCCGCGATGCCGGATTATGCTGTTCTCCATGCTTGCCAGCCCATCCCGCGTTGCCTGCGCTCGGCTCATCTACCCCTTACTGGCAACTGGATCGTGCCGGGCGCAAAACTTCATCCCTCCTCGCCCACGGATAGCCAATGGCAGCTGATCCAATCCTCGCTGGCATCGACATCGGCGGCACCAAGACCGCTGTAGTCTTGTCTTCCCATCCCCCTGAAATCCTCAAGCGCACCGAGTTCGCCACCCTTCCCGCCAACGGACCGGAACCGGCCATCCGCGAGATCATCGCCGCGCTCCGCGAACAGCTCGCCCAGCTCCGTCTCGCCCCGGACGCACTGGCAGCCATCGGCGTCAGTTGCGGCGGCCCGCTCGATCCCATCGCGGGCCTCATCCAGTCTCCTCCCAATCTCTGGACGTGGAATGACGTGCCCATCACCGCGATCCTGCACAAAGAATTCGGCGTGCAATGTGTGGTCGAGAACGATGCCAATGCCGGCGCACTGGCTGAGTTCTGGTACGGAGCCGGCCGCGGCGCAAACAGCATCGTCTTCCTCACCATGGGCACCGGCTTTGGCTCGGGACTGATTCTCGATGGCCGCCTCTACCGCGGCGCCTCCAATCTCGCCGGAGAAATTGGCCACGTGCGCCTCACTGAAACCGGACCCCGCGCCTTCGGCAAAACCGGGTGTGCCGAAGCCTGGGTAAGCGGCACAGGCATGGCCCGCTCCGGCCGCGAAGCAGTCGCAGCCGCCATGCGCAACAGCGAACCGACGGTCCTCGCGCAATATGATCTGGCTTCTCTCTCCGCGCGGGAAATCGGGCAGGCCGCCCGCGCAGGCGACGCCGTGGCGCTACGCATCGTCCACTCCACCGGCGAACGCCTCGGCGAAGCCTGCGCCCTCCTCGTCGATCTGCTCAACCCCGATCGCATCGTCGTGGGCGGCCTCGCCATGCGCATGGGCGACACCCTGCTCGACCCCGCACGCGCCGTGATGCGCCGCGAATCTCTGCCCGGCGCATCGGCAGTGTGTTCAATCGTGCCGGCCGGGCTCGGAGAACAAATCGGTGACGTTGCCGCCCTGTGCGTCGCACTCGATCGTGCCGCCGGCCTGCCCGGTGCATGGCTCCGCCACACCGATGCGCCATGAATCGCCCCGCCCACCAATGTCCCGGCACCATGCAGCGCAGCTTCTAGCGGCCGCCGTACACCCCATCCGCAATTTCTCGCGCGGCCTCCGCCAGCTGTTCCGCGCGGCCGAGATCACGCCACGCATAACCATCGGCATCGAAGCCCACCACACGTTCCCCCTCTGCGGACAGGCGAAGATACGCGTCGATGATCGAAAACGCACCCTCCTCCGTCATCAACCCAAAGATGCGCGGAGCGATGACATGAATCCCCGAGAACGCCCTGGCATTGAGACCCTGCGCCGCCGGAACCCCTTGCGTACCCCGCCCGCGCAGCTGCCCCGCATCATCAAACAACAGCGTCCGCGAAGTCGCGCGCTTCTGCACCGCCAGAGTCGCCAGCGCATCATGTTCCGTGTGGAAACGCATCATTGCCGCCAGGTCGATGGTGCTGATCACGTCCACGTTATGCAGAATGAACGGCTCTTCCCCGCCACCTTCGAGGAAAAACGGCGCCGCCTTCTTCAGCCCGCCACCCGTATCGAGCAGCGCATCTTCGCGCGAAATCTCGATCCGCATACCAAAAGAATCATGCGCGCGCAGATATTCGACAATCATCTCCGCATGATGATGCACATTCACAATCAGCTCGCGCACGCCCAAGCTGCGCAGGCGCTCGATAGCGATCTCCAGCAGGGTGCGATCCCCAACCGCTACGAGCGCCTTGGGCCGGTCGTTGGTCAGAGGGCGCAGGCGCGTTCCCAGCCCTGCCGCCAGGATCATCGCCCTCACCCGGCCATCTTCTCCAGTTCAACGTGGCGCAGCACCACTCTCACTCCGCTCAGCGTGCGCAGATGCCGGGCCAGGTTCTCGGCGAGAAACACCGACCGATGCTGGCCTCCCGTGCATCCAAATGACACCATCATGTTGCTGAACCCGCGCCCCACATAAGCCTTTACGCTGCGGTCAACCATCGAAACCGCATCGGCAAGAAAAGCGTGCACGCTCTCATGCTGGTTGAGGTATTCGATCACCGGGGCGTCGCGGCCCGTCAATGCTTGAAACCGCTCTTCGCGCCCCGGATTGGGCAGGCTGCGCGCATCGAACACAAACCCTCCCCCATTCCCCGATTCGTCCGCCGGCATCTGCTTGTGAAACGAAAAGCTGAATACCCGTACCGTCAGCGCATCTTCCGGCGCGCCCATGCGCAACAGCTTTTCCGAACCCAGCATGCCTTTGAATGCGTCCATCAGCGCCGGCAGGTTGATCGGCAGCTTCACGTTGTGCGCCAGCCAGCGCAGGTTCTTCAACGCATACGGAACGCTCTGCAGAAAATGCGGCTTGCGCTCGTAAAATCCGCGAAACCCATACGCCCCCAGCGCCTGCATGATGCGAACGTACACATACGCGTAATAGTGCTCCATGAAAGCTTCGCGCGTGGTCGCAACATAAGGCGCAAGACAATCAAGGTAGTAGTCCAGCAGTTGCTGACGCAGTTCCGGCGGCAGGTCCGCCTTTCCGTCGTAGAGCAGCGAGGCGATGTCATACTGCAGCGCGCCTTTGCGCCCGCCCTGGTAGTCAAGAAAATAGGGCTGCCCGTCGCGCAGCATCACGTTCCGCGATTGAAAATCGCGATACAGAAAATAGTCGCGAGGCGCGGTCAGCAGAAAGCGCGTCAGCCGCCCGAAATCGTCTTCCAGCGCCTGCTCGTTAAATGGAATGCCCGCCAGCCGCAAAAAGTAATACTTGAAATAATTCAGATCCCACGAGATCGACTGCCGGTCAAAGCTCCCCCGCGGATAACACACCTTGTAGTTCAAATGCCGGCCCGCCTCCACCTGGAACCGTGGCAGGGTGGCGACCACCTTGCGATATGCCTCTACCGCCTCGGGCGCAATCTCTTCACCGCTCCGGTTGCGAGCTAGAAATTCAAACAGCGTGGTGTCGCCAAGATCTTCTTCCAGGTAAGCGCCGCTGGCCAGGTCCTCGGCGAAAATCTCCGGGACCGGCAATCCATGACGCCGAAAGTGCCGTGAAAATTCAAGGAACGCGACGTTCTCTTCGCGCACCGGGTTGATAATTCCGATCGCGCTGTGAGCTCCGCCGCGAAGCCGCACAATCGCGCGCCCCGATCCGCCCAGTTGACCCTGCACCGGGCGCGCCTGCTCCGCCGGCGAATGAAATACCTGCTCAAAAAGCCGTTCCAACACATCCATGACTGGTTCCAATAACGCTCAACGTCTCTCTCGGTACAGTACCACTTCGCCTTCGTCCTCAGCGCCGGCAGACGGACGCGTTCCCCGCAACGTATTTCGATGAGCATGCGCTTGCGGCCCCGCCTGCAGCGCTCGCGGCGACAGCAACTTCAGCGTGATCGCCACCGCAGGGATCAGGAACACAATCGAGTTAAGCACCCACATCTCCGACCCCGCCGCCACCTGGTCCTGCAGCGGCGTCAGAGAGCTGATGCGCGCCGCCTGCGCATACGACGGGTACAGCACGCGCCCCGCAAACGACAGCGTGGCCGACAGCACCGTGTTCAGAACATCGGCGCTAAGCAAAAACGGGATCACCGTCCACCGCGGCCAGGCTGAACGCGCCGGCCACGGCGCAATCACCACCCACCAGAAGCACAGCGACGTAAAGAAAAAGCAGGCATGTTCCGCCTCGTGAATCGCCTCGGAACGAAACGTCAATTCGAAAGCCGCAGGCACGTGCCAGCCCAGGTAAGCGATGTTCATCATTAGCCACGCCGTCACCGGATGGCACAAAAACGCGGCCAGCCGGTGGGCCCAGCGCGCTTGAAACAACGGCCGCAGCCAGCGGATCACCATCCGCGGAAGGCCATTGAGCACCGGCACCGTCGGCGCGCCCAGCACAATGAGCGGCGGCGCAATCGACATCAGGATGAAGTGCTGGATCATGTGCGCGGCCAGCAGGTAGTCGTCCAGCGCATCCACCGGCGAAGCAATCGCAATCCACAACGCCGCGATCCCCGCCGAAAAGCTGAACGCTCGCCACAGAGGAAGCTCACGCGGACGCCTGCGTTGCGCGATTCGCCACCCTCTCCAATACAGCCCCGTGGCCAGCGTCAGCGCCGCCAGCGCTGCCGGCGGAAACGACCATGCCGTCAGCCAGTTCTGCGGAATGCCTTCGGGAGCCGCGATCACAGCAATGAGATAGTTCATCAACACGCGGCCAGTCAATGAACCTCGGTTTGACCGCCGCCGCGCTCGGTGGTCGTCCGCGGCGGGACCGTCCCCTGTCCCGCCACCTGCCGCGACGCATCGCTCGCCGCCGGCTGGAAATTCGGGTGCAGCGTATCCAGAAAGCGCACCAGCGCCGTCGTCTCCGAAGGCGACAGCGCGCTGCCGTAAGCAGGCATATTGCCGCCGCCCAGCAGGACCTGCCGAATCAATTGATCTTCCGTCAGCCGCGTCGCCACGTCATCAAGCGCCGGTCCGCGCTGGCCACCCACGCCCCCCAGCGCATGACAGTTACGGCACTGCTTTTCCTGGAACACGTTCGCTCCCTGGCGCTCCAGCGGGCTCCGGTCATGCAGGTAACTCACCGGCACCGCCGCGCCGCTCCAGGCATTCATCTTCGGGCTCCACGGCGTATATGTGCCAAGATGCGTTAACGCTCCCCAGCAAATCGCGATGAACATCAGCGAAAAGACCGCCACCGGCCGCCGCCACCAGCTCTTCTCGCCCACCCCCGCCACAAACGGCAGCGCGATCAGCACCGCGACCCCCACCACCGGCGCAATCAGGATGAACGGCGTCTCCAGGTCCGGCGGCAAAAACGACAGCACCGTGTAGATCCACAGGAAAAAGAAATCCGGCTTGGGTACCGTCGCGATGATCGTCGGATCCGGCACGCCCTTGGGCCCGTATGGGCCGAACATGGCCGCGCAGAACGCCACTGCAAAAAGTATCGCCGCCGAAAAAACCAGGTCCTTCCATACCGCCCCGGGCACAAACGGAATCCCGTCGTGATGCGCCAGTTCGTTGTACTCATGAATGTAGGTCTCACGCCGCACGATGCGCCCCGGCATGGGCCACTCGTTCACCCCGAGCTTCAGCACCATCCACACATGCAGCCCCGTAAATGCCAGCAGCGTGCCCGGGATGACAAACACGTGCAGCGCAAAAAATCGCGTCAGCGTGGCGCCGTTGATCATCGGCCCACCCAGCATTAAATGCACCAGCTGCCCGCCCACGAACGGCACCCTTCCCATGATGGACGCGCCGATGCCCAGCCCCCAGTAAGCATCCTGGTCAAAGCGCAGCACCTGCCCGGTGAACGCCATGCCCAGCGTCATCAGCAGCATGAATACGCCCAGGATCCATGTCAGCTCGCGCGGAAACTTGTAGGCGCCGAACAGAAAAACCTGCGCCATGTGCACCAGCACCACCGCCACCATGAAGTTCGATCCCCACCCGTGCATCGCCCGCAGAAACCATCCCAGCGGCAGCTCGTGATTCAGGATCTCCAGCGAATTCCACGCATTGGCAGCCGACGGCGCATACACCAGCGCCAGCAGGATGCCCGTCACAATCTGCAGGATCAGCAACACCAGGCTGGCGCTGCCAAACACATACCACCAGCTCGCGGTGCTGCGCGGCACCGGATGCAGCGCGGCTTCCTTGATCGGTCCTTCGAGTTGTACGCGCCGTTCTAGCCAATCGTAGACGCGTTTGTACCAGGGCCACTGGGACTGGGGCATGGATCAATCCTTGTTTCAATCTTTGCAACGAGCGAGGGCTGTGCGGAAACGCCAACCGGCGGACAAGGCGCATTCGCGGCGCGATTCTGCAGCGTCGGCAGCTGCCCCGCCTTGATCAGCAGCTTGCCGTTCTCCACCTTCATTTCATACGTGAACAAGCCGCGCTCCGGCGGCCCCGAGGCGCGGCTGCCGTCCGCGTAGTAAATCCCGCCGTGGCAGGGGCACATAAACAGCTGTGACTCTGAAAACCACCGCACCGGGCATCCCAGGTGCGCGCAGTTGATGGCAAACACCGTGTACTTGCCCGGCTCCGAACACCGCACATACGCGGGAACGTTGGCCGTCTCGCCGTCCCACGGATTGCCAAAAGGATTGCGATACGTGACCAGCGTCGTCTCCCCCGGAGCAAAGTCCGACACGTTGCCGATCGCCACCCAATCAAGATAATCCTTCCGCTTGAGCACCGGACCCAGAACATAGCCCACCACCGGCGTCGCGATCGCCAGCGCCACCAGCGCATTCAGCGCAATGCCCACGTTCATCATGAACGTCCGCCGCGTCACCCGTTCGGTTTCGAGCCGCTGCTCCTGTTCTGCTTCACTCGGCGGCGGTAGCTTCTCGTCCATAACCTCTCCTGCTCTTCAGCGGCGCGGCGGTTGCACCGCGCCATTCGATTTGGTGGCCTGCGGCTGCGCCTCGCCCGGCGGTTCTGAAGTCTGCGCAGCGTTCGGATAAGGCTGCCCCGGTGTCTGCGACCTCTGCGCCATCAGCCACGCGCTCACGTCGGTGATCTCCGCGTCCGTCAGCGGCCGGCCCTCAATGTTTCCGCGCCAGTCGGGCTGCCCGACATCCGGCCGCCCCGCAATCACCGTGGTGCGCACCGTCTGCTCGTTGATCAGGGCCAGAAACGATCCGTCGAGAATAGAGCCCGCCTTGCCCGGCTGCTGCGCCGTTGCCCCATGACAGCGCGCGCACGCCGCTTGATAAACCGCTTGCCCCTTGCCCGCGTCACCGGCGTGGCTGGCCTTGTACGGAGGCGGTGTCGCTCCGCCAAATCCATCTGCCTTCCTCCATCGCGCCCGCATGCCCTGCACAATCGTCTCAACCTGGTCGTCCGTCAGCGGGCCGCCCTTGCGCTTGCTCAGGCCCGGCATCAGCGTACCCTTCTCTCCGTTGGCGATCACATCGCGCAGCGAGGCATCATCGATCAGTGCTTGGTACTCCGCGTTGGCCAGATCGGTCGCCGAGCCGTTATAGCCCTGGCTCCCGTGACAGCCCGCGCAATTCTCTCCGTACAGCTGATCGAACGAAGCTACCTCTTCCGGTCGCGGCACTTCCGGGCCCGCCTTGGGGCGGCCCGGCAGATCGCAGCCCGACAACGCCGGCAGAGCCAGCATCATCGCCGCCGCCAGCATGGGACCAGCCTTCATGGCTTGTGCTCGCCTTCGTGATGATCGGGATGCAGCCCCGGCGTCTCCACCCCCAACCGCACCGACAACGGAACTTGCTGCAGCCGCTGCAGATTGCCGAGCTTCGTTACCGTATAGCCCGCAACCAGTCCGAAGATTACCTGCGATGCCGCGAAAGACCACCAGTCGATGCGATCCGCGAAGAACGGATTAACGATTCCCAGTACGCTGTGCAGCAGTCCCGTCCACATCACCGGCGCGATAATCCCTCCCAGCAGAATCGGACGCTTCGGCCAGATCGGCAGCATCGCTCCATACAACAACCCCACCAGCAGCGTGGTCGACCCCTGAATGATGTTCGCCGTAATGAACGCGCCCAGGTGAAAGTGCCGCATCTCCTCCACGGTGGGATTAACCCAGCCTCCGACCCCCGCGCCGCCCAGCAGGTTCACCACGTACCAGATGCTGTGAAAGCGAAGAATCCCGTAGATCTCGGCAGGAATCACCATGGCGATCCCGCCCGCTATCCCGCCCTTGATGCCGCTCGAAACCGGAAACGTCTGCAGCGGCAGCTGCGCGCGGTGCGTCTCGTCCACTTCGATGCGCGCTACCGCCTCGCTCTCCGAAACCAGGGCCACATACTCTTCTGCAACTTCCACGTCTTCGTGCGCTTCATGCGGCAGCACGTTGCGGAACCAGCCCACCGCCGCGACCAGCGTCAGCACCAGGCCCAGAGCACCGATGTAATAGTTGGTTACCAGGGCCGCAAAAACCAGCGTCAACCCCAGCGCCATCAAAAATGGCCACGCCGTGGGCGCGGGCAAATGAATGGTCTGCGCCTGCAACTCGCCATCGGAGCGCGCCGCCGTGACTGGAGGACGCGGCTCCATCATCGCCCCACCAGGTAGACCACCGTGAACACCACTACCCATACCGCATCCACGAAGTGCCAGTAGAGCGCCAGCACCTTGACCCGGTACGCATGCTGCGGTGTCAGACGCGGCGTGAACGCAAACCCAAGAACGATCAGCATCATCAGCAGGCCGATGATCACGTGCGAAGCATGCAGCCCCACCAGCGAATAAAACGTCGTGCCGAAAAGATTGGTGCTGATGGTCAGGTGATCCTTCACGATCAGCTCGTACCACTCCCTCGCCGTATCGCCCAGAAAGATCATTCCCAGCAGGATCGTCACGCTCCACCACAGCCGGAAGCTCTTCATGTTGCCGTGCTCGATCGCATGTTCGGCAAGCCAGATGAAAAAGCTGCTCGACAGCAGGCACACGGTGGCGAAGATGGGAATCGTCAGCACCTCGCGCGGCGTGGGACCATTCACATCGCGCCCGAGATAATAGAGATAAGCGACCACGAAGATAGTGAAGATCGCCGACTCCGCGGTGATCAGGCCGGCCATCGCCACCACCCCGCGCGACGGCAATCGCCACTCGCCCTCGTGCCCCGCGTGCTCTACCGGGATCGTGCTCATGCGCTCCCCTCGTGTCTACTCATAAGCCGAGTCAGGGTCTTCAGGATGCTTCAGGTCCCATAGCGGACGCCGGCTCGCCACTTCCGGATCGACCGCGAAGTTGTATGCCGGCGGCGGCGAAGGAATTGACCACTCCAGAGTCCACGCGTCCCACGGATCGGCCCCCGCCGTCTCCCCGCGAAAATACGAATGCACCATGTTGTAGACAAAGATCAACACCGCGATAGCCTGGATGAAACCGCCCACCGAAATGATCTGGTTCAGCAATGTCCAGCCGCGGTCAGGCTCGTAAGTGTAGATCTGGCGCGGCATTCCCAGCAGCCCCGGAATGTGCATCGTGTCAAACGTCATGTGGAAACCGATGACCATCAGCCAGAAGTGCCACTTGCCCAGCCGCTCATCAAGCATGCGCCCCGTCATCTTCGGGTACCAGAAATAGAGCGCCGCAAAGATCATGAACACGATCGCGCCCACCAGCACGTAATGGAAGTGCGCAACCACAAAGTAAGAGTTGTGCGTCTGCCAGTTCCACGGCGAAATCGACAGCATGATCCCGGTAAGCCCCGCGATCACCCACTGAAACAGGAACGCGATCGAAAACAACATCGGCGTTTCAAACCGGATCTTCCCGCCCCACAGCGTTGCCAGCCAGTTGAACGTCTTGATGCCGGTCGGAATCGAAACCAGCATCGTCGACAGCGTGAAAAACGCGTTGCCGAACGATGTCATCCCGATGGTGAACATGTGATGCGCCCACACGCTCAGGCTGATAAACCCGATGCCCACCGACGCCGCCACCATCGCCGAATAACCGAAGATCGCCTTGCGCGAAAACACCGGTATGATCTCGTTGGCAAACGAGAACGCCGGCAGCACCAGCACATAAACTTCGGGGTGCCCGAAGATCCAGAAGAAATGCGCCCACAGAATCGCCGAGCCGCCCGCCTGCGTATCGAAGAAGTGGCCGCCGAGATAGCGGTCGATCATCAGCATGGCCTGCGCCGCCGTCAGCGGGCTCACCGCCACCAGCACCAGGAACGCCACCGTTGCATACAACCACGGCAGCAGCGGCATGCGCATCAGCGTCATGCCTTTGCAGCGCATGCAAAACACCGTGGCGATAATGTTGATCGACGTCCCGATGCTGCCGATTCCATTGGCCATCAGCGCCACCGCCCAATAATCGATCGTGTGCCCCGGAGAGAACGGCCGCTCCGTCAGCGGCGCATACGCAAACCACCCCACATCCGGCGCCGAACCGGTGCCCGCCAGCCCCACGCCGCCGATAAAGCTGTAGTAAAGCAGCAGCCCCGCAAACGCGCTGATCCAGAAGCTGAACGCGTTCAGCCGCGGAAACGCCATGTCCCGCGCCCCAATCATCAGCGGCACCAGGTAGTTGCCAAAGCCAAACAGAATCGGCATGCCCACCAGGAACACCATCGTCGTTCCATGCATGGTGAACATGCGGTTGAATGTATCGGGAGCCAGGAACGTGTTATGCGGGAAGAAAAGCTGGATGCGAATCAGCATCGCTTCCACGCCCGCTACCAGCAGAAAGATCAGGGCATAGGCGATGTAAAGAATGCCCAGCTTCTTGTGATCGACGGTGACCACCCAGCTGTGCACCACTTCGAGGTAAGTGCCGCGCGCCGGCAGCGCGGGCGTCCGATCAAGCCCCGCTTCGACACCGCCCGCAACTGGAAGCCTCGGTATGTCCATCTCTCTCCGCCTGGGTTCTACTTCAACGACAGCAGGTAAGCCGTGATCTGCGCGTTCTGCCGGTCGCTTAGATGCATCGCCGGCATGAGCACGCCCGGCTTGAACGTGTTGGGGTCTTCGATCCAGCCCTTCAGATTTTCAGGAGTATTGGGCATCGCGCCCGAGGCCAGCGTCACCCGGCTCATCAGGTGCGTAAGATCGGGGCCATAACGGCCGTTGGCTACTGTTCCCTTCACTGCGTGACAGTTGATGCATGCCTGCTGTTCAAACACCAGTTGTCCGTTATGAGCGTTGATATCTTCAGATGAATCCTTCGCGAGCGCCACGGATTCCACGTGGGCAGCCGGCTGCAACGGCGCCGTCCGGCCCTGCTGGTCCGCGCCGTTCGGGTTTGACGCGATCACGCTTGACTGCGCCGCCCCGCCGATCTCTTTCTGCGCCTGCTGCTGCGCCGCCACCCACTGCTGAAACTGTTCAGGAGTATCGACATAAACCCGCAGCAGCATGCGCGCATGCTCCATGCCGCAGAACTGCGCGCACTGCCCGACATAAAGCCCCGCCTTGTGCGGATCGATCCACATCTCGTTGACCCGGTTGGGAAGCAGGTCGGTCTTGCCCGCAAGCTGCGGAACCCAGAAGCTGTGCATCACGTCCGCCGACGTTAGCTTCATGAAGGTTGGCCGCGGAGCACTCCCCGTGCTGACAGGAACATGCAGTTCATTGGCCGTGACCACGTTGAATTGCGGATAGCGAAACTCCCACCAGTACTGGTGTCCCACCACCACCACGTCAATCGCCGACGCCGGCTTGGGCGCATCCTGCACCGAAAACAACACCCGCGCCGTGCCCAGAAACAACACCACGATAATGAGAATCGGAATGATCGTCCACGCCAGTTCGATCTGGATGCTGCCGAAGACCTGGGGCGGCTCGGTGCGCCGCGGTCCGCGCGCCCGGAACCGTATCAGCGCATAAGTCAGCAGCGTGCTGACCCCCACAAAAATTCCCGCCGTGATCGCCAGGACAAACAGCGACAGCCTATGCACCTCTGCTGCCGGCGTCGATTGCGTCGAAAAAGAAGACGCGGGCCATCGATCAGCCCAGGCCTGGCTCGAACACAACCATCCCGCCGCTATGATTCCGAGATCACGTAGGCGAGCTCGCGATTTCACCAGGGTCCCGCTTCCTTGATGGAGTTGGTCAACAGTGAAACTACGGAGATCGTTGAGATATCTGCCCTGGCTGACCTCTTCCTGCCGGAGCGGTTGGTCTCGACAGGTCGAGTGTAACCACCGCGGTCCTTGCCATGCAAGCAAGTTACAGACGTGTGACTGTCAACCCTCGGCGTCGAGACCCTCATCGCCGCCTGACGGATCCCGCTCCAGCAGCGGCACCCAGAATCGAAACGTCGTGCCCGCCCCACTTTCCGTGTGCACGCTCATGTCGCCGCCGTGCGCCGCCACAATGGCGCGCGCGATGGGCAGCCCCATGCCGGTCCCCTTGCCCGCCGACGCACTTTTCTTTCCCCGGTAGAACTTCTCAAAGATAAGCGGCAGATCGACCGCGTCGATCCCCGGACCGTTGTCCGCCACGCTGAACTCCAAATGCTCCCCGCGCCGCCGCGCCCCCAGGGTGATGCGGCTCCCCGGTGGACAAAAGCGCGCCGCATTCTCCACCAGGTGCCGAAACACCCGCCCCAGCAGGTGCGAATCAAACCAAGCCGAAGTATCCGGTTCCTCTACCTCCATCTCCACGCGATGCTTCATCAGCACCGCATGCGATTCCTGCACCACCTGGTCCAGCAACGCGCGCACATGCTGCGGCGCCAGTCGCACCTGCACCACGTTGGCGTCGATCTCGGCCATTTCCACCGCCTCGCCGATCAGCTTGTCGAGACGGGCACTCTCCTCATCGACCAGAGAAACCAGGTCCTGGCGCACTGCCTCGTCCACGCCTTCACCGTGCACCAGCGTCGTCGCGGCCGCCCGGATCGACGTCAGCGGCGTACGCAGTTCGTGGGTCAGCGAATCGATCAACGCCGCCCGCAGCCGCTCCCCCTCGCGGGCCGCCTCGATCCGCGTATAAGTCTCCACCGCCTGCGAACGCGTAAGCGCAATCGCCACCTGCGCGCTGACCGCCGCCGCGGCCTCGCGCGAAAGCCGGTCGGGCCGCCACGCCAGCGTTCCTATCGGCTTGAGACCCAGCATCACAGCGCGCGCGCTGTGACCGTCCAGCCCCGGCAGCGTGGCGCTCTGTCCCGTAGTCAACGAACGAAGGCTGGCCTGGGCGCTCGGCCCGACTTCACCGCTGGCATAGAACTGGTCCTGCTCGCGCACATACAGGATCACGCTCTCCAGCGCGAAGCTGCGCTCGATGAGCTGCGGCAGCTCGCGCATCAGCCGCGCTGCATCGTCGTGCAGCATCATCTCCTGGCTCAGAGTGTAAAGCCGCTCCACATCTTCCCGGCGCTGCTCCGCATTCTGCGTCTGCCGCCGCGCTCGTTCCGCCAATCGGCCCACCACCACCGAGCTCACCGCGAACGACAGCATCTCCACCCACTCCTGCGGGCCGGCCAGGCGCAGCGTATGCACCGGCGCCAGGAAAAAGAAGTCAAACGACAGCGCGCACAGTGCGGCCACGTAGAGCGAAAGATCCAGCCCGGCACGCGCCGCGAACCACACCACCATCGCCAGAAAAATCAATCCCGCCGCGGTCTCGTTCACCCGCGCCAGCGCCAGCACCAGGGTCGCCGCCCCCACCCCCGCCGTGGCTGCAGCCCACCGCCCCAACCTGCGCCACTCCCAATCCTGGCTCGTCCTTGTCACTGAATTCCTTATGGAGCATCATAGCCCCGGTCCCGATGTTGTAACCTTCAGCTGAACAACATGCCCGGGCGAATCCTTGTCATCGACGACGAGCCACAGATCACGCGCGCGCTGCGCGCCGCTCTCTCTGCGCAGAGCTTCGACGTCCGCGTCGCCAACGATCCTGAGGAGGGCCTGCTCCTGTTTCGCGAATGGGCGCCCGACCTGGTCATCACCGATCTCATGATGCCCGGAATGAGCGGCGTTGAGGTCTGCCGCGCCATCCGCGTGCAGGCCTCCACTCCCGTCCTCGTCCTTTCTGTTCGCGATCACGAGCGCTCCAAGATCGAAGCCCTCGATGCCGGAGCCGACGATTATGTCACCAAGCCCTTCAGCATTCAGGAACTCATGGCCCGGGTTCGCGCCCACCTGCGCCGCGCCCCGGAACGCGCCAACTCCACCATCGAGGCCGGCGAATTCGTCATCGACATCGCTGCCCACAAAGTTCTCGTCCAGACCAAGCAGATCCACCTCACCCCCAAGGAATTCGATCTGCTCCTGCATCTCGCCCGCCATGCAGGCAAGGTCATGACCCACCGCGCCCTCCTCACCGCCGTGTGGGGCGGCCAGTCCGCGCATCAGCCGGAATATCTCCGCGTATTCGTGGGACAACTACGCAAAAAACTCGAGGCCGAGACCGGACGCCAGTACATTCAAACCGAGCCGTGGGTCGGTTACCGCTTCGTACCCGAAGGCTGGGCCGACGACCAGGCCTAGTAAGTGCCTCACTTCCAGCCAATCCATCTCCCGAAACAGGCGCCCAGTTTTTTCGCACGACAATCGAATTGCCCCTCCCCCCCCGGCGATCCTTACATAAACCTTAGAAATTCCTTTGCATAATTGATTTCGATTCAGCCGGCAGTAGGTGATCTGGCACGGCGGTCGTCGCGCAATCTCCACGGCCCACCGCTCCCCAGACACAAGGCTGAGAAGAGGCGCGTGCCTCGAAGGAGCAAACCTGATGCAGGATTTAACGATGTTAGTCTTCACCGCGGTTTTTTTCGCCGGCGCCTTCTTCTACGTGAAGGCCTGCCAGAAGCTGAGGTAGCCATGGATCTCATTACCGCGGTCGCACTGGTCCTCTCCATCCTGCTCCTGGGTTATCTCACCGTCTCACTGCTTTACCCGGAGAAATTCTGAACATGTCAGTCAACGGATGGTTGCAGTTTGCAATTTACTGCGTCGTTCTCATCGCCACGGTTCGCCCCGTCGGCATCTATCTCACGCGCGTTCTTGAACGCCAGCGCACCTGGCTCGATCCCATCCTGGGACCGGTCGAGCGCCTCATCTACAAGTCGTCCGGCATCCGCTCCGAACAGGAGATGAATTGGCGGGAATATGCCTTCGCGCTGCTCGGCTTCTCCGCCATCAGCATGCTTGCGACTTACGCCATCGAACGCCTTCAGGCCGTTCTGCCCCTGTGGAATCCCCAGAAGCTCGCCGCCGTCGGGCCCGACCTGGCGTGGAACACCGCTGCCAGCTTCACCAGCAACACCAACTGGCAGTCCTACACGCCCGAAAGCACCATGAGCTATCTCACCCAGATGGCCGGGCTTGCCACGCACAACTTCTTTTCCGCCGCCGTCGGAATCGTCGTGGCTGTCGCCTTCATCCGCGGCATCAAGCGGACCGCCTCGGGAACGATCGGAAATTTCTGGGTCGACGCCACCCGCACCATGCTCTACATCCTGATCCCCGGATCCATCATCTACGCGCTCCTCCTCGTCGCCCAGGGAGTTCCTCAGAACCTGCACGCTTACACCGTCGCTCATCCACTGGAGCAGCCCGCCCAGACCCAAACCATCGGACAGGGCCCGGTCGCTTCGCAGGAAGCGATCAAGATGCTCGGCACCAACGGCGGCGGCTTCTTCAACGCCAACAGCGCGCACCCGTTTGAAAACCCCACGCCCTTTTCCAACTTCCTGCAAATGCTGTCCATCTTCATCATCCCCGCCGGACTCACCTTCACGCTGGGACGCATGACCGGCTCGCCGGGACACGGATGGGCCGTGTTCGCCGCCATGTTTGTGCTCTTCACCGCCGGGTTCGCCACCGTCTACTGGGCCGAAGCGCATCCGCATGCGCTCATTCATGGCGCCGTCCAGACTTCCACGCCCACCGCCCCCGGCGGAAACATGGAGGGCAAAGAGGTTCGCTTCGGCGTCTCCCAGTCCGCGCTGTTCGCCACCATCACCACCGACGCCAGTTGCGGCGCCGTCAACAGCATGCACGACAGCTACACGCCCCTCGGCGGAATGGTCCTGCTCACCAACATCATGCTCGGCGAAGTCATCTTCGGCGGCGTCGGCTCGGGCTTGTACGGCATGCTCATCTTCGTCGTCCAGGCCGTCTTCATCGCCGGCCTCATGGTGGGCCGCACCCCGGAATACCTCGGCAAAAAGATCGAATCCTACGACGTGAAGATGGCCATGCTCTACGTGCTAGTCTTCCCGCTCATCATTCTCTCCCTCACCGCCGTCTTCGTCCTCGCGCCCACCATCGGGCTGCCCGCGCTCTCCAACGCCGGCCCGCACGGGTTGAGCGAAATCCTCTACGCCTACACCTCCGGTGCCGGCAACAACGGCTCCGCCTTCGCCGGCCTCAACATTCCCGTCAACTCCACCACCCAATGGTTCTACAACGTCGCGCTCGGCTGGGACATGCTCATCGGCCGCTTCCTCATGATGATCCCCGCCCTGGCACTGGCCGGCAACCTCGCCATGAAAAAGAGCGTGCCTCCGTCGCCCGGAACCTTCCCCGTGAACACGCCCCTCTTCACGGTGCTGCTGGTGGGAGTCGTACTCATCCTGGGCGCACTCACATTCTTTCCCGCACTGAGCCTCGGCCCCATCCTCGAGCACCTCGTGCTCAAGGCCGGACAGGTTTTCTAGGCGCCACAACCAACGAGGCAAACGGACATGGCTGAGAAAAAAAGTCTTTGGAACGCCGCCATCATGCGGCACGCTCTGATCGACTCGGTGCGTAAACTCAATCCGCGCTGGATGATCAAAAATCCCGTGATGTTCGTCGTCGAGGTCGGCAGCGTCCTCACCACTGCGCTGCTCATCGACAACACCATCCATCACCGCCCCGGTTTCGGATTCAACCTCCAGATCACCGTGTGGCTGTGGTTCACCGTGCTGTTTGCCAACTTCGCCGAAGCCATGGCCGAAGGCCGCGGCAAAGCCCAGGCCGACACCCTGCGCAAAGCCAAGGGAGAAACCGTTGCCCGCCGCTACACTCCCTCCGGCGCCTTCGAAGAAGTAGCCAGTGGCCAGCTTCGCTCCGGCGACGTGATCCACGTCGAGGCCGGCCACTACATCGCCGGCGACGGCGAAGTGATCGAGGGCGTCGCCTCCGTCGACGAGTCCGCCATCACCGGCGAGTCCGCCCCCGTCATCCGCGAGGCCGGCGGCGACCGCTCCGCCGTGACCGGTGGCACCAGGGTCCTCTCGGACTGGATCAAGGTGCGCATCACCTCCAACCCCGGCGAAACCTTCCTCGATCGCATGATCGCCCTCGTCGAAGGCGCTACCCGCCAGAAGACTCCCAACGAGATCGCCCTCAGCATCCTGCTCTCCGGGCTCACCATCGTCTTCCTGCTGGCCGTTGTCACCCTCCAGCCGTTCGCCATGTACTCGCACGCGCCGCAGACCGTGTTCGTCCTCGTGTCACTCCTCGTGTGCCTGATCCCCACCACCATCGGTGGTCTGCTGTCAGCCATCGGCATCGCCGGCATGGACCGCCTGGTGCAATACAACGTGCTCGCCATGAGCGGCCGCGCCGTCGAAGCCGCCGGTGACGTCAACACCCTGCTCCTGGATAAAACCGGGACCATCACCCTCGGCAACCGCCAGGCCACCGAATTCATCCCCGCCCCCGACGTCACCCCCGAATACCTCGCCGACGCGGCGCAGCTCTCCTCCCTCTCCGACGAAACCCCGGAGGGCCGCTCCATCGTCGTCCTCGCCAAGACTCAGTACAACCTGCGCGGACGCGACCTCGCCAACATTCAGGCCGACTTCGTTCCCTTCACCGCGCAGACCCGCATGAGCGGCGTCAACCTCCCCGGCGTCCGCATCCGCAAAGGCTCCGTCGACGCCATCGCCCGCTTTCTTGAAGAACAAGGTTCCTCGCTGCCCAAAAAAGTGCGCGACAGCGTTGAAGAGATCGCCCGCGCCGGCGGCACTCCCCTGGTGGTCGCCGAAAACTCCACCGCCCTCGGCGTCATTTATCTCAAGGACATCGTCAAGGGCGGCCTCAAGGAGCGCCTCGCCCGCCTCCGCGCCATGGGCATCCGCACCATCATGATCACCGGCGACAACCCCCTCACCGCCGCGGTCATCGCCCGCGAAGCCGGCGTCGACGACTTTCTCGCCGAAGCCAAACCCAAAGACAAGATGGACCTGATCAAGCGCGAACAAGGCAAAGGAAAGCTCGTCGCCATGACCGGCGACGGCACCAACGACGCCCCCGCGCTGGCCCAGGCCGACGTCGGCGTCGCCATGAACTCCGGTACCCAGGCCGCCAAGGAAGCCGGCAACATGGTCGACCTCGACTCCAATCCCACCAAGCTCATCGAGATCGTCGAGATCGGCAAGCAATTGCTCATGACCCGCGGTTCGCTGACCACCTTCTCCATCGCCAACGATGTGGCCAAGTACTTCGCCATCATCCCCGCCATGTTCGCCGGCGCTTTCCCGGTGCTCAACGCGCTCAACATCATGTATCTTCACTCGCCGCAATCGGCTATTTTATCGGCGGTCGTCTTCAACGCCATCATCATCATCGCCCTCATTCCGCTGGCCCTCAAAGGCGTCAAATACGAGCCCAAGGCGGCCGAAGCGCTGCTGCGGCGCAACCTGCTGGTCTACGGCGTGGGCGGGGTCATCGTCCCCTTCGTCGGTATCAAGGCCATCGACATGCTGCTCGTCGCGATGCATCTCGCCTGAGCAAAAGGAGAACCCCTCGTGCACTCCGTTTCCACCTTGCCCGTCACTTCCGTCGCTGCGCAGTCCACTACCGCACGCCACTCTGTTTGGCTTACGTCCCTGCGCTATACCCTCATCCTCACCCTGCTGGTGGGCATCGGCTATCCCCTGCTGGTCACAGCCATGGCAGCCGTTCTGTTTCCTCACCAGGCCTCGGGAAGCCTCGTCCTCAAGGACGGGCAGGTCATCGGATCGGAGCTGCTGGCCCAGAGCTTCACCTCCGACCGCTACTTCCATCCCCGCCCCTCGGCCGCGGGAAACGGCTATGACGCCACTTCCTCCGGCGGGTCCAACCTCGCCCAGTCCAACGCCAAGCTGGTGCAGCGCATTCAGGGCGACATCGACAAGCTGGCCGCCGCCAACCCCGGCAAGCCCGTCCCCATCGATCTCGTGACCACCTCGGGATCCGGCCTGGACCCCGACATCACGCCCGATTCCGCCTTCTACCAGGCCGCCCGCGTCGCCAAGGCCCGCGGCTGGACCGAGGACCGGGTGCGCAGCCTCATTCAGCAAGACATCAAGGGCCGCCAGTTCGGCTTCCTCGGCGAACCCCGCGTCAACGTTCTTGCGCTAAATCAAAACCTCGATCAGGGAGCCCGTTGAAGATGAATAAGCGCGACCGTCATGAGTCGCGTTCTCTCCTTTGGGCAACCTACTCCGCTCCCCTGTCGTTCAATTCCCGGCGGCAGGGGACATTTTTCGCGGAACCTTCAATGCGGGATTCGAAAGTCCGGCCCCCGGTGCCGTCCGCGGGTCCGCACCCTCAAAGCACTACGAAACAGGCACGGATGGCCCGTCTCGCCGCCGAAGCATTGGTTATTCCTGTGGCTTGTTAGGACTGGAGCTCGTCGCAGGCTCATTCGCCGGCGCGCTTTGCGTCCCGCGCCGAGCCGCCTCCCGCGCCAGCTTCTCGGCGTGTTTGCGCTTCATGTGCCGCGCCAGGTCGGGCCAGAACTCGATCACTTCCGCGCCCGCGATGCCTTCCACCGAAACCGTCAGGCCGTCGCTGATGACGTCCCCTAAGTCCCGCTCCGAGGACGGATAGTAAATGCGCGCAATCGAGGCGCCGATCAGGTTCCCGCCGACGTTGGCATAATTCGGTCCCCAGCTGCCATTATCCCGCCGGCACCAGAATGTGCTCGATGCGGCCCATAGAAGACGGCTCGTCGCGCTCCCGGTTCCCTTTTGAAAATAGCGCGGATCCTCGTGCAGCAGGGTGGGCAGCACCGCGTTCCCAAAAAAGTTGCCGATAAAGCTGTCGGAATAGGCCGCACCAAAGCGCTTCGCGTACCCCTGCATCCCCTGCCCCCACGTCGGATAACTATCGTCAGCCTGGCCGATCCCCGACACCACCCCCGCCAGCAGAAACGGCCACGGGTCGGTGGAGCTCTTGAAGAACAGGCGAAATTTCTGTCCCGGCGAGAGAGGAACCGCGTCTCGATTGCTGGTCGTATTAAACGTGGCCATGACCCCCGCAACCCGCTGATGTTCCTGCTCTTTCAGCTGCTCCTCGGCTTTTTCGCGCTGTTCCCTTTCGGTGGCCGAGGGCGGCGAAGTTGCCTGCGTGCTGGAGCTGTCCTGGGGAGAAGAAGCGGGAGGAGCCTGCTGCGATGGATTCTGCGCGGCTGCCACAGAATCGGCCAACATCGGCAGCGGGGCGTCCGGAAGCGCCGCCGCGGCTTCCGTGCCGACGGGCTCCTGGCCGGGAGCCCGGCAAGTCGCCAAAACTAAAAGCAAACCGAACGCAAGGGTGCTCAAAAAAATATGAGGGCGGTTGCGCATCCATTCTCCAGCTTTGGATTAGGCGCCCGATTTACCCACACCGCGTCGCAGGGCCAAAAGGGGGCTGCCTTGATAAAACTGCCCCCTTCGGCGCTGTCGATAGGCACATGCGCTTCGGAGCGAGGTCAAACTGCGTACACAGAACCTGCCTGTTAGACGCAGCAGGACAATCGCAGGACACATTACCTTACCGTTAATCGGCGGTGCCTCCCGCCGCCAGCTCCGCCTTGGGCAGCTGCCGCCGCTTGATCTCATTCAAAAGGAATTCCACCTTGTCATCGCTTTCAAGCGCCCTGAACCTCTCCTCCAGCGACGCGGGCGCCATCACCTCGGAGACCGCGGCGTTTTCCGCAAGGTTGACCTGCACCCGGCTCTTCATTCTCTCCATGGCATGATCCTGGTCTGGCCCCACCGCCTGCCGCGCCTTCGCGGCACGTCCCACCACCTTGGCCCGCCGATGCTGCGCCACCAGCATCTCGCACTGGGCCCGCGTCTCCGTCAGCTTCTGGTCCAGCTTGCGCAGCGCCTGGCGCAGACTGTCGGCCTCATGCTTCTGGTCCTCCGCCTGGCTGGCGAATCCGGTGGCCAGCTGGTCGTGGCTCAGCGCCCGCTCCAGCGCCGCGCGCGCCAGGTCGTCCATGCCCTTCTGGACCGCTACCTCCGCCTTGCGTCTCCACTCCGCCGAGTGCCCCTCCTGCTCGCTGCGCTTCTTGTTCAGCAGGTGCTCGTCGGCAATGGCGATCGCCACCTGCGTCTTCACCTGCAGAAGCTGGTTCTCCATGTCCAGCACCACCTGCTTCAACAGCCGCTCCGGATCTTCCGCCTTCTCCACCAGGTCATTCATATTGGCCCGGAGCAGCGTGCTCACCCTGTCCAGCAATGACATAACAACCTCCCTTACCTCAGCCGCCAGCTCTTAGCTCTTAGCTGCCAGCTAGCTTCACCCCGCCTGCAACAAAGCCGTTGCGTTTTCCATCCAGCCACTTCACTTCAACCAACGCCCCAGCTTCCAGCCCCCAGCACGAAACAGCTAGGAGCTAGAAGCTAAAAGCTAATGGCTGTTCTTAGCTTTTTCCCGCCTCACCGTTCACCGGCTTCTGCCGAATCGCCTGCACGTTCGACATCAACTGCTTGATGTCCATTCCGCTCAGGGCTTCGAACAATGCCGGCACCTGCGCCGCGATCTTGGTCATGTCGCCGGTGATCTTGTTCACTCCTGCGGCCCCATCATTGCCCGTGGACACAATGGTGATCTTGTCCACCTTGCTCAACGGCTCGGCCATCGCCCGGACCACATCCGCCATGTTGGTCAACAGCTTGTCCACCACCGCGGCCTGGTTCCATCCCTGGTAGGCTTCGGCCTTCACGTTCATCGCTTTGGCCTCCGCCTCGCCCTTCTGGAAGATGATCGAGGCTTCCGCTTCGCCCTGCGTGCGGATCGCCGCCGAGCGTCCTTCCGCTTCCGTAGTCAGGCGATTCTTTTCCGCCGCCGCCATGTTTTCGATGCGCTGCCGTTCGATCTCCGCGCCCTTCAACACCGTGGCAATCAATTCTTTTTCGTGACGCAGAATCTCGGCTTCCTGCACCTTGATCTGGCCTTCCTTCTCCACCTGCTGCACCTTCACCTGCTCCGCCGTCACCTGCTGCAGCATCACGTTAGTCTGCAATTCGTAAGCCTTGTCCGCAGTGGCCTGCTGGCGCCGGCTCTGCTCGGCATACTCCGCCTTCTTGATCTCCAGATCGCGCTGCGCCTCCGCCTGCCGCGTCTGCGAAGCCGTCTCCGCAATCACTCTTTCCTGGTCCGCCAACGCCCGCGCTACGGCCGACTCGCGCAATGCCGTCGCTCTCAAAATGGCCGTGTCGCGTTCCGCCTCGGCTGTAGCCATCTCCGCATCGCGCTTGATCCGCGCCACGTCCGGCCGCCCCATGTTGGAGATGTACTCGTTCTTGTCGCGCACTTCCTTGATGGTGAAAGAAATCACTTCCAGCCCCATCTTGCTCATGTCATCGGCGCACGTGGAACGCATCCGGTCACCCACCATTTCGGGCTCCTTCACGATCTGTTCCACCGTCAACTGCCCGATAATCCCGCGCAGATGGCCTTCCATCACCAGCCGGATCAGACCCTCCCTCTGCTGCTGCGGCTTGGTCAAAAACTGCTCCGCCGCGGTAAGTATCGAAGCCTGGTCGCTGCGCACCTTGATCTGCGCCACTGCCTCGACGGTCACGGCTACGCCCTGCTTGGTGTAGAGATCCTGCTGCGGGGCCACATCAAAACTCATCAACTCCAGGCTCAGCTCGCGGCAATTCTCCACCATCGGAAAAATCACCGTGCCGTGCCCCTTGATCACCCGCGGTCCGCGAAACCCATACACAATCAGCGCTTCGTTAGGACCCGCTTTGCGATACATCCTGGCCAGAATGCCCATCACGAAGATCAGCGCCAGAACGCTGAGCCCGACCATCAGAACAAATTCGTTAGTCATTGGATTCCCGATCCTTTCGCCGGGAGTTAGAGGGTGAATGGTTAACTCACAGCCCGTGCAGCCACTTCTTCACTGCCCGCTGTCTTCACTCTTCACTGTCTTGACTGCCCACTGCCCACTGTTCACTGTCTTCACCGTCCACTGTCGTCACTGTTCACCGTCCACTGTTCACTGTCTTCACCGTCCACTGTTCACTGTTCACTGTCCACTGTCTTCACCGTCCACTGTCCACTGTCCACCGTCCACTGTGCACTGTCTTCACCGTCCACCGTCGACTGTGCACTCTCCACTGTCCACTGTTCACTGTCTTCGCCGTCCACTGTCTTCACCGTCCACCGTCTTCACTGTTCTTGCGGCCGCTGCGTGGAAACATCTTGGCCAGGAAACCAAGCAAAAAGATTCCCACCAGGATGGCCATGTCTGTAATCAGAACGGTCGTATTGCTCATCAGATCCCGGTCCTCTCAACCGGGGCATTGCGGTTAGTAGCTTGACCAAATCTCCGCCGTCAACGAAGTCCCAATCCATCCCGGCGGTGTGGATGGCCCCCTCAGCGTGCCGGGGCCTGCATGGAGCGGCTGTGCTGCTCCGCGTCCAGTTCTTCCCACCGGCGCACATACGCGATCCCCTTTTCATACCGGACCACGAACACTTCCATCTCCTTGGGAATCGCCCTTCCGTCTTCCGATCGCGCCGGCGCCGATCGCCGCGACCCCAGCTGCTCGTAGACGATCTCTCCCGTCCCATCCGCCCGGATCGGCGATGACACCCGCCCCACCGCACCCACCACTTCCGTCTCATCGGCGGTCAGTTCATGCTCGTGGGTCATCAGCACCCGGGTGAGAAACCAGAAAATGATCGCTCCCCCAGCGAGGCCGCACACCGCCGCCAGCAGAACCACAACCCCGGCGACGAAACTGCCATACCGCGTCAGCAAGTACCCTGCCGCCCCAAACCAGCAAAAGAACACCATCAGCGAGAAGGCATTCCACCACGGAATGGTGCCCGTCGCGCCCCCATGCCCATGTCCACCCCCGTGCCCCACCGGACCGCCATGCGGCAGATGCGGCAGGTGAACATGCCCGCCGAAATGCCCCATGCCGCCCAGCAGCGTGAATCCGCTCAACAACAGCCCCGCCAGAAAACAAACCAGGTAAAAGGTCTCCCAATGCACGCTACGCCTCCTTCTTGCTGCGGCGTTTCTGCTTCCCGTTGCTGCCCGCCCGCCCCAAACCCGCCTTTTCAGGAACCTTCGCGGGAGCCAGTCCCGGCTCCGCGCATTCCGGAGCCTTGGGCTGCAACACTTCCATCAGCCGCGGCGCCAGCCCGGGCGTCTCGAGAATCGCCTCCAGCAGCAGCAGGCACTCCCGCGAATGCTCGTTGCGCGCCAGGGTCAGCAGCGCGCATTTCAGCTCCGGATCGCGCCGGAACCGCTCCGCTCCCGATACCAGCCACAAATCGAGCTTGTCTTCCACGTTGCGCAGTTCGCTCTGCAACTCCGGCGAATAGCCCTCGGGATCGTCCACCAGGTATCCCGGGTGAACCTTGAAAAATCCCGCCAGGATCTGCCGCGTCGTGTTAGTCAGGTGCGGCCGCGCCCCGCTTTCAATCTGCGAGAGATAACTCTGGCTCAGCTTCGAGCCCGTCTCCGCGTCGATCGCCCTTACCAGCTCCAGTTGGCTCATCGCCCGGTCCATGCCCCGAAGGCTGCCTTCCACCTCGCGCAGGTAGCGGATCTTTTCGCCGAGCTTCATGCCGTGCCGCGATAGAACGCCTTCCCCGTGTACGACCCTATCGCAATCTGCAATAAATATTATTGCGATCTGCAATAAGTGTCAAGCGAAATCGACAAGAGGATTTCCACAGAAGGCGCAGATCCCGCTTTTATCCGCTACGCTTGTCACGGCGGCCCCGCTCCCCGCACTATTCAGCGTCCCGAGCCCGAGCCGCTTCTGCCGGAGGTCCGCATGTCCGCCTGGATCCACACCCAGTTCTGGTCCGCCTCCATGTATGCGGAGTACCGCAAGTTCGTCCAGGTGGAAGCCGAAAGCTACATGGGCGACCGCCACGACTGCGCCGACCTGTCCATGCTGCTCCTGATCGACTTCGCCGCGGACCGCGGCCTCCCCATCACCCTTACCGATTTGAATGGCGTCCGCTACATCTCCAAGGGCCACGAACAATCGCCCACCGCCCTGATCCACAACCGGAAATGGGCCAACCGCGACGAATACACCGACGTGGTGATGGGACGCCTCAATGCCAGGGCGCTGCTGACTAGGAATGTTATTCCCAATCCCCAGGGCCCGCAGTCCGGCGACCTCATGCTGAAGGGCGACCACGCCGCCGTCGTCTATCAGGTGTATCCCCCCGGCGTGTCCCACCCCCGCGCCAATCAGTTCGGCGAACCCGATGCCATGTCCTGCAGCACCATACCCAGATTTCCCGGCAACGACATCGCCAGGACCCAGCTCGACCGGCTCATCTATTTCCGCAGCCAGCCGCCCCGCTATCCCGTGTGCACCAGCGATGACGGCTGCGACGTCGCGCATATCGATTTCCTCAACCACCGCGGCTTCGGCAAAGAGAACGCGGAACTGATGCTGTTCGCCGAAGTGCCCGAGTTGCAGAAGGCCGGCTTCGACTTCTACATGTACTCCCCCGATGTCCTCGACAACTGGGCCGACTGGGCCGGTTCAGGCACACCTCCCCAGATCCGCGCCACACCCTGAACGCGCCACGCCCTCAACGCCCGGCCCGGCCCAGCCCCGCCTCCCCTCGTTTCTGGATACCGCATCCAAGTCGGGGAGGAGATGACATGCCCAACCCGATCGTCTATTTCGAAATTGCAGGCAAAGACAGAGCCCAGCTCGAAGACTTCTACACCGCCGCCTTCGACTGGCAGCTGACCCCCGCCGGTGAGCACTATTCGCACGTCGCCCCGGGCGCCGGCATCAATGGCGGCATCGGCGACTCCATGGACGGAGGATCGGGTCACGCCACCTTCTACGTTGAAGTCGACAGCATCGTCGACACCCTGTCCCGGGTCGAAGGCCGCGGCGGCCGCCGCATCCTCGAGCCCCAGCAAATGCCCAACGGCCCCCTCATCGCCATGTGCGCCGACCCCGAAGGCCACATCATCGGCCTCATCCAGTCCGGCACCCTGCGCGCAGGCTGATCGTTATCCCCTGCTTCCCCCCAACGTCCAATCCGCATAGCCCGGCACCTGCGCCGCAGGAGCCGGGCATGCCCCGCTACACTGACCGCACCACCCATGCGATTTCCGACGCTCACACTGACGGTACTCGCCTTCGTCATCGCCGCCCCTGCCGGGTCCTCCCAGACCCGCGTCACGGTAGCGCAACTGGAACAGTTTCTGCTCTCCAGGCAGGCTCAGAAAGCGTCCGACACCGAACTCGCGGATCAGCTCAACTCGGTCACCCTCACCGAACAGCTGAGCGAATCCTCCCTCCGGCGCATCCTGTCCCGCATGGCGCCCGGCCCGCTATCGCTCGAGATTCTGGGCCTGTTGGCAGCTGCCTCGCGCTTGACGGAGATACCTCGCGCCGATTGGATCCCCGACCCCGCGCCACCGCCCGCCGACCAGGAGCAGATGGTGAAAGCAGCCATCGATTACGCCGAAACCACCCTGCGCCACCTGCCTGACTTCACCGCCATCCGCCATACCCGCAGCTTCGACAACTCCCCTCAAAGCAGCCGTGAGAAGCACTCCAAGCCGAAGATCCGTCTCCACTGGACGCACCAAACCCAACACCCCGTCACCTACCGCGACGGCCATGAATTGATCGAGGCCGCGGAACAAGGCTCCGGGCCAGCGCCGGGACAGAAGGATTCTTCCAATGCGTTTAACTCCTGGGGAGAGTTCGGCCCCATTCTCCGCATCGCCCTCAGCGACTCCTTCAAGGGGTCGGTTGCATGGAGCCACTGGGAAAGGAACGGGAACGGAAGCCGCATCGCTGTTCTGCGATACACCGTTCCCAGGGCTGCCTCGCACTACTCGGTAGACTTTTGCTGTTACCAGGAAGAGGAGGGCGAAGCCTGGCGGCGCTTCGTCGACAAGCCCGGTTACCACGGCGATATCTATTTCGACCCGGCGTCGGGAACCATCACCGGGATTACGCTTCTGGCGGACTTCGATGCCGACAGCGCCATGGTTGATTCGGGTGTCGCGGTTGAATATGGACCTGTCCACATCGGCGCTAATGACTACGTCTGCCCTCTCCGCAGCGTGACCGTCTCAACCGTCCACAACTACGCACTGAAGCGGCTCGATGGCCTGGGCCTGGAGAAGCACATCAACCAGGTGACCTTTTCCGACTATCACAAATTTGGATCGACGGCCCGCATCGTCCCCGTCGATTGACTGGCAGCCTTCACGCCGCCGCGAAGTCGATAAATCCCCGCTGCGGATCCGTGTTCACCAGCTTCACCGTCAGCCGGTCGCCCACATCGAGCCCCTTGCCTCCCCGCACCAGCATGCCCTCCACATGCGGGTCCAGCGCGCGCACAAACGTGCCATGCTCGTTGACCCCCGTTACCAGCGCCTGGAAGCTCTGCCCGATGCGCGGATGCAGCACCACCGCGGCAATACGCTTGGTCATCTCCCGCTCCACCTTGCGCGCCGCGTCCTCCATCTGCGTACACCGCTGCGCGATGGCATCGAGCGTCGCTTCGGTGTATGGCTGTGCCTGGCCGGCAATCACGGCCTTCAGAATTCGCTGCGCCACCATGTCTGGAAACCTGCGGTTGGGAGCAGTGGAGTGCGTATAGTCCTGCACCGCCAGCCCGAAATGCCCCGGATCCGGATCGTTCGGCTTCACCAGCACATATTCGCCAGGCCCCATCAGCTTGATCACCGCCAGCGAAAGGTCGGGAAAATGGTCTGGATCCTTTTGCTTCTGTTCCAGCAGGAACGCGTTCAGCGCCTTCGAATCCGGTTCCGCCGGCAGCGTTGTGCCCAGTCCCTGCGCCAGCTCCACGATGCGGTCCCAGCGCTTGGGGGTACGTACCACCCGCCGGATCGACGCCACGTGCGCGTCGTCAAAAGCCCGCGCCATCACCCCGTTGGCCGCCACCATGAACTCTTCAATCAGCGAAGTCGCACGATTCTTTTCTTGCACCTTTAGGTCCACGACCTGGTCGCCCTGCGCCACCGGCCGCGTCTCGATCGTCTCCAGGTCCAGCGCCCCGTGCTGGAACCGGTTTCCCAGCATCCGCTGCGCCGCCTGGTCCTGCAGCTTCAACTGCGCTGCCAGGTCGGCATTCGCCGCCACCTTCGCCGGGGCCTGGCCCTTGCCCTCAAGCCACGCCCCAACCCCGTTGTAAGCCAGCTGGGCGCGGTTGCGCACCAGCGCCCGGTAGGCCTTCCCATCCGAGGTCGCCCCATCCGCACCTACCGAATACTCGATCACGATCGCGGCGCGATCCTGGTTCTCATTCAATGACGTGATGCCCTCTGAAAGCTCGGCGGGCATCATGGGAAACACCTTTACCCCGGTGTAAACCGAAGTCGTCTCGCTCTGTGCGTGCTTGTCGATCTCGGTGCCCAGCGCGACCCGCGCATCCACATCGGCCACCCCCACCAGCACGCGGATCCGCCCATCCGGCAGCTGCTCCGCCCATTCGATCTGATCAAGATCTTTCGAAGTGTCGTTGTCGATCGAGGACCACAGCAGCGCGCGCAAGTCCTGGAAAGCGGGGCTTCCCGGCCCGGGCTGCGGCAGCGTCCCCGCCTGCGCCTCGATCGCCGCTACCTGCGCCACCCCGCCAGGCCCAAAATCCGGTTGAAATCCATGCGCGATCATCGCGGCGTGTGCCGCCGCAACAAGATTGAATTGAACAGGCTGGCTGGTTAGCATCCCGGGTACGCTCCCGAACCCAAGCAGTCAGCCTATCAGTTGTGGGTGAAAATTGCGGGAACACTGGCCGCCGTCGACCCCGGCGTCACCACGTTCACCGTCAAAAACACGTTGTGGCTCACCACCGTGTTGTCCACATACGCCGTCCCGGTGATCTTCAGCGTAGCCACGCCCAGCGGCGTTCCCGTACCCTGCTGGACGGTGGTGGTGCTGTTGCACCCGATCCCGGCGCCCCCCACACCCGCCAGCAGAAGCCCCAGCAGCAATGTCCGCACCACCCGTTCGCCCGCCGCTTCGGCCAGCCGCTTTCGCGCCTTTGCGCCCACCGGCAGAACCAGGAAGACCAGCGCCGCCAGCGCCGTTCCGCCCCACGCCCGCGGCCATCCGGCCGGAGCCCCGGCTTTTGCGGTGGTCGTGGTTCCTCCCGCCGCGAACGTCTGCACTGTAAACGTGACCGTCGCCGTCGGCGTCACCTGCTGCGGGCTCGCCTGGCAGGTCATGTCATCCTGCGTCGGCACCGCGCACACCACCTGGATCTGGTTGGCAAATCCGCCCAGCCCCGCCACCACAAACGAAGCCGAACCCGACGACCCCTTCGGAATGGTCAGATTCGTCCCCGGATTGGACGACGAAGGCGTCAGGGTGAAGTCCTGAACGTTGATCGTCACCGGATTCGACGTGCCCGGCGCATAGTACAAGTCGCCCACATACACGGCCGTCAAAACGTTTTGCCCGCCCGGCAGCGAGCCGGTAATCAGCGTCGACGTCGAGCTGTAATTCAGTGCCGCGCTCAGCGCCACCGTGCCCAGCACCGTTGTGCCGTCATAGAACACAACATTCCCGGTCGGATTCTGCTCCACGTTGGTGGCCGGAATCCCCACTGGCGTAACCGTCGCCGTCAGCGTGATCGACTGCCCCGGCCCCGCCGTCCCTGTACTCACCGCCAGCGTGACCGTATCCGGCAGCAGCGTCGATTGCAGCGCCAGCGCATTCGATGTGCTCGCCGCCCAGCTCGCGTCCCCCGAATAAACCGCGGTGATGGTATGCAGCACCGCCGACGACAGGGTGATGTTCGGCAGCGAAGCGCTGTTGGCATTCACCACCGCCATCCCCAGCAGCGTGGTTCCGTCGTAAAAGCTCACCGTGCCCGTGATCGAATACGTGGTCCCGCTTACCGTGCTCACCGGCGCAATAGTCGCCGTTAACGTCTCCGGCGTTCCCGCCGTCAGGGTCGCCGGCGTCGCCGTCAATGACGTGACCGTCGCGCCCTTGCTCGCCGTCACCGTGACCGCCGGCGAAGTGGTTGCCGTGTAATTCGGATCCCCCGCATACACCGTCTGCAGCGTGTGCACCCCGGCCGAAGGAATCGTCACCGAGAAACTCGCCGTCGAACCGCTCGCGCCCGTACTGAGCGACGATGTCGCCGTCGGCAGCCCGTCCAGGTTCAATGTCACTTTGCCGCTCGGTGCCACCGTTCCCGCCGGCGGAGAACCAACCGTCAGGGTAGTCGTCACCGCAATCGTGCCCCCCGCCGATGGCGTCAGCGTCGAAGGCGTTACCACCAGCGAAGTCGTGCTCGGCTCCGCGGTCACCACCAGCACCTGGGAGTTCGCCGGCGCGTACGTCGCATCGCCGCTATAAACCGCCTTGATGCTGTTTCCGCCATTGGCCAGCCCGCCGGTGATCGTCACCGACGCCACCCCGTTGGGACCGACCGTGGCCGCCGCTCCGCCCAGCGTCGTGCCCGTCGTCGCATCCGCAAACGTTACCGTCCCCGTCGGCGTCGCCCCTCCCGTCGTCGAGGCCACCGTGGAAGACAGCGTAATCTGCGCCGTCGGGTTGTAGGTCGTGTTCGGCACCGTCGGCGTCACGTCCAGCGACACCGCCGCCACCGCCGACCCGGTCGCCGCCGCTCTGGCCCACTCCGCCACCAGTTTCTCCGCGTCCACCGACCCGAGCCCCGTCGCCAGGTCGTACCCGGAACCGGCCGCGAACCCTATCTTCCCCTCTGCATCGCAGCCCGCCGAACCTGCCGCACAGCTCAGTCGCGCATCCCCCTGCTGCACATCGGCGAACACCCCGTCCCGGCCGCTCAATGCGTACAGCCGCGGAGCCATGTTTCCCTGCGGCCCGTACTTCTGCGCCACGATCGCCGCCACCCCCGCAAACACCGCCGCCGCCGCCGAACTTCCCCCGCTCCGCACCAGCGAACATCCACCCGAACCAGCCCCGCCGCCGGCATTCAGGCAGAATGCCACCCCCCGGCTCCCCGCAGAATCCAGTCCCGTAGGCAGAACCAGGTCCGGAATCAGCCGCGCATAGCCGGCCGCTGCCTTGGCCGTGCTGGAGGCCGGAAGCGGCTGCCATGCCGGAACCGCATAAGTCGCGCTTGCCCCGCCTCCACCCGCGTAAGCAGGATCGGCAGGGTTCACCGGAGCCCACCCCTTCAATATCCCCAGCGACGATCCGGAATCACGCCCGGAGGATCCTGCCCCGGCCATGGCCGCGGCCCCCAGCGCCGTGTTCCATGGCGTCGCCGCCAGTCCGTTCACCGCCAATCCCGTGGTCACCGCGGCATCGCTTCCCGCCGCATGGCACGCCGACGCGCCACTGTCGCCCGATGCCGCAATCACCGCCATGCCCTGCGCCGCCGCCTGCCGGTACACCGCCGCATAAAAGGCCTGGTGCGCCTCGCTGAGCGCCGCTTCGCACGCCGAATACCCGACTGCAACCGTGTGCGCCAGCGCCCCGTCCACGATCCCCGCCAGCGACAGGTCAATTCCGTCCGTCGCCGCCGTCGTCGCCGCGGGTACCACCACCACCTGCGCTCCCGGCGCCGCCGCTCCCGCCCACGAAGCCGCCATCACCGCCGCTGACTCATCCGCCGTACGTCCCGGATCCGGCCCATTAGCCACCATCCGGACTTCGCTCCCCGGCAGCCCGAACGCCTTGCGAAACGCCGCCACATCCGCGGCCTGCACGCCGCTCCGCGCCGCGATCGCAATCGTCTCTCCGGTCCCGTCCGCCCCCGCCGCGTGCAGCGCGTCCAGGTGCAGCCCCTCCGCTGCCAGCCCCGGCGTCATCGCCCCGGCCTGGAGCAGCGTCTTGGCCCCCGCCGCCTCCTGCGCCGAAACCGCCATCGCCTGCGCAGCCGTTACTGCCGCCGTTGCCGTAACCCCATCCAGCGAAACCAGCCCGTGAATCAGCGGCCGCAGCGCCGCCGGAACCGCGATCGGCTTCACCAGCCCATAGCGGGTCCCGTCCGCAGTCGCCAACGAATCCACTTGTGTCTGAAAAGCCTGTTCGACCTGGGCCACGGTGCCGGAAAACTCGATCCAGCCCCGTCCCGCCGGAAGCCCCGCTACCACCAGCCCCTGCGCCTCCAGCCACTTCACCACCGCTGCAACGTCCGTGCCCGAATTGCCATACGACGCGGCAAACTCTGCCGGCGTCAGCCAGTGATGGTATTCCGCCGAAGCCGGATCCAGCTGGGCCGCCAGTTCCGCGTCGAGCGCCTTCCGTTGCGCGGCCGTGGGCTCCAGCAGCAATAACACCCGCTCCAGCCTCACCCCCGCCGACGCCGGTCCGCCATCGGCCGCAGGCCGCGGCAAAGGCGGCAAACTCGTCGCGATCACCGCGGAGGCGCCCCCTCGCCAGTCGCCCGCGATCCGCGAACCCGGCTCCGTGACTCCTGCCTGACCGTTGTATTCGAGCGCCGGTGCTTCGGCAAGGCCCGCGCCCAACACCGATGCCAGCGTCAGGACAAGCGTCCCGCTGAACCGCCTGAACTTTATCATTTGCCTCTTATACCTACAATTCCAGGACTACCGCAGATCTTTAAGAAATTGGGAATACAACGTGCCGAAGTCATGCCAATACGCGAAGCCAGCCAATAACCGGAACGCCCCGTGCCGCTCACTGCCGGCTTTGGCAACGCCCCCGGGCAACACCTCTCCTGCGGAGCCGGACTAGCTTATCTTCTGTGATGGATACTCTTCCGCACCCTACCACCTTTTGGTGACAAGCCGGTCGCCGCGTGTGTTTGGCCCCGATTGTAACCCGCCCGGACTTCCCCCTAACCCACTGATCCCGATCCTGTACCAACCCTGCCACACGAAAATGGCCGGGCCAGCGCGAACCTTCTCTGCGCCGGCCCGGCCCCTGGGACAAAATCACTGCTGGATATTCAGATCCGTCAGCACCTTGGGTTTGGCCTCGTCCACCGCCAGCAGGTTATGGCATGCCGCGCAGTCCTGCGTGATTGACTTGCCATCCTTGGCTGTATGGTCTCCGTCGTGACAGCGGAAACATCCCGGGTAGCTCATGTGCCCGATGTGATTCGGGTGCGTCCCCCACGTCACCTTCATCTCCGGAAACACATTGTGGGTGAACACATTCACCAGCGCGTCCCCCGACGTTTTGATCAGCCCCGCCTTGGCCGCGAACACATCGGGATGCTCGCTGCGATAAAACGACTCCAGGTCCGCCGGGATCTTCTGCCGTGCCTGGTCCTCCGTGGCATAGTTGGCCTTCAGCAGTTCCAGTCCCTTCTTGTGGATCCAGGGCAACTCGGGACTCACCGCCCCATCAGCCATGGCGCGATTCAGCGCGTCTTCGGCCGTCTGCATGGTATGCGCCGCGCGATTGTGGCAGTCGATGCAATCCAGCACCCGCCGTTCGCCCTGCGGCATTTTTCCATTTGAGGCCGAAGCCGCAAACACCGTCTCCGTTCCGTCTGCGTTGCGCTTCTGTACCCAGGGAATGGTCGTCCGGCTCTCATCCGTCGCGATGTACTCGATGTGCCCCAGGTGAACTCCGTGGATGCCCGTCAGGTGCGACAGCGAATCCTGCCCGCCCAGGTGCAGCACCACCACCGACTGCGTCTCGGTATTGTGCTCATCATCGGCGAAGCTCGACTTCACCAGCAGCTTCTCCCCAATAAACCGCGCCGGCGTGTGGCACCCTTCGCAGATCTCCCGCGCCGGTCGCAGGTTTCTCACCGGCGACGGAATCGGCGTGGGATAAGTCGGAATAAGCCGGGGCGCCATGCCCGCCACCGGGCGCAGCGAAACTTCCATCAGCTGCTTGGTCCCGTTCACCTTCGCCCTGAAATACGATGCCGCTCCCGCTCCGATGTGGCACTGCACGCAATCCACGTGAGAGTGCGCCGACACTTGGTACGCGGCAAACTCCGGATGCATCACGTGGCACGACTGCCCGCAGAACTGCGGCGAGTCCATGTACGCTGCGCCGCGATAGCTCGCCACCGCCACCACCAGCAGGTTCACAATCGTCGCCACCAGCACGATATCGATGCCATGACGGAAAATGCGATCGTTGAAATCGATCTTCGGGAACGCCGTGGGAATCTGCCCTGCCTTCTCGAGCCCCTTGCGCCGCCAATAAACGCCCACCGGGATCAGCACCAGCCCGAATATGAACAGTGCGGGAAGAATCAGAAAGAAAATCAGGCCGAGATAAGGGTTCGCATTCGGCCGCCCGATCAGCTCGACCAGCCAGTACCCCACCATGGTGATGCCGGCCGCAGTCGTAATTGCGCCCCCGGCAAGACTGATGGGATTGTTGCCGAAAAACAGCGCCGGCCTTACCCAGTGTTCGCGAAATCTCAACAAGAACGGCACGCAGCCTCCACCATCAGACTGAAAGGCCCGCCCCTGAGGCGGGCCAAAGGTTGATGAAAAAACCTATCTTTGTTTTTGCGGAGAGAGCGTGAGGCTTCAGCCTCACAAAAAAGCCAATCAATTCAGGAGCGCTTCAGCCCCCGGGCCTTTCTCCAAACCACAGAGCGACTTTGTCAGCAGTCTGAGGCCCGCCCGTAAGACGGGCCACGATCTGCCCATCGACTACTTCAACGTGCGGAAAAACGTCACGGAATCCTTGATCTGCTCATCCGTCAACTTGCCCGCGAACGGCTTCATCTTGCCCTTGCCGTTCTTCACCGAAGCAATCTCTTCATCGGCCGTCAGCTTCTTCATATCCGGATCCGAAGCCGCCTTCACGCCCATCATCTTCGCGATCCCCGGGCTCGGCGTGCCCGTCGACCCGTGACAACTCTGGCAGTTCGCCTTGTAAACCGCCTCGCCGGAAGACTGCGCGAAGCCCACGGCACCGGCTACAGACACCACCAGCGCCAGTACCAACTGAGACCGAATTCCCTTTGTCATTGCCCTCTCCTCTTGTTTTCCGCGCAGGAAGCTCCTGCTCACGGTAGTGCGTATGCGATCGCCCCGCGCCCGGTTCCTCCCCAGCCGCAGAGCCAGCGGGACAGAAGGTTCTTCCTGGCCCCTTCCGGCCCCGTTGAACTTACTTCAGGAACGTGCGGAAATATCCCACCGCGTCCTTGATCTCGGTTTCCGAAAGCGAGTCTTTAAACGGCTTCATCTTGCCCATTCCGTTTTTCGTGGCCGCGATCATCTCTTCCTCGCTCATCTTCTTTACGTCCGCATCGGTAATGGGCTTCACGTTCATCGCTTTGCCCGCGCCCGAATCCGCCATGCCGCTGGCCCCGTGGCACATCTGGCACTTCGCCTTGTACGTCGCCTGTCCCGGCGCCTGCGCGAAACCTCCACCCGCAGCCATCAACAGCGCCGCCGAAACCGCTATGCGTGCTTCAAATCTTCCCGCCATCTTTCCACTCCCGAGAACCTGACACCCTTGCGTTCTCACTTCACAGAACTCTTTCACCGGTCTGCGGGTTGCGAACTGCCGGCACTCGCTGCCTCAAACCAAAACTTCGTAGCGACGAACGGGCCCGGAAATCCGCGCCCCTCACCCGGTTTCTAGAATGCGTACTTCACGCCGAGGGTGAAAATGTCTCCGGCGTAGTTGCGCGGTGCAGGGCCGGCAGCGCCGGACTCCTGGTATGACTGGTGTATCCAGTTGCCATGCCATGCCCAGCCCGGCGCAATATTCACGAGCAGGTCCGTGTAGGGCACGAACGTCTTCGACTGCAGCGCTCCCGGAACCTGGTAAGGACTGAGAAACTCCGCGCTGCCGCTGATGTTGTTGATCCGCACCCCGCCATTCAGGCGGAAATACTTCGACGGCGCAATATTCGCCCCGCCCGCAAAGTAAGTCGACGGCGCGTCGTAGTAGCCGTTGCCCAGCAGCAGGTTGCTGGTCGCGTTGGGATTGCTGTCCGACGGCACACAGGTGCCCGCGTTGTGGTCGTTGTAGGGCGCAGGCGATGCGGTGGTCAAGTAACACAGGTCAGTCACCGAGAACACATCGTCGTGCGCAAAATTCAGGTCCACGCTCAGCCACTCCGAAGGAATGATCTGCGTCGCAAAACTGATGTCCCGGGCATGCTCGTTATGATTCACCAGCGGATCGTTGTTCTTGGCCATGTAATCGTTCCCGGCCACCGCGAAGTTGATCCACTTCGCGGGCTTCACCACCGCCCGCGCCCGCAGATGCTGAATCTTGTTCGGAGCCTCCCGCGTGTACGTATCGCTCGGCGTATCCGCGTTGGCCGCCTTCGAGTTCATGGTGTCGTAGTTCACCGTGATCCGCACCCCCGATGATGGCTGGATCACGGCCCCCAGCAGCATCCAGTTCTGGTGCCACGTAAGGTCGTCGCCCGGGTCTGCAATCTCCCGGTTGTTGAACCGCCACCCGCCGGAAAATTTGAACTGCGGGGTTACCGTCACGATCCCCAGAACCGTATTGCCCAGCATCTTCTGGTCGAGAAAGTAGTTGTTCGCTGTGGTCGTCGTTACCGGCGTCAGCGTGCTGATCGGCGTGAACACATTGAGGTTCTTCGTGCTTGCCGTTCCCGCCCACAGCTCCGTCGTGAGAGTGTTGTTGCCCTCCACCCGGAAATTGCGATACGTCACCGCGTCCGTCACCGCGAAATGCTCGCCCAGCTCGGCTTCCACACCCAGGTCGCCGTCGCTGCTGTCACGCTTGTTATGCGCCAGCCGCCCGTTGCTCATCCCCCCCGTGTCCACCTCCTGGCGGAGAAAGGTGCGCGTCAACAGGCCCGTGAACGTCTCGTTGAAATGATTCACGTTCATTGCGTCGCCGCTGTAGGAGAACCGCCCGTTGAAACTGACCTTGTCGAAATAGTGCGAACTGAAACGCACCTGTTCGGTAGGAAACGTCGTCCGCGTTGGAGCCGTCTGGCTCTGCACCAGCGTCTGGCTGCAATAGGGGTTGACCACTCCGCCCACCACCGCCAGCGTCTTGTTCGCTCCTGAACCGCACATCGCGCTCGCCAGCAGGTCCACGCCCACCGACGACGGCGTCCCATCCGCAAGCCGGAAAATCGGGCCCGCCAGACGATACGGCGAGTCTCCCCTATACATGCCGAAGAACTGGTCGTAGCTCACCGTGCTGCGCTTGGCCACATTCACGTCCAGGCCGGCAATGTATGTATCGAGCGAGTGCCGGAACCACTGCAGCACCTGCACGTCTCCGCCCTCATGCACCGAGCTGTACGAAGGGCCTTCGTTCGTGTTGTGATCAAACCCCGCGCGCACATGGACCATCGACGTTGGCAAAAGCGTCAGCAGCGTCGACGTGTTGCGCCGCACCGTGTTGTAGATGTGCAGCGAGTCCGGCTCCGGCACCAGCGCATTCGGCCCCAGCAGCGAATTCACATGCAGGTTGTAGTCGAAGTAATTGCGGTCGCGCCGGAAGCTGCCCGTGAAGTCGTACAACCGGCCCTTGGTCACCTTGAGCCTCGACACGTCGTAGGGATCTCCGCCATATCCGAAGCTCGACGTGCTCAGCGTGTCGAAGAACGGTGTCTTCCGCCGGTCCAGCGTGCGCATGTCCAGCGACTGGCCCAGAACCCGCCCTCCGCTCCCCTGGTTGATCGTGGTCGCCCACATCGCGGAGCTGCCGCTCCTCTCCGTGAACCGTCCTCCCAGTTCCACCATCGAGTGAATCTGGTAGTTGCCTGCCGTCTTGTCAGGCAGCGCCGACACCGGCTTCGTGTCCGCCCCCTTGGCGCTCTTCGCCGCGCCTTGCTTCGCAGGACCTGAATTGGCCGCCGCCGGCTGATCCTGCGCAGCGCCGGTCATCGCGCTGCAGGCCATCATCGCCACAAGGGTAAGGGTCCACCACCGGGCATTCATGGCCCCGGCAGGCGACCCACCCAGACTCTTCGCAAATTGCGTCTGTGCTGTCATCGCTCGCCCCTTACTCGGTGGAATTGAAGAAAATCGGACTGGTGTTCGATCCGTGAATGCTGGTGTGACAGATGGTGCACGCCTGGTACTGCTGATTCTGGTTGTGCGCCGGTCCGATGGGCAGCCCCGTCGTATAGTTCGGCGACGGCGAATGGCACTGCAGGCAGATCGTATTGACATTTGCCCGGTTCAACAGCCGCGCATTCGGCGTTCCGTGCGGCGAATGGCAAGCCGTACATCCCTCCGTCTTCACCACATCGTGCTCATACACAAAAGGACCGGCGTTCTCCGTATGGCACTTCATGCACACCTGGTCCTGCTGCGATGCCGACTTCATGCCCTTGCGGTTGAAAGAGCCGTGCGCATCATGGCAGTCCGTGCACTGGATCAGGCCTTCTTCCACCTTGTGGTGAAAGGGCATCGAGAACTGCGGCTTCACATCCGTGTGGCAGCTGAAACACAACGCCGGCTGCGCCACCTTCAACAGGTGCTCCGGATCCTGGCCCGCATGCACGCTGTGGCAGCTCACGCAACTCACGTTGGCCTCGCCGTGTCCGGAGCGCTCGAAGTTGGCGTGCTGGCCCTGGTGGCAGCTCAGGCAGCGCGCATCCACTTCCTTCGCAGTGCCCTTGGCGGGATTGAATATCTTGTCGGTGTCGCCGCTGTCCGCATGCGCCTTGCCCGGCCCGTGGCAGCCCTCGCACGTCACACCGTTCTTGCCATGCGACAGCGCCAGCTTGCTGTGCGCATTTGCCACGAACCCCTTCGCGACCTCTTCATGGCAGCTCGCGCAGGCTTCGTCCCCCGCGAAATCTCCCGCTACCGCGCTCTTGGCCTGGCCCGCCGCCCCGCCTTCCTTGGGAGTTGCCACGGCCGCTCCGCACAGCACAAAAGCAAGCCCGCACAACGCCATAATGGCCCGCAGCCCCAACCATTTTCGTGGAGCTGCTCTACCTGATAGCCCAACTGCCTGTTGATGCATGAAAGAGTCCGCCTTGCTTAAACTGGTTTCCCCAACGACCCTTCTCTCGGCCACATCTGCTGCCGCTCCACAAGCGATCGTCGATGAAGGACTCCACCTGTGCGGAGCATCACTTCATGCGCTGAATCCTACGGGGCCTGTGCACACTTATCCGTGATATCCATCACAACGTGAACAAAGGCTGATTTACCTTTGGTTTCTGTCTCTAGCGCACTTCGCGTTCGCCTGCCATCACACGCGATTTGCGGCTTGATTAGGCGTCCGATTGTGCGCTTCAAGCCATTACAACCCGGCCCTGGTATCCGCGCTGGTCAATTAAGCTCGTTAGCTCCAAAGTGACGTGAGGACCATCACAGTGTGCGCAGCGGCCGTGATGCACACTGAACAGGAGAAATCCTTCCGGGCATCTAAGTGTCGCAACCTGGTTCGCAACCCCGCACCATGCGGCGGAAGTTTCCAGATTGCAACGCGCTTCGCCGGCGGCGCGGGGGCGTCGTAATGTCGGAAATCCAATCCGGAGCAGAAACGTCTTCGAGGCTCAAGCCTGTCCATCGCCAGCCGCCCGCTGGCTGCGCGGCCTGCTCAAATCGTCGCCCTGGCTGGTTCTGCTCGCTCGGGAGCGCCGTGCTGGCTGATCTCGAACTGGCCACCAGCACCATCTCTCTCCCCGCCGAGGCGCCCCTCTTTACTCAGGGCGACGAAGCACGCTGCCTCTATCTCATCTGCAGCGGCTACATCAAGCTCACCGCGGGCCGCGCCCACGATCGCCAGATGATCGTCCGCGTGGCCGGTCCCGGCTCCATGCTCGGCCTTTACGCCGTGCTTACCCACGCCGTTTATGAAGTCTCGGCCGAATCCCTGACCCCCGCCCAGTTGCGCCCCGTCGAGCGCGACCGCTTCCTCACCTTCTTGCGTTCCCATAAAGAAGCCCAGATGCGCGCCGTGCAATGCATCTGCCAGGAATATCGATTCGCCCTGCAGGACGCCTGCCGCATCGCTCTCGCTGAAACCGTCGCCGCGCGCCTCGCCCGCCTGCTCCTCGAACTGGCTCACCAGATCGGCGAACACATCGACGATGGCGGCTTCCGTTTCCCGCTTCTGCTGACTCACGAAGAGATGGCCTCCATGGCCTGCACCACGCGCGAGACCGTCACCCGCACCCTGGGTCAGTTCCGCAAAGATGGCTGGATCTCTATCGAAGACGCCATCCTCACCCTGCATCAGCCGGAGCGGCTCCAGGCCCTGGTTTAAGAGACTCGAAACAGCTCTGCCCGGGCCCCCTCCCATCATGCCTGGTATCAAACCTCGCTGAATTCGATCGCGCCCGCTCTCAAGTCAGGATCTGATTGCAGGTGTAACTCGTCTGCGCTCAAACCAGTCCCCGTCCTTCATGTCCGCCTTCCCTGGTCATTCCCGCTTCCGCGCCCGCTTCAAATCCGTCAAAGAGCTAAAATATGAAGGAATGGAGTTTTCCGTTTTTATGGTTCGTTTAACCTTCGGTTTGCCTGCTCTTTTGTTGTCCTGCTGCGCTGTTCTCGCTCAGACTTCCGCACCGGCCGCCGCCCCCAACCTGCCCGGCGCAGCCTCGAGCACCAGTCCCGAGATCCGCGAGTTCCAGAAGATCGAAGATACCTGGTCCAATGCCATCAACCAGCGCGATCAGTACGGCCTCGAACTGGTCCTGTCTCCGCTCTTCCTCGACGTCTCCGCCAGCGGCGACATCACCACTCGCAATCAGCAGGTTGCCGCGGTCATCAGCGGCGACGACAAGACCATCCACCTCGATCAGCACGTCGTCACCGTGCGCATGCTCGGAGACACCGCCGTGGCCAACGGCACCTACGTGCTTCATCACAAGGCCGGGTCCGGCCAGGTGGATGAAAAGGGCGTCTACACCCACGTCTTCGAAAAACAGCGCGGCGGCTGGGTATGCGTCAATTCGCAGCGCACTGTGCTCCGCGAAGAAGGCCCCGGCGCCAAGGGAAAAAAGAAGCAGTCCGACGCCGAACTCCCCTTCCACATCCCTTTGTTCTCCAGAAGCGACAAAAAGGATTAGGCGACAAGATGCATTAAGCGAAAAGAAGCATTAAGTGAAAACAAGGACTGGCCGCCCACCGCGATGCTCTCCGCTTAACGATTGAACTTCTTCAGCGCCTGCTGCAGTTGATCGTGCGGCAGTGCAATCACTGTGTGTCCGTCGATTCCCGTCATCGTCCGCGCGCCCACCATCGCATTCACAATCGCCTCTTCCGTTGCCTCCACCGTGGCTGAGAACAGCGGATTCATGCGCTCGTTCGCGACCGTCATCACCGGGTTTGGCCCGGGCACCCGGTCCGCATGCGCATTGGCCGTCGAGAACGCCAGAAAAATATCTCCCGAGCCGTTCCCCGAAGTTGACCCCGTGCGCGCCAGCCCCAGCGCCGCCCTTCGCGCCAGCCGCTTCAACTGGTGCGGCAGCAGCGGAGCATCCGTGGCCACCACGATAATGATCGAGCCCACATCGCCCCGCGCCTCGCTCCCCGGCGGCGCGTCCTCCGGCTTCAACGGCCCGCCATTCGCCGCGTACGGCACGCCCTCCGGAATTTCCCTCCCCACCGGCACGCCCGCGATGGTGAGTTGCGAGCGCCGCCCGCAGTTGCACTGCACCAGCACTCCGACGGTGTAGCCGCCATCCTCCCTGCTCAACGCTCGCGACGCCGTCCCCGTGCCGCCCTTGAAGCCGTAACAAACCATGCCCGTCCCGCCGCCCGTGTTGCCCTCCGCTACAGGACCCCCCTTGGCCCCGTCCAGCGCTGCGAACACGTCCTCCGGCTTCACGTGAAAACCGTTGAGGTCGTTGAGATACCCGTCCCACGTCTCCGCCACCACCGGCAGCGCCCACGGCTGCAGCAGCGCACTGCGCTTTACCCCCCAGGCAATGATGGCGTCGCGCACCGTGCCCACGCTGTGGGTATTGGTGATGGCGATCGGCCCCTCCAGAAAACCCGATTCCTCCACCCACGTGGTGCCCGTCATCTCCCCGTTGCCGTTCAGGCTGAACCAGCCCGCATACACCGGATCGCTGTTCCTGGTTCCGCGCGGCGCCACCACCGTCACTCCCGTCCGCACCGGCCCTTCGCCCACCTTCAGCGGCCCCTCGCCGCGGATCAGCGTGGTCGCGCCGACTTCCACCCCGGGCACATCGGTGATCGCATTCAGCGGCCCCGGCGTGCCCTCGAACGGCACCCCCAGCCCCCGCGCCCTCACTGCGGTTGAATCCGGAACCTGGGCCCCGGCCAGCGCGGCACATAGCAGACAAGACAGCACATGGAAACGCATACCCTACTCTACCCCCGCCCTCGATCAGATCCGCCCAGGCTCAAGCCAGGGGCTGGTCCGGCCGATAAACCGTTCGTCCGCGCTGAACCGTGCGCTCCTCGCCTGGCCGCCGTTACAGAGAAAACATCGCCGGGACGAAAACCTATCCCTTTCCATGGGGTAACTATGAAAGACAGAACCCTTCGCGTTCGTCTCGCCGCTTCGTCGCTGCTCGCCGTCTCCGCCGCGTCGCTCGTGTTCGGACTCCTCGCCTGGCAACTGGTCGCTTCACAAATGCGGCGCGAAGCGCGGCTGCAGAGTGCCGGCCAGCTCGATGACATGATGGGCCGCCTCGGCACCATCGATCAGCTCACCCGCCAGCAGCTTCAGTCCAGCATGCGCATCCTCCAGGACGAAGCCCGGCTCCGGGGTCAGCCGTCGCTCGGGGGCTTCTCCCGCGCTGCCGGCCGCGACGTTCCCGACCTTCGCTTTGGGTCGGAATCCCAGGTCGAAAATTATGTCCTCGTCGATCGCGTCAAGCAGCTCGCCGGAGGCACCGCCACCCTCTTTGTCTGGAACGGAGCCGACTTCATCCGCGCGGCCACCAACGTCCTCAAGCCCGACGGCTCCCGTGCCGTGGGCACCGCTCTTGACCGCTCCAGCCTCGCCTTCGCCGCCCTCGTTCAGCGCCGCCCGTTTACCGGCGTGGTCGAAATCCTCGGCACCCCCTACACCACCAGCTACATTCCCATGCTCGATGGCTCCGGCAGCCTCATCGGAGCCTGGTATACCGGCTATCGCCTCGATTCCATCGCTTCCCTTACGCGCGGAATCGAGGACGCCCGCATCCTCGACCACGGTTTCGTCGCCCTGCTCAAGCCCTCCGGCTCCCCCGTGACCCACGGAAAAAACATCTCCGACTCCGGCCTCGCGAGCCTCCTCCCAAATCCCCGCGGATGGGTGGTGCAGAAGCAGGCTTATCCCGCGTGGGGCTACACCGTCCTCGCCGCGTATCCCGATTCGGACGTGTGGAAGCACCTGCTCAAGTCTTCCGGCCTGATCGCGGCCGGGATCCTGCTCCTGGTCGGGGTCGTGGTCGGTTTCCAATCCCTCCTGCTCGAGCGCCAGGTGCTGCGCCCGGTGCGAACGCTGGCCACGGAGATGGCCAAAGCGGACCTCAACTCCCTGATGGAAGTGGGGCGCAAAGACGAAATCGGAGTCCTCGCCGACAGCTTCAACCAGTTCGTTCTCCGCCTCCGTCATACCCTGCTCGAGGTCCGCGACGGCTCGCTGGCGTCTACCGCCAAATCCAATGAGATCCGCGCCGTGTCGACTGAAACCGTTGCCCGGATGGCGCAGCAGCTGCGCGGCGCCGAACAGGCCTCTTCCGCCGTGGCCGAGCTCTCGCAGCACATCTCCAGCACCGCCTGTCACTCCGGCGAAGCGCTGCACAGCGCTCAGGCCGCGGCCCAGGCAGCCCGCCAGGGCGGCGAATTAGTCGCCTCTACCGTCAAAATGATCGAAGGCGTGGCCCAGGATACGCGCCAGAGCGCCAGCCGCATCCGCAGCCTCAGCGACCGCGTGCAGCAGATCGGTTCCATCGTCGAGGTCATCGAAGAGATCGCCGCCGGCACCAACCTGCTGGCGCTCAACGCTTCCATCGAAGCGGCCCGCGCCGGAGAGCATGGCCGCGGTTTCGCCGTCGTCGCCGCTGAAGTCCGCCGCCTCGCGGAACGCACCGCCATGGCCACTCGCCAGGTAGGCGAACTGGTCAACAGCATCAAGGAAGAAACCGGGCTCGCCACCAACGGCATTCTCACCGCCGTGGCCCACGCCACCGACGGCGCGGGCGCCATCGCCTGCCTCAATGACCGCTTCGACCGCATCTCTCAGCTGGTCATCGAAGTCGATCAGCGCATCAGCAGCATCGCCGACGCCTCCCGCGAAGAAGCCAACGCCGCCGATGCCGTCACCACCACCATGCAGGTGGTCGCCGGCAGCGCTCGCGAAAGCGCCGGCGGCGCCGAACAGGTCGTTGCCGCCTCAGTGGAATTGCTCTCCATCGCCCAGGCCCTCGAAACCATGGTCGAGCGCTTCCACATGGAAGACCTGATTGCAATGGAGAACCTGGTCGAGGATTGCACCGCCGCCTGACCGCCGTCCTGCCTCACGCGCCCCGAGGCTTCACCGACCCTAAAGCGGGTTCGGAAATGGTCCAGACCGAAAGCACCCAGCAAAGTGCCGTTTTCCTCGAGGAAACGCCATCCTTCAATACGCTGGAAACTCTACCTATCTTCCGAAGTTGCTCAGCTCACCAGCCGCCGCGCGCCCTGCAGCCGGATCGACACATGCACCAGGCTCAGCGCCGCCGGCGTCACCCCGGGAATCCGGCTGGCCTGCCCGATGGTGTGCGGCCGCACCCGCTCCAGCGTCTCGCGCATCTCCCGCGACAGCCCGCTGATCGTGCCGTACTCCATCCACTCGGGAATCTTCACCGACTCGGCCGCCTTCAGCTTCTCAATCGACTTCCTCTGCTGGTCGAGATACCCGGCAAACTTGATCTCCGTCTCCACCGCCCGCGCCTCGTTGCGCAGTGCCGCCCGCTCGATGGGCGTATGTTCCGCCGGCCCGAATGTCTCCGCCAGCAGCGGCTCCCCCAGCATGTCCTCGCGCATCACCTTCAGCACCGGCTCGATGCTCACCTCGGGACGCTTCAACAGCTGCGCCCACGTCTGTCCCGCGACCGCGGTCAGGCCATCCATTCCGGCCGCGGCCAGCTGCCCCGCGTCCGGCTTGCGCGTCCTCAGCAGCTTTTCCAGCGCCGCCATGCGCGCCTGCTTGCGCTCGTACTCCGCCCACGACCCATCATCGATCAGGCCCAGCCGCCGCCCGTGCGGCGTGAGCCGGCGGTCGGCGTTGTCGATGCGCAGATGCAGCCGGAACTCAGCCCGCGAGGTGAACATCCGGTAGGGCTCGTTGGTCCCCTTGGATATCAAATCGTCAATCAGGATGCCGGTATAGCCCTCGGTCCGGTCCATGGTGAAAGGCGCCTCGCCCTTCAGCCATAACGCCGCGTTGATCCCCGCCATGATTCCCTGGCACGCCGCTTCTTCATAGCCGCTGGTTCCGTTGATCTGCCCCGCCAGGTAAAGCCCTTCCATGCTCTTCACCCGCAGGGTGCGGTCCAGCTCCGTCGCGTCCACGCTGTCGTATTCGATGGCGTACCCCGGCCTCAGCATTTCAGCTTCCTCGAGCCCCGGAATCGAACGCACGATCTGCCACTGCACCTCCATGGGAAGCGATGTCGACATCCCGTTGACATACACCTCGTGGGTGTTCAGCCCCTCCGGTTCCAGAAAGAACTGGTGCTGCGTCTTGTCCGGGAACTTCACGATCTTGTCTTCGATCGAAGGGCAGTAGCGCGGCCCCACGCCTTCAATCTGCCCCGAATACATCGCCGAACGATGCACGTTCTCGCGAATAATGCGCAGCGTCTCCGGGGTAGTGAAAGCAATGTGGCAGCTCACCTGCGGCTGCGCGATCTTCTTGGTCCTGAAGCTGAACGGGGTAGGATCGGCATCGCCCGGCTGCTCCTCAAACGTCTCCCAGCGAATGGTGCGCCCGTCCAGCCGTGGCGGCGTCCCTGTCTTCAACCGGCAGGTGCGCAGCCCCAGCGCTCGCAGCGCTTCGCCCAGCAGCACGCTCGCCGGCTCTCCGCTCCGCCCCGCCGGGTACCGCTCTTCCCCGCAATGAATCAACCCATTGAGAAACGTGCCCGTGGTGATGATCGTGGCCCCCGCCAGCAGCTGCCGCCCGTCCCGCAGCTTCAACCCCCGCACACGTCTCTTCTGTCCACTGTTCACTGTCGACTGATCACTGTCGTCAATCACCAGATTGACGACTTCCGCCTGGCGGATATGCAGTCCCGGCTGCGCCTCCAGTACCTCGCGCATCTTCACCCGGTAAAGCTGCTTGTCGCACTGCGCCCGAGGGCTCCACACTGCCGGGCCCCGCGACGTATTTAACAGCCGGAACTGGATGCCGACCGCATCGGCAACCTCGCCCATGATTCCGCCCAGCGCGTCCACCTCCCGCACCAGGTGCCCCTTGGCCACTCCCCCCACCGCCGGGTTGCAGCTCATCTGCGCGATCAGGTCCATGTTCATGGTGATCAGCGCCGTCTTCAGCCCCATCCGGGCCGCGGCCATGGCCGCCTCGCACCCGGCGTGCCCGGCGCCCACCACCGCAACATCGTATTGTTCGGTAAATGCCATCCAGTTTCATTGTACGTTTAACGCGCTTTCGCCAGTTCCGGCCCGCATTCCCCCCTCGCCGACCACGACCGGTGACCATCAAGGACCCTCTTCGCTCAAGCGCAAGGAGCGCGCATCTAAACCGGTGGTAGGATGCTCACAACGCACGCCGTCTCACCCCGCTCGAGGAGGGATTGCCGCATGGGCTCAGTCGACCTTCCGTGGGATCCGCAGAAACCCGCCGGTCCCGCATCCCCGCAACCAGGCCAGGGCAACGAACCACCCGCCGCGCAAACGGCTGAAGAGCTGAAAGAAGAAAGCCGCAAGATCCGGCGTTTGCAGATGGTGGTCAACATGGTCTACCAGGTCATCGCCCAGGACCACTCGCTCTCGGTAGAACAAGCCTCCGAGATGGTCGCCGACACCCGGCGCATGGCCCTGTCCATGTTCCCTGACAAGGAGCTCGCCTTCAACCTGATCTTCTGGCCCCGGCTCCAGCGCCTCATGCGCGAACGCTACAGAATGCAATAGCCGCCCGGCGGCCTTGCCCCGACCGGCATTACTCGGCCGCCCCCGCTACTTGTTGTCGTTGACCGCCAGCCGGAAGGTGATCGTTCCCCAGAACAGCCGGGCCCGCATCTGCACCGGCAGGTGCCGGTCGTCGTCCGTGTACCAGATCCAGATGTTGCCCCGGTTCTTCACCACCCCCGCATCCGCGGTCGGCTGCACCCGGATCGTCTTGAAGGTCCCCACCGGCGTCTTGATCTCCTCCCGGCCTTCCACCTTCATCGTGACGGGAACGCTGTGCAGCGCGTCCACCACCGGGATAACAAACGTCTTGCCCACTTCCAGCGGCTGCGACGAGGCATAAAACACCCCCGAGAGCAGGTCCGTCATGCACCCCGTCACCGGCGTCTCGACATGCTTGCTCTGCCCCGAGACTATGTTCTTTTCATCGAGTACGGACTTGTTCTGCGAGTAGTCGATCTTCAGCGTCGAGGTGATCTGGCGCCGGCCCTCCACCGTCTGCTTGTCAAACTCCGCCGTGCAGCCCCGGGCGCGGTCAAAGGTCGACTGGAAATGATCGCTGACGTGGAATAACAGGTTGATCGCTCCCACCGTATCCGCCGAGGCCGTCATCCGTTCGTTGTCGCCGCTGGCTTCAAAATGCACCACCGCCGTTCCCGCCGGAAACACCCGCCAGTCCACCGAGTAGGTAAGCGTCTGCTTCTGCGGGAAGGTGAACCCCGGCCGGGGCGGTGGGAGAGGCTGTATCTGCTGGCTGTGAGCTTCGCCGGCTAGGGCGAGGGCGCAGAGGATGTTCAATGCGATCGTGCGCTTTATCACCGGCGGGCAAGGCTCCTTAGCATTTGACGGTCAAGGCTCAAAACTCGTTCATGGCCGCCCGTGGAGGATCAGTGCGATCGCCGGCCGAACCAGGATCAGGCTCAGGTAAAGAAGCGCTGCCCCCAAAAGAGCATTGTACTCGCGGTGCTTGCGGTAAAGCGCCATCGAAAAACCGCCCCTCTCCCCGCTTCCCGCAACTCCTGCCGGGGTCAGCCGCGGCAACAGACGCGGAACCTCCCGGCAATACTGCTCGAAACCCGGAAACGTGGCGCGCAGAAATCTTTCTTCCGAGGCAATCACAGGAATATAAATCACCGCGAAACCCGCGGCCAGCACCACCGCGAATGGCCAGCTCATCAGCGCTAGGGCAAACCCCGCCGCGATCAGGATCGACCCCAGGTACAGCGGGTTGCGCGTGTGCGCGTACGGCCCTGTCCTGGTAAGCTCCTGATTCTTCTTGACATAGCCGGAAGCATAACCGCGCAGCCAGAGTCCCGGCACCACCAGCAGCAGGCTCCAGGCGACCGCCCCCGGCCGGGGAGCGCGATGCCACAGCTCAAACAGGTAGAGCCCCGCCGTCAAAAAACCCAGGGGCACACGGATGCGCCGCGCGATGCGCTGCCAGCGGAAAATCCAGTCAGTGGGCTGGGACGGCGTCGTCATGCCACCATCTTCTCTCTCAGCAACTCCTCCGCCGCCTTCAGCACAGCCTCCGGGGTGATCGTCAGCAGCCCCGCCTCCGGCTCCGCCCTCCGGGTATGATCCCGGCGGCTCTGGGGGCTGCGCAGGACCCGATACCGCGTTCCAAAAGGACCATTCCTGGTCGGATCCGTCGGCCCATAAATCCCCACCACCGGCCGCCCCAGCGCACAGGCCAGGTGCAGCGGGCCGGTATCGCCTGCGATCATCAGCGCCGCCCGGCGGGTCAGCGCAATCAGCTGGGCCAGGGAGCTGACCAGCGGCCGGGCGGCGCCGCCGGACCCTTCCGCGATAGCCTCCCCCATCGGCTCCTCACCGGGGCCCGCATTCACCAGCACGCAGAATCCCTGGCGCCCCAGTTCGGACGCAACCTCGGCATAGCGCTCCACCGGCCACCGCTTCGCCCCCCAACCCGCTCCCGGGTTCAGCAGCACCACCGGCTGCTCGCCGCACGGCCCCAGAAGGGAGTCGCACCAGGCCTCGGCGGCCGGATCCACCGGAAGCAGCGGCTGAACCGGGTGCAGATCGTCTCCTGCAATCGCCGCGGCCAGTTCCACATCCTGTTCGATGACGTGTGCTCCCTCCGTCGGGACCCGCACCGTAAACAGCCAGCGGGCCGCCCACTCGCGCGGGCTCGACTCTCCGATCCGGCACCTGGACCCGCTCATCCGAGCGATCCCCGCGGACCGCACCGCGCCCTGAAAATCCAGCACAGCGTCATAGCAGCCCGCCCTGAGATCGCGGCGCAAGTCCCTGATTTCACGATGAGTCTGGCCGCTTAAAGGCTCCCTGCCCCAGGCCTTTGTCCGGGCCGTGTGAATCCGGTCAACCAGCGGCTGCGAAGCATCCCGCGGGCCGGATTCCGAACCGCTCCGCGCCGTCAGCAGCGGTCTCCACACCGGCTCCACAACCCAGTCGATGATCCAGCCGGGATGCGCCTGCCGCAGCCCCGTAACCGCGGGCAGGGCATGGAGAATGTCCCCCATGGCGCCGAGACGCACCACGAGCAGGCGGTACTTGGATTGCGTGTGCAAACTCTGATTTTCTCACAAGGAAGCGTCCATGGAATGCGCTTTCAACCTCGCCAATATCCAGTCCGCTGCAGCCGCCTCGTCCTCGATCTGCACCTCAAGACCGGCGGTCAGGACCGGCAGCTCGGGCGCCAGCTCCCCGGCCATCGAACCCAGCCGGACCCGGTCCTTCTCCGTCGTGATCACAGACCGCGCGCGATGGCTCCTCGCCGCCAGCACCAGGCTCTGCAGGTTTCGCGCCGTGAAGCGGTGATGGTCGGGATATGCAATCCTCACCGGCAACTCAACGCCCGCCGCCACCAGCCCGGCAAAGAACTGCCCCGGCCGGGCAATCCCGCAAAAAGCTACCGCCGGACCGTCCACGTCCGGCACGGTCATCCGTCTCCGCAATCGCCACACCGGACCCTCCCAGCCCCAGGCCCTCAGTTCCTCCTCAAACCCCGAGTCATCCGCCGGAATGGCAAGCACGCTGGCCCTCTTCACCGCCTTCAACTCTTCCCGGAGATTCCCCGCAGGCAGCAGCCGGTCCTCCCAGTCCTCGCGGTTGAGCAGAACAATATCCACATCGCGATGGAGCTGGCGGTGTTGAAACCCGTCGTCGAGAATGTGCACCCGGTCCGCCGTCGTTCTTCCCCCTGTTATCGCTGGGGCGGACTCCGCCAGCGCCCCCGCATCGTATCTCTGGCGCGCGACGTACACCGGAACGCCCGCGGATCGCGCGATGAGCAGCGGTTCGTCTCCAAAGGCCTCCGCGGAGCCATCGGGATCGACCCGGGCCGGCCCCCGGCCGCTGCGGCCGTAACCGCGCGACAACACATCGACCGCAATGCCCTTCCGCTGGAGCGCCCGGGCCAGTGCGATCGTGAGCGGCGTTTTGCCCGACCCCCCCGTAGACAGGTTGCCAATGCTGATAACCGGCCAGCCCAGCCGGCCCACCTGCTCCGATCCGTTCCCGAGGCGCCTCGCTCGCCAGGCCAGGGCGAGCCGGTAAACCGGGACCAACGGAAGCAGAAACCTGCGTGCCGGTCCGCCCCTGCTCATGCGGTCAGCTCCGCGCTCGCGTCCCGGCGCGCGACCGCTCCGTCGCGAACCAGCGCGGTAATCGCTTCAACCGAACGCCCCGTCGCACCCGCCTGCCGTTCAAACACCGCCCGGGCGCGCTCCCCCATCGCCACGGCCAGATCGCGGTGGGTCAGCAGATCGACCAGGACCGACCCCAACTCCTCCATCCCCGCAATCCGGATCGCGTGCTCGCCCCGCAGGTCGTCTGTAATCGCCCGGAAGTTGGCATAGTGCGGCCCCATGACAACCGGCACGCCAAACTGCGCCGGCTCCAGCGGATTGTGCCCTCCGGCCGCCACCAGGCTCCCCCCCACAAACGCCACCTCCGCCAGCGAATACACCGAGGCCAGTTCGCCGATGGTATCGAGCAGCAGGATCTGCCCCGGCCGCAACGGCTCCTCCGAATCGGGCGGCCGGGTCTTCCAGTTCGACCTGCGAACCCACGAGAGACCCGACCACTCCAGCAGCCCTGCCACCCCTGAGAAGCGCTCCGGATGGCGCGGAGCCAGGACCATCGCCAGCCCCGGGTCAGCTTCCAGCAGGCGCGGCCAGGCCGCCAGCAGGGCCGCTTCCTCTCCCTCGAGCGTGCTCCCGGCAACCACCAAACGCCGCGTCGACGCGCGCAGAATGCTCGTAACCTCCGCCGGCTGGGTGGCGCGGACGTCGAATTTCAGGTTCCCGGCCACTGTGACGCGCTCCGGCGCGCACCCCAGCGCACGCAGCCGCTCTGCATCGGTCTCGCTCTGCGCCAGTACCCGGCTCAGCCTCCCCAGGATCGGGCTCCACAGCCGCCGCAGCGCGCGGTAGCGCGGCCACGAGCGGTCCGAGATCCGGGCATTCACCACCACCACCGGAATGTCCCGGTGAAAGCACCCGGTCAGCAGGTTGGGCCAGAATTCAGTCTCCGCCAGGATCAACAGCACCGGTTTCAGGGAATCCAGGTAGGAGCTCGCCGCCCAGCGCAGATCGAGCGGACAATAAAACGCGCGCTCCGCCCCAAACCGCTCCCGCGCCAGCGCCTGCCCGGTCCGCGTCGTGGTGGAGACAATCACCCGATACCCCGGCAGCGCCCGATCCAGTTCGCCCACCAGCCGGCTCACCGCCAGCACTTCCCCCACTGACACCGCATGCAGCCAGATCACCGGCAGTTTCGCGCCCGAAGCACCCCCAGCCGTGAGCTTTCGCGGAACCCGGCCCAGCCGCTGCGGCAGGCCGTCGCGGTATTTCTGCGTCGTCGCCATCCGCCACAACCACCAGGGCGCACCCAGCAGCAGCGCGGCCAGCAGGCCCACGTTATAGAAGAACAGAATCATGCGAGACGGATTGCGGACGAAGCGGTCTAATCCTCAAATGATACAGTCGTCCACGAAGTGAGTCTTTCAAAAGGGGATGAGGGTCTCGACCAGGATGAGGGTTCTGCGAGGGTTACCGCTGCTGATGGCCTCCCTGGCGATGCCGGGCTGGGCCAGCGACCACAATCCGCCTCCCGTACAGCCGGCTACCTCTTTTGCGGCCGTGGAAGTGCACGATCAGGAAAAGGTCGCCATCGCGGCCGAACCCTACGACACCAAGCTCAAGGAAGCCATCTTCCGCGTCGACTACCTGGGCCACGGCGTCATGCCCGTCCGCCTCATCGTCACCAACAATGGCGACCGGCCGATCTCTCTCCGCGATGCGCGCATCTTGTTCCAGACCAAGTCCGGAGAACGCATCCAGGCCGCTGAGCCGGAGGACGTCGAGCGCCTCATGACCCGCAAGGACCGCGAGGGCGGCAAAATTCCCCTCCCCGGCCCCATCCCCTCCATCAAGCTCAAGCCCAAAGCCAGCAACAAGGACATCGAGCAGGACTTCAACACCTTCGAATACGGGGCCCTGGTAGTCGAGCCCCACACCACCCGCGCAGGGTTCCTCTTCTACGACGTATCCCAGCTCGACGATCCCCTCAAGGGATCAAAGCTCCATCTCCACAAACTGCGCGACGCCGACGGCAAGGAGTTGTTCTTCTTCGAAATCCCCTTCGACAAGTACGTGCAGTCCAAATCCAGCCAGATGAACTGAGCCCGTCACTCCGGGCAGCTATTCCCACGGCCGTTATTCGTAGTAGGTCGCTGAAGAGGTGTCCGTCTCCCAGATGGTGCAATCCTTCACATGCACCCGGCCCGCGGTCATGCCGCTCAGCTGCTCGCTCGTCTGGTCATAGAAATAACGCGCCAGGTTTTCGGCCGACGGGTTGACCGTAGTAAACGGCTCCAGGTCGTTGAGCATCTGGTGGTCGATGCGATCGATCACCGGGCGCAGCACCTGCTTCAGCAGCTTGAAGTCGAGCAGCAGCCCGGCTTCATCGAGCTCTGCGCCCGCCAGCGTTACCCGAACCTTGTAATTATGACCGTGGGGATTCTCGCACCGGCCGCGATAGTTGCGCAGATAGTGGCCGGAAGAGAAGCCTGCGTCGACTTGAATCTCGTACATCGGGTCTGCTCGTACCTGCGGGGAAGAATCCCACTGCTTTGATTCTAATTGCGGTCGCTGCGTCGCTTTCGTCTGGCCGCCTGGCGGGATTGCTCGCTGCGCCGGTCCACCTGCTCAAACAGGTTGCTCATCACCCCCACCAGCGCCGACCCCAGCGCGCCCAGCAGCAGGATCAGGAAAATGGTTCGCCACAGCCCGCCGTTCTCCGGCAGCCCCGGCTGGAAACTCGACGGGATCAGCGACATCCCCGCCGAAAGCAGCGCGAAAAGCCCAAGCACGGCGGCCAGGATGTAGAAGTTGCGGGACATGTCCATCTCTACTCTAGGCGAGATCGCGATCCGCCGCCTGCTCAAGGACTCCGCGAGCTTTACCGGGTGAAACTGGAAGAGTCGGCGAGGGTCACGCCGGCAGCCGCGAATTCCGACTCCATTCGCGCGACCGAGCCGTTCAGATCGATGCTCCGGCACGCGTCCCGCACGATCGTCGCCGGGAAACCCAGCCGCCGCGCATCCAGCGCGGAGAACCCGACGCAGTAGTCGTAGGCCAGCCCCGCCAGAAAAACCTGGTCCAGACCCCGCTCCCGCAGGTATCCCGCCAGCCCCGTCGCGGTGGTGTGGTCATTCTCAAAAAATGCGGAATAAGAATCGATGTTAGGCCGAAACCCCTTCCGCAGGATCAGTTCCGCCTGGGTCAGTCGCAGGTCCGGATGAAATTCCGCCCCCGGGGTTCCCTGAACACAGTGGTCGGGCCACAACGTCTGCTCCCCGTAGTGAGCTTCAACCTGCTCGAAGGGGTGCTTGCCAGGATGCGCGTGCGCAAACGAATGGTGGCCGGCCGGGTGCCAGTCCTGGGTGAGCATGACGTGCCCGAACAGCGGCGCAATCCGATGAATGGGCTCGATCACCGCGTCTCCGTCGGCAACCGCCAACGCCCCGCCCGGGCAGAAGTCGTTCTGCACGTCGATCACGATCAGGATCGCTCTGCTGTCAACCCGCATCCGGCCGCCCATCTCCTCCCGTTAGCTTACCGGGCGGAAGTGCCGGCTGCGAGAAAGAAACCCAGGGCTGCGCCGACTTGGATCGGCTCCTCCAGCGCTCCCCTCCAGCTTCTCTCTTTTCCCTTTCGAGGCTAGGCCGCCCAGCGCGAAGCGGATTTGTCTTCGCTCTCAGTGCGCCAACTGATCTTGGTGCCTTTGGAAAACAGTCTAAGTATGTCGAGCATCGCGGTCAGGTATCCATGGGCCCAGTACGCGCGCTCTTGGCTGCCCTCTACCAGGTGTCTTTCCTCTGTCACGCATTGCGGGGCGTTGTGGCGAATCCACGCTCCAAGCTCCCTGCAACGATCTTCTATTTTGCGGAACTCCTGGGATTCATTCTCCATCTCGTTTTAGATGCCGCCAGCCCCCTCCCCGCCCGGAATTTGTGCCTGCCATCAAAACCTGCTGAAGTTACTGGAGTTGAAGGCGCTCCAAAACCCGCACCGCCCCGTCCGCCCGCCGCTCCCGACTCGCCGCTCACGGCCGCGTCCCATCCAAGTGTCAGTCCCGGACACTCTCTCGTCGCACGCACCCGCCTCCGTGACGCGCAAGCATCACTGTCCGCGGGCATTCGGCGCGGCTTTGCTTCGCTCCCGTGCGCCCTCTGCGAAGAACGCGTCCACGTCGGTGATGGTCAGGGTCGTGCGATATGGCGGCAGGCTATTGAGAAACGTCTGCCCGTAGCGCTGGCGCCGGATCCTCGGATCCAGCAGCACCAGCACCCCCCGGTCCTCCAGCGACCGTATCAGGCGCCCGAATCCCTGCTTCAGCGTCAGCACCGCCTCCGGCACCTGGTAATCGAAGAACGGCTTCCCCCCCGCCTCCTCGATCGCCTTCATGCGCGCCTGCACCACTGGATCGTTGGGCACCGCGAATGGCAGCCGGTCGATAATGACGCAGCTCAACGCCTCGCCCTGCACATCCACTCCCTGCCAGAAACTCGACGTGCCGAACAGCACCGCATTGGGTGTCGCGCGAAACTCGTCCAGCAGCGCCTTGCGCGGCGCCGTGCCGTGCAGCAGGATCGGATAATCCAGCACCGGCAGCAGTCGCTCGTACTGGTCCCGCATCTGGCTGTAGCTGGTAAACAGGCAGAATGCGCGCCCCTTGGTGATGTCGAGGACTCGCCGGATGCACCGCGCCGCCGCCTCCGGAAACTCCGGATCGCGCGGATCCGGCATCTCCGGGGGCAGGTAAAGCAGCGCCTGTTCCCCATAGCGGAAATGCGACGGCACGATCAGTTCCCGCGCCTCGGCCAGCCCCAGCCGCCGCCGGATGTGCGCGAAGCCCCCCTGCACCGTAAGCGTCGCCGAGGTGAGCACCACCGTGGGAATGCTTTCAAACACCAGCTCCGCCAGCAGCTCCGAAACGTCGATAGGCGTGGCCTGCACAAATGTGCTGCGCGCCTGCGATCGAAACCCGCCCCGCGCCGCCCCACCGCGATCGCCGCTGCCTCCGAACACCCGCCGCTCCAGCCAGTAAACCGTGTTGCTCGCGTTCGACTCCATCAGGAACTCGAGCTCCCCGCGCAGCCGCGACACCCGCTTGCGCAGCCCCCCCGCCTCATCGATGTTCTTCAGTCCCTCGATATCGCTTTCCATGCGGCGCAGAATGGCCCGCACCCCCATGTAGAGGTCGCCCGAGGTTTCCAGAAACTCTTCCCGCGCCGTGAACGGCTGCCGGCCGTCCCCGGTCATCGGCAGAGCCGCAAAGAACAGCCGCGCCCGCTCCCGCAGCTGCTGCGTCATGGCCGGAATCCCTTCGCTTCCCTCCTTGCCGCGCAGCATGGCCTCCGTATCCCGGGCCAGCTCTTCAAAACGTATGTTGCTCACCGACAGCCCGAAATAGCTCGAAGCCACCTCTTCCAGTTCGTGCGCCTCATCGAAAACCACCGCCGCCGCCTCCGGCAGGATGCCCGCATCCGGCGCCCCCGCCGCCTCCCGCTTCACCGCCAGGTCGGCGAAAAACAAGTGGTGGTTGACGATGATGATGTCCGATTCCAGCGCCCTGCGCCGCATCTCCGTAATGAAGCACCGCCGGTAATCGGGACAAGTCGATCCCAGGCATGCGTCGGAGCGCGCATCCAGCTTGGCCCACAGCGCGCTCGATTCCGGCAGCCCCGACAGCTCCGAGCGGTCGCCCGTCTCCGTCGTCTCTTCCCACTCGGCGATCTGGCGATACTGATCGATCTCCTCCAGCCCCGACAGGATCGGCTGGTTGCGCAGCGTCACCAGCTTGTGCCGGCAGAGATAATTGGCGCGCCCTTTCATGTAGCAGACCCGCAACTCGCCCAGCAGGCTCTCCAGGAAGGGCACATCGCGAAAATAAAGCTGGTCCTGCAACGCCTTGGTGCCCGTCGAGATGATCACCCGCTGCCCCGTGCGCAGGGCGGGCAACAGGTACGCCAGGGTCTTCCCCGTTCCCGTCCCGGCCTCCACAATCAGGTGCCGCCGTTCCTCGAGAGCTCGCTCCACTGCCTTCGCCATCTCCAGCTGGCCCGGCCGGTACTCATAGGGCAACGGCGAGCGCGCCAGGATGCCGCCCGGCGCGAAGAACTCGTGCAGCGAGGGAAGGGCCCGGGTTGAGGAGTCCGCGACTGGCATGTGCAGAGGTACCTTCTCCATGATAGTGACCCCCGCGGTTGCCGCCACCGGCATCCTCAACGGCCGCCCTGGCCAGGTCCCGGTCTCGACACCCGGACCGTCAGCCAGCAAGACATCAGCCCGCCTCTGCCCCCGCATACAATGTGATTCGGGAATATTGAAGCACCATTGTGTTCAATGAAATTTCCAGTCCGCATCGCTGGATTGGACCGCACGATCTCCATTTTTTAGCGGCGGCATTTCAAAGATTCGCGTACACTTTGGCCATAAACCCATCGATTCACACCTTTATAAAGGTGCAGTAGCCGCCCTGTTTACGCATTTGCTCTGCGCGCTGCCCGGAGCAGGTGAGGGTCGAAGCCTGCGAACAGTCCATGCTCAGTATTTCCCTAGCAACACGCCCGATCGAGCGGGCGCCGGCCGCAAAGACACTCGCCTTCGCGATGCTCTCGCTGTTTCTCCTTCACGCCATCGTGCTCTTCGCCTTCCATGACGCCGCGGTAGTTTCCCGCCTCATGACCGGAATCATGCCCATCCTGGCCGCCATGTGCTGCCTGTGGAGAGCCGGCCTGCTTGAAGTGCAGGACAGGCCCACGTGGCGCTGGGCCGCCGCAGGACTTGCGCTCTATGGCGCCGCGCACCTGCTCGAAATCTTCGTCAGCCGCTCCACCGCCGCCAGCAATCTCACCGTCGATCCATCCGACTACCTCTATCTCGCCTCGACCTTCCCCTTGCTCCTGGCCCTGTCGACCACCCGGGAGACCGGCGCACTGAAACCGGTCCTTATCCTCAATTGCACCCAGATCGCCCTCGCCCTCGTGCTCAGCTACGTGCTCCTCTATCGCATGACCTCGACCCCCGAGAAGGCCTCCACCGTGATGGGAAGCATCTACGGCGTGGCCTGCCTGCTGCTCGCCGTCATGGCATTGCTGCGCGTCTTTACATGGGTCACCGAAGAAGAGCGCCAGGGCGTCCGCTGGATGGGCGTCGTGCTCTGGACCTACCTTCCCGTCGAGCTCGGCATGGATTACGCCACCGCTCACTGGAATCTCCGCGCCGGAACCCTGCCCGACCTGCTCTGGAGCGTCCCCTTCTTCCTCGCTGGATGGCAGGCGCTCCACCTACCCCTCGGAGCCCCGGCGCCCAAACATACATTCAACCGGCGCAGGCTCCTCGCCGAAGCCCTATGCCCCATGCTGATCACCGCCGGGATCTTCGTGCTGGCCGCCGCCATCGTTCGCCAGCACCCGGTGCTCGGCCTGGCCTCCATTCTGCTGCTCTTGGCCATCCAGGCCTTTCAATCGGCGCTGGTGCAGATGAATTACCTGGCCGGCCGCAATCTCCTCATCGAGCGTGAGCATGAACTGCGCAGTGCCAACGCCGCCCTCCAGCAGCTATCGCTGGAAGACCCGCTGACCCGCATTCCCAATCGCCGCCACTTCAACGCCGCTCTCGAAAATGCCTGGCGCCGCTCCGCCCGTAAACAGCAACCCCTCGCCCTGCTCATCGTCGATATCGACTTCTTCAAGGGCGTCAATGACCAGCACGGGCACAGTTTCGGCGACCGCTGCCTCACCACCATCGCCGATGCGCTGAAAACCCACGCGCGCCGCCCCGACGACGTGGTGGCCCGCATCGGCGGCGAAGAGTTCGTCCTTCTCCTGCCCGAGACCGACGCCGCCGGAGCCGAAGTCGTCGCCGCGCGTCTGCACGCGACCGTCCGCACCCTCGACGTGGTCAACGATGCGTCCCCTTACGATCGCCGGCTTACCGTCAGCATCGGCATCTGCGTCGCGGCTCCCGCGCGCGGCATGGATTCCTCTTCGTTCGTCGATGCCGCCGACCAGGCCCTCTACCAGGCCAAAGGCACCGGCCGGAACACCACCTGCACCCGCATTCTCGAATAGCGGAGAAGCCTTCCGCCTCCCCGTTTTCGTCCGAGACCGTACCATGGTAGAGGAGCGCACCAGGCTCGACCGGATCCACCCCGATCGACGCGCCCCATGGGAGAACGCGCTTTGCCGACCTATCGCAGATCCGTCGTACCCGCCACCGTCGAAGGAAAACACCTTCCGCTGGTGGCGATTGTGGGCCGGCCCAACGTGGGCAAATCCACCCTCTTCAATCGCATCACCAAGAGCCGGCGCTCCATCGTCGGCGATGAGCCCGGCATCACCCGCGATCGCATCTACGGCGAGTATGAATGGGCCGGACGCATGTTCCGTCTCGTCGACACCGGCGGCATCGTGCCCGACGATCCTGAACTGATCCCCACCGAAATCTATACCCAGGCCAAAGTAGCCCTCCACGATGCCGACGCCCTGGTCCTCGTCGTCGATGCCCGCACCGAGCTTGCCAGTCCCGATTACGACCTCGTGCGCCTCCTCATCCGTAGCTCCAAACCGGTGTTCCTCGCCGTGAACAAGATTGAAGGCTCCGCGATGGAAATGGCGGTCGATAACTTCCGCCAGCTGGGACTGCGCAACGTCTACGGCATCAGCGCCGAACACGGCCTGGGCATCGGCGACCTGCTCGACGCCCTCTCCGAAGCCATCCCCTCCACCCCCGATGCGGACCTGGACCACGCTCAAGACTCGGATCCCGGTCCCGGACACGACCACGATCCCGCCGAAGAATCGGACGAAGCCGCCGAGGAGGAGGAAATCTCCGAAGGAGGTCCCCTCTTACCCGGCGAGGAGGACGAGGCTCACAAGCGCCTCAACCGCACCCACGGCGAGTTTGAGCAGCACGAAACCTCCGTAGCCATCATCGGCCGCCCCAACGTCGGCAAGTCCACCCTGCTTAATGCCCTCACCGGCACCTCGCGCGCCATCGTGTCCCCCATCGCCGGAACCACCCGCGATGCCGTCGACGAAGTCGTGGAGTTTGAAGGCAGCCAGCTTCGCTTTGTCGACACCGCCGGCATCCGCCGCAAGGGCAAGACCCACATGATGGCCGAAAAACTCAGCGTGGTCATGGCCCGCCGCCACCTCGAAGCCGCCGACGTGGCCCTGCTGGTCATCGACGCGGTCGAGGGTGTCACCGCCAGCGACGCCACCATCGGTGGCTACGCCCATGAGAGCGGACGCAGCGTGATCATCGTCGTGAACAAGTGGGACGCGGTGACCACCGGGCGCACCGACGGCAAGCCCCCCGCCGATCGCGAAATCTTCGAGCGCCAGCTGCGCAATGTTCTGAAATATCTCAGCTACGCCCCGGTCATCTTTCTCTCCGCCCTCGAAGGCACCGGCATGAAGCGCGTCTTGAACGAGGTCAAAACCGTAGCCGCCGAACGGCGCAAGCGCGTCACCACCGGCCAGATGAACCGCTTCCTCGACCGCATCGACTTCCAGCGCGCCCCCGTCCCCATGGCCAAGCGGATTCGCATCTTCTACATGACCCAGGCCGCGGTTGCCCCGCCCACCTTTGTGCTCTTCACCGACCGCGATATCAAGCTGCACTTCGCCTTCGAGCGCTTCCTCGAAAACCAGATTCGCGAGGCCTTCGGCTTTGAAGGCACGCCCATCTGGTTCAAGGTCAAAGCGCGCAATGAGAAGAAAGACAAATAGCGATTAGACAGCCCCCACCGGCTGGCGCACCGACGGCGTCCTGTACCCCTCTTCAGCCAGGTGTTTTCCCATCTGCGCGTACATCTCCGGATCCTGCGGCTGCCACGTCCCCAGCCCGTCCACGTAGCGGTTGTACATGCAGAACGCGGCCGCGATCAGGACCGTGTCGTGAATCTCAAGGTCGCTCGCCCCCTGCCCCTTTGCAGCCTCGATATCGGCCTTCGTAACCAGCTTGCCGTCCTGCCTGACCTTGGTTGCAATCGCCAGCAGCGCTTTCAGCTTCTCGCTCACCGGAGCAGTCCCGAAGTCGCGCTTGACCTGCTCCACGATCGCATTGCCCCCCAGGTGCGAAGCCGCCGCCGCGCCATGGCTCAGCTCGCAGAAGCAGGTCCCGTTTCCCGACGACACCACCGTCGCGATCAGCTCCCTCTCCCCCGGCGTCAAAGTGCTCGGTTCGTGCAGCAGAATGTGCGCAAGTTCGCGCATCGGCTTTGCGGTCTCAGGGCGAAATGCAAATCCGGCACTGATGCCCGGCAATCCTTCGGGCAGCGCAATGTGGGGCATGAAATCCTCCGGTTAACATTCAAACGGTTAATGCGTGAGCAGGATAAGTACAGGCAGAGATGCAAATCCAATTCCGAGTCGTGTCCTTGGAGTCGTGTCCCTGAAGTCGAGTCTCGATCAAGCTGGACAATCTGTTCGTACTTCACTGCCCGCTCTTCACCGATGCGCAGCCAGGTACTCTTCGCTGACCGTGACATAGCCGTCTCGGGCTACGCGGCGGCCGCGATCGCGATACAGAGCTTCATCGTCCGGCTGTTCCGTGCCCAGACCGTCCACGTAGCGGTTGTACATGCAGAACGCCGCCGAGATCAGCACCGTGTCGTGAATCTCCAGGTCGGTCGCGCCTTCCTTCCGCGCCGCTTCAACGTCGCCCGGCGTAACCAGCTTCCCATCCTGCTGGACTTTGCCCGCAATCGCCAGAAGCGCTTTCATCTTGGGCGAAATATCCGCCTGGGTGAAGTCGGTCTTGACCTGCTTGACCAGCGCCTCGTTGCCCCCCAGGTGCGCCGCCGCGATGGCGCCGTGAATACTGTGGCAATAGTGCGTGCAGTTGCGGCTCGAAACAAACGTCGCGATCAGCTCGCGTTCACCCTTGCTCAGCGTGTGCGGACCGGTGAGAAGGATCTCCACCAGAGCGTTGAGCGGCCGTGCGGTCTCCGGCCGGAAGGCCATCGCGCCGCGAATACCGGGCAAGTCGGAGGGAAGCGGAATGTGAGGCATCGGATTCTCCTGTTTCCATGTTTTCAAGGTGAGTCTCAAACTTCACGGGTTAGCGATTGAAGCTCTTCCGCGCCAGCATCCCTCCCCGACGCGCGCCCCGAAACCAGCAGCATGCGCACCGGAAGACCCAGCAGCACCACCCCCGCGCCCAGCAGCGAGGGCCCAAGACTGTGCAACAGCAGCATCAGCGCCAGCAGCGCGCAGCCCGCGATGAACGCCACCGGCGCCGCCGGAAACCACCACCGGCGCACCGGCGTCATTGCGCGAAACAGCGTCGCCGCCGTCAGTGCCAGAAACACCACCGCCGAAAAGATGATGAACGCCAGGATCCGGTCGAACGCACCCAGCATCAGCACCAGCAGCGCCATCCCCGTCTGCAGCAGCACTCCGTTGCTCGGGGTTCCAAAACGCGGATGCAGCCGCGCAAACGCCGCCAGCGGCCCGCTCGGCTCCGCGTGCCCGTCCGACTCGGCCCGCGCCAACGCATACGTCACCCGCGGCACCGCCATGCTCAGCACCATCAGCCCGCCCAGCACGCACACCACCACGCAGCCCGAAAGCACCCTCCCGCCCATCGCTCCAAACAGCGATTGCCCAAACTGCGCCACAAACGCCGTGTTGCTCTGGATCTGCTCCATGGGCACAACCGCCACAAACGCCAAACTCAGCAGCAGGTAAAGCGCCGTCACCACCAGCACTCCGCCCGAAAATGCTATGGGCAGGGTGCGGCCCGGGTTGCGAACTTCGCCCGCCACCTTGCCTGCCTCCCACCATCCTCCAAAACAGAAAAACGCGCTGATCGCCGCTCCGGCTATCGCCCCCATCAGCGGATCGGAACCGGCCCGCCGCAGCGTCAACGGCTCCAGGTTTCCCAACGAAGCGTGCCCCGAAACCAGCGCCCACCCCACCAGGCCCACCACCACCGGAACCTTGAGCCAGTTCAGCGCCGTCACGAAGACGCGGCTCACCCGCGTGCCAAAGTAATTCAGCGCCCCCAGCCCCAGCAGCAGTACCGCCGGCAGCGCCGTCACCACCGGACCAGGCAGCCTGACCAGGGCCTGAATGTAGGGCACCGTGCCCACCGAGAGCGCCGCCGCCACCCCGGGATACATCACCACCGCTGCCATCCAGCCGTAAAGGAAAGCCACCCGCCGGCCAAAACCGCGCCGCAGGTACAGGTACTCCCCTCCGTCATGCGGATCCCGCACCGCCAGTTCCGCAAAACACAACGCCCCGGCCAGCGTAAGCAGCGCCATTCCGCACCACACCGCCGCCAGCAGCGCCGGCGATCCGAGCGAGCGCGCCATCCCCGCGGGCGTGAGAAAAATGCCCAGCGAAACCGCCTCGCCTGTGACTACGGCGGTCGCAGCCCACACTCCCATCTGGCGCGTTGTCTGCGGGCCGGTCTCCATCGTTTCGCCATCCTACGCAGCCGCTGCTGCCGCCCGCATCCATCGAGAGATGGAGCAACCGGCGCAATCCCATCGCATCAACGCCCGCCCTTCCTAGCCCCTCAGTATCCGGCCGCCTTGCCGTAGTGGCTGCGATGATCCTGCCCGCCCAGCAACTCGCCCGTCTTGGGATCGACCGCGATGCATTCGCCGTTCGACCAGTGGCCGTCTCTCACATCGACCTTGTAACCCATCGCCCGCAGTCCCGCGATCGCGGTCGCTGAAAACCCCGGCTCCACATAGAGTGTGTCCGGCAGATACTGGTGATGAAAGCGCGGAGCGTCCACGGCTTCCTGGATATTCAGCCCTTCCTCGGCCGCGGACAGAAAGATATTCGCCACCGTCGTAATGATCCGCGCGCCCCCCGGCGAACCGAGCACAAAGCGCAGCTTTCCGCTCTCCAGCACAATCGTCGGAGTCATCGCGCTCAGCGGACGCTTGCCCGGAGCTATCGCGTCCGCCGGCCCCTGAATCAGTCCATACAAGTTGGGCGTATCCGCCTTCGATGCGAAATCGTCCATCTCGTCGTTGAGCAGAAAACCCAGCGGCCCCGCCGTCACATCCGACCCGAAACCGTTATTCAGCGTCGTGGTCACCGACACCGCATCGCCCGCCGCGTCCACTACCGAGTAATGCGTCGTATCAGGCGAATCCTTCCTCTCCCCTGCCGTCTTCGGCGCGGGCGGCAGAAACCCCTCCGGCCGCTCCAGCCCCGCGCTCGGCGTAGCCTTGTGCGGCGTGATGCTCCTCCGCCAGGCCGCCGCATACTTCTTCGATGTCAACTCCGCCACCGGCATGTGGTTGTAGTCAGGGTCGCCCAGGTACTGCGCCCGATCCATATAAGCCCGCCGGTAAGCCTCCACAATCAGCTGCATCTCGTCGGCGGTGCGATCCCCCAGCTTGGTCAGGTCGTACTGCTCCAGGATGTTCAACGCGCTCATCAGCACTACGCCCCCCGACGACGGCGGCGGCGCGCTGATCAGCGTGTACCCGTGAAACGTCCCGATCACCGGCCGCCGCTCCACCACCTCGTAGCGCGCCAGATCGTCCAGCGTAATCAGCCCGCCGCCCTTCTTCAGTGCGTCCACCAGTTCCTGCGCCATCCGCCCGTGATAAAACTCCGCAGGATCGGCAGCGATCCGCTCCAGCGTCCGCGCCAGTTCCGGCTGCCGGAACGTCTCGCCCGCTTTATAAAAATTCCCGCCCCGCTGAAAGATCCGCTTCGAATCGGCAAAGCGCGCCAGGTCCGGGTCCCCCAGCTCATGGGCCTCCTCCGCCGACAGCTCAAAGCCGTCCCGCGCCAGGCGGAGGGCCGGCTCCATCACCCTTTTCAGGCCCAGCTTCCCGTACTTGCGCTCCGCATAAGCCATGCCCGCCACCGACCCCGGAGTGGCGATGGACCGATACCCCACCACGCTCGCGTCAGGAATAACGTTGCCCTGCGCATCCTGGTACATCGTCTCCGTGGCGGCGTAAGGAGCCTTCTCGCGATAGTCGATGAATGTGGTGCGGCCGTCATGCGTGCGCAGCAGCAGAAAACCGCCGCCCCCCAGATTGCCCGCCACCGGGTGCACCACCGCCAGCGCGAAACCCGTGGCCACCGCGGCATCGACGGCGTTGCCGCCCGCCTGCAGAATCTCCACTCCCGCATCCGACGCCAGGTGATGAACGCTCACCACCATGCCGTGACGCGCTCGAGCCGGCTCCTCGCCGCGGTACGCCACAACATTCTTGGTGCCTTCCTGCGCAAGGCTGGAACCGGAAACAAACAAGCCGGCAGCAACGAGGACTGCCAGCATGGGGAGCAAGGGCCGTCGCGTCATATGTGCTGACAGCATACCCGACAGCTTCCCCACTCCCCAATTGCATGCGCCCCGCTGACCCGGTTCTCATCAGGCACCGCGATCGACTAGAGTAAATGGGTTTAATTGAGAGCGCCCCCGCAGACCCCCTGCTCGCCGCGCGCCTCAATGAGGATTCCGCTCATGAAACTTCGTTCCGTGTTCTTCGCCGCCGCCGCTGCGCTACCCCTGCTCCTTCAGCCCGTTGCCCACGCCCAGTCCGGCCCCCTGGGAGCGTTTGAAAGCCAGTCCGACGTGGGCAGCGTGACCCCCGCGGGAACCGCGCAATTCGATCCCGCGGCGCATGTCTACACCATCTCGTCAGCAGGCGCCAACCTCTGGTCCACCACCGACGGCTTCCACTTCGTCTGGAAGAAGGTCTCCGGCGATCAGGCCCTCACCGCCGACCTGCGCTTTCCCGAAAGCCCCGCTAACGCCAATCCCCATCGCAAGGCGGTGATCATGTTCCGGCAGAGCCTCGACCCCGGCTCCGCCTACGCCGACGCGGCTCTCCACGGCAGCGGCTATTCCGCCTTGCAGTACCGCCCCGCCGCCGGCGACACCACCCTGGAGATCGCCGTCGGCCAGGACGCCCCCCGCACCATGCGCCTCGAAAAACACGGCGACACCATCACCCTCTTCATCAGCCGCAACGGCGAGCCGCTCCATCAGGCCGGCGCCTCCATCAAGCTCCATCTCACTGAGCCCTTCTATGCCGGCCTCGGCGTCTGCTCCCACAACGAAAAGGCCGTCGAACACGCCGCCTTCAGTGGCGTCACCCTCCAGCCCCTCGCACCGCAAACCGCGGACGCGCATCCCGCCGTCTACAGCTCCCTCCAAACCATCTCCATCAACCCCGACGCCCGCCGCGCCAACGTGATTTTGACCGAGCGCAGCCGCATCGAAGCCCCCAACTGGAGCCGCGACGGCAAATCCCTCATCTTCACCCGCGAAGGCAAGCTGTGGACCGTCCCCGTGAGCGAAGGCGGTGCCGCACCCGAAAACGCCGCCACCGCCATCGACATCGGCGGCGCCACCGGCTGCACCGGCAGCCACGGCCTTTCCCCCGACGGAAAGTGGCTGGCCATGACCTGCACCGTGCCCGAACACCCCGGCCGCCGCGTCTACATCGTGCCCTCCACCGGCGGCTCCCCCCGCATGGTCACCGCCAATCCCGACTCCTACTTCCACAGCTGGTCGCCCGACGGCAAAACCATCGCCTTCACCCGCCCCAGCCACGGCGCCGGAAACATCTACTCCATCTCCGTCGACGGCGGCCCTGAAACCGCCCTCACCACCGGCACCGGGATCAGCGACGATCCCGACTACTCGCCCGACGGAAAATACATCTACTTCAACTCCGACCGCTCCGGAGCCATGGAGATCTGGCGCATGCGCGCCGACGGCTCCCAGCCCGAGCAGCTTACCCACGACGGCATGAACAGCTGGACCCCGCACCCGTCCCCGGATGGCAAGTCAGTACTGATTCTGTCTTTTCTGAATGGAGTGGCCGGGCACCCGGCCGACAAGGACGTGATGTTGCGAATTCTTACCCCGGACGACGGCAAGCTGCGCAACCTGGTCGAAATCGTCGGCGGCTCCGGGTCGGACAATGTTCCGAACTGGGCCCCAGACGGGGCCCACTTCGCCTTTGTCAGCTATGAACTGCTTCCGGAAAACCGCCCCGGTTCAACCGAATAATCTATGGGCATAATCTATGGCACGCGGCCCGCAACCCGCAGGATCTCGGCGCCTCTATGGAACTCTTCAAACCCTGGGCCCCTGACCCGGTCCGCTCTGCCCGGGCCGCTCTGTCCGGGCCTGGCTGGCTACCCGGCTTCAGCAGCCTTGCCGCAACCTGGTTTCCGGCGCCTGTGGCGCGAGGAACAGCCCCTTGAAACGCTTACATTTCACGGGAGGTCAGCGCCGCCACGATGCGGTTGTGAAGCTCTTCGGTGTACCACGTCGGGCCAAAGTCCTCGAGAAGCCCGAGAACATGCTCGAGCACTTCACGCGGCTCCTCGCCGCGGCGGCTCGTCTTGGGGAAGGCGGCAAAGGCGTGGGTGTTTACGCTGGAAACTTCAACCTGCTCGACATTCATATCGACCTCCAAATTCGTATAACCGGCTCGCATACGGGAATCCATCAAACATTTCCTTTTCGCATCCAGTAACTGTTTGCTTTCAGGTAAAACTCGATAGGATCATCCGCTTCGCCAGATCTGTAATGGTAACCAGGGTGTGGGGTAGCTGTTGGAATGATCTTATCTCAATTCTCGTAACCTGCAACTGGTTACTAGGTTCCCAAAGTCACCTGGCCATTTACCAGAAAGTGGTATAGACAGACCGACACGGCTAGCGTCCGCCAACTATATTGATGCAGTCGATCAGGAGGTCTTTGCTTCGCATGCTAAAAACTTTTGCCCTTCTCCCCGGTCTCGCCCTCTGCCTGGGTTTCCATCTGGCCGCCGCGCAGGCGCCCGACGCCAGCCCCCTTCCCCCCGCCCCCCACGCCAAAACCACTCACCTCAAACACGTCCTGGTCATCGGAGAAACCAAGGGCTTCGAGCACGATTCCGTGCCCGTCGCCATGGCCGCCGTCTTCAACCTCGGACAGGAGAGCGGCCTGTGGGACACCACCCTCCGCACCGACACCGAGCTCCTCACCAAAAAGGACCTCGGCAAACGTAACGCCAAGAATCTGAGCTACTTCGACCTCATCGTCTTCGCCAGCACCACGGGCGAACTGGACATGGACGACAGCCAGAAAGCCGACATGCTCTCCTTCATCCACGACGACGGGAAAGGCTTCGTCGGCATCCATGCCGCCCTCGATACCAACTACAAATGGCCCGAGTACGGAGAGATGATCGGAGGCTGGTTTGACGAGCACCCGTGGAGCACCTTCAACGCCCCCATCCTCACCGAAGATCCCGAATTTCCCGCCGTCCGCCACTTCCCCAGGGCCTTCGTAAAATATGACGAGATCTATCAGCCCAAGGCCTGGTCGCGCGACAAGGTTGATGTCTTGCTCTCGCTTGACGCCTCCAAACTCGACTTCAACAACCCTCGCGTCCATCGCGCCGACCACGATTTCCCCGTCGCCTGGAGCAAAATGTACGGCAAAGGCCGGGTTTTTTATTCCACCCTCGGCCACACCGAGGAGTCCTGGCAGGACCCCGACATCCGCAAAATGTACTTCGAGGCCATCCGCTGGGCGCTGGGCATGACCGAAGGCAGCACCGCCTCGCACCCCCGGCCCGCCCCCGCTACACATTGATTCCCATCAGGGCGGAGTTTCGCATTACGCCACCAACACCCCCCGCCCATTTGCGCGAATATCCTTCGAACGTCTAAAACTGTGCATGCAGAAGGAAACGGCAAATTGTCCTCGATGAATCGCAGAAGCTTCCTCTCCTCGGCAGGCGCATTGCTGGCCACCCAGTCTCTTCCCGGCTTGTTGTCCGCCCAGGCGAATCAAGCTCCCGGCAAGCCCGCGGGCAAAGCGGACCACAGCCTCCGCATCGAGTCCACCAGTCTCGACATCGGGCCCGGCATCTCCATCAAGACCCTGGCCTTCAACGGCCAGGTCCCCGGTCCCCTCCTCTCCCTGCGCGAGGGCGTGCCGGTCACCATCGACGTCACCAACGCCAGCTCCGATCCCGACCTCACCCACTGGCACGGCCTCGCCATCGACTCGCTCAACGACGGCGCCATGGAAGAAGGCTCGCCCATGATCGCGCCGGGAAAAACCCTGCGCTACAGCTTCACCCCCAAGCCCGCCGGCACCCGCTGGTACCACACCCACGCTTCGGCTTTCAGCAATCTGGCCGTCGGCACCTACAGCGGCCAGTTCGGCTTCCTGCTCATCGAGGGCGCCGGCCACCCCGGCAGCTACGACCAGGAAATCAACCTCGCCATCCATCACTGGGAACCCTCCTTCGTGCCCATGGTCCAGACCATGCGCGAAATGTCCTCCAATACCCCCCTCACCACCGGCTCCGACGTAGGCTACAAATACGCCACCGTCAACGCCCACATGCTGGGCGCCGGCGAGCCCATCCGCGTCAAGCAGGGACAGCGCGTGCTCATGCGCCTGCTCAATGCCAGCGCTACCGAAAACGTCGTCCTCGCTCTGCCCGGCCACACCTTCAAAGTGCTCGCCACCGACGGCAACCCCGTACCCAACCCCAAAAATGTGGAAGTGCTGTCCCTGGCCGTCGCCGAGCGCGTCGACGCCCTCGTCGAGATGAACTCCCCCGGCGTCTGGGTCCTCGGCTCCACCCTCGAAAAGGCGCGCCAGATGGGCCTCGGAATCGTCATCGAGTACGCCGGACAATCCGGCCAGCCGGTGTGGAAAGATCCCGCTCCCGCCGAGTGGGATTACACCCAGTTTGCCCATGCCACCCCCGCTCCCGCGCCCGACGAGACCTTCGTCCTCACCTTCCGCGACATCGGCCCCCAGCATGGATCGAAGTTCGATACCTGGACCATCAACAACAAGTCCTGGCCCGAGATCGAACCCCTCATCGTGCACGCCGGCAAACGCTACCGCATGGTCTTCCGCAACGGCAGCGGCGACCAGCACCCCATCCATCTCCACCGCCATACCTTCGAAGTCACCCGCATCGGCGACAAGCAGATCAGCGGCCTGATGAAAGACACCGTCAACATCATGCCCCTCGATACCGTCGAGGTAGACTTCGTTGCCAACAACCCCGGCGATACGCTCCTGCACTGCCATCAGCAGCTGCATATGGATTACGGATTTATGCAATTGATCAAGTACCAGGGCTAGCCCCGCCGCGCTAACCCGGGACTCTCGAGGCCGCGGCGTTTTCCAGTTTCTTCCTGAGGGAATTTGGTTTTGAATAGTCTGAAAACGTTGCCTCTACTGGCCCTCGCCTCCGCCCTGGGCCTGTTCGCGCTCGATTTCGTTCAGCCCGCGGTAAAGGCTGCGTCGCAGATGCCCAGCCAGATGCCCAGCCCCGGCGCCGAAAACACCCAGCGCTCTAGCCCATCCGGCACCGACCCCGGCGCGGCCGCCTACGCCAGGCATTGCGCCATCTGCCACGGCGACCAGCGCGAGGGCATCCTGCCCGCCTTCCCGCCCCTCGGCGGAATCGAGCGCCGCATGACTAATGACAAGATCACCGCCCTGATCCACTCCGGCAAGGGCCGCATGCCCGCCTTCGCCACCCTCCAGGGCGGAGAGCTTGACGCCCTGCTCAAGTTCCTCGCCACCCCCGTCACCGCCGCCGAACCGGGCGGCGCGGCCGGCGATCAACCCTCCGGCCTGGCCGCCGCCGGCGGTAATCTCTTCCATCAGAACTGCGCCTTCTGCCACGGCCGCGATGCCATGGGCGGCGAGACCGGCCCCGACCTCACTCAATCCAAAATCGTCCTCGGCGACGAAAAGGGCGACAAGATCGCCGCCATCGTCCGCGAAGGACGCCCCGACAACAAGATGCCCGCCTTCAACTTCTCCAGCGAGGAGCTGAACAGCCTCGTCGCCTTCATCCATTCCCGCGTCGAGTACGCCTCCAAGCACAAAGGCTCGCGCCGCGGCGTCGAAGTCGCCGACCTCCAGACCGGCAACGCCCAGGCCGGGCAGAAATACTTCAACGGCAACGGCGGCTGCGCAAAATGCCATTCCGCCACCGGCGACCTGGCCGGAATCGCCAACCGCTACCAGGGCCTCCGCCTCGAAGAACGCATGCTCTACCCCCGCGATGCCAAGAGTAAAGTGACCGTGACCCTGCCTTCGGGAGAGAAGGTCGCGGGAATCCTGGCCTACAAGGACGAGTTCACCATCGCCCTGCGCGATGCCGGAGGGGTTTACCGTTCCTGGCCCACCCGCCTCGTCCACTTCACGGTCGACTCGCCCGTCGATGCCCACGTCGCCCAGTTTGATAAGTACACCGACGACGACATTCACAACCTGATGGCCTATCTTCAGACCCTGCGCTGAACGACTCTGCGCTGAACGACTCTCCGCTGAAAGAATCTGCCCTGAACGACCCTGCCCCGGTCTGGCCGCCCCGGTCAGCCAGCATTGAACAACCCCGCGCCGCCGGCATCCCCCGGTTGTCCATCTTTGTTAGAGGTTCCGCTTCCGTGATGAAACCGCTTCAAGCCGCTCTTCTGGTTGCCGCCGGCGCCCTGTCCCTGCTTTCCTTCCCCCCGGCGCTCCTCGCCCAGAACCTCGACAGCAAGGAACTCCTCAATCCCCCCGCCGACAGCTGGCCTCAGTACCACGGCGACTATTCCGGCCAACGCCACAGCAAGCTCACCCAGATCACGCCGGACAACGTCGCCGGCCTCGGCCTCGCCTGGGCCTTTCAAACCAACCAGACCGCCCACATCAAATCCACCCCCCTGCTGGTTGACGGAATCCTCTACTTCACCGTGCCCGACAATATCTGGGCCGTGGACGCGCGCTCCGGCCACCAGGTCTGGCACTTCAATCACCCCACCACCACCGGCGACCACATCGGCCAGCGCGGCGTGTCCATGTACAAGGGATGGCTCTACTTCACCACCCCCGACTGCCACCTGATCTCCCTCAACGCCAAGGACGGCTCCATCCGCTGGGACAAAACCTACGCCGACGTCGGCAAGGGTTACTGGGCCACCATGGCCCCGCTGATCGTCAAGAACCACGTCATCGTGGGCGTCTCCGGCGACTTCGACAACCTCCCCGGCTTCCTCAAGTCCTTCGACCCGGAGACCGGCGACGTGCAATGGGAGTGGGACTCCACCCCGCCCCCCGGCACCCCCAACGCCACCACCGGCGGCATGACCTGGATGACCGGCACCTACGACCCCGAGTTGAACCTCGTCTACTGGGGCACCGGAAACCCCACCCCCGTGCTCGCCGGAGGCACCCGCCCCGGCGACGACCTCTACACCTGCTCCATCGTGGCGCTCAATCCCGATACCGGCAAGCTGCAATGGGCCTTCTCCGTATCTCCCCACGACACTCACGACTGGGATGCGGTCGAAACCCCCGTCCTGGTCGACGGCGACTTCCACGGCAAGCCGCGCAAGATGCTGATGCAGACCTCGCGCAACGGCTACTTCTTCGTCCTCGATCGCACCGACGGCAAAAGCCTGCTCACCGAGCCCTACGGTCCCGTGAACTGGTCGCTCGGCGTGGACAAGCAAGGCCGCCCCATCCCCAATCCGGATAAGGAACCTTCCCGCGACGGCCGCATCATCGCCCCCGACGAAGGCGGAATGACCAACTACCGCGCCCCCAGCTTCGATCCCCGCACCGGCCTGTTCATCGTCGACGCCCACCCCAGCTGGAGCATCTACTTCGCCAAGCCCGCCGACGGCGCCTACGGCTGGGCCGGAGCCGACTACGGCCTCTGGGGCAAAGGCGTCATCGAGGCCATCGACTACCAGACCGGAAAAATCCGCTGGACCCACGACCTGGGCGCGGGCGGCTCCGGCGCCGGAGTGATAACCACCGACGCCGGCATCACCGTCACCGGCGACGCCCAGGGCAACGTCCTTGCCCTCGACACCGCCAGCGGCAAAACCCTCTGGCACGCGGGAATGGGCTCCCCCATGCAAAGCTCTCCCATCACCTACCAGCTCGACGGCCGCCAGTACATCCTCACCAGCAGCGGCAACGTGCTCTTCGTGTGGGCGCTCCCGGAACCGCAGCACGCGCATGCGCGCTCCGCCGCCGGCCGCTGATCAAAGCCGATGCCGTCGTTAGCGTAGAATTTCGCGCAAATTGCAACAATGGTTCTTGCACTCCGATCCAACAAGGGTGCCGCATACCGGCAAGCCGGAGTCCGAACGATCTTCTACGAGATGACCGCTGCCACTCCTTCGAAAGGGTCGGGGTCTTGAAAGATGTCCTTCACTTTCCAATAAACCAGCTCTCCGAAATGAACCTTCTTTTCGTTGAGAGAGGCGTCCCAGACGTCATTGGTATGGTAGGAAACTCCGACGTCATCTTTTCGTTTCGAAGTAACAATCATCGTGTGTTCAATCAAATTGAATTCAGGGTCCCGTCCCTGGACTATATCCCCGATAGTGAGGTCGCTCAATTCGCATTTTTGAACCCGCTCCGGAGTGGCCATCAGAAATCTGTAAAACCAGGCTCCGCTCGCCCACGTATTGGAGGCTTTCCCCGAAATGTAGTGTTCATACCAGCTGCCGGTTGGTTGCCCTTCCATCGAATTCCACCAGGAATTTACGCTATGGGCCATCCCGTACTTCATCGGCCACCCACCCGCATAAAGTGCTTGGGATGCAAAGTTCGTGCAGTCCCCTCCTCCCCCTTGGCCTGCCGCGCCCGCATAACTGCCAAAAGCCGGATCATACTGTTTCACGTGTTGGTATACGTAAAGCTCAACCAGGGCGCGGTTGTAGAAGCGAGGTTCAAGGCCCGACATTTTTGCTCCTTGAGATATCCGAGGCGCTATTTCGGTCAGATATGGAATCGGATCACGACTCACTCCCGGACCCTGCTCTTCAGGGATCGGGTTCGTCCCGGGTTCCCGCGCGTTAACGGGAGAGCGTTCCGGGATCGGCAGACTCCCATGCCCATCACAGGCGTGAGGTCCGAATCTTTCACAGTTTTGTGTAACCGTGCATTGGGGAGAAGCCGCCCCGCTCACAGCCCCGTATAAATCTGAAACGGCGCCCAGTAGAAGGGCTGCTTGAAACGCCCTCCCGAGTGCAGCAGTCCCAGCTTGGCCTGGCGCAGCGCGGAACTCGGAGTCATCCCGTCCTGCACCCCCTGGTACAGCGCATCCATCAGCTGCGGGGTCGAATCATCGCTCGCCTCCCACAGTGCGCCGATCACGTTGTGCGCGCCGGCCCGCAGAAACGCCCACGAAAGCCCCACCAGCCCCTCGCCCGCATAAGACCGCGTTCCCCCTCCGTAGCAGGCGGAAATCGTCACCAGCTGCGCGTTGATGGGATGCTCGATGATGTCCCGCGCATGCAGCTTGAACGAGTCTTCGGCCGAATTCGTGCGCGACAGGATGATCGCCGAATCGAGCGGCTCCGTTCGGCTCGCTACCCCGTGCGCCACGAAGTGAATGTAGGAGTAAGGCTGCGCGATGCTCTTCAGGTAAGCGTCCGCCGTCGCCGCCTGCCGTGCGTACACCGTCTCCGCCCCCGCCTGGAAGTGTTTGCCCACCCGGGTCATCTCCACCGACGCCATGGGCAGTTCTGGATAGTCGGTGTTGGGCGAAACCGCATCCCCCATCAGCAGCAGGCGATGCTCGGTGCTGCGCGCCGGCCGCGCCGAAGCCAGCATGTAAAGCGAAGGCGCGGAGGTCACGCTGGCATCTTCGATCCAGTAGTGCGGCACCGGCGACGGCACCACCAGCGTTTCGAAATTCAGCAGGCTCAGCGGCCCGTCGCAGACCACCATCACGTTGCCGCCGGGCCTTACCAGTTCCGCCGCCGGCTGCACCAGCATGCGATAAAGATCCGCGCCGTCGCCGTCCGCCGACTCCGAAGCTTTCATCGTGTTCAGCAGGCTCTTGCGATAGCGCTCCACCGATTGCGTGATCTCCGCCTGCGCCGGCAGCGTGAATAACTGCGTCTTGCTGGGCGTAACCGCCCACAAGTAGGACTGCCGCTCACCCAGCCAGTAGAAGAGAATGGTGGCCCCGGTGCGCCGCGCCACCGCGCCCGAGCGCATCAGCTCCGGCCGTATGATGTGCTGCTTCTCGGTCAGCCCCAGGCCCTGGGCCAGGGTGCGCGCGCGGCTCTCGTCCGCCACCGCCAGCGCCTCGTCGGTCTTGCCCTGCGTCACCAGAAAATGAATGTAGTCGTCGTAAATCCGCGTGGCGTTGGTCAGGAACGGCAGCTCCGAGTCGTCCTTCTGAATCTCGGCCCGGGCCGCGGCAAAGATCGCCAGCGCGGCGCGGTAATGAGTCCCGGCCTCGGCCACTTCGCCGCGCCGCTCGTGCATCGTCGCGATGGCATGCTCTGAGGCCCACTTCATCGAAGTCTGGCTCTCCGGAGCCGCCCTCAGCTCGGCCAGCAGCTGCTCGGCGCGAGAAGTTTCCCCGCGCAGCGCCGCGGCCTGCAGTTCGATAGCGACATCGTCATACTGGTCGGCGCGATTGCCGCTGTCCTTGGCCATCGCCAGGCCCTCGCGCGCATACGTATCGGCTTCCTCGGGCTTGCCCGTTACCACCGCCATCTGCCCCAGGCCCATCAGGATGCTGGTTACGTCTTCCTTGCTGTTGATGCGGCGCGCGGTTTCGAGCGCCCTCTGGTAAGCCCCGCGGGCCTCGACCACTTTGCCCAGATCCATATCCACATAGCCGATCGTCGCCAGCCACTTGATTTCGAAGAGCAGATCCCCGAGTTTGGCGGCATGCTTTTGCGCCTCGATAAACAAAGACAAAGCCCGGTCCCGGTCGCCCAGTTTAAATGTGGACCAGCCGATATTCCCCAGCGATCGCTGCTCCAGATCTTCCGCGCCCAGACCAACCGCCGCCCGATAGGCCTTCGTCGAATAGTCCCCGGCCTCGTCAAAGTGTTCCTGCTGAAGCGCCGCCGCCCCCAGGTTGAGAAGCGCCGTCGCCTCCAGCCGCGGATCGTGTATTGCCCTGGAAAACTTCAGGCTCTCCTTGAAAAACTTCTCCGCATCGGCAAATGCCCCGTGTTCCATCGCCAGCACGCCCTGGGCTCTCGGAATCTCTCCGCAAGCCGGCACCAACTGGGTAAGGCAGAGGGCCTGCGCCCTCTTGAGACGGGACTCGGCCGGCTTGAATTTTTCCAGCCGGGTGAGAGAAACACTTTCCAGCGCCAGCTTGTGCACGATGTCGCCCAGGTCCGAAGGCTCGGGCAGCGGCACCGACAGCGTCTTCAGCGCATCGTCGTAAAGACCCCGCCACGTCATGGCTTCGGCCGCGATCAATTGAAATCTGGCTGCGACCCGCGGGTCGCTCGCTTGGAACCTCTCCAGCCCCTGCTGCGCCTGGCGCTGCGCCTCTTCCAGGTATCCGCTCTGGAACATCTGCCGCGCTGCGTTCAGCTGGGTTTCCGCACTCGCCTGGCTGGTGTCGTGAAGCCGGCTCGCCAGCAGATACACCACCAGCAGAAGAATGCAGACGCGGGAAATCTTGTACACATCAGGCAAACGGTCATGGCCGATGTCGGATGGTCCGAGAGTGTAGCCGCCCCACTGGCTCACAACGCCGCCTGTTGGTAGGTCGAGGGATTGATGCACGTTTTTCAAGTGACACCACTTCCTTTACCTATCTAGTGCGTAGGCTCACCGAAAAACAGGCCAAAAAATCCGCAGGGCTCTATGGCGCGGTTCCGCCGTTAATCCTGCTCGTCGCAAACGAAGCCGATCCCGCCGCCGCGCAGCCCAGCTTCAGCTTGATCATCGACAGCTTGGTCCGGGTCTGGTGAGGTATCCCGTCCACAAACTCGTGGTGCTCCACCGAGATCACGCCCAGGTAAATCCGGCCGAAATGGGGAACGTCGAAGATGTGTATCGCCGGCTGCTTCTTCAGAAAGCCCATCCACCCGTCGCGGTTCTGCTTGTCGTTCGCCACCAGCGTGGTGTGAATCCGGTCGTGGCGCGTCGGGTCGGCCTGCGGATGCGGCACAAAGTCCGGGTAGCACTCCGGCAAATCGCCGGGCAGCTCCTCCTGGTGCAGGTCGGGAATATCGAGGCCGGAGATTTTTTTCATCCGCCGCAGGTCGCGTTCCTTGTGGGCCAGCGCTTCTTCCTCGTCCCACAACACGTACGGGTCGATCGGCACGTCGATCAGCTGGCCGGCAATGCGCAGGTTCTCAAAACGGCTGCCGAGAAACGCGATCTTGGGAACGTAGCCCTCCCGCGGGTGTTCGGAAGCAATCTGCGCCACCACCCGGTCCGCCGTCACGATCTCGAGCACATTCAGGTTCTCGATCACCGACGTCGCCAGCGTTGCCCAGCCATGCCCGGGCTTGGTGGTTTCTTCGTTGCCCGTCACCTGGGAATACGCCGCGCTGTACGACACAATCCCTTCCAGGCGGTACCGGTCCGAGTCCTGCGAAAGATAGCCGCCGTGCTCCTTGAGCTTCAGGTAGGACTGGGCCGGAATCTGCTGCTTCAGGGGCAGGTGCAGATGGCCGTGCAGCGCCGCGGCTTCAGCGTGATAAGTGTGTCTTCTGTCGGTCGTCCCCGACGGAGATGCGGGATTAACTTCGGCCATGCTGCTGGATCTCTCTTTCGGGAGGCCTCGAGGCCTCTACTCGTCGAAGTGAACATCCAAAGAACGCCGTCCTATGGAAGACTGCGCGCCCTGCGGGGAAATGCCGGAGATGTTGAGAGTATAAGTCCCTTGTTGCAGTCCGGCACCGGGAATCAACAGCGAAACCGTCGGCCCTTCGTCGCCCGACTGCCCCGACCGCTGCACCGTCTGGCCCCACACGCGTTTGCCTTGTGGATCCAGCAGGTCGAAGGCATACGAAGCATACACCGGCTGCATGGGCAAATCGATTAACACCACCGCGCCTTTGTGACGATCGGCCTCTACGCGGGTCGGTTCAACCCCCCGTGTGCCCAGGTGAAGCATCGTCCACGGCACCATCCGCGGCTCTGCCGAAGCCGTGCGCAATGCCGGAATGGTGGCGAAGTTCTGATACGCGATGACCCCCAGAAGCGCGGCAAAGGCAGGCGCCGCGAAAGCCGGCCCAAATGCCGGAGAGGTCAAGAACGACCACCACGGCTTCTTGCGGTTCGACGCCGCTGGAACCACCCGCGCCGCCGGCGGCACCGCAGCGCTGGCGATCTCGGGTAGCTGAATCTTGGCTTCGCTCAGGAACATCGATCCGGCGCGCACATCCATCGCGCACTCCTGGCACTCGAACATGTGCTCTTCAAAGGCGTCGCGCTGCTCGGGACTTAGTTCATCAAGGAGGTAGCGCTCCGTCGCCATTCTTTCTGTTGCTTCGCTGTGAGTCATCGCTTCCATCCCCTCAGGGCCCTCTTTGATAAATAGTGGAGGGGCGTTCGTAAACGTTTCACGTTTACCTCGCTACTGCTCCCCGGCCCACCCGCTTTATGTATTCAGTCTTGAACTCCTGCTTGGCTCGGAACAGCAGAACCCGGAGATATTCACGGTCCACGCCAAACTCCCGGCACACTTCGTCGCGTTCCCGCTCGTCCAGGAAAACCGCCTTCAGCAGATCCCGGTCGCGATCCGGCAAGTCCACCAGGATTTCCCGCACCTTGGTCGTAAGTTGTTGCGCTGAAACGCGATCGAGCGCGTCCATGCCGGTGGCCAGAGGCTCCGGATGGCCCTCCACATCAAGCGAATCGCTGCGCGAAGAAGCCCGGTAATGCTCCAGCAAAACATTGTTGCAAACCGTGTTAACAAAAGCCCCCAGCCGGTCCGGCTGGCGTAGCGCCCCTTCCTTGCGCAAAGACGAAAATACTCGCGCGAATGTCTCCTGGCGCACATCTTCCACCGCTTGGGGAGACTTCAGCCGGGATCGCAGCTTGAGATGCAGCAGTTCGGTAAAGTAACGCACGAAATGATCCTGCGTGGCCCAGTCGCCCGCACAGAGCTTCGTGACGTATTCCGCATCGAACGCATGAAATTGCAAAAGCTTTCTCCGTATCCCGTCTCTGGAACCTGCCTGGCAAAACCGAGGCCGCACGTCGAACGCGTCCCGTTACGGCTTCGCAACCGCGTGGCACGTCCCTTGCCCGGCACACCCGGCAATCAGGATCGGGCGCTGCTCCCGTGGCTCTGTTGCCCGTGCGCTGGCAGAGATCTTTGACGCCGAGGAGCCCCATGTGAACTCGCCTATGGGATGTCCGCCCCGGAAAGAGGCAAGTATATCAGCGAGAAGCGGCCCGCGAAGCGAAACTATGGTGATAGTTACGTGAACGAAAATGACAATCCCGCCACCTTCGCTGATCTCTTGCTTGGGATCGGTTCAGCCGTCCCCGCCACGGCTCGATGCGAGCAGCGGTAGAATTGCGTCAGCTTCCAACATCCAGCCCGGCTCGCTGGGAAAGCCGCGTCCCTTGATCCACGACGATATCCTGATCCATCACGGCTCGGTGCAACGGCCACGCCGCAGGCGCTTCTGGCTTCTGCTCCTGTTTGTTGTCTTCATCCTGGTCTTTACCGCCCGCACCGCCGTCTCCTACTACGTCGATACCCTCTGGTTCGCCTCGCTGGGCTACGCGCAGGTCTTCTGGAAAACCCTCGGCCTCGAGTGGACCGTCTTCGCCGTCACCCTGGTTCTCACTTTCCTGGCCCTCTACGGATGGTTCGCCGTCCTGATGCGCGCCTGCCGGCCAGAGCTGCGCGACGCCGGCACCGTCATCCTCGGATCGCGGACCTTCCAGATTCCCGTCGAAGGAGCGCTGCGCGTGGGAGCGCTGGGCTTCACCGGCCTGGTATCACTCGCCACCGCCGGCAGCATGATGAGCGACTGGTCTCGCTTCGCCCTCTACTGGTCGCAGACCGCGCCCGCCGGAGTCGCCGATCCCATCTTCGGCAAGCCCCTGGGCTTCTACTTGTTCACCCTGCCCGTCTGGCAAACCGTGTCGGGATGGCTGCTGACCGTCGCCATCCTGGCTTGTGGAATGGCGGCCTTCTTCGTGCTCATCTCGGGCGGCGCGCAACTGGCCGACCGGCGCTTTCGCAACTCCACTACCCTCCCCTGGCGTTCCCTGGGAACCGCCCTCGCCTTCCTCCTCCTCGTCATCGCCCTGCGCGTCTACCTGGGACGATTTGAGCTCCTCTTCGCCGATCACACCGTGTTCGGAGGCGTAACCTACACCGACGATCACATCCTCACCGGTGGTCTGCTGCTGGTCTCAATCGCATTGGTAATCGGGGCCGCAATTGCCTGCCTGAATTTTGTTGCGCAACCGCGCATGCGCTGGCTCGTCCTGGCGCCGGTGCCCGCCATCGCCTGCTTCATCGGCGTGCAGATCGTGGCCGCCTACGTAGGCAGCTTCATCGTCAAGCCCAACCAGCTGATGCGCGAACAGCCTTACATCGCCCACAACATCCAGTTCACCAGGCAGGCCTACGGGCTCGACGGCATCGCCCAGCACGAATTCCTCGCCGAGACCTCCGTCGAGGCCACCGACCCCGCGCACAACCAGGCAACGCTCGACAATATCCGCCTCTGGGACTGGCGCGCGCTTCAGGACACCCTCCGCCAGATCCAGGAGATCCGCAACTACTACGACTTCCCCGACATCGACATCGACCGCTATCAAATCGGCGGCCAGGTCCGTCAGGTCATGCTCGCCGCGCGCGAAATGAGCGTCGAGAAGCTCCCCGAAAGCAGCCGCAACTGGATCAACGAAAAGCTGATCTACACCCACGGCTACGGCATCACCATGAACCCCGTCAACGGGTTCTCCCCCGAAGGCCTCCCCACTCCCTACCTCAGCAACATGCCCATCCAGAGCACCGTTCCCGGCCTCGAGGTCAAGCGGCCCGAAATTTACTTCGGACAGCTCACCGACACCGACGTGTACGTGAAGACCCGCCAGAAGGAGTTCAACTATCCCCAGGGCGAAAGCAACAGCCTGTCGTCGTATGAAGGAACCGGCGGCATCGAGCTGGGTGGCCTGGCTCAGCGCCTTCTGATCGCCTTTGACCGCGGCGACCTCGCCAAGGTTCCCTTCAGCGACGACATCACCGGATCCAGCCGCCTCCTGATGCGCCGCACCGTCGCCGACCGCGTCAAGACCCTGGCGCCGTTTCTCACCTTTGACACCGATCCCTACATCGTGATCGGCGACGATGGCCGCCTTTCCTGGATCCTCGACGCATTTACCACCGCCGACACCTATCCCTACGCGACCCACTACGGCCTCGAAGACCGCCAGATCAGCTACCTCCGCAACAGCGTCAAGGTCGTCATTGACGCCTACAACGGCGCCACCACCTTCTATGTGTTCGACCCGTCTGATCCGGTCATCGCGGCCTGGCGCGGGCTCTTCCCGTCCCTGTTCCGCGATGCCTCGGCCATGCCTCCCGACCTGCGCCGCCACGTGCGTTATCCCGAGTTGCTGCTCAAGCTTCAGGCCGCCGTCTACGGCCTCTATCACATGACCGATCCCGCCGTCTTCTACAACCGCGAAGACCTCTGGACGGTGGCCTCGGAAGTCGGCGTGAAAGCCTCCGGCGAGCAGGCCGCCCAGGCCATGGACCCCAACTACGTGCTCATGAAGCTGCCCCAGGAGCCGGACGTCGAATTCGTTGCGATTCTGCCCTTCACCCCCGCCAATCGCAACAACATGATCGGATGGATCGCCGGTCGCAGCGACGGCGCCAACTACGGCAAGTCCGTGGTCTATGACTTCCCCAAGTCCCGCCTCGTCGACGGCCCCCTCCAGATTGAGGCGCGCATCGACCAGAACGCCCAGCTCTCCGGACAACTCACCCTGTGGAACCAGCAGGGTTCGCACGTCCGCCGTGGAACCCTGCTGGTCATTCCCTGCGGCAAAGCCCTGATGTACGCCGAGCCCATCTACCTCCAGGCCGAGCGCAGCCCCATGCCGGAAATGCGCCTCGTGGTGCTGGCCGTGCAAGATCGCCTCGCTTACGGATCAACCTATGAAGCCGCCTTGCGTGCCTTATTCGGAGGAGGGGCATCTTCCCTCACCGCCGAGCCGGCCTCCCCCGAAGACGCGCAGCGCGGAGCACAGGGCAAGTCCGGACCTCCCGCCACTGGCAATGATTTGAACGGGCTCATCGAAGGCGCCGCCCGCGATCTGGCCGACTACCAGCACCTCACCGCCGCCGGAAAACTGGGCGAAGCCGGGCAAAAACTTGAGCAGCTCAAACAGAAGCTCGATGCCCTGAACGCGCGAAAGAAGTAGACAGCACCGAACCCAGCCGAACCACCCGCCGGAATTCAGCAGTAGCCCACCCGCCGTGCGGCTGCTGTTTTCCCCACCGGATCAGCAATTTAGCTGGGGCGCACCGTTGCCCGAGACCAGAATCGGCCCCACCCGCCACCCATCCCTCCGGGGCCAGACGCCGCCCCTGGCAATGTCAATTTCCGTCGGTTTCCTGCTCCGACGCGTAAAATAGACTCAACCATCTCGCAACTCCAACAAGGCGATCATCCGTTTCCCATGAGTGAAGAAGCGATCATCTTCGACGACGCTGGTCTGCAGGTTGTAGACACCGCGGACACGCGCGCATTTTCGGGTCGCCGCCGCCGCTCCCACTCCCCCGCCCAACAGCTGGAAAGCATGGAACGCATCGCCCGGGCATTTGTCGAAGCGCCCGACACCATCCTCCAGGAACTGGTCAACGCCGGCGTGACGCTCTGCGGCGCCGACAGCGCCGGCATCAGCATCGAGAGGGAACACCGGACCGACGACCGGTACTACCACTGGGTCGCCACCGCCGGCGAGTACTCGGCATTTATGGACGCCGTTCTACCCCGCTACCCCAGCGCCTGCGGGATCTGCCTCGAACGTGGACGCCCCCAGGTCTTCCGCGTGGGACAGAGGTTCTTCGACATCATGGGAATCACCGCCCCCCTCGTCACCGACGGCATTCTCCTCCCTTGGGAGGCGGGCGATACGCGCGGGACGATCTTCGTCATGGCGCACGGACGCCCCGACGCCTTCGACGATGAAGACTGCCAGACCATGCAGGTCCTGTCCAGGTTTGCCGCCATGGCCGTAAGACAACAGAAGCAGCAAAAACTCCTCGTCGAGCAGGCGCGCGCCGCTGCCGCCGCCGCCATGGCCAACGACCTGGCTCACAAGATCAATAACCCCCTCCAGAGCCTCACCAACATGCTCTTCCTCGCCAGCGAAGGAGCCCACGGAGAGGGTGGCCGGACAGTCGGTCGCGAGAGCATGGAAGAGCTCGAAAAGCTCTCCAGCCTCGTGAAAATGCTTTTGGAAATCCCCTTCCAGCCCCCGCAGTAGACTTCCCGCGCAGGCCTGCTCACACATCTTCCCCGGACTAACGGGCCGCCCTGTGCAGACAAAAACCCGGCGACCCTTCTTCGCATAACAGCCCCGGACCCTCCGCCACTAATCTTCGTCGCCGCCCTCAGGCATGGTTTCAGGCTGACGTTCGAGGTTCAGCGCCGGCAGATGTGCGGCGTTAAGCTTGCGGTTCAGCTCCGGAATGTCGGTTCCCTTCAGCCGCTCCCACTTCTCCAGCACTTCCTTCATTTCCTCCGCCGCATGCTGGCTGGCCTGCTGCTGCGCGACGGTCGGCGCGGCATCCGCACCCCCGACCTGCGCGTAAAGTCCCTGCGCCTCGCCGGCGATGCCGTCCAGTCCAGGCTCGCCCCCACCGGCGGCGCCCCCCGCCTCGCTCCCTTCGAGGATCGCCCCCAGCTTCTTGTCTTCCTCGGCCACGGCGGCCTTGATGTCGCCTGATGCCGTGGCCGCCAGCTTTTCGAACTGCTCGTGAGCGGAATGAGCCTCCAGGTCCGCCGCCGCAGCCCGGTTCACCATTCCCGCCAGCCGGGACTCAAGCCCATAAAGGCCGGCCAAATCCGCCTCCGACGCGTGAACCCGCGGATCCATCCTGACCATCAGCGGAGCCGTAAGCGCCTTCCCGTTCACCGTGAGTCGCACCGTGTAAACGCCCGGCAGCGCCAGCGGGCCCTCCGGCGTGCGCGGCGTGGCATGCGGAACCGCCGAGATGGGATATTCATAACGGGTCGCAACCGGCGTGGTCCCGCGCAGGTCCCACACCCAGCGGTGCATGCCCGCAGTACCGGGCAAGGTTTCCGGCATCTTCAGCCAATAAAGCGGGATCAGCTGTTTGCCGAGTTCCTCCCGCGTCGCGTACGGCTTGTCCGTGCTCGCGTAGCGGCGGACTACCGCCCCGCTCTTGTCGAGAATCTCCAGCGTGACCGGCCCCTGCACCGAATCCGGCAGCGCATAATCGATGACCGCGCCATCGGGCGGATTTTCGCCCAGCGGCTCGTCGGGAGGAACCGGCGTATCCGTGTATGTGCTCCGGCGGGCGCGAACCGCTTCCCCCGGCTTGAACAGCACCGCCTCGCTGCGCGCCGTCGCAAACTTCCCCGCTTCCCGCAGCGCCGTAATCCCGTCGAGAATCCAGAACGAGCGCCCATGGGTCGCAACAATCAGGTCGTCCCCCTGCACCATCAGGTCGCGCATCGACGTATGCGGCAGGTTGTATTGCAGCGGCTGCCAGTGATCCCCATCGTCGCTCGACCAGTACACCGTGGTCTCGGTGCCCGCATAGAGCAGGCCTTTCTGTACCGGGTCTTCGCGGACCACGTTCACCGGCGCATCCTCAGGCAGGCCCCCCGCGATCGGCTGCCACGTAGCTCCGCCGTCGCGCGTGCGATAGATATACGGGTGCAGGTCGTCGATGCGGAACCGGCTCACCGACACGTACGCGGTGTTGTCGTCGAAACGTGAAGCCGAAATCTGCGTCACCTTGCTCCACGGAGTCATGGCCGCCGGCGTAATGTTCTTCCAGTTCTTGCCGCCGTCTTTGGTGATCCAGAGCAGGCCGTCATCGGTCCCCGCCCACAAGGTGTCGACCGTCTTGAACGATGCCGCAACCGAGTAAATCGCCCCCCGCCGCCGGTCCTGATCCTTCTGCGGCAGCGGCCCCAGCGATGCCGGCTGGCCCGTATGCTCGCGCGACAGGTCGGGGCTGATCTTCTCCCAGTTCACGCCGTAATCGCCCGTCTTCCACAACACGTTCGTCGCATAAAAAAGCTGGTGCGGATCGACCGGCGAAAACAGCAGCGGTTCGGTCCGGTCGGCCCGATAGGCACGGTTGCGCAGCGGAATGGGCGTGATGTTCTGCACCTGGCCCGTGGCGCTGTCGAACTTCGATACTTCCGTCCGCCCCGCACCGTAAATGATCTCCGGATGCAGCGGATCGGGCGCCGCATAGCCGTATTCGATGATGCCCGCGGGATGCCATTCGCGGAAAGTGATCGCGCCGTCATTGCCGCGGCTGTCGATACACACCGAGCCGCTCTCCTGCTGCCCGGCACAGATGCGGTAAGGAAAGCTGTTGGTGGTCGCCACGTGATAAAGCTGCGCGGTGGGCTGGTTGTACCACGAGCTCCAGCTCGCTCCGCCGTTCTCCGTGACCAGCGCCCCCTGGTCGGCAACCAGCAGAATGATGTTGGGATGGTCGGGATTGATCCACAGGTTCTGGTAGTCGTCGCCGCCCGGAGCGCCGCGGAAACTCACCCACGTCTTGCCCCCGTCGGTCGACCGCATCGTGACAATGCTGGCGCTGTAGACCACGTCCGGATTCTTAGGATCGACAGCCGGCACCGGCAGATCGCCGCCGCCGATTTTCATGGCCGGACGGGGATCGTCGGTGGCCTTGGTCCACGACTCGCCTCCGTCATCGGAGCGGTAAAACCCAAGCCCGGCCCCCGATCCATAGCCCCCCTCGTGAGTGGTGGACAACGTCGCATACAGCCGGTTCGAAGCTCCCGCGCACAATGCCACGTTGATCTGAACCAGGTTGTCAGGCAGCCCCTTCGTCAGCTGCCGCCACGTCTGCCCCCCGTCGGTGGACTTGAACAAGCCGCCGTGCGTCCCATCGTACTGATTGCCGTCTTCCCACGGGCCCAGCCGCGATTCCCACAACGAGGCGTAAACCACGTCCGGATGCGAAGGATCGATCACCACATCGGACCCGCCCGTGTTCGGATCCTTGTAGAGCACCTTCTGCCAGCTCTGCCCGCCATCGGTGGAGCGGAAAATACCGCGCTCTTCGTTGGGCCCGTAAGGATGCCCGAGCACCGCGGCCAGCAGATGGTTGGGATCGCGCGGATCGACCGCGAGAGCCGGAAACTGCTGCCCGTCGCGCAGCCCCGGCAGATGTTCCCATGTCTTGCCGGCATCGCGCGAGCGATAGATGCCATTACCCACGGACAAATCCGGCCGGTGCAGCCCCTCGCCGCTGGCAACATAAATCAGGTTCGGATCGGACGGCGCAATGGCGATGGCGCCGATCGACTGCGACGACTGCCCGTCGAAGATCGGATCCCAGGTGCGGCCCGAGTCCGTGGTCTTCCACACGCCCCCATCCACCTGGCCGGCGTAGAACACGCTCGGCTGTCCTGGAACTCCGGCCGCAGCCCGCGTACGGCCACCGCGAAATGGCCCCACCAGCCGCCAGTGCAGCTGCGGTTGCCACGGATCCCTTGTCTCGGCGGGGCTCTGCGCAACGCACTGCACAAATGCCGTGAGCACCAACGCGATCACACCGGACACGCGCACACCGGACACCAATCGTCCGGCACTCCATGAGGCCAAACCAGAAAAAGCTTTCACAGGGGAGACTCCTCGCACAGATGCGCAAAGCGTAACGCCATCTTACTGCGTGCACTCGGGGATCCTGCTCGCCGTGCCGCTTTGCGGTTCAGCCCTGTGCCGGTATGGAGTAGGCGACGTGCCCTTCGCTGACCGTCCAGTGCACCCGTCCCTGCATCGGCCATCCGTCAAACGGCGTATTTTTGGACTTCGATTTGCCCTCGGCCGCGCGATAGGTCCATTCCGCCTTGGGGTCGAACACCACCACATCGGCACAGCTCCCCACGGTAAGTGTGCCCCGTCCCTTCAGCCCCAGCAGCGCGGCGGGCTGCGCGCTCAACAGGCTCAACACCCGCCCCAGTGGCAGCTTCCACTCCCGGTGCAGCCAGCGCACGCACAGCCCCAGCGCGGTTTCAAGACCGGTGATCCCGTTGGGCGCGCGCTCAAACTCCACTTCCTTCTCATGCATTGCATGCGGAGCATGGTCGGTGGCGATGGCATCGACCACTCCGTCAAGGATGGCCTCGATCATCGCATCGCGATCGGCAGCGGAACGCAGCGGCGGATTCATCTTGAAGTGCGTGTTGTAGCACCCGACATGCTCTTCGGTGAGCAGAAAATGATGCGGCGCCACTTCGCACGTCACGCGCAGCCCGTTGCGCCGCGCCTGTCTCACCGCGGCCACCGCGGCGGCGGTCGAAGTATGAGCGACGTGCAGATGCGCGCGGCTGTCGCGCAGCTCGGTCAGCAGCCGTATGTCGCGCTCGACCAGCCCCGACTCAGCCTCGACCGGCATCCCCCGCAGTCCCAGTTTGAACGCCACTGGGCCCGCGTTCATGCTGGCGCCCTGCGTCATGCGCGTATCCTCGGCGTGCTGAATCACCGTCAGCCCCGCCCGCGTTGCCGCCACCAGGGTTTCACGCATGATGCTGTCCTTGAGAATGGGATGACCGTCGTCCGTCACCGCCACCGCCCCCGCCGACTTCAGCGCCGCAAAATCATTGAGTGTCTCGCCCTTGGATCCCCGCGTCGCCGCTGCGATCGGGAACACCCGTACCGCGGCCTTGCGCTCCGCCGCCTGCATCCAGCGCGTGACCTCGACCGAGTCATTCACCGGAATGGTATTGGGCATCGCCGCCACCGCTGTAAATCCACCCGCCGCCGCCGCCGCGGTCCCGGTCGCGATCGTTTCCTTGTAACCTTGCCCCGGCTCGCGAAGATGCACATGGATATCGATCAGCCCGGGCGCGACCGTGAGCCCCTCGGCGTCAATCGTCTCGGCTCCGTTTGCGCCCTTCAGCTTGCCCGGCCCTGCAATCTCCGCCACGCGTCCATCCTTGAGCAGGATGTCCTTGAGCCCGTCCACACCCGCCGCCGGATCGACCAGATGGCCGCCCCGAATCGCAAGAGTCGTCATGCGCGGCCTCCCTTCTGCCGACCGGCGAGCAGCGCCCGTTCCACCACCGCCATGCGGATCGCCACCCCGTTGCTGACCTGCTCGAGAATGGCGGACTGCGGCCCGTCGGCCACGCCCGCCGTCAGTTCCAGGCCGCGAATAATCGGCCCCGGATGCATCACTACCGCTTCGGGAGCCAGCCGGTGCAGGCGCTCTCCGGTGAGCTGGTAGCGCCCCTTGTACTGCTCGACGTCCAGCTGCATGCCCGCCAGCCGCTCCGCCTGGATGCGCAGCATCATCACCACCTGCGACTGCTTCAGGGCGGTTTCAAAATCGCGCTCGATCCTGACTCCGGGACCGGTACTCGCCGCCAGCTCCGGCAGCAGTTCCTTGGGGCCGCACAGCACCACCTGAACACCCAGCCGCGGCAGCAGCCGCATGTTCGACCGCGCCACCCGGCTGTGCAGAATGTCTCCCACGATAGTCACGGTCGTGCCGCTCAGTGAATCCGCTGCCACCCGCTCCACACCCGGCCGCAGATGAGCCATGATGGTGCGCAGATCCAGCAGCGCCTGGGTCGGATGTTCGTGCATGCCGTCGCCCGCATTCAGCACAGGAAGCTGGGTGGTCTCCTCCAGCAGCCACGGCGCGCCCGAAGAACTGTGCCGCAGGATAATCGCTTCGGCGCCGAGCGCACGCAAAGTGAGCCCCGTGTCCTTCAGCGACTCGCCCTTCTCGATGCTGGATGAAAGGCTCGAAATCAGCGCCGTATCCGCGCCTAGGCTCTTGGCCGCCAGTTCGAAGCTGGTGCGCGTGCGCGTCGACGATTCGTAGAACAGCAGCGCCACGCGCCGCTTGGCGAGAATCCGGTCGCGGGCCAGCGGGTCCTGCTTCTCCAGAGCCGTAGCCCGCTCCAGCAGGCTGCCGATCGCCTCGATACTGAGGTCGTCAACCGACAGCAGCGATCCGGGATGACGGGGAGAAGCAGCCGCGACCGGGGGAGGAGCGGTTAGTTTGCGGCGGACAGGAGCAGCGCTGGCAGTCATACGGATCCACGCGGAGCCGCGGGCTCCGACCCGGTTCGGGAGCTGTTGGTTTAACACTTCGGACTACCGGGCGGAGCCCCTCTTTCGCACGCGGAAGTCGCCAATGGAATGCGCAGAGGCGCGAATCTCAATCCACTCGCTCGACAAGCAGCACCTGCTCATCGTGATCCACCTCTTGAAACTTCACTTCTATGATTTCGCGATTACTGGTGGGGACCCGCTTGCCGATATACGTAGCCTCGATGGGCAGCTCGCGATGGCCGCGATCGATGAGGACCGCCAGCTGCACCCGCCGCGGCCGCCCATGATCGAACAGGGCATCCAGCGCGGCGCGAATGGTACGCCCCGTATACAGAACATCGTCGCACAACACCACGTCGCGACCCACGATATCGCACCCCAGCGCTCCCGGGGTCACCACCGGCCGAATATCGGCGGTGGACAAATCATCGCGGTAAAACTGAATATCGAGAACCCCGGTTTCGATGGGCTTCTTCTCGATCCCGGAGATCAGCTTGGCCAGCCTCGACGCCAGCGGCACACCCCGCCGCTTGATGCCGATCAACACCAGGCCTTCGCTGCCGTTGCTCTTCTCGACCACTTCGTGCGCCAGGCGCACCAGCGTGCGCTCAATTTCGGAGGCCGACATCAACCTGCCTTTGACGCGCAGAGATGGGGTGGTGTGCTCGCTGGTCATCAATCGTCTCTCGCCGCTTCCTGCTTGGTTGGCTTGTCTCTCGACGGATAATACGAGGCAGCGGCGCTTCGCGGCAAGTTGTGGAGAAGTGGATTAACCGCGATCGGCACTCACCCGGAACCCAATCGCCGGCGCGGCCTAGATCTCCGGCCGTCGCGCCCGCCCCAGCAGCCGTGCTCCCATGGCTCCCCCGGCGGCCGCAAACAGCAGCAGAAAAGCCGCGTTGCTGGCCATGCCGAACGCCTCGATGCCGGCGTGGCCTTCGGGCGAAAGCATCAGGCTTCGCTGCGCCTGAAGCTGCGCCTGGTCCAGCACCCCCATCTGTGCGGCAAACTGCTGCGTGAGCTGGTTGCTGGCCTCCACGCGCGCCCGCCATTCCGCATCGATCACGCCCCCCTGGTGCAGGGCAAAACGCTCGATGAACATGGCCGCGCCACTGGCCGTAATCGCTAAAGCTCCGGCGATCAGCCCCGTGACCAGCCCGATCCGCGCTCCCGCTCCCATCGTGATCCATGCCGGACGCTGACCACGGACGTAGATAGTCACCGCCCACGCCGCCGCCGCCGACATCCAGAAAAGGCCCAGCACCCCCACCGGCGATACTCCGCACGACAGCAGCCCCGCGGGAAGGGCCAGCAGAAGAGCCGCCCGTAGCGCCGGCTTCCAATCCACCGCCCCGGCGTCTCGGGCGGTCTCACTCCATCGCTCCGGCTGCGCCTGTCCCGATTCGGCTTCGTCGGGGTAGACCAGCTGGGGCAGACCACAGGTTGGGCAATAGCGGCTTTCGTCCGGGACGGCCTGATGACACCGGCTGCAAGTAAGTTCCATCTGTTTACGAGCCTATAGCATTTCCTCGGTCGCGGCCTCCGTTACCAGGCCCCGCCCCGGTTCGCTAGCCTACCGCGCATTGCGGCGGCGGGCCCGCAGATCAAGAAGCTTCCGCCGCGCACGAGCCGCGAACCACCCCACGAACGCATAGGTGCGATGAGAGCATTCGCGGCACCGGATCGGGTAGTGAAGTACCAACAGCCAGGGGACATCCTCAAGCCGAAAATGGGATAGTCGAAACCGGGTCGACCCGCAACCTGAGCAGTATTTTTGCATTGCGGCTCCTGTTTCATTGCCGGGGAAAAAAAGGGGGAAAGGACCAGGCCAGTCAGTCCGATTGTATCCTTGCGTTGATTCCTGACAAGTTACTGCGGGGCCCTGGGCAAGACAGATTTCCCTGATTTCGATGCTCCCAGCCAATACCGCAGCCCGGAGCCTGAACGTTCTCGAGTAACCTTCTTCCCTTTTACACCGGTCAGGACAGTTGCGAAAGCCGCTCGGCCACTATCGCCTCGGCGGCCGCAACCGCTTCTTCCAGCGTCATGTTGGTTGAGTCCAACAGCACCGCATCTTCCGCGGCCTGGAGCGGCGAATCGGCACGATGGCGGTCCCGGTAGTCCCGTTCCCGAAGATCCCGGATCACCTCGTCAGGTTGTTGCTCCGGCTTGGAGCCCAGTTGATCGAACCGCCGCATCCCCCGAACCTCGGGTGCCGCGTCCAGAAAAATCTTGGCATCGGCGTGGGGAAACACCACCGTCCCGATGTCCCTGCCTTCCATGACCACTCCGCCCTGCTCGCCCAGCCGCTGCTGCTGGCGCACCATCCAGGCCCGGACCACCGGTACTGCGCTGACGCGTGAGGCCGCGTCCGTGACCGTTTGGTTGCGAATCAAGCCCGTTACGTCCTCGCCGTCGAGCAAAACCCGGTTCTCGTCGGAGTCCGTCTCTAGCCGGATATCGGTTTCGCCCGAGAGCTTCTCCAGGCCTGCAGCATCGTCGAGCGAAACTCCTGCCCGCAGTCCCTTCAGCGCGAAAGCGCGGTACATTGCCCCGGTCTCGAGGTTGATCAATCCGAAATGGCGGGCCAGGTGCCGGGCAATGGTACTCTTCCCGGCACCTGCCGGACCGTCGATGGCGACGATGATCCTGCGGCTGCTAAGGGGCGGCGACTGAGCACTTTCCTCTTCGCTCATCCCCGTTTTTTGGTCCCCTGCTTCGGACGCGCGGTAAAGCCGAAGCGCTTGCTGTTTCCGGCCTTGGCTCCGGCCGTCAGCGCCGGCTTGCGGCTGCTCCTCGCGTTCCGTGCTTCGGTGCGGGCATCCTTGCGCGGCGCGCTGCTGCTGCGCGTCAGGCCGGTCGGCCGGGTCGACGTGCCTGTCTTAGAACTGGTCGCCGATCCGTCACTCCCATTGCGCTTGCCCCATGACCCGCTTGCCGGCTTGGCGGCATGACCGTTGCCATTCCGTGCCGCCGCGGCATGGTTTCCATTCCCGTTTTTAGCCGGCGACGGAGTCCAGCGGTCGCTCGACGAAGCAGGCCGGCTGCCGTTTGCGGAACGATTGGACGACGGGCGCGCGTCCTGCGGACGCCGTGCGGGCCGGCCATTGCTCCCCCCTGATGCCATCTTTCGATCCCGGGCGTGCGGAGCCGGACGGCTGCGGTGCGCGCGGGCCCCAGACTTGGCGCTCCCGTTGGCGGTGTGATTCGCCGCGCTGGCAGCATGCTCGGCCGGCTGCATCTCGGCCGGGCCAGATTCCTGCGCGTACGCCTCTACTTCCTTGGGCTCAGCGGGTTCCGGCTTGCGCAACGGGTGAGAATGGTTAGGCTCGGGATAACTGTCGTCGTGATCCTGAAACCGTGCAAAGTAGCCCGAACCGGAGATCGCGGAACTGGCGTAGACCGAAGTCGCAGGAGCAAACTCAGGCAGGGTGCCCGCCACATAGTAATGCGGAGCATGCCCCAGGGTGAGCGTGTGCACCTGGCGTGTGGCTACCAGCCCGCGGATGACTTCCCGTATCTTGCTGCGCGCCGTCAGCGGCGACAGGAAAATCTCCACCTCTTCCATGCTGGCGGCGATCACCGCCTGCAGGTAGATCGAAGCCAGAACCGAAATCGCCGTCACCTGCGAGGTCGATGCCCCCTCGGCGATAGCTTTCTGATAGCGATGGCGGAGCAGCTGCCACTGTGCCGGCTGCCCGGGGGCCGAAACCACCGGGATGATCCGAAGCTGCTGCCACAGCTCGGTAATGGCGCGCAATACCGCCATCTCCGAAACCTCGCGGCCCAGCGCCCGGGTCAGTTCCGACACCGTCGCGTCGCCCGCCTCCAGGCGCTTGTAAGCCTGAATGGCAAGAGGAGAAACCTGTCTGGATCCAGTGAGTTGAGGGCTGCGGCGCCAGTCGCGGTCGCCGCGCAATGCATACACGTATGGCAGCACCCAGGCGGCCACCACGTAGTCGGGTTGTTCGCCTGGCTGGCCCAGAAGATTAAGCCGGACCGCGACCCCATCGCGCTCCAGGCGCACCAGAAGATCTTCAGCGATAGCGATCTGGGCAGGCTCCGGGGTGGCGCTCTGCCGGCCTGCGACGGCCTCTGTAAATGAAGGGGCCAGTGAGGATGAAAATTGCCGCTTGGGGAGGAAGAGGCACAACCCGGTTTCTTCCATCCACGTGCGGGCATCCTCAAGCGTGAGCGCCCCGTGCCCGTTCTGCCGCATCCTTTCGGCGCGCGCTAATTCCAATTGCTCCGATGTCAAAGAAGAACCTCTTTTCCAGGCTTGGCGTTACAGCAAAACCAACGATTCTGCGTCGTGTCTGTGCCTGTCCGAAAGGTCGACGATCCCGTCGACTTCATTTTTTACAGCTGCGGGATACATTGTCCCTGGCTCGCAAGACTACCGGTCGCATCTCCGCGTGGAGAACCGGCGCTTCAGACCACTAGATTCGGTGGAAGGCCCGCTGTATCTCTTTCCAAGAATACAGCAAAGCGATTGGACGTCCATGCGGGCAGCTTGTCGGATGCTCCGTTTTAGCAAGTTCCAACAATAGCCACTCCATACGTTGCGGGTCAAGAGGGGTATTCACCTTGATAGCAGCATGGCAGGCAATGGACGCCGCGATCCGCGACCGCAACACCTTAAGTCCTTGCGGTTGAACCACTTCGCTCGGGTCGGCGGAGGACTGTTCGATCACCTCGGTCAGGGTCCGCTCAAGTTCCGCCCCCTCCAGCCCCGCCGGCGCCCCCTTGACCGCAAGTGTATGAGGACCGAAGGGTTCCACCTCGAAACCGTTGCGTTCCAGTTCCTCGGCAATTTCCGCGAAAACGACCATCTGGGCCGGCTTCAGGTCCACCAGCAGCGGCATCAGCAGGCGCTGGCGCTGCACATTTTCTACGTCCCTCTCACGCAGGATTTTCTCAAACAGGACGCGCTCATGCGCCACGTGCTGGTCGATGATCCACAGCCCGCCTTCGCCCGAAGCGAGAATGAAGGACTCCCTCAGCTGGCCCATCGCCCTGAGCGAGCCAAGATGATTCAGGTTCCGGGTCGCCTGCTCGGCCTCCACCTCTGATGTGCCCAGGGCGGTCCCGCTCGCGCCGTTCCCCACGGCCCCCAGGCTGAAAACACAGCCGTTAGCCCCCCCAAGGCCCGCAATCTCAAAGGGGAGCTTCTGCGGAACCGGCGGAAGCGCCGGCGGTGTCAGCCCGAACCCGACCGCGCCCGACTCGCCCGCCCCGCTCTCCTCGGGAAAGGTCTCCGTCAACGCCCCCACATCGAGCGTTCCCCCCGAGGTCGCCGAACCGGCCGTGACTGATCCCCATGCCACAGCTCCCTCCATCCCGGACATCCCGCCGGCCCGTCCCGAATCGGGCGAGCCCGGCAGCGGCGAGGTCGCCGGCGGCATCAGCGACGGGCTGGCGTTGGCCGCCGCGTCGATGGCCGCCAGGAACTCGGCCGCCGGTCGCGCCTTCACCAGCGCCGTACGCAGGCTGTCCCGCACAAAATCGTGAATCACCGTCTGCTGCCGGAAGCGCACCTCCGTCTTGGCCGGATGCACGTTCACGTCCACCTCCTCCGGCGGCATCTCCAGAAACAGAAGCACCACCGGGAAGCAGGTTGGCGGAATCACGTTGCGATAAGCCTCGGTGATCGCGTGCATCATCAGCCGGTCGCGGATAAGTCGCTTGTTGACAAATGTATAGATCGAATTGCGGTTGAGCTTCTGCAGTTCCGGCTTGGAGTAAAACCCGGTCAGCCGCAGCGCCCCCGGAGCCACCGTTGGCGCATCCGGATCGCGCTTCCAGGGCGGAGGCGCGGGCAATCCCGCATGGTCCAGCGGCAGTTCCGCCGCCACCGGCAGCAGCTGGCCGAGCGTCTCCTTGCCGAAAATCTGGTAGATCCGCTCCGCCGTCCGCGCCACCGGAGGCGCCGAAACCAGCGTGTGGCTCGCCGACACCAGCTCGAAGTGCTTCTCCGGATGAACCAGCGCGTAATGCGTCACCAGCGCCGCCACATGCGCCAGCTCCGTCGACTCCGCGCGCAGAAATTTCCGCCGCGCCGGTGTATTGAAAAACAAATCCGCCACCGTCAGCGTAGTGCCGCCCGGCAGCGCCGCATCTTCCACCCGCAGGATCTTGCCCCCGGCGATCTCTACCAGGGTTCCCATCGCCTCGTCCCGGGTCGCCGTTTCCAGGGTGACCCGCGCCACCGATGCGATCGACGGCAGCGCCTCCCCGCGGAACCCCAGCGTGGAAATGGCCAGCAGGTCTTCGGCGGTGCGCAGCTTGGAGGTCGCGTGGCGCTCAAACGCCAGCAGCGCGTCGTCACGATTCATGCCCTGACCATCGTCGGTGATGCGAATCAGACGCCGCCCGCCCGCTTCCACCTCCACGCGGATGCGCTGCGCGCCCGCATCAAGCGCGTTCTCCAGCAGTTCCTTGACCACCGACGCAGGACGGTCCACCACTTCGCCCGCGGCGATCTGGTTGGCCACCTGGTCAGACAGAACTCGAATGCGCCCCATAAGCGACTAGCGTAGCAGGGGACTGATCGCCGCCGCCGGTGGATATTGCGGCCGGAAATCACCCCGGAAACGCCCTGACAACCGCGGCCAACAAGCCTTCCTTCTCGCCAGGTTCGCTCGCCCCCGCCCTATCCTGCGCGCTCCAAAGCGCTGCCGACCAGGAACCGGCGCTGTACCAGAACTTTGCCTGATACACTTGGCAAACGCCTTCGACAATGCCCGCTGCGAATCCGATTTACCGTCAATCCAGAACGAGTCAACTTCTGCCAATCGTGGCGCAAATGCGTTCGAGGCTGATCACCAGGTCGAAAACCCTGATCTCTGCGAATGCTCTCCTGTTCGCGCTCATCTGGTGTTGCCCGGCATTCTCCGCCACTGGCCCCGCTATCGTCGCCTACGTCTTTCCCCAGGACGCCGCCCTCCGCGATGGAGAGATCGCCGCGCAAAGGCTCACCCGCATCAACTACGCCTTCGCCAATATCAAGGACGGCCGTATCGTAAACGGCTTCGCTAACGACGATCAGAACCTGGCTTCCCTGGTCGCATTGAAGCACCAGAACCCCTCCCTGACGGTCCTCGTAAGTGTCGGCGGCTGGCTATGGTCCGGCCCATTCTCCGACACGGCCCTCTCCAGTCAAAGCCGCGCCATCTTTATCGCCAGCGTGGTCGACTTCGTGACTCGCCATCAGCTCGACGGGCTCGACGTCGACTGGGAATACCCCGGATTGCCCGGCGCGGAAAATCACTTCCGCCCCCAAGACAAGCAAAACTACACGCTGCTGCTCAAGGAACTCCGCCAGCAGTTTAATAAGTTGGAAAAGCAGCTCCATCGCCGCCTCTACCTCACCGTCGCGGCCGGAGCATCCTCGGAGTTTCTTGCTCATACCGAGATGGACAAGGTCCAAATGTATCTCGACACCGTCAACCTGATGGCATACGACTACTACGAGCCGAGTTCCGATGCGGTCACCGGCCACCACGCTCCCCTTTACATAAATCCCGCCGACCCTAAGAAAATCTCCGCCGACAATTCAGTTCAGCAATATGAGCGCGCCGGCGTCCCGGCGTCCAAGATCGTACTCGGTGTACCCTTCTACGCCCACGTCTGGGGCCAGGTCCCCGATATAAACCACGGGCTGTTTCAATCCGGCAAAGAGATTCCGCACAGCGATGCCGCCTTCAGCGAAGGACCGGACGCCATGCTGAAGAACGGCTTTCTCCGCTACTGGGATCCCGTTGCTGGAGTTCCCTACCTCTACAACGCGCCAAAACAGGTCTTCGCCACCTACGACGACCCTGAGTCGCTGAGATTGAAATGCCAATACGTGCTGACCCATAAGCTCGCGGGCATCATGTTCTGGGATTATGAGAGCGACCCAACCGGATCACTCCTCAACGCCGTCAACGACGGGCTTAACCACCGCTCCAGTTCGCAAAGCGGTACCAAATGACGACCACCGTGCATGCGCCAACGGTGCCCGCCGCGGCGCGCAACACCACATCCCGGCTCGCCTCCATCGATGTCATGCGCGGACTCACCATGACGCTCATGATCTTCGTCAATGAGCTCGCCGATGTAAGGGGCCTGCCCTGGTGGAACTACCACATGAAGGCCAATATCGATGCCATGACCTATGTCGATATGGTCTTTCCCTTCTTCCTTTTCATCGTCGGCCTGTCCATGCCGCTGGCTATCGCAGGCCGCCTCAAGCGCCATCCCTCGCTGCCTGGCCTGTGGCTGCACGTCGCGCTGCGAACCGCCAGCCTCATGACCCTCGGCCTCATCATCGCCAACGCCGAAGGCGGCGACCCAGCGCGCATGATCGTGAGCCCACCTCTGTGGGCCATCATCGCCCTTACCGGCGGGGCGCTCTTTCTCAACGACTACGGCAAGTCCGAACGCTACCCCGCATGGCACCGCGGGCTACGCATCCTTGGCCTCGCCCTCGTCGTCGCCATGTTCGCCATCTTCCGCCACGCTCCCAATCCCGCGCACACGCCCTGGATCGATTTCTCCTACCCTGAGATCCTCGGGCTCATCGGCTACACCTACTTCGCCGTCGCCATCCTTTACATCCCCACCCGCCGCTGGCTCTGGGCCCCGTTGCCATTGTTCGTCGCCATGATCGCATTCAACGCCCTCACGACTGCGAAGTGGCTCACCCTCACCCAGCATCTTCCCTATTTCGTCTGGCCGTTCAGCAACGGAGCCATGGCCGCCATCACCCTCGCGGGAATCGTCACCTCGGTGATCTTTCTCGGCAACCATCGCTGGCAGGCGCTTGCCCACAAAACCCTGCTCGGCCTTTCCTTCGGGATCCTTTCGCTGATCGCGGCCTGGATCCTCACCCCCCTCGGCATCTCCAAAATCAGGGCCACGCCCACCTGGAGCCTCTACAGCATCGGCGCCGCGGTGCTCCTCTTCACCGCCCTCTACTGGGTCTGCGATGTCAGAAAGAAGACCGCATGGGCCGCGTTTGTCCGGCCCGCCGGCGCCAACACCCTCACCACTTACCTGCTCCCCGACTTCTGGTTTTACATCCTCGTCGCAGCGGGCATTCATTACTTCGACTTGCACTTCAACTACGGTGTGCCCGGCGTCGTAAGATGCGTTATCTTCACCGCGTTCATTCTCGCCGTCAGCGGCTTGCTCACCCGCCTCGGCGTCCGTTTGCGCCTCTAGAACTCAACTCGCCAACCTACTCGGCCTTGCCCACCGAGTGCTCCGCATACGCCTTCTGAAATAGCCCGAAAGCCTGCTTCTTCTGCCCGTCTTCCGCCACCAGTCCCTTGCGGTTGTAGCCATCCTGCAGCTTGGGGATATTACGCGTCGGCGAACGAAAGTCCATCAGGATCCACGGAGTCACGCCCCTGAGCTGCGGGATCTTGCGCAGCATCGCAAACTGGTGCTCAAACACAAACACCTGCTGCTCCTCGGTCCAGCGCTGGTTGGTCGCGCCATGATTGCCGGCCTTCGCTTCGGCTCCGAATTCGCTCATCAGCACCGGCTTCTGCGGAAGCGTCCAGTGAATCTTGTCGGCGTCTTCGGGCGTCATCTCATACCAGCCGACATACTCGTTCTGCCCCACCACGTCGAGCGCATCGCACAGCGGATCGTCGTTCACCATCTCCATCCCATTCGCCTTCGGCCCGATGATCGCCGACGTGATCAGCCGCGTCCCGTCCAGCTTGCGCGCCTCGTTGGCCAGGTCCGTGAGGAACTTCGTGCGCGCCGGATTGTTGGGCGTCTCATTCGACACCGACCACAAAATCACCGACGCCTTATTGCGATCGCGCCGAATCATCTCCTTCAACATCGCCACGTCCTTCGCATACACCTCCGGCTTGCTGAACGAAATGTTCTGCCAGTTCGGAATCTCCGACCACACCATGATGCCGTCGCGATCCGCTTCCCGCTCCATCCGCTCATCGTGCGGATAATGCGCCAGCCTCACGAAGTTCGCATGCAGTTCCTTCAAGTACCCGAAGATCGTGCTCACATCCTGGTCGCTGTTGGCGCGGCCTCCTCTCACCGGAGCCTCCGCGTGCATGTTCGCGCCCTCCAGGAAGACCGCCTTGCCGTTGAGCAGAATCCGCGTCCCCTCCACCCGCACATCGCGAAACCCGATGTCGTCCGTCAGCCCGTCTTCGCCCGCGCTGAGGTGAACCTTGTACAGCTTGGGCGTGCCCGGTGACCACAGCGTCAGCTGGCCCGCCTTCACGCTGAACGAGGCCATGCCTTCCGCATTCGTCACCGCCGTAGTCTTGGCTCCCGCCTCGGGAATCTCGATGCTCACCGCCGTCCCCGCCGGCGCATCGACCACATGCACATACCCCGTGATCTCCCGGTTCTCCGGGTCGAACCTCGCCCCGTGCGCCAGATGCACGTCGTAGTCGTCAATGAATGCCCGCGGCACCGTCACCAGCGAAACATCCCGCGTCAGCCCGCCGTAGTTGAACCAGTCGATGCCGACCGACGGAATCCCGTCCTGCATGCGCGTCGCATCCACCGCGATCACCACGAAGTTCGTGCCCGCGTGCAGCACCCCGGTCACTTCGCAGTCAAACGGCGTATAGCCGCCCTCGTGATCGCAGACGCGCTTCCCGTTCACCCACGCGTGCGAACGATAGTTGGCCGCGCCCACATGCAGAAACGTGCGCGTATCCGGCTTCGGCGTCGCTTCGAAGTCACGCTGATACCACAGCACGCCCTCATAGTTGAACAGCTGCGGCACCTGCGTATTCCAGTCCCCCGGAACCCTGATCGTAGGCGCGGTGGCAAAGTCGTATTCCTGGTTGTGCTTGCCCACGATGTTGGGGTGCTCGTTCAGCGCGTAGGACTTGTCGTTGATCTCCCCGCTCGCTGTATAAAGCGCGCGCGCCGGAGACTGGTCGACCAGGTAATGCCACTCCCCATCGAGACTGGTCACCGTGCGGCGGTCCACCCCCACCAGCAGCGTCTGCAACGGCTGCTGGCTCCACAGCGAAAACGCCGGGCATAAAAATATTGCGATAACAAGTCCAGGTAACAGGCCACGTCCGCGCCAAAAATCAATCATCAGACACCAAACCTCGCCCCCTGAGCTTACAGCCTTCCCAGGCCGGCCAGCGAGCCGCTGCGGCGGCCGCCCGAATCGGGGAAAACCCTATGCTTTCGGTGCCAAAAGTACGAGGGGAGAATAGGGTCGGTCCCGCTTGCCACCCCTCTTGGCCATCTGTTCGGATGGCAACGTTTGATGAAAGCGATTTCCCCTCTGTCTTTTTAAAAGGAGAAGCGCCTGCCCGCTTCCCGCTGTCCGCGGATCAGGCCGCAAGAAAGACAGAACGCTGGATTCACCCGTGGTTTCAACAGAGGTCTCGCTCAATCAGCGTTTCTCCGAGGCGGAAGCTGCCGTAAAACTTCCGCGCCCGCTCGCGTCTGACTTCCGGCTGGACACCCGCTCCTCCACCGGACCCTATCGAGCCAGACCCGCTCTTGCGGTATGCCCATCGAAGTCCGCCGACGCCTGAAAAAGGAGATCCCCGATCATGACGCCAGAAGCAGTTCCTTATGGCCGAGTTACGCAGAAAAAACCCGCCGTCGCCGAACTCCACATTCTCTGGATCACGGCAGGCCTGGGTTGCGACGGCGATTCGGTCTCCATTACCGCGGCCACCCAGCCAAGCATCGAAGATGTGCTGCTCGGCGCGATCCCCGGGCTGCCCAAAGTCCACCTGCACAATCCGGTCCTTGCTTATGAGGTCGGCGACGACTTCATGAAATTCTGGTACGAAGCGGAACTGGGCCGCCTCGATCCCTTCGTGCTGGTCGTGGAAGGCTCCATCCCCAACGAGAAGATTAAAAAAGAAGGCTACTGGGCTGGCTTCGGAACCGACCCGCATACCGGCCAGCCCATCACCACCAACGAGTGGATCGACCGCCTCGCCCCCAAGGCCCTCGCCGTCATCGCCTGCGGCACCTGCGCCACCTACGGCGGCATCCACGCCATGGAGGGCAACCCCACCGGCTGCATGGGACTGGCAGACTACCTCGGCTGGGCTTGGAAATCCAAGGCCGGCCTCCCCATCGTCAACGTCCCCGGCTGCCCCGTGCAGCCCGACAACTTCATGGAGACGGTTCTCTACCTCCTCTACCAGGTCGCCGGCCTCGCCCCCATGATCCCCCTCGACGATCAGCTGCGGCCCACCTGGCTGTTCGGCAAAACCGTCCACGAGGGCTGCGACCGCGCCGGCTATTACGAACAAGGCGACTTCGCCACCACCTACAGCTCCCCCAAGTGCATCGTCAAGCTTGGCTGCTGGGGCCCGGTCGTCAATTGCAACGTCCCCAAGCGCGGCTGGATGGCCGGCATCGGCGGTTGCCCTAACGTCGGCGGCATCTGCATCGGCTGCACCATGCCCGGCTTTCCCGACAAGTTCATGCCCTTCATGGATGAGCCCCCGGGCGCCAAGATGTCCACCACGGCGGTCCAGGGCTGGGGCAAAGCCATCCGCGGCCTGCGCAGCCTGACCAACGCCACCGTCAACAAAGAGCCCAAGTGGCGCCACCCGCGGCCTGAACTCACCACCGGCTACCACAACAATTCCTACTAACACCGCAACAAGGAGAAACGACGATGGGGACCATTACCTCCACGCACGCTGAAGAAGCTGCGGGCAAAAGCCAGTTAGTAGAGATGAACTGGGATCCGATCACCCGGATCGTGGGCAGCCTCGGCATCTTCACCAAGATCGACTTCGGCAAGCGCAAAGTGGCCGAGTGCCACAGCACCTCCTCCATCTTTCGCGGCTACAGCATCTTCATGAAAGGCAAAGACCCCCGCGACGCCCACTTCATCACCAGCCGCATCTGCGGCATCTGCGGCGACAACCACGCCACCTGCGCCACCTATGCGCAGAACATGGCCTTCGGCGTCCGCCCCCCGGCCATGGCCGAGTGGATCGTCAACCTCGGCGAGGCCGCCGAATACATGTTCGATCACAACATCTTCCAGGACAACCTCGTCGGCGTCGACTTCTGCGAAAAAATGGTCAAGGAGACCAATCCCGGCGTTTGGGAAAAGGCCGAGAAGACCGCCGCGCCGCACACTGAACTCCACGGCTTCAAAACCATCGGCGACATCATGAAGGCCCTCAATCCCTTCACCGGCGCCTTCTATCTCGAAGCCCTCCAGGTCAGCCGCATGACCCGCGAAATGTTCTGCCTCATGGAGGGCCGTCACGTCCATCCCTCCACCCTCTATCCCGGCGGCGTCGGCACGGTGCCCACCGTGCAGCTGTTCACCGACTACATCGTGCGCCTCATGAAATACGTCGAGTTCATGAAGAAGGTGGTCCCCCTCCACGATGACCTCTTCGACTTCTTCTACGAGGCCCTCCCCGGTTATGAAGAAGTAGGGCGCCGCCGCATCCTGCTTGGCTGCTGGGGATCCTTCAATAACCCCGACGTCTGCGACTACACCTACGCCAAAATGGCCGAGTGGGGCCGCGCCATGTACGTCACCCCCGGCGTCGTCGTCGACGGCCAACTCGTCACCACCAGTCTCGTCGACATCAATCTCAACATCCGCATCCTTCTCGGCAGCTCCTACTACGACGACTGGCAAAACGCCCAGACCTTCGTGCAGAAGGATCCCCTCGGCAATCCGGTAGACCAGCGCCATCCCTGGAACCAGAGCACCTTCCCCAAACCCCAGCGGCGCGACTTCAAAGACAAATACACCTGGGTGATGTCCCCGCGCTGGTTTGATCAGCGCACCGGCGACTACCTCGCGCTCGACACCGGCGGCGGACCCATCGCCCGCTTCTGGGCCACCGCCCTCGCCGGCATCGTCGACATTGGCTACCTCAAGGCCACCGGTCACAGCGTCAAGATCTATCTCCCCAAAACCACATCGCTCCCCGAAGTCGAATTCGAATGGAAAATTCCCAAGTGGTCCAACGCCATCGAACGCGATCGCGCCCGCACCTACTTCCAGGCCTATGCCGCCGCCGCCGCGCTCTACTTCGCCGAACAGGCCCTCGCCGAACTGCACGCCGGACGCACCCGCACCTGGAACGAATTCAAGGTCCCCGAAGAAGCCATCGGCTGCGGCTTCCATGAAGCCGTGCGCGGCGTCCTCTCCCACCACGTCGTCATCCGCGGCGGCAAGATCGCCAACTACCACCCCTACCCACCCACACCGTGGAACGCCAACCCCCGCGACATCTACGGCACCCCCGGACCCTACGAAGACGCGGTTCAGAACACGCCCATCTTCGAGGAAAATGGCCCCGACAAATTCAAGGGCATCGACATCATGCGCGCCGTCCGCAGCTTCGACCCCTGCCTGCCCTGCGGCGTCCACATGTACCTCGGCAATGGCAAGGTCCTCGAGACCCATCACTCCCCGATGTTCGGAATTCAACCGTAAGCCTCTCTGCCAACCAGGCTGCGGGCCGGCGCACCTGCGTCCGGTCCGCAGAATCCCCGCCCCGTCAGGAGACACGTGACCCACGGCGATACATTTCAGGATCAGATTCGTCAGCTCGGCAAGCTGATCGCGCAATTCGAACAGCTCCCCGACGGCCCCCACAAAACCGCGTGCAAGGAAGTCGTGCAGCTGCTGATGGACGTCCACGGCGCAGGCCTTGAACGCATGATGGAAATCGTCTTCGAATCCGCGCCGGACGGACCGGCCATCATCGACACCCTCGCGCGCGACCCCACCGTCAGCGGCTTGCTCCTGCTCTATTCGCTTCACCCCGACGACCTCGAAACCCGCGTCCGCAAGGCCATCGACCACATGCGTCCCCGCATTCGCAAGCTGGCCTGCAGCGTTGATCTCGTGCGCATCGAAGCGGGCGCCGTTCAGATTCAGCTCACCTCCACCAGCCACAGCTGCTCTTCATCCGCCAGGGATCTGCGCGCCATCGTCGAAGATACCGTCTACGAATACGCCCCAGACGTGGCCTCCCTTGAAGTCCTCGGCCTCGAAGAGCCCTCGCCGGTTGGCTTCGTCTCCGTCGAGACCTTACTCGGACAGAGCCTCGCGGGACACAACCTCGCAGCGGCCTCTTCCAGCAGTCACGCCGGAGGTGACGATTGAACCCCGCTCGTCGCGCCGCGGAAAGGACAACCCGTGCCTGAAGAGTCGACGCTGGGCTATGAACAGGCCTTCGGAGCCCTGCGGCAATTCACGCGCGCTCGCAAGTCCGCAACCCGCGCCGTGGAGTTCTGCGAGCTCTGCAGCCAGGGACTGGGCCACGATCATCCTCACCTCGTCGAGCTCGCTTCCCGGCAGATCGTGTGCGCCTGCGATGCCTGCGCCACCCTGTTCGATGGCATGGAGCGGTCCCGCTACAAGCGCGTATCGAGAAACCCTCGCCGCCTCATCGGCTTCGATATGTCCGACGGACAGTGGGAAAGCCTCCTCATCCCCATCAACATGGCGTTTCTGTTTCGATCGAGTATCGAAAACCGCATGATCGCCCTCTACCCCAGCCCCGCCGGCGCGGTCGAGTCCCTCCTACCCCTCGAAGCCTGGAGCGAAATCGCGGAGAACAATCCCATCCTCCATCGCCTGCGCCCCGACATCGAGGCCCTGCTCGTCAACCGCGTCGGCCATGCCCGCGGCATGGGCGAGCCCGAGTACTACTTCGCCCCCATGGATGAGTGCTACAAACTGGTCGGCCTGATCCGCTCCAACTGGAAAGGCCTTTCCGGCGGCAACGAGCTGTGGGAACAAATCGGCCGCTTCTTCTCGGAATTGAAATCGAAGTCCGAACCCGTCCCCGGAGGCCGCCTTGCCTGACCTGAGCTTTGCTGTCGAGTCGGCCGCCGTTGTGCCCTTCGCCGCCGTCCCCATGATTGCCCTGCAGCTGCACGTCAAGAACGCGACCCCCGGCGAAACCGTCCACACGGTCGCTCTGCGCTGCCAGGTTCAGCTCGAAGTAGCCCGCCGCCGCTACGTCCCCGAAGAGCAGCAGCGCCTCCTCGATCTGTTCGGCACCCCCGACCGCTGGAGCCAGACCCTGCGCAGCATGCTCTGGACCAACGCTTCGGTAGTCGTTCCCGGCTTCGATGGCGCAACCACCGTCGTCGACCTCCAGATCCCCTGCAGCTTCGACTTCAACGTCGCCGCCACCAAGTATTTCGAAGGCCTCGACGATGGAGATATCCCCCTCCTCCTGCTCTTCAGCGGAACCGTCTTCTACGCCTCCGCCGACAGTTCGCTCCAGGTCGCGCCCATCTCCTGGGAACAGGAAGCCCGCTACAAGCTTCCCCTCAAACTATGGCGCGAGATGCGCGACACCTACTATCCCAACAGCGTGTGGATCAACCTCCACCGCGACGTCTTCGAACGCATCTATCGCTACAAAGTCCAGCATGGAATCCCCACCTGGGAACAGGCCCTCGAGCACGTTCTCGACAGCGAAGCGGCGGTGAAGTCGTGAACCTGAGTCCGGTTGAAAAGATCGGCGAGGCCGTCCTCTACGAGGGATACATGCTCTATCCCTACCGGCCTTCTTCCGTAAAAAACCGGCAGCGCTGGAACTTCGGCGTGCTCTATCCCCCTTCATGGAGCGCACAGCAGCAAGGCACCGACCCTTACTCCATGCAGACCGAATGCCTGCTCCGCGCCACACCCTCCACGCGCCTTGTCATCAAGATCCGCTTCCTCCAGCTCGTGGGGCGCTCCATCGGCAAGCTTCTCGACTCCACTGAAACCCCTGCGGATCAAAAGCCCGCCTTCGAACCAGTCGAACGCCTTGAGGTCGATGGCCGTGTCTATCGACCCTGGCAGGAGGCGATGGAACGCGAAGTGACCTGCGCTTCCTTCGACCCGCATTCATCTGCCCAAACCTCGCTGCCCTTTCGCCTCGATAGCGGCGACACCTGGGAATATCTGCGCGACGCGCATGGAAATCCCGCCGGCATCATCGCTCGCTCCTGGGAAACCCTGCAGGGGTCCATCCAGATTCATTCCAACACTTGCCGCGACGATGTCCTCAAAATCAGCGTCCAGGTCCACAATTCCACCGCCATCGCAACCACCGATCCCACCAGCCGCGAGGCGGTCCTCAGTTATTCTTTGCTCTCTGCCCACACCATCCTTGGTGCCGAAGACGGCGAGTTTCTCTCCCTCCTCGAGCCTCCGCCCGGCTGCGAAGATCTCGCCGCCGGATGCCGCAACATCGGCACCTGGCCCGTCCTCGCGGGAAACGGCCCCGCCACCATGCTGTCCTCCCCCATCATCCTGTACGACTACCCGCAGATCGCCCCCGAAAGCGCCGGCAATCTCTTCGACTCCACCGAAATCGACGAAATCCTCTCCCTGCGCATCCTCACCCTCACCGACGACGAGAAACGCGAGATGCGCCAATCCGACGACCGCACCCGCGGCATCCTCGAACGCACCGAGAACATGCCCGAAGAGCAATTCATGAAACTCCACGGCATCATGCGCGGCCTCACTCCAATCTCCGGGGAGACGCTATGAACGAATGGGAATGGAATCTCCTCGAAGATAAAACCGGCGCCGGCTCCGTGCTCATTGCTGGAGCCGCGGCCCGCGTCGGCGATCGCGTCCGCCTTCATCCCAAAGAAGGCGGCGACATCCTCGACCTCGCCCTGCGCGGGCAGATCGCAAGCATCGAAAGCATCGAAGAAGACTACGAAGGCGCCGCGCACGTCTGCGTCGTTCTCGACGACGACCCCGGCCGCGACCTCGGCATGATGCGCCAGCCCGGACACCGTTTTTTCTTCACCCCCGCCGAACTCGAGTTGCTCCCCCAGCCCGAACAAATCCCCGATCAACCCCCCACCCAGCTACAAACGCCCCGCAAAACCGCCCGCCGGCAAATCCTCGTCGCCGGCATCGGCAACATCTTTCTCGGCGACGACGCATTCGGCGTCGAAGTGGTGAATCGGCTCATGCTCCGCGGCCTCCCCAATGGCGTGCGCTGCGTCGACTTCGGAGTGCGCGGCCTCGACCTCGCCTATGCCCTGCAGGATGGCTACGAGACCACCATCCTCATCGACGCCTACCCGCATGGTCAGCCGCCCGGAACCGTCTCGGTGGTCGAGCCCGATCCCAAAGACTTCACCACCGCCGCCGGCCAGTTCGTCGAACCGCACGGCATGCATCCCCTCAACGTCCTGCGCATGGCCCACGCCATGAACGGCTCGCTCAACCGGGTCCTGCTCGTGGGCTGCGAGCCCGCCTTTCTCGGCGGCGACGAAGGATTCATGGGACTGAGCCAACCCGTCGAAGCCGCCGTCGAAGAGGCTGTCCGCCTCACAGAAGACCTGCTCAGACGGCTCCTGAACGAGTCAGGCGTGCCGCAAACGTCGGAATGAAGGAGGATTGAAATGGCACTCGAGTTGATGGAACCGTACGCCAACGGAAGCAGTCACGAAAAAGAAACCCTCTACATGCTGGGCGGCGTTGCCCTGGTGGTCTTCGGCGCGGGACTGATCCTCTCCAACCCTTCCATTCGCCGCTATATGTCGCGGTTCGGCGTGGGAGACCTCGCCTCCACTGTCCTTCCCGACCTGCAGCGCTATCTAAAACTGCGCGCCATGTGAACCGCCCATTCACCGCACAGGCCCGTTCCTTCCGCGGAAGCGAGCCCGCCGGATCGCGACTCGATTATGGAAAGCACCCAGCCTCGCCTTCTTCATTACGTCATCGATGCCCGCTCCAGCCGCTTCACCGTTCAGGCGTTCGCCAGCGGCTTGCTCTCTGCAATGGGACATAATCCCCGCATCGGCATTCGCTCCTTCAGCGGCGATGTCAACTTCGATCCCGAGTCCGCCCAGGGCAACGGATTCCGTCTTGCCATGCAGGCAAACTCCCTTGGCGTTCTCGACGACGTCGCCGACAAAGACCGCCGCGAAATCGAACGCATGATGAATGACCAGGTCCTCGAAGTCTCGAAGTATCCGGAGATCCTTTATGAAGCCGCCATCGTTTCGGTCACCCGTATCGACAGCGCCCTCTATTCCGCAACCCTCAACGGCAACCTCGTCCTTCATGGCCTTTCCCGGCCCCAGCCAGTGACCGCGCGCATTGCGGAGTTCGGCGAAATGCTGCGCGCTTCCGGCGAATTCACGCTCCGGCAATCCGACTACGGAATCAAACCCATCTCCGTGGCCGGTGGTGCGCTCAAGGTGAAGGACGAACTCAAATTCTCATTTGAAATGGTCGCTCGCCAGGGCAACTAGGACCACGCGTGATCTGCGCGCCACGCTCTTTCCCTGCACTAACCGCACCCTTCGCTGCAAATCCGTCCTCCTCCGGTGCCCCTTGCCCCAACCCCATCAATCACTGGACTACAATCTGCTTACTTCCGGCCGGGAGAAATGCCCGTGTGAGGTATCCGCATGAGTTCGCGCATCTCCGACGCGCCTGCAGTGGAGACTTACTTCGTTGAGAGCCACGCCTGTCCCCACGGCCTGGGCGAAGCCGTGGTCGCTCTCACCGGCCCCGCCGTCGCCAACGCCATCTTCGCCGCCACCGGCAAGCGCCTGCGCAAAATGCCCTTCCGCATGGACGAGTCCGCGGCCAGCACCGCCTGACCAGCCTGCCCCGCGGCTGTCAACCGCACCACGATCACTACGCGCTCGTCTCGTTGATCTTCCATTGGATCGCGTGCTGGATCAGTTCGCGGCCGCTGCGCAGCGCCAGCTTCTCCTTGATGTGAGCCTGGTAAGTTTCCACCGTCTTCACGCTCAAATGCAGTTCGCCCGCAATCTCCCGCGTCGCGCGACCCTCGCCGATCAGCCTGAACACCTCTAGCTCGCGATCGGAAAGCGATGATATGCGCGACTGCAGCATCGACGGACCCCCGCCAATATACTGCTGCAGCATCTTGTTCGACATGCGCTCGCTCAGGTACAGCTCGCCGTTCAGAATGCGCCGCACCGCCACCAGCACCTTCTCCGTCGCTTCCTGCTTCATGATGTAGCCGTTGGCCCGCGCCCGCAGCGCCCGCTCGGCATAGATAGCCTCGTCATGCATGGAAAGAATCAGCACCGGCAGATCCGGATCGGTAGCGCGAATGTTCTTCAGCAGCTCCAGCCCGTCGGGACCGTTCAGCGAAATATCCAGGATCATGATGTCCGGCCGCCGTTGCGCCACCGCCTGCATCGCCGCGTGCGCCTCTTCCGCCTCGCCGCACACCTGCATATCCTGCTGCTGGTTGATCAACAGCGCCAGCCCCTGACGCAGCAGCGGATGATCGTCCACCACCAGCACGCTCTTCTTGATGCTCGCTCCCGCTCTCTCCGGGCTGGCCGTGTTCATGCGTTCTCCATCTCCCGCACCGGGATCGGAAAGATGCACGTCACCGCGGTTCCGCGGCCCGCCTGCGGGCCCACTTGGAGCCGCCCGCCGATCATGCCCGCCCGATAGCTCATGATGTGCAGCCCCATGCCGTGCGCATTGACGCGCTCTTCGCGAATCCCCGTTCCGTCATCGATGATCAGCAGCGTTCCGCAGCCGTTCTCAGCGCTCAGTCGAATCAGGATGCTGCGCGCGCTGCCGTGCTTGATGGCGTTGGTCACTGCCTCCTGCGCAATGTGATAAAGATGAGTCGCCATCGCATCGTCGTGAATCAGCACCGCCGTCTCGCATTGAAACCTGCACGACACCCCGAACAGGTCCTCCACCTCGCCCGCCCACAACTCCAGCGCCGACATCAGCCCCTGCGCGTCTGACACCACGGGCAGCAAACCCCGCGCCAGTTCGCGCGTCTTGTGAATCGCCTCGTTCACCAGCCGCACGATCTTCGCCGCGTCCGCGGCTTCCGCGATCCCTCTTTCCGTCAGCCTCGACTCGTGCACCTTGGCCATGAATGCAATGCCCGTCAGGTGCTGCCCCAGCCCATCGTGCAGGTCCTGTCCGATGCGCCGCTGCTCCCGCGCGCTGATGTTCAGCAGCGCCCGCTCCAGCTGTTCTCGTTCCGTAATATCGATACCCGTCGCAATGATGTACTGCGGCATGCCCTCGCTCTCGGGCAGCATCGACGTCGACCATGCCACCAGTCGTTGCGTCCCCTGCCGCGTCACCCAGTGGCTTTGATACTCCTGCGGCAGCAGGTCGGCGCCCATCTGCCTGATCACCGCCCGGCCCCGCTCCATCTCCGCCGCCAGCAGAAAGAAATCCCAGATGTACCTGCCCCGCACTTCCTCGAGCGTATAGCCGGTCGTCAATTCGCACGCGCGGTTGAACCTCACGATGCGCCCCTCGCGATCGAGCACCGTCACCAGCGCCGCCACCGTATCGAGAATGGCCGAGACCACGTTCCGCTCCTGCTGCAGAGCCCGCTCCGTATGCTTCAGGTCGGAGATGTCAAACGCCACGCCATGGATGAACCACGGCTGCCCGTCCGGCTGCCGCACCATCCGCGCATCGCAGTGAAACCACACCACCCGCCCATCCCGCGCCAGCACCCGGTAAGAAGACCGCAGCGGCTTGCCCGACAGAAACATGCTGGCCGCCTCCAGGCTCCAGCGCTGCTTGTCCTCGGGATGAATATGCTCATACCAGCGCACCGGGTCCTCCAGCCACTCCTCGCGCGAATAGCCCAGCGCCGCCTCGATCTCCGGACTCACATACGCTTCGCTCACTCCCCGGTCGAGATAAGCCATGAACACCACCGCGGGAATCTGTTCCAGCAGCGCGCGATACTTGGCCTCGACATTCGACGCCCGCGCTTCCCCGCTCAGGTCCGCCGCTTCCGCAACCGGCACCGGACCGCCGCCCACGCCGCTGAACACGCTCGCCAGCCCCATCAAAAGCGCCTCGGCTTCCACCAGTTCCGGCAATGCCGCGCCGCTCTCCGCCTCTCGCTCGTACATCGGAATAGGAACTCCCCGGTTCGGCTTAAGAGAATAGCTCCCGTATGCTGATCGCGTCGACCGGCGGCACCGTCAGCTCGCGGCCGGATTCCCCGCCGCCCCACCCCGCCGCCGCCAGCTTGGCACCTTGTTGAGCGACGCCTGCGTGAACTTGCGCAGTGCATTGATCGCGCGCCCATACGTTTGAACCGCCGCCGACGAAAGCAGCGAACCCGGAGGCTGATTCATAAACGGCATGAACTTGTCCGGAAATCCCGGCATGGTGCACCCGATGCAGATGCCTCCCACGTTGGGGCACCCGCCCAGCCCGTTCATCCACCCGCGTTTGCCCACGTTGCACTGCACCACCGGGCCCCAGCATCCCAGTTTGACGATGCACAGCGGTGATCCGTACTCCTCCGCAAACTGCCCCTGCTCGTAATATCCGCCTCGGTCGCAACCCTCGTGGACCGTGCTCCCAAACAGCCACGTGGGCCGCAATGAGCCATCCAGCGGAATCAGCGGCGCGCGCCCCACCGCCATGTACAGCAGGTAAAGCAGCGTCTCCATGAAATTGTCCGGCTGCACCGGGCATCCCGGCACGCACACAATAGGAATCCCCGCCGCCGACTTCCATTGCCACCCCAGGTAATCGGGCAGCCCCATGCACCCCGTGGGATTGCCCTCCATCGCATGAATCCCGCCATACGTCGCGCAAGTGCCCACCGCCACTACCGCCCACGCATGCGGCGCCAGGCGGTCGATCCACTCGCACGTCGTAATCGGCTGGCCCGTCGCGAAATCCGTTCCGAACGAAGCCCAATACCCCTCCGCCTTGTTGCCCTCATCCGGAATGGAGCCTTCCACCACCAGGATGAACGGCCCCAGCTTGCCCTCCGCCGCCTGGTGAAAATTCCGCATGAACTCATCGCCGTTTTCCATCGACAGAAAGGGATTGTGAAGTCTCACCCGCGGCGTCCATGGCATCCCGCCCGACACGATGTCCTCAATGCTCGGCTGCGTCGCCGCGGTCATTGCAATGGTGTCGCCATCGCACCCCAGCCCCGCCGTTATCCAGAGAACGTCAATCTCCGTCACCGCCGGAGACTCCTGATTCCAGGCATTCACAAGGTCCGCCCCGCGACGCGCAGTTCAGCCAGAAAAAACGCCGCAGGGTAATCTTGTCCTCCGTTCACGAGATAGGCAAGCGAAGAATGGATTCCGGCGCGCTCCCTCACCCCATTGACCGGATTTCGCTTCGCCCCTGGCGTCGGCCGCGCCACACCGCCCCGCCAGATTCCCCCACCGCAAGAACTGCAAATCCCGCCATAAAGCGCGTACTATGGGGCGTTGCGCATCCAATCAGTAAAGGTCGATTCAGATTCTGCGCAGCTTGCGGGTTCAGCATCGCCCGGACAAATTCAGCTCTCGAGGTGAAACAGATGAAACGGGCAATCATGGCTTTTACCGGAATCGGTTTGGCTTGGCTTCTAATGTCGATGACCCCCGACATTCGCCGCTACCTTCGCATGCGTGCAATGTAACCCGGCGTTCAAGTAATCACGTTCCAACCAAGCCGAGGCCCCCCGCCTCGGCCTTCCTATTCCACCGTCCGCTGTTCCCTGTCCACCGTCCGCTGTTCCCTGTCCACCGTCCGCTGTTCCCTGTCCACCGTCCGCTGTTCCCTGTCCACCGTCCACCGTCCACTGTTCCCTGTCCACCGTCCACTGTCCACTGTTCCCTGTCCACCGTCCACTGTTCCCTGTCCACCGTCCACTGTCCACTGTTCCCTGTCCACTGTTCCCTGTCCACCGTCCACCGTTCCCCCTATCTCGGAATGTGTTCATTCGCGGACAGGTTTTTTCAAACCGGACAGCCGCAACCACGAATCGCGCCGTTTTCTGACCGTTCGTCCCTGCTTTAGCGCACTTTGTCGCCTCCTGTTTGGCGCCCGGCATGCATTGTGTATTTCTCTTACTTCACCATCGAGATACCGCCATGCAGAATCTGCGCTTCGATCTTCGCTTCGTCCTGCGGCAGCTTGCCAAGTCGCCCGGCTTCGCCATCACCGCGGTCTTGATGCTGGCTCTCGGCATCGGCGCCACCACCGCCATCTTCTCCATCGTTGAAGCGGTGCTGCTGCGCCCCCTGCCCTTTCCCGATTCCGCGCGCCTCGTGGTGCTGGCCGACCGGCTCGAGGGCGTCAAGGTCGGCGGCGGCAACGACGACGTCGGCGTGACCGTGCCCGATATCCGCACTTACTCCCGCGAAACCCACAGCTTCACCGCCCTGGGCGGATACCAGGGCGCCGGCTATGAACTCTCCGGCAACGGCGAGCCCGCCCAGATCAACGCCGCCCGCATGACCGCCGGTGTCTTCACCGCCCTCGGCGTCGCACCCCAACTGGGCAGGGTGTTCACCACGGCTGAAGACGAGCACAGCGAACAAGTGGCCGTCCTCAGCTATCCCACCTGGGTAAGCCGCTTCCACAGCGATCCGCAAATCATCGGAACCAAGGTCCTGCTCGACCGCAAGCCGTTCGTCATCATCGGCGTCATGCCGCGCGGGTTTGAATTCCCCCTCGTCACCGGACAGCTCAACCGCTCCGAGCTGTGGGTTCCCATGAGTTTCACCGCCGGGGAACTGGCCCCCGTGGCCGCCGCCAACTGGAGCTACCAGATGGTGGCGCGCCTCAAACCCGGCGTCTCCCCCGCGCAGGCCCAGAGCGATGCCGAAACCGTCGCCCAGGAAATCATGCGCAACTTCCCGCCCATGATCGCTAACCTGCACTTCAATGCGGTCGTCAAGCCGCTGCAGCAGCACGCCACCGACGAGGCCCGTCCGCTGCTCCGTACCCTCTTCTTTGCCGTCGCCGTCGTCCTGCTCATCGCCTGCGTCAACCTCGCCGGGCTCATGCTCGTGCGGGCCATCCGCCGGCAAAGAGAAGTCGCGGTACGCATGGCGCTCGGCGCCTCGGGAGCTGCCCTGCTCCGCCAGGCGCTGCTGGAAAGCCTGGTCCTGAGCGTCAGCGGCGGAGCCCTGGGACTGGTGCTCGCCGCCGTCGCCCTCCGCATCGGAAAGAGCATGCTCCCCGAGAGCCTCCCCCGCATCAGCGAAATCGGCCTCAACTGGAGCCTGGCGGGATTCGCACTTCTGCTCGGCGTCGTCACCGGCCTGGTTTGCGGTCTCGCCCCCGCCTTCGCCGCCCTCCGCACCAACGTCAATGCCAATCTCAAGGAAGGCGGCCGCAGCGGCTCCGAAGGTGGCGGCCACGCCCGCCTCCGCTCCGCCCTGGTGGTCGCCGAAATCGCCATCGCCCTGGTGTTGCTCTCCGCCTCCTGCCTGCTCCTGCGCAGCTTTGAAAAAATGCGCTCCGTCGATCTCGGCTACCGCCCCGACCACGTCGCCACCGCCGCCTATTCCCTTCCCGACAAGCAGTACCAGAAGCAATCCCAGGTCGATACCTTCGATCGCGAACTCCTCGCCCGCCTCAACGCCACGCCCGGCGTCACCGCCACCGGCCTCGCCAGCCTCATCCCCGCCGCCGGCAGCAGAAATAACCAGACCTTCGTCGTCGACGGTTATACCGCGCCCAAGGGCGCCGACATGAACCTCGCCACCACCGCTCAGGTCATCGGAAACTACTTCTCCGCCATGGGCATCCACCTGCTCCGCGGACGCCTCTTTACCGACGCCGACCGCCACGGCTCCCAACTCGTCCTCATCGTCAATCACAAGCTCGCCCAGCACTTCTGGCCCGGCCAGGACCCCCTCGGCAAACGCCTCCGCATCGGCACCCCCGAGATGCAGACTCCCTGGATGACCGTCATCGGCGAAGTGTCCGACACCAAGCTGGAGTCGCCCGACACCCCCTCCAAAGAGCAGTTCTACACGCCCTCCGACCAGGGCAACGACATCGCCGGATCCCTCGCCTCACCCACCGATCTCAATGGCAACGGCGGATTCATCGTGCTCCGCTCCAACCTCCCCGCCGAGCAGATGGAGAACGCCCTGCGCTCCACCGTTCGCTCCCTCGACCCCCTCCTCCCGCTGACCCAGGTGCAGACCATGGAACAGGCCGTCTCTGAAAGCGAGGCTCCGCGCCGATTCAATACCGTGCTCATTGGCAGCTTCGCCCTTGCCGCCGTGCTCCTCGCCGTGCTCGGCATCTACAGCGTGATCGCCTTCTCCGTGGCTTCGCGCCTTCCCGAAATGGCCATCCGCATGGCCCTCGGATCACAGCGCGGAGCCATCGTGCGCCTGGTCCTGCGCTCCGGCACCAAACTCGCCGCGGTCGGCTGCATCATCGGACTGGGCGGCGCCGTGGCCGCCTCCGGCCTCATGCGCTCCCTGCTCTTCGGAGTCAGCCCCTTCGATCCGCTGATGCTCGCCGTGGCCGCCGTTGGAGTGCTCCTCCTCGCCATTGCCGCCTCCGGCCTGCCTGCCCTCCGCGCCGCATCCATCGATCCCATGCGCGCCCTGCGCGGCGAATAGCCGCGCCCGCACCCGCAAGCACCAAAGCCCTGGGTGAACTACGCAGCTCTCCCGCCTGCGCCTTCGCGCGGAGTTCCCCCATACCCGCCCGCGCATGACATCTGTCACCTTCGATCGATGACAAAGCCCACTGGGTTCGTCTCCGCTTCCGCGCGATCCTGTCATTGCCGCCACCTGCACCGCGCGCGGCAGAGGAGAAGCAATGGCCGCATTCCCCGCACTTTCCGAACCAGCTCTGTCGGGCTCTCGATCCCCGTGGCCCGCCGCTGCCGACCGCTCTGTCGCACGACTGCATTCGGTCACCAAGCGCTACGGACTGACCACCGCCCTCGACAAGTTCTCCTTGGCCCTCATGCCCGGCGAGGTCGTCGCCCTGCTCGGCCCCAACGGCGCCGGCAAAACCACCGCCGTGCGCCTCCTCCTGGGACTCACCTCGCCCCAGTCCGGCAGCGTCCGCATCCTCGGCCGCGATCCCCGCGATTCCGACGCCCGCACCCGCATCGGCGCCATGCTGCAAATCTCTCGCGTTCCTGAAATGCTCCGCGTCCGCGAACACATCGAACTGTTCCGCAGCTACTATCCCGATCCGCTGCCCGCCCGCGACGTCGTGCGACATGCCCGTCTGGAAGGCCTCGAAGAACGCATGTTCGGCAAACTCTCCGGGGGCCAGAAACAGCGCGTTCTCTTCGCCCTGGCGCTGTGCGGAAACCCCGACCTCATCGTCCTCGACGAGCCCACCGCCGGCATGGACATCGAGTCCCGCCGCGGCCTCTGGGAACAGGTGCGCGCCCTCGCCGCCGCCGGCAAGACCGTCCTGCTCACCACCCACTACCTTGAAGAAGCCGACGCCCTGGCCAGCCGCGTCGTGGTCATCAACCACGGCAACACCGTCTGCGAAGGTACCCCCTCCCAGATTCGCCACCGCGTCTCCGGCCGCCGCATCCGCTGCATCACGGAGCTCGATCCCGCTTTTCTTCTCACCCTGCCCACCGTCACCGACGTGCGCCAGGACCGCGAAGCCGTCATCGTCACCACCGAAAACGCCGAAGACGTCGCCCGCGAAATGCTGCTCCGCGATCGCACCCTGAGCGGCCTGGAGATTTCATCCCCCGCTCTTGAAGACGCCTTCCTCGCTCTCACCAGCAACGCGTAACCCGCACCGGAGAACACCCATGACCACGAATGCATTCGCATTGTCACGCCGCTCCCCCGGCTCCGCCCACTACGCCCGGCTCTTCGGGAAAGAGGTCAAGTTCGAATTCCTCAAGATGCTGCGCACCCGCGCCTTCTCCCTCTCCGTCATCGGCTTCCCCATCATGTTCTACCTGCTCTTCGGAATCTCCACCCGTCATACCGAATACGCGCGTTACCTGATGGCCGGGTACAGCTGCATGGGCGTGGTCTCCGCATGCCTGTTCGGCATCGGCATGACCATCACTCTCGAACGCGCTCAGGGCTGGCTCGAAGTCAAATACGCCAGCCCCATGCCCCGCCTCGCTTACCTCGGAGCCAAGCTGCTCAACAGCGCCGCCTTCGCCATCATCATCGTCGCCATTCTCATCACCCTGGCCCTCACCCTCGGCCACGCTCAGGTCACCCCGCTTGAAGCTCTCGGCCTCACCGGCGTCATCCTCGCCGGGTCGGTCGCCTTCGCCGCCATGGGCCTGCTCATCGCCGCACTGGTCCCGGCCAACTCCGCCGCCGGCATCATCAACCTCATCTACCTCCCCATGTCCTTCGCCTCCGGATTCTGGATGCCGATCTCGGTACTCCCCCAGTGGCTGCAAAAAATCGCGCCCGCTCTGCCCACCTATCACCTCGCCCAGCTGGCCCTCAATGTGCTCGGCTATGCCCAGCCCGGCAGCATGCTCGTACACTGGCAAGCCCTCGCGGGATTTAGTCTGGTGATGTTGGGCGCGGCCTGGATCATCCTCAACCGCAGCGAGGCCAAGGCGTGAACCTGCACACCGACAACGCGGAACAGTCCCTCCATCAGCCTCCGCCCCATCCCGCGGGCGGGAGGCCATCGGGGCTCCCCTCGCTCATCGGCAGCATCCGCCGAACTGCCGAGGCGATGCGCGAAGAATCCAGCGGACTGCGCTGTGACCCCCCGCGCACCCGCCTCGTCGATTTTGTCTGGCTCGTCTACTCGGCGTTCTTTTTCATCGAACCAATCCAGCGCAGGAACACCGGCTACTGGATCGAGTTCGCAATCTTCTACGTCGTCTTCGTTGCCATTTACTTCGGCATCATCAGGGCCCCCGCGCGCCGCACCGCGCTCCTCCTGCTCGCATGCATGGCCCTCCTCGGCATCATCTACTACCCGCTCAACAGCGGCGCCGCCGGCATCTTCATCTATGTCTCCGCCTTCACGCCCTTCATCACCGACTCCATCCCCATCAACATCTCCACCTTCGCCACCGTCTCCTGCATCATGATGCTCGAGGGAATGTGGATGCATCTCAATCCCTGGTCCTGGGGATTCACCGCTTTCCTCGCCCTCGCCATCGGCTCCGGAAACCTCGTCGCCGCGCAAAAAATGCGCGCCAATCAGAAACTCAGCCTCGCCCACGAAGAGATCGCTCATCTCGCCAAGGTCGCCGAACGCGAACGCATCGCCCGCGACCTCCACGATGTCCTCGGCCACACCCTCTCCGTCGTCGTCCTCAAGTCCGAGCTCGCCGGCAAGCTCATGCAACGCAATCCGGAACGCGCCCGCAAGGAAATCGCCGAAGTCGAAAACATCGCCCGCACCGCCCTCGGCGAAGTGCGCAACGCGATTCGCGGCTATCGCTCCGAAGGCCTCCCCGCCGAACTCGATCGCGCCCGCATCACCCTCGATGCCGCCGGCGTCACGCTCGAGTGCCCCACCGAGCCGCCCGCCCTGCGCCCCGCCGAAGAAACCGTCCTCGCCCTCATCGTTCGCGAAGCCGTCACCAACATCGTGCGCCACGCCCAGGCCAGCCACTGCCGCATCGGATTTGAAGGGGGCGAAGCTACCGCCTCTCTGGTCGTCGAAGACAACGGCCGCGGCGGAATTCGCGCCGAAGGCAACGGCCTGCGCGGCATGCGCGAACGCGCCGAATCGCTCGGCGGAACCCTCGCCCTCGATTCCGCCCAGGGCACCCGCCTCACCATCCAGCTGCCCCGCACCGCGCCGAGGCCGTCGTGAAAAAAATCCAGGTCGTGCTCGCCGAAGATCAGGCCATGGTGCGCGGCGCCCTCGCCGCCCTGCTTGAAACCGAGCCCGACATCGCCGTCTGCGCCAGCGCCGCCAACGGCCGCGAAGCTCTCGCCGCCGTCGCGCGCCAGAAACCCGACGTGCTCGTCACCGATATTGAAATGCCCGAAATGACCGGCCTCACCCTCGCTGGCGAAGTGCAGAGCCGCTATCCGCAAACCCGCGTCGTCATCCTCACCACCTTCGCCCGCCCCGGCTATCTCCGCCGCGCCCTCGATGCCGGAGCCAAAGGTTATCTGCTCAAAGACCGCCCCTCCGCCGAGCTGGCCGACGCCGTGCGCCGCGTCCATCGCGGCCTCCGCGTCATCGATCCCGATCTCGCCGCCGAAGCCTGGGACACCGGCCCCGATCCCCTCACCGATCGCGAACGCCAGATCCTGTGGCGCGCCGGCGAAGGCAGCTCAAGCCTCGAAATTGCCGGAGAACTCCACCTCTCCGAAGGCACCGTGAGAAACTACCTCTCCGAAGCAATCTCCAAGCTCGGCGCCTCCAACCGCGTCGAAGCCGCCCGCCTCGCCCGCGCCAGGGGATGGCTCTAGCGCCGCGCTCAACTGCTGTCAGCCTTTTCAGCTCTCCGATTTCTTCTCCGTTCCCAATCAAACCCGTGCTACGCTGACTTCATTGATGAAGCCTCTGCTCCGTCTTGCCACCTTTTCCCTGTCTGTTTGCTCTGCCGCCTCCGCCGCCACCGCCCACCGGCTCGAGGTGCGCAACCCGCATCCACGTCTCATCCAGGCCGCTGCTGTCGCCACCCCCGCACTCAACAAGCCGCGCCATCCCAACGCCGCGCACGGCCCTAAGCACACCGTCACCGGCACGATTCGCGAAGTCACATGCAGCTATCCTTCCGTCATCGAATTCAAACTCATCGAAGACAAGCACACCCTCTCTCTCTACAACAACAACTTCGCCACCATCGACCTCACCGTCCTCGGCTTCACCCCCTCCGGTTCCATGAACCCCTGCAAGGACTTTGAAGGCAGGAAGGCCCGTGTGCAGTACGCGGGCACCTCCGACACCACCGTCGATGGCCAGGTGCAGGCGGTCGAGTTACATAAGTAGCGTTCCATTAGACTAAGTAACCATCGCCTGTCATTCCCGATAACTTAGCAACGTTACCCTGATCTGAACTAACTAATTTTTCCGGTGTTTCTTATTCTGGCGAAAGTTATCTCCATCCTCTCCGTTCGCTGCTTTCACTAACTGCGAAACGCCTTGTGCCGCGCGCACACCATACAGCCATGCTGTAGAGCTCGTGAATTGACTCGATAACACGTCGTACCGCACGACTAGTTCTGCGGGCGCATCGATCTTGCTGCGTTTGAAGAGGCCTGACTAATCCCGAATACCCGGCACATATGGGTCGAGTTCATAAGCCACACTTTCTTGAAAACACCAAAGGGGGAACAGTTATGGCTAATGCCTATGAAGATGTAGTAAGCCGCCTTGCGTCCGAATCCGATGCGGTAGGTCGCCTTGCCCAGAACAGCGGCGGATTCGCCGCCGTCATCGCAGCTTTCGAATCGAAGGACACGGATGCCTTCCGTTGGGTCCTCGACCGGCTCGAAATGCTGCCCTACTGCGAACTGATCTGTGAATGGGTCCGCATCAAGCTGTGTGTCCTGCGATGTATCGATCTCTGCGGCTATCCGCGCTTCGACGCGCCCACCGCAACCCTCGACCAGTTCGCCCGCGCCGTAGCCCGGCTCGCCGAAAACGAAGACGGCCTCCGCCGCATCGCCGATGCCGTCGGCTGCGGCAACCGCGATGAATACACTGCCCTGCTCGATGAATACAACCTCGCCGAGTACTGCGGAGTCATCTGCCACTGGGTCTGCGGCATAGGCTATCGCCGCGTCTGCGATGTCGTCTGCGGGCAGGATTCCGTAGCCGCCGCCGATCCCGTCGCCGAACTCCGCGCCACCGGGAAATTCGTCGCCGGCCTTCTCGCCAACGAACGCGCCTGGGCTGAAATCAGCAAGGCCGCGCACCAATCCAATTGCGAAATTCTCCGCGACGCCATCAATGCCGTAGGTTTCACCGGCGGATGCGAAGTCATCTGCAGGCTGGTCTGCTTCTGGCGCTGCTATCGCGTCTGCCGCGAGCTGTGCGTCGTCCGCGAACCAGTCGACATCGGCGTCTACGGCATCGAAGAAGCGCGCAGCTTTGCCCTCGCCTTCCGCAAGCTCACCGCCCAGCCTCGCGCCCTCGCTGAAATCGTCGCCGCCGTGCAGGAGAGCAATCGCGAAGCCTACTCCGAACTCGTCACCCGCTTCGGCCTCGCGCCCTACTGCCTTCAGATCTGCGCCTGGATCTGCGGCGTCAGCTGTCGCGAATTCTGCTCCTGCGTCTGCCCGCCACCGGAACTCGATCCGTGGTTCACCAGCGTCGGCAACTTCGACATCTACTCCGACATCGATCCCGTTACCGGCTTGACCAACAAGGCTCTGCCGACAACCCCCAGCCTCGTCTACGGAGGCGGCCCCAACTTTGCCTTCTTCGAACAGCTCCAGCTGGGCGGCTTCTGCCCCGTCTATTCACCCACCGTCGCGGGAGCGCAGATGCATTACCGCTTCCTATTCTCCAACGTGAAGACAACTCTCGCGGCCGCCATCAACAGCCTGCAGACCTCCATCGTCGTTGCCGGAGGCGCGCCGCCGCCGCCCACGCCCTTCCCCATCTCCGTGTGCGACTCCGGTTCCACCGGCGAAACCATGACCGTCACCACCGTCGCGGGATCTACGTGGACCGTTCTCCGCGGCCAGGATGGTACGACCGCTGCGCCCGCCAGCGCCGGTTCCACCCTCTGGGTCAACCCCACTCCCATCACCGGCAGCCTGGTCGCGCCCGTTCAGGTGGGCAAGCGCATCATCCCCTGGCCCAAGGAAGTGGCTGGATTGGCAACCGCTGTAACCGGTAGTGCCATTCAGAACCTCTACGTCTACGCCGCACCCTATCCCGCGCCACCAGACCCCATCCCGCCGGCTCCCGGAGATCTCTATCAGGGACCGTCCGCACACTACATCGCCGCGGATCCCGTCGCCGGTTGGATAGAAGTCGATCCCCTCACCATCGGCGGCGGATACCAGGTGCTGCTCAGCTTCGACACGACCCAGACCGGCGCTGCTCCCGGCGGCGATCCGCTGCCCGGCGCTGCCGTCGCCATCGGAACCCCCGGCGGCGTCCCCGCGGGAAGTCCCGTGCCCCCCGCCAGCCGGCAGGTCGGCGTCGACATGACCATCATCTTCCAGGCCACCCGCATCACCGCCTCCACCGTCGACTTCTCTAACTCGCTCTGCAAAATCCACGTCAACAACTGGAGCGAAGTCAACAATCTCTGGTTTGTGCAGTTCACCGCCGGAGCCGGATGCTGCCAGCCCATCAACGACTCGCTCGATGTCCAGTTCACCGTGGATCACGAAACCATGGTGGCCGGCCGGTGGGATCTCGCCATCACCAGCTGCAGTCCTTCGGCTCCCAACACCATCACCCCGCCTGACCCCACCCCCGGCGTCACCTTCACCGCCGGCGGAAGAGGCGCTTCGGGCACCATCCACGAAGACACCACCAACTGGACCAACTGCTCCTACACCGCGTCGCTGTCCACCCGCCCCGGTCTCACCACCGGGCTCGCCGACCGCACCGCCATCGACAACCTCCTCACCTTCTGCATCTGCGGACACTGAGATGTGGAGCTTCGTACTGGCCGTCCTCGCGACCTGGCGGGTCACACACCTGCTGGCCAGCGAGGACGGCCCGGCCGATCTCATCGTCGGCCTCCGCCGGTTGCTCGGTGACAGCCTTATAGGCCGCCTCATGGACTGCTTCTACTGCCTCAGCATGTGGATCGCAGCCCCCGCCGCGTTCTTCCTCACGCGCTCGCCGCGTGAGTGGCCCGTCACCTGGCTGGCAATATCCGGCGCCGCCTGTCTGCTTGAACGAATCGGCAATCAACCGGCTGAGACCCCTCCACTTCCCCAGCCACCACAAGGAGAACCAGACAATGTGCTGCGGTTCGAAACGTATGCAATTGAAGAGCAGCCCGGCCCCGGGCGCAACGACAACTAGCCCCGCCCGCGCCTCGGCTCCGGCGGGATCCGCATCCGGACCACGCCCCAGGATGGGCGCTTTCCCGGCCAGGTTCCGCGCCACCCCGCCTGCGCCACCCACCAACCCTCCCGTTACCGCGTCCTGAATCTCTCTGACTGCAGCACGGCGGCGTAAACACGCACCGTGACGTGCAAATCGAACCGGCAAAGTTGAGTTCGCTAACTGCGACGCAGCACGTATCGTCACCCATGGCGATGCGATGCTGCGCGCCCGTTTTCACTGCTCCAACGTCCGCTCATTCAGCGCCGCAACCTTCCCGCCCCTCGCCTTCATCACATTAAGGAACCCCAGCGAGGCGCTCCCGCATGTCGTCAGCAAGACCCCTTGTCCTCCCCTTACTCCTGCTCTTGTCCCTTCCCTGCGCCGCCGGCGCGCTCCTCCAGGACCAGCCCGTCCGCCAGAAAGCAAATGGCAACGCTCCCAACTCGCCGCGCGTCGAAATGGCGAACGTCCTGTTTCGTTACTCGCCGCAATTGAGCATCCACGTGATTCGCCTTCGCGGCCAGCTGCTTCCCACCGATGGGCGCTCCGTCCCCAGCTTCAACGATGCCGCGTCCTTCGTCCTCGCTACCGACGCCGCCGAGATCCGCCTCACCACCGCTCAACTCTCCGGCTTGATGAACTCGTGGCTCCTCAGCTCCCCCAAAGCGCAGCTGAAAAATATTCAGATCGGGGCCGAGGGCGATCACCTGCTCATCCAGGGCACCATGAAAAAAGGCGTGCCCGTGCCTTTCCGAGCTGAAGGCCGCCCCGCCATCAGCGGCGATAACCGCATCCGCATCACCATTCAGCACATCAAGGCCGCTCACCTTCCCGTCAAGGGACTGATGGATGCCCTGGGCATGAGTATGGATGACCTCGTCGGTCAGAAAGGGCTGAAGGGAATGTCCGTCGAAGGCGACTCGTTCCTCATCGACCCCCAGACCGCTTTCCCGCCTCCCCAGATCCGCGCGCGCATCAGCTCCGTGCAGGTCGCCCAAGGCGAGCTCGTGCTGACCTTCGGCCAGGGCGCCCCGAAGACATCCCACCCTCCCGCGAAAAACTACATCTACCTGCGCGGAGGTTCCATCAAGTACGGCCGCGAAGAAATGTCCGACGCCGATCTGTTGATGATCGATTCCACTCCCGCCGACCCCTTCGACTTTTACCTGAACAAGTACTGGTGCCAGATGGTCGCGGGACACATCAGGGTCACTCCCGACCAGGCCCTCCGCATCGACGTCCCTGACTTCGCCAAACTGCGTCCCGGTTCCTGCCCACCCTGACCCTCAAATCCGCTCGTCCCCGATCAGTTCCTCCGCCCGCGCATGCTCATAACTCCGCAACCCGCTCCAGCTGATTCCCCTGCACATCCTGCTGCGCTATCGCCCGCTCTCTCCGCGGCAGCCCAATCACAATGCGCGCCCCGCCCGACCGGCGATTCGATGCCCGCACCGTTCCCCCATGAGCCCGCACCACCGCATCGACAAATGCCAGCCCCAGTCCGTGGCCCTGCGAATTCCGTCCCTTCGTATTGCGCTCAAAAACTCTTTCCAGGATGTCCGGCTCAAATCCCGGCCCGTCGTCCTCCACGATTAGCGTCACCCAGTCTTCCGCCTTCTCCAGGTTCACCACCACCGAGTGGTGATCGGGCAAATGCGTCAGCTCGTTGTCGAAAAGATTCGACAGCACCCGGTTGAACAGCGCCGCATCCAGCGGCAGGATCAGCGGCTCGTCCTCGCAATAAGCGATCGAGATATCCTTCTCCGCCATGCCCGGCTGATAAAGATCGATCATCGTCTTCAGCGCCTCGTTCAGGTCCACATCCCCGCGGCTCAGTCGCAGCGCGTCTGCATGCGCCTCCGCCACGTCCAGCGATTCGGTCAGAAATTGCGAAAGCCGGTCCACCATGTCGATACACGAGACAATCGACTCCGTCTGCCGCGCATCTCCCGACGCCGCCAGCAGCTCCTCCAGCCGTCCCCGCATCGCCGTCAGCGGGCTGCGAATATCATGCGCCAGCGAATCCGTGATCGTGTGCAGCTGATGCATCGAGCTCTCGATGCGGTCGAGCATGATGTTCAGTGTCGACGCCAGGCTCTCCACTTCATCCTTGCGCCCCGTCATCGGCACCCGCGTGCGCAGGTCCGAACGTCCTATTCGCGACGCCGCTTCGGTAATCGTCTGCACGTGGCTCAGCATGCCCCGCGTCGTCATGAAAATCGCCGCAAACCCGAACAGCACAATCAACAGCCACAAAATGACGAAACGAATCTGAAGCATCTTCAGAACCCGCAGCTGGTCGATCTCCGAAAGCCCCAGGTAGATCCTGCCGCCATCCTCCAGGCGGATCGATACCACCCGGAACGGCACTGCCGCTCCCTCCATCGACAAATCGCTCGGCTGGTCGGGAAAGATGCGCAGCTGCTTCAGCGCCGCCAGCATCCGGTCTCCGCTCCCCGCTCCCACCCACAGCCTGCGCGATCCGTTCTCCGCCTGCTCCAGAAAAAACACGTAGTCGCTGGTGTTCCGGAACCCCTTGCCCCGGCTGGGAATTCCCTTGCGAACCAGCTCCGCAATCTCCCCCACCACCTGGCCGTAGAGTTCGTCCTTGGGAGTGCGCTCGGAAACATCGGCCAGCAGCGATACCTCGCCCCAAAGCCACGCGTCGTTGCGGCGCTGAATGTCCTCCGCCACAAAGCGATCCAGAAAAATGAACACCAGCGTGGTACCCAGGGCAAAGACCAGCGTGCCCCAGGCCGAGATCCGCCACGCCGCGCTGCGCTCGATCGGCTTAGCTGTCGCGAAGGACATAGCCCATCCCTCGCAGCGTGCAGATCAGCGGCTTCCTGCCTGCTCCGTCCACCTTGCCCCGCAACCGGCTCATGTGCACGTCCACGATGTTCGTCTTCGGCTCGATGTGCAGCCCCCACACCCGCTCCAGGATCATCGAACGCGTCACCACCCGCCCCGCGTTCCGGCACAGAAATTCGAGCAGCGCAAACTCCTGCGACGTCAGCCGCACCACCTTGCCCGACCGCGTCACCTCCCGCTGCAGCAAGTCGAGTTCCAGGTCCAGAACCCGCAGCCGCGTCGTGGTGCTCGCCGCCGCGTTGTGGCGCTTCAGCAGGTTGCGGATCCGTGCCAGCAGTTCCGCCAGCGAAAACGGCTTGGTCAGGTAGTCGTCGCCGCCCTGCTCCAGCCCCTTCACCCGCTCGTCCACCGAACGCCGCGCCGACAGAATCAACACCGGCGCCGTTACTCCCACTTCGCGCAGTCCGAGAATCAACTCGATCCCGTCCTGATCCGGAAGACCCAGGTCGATGACAAGAATGTCGTAGCGCACGTCGGCAGATAGCTTCATCGCCGCCCCGGCCGTCCCCACCGCGTCCACCTGGTAGCCAGCTTCCGCCAGGGAATGCTTCAGGAACCGCTGAATATCAACTTCGTCTTCAACCAGTAGTAATCGCATGAAAAATAATCTTGGACTGCCCGGATCAGTCGCCCTTCTGGCGCCCGGCAAGGTCGTACCTATATGTTTCCCGCCATTCGCGTGGCATTCAGACCAGGAAACACCTGGTGCGCGCATCCTGAAACCAGACCTGCGGAGAACTTGTCCCCATATGTCGAAGTCTCGGGCTCAGCCGCACTCCGGCAAAGCACCGCAGGATGCCACCAGGCCTTGCACTCAGGTAACACCCAATTTTTATCCTATGGGCCTCATCTTAGCACTACTTAGGCCCCAACCTCGCTCCGGACGGGCCGTCCGGTCCCGCGGTTCTTCCCGGTGTCTCCCGTCTCCGGCGGTGTGCCTCGCTCTCACTTCGGCCATTGCCCCGCCGCGCCAGGCCCGTTTGAACGCGCGCAACCGCTATGATACTCTCGCAAAATTACGCCTCGGAATTGTGTCTTGTTCGACCCATGCCCCGCAGGCTGTTTCCATATGGCTCCGCCCAACCATCCCGGGAGCCCACCCGCGCTGGAGCGCTCCGCAAAATTGCCGCCCACCCTCCGCAATGAATATCCGGTCTCTGCCTGGACGGCCTATTTCCGCCCCAACCTGCGCAAGCCTGCGTTTCTTATTGCGATCCTGGTCCTGATCCTGGCCGGATTCGGGATCCTGTTTCGCGACAATCTTTTCGGGCCCGCGGAACACATCGTCCTGTCCCTGAACGGCTCCACATCTCTCGCCGATGAACTCGTCCCCCAGCTCGCCCAGTCCTTCCTGCGCGACGAACTGGGTGCCGACCAGACCGGCCTCCGGCTCGTCAGCAAGGATGCGAGAGGCCACCGCTTCGTGCGCGTCTGGGGAAGGGTCCCGGGCCGCTCCGGACTGCAGGTCATCGACATCCACGGCGACGGCACCGCCGCCGCCTTCAAATGCCTCGCCGCCGAAAGTTCCCGCGACGCCTGCGACATCGGCATGGCGTCCCGCTCCATCTCCGAGCGCGACCGCCTCCTCTACCCCGCCTTGCGCAACCTTGGCGACCGCTCCACTGAACACGTCGTCGCCCTCGATGCCATCGCCATCATCGTCAATCCCGCTAACCCCGTGTCGCAACTCTCCGTTCAACAGCTGCACGCCATCTACTCCGGCCAAATCACCAACTGGAAGGCCGTCGGCGGCAATGACGCTCCCATCCACCTCTACGGTAGAAATCTCGATTCAGGCACCTTTGAAATGTTCACCGAGAGGGTCTTCGCAAAAGATCCGCAAAGCACCGACGACCCCACCGCGGTTGCCCCGGATCACCGCATCGAAGACATCGAGATGATGGTCGACGCCGTCCTGCGATCGCCCAACGCCATCGGCTACGTCTCCTTCAACATGGTCAAGGGCGCCAAGGCCCTCGCCATCTCCGACGGCATCGGGCCCGCCGTGAAGCCTACGGAGCTCTCCACCGTCACCCAGGAATATCCCGTCTGCAGAAGGCTTCTGCTCTACCACTGGGATGCCCCCGGCTCCCTCATCAACGCCTTCATTCGCTACGCCGTCTACAAGCCCGGCCAGACCCTCGTCGACCAGACCACCTACGTCGAGCTCACCGCCAAGGTCTTTCCCGTCACCCCGCCCGCCGGTGCTCCCCCCGTCTACAAGGCCATCACCACGCGCTACTCGCGCATCGAGCTCACCTTCCACTTCTCCAGCGAACAAACCAACGCCGGAGGCGACGATAACGAGGAGCTCAACAACCTGACCAAGGTCAACGCCCTGCGCCTGCGGACTTTTCTCGCCCAGCATAGCGGAACCGGGCAGGACATCCTCCTCATCGGATTCTCCGACGGCAACGAGAACAAACACCCCACCGATAACCTGGCCCGTGCCCGCGCCCAGAGCGTAGCCACCTACCTCCGCGCCATCGGCGTCTTCGTGCCCTCTGAAAATATCCGCAACTTCGGCGCCGACATTCCCGTGGCCTCCGACCAGTCCCCCGAAGGCCGCAGCCGAAACCGGCGTGTCGAGATATGGGTGCGCAAAGACCTCTAGCCTCCCGCATCTCGACCATCGACTGCCGGCTCTACTCCACCACCAGCCCCTGCGCGCGGAACTCTCCGATGCTCACATCCACCCGCGCTCCCGGCTTCACCAGCCGCTGCGCGTTTGAAAACACCATCCAGTACACGTGCCCTTCCTCCACCGGAGAGCTCTGCCGCAACTGGCCGACCTTCTCCATCGATGGCACTTCCAGCCGCGCCCGCGTGTTCAGGTCGTAAAGATAAGGAGTGGCCTTCTTGTCGTTGAGCGGCTGCGCCTTCTCCGTGTCCAGCACGCGATAGCTGAAGCGCAGCATGGCGCCCGACTCCATCGCCTTCACCCCCAGCACTTCCACCCCCCAGGCGCTTTCGTAGAACCTCTGCGCGCTCGGCGGCAAACCCGACTTCGAAAGCGGATGCGGTTTGTACGGTGTGCCCGTGCGCACTACCCGCGACGCCGCGGGTTTCCCCGCCGGGCGCGCCTGTCCGTAAACCGGGAGGCTGGTCAACGCTGCGGCCAGCATCCCCGCCAGCCCCAGACTGCGAATTGCCAATAGCATCTGTTTCCGTTGCTGCATCGCGATTCCCCTGCTCGTTATGCGGGGATGGTGCCCGATCTCAATCGCGCCCCATCCTCGCTTTTCCCGGCCCTCTGGCCGGCCTCGCTGCTCGGCTTGTGCCCTGCCGCTTAGAATCCGGCCAGTGCTCCGCACGCCTTGATCCCGTTGGCTGCCGGAGTCTTCGCCAGCTGCGTGTTGATGGTCGTCAGGGCGAACTGGTACCGGCTGGTGCCCCGGTCGGAATTGAGCTCCGACGCGTTGTGGCTGCGGACAAACGTATCCAGCCGCGAATGGTACGCCGCGACGTTCTTGGCATCCACCCGGCTGCAATAGGCCGTGATGCCGTCGATGCGCGCCAGCGCTTCAATGTTGATGGTGGTTGCATCCTTCGTTTCCGCCCCCGCAAATACCGCGCTCGCCAGGGCCAGTGCGCAAACCGCTGCAATCTTTTTCCCCATGACTTCCTCCAAGACAACAAATGTGTTTCAAGATTCCCAGTCGTTCTTTCAACTTGCTCATACTTCCCGATGGCGCTGCCCGCGGTTTGCCGCGGGCAGCATCCATTCGGAGCCTTGCTCTTACTTGGCTACACCCAGCAGGAACGATGACTGCGTTCCGGCTGCGTCGGTTACGTTCACCTTCGCGTTCTTCGTCCCAATCGCCTCGGCGAGAAGCGGCTTGAACTGAACAGTGATTGTGCAGTTGGCTGCCGGAGCCAGCGTGGTGACATTGGTGAATTGACCCGCGCCCGTGCCGCACGTCGTGAACGCCGGCAGGATCGTGTAGTCAGCCAGGTTAACCCCGCTCAACGACACCGTTGAGATGTTGTTCAGCGGTACGTTGCCGTTGTTGGTGAGCGTGAAGCCCATGGTCGGATCGAGCGCGCACGCCGCCCTCTGCAGGAACGTCGTGCCCGGGCAGTTGCGGGTCTGCGTGGGCGTCCAGCTGCCCGGCGACAGGTTGCCGCTCACCACTTGCGCCACACCCGTTCCCGTCAGGGCCACCGGTGCATTGGTGACCGTCACGTTGGAGGTGTTGCCGATCGCCACTGACCCGCTGTAAGCAGTCAGCGCCGTGGGAGAGAAGACCACGTTGATAGAGCACGTGCTCCCCGCTACCAGTGTCGTCGTGCAGCTTCCGCCCGACCGCGAGAACGCGCCCGTAACGGTTACCGTGATCCCGGTCAGATCACCCGTGCCCGTGTTCTGGAGAGTCAGCGTCTTGGCTGCGCTCACCGTGTTCACAGGTACATTGCCGAAGGCCACCGGCCCTGCTGTGACGGTTGCAATCGGAGCTCCGGTGCTCTGGAGTTCGATCGCGCCCATGTCGTAGTTCAGTGCGGTCGACGTCGGGCTGCTGCACTTCGGAGACGGTCTCGCGTTGCCATCAAAATCATGGCTCGGAGAGAGCACGCTGCCTACGCTGCAGGGCACCGCATTCTGGGCCGAAGAATTGGCCTGGATGTGGTAGTCCCCGATCGGCGATTGCAGCGTCCCCGGCGTGTTGATCACGGATGAATCCACCAGCGACAACGGTCCGAAGCGCAGGTTGACCCAGTTGCCTCCCTCGTCTTCCGCCCCGATCGGCTGGATCGAGAACGGCTCCTGAGGACTCATGAGGTCGCCCGCGGTTTGCGGAGGAACACGTGAGCCGTTGCAGTACTGATGCAGCAGCAGCGGATCGCCTGACTTGTTCGTTGCGTCGTAGCCGGTTGAGTTGCTCAGCACCGAGTAGGTCGGAGACAGCTTCTGCAGCGGGCTCGCCTGCGGCTGTCCGAGAACACCCAGGTCCCAGTAGTTCGCACCCGTGGGGCAGTCACCGGTAGTGGTCTGCACCAGGTTCGGCATCAGGGTGTTCATCACGCCCGTCGGATTGTTCGGATCCGGCGTGGTCGAGGTGAAGTAGAACGACCGGTTCCTCCACACGATGTTGCTCTGCAGCGTCGGGTTCGAGAACGAGTGCCCCTGCGTGCCCGTGCAGCGATACGCAGCGTTGGTGGATTGATTGAGCACCGCGCACAGTGCGGCGCTGTGAGGCTCCGCGCTGATGCCCGCCGGTTGGAACGTGGTCGTTGTCGTGCTCGACGTAAACACCGGTCCCGCCGTCGCCGTGCTGTCGTTCGACGATACCGTGTTGTTGACGATCACGCTGTTGACTGTGTTCTCGAGCGAGATACCGCCGCCCGACCAGCCCGCCACGTTGTTGACGATCATGTTGTTTTCCAGCGTCACCTTCCACCAGCTTCCGGGGAAGTTCGGCGACCGCTGTACATCCGCTCCGTTCACGTCCTGCAGCCGGATGCCGCCTCCGTGTCCACCCTGCGCATCGTTGCCCAGAATGTAGTTGGAGTCGACCGTCACGTTGCCCGTGCCCAGGGATACTCCGATCCCGTTGCCCGTCTCGCCTTCGATCGCAATGCCGCCGCCGCTGGTCGTCGAGGCCTGGATGAAGCTCTCGTTGAACAGGATCTGGTTGTTGGTGATGCTGCCGTTCCAGCTCAGTCCGATATGGCCGATACCGCCGCCGTCGCCCTCGCTGAAATTGCCGCAGATGAAGTTGTAGTTGACGCTGTAGTTGTCGGTGCCCGTGCACAGCGACAACCCGCCGCCCGCTCCGGACTGGCCCGTGTTCGCTTCCACCGAGCCGTTCTGGGTGATCGAGTTGTGGTGGATCAGGACGTTCTTGTCGTACCCGAACGGACCCGCGCCCGTCGTTCCCTCGAGATACGGCTGGCCGATCAGAATTCCGCCGGCAAGCGTGCCCGAGTTCCCGTGAATGCGGTCGTTGGCGATCTCCAGGTTATGAGCCCAGCCGTTGACGTAGATACCGCCGCCGGCGTCGCTGCCCGTCAGAGAGATGCCATCGATCCGCGCGTGCGGCAGGTGATGGTTGTTGCCCGTGATGTTGTCGTCGGCGCAGGCAAAGTTGCTCTGCTTGTACCCACGCTGAGTCGGAGTGCAGGCGTTGGTGCCAAGGTTCTTGGCCAACACCGTGATTCCCGGTCCCTGTACTCCCGTCAACACCGAAGGCTCCAGCAGAAGCACGCCGCCGGTGATCTCCTGCCCAGGCAGAGGATCGGCGCTGTTCAACTGCGTCGCCGGGCACTCCGCCGTCGCGCCGGTCAGGGCATTGCCCAGACCGTCGAGCCCGAAGAAGCAGTTGATCCTCGGCCTCCACGCTTCCAGCTTCTGCGTCGGATACTTCGCCGCGTTGATCGTCACCGAAGCCGCGCCCACGCCCTGCAGCCGGATCGGCTTCCACATGATCACCAGTTCCGGATAGCTGCCCGGAGCCAGCATCAGCAGATCGCCCGGCTGAGCCGCGTCGATTGCGTCCTGGATAGGATGAGGAAGGCCGGTCGCCGTCGCCGTCTGCGCCGCCGGAGGATAGATATACGTGGGTGCACGATATCCAGCCACCGTCGGGTTTTCAATGGTCACCGTCACCGAGTCCACCGACTTCACGGCCTTCTGGCCGCCCTTCGGATCAGACACCGTTGCCGTGATCATCAGCTCGCCCGTCTTCGCCAGGGGAACACCCTGCGCGTTGACCGGCACCTTGGCCACGATCTGGCCATCCGACCAGCTCACGATTTGCAGCGCCACCGGAGCCGCATTGGCCGTCGTGCTCGGCAGTGTCACCGTGCTCAGCGGGCCCTGCGTACCGAACCCGTAGTGCCGTGTGATGTTCACCACGTTCGCCGGAGCAGCCGTCGATCCCGGTCCACCGTATGCGTTGTTCGACACCTGCGTGTCGCCCAGCGCCTTGATGGTCAGCGTCAACGGACCGTTGCTCTTAAGGTACGGACCGAATGCGCCGTCCCCGTTCACTTCGCTGATCGCCGGCGTCGCATCAGGATATGCGCAGTCCGGCGGGTTGTAGCCTGCCGCATACGCAGCCACCGGCAACACCGGCGTATCCATGTAGGACTCGGTGCCCGGCATGAACGGCCACGTGTAGCAGAAGTTGCTGTAGTTCGGGTTGTACATCGGGTCGGTCACCATCTTGCCCGAGCCCTTCGGATCCAGAATCGGACCAGGGTCGTTCATGCAGGTGATCATCATGTTGGGCGCGTATCCCGTCGGGTTCGGCGGGTTCACATCCCAGGTCGAGTAGATCAGTCCGTTGAACGTGCCAAACTGATCCGCATAGGTGCGCGTCACTTCCACGCCGTTGAAGTCGCGGAACGACACCGGAACAAACGGCACCGCGAACTTCTCGCCGAAATCAGGAGAAGCGGCGTTGAACTCCGACGCCAGGTCATCGAGGATGATGCCCGTGAACCGCGATGAGATCGGGGTCGGGGTGAAGACGAAGAAGTCCGTCTGCGCCTGCATCTGGTCGTCCAGGATCAGCTCGCGGCGGTCGCACAGGTGCCGCGATGAGCCGGCAAACGGTGCCACTTCGCCCGATTGCGGGAACAGGCTGAGATAGTCCGGCACCACGCGCAGATTTCCAACGCAGGGTGCGGACATCACCAGCAGTCCTCCCGGACCAAATCCCGAGAGTTCGTTGCGGCCGAGGGTGCTGGTAGGATCCCCAGGATTGCTGCTGTTCATCTCCTCTGCTACCGCCGCCTGGTCGGGCAGGATGAAGACATTGCCGAAGCCTGCGAACTGCTGCGACACCGGGGCGGTGAACGAGTCACCGATCAGGATGTTCTTGTCTTCTTCCTTCACGATCTCGTAGCCCGAAGGCACTTCCACTTCCACCACGTACTTGCCCGTGGGCATGATCGCGGGGTACTGGATGTTGGTCAGGTTACCCGCATCGCTGTTGGCCGGGTTCACTGATGTTATGCAGCTCACCACCTTGCCGCTGGCCGTCGTAAACGAGCCGCCCGGCGTCAGGCACTGCGCACTCGGGAACTGGTAGCGGCCGTCGTACGGCGCCGGCTGCATCTGGTTCCAGTTGTGCATGCTGTCATAGCAGCGATACTGCCCCGACGGTCCCAGGGTCTGGGTGAAGAATGGATCGTTCGGATCCTGGCCCGGGCAGTTCATGTTGGCGATCGCGCTGTTCGGACGGTTTCCGTTCGCCCAGTCGTCCCAACTCGAGGTTTGCGTCGAATCCACCAGCGTCAGGCCCTGCGTGCCGTCTGCCGCGGTCGATTCACGGTACAGGTTTACCGTCACCCGCGGGATCAACGGCTCCCACAGGTTCTGGAACAACAGCTGCGGATCATCAAAAGGACGCGTCGATGAGTACACGACGTGTCCCACGATGCCGCCGTTCTCTTTCTTCGAGTACGGAGTCTTGCCGTAGTCGAGGAACTGCGGCTGGCTGATGAATCCCTGGATACCTTCGCTCAGGTTCGTGCCCTGGTCGATGCGTCCCGTCGATCCGCCCGGGCCGCCTCCCGTGGGATTCGTGCTCAGGTTGACATCCGTGCAGTCCGCGCTCGCGCAATACACCGAGCCCGCCACCCGATTCTGCTGCGGAACCGGGAACGATTCCTTGGAATTCAGGTAGCCCGCGTACGGACCAGCTGTATCCACTGCGCCGCCCGCGTCGTTCACCGTGTGCACGCCCGTGGTCTTGTAGCGCGTGGTGTCGGATTCCGCCACGTACCAGTTGAACAGCGGGAACACTTCTGCGAAAGGCGCATTGCCCTCCCCATCGGTGATGTTGGTGTTGGAGATCTGACCGCTGCGATAACGAATGCGGAACGGTACCTGTCCCAGGCCGGGTTCGCCATCTTCACGAATACCGTCCTGGTTCGAGTCGATGTACTCGCTGGCATACAGGCTCTCAAACCACGAGAAGACCGTGAAGTCCCCCATCGCCACATCGCTGCCGCCCACCGTCACGCTCTTGTAGTTGATGATCTGGTCCTGCCACTGGTCCCACACCGCCAGCTGGTACTGCCCGTCGGACAGGCCAGTCAGCGTGAAGTTCCCGTCTCCGTCGCACACCGCGAAGGCCACCGCCGCGCCCACGCCGTTCTGCGAGTTGGCCGCCACGTAGCACGTGGACTGCGCGATCGCCACGTTCGAGTTGCTGTCAAACAGTTGCTCGCTCGACGGCCGCGACATGTGCAGGTTCGTCACCCGGCCGCTTACCTTGTGCGTGCCACGCAGCCGCGCATTGAGCGCCGCGATATGCGCGGGGTTGATGAAGCCGATGAAGGAGTGGAATCCGGGAGGCCCGTATTCCTGGAAATACGCGGGCTCGCCCGCCTTGGCAAACGCGTCGTTCCAGTGCGTGCCTTCCAGCGTCGACGTCTGGATCCACTGCTCGCCCTTGGCCAGACGCGCTGCGCCTACCCGCGCGCCCACGTCAAAACGGTCTGGGAACAGGTTCTTGATAAGAGCCTGGCCCGCCACAGGAGATGGCGTCCGGTTGTCCGACTCAAACGCCGGGCAGGTGATAATCATGCCGATCGCCACCTTCCCGCCTGCACCGTCCGATGCCGTGTTCGAAATCGGGCACATGTTCAGGTGGGTTGCGGTATCGATCGCCCCGTTCAACGAGTTGGTCAGCGGGTTGTTGTACATGTCGTACGTCATCTGGCCGCTGGGATCGCCCGTCGCGCCTTGCACGTCCTGCAGGATGATCTGGAAACCGCCCAGACCCTGCGTCTCTTCCGTGCCGTCGATGTCGCCGTTAACCGGATTGTTGTCTTCAAACACAATCACGCTCAACTGCGCCGGTGGCAGCGGATTCGGTTCTGCAAGCACCTTGATCGTGGTCCCCGACGCCAGGTTGGCTGGAATCGAAGATCCGCCCATCGTGTGTCCGCCCTGCGCGTTGGCCGTGATAAACGCCGTCCCCGCATCGCCCGGAAGAACCGAGATGTAGTACGACTTGCCCGGTTCCAGTGCGACCGTGCTCGGATCAAGAGACGCCTGGCCGCCCACCGGGATGTGCTGCCCGTAAGTCGGCGAAGCAGGGTTGGAGTCATACACCGTCTGCCCGGTTCCGCAGCTGATCGGCCCCGTGCAACCCGTCGCAACCAGCGGCATAAAGCTCTTGTGGAAGCTCGTTGCCAGCGTCGGCCCCTGCTGCGGAGGCGTGGTCGTCCCAGGAACAGTGTGGAAGTTGGTATCTTCTTCGATGACCCAGCTGTAATCGCCGATCGCTGCGCCCGTCTTCGTGTCCTGCACCGCGAAATTCAGCCCGTTCCCCGTCGGGAAACTCACTTCCACATCGACCGGGTTGCTCGATGCGTTCTGCGAATTCACCGCGTGGTAGCAGAACTTGTAGGTTCCAGGCGCCGATACTCCGCTTACCGTGAACGAACCATCCGCGTTCAGCGCCACCTGGCCTGCGCCCAGCAGAGAACCTGCCCCTGTCGAGCACGAGCCGTCCAGCACTGCCGTCAAAGGATGACCTGCGGGATCGGTGTCGTTGCCCAATACGCCCGGACGGTTAATGGTGAACGTCGAGGCGATTTTGCTGGAGTAGGCATCCGGCAAAGCCACCGGAGAACCACCCACGCACGAACTGGTGCAGGCCGCCAGGGTCACCAGCGCCGTCTTGGTTGTGTCGCCGTTGACGTAGTACACGAACGAGTCAACCGTCGTCCCCGCGTTGGGAACATACGAGAACGTTCCATTCGCGTTGAAGCTCAGGTTGCCGCCCGCAGGACCGCTCAGCACCTGCCCGCCGTAGACGTTGACGTCGTTGGCCAGCACGCCCTGTGCGGGGCTGCCGATCGTCAGCGTCGTTCCCGGCACCAGGAAGTACGTGTCAGGGTTCGCCACCGCGCCCGTCGCCGCTGCCGTCGGCACCGGAGCCGTCCCGCCGTTCACCAGCAGGTAAGCCTGCATGCCGCCGTCGCGTTGGTTGTTGGTTGAAAGGCTCAGTTCACGATCGAAGATCGCGTACGAAGCCGCGTTGTAAGTCCCGTTGGCCGCCGCCGGGCTGACCAGTACGTCCATCACTTTGCCGGCTGCGAGAAATGCTTCGTTCTGCACCCGCGGCTTGCCCGGCAGCACGCTGCCGTCCTCCGCCGCCAGGGCCATGTCCAGCCCCACCACAGTCGGAACGTGCATGCGCAGGCCCGCGTTCACAAACCGCACCAGCACATTGCCCGTCACCACCGTCCCCGGAATGTTCAGCCCCGAATTGCCTGGCCGGGTCTTGTCGAACGCCTGCCCGTTCACCAGGAAGTAGCGTGGAGAGTAGTTCACCACCGGCGGATAGCACGCTGCCGCGCTGCCGCTGCAGCCCGACTGCCCCAGCGACAATGCCGCCGAAGCCGCTGCTCCCGATCCGCCTCCGCCCGTGATGATCACGCTCGGAGCCGAGGTGTATCCCGTGCCCCCATTGGTCATGTCGATCGACGTGATCTGGCCGCTGACAGGGTCAATCGTCGCCGTGGCTGTTGCCCCGGTCCCGCTTCCACCCGTCAGCGTCACCGTCGGCGCCGACGTATAGTGCGCACCCGGAGTGTCGATGCTCACCGAGCTCACGCTGTCCTTCAGATTCCACACCGCGCTCTCGTTGAAGCCCGCCGTCATCACGGCTTTATCGGCGGCCTTGTTCTGCAGTGGATCGATTTCGCTCAGCAGCGCAACCGCATCCGCGTCATAAGGCAGGCCCTTCGGCGAAGCCGGCGCGGGATACGCATCGCCAGCCGTGCCGTTGGCCGGAGCCTTGGTCACTACCAGCACGCCATAGAGCCCCATCGGCCCCTGGATCGACGGGTGCGTGCCCGACTCGATCAGGTATGTGCCCGGACGCAGATTGTTCCACGCCGGCAGCAGGTGCCCCTGTTCGCCCGCCGTCACTTCCTCGCCGAACGACTGCACCCGGTCAGGCTGCGATGGCGGGGTGAACACCGGGCCCGATGAATCGCCGGTAATCGCCCACGTGGCCGACACCGGCGCGTGCGTCGGGCTCGCCACCTTCTTCGGTGTCCCGATGCCGCCGCCCAGCTGGCCCACGATCGTCAGCGAAGTCGGTACCGGCAGGTTGTTTGACAGGGTGATCGAAAGGCTGCTCCCGGCCGGAACCGTGATCAGCGGAGGAGCCCACCCCGTCGTGTTGGTGTTGATCGCGGCGCACGAAGCGCCCGCGGTTGCGGCACCGCACGCCAGGCCCCACATCGGCACTGTCGCACCGTCGGGAAGCAGCGTGGTCGTGCGGCTGGCCGTGAGGCTGACGCTGACACTCTGCGCCAGGCCCGTCACGCCACTCAGGAGGAGGAATGCCGCCGCCGTGCCTTGAATGATTTTGGTTTTGAGCGATATGAATTGCATTCTCGATCTCCTCACTGGGTCTCGTCGATGTGAAATACGGCGGGATCCACGAGCATCATCATCATCATTCCGCCCGGGAACACATCGTTGGTGGTAATCTCGCGCTCATTGTGGGAATGCCACATGTACGCGTAGCCCGCTTCCGTTGCGGATGAATTCAGGACCGTGCCCGCCGGTGGAATCGGCGTGCCGCCTACTGCCTTCGCGGCCGCGTCCGGTCCCAGGTAAGGACTGCCCCCGTACCAGGCGCCATCGGTAAGAATCAGCGCATTCGGCAGCGTCGCCGGGCCTCCGCTTCCCACCTGGCCTTCAGGATGCTTCTCCAGCGGCTTGTTATGATCCGCGCACCACTCGTAGTAGTTCGAAGATCCCGCCAGCATCGTGCCCGAACTGTTGAATGTCGGCTGCGTCGCCCCGCTCGCGCTCGTGTAGTACCCGTTCGCGTCCGCAACGCACTTGCTGCCGTCGCCCGGCTTGTGCCCGTACACATCCCAGTTCAGACCCTTGCCCGACCAGTAATAGATCGCGTCGAAAGCCTGCCCCGGCGTCGTCGTCGTGGTGAACAGCAGCGGTCCCGCCAGCTTGCTCGAGTCCATCGAGCTGGTCAGCAGGTTGCCGTCCCGCGCCAGCAGGCGCACGTGGTTGCCGTGCTCGTGGAACGGATGCTGCCAGCGGCCCGTGCCGATCACCCGCAACAGCGTCAGGTCGCCCGGATGCATGTGCGGATTGCCGTTGTAAGGCTGGTTGGGATACTGCGGCGCATAATTGGCGTCCATATCGTCCGGCATCGAACGCCCGTTGATCAGGAAGTAGGAGGGGTGATAAGGCTCCACCGCCACCGTCTGCATGCTCGTCGGGCACGGAGCCGCCGGGCTAGAGACGCACTGCGTGATCTCTTCTGCCTGGCGGTGAATCCGCGGATCGATCTCCGCGAACTGGAACAGGTATTCGCGGTTGAAGCAGGTCGGGTTCACTCCCGAGCCGGTATCGTCATAAGCCGATGCCGACAATGAGTACTCGCCCTTGCTGCTGCATCCGCTGCTGCTCTGCGGCAGCACGATCAGCGCCCCGTACAGGCCCATTTCCACCTGCAGGTCCGCCTGCGTGCCGCTGTAGTAGGAGTGCGTCCCCGGCTTGCTGGCCACAAACGTATATGTGACCTGCCCACCCGGCGCCGCCTCCGACGTCAGCATGCCGCTCACGCCCGGATCCGTCGTCATCGTGCTCACTGTGAATCCCGGAAACAGGATCGAAGTGTTCCCGGCGGCGGCGGGAAGCTGGTTCTTCAGCGTCACCGTTACCGTGTCCCCTTCGTTCACAATCAGCGTCGGCCCCGGCACCTGCATCGTGCCGCAGAACCCCTGGAACGGCGCGAACCTCGGCGCCGATGTTGCATCGCAGCCATAGCCCCATGAATAAATCTGGGCGCCATCCGGCTGGGTAAGATAGTTATCCTGCGCGGTCAGCACAAATGTCGGACCGGTGATGCCTGGCACAGCTGCATGCCCGGCCGCCGGAAGCAGGAGCGGAAGCACAATTCCCATCCACCGGAGAATGCGCAAAGTCGATAGCTTCAGCTTTGTAGGTTTCTGAGTCATGGCTCTCTCCTAGTTCGTGACCACCACTTCGGTCATCAGTCCACCGAAGTTTTCGGCATCGTTCGCGAGGTGGTCGAGTTGCGGCGTGTACAGGTAGTAGGTGCCCGCCGGTACCGACGACGAATCCAGGATCACGTCCAGAGATTCACCTCCAGCCAGCGTCACCGAGTTCGTTTGGTAGTACATGTTCTGCCCCGCTGTGTCGCGCAGCAGACGCGCATTCAACGCGATCACTTCCATCGGGATTCCCAGTGACGCCAGCGTCTGGTACTCCGTCACATCCAGGTCCGAGATGCGCAGCAGCGCCCGCTCGCCCTTCTTCAGCGTGATCAGCGTCGGCAGCGGCTGCGAAGGCCGCGGCACCCCGTCCGAAGCCTGCGTGTACAGCGCCGGAGTCTCCGTCCCGTTGCTGGTCGGATCCCAGTTGCCCGTCACGTTCGCTGTGTCCGGATAGCTCCGCCCGTTCAGAAGGAAGTACTTGTCCTTCATGTCCGAGAAACCTTCCGGGTTGAACGTCATGCCGACAAAGTGGAAGTTGGGATCGAAGCCGTGAATCTGGATCGGATACTCCACGTCGTAGCGCGTCGATCCATCCCCGTCGTTATACGCATACTTCTGCAGCGAGCCCGCCGGAATCCGCGGATCCAGGCCCGCGAACGTGTCGTTCTGCTGCACCACCGTGTTGGCGGAGGGCAGCGGCGTCGAGCACAGAATGTCAGAACCGCACGCCGTGCGCAGATCGTTCTGCTGCAACACCAGCGCATGGTAAAGACCCGAACCCCTCGGCACCCGGTTCTGCCGCGGTCTCACGTAAATCTGCCCCACCATGCCCATCTGCAAGTGCTCGGGAGGGGTGATGTGGCAGTGGTAGAAGTAGGTGCCCGCGTCCGGCGCCAGGTAGTAATACGTGAAGCTGCCGCCGATGTTGATCGCCACCGATGCATCCGGCACGCCGTCATAGTACGACGACGCATTCGGATAACCGTGGAAGTGGATCGTGTGCTGCTCGAACAGGTCCGGGCGCATGATCATGCCCACGTTCGTCAGCGTAAGATACAACTCGTCGTCCTCATCGATCGCCACCAGCGGAGCCGGCATGTTGGCGTTCATCACCGCCGTGTTCATGATCGCCGCGGCATCCGTGATCGCGCCGTTCGGATTTCTCCGCGCCGGGTTCGGGTCATACAGCGGATTGGGCTGCCCGTTCATGAAGTTCGGACCGTCCGTGTACGGCTTGTTGAAGTCCACCGCCAGCTCCGTGCCCGGCTGCCCCTCGCTGATCAAACCAAGCCCCGACAACGGACCAAATCCAAACAGGTAGGTCTGCGTTCCGTCCGCCATCGTCGCGTAGCCGTCGCCGCCCGACACCTGCTGGCACTTCACCGCTCCTCCGTTGTCCACGTAAGGAACCTGGAAGCGTGACCCGGTGTCCGGAACAATGGTGGCCTGGCGGGTCGCAGGCCCTGTGTATGGCTGTGACGCCCCACCCGTTGGGTGGAGCGTAGTGGTCGTTGGGCACTGAACCGAAAATGACTGCGCTCGGGCCAACCCGCACAAGGCGCACCCAAACACCGCGAGTAGTCCTATGTGGCGCTTCCTGTTTCCTGACATCGAGTCCTCCTGGTATCGAATGTCCCCACTGCGTCCCTGTCGTTCCCCCGCCCCGTCCCGCGATCCGTTTCGTCGCCCCGGCACACGCTTCCCCTGGCCGGCGCACAGACACCTGTGGGCGAGAATTGCTTCTCGCCTGGATCGTCAGAACTTCACGCCCGTCATTAATGCAAGGGGACTTCCTTCGGTGTGCAACGCGCAAAGGCGACACGCCGATGCACGTAGAACGTGGGGATGTGATGGTCATGTGCATCGCTTGAACACACACGGACCACCATCACTTACATCAGCATCATGGGAATGGTTGGGCTCTCCAACCTTGCGCTTTCGCAAATATTAAGGAAACGTAATGTAGGCGAAATATTGAGTAGCGCCCGTGTCACTTACCGTACTAATGGACGCGCGATAGTGCCAACGATACCCGGGCTCACCGCGCACGATGCGACTTAGGGATGACTTAGAGATGAACTGAAAATGAAGTTATCGTCAGAAATAAGTCTATGTATTCGCGCATTTCAAGCACTAAAAATCTAAGTTGATTTGCGATGAGCAACTAAGTAGGATCCGCCTGCCTGCTCACTTATTCAACGTTGCGCAGAACATAGCCAAAGCCCCGCAGAGTGTGGATCAGAGCATCGTCTTCCGAGATATCGACCTTCGCTCGCAGCCTGCTGATCAGCACATCGACGGCCGACGGATTCGCCTCGCTCTGTATGCCCCACGCCCCTTCCATGATCATGGCCCGCGTCACCACCCTGCCTGCATTGCGGCATAGAAACTCAAGCACCGCGAACTCCTGGGTGCTCAGCCGCAACAGCCGGCCCGCCCGCCTCACTTCCCTGCTCATCAGGTCCAGCTCCAGGTCGAGGACTTGCAGCCGCGCGTTGGTATGTTCCGTCGAGCCGTGACGGGGAAGCAGGTTGCGCAGCCGCGCCAGGAACTCCGCAAGCGCAAAAGGCTTGGTGAGATGATCCTCGGCGCCATTCTCGAGAATCCGAACTCGCTGCTCGATGGTGGTCGGGCTCGACACCACCAGTGTCCTGGCAATCATCCCCGCTCGCCGCAGGTCCGCGATCAGTGGCAGTCCGCACTCATCCACGTCGTCACCGTCGACGATGCAGCAGTGATAGGTAACCTCTGCGCTTAACCGCAGCGCCATCCTCCCACTCTCCGCACAGTCAACCTGGTGACCCGACTCGGTGATCGCCTTGCTCAAAAATCGCCGCAGGTCACTTTCTTCTTCCACCAGCAAAATGCGCATAGCGCAACACATTCCCCGTGCGCTGTCCCGATTAGGCCAGCGGCACAATACGCTCCCGTGAGCGACTGACTAACTTGGTTGGTTGCCGGAACAATTCAGGGATCTATATAACCGCCGCCGATGCACGTTCGAGCATGTAGATCGTTTCCCGCCCAGGAGCACGGCCGGCTTCCTTGGTCCTTTCACCCGCATCCCGATATCTGGAATTTGCCTTGCTCTCCCCATCATAGGCAGAAGCAATCACTGACTTGTCTGCTTCCTTCTGTAAGTCGGAGATAAGTGCCGCTCGCCCCCGCTTCAACACTTGCCAGGTTAGCCACGGGATACCTAGCTTGCGGCCTATAGGCCTGAGCTTGGCTTCGCGCAGCGCACTCGGTGAGATAGGAACTCCAGGAGACGAGCGAAATACAAACTCGCTTCCGCATCCGCCGTCATCACCGCTTTTCAGTTCTTTCAGGATCGAGATCACTGCCGGGCTCATCCTGGTAGCTTTGATGCGGCCTTGCTGCACTTCGCGCACACCCTCTGATGTGACCTGCCTGCTTGCCCTCACGCTGCGGGCCGGCAGCCGGCCATCCTCCGACACTGTGCCCGTCAGGTTGATGTCGCGCCACTGCAGGCCGCAGACTTCGGCGACACTCATGCCGCTGATCAGGCTGACCAGCGCGATCTCCCGCTCCGGATGGTTCATCATCGAAAACACTTCCCGCAGCTGCTTCGCGCTAAGGGTCTGCGTCCGGCACCGCACCACGGCCGGCGCCTGAACCTCTTGGATCGGGTTGCCCCCCTGAAAACACCGCTCCCGGATCGCATGCGCCACGATCGCTCCCAGGACGCTGCGGATATGCTTCACCGTCTGGCTTGAGTATCCGCGCGCCGTGGCGCACTCCAGCAGAATGCGCGCACGCGATGAATCGATCTCCGCCAATGGAACCTGGTCCAGGTACGGCCATCCCACCACCGACTTCAGCCTGCCGTTCTGCTGCTTCCCGCCTTCGGCAAAAATGCGGTCCACCCGTTCCGGCCGCAACAGATGCTTCAGAATCGCCTGGTAGTGAATCCGCCCCGCAACGTCCTTCGACGCCACATGCTCGGGGACAAATTTCTTCTCCACGAATTCACCCACCGTCATCTGCCCGGTTAGGCAATCGGCGCTCGCCGCTCGACCCTGTCTGCGCCGCACTTCGAACTCCAGCGCAGCCTGAAAGTCCGATAAGTCTTCCATCCCCGCCAGCGCCGTAAAAAGAAACCTGTCCCCTGATGGACCGTAACGCTGCAGGCTCGATTGGCGGTCTTGTTCGTCCTCTGGCTTGATCATCATGACTTACCCACTTCCCTCGTTCCGCGGCCCGTGCTTCAATTCGCCTTCTCGCAAACTTCCCACACAACTTTTTTTGACCCCGCAGGCGCTATGTAAACCACCTCTACAGCATTCATTGCGCGAGGCTTGCTTCTGTATAGTTCGGCCTGCACGGCGACCCGCTCTTTGCGTTAGCGCAAAGATTACGACAAGTTAATCGAGTCGAAATTTTGAGGGGCCACTGCGTCGGAAAACGCCCGTGCGAGGCAGCTTTTGCGATCGAAATTGGAGCACTGCACCCGACCCGCCTGCCTTACGTTCCCGCCTTCGTTCCCCGCTTGGGCAGAACTTCGGCCATCGCATGAAGATGATTCTGCATCGCCTTGCGCGCCGCCCTGCCATCGTGGTCCTTGATCGCACGCAGGATGCGCTTGTGCTGCGCATACGCCTTCTCGGCAATACCCTTCCTGCTGACCGCCGTGAGCATCCACTGCCGCAGCAGGTTGCGAATCAGGTTGAGCGCGTTCACCAGGATCCCGTTGGACGCCGCCAACCCCAGCAGCAAATGAAAACTAACGTCGGCCTGCACAAACTCTTCCGGATCGTCGATCGCGTCCGCCATGCGGCGAAGTTCGCGCTCCAGCAGTTCGATCGATTCGTCGCTGGCGCGCTCCGCCGCCAGACCGGCCAGCTCCACCTCGATCAGCGTCCGCGCTTCAACCAGCTCCCGCGCCTGCGATTCAGATCCGCCCGCGATCACCCACAGCAGCGGCTTGGCAAAGAACTGCGACCGGCTGCAGACGTAGGTTCCATCACCCACGCGCGTCTCGATCAGACCCATGATCTCCAGCGCCTTCAGGGCCTCCCGCAGCGAGGCCCGACCGACTCGCAGCTTCAGGCAGAGGTCGCGCTCCGCCGGAATCTTCTCTCCTTCGCGCCACTGGCCTCTCATCAGGTGCGCGACCAGGATCCGCGAAACGTCAGCCGTCAGGGTCGTGCGCTCCACCGGAGCGAGAAAACTTCCATTCTCCCCCGAAATCGCCGCGCTCCGTGCTCTTTTGCCGGCGACGGGATACGAGACTGAACTGCTTTTCAAGCTGGATGTCTTGCCGTTCTTGGCCATGCGCGACTTCTCCCCGGGTCGCCGCTTTTCCCGGCGTAGCCCAAGTGCTTCGAGTATCGCATGGGCATTCCGGACAGTCATCCATTTGGGCTTGACAAGGTTTGTAGCGCGGTTCGATCCTTTGAGAACCAGGATTGGTCTGATGGTCAGACCAATTTCAAAAAGCTTCTGCCGAGGTGCCATCCGCGTGAGCCATCCGCCCCCTCTTGCTCCCAGGGAGCTTATTATTCGCAACACTGAAGACGATGGCGTAGCTCGAATCGCGATGGGCGTTGAGATCCGCAGTCTGGTTTCCGCCGAATGCGGCGCTCTCGGCTTCAGTACCGGGCTGGCCAGCTTCAAACCCGGAGCCTTTTTGCCCGTGCATCGCCATCCCGTCGGCGAAGCCATCACCGTGCTCGAGGGAGAGGCCCTGCTGCAGGTCGAGACGCGCCGTTACCGCATGGCCGCCCTCGACTGCGTCTTCATCCCGGCCGGAACTCCCCACGGCATGCGCAATCCCGAGCGGGGCCGCGATCTGAAACTCCACTCCGCCTTCGCCTCCGCCCAAGTCTCCCGGGAACTTGTCATCAAGGAATACCGGATAGAGGAACGCGGCTGGGACTCCCCCGCTTCCAAAGACCCTGAAAAAATCGTCCGCTTCGCCAGGGCCTCAACGTACGAGCTCGCTGAAAACGCGACTTTTACTGATTTGTTTTCCGGACAAACCGGCGCCGTCGGAATATGCGGCGGATACGGCCGATTCCTCCCCAGCGCCTCTCTCCCCTGCCACCTTCATGAGTTTGACGAGTCGATCACCATCGTAAAAGGTTCCGCCCGCTGCCAGGTTCAAGGCAGGCACTACGACCTTAGCGACTTTGCCACCGCATACGTGCCGGAGCAGCTGCCACACCGCTTTCTCAACTACAGCGATCAGGAGATGGCGATGGTTTGGGTCTACGCTGCGCCCGAGCCCGGCCGCCGCATCCTCGACGCCGGATACTGCTCGGGCACATTGGCATGGCCCGGACCCTACCTCGTGCGCTAGCCCGCCCCAATTACACGCTTGACGCGATCGTTGCCGCCGCCCTGGACATCCAACCCATTCGTCGGCGTTTTCGTGGTTGCCCGATCATACCCCCGCGAAACTAAGATGCTTGTCTCGACATGCCGGGTAAGTTTTTGGGCGTCTGCCGAAACCAGCTGAGAAGTGAGGTTCATGCATGAAGTTGATGCCCAACGTCGGACGCCTGACCCATCGGTCGTTTGTTGCCCTTGCTGCGATCGCCGCAACCGTTCTCGCAACCCTGACCCTGATCGCAACCCTGCGCGTCGTCCGGTCCGTGCACGCGGATTCGGCGTCGGGCACCATCCCCCTGGGAACCGCCAATACCGGCGCGCTCTATGCCGTGACCGTGGCCGTCAAAGACCCGGCTCAGGTGCAGGGCGAAGATGCCTTCCAGGTCACGCTGCGCGATGCCGCCGGCACCGTCGAATCGAAATGGCTCCACGCTGCCGACCTTGACCTCTACCTCACCCTGCAGCCCAGGGCCGCCGGGCCTGTCTCCATCGCCATCTCCGCGGCGCAAGGCAGGCGCGTTCCCGATCTGGCGGCCACCATGATCAGGATTCCCCAGTCGGGCGTGCAGCCGCACGCCGGCGCTTCACCAACTGCCCGCGGCATCATCGCCGCCGAGCCCAACAACACCTGGCAGACCGCGCAGCACTTTGAACTCGGCCAGACCATCTTCGGCAGCAACGACGAGAGGCCCTACGCGCCCTCGAAGAACGAAGACGCCTACGCCGCCATGATCAAAGGCTTCCAGTGGTTCCGCTTTACTTACCGCGGTGTCGCAGCCCCGCCTCGTCTACTTCGTACTCAACGTCACCGACCGCGATGTTCCCTACGACATCGACATCTTCCAGCTCGGCAAAGACGAAAACGGCAAGCCCGATGCCGTCCCTTTCACCGATGGCTCGTTCGTCTACAAGATAGAAGCCACCCAGAACTATCCCGGTCTCTACAAATTCCGCACCCGCATCGTGCAGCCCGGCCGCGAATACTACGTGCGCGTCGCCGCCAATCACCCCGCCTATCAGCTGCACATCTATGAATACAGCGTGCCCCCCGCCCGCGATCCCCACGATGCCGTGCGCGCCGGCATGGACTTCCTCGTCAACATGGGCGACAGCTGGCTCTCCAACACTCCGCGCCGCGGCGCCGTTGCCCTGCGCACCGTCATGCAACACTCTGAAACCCAGCTCTGCATCGCCTGCCATCCCGCCCAGTTCACCACCCGCGGCTACCTCAAGGCCGTGCAGAATGGCTACGCGCCCACCCAGCGCGCCGGCCTCGAATTCCTCGCCGACCGCATCTACAACAACGCTCGTCCCCTCTACGGCGAGCCCAATACCAACTGGGTCCGCATCATCTACACCGCGCGCACCGAGGCCAGCCGCCTCCCCCTCATCGCCCACGCCTTCGAACAAAACGTAACCCACGACAAGCCCCGCCCCAAATTCGATCTGCCCTACGCCGAGTTCCTCAAGATCCACTACAAGGGCCTCACCGAGATGCCCGGCGACGAAGCTGACGGCTGCGAACCCGACGTCAGCCCGTTTGAAATTTCCACCCAGAGCTGGCACACCTTCGATCTCGCCTATCACGAATCCGGCCGCCCCGACTGGATCACCGAGCGCGATCACGTCGAAAAACTCACCATCCCTGCCGAGCCCAAGAACGTCATCGATCTCAGCTGGAAGATCATGTTCCTCTCCGAAATCAATAGGACTAAATACGCTTCCGACATCGACAAGCTGATCGACAAGCTCTACCAGTACGAAACCCCCGCCGGCGCATGGCCCTATCCATTCGACAAGACTGCCAAGCCTGCCGACTTCATCTCTTACAACGCCGTGCTCGCGCTCGCCGAAGCCGGCCACCGCCCTCAGACTGATCCGCATCTCGCCGTCGCCGTAAAAGCCATGCTCGCCGCGCAGCGCCCCGAGGGCAGCTGGGAAGGCGATCCCGTCTACCAGGGATTCAACACGCCATTCCGCGCCACCCAATTCGCCGTCATGGCTCTGTCCACGCTCTATCCCGGAACCACAAAGGCAAAAGACTGGAACGCCGCCTATCCCGCGCCGCCCGCCCAGCTCGCCACCACTGACCTGCCTTTGCTTCTTCAGCAACTCGACCAGTTCTGGGACCTCGCTCCCGAACCGGTCCTCAATCAGATTCGCTCCGTCCTCGCATCCAGCGATCAGCCCCTCGCCCGCGAAGCCGCCGCGCGCGCCCTCGGCCACATGGCCGATCCCGGCTCCATCGACCCTCTAATCAAGTCCCTCGGCGACCCCACCAAGATGGTGCAGAACGCCTCGGCCTACGCGCTGCGCATGATCCTCTCCCGCCGCCAGGCCGAAGCCCCCAAGGGCCGCAAGCTCCTCGCCTCCGCGCTCGGCTCCCCCGATGCCCGCACCCGCTGGGGCGCCGCCCGCGTCTTCAATCAGCACTTCCGCGAACTCACCGACGATCCGCAGCTCCTCGCCGCTCTCGAACACGACCTCAGCGATCCGGTCCCCTACGTGCGCTTCCTCGCTGCCGGAGGCGTGTGGCGCTGGTACTACTGGCAGGTCGACAAGCAGGACGTGCGCCGCAACACCCTCGAAGCTCTCGCCGTCAGCCTCAATACCGAGAAAGACGCCATGGTGCGCCGCGGCCTCCAGGAAAGCATCTACGACCTGCTCGACGAAAACACCGGCTACCTCTCCGCCTGGGTACGCGCCTCCGCCAAAGACGAAGACAAAGACCGCATCAGGGCCGGCTATGAAGCCGTCGCGCGCGACCAGGCCGAAGTGCTCGCCAAGGTCCTCCGCGAAGGTACACCCCTCGGCCGCGATGGCATTCTCAACGCCATGTGGGACTTCCACATTCGCCACTACTCGCTGCCCAAGCTCAAGGCCGACACTGTGTCCATCGGGCTGCCCGCCGTGCTCACGCGCTATGTAAGCGGCGTTCCCGATCTCCATCGTCCCGGCTACGAATACCCGCCCTATCGCGAAGCCGTCGACTTCACTTACGACGTCCACAACCGCTTCTTCCAGACCCGCATCGGCAACGACAGCGACCTGATCCACTTCTTCAAGAGCTCCGGACCCGCCCTTGAAGACGCGCTCCTCGCCTGCCTCAACGGCGCCGACGACACCATGAAGATGGAAGTCCTCAAGGCCGGCAGCACCCTCAGCGAAGCCGCCGATCCCCGCTTCACCCTCGCCGCCCTCAACCTCTCCGAAGATCCCAATCCCGATGTGCGCCAGACCGTGCGCTACGTCTACGAGGGCGGCCAGCGCGGCGTTCTCAATCTCGACGCCGCCATCGCGCCCGACACCCACCTCGTCGACAAGGTCGTCGAAATCCTCCGTCACGGCGACCCCGACAGCCAGGCCGTGGTGCTGCCGCTCCTCGCCTCTCTCCCTGAAAACTCCGCGTGGGAACGCGAAACCAGCGTCACCAGCACCCTGCGCTCCATGCTTCAGCAGGATCCGCGCCCCAAAAACTACGCGCAGGTGCTCGATGCATCCTCGTCTTTCACCAGCCTCATGCACGAGCCGAAACTGCAACAGCAGGTGCTCGAAGGCCTCGACTCCTTCGACTCCGACGTGCAGCGCGCCGCCGTCCGCATCTGCTTTGAACACTTCCTCAAAGACCCGCAGTCAGAACCCGCCGTGAAAGCCGCCTTCGCCAAACTCAACACCGGCGCGCTCAACATCGTCATTGAAGAGTCAGGCAATCCACGCTTCCTCGCGCGCCGACTCGGCGTCTCCGGCGGCGCCGTCTCCCAGGATCAGGACTTCCTCGATCGCCACGCCGCCACCGCCCACATCAAAAAGCCTCTCGAATACCCGCTCGTCGTAGACACCGTCATGGCCGCCCTGCTAGACAAAAACGCCAACGTCAGCGCCGCCGCCATGGACACCCTGCTCAAAGTCAAAGGCGTGGAAGATCGTCCCGACTTCCGTTCCTCCATGCAGAAGCTGCGCGACTCCACCAACCCGCGCCTCAAGCTCATCGCCAACAATGTGCTGCAAGGCAAGAAACTAGGCGACGCCCTGCGCGATGTGCAACCCGGCTCCGTGCTCGACTTCCGCTACTTCGTCACCAAGGTCGAGCCCATCCTCGCGCACCAGGGGCCGGACGGCAAGGCCTGCGTCTTCTGCCACGCCAGCCACGTCATCTTCAAGCTTGAGCCGCCCAACAACGAAGGCGTCTTCTCCGATCAGGACAGCGAAGAGAACTACAAGTACGCCATGCGCGTCGTCAACATCTCCGACCCCGACAAGAGCCTCATCCTCATCAAGCCCACCCGCCCCACCGACAGCGCCGGCGATGTCGGCAACTATCTCGCTACCCATAACGGCGGGCAACGCTGGGAAGGCAATGAGTCAAGCGAGTCCTATCGCACCATCCTCGCCTGGATTCGCGGCGGACGCATCGACACCCACACCGCCTCGCGCTGAACCCACGCAGCAGTAGCGCGCGCTAATTTCCGGCGGAGTCTTCATCTCCCTCCGCCGCATGCCTCTCCAGGTCCTGGTCCCGAACCCCCAGCAGATACAGCAGCCCGTCCAGCCCTAGCGCCGAAATTGCCTGGTCCGCGCTGCGCCGCACCAGCGGCTTGGCCCGATACGCAATCCCCATGCCCGCCAGGTTCAGCATCGGAATATCGTTCGCGCCATCGCCCACTGCCACCACCTGCTCCAGCGAAATTCCCTCGCGCTCCGCGATCTCCGCCACCAGCGCGGCCTTGCGCGCCCCGTTCACGATCGGCGGCGTCACCCGCCCCGTCACGACTCCATCCGCCATCTCCAGTTCGTTGGCGTGGATAAAGTCGATCCCCAGCCGCGCCTGCAATGACCGCGCGAAAAACGTGAACCCGCCCGACAGGATCGCCGTCTTGTACCCCAGCATCTTCAGCGTGCGGATCAGCCGCTCTGCTCCCTCGGCCAGAGGAATCGTATCGAGCAGGCTCAACGCCCTCTCCGCCGGCAAGCCCCTTCAGCAGCGCCACCCGCCGCTTGAAGCTCTCATCAAAATTCAGCTCCCCGCGCATCGCCGCTTCGGTTATCCGCGCCACCTGCTCGCCAACCCCGGCCATCCTGGCCAGCTCGTCGATCACCTCGCCCTGGATCAGCGTCGAATCCATGTCGAATGCAAACAGCCGCCGGTTGCGCCGGAAAATACTCTCCCGCTGAAACGCAATATCGATTGCAAGTTCCTGCGCCACTTCCAGAAACTCCGCGCGCATCGACAACTCCCGCGCCGCCTGCCCGCTCACACTCAACTCCACGCACGCATTCGCGCCGCCGCCCGCCGTCAGCTGCGCCGACAACCTGTCGATGCGATCGATGTTCATCTCGTGTCCGGCTACGATCGCCGTCACCCGCGCCAGTTGCTGCGCCGTCACCGCCCGTCCCAGCATCGTGATGATGAAGTGATCGTGCCGCAGTCCCTGCGTCCAGTGCCGCAGCGCGCCCTGCTCCACGACTCTGAAACGCAGCAGCAATCCCAGCGCATGAGCGCGATCGTGCAGCGCCGTGCGTAGCGGTCCCGCGTCCCCGCGCACCGCAAGCAGCATGCCCAGCGACAGCGTCTCGTGCACCACCGCCTGCCCGATATCCAGAATGTCAGCTTCGAATCCCGTCAGTACGCGCGTAACTTCCGCGGTGAGCCCCGGCCGGTCAGGCCCCGAAAAATGAATAAGAATGGCGTCGGTCGATGCGTCAGGCATGCTGCCCTCACTATATCGGAGAGCCTCATCTCCACCGCACCCCCGGCGCCATCATCTCTCTGCGCCATCATCTCTCTGCGCGATCGTCTCTACTGCGCGCTCTCCTGCACCACCGCCACCGGCCCGATCAGTCCTGAAGGCACCAGCGGCGAGTCCGCCTTGTACGCCTTCCACGCCGAGAACGTGTACTTCGTCGTAGCGTCCGGTTGCAGGTCTCCGATCAGCCGGTTCACCCAGGGATTGATTACCTTCACCTCGACCTTGTTGTCTCCCGCCTTCAGCGCGCTCGACACATCCACCCGATACGGCGTGTGCCACACCGTGCCCACTTCCTTGCCATTCACCGTAACCACCGCGATGTTCTTCACATCGCCCAGGTCCAGCCACAAGGTCGAGCCCTTCTTGAACCAGTCTCCCGATGCCTGCACCGTCTTCGTATACGTGCCCGTCCCGGCGAAATACTTCACGCCCTTGTCCGTGCTGTCCGCCCACGAAATCAGCTTGTCAAACGTCGCCGTCGCCGGTGCACCGCGCCCCGCTTGAAACGCCACCGTCCACGGCCCGTCCAGCTTCGCCACTTCGTTCTCGCTCGTCTTCGGCAAGGTATGCGAAGTCTCCTTCGTCCCCTTGCGGAACACCACGAACACCGTGCCCCACGGCTCCATGTGCAGCGGCACCGTGGTGCGCCCGTCCGCCATCGTGAACGATGCCGGCATCGTCTTGCCCGTCTCCGCGTACCACAGCTCCGGCATCTTCCCCGTCACGCGGAAACTCGCGTTCACCGTCGCATCCTGGTCGCTGCGGTTGTCGAGAAAATACAAATCCCCATCCGCAACCCTGCGATGCACAAACAGCACCGGCTCATCCTTGTCCGTCTTGCCCGAGTCGAAATCCGGAGAGACGCTCAACGCCTTCAGCGCCGACTCCGCATTCTGCCCCGCATACACCTTGCCCTTGCCCACCGTCTGCACGCCGCTGCCCGATCCGAACATCGCATCGCTCAGCTTCTTGAACTCCGCCCCATCGTCCGCCAGGCTCGGTGTGTCCGACGGCTTCTCGCCCGCCACCACCGCGCCCTGCTCCACCAGCGCATGCAGCGCGCGCAGAACCGGCAGAGACATGTGCTTGCTGTACTTGTCCAGCGCCAGCACCCGATAGTTCATCCCCGACTTGGTCGTGATCTGTCCCCCGCTCACGCTCAGCTCGTGCATCAGACCATCGGCATTGATGTAGTCGAAGTTGTAGCCCGCCGGCACATCCGGCGCCGCATCGTGAAAAATCGCTGTGACGTTTGAATCCTCGCCGTAGAAATACAGCACATCCGCGGCAAACTTCCCCTGCTGCAGCAGGAACGACGTACGCGCCAGGTAGCCCGTCCACACCTTGGCCTGCTCCGCCCACGTCTCGTTGCGGTTGAACCACTGCCCGCACGGCCCCAGCGTCAATCCCGGCGCCTTGTCGATCAACGGCTGATGCGCCGACTCGTGAATCACGAAGCGATTGATCCCGTTCAGAAATTCCTGGTCCGCCGTCGGCTTCAGCGTCCCCGGCGACCACTCCCATGCATGCGATGAATCGCACGACGTCATCGACTCCGCCGCCGCAATGTTCTGCCCGTAGATGTGCGCCACCGATGCTGACTCGCGATCGTCCGCGTTGTAGTTGTACGTCGGCTTGTTCACCCCCGGCTTCTGCACCCACATCGCGCTCATGGGAATGTCGTCGAGCTTCTTCACCTCCATGCCATCGGCAATGAACGCGCGATTGTCCTCGTGCGACTCGCCATAGTGGCCCATCCCGCGTTCCTTCAGCGAAGCCTGCACCTGCCCGTAATGCTCATCCGCGGTCAGGTCCGCAATCGTCTTGCGCAGGTCCCACAGGAACTGGTCGCTGGCCTGCGCGCTCTCCACGATGCGGCCCGTCAACACCGGCATCCACGGCTTCGGATCATACCCCCGCAGCTTGGTGAACTTCGCGAGCATGTCATCGGTCCAGTTCTGCGCGCCCGCCTCCCAGCTGTCGGTCACGACATACCTGATCCCGCGCTTGCCCATCATCTCCGCGCCCACCGTGCCCTTGTAGCTGTCCAGGTAGCCGTTCATGTAATTCTTCACATACCCGGCATTCAGCTTGTCCACCTCCAGGCCCGTCGCTTCTTTGGTCGCCGGATGATTCGCGATCCCCAGCAGCGAATACCCAAACCGCACCACTACCCAGTTGCCCTCCGGAGGTGTCCAGTCCAGGCTTCCGTCCGGCCGCATCTTGCTCGTCAGGTCCACCACGTCTGTCTTCTTGATCGCGTCACCAGCCCCAAACTCGGTCGTTGCGAAACCATACAGGTCCGGCATCTGGTTGAACGCCGCCTTCTCCTCAAACCGGTTCACCCGCGCCCCCGGATGCAGCACCAGTTCCGCAATCTCGTGATCGGTCGGCGGCGGCCCGCTCGGCCCGCCCAGGTCCGCAAACGGATTCGGCGGCACCGGCTGCGTCTTGAATGTCACCCGGAAATACTTCGCCGTCACCGGCGCGAAAGACACCGTGTGCTCCGTCGATCCGCCCCTCGGAACCTCCGCCACCACGTGAAAACTCTGCCCGTCGTCGCTGGCCTCGAGCGCCTTGCCGCTGTCGCCTCCCGGCGGCGTAAACGCTTCAAACGCTCCCCGCTGCCCCACCACGATGGTGAGCCCGCGCAACGTCTCCGGCTTTTCGAATTCGTACTGAATCCACGCCTTGTCGCCCATCTCCTTGGCCATGGGCAGCTTCACCTTCTTCACCAGGTCCCCGTCCGTCAGCAGCGCCGCATCGACCTCGCCGCTGCTCGACGTGACCTTCGGATGCAGTGACTCCACCGGCACATCCGTCGCCGCCGTCTTGTACGCAATCACCGCCGAATCGGCGTAGTACTCCGGCGCCTTGAATGCATCACCCAGCGCCCCGCCTACATCCTCAATCGGCAGGTTTTGAAAGGAGCCCGTATTCGATGGCGGATGCGGCAGTGTCCCCGTGAAAGGCTTGCCGCCCTCCACGCTCACTTCGCTCCACACATACTTCTTCATCGCTTCCTTCGCCGGAACCCACGGGCCGCCCGTCTCGCTCCATCCCGGCGAGCCTGCAATGGCTTCCTCAAGCCCCAGTTGATCGGCGAGCGTCGTTGCGTACTTGAATGCGTCCTTCCACTCCGGCGTCATGTACGCCAGCCGCTTGTCCACCAGCTGCGGCGTAAACAGCGCCGCATCGAAGTTCTGAAACCCGCCCAGCCCCGCGCGATGCATCCACTCCAGGTCGAGCTTGATGCCCTCCTTGGTGATGTTGCCGTTCATCCAGTGCCACCACACGCGCGGCTTTGCGGTCTCCGGCGGATTTTCAAACCCGCTCTTCAGCGCATCGTTCGCGCCCTGCGCCCACACCGCGCCGCCCATCGCCGCGACGGACGCCGCCAGCACCGCACCGCCAACCCTGCTCAAACCTGTCGTTACCGCCATTCCCTAAACCTCCCTGAAGCCAGGCACACCGCACTTGCCGCGGTGGGCAGGGGTCCGCCCACCGGTTTGTCTCCGCGTCTTTTACCGCATCACTGCAGCGAAATTTCCTTCTTCAACGGCAGGTCCTGCGACGATCCGCCCGCCATCACCGTGTAGCTCCCCGGCACCAGCTTCCAGCTGTCCGAGCCTTCGTCGTACACGCTCATCCGGTCTTTGCTCACCGCGATCGAAACCTGCTTCGACTCGCCCGGCCCCAGTTCCACCCGGCTCCAGCCGATCAGCCGCTTCGGCGGTTCCCCCGCCGCTTCAGGAAACGTCGTGTAAACCTGCGCGATCTCCGTGCCCGCCCGCGTTCCCGTGTTCTTCACCGTGAACGTCACGCTGTGCTCATCGCTCCCGCTCACTTTCAGTCCCGAATACGCAAATGTCGTGTACGACATCCCAAATCCAAACGGGAACAGCGGCGTCTTCTTCTCCGCGTCGTACCACTTGTAGCCCACCTTCAGCTTCTCGTCATAGGTGATCTGAAACGGCGGCAGACCCTTCGCCATGGTCGACATCCAGCTCGAAATATCTCCGCCCATCGCCGCATAATTCGGCTGCGACTCCGGCGGTGGCAGCACCAGCTTCGGATGCGGCAGGTCCGCATCGCTCTTGGGAAACGTAATCGCCAGCTTGCCGCTCGGATTGACCTTGCCGGTCACAATCTCCGCCAGCGCCTCCGCCCCCCGGCTGCCCGGATACCACGCCTCAATCACCCCCGCGACCTTGTCCACCCACGGCATCGTCACCGGGCCGCCCGACTCCACCACCACCACCGTCCGCGGATTCGCCGCCGCCACCGTCTCCACCAGCTTGTTCTGCGCCTCGCTCAGGTCCAGCGTCTTCAGGTCCGAGTCCTCCGCCTCCCACTGGTACACAAACACCAGCGCCACGTCCGCCTTCTTGGCGGCCGAGGCAGCCTCCTCGGCGCTCTCGCCCGAAACATAGGAGACCTTGCTTTCTCCCAACTCCTCCCGCAGCGCATGCAGCGGCGCATCCCGCAGCCACTGCGGATGGATCACGATATCCAGCGGATTGGCTCCCGGAGGCGGCGGCGGCACCGGCGAGCCGCCCGGCGAATCCACCTGCGCTGAACCTCCGCCCGTCAGCACCCCCGCGTCCGCATGCCCACCAATCAGCACCACCGACCGCACCCGCGACCCATCCAGCGGCAGCACGTGGTTGCTGTTCTTCAACAGCACAATGCTCTTCTCCGCGATCTTCTTCGCAACCGCCAGCCCGCCTTCCACGTCCGGCACCTGCTTCTCCACCGGATGATCAAAGATTCCCGAAGCGAAGATCGTGCGCAGCACCCGGTGTACGTGGTCGTTAAACTCTTCCTGCGAGACTTTTCCGCTCTCAACCGCCTGCTTCAGCTTGTCCCCATACCAGTACTGGTCCGGCTGCTCCATGTCCAGCCCCGCATGCGAAGCCTTCTCCGTCGAGTGCGTGCCGCCCCAGTCCGACAGCACAAACCCCTTGAACCCCAAATCCTTCTTGAGAAATTCCCCCAGCAGATAGCTGTTCTCGCACGCGTAGTCGCCGTTCACCCGGTTGTAGGAACACATCACTCCGCCCGCGTCCGATATCTTGAGCGCAATCTGAAACGCCAGCAGGTCCGTCTCCCGCATCGACCGCTTGTCCACGTTCACGTTCACCGCGTTGCGCCCGCTCTCCTGGTCGTTCATCGCGTAGTGCTTCAAATCGCCGATAATATGCTCCGACTGCACCCCCTTCTCGACATTGCCGTCCAGCGTCCCGGCCAGCAGCGGATCCTCACCCTGGTACTCGAACGTCCTGCCGTTGCGCGGCTCCCGCGGCAGGTTCACGCCCCCGCCCAGCGTCATGCTGTATCCCAGCGCCCGCAGTTCCCGCCCGATCAGCGCGCCATACTCAAACGCGCTCTCCGGATCCCACGCCGACGCCGCTCCCAGGTCGCTCGGCAGCGCCGTGGAATAACGCCCCGCCGCCTCGCTCCGCGTCACCCCATACGCCGAATCCGCCATCTGGATCGCCGGAATCCCCAGCCGCTTGATCGCCGGCGTATAACCCGCCCCGCCATTCGACTCCGTGATCTTGTCGGAAAAGAACGGCATGCCCTGCCCATGCACCAGCAGCATCTTCTCCTCGGGTGTCATCTCCTTGAGCACCAGGTCCGCGCGCTGGTCCGGGGACATGCTCGCATCCGACCACGCGTAGTGCTTGGGAGGCTGCATCCCCGGAAACTGCGCCAACGCCGCCTGCGCCCCCACCATCCCTGCCGTCACCGCCCAAAAAAGAACTTCCATACTCCGCGATCTTGTCGTCATGCCCATCTCTCCTTGCTCGCTGGGAGCTCGTTTCGTCCAGCGCGCAAGTCTATCCACCCAACCCCATGCGCTACAAGGTGTCCCAGCGGACAAATGGGCTCCCGCCCGCTCGCACTGACACACTCGCCAACCGTCACGGCCGCAACGCGGGCACAAGGCCGTGCGCATGCATTACCGCCTCACCGCGTAGGAAATTCGGTCGAGCGAAGTCTATCCAGCCGTTTCCGTGGCTGTCAAAGGGAAAATATTATTTGTATTGGTTTTCAGACCCGCCCTCACCCCCCTGCGCTGCCACTGGAGCCAGGCCTCACAACAACCAATCGCAGGCAAACGGCTCAGGACTCGCCGTCCACCGCCGGGCTTTCGTGTGCCCAAGGCACGCCCCGCCCCCGCACCGCGCCCAAGTCCCCGCATTGTTTTCTGATCTGCTCTTTCTCCGCGGCGCCACGGGTGCCTGCCGTCACCGCCCCAACAGACTGAGCGGCACCGCCTCCCCCATCGCCTTGTACCCCGCCGGCGAAGGATGCAGATGATCCCCGCAATCAAACTCCGGCAGCAGCCGGTCCGGCGAGCGCGGATCCCGCACCACCGCGTCAAAATCGATCACCCCATCAAAATGTCCCGCCGCGCGAATCCACCCATTCACCGCCTGCCGGTCCGCCTCGCTCCGCGGCCCCGGGTGGTAATAATTCGAGCCCGTATAAGGTGTGATCGTCGCCCCGTAGACCCGCAGCCCATGCGCATGCGCCCGGGCCACGATCTGCGCATAAGCCGACTCCACCCGCGTCACCATCGCCGCGTGCTCCGCCGCCGGCACCTCGCCCTCCCGCGCCAGGCCGCCCAGGTCATTCACCCCCTCAAACACAATCACCCAACGCACCCCCGCCGGACCCAGTACATCCCGGTCCAGCCGCGCCAGCGCATTCGGCCCCAGCCCGTCCGTCAGCAGATGATTGCCTCCGATCCCCTGGTTTGAAACTCCCACGGCACCTGGAACCCCCGCCGCCCGCGTTCCCCCCGCGCTCGCCAGCCGCTTCGCCAGCACATCCGTCCAGCGATCGTTCCCATCTGTCGTGGCCCCATGCCCATCGGTGATCGAATCCCCCAGCACCACCACCGCCGCTGCTCCCGCCCCCGCCGCCACGTCGATCCCGCTCACCTGGTACCAGTGCTCCACCGTCTTCGCACCCTCCAGACGGGCCGCGCTCACCTGGTCTCCGTGCGCCACATATGTTGTCGCCCGCGATCCCGGATGTCCCGTCTCCCCCGCCGGCGGCGCAGCGAGATGAAACGTCACCGCCAGATCACTCAGCGGCGCCACCGGGTAGTCCACCGCGTCCGACACCATCTCCGCTCCCGGCGGCACCGTCACTTCCCCCGCTCCCCCGAACGTCACCCCCCGGTCGCTCCCCGCATCGATCGAGCCCCGGGGCCGCACCCCCGCCCTCCGTTCCCAAACGCGCCACATGCACCGCCGTGAAGCGCAGCGCCTCCGTCCCGAAGGCGTTCGACACATGCACCCGCAGCTGCGGACCTCCCGCCGAAAGATGAAAAAACTGCCGCACCGTCGCGTCGCGCAGATCATCGGGAGCCAGCGCATTCCCCGCCTCGGGAACCTGCTGCGACGCTCCCCAACTCGCCACCCACACCGGCTCCCCCGTCGCAATCGCCGCAACCCCCAACGTCTGCCCAGCCGTCTGCCCCCGCGCCTCGACGCTCCCAGCCACCAACGCTGCCCCGGCCATCGCCGCCAATCCGGCAACCCTGGCCAATACCGCAAACCTGCCCGCCCGGCAAACCCTCCCCACGCCCCGTCTCAACTCCGGCCATTTCACCGCGCCCTCCAGCTAAATCGCTTTCTTCCGAAACGCCGCCAGCATAACACCGGCTCTGCCCGGCAGCCCCGCTCAAGTCGCGCAGTGACGGGGCCGATACAACAAGTGGACCCAGTGGGAATTCAAGCGGCGCAAATCACCAGGACGCCCTGCCCGCCGGGCCGCAAACTCGGCGCATGGCCCGCGGAGCAGTTGGCTCGAAGATCGGGTTTCGGCTCCGACGTCCCAGTGCATCGGCAGGCGATCAGTCATGGGCTCCTTTTCCATTCCGGCTACTGCTCCACCCGCAGCATTGGACTCCGTCACGGGCCTGCTCGATCGCCTCCTCGCCGACTGTGATCGGGCGGTCGCTTCCATCGGCGATCAGTTTCAGACCCTCGCCCAGGACGTCGATGCCATGCTCGGCCTCACCGCCTCCACCCTGGCCACCATCCAGGCCCAGGATGTGACCTCGGCCCCCGCCCGCGTCGAAAACCTCATCGCCGCCACCCGTGGCTACATCCACCAGCGCATGCAGTCGACTTCCCTGATCCTCACCATCCTCGCGGATGAAGAGCGGCTCCTCGGCACCCAGCTCCAGCTCAACGCCGCCAATCGCACCATCGATCGCGAAAGCCGCACCCTCAGCCTCCTCACCCGCATGGAAGCCGCGCGCCTCGGCGAAGGCCTCGGCCGGGGATTCGTTTACCTCGCTGGAGAGCTCGACCGCTTTGCCGACACCATCCAGACCTTTTCCCGCGAAATGTCGGAGTGTGCAGTCCGCCGGCGCACCGCCCTCCACCAGGGTCGCGAAAAACTGGTTCGCGCCCTCCCCCGCATCCGTTCCGAATTCGGCGCCATCGAGCGCTCCCTGGCCGCCTCCCTCGACGACGTCCGCCGATCTGTACAGGAGCTCGCCGCCTGCCCGGAGCGCTTCCAGTCCACCGTCATAACCGTCTCCGGGCACATCGATGGCGTAGTCTCCGCCATCCAGTCCCACGACATCACCCGGCAGCAGATCCTGCATGTCCGCGACGCCCTCTGCACGCTGTCCGCCGCCCCCGCTGAGGACCGCGCTGAAACCTGCCTCGTCCTCCGCGTTCAGGCCCTCCAGCTGCGCAATATCCAGTCCGCCATCTCCGCCTGGTCCTCCCGCATCGAGGCCTGCACCGACAGTATCCTCCGCGTCAGTTCCACCGAGGTCTCCGCCATCGCGCCGCTGGTCCTCGCGCAGGAACAGAGCCTGTCCGCCCAGCTCCTCCACATTCGCGTTCTCGAGAGAGACTGCGCCCGCGACAGCGGCGAGATCGACAGCGCCCTGGCCGGCCTGTCCGCCCTCACCCAGATGATCACCGTGCACCTGGAACAATCCGCCCAGGTCCGCGACCGCATGCAGATCCTCAGCCTCAATTCCGTCATCGAGGCCGGCAACCTGGGCAAAAAGGCCGGGGTGATGCTCGAAATTTCGCGCAACATCGGTCGCGTGGCCGCCCACTGGGGCGAGCTGACCGCCCGGTCGGCCGACACCATGAAAGAAATCCTCCGCCTGGTCAGTGAGGCCGGCTCCCAGCACGCCGGCTCGCAACAAGCCGGATCGCAGCAGGCAGGCTCACTCGAATACGCCTCAGCCCCCGCCCCTCCAGACGGCGAACCGGCTGCTTCACCCGGTCGCGACCCGTCCCTCCGCGGCGAGGAGGTGCTGCGCCTGGCCGAGGCCGAGATTCAACCCTTTCTCGGCGGCCTGCGCACCGCCGCCGAAGGTGCCGCCGCCAACGCCTTGGCCCTCGCCGCCCTCACCTCCCGCCTCAAGGAAGGGCTCGACCGCCTGCACGCGCAATCGCGGGAGATCGCCGCCATGCTCGCGGGCCTCGATTCGGCCCTGGCCGCCATCGAGGCCGCCCGCGCTCCGCTCGAGAATCAACCCATCCACCTGTCTCCCCATGCCATGGAACAGCTGGAGCTTCGCTGCGCGGCCTCCTACACCACCGAAATCGAGAGGCAGATCCTCCGCGCCGCCCTCTACGGCGAATCCACCCCCGCCCCCTCCACGGCGGCCACCGGCAACGATGTGGAGCTTTTTTGATCTTCCAGGGAGCAGAAAGTGCTATGAAACGAATTCTCACCGTCGATGATTCCTCCAGCGTCCGCCAGATGGTGGGCTTCACCCTCGGCAAGGCCGGCTACGAAATCACCGGAGCCGAAGACGGACGCCTCGGCCTCGCCCAGGCCGGCAAAACCAGGTTCGATCTCGTTATCACCGACCTCAACATGCCCAACATGGACGGCATCGAGCTCATCTCCGCCCTGCGCCAGCAATCCGGCTACACCTTCACCCCTATCCTGATGCTCACCACCGAATCGCAGCCGGCTAAAAAGGATGCCGGCCGCAAGGCCGGAGCCACCGGATGGGTAGTGAAGCCCTTCAACTCCGAACAACTGGTCGCCGTAGTCCGCAAGCTCATCGGCTGACCCGCCGCCAGCCCCAAAGATCCCGTCCTCCTGAGCGCAGCTTCACGCCAGTGGAAGCGCTGCCGAAGAACCTGCGGTTGCATCAGCCGTCTTTTTCCTCCCCCCACCTCTGCCCCACAACCCGGGTGCCCCATATGTCCGGACCGTCCCACCGTCCAGATATGTGGCAAACCAACAACGCCAGCACCTCCCCGTTCCCGCGGCCTTTGCTCGGCGTCCTAAACCCGAACCCCGCAGCATTCCAGCTAGCGCCTCCCGGGCCCGATCGCGCTTTCACTGCGAATCTCTGAATCTCCTAATCAAGTTCCCTTAAATGTGGCTGATCCTTTGCCTCATCCCGGGCGATGAAAAGAGAGGAACGCGGAAAGCGGCCTTGTCGCCGCAATCAGCCCGCGCCTCCATCAATCCGCAACGGAACCGCTCAGGGGCCAGGCCTCCTGAACTGCGCCGCCGGCAGCTCTTTTCGAGGCACCGCAGGCGCACTCCTCCAATGCGCCCGGGGCCTGTCGGAACACCTGCGCGGTCGGAATTTGGAAACGGCCCTGCGGCTCGTTCGAGGAACACACCATGACGGCAAATACCGTTCTTGAATCGCCGGCATCTTCCTCCCTCCTTCTGGAAGGGCCGCTCGACATCTCCAATGCCGCCGAGCTGAAAGAGCGCCTGCGCCAGGCTATGGCCGCGTCCTCGAATCTCACCGTTTCTCTGGCTGCCGTCACCGCCCTCGATCTCCCCTCCGCCCAGCTGCTCTGGGCCGCCCGCCGCGATGCGGCGCTCTCCGGCCGCCAATTCACCTTCACCGGACCGCTCGCCGCGGAAATCGCCTCCCGCCTCGCCGCGGGAGGCATCGCTCTCGACGGCCCCGCCCTGTCCACCCTTTAAGGCGGCTCCCGTGATCCCGGTCGATTGCAATTTCGAAGCCTTCCGGCAAAGCTTCCGCGACGAAGCCGGCGAGATCCTCGTCGAGCTTGAATCCTCGCTGCTGGCGTTGGGAGAGGCCCCCGCCGATGAGGAAACGATCGGACTGGTCTTCCGCTGCCTGCACACCATCAAGGGCTCCGGCGCGCTGTTTGGATTCGACACCCTGGCCGCCTTTACCCACCACCTCGAATCCGCCTGGGAAGAGGCCCGCAGCGGCCGTTCTACCGTCAGCGCCGAACTGCTCGAGCTTTCCCTCGCCGCCCTCGACCAGATCCGCGCCATGATCGAGCCCCACGCCCCCGACACCGCCCCGGCAGCTGCCGCCCCCCTGCTCGACCGCCTCGCGGCTCTCACCGGACGCTCCGCCCCGTCCGCGCCGCCGGCCCCCTCCGCTCAGCCCCCCGCCGCGCCCCAACCGCCCGGCCCCGCACGCCACAGCCGGCTCTGGAACATTCATTTCGCGCCCGGCCCCGACATGCTGCGCAACGGCACCGACCCCCTGCTCCTCCTCGACGAGCTGCGCGTCCTCGGCGAGCTCTCCGGCACCGCCTCCATGGCCGCGCTTCCACCCCTGGCCGAGATCGATCCGGCCCGCTGCTACGTCGCCTGGGACCTGGCCCTGCGCACCCCCGCCACCCTCGACGCCCTGCGCGACGTGTTCATCTTCGTCGAGGACGCCTGCGACCTGGCCATCGAGCCTCAGCCCGACCCCGAGTCTCTGCCGGAAAGCATGCCCCTGCCGGATCGCTCGCCAGGCTCCGCCTCCATCGGAAGCGGGTCCGCGCCAGGCGCTCCTCCCGCACTGGTCCCCGCCGCCCCGCCGCCTCCGGCCGGCCGCCCTGCCGCCGCCCGCGACATGGCCAAAGCCGAGCCTTCCAGCAGCCTCCGCGTGCCCGCCGCCAAGCTCGACCAGTTCGTTGACCTGGTCGGCGAAATGGTCACCATGCAGGCCCGCCTCAGCGAATTGGCCGCGCACCGCGACGACCCCCAGATCACCGAGCTCGCCGAAGGCGTCGAGCGCCTCACCCTGGCCCTCCGCGAAACCTCGATGAACATCCGCATGCTGCCCATCCGCTCCACCTTCGAGCGCTTTCGCCGCCTGGTGCACGATCTGGCTCGCGACCTCGGCAAGAGCGTCGAACTCACCATCGCGGGGGCCGATACCGAACTCGACAAGACCGTCATTGAGAAGCTCAGCGACCCGCTCATGCACCTGATCCGCAACAGCATGGATCACGGCGTTGAGCCTCCCGCCGCCCGCGTAGCCCAGGGCAAGCCGCCTCTGGCTACCATCCATCTCGCCGCCCGCTATGCCGGCGCCTCCGTGCTCATCTCCGTCTCCGACGACGGCCGCGGCATCGATGCGGAGGCGGTCCTGGCCCGCGCCACCGAACGCGGACTCGCCAAGCCCGGCGAAGCCCTCTCCGAGGCGCAAATCTTCGACTTCATCTTCGCGCCCGGCTTCTCCACCGCGCGCACCGTCACCGATGTCTCCGGCCGCGGCGTGGGACTCGACGTGGTCCGCAAAAGCGTTGACCGGCTGCGCGGCAGCATCGACGTCGCCAGCCGCCCCGGCCGCGGCACCACCATCACCCTGCGCCTGCCCCTGACCCTGGCCATCATCGACGGCCTCCTGGTCACGGTGGCGGATGCGTCTTTCGTCCTCCCCTTGGCCAACACCCTGGAGTGCATCGAGCTCACCGCTGCCGACATCGCCCAGGCCAACGGCAAGCACGTGATCAACGTTCGCGGCCAGATTGTGCCCTACATCCGACTCCGCGAACACTTCGCCATCGGCTCTCCGCGTCCCTCCATCGAGCAGGTCATGCTGGTCGAAACCGAGGAGGGACGCTACGGCCTGGTCGTCGACCAGGTGCTGGGCAACTGTCAGACGGTCATCAAGTCCCTGGGCCGCTGCTATCGCGACGTGCAGATCGTCTCCGGCGCCACCATCCTGGGCAATGGCTCGGTGGCTCTCATCCTCGACGCTCACCGCCTCGTCCAGGAGGCCATCCGCGCCCGCACCCATGGTCCCCGTGCCCGGCCGCCCCGTATCGCGGCCAGCGGCAGCCGTCAGCGGGACGGCACCGCGGAGCTCGAGCCCTGACCCGCTTCCATTCGGCGCCGGAATCCTCCGCGCGCCCGACGATCACGATTTTGCAAGGCTTGAACCCGCGCCAGCAGCCACGCGCAGATTCGAGCGGAGAGGGCAAACAGTATGCCAGCAACTTTGGTTAAGGACGGCCGCAAACACAGCAACGGCCACAACGGCAACGGGCACGCAGAACCGGTTCGCGCCGCCGGCAAGTCGCACGCCGAGGATGAGGAATCCATGCTCGTCCTGAACGAGATCATGCGTCTGGTCGACGCCGCTAAAGAAGGACGGCTCGGCGAACGCGGCAAGGCCACCCTGTTCAACGGACTCCATCGCGAGATGATCCAGGGCGTCAACGAAATGCTCGACGCCGTCACCGCACCGGTCACCGTTGCCGCCGCCTACATCGAGCGCATCAGCAAGGGCGATCTTCCCGCCCGCATTACCGAAAACTACAGCGGCGAATTCGCCGCCCTCAAGAACAGCCTCAACGCCTGCATCGATGCCGTCAGTGCCATGGTGGCCGACAGCCAGATGCTCACCGAGGCGGCCATCGCCGAGCATTTCGAAACCCGTGCCGATGCCACCCGCCATGTCGGCGATTTCCGCCGCATCGTCGACGGCGTGAATCGCACCCTCGATGTGGTCGTCGAAAAAATGGGATGGTACCAGGGCATCATCGACGCCGTCCCCTTCCCCATCCACGTCATCGACACCAACATGAAGTGGGTCTTTCTGAACAAGGCTTTTGAAAAGCTGATGGTCGACCGGCGCTATGTCCGCGACCGCGGCGATGCCGTGGGCAAGCCCTGCTCGACCGCCAATGCCAACATCTGCAACACCGACAAGTGCGGCATCATGCAGCTCCGCAAGGGCACCCCGGAGAGCTTCTTCGACTGGGCCGAATTGCGCTGCAAGCAGGACACCTCCAACCTGGTCAACATCAAGGGGCAGCACGTCGGCTATGTCGAAGTGGTGCAGGATTTGTCCGCCACCCTCAGCGCCAAGGAATACACCGCTGCCGAAGTCGACCGTCTCGCCTCCAACCTCGTGCAACTCGCCCAGGGCGATCTTAACCTGGAGTTGAAGTGCCGCGAAGCCGACAAATATTCGACCGAAGTGCGCCAGCAGTTCGAGAAAATCAATGGCAGTGTGGCCAGCGTCGCCACCGTCGTTCAGGGGCTGCGCAAAGAACTGGGCCGGCTGATCGTCGCCTCCCGCGAAGGCCAGCTCGCCGAGCGCGGCAAAAAGGACGAGTTCCAGGGCGCCTTCTCCGACATCGTCGGCGGCGTCAATGAAATGCTCGACGCCATTCTGCTGCCCATCGGCGAAGGTAATCGCATCCTCGCCCAGATCTCCAGCGGCAAGATCGACGAGCTCATCGCGCAGACCTACAAAGGCGACCACGAGAAGATGAAGGTCGCGGTCAATAACGTAGCCGTTGTTTTGCAGGGGCTGCGCAAGGAACTGGGCCGGCTGATCGTCGCATCCCGCGAAGGCCAGCTCGCCGAGCGCGGCAAGAAGGACGAGTTCCAGGGCGCCTTCTCCGACATCGTCGGCGGCGTCAATGAAATGCTCGACGCCATCCTGCTGCCCATCGGCGAAGGCAATCGCATCCTCGCCCAGATCTCCAGCGGCAAGATCGACGAGCTCATCGCGCAGACCTACAAAGGCGACCACGAGAAGATGAAGGTCGCGGTAAATAACGTCGCCGTCGTCCTGCAGAGCCTGCAGAAGGAAATGGCGCGCCTCACCGTCGCCTCGCACGAGGGTCAGCTCTCCGAACGCGGCAACCCCGATCAGTTCCAGGGCGCATACGCAGGCATCGTGCGCGGCGTCAACGAAATGCTCGACGCCATCCTGCTGCCCATCGCGGAAGGCAATCGCATCCTCGCCCAGGTCTCCGCGGGCAAGATCGACGAGCTCATCACCCACACCTACAAGGGCGACCACGAAAAGATGAAGCAGGCCATCAACAAGGTTGCCGAGGTCCTGCAGGTCCTCGAAAAGATGTTGATCCGGCTCACCGACGCCGCCCGCAACGGCCAGCTCGCCGAGCGCGGCCATCCCGACACCATGCAGGGTGCCTATGCCGACATCATCCGCGGCGTGAACGCCCTGCTCGATGCCGTCATCGGCCCCTTGAATGTCTCCGCGCGGTATGTCGACCTGATCAGCAAAGGCGACATCCCCGCGCCCATCACCGACAACTACAACGGCGACTTCAACACCATCAAGAACAATCTCAACACCCTGATCGAGGCCATGAACGCCATCACCCAGGGAGCCGAACAGATTGCCAACGGCGATCTCACCGTCGAACTGCGCGAACGCTGCGCCGAAGACAAGCTCATGCAGGCGCTCAAGTCCATGGTCAAGGGACTCACTCAGACCGTCTCCGAGATCCGCACCATCGCCGGCGAAGTGGCCTCCGCCAGCCAGTCCATCTCCACCGCTTCGGTCCAGGTCTCCAAGGGCGCCAGCTCCCAGGCCGCGGCCGCCGAAGAGGCTTCCTCTTCCATGGAAGAGATGGTCTCCAACATCAAGCAGAACGCCGACAACGCCCAGCAGACCGACAAGATCGCCAACAAGTCGGCCCGGGATGCGCAGGAGAGCGGTAAGTCGGTGCTCGAAGCGGTCGCCGCCATGAAGGAGATCGCCAACAAGATCTCCATCATTGAAGAGATCGCCCGCCAGACCAACCTGCTGGCCCTCAACGCCGCCATCGAAGCAGCCCGCGCCGGCGAACACGGCAAAGGCTTCGCCGTGGTCGCCGCCGAGGTCCGCAAGCTGGCCGAGCGCAGTCAGAAGGCAGCCGGAGAAATCAACCAGCTCTCCGCTTCCACCCTCCGCGTCTCGGAGAAATCCGGCGAGATGCTCGAAAAGCTGGTGCCCGACATCCAGCGCACCGCCGAACTGGTCCAGGAGATCTCCGCGGCCAGCAAGGAACAGGACACCGGCGCCGAGCAGATCAACAAGGCCCTCCAGCAGCTCGAGCAGGTCATCCAGCAAAACGCCTCCGCCGCCGAAGAGATGGCCTCCACCACCGAAGAGCTTACCGGGCAGTCGGAACAGCTGGTCGGCGCCCTGTCCTTCTTCCGCACCGGCGACGACGAGCCGGACAGCCGCGCACGTCGCGGGAGCCCCGCACGGTCCGCTCCTGCATCCCGGCCGGCGCCGGTAGCCCGGGCAGCACAGCCCGCCCCGTCCCGGTCTCCACATCCAGCGGCTAATCAGGCGGCGCGCGTCCCGGCCCGGGCTTCCCGCTCCGGCGTCAGCCTCCGCCTCAACGACAAGCACGACGACTCCGACGGAGAGTTCGAGCGTTACTGAGACGCGGCGCGGGCTGCCCCGGCGGCGGCCCGCGCCCCGCCTCCTCACCATCGACGCATGCGAGAGGAACTTTCATGAGCGTGACCGGCATTCGAGAAACGCGGCAATACCTGACCTTCAAGCTGGGCAACGAGATCTTCGCGACCGATGTCGCCAAGGTCCGCGAAGTGCTCGACCTGACCACCATCACTTCCATCCCGCGCACCCCCCCATTCATGCGCGGCGTCATCAACCTGCGGGGCAGCGTGGTGCCGGTCGTTGACCTGCGCCTCTGCCTCGACATGGACCGCACCGAAAGCACCCGCAACACCTGCATCGTGGTCGTCGAGGTGCTTCTCGACGGCGAATCCACCGTCATCGGGGCGCTGGCCGATTCCGTCGAAGAGGTCATCGATCTCGAGCCGGATCAGATCCAGCCCGCTCCCCGCATCGGCACCCGCATCCGCACCGAATTCATCAAGGGCATGGGCAAGCGCGATGCCCAGTTCATCATGATCCTCGACATCGACAAGGTTTTTTCCGCCGAGGAACTGGCCGCCGTGCGCAGCGGCGATCCTGACCGCGCCCCCGTCGAGACCGCTGCCTGAACCGAACTAAGGGGCGCGCCCTGCCAGGCGCGTCCCGGGACTGCTCGCATGAGCCATCACGAAGACCATCTGTCGACGCGGGACTACCAGCTGCTCTGCCGCTTCATCTATGACACCGCCGGCATCCGCCTCGGCCCGGAGAAGAAGACCATGCTCGAGCTCCGGGTCAAGCGCCGCCTCCGCGCCCTCCATTGCCTTTCCTACGGCGACTACTGCGCCCGCCTCCTGGCCGGCGAGGCCGGCGGCGAAGTGATCCACTTCCTCGACGTCGTCACCACCAACAAGACCGACTTCTTCCGCGAACCGGCCCACTTCGCCTTTCTCGCCGAACGCGGCCTGGACGAGATGTCCGCCCGCGGCGCCCGCCCCCTGCTCATCTGGAGCGCCGGCTGCTCCTCCGGCGAAGAGCCCTATACCCTGGCCATGCTGCTCAGCGACTATGCCGCCGCGCATCCCGGCTTCGCCTTCAGCATCCTCGCTACCGACCTCTCCACCACCGTGCTCGACAAGGCGGTGCGCGCTATCTACCCCGGCCCCGCCGTTGAACCCGTCCCGGCCCCCCTGCGACGCCGCTACCTGCTGCGTAGCCGCGATCGCCACTCCACCGACGTGCGCATCGTCCCCGAGCTGCGCCGCCTGGTCGACTTCCGCCGCCTCAACTTCATGGACGAGCCCTACTTTCCCGACGAGGCCCGCGTCCAGGCCGACGCCATCTTCTGCCGCAACGTCCTCATCTACTTCGACCGTCCCACCCAGGAACGCATCCTCGCCCGCCTCATCCGTCACCTGGTGCCCGACGGTTTCCTCTTCGTCGGTCACAGCGAAACCCTGCACGACATGAACCTGCCGGTCGTGCCCGTGGCTCCGGCCATTTATAGAAAGACCCGCCATGCCGCATGATCCCGACCTGCCCCAGATCCACGTCCAGCCCGGGGAGTCGCGCCTGCTCCGCGAGCCCGGCATCCTCGTCACCCTGCTCGGCTCCTGCGTCGGCATCACCTTCTGGGTCAGCCGCCTCGGTCTGGGCGCGCTCTGCCATCCCATGCTGCCCGACTCACGGGCCACCACCCGCGCCCCCGCCGATGCCGCCGGCGCCCGCCGTTACGTCGACTTCACGGTGCGGGAACTCGCCGCCCAATTCGACGCCCTGGGCGCCACGCGCGTCGAAACCGAAATCAAGCTCTTCGGAGGAGCCGACGTGCTCGGCGTTCCCCCGCACTCCTCACGCCCCTCCATCGGCCTGCTCAACTGCGAGTCCGCGCTCCGCGTCCTCGAGGCGGAAGGCTATCTGCCCTGCGCCACCTGCGTGGGCGGAACCCGGGGCCAGCAGATCTTCTTCAACACCCGCAGCGGCGAAGTGCTGCTCCGCCGCCTCGGCAAAACCCCCTCGCTCCGCAACCCCTCCCGCCCCGGCGTCAAGCCATGACCAGCGGTCAAGACTCCCTCCCATCCCCGGCCGCGTCCAAAGTCCGCGTCCTCATCGTCGATGACTCCGCCGTCGTCCGCCAGACCCTGTCCGCCATCCTCGGCTCCGACCCCGGCATTGAAGTCGTCGCCACCGCCGCCGACCCCTTCGTCGCCGCCGACCGCATCGCCGAACAGCTCCCCGACGTCATCACCCTCGACATTGAAATGCCGCGCATGGACGGGCTGACCTTCCTCAAAAAAATCATGACCCAGCACCCCATCCCCGTGGTCATCTGCTCCAGCCTGGCCGGCGATGGGGCGCAGAGCACCCTGCGCGCCCTCGACTACGGCGCCGTCGACATCATCACCAAGCCCCGCCTCGGCACCCGCCAGTTTTTTGAAGACGCCCGCATCACCATCTGCGAAACCGTCAAGGCCGCCGCCGGCGCCCGGCTTCATCCCCCCAGCCCCTCCCACCTCGTCGAGCCCAAGCTCACCGCCGACGCGGTCCTCGCCCGCGGCACCCGCGCCATGGACGAAACCACCGAGAAGGTGGTCGTCATCGGCGCCTCCACCGGCGGCACCGAGGCCCTTAAAACCCTGCTCGAAGCCATGCCCTCCGACGCTCCCGGCATCGTCATCGTCCAGCACATGCCTGAGCTCTTCACCCGCGCCTTCGCCACCCGCCTCGACGGCTTGTGCGCCATCACCGTCAAGGAAGCCGAATCCAACGACACCGTGCTGCGCGGCCGCGCCCTCATCGCGCCCGGCAACCACCACCTGCTGCTCAAGCGCTCCGGCGCCCGCTACCACGTAGAGGTCAAGGAAGGCCCCCTGGTCAGCCGCCACCGCCCCTCCGTCGATGTGCTGTTCCGTTCCGCCGCGCGCTACGCCGGCGCCAATGCCGTCGGCGTCATCCTAACGGGCATGGGCGACGACGGCGCCCGCGGCATGCTCGAGATGAAGCAGGCCGGCGCTGCCACGGTCGCCCAGGACGAAGCCACCTCCGTCGTCTACGGCATGCCCCGCGAAGCCATCAAGCTCGACTGCGTCGACCGCATCCTGCCCCTCCCTGCCATCGCCTCCGCCATCCTCACCTTCAGCGACTACGCCGCGCACCGCCTGGTTTCGCCGCGCTGACCAGACCTGCATCCACCGGCGTCACCCTGTACCGGCAGGTTCCAGATTCCGCTCATCCAGCGCGAAGCCCACGCCAGGGCAGCGAAGCCCGCGCCAGGGCGCGAAGCCCGCGCCAGTGCAGCGCAGCCCGCACGCCAGTGCAGCGCAGCCACGGATTCTGCGGTTGCATGTTCCGCGACCATCCAGAAAAACCGTCCCGCCGGGTGCGCGCCCACAACGCGCACCCCGGGACGTCCTCGGAACCACGGTTCGGTCCAGAGCCCTTCAAACTCCCCGCCTTCAGCGGAAGTCCACTTCCACCCGCTGCCCCAGCTTCAGCGGCGTCGCCTCGTCAAACGCCACCTTCACCAGCAGCACCCGCGTATCGGTCGGCTTGCCCGGATCCTCCGGCTTCAGCTTCCTTCCCTCCACCTCGTCGGGAATCTCCTCCACATGCCCCCGCCAGGTCCGCTCAAATCCCTTCCGCGTGGATCACCACCGGCGTACGCAGCCTGACCCGCGCCAGGTCGAACTCGTCCACCTCCGCCTCCACGCGTACCCGCTTCAAATCGGCGATGGTCACAATTGTTTCTCCCGCGTCCACGCTCTCGCCCGCCTGCCGGTTGCGGGTCAGCACCATGCCCGAAATCGGAGCCACGATGCGCGTCTTGTCGCGTTCGGCTTCCAGTTCCGCAATCGCCGCCTGCTCCGTGCCCAGCCGCGCCCGCGCCAGGTCCAGGTCGCGCTCTGCCTTCTCCGCCGCCTGCCGCGTTCCCACTTTCTCGTCGTAGAGAGTGCGGTAGCGCGTTGCCTCCGCCTCGTACAGCCGAATATCAGCCTCGATCTCCGCCAGCTTGGCCCGCTCCTGGCCGATCTGCGCATCCAGATCGTGCGCGCGCAGTTCCGCGATCACCTGCCCCTTGCGCACCGTCTGCCGCTCCCGCACCGTGAGGCTTTCCAGAATCCCCCGCCGCTCCGCGCTCACCAGGACCTCGGCCCCCGGATACGCCGCCAGCCTTCCCTCCGACCGCACCGAAGGCGGCGTCTCCTCCTTCACCGGCGCCGGGGTCTGCTCCGCCGCCCGCCCGTGCATCCGGTTCAGCCGCTTCGCCACCACCGGGTTGTCGCGCAACATCACCGCTCCAATTACCGCCGCCACCACTACCGCCAACACCACAATCCTGCTTCTCATGCCGACCTCCGCCCCGCTCTTCTCCAAAATCCGCCTACGCCGCCGCCTGCGCCTCGTCCAGCAACATCCCGCTCTCAATCCGCAACACCCGGTCGCAAACCGCCCGCACCTTGTGGTCGTGCGTCACGATCACCAGCCCGCGATTCTCTTTCCTGGCCAGGTCCCGAAACAGTTCCAGCACCTGCATCCCCACCTGCGCATCCAGGTTGGCCGTCGGCTCATCGGCCAGCAGCACCGGCGGCGACCCCGCCAGCGCCCGCGCAATCGCCACCCGCTGCTTCTGCCCGCCGCTCAGGTCCCGGGGCAGATACTTCCGGCGATCCCCCAGTTCCACCGCCTCCAGCACCCGCTCCGCCTCCGCATGCGCCTTGCGGCCGCTCCACCCCTTCACGTTCAGCGCATACTCCACGTTCTCGAGCGCGGTCAGCGCCGGAAACAGGTTGAACTGCTGAAACACAAACCCGATCGACTTGCGCCGGATCCCCGGCAGCCCCGCCCGCCGCCCCGTCTCCACCGCCTTGCCGTCGATGCGCAGTTCCCCGCTCGACGGCGACAGGATGCACCCCATGATCGACAGCAGCGTCGTCTTTCCCGATCCCGAAGGCCCCTCCAGCGCCAGGATCTCGCCGCGCTCCAGCGCCAGCGACACTCCCTTCAACACCTCCACGCTTTCGCTGCCTTCGCGAAACGTCTTCCGAATGTCCATCGCCTCGAGAATCACGCCCGCCTCCCTTTCTCCCGAACCCGAAATCCTGCTATCGGCATTCGATATATCGAAGTTCGATACTTGCCGCCCGGAACTCCCTCGCCGGTCTCTTTTCAATTCACTTTGTCGTTCCCTTGTACGCCCGGATCAATCCCGGTTTCGTCGCTCCGGCCGCCGTCCAGCTCCGCACGTCACGTCCGGAACACCATCGCCGGATCCAGGTTCGCAATCGTCCTGAAGCTGATCACCGCCGAGCTCAGGCACAACCCCACCGTACCCACAAACACCAGCCCCAGGAACCGCGCGTCCACCATCATGTGCAGGCCCACCTTCTGCATCAGCGGCCCGGTCGCGAACGCCAGCCCCAGCCCCAGCCCATACCCCAGCACCGCCGCGATCAGCGCCTGCTCCCCAATCAGCATGTAAATGTCCCCGTTCGACCCGCCGATCGCCTTCACCGTGCCGAACTCCTTCAGGTGCTCCATCGTGCTCGTGTAAAGCGTCTGCGCCACCACCACGATCCCCACCAGGCAGCCCAGCACCACCGAAACGCCCATATTCATGCCCAGACCCGTGCTCTGGATCCAGTAGTTGCGGCTCTTCACCGCCCACTCCGCCCGCTCGTGCACATCGTTGTAAGGCAGCCGCGCGCGAATCGCCGCCGCGACCGTCTGGCTATTGGCGCCCGGCGCCAGCTTCACCAGGATGTAGTTCGTCCGCCCCCACAGCGTCTCCCGATTCAGCCTCTGCGCCAGCGTGTAATCCACAAACGCCACCGGCGTGGTGGTAAACGAAAGCGCCTCCGCGCTGCGCCCCACGATCTTCCAGCGCACATCGTTCACCTCGCGGTAATCGCCCACCTTGAATGCCCCGAACCGCTTGGTCGCGCTGTCGTCGAGCACCATGTAGTAGCCGCGCCCCATGTCCCGCGCATCCCCCTCCAGCATCTTCCACGGCAGGTTCCACCGCGAAAAATCCTCCAGCGCATAAAACTCCAGCCCCTCTTTCACTCCATTCGGCAGCGCGATCTGTCCGAACCACACGATCAGGTTATCGGCGCGCTCCACCCCCGCCACGCTGCGTACCCGGTCCACATACCCCTCGGGAAAGGTGTTCGAAAAATCCACGTTCGGCGTATTCCGCGCCGTGATCCACAGACCCGCATCGGAGTGATCGATCATCACCGTGGCATTCGACAGCAGCCCGTTGAACAGTCCCACCTGCGAAATCACCAGCATCACCGCGAACGCCACGCCCGCCACCGTAATCGCAAAACGCGTCTTGTCATGCACCAGGTTCTTCCACGCCAGGTCGACTGCCATCACGCGCCTCCCATGTAGCGGGCGTGCAGCTCCGGCTTCACCACTCCGCCCAGGATCATGCGCAGCATTCCATCCGCCAGCGTGCGCACCGGCCGCCACGTCATCCAGTCATCCTTGCAATGGTCCAGGTACAGGCTCACCAGCCCGTGCAGGCTCGCCCACAGCATCTGCCCCACCATCTCCGCATCCGTCAGGTCCGCGCGCAGCGCCCCCGCGTTCATCGCCGCCCGCACCGTCGCCACCAGCAGCGCATACGCATCCCGCGTCGGATCGCCCTTGATCTCCGCCCACTCCGGACGCGCATTCATCGCCTGCACATCCGTCTTCCGCGTCATGAACATCAGCCGGTAATGGTTGGGATTGCGCAGCCCGAACTCCGTGTATGCCTTGCCCAGCCTCCCCAGCCGCACCACCGGGTCCGGCTCCGCCATCACCTCCGCCGAACGCGCCCCCAGCTCCGCAAAATCACGATGGCACAGCTCCGCCATGATCGCGTTCTTGTCCGCGAAGTGCAGATACAGGGTCGTCGCCGAATACCCGATGTGCTCCGCGATCTTGCGCATCGTAGTCGCCTCGTACCCCAGTTCCACAAACAGCTCCCGCGCCGCCGCCAGGATGCTCTCCCGCAGCCCGTTCGTTTCCGGCACGCGCTGCCCCTTGCGGACTTGCAGCCGGCGCGGCTTGCGCGCCGCAGTGGTCGCCCGCGGTTTCGGTGCTCGTGTCATGAATTGCCTCTTGACGCTTTCCGTGGCCCGTTTAACCGGCCCAACTTAACGGCGTTAACTAAACATCGTTAAGTTGGAACTTAACGCCGTTAACCCTGACTGTCAAGGACAAAGTGACAACCCGCCCGTTTCGCCGCGTTCGGAAGACCCGCGTTCGCCTTCCCGTCCCCGCCACAACCTCCCGATGCCCATATCCCCCGCACTTGCCCCAGGCGTGGAACACCACCCGCCACACCCATTACCGCCCCGATTTCCGCGCCTTTCGTGCCGGGTTACGGGACCCCGTCCCCCACCCTGCTTATACTGGGGAATGAGCCGGAAGAGCGGCATCAGCCCACACGCGGCGGGATGCGTCTCAGCTGCGTAACCTCGCAGCGCATACCTCCGCCACCATCCGGCTGATCACTCAACTCCAAGGGGAACGAATCAATGCGAACGGCCATCATCGGCGGCGGAATTGCAGGACTGGCGGCTGCCTATGAGCTCGAGCGCGCCCGCGCCGTCGACCCCACCGTTCGCTATACCCTCTTCGAAGCCCGCGAACGCCTCGGCGGCGCCCTCGCCACCGAGATCGTGGACGGCACCGTCCTCGAACGCGGCCCCGACTCCTTCCTCACCGACAAGCCCTCCGCCGCCGCCCTCGCTCGCGAACTCGGCATTGGCGGCGACCTCCTCCCCTCCAATGACCGCGAGCGCAAGACCTGGATCCTGGTCAAGAATCAGCTCGTCCCCCTCCCCGACGGCCTCATGTTCCTGGTGCCCACTAAGCTGGTGCCCACCGCCCTCACGCCTCTCTTCAGCCCCGCCACCAAGGCGCGCATGGCCCTCGAGATGCTCTATTGGCCCTGGCGCAAGCGCACTGAAGACGAGTCCGTTGCCAGTCTCGTCACCCGCCACTTCGGTCCCGAAGCTGTCGATCGCCTCGCCGATCCCCTGCTCTCCGGCATCTACGGCGGCGACGCCTCCCAGCTCAGCGCCCGCGCCGTGCTCCCCCGCCTCGTGGAAATGGAAAATCAGTACGGCTCCCTCACCCGCGGCATGCTCGCCGCCCACCGCAAAATGCGTGCCCGCGCCCTGGCCAACGGCCACACCCCCGGCCAGCCCGGCTCCGCATCAGCGCCCCAATCCGGCCTCGACCGCCCCATCTTCACCACCCTTCGCGGCGGCATGCAGCAGCTCGTCGACGCCATCCGTACCCGCCTCGACTGGGCCGCCGTCCGCACCCTCACCCCCGTGACCGGCCTCCAGAAAACTCCCGACGGATGGATCGTCTACGCCGAGGGCGGTGCCGAGTTCTACGACTCCGTCATCATGGCCTCCCCTGCCTGGGCCGCCGCCGAACTCCTCGCCGGCGTCGATCCCGTCCTCGCCCGGGAACTCGACGGCATTCCCTACTCCTCCTCCATCACCGTCAACCTCCTCTACGACGAAGACGCCCTCGGCCGCCTCCCCGACGGCTTCGGCTTCCTCGTCCCCGCCAGCGAACGCCGCTCCCTGCTGGCCTGCACCTTCTCCCATAAAAAATTCCTCGGCAAAACCGCCCCCGGACGCGCCGTCATCCGCGCCTTCCTCGGCGGCATGCGCAACGAAGCCCTCCTCGGCGAAAGCGATCAGGGACTGGTCGCCATCGTGCGCCACGAGCTCATCGATATCCTCGGCGAAAAAGTGCGCGGCATCGGCCTCGACCCCCTCTACTACCAGGTCACCCGCTGGCGCCGCGCCATGGCCCAGTATGCCGTCGGCCACGGCGCCCGCATGGAGCGCATCCGCCACCGCCTCGAATCCCACCCGGGCCTTCGCCTCATCGGCAATGCCTACGACGGCATCGGCGTCCCCGACTGCGTCCGCCTCGGCCGCACCGCCGCCTCCGAACTCATCGAAGCCGCCACCACCCAGGCTCCCTGAGCCTCGCGCACCCCGCGGCCCGTACGACCCTCCCGTTACCAGCCAACCGGGACGCCATGCAACTGCCCCGCGATTCCCGGGCATCCCATCCGCACGTCGGGACTGACCACACGTTCCGGCCCAATCGAGGTCAACATGAGCGACAAGTCCAACACCCCCAGCGACGCTCCGGAAAACACCAACTCCGCCGGAACCGCCAAAATGCCGCTCCGCGATGCCCGCTCCGGCAAACCCGGCAGCTCCGGAGCTTCCACCGAACAGCATGGATGGAGCGATGAGGCCCGCCGCGCCGGAACCGGTGAGGACAAGGAAAAATCATCCACCGGTAAAGATGGCGGCGAGCCGTCCGGGCAGACAGCCGAAGCCGGCAACAAGGATCAGGCCGGCGAACTTTGACAGGGCTCACGCCGGCGGCTCTTGTGTCGGGCCACCGGCGTGACACGACCCGCGGTCAACTCCGAAGAATTACATCCCGCCTCAACTTCCTGAATCACGCCCTGCAACTCGGAGCCCTCAGGCGAACCTGACCTGGTAAGTCCTTCCCGCCTCCAGCCGCGCCGTCACGCTCCCATCCTCACCGGCATTCACGGTCGCGTCCCCGACCCCCGCGATCTTTTGCCCCAGCGGAGCGCGCAGCCTGAATTCTCCTGCCGCCTCCGGCCGCAACACTGCCTCCACCGCCTTGCCCTTCTCCCAGCGCAGATCCACCTCGACCGCCCCGCGCGCCCGCAGGCCTTTCACCGCCCCGTCGCCCCACGCCGCCGGCAGCGCCGGAAGCAGGTCGATGGTTCCCGTATGGCTCTGCATCAGCATCTCCGCCATCGCCGCCGTCGCTCCGAAGTTCCCGTCGATCTGAAATATCGAAGACTTCCCATAAGGGTGCGAATCGAACAAATTCCCATTCGTGCTGTGCTGCATCAGCATGCCCAGCGATTCCCACGCCTTGTCCCCATCGCCCAGCCGCGCCCAGAACGCAATCGCCCACGCCCGGCTCCATCCCGTGTATGCGCCCCCATGCGCCAGCCGCCGCTCCAGCGAAGCCCGCGCCGCCTTCGCCAACTCCGGCGTCCCCCGCGGCGTAATCTCCGCCCCCGGATACAGCGGGTACATATGCGACATGTGCCGCTGCCCCGGCTCGCTCTCATCGAAATCCACCGACCACTCCTGCAGCTGTCCCCACTTGCCAATCTTGTATTCCGGCAGCCGCGCCCGCGCCGCCTTCAGCCGCCCCGCGAACTCCGCGTCAGCCCCGCCATCCAATCCCAGCTCACTCGCGGCCTCCACGCAGTTTGCAAACAGCTCCCGCAGCAGCGCGATGTCCATCGTGCATCCCGCGCTGGCGTAAGCCTGCTTGCCGTCCGGCGCCTTGAAGCTGTTTTCCGTCGAAAATGACGGGCACGTCGTCAGGTGCCCCTTGCCATCCTCCACCAGCCACGCCAGGCAAAACTCCGCCGATCCCTTCATCACCGGGTACGCGCGCGTCCGCAAAAACTCCTTGTCGCCCGTAAACCGGTAATGCTCGTACAAATGCGCGCACAGCCACGGTCCGCTCATCCCCCAGTTGGCCCACGTCGGCGTGCCCACCCCCAGCCCCACCGGATTGGCCGCGCGCCACACATCGATGTTGTGGTGCGTCACCCAGCCCGGCAGCGCGTAGGTCTCCTCCGCCGCCCGCCTTCCCGTCACCGTCAGGTCTCGCACCAGGTCCAGCAGCGGCTCCACGCACTCGCCCACGTTGCACGTCTCCGCCGGCCAGTAATTCATCTGCAGGTTGATATTCGAGGTCCAGTTGGAACTCCACGGCGGCTGCACCTGGAAGTTCCAGATCCCCTGCAGATTGGCCGGCTGCGTCCCCCGTCGCGAACTTGCGATCAGCAGGTAGCGCCCGTAGTTGAAATAAAGCGCCAGCAGCGACGGATCCGACTCCTTCGCAAACCCCGCGCGCCGCACATCCGTAGCCTCCCCACTCGCGCCCGATCCCAGTTCCAGCGAACTGCGCTCAAACAGCCGCCGGTGATCGGCCTCGTGCCTGCTGCGCAACTCCGCATAACCCCGCGCCCGCACCGCATCCACCTGCGCCAAAGCCTTCCTCTTCACCTCTTCCAGGGGCGTGTCCGGCGCCCCCTCGAATCCCTTGAACCCGGTAGCCGCCGTCACCATCACCGTGCACCCGTTCGCCCCTTCCACTTCCAGCCGGTCGCCGCTCGCCCGCACGCTTCCGCCCTCGGCCTTCACCTCCACCGCCACCGCGAAATACATCCCCTCCCCGGTCTTCTCAGAAAACACCACCGGCGTCTCGCTGTCAGGATGCCCCGCGCCCGCCACGTGGCTCGCTGCCTTTCCCGTCAACACCAGCCGATTGCCCTTGGCCTCCACCGCCCGCATCAGCGCCCCATCCAGCCACACCGTCGCGTTCAGTGCGCCCGCCTTGCCCGCTGTCACCCGCAGCACGATGACCTGGTCCGGCCCCGACACAAGCGCCGCGCGCTCATACTTCACCCCGCCCGCCGTGTACTCGCTCCGCGCTACCGCCGTCCGGAGGTCGAGCTCGCGCCGATATCCGCTCACCTCGCCCTCATGCCGGCAGTCGAAGTGCAGCCTTCCCGCCGGCTGGTAAGCCTCGGCGAACTTCCCCTGCATCTTGTGGCACAGCCCATCCGCCTCGTGATAGTCCTGCCGCTCCAGCACCGCCGCGCGAACCTGCGGAAGGTAATGTGGCGCCTCCCGGTTATTCCCGTCGATGGGCATTCCCGACCACAGCGTGTCCTCATTCAGCGTCAGCGTCTCCTTCGCCGGATCCATTGCCACCGGCTCCGCGGCGCAATCCGCCATCGTCCCCTTCACCGCCGTGGGCGTCACCTCGCCGCCCCCAAACACCATCGCCCCCAGCCGTCCGTTGCCGATCGGCAGCGCATCCACCCACTGCGAAGCCGGCTGCCGGTACCACAGCTTCAGCGCGTCATCGCTCCCACCCGCCTCCACCGCGCCCAACCGCCCGCTCCAGGACAATACCCCCGCGGCACTAGCCGCACTCGCCACAAACCGGCGCCGCGAAATCCTCTTCATCCCCAACCCCCGCTCATCTGCTCGCGAAACTCACCGCACTTTCATTCCCGCGACAGCTACCGCCAAATTCTATCCACTCCCCCTCCCCGCCCATCCCACCCCTCCAACGCTCGCTCCTCGCTCAAAAAGAAAAGAGCCGCGCTTCCCACGCGGCTCCAGTTGATGAATGATCCGGTTCTTGTCCCTGCAGATGCAGCGTAAGGCTCCAGCCTCACGAATCAAGCCAATCAATTCCGAAGGGCTTCCGCACCCAAGCCCTCCATCGCGCTTTCAATTCAGGATGAGGAACCCGGCATTCCCAAGCCCGACGCTCAGCGCGTCTTCGACCGCGCTTCGATCGGATTAACGAAAGCCGCGCCCGCGAATCCGGCCTCGCCATCGCCAAGTCGTCCGTCGAAGCTGATAGCGGGAGCACATGGTGGACTCTGGAAACCGGCGCGGGATCCACCTTCACCACCAGCTTCCCGTCCTCAACGCTCCCCCTTCGCTTACCGCCACATCCTGACCCATCGACCCTTCATCCGCACGCGTCTCGAGCATCAGTTCACCGTCAGTGTCACCGTCGTGTTCTCGGTCGTGCTCCCCGCCGAGCCCGTCACCGTCACCGTGTAATTCCCCGGCGTCGTCCCCGCGATGGTGCCTCCGCTGGAGCTCGACGAACCACCCCCGCAGCCCATCCCCGCCACCGCAACCATCGCCGCCAGCAGAATGCCCAGCCCCAGCATCGTTGCCCATCGCCGGCTTCGCTTCGGCAATCCCAGCAGCATCAGCAGCGCCGCAATCACTCCCCCGCCCGGCCACCCCGCCCGCCCGAGCGGAACATTCTTCGCCGTCGTGCTTGCGGTCGTCGTCACCGTCAGCGTAGCCGTCGCCGCCGTCGTCCCTGAAATCGTTACGTTCTGGGTCACCCCGCATACCGGCGGATCGTGCGGGCTGCCCATCGCCGTCGACACCGCGCACGCCAGCGCAATCGATCCCGTAAATCCATTGATCGGGCTCACCGTGATCGTCGCCGTATTGTTAGCCGTCGCCCCCGCCGTCAACGTGAGGTTGCCGCTGTTCTTCAGTGCGAATCCCGGCGCCGCCAGACCCGTCACCGTCACCACCGTGCTGCCGGTGGCCGTCTCATACGTCGCGGCACTCGCGCCATCCGGCGTATACGCAGCCGTAATTGTGTCCTCCGCCACCGCCAGTTTTCCTGGAGCCACCACAATGCTGGCCGCCCCGTTGTTCAACTCCACCGCCGCCGATGTATAGCCGGGGCTGCTCAGCATCACCGTGCCCGTCGGCGTTCCATATCCGCCCGCCTCCATCAGGTTCACGCTCACCGTCACTGGATCCGCCGTCGTGATGTTGTGGCTCGAGGCATTCACCTTCACCCCCGGCACCGCCTTCACCGGCGCCGTCACCGTAACCTGCGCCGTACCCGTGGCCCCGTTGTAAAGCGTCGAGCTCGTCGCGTCCGGCACATACGTTCCCGTCAGCGTGTCCGCCCCCACCGCCAGCGCGCCGGCAGGAATCACCACGTTGACCACGCCGCTGTTCAACTCCGCCGGGGCTGACCTGTATCCGCCGCCGCTCAGCGTCAACGTCCCCGTCGGCAGCGCGTTGGTCGCGCCCGCGCTCACCGTTACCGCCACCGCCAGCGATTCCAGCGTCGTCACCGTCGCCGCCTCCGGCTGCACCCCCACCGCGGGCGTCGTCTTCATGGGAGACACCACCGCGCAATTGAAGATCCTTACCGCCGCGGTGTGAACGATTGCCCCCGTCGCATCGGCGCCCGTCACCACCACATTGCACGTCTGTCCCGCTGCCGCCGATGCGTCGTTGACAGTCAGCCGCACCGGCGCCCGCACTCCCGCCGCCAGCATCTGCGCCGGCGCGCTCAGCGAACACGTCAGCCCCGGCGGCGCCGAACACGACAGGTTCACCGTCCCGCTGAACCCGTTGGTCGAAACCAGGTCGATCACGTCCGTGGCGTTTACCCCCGCCTTCACCGGCAGCACCGCCGCTTCCGGCGTCAGGGTGAAATCCGACAGCGAGTTGTTCACGATCGCAAACGCCTGCGACCCTGCATCTACTCCGTTGCCCTGGTAGACAAGCGTGATCTCTTCCGTTCCCTGGAATAAAAACTGGCTGGCCAGCACCGTCGTAAACGTTGAGCTCGACCCCGCCCCCTGTTGCAGAAACGTAACTCCCACCGGCACCAGTTGCAGCGAGCCGGTGTTTTGAACTCCTGCCGGCACATAAAGAAAAACATCTCCCGTCGGCGCCGGGCCGCTCGCCGCCGTCACCGTTCCTGACAGCGTCACCAGCTTCGCTGGCGACGTGCTCGTCGAATCCACCTTCGCCGTCATCGTCGTTGCTATCGTTCCCGCCGGCCCTTCGATCGTCAGGTTATAAGTCTTGCTGTTCGCCGCGGCGTAGTTCGCCTGCGAAGCTGCGTCCGGCACATACATCGCCTGGATCGAATAAACTCCCGGCGCCGCATTGGCCGGAATCTGTACCGTCGCCACCCCCATCGTCGTCCGCGTAAGCGGGTCAACCGAAGGCGTCAACAAACCAAACGGCGGCGTATTCAGCGGCGTGCCGCTCAAAAGCACCACCCCACCCGGTGCTGTCCCATGCGCGCCGCTCTCGACCAGCACCGTCAGCGCCGGCGCCGTGCCCTGCACATACGTGTTCTGCGCCGACCCGATCTGGATCGAAGGCGTGTCCTGGTCCACGCCGAACGTCACCGCCGGCGCCGTGCTCGCTTTGTAACTCCCATCCCCCGAGTAGTTCGCGGTAATCGAATGCGCTCCCGGCGTAAACGCTAGCGCCGGCGTCAGCGCCGCCTGCCCCTTGCTGTCAACCGGCACCGTACCGATCGCCGACCCGTTGTCCAAAAACCCCACCGTCCCCGTGGGAAATTGGAAACTCGCGCACCCGCTGTTCTGCCCCGGACTGCAATACGTCAACCCATGCGACTTCGGCTCCGGAGTCACACTCAACGAAAGCGACGTTCCATACGCCAGGCCCGTCGTTCCCGAAGGCACCGCGATCGCGCCGTCATTGAACACCGTCACCGCCAGCTTGCTGTCCTCCGGCGTAACCGTGATCTCCACCCCCGGCGAACTGCTCGGGCTGTCGTTCGCATCGCCGCCGTACCTGCCCCAGATCGAATACGTCCCGCCCGGCAGGCCCGAAACCGTACCCGAATACGCGCCGTTGTTCAGCGTGATAAACGTGCCGCTCTGCTTCCCCGGCTCCGCACTCCCCGTCATCAGCGCCACGTCACCGGTTGGCGTCCCGCTCCCGCCCTTCACCGTGCCGCTCACCGTCACCGCATCCCCGTGCGCCAGCGTGGTCGGCGAAGCCGTCAGCGTGGTCGCCGTCCCCGCCGCCGTCACCTTGCCCCAGTTCGTCACCAGCTGAAACGCGTCCACGCTGCCCAGCCCGCTGGCCAGGTCATACCCGGCTCCAGCGTTGTACTCCGCCGTGCTCCCCGTTCCGATCTGCCCCTCCGCCGCCGGTCCATAAAACGGATCGTCGCCCGTGATCGGGTTCGCCACCGCAATGCAATCCTTGGGCGGAAACACCCCCGCCGGCACCGTGATGCTATCGATATTGCACGGCACCGAATTCGATCCCACCGTCACGTCGTGAAACGCCGCCGGATACTGCGCCGCCAGCGGATACAGCGTAAAATTCGCCTGCCCCTGCGGCCCGTACCGCTGGTTCACCAGCGCCATCATCCCCGCAAACGCCGGGGCCGCCGCCGATGTTCCCCCTACCCCCGTGATCTGCACCACGTAATTGCCCGTCGCCGCCTGGCAGTCCCCGTCGATCGCGCAGATGGGATAAAAACTTAGGTTCCACCCCGTCGCCGCAAACAGCGAGACATCCGGCAAATCCCGTACCCCGTCCGCCGGCACCCCCTTGCCCGCCTGCCACACCGGCTTGGGATAACCCGCCGCCGTCCCCGTGCACGCGCCCGTCTTGTCGTAGGCCCCGGTGCTGCACAACGCCGCCGAACTGGCCCCGCCGCTGCCCCCCACAATGCTGGTGAATGGCGCCGATACCGCGGTCACGTTCAGCCCGAACTGACTATCGTTCCACGGCTGCTCGGGAATTACCCCCAGCAGCGTCACCGCCGGAGACTGCGTCCGCGTCCCATCCCAGTACGTGGCGATCTGATCGTCCAGCGCCGTTCCGCCCACGTCCCACTTGCTGTAATAGAAATCCGTTCCCCCCACCGCCACGTTGAACGGCGTCGACGCCATCCCGTTCACCGCCTGCCCCTCCACCGCGTACGCCTGCGTGTTGAAGTCGTCGCAGCCCGCCGAGCCGTTATCGCCCGTCGACACCACCACCGTGATGCCTTCGGCCGCCGCCTGCTCCCACAACCCGTTCAGATACGCGTTCGAAGCATTCTCATACAGCTCGCACTGCCCGAAACTCAGGCTCACCACCGGCGCCAGGTCGTTGAACACCGCGTACTCCGCGGCCAGGAAAAGCCCGCTCTCCAGCGTCGTGTCCGCCGCAATCACCAGTTCGATCGTCGCGTCCGGCGCCACCGCGCCCGCCCACTCCACATCCAGGTACGCCTCCACCGATGCGTAGTTCGGATTGGGATTATTAATCCCATCGATGCCCGGATCGCTTCCGTCAATCACCACCTGCGGCGGATTCACGGGCAGTCCGAACACGTCGCGGAAGCGGTTCACCTGCGCCACATCGATGTTCGACTCGTTGATGATCGCCACCGTCTGGCCCGACCCGTTGGTCCCCGCCTGGTACAGGGGATTCAGATCGTACTGCACCGCGAAATCCCCCGGCGCCAACACGTTCGCCGATGCCACCTTCCACTGCGGCGTGGCCCGGTCCGTGCGCCGGTCGTACTTCGCACTGCCCAGTACATGTGCGTAAGACCGCGGCCGGAAATTGTTCAGCGACGCAAACCCGCCCACCACCGGGGCCAGCGCCTCCGGCACCATGGGCGTTCCCGCGTTGGCAAATCGCGACTCGCCATTCACCGCATATTTGTGGATTTCGCTGTGGAACGCCTCGCGAAACTGCGCCGCGGTTCCCGAAAACTCCACCGCCTGCCTGCCCGGCAGCACCCGGACCGACCCGAAGCCGCGCCCCGCCAGCCAGCCCTCCACCGCCGCCACGTCCGCGTCCGCAGGACCGAACTGCCGCCCGAATTCCTCCGCCGACAGCCACTTGTGATACCGCGCGGACCCCGGCGTATGCATGTCCCCAAGCAGCTGCCGCAGGCTCGACTCCTGCTCCGGGCTGCGCTTCAACGCCAGGTGCACCCGTCCCAGCGGCGTCGCGTCCGCCACCGCTCCCTGGTCGTTGGCCCTATTCGCCAGCGGATGCCGCGCCGCCGGCAACGCCGCCAGCCGCGTTTCCTCAATCCGGTTCACAACCCGAGCCGCGGGCCCCGGCCCTTGCGCCCCCGCCGCCGCTGTGTTCAGAACCAAATCAGTCAGGAGAAAAAGACACAGGAAGAAGCCACCGCCCAGACACTTCACGTTCGTTCACGCTTTCCTTGAAGACGGGTTGGCCGGCCAGGCCCCTGCACTCGCCCGGTGCACTCGTTGCTCCCCGCCCAGGTTCCTTTGCCCGCCGGTTGGCCCGATTCTCCTCCCTTTTCGGGTCCGGTGACCAGCAAAAAATCCGCCGCCCCCGCGCCTCGAAAGGCAAGCATTCACCCCTCAACCAGCCGCGATCGTCCAGGACCAACCTGCAGCCCCGCCATCCCCACCGACAGACCTTCGCCCACCGGGCAGCACGCACCCCGCCTTTGCCCAGGACCGCCATCCTGCACAAGAAAGGGAGGGACTTGCCCAAGCTTCCGAATTGCCCACAATCCTCCCGCAATCGTGCCAACGAGTGCATTGCCCTGAAATCGATAGGTCACCGCCCTTTTCTGAACACGAGCGACTTCTCGATTTTGATCGTGATTCGATGAGCGCTCTGCGACGAGCGCTCGTTGGGGAGGAGATAAACATTCGCGACCGAGGAGGTATCCAGCTCGAGTTTGAATCACGATCCAGAGTTCTGCAGATGAGTGAGGCTCTCGGCGACGATGCGTTCCATTTGCTCATCGGGAACGCGAGCCAACCGAGGGAGCGTCCAGCCCCGCTGAAGCAAGTCTCCGATAACGAGCCAGCCTGCAAAGTAGGCCTCGCGATCGATGCCCGCACCGCCCGTTCCCATCGTGAACCGCATGACTGTGTCGGGGTTGGAATCGGCGAGATGCGGAGCAATGTCAACGAGGATAGATTTTCGCTTGGAAGTGGCGCGGGCGTACCAGTCTGGCGTGAATTCGCCAACGTAGTCTTTGTCGGGAAGTCCCGGATGAATGTGTTGCGTAACTCGCATGGCCAGGCCCTCTGCAAAGATCGTGTGCGCAATCGAACGCTTCCAATCCAGCGAGAGGTGAGCTTGTTCAGCTTCAACCACGTGAGTGAACTCATGCGTCAGGATCAGCGCTGAGCCCGTGCCTTCTACTGGTAGCGCTACCGTGGGAATTCCATTCGCCCCTGGCGAGGTGAAAGCGTTGTTATCAAATCCGCCCACAAAGAGGAGCAGCTTGGCCTGAATCGGTACATCGACACCCAGTGTTGTGGCTACCCTATCGAGAATCTCAGCAGGTGGGGGTTGAAGATTGCCGATGCCCCGCCGAATGACGGGAAGAGCGGATTCGTAACGCGGCCAGGCATTGTCCAGGATCTTGCGTGCCATCTGATCGCCTTGGGGCGTGGGAGGCACAGCCGCGAATCCATAGAGCTGCTTCCAGAGTTCCCATCGGCGGTTTGGATCGGCGCGTTCCTGAATCGCTGTCTGGTAGAAACGCAGGAACTTTGGTGTCAGGTCCTCAATCGTAAGAACCGGCTTCGGAACACCTTGGGCCACTAACGCGGTTGCTAATGTAAGCGGTGCGAAATACTTTATGAGCGCCATAACTGGAATACGGCACAACCAAGCACCTGGTTCCCCACTCAATGCCGGATGGTTGAGCGGCCGGTTCGCGGAAAGAATGAAGACCATCTTGCCGATAAGCCGGCTTCGCAGTGCAAAGATCAGTGCGACGGTGTGTGAGCTTTGGGTGTCTTGGGATGGTCAGATCCATGCATCGCGGCGCCAGAGCTGTCCACACAGGCGGGCCGCAGCGAAAAGAAAAATCATGCCAAGAAGGAGCACGCCGGGCGCGATGGGCCACCGTCGTTCTCGATGGGCGCCTGGGGCTTTAGGAACGAGTAACGCGTGATCTGCCGAGTGGAACAGGAATTGCTTCCCTTTGCCGAAGCTTCACCTCATTCAACGTCCACAATCCCGCCCCTAAACCCCGCCCTTGCCCAGCAGAATGCCAATCCCGTACGTCACCACGCCTTCCACCGCGCCCACCAGCGTCATCTCCAGCCCCGACGACCACCACGACCGCACCGTGATCAGGCTCTTCGCCGCGCCCACCGCGAAATGCGCCGCCAGCGACACGATCGCCGCCGCAATCACCGCCGGCACCCCCTGCATGAAGAAGAACGGAATGATCGGAATCGTCGCTCCCACCGCCGTCGACAGCGCTCCCGACACCGCCGACACCATGGGATTCGACAACGCCTCCTCCGACGCCCCCAGCCGCTCGCTGCACAACGCCCGCAGCATCTGGTCCTGGTCCCGCGCAATGTGATCCACCACGTGGAACGCGTCTTCCTCCGGCAGCCCCTTCACCTGGTAATAAAGCGCCAGCAGCTCCCGCGCCTCCGGGCCGTTCATCCGGATCGCTTCCCGCTCCCGCGTCACTTCCGCGTCGTAAATCTCCCGCTCGCTCTTGGCCGCCAGGTACGCCCCCGAGCCCATCGAAAGCGCCGACGCGATCATCCCCGACAGCCCCGCCAGCAGCACGTACTTCGCCTCGCCCGAGGTCGCGCCCGATACCCCCGACACAATCCCGAAGATCGCGCCCAGGCCATCATTCACGCCGTAGATCGCGTCGCCGATCCAGGACCCCGCCTGCTTGCGTCCTTCGTTGCGCTTGGCCAGCAGCTCGTCCAGCACCGACTTCGGATCCACCTTCGCCGCCCCCGCCGGCGCCGAATAATGCCCCCGCAACAGCGACCCCAGCTCGCGATGATGATCCTTCTCGTCCTCGATGACGTGATACAGAATCTCCAGCGACTCCTCATCCCCCAGGTCCTTCAACTGCCGCCCGTAATTGGCGATGTGCCGGCTCTCTTCAATCTCCAGCCGCCGCAGCGCCATCCTCACGCCCCCCGCGCGGTTGGCCAGCGAGTCCGCCTCGCCATGAGGATGCCCCCGGTACACCGGCTCCGGCCCCCCCAGCTCCTTGATCCGCGCCCCCCACAACGCCGCGTGCTCCAGTTCCGCAGCCGCCAGGTGGCGCAGCACCGGCGCCCGCACCGCATCGATATCGCGGTCCGCCAGCGCCAGGTACGTGTAGTACCCCTCCATCTCCGCCTGCCAGTTGCCTTCCAGAGCTTCCAGGACCTGTTTCACCTTCGCCGGGTTCAGTACTTCCTTGGCCACTCGCGTCTCCTCGGGCTCCGTCTGCTGATGTTCGTGGGCTAGTTCGAGCATAAAGCACACCCAATCCGCGCGCAGTGACGCCGCACAGCGATTCGCTCATCCCCCTTTCCCCTCCCGCTCCACCCCCATGCCCGCCGCCAACCGGCAACCGCTTTTCAGCCATGCTCGTTTCCGTATAGTGTTGTGTGCAGCAAAAAAGCCGGGACCACCATACGGTCACAGGAGCCCGGCACGTACAGCCACAGACAAGACCCGGGCCGCCGGTTCACGGCTCCCGCCGTCAAACCTGTTAGTGCTGGCGGATACCGAACCGCCCCAACCGGGCATCTACTTTGAGGAATCGAGGGAAAAACCTCTCATGGCTACGCGATCTACTCCACCATCTGCTTCCGCAACGCCCAGTTACGTGGGACCGTTTATCACCGTCGCGGCGCTGTTCTTCATCTTCGGGTTCATCACCAACCTGAACATGGCCCTGGTGCCCCACCTCCGCTCCATCTTCGATCTGCCCTACGCCTGGGCGATGCTGGCCGAGTCCGCGTTCTTCCTCGCCTACTTCGTCTTCTCCTCGCCCACCTCAAAACTGATCGAATCCATCGGCTACAAACGCACCATGGTGGTGTCGCTGTTCATCCAGGTCATCGGCTGCCTGCTCTTCGTGCCCGCCGCCCGCATGGTCAGCTTCCCCCTCTTCCTCACTGCCGTATTCGTCGTAGGCGCCGGCGTCACCGCCCTCCAGACCTCCGCCAACCCCTACGTCGCCATCCTCGGCCCCGAACACAGCGCCCCCGTTCGCCTCACCCTGGCCCAGGCCCTCAACTCCCTCGGCGGCAGCATCGCCCCCCTGGTCGCCGGCGCCTACATCCTCACCGATCCCGCCAAGATGGCCACCAAGGCCGCCGTCGCCGACACCGTCCGCGGCCCCTACATCGCCATCGCCGGCGGCCTCCTCATCCTCGGCATCACCACCGCCTTCCTCCACCTGCCCCAGATCACCCAGACCCGCGAATTCCGGCCCGCAAAAGAAGGCGATCCCATCCTCTCCCGCAGCATCTGGAAGTACCGCCACACCGTCCTCGGTGCCGTCGGCATCTTCATGTACGTCGGCGTCGAAGTCGGCCTCGCCTCCATCGCCGTCAACTACTTCAAAACCCAGGGCGTCGACAGCGCCAAGTCCGCCGCCTTCCTCGTCTCCCTCTACTGGTTCGGAGCCCTCATCGGACGCCTCCTCGGCTCCTGGATGCTCACCCGCATCAAGTCCGGCCTCCTCCTCGGCATCTTCGGCTTCGCCGCCACCGTCATGGTCCTCATCTCCATGGTGACCTCCGGACCCGTGGCCATCTGGAGCCTCGTCCTCTGCGGTTTCTTCAACTCCATCATGTTCCCCAACATCTTCGCCCTCGGCATCGCGGGTCTCGGCCCCATGACCAGCAAGGGTTCGGGACTGATCATGACGGCGGTCGTCGGAGGCGCCATCATCCCCCCGCTCATCGGAGCGGCCGCGGACAAGATGGGCATCCAGCACTCCTTCTTCATCCCCGCCCTCTGTTACCTCTTCATCGCCTACTACGGGCTATGGGGGTCCAAACCAACGCGGATTGTGCAAGCGTAGGTTGGATCGGCTGTAAACACTGAGGGCCCTCCGGAGCAATCCGGAGGGCCTTCGCACATCCCCCGCTCTTCATCCCACCGTGAACCACGCCCCAACCCGCCACTCACCAGCCCTGGCAGGCCGAATATGGACGCATTCGATTTTGAAAATGACCCCATCGCCGCAGAACAGGTCGCCACCCTGAAAACCCTGCTCGCCGATCAATGGTCGGAAGACGCACTGCGCGGCTTCCTCGTCATCCACGGACGATTTGTGGACGACTTCGGGTCGGACCGGCCGGCGAGCTTCAGCCGCTCTACAAGACCGGGACTCCGCAAGGAAGAAGAGCCCTGCGCCGCAGCCTTGAATTGCTCTTTTCGGGCGTTGGCAGCCTGGAACGCTTCGAACAGGATTACCCCGTCTACATCAACGACCCCGTCCACGGCTCCCTCGGCGTATTCCCCCAGCTTCCCATCCTCGACATCGCCGCCATCCACCCCGTCCTCTACCGGCTCTTCGATACGGACGCCGGCGTCTTCCGCAGCCCCACCAATGAGAGGGTCAGCGAGTACATCGCCCGGACCGGCACCTTGCCTCTTCAGCCCCCGCCCGCGAGCCTCATCCTCCGGGCCAAGCCCCGCATGTACTGGTGCTCACACCAGCACTTCAACACTCCCGCCGAGGCCCGTGAAGCCCTGCAGATTCTTCCCCAATGGAACAGCGATCTCAGGATGCGAGCGATCCTGCCCACCGCCGGCCTCGACGGCCTCGTCTTCGTGGCCTACAGCGGTGTAACGGAGTATCCCAGCTACGTGGTCAATCTCTCCCCGTACGGAAGCACCTTCGCCGGATACAACGTCGAACTGCAGGCTTCAGACCATCCCGATCTGCCCGGCGGCGGCCTCCAGGTCGGTGTCGTGGGGGAACCGCCCGTCTCCCGCCTCGAGCATTGGAACGACGCCCACAACCAATGGGAAGCCGTCTGGACGCGGTGACGGAGATCCAAACCGCAAATGAATAATTACGCCGCACCGGTCATCGCCGGCAGCCGCGCCCACCCCTCGTTCCCGCTCACTTCCCTTTCACTGCGCCCGCCGGTTCTTTCGATCCCGCCATCGCATGCAGCTTTATCACCGTGTTCCAGTTCCGGCCCGTGCCCGCCACCCCCATAGCCCGGTCCAGCGACTTCCCTGAAAACTTCGTCTCCCCCGCCCCATCCGGCAGATGCAAATAAATATGGCTCCCCGCCAGCACAAACCGGTCCCGCCGGGCCGGATACTTGGCCACGACCGCCTCCAGCGCCGCCTGCGCCGTAGCCCCCGCCGGGCCCGCCAGAAACACCACGTGCACCTTGCTCCCGTCCGCCGCCGCTTCCCTCGCGTAGGGATTCCCCGTGATGACTTTCTCCAGTTCCGCGTGGCTGCGCACCATCACCTCCGTGCGCGCACCCATCACCTTCTCCAGCCCGGCTCGGATCTCCGCCGCCACCTGCTTCGCGCTCCCCGCCGCATCCACCACCGCGTTGCCGCTCTGGATGTAGGTCTTCACGTTCCGGTAACCCAGCCCCTCCAGCATCTCCCGCAACGCCGCCATCGAAACCTTCCCGTACCCGGCAACATTCACCGCCCGCAACAACACCACGTGAGTCGCCATATCCCCCAACCTCCCCACCCGCCTTACCTGTACAGCCCGTGCGCCCTGATGTACTCCGCCACCGCCGGCGTCAACAAGCCCCGCGTCGCCGCCGGATCCTCAAAACAACACCCGATCTGCTTCCGGATCTCCGAAGCGCTGATCTCCACGTCCAGCCCCGGCAGCAGGTAAAACGGCGCCATCCGTCCCGACCCGTCCCGAACCCGGTAGGAGCGCACCTCTGTCTCGCTCTTCACCGCTCCGGCCGCCCCGCCCCGCCCCGCCGCCACCCGCGCATTGAGACTCACGCCCTCCGGCAGCGAAGCCGTCAGGTCATCCAGCCGTTGCCCCGGCCGCGATGCCACGATCAGCCACCCCGCAAACGGAACCTCCGCTGCCCCATGCCAGCGCTTCAGGCTGAGAAACGAGTCCGCCCCCATCAGGCAATAGAGCGCCCCCTCACGCGGTAATTTCTCCCGCAAATTCCGCAGCGTATCCAGCGTGTAATTGGGCCGCCCTTCCGGATTCGGCGCGTCCACCAGCGAGACCTCAAACCCCCGCTCCCCCGCCACCGCCGCCCGCGTCATCGCCACCCGGTCTTCAAACGACGCCGTCGAGCCCTGCGGCTTCAGCGGCTGCGCCCCCACCGGCGCAAACAGCACCCGGTCCAGTTGAAGCCCCTCTCGTGCCGCCCGCGCGATCGCCAGGTGTCCGTGGTGCGGCGGGTCGAAGCTGCCCCCGAAAAACGCCACCCGCTCCCCCCGGCCCTCAGCCGCAGGCGCGCCCTCCCCGCCATCCCCGGCAGGCGTTTGGTATCCGTCCCTCTCCGGACTTGTCCCGGAATCGTGAATTGACCCGCTCACCGCCCTATCCTAAACGCCGCCGTCCGCCGGCCCCCCCCCGCCGTCCGTCACAAACCCTTCCTCCCCTGTCCTCATCCGGCAAAACGCAAAGACCTGCCCCGGCTCGCCAGTCTAAAATCGCCACACCATGCGTTACCTGATCGCGCTCCTGGCCCTTGCCGGCATCGTCGTGTCCTCGCTCGCCCTGCGCATCCACTACTCCACCGACACCCAGCCCTGCTCCATCAACGAAAAATGGGACTGCGGCATCGTCAACCACAGCCCCTTTGCCGAACTCGCCCACGTTCCCGTCGCCGCCATCGGCATCGCCGGCTACCTGCTCATCGCCGGCCTCGCCCTGATGCGCCGCCCCGGCCTCGCCGCCGCCGCCGCCCTCGCCGGACTCGCCTTCTCCCTCTACCTCACCCACATCGAAAAAGACGTGCTCCTGGTCTGGTGCCTCTACTGCGTCACATCCCTCGGCATCATCTCGGCCATCACCCTGCTCACCCTGGCCTGGACCTTGACCCGCCGCCGAACCATTCGCGCCGCCTGATCTCCCGCACCGTCTGATCACCCTAATTTTCGGGCCGCCCCCGGCCCCTCCACCCGTCTCCGGCCGTCTCCGGCCGCGCCGCCCCGCTTGCCCCTTGTTCCAGCGGGAGACTACCATGAACGCGGAGACGATTAGGAAAGAATGGCAACAAGTCCCGTCCACGAACAAACCCGCATCCTCGTCCAGGCCGCTGCCCAGGCCTGTGAAGACAAAAAAGCCGAAGACACCCGCATCCTCGAGCTCGATCCCGTCGACGCCGGCCTCTCCGACTTCTTCCTCGTTACCTCGGCCAGCAACGACCGCCAGTCCGTCGCCATCGCCGACGAAATTGAATACCGTCTCAAGCACAACTACGGCGTCACGCCCAACTCCGTCGAAGGACGCCGCCGCGGCGACTGGATCCTCCTCGACTACGTCCACTTCGTCGTGCACGTCTTCCTCGCCGAACGCCGCGCCTTCTACGACATCGAGCGCCTCCGCAAGTCCGCCCGGCCCCTCTCCCCCGCCGAGTTCGATGAAGAGCTGAAGGCCTCCCTGGCCGAAAAAACCCGCTCCGCCCGCAGGGAGGCTAAAGCCTCCGCCGGCAATCCCCCGGCCAAATCAGCTGCCAAACCTGCCCGAAAGACCGGCACAGCTAAAAAGGCCCCGGCCAAGAAGACCGCCGCAGCCAAAAAACGCCCCGCCAAGACCGCGCCCGTTAAAGCCGCCCGCAAGACCGCAGCCAAGAAAACCGCCAAAAAGAAACCCTCGCCGCGTCCGCGCTAGACCCCCTCGCTGAACCCCATCCAGGTCCGGGCGCGGCGGCGAGGACCTTTCGCGCCTTATGCGGCCGCAGCCTGCCTCGCTCCGCTTGCCTGCACCGGCTGCCGCTTCCAGTACGTCAGCGCACGCCACCCCGCGATCAGCAGCTTGCGCCACCCCACCTTGCGGCAGCGATAAACAAACCACAGCGCCGTCAGCCCATGCGTGTACAAAATGTCTCCCGGCCACACCAGGTAGGCATGCAGTTCCCCGAACAGCCCCCGCCGCATGTTCCGGCGCATCCGCGACCCGAAAATGCGCCGCCAGGCGCCCCCAGCCCCACCGCAGGTGGCTGTTAAACTTGACTCAGAATCGAATGCTCAAGCAGGCGTACGAACGCTGGATGTACCACTGGGAAACGCGGCTGACCACACGCGACGAAAATCGCGTCGTCCGTCCGCTCGAATGGGGTTTCGACTGGATCGCCCCCTTCCTCGACGAACACCGCCTCGCCGCCCCCGAGCTCCAGGCCGCCCCCTCGGACCCGGAAGCCGCCATGGTCCGGATCAACGGCCTCCTCACCCGCCACAGCGATCGCTTCTTCGGTTACCGCCGCCCCACCGACTTCCGCCTCGAAGAACGCCACCCCGAGCTCTTCCCCACCAACGTCCGCCCCGAAACCCTCGCCAAGGCTGCCACCCTCCGCCGGCAAGCCGAAGATGGCCGCATCCCCCGAGCCCAATACCTCCGCTTCACCTCGCCCGAACGCACCCCCTACCCCGAAAACGACCTGGTCAACGCCCGCTGGTTCCCCGCCCCCGCCCACAAGGAGCCCGGCCGACCCAGGCAGGCCATCGTCGTCCTTCCCCAGTGGAACGCCGACGCCTTCAGCCACAACGCCCTCTGCTCCATCTTCAACCGCATGGGCATCTCCGCCCTCCGCCTCTCCAAGCCCTACCACGACATCCGCCGCCCCACCGAGCTGGAACGCTCCGACTACGCCGTCAGCGCCAACATCGGACGCACCCTCTCCGCCTGCCGCCAGGCTGTAGTCGACATCCGCTGCTGCGTGGACTGGCTCGAAGAACAGGGCTACGAACACTTCGGCGTCCTCGGCACCAGCCTCGGCTCCTGCTACGCCTTCCTGGCCAGCGCCCACGACCCCCGCATCCGCGTCAACGCCTTCAACCACGCCTCCACCTCCTTCGGCGACGTCGTCTGGGACGGCCAGAGCACCCGCCACATCCGGGAGGCGCTCCAGGGGGCCGGCCTCACCCAGGAGCGCATTCGCGCCCTCTGGGCCGCCGTCAGCCCCCTCAACTACTACGACCGCTTCGCCGGCCCCTCCGCCGACGGCCCCGCCAAGCGCTCCCTCCTCGTCTACGCCGATTACGACCTCACCTTCCCCCGCCAATACTCCCTCCAGGTCCTCGACGCCTTCCGCCGCTTCGGCGTCCACTTCGAATCCCGAGTCCTCCCCTGCGGCCACTACACCACCGGCGAAACCCCCTACAAGTTCATCGACGGCTGGTACCTGGGTTCCTTTGTCTACCGCGCCTTCAAAGCCCTCCGCCAAGAAGCCCGCACCCGCCGCCTCCTCACTCCCGAAGCCGAAGAAGCCGCCCTCTCCCGCTGACCCCGATACCCTGACACCTGCGCCCTGACCCCTGGTCCGCGACACCTGAAACCTGACCCCTGGCCCTGACCCCTGGTCCGCGACACCTGAAACCTGACCCCTGAAACCTGAAACCTGGCCCCTGCCCCCTGGCTCCCCCTCCATCCCTCCGCCTTCGCATCTAACTGGAAGGATTGGAGTATCAATGCGTTCAAAACAGGTTTCACGCCGGGATCTACTGAGGTGGAGCGCCTCCGCCGGAGCCGCCGGCCTCATCGGCAGCATCCTCCCCGGTTGCAGTTCTAAAACATCCTCCGGCACCACCGGCACAGGCACCACCCCCACCCCCGCCTGCGCCAAGATCACCGATATCGAACACGTGGTGATCTTCATCCAGGAAAACCGCTCCTTCGATCACTACTTCGGCAGCTACCCCGGCGTCCGCGGCTTCAACGATTCCAGCGCCGCCTTCCAGCAGCCCTACCCCGCCAATACCTCCAGTCCACCCTCCGGTGTCCTGCTGCCCTACCACCTCGACACCACCAACACCAACGCCGCCTGCACCCACGACATCACCCACGATTGGATCCCCCAGCAGCAAAGCTGGAACAACGGCGCCATGAACGGCTTCGTGACCTCCCGCCTCCCCATCAACGCCGCCGACGCCGTGCTCACCATGGGCTACTACAACCGCGCCGATCTCCCCTACAGCTACGCCGTCGCCGACGCCTTCACCCTGTGCGACAACTACTGCTGCTCGGTCATCGGGCCCACCGATCCCAACCGCCTCTACACCATGGCCGCCTCCATCGATCCCGACGGAACCAACGGCGGGCCGCTCCTGCAGACCCTGGTCAGCAACCGCGCCTCCATGTTCGGCAAACTCACCTACACCACCATGCCCGAACAGCTCCAGACCCGCGGCATCTCCTGGAAGGTCTACTCCTCGCCCGACTCCAGCGCCTTCGGCGCCCTCGAGACCGACAACGTCCTCCCCTACTTCAAGAACTTTCAGGACCCCACCACCGCCCTCTACAAAAACGCCTTCTCTCCGCAATTCCCCACCGACTTCGTCACCGATGCCCTGGCCGGCAATCTGCCCCAGGTGTCCTGGATCATCGGCTCCGTCGTCACCTCCGACCACCCACCCGCTCCCTCCCTGTTTGGGGAAAATGTGCTGTCGGCCATCATCGCCGCCCTCACCGCCAACCCCGTCGCCTGGGCCAAGACCGTGCTCTTCGCCACCTACGACGAAAACGGCGGCTTCTTCGACCACGTGCCCCCTACCACCGCGCCCCCCGGCACCCCCGGCGAATACATCACCGCCCCCGCCCTGCCCGATCCCTCCGTGGCCGGCGGCATCTCCGGCCCCATCGGCCTCGGCTTCCGCGTGCCCATGACCATCGTTTCCCCCTTCTCCCGCGGCGGATTCATCTCCTCCGACCTCTTCGACCACACCTCCGTCCTCCGCTTCCTCGAAACCCGCTTCGGCGCCGAAGTCCCCAACCTCTCCGCCTGGCGCCGCGCCGCCGTCGGGGACATGACCAGCGCCTTCAACTTCACCAAGACCGATACCTCCGTCCCCTCGCTGCCCTCCACCACCGACGCCCTCCCCGCCATCCTCACCGAGTGTGCCAACAACCTCGCCGGCTTCACCGCCTTCACCCTGCCCACCCCGCAGGCCATGCCCGCCCAGGAGCCCGGAATCGCCAAGCGTCCCAGCGGCGCCTGCTAGGCGGCGAAAATCACCCGACGACCGGGGCGGCAGGATAAAGCGCCCCCCGGTCTCCCCACCACCGCCGTCAAGCATTCCGTCCCACGCCGGGTGTCCCATGCCGGTGCCCCAAAATACTCCGGACACTCTTACCGTCCGGATATGTGGGAACCACAAGGTCTATTCCACCGTCCGTCACTGCCTCCCTGCTGCCCCTCCGCACCCGCGCTTCGCCGTGCTAACCTGAGGTTTCCGGGTACAGGAGAAGCCAAGGTTGCAGGCCGGCAGTTTCGTAATAGCGGTGTTTGAGTTCGTGCTGCTCATCTTTTCGCTGAGCGTCCACGAATGCGCCCATGCATGGATGGCTTCCCGCCTGGGCGACCAGACCGCGCGCCTCCAGGGCCGCGTCACCCTCAACCCCATCTACCACATCGACCCCTTCGGCACCCTGCTCTTCCCCGCCCTCATGATCTTCGGTCCCCTGTTCAGTGGAGGAGCGCTCGGCGGCTTCCTCTTCGGCTGGGCCAAGCCCACCCCGGTCATCACCCGCAACTTCAAAAACATCGTCCGCGACGACACCCTCACCACCCTCGCCGGACCCGTCTCCAACCTCCTCCTCGCCTTCCTCGGCTTCCTCGGCCTCGCCGCCCTCATCCTCTCCCAGGGCCACCTCCCGCCCCAGGCCCTCGGCTCCAACCTCGATGCCCTCGGCCTGCTCTGCGAACTGTCCATCAACGTCAACCTTGCCCTCTTCTTCTTCAACCTCCTCCCCCTTCCCCCGCTCGACGGAAGCCGCATCCTCCGCCACTTCCTCCCCTACAACTGGCTCAACGCCTACGACCGCATGGGCATCCTGTCCTTCGTCCTCATGATCTTCCTCGGCGGCCCCATCGTCCGCTTCCTCATGCGCCCCACCCTCGGCCTCGTCCGCCTCGCCCTCAACAGCCTGTAAAACTGCGAATGCACTCGGCGCATCATCAGGACCGTGAACGGGACTCGCAGCCCTGTCGAAGCTGAGACCCAATCCCAAAACCGGCTTCAGAATCACCAGCCTTCAAAGTAATCCGGATAAAAACCCGCACATCCCACACGCCCACCCAGAGAATCGGACTCTCGCTTCTCTCAGTGCCTTTTCTCTCCGGCATCGTCTTGGGATCGAATTCGATCGACTCATTTCGCGCCGACAACCGCAGCTGGGTCATTGCCGCCGCTCTAGCCCCTGGCTTCCTCTCGCCAGGCTTCGCTGGGCTCCGAAATGCTCTTCGTTTCCGCGCGCGACGCACAAAAGACCAGGCCAGTCCTCCCCACGCACAAAACCCGTCCCCGCCCGGCGCACCCGAGTCCCGCATGCTCCGCCCACTCCCCCAGCCCCGCTACAATAAACCCAGCCGCACCCACGACCCCATGCCAGACTCCGCCCTCAATCCGTCCCTGCCCCGCGTCCTCAGCGGCATGCGCCCCACCGGCAAGCTCCACCTCGGCAACTACATGGGCGCCCTCGCCAACTGGGTCAACCTCCAGAACTCCGCCCAGTACGACTGCTACTTCTTCATCGCCGACTGGCACGCCCTCACCAGCGATTACGCCGACCCCTCGGCGATCCTGCCCAACACCATCGATGTCGCCCTCGACTACCTCGCCGCCGGCCTTGATCCTGCGCGCAGCGTCCTCTTCATCCAGAGCAAGGTCCTCCAGCACGCCGAACTCCACCTGCTCCTGTCCATGATCACCCCCGTCTCCTGGCTCGAACGCGTCCCCACCTACAAGGAGCAGCAGGAAAACCTCACCGGCAAAGACCTCTCCACCTACGGCTTCCTCGGCTACCCTCTCCTCCAGTCCGCCGACATCCTCATCTACCAGCCCCACTACGTCCCCGTCGGACAGGATCAGGCCGCCCACGTCGAGCTCACTCGCGAAGTCGCCCGCCGCTTCAACCACTTCTATCCCAGGCCTTCCATCCCTCGTCCGGGCGGAGGCCCTGCCCCCAAGGCCGGCACCGAAGAGTTCGCCGCAATACCCGACAGCGAAAAATACGTCCTCCCCGAGCCCCAGGTCCTCCTCACCCCCTCGCCCAAGCTCCCCGGCACCGACGGCCGCAAGATGTCCAAGAGCTACGGCAACACCATCCTCATGACCGACCCCGAGCCCGAAGTCCGCAAGAAGCTCAAAACCATGGTCACCGACCCCGCCCGCGTCCGCCGCACCGACCCCGGCGACCCCGACAAGTGCCCCGTCGGCGACCTCCACAAGGTCTTCTCCTCCGCTGAAACCCTCGTCAAGGTGTATGAAGGCTGCCGCTCCGCCGGCATCGGCTGCATCGAGTGCAAAGGCTGGGCCGCCGACTCCCTGGTCCAGATCCTCAACCCGCTCCAGCAACGCCGCGCCCGCTATTCGGTCGCCGACGTTCACGCCATCCTCGAAGACGGCTCCGCCCGCGCCCGCACCCGCGCCGAGCAGACCATGCACGAAGTCCGCGCCGCCATGCAGATCGCGCCCGCTTGAGCAGGACTTTGCAGAATGCCTGGAGTTGTTCTTGGATTTCTGGGATAAAACCGGTCATCTGAGTTAAGCCATCGACCCGGGACGCCGGCACCGGTGACTAATCGATGAATTCGATCCCTAGCAGTCTCAGTGCATCTGCGAGATCAGGATCGCCTTCCACCAGCGAAACCGAAACCGGGTTCTCGATCGGAAAAGGCTCGAAAATCGCCCAGTTCTCAATGGATGTTCCGTGCCGCGAGATGTAATACACCCCGTTGAGGCCTTCTTTCAGCGCCTCTTGCCCAGCCCTTTGCGTTAGAAGACGCGGTTCGTCGCGCTGCAGGGAGCTCAAGTCCAAATCCCTTAACCCGAGACGAATCGCGGTGGACGCGAGCGCAACTCGCAAGTGAGATACCCAGGCGGCCGAATAGATATCCGCGTACTGGCCCGACACTTCCGCGGTGCCCATGGAACGTGTCGAGAGCCACGTCCTGGGTACTGTTCCAAACGGCGTGAAATCGTTCTCCCCGTTCTCCATCTGTGCCAGATCAGCCACGACTGAGAGGTCGACGCGAAAACGCGCCAATGTTTCGATGAAGCAGCCAAGACGCTGCGAGGACGCGTAGAGCACCCTGTACAGTCCGTCCGGATCGTCAAAGCGATTCCCGAAAGTACGGTCTTCTTTGGCGTAAGCCCAGTCGGGAGCTGCCCAGGCATCCGGCCTTCTCCCGATTCGGAAGAGCGGCCCTTTTTCCGGCCGCTTGAATTCCAGGCCCATCTTCCTATCCGCCAATCAGAAAAGACCGCGCAGCTCCCATGATCGCAGGAGCAACCGTATCCAGATCGCCCTCTCTCAGCAACTTGACCGGCGAGCGGTCTCCGAGCTCGGGGTTCAGGCCGATCAACCACGCCTGAATAATCCGGGACTTTTCGCGCTGAGCAAGCATCCGCACCACCTTGTAGGTGAATCTCAGCCGCTGCTCAGCATCGTTGTAAAGCTCCCCGCCGTTGATCCACCGATCCACAGCGCGAACATCCTTTACTCCGCCAACATACGCCGTTAACTTGCGCCCAATGTGCTCCACAAGCTTCCCGACCAGCTCCGGAACTTCAAGATGCAAAGACTCCCGGTACGCTTCCAGCTCGGGGCGTGGAGGGCGCAAAACATCACTTGCAGCCATTTCTCAACCTCGGCAAAATATGAAACCACGTTCAAATAACACTTATTTGACGCGCGCATTCCAATCAAAGAGTACCCCAAATGGCAAATTATGACTACGACAAAAGTAACATTTTCTTAAATAACACCACATTTCATTCCTGTTTATGGCCCGGGAGGCCTGTCGGGCCATCAGCCCCCGCAACCAGCGGTGGCAACCAGGATACTCGCTGACAACTCCGTTCGTTTTTCCTCACCCCATCCACCCCTCCCAATCCCGGAAAAGCGATAATTGCAACAACAGAGGCCGCCTTGCCCACCCCGACCCACACCCCCGAAGAACTCGCCGAGCCCGCCGCTCCCGTTCACGAACCCGAGCCCGATCCAGGATCCGTCCCGGTCACCGACCCCACCCCCGGCCTCGAGCCCGATCCCGAGCCCAATCCTGACCCCCACCCCGAAGATCCCGATCCCGAGCCGGACCGCGATCCCCAGCCCGGCCCCCCCGGCGGGCCCGATCCCGACCCCGACGATCTACCCCGCACCGATCCCCCCAGTTCCCCCGACCAAGCCCCCATCCAGGCCAGCACCGCCCCTCCCGATTCTCTCGGATCGGCAGCCTCACCGCAGGTGGCCTCACCGCAGGTAGCCTCACCGCAGGTGGCCTCACCGCAGGTGGCCTCACCGCAGGTGGCCTCACCGCAGGTGGCCTCACCGCAGGTGGCCCCACCGCAGGTGGCCCCACCGCAGGGGGTGGCGCAGGGGCAGCAGCTGGTGCTTACCTCCCGACCCGTCCCCGCCGACAAGTCCGCCGCCAAGACCCCCTCGCGGTCCAAAAAGCCCGAGGAGACGTCGCCCGACTTCCCCATCTCCGTCATCGTCGGCCAGGTCTACGACGGCCCCTTCGATCTCCTCCTCGACCTCATTCGCAAGCAGGACATCGACATCTACGACATCCCCATCGCCCGCATCACCGCCCAGTTCCTCACCTACGTCAACCAGCTCAAAGCCTCCGACGTCGACGTGGCCGGCGAATTCATCTACACCGCCTCCCTGCTCATCCACATCAAGAGCAAAATGCTCCTCCCCCGCGCCCCCTCCGGCCCCGACGACGTCCCCGAAGACCCCCGCCGCGAACTCGTCGAACGCCTCCTCGAACACGAACGCTTCAAGAACGCCGCCCAGATGCTCCAGCAGAAACAAATGCTCGAGGCCGCCACCTGGACCAACCCCGGCGTCCGAGAGTTCAAAGACGACCTCGCCGCCGAGCCCGAGATAGCCGCCGACACCACCGACCTCATGCGCGTCTTCCGCGACATCCTTGAACGCGCCCGCCGCCGCCCCAGCTTCAACGTTCAGGAAGACTCCGTAACCGTCGGCCAGATGATTCAATACCTGGGCCGCCGCCTCACCATGGAAGACAAGCCCGTCTCCCTCCACCGCCTCCTCAGCCACACCCGCTCCGAACGCGCCCTCGTCGCCATGTTCCTCGCCCTCCTCGAACTGGTGCGCCTCCAGGCCGTCCTCCTCCGCCAGGACCGGGCCTTCAGCGAAATCTTTATCAAGAAACACTCCGAATTCGACGCCGTGATCAACGAAGGCCTCGCCCAGGCCCGCGACGACTGGCGCTAAAATATAACTTAAGTTATAACTAGGCTTGTGGAGGCCACTTCCATGGCAACCCCGGTCAAGATCATCCCCATCGGCAATTCCAGCGGCATCATCCTGCCCAAGGAAACGCTCGCCCGCCTCAACGTCCAGCGCGGAGACGCTCTTTACCTCACCGACAGCCCGCAAGGGATTCACCTCGTCCCCTTCGACGAAGACTTCGCCCGCCAGATGGAAGCGGCACGCCGGATCATGCGCGAGAACCGCGATGTCCTGCAGCGTCTTGCCGAGTGAACGAGCCGGTTTGGATTCGCCTCGACGTCGTCCTTGCCACGCATGAGGAAGCCCTCGTGCTGCACGGCGGCCCCGCTGGTGTCCGCGATTTGGGCCTGCTCGAGTCCGCCCTGGCCCGCCCCAACCATCTCTTCGCCTACTCCGAACAACCGCCCACGCTGGCGCAACTCGCGGCGTCCTGTGCTAAAGGCATCGTCGCCAACCATCCCTTCGTCGATGGCAACGAGCGCACCGCATTTACTGTCTCCGTCACCTTCCTGCTGCTCAATGGCTTGATTCTGACTGCGACAAAAGAAGATCGCGTGATGACCTTCTGGAAGCTCGCCGCCGGCGACATCTCCGAAGACCAGCTCGCCGCCTGGTTCAACCACAACACCGCCCCGCTGACCACTCCCTAATCCCTACTTCCTCTTCCCTGTTACCAAAGGTTCCCCCGCCACCCTGCCCGTCACTTCACGATTGACTTTTCGCAATTCCCTGCCCCCTTTTCCGCCCTATGTTTGGAGCATTGCAACGATCCCCGCGTATGATGCGGTGTCGATCTCCGCGAGGAGACGCGAAATCGCGAAGTGAGAAAAGCGATGCGCATGAACGAGCCGCAGGATTTTGGTTCCCTTGATCTGCCGCAACAAACCAATACCTCGGGCACCGGGTCCGCACGCAGACCCGGCCCGGTGTTGGTCTATGACTTACGCCGGGCTTCGGCCTCGGCCCAACCCTTCTACCAGGTCCTGGCCGCCTTCTCCGCCGAGGTCGTAGCCCAGGCCGCCCACCGCGCCTCCGCCGCCATCGACGAATACCGCCACCACGTCGTCAACCACCTGCGCGAATCCCACCGCACCGCCGACGAATACGCCATCGAACTGCTCACCGTGGGCATGGCCCTGCGCCTCTACGGCGATGCCGCCGCTGAAACCCCCGGCTGGGTCGTCGACCTGGCCCAGGAACTGGTCCTCCGCCGCCGCCGCTCCCCGGGCCTCAAGCCCTTCCTCGACTTCGCCCGCTCCGGCCTCTTCCAGCTCTTCATGGCCCGCGGCCTCCAGGCCAGCCCCGCCTCCGTCCGCACCCGCGCCGCCCGCCTCAGCTGGACCGATCGCCACGGATTCGGTGCCCTGCCCCGCGTCATCGCCTGGATGGAGGCCACCGGCGACTTCCATCAGGAATGCCTCCGCCTGGTCAACTGGCTCAGCTACCTCCGCACCGTCCCGCCCCTCGAGGCTGAAGGCTGGATCGATACCGCTCTCTCCCTCTTCGACTGGTTCCAGGCTCGCGCCGAGTTCGCCCTCGGGGAATACACCGCCTCCATCCGCGGCTTCCTCCAGACCACCTGGGCCGACCGCTTCTGGAGCGAAGATCAGGTCTTCTGCGGCCGACAGCCCGTCGAATACCACCTCGCCATGGTCGCTGCAGAAATCATGAACACCGCCATGCAAGACGACTTCCACGCCAGGTCCCGCAAAATCCTCCTCGTCCCCTCCTGCATGCGCAGCAAAAGCGCCGCCACCTGCCTCGCCCGTACCCGCGACGCCGAAATTGTTTGCGCCGGCTGCGATCCCGACTGCGCCGTTAATCGCATCACCCGCACCATGCGCGCCGAAGGCGTGGAGACCTACACCGTTCCCCACTCCTCCGGTTTCAGCCAGTCGCTGGAACGCTGGCAGCGCGAGCCCGACACCGCCGTGGCCGCCGTGGCCTGCCTGCCCAACATCCTCGCCGGCGGCTACGAAATGCGCGCTCGCGGCATCCCCTCCCCATGCGTCCCCCTCGATTACCCCGGCTGCCAGAAACACTGGAGCCAGGAAGGCATCCCCACCGCCCTCGACGAAAAGCGCCTCGTCCAGCTAGTCACCTCCCGCCCCCCAACCCCTGATCCGCTACATCCCCCCTCCACCGCTCACTAACCCCACTCCACCGTCCACCATCCCTATCCCCTATCCCCTGCCCCCTGCCCCCTGCAACCTGACACCTGCAACCTGACACCTGACACCTGTCCACCCCCCCGCCCCCGATGCTATCTTTCCCCCAATGCCCTTCGTGACGACTACCGAAGCCGGCGTGCCCATCCAGGGCCCGACCGCCACGCTGCTCTACGATGACTGGTATCCCGCCCTGCGCGCCGCCCGCCTCCGCCCCGGCAAACTCGTCACCGCCATGCTCCTCGATATCCCTCTGGTGCTGGGAAAGCGAAACAACGGGCAGCTCTTCGCCCTCCGCGACAGCTGTCCCCATCGCGGCATCCCCCTCAGCCACGGCTGGTTCGACGGCAACCGCGTCACCTGCCGCTATCACGGCTGGGAATTCGAGCCCTGCTCCGGCCAGTGCGCCCTCATCCCATCGCTCTCCAGCCACGACCGCCTCGACGCCACCAGGATCTACGCCACCGCGTTCCCGGCCGAAGAACGCGACGGCCACGCCTGGGTCTACATCCCCGCGCCCCGGCTCCGGCAAACGCCCGCCCGCCGCGCAGTCCACCCGCGAAGTGCCGGCACTGGAAAAATTCGGCCCCCGCTACCGCACCGCCCACCTCACCGCCGACCTCCCCTGCAACGTCGACCACGGCATCATCGGCCTCATGGACCCCGCCCACGGCCCCTTCGTCCACCAGGCCTGGTGGTGGCGCTCCCGCTCCTCCATCCGCGAAAAAACCAAGCGCTTCGAGCCCATCCCCGAAGGCTTTCGCATGTCCGCCCACGCCCCCAGCGGCAACTCCGCCCCCTATAAACTCCTCGGCGTCTACGGCCAGCCCGTTGAAACCACCATCGACTTCGTACTCCCCAACCGCCGCACTGAAACCATCCGCGCCGGCGACAAGTGGTTCTCCTCCCTCACCACCGTCACTCCCGTCACCGCTTCCACCTGCCGCATCGACGTGGTCGCCGCCTGGAACGTCTTCTACCGCGTCCCCTTCGTCACCCCTATCGCCAAATTCTTCGGAGCCAAATTCGTCCGTCAGGACCAGGTCACCATGATCCAGCAGGCCGAAGGCCTCCGCCACAACCCCTCCCTGATGCTGATCGACGACGCCGACAAGCCCGCCAAGTGGTACTTCGCCCTCAAGCAGGCCCGCCTCGACGGCACCGCCAAGCACCCCCTGGAAGCCCCCGTAGACCTCCACTGGCGCAGCTGACCCCGCACCCTCCGCATCGACCCCAATCCGGTCGACCGAAACTAAGGTGATCTCTGCTCTTGCCCGGCGACGCTCCGTCCCGAGCAGAAGAGGAGAAAGACCCGAAATGGAGTGCCCCTGATCCACCCCAGCCCGCATGCGCGGTGGGTGACGTCAGAATAGGTGCGTCAACTGGATGAGGTGCGGACCCTCAAGGGGTCTGTAATTCCGTGTGGGCAGTTGAGATGCGACGGAGCGCGTTTGGACTCTTCAGGCACTTCAGTTGGCGCGCAGCTAGTCCAACCCGATGCTAGGCAGGAACTTTGGCGATCGTCGAACCTTGGTAGCCTGCTCAAAAGCGTATGCCAGCCTGATCAGCGTAGGTTCGCTCCAGGCGCGGCCGAAGAAAGAAATCCCTACCGGCAGGCCGGAGATAAAACCCGCAGTCACATTGATGTTGGGGTAGCCGGCAACCGCGGCGGCAGTGGAGCTTCCTCCGGTACCATGATCGCCATTCAATAGATCGATCAGCCAAGCTGGGCCGGCTGTGGGACCAACGATAGCATCGAGGTGGTTCTTATCCATCAACGCGTCAATTCCGTCAGAGCGGGCGTACTGATGATTCTTTGCTAGTGCGTGGAGGTATTCCTTGTCGGTTAGAGGTCCCTTGGATTCGGCCTGCACGAACACGTCCTGTCCGAAATGAGGCATTTCTTTGCTGCGGTTGCGCTCGTTGAACTCAATAAGATCTTTCAACGTGCGAACGGACGTGCCGGAGAGGCGCGCGAGGTAGGCATTCAGATCAGACTTCAGTTCGTAGAGAAGGACGAGAAACTCAGTGGAATCGAACTTCCCAAATGTAGCAATGTCGGCGGGGTCGATGATCGTCGCTCCTTGTTGCTTCATTACATCGAGCGATTGCTCCATAAGGGCGTCGACGGCTTCATTGAAACCGAAGTATTTTCGAGCTACTCCTATGCGCGCACCTTTCAATCCGGCGGGATCGCAGAATTGCGCATAATCTTGCTGCCATTTGCCAGCACTGGCGGCCGTGAGCGCGTCATCGGGATCGACGCCGGTGAGGGCGCTCAGTAGAAGGGCCGCATCGCGTACAGTGCGGCACATGGGACCGGCGGTGTCCTGGCTGTGCGAAATGGGAACGATGCCGGCACGGCTGATGAGTCCCACCGTGGGCTTGATGCCCACTAGGCCATTGCACGAGGACGGAGAAACGATGGAACCGTCGGTTTCCGTACCGATGCCGACGGTGGCGAAGTTCGCGGAGATTCCGGCTCCGGTCCCGGCACTCGATCCGGATGGATTTCTGTCTAGCGCGTAGGGGTTCCTGGTCAGCCCGCCGCGCCCGCTCCATCCACTGGTGGCATGGCTTGACCGCATGTTGGCCCACTCGCTGAGATTTGTCTTGCCAAGGATAATCGCGCCCGCGGATCGCAGCTTTTGCGCCACGAAAGATTCTTTGGGAACCTTGGCGCCGACGAGCGCTAACGAACCTGCCGTCGTCATCATCCGATCATCGGTTGCGATGTTGTCTTTGATCAGGACAGGAATGCCATGCAGCGGACCGCGCGGGCCTCTCGCCTTGCGCTCCTCGTCGAGCGATTGAGCGATGGCGATCGCGTCAGGATTCATTTCGATAATGCTGTTGATGGTCGCTTTGTCCATCTCTGAGATGCGGGCCGAGTATTGCTCCACCAAAGAGCGAGCCGTGAATCTGCCGGATTGCATTCCGATCTGAAGATCCGCAATTGTGATCTCGTCGAGTTCGAACGACTTGACATTGGCCGTTGGCGCGCGACCCGCCGCGATCTCACCCCCTCCACTGAGAGCAGCGGCAAGTGGGGCGAGTACAGCCGCAGACCCGCCTATCGTCATGGCTTGGACGAGCGAGCGACGGGTGACTTCTGAGGAACTTCTCTGCGGCATGCGTTTCGCGCGCGGCGTCCTTTCCAGGTTTTGATAATGCGGGCAATTCTACACGTATTGCCACTGGCGACAATGCAACGATGCGCACGGCAAGAAACCTTGGAAAATCGGGAATCGAAACCGTACACCTGACCGCAAAGAGCACTCGAGGGTTACAGCAAGAGAAAGGATTAGGAACAGCACGAACAGGCAGTAAAAGGGTAAGAGCCTGAGCTCCGGGAGTATCGCCGCCTGCACCTCATTTAGAGGTGCGATACCGCCAAGGTTCGCAGCGGCGGGAGCAGGGGCCTTCACGCCCCTGAAAGCCGCAGTCCCATCAACGGCCTTCAGGCCCGGCCCTCATTTGTCAGCCCGGCGCGCCGCTGCCGTAACCTGACAGTGAGTCGTATGAAACTCTTCCTTGCGCTCGCGCTCATCATCTTCCCCGGCGTCGCTCGATGCCAGAACCTCCCCTCGCTGGATGTCCTTCTCGATCGCCTCGACGCTTACGCCCGGCAATATCAAGCGACCCTCCCCTCGCTGTCCTGCGACGAAAAGGTCACCTCGCAAGGCATCAACAGCAGGGGAAAAGCCACGTCGGTATGGGAGATTCAATCGACCCTCCGCGAGGTTCGTACAGAAGACCCCTACGCTCCGTTCACCGAGAAACGCGCGTTGAAGAGCGTCAATGGACGTCGCCCCAAACCGGCCTTCCGGACCTCAGAACTGCCCTACTTTGTCCAGGGTGGATTCGCCGGTCTCGTGGGTTTCAAGCGGTGGGAACAGCGCGAGTGCTTCGACTACCTGGTCACCCCCGCGAACGCCAGTGGCTCCGTCCGGCTGGAGATGACACTCAAGCCGAATTTTGCGAAATCCTCATGCGCGGGGCTTCCCGCCGGTTTTCAGCGCATCGTGATCGCCGACCCCGAAACCGGACGCGTCCTGCACACCGAGCGGACCATCGCACCGGAAATTGCGGAGGAGAACGATGAAGTCTACTTTGGCGAAATTGATTACGCCCCGCAAAAGCTCGGTGAGCAGACCTTCTGGCTCCCGTCGCGCTTCTACTCGCACGATGCCGGCGACTCAGGGCGCATGCTGGCCCTCTACTCCAATTGTCATCGCTATACCGGTGAACTGAAGATTCTGCCCAATGCGGTCCTCCCTGCAACAGGCCCGGAGCCCCGCTGACCCGACGGCCACACGTTCAACGGCTCTCCCCGCCCCGCCTCACCGCGCCTTGATCAGAAACACCATCACCACCAGGATCACCAGCAACAGAAACGTATTGATCACCAGCAGCACCGGAACCATCGCTTCCAGCTTGCCCTTGGGCGCTGCCAGCGCCGGAACCGGCGGCGGAGCGGGTTTAGGCAGCGGTGGCAGCGCCATCGCCGGCGCGGCCGGAGGCGGCGGTGCCGGGTGAGCCAATCCCGGATGAGCCGGAGCCGCGGGCGGAGCCATCTTCGGCATCGCGGGCATGGCCGGCGCCTTGGGCATCGCCGGGGCTGCCGGCGGCGCAAACGCCGGGGCCGCAAACGGTGGCGGAGCAGCCTGGGCTGGAGCCGCCGGCGGGGGCGGCGGAGCCGCAGGTGGCGGCGCCGATCCCCATCCCGAAATCATGCGCGTAAACTCTCCCGGACCCGTCTCCACCGGGGCCGCGGGTGGCGGCGGCGGGGCCGACGCCGGAGCGTTGGCCTGTTCCTCCGCCAGCCTCCGGATCAGCCTCGTCACCCCCCCTGCCTCCATCCCCGCCGGTTCCGCCGGCCGTGACGGAGAGGGTGCAAAAGGCGCGGGGTCCGGACGATAAGGTGCCGGTTCCGGCGCCCGCGGAACCGTCCCGCTGTTTTGCGCCGCCAGCGAATTGATCAGTCCGGTCACGCTCAGCCCCGGATCCTCCTTCGCTGGCGGCCGTTCCTGCGACCGGAAGGCTGGCTCGCTGCCCCACGAGTTGTCCACGCTCCGCCCCGCGTTCTGCAACGGTGCCGGCGGTGGCGCGGGCGGCGGTGGCGGGGCTGGCCGGCTCGGCGGTGCCCCCGATTGCGCCTTGAAGAACTGGGTAAAACTGCCCTCCGCTGAAGCCGAATCCGACAACCCGGGCGACGAAAACCCCTTCGCCTTCGCGGCCGCACCCGCCCCGGGTGCTCCCGAACCAGACCCGCTCGAACCAGACCCGCCCGATCCCGGCCCGCCAAATGCCGATCCACCGGGTCCAGACCCACTCGGTCCCGAGCCACTCGAACCGGACCCGCTCGAACCCGCCGCCGGAACCCCGCCCGAAGGCTGTCCCAGCGAACCAGGTCCTGGCGAACCCTGTCCCGGCGAACCCGGCCCGCCCAATCCGCGGCCTTCATCTCCGCCGCGCGCCGGCCCGCCTCCGCTCACAAACACCCGCGTAAAATCCCCCGAAGCCGGTTCCGGCGCCGGCGCATGGCCAGGCGCCCTCAACACCGCCGTCGCTCCCGGCGACACCGCCGTATCCTGCCCCTGCGGTGGCTTCGCACCTCCGCCCCCCGCATTCAGCGACTCGAAAAACTGCGTGAACTCGCCCGGCCGGCCTCCCGGCCCGCCCCCAGCCGCTGCCCCGCCGTGTCCCCCCGCACCAGACCCTGACGTACCCGACCCTGACGCACCAGCTCCAGATGCACCAGATCCCGGCGCACCCGATCCCGCCCGCATCTCCTGCGGCCTCTCCGGCTTCACCGGCTGCATCAACCGCGTCACTTCGCCCGGCTTCTCGTCCCCTTCCGGTTTCGAGTCAAATGCTCGCAGGAACATGCCCGTCGCACTGAGAGCATCCCCTCCGTCCGGGGTTCCCGGTCCTGTCTTTCCATCCTTGTTGGTCATCGGCAAAAAGGCCCTCGTCGGCCGGCGGGTGGGTTCAATGCGAAGCTTACACGGGGCGCTCTCCGCCGTAAAGACCACCACCCCCCGCCTCCCGGCGCCGCTTCCCTGTAACGGCTTCCCCCGTCCCGCACCATCCATCGTGAATCCCGCGCAGCTTCGTTTCCTGCAACAACTTCCGCCGCTTCTCCCGGCCTTGAGGTATGCTCTTAATGATTTCGAGACCAGCCCTCTTCCCGTTGCCGACGCTATCACTGTTTCAGGGCAGGTCCCGGCCCTTTGCACCCGACCTCTGGGTGCGCTCCGCACACCCTCCCGGAGACTGACTGATGCCCGATAATCCGCCGCGCACCCAAAGCCTGGCCTCCTGCTACGAAAACGCGCTCACCATCATCCTCCGCCTCTCCGCGCTCACCCAGCAGTCCAGCGCCAACTCCGCCGACTTCCGCACCAGCATCCGCGCCGCCCTCCGCGCCGCCATGGAACAGGCCAAGTCCCTCGGCTACTCCAGCGAAGCCAACCAGCTCGCCTTCTTCGCCGTCGTCTCCCTCCTCGACGAAAGCGTGCTCAAGCTCCAGCACCCCGCCTTCGCCGACTGGGCCCAGCGCCCCCTCCAGGAAGAAATGTTCGGCCACAACCGCGCCGGCGAAGTCTTCTTCGACAACCTCCGTACCCTGCTCGCCCGCCAGGACTCGGAAGAGACCGCCGACCTCCTCGAGGTCTACGTCCTCTGCATGCTCCTCGGCTTCAAAGGCAAATACGCGCTCAGCTCCGCCATCAGCTATATGTCCGGCGCTCCCCAGTCCTCCACCTGGGCCGCTCCCCGCTCCTCCAGCGGCGAAATCCATACCCTCATCCATCAGTCCCGCGAAAAAATAGATCGCATCCGCGGCCAGGTCACCTTCCTTCCCGACGCCAGTCACGCCTCGAGGTCAAGCCCATCGCCTCCGTTGATCCCTGGAGCCGCGGCCTCGGCATCGCCGCCCTCATCCTGTTCATCGTCCTCGTCCTCTCCTTCGCCGGATTCTGGTTCGTCCTGAGCTCCGGAGCCGCGCAGCTCGGTTAATCAAGTTTCTGGGGGATTGCTTGCTCGCCTACGTGCTCGCTGTCGTCGTCCTGCTCCTCGCCGCCCTGATCGCCTTCGGCATCGCCGCCCTGCTCCATCTCGTGGGCCTCACTTACATCATCTTCGTCACCGTCCTGCTCCTGCTCGGCATCGCCGCCGCCGTCATCATCATCGTCCTCCACCACCGAGCCAAAAAACGCCGCGCCGCCGAAGGCGAAGAAGCCGGCCCCGCCGCTCTCGCCGAGCTCGACCTGCTCCTCAACGACGCAAATCACAAGCTGCGCACCTCCCAGCAAGGCGCCAAAACCCTCGACGCCCTTCCCCTGCTCTACATCCTCGGCGACTCGGGAGCCGCCAAAACCACCACCGTCCTCCGCTCCGGCCTCGATCCGGAACTGCTCGCCGGCACCGCCTCCGCCTACACCGAACAAACCCCCACCCCCGTCCTCAACCTGTGGTTCACCCGCGTCGCCGCCCTGCTCGAAATCGGCGCCTCCGTCCGCGGGAGCCATGCCCTGCTCGGCCGCCTCATCCACCGCACCCGCGCCAGCGGTTACCGCTCCGCCTTCGGCAAAGGCGCCGCCCCCCGCGCCGTCCTCGTCTGCGTCTCCACCGATCAGCTCCTCGTCCAGGACGGCGGCGAATCCCTCCTCGCCTCCGCCCGCGCCGCCAATGCCCAGCTGCGCGAAATCAGCCGCCTCCTCGGCATGCCCATCCCCGTCTACGTCATCGTCACCAAGACTGACCGCGTCCCCCACTTCGAGCAGTACGTGCGCAACCTTACCGACGCCGAAGTGCGCCAGGTCCTCGGCTCCGCCCTGCCCCGCAGCGAAGCCACCCCCGGCACCTACACCGACCAGGCCACCCGCCGCCTCGCCGCCACCCTCGACCTCCTCGCCTACAAGCTCGGCGAATTCCGCGTCGAAATGCTCGACCGCGAAAACGAGCCCCGCTTCGTCCCCGGCGTCTACGAATTCCCCCGCGAATTCGGCAAGCTCCGCAAAAACCTCAACGCCTACCTCGTCGAACTCTGCAAGCCCAGCCAGCTCTCCGCCAATCCCTACCTCCGCGGCTTCTACTTCACCGGCATCCGCGCCCGCATCGTCGAAAAAGTCTCGGACGCCCCCGCGCCCGTCGAGGCCAACGTCCCCTCCGACGCCGGCGCCACCCAGTTCATCAACCTCGCCGCCATGCGCACCCAGGCCGCCGGACGCCCCGCCCCCGTCGTCACCTCCGCCCGCGTCGCCCAGTGGACCTTCCTGCCCCGCCTCCTACCCGAAGTCATCCTCAGCGACAAGAGCGCCCTCACCGCCACCCGCCAGTCCGCCCCCGCGCGCCTCTTCCGCCGCATCCTCTGGGGAACCCTCGCCTTCCTCTTCGCCGTCTGGCTGGTCTGCCTGGTCGTGTCCTACTTCCATAACCATGGCCTCGAAGAACGCATCGCCGCCGACGCCCGCGCCCTCCCCGCCACCGGCGCCACCGCCATCTCCTACCCCAGCACGTCTGATCTGAATAAGCTGAACGACCTCCGCCAGGTCATCCTCCAGCTCGACACCTTCAACGCCAATGGCGCTCCGTGGAGCTACCGCTGGGGTCTCTACCAGGGCCACGAACTCGACGCCCGCGCCCGCCGTATCTACTTCGACCGCTTCCGCCCCATGTTCCTCAATCCCGCCCAGGCCAGCTTCACCTCCGTCATGAAAGGCCTCGGCGTCCCCCTCGATACCGCCGACACCAACTCCTACCTCGCCGCCTACAACCCCCTCAAGGCCTACCTCATCACCACCAGCCATCCCAACGCCGGCGACATCGCCGGACACCCCGATTCCGGCGACGTCCGCTTCCTTACCCCCGTCTTCCTCGCCGCCTGGAATGAAAAACGTCCCGTCGATCCCGCCCAGCAGCCCCTCGCCCAGCTGCAGATCGAGTTCTACGGGCAAAACCTGCTCGCGGCCCAGCCCTACACCGACATCCCCCCCGACGCCGACCTCGTCGAACGCACCCGCGTCTACCTCTCCCGCTTCCTCGCCGAAACCCGCATCTACCAGACCATGCTGACCGACGCCGACAAGGCCAGCACCCCCGTCGACTTCAACCGCCAGTTCCCCACCGCCGTCCGCTTCGTCTCCGACAGCCACGTGGTCCGCGGAGCCTTCACCAAGGCCGGGTTCGACTTCATGGGCAACGCCCTCAAAAACCCCGGCCACTACGCCCAGGGCGAACGCTGGGTTCTCGGCAACAAGGGCAACCAGCTTCCCGATCTCAACACCCTCAGCACCAACCTCACCGCCAAGTACTACTCCGACTACCTCTCCGAATGGCACCTGTTCCTGCTCAATGCCCGCGTCGCTCCCTGCGGCGGCCTCACCGAAGCTCCCAAGCTGCTCGACGCCCTTACCGACCCGTCGTCGCCCATGCTTGAATTGCTCTTCGTCGTATCCCACAACACCGCCGTCAGCGAGCCCAAAATCAGCGACGTCTTCCAGCCCGCCCAGCAGATGGTCGACCCCAACGCCGACAAGCAGAACAAGTACGCCGGCCCCGGCAATCAGGCCTACCTCGGAGCCCTCACCGCGCTCAAATCCGCCATCGCCCAGGTCGCGCCCAACCCCGCCGCCCGCACCGATATGGCCGTCTTCCAGCCCGTCGCCACCGCCGCCGACTCGGCCTCCGCCGCCGTCAAGCAGGCCGCCCTCAACTTCAAGCTCGATCCCGAAAAAGATCCCAACCGCCACGCCGAACGCCTGGTGTCCAACCTGCTCCTCGCCCCCATCGACTGCATCGCCCGCCTCGCCCCCAGCCCCGGCGCCGCAACCAATGCCGGAGGCGCCAAAATGTGCGCCGCCATTAGCCCCCTGCTGGCCAAATACCCCTTCTCCAACAACCCCGCCGTCCCCGCCACCCTGCCCGAAATCGATGCCGTCTTCACCCCTGAAACCGGCTCCATGTGGACCAACTACGCCACCGCCCTCAAGCCCTCCATCGTTCAGGCCGGCGCCAACTGGGTCCAGGCTCCCACCGCGCCTCAACCCGTCAGCCCCCGCTTCCTCCAGTACTTCAACCGCGCCGCCCGCGTCTCCTCCGCCCTCTACGCCAACGGCCAGAAGGACACCCTGACCTTCACCCTCCACTTCCTCCAGGGCAACGGCGTCGGCAGCGCCACCTTCGTCGTCGACGGCCAGAAGATTCCCGGCGGCGTCACCACCGGCACCTTCAACTGGAACGGTGCCACCGCCGGCAGCGCCTCGCTCCAATTCGATGGCAACGAAGCCCTCCAGCACCAGGGCACCTGGGCCCTCTTCCAGCTCGTTCGCCAGGCCAGCGCCGTCACCCGCATCCCCAACGGCTACCGCCTCGACTACCGCATCGGCGTAACCGTTGCCAACCAGCTCCAGGAGACCGGCAAAACCGCCAGCTTCGAGCTCACCGGCCCCGGCGCCGAATTCCTCGTCGGTGACGCCTTCACCGGCCTCGGCTGCCCCGGCCCGCCCGTCAAATAGCCGTCGCCCTCCAAACCCCGGACGGGGCCGCGCCCACCCCGGCGCCCCCGTCCCCGTCAAGCCCTGTCATCCCGACGCGCACCTTCGCGCAGTTCCCCGCAGACGAAGCACCCGCCTTCACCCTTCTGCGCCGGGAAATAGCCCCGGCTGCACACTGTCCCGCCAGTCCCACGGGCCTGATATATGGGTGCCCCACAAATCTCCACGATCCAACAGCAGTAATCCTGTGCGACAGAACCGAACCTGCCACCCACCTTTGTCCCTCCCTGCCCCAGCCCCCACAGACCGGTTGTCCCGGGCGCGCTACCCTTGAATCAGCCCATGTCCACCCACCCCCCACGCCTGGTCCTCGCCTCCGCCTCACCCCGCCGCCGCGAACTCCTCACCCAGGCCGGCTACACCTTCGACATCATCCCCGCCCACATCCCCGAAGACCCCCTCCCCGGCGAAGACCCCATCGCCTACGTCGTCCGCCTCGCCCGACAAAAAGCCGAAACCGTCCTCCGGCAACTCTCCGCCCCGCCCCAACCCTCCTCCAAATCACCAGCCCCACCGCAGGTGGCCCCACCGCAGGTGGCGCAGGTGGTGCTGGGCGCAGACACCACCGTCACCCTCGATGGAGAAATCCTCTCCAAGCCCGCCGACCCCGCCGACGCCGCCCGCATGCTGCGCCTCCTCTCCGGACGCACCCACCGCGTCATCACCGGCGTCGCCGCCGTCACCGCCACCCGCACCGAAGTCGCCGCGGAAATCACCGCCGTCAGCTTCCTTTCCCTGTCGGACGCCGAAATCGCAGCCTACGTCGCCACCGGCGAGCCCATGGACAAGGCCGGCGCCTACGCCATCCAGGGCCGCGCCGCCCGCTGGATCCCCCGCATCCAGGGCTGCTACTTCAATGTCGTCGGCCTCCCCATCGCCCTGGTGGCCACCCTGCTCGACTCCGTCCGCCCCGCTTCCTGATCCGCGCCCCGGCCACCTGCGATCCTCCCTGACTTCCAGCCCCTTGCATCATCCACCGCTCCACCGACATCACAACAAACACGGCTTCAACGCCCGACCAAACTATGAGCCATCCTCTTTTCACGCCCTTTTCCCTTCGCTCCGTCACTTTCTCCAACCGCATCGGCGTCTCCCCCATGTGCCAGTACTCGTCTGAAGACGGCTTCGCCAACGACTGGCACCTCGTCCACCTCGGCGCCCGCGCCCAGGGCGGAGCCGCCCTCGTCACCCTCGAAGCCTCCGCCGTCACCCCCGAAGGCCGCATCTCCTCCGCCGACCTCGGCATCTGGAAAGACGAACACATCGCCAACCTCGGGCGCATCGCCCGCTTCCTCCACTCCCAGGGAGCCCGCGCCGGCATCCAGCTCGCCCACGCCGGCCGAAAAGGAAGCATGACCCCGCCCTTCCACGGCGAACGCCTCCTCACCGCCGAAGAAGGTGCCTGGACCCCCGTCGCTCCCAGCCCCATCGCCTTTTCCCCCACCTACGCCACCCCCGAAGCCCTCGACCAGCAAGGCATCGACGCCACTATCCAGGCCTTCGCCCAGGGTGCCCGCCGCGCTCTCACCGCCGGCTTCGACCTCATCGAAATCCACGCCGCCCACGGCTACCTCCTCCACGAATTCCTCTCCCCGCTCTCCAACCAGCGCACCGACGCCTACGGCGGCAGCTTTGAAAACCGCACCCGCCTGCTTCTGCAGGTCGTCGACGCCGTCCGCGCCGTTTGGCCCGAACACCTGCCCCTGTCCGTCCGCATCTCCGCCACCGACTGGACTGAAGGCGGCTGGACCCCCGACGACTCCGTCGCCCTCGCCCGCCTCCTCAAAAACCGCGGCGTCGACATCATCGATGTCTCCTCGGGAGGCAACGTTCCCGGCGCCAAAATCCCCGTCGCCCCCGGCTACCAGGTCGCCTTCGCCGCCCGCATCCGCCGCGAAGCCGGCATCCCCACCGCCGCCGTCGGCATGATCACCGAACCCACCCAGGCCAACAGCATCATCGCCGCCGGAGAAGCCGACCTCGTCTTCCTCGCCCGCGAATTCCTCCGCGATCCCTACTGGCCGGTGCACGCCGCCCAGGCCCTCACCGAAACCGCTACCTGGCCGGAACAATATCTCCGCGCCGCCCCGCTTCACTCCCAGCCCCGCACCCCGGCTCACCGTCCCGACCCCGAACCCGTACTCGCAGCATCCTGAGCCCTGCCTGCCGAAACAAAACGGGGCGCCGGGAAAAATTCCCGGCGCCCCGCAGGTTGATCGAACCCCATCTTTGTTTTTGCGGAAGGAGCGTGAGGCATCAACCTCACGAATAGGGCCACGCATTCAGGAGGGCTTCAGCCCCCGGCCCCTTCTCCAAACCGCCGAACAACTCAGCCAGCGGTCCGGTGCCACCGGAAAGAAATTCCCCGGCACCCTCAGGTTCTGAAAAACCCATCTTTGTTTTTGCGGAAGGAGCGTGAGGCTTCAACCTCACGAATAGCGCCAATCAATTCAGGAGGGCTTCAGCCCCGGGCCCTTTCTCCAAACCGCAGACCGACTTTCTCAGCAGTCCGGGGCCACCGGCAAGAAATTCCCCGACACCCTCAGGTTCTGAAAAACCCATCTTTGTTTTTGCAGAGGGAGCGTGAGGCTTCAGCCTCACGAACAGGGCCAATCCATTCAGGAGGGCTTCAGCCCCCGGACCGTTTTCTCCAAACAGCAAACCGACTTTGTCAGCAGTCCGGGGCCACCGGAAAGAAATTCCCCGACACCCTCAGGTTCTGAAAAAACCATCTTTGTTTTTGCGGAGGGAGCGTGAGGCTTCAGCCTCACGAACAGCGCCAATCCATTCAGGAGGGCTTCAGCCCCGGGCCTCTTTCTCCAAACCGCAAACCGACTTTGTCAGCAGTCCGGGGCCACCGGAAAGAAATTCCCCGGCACCCTCAGGTTCTGAAAAACCCATCTTTGTTTTTGCGGAAGGAGCGTGAGGCATCAACCTCACGAACAGGACCAATCCATTCAGGAGGGCTTCAGCCCCGGGCCCCTTCTCCAAACCGCGGAACGACTTTGCCAGCAGCCGGGGCCACCGGCAAGAAATTCCCCGACACCCTCAGGTTCTGAAAAACCCATCTTTGTTTTTGCGGAAGGAGCGTGAGGCTTCAGCCTCACGAATAGCGCCAATCAATTCAGGAGGGCTTCAGCCCCGGGCCCCTGCTCCAAACCGCCGAACGACTTTGCCAGCAGCCGGAGCGACCGGCAAGAAATTCCCCGACACCCTCAGGTTCTGAAAAACCCATCTTTGTTTTTGCGGAGGGAGCGTGAGGCTTCAGCCTCACGAACAGGACCAATCCATTCAGGAGGGCTTCAGCCCCGGGCCCCTTTCTCCAAACCGCGGAACCGACTTTGCCAGCAGTCTGGGGCCACCGGCAAGAAATTCCCGGCACCCTCCGGTTCTGAAAAACCCATCTTTGTTTTTGCGGAAGGAGCGTGAGGCATCAACCTCACGAACAGGACCAATCAATTCAGGAGGGCTTCAGCCCCCGGCCCCTTTCTCCAAACCGCGGAACGACTTGAGCAGTTCTCGGGGTTCTTTCTTCCTTCCGCGCCATCCATCCCCTCATTCCCCCGTATCCCGGTCCCCCAGGTACCGCCGCCACTCCTCGCCTTCCGCAATCCCCTTCAGCAGCGCGAACCTTCTCTTAAGGAGCCCCCGGATATGCGGCACCATCAGCCCCCGCCCCGCCGCTTCCCCCAGCCATCCCCACGGCATCGCGAACCGCAGCTCATCCCACATCGCCACGCTGCCGTCCCCGGCCTCGGCAAAGTTGTGGTCATGCTCGAACCGCGCAAACCGCCCCGCGATCATCCGGTCGCGAAAGAACGAATAGGGCCGATACTCCTCGATCAGGCTTTCGTGAAACTGCGGCAGACCCAGCTGCCACCCCTCCCACCGCACCGTGTCGCCGCCCACCACCAGCCCCGCCGTCCGTCCCCGTACCGGCCGCATCTTCAACTCGCGCTGCACCAGCTCCAGGCTCGTCGACAACAGAAAACATCGCCGGAGCGGCGCCCGCACCCGCACTTCGTCTCGCAGCAGGAACATTCTCGCCATACTTCCATTCTCAGCCCCCGCAACCTCGCCTGTTGATCCGGTGCGATGCCCGGGGACCTCCCTGCCATCTCCTCAAAGTCCCCTCCCGCCCGTCTGCGGTTATAGTGTTGTCGTGCCCCGGACCTCCGTGCCGAGGCCCACCTGGCTTTCCCGCGCCCGACCGCCGTCGTCCGATCGATTCCGTGTCCTTTTCCGCCGTTTGTCCAGCCGCGCGCGACTCCGCGGGGACAAACATCGCTTAACACAACAGGGGCTCCTGCGCCCCACGAAACACCGCTGCCCCGCAGCCAACTCGATCCACACCGTCCTGGAGGAACTCCGTGAAGCTGTTAACCAAGTTCAATCTCGTGCTGGTGCTCGTCTTCGGGCTCGGTATGTACCTCATCTCGCACTACGCCTACCAGTTCCTCATGGACGATGCCCGCCAGCAGGTCCTCCAGCAAGCCGAGCTCATGGCCGCCAGCGCCACCTCCACCCTTAAATACACCGACGAAGAAGTCTCCCCCGTCCTCGAAAAAACTCCCCAGCACAACGCCACCTTCCTGCCTCAGACCATCCCCTTCTACGCCGCCAACACCACCTTCAAGCACCTCCGCTCCGCCGCCTACTCCGACTACGTCATGCGCGAAGCCGCCCTCAACCCCACCAACCTCGATGACCGCGCCACCGAGTGGGAAGTCGATCTCATCAACTACTTCCGCAACACCCCCGGCCAGACCCAGCACGTCGGCACCCGCGACACCCCTACCGGCCCCGTTCTCTACGTCGCAACCCCCATCGTCGCCGCCGGCGGATGCCTCGAGTGCCACAGCCAGACCACCCTCGCCCCCAAGGCCATGCTCAAGCACTACGGCCCCGATCACGGCTTCGGATGGAAGCCCAACGAGATCGTCGCCGCCCAGATCGTCTCCGTCCCCATGTCCGTTCCCATCAAGCTGGCCAACGAAGGCTTCCGTAACCTCCTCATCTCCCTCGGCACCATCTTCCTGCTCACCATCGTCCTGATCGACTTCGCCATGTACTTCATCGTCATACGCCCCCTCCGCCGCGTTTCCAAAAACGCCGACATCATCAGCAAGGGCGAAATCGATCTCCCCCCGCTGGAAGTCAAAGGCAAAGACGAAATCGCCGACGTTACCGCCTCCTTCAACCGCATGCACACCAGCCTCATCAAGGCGTTCGAAATGCTCAACAGCTGACCCGGCGTCTGTGCTCCCCGGGCCGACAAGCGCTGCCTGCCCGGAGGCGCCGCACGCTCCTCATTCTGTTTTCATGCGTGCCCGTGGGGGCAAGGGTTTCGACTCATCCCTTGCCCCCTCCGCAAACTCGCGCCGATCTCCCCCTAACTTGCCTTACCCCTGTTACTTCCGGAGAGTCCTCCCCGCCTTCAACCCCCATTTGCCTTTCCCGAACCTCGAAACCGTGCCCTATACTGCCGGGAGGAGGCGTCCGGGCGAGAAACATGGACGCCCTTCAGGTGATGAATGGCCTCAACCCTTTCCCGCAAACGCGTTGTCGACTCGCCCTCTATCCCCGACCGCCTCTACTTCAAAATTGGTGACGTCGCCCGTCTCTGCTCCGTGGAGACTTACGTGCTCCGCTTCTGGGAAACCCAGTTTCCCCAGCTCAAGCCCAACAAAAGCGGCACCGGGCAGCGCCTCTACCGCCGCCGCGAAGTCGAGCTCGCCCTCGAGATCAAGCGCCTCGTCCACGAAGAGGGCTACACCCTCTCCGGTGCCCGCCACGCCCTCGAGAGCGGAAACCGCCGCGCCGAATCGGCAGCCCCGGCCCCGCCCCAGTCCCAGGCCGAACCGCCAGCCACAGCCCCTCCCGCCGAACGCTCCCAAACCGCCGCGGCCACCGTCAGCCGGGTCCGCGCCGAGCTGCGCGACATCGTCGCCCTGCTCTCCACCCAACAGCCCCGTCCCGCCCGCCACCGCGCGCGCGTTGTTACCCTGACCCCCGACTCCGGCAGCCTCTTCCCTTTCTGACCCTTCGCAACAAGGTGAAGTTGTCGAGCGTCGCCAGCCACGGAAGTCGGGCCGCCGCGTTTGCCCCTGTCGCGGAAACGACACGATTCGTGCCAGGCCAAAAATCCGGAAACGAATTCCCCTCCGGGCGCACCATGACGGTACGCGGAATCAAAACGCGCTGCTCAGCTCAGATTTTCGTTTGGGATTTCGGGTCGATCCGGCCGGCCGCCGGGCCTTGACCCCCTCCATGACCCCGCCGTGCGCCCCGGTCACCCGGCGGCCCACTTTCAGCCCCTCGCGGGCCCTTCAAGGTAGGAGTTAGTTTCTGTAGAGTAGCCACAGCAAACTTCCGCATCTCTCCCCCAAAAGTGTCATGTACACGTTTTCAGCACCAAAAACGTTGCATTTCTGGCTCTTTATGCCACTCTAGTTGCACTTTTTTTTATTTAGCAGGCATCCCCAGCCCGCTCTCCTGCTTCGGGCGACACTTTGTCTCTCATCGGATGGGGGGGAATTCGAGCCTCGCCGCACCATCATTCCGGTCCAGAACCTCCAGCCACGCCTCGACATTGCCCCGCAGCCGCCCCACATCCACCCCCTCAAACGCCGGCGGATACCGCTCCAGCTTCCCCAGCGCCCTCCGCAACAGCGACTTCGCCCCCGGAAAGTTCCCCCGCTGCCGGTGATGAAACGCCACCGTGATCTGGATCAGCGCCTGGACGAACAACTTCTCCGCCCCCTCGCACCGCATCCAGACCCCTTCCCAATGCTCGTGCGCATCGAAAAAACTCCTCGTTACGGTAGCACCGCAACCCCTCCGCCAGCCCTCCGTAATTCCACTCCAGCCCCATCACACCCACCGCCGTCATCCTAAGCGGGTGCCCATACGTCCGGACAGTCTCACGTGGGGATCTGCTGGCGACCAAAAATCTCACCCCGCCGTCCTTCCCGAGCGACCGCAGCCACCTGCCTTTGTCTAGCCCTGGCCCAGTCGGAGCCCCATAATGTCCGCCAGGCGGTCAAGCCTCCGCAATCGCAAACCCATCCCCCGCACCCGGCCGGTCTGAAAGCACAATCTCGGTCCCGTCCGGAAACATCACCCTCAGTACCGCGCCGCTCTTCTGCACGCTCAGCTTTTTCAAAACCGGGGATTCTTCTTCGAGATTCGACCAGAAGGTCGCTCCATCCAGCGGAACGAAACACTCCCAGGACCTCCGCCCGTCGCCCTCAACCAAAGTAATCGCGATGCAGCGCTTCTCCGTCCACACGCTCGTGACCCGGGCCGGACACGCATGCACGCAGCCCAGCATGTACCCCGCGAAGGCCAGCTGCCGTCGGCTCCGGCGATATCTTTCCAGCATCCGGAACGCACGGTCGGGTGGGATCTGCATGGGCCTTCCAGCGAGACTACCCGAAGAAAACTGAATTTACGCTTAAGACCCGCGACCACATGTGATCCCTTCCGTCACGGCTCCGCGATCAGCTCGAAATGGCGCCAGCCCTGGCAGCCATCGCGTCAAGACAATGCGTGAGATTGATGGCGAATAGGATTCGCGCTGTCTACGCCATCTGCGATTCGAACCGCAACAGCATCACCGGTCGACAATCTGGATATGATTGCCTGACCCCACCCCTCCTCGATTCACGACGGTTTTGCCCATCTCCACGGTGTTTGAAATCGGGCCGCTGGTGAACAGGTGCGCCGCGCCGATCTTGGAATGCGCAGCGCCGCGCAACGAAAGCGATCCGCCCGTTGCGATAATGGAATAATTCGCATCGCCCTGCACCACGATGTTGCAGCTCAGGCATCGGATACCCGCGTGCCACAGCGTGCCGTCGATGCGCACATCCCCCACGCCCCACATGAGGTTGAGCGGTGACCAGTCGAAGAGCGCACGCACGTTAAGGTCGGATGCCCTATAGACGAGCACTTTGCCCTCCCGCGTCGCGGGCGCCACTACCATGCCATGCTGCAGCGAGAGATTGCCACGGAGAAGAAGCCAGACAAAGATCACAGCCGCGATCAAAATGGAACGGATGAGGAGCCTGCCGAGAAAACTGGAGGGGTGATGCACCGAGCCGACACCGCCCCCATTGTTCGCGGCGAAGGGAGGACGATAAACAGGTGAATACACATTGCTCGGGCCGAGCGCGTTGATGTTCTGCGCCTGGCCCGAATTATTCCCGCCGATGTGCCAATTGACCGGGTCAAGCTGCTGGTTGAGTTTGTATCGGGTCTCTTCTTCCCGTCGCTGCGCTAAATACAAGTCGTGCGAATTAGGTTCCGCCATCCTACTGCACCCCGGGGGCAATCCATAGCGCCGTAGCGGCGAACGCGCTGGACCAGCATAACCGATCAACGGATGAATGGGGACTCAATTAAAGTCAGAATGGATGCGATCCCGCCCCGAGACTGTGCCAGGCGCTTTTGGGTCGGCACGATCACGATCGCGGGTCCCAGCCACCGCGCAGAGCCAATGCGACGCAAACAGTTGATCGTGACGATGAGATCTGAACAGCGGCACACCCCGCGCCAACCCGATTGAATCGTGAGCAGGCTACCCACGGCATCACGCACCCAGCGCCGCCAGCGCTCCAGAGTCCGCGAGCGCATATCCGAGTTGAATTTAGAAATGAATAATCGGACCGCCAGATTCGAACCGCCGCAAGCTCGGCTTCGCCTCGCACCCCTCGCAAGCCTGATTCGCTCATGCTCGCACATAAAAATTAGCGCGCTCGACGCCGGCAGTTCCCGGAGAACCTGCCGGCCGATGCTGAATTGAAGAGAAGAAAATATTGGTCGGGACCGCCAGATTCGAACCGCCGCAAGCTCGGCTTCGCCTCGCACCCCTCGCAAGCCTGATTCGCTCATGCTCGCACATAAAAATTAGCGCGCTCGACGCCGGCAGTTCTCGGAAAACCTGCCGGCCGATGCTGAATTGAAGAGAGGAAAATATTGGTCGGGACGGGCAGATTCGAACTGCCGACCCCTCGCACCCCAAGCGAGTGCTCTACCAGGCTGAGCCACGTCCCGACACGATGAGGCCGGCTCGGGAGAGCCGGCTCTCTGGGGTCTAAAACAGTCTACACCAGCTAACACGGCTCCGCGCCGCCAACCTTGCCCATGCCCAACTCCAACACCCGGCGGATTGCCTCAATGCGCCGGCGGCACATACTCGCTCGGCAGCGCCGATCCGCTCCCAAAAAAGAACTCCTCCATCTGCTCCACCAGGAACTGCTGCGCCTGCGGCGTCCACGGCTGCAGACGGTATTCGTTCAGCAGCATCTTCTGCCGATCCACCCACTCCGCCCACGCCGCCTTCGACACGTTCTTGTAGATCTTCTGTCCAAACTCCGAGTCAAACGGCGGCTCGTCCAGGCCTTCCATCTCTCGCTTGTTGCGTACGCAAAATACCATGTGCGCCATTGTTGCTGGGGCTCCTTGTCTTACCTTTCCATATTAGAGGATCGTCTCCGGACGGTCGGAAGACCGCCCCCGCCCAACCCGGCCCAGCCGCCACTACGCATTTGGCCGGTCCCAGACTGTCCGGTCCCAGGCTGGCCGGTCCCAGGCTGTCCCCATCAACCTGTCACAGCCTCCGCCTCCCCTCCCGCCATCTCCCACGCCGTCGCCGCCGCGACCACCTCTCCCTCCGCTTTTCTCCTCAGTCCGGCAGCACCTGCCATTCTCGTGAGAACGCCGAAACACCCCTGCCCATCGCATGTTCAGCAAACTTCGGCCCACGCCGATTCCGAGAAATTGCTTGACAATCTCTTCATTTCACGGTTTCCTGAGGGCGATTCGCTACCCTGCGGTTCCTTCGTGCATGCGCACCGGCACAGTCATACCCGTAAGAACTTCAAACTTGTTGCGATGAGAGCTCGAACCCGTTCGCAAACGCCGTAAATCGTCTGCTGCTTCTAGCCGCAGCCGGCTCTCCCTTTCGCTCATAGCTGTACAACCGGCCGGTCACCCCGTCGTGCGCACGGATCGATCCTCGTCGCGAAGCCAAGGAGAACACATGCCCGAACAGAACCCCGTTACCGTCAGCCAGACCGGCCTCTCCGACAACGCCGCCGGCGGCCTCGCCTACGTCACCGTAATCCCGGCCATCCTCTTCCTCGCCCTCGCCCCCTACAACCGAAACTCCTACATCCGCTTCCACGCCTGGCAGTCCATCTTCTTCACCATCGCCTGCTTCGCCCTCGACATCGTGCTCCTCGTCCTCGGCCGCATGCCCTTCCTGGGATTCATGACCTTGTTCCTGTGGCCGCTCGTCGGGCTCGCCATCTTTGCGGTGTGGATCATCGTCCTAATCAAGGCCTTCAACGGGGAACGCTTCAAGCTCCCCTTCATCGGCGACCTCGCAGAACAACAGGCCAACAGCTAGCCGTCACCAACCTGCGCTGGCGGGGCCCCGAAACCAAACCTGTCTCAGGCCCGCTGCGGTTCAAGCTTGGAGTCAAGTCTGGTCCGCGTCAGGTCTGGTTCGCGTCGAGTCTAGTCCCGCATCGAGTCTGGTCCGCCTCCCCCGCGCTCCCCACTCGATCAACCCATCAGGCCGTCCGCTCTTCCTGCTCGCTGCCCCGCCTCAGGTTCACTGAACCGGAACGCGCGCTCGGCCTTCAACGCTGTCAACCTGTTCAGGGCACCGCATGCAGGTCAGCCGTAATCCCCGGCAACAGATATCGACGCTGAGTTGCGGGACCACCCGAACCGGGAGGCCCACTTGCTTTTTCTCCCTCGCCGCCATGGAAACGCTCTTCGCCCTGCCCGCACCATTCATCGTTCGCCGCCGTGCCAGCCGCGTGCGGCCAGCTGATGAGCGCCTTCCCGCTTTTGCTGGAACAGCCTCACACTCTTAACCTCTCAAAGGAGTCCACCGTGCCCGAATTTCCGCCCGCTGAAACCGTCACGCCCCAACCCGCTCAACCCGTCCAGGCCGGCCTGTCCGACAACGCCGCCGGAGCGCTCGCCTACGTCACCGTCATTCCGGCGATCATCTTCCTCCTCGTAGAACCCTTCAACCGCAACTCCTTCGTCCGCTTCCACGCCTGGCAGTCCATCTTCCTCGGCATCGCCGCCTTCGCCATCGACGTGGTGCTCTCCTTCATTCCTATCGTTGGCTGGATCCTGCTTCCGATCGCCATGCTGGGCTTCCTGGTCCTCTGGATCATCGTGCTGCTCAAGGCCCTCAAGGGCCAGCGCTTCAAGCTTCCCGTCATCGGCAACTTCGCCGAACAGCAAGCCAACGCCTGAGTCAACCTGCTCGCTTCTCTGCTCCACTGGCAGTCTGCTCCCTTGGTTCTCCCCTCCCCGGATCTGCGCATGTTCCCCCGCCATGCGCAGTTTCCTTTCCTGCTCCTCACCCCGCATACGTGCTGCATCCTGAACGAACCATCCCGCCAGTGAAGCGCTGCCGAAGGACCCGCAGTCGCGTTAGGCTTTTTTTGCCTTCCCCATCCCTGCCCCGGTCCCGTGTGCCCCATATGTCCGGACAGCCTCACCGTCCGCATATGTGGGAGGCAGTTCTAAGCGCGCTCATCCGGAACCAGACTTCCAATCGGTTAAGCCCACTCGAAAGACCCGCGCCTGCGTTTCTCTTGGCTCATCCTGTGCGAAAAATCACGCGCGAAATCTACTTCCGCCGCCCCTTGCGATACGAATGCTTCGGCTTCTTGCTCTTCCGAGCCGCCGCTGCCTTCTTCGCCTTCTCCGGCTTCGCAGCTGAAGACTTGCCCGGCCTCTTCCCCGTCAGCGGAATCCCTTCCTCGACAATCGAAAACTGCAGCCGCCGCTCCTGCGCCAGAATCCGATCCAGCACCACCTGCACCCGGTCCCCCGCGCGAAACGTGCGCCCGTTCCGCTCCCCGATCACCTCGTGCGTATTCTCCCGAAACGTGTACCGGTCGTCCCGCAGCGTATCAATCGGCACCAGCCCCTCCACAAACAACTCCGTCAGCTCCACAAACAATCCGTACTTGGTCGGATTCAACACCAGCCCGTCAAACTCCTCGCCGACCTTGTCTTCCATGAACCGCACTTTCTTCCACTCCACCAGCTCCCGCTCCGCTTCCGCTGCGCGGCGCTCCGTCTGGCTGGTCTCCTCCGCAATCTGCGCCAGCTCCGCCTCCGTCATCGGAGCCTCCACACTCGCTCTGTCCTCCTGAACGGAGCCACGCGGTCCCGCAGCCAAAGGAAGTGTGTTGACTTCCCGGCGCGCGCCAGAGTCCTTCGAAACGCTCCCTGAACGCGAGCTCCCTTCATTCACATGCGTCCACGGCGAATCATGCCGCCCCTTCCCCACCACCCCGCGACCCGGCACTCCCTCCCGCAGCAGCGCCTTCGTGATCCGGTGCACGATCAAGTCCGGATATCTGCCGAATCGGCGAAGTGAAATGCGTATACGTCGGCGCCGCCAGCGCAAAGTGCCCTTCGTTCACCTCCGAATACCGCGCCTGCTTCAGCGAACGCAGCATCAGGTAGCTCAGAATCCGCTCCTCCGGCTTGCCCTCGATCCGCGCCGCCAGCTTCTGATACATCCGCGGCGTGACCGGAATATCCTCCGCCACCTCGTGCCCCCGCGGATTCCTCCCCCGCCCGTGCGCATCGCGCCGCTCCCCGCGCGTCACGACCTTCTTCACCGGCAGCGCCCCAAGCCCTAGCGAATAACCAAACGCCACCGCCAGTTCCTCGAACTGCACCACCCGCCGCGCGTCCGGCTTCTCGTGAATGCGATACAGCGACGGAACGCCCAGGTCCTCGATCCACGTCGCCACGCACTCGTTCGCCGCCAGCATGAACTCCTCGATCAGCCGGTTCGCCCACGTCCGCTCCGACTTCGTTACCCCCCGCATCTGCCCGTTCTCGTCAAACTGGATCACCGGCTCGGGCAAGTCGAAATCGATGCTGCCCCGCTCCTCGCGCCGCTTGTTCATCCGCATCGCCAGCTCGCGCATCAATTCAAAATCCGCGGTGAACTCCGGATACGCCGCGCGCGTTTCCTCGTCCCCCGCCAGGATCAAATGCACCTTCGTATACGTCATCCGCGCCGCCGACGCGATCACGCCTTCCGAAATCTCGTAGCTCTCGATGCTCCCCTTCGCGTCCAGCTGCATCACGCAACTCAACACCAGCCGGTCTTCCTCCGGCCGCAGGCTGCAGATGTCCGATGACAACTCCTGCGGCAGCATCGGAATCGCGCGGTCGGGAAAATAAACGCTCGTCCCCCGCAGCCGTGCCTCGAGATCCAGATCCGTGCCCTCCCGCACATACTCCGCCACATCGGCGATGTGCACCTGCAGCTCGAACCCTCCATCATCCTTCTGCTTCACCAGCACCGCATCGTCAAAGTCGCGCGCCGTCTCGCCATCGATCGTGACGATCGGCTGGCCTCGAAAATCCCTCCGCCGCGCCACTTCTTCGCGATCCAGATGCGCAACCCTCCTCGCCTCCGCCAGCACGTTCTCGGGAAACACCCGCGGCAGCTGGTGCTTGCGAATCATCATCTCCACGTCCACGCCAAAATCATCCGGATCGCCCAGCACCTCGATCACCCGGCCCACCGCCGGCTTGAACTGCGTCGGCCACGCCGTGATCTCCACGTCCACAATCAGGCCTTCCAGATCGTCGTGGCCCTCCTGCGCCGCCTGCGCTTCCGCCCCCAGCACCCGATGCGGCGTCGACGACTCCTTCACCGCCGGTACTTCATCCCCCGCCGGAATCAGCACCGCCTGCGACATCCGCTCATCGAACGGCACCACGTAATTGCTCAGCGCCGCAGTCCGGTCGCCATACACTCCGCTTCGCATCCGTCCCGGCCGCCCATAGTGAAACGTCCCCACCACCGTGGGGTTGCGCCGCTCCAGCACCCGCGCAATCCGCCCCAGCCGCCGTCCATCTCCGCGCGGAGGCGCCAGCTCCGCCAGCACCTGGTCGCCCTGCATCGCCCCGTTGATCTCGTCCGGAGGAATAAAGATGTCGTCATCGCCCCCCGCCTGCCGCGCATGCGGACGCACAAAACCATAGCCGTCGCGATGCAGGTCCAGACGCCCCGCCACCAGGTTGTCGCGACTGCCCCCTCCCGCCCCGCCGCGCCCACCCTCGCCCGGCGCCTTGGGAATGCTCCACGTGTCCCGATCCAGCTTGGCCAGTTCTCCGCGCACCGTGATCCGCGCCAGCTGTTCCAGCAGCAGCCTGCGCTCCCGCCCGCCGCCCAGCCCCAGCTCGCGGACCAGTTGCTTGTACCCCGCCTTGCCCCCCGCGGACCGCGCGATCCGCGCCACCAGTTCCCGATCAGTCATGGCTCCAAGGTTACAGCCCCCTTCCCTAATCTCTAATTCCCAATCCCTGTTCCCTATTCCCTAATCCCAATTCCCCCTCTCCCATTCCCCCCTGCGTCTTATGCGACAATCAGTTGAGCGCAGTTTTGCACCGCTCCGTACCCGATCTGCACACCGTTTTATACGCACAGCGTGCACCGTTTTATTAGAATGAGCGCAGTTGCGAAATACCCGATTCGCCTGCTAGCCACCCGAATCCCGACGCGGACAAGGAAAGGAACTGACTGAACGTATGTGGAAACCCAGCCAACCCGAACCACCCTCGACCCCTCCTGCTCCGGAGCCCGTTCGTCCCGCCCCCGTTGCCTCCCCCGTTGAGCCCGCCCCCCGCGCCGGCGTGCAAGCAGCCGACCAGGCTTCCATCAGCAAGGGTCTGTTCATCAAAGGCGAAATCACCGGCTCCGAATCCCTCTTCATCGACGGCAAGGTGGAAGGCAGCATCAACCTCAACGGCAATCGCGTAACCGTCGGCCGCAACGGCCAGGTCGCCGCCAGCATCACCGCCCGCGAGGTTGTGGTCCTGGGTAAGGTTCGTGGCAACGTCACCGCCAGCGATCGCGTCGACATCCGCGCTGAAGGTGCGCTCACCGGCGACGTCGCCGCTGCCCGCATCAGCATCGAAGACGGCGCCTTCTTCAAGGGCGGCATCGACATCCGCAAGCCCGATGCCAAGCCCGCGGCCGGCGCTCCCGCCGCCACTCCCACCCCGGCCGTAGCAGGCCAGGTCAAGTAGAGCGCGACCCGCACTTCATACACCCGCAGCCCCGGCCACCCGGGGTTCAGGTTGATGAAAGACTCCATGTTCGCTTTTCCGGAGGGAGCGTGAGACTTCAGCCTCACGAATAGGCCAATCAATTCACGAGGGCTTCAGCCCCGGGCCTTTCTCCAAACTGCAGAACGACTTTGTCAGCACGAGAGCCCCGGCCACCCGCCGGGGCTCTCGTGCGTCTGCCCCCGGTTAAGCGCGACGCGCCAAAAACAGCTGCGCCATCGAACGCCCAAGCCCCCTTCATCCCGCACTCAACGCGCAGCGTGCGCCCGCCGAAAAAGCAAACCCGCCGCGCAGTCCTCGCCCGGCCTACGCCCCCCTCACTCCAGCGCAAAAACCGCCTTCGCCTCATACCGCGATCCGCCCCTCTCCGCAATGCTCTCGTAAAGCACAAATCGCTCCGCGTCGAATCTCGAAAACCGCACCTTCTCGGGAACTTTGGCCACAAGAGACTTCAGCGCCGCTGCGGCCCTCCCTGCTGCGCGCCAGCGTGATGTGCGGATGATACGGGCGTTCCTCGGCTGCAAAACCGCACCGCGCAGTCGCCGCCGTCACCGCCTGTTGCAGGCTCGCCAGTTCCGGCGAAACCCGCACCCCCGCAAAGAACACCCCGGCACGCTCGAAAAATCCCGGCGCCTCTAGTTCGATCCCCAACCGGCTCCTCCGGATCGCCCCAAGCTCCTTCGTCACGCAGTCACACTGCTCCGCGCTTGTCTTTCCCAGAAACTGCAGCGTGATGTGCCACCCCGCCGCAGTCGCCCAGCGCAGCCCGTCATCGGGCCCCTTCAGCCGCTCCGTGAGCGCTCCCAGCTCCCTCACCACCGCGCCTTCCAGCGGGATCCCCACAAACATTCTCATAGCGCTTCAGCATAGCGCCGCCATCGCCGCGCCACCACCCTGCGCGGTCTCGCAAGCCCGTTTTCCGAGTCGCACTCCCTCTGCAGATGCGTGATCCTTTAGCCTGCGGGATAGCCTATGACCACCGTTCGAATCTCCGGCGGCGGCGTCCCCAAGCTTCCGGCCGATCTCCGGGAAAAGCTCGCGTCCGACGCGCTGGCGCTGGAGGCATGGGAAGACATCACCCCCCTCGCACGCAACGAGTGGATATGCTGGACGGTCTCCGTCAAGAAGGATGAGACGGGGCGCCAGCATGTCGAAAGAGTATGCTCGGAGCTCAAGGAAGGGATGCGCCGCCCCTGCTGCTGGCCAGGCTGTCCGCATCGCTAAACCCTTCTCCGGTGAATCACGTCCCTTTGTCGTTTGACCCCACTGTTGTTTGATCCAACGGGGTCTGCGCTCGGGAGCGATGTTAAAAATCCGTAGTTCCACTTCCGGGATTAGACTTTCCGCAAAGGACGAATCCATGAGTAGCAGGACCACGTTCATCGCCGCTCTCACCGGAATGGTCGTCGTATTGATCGTATTGACCTGCGCCCTGTTGGCCGTCTTCGAACGCGCATCCCAGGCCGCTAGCCCGGCCTTCATCCTGGGATTCGCGGTGATCTCAGCCCTGGGTTTCTGGGCGATGTCGTTTCACCGGCTCGGGCGCTAAGCCCAAACTGCGAACCACACCGGTTTCGAAAACCTCCCGCCGTCCCACCCCGCCGCCTCAGTCGTAGTGCAGCGTCCGCGCCACGTTCAGCCGCAGCGCCCGCATCGCCGGCACCAGCATCGAGACTGCCACGATCCCGCCCAGCACCAGCACCCCCGCCGCGTAGCTGGCCGCGTCCAGGTTATCCACCCCGTAAAGCGATACCCGCAGCAGCTTCGAGCCCCATGCCGCCAGCCCCGTGCCCACCACCAGCCCCACCAGCACCGGCCAGCGAAACTGCCGCAACACCGCGCCCAGCACCGCGCCCGGCCGCGCCCCCAGCGCAATCCGGATCGCGATCTCCTTGGTCCGCTGCGTCACCGCGAATGTCACCAGCCCCACAATCCCCACCCCTGCCAGCGCCACCGCCACCATCCCCACTCCAGTCACAATCGCCGCCAGCAGCTCGATCTGCTTCACGTTGTCGCGATACAGCTGCTTCAATTGCCGTATCTCCGGAGGCACCGACCCATCCAGGCTCGCGCTGATCCCCTTCACCTGCCCGGTCAGCCACGCCGGGTCGCCGCTCGCCCGCGCCAGCACCACCATGTCCGGCATATCCTCCGCCTGCGCCGCCCAGTACTGCTCCGTGGCATCATCGTCGCTCAGCGCGTTGATATGCGCGTCCCCCGCCACCCCGATCACGGTGTCCTTCTGCGGACCGTCCCCCACCAGCTGCCCCAGCGGATTCTCCCCCGGCCACTGCTGCCGCGCGAAAGACTCGCTCACGATCACCACGTGTTTTTCCCCCGCGTTGAATGTCCTCCCCAGCCGCAGCGGAATCCCCATCGTCCTGAAAAACTCCGGAGCCACCCAGTTCGGATACACCATTACCGATCGCCCCCGGATCTCCGTCTTCGAATTTGCTACCGTATGCCCCATCGGCGGCAGCTTCACCAGCGCCACCGCGGTCACTCCCGGCAATCCCCGCAGCCGCGCCTCCATCCCGTCCAGATACGTCCGCGCTGCCGCCGGCGTATACCCGTGACGCCCCAGCTGCGGATCGATCGATACCAGCTGCTCATACCCGAAACCCGGGTCCGTATACAACGCATGCTGCGTCGCTCGCACCAGCAGCGACGCCACAATCAGCAGCACCGAACTGGCCGCGATCTGCGCCCCCACCAGCAGCTGCCGCGCCACCGTCTTGCGCTGCCGCTGCCGCGCAATCTGCAGCGCCGGTGCCAGCCCGAAAAACAGCGCCGCCACCCCCGTCATTCCCATCGTGAACAGCAGCACCCGCCAGTCCGGCGCCGCGCTCAGCCACTTCGGCGCATTGCTCTTCGCCAGCATCACTCGCATCGCTGCCCACGCCAGCCCCAGTCCCGCCGCCGATCCCAGCCCCGCCAGCAGCACGCTCTCCGTGGCCAGCTGCCGCACAACCCGCCACCGCCCCGCGCCGATCGCCATGCGGATCCCCATCTCGCGCTCCCGCGACACCGCCCGCGCCAGCATCAACGCTCCCAGGTTGGTGCACGAGACCGTCAGAATCAGCAGCGTCAAAATCCCCACCATCGCCGCCACCCGGTACATATCCGGCTGCATCACCTGCAGGTGTCCCCCCGGCGAGCTCTCGATGTACTCCCCGTCCCACACCGCCTCGGGATGCTCCCGCCGCAGCTCGTCCGTCAGCCGCCGCAGCTCCCCCTCCGCCGCCTTGGGGCTCACCCCCGGCGCCAGCCGGCCCCACATCCTCACGCTCGAATTGGTCCAGTCCTCCAGCACCCTGCTCCGCGCAATGAAATACGGCTGCTCCGCCATCGGCATCCACAGGTCCGGATGCTGCCCGCCCAGGCTCACGAACGCGTACGGCGTCACCCCCGCCACCACCGCCGGCCTGCGGTTCACGTGAATCACCCGCCCCACCACCCCCGGGTCCGATCCAAACCGCCGCTGCCACAACCCGTAACTCAACACCACCGCCGGTGCCGCGTCCGCACGGTCGTCCCGCGACACGTCGAACATCCTTCCCACCGCCGCCCGCGTCCCCAGCTCCGCAAAGTAGTTGGCCGTTACAAACGATGCGCTCACCCCATGCTCATCGTCGTCGATCTGCATCGGAGGCACACCCAGCACCGCCATCGCCGCCGACAATCCCTTCGCGTGATCGCGATAAAACACAAACGACGGATAGGCCATCTCGCTCGTCGAGCTGGTCGGCGAACGCCGCTCCAGGCGCACAATCCGATCCGCACCCGGCACTGGCAGCGGCTTAAGCGCAACCGCGTCGAACATCGAGAACGCCGCCACGTTCACTCCCACCCCAATCGCCAGCACCAGCACCGCCATCACCGTGAACCCCGGCGCCCGCACCAGGATCCGCGACCCGTAGCGCAGGTCCTGCCCCAGCCGCTCCAGCCACGTCCAGCCCCACGCCTCGTGCGCCTGCTCCCGCATCCGCAGCTCGTTGCCGAAGTTGCTCCGCCCCGCCCGTGCCGCCATCTCCCGGTGAAAGGCCATGTCCTCGGCCAGCTCGGCCTTCAGCCTGCGCCCCTGGAACAGGTACTTGATGCGACGAAACAGTTCTCCCACGACCGGCCTCTCTTCCCCTCACGCAATCCGCAGCACTTCACGCACTACCAACTCGTCACGCAGTGTGCAGCCTTGGCGCAGTTGCAACACTTCACTCAGCAGGCAGCAATCACTTCGAGCTCTTTGCACTTCTCAACGCAGTCGCAATCCTTCCAGGTGTACGGACCACCTCACGCCGGATGCAACCCTTTACGCAAGACGCAGCACCTCACGCCGTGCGCAGCACTTCCTGGATCGCCTTTTGCACCCGCTCATACCCGCTCAGCTCCGCCGCCAGGTGCTTGCGCCCCGCCGCCGTCATCCGGTAGAAACGCACCTTGCGGTTGGTCTCCGAAATACCCCACTCCGCCGACACCCACCCCTTGGCCAGCATCTTCTGCAGCGTCGGATACAGCAGCCCCTCTTCCACCGCCAGCACCTCGCTCGACAGCAGGTGAATCCGCTGCGCAATCGCATATCCGTGCAGCGACCCCGACTGCAGCACCCGCAGAATCAACATGGGCAGCGCCCCCGACGGAGTCACCGGTTCAGACCTGATTTTCATAGGCATAAATTTATTATGCCTATATCGCTGATGTCAACAGGCGTGGTACCGTTCCCCGCGCCCTCAACCTCCGCGAACCATTCGTAGCTCCGTTCATAAAGTACGTGCGCTCGCCATTCAACCGCCGCGCCGCCGGCCCGGTGATTCAAGCCAGGAATAGCCCTCACAAACCACACCCTCGCATCCAGCGAACGATACTTCTGGCTGGTGCTGATCCGATCGCAACGCCAAACTCCAAAGTGGATACCTGGCTCCACACCGCGCATCAAGAACTAGGTCGCCAGGGAGACGGAAGCTGTGAGGCCATGCCGGCGTTCTATAGATTCACCCGTCCGGCGGCTCCTGACCGGCGCAAAATTTTTTTCACTAGTCGACCTTAGTCAGGCAGAAAAAGCCGCGCAGGCCGCATCCATTGCCGTGTTGGAGTAGCACATGGTCAGGCTTTTCCCCTCTTCCCTTTGGTCGTTTGCAGTCGCAATACCGGTTTCGTTCATCATCGGGTGCGGCGGTTCAGGAACTATCAGCAACCCAGGCTCCGGCAGCAGCAGCGGCGGCTCCCAAAGCAGCACGCTTCCGACCATTGGGGATAACAGCAACCCCAGTCCGGGATGTGGCGGAGCGGAATCGGGATATAACAACCAGAACGGCTCAATCAGCGGGATCTGGTTGCAGACCCCCGCACCAGGTGAGAATCCAGGCAATGTCACCGTCACTGCAGCCGGATATTCCACCGGTACCATTACCCAGTGGACGGTTTGCCTCGACGGACAAGCCGTATATCAGACCAATAGCCCTGCAAATACTATCTCCCGGACGATCACCATCCCCGCTGGCCAGCACCTTCTGTGGGCCAGCATCGCGGACTCCAAGAATTCCTCCGACAGATCGGAAATCAGGCTGATCCAGGTCGGGACCCCACCCGCGGCCACCGCTGTAGTGCCCACTCCACCGGCCAACGCAAAGGTGCTGTCGAACATGCAGAATGACCAGTCCAACTGGAGCATCTGCAGCCTGTGCGCGGCCGGGACCAACGACACCAACAACTATTCGATGACCTTTAACCAGAGCCAACCCTCGATGAGCGGCAGCAGCATGGAGATGTTCGCCGGCGGCCCGTCGTGGAGCAACGTTCTGTACAAGGACATCATTCCCGGGACCACTCCCTATACCCACTTTCTGTGGGACTTCTGGATCTACCACGACCCCGCTGTCGAAGCCCACTTCTGGTCCTCGGAACTCGATTTCTATGTGGTGCGGTCAGGCAACGAGTTTATGGCCGGCACCCAGTGCGACTTTGGAGACGGCTACTGGGCCACTTGGGATAGCCAGGGCTCTCGATGGCTTCTTGATCCCATCCCTTGTCCGCACTGGACACCGGGCTGGCACCACATTCAGGAGTACGACGACCTGCCCAATCCCACGCAGTATCGCTACGACACGCTGGTCGTCGATGGAACCCCCTACGCACTCAACCAGACCTGGACGGTCAACAGCACTACCTGGGAAGATCAGGTCGGTCTCCAGTACCAACTGGACGAGGACCCCTCCGGTACCGCCCTTCACGAATGGGTCGACAAGGTGACTCTGACGATGTGGTAGGGCGAGCGGTGGCTTGCTTGACATGACAAGGATGTTGCATCAGCCTCATCAGCAGGTGATGACCGCGAGCATTACGTGCCGGCCAGATACTTGGTTGCAGGTTCGCTCGACTGCCGGTCTGCTGTGAGGTCGTTGGCGGTTCGTGAACATTCGGAAAGTTTCGGGGCTCCTAATGAGCGTGCCGCAGAAAACTGATCGAGGCAAGGATCGCACTCAGAGCAAGAAACGCCCAGAAAAGCACGATGCCCAACGGGACTCCACGATGCAACTCCGGCGTCACCGGAAAGGCGATGTCAAGAGGCAAGAGCCGACACCCAAATCGGCACACTAACCCCAGCACTAAGGCGAGTACTGCGAGCGACCTGATCATTGTCATTGACTAAGCCTCTCTTGACTGAGCCTCTCCTGACTGAGCCTATGCTGACTGAGCCTATGCTGACTAAGCCTCTCCAGACTAAGCCTCTCCCGGTCGTCGGGATGATTGTAATGGAGTTCGGTTTTATCAGTTGCTCGATGCGATTGCGTTGCGGTCGATTCGCGGCCAACTCGTCCATAGCGACCGCAAGCCCTCGCCGCATGCCTGCCGTCGTCGCAGCGCCCGCTATCTTCCCCGTACCCGCCAACACGCCGCCGCAATACACCCACTCCTGCAACCTCGCTCCCCCTCGGTGAGTCGAATCTATAGAGGAACATCCACCCGCCATGCCCATCCGCAACTGCCCATCCTGCGCCCGGCCCAACCGCATTCCCGCCGAACACCTCGCCGACACCGGCCGCTGCGGCGCCTGCAAAACCCCTCTCCCCCCCGCCGCCGATCCCATCGCCGTCGACACTGCCGACTTTGACGAAATCGTCCGCGCCAGCAAGGTCCCCGTCCTGGTCGACTTCTGGGCCGAATGGTGCGGCCCCTGCCGCATGGCCGCTCCCCACGTCGCCCAGGTCGCCCGCGAACTCGCCGGCCGCGCCCTGGTACTCAAGGTCGATACCGAACGCCACCCCGATCTCGCCGCCCGCTACAACGTCCGCGGCATCCCCAACTTCGCCGTCTTCGCCAAAGGAGCTCTCCAGTTCCAGCAGGCCGGCCTGGTCGACGCCGCCACCATGAAATCCTGGCTCGCCCGCGCCGCCTGAACCGGCCTCGCCCTTCTCCATCCGCGCCCGCGTAATCGCCGCCCCGCCTGCTCACCCCCGCATCCCGCTCCGCGTCCCACCCCTGCCGGCTTATCCCGGCGGGGTTGCGGCCCACATTCGGTAGAACTCTCGCCTCACCTCACCCCACAATTCAATTTTTTTCAACACTCCCTGGGAAATTCCGCTGGCTTCCGCTGCATACCGTTACGAGTGCCGAGCCGATGATCAGAAAACTCCATACCTTCACTAGGCCCCCCAGCCGGCCCTGCCGAAAGGCCCGCTTGTGACCCTGCCCGCCCCCGGCATCGCCTTCACCCCGCCCGTTTCCGAGCTGCTCCCTCGCGCCGCCGATCCAGACCGCGCTCTCGACGCCTCACTCTTCGAGCCCCTCAAGCGCATTGGCCGCCGGCTCCGCTCCGACGAGTCCCTCGCCGCGGCCCTCCAGCGCGGCCACGCCGATGCCCTCACCGAGTTATTCAAGCGCCACAGCCCTCTGCTGTTCGCCCTCGCCCGCCGCATCGTTCGCGACCGCGCCGAAACAGAAGACGTCGTCCAACAAACCTTCTTCGACGCCTACCGCTCCATCCACCAATATGACCCCGCCCGGGGACCCTTCAAAACCTGGCTGCTGCTCTTTGCCTACCACCGCGCCTTCAACCATCTCCGCTCCCTCCAGGCCGGCCGCTTCTTCCTCACCTGCTCCCTCGACGACTTCACCCAACTCCCCGCCGCCGCCCATTCCCCCGCCGAACTCCGGGTCGTGGTTGACCAGGCCTTGCGCGCATTGCCCGCCCGCGAACGCCAAACCATCGAGCTGATCTACTACAGCGGCTTCACCGCTATCGAAGTCGCCGCTCAAACCAACCAGACCGCCCGCGTCGTTCGCCACAACCTCTATCGAGGCCTGGCGAAGATGCGCAAGGCACTCGCCGCCGATGCGCCCCGCAGCGCAACCAGCAAGAACGGAGATGCCCGATGAAGTCCTGTCATCGCAACCTCCAGCTTCTGCGCGTGCTCGCCGCCTCCGGCCAGCTCTCTGCCGGTCGTCTGGAAACGCTGCGCGACCATGCCCGCTTTTGCCCCTTATGCCGCCAGGCTCTTCGCCAATCGGCTTCTCTCGACGCCGCTCTCTTCCTCGCCGCAGCCACCCGCCGGGGATCCTCTCCGCCATTCCCCGAACGCGCGTCTCAACAGAGCACCGCTCGCTTCATCGCCCGCGCCAACGCGCGAAGCAATACCTCTCCAGCCGCAGCGTCCTTCATGGTCCCTGCCCGGTGCCTTCGCCCTTCCCCTCGCGGCCGTGGTGCTCTTCGCCCTGGTCTGGCTCCTGCGCACCACCGGCTCCCCTCTCCCCGCCACCTTCCCCCCAACCTCCCGCCTCGCCGCGCAGGCGCCCGCTCTTTCCTCCAGCGCTCACGCCAAATTCGCGACCGCGCAACCAGCGCCTCTCGATGTCCGCCTGCTCCGCCACCCGGCCCCGCGCCGCCTTTCACATCCAAGCCACGTCGCCGCCCTGCCAATCTCCACCTTGCCTGCATCCGGCCATCCCCGTCGCTGGGAACCCTTCCTCAACGGCGTCATCGCGCAATGGCTCCACGCAGGCGCATCCAGTTCAACCGCGGATGCCCTGTCCAGCAGTGCAGCCTCGCGAACATTCCTCGCCATTCCGCCGCTTCTCTCCGTGCCGTCGAACACGCTCTCCCCAAAGCCGGCCCCCGGTGCGCTCTGTAGGGATAAAGCTCCCGTCTGGATGGGTGACAGCCCCGGCCCTTCCCAGGCTCCCGCGTTCTGTTTTAACCCGCCGCTCGCGCTCATGGCCCAGGCCAAGTTCCCCGCCTCCATCGCGCCGTATCGAGATCGCCCCGATGACGCGCGGCCCGTTCCCATCTTTCAGTTCCCCGCCACCCGTTGAACGCCTTCTCACCAACCAAAGGACACCCTCGTGCGCCAACCTGAATGCGGCTCCGCTAAGCTCGCCCTCGCTCTAATAATTTCGAGCCTGTCCATCACCATCCCGGCGCGCGCCCAAGCCGCGCCTCCGCTCTCCGACTCGCAACACGTGGCTACCGTCAACTTCACCGCCGCCGTGATGCAGACGTCCGAAGCGAAGCGCGAATTCGCCGCCCTGCAGGCCAAATACGCGCCTCGCCAGGCTCGCCTCGAATCGCTCAGCCGCGAAATTGAGACGCTGCGCAATCAGCTCGCCCAGCCCTCTCCCTCCACGAGCGATGCTGACCGCAACACCCGCGCCCAGTCCCTCGGAACCCGGCAAAAACAACTCCAGCGCGACCAAGAGGATTTCAACACCGAGTCGCAATCTGAAGCAGAGGAAACATTCGGGCGCATCGCGCACAAGTTCGACCTGTTCATCGAGAGCTATGCCAAACAGCACGGTTATTGGCTGGTGCTTGACCGCGGCACCGCTGACGCCTCACCCGTCGTCCTCTATGCGATCGACAGCATCGACATCACCACTCGCCTGGTCTCCGCCTACGACGCTCAATCAAGCAGCGACGTGCCATCCAGACCACCCGGATAACTTCACCGCCTACTTCGCACAAGCAGCCAGACAAACGATCCCCGTCCGCCTTCTCCATCCCTGTGACAGAACGGTGTAGCAACAAGTCACTAAGGCGGAGTTCAACCGGCACTAATGCCCCGATAAGTTCCCCAGTCTTTGGTCCTAACTCAAAAGGCGCAGCCGACGCCAGTTCCGTGGATCGCGAGATAACTGCCACTTAGCCACCACCCAGGCGCAATCTTGACCATGGACCCCGCCGCGTTTGTCGGGTGAGTAATCCCAGATGTTGGTCCAGACCGCAGATCGAGCCAGTCCCGCATCAGGCGTCAGACGCTGCCGCTACCGTGAACGATCAGCTTTTCGGAATCACCAGGTTGCGAAAGATCTTCCACGTTGCGTCCGGTTGCTTCTGCCACACGGTCAGGTATCGGTCCTCGATGCTCCTGCCGTTTAGGAAGTGCGCCTTAGCCACGCCCCACTCATAGACATAGCGCCCCTGTTGAACCGACCCGACGCTTACCACCGAGGCCGAGTCGGCCCTTCCGTGCTTCGCCAAATCTCTCTTCACAGCCTCATTGAGGGCGGAGCGGCCATGAATGCAACTCCCTCCCGAACTACAGTCGACGACGCCCTCCGCGTTCCCGGGGGCAAGCAGCGCTGCGTTGCCTTGCTTCATCGCATCCACCCATTCCTGATTTCCTGCGTCAATTTGCCGCCGCGCTTCAGGATCGATTGGTCCCCTTTGCGCCAGGCCTACTGAGCAACAAAACAAGCAGGACGCCACAACAAACTTTGTCGCCAATTTGATACTCATCGGACTATCCCCTTTCATCCCTGTCTAGCTGCTCCCACTTGGCCGGGAGCCGCTGCAACCGCCCAGTCTCTTCGCAGCCGTCAACGCAGCTCGCGACTTAGAGTAATCCCGCCGGCATCGCTCGTTACGGCACCTTGTGTTACTGATAATAGCGGCGGGCCTTGGCTCTATTCCCGCAATCGTTCATGTCGCACCAACGTCTCCGCTTGCCCCGGCTCTCGTCGACAAAGAGTCAGCCGCAATCGCCGCCTCCACACACCCCAACCTTGGTCGCCTGCGAGGATTGCACACAGCTGCAGTGACGCCTTCTTCGCAGCAGGAGCACATCGAGCTGCGCTGCCGGTGAGCTCGACGCCGGGCCGAGCCCCGGTAGCTACAAGAGCCACACGGCAGTTTGATCTAAGGTCCACGAGACCCCGCCCGTAGCCGTCAGTTCTCTGTGAGCACTTTGAAAGATTCGACCAGCTTCAGCGGGTGCACCGGCTTGGCCAGCAACGGGAAATCGAACCCCAGCTGCCTGCTCTCCTCCAGGATGTCAGCGATACCCGCTTGTCCCGAAAAAAGCAGAATCCTCATTGCCGGGTACATCTTCGTGAGCGCGATTGCGAGTTCAACCCCGTTCATTGCAGGCATCATGATGTCCGTCAGCAGATAATCGGGCTTGAAAGAAGCGGCAATCTCCAGTGCGCTGAACCCATCGTAGGCAGCCATAGTCTGGAAACCGGCACGCATCAGGATCGCGGCCGTCGTGTCCGAGAGAAGTTTCTCGTCATCGACTACAAGAACCCGCCGCTTCCGAGTTGTACGTTGCTGCGCCTCTGGCCCGGGCTTCGGAAACTCGAGTGGACGCGGCGGTCTCCCTTTCGGGAGAAAGATCACGGAACCAAAAAGATCCATCAGCTGATCCCTGTCCCCTTCTTGATACCCTCTTGCTTCTCTTCTGCGCCTTTGAAGGGGAAGGTCATTGTCACGATGGTTCCACTATCGCTGGGGTCGGTACTACTCGATATGGAGATCTGACCGCCATGCCGCTCCACCAGCTGCTTGGTTACCCAAAGCCCGATACCGGTTCCAAGATTTCCTTTGGTCGTGAAGAAGGGCTCAAAGACCTTGTCGAGATGTTCGCGCCGGATGCCGCATCCGCGATCACTCACGAGAACTTGAACCGCATCTTCTTCCATCCTCACGATCCGCATGGTCCGGATCGACAACACACCGCCGTGCGGCATGGAGTCTATGGCGTTGCTGATTATGTTTGAAAAGATCTGAATGATTTCGCCGGTTCTTACACGGATCTTCCTAAGATCGTTGAATTTGCTCTCTATCACGATGTTATGGGAAAGCAGCTTGCTCCGGTACACAGAAAGCACGTTTTCCATTAGGTCCCTCAGGTGAACTTCTGAGGGCTTCCCCGTGTCCCTGTAATACCCCAAAGTCTGGCGCGCGATGTGCGAGACCCGTTCCAGCTCACTTTCCGCCGTCTCCAGATAGCTTTGAATCTCTTCATTTGAAACATCGGGCTGACGAGCCAGAAAGATGAGGTTAAGAACAGATGCCAGGGGATTGTTGACCTCATGTGCGATTGCTGCAGCCATTCGCCCCGTCGTGGCTATCTTCTCCGCCTCGATCGCTAAACGTTCGGCCTTCTTCTCGTTCGAAACGTCACGTGCAATCTTCGACGCTCCGACCACTTCCCCTTTGGCGTTGCGGATCGGAGAAACGGTGATAGACACTTCGCGGAGTTCACCCGTCTTGCTGACGCGCGTCGTTTGGTAGTGTTCGATGTTGTCCCCGGCCCTGAGGCGGCGCAGAATCTCCTCCTCTTCGTGCCTGAGATTGTCCGGGATCAGCCTGAAAATCGATTGGCCGACGATCTCTTCCTGCTCATAGCCAAAAAGACGGCGAGCTCCGTTGTTCCAACTCGTAATCACGCCATCGAGATTTTTGCTGATGATCGCGTCGTCGGCTGAGTCCACAATCGCTGCCAGTCGGTATCGGCTTTCGTCCAGTCGTCGCCGCTCGGAGATATCGCGCGCAATCTTGGACGCCCCGATGATCGTCCCGGCCTCGTCTTTGATCGGGGATATGGTGACCGAGATCGCGAATCTTTCCCCGTTCTTTTTCGTCCGAATGGTTTCGAAATGGTCGATGCGCTCGCCCGATCGAATCTTCGAGAGGATATAGTCTTCCTCGTAATGCAGTTCGGTAGGGATGAGCCGCAGGATAGGCTGGCCGACCATCTCCTCCGCTTCATACCCGAAGATACGTCGCGCCCCTTCGTTCCAGCTGCTTACAATCCCGTTAAGATCTTTGCTGATGATTGCATCATCGGAAGACGCGATGATCGCCGCCAGGAAGTTCTTCATTCCCTCGGTCGAAAGATCCGGCCTGTCAAGCTTCATTCCAGCTTTTGATTGAGACAAAAAAACCGCCACGATATTCGATATAGCGAAAGACTATAAGACGAGATGCCGGCAGCGGGAATGTGGTTGTCTTGTTCAGGACAGCACACGCCCGAGTGGGACCTCCCTCCAATCCACGCATTACCCCAAATTTTAAACTCGCCGTCGGTTTTCGCCGCCCCATAGTTAATGGGTGGCTCCCCCCCTGTTCTCGTAGATAAAGAACGATGACAGCCAGAGCTTTCAGCGCCGTACACCCTTGCCGGGCAGATATCACCGCACGAGTCCGGATTCCAAAGCATGCCACGCGGGATTCGGCATCACAACCGCTGCCCATAGGTTATCCACGACAAACATCGCCGACGCAACCCAGAGCGATACCGGATGGATCCGGCGCCCACAATCCGGTCATCGATAGCGCTCACCGCGAGGAGCTAAGGATCCGCGGCTCGTCCTTCGATTCGTAATCTGGACGAGCAGAACGCCATGGCGGCAAAATCACACTCGGTTCCCGCACATCCCCAATGCCGAAGGATGGGGTCCAGCTTTGAACGTGTATCGGCCTGTACTCGTCAGGCGAGATTTCAGAACGCCAGTGCAGAGTAAACAGAATCCGATATCATTGTGATCTATCGACGCAACCCAGCGAGCCGATTCCAATTGGGTAGTTCCCGGACTACTGGGCTGACACCAAAGCCAGGGAGATTTGCGTGGACATCCAGAAACAAATCAAGGAGTATATCGCCACTCAGTCGGAACCAAAGCGTAACGAAATGCAACAGTTGAATGACATGGTTTTGGCGCTGGCGCCAGGATGCAGACTGTGGTTCTTGGATGGAAAAAATGAGAAAGGAAAAACCGTTTCCAACCCAAACATCGGATATGGATCTCAAACCATAAAGTACGCCGACGGAAAGACTAAGGAGTTTTATCAAATCGGTATAAGTGCGAATACAACGGGCATTTCCATCTATGTTATGGGACTTGATGACAAGAAGTACCTATCCCGGACATTTGGGCACAAACTCGGCAAAGCAAGCGTAACGGGCTATTGCATCAAATTTAAAACACTGGCAGATATACAAATCGACGTTCTTAAAGCAGCTATTCAATATGGAATTCAACAGGCAAGCACTCAAAACTGATACCAATTTGATTAAGCGGAAAATCAAACATCCTCACCGTTGAAACAGCTTCATCAATTTCCTCAGGGGCAGGCAATTGAGCACATCCTTTCTTTCCACCCCTGCCCTTCGCGCCTGCTCAATCCCATACCGGAGCGTTCCAAATTCCGGCGTACTGTGCGAGTCGGTATTAATCGAAAGCAGAATCCCCGCATCTTTGACCAGCCTCACATTCTCTGCCGAAAGATCCAGCCGGTCCGGACTGCAGTTCAGCTCGAAGAACTTTCCATTCTCCTTCGCCTTCCGGATCACGCGCTCGATGTCCAGCTCATAACCTGGCCGCTTCAGCAACAGCCGCCCCGTCGCATGTCCCAGGATCGAGAAATACCGGCTGTCCATCGCGCGCAGCACGCGCTCCGTCTGCTGCTCCCGGTTCATCGCAAATCGCGAGTGAATGGAGCACACCGTGTAGTCCAGCTCCCGAAGCATTTCGTCCGGATAGTCCAGCGATCCATCCGCTAATATGTCCACTTCCGGCTGACTTCAGAATACGAATGTCCTTCAGCCGCTCATTCAGCTTGTCGATGGTGCGAATGTTCTCCCACAGGCGCTCGGGCTCGAGCCCATGCGCAATCTTCAGGCTGGGCGAGTGGTCGCTGATGCCCACATATTCATAACCGAACTCGCGGGCCGCCACAGCCATGTCTTCGATGGTGTCGACGCCATCGCTGGCTTCCGTGTGCGTGTGCAAATCGCCGCGAATATCCTCCTGGGCGATCAGCACCGGGAGAGTGTTTGCCTGCGCCAGCTTTACCTCATCAAGCCCCTCGCGCAATTCCGGCGGAATAAACTCCAGCCCGAACTTCCGGTACAGCGCCGACTCGCTCCCAAAGCGATCGCCGCCCTTCTGCAATCCCGCCAGGCTCCCCGTGATCGCAGTGAGCTTCCGCAGGTGCCCCTTCGATCCGGTCAGCCGCACCAGCGCTAATCCCCAGCTGCTTTTCTGAGCGCGATGCAGATGCAATAATGGCCCCGCGTGCAGGGAGAACGTTGCGGAGTCCTCACTCGATTCCACAAGTGGAGTCCGTCCCCCAAACCGCTCAAAGCAGCTCACCGCCGCCGGGAAGTTCTCCGCCTCCACGGCAAAATCCAGTTCGCTGATGACCTCCACGCGCCTTCGATAATCGCCGGCAGGCTCCGCCCGGGTCACCTTGCAGCTGTCCTTGAGAAACTTCTCGATCGATGCCACCAGCCGATGCGCGTGATACAGCAGGATAGTCTGCGAATCGACCAGGCCCTGGCGCACATGCTGCGCCATGCGCACCCCGAACGAACGTTCGACCTCTCCGCTCTCCAGCGCGGCCTTCAACTCGCGAACCGACCCAATCCCGAGTCTTTTGTAAATGCGCAACACCCTCTGCGTATCGAGCCGCGGATGTGCGCTGATGTCCGCAATCTCCGGACCCGCATTCTGCCGCAGTTTCTCGAGGCTCGCAAGCGTGCCGGTGTTCACGATCTCGCGGATCGCCGCCGCGATGGCTTCACCGATGCCCGCATACACCGTCAGGTCTGCGTTACTGTGCACCAGCTCATCCATGCTCTCGCCCATGCTGCGAATCACTCCGGCCGCGCGCCGGTACGCCCGAATCTTGTAAGGATTCGCCTTCTCCGCTGTGAGCAGTTGCGCCAGCGCAGAAAGCCGGTCGGCAATCTCTGCATTGTTCACAACCGCCCGATCAGCCTGCGGCACTGCGGCTGGACCCGTGTTGGGCAGGGAAACTCGCACCCACCGTTGGATGCGTCAAACCTGCCCTGTCAAGCCCTGTCATCGGAGGAAGCTGATCCGCCGAGCCGGCATTGGAACGCCGAACCGGCATGGTTCATCACGCTTACGCCCACCGCTGACTGGATCGGGACTTGGAGGAGTAGTCTGGCACATTCCGGACTGCTGCAAACATCTCAGAGCACAGCGGGTGAGAGCCGGATCACCAGCCGCCACCCGTATACGCCCAAGTGGGCGAACGTCCGCCAAAGGTCCGAGATGCCGGTTTACGGCCACCTGCCGAGACAGAGATCGCTCTGAAGATCTGGATGAGTGACTCGCCCTGATATCGCCAATCCATGGTCCGCTTGGTTCCATCGAATGCACGCTTCCGGAATCCGGATTGTCTACCGCTGCAGCCCCTCGAGCACTTCGATGCGTTGCTGTAACGAACGGGACACCCGTCGATTGGCAAACGCGATCAACGCAAAGCTCACAACCACCACCGCCGCCGTTAGCGTGATGGATCGCTCCGGCACGATGGGTAAGCCGTTTGTGCCCCGCATCACCGAAATTCCGAAAAGAAAGACTGTAATTCCAGGAAGCAGAGGTAGAAGATACCATTCCCAAACGTTCCAGAGCAGGTCACGCTGCCTCTTCAATTCCCCTATCAAATAGTCGAGCGATGGCGCTGTAGCCGACATCGAGCCCGCGCTCCCCCGCCTGTGCAGATGGATGACCACATACACCGTGCCTGCGACGATCAGCGCAGATCCCGCTCGCATCAGCATTGAGCTAAACAGCCACATATAGAATCCATTCACAAGCGCAACCACCGCGGCCGCACCGTATTCAACTGAGTTCCGCAGTCGCACCTGTTTTGTTAGCCGCTCACTCCGCTGCCCCAGTTCCTCCGTGGTGAAGACCATTGGTTCCTCCCGCTCACTTTGCCATGCTTCCCGTACGAATTTCGATTCATCGCCTGCCATTGTCCCCTCCTTCGTGAAATCTCCGAATGAGCATCCGCTTGATCCGGTGGATTTTTGTTGAAACGTTTCCGGGTGACATTCCGGTCACCTCGCCGATTGAAGCAGCGTCCGTGTCTTCCAGATAGAGCAGGAAGATCTGCCTATCAAGCGGCTGCAACGTGCGCACCAGAGTAAATAACCTATTCCGCGCACGATCGCGATCAAGCACTTCGGTCGGATCGACCTCCGTGGCTGCTGACCGATCGTCCAACTCCTCCAGGCTCAGGAGAGCCTTCGCTCGCCGTCGGCTTCGCTTCACCAGGTGGGAAGCGGCAACGTTATGGGCAACCCTGTAGACCCAGGTCCGCGCAGAACACCGGCCATCGAAGACCTGAAGACTCCGCCAGAGGGCTACATGAATGTCCTGCAATAAGTCGCGACATGCCTCGCGATCGGACTCATAGGCGCGCGCGAGTCGCCCCAGCGCGTCGCCGTAATCTTTGACGAACTCCTGATACTTCATCTCGAGGCGGTCCGAGGGCGCATCGAGGCCGCCCGGTTCGGCGGCGGGATCCCTGCCTTTGCTCACATTCAGATAGTCGCCGGCTTCGAAGACTTCTTACAAGGCTCCCCCGAAACAAACAAGGGGTCCGAAAACGACAAGCACAGTCGGGAACCGAGCATCCGCGACTTCAAAAATCGGTCGACGCCAGGGAGACCTGCAATTCCAGTGCAAGCCCCTCATCCGGGACTGACTTTCACTCCGAACCAGAACGCATACTGAGAGACGGACTTCTCGCCACTGATCCATTTGGATGAATGCCAAATCGCCGAATCGCTCCCCCCCGCCAGATCAGTACCGAAATGCCGGCATTTGGGTAAGCCTTCCCTGAGCAACGCAGCGGTACGCGTTCCGATGCCGAGGCTTGTGTGGATCCACCAGGCCTGGATCGCGACGAGACGAGACCCCGCGCGTACATTCATCGCGCCTCAGAACTTTTGCCGCATCTGCTCACGGCCTTGAAAATCTCGACGAGCGCCCTGACGCCTCATCGAATCGCACGCTCAGCCCCAGCGAAAAAGTTCGCCTGCCTTTTGTGCTAACTCAAAAGCGCAGTGCGCTGCGGTTCCGTGGATCGCGAGATGACCGCCCCTAACCGCGACCGATGCACAATCTCAATCCCAGACCCCTTCCCGGAAGCCTAACCCGACTCCAATGGGTGTGTTGCCCTGAAGACAACAACAGAATCGAGCCGCGGTCGGACTGCGGAAATAACCGAACGGAACTACTCCGTTCTTATTGCGCGGATGGGATCGATGCTGCAGGCGCGCGTCCCGGGCAACCACACGGCGATGAGCGCTACAACGACGAGGATCACGGGCGCGAAGATGAAGGCCAGTGGATCCCAGGGGCGAACGCCGAAGAGAAAACTTTCCATGAAGCGGCTAAGGGCGGAGGCTGCTGCGAGGCCGAGCGCGATTCCAATCAGCGCCAGCCGCATTCCGGACCAGATTACAAGTCTGCGAATCGCCGGCCGGTCTGCGCCGAGTGCCATACGAATTGCCATCTCCTGATTCCGCTGTGCTACCGAGTACGCCATCAAGCCAAAGATTCCCAGCGCGGCGAGGATCAACGCCACCCCTCCGAAGCTGGTCAGCAACAGCATGTTGAATCGGTCGCGCGCAGTTGAGCCCCGCATGACCTCTTCCATGGTCTGTATATGCGCCACTGGAAAGCCGCCGCTTGCCAGGCGCAATTGCTCGGTCATAGCGGGGATGACGCTGTGCGGCTCGGTGCGCGTGCGAGCCACCCAAAGTAGCGGTTGCACGTTTGAGTACGACGCCGTGTATGCGTCTGTCACCTGAGTGATGGGGACAAGAAGCACCGGCTCGGCGGGCCGGCCCAACCCCGCATTGTGGGTGTCCCCCACCACCCCAACCACGGTATAGATCGACTCGTCTAGACCCGGACCCAGGCCGCGGCTCACGTCCACTTGCTGGCCGACAGGGTCCTCGTTGCGCCAGTAGCGATTCGCCATCGTCTCATTGATGAGGGCTACACGCGGCGAAGAGGCAGTGTCATTTTCCGTGAAGTCGCGTCCGCGCAGAACGGGAATCCTGAAGACGCTGAGATAGCCGGGCGAAATGCTCATCCAGCTGCTGCCATACTGATGATCGCGATCGAGCGGCTGACCGACAATTTGGAACGGCAACGCATCCCCCACGTAGTTGGGCAGCCAAAAAGCGGCAGCGGCGATCTCCACGGCGGGCATTGAATTGAGACGCTCGCGACCCCTTCGCGAGAGTTCGGCAACTCCCGCAGTCGTTTCGAAGCGATCGCCCGTGAGAGACATCTCCATCGTAAGCGTGTTCTGTGCATTGAAACCCGGCTCCACGGTATGAAGAGCGCGCAGGGTGCGGATCAGGAGCGTGGATCCGATGAGCAGAACCAGCGCCAATGAGACCTCGATGATCACCAGGAGGGAACGCGTCCTGCCCTGGCGCAATCCTGTACCTGACCGGTTGGAACCTTCCTTCAGGGCCGAGTTGAGATCGGTGCGCGAGGCCGAGAGAGCCGGCAAAAGACCGAAGAGGATTCCGGTAATGAGGGAAACAGCCAGAGTGAAAACCAGTACGCGCCAATCGATCGCAACCTGGGAACCGTTCTCGCCAACACGCGGCAGATCGGCGGGGCTTATCGCCAGCAGGGCGCGTACACCTGCAAACCCCAGTGCCAGACCGAGAACGCCTCCAGTAAAAGAAAGCAGCACGCTTTCTAGCAGCAGCTGTCGCACGATGCGCATCCCTGCCGCCCCGAGCGCGCAGCGGATCGCGAACTCGCGTTTCCGCGCCGTAGCCCGCACCAGCAACAGATTCGCCGCATTTGAGCAGGCAATCAGGAGCACCAGGCCGACGGCGCCCAGCAGCAGCGTCAGCGATTTGCGCGAGTCACCCACAATGCTGTCGCGCAGCGGATCGATGTGAAACTCCATCCGTGGATCTGTCTTCGGATATTCTCTCCGGAAATCGGCCGCTGCAAGCTTAAGCTGAGCCCTTGCCTGGGCCACGGTAACGCCGGGCCTCAGAAGCGCAGCCACGCGAAAATAGCTATTGAAGTCGTTGCTTACCGGCGGAAACTGAAATGGCAACCAGAGATCGGCCTGAGGCTCCGGGACAAACCCTTTCCCGATAATGCCGAGGATAGTGTAAGGCTCGTTGCCCAGGAGCAGGGACTTGCCCACGATCGCGGGATCGCTTCCGAATCTCCGCTGCCAGAGACCGTAGCTGAGTACCACGACCTTGCCACCGTTGGGACTGTCTTCCTGCTGCGTGAAGACACGGCCCCGAATTACTGGAGCACCAAAGAGACGGAAGTAACCCTCAGTCACGTGAATGCCCTGGATCTGCTCAGGATGTTCACCGGTCAAATTGAACCCGGGCCCCGACATATCGTAGGCGGCGACTTCTTGAAATACATTCGTCTGCCGCTGAAACGTATGAAACTCGGGAACGCTGGAACGGAAACTGGCGATGGTAACCGAACGCTCGCCAAACTGCACGATGCGATCCGCATTCGGGTAACTCAGCGGTTTAAGCAGCACCGCGTTGACCACCGTGAAAATGGCGGTGTTCATGCCGATACCCAATGCCAGGGTGGTGACCACAGCAATCGTGAACCCCGGTGATTTGAGGAGCGTCCGCACTGCATGCTTCGTATCGCCGGCCAGACCGCGCATGGTTCGTCTCCCTGTTTAGGGATAGATCATACTGTAGCGCGTCCCCGTTGACCGACCCATGGGGAATGGGTGAGTTGCCCTGTTCTCATAAGGAATCTCACGCAGGTCTACGCTCACACGTGGATGGCTGGGTACACGTAACACTTCTCCATTCGACGCATTTGGATTACCTGCGATCACCGTACCGTGCGGATTTTCCGCGGCAGGGTTACCGATCGGTCTTCAGATCTCCGGCCCTCCCTTCGCGGAGACAACGGTCTTGGCCCTGGCGCATGCCTATGAGCGCGAAACAGCATGGCACACGCGTCGCCCCACGCCGCGTTAGCGGCTTAGTGCAAATCCCCAACTCACTCATCGAGTCTCGATATAAGGCGCGAAAAATCGGCATCGGGCAAGCTTTCCCGAACCGCGCAGCAATATTTGCCCGGATGCTGAGGCCTGTGCGGATCCACCACGCCTGGCTCGCGAACCAGATGAGACCCCGCGCGTACACTTATCGCGCCTTACCACTTTTACCGTTTCATCTCACGGCCTTGAAAATCTCGACGAGCGCCCTGACGCGTCATCGACCCTGGAGCGTTACCCGGTACCAAACCTTAACCGGAAGTCTAACCCGAGCTCAATGGGTGCTTTGCCCTGAAATCAACAACCGAGCTGATCGGTAAAGATAAGCCGACTTATCGGTACCTACGATACACAGTATGCGGCCTTCGCCTACTGAGGCAGAGCCTTGGTGAGAGCTACTATGAGCGATTCGAATCGGGAAAGAGTGGCTTCCGAAAGTTGCGGGATCAGGTCGGATTGTTTCTTTATAAAGTAGCCCGCGACGCGACCGTGGTTGAATTCGGCACCTTCTACCCGCTCCAACCGCTTGATGATTCTGTCCGTACCCTTCAGGTCTTTGAGCTTATGCGTCTTGCCAAATGTTGCGTTATACATCTCAACATACTCTTTGGGCTCAAACAAATCTTCAATGTCTCCGCCTTTTACCGAACAGAACTGGTCCACGCTCAACACACGTTCGGATTTCAGCCGACCTTGTGCGATAGCGTTATCGATCCGCTGCCGCTGGGCCTTACCGTCAAGCAGAACAACTACTTCCAGTTTCCCTCCGATGAGGGCAATAAAGGTCGATATATCGGTTGCGCCTCCAGCAGGCAACAACCTTGCTGTTTCAGGCAAAGAGGCGCGCCCTAAAGAGTTGAGGTGGCTCGAGAGAACGCTCAAATAAATAAGATCCGAAGTCCCTTCCATCAGGATATTTCGGCTTCCGATAAACAAGTTCTGCGCGATGTCGTAGCCCAGCGCCGCCTGGAGCGGGAACAACGTGTCAGGGTCTGATGTCACTCCTGCTTCATTCAGGACAATTGAACCCTTTTCCGGACCTTGATCTTCTACGATGCGCACACGGTGGAGATCGCTTATCCGGATCATGAAAGGAGAGTGCGTTGTATAGAGAACCTGACGCCCGTTGGTCAAATGTTTGTCTATGGCGTCGAGCAGATCCATTTGTGCGCGTGCATGCAGGCTAAGGCCAGGCTCATCCAAAAGTAGGATTATCTTCGTATCTTTTTCGAATTCGAAGAAAGATGCAATAAATGAAACAAACCACTGGAATCCAGTAGATCGCCGATCCAACCGGCTACTGAAATCGTGCCGCGTGTCTTCGACCCTGAATTGGAGAAAGCGATCAGGTTGTCTTTGAGCAGCCGGCACAGATTCTATGTTTACTCGTAGCTTTAGGTGCTGGTTCTGCTTCCAATTTGCCTTCACGCGTTGCGTCAGCAGACTCGAAATCGCCTCTAGTTCCGCGTTCGAAGACTCAAAGTCCCAGGTTTCCAAATTGGAAGGAGCTATCCGTGCGAGTTTAAGGAAGTCGGCTGCTGCTTGGATTTCCTCATCACTTGAAGGAGTTCGCAGTGCGGGTAGAACCTCCGTGAGGTTATATCGGCCGCGCAGCTGAGAATATTGGCTGAAGAAGAACGTCTTTGGGACTAGAGGGGTCAGATCTTTCGTCAGAGAATCCGGTAAAGATCCCGATCCCTTGAGAATCTTAGCCAGTTCCGCCGTCGCTTGCTTTGCAGCCTGTGCCTCTGGGGTCGGTTCGTTATCAGCACTAATCTCTTTCGAGATGGCATCCAATTGTTTTACGAGTTCGGATGAGGTTGTTGGCGACTGCAAGTGAGACTTCAGCACATCGCTGATGTGTTGACTCGTAAACGTCTTCATGAATCCACTGAAGTTGATGGGGACATCAATCTCCATATCGCCGCTATACTTCCGCTTCGCGACAATTTGCGGGCTCTTTAATATGCCTTTGCCGTACGAATCTTCTAGGCTCTTTAGCTCATCTGGCTCAACCTCAAACGTGGCCGTGATCGGAACAGCGTTTTCGATTTCTCCAGATATCTCGTGTTGTTTCTTGAGCCAGCGCGGGTACTCTTCTAGCAGTTCTAAAGCGATCGGCTTCGCTGGATTTAATCGGTGAAGCGCTCCGATAAGTGCGGACTTGCCCGCCTCATTCTTACCGACGAGGCAGGTATTGTCGGTTACTTCGATTTCACCCGAATCAATTATGTTCCGGAACACTCGAACATGAAACGACTTCAGTCGCACAATGGCTCCCGACAGTTGCCACCAGTGCAGGGCTTCCATGTGAACTGAAGCCCTACGACAAGCGGAGATTTGAATAGCCCCTCGATACTACTCGGTCACAAAGCCCTGGGCAACGACGTCGTGGTCGGGGTATGCTCTCGATGTATTTGAAGTTCGAGTACGCCGATTCACGCGGCTGAATCTGGCCCCTCCGAGGGTACTGCAGGATTAGTCCTGATAAACGCACATGTCGCAAGTGAGGCATAAGCTATCGCCAAATCACTCGCCGACAGCATTAGTACCGAAATGCTTTTCCGCTTCATCTCACGGCCTTGAAAAGCTCGACCAGCACCCTTACGCGCTCTTTCTGGCGACTGCGCGGAAATCGCTTGGTTCTGGTGAGCTCGGCTACCCCGTGAAGGCTCGCCCAAAACAATTCCGATACAACCTCCGGCTTCGAGGTCTGCCCCTCAAACAACTCCAGGATTTGGGAAAACGCAAATCGCATCTCCGCAGGAGTGGCCGCGTCATCGAATGGCACGCTCAGTCCCAGCGAAAACATCACTTCATACAGCGCCGGTGAAGAAGCGGCGAACTCCAGGTACGCGGCGGCCACCGCCTCGACCGCACTTCCCCGCTTAACCCGTCTCCGCGCCTTCTCCAAGGCTTGGCCCATCTCCTGAAATCCCTCCCTGGCAACCGCGGCCAGAATTCCTTCACGACTTCCGAAATGGGCGTACAGGACGGGTTGGCTGTACGAAATGTCCTCTGAGAGGCGCCGGACCGTTACGTTGGACCACCCTTCAAGCTCCGCGATTCGTCGCGCGGAACTGATAATCTGCGCGCGGCGGGCCTGCTTGTCCCGCAATTTTCGTTCCGCGATTCGGTTAGCTGCCGGGGTTGTTGCCATTGATATGAAGTATAGCGCCGCTAGAATATTCCCGGGCAGATGATTGAATCGCGCTCAAATGCTTCACATCGGTATATAGCATTGCTAGGTTTACTACCATGGATACATTTTATGCACAATGCTATTGCGCTTTCCCTCGCTGCCCTCATGGCAGTCGCGATCATCGTTATCGGCTCTTTCTACCTTGCATCCCCTCAACGGATGACAGGATCATTTGGTCTCAAGCCGCCCGCATCCGATGTTGACACGCGTGCCTGGCTGCGTCTCAAAGGAACCCCGCCTTTAGATGGAGAACCAATCAGCTCACAGATCGACATCAAACCCGCTATTCAGATCGCCATCCTGGAAAACTTCTTCAAGGACATCCTGCTCGGTATTCTCGTTGGCCTGATGGCGCCCCACGGCCACGCCTGAGCCACCGCGCATTCCTGCACGCCTGGACCCCGAATCGAGGTTCGCCTCAGGTTGACCCATCTTTGCTTTTGCGGAGGGAGCGTGAGGCTTTCAGCCTCGCGAACAGGCCAATCGATTCAGGAGGCCTTCAGCCCCGGGCCTTTTCTTCAAACGGCACAACGACTTTGTCAGGAGTCTGGGCCTGAAGCCAGGTTCGGGCTGCGGCTTATTTTCCGGCCAGCTGCTCCAGCAGCGTGTCGAAGTCCTCAAGCTTGCCGTACTCGATGATTACCTTCCCGCGCCCCTTGTGATCCTCGATCGAAACCTTCAGGCCCAGTGCGCGCTGCAGTCGCTCCCTCACTTCGCGCACATTAGGATCGACCGGCAGCTCGACCTTCGGCTCCTTTTGCTTTGCATCCGGATTCAGAAGCCCCTGCACGTACGTCTCCGTCTGGCGAACAGAGAGCGAAAGATCCACGATCCGCTGTGCGACCTTTTCGACTCCGGGAAAATGCTGCAAGCCTAGAAGCGCTTTGGCATGCCCGAAGCTCAACCGTCCAGACTCCACATGCATCCGCACACCTTCAGGTAACCTCAACAAACGAAGGAAGTTGCCTACGGTCGTGCGATCCTTGCCAGTCCGCAGAGCCATCTGCTCCTGGGTCATATTGAACTCGCGCGACAGCCGCTCAAACGCCCTGGCCTGCTCCATCGGGTTCAGGTCGGCGCGCTGCAGATTTTCGACGATGGTGATCTCCATCGCCTGCTCGTCAGAAACCTGGCGAAGGATCGCCGGGATGGTTGTCTTTCCGGCCAGTTGCGAGGCTCTCCAACGACGCTCCCCGGCGATCAGTTGGAAGCGCCCGTTCGCCTGGGGACGCAGGAGAATGGGTTGGACAACGCCGTTGGCGGTGATCGACGCGGCCAGTTCGCCAAGCTCGTCTTCACCAATATGAGAGCGGGTCTGGTAAGGATTTTTGTCGATCAGCTCGACTGCGATTTCGCGAGGCCGTCCATCGTCCGTTTCGGGTTTTGCTTGCTGCGGACCGGCGGGCTGCACCCGCGGAAGGAGCGAATCGAGGCCCTTTCCGAGGGCGCGTCGTTTGGGGTCAGCGGTGGTGTTCATAAGCTTTAAATCCTTCTTCTACGGCAGAGTGTTCAGTTCCTTTTAGATTTCGGCCGGACGCCCTGGTGCGGTCAGATGTATGGCCAGAAGCGAATTTCGCGGCCTTTTGGTTTGGGCGCCGCGGCGGCTGCCTTGCGGGCAGCAGCGCGCGGGCTTTCCATCTTGTTGCGCTCCAGAAACTCCATGGCCAGTTCGTAGTAAGCTTCGGTTCCGCGCGACCGCGCATCGTAAAGGGCGACCGGCTTGCCATGGCTGGGCGCTTCGGCGAGGCGCACGTTGCGCGGAATCACCGCCTTGAAAAGCCGTTCCTTGAAGTATTCGCGGAGGGTTTCAGTAACCTGCTGAGCCAGGTTGGTGCGGTCGTCGTACATGGTCAGGAGCACGCCTTCAATCGAGACTTCGGGATTGAACGCGGCGCGGACACGTTCCAGGGTTGAAATCAATTCCGAGATACCTTCGAGCGCAAAGTACTCGGCCTGCATGGTGACAATCAAGGATGTCGCGGCGGCCAGTACATTGAGAGTCAACAGATCGAGGGCCGGGGGGCAATCCAGGAATATCAGATCATAGCTGCCCTGAATCTTCTGCAAAGCATGGCGCAGGCGCAGCGCGCGATCGTCGGCGCCGGCCAGTTCGATGTTGGCGCCGGTCAGGTTTTTGGATCCCGGCAGCAGGAACAAGGTCTCGACGGCGGTGGGCAGGATGACCTGTTCCGCGGGGGACTGTCCCATGAGGACGTCATAAATGGAGTGGCGGGCGTCGTCGCGGGGAATGCCGAGGCCGGAAGTGGCGTTGGCCTGGGGGTCGCAGTCGACGAGGAGGACTTTGAGCCCCTCCAAAGCGAGGGAGGCACTCAGGTTGATGGCGGTGGTAGTTTTACCCACGCCTCCTTTTTGATTCACGACGCCGACAATTTTCCCCATGGCCTCTCAGGGTAAAGGGAGCGGGTGTTCCGGGCATAGTGTTGTCGCCTGTGGAGAAAACGGACAAGCTGTGGAAAGCGATTCGAGGCTGACCGCGGCCCGGCGCCGTAAGTACCTGTCTTTGTTTGGCTTGCAATGTGGCTGGGGCGTCGCTTCGGAGATGCACTCGAATAATCGCGCGGTGGAAAAGTCCTCCCGGAATGGGTCGGTTTGGCGGGAAGTGACTGGGGAGCCTGAACGATCCGCTAGCGCAAATTGTTCCACGTGGAACAATTTGGGAGGTCGGGGCGAACGACTGAGGACTTGCGTGGCCAGAAATGTTCCACGTGGAACATCCGGGGCAACATGCCCAGACCCTCTTCTGGTATTTAGGGCGGGGCGAAAAATTGTTCCACGTGGAACAATTTGGGATATACGAAGTTGGGCTGGAAGTCTGGGAATCGCGGAAATGTTCCACGTGGAACATTTTTGTACAGGGTTAGTACCCGCGACAGGTTTACTAGGCGCGAAATTGTTCCACGTGGAACAATTTGGAACTTGGGAGTAAAGGACTCGGGATTCGAAAGGCGCGATGAATGTTCCACGTGGAACATTCATCGCGTGGGCCGGACCGTGCGGGTTTTGGAACGAGGCGAAATTGTTCCACGTGGAACAATTTGGCATGGGCGCCGGAAGGATGCCGAGCGAGCGTGGCATAAAAATGTTCCACGTGGAACATTTTGTGCAGGGTGGCGGAGGGAAATTGTTCCACGTGGAACAATTGTGTGGGGGATTGTACTCCCTAACGGGGTAATTTTCGGCAAACTGGACTTGCTTTTTACGTCTGGGACCGGGGCGTCGCGCCGAAGTACCGGACGTAATCCCTCCAAGTGCCTGCCTTGCCGCAACTTGCATCCTGCGGTTGCTGCGGTAGCGGTGCCAGCGTTTCTGAGCAAGAATTTGGGGAAGCTCATGAGGATTGCAATCGTGTCCGATATCCACGGCAACCTGACGGCGCTGGAGGCGGTTATCGCCGATCTTGGCCGCGTGGCTCCCGATGTGGTGCTGCATGGCGGAGATCTGGCTGACTCCGGATCTCGGCCCGTGGAGGTGGTGGACCGCGTTCGCGGACTTGGATGGACGGGAGTGATGGGCAATACCGATGAGATGCTGGTGCGGCCGCAGAGCCTGGAGGCGTTTGCGGCTGGATCGCAGGCACCCGCCGCTGTTTGGGCAGCGGTACGCGAGATCGCCGCGGCGACCAGGGACGTTCTCGGCGAGGAGCGCCTGCGATGGATTGAAGGGCTACCTATGGTTGTGTTGCGCGAAAGGATGGCCGTGGTCCATGCGAGCCCGGAGAATTGCTGGGTGACCCCGGAAGAGAGAAGCCCGGACCAGGCGTTCGAGGACGTATACGGCGTTCTGGACCGGGAGACTGTTGTGTTCGGCCATACCCATCGGAGCTCGATCAGAAAGCTGGGTGGCAGGGTCAAGCTGCTGGTGAATGCCGGGAGTGTAGGGCTGCCGCACGATGGCGATCCGAGGGCCAGCTACGCGGTGGTGACGGACGGGGAAGCCGAGATCCGCAGGGTCGCGTATGACGTTGAGGCGGAGATAGAAGCGCTGCGGGCTTCGGGACTTCCGGGGGCAGCGTGGACGGAAAAGATGTTGCGGGCGAGCGGTCCGACAATGCCTTAGCTTCAGGTGCGCGGGAAGAGGCGCGTTCTGGTCGAAACGTACTGTGGTGGCGGGAAGAAGATACGCGCAAGTGCTTCGGGTGCGATTCTTCACTTCATCCGCGGGACAGGCTTGGAGCGGAGGATGTCAGCTTCTTGAGAGGAACAAAGTACGCGGCCTAACTTGGTAAGCCGGGTCTCGTGGTTTGGACGGAAAAGCAAATGCTGCGCGTTTGGGGCGAAGGAATTTCAGGAGCCGGGATGTGACTGGGCTAGCGCAAGCACTGCTTCGCGGGTGCCGCGAAGGGGTTGTGAGGGACGCCAGGTGAAAGCCTGGCCGACAGCGTTTTGCAGGGCAGGGAGCCGGTCGTGCGTCGTCATTAGGGCCAGATACCCGGCGGGCCGAACGAGGCCTGCGGCGGACTTGACTGCCACATCCATTTTGTCCACGGCGCGGAGGATGACGCAGTCGTAGAGGGATGGGAGGGTTTCGGCACGAGCGGCGTGGATGGTGGTATTGAGGCCGAGGACCCGGACGGCTTCGCGGAGGAAGGCAGCCTTCTTGTTTTGTGACTCGGCCAGGGTCACGTGGATCTCCGGACGGCACAGGGCGATGGGGATGCCGGGAAGGCCGCCACCTGACCCATAGTCGACAAGGGTGGCGACCCCTTTGGGTATCTCGAACGCAACTTCAATGGATTCAATAAGATGGCGGCGTATGATGCCGTCCTCATCGCGGATGGCGCTGAGATTTGTCCGGGTGTTCCAGCGAACAAATAGCGAAAGATAAGCAGCAAAACGAATCGCGATGGAATCGGGGAGGGGCGGAAGATCCGATGCGGCGAGAAGCGCCTGGAGGTTGGCGACCTGGGTGGTCTCTTCGGGATTAGAGGGGAGCCGCAGCATGACAGAACAGTTTACGGGGTCGGAGGTGGAGTTTTGTGGGTTCCAAATCTCGCGCAAAATGCGCGCCCCATTTTCGACAGACAATGGGAGTCATTGAAAGCACATAAGACCAACAACATGCTCGACTAACTGCGAAGCTAGCCTGCGCCGCTAAATGCCCGTCATTGCTTTCCAAAGCTATTTGACATTATGGTCCGTACATTATGGTCCGTGAGGTCCACGCGAACGCCTTCTCGAGTAGCGATCACGCTATATCGCCTTAGTTCTTTTTCGTTCAATCCTCCCTCGCGATACCTTTGGGAGTACCAGCAAAGAACATCCGCTGCTTGTAACGGAAAGCGATCCTTGCCTCCGGGTCTCAAGTCCCCAACAAGGGGCACTAGTCGCTCCAAACCGACACTCACAAGCGCCTGCGGCAGATCCCGATGAAATTCCTGAATGTGTTGGGTAATATCACTGCTCCGCTCAACAACAAAGTCTATCTTCTCAGCATCTGGCCTGTTTCTATAGCAAAACTCTAACGCAGCATAAGCGTAAGAGATGAACGCAAGATAGTCTGGCATGAAAATCTTCTTAGCACCACTTTCAAGCCGAATCTTCTCTTTGAACGTATCGCGCATGTGACCAGCCTTGAACTCAACTCCTATTGGAATTAAGCTGCGCGTTTCGGCTATGAGTTCGAAGGCGGATCTTACTCTGCGCTCCCCCTGCGAGCGAGTTATCCCCTTGCCCTCTGTCTCGCGCCACGCTTGCTTTCTGATGTCTGTCATGTGAAGGTATGGAATCCGGGGCGGACCCTCCAACACGTTCCGATCCCAAAGGGCTTCGAACGATCCAGACCAATCTGTGTAAGGGGCCAGAAATCCACCATAGAAGAACTCATTTCTGGAGTTGCCGCGAGAGTACCTTTCATCAGACGCTGCGACATAGACGGCCACACGCTTCTCCAATCGGGACAGACGACAGAACAACGAGCGTACCAGCTTCGGTGTGAGGTTTTGAGCCGTACGTATGGTGTTTCTCAGGGTGTCCTTGCGATAGCACTATGACGCGCTCGGACCTGGGCACCCCGCTTCGGAGACTGACAACAACGTAGGTGGGAGACGGGAGCGGACCGCGGTGGGTTGCGGTCCGTTCGTCATTTGGGTGGGTTATTGCACGGTGATGGTGTAGGACTTCTTTACTTCGAGGTTGTCGTAGCCGGCGGCGATGATGGTCACCTTGTGGGTTCCCGCGGAGAGCGTCATGGTGACGTCCATAAGGCCGTAGTGGGAAAAGAAGTGTCTTGCAGTCTGCTGATATTTCTTGACCCCGTCGACCCAGACTTCAACTTTGCGCATGGTGGTCTGGCCGGCAGCGCTGGCGTGGAAGGCGACGCTGGTTGACGCGTAGGTGGTGGGGGAACAGACATTGATGCCGATGGCGGTGTTGGGGAGCTGGCATCCGCCGTAGTAGCCGCTGGTGTTGTCGTTGACGAAGAACTGCGCGGTCTCGGTGTTGTTGGCGAAGGTATTGACGAGCAGGCCGGGCTTCAACGAATTGGCGGGGCGGATGGCGGCCACGCCGAAGTCCAGTTCGCTGCTCGAGTACACGTTGATCTCTGGACTGTAGTAGTTCAGCTGGTTCAACTTTACGGCCAGGGTATGTATGCCGGTGCCGTCGGCGTTTTGGGCTTCGACGATGGCGAAGTCGGTGAGGCCGTCGCCGTTGAAGTCGGCCACGTCGACTGTGGGGCTCTTGTCGGCAGCGTTGCCCCAGGTCCAGGGCACGGCGTAGCCGTTGAGCGGGATGCTTTGTTCAATGACATCGCGAAACTGGTTTCCGTAGGAGACCCACAGGGTGCGGTAGTAGGTGTTGTTCTGGCCATTGCTGCCGGCGACGGCCGCACCGACGAGGTCGCTCTTGCCATCGCCATTGATATCCATGAGGTAGTAATACGGCCCGTGGGCGGTGGTGGCGTTGACGGTGGTGAAGTGGCCGGTGTTGTCGCCGAAGTAGAGGTAGGTTCCCAGGTTGCTGGTGGCAGCGATGTCGGCGGCGCCGTCGCCGTCGAAGTCGCCGATGCTCAATTGCGACAGGCCGGGAACGCTGGTGACGGGACCGGTGGTGAAGCCGCCGGCGTGGTTGTTGAACCACGCATTCAGATTGCCGTTGGCGGTGGTGAAGGCGATGTCGGCGTAGCCGTCGTGATTGAGATCTCCCACAACCATGTCCATGACGGGGGACGAGAGCGAAGTGGCAGGCTGGGCGGCGAGGGCGCCGCTGCCGGTGTTGAGGTAGACGTGAAAGGCGCTTTCGAAGGCGTTGAAAGCGATGACATCGAGCTTGCCATCGTTGTTGAGATCGAGGGTGACGGTGGTGGCGGGGAAGTTATCGGGCAGGTTGTAGCTGACCGGCGGGGCATAGGTGGCGCTGCCCGTACTCAACACGACGGCGAACCCGGTCTGAGTGTGATAGACGAGGTCTTCGCGGCCGTCGTTATTGAGGTCGGCGTGGTTGTAGGTGTACATGCCGGAATAGGTTCGCTGCCCGAAGGTTTGGCACTGCGCCTGGAATGCGGCGCACAGCGTCATTGCCGCGATCGCGGTGACGATACTGCTGGTTTTCATCTAGAACTCCTGGGTTCGGTAAATCGGGGGAGGCCGGGATCTATACCGACTCTGGTCTAGATGCGGGGTGTTGGGTGGGCAGTGGCCTGAGAGGGTTTGGAGATGGGGGTGTGCTGCGGTGCGGGGGCAGGCTGGTTACGAACCGTGGGAATTTCGGGGGAGGCGGCTGGTCAGGAAGCGGCGACGGGTTGGGCGAGGGGGCGGGGTTTCCAGGCGGAGACGGCGTGGATGAAGGAAGCGAAGATTTCGCGGGAGAGGGCGCTGGTGAGGTAGGTGCGTTCGGGGTGCCACTGGACGCCGAGGACGTAGTGATCGGGGGAGTCGAGCTCGACGGCTTCGATGACGCCGTCGGTGGGGCAGATGGCGGTGACGCGGAGGTTTCGGCCGGGAACGCGGAGGGCCTGGTGGTGGCTGGAGTTCACCTGCTGCGGGTGGGTGTCGGCGGGGAAGGAGGCGAGGCGGGAGCCGGGGGTGATTTCGATGGGGTGAGCTTCGGTGACGGTGCGGCCGGGGGCGTGGTTGACAGGGGTCGCGGTTTCGGTGGGGAGGTCCTGAAAGAGGGAGCCGTTGCGCCAGACGTTGAGGGACTGGACGCCGTAGCAGATGGCGAGGACGGGCTTGTGGAGGTCGAAGGCGTCCTGAAGGAGGAGCTGGTCGACGGCGGCGCGGGCGGGATCGGGGGGAGCGCAGGCGGGGAGGCGCTGGGCCCCGTAGTCCTGCGGATCGATGTCGAAGCCGCTGCCGGGAAGGAGGATGCCCTGGACGTTGGCGAGGAGGCGGGCGATGCGGTCGGGGCGTTCATGAAGGGGGACGATGGTGGGAATGGCTCCCGCGGACTGGAGGGCGGCGGTGTATTGGGGGAGGGAGCGCTGGTTGTAGGCAGTGTCGGAGGAAGTGGGCTCGGGAATGGCGATGCGGAGGGACATGGACAGTTCAGTGTACGGCAGGCTGCAGGCTGCAGGTGTCAGGTTTCAGGGGGCAGGTTGCAGGGGGGACCGGGTGAGGTCGTGGATGGCGGCGCGGAGCTGGGCGGTGAGCTGGTCGGTCTGGCGGGGACCGAGGCCGATGGTGGAGATGGGTTCGCCGGCGGTGAGGGTTAGGTCGCCGGGAAAGAAGTGGCGGGTGTGCATGGGGAGGAGGTCGTAGACGCCGGTGAGGGCGATGGGGACGAGGGGAACCTGGGCGCGGATGGCGAGGAAGGCGGCGCCGGAGAGGAAGGCCTGGAGTTCGCCGTCGGGGGTGCGGGAGCCTTCGGGGAAGACGAAGAGGGGCATGCCGGCGCGGAGGGCTTTGACGGCGGCGCCGAGGGAGGAGAGGGTGGCGCGGGGGTTGTCGGTGTGGATGGGGAGCTGGCCGGAGCGGTTGAGGTACCAGCCGATGAAGGGGAGTTTCCACAGCTCGGCTTTGGCGAGGATGCGGAACTGGAAGGGGAGGGTGGCAAAGATGACGGGGGTGTCCATGTAGGAGGTGTGGTTGGCGGCGTAGACGGCGACGGGGTGGCGGGTGAGGTTTTCGCGGCCGCGGACGGTGAGGGGGGCGCCGGAGAGGCGGAGGCAGGTGCGGGCCCAGACCTGGGCGATGCGGTGCTGGGTGCGGCCGGTTTTTGCGAACAGGGAAGCGATGAGGGCGGCGGTGCCGAAGAAGCCGGTGGCGAGGAAGAAGACCGGGGCCTGGAGTACGTTGCTGCGCCAGCGGTGAAGGCGCGGCAGGGGGTTGGGCCGGGGGGTCATGCGCGGGGTTCCGGGGTGGGTTCGATGCGGCGGGCCATGAGGATGGAGCGGGCTTCGCCGACCAGGTAGACCGATCCGGACACCACCACCACTGCGCGTGGGGCGGGAGGCGCTTCGCGCTCCTGGGCGGGGTGGGGGCGTTGGACTGGGCTGCCGGTGGGGGCTGGGGAAGGGGCGGCGGGGGTTGAGGCGAGGGTGAGGGCCTGGGCTACGGAGTCGGCGACGAGGGCGGGGGTGCCGGTGGCTGCGGCGGCGGCGAGGAGGTCGTCCATGGAGGCGGCGCGGGCGCTGTGGATGGGGGCGAAGATGACGCGTTCGAAGAGAGGAAAGAGGATCTGGGCCATTTCCGGGAGGGGCTTGTCGCGGAGGCAGCTGAAGACGAGGGTGGCGGGTGCGGGGTCGCTCTGATTCAAGCTGAGGAGGTTGGTGAGGCCGGCGCGGAGGGCCCAGGCGCCGGCGGGGTTGTGGGCTACGTCGAGTATCCACTCCACCGCCACTGCGCGTGAGGCGGGCGGCGCTTCGGTATTGGCCGTACGGGTCGCTTCGGTGCTGGCCGCACTCGCGGCACGAGTGGGATCGGGGATGGGTGGGGCTGATGCGGCGACTAGGGGTGCGGGGGTGCGGATGATTTCGAGACGGCCGGGCCAGGCGGTGGTGTGAATGCCGGCGGCGATGCTGGCGGGGGTTATGGCTGCGCCTGAAGCGGGTGGCGCGGGATGCCTTTGCGAGGGCGGTCCGGCGGGCGTAGCGGCGGGTGCGGGGAGCAGGTTGGCCAGTTCGATGGCGGCGGCGATGGCGAGGGCGATGTTGCGGTGCTGGTGGGCGCCGGAGAGCGGGGAAGCGATTTCAATCTGGGCGCCTTCGAAGCCGGGACCGTGAAGTTCGATGGGGTATGACGCGGCGGGGCCGGCATGGAGGGGCGGCATGTAGGGGGTGGCGGGGATGCCGGTGACGTCCAGTTCGGCGGCGATCTCTCCCAGGGCCTGGTTGGCTTCGGGATGCTGGGGAAGGGTGACCAGGGTGCCGCGGGGGCGGAGGATGCCGGCCTTTTCGCGGGTGATGGCGGCGATGGTGGGGCCGAGCCATTCGGTGTGGTCGAGGGAGATGTCGGTGATGACGGACAGAAGGGGCTCGACGATGTTGGTGGCGTCGAGGCGTCCGCCCATGCCGACTTCGAGGACGGCGATGTCGACGGACTGTTCGGCGAAGTAGAGGAAAGCCAGAGCGGTGAGGCACTCGAAGAAGCTGGGGTGCTGGGGCAGGGTGGAGTCGGCCACCAGGGTTTCGGCGGTGGCGTGGATGCGGAAGTAGAGGCGGGCGAAGTCGTCGTCGGGGATGAGGGTGCGATTGATGCGGATGCGTTCGTTGATGCGTTCGAGGTGGGGCGAGGTGTAGAGGGCGGTGCGGAATCCCGATTCGGTAAGGATGGAGGCCAGGGTGGCGGCGGTGGAGCCTTTGCCGTTGGTGCCGGCGATGAGGACGGAGGGGAAGCGTGACTGGGGATTGCCGAGGGCTTCGAGGAGGATGCGGACTTCGGCGAGGGAGAATTTGCGGCGGGGCTGTCCGGGCTGGGTGAAGAGCTCCGGAGTCATGGCGCTGAGCTGATCGATGGCCGCGGCGTAGGACATGAGTGCTTCAAGTATAGAAGGTGGGCCTGGACAGCGACGGGGGGTCAACCCGGAAGTGAAAGGGCGGTGACTTGAGGTCAGCATCCTGAATGACTCCTAGCGTATTAGGAGTGGAGGTGCGGGTGGCCGTTTGAGGTCAGTACGCGCAGTCGTTGAGATCGACGGAGACCTCTTCGAGAGAGGTTTGGAGGATTTCGCCGCGATCGACGCGCACGCTGAAGGTGATCTGGAAGCGCGGGGGGACAGGGTCGGCTTGATCCCAGCGGAAGGTACGGAACATGCGGGTGATATTGCGGCTGGAGGAAACGTTGCGGACCCAGGCCTCGGAGCAGCGGCCGTGATTGGCGCCGATGAGGGTAATCCAGGCGCCGGATTTCTCGCAGCAGTAGCGAGCGACAAGGCCGCGAACGATGGGGCCGGTGAAGTCGTCGTGCGCGGATTTTCCGGGCTCGTGCAAATGTTCGATTCCGGTAGAAGCGAGTTGATAGGGGAACGCCTGCGCCCGCATGCTCTGGTCAAGCCACGGAATGGTGCGCCCGCTTCCGAGGACGATGATGCCCTCGCCCGGTTGGGGTTTGCGATGGAACTGAGGCGCAGTAACGATCGTGGCGGGGAGGCCGTTGCGATCGAATGACTGGGCCAGGGATATGACGGCGGCACAGTCGCCGGCAGGAACGAACTGGGTGCCGCCATTTTGCGTTACCCAGCCGGCGGGCAGCGCACATTCGCTGTAGAGCTTATCGAGCGCATCGAGTTCGTTCACATCCATGCTGCGAATGAAGGCACGGTTGCGAGGGCCGCCGCGAAAAAAGACGGATTCAGCGTAGACGATGGTGACCGAATCGCAATGGACGAAGTAGGGGTCCCAGAAGGCCTTCATCGCGCCATCGCGCTCCTCCAGGGTGAGGCATCCGTCGATTTGAACCCCGAAGGAGACAGGGAGGCGCTTGTCGAGGGCGGCAAAGCGCTGGAGCGCATCGCCGAGGTCTTTTTTGCGGGTTCGTGCGCGGTCATTCTCGGTCTTTGTCATGGGGCCTTTTTTGCCGAGGAGGAGCCTGTACCCCTGTTCGGTGGTGAGTGACCGTGCCTTCCTGGTCCAGAAATCGCGCGAGGGACCGAAGAGGTTATCGAAACTCTGGAGCGGCACCCTGACGTTGCGGGTGGGGAGCTCTTCCTTATTGCGATACCAAGTCTGTTCGTCGGCGAGGAAGGGGCGCAGGGCCTGCGCGGTGGCGAGAACCTGGCGCAATTTCCAGCCTTCCAATAGGTCTTCCATGAGTTCCTCGAGTGGGAAAAAGTATAGCTGCCCTGCGGCGAACGCAATTTGGTTTTGCCCTAAAACGATCGGGCGGGAGTGACCAGAGAAGCCGTCTCGCCGCGAGGGACGCGGCGAGGGCGGGGCCAGCGGAGCCTGTGAGTCACGGCGTGAGGCACGGTATGCGTCACGCGGGGTTGACGGGGCGACCAGTGATCGACCACCCGCGCGCACAGGGGGGCGTCGAATCAGCCAGAGAGGAGAAGTCGAAATGCAAGACGCAAACGGAACGCACTTTGAGACACCGGATGGAAAAGCACCTACTCACCACGGCAGCGTGGTGAGCATTCACACGCCTGGCGGCCTGGTACCCGGGACTTGGCTGGGGCCAACGACAGGCGCGCAGAGAAGCTAACACACAAACCGGGCAGGGGGGGCGAGTCCTCCCTGGCCGCACCCCAGAAACCGATTCAGGAGAAGACCCCATGAATATGATCATGTGTCCACAGTGCCGGCACAGTCGTCTGGTCGATTGGCTTGGCATGACATATCCGCCACCGCATCAGGAACGCTGTACTCTGTGCGGATGCCTTTTGGGAAACCGCACGGAGATGCATCGACCGCCCTATGTCTGGTAGTGAAGACCAGGAGACGCGGGGAACGGGACATGACAGTTGGCGAGGAGCCGTTGTCCACAACGAACGGAGTCAAGACAAGGAGACGAAGGCAATGATCGATCCGATCACCTACAAAAATCAGCGCGAAGCTTGCCGCCTGACTTGGGGGCTGGTGCCGCATCCGATGTTCAACCCGGTCAAGTCGCCGAGTGGCTTGCCCTTCACCTCACCGCTGCAAGTTTGTCTTTTGGGCCGGTGGGGCATGAAGTAAGTTCAGGGCGGGAAGATTGCCCGACGCGGAGGTTCAACCAACCATGAGCGGTCCGGTCATCAAGTGACGGGCACGGCCGGGCCGCTTATGCATGCATAATCAGTGCTTGACATTATTATATGCATGTCGGTACATATACATTATTATGCATACGTCACTGCTTCAGACGCTTGCCGATCCTACCCGACTGCTGATCGTCGACGTGCTTCGACGCGGCGAGCATTCGGTTAACGAAATCGTGGCAAAAGTGGATATCGATCAGTCGGGCGTGTCCCGCCACCTGCGCATTCTGCAGGAGGCACGGTTTGTGCGGGTGCGGCCGGAGGGGCAGAAACGGTTTTACGCATTGTGTCCGGAACCTTTTCAGGACATCGATGCGTGGGTGAGCCAGTACCGGCAGTTGTGGGAAGGCCGTCTGGACAGGTTTGGAGAAGCACTGGCGCGCAAGCGCGAACGAAAAGCCGGGAAGTCCCGGGCGAAGAAATCGTCCCGGGGGAAATCATGAGGAGTAAACCGATGAGCACAAATGCGATTCAGCAGGCGGATGGAAGGATCGTGATCGAGCGATTTTATGCGGCGGCATCGATTGAGGATGTGTGGGAGTTGTGGACGACGGCGGAAGGGATCGAGTCGTGGTGGGGACCGGAGGGATTTCGGACGGACGTTCACGACCTCGATCTGCGCGCGGGCGGACAGATGCGGTATGCGATGACGGCGGTGGGGGCGTCGCAGGTGCAATTCATGAAGCGGGCGGGAATGCCGGTGACGACGGAGTCGAGGATCACCTATACGGAGATCGTGCCGGGGGCCAGTATTGGGTACACGCACCTCGCGGACTTCATACCCGGGGTGGAAGCTTACGAGTTCGGCAACAGGGTGGAGTTTCGCGCGGAGAATGGCGGAGTCCGCATGGTGCTGCGGCTGGACCGGATGCACAGCGATGAGTGGACGCAGCGTGCGGTGATGGGATGGGAGAGCCAGCTGGGGAAACTCGGCCGGGTGATTGCGGATCGCGTGGCGGGATGAAGGGTGGTGGGGATTGAGCCGGGGCGGGTGGAGTGGGGAAGGGTGTTGTCTCGGGCGGTGGAGCGGGGTTCGCGGCGATCTTGGGAGCGATCGGGGCGGCGGTCGAGGCGGCGAATCGTGGGAGAGACAGAGGCGGAGTTGTTGCGTGGGGGCGAGGCGGTTGTGTAGGGTACTGTTTGGCTGTTCGCCGCTATGCGATATCTGCCGCAGCTGTTGAGTGTCGCGCTTGGGATGACCATCGCGGCCGCGCATGCGGCACCGGGGCAGACACCGGGCGCGGCATCTGAAGCATCGCGGGGGGCGGCGCATCCTGCGACATTTTCTCTGAGCACGCATCACGAGCCGGTGATTTCACTGGACGGGCTGTGGCGGTTCCACGCGGGAGACGATGCGGGTTGGGCGTCGCCGGAGTTCGATGATACCGGGTGGGCGCTGCTGCGGTCGGATCAGCCGTGGTCGGTGCAGGGCTACGACAAGATGAGCGGGTTTGGGTGGTATCGCTTCAGCGTGGATGCGGGTGACATAAGCGGCCCGCTGGCGATACTGCTGCCGTCGATATTGACCGATTACGAAGTGTTTGAGAACGGGCGCAAGGTGGGCGGGTTTGGGCAGATGCCTCCGCACGGGAGCCTGCGCTTCAACCAGCGAATGCTGTATGCGCTCGATCCCGTGGCGGCGGGGAGCGCGATCCACATTGCGCTGAGGGTGTGGCATCATCCCACGTTTGCGAGCTACCTGGGCGGCGGGCCGCGGTACGGGGGCGCGGTGTTGGGCGACAGGGCGGTGCTGGAGGAACGGCTGCGGCAGTCGGAGGCGGAACGCAGCAGCTGGGTGGTGGACTACTTCACCGTGGGGATTTTGCAGGCGGTCATCAGCATCACGGTGTTTGGTCTTTATCTGTATCGCAGGTCGGAGCGGGAGTATCTGTGGTTTGCGATTGTGCTGCTGACGGGGGCGCTGCAGGTGGCGCTGACGATCAGCGACTTCCTGTTGAATTTTCCACTGGGGGTGCATGACTTTACGGCGGAGACGCTGGGAGCGGTGGGGATAGCGGCGGCGCTGTTGTTTTTCTCCCGGGTGCTGGAGGCGAGGCGGACGCCGGTGTGGCGGGCGGTGCTGGTGATTGCGCTGCTGGACCCGCTGAACGTGGGCCTGTATGTGCTGCGGTACGCGTCGTCGGCGACATCGACGAGCCTGCGGGTGCTGTTCGATGTGCCGATTGAGATTTACATTGTGGCGCTGCTGTTGCGGCGGGCGTGGGCGGGCAATCGCAATGCGCGGCTGCTGTTTGTGCCGACGGTGCTGCTGTATGGCACGGGGGTGCTGGGAGGGCTGGTGCTGCTGCTGTTTCAAATGGGGTGGCAGAGCCGCGCGGTGAATTCGATCAGCCAGTGGAACGTCACGCTGACGCCTTACCCGGTGCAGCTGGGGGCGTTGACGCAGCTGGTTTTCATTGTGGCGCTGCTGGCGTTTTTGATTCGGCGGTTCGCGCAGTCGCGCGGGCTGGAGGAGCGGTATTCGGCGGATCTGGAGGCGGCGCGCACGCTGCAGCAGGTGCTTATTCCGGAGGCGCTGCCGGCGCTGCCGGGACTGGCGGTGACGACGGCGTATCACCCGGCGCAGGCCCTGAAGGATCCGGCATCTTCCGCCTCCGAATGATCAAACGTCCAGCGACTGACTGACGACCATTTTTACACCGCGTGATTCCAGTCGGCTGTGATGTGGCAGTTCAGCGAGCTGAAGTGAATTGCAGTACTCCCTTAATGTTGCCCGATGTCTTGAATCCCCACACCATCGTATTAAGAACGGCGCCCATGATCCGCAACAATCGACAGCACCGTAATGTCATCCGACTGCCCGAACTCAAGCGCCGCCTCCGCAATCGCCGCCGCCGGCAGCGTGCTCAACTCCGCGGTTCGCTCAAACCCCAGCAGCTCATGCCGCCGCGTCGCCTCGGGAACTCCATCCGTCAGCACCGTGATCCGGTCGCCATGCGCCAGCTGGTTGCTCAATTCCTAGGTTGGACCGAGGCCATCCGTGAGGAAATTCAGTTTCTAGATCACCGCGAGAATGATCTGACGAAGAGATTCCGCGAGCTCCAAGACAGCATTTATACGACGCTGCAGACCGATAAACTGGGACCTGGATTTCGGCTTTTTGCAGGGGAGCAGCGCGCAGTAGGCGAACTAATGATCGATCGCACAAGTTCAGTTTGCCGCTGTAGGGGATACGCTGATTTCGTGAATCGACGGGATCCAAATCTGGACTACTGGCTCGACCCGGTTCGCGACGACATCAAGCAGATGGCTCATGACCTCTTCCCATTCGAAGAGCGACTGATCAGAATCCAGCACGCCATGATTGATTTACTCGAATTTCTCGACCCGCAGTTCATTCGGTTTCCTCGATCATCTCGGGCGAAAGTACAGGCTCTGAATTAAAGACATTCCTTACTCCCGCAGCACGAAACCCACTTCCCTTCAAAGCAATGCGGCAAGCATCAAGGGCTACATTTTGATGCTTGCGCCGGGTTTCCTTCGGGTAGCAAATTTCCTGGAAGCGTTCTGATAGTTCCTGAATCCTAATGCATCGCCTGCGCTGAGTCTCGTGGTTCGCGAACAGACGAGGGGCCGGGGCGTGGATGGTGGCGGCGCGGGCGGGGGAGCTTTTGGGTGGAGCGGCAGGCTTGTGGGTGGCGTCGGTCGCGGAACTTCGGCTCTCGGGGGGAGAGGAAGTTCCGCGGAGGGGCGCTGGGAGAGTGGACGGGGCTTACTGGGCGTTGGCGCAGATGGCGACGGCGGCTACGGGCATGTTGATGCCGGTGCCTCCACTGAAGAGGCAGGTATAGGAACCGGAGTCGGCGGGGGTGGCTTTCACGATGGTGGGGGGGTAGTAGCCGTCGGGGGATCCGAACGAGCCGAAGGCCGCATCGCAGCCGCCGCTGATGACGACCTGGGTGTAGGGGCAGTTGGCGGTGACGCGGGTTTGGGAAAAGCCGCTGGTGACGACGCCGGTGCCGAGCTGCTGATTTACGTTGGCGAGCCCGGGAGGGCCGGCGGGGCCCGGGGCGCCGGGGAGGCCTTGCGGTCCCTGGGGACCGGCGGGGCCGGTGTTGGTGACGACGATGTCGAGTTCAGGCTGGTGGCTGGTGTAGGTGGACTCCTTGGTGTCGAAGGAGAAGGATCCGGCGGGGGTGGTGAGCTGGAGAGCGAGGCCGTTGTTGGCGAAGGATCCCCGCACCCAGGCCTGCACGATGGGGGTGACGTTGAGCAGGACGAAGGTATTTTTGCTGGCGGCGGTGACGGCCTGGGGATCGGTTCCGGTGGAGGAGTAGTTGGTGAGGACGGAGGGGGCGGTGGTGGAGGTGACGGTGTTTTCAGTCCACGGGGAGTCGACGGGGAAGGCGTCGAAGGTGCCGGGGGTCTGCACAGCGTCGATGTAGAGGCGGAGGGTGGCCTTCGCGATGATGGCTCCGGCGGGGATGCCGGCGAGGTTGAACTGGACGAGGCTGACGGTGCCGGGCTGCACGGCCATGATGGAGCTCCCGCCGAAGTTTTTAGTGGGCATGGCGGTGAGGATCATGGTGTCGGCGCTGGGTGGGGCCTGGGCGGCGGCGGGGAAGCTAGCGGCGAGGGCGAAGGCGAGGGTTAAGGCGAGGGCGGCGAGGGATGTTTGCGGAATGCGGCGCAGGACGAGAGAGCGAGCGGTTGACCGTGCGCCGGGGAGGAAAGGCAGAGAGCAGGACATACGCGACTCCATGGGAATGGTGTGAGGCGGCCTGCGATTGCTGGAAGCGCCTCCACACTGGGAAGCGATGTGGGACGGTGGATCGTCTCAGGGCGGGGAAGGAAATTGGAGAATTGCCGAACGGTTGGGGTATGGGCTTCCGATCGAAGCTGGGACTATGATCTGACTGCCGGCACTGAGTCTCCGTCCGATCGAGGTTCTTTGTCGCGGTTCGTAAGTGGGAGGGCAGCTTGCGTCGTTTGAGTTGTGGACTGGCTTTGAGCCTGGGGGCGGGAATGGCGCTGACGACGGCCGGGATGGCTCAGGACGTTGGCGGGAGCGGGGATGCGGTCAGCGCGGCGACGGTTCACCACATTCAGACGGTGTTTCTGATCGTGATGGAGAACCATAACTGGACGGGGAACGGGACGCTGAGTATTTCGGGGAATCCGGCGGCGCCTTATATCAACTCGACCCTGATTCCGATGTCATCGTATGCGCGGAACTACAACAACCCGCCGGGGATTCATCCCAGCCTGCCGAATTACATCTGGCTGGAGGCGGGGGACTCGATGGGGATTCGGGATGACGGATCGGTGTCGACGCATCACCAGTCGACGACCAACCACCTGGTGACGCTGCTGGAGAAGGCGGGGATTTCGTGGCGGGCTTATGAAGAGGGAATCACGGGGACGGATTGCCCGCTGCAAAACGAGGGGCCTCTGGACGCGAACGGGGACGCGCTCTACGCGGTGAAGCATGACCCGTTTGTTTACTTCGACGATCAGACCAACGCGCGGAACCCGAAGTCGGCCAACTGCATCAGCCATATTCGGCCGTTTACGCAATTGGACGCCGACCTGAAGGCGGGCAGCGTGGCCCGGTACAACTTCATCACGCCGAATTTGTGCGACGACATGCATGACGGGTGCAGCGGGGATCCGATTGCGCACGGGGATGCGTGGCTGAAGGCGAACGTGCCGGCGATTCTGAATTCGACGGCGTATCGCAGCGGCGGGGCGTTGTTCATCACCTGGGACGAGGCAGGCAAGGGAGACGGGCCGGTGCCGTTGATTGTGCTGTCGCCGTTTGCCAAGGGGAGCCATTACTCGAACGGGATCTATTACACGCACAGCTCGACACTGCGGACGCTGCAGGAGATTTTTGGGGTGACGCCGCTGATCCGGTATGCGTCGTCGCTGCCGGATCTCAGCGATTTGTTCCACGTGTTTCCGTAGAGGGCGGCGCGTGGTGTTCCTGGAGCAGGGCGAAGGCTGAGGAAGCGTGAGCATGCGTGAAGGAGAGGTCCACACGCCGGGGAGCGCGGCGGCGCGGATCTTCGCAGCCAACGAGCGGCTGAACCAAATGCTGATCGAGGGTCTCGATCCTGGGGCGTGGCGGGCGCGGGCGCCGGGCGGGGCCGCGGGCAGAGTGCGGACGATCGCGGCGATTTTTACCCATATCCACAATGTGAGGGCGAAGTGGGTGCGGCTGACGGCGCCGCACCTGGGGGTTCCCGCGCTGCTGAACCGGGCGGTATGCACGCCGGAGGGAGCGGCGGCGGGGCTGGCGGAGAGCGCGGCGCGGTGCGGGGAGATGCTGGAAGCGGCGCTGGGCGGCGACGGCCGCATCGAGACATTTAAAAGAGACGGGTGGGCGCGGCCGTGGCAGGCGGGGCCGGAGATGCTGGTCTACATGGTGAGCCATGAGGCGCATCATCGCGGGCAGGTGTGCATGCTGGCGCATCAGCTGGGGTATGGGCTGACGGCGGAGGTGGGGAGCGGATTGTGGAACTGGGAGAAGGTGTGGAAGGAGTTCGGGTGGAGGGGCGGGCCGGGGGGTTGAGGCCTTTCAGGGTGACAGGTGATTCAGCTGGCAGGCGGGGGGCGTGGTTGGCTAGCGCCACCAGGAGGAGCGAAGTTCCCGGGCGGGCAGGACTTCGGTGGGAAGGCCGGGGGTGGGGGACCAGAGCTTGAGGCCGGGGATGGCGGAGATGGCTTCGATGGGCTCGGTCCAGTAGTGGAGGGCGAGGTCGAACAGGCCCCAGTGGATGGGCATGAGGAGGCCGTGTCCGCCGAGGGCGCGGAAGGTGCGGGCGGCGCCTTCGGGGCCCATGTGGATGTCGGCCCAGAGGGGGTTGAAGGCTCCGATTTCGAGCATGGTGAGGTCGAAGGGGCCGTACTGGGCGCCGATGGCGCCGTAGCCGGGGGCCCATTCGCCGGAGTCGGCTCCGAAGAAGACGCGGTGGGCGGGTCCGGTGAAGGCGAAGGAAGCCCAGAGGGTTTCGAAGCGGTTGAAGAGGCTGCGTCCGGAGAAGTGGCGGGCGGGCAGGGCGGTGACGGTGACGGGGCCGACGGCGGTGTTTTCGGTCCAGTTGAGGGCGGTGGTGCGGGCGGGGCTGACGCCGAAGGAGTGAAGGATGGCGTCGACGCCGGGGGTGGTGATCCAGCGGGTATTGGCGAAGGCGGGGAGGCGGGCGAGCTGGCGGACGGTGGCGGCGCCGAGGTGGTCGTAGTGGTCGTGGGAGAGGATCACGGCGTCGATGGGGGGCAGTTCGGCGAGGGCGAGGGGAGGGGCGAAGAAGCGCCGGGGGCCGGTCCAGGTGGTGGGAGCGGCGCGTTCGTCCCAGACGGGGTCGAGGAGGAGGCGGACGCCGTCGATTTCCAGCAGCGAGGTGGAGTGTCCCATCCAGGTGACGCGCAGGCCGGAGGCGGGAGGGGCGGCGTAGAGGGAGGGGTCGGTGCGGAAGGGGCCGAGCGGCTGCTGCGGGGAGCGGGCGGCGGCGCCGAGGAAGAAGCGCGGGCCGATTTTGAACATCAGGGAGAGGCCGCCGATTTTGGTGGGCACGGGGTTCTGGTATTGCTTGCCCAGGCGCCGGGCGGGGGAGAGAGGCATGGTTATGAGATGGGACGGGGGAGCGAGAGATTCTTGAAAGCGCGGGGTGGAAGGGGGGCGGCGGCGGGCTGAGCGAGGGGATCTGATGCGAAGCGGCGAGGGGCTGACGGCGGGGCTGGTGGCGGAGTGGGGCTAGTGGGCGGAGTAGAAGGTGTAGGTGGCGGTGTAGGGCACCTGCACGGTTTTGCCGAGGTCGCTGGGGGTGTGGCAGGCGGCCTTGTCGGCGATGCCGCCCTCGGTTTCGGTGCGCTGGATGAAGGCGACGGCGGCGAGGCTGCCGGAGGCGGATCCGGGTTTGGCGCGGAGCAGGAGCCAGGGTACGGAGGCGGGGTTGGGGGAGGGCTTGCTGGCGAGGGGCGCGCCGAGGACCACCCCACCGTCGTTGAGCTTCCAGGTGGGGCCTTGAGAGTGGGTGCCGACCTGGTTGCCGGTGCTGTCGAAGAGCTTGGCGTCGGGGCCTTTGAGGGTCCATTGCGGGCCCAGGGGGGCGTTCTGCTGGGCGAGTGATTGCTGGGAGGCCTGCTGTGGAGTTTGGGGAGCCGCGGAGCAGGTATAGATCTGCACGCCCTGACCGCGGAGCTTGAGGAGCTGGCGGGCCTCGGCGGGGGGATCGATGGAGGCGCCGGGCTGCTGGGCGGGGAGGGAAACCAGCGTCGCGAATGCCAGTAGAGCGGCGGGGGTAATGCGCATGCGGGGAGGATAGCAGACGGGCGGAGGGGGTGGTCTCCCACATATCCGGACGGTGAGGCTGTCCGGACTGGCCATATGGGGCACCCGGGCTTTGCCCATCAATGCCATCCTGCACAAAAACCGGGGGGCTTGCCCAACAAACGGCGGCAACCTCCCGGTTTTCCGTGCCCAAGCTTCCGAATTGGCCACAATAGGCCCGAATTGAACCCGATCCACGCATGTAATGGCCGCGACGGCCCAGTTCGAGCATCTGCGAGAAGATGAGAAAACCATGAAGCACACGTTCATTGCTGCACTGCTGTTGTTCGTCGGGGCCGCGGCCGCCAGCGCGCAAAACGGCCCACCGGAAGCACTGATGAGCGCAGCACAATGCTTGAAAGCCAAGGGGTTCTTGCCAACCTCGAATGCGAGATCAGCGGATTTCGGTTATCTGATTGATTCGAACGCCTACCCCGGTAAACACCTCCTTTACGTCGTCGAATACCTTACACCGAGTCAATCCCTAGGGATGGTCTACGCGATTTTTCAAAGAAACGAACATGGACACGAGGTCCTAAGCATATGGAACAACGCGAAATTCAAAAGCTCTGAACGAGGGAAAAAGTTCATAACATTCACCGAACCTCCGCTCGGCGGTATATGGACGCAGACCCATCTCGAGTCGGCTATAAAGAAGATCCAACTGGAACAGCGGTTCACAATCTCAGCCGACGATCTTCGAAGCATCACGGGAGGCATTCGTTGCGAGTCTTACGCAGATCATCACTAACATAATGGCGCGTTCCGGACGTATTACCGCCAATGAGGAACTTTGCTAAATCTACGCCACGCGTCCGGCAGGGACCCGGCAGCGGGGGCGGCCGAAGCTTCCGGGTTGCGCATTTCGGCCCAAATGACCCCCGGCGACTCTGCGACGTTTCTCAAGGCCGGAAGCGTTGAAAGAGGGCAGGTCAAGGCAACGCCGCTTCGGCGCGCCTGTCATACTTAAAGAGAACCAAATCGAGGTATCGCATGTCCGAGCACCACGACGTCCAGAAAGCCCACGAGCCCCACGCCATTCACGAAGACCCCGCAAAAGGCCCTCACGACCCGAAAGAGATTAACCCCAAGATGAGCTCTGATATCGCTCACTGGTCCAAGGAGTTCGGTGTGACCGGCGATAAACTTCATGAAGCCATCCGAGCGCACGGAACGAACGTTGAGAAAGTGCGCGCTGCCCTCCACAAGACGACATAGACACCTTCAGGTATCAGACTCCTCTCCATGCGCTGACTTTGCCTGTAGATATTTAACAGGCGTGCGACTGCTAAACGGCAGCACATGACCGTGCGCGTCTGCGGTTGCCAGCTCTCCACTGCGGTTCCGTGTATCCACGATCGGAACGGGTCGTGGAAGAAAATGCCTGCGGCCCCGATCCCTGGCCTGCCCTCATGGGCTGAAGCCCCCGCCCGATTTCAGTGGGTCTATAGTACGGGCTAAAGCCCGTACCCTTCGAAGCCGGTTCCAAGCGGTCGGATCACCGCGGATGCAGAAGTTTGGAAAGCTACCGTCAGAAATCTTTTGCTTAAGCTTTGCCTCGTTATCCTAGTTCTCGTTTCAAAATCAGTTGCTTATGGTGAATCTGCCCAAAAAGTAGTTTAGTTGCCCAAAAAACAACGTCGGAATCGGCTTTTATGAGCAAAGCCGGGGCACCCGGATCCTGAATGAGAACGGCAGACAGACGTGGTCCCTGGACTGCTCCAACCCTGTCGCTCAGGACGGCAGCTGTGTCTACTGGACAGCGCGGAGGGTTGGGGTCCATCACGCCTGGGATGAAGAGCTGCTGATGGTGTGGTCTCGCACCTGTCCGGCTAGTTGCGGAGGAGGAGCTGGAGGGCTTCGCGGGCGGAGCCGAGGCAGAGGCGGGCTTCGTCTTCGGAGAGGAGGCCCTGGTGGACGGCTTTGCGGCCGGTGTCATTGACGTGGTTGGCGAGGCGGATGAAGGCGGGGTCGATGGCGGCGAGGCGGAGGTTGTTGTTGACCTCGTGGAGGAGATTGCCGAGGGTGGGGGCGTTGCGGTAGCGGCTGCGGATCTGGCGGGCGAGGGAGGCGGGGAGGCGTTCGCGGAGGGCTTCTTCGAGGACGGACCGGGAGAGGATGGCGCAGGCGGTGTGGAGTCCGTAGAAGTAGCAGCGGGTGGCTTCGTCGAGGTAGCGGTCGGCGTCTTCGGAGGAGGGGGCGGCGACCACGCATTCGCGCAGCTGGGCGGCGCGGGCGACGGCGGGCTCGATCATCTGGACCAGTTCGAGGGCAAAGGCAGCGCGGAGCAGGTCGTTGTCTTCGGTGTCGAGGGCGCGCTGCAGATCCTGCCAGGCGGGGGCTGGTTCGGCGGCCACGGCGGGCTGGAGGCGGGTGAGCGAGGTGAGGCGCCGGCGGGCGTGGAGGATGAAGCCGGAGCGCATGTCGTCGGCCAGGGCGCGCCAGTTGGCGATGAAGGTGGCGGGATCCTGCTGGTAGCGGGACTGGAGCTCTTCATAAACGATGGCGGGGAGCAGGGGGCGGAGTTCGGCGAAGCGGCCGGTGCGGGCCAGCTCGGCGATGGCATCGCAGAAGGCGCGGCCGGGGGCATCGCGGGCGGTCATGGCGTGAAGCTGGTCTTCGAGCTGGGCGACGCAGATGGGCATGCTACCGCCAGTGTAGGGGCGCGGGCGGGCGGATCGGCGGGGCGGGAGATGGGAAGGGCTGAGGGTTTCCGGGGATGGGACGGGATCCGGAAATGGGACCCGAGGGTGGAGGGAATGGGGACGCGCTGAGTGCGCGTCCCCGGTGGAGTGCGGGTCAGGTTGGCGGGTCAGGCCGGCGGGTCAGGCCGGCGGGTCAGGCCGGCGGGTCAGGCAGCCGGCCTAGTCAGGCCGGACAGACAGGGCCAGGTCAATCGTTGGGCGGACCGTAGGCGCAGCCGTGCACGCCGTTGGAGTATTCGGGCTGGATGCTGTAGGGGTGGCCGGCGAGACGTACCACGCCGTAGTCCCAGAAGTAGCTGCCGTACTGGGAGAAGTAGGCTGAGCGGCTGCAGTTGTCGCCGATTTCTTCGCCGGAGAGCACGGTACCGGCATGGACCCACCAGGCGTCACCGTCGGGGTCAGAGATGGCCTCGAAGGATTCGTGGGAGAGGACGTTGTCGGTGGAGTCTTTGAGGGAGCCGTTGGGCGAGTTGGGGGCGACGGAGCAGCCGGGAATGTTCTGGTAGGGCTCGACGCTGAACAGGACATGACCGATGTCGGAGAAGTCGATGGAGCCGTGGAAGGCGCAGAAGTACCAGGTGTTGGGGTTGTCGGGCGAATAGCATTCGGTGGCGGTGGGGTAAACGAGGCACATGTCGACGCCGGGCGGAATGAAGATGTGGTAGATGTGGCCGTAACCGGTGCCGCCGGCGCTGGCTCCGGCGTAGGCGAGGTTGATGATGTCCCCGATGAGCAGGGTCTGACTGGTGGCGGTGGGGACGCCGGGCGCGGTGATGGGATATCCGGAGGTCTCATACTGCGTGCCGAGGGTATAGCGGTGGTTTCCGTAGGCGCCGGTGTACTGATCGACGACGTGGACCATCTCGCTGTGGCCCAGGTTCTGGAGGAAGCCGGCAACGTCGCCCCAGACGGAGGGCGGGTTGTTGATGTAGAGGGGATGGGCCTTCCAGCTCTCGACGGTGGGGCCATCGCCGGGGTTGTCGACGTCGCCGGGGTAGAAGCCGGGAGAGGCGATGCCGGGAACTTCAGAGGGTGCGAAGGATGCAGGCCGGGTGCGGCCGGCGGCGTTGAAGGTGTGCACTTCGGGGGTGGCGACGGTGCCCATGGTGCGGATGCTGAGGTTTTTGGCGGGATGGGAGCCGCCGGGAGCCTTGAGGGGCACGAGAGGGGTGGTTTGTGCAGAAAGAACCTGCGCACACAGGCAGAGAGCAAAGCTCGCTGCGCAAGAGAAGCGAAGGGGGAACCGCATGGGTGACCTCCTGGATTGAGTAGTCCGGAAAGATAGGCCCTGGAGCAGGTGTGTGGGATGTTCGGTATTGAATTCGCGTCTGAGTTGAAGCAGGAGCATGTTACCCCGAACTGAATATGGTTTCAACGAAAGAAAAAGGAAATAAAGCGGGGATGGAGAGCGGGAACGGCCAGAAGAGCTTGAATCAGGGGGAACGGGGGCGGGGCCGGGCGGAGGGATTAGGCGGAGTTTTCCCCAGGGCGGCGGGTGGGGTGTGGAAGTTGTGGAGGAGGGGGCAGCTGTGGAGGACTGGGGTTTGGGATCTCCTTTGTTGACAAGGGCGGGGGCGCGGTTTGCACAAAAGGCGGGGGAGATTCACAGGGATGGGAGCGGGGGCTGTGGGAAGCGTGGGAAAGCGGGGGTGGGTGTGAGGGGATGAGCGGGGGATTTCCAGTTGTCCTGATTTGGACAGGCGGGTTTTGGAAAAGGGGACAGGTGGGTAAGTTCCGGGAGGGGCGGGAGTTGGGGAGTATTTCCACTTTTCCAGTGCGAACTACGGAGACTACGGGAAGTGTCTTTATCTAAACAACGGAAAACCCCTCTAACCGTCGCGGAGCCGGGGAGGGGGGTGACGGGAAACAGAAACTCTGCCGGCCTGGGGTTTGTGGGGAGTAAGCCAAGGCGGGTATTTTGTGGCGGCCTTGGCTCATGGTGGGGTGAAGAGCGGGTGACGGATGTGGTCTGCGACATAGCGTAAGTTTCCGGACATAGGGGTAGCCGGGAGTTCGGAATGAGGAGTTCGGGGGTGAGAAGCGCAGCTCAGGGAGACAGCAGTGCAGGGCCGGGGGCGATCTCCGGCGGAATTGCGGGAATGGAAGAAGCCGTCGGGGATGGGGGACGAAGCGGGTTGGTGCGGGGGCGGACGAGGGTGGGAGCGGAAATTCAGAGAAGAAGCCGGGTTTTCCACGGACGCGCGGGGCAATGGGGTGCTTACAATCGAGGGGAATCGGGGACAGGTTTTCTGCGGGGCTGAAGGTGTTGTAGAGTGGGGCCAGCCAGGAGTTCGGGTCCCGGTGTGTTTGCTTGAGTGCAACAGGGCGGGGGTGGTGGTATGTCGGTATTGGAAACGGATGTGGAGCAGTCAGTCGCGCGGGGGTCAGCGATGGAGATTAGCGTTAGCCGCCAGGAACTGGTGAAGGAACTCACTGCGACGCAGAGCGTGGTGGAGCGCAAGACCACGATCCCGATCCTGTCGAATTTCCTGATCGAGGCGGACGGTGACCGGCTGAACATCACGGCCACGGACCTGGACCAGGCGATCAGGACGAGCGCGGCGGTGAAGGTGAAGAAGCCGGGCTCGTGCACGATACCGGCGCGGAAGCTTTACGACTACATCAAGCTGCTGCCGGACGGGGATGTTTCGATCAAGCTGCTGGACAACCACTGGGTGCAGATCCGGTCGGGGCGATCGAACACGAAGATGGTGGGGATGGCGCGGGCGAATTATCCGCAGGTGCCGGAGTTTCCGGCGATCGCGGCGACGGCGATTTCGGCGCCGGCGCTGAAGACGCTGATTGCGCGGACCATTTTTGCGATTTCAAACGAGGAGTCGCGGTACACGCTGAACGGCGCGCTGCTGGTGCTGAAGGCGGAGTCGCTGGCGATGGTGGCGACGGATGGGCACCGGCTGTCGTGGGTGGAGAAGCCGGGGGAGACGCTGGAGGGGATCAGCGGGGAGAAGCGGGTGCTGATTCCGCGCAAGGCCCTGGAGGAGCTGCGGGGGCTGCTGGCGTCGACGGATGCGGAGAAGGTGGAGTTTGCCGATGACGATCACACGCTGTTTTTCAGGGTTGGTCACCGGACGCTGAGTTCGCGGAAGCTGTCGGGGCAATTCCCCAACTTTGAAGCGGTGATGCCGCGGGACAACACGAAGTTCGCGGTGGTGCGGTCGAGCGAGTTGTCGGCGGCGATCCAGCGGGTGGCGCAGTTTGCCGATGAGCGGTCGGGGGCGATCCGGCTGCGGCTGGAGGGCAACGAGCTGAAGATCAGTTCGCAGTCGACGGAGTCGGGCGAGAGCGAGGACGTGATCGATACGCCTTACATGGGCGATCCGATCGTGGTGGGATTCAACTCGGGGTACATCCTGGATTTTCTGAAGGCGCTGGGGAACGAAGGCGAAGTGCGGCTGGAGTTCAAAGACTCGCAGAGCGCGGGTCAGATGCGGCCGGAGGATCCGGATGCGGAGTTCCGCTCGCGGTATGTGCTGATGCCGATGCGGATCTGAGGCGGGGCGGAATGTGGGCTGCTGCTGGCTGGCGGTGAAAACAACCGGAGCTTTGCCAGACGGCAGACAGGACGGCGCCGATAGCAACTGAAGGTGGGAAGTGGAATTCGCCTGTTTGCTGATAGCGGATGCGCTGACCTTTCAGGGAGCGCGAGAATGCTCCGAGCGTGGATCCGGTGGCAGTGAACATGCCTCCCCGGTCCCCGAAGGCTAGGGACCGGGGGCACCCTCGGCTTGGCTTGTCTGGCCGGTGCCCAAAAAGCTAGAGACCGATTCACGCTTGGCGTGGCATATCTCCCCGGTCCCCAAAGGCCAGGGACCGGGGGCACCCTCGACACGACGTAAAAGCTAAATGAACTTGAGTAGCGTTACGGAGACTGTTCTGACGCCTTCACTTCATGAAGAAAGAGACAACGTCGCCATGAAGCGTCGCGGGCGGGTGGTGGGCTACTTGGATTTTGGAGCGAGTCGCGATGGGAACGAATCCGTCCGGATTTCTTAATTCAGCAATACTCCCTGATTGGGGCGATCCAGCGAGAATGTCGGGATCTCGATATCGAAGCGCTCGCCGCTTTCGGTCTCCATCTGGTAGGCGCCGCCCATCATCCCCGAGGGCGTGTCGAGGGGCGCGCCACTCGTATACTCATAGCTCTCGCCGGGTTTGAGCACGGGTTGTTCGCCCACTACACCGGGACCCTTGACCTCGGTCAGTTCGCCGCGGGCATTGGAGATCATCCAGTGGCGGCTTAGCAATTGCACGGTTTCCTGTCCCTGATTCTCAATGGTCACGCGGTATGCCCAGAAATACTGCGAGTTATCCGGCGATGATCTCGCGTCAAGGTAAGTCGGCTCAACGCTTACCGCTATTCCTTTGGTGCATGCCGTGTACGGTTTTCGATCTGCCATAGGGATAGGTTAAAGCAAAGCGGCGAGCGCGTGGCCGATCCGGCGTTCAGCGAGACAGCCCCAGGGAATCCAGGGCGTCGGTGCGTCTGTCCTGGAAGGGGAGCCGGCGGGGGGCTATGCGCGTCTACTTCGGTGCGGGCGCAGGTGCATTCTCGCTGGTGGGCGGGACCACTCCTTTGAGGCGCATGTAGGTCACCATATTTCCGTAGTGCTCGTCGGTGTGAGCGGTGTTCAACGACAACAAAGTGAGTTTGGCCAGGTTGAAGCCGAAGAGTTTTACCATTTCGGTGCCCTTGGCATCGGTCATGGAGTCGTACGCCTTATTGCAGAACGCAACCGCGTCTTTTACCGCAGCGACGAGATCGGCCTTGGAGGTCTTGGTTTTCTCGATGTTCTTCATCGGATTGGCTTCGCCGGAGGCCTGCGAGCAGAACATGTAATTGGCGTCGGCGACGTGGCCGACCAGCTGGCCGAAACTGCGAACCTCGGGGGTTGGCTTGAAGGCGTAGTTTTCCTCCGGCATCTTCTCGGCGGCGTGGACTACGGCACCGATTATGAACGAGTAGAGCCCTTTTTCGCTTTGAGTGATGGGGTTTGCGGGCGGAGCAGAGGGTGCTTGCGGCTTGTCCTGTCCGAGCAGAGTCAGTGGGGCGATCGCGGCCATGGCGAGTAGACAAATCCGGCCTTTGTTCACAGAACACCTCCGCTGGAATCATGCCACACTTCACCGGCCGCTTCCCCAAATTTGTGTTGAGTGAACGCTGTCTCTCGCGGGATAGAGATTTCGTAGCCGAACCGGGACGATGCGCGTCCACGGCCTTTCCATCGATGGATGGCACGTTTGCGAATGCGTGCACCCCGGAGCGATTCGCGCCGCAGGCTTTGGCGGGCGGGCGGGCGGTCAGGGGCGGAATGCCTGGAAGGCCAGGAAGCGGTCGCCGGGGACCAGGTTCCTGGCTTTTACGCGGGTGAAGCCGGCCTGCTGGAGTTGGCGGACGAGCTCGTCCTGAGCGGGGAGCCGCCCGGCGCCGGTGGTGGCCGCGCCCCACAAGTTCAGAGCCTCGGTGCCGAGGCTGCCTCCCTGGCAGCACGTGGTTAACAAGAGAAATCCGCCGGGCTTCAGAAACTTGGCGATGTGCTCGAGCAAGGGGACGCGTTCCGCGACGGGGAAGTAATAGATGTTGTTGTAGAGGGTGGCGATGTCGAAGACGTCGCTGGGCGTGCGGGCGCGGATGTCGCCGTCCTCCACCGCCACACGGTGGTCGAGATTCCAGCTGTGTAGATTGAGGCGCGCCATGTCGGCCACGGCGGGCTGGAGCTCAACACCAAGGGCGGTCAGGGATGGATTTGCCTGGGCCGCGTAGCGCAGGTAGATGGCGGATCCGCAGCCGATTTCGAGCAGGCGGAGGGCGCCCTCGCGGGGGAATGTTTGTTGAATGATTTCCGCTTGAAAGGCCTCCAGCACGCGGGAGGAGCGGGCGATCAGCTCGCCGTCCTGGTCGGCCAGGGTCCAGAGATTGCCGCTGTTAATACGGGGAAGCGTGGCGGTGATGAGTTTGTGGTGGAGGCCGGCGACCTCCTGCGCCATGGCGAGAGCGGCGTCGTTGTCGGGGCGGGCAAGGGCGCGGGCCAAGCCGCGGAGGGCATATCCGCGCGGGCCCAGGCTGAGCAGGCGGAGGCGGACGCCCAACTGCAGCCAGGCCTCGAGGGCTTCGCGGGACTGGGCACCGGCGGCGCCGTGAGGTAGGAGGGAGTCGAGCGTGGCTGGCCCTGGGGCGAGGCGGTTGAGCAGCCCGGCCTCTCCGGCGGCGGCGAGGAAGGAGAGCTTGTAGAAGGATTTGAGCCCGGCAGCCACTCCCAGAAGCGCGGCGAGACGGCCATCGCGCAGCAGACGGAAGAAGGGTTTGAAGGACATCGCTCCTATTATGTCCTCGGTTGAGCCGCCATGGTGGGCCGCTCGCTGTTCAGCGGTGGCGGCGGGAACCGGTTATGACGGCGTTGTGCGGGATTCGGGGAGTATCAAGAGGCTCGTCGCGGAGGGGAAATTTCTGGACTCCGGGAGGTGTTCATGGTAATCAGATGGCATCAAGCGCGAGGCGACTGGGGTGTATTTGCGCACGCGCCTCATCCGTCACGGCCGCGGCTGAAATGGGAGACCGGCTCTTTTTTATCCGTCCGAATCGCAGGGCTGTATTTAGTGCGTAGCGACGCTGTTTAGCTTTCTGGGGGATGGCTCGAAGCAATACCGATGCAAAGGGCCGCGGTTCGCGGGCCCGGGTGGACAGGGACATCGGGCTGCGAAATTGGGGCGAGGCCTGGTTGAAGAGATTTCACATGGGCGGTGACACATCGGAAAACTTTCTCAGACTGCGAATCCGCTTCTGAGCCAGTGCGGATTGATCTCCGGACATGCGGCAGTTCGGATACTTTCCCTGGTTTTGACTTTAACCATCGTGGCACCTGCCCAGCAGAGTATTTCCTTTGCAACCGGGGATGGCGGCCTGGTCTGTGCGGATGACTATGGTCAAGGCAGCAAGGCCGTGGTGCTGGCTCATGGAGGCCAATTCAAGAAAGAGAGCTGGCGCGCGCAGGCGTTGTCGCTCACGGCGGCCGGGTTTCGAGTGTTGGCCATCGACTTCAGAGGTTTCGGTTGTTCGAAGGGTCCGGGCCAGGAGGATTTCGACAAAGCCCCATTTGAGAACGATGTGCTGGCCGCGGTTCGTTACCTGAAGGCGCACGGTGCGAAGACGGTGTCGGTGGTGGGGGGAAGTTTTGGGGGCGCGGCGGCCGGTGATGCATCGATCAAGTCGGCACCGGGTGAAATCGATGGGGTGGTATTTTTAGGCGCTGCGCCGAATCTTCCAGCAGACGGTTTGAAATCGCGGGCATTATTTATCGTTGCGCGTGACGACAGTAGCGGAAGCGGCGGGCTCAGGCTGCCGGGGATCCGAGCGCAATATGAAAGGGCCCCCGAGCCAAAGACGCTGACGGTGCTGGATGGTTCGGCACACGCTCAGTTTCTGTTTCAATCCGAGCAGAGTGGTCGCGTGATGCAAGAGATTGTGCGATTTCTTACGGCGCCGTGAGCAGCGCGCGGCTCTGGGTTGCGCTCGATGAAACAGCAGGTTGCCACGCGGTGGAAGGATGGCGGGGCGCAGGGGTCACGTTCTCGCTTTGCGAAACAATTCTGAGTGACTCTTGACAGACTCAGCAACCACATCGGCGGGGTTGCATCCTACCGGGAGCGGGAACGACCCAAACGCAGACGCGGCCGAAGGTATTGACCTGAAAGCTGATCTGTAAGAAGACGCGCTCCGCACGCTTTAACACTTCATCTTCCAAGCAATGTTTACGGGCGGGATGCGCCGGCCGAAGCACGCCGATGGCGGCTGCGGCTCCTTGCGCCCGCGGCAGACGTTTCCTGGAGGATGCACATCCCCCAAAGAGGCTCCACATGGCATCGACTCAGACGATTACAGGCACGATCGCAGCTTACTTCGAAGATAACGGAAACGCACGACAGGCAGTTGAGGCTCTTAAGGAAGCGGGCTTTTCATCCGCGCACATTGGAGTGGCCCACCGGGGTTTCAACGGAACCGGATCAACCGCGCAGCGCGAAGGCACGAACGGTGATGCTTCGAGGACTGAAGGCGCGGCATCGTCAACGTGGGACAAGGTAAAGAACTGGTTCAGCGGGAACGAGGCTGAGCCTTACGCAGATGAGCGGACGCGAGGCGACCTGGCGACGCACGAGATCACGGCGCCGGCAGATTCGGACTACGAGGGCGGCTACAGTTCCTCCGATCTGCACGGATCATTTTCGGGGATGGAGATTCCCGAGGAGCGCTCGCGCTACTTTGCGCATCGGCTGGGCAAGGGCGGCAACAGCGCCGTAGTGACGGTCAATGCGGGTGTACGCCGCGATGAAGCGGAGAGCATTCTGGCCCAGTACGGCGGGGACTTCGCCGAGGACGCAGCGGGCTACGACTACGAAGGCGGAACGGCCTATGACGACGCAGATGCGACTACCGAGTCGCCGGTGCGCGGCGAGCGGGAAGGAAAGCGCGAAGGCGGATTAGACAACATCCAGCTGCTGGGCGAAGTTCTGCGCGTTCACAAGGACCGGGTGAATCGCGGCGAGGTCAGCATTCGCAAGGAAGTGATCACGGAAAATCAGACGATCCAGGTTCCGGTCACGCGCGAAGAGCTGGTGATTGAACGCCATGCGGTCAACGACGGGACCGCGGTCAAGGGAACGATTGGAGAGAGCGAGGTACGCGTGCCTCTTTCAGAAGAGCGCGCTTCGGTAGAGAAGGCGACGGTGGTGCGCGAAGAGGTGTCGGTCGGCAAGAGGGCGGTTGAGGACGTTCGCGACCTTACGGACGAAGTGCGGCGCGAAGAGCTGGTGGTGGACGATCCCACGAGCAAGCGCACCTAGAGCTGATCGGCGAAGCACAGGTCGACATGCAAGAGGGGCGCCGGACTTGGGCGCCCTTTGTCGTCAGGGCAAGGGGGTACCGCGGATATGTCATGGCCGGCAGGGGTTTTGCGCATTGTTCGACGGCAAGGCCGGGGGACAGGCGTGCCGCGTCGCACAACCTTAACGAGGTAGTGCCCATCTAGAAACCAGTAAGCAAAAAAGCATTTTCGAATGGCAGTGCTAAACAAATCTAATGCAGTAAATTCTCCTGTCTCTCTCCCGCTTGCGAGTCAGCGAATCATTTCCATTCAAATCAAGCCAAACATGTTGAGGCAGAAGTTTATGAATTTTCCGAAGTGTTTTTGCGCGCCGGCGATGCCGGTGCTGGCCATGACGTGTGCCTTGTTTCCTCTGGGCGCCGCTGCGCAGACCAGTTTTTCAGCTCACACGCTCTATAACTCACCCGACACGCTGGGTGTGATCGCGCACGGCGACTTCAACAACGATGGCCGCGAAGACTTCGTGGTGTCGAACCTGAATGGTACGGCGTCTCCCAGCCTGCTTTTTCTATCCAACGGCGACGGCACGTATGACGCGCCGGTCACCCTGCCGGTAGCGGGCGTTGCGGGCTTGTTTGCGGTGGGAGACTTCAATCATGACGGCAAGCTTGACTATGCAGCGGCTACTCCCGGTTCGGCGAGCGTAGCCACTTACCTGGGAAACGGCAACGGGACGTTTACCGCGTCAGGGACGATCAAGGGCACCAATCCTGTGGCGTGGCTGGCGGCCGCGGACATGAATCATGACAACAAGACGGACCTGCTGGTGTTGTCGAGCGTGAGCGGGTCCGGGGATATCCAGGTATGGCTCAGCAACGGGAGCGGCAGCTTCTCGCTGGGGCAGAACATCACGTCGGGGGTGCTCGATCCTACGTTTGGAGCAGTAACCGGAGACTTCGACGGCGACGGATCGCCGGACCTTGCGATCCTGTACACGTTTGGAGGCCCGACGACCATACAGGTGTGGTACGGCAATGGGAAAGGCACGCTTGGTTCGCCCTATTCGGTCACGGATCCGAATGGCGACGACGATCGATTTGATGTGAATGTGAACCCGGTGGGGGATTTGAACAACGACGGCAAGAGCGACCTGCTGTTGTACCGGAGCCACTACGGGGCGTCCGGCACAACGGTGTTCTATCCGCAGATCGCGGTTTTTTCGGGCAACAGCAATCGCACGCTTTCATTCAGCAGCATTGCGACAACCAACTGTCCCGTCGGTATTCAGACGGCCGATTTCACGGGGGATGGCATCAATGACCTGGCATACGCGGAAGTGCCGTGCAGCAACTATGGCGGCGGCCCATATACGTTTGTGGTGAAGCCGGGCAAGGGCGGGGGGAGTTTTGGCGCGGAGCAGACGATCTACAGCAATCCATACTACGGCGGCGGCGACATGCTGGCGGTGAAGAGTACGCAGGGCACCAAACCAGACCTGGTCTTTAGCGAATGGACCGAGCCGCTGGTAAGCACGAGGAATAATCCTCCGCAGGCGCTGGTGCTGCTGAGCAATGACAGCACAGGAGCTTTTCCTTCATGCGGAACCATCGCGCAGGGGGAAGGGCTGCACGTCTGCACGCCGAGCGGTGCAACTGCGGCGTCTCCGGTGAAATTTTCCATCAGCGCGGCGGGGCCGACGCCGATGCGGACGGTGGCGGTTTGGGCAGATGGGAAGAAGGTGGGTGAACAGCTGACGCATGCGTTCTCGAATTACTCGTTCATGGACCAGGCGATTTCGCTCAGCGCCGGGGTTCACAACATCACGGTGTTTGGAACGGGCTGGGACAACACACTTCAGCAGAAGAGTTTTTCTCTGACGGTGAGCTCGCAGCAATCCTGCGCGGCGCCGTCGGGGTATGGAGTGAATGTGTGCAGTCCTGCGAATGGCGCAAGCGTGAGTTCGCCGGTGCAGGTGACAGCGACGGCAAAGATTGCCGGCACGCTGGCGCGGATGGAGGTCTGGGTAGATGGAGTGAAGAAATTTACCGAGACCACGAGCCTTACGCTCAACACGCCGGTGGCGCTGGCGGCAGGGTCGCACCGGTTTGACCTGTACGCGGTGAACACGCAGGGCACCAAGTACGAGACGACGGTGTACGCAGCGGTGAAGTAAACGCGAGTGGGTGCGATCAGAGCGGTCCGGGTATGCCCGGGCCGCTTTTTTTGCCTTCAGGGTCAATGGGTGATCGCGGTGTACCGCGCCAGCACGGCCTATCTCACGGGCGGCGGGTCAGGCGGTTTTTGGGGGGGAACGGGGAAGGTGATGGTCAGGCGGTTGGCGGCGCGGAGCCGCTCGTAGTGGAGGGAGCCGGCGAAGCGATTGAGGAGGCGGAGGCCGTTGCCGCCGGGGGCGAGGGAATCGAGGCTGGAGTCCCCGGCGGATCCGTTGACGGGAGCGGGCTGAGGGTCGAGGGGGGAGAAGGGGGGGGCCTGGTCGTCGATGGTGATGCGGAAGGTTCCGTCTTCAACGGAGGCGGCGAGGTCGATGGGGTGGCCGGGCTGGGCGCGATAGCCGTGGAGGATGATGTTGGCGAGGGCTTCTTCGAGGCACAGGAGGATGGCGAACTGGTCTTCTTCAGTGAAGCCGAGGCGGTCGGCGGCGGATTCGACCCAGGGTCGGACGCGGCTCAGCTCGGAGAGCCGGCTGTCGAGTTGGAGCAGCTGCCGGGGGCTGGGCATGGGATTCTCCGAGTTCGGGCCGGACGTTAGCGGACGCGCGGCTAGCACAGGGCCGCGACTGCAGAGTCGAGACTGTGAAAGACGGGGATGACCTGGTTGATGTTGCTGGCCTTGAGCACTTCTTCAACCATGGGAACGGGGTTGAGGAGGGCGACTTTGCCGCCGCGGCGGTGGACGGCCTGGGCGGGGAGGACGATGGATCGCAGTCCCATGGAGCCGAGGAAGGACACGCCGGTGAGGTCGATGAGAAGGAACTTGCTGCTGCCGGCGAGGACATTCATGCGCAGGTCGATTTCGGCAGCGCCTTGAATATCCAGACGCCCGTTGAGCAGAACGCGGGTGATGTTTCCGTCCATGGACTCAGTGGTGATGGTCATTCGCACTTACCTTTCCGTAGGGCGCACTCCCGGTGGGTGGAGATGCCGGTGGTGATCCTAACCGGGATTGATGAATGCCGTGTTACACGGGGACGGGATGGGAGAACGGTGGACAGTGGACAGTGAACAGTGGACGGTGAACAGTGGACGGTGGATAGTGAACAGGAACGGTGAACAGTGGGCGGTGAACAGGGACAGGGACGGTGGACAGGGACGGTGAACAGTGAACAGTGAACGGTGGACAGGGACGGGGGACGGTGAACGGTGAACGGGGACGGTGAACAGTGGACGGTGGACAGGGACAGGGAAGGTGGACAGTGAACAGTGGACAGTGACAGGGACAGTGAACAGGGGATTCATGCGGGGGTGACGGGGGTGTCGGCGGGGCCGCGGTAGCGGACTACGAGCAGGGTGACGTCGTCGGACTGGCTGGCGCCGCCGGTGAATTTTTCGACGGCGCCCAGGACGCCGTCCTGAAGGGCCTGGAGGGATGAGTCCTGGTGCAGGCCGAAGGCTTCTTTGAGGCGGCCATCCTGAAACAGTTCGCGGTCGCGGTTTTCGGCTTCGGTGACGCCGTCGGTGTAGAGCAGGAGGGTGTCGCCGGGCTGGAGCTGGATGCGGGTGGAGGTGAAGGAAGCCTGGTCCACGAGGCCGATGGGGAACGATCCGGTGGAGTAGAGCTCGCTGACGGCGCCTTCGCGGAGGAGGAGGGGCGAGGGATGGCCGGCGCGGACGAATTCGAGGGAGCCGTCGGGGGCGAGGAGGCCGAAGAACATGGTGGCGTAGCGGGCGACGGCGGCGCGGTCGCAGAGAAAGCGGTTGAGGTGGTTGAAGACGCGGACGGGGTCGACGCCGAGGGTCATTCCGGAGAGGGCTCCCTGGAGCATGGTGGTGAGGAGGGCGGCGCCGAGGCCTTTGCCGGCGACGTCGGCGATGAGGACGGCGATGCGGCCGTCGGTCAGGGGGCAGACGTCGAAGTAGTCGCCGCCGACTTCGTAGCAGGGGTGGTGGATGCCGGTGATGGAGTAGTGGGGAAAGTCCTGCAGGCCATGGGGCACGAGGGCCTGCTGGATTTCGCGGGCGATGTTGAGCTCCTGCTCGAGGCGCTGGCGTTCGCGTTCGTGCTCGATGAGGCGGGCTTTTTCGAGGATGCTGCCGGCCTGGGCTCCGAGGGCATCGAGGATTTTGCGATCGAGGGTGGAGAAGGTGGCGACGCGGCGGGAGTCGAGATAGACGGCTCCGAGGAGCTGGCGGGCGGCGGTTGCGGAGGCGGGATCGCGGGGGGTGCCGTAGAGGGGGATGACGACGGAGGAGCGGAGGAGCTGGATCATCACGCTCTGGGCGCTCTGGAGGTTGATGTCGGCGAGGTTGAGGTCTTCGTTGACGACGGCGGCCTGGAGTTCGATGGCACTGCGGAGGACGGAGCGGCTGGGATTCATCGCTTCGGGGGCGAGGGTTTCGCCCTTGCGGCCGCGGGCGACCCTGACCTGGAGGATGGCGGCGCCGTCGGGCTCGAGGAGCATGCCGCGGTCGGCGTGGGTGATGACGATGGCGTAGTCGAGCATGGCCGCGAGCACGGATTCGAGGGGGAGTTGCGAATTCATCAGGGAGGTGGCTTCAAGCAGAAGCCTGAGGCCGTTGAGCTCCGCGGATGAGTCGTTTCCGAGGGAGCCGAGGATGCTGCGCAGCTTGGTCTCGGCCTGTTCCTGGGCGATGGTTTCGGGGGGCAGGCGAAAGATGAACTGATATCCGAGGTCGGTGCCGAGGCGGACGAGGTCGCCGTCGGCGAGGGGGCGGGTCTGGACGGGCTCTCCGTTGACGAAGATGCCGTCGCGCTGGCCGCGATTTTCGATGACGAGCCCGGCGGAGATGGCGGCGCATTTGCGAGAGATGCGGAGGTCGTCGATGGAGAGGTGGTTGCCGTTCTCATGGCCGCGTCCGATGAGGAACGGGAATTCATGGACGGGAACCATTTGCATGGGCCGGTCGGGAAACTGGATCTCGAGATAGGCGCTGGCTGCGGCGGTGGATTCTGACATAGAACCTGTCGGGAAGTGAAGCAGGGTGTGTGAATTTTAGCAGTTAGCGGATAAGTGGCGGTGAAGGCGGGCGGGGCACGGAGCGGGGATTGCGGGTAAGTGGAGTTATTTGCGAGTTAGGGGCAAGCGCGCGCCGAGGTTGCGCAAACGCCTTGACAATTCAAAACGCCTTGGTTAGGTTGTAAGCTCATCGCCTCTAAAGGCTTCTCCCGCAAGTGCCAGATAACTCGCGGCCCACTTGTGCGGCATGGATAGCCGGCAGGCGGCGCCATTCCCCAATGGCAATTGAGTTTTGACTCGGCAAGCAGCAGGACTTTGCCGAGGGGCTGGGTGCTTGCCCAAATCGAGTGGAGACCTCGCCCGGTCCCCGTTACCCCCTAAGCAGAAGCGCAGCGCGAGCGGAGAGCAATGTTGAAGGCAGATTTGTCGTCGTGTGGGAGTGGTGCGGGCCGGAGGTTGCGGGCTCTACTGTTGGGTTTCGCGCGGGTGGGCAGGTCGTTGCTGGCCGTAACGGGGCAGGCCGGCGTGGCGTTGCTGATGGTGGTGGCGGCACTGTGCGGGGCCGGCGCAGAAGCGCAGACGCTGGGACTGTCATGGCAGCAGCAATCGCCTGCGGCCAGCCCGCCGGCGCGCTATATCCACGCGGTGACGTACGACGCGGCGCACGGGCAGGTGGTGTTGTTCGGGGGATTTGGCGGGGGAGGCGATCTCAACGACACGTGGTTGTGGAACGGGACGACGTGGACGCAGGCCAGCCCGGCGAGCAGTCCTTCGGCGCGTTCGGCGCACGCGATGGCTTACGACGCGGCGCACGGGCAGGTGGTGTTGTTTGGCGGACTGGTGGGTGCCGGGACGCGGCTGGGCGATACGTGGCTGTGGGACGGGGCCAACTGGACGCAGGCGAATCCAGCGAACAGCCCTTCGGCGCGCGATGGCGCGGTGATGGTGTACGACGCTGCGCATGGGCAGGTGGTGCTGTTCGGGGGGACCAACGGCACGGACCTGGGCGATACGTGGGTGTGGAACGGGACGACGTGGACGCAGGCCAGCCCGGCGAGCAGCCCTTCGGCGCGCGCGGACTACAGCATGGTCTACGACGCGGCGCGGGGCCAGGTGGTGCTGTTCGGAGGCGAGAACGCGGCCGGGGTATACCTCAACGACACGTGGGTGTGGAACGGCACGACGTGGACGCAGCAGTCTCCAGCGAACAGTCCTGCGGGGCGGTATGCGCAGGGCATGGCTTACGACGCGGGACACGGGCAGACGGTGATGTTCGGAGGCTACAACGGCGGCTTCCTGACTGACACGTGGGTGTGGGACGGCGCGAACTGGACGCAGGCGGCGACGGCGCCGAGCCCTTCGGGGCGGTACGCGCCGAACGCGATGACGTTCGATGGGGCGCAGAGCCAGGTGGTGCTGTTTGGGGGATTGGGCAGCAGCCAGTCGAACGACACGTGGGTGTGGGGGACGCCGGGAAATTTCGGCAACGTGAATGTTTGCGCTTCGGGGCTGACGGCTCCGGCGCCGTGCAGCAGGACGGTTTCGTTCAGCTACAACATCGCGACGACGGTGACGTTCGGGGTTACGAAGGTGGTGACGCAGGGGACCGCGGGCATGGACTTCACGCTGGCCAGCGGGGGAACGTGCGCGGGCACGGCGGGGGCAGGCACCTGCACGGTAAACGTCACGTTTGCACCGCTGGCGCCGGGACTGCGCGCGGGCGCGGTGGAGCTATTCGACTACACCGGGAACCTGCTGGCGAGCACACCGATCAGCGGCGTGGGACAGGGTCCGGCGATTGCGTTCGGGCCGGGCACCGCGGTGGCGGTGAGCACCGGGAATCTTCCGCTGGTGAGCCCCAAGGGCGTGGCGGTGGATGCGGGGGGCAATCTCTTCATTGCAGACAACGGCAACCAGCGGGTGGTGAAGGTTGCGGTGACGGGGGCGGTGAGCACTGTCGGGAGCGGGCTGAACTATCCGCAGGGCATGGCGGTGGATGGAGCGGGCGACCTGTTTGTCGCGGATAACAACCTGAACCAGGTGGTGGAGATTCCGGCGGGTTGCGCGAGCAGCAGTTGCCAGAGGGTTATTGGCAGCGGGTTGAGAAGCCAGTTGGGCGTGGCGGTGGATGGAGCGGGGAATGTTTTCATGGGCGACTTCCTCGACGGAGTGGTGGCGGAGGTTCCGGCTAACGGCGGTCCGCAGACGACGGTGTACGGGCCGATGGCGGGATCGAATCCGGTGGGGCTGGCGGTGGACGCGGCGGGAACTTTGTATGTGGCTGATTTCGGGCTGAAGCAGGTGGTGAAGGTTCCCGCCGGCTGCACCACGAGCAGCTGCCAGACGACGGTGGGCAGCGGATGGTTTGAGCCGGAGGCGGTGGCGGTGGATGCGGCGGGGGATGTGTTCGTCGCGGACGAGGCGCCCAGGGTGGTGGAAGTGCCGGCGGGCTGCACGAGCAGCGCCTGCCAGGTGACGGTGAGCGGGACGCTCGCGTATGGCGTGGCGGTGGATGGGAAGGGGAACGTTGTTATTCCCGACCTGACGGGCAGCCAGGTGGTGGAGATCAACCGTTCGCAGGCGCCGGCGTTGAATTTTGCGGCGACGAACGTGGGGGTGGCGAGCAGCGACAGTCCGCAGACGGTCACGGTGGAAAACATCGGCAACCAGCCGCTGAGCGCGGCGAGCGCGGGGCTGGTGGTGAACGGGCCGAATTTCGCCGCGGTGGCGGGGCCGGGTGTTCCGGCGGATTGCACTGCGAATTTCACGCTGGGTCCGGGGCAGGCGTGCGGGGTGAGCATCAGCTTCAAGCCGCAGGCGGGCGGGAATCCGCTGAGCAGCACGGCGGTGCTTACGGATAATGCGTTGAACGCAGCGCCGGCCACGCAGACGATAGCGCTGAGCGGGGTTGCGGTGTCGGCCAGCTACGCACTGACGGTGACGGAAGTGGGCACGGGCGCGGGGACGGTGACCGATAACCAGGGCCAGGTGAGCTGCAGCGAGGCTAACTCGGCGGTGACGGGGACGTGCGGCGGCAGCTATCCAGGCGGAGCAGTAGTGACGCTGACGGCGCAGGCGGCGGGGACGTCGGCATTCCTGGGATGGGGCGGCGCGTGCGCGGCCTCGGGAACGAGCTCGACGTGCAATGTGCTGATGAGCGCGGCGATGAACGCGACCGCGAGTTTCTCGAACCAGAGTTTTGGAAACGTGAACGTGTGCCCGGCGGGATCGAGCAGCCCGGCGCCTTGCAGTGCTTCGCTCACGCTGACTTACAACCTGGCCACGACGACTACGATCGGCGCGGTCCAGGTGGTGACGCAGGGCGCGAATGGCCTGGACTTCACGGCAGGGGCAGGAAGCACGTGCACGGGCGCGGTGTTCGCGGGCAATTCGTGCACGGTGAATATCAACTTCGCGCCGCTGGGGCCGGGGCTGCGGATGGGCGCGGTGGAGCTGTTTGACAACAATGCCAACCTGCTGGCGACTACGCCGGTTTACGGCATTGGGCAGGAGCCGGAGATCGCATTTGGTCCGGGAACGCATAGCACGGTGGCGGCGAGCGGACTGAGCGCGAACACGCGGGGCGTGGCGGTGGACGCGGCGGGGAATGTTTTCATTGCGGACTACCAGAACAACAAGGTCGTGAAGGTGACGCCGGGCGGGGCGCAGACCACGGTGACGGCGACGGGGCTGAACGGGCCGGCGGGCATCGCGGTGGATGGCGCGGGGGATGTGTTCATCGCGCAGGGCGGAGGAGTGGTGGAGGTTACGCCGCTCGGAGTCGAGAGCGCGGTGAGCACGCCGGGCTTCACGCTGAGTCAACCGTCGGCGGTGGCGGTGGACGGTGCGGGAGACCTGTTCATTGCCGATACGGGGAACAACCGGTTGGTGGAGGTGCCGGCGAATGGCAGCAATGTGACTACGCTGGGCACGGGACTGGCTGCTCCGGCCGGAGTGGCGGTGGATGGATATGGGGGTGTCTATATCGCGGATACCGGCAACCATCGGGTGTTGAAGCTGATCAACGGGGCGCAGATCGCGGTGAACAGCACGCTGACAAGTCCGTCGGCAGTGGCAGTGGATGCAGCGGGCGATGTGTTTATCGCGGACGCTGCGCACAACACGGTGGTGGAGGTTACGGCGGGTGGAGTGCAGACGCTGGTGAGTGCCACTCCGGGCGCGGCGCAGCCTTATGCGGTGGCGGTGGATGGGGCGGGCGATGTGTTCATTGCGGACGCGGTGCCGGGCCAGGTGGTGAAGCTGAATCGTTCGCAGGCGCCGGGGTTGAGCTTTGCGGCGACGAATGTGGGCAGCACGAGCATCGACAGCCCGCAGACGGTGACGGTTCAAAACATCGGCAACCTGCCGCTGACGGGTTCGCTGGCGCTGAGCCTGGGGGCGAATTTCGCGCAGAGCGCGAGCCCGGATTGCTCCGGCGCGTTTCCGCTGGGAGCGGGAGCGATGTGCAGCGAGAGCTTCAGCTTTGTGCCGCAGGGCGCGAGCTTCTTCACGGGCGCGGCGGTGTTCAGCGATAACACGCTGAATAGCGTGTCGGCCGCGGTGCAGACTATCAGCCTGAGCGGGACGGGGCAGACGGGCCAGGGCGCGACGACGGTGGCGGTGCCCGATGTGACGGGGCAGACGCAGGGGGCGGCTGCGACTCCGATCACGGGCGCTGGGCTGGTGGTGGGGACGGTGACGACGGCGGCCAGCAGCACGGTGGCATCGGGCAGCGTAATCAGCGAGAGCCCGGCGGCGGGGACGCAGGTCGCGGTGGGCTCGGCGGTCAACCTGCTGGTGTCGACGGGGCAGGCGCAAGCGCCCTCGCCCAATCCGCTGCTGCTGGAGAACAACTACTTTGTGACGGGCGATTACGCGGCCGCGGGAGTGACGCTGCACGGCAAGGGCGTGGGCGGGGTGGCGACGGGAACGATCACGATTCCGACCTATGCACAAAGCGCGAGCCTGGGGGTTCCCGATGGCGCGGACATCATTGACGCGTTCCTCTACTGGGAGACGCTGGAGAATACGCCGGCGGCTTCGGGCGCGAGCGGAACGTTCCGTGGTTATCCGATCGCGGGGCAACAGATCGGCAAAGACATTTCTTATTCCGATGGCGTGCTGAACGGGACGCTGCGGATGTATCGCGCGGATGTGAATGTGTATCTGCCCGCGGCGGCGAACGGGATCCGCTTTGCGTCGGGCGCGCACACGGTGACGTTGCCGGATGGGGGCGGAAGCGCGTTTCCGCTCACGGAGGGCGCGAGCCTGGTGGTGATCTACCGGGTGCTGTCGCCGAACTTCCCGCTCAAGTCAGTGGTGATCTATGACGGCTCGGCGCTGGCGAACGCAGGGCCGGTGACGCAGGTGGTGCAGGGCTTCTATGACGCGGTGGGCGGAGGGAACGGCACGGGCAAGAGTACGAATTTGTTTGCCGCCGGCGGGAGCTGGAACAGCGGCACGAATTCTGTGGCGCTGGGGCAGGCGGACCGATTCAACGCGGTGCTGAATGCGCCGGGCGCGTATGCGGCGGTGATTGTGAGCACGCCGGTGAACAACAGCGATCACGACGGGATCCTGGATGCGTGGAAGGCGGGACCGGCGGCGGGTGATTTCCATGCGGGGCAGCCGGGTTACTACGACGTGAAGACGGGATCGTGGGTGCCGCTGCCGGGGGCCAAGCACGGGCAGAAGGATCTGTTCGTGCAGATGGATTACATGTGCGGCGCGGTGCTTGGGGACGGGTCGTGCGATCCGACCAAGGAGAACCTGTTCCCTTCTCCTGACGCAGCGGGCAACGATCCGCTGGCGATGGTGCAGCAGGCGTTCGCGGCGACGGGAGTACAGCTGCACCTGCAGATTGGGAACGCGATTCCCGAGGACACGTGCACGGACAATCTCACCACCAATCCGCCGCAGCTGTGCCAGTTCCCCAACCAGCCGGGGGTGATCGGGTGGAAGAACAGCCTGGAGTTTTCAAAGCTGTGGCCGCGCAACCTGGCGTCGTGCGCGACGGGCGGCGATTGCACGACGCGATTCCCGTACGGGCAGAAGGACAGTTATCACTACGTGCTGTTCGGGCATTCGCTGGCGATACCGGCGTGGAACACGAGGTACGGAACGCTGGCTTCGATCCAGGTGTTGAACGGCGTGACGACGCTGGTGACGGCGGACCGGGGGACGGGCATCAATGCGTGCCCGAGCCGGGTAACAATTTCGGGAGTGCTGGGGAACCAGAGCCTGAACGGGGTGTATAACACCACGGGTTGCGCGGATACAAAGACCATCACGGTGGCAACGCCGGGAGTGCCTAACTGGAGTTATCCCAATGGGGCCTTGCCGGAGCCGGTGATCGGGCTAACATCGGGAACTATCTCAAGTATCTCGGGTTATTCGGACCTGGGCGGGGCGGACTCAGCGGTGACGCTGGGACTGTGGCTGACGGCGCCGAACCAGGACATGAGCAAGCGCGCCAACGTGATTGCGGGCACGCTGTTCCACGAGATCGGGCACACGCTGGGGCTGAGCCATGGCGGCATTTACTATGACACGCCGAACAGTTATGTGCCGACGTTTGAAGCTAACTGCAAGCCTAACTACCAGAGCGTGATGAATTACATGTTCCAGCTTGACTTAGTAGGTCCGAGCCAGGCTGTGGCGTTTTCTAACCAGGCACTTACTACGTTGAGCGAGAGCCTGCCGGCGACGCAGCTTACGGATGCGGGCAGCAATGCGGCGGCCACGTTCGCGACTTCGTCGTGGTATGTGCCTTTGACCGCGGGTGTGCTGGCGAGTCCGGCAACGCTGCACTGCGATGGGAGCCCGTTGAATGGCGGGTCGGCTTATCGCATCAACGCGCCGATTGCGCCGGTGACTCCGGCGTGGTCGAACGGGCAGGACATCAACTTCGATGGCGTGTTGAATGCGCAGATGCGGGGCTACAACGACGTGGCCAACATGGACCTGCGGCAGGTGGGGGCTACGGGAGGCGAGTTCGCATCGCTGGCCAGCGTGCTTTCGTTTGGCTCGTCGGCCGCGCCGCTGAACATCGGAGCGGGCGGGAATGTGACACTGGGCAGCGGGGGGACGGTGGCCCTGGGCAGCGGTGGAACGGTGACGCTGGGTAGCGGCGGCAATGTCACGTTGGGCAGCGGGGGCACGATCACGCTGGGCAGTGGCGGCAATGTGACTCTGGGCAGCGGCGGGAACGTGACGCTGGGCAGTGGCGGGACGGTCACTCCCGGGAGCGGCGGTACGGTGACGCTGGGCAGCGGGGGCAATGTCACGCTGGGCTCCGGGGGAACCATCACTCTGGGCAGTGGCGGTACCGTGACGCTGGGCAGCGGCGGTACGGTCACGCTGGGCAGCGGTGGCACGATCGCGCTGGGTAGCGGCGGGACGGTGACGATTCCCGCTACGGGCGGCACGTACACGATCGGCAGCAGCGGCGGAACGATCACCCTGGGCAGTGGCGGCAACGTGACGCTGGGCAGCGGCGGGAATGTCACGCTGGGCAGCGGAGGAACGATTGCGCTGGGCAGCGGCGGCAACGTGACACTGGGGAGTGGCGGGAATGTCACGCTGGGAAGCGGCGGGACAATTGCGCTGGGCAGCGGTGGCACAGTGGTGCTGGGCAGCGGCGGCAATGTGACGCTAGGCTCGGGTGGAACGATTGCGCTGGGCAGTGGCGGCACGGTTACGCTGGGCAGCGGGGGCAATGTCACGCTGGGTAGCGGCGGTACGGTGACGCTGGGCAGCGGCGGCGATGTGTCGGTCGGTAGCGGCGGCAACGTTACGCTGGGCAGCGGGGGGACGGCAACGCTGGGCGCGGGCGGTACGGTGACACTGGGGAGCGGCGGCAATGTAACGCTGGGCTCGGGTGGCAACGTGACGCTTGGTTCCGGCGGGACGATTACGCTGGGCAGCGGGGGCAACATCACGCTGGGCAGTGGAGGGACCATCACGCTGGGTAGCGGCGGTACGGTTACGCCGAGCGGCGGAACCCCGGTGGTGATCGCAGCGGGCGGCAGTTATACGTTCGGCGGCAGCGGCGGCACGGTTACATTGGGCAGCGGCGGGAATGTGACGCTGGGGAGTGGAGGAAATGTCACTCTAGGCAGCGGCGGCACGATCACGCTTGGCAGCGGCGGAAACATTACGCTGGGCAGCGGTGGCACAGTCACACTGGGTAGCGGCGGCAACGTCACCCTGGGCAGTGGCGGAGTGGTGGCGCTGGGGAGCGGCGGCAATGTCACGCTGGGCAGCGGGGGAACGATCGCATTGGGCAGCGGCGGCAACATCACGCTGGGCAGTGGCGGGACGCTTTCAACCGAGCTGACGTATGAAACGGCTAACTCGATTGTGCGCCCGCCGTCTTCGCCGACGGAGACGCCGACACCGGCGGGGGTGAGGGTCGACTGGAATGCTCCGGCGTTTGGAGTGGTTTCGACTTACACGATCTATCGCAGTTCGGATGGGGCCACGCCGATTGCGATTGGCAGTGTGAGCGGAGTGAATGGATTTCCTCCGGCGACGGAGTTTATCGACAGTAACCCGGACCTTACTTCGCAGACCGTGGTTTACACGATTTCGACGACGCTGGCGCCGGATCCGGGGATTGCGGGGCAGCGACAGAGCCCGCCATCGCCTCCGGCGGTGCTGAAGAACGACCAGACGATCGCGCTGGCGCCGCTGCCGAGTTCGGTGACGATTACGAATCCGCCCACGGTGAGTGCGACGGCGATGTCGGCGGGGGTTCCGAACGGGTTGCAGGTGAACTTCAGCGCGATGGGGTCGTGCTCGATTGGCGGCCAGTCGATTGCGAGCGGGGTTTCGTCGGCGAGCGTGGTGCTGAACAGTACGGGAAGCTGCACGATCGTGGCGTCGCAAGCGGGCTCGAGCGCATTCAACGCGGCGAATATTGTGTCCGCGACATTCACGATTCTTCCGCAGGGGTCGGGCACGAAGTCGCAGACGATTTCCTTCGGGACGCTGGGGGATGTCGTCTATGGCGGCACGTTCGCACTGAGCGCGACGTCTTCGGCGGGGCTGCCGGTGAGTTTCAGCGCGGCGGGGCCGTGCACAAACGCGGGAGCCATTACCGGGGTAGGAATTTGCAGGATCACCGCGTCGGCGGCGGGCAACGGGACATACAGCGCGGCCACGGTGACGGAGTCGTTCAACGTTTTCCCGGCGGTGCTGAAGGTGACGGCGAACAACGCTGCGAGTGGGTATGGTCAGCCGCTGCCTTCGCTGACTTACACCTACAGCGGTTTTGTGAAGAACGAGACGGCGTCGGTAGTAAGCGGGGCTCCGGCGCTGTCTACTACGGCGACCGCGGCGAGCAATGCGGGCAGTTATCCGATTACGGTTTCGACGGGCACGCTGTCGGCGGCGAATTATTCATTCCTGTATGTGAGCGGGACGCTGACGGTGCAACAGGCAAGCCAGGCGGTTACGTTCACTATTAATCCTCCGGCGTCGGCGGCTTACAAGAGCATCTTCACAGTGGCGGCGACGGGCGGCGCAAGCGGGAACGCGGTGACGTTTACGAGCGGAGGAGTGTGCAGCAACGTCGGGCCGGTTTACACAATGACGGGCGGGACGGGTATGTGCACGGTGACAGCGAGCCAGGCGGGTAATACCAATTACGCCGCGGCGACGCAGGTGACAAAGACGGTGGCCGCGACGCAGCTGGGCCAGGCGATCACGTTCGTCATCAATCCTCCGTCGTCGGCGGCTTACAAGAGCATCTTCACAGTGGCGGCGACGGGCGGCGCGAGCGGGAACGCGGTGACGTTTACGAGCGCGGGGGCGTGCAGCAATGCGGGCGCGACCTACACGATGACCAACAGCACGGGGACGTGCTCGGTGATTGCCAACCAGGCGGGCAACGCGAATTACCTGGGGGCGCCGCAGGTGGTGAAGACGGTGAACGCGACGGGTCCGCTGGTGAATGTGTCGGTGTCAAGCATCGACTATGGCACGGTGTACCAGGGAAGCATCACCACCAGGACCGTTACTGTGACCAATGCGGGAACAGCTCCGGTGACGATTACGCAGCCGTTCATTTCGATTGTGAAGGGCGGGAACTCGAACGAATTTGTGGCGTTGAGTCTTTGCCCGACACCGCTGGCGGCGGGAAAGAGCTGCGCGATTACGATTGCGTTTGTCGCGGGCCCGTTCTACACGCCGCAGACTGCGACGCTGATGATCACAGACAATGCGCCGGGAAGCCCGCAGGCGGTGACGCTGAGCGCCCTGGTGATTGACCCGCTGGTCAGTCTGAGCCCGGCGAGCGTGAACTTTGGAACGGTGAAGCACGGAACCAGCAGCACGGTGAATGTGACACTGAGTAATCCGGGAGGGACGCCGCTGATGTTAAGCGGCACAGGGATCAGCGTGACGGGCACGAACGCGGCGAGCTTTGCCCAGAGCAATAACTGCGGGAGTTCACTGGCGGCGGGGGGCAAGTGCACCATCGCGGTGAAGTTCACGCCGGCGGCTACGGGCACATTCAGCGCCAGCCTGAAGGTGGTGGACAATGCGCAATCCGGCGGAGGCACGCAGACGGTGACGCTTTCGGGAAAGGCTAACTAGGCGAGGCGTGCCGGCCGTGGTTCGCTGGCGCTCGGGTTACGGGGCGATGCGGCGGCGGATTTCGGGAACGAGTGGATCGTCGGGCGACTGGCCGCGGATGGCGAGATAAGTCTTGTAGGAGTCGGCGAAGCCCGGGGTCTTCATTTCCTGGCGGTCACGGCCCTGGTAGTAATACACCGGCGGAAGATAGCTGTAAGTGGGCACGTTATCCATGAATAACTCGATGGCTTCGCCGCGCCTCTTTACGCACTGATCGAATTCCGCATCCGCTTCTTTGAAGGCCCCTGCTTCGAAGTAGGCGCGTCCCAGCTCAAAGCGGCCGATCCAGGTGTCGAGCAGGGTGTTTGCAGCCGTGATCTGCTTGATGGCTTCGCGGGTATCTTTGCGATTGAGCGCGATCAATCCGGTGATGATCTTGCCGTAAGCCTGTGGCTCACTCGAGGATTGGGCAGAGAGAGCGGCGGCCAGCTTTTGTGCTTTGGCGATGTCTCCTGCATCGACGTAGACCCTGGCGGCGAGGAACTGGATCTGGACGGACTGGCTGTTGGCCAGGGCCTTGGAGATGTCTGACAGCGCGGGGGCGTGGTGGCCTTCCAATTCATCGAGGCTGGCCAGCGCGGCATATTTGCGGGCGGCGTTGTCGGGCATTTTGGCGGCCACATCGGCGGCGGCGCCTTTGAGGAGGATGACGGCTGCGTCTTCGTATTTTCCCTGCCAGGCGGCGAGGTCAGCGAGCCCGTCGGCCGCGGTGGATATGCCGAGGGGGCCAAGCTTTTCGAGTTCGTGGTAGGAGGCGGCGGCCTTGTCGACCTGGCCCTGCCCGAGCTGGGCTTCGGCGAGCACGAGGAACCCCTGCGCGATGGAGGGGCTGATGTCGAGCGCGGTGCGGGCTTCTTTTTCGCTGCCCGCGAAATCGCCGGCGAAGGCACTGATGAAACCGAGATTGAGGCGCTGCCCTACTCCGCGGGGAACGATTTCGACCGCGCGGCGGGCGGCTTCAAGGGCCAGTGGGGCGTTGCGCAATTGCGTGTAGCAGGAGGCGAGGTTGTTTTGACCGACGCGGTCGGCGGGGAAGTGAGTGACGAGCTGGGTGTATTCCTTGACGCAGTTTTGCCAGTCTCCCTTGGTGAGGTCTTCGAGGCCGCGGTTGCGAAACACTTCGCGTTCGGTCATGCGATCGACGTGTTGCATGGCCAGTTGCATGTATTTGGCGGCGTCGCCGGGGCGGCCGAGGTTACGCGCCATGGCGGCCATGCCGGTGTATGCGCGGGCGAAGTTGGGATCGAGCTCGGCGGCTTTCTGGAAGGAGTTAAAGGCATCCTGAAATTTGCCGGCGAATTGTTCTTCGACGCCGAGCGCGTCCTGGTGAACGGCTTCAAGGGATGCGGCAGTGAATCCGCCGCTGACTCTATCAAACTGGAGCGATGCGGGCGTGGTGTCGCCGAGGGCCTTGAGAATGGGTTCGGCGAGCTTGGGAAGGCCGCTAAGGATTTGCTGCTTGTTGTCGACGGTGACGTCGGACCTGGCGAGGACGTTGCCGCTGACGGCGTCGAGGGCGATGGCGGAGATGTCGTACTTGTCGCCGCGGAGGCTGACGTCGCCGGTGATGACGGCATTGACGCTCTGATTGACGGCGACCAGGCGGGCGGACTGCTCGTCGAGCTTGTCGGTGGGGTTGGGGAGTTTTTTGGCTACCTTGCGGGCATCGCCGCGGCTGTAGGCGTTGATGAAGCTGGCGCCTTCCAATGCGACGCCGAGCATTGGCTCGAGGGTGTCATCGAAGACGGGGTCGCCGGTGTGGTTGGCGAAGTCGCCCACCAGAACGGAGACGGGGGCGTGGGCGAGTGATTTGGCGGCCTGGCGCCGGGCGATGACGTACCAGGCGATGGCGGCTGCGATGGCGACGACTAACAGTGCCGCGACGGCAACCATCTTCCACGGAAGCCGCCGGGTGCTGCTGATGCGCAGCACGCGCGCGGGCGCGGACACTTTGGTTTTGGCGCCTTTGCCTTGCCAGGCGCGGAGATCGGCGTCGAGTTCTTCAGCGCTCTGGTAGCGGCGAGCGGGATCTTTTTCAAGGCAGCGGGCGACGATATTGCTCAGTGGGCCGGGGATGGTTCTGTCGATATCGGTGAGGGGCGCGGCGCGCTGCTGGGTGCGCTTGAGGAGGCTGGCAATGGCGCTCTCGGCATAGAAGGGCGTGACGCCGGCGAGCAGTTCATAGAGGATGAGGCCGGCGGTGAAGATGTCGGAGCTGGCTTTTACATCCATGCCCTGCGCCTGCTCGGGGGACATGTATTCGATGGTGCCGAGCATGGCGCCGGTCTGGGTCATGCCGTCGCCGGCGAAGGTGCGGGCCAATCCAAAGTCCATGACGACGACGCGGCCGCTGTTGTCGCGCATGATGTTGCCGGGCTTTAGATCGCGGTGGATGATGCCCTGATGGTGGGCGGCAGCGAGGCCGGCGGCGGCCTGTTCCATGATGTCGACGGCTTCGGCGACTTCCAGTTTCTTTTTTTCCCTGAGGATCTGATGGAGGTTTTGGCCCTCGAGGAATTCCATGGTGATGAACTTCACTCCGCCGGCTTCGCCGAGGTCGTAGATGCGGATGACGTTGCGATGAGTGACCTGGGAGGAGAGCAGGAGCTCCTGTTTGAAGCGGGCGAGGATCTCGGGGTTCGCGGCCATTTCGGGCCGGATGACTTTCAGGGCCACGATGCGATCGACTTCGCGGTCGGCGGCCTTGTAGACGGCCCCCATGCCGCCCTCGCCGAGGAGCTGAAGGATTTCGTAGCGGCTGCCGAGCACGGTGCCGGGTGCGAGGAGGGCTGCGCCGTGGCTGTAGGCGGGCGGGGTTTGAGGAGGAGGGCTGCGGTGGGCGGGGGTTTGGGCAACGATGGACTGGCCGGGGAGAGAGGGGCCGGAGGCGGGCCGCGGCGGCGCGGAGGCGATGATGGTTTCTCCGGAATCCCACGGAGCAGCGAGGGGATCTGAAGGGCGATCCGCTGGCGCAATGCGAGACGCTGTTTCTCCCGGAACATCTGCCTTGTCCCCACCCGGGGAAAGCTCATCCATATCGCCGCTTCGCAGACCGCTGAGATTGACTGGAATAACCCGGGACACCAAGCTCTACAGGAGAGAGTTTTGGGCGAGGGTTGTGGGAGAAGTATAAATGATCCTTCAATAGCCGCCGGCGGCGACTTGCCCGGGGGCCCGGGCGCATGGAGATGGTGGTGGCTATTGGGTTCTCAGGGCGGGGATGGGATGGAGGCCTGCGGCGCGCGCGAACATCACTAACCCGGCGATGATGGCAGCGGCACCGATAGCGGGCGCGACGCGGCGGGGTGCGGGGGCGAGGCGTTCGGCGGTGATGGCGGCGGTTACGAGGGCCATGGCGGAAAGGTCCATGACTCCAACCGCCAGGAGGATCGCGGTCAGATTGGCGCAGCTCAGGCCGCAGTGAAGGCCGATGCGGAGGCCATGTTTCCAGGCGGTGGCGGGGGTGGGCAGCGGGTGGTGTTCGCAGGCGGGGGTTTCGCGGCAGCGGGCAAGGTGCCGCGCCTTCCACGCGGTGAGCTGGACGGCGCCGGCGGCGAGGACGATGACGGATGTCGCGAGCGGGACCGCGCGAGCCAGGGGCGGGGATTGCATTTCGGCAGACGCGAGGACGATGCCGCACGGAAAGACGGCCAATCCGAACAGGGCCCAGACGACGTGGTAGCCGAGGGCGGCCAGCAGGGTTTGAAGGCCGGGACGCGAGTGGCGGCCGGAGGGGAGCGCCTGGCGGTAGCGCCACAGCAGGGGAGCAAGAGACGGCATCATCATCGCCATCATCATGAATATCCACATGGTGAGGAACGACGCGGTGGCGGCGGTGAAAGTTTGTCCTGGCATCATCATCCACATCATGGACATGGACCAGCCGCCGGGCATGGGCATGCGCGGCATCGACGACATGGACAGGCAGTCGATGATGGTCAGCACCGAACTGGCGGCGAAGAGCAGAGCAGTGACGGTGATGAACGCGCAAGGGGAGGCTGGCGCGGGCGTGACGGCGGGGCGGATGCGGGGGCCGATGCAGGGCTTGAAACTCACGGCGAGAGAGGGGAGGTGCGTCATGCGTTGTTGTCTCCGCTATTTTGCTTTCAGTGGAGTGGTCAGGGTGCGTGGCGAGGGCGCGCTCGACAGGCCGGCGGGGGAGGCGTTGCAGGACGAGCCGGGGAGATCGAGCGCGTGCTGTCGGCGCTGCGTTTAGTTCTCGCTTGGTTTCTGGCTGTCTTTTCGAAAAGCGGCTTCGCCAGCGGTGGAGACTTCGACCCACTTCTGATTTGGCGCGGCTTCGGCGTTGTAGCTATCGTGCCAGTTCCACCACTTATAGGTCGGGGTCTGGGGATAGCCCTGGGGTGAATCCTCCCACAGCTCCTGACGGCCGAGAGCGGTCATATCGAGGTAACTCCATACGCTGCCCATGGCCTCGTCGCCGCGGTTGTTGATGAAGTAAGTGCGAAACACGCGGTCGCCGTCGCGGATGAAGGCATTGTGGCCGTGCCATTGATCGACGCCGAAGTCTACATCGAAGGAATCGGTGATGGTGTACCAGGGCATTTGCCATCCCATGCGGTCCTTGAGGCGGGCGATGTCGGCCTGGGGGGCGCGGGAGGCGTAGGCGAGGGTGGTGTCGCGGGCGTTGAGGTGGGCGAGATTGGAGACCTGATCGGCGCCGAGGGAGCATCCGCGGCAGGCGTGATCGGGCCAGCCGAAGACTCCGGGCTCGAAGAAGGCGCGATAGACGACGAGCTGGCGGCGGTCTTCGAACAGATCGAGGAGGGTGAGTTTGCCGTGGGGGCCATCGAACTCGTAATTCTTTTCGACGGCCATCCAGGGCATGCGGCGGCGTTCAGCGGCCAGGGCGTCGCGGGAGCGGGTGAAGGCTTTCTCTTTGGCGAGGAGCTGTTCGCGCGCGGTATCCCACTCGTGTTGCGACACGATGGGGGGTGTGTTGGCGGGGAAAAAACCATGCCGGTGTTGCTGTGCTGTTTCGGGGCTTGTTGCCATGTGAATTCTCCTTTGCATTTCACCGTGGTTCGCGATCTCGAAATGACCGGGTAGATCGTGGTCATATACATACTGATGCCGCGGCCCAGAAGGCGGGGAGTGACAAGTGTGACGGGATTGGGATGGATTCACTGATAACAGCGGCGGCCCGCGCGCTGGTGAGAGGCGATCCTCTGGGGGCGCTGAAGCGGGTGGCGCTGCGCGAGGATGCAGCAGCGCTGGCGCTGAGAGGCATAGCGATTGCGCAGCTGGGAGATTTTGCGCGGGCGCGGGTGCTGCTGCGATCGGCGCAGCGCGCGTTCAGTCCCAAGGAGACGGTGGCGCGGGCGCGATGCGTGGTGGCGGAGGCGGAGATTGCGCTGGCATCGCGCGACCTGGGCTGGCCGGAGAAGTCGCTGGATGCGGCGCGGGTGGTTCTGGAACGGCACGGAGACAGGTTGAACGCGGCGCTGGCGCGGTATCTCGCGATACGGCGGCTGGTGCTGATCGGACGCCTGGATGAGGCGGAGGCAATGCTGGGCGAGCTCGATCCGGCGCAGGTTCCGCCGGTCTCGACAACCGTGCACGAGCTGGTAGTTGCGGGGATTGCGATGCGGCGCATACGGACGGAGGCGGCGGGGGCGGCGCTGATTCGCGCAGAGAGGGCGGCGCGGCAGGCGGGTATTCCGGCGTTGCTGGCGGAGGTGGAGAGGGCGGCGCAGGTATTGAGCACGCCGGCGGCGCGGCTGCTGGCGCGGGGCGAGGAGCGGCCGCTGCTGCTGGCGGAGGTGGAGTCGCTGCCGGCGTCCGGAGCGCTGATTGTGGACGCGTGCCGGAATGCAGTGCGCGATGCGCGGGCGGTGGTTTCGCTGATGACGCGGCCGGTTTTGTTCGCGCTGGCGCGGGCGCTGGGCGAAGCGTGGCCGGGCGATGCAACGAGGGAGCAGCTGCTGAAGCGGGCGTTTGGCGCGAGGTTTGTGGATGAGTCGCATCGCATCCGGCTGCGCGTGGAGATGGGGCGTCTGCGCAAGATGCTGGCCCCGCTGGCGGATGTGGCGGCGACCAAGCGGGGTTATGTTCTGGAGGCGCGAGGGGGTTGCGAGGTGGTGGTGCTGGCGCGGCCGGTGGAGGATGAGAATGGCGCGGTGCTGGCATTTCTCGCCGATGGCGAAGCGTGGTCGAGTTCGGCGCTGGCGATTGCGCTGGGAGCCAGCCAGCGCACGGTGCAAAGGGCGCTTGATGCGCTGGCGGCGGCGGGAAAGGTTCAGTCGTTTGGCAGGGCGCGGGCGCGACGGTGGGTGACTCCGCCGCTGCCGGGATTCACGACGACGTTGTTACTCCCCGCTCCGCTGCCAATTGATTAGGGTGGTGATATGAGGGGATCGAGAGCTGCAATTGTTCGTGAGTATGGCCCGTTTCCGGGGGCGGACCGGGTGGACGGGGTGACCTATGACGGCGAGCGTGTGTGGTTTGCGTCGGGCGACAGGCTGAATGCGTTTGATCCGGAGAGCGGGGACGCGGTGCGCACGATCGATGTGGCGGCGCACGCGGGAACGGCATTCGACGGCAAGCACCTGTATCAAATCGCGGAGGACCGGATCCAGAAGATCGATCCGAAAAGCGGCGAGGTGGTGGCGACGATTCCGGCGCCGGCGGGGGGCGGCGATTCGGGACTGACGTGGGCGGAGGGATGGCTGTGGGTGGGCAATTACCGGGGCCGGAAGATTCACCAGATCGATCCGGAGAGCGGAGCGATTGTTCGCACCATCGAGTCGGACCGGTTTGTCACCGGCGTGACCTGGGTGGAAGGGGAGCTGTGGCACGCGACGTGGGAGGGGGACGAGAGCGACCTGAGGCATGTCGATGCGCAGAGCGGCGAGGTGCTGGAGAAGCTGGAGATGCCGGAGGGGATTTACGTGTCGGGGCTGGAGTCGGATGGGAGGGGCCAGTTTTTCTGCGGGGGCGGGAAGAGCGGAAAGATAAGGGCGGTGCGGCGGTCGAGGTAAGCGGCGGCCAGCGTGTGGTTGCGAATATGAGAAGGCGACCGCAGGGCCGCGGGGCCCGGGGTTCTAAGCGGCGAGCTCGGCGGCGATGAGCTTGCGAAGCCAGATGTGAGCGGGGTCGTTGTCGCGCTGGCGGTGCCAGACCATGCGGAGCACGAAGGGGGGCAGGCCCATGGGCTCGGGGCATGACCGCAGTTTGAGGCCCTGGCCGAATTTGTCGATGATGGATTGCTGGAGGCATGCCACGAGGCGGCTGGATGCGGGGGCGTGCAACACGGAGAGGCAGTGCGGCAGGGCGAGGCGAAGGCGGCGGCGAAGGCCTCTGGCGGCGAGCTCGTCGTCGATGAGGCCCCAGAGCTGGTTGCGATAGATGACCGCGGCGTGGTCGAGGATGGTGAACCTGTGGAGCGTTAGCTTGCGTTTCCAGAGGGGGTGGTCAGGTCCGGCGCAGCTGGGCGAGAGCGGATCGCACGCGTAAGGGGAGCTGTTGCGGTCGCACGCGGAGCCGGATTTCCGGGGCAGGGCTTAAAAATTGCGGGTTCCGCTGTCACTGACCACCTGGTCAGTTGCGGGCGTTGATGATCACGGGGACCAGTCGCATGGTTTCGAGGTCGAAGCGATTTGGGGGCGCAATTGGGGCGGCGTGGCTCAATGATGGCGAGACTAGAATGGACAAACGCCATTCAAGAGGCTGGGAGCCATCTATGAGTTTAGAGACCTGGGGAATGATGGGGGCGGGGATCGCTGCGTTCGCAGCCGGGCTCTATTTTGTGCGGGGACGGTTTGCGGCGGCTTCCGGTGCGGGCAGGGTGCTGGTGCTGGGGCCGGTGTTTGAAGCCACGGCGCTGGCGATCTTCGCGGCGGAACATTTTCTGGCGGCGCGCGACCTGGCGGGGATTGTTCCGCACTGGATTCCGGGAGCGTTGTTCTGGACTTACTTTGTGGGCGCGGCGCTGCTGGCGGCGGCAATCAGCTTTATCGGGTGGCGTTGCGTGCGCTGGTCGGGGTGCCTGCTGGCGCTGTTTTTCCTGATCATCGTGGCGACCATGGATCTGCCGGGAGTGCCCAAGCACTTGCATGAGCGGCTGTTCTGGACGCTCACGGTGCGCGAAACGGCCTTTGCGGGAGGCGCGATGGTGCTGGCGGGGAGCGTGTGGGGACGGGCGGCGGGCGCGGCGCTGATGGGCGCGGGCCGTTTGATTGTGGCGTGTACGTTGGTCTTCTACGCGATCGAGCACTTTCTGTTTCCGCTGTTCGTGCCGGGGGTTCCGCTGGAAAAGATGACGCCGGCGTGGATACCGGCGCCGGCGCTGATTTCGTACGTGGTGGGAGCAACGCTGCTGGTGGCGGGAGCGGGACTGATGATTCCGCGTACGCGACGGATGGCCGCAGCCGCAGCGGGCACGGTGCTGTTTCTGCTCACGGTGTTTTTCTACGTTCCGATATTGATGACGGAGATCCGTTCGCCGCTGGCAGTGGAAGGGATCAACTACGTGGGCGACACGCTGCTGTTCGCTGCGACGGCATTGCTGGCGGGGTTCGACGTGACAACAGGGAGCGCGGGGCACCGGTTTGAAGACGCCGCGGGTGCGTGAGGGCTGCAGCTAAGAGACGGAGCCGGCGTAGGGCGTAACTGAACTTGAACGCGGAGGCGGCGGGATCAGGCGCCGAAGCGTGGATCGGTACGGCTTTCGCGGCGGATGTGCTTGTTGACGTACATGGCGGCGTCGGCGGCGCTGAGCACGCTGGCCTTGGTGGACCCATCTTCGGGGTAGACGGCGATGCCGATGCTGGCGGAGCCGAAGATGGAATGGCCTTCGAGATAGAAGGGCTCGTCGAGGCAGCGCTCCAGGCGGACGGCAATTTCTTCCACTTCGTTGCGTTTGCGGACATCGGGGAGGAGGACGGCGAATTCGTCTCCACCGAGGCGGGCGAGGATGTCGGCGGCGCGGAGCTGACGCTTCATGCGGGCGGCCACTTCCTGGAGGTAGAGGTCGCCGACGCGATGACCGTACTGATCGTTGACCAGCTTGAAGTCATTGAGGTCGAGGTAGACGAGTCCGACCAGGGACTCGGTGTGGCGGGCAGCGTCAATGGCCTGGCCGAACTGGCGATCGAGGGCGAAGCGATTGTGGACGTCGGTGAGGAGGTCGTATTCGGAACGGTGGGTCAATTCGGTATAGATGTGGCGGGTCTCGATAGCCAGCTTGGCCTGCGACGCCGCGGTGGAGACGGTTTCGGCTTCATAATCGCGGGGAGTGGTAAGGGGGTCGAAGGCGGCGAAGATGGAGCCGATGGACTGGCCGGTGCGGGATGTGATTGGTGCGTCTAAAACGCGGAAGGCGGCCAGACCGCTGGGGCAGTTTCCCACGTAGGGCTCGTCGGAGATCTGGCACCAGCAGGGAGCGCCGCCGAGCTTGAAGGAGACGAGCTCGGTAATTTTCTCGAGGATTTCGTTGAGGGGGCGGGAGGCGTTGATGTCCTCGAGGATGCGGCTGCGGCGGCGTTCGACGAGGGCCACCTTGGCGTTTTGCTGGCGGATTTTGCGTTCCATGATCCAGCTTCTGGCTCCGGCCACGAAGAGAAGAACGAGCAGGATGCCGGCGAGCAGGAGGAGGTTCCGGATATTGAGCATGGACGGGGGAGCCACGACGGCGACGTCGTCGAGGGAGCGAAGCAGGATGTTGAACGGGACTTCTTTTTCGGTGGGGTCTACGGAATCGCCCTGGACGATCATGCAGATGCCGGTGACGCGCACCCCGGAGCCGGGGGAGATGTGGAGCATGGGGCGGAGGCGGCGGTTGGAGGGATGGCGGTAGATGGCGGTGAAGAGCTTGCCGTCTGAATCGAGGACGAACTCATCCTGGGAGCCTTCGCGGACGGCGGTGACGACTTTGCCTTCGAAGGAGACGAGGTCGTTCTGATGGCCGTCGGGATCGCCGCTGTTCCAGGTGGAGAGCTGTCTCCAGGTGGAGGGCTGGGGCGGGATGGGATCGTAGATGTTGGTGTCCTGGATGTGGCCATCGTCGAGGGCAAGGAAGCCCTGGCGGGCATCGGGAAAGCCGGTGGCTACGGCGACGTCTCCGACGCGAAGGGGAATGCTGGAACGGGTTGAGATCCACAGGCTCTCCGAACCGTTCTGAAGGACGACCGCGTAACCGGGCTGGTAGTAGGTGATGCTTCCCCGGACGCGAACCCGGGTGGACTGGTCGTGGGCGAAGGAGCCGGAGAGGACCTGGTCCATGGGAGTGAAGGGGAGCGCATCGAGGCTGGCGCCGGCGGCTTTGAGGACCTTGACGCCGGAGAGCAAAGGCACCTCGAGCAGGATTCCGGTGAGCTGCATTTTGCTGTCGAATTTTCCCGAGACTACGCCGGTAACTTCGACGTCGCTGTCGAGCAGGTCATCAAGTTTGCCGGTGCCGGTTTCGCCGACGATGGCGTCGACGGTGCCGCCGTCCATGAGGAGGCGGAGATAGGTGCCGTGCATGGTTCCGAAGTTGACGGTGTCAGCACTGCGCACGGTGGCGCGCACGGTGACGCGCATGCAGTCGAGCTGGGCGCGAATGAGGGAGGCGAAGCTGGCCTGGACGGGGTCGGGCGGGGCGCCGTGGTGGAGGAGGGTGATGTTTTCGCCGAGGACATCGACGCTGAAGCTGGCGCGGGTTTTGCCGCGCACCAGGACGCGATCGCCGGGGACGAGGTTTTCATTGGTTTTGGCTTCGACGTAGACGGCGTCGTCGCCGTCCTGAACGAAGAGGTCGATTTGATTCTTGATGTAGTAGGTGACGGTGGCTTCAAAGGCGACGGGAAGCCCTTTGCCCGCCTGGTCCCGGGTTAAGCGAACGAATCGCATGGAGAGTCGGCAGGGGAGAGGAAGGGGCGGTTTCGGCGGACAAAGAGTAAGCGGCGGCGAGCATAAGTGCCAGCCACAGAAGACAACTCAAGTTAGTGATGAAACCACTGAGTTTGACAGCTTTTCCGGCAGTCATTTACCCGCCCGCAGTTTAGTTTTCAGGCCCTTCACAGGCGTTCAACTGCGAATGAAGGTGAAAGGTATTACCCCCGACGATCTAGTAACAATAATGGGTGACTTATTTTCTCACGGAGTTGTGGAGGATAGGGAAATTTCGGTGGAGGTAAGTGGAGGGGGGAGGGAGATATGACTGATTGTAAGGAGGGGATTAGTTCGGGAATTAGTTATGGTGTAGAACTTTTTGGGCTTATAGATTGATAGGACCAACAGGTGTGGCACAGGGCGGGTAGTTATCGGGGCCGGACGCGAGAGGTTCAGGTTGGGGAGGTGGGGCGCTTGCGGAGGAAGGTAGAAGCGGCCCGGAGATGAATGGTCTCCGGGCCGGTGGGTGGGTGATCTGGATAGCAGAGGTTGGTTATTGAGTTTTCAGACTGGCGGTGGCATCACTGCAGGCGGCTGATGTGACGTGGTAAGTCCCAGTCGTCGCGGCTTTTGCAATTATGCAGGATGGGCCCTCATCCTGGATGTAACCCGTTTTGAGGTTCGAGCAGTAACCATGATCATCGAACTGGATAGTGAATTGGTGCAAGGGGGGGATGGGGTTCCTGCCCTTGAATTTAAAAGCGACCTCGTCACCTTTATTGAGTCCGGCCGGCCCGGTTGGAGACTCGACCTTCGTCTGGCTGCCCGAAGCCGGGCATGAAATCCGAACCTCATCATCTTTGTTGACGACGATGGCCGATGCGGCATTCGCGTGAGGCGCCGTTGTAGTTGGGGGCGTACCTGGAGGTGGCGCGGCAGAGCCGGGGCACTGGGTGCATTGTCCGACGTGCATCATGTATACGCCAGTGTGGCTTGGCGCGGTGGGCTTATTTGGAACGTCTACGTCGTAGACAAAGTTACCGCCCAACCCACCTCCATAGAGGGTATGGCAAGTTACGGGGTTGGTACCGTTACTGGTCATGCTGTCGGTTGAGGAACAGGGGCTGGGCCCATTCCAGTAGATTTCAAAGGCCTCGCCGGTAGGTGCCCACTGGAGCGTATCACCGCCATCGACGTAACCGCCCTGCAGGCTCTGGGGCATTTTCAAAACCGTTGGCGGCCGGGGAGCAACGGGAACGGGTTTTTGCGTGTTGCAGCCGGCCAGCGCGAGTAGCGCGGGGCAGACTGCGAGGACTAGATACTTGAAGATCTTCACGTTAGTTGACCCCCTCGAAGATGTCGGTCTGGCTAAGTCACTTCTTTGGCGGCAGGAGTGATCTCAAGAAGCTTGCGATAGCGCGGATCCTTCTGGAGCGTTCGCAGGTCGGGAGCGTTTGATACCTGGTAAAGGGTGGCGCCCCTTAGAAAGCAAGCTTTGAGGGTGTCGAGGGCGTCGTCGCGGTGTCCCAGCGATTCAAGGGTTCTGGCCTTGATGAGCTGGGAGTCCATGTCTCCGGCGCCGAGGGTCTCGGCTTTCTTGATGTGGGCAAGCGCGTTCTGCGGGGCGCCAGTCTTCACCTTGTATAGCGCGAAGCGCATCCAGGAGGGGCCATCGGAGGGGTTGGTGGCCAGGAGGTGTTGAGCGGCATCAGCGGCTTGGCCCCAGGCATTTTTCGCGGCGCTCTGGCGGCCGGGCAGAGAGGAATAGCAGTCGGCGAGTTCGAGCCAGTTCCAATCGTCTCCGGGATCGAGTTCGGTGGCTTTGAGGGCGAAGGGGAGGGCTTCCTGGGGCTTGCCAAGGCCGCGCAGGGCGCCGGACAGATTGGAAGCGGCGAGGGGGTTGGGGTGCAATTCGAAGCTCTTTTTGAGGTGAGGGACGGCTTCGGCGAAGCGGCCGAGTTGAGCCAGGACGGCGCCAAGGTTGCTGTGGGCCATGGCGAAGCCGGGAGCGGCCACGCAGGCGGCCTGGTACTGGCGAATGGCTTCGGCATATTTTCCCTGGCTGTTGAAGGTGTAGCCGAGCTCGTTGTAGGCGAGCCAGTTGTTGGGCCGTTCGTCGAGCAGTTTCCTCAGCGCTGATTCAGCGTCTTTCCAGCGATTGAGGCCGTTGTAGAGCTGGGCCTGCCAGACAACGGCGCTGGCGTTGGAAGGGTCGAGGGCGATTCCCTTGTCATATTCCTTCAAAGCGCCCGCGCTGTCCCCGGTGTCCTGAAGAACGGCGGCCATGGCGATGTGGATGGAGGCGAGGGTTGGATTGAGGCGGAGGGCGGCCTGGCAGTTTCTGCGGGCGAGATCGAAGGCGGCGGGATCGTGCTTCACCAGGCCGAAGCGGCAGTAGGCCGCGGCGAGGCGGGCGTATGCCTCGGCGAAGCGGGGGTCGACGTCGAGGGCCTGCTTGTATTTCTCGATGGCGGGTTCAAGGCCGGTGTCGTTGTGTTCTTTAACCAGGGTCTCGGCGGCCTGAAAGGCGATGAAGGCGGTGGAGGACTGGGTGCCGGGCTCGGCGGATGGGGGCTCGGACTGGGAGTGGTGGAGGCCGAGCAGGGCGGAAGCGGCCTCCACCGCCCGCTGCGGGAGGGAGGTAATGGCGGCGAGGGAGATGTCGAGGGTTCGCTGGCGCAGGGGGAGGCCGGAGGCGGCATCGACGAGGCGGAGCAGGACGGTGAAATTCCTGGCGCCGGGGATGCCGGTGGCGGCGAGGGCGAGGTTTGCGCCGAGGGAGTCGCAAATGTCCTTGAGCTGACTGCTCCCGGGGGTCTGGGTGCCGAGATCGTCAGGGGAGGCGACGAAGAGGTTGCGGTCGGAGGCCTCGAAGCGGGCGAGCTCCACCTTGATGGCGGTGAGTGCTCCATTGAGGATGGGGGCGATGCGGGGATCGGAGCTCTGCGGCCAATTGAGGATGGCGACGAAGCGTTTGGAGGGCAGGGGGTGGAGGGCATTTTCGACGCCGTCCCATTTCCACCAGGTGGCTCCGACGCTGGCTCCGAAGCAGGCGCCGGCGGCGATCAGGACGCGTCGCCGGGTCCAGAAATGCTGCGGAGAGAGGCCGTAGCGGCTTCGATCGAGCCTGGAGTCGATGGATTCGAGGGCTTCAGCGAAGGCTGCGCAGCGGTGCTGGGGATCGTCGTGAAGGCAGCCGGTGATGAGGCGGACGGCGAGGGCGGGGACCCTGGAGGTGGAGAGGCGGGAGCTGACGGCTACGGAGTGGGTGCCGGGAAGGGGAGCGGGTTTCTGGCCGGTGAAGACTTCATGGAGGACGACGCCGAGGGCGAACAGGTCGCTGGCTTCGGAGGGGGGGAAGGCGGCGAACATTTCGGGGGCGACGTATCCGGGGGTACCGGCCACGGCTCCCGATGTGGACAGGGTGGTTTCGTTTTCGAAGGCGCGGGCGAGGCCGAAGTCGGTGATCCAGAGGCGGCAGTCGGGGCCGGTGCCGTCGACCATGATGTTGTTCGACTTGATGTCGCGATGGATGATGCCGGCGGCGTGGATGGCGGCGAGGCCGAGGGAGGCCTGGCGGAGAATGGCCATGGCTTCTGCGGTGGTGATGGGCGGAGGCTGCTGGAGGCGGGCGGCGAGGACGGTGCCGGGAAGCAGCTTCATGGTGAGGAAGAGGAATCCGGGGGGCGGGTCGTCGCAATGGAAGATGGTGTGGATGGGGCAGAGGTTGGGGTGGGTGACTTCGCGCGCGAGCAGGACCTCGTTCTCGAAGCGTTTCTGCAGGCCGGGATCGGTGGCGACGTGGGGGAGGATGGTTTTGAGGGCGACGTTAACGCCGCGGAGGAAGAGGTCTTCGGCCTCGTAGACTTCGCCCATGCCGCCGACGCCGAGGAGGCGCACGATTCGGAACCGGCCGAGCAGGAGCTGGCCATCGGCCAGGGTCCTCGGGGTTACGGGATAGAGGTCGCGGAGATTGACGAGCGGGGCGTCGAGGGGCCCGGGGCCGTCATCGCCGGCGGCGAGGAGGGCTTCGAGGTTCTCGCGCAGTTCGCGGTCATCTCCGCAGGCCTGGGAGACGTAGAGGGCGCGCTGTTCCTTTTCAAGGTCGAGGGCGGCGTCGTAGAGGGGTTTGAGGCGCTGATAGAGTTCGGGAGTCATGGCTTGGAGGACAGCTCTCCTTTGAGCCAGGCCCGGGCCATGCTCCAGTCGCGCTTGACGGTACGTTCAGAAACGTCGAGGACGCCGGCGATTTCTTCAAAGTTGAGGCCGCCGAAGAAGTGGAGTTCGACGATGCGCGCCTGGCGCGAGTCGAACTGGTTGAGGTGTTCGAGGGCGTCGTGGAGAACCAGGACGTCGACGGTCTCGTTGCGGGTGGGAAGGATGGCGTCGTCGAGGGTGACCTGCTGTTGAAGTCCGCCGCGCTTGGCGGCTTTGCGCTTGCGGGCGTGATCGACCAGGATGTGGCGCATGAGCTGGGCGGCGGTGGCGAAGAAGTGGGTGCGGCTCTGCCACGGCACCTGGGGCTGCTGGACAAGGATGGAGTAGGCCTCATTAACGAGCGCGGTGGGCTGGAGGGTGTGATTGATGCGTTCGGCACGCATGAAGCGGGCGGCGAGGCGGCGCAATTCGGCGTAGACCTGGGGAATGAGGCGGGCTTCGGCGTCGCGATTTCCAGCGCTGAGCTCCAGGAGCAGGGCGGTGACCGAGTTGTCGCGGCCAGCCGATTCGGGTGTGAAGGTAGCCATGGGTCGGCTCCAGGGATGCGGGATTATAGCGTGATTCGTTTTGGCTCAATCCAAAAAAGTTTGAATGTGGAGCAAACATGACCTGGGAGTTATTCAGGGCTGGGGAGCATTGTCTGGGGTCATTCGTTCCTTATTGGTCATGGCGTAAAGGGGAAAGAAATCGTGCCAAAGATGGTTTGTGGGTGAGGAAGGTGGCGTTGGGCGGGTGCGCGGACCACGCGACACACATACGCGGGTTTCTGAATTGGGTTCGGTCGTCAGGGATGAGGGCGAAGACAGACGCCGACGCCGTTCGGGGTCGGTCAGGATGGCGGAGCCGAGCTGGATGCGGGCTGGGGGCTAGGTCAGGCGGCTTTCGCTGAGGTCCAGTTCGCGCTGGAGGGTGCGGTGAACGTTGTCGCCGATTCTGCCGCCGGCGCGGAGCAGGTTGAGCTGTTGGCGTTCGCTGCGGATGGTGTCGAGCAGGATCCGGCCCATGGTGAGGGCGGAGGAGGCTTCAGGGGGGACGCTGCCGTCGGGGCCGCACTGATCGATGTCATCGATCTTGTGCTGGTACTGGTGGATGAGGTCTTCGTAGAGATGGACTTCGTGCTCGCCGGTGGCGGATTTTCGGCGTTCGCCGAGGAAGTCGATGGCGGTGCGGAGGAGGATGTGGCGGGCTTCGCCTTCTTCGCAGACGCCGGCGTCGCTTTGGGCGAGGCCGAGCTTGCGCACCAGCCAGGGCAGGGAGAGGCCCTGGAGGACGAGGGTGGCGAGGATGAGGGAGAAGGTGAGGAAGATGATGAAGCTGCGCTCGGGGAAGGGGCGTCCGTCGCTGAGGGTGTCGGGGAGGGAGTTGGCGGCAGCGAGGGCGACGACGCCGCGCATGCCGGTCCACCCGACGACGAAGACCTGGTTGGGCGCGGGGTTGTCGTATGGCTGGTGGAGCAGGCGGTTGCGGACGAACCAGGCGGCGCGGGCGGCGGGAAACATCCAGGCCAGGCGGAGCAGGACCAGGAGGAGGGAAAAGACGATGGCGTCCTGGAGGAGGCGGAGGCGGCTGATGCCCGCAATGCCGGCGAGCACGTAGGGGAGCTGGAGGCCGATGAGGACGAAGACCAGGCCGTTGAGGAGGAATTCGAGGGCATTCCAGACGGCGATGGCCTGGAGGCGGACGCCGGGAGAAAAGAAGCTGGAGCTGTGGCGGCTTACCAGCAGGCCGCAGGCGACGACGGCGATGACGCCGGAGGCCTCGATGGCATCGCCGGCGAGGTAGGCGGCATAGGGAACGATGAGGGAGAGGGCGATTTCCACGGGGCCGTCGTCGACCCAGTGTTCGAGCCACACGACGACCGTGCCGATGGCCACGCCGACGAGCACGCCGCCGAGGGTGAGCCAGGCGAACTGGAGGAGGCCGCGGGCGAGGGTGGGGGTGGTGCCCTCCACGACCATTTCGACGCCGAATTGAAGGGCGAGCAGGCCGGTGGCGTCGTTGAGGAGGCTTTCGCCTTCGAGCAGGTCGACGATGCGCTGGGGCATGCCGACGCGGCGGGCGATGGAGGTTGCGGCCACGGCGTCGGTGGGGGAGACGACGGCGCCGAGGAGGAAGCCGAGTTGCCAGTTGAAGCCGGGGAGCCACCACCGGGCGGCGAAGGCGACACCGATGGCGGTGAAGAAGACGAGGAAGACGGCGAGGCTGGAGATGGAGGCGATGTTGTATCTGAATTCGCGCCACGAGGTTTGCCACGCGGCGATGTAGAGCAGGGGCGGGAGGATAACCAGAAAGACCATCGAGGGCGGGAGCGGAACACGGGGGACGTGGGGTATGAGGGAGCAGAGCAGCCCGAACACTACCAGGACGATGGGGTAGGAAACGGCGAAGCGGCGCGCGAGTCCGGCGACGGCGGCTACGGCGCAGAGCAGGCCGATGAGCAGCACCAGGATGTAATTCACGTGATCCATCAGCGGGTGGTCTATCTCCTCTGTCCATAGTGTCCTGCCGGTGGGGGTTGGGGCAATGGCGGCGAACGGGGGGGATGGGTGGATGGGACGCGGTTGGGTGCGGGGCTGCGGGAGAAGGGCGCGGGTCTGGTCAGGGAGTGTAGCGGGCTTCGGGGTAGCCGGGCAGGGGCTGAAGGGCGGCGGCCGGGGCGCCTTCGAGGTACACATCGAAGAAGGCGCGGATGTAGTGTTCGGCGATGGAAATCTGGCGGCGGGTGGAGAGGCGGTGGCGGAGGGCTTGAAGGATGCTCAATGCGAGGGGGCTTCTGGTCGGGTCGCTGAAGCCGTAATGATCGGCGCCGGCGATGGTGATCATCCAGCGACGGTCGGGAGGGAGGCGGCGGTAGAGGGCGTCGATCCGGGCCTGGATGGGGCGGGTTTCGGATTGGGGCTCACCGCTGTGATCGCTCATGAGGAACATGAAGGGCTTGGTGAGTCCCTGGTTGGCGACGTTGCCGAGGACCATGCCGTCGACGTCGATGCCGGCCTTGCAACGGGGATCGTCGTGGCAGAACTGGAGGGCGGTGGCGCCGCCGAGGGAGTGTCCGAAGACGCCGATGTGCTGGAGGTCGAGGCGGCCCCCAAACCTGCCGGAGGGGTCGGAAGCGTTGAGCTGGGTGAGACGGTCGAGAGCGAATCCGAGGTCGGCGGTCCAGGCGCCGAGCAGGAGGGTGGCGCGCTGTTCGGCCTGCCGGACCGGCGACCAGGTCGAGGTTGTTTTCGGGGGTGCGGGCGACGGCGGTTCCGTCGGCAGCGAGGGCGATGACGCTGCGATAGGGCACATCGAAGCCGACGACGATGTAGCCGTGGCTGGCGAGGTCTTCGGCGAGGGTGGTGTAGTTGGCGGTGAGGGCGCCGCCGCCGCCGCGCATGAGCAGGACGGGGTAGGAAGGCTGGCGGGGAGACACGGGCGGTTCGGGGAGGCTGTGGGTGCGGACGCGGGAGAGGTCGCGGGAAAAGAAGTGGGTGAGCAGGGCGCCGGAGTGGCGCTCGAGGGCCTGTCGCCAGGGGGAAGGCAGGTACTCGGCGGAGGCGGCGGGGCCGGAGTTGGCGGGGTACCAGATCCAGACATCGAGGGTTCGGGGTACGCCGGAACGGTGCGCCAGCGGGGCGGGGCGGGCGGGGTCGACCCACACGGTGGTGGTTCGGCCGACGGGGAACGGGCCGGTGGGGGCGGGTAGCGTGGTCTGGCGGGTGTGGTCGATCCAGAGCACGGCCAGCAGGGAGGCCAGAGCGAGGAGGAGGATGGCCGGAATGATGATGATGCTTCTGACGATGATTCTGATCATGATGGGTTAAGCCGATCGGCGAACGGGCACGGGTTGGGAGCCTTGCAAGCAACGTCTGGCTGCTACGTTGTACGTACTACTACGCGCTACGTAGTTATCGCACGGATCCGGCGGCCGGTGCAATCAGAATGTGCGGGCGGTGGTTTGCGGACCTTTCTTGAAAGAATGGGGCGGCGGGGTGGATCGAAGCGATAAGGCCGCGGCAGCGCAGGTGGGGAAACGTCCCGGCTGGAGGAAATGGTCGTGGCGCATCGTGTGACCGAAACCAACAGAGCCGGGGGGAAGAATGTCGCAGTGGCCTGAGGACGGGCGGGGCGGCGGGTCTGTAAGCTGTAGCGGAGCAGGGACGGGGGTAAGCGAGTCGGCCCCGTCGGTGCGAAGGAGCGTGGGACACCATGGCGAGCAAACGGGGAACCTGGCCGGCACTGGAGTGGGGCGAGTGGAAGGACACGGCAGAGACGCTCCATATGTATCTGCAGATCGTGGGCAAGACGCAGCTGGAGTTGACGCCGCTGCAGAACCACTGGTGGAACATCACGCAACACCTGACGGCGCGGGGGCTGACGACCACGCCGATGCAGACCGCGGAGGGCGATTCGCTGGAGATCGAGTTTGATTTCATCGCCCACGAGCTGTTGTTCCGGATGAGCAATGGGGCGGTGCGGAGCATGGCGCTGGTGCCGAAGGCGGTGCGGGTGTTTTATGCCGATTACCTGCTGATGCTGTCGGAGCTGGGACTGGATGTGGAGCTCGATCCGATGCCGGTGGAACTGGCCAACCCCATTCGCTTTGACAAGGACGACGTGCATGCCAGTTACGATCGCGGGCCGGTGGAGCGGTTCTGGGACCTGCTGCGGCGGTCGGATTTTGTGTTCAAGAAGTTTTCGACGGAGTTCTACGGAAAGATCAGCCCGGTGCATTTTTTCTGGGGGTCGATGGACCTGGCGGTGACGCGGTTCAGCGGGCGGAAGGCGCCGCCGCGAGCGGGAGCGGACCCGGTGCAGGCGGAGGCCTATTCGCACGAGGTGATCAGCGCGGGGGTGTGGCCGGGGAACGGCGGATATGGGCAGGCGGCGTTCTATGCCTATGCGGCGCCGGTACCGGCGGGGCTGAGCGACGCGGTGATTCCGGGGCCGGGTGCTTACAACAAGCAGATGGGCGAGTTTGTGCTGAACTATGCCGAGGTGGCGGGGGCGAGCGATCCGGAGGCGGTGTTGATGAAGTTTCTGGAGAGCACGTATGCGGCGGCGGCGGATGCGGCGAGATGGGACCGGGAGAATCTGGACCGGCGCGAGCCGTTCACGCGGCGGGGGCGGGGATGAGCGAGATCGCCTAATGTGTTAGGAGTTGGGTGGGGAGGAGAAACGGGGGGCGGCTTTTCGACTGCTTCAGCGGTGGGGAGCGGTGGCTCTGAGAGTCGAAGTTGGTGGTCTCCCACATATCCGGAGGGTGAGGCTGTCCGGACCTGTGCGGCACCCGGATGCCGGGGTCAGGACCGAGGAATGCGGGTGTGTCCCGAGACCTTTGTTCCGGGCAGGGATTATGATTCGACACGGAAGTGGAGGGCACTCGGATGGGATCAGGCAATAGCGGGATGGAGAGCGGCGTGAGCGGGACGAGGCGAACATTTTTGAAGCGCGGCGGGCTGGCGGGCGCGGCGGTGATGATGGCGGGATCGCGGTGGATGATGGGCGATCCGCTGGGCGTGGCGCCGGGCATTCAGCTTTACACGGTGGGCGCCGATCTGAAGAAAGACGCACCGGGGACGCTGGCGGCGCTGGCCAAGATCGGCTACCGGTATGTGGAGACGGCGGGGATTGCGCCGTTGTCGGGGAAGGAATTTCGCAGCGCGCTGGACGGGGCGGGGCTGAAGTGCCCGAGCGCGCATCTGCGGTTTGGGAACGACGATCCGGGGCCGTTGTTCGAGGAGGCGAATGCGCTGGGCGCGCACTACGCGGTGAGCTCGGTGCTGGTGGCCAAGCCCATGGGCACGTCGATGGGGGATGCGATCAAGAGTCTTTCGCAGTTGACCGCGGACGATTTCAAGAAGACGGCGGAGCTGGCCAATTCACTGGGGGAGAAGGCGAAGGCGGCGGGGCTGCAGTTCGCGTATCACAACCACAATTTCGAGTTCCGGAAGGTGGATGGAGATACGACGGGATACGAGCTGCTGCAGAAGGGGACGGACCCGGCGCTGGTGAAGTTCGAAGCGGATTGCGGGTGGATGAGCGCGGCGGGAATGGACCCGGTGGAGTTGTTCAAGCGCTATCCGGACCGGTTCCGGATGATTCACGCCAAGGATTTCATGAAGGGCCCGGCGACCACGGACCTGACGGGGCCGGTGCGGCCGAAGGGGACGGAGCTGGGGCGCGGGTTTGTGGATTACAAGCGGATCTTTGCGGCGGCCAAGGAAGCGGGGATCGAGTATTACTTTTCCGAGCAGGAGCCTCCGTTCACGGACATGCCGGCGATGGCGGCGGCGAAGGCGGATTACGACTACCTGCACGCGTTGTCGGTGTGAGTGGATTGTGGCCCGGGGCGGATCGGGGAATGAATTGACCCGGTCCGCACAGGGCTGAAGTAAAGGCGCGGCTGCAACCGGGTGGCTGCGCAGGTGACGATTTCCGTTGTCGCGAAGATTTTTCTGACGGTGCGGGTCAGAGAGAGCGCCGGTTCATTGAAAGCCTGAGTTCCCTCCCCCTAATTCCTCTGGATGGTTCCTTTGAGAGCGACTCAACCCTGGGTGGGGAGGAGGCGCATTTCAGGGGCGCGGATTTGCGGGTGGGCAACGGTGGCGCCGGTTGGTAGTATTCTGGGTCGCCTGCCTGGGGCGGGTGAGAACGGCGGAACGGGAGGCACGATCGTGAGCGAGAGAGCGAAGATGTTGTTGTCGCGGCGGGCGTTTATGCAGACGACGATGGGGGCGGCGGGAGCGGCGGTGATGGCGGGGTCGATTCCGCTGGAGGGGGAGGCGATTCCCACGGCGGCGGAGGGGGCGGCGAGCGACCGGGTGCGGTTCGGGATTGTGGGAGTGGGGATGGAGGGGTCGAGCCTGCTGGCTACTTCGATTGCGCTGAAGGGCGTGGAGTGCGTGGCGGCGGCGGACTTGTACGACGGGCGGCAGGAACTGGCGCGGGAGATCGTGGGCAAGCCGATCAGGACGACGCGGCGATACCAGGAACTGCTGGAGGCGAAGGATATCGACGCCATCATCGTGGCGGTGCCGGACCACTGGCACAAGCAGGTGGTGGTGGACGCGGTGGGGGCGGGCAAGGACGTGTACTGCGAGAAGCCGATGTCGCATTCGCCGGCGGACGGGGTGGCGATGGTGGGGGCGGCGAAGAAGACGGACCGGATCGTGCAGATCGGGGCGCAGCGCACGTCGTCGATGTTGTGCGCGAAGGCCAGGGAGTGGATCGAGAAGGGCGCGATCGGGGATTTGAACCTGGTGGAGGGGACGATGGGCCGGAACGATCCCACGGGGGCATGGGAGTATCCGCCGCCGCCGGACCTGTCGCCGCAGACGCTGGACTGGGAGACGTGGCAGGGCACGGCTCCGAAGAAGGGGTTTGATCCGCTGGCGTTTGCGCGGTGGCGATGCTGGAAGGAATACGGCACGGGGGTGGCGGGAGATCTGCTGGTGCACCTGATCAGCGGGATGCAGTTTGTGCTGGGGATCAACGAGGCGCCGGCGAAGGTGTCGGCGTTTGGAGGGATCTATCGCTGGAAGGATGGGCGGAACATGCCGGATGTGCATGCGGCGCTGTTTGAGTATGCGGGGGTGCCGGTGTACATGCGGCTGTCGCTGGGTTGCGAGTCGGCAGAGGTGACGCGGTTCCAGGGCTCGAAGGGGATGATCGAGCTGAAGGAGTTCAGCGTGTCGCTGACGCCGCAGGCGGGGGTGGATTTGGCGCCGAGCTATTACGCGTATTCGTTTCCGGCGCGGCTGAAGAACGCGTATATGAAGCAGTGGCATGACGAGCACGATCCGGCGCCGGGGCAGGAGCCGGCGGCCGAGGCGCTGACGTTCACCGGGAATGACTATGACGATCAGCGGCCGCATTTGTGGAAGTTCTTTGAGGCGGTAAGGTCGCGCAAGCCGGTGGTGCAGGACGCGGTGTTTGGGCACCATGCGGCGCTGGCGTGCCACCTGGCGAACGAATCGTATTTCCGGGGGAAGCCGGTGCGGTGGGACGAGAAGGCGCAGGAGATTGTTTAGGGAATAGGGAATAGGGATGGAGCGGGGGAAGTGGATGAGGAAGATTTGGGCTGGGGTGGCGTGGTTGGTGTTGGCCGGTCTGCCGTTGGCCGGTCTGGGGCTGGCGGGCGAGGCGCGGACGGGCGAGGCGCAGGCGAAGGGGAATGCCGCGAAGGGGAACGACGCGAAGGCGGGTTACCTGGGGCGTTGGGACCTGACGCTGAAGGCGCCTGACAAGGAGTATCCGTCGTGGCTGGAGCTGCGCGCGGAGAATGGCGCGCTGAAGGCGGTGATGGTGGGGCGGTGGGGGAATGCGCGGCCGCTGCCGGTGGCGGAGGTGAAGGCGGCGCGGCTGCGGTTCGTTTCACCGAAGGAGGAAGAGGGGAGCGAGAAGGACCTGGTGTTTGAAGGCGATCTGGACGGGGGCCGGCTGGTGGGGACGGTGAACGGGCCGGATGGGAAGACGTGGCGCTGGACGGGGGTTCGGGCTCCCAGGCTGACGGCGGCGGCAGAGCCGCGCTGGGGCGATCCGGTCACGCTGTTTGACGGGAAGAATCTGAAGGGCTGGAGCCTTTCGCCGGAGGACGGGAAGCCGGGGTGGAAGGTGGAGAAGGGGTTGTTGGTGAGCCCGGGGCATGGGCCGGAGCTGGTGAGCGAGGCGAAGTTTCAGGATTTCAAACTGCATGTGGAGTTCAACTGCGGCCAGGATGCCAACAGCGGGGTCTTCCTGCGGGGGCGGTACGAGGTGCAGATCGAGACGGATTCGCAAGGCGAGCCGCCCAGCCATCACACGGGCGGGGTGTATGGGTTTCTGGCGCCGACTCCGGAGCAGCCGCGTTCGCCGGATACGTGGCAGACCTTCGACATCACGCTGGTGGGGCGGGTGGTGACGGTGGTGGAGAACGGCAAGACGGTGATCGACCGGAAGGAGATCCCGGGGCTCACCGGCGGAGCGGTGGACAGCCACGAGGGCGAGCCGGGGCCGATTTATCTGCAGGGCAGCGAGAAGGGGCATGTGCGGTTTCGCAGCATCGTGATCACACCCGCCGAATAGCACCTGCGGTGCGGCTGACTGCCCTTGCGGGCACCTGCGGTGCGGCTGACTGCCCTTGCGGGCACCTGCGGTGCGGCTGACTGCCCTTGCGGGCACCTGCGGTGCGGCTGACTGCCCTTGCGGGCACCTGCGGTGCGGCTGACTGCCCTTGCGGGCACCTGCGGTGCGGCTGACTGCCCTTGCGGGCACTGGTGATGCGGCTGACTGCCCTTGCGGGCACTGGTGATGCGGCTGACTGCCCTTGCGGGCTGGTGGTGCGGCTGGACTGCCCTTGCGGGCACTGGTGGTGCGGCTGACTGGCACCTTGCGGTGCTTTGCCTTGGTGCTTGGGCTCGGCGATGGAACGATTGCAGAGGAACTTGGACGCGTCCGCGGGGCTTCAGCAACTTCTAAAAGGGACAAAAGCGGGGCTTTTGCCAGAGCCTTAGTAGGTTCCGTGATCCGATGGCGGGGCTGCGATGGCGCGTCACTTCCTGGCCTTGGGGGGTTTGGGAAGGAAGTAGCCGTTGCGAGCGGTCAGCTGGCAGCCGGGGCGGGTGACGGTGACCTTGAGGCGGTGCCAGGAGTTGTCGGGTTTGAGGCTGTCGATGGGGAGTTCGAGAAGGTAAAGCACTTCGGGCGGCGCGGCGAGCTGGGTGAAGCCGGCGTCGAGGTCGTTGCTGTTGTGGAAGAAGGATCCGCCGGTGCCGTCGGCGAGTTCGCCGAGGGATTCTTCGGCGGATTTGAGGGCTTGCTCGCGGTATTCGCTGCGGCCGACGCTGCGGAGGCTGTGGACTTCTTCTGAGGCGGTGGCGCTGGTGGTGTAGAGGCCGCGTGCGTCGAGGGAGTTGATGACGACGGACGAACGGATGGCGAGGTCGATGAGCCGGGATTCGAGGCTGCGGGCCTCAGATTCGAGGGGCAGGAAGCCTCCGGAGGCGAGCAGGACGGTGCGTTGGCCGGGCATGGCGGCGAGGCGGCGCACGACCTCAGTGATGTTGGAGAGGGTGGTCTGGGCGTCCTGGGCGCCGAGGGCGGCGATTCGGCGCGCAGTGGATTCAGCGAGGCGGCGGGGCAGGTCGGGATCGGTCTGGGGGTTGATGCCGGGGTTGCAGTTGAGCACCTGCGCGGCGGCGTCCTGAAGGGCGGTGTAGTTGTGCTGATTGACGATGAGATCGGCCTGGTAGAAGTTGAGGCTGGGGCAGTCGCCGGCGGAGGTGTGGAAGAGGGTGAGGGGGCGGAGGGCGGCGAGGGCAGCGCGCAGCTTGGCTGGATCGCGCGTCAGACCGCTGTTCACCTTACCGGAGACGGCAAGGATCGCGGCGAGGTCCGCTCCGCTATTGAGCACGCCGGGAAGCACTTTGAGGGCTGCATCGCGGGAGGCGGCGAGGTCGCTTTCGGAGAGGTGGAGGTCGTCGAAGAGCAGGACGGTGATGCGGTCGGGGAGGGCCGATGCGGGTTCGGGGATGGGTGAGTGTGGGGTTGGAGCATCCGTGGCGGGCGAGGCGACGGAGGCAGAGCTGGTGATGTTAGATGGGGTCGCGGGGAGCGAGCGGGTCTGGACCGAGAAGCCGGAGAGGGGACGCGGCTTGTTGTTGTCGTAGACCTGGAAGTCGTCTCGGGTGAGGCCGGGAACGGGGTGGCCATGGGAGTCTCGGACAGTGACGGGCACCAGGATGCGATCAACGTTAATGCGGAGTGTGGGGTCGGGCTGAGGCGTGGGAGATTCCCTGGCGGGGGTGGCTGCCTGGGCGCGGCCAGCGGAGGCGCTGTAACCGAGCGCGGCGAGGCCTACGACGAGACATACGAGATGGGGGACGGAGCGCGGAGGCATTTTGGCTGCTCCCGGAGTGTTGCGGGCGGGCTTTGTTCAGAGAGCTTGTCTGATTGGACGGATACGCAGGGATGATGGCCGCAGGGGGGAGGCCTGCGGCGCGAACGGGCTCACCAGGTGAGGGTGACGGTCTGGGTTTGCCAGCCCTGGCCCGGGGGGAAGTGAACGGTCAGGGACTGGGCGGTCGTGGATTGGGACGGGGAGATGGGGGTGCGGGCGGGCGATGGGGTGGCGAGGTCGGCGCCTTCGGCGTGGAGTTTGGTGGTGGGGGAAGCGAGGACTACGGGGAATTCGGCCTGGGCGCCGGCGAGGCCCTGGAGGGTGAGGGTGAGCTGGCGGGGCGCGGTGGTTTCGTTGAGGATGCGGACCGATTCCGTGCGGCTGCCGGGAAGGGGTGGCTGGTAGTAGGGGCCGATGGCGACGGGCTGGGGGGTGAAGGTACGGAGGCCGTGGGCGTCGGGGCCGGTGAACTTCTGCGGGCTGCCGAGGGTGATGGAGGCCGCGGCGGGACCGCGGAGGCTGGCGGAGAGGGCTCCGTGAGCGCGGGTGAAAACCAGGTCGACGCGGTCGGAGCCGATGGGGAGGTTGCGGACTTCGGCGTGGTCCCAGGTGGCGGGGAGGTGAGGGTCGATGGTGATTTTCTTGGACAGGGCGTCTACGGAGATGCCGAAGAGGCCGCGGAGGGTGGGGGTGATGACCATGGCGGAGGACCAGAGCTGGTGGCTGGTGGAGCGGCCCATGGGGACAAAGAAGTCGCCGGAGAGGAGTTCAGTGTCGGCGCCGAGGTCCTGGGCCCAGGTGAGGTTGGCGTTTTCCTTGAGCATTTGGTAGCCGGCGAGGGGCTGGTTGCCGCGGTATTCAGCGAGGGCGGCCCAGCCGGTGAAGAGGGGCCAGACGGAGCCCTGGTGATAGCTCATGCCGTCGTAGATTTTCTCGTTATTGGAAACGTCGCGGAGGCCCCAGTCGGTGTGGAGGGAGGCGTCGGCTAACTGGGTGAGGCATTCGCCGGCGTGGGTGAGGAGGGAGTTGGCGGTTTCGGGGCGGTTGAGGTTGAAGCCCGACCACCAGGCCAGGGCGGGGTAGACGGTGGTGGTGTGGTCGAGGGAGCCGTCGGGGTTGCGGCTGAAGGCGTAGCAGTGCTTTCCGGAGTCGTAGAACTCCGTGTCGATGGTGTGGAGGATGGAGGCGGCGCGGGCGCTGGCGGACGTTGCCTTCTCGGTGTCGCCAAGGAGGCCTTCGATCATGGCCATGGCGGCGGAGGCCTGCTGATCGAGGAGGGCGAGGTAGACCTCCTGGTGGGGCATGCCGCCGGGCCAGCTTTCGACCCAGCCGGTGCCCTGGGCGTTGGTGTAGATGCCGTTGGGATCGGAGTGGCCGGTTTCAAAGGCCCAGGCTTTTTCAATGGCGTCGCGGTGGGCGGAGAGGAAGGCGATGTCGCCACCCGAGCGGGCGTAGTCGTAGACCGCGAGGAGAAAGAGCGGGGTGGCGTCGGCTGCCGCGTACATGTAGGGGAAGGATTGCCAATCGATGGCAGCCGCTGTCTGGGACCATTCGTGCATGATTTTGCCGTCGGGGCGCTGGCGGCGAATGAGGAATTCGAGCTCGGATTTGGCGAGGTCGAAGTCGCCGTAGCCGTGAATGGCGTAGAGGGTGTAGAGGGAGTCGCGGCCGAAGAACCAGCCGAAGCCGGGGCGGGCGGAGTCGGCGGAGGCGAAGTATCCGGCGACCAGGGCGGTTTCGGGGGCGGAAGGAGCAGCGGGAGGGGTGGCGGGTTCTGGCGAGGCAGTTCCCTGCCCTAGTTCCGAGGCGGCGGGGACGTGCGTCTTGAGTTGTTCGATGGAGACGACGGCCCAGCGGAACGCTTCATCGAGGGAGGCGTCGGGGGTTTCGATGGTGGTGGAGGTGGCGAGGAGTTCTTTATAGGTTTTGGACTGGGATTGGTAGCTGGCGGGGATGGCGGCGTTGAGCTTTTCGAGGGTGGCGGCGAGGTTTTCGGAGTTGGCGGCGGCGCGGGTGGTGGCGACGGCCATCAGGAGGGGGTAGAGCTTGCCGCGGTCGCGAGCCGGGTCGATGTGGAGGCGGAGCTCGACGGGGTGCACCTGGGGACGTTCCTGGTAGGGGGCGAGGATGCCGGGGCGGGCGCCGGGGATGGTGACGGCGGCGGCGAAGTCGGGGTAGTCGGAGTGGAGGACGTAGAATCCGCCGGGCTTGTCATAGGCATTGGGGCCGGGGGCGACCCATTCGGCGCTGGGGACGCCTTCGTTGCGCTCGGGCCACATCCAGCGCAGTTCGGGGGTGAAGCGGAAGACGAAGTCGGTGGGGTGGAGGCAGTCGAATTGGAACAGGACCACGGGGCCGGTGCCGGGGGCTGGGTGGGGGGGAGAGAACATGATCTGGCGGACGGTGAAGGCGATGTGGGAGTAGGTGATGACGGTGCGGTCGGGGCGGACTTCGATGGCGGCGGATTCGGGGTTGACGTCGATGGGGACGGAGTAGCCCTCGACGTTGGCCTCGATGGTGAGGTGGGAGAGGACTTTGACGGGGAGGATCCAGGACTCGAGGGTGCCGTCCTGCTGGCCGACGAGGATGCCGCGGGGTCCCGGCGACGGTGAAGGGCTTGAGGGGTTCGGAGTGGGCACGGATGACGGGGCCGTCGGTGTCGAAGGGGAAGTCGGGGACCGGGGTAAAGACGGGGGCGTGGGGCTGGGCGGGGAGAGCGGGGGCGAGGGCGAGGAGCAGGAGGGCAGCAAAGCCGGTGCGCATGGGGCGTCCTTTTGGTTTGCGGCGCGGGGGTGCGGAGGGTGCGGTTCCCGGACCGTTTGGTTCGGGGTTAACTGTACGGGGTGGAGGGGGTTGGGTTCAAGGCGGGGTGTGTGGTCTGGGGGTGCCCGTGTGGAGTGGCGGGACGCGGGGGTTGGGAAGAGGCGGAAAAGAGAGAGGCCGCGGCGATGGCCGCGGCCTGCGAGGAGTTCGCAAAATTATTCAAAAACGCCCAGAAGAAGATGCCACTTGGAATCTCAAATCCAGAACGCAAAAAGTGGGAGCCCGGAACCTTCTTTCAAAGCCTTTCCGGGCGCTGAAGAAGTGACGCGCTTGCCAAAGAACCGGTCAGGCGGCGCCGGGAGGGGGCTCGAAGGACTGAGCCCCCTGGTTCAGGCGCCGGCTTGAGCCGGACTGGGGTTAGAACGCAATGTGCACGGAGAGCTGCGTATTGCGGTTGGCGGGCACGGCGCTGGAGCCGTTGATGCCGCCCTTGTAGGCGAGCAGTTCGGTGAAGCTGGACACGTCGTTGGTGCCGCCCAGGTTGAGCAGGGTGTTGGCGTGGTTGAAGACGTTGATGAATTCGCCCTTGAGCTGGAGGTCGAGGCGTTCGTGGAAGATCTTGAGGTCCTTCACGATGCCGACGTTCTCGTTCCAGGAGCCGGGTCCGGAGAAGGCGTTGCGGCCGGACATGTTGGGCGCGAACTGGCAACCAGTGTGGTAGAGCCCGGCGCAGACCGGTGTATCGCTGGAGTCGCCGGCGTTGGGGTTATCGAGCTCGTTGTAGTTGATGAGGTTCCCGTCGGCGTCGTAGAGGTCGGGGAAGGTCATGTAGGAGAAGGTGTTGGCGCCGTAGGCCGGGTTGTCGCTGAGGTTGACCATGCTGCGGGTGCGCGACTTGGGCACGGGGTTAATGAAGGCGGCGCGGGGGCAGGCGGTGACGGCGCCGTTGCAATCGAACATGGTGAACGGGGTGCCGGTCTGGGCGGTGAAGGTGGTGGAGATGGTCCAGTTGTCGGCCAGGGTGCGGGTGAAGCCGGTCATGTGCTGGGCGAAGGGAACGGCCCAGACGATGGCGGAGGCGACGCGGTGGCGCTGGTCGAAGTCGGAGCTGCCGCGATCGAGGCCGTGATTGAAGGGATCGAGGTATCCGAGGTTGTCGTTGTTGGAGGCTCCATCGGTGAAGGTGGAGCTGGTGTTGTCGATGGAGTGGGACCAGGTGTAATCACCGCGGATGGTGAGGCCGGAGTTGCGGAAGTTGGAGCTGCGGATTTCGGTGGTCACGCCGTTGTAGTAGCTGTCGCCGTCGGCACCGCGGAAGTTGATGCTGGAGTACTGGAGGTTGGTGCGAGCCGACTGGCGGGCATCGCCGAGGAAGTTACCGCCGGAGTAGCTGCGGTTGATGTTGGCGATGGAGTAGTTGTGGATGCCGCGGGTTCCGACGTAGGAGACGCTGGCGGTGGTGCTGGTGGCGAGCTGGTGCTCAACCGACAGGCTCCAGTTTTCGGAGTAGGCGGGCTTGATGCCGGGGTCAACGGCGCGCAGGGTGACGGGGGGCAGGGCCTTGACGCCGGTGCCGGTGCCGAAGGTGGAGAAGTTGTTGGTGCTGATGGGAATGTTGGCGCCGCCGTTGTCGGCCGCGGTGAAGGCGACGACCGCGTAGTTGGGCGGGTTCTGGATGACGTTGAAGGTCACGTTGTTGAAGTTGCGCTCGTAGCTGATGCCGAATCCGCTGCGGATGCTGGTTTTGCCGTTGCCGAAGGGATCGAAGGCGAAGCCGATTTTGGGAGCGAACTGCTTGGTGTTCAGGTTCCAGAGGCGGCCGTTGGGAGCGGTTTCGCGGGTCTTGAGGCCGCCGTTGCGGATGCGGTCGAAGACGGTGGTGCCGGAACCGAAGAAGAAGTTGGAATCGTAGCTGGGCCTCTGGGAGTGCTGGGGCCCGTAGATTTCCCAGCGCAGGCCGAGGTTGACGGTCAGGCGGGGAGACACCTTATAGGAGTCGTTCACGTAAGCCGCGCCGTCCTGGTAGCGGTTGGAGCGGGAGAAGTTGGGCGAAACCGCGGGAAGCGGGATCTGGCAGGCGGAGGTGACGATGGGGTGACCGCTGGCATCGAGAACGCAGGGGTAGGCACCCTTGGGGTCGATGGCCACGTTGAGGTAACCGATGCCGCCGTTGACGAAGTTGGTGAGGGCGCCCTTGGAGCCGCTCTGGACCAGGGCGTCGACCGCTTCTTCGTAAGCGCCGAAGGTGCGGTTGTCCTTGATGAAGAGGAAGTTGCCGCCCATGGTGAACTGGTGGCGGCCTTTGCTCCAGGCCAGGTCTTCGCCGACTTCGATGAAGTTCTGGGGGCCGCCGAAGGGCAGCGCGTTGCCGGGAGAGGTCTGGGAGTAGCCGGGGAAGTTGATGGCCGATCCGGCGAGGTTAACCGCGGAGCTGCTGTTGATGTAGAGAGTGGGCCCAACCGGGGCGGTGCTGAGGGGCTGCGCGTTGTTGAGGCGGGAGCCGAGCACCTTGGTGGCCGAGGCCAGCGTCGCGGAGAAGGCGTGGCTCAGGGAGATGGCCAGGTTGTGGTTGAACTGGGTCTCTCCGGTGTTGTATCCGGCGTAGGGGCTGTTGTTGACCGAGCCGGGGAAATCGATGGTGCTCTGCTGGATGTAGCGCACGAACATGGAGGTTGACTGGCTGATGGTGAAGTCGGCGCGGTTGAAGGAGATCCACTGATTCTGCGGAGTGCCGCCGCCGGAGTCGGCGGGGACGGAGTAGATGGACTGTCCGAAGAGGGCGGAGGTGCAGACCGGGGCCGCGGCGATGCGGGGGTCGGTGCAATCGGCGGGGCCGGCGCCGGCGGCGAAGGTGAGGCCAAGCTGGCTGGCGGCGATGTTGTTGATGTCGCTCTTGAACAGCCCAGAAGCCTGGATGGCGGCGCCGGTGTAGGTCTGGCCGTTGATGGGGGTGGCCAGCTTGCCGTAAGTCGAGAAGAAGTCCTGGGTGTTGGCGTTAGACATGCCGATGAGGTCGCTGGTGGGGACCATGGCGACGACGTTGGCGGCGCTGCGAACGCGCTGCCATTCGGTGGAGGAGAAGAAGAAGAGCTTGTCGCGCTTGATGGGGCCGCCGACGGAGTAGCCGAACTGGTTGTGGACGTAGCGCGGCTTGGCATTGGACCCGTATAGGGCATGCAGGTAGTTGTTGTTGTAGCCGTCGGAGGCGAAGGTCGAGATGCGGTTGTATTCGTAGGCGGAACCGTGGAAGGCGTTGGTTCCGGACTTGGTGGAGACGTTGACGGCGCCTGAGCCGCGTCCGTATTCCGCGCCGGAGTTGGAGGTCACGATGCGGATTTCCTGGGTGGCGTCGAGGGGAACGTTCTGTCCGATGCCGACGGCGTAGAGGTCGGTGTTTTCGGCGCCGTCGAGGAGGATGTCGACGGAGGTGTTACGCGCGCCGGAGATGTTGAACCCGACGCCGCGCATGGTGGCGCTGGGGTCGGCGGAGAGGTTGCCGGAGTACGCGACCAGGGCATAGGGGTTGCGGTCGGCGGTGGGGAGGTTCTGAATCTGCTCGGTTTCGATGACGGCCGAGACTTCAGGCTTTTCCAGCTGGATGCCGGCGAAATCGTCGGCGGCGACAACCACTTCAGTCTGTCCGCCGGAGACGGCGAGCTTGGCGCTGAGGGTGTTCTGGGAGCCGACGGAGACGGCGACGGACTTGGTGGCGGTCTGGAAGCCTTCCGCGGTGATGGCGACGGAGTAGGTGGCGGGAACGAGCTGGGCAACTGAATATTCGCCCTTGGAGTTGGTCACCGAAACGCGGACGGCGCCATTGGCGGTGTTGGTCACGGTAACGGTTGCCTTGGCCACCACGGCACCGGATGCGTCGGTCACTACACCGGAAATGGACCCGAGATCAGCCTGGGCCAGGGAGGCAGGGGGAGCGACCAGTAAAGTCGCCAGGCCTGTGCTCGCGAGGGCACCGAGTAGGACGGCTTTGAGCAGATGTTTGGTAGGGATCATGCTTGTCACTTCTTTCTTTCTCTCTTCCGTGCAGAGGTTGTTCGATTTGGAATGCAAAGGTAAATAACGGCCAATGGGCTACGGGCCGGGTAAGCCGGTCAAACGCCCAGATCAACGCAAAGGATGAATTGCTGGATGACTTACATGTATGCAAGTGGGGGACCAAATCGGGACAGACGGTGAATTTTTGATGACAAGGCGCACGGCCCGGGGCGGCAGCCGGCAGGAATCGGGGGGCAAGGACCGCAGAATGTGGGGGAATGGGGTCGAGGCGGGCGAGGGGGATCGATCAGATAATTTTCGAGTGAGATTTGGGCTGACGGGCGTGGGGGGCGACCGGGGCCGGTTCAGGGCTTGAAACGGGCAGATGGGAATACAGATTCCCGTAGATTCCTACTAAATAGGGGATGCCTCAGGGCGAGATTAGACGATGGATGTGGGATGGAATGTTACAGGGCTGCAGGAATCCAGTGAGAAATATGCGTACGAGCAAAGCGGGACGAGTGGTCCTGCATTTGGTATGAAAATTGCAAATAATGGGATGAAGCGAAGTATTCCCCATTTCGTTTCGCACGTTTCCCCACGTATCCCTCAGGATTTGGCCCGACAAAGAGAACCGGAGGCGGGACCGCTGGCGCGAGGCCGGTGTGCATTCCGTCTGAAGGCCGGGATTTCCGGGCGGTAGAAGAGTCAAGGCGAGGGAGCGCCGGGGTGGAGTTCCGGGCCGGAGGCAGGCGCGGGGCCGGGGGCAGTCTTTTGAGTTGGTGGCGCGTTGGAGCGGAAGCTGTGCGCCTAGACGCAAACGAATCATCGAACCCCAGTAATTCCGAGGACACGACATGAGAAACAGATTTTCCTGGACCGGGCGTTTTCTGATGCTGGTCCTGCTGCTTTCCCTGGGAGGAGTAGCTCGGGCTGCCGATGTGAATGCCCGCATCAAGGGCACGGTAACGGATCCGCAGGGCGGGATTCTCACGGGCGTGCATGTGACGGCGGCCAATGAATCTACGGGCGTGAAGTTCGAAGCGGTGACGGGATCGGACGGGAGCTACTTTTTCGCCCAGCTGCCGGTTGGCACCTACACGGTCTCGGTGGCGGCGAACGGGTTCAAGTCGTTTACCGCGAAGGGCATTGTGCTGAACATCGACCAGGAGTATGTGGAGCCGATTCAGCTGACGGTGGGGTCGACGGCGGAGGTGGTGGAGGTCGCGGCTTCGGCGGTTCAGATCAACACCACGGATATGCAGCTGAACAACGTGGTGAATTCAGCCCAGATCGTGGAGCTGCCGCTGATCGGGCGCAACTTTTCGGGCCTGGAGCTGACGTTGCCGGGGGTGCAGGCATCGAGCGATCGGTTTACCTCGAATTATTCGGTGAGCGGAGCGCAGACGCAGCAGTCGAGCTACCTGATCAACGGGGCGGACAGCAACGATATTTCTTTGAACACGCTGGTGATCGTTCCGAACCTGGACGCAATCGATCAGTTCAACCTGATTGAGGGCCCGTTGAATGCGGAGTACGACCGGAACTCGGGCGGCATTGTGAGCGCGACGATCAAGGAAGGCACGAACCATTTCCACGGGGATGCGTTCGAGTTTTACCGCGACACATTTCTCAACACGGCTGATTTCTTCCATCACAACATCACGACGGGAGCGGCCCAGGTAAGCAAGTATCACCAGAATATTCCCGGGGCCACGATTGGCGGCCCGATTATCAAGGACAAGCTCTTTATCTTTTTCGGCTACCAGGGGACACGGCAGATTGTGCCGCAGTCGGGTGGCAGCGTGCAGGTCTACTCGGCGCCGAACCTGGGGGGAGATTTTTCCGCGGATCTGACGGGCGACAATCCGCAGAGCCTGACATTCAGCACGAACCCGATTCCGGGAACGGTGAACATTCCGGGCTGCACGACGGGCGAGGCCTGGGCGGACTGCCTTACGGCTTTGGGGGGCAAGATCCCGACCAGCGCATTCAACCCGATTGCGGCGAACCTGGTATCGAAGTATGTGCCAGCGGCAAACAACGGCGCTTACGGATATACGTTTACGCCGGTTTCGCCGACAACGGCGGATCAGTATATGGGGCGGCTTGATTATGCGCTGAACCCGCAAAACCAGTTCACGTTTGTGGGAATCAACCAGAAGACGACGACCACCGATACGCTTCCGTTCACGGGGGCGACGGTACCGGGGTTTGGGGACGCGAATATCTCATCGATCAACCAGTACACGTTTGACTATGTAAGGCAATTCAGCGCCACGACGGTCAACGATTTTGCGGCGCACTGGACGCGGTTCAACTACCAGGCGGTGACTCCGCAGACGGTGGTATCGCCGTCGAGCCTGGGCTTTAACATCAGCCCCCAGGATACGGCGGCGGCGAGTGTGCCGACGCTGGCGGTAAGCGGCTTCTTCACGCTGGGTTTCAGCACCAACGGACCGCAGCCGCGCATCGACCAGGCGTATCAGCTGGACGACAACCTTTCGAAGGTGGTGGGACGGCACACGCTGAAGGTGGGCTACGACGGGCGCAAATTCAGCGTATCGAATCCGTTCTTCGCCAACAACAGTGGCTCGTACGGTTTCAACACGACCAGCAGCGCGTTCTCTACGGGCGATCCGTCGCTGGACTTTCTTCTGGGCATCCCGGCCACGTACAACCAGGGTTCGGGAGCGAAGATCCAGGCTTCAGCGTTCTTGACGTATGTGTATGGGCAGGACACGTGGAAGGTGACGGACGCGCTGACCCTGAGTTATGGGCTCGGCTATTCGGTGGACACGCCGCTGCACAACAACCAGTATGGCGGGGAAGGCATTGCGTGCCTGATTCCGGGCGAGACGTCGTCGATCTTCCCGACGGCACCGGCAGGAATTGTGTATCCCGGAGACAAGGGCTGCAACAATTCGGGGCAGGCGAAGACGCGCTACGGCGAGGTTGGACCCCGGTTTGGGTTTGCCTGGGCTCCGGAACTGGGCTGGTTATCGGAGGGCGGCGCAAAGAAGTTCGCGGTTCGCGGCGGGTTCGGAATCTATTACAACCGCACCGAAGAAGAGAGTTCGCTACAGACGCTGGAGACGCCTCCGTTCGGGATTTCGTCGTCGGGCGTGGCTGATTACGGCGGGCTGGCTCCGACGCTGGCCAATCCCTGGGCGGACCTGGACACGGGTGCAGTGAACCCCAACAAATTCCCGTTCACCTTCCCGACCAAGGGGCAGCAGATCGACTACTCGACGCTGGAACCGCTGGACATCAGCACGTACTCATCGGGTTTCCGTTCGCCCTATGCGGAGAATTTTCAACTCAGCGTGGAGCGGGAGTTCCCGGCGCGGACGATTGCGCGAGTGAGCTATGTGGGTTCATTGTCGCGGCACAACCAGACAACGTATGAAGGCAATTATGAAACGGCGGCGGGGCATGCAGCGTGCCTGGCGGATCCGGCTTGCATCACAGCCCGGAACATCCAGAGTGTGGCGTATCCCGAACATACGATTGCCGGGTCTATCGATCCCAATACCGGGAACACGGGGATCGCGAGCGTAGGCGAAGTGGGATCGGGGGCAGCGGGGAGCTATCACTCGATGCAGGCCAGCGTGGAGAAGGGCATGACGCACGGTCTCACCTTCCAGATGAGCTACACCTATGGTCACTCGATGGACAGCGGATCGAGTTTTGAGAATTCGGGGTTCGGTTCAAACGGAGCACGGGGCTACAACCAGTTCCAGCCGTCGTTGAACTATGGCGATTCAGCGTTTGACGTGAGGCATCGGCTGGTGTTCGCGCCGATCTACATCGTGCCGCAGTTCAGCGGCAGCGATTTCTCGTTGCGTAACCTTGCTCTTGGCGGTTGGGAGATTTCCGGGATCACATCGGTTGCCACGGGGTTTCCTTATGACATCTCCTATGCGGGGTCGACGTCGCGGTCATTGTGGTGTTCAGCCTCGTACAATTTTTACGCCTGCCCGGATGTTCCGGTGCAGACGGCGGCGCTGGTCAGGGAGAATCCCCGGGTGCGGAATCCCAGTACCGGGCTTTCGACGTGGTTTGATGCGACCAGTTTCAAGGCCGAGCCGATCGGGACTTTCGGCAACGTCCATCGCAACCCGTACCACGGACCGGGGATCAACAACACGAACGTGATTGTGGCGAAGAACTTCACCTTGTCGCGGGAACACGGGATACGGCTCCAGATGCGCATGGAGAGCGACAACGTGTTCAATCACACGCAGTTCAACAACCCGACCAGCCAATTTGGGAGTGGCAACTTCGGCCTGGTATCGACGGCGGCGGCGGCAAGACAATCGCAGCTGGCGGCGAAGGTATATTTCTGATCCCCGGGGGGGAGACGAAAAGCGGGAGAGGCGCCTTCGGGCGCCTTTTCTGCTGACCGTGTCGTTCAGCGGTTTGGAGGAAAAGGCTCCCGGGCTGAAGCCCTCCTGAATGGATTAGCTCTATTCGCGAGGCTAAAGCCTCACGCTCCCTCCGCAAGAACGAACATGAGGTTCTTATCAACCAGAGGCGCCTTCGGGCGCCTTTTCTGCGTTTGGGGGAATGGTTCGCGGCTGGTGTGGGTGGAAGCCTCGGCGAACAGGGGAAACGGGGCTAGACGGTGCTGCCGAGAGCGGCGGTGAAGAACATCATGCCGCCGATCTGGCTGTGAACTCCCTTGTCGCGGCGAGTGGCGATGTTGGCGAATTTCTTAGCGAGGAGGGTGACGTAGCCGGGCTGGGGATGATGAGGCGGGATTTGGGAGAAGACCCGCCCCACGGCGCCGGGGGCGCGGGTAATGACCTTTGGTTCAGCGGTAATGAAGGGGCCGTCGAAGTCGGTGGTTTCCACGATGAGGTTGCCGCCGAGGGTACGAATGAAAAGGCGCATGGCGCCAATGCCTGAAGAGAAGCTGGAGACGCCGATGCGAGCGGCCCGTACGGGGGCGATGGCGGGAGATGGCAGGGCGGCATTGCGAACGGCGGTAAGGATGGCATTGGGGTTTCAACGGGGCGGGAGTCGAACATGTACGGAGCTCCGCCGGCGAAGGCGGCCATGGTCATGAAGGGAACGATAAGCGTGGTCAGGCGGGCGGCGGCGAGCTGGCTGCCCTCGAGGGCGACGTAGTGCTGGATGTGGTCGGTCCAGCCGCCGCGGAAGGCGGGGTAGTCTCCGTCGGCGGCGATGACGTGGTGTTGTTTCTGGATCGGGGTGGGGTGGAAGAAGACCTGGGCACGGGAGAAGTCGGTGGTGCCGGCGGGCACGGCGGCGCCGACCCAGAACACGCGGCCGTCCTTGGTCATTTCGAAAAGGTACTCGGAGAAGGAAGAGGTGATGGGCACTTCCTGGAGGAAATCTCCGGACGCGAGCGGGGAGATGACGTTCTGGGTCAGGGAATGGACGCTGGTGAGGTGGATGGGATTGGTCTGCCGGAAGGTGATGGCCATGAGGACCTTTCTTCACTGCGGAGCCGCGTTCGGAGGGGATGACGGTCGCCGAATCGGGTTTCGGCCGGGGCGAGAGGTCTGGCCGGCGGGTGGGAACTGGCGGTGGGACGGTCCGCCACATAGATGGTGGCGGTGGGGCCAGGAACGTTACATGGGGAGCCGGGAGGGACCGTATACTGCGAGGCGATTGCGAAAGGGAGGACGGGCATGGGCACGGATGCGGGGCGAGGTGTGGGCAGCGGTGGCGCGGGTGGGGTGGGCGAGGTGCTGGGGGCGGGGAATCCGGCGGATATCGACGGGGTTGTGGCGCGGATGGACGCGCTGGACGGGGTGGTGGGAGTTGGGGACGGGCTGCGCTGGTTCAACCGGCTGTACCGGATGGTGACGGTGGAGGTGCGGGACCATCCCCCGGGGGGCGGGTGGGAGAACCGGGTGTGGGTGGAGGGTCTGGACGTGGTGTTTGCGGGGCTGTACTTTGACGCGCTGCGGGACTGGACGGCAGGGCGGGATGTGGCTTCGGCGTGGAAGGCGTTTTTTGCGATGCGCAGCGCGGGCGGGATTGACCGGATCCAGTTTGCGGTGGCGGGGATGAATGCCCATATCAACCACGACCTGGCGCTGGCGCTGGTAAAGATGGACGCGGTGTCGGGGGGCGCGCCGGGGCCGGATGGGCCGGAGTGGCGGGACTACGGGGCGGTGAATGGGCTGTTGAACGCGGTGATGCCGGGGGCGCTGCGGATGCTGGCCGGGGATTTTCTGGGAATGGCGGCCGAGGATACGGGGAAGGCGGGGAGGCTGCTGGCGTTCTGGAACATCTGCCGGGCGCGGGAACTGGCGTGGGATTTCGCGGGGACGCTGCGGGGGTTGAGCGGGGCGGGGGAGGAGGCGGCGCTGCGGGTGCAGGACGGAATGACGGGGGCGCTGGGGAGGGCGATCCTGGGGATGGTATAGGGGTCAGGTGTCAGGTGTCAGGTGTCAGGGGTCAGGTGTCAGGGGTCAGGTTTCAGGTGTCAGGTGTCAGGGGTCAGGTGTCAGGTGTCAGGGGTCAGGGGTCAGGGGTAGCAATGTTGGTTGGGGGGCTGAAAAGGATGAGGTGGGGAGAGTGGCTGGGAGGCGGGGTCAGCGGGCGGGGGCGTAGTAGCCGGAGCGGACTTCGAGCTGGGTGACGCGATCGGGGAGTTGCAGCTCTATGCGATGGAAGGAGCCGTCGTGGCGGAGCGCGGCGGGACGGTAGACGAGCCGGTATTGCTGGCGGGATTGGGCTTCGATGACGTGGAGGTCGGCGGCGGTTTCGGCTTCGGTAGCGGGGATGGGGAAGACGCGGCCGTTTTGGCGACGCGGCGAGGTCTCGGGGCCGGTGGAGTAATGGCCGGACGAAGTGGGGCGAAGGCGTAGATCGCGGTGTTGGTTTGCTGGCAGGTGCGGACGGCTTCTTCGAGGGTGGTGTGGCTGGCGTTGTCTTCGCCGTCGGAGAACAGAAGGATGAAGTTGGCGCTGGAGGCGATGCCGGTTTTGCCGTAGGGGTAGAAGCAGGTGCGGAAGACGGTGTCGTAGAGGGCGGTGCCGCCGAGGGGGTTCATTTTGCCTTCGCGGATGTTGCGAATGGCGCGGGCGAGGGATTCGGGATCGCTGGTCCAGGGAAGGGCGAGGTTGGAGGCGTAGCCAAATTCAGTAACGAGAGCCTGGTCGGAAGACTGGCGGAGAAGCTGGCGGGCGTACGCGGCGGCGATGCCCTGGTTGCGGGCGAGATCGGGGTGCATGGATGAGCTGGTGTCGAAGAGGAAGGCGGCGCGGATGGGGAGGTCCTGCCGGGATTCGAAGGCGAGGATCCGGGCGGGGGGCTGGCCGTTGTCGAGGAGGCGGAGATCGGTGGCAAGGAGGCCGGTGACGGCGAGTCCGTGGGCGTCGGAGGCATGGAAGGTGAGGACGACCTCGTCAACGGACATGCGAAAGGCGTAGGTGTCGGGCTGACCTGGGGCGGCCTGGCTGCTGGCCGACGGATTTGCGGCGGCGGGATTCGGGCGATGATCTTGGGTGGATTGATTTGCGCCAGACTGATTCTCGCCGGATTGATTGCGGCCGGATTGGGCGGGGGCGGGGAGCCCTGCGCAGAGCAGAGTCAGGGCGAGGGCGGGGGAGAAGGGTCTCATGGTGCTGGAGCTTGGACTGGGCGCGCGAGCGGTTATCCGGGGTGGGCAGCGGGGTTCGCGCGCCGGGTGGGGAAGGGATTCAAGCGTACAGGCGGGTTGCGTAGAGGAAGAGGAGCAGGGCGAGGGTGAGGGCGGCGACTCTCCAGCGATGGAGGAAGTCCCAGCGGGCGTGCTGGCCTGAGAGGGCGGGGTCGAAGGGCTGGGTGGCGGCGACGATCCGGTTGTTGATGGGGACCAGGACGAGAAGGGTGATGACGATGACGGCAATCCAGATGGCCACGGCGGTCCAGAGAAGCGCGGCGGCGGGAGTATGACGGCGAAGGACGGATTCGGCGGCGAGCAGGAGGAGGCCGGCGATATACCAGAAGGGCATGGCGCGGCCGAGGCGGCGTCCGAACCGGGCGGTGGCGAGGCTGCGGGACGCGTGATCGAGTTGAAGCAGGACGGGGTTGATGAAGGCGGAGACGGCGAATTCGACGCCGATCATGAGGCCGAGGCAAAGGGTGGTTGCGATGTCGAGGATGGGGGTCATGTATATCGCTCCTGAAGAGGGGACGCGCGGGGAGGGGATACTGACACATAAAGATGTACTGACAAAGTTGTCAGTATGATGGAGACGTGTGATCCGCTGCGCGGGGATCAGGGGAGGTGCAGATGCCGGTATCGAAGAAGGAATGTTCCGAGTGCCCGATTGACGCAATGCTGACGGTGGTCGATGGGCGATGGAAGGGGACGATCCTGTGGCGGCTGACGGAGGGGCCGATGCGGACCAGCGAGCTGCGGCGGAGCATTCCGGGGATCACGGAACGGATGCTGATCCGGCATCTGCGGGAGATGGTGGAGGACGGGATCCTGGTGCGGCGCCAGGAAGAGGGTCTGCCGCCGTGCGTGCGGTATTCGATTTCGCGTTATGGCAGAACGCTGGCGCCGGTGCTGGAGAGCATGTGCGCGTGGGGGAGGGTTCACCTGAAGCGGAAGGCGGCCGGGGAGGGTGCAGGGCGACGAGTGACGCGGGGATGATGGGATTAGTGAGATTGGGGCGCAAGACTGCGGGGCGTTTCAGGGGACTGATCGGGAACGGTGTGGTCGTCGGGGCTGTTTGTGGCCTCCACGGTCCCCAAATGCCAGGACCGTGGGCGCCCTCATTTTGGGTCAATCAGCATGGCAGGACAGTTGGCACCCGGCCGGGCGACGAGTGACGCGGGGATGGCGGGATTATTGGGGCGCAAGACTGCGGGGGTTTCAGGGGACTGATCGGGAACGGTGCGGAGTGTCGGGGCTGGTTGGGGTTTGTGGCCCCTCCACGGTCTCCAAATGCCAGGGACCGTGGGCACCCTGATCTCGATGAGTGCGTTGCCCTGGATGCGCCAGCTGAGAGTTCAAATCGGGGAATTCGATTGACTCTGGTCTCAGAGTACCGGGTAGCGAGTCTTTGCTCTCGCGATCGTGTGTACCGGAAGACGGCATCTCATTCGGTGAGGAGGTAACAATGGCAAAACTCACAACGGCGAAGAAGAAGGCTGAACCGAAGAGCGATTTTGGACTTCCGGGGGAACGCAAATACCCCATGCCAGACGCGACTCACGCCCGCAACGCAAAGGCCCGGGCGTCGCGCTGAACCAGCGAGCATCATTTGTGCTTTATCAAGTTTGCGTGTCGAGGGCGAGTTTCGCAGATGGCATCTGTCCTGTCCATGAGCAGATTTTCAGAGGCGGCTTGGCTTCAAATTGCAGCACTTTCTGACAGGTTCTGAGCTCTTAAAATTTCTCCGATACGCTGTGGCAGTCCTCGGCTGGCTTTAGACCGCACGCTCATTGAGCAAGGTCGGCAGCAATCAAGCCAATCTCTTGAATCCAACCCGCATGGAACGTTTGCCTCAATCACGCAAACGCCTTCGGGCCTTTGCCCTCGGGCGGACCAATTATCCGCCGCGAGGACCGTAATCGAGCGTAAGTCGCCGAAACTGAACGCATCTCCGCGACGCCATAAAACACCCACAGTCCTCTAAATCATTCAAAGTGCGGGGGTTGGGCACTGTACCTAAATTTGTACCCGAGAGCGGCACGCGATCACTCTGCGGCGCATCCGGAGGCAGGCGTAAGTTACTAATAGGAAATGGCTTAGGGAGATGCTAGATGGTGCCGAGAGGGGGAGTTGAACCCCCATGGAGTTGCCTCCGACGGATTTTGAGTTTCCTGAGAACGCCGTAAACCTATGATAATTAAGGGAAATTGAACGTAGTTACCGAACTGCGTAACCCCATTCCCATCTGTAATTTAGTGTAGCTTGCCGAAATTAGACCAAACTGATGTCTGTACCCGAACCTGTACCCGAAAACACAGCTGTGGTTTCCATTTCCGGAGAAGCCATAGGTGAGTGAGTTGGCCGCAAACATTTGTCTAGGATCCGAAAATGGGGATCGCTCTTAGGATCTGGAGAAGTGACTCGCCCTGTTGTCGCCAGTCGGGATTTACTCGCGGGTACTCGGTGAAACGGGATGTTGCTGGCCTCCGACGGACTTGCCCCGAGGCCTCATAAGCCTCCCTCGGGTCGCGGTTTAGCAGTCCACCACAATGAGGCCGACGCGTAGACCCGATGCCTTTTGAACATCTCACACAGACACAGGATTAGGACTCGGCGATGACTGGATCTTGTAGGCGTTCTTGAAGCGGACGCGAATGAGCCAATAGATCATCAGGGGGAATGGCAGCACTGCAAGGAGCGTGAGAAACATCGAGCCGCGCAGGAAAGCCGGAAATACCTGTTGTTGGCCGAGGAAGAAAGAGCCCGTTGCGATGAATAGTCCAAAGCACATGCGCCAGAGGTGACGCGTGATGCGCTGACGGCCGGAAGACAGGCCGCGAGCGAGCATACGAATATCCCCCAAAGCGGCAAGCAGTACGATGGCTGCCATAAAGAAGGCCATGGCGGCGGGGGCTTTCGGATCTGCGGTGGATGGATTGCGGACGCTGTGGACGGCGAGGTTTAGGATAGCCGCTGCTCCGCCAATGCCGACGAAAAGCGCGCCCCAGTCAAGCGGACCTGTATTTGAGCGGCGGCCGGCGAGCCATGCAGTGGAGATCATGTAAAAGGTCATGATACTGCCCATGATGTTCCCTGTCTGGGATTTGAGGATCGCGAGAATTAAGCCGCTTGAGGCCAAAGTCAGCATCGCGATGGTGAAAATATTTCCGGAGGCACGATGCAGACGGCTCCCTTTGCCCACGGCGACCGCGAAGGTGCCGGAAAGCAAGCCGATGGAGCCTCCAAGGATGTGGAGAATCAAGAGCGGGAGTCGCATGCTCTCCCATCCTTTCGACACCCGCTATCGCGAAATCGGCTGTCGAGAGAGTGTACGCTCGTTGTAATGGGAAGGTTCCCCAATCTTGTAGAACGCCGTAGGGCTGCAAGTATTCTCCGGCTCGATGAGCGGTAAGCCCTGGATGCGCCAGCTGAGAGTTCAAATCGGGGAATTCGATTGACTCTGTTCTCAGAGCACCGGTTAGCGAGTCTTTGCTCTCGGGATCGTGTCTACCGGAAGACGGCATCTCATTCGGTGAGGAGGTAACAATGGCAAAACTCACAACGGCGAAGAAGAAGGCTGAACCGAAGAGCGATTTTGGACTTCCGGGGGAACGCAAATACCCCATGCCAGACGCGACTCACGCCCGCAACGCAAAGGCCCGGGCGTCGCAAGCGGAGAATGCGGGCAAGCTTAGTGCGGCTGACAAGAAAAAGATCGACAGCAAGGCGGATAAGGTTCTGAAAGAGAAGTGAAAGAACCCAGGACTGAAATCGTCTACGTCCTCATCGCATTCTGAAGATTTGCTTCGAGTCACTGGCCGCTGCCGCGCGGGGGCGTTGAGAGCGACTCTCAACGCCCTAATCCTGAACGGAACGGCGGATGCGCTTACCCCGGCGTTTGCTTCCGCGCAGCAGCCTGATCCTCCGACACCAGGCCTTCATGGGGCGGCCATCGAAGTGTGCCCAATCGCCGAGCATCAAAGCTACCGCCGGCTCCTCGCCCTCCGATAAGTGCTAAGGGCTCCAGACGGACGACATCACTGTCCTTACTCTCGAGCGACTGGCTGCTGTCTCTTCACCAGCGCCTCGAAGGCCGCGGCGATTCGGGCATAACGCCCGCTACGGACCTTGCGTCGAGCAGCGGCTCTCCAGTCGACGCATCATCGCCGAAGCATTTATCGACCGCAGATTAGTCCTGACCAGCCGGCTTAGGGGAGGTGATCCGGTGGCTTCAGCTATCGGCGTTTCAGAGTACTAACTCAAAGGCTGGGGTAACTTCCGGTCATCCGGGAGCAAGGCCGAACTTAGCTACGCAAGTTATTCGTGCAAAGAGCCACACCGAGTTTTCTTGCCGGAAGGGGTCAGGGGGCTTCGGAGGTGAAGGGCGTGTCATACCGGATCTTCAGCGTGGGGCAGGCGATAAAGACTTTCTCGTCGCCGCAATTCTCAAGCTTCACGGGAGGCCGGGGAATGGTTTCGATTTTGGCGGTGATTGGCGCTACGGGCATCTTCGGTGTCACCAATCCCTTTTCCATACCTGGAAGCCCAACCGAGGCTACTCTGCCCATTGAGCCCGACCGGGTTCCCTTCGCAGCGAGGACGTGATCGATCGCCGATGGGGCGAGAGCCGGTGCCGCGGGCGGGTTGGAGTGTGGTGCGGAGTTACTGGGTACGCCGGGGCCAGGAGTGCCGGAGGATGCGGCGCGGCCAGGGGGCGCCACATCGGCGCTTGCGCTCGCAGAGTCTGCTGGATTGCGAAGGGGAGCGGGAGTCCGGCTGAGAGGTTCCGGTGGAGGATAAGTCACGGCCGGCGGCATCGGCCCCGATATCACCGCGCGCGGGGTTTTACTGGCTTGCAATGCATTGGTCTCGGGGCGCTTCGCCGAGTGGATGCTGCGCGACGCGGGCGGCCTGGGTTCGATGGCGGGAGCCTTCAGGCCGCTGCTGGACCCGTGATCGAGTCCTGACCCCTGATCGGGGGGCGCATTGAGCTGCGGCTTGGAACCGGCGTTCGGCTGGTGGGGTGTGAGTGGAGTGGAACTTGCGGGTGCTCCAGGCCTCTTGATTTCAGTTCTTACGAGAAATGCTGCGAGGAGGATGTTCAAGACGAACAGGCCTCCGACGAGGAGCCGCGCGGAGGGTGGCCATGAGGAGCGAGCCGTCCGGACATGCGAACGGGCCTGGCTGACCTTGGTTCTACCCCTTTCGGACTCGTCAAAGACACCCAACTCAAGGCTCCAGGAAGTTCCGTCCACGCGGGGAACGGATGCGCGATTTTGAGCGCCCAAGTTCCAGCAGGGCGTAAGTGCATCATATTCCCGCTGGGGATCCCGCGCACGCGGTAGCCGGCTCTGGTCTCCCTGACGAGCTTCAGTCGCACGGCTACTGACGGGGGCGTCGGCTTGCACGCCTGGTCGCTGGCCTCCACGGTCCCCAAGTGCTCGGGACCGTGGGCACCCGGATTTTGGGTCGATTTAGCGTGGCGAGGGAGTGGCTAGCCGGCGTGTTTCAGGGGGACTGATCGGGATCGGTGTGGTTGTCGGGGCTGGTTGGGGGTTTGTGGCCCCTCCACGGTCCCCAAGTGCTTGGGACCGTGGGCACCCGGATTTTGGGTCGGGTTTAGGGTGGCGAGGGAGTGGCTAGCCGGCGTATTTCAGGGGGACTGATCGGGATCGGTGTAGTTGTCGGGGCTGGTTGGGGTTTGTGGCCCCCTCCACGGTCCCCAAATGCTCGGGACCGTGGGCACCCGGCGTGGGCTGATGGCTGGGGAGGAGATAGCCGGAGACCCTCCCTGCGCTTGGCGTCAGCCGCTGAGGATCACGAGGGTCAGGACCTCAGGTTATGCGCGGGAGGCTACGCTCTCGGCGGCGGGGCGTTCGGCGGGGACGGGGGCGCCCTGGAGGAAGTCGAGGGCGCGGACCAGGTAATTCTTCAGGTCGCGGCGGTGGACTACGGCGTCCAGGAAGCCTTTTTCGAGGAGGAACTCGGAGCGCTGGAAGCCTTCGGGAAGCTTCTGGCGGATGGTCTGTTCGATGACGCGGGGACCGGCGAATCCGATGAGGGCACCGGGTTCGGCGATGTTGAGGTCGCCGAGCATGGCGAAGGAGGCGGTGACGCCGCCGGTGGTGGGGTCGGTGAGGATGCAGATGTAGGGGATGCGTTCGTCGTCGAGCTGGGCGAGGGTGGTGGAGATTTTGGCCATCTGCATGAGGCTGACGACGCCTTCCATCATGCGGGCACCGCCGGAGGCGGCGACGACGATGAGGGGCTTGCGGTCGCGGCGGGCGCGGTCGGCGGCGCGGGCGATGGTTTCGCCGACCACGGCACCCATGGATCCGCCGATGAAGGAGTATTCCATGGCGCTGAGGACGACGGGGTGGGGGCCGAGGAGGCCAACTGCGTTGAGGATGGCGTCGTCGAGGCCGGTTTCTTCCTGGGCTTTGCGGAGGCGCTGCTTGTAGGGCTTGATATCGCTGAAGTTGAGGGGGTCGGTGGAGCGGAGTCCGCCATCGACGAGCTGGTAGCCGGGCTCGAGGAGGAGGTCGAGGCGCTGGCGGGCACCGATTTTGAAGTGGTGCTGGCACTTGGGGCAGACGTTGAGATTGGCTTCGAGATCGGACTTGAAGATGGGCTGGCGGCAGCCGAGGCATTTGACCCAGAGGCCATCGGTGCGGACGCGGCGGGAGGCGGCATCGGCGCCATCGGGCTCGGTGCCGTTGCCATTATTGGAACCGGAGGGGAAATCGCCGTTCTCGCGTTTGAACCAGGACATCGGGGGAACTCCAGAACAGTGAACAGTGAACGGTGGACAGTGTGACCGGTGAACAGTGAATAGTGAACGGTTGACAGTGTAACCGGTGAATAGTGAACGGTGGACAGTGTAACCGGTGGACGGTCGACAGACGACAGTTTACCGGTTGGTTCCGCTTTAATATTCTATGCCGCGCTGGGCGAGAATGCCTTTCTGGTAGGCGTGTTTGACTTCGCGCATCTCGGTGACGGTGTCGGCGAGTTCGACGAGGGTGGGGTGGGCATTGCGTCCAGTGAGGATGACGTGGACCATTTCGGGGCGGTTGCGGAGGGTTTCGGCGACGGCGGCGGGGTCGAGCATGCCGTAGCCGATGGCGTAGTTGATTTCGTCGAGGACGACCATGTCCCAGTCGCCGGACTGGATGGCGGCGCGGGCTTCGTTCCAGGCTTCCTGGACGAGGCGAATGTCTTCGGGGTCGGTTTCGGCGCCGCCGACTTTCACGAAGCCGCGGCCCATCTGCTTGATGACGAAGTTGCCGTTGAAGGCGGTGGTGGAGTCGAGTTCTCCGTAGTGCCAGGAGCCTTTAAGGAACTGGAGCATGAGGACGCGCATGCCGTTGCCGACGGCACGCAGGGCGGTACCCATGGCGGCGGTGGTTTTGCCTTTGCCGGGTCCGGTGTTGATGAGGATCAAGCCGCGTCGGGAATCCATAGGAGTTTCAGGTGTCAGGTGTCAGGTGTCAGGTGTCAGGCTTCAGGCTTGGTGCGGTCGAGGATGGCATAGAGCATCTTCCCGACCTCGTGGGAGAGAGATTCTGCGTGCGCGATCAGCTCCACGTGGGCCAGACCGAGCTGGCGGGAAATTTCAAGTTGAGTCTGAAGCTCGAAATTGGAACCGCGGGCAATGCCCAGGAATTGGCGGTACTCGCGCAAATTGAGGCGTCCGTGGCCCTCGGAGATATTGCTGGGGATTGAAACAGCCGAGCGGCGCATCTGGCTTGAGATTCCATACAACTCCTCTTTTGGGAAGCGGCCGGTGAGGCGATAGATGGTTGTTGCCAACTCGATGGACCGCTGCCATACGACCAGTTGCCGAAATGATTTGACCATCGTTTAGCTCGTCTTCGGAGATCTCTTGACCGGGCGGCGGGTCAGTGGCCGGTGTGGTAGGGGTGCCCAGAGAGGATTGTACAGGCGCGGTAGAGCTGCTCGGCGAGGACGAGGCGGGCGAGGGAGTGGGCCAGAGTCAGGGGTCCGAGCGACAAGAGGAGGCTGGCGCGGCGGCGGGCTGGGCCGGACCAGCCGTCGGCGGGGCCGATGGCGAAGACGACGTGCTGGATGCCTTCGTCGCGGCGGGCGCCGATCCAGGCGGCGAAGTCTTCGGAGGACATCTGGCGGCCGCGGCTGTCGAGGAGGACGGGCAGGGCGGGGGTCCGGCCGGACTGGCGGGTGAGCCAGTCGAGGAAGGCGTCTTCGGTTTTGAAGGGGGCGGACTCGGAGCGGATGAGGGTGGAGGCGCGTGCGAGGTAGGTGCGGGTGAGGGTGTCGAAGGGGTCGCCGGAGGGTGGCCGAGGTCCGATGTGGGCGAGGGTGAACTGCATAGAAAGCAGGATAAAGGGTAAGAAACCAGGGGCGAAGTGTCCATTTTTTGGAATTCGCGCTAAATTTCTCCGGTTTCCCATAGATAATTCGGGATTTTGTCAGGCTGAATTGCAGATAAACGTAGTGTTTACAACAGATGACGGTTCTGTAATGTTTGGCAAGGTTAATGCAAGTAGAGAAAGCGGCGGATTTCCCCCACCGGGCGGTGCCTGACACCGACGGTGAATATCTGCCTTATGCCGTGGTTGTTTTCAAAAAAGGGACATAAAGATTTCCTTCCCTCTCCACGAGGGATGAAAGCAGTACGGACGGCCGGACCCCAGGCCAGACGCTGAAAGCACAACACAAAAGCGGCCGGTGGATCCCCTTAAGGAATCCTCGCGCCCACGAGATTAGAAGGAGAATCACATGCGATTTTTGAAGTTGCAGAGCGCGGCACTAGCGCTGAGCCTTTTTGCGGGCGCCGGGCTGGCGCTGCTGGGCGACACGCGCGCCGCGTATGCACAGTCGGCGGTGACGGGCGCGATCAGCGGATCCGTGTCCGACGCTTCCGGTGCGGTAGTTCCCAGCGCGACGGTGACGGTTGAGAACACCGGCACGGCGGCAAAGCTGACCCTGACGACCAATGCCGAGGGGCGGTACACGGCTTCGCAGCTTCCTCCGGGCGTTTACAAGATCAACGCGACGGCGACGGGGATGCAATCGCAGACCATCCAGGTGACGGTGCTGGTGGGAACGACGATTCCCGGGGACGTGAAGGTGACGCCTTCAGGGGACAAGACGGTAGTTGAGGTCACATCGACTTCCCTGCCGCTGGTGGACACGCAGAACGTGGCGCTGGCCACGACGTTCAACGAGCAGCAGATCCAGGAATTGCCGACCCCGGGCGGGGACGTGACGACGGTTGCCTTTACGGCGCCGGGCGTGGTGGTGAACGCGGGCGGTTCGTATGGCAATTTCAGTTCGGATGGTCTTCCGGGCATCTCGAACCTTTATGTGCTGAACGGATTCGATAACCAGGATCCGTTTTTGAATTTGAACAATTCGGGGAGCTCGAACCTGACGCTGGGCCAGGGGGAACTGGCTGAAGCCACGGTGGTGCAGAACGGCTACAACTCGCAGTACGGGCGGGCGGCCGGGGCGATTATCAACTATACGACCAAGTCGGGAACCAACAAATTCCACGGCATGGCGGATTACAACTACAACGGCACGGCGCTGAACGCCAACGGCTGGTTCAACAACTACTATGCCGCGTCGCGGCCGCACGCGGTATCCAACGAGTGGGCGGTGAACGCGGGCGGTCCGATCATCAAGGACAAGGTCTTTTTCTTTGCTGACTGGGAAGGCCTGCGGTATGTGCTGCCGGGAGCATCGGGGCTGGTGAACTTCCCTTCCCCTCAGTTCCAGGCGGCGACGCTGGCTAACATTCCGGCCTCTGCGCAGGGGATGTACAACAAGGTCTTCTCGGCTTACCAGGGCGCGCCATCGTACAAGACGGCGCAGCCGATCGCGACGGGCGGGGACACGCTGGGCGGCTGCGGTTCGAAAATGACGGGAGTGGCGGTACCGGGAGGCGGCGGCGCGACATTCGGCAACGATGTTCCCTGCATGACGCAGGCCTTTGCCGAGACCAACAACATCAATAAGGAATGGCTGTTCACGGGGCGCGGGGACTGGAACATCTCGGACCGGCACAAGATTTATGGCCGCTACAAGATGGACCGCGGATCGCAGCCGACGGGGACGAGCTTCATCAATCCGCTGTTCAGCACGATCTCGATTCAGCCGGAGTATGAAGGCCAGTTCAACGACAGCTATGTGATCACCCCGACCAAGACGAACGTATTCGTGGTGGCGGCCAACTGGTATACGGCGTTCTTTGGACCGCAGGACATTGCGGGGGCACAGGCGGCGATGCCGTGGAACTTCCTGACCGACACAGGTTCAGACGGGTCAGGCACCAGCGCCAATTCCGGATTGACTTCGCTAGGCGCGCCTTACTACTTCCCGCAGGGGCGCAACGTCACCCAGTATCAAGTGGATGACGATTTCGCGTGGATTCAGGGCAAGCACAGCATCAAGCTGGGGGTGAACTTCCGTCGCGACCTGGTGTCGGATTTCGATGCCCAGGTGCTGACGGATTATCCGCTGGTGGAATCGTTCACGCTGGATGGTTTCTATTCAGGCACGATCACGCCGAACACCGGTATCTACATTCAGAACTTTGCCAATCAGACGACTGCGCACCTGGCGCTCTACAACCTGGGCGTGTTCGTGCAGGATGAATGGCAAGTGATGCCGAACCTGAAGCTGACGATGGGGGCGCGCATTGACCGCACGGGCAATCCGCTGTGCCACCAGAACTGTTTCTCGTCCTACCGGGGAGCGTTTCCGAACGCGGGCGCATCGCTGGACCAGCCTTACGACGGGGCATCGGGCGGCGCGATCAACGCGGCGAACGCTCATCCTTTCCCGAAGATCGAAAAGTTCAACTTCCAGCCGCGTTTCGGATTCAACTATACGATCGGCCAGAGGACGGAAATCCGGGGCGGGGCGGGACTGTTCTCGGACCTGTATCCGGCGGGCTTCCTGGATGGAGCGATCCAGAACTTCCCCAACGTCAACTCGGTGGCGGTGCTGAGCGGGGATCTGGGCAACGGCGGCGCGGGGACGGTGACGACGAATGCATCGACAGCCAATTCCGCCCTGCAGTCCGGTTTCGCAACGGGCCAGAGCTTCAACCAGATCAACGATGCGCTGACGGCGCAGGGAGTGCCATTCACCCCGCCTTCGATCAATGCGTATTTCCCCGGCGAGTTTCATGTGCCGGAGTACGTGGAATACAGCATGCAGATTCAGCGGCAGATTTCGCATGCGGACGCGATCATCCTGACGTATGCGGGCAACTATGGCTACTACGAAGTGCTGCAGAACCCGTATCAGAACCCGGCCGGTCCGCTGGACGGGGTTCCGGCGACGGCGCCTGATCCGAGCTTCAGCCGGGTGACCTCCTACACCAACAACGCGCACTCGAACTACAACGGCGGGATGGTGACGTTCAAACATACCGGCGGGGGGCTGACGGGGCAGGTGAGCTACACGTACAGCCACTCTCTGGACATGGTGTCGAACGGCGGCGAGGGTGAAAACTTCAACGCGGGGTCGATCACGAACCAGGTCACGCCAACGCTGGGATTCGGCAATTTGAACTACTCCAACTCGGACTACGACATCCGCAACAACCTGGTGGGCGATGTGGTGTATGAGGAGCCGTTCTTCAAGACGGGGAACGTGTTCTCGCACAACCTGCTGGGCGGCTGGGTGGTGGGTGCGAAGACCTACTACCGCAGCGGGGAGCCGTACACGCTGTACAACGGCGACCTGGCGAGCAGCGGGTTCACCAATCTTGGAACCGCGTTCATGGTGCAGAAGGCGGGATCGGGCAAGCTGACGAACCTGGCTGGATCTAATCCGAAGGCTTGTGTCGCAGGAAGCTGCCTTGACGCTACGCAGTTTGTAGATCCTGCTGTGCAGACTTCGTTCGGCAATGTGCGGCGCAATGCGCTGTATGGCCCGCACTATGTGAATACGGATCTGAGCCTGATGAAGAAGGTCGTCAACAAGGAGCGGTTCACGTTCCAGGTTGGCGCCAACGCCTACAACGCGTTTAACCACGCCAACTTCGCGAGCCCCAACGCGACGCTGGGTTCGAGCTCGTTTGGAACCATCACGAACGTGGTTTCTCCTCCGACGAGCCCGTACGGATCGTTCCAGGGCGCGGCGGTGACGCAGCGTGTGCTCCAGGTGCATGGGAAGATCACGTTCTGATTGCCTGGAAACATAGTAGGAAAAGGAGGGCGCCCTGCGGGGCGCCCTTCTTGTTGTGGGGCGAGTGCGCCCGGAGGCTGCAGGCGGGGAGGTGAATTATGCAGAGGGCACGGATCCTTAAGTCGGATTTCTGACATAAGTGAGTGGAAATAAAGTACTTATTTTTTTACGTGGTGAACAGATTATGGACATTTCAGGTCGACTTTCGGCAGGGTGGGTGGGAGAATCGCAGCATCGGCTTACTTTCAGTGACTGCTCGCCGGAGGACGACCATGGCGGCTTGTGTCATCTACTTTGGGAAGGACGACTCCCATCGCGTTCAAGTGCTTTTGAGCGCCGGGTACGAAGTATGCCGTTGCAAATCGGTGTCGGAGCTGAAGAGCGCATTGCGGCTGGGATTTTCGCCGGGGGCGATCCTGGTCAACGAAGAGGACCTGCACGGGAGCATTGAGGTGATTTCGCTGGCCCGGGCGGGAAGTCCCGCTCCGCTGGCAGTTTTCCATCGGAACTGCGGTATTGACGCGATGAGCGGGTTCGACATGGTTATCCATACGCTGACGTCGCCGCGGATATGGCTGCCAGACCTGGAAGGTTTGATTCAGGGCAGGGCGGCGCAGCAGCGGGTAGGAGCGCTGGCGAGCGGGGGTGGACTTCGCAAGGACTGTGTGCCGGCGGTGGACATCCTGAGCAGTGAGCGGGTCCGCCGGCAGGGGGGCGCGGGGATGGGGCGGTAGAACGGTGGAGCGTCCCGGGCGCCAGAGGCGACAGGGCGGAGTGGCGGTGGGTTCCGGGGCGGATTTTGGTTCGGGGAAGGGATTTCCACCCGCGGCCGCGAGCGCTGCAGATTTTTTATGGCACGCGAACCATGTTTCATGTGAGAATCGGGTCCCCGTCGAAAACGCGGGCCCTCGAAAGGACAACGATCATGGCGGCGCACCTGGTCCATATTGGCGAGGATGACTGTCACAGGCTGCCGGTGCTGCAGAGGGCAGGGTATTCGGTGAGCCAGTGTGCGTCGGTATTGCAGTTTCGGGCGGCGGTCAATGCCAGTCCGGAGGTGGGTGCGATCCTGGTGAGCGACACCGTCCTCGATGGGGGAACGGAGGTTCTGGCGATGGCGCGGGCGCTGACGCCGGCGCCGCTGATCCTGTTTCAGAATCCGACGAGGACATGGGTACCGCGGACGTTCGACCTGGTGATCGACACGCTGATGCCGCCGGGGGAATGGCTGCGGGAGCTCGATTCAGTGATCGACCGGAGCCGGGAGATGCAGGAGGAGACGGCGAGGCTGATCGTGGAATCGGTACAGCTGCGCCAGGAGTCCGCGGATGTGCGGGAGTCGTCGCGGCAGGAGAGGGCGAGGGCGCGGCGAGGAAGAGAGCCGCTGCCGGAAGCGTCGTGGGGCGACGCGGGAGACGCGCACCAGAAGGACGAATGACGGGCTCGCAGGGCTCGAAGGCCCGGTTCGGGAGCTTGACCTGGAGTTTGATCGGGAGCTTGACCAGGAGCTTGATCGGGGCCCGCGGTTAGAGGAGTCGCCAGACTTGTCGCCGCGCATCGGGCATTCGAGGGTGGAAGGGCCGGGGTGGTGGTTCCCGGCAAGGCTTGGGGGGATTGGTCCCGGGGAATTGATGAGGGCCAGTGCAACGGTTTTCCGGCTTCAGCCACTATCTTTTCTAAAGTACTCCGAGTCGCGGCGCCCGATGCGCGGGGGCGGTTGCGGCAGTCGAAGTGTCTGATCCCCGGAGGCGCTATGGAAATTCCCCTGGTTGGCTACAGCCTGGTCAAAAGCCTGGAAAAACTGACGTTCACCAGAACCGGGCATGGCTTTATCGATGTGAACACATCGAGCGTAAGCGTGTTCGCGGTGACGGATCGCATGAAGGAGTTTTCCGCGTTTGCGTATATGTGCCTGCTGAACCTGGACTATGACGGGGCGCCGAACGCATATGGATTCAACAATCCTGCGAAGGGTTCGATCCAGAAGAATCTCGATCCGCTGGAGTCGTTCCACAAGGGCGAGAAAGGCAGGTCGGAGGCCAATTCGCAGTTGTCGGGGTTGGGCAATGCGTGCGGCGATCCGGGGGACGGGACGAAAGGCTTCGACAATTTCTTTGCGCTTACGCGCAAGTTTTACTGGGCGGGCGTGGTGTCGATGACCATCGCGCAGGGCAAGGCTGCGAAGGTGCCGATCGACAGTCGCGCCATTCTCGAGGCGGGCATGAAAGAGACGGCGAGCGACGGCAACCCGGTGGTGCTGCCGAAGGGGAGCGGGTTTTTCCCGGTGATCAATCCGGACACGGGATATTACATCTCGACGACGAGCGTGCATACGGACGATACGATTTCTTCCGCGATCAAACCGGGCCGGTATTTGAACTCGGCGACAGTTCCCTACGCGGTGTGGGCGAATCTCTGGGGGAATGTGACGCTCAACGGGAAAAAGGTGCAGCAGGGGGACTACGGCCTGGCGATCGAGAACGCGACGGGAAACAGCCTGGGATTTGTTTTCGGGGACAGCGGGACGCCGAACAAGGTCGGCGAGGTTTCAAAGAAGATGCATGAAACGCTGGGCCGGGGTTCGGGGCTGGTGACGTTCATCGCCTTTCCGGGGTCGGGCGTCGGCAAGCAGATGGGGGCTAACCCTGAAGTCCTGATTCCATTCAAAGTCGCGTTGAACACGATCAAGCTGCACGAGCGGGGCGAGGAACTGGCGGCGCGGCTGGCGATGGGCCCGCAGATGCCGGCGCCGAAGAAGGGCGTGCCGAGGACCCGGGGGCAGGAAGAGCTTTACAAGAATTTCAAGGCGGCGCTGGCGGGCTGGACGGTTCCGGACTGAGGGGGCAGCTTCGGACCGGGGGCGGGCTGCGGTCGTGGGTCGAAGCGCTGTGCTGGTGGGTCGCATGAGCAGGAGATGGACGGGGCGTGATCAGCGCTAAGGACCAGTGCTTCCCTGCCCTGCGCCGGGTCTGGCGGATGGAGATTTTCGAGCGGTCGTATCGCGACCGGCAACTCAACAATTCAAATTCAACAATTCAAAAGAGGCGCTGGGCGGCGAGTGACCGTTCGGGGTGGTGCGGCTATTGGGGGACGTCGAGGAGCATGAAGACGTCGGCGCGGTGGTAGGGAATGGGCGGAAGGTCGGCGACGGGGACGTGGCGGAAGCCGAAGGATTCGTAGAGGTGGATGGCGTTGGGGAGGCGGGTGCTGGTGCCGAGGAAGACCTGGCGGGCGCGCATGGCGCGGGCCTGCTCGAGGGTGTGATGCATGAGGGCGCGGCCGAGGCCGGCGTTGCGGAGGTGGGGAGAGACGGCCATCTTGGAGAGCTCCCAGATGCCATTGCCGAAAGGGATGAGGGCGACGCAGCCGACGATGGCTTCGCCTACGCGGGCAAGAAAGATGCGGCCGCCGCCCTGGAGGATTTTGCCGTCGGGATCGCCGAGGACTTCGCGGTCGTTGTGTTCGAGGACGAAGAGGGTGGTGATCCATTCTTCATTGAGGGTGCGGAAGGGGGTGGGGTCGTCGCCGCTGCGCATGTCGGTGATGTGGATGGGCTGGGTTCCGGTGACATGGCGATCGGGGGTGGGGTCGGGCACGGGTGCTCCTGTGGGGTGGGGACCGGACGGGATCATCTTCTCACGGGAGGGGAAGGCGGGAAAGATCGGGTGGAGGCGAATCCGGAGGGGCGGAGCGGGCATCTGTCGGGGTGGGAGCGGCCGCGGTGCCGGGTGCGGGTTTACCGAATGGCGCCTATTCGCTGCAGGGTCTGACGCCAGCCAGGTATGGAGTGCGGGACTGGAGTGGGCTGGTTCGGAGCAAAGGGCAGCGCGGGCGGCATTGACCTCGTGAACAAAGCCGCCAGGCCCGGCTGTAACCGGAGCTGCGGGCAAGCCGCCGGCCGGAGCCGCGGAGCATCCCAGAGCAAAGGAGAGAAAACAGATGCCGACGACACCATCGCCTGAAGTTTTAGAACGCAGAAAGGCGCCTCTCGCCACGCCTTCGGACATTGAACCCAAGTCAGTCAAGGAGATCTCGGGGGCGCTGAATGCGCTGCTCGCGGATGTGTTCAGTCTTTATCTCAAGACGAAGAATTTTCACTGGCACATGAACGGCCCGCACTTCCGCGACTACCACCTGTTGCTGGACGAGCATGGCGACCAGTTGTTTGCCATGACCGATGACATCGCGGAGCGGGTGCGCAAGATCGGGGGCACGACGCTGCGTTCGATTGGGCACATCGCCAGGCTGCAGCGGATTGCCGACAACGACGCGGAGTTTGTGACTGCGCAGGACATGCTGAGCGAACTGCGCGAGGACGAGAAGGCGCTGACGCTGAGCATGCGCGCGGCGCATGACCTGTGCGACGAGGCCGGTGACGTGGCCACGACCAGCCTGCTGGAGAACTGGATCGACCAGTCGCAGCGGCGGATCTGGTTCCTGTTCGAATCGACACGGAAGTAGGCGGCGGGCCCGGATCGCCGGTGAGGTGGGCCGGGCTTGCGCGTTCGAGCGGCTGAGGCCGCTGAGCCTGCCGGCGAGGGATTTGCCGGACGCGGGATGTGAAAGCTGTGCTGGGGTAAGGTTCCCCGTACACGGGGAGCCTGCGGGCGTGCGTAGGAAGCCCGGGACCGGACTAGATTGGGGCGGACTGGCCTGGGGCGGGACTGGCCTGGGCGGACCGGGTAGGGCGGACCGGGTAGGGCGGACCGGGTAGGGCGGACTGGGTAGGGCTCTGCTAGAGTCGCAGGGGCATGGGGACTGCAGTATTCAGCCGGCTGCGGGACTGGTTCGGAGCGCGGCAACGATGGCGCTCGGTGGGTGCAGTGGTGCGCGCGGTGCTGGGACGGGCCGCGCAGGGGGAAGACAGCCACCCATTCGATCGCCGCTACCGGACGGACACGGCGGGGCTGTTGTATGCCGATGAGCTGGTGTCGGGGCATGACCGCGATGCGCTGAGCGCGGGGTATTACGCGACGGCGCCGTCGCTGTTTCGCGGCGCGGTGGAGATGTGGAAGGGCACACTGGCGCAGAGCGGGGCGCGGTTGGAGGATTACGCGTTCGCCGACCTGGGCTGCGGCAAGGGCCGGGTGCTGATGATGGCTTCGGAGTACCCGTTTCGCCGGGTGGTGGGGGTGGAGCTGAACCCGGGACTGGCCAGGGTGGCGCGGCGGAATCTGCGCCGCTGGATGCGCCGGAGGCGGTCCTGCAATGAGGTCGAAGTGATCCAGGACGATGTGCTGGCGGCGCCCCTGCCGGGGGGGCCGCTGGTGCTGTTCTTTTTCAATTCATTTGAGCGAGAGATGGTGGAGCTGCTGCTGGACCGGCTGGAGGCGGAGGCGGAGGGGCGGCGGGGTCCCATGGACGTGATCTATGTGCATCCGGAGTTTGCCGGGCTGGTGCGGCGGCGGGCGGGGGTGCAGGTGCTGGCGGAGGGGGAGATCGAGTTCAGCGCGGAGGATACGGCGGCGGATGTGTTTGGGGTGGGGACGGACGGGTGCGTGGTGTACCGGTTGGGGGAGGCGGGGCCGGAGGCGGCTTGAGGGGAGAGCGGGATTTGGGCAGGCCCTCCGCCTTCTTGCCACATGGCTGAGCAGAGTCCTTCACGTCCGAGCGGGAGGACTTGATGGACCCGAGTTCGGTCTCAAATTCTTGTTCCGGGCCAATGACCGCCGATTCTTCCCCGCTCCTGCTCGGGCAGCGTGCCTCGAAGTCCGGTGGGGCGAACGGATGGCATAGGGAAGAGTTGGCCACGATTCGCCCTGAACTCGATGTGGACCATGCCAGTCACTTGCGAGACGCGTGGAACTCCTTAGATTCCATTGGTGTCTAATTAGCTAGTGAACCATCCGCATGAATAAGCCCGCTGTTTTGCTGATACTCGCTTTTGCTCCAATCGCGTTGGCGCAACCCGCCCACAATCCGGCACCCACCCAGCGGCCAGCTTATGTTCACGTAACCATGTGTGGCATAGCCTTCCACCATGAGAAGGTGAATCCGAGATACATCTCGCTTGACGCGGAATTTGTGAACGCTTCTCCGCATGGAAGTGATTCTGCTCGACCGGCGGTGCCCAAGGAGGGGGTTGCAGATCGACTTTGCGGACACAGACTTAAATGCCAATGCAAACATGATGAAGCATAAGTACTTTCTGATTGCTCGAGCGACCGGCACGTTTCGTGGAATACTCAGCCGCGATCGAGTCAACGGGCGGCTCGGCCTAACTGTTCAGTCTGTGCTCAATATCCAACCGCAAAATATGTATCCAGAACTCAAGGACGACCCCGTCCACTTACCTGAGCCACCGCGGCCCGTCTGGCCCCCAGCTTCGTAGTCCACACCCAGAGGCATACTCAAGATTTGGCGTCGGGAATGTATCACCGCCAAGCCAGAAGTTTGGGCGGCTGGCCGGTCCAGGTGATCTAGCTCACTCGAAACTTCCCGATCGTCCACCATCCACCGAAATAGACGCTAGAAGGTAGAGAATAACGCCATATGAAGATTCGCGGAGTTCTCTGGGTTGCAGTTCTCTGTGCATTTTCTGGCTTCTCTATGATTGGCTGCCAGTACTTCCCTGAGTCAACGTTTGAATTAGCAAGTGAGTCGAGGTTGCCGAAGTGGTTTAGCCCGCCACCCGGACTCAGACGGGCTGATATTTCAATCACGATGAACTACTACGTCAAGCCGTGGGGTCGCAGTGCGACATTCGTATTGCATAACGGAAAAACGCGGGCGAAGGTGGATGGCAAGTTGAAAGGCAATGAGCCTTTGCAACTGAAGAATCCTCCACAGGGATTTCCTTCCGGTTATCCATCCTACGAAGTGATCACTGTAAATGGCATAACTGACATCATCGAACACAGGAAGATGGAGCCTTTCTTCTATGTGACAGATGACCCGGCTGTATGGAATGAACTTTTAGGTGCGAGAATTTCAAACCGCTGATGCGGCGAGCGCCGCTACGGCGCATTACGAGTGGCTTCAGATCGCGGGAGTCTTACCGGCGATAGGGAAGTTTGGAAGCGAGGCCGGTTCAGGGCAGTTGCGAGTCGGTGATGGGAAGCATAACGAAGAGCCCGCGGCTGAAGCCGGTTTCTTCCCGTGCCTGATTCAGTGGCCTGAAGGCCACTGCTCCCTCCGTTGTCCTTTTGGCAAAAGTGCCATTAGAATCCCGAATGACCGCCTATGCTTCCCTTTCGCAAAGTTTCGCAGGGTGGGAAGCAGGCTACGCCCGGCATAAATCAAAAGACCTCGATTGCAGCCTTGTGACCGGGGGCGGCTGCAATTCGCTGGTCACGGGTGATCAATGGCGCCTGCAGTTTTTCGGCAAGTGCCACGTACGACGCGTCGTAAGCGGTCAGATTTTGCCTAAGCTGCCAGATCCGCTGCAGCAGTTGGACTGGAGCATAGCGCGTAATCCGAAGAGCGCTCAGGTCCTCAATGGCCTCCACAGCACGCTTCGGGCTCACCGTCCCCTCACGCACCAGCCGCCGCAACACCTGCACAAACTCAACATCGAGCAAATGCATGCTGTGCAGAGTATCGTTGTGCGCATAGATGCGTTGCTCGATGCGTTGTCCGTCTGGGGTTTGAAGCAGCCAGTCAACGGCTGCCGAGGTATCGAGCACAATCATCGTGCTGCGCGTTCCTCGCGCATGAGACCAGCGGTGTCCAGCGCCACCGAAACCGGTCGGCGAAAGTGCAAGCGCTCCCGGAATTCCGCCAGTGTAGGACGCTCTGCAATCTCTCGGAGTTCCCCGAGCAAATAGTCGGAAAGCGACATTCCCGCGGTCGCGGCCCTCGCCTTCAGCTTACGGTGAAGAACCTCCGGAACATTTCGAACCTGAATCATTCCAGCCATGCTATAAACATATTTGCATGTGATGCACATGTCAAGGCAGGTATTTCAGACGTCAGACGGCGCTCCGGCCAAATTTCCGCATCGTCCACAATGCTACCGCTTCGAAGCAAACAGTTTCCTCCTGAGGGATAATTCTCGTTATGCGCGGCTTCGGTATTCTCGCTTGGGGGCTATGGCTGTCCGCTGCTGCGGCGCAAGTTCCAGCTGAAGTCCCTGATCGAGGCGTGATCTACGGAACTGTCGTTGATCAGGACGGGACACCTGCGAAGGCGCTGACCTTAAATGCCCGACCCCTCGGAGTCGCGCTTGCCATGGTGCTCCCCTGGACGAAAACGAATGACGCAGGGATGTTTCGGTTTGAACATCTTTCATTGGGACGGTACATCGTTGTCGCAGAAGATAGAGAGCAAGGATACTCATCATTCAGCACTGGTTCAGGTCAGGGTAATCTTCAAGAGGTCAAGTTGACGGCCGAGCACCCGGAGGCAGAGTTTAATCTCCGTCTACCGCCAAAGGCTGGTTTCCTGCTTTTCCATCTCACAAATCAAAGAACCGGCGCTCCAATCTCCGGGGTCGAGGTAACACTGATATCAGCAGAGAACCCATCCACGCCGATTTTTAGTGGAGGCCAATCGTCGAGCGAGGCTGTCCTTGTACCCTCGGACAAGAACCTGCTATTGCATGTGACATCTTGGGGCTTCAGCGAATGGGACAAGAGCGTCGGCAGTGGGAGGACAATCCGGGTCGCACCTGGGGTTCATCTCACGCTCGATGTGCAGCTTCAGCCCGCCAACCCTCTCCGAGAGCGAATACCAGAGGCTGATCCGAAGAAATACCAGGGCATCAATGATGGAAAGGATTGGAAAAATCCTTGTTTGATTGTCCGAGCCGACGGTGTAGTCATCTCCGGAGTGAATATTGTTGGGAATCCGATCCCGGTGAAAGCCGTTGCAGCAGCACTGGAAGACCTGCCGGATTCAGCATGGCCCTATGGATCGGTCGTGGCGGTGCAGGACTACCGTACGGCGGCCTCGGAACCGGAGCGATCCCGGATTGAGGCCAATCAAATGCTACTGGAGCCGCTTCTCGGTGAGCTTGGCGTCCTCGCAGGCTCTCGACCATCAGAGTGTGTGCCGCCAAGTGGCCGTACACAGCCTTGAAGTGTGAGTTTGGGGCTGAGTCACCGCTTACTCGCACCTTTGGCGGACCTTCGCCTTTCCTGGCGGGGAATCTCTGCGCTTGAGTTAACCTGCGCAGAAACCCACGGCCGTGTCCAGAGACTCGGTAGGAACTGCTGTTCCCGGGCAAAGCCGGGGCACCCGGCACTCCACCAATTTAAGTGGGGCTAGGGGTAGATGCGGTGGAGGGTGCGGGCGAAGGGGATGGTTTCCCTTACGTGGTCGAGGCCGCAGACCCAGGCTACTACGCGCTCGATGCCCATGCCGAAGCCGGCGTGGGGGACGGAGCCGTAGCGGCGCAGGTCGAGGTACCACTGGAACGCTTCGAGCGGCAGGTGGTGGGCTTCGATGCGGCTCTTGAGGAGTTCGTAGCTGGCCACGCGCTGGGAGCCGCCGATGATTTCGCCGTAGCCTTCGGGGGCGAGGACGTCGAGGCAGAGGGCAAAGGCCGGGTCCTGCGGGTCGGGCTCCATGTAGAAGGCTTTGACCGCGGCGGGATAGCGATGGACCATGACGGGGCGGTCGAACTGGTTGGATAGCCAGGTTTCGTCGGGAGAGCCGAAGTCGTTGCCGTATTCGAAGGGCTGTTCGAGTTCGCCCCTGGCGTGGGCTTCGTTGAGCATCTTGGCGGCTTCGTCGTAGCGCAGGCGGGGGAAGGGCGGGAGCACCGACTCCAGCTTTTTGGGGTCGCGTCCGATTACCGCCAACTCCGGGGCGCGGTTTTTGAGCACGCTGCCGATGATGTGGGAGATGTAGTTTTCGGCCAGCTGCATGAGGCCGTCGAGATCGCAGAAAGCGACTTCCGGCTCGACCATCCAGAACTCGGTGAGGTGGCGGCGGGTCTTGGATTTTTCGGCGCGGAAGGTGGGGCCGAAGGAGTAGACCTTGCCGAGGGCGAGGGCGGTGGACTCGATGTAGAGCTGGCCGGACTGGGTGAGGAAGGCGGGGTCGCCGAAGTAGTCGACGGGGAAGAGGGTGGAGGTGCCTTCGCAGGCGGCGGGGGTGAGGATGGGCGGGTCGGTGCGGATGAAGCCGTGGTCGTCGAAGTATTCGGCGGCGGCGCGCATGATTTCGGCGCGGATGCGGAGGATGGCGGACTGGCGCGGGGAGCGGACCCACAGGTGGCGGTGTTCCATGAGGAAGTCGACGCCGTGTTCCTTGAGGGTGATGGGGTAGGGGTCGGATTCGGGGACGCGCTGCACGACCTGGAGGTCTTCGACATCGAGCTCATAGCCGCCGGGAGCGCGCTTGTCGGCGCGAACCTTGCCGGTGACGATGACGGAGGATTCCTGGGTGAGGCCCTTGAGGTCTGCAAAGACGGAGGGCGGGACGCTCTTGACGTGGGCTACGCCCTGGACCGTGCCGGTGCCGTCGCGAAAGATGGGGAAGAGGAGCTTGCCGCTTTCGCGCAGGTTGTAGAGCCAGCCGCGGAGGGTGACGGACTGGCCTTCGTGCCGGCCGAGGGTGGCGATGGTCGCCACCTGCGGTGAGGCCACCTGCGGTGAGGCCACCTGCGGCGGGGCCACCTGCGGTGGGGCTGGCGTGACGGAGGTGTCGGTTGCTGAGGGCGCCGGGGGCGTGGTTGGCTCTGGTGATGCGGCGGAGGGCTTGGCGGCGGTTTCTTCGGGCATGGTGCTTGGCTCTCAGTGGCTGGTCTCCCACTTCCCGGGCCTGGAACGCTCGGTGGATGGGGCACCCATGTGGTTGGGCTGGCCGGACTCTTTAGGATAACGCTCCCTGGTGGAGTGGGGGTGCGCGGGTGGCTGCATCCGGGGGGTTGGGTTTATCGTCCAAAGGCATATGGGGAATCAAGCAAATGCGCCGCGTCCCGCGCCGGAGGCGGAGGAAGTCTTTCGTCGCTGGATTCAGTTTCTGGACGATGAGTTTAGCCGGCACCAGGCACCGGAGCGGCGGTCCGAGATTGTTCGCGACCAGCTTTACCAGCTGTACCTGGGGCGGCCGCATGGGGGGAAGCTGAACCTGACGCTGACCAGCGAGCTGCCGGGAAATGTGTTGAGCCTGTCGCTGGATCCGGAGAACATGACGCTGGAGGCGCAGCACTTTCCGGATGCGGACTGCGCGGAGCTGGACAAGCGCAAGCCGCTGCTGTGGTTCTGGCAGATGTTCGACCGTTCGCCGGTGGGGCTGAACCACTGGCTGGGGCTGCGGTTCCGGCGGATGATGGGCAAGCACATCTTCGCCCGGATGGGAGAGAACGTGCGGATCTTCCACGGGGTGGACCTGATTTACGGCTACAAGCTGGAGATCGGGGACGGGGTGGTGATCCGGCAGCGGGCGCTGCTGCACGACCGCGGGGGGATCAAGATCGGGAAGAACGCGGTGATTGGGTCGTATGCGCGGATCTATTCGCACACGTATGCGGAGGATGACTACGACAAGGTGACGCTGGTTCCGACCGAGATCGGGGAGGCGGCGCGGATCGGGAGCCACTCGATCATTCATGGCGGGTCGAAGATCGGGGCGCACGAGATTGTCGGGGATTTTCCGGCGACGCGGAACTGAGGGCCGCCGGCGGGCGTGCGGGGCTCACGCCGTGGCGCCGCGGGGTGGATCCGGCGGGTTGCGGTCAAGAGGCCTGGGGCGGCTCCGCGAGCGCGTAAAGAAACTCGACGAAGGAACTCACCGCTCCATCGAGGCCGGCGATTTTGGGGTCGGACGATTCGATGAGGTAGTACTCATTGGGTGCGTGGGCGCCGGTGCCATGGCCCAGGCCGAAATGTCCCGCGGGCAGGTTCAGGGGAGCGGTGGTGAACAGGTAACCGGGCCATGAGCCCGCGGAGCGCGGCCAAAGGCCGGGCTTGAGCCCGAGCTTGCGGTAGGTGGCCAGCTGGGTCTGGATCAGGCGGGTGGCGGCGCTGGTGGTGTTGGGGTCGTACATGCCGCCCACGTTGACCTCGATGTCGGGGAAGCCGTGTTTGGCCAGGTGGGCTTTGAGCTTGGCGAGGGTATCTTCGGCGGTCATGTCGGGCACCAGGCGCATATCGATCTTGGCCACGGCGCGATGGGGGAGGACGGTTTTGCCGCCGGGGCCGGTGTATCCGGCGACCAGGCCTTCGATGTTGATGGTGGGCTTTGATTCCAGGAGCAGGAGGGAATCGACCCAGTCCGCGTCGTGGACCCAGTGGGAGACGCCGAGCGCGGCCATGTCCTTGGCTTCGGAGGCGGTGGCCGCGTAGTCGCGAATCATCTTTTCCTGTTCGGAGGTGAGGGGTCTGACTTTGTCGAAGAAGCCTTCGACGGCGGGAGTGTGGCCGTCTTTTTCGACCAGGGTGTTGAGGGCCTGGACGAGGTGCCAGGAGGGCGAGTCGACCTGGGCTTCGAGGCTGGAGTGGACATCGTGACGGGGGCCGCGTCCCCAGGATTCGCCGCTGGAGACGAGCTCCAGTTCGACCACGCCCTTGGCGCCGAGCTGCACCTGGACGCCGCCATCGGGGCCCTGTCCGGCCTCGGGCATGAAGACGCCGATGCACTTCTTCAACTCGGCCAGCACTTCGGGATGGCGGACGACTTCGCCGAAGTGGGGTGAGGCGATCTCCTCTTCACCTTCGCAGACGAGCACGAGGTTGACGGGGAGTTTTTTGCCGGCGCGGCGAAAGGCGATGAGGGCGCTGAGGAAGGAGTTTTCGGGGCCTTTCTGGTTGACGGCTCCGCGGCCCATGCAGACGGTGCCCAGGCCGGGCTTGGGTACGAGGCGCGCTTCGAGGGGAGGGGAGCTCCACTCGCTGGGGATGAAGGCTTTGACGTCGTACATGAAGTAGACGCCGACGGTGGTGGGGGCGCCCGCATCGATGCGGCCGTAGACGCCGGGCTTGCCGGAGGTGGGCATGACGCGCGCGTCGTCGAAGCCGGCCTCCCGCGCCAGTTTGGCCATGTACTCGGCACCCTGGGGATAGTTGCGGTCTTCGGTAGCGATGGAGGGCAGAGCGATCCAATCCTGAAGGCGCTTGAGGTTTTCGGCGTGCATGCCGGGGACCAGGGCAAGCACGGCGCGCTGGTCGGCGGCGGCGGCGGAGGCCTCTGCGGCGATGGCCCAATTGGGCCGGGGCATGGCGGCCAGCGCCGCGGTAGCGAAGGCACATTCGACGAACTGGCGGCGGTTGACGCCTGTCTTGGGGGTCATGCGGGGATCTCCTCGCCGGGCTGCAGAGATGTTTCGAAATGCTAACATTCGCAACGCAAATTTCCAGGCAGAGATCGGAGGATATTTTCCCGCGCGGGCGCGATGGGAAGAACCCGGCCGGCCGCGCGGGAATTGAAGCGCTAGTGGGTGGAGACGCGGAGCATGAGGACACCGTGGGAGGGGACTTCGGCGGAGTAGGCTCCGCCGGTGAATTTCACGTCGGCGTGCTTCCAGAGGTCGCGGGCGGATTTTGGTGCGCCTTTGAGGCCGAGATCGGAGGCCTTGACGGTGGCGGTAGCGGGAGATGCGCCGAGGTTGACGATGCCGATGGCGGCGCCTCCGTCCTTGAGGGGCTTGATCCAGGTTTCAAGGTCGCCGTTTTTGACGGGGGAGGCCTGCTTGCCGAGGGGGTCCTGATCGACGGCGATGACTTCCTTGTTGAGCAGGATGGATTTGGTGGTGTCGGACATGGAGCGGATGTCGTTGCCGGCGAGCAGGGGCGCGGCGGTGAGGGCCCAGAGGCTCATGTGGGTGCGGTATTCGTCGTCGGACATGTGGCCGTTGCCGATTTCGAGCATGTCGGGATCGTTCCAGTGGCCGGGGCCTGCGTAGGGCGCGGTTTTGACCTGCTTCTCGATGTTGTCGATCATGCTGTCCCACTCGTCGCGGATGTCGCCGGTGGTGCGCCAGAGGTTGCCATCGACGGCGGGGCCCCATTTTTCGACGTCGCCCATGCCGTATTCGCAGAGGCTGTAGACGATGGGACGGCCGGTGTCGTAGAGAGCCTGGCCCATCTTCTGATAGATCGGCTGGAGGGCGTCGTTTTTATAAATGGAGCCCGCGCTGCACCAGTCGTACTTGAGGTAGTCGATGCCCCAGGCGGCGAACATCTTGGCGTCCTGTTCTTCGTGGCCATAGCTGGCGGGGTAGCTGCCGCAGGTGCGGGGGCCGGGTGCGGAGTAGATGCCGATCTTGAGGCCCTTGGAGTGGACGTAGTCGGCGAGGGCTTTCATGTCGGGGAACTTGTGGTTGGTGCCGAGGACGCCGCTGGCGTCGCGAGTGCCTTCCCAGGTGTCGTCGATGTTGACGTAGATGTAGCCGGCATCCTTCATGCCGCTGGAGACCATGGCGTCGGCCATGGCGCGGACGGTGGCGTCGTCGATTTTTTCGGCGAAGAGGTTCCAGCTGTTCCAGCCCATGGGGGGAGTTTTGGCGAGGCCGTTGTAGGGCACGTTTTTGAGGGCGGGCGGATCGATGTATTCGAGCTTGGGGAACTCGTCGGCGGGGGTGGCGGGATGGGCGGTGACGCTGTTGCCCCACTGGGTTTCATGGAGCTCGCCGTCGACGAGGTCGCCGACGATGAAGGGCTTCTTGTCGTTCCATCCGACGCCCCAGAGCTCGAAGTGATTGCCGCTGACGGTGCCGGTGACTTCGCTGATGCCGCCGAGGTCGTGGAGCTTGCCGGTGAGCTTGTCGCCGTTCTGCTGGAGTTCGAGGATGGACTTGCGCGATTCGCCGTTCTCTAGGGGCTTGCCATTGCCGGCCCAGCGGCCGGTGAGAGACTGTGCCCCGGCAGCGAGCGCGGAGAGGGATAGAGCGGCGGCAATGACGGCGGCGCGGGGTAGCGCGAAGGGGGGTTTCATGAGTTCACCTCGAAGGATGTCGGAAAACGCCCAAGTATAAATGCGGGGGCGGGATGGTGCGAATCCGGCGGGGTGAGGGGTAGTGGCTCAGTTTGAAACTGAGCCACTACCGGGTGAGGGCGATGCTGGTGGCATAGTCCACGGAGGTGGCGGCGGCGTGGAGGTGTTCCGAGTGAGGCAATGGAGGAACGAACGAACTCTTGCGTGGGGCGAACGTGCGCTGATAAAAGGGAGCCGAGTGGTGTGTGGCGTGGGAAGTGGTTTTCTTCTTGCTCGATCCCGGCTTGAGCAGAGGCGTGGGCACGCGGAGCGCAATGGAGTCCGGGGGTTCTGCTGGGATGGCGGGCTGAGGTTTTTTCCCGCGACGTTGCAGTTTCATAACGCATGCGGAGTATGTTGCATTCTGAGGCCGTGAAACCATGTCGTCTTCGTTGATGCCTCACGCGGTGTGCTGGCAGCAGGACCAGGCGCTGATCTGGACCATGGTGATCACCAATGCGATCACCTTTGTCAGTTATCTGAGCATTTGTGCGACGCTGTTTTACCTGGCGCGGCGGACGCGGCGGGCGATCAGCCGGGAGTGGGTATTTTTTCTCACCGGGTTTGCGCTGTTCATCGTGGCATGCGGATCGACGCACCTGATGGAAGTGGTGACGACGTGGGTGCCGCTGTTCTGGCTGGATGCGGCGGCGAACATCATCACGGCGGTGTTGTCGGGGTACGTGGCGCTGCAGATTTTCCGGCGGGCGCCGGAGCTGGGATTCGGCATCAACGACTACGCGCAGCGGCTGGCCAACACGGAGAGCGAGAAGGCGCAGATCGAGGAGAGCCTGTTATCGGCGCGGAAGCTGGAGGAATGGAACCGGATGTCGGCGGTGGTGACGCATGAGATCAACAACCCGCTGGCGGCGATTCAGAACCTGATGTTCCTGATCGAGATTTCTCCGAATTCGACGCCGGACATTGTGGGGATGGCGAAGCAGGCGGCGGAAGAGGTGCGGCGGATCGAAGTGCTGACGCGCTCGACGCTGGGATTTTTCCGCCAGACGCAGATGCCGGAGAAGGTCGACCTGCGGTCTTCGGCGGAGTCGGTGCGGCTGTTGCTGGAGCCGCTGCTGCGCAAGCGGGGCATCGAGCTGGAACTGCGCAGCACGGGGGATTGCACGGTGACGGCGTTCCCGGTGGAGACGCGGCAGGTGCTGCTGAACCTGGTGCGGAATGCGTGCGAGGCGAGCCTGCACACGGGCGCGAAGGTGAGCGTGGTGATCACCGGCGAGGCGAGCATGGTGCGGGTGGAGGTGGTGGACCAGGGTACGGGGATCGACCCGGCGATGGTCTCGCACCTGTTTCAGTTTGGCGCCAGCACCAAGGGGGACCGGGGCAACGGGATGGGGCTGTGGGTGGTGAAGCAGCTGGTGGAGAAGCACGGCGGCACCATCGAGCTGGATACGAGGGTGGGGGAAGGGACCCGATTCACGGTCCGGTGGCCGCGGAGTTTCCCGGGGGGCGAGGCGGTAAGCGCGGGCGGAGAGGCGAAGGCGGCGCTGAGCGTTTGAGGGTGTGGTTCTCGGTCGCCATGTGATGCGCGGCCAGCAGGAGCATCAAGCGGGAAATCTATCTCCGGCGCGGGTGGCGGGAGCCAGGGCCGGCGGCGGGTTCGGTACACTCCAGCCATGATGCGCACGTGCCTGTTTGCCACCCTCCTTGTTCTGCAGCCCACAATATTTTTCGCCCAGAAGCCGGATGCGAAGGCGGCTTCGAAGCCGGCCCCTGCGCCGGCCCCCATTGATTCGCACGAAGTGCATCCGGACCGCAGGGTTACGTTCCGATTCCGCGATGCCGCGGCGAAGAAGGTGGCCCTGAAGCTGGAGGGGGTGGCCGATCCGATCCCGATGACGAGGGGAGCGGGTGGGATCTGGAGCTACACCACGCAACCGCTGGCGCCGGAGATCTACGGCTACAGCTTTGTGGCTGGGGACGAGCCGCGGATCGATCCGGAGAATCATGCGCTGATGCCGAACATCGCGTTCCCGGCGGGGAATCGCGTGGAGGTGCCGGGGGACGGACCGCAGTTGTGGGATGAGACGGATGTGCCGCACGGGACGCTGCATGTGCACCTCTTTACTTCGAAGGTGGGGGTGGGGTTGCAGGCGCACCAGGAAGAGGTGGAGGTCTACACGCCGCCGGGATATGACGCGAGCGCGGCGAAGGCCTATCCGGTGCTGTACCTGCTGCACGGGTGGAGCGGTCTGGCGGACAGCTGGGTGCGGGAGGGGCAGGCCAACTTCATCCTGGACAACCTGCTGGCGGCGGGGAAGATCAAGCCGATGGTGGTGGTGATGCCGCAGGGCTACGGCGATATGAGTTTTGTGGAGAACGGGTTTGACATCTGGCGCGACCCGGTGCCGGTGGAGCACAACACCCAGCTGTTCATGCGCATGCTGACGGAGGAGATCATGCCGCTGGCGGAGGGCGCGTACCGGATTTCGCGGGAGCGGGAGGGGCGGGCGATCACGGGGCTGTCGATGGGCGGGCTGGAGGCGTTGGACACGGGGCTGCACAACACGGACAAGTTCGCGTGGATCGGCGGGTTTTCGTCAGCGGTGCACAACCTGGATTACGAACACCAGCTGGCGGGACTGGATGCGAAGACGGCGGACGTGAAGTTGTTGTGGATCGCGTGCGGGACCGGGGATGGGCTTATCGATGCGAACCGCAAGCTGGCAGCGTTTCTGAAAGCCAAGGGGATGCCGGTGACGCAGGTGGAGACGCCGGGGCTGCATGTGTGGACAGTGTGGCGGGATAACCTGGCGCATTTCACGCCGCTGCTGTTTGGGGAGTGAGGCGCGGGGGGGTGGGTTTTTGGAAGTGAACGGCGCGGCTGTTGGAGCGGCCGCGCCGGTGGAGTCAGCACTTGGGATGGGGGTTTTTGTAATCGACCTCGATGGGCAGCCAGTCGGAGAGGCGCTTGGCGTCGAGCTCGCTGTCTTTGGGCTGGCTGGAGAGCGAAGACCTTGCCACCGCGACCGATATTTTGACTTTGCCTTTGGGGCAGTAGGCGCCGAGGAAGCGGGAGAGGTCCTTGCTGGCGAGGTCCATGTAATCGGCGGGAAGGGTTCCGTCGGTGCCGTGGATATCGACGGGGGACATGACCATCTGGTTCATGAGGGGGCCGTCCTGCGCGCCCTTGGTCAGGGTTGAGGCGTCGAAGCGGACGACGAGCCGGGCGCGGGTTTCGAGGGCCTCGGGATTGGCGGTGTACTTGACTGCGGGAAGGGTGACGCCGGCGGGGTTGGGCTTGGCCGGGGGCTTGTCGAATTCGATGTGGTAGGGAGCGCCCTTCCATTTGTGGAGGACCACGGTGGCGGAAGTTTTGTCGCCGTTGTCGCATCCGGCCAGGAGCGCCATTGCGAAAATCGCGAGGATCAATTCTTTGCGCATGTCATCCCTCTTGTTCCCAAGTGACGCGCCAGAATAGCAGGCGCGGGCGGGGCGGGATGTGATGTTTGTCATTGCGGTGATGGGGAGAGACCGGTGCTTCGACGGCGGCGATCCGGAGCTGCGTTGGGGATGACGGCAATGGGAAAAAATAAACGCAGGTGCATCGACTGCATTCCACCGGCGTGAATCCCGCTGGGGATGACGGCAACTGCGCAAAGCTGCGTCCGCGGCTTCGCGCGAGGTGCGGGGGCGCGGGTGCGGCGGTGGCGCGGAGTTAGGTGAGGGCGCGGTCGAGGTGGACGTAGCCGCCGTCTACGATCAGGTGCTGGCCGGTGGTGTGGCCGGATTGCGTGGGGGAGAGGAGGAAGACGCAGGCGGCGGCGATCTCCGATGAGAGGGTCATGCGGCGGCCGAGGGGGATCTTTTCGGTGATGCGCTTGAGCTCCTTATCGGGGTCGCCGAGGGTATCGAGCCAGCGGCGGTAGAGGGGAGTCATGACTTCGGCGGGGAGGATGGCGTTGACGCGGATGCCGTGGGGGAGGAGTTCGGCGGCCCATTCGCGGGTGAGGGCGAGTTGGGCGCCTTTGGAGGCGGCGTAGCCGGAGGTGTTGCCCTGGCCGGTGAGGGCGACCTTGGAGCTGATGTTGACGATTGATCCCTTGGAGCGCTTGAGGGCGGGCAGGGCGAAGTGGGCGAGGGCGTAGTAGTGAATGAGGTTCTTTTCCAGGCTCCCGATGAATTTTTCTACGGAGCCGGACTCGAGGCCGATGCCGTCGTTGATGCCGGCGTTGTTGACGAGGGCATCGATGGCGCCGTGGCGGGCTTCGGCTTGGGCGATGGCTTCGCGGCAGCGGGAGGTGTCTTCGAGGTGGACTTCGATGAGGGAGCAGGGTGCGTGGGCTGCTTCCATCTCGGCCATGAAGGCTTTGACGTTATCGGAGGGGCGTCCGAGGATAACGACGCGGGCGCCTTCGTCGAGGCAGGCGCGGGAGATGCCGGCGCCGATGCCGGCACCGCCGCCGGTGACGATGATGACTTTGTCTTTGAGGCCGAGGTCCATGTGGACTCCTTTGGATTTACGAGAGCAGCGAGGATGGCGGTTGCCGGTTTGACATCACAAGGGAATCAGGAAGGCGCCGGGTATTTTTTCATCGAGCGTGGCCAGGCGCATCTCGTTGATGTTGGCGAGGCGAAGCAAGTGTCCATTCGTGATCTGTTTCGGTGTCTCGACCCAATCAGGAAGCTGGGTGTGTCGCAATTGTCAGTGATGAAAGTGAAGGGCAGGACGCGCGACTCTTTCAATCGCAATAAAAGGGTTGGGGCGTGAGAAATGGAAAAGCCATAGGCACGAGCCTGGGAAGGAACCCGGACAAAGCCAAGTTCAGTGATGGGGCAGGTGGCAATGCGGAGCGAGGTTTGGGCCCGCACCCGGGCTGCGACCCGGTCATGGGCAGTGTGGTCGAGGAAGCCGAGAGCAACGAGAACGCCGACATCGAAGAGGCAGGTCATGGGTGGCGAGTCATGGGAATTTAGCGAGGATGCTTTCCACCTCTTCGCAAGTGAGGCGGGGAGCGCCGGGGCCAGCGGTCAGTACGGGGAGGCCGGTAACCGGATCGGTGGTGATACGGGGGCGAGGAGCGGCCCTGGTTTGGGGGGTCAGGACGACGCTGCCCTGTTCGATCCGGGCTTCCAGGGAGTCGCCGGCGCGAATGCCGAGGCGGTGGCGGATGGGTCCCGGCAGCACGACTTGTCCCTTGGTGGAAACGCGGGTCTTCATGGCAAGACGATCTTACCTCCCGAGCGGTTGAGCGGCGGCGCGCGGAATGGGGGTGCTTAGCCGAGGCCGGCCATGACGAGCATGCGGGGTTCGGTCATTTCGTTGATGGCGGAGCGGATGCCTTCGCGGCCGATGCCGGAGTCTTTGACGCCGCCGTAGGGCATGGGATCGAGGCGCCAGGTGGGGGTATCGCCGACGATGAGGCTGCCGACTTCGAGTTCGCGGAAGGCGGTGAGGATGCGGCCGGCGTCGCGGGTGAGGAGGCCGGCCTGGAGGCCGTAGCGGGAGTGGTTGACTTCGGCGAGGGCTTCTTCGAAGTCTTCATAGGGCTCGATGAGGAGTACGGGGCCGAAGACTTCTTCGTCGCGGATTTTCATGCCGGGTTTGGTGGCGGTGAGGATGGCGGGGGTGATGACGGAGCCGTTGCGTTCTCCGCCGGCGATGAGCTTGGCGCCGGCGTCGACGGCTTCGCGGACCCAGGTTTCGACGCGTTCGGCATCGCTGGCGCGGACCATGGGCCCGTTGTCGGTGGCTTCGTCGGAGGGTTTGCCGCTGACCATGCGGGCGGCTTCTTCAACGACTTTCCAGAGGAAGGTCTGGAAGACGCGGCGTTCGACATAGATGCGCTGGAGGGAGATGCAGGACTGGCCGGCGTATCCGAAGGCGGCGTGAACGGTGCGAACGGCGGCTTCGTCGAGGTCGGGCCAGTCGCCGTGGACGATCATGGCGCAGTTGCCGCCGAGTTCAAGGAGGACGCGCTTGCGGCTGGAGCGGGCCTTGAGGTCCCATCCGACCTTGGCGGAGCCGGTGAAGGAGACGAGCTTGATGCGGTCTTCCTTTTCGGCCAGCCAGGCGGTATCGGTGTTGGAGAGGGGGAGGATAGCGAGGGCGTCGTGGGGCCAGTCGGCCTTGAGGATGAGTTCGCCGAGGGCGAGGGCGGTGAAGGGGGTCTGGGGGGCGGGCTTGAGGAGGATGGGGCAGCCGGCGGCGATGGCGGGGGCGATTTTATGGGCGACGAGGTTGAGGGGGAAGTTGAAGGGGGTGATGGCGAGGATGGGGCCGACGGGGAAGCGCTGCACGAGGCCCCAGCGGCCTTCGTTGCCCTCGGTGAGGTCGAGGGGAATGGATTCGCCGCCCAGGCGGGAGACCTCTTCGGCGGCGGTTTTGAAGGTGAGGACGGCGCGATCGACTTCGGCGCGGGCGAGGCGGATGGGCTTTCCGGCTTCGGCGAGGATGAGCTGGGCGAAGCGTTCTTTCTGCTCGATGAGGGCGGCGGCGACGTCTTCCAGGATTTCGCGGCGTTTCCAGCGGGGCAGGGCGCGGGTCCGGCGGAGGCTGGTGACGGCATGATTGACGGCCTGGCGGGCATCGGCGCGGGTGGCCTGGGTGACGCGGCCGACGAGGCCTCCGTCCCAGGGGGAGCGCACTTCGAGTGGTTCGCCCTCGCTCCATTCCTTACCGCAGAGAAGGAAACCCGTCTGGGTACCGGGCCGCATCCGCATAGTGATTACTCCGTGTGCATTTTTGTACGCTACTGATGGTACAAGGGCGGGGTGGGGAGCGGCGGGAAACCTGTGGCGGGGGAGGAAGTTTGGGCGGCCTCGCAAACCAATCGAGTTTGAATACATCCAAAGGAGATCGGGATTTGATCCCGGCGCCGAGCCGGGCCGGATTCTGTTCTGCTCCACCGATTGCGGGCCTGCACCACAGAGCGGTACGGAGCGGGGCGGGGACGGCGCCGAGGCCCAGCGTGGCGATTAAACTCGACGGAGGAGGCTGCCCCCCTTGGCCATTGCGGAGCTTGCCGGGATCAACGGCTGTGAGGATTCCGCGCGGTGGCGTGCGTTGATGGGCAGGCTGCTGCTGTCGCTGGCGACGGTCGTGATGGTACTGATGCCGTGGACGCAGCAGGTGTGGACATGGGACAGGTTTCTGCACGGCGGGCAGGACTTCGAGACCGGGGTGTTGTTGATCCTCACTTCGCTCTGCCTGCTGCTGGTGCTGGTGCATGTTTCGGGGGGCACGGGGGATCTGCTGGTGCGGCTGCGATGGTTGCCCGGCTGGCGATTTCCGCTCACCGGCGCCGAGGCCGGCGGGGCGACAGAGGTTGGCGTGATCCATTGTCCGGCGGCGCTCCCGAAGCTCGGGGAACGCGTGAACCTGCCTCTTCAAATCTGATTTTTCTCTTCCATTCGGAACGCTGATGGTTTCGCGGCGGAGGCCGCGGGACGGAGTTTCAGTTTCGAGCGCGTTTCGGAAATGCCAAGACGAGACAAGCCCGGCACGCGCGCAGTTTCCTCAGGAAACGGCGGCGGGCGAGCGGCTTTTGGTCTCGGTCATTCCGGAATTGCCATGACCTGACCCGGGGATGGACCGGGTTGCGGAGAGTGGAATGAAGAAGAGTGAAGTTGTGAAGGCGTGGGGCCTGATCCTGCAGGGGCGGGCTCCGTCGGTGTCGATCGAGATCACGAAGGAATGCCCGCTGCGATGCCCGGGGTGCTATGCGTTCGACGCGGCGCACCTGGGCGGGGGGACGCAGTTGCGGGAGCTGTCGGACTTCAAAGGCGACGAGCTGGTGAGGCGGGTGCTGGGGGTTCTGGACGAGCTGAGGCCGCTGCATGTGTCGCTGGTGGGGGGCGATCCGCTGGTGCGCTACCGGGAGTTGAACACGCTGCTGCCGCTGATCGACGGGCGGGGGATTCACGCGCAGGTGGTGACGAGCGCGTTCCGGGAGATTCCGGCGGAGTGGATGGCGCTGAAGCGGGTGAACGTGGTGGTGTCGGTGGACGGGCTGCAGCCGGAGCACGATGCACGGCGCAAGCCGGCGACCTACGAACGTATCCTGGCGAGCATACGGGGCGTGAAGGTGACGCTGCATTCGACGATCACGGCGCAGATCGCGGACCGGCCGGGGTACCTGGAGGAGTTTTTGCGGTTCTGGAGCGGGCGCGAGGAGGTGGCGAAGGTTTGGTTCAGCCTGTTTACGCCGCAGCGCGGGGCGCGGGACGCGGAGATTCTGAGCCCGGAGCAGAGGACGCGGACGGTGGCGGAGCTAAAGCGGCTGCGGCGCATCTACCCGGTGCTGGACATGGCGCAGAGCCTGATCGGGGAGATGGAGGCGCCTCCGCAGGATCCTTCGGAGTGTATTTTTGCGCGCACCACGAAGACGATTTCCGCGGACCTGAAGACGGAGATCGGGCCGTGCCAGTTTGGCGGGGATCCGGACTGCGGGCAGTGCGGGTGTATCGCGTCGATGGGGCTGGCGGCGGTGGGACATCACCGGGTGCTGGGGCCGTTGACCGCCGGACATTTGTTCAGGGTTTCGGAACGGGTGGGGAAGGGTTGGAAGCGGCTGGCGGCGGGGTTGAGCGCGCCGCCAAGGGCGGCGAAGGGTTCGCCATTCAAGATTCTGCAGAACTGATTTGACGGCGACGGGCAGGGTCCGCGGAGGGTCAACCAGGGAAAGGAGCGGGAGGTGGAAGAACAGAATCGAAAGCGGGAAGAAGAGCTGCGGAGGGAGGTCGTGCGGTACAGCCGGTGGCTGTACCGGCTGGGATTTGCGCCGGGGACGTCGGGCAATCTCTCGGTGCGGCTGGATGAGGAGCGGCTGCTGGCGACGCCGACGGGGATGAGCAAGTACATTCTGCGGTCGGCGGACCTGGTGGTGGTGGACGTGGCGGGGCGGCAGCGGGGCGGGACGCGGCGGGTGACGAGCGAGATCGGCATGCACCTGGCGATCTATCGCGAGCGGGAGGATGTGGAGGCGGTGGTGCACGCGCATCCTCCCATCGCGACGGCGTTTGCGTGCGCGGGGCGGGCGCTGGACGAGATGTTCTGCCAGGAGGCGGTGATGACGCTGGGCACGGTGCCGCTGGCGCGGTATGCGACGACCGGGACCGAGGAGGTAGCGGAGAGCCTCACGCCGTTCATTCGCGGGCACGAGGCGATCCTGATGGCCAATCACGGGGCGGTGACGTATGGGAGCAGCGTGTTCGATGCGTTCCAGAAGATGGAGACGCTGGAGCACGTGGCGCAGATCCGGCTGGTGACGCATCAGCTGGGTTGCGCGCAGACGCTGGAGGGAGAGCAGGCGGAGCGGCTGCTGCGGGCGCGGGCGCGGTACATGGAAAACGCCAACTGACGAGGCGATGGCGCGGGGCCGCCGGGCGCCATCGACGAAGCGAGCGAAGCAGCGAACTAGTGCATGATGCCGGTGGCGATGGCGGCGTCAACGGGGTCGTGGCTTTCGAGCAGGGCGTAGTGCCTGCCGATGGAACAAGCTGCAACTGGCCGCGCGGTATGGTGTCAGCCATGGTTTTGCTGGGATCGGGCAAGGTCGTGGTGTCGTCGCGGCCGACGATCATCAGCACGGGTACGTCGATGCGCGGGAGTTCGGGGGTCATATCCCAATGGAACATCGCCAGGGTACCGCGCGCCACTACGCCGGGAGAGGACAGGAACTGATAGCGCGACGTCAGATGGAGCTGGCCGGGGGTTTCGTGGCCGTCAAGGAACTGTGCGCGTTATTGAGGTAGAGCAGGCCTTCGTGGTAGCTGAGCCAGTTCATGAGGCGGAAGAGGCCTGAGAGGGGAATCATGGCGTGGAGGATGGGTTCGGCAACGGGTTTCTGGAGGGCGAGATTCAACTTGCTGCCCTTGGTGGTTCGGACAGGATTGGTGTAGCTCGAGTCGACTTCGACGATGCCGGCGACGCGGGTGCCCAATTCCTGTGAGGACTTCGGGGGCAGGTCGCCGGTCTTCCACGTCGACTGCGCCGGTCGGAGCGCGGGGCGCTGGAGCAGGCGCCGGGCGAGGGGTATGGACGTGGGTGATCTCTACTCGACGTTCCGGAGGATCCATCGCGGGGTAGATCAGCCAGGCGCCAAGGATGGGAAGCAGCAGAGACAGCAGCCCCAGAACAAGCCGACGAGCAGAGATACGGGAGTGAGCATGGAACTTTCCTTGAAGGGGCCGGCGGGATCGACGAGCGGATGGGGCGGCGGCAGGTCACAGTGCCACGTAAAGAGCTGCGCACCTCGCGGCGTGCGGATGCGAACCGCTGCAGAGCCGCAGGGGCGCTCAAAATGAGGCACTGTGAGTTTTGCGGACTGGTTGCGAGCGGAGCGAAAAGGGTGTGACCGAACGGGAGCCAGAGGCTTTAGGTGATCACGGGCAACTTCAACTCTTGTCCGGCCTGGATCTTGTTGGGGTCGGCGATGCCATTGGCTTTGGCGATGGCGGCATATTTGTTGGCGTCGGCGTAGAACCGTTTGGAGATATGGGACAGGTTTTCGCCGGACTTGATGGTGTATGGCTGTTCGTCTCCGCCGGTGTTGGCAATCTCGTGATGGAGATCGGCGTAGGCCGGATCGGCCTTCTTGATTTCGTCCCATACCCGTTCAAGCACTACTCGCGAGGGCACTGTTCCTTTTATGTGAAGCTTTTCTCCGTCGAGGTCTACGGCGTCGAGAGTGGCGCCGAGGTCTGAGAAACTCTGAAGCTGGGAAATGACTGCAGCGTATTTCTGCTTCAACTGATCCAGATTGGCCATTAAGTGTTTCCTTCCTCATCCTTGGTGACGGAATCAGGCGGGCAGGTTGTACGGGGTTATGGTCCGGATGGTGGGGTGGTTTGTGGAGTGTGATGATGGGAAGGCATTCCCGAACGAATCGAAAACGCTCACGCTGGCGGTAATGGCGGGTCTTCAGAGATCGCTGAACGATGTGGGGTTTGAAAACTACCACGTGTTCCGGAGTGAAATGCGGATTGTGCCTTAAGGGCGCTTCCATTCAACCCGGTCTCCGGGAAGCAGACGCAGCTGCTCGGCGCCATCCTGATTGCGCGGGAAGTCTATCTCCGCATAATGATCTGGACTCACGCGTCGAAATACCTGAGCGGAGTCCGGCGCCATGGTCTGCTCCGGCCGAGGTTGACATCTGGAGAGAGCCGCGAGCGACGACCCAAACAGGCAGGAGGTGCGACGCCCATTTACCCAGACGGTAGAAAAGAGACTGAGCGCGCCGAGAGGAAATTCAGTGCAAACGGTCCCCTGGTAGTTCATGCACTTCGCTGGATCGCTTTGACGGATGAGATCGGTCAGCGCGTCGAGTTGCCTCTGGCCGGACGCGCCAATCAGGATTCCACGGGAAACCTGACCCGTTCCGAAGACTCCTTCCAGAAAAAGGCGTAAGACCGGTGTTGGAGCGAATCGCTGAGACAGCGACAAAAGTTCCTTACCTTCTGGTTCCGAGTCAGCATCGGTACCTCGCTGAACCCTGCGCATAAGTTTTAGCCGGACACCTTTGCCGCGGCGGGAGATGACCTCATAGTTCGCAACCCACATCTGGGGTGGGCCTGGTGATGGCGTGCCGATGGACTTTGCCGCAGGCAGGAACCGCTGAAGGGCGATGTCCATTCCGGGCGCCAGGTCGGTGAATCCTGTCCCCAGATCCGAATAGAAGAACGAAGGGACTTGCTCCGCCGGCAAGGGGATTCTTTGCATGATTGCCACTCGAATCTCCAAGGCGGTGAGACCCGAAGGGAAACAGCCATCTTCATCCATGCGCGCGAGGTTGCGGGTGAAGATCTTCCATTGCGCACTAATATCTACCTGGCTGGCAAGCGTATCCCAGCCGGAAATGCTCGGGCTTCGAACGATCCAGTGCCTCGAATCCAGGGATGGCGCTGAACTAAGCGAGAAGATGTCGCCGTTGATCGAGCACTGGTGGTCAAGTTGATTTTTAGCGGGGTCGGACGCACCCCAAAGAACGAGCGTCGATGTCTGGAAATTACCCCGATCGGAACTTTGGCTGTCAGTCGGAACCAGCATTGGTGCGCCGCCGTTTTCTATGAGGCGGAACCCGCTGACGATGGCGTTTTTGTGGTGGGAGCAACCTGAGCTGCACAGAAAGGACGCGCAGAGAAACACCTTTGACAGATTCGCAACAAGCTTCGCACCTGTTCTCGTCGGCTCGGGTATTTGGGTTGTTGGTTGCATTGATCTCGTGAGTCGCGCCGCGAAATGCATTGGTGACACTGCAAGTTGGGATTCACCTTCAACGGAGGTGCAGTATGGCGAAGTTAGAAGCACTTTGTTGCATCAAGACGCTGCTGATAGAGACGTTTGGGAGTGAGTGTGGTGATCGCTTGAGGTGCTCTGGGCGGAATGTGGGCTGCTCGAAACTATGGCATCCATCGGCCTGCGGAAGTGCTGGCGTGCGGGAACCATCACGAAAATGGCGCTATACTTCGTTCGTCCTGTGAGGTCAGATGATCTACTTCAAGAGCGTACTGATCGGATTTGGCGCCGTGTTATTTGGTACGCCGGTTGCATTGATGATCTGGGCCATCTTGAACTCTAAACGCGGAACGACGGTTTCTTTCAGCCCGATGGGGCTGGCGAGTCACTTGGAGCATTCCGTGGGCTTCTGGGCCTTCTTCATCGTGCTGTTCACTGCGGGTTTCGTGCTTTCGGTATTCTTCCCGAAGAAGTGAATCGTTCCGCGAGCGATGCCTGATGGATCTGCGATTGCGAGCGATTGGTGGACGATTCGGACATTAGTATTCTGATAACAGTTTCCTCCGCCGGTTATTCAAATAGTAATTTCCGTATAGGCGGTCATTCACTCACAACCTGCGCAATGGATAATTGAGACGTGCTTTCAGGTGACGAAATGCTCCATATCGCTCAATCTATCCTTCGCGGATCAGCCAGATGACCTATCGCGACGTCATCAGTTTTTTAATCGTCGCAACGGCGGTCTCGATCTCGTTGTCGCAGACACAAGCGCCTGCCCAATCGCCTTCTTCGTTTAGCGAGAAGGACACTATCATTGCGTCGAAAGTCTGCGGAACTGGCGCGACCTACGATCAACTGACAGATGGATGGCGACACACTCCGAGCCAGCAGAAAATCAACCTCGGTACTGCACCCATCGAGTTGACCATCCAGTCCACTGAGTTCGACGAGCGACCTGCAACTGCAAAAGAAGCTTCTAGACCCGATTTCTGTTCCTGGCACGAGCTCTCGGTAGGGGTGAACATTTCGACGGCAGGCGAAGGCTATGCGTTCGCTAACGGCGAGGGTTCTTTTCGCGGTGGCGGAGGCGGCAAACTTGCCGCCGAAGTCCTCGCTCGCCTTGAGTTGTTGATGAATAATCTTCCCGACGATCATCACTCTGTTCCACCTGCAACTCGAAGACTTGTGGTTGCTGTGCAGCGCAACAGAACTGCGAACGTGCGCCTCTACGACAGCGCGGAGTTGCCGGACGAAATCATCGAGATGATCCGGTTAACCGGCGCTCGAATCAAGGTCGTGACGCCTTTGTTCAAGGCAGAAAGGACCGTGCCAGTCGAAGAAGCTGGGAGGCTGAACCTCTCAATACCGCGCAGACGAGCCGAAAGCGCCATCAGTCCGAACGGCAGCATCAGCGTACATCACAATTTCTCAACCAGATTGCTAACGGTAATGGAGGAGTCGAAGCCACCCAAAGTCGTCTCTACGATCCCTGAGTTCTGGCAGCCCGAACGTGGCGGATATGTCGTGAATCCAGAATTCAGTCCGGACGGCCGTTTTCTTCTGGTTACGTGGGGACTTCGCGTTGGCGCTCTGCTCTTCGACACCTCGACATGGCAACCGATCACGGATGCGAAATTGTTTCCTCAGCACGTGAAGGAATACCTCCATAGTCACGACTGGCATTGGGGAATAGCCGTGACCGAGGCTGGAGAGACACTGGTGTGGGATCAGCAGGCCCACCGCATCGTGTCAAAGCTTCCGGAGCTCGGGGAGTTCGAGCAGGTCATCCATGAGGTGGACGCGCAGGGGCACGCGATTCCCCACGAACCTAGCGCCGAGATTCGGGGCGCGGCGTTCTCTCCTGATGGCACTCGTGTCGTTCTGTACCACGGCCCCGACAACGTGTTCAAACTGCGCCTGAGCATCTTCGATGTCCGCAGCGGGATGAAGGAGCGCGATCTCTGGCCGGTGGAGTGGACGTCATACGCAAGCGGTCAGCCCGTGTGGTGGAACGATGGACGCTGGGTTGTCGCGCCATGGGCGAGCCAGTTTTCGGGGAGAGGTATGGGCGTCTGGGATGTCCAGACGGGCCGCTTCGTCGGCGCGCTCGACACTTCAGGGTGCGATGCGAGTTTCGGCCCAGTTTCTGAAGGTGCGCGCCTATCGCAGGCATGCTTCAACGGGGATGAGCAGCTGGACAAAGTGCTCGAATGGGATGTGGCACGCGTTCGCAAACAGGTAGAATCTCGCACCCTTCAGTCCTTCAAAACTGGAGAGGAGAGCGCCAGCCCAGAAGCTGAACCGTAGTTCCGGAAGCGCCGCGATGGTTCCGCTGGCGTGCTGCCCCTCCATCGCCGTTTGTGTAAGCGGTCGAGTAGTGGACTACTCGGAAGTATGCCGGTGCTGGGTCTTGGGGCCGGGCAATCGGGATGAGGCTGGGGATGAGTTGGCGGTCGTCTGATCTTGTGGGGTTTGGGTGTGTTCAGGCGGCGCGCTTTGGGGGGACGAGCCACATCACTGCTACTACCGCGATCAGGGCCAGAGAAGCCGCGGGGCGGTAGAACGCGGCGGGAACGGCTGCCAGGTAGAGCAACACCGACGCTCCCTGCTTGGCCCATCCCGCCTGGACGGTGTCGCCGTTCTGGGCGCGGATCTGGCTCCAGAGCGCCATGTACCCCAGGCCCGGAAAGATGCTTACCACCGCATACATCGCGGTGTTGAAAGACGTGAGCCCTTTGACGCCGATCCACTCCGTGGCGAACGGGAACAGCGAAAGCGCGAAGAGAAACATCAGGTTCGACCACAGGATCCCGTGGCTCACCGTCTCCGTTTCATCCACCAGGTAGTGGTGGTTCACCCAGTAAATTCCGATTTGCACAAAGGTGAGCAGATACAGCAAGACCGTCGGCAGAATGGCGCGGAGGCCGGCGAACCCGCTGAGCTCGGGGGGCACCTTCAGTTCCAGCACCAGAATGGTGATGATCACGGCGATCACGCCGTCGGAAAACGCCTCAAGGCGTGCCGGACTCAGGCGGTTGGTTTTCATGGTGATTCCAACCTAGCATGCTGCGAGCCGCTTCCCTGCCCGGTGTCGCGCCATCGGCGGAGATGGCCAGATTCGATTCGATGCTGTCACCGGAAAGGTCTCTTTGCTTGTGGATTTGCTTGTGGATCAGTCTTCCGGCATGGGTGGGCGAAGGGTGGATCAATGTGCGAGAGCGGCTAAAGGGAATCACTGCGTTTTGGTCGGGTGACGGGTTGCAGCACGGCGAACCGCAAAGGTTAAGGAACTCAGGCGCGGAGGCGGTAGCGGAAGCGGGCGTCTTCGCCGTACCACATGATGTAGTTGGTGCCCCAGGCGTTGTTGTAGAGGCAGGAGTGGATGCCTTTGGCGAGGTCGGGCTGGTCGTTGGAGAACAGCAGAGGGGTGCGTTCGCCGAGGGCGATGACGGGGGCGTCGAGGGGCTCCACGGAGAACTTGTGGGGGCCTTCGGTGTAGGTGAATCCGGCCTGCACGGCGTGCATGTGGCGGTTGCCGGAGGCGACGACATCGAAGGGCGAGACGGGCTCGCCGGTCTTGTCCATGGACCAGTTGTGGGGGTCGGCGACGGCGGGGTTGAAGGTGAGCCAGAGGGCTTCGGGGAGGCGGGTGGCGGGCTTGCCGAACCAGGTGAGGTCGATGGCGATTTCGGGCTGGGCCTTGGGCAGGGTGAGTTCGATGTAGAGCTTTGGGGGGAAGGACGCGAGGCCGGAGGAGAAGGCCTGGCGGTCGTCGAAGGCGGGCTGGATGAGGACGCGGTGGGCCTCGGGGGTTTCGCTGACGCGGACGATGGCGGAGGTGGGGAGCCAGGTGCGGCTGACGGCGCCGAAGCGCTCGATGTTGGGCTTGCCGAAGTCCTTGAAGGCCCAGTCGGCGGTGGTGGTGAGGTAGGCGGCGATGAAGCGGACGTAGTCGTCGTGGGAGAGGGTCTGGTAGGCGAGGAGGGCGACCGGGTGTTCGGGGGTGGCCCATTCGCGGCCGGTGGCCTTGCTGCGCAGGCGGGTGATGGCGCCGGTGGCGGGATCGAAGGCGAGCAGGTAGTGGGGGGTCTCGACGGAGGCGGCTGAGGGTGAGGCGGGGCCGGACGCGGATTCGGGGCCCGACGCGGATTTTGGTTCGGTGGGGTGGAGTTCGGCGATGGCCTGTTCGGCCTCGGCGCGGAGGGGGGCGGGGAGGGTGGCTATGGCGTCGAGGAGGTCCTGTCGCTTTTCGTTCCAGCTGAACTGGACGGTCTTGTAGTTCTTGGTGTCGAGCATGCGGGCGAGGTCGGCGGGCTTGTAGTTGTCGAAGTCCAGCCAGGTCTTGGTGTCGGTGCCCCAGGTGTGTTCGGGCTCGAGGAGGAGATGGCGGAGGAGGGCGGTGTCGGTGGAGTCGCCGAGGGCGAACTTCCCTGCCCCGATCCATTGTTCGCGGAGGCGGGCGACGGCGCGGTAGCGGGCGACCTTGAGGGGATCGCTGGGGCAGCCGTAGATCCAGGTGTCGGCGATTTCGGCGGTGATGACGGGGAGCGCGTCACGGTGGGGGGCGAGGGCATCGGCCATGTCGGAGAGGCTGCCGGCGATGATTTCGGCGTGGGGATAGTGGTAAGCCAGGTCGCGGTGGATCTCGGCGATTTCGTCGGCGGTGTGGGGGCCGCTGTTGTCGTTGCGGACGCAGGTGACGAGGACGATGTCGGAGCCGGGGACGCGGGCTTCGCCGCTGTAGTCCCAGTGGTACATGACGGGGAGGCTGGCTCCGGAGGGAGCTTTCCAGAGGAAGATGGGCGGGAGTTTGGCGACGGTGGAGCCGCCGTTGACGCCGATTTCAAGGAAGGTGACGCCGTGTTTGGCAAGGGGGGCGATGAGGCCGCGGGTGTGGCCGGGGACGTCGGTCATTTTGCAGCCGGTGGTTTTCCGGCCGAAGCGCTGGTCCAGCGATTGAGACAGCGAGAGGCTGCCTTCGATGAGGGAGGGGGTGAGCATTTCCGATTGCCAGGTGAAGGGGAGGGCGTGCCAGGCGATGTCGCCGCGGGCGATGGCGGCTTCCATGGTTTTGCGGTCGGCGGGGGAGGCCTGTTCGAGGTATTCATAGAGCAGCCAGGAGCCGGTGGTCCACACATAGCGGCGCTTGCCGGCGGCATTGGCGGCCTGGGCGACCTGGATGGCGCGGGGGAAGTATTCGGAGAAGTAGCGGTGGAAGACATTGGCCTGGGTATCGATGAAGCCGGCGTCGAAGTGGCATTTGAACATGACGTGGACGCGGCGGACTTCGGGGTCGGGCTGGGGGCGCATATGGGGGGTGTCTTGCGCGTAGGTAAGGGAGTGCGGGAGGAGGAGGCTGGTGCCGGCCGCTGTGAGGGTTCTGACAAAGTCCCGCCGCTTCATGGGTGTGGTCTCCGTGGTTTGGGTGTCTTCGGTGCCGAGTGTAGCACCGGGAGCGGGTGGCGGGGAGGCTGGGGCGGGACAGGCAGGTTCATGAATCCGGCGACGGAGTCGTGCTATGCTTCCGGCCATGCCGCCGCCTTCCGCTGTTCAAGCCGAGATCGACCTGGCCCCGATGAAGTACCAGTCGAGCCTGCAGAGTTACCGCAACCTGCTGGAAGCGCCGTCGACCAAGACGCCTTACCTGCTGATCGGGTTGCGGACGCCGAAGGGGAACGGGCTGGAGCTGCAGGTGCGCCACGAGGACGCGTACGTGATCGGGTTCAAGGGAGCGGGCGGGTGGTATGTGTTCGACGACCAAAAGGGGGGCTGGGGGCCGCCGTGCGGGGTGAACTCGAACTATAACCAGCTGGGCAAGGTGGGGACGATCCGCTACGACGACCTGGAGGCGCTGGGGACGCTGGCGGAGTACAAGAAGGGCTCGGGGGTGCTGGACAAGCGGCTGTGCGCGATCTTGTTTGCGGTGACGTCGGAGGCGGCTCGTTCGGCGACGGTGGCGACGTATTTCACGGGGCTGACGAACAGCGTGGGGACCAAGCATGCGGCCGATCTGCAGGCGCGGGGCGGACCGGATTTCGAGCATCTGCGGAGCACGTACTTCCTGAACTGGGCCAAGCCGCCGGAGGTGGAGATGGAGGTGGGGAAGGTTTACCACTTCTCGAAGAACGACACGCTGGTGCAGAGGTATCGGAAGTAGGGGGGCGCGGGAAGCAGGAGTGTGAAGGCGGGCGGCGGGACGACGCGGGTCTTCAAACGAGCCTTCCATGCGGGACCGCGAGTGCCGCGAGGGTGGAATGGCGGCGGGTTCCCGGCTTTGCCTATAAATGCCATCCCGTACGAAAAGAGAGGCAGCTTGCCCCAAGGAATGGCGCTGAGCACCGGGTGTCCTTTGGCCCAATGTTCCGAGTTGGCCACGCTACATCAGGATTTGGAAAAAGCCTAAACCAGTGGCCTGCCGCAATGAAAAGCGTTATGCCATTGAACCGGCTTCCCCAGCGCTCTCGATCAGGATGCCCGGAACGTGATGAGGTGCGCAGGTCTGCTCTGGTAACGAACTCTCTGCGACAGGCCACTATGATGGATTTAAGCGCGATCTTCGCCGAATTTACGCGGCATCGCCCGGCTTGCGAAACGTGAGCAGGTAAAATCTGTTCTTCCCCATCGGTTTTAGAAGCTCGAGATGAGTATCCAACATCTCCGGCGGCACCAGGTCGATGGGCGCAATTACCGGCTCATGGCGGTTCTTGAAATAGTGACTGGTGACGGGCCCACTCTCATACATCGCCTTCACATGTTCCTCAGTCTCATCGGCAATCAGGATCATCGAACCCGGCTTGGCTACGCGTATCATCTCTCGAATCGCCTCTCCGCGGTCATTGAAGAAGTTGATGCCGCCGACATGGAACACCACGTCGAAGCTGGAATCGGTAAACGGCAAGCGCTCCGCATTGCCCAGGAAGAGATCGGCCTGGAGCTGCCGTCGGCGCAGATTTGCCTGACAGTTGGTCAGCATCTCGGGGGAGAGGTCGATCCCAGTAAGCGATGTGCCGGCGGGCAAGTATTTGAGATTGAGCCCGGTGCCGACCGAAGTTTCGAGTACGGAATCTCCAGATTTGACATCGAGAGCGCTCATGTAGCTCCTTACATATGCCTCTCTGTCCATTGCGCTGCACGCGCACACCACGCGCTGTATATCGTCGTAAAAACCGCCAATGGTCTCGTAAAGATGATTGTATTTTTGATTGTCGCCTGTTAAATCGCCGGGGCAGCGCATGTCGGGGATGCGGTTGAGAATGGGAAATTGCTCGCCGGTCGAGGTAACCAGCGCCTGTCTACTTCCCTTGCCAACCATGTCCAACGGCCGGCGGGTAGCGGGGCTTTGCAGAACACGCAGCGTTTCTGGCCGACATCTCCATCCTCGATCCTTCAGGGCAATCGATACTGCCCAGCCACTTAAGGCAATGGCCGCGGCGATGCAGAATGATGCCAAACTCGTCCCCTGCAGAAGTGGAGATCGCTCAGCCGTGCGGAGGTTTGCGAGCAACGCCAAACCGGCTGCGAGGGCGCATACTGCCCCAATAGCAGTCACCCTGCGGCGCATCCTTGCGGGTTGAGATGTACGATTCCAAAGCCAGACCAACGTTGCCGCAAACCAGTATGTGAGGAACACCGGCCAAGTGTTTCCAAGCGCTGATCCGAGGTGCTGAGACTGCAGGGTTAGTCTTTGACCCTGAGCGGTCGCGAAGCCTGCCGGCAGCCACGCGCCGCCAATGGTCGCGAAAGCCACGCCAGACGTCGGCAATGGAAGCGTCGAAAACCAGCCCGGCAACCGTGGACTCACGATACGGTGAAAAGTAAACGGGAGAGTGCTCAGCACCATTGCCGCTGCCGTCGACGCAAGCAGCATGGCCCGGTCGACTGGGCTGCCGTGCATCATTTCATGCACCAGGTGGGGCAAGCCGAACAAGAATGCGAGCCCCATCATCAGCACGAAACCACGCCACACGCGTTGGGTACCCGCAAACCAGGCGCCTAGCACCGTGCCAGTCCACCCTCCCACGGGCGCGTAGAAAAAGCCCAGAATGAAGATCGAGATGACCACCCACGCGGCAACTTGTTGTTGACGGAGGGATGTTGCGCTTGCCTTCGTTTTCATATTCTTCTTTCTGGCTTCGCCGAGGCGCGCTGGCCACGAATTTGTTCGCGCGAAGGGATCGATTTATTTCCGTGACGATTAGCGGGCGAACGCGACGACGCTGCGGATGATGTCTCCCGCGCGTTGAGTGTCGCCAGGGCCTTCTCACCCCACTCGAGAGCGGCGCTGGTCAGAGCCTTCCCCAAACTCAACGTCAGGATCCAGTAGGGCAGGTTGGCATTCGATGGCTGATCCGGCGGAATGCTTGCTTCAATCGTCTTAAATGTTTCGAGCCAGCGCCTGTTTCGCTCGTTGAGGTCCTGCAGGTGAATGAGTGCGACATCCGGAGACGCCGCTCCAGCAAAGAAGAGCTTCAGCAGGAATTCATTGCGCGGGGGGTCGTTGTGAAAAGGCAAAGCCAGCCATCGGCGCAGCTCAGTGCGTCCGGCATCCGTGATGACGTACGTCTGTCGCCCCTTGCGCCCATTCGGCCTGGCCTTCGATGGGGCAATCAGGCGTTCCTCAGCGAGCCGCTTGAGCGCTGGATATATCTGGCCAAAGCTTTCGGCCCAAAAATACCCAATGCTTTGCTGGATGCCCTTTCGAATGTCATAGCCAGAGAGGTCGGGCTGAACTGAGAGCAGTCCCAGGATCGAGTAGGAGGTGTTATTGAGATCTGACATACCTGGTAGATATATCTACCAGATATAATTAACACCGTCTATACGAAACTGCTGTTCCGGATTTCGATTGCGGTCCTGTCACCGCGGATTCGCACCTTTGGCGGACCTTCGCTTTCCCCGGCGCCGGGCTTGAGTTAACCTGCCCAGAAACCCATCAGCCGTGCCCAGAGAATCAGATGAAATTGGCTGTTTTTTGGCAAAGCCTTGGTTCCGTGGGGCACCCAGTAATCCATGGGGAACCGGCGTAGACCGGGGCATGAGGTTGGCGGTGCGGGTGGAGGCGGGGAAGGTGCGCTAGACTGCGGGCATGTCGAAAGAGGGGCGTAGCAGGAAGCTGCCGTTTGATCCCGAAGAGGCCGTGGCGCATCTGCGGGCGCGGGATAAAAAGCTGGGGGAGTTGATGGAGCGGGTGGGGCCGTTCACGATGCGGCTGCATGCGTGGCCTTCGCCGTTTGATTCGCTGCTGCAGTCGATCCTGTATCAGCAGTTGAACGGGAAGGCGGCGGCAACGATTCACGGGCGGGTGCGGGAGTATTTCGGGGGCGATCCCCAGCCCCAGATGTTGATCGATACGCCGGACGAGGTGTTTCGGGCGGCGGGGGTTTCAGGCAACAAGACGAAGGCGTTGAAGGACCTGGCGGCGAAGACGCTGGACGGGACGGTGCCGTCGCACGCGGCGATCAGCAGGATGGAGGACGCGGACATCGTGGAGCGGCTGACGGAGGTGCGGGGGATCGGGCCGTGGACGGTGGAGATGCTGCTGATTTTCCGGATGGGGCGGCCGGACGTGCTGCCGGTGACGGACTACGGGGTGCGCAAGGGGTACGCGCTGACGTTCATGAAGGTCCCGAAGTCGCGGGCGCTGGCGGCGGAGGATCTGCCCAAGCCCGACGTGGTGTTCCGGCGGGGGATGAAGTGGAAGCCGTTCCGGTCGGTGGCGAGCTGGTACTTGTGGCGGGCGTGCGACCTGGCGGCCAAGGCGGGATAGGGGTGGATCGGGGCGGGCTGCGGTGGGTTGCGGGCGGCTGGGGTTGTGGTCTCCGTATCTGCGCGGGCCGGGGTTCCGGGCTGAAGAGGGAAAGACAATGCGCTGACGGGTTCGACTGGGCCGGGTCTGGGGGCACCGGGAGGAGGACCTGTGCGCGCCGGAAGGAGATAACCAGCGCGCCAGGGTTGGGGAACAGCGCCCGAAGCGGGGTTCCTAGTTCCCTGCGGGCGCAGGGTGGGAACCGGGTGCGGGGCGTTCCCCCAACGGGGGAACAGATCATTGGACCGCCGGAGTGACGGTTCGGTGTTTTTCTTTCAGAAAAGCCTGTAGATCAATGGTGCAGCGAATCCGGGGTGGCCCGGAGCTGGTGAAGCGTCCGGGCCGGGATGAGTGAGGGCCCGCGGCTACTTGATGTTGCCGGTGAGGCCGTTGGGGAAGAAGGCGCCGCCGGCGGAGCCTCCGCCGTAGACGATGCTGAGGACCTGGGCGGTGGTGCGGGCGTAGGTCATGCCGTTGGCGTCGTTGTCGACGATGGTGGCGGCGCCGCTATTGACGCCCACGCCGATGTCGTCATTGCCGGTGCCGTCGAGCTTGGCGCGGGTGGCGGCGATGGCCTGGGAAGCGGCCTGAGCGGCGGGACCGGCCTGGAAGATGCGGGTGCGGATGGCGGCGGCGTGGTAGGCCTCGACGTTGTGAATGCCTACGGCTTTATCGAGGTAGGTCTTGCTGGAGATGAGGCCGGCCGCGCCCTGGTAGGCGGTGACGCCGACGTCTTCAAAGATGAAGGCGCCGAGGAGGAAGTTGAGTTCGCTGGCGAAGGGGTCGAAGGTGGAGCCGAGGCCGGCGGCGCTGGCCAGGGCGTTGAAGCTGTTCATGAGGTCGATGTTGGGCATGGCCACGGCGGAGGCGCCGAGCTGCGACTGGAGGAACTTGACGTGGTTCTGTTCGTCGGTGGTGATTTCCTGAGCCAGCTGCTGGAGGAGGGGGGTGGTGAAGGCGACCATGGCGTTGGCCTTGACGGTGACGCTGCCTCCGGCGGCGCCGCTGCCACTGGTGAGGGGGATTCCGGCGGCCTTGTCGATGGTCATGCCGGTGGTGGCGAGGGTGTAGTACTGGGCTTCGAGGAATTCGAGGTTGAGGGCGAAGTTGAGGATGTCGCTGTCGGTGACGGCGGCGGCCTGGGCGAGGGCGCCGCGGGTGAGGGCGAGGCCGGCGAGGGCTGCTCCGCCGAAGAAGAGGGCATTGCGGCGCGAGGACGACTTCCCGTCAGGACGCGCGGAGATGCTGGATTCGGGAGGGGTGTTCAGGATTTCCATGGGTACGCTCCTAGGAAGCCGTGGCTTTGATGGTGCCGTTGAGGCCGTTGGGAAAGAATCCGCCCTTGCTGACGACACCGGCGGTGGGGCTGAGGTAGACGATGTGCATGACCTGGTCGGGGGTGCGGTCGTAGGAGATGGAGTTGGAGTCGGCGGCGACGATGGTGTTGCCGGCGACGCTGGTCTCGTTGCCTCCCCCGGCGGTGGCGCGGAGCATGGAGATCTGGTTGGCGTAGGTGATGTAGGGGGTACCGAGCTCGGCGAGGAGGGTGCGGATTTCTCCGGCGTGGTAGGCCTCGGTGGCGAGAATGCCGGCGGCAGCGGCGAGGTTCCCCTTGTCGGTGAGCAGGCCGGCGGCGCCGTGATAGGCGGTGACGCCCACGTCTTCGAAGGTGAAGGCTCCGACGATGAAGCTGTCTTCGTCGGCGAAGGGGTTGAAGGTAGCCCCGATGCCGGCAGCGGCGGCGGCGGCGTTGAAGCTGTTGGTGAGGTCGATGGCGGGGCGGGCAACGGCGGCGGCGCCGAGGGCCTTGCGGAGGAAGCGCACGTGGGCCAATTCGTCGTTGGCGATTTCCTGGGCGTACTGCTGGATGGCGGGGGTCTTGAAGGTGACCTGGGCACCGCCGGTTACGGCTCCCGCGCCCGAGCCGGCGTCGGTATCGGAGAGGCCGGTTCCGGTGACAGCGCGGAGGTAGAACTCTGCCTCCAGATATTCCAGATTGAGGGCGAAGTTGAGGATATCGGCGTCGGTGATGGTGGGAGTAGGGGTGGGGGTGGGGGTGGTGGATGTGGAGCTACTGCTGCTACCGCAGCCGGTGGCCAGGGCGATGGCGGCGGCAGAGCCCGCGCCTGCGCCGTAGGCGAAAAAGCGGCGGCGGGAAAGGCGCCCCCTGGTCAGCTCGTTGAGCTTGTTCACGATAAAGCCTCCGTGTGGATCGGGTGTTCTCTAAACCACGTGCTGGGTGGGGTACGGGGCGGGCGCGGGAACGGATTGGGGGAGGAGGGGGTTACTAAAGACAGGGCGATGGGGCGGGCGGGCGGTGAGGGGGCCGAATTAACTCCAGTTTCACGTTGGGTTGGTAGGGTTTGGGCGTTTGCCGGACAGGGACTTGCGGCGGCTGATGGCCGGCGGCTTCCCTGCTCAAACGAGTTTTCCCAACTCAAAAAATAGCCTGGAGGTTTTCATGGATTGTGTGGCGAGTGCGGTGGTGAGCAAGCGGCTCATCTTTGGTGGAACGGTGGCGGCGATTATATTAACGGCGGCGGGAGGGGTGGTGCATGCGCAGGAGTTCCGGCGCGGCGATTTGATCGTGAGCCGTTCGCTGTACAAGGGCAACGCGGGCACGGTGAGCGTGGGCGAGGTATTGCCGCCGGGGTGCGCGAACACGACGGGGGGTTGCGCGGGGACCAGCGGCGCGATCGCGGATGGCACGTATCCTTACGTTTTCAACAACGACACGTACGACGCGAGCTTCGGGATCACGTCGCCGATTTATCTCGACGAGATCACGCCGTGGGGGGAAAGGGTCCGCACCCTGGAGGTTCCGAACAGCCTGGAGCGTGGGGTGGGCGCGAACAGCAATCAGCTGGTGACGAGTTTCAGCTCGAAGTCGGAGCTGGGGCTGCACCTGTCGCTGGATGGGAAGTACCTCACGTTCATGGGCTACGTGGCTCCGGTGAACGCGATCGATGTTTCGAACTCGAACACTCCGGCGGTGGTGGATCCGACCAACCCTGTGGGCGAGAATTTCTACCGCGCGGTGGCGACGGTGGACGGGCGGGGCAAGTTCACGTTCACGGAGACCAACGCGTATAGCGGCAACAACGGGCGGGCGGCGATCTGGAACAACGTGCACGGCGCGGACTTCTTCTACACCGCGGGGAATGCGGGCAATGGCGGGAATCCGCAGCCGGAGGGGGTGATCCTGGGAGCTGGGGCGCAGATCCTGACGCCGTCGTGGACGCGGGAGTATGCGCAGAACCCGGGGACGCCGACGCCGGTGGGGAGTTTCTCGATCACGGAGCTGGGGGCCAAGGCGGACAAGGTCGGCAAGGACGATAACTTCCGCGGGCTGACGATTCACAACAACGTGCTGTATTACACCAAGGGGAGCGGCGGCAACGGGGTGAACACGGTGTATTTTGTGGACACGGCGGGGACGGCCTGCCCCAATGGCGTGGGCCTGCCGGTGGCGGGGGCGAAGCTGCCGACGGCGCCGCTGGGGTATGACCCGGCGACGGTGGCAACGGCGGGGCTGCCGAGCAACATGTGCATCCTGGCGGGGTTTCCTTCGACGCCGAACAAGACGGCGACGGTGACGGCGTATCCGTTCAGCCTGTGGTTCGCGGACGACAGCACGCTGTATGTGGCGGACGAGGGCGACGGCAGCAACACCTATGACGCGACGACGGGGATGTATACCGATGCGGCGGCGCAGACCACGGCGGGGCTGCAGAAGTGGGTGTTCGACGCGGGGACGAAGACGTGGAGCCGGGCGTACACGCTGTACGCGGGGCTGAATCTGGGCAAGCCGTACGGGATCGCGGATTTCCCCGGCGGCGTGAATGCGGCGACGGGTCTGCCGTGGACACCGGCGACGGACGGGCTGCGCAACTTGACCGGGAAGGTGGTGGAGGGCAAGGCGGTGATCTGGGCGATTTCCTCGACGGTGAGCGGCAACGGGGACCAGGGCGCGGACCCCAACAAGCTGTTTGTGGTGGTTGACGATGTGAAGAATGCGTCGGCGTCCGCGGCGGCGGGGGAGTGGTTCCGGGAGCTTCGCCGGGCGAAGTCGGGCGAGGTGCTGCGGGGCGTGGAGTTTGCGCCCGCGGGCGAGGGCGACGACCGGTAGGCGGATGGCGATTGGTGGCGGCACAGGCCGGGCGGATGCCCGGCCCATGCCGAGACTGCTGGAAAAAATGTGTGCGGTTTGGAGACAGGGCCCGGGGCTGAAGCCCTCCTGAATGATTGGCCTTGTTCGTGAGGCTGAAGCCTCACGCTCCCTCCGCAAAAACAACGATGGGTTTTTTTCATCGACGTGAGCACAGGCCGGGCGAATGCCCGGCCTGTGGTGCGTTTGGGGGGAGTGCAGGGAAAAGGGAAAAGGGATTAGGGACGCAGATTTACGATCGGCGGTTCGCAAGCAGTTCGTCACATTCCTGTGGTTCGGCCACAGGGGGTGCGGTTATCTTATGTGGCAGGGCCACAGGTGTGGATTCGCTGGTGGTGTGCGGGGGGGATCTTGGCGCGGGAAAAGCTGGATTTGTTGCAGGGGACGCTGGATGTGATGGTGTTGCAGACGCTGGCGGCGATGGGGCCGTTGCACGGGTACGGGCTGGCGCGGCGGATTGAGCAGGTGAGCGGGAATGAAGTGCTGCTGAACCAGGGAACGATTTACGCGGCGCTGGTGCGGCTGCAGCAGCGGGGCTGGATCAAGGCCAGCTGGGGCGCTTCGGAGAACAACCGCAAGGCGAAGTTTTATGCCATCACGGCGGCGGGGAAGAAGCGGCTGGCGGCGGAGTCGAGCTACTGGGAGCGGCTGACGGATGTGATGGGGCGGGTGATGGCGCTGGAGCGGGATCGCTCCGGTGGGTAGGGCGGCAGACAGGGAGCAGGGAACATTTATCCCACATGTCCTGGGCGGCGAGGTTGCCAGGACGGGCGGGGCAGCGCGTGGCGAGGGGCATTGAACGGCACGCCGGGCGGAAGTGAAGACCACGGGGCGGAGAGATGCGATGAGCGAGCTGCGGAGGTCGGGCGAGCGGTTGCGGGCACAGATTAAAAAGTCCGCGCTGGACGCGGAGCTCGAGGTGGAGATGGAGATCCATCTCGAGATGGCCATCGAGGACAAGATGGCGCGGGGAATGACGCGGGATGAGGCGCGGCGGGCGGCGCTGGTGGAGTTCGGCGGGGTCACGCAGGCAAGGCAACTTCAACGAGAGACGCGAGGGATCATGGCACTGGAAATTTTGTCGGCGGATACGCGGTATACGCTGCGCACGTTGCGCAGGGACAAGGGGTTCACGGTGGTGGCGGTGCTGATCCTGGCGCTGGCGATCGGGGCCAATGTGGCGGTGTTCAGCGTGGTGAACACGATCCTGCTGCGGCCGCTGCCGTTTTACCAGGCGGAGCAGCTGACGTGGATCGCGCCGCCGCCGCAGACATGCGGGTTATCGTGCGCGACGTATTCGACGGATGCTTATGACGAGTTCCGGGTGGGGAGCCGGACGTACCAGGACGTGACGGGGTACTTTGCGTTTTCGTCGCCGGGGAACCTGAGCTTATCGACGGGCTCGGGGGCGCCGATTCCGGCGACGGGGATCGACGTGATTGCGAATTTCTTCCAGGTGCTGGGGGTGCAGCCGGCGATGGGAAGAGTGTTTACCGCCGCCGATGGACGGCATGGGGCCGCGCCGGTGGTGCTGCTGTCGAATGCGTGGTGGCGGACGCAGTTCGGTGCGGATAAAAGCATTGTGGGGAAGGCGATCGACCTGAACGGGCAGCAGACCACGGTGATCGGGGTGCTGCCGCCGACATTTGATTTTGGCTCGGTGTTTTCGCCGGGCCTGCGGGTGGACGCGATTACGCCGCTGGACTTGTATGGGCCTCCGCGCAACTGGGGCAACATCATCACCATGATCGGTCGGCGCAAGGCGGGGGTGTCGGTGGCGCAGGCGGTGGGCGATGCCAAGCGGGTGTTGCCGACGATGTGCTGGAACAACAAGAATCCTGGCTCGTGCGGAACGGAGTATACGGAGATTGCGCCGGTGGCGTTGAAGGACTATGTGAGCGGGCGGATGCGGCGTTCGCTGGTGGTGTTGTGGGGAGCGGTGGGGGCGATTCTGCTGATCGCGTGCGTGAACCTGTCGAATCTGTTGCTGGCGAGGGCTTCGGCGCGGGGCAAGGAGTTCGCGATGCGGGGGGCGCTGGGGGCGAGCCGGGGGCGGATCGTGGCGCAGCTGCTGACGGAGAGCCTGCTGCTGTCGGGGGCGGGCTCGGTAGTGGGGTTGTGCCTGGCGATGGGTCTGCTGCGGTGGCTGGCGCACCAGGGCGCGATCGCGCTGCCGCTGCTGAGCCAGGTGCATGTGGATGCTGCTTCGCTGGGGTGGGCGGTGCTGCTGGCGGTGTTTGCGGGAGTGGTATTTGGAGTGGTGCCGGGGTTGAGGGTGGCGGGAGGCAATCTGCAGGAGGCGCTGAAGGATTCGAGCGCGGGCTCGGGACAGAGCCGGCGGCATGAGCGGGTGCGGGCGGTGCTGGTGGTGACGGAGGTGGCGCTGGCGTGCGCGCTGCTGGTGGGCGCGGGACTGCTGCTGCGGAGTTTTGTGAAGGTGCTGGAGGTGGACCTGGGCTACCAGCCGGCGCGGGCGGCGTCGATCAGCGTGACCTATGACGATAGTGCGCCGACCGCGGAGCAGGGAAGCGCCAAGCTGAAGATGATTCTGCAGGGGGTTTTGAATCGCGTGTCGGGGCTGCCGGGTGTGGAAGCGGCGGGGATTGTGGACTATCTGCCGCTGGGGCCGAACCGGGCCTGGGGCTCGCCGCTGCCCAAGGGGAAGTACGGGCCGAACGATCATCCGCATTTTCCCAGTCCGCTGGTGTACGTGGTGACGCCGGGATATTTCCGGGCCATGGGAATGCGGGTGGAAGGTCGTGACTTCACGTGGGATGACGGCTTCAGGCAGCCGATTGATGTACTGATCAACCGGACGGCGGCGCGGACTTATTGGCCGGGGGAGAGCGCCGTGGGCAAGACCCTGGTAAGCGGCAATGAAGAAGACCATGTGATCGGGGTGGTGGACGATGTTCACGCCGAGAGCACGGAGAACGAGACGGGGTGGCAGATCTATTATTCGGCGCTGCAGAAGGGATCGAACGGCGCGGAGCTGGTGGTGCGGACGCAGATGAAGCCGGCGATGCTGGCGACGCCGGTGCTGACGGTGCTGCGGGAACTGAATCCCAAGCAGCCGGCGGCGGAGTTCAAGCCGGTGCAGATGCTGGTGGATCATGCCAACTCGCCGCGGCGGTTTTTCATGATCCTGGTGAGTTCGTTTGCGGGGCTGGGGCTGCTGCTGGCGGCGCTGGGGATTTACGGGGTGATTTCTTACTCGGTGACGCGGCAGACGCAGGAGATCGGGATTCGGATGGCGCTGGGGTCGAGCGCGGGGCGGGTGCAGAAGATGGTGCTGGGAAGCACGCTGCGGCTGGCGCTGATCGGGATCGGGCTGGGATGCGTGGCCTCGGTGGCGGTGGGCAAGCTGATCGGGTCGCTGCTGTTCGGGATGTCGGCGTGGGATGGGCTGACGTATGTGGGGATGGCGGTGGGGATGGTGGCGGTGGCCGCGGTCTCGGGGTATTTGCCGGCGAGGAGGGCTTCGCGGATCTCGCCGCTGGTGGCGCTGAGGGCGGAGTGAGGAAGACGGTGGACAGTGGACGGGGACAGTGGACAGGGGACGGTGGACAGTGGACGGTGGACAGTGAACGGTGGACATTGGACATTGGACGGTGGACGGTGAACGGTGGACGGTGAACGGTGGACAGGGAGTAGGGGATAGGGTCTGGGAAAAGGAACGCCGAGGGTGGGGGCCTCGGCGGGGTGGGAAGGTGGGACGGATCACGCTTACTGGCCGGCGGTTGGCTGAAGGGTGGAGCTGACCGGTTTGGTGACGGAGACGGCGGGGGTGGCGGCCGGGTCGTGCGCTTCGTGTTCGGTTGAGAGGACGGCTTCGATCCGCGCCAGGCGCTTCTCCAGTGCGTCGATGCGCTGCTGTTGATCCTTGATCACGTCGGCCTGGGATTGGGCGCGGCGATATTGTTTTTGCACTTCGTTCAGCAGCATGCTCGACAGGTATTGGTAGCGCACTGTGTAGGGGCTGCCGTCGGGGTTGTAGGCAACGAGGTCGGGGTAAATCTTCGCAACTTCTTCGGCGATGAGGCCGTACTGGCGGGCGCGTTCGCCCTTGTCGTATTCCGGCTTGTAGAAGAAGGTGACCGGACGCAGCTTCATCAGGGCGGTGGTGACGTCGCCCATGTCGTGGATGTCTTCCTTGTATTTCTGCGATGAAGTGAGGGTGCCGAGCTGGCCGTTGGAGTTGACGTAGACGGGCACGCCGCTGCCGCTGGTGACGCCGTAGACGCCGGCGAGGAAGGCGGACTGCTGGCCACTGCCGATGCGGATGGCATTGCTCTCGCCGTCGACGCCGTAGGTATTGATGTAGATGTTGCCGCTGCCGGAGGTGTTGCTGAGTCCGGCGCTGAAACCGAGGTAGGTGTTGTTGCTCCCGGCGGTGTTGTAGAAGCCGGTCTGGGCGCCCACGAAGGTGTTGTAAGCGCCGGTGGTGGAAGACGGGGCGCTGCCCCAACCGAGGTAGACGTCGCCATTACCGGTGGTGGTGGATGCGCCGGCGCCGCTGCCGACGAACACATCCGCGTTGCCGGAGGTGACGCTGCCGCCGGCGCCGTGGCCAATGATCTGGTTGTCGCTACCGGTGATGGCGGCGTTGCCTGCGCCGATGCCGAGCATCGTATTGTTTTTGGCATCCTGATTGAGGATGGTGGCGCCGGCGACCTGGTAGCCGCCGGCGCTGTTGACCAGGCCGGCGGTCGCTGTGCCGCTGAGGTTGCTGCTGGTTCCGCTGTAGACGTTGGCGGTGTTGTTGAGGGTGAGGGCCTGGCTGTAGGTGCCGGCGAGCTGGGCTGGAGCGAGGGTGCCGGAGAGCTGGGAGAAGTTGTAGTCGCCGGTGGCGGGGACCACTGCGCCGCTGCGGCCGTTGAAGGAGAATACGCTCGATCCGCCGCCGGTTCCGAGGTGTCCGGTGCTGTCGACGTAGACCGGTAATCCGGCGGACACGCCGGCGCCGTAGATGCCGGAGATAAAGGCCGCAGTCTGGGCCGAGCCGATGCGGGTGGTGTTGCTTTCCGCTCCAATCCCGCCGTGGGCGAGGTAAATGTTGTTGCTTCCGGTGGTGTTGAAGGCTCCTGTGGTGTTGCCGAGGAAGAGATTGCCGGTCCCGGTGGTGTTGTAGAAGCCGGCGTCGAAACCGACGAAGGTGTTGTTGCCGGCGGTGGTGTTGATGCCGGTCTGGCCGCCCAGGAAGGTATTGTATGCGGCGGTGGTGCCGGCCTGGCCGGCGATATATCCGACGTAGACGTCGCCGTTTCCGGTGGTGGTGCGTTCGCCGGCGCCGGATCCGACGAGCACATCGGAGTTGCCGGTGGTGAGGCTGGCGCCGGCGACATAGCCGATGATCTGGTTATCTGTCCCTGTGACGGTGTTGTTGCCCGCGGACGGCCCGATGGCCACGTTGTCAAGGCTGGGATCGGCATTGAACTCGGTGACACCCTTGATCTGGAAGCCGGTGGTGGAATTCACTACATTGCCGGCGAGGGTGCCGCCGACGGTGCCGCTGCCATCGATGTTGAAGCTGGCGCCGGTCTGGGGGGCGGTGCCGTTCTGCACATAAAGGGGCGAGCCGGGGACCAGGTTTCCAGAGACGCCCTGGGGGCCGGCGGGGCCGGGCAAACCTTGTGGTCCCTGAGCGCCGGCCGGTCCCTGGATGCCTTGCGGGCCTTGCGGGCCCGCAGTGGCGAGGGTGATTTCGAGCTCGGGCTCATGGCTGGTGAGCGGCGATTCCTTGCTGTCGAAGGAGAAGCCGCCGGCGGATGAGGTCAGGCTGAGGGCGATGCCGTTATTGGCGAGGGTTCCGCTCATCCACTGCTGCACCAGGGAGGTGACGTCGACCAGGACGAACTGGTTGAGGCTGGTTTTGGTGACGGTGGTGGGCTTGCTTCCGGTCGCCGATGGGCCGGGTGCGGGCGCGTTGGTGAAGTTCAATGCGGTCTCGGACCAGGGGGTATTGATTTCGAAGATATCGAAGCTGCCGGTGCCGGTGACGGCGTCAACGTAGAGCCGCAGCGTGGCCTTGGAGACGGTGGCATTGGCGGGCAGGCCCGCGAGGTTGAATTGCAGGAAGGCGGTGGAACCCTGGGTAACGGCCAGTTGCGGCCAGGCCCCGTAGTTGCTTTTGGGAGTCACGTTGTAGGCGAAGGTGTCGGCGCTGGGTGGCGCTTCCTGGCCGATGATCGGCGCGCATATCGAGGCAGCGAACAAGAGAGCATGTGCGGCCCTGGCGGCCAAATGCTTCAGAGTGAATTTCATGTCGGGAATCTCTCCATTTGAATTTGGTGTCAGGTGGTTGCAATGAATGCTTTCTGCCACACATCTTCAAAAGCGACGATTCCGGGTTGGATTTCTCAGGGGGGGGAGAATTTTTGCGGTGGACGGTGAAGCTAGTGAACAGTGAACAGTGAACAGTGGACGGACAGTGAACAGTGAACAGTGGACAGTGAACAGGAAAAACAGTGGACGGTGGACAGTGGACGGTGAAGCTAGTGAACAGTGAACAGGGAACAGTGAACGGTGGACGGTGAACGGTAAAGACAGTGGACGGTGAAGACAGTGGGCAGTGGACGGGCCGGGGTGTTCGGTGAACAGGGAAGCTGTCATCTCCGCCAGGCATGTCTGGTCAGGCAGCGATTCTGCTCAGTGTTCACTGTTCTTCACTGTTTGCTGTCGTCCACTGGTTTCACTGTCCTGTTCACTGTTCACCGTCCACTGTCCACTGTCCACTGTCCACCGTCCACTCTCTGCTGCTGTCCACTGTTCACTGTTTGCTGTGCACGGGCTTGGGGGAGGCGGTTTCGGTCCAGAGGAAGGCTAGTTCGTCGGACTGGTCCTGGATCAGCTGGTCGACGCTGACGCCGGCGGAGTGGCCGCCGGTTGTGGAGTAGTGGAGGAGGACGGGGCGGCCGCTGGTCGAGGCCGCTTGCAGGAGCGGGGTCATCTTGCGGGCGTGGAGCGGGTCGACGCGGGTGTCGCTGTCGCCGGTGAAGAACATGACGGCGGGGTAGGCGGTTCCCGCTTTTACGTTCTGGTAGGGCGAGTACTTGAGCAGGTAGAAGAACTGCTTTTCGTTGTCGGCGGATCCGTATTCGGTGGTCCAGTAGCGGCCGACGAGGAAGTGCTGATAGCGAAGCATGTCGAGCAGCGGGTAGCCGCACCAGACGGCGCTGAAGAGTTCGGGGCGCTGGGTGATGGATGCGCCCATGAGGAGGCCGCCGTTGGAGCGGCCGCGGATGGCGAAGTGTTCCGGCGAGGTGTATTTCTCCTTGATAAGGTATTCGGCGGCGGCGAACCAGTCGTCGAAGACGTTCTGCTTGTGTTCGAAGGTGGCTTGTTCGTGCCAGTGTTCGCCGTATTCGGAGCCGCCGCGGAGGTTGGGCATGGCGAACCATCCGCCCTGCTGGAGCCACCAGGCATATTCCGGATCCCAGTGCGGGGTCATGGAGAGCTGAAAGCCGCCGTAGCCGGTCATTAGGAGGCGTTCGGTGCCGTCGCGCTTGAGGCCTTTTTTGCCGGCGATGAACATGGGGATTTTGGTGCCGTCTTTGGAGGTGTAGAAGACCTGCTTGAGCTCGTACTGGGAGGAGTCGAAGGGGATCTTGGGCTGGAAGAAGACTTCGTGTTTGCCGGTGAGGGTGTCGAGGCGGTAGATGGTGGGGGGGACGATGTAGGAGTCGAAGGAGTAGAAGCCGTAGCGGTCGGTGGTGCGGCCGGCGAGGGCCGAGCCGGAGCCGATGGCGTCGTAGTCGATGTGTCCGGCGGGCTTGCCGTTCAGGGTGTAGACGGAGGTGTCGGTCTTCACGTCGTGGAGGCGGTTGACGTAGAGCTTGCCGCCGACCAGGGACCAGTCCTCGATGACGTCGGGGCCTTCGGGGACGATGGGTTTCCAGGCTTCGGGCATGACGCCGGGGTAGGCGATGAAGATCTGGCGATTGGGCGCTTTGTAGTCGGTGGAGACGTACCAGGCGCCCTTGTACCATTCGGCGGTGAAGCGGGAGTCGATGGACCAGACGAGGACGTCGAAGGGGGCGCCGGGTTTGTTGAGATCGCGGTAGACGATGTCAACGCGTTTGGCGGGGACGCCGCGATGAATGCTGATGACGAGGTAGCGTCCGTCGTCGGTGATGCGGGGCGAGAAGAGGTCGCTGGGGCCGAGGGGCTCGCCGCGGAATTCATGGCCGAAGACGAGGGTGTCGCGGGAGGGGCGGGTGCCGAGGAGGTGCTGGAAGAGGAGGGTGCCCTCCTTGTTGTTGCGGGCGTAGTAGAAGCTTTTGCCGTCGGGGGCGAACTGAAAGCCGGTGTAGCGGGCGGGGGGCAGTTCGTCTTCGAGGGTCTTTTTGGTTTTGACGTCGAAGACGTGCACGGCGTATTCGTCGGCGCCGCCTTCTTTGAGGGCGTAGATGAGGGTGGCGCCGTCGCGGGAGATTTCGTCGATGGAGACGGAGGTGTTGGGATCGCGGCTCATGGAGGCGGGATCGAGGAGGCGTTCGTCCTTGCCGGTCCAGCCGTGGCGGACGTAGATGGAGTATTGCTGCTCGCCGCCGATGCGGCGCATGAAGAAGAAGCTGCCGTTGCGTTCGCGGGGAGCGGTGGTCAGGGTGACGTTTTCGAGGGGGTCGAGGTCGTCGGCGATCTGGCTGCGGATGCGGGCCTGCTTGAGGTAGCGGGTGGTGTAGGCATTTTGGGCTTCGATGAAGGCGCGGGTCTCGGGGCTCTTGGCGTCTTCGAGCCAGCGGTAGTTATCGGTGAGCTTGGTGCCGTGGTAGTCGTCGGTGACGGGGTGGGTATCGACGGGGGGCGGGGGCGGGAGAGTGATGCCTTCGCGGCCGTGGATGGTTTGTGCGGGGGAGAGGGACGACGCGATGGCAAGCAGGGCGGCGAAGAGGCTGCGGCGCATGGGGGAATTATAGGTTTCAGGTTTCAGGTGTCAGGTTTCAGGTGTCAGGTGTCAGGTGTCAGGTGTCGGGGGTCGGGGGTCGGGGGTCGGGGGTCGGGGGTCGGGGGTCGGGAGAAGTTTGTGGGGGTTGCTTCGACTGGTGGCGCGTTGGGGCCGGCGACAAAATGCGGATGCAGATGCCTGGGCTTTGCTGGATTGCGGGATGCTTCGCTGAGGATGACAGGAATGTCAGGGCACGGAGTGGGGATGGCTAAGAAACCCGGGGGTGGGGTCTAGGAGTTACTCGGCGTTCGGGCAATGCGCGCAGACGTCTTCGGTCACCTGACACCTGACACCTGACACCTGACACCTGAAACCTGGGAGACACCTGACACCTGAAACCTGAAACCTGACACCTGACACCTGGGAGACACCTGACACCTGAAACCTGAAACCTGACACCTGACACCTGGGAGACACCTGACACCTGAAACCTGAAACCTGACACCTGAAACCTGGGAGACACCTGACACCTGACAGCTGGAAGGAACGGTTGACCGGATTGCAAAGTTGGGCGCGCGCTTGTGCCGGTAGAATTCTTGTAAGTGAACAGTCTCCCTTCAACTGAACCGCAGCGGCCGGGGCGGTCGCGGTGGCAGCGTGTGTTGAATGCGCTCCGGCCTTCGCATGCGCATACGGCATTCACGGCGACGCTGGTGCTGATGGTGTCGACATTTTTGTCGCGCATCATCGGGCTGGTGCGGGTGAAGTACATCGTATGGCTGTTTGGGCGGGGGATGGCGGCGGACGCGCTGGCGGCGGCGTTTCAATTGCCGGACCAGATCTCATATTTCCTGGTGGGCGGGGCGGCGTCGATCACGTTTGTCACGATCCTGACGGGGTATCGGGAGGCGGGGCGCGACAGGGACGGCGAGCGTTCGCTGTCGGTGATTCTTACCACGATGTACCTGGTGCTGGGCGGGGCGATAGCAATCGCCGAGCTGCTGGCGCCGTGGTATGTACACCGGTTCTTTTCGGGGTTTGACGCGGAGAAGGCGGCACTGTGCATCCGGCTGACGCGGATCCTGCTGCCGGCGCAGCTGTTCTTTTTCGCGGGCGGGGTGTTTGGAGCGGTGCTGCTGGTGCGCAAGCAGTTCAATGTGCAGGCGCTGGCGCCGTTGATTTACAACCTGGGAACGATTGTGGGCGGGGTGCTGCTGGTGCGCCGCATGGGGGTTTCGTCGCTGGCGGTGGGCACGGTGGCGGGGGCGTTTCTCGGCCCGTTTTTGCTGAACGCGGTGTTTGCGCGGCGGGCGGGGGCGCGCTACAGGCCGATTCTGGACTGGCAGGATGAGGGGTTGCGGGCGTGGGTGCGGATGTCGTTGCCGCTGATGGCGGGGGTTTCGCTGGTGACGGCGGACGCGTGGATCATCAACTATTTTGCCTCGAAGATCGGTGGCGAGGTTTCGCAGTACTCGTATGCGAAGCAGTTGTTCATGGCGCCGATGGCGATGCTGGCGCAGGCGGCGGGGGCAGCTTCGATGCCGTTTTTCGCCAGCCTGTGGGCGCAGGAACGGCGTTATGAATTTGCCACGCAGGTGGCGGATTCAGTGTCGCGGGTGGCGTGCCTGGGGCTGCTGGTGGCGTCGGGAATGGTTTCGCTGGGACTGCCGCTGATCGAGCTGGTGTTTGTGGGGGGCAAGTTTTCGGCGGCTGATGCGCGGGAGTGCGCGCTGTATTTCGGGGTGTTCTCGGTATCGATGTTCCTGTGGTCGGCGCAGGCGATTTATGCGCGGGCGTTTTACGCGGCGGGGAACACGATGACGCCGATGATTGCGGGGACGGTGGTGACGGTGGTGTCGCTGCCGGTGTACGCGGCGATGTTCCGGTGGCATGGGGCGGTGGGGCTGGCGATTGCGTCTGACTTCGGGATTACGCTGCAGACGCTGTCGGTGGCGCTGCTGCTGCATCAGCGGAAGATGGTGTCGCTGGTGAGCCTGGACTTTGTGGAGCTGGGGCGGTGCGCGGTGGCGGCGCTGACCAGCGGGGCGGTGGTGTGGTCGCTGTTCGCGGGCGGGCTGGAGCTGTTGTGGAAGGCGCTGGGGCGGGACTACGCGGCGGGGAGCCGCTGGGTGGATCTGGCGATCCTGCTGGCGGGAAGCCTGGTGTGGCTGCTGGTGACGAAGTGGGTGCTGGAGCAGGTGGGGTCGATGCTGCCGCGGGTGGCGATGAAGCGGCTGGGGATGGGGTGAGGACAGGGGTCAGGTGTCAGGGTTCAGGTGTCAGGTTTCAGGTGTCAGGGTTCAGGTTTCAGGTGTCAGGGTTCAGGTTTCAGGGGTCAGGTGTCAGGGTTCAGGGGTAGGTTTATGACCGCGGGTGGCGTTCTGGGGCGGGCGGCCCGGAGACTTCCGACGAAGGTGGGATGGCGGGGTGACCGGGCGGGGCGGAACGGGCGAGATTGGGGTGAAGTGGGATCGATTCCATCGGTGCAGGTCGAGGGCGGGCCGGGGGGCGGGTAAGGGAGGCCCAAACCGCACTAGAATGGAATTCTGGCCGCGGGACCCTTGACCCATGGCTGCGATCGGAAGATTCATGGCGACAACCAAGCGTTATCTTTGCATTCACGGCCATTTCTATCAGCCGCCGCGTGAAAACCCGTGGCTTGAAACCGTGGAGATGCAGGATTCGGCAGCGCCATACCACGACTGGAACGAGCGGATCTGCTCGGAGTGTTACGCAACCAACGGCGCGGCGCGGGTGGTGAACGTCAAGAACCAGATCACGCGGATCGTGAACAACTACGCGCGGATCAGCTTCAATTTCGGGCCGACCCTGTTGAGCTGGTTGAAAGAGAATGCGCCGCGGACGTACCGGATGATCCTGGACGGGGAGCGGCGGAGCCGGAAGAATTTCAAAGGGCACAGCTCGGCGATGGCGCAGGTGTACAACCACGTGATCATGCCGCTGGCGAACCGGCGGGACAAGATTACGCAGATTCGCTGGGGCGTGGCGGACTACCTGCATCATTACGGGGTGGCGCCGGAGGGGATGTGGCTGGCGGAGACGGCGGCGGACAACGAGACGCTGGAGCTGCTGGCCGAGCAGGGGATCAAGTTCACGGTGCTGGCGCCGGGGCAATGCCGGCGGGTGCGGGCGCTGCGGGATGGGGAGAACTGGTCGGATACCGGGAACGCGAGTGTGGACCCGACGCATCCTTACCTGGTGCGGTTTGCGTCGGGGGCGTCGCTGGCGGTGTTTTTCTACGACGGCCCGACGTCGCGGGCGATTGCGTTTGAGGGGCTGCTGAATTCCGGGGAGACGTTTGCGGCGCGGCTGAAGGCGGGTTTTCGCGATACGGGCGCGGCACAGCTGGTGCACGTGGCGACGGATGGGGAGTCCTACGGACACCATCACAAGCACGGGGAGATGGCGCTGGCGTACACGCTGCGGCTGCTGGAGCAGGACAAGTCGGTGCGGCTGGCCAACTACGGGAGCTTCCTGGCGCAGTTTCCGCCGGAGTATGAGTGCGAGATCAACCAGAACACGTCATGGAGCTGCGCGCACGGGATTGAGCGGTGGCGTTCAAACTGCGGCTGCAACGGGGGCAAGCCGGGGTGGAACCAGATGTGGCGGGCACCGCTGCGGGCGGCGCTGGACGAGCTGCGCGACGCGCTGATCCCGCTGACGGAGAAGGTGGGCAAGGAGCTTTTCCACGACGTGTGGGCGGCGCGGGACGGGTATATCCAGGTGGTGCTGGACCGCAGTTCGGCGGCCGCCGATGGGTTCTTTTTCGAGCATCAGAATCATCCCCTGACGGTGAGCGAGTGCGTGCGGGCGCTGGAGCTGATGGAGATGCAGCGGCACGCGCAGCTGATGTACACCAGCTGCGGATGGTTCTTCGACGACATTTCGGGCATTGAGACGGTGCAGGTGATCGCGTACGCATCGCGGGTGCTGCAACTGGCGCAGACGCTGTTTGGGCAGGAGGCGGCGGGACTGGAGACAGCGTTCCTGGGCCGGCTGCGGGAGGCCAAGTCGAATGTGGCTTCGCAGGGGGACGGCGAGCAGATTTACAAGGGCCAGGTGGCGGCGCTGCAGCTGGGGTTGGAGAAGGTGGTGGCGCACTATGCGATCAGTTCGATCTTCTCGACGTTCACGGAGGAGACGGAGCTGTTCTGTTACAACGTGCGGCGTATTTCCTACGAGATTCACACCTCGGGACGGGGGCGGCTGGCGATGGGGCGGGTGCATATCGCGAGCGGGATTACGGGGCAGCAGCGGAACTATTCTTTCGCGGTTTTGCATTTCGGGGACCAGAACATTACGGCCGCGGTGAAGGCTTATGATTCGGCGGATGCGGCGGAGTTCGACGCGTTCAGCCAGGAGACGGCGGAGCAGGTGCTGCGGGCGGATTTCCCGCAGGTGATCCGGCTTCTGGACAAGTTTTACGGGCACGTGGATTATTCGCTGACGTCGCTGTTTACGGATGAACAGCGGCGCATCGTGCAGCTGATTTTGAACACGACGTTGTGGAACATCGAGAGCTCGCTGACCACGATTTATGAAGACCATGCCAGCCTGCTGCACTTCCTGTCGCAGGCGGGTCTGCCGAAGCCTCCGGCGCTGACGCTGGCGGCGAAGTTCGCGATCAATGCGGGTCTGCGGCGGGCCCTGGAGGGCGATCCGATCGACCAGGCGGCGCTGCGTTCGCTGCTGGCGCGGGCCAAGGCGGACCAGGTGCAGCTGGAGGCGACGACGTTGTCGTATATCTGCGATCAGCGGATGAAGCGGGCGATGATCGAGCTGCAGATGTCGGCGGGGTCGCTGGAGATGCTGGACCGGGCGCTGACGCTGGCGCGCACGCTGACGGAGCTGCCGTTTGACCTGAACATGTGGCAGGCGCAGAACATCTGGTACGAGATTATGCGCACGTCGAACTATGCGCTGACATCGCTGGTGCAGGACGACCGCCCGATGTGGGACAAGGCGTTCAGCGAACTGGCGCTGTGTCTCTCGATCGATGCCATGGCGATCAATGTTCAGGATCTGGCTTCGGCGAGCGTGGGGGATTGAGGGGCGCCGAGGCTCCTGGTGTTACGCAGCAGGGGCGGCGGGCCTATTCGTAGCGGAGGGCCTGGACGGGCTCGACTTTTGCGGCGCGGCGGGCGGGGATCCAGGTGGCGGCGGTAGCGACCGCGACGAGCAGGACGGCGGCGGCCATCAGGGTGGCCGGATCGTAGGGCTCGATTCCAAACAACATGGATTTGACCAGGCGGGCGAGTAGCGCGGCGGCGGCGAGCCCACCGGCGATGCCGGTGATGGTGATCCATGAGCTTTCGCGGAGGATCATGCGGCGGAGCTGAGCGGGGCGTGCGCCGAGGGCCATGCGGATGCCGATTTCATTAGTCCGCTGGGCTACGGAATAGGCCATGACGCCGTAGATTCCGACGCAGGCCAGGGCGAGGGCGAGAACGCCGAAGCCGGAGGTGAGGGTGGCGAAGAGGCGCTCCATCTGCATGACGGCCTCGATCTGCTGGCGCTGGGTGCGGATGTCGGTGATGGGCAGGTCGGGATCGATGGACTGAACCACGGAGCGGAGCGCGGGCACGAGATCGGCAGCGTTCTTCGGGGTGCGGACCTGATAGACCATGCCTCCCACAGCGGATTGCTGGAGGTAGGGAAGGAAGAACTGCGGCGGGGGTTGGTCGCGCAGGTTGAGCAGGCGGGTGTCGGCGCAGATGCCCACGATCTGGATCCAGTCGGAGTTTTGGTTGTCGGCGCGGAAGCGGCGTCCGATGGGATCCTGGTTGGGGAAGCGCTTGCGGGCGAGGGCCTGGTTGATGATGCCGACTTTGGGAGAGGTGGCGGTGTCCTGCGGGCCGAAGCCGCGGCCGGCGACGATGGGAATGCCCATGGTGGTGAAGAAGGCATTGCCTACGACATTGAAGTCCTCGACATGGCGGCGATCGGAGTTTTCGGGTTCGGCTTCGGGGAAGAAATCCATATTGGACATGTTCTGGGCGATGTAGGGAACCGAGCCGGGGGCAACGCTTTCGACACCGGGGAGGGCGGCGAATCGTTGTTCGAGCGCCTGGTGAAGGCGGACATCGCCGCCGGCGGGGTAGCGGGCGGCGGGCGGGTCGATTTGAAACAGGAGCAGGCCGTCGGGACTGAACCCGGTGGGAATGGAGTCGAGGGCGAGCAGGGTGCGGAGGAACAGTCCCGCGCCTGCGACCAGGAGCATGGAGAGCGCGACCTGGAAGGCGACGACGAACTTGCCGCCGCGGCCCTTGCGGCGGGACTGGGTCTGGGCCGACTGCTTGAGGGCGCCGCTGACGGAAGTGCGGGCGGCTACGCAGGCGGGGGCGAGCCCGAAGAGAACGCCGGTGGCGAGGGTGAGGGCGGCAGTGAAGGCGAACACCGACCAGTCGAAGGGCACGACCAGGTCATTTCCTTCCCAGGCATTGGTGAGGAGGCTGGGGATCACGTTGCGGGCGGCGTAGGCGAGGAGCAGGCCGGCAAGACCGCCGAGGGCAGCCAGCATGAGGCTTTCGGTGAGGAGCTGGCGGAGGATGCGGAGACGACCGGCTCCGATGGCGAGGCGGACGCTGATTTCGCGCTGGCGCCCGGAGCCGCGGGCGAGGAGCAGGTTGGCGACGTTGGCGCAGGCCAGCAGGAGGACGAATCCGGTGAGGGTCATGAGGATGCGGAGGGGCTGTCGAAACAGCTCATCGGCGAAGTGCAGGCCGCGGTCTCCGGAGGCGATGTGGAGGTGGGGGACGGCGGCGCCGCCCTTGAGGGTGATGGTGGAGCGGACGGCGGCCTGGAGGGCGAGGTCGAGGGCGGCCTGGGCGGTGCGGTCGTCGACTCCGGGGCGGGCGCGGCCCATGATGTTGAGCCACCAGTAGCCGGGATCGGCGAGCAGCGAAGTTTTGGATTTGGGATCGATGACGGGCTGGAGGCTGAGGGGGATGTAGAGGCCGGGTGACCCGATGACGTTTTTAGCGCCGGTAAAGCGCTGGGGGGCCACGCCAACGATGGTGAGGGTCATCTGGTTGACCTTGACGGTGAGTCCGAGGACGGAAGGCGAGGCTCCGAAGCTGCGCTCCCAGACGCCGTAGTCGAGGACGGCAACGGGGGCAGCGGCCGGGGAGTCGTCGGAAGGGCCGAGGAGGCGGCCGAGACGGGGCTGAACCTCGAGAGCCTGGAAGTAGTTTCCCGACACCATGGCGACATCCGCGCGCTGCGCGGTGCCGCGCAGGGTGGCGTTCATGCCGTCTTCCTTGTAGGCGAAGAGGTCTTCCATGACGTGGTTGGCGGCGCGGAGCTGGAGATAAACGGGGTAGGAGAAGACGCCGCTGGTGGTTTGTCCGTCGGGGGTGGAATCGAAATCTCCCCACATGCTGTTGCCGGGGTTCCCCAGGCCGTTCCAGCCAAGCAAGCGGAGCTGGGAGGGATGGGGGACATGGAGGCGTTCAAAGAGAACCTCCCGGGCGACGGAGAAGATGGCGGAGTTGGCGCCGATGGCGAGGGCGAGGGAAAGCACGGCGATGGCGGTGAAGGCGGGGTCTTTGCGAAGGCGGCGGAGGCCGTAGCCGAGGTCGGCGGCCAGCTCGTCGAACCAGCGCAGGCCGAGGGAAGCGCGCATGCCTTCCTTGTGAAGCAGGCCGGGGCCCATGGCGAGGCGGGCCTGGCGGGCGGCGTCGGCGGGCGGGCAGCCGGCGGCGACGAGATCGGCGGTGAGGCGCCCGAGGTGATCGGCGAGCTCCGCTTCCATGTCCATCTCCAGGCGGCCGCGGCGGGTGAGTGCGCGGGCCACTGAACGGAGGCGGGCGAAAAGAGTCTGGGCGAGGATGAGGGGATTCATCGGGCCTCCTTGCGTGGGTGGATGGCGGGGAGGCGCGTCAGGCCTGGCCGGGCTTGGTGCTGAGGATGGTGTCGATGATGCCGGACATCCGCTTCCAGCGCTCGGTCTCTTCGCCGAGGCGTTTGCGGCCGAGGGCGGTGAGGCGGTAGTAGCGGGCCTTGCGGTTGTTTTCGCTTTCACCCCATTCGCCGGCGATGGCGCCGGAGTGTTCGAGGCGGTAGAGGGCGGGATAGAGGGAGCCCTGCTGGATTTCGAGGTTTTCGCCGGAGATCTGTCCGATGCGGAGGAGCACGCCGTATCCATGGAGGGGGCCGAGGGAGACGGCTTTGAGGATGAGCATGTCGAGGGTTCCCTGAAGGATCTCGGGAGCTTTGTCGCGGGCGGGAGTCATGGCCGGGGCCTCTTCCTAGGATGTCTAGGGGAAGGGTAAGATGCCTTTCCTAGATTGTCAAGGAGGGGGATGGGGATCTTCGGTTGAATTGGGGAGGATGGGCGGGAGGGGCTTCGGGTGTGGTGAGGGGTTTTGTGGTCTCCCACAGATCCGGGCGGTGAAGCTGGGGGCAAGCGGGATGTTCTCAGGGATGGAAGAGGCGGACGGTGCTTGTTCGACTGCGCTTGCTTCGGTGGGATGACGGGAGATTGGCGGTGACGGGAGCAGGCCGCGGCGAGTGGGCCGCGGCGGGTCAGGTCACGGTGAGGCAGGTCACGGGGTCAGGCGAGGAGGCCTTTTTCGCGGAGGAGGGAGTCGGGGCGCTCGAAGCTGTCGATGAGGATGACGCCCTGGGCGCGGGCCTTGCCGGCGTAGCGGGTGGCGTCGTCTTCGCCGATTTTCAGGTCCATGAGAAGGCTGACGAGGTCGTCGTAGGAAGGGACGCGGGCGGGCTGGGTGTTGTGGCGGCCGGCGTAGGGCAGGAACATCACTTCGAAGTGAGGCTTGAGGCCTTCGGCGGCGGGTTTAGCGGTAATGCGAAGATTGCCGATCAGCTTCGGCATACGCGCCTCCGGGGACGGTACGGCCAGTGGGCCGTGCTTTCAGTCTGCCACATTGAGTTGGGCCAGGGGAGCGGGGCGCCTGTCGGGAGGCGCCGGTTGATTCAGTAACGATCAACGCTTGGGTTCCGCATTCGCATGGCGACGGCGAAGATCGCGCAGGGACATCCGGGTCAACAGGCGTGCTGTGCATTTCAATTGGGGAGTTCCTCGAGGGGCGCGGGGTCGAGGTGCGCAGCTGCTTGCTCGGTGGCCGTCGTGATTTGAGGCGGGGCGGTTTTGCCGGCGACGAGGAAGCCACGTTCGATGAGGCGGCGGATGATGCCGAGGCATTCGGTCTGCACCATATCTACCGGAGCGTTGGCGTGGGCGGCGAATTCGGCAATGGCCGCGGCGGCGGTCTTGGTTCCGTCGAAGGACGCGATGAACTGGAGGACGAGGGGCTTGAGATCGATGTGGAAGCCGAAGCCGGTGGTCTGGCGGAGGGTGAGCGCGTCGGCGTGCCACTGGCCGTTGGCCTGGGAGCAAATCTGTTCGAGGCGCACGGTGGGGGCGAGCTGGGGCTGGAGGGCGAGCACCTTTTCGTCGGTGTCGTGGAGGCGGAGCAGGTCGTGGGCGGCGAAGGTGGCGAGGATCATTTCACCGAGGAGGCCGGCGGAGGTGGTGGGCACTTCTTCGATGCGGACGAAGAAGTTGTCACCGGCGCGGTGGCGGAGGACGATGAGGCCGTCGTGAATGGCTTCGACGCCGCGATGGCGGTAGTAGTTCATGTATCCGTCGTAGGAAGCGGCGTCCTCGGAGGGATCGAGGGAGGTTTCGCGGATGCGTTGCTGCGCGTATTCCTCGGGATTCTGGGTGAGGCCTTTCATGATCCAGGCATCGCAGCCGGTGCCGTCGATCCACTCGGCGACGCGTTCTTCCCAGGGCTGGCCTTTGATCTGGGCCCATTCGCAGAGCATTTCCATGTAGCCGTCTTCGTTGAGGTGGGCGGAGGCTTCTTTGACGAGGCGGCGGCAGAGGCCGTCGAGGTCCATGGGATTTTCGCAGAAGAAGTAGTCGCTCTGGGGGGTGATGAAGAAGGGCGGGTTGGAGAGGATGAGGTCGAAGCGGCGTCCGGCGACGGGGTTGAAGCAGTCTCCGGCGAGGAATTCGACGTTGCTGATGCCGTTGAGGCGGGCGTTGAAGCGGGCGAAGTCGACGGAGCGCTGGGTGAGGTCGGTGCCGACGACGGTGTCGCTGAATTTGGCTGCGCCGAGGGAGAGGATGCCGCTGCCGGTGCCGAGGTCGAGGGTGGCGCGGGAGGGGCGGCGTACGGAGAAGCGGGCGAGGAATCTGCTGGTGGGGTTGGGCCAGAGCACCATCTCGGCCTGTTTGTTGTCGATGGCGGTGCAGTGATCGGAGGCGACGAGGAAGCCTTCGAGGTGGAGGAGCATGGCCTGGGGCACGAGGTTTTCGCCTTCAGCGCGGAGCAGGCGGGAGCCGGTGAGCAGGGACAGGATGCCGGCGGGAATGAAGCCGGCCGCGGCGGCGGCGTTCTGGGGGAGGCCGATCCAGAACCAGCGCAGGAGGGTGTTGAGGACCGAGGGCGCGGCGGTGCGATCGAGGAGGCGGGGAAGATTGCGCAGGTGGCGAGAGGGCAGTTCGGCAGCGCCGAGGTGTTTGCGCAGGCTTTCTTCGGTGTAGCCGGCGTCTTCAAAAAACACGCGGAGCCGCACGGAATCTTCAGGCGAGAGAAGGGTAAGCATCAGGAGATCACCTTAGCACTGTACCGATAGTGGGGGAGGGAGCAAATGCGCAACAAAAAAAATTTTGCGAAAGTGCGACGGAGGCGCCGGAAATCTCGCTTAAGAGGGTGAAGGCGGAAAACAGGGAACAGTGAACAGGGCACAGGGACGGTGGACGGTGAACAGTGGACAGGGCACAGTGGACGGGGGACAGTGGACGGTGAACAGTGAGCGGTGGACAGAGGCTTCATTGTTCAAGCGGAATTCACATTTTTGCTGGGCGAGCGGGTGTAGGGTTTCGAGGGAAGACGGGGCGCGGGTGGCGGCGCGGCGAATGCGGGTAGTGAGGTTTGCAATTCGCTTGACCGGGCAGTTGGCCTGTGGTATCAACAGAAACGCGCAGAAAGCGGGTTATTTGGATGTGGCTGGCGTGACGTGCCTCGGCCTGGTTTCTGCGGTTCCCTGGTAATCCCTCAAATCTCGCAGCAAGTTTTCAGCGGCGACCACTGGTCTCTTACCCCGGGCGCGGTGCGGGAAGTCGATTCGAAAGCTGATCGGCGAAACGTTCTGTTGCCTCGGTACACAATTCGTCTGAGGAATGAGTTATGGCTAAACAGAGTGCGCAGCACAAGCTGGACCGGGTGCGTCCTCCCCGGGTGCAAATCACGTATGACGTCGAAGTTGGGGGCGCCATCGAGATCAAGGAATTGCCATTTGTAGTCGGCGTGCTGGGCGACTTCACGGGCAATCCGGAACAGCCACTTCCGAAGCTGAAAGAGCGGAAGTTTGTGGAAGTGAACCCGGACAACTTTGACACGGTACTTGAAGGCATGAAGCCACACCTTTCCTTCGCAGTGGAGAACAAGCTGAGCGACGATCCGAGCGCGGCGAATCTGAAGATCGATTTGAAATTCCGCAAGTTCGATGATTTTGAACCGGCCAACGTGGCCAAGCAGGTGAAGCCGTTGAAGGAGCTTTTGGATCTGCGCACGCGTTTGAGCGATCTGCGCGGCTCGCTGCAGGGCAACGACAAGCTGGAAGAGCTGCTGCTGGAGGCTGTCGGCAACACGGAGAAGCTGGACAAACTGAAGGGCGAGATCGGCACGGGAGGTTCCAATGCCTGATGCAGCAGCGAAAGCGGCGGGTTCTTCAGCGACAGTAGAGACGCAGGAGCAGTCGAGCCTGCTAGACCAGATCGTAGAGCAGGGCCGGTTTGGAGAGGCCAAGGAGCGGGGCCGGGACCTGGTGAAGGAGTTCGTGGCCCAGGTGGTGGATGGTTCGATGACCATCGCCAAGGACGCGGAGATGATGATCAACGCGCGCATCGCGCAGATCGATCACCTTCTTTCGATCCAGCTGAACGAGATCATGCACCACGCGGCATTCCAGAAGCTGGAGGGGTCGTGGCGGGGTTTGAAGTACCTGATGGACAACAGCGAGACGGGCGTGGGCCTCAAGATCCGCGTGCTGAACGTGAGCAAGAAGGAGCTGCTGCGGGACATCGAGAAGGCTCCGGAGTTTGATCAGAGCGCGTTGTTCAAGAAGGTTTACGAAGAGGAATACGGAGTATTCGGCGGGGCGCCGTTTGGCGCGCTGATCGGGGACTACGAGTTCGGCAAGCATCCGGAAGACATGGCTCTGCTGGAAGGGGTGTCGCACATCGCGGCGCAGGCGCACGCACCGTTTGTAGCGGCGGCGGCACCGGAGCTGATGAACCTGGAGAGCTTCACGTCGCTGGATGCACCGCGCGACCTGGCGAAGATTTTCGACTCGACGGATTATGCGAAGTGGAAGTCATTCCGTTCGAGCGAGGATTCGCGGTACACGGCGCTGACGCTGCCGCGGACGCTGGGGCGGCTGCCCTACGGGGCGGAGACCAAGCCGATCGACGAGTTCCGCTACGAGGAGCACGTGGATGGCACGGATCATTCGAAGTATTTGTGGATGAACGCGGCGTATGCGCTGGGCACGAAGATGACGCAGTCGTTTTCGCTGTACGGCATGTGCGTAGCGATGCGCGGAGTGGAAGGCGGCGGGCTGGTGGAAGGACTTCCGGCGCACACGTTCGCGACGGATGAAGGGGACCAGGCGTTGAAGTGCCCGACGGAAGTGCCGATTACCGATCGGCGCGAGAAGGAGCTGGCGGATCTGGGATTTGTTCCGCTGGTGCATTGCAAGGGCACGGACTACGCGGCGTTTTTCAGTGTACAGAGCTGTCAGAAGCCCAAGACTTACGACACGGACTCGGCGAACGCCAACGCCCGGTTGTCGACGCAGCTTCCTTACATCATGGCGGTATCTCGTTTTGCGCATTATCTGAAGGCGATGATGCGGGACAAGATCGGCAGCTTCATGTCGCGGGAAGAGGCGGACGTATTCCTGAACCGCTGGATCACGCGGTATGTGACTCCGGACGATTCGGCATCGCCGGCGACCAAGGCAGCGCGACCGCTGCGCGAGGCGCGGATCGATGTAACGGAGGTGCCAGGAAAGCCGGGCGTTTACCGCGCGGTGGCGTTCCTTCGCCCTCACTTCCAGCTCGACGAGCTGACTGTTTCTCTTCGGTTGGTGGCCGAGTTGCCTGCGGCAGCAAAGTAATAAGTCGAAAAAGAGTTTTCACCTCACTGATACATTGGGCGGCGGCTCTTCCCGCTGTCGTCCGCAACACCCGCGCGTAGTGGAACACATCTCTGAAGGAGACAATCATGGCAGTTAATGCGTATCTGATCATTTCCGATCGTCAAGGACCGAGCACCAGCAAGACGGGCGCGATCGACATTCTGTCGTTCAGCTTCGGGGCCAGCCAGACGGCTGTCATCGGAGTGGGCTCTTCGGGCGGCGAAGCTCGTGCGGGGCGCGCCAACCTTGCGGACATCTCGATCATGAAGGTTGTCGACAAGACGTCGCCACTGTTGTTTGATGATTGCGTCACCGGCAATTATCTGGACTCGGTGGACATCGTTTACGACAAGCCGATGGGGGACAGCCAGGAGGAGTACTACAAGATCCACCTGGAAGACGCCCTGATCACGTCGATCCAGCACTCCGGCTCGAACGAAAATCCGATGGAGTCAGTGAGCTTCGCCTACAGCAAGATCAAGGTGAGCTACAACCCCGAGGATGACGGCAAGCTGAAGGGCTTCATCGACAAGGGCTTCGACGTACTGGCACTCAAGCCCTGGTAACCGGGCGGGCGGCGGCGGTTCCGCAATCGTTGATTGGGAACCGGAGCGGCGAGCGGGCGTTCTCCCGAGGGAGGACGCCCGCACCCGGCAAACAGCAATCGAATTGCGGAAACGCTTAAGCAGGCGATCGGTGCCATCGAGTCCAAGAGAACTGTTCAAAGCCGGCAAGGTGCGGGAAGCCTGTCAGGTGCTCACAGCGTACTTGCGTGACCATCCGAACGACGTGGCCCAACGCACCTTCCTTTTCGAGCTGCTGTGTTTTTCGGGCGAGTTTACGCGGGCCGAGAAGCAATTGGCAGTGCTATCCACGGGGAGCCTGGAGAAGGAAACGGGCGCCATCGTGTACTACGCGGCTCTGCATGCGGAGAAGACGCGTCACGAGCTTTTTGAGAAGCAGGAATTTCCGAAGGACACGGTGAGTTCGCCGTCGGGTGAATTGAACGGGAAGGCGTTCAAGGAGCTGCGCGACGCGGACCCGGACATCGGGGCACGGCTGGAAGTGTATGCCGCGGGCGCCTATGTATGGCTGCCGTTCGAGCATGTGGCTTCAGTGGAGATGGGACCGCCGCAGCGGCTGCGGGACACCTTGTGGGCTCCGGCGCTGGTGCAGACGGCGCCATCGTTCAAGGGGCTGGATATCGGCGAGGTGCTGATCCCGGCGCTCTATCCGTTTTCCTGGAAGCAGGACGATGAGCAGGTGTGGCTGGGCCGGGTGACGGAGTGGCTGGCCGATGACGAAGGCCGGGAGTCGCCGGTGGGCCAGAAGATGCTGCTGGTGGACGGCGAGGAGTTTCCCTTCCTCGAGGTTCGTAATTTGACGTTCAATCACGCTGGGGAAGCGGCCGCAGAGCCAACCGAAAGCGACGAAGAGGAAGACGAAGAGGATTGAGCATCGGGAGAGGCGCGGCCGGCGGGCCGGGCGCCTCAGTCCGGGGCCGCGCCGCCGCGTGGTTGCCGGGTTTTGGAGCCGGCCGCGGGGAAGTGGCCCGGGGCTGGGATAATTTCTAAACTGAACTACCCGGCAGGGGCCGGTCACTATGCCACTTCGCGAAGATATTCTGGCTCCGATCGCCGGTGACAATCCGAGCGGCGCGGATCTGCGTTACGACACCAAGCTACTGATCTACGACAAAATCAAGGAAGCCCGGCGGCAGGACGATGAGCTGGCGCAGGGGGCATGGCAGAGCGAGCGCAAGACGGCCAACTGGGCGCTGGTGATCAAGCTGTCGCAGGAAGCGCTGGCGACGATCTCGAAGGATCTGCAGCTGGCCGCGTACCTGACCGAAGCGCTGTTGTACACGGAGCGCATCGCGGGAATGCGGCAGGGAATCAACCTGATTTACGGGCTGCTGACCGAATTCTGGGACACAGTTTTTCCGGTGGTGGAGGACGGCGACTATGGCGACCGGGCGCGGCCGCTGGGGTGGCTGAACCTGACGCTGGAATTGCCCATCCGCTTCACCCCGATCAACAATGCGGGCCACTCGCTGATCCAGTATCGGGAGTCGCGGCTGATCGGGTATGAGGACCAGGCCAAGAACGACAAGGAGCGCAAGGCGCGGGCGGCGGTGATCGCGGGCGGCAAGCTGGCTCCGGAGGTGTTTGACAAGTCGTTCAACGAGACGCCGAAGGCTTTTTATGCGCAGACGGAGAAGGACCTGGACGCGTGCCTGGAGATTCTGAACAAGACCGAGGCTTATTGCGACGAGAAGTTTGAAGACGATCAGCCGAGCCTGGGGAAGCTGCGCACGTCGCTGACGGAGGTGCGGCAGATCGTTCACCAGCTGCTCGACAAGAAGCGGGAGAAGGAGCCGGACCCGGTCGAGGTGGTGGCGGTAGAAGAGGCGGCTCCGGCGGAAGCGGCGGGCGAGACGGAAGCGGGCGTGGCCGCGGCTCCGGTGGCGGGCGGGGTGGCGGTGGCATTCGCGGCCGAGCCTGCGGACCGGCGGCAGGCGGTGGCGGGGATTGTGGGCGCGGCGATGTTTCTGCGCAAGAAGGAACCGCTGAGCCCGGCGCCTTACCTGTTGCTGCGGGCGCTGCGCTGGGGCGAGCTGCGCGGCGCGGGACGGCTGGAGGAAAGCCAGTTGCTGGAAGCGCCGTCAACGGAGCTGCGGCAGCAGATCAAGCGGCTGGCGCTGGCCAAGCGGTGGGCGGAGCTGCTGGAGGCGGCGGAGCAGGCGATGGCGCAGCCGGGCAGCCGCGCGTGGCTGGACCTGCAGCGGCTGTCGGTGACGGCGTGCCGGGCGCTGGGCGCGGAGTATGCGGCGATTGCGACGGCGATCGAGTCGGAGCTGCGGTCGCTGCTGAACGATCTTCCCGAGCTGCTGGATGCGATGCTGCTGGACGATACGCCGGCGGCGAATCCGGAAACGAAGGAATGGCTGAAGGGGCTGAGCGCGACGGCGCCACCGGTAGCTACCGAAGAACAGGAAACGGCGGCGGAGGTGCGGGCGCATCGCAACGGCACGCCGACGTGGCTGGCGCCGGCGGTGGACGGATATGCGCTGGCCAAGGACGCGCTGTCGTCGGGGCAGGAAGAGAAGGCGTTTGCGATCATGCGCGCGGAGCTGGCACGGCAGCGGTCGGGGCGGCGGCGGTTCCGGCGTTCGATGCAGATGGTGGAACTGGCGATTGCGGCGGGCAAGGACGGGATTGCGCAGCCGCTGCTGGAAGACATTGCGGCGACCATCGAGAACCACAAGCTGGACGCGTGGGAGGATCCGGAGCAGATGGCCAGCGACCTGGGCAAGCTGATGCGGTGGAGCAAGCGGATCCAGGGCGACGCGAAAGAGAAACAGAAGTTGTTTGAGCGCATCTGCCGCCTCGATCCGGTGCAGGCGCTGAGCGTGGGGTAAAGGATGCCGCGAGGGCTGGGCGAATCGACGATCACGATCTCGGTGCTGGACCGGTTGATTGACCAGGAGCCGGCCAACCGGCTGGAGAATCCGCTGAGCCGGACGCAGTCGGTACGGCTGCTGAAGGCGGGGGTGCGGCGGGACCTGGAGTGGCTGTTGAACTCGCGGCGCATTGCGGAGCCGCCGGATGAGGGCTTGGTCGAGGTGAACCGCTCAGTGTACGTGTACGGGTTGCAGGACCTGTCGGTGTTGAGCATGGGGGCGTCGTCGGACCGCGCCCGGCTGATTCGCCAGATCACCAACACCATCACGGTGTTTGAGCCGCGGTTGACCAATGTGCGGGTGGCGATGGTGGAGACGCCGGATGCTGCGAAGAAGGATGTGCGGCTGCGCATCGAGGCGATGCTGCGGATGGACCCGGTGCCGGAGCCGATTTCGTTTGACACGGTGATCGAGCTGAAGAGCGGCAATTGCCACGTAAGCGGGGGCGACGATGCGCGATGAGCTGCTCCTTTACTACGAACGCGAGCTGGATTACCTGCGCAAGTCGGCGGCGCAGTTTGCGGAGCGGCATCCGAAGGTAGCGTCGCGGCTGGTGCTGGAGCCGACCAAGTGCGAAGACCCGCACGTGGAGCGGCTGCTGGAGGGGTTTGCGTTTCTGGCGGCGCGGGTTCACCTGAAGCTGGAAGACGAGTTTCCGGAGATCACCGAAGGGCTGCTGAGCGTGGTGTATCCGCAATTGGTCAGACCAATTCCCTCGATGTCGGTGGTGGAGTTCCAGCTGGACCCGGAGAAGGGGAAGCTGACCAGCGGGCTGAAGATCGAGCGCAAGACTCCGTTGTATTCAAAGCCCATCAGCGGGACGCCGTGCACGTTCAGGACCTGCTATGACACGACGCTGTGGCCGGTGACGGTGAGCGCCGCGGAGTGGGTGGCGCCGAGCCGGCTGAAGCCGGCGGTGAAGACGAGCGATTCGGCGTGGGCGATACGGCTGGAGCTGCGCTGCGCGAAGGACGTGACGTTTGCGGCGCTGAAGCCGGACAAGCTGCGCTTTTATCTCGATGGCGAGAGCGGGCTGGTGAACATTGTTTACGAGCTGCTGTTCAGCCGCTTGAACCGCATTCAAGTGCGGGACCTGACGCCGGGCTCGAAGCTGGCCCCGGTACATCTGCCGGCGTCGGCGCTGGAGGCGGTGGGGTTCGGAGCGGATGAGGGGATGGTTCCTTATTCGGCCTCGTCGTTTGCGGGGCACCGGCTGTTGATGGAGTATTTCGCGTTTCCGGAGAAGTTTTTCTTTCTGGATCTGACCGGCCTGGAGGCAGTGGCGCAGGCGGGATTCAAAGACGCGATTGAAGTGATTTTTCTGATCTCGGATGTGGAAGGCAGCGGGCGGGTGCAGCGGCTGGAGATCGAGCTGTCGAAGAAGACGTTCCGGCTGGGGTGCACGCCGATTGCGAATCTGTTTCAGCAGACGGCGGAGCCGATTCAGCTGAACCAGCGGAAGGTGGAGTATCCGCTGGTGCCGGATGTGCGGCGGCCATATTCGGTGGAAGTGTTTTCGGTGGATGAAGTGGCGGCGATCAACGCGAATTCGCAGAAGATCACGAGATATGAGCCGTTTTATTCATTGCGGCACGCGGCGCGGCGGGACGACCGGGCGTGTTTCTGGCTGGCGCGGCGGCGGCCGTCGGCGCGGGCCAACGATGACGGGACGGAGGTTTCGCTGTCGCTGGTGGACCTGTCGCTGGCCAGCGTGGATCCGGATGCGACGGTGTTGTCGGTGAAGACGACGTGCACCAATCGCGATCTGCCTTCGCGGCTTCCGTTTGGGAACCAGGACAGCGATTTTGAACTGGAAGGGGCGGCGGCGATGCGGCGGATTGTGGCGCTGCGCAAGCCGACGTCGCCGGTGCGTCCGGCGCTGGGCAAGGCGGTGCTGTGGCGGCTGGTGTCGCATCTTTCGCTGAACTACCTGTCGCTGGTGGAAGAGGGCAAGGACGCGCTGAAGGAGATTTTGCGCCTTTATGATGTGGGCCGGACGGCGTATTCGCAGAACGTGATCGAGAGCATTCTCGAGGTGAAGAGCAAGCCGCATTTTGCGCGGCTGGTGTCGCCGGAGGGGGTGAGTTTTGCGCGCGGGCTGCGGGTGGAGATGGAGATCGACGAGGACCAGTTCACGGGGGGCGGCGCATTTTTGTTTGCGGCGGTGGTGGAGAGATTCCTGGGGCTGGCGGCTTCGCTGAACAGCTTTACGCAGCTGAGCGTGACCACGCCGCAGAGAAAGGAGGGACTGCACGAATGGGAGCCGAGATCGGGACGGAGGCTGCTGGCCTGACGGGAGACGAAGAGCCGGTCGGGGAAGAACTTTCGCCGGAAGCGCGCATGATGAATGCGCTGATCGCGGCGGAGATGAAGGACGATCCTTGTTCGTTTGAGTTCTTCCAGGCGGTGGCGCTGCTGGAGAGATTGCGTGACAACCGGCGGCCGGTGGGATGGTTTTCCAATCCCGAGGACGAGGCGGTGCGGTTCCGCACCAATCCGCGGCTGGGGTTTCCGGCGAGCGAGATCCAGCAGCTGGAGATGAAGGAAGACGGGCCGGCGGAGATGATGGTGAACTTCATGGGGCTGACGGGGCCGCAGGGAGTGTTGCCACATCCTTACAGCGAGCTGATGCTGGAGCGGATGCGCTCGAAGGACTCGAGCCTGGCGACGTTTTTCGATTTGTTCAATCATCGCGCGGTGTCGTTGTTTTACCGGGCGTGGCAGCGGACGCGGTTCCAGGTGAATTACGGCGCGGGGCATCGCGATTTGTTCAGCCTGTATCTGCGCGATCTGCTGGGGCTGGGCACGGCGGGGCTGCGGGACCGGCAGCCGGTGGAAGACGAAGCGCTGATGCATTATGTGTCGCTGATGGGGATGCAGGCGCGATCGGCGACGGCGCTGGAGCAGATGCTGGCGGATTATTTTGAAGTGCCGGTGGAAGTGCAGCAGTTCACGGGGGCGTGGTATGCGATTGACCGCGGCACGCAGTGCGCGATGAACGAAAGGGATTCGTCGTCGACGCAGGTGGGTGCGGGCGCGGTGGTGGGCGATGCGGTGTGGGACCGGCAGGGGCGGGCGCGGATCCGCATCGGGCCGCTGACGATGGAGAAGTACCGGGAGTTTTTGCCGGGGGGCAGCGCGAATGCGGCGCTGCGGGCGATGACGCGATTTTTTTCAAACAACTGCGTGGACTTTGAAGCGCAACTGGTGTTGCGGCGCGACGAAGTGCCCACGATCGAACTGGACCTGGACGGGATTCAGGACGGGAAACAGCCGGCGCGGCTGGGCTGGGTGTCATGGGCCAAGACGGCGCCGATGGGTCTCGATCCGGACGACACGATTCTGGCTTTGTGAGGGGAAACCATGGGAATAAACCTGAAGTCACTGATCGGCAAGCTAAACGACGAGACCCGCAAGGCGCTGGAAGGCGCTGCGGGGCTTTGCCTTTCCCGCACTCACTATGACATCGAGGTGGAGCACTTCCTGATGAAGCTGCTCGACTCGAGCTCGAACGATCTAGCGGCGATCATCAAGCATTTTGAGATCGACAAGTCGCGGCTGACGGCGGAGTTGTCGCGCAGCCTGGACCGGCTGAAGTCGGGCAACGCGCGCACGCCGTCGATATCGCCGACGGTGCTGAAGATGCTGACCACGGGTTGGACGATCGGGTCGATCGACTTCAACGCGGGGCAGGTGCGGACGGGGTTTGCGGTGCTGGCGCTGGCGACGGACGAGGAACTGGCGCGGCTGATCAATGGCGTGAGCAAGGAGTTCGCCAAGATCAATGCCGATGGGCTGCGCAAGGATTTGCTGGCGATCTGCGCGATGTCGCAGGAGACGACGACGGGGATCGCGACGGGCGCGGCGGATGGAGCGGCTCCGGGGGAGCCGGGCAGGCCGTTGAACAGCAAGACGCCGAATCTGGACCAGTACACGGTGGACCTGACGGGGAACGCGAAGAAGGGCAAGATCGATCCGGTGCTGGGGCGCGATCCGGAGATCCGGCAGGTGATCGACATCCTGACGCGGCGGCGGCAGAACAACCCGATCCTGACGGGCGAGGCGGGCGTGGGCAAGACGGCGGTGGTGGAGGGGTTTGCGCTGCGCGTGGCGCAGGGCGACGTGCCGCCTCCCCTGAAGAATGTTCATGTGCGCACGCTGGACCTGGCGCTGCTGCAGGCGGGCGCGGGAGTGAAGGGCGAGTTTGAGAACCGGCTGAAGGGTCTGATCGAAGAGGTCAAGGCTTCGGCGACGCCGATCATCCTGTTTATCGACGAAGCGCACACCATGATCGGCGCGGGCGGGCAGGCGGGGCAGAACGACGCGGCCAACCTGCTGAAGCCGGCGCTGGCGCGCGGCGAGCTGCGGACGATCGCGGCGACGACGTGGTCGGAGTACAAGAAGTATTTCGAGAAGGATGCGGCGCTGGCGCGGCGGTTCCAGGTGGTGAAGGTGGAGGAGCCGAGCGAGCACCTGTGCATGATCATGATGCGGGGGCTGGTGGCATCGCTGGAGAAGCACCACAACGTGCGCATTCTCGACGAGGCGGTGTATGGGGCGGTGCGGTTGTCGCACCGGTTCCTGGCGGGACGGCAGCTGCCGGACAAGGCGGTGAGCATTCTGGACACGGCGTGCGCGCGGCTGTCGCTGGGGCAGAACGCGACGCCTCCCGCGATCGAGGACCTGACGCGGCAGATCGATGCCCTGGAAGTGCAGACGCGCATTCTGAACCGCGAAGAGGTGGTAGGCGCGGACCATTCAGAGAAGCTGGGCGAGATTGCCGAGCAGAAGGAAAAGGCCGAAGCGAGGCTGAAGGAGCTGCAGGGGCGCTGGGATAAGGAGCGGGAGCTGGTGGGCAAGATCCGCGAGCTGCGGGACAAGCTGGAGGCGCAGGCGGGCAAGGCAGTGGCGGCTTCGGGCGCGGCTTCTCCGGTAGCGGCCAATGGAGCGGCGGCAGCGCCGGTGGCGCAGAACGGGAGCGCGGCGGCCGCGGCGGAGACTACGGCGGCGGCGCCGGTGAACGTGGATGAGACGAAGACGCAGCTGCAGGCGCTCGAAACGGAGTTGTCGGCGCTGCAGGGCGAGACGGGCCTGATCAGGGTTTGCGTGGATGCGCAGATCGTGGGCGAGGTGCTGTCGGCGTGGACGGGGATTCCGGCGGGCAAGATGCTGAAGGACGAGATCACGACGGTGCTGGCGCTGCAACAGCACCTGGCCAAGCGGGTGATCGGGCAGGATCATGCCATGGAGATCATCAGCCAGCGGGTGCAGACATCGCGGGCTTCGCTCGATGATCCGAACAAGCCGGTGGGCGTGTTCATGCTGGTGGGGCCGAGCGGCGTAGGAAAAACTGAAACGGCTTTGGCTTTGAGCGACCTATTGTATGGCGGGGAGCACAACCTGATCACGATCAACATGTCGGAGTTCCAGGAACCGCATACGGTGTCGACGCTGAAGGGCTCGCCGCCCGGGTATGTGGGCTACGGGGAAGGCGGGGTGCTGACGGAGGCGGTCAGGCGGCGTCCTTATTCGGTGGTGCTGCTGGACGAGGTGGAGAAGGCGCACCCGGATGTGCTGGAGCTGTTCTTCCAGGTCTTTGACAAGGGGCAGATGGAAGACGGCGAAGGGCGCGAAATCAACTTCAAAAACAACATCATCATTCTCACCACCAATGCGTGCACGGACCAGATGATGAAGCTGGTGGCGGATCCGGAGACGGCGCCGGGGCCGAAGGGGCTGATCGAGGCGATCAAGCCGGAGATGAACAAGATCTTCAAGCCGGCGTTCCTGGGGCGCATGGTGCTGATTCCTTATTACCCGGTGCGCGATGAGGCGCTGAAGCAGATCATCCGGCTGAAGCTGGGCAAGATTCAGCGGCGGCTGAGGGAGAACCACAAGATCACGCTGAGCTGGGATGATGCGTTTTTGAATGCGGTGGCGTCACGGTGCACGGAAGTCGAGAGCGGGGCGCGCAACGTGGACAACATTCTGACCAATTCGCTGCTGCCGGACATTTCGCGCAAGATTCTGAGCTCGATGGCGGAGGGCGAGAAGATGAGCTCGCTGCATGTGAGCGTGGGCGAGGATGGGGAATTCAGTTATGAGCCGCCGGCGATGGCGGCGGTGGTGTGAGGGGAGAAATTTGGATTCGAAGAACGCGCACCAAAAGGCGGAAGCAAAGTGCACTGGTCCATATTTCCTGAGTGAAGCGGTTAATCAGTCGCTTAGCCGGCCCTTTCGACGATCCTTGTAACGGGAAGGCTCACCGAATCAGGATGTAAGTAGATAGGGCGGGGAACTGGACCGAACCGTCGTTGAGGAGCCGGCCCGGATGGTGGCATCCTTCGAGAGTTCGGAAGGATTCCGCGTTGACGTTGTGTGACCCCAGGGAGGCGACGTGAAAGATGTGGATGTAGTCGCTATTCAAAAAAGCCTGTTCACCGGCGGGGAGATCGGGTTGCAGGCGACGGTTGTGGAGGCGGTGGGCGCCTTTGAGCTTGTGGATCCGCCTAAGTATGGAGCGAGTCCGTATCTCAAGCGCCGCACGATCACAGTTGTCTTCGCGCATTTTCTTGATCTGGTCAATCAGCTGGAGAATTTCTGCGGCGATCTTAAAGGGTTTAAAACACCGGGCTTTGAAGGCTTTTTCGAGACAGGTTCGATCAAGTGCCTGGTGCTGATCACGCACGGAAGTCCCGGTCGAGTGGACATCAATGGTCTCAACCGGCCGGTGATCGACGCGGACGATCTGCTTTCGAGCCCAGTCAATGATGGAATGCCAATACCGCCCGATCACGCCTACGAGGGCAACCTTTTTCAGCGCCTGGGTAACTTCCTCGCTGCGGATGCGACCGTTCGTATCGACGGCTGCAACGTCGCCAATGGAACCACAGGGACGGAATTCCTGCAGTCAATGTCGCTTAAGTGGCCGGGCAGAAAGATTGTCGGCTTTGTAGACTTCGCGGCAATTGGTCACGACGATAAGGAACATCGGATATCCAGCGTCCACGACTCGGAAGAGTTGTACCCCAACCATCCAAGCTCAAAGGCGCTGTGGTGGGACACGGTGACGCACGCGACACGCTCCGAAAAGTCGCCGTTCGCCAAGATCGCCAAGGATGGTTCCCTCATCAAGATACCTGAATCAGAGGTTATTCGAGTTCCCGCAAGGCCCATCGGAGAACAAGTTTTTGAACATCTGTTTGGACCACCAAGTGGCTATCCGCCATGGATTCGCTAGTCATTCGCGCGAGAAAAGGAAGTTGACCGTATGGCACAGACCTACACGCAAGAAAACCGGCTGATTTCACTTAAGGTTGATGGCAAGGGCGCTGACGATCTGCTGCTGCAGAGCTTCACGTGCACGGAGTCATTGGGACGTCCGTTTTCGGTCCAGGCGGAGGTGTTGTGCCAGCTGCCTACGCTGGATTTCACCACGATCATCGGGCAGAAGGCGACGATCACGCTCAAGACCAATGACGACGCCAATCCCCGTTACTTCAACGGGTATGTGAGCCGGTTTGCGCAGAGCGGGTCGGATCTTCTGTTTCATCACTACCATATGGAGATCGTGCCATGGATCTGGTTTTTGAGCCGGCATGCCGATTGCAGGATTTTTCATAACAAGACGATTCCGGAGATCGTGCAGCTGGCGTTTGACAAGTTCACGGCCAAGAGCAAGGGGCCGATTCAGAACAACCTGCAGGAGACTTATTCCAAGCAGGAGTATGTGGTGCAGTACCGGGAGTCGACGGTGAACTTCATCTCGCGGCTGGCGGAGCATGCGGGGTTTTACTACTACTTCGACCACACGAAGACGGATCACAAGCTGGTGTGGGCGGACAAGTCGAGCGCGGCATCGGATTGTCCAGGCCAGGCGAGCGCTTCGCATATGTCGCGGAACGCGGACGAAATGGATGAGGACCATATCGCGGCGATTTTCTCCAAGCAGGAGTTCAAGACGGGGAAGTACTCGACGACGGATTACAACTTCAAGACGCCGTCGACGAGCCTGGTGGCTTCGGAGAGCACGGTGGTGAGCGTGGGCGGGAACGATCCTCTCGAGATCTTCGATTATCCGGGCATTCATCTGACGGCGGAAGAGGGGCGCAAGATCGCCAAGGTCCGGATGCAGGAGCAGGAAGCGGCGCAGCACCTGATCTCCGGATCGGGGCGGGTGAGATCGTTTGTGCCGGGCCATACGTTCACGATGAAGGATCACTACCGGAGCGACTTGAATACCGGTTACCTGATCACCGAGGTGCGGCACACGGCGACGGTGGGCGGGACTTATCTGAACGAAACCGAGGAAGGGATCAGCTACTCGAACCAGTTCACGTGCATCGACAAGACGATTCCGTTCCGGCCGGCGAGGGTGACGCCGAAGCCGTATGTGCAGGGAGTGCAGACGGCGGTGGTGATCGGGAAGGCGGCGGACCAGGACGATACAACGGCGAGCGATGACGGCGCGACGGGGGACGGCGAGGAGATCTGGGTCGACAAGTACGGGCGGATCATCGTGCGTTTTCCGTGGGACCGGGCGGGGGATTGTTCCTGCCGGGTGCGGGTATCGCAGGCCTGGGCGGGGCTGGGCTGGGGGGCGATGTCGATTCCCCGGGTGGGGCAGGAAGTGCTGGTGAGTTTTCTGGATGGGGATCCGGACCGGCCGATTGTGACGGGTTGCGTGTACAACGCGGAGCAGACGGTACCGTACCCGCTGCCGGAGCACCAGACGCGGAGCACGTTCAAGTCGCGGAGTTCGAAGGGCGGCGGCGAGGACAACTACAACGAGTTCCGGCTGGAGGACAAGACGGGGAGCGAGCAGATCTTTTTGCGCGGGGAGAAGGACTTCGATACGCGCATCAAAAACGATTCACGCGAGTGGATCGGCAATAACCACAGCTCCATTGTGATCGCGGACCAGCTTGAGAAGGTGGGCGGCAACGAAGACATCCAGATTGCCGGCAACCGCGTCGAGAAGGTTGGGGGCACCGAAGACACCGTGATCGGCGGCAACCGCACCGAGAAGGTGGGCGGCGACGAGGTGATCACGATAGCCGGCAACCGGACGGAGAAGGTTGGCAGCGACGAGAGCATTTCGATTGGCAGCAACATGAACGTGAAGGCTGGATCAACGATATCGATCCAGGCGGGGCAGAACATTTACGAGAAGTCGGGGATGAATTTTGCCCACGAGGCCGGGCAGGCGATTCACCTGAAGGCGGGGATGACGATGATCCTGGAGGCGGGGATGCAGTTGTCGCTGAAGGTGGGCGGGAACTTCATCGACATCGGGCCATCGGGGGTGTCGATTACGGGGACGATGGTGATGATCAACAGCGGCGGGGCGGCGGGATCGGGCTGCGGGTCGAGCCCGACGGATCCCAAGAGCCCGACTGACCCGAAGGATACCAAAGATCCGGACCAGGCGGATGACGGGTCGAAGGGGACCAAGATGTGATGGCGGCCGCCGGGGACCCTGACTGCGCTTCATTGCGATGGGCTTTGCCCGGTGACGGCACCAATGGAGCGAAGATTTGTAGATCCCCACATACCAGCGGTGAGGCGGTCCGGACATGTGGGGCACCGGGCGGATGTGCCTGGCGAAAAAAGACGGCGCTCTGAAGACATGTTCAGGGTGACGGCGGGCAGGGTGGCGGACACGGCTGGGGATTTGGGGAGCGGCTGGGCGGCGGCTTTGCGCAACGGCGCGTGAATTAGTATCGTTAAGGTCCGGTCGAACACATGAAACAATTACAGCCCGTTCTGTGGAGCAAGGGGACGTTCCTGACGCCGCAGCACATGCAGCTGCAGGACAAGTTTCTGGAAGACAGCATGAACTTCCGCGTGCAGTCGCTGAAGTTCTGCGCCTGGGGCTTCAACGAAGTGGTGCTGGACCAGGAGCTGTTGAACGAGGGGCAGCTGGCGGTTTCGCGGGCTTCGGGGATCTTTCCGGACGGGCTGCCGTTCGAGATTCCGGGTCCTGACCAGCCGCCGCCGTCGAAGTCGCTGGCGGAATTTTTCGATCAGGACATGAAGAGCCTGGATGTTTACCTGTCGGTTCCGGACTACAAGGACAAGGGCCTGAACGTGGCGGGGCTGGGGCGGGTGGCGAGTTCGCGCTACCTGGCCGAGATCACCACGGTGCGCGACGATAACACGGGGATGGGCGAGAAGCCGATCCAGATTGCGCGCAAGAACCTGCGGCTGCTGGCGGAGAACGAGTCGCGGGAGGGCAGTTCGACGCTGCGGATTGCGAACGTGGAGAAGACGGAGACGGGGGGCTTCCGGCTGAACCCGCACTTTGTGCCGCCGCTGCTGGAGGTGCGCGCGAACGACTACGTGCGGGGGCTGGTGAACGGGATCCTGGAGATTCTGTCGGCCAAGAGCACGCAGATTTCGCGGATGCTGGGGCATGAGAACGAGAGCCTGGCGAAGTTCACAACGGCGGACACGAAGAATTTCTGGCTGCTGTACACGGTGAACTCGGTTATTCCGGTGTTGAGCCACCTGTTGCAGGGGCAGCGCTGCCATCCGGAGGAGTTGTTTTCGGCGCTGACGGGGCTGGGGGCATCGCTGACCACGTTTCACCAGAGCATCCGGCCGCGGGATCTTCCTCTTTATGATCACGCGAATCTGAGCAAGGTATTCGGAGAACTGGATGAGAAGCTGCGGGTCCTGCTCGAGGCGATGGGCGAGTCGTCAGTGGTATCGTTGCCGCTGAAGCAGATGAACAACACCATCTATGCGACGGCGATCGACCAGGACAAGTACCTGGCGAACACGCGCATGTACCTGGCGATTAGCGCGGACGTGAGCGAGGATACGATCATCCGCCGGGTGCCGCAACTGGTGAAGACGTGTTCGGCAACGCATATCGACCAGCTGGTCAACAGCGCCTTGCCAGGCATTACGCTGACGCATCTTCCCAGCCCGCCGAGCGCGATTCCCGTGAAGACACGGCATCAGTACTTCAGCCTGAACCAATCGGGGGCGGCGTGGGAGACGGTGCTGCGGGCGCGCAATTTCGCGGCGCATCTGCCGGCGGAGATTCAGAACCCGCAGATGGAGCTGGTGATCCTGCTGCCGCAGACGGGTGGCGCGCAATGAGGACACTGACCAAGCCGGTGTGGTCGGAGGGAATGTACCTCGGCCCTCATCACTTCCAGGCGCAGAACCGCTACTTTGAAGACGCGCTGGAGTTTGTGACCGCCAGCCTGTGGCGCGATGCGTACGGCTTTGCGGGGCTGCAGCTGGATGGCGATGCGCTGCGCAGCGGCACCCTGACATTGACTCACGCGCGCGGCCTGTTCGCCGACGGCCTGGCGTTTGACCTTCCCGGTTCCGACAAGGCGCCGGAGCCGCGCGTTTTTAGCTCGCTGTTTTCACCTGTAGCCGACCACCTGACCATGCATCTCGCCATTCCCGCCATGGTGAGAGATGGCAAGAACACGGGCAAGGCGGGGGACGGCAGCGCGACGCGGTATGTGGAGCGGGAACAGAAGCTGCCCGACCAGAATTCCGGGCTGGATGAAAAGCCGATCCAGGTGGGACGGAAGAATCTCCTGCTCCTGTCCGAGGGGGAATTATCCGACCGGTACATCTCGGTGCCGGTCGTGCGGCTGCTGCGCGACGGCACGGGCCGCTTTGAAGCCGATCCTACCTTTGTGCCGCCATGCCTCAGCATCAATGCCAGTCCGGTGCTGACCGCCATGCTCCGGCGGCTGATCGAGATCATCGATGAGAAGAGCTCGGTGTGCATGCGCGACCAGGAGAGCCGCAACGGGGTTTATCAAGCCGGGATGTCCGCTCGTCACGTGAAGCAGTACTGGTTCTTGCATGTGATGAACTCCAACGTGACATCGCTGCGGCACTTTCTGCTGTCGCAGCACGCGCATCCCCAGGAGGTCTTCAGGGAGATGTCGCGGCTGGGCGGGGCGTTGTGCACGTTCGGGCTGAAGGTGCATCCCCGTTCGCTGCCGGTGTATGACCATCTCAACCTCGGCTCTTGTTTCGCGGCGCTGGACGAGCATATACGGCGGCATCTGGACCTGGTGATTCCGCCGGACGCGATCCGCATCGAGCTGTCTCCGGTGGAGAGTTTCCTGTGGAACGGCGCGGTGAACGATGAGCGCTGCCTGGGGCCGAGCCGGTGGATTCTGGAGGTGCAGTCGCCGATCGGGGAGGCGGACCTGATTGCGAGCGTGCCGCGGCTGGCGAAGGTGTGTTCGGGGCGATTTGTGGTGGAGTTGATCAAGCGGGCACTGCCGGGATTGACGCTGAAGCATCTGCCGGTGCCGCCGCAGCAGATCGCGGCGCGGGTGGAGAGCCAGTATTTTTCCATCCATCGCGCGGGGCCTTGCTGGGAGCACCTGATGCAGACGCGGCAGGTGGGGATCTATGTTCCGGGAGAGATTCCGACGCCGCAGTTGAGCCTGCTGGTGCTGCTGGACGATTAGCCGGCGCAGGGTGCGGGCGCGCCGGGATTGGCGCGCCGAGCGGATGGTGCCGTGGAGCAATCTTCGCCAAGAGAAGTTCAGAATGAGGCATTGCCCGGGGCGGCGATGCGACTTCGGGAAAAACTGTTGGACATCAGTTGAGGAGGGGACATGGCTTTGGAACGGGTCAGGGACTTGAACCTGGACAAACTGGCGTGGGACAAGTCCCCGGACTATCAACTGGCTTATGAAAAGGGACGAGGCATCAGTGCGTGCGAGGAGATCCGGCAGTATCTTACGGATCAGTCGCGTCCGTTCGACGTGGTGGTGATCAAGAAGGGGTCGACCTACGGGCAGATGCTTACCGACAGCGACAAGAGCGGGGCGGAGGTTCGGGACGCGCGCAAGGACTACAAGGAAGGTTTTGGAACGGCGCAGGATGATTCGGCGACGATGACGATTGTGCGTCCGACGGTGTTCTGGTGTCCAGATTACACATTTGAATACTACGGAGATGTAAAGGGCTGCGACGAACTGCTGGGGGAGATCGTTCCCAAGGCGAAGCCGGGGCCGGGCGATTTTTACTACAAGTACAAGAAAGAAACGAAGGTTCCGGGACGGACGATGACGACTTACCCGGTGGTGCCGGTGGTGCGCTACACGGTATCGACGATGGCGCCGTGGATTGTCCTCTACCACGAACTGGGGCACGTGAAGCAGTATTACGAGGCCGGCGGGGAGCTGGGTTGGAATGCCAAGCTGACCAACGTGGCGGCCATCGAGGCGGATAACCTGCTGCGGCATGAGAACCCCATATGCAAGCAGGTCACTATTGCCATCCGCGAGAACTACAAGCACATGCCCAAGGGGATGGAGGCGGTGAACCAGAAATACGGAACGCCGGCGCTGAAGGAAGCGATTATCAAGGCGACCGATGGGCTGGACCGGCTGAGGAAGGAAGCGCTGTTGATGTTTTGGACGGTGCGCGATTCGGGAAAGGACGAAGGGTATTTCTACATGGCCGATATTCCGCGCGGGCCGAGGATTGACCCGGTGGATTGATGCGTTCCTGGCGCGGATGCGGGAGGCGTGTACGGTGCCGGGCGGGGCGGTTGGAATTTCCGGAGTGGACAGATTCGGTTAAGGTTAGCGGCGTGACGGCACAGCGGGTATGATCAGGGGAAGGCTCACAGGCCGCTAACCCAGCGAGAAGGCGTCACCGAACGCGATGGCATTTGAGGCAGGGCAACGGATCGGCGATTACGAGATTGTGGCGAAGCTGGGCGCCGGAGGTCTGGGCGTTGTGTACGAGGTGGAGCATCTGATCTCGCGACGGCGGGAGGCGATGAAGATCCTGCTGCCGGACCAGTCGGCCCCGGAGATGGTGGAGCGGTTCAGGCGGGAAGTGCAGACGCTGGCTTCTCTGACGCATGTCAACATCGCGCAGCTGCATACGGCGTTCTACCACGAGAACCAGCTGGCGATGGTGATGGAGCTGATCCACGGGGAGACGCTGCGGGATCTTCGCGCGCGGATGCAGGTGGGTTTGCCGCAGGCGCTGGACTACATCGCGCAGACGCTGCAGGCGCTGGTGTATGCGCACGGGCTGGGAGTGGTGCACCGCGACATCAAGCCGTCGAACATCATGATCACGCAGGGCGGATTTGTGAAGCTGCTGGACTTCGGGATCGCGATCACGGAGCAGGGCAGCGACCTGACGCGAGCGGGCTACCTGCTGGGGTCGCTGAACTACATGTCGCCGGAGCAGGTAAGCGGGAGCAAGGCCACGCCGCGTTCGGATATTTACGCGGTGGGGGTGACTCTTTACGAGCTGCTGACGGGGGTGCTGCCGATTACGGGCGCCAACAATTACGAGATCATGATGGGGCACATCAACCAGGTGCCGGTGGCGCCGCACCTGGTAACGCCGGGCGTGCCGCTGCATGTTTCAAGCGCGGTGATGCGGGCCCTGGCCAAGGATCCGGGGCAGCGGTTTGTTTCCGCGGAGGAGTTCCTGCAGGTGCTGCGCCACAACGCGCCTGCGCCCGGCGAGGGTATGACGTATGGATTGCCGCTGCCGGCGGCAACGACGCATCCGGGGTCGATGGCGACGATGGCGCATCCGGGGGGCAGCCGGCCGGGCACGAGCACGGGGTCGATGCAGCAGCGGCCCTTGAGCTCGAGCGGACTGCAGAATCTGTCGCTGGAAGACATCAGCCGCAAACTGGCGGTGTATATCGGGCCGGTGGCGAAGTTCGTGGTGAAGAAGCTGGCGGCGCAGTCGGAAGACCCCGATTTCATCTATCGCGAGGCGGCCAAGCAAATTCCTTCAGACGCGGATCGTGCGGCGTTTCTCAAGGCCAGAAGGCAGTCCTGAAGGCTTTGGGTGGCCGGACCGCTGCTCAAAAGACTGTTTCGATGGGCTGCGGACAAGGCCTGCGGGAATGCTGGGAGGGGGACTCATGGTCGAGATACGGAGTGCGATCGCGGCGGATGCCGAGGCGATCGCGCACGTTCATGTGGAGAGCTGGCGGAGTACGTATGCGGGGATTCTTCCCGCGGATTTTCTTGCGGAGTTGAGCGAAGCGGACCGTGCGGCGCAGTGGAGGGCGTGGCTGGGCCAGGATGTGGTGGTGCTGGTGGCGGAGCTGGATGGGAGAGTGGCGGGATTTATCAGTGGTGGCCCGGCCCGCGACGGGGTGCGAGGGTGCGATGCGGAACTGTATGCGGTTTACCTGCTGGAGGGGGCGCAGCGGGCGGGGATGGGGACAGAATTGCTTCGCGTACTGGCGGGGCGGCTGGTGGAGCGGGGGTTGAAGAGCATGGTGGTGTGGGTGCTTGAGGTCAATCCGGCCCGGGAGTTCTATATGAAGCGGGGCGCGGTGTATGCGGCTTCGAAGCTGATCGAGGTGGGCGGGGTGGAGCTTACGGAAGCGGCGTATGCCTGGGGAGACATCAGCCCGTTGCTTAGTTGACTGACTGATCAGTCAGTTGTAGATGTGGGTGGGATGGGAATGACCGAGCGGCGGGCGCTCGGTTTTTTTATGCAGGGAGGCGGGACGGGGCCGGCAGGAAGGGCAATCGGACGTTCTCCGACTGCGCTTCTCCCGGGTGAAGCTTTGCTCGGAAGGACTTTGAAGCTAGTGGGGGATGCGGGCGGAGGTGAAGGAGAGCTTGAGGTAGGCGGCGCGGTCGATGCCGATGACGGGCTGGGAGGGATCGCCGGTGCCCCATTCATTGTGGCGGGGCTGGAACAGGTTCTGGCCAACGGCTTCGAGATAGAGATTGCGGCCGATGGGGCGTCCGAGGCGAAGGTCCATGGTCTGGTAGGCCTTGACCTTCTGGGCGGGCAGGTCGCTGGCATAGCGGTAGAACTGATCGAAGCCGAAGCGTGCGGGGAGGTCGATCCTGGATTGAAGGAAGATGGTGTGCCGGGGGGTGGACTTTTCGTAGGTGGGGACGGATCCGGAGTCGCTGATGTCGGCAGTGAGGCCGGTGGCGTGGAATCCGGAGTTGACGTAGGACCAGGCTGAATCGATGTGCCACCAGGGGGCGAGGACGAACTGGGGAGCAAGTTCGAAGCCGGTGGTGGCGCCGTCGATCTGGTTGGAGTACTGGATGGTCAGGTAAGTGGTTCCGGCGCTGACGGATGGTGTGGGAGCGGTGAAGCTCTGGAGGTGTTCGTAGTGGTTCCAGAAGCCGGAGAGGTCGAGGAAGACGCGGCGGGTCAGGAGGCCGCGGTATCCGACTTCATAGCCGACGACTTCTTCGGACATGAATTTGGGGTTGCCGGTGAGCTTGATGACGACGTTGGGGGCGAGGGCGCCTTCGAGGAGGAAGCGTTCCTCGAGGTCGGAAGGGGTGGTGACGGCGCGAGTGAGGCCCATCCAGAAGGTGTGGTCCTTGTGTCCGGTCCAGAGGAGGCGCGCGGAGGGCTGGATGTCGAAGCCGCTGTAGTTGTTGTGCTGGAGCTTGGCTCCGCCGGTGAGGATGAGGTCCGGAGCGAGGTGAACTTCATCCTGAAGGAAGACGGTGTGGACGTGGTCGTTGCCGCGCGGGGGGACGAGGGTGGAGTTGGGAGAACGGGGACTGATCTGGTAGGGGCTCCAGTGGAGGCCGGCGCCGACGGAGAAGCGCTGGCGGGCGATGGGGGGAAGGCGGTCGATGACATCGATGTCGAAGGTATTGCGGGTTTCGCCGATGGCGCCGGCGCGGACGCTGCGTTCGATGTAGGCCTGGACGGCGAGGCTGTTTCCACTGGCCTGTTCGCGCCGCCAGCGGAGATTGATGTCGCCGCCGGAGGTTTGGTCGTCGCTCGCGCCGCCGCCGACGATGTGGGGTGAATCGCCGCGGTAGATGTCGCCTTCGGCGAGGTATTCGTCAGGCCCGGCGACGTGATCGGCGCGAAAGCCGAAGCGCTGCTGGTGCCAGCGGTCGTCGTTGATGCGGTCGGAGTGGTATTCATGGCCGCGCACGAAGCCGCGGCCGAAGAAGCGGACGGAGGTGTTGTGGGCGGCGACGCCGAACTGGAGGTCGTCGATGGTTCGGTCCGGGGTGCCGGCGAGGGCGCTGGCCATGACGCCCTGGGTGTCTTTGGCGGAGCGGGTGATGATGTTGATGACGCCGTTGGCGGCGTTGGGCCCCCAGATGGTTCCGCCGGGTCCGCGGAGAACTTCGATGCGTTCGATGTCTTCCAGGGGCATGTCCTGGACGTCCCAGTAGACGCCTGCGAAGAGCGGGGTGTAGACGTTGCGGCCGTCGATGAGGACGAGGACGGACTTGGAGAAATTGCTCTGGAGTCCGCGGATGCCGACGGCCCAGGTGGTGGAACTGACGCGGCCGACTTCAACGCCGGGAGCGAGGCGCAGGGCGTCGGCGATGGAAGTGACGCCGGAGCGGAGGATGGCGTCGCGGGTGATGACGTAGACGGCGGCGGGGGTGTCCTGGAGCTCGACGGGGGTCTTGCTGTAGGTGGTGACTTCGACCTTGCCGAGCTCTTCGAGGCTGAGGCTTTTGAGGCGGTCTTCGGCGGGGGTGGACTGTTTCGTGTCCTGAGGTTCTTGGTTTGCGGGAACAATCGGCAGCGCCAGCGCGGGGATGGCGGCGAGGGCGAAGAGCGAGAAGAGGGCGAGGAACAGCGGGCGGCGGCGATTGGCGCGCGGGGGATTTTGGGGTCGGGAAGACTGGCTGTTTGCCGGCCCTGGCTGGAAGTGCTGCAAGTCCACGTTGGTGCCACTCCTCGACCAGTGGGCGTACCGTTATCCGGCCAGAAAATAAAACCCCTCGGGGCTGATCTAGTCCCTTGCCTGCTCCGGTCCCACGAAGCCAACGAGTAAGACTGCACATGGCTTAAATAGCGGAGCCCACGGGCACGCTTCAAAAGGAGTTGAGAGAAACCCGTAGATACCTTAGAGCAGCGAAGGGTGGGGGAGAGTTGCCTCGGGGTAAAGAATCCAGGGCGGAGGGGACGGCTCGCGGGGTTCGGGCGGGGCGGGAGGTGTGGGGCCGAGGGGGGCAGGGAGCGCGGGTGGCGCGGGTGGCGTGGTCTTGTCCGGCGGGGCCTTGTCTGGCGGGGGGAGGAACGCAGAAAGCGGGACGGAGGGACGGAGGGCGCAAGAGCGCGTCCGCAGAGGGCCGTGCTAGGATGCGGGGCTGAATCCGTGAGCGGGGAGAGAGATCGATGAAGGCGAGTGCAGGTGGTTCTTTGAGCAGGAGGCGGGTGCTGCAGCAGGGAATGGCGGTGGCGTCGGGATGGGTGCTGGGACCGTGGGCGCTGGGGCAGGCGGGGGCAGCGGGCGCGGAGCAGACCTGGGAACTGGGGAACGGGCTGGTGCGGAGGGTGGTCGCGTTCAAACCGGGAGCGGGACTTTATACCAAGGGGCTGTCGTGCCCAGCGATGAAGGCGGAATACCTGGCGGAGGGACAGAGCGCGGAGAAGGCGGGCGCGGAATTTTCTTTCCGGTGCGATGGGAAAGAGTGCGCGGCGAACGCGGGTTTTGAACTTCTGCGCGCGGAGGAGGGGGCGGCGGGCGGTGGGCGATCGCTGACGGTGCGGCTGCGGCACGGGGAGGTCCCGGTGGAAGTGGCGGTGGTTTACCGGATCTACGACGGGCACGCGGCGGTGCGCAAGCACCTGGTGGTGCGTAACGCGGGGAACAAGGCGGTGCGTTTGACGCATCTGCGGATCGAGACGCTGTGGCCGGCGATGGGGCCAGCGAATGAGCTGACGCTGCTGACGCAGTACGGAACGGTGCCGCGAGAGATCTTCTACACGGGACGGTCGGAGGACGCGGGGATGCTGATTGCCAACCCGAGAACGGGAACGGGGATGGCGGTGATCAGCGAAGTGCCGGGGTATATGAAGCGGACGGAGGTGGCGGGCTGGGACGAGCCGGACCGGGCGCGGGTGAGCGTGTTGTATGACACCGACCTGATGCCGTTCGCGAGGACGCTGGAGGCGGGCGAGGAGTTTGTGACGGCGGGGGCTTCGCTGGTGTTTTTCAGGAACGGTGACGGGTTCAATGATCCGCAGTGGGCGTTGCCTTCATATGGAGCGAAGGTGCTGGAGAGGCGCGTGGACCGGCAGGGAGCGCCGTGGATTTACAACACGTGGGAGCCGTTTGAGCGGACGATCAACGAAGCCACGGTGATGGAACTGATCGAGGCCGCGGGGACGATGGGGATGGATATCTTCACCATCGACGACGGGTGGCAGCAGGAGTATGGCGAGAACGCGGTGAACAGGGCGGCGTTTCCGCGGGGACTGGATCCGGTGCTGAGCGCGGTGGAGGCGAGGGGGATGCGGCTAGGGCTTTGGGTTCCGCTGGCGGCGATCGGGACGGAGACGGAGGTGTATCGCCGGCATCCGGAGTGGGCTGCGACGGAGCAGGACGGGAAGGCGAAGTTCACCGGGACGGCGGCGGGGCAGAAGGCGGTGATGTGCCTGGCATCGGAATTTCGCGAGGCGGCGGCGGCGCGCGTGGTGGATGCGGTCGAGCGGTTCCGGCTGGCTTACGTGAAGCTGGACCTGACGACGATTTTCAATGCTTATGGGGAGGCGCCGGGATGCTGGGCCAAAGGCCACGCTCATGCGGACTGGGCGGAGTCGCTGATCCGGATTTATGAAGGCATTCGCTATGTGACGGCGAAGGTGTATGAGAAGCACCCGGAGGTGTTGCTGGACCTGACGTTTGAGTTGTGGGGGCAGAAGCACATTATCGATGCGGGGCTGCTGGCGGCGGGCGACCTGGACTGGATGAGCAACGTGGACGACCGGCAGCGGGACTCGGCGGGTCCGCGGCAGGCGCGGCAGCTGTTGTACGCGCGGGCGGCGTCGATGCCGGTGGAGTCGATGCTGATCGGGAACCTGCACGGGGAACTGCCGTCGGTCGAGGAGAGCTTTGCCACGGCGATGGGATCGGCGCCGGTGCTGCTGGGGGATCTGCGCAAGCTGAGCGCGGAGGAGCGGAAGTGGTACGGGGAGAAGATCGGGTGGTTCAAGACGCTGCGGCGGCGGGCGGCGCTGAGCGAGAGCTTCTTTGCGCTGGGAAGCTGGCAGCAGGTAACGGCGACGGCCTGGGATGGGTTTGCGCGGCTGGCGAAGAGCGGCGAGGGCGTGGTGGCGCTGTTTCGCAATGAGTCGGAGGCAAGGGAGGCGACGGTGCGGATTGCGCCGATGCCGGATGGGAAGTACCGGTTGAGGTCGGTGATGAGTGGGAAGGCGTTGGGGGTGGTGACTAGAGACGAATGGGCGCGGGGTGTGAGGGTGGAGTTGCCAGAAAAGGTGGAGATTGTCGAGGTGGAGCGGGTGAGTTGAGGAGATAGAGGCGCATGTTCGTGGCTGCGGGAACTGCGTTGCGCCTGGGTCGCGATGACGGGTAGTTGGGCGGTCGCGATGGCTCGCGGCACAAATCTATACTCGTGGTCTAAAGAGTGACTCGTGGTCTGAAAGAGTGCGCGGTGCCGGAATGGCGGGCAGGAGTGGGAAGTGGCTAAAGCAGTTCAGAGTGTTGCCGGGCTTTGGCGCGTGGGATTGATCGCGTGCGTGAGCGCGTTGATATTGACGTGCAGGGGCGGAGCGCTGGCGGAGGACAAGCCGGCCATCGTGAATATCGATCCGCCGGAGTGGTTTGTGCAACTCGGGGATCCGATGCTGCTGGTGCAGGGAACGGGGCTGGCGCAGGCGCATTTTCATGTGGCGGGCAAGGGGGTGACGCTCGGCCGCAGCCAGGTATCGGCGAATGGGCACTGGGCGTTTCTTTGGCTGAAGACGGAGGCGGCGGCGCCGCAGACGGTGACGATCACCGCAGAGACGGACGCGGGGAAAGCAGAGCGGAGCTGGGCGTTGCGCGCGCGTACGGAGCGGGCGGAGGAGCATAAGGGCTTTGCGCCGAGCGATGTGATTTACCTGGTGATGACGGACCGGTTTGCCGATGGCGATGAAGGAAACGACAATCCGCCGAGCGCCCCGGGCGGGTTCGACCGGGGAAGGGCGAGGGGCTGGCATGGCGGAGATTTTGCGGGGCTGATGGAGCATCTCGACTATTTGCAGGCGCTGGGTGTTACGGCGTTGTGGACGACTCCGGTGTATGACAACGGGGCGATGCCGGACTCGTATCACGGGTATGCGGCAACGAACCTTTATCAAGTGGACGCGCATTTTGGAACGATGGAGGAGTATCGCAAGCTGTCGGCGGCGCTGCATGCGCGGGGAATGAAGCTGGTGATCGACCTGGTTCCTAACCATATTGGCGTGATGCATCCATGGGTAAAGGACGAGCCGACGCCGGACTGGTTTCACGGGACGCTGGCGCAGCACACACATGCGGAAGGCGACTTCAACAGCCTGGTCGATCCGCATGCGGCGCCGGGCGCGAGCGAGAAGCTGCTGCACGGATGGTTTGTGGACGGGATGCCGGACATGAACCAGGAGAATCCGCTGGTGTCGCAGTACCTGATTCAAAACGCGCTGTGGTGGGTGGAGACGGCGCAGGTGGATGCGATTCGCATCGATACGTTTCCTTATGTGAACCGGGAGTTCTGGCGGGACTATCACGCGGCATTGAAGAAGGCGTTTCCGAAGTTGACGACGGTGGGCGAAGTGTTCAACGGCGATCCGACGGTGACGTCGTTTTTCGCGGGCGGGCGGGAGCATGGCGGAATCGATACGGGGCTTTATACGCCGTTTGATTTTCCGGTGTACTTCGCGGTGCGCAATGTGTTGACCAAGGATCATCCGTTTACGGAGCTGGCGGGAATCCTGCGGCAGGATGCGCTGTATCCGCATCCGGAGCGGCTGGTGCACTTCTTCGGCAATCATGACACGACGCGGTTTGTGACGGAGGCGCACGGTTCGGTGGCGCGGCTGAAGGAGGCGATCGGGCTGCTGGCAACGCTAAGGGGAACGCCGGAGCTGTATTCGGGTGATGAGATTGCGATGGCGGGCGGAGAGGATCCGGATAACCGGCGTGATTTTCCGGGCGGATTTGAAGGGCAGGACGGCGGGTCGGCGTTCGATGCCAAGACGCGGACGCCGGAGGAGCAGGCGGCATTTTCGTGGACGGCAGGTTTGTTCGCGGCGCGCAAGCAACATGCGGTGCTGGCAGGTGGATTGCAGCAGGATGTGTTTGCGGACGCGGATGCGATGGCGTTTGTGCGCGGTGCGGAACTGTCGGGATGCGCAGCGGATCATTCGCGCGAGCTGATGGTGGCGGCGGTGAGCAAGGCGGCGCAGGAGCGGGTGCTGTCGATTGCGTTGAGCGGAACGGCGCTGGCGGGGTGCGCGGAATGGAAGGCGGTGGCGCCGGCGGACGGGGGAACGGCCGCGGTGGAGAACGGCGTGCTGCAGCTGAAGGTGCCGGGCGAGTCGTTTGTGCTGTTTTCGGCGCGGTAGATGGGAGTGTGGTGGGGCGTTGTGGTTCAGGCAAGCGTGAGGGCGTTGAAGGATCGCTACCGGGACTATGATGGAGGTAAGCCACACATGAGAGATGCCGTCGCTGCCTGCCTGGCCAGGGGCGACGACTCGCGCGATGTGGTGTGGCTCTGCACGGGGACCAGCAATTGCTGCCGGCCGTGAGGAGAACATTATGGAAGTTCACGTCACACATCTGGATTCAGTTCGATTTGCGGTTCATGCGCGCAAGCATGTTGTGGTCTGCGACCAGCCTGAAGACAACGGAGGGCAGGATGGCGGCATGACGCCGCCGGAATTTCTGCTGGGCTCGCTGGGCTCCTGCGCAGCGTATTATGCCGCGCAGTATCTGAAGACGCGGGGGCTGGAGGCTGCAGGCCTGGAGGTCAAGGTCAGCGCGGAAAAGCTCAAGCAGCCGGCGCGCATGGGAAATTTTCAGATCGACGTGCATACGCCGGTCGTTCTCAGCGAAGGTCAGACAGAGGCGATGTACCGCAGCGTGAAGCAGTGCCTGGTGCACAATACGCTGCTGTCGGTGCCGGAGATCGAGATCCGGGTTCATGCCGCAACGGCTGAGCCGGCGGCAGCGAAGTAGAACCGCGGAAGGCTCGGAACTGATTCTGCCGTGGGCGGCTTGATCGTTGCACGAGACAGCGACGCGTGAAAACTGTGTGACTGCGATCCGGATTTGGTGGCATGTATCGAACTTCGATGCTATGATCGCCGCAAAGTTTTCGCGGGAGTGGTTTGTGGCGCGGCTTTGCCTGGCGATTCTCTTCGTTGCGGTGCTTTGCCGGTGCAACTCTGCGGGCGGCGAAGTCGCGGAGGGGCAGGCTGGCGTTACCGCGGGGACAGACGCGCAAGTGGTGAGCCTTGCTGATGCGATTGAAGCCGCGGCGGCACGCTACCCGGCGATCCGCGCGGCGGAACAGCAGCGGCGGATGGCGCAGGAAGCGGTGGGAGTAGCTCAGGCGGCGTATTACCCGCGCGCGGACTTGTTGTGGCAGGGCAATCGCGCCACTACCAATCGTCCCAACGTGGCAGCGATTCCGCAGCCGATTGTGCCGATTCCGTCGCCGCCGGCGCGGGCGGTGACGGGCCACAGCGACTGGAACACGGCGACGGGCGTGCTGTTTGCCTGGCAGCCTTTCGACTTTGGAGTGCGGCATGCGCAAGTGGGCGCCGCAAAGTTCAACGCGGACGCGGCTAAAAGCGCGGAGGCGTTGACGCGGCTGGATGTGGAGTCGTGGGCGGCGGGCGCGTTTCTCGACGTGGTGGCGGCGCGGCAGCTGGTCAGCGTGCAGCAGGCCAACGTACACCGCATGGAAGAGCTAGCGCGCGCGATTCACGTGCTGGTGGACAATACGCTGCGTCCTGGAGCGGATGCTTCGCAGGCCGATGCGCAGCTGGCGCTGGCGAGGACGCAGTTGATCGAGGCAGAGACGCAGCAGCACGTGCATCTGGAAGCACTGGCGAACCTGCTGCAGGCGCAGGCCGCGAGCATCAGGGTGGACGATGCAGCGCTGCTCGGCGCGCCGCCCGCGGATGTTGCGAGCGATGCGGGGATCGATGCGCATCCCGCGGTGCAGCAGCAGGCGGCCCTTGTCGGCCAGCAGCAGCAACAACTGCGAGTGCTCGATCGATCGTGGGTTCCGTCGTTCTCGCTGCTCGGTTCGGTATCGGGTTTGGGAGCGGGGCTTTCGAGTGGGAGCGCGCCGGTTTTTCAAGGCGGATCGACCGGCCTTGCTCCGCAAACATATAACTGGATGGCGGCGGTGCAGGTGACCTTTCCGGCGCTGCAGATATTTACGCTGCGTCCGCAGCGGCGTTCCCAGGAGGCCGAGGTGGCGGTAGCCGAAGCGACGCGGGACCGCGTGCGCAGCGATCTTTCGGCGCAGGTGAAGGAAGCGCGCGCGTTGCTGGAGGGGGCGCGGCGGGTGGCGGAGAATACGCCGGTCGAACTGGAGGCCGCGCGCCAGAGCGAACAGCAGCAGCGGGCGCGGTACCAATCAGGACTGGCGACGGTGATCGATGTTTCAGCCGCGGAGGCGGTGCTGGCGCAGGCAGAAGGGGACGATGCGGTGGCGCGGCTGAACGTCTGGCGGGGTTTGGCGGGTGTGGCGGAAGCGGAGGGCGATTTTGCGCCGCTGCTGCATGCGCTGCCGGGGAGTCCGCAGCCGTTGAAAGCAATTCCGCAACCTTGAATTGGCGTGAGGAGTACCGACGATGGGTTTGATTCGAGCAGCGCTGCGCAGGCCGGTCACGGTGATCGTGCTGGTGCTGGCGCTGGCCATGGTGTCGGTGGTGGCGCTGATGCGAACGCGGATCGATATCCTGCCCGACCTGTCGCTGCCTACGATTTATGTCGCGCAGCCTTATGGGGGGATGAGCCCGCAGCAGATGGAAGGATTTATTTCGTACTACTACGAATATCACTTCCTCTATATCAACGGGATTGAGAGCGTGGAGGCGCGGTCGATTCAAGGCACGGCGCTGTTGCGGCTGAATTTTCATCCGGGCACGGACATGAGCCAGGCGCTGGCGCAGACGATTTCGTATGTGAACCGGGCGCATGCGTTCATGCCGCCGGGGACGGTGGCGCCGTTTGTGATTCGTTATGACGCGGGAACGCTGCCGGTGGGCTACCTGGTGTTCTCGAGCCCATCGCGCACGCTGTCGGAGATCCAGGACCTGGCTTTGAATCGCGTGCGGCCGGTGTTTGCAACGCTGCCGGGGGTCTCTTCTCCTCCGCCGTTCGGAGCCAACCAGCGCACCATCATCCTCAACGTGAATCCGCAGAAGATGCATGCGTATGGTTTGTCGCCGGAGGAGCTGGTGCAGGCTCTGACGGCGGGAAACAGCATTCAGCCGGCGGGCAACGCGGACATTGGCGATACCAATACGCTGGTGACGACCGATGCGACGGTGGTGAATTATCAGGATCTGCTGAATATTCCGCTGCATCGCGGAGCGGGGGCGGGCGTGTACATGCGCGATGTTGCGACGGTCTCGGATACGTCGGACATCCTGGCGGGGTATGCGCTGTTGAACGGCAAGCGCACGATCTACATTCCCGTGACGAAGCGGCCGGACGCATCGACCATAACGGTCGTGAAGGAAGTCAAGGATAGTCTCAACCGGTTCCAGACGCTGCTGCCGGACGATGTGCGGATCACGTATGAGTTTGACCAGTCGCGCTATGTGAGCGCGGCGCTGAACTCGGTGTTGCGCGAGGCGCTGATTGGCGCGGTGCTGACGGGCCTGATGGTGTTTCTGTTTTTGCGGGACTGGCGTTCGGCGCTGATTGTGGTGATCACGATTCCGTTTGCGCTGCTGGGCGCGGTAGTGGCGCTGCGGCTGACGGGGCAGACGATCAATATCATGACGCTGGGCGGACTGGCGCTGGCGGTGGGCGTGCTGGTGGATGAAGCGACGGTGCTGCTGGAAAACATTCACGTGCACGCGGAGGCGGGGGAGCCGGCTGCCCGCGCGGTGTGGCTGGCGAGCAGGGAAGTGGCGACGCCGCGGCTGCTGGCGATGCTGTGTGTGTTCGCGGTGTTTCTGCCTTCATTTTTCATGACCGGGGCGGCGCAATCGCTGTTCCTGCCGCTGTCGCTGGCGGTGGGGTTTGCGATGGGGGCGTCGTACCTGTTGTCGAGCACGCTGGTGCCGGTGCTGGCGAACTGGTTTGTTCGCGACGCTGAGCCGGAGAGGCATGAGGTTGACAAGCCGGAGGGCTCGTTTGTGTGGTTCAGGCGGCGCTACGAGCGGGTGCTGACGCGGGTTTCAGGGCGGCCGGCGCTTTTGCTGATCGTGTATGTCGTGGTTGCGGTGGCGGTCCTGGGACTGATTGTGCCCAACCTGCCGGAGGAGATTTTTCCGGCGGCTGCGGCGATGCAGTTTCGCTTGCGGATCGATGCGCCGGATGGAACGCGGGTGGCGGTCACCGAAGAGATGGTGCGCCAGGTGCTGGCGGCGATCACCGATGAGGCGGGGGCAGCGAACCTGGATCTTACGCTGGGGTACGTGGGGACGCAGGGCTCGTCGTATCCGATCAATGCGGTGTTCCTGTTTACCAGCGGGCCGCAGCAGGCGGTGATCAACGTGGGGTTGAATGCGCGCTCGGGGCTGCGCCTGGGGACGCTGGAAGAGCGGCTGCGCACGCGGCTGGCGCGGCAATTTCCGACGCTGCGATTTTCATTCGATCCGGGAGATATCGTGCGGCAGATTTTGAATTTCGGTACGCCGTCACTGGCGGAGGTGGCGATCACGGGCCCGCAGTATGCGGATGTGGCGGCGTATGCGGAGCGGGTGCGGAAGCAACTGGCGGGGGTGGCGTCGCTGCGCGATGTGGAGCTGGAGGAGCCGCTGCATTATCCGACGCTCGACGTGCGCATCGACCGCGTGCTGGCGGGGCAGCTGGGCGCGACGGCGACGGATGTGGGCAGCGCGGTGGTGGCGGCTACGGCGTCAAGCCGTTTTGTGGCGCCGAGCTTCTGGCGCGATCCGCGCTCGGGGGTGAGCTACCAGGTGCAGGTCGAGGTGCCGCAGGCGCAGATGACTTCGATGGCGGACGTGGCGAACATTCCAGTAACGAGTTCGACGGGGGCGCACCCGCTGTTGAGCCAGTTGGCATCGATAAGGCCGACGACGGTGCCGGGGGAGCTGGACCGCCAGAACGGGCAATGGATGCTGGCGGTATCGGCGAATCTTGCTCGCAATGACCTGGGGAAGGCGGCGAAGGACATTGCTGCGGCGATTCGCAATGCGGGCGATGCACCGCGGGGTGTAACGACGGCGGTGCGCGGGCAGGTGAACGCGCTGCGGCAGATTTTCGGAGAACTGGGGATCGGGCTGGGCACGGCGATCGTGGTGATCCTGCTGCTGCTGGCGGCTAATTTCCAATCGTTCCGGCTGGCGCTGGTGGTGCTGTCGACGGTGCCGGCGGTGCTGGCGGGGTCGGCGCTGATGATGATGATGACGAGGACTTCGCTGAACCTGGAGAGCTTCATGGGGACGATCATGGCGCTCGGGGTGGCGGTGGCGAATGCGATTCTGCTGATCACGTTTGCGGAAGCGCGGCGGCGGGAGGGGATCGGGGCGCTGGAGGCGGCGAGGGCGGCTGCGACGGAGCGCCTGCGGCCGGTGCTGATGACGAGCCTGGCGATGATCGCGGGGATGATTCCGATGGCGCTGGCTATCGGCGAGGGTGCGGAGGAGACGGCGCCGCTGGGGCGCGCGGTGATTGGAGGGCTGGCGGCGGCGACGCTGGCTACGCTGTTTCTTTTGCCGACGGTGTTTGGGCTGGCGCAGCGGCGGGCGTCGGTGGACTCGCGCTCGCTCGACCCCGAAGATCCCGAGAGCCGCCACTTCTCGCCGGACCTGGAGCTGTCGCGATGAAACCTTGTGTGCTGGTGATGATGGTGGTTGTCGCGGCCCTGGCCGGATGCAACAACGGCGAGGCACCTAAACCGCAGGCGACGAATGCGACGGCTGCCACGGGACCGGTCAGCGTGGAGACGGTCGCGGTGGTTTCGCGACAGCTGGACGCAAAGGTGAGTTTGCCGGCGCAGCTGCTGCCTTATGAGACGGTGGACATTTATCCCAAGGTCACGGGGTTCATCGATTCGATACGGGTGGATGTGGGTTCGCGGGTGAAGCAGGGGCAGGAGCTGGTGCGGCTGTCGGCGCCGGAACTGGCGGCGCAGCGTTCGCAGGCGGAGTCGGCGGTGCATGCGGCGGAGGCGCAACTGGCTTCGGCGCAGGCCAAGCTGGCATCGGAGCAGGGAACGTTCATGCATCTGGAAGCGGCGGCCAAGACGCCGGGGGTGGTGGCTGAAAACGATGTGCTGGTGGCGCGCCAGACTGCGGAAGCCAGCAAGGGAGCGGTGGCGGCGGCCGAAGGCAATGCGGGCGCGGCGCGGGAGGCGCTGCGCAGCGTGCGGCAGATGGAATCGTACCTTACCATCACGGCGCCGTTCAGCGGGACGGTTACGGTCCGCAATCTTCATCCGGGGGCATTGACGGGGCCATCGGCGGGAGGCGCGCCGCCGATTGTCCGGATCGTCGATACGGAGCGGCTGCGCCTGGTGGTGCCGGTGCCGGAAGCCCAGGTAGGCGAGATGAAGCCGGGGCGGGTGGTTGATTTCACGGTGGCGGCTTATCCGGGCGAGGTGTTTCATGCGCCGGTGGCGCGGGTTTCAAACGATGTGGATGTGAATTCGCGCACCATGCATGTGGAACTGGAAGTGCATAATCCGACCGGCAAGCTGGCGGCAGGGAGTTTCGCCACGGTTTGGTGGACGGTTCACCGTGCCAGCGCTACCAATTTTGTGCCGTCCACGGCGGTGACGGGGGATCAGCAGCGGACGTTCGTGATTCGGGTGCGCGACGGGAAGGCGGAGTGGGTATCAATATTGACTGGCCAGTCAGTCAGTTCGGATGTGGAGATATTCGGCGATGTGCATCCTGGCGACCAGGTGGTGCGGCTGGCGTCGGACGCCATCCGCAACGGGCAAGCGGTGAACGCGCATCCGGCGAAGCAGCAGTGAGGTTGGGATTGGATTTCGGATCGAAGTACGAGGAGCTTCATGGCTAAACGGAAAGCAGCAGAGTATCAGGAACTGTACGTGGGGCTGGTACGGCTTCATGTTCTTCATCATGCCGCGCAGGAAGCGGTTTTCGGGCTGGGGATGATCAAGGAATTGTCGCGTCACGGGTACCGGCTGGGGCCGGGGACGATGTATCCGCTGCTGCACAGCATGGAGCGGCGGGGATGGCTGAAGTCGAGGGCGGCGCTGGTGGAGGGGCGGCAGCGCAAGTCGTATACCGCGACGCGCGCGGGGAAGGCGGCGCTGCGGGAGGGGCGAATGCGGGTGAGGGAGTTGATGGAGGAGATGGAGGAGTGAGCGGGTGCGCTCGGTGGGGCTGGGGATGGAGTGAGAGGGTTGTGGTTTGGGGTGACCGGGGGTTGCTGACTGGTCGGATCTGAGAACACCACGGTGGTTTGGTTGACCGGGGTTTGGGTGTGAGGCGGGTTCTGTGGGGGAAGGGGGCCGGCGGCGGGAAGTAGCCGCCAGCCCAGGGTTGCGGGTTGTCGAGTTTCCGTGAGGACGCTAGAAGTTCAACTTCAGGGCGAACTCGAGGATGCGGGGGTCGCGGGCGCTGACGACCTGGCCGTAGCTGCCGTCGCCGAGGCCGGTGTCTACGTTGGCGAAGTTGGGGTGGTTGAGGATGTTGAAGGCTTCGGCGCGGAACTGGATCTTCAGCCGTTCGTGGATGGGGAAGGTTTTGTCGAGGGAGGCGTTGGCCGAGGTGTAGCCGGGTCCGCGGATCTGGCCGTTGCCGGCGTTGCCGAAGAAGCCGTAGGCCGGCTGGACAAAGGCGTCGGTATTGAACCACTGGGTGAGGCTTCCGACCTTGTGGTACTTGGCGATCTGGTCGGGCCGGGTGGCGAGGCCGGCGGTGCCGACGCCGAGGCCGGGGCTGAGAGCGAAGCCGCTCTGGTGGACGGCGAGCCCGGAGAAGCTCCAGCCGCCGAGGGGAGCGGTGAGGAACTTGCTTCCGTGCCCGAAGACGGGAATCTGGTAGACCCAGGTGCCGGTGATGTCGTGGGTGAAGTCGTAGGAGGGCGGTCCGTATTCAGCGTGGAAGTTGCGCATGTTCTGCGCGGCCACACCTTGTGAGGTGGTGCCGCCGGCGGAGTGGCTGCCGACAGTGGTAAGGGCTTTGCCGTAGGTGTAGGCGATGGTGAATTGGGAGCCGTGACCGCGATATCCGCCGGAGGCCTGGAGGGAGTTGTAGTTGGAGTAGCCCTCGTCGTAGACGTCGTTCATGTTGGCGTAGCCCTGGTAGGGGCGGGTGAAGTTGGGCGATGACTTCCCTGTATTGATGCAGGGATCGAACTGGTAGGAGGAGGAGGCTGCCTGTCCGGGGGCGAGGCATCCGGCTTGGCTGGGCGTAGTGACGGGAAGGGGGAAGTTGCCATCATAACCGCCCTGGAAGGTCATGATGTGGCGGGCCTGGCTGCCCACATAAGCGACGGCGGCGGTCAGGTTGGACGCGACCTGGCGTTCCACGGTCAGGCTATAGGACATGATCTGGGTGGGTGTAAATGAGGTGGGGACGTCGCTGAGAGTCTGCGGCGTGGGAGCGGTGGTGGATCCGGCGGTAGGCACGCTGAGCAGACTATTGGTGATGTTGGCGCTGTTGTTGAAGGGCGGGTTCTGGCCGAATGAGGAGTAGATCTGCTCGAGCGGAATGCGCGAGTAGCCGATGCCGTAGCCGCCGCGAATGACGGTTTTGCGGGCGTCGTCGGGGGTGAAGGCGAAGCCGACGCGGGGCGCGAAGTTGGTCTTCTTAGGAATAAAGAACCCGCTGGGAATGCCATTCTGGCCGGCGTAGGCGAGGCCATTGAGGAGATTGGCCGCGGTGCCGCCGGCGGTGACGGGAGTGCCGGAGGCATCGAGGACGAAGGCGCCGGTGGGTGTGACCTGGGGAGCCGCGGCGGGGTCGTAGAGGCCGGGAATGAAGCTAGTCACCTGGTTGCCGCTGACGGTGTCGCTGGAGAAGTAGATCCAGCGGAGGCCGAGGTTGAGGGTGAGCTTCTGACTGGCTTTCCAGTCGTCCTGGAAGTAGGCCTCGCCCTGGCGGTAGTGGTAGCTGCCGAGTTTCTGGCTGCTGGCCTGGTAGTAGCTCGAGTCGAGGCCAAGGAGGTAGTCGGCGGCGGGATCGCCGGTATGGGCGCCGGAGAAGGAGAACGATCCCTGGGGGGTGGTGAAGACGTTCTGGCGCTTGATGCCGAAGATGTAGACCGCGCCGCCCTGGAGGACGTGCTTTCCGTGGACCCAGCTGAGGTCGTCGCCGAGGACGCCTTCGCCGTCGGAGGCGGTGATGGGCTGGCTGGACACGCCGTTGCCGGACCATCCGTCGGAGATGGAGATGGAGGGGATGCGGTTGAGGGTGGGGGCGTTGGGGAAGTACTGGGGGATATTGACGCCGGCGGGCAGGGTACCGCCGCCGGTGAAGTTGATGCGCGGCTTGTCGTAGGTTTCGGCCGCGGAGATGGTGTTCATCAGGTTGGGGGTGATGGTGGACTGCCAGCGGACCAGGGCATTCAAGCCGGTGGTGTAGTAGCTGTCGGTGATGGTGTTGTAGGGGGTGCCGCCCCAGGCGTCGTAGGGGAAGCCGTTTTTGACCTGCTCGTACATCATGCGGCCGGTGAGGACGTTGTTGGGCGTGATGTAGTGGTCGATGCGGTACTGGTGGTCGAGCTGGTTGGTGAGCAGGTTGCCCTGGTTGATGTAGTTCTGAAAGCCGCCGCCGGGGTTGTTGGGCAGGGGCACGTAGGCATTCATCAGGGCGATGGCGACGGGATCGAGGCAGGCGGGGTTGATCTGGGTGGAGGAGAGCAGGCAGCCGGTCTTGCCTTGCGAGGCCAGCAGGGCGGCGCTGTGGGCGTCGAGGGTCAGTCCGCCGGCGGGCAGGGTGGGGCTGGCGCTGAGATCGCCGGCGCGCATGGCGGAGGGGAATACGGCGCCGCGGGAGACCTGTCCGGCGTGGATGTCGTACCACTGATCGGAGGCGAAGAAGAAGGTCTTCTTGCGATCGGTGTTGAAGAGGTGGGGAATGTACACCGGGCCGCCCAAGGTGTAGCCGAAGATGTTCTGGTGGAGGGCCTGGGTGGTGGTGGAGAAGTAGTTATTGCCGTCGAAGGCGTTGTTGCGGAGGTAATCCCACGCGGATCCGTGGAAGGTATTGGAGCCGCTCTTGGTTTCGACGACGATCTGGCCGGAGCCGGCGAATCCGTAGCGGGCGCTGTAGTTGTCCTTGAGGACGCTGAACTCGGCGATGCCGTCGACGATGGGGAGGATGTTGATGTTGGCGAGGTTGCCGGAGTTCATGTTGTAGGTGCCGTCGATGGTGTAGGTGGTGTATTCGACGGAGTTGCCGTTGACGATGAGGGTGGTGCCGCCCTCGAGTCCGCCGCCGCCGAGGGAGTCGGCGGCAGCGGTGCTGGCGACGCCGGGGATGGCGATGGCGAGGGTCTGGAAGTTGCGGCCGTTGAGCATGAGGTTGCCGATCTGCTGCTCGTTGATGGTGCCGCCGCTTTCGGAGGTTTCAGTATCGATCTGCTGGGCGTTGGTGGTGACTTCGACGGAGGAGGAGACTTCGCCAACGGTGAGGGTCACGTTGTTGGTGCGGCGGGTGCCGGGATCGATCTGGATGCCTTCTGTGACGCTGGACTGGAAGCCGGACTTGGAGACGGTGATCTTGTACTGGCCGACGGTGAGTCCTTCGGCGGAGTAGAAGCCGGCGCTGTCGGTCTGGAGGGTGCGCCCGGCGCCGGTGGCGCTGTTGATGATGGTGACGGTGGCGCCGGCGACAATGGCGCCGCTGGGATCAGTGACGGTGCCGGAGATCGCGCCGTTGGCGACCTGGGCGGAGGCCGAGGAAAGGAAGACTAGGGTGAGGGTGAGGAGAAGGACGAGGAGTCTGACGCGGAGAAGGTAGGGGGGAAGGATGGGAACCACGGGTGCTGCCTCCAATGCATAAATTGGCGTACCTCGTACATGGATTTCGTATCCGAATGTATTTCAAATACGGAGGAACGATAGGAGTGTTGAGGGACGATTGTCAAGTCGGGCGGGGTGGTCAGGAAGTGGGCCGTGGGACCGTATTACGGGATGGCGTGAGTAGTGGAATCAAGCATTTGCGGATTTTGGGACCGAGCGTTTGCTTTCAGAGCCGCGGGGTGCGATGGGCGGTCTTGAACGGCTCGATTCGGGGATGGGGAATGGGGCACATCGGGGGGCGAATTCGGTGGTGATTCCGGGACGGGAGCGAAAGGCGGGTGAGGGCTAGGGGTGGAAGGGAACGGCGGAGGCGGCGAGGCAGGCGTCGATGGCGTCGAGGACCGGGTCAAGATCGGCAACGGCGTCGATGACGAAATGGGCGCCGGCGGCCTGGAGTTCGGCGCGGGCGCGGGCGAGGAGGGATTCGCGCGCGGCTTGGGGTAGGGCGGTGAATTCGGCCTCGGTGAGTCCGATGGCGTTGCCGGTGGCGGCGACGCCGATGGCCCAGGCGCCGGCATTGAGGGCTTCGTGGATGTCGGCGGGAGTGTCGCCCACCTTGGCGATGGCGGCCATGGGGTAGACCTGAAGGCGGATGGCGCAGGCATAGATCATGAAGGGATGGGGGCGGCCGGCGCCGGCTTCGGCGGGGGTGAGGCTGCAGTCGGGGGCGTAGCCGGCGGGGGCCGCGGAGGCGAGCAGGGCGTCGAGCATTTCGCGGGTGTAGCCGGTAGTGGAACCGATGGCGAGGCCGCGGGCGCGGAAGCGGGCGATGGCCTCGGGGATGCCGGGGATGAGAGCGGAGTGATCCAGCAGGCAGGAAAGCTGCATGGGGAGGAAGGCGCGGTAGAGCGCGTCGACGTCGCCGGGGGCGGGTGGCGCGCCACGGAGGGCGGCCCAGGCGGCGGCGATACGGGGGAGGGCGAGGAGGGCGCGGATGTGTTCTTTTTTGGCGATGCCCATGTCGCGTCGGATCTCGGCGTCGGTGAGATCGATGCCGTGGCTGGTGAAGAGGCGCTGGAGGGTGCGCGCGGGGGCGACGCTGCCGTAGTCGACGGTGGTGCCGGCCCAATCGAGGACGACGGCGCGAAGACGGGGCGCGGAGATGGTGGCGGGGGGAAGGGCCGGATTGAGGGGTTTCACGCGTCGCCTCGGGAGGGTTCGAGAGAGAGGGCTGTCCGGTGGAGGGCGAGGAGAGCGCAGGCGCCGAGGGGCAGCGCGAGGGACCTGATGATGCGACGGTCGCGGGGCAACGGAATGGCGATGACTAGTGAGATGGAATCCGGCACGTGAGCGGCTCCGCGGGAGACTGCAACCAGAGTAACCGGAGTGGGGCGACGCGGAGTGGGAGGAGCCAGGCGGCGAAAGCGCATCGCCAGAAAGAACTGCGGGACTTTTCTGGTTGTCCGAATCAGGAAGGAGACGGCAGGTCTTTCGAATGGGTTGATTCACACCGTAAAGATGAGGGCTTGTCGATGAGGACTTCGCGTCTTTCATTGGGTGGCTTCGTGGGAATGCTTGACATCGCGCTATCGATTCGTTAGTTTGCCATTAGGCTAATTAGCCGTTAGGTGAATTAATGTCCGACCGTTTGTCGCCCATCTTTTCGGCCCTGGCCGATCCTACGCGGCGAGCTATCCTGGCGCGGCTTTCGCGTGGGGAGCTTTCGGTGAAGGAACTCGCGGAGCCGTTTCCGATTACACCGCCGTCGATGACCAAACATCTCAAAGTTCTCGAGAACGCGGGGCTGATCAGCCGCAGCCGCGAGGCGCAGCGGAGACCATGCCGGCTGGAGGGTGCGCCGCTGCGCGAAGTGGCCAAGTGGGTCGAGCAGTATCGGCGCTCGTGGGAAGTCAGTTTGAACCGGCTCGACCAGTACCTGGGGCAGTTAGAGGAACAGGCAGAAGGAGGATCGAAGCATGCTCGCCGGAAAAAACGTTGAAGTCAGTGTGACCCTTCCCTCAGATTGCGAGATCGAATTCACGTGCCGGCTGCGGCGGCGCGCGAAGTCGCTGTTTGAGGCCTGGACCCAGCCCGAGCACCTCAGGCAGTGGTGGGGCTGTGAAGGATCGAGCATCACCGATTGCGCGATCGACCTGCGCGTGGGGGGAAGCTGGAGCCTGGTGATGCAGATGGCGGATGGGTCGGAACATCCTTTTCACGGGACATATCGCGAGATCATACGGCCCAGCCGGCTGGTCTATACCGAGTGCTATGACATGCCCCGGTTCGGAAGCCCGGAGTGGCTGACCACCGTGACGTTTGCGGAACAGGACGCCGGCACGCTGCTTACACACAGGCTCCGGCATAAGTCGCGGGAGGTTCGCGACGGCCATCTGCAAGCGGGGATGGAGAAGGGCATGATCCAATCCCTGACTCGCATCGACCAAGTTGCCGGTGTCATGGAGCGGGTGCCGCAGGCGGACGTTCTCAATTGGGCGGAAATCAAAACCACATTCTGATCACGGAGCTGACATGACACTGTCCATTCATCTGAATTTTCCGGGCAACTGCGCGGAGGCGTTTCACTACTACGAACAGAACCTGCGAGCGAAGCTGCTGACGCTGATGAAGCAGAGCGAGATACCGGGGGCGGATTTCAAACCCGGGGGCGACGATCCGGTGCTGCATGCGCGCCTTGAACTGGGGGGAAGCGTGCTGATCGGCAACGATGTGCCGGCGGAACACCTGCAGCCGATGCGCTCCGCGTACCTGTTTTTCAGCGTGGATTCGATCGCGGAGGCGGAGCGGGTGTACGCCGTTCTCACGGCGGGCGGGGAAGTCTACATGCCATTGCAGGAAACCTTCTTCGCAACCCGATTCAGCCAGCTGCGGGACCGGTTTGGGATTCTGTGGACGCTTATACAGGAACGGCCCATGGCCGGTGGTCATGCCCCTGCGGCGGCGCAGAATTAGCCGGGCACAATCAAGCTGCCGGGATGTGTGTCCGGTGAAGCGATTCGATCATTTTTTCCCACTCGATGCCAGCCTCCGTTCATCCCATGTCGGGGGAGGGCATCGAGTTTTTTTCTGCGCCCGGCGCTGGTTTCGCAGGTGTGGGGATCGGGTGTGGCGGTTCGTGTTTTATCGACCCGGGTTGACATCCGACCCGAGCGGGCGGCATACTCAGGTCGAATGCCGACCCAAAACGACAGCAATGATCGCCTCACCCTGCTCCAGGGGACTCTGGACCTGCTGATCCTGAAGACGCTGGTCTTCGGGGCGTGCCATGGGCAGGGAATCGCCCGCTCCATCCAGCGCCAGTCTGAAGAAGTTCTTTTTGTGGACCATGGCTCTCTCTACCTGGCGCTGCAGCGGCTCGAAGACCGCAAGTGGATCAGCGCCAGGTGGGGCGTCAGCGAAAACAACCGCAAGGCGCGGTTCTACTCGTTGACTGCGAAGGGCCGCGAGCAGCTGACGGAGAAGGCTGAACAATGGCGGCGTCTGACGCGCGCCATGGGCCTGATTCTGGAATCCACATCCGAGCCCCGCCCGGAGGAGGTTTAGACCATGTTCCGCAGCAAGCGCAGCAGTGATGATTTCGCCGAAGAGATCCGTTCGCACCTGGAACTGGAGGCCGATGAACTGAGCAGCGAAGGGGTGGACGCGGCGGAATCGCGGCGCAGAGCCCGCGCGGCGTTTGGCAGCGTGCCAGCCGCGGAGGAGCGGTTTCGCCTGCGCTCGCACTGGGCGCTGATGGACCACCTGCTGCGCGATCTTCGCTTCGGTTTGCGGGCGTTGTGGCAGACGCCGGGATTTACTCTCACCGCGGTCCTCACGGTGGCGCTGGGGGTAGGCGCGAATACGGCTGTGTTCAGCGTGATGAACGCGGTGCTGCTGCGTTCGCTGCCGGTTCGCGATCCGCAGAACCTGGTTTACCTCAACACCGATCACACGCCCAGCAATACCGGGACGATCGACTCTCATGCCACTTTTGGCTACAGCGTGTATCGCGAGCTGCGCGCCCAGAGCGATGCATTTTCGGACGTGATTGCGGTGGGCGGGTTGTCGGTGAACAAGGTCAATGTCAGGATCGGCGCGCAGCCGGAAGAGGCGGAGGCCGACATGGTGAGCGGCAACTTCTTTTCCGGCCTGGGTGTGGATCTGGCGCGGGGGCGCGGCTTCTCGGCGCAGGATGAAGCGGGGCATTCGCCCATCGTGGTGCTCAGCTACAGCTATTGGAGCCGCCGCTTCGGGAGGGATCCCGGGGTGCTGGGGCAGGTCATTCATGTCAAGGGCGTGCCTTTCACGATCGTGGGCGTGGCCGGGCCGGGTTTTGAAGGAACGGAGAGCGGCCAGTCGATGGATTTCTGGATTCCGTTGCAGGACCGGTTGGAATTCAACGTCCTGGGCAACCCTCCCGAAAATGGCAAGCTTTACGAGCACGACCCAAGCTGGTGGTGCCTCAAGCTGATTGCCCGGCTGCGCTCCGGGGTGACGCGCGCGCAGGCGCTCAGCCGCGTGCAGCCGGTGTTTCAGCGGGCCGCGTACATGGATCGCGAGCCGCCGATGCAGGGCGAGAAGGCGCCGGTCCTGAGCCTTACGGATGCCAAGAGCTTTCCCGGATACGACGAAGAGTACGGGAAGCCGCTGCGGATGTTGATGGCGATGGTGGCGCTGGTGCTGCTGATCGCGCTGACGAATGTGGTGATGCTGCTGCTGGCCAGGAATGCGGCCCGGCAGCGTGAGTTCAGCGTGCGGATGGCACTGGGCGCGGGCCGTGGGGAGTTGCTGCGGCAGTTGCTGTGCGAAGGGCTGCTGCTGGTGATCGCGGGAGGCGTGCTGGCGTGGGGATTTGCGCTGGTCGCGACGCGCATGCTGGCGGTGTGGGCGATGATCGAGTCGAGCCTGGGTCCGGATCGCAATGTTCTGTTGTTCACGCTGGGAGTGCTGTTGGCAGCGGCGCTGTTGTTTGCTCTGGCGCCGCTGCGGTTTGCGCTCGCCGACGGCTCTTCGCTGGCGCTGAAGACGTCGGCGGCCACGTCCCGCGCCGATGCGGGCAAGACCCGGCTGGGCAAGTTCATTGTGATCCTGCAGATGGCCCTGTGCGTGGTGCTGCTGGTGGGCGCAGGCCTGCTGGTGCGCACGCTGCGCAATCTGGAGAATGTGCCATTGGGGTTCAACCCGGACGGGCTGGTTGTGTTCGGGCTTAACCCGCAGGGTCTGCATTCCGAACCTGAGCTGGTGCAGTTTTACCAGGAACTGCAGCGGCGGCTGCGCGTTCTGCCGGGGGTGGAGTCGGTGGCGGTGATGCAGGAACGGATCGGGTCATGGTGGTCGAACAACGGCAACGTGATGATTGACGGGAAAGATCCCGATGCGGGCAAGGGCCACTCCACGATGGTGCGCAACAACGACATCGGCCCGGACTTCTTCCACACGCTGGGGGTGCCGGTTCTGCGGGGGCGGGAGTTCACCGATGCAGACACGGCGTCGTCGCTCAAGGTTTGCATCGTGAACGAGCTTTTTGCGCAGACCCTGCTGCCTGGCCAGAATCCACTGGGCCACCAGGTGAACGGGCTCACGATCGTTGGCGTGGTCGGCAATCACAAATACCGGAGCATGGACGAGGAGCCGATTCCGATGGCGTGGTGGGACTATACGCAGGCGCCGGGCGAGGGTCCGCTGAACATCGAGATGAGGGTGCGGGGCAATGCCCTCGGGATATTGCCAACGGTGCAGAAGGTGGTGGCGGCGATGGACCCCAACGTTCCACTGATCGAACCGATGCTGCAGCGGGCGCAGTTTGAAAAGACCATTTCCCGGCAGCTGATGTTTGCCCGGCTGGCGGAGTTTTTCGGGATTCTCGCGGTGGTGCTGGTGGCGACGGGGCTGTATGGCACGCTGGCGTTCCGGGTGAATCGCCGCACCGCCGAGATCGGGGTGCGCATGGCGCTGGGGGCGGGGAGGGGCCAGGTGGTGTGGATGGTGCTGCGCGACAGCCTGGTTCTCACCGGATTCGGCATTGTGGCAGGGCTGCCGCTGGCATGGCTGGTGAGCAGGGAGCTGACCTCGTCGCTTTACGGAGTGAAGGCGCTGGATGCCCTGACTTATGTGGTGGCGATTGCCGGGGTGGCGGCGGTAACCCTGGCTGCGAGTGCGCTGCCGGCTCGCCGGGCGGCGTCGATTGACCCGCTGCAGGCGCTCCGCACGGAGTGAGGCGGGCGGGCTGAAGGCAAAAAAGCGCCCCCCGGTTCGACTTACCCTGGTCCAACCAGGCCTGCGAACGGAGGGGCGAGGAGCCGCAATCACATGAAAGTGAGGTTTGAATTGGGAGAACCGTTTTTCGGAAAGCCCGATCTGCGGATCGCCGCTTCAAAACCACTTTCTGGACCGCAACGAACTATAGGGCGGGGGAATTCGGCAAAAAAGGTTCCATCGGGTACCACCGCGACCGCGACTTGATTAAGCATAAGCAATAGCGGCACTTACGGGATCATAGACAAGTAATGTACGTCCACGTATCATACGCCGTACGGCCCCAAGATGGACGCATTGCGAGGCTTAAACCGCTGCCTTACAGACCGGTGACAGCGTTAGCGCGTGGAGCATCGCATCCGTTCCAGGCCCGGGTTGATCGCGGTCCGGTGAAGGGTGCGACATGGCTGCCGTTTCCTCGGGGCTGTCGGCTCAAAGAGTTTGCTCGAAAGGTTTGTCAGCATGCCCGCGGTACCCAGGCCCCCTCAGGAGATCGCCGACGGCAGTACGTCCCTGGCCCATACGTCCCTGATTGAGGCCCCGCGCATCCGTGAACAGCTGGAGCGGCTGCTGGCGCATTCGCTGTTCGCCAACAGCAAGCGCTACCCGGCGCTGCTGGCCTACGCGGTGGAACAGGCGCTGCTGGGCAATGTCGCCAACCTGAAGGAGCGCAGCATCGGCGTGGAGGTGTTTGGACGCTCGCCGAGCTACGATGCCAACGCGGATCCGGTGGTCCGGATTACGGCGGGCGAGGTTCGCAAGCGGCTCACCCAGTACTACTACGAGGCCGCCCATCGCGGAGAGATCGTGATCGAACTGCCGACGGGGTCTTATGTGCCCGTCTTCCGCGAGGCAGAACGGGTTGCAGAGGTGCAGCCCGCGCCGGCTGAAATTCCGGTGGAACCGCCGCCGGCGGAGATGGCGGCGCCGGAGCCGGCCCGGCCGCGTCGAATGCGATGGTGGCCGGCGGCGCTGGGGGTCGTCCTATTGGCCGGGGGGCTGGCGGCGGGATGGTTTGCAGCGCTGCGCACCTTGCCGCCGCCGCCGCCGCCGTCCAACATCGACCGCTTCTGGGAGCCGGTTACGGCCAGCTCGAACCTCACCACGTTCTGCCTCGGCGAACCGGCCCGCAACCTCGACGCGAGCGATATCAGTTCTTTCGACGGCCCGGCTCGCGACTCCAAGGCCCAGCCGCTTTACTTCCGGCTGCACTACTCCGGGCACCTGGCGCTCGCGGACGTTATTACCCTCACGCGGACGGTGGCAGCGCTGGCAGCCCGGCACAAGTCGTTCAGGGTGCTCCCGGCTTCCGAGGCCTCGTTCTCGCAACTGCGCGAAGGTCCTTCGGTGCTGATCGGAGCTTTCGACAACATCTGGACTCTGCGCGTAACCCAGAAGCTGCGATTTGGATTTGAATCCAAGGATGGCGTGGCGGTGCTGGTGGATCGCAAGAGCCACGAGCAGGCCACGTGGGCTACAGCGTGGGATCTTCCTTATCAGAAGCTGTCGCGGGACTACGCTATTGTCGCCCGCATTCACGACAGCACCACGGGGCAGCCCGTGATCATCGCCGCCGGGATTTCTGAAGAAGGAACCGAGGCTGCGGGAGAGGTTCTGTACAACCCGGTGTATCTAGATACGCTGCTAGCGAAGGCTCCCAAGAACTGGGAGCAGCAGAATCTCGAGGCGGTCATTGAAACGCAAGTAATTGAAGGACACCCGGGTCCTCCGAGCGTCCTCGCGGTCGAGACCTGGTAGGCCGGTCGGCGATCCACGCATAGTTATTTGCTGAGGATATTTCCCGGGCGTGAGCTGCGGGCACGGCGGTCGTGGGAAGCGAGAGGCGGGCCGGCCGGAAGTGGCACGCAGGACCAGGCGAAGCGTAAGTCGATTAGTCGCGGTTTCGCTAACGTCCCCGGTGGAAGGGGCGCGTCGAGGGCTGACTTAGCGGGTTGCCGCACGAAAACCAGATGCGCCGGGCAGCGAGACTATGTCAGATACACGCCTGGCGTACGGGATGGGGAATCCCGTTGAGGAGAGAAGATTACGGCCAAACCATGGGGATCGATCGCTCTGGAGCGGGCAGTCATGGATAGAGAACCGGAGGATAAGCGTGCCATTCAACGCGACGGAGGCATTTCATCCAATGACCTGATCGATATTAGACAGAGGCTATATAAGCAAATCCTGCAGCGCACTTGTAACCTCGGCGCGCATTCGGCATCGTCTATCCCTGTTTGCCGAGGCTTACTTCTTCCTGGCTTTTTGTGCGGCCCAGCGCTTACGCTGCGCATCTGCAATCCGCTTGCGCGCCTCGGGGCTGAGCACGCGCGATTTCTTGACCGCGGTCTTGGTTGCGCCCTTCTTCGCCTTGCGTCCCACTACAGCTGTTGCACTACGACCCGCGCCGGCTAACAACGAACGTACTTGAGTTAACCTTGCAATTTCCGAGTCAATCTGGGCAAGTATTGAATCAATCGCCATAGTCTTGAGAATAAATCACATTTCCTGTTTTTGCCTAGAAGACTTGCGGCCCATCAAAGATAATCGCGCAGGTTTGACGTGCACCGGATCTGGATAAGTCGACTGAACCAAGCAGCCAGGCGAAGGATTTCATGCGCCGCAATCGAAAGGACGCGAAGATTTGGGCGTGGCGATAAGAGAGTTCGCACAGTGCACGTGTAATAAGTGAGCGGACGCGGATGGATGTCTATCTGCGTGGAGCGAGGCATTCGCCGTTCACTTATGGCGCTCCAACTCTCGCATTGTCATCCCTTTGACGCACGCGCACGGACTATTCCGTGCGGGTGAAGTTCGGACTGTTGTTATCCCTCTAGCGCCGACGCGCGATTACGTCAGGTGCGGCGCGGTTAGTGGCCGCTTGCGCGAAGTGAAACGGTAACCGGCAGCATGACAATCGTTGAGAGCCATGACCAACGTTGAGATTGGTTGAAACACTGCAATTGACTTGAATAAATTGAGGGACGAGTTGGAGTGCGTACTGCGACTGCGGCAAACTTCACCCTGCAATGCCGCAAGCCGGACACTCCATGTGCCGGGCCAAGTATCATGCCACGGTGATTGGAAATTAAATTAGAAAACGGGCACGCATATTCCTTCGAAGAGTTATTCGAGCCGTATCGCAGTCGCCGAGGGCAGGGGCGGTGGAATGTGCTTGAGCAATGTAGAGCATTGCACATGCGGTCGTGGAAGCGACATTGAATTTGGGGTCACTGATCGATAGTGCTTGTCTTTGATCGTTCGCTCATTATTTGGGATTTGTCATCGATGCGGTTCTGTCTCCGAGGTAACCGGATTCAATTTCCATCTCGGGTACGTTTGGGCGACGGCGAACGCGGGTCTGCCGGTGCGCGGTTCAAACCGCTGCCACATTTGTTTCTATATAGATTTACGGCGCCGCGCTTTTACAAAAGAAAACAGGGCAGCCTGCGCGGCCTGCCCTGTTTTCAGAATCAATGGTGGAAGATGCTAACTGCGATTGCGAGGGAAGTTATTCTCCGAGGTATTGCACGTGGGCATAAGTTCCCAGGCGGGTGTTATAGGCGAGGTACCATCCGTCGTGGTCAGGATCAGGATAGATCACCACGTCGTCGGAATCCCATTGCCATCCGCCAACATATCCGATGTCCCAGGGTGCTACGCTCCAATACCAGTTATTGAAGCGGAAGCGGCCGGGATCGCCGCCGCCCAGTCTCCAGCGGTGTTCGGGGCCGAAGCCGCCTTCGAACCGGCCGTGCTCCCACGCGTGGTCCATGCGGTAGTGCGGGTCTTCACGGCCGGTATCATGGCCGACCCAGCGACGACCCTGGTCAACGTGGGGCGCGTCGGGGTGGCCGGGACGGTCGTTGAAGTGACGATCGTGCTGCTGTTCAGGCTGGTGCGGGGTTCCGTGATACTCCTGCGGCCCGCGTTGCGGGACCGGCGGACGACCGCCTTCGTGTTCGTGTTCTCCGCCCGGCCGCTGCGCGAATACCGGCGCGGCGACTACGAGCAAGGCTGCCAGCCCAAATTTGCCGAGTTTCATAGCGTTCCTCCTTGCGTGCTGATCCCACATCTTCTGCGTTGCCCATTAACTGGGGAAAGCCAGGATCCAACCTTCAGTTAGATGCGCCGCAGTCCCGGGCGCGCTTTCGCGGCGAAGATACACGCGGATGGTTAATGCGAAGCGACAAGCGGGAGGGGTCGTGCGGAGGAGGTATTTCTGCGCAGGCGGTGGTGGCCGGGAGACAGGCCGCTAATGGAAACGGCGTGCCCTGGAAAGAGCACGCCGTGGCTGACGGAGGAAGAAGCGACTAGGCGTTGACGGTTGCCGCTGCGCGCCGCCACGCATACAGGGGGAACTGGCCGGCGAGTTCGGCGACCTCGCCGCGAATCTTTTCAAGGGCCGCATCGTCGTTGCGGGATTCGAGGGCGCGGGTGATCCAGGTGGCGATCTGCCGCATTTCGCTTTCGCGCATTCCGCGGGTGGTGAGAGCCGGGGTCCCGATGCGGATGCCGGAGGGCTTGAGGGGCGGATTGGTGTCGTAGGGAATGGCGTTTTTGTTGACCGTGATTCCGGCCTTGCCCAGGGCGTTCTCGGCTTCCGATCCCAGGATGCCTTTCTGGAAGACGTCGACGAGGATGAGGTGGTTGTCGGTTCCGCCGGAGACGAGACGGAAGCCGGCTTCCTGCATGGCGGCAGCCAGGGCCTTGGCGTTGGTCACGGTTTGGGCGGCGTAGGTTTTGAATTCGGGCCGGAGGGCTTCGCCGAAGGCCACGGCCTTGGCCGCGATGATGTGCACCAGCGGTCCTCCCTGCTGGCCCGGGAAAACGGCTTTGTCAACGGCCGCCGCCAGGTCTTTGCCGCAGAGGATCAGGCCGGCGCGCGGTCCGCGCAGGGTTTTGTGGGTGGTGGTGGTGGTGATGTGGGCGTGGGGGACGGGCGAGGGATGGACGCCGCCAGCCACGAGGCCCGCGATGTGGGCCATGTCGAATACATAGACGGCTCCGACCTTGTCGGCGATCTGGCGCATGCGCGCGAAGTCCCAAAGGCGGGGGTAGGCGCTGCCTCCGCCGATGATCATTTTGGGTTTTTCGCGGTCGGCGATGGCTTCGAGCTCGTCGTAGTCGATGAGTTCCGTATCGCGCCGCACGGCGTAGAAGGATGGCTTGTAGAGTTTGCCGCTGAAGCTCAACTTGTGGCCGTGGGTGAGATGGCCGCCGTGGGCCAGATCAAGGCCGAGGATGGTATCGCCGGCCTGCAGGACGGCCGCGTAAGCCGCGGCATTGGCCTGCGATCCGGAGTGGGGCTGCACATTGGCGTGTTCGGCCCCGAAAATCTCGGTGGCACGGTCGCGGGCCAGGTTCTCGACCACGTCGCTGTATTCGCACCCGCCGTAGTAGCGGCGGCCGGGGTATCCCTCCGCGTACTTGTTGGTGAACACGGAGCCGGCAGCCTCCAGCACCGCCTCCGACACGAAGTTTTCGCTGGCGATCATCTCCAGGCCTTCGTGCTGGCGGAGGGTTTCGTGATGAAGGGCGGCAGCAACGTCGGGATCGGCCTGGGCCAGGGAAAGCGACATGCGATCAGTCATAACCTGATTCTACCGAAGAGCAGGCTGTCTCGACCCCGGCAAGAATTGCTCTCGTCACTTTGGCCGGGGTGGGACTTATTCGGGGCTGTGTCTTGTCGCTTTGGGGGTCCCATGGGAGCGGTCGTGGCGGGTACGTTTTCCGAGGATCAGCGGGAGGGTTCGGCAGGGGTCAGGCGGCCGCGGCGCACCCGGAAACGCTCGCCGCGCCAGACGATGGTGTTGCCGGCGAAGCCCGCGACCCAGAGGCCCATCGCGACGAGGTCGCGCAGCGGCAGGAGCCACAGCCATGGAAGCACCTGGCGGTCTCCGAGCACTCCGGAACCCACAGTCATGGCCAGGGCCAGGCGCAGAAAGAAGCTCATGCTGAGTATCCATAGGCTGAGCAGGCTCATGCCGCTGGCGAGCACGTTGAGCAGAGCCCAGCCCAGCCCGTAAGTAAAGACCAGGCCCGCGTAACCCCAGGGGCGCGCATCGCGGACGGTGCGGTACCAGCGGAGCTGGTGATCGACGAAGCCGGCCCAGCGGTAGGGCGGCACGCTGGTCTCGACGACCTCGCGGCTGAGGGCGACGCCGTAGCCGGCGGCGTAAACCCGGGCGCCCAGTTCATAGTCGTCGGCGAGCTGGTCGAGGAGCACTTCGAGGCCGCCGATTTTCGCCAGAGCGGCGCGGCTGACGGCCAGGGTTGAGCCCAGGCCATAGCGCAGGCCGCCCTCGAGCCACCGGGCCAGGAGCACGCTGGGCTGGAAGTCGGTGGCGATCCCCAGCGCCTCGAGGAGGGACGGAAGGGTGCCGTGGGGACGGCCCCGGTAGAGGGCGGTGACGAGGCCGATTTCCCGGCCTGCCTTGGCCGGGTCAGAGGGGCCAGCAGCGGCCATGACCCGCTCGAGATACCGCGGGGAAACGGTGATGTCTGAATCGTTGATGAGGAGATAGCCGTGGCGGGCGTGGGGCGCGAGCTGGACGAGGGTGCTGACTTTGCCATTGGTGCCGAGGCGAAGGGGGCACTCGACGAGGCGGATGGGCCGGTCGGGGAATTCCGCCTGCAGCTGGCGGACCGCTTCAACTGCGGGATCGGCGAGGGAGGAGACGCCGAAGAGGAGTTCGTACTCGCCGGGATAGGTTTGGCGGCAGTGGCTGCGGAAGGCATCCAGCATGCCGGGGTCGAGGCCCTTGAGGGATTTGAGGATGCTGACGCCGGGGGTGAATCCGGACTGCGCGCGGCGGCCGGCCAGAAAGACCTGGGCAGCGAGCAGGGCAGCGATGAAATAGCCAAGTCCGGCCACGGCCAGAACCGTGGTGATTCCCTCCACAGCCTGTGCCCAGCCGTGCGTCATGCCAACCCAGTGTAGCGGAGTTGGGGGGCGGGGTTGTGCTGTGGGCGAGGGTTCTGGCCGCGGGATGCTGCGGCCGGAACCGGGAAGTGTGCGGGCTCAGAGCGAGGCTAGATGTGGCAGCTGGCCAGGCCGCGTTTTTCGAGGTAGCGCTGGTGGTATTCTTCGGCGCGCCAGAAGGTCTGGGCCGGCTCCACCCTGGTCACGATGCGCCTGGGCTTGAAACGGCCTTCGGTGGTGAGCTGTTCGATTTTGGCGTGGGCCTGCTGTTCCTGCTCAGGGGAGTGAAAGAAGATGGCGGAGCGGTACTGGGTGCCCCAATCGGGGCCCTGGCGGTTGAGAGTGGTCGGGTCGTGGAGGGAAAAGAAGGCGTCGAGCAGCTGGCCGTAGCCGATCTTTTCGTTGTCGAAGTCGACTTCCACGACTTCGGCGTGGCCGGTGCTGTCGGTGCACACGTCCTTATAGGTCGGCTGCTGGAGGGATCCGCCCTCGTAGCCAACCGCTGTCGCCGTCACTCCGGGCATGGCAGCGAATGCCGCCTCCACGCCCCAAAAACAACCTGCCCCAAACGTAGCCTTCTCTATGCTCATGTCTCTAAAGATGCTCCAGCAGGCCGACAGGGTACGAAATTCGCCGGCCTGGCGTAAACGGTGTTTTGTGACCGAGGAGCCGGGTCGTGGTCCTCTCCAGCCGGATCAAAATCGAGCCGGCCGGTTTGGGTTGGGGGGTTGAAAGGTCAGCTGCGTTTGCCGCCGCGGCCCGAGCCGCCGCCTGGCCCGCGGCCGGTACCGCCGCCGGGGCGCCTGCCGGCACCCGGTCTTGGCCCTGAGCTGCGTCCTGACGCGGGGCGACTGCCGCTGCGCGGTCCCGATCCCGGGCCTGATTTCTGGCCCGGTCCGCGGGAACGGCCAAAACCGCCGGTGCCGGTGCCGGTTCGGGGACGGCTCTCGCCGCCGGGCCGCGACCCAAATCCGCCTCCCGCACCGGTCCTTGGAGGGCCTCCCGGGCGGGGTGCTGCGGGGCGGCTTCCGGATTCGCTGCGCGGACGGGAGGTTGCGCCTCCCGCCGTCCTGGGGCCGCTGTAGCCGTTTCCGGTGCCCGTTCGGGGGGCTGCGGGGCCGCGGGGGGCGAAACCGCCGGCGCCGGTCCGGGGGGGACGGCCGGTCCCGGTGGATGGACGGTCGTTGCGGGGCCGCTCCGAACGGGGCGCACCGGGTTTGGTTCTGTCGAAGGCTGGCTTGGCCCGGTCGAAAGCTGGTTTAGCACGATCAAAGCTGGGCTTTGGCCTGTCGAAAGCCGGCTTGGGCCGGTCGAATCCGGAGCGCACGGGCCGGCTTGCTGAGGGCCGCGCGCCTTGAGTCTTGGCGCCATCGGCCTCCGGGCGGGGGGGTCTGGGGCGGTCATAGCCAGTCCGGCCTGGGCTGGTGCGGTCTGGACTGGTCCGGCCGGGGCCGGGCCGATCAGGTCTGGGCCGGTTGAGGCGAGGGCGGTCTCCTCGCGCATCCTGAGAGCGTCCGGCTTGACCCGCTCCGGCTCCAAAACGAGGGCGGTCTCCTTCCGCGGGGCGGGGGGCTGGCGGCCTGGCGGCGAACCCGCGCGATGTTCCCTGGCCGGGCCCGCTGCGGGCGTCGTCGCGGCGATATCCGCCGCGGCCTCCGGTACCTTGCGTTCCTCCGCGCTCCCTGGCGGGCGGTTTTCCTGGTCCGCCGGCGGTGCCGGGCCGTGTCCAGGCGGGGCGATCTTCACGGGAACTGCCGGAGCGCGGTCCGGCGGGAGGGCGGGTGCCGCGAGTCGGCAAATCCGCCCGGCGCCCGGCGCTGCGCGAAGCCTTCCCCTTTGTCCTGTCCTGCGGCGGGCCGGAAGCGGGCGCCTTCCGAAGGGGTTCTGCCAGGAGGGGCGCCGCGTTCGGTGCGATCGAGCCGGGGCCCGGTTCCAGTGCCACGCGTGTCGCGGCCGCGTCCGCCGCGCTCTTCTTCCCGACGGCGGGGAGGCTCGGGCTCTATGCGGAGGCGGGACTTCGACTTGAGTTTGCCGTCGGCTGCTTTGCGCAGCAATTCGACTTCGTCGGCATCGAGCTCGCGCATCTGTCCCGGTTCCTGGTCGAGGACCAGGGGCCCATACCCAACTCGCCGGATTTTTTCGACAAAGTGGCCGATCTCTTCAAACATCTTGCGCAACTCGCGGTTGCGGCCCTCGATCAGGACGACTTCGTACCAGGGATTGTCGCCCTGGCGCACCTGCTGGACACGGGCGGGAGCGGTTCTGACGCGGCCTTCGCCGGGCTTTCCTTTTTCGATTGCGACGCCGCCGCGGAGGCGGTCCAACTCTCCCTCGGTGGGCTGCCCGCTCACCTTGACGAGATAGGTTTTTTCGACCCCGGTGGCGGCCTTGGTGAGCTTGTTGGCAAGGTCGCCGTCGTTGGTCATGATGAGGAGGCCTTCGCTGAGGTAATCGAGCCTGCCGACGGGGTAGAGCCGTTCGCTGCGCTTGGCGAAGAATTCCATCACGGTGGGGCGGCCTTCGGGATCGCTGACGGTGGTGACGTAGCCGCGCGGCTTGTTGAGCACGAAGTATTTGAGCCGCTCGGCGCCGTGGAGGAGCTTGCCATCTACGCGGATGTGGTCGCGGCCGGCATCGGCCTTGGAGCCCAGTTCGGTGACGATTTTTCCGTTGACCTGCACGCGGCCGGCGGTGATCAGTTCCTCGGCGTGCCTGCGGCTGGCCACGCCGGCCTGGGACAGGATCTTCTGGAGGCGCTGCAGCTTGGGCTCGGGACGCGGGGCGCGGGATTCGGCTGAATCTTCCTCTTCGTCGTTCAGTTCGTCTTCGCCGTCCAGTTCGTCTTCGTCTTCGGACTCGTCCTCGTCTCTCTTCGGACTCGTCTTCGTCTTCGTCGCTATCGTCTTCGTCCGACTCGTCGTCAACCAGTTCGTCTTCATCGGACTCGTCGTCCAGATCCTCTTCATCTTCGTCGAGTTCGTCGTCGTCGAGATCGTCTTCGTCTGCGCCGGAGGCCTTCGGCTCCGCGGCGGGATCGGCTCCCGCGACCGGAGTGCGGGTTTCGATGGGCGACTCTTTCTCGGTTACCACGATGCCGGCGGGTTCGATGTCCACGGTCACGGGTCCGCGGCGACTGGCCGGAACGCGTTCTTCGAAGGCTTCTTCGAAAGCGTCGGCGGCCTGGGCCTGGGCCTCGACTTGCGCAGATTCGGCTTCCGCCTTGGCGCCATCGTCTGTGGCCGGAGAGGGGGTCGCAGTTCGGGCCCGCACCGCCGGCCCGGTTTCGTGCTCGGGCTCTTCGGTGAAGTTCAGGGCAGGCTGTTCGGAAGCGGACTTCTTGGACCCTTTGCGCTTTTTGGGCACGGCAGGGCTCTCGGTCTGCATGCGGGCTTCGGCCTCGGAGTCCAGTTTCGCTTCGGCAGGGGGCAGAGACGCGGCGGGCTCTTCGCTCGTCGCGGGCAATTTTTTCTTGGCGGCGGCTTTGCGTTTTTGGGGAACAGCCGGGCTCTCCGACTGCATCCTGGCGTCGGCGTCCGCGTCAATTTTCGCTTCGCCGGCGGGGTTTGCGTCGCCGGATTTTACGGGCTCGACGGCGGGCTGGTTGGACTGCGCGGGCTCGCCGCTTGGGGATTCTTCAGCGCTCTTTTTGACTCTCTTGATCATCTCGGGAAGCCTCGTCTTCTGCCTGCTCGGGTTCTGGGCCCACCGGCTGCGGCGCGTGCTCCCGCGGCGCGTGTTCGGGCTGGCTCGCGTGCTCCTCGGCACTCAACTCGGCCGGATCGCCCATCGCTTCATCCGCCGCATCATCGTTTTCAAGCATCGCGCTGTCGTCCGCGGGACCGGGTTGCGCCGCTGTTTCAGTTTTCTCCGCCGTTCGGGACGCGATCTCCGCTGTTCCGGCCAGCTCTTCACCGTCAGGGGAGTTGGATTCAAGAACGGCCTCGTCGTTTTCCTCGACATTGGCGAGGAGCTCTTCGCCTTCGGAGGCGGCGCCGGCCGGAAAGGCTGTCTGGCTGGCAGTTGTTGCTTCGTCGCCGGACTGTTCGTCGAGCTCGATCTCCGCCATTTTCTCGAATTCTTCCATGGACGGCAGCTCGTTGACATCTTTCAGGCCGAAGCGCATGAGGAATTCTTTGGTGGTCTTGTAGAGGATGGGGCGCCCGATGACCTGTTTGCGGCCGGCGGTCGCGATCAGCTTGCGGGCGAGCAGCGAGCCGAGGACGCCGGCCGATTCCACGCCGCGAATCTCGTTCACCTCGGGGGCGGTTACGGGCTGCTTGTAGGCCACTACCGCGAGGGTTTCGAGGGCGGGGAGGGACAGCTTCATCACGGGCTTCAGGCTTTTTACAAACATGCGCACCGCGTCGTGGCATTCGGGCTTGGTGGCCATGCGGTATCCGCCGGCGATCTCGCGGATTTCCACACCCCGGCCGTCGGAGGCGGAGGCGGCGACCAGTTCGTCGAGCAGGTGTTTCAAAATCGCCTTGACTTCGCGATCTCTCTGACGGGCCAGGCGCCGGGCCTCGGCTTCGATGTCGACTACTTCGGGGGCGGCGCCGGATCCGTTATCAGATTCGGCAGCGGGGTTTGGGGTGAGCTCGAGATCGCCGGTGGTTGCAGGTTCGGGGAGAGCCTCGCTGGGGATTTCGCCGGGCTCGCCGGGAACTTCGCCGGTCTCGCCGGTTTCGGGAAGGGGGTGGTCCGGAGTGTTTTCCGGGGCAGCCTGATCGGGGATGGAGGCGGATTCGGCGTATACCGCCGGGGTGTCGGCCAGACCGAGGTACTCGAGTCCCTGGGCGAGGAGAGGCATGGGGTCGGTGGGGGATATAACGGAGGCCGCCACTTCGGCAGTTTGTTCGCGCGCAGCCGCGTCCTGGGCCGCCTTCCATTCGAGCGCGTCGGCGGCAAACAGAGCGGCGAGCTGGCCCAGGGTGACCGGCTCCTCGGCGGCATAAATCACGGCTTCAAGCTTGGCTTTCAGACTCATCAGGCAATACGCACCTTCGTTATCCTACCGGAACCCGCCCTGTCTCTGTCCTTGCCCGACGGTCCCGGCGGGGATATTCCGGAGCAAGGAAAAGGGGCATTCGCGGTTGAGCGAATGGCCCACGGACGGCTGACAAAGTCGTTCTGCGGTTTGGGAAAAGGCCCGGGGCTGAAGCCCCCTGAATTGATTGGCCGTATTCGTGAGGCTGAAGCCTCACGCTCCCTCCGGAAAAGCAAAGATGGAGTTTTTCATTCAACCTGAGGGCATTTGTGGTTGAGCGAATGGCCCTTGGAATGCTGACAAAGTCGTTCTGCGGGTTTGGGAAAAGGGCCCGGGGCTGAAGCCCCCTGAATTGATTGGCCGTATTCGTGAGGCTGAAGCCTCACGCTCCCTCCGGAAGAGCAAAGATGGAGTTTTTCATTCAACCTGAGGGCATTTGCGGTTGAGCGAATGGCCCACGGACGGCTGACAAAGTCGTTCCGCGGTTTGGGAAAAGGCCCGGGGCTGAAGCCCCCTGAATTGATTGGCCGTATTCGTGAGGCTGAAAGCCTCACGCTCCCTCCGGCAAAGCAAAGATGGAGTTTTTCATTCAACCTGAGGGGTCTGAAGGAAAAGGGGCATTCGCGGTTTAGCGAATGCCCCATCGATTTAGCCCCGATTCAAAGCTCAGAGAGAGGTGGCGGGAGAAGGAAATGGCAGAGTTGTTTTAGTTGGTGAACTGGCGGAAGAGGGCAAACAGAAGCCCGGACAGGATGGCGGCGGCGGGCAGGGTGAAGACCCATGCGGCGGCGATGTTGCGGATGGTCGAGAACTGCAGCCCGCTTTTGTTGGCGGCCATGGTTCCCGCCACGCCGGAGCTCAAGACGTGGGTGGTACTGACGGGTAAGCCGAAGTTGTCGGCCGCGAAGATGGTGAGCATGGCGACCAGTTCCGCGCACGCGCCCTGGGCGTAGGTCAGGTGCTCCTTGCCGATTTTTTCGCCAACGGTTACGACGATGCGCTTCCATCCCACCATGGTGCCCAGGCCCAGGGCCAGAGCCACGGCCACCTTGACCCAGGAGGGAATGAACTTGGTGGCCTTGTCGACCTTGGTCTTGTAGTTGTTCAGCGCCGCGGTTTCGTCGGCAGTGAACTTTGGATCATGGGTCTTGACCATGATGCGGATCGTCTCGCTGGTGACGTACATATCGTTGCGGACGTTGGTCTGGAGGTTGGCGGGAACGTTTTTGTAGTCGCCGTAGGCGTGGACGTCGCCTTCGAGGTCGTGGATGATCTCGCGGAGGGCGGTCATGGTGGCGGGCTGCACCTTCTTGGTGCGCAGGTACTGGGTGAGCTCTTCGCGCGGATCGGCACCCATGATGGCGTTCTTGTCGACGTGGGCGTCGACGATGGAGACGGCGCGTTCGGAGGCGGCGATGAAGTCCTGAATGTCGTGCGCGCTTACGGCGTGATTGAGCGCGTAGGCGGTGGGGACGGTCCCGATCAGGATCAGCATGATGAGGCCCATGCCCTTCTGGCCGTCATTGGAACCGTGGAAGAAACTTACGCCGGTGCAGGTGAGCACCAGCAGGGCGCGGATGGGGAAGGGCGGAGGGGTATTGTCCTTGGGGGCCTCGTAGAGTTCCGGATATTTGACCAGCGCCTTGGTCAGGAGGAAGAGCAGGGCCGCGCATCCGAAGCCGACGATGGGGGAGATGAGGAGGACCTTGAAGACCTTGGTGGCCTGTTCCCAGTCGACGCCCGAGGTGCCTTCCGCCGATTTTGCCAGCAGCTGGTTGGCGAGGCCGACGCCGATGATGGATCCGGTCATGGTGTGGGTGCTGGACGCCGGGAGCCCCAGCCACCAGGTGCCGAGGTTCCAGAGGATGGCGGCGATGAGGAGGGAGAACACCATGGCGAAGCCGGCGCCGGAGCTGACCTTGAGGATGAGCTCGACGGGCAACAGGGTGATGATGGTGAAGGCCACGGTTCCGGCGGAGGTGAGAACGCCGCACAGGTTGCAGAGGCCGGACCAGACCACGGCGATGTTGGGCTCGAGGGAGTGGGTGTAGATGACGGTGGCCACGGCGTTGGCGGTGTCGTGAAAGCCATTTACGAATTCGAAGGCCAGCGCGATGAGCAGGGCGGTGCCCAGCAGCACATACGGCCAGATGCTGCCCATGGTGACATTGCCGAGGTCGCCGGCGACATGAAACCCGATGTAGGCCAGGCCGCCGAGAAGTGCAGCGACCACAATCACCCCGCTGATCCAGGAGGGGGACTTCTTCATCTTTTTGTCGAGTAACGATGCTCCCGGGGGAAGCGCCTGTGCAACGGATACGGCATCAGCCATGAGAAACTCCGGCTTTCCAAAGTTGGTTGACGTCCGGGTGAACAAGAAGGAGAATGGGCGGACTCAGCCATCGATACACGAGGGAGATGAACTGCGGATGAATTCTCCCTTTCTTTACATCGGGCCTCGGGCAAGCTATCGCGCGGTATGGCGGAGGTCAGCCGGTAACCTCTGACCCGGGGCAGCGACTGTTGTGATTTAGATCACATCCTGAAAATGAGCACTCGCATATAACTGAAGTCACCTGATACAACTGAATAACCGGGTCCTGGAGAAAAATATGGTGCTTACCTACCCAATTCGACGGGAATCGGTGTAAAGTTTTGTCAGAAATAAAATTACTTACGGGTATTCAGGGCTCTTGACCGGCCCCGCGCGGTGGTCCACATTCTTCCACTTCGCCCACGCCTTTGAGGCTCCTGATTAAAAAGTGCTGATCGGCTCGATGGGTTTCGGTCGGGGCGCCGCCCGCTAAAGGAGTAAATAGAAATGTCGGTACCCGCCTCTCACGGACGGCTCTCTTCCCGATCCATCTCGCTTGGCGCCGAAGGTATCGCCGCGGCCCAGTTTGTACGTTCCGGCTATGACATTCTGCCGCAGGCAGCCCACGAAAAACCGAATTTTGACCTTGCGGTGACGCGTGCGGGAGCGCTGCTGAAGATGTCGGTCCGCGCCAGCGACAATGGCCGGTGGGATCTGGTTCAGCCTTTTCTGCGCGGCCCCCATGGATCCAAATCCCGCCGCGCCGATCATCAGAGCGCGATCGACATGTGGCTGAACAGCCAGGCGTCGCGGGCCATGTGCTGCCTGGTCCAGTTTGACAGCATTCCGCTCGACCAGCTGCCCCGGATCTATCTGGCGGCTCCGTGGGACATCGCGCGCCGGATGCTGGATTGCCTGGAACGAGTGGACGACGCGATCCTGCATGAGACCTATGAGTGGACTTCGCCGTTCGACGGAGTGGCGCGCACCGAGACGCTGCCTAACGCATGGAGGTTCTCGCCGGACCGCATCGAGGAATTGATGAAGGACCATGCGGCTGAAACCGCAGCCTATTCCGGGCGTTCCGGGACGGGCTACCAGGAAGCGCGGCGCGGGGGAAAACCGCTGGGCGTGCTTCGCGAAGTGGCCCTTACGGCCTGATCTTGCAGTTGCCATTGCCGCCAGTGCAAGCGCAGCGGGCTGGCTGATCCGGCAGCCGTTATGCTGAAGCCATGCCCGGCCGCGCCCTGCTTCTTTTCGCTGTCCTCGTCAGTCCTGTCCTGGCCCATTCCGCAGATCCGGCTGTCACCGTCACGCCGGCGATGGTGGAGTCGGGCTCGCCCGAGCTTATACGGGTCGAAGCTCCGGAAGCGACGTCGGTTGAGGGCGAATGGCTGGGACGCAGGATCGACTTTTTCCGGGCTCGAGGCGGGGGCGCGTGGATGGCGCTGGCGGGAGTGGATGTGGAAGCCCACCCCGGTCCGTCCACGCTTCGGATCAGCGCCAAATCCGCATCCGGCTCCGCCGACCTGTCTCAAACCATCGCTATCCATCCGGCTCACTATCGGACCGGGTCGCTGAGCGTGGCACCGCAATTCGTCGAACCGTCGGCGGAGGCTTTGAAAGAGATCGAATCGCAGTCCAAGCTGAAGGAAAGAATCTTTGCTGCGAGCGCCGCTGAACCGCTGTGGCGCGGCAGTTTCCGTGCGCCGGTCCCGGCCACCGCGACGGACAGCTTCGGGACGCGGCGCATGTTCAACGGCAAGCTGGCCAGCGTCCACAAGGGGGCCGACTTTCGCGCCGCCACGGGAACGCCGGTGCGAGCGTCGAACAGCGGGACGGTGGTGCTGGCGCGGCCGCTCTATTACGAGGGCAACTGCGTGATCATCGATCACGGCATGGGGCTGTTCACGCTGTCGATGCACTTCAGCCGCATCGACGTGCGGGAGGGGCAGCATGTGAACGCGGGGGAGCGGCTGGGCCTGAGCGGAGCGACCGGGAGAGTGACTGGACCGCACCTGCACTGGGCGGTTCGGTGGCAGGGGGCTTACCTCGATCCGGTGAAGCTGCTTCACCTGAATCTCAACGCGGTGAGTACGAAGGGGAATAATCCCCTTCGGTAGGCTGGCTCCCCGCCAGCGCGCAACGGGAGTTACCAACCGAAGGTACGATACACTTCCATCGGTGGAGGGATAGCTGGATTTGGGTGTGCGTGGGCTGCTCTGCGGGGTTGTGATCTTGTGTGTTCTTCATTCTGCCGACTCCCGGGCGCAGCAGGCTCCTGGCTCATCGCAGCAGGCGCCGCCGGCCGCGGGCGCTGCACAAAAACCCGGCCAGGGTGGGATGGGCGGGATCGCGGGAGGGCTGGGCGCGGCTCCTGTTTATGACGAACTGAAACGGCCCATCACGGCAGGCGGGTTTGCGGACTCAGGGCCGGTGGTTTTCCAGGACATCGCCAAGCAGGCCGGGCTCACCGGCTGGGTGCACAAGATGGGCACTCCGACCAAGGACTTCATCGTCGAGACCAATGGCTCGGGCGTGGCGCTGCTGGACTACGACAACGACGGGTGGCTGGACATCTATCTGGTCAACGGGTCGACGTTCAACGCTCTTGACGGCAAGGAAGAGCCGCCCCACTCCGCGCTGTTCCACAACAATCACGACGGCACGTTTACCGATGTGACGGCCAAGGCGGGCGTGGCCAATGACCGCTGGGGTTATGGGGTGTCGATCGCGGATTTCGATAACGACGGCTGGCCTGACATTTATGTGGGCAATTACGGGAAGAATCGCCTGTATCGCAACAATCACGACGGCACGTTTACCGATATCGCCGAAAAAGCGGGGGTTCAGCTGGGCAACTGGTCGCCGGGATCGAGCTGGGGAGACTACGACGGGGACGGGCTGCTCGACCTCTACGTTTCCGGGTACGTTCACTTTGACAGGGAGAATCTGCCGATCGCCGGGAGCAAGGCGGTGGGCTATGCCAGCTGCCAGTATCGCGGCGCGAGCGTCAACTGCGGGCCGCGCGGGCTGCCCGGGGAGCCGGACCATCTCTTCCACAACAACGGGAACGGCACGTTTACCGATGTCACGGCCAAGGCGGGGGTGGAAGACAAGGACAAGTACTACGGGTTCACCGTCATTTTTGTGGACATCAACGGGGACGGAAAGCCGGACCTTGTGGTCGGCAATGATTCGGAGCCGAACTATCTCTACATCAACAAGGGCGACGGCACGTTCGATGACCAGTCTTACATCTCCGGATTTGCGCTCAACAAGGACGGGCGCGAAATCGCGTCGATGGGCATTGCGGCGGGCGATTACGAGAACAACGGGCTCATCGACTTATTCGTTTCCGATTTCGGCGACGACTACAAGGTTCTGTACCACAACGATGGGGACGCGAGCTTTACCGATGTGAGTTACAAGTCGGGGATCGCCCAGACGACCATTCCCTTTGTGGGATGGGGCGATGGTTTTCTGGACTACGACAACGATGGCTGGCTGGACCTGTTCGAAGTGAACGGGCATGTTTACCCGCAGGTGGATCAGCACGAGTGGGGCACCAGTTTCGCGGAACGGCCGCTGCTGTTTCACAACATTGCTGAAACGGCTCCGGGCAAGGGACGCCGGTTTGAGTACATCAAGCCGGTGAAGGGGACGGGGCTGGCGGTGGTCGTGCCGGGGCGCGGCGCCGCGTTCGGCGATCTGTTCAATGACGGCAAGACCGACGTGGTGATCAATCCCATCGATGGGCCGCCGGTGCTGCTGCGCAACGTGAACCCCGACCACCATCACTGGGTGGAAATGAAGCTGACGGGCAATGGCAAGAGCCCCAAAGACGCGACCTGCGCCACGGTGTATCTGAAGGCCAACGGGATGCGGATGCGCCAGGACGTGCTGTCGAGCGGGAGCTATATTTCGGCGAGCGATCGCCGGCCGCACTTCGGGCTGGGGGATGCGACGGACGCAGGCGCCGCGGAGATTCACTGGCCGTCGGGCAAGGTCGAGACGGTGAAGCTCCCCGCGCCGGACCGCATCTACACGATCGAAGAAGGCAAGGGAATCACCGGGGCGCTGTGCGACGGCAAAGAGTGCGCTGCGAAGTGAAGCGGGCAGTGCCGGGAACGTGTCTTGCCGCGGCACGTTCGGTTATCTGCAGCGAGCGGCGTACTCCGGATTTTGGCGGCGGCGACGGTGCTTGCAGTGCCCATCGCGGGTGGCGCGCAGCAATCGCCCGCGCCGAAGCAGCAGCCCGCAGATAAAACGGCGCAGCCGAAATCCGTGGCGGGCCCACAGCAGCCCTCGCCGGGCATGGGCGGAATCTCATCCGCGGGGAACTTCGCGCCGGTTTACGACAACGAGAAGAGGCCGATCACCGCGGGTGGGTTCGTGGAGAAGGGGCCGGTGGTCTTTGAGGATGCGAGCAAGTCTTCAGGACTGGCAAGTTGGGAACACGTGATGGGCACGGCCGGGAAGAAATACATTCTCGAGACCGATGGGTCGGGCGTGGGACTGATCGACTACGACAATGATGGCTGGCTGGATATCTACCTGGTGAACGGGTCAACTTACGACGCGCTTGCGGGCAAGGGGAAGGCGCCCCATGCGGCGCTGTTCCACAACAACCATGACGGGACGTTTACCGATGTTACGGCCAAGGCCGGAGTGGGCAACGACCGGTGGGGATTCGGCGTGGCTATAGCCGATTACGACAACGATGGCTGGCCCGATATTTTCGTCTGCAACTTTGGCAAGAATCGGCTGTTCCACAACAACCATGACGGAACGTTTACGGACGTGGCTGAAAAGGCGGGCGTGACGCTCGGCAACTGGTCGGACGGGGCGACGTGGGGCGACTACGACGGCGACGGGCGGCTCGACTTGTTTGTGTCGGGCTATGTGCACTACGACGTGGCCCACCAGCCAACGCCGACCGATGGGTCGGTGGCGCTGGCATTCTGCCAGCTTCATGGAGTGCCGGTGATGTGCGGTCCACACGGGCTGCAGGGCGAGCCGGATCATTGTTCCACAACAACGGGGACGGGACGTTCACGGAGGTCAGTGAAAAGGCCGGCGTCGCCGATAAGAACGCTTATTACGGATTCACGTCCACCTTTATCGATGTGAATAATGACGGCCGCGTCGATCTGCTGGTGGCCAATGATTCCGAGCCCAACTATCTGTACATCAACAAGGGCGACGGGACGTTTGAGGATCAGTCGTACGTGTCGGGATTCGCGCTGAACAAGGACGGCCGCGAGATTGCGTCGATGGGGCTGGCTACCGGCGACTACGACAACGACGGGAATATCGACCTGCTGGTGACCGACTTCAGCGACGACTTCAAGGCGCTTTACCATAACGACGGCGACACGGATGCACCGGGCGGGCTGAAGGCAGCCAGTTTTACGGACGTGGCCGACCAGGCGGGCATCGTGCAGACGGCGATTCCGTTTGTGGGCTGGGGCGACGGCTTTCTCGACTACGACAACGACGGCTTCAAAGACATCATGATGATCAACGGCCATGTTTATCCCGAGGTCGATCAGCATGACTGGGGCACGACCTTCGCGCAGAGGCCGCTGCTCTATCGCAACCTGGGCAACGGGAAGTTTGAATATGTGCCGCCGGTCAGGGGATCGGGGCTGGCGACGCTCACGTCGGGGCGCGGGGCGGCGTTTGGCGACTTGTTCAACAACGGGAAGATCGATGTGGTGATCAACCCTATCGACGGGCCACCGGTGCTGTTGAAGAACGTGAGTCCGGATGGGCATCATTGGGTGGAACTGAGGCTGGTGGGAGGCCCGAAGAGCCCGCGCGACGCTGTGGGCGCGACGGTTTATGTAAGAGCGAACGGCATGCGGCAGCGCGAGGATGTGGTGAGCGGCGGCAGCTACATTTCGTCGAATGATCCGCGGGCGCACTTCGGGTTGGGGGATGCAACGGACGCGGGGTCGGCGGAGATCCGCTGGCCGTCGGGCAAGGTGGAGACGGTGAAGTTGCCTGCCGCGGATCGCATTTACAGCATTGAAGAGGGCAAGGGGATCACGAGCGTTCTTTGCGGCGGGCGGGCGTGCAGGAAATGAGGGGGATGCGGGCTGGTCTCCCAGGCCCCGGATTGGGGACCTGGGAGGTTCGGGTTTGCATGTGGGAAGAGAGCTAGGGATGTACTACGAAGACCTTGTTGCTGGTCAGGGTTCCCTTGGTGGTGGTGACGGTGATGGGTCCGGTGGTCGCTCCTGGGGGGACCACGACTTTCAAGTAGCTGGATTCGACATCGCTGATCTGGGTGGCCGGTACGCCGTTGAATGACACCTGGCTGGAGGCGGTGAATCCATCGCCGAGAAGCTGAACCGTGGTGCCGACCCGGCCATAGGTGGTGAGGTAGCTCACGAATGGGGACAGGCCCATATCGAGGCGGAAGAAGACTCCAGGGTAGAAGGTTCCGTTGAACACGCCGCCGGCATCGGTGTCTCCGTAGAAGAATCCGTTGGTGTGCTGCATTAACGTAGCGGGCGTGATGCCGCTGGCGGTGTGAAAGCTGTGCAGGACGGTGAAACCAGAGCCAGTGGTGCTGATGCGGAAGAGGGTGCCTCCTTCGAGGTTCGGGCCGCCCGCCCCGGCGGTGCCGTAGAGATACCCATCCGATCCCTGGATAAGAGCCGCACCGGGTGAGCTTCCGTCGTTTCCTCCGGTGAAGGCGTAGAGGACCGTCACCTTGTTATCGGGGGTCATTCTGTAGATCACGCCCTGGTTATACAACCCTCCGAGGTAAGTGGCGCCGTAGAAGTTGCCATCGTTGGCCTGGAGGATTGCGCCCGGATATCCGCCGTCACCGGTGTTGAAGTTGTGGAGAACCTGGAAGTCACCTTTCGAATCGATCCGGAAGATGGTGCCGACGTTGTTGGGGCCGGCATGCTCCGTGGTTCCGTAGAACCACAGATTGTCGGCCTGCACGAGGGCAGCGCCGGGGTTGGCCCCGTCGGTTCCGGTGAAGGTATGGAGGAGGGTGTAGTTACCGGCGCTGTCGATTTTGTAGATCGTCCCCGGATCGGTGTCGGCAGCACGGGGATCGGCCTCGTCGCCGTAGGTGGTTCCGTAGAAGTCGCCGTACATGCTCTGCACCGGCGGGGCATAGGGAAGGGAATCGACGCCGCGATCGAACTGATGGAGAGTGGTGACGGTTCCGTCCGGAGTCATGCGGAAGACGCTGCCGCCATCGGTAGGGCCTCCGAAGACGGTGGTCCCATAGAACTGCCCGTCGCGGCCCAGGGTGAGACCCCCGGTCGGCAAGCTACCGGTGGCCTGGCTGAATTGATGAACGACGGTCAAGGCGGATGAGGTTGTGACCCGGAAGGCCACTCCAAGGAGGTCGGCGGATTGATCCGATGCAGTGGTGAGGAGGTCGCCGCCGCGACTCTGGGCGATTATGCCGGGTGCGAGGGGAGATGACGGCTTGGTGTTGAAGTAGTCCATCACTTTGTAGGTTTGTGCATGCGTGGCGGTGGCCAGCGCCGGAACCAAGGCAATGCAGGCAAGCTGAATCGATTTCATTTGTGGTCTCCACGGTGTCAGGGATGGGGCAGAGTGGCGACACCAGATTGCAGGGAAATGCGAGTGACCGGCTAGCGGCGAAGGCAGGGCGTTGCTGATTTTTTTTTGAGGACTGCGCTTGAAGGAGGGAAGCTGCGCCGATCCCGAAGCTATTGCCTGTTCTCAGCCGGAAAGAATTCTGCGCCGATGCGGCCAATCCAGTCAAGTAGCCGGCAGGCCGCGACTGCTTGCGGGATCTGTCAATAGAAACACAATCGCGGAAGAAACAGAATCGCGGAGCCCGGAGGCTCCGCGATTGGATGAATGAGCTGATGGAACCGGGCCGCGTTGTTAAATGACGCCGGCGAGGAAGGTTTCTACCGAAGAAACCCTTTCTCCGGTCGCGCCGCTCTGTGCCAACACCGCCGGCGACAGCGTCATCACCGGGCAATGGGCATGGGCGAGCACCTTGTACACCACGCCATGGCGGGTGATTGCGGCGAACGCGGATGCTCCCTGGGCTCCGAGGACGATCATGTCGGCCTGCTGGGCGCGGGCCTGGTAGAGGAGCTCTTCGGTGGGATCGCCGGGGACCACGACGGACTGAGTGGGGACTTTTCCTTGTAATTCGGCTGGAACGAGATGCAGCAGGTCCATCTCGATGTCTTCGACGGTGCGGCCGGACAACACTTCGCGGGTCTCCTGGGGCCTGATCACATGCTGGAGAATGAGCCGCGCGTTGTGTTGGGCGGCGAGCTCGGCGGCGAAGCTGGCTACCACGACGCTGGTGTCGAGGAGGCTGACGGCGGAGAGGATGGTGCGGGTGGAGTAGTTATGGTAGGCACCATCAATCACGTCGGGGCCGACGATGCAAACCGGCACGGTGGAGGTGCGCAGAACGGCTTCGGCCACCGATCCGACCAGCAATTTGCCGATGGGACCGGGGGAGTGGGTACCCATAACGATGCGGTCTACTTCACGTTCGCGAAGGTAGGCGAGGATCTGGTCGGCGGCCAGACCGGGGCGCACGACCACTTCGCAGCGGAGACCGGCGGCGCGTGCGCGCTCCTTCATGGGTTCGAGGCGTTGGATTTCCATGCGCGCGGCGGCGGCGTAGTCGTAATAGCGGATGCCCGAGGTCTCTGAGGCGGAGACCACGAGGGTGTCATAAGCGTGGAAGAGAATGAGGTCGGCGCCAAACTCGGAAGCTTGGGCGAGCGCGAAGGCGAAGGCCTTCTCATTGGCGGGGATTTCGGAAGCGAAGAGGATGGTGGACGGCTTGCTCCACCCCGGTCTCAAGACGGTTGCCATAGGACCCTCCAGAGGGTGCGGAGAACAGAAGGGGACACGTTGTCTGCCTATCGTGTGTACGGGCAATGACAGTTGTCTGTGACCACGGTCACGCCCACGTTTCGTGACGAAGCATTCTCACATTTTTGATTGCGGGAGTGCAACACTCTGTTGCGCTCGACCTGAACAACGCTGCCTGGGAGGAGGAATTCCGGCGAAGCCATTTCTACGCCGGAGTAAAGTCAGTTGGAACGTGATGCTAATCACAGCGGGGTGAGCCCCACGACTGCTCTTCTTGATACGGAATCCTAGCACTTCCCTGAATTCCATGCGCAACGGGTCGAATGTCTGCTTTGATTCCACGGGAGCCGCTATGCAGCCGATGCACAATATTCCCGCCCGGGCGGGATTGAACTTCGACGAAACGCCGTTTCTGGCGATCTGGGAAGTGACCCAGTCCTGCGACCTGGCGTGCAAGCATTGCCGGGCCGCGGCGCAGCCGATTGCTCATCCTGACCAGCTTTCGACGGAGGAGGGCAAGGCGCTTATCGACCAGATCGCGGATATGCAGGTGCCGATCTTCATTTTCACGGGCGGGGATCCGCTCAAGCGGGGGGATGTGTTCGAGCTGATCCGCTACGCTGCTTCGCGCAACGTCAAGGTGGCGGTGACGCCGAGCGCCACGCCGCTGCTGTCGCGGGAGGCGATCTTCAAGATGAAGGAGGCGGGGGTGGTGCGGCTCGGCATTTCGCTGGACGGGTCAACACCCGAGATCCACGACGCATTCCGGGGGCTTTCAGGGGCATGGGCGCGCACGATCCAGGCGGTGGAATGGGCCAATGAAGCGGGCATTCCGATCCAGGTGCACTCCACCATCAGCCGCCACAACGCGGGGGATCTGGATAACCTGTGCGCGCTGTTCGAGCGGCTGGCGATTGTGATGTGGAACGTGTTTTTCCTGGTTCCGGTGGGGCGGGGGCAGCTTGGGGACCTGTTGTCGGGCGAGGAATTCGAACAGGTGTTCGGCAAGATTTACGAGCTGTCGCATCGGGTCAACTTCCAGATCAAAACCACGGAAGCGATGCACTATCGCCGCTACCTGCTGCAGCACAACCTCGAAGAACGGAAGATGGGACACGGACATCCTGGTGCAGTCGTGGGCGGGGGCGGGGCGGGCGGGGATGCTCTTCTGCGTGCGGCCGAGTATGAGCCGGGAGCGCCGCAGGCCGACGCGCAGACGCGGAACCGGGGATGGGCTACACGCCGGGTGAACGATGGCAAGGGCTTCATGTTCATCTCCCATACCGGGAACGTTTACCCCAGCGGCTTTCTTCCCATTCACGCGGGCAACATACGTGAAACTCCGCTGAGCGACATTTATCGCAACGCGCCGATTTTCAAGGCGCTGCGCGACACGAGCCGGCTGGAGGGCAAGTGCGGGGCCTGCGAGTACAAAGAAATCTGCGGTGGATCGCGGGCCCGGGCCTATGCCGTGACGGGCGATCCCCTGGCGCAGGAGCCCTGCTGTATTTATCAGCCGAGGAACTGGACTGCGCGCGGGGAAGGTGAGCCGGCGGGCATCTGTCAATCCGAGCAAACGTCAACACTCGTAGCACTTTAGGTGCAGGGACGAGGGGTCTGAACGGGCTCGGTTCTTGGTATTCTGAGATCGCGAAAAGAGGCGACCGAACAACCTCTCGCGTACGATCCTCACCGCGAGGAGCCTAAAAACTGCGGCTCCTCGCTCTTTAGCTGTGCGGGTCGGATTCTCTTCCGCTTTGTCTTCTTCCTCACTCATGGGCAGGTCTGCCCAAAGCAATCAGCCAGGTTAATAGAAGAGGTATTTGCGCCAGCGGTCATCGCCGCGGCCGAGCATGCGCATGATCTGGCGGCTGGTGTGGAGGGAGAAGGGCCGCGGTTCGCGCAGCAGGGTCATGTCGTCGATTTCGGAGAGCATGCGGTTGCCTTTGCGGCGGTTGCAGCTATGGCAGCAGGCGACGAGGTTTTCCCAGGTGGAGTTGCCGCCGCGGGAGCGGGGGATGACGTGGTCGAGGGTGAGTTCGCCGGAAGGCAGGACGACGGCGCAGTACTGGCAGGTGTTGCGATCGCGCAGGAGGATGTTTTTGCGGGAGAGGGCGCGGGTCTGGTGGGGGATGCGGCGGTATTCAAGAAGGCGGATGACGGAAGGCATGGGGACGCGGCTGCGCTGGGCGTGGAGGGTGAGGCCGTGTTCTTCTTCGGTGCGGGCGATGCCTTTGAGAACGAGCACGAGGGCACGCCGGGCGCCGCAGATGTTGATGGGCTCGTAGGAGGCATTGAGAACGAGCACGGGCATCTGGAGGATGTGAGTTGACTGTGTAGCGGCGGGCTCGCCGGCGTGAACCAGGGCGGCAGAGCGGGCGATGGATTTTTGCTTGCGTGCATGAATCATGGCTTTACCCAGCGACATCTTCGTTGCCCTCGTGAAAAAGATCGTTGGTTGGCGGCGCTTGCAGGCTTGCGGAGTCGGGGTTGGCGGGGTTGGCTGGATCAAAGGGGGTTGAGTGGGGAAGGAGGTTTGCGGGGTCGAGGCCGGCCGGGCTCGTCTCTATGGAAGGGCCGGGTTCCCAGGTAGCGGGTTGAAGGAGGCGGGCGCGGGCGAGGGCGGCAACCCGGACGGAAGCGGCTCCGGCGGCGAGGAGTACGCGGGCGACGGCCCGGGCGGTGGCGCCGGTGGTAAAGATGTCGTCGACGAGGAGCAGGTGTTTGCCGGCGACGGCGGCGGGGTCGGCGACGGAGAAGGCGCCGCGGACGTTGAGGCGGCGCTGGCGCGGGGAAAGGCCGGCCTGGCTGTCAGTGGCGCGGAGGCGAATGAGGGCGGCAGGAGCTGAGGGTGAGCCGCCAGCCGGGATGACTGACGCGGAGGGCGCGAATGGCGTGTTCGGCGAGCAGGCGGGCCTGGTTGAAGCCGCGCTGCCCGTGTTTGGCGCGATGGAGGGGAACGGGAACGACCAGCAGGTCGAGGGGCGCTTCGGGGGCAAGGCGGGCGATGGCGAGGGCGAGCAGGCGGCCGAGGGGGCGCGCGGCGGAGGGTAGGCCTCCGTACTTCATCGCATGGATAGCGTCGCGCATGCGGTCTTCATAGCGGGCGTAGGCGACGGTGCGGAGGAAGGGCGGGGGAGCGAGGCGGCAGGTGCGGCAGGTCTGGTCGGGGCTTAAGGGGGAGCCGGGAAGGGCTTCGACGGAATCGGCGCAGCGGGGGCAGAGGGGGTCTTCGAGGGCGGGAATTTCAGTCCAGCAAACGTGGCAGATGGGAACAGAAGAGAGGCGCGGCAAGGGGGAGCCGCAGAGGGCGCAGGGGGCGGGAAGGAGGGCACAACCGACGGCATCCAGCGGACTTCGAAGGACGCGTGCGACAGCACGCCATGCGGAAGCCTCCGAAGCGGATGTCTCCGATGGTGGAACGTCGAGCGTCAGTGAACCGGAGTCCCTGCGGAAGACGCACCTCACATGAAGGGGATGGCGGGACACACGGGGTGGGCCGCCCTTTCCTTACCTCTACCTATACGCGTTTCTTTTCCGGAGGGCAATGTCGAGGTGAAGACACTGGCAGGGATTTACCGTGGCGCAACAATCGGGCGGCGGGGGTTAGAGGATGGTTACGGGAGAAGGCGGTCAGGCTTTGCGGGAACCGACGCCGGCGACGAGCGCCGCGCCGACGAGGATGGCGCCCACTCCCAGAAGCGGAGGGAGGGGGACGTAGTGATGGCGATCGCGTTCGACATGGACGGGGCCCATGTTGAGGGCGCGCTGGCGGGTGGTGTAGGTGATGCCACCGTAGGCCAGGGCGGCGATGCCGGCGAGTAGGAGGATGAGGCCGAAGATTTTCATGGGTCCCGTGCCAAATCATTGTTTAGCACGGCACGGCGGGGGAAGGGGCGGCGGGTACCGAGGCAGGTAATGGAAATGGCGTGGAGCCGAACCCCGCGCGCCAGCGCCTCGAAGGCGAATGCCGGTTACAGCAATATCGGTTTTGCAAACTGAGTGAAAGGGTGTGGCTCAGAGTTCACGCAAAATCACGCTGAACGGGAAGGATCCTTCGGGGGTAAGCCAAGGCATGTGGGAAGACAGCAAAAAGGCGGACCGGACGCGGCCGTGAAGGCCGCGGTCCGATCCGCCCGGGTGTTGCGGGGAACTAATCTTCAGGGGCGATTACGGTCATCCACATCGCGGTCGGTCACAACGTCGTGATCGGCGCGGGTCGTGGTGTTGCGCACCGCGTCCTTGACATTGCCGATGGCCTTCTCGACTTTGCCCTTGACCTGCTGGGCAGCTCCGTCGGCCTGAGTGCCGGTGTCGCCAGTCCATTCACCAACCTGCCGCTTGGCGCGGCCCGCCGCATCATCGATAGTTCCCTTGACTTTGTCGTTATTCATTGTTTCCACCTCCGTGGATTATTTCCGTGCTTGTCATGCGCGGATCAGGTCAAGAATCGCAACCTGTTCCTTCTTGCCGGATAGTTGTCCGGTCACCGCATCGAGTTATCCAGGGATAAGTTCGGCCCCAGAAGGTTAGCTGTCCGGAGTTAGCGAACAACCGTGATTGAGGTTAGATACATTCATCGGTTCTGGCGCTGCTTTGAGCTGGGGAAGACCTGCAGCGCGGTGCGCGGTCATCCAACTTAATTCCGGAGACGAGTTAGTGACGAAGTATGATGTCTGGTTTTTCACTTCGCCCGCAAGTTCCGGAGGGTTGAGTTAGACGACGGGTCGTCTGCCCGAGATCAGCTGAAGAATCAGCACCACCACGGCCGCGACGAGCAGGAGATGGATAAACCCTCCCAAGGTGTAACTGCTCACGAGTCCAACCAGCCACAAAACCAGGAGGATCACAAAGATCGTCCAAAGCATTCCTTCTACCTCCTGAGGCCAAAACTTGCCTCAATCCGACAACTGGCAATTGGACGCCGGGGTTAAGCGAGTGGTTGTTCGCTGCTTAAATCAGAATTTGCGGATGGGGCGCAAGCGTTACAAATAGCCGTGGGGCCGGGATTAAGGAAAGGGCGTACCGCCGCACGCGAGGGTTCGCGCATCGAACTCAGGAAGGCTTGGTGCGCGCGCGGTGCTGTCGTTAAAGAAGGCAGCCAGCCGTCTTCATTGCCGTACGTAGGAGCTGTCATCGCCGTACGAAGGAAGAATGCGCAAGGCAAGTGACTAACTCAAACCGGCAAAGGAGAAAAGCATGCTTCTGATCATTATCCTGGTGATTCTGATTTTTGGGTTTGGCTACGGCGGGTATCGCGCGGGTCCGGGCCTGGGTTATTACGGCGGCGGCGGGTTAAGCCTGATCCTGGTTATTGTGCTGATCCTGCTTTTACTCAAAGTGATCTGACGAACGATGAAAGACCGGGCTAACTCCGAGGGGTATGCGCTACCGCGCGCATACACTCGGGGAAGCTATCGCGAGCACAAGGGCGCCATGGTGTGCGTATTTATTAGTGCTTGAAGGAAAGTATCCGCGAAGGATCTGCGTTAACAGGGCAGCAGGCAGCGCAGAGCCTTCGCGGATACGCCTTGAATTAGTTGTTATAACGCGCCAGGACCTGGCGCTTATCTGGACCGAACCGGGGTTCTCCGGAATATCTCTTTAAATCCAAAAAGTAAACAGGCGGGCTTAGTTGGAGGAAGGATAGCGCCGGGAGGCGGTACGCCGCGATCCGGAGAGGCGTTTTTGCTGGGCCGCGAGAGTGTCGAGTTCGACGTCACTTAGTTTCTCGATGTTGATCATGTGGTTACTCGCCTTGTCGACGGCGCGGATGAGCTCATCAAGTTTGAGGTTGATGGCGCGGGCGTCGCGGTTCTGCGTGTTCTGAATGAGAAACACCATGAGGAAGGTGACGATGGTGGTTCCGGTGTTGATGACGAGCTGCCAGGTGTCGGAGAAATGAAAGATGGGGCCGGAGACCGCCCAGGCGGCGATGACGAGGCCCGCGCACATGAAGGCCCAGCGGGAGCCCACCCAGCACGAGGCGGTGCTGGCGAAGCGGCCGAAGTGATCCGTGGTGGGAGTTTCGGCTTTGAAGTCGTTCCCAATCACGCGCATAGGGATCTCCTTAAGTAATTGGATGCTGGCGGGCGGATTTGAGCGGATGGAAAAATCTCCTATTTGCAAATGAGCTGGCGGAAGGTTCTGCGGCGCGCCGTGATGGGGGTCACTGCGTGGCTTCGTGGGCAGAGACGACGATACTGCGGGCTTCGAGGAGATTCCGGGGCAGGCCGTGGAGCTGCTCGCGGCGAACGGAACGGGCCAGTGGAAGGGTGCGGTATGGGGGCTGGGGCAGAGGGGAAAACGCGGCGGGACCGGGGCCGGATCGAGGTGGATGAGGCGGAGTGCAAGGGCTGCGGCTTGTGCGTGGCGGCGTGTCCGCCGCACGTTGTGGAACTGAGCGAGCGGCTGAATCACTACGGCTACCGGACGGCGGTGTATGCGGGGTCGGGGTGTTCGGGGTGCGGGGTTTGTTTCATGGTGTGTCCCGAGCCGGGGGCGATAACCGTATTGCGGCTGACCGCGGGGAGAGCGGTGGTTCCGATCGACGGCCGGGGAGCGGTGACATGCGCAAGCAGCTGATGAAGGGCAACGAGGCCTTGTTGAAGAGCGCGATCCTGTCGGGCTGCCGGGCGTTCTATGGCTATCCGATTACGCCGGCGAGCGAGATTGCGGAGGCGGCGGCGCAGTATATGCGCGTAGTCGGCGGGGTGTTTTTGCAGGCGGAAAGCGAAGTGGCGGCGGTGAACATGCTGTATGGCGCGGCGGCGGCGGGGGTTCGTTGCATGACGGCGTCGAGCGGACCGGGGATGAGCCTGATGCAGGAGGGAATCAGCTACCTGGCGGGCGCGGAGCTGCCTTGCGTGATCGCGGACATTACGCGGGGAGGACCGGGGCTGGGCAATATCGCCGCGGAGCAGAGCGATTATCACCAGGCGGTGAAGGGCGGGGGAAACGGGAACTATCGCACGCTGGTGCTGGCGCCGGATTCGGCGCAGGAGATGGTGGACCTGACGGCGTGGGCCTTTGAGCTGGCGGACAAGTATCGCAATCCGGTGGTGCTGCTGGCGGACGGTTTTGTCGGGCAGATGATGGAAGCGGTGGAGTTTCCTGGGGAGGCGATGTTGCCGGCGGCCCCGGAGTGGGCGGTGAGAGGCGACAGGGGGACGCGGAAAAACCTGATCACTTCGCTGCGGATGGGGACCAACGAGCTGGAAGAGCACGTGAATGCTCTGGAAGCGAAGTACCGCGAGGCGGAGCGGCTGGAGGCGCGCGCCGAGGAGGTCAATACGGCCGATGCGGACCTGGTGCTGGTGGGGTACGGGATCGTGGGACGGATCTTGAAGGCGGTGATGGCGGAGGCGCGGGCGGAGGGATTGCGGGTGGGGCTGCTGCGGCCGGTGACGCTGTATCCGTTCCCGGTGGGGGTGTTTCATCGACTGGCGGAGCGGACGCGGCGATTTGCGGTGGTGGAGATGAGCAACGGGCAGCTGCTGGAGGATGTGAGGCTGGCGCTGGAGGGGCGGAGGCCGGTGGATTTCCTGAGCAGAACGGGGGGCAATGTGCCGTCGCACCAGGAGGTGCTGGCGCTGGTGCGGTCGCGGATGGCGGAGATGCGGCCGGTGGTTGGGGAGGAAGTTGCATATGCCTGAAACGCCGGTGGAATATGCGGTGACGCGCAGCAAGGCGAAGTGCTTCTACGACCGCTACCAGCGCAAGGCGGAGCTGCAGCACCAGACGCACTATTGCCCGGGGTGTGGGCACGGAATCATTCACAAGATGCTGGCGCGGGCGATCGACGAGCTGGAGATTCAGGATCGGACGGTGCTGATTTCGCCGGTGGGGTGTTCGGTGTTTGCGTATTACTACTTCGACGTGGGGAATGTGCAGGCGGCGCACGGGCGGGCTCCGGCGGTGGGGACGGCGGTGAAGCGGAGCCGGCCGGAGAGCATCGTGGTGACGTACCAGGGCGACGGGGATCTTTCGGCGATCGGGTCGGCGGAGATTTTGCACGCGGCGAACCGGGGCGAACCGATTACGGCGATTTTTGTGAACAACGCGATTTACAGCATGACGGGAGGGCAGGCGGCTCCGACTACGCTGCTGGGGCAGAAGAGCACGACGACGCCAAAGGGGCGGGATGCGGCGAACGAGGGATATCCGCTGCGCATGAGCGAACTGCTGGCGACGCTGGATGCGCCGGTGTATATCGCGCGGGTGGGGCTGGGGGACAACCGGCAGATTGCGCAGGCGGACCGGGCGATTCGCAAGGCGGTGGAGAACCAGGTGAAGGGGCTGGGGTTTTCGCTGGTGGAGGTGTTGTCGCCATGCCCCACGATCTGGAAGATGTCGGCGGTGGATGCGCAGATCTGGGTTCGGGACGTGATGGAGAAGACGTATCCGCTGGGGGTGATGCGAGACCGGACGGCGACGGCGGAGGCGAGAGCCGCGGCAGAGGAGCCATTGCCGCTGGCGCGGGTGGCGGAGGCGCTGGAGATTGCGGAGTACGCGGGACCGTTGCTCGAGGCGGCGACCAGCCTGGCGAAGCTGGATCTGCAGGTGAGGGTGGCGGGTTTTGGCGGGCAGGGCGTTCTGCTGCTGGGCGAGGTGCTGGCGGAGGCCGGGCTCCATGCGGGGCTGGAGGTGTCGTGGCTGCCGTCTTACGGGCCGGAGATGCGGTCGGGGACTTCGAACTGCCATGTGCGGTTGTGCACGGAGGCGATCGATTCGCCGCTGGTCAGCGCGCCCAACGTGCTGGTGGCGATGAACGAGCCTTCGTTGAGGAAGTTTGCGGGGACGGTGGCGACGGGGGGATGGGTGTTGTACAACGGCGAGGAAGTTCCGGCGGAGTGCGCGCGAGCGGATGTGCGGATGCTGGCGGCGGCGTTTACGCAGATCGCGGAGGAGCTGGGAGAGGCACGGGCCGCGAACATGGTGATGCTGGGGGCGCTGGTGGAGATTGCGGGGGCGCCGGGCGAGGCGAGCGTGGATGCGGCGCTGCGCAAGCTGGTGAATGGGCGCTGGCTGGAGGTGGACCGGCGGGCGCTGGAGCGGGGGCGGGAAGTGGCGCGGATGGGCGGTGTGCGGGAGTGAGGGGGCCGGAATCAAAAATGCCACTTACCCGATTGAAGGCAAAGTCCGATTGCGCGCAACGAGGGAATCCGTCTTCGGCTGACTGTGGAGTTCATGCAGGTGGTGCTCTGCCTGGCGACGGTCACGGTTGCGCGAATCGCTGCGACTCTTCGCGGAAGGCCATTGGAAGCCCTGCTGAATGGGAATGATGGGTGTGGGTCCCGATGATGGGTTCGGGGTCAATCGACTTCCATAATGCAGTCACAGTCAGTCAGGAAAGATGGGCAAGCGGGTCATCCAAGATCGCGCTGCGAAAGGGTGAGATGTGCGCGGATTTGCGTTTCTTTCCAAGGGGCGGATCGAGAATGGGGTTATTTGGCGCGAATGGTGGGTGAATGGGAAGAGTGGTCCACTACACAACCGCAACGAGAATCGAAATTCAGTCGATTGAAGAAGACGAGGGGATTTAGAGTGAGGCAATGTCTCGATCGGAAAACATCGCGGTAGTAGAAAGTTATTTGAACGGCCTGGCGCGCAGAGACTTATCGTCCGTGCCGTTCGCACCGGGCATTACGTTTGAAGGGCCACTGATGCCTAAACTGGCGGGCCGCGAGACGATAGTGGGTTTCCTCACCAGCATTCTGCCGCTGATCAGGGGTATTGAAATAAAGCAGCACATCGTCGACGGCGATTATGTCGCGACCGTTTTCGACATGGAGACGATTAACGGCGTGGATCATGTTATCGATGTGTGTCTTGTTGCCGGTGGAGAATTGAAGGAGGTTCGCGCCTTCTATTATCCAAGCCAGGGCGCACGTTAAGCCATCTGTTGGCAGGCGCCCAGAGCAGCGATCATGCAGTCCGCACGGCTCGCTGACGGGTATTTGCCGTTGTATGGCGGCGAGTTGGGAGTATCACACCGGTGAGGAAGATTCGGCTGGGGCGAAACAGATCAGGCCAGAACTTGCGCGGCTTTTTTGGCCTCCGCAGAATCGTAACTTTCGCCATAAATTGCGGGCACTTTGCCGCCCATAGGGCGCAAGTAATTGGATAACTGGCCGCGATGGTGAACGGCGTGTAACAGCCCGGCGTGGAGAAAAGTGTACGCGGGAAGCTGGAATAGACTCCGGAAATCCACGACCCTGATCAACTGTTCCCCCGAGAGTCGGCTGACGGCGTCGAAATTCTTCGCGTACTCATTTCCATACCACTCCGCAGTCTCCGCCGGGGTCTTCACATCTTCCGGAATCTTCACGCTGCCCGGCACAAACTCCCCGTCCACCACGGACTTGAGAAAGAAGTTGTCCGCGCTGGCGATGTGGCGGAGGAGTTCGTTGGCTGTTTTAGCACACGGATCAGGGCGGTAATCGAGGTTGACATTGGGAACAGCAGCGAGAATGGACTTTGTGGTGCGGCTTTCGTTCTTGAGAAGGCCCAGGGTCATGTTGTGGACAAACAGATGCGCCTGTTCTGCGGTAATTTCTGTCACAGCAGTTCTCCTTTGGATTGTGATGGATTCGATTCGCGTCCCGGGCTTCTGGTGACCGTTGGATGTGCCCCCACAAGCATGGGTCGCGCAATTTGGGGCGGCCATTTCCCGGTTCCGAGTGTACTACCGCGTTGGGGGAAGTTATGAAAGGCCCTCCCCAAGCAGGGGCTCGCGCTGCCGGAATCTTGCGCCGCATGCTGGCAAAACGACATCACAGCGACGGTCCCAAACATCACCAGCAATGCAGCTATGCCCGCGTTGCTGCTGGTGGCGGGTTTTATTTATGCGGGCTGAATGTTCTGGTTGAGTGAGAACAGATTGTGGGGATCATAGGCCGCTTTGATGTGCTGGAGGCGCGCATAGTTGACGCCGTAAGCGTGCCGGACGCTGCTCTCCCCCACGCGATCCATGTTATTCACGTAGTTGCCATCCTGGTCGAACGGCAGTTTGGTGCTCAGCGCTTCAATCCACTCTTTAGCGGCCCGCTGACCATCGGGCGGGATCCAATGGGCGGCAACGTCGCAGGCAATCCCGGGCCTCCGGAGTGGAAATGGCGTTGCCGTTGCGGGCACCCGCGTTACCGCGCCGTGAAGATGAATGAGGAAGCAATCGATGGGAAGGGGCGGGCTTGCAAAGGCGTCTGCGAAGACATCGATTCTCCTGTCATCAAGGTCTGCGAAGAAGCCGCCGCAGCGTTCTCGGTAACTGGGTGGCAAATCAGAGGGGACCATCTGTTCAAGCTCAAGGTACGGCCTTGACTGGACCGTGTCGTGGACAGCCGTCGGGTGATGACGAAGAGGCGCGAGCACTCTTTCCCCCTGTGCCTGCTCACCGATGTAGCAGGCCTGGATATCAATCCGCGGCTTGTGATTGGGCTCGCCCGATATCAGAGCAATCAGTGTGAGCTCATCGGGCGCGCTAAGAAGAGATTCCCTGAATGCGCGCAGAAACTGGCGCGGATCCGCCGACTCAAGCGTGATATTACCCGCGAAGACCTTGGAAACAGAGTGAAGCGCCAACTCGAACGAGGTGACGATTCCGAAGTTGCCGCCTCCGCCGCGAATGGCCCAGTAAAGGTCCTGGTTTTCATGCGCGCTAGCCTTGACCTGGCGTCCGTCGGCCAGCACCAGTTCTGCGGCAAGGATGTTGTCGCAGCCAAGGCCGTACTGACTCATGAGGGGACCGACCCCTCCGCCGAGAAGAAAACCTCCTGCGCCTACGGAGGGGCACTGACCGAGCACTGCAGCGGTTCCGGCCTTAGCGGTTTCGATCTCCACCGCGCCGCACAGCGTTCCGCCGCCGAGGCGGGCATAGCTCTTATCGTCTGCCAAGGTAATGCTGCGGAAGCCTGACATGTCGAGGACGAGGCCGCCCTCACACGTGGAGTATCCAGCATAACTATGGCCTCCGCAGCGCACGGCGAGAGGCAGATGGTTGGACATGGCAAAACGCAGAGCAGCCTGGATGTCCTGTGGATTGACAGGATGAACTACGAGAGCGGGATGAGCGTTGAACTTGGCGGCATAGACTTTGCGAAGCTGTTCATACTTCGGGTTGCCGGGACGGAAAATAGTGCCTGCAAGTTCTCGCGCAAAGGCGTGGAGGCCGGCATCGCTCGGTTTGGGGACCGGAATCGCCGAGATCTGCTGAGAAAAGCCGCTCTTCGCCAAGAACGGAAGAGACGAACAGAGGCCCTGCCAGAGGAAAGAACGTCGATCCATGGTTCTCTCTTTTCACGGATGGGTCGGGAACCGAGATGCCGAGGAGAGTGTCGCATCGTTCAGAGGCTGCACAAGGACCATGCTCCCAACGCGCTTCCAGCTGCGGAAAGCCCACTTTAGCACGGGTCGGACGATTGCGCGGGCAGAGGTTTTCATCGGACAAATTCGAACGCGTGAGAATGCGGATGGCGCGACGAGTCAATTTTCTGATTCGGATCGAACGACCGCCCAGGCGGAAGTTGTGAAAGGCAGCGGGATGTGCGTCAAATTCGTCGGGAGAACCCTGGCAAGTTAAGCGTGGTTAGCTGGCGGGGCTGACGCTGAAGACGTGAAAATGCCACGGCTCCGGTCGGGAGGCCGCGGCATTTTTTGGGGACGGGTTTGGGTGGCGGCTAGAAGTCGAGCTTGAGGCCCAGCTGGATCTGGCGCTGGCTGTAGGAGAAGTTGGAGTTGGCGTTGGTGATAGCGCCGAAGCCGGACTGGGTGGTGAGGGCGCCGGTGGGGTTGGTGAAGGGCTGGTAGGTGACGTTGCAGGTGGCGGTGGCGGCGGCGGTGTTGCAGCCGCCGATGGAGTAGGCGGTCGAGTTGACGCCGGTGACGTTGACGTAGTTGAGGAGGTTGAAGGCTTCGGCGACGAGTTCAACGTTGAAGCGTTCGTTGACGCGGACGTCCTTTCTGGACGCGGGCGTCGACTTCGACGGTGTTGGGCATGCGGAGGGAGTTGCGGCCGGTCTGGAGCAGGTAGGCGGAGTTGCCGGAGCCGTTCACGCCGGAGGAGTAAGCGGGGGTGGCGCCCAAGCCGGAGGAGGTGATGGTGCCGCTGACGCCGTAGGAGTAGGGCAGTCCGTTCTGAATCTGCACTACGGGGTTGAGGTGCCAGCCGTCGGCAACGTAGCGCATGAAGCCGCTGGACTGGACGGGGTAAGTGAACAAGGCCCAGCCAACGACGCGGTTGGGGACGTTGAAGGCGGAGTTGCCGTAGTTGGCGCGGGCGTTGCCGTTGGGATCGAACCAGTTGTTGGTGCTGGGAGAAGTGCTTTCGTTCTGGTTGAAATCGAGGGCGTGGGACCAGGTGTAATTGGCGTCGAACTGGGCGTACTTGTTGCCGCGGTTCTGGATATCGACGACGGCGCCGTGGTAGCTGGAGTTGATGTTCGAGACGACTTCGGTGATGGAGCCGTAGTGGGAATTGACGAGCGACTTGGTGTAGTAGCTGGTGTTGACCTGAGTTCCGCAGGCAACCGGACCGCAGCCGCCGCCGGAGGCGTTGGGCGTGATGGTGAGGGTGGCCTGTTTCATGGTGGCGGGATTGAGGTTGATGTTGAGGAAGTTGGGGAGCTCGCGGCCGAGGGCGCCAACGTAGTCGACGGAGATGTAGGTGCCGTGGGCGAGTTCGCGCTGGACGCTGAGGTCGAATTCGTGGACCTGGGGGTTCTGGAAGTTTTTGGCGAAGAAGTCGACGCTGGGCCGGGAGTAGGTGCCGTTGTTGGGAATGATCTGCGGGAAGGCGGGAGCGGTGACGCCGTCGGGGGTGAGGCCGAAGACGGTGGGAATGGTGTATTGGCCGAGGGGGCTGCCGCTGGCTTCGTAGGCGTTGAGGACCACGCCGTTGAGGTTGCGGCCGAAGTAGAGGCCGTATCCGGCGCGGATGACGGTTTTGGCGTTACCGAAGGGGTCCCAGGAGGCGCCAATGCGTGGGCCCCAGTTGTTGAGGTCCTTGGGGTGGTTGGTGATCTGGGCGGCGGGATCGGCGTCGGCGGCGACGGTGGTGAGCAGCGAGGAGTTGACCAGGGCGGGGAAGGGCGGCGGCACGTGTTCGAAGTCGTAGCGGATGCCGGCGTTGACGGTGAGGCGGGAGTTGACCTTCCAGTCGTCCTGGGTGAAGAAGCCGAAGTCGGCGGTGGTGATGGAGAACTTCGGCGTGCCCAAGCCTTCAGTGAAGCCGTAGTAGCAGGCGCTGGTGCCGAGGCCGGCCTGGGACTGGCTGGAATCGCAGGTGCCGCCGGGCTTGAGGATGTCGGCGAAGAAGTCGGAGAAGGTGGTGTAGGTGTAGACGCCGTTGCTTTCGTAGAGATTGTTGATCTCGTCGGAGTTGCGGAGGAAGTCGAAGCCGAACTTGATGTTGTGGTTGCCGTAGGTCCAGTTGGCGGTATCGCCGAGCTGATCTTTCCATTCCGCGGGGTAGGCGGTGCGGAAGGAGTAGTAGGGCATGCCGGCGGTGAAGCCGTTGTTGGAGGTGCTGGTGCCCTGGTCGCCCTGGATCATGAGCTGAACGGGGATACCGGTGGAGTTGGTGAGGTAGGTGTTGGTGAAGGCGCTGTGGGGCTGCTGGCCTTCGTCGTTGAGCTCGCGGCCGTACTGGAAGCGGACTTCGTTGGAGAAGGTGGGGTTGATGAGGCTGTCGAGCTTGGCCATGCCGTAGTCGAGCTTGACGAAGTCGGTGCCGAAGGTGTCGATGGCGTAGTTGTTGGACGTCTGGGTCTGGACGCCGCCCGGGGAGTCCCAGCGGAGGCGGTGGAAGAGGAAGCTGGCGTGCTGCTTGTCGTTGATCTGCCAATCGATTTTGGGAGTATTGAGGACTTCGTCGCCGGTGCGGGGGGTGGTGCCGAGGTCGTCGAGGAGGCCGGGGGTGTTGAGGCCGGTGAGGGAGGAGACGGCATGGCCGAAGAGGAGCTGGTCATACTGGGCGGCGGCGGTGGAGTAGTTGCCGCCGTAGACGCGCCAGGCGAGGGCGCATGCGTTGAGGTCGCCGGCGGAACCGGTGCCGGTGAATTTCGCCTGGGTGGCGGAGGCGGTGCAGGCGGCGCCGGAGGGCAGGGCGAGGTCGGCGAACTGGTTGAAGAAGGCGGCGGGGCTGGCGGGCTTGGCTACGCCGGGAAAGTTCCGGCGGTACTGGTCGTAGGCGTAGAACCAGAAGAGCTTGTTTTTGACCAGGGGACCGCCGGCTCCGAAGCCCCAGCGCTTGCGCCAGTCCTTGGGCTTGAAGGGGACGCCGGTGACGATGCTGGGGGCGCCGCCGGAGGCGGGCTCGGTGACGCTGGTGAAGGTGGTGAAGGGGTTGAAGGCGCCCCAGCCGTTGTCGCGGTCGAGGAAGTAGGCCTGGCCGTGGATGGCGTTGGTGCCGCTCTTGGTAATGGAGTTGATGACGCCGCCGACGGCGCGGCCGTATTCGGCGGAGTAGACGCCGGTGTTGACCTGGAACTCGGCGATCCCGATCTGGGAGGTCGAATAGCCTTCGCGGGTGCGGCCGCGTTCTTCAGAGAAGAAGGCCTGGTTGTCGTCGGCGCCGTCGATTTCGACGTTGTTCATGAGCGGGCTGATGCCGCGGAAGACGATGAGGCCAAAGCCGTTGGCGTCGGAGACGGCGGCAGGGGTGAGGAGGGCGAGATCGGACCAGCGGCCGCCGTTGAGGGGCAGGTCGAGGATCTCCTTTGAGGTGAGGGTTTCGGAGATTTCGGGCGATTCGAATTGCAGGACGGGGGCTTCGCCGGTCACCTCGACGGTTTCGCTGGCGGAGCCGGTGGTGAGGGCGGGGTGGAGTTCGGTGAGGGAGCCGACGGTGACGGCCACGTCTACGGCCTTGTACTGGCCAAAGCCCTGCTGATCGATGGTGACGGTGTAGAGGCCCGGGGGGACGAGGGGGGCCTTGAAGTAGCCGCTGGGGTCGGAGTTGAGCTTGATTTCGGCGTTGGTGCCTTCGTTGTGGAGGGTGACTGCGGCGCCGGAAACGGCGGCCCCGGCGGGGTCAAGGACGGTGCCGGCGATGGCGCCTTCGGTGGTGCTTTGGGCATGCGCGAAAGAGGGTTCCGAGCGCGAAGAGGGCCGCGGACACGAAGCCGCGGCGGAATAAATGAAATGTCATGATGGCTCTCCAAAAAAGAAACAATGCAGCCTGGTCACGCCCGCCAATACGGGCAAGCGGGCAACGGTCCGGCGCGAAGCGGTTGGCGCCAAGGTGCTTGGCGCCGGGTGAAGCATTGCTTCCGCCGGTCACCTTCAACGGTGGCACACCGTCTTTAATCGCATGTTAACCGAGGCTCGGATAATGGAACGGTTCCCGATCTGGGCGTGCAGGCGGGAGGGGCGGGGCGCCTGATAGAGTGGGCGGTTCCAGGATTTTCGGCGGGGGATCGCCGGGAGTGAGCAAGGACGGAACAGAGGGCGAGGCATTGCATTGATGAGAACTGTTTCCCGACGCAATTTTGTTCGTGCGGCCGCGGTGGGCTCGGCTTGGCCGGCGGTGGCGGGTTTGGCGGCGAATCCGGTGGTGATGGCGGGGTGGGGGCAACCGCATGAAGAGGTCGGGACGCCGTGTCCGCTGCGCCTGGGACTGGCCAGTTACACGTTCCGCAATTTCACGCGGGCGCAGATGCTGGGGTTCATCAAGCAGCTGCGGGTGACGGGGCTGAACGCCAAGGACGTGAAGGATCATCTGCCCATGGATGCGACCGCCGAGGCGCAGGCGGTGGCGGACTACAAGGCCGCGGGGGTAGGGCTGCATGCGGTGGGAACGGTCTATTTCCCCAAGGATGAGGACGAGGACATTCGCAGCAAGTTTGAGTATGCCAAGCGGGCCGGCGTGGGGGTGATCGTGGCGGGCGACCCGGCGCCGGCGACGCTGCCGCGGATGGAGAAGTTCGTGAAGGAGTATGGGATACGGATAGCGATCCACAACCACGGGCCGGAGGACAAGATTTTTCCATCGCCGCTGGATGTACTGAAGGCGGTGAAGGGGATGGACGAGCGGATGGGGTGCTGCATCGACGTGGGGCATTGCGTGCGCGCGGGGACGGACGTGGTGGAGGCGATTCACGCGGCGGGGCCGCGGCTCTATAACATGCACATCAAGGACCTGGCGGATTTCAGCGCCAAGGAGAGCCAGGTGGCGGTGGGGCAGGGAAAGATGCCGGTACGGGAGATCTTCAAGGCGCTGATCGATGCGAAGTACGCGGGGAGCGTGGACCTGGAATACGAGATTCACGGGGATGATCCGATGCCGGGAGTGACGGAGAGCTTCGCTTACATGCGGGGAGTGCTGGCGGGGATGGGATATCGGGCGGAAAAAGCCTGATTTTCATTGGGGGACGGGGCGGGCGGTGCGCTATTGACTGACCGGATAGTCAGTTGAGCCCCTTTTTTGCAATGAATCATAAGCGCGTAGGGAATCGGAAGTTCTACGCGGGAAGAGACGCGACGGAGTTCGAAGGGCCCTGGTGGAAGGCGCAGATGACGGATGGAGAAGCGGAGAATCTGGAGCTGGTACGCACGTATCTGAAAGCCCTTCAAGGCGGCGAGTCGGGAGATTCGCTCCGCCGCTTCTTCACCGCTGACGTGCGCCAGGTGGAGATGCCGAATGCGCTCAACCGTCAGGGTCAGGAGAGCGACCTCGAGCGGATTCTGCAACGCAGCCAGCAGGGCGTGAAGATTCTCAAGAGCCAGCGATACGAGATCGTCTCGGAAGTGGCCCGGGATGACCGCGTGGCGGTCGAGGCTCGGTGGAGTGGAGTGCTCGCGCTGGACATGGGCACGCTGCCCGCGGGGACGGAAATGAAAGCTTCATTTGCGATCTTCTTTCATTTCAACGAGGGGCGTATTGCCATGCAGCGTAACTATGACTGCTTTGATCCGTGGTAACGGAGACGAGCGGGGTTGGTATGACCAAAGGTCGTGTGCTGGCGGAGGCAACTCAGGGCCGGCAGCGCCCCTTCTTACAAAGAAGGGCTCACTGCGGTGGGCACGGGAGTGGTCTGCCCGTCTTCGATTATCCGGCTTAGGTATTTTGCGTTGAGTATGTAGACAGTTTAAGAAGAGCTCCGGGGCGGCGCGGTTGGCCGGCGGGGCAAGAGGAAAGATATTTCTATGACACTGCACGCCTGCAAGTCTGATCGTCCTCTTCGAGTGGTTTTGAGTTTTAGTCTGCTTTTCCTTGTGCTGCTGGTGAGCGGGTGCGCGCTGTTCCAGGGCAGCAAGGTTGCATCGTCTTCCCCGACGGGAGGGACGACGGGGAATACGCAGGCGATCAACCACGTGGTGTTCATGCTGCAGGAGAACCGGACGTTCGACAACTATTTCGGCATGCTGAATCCGTATCGCGCGGCGAACGGATGGACGGTGGGGGATGATGGAAAGACCTACGACGTGGATGGAATTGACGACAAGCTGTCGACGACCAACCAGAATGACGAGGGGCAATCGATCCCGCTGTTCAAGCTGAAGAGCGCGTGTGTGGACGATGAGACATCGGGATGGCTGGAGAGCTTCGGAGATGTAAGCCCGTATGATTTTTCACCTTCGCGGCCGATGGCGATGTCGGGGTTTGCCCACGACGCGGAGGGCTTCGACAAGAGCTGCGCGGCTTCGGGGTTGTGTTCGGGCGAGTTCACCGACCCCGCGGGGGTGCGGGCGATGGGCTACTACGATCAGGATTATCTGAACTACTACTACTACATGGCCTCGCAGTTCGCGGTGTCGGACCGGTGGTTTTCGCCGGTGGCGTCAAAGAGCACGCCGAACCGCGTGGCAACGTTTACGGGAGGGACGACGCAGGGTCTGGTCCTGGACCCGGGGAGCGACGATCACCTGGGCAAGGTGGATATCCCATCAATTTTTCAGGAACTGGATGCGACGGGGGTTTCGTGGAAGCTGTATTACTCGGTGACGCAGGGCGAGTGCCTCGATCCTGACCAGTGTGCAGGGGGGCTGGCGAATTATCCGGCGACCACGCTGGGGTATTTGAACTACTACCTGAAGTACATGTATCAGAACCCGACGGGAGCGGCGTGCACGGCGCCGACGCAGGCGTCGAGCGTGGTTGGGGATACCACGAATTCATTTTGTATCGACCCGAAGCATATTGCGCCGATTGCGCAGTACTTCACTGATTTGACCAACGGGACGCTGCCGAGTTTTGCGTTCATCGAGCCGGGGTATGGGTTGACGGACGAGCATCCGGGGTCGAGCGAGTCGGTGCTGGACGGCCAGGTGGCGGTGGCGAAGATCGTCAATGCGCTGATGGCGAGCTCGTCGTGGAAGGATTCGGTGTTCTTCTTCAGCTACGACGAGGGCGGCGGACCGTACGATCATGTGCCGCCGGTGCCGGGGCATTCGAACGATCATACCGACGCATCGCTGGGGAGTATTCCTGACATCTCGGGCATTGCGGTGAATCCGGACACGTTCATGCCGTGTGTGCCGCCGGGCGGAGTGGCGACGGTGCATTGCGACTTGCCCAGCACGTATCCGGGAGCGAACCCGGCGGACGCGGCGGCGGTGAACGGGTTTGCGGCGCAGCTGGGATTCAGGGTGCCGAACTTCGTGGTGTCGCCGTTTGCGCGGCGGCACTATGTTTCGCATGTACCGATGGACCACACGGCGGTGATCAAGTTTGTGGAGAACCGGTTCATCGGGGCGAGCGCGCATTTGACAGAGCGGGATGCGGCCCAGCCGGACCTGACCGACTTCTTTCGATTTTTCGAACCCGGTGTGGCTGACGCCGCCGGCACCTCCGTCGCCGGTGACGAAGGCGACGCTGGGGTATGACCCTTGTACGCCGCAGATGATGCAGTAACGGTGGACGGTGGACGGTGGACGGTGGCAGTGAACAGTCGGACGGTGAACAGTGGACGGTGACAGCGACGTGAACGGTGGACGGTGAACAGTCGACAGTGAACAGTGGACGGTGAACAAGTCGGCAGTGAACAGTCGACGGTGAACGCACATTGTGCCGGGTTATGGCATGGGGATTTGCGTGGGGGCGGATCCAGCCGAGAGAATACGGGGTTGATTCAGCGTGGTGGGGTGTGGAGTGCTGCGCTGAACGAGGGACCCCATGACTTTCCTATCCAAGTGGACGCGCAGGATGCTTTTGAAGTCGGGCTCGTTGAGCCTGATGGGGCTGGGCCTGCGCGGTTCTCCGCGCGCGCTGGCAGCGGATGGCGGTGCTGACAATTGGTCGGACCAAAGCGGCGGGGTTGGCGCGGAGGGGTTTCTCGAAGCGCCTCCAGGGCATGCGGCGTTTGTGAATCCGCCGGATGGGGCGCGGCCATGGGTGTACTGGTACTTCATGGATGGGCATTTGTCGGCGGAGGGGATGGCCGCCGATCTGCTCGCCATGAAGAGCGCGGGGATCGGCGGCGGGGTGTATCTCGAGGTAGGGATCGGGATTGCGCCGGGGCCGGTGCAATTCATGAGCGAGCCGTGGCAGCGGATGGTTGCCGATGCGTTTGGGCATGCGGATGAGCTGGGGCTGGAGATTGCGCTGGCGGCGGGCGCGGGGTGGTGCGGCGCGGGCGGCCCGTGGGTGAAGCCGGAAGAGTCGATGCAGTTTCTGGAGACCAGCGTGACGCGGGTGAGGGGGCCGGGGAAGTTCGACGGGACCGTGCCGTTGCCGAAGCCGCGGACGCCGTTTTTTGGCGAGGAGACGCTGACGCCGGAGCTGCGCAGGGTGTGGGAGGACTTTTACCGCGACGATTTTGCGCTGGCGTTTCCGGCGCCGGAGGGAGAGGCGCGGACGGCGGACCTGGCGGAGAAGGCGCTGTATACGCGGGGCTCGTATTCGTCGCAGATCCTGGGGCCGTTTACCGAGGTTCCGTGGGTGCGGCCGTTTTTGCCGGGGCAGGCAGAGTATCCGCAGGCGGCGGCGCAGGAGTGCGTTGTGGCGGCGCGGGTGGTGGATCTGACGGGGAAGCTGGGGAAAGACGGACGGCTCGACTGGGAGATTCCCGAGGGCGAGTGGGTGGTGCTGCGGGCGGGGCGGCGGATCACGGCGCAGACGACACGGCCGGCGCCGAAGCCGGGGATCGGGTGGGAGACGGACAAGTTCAGCCGGGCGGCGATCGAGCATCACTTCGATGCTTATTACAAGAAACTGCTGGACCGGATCGGGACGCGGCGGCATGCAACGACGGGGTTGACGACGCTGCACTACGACAGCTGGGAAATGAGTTCGCAGAACTGGTCGCCGGGCTTCGCCGGGGAGTTCAAGGCGCGGCGCGGATATGAGCTGACGGCGTATGTACCGGCGTTTGCGGGGTTCGTGGTAAAGGACCGCGATACCACGGAGCGGTTTCTGTGGGACGTGAGGCAGACCGCGCAGGAGCTGACGATCGCCAACCAGGCGGAGCGGCTGAAGGAACTGGGGCAGAAATACGAATTGAAGATGGCGCTCGAGCCGTATGATCTTGACCCGTGTTCGGACCTGGAACTGGGCAAGGTGGCGGACGTGCCGATGGCGGAGTTCTGGTCGCGGTGGGGGGATATCAATACCGACTGGAGCGTGGTGGAGTCGACGTCGGTGGGGCACACCAACGGCAAGACGGTGATTGCGGCGGAGGCGTTCACGGCGGAGTCGGCGGAGCACTGGCTGCAGCATCCGGGGTCGTTGAAGGACCAGGGGGACTGGGCGTTCTGCGCGGGGATCAACCGGATCGTGTTTCACCGCTTTCAGTCGCAGTCGGGCGAGGACCGCAAGCCGGGCATGACGATGGGGCCGGACGGCGGGTACGGAGTGCACTGGGACCGGACGCAGACGTGGTGGGACATGGCGCACGCGTATCACCGCTACGTGGCGCGGTGTTCGGCGATGCTGCGGCGGGGATTATTTGTGGCGGATGTGTTGTACCTGGCGGCGGAGGGCGCGCCGCACGTGTTCCTGGCGCCGGGGTCGGCGTTTCAGGCAGGGAAGTTTCCTGACCGGCGGGGGCACAACTTTGATGGGTGCGCGCCGGGAACGCTGATGGCGCGGGCGTCGGTCGATGGGGGCGACATTGTTTTTCCCGATGGCATGCGGTACCGGGTGCTGGTGTTGCCGCAGGTGGAAACGATGACGCCGGGGCTGCTGCGCAAGGTGGCGGAGCTGGTGGAGGCGGGGGCGACGGCCGTGGGAATGCCGCCGGTCGCGTCGCCGAGTTTGAGCGCGTATCCGCAGTGCGATGCGGAGGTGAAGGAGATTGCGGGGCGGTTGTGGGGCGGGGGGCGAGAAGGAGAGAAGAGGAGAGTTGGGCGCGGAGTGGTGGTGACGGATGGGAGCGCGCACCGGTGGGCGAGGGAGAATCCGCTGGCGGAGGCGAAGTGGATCTGGGGAGCGGGGTCGAATGAGCCCGGGCAGAATACGGGCGCGCGGATTTTTACGCGGAAGTTCGCGGTGAAGGATGCTGTGGGGATCGATGTGGCCGAGGTGTTGATCGCGGGGGTGCCGTCGTATGAGGTGGCGGTGAACGGGATGCGGCTGGGGGCGGGGCACGTGGTGAACCAGGTGCGGCGGCTGGACGTGACGGGGCTGCTGAAGGATGGGGAAAACGAGATTCGGGTGACGGTGGACTGTGGGAAGCATGCCGGGGCGACGGCATTTGGAGTGATTGCGGCAGTGGCGGGGTCGGGTGGGGGGCTGCGGGTGGTGAGTGATTCTTCCTGGACCGTGGCGACGGGTGAAGGCGGCGGGGCTGCGGCGGGGGTGGAGCATGGAGGGTTTGAAGCGGCTCCGTGGAAGCTGACGGCGGCGAGCCTGCAGGCGGCTTCACTGTATCCGTCGTACCGGGTGACGGCGCGGGTGCTGGCGAATCGCGGGGTGTTGGCGGATTTTGAGGGCGAAGGGCTGCGGGCGATTCACCGGCGCGATGGGGAGGAGGACATTTATTTTGTGGCGAACCGGGAGGATGGGGAGACGGCGGTGACGTGTTCGTTTCGGGTGAGCGGAAAGCGGCCGGAGTGGTGGGATGCGCTGACGGGAGAGCGTCGGGCGCTGCCGCAGTTTGAAGAGAAGGACGGGCGGACGCTGGTGCCGGTGCGGCTGGGGGCGCACGAGAGCGGGTTCGTGGTGTTTCGCGGGGAGGCGGCGGGTGCTCGGGCGAGCGGGGAGAATTTTGCGGCGTTTGTGCCGGTGAAGACGGTGGAGGGGACGTGGACGGTCGAGTTCGATCCGAAGTGGGGAGGACCGGCGGAGGCGAAGTTTGAGCGGCTGGTGGACTGGACTTCAAGACCGGAGGATGGGATCCGGTATTACTCGGGGAAGGCGGTTTACCGGATCGGGTTTGATGGGGGGACGGCGGGAAAGGCCGGGGATGTGTTTCTGTCGCTGGGGCGGGTGTGCAATATCGCTTCGGTGCGGCTGAACGGGCGGGATCTGGGTGTGGCCTGGTGTGCGCCGTGGCGGGTAAGGGTTCCGGATGGGGTGTTGAAGGCGAGTGGGAATGAACTGGAGATCACGGTGGCGAATCTTTGGGTGAACCGGCTGATCCGGGATAGCGGGCTGCCGGAGGGGGAGCGGCTGACGTGGATTCCGGAGAAGAATCCGTTGAAGCCGGGAGATGCGCTGGAGGCTTCGGGGCTGCTGGGGCCGGTGCGGGTGGAAGTGCGGGGGTGAGGCGTTGGGGCTGGGGGGGCGATGGGACGGCGGCCGGGTGGCGTCGCGCCGGGTTACTCAGCCTGACAGCCGCAGGTCTTTGGACGGCGGTGCGGCGCGCCTTTGCCCGGGACGGCGGCGCGGCGAGTGAGGATTGACGGAAGGCAAACGGCGGGGTCCTTCGATGCTGGTCCTCGGGGTGACGGTGTTCCTGAGAGGCGCTGGTTGCGCACTGAGTCGCGAAGGGTGCGCTCGGGGCGAACTTCGGCAAAACAACGCCGGTGGAGAGTCGCGGGCCCTCTCACTTAGGGTGCAACAGATCCGCAACACGTGGGGCACCGACGATGGGGATTTACTACTTAAGGTTGAGGGGAAGTTAGGGCTGTGGCCCCTTCCCACATGCGGCGCAGAGGACGCGCCGGTGTGGGAGGGTCTCACCGCATGGGTGCCACAGGGTGGGGCGGGAGGCTAGTGGGGCTGGTTGTCGTGATCGTGATCGCGATCGCGGTGGGCGGGGCGGACGGTTCTGATGGTGCCGTCGCGGTCGGCTAGCACATAGTTGCCGTCGATCTGGCGCCATTCGTGGCCCTGAGGAGGACGCCGCAGGTGGTTGGCACGGTAGTCAACGCGCTCGCCGCGATCCCAGTCTTCATGCTGGATGCGGGAACCTGCTTTCCAGTCGTCGTGGTGACGGTAGGAGCTGTTGTCGTGGTGGTCCCCATCCTGATGATCCTGGGCGAAGGCGGGCATGCAGGTGAGGGCCGCAGCCAGGAGGGGGAGGGCGAACGTTCTTGTCATTCGATTCATTGTGACTCCAGGGTGGTTTGATTCCCCTGGGTCGGGCGCTGTTGTCCGCCCGAAAGTTTCCTCTCGGGCGGTGCGGGCCGTTTGCGGCAATTTGCGAGACCGGGGCAACCCGGGGGGGCGGGGTCAGGGCAGGTTGCGGATCCAGATGTTGCGGAAGCTGAGGGGTTCGCTCTTGTCGCCGTGGGCCTGGAGCTTGATGGGGGCGGAGTCGTAGGCCTTGTAGAAGGGCTTGCCGATGTAGAGGGTCTGGCCTTTGAGCTCGAAGTGGTTTTCTACGAGGACGCCGTTGAGGAAGACGGTGACGAAGGCGGGAGTTTTGAGTGAGCCGTCGGAGTTGAAGGTGGGGGCGGTCCAGACCACGTTGTAGATGTTCCACTCGCCGGGCTTGCGCATGGGGTTGGCGAGGGGGATGGCCTGCTTGTAGATGCTTCCGGCCATGCCGTTGACGTAGGTCTTGTTGTTGTAGGAGTCGAGGACCTGGAGTTCGTAACCGTCGTCGCCGGGGCCGGTGGAGGCGAGAAAGACGCCGCTGTTGCCGCGGGCCTGGCTGGTGCCGGTGATGCTTTCGGGGATTCGCCACTCGATGTGGAGCTGGTAGTTCTTGAATTTTTCCTTGGTCTCGATGTTGCCGACGCCGTGTTCCTTGCTGACGGTGAAGACGCCGTCGTGGACGTTCCAGCGGGAGGGGGAGTGGTCCTGGGCGGAGACCCAGTGGTCCTGATTGGTTCCGTCGAAGAGGACGATGGCGTCGGAGGGCGGGTCGAAGTCATGGGCAGCGGGGGTGACGACGGGGGGAACGGGCTCCCAGACTTCCGTGTCTTCCGGCTTGGGCTTGGGAGTGTCCTGGGCGAGCAGGGCGGCGGAAAAGGAGCCGCTGAAGAGGGCGAGGGCAATGATTCGGGATAGATGCATGGCGGAAACGGGATTCACCTCTCGGGGGATTTGAAGAGCCGGTAATGGTACATCGGCAATGGAGCTTTCAGCGCCGGAGCGTCGGTAACGAGCAAGGGACTACGCGACCCGGACGGGGCCGGTTTGGATTCGGGATCACTATAGGAGGGCGGGGGGCAGGGAATCAAGCGGGGCGGGAGGCGGCCTCGATGGTGGGCTGATCGGCGGGCAAGGCGGGGCAGGTGGGGAGCCGGACGGTGACGGTGGTTCCCTCCCCGGGCCGGCTGCTGAGGGCGATGTCTCCGCCGGCGCGATCGACGATGGCCTTGGAGATGGCGAGGCCGAGGCCGGCGCCGCCGGTGGCGCGGTTGCGGGAGGGGTCGCCGCGGTAGAAGCGTTCAAAGACGTGGGGCAGGACGTCAGGGGGGATGCCTTCGCCGTAATCGCTGACGGAGAGGTGCAGGTGGGCGCCGCGCTGGGAGCAATGCAACTGGACTTCCCGGTGAGCGGGGCTGTGCTGAATGGCATTGAGCAGGAGGTTAGTGACGAGGATGAAGCAGTCTTCGGGGTCGAGGGCGACGGCGGCGGCGTCAGGAAGATCGAGGGTGCGGTCGAGGCGGACGGAGCGGAGGGCGGCGACGGTGTCGAGGTGATGAAGGGAGCGCTCGATGCATTCACGGGCGGAGCAGGCGGGGGCAGCGCCGTGGTCCGGGCCGGGGGCGGGTGGCTCGGCGGATTCAACGCGGGCGAGGGTGAGCATCTGGCCGGTGAGTTCTTCGAGGCGGGCGGTGTCGGCGAGGCAGCGTTCGAGGCCGGCCTGATATTCGGGGATGGAACGGGGGCGGAGCTCGAGGAGCTGCAGGGAGGACTTGATGACGGCGACGGCGGTTTTGAGCTCGTGGGCGGAGTCGGAGACGAACTGGCGCTGCTGGCGGAAGGCGCGTTCGAGGCGGTCGAGGACGCTTTCGAGGGCGAGGGTGAGGGGGGCAAGTTCGGGAGTGGAGCGGGCTTCGGGCGGGGCGATGAAGTGCCAGGAGTTGGCGGAGACCTCCGCGGCCTGGGAGGCGAGATCGCGGAGGGGAGCGAGGGCGCGCTGGAGGAGCCAGGCGATGAGGGGGCCGGTGACGAGGAGGAGCAGGAGGCTGCCGAGGGCGTAGAACTCGACGGCGAGGCGGATGTCGCGCCAGACGGGTTCGACGGGGGAGCCGTAGTAGACGGTGATTTGGTGGCTGCGGGCCTGGGGCTCGCCGGGGTCGACGCCGCGGGTGCCGTGCAGGGTGAGGACCTGGTAATGGCGGTCGTGCTGTTCGAGGCGGATGAAGCCGCGGCGATCGAGCTTCGGATGGGACGGAGGGCCGGGCCAATTGGGGGAGCGGCCGAGGACGCGGCCGGACTCGTCGGAGGCTTCCCAAAGGTCTTCGGAGGGGAGGCGGAGGTCGGCCTGGTTGAGCATGACGTTGTCCTGGGCGTCTTCTGAATCTTCTACAGCGCCGAGGACGGAGTCAGCGCGGCCGCGCAGCATGATGGCGAAGGCGGTGAAGTGGGCGTGGCGTTCGTAGCCGTAGGAGAGGAAGACGACGAGCAGGGCGGAGAGGGCTTCTACGGCGAGGACGGCGAGGATGAGGCGCGCCGCGATGGAACGGGGGCGGAGGAGCCGGGTGAAGCGGGAGCCGAGGTGGGCGCTGGCTATCATCGGACGGCCTCGGGCTGGAGGTCGGCCGCGGCGAGGCGGTAGCCGCGCCCGCGCATGGTTTCAATGACGGGGTCTCCGCCGGGGAGGGCGGCGCCGAGGCGTTTGCGGAGGTTGGAGACGTGGGCCTCGATGACGTTGGAGTGGTGTTCCCAGTTGTAGTCGTAGAGGTGTTCGAGGAGTTCGCGCTGGGAGACGATTTTGCGGGGGTGGTGGATGAGGTATTCGAGGATGCGGTATTCCGTGGGGGAGAGGTCGACGAGGGTGCCGGCGCGGCGGACGGTCTGTTCGAGGGTGTTGAGCTCGAGGTCGAGGGCGCGCAGGGTGGGGTGAGCGGCGCCTTTGCCGCGGCGGATGAGGGCTTTGGCGCGGGCCATGAGTTCGCCGAGGTCGAAGGGCTTGGAGAGGTAGTCGTCGGCGCCGGCGTTGAGGAGTTGAACGATGGCGGCCTTGCCGTCTTTGGCGGTGAGGATGAGGACGGGGGTGGAATCGTTGCGGGCGCGGAGGCGGCGGAGGAGGCTGAGGCCGTCGAGGCGGGGGAGCATGAGATCGAGGACGATGAGGTCGTAGGAGACGGCGCGGGCGAGTTCGTCACCCGCCTGGCCGTCGGGCGCGCAGTCCACGGCGAAGCCGGCGGCGTCGCGCAGGGCGGCGGCGAGGTTTTCAGCGAGCCTGATTTCGTCTTCGACCAGCAGTACGCGCATGGTGTTTCTGTCCTTGTCTCTCATTATCATTTTGGATCGGGACACATTAATTCAGTCTGAACGCGAATTTTGCCTGAAGGCGGGAGGGTGTGCGGCGAGCGGGTGGAACGTGATGCGGGTGCGGGGAGCGCGGACTTAGGCCTTTTGGCGGATTTGTCAGGGGAGGGCTGGCGCTTATACTGGCCTTTCTGTGCCGCCCCTCAACCCGGCTTTGCACCGGAGGCTCTCATTTGCTGAAAGGGATATCAAGGTATATCGGCCCTGACCTGCTTGCTGTTTTGCACCGTATGGGCCACGGGGACGAAATTGTGCTTGCCGACGCGCATTTTCCCGGCGAGTCGGTGGGGCCGCAGGTGGTTCGCGCGGACGGGGTGACGGTCGCGCAGCTGCTGGAAGGGATCATGCCGCTGCTGGAGCTGGACACGTATGCGGCTCCGCTGGTGATGATGGACGTGGTTCCGGGCGATCCGCTGGACCCGACGGTGGAAAGCGACTACATGCAGGTGATCCGGCGGCATGCGCCGGAGGCGGCCCGGCCGGTGCGGGTGGAGCGGCACGCGTTTTATGCGCGGGCGGGGAAGGCTTTCGCGATCGTGGTGACGGGGGAGATGCGGAAGTACGGGAACCTGCTGCTGAAGAAGGGTGTTACGCCGGTCAGCTGAAGGGGTTGGGTTGGAGACTTGCGTCCGCTGACTTTGCAGGTAGGCTAAGTCAGATGACCAAGTCGCAAAAGACCGTCAACATTCATGAGGCTAAAACTCGTCTCTCGCGCATCATCGAGCAGATTTTGACAAACGGGGAGCCGGTGACAATCGCCCGCGCGGGCAAGCCGGTAGTAATCGTCTCGGCGCATCCCGATTCACGGCCTTCGCAACGGAAGTTGGGCGTGCTTCGGGGAAAGGTCCAGCTCCCCGACGACCTCGACATCTACGACGCAGAGATCGAGAAGATGTTTGAGCGAAACCGGTCGTGAACTATCTGCTGGACACGCACATCCTGCTCTGGAAGCTGGCCGACCAGACAAAGTGCCGGGGCCGATGCGCCGGATTGTTGAAGATACGGGAAATCGCGTCTGGTTCTCGTCAGCCTCGATCTGGGAGATCGTCATCAAGCGCTCCCTGGCGAAGGGCGATTTTGATGTAGATCCAGCGATCATATGGAAGGCTGCGCGGGAAACCAGTCTCGAGGAGCTGACGGTGACTGCGGAACACGCGATTGGCGTGGCAGCTCTCCCATGGCTGCACCGCGACTTTGACCGGCTCCTGGTGGCGCAGGCGCGGGTCGCCGGGATGAAGTTGCTTTCGGTCGATGCCGGGGTGAACGCTTACTTCGTGCGCGGGCGGCGGCGGTAAGTTTGACCTGGGCGGGAGGGCTGGGCTGGGAAGCAACATGGTGGGTTGGAACAGTCGGTCTTAGCCACGATCCGCTCTCACCACCACTGACCGCAAGCACGATGCTGATGGATCGTGGGAACGCCTGCAAAGCTATGGCAAAAGGACAGCAGCGGTGCCGGTCGCACGTGAGAAGCACAGACGAAAGGCCCGCGGCTAAAGCCGCTTTTACCGCAAACCTCCATTCAGGGGCCTGAAGGCCCCTGCTCCCTCCGTGGACGACCTGTCGATCTTGATATGCCGGGCGTTGAACCGGCTAGCCGGAACGATTTTGAAGGCAGAGGCGGGGGCTTCGAGCTGCGGTGCTGCGGACCTTCGGTTCGGGAGACAGTCTTTTGCGAGCCGGTGGTGTTGTCGACTTTGGCGGGAGCGACAGGCTCAGGCAAATGCCGAGGCTTCGAACTGCGTTGCTGCGGACCTTCGGTTCGACCTGCGTTGCTGCGGACCTTCGGTTCGACCTGCGTTGCTGTGCACCTTTGGTTCCGACTGCGTTGCTGTGCACCTTTGGTTCCGACTGCGTTGCTGTGCACCTTTGGTTCCGACTGCGTTGCTGCGGACTTTTGGTTCGAACTGCGTTGCTGCGGACTTTTGGTTCCGACTGCGTTGCTGCGGACCTTCGGTTCGACTGCGTTGCTGCGGACCTTCGGTTCGAACTGCGTTGCTGCGCACGTTTGGTTCGACTGCGTTGCTGTGCACCTTTGGTTCGACTGCGTTGCTGCGGACTCTTGGTTCGACCTGCGTTGCTGCGCACCTTTGGTTCGAACTGCGTTGCTGTGCACCTTTGGTTCCGACTGCGTTGCTGCGGACCTTTGGTTCGACTGCGTTGCTGAAGACTTTTGGTTCCGACTGCGTTGCTGCGGACTCTTGGGTTTCGACCTGCGTTGCTGCGCACTTTGGGTTCGAACTGCGTTGCTGCGGACTTTTGGTTCCGACTGCGTTGCTGCGGACCTTCGGTTCGGCTGCGGTGCTGCGGACCTTCGGTTCGACTGCGGTGCTGCGCACCGTTCCCCCGGGATTACAACATGAAGCTGCACTACGCTCCGGTTCGCTCAAGCGACAAACGCAATTGAGTGCGGCGAGTTACCGCGGGTGCGGAAGTTAGCCGGAACGCTGCGGTGAGGCGGCGTGCTGGGGCGAGGTGTGGGTTGCGGGGTTAGCCGGCGATGGGGGAGCCCTGGCGGTCCTGCCATTTGCCGCGGGTGAAGTCGGGGAACTTCTGGGGGGCGCTGCCGTTGGCGAGGGAGTCGCGGCTGAGGGGGCCGGGGGCGGACCAGGCGGCGGCGTCGTAGACGTCCATGTCGGGAGCGAGGCCTTCGCGGATGCATTGGAGGAGGCGGTAGAGCATGATGAAGTCCATGCCGCCGTGGCCGCCGAGCTTTTTGGCGATCTCGCCTTGTTTTTCCCAAAGGGGATGCTGGTACTGCTTCCACAGGCCGGTGGGAGGGGCGTCCTCGGCTGCGGGCTCGGGAGTGGCCCATTTTTCGCCGCCGGGCTGGCCGTCGATGTAGATGCGGGGCGGGTAGTCGGCGAAGAGGCCTTTGGACCCGGCGATGACGTTGATGCGGTCGTAGGGGTGGGGGTTCGAGGTGTCGTGCTTGAGGGTGATGGTGAGGCCGTTGGCGGTTTTGATGAGGGAGGTGTTGAGGTCGCCGTTGATGTAGCGCTCCGCCGAGCGGGGATCGGCGGGGTCGAGGTGGGTTTTGCGGTACTGGTCGAGGCCGCGCTGGGGGGAGCTCATGGAGACCAGGTAGTCGAAGCGGTCGCCGCGCCCGATGCCCATGTAGTTGGCGACGGGGCCGAGGCCGTGGGTGGGGTAGAGGTTGCCGTTGAAGCGGGTGTGGAAGTCGCGGCGCCAGAGGCCTTCGCCCTGCCTGGAGAAGAGCTCTTCGCGAAGGTCGTGGAGGTAGGCGCCTTCGCCGTAGAGGAGATCGCCGAAGAGGCCGGCTTTGACCATGCGCAGGACGGTGGTTTCGGTGGCGCCGTAGCAGCAGTTCTCGAGCATGATGCAGTGGCGGCGGGTCTGCTCGGAGGTGTTGACGAGCTTCCAGCAATCGTCGAGGGAGGTTGCGGCGGGGACTTCGACGGCGACGTGCTTGCCGTGCTGCATGGCGGCGACGGCCATGGGGACGTGCCAGTCCCAGGGAGTGGCGATGATGATGATGTTGATGTCGTCGCGGGCGGCGAGGCGTTCGAAGTCGTGATCGCCGCGGGTGTAAAGCTCGGGGGCGGGCTGGCCGGCCTTTGTAACCAGGGACTGGGCGTGCTGGGCTTTTTCGGCAACGACATCGCAGAGGGCGAGGACTTTGGCGTCGGCGCCGAGGAGGTTGCCGAGGAGGCTGGTGCCGCGGCCGCCGGTTCCGATGAGGCCGATGCGGGCTTCGGCGGGCTCGAAGCGCATGCCGATGACGGTGGCGGCGGAGGAGTCGGCTGCGGAGGAGCCGGCGGCGGGGGGCGGCTCGGCGTGAAGGCTGGAGAGGCCTGCGCCGAGGGCGGACGCGGTGCCGAGTTTGAGGAAGTCGCGGCGGGAGGGGTGGCTGGAGAACTCGGGGGATTGGTCGGGCATAGGTGGCTCCGGTGTCTTTGGCAGCGGGAGGAATGGCCGGCTGCTTCCCGATCACTATACGGCAGCGGGGGAGAGAGGCAGTCCGGTCATTGGGCGGCGGTGCTCTTCACCCATGGACGTAGGCCTGCCTGTGGGAACCCCGGCTGCGCACTTCGCGCGGATGGGGCGGCAGGGAGGAGTCAGGGTGACATGAGCCGTGCCGGGCGGGGGAACCGCGAGTGGATGAACTCGCGGTTCTTATTGCGGGGCATGAAACAGGCTCGTGGGTGGGTGGGGATGGCGAGTGGGGGTTGTGTTATTCCGCTTCGCGCGGAGAGAACGCGCCGGATCGGGGCACGCTGGGTTCGGTGGTCATGATGTGGCGAGAGAGCGAGAGCGCCCGGGACGGGAACTGGCGCAGCGTGCGCCAATTCCCGCTCGGGGTGGGAATTGCAGGAGATCGAAGGCTAGGAGATTTTAGGCTCCCAGCCGGGCTCGTAGGTGCGGTTCCAGCCCTGCATGGCTTCCTCGTCGCCTTTGATCTTTCCATTGCTGGGATCGAGATTCAGGGCGCGCTGACATTCCCAGGCGATGTTGGTGAGCTGGAGCATGGTGACGGCGACGTTGCCGATTGAGACCGGCGCGTTGAGCTTTTCACCTTTGCGGATGCCGGCAATGAAGTTGGCGAAGTGGAGGTCGGTCATGGAGTCGGCGCCGATGGTGTCGGAGGTCTCGGTCTTCTCTTTGGGGACTTTGAATTCGTCGGTCTTTTTGCCTTTGAGGTCGTAGATTTCGTAGCCATCGCGATCGACGAGGACGGAGCCGGTGGTGCCCTCGATGATGGAGCCGCGGCCGCGGTTGAAGTAGCTCATGCCGTTGCAGCAGGTGCTTTCCCAGGCCAGGGTCTTGTCGTCGTATTCGAAGCTGGTGTTGAGGGTGTCGTAGAACTGCCAGTCGTCGTTGAAGGCGTAGCGGCCGCCGGAGGCGGAGACGCGATTGGGGTAGTCGACGCCGAGGGCCCAGCGGCAGACGTCGACTTCGTGGGTGCCGTTGTTGAGGGCTTCGCCGGTGCCCCAGATGCGGAACCAGTGCCAGTTGTAGGGCTGGACGTTGTCTTTGTAGGGCTGGCGGGGAGCGGGGCCTTGCCAGAGATCCCAGTCGAGGACGGCGGGAACGGGCGCTTCTTTGCCGTGGCCGATGGATTTGCGGGTGTTGTTGTACCAGGCTTTGGCGTAGTAGGCGCGGCCGATGAGGCCGTTGTGGATCTTGTTGACGATTTCGATGGTGTGGGGGGAGGAGCGCTGCTGGGTGCCCATCTGGACGAGCTTGCCGTACTTCTGCTGGGCCTGGACCAGGAGGGCGCCTTCGGCGGGGTTGTGGCTGCAGGGCTTTTCGACGTAGACATGCTTGCCGGCCTGGAGGCCGTAGATGGCCATGGGCGCGTGCCAGTGATCGGGAGTGGCGATGGTGATGCAGTCGACGTCGGTTTTCTCGAGCACCTTGCGAAAGTCTTTTTCGGTTTTGGGGGCAGCGCCCATTTCCTTTTCGGTGGCGGCAGCGAATTTGGCGAGGATGTTGGATTCGACGTCGCAGACGTAGCCGATGCGGGCGGCGGCCTTGTTGGCCTTCAGGGAAGAGAGGTGGGCGCCGGCGCGTCCGTTGAGTCCGATGACCGCGAAGTTGAGACGCTCATTGGCGCCCATGATCTGGCTGTAGGATTTGGCGGAAGAGGCGAGGGCAACGCCGGCGGCGCCGGCGGCCGAGGTGTGGAGGAATTCTCTGCGGGTAACCATGGGGTCTCCTTGGGGGCGGCGCGTCCGGCATGGCGGGGCTGCGCTGGGCACCGCACGGGCGTGCGTGTGCTCTGAATGCTAACAGTGGAGAGGGGATGGGGGACAGCCGACAGTGGACGGTGGACGGTGAACAGTGGACAGCCGACGGTGGGCAGTGGACGGTGGACGGGTGGGGACGGGGGACAGTGGACAGCCGACGGTGGACAGTGGACGGTGGACGGTGGACGGGACGGTGGACAGCCGACGGTGGACGGTGGACAGGGGACAGTGGACAGTGGACGGTGGACGGGGGACAGCCGACGGTGGACGGTGAACGGGGGAAATTTCGGGGGGTGGCGGATTCGGATGGCGCCGTGGGCGGCAGGCGGCGAACAGCGGATGAGTGAGGCTGAAAGCCTTACGGTCCGTCCGCAAAGGCAAAGATGTTTTTTTTCAACCTGGGGGAAGCAGAAGCGGGGCTTCTGAGTCGCTGCTGGTTGGTGAACGGGTTCGGGTCTGGCTGCGGCGGGGGCAGATGCAGACGGGGCAGCATTCGCACATAGGGCCGTGTTCGCAAACGGGGTCGCAGGGGCGGACTGTGATGGCGGGTGGGTTGATGTCAATCCTCCGGGATAGTTATTGGGAACGTGAGTGGCACGTTCAGGGGGGCTGACGCAGGAGGAGGCGGGGATATTACAGGGGGTTGCGGATTTTATGTGGTTGAATGCTGTGAAAGGCGAGGGATGCGGAATATGGAACGGGTGGAGAAGACGGTGTTTCTGAGTTACCGCAGGACCAATATTCCGTGGGCTCTGGCGATATTTCAAAACCTTACACTGCATGGCTACGATGTGTTCTTCGATTACAACGGGCTTGCCAGCGGCGAATTTGAGAGCGTGATTCTGGGGAACATCAAGTCGCGGGCGCATTTTCTGGTGATCTTGACGCCTTCGGCGCTGGAGCGCTGCAAGGAGCCTGAGGACTGGCTGCGGCGGGAGATCGAGGCGGCCCTGGAAAGCAGGCGCAACGTGGTGCCGCTGATGCTGGAGGGGTTCGACTTCGGGGGCCCTGGAATAGCGGGGCAACTGACGGGAACGCTGGCGGGGCTGACGCGGTACAACGGGCTGAGTGTACCGGCGGAATACTTCGATGCGGCGATGGAGCGGCTGCGCAGCCGTTTTTTGAATGTGGCGCTTCCGGAGGTGGTAAGAATCCATGCCCCGTCGACTGCGGCGTCGGCCGCGGCTTCGGCGCAGAAGGCGGCGGCGGATGCGGCTCCGCCGGTACGGGAAGAGGAGTTGACGGCACAGCAATGGTTCGAGCGCGGATGGGCGGCGCGCGATCCGGCAGAGCAGGTGCGGTGTTACGGCGAGGCGATCCGGCTCAAGCCGGGGTATTTCCTGGCCTTCTACAACCGCGGCATTGCGGGTGAGGAGCAGGGCGATATGGATGCTGCGCTGCGGGATTACAGCGACGCGATCCGGCTGAAGCCCGACTATGCCAACGCCTTCTATAACCGCGCCAATGTATTCGAGAAGAAGCATATGTACAGGGAGGCGGTGGCCGATTTTCAGGAGTACCTCCAACTGGGGGGAGGGCAGAGATACGGCCATGAGGCGGCGGTGGTGTCGAGGATGCGCGACCTGCGGGGGAAGCTCTGACTGCGAAGAATTGAAGAATCCAGGACGAAGACGTGGCGGCGCTGGCGCGGTGCGATTGCGGGAAAAACGGGAGGGGATATTTCCGGAGGTGAGGGCGGGGGCGCGTGCGGCCAGAGATGGTCAGAGACCCGGGACTCCGCGACGGGCTGGAGCGGGGGCAACCTGGAGGGTGGGGCGCGGGGCGTTGCCGGACCCGATCGCCTGGCTACTTGTTCCTGACGGCGTCGTAATAGTGATTTTGGCCGATGTCTTCGAATTCGCGGAGGATTGTGATGCCGGAGGCTCCGAGGAGAGCGCGGTATTGATCGGCGCCGAGAGAGACTGATTCGAGGCCGGTCATGATGTCGTTCCAAACGTGGGGTTGGGCGGTGGAGGTAAATAACAGGCGGCCGCCCGGGGCCAGTATGGCGGCGAATTTCCGGATGAGTCGGCGCTGATCCTCGGGGTCGAGAAGAAACATGAGGCCCCAAGCCAGGACGGCGTCGAAGGTTCGATGAAAGAATCCCGATTCCTGAGCGGATTCGCAGAGGATGGGGGTGCCGGGCAGGTTGTTCCGGAAAGCCGCGACGAAAGATGGCGCCGCGTCGATGGCGAAGACGTCCAGGCCTTCCTCTACCAGCACCGCGGTGATGGGAAAGCCCGGCCCGGAGCCGATATCGATGATGCTGCCGTGCGGCGGCAGGGTTCTGGCCCACTGCCGCACTTCTTTCACCCCGATGGCGGTCGAGCGGGTAAGGCCGTTGCCACGACGGGCCAGGAATTCTCGCGAAACGGTTTCGTATCCGCTGGAGGGATCCATCGGGTCGATGGTAGCAAGGGAGTGACAAGCAAATCTCCATTGGATGCGGTTCAAAAGTTGACCGCGCTTCCGGAGAGATCTGCCTCGTCGTCGAATGCACCTGAGGGTCCGTCCATCACGAGGCCGAGTGCCTGGCGCTCAAACAGTCGTCTGTAGGTGCCGCCATCGCGGCGCACGAGTTGTTCATGAGTTCCCTCTTCCACTACCTGGCCGCGTTTCAAACACCAGGATGCGGTCCATCATTCGAACCGTGGAAAGCCGGTGGGCAATGACGATGGAGGTACGTCCGGCCATGAGGCGCTCCATGGCCTGCTGGATCAGGGCCTCCGATTCGGAGTCGAGGCTGGAGGTAGCTTCATCGAGCACCAGCACCGGGGTATCGGCGAGAAAGGCCCGAGCCATGGCTACGCGCTGACGTTCGCCGCCGGAGAGCTTTACGCCGCGCTCGCCGACCGGGGTGTGGTATCCCTTTGGCTGGCGAAGGATGAATTCGTGGGCGTTGGCGAGGCGGGCAGCGTTTTGAATTTCGGCCATGGTTGCGTCCGGCCTGGCGTAAGCGATGTTCTCCGCCAGGGTGCGATGGAAGAGGATCGGCTCCTGCGGCACGAGGGCCAGCTGCGCGCGCAGGGAGTTCTGGGTGACGGAGGCGGTGTCCTGCCCGTCGATCATGATTCTTCCTCCGCCCACGTCGTAGAGGCGGTGCAGCAGTTTCACGAAGGTGGTTTTGCCGGAGCCGGAGTGTCCCACCAGGCCTACGCGCTCGCCGGCATCGATGCGGAGGGAGAAGTTGTGGAACAGGGGTTCAGCCTGCGCTTCGTAGCGGAAGGTGACGCGGTCGTAAAGGATCTCTCCCCCCATGACACGGATGGGCGTGGCATCGGGGCGGTCGACGACGCCGAGCGGCTGGGCGTGAAACTGCACCATCTCCTCCATTTCGTTGGCCGACCGCTGGAGATTGCGCACATGCTGGCCGATGTCGCGCAGGTAGCCATGCACGATGAAATAACTGGTCAGGACGAAGGCCATATCGCCGGCGGAGGCGCGACCCTGCCACCAGAGCCAGACGGCGTAGGCCAGCACCAGGGTTCGCAGGGCTTGAAGCAGAAGCATCTGGAGGCTTCCGTTGCGGGTGGCGCGGTTCCAGGTGCGCAGGGTGCGGTGGTTCCACTTGGCGAGGACTTTGGCCAGGCGGTGGTCTTCGCGGGTTTCGGCGCCAAACGATTTGACGACGGCGTTGCAGGTGATGGCATCGGCCATGGACGCGCCGATGCGGGTATCCTGCGCGTTGGATTGCCGGGCGGCGGGGGCCACGTAGTAGAGCGACAGCCCGACTGAAACCGCGATATAAGCCACGGCGCCGATGGCCACCAGGAGGCCCATGCCCGGCCAGCGCAGGCCGAGCAGCAGGGAAGAGCCGATCAGGACCAGGAGGCCGGGGAGGATGTCGAGCAGCAGGATGTCATCCATGATGTCGACGGCCCACATGCCGCGAGTAATGCGGCGGACGATCGCGCCGGCGAAGTTATTGGCGTGCCAGTCGGTCGAAAACCTCTGCACCCGCCAGAAGGCCTCACCGGCAAAGCGCGACATGAGCCGCAGGGTGAGGCGGATGATCCCGACGAGGGCCACATATCGCAGGGCGGTAAGCACCGCGCCGAGCACGGCCATGGTGGCGATGGCGTTCACGGCGCCGCGCAGGGCGAGAGAACGCTCGGCCCGGTGCATCGCGATCGCGTCGACCAGTCTGCCGGCATAGATGGGCATCAGCAGGTCGGCAGCGGTGGCCACGATCATGCATAGGGCAATGGCGATTACCAGCCACAGTTGCTGTTTCCAGTGGCGGAACAGAAAAGCCAGCACGACGCGCATGCTGTTTTGGCTTGAACTTTTGCTCATAACAGGGCTCGCTCATGAAGTTCGAAACGGCAGACGGCAGGGGTGCCGGTCGAGAAGGATGAAAAGACAGGGATGTGGCGGAGGCCGACCTCGGGCTGCGCTCAGGACCTACAGAGAAAGCTGTAGAGAGGTTCTAGCTGCGCGCGACTGAAGGAAGGAATACGGCCCAGGTTTTGGGATCGCCAGGCAGGTTGGATGTCTTCATGGTTTCCTTCCTTTCGTCGGAGATGGTAGCCACAGCTTAGCAGAATTTCAGTCTGGCAGCAGCATGAGAAACGGGGCGCGAAACGAGAGACGGACGCGAATTCGTAGGTGCGGCGAGGGGCCGCTATACTCGGGAGTCGGGCGGGGCCGTGCTTGAGCGTGGCTGCGGTGCGCCTGTGGAGTAACTTCTTTTGCCTTTTTCCCGCCGTGGATTTTTGAGGTCGTTGTCGCGGACTGCGCTGGTGCTGTCGCTGGAGGATGTGCTGGGCCTGGCCAAAACATGGGGCGTTCAGCAGGGCGGGAGTCAGAAGCCGGGCGCGAATTCGCGCCAGTCGTATGAGGCGAAGGCCAGGCCGGCTCCGAAGGGCGCGGCTTCGCCGGTGACGGGGACGCCGCTGGGCGTGCAGTTTGTGGACGTGGCGAAGCAGGCCGGGCTCACGGTGGAGACGGTCTTCGGCGGGGAGCACAGGAACAAGTATCTGCTGGAGACGACGGGGTGCGGGGCGGCGTTTTTCGATTACGACCAGGACGACTGGCTGGATATTTTTCTGGTGAACGGGTGGAGGCTGGAGGGGTTTCCCAAGGGCAGGGAGCCGGTGTGCCACCTGTTCAAGAACAACCGGGACGGTACGTTTACCGATGTGACGCAGAAGGCGGGGCTGGCGCGGTCGGGGTGGGGCCAGGCGTGCTGCGTGGGGGATTACAACAACGATGGGTGGAACGACCTGTTCGTGAGCTATTACGGGCAGAACGCGCTGTTTCGCAACAACGGGAACGGGACGTTCACCGATGTCACCAAAGAAGCCGGGCTGCTGCAGGACCGGGTGCGATGGAACTCGGGGTGCGCGTTTGTGGACTACGACAAGGACGGGAACCTGGACTTGTTTGTGGGCAACTATATCGATTTCGATGTGAAGACGGCGCCCAAGCCGGACGAGGCGAATTGCACGTACAAGGGCATTCAAGTGGCGTGCGGTCCGCCGGGGCTGGAGGGCGGGAAGAACCTTTTGTATCGCAACAACGGGAACGGGACGTTCAGCGATGTGAGCGAGAAGGCGGGGATGTGGGGGACGCTGGGGACGTATGCGCTGAGCTGCGCGGCGGCGGACCTGGATGGGGACGGGTGGCCGGACATTTATGTCGCCAACGATTCGACGTCGGCGACGCTGTATGTGAACCAGAAGGACGGGACGTTCAAGGACCAGGCGATCGAGGCGGGGGTGGCGTATTCGCCGGACGGGAAGCCGCAGGCGGGGATGGGCGTGAGCGTGGGGGACTACAACCGCGACGGCCTGCCGGACCTGGTGAAGACGAATTTTGCCGGGGATACGGATTCGCTGTACATGAACCTGGGCGACGGGTCGTTCGATGACCGGACCTACCAGGCGGGGCTGGGGATGAACACGCGGCTGCTGGGGTGGGGAGTGAGTTTCCTGGACATGGACAACGACGGGTGGCTGGACATCCTGGTGGCGAACGGGCACGTGTATCCGGAGGTGGACGGGACGCAGGTGGACGCGGCGTATGCGGAGCGGAAGTACCTTTACCGCAATTTGCGCAACGGGCAGTTTGAGGATGTGAGCCTGCTGGGCGGGAGCGGCGTTACGGCGGCGGCGAAGGCGCGGGGATTCGCGGTGGGGGATTTCGATAACGACGGCGACATGGACGCGGTGGTGAACTGCGTGAATGCGCCGCCGCAGCTGTTGCGCTGCGATGCCGCACCCGGGCAGGATGCGACCGGGAAGCGGAACTGGGTGAAGGTGCGGCTGGTGGGGAAGAAGTCGAACCGGACGGGGATCGGGGCGCAGATCAGGGTTACGGCGAGGACGGGGACGGCGGCGGTGGACAGCGGACAGGGGACAGGGAACAAAGAAAGCAAGGCCCTGGTGCAGGTGGAAGAGGTCCGGTCGTCGAACGGGTATTACTCGGCCAGCGATCTGCGGATTCACTTCGGACTGGGCGAGGCGAAGAAGGTGGATGGGGTGGAGATCCGGTGGCCTTCGGGGGTGGTTGACAAGCTGACGGACCTGGATGTGAACCGGCTGTATGTGATCGAAGAGGGCGGGAAGGTACTGAAGAACGAAGCGTGGACGGGGGCCAAGGGCAAGGGTTGAGAAGGGCTCCGCGATCGCGGGTGGGTGGGGCAGGCAATCGGCGCAGCTTGATGAGCGAACTGTAAATCGGGTTTGATGGAGCGAAAACTGAAACGGGATGATCTCAACCTGCAGGGGCAGGTATCCGTCTAGGCAGTCGTAGTCAGAGAATGACGGCGATTGCCGGCGGGTGTACGGTTCGTTGTCTCGCTTGTTCCCCCTGGGGGTTTTGGTGGCAGTGGTGGCCTGCTGGGCTTTGGCCTGGCCGGGCGCGGGGGTGCGTGCGGGAACTGCCGGGGAATGGGGTGGCGGGACTGGGGGGCGGAGCCAGGACCGCGACCCGAATGCGGAGTGCGGTTCGTGCCACCGGGAAATTTATGAGCGATACCGCAAGACGCCGATGGCTAATGCCAGCGGGCCGGCGGCGGAGGGGATGATTACGGCCGATTTCCGGCATGCGGCTTCCGGGGTGCACTACGAGGTGACGGAGAAGGACGGCAAGGTCTGGTTGAGCTATGACCGGGACGAGCCCGGGCGGGTGCTGAACGGGCGGCGGGAGCTGCGCTATTACATTGGGTCGGGGAAGCGGGGCCGGACATACCTGTTCGAGCAGGAGGGGTACTGGTTCGAGGCTCCGATCAACTGGTATGGAAAAAAGCAGATATGGGACATGGCCCCGAACTACGGTGGCGCGCGGGAGATGCCGCTGACGCTGGCGGTGGATCCGGGGTGCCTGCGCTGCCATGCGTCGGGGGTGTCTTCGGCGCTGGGGGATGCGCGCAACCACTTTGCCGGCGAGCCGTTCGCGCAGGGGGGAGTGACCTGTACCGCCTGCCACGGGGACGGGGCGGCGCACGTGGCGTCGGGGGGCAAGGCCCACATGGTGAACGTGGACCAGCTGCCGGCGGTGCGTCGGGACTCGGTGTGCCTGAGCTGTCACCTGGAGGGGCAGGCGGCGGTGATGCGGCAGGGGCGGAAGGCGGAGGAGTTCGCGCCGGGCGACAACCTGTTCGATTACACGCTGTTCTTTGTGTATCGGAACGAGGGAGGGTCCGGGGGGCGGGCGACGAGCCAGTGGGAGGCGCTGGAGAACAGCGCGTGCAAGAAGGCGTCGGGGGACCGGCTGACGTGCACGACGTGCCACGATCCCCACGGATCGCCGGGCCCGGAGGAGCGGGTGGGGTTTTATCGGGCGAAGTGCCTGGGGTGCCACAGCCAGGGAGGCTTTGCGGCCAGCCATCATCCGGAGAATCCGGATTGTACGGAGTGCCACATGGGGCGACCGCCGGCCAACGATATTGCTCACGAGCAGTTGACCGATCACTGGATCAAGAAGCGCATCAGCCCCAAGCGGGTGGCGGCGGCGAACAAGGGCCAGCTGGAGGCGGTGGAGGGTACGGCGCCGGGCGGAGACCGGGACCTGGGGCTGGCATATGCGCAGATGGCGCATCCGGGGCGATAAGGACGCTGGGATGCGCGCCATGGAGCTGCTGCGGCGGGCGGAGAAGGAAGAGAAGAGCGCTCCGTCGGACGCGGACATGCATGCGCAGCTGGGCTTCCTTGAGGAAGTGAACGGGGATCTGGAGGGGGCCGCGGCGGAGTACCGGCACGCGCTGATGGCCAATCCCCACGACTCCCTGGCGCTGGGGAACCTGGGATTGATCGAGGCCGGACGGCATCATGCGGCGGAGGCGATGCGGCTGTGGCGGGAGGTTGTGGAGCACGATCCGGCGGAGGTGGGTGCGGGGCTGAACCTGGCGATTACGGAGTGCGGCACGGGGGACCGGGCGGGGGCGCTGGCGACGCTGGGCAGGGTGCTTACGTTCTCCCCGGACGACGGTAAAGCGCAGGGGATGGCGGGGGCGATCCGATCGGGTAAGCTGCCCTGCGCGACGCGGTGAGGGCTGCCGGAGCGCCTGAAGAGTAACTAGTGAAACAAACCATATTGACAGGACCAAAAAGGCTGATCCCAGCCCCGAGGCGGGGGAGCGGGAAAGTAAACCGGGGACGAGTTGCTGCACTAAATCGGTTTATGTAACTGGCCGTCGTTTCAAAGCGATAGCAGGGCTCAGCGGGGGCAATTGGGAGTAATCGTTTCCCCGCGGTGAGCGTCGGCTTTTCACTGTCTGTTCGCCAACTGAAACGTTGACATTCGTTCTCTGTTTGGATATTGTTTCGAGTTACTCCCGGGCAGTCTGGATCTCGTCCGCCAATTTTGCGTCGGAAGGGACTATTCCTGGGCTTTTGGCGAACCTGCCAATCGCGGCAGGGGAGCATTACAGGCCTGTCAGAGGTTTAATCTGGCGGGGAAAACATCACAAGTTAACACAAAAAAACGCAAGCATTCTTTTCAGGAGACCGCATGAACAAAATTTTACGGACAGCCTTTGTGCTGGCCTTATCGGCCTGCGCGAATTCGCTGCTGATATCCCCGGCCAGGGCCCAATCGGTATACGGGTCAATTTTCGGGACCGTCACGGACAAGAGCGGCGCGGCAGTACCGAACGCCACGGTCACGGTGACGGACGAAGCCAAAGGGACGGTGGTGACAGCCACTTCCAATGGATCTGGCGATTACAGTGTTCCTCACCTCATTCCCGACGTCTACGACCTGAAGGTCACGGTGCAGGGATTCAAAGCCTTTGAAACCAAGGGAATCAAGGTCGAGGCCGACGCTGCGCCCCGTATCGATCCCATGATGGACATTGGCGGCGGCACGGAAACCGTGCAAGTCAACGCGGATCAGCAGCCGGAGCTCAAGACCGATCGCGCGGATGTGGCGACGGTGTTTGACCAGCAGCAGATTTCGAGCCTGCCGGTCGGAGATCAGAACTTCACCAACCTGCAGCTGTTGCTGCCGGGCGCGCAGAAGCTGGGGTGGTCCCACGCGGCCGATGAGAATCCGCAGGGATCGCAGCAGATCCAGGTGGATGGCCAGGCATTTGGCGGCACGGCATTCGAGCTGGATGGAACCGACAATCAGGATCCTATTCTGGGCATCATCGTCATCAACCCGGCCATGGACGCGGTGACCGAAACCAAGATCACGACGCAGAACTTCGACGCGGAGCTGGGCAAGGCAGTTTCGGCAGTGGTGACGGCGCAGACGCGTTCGGGAACCAACAGTTTCCATGGCAGCGCATATGACTTCCGCACGGGCAACGCCAACCAGGCGCGCGACCCGTTCACGCAGCAGCCGGGGCCGAACGCGATTGCGCCCGGGTTGAAGAACCGGTTTGGCGGATCGATCGGCGGACCGGTCATCAAGGACAAGGGATTCTTCTTTGGCAACTTCGAGGCACAGCGTCAGAAGGTAGGCACGTCGGCGAGCGACACGGTTCCGACGGCGAACCTGATTTCATCGTGCCTCAGCGGCAACGGCTGCGACTTCAGCGAATATGCGGCGGCAGATGCCGGCTCGCTGGGTGGTGTGCAGCTGCTGACGAACAACACGTCGGATCAATCGGCGGCCACGAACGCCGCGTTCAAGAACAACATCATTCCCAACTCGCTGCTTTCGCCGCAGGCGCTGACCATTCTGAAGCTGTTGCAACCGTACGCCCCGAACACGGGCGGCGCCGGGGCGATCACGAACAACTACTCGGAGAGCGGCACGGGCCTGTTCAACAGCAACCAGTGGACGGAGCGTGGGGACTACACGCTGAACGAGAAGATGCACGCGTTCGAGCGGTTCTCGCGGTTCTGGGACACGCTGTCGGGCAAGGTGATGTTCGGAGACGCGGGCGGACCGGGCTTCGGAATTGGCGGGTATGGCGGCAATTCGCAGGGAGCCAACGACAGCCTGGCGTCGGGCATGGATATCGCGATCGGCCCGAAGCTGCTGACGGACTTCCGTCTCGGCTACTACCGCTACAACGTCATCGACTCGAAATACAGCACGGCGGAGCTGGCGAATACGTGGGGCATCCCGGGCATCAACACGGGGAATCCTTTCACGGCCGGCGCTCCGGGTTTTGTGATCAGCTATCCGTTTACGGGCACGCAGTCGAACATCGGCGCGGGTCTTAACATCAACCGCTGCAACTGCCCGCTGACGGAGCGGGAAGACCAGTTCCAGATCGTGAACAACTGGACGAAGATCTGGGGCAATCACTCGGTCAAGATCGGCGCCGATCTTCGTTACGGCCGCAACCTGCGCGTACCTTCGGACACGGATCGCGCCGGGCAGCTGAACTTCGGCAACGGCCCGACTTCGGCAAACGGAACCAACGGCCTCGGCCTGGCGACGTTTGTGCTTGGCGAAGTGGGCAACGGAACCGGGAACGCTGCGTTTGGACGGTATGTATCGACCTCGACCAACGCCAAGGAGTTCCAGAAGCGCACCTTCTTCTACGCGCAGGATACGTGGCGCGTAACCCACAACCTGACACTGAACCTGGGGCTGCGTTATGAGCTGTACTTCCCGGAGAAGGTGAACGGTCCGGGCAACGGTTCGCTCATGAACCTGGCGGACGGCTATATGCACGTGGCCGGCATCGGTGGCATCCCGAGCGACATGGGCTGGACCATCCCCTACAAGAAGATGTTCGATCCCCGCATCGGCTTCACCTACCAGCTGAACGAAAAGACGGTGGTTCGGGCGGGATACGGCCGCAGCTTCGATACGGGCGTGTTCGGTTCGATCTTCGGCCACGTCGTGACGCAGAACCTGCCGGTACTGGCTAACCAGAGCGTGACGGCGCCGAGCACCACGGCGGCGGCATTCACGCTGGCGCAGGGACCTCCAGGGTATGTTTTCCCGACGGTTCCCTCCAACGGCCTGCTTCCGGCGCAGGGATACGCGGTGAGCCCCAAGGCTCGTCCGAATCCGCTGCACTTCCCGACGATCGACGCGTGGAACATGGCGTTCCAGCGCGCCATCAACCCGACGCTCAACCTGACGATCGCGTATGTCGGCAACAAGGGCACGCACACGCTGGGTGACACGGACCAGAACAACACCAACCCCAACGAACCGGCGTTGTTCCTTCCGGGCCAGTTCAGCCGGACGGGTCAGACGCTGCACTGGGATCCGAGCGCGCCGGGAATTTCGGCGACCTCAAACGGTATTGCTGCGGACGGCGGGGTGTCGAACGCCAACCTGCTGAAGCGGTACTATGCGCACTCGCTGCCGGCCTGCCAGGATCCGAATTACCTTGGCATGACAAACCTGGCAGCTCTGCAGGCTACGGATTCCGATCCGAACCTGCAGGCCGGGCAGTGCGGCTGGACCAACGGCATCAGCTACTACGGCGACGACCAAAACACGGAATTCGACGCGCTGCAGGTGACATTGGCGAAGCAGTACTCCAAGGGTCTTGCAATCACGGCGAATTACGAGTGGGCGAGTGCTTTCGGCGACTCCAACAACTACTGGACCTGGAGTCACACGGTAACGCACTATCGCGACAGCAACGTTCGCGACCAGCAGCTGGTGATGTACGGCAGCTACGATCTGCCGTTTGGCAAGGGCAAGCAGTATGCGGCCAATGTCAATCACATGACCGATCTGCTGATCGGGGGCTACCAGTTGAGCACGGTGTTGAACTGGTCGAGCGGCTTGCCGTTCGGGCTGAGCTACAGCAGCTTCGGCAGCAATGAAGACTGCAACCACGACACGGGAAGCTCGTCAGCACCTTGCCGGCCCAACACGCATGGCCACCTGCGCACCAACCTGACCAGCTTCGACCCGGTCTCGCACACGCGCACATTCTGGACCAAGCAAACGGCATCGGGCGGATTGTTCACTTTCCCGGGGCTGGACGTCATTGGAAACGGCGGGAACAACAACTACTTTGGCCCCGCGTTCTTCAATACGGACCTGGCTTTGAGCAAAGCGTTCACCATCCACGAGAGCATCGCAGCGACGTTCCGCTTCGATGCGTTCAATGCCTTCAACCACATCAACGCGGGCAATCCCAACACGACGGATATCTTCAACAACGGTCCGATCAGTGGCGAGGCTGCCGGCGCGCAACCGCGGTACCTGGAGTTCTCGGCGCGGGTGCAGTTCTAAACCGCAGAGAGCCGGACGGAGAATGAGGGGAGCTTCGGCTCCCTTCAGACTGCTCACAACGTCGTTGTGGGGTTGGAGAAAAGGCCCGGGGCTGAAGCGTCGGGACTGATTGGCGTTAATTGATTGGCCTTATTCGTGAGGCTGACGCTCCAGGCCCTCCGCAAAAGCAAAGACGCTTTTCTGTCATCAACCTGAGGGGGGCTTCGGCTCCCCTCTTTCCTTTTGGTACGGGCTGGTGGTGGTGGCCGGTCGGGGCGGCTGGATTTGGGGTGGGGGCGGCACTACACTCGGAGCAGGACATCGATGATGTATCGCAGTGTGTTGGTTGCAGTTTTGCTGGGCGGCGCGGCGCTGGCGGGAGCGGGCCAGGAGCCGGCGCGGGTGAATTCGAACGGGGCGGGCGGGGCGCGCTGCTTCGTATGACACTGCGCAGGACCTGGCGGGCCGGGGCCGGCTGGACCAGGCGATGGCGCAGCTGGATGAGCTGGCCAAGCAGACGCCGGAGCCCGCGGGCGTGGAGCGGCTGCGGGGAATCATTTTCTATCAGAAGGATCAGCTGGCACAGGCCATTGATGCGTTTGCGAAGGCGGAAGCGGCAGACAGCGGCGATCGGGAGTCGATCGAGATGCATGGGGTGAGCTTGTTCCGGCTGGGGCGGGCTCCGGAGGCGATTCCGTTCCTTGAAAAGGCGCACATGGCGGTGGAGCGGGCGAACGTGGATCCGCAGTATGTGCTGGGGCTTTGCTATGCGGATGTGGGGCGCTACGACGATGCGCGGAAGGCATTTGCAACGCAGTACGGGTTTGAGCCGGAGTCGGCGGAGGCGCATTTGCTGGCGGGGCGGCTGTTTTTGCGGAGGGAGCTGAGGCAGCAGGCAGCGGCGGAGGCAGCCAAGGCGCTGGCGATGAATGCGGGGCTGCCGCTGGCCCACGAGCTGCTGGGCGAGTCGGCGCTGGCGGCCGGGGATGTGGAGGGCGCGATCCGCGAGCTGGAGGCAGAGCGCAAGATCAATCCACTGAATGGAGAGTTGTACGGGCGTCTGGGAGACGCGTATCTGCGCAGCGGCCGCAACGAGGAAGCACAGCAGACGTTGAACCGGGCGGTGCTGCTGGAGCCGTATGCGACGGAGCCTTACATTCTGCTGGGGCAGACGTTTCTGAAGATGAAGCACCCGATCCAGGCGCTGCACTACCTGGATCATGCGGTGAAGATGGATCCATCGAACTTCATTACCCACAACCTGCTGGGGCAGGCGTACAAGGCGACCGGGCAGGTGGCGGCGGCCAACCGCGAATTTCAGCTGGTGGTGGACTTGCAGCGCCAGAGCGAACCCAAGCCTGCGGGGAAATAAGGGATGGTTCTGAGGCGGGCGGCGGTGGGGTGGGTTGTGGCGGGGCTGGTTGGATTCGGGGTGCCAGCGGGCGCGCGGGCGCAGGAAAAGCCGGCACGGCAACCGGCTAGCGGAGGCAGTGCGGACGCGGCGAGACGCGCCGATGCGGCGTTTAAGGCAGGTTATGCGGCGCAGCAGGCGGGGCGTCTGGAGGAAGCGCGCACGCAGTTTGCGGAGGCGGTGCGGCTGGAGCCGGGGATCGCCGAAGCGCGCGAGGCCCTGGGCATCGTGCTGGCGGAGCTGGGAAAGGCGCCGGAGGCGGTGGCGCAGCTGGAAGCGGCAGGCAGGCTGAAGCCTGGGGATGCGGCGATCGAGACCAACCTGGCGATGGCGTATGCAGCGTCAGGGCAGGCGGGGAAAGCGATCCCGCACTTCGAGGCGGCTGAATCCGCGCTGCAGAAGGGGGGAGGAGGCGGGCCTGACCAGGCGTTTCGGCAAAGCTACGCGAGGGCATTGTCAGGGGCGGGTCGACAGGCCGATGCGCTGAAGGAGTTGGAGGCAGCGGCGCAGGCCGGGGGCGCGAGCGCTTCGCTGGAAGACGACATCGGTGCGATTCATGCGCAGCGCGGGGAGTGGGACCAGGCGCGCGCGGCGTTCGACGGGGCCATTGCCGCAGATGGAAGTTATGTTCCGGCGCGCATTCACCTGGGGGTCTTGCAGCGGCAGCAGAAGGAACTGGCGGCTTCGGCGGAGACGCTGGAGGCAGCCACGCGGATTGACCCGGCGAATGCTGATGCATGGGCGGAGTATGGCAGGACGCTGGCGGCGGGGGGCCGGGATGACGGGGCGATCGAGGCTCTTGGCCGGGCGGTGAAGTTGAAGGCGGAGACCACGGGGGCGGCGACGGACCTGGCCATGGCGTTACAGCGGCAGGGCCGGCAGGAGGAGGCGGTTCCATGGTTTGAGAAGGGGTTGGCGGCAGCGCCACGCAACGTGGAGGTGCTGACCAACCTGGGACTGGCGCTGACGCTTACGGGTAAGGCCAGGGAGGGGTTGGGTTATTTCGCGCGGGCTGCGGAACTGAGTCCCAAAGACGCGACGATTTACAAGGATCGGGGCGTGGCGCACATCCAGTTGTCGGCGTTCGATGATGCGATCGGGGACTTCAAGGAGGCGCTGGCGCTGGACCCGAACGATGCGCAGCTTCACTACGACCTGGGGCTGGCGTACAAGTTCAAAGACCGGCTGGACGAATCGATTGCAGAGCTGACGAAGGCCGGGGAGATGGATCCGGCGCTGGAGGATCCGCCGTACACGCTGGGCATCACGCTGATGCAGGCGGGCAAGCTGGACCAGGCGGTGGCGGAGCTGAAGAAGGCGGTGGCGCTGCGCGCGGACAACGGGAACGCGTGGGCGATTCTGGGCAGCACGCTCAAGCAGGATTCCCGGCTGGAGGAGGCGGCGGAGGCGCTGCGGAAGGCAGTGGCGCTGTTGCCGGGCCAGCCGGGCCCGCTGGTGACGCTGGCGGGAGTGCTGGCGGAGCAGGCGGGGAATCTTGCAACCCAGGCCGACGCGGCGGAGGCGGCGGGTGAGCAAGAGAAGGCAGCCGGGTTGAAGGTGCAAATGTCGCAATTGCGGAAGGAAGCGGCGGAGTACCGCAAGCAGAGCGCGGAGCTGAGCCGTGCCGCGGTGAACCGGCAGCGGGCCAACTTCGCGCTGAATGCGGGAAACCAGTTGCTGTTGAAGGGCCAGATTGCGGACGCGGTGTCGCGGTACCAGGAGTCGATTGCGGCGGACCCGACGTTTGCCGAGCCGCATGGACAGCTGGCGCTGGCATTTGACCGGCAGGGGCGCGCGGAGGATGCGGCCGCGGAACGTGCAAAGGCGGCGGAGCTGAAGGGCAAAGAATAAGGGAGCGGGAGCGATCGCTTCGGGTTTCCTGAGAAATTCAGTTCGCGATTTGGAGAAAAGGGCCGGGGCTGAGGGCCTTCTGGATTGATTGGCGCTAATCGGGCTGAAGTCTCACGCTTCCCTCCGGAAAAGCAGAGAGATGGGGTTTCTCATCAACCTGAGGCGCTTGCGGGGCGCCTTGGACTGCTGACGAAGTTGTTCTGCGGTTTGGAGAAACGCGCGGGGCTGAAGCCCTTCGGATTGATTGGCCCTGTTCGTGAGGCTGAAACCTCACGCTTCCCTCCGGAAAAGCAGAGATGGGGTTTCTCATCAACCTGAGGCGCTTGCGGGGCGCCTTGGACTGCTGACGAAGTTGTTTCTGCGGTTTGGAGAAACGCGCGGGGCTGAAGCCCTCCGGAGTTGATTGGCCCTGTTCGTGAGGCTGAAACCTCACGCTTCCCTTCGGAAAGCAGAGATGGGTTTTTCATCAGCCTGTCGTGAGGCTAAAAAGCCTCACACTTCCACGCAAAGACGAAGAGGGGCTTTCTATAAACCGGCGGGGTGTGGGATCGCTTTCTCCTGCTCTGGGTGAGGTGTGGGGTGGAAGTCGCGATTGCTGTGCGGATATTTCCTGCGAGCGGTTGAAGCCGTCTAATTACTTCGCGGCAGAAGATAGGTTACGAAACTGTAACTCAAGGGCAAGCAGCATCCCCAAGTTAGAAGGGCTAGACGTCATAGCCTCTGTTACGGGAAGTTAGCCATTTATTAAAAGCGACATTAATAACTCGCCACTTATTCCAGAAACAACAATGCGCAGGTTCTTCCATGCCGGCAACCAATTTTGTGTAACGCGAAGGCTGCGGACATCACTACGATTCATGACCGCGGCGAGCGGGGATCAAGGCGCGCCGAGTGATGAGGGAGATGCGTGCGTGCGCATGATCCTGAGCGCGAAGCGGGCTGTGCGGTAAATGCTTTTTTACTTGACTCACTTTTTGCCGGGTGTCTACAATCCGTTCTCGTCCGAAAAGCCTGGAACAAGGTTCCCCGGAGTCTGCACTCCCCTGGCCGTGTTGTGTTCTTCGTCCTTGCGTTCTCGTTAGACAGGTCCGCGTTTAAGCGCCCATTGAGACAGGAGGATATCCATGTCCATCACACCCACTTATCCCGGTGTGTATATCCAGGAATTACCCAGCGCAGTGCATACCATCACCGGTGTGGCGACATCGATAGCTGCGTTTGTGGGGTATACGGCGCGGGGCATCGATAACCGCGCGCAGGCGGTCTACAGCTTCTCGGACTATGAGCGGCTGTATGGCGGGCTGGCATCGAACAGCGAAGTAAGTTACGCCGTGCAACAGTTCTTCCTGAACGGGGGAACGCAGGCGTACATTGTGCGCGCGCCGATGCATTACGCCACTTCTGGATCGCCGGTGCCGTATGCCGAGGTTGCGATTGCGACCGGGGAACTTACGTTTGCGGCGCTGAGCAGCGGGCAGTGGGCGAACAACCAGTTGCTGATTGACGTGGACGTGCAGGGATTGAACCTGACCACGGATCCGCTGGCGTTCAACCTGACGGTGACGGACCTGCTGGACAAGACGACCGAGTACTTTCCCGGGGTGTCGTTGAATTCGGCGCAGCAGAATTTTGTCGCGGCGGTGTTGAACGATCCGGATAACGGATCGCAGCTGGTGAACGTGACGACGAACCTGCCGTCTTCTCCGGCGGCGCTGGTGGTGACGGGTTTGCTGGGCGGCCCGCTGAGCATTACGGGCGCGAGCGGGGTCAACTTCACCCTGGGCGGGGCGACGACGGCGACCACGGCGAGCGCGGACTGCAACCTGGTGTTGAAGCTGCCGGTGATTGCGCCGGCGGGCGTGACGCTGAAGGTGCTGGGAAGCGGCAATGCGATTCCGCAGACGGTGCAGGGGCTGGCGGCGCAGCTGCAGCAGGCCATCAACAACTGGCTGATGGTGAATGCGGCCGGGGCATCAGTGACGTGCGTGGCATCGCCGAGCGGAGCGGGGACGGGGATACGGGTGAGCGCGCTGCTGCCCAACCAGCCGGACGCGGTGATCTCCTTTGCCAAGGCCGCGACCGGCAATGACGCGAGTGGGGCGCTGGGACTTACGGCGCCGCAAAGCTCGAACGTGGCGCATTATGCGCTGGGGGGATCGACGCAGCATCCTCTGCCGGCAATTACGTGCACGCCGGCGACGGCGCCGATGGGATTGCCGACGAGCGCGGAACTGATCGGGGATCCGGGGGCGTTCACGGGGATCTATGCCCTCTTGAAGGTGGACCTGTTCAACATGCTGTCGATTCCCGAAGCGGCGCGGTCGCTGCCGGGGAATCCGAACGCGGCCGATTCGACCAACATCAACGCGACCGAGATATATGCCGCGGCGATTGCGCTGTGCGATCAGCGCCGGGCGATGCTGCTGGTCGATCCTCCACCGAATGTGACGACGGTGGCGGGGGCGGTGGACTGGAAGTCGAGCGGAATCGGGATCGTGAATGCGAACGGGGCGGCGTTCTGGCCGCGGCTGCGGCTGGCGGATTCACTGAACAACGGGCAGCTGCGCACGTTCGCGCCGTCGGGTGTGGTGGCGGGGGTGTATGCGAATACGGATGCGACACGCGGGGTATGGAAGGCGCCGGCGGGGATCGGGGCAACGCTGAACGGCGTGCAGGGGATGACCTACAACCTGAACGACCAGGAGAACGGCGCGCTGAATCCGCTGGGGCTGAACTGTTTTCGCACGTTTCCGCTGTATGGGCCGGTGCTGTGGGGGGCGCGCACGCTGCGGGGCGCCGATGCGCTGACGGATCAGTGGAAGTATGTGCCGGTACGGCGCATGGCGCTGTTTCTGGAAGAGAGCCTTTATAGGGGCACGAAGTGGGTGGTGTTCGAGCCTAACGACGAGCCGCTGTGGGCGGCGATCCGGCTGAACGTGGGATCGTTCATGGATTCGCTGTTCAAGAAGGGAGCATTCCAGGGGGTGACGGCGCAGCAGGCGTACCTGGTGAAGTGCGACAGCGAGACGACGACGCAGCAGGACATCGACTCGGGGATTGTGAACATCCTGGTGGGATTTGCACCGCTGAAGCCGGCGGAGTTCGTGATTATCCAGATCGAGCAGCTGACGGGGCAGGCGGGGATGTAGGCGGGTTTCAGGTTTCAGGTGTCAGGTGTCAGGTGTCAGGGGCTGAGAGCTGAGGGCTGAAAGGGAGTGAGCGATGGCGGAGTTTGTGGTGAATGCGCAGCGATTCGATCCGTACAAGAACTTCAAGTTCCGGCTGAAGTGGGATGGGAAGTACGTGGCGGGGGTGAGCAAGTGTTCGCCGCTGAAGCGGACGACTGAGGTGGTGAAGTATCGCGAGGGCGGGGATCCGAGCAGCAGCCGGAAGTCGCCGGGCCGGAGCGAGTTTGCGGCGATTACGCTGGAGCGCGGGGTAACGCACGATCCGGAGTTCGAGGCGTGGGCGGGGAAGGTGTGGAATTTTGGCGCGGGGCTGGGGGCGGAGGTTTCGCTGAAGGACTTCCGCAAGGACGTGATTCTCGAGTTTTATAACGAGGCGGGGCAGCTGGCGTTGCGATACAAGATTTATCGCGCGTGGGTTTCGGAATACCAGGCGCTGCCGGACCTGGACGCGAATGCGAATGCGGTCGCGATTCAGCACATCATTCTCGAGAACGAGGGATGGGAGCGGGATGCAGACGTGAGCGAGCCGACCGAGCCCAGTATCAGCCAGACGCGGGCTTGAGGGGCGCGCTTATCTTCCGGGCGTTTGATTTGGACCGCGTCATGGGCGGTCCGAAGGGCTGGTCCCCATTTCTCTGCCTGGTGAGTTGCGACGCAGCCCGGTTCTCAGGCGCCAGAACCGGACACCCGGTGGCGCCGGTGCCGGCGGCAAAGGACAAAGCAGGCTGTTCGCCTGGCGCTTCAAGACAACACCATTTGCCGAGGCTGGCCTGGAGGTAGCGATGCGGGCGTTGAGCGGGGAGCGGATGCTGACGGCGTGGGAGCGCGGCAGGGAATTGCGCGAGCCGTGGCGGGCGCTGGCGCTGCTGGAGACGGCCGGCGTGGAGCGGGATGGAGAAGCGGCTGCGCGCGGGCCGCTGATGGAGTTGCCGCTGGGTGAGAGGAATGGGCTGCTGCTGGATGTGCGGGTGTTGACGTTCGGGCGGCGGCTGGAGGGATTCGCGGTGTGTTCGGCGTGCGGGGCGGAGCTGGAGTTTGCGATCGATGCGGGGGCGCTGCGATTGCCGGCGGCGACAACTGCGGCGGAGGCATCGGGACGCGCGGCGAACAGTGCGGACCTGGCGGCGGCGACCGAAGCCGCGGATGCCGATGAGGCGCGCGCAGTGCTGCTGGAGCGGACGCTCGGCGTGGATGTGCGGGCGATGGATGCCGCGGAGCGCGGGATGTGGGAAGAGGCGTTTGCGCGGTTGAATGCGGCGGCGGAGACCGAGTGCGTGTTGCGCTGCGAGGCGTGCGGGGCGCGGGAGTTTGCGGACTTCGATATTGCCGGTTTTTTGTGGCGCGAGGTGGCGCAGGGGGCGCGGAGGCTGCTGGCCGAGGTGCACCGGCTGGCGCGGGCCTACGGGTGGAGCGAGCGGGCGGTGCTGAGGATGAGCGCGGCGCGGCGGAATGCGTATTTGGTGCTGCTTAACGATGAGTTGGAGAGCGCATGAGCGGGTTGCTGGACAGGATGGTGCAGCGGGTGCGCGGCGAGGCAGAGCTTCGGTCGATTGAGCCGCTGGTGCGTTCGGACCGGACGGCGGCGCAGCTTGGCGGCGGACTCGAGGCGGTGAAGGGCAACGAAGAGGGGTCAGGGGCGGGGCGCAGGAGAGCGGGCGGGCTCCGCAGTGCACAGACGCGCGGCTCCAGCGGTGGGGATGCGGGTCTGGATTCACAGCTGGGGAGGCACGGGTCGGAGCAGCGGAGCGGCGGACTGGGCGCACTTTCGGTATCGCGCGGGGCCCGGAACGGGCAGCCCGGGGGTAACGCGAGCGCAGGGGAGGGCGGGTCCCTGGGGAGGGGTACTGAGGCGCTCCCGGGCGCGGAGCGGGGCGAGGATGGCGGGCCGGCGCCGGGGGGTTCTGAATTGGCGGAGGAAGACGCCGGGCGGACGGGGCTGGAAATTTCGGCGCGGGAGTTCCGGGACCAAGTCCGGGACCAGGGTAGAGACGGCAAAGGGCCACGGCAGGGACTGGCGACGGTGGAGAGCCGGGAGCGGGACGGCGCGGTAAACGGCAAGGTACGTAGCGGCACAGCTAACGAGGGTGTGGCGAGGGACGGCGGGGAGAGCGAACGGGTGGAGGTTCAGATCTCGATCGGGACGGTGGAGTTGAGGTCGCCGCGCCCGGTTGCGGGGCCAGTGGCGGCGCCGGCGTTTCGGCCGCGGGTGACGCTGGATGAGTACTTGCGGCGCGGGGGACGGCCGTGAGCGACTATCTCGCGGTGGGCGGGGTAAGCGCGGTGCTGATGTCGCTGCTGGGGACGGCGCTGTCGCAGGGCGGGCCGATCACGATTCTGGGTTCGGCGGCGGCGATCACCAACAAGGCGCCCGACTTGATTCCCACGGGCAGCGAAGAGACCGCGGGAGTCAACATCTTTCTCTACTACGCGAGCATGAACCCGGCGCTGCGGAACCTGGGGCTGCCGTCAGCAGGCGCGGGCGGAGGGAGGCTGAGCAACCCGCCGCTGGCGATCAACCTGCATTACCTGGTGACGGCGTATGGGAACCACGCGTTCGATACGGAGATTTTGCTGGCGTGGGCGATGAAGGTGTTTCACGACACGCCGGTGGTGGCGCGGGACACGATCGAGCAGGCGCTGGCGGACTTGCTGTCGGTGCATCCGCCGCCGGTCGAGAACCAGCTGATCGCGGCCAGTACCCTGGCCAGCCAGGTGGAGCACATACGGATTACTCCGGAGACGCTGACGACGGAGGAGATTTACCGGCTGTGGACGGCGTTCCAGACGCATTACCGGCCGACCACGTCGTACCAGGTTTCGGTGGTGGTGATCCAGGATACGCAGGGGTACGCGTCGAATCTGCCGGTGCGGAAGCGGTCGGTGGTGGCGCTGCCGCTGGAGAGCCCGGTGATCGACGCGGTGGCGCCGGCGATGGTGCAGGTGGGGCAGGTGCTGACGCTGACGGGGAGCAATTTTCTGGGCGATGCGGCCGCTGACACGGTGGTGTCGTTTGACGGCGGGCAGGGGATGGCGGCGGCGACGGTGCAGGGCGGGGTGGTGCGGGTGACGGTGCCGGCGACGCTGGCGGACGGATCGGCGATGACCGCCGGGACGCACGCGGTGCGGGTGCAGCGGATGGTGACGTTTCCTTCATCGCCGCAGGCGCACTCGGGATTTTCGTCGAACCCGGTGCCGTTCCAGGTGATTCCGCTGATCAAGCCGGCGGCGGTGCCGCCCTACCAGGCGAAGTTGAACACGGCGTTCACCCTGACACTGACTCCGGCGGTGGGAGCGATTCAGCAGGTGGTGTTTTATTTCGGAGACCTGGCGGTGCCGGTGCCGGTGCGGCCGCTCACCGGCCCGGCATTCCAGACCGATGTGACGGTCACGGTTCCGGCGACGCTGGCGGTGGGGACGTATCCGCTGCGGGTGGAGGTGGACGGGGCGCAGACGAAGTTGACGTGGGACGCGACGGCGAAGCAGTTCCTGCCCCAGGTGGAGGTGACGGCGTGAGCGGGGTGGCGCTGGCCGGGCAGGCGGCAGGAAGTGTATCGAAGTTGCTGCCGTCGGGATCGGGCGAGCCGGCGTCGGCATTGTGGGCGGAGATGGAGCGGGTGCTGGGCCGCCTGAAGGGCAGCGCTCAGGAGCCGGTAGCGCTGGCTGGCGATGGGCCGCTGGCTGGCGATGCGCCGCTGGCCGGGGAGGGAATCGACCTGGGCGGGTTTCAGACCGGGGGCGTGCAACCGAGCGCCGAGGAACTGGTCGGAGCGCCGACCCTGCCGCCGAAGGTTGAGGACGGGCGGGCATGGAATCCAGCCGCGCATTTGAAGGAACTGTTCGGGCTGAGCAGCTTTGAGCTGGACACGGTGCTGCTGTGCGCGGGGTTTGCGCTGGACCGGCGTTTCCGGGAGGCACTGGGGGACGGCGGCGGAGGGATGACGTTCGGCCTGGCGGCGAGCGTGCTGGAGGAGCCGCACTGGAGCGCGTTCAGCGATCTGCGCCCGCTGCGGTACTGGCGGCTGGTCGAGGTCGGGTCGGGGTCGCTGATGCAGGCGGCGGTGGAGATCGATGAGCGCATTCTGCAGTTTCTGCTGGGGGTGGCGGCGACGGATGCGCGGCTGTTTTTTCTGGCTGCGGACGAGGGAGAGGCGCTGGAAGGAGCCAGCGAGGTTGTGCTGCGCGGAGTGGCGCACTGGCGCGGGGTTTCGCGACGGAGACCGCTGCTGCTGGTGGGAACCAGCGCGGGGGAACGGGCCGGATTGTTCCGGGGGCTGAGCCGGGAGGCGGGGTTGAGGGGGCTGACGCTGGACGGAGCCGATTTGCCTGCCGATGCGGGCGACCGGGAGCGGCTGGCGCGGGCGTTGACGCGGGAGGCGGCGTTGTGGCCGGCGGCGCTGCTGGTGAAGACGGGGCGGCTGGACAATACGGCCCTGCTGCAGGCGTGGCTGGAGCGGGTGAATGCGCCGGTGGCGGTGGAAGTGGAGCTGGGCTCCCCTGCAGAACGGGTAGCGGGACTGCGGCTGGAGGTCCCGGTGTTGAGCCATGCGGAGCGCAAGGCGGTGTGGGTGCGGGAGCTTGGTTCGCTGGGCGCGGGGATGGATGGGGCTTTGGACGCGATCGTGGATGCGTTCGGGCTGGACCCGGCGGAGATTCGGGCGACGGCCGGGGCGGTGCAGGAAGAAGTGGCGCTGGGGCTGGCGACGGAGGGGCCGGCGGTGGCGGCGTGGCGGCTGGCGCGGGCGGCGGCGCGGAAGTCGCTGGACGACCTGGCGGCGCGGGCCGAGACTGCGGCGCGCTGGGAGGACCTGGTGCTGCCGGAAGAGCAGATGCAGGTGCTGAAGCAGATCGCGGGCAATGCCCGGGGCGCGTTCCGGGTGCTGCACGAGTGGGGTTTTGCGGGGCGTTATGCGCGCGGGCTGGGGCTGAGCGTGATGTTTTCCGGAGCCAGCGGGACGGGCAAGACGATGGCGGCGGGGATCCTGGCGCGGGAGCTGGGACGGGATCTCTACCAGATCGATCTGGCCACGGTGGCCAGCAAGTATATCGGCGAGACGGAGAAGAACCTGCGGCGGATCTTCGATGCCGCGGAGCGAAGCGGGGCGGTGCTGCTGTTTGACGAGGCGGATGCGTTGTTTGGCAAGCGCAGCCAGGTAAAGGACAGCCACGACCGCTACGCCAACCTCGAGATCAGCTACCTGCTGCAGCGGATGGAGGCGTACCGGGGCATCGCGATTCTGACCACCAACATGCAGAACTCGCTGGATCCGGCGTTCCAGCGGCGGCTGCGGTTCGTGGTGCAGTTTCCTCTTCCCGATGCCGGGAGCCGGGAGCGGATCTGGCGAGGGGTGTTTCCGACGGGGGCGCCGGTGGAAGAGGGCCTGGATTGGGCCAGGCTGGCGCAGTTGAACGTGACCGGGGGGGTGATTCGGAACGTGGCGCTGCTGGCCGCGTTCCTGGCCGCCGGCGAGGGGTCTGCCATCGGCATGCGGCATGTGCGGAAGGCGGCGCAGACCGAATACGCGAAGTTGGAAAAGCCGCTGGTGGGAGCGGAGATTCGGGGGTGGGAATGAGGCAGGTTCACATTCACATTGACCGGCTGGTGGTGGAGGGGATGGGGGAGCGGGACAAGGCTGCGTTTGTGCGCGCGCTGGAGCGGCGGCTGCGGGCGATGGCCATGGACGTGGCTTCTGAAAGCGGGTCGCGGCGGATGGAGCGAATCGATGCGGGGGTGATGGGCGCGGGGAGCAATGCGGACGCGGCTGCGGGCCAGGTGGTGAGGGCGGTGGGGAAGGCGCTGGGGAAGCCGGCAAATGCACGGCCGGGCGGCGCAGGCCGGGGCCCGGCGGGGAACGGAGCGAGTCATGGCTAGCGTGTCGCCACGGGTGCAGAAGGGCGCGATCCTGGTGCTGGAGCCGAATACGGGGGTTCCGCTGAACACCATCACGTTCGCTTACAACCCGGAATCGATTCGCAGGAGCCTGCACCCGCAGAGCGTGGGCGATCAGCCGGACCGTACCGAAGTGTTGCGGCTGAAGGGTCCGCCGGTGGAAACGATCAGCTGCGATATCGAGCTGGACGCGACGGATGCGCTGGCGGCGGGGAACGCGACGGCGGTGAGCCTGGGGATCGGGCCGCAACTGGCGGTGCTGGAACTGCTGGTGTATCCGGCCAGTTCGATATTGATCGCCAATGAAGCGTTGTCGCTGGCGGGAACGATCGAGATTCTGCCCATGAGCTCGAACCTGACGGTGCTGGCGTGGGGGCCGAACCGGGTGACGCCGGTGCGGCTGACGGGGATCGAGATCACGGAGCAGTTGTTCGACGCGAGGCTGAACCCGATACAGGCCAAGGTGTCGCTGTCGATGCGGGTGCTGAATGTGAACGATGTGGGGTTCATGACGCCGGCGGGGGCGCTGTACATGGCGTACCAGTTGGGGAAAGAGGCGCTGGCGGGACGGCAGTGAACGGTGGACTGTGAACAAGGCTGAAGGAGGGTGGGATGGATAACGCGTTGGCGGCGCTGGTGCAGGGGGCGGCGGGGACGGGTGCGCCCACCAATCCCAACAGCCGGTATTACGGGGCGGCGGTGGAGCAGTTGACGCTGGCGGATGGGACGGTGGTTGCGTACCTGGCGCGGCGGATCATTCCGCAGGCGTCGCTGTACACGCAGACGCAGAACTACTCAGTGGTGACGGGCGACCGGACGGACAACCTGGCGGCGCGATTTGTGGGAGATCCGTTGTTGTTCTGGATGATTGCGGATGCGAACACAGCGTTTGAGCCGGATGATCTGACGGCGGAGCCGGGCAAGGGGATCGTGATTCCGCTGGTGGCGAGCATTCCGCCGGGGGCGCGGAACGGGTGAGACAGGGATTAGGGATTAGGGAGAGAACATTTCAGCCGCAGGCTGGTGTGGCAGAACGCTGGTCGGAGCTGAGAGCTAAGAGCTGGATGCTGGGAACGAGGAAGGAAGCATGGTTAGTCCGCTGTATCTGACGCTGCTGATGGGGCCGCTGGAGCCGTTGCCGGCGCCGAAGCCGCTGGTGGACGCGCTGGTTTCGGTGGAGGTGACGGAGAGCGCGACGGGGCGGAGCGGATTTCAGCTGGTGTTCACGCTGTCGGACCGAGGAATCCTGGAGACGTTTTTTCTGATCGCGGGATCGTCGCCGCTGCCGGTGTTGAGGGTGGTGCTGCTGGCGACGTTTCCGGGGCTGCCGCAGGTGTTGATCGACGGGGTGGTGCTGCACACGGAGGTGCAGCCGGACGCGATGACGGGGTCGTCGAAGCTGGTGGTTACGGGCAAGGACCTGACCGCGATGATGGACCTGATTGATTTCAGCGGGTTGCCGTACCCGGGGATGAGTCCGGACATCCGGGTGCTGACGATTCTTGCCAAGTACGCGGTGTTCGGGGTGGTGCCTGAGGTGATTCCGGTGCCGGCGCCGGATGTGCCGATTCCCATGCTGCAGATTCCTACCCAGAAGAAGACCGATTTGCAGTACATCGAAGCGCTGGCGGAGGAGGTCGGGTATGTGTTCTACCTGGTGCCGGGGCCGCTGCCGGGGATGAGCCAGGCGTACTGGGGGCCGCAGGTGCGGCTGGGGGTGCCGCAGACGGCGCTGAACGTGAACATGGACACGTGGACGAACGTGGAGAGCCTGAATTTTCGTTATGAGCCGCAGGCATCGGTGCTGCCCATTGTGTTCATTCAGGACCCGTTTTCGAAGGTCACGATTCCGATCCCGATACCGCCGGTGACGCCGTTCAATCCGCCGCTGGGAGCGTTCATTCCGGTGCCGCAGAAGATCGAGCAGCTGACGGAAACGGCCAAGCTGAATCCGGCGCAGGCGCTGATGAAGGGATTTGCGCGCAGTGTGGCGACGGCGGACGTGATGACGGGGGAGGGGACGCTGGACGTGATGCGGTATGGGTCTCCGTTGAGGGCGAGGAGCCTGGTGGGGGTGCGGGGAGCGGGATTGCCGTGGGACGGGATGCACTTTGTGGATTCGGCGACGCACAAGATCAAGCCGGGGGAGTACAAGGAAAGTTTTGTGCTGAAGCGGAACGGGCTGGTGGCGAATACGCCGGTGGTGCCGAGTCTCGGCTTCTGAAAGAAGCCGAGACAGTGAACAGTGAACAGTGAACAGTGAAGAGACAGTGAAGGAGTAGGGGTGGCGGAGAAGTATTTCGGGAAGTATCGGGGGACGGTGATCGAGAACGTCGATCCGCTGCAGATCGGGCGGCTGATGGTGCAGGTGCCGGATGTGTCGAACGTGATTCCTTCGACGTGGGCAACGCCGTGCTTTCCGTTTGCAGGGATACAGAACGGGTTCTTTGTGGTGCCGGCGGTGGGGGCGGGGGTGTGGGTGGAGTTTGAGCAGGGCAATCCGGATTACCCGATCTGGTCGGGGTGTTTTTTCGGAAGCGCGGCGGAGGTGCCGGCGCTGGCGCTGGCTACGCCTCCGGCGCTGCAGGCGGTGGTGATTCAGACGGTGGGACAGAACACGCTGATGATCTCGGACGCGCCGGGGCCGACCGGGGGGATTCTGCTGAAGACCACGGCGGGGGCCATGATTTCGATTTCGGATACGGGGATCATTATTTCGAACGGGCAGGGCGCCACGATTGCGATGACGGGGCCTTCGGTGATGGTGAACGAGGGGGCGCTGGAAGTGATTTGAAGCAGTGGACGGTGAACTGTGGTCAGTGGTCAGTGGATTACCGGGCTGTCGGTCGTCAGCTATCAGCTTTCAGCTGGTCGGGGTGGGGATGGGGCGGTGGCTGAAAGCTGATGGTTGAAAGCTGATGGCGGGAGGGACACGTGGCGGGGTTTTTATTGCACCAGGGAGCTACGGTGATGTGTTTGCATGGCGGGCAGGCGATGCCCACGGTGCCGAATCCGCGGGTGACGGTGAGCGGGATGCCGACGGCGACGATTGCCGCGCCGTGGGTGATCGCGGGGTGTCCGGGAGTGCCGTCGGCGGTGCCGCCTTGCGTGACGGGGATGTGGGTGACGGGCACGATGCGGGTGACTTCGCTGGGACAGCCGCTGGTGGTGCAGTCGGGAAGTTCGGTGACGGCGCCGGGAGGCGTGACGCTGCTGGCGGTGGCGGAGCAGACGCGGGTGACGGCTCAGTAGGTTTCAGAATTCAGGTTTCAGGTTTCAGGGGGCTGGGCTGGGAGAAAGGACGGCGGCGGGATGAGCGCGACGATCAACCTGGCATTTCCGTACGGGTTTGACGCTACGGGGCGCACGGCGCGGGCGGCTACGGTGGCGCGGCACGTGGAGGACATGATCGAGCTGATCCTGTTCACGTCTCCCGGCGAGAGGGTCAATCGGCCGACGTTCGGGAGCGGGACGGCGCAGCTGGTGTTCGCGCCCAACAGCGATGCCCTGGCGGCGGCGCAGCAGCAGGCGATCCAGTCGGGGCTGCAGCAGTGGCTGTCGGACCTGATTCGCGTGAACTCGGTGACGGTCGAGGCGGTTGACGCCACGCTGACGGTGACGGTGGTTTATACGCTGGTGGCAAATCAGCAGCAGCAGTCGCAGCAGTTCCTGTATGGAGGGCCCACGCAATGATTGCTTTCTGCCAGGACAAGCGGCGACGGAACCTGATTCTGCAGACCCAGGGGTTGAACGGAATCGACTACCTCGAGGTGCTGGGCGCGGCGGGGTGCGGCACGCAGCTGGCGGTGACGTTTTTGAAGGACCCGCGGGGGCTGGGGCTGACGGGGGGTAATTTTTTGATCGCCGGGGACACGACGCCGGTGGTGACGGGGGTGGCAGCGGCGGGCGGCGACGTGTTGACGCTGGTGGTGTCGCTGGATGCCACGGGGAATTTTTCGCCCTATACGCTGACGCTGGTGACGGGGGCGGTGGTGAACGGGGTGCCGGATACCGATCCGCCGGCGGGGATCGACCGGCAGCTGGCGAGCGTGGGGTTTTCATTCAAGGCGGGGTGTCCTTCGCCGGTGGACTGCGAGCAGAGTTCCTGCTGCCCGGCGGCGGTGGCGCAGGCACCCGATATCAACTACCTGGCGCGGGATTATGACGGATTCCGGCAGGTGATGCTGGACCGCATGGCCACGGTGATGCCGGGATGGACGGAGCGGCACGCGGCGGATCCGGGGATCACGCTGGTGGAGGTACTGGCATATGCCGCGGACCGGATCAGCTACCTGCAGGACGCGGTGAATACGGAGGCGTACATAGGCACGGCGCGGAGCCGGATTTCGCTGCGAAGGCATGCGCGGCTGGTGGATTACCACGCGGGCGAAGGGGCCAATGCGCGGGCGTGGGTGTGCGTGGCGGTGGACAGACCGTTGACCGTGCCGCCGAACACCAGGATTTATCCGCTGGTGCCGGGGTTGGTGGCGTCGGTTGAGCCAGGAAGTTACTCCGAAACCCTGCTCACTGCAAGTGCGGTGTTTGAGAGCCTGGCGGAGCTGCAGGCCTATCCCGAGCACAACAATATGGATTTCTACACCTGGGGAGATGGCGGGTGCTGTTTGCAGGCGGGGGCGACGGAGGCGTGGCTGACGGGAGCGTTTGAGAATCTGCACGCCGGGGATGTGCTGATTTTTGAAGAAGCGATGGGGCCGTTGACGGGAGAGAAGGCGGACGCTGATCCCGCGCATCGCTGGGCGGTGCGGCTGAAAGCGGCTACGACGCGGGACCAGGGCGGGAAGCCGCTGATGGATGGGGCGGTGTCGCCGGCGGTGGCGTTGACGTATATCGCGTGGCAGGCGGGCGATGCGCTGCCATTTCCGCTGTGCCTGTCGTCGGTGACGGATGCGGAACATGGTTCGCAGCCTCTGGGCGGAGTGTCGGTGGCGCATGGGAACGTGCTGGCGGCGGACCAGGGGGTTTGGGTGGAGAATGAGGCGCTGGGTACGGTGCCGGCCGCGCCCGCGGGGCCGGTGGCGGGGATCGGATGCAACTGTTCTGGTGCCTCTGGGGCGGTGGTGCCCAGGCCGTATTTCCGGCCGGTGCTGGCGGAGAGTCCGCTGACGTTTGCGGCGGGGTTCGATGGGACGGCGGCGGCTGCGACGTTTCTCACTCCCGATGTAACGACGGCGACGGCGCAGATCATGCTGACGGCCGATGACGGGACGGTGTGGATTCCCATCCCGGATTTGCTCGAAGAGGGCAGCGAGTTTGCGGGGTTTGTTCCGGAGATCGAGTTTGATGGGACCGCGCATCTGCGGTTTGGCGATGGGACCTATGGAGCGGCGCCGGGGGAGGATGTGAGTTTCGCGGCGACCTACCGGGTGGGAAACGGGAGCGCGGGCAACGTGGGACGGGAAGCGCTGGCGCACGTGCTGTTCAACGGGGCGGGGATCACGGGGGTGCGGAACCCGCTGGCGGCACAGGGCGGAACGGATATGGAGGGGGTGGAGCATATCCGGCAGGTGGCGCCGTTTGCGTTTCAAACGCAGTTGCGGTGTGTGACGGCGGAGGACTACGGGACGCAGGCGGCGGAGGTGAGCGGCGTGGCGGCGGCGCGGGGCACGATGCGCTGGACGGGGTCGTGGTACACGGCGTTTGTGTCGGTGGAAGGAGCGGGCGGGAGCACGGATGGGGGCGGAACGGCGCTGGCCAAGGGGGTCAAGCAGGACCTGAACAAGCTGCGCATGATGGGTGTGGATCTGCAGGTGGAAGGGGCGGTGCTGGTGGGGCTGCGGATCGGACTGGAGATCTGCGTGGCGCCACAGTACTTCCAGGGCGATGTGTATGCGGCGGTGTGGAAGGCGCTGGTGACTGGCGATGGCTGCACGGGAGCGCCGGGGCTGTTGAGCCCGGAGAATTTTCAGTTTGGGGAGACGGTGTATGCCAGCCCGATTGTGGCCGCGGCGCAGGGGGTGGCGGGAGTGGTGGCGGTGACGCTGACCACGTTTGAACGCATGGACCGGCCGCGGGCGGCGGGCGAGCCGGTGCCGGTGCTGCTGGCGTTCGGGCCGCTGGAGATTCCGCGCTGCGACAACGATGGGAATCATGCCGATCGCGGAGTTCTGACTTTGACGCTGGACGGTGGAAAGTGAGTTGCGCCTGCGGGAGTCAAAACGCGATGCTTTGCGGGTGCTGCACGGGGGTGACGGCGCTGACGCCGGGGGCGGTGGCGAACCGCCCGGGACTGGCGGCGGTGCAGTATCGCGTGGGCACGTATGGAACGTTCTTCGAAACCATGCAGGCGGCGTTGTCGTCTGCCGATGCGCCGGCATTGGCGGGGCTGCGGACGCGAATGGCGGGAGACTTTTCGCTGGCGCTGGTGGATGCCTGGGCGGTGGCGCTGGACATTCTGACGTTCTATTCGGAACGGCTGGCGAACGAGGCATATCTCGGAACGGCGGTGGAGAGCCGCAGCGTGTTCGAGCTGGCGCGGCTGGTGGGATACCGGCCGGCGCCGGGGGTGAGCGCATCGGCGGTGCTGGCGTTCACGCTGGCATCGGCGCCGGGGGCGCCGGCGGTGGTGCCGTTGCCGGCCAGGATTGCGGGTGCAGAGTGTGCCGGGGCCGGGGCAGATGCCGCAGGTGTTCGAGACTTCGGCGGGGGTGACGGCGACGGTGGCGGGGAATGCGATTGCGGCGGCGACTTCAATGCCGTGGGCGTTGAAGGGCGGGGATACTTCAACGTGGATCGCGGGCACGGCCAACAACGTGAAGACGGGTGACGCGCTGCTGTTTGTGAGTGCGCCGGGCGGGGCGCCGGCGCTGGCGGGGCCGGCGGCGGTGGTGTATGTGACGGCGGTGACGCTCGATTCCGGGAGCGGGAACACGCTGGTTGAGTGGAATGCGCCGCTGAGCGCGGGGATTTCCGGCGCCGAGGTCGCGGTGTATGTGTTCCGCACCAAGGCGGCGCTGTACGGAGCCAATGCGCCCAAGCCGGGGATGTTCGCGGCCACGGTGCTGGCGAATATCCCGGGGGCGCCGGCGGCGCCGTATTCGGCGAATTCGGAGTGGGCGTGGCAGTACGGGGATAACGCGACGGTGAACCTGGATGCGTCGGTGGCGGGACTGAGCCCGGTGGCGAGCGGGGCGGCGGCGCGGGCGGAGCAGGCGCAGTGGATGGTGCTGACGGGGCCGCAGTACCTGTCGTTCTTTCAAATCAAGTCGGCGTCGGAATCGAATCCGGGGCTGTATGCGTTGTCGGCCAAGACGACGCAGCTGGTGCTGGCCAGCGGGACGGTGATCCGGGGCGATCCTGCGCTGAGCAGCGACTTGAACTGGCTGCTGTACGAGTTTGTGCAGGAGACGCGGGTGACGACCGCGTATGTGGGCAGCCACCTGCTGACGGGTGCGAACGTGCCTTTGACGGATTGGGCGCCGAGCGCGATGTATCCCCTGAGCAGGGGGATGCTGGCGCCGGTGAGCGGCGGGGGGCTGACGCTCGCGGGGCTGCAGGCATTGAGCGTGAATGCACCGGTGGCGGTGAACGGGAAGCGGGTGCGGGTGGCGGCGACGCAGGGGCTGAACGGGAGCAATGGCGGGTTTACGCCGGCGGGAGCGAACGGGGCGCTGGCGGTGAGTGCGGGGCAGGCGTTCCTGGTGGATGCGTTTCCGCCGGTGGCGGATAGCGGAGTGGCGGGAAACCTGTTGTGGAGGGTGCTGACGGTGACGGGGGCGGCAGGGCTCTTGTCGGTTCCGGCGGGCGGGTTTGTGCTGCAGCCTGCGGTTGCCGCTGACGCGGTAACTGGAGAGGCGGTGGTGCTTTCCGATGTGACGGTGGAGGGAGCGACGACGGCGCTGAGCCTGAACGCTCCGCTGACGCGGATCTATGACGCGGCCACGGTGACGGTAAACGCCAACGCGGTGATGGCGACGCACGGAGAGACGGTGAAGGAGATCATGGGCTCCGGCGATGGGACGGATGCGGCGCTGGAGTTTCACCTGAAGCAGTCGCCGTTGACGTATGTTTCGGCGGCGACGGGGAACGGGGTGCAGTCCACGTTGCAGGTGAGGGTGAACAACCTGTTGTGGAGCGAGGTGGGCAACTTCCTGAACGCGGGGGCGAAGGACCGGGTGTATGTGACGCTGGCGAACGCAGCGGGCGGTCCGTCGGTGCAGTTTGGGGACGGGGTGCACGGGACGCGGACGCCGACGGGGCAGTCGAACGTGGTCGCTACCTATCGGAAAGGGATCGGTTCGGCGGGAAACGTGGCGCCGGGGCAGCTTTCTCAGCCTCTGGACCGGCCGCAGGGGCTGCAGTCCGTGACTAACCCGAGCGCGGGGACGGGCGGGGCCGATCCGGCCACGGCGGCGAGCGCGCGGATGTCGGCGGCGCTGCCGACGCTGACGCTGGGGAGGGTGGTGTCGCTCGAGGACTACCAGAACTTCGCCCTGAATTTCGGGGGGATCGGACTGGCGCTGGCGTCGTGGGCGTGGTTCGGGACGACCAAGGGGATTTTTCTCACCGTGGCGGGGCAGGGCGGCACGGTGCTGAACGCCAACGATGCGGTGGTGACGCACCTGGTGGCCGCACTGGGGAGTTATGGACTGCCGTATCTGCCGGTGCAGGTGGTGTCGTACGCGCCGGCGCTGTTTGAAGTGGGGATGCAGGTGAAGGTGGATACCCCGTTGTTTGCAGGCGGCGACGTGGTGGCGCAGGTGAATGCGGCGCTGAAGGCGGCGTTCGCGTTCGGGCAGATGCGGCCGGGGCAGAGCGTGGCGGCGAGCCAGGTGATTCAACTGGCGCAGGCGGTGCCGGGGGTGGTGGGGGTGAACCTGACAGCGTTGAACCGGAGTGGCGATTCGGCCACGGTGAACAACATTTTGTGCGCGGCGGGGCCGCTTCCCACGGCGACGCCGGCGCGGGGGGCGGAGATCCTGCTGCTGGATCCGGCGGCGCAGGGGATGGTGGGAGTGTGGGCATGAGCACGAATTCCAATATCCCCACGGGCTCGATTGCGGAGCAGGGGCCGGTGTACTCGCTGCTGCCGGGGGTGTTTCGCACCCGCGACGCGCAACAGGGCGGGCAGCTGGAGGCATTTTTTTCGGTGCTGGAGAGCCAGCTGGAGATTGTGCGGCGCAACGTTTGGCAGCTGTACGACGACCAGTTCATCGAGACGTGCGCGCCGTGGGTGATTCCCTACCTCGGGGAGCTGATCGGATTCGACCCGGTGTACACGGTGGCGTTGTCGGGTTCAGACAGCCGGGCGGAGGTGGCCAACACGATCGGCTACCGCAGGCGCAAGGGTACGCTGCTGGCGCTGGAGCAGGTGACGCGGGATGTGTCGGGGCGGACGACGGTAGCGGTGGAGGAGTTCAAGCGGCTGATTACCACGCTGAGCCTGCGGGATGTGAGGCCGCGGCACGAGGACACCGCTGATATTCGCGATGGGAAGGACGTGCAGGCGCTGGCGGGGGGCGAGGCGGGGCCGTTCACGCGGCTGAACCGGACGGTAGATGTGCGGCGGATCGGTCCACCTTTACGGGTGCCGGGGAATTCGCTGCCGTCGCGGGGGCTGGGGGTATTTCGGGGGCGGGCGCAGTGGCAGGCGGTGGCGGAGTCTACCGCGGCGGGGAAGGATGCGACGCCGCTCGATGTTTCGCTGCATGGGGGCGGGCGGTTCAACGTGCCGGATGTGGCGGTATGGATGTTCCGCTGGCAGAGCTGGGCGGTGAAGGAGCAGCCGGGGTTTGCGCTGGGGGGCGGGGGCTGGAGCGTGAGCCCGGCGGGGGGTCCGTTACCGCTGTTTCAGCAGCCTCCCGCGCCCCCGGTGGCGTTTACGCGGCTGATGGGGCAGGGGGACGCGCCGGTTCCGTTGACGCGCTGGGAGTTTGCGGCGCGGACGGGGGATTTTTATCCGGGGAGCGTGGAGTTGTTTGAGGACGGGAAGGCGGTGGATGTGAGCCGCATCGTGTGCGCCAATCTGGCGGAGTTGCCGGGGGGCGGGGTGTGCCGGGTGGCGGCGGGGAAGATCGCGATCGACCCGGAGCTGGGGCGGGTGCAGTATGGGGGCGATGTGAGGCTGCCGGGGGAGCTGCGGGTGTCGTACAGCTACGGGGCGGCGGCGCAGCTGGGGGGCGGTTCGTATGACCGGACGGCGAATGTGGTGGTTCCGGCCAAGGCGCGGGTGATGGTGGTGGGAGGCTCCGCCTTTCCAACGCTTGGAGATGCGATTGCGGCGTGGAATGGGCTGCCGGCGGGGTCGGCGGCGGAGATCGTGTTGCCGGGGTACGAGACGCTGGCGGTGGACCTGACGGGCGCAAATGCGATCCAGCTGACTTCGGGGTGCCAGTTGTTGATTGCGGCGGCGGAGCTGGGGAAGGCGGGAGAGGCGGAGTGGAACAAGGCGCGGGTGACGCTGCGCGGGGATGTGGAAGTGCTGGGGTTGCCGCTGCCGCTGCTCAAGGACGGGACGGCGGCGGCGCAGGGGCAGGTGGTTTTCAGCGGGATATGGCTGGCCGGGGAGTTGCGAGTGGAGGGCGATGCGCCGTGCGTGCAGATCGCCGATGGCACGCTGGTTCCGGGGCGGCTGCGGACGGTGCGGGGCGAGGCGGCGGAGCCGGGCGAGCCCAGCGTGAGCGGGACGGCGGTGGGCGCGAGCGTGTGCCTGAACCGGGTGGTGTCGGGGCCGGTGGCGTTGCCGGCCAGCTGCACGCTGCGGGTGTTGAGCAGCGTGGTGGACGGGGGGTCGCCATTCTGTCCGGCGGTGGCGGGGGTGGACGCGGCGGGCAATGTGCTGGGGTCGGCGGGGCCGCAGCTGCATATCGAGGATTCGACGGTGATCGGGCGGGTGTGGACGGAAGCGATAAGCCTGGCTTCAAACACCATCTTCGTGGCGCGGCTGGGAAAGCGCGATCCCTGGAAGGCGGCGGTGTGGGCGCAGCGGGTGCAGACGGGGTGCGTGCGGTTCTGTTCGTTGCCCTGGAACTCGATTGTGCCGCGGAGGTATGAGTGCCTGCCGCCGGACGCGGGGAGCGAGGGGGCGCTGCTGCCGCAGTTTGTTTCGCTGCGGTTTGGAGCCGCGGGCTACGCGATGCTGTCGGGGGATGTGCCCGTAGCGGTGTGGAAGGGCGCGGATAACGGGTCGCAGATGGGGGTGTTCCAGACGGCGCAGGAGACCGAGGCGGTCACGAACATCCAGATCCGGTCGGCGGAGTTTTTGCCTGCGAATCTGGAGCGAGGGGTGTTTTTGGTGCCGTCGCGGCCGGAGGTGGAAGCGGCGCCGGTGGCGGGGTATGGGTATGAGGCGCCGCGGTGTACGGGAGCCGGGGATGCGGCGGATGACGGGTTTGGGGGGATTGGGGTGGGGTTGCTGTGAGCAGGTGTCAGGTTTCAGGGGTCAGGTGTCAGGCGGGGAGCGGCGGGTTTTGAGACGGCGATTCAGGATGCGGCGGGGCGGCTCGTTGCTGAGGCGACCAAAAAATTGTGGATAGGCAGGTAGAGAGATGAAGGGTGATTTCAGCAGGATCCGGTTTAATCCCGCGAAGAACTACTCGGCGGTCCTGGAGCAGCAGGGACGGGTCCGGCTGGACGCGGACGCGAACGAGGCGAGCGCGATCGATGGGTATCTGCGCGCGGTAACGAACGTGGACGTGATCGGGGAGTACGGGTGTCCCGAGGGCGATGCGGGATTCGGGATCAGCATTGTCGGCGACCAGATTTATATCGGCAAGGGGCGGTTTTACGTGGCGGGGCTGCTCGTGGAGAACCCGGCGGCGATGCAGTACGATTTCCAGCCCTACCTGATCAACCCGGGGTACACGTCGGCGCAGATTGTGCAGGCGCTGGTGGATGGGAAGGGGTCGACGACGGCGCAGTTTTACCTGGAGGTGTGGCAGAGGCTGGTGACGGCGCTGGACGATGCGTGTCTGCGGGAGCCGGCGCTGGGGCAGGCGGATACCACGGCGCGGGTGCAGACGGTGTGGCGGGTGGTGGCGCGGCTGGTGCAGGGGACAAGTCCCCAACCGGGTCCGCAGCCGGGCCCGCAGCCGGGTCCGTTTCCGGGTCCGTTCCCGCGGCCGCTGCCGAATCCGGTGACGGGGAAGGCGGCGCTGGGGGTGGCGGCGGATTTGAGCGCGTGCTGCCAGGGAATGTATGGAGCGGTGAAGAAGGGGCATTCGGGAGGTATGGGGGCGGATGTGGCCGGGGGGAATTCCACCTGCGGCTGTTCGCCGGTGCCGTCGGCGGGGTACGGGGGGCTGGAGAACCAGCTGTACCGGGTGGAGGTTCACCAGGGCGGAGTGCTGGGGGTGGCCACGTTCAAGTGGTCGCGGGAGAACGGCTCGGTGGTAACGGCGGTGACGGCGGTGAGCGGGCCGGTGGTGACGGTGTCGGGTCTGGGGCCGGACGCGAACCTGGGGTACCAGGCGGGGCAGTGGGTGGAATTGAGCGACGACACGTACCTGTTTGGCGACGAGCCCAATCAGCCTGGAGTGTTGTACCAGATTCAATCGCCGGGACCGGGCGCGCTGCAGGTGACGCTGGGGACGGCGGTGACGGGGATCGATGTAACCCGCAACGCCAGGATGCGGCGGTGGGACCAGGGCGGGGCTGGGGCGACGGCGGCGGGCGTGAAGCTGGCGGGCCAGGGGATTCCGCTGGAGAACGGGATCGAGGTCACGTTTGAGGACGGGGTCTACACCAGCGGCGACTACTGGACGATTCCGGCGCGGACCGCGGTGGGCGAGATTGACTGGCCGCCGTGCGGGGGGAACGGGTCGTTCTTTCAGCCGGCGCAGATTACGGAGGTATGGGACGCGCCGCTGGCGTGCGCGCATCTGCGGACATTCACGACGGGGAATTTTACGGGCACGACGAGGACGCGGGCGGTGGCGACGGAGTCGCGGTTTGTGGTGGACGACTGCCGGCTGAAGTTTCCGCCATTGACGGCGCTGATCGGGGAGCAGACGCCGCCGGCGCTGCACGTGTCGGCGATCAGCTGGACCAACGACACGGTGATGACGGTAGACGAGTTTCTGATCGGCGGACTATCGATAACGCTGGACCAGGCTCCGACGTGTCCTTGGAGCGGGGCGAATTTCCGGGTGACGCTGGAGGCTCCGCTGGCGATGGACCAGTTCGGGGCGGCGCCGGGAAGTTTGAAGCCGCCGGATGGAACGGATGTGTTCTTGCGTACGGTGATTGCGCTCGATCCACCGCTGGGGATCACGGTGAACGGGAACCAGGTGGTGTGGCTGGGGCCGCCGGTGACGCAGGGGATCCAGCTGTATTCGACGTACTGGCTGGACATCACGCTGAACACGCTGCTGGTGCAGGCGCAGACGCGGGGGTACGGGCGGGTGCGGGTGCACCTGGACGGAGCGGCGGTGTATGCGGGGACGGCGGCGGGTTCGCTTTACCTGGACGGGAAGAGTTATGGCGCGACGGAAACGCGGGCGGACGGCACGACCGGGGTGGGTCTGAATCTGCCCAGCGGGGATGCGGCGAAGGCCAGCGACTTTGATGGTTGGTTTTACCTGGCTCCGACGGTGCTGATCGCGGGGGTGGTGATCCAGGGCATCGAGAACGGGGTGGCGCAGACGCTGTCGGCGGTGACGGTGACGGTCAACGCCAACAACCAGATGACGGGATTGGAGACGGTAGTGGTGCCGGGGACACCGCCGGTGAAGGTCTCGGCGGTGCAGGCGGTGATCACGATGACGTATCCGCCGATTGGGCCTACGGTTGTGATCCTGTCGCTGACGGGAACGGGGGTGGGCACGGTGGTGAACATCCAGGGCACGGCGACGGTGGCGGCGGGTCAGATCTCGGTGACGGTGCCGATCAGCATCGTGTCGAGCCCGGGACTGAGCCCATCGGGGGCGGCGGTGACCGACACGGTGACGCTGTCGGCGAGCGTGGCGACGGTGGTGGGGAACAGGAGTTTTTCTCCGGCGCCGGTGCTGGCGATTACCGGCGGGATTCCGTCGCAGAATCTGACGTGAGGTGACGATGAGGGCGGTCTGGTCATTCTGGTCGAAGCCTTACCGGGAGGCGCGGGGGCGGACGTGGCGGGAGCCTCGCCATCACCTGCTGGCGTGGGGGTTGTCGCTGCGGCTGGCGCGGGCGCATTTTGACGAGACCATGCTGGTGACCGATGAGGATGGCCGGGAGCTGCTGGTGGAGCAGCTGGGGTTGCGGTTCGACGTGGTGTCGACGGAGCTGGAGCGGCTGGGGGATGTGGACCCGGGGTGGTGGGCGCTGGGCAAGCTGGTGGCTTACAGCGTGCAGGACCGGCCGTTTGTCCACCTGGACACGGATGTCTTTCTGTGGCGGGCGCTGCCGGCGGCGCTGATGACGGCGGCGGTGTTTACGCAGTGTCCGGAGTGGCACGCGTACGGGCGGGGTCGGTGTCAGCCGGGGGAGATCGGCAATCGGTTTGCGAGACATGGGCTGCGGCTCCCGGCGGAGTGGGAGTGGGCGGTGTCGCGGGGCGGCGACCGGTTTCGCGAGGAGAGCTGCGGGATCGTGGGCGGGAACCGGGTGGATTTCATCCGCCATTACGCCGCGACGGCAATCGAGATGGTGACGGACCCGGCGCATGCGGCGATGTGGGCGGAGCTGGGCCCCAAGGACGGGTACAACATGCTGCTGGAGCAGTTCTGGCTGGGGGCCTGCGTGGACTATCACCGCTATGCGCCGGAGTCGCGGTTTCGCGGTGTGGCGATGAAGTACGTGTTTCCCAGCATGGAGGAGGCATTCAGCCCGGAGGCCGCGGCGCGGGCGGGATTTACGCATTTGCTGGGGGATGTGAAGGCGCACCCCGAGGTAGCGGGGCGGCTGGAGCGGCGGATGGCGGAGATGGACCCGGGGTTTGCGCGGCAGTGCCTGCGGGTAGCGGAAGCGAGGGCCTGAGATGGGCGGGGCGGCAGAGCGGGTGATGACGGATGCGGCCAGGGCCCCGGTGCAGACGGGGCCCAGCGGTGCTGCGATGGAACGGGAAACCGCGGCCGAGCGGGAGGGCGCGAAAGGCTCGTCTGCGGCGGGGGAACGGAGCATGCTGCCGCGCGATCCGGGGGGAATTCCAGTGGAACGGCCGGGCAGGTCCGGAGGGAGCAGCGCGATTTTGGCCGGGCCGAGGGCGATGGCTGCCCTGGAAGGAGGCCGCGGGCTGCCGCTGCTGCGCAAGCTGACGGTGGGGGAGTCGAGCGACCCGGCGGAAGCCGAGGCGGATGCGATGGCGGCGGAGGCGATGAAGGTTCCGGGGAGCACGGGCGGAGAGCGGCCAAGGGCGCGGCGGGCGGCGCTGCGCGGAGCCCTGGCGGGATGGGATGCCGAGGCTCCGCCGGCGGTAGGGGCGGTGCTGCGTTCGCCGGGGCAGGCGTTGGAGGGGCAGACGCGGCAGTTCATGGAAGAGCGGTTCGGGATGGGGTTTGGGCATGTGCGGGTGCATGCCGGGGAGCAGGCGGCGGATTCGGCGCGGCAGGTGGGGGCGAGGGCGTATGCGGTGGGCCGGGACGTGGTGTTCGGGGCGGGTGAATACCGGCCGGAGACGGCGGAGGGGCGGCGGCTGATTGCGCACGAGCTGGCGCACGTAGCGCAGGCGGGAGCGCCGGTGGTGCGGCGGGAGACGGATGACAAGGCCGCGCAGGGAACGGGCGGAGGGCAGGCTGGGGGACAGGCTGGAGGCGATCAGTCGGGAAGGATTCAGCGGGCGGCGGTCAACGATGTTTCGGATAATCCGGACCGCGAGATCCGGGAGATATCGAAGTTCGATGTAACGCCGGGAAACAAGCGGCCGTGGGATTTGAACAAGTTGACGGCGGCGATTGTGAAGCTGCTGAAGGCCGATGAGAGGGCCTACATAAGGGTGCTTGGGGCGTACCCGGTGATCGCCGGGGAGGAGGACCAGGAGCCGGCTGCCAATCGGGCGGAGACGGTGAAGCGGGCGCTGATCCAGTGGATCGGGCCGGGGAAGTTCGGCGAGGAGCGGTTCTACACGGGGTTTGCGACGGGGCAGATCGGGGATCCGCAGGTGATTGTGGAGGTGGGGTACAACGGGAAGGTGGTGTCGGAGGGAACGGCGTCGGGGCCGAGCGCTCCGCAGGCTCCGCCGCAGACTGGACCGGTGGATAGCACGCCGGCGGCGGATGGAGGCAAGGCTGCTAGCGGCGACAAGAGCGATGACGACGGTGGGGATCTGCAGTCGGCGGTCGGGGGGCAATGGGCGTGGCACCTGAACCGCCAGGCCAAGCCGGACAAGACAGTGCAGGTGCAACTGACGAAGGGGTCGGGAGCGGCGCAGAGCGTGTACCAGTTCCAGATCAACGTGGAGACCGGGGATGTGCAGGCGCTGGCGGGGGGCCAGTTGCAGAAGGAAAGCAAGACGGTGAGCGTGCTGAAGGACGCCATCAAGGTGAAGGCCAGCGTATTTATCCAGGTGCTGGGTGGAATCAGCAAGGCCAACGGAGCGGCGTCGGGCTCGATCACGTTCCAGGTGCAGGCGGGGGCGCAGGTGACGGCGATCTTCGGGCCGGTGACGGTGGCGATCCAGGCGGCTCCGAGCGTGACTTACCAGGCGGGGCAGCCGATCGCGGTCGATTTTGGGTTGGCGGCGCAGGGCGGGGCGACGTCGCTTCCGGACAGCAGGAAGTTTCCGCCGTTCATCGGGATTCCGATCGTGGTGGGGACGTTTTGAGGGCAGGGAATAGGGGACAGGGATCAGGGAATAGCGGAGGCGGGGGATGAGGCAGGCCGGGGTGCGGGTGCCGGGGCGTGCGGTGGCGATTTCGCCGGGGGGCCGGACGGCGCCGGGGGTGGACGGTGCGGGACCGCTGGCAAAGCATGTGGCGGGCGCGATGCCGGCGCATCCGAGCGCTATCCCGGCGGAGCGGGGACTGACGGTGGGAGCGGCGGCGGGAGCGCAGGAGGCCGAGGCGGATGCCATGGCGGCCCGGGTCAGTGGAGTGAGCGCCCGTTCGCGGCGGAGCGACGGGATGGAAGGAATGCCGGCTCCGGAGGCGGTGGGGGCGGTGCTGCGATCGCCGGGGCGTTCGCTGGAGCGGGAAACGCGGGCCAGGCTGGAGCCACGGCTGGGACGGGATCTGAGCGGGGTGCGGGTGCACACGGGCGCGGAGGCGGAACAGTCGGCACGGGCGGTGGGGGCGCGCGCATACACGGTGGGGAGCCACGCGGTGTTCGGGCCGGGCGGGTACGATCCGGGCAGCCGCGAGGGGCTGCGGCTGCTGGCCCACGAGTTGAGCCACGCGGTGCAGCAGACGGGGGGCGGAAACGGATTGTCGCAGGCGGGGGTGACGGTGGCGCGCGATCCGGAGGACAAGAATGCGACGAAGGATGACGCGCCGAAATCGGATGCGCCCAAGGCGGACGGTAAGGACAAGAAGGAGCAGACGATCGTGGTTTCGGCGCAGGATCTGCTGCTGCCGAAGATCCAGGCGCCGGTCAGGGCGCAGGGGGGTACGGGAGGGGCGGGCGGGGGAACGCCGGCACCGAATCTTTCGCCTTCGCAGGTGACGACTCCGCCGCCGGGACCGCTGGCGCCGACGGCTACGCCGCTTCCGCAGGGGCCGGCGGGGTCAGCAGGGGCGCCGGGGGCAGGAGGCGGGTCAGCGCCGTCGCGGTTGTCGGTGACGGATATCGGATTGTTGAGCCTGGGGCTAAGGATCAATTTTCCGGACTTGCCGCAGATCGACCGGCCGGGGGCGCCGCCGTCGGCGCTGAAGGAGTCGCTGAAGAAGGGGGAGATCCTCAATTTCATCGTGAACGGGCAGCCGCCGTCGGAGTACCAGCTGGATGCGGGGAAGCTGGTGGGCGCGGCATGGGGGATTTTCTCGACGCGGATCGCGCCGGACATTGCGGCGAAGATTGCGGCCAAGGCATCGGGCAAGCCGAAGACGGGGCCGTTTTCGGCGACGCTGGACGCAACGCTGTTGATCAGCGGGAAGGGTGTGGGCGGGGGAGCGTCGCTTTCGTTCAGTTTCTAGGGAAAAGGCGGGGTTGGGGCTGATTCCGGGGAGCTGGCTTGCGAACGCGGCAGGCCTTCTAGTGCCCGCTGCTCACGCTAAGGGAAAAGACCTTCTCATGGACATGGGGAGGGGCTGGGCTGAGCGGCTGATGGCACAGCGCAAAGATTAACCAAGATCAATCTGACCAAGCTCAATCGGGATGAGAGAGAGCCTGGGCGTCGATTTTGCGCTGGACGGTGCGGAGTCCCTGTTCGGCGCGGTCGCGGGCGGAAGAGCAGTCGCGGAGTCTGAGGAAGGCGTTTTTGGCGACTTCCAGGCGGCCGTTTTTCATTTCGGTTTCGGCGTGCAAGAGGGCGCTCTGGATCCCGGTATCGGTGAAATCACAGGCGGAGTTATCCACGGGCTTGCGGAATTTGAGATCGGGTGAGGAGGTTTTTTTGATGACCGTGGGCCTGGGCTTTTCGATCCGGGGGACGGGCGGGTTGGGGTTGGCGGGCGCGTGGGTGGGGGCAGCGGGCGCGACAGAACCGGTTCCACCGGTCCCGGCGGGCGAAGAAGGCGAGACGGACGGGGAATCGGCGACTGGGGTGGGGGGAACAGAGGCGGCTGCACGGGACGCGCCATGTTGCTTCGCGAAGACGGCCAGCGCGATCACGAGAAGGATGGCCGCCGCGACTCCTCCGAGGATGAACCAGAGCTTTGGAGCGGGGCCGACGCGTTCGAGCAGGGATGGGGTGCCGGTCTCGGGGCGATCGGAGCGGCCGAGAGTGGGAGCGACGGGGAGTGGCCGGGAAGCGGTTTCGATTTTGCCGTGGCAGGGATCTTCGCGGCCGCAGTCGCGGATGAGGCGGAGCAGCGCCTGTTCGTCGCTGTCGTAGGTGAGGGGCTGGAAGCCGTGCTGCCAGAGGAGTTCGCAGCAGCCGAAGCGGGAGTCGCGGAGTTCGATCCCGGGCAGTTGGCGGACGGCGGCGGCGGCATCGGGGCTGAGCAGGATCTGGCCTGAAGTGGCCGCAGGCTGAGCGTGGGCGGCAGCGGCTTCGGCGGCAGATTGAATGGAGATGGCAGCGGCAGCGGGGACGGTGGAAGCGGTGCCGGGGATGGGTTCGGGATCGGCGAGGCCCTGGAGAGCCCATTGCAGGCGCCGCCCGATGAGGACGGCGAGGGTGAGATTGGGAAATGAAGCGGAAAGGGCTCCCGGTTCACCAGTTTGTGGAGCGCCGCCGGAGGCACGGATCAGGTCGGTGGCGAGGCTCATGGCGAGGACGTGGTCCGGGGAGTCGATGCGGACGGAGACAAGGGACAGGTTGGCGGGGTGGGAGGCAGTGGAGGGCGGCGAGCCCGGTTCACGCGAGGAGGCCAGCGTCCCGGCGGGCACTCGGTCTTGTTGCAAGTTGGCCATGTTGTTTATGGGCCGCCCCTCCCGGCCCGGGCACGCCGGAGCGGAAAAACAATTGCGCCACTCCGAGGGAGGTGGTAGTTTAGCAGCCAGACCGAGCGGCCGTAAATCCGTTCGTGAAGCAACCTATTCCGTACCCCCACGGAAGAGGCATTTTCAGGCTGGGATCCAGAGACAAGAGTGGCAGCAAACACGGCGGCTGGCCCGCAGGGCCGGGTATTTCCGCTTTTATTCACGAGGACATTATGGCGCTGTTCGGGGTGTGGAACCTGGGACATGGCTCGCGGCACCGGCTGCGGGCGGGGGTGGCGGTCGCAAGCATCGGATTGTGCTGGGTTTCGGCACAGGGCAAAGAGCCTTCGCTGACGGCGATCGAGCTGTATGACGGGGCGGCGGGTCCGGCTTATGTGCAACTGGCAGATGTGCTGATCAACGGCAAGGCGGAGCTGCGCAACTGCGCCACGTCGGGAGCCGGAGCAATTGACAAGTCGGAATACGGCAAGCTTGCCAAGGTGGGGATCGCGCCGGGCGGGGTGCTGGAGCGCGGCCAGGACGGGATGCTTCGCTACAGTTCCGGAGACGGGGACGGGTTCTGCGTGGTGCCGGAGAACGTGAAGTTCGAGCACGGCGCGTCGTTCACGGCGGCGGCTATCGCCGATGCGGTGGATCTACGGGCGCGGGCGCTGAGCGCGGGTTCAGAAGGGGTGACGGCGGCGCAGCAGTTGAAGAAGGGGGTAAAGCTGGTCTTTGTGGCGGCTGCCGATCCGGAGCTGGCCGAGTTTCTGCTGGCGCAGCGCGGGGGGACGCAGGCGGACTGGCAGAACTACCTGTCCAAGTACCCTGCGGCGGCGCACACGGATGCGGGCAAGCAGGCCCTTTCGGGGCTGTACATCGCGGCGGGGGAGAAGGCGCTGGCCGCCTACCGGAAGTCGGCCAATGCGGATGCTCCTTCGTATGCGGACCTCAAGACGGCCCGGGCGCAGGTGAACCTGGCGCATCTTCTGCTGACGGGATCGCCGGGGGAAGAGAAGCTGGCGGGCGGGGTTCGCGCCGAAGTGGGAGCTTTGACGGACCGGGCCAAGGCGGAACTGGATGCGTATACGGCGGCGTTGACGGGCGGCACCGCGGGGTATGTCCACTTGCGGAAGGCCAAGGCCCTGGTGGAAGCGGTGGCGGGGGTGGATGGGACGTTTGCGCCGCTGGGCAAGGTGAGGGACGGGGTCACGGCGGCGGCGGAGGTTCAGGAAGTGGCGCTGCATTCGGCAGAACAGGCGGCCGCGGCGAAAAAGTGGGATGAGTCGGTGAAGCTGGTGCAGCCGTACCGCGCCTTCGCGAATGAGGAACCGCGGATTGCACGTGTCATAGATGACGCGTATTCGGCTTACTACGTCCAGGCGCAGCAACTGGATGCGACGAAGGAGTGGAAGGGCGCGATCGAGAACTATGAGCAGGCGCTGAAGGCCAAGGAAACGCCGGAGGCCAAGGATGGTCTGAAGGCGGCACAGAAGCAGTTCGAAGCGGCGCAGGATGATGCGGCGGCGAAGGCGGCGCTGGACAAGAGCAAGACGCTGGAGTTGCAGAAGGACATGATCCTGGCCTACGAGGCTTTGACCGGCCTGAGCCCGTCGCAGCAGGTGCTGGTCAAGGACGACATCGCGCGGCTGGAACCGGCGTATGTGACGGCAGCGTCGCAGCGGGCGAAGATGATTGCCGGAGCGTATCCGACCATTGGCGGCATCGGCGATGAGAAGGCGGTGGAGAACGCATATGCCTTGCTGGAGCGCGCCGAGGAGTTGAGCACCGAGGATGGCGACAAGCAGGGATTCCGGCTGCGCATGCAGAATTTGTCCGATGAGTTATCGGCTTGGTTTCTGGAGCGCGCCAAGCACAGTCTGCAGAAGCCGGCGGGGTCGGAGACGGAGCTGGGGTGGTCCTATCTGAAGGAAGCCGAGGCCTACAAGGCGGGGAACCTGGAGGCGGTTCTCGATCAGATCAAGGAAGCGCGTCCGGCGCACGAGATGCATTCGAAGCTGTCGATCCGGGTGACGTTCAGGGATCAGACGCCGCAGCGGCTGGGAGGCGGGTTTGCCAACCAGATGGAGAGCGCGATCGCGACGGAGCTGGACAGGCCGGGAATGGGCGTGAAGGTCATTCGCTCGACGGATGTGCTGGCGCCGGAGCTGGTGCCGGACTTCGCGATCGCGGGGGATGTGCTGGAGAGAAGCATCATCATGCCGGAGTCGGTGGACTCGGTGGACTCGAAATGGGTGGCCGGAGTGCAGCAGAAGGAGAACCCGGAGTGGAACAAGCTGAACCGGCAGTACGAGGCGGCGGGGGACGAGTTGCGCACGGCGCAGGCGGCGCTGCAGGCGGCGAAGGGCAAGAAAGTGGTTAGCGAGGCGACCCGGCAGGTGAACGAAGCGCAGGACAAGGTGAACGAACTTCGCAACCAGCTGGATAACACGACCAAGAGCACGATGGAGGACATCTACCGCCCTTACGCGTACAAGCGAACCACCTACAACGTGGTCAACCGGATCGGACTGCAGTTTCGCATTGATGACGAGCTGAGCGGTCAGAAGGGGGAGCCGGAGGCCATTACCAAGGAAGAGAAGACCAAGTTCGTGGTGACCAGCGACGTGAAGCCCGAGGATGCGAACAAGGCCAGGAACGAAGGCACGACGCCCGACAAAGAACAAATGCAGAACGAGCTGGAAAATCAGGCCCGCGAGGAGCTGATCAAGAAGGTTGCAGCCAAGGTGGTGGAGCTGCCGGGAAAGATTTACCAGGACGCGCAGAAGCGGGAGCAGGATGGATACGCCGATGATGCGGGCGAAGCTTATATGCGCTTTCTGAATGTGGCGACACCGGATCAGGTGACGGAGCGGGCGCATGCGGAGAAGTTTCTGCGCGAGCAGTTCAATTTCAAAGTATTTCCCGGGCATGTAAGGGAGAGTCCGCGGGCGGTTCCGGCGGTGGAACAGGGGATGGCGAAACAGTGAACAGTGGACGGTGAACCGAACAGTGAACAGTGAACAGAACAGTGGACGGTGAACCGAACAGTGCACAGTGAACAGTGGACAGTGGACGAGTGAACCGAACAGTGGACAGTGAACCGAACAGTGGACAGTGAACCGAGACAGTGAACGGTGGACAGTGGACCGAACAGTGCACAGTGAACAGTGGACAGTGAACCGAACAGTGCACAGTGCACAGTGGACAGTGGACAGTGAACCGAACAGTGCACAGTGCTGGAGTGGAAGACGAACAGTGACACAGGCGACAGTAAACAGGCGACAGTGAACCGACGGTGGGCGGTGAAGGGTCGGGTGGGGTTAGTTAGACGGGGGTAAGAGGGTGGATACGGGGAAGGACCAAAAGGCGGCGGAGGTCACGCGGATCGGGAAGTACCAGGTGCTGGAGGTGCTGGGGCGCGGGGGGATGGGAGTGGTGTACCGCGCGGTCGATAAGCAGCTGGGGCGCGAGGTGGCGGTCAAGACGCTGACGCAGGGTGTGGCCGGGGACCCGGAGATGCTGGCGCGGTTCTACGAGGAAGGGCGGAAGACGGGGCGGCTGAAGCATCCGCACATCGTGACGGTGTATGACCTGGGCGAGGAGCACGGGGTTCCCTACATCGTGATGGAGCGGGTGGAAGGGGAGCCGCTGGACAGCATTATCAAGCGGGAGAAGCCGCTGTCGATGATGGACCGGCTGCGGATCGTGGAGGAGGTGTGTTCGGCGCTGGGGTACGCGCATGCGAACAACGTGATCCACCGCGATGTGAAGCCGGCCAACATTTTTGTGCAGCCGGACGGAAAGGCCAAGCTGCTGGACTTTGGAATTGCGCGGCTGGAGCGGCGCAGCCAGGAGGTGGGGCTGACGCGGGCGGGGCACATTATCGGCACGATTCCTTACATGGCGCCGGAGCGGCTGCGCGACAAGGAAATCGATGGCCGGTCGGACATCTTTTCGGTGGGAGTGGTGCTGTACCAGTTGATGACGGGGCAGCTGCCGTTTACCGGGGAAGATTACGTGTTGATGCAGAAGATCATCAACGAGCCTCATCCGCGGTTGTCGAGCCTGTGCCGGAATTGCCCGGCGGGGCTGGAAGCGATTGTGGACCGGGCGCTGGCGAAGTCGGTCGAGGACCGCTACCAGGCGGCGGAGGAGATGGCGGCCGACCTGAACGGGGTGATCGAGGACCTGACCGAGGAGCAGGTGGTGGAACTGCTGCCGGAGGCGCGGCGGCTGGTGGAGGTTGAGGATTACACGCGGGCGCGGATGCTGCTGCAGCAGGTGCTGAAGGTGCAGAACAAGCATACGGCGGCGCGGGAGCTGTTGTCGGAGATTCAGCGGAGGATCGTTCAGAAGCAGCGCGAGGAACGGCGCGAACAGCTGGTCATCCAGGTGGAAGAAGCGCGCAAGAGGCGGGATTTCGAGCAGAGCCTGGGGTTTCTGAAGGAAGCCCTGGAGGTGGAGCCGGGAAGCGCGGAGCTGCTTGACCTGCGGGTGCATATCCTGCAGGAAAAGCGGCGCCAGGAGCAGGTAGAGGAACTGGTGCGGCAGGCGGAGGCAGCGCGGCGGAAGGGGGATTTCAAAGCCGCGATGGTTTCGGCGCGGGAGGCTCTGCAGACGGACACCGCGAACTCCAAGATCGTGGCGCTGTGCAACGCGCTGGCGGCGGAGGCGGAGCAGGCGGAGAAGAAGGTGCAGGCCAAGCTGCTGCTGGATACGGCGCGGCGGCAGTTGCAGGCGCGGCAGTTTGAGAGCGCGCTGGAGCGGCTGCGCAAGGCCGAAGAACTGACCCCGTCGGACCCGGAGGTGCAGCTGCTGCTGGGGGACGCGGTGAGCGGGGCCGAACAGGCGCGGCGGCAGAACCTGGCGGCCGTTCTGGAAGAACAGGCGGGGCTGGCGAGCACGCTGGAGCAGTTGCGGAGCTGCGAGGCGGCGATCCGGAACGCGCTGACCGAGGTGCCGGACGAGCCGGCGCTTTTGCGGCTGAGCACGCAGGTTGACCGGCGGTTGAAGGAGCTGGAGAACCGCAAGCTGGTGGAGGAGACTTTTCAACGCTGCCGGGAACTGCGGCCGCGCGAGGCGCTGGACGTGGTGCGGGAAGCGAAGCGGAGGCTGCCGGGCGAAGAGCGGCTGTTGTCGCTGGAGAAGATGCTGCAGGAGCGGTTGGAGCAGCAATCGGTGGATGAGCGCCGGTCGGAGTACATGGCGCGGGCGCGGGGCGCTCTGCAGGAGTCGAAGTTTGCGGATGTGGTGAACATTCTGGAGGCATGCCAGGCGGAGCGGCTGGCCAATCCTGAGGTGCTGGCGCTGCTGGAGATGGCGCGCGCGGAGGCGGCGGAGCAGGCGCGGCAGGAGGTGCAGCGCAAGAACCTGGAGCGGGCGCAGGACCTGGTGAATGCCAGTGCTTATGACGAGGCCATCGACTTTTTGACGGACGCGCTTACCCGGCACCCGGACGCGGTGTTGCGGCTATTGCTGGACCAGGCGGTCAATGCCCGGGAGGCGGCGCGGGAGCGGGCCGAGGCGGGGCTGGCGTCGGCGAGCAAGCTGGTGGAGGCGCGGAAGGTGGAAGAGGCCATTCAGCTGCTGCGGACGTTGCCGGCGGAGGTGCTGCGCCTGGAGCGGGTGCAGACGGCGCTGGCGGCGCTGGAGGATGAGCGGCGGGTGAGCCTGTTCAGGATGGCGGGTCGGGCGTATGCCGCGGTAGACAGCGACGTGCTGGCCGCGCACAGCTTGATGCAGCGGGTGTTGGCGGCATCGACGGAGGCATCGACCACGGGGGCGCTGGCGGCGGCATTTCGGCTGCGAGCCCAGGCGAGCGCCGACCGGGCGCTGGCGGACGCGGGGCGGCGGGCGGACGGGCTGCTGCGGGCGCACGACAAGGCGGGGGCGGAGGAGGCCATCCGGCAGGCAACCGGGCTGACGGACCTGGCCAGCGTGAAGGGCAGCTCGGACTGGCAGAGCCAGTTGACGCGGCTGGGCAAGAAGGGCCTGGCGGTTGCGGCGAAGCCCCATGGAGCGGGGGAGAACCGGACCGGGACTCGCGGTTTGGGAAGCTTGTAGGCGGAGGCGCCGGCGGCGCAAAGTTTTTTGCCCGGAAGGGCGAAACCGGTCCACAATGGACGGACGCAGGAGCGAACCGGGCCAAGCGGGCTGGTCGATAGGTTTCTGAAGGAGGTAGAGATCATGCCGCAGCAGGTGTGCATGGGCGCCATGATGCAGTGCACGTTCGGGATGGCGCCGAGTTCGCTGGTGGTATTGCCGACAAACCGGGTCCTGACCGGCGAGGTGCCGGACGCGAATATCATGGACCACATTCCGCTGGTGAACATCATGCCGTTCGGGATGTGCCAGACGCCGTCGAACCCGATGGTGGCGGCGGCGACCGCGGCGGCGCTGGGGGTGTTGACGCCGATGCCGTGTATTCCCAACACGCCGGCGCCCTGGGTAATGGGGGCGCCGACGGTGCTGCTGGGGAATTTTCCGACGCTGGACAATGTGTCGCAGCTGATGTGCATCTGGGGCGGCGTGATCACGTTTACCAATGCCGGGGAAGAGACGGTGGAAGTTCCATAACCGGGCATTAGGGTGGTTGGCTATCGAGCCCGCGCAGGGCGACGGCGAGTACGGTTTGCGGGCCGGGCGGGTAAATGCCTGGGGCGGCCGGGGAAATGCCGGTTTTTCGAGGCAGCGGGGACGGAAAGAGATTAAAGGACCGATTGTGTCGCTTAAGATGGCAGAACGAAGGATGATCCTGGGGCTGGATTTCTGGCGGGGCAGGTTGGTTTCCGTCGGGCAAGGGCGCGTGAAGGATGGCTGGTCCGGGGTGTGAAGACGGCTGGCGGCACCCGCGGAGAATTTGCTTCAGATTTGCGTTGCGATGAGTAATGTCGGCGAATTGATTTGATCAGGACCCGTGCGTGGCGGGATGAACACGGGAGTTGGGTCCAACCTGGATGAGGCGGCACGGACATGAGCCAGGCATTGACGCTCACCCTCGATTTTGCGGCAGTGACGGACATCGGGTGCCGGCGCGGCAATAACGAGGATAGCTACGGGTACGACATCGCGGAGCACATCTACGTGGTGTGTGACGGGATGGGCGGCAATGCGGCGGGCGAAGTGGCCAGCAGCATGGCGGTGCGCACGCTGATCGAAACGTTCGAGTCGTGGGTCAGTCCCGAGGACGCGGATGGGCCGGGGGTGGAGCACCGGGTGATGCACGCCATAGGCGAAGCGAACCGAGTGGTGCATGCGGCGGGGATGGAAAACATAGAATTGCGCAACATGGGTACGACCCTGGTGTGCGCCTGCCTCGACAAGGACCGGGCGGTGATCGGCAATGTCGGCGACAGCCGGGCGTACCTGGTGCGCAACGGGTTGTGCGTGCAGATTACGCAGGATCATTCGCTGCTGGACGAGGAGATCCGCAACGGAAACATCACGCCGGAGATGGCGGCGGCTTCGACGCTGCAGTCGGTGATCACGCGGGCGATCGGGGTGGGGGCGACGGTGGAGCCGGACCTGTTTGCGGCGCGGCTGCAGCCGGATGACATGCTGCTGCTGGCGTCGGACGGGCTGACGCGCTATGCGAGCCCGGAGGAGATCGCCACGGCGACGACGCAGGGAACGGATCTCTCCGCGGCATGCCAGGCGCTGATCGACCTTGCCAAGCAGCGCGGGGGCGCGGACAACATCACGTGCATTCTGCTGCGGGCGGTGGAAGCGCGGGCGGTGGCAGCCGCGGATGAAGTCGAGGCGGATTCGCGGGCTGTGTAAGGGGGCGGGTGCGCGGCGATCAGGGGCAGTTGGTGTTCTAGCGCCCTGGGTTGCGTGTCTTTCAATTTGCCTTCGACGTTGAGCGTCGTTCCCAATGACATTTGTCGAAGGCGGTGGTTTACCGCCGTTCAGCGAGAGTGCGCGCCTTGGTGGTGATGGCGGGGCGCTGCTATGCTGCACGGCATGAGATGGGCAGTGGTGGTTTTGGTCGGGGCACTGGTGCTGGGCGGGTGCAAGGGGACGGCTCCAACGAATACTGATCCCGGGTCGCGGGCAGCGGGAGTGCCGGCGGGCGGCGCGGCCCGGCAGCGAGCGGCGGGCGGGGCAAATTTTGACTATTACCTGCTGAATATTTCCTGGTCGCCGGAGTATTGCCATGGGCATCCTTCGGCGCCGGAGTGCGCGGCGCACGCGGCGTTTGTGCTGCACGGGTTATGGCCGGAGAATACCGACGGCTCCTATCCGAAGGACTGCTCAAGCGCGCCGGGGCCGGCGAATCCAGCGCAGTACGGGGACATCTTTCCCGACGCGGGCCTGCTGGAGCACGAGTGGAAGACGCACGGAACGTGTTCGGGTCTGGATCCGGATACGTACTTTCAGACCGCGCGCAAGGCCTACCAATCGGTAGTGATCCCGGAGGCGCTGAGCGGGCTGAAGGCGCAGACTTCGATGACGCCGGCGGAGATTGTGGCTTCGTTCCGAGGAAGCAACGCGGCGATTCCGGAGTCGAGTTTTGCGGTGAGCTGCGGCAATAATTATCTGACCGCGGTGGAAGTGTGCCTGAGCAAAACGCTGGAACCGGCGGCGTGCACGGGGATCCGGACGTGCCGCGCGAACACGGTGAAGATTCCCGCGCCGTGAGACGCATGGGGGATTGGCGCAGGGAGACGCGGCCGGTTCAGAACCCCGCAGCGAGGTCGCGGTAGGACGTGTGCGCGGGGTGGCAGTCGCCCTGGGCGTGGCCGGATTCGTTTTCGGTCACGTCCATCACGAAGCCTTCGATGGGGCCAACGGTGGATTGGGAGCCGGCGCTGGAACCGGCCTTGTACTGGTGTTCCTGGTCGTCGGCTTCCCAGCGCCACTTGAGGGCGAGGCAGGCATCGCGGCGCTGGTGGTTGAGGAGCAACAGCGCGGCCATGCTGCTGCGATGCAGGCGGCACTCGAGAGCGAAGCCGGTTTGGACCACAGCGAGGGAGGCAAGCGCGGCCGTGAGGACGCAGGCGGAGAGTGGCTGGACGGAGAGTAGAGCTTTCTTGAGCATAGGCGCAGAGAGCTTCCAGTCAGGCTTGCTTGGGAGATTGTGCGGTCAGTATAGCGCGAGGCGGGAGCGGGAACAATCGGGTTGAGCAGGAAAGCTCATTGGAGGCTGTACCAGCCCCGGTATTGGCTGTTTCCCGAACGGCGGGTTCGATGGGATGGATGTTTCAGGAAAAGCGCGGCAGTTGCGTGCGCTTTGCGGTTCTTCTTCTGTTCATTCCCGGGCGCGGCATGGGGGCTGCGGTGGGGGTGATCAAGCAAAGCGAGGCTCGCCGGGGGTTCATGGAGTGCAAAAGCCGGGGGCAGACTACACCGGGCATTTGTGTCTGGTTAGAACTTGAGGCCGGTGTGGAAGCCGGAGGGGGTGGCGAGGCCCCAGGCCATGGCCGGGGTGTTGTGGGCAAAGCCGAAGCGGCCGTCGGGGCCGAGGAGGATGATGCCGCCATGTCCGCCGAGGCGGTTATAGAGGTAGGCGATGGCTTCGCGGGCGGCGAGTTCGGGGTGGGTGCCGGAGGCGACGCGATCGGCGGCCCATTTGCCGAGGACCAGTTTCATGATGGGTTCGCCCCAGCCGGTGAGGGAGACGGCGGCGGAGAGATTGTCGGCGTAGCAGCCGCAGCCGATCAGGGAGGAGTCGCCGACGCGGCCGGGAGTCTTGTTGAGGGTGCCCCCGGTGGAGGTGCCGGCGGCGAGGTTTCCGGCGGAGTCGAGAGCGACGGCGCCCACGGTGTCGTGGCTCTGGAGGTCAAGCGCGGCGGTTTCGGGGCTTTTGTCGTCGAGGAGGACTTCGCCGGAAAAGGTTTCATCGGCGAGTCCGGCGGCCTGGCGGGACTGAGCGTGGGCGAGGCGGCGGCGTTCGCGGTCGAGCACGAGTTCCTGATTATCGATGAGGGGAACGCCGTGAGCGGCGGCGAACTGTTCGGCGCCGGGACCGACGAAGTAAACGTGAGGGCTTTGTTCGAGAACGATTCGCGCGGCCTGGATGGGATTGCGGAGGTGTTCGACGCAGGCCACGCCGCCGGCTTTCATGCGGCCTCCGTCCATGAGGAGGGCGTCGAGCTGAACGCGACCGTCGGAGGTGAGGAAACTGCCGCGTCCGGCGTCGAAGGTGGGATCGTCTTCAAGGACGGTGACGGCGGCCTGGACGGCATCGAGCGCGGAGCCATTGTGCTGGAGGACGTCGTAGCCGCTTTGGAGGGCGCGCCGGACGCCGGACTCGTGCGCTTCGGCGTCGGAGGCGGGAATGGCCCAGGCGCCCCCGTGGACGAGAAGAGCCGGTGTGTGGGGGGGTCGATTCGTCACCTGCTTATAGTAGTCGGGCGGGGGTGGGTCGATCGAGTTCACCGGGGGAGGGATGAAGGCGAAGGGGTCTAAATCGGGATGGTGTTTTATGGCAAGCGGGAGAAAGGGTGAAAGGTGTCAAATCAAGCCGACTTAGAAAGACGGGCTAAGTGGTTAAGTTATATGTGGATGGAGATGAAGTAAGTGGCTGCATATCATTTCGGCATGCTTGGTTAAGCTAAGTACATTCATCAAGAAGAAGAGAAGCGGCAACGGGAATGCAGAGTTCCCGAATCGAGGACGACCTTCCACTGGCATGCGTGGGGAGGCGATCCGGCGCATGGCGATAAACCAAAAATATACAAAGCGCACTTTTATTTAGCGAAGTAAATCGAGGGCTGCCGGAGAAGGCAGCGGCGGTTTGTCGCTGTATCGACGGGCCGACGACGCGGTGGAGTCGGTGGTGTCGAAGCTGGGCGCAGCCGTGGCTGGAAGTCCGGAACGGGTGGACGGGATGAGCCCTACCGGAGCAAAGAAAAGTAAAGCAGTTGGCAAAAATAAATCAGGCCAAAAAAGAGCGGGCAAAGTGGATGAAACAAACAAGCCGCCACCGATTGCAGACACAGCGGACTGGTTGAAGGAACTCAAGTCTGCCCTGGACAAACAACTTGTGCCCAAGGCGGAAGACCTGGCAATGAAGCTTGTCGAGCAGGCTTGCAGCGGGAACATCAGTTGCGTGCGGCTGCTGCTGGGACTACATGACCGGAGTTGCCAAGATGCCGAACCCGAGGTGAAGACGCCGGAGGTCAGCCTGGCAGACGGGTGGTCGCATGAGGATGAATGGACTGGACAACTGAGCGAAGCATCCGCGGAGACGAGGACCGGAGGAGTAGAGCCGGAGAACTGACGGTTCCGACGAAGCAAAGCTGCGGCCAGGGATAGGGCCGGAAGAAGCTGATTGCACGACAGGCCATGCGAGGGGGATCGCGCATGGCCTGTCGTTTTTTTGTGCACGAATCAAGACGAGTGCGGGAAATCCCAGAGGAAGCGATAAGGAATGAAGCTCACAAAGGTTGAAAAGGTGTTTGCCGGGTGGCTGCTGGGGCTGGGCCTGCTGGGGCTGGGGCCGCTGGCGATAGTCATGCCGGTCGTCCTGTGGGCACAGGCGTTCAGCACGACGACGGTGCAGGGCACGGTGTACCTGGCCAACGGGAAGGCCGGGTCGGGGACACTGCAAGTGAGCTGGCCGGCGTTCACTACGGCGAACAACCAGGCGGTGGCGGCGGGGCGGACGACGGTCGCGATTGGCGGAGATGGGTTTGTGAGCGTGAACCTGGCGCCGAACCAGGGATCGAGCCCGGCGGGTTTGTATTACACCGCGATTTATCACTTGAGCGACGGTACGACGAGCACGGAGTATTGGGTGATTCCGGCGGCGGCGCAGGCCACGCTGGCGCAGGTGAGGGCGCAGGTGATGCCGGCTGCGCAAGCGGTGCAGGCGGTGACCAAGACATATGTGGATCAGTCGGTGCGGGAATTGACCGAGAGCCTGCTGACGGCTTCGGGGGGCAACCTGAGCGGGCCGCTGTTTTTGAACGGCGATCCGTCGCAGCCCACGCAGGCGGCGACGAAGCGCTATGTGGACGGGGTGCTGGACCAGGCGCTGCCGCGGAGCGGGGGAGTTGTTTCGGGACCCTTGACGGGGCTGCAACTGGGAGCGGCCTACCAGGTGGATCAGTTTAAAGGCGCGAATTTCGGAGCGAAGCTGCAGGCGTGCGTGAACGGCCTGGACGCGACGTACGGGGGGACGTGCGACGCGCGCAACTTCACGGGCACGCAGGCGATGAGCGCGGATGTCACGATCAGAACCGCGAATGCGACGGTGCAGCTGCCATGCGCAACGATTGCGACGGCGTACAGGATGGTGGTGACGGCGGGGACGCGGAACGTAACGTTTCACGGTTGCGCGCTGCGCGGGGCGAGCGGGGCGAGCGGCAGCCAGGGGGGGACGGTGCTGCTGTATTCGGGGACAGGATCGGCGGTGCAGGTGGGCGATGCGAGTTACGCCGTCGATACGCCGGGATTTCACCTGGATAATGCGGTGATCAACACGACCGCGAGCGCGAGCGGGGGAACGCAGGCAGTGGCGATCTATCGCACGCAGGAGGCGAGCCTCGCGAACCTTTACCTGCTGGGCAATGCGAACCAGACGGGCATGGTGCTGGATGGAACCGGGAATTACACGGGCGGGACGTTTCAGGATCTGGAGTTCAGCGGGTTTCAAACGGCGTTGAGCGGGATCGGTCATCAGATGGTGAACGGCGCGGCTACGGACTGGGTGAATGCGAGCACGTTTCTGCGGCTGCACATCGATTGTCCGACTGAGCGGGGGGAGCCCGGTGAGCGGGACTTACGGGATCAATTTAGCGCAGGGTGACGGCAATACGTTCACGGGGGGAGATGTTGAGGGATGCGGGACGGCGCTGCACTTGGGACCGAATGCGCAGAACAACACGATTGTCGGTTTGCGCAACGAGAACTCGACGAACCAGGTGGTTGCGGATGCGGGGAGCGCGTACAACAACTGGATTACAGGCGGCACGATGTTTACGGGGCAGCTGGTCGACAACGGCACGCGCAACAGCTTCCTCGATACATTTCACCGGAGTTTCAACGGACTGAATGGTGACTGGTATGGGAGCCAGCAGGACGCGACGGTTACCAACCACTATCGCATCGGGATCGGGACGGGCAATGAGCGCGGTTATCTGAATCGCTACCAGACGGACTCTGGGTATCGCTGGACGACGGGGCTGAGCGATGCGACCGCGGGGGAGCAGTTTTACCAGGTGCTGGATGAGCTGAACAATGTTTACCGGTTTCGATCGGGCAGTATAACAACGGGCAGTCGAGCAGCAATAACCAGACGGTGATCAATGCGGCGGGCAGCGGCGCGGTGGTGCTGAACGGATCGGCGAACGCGGGCACGGGCGGCGTGGTGATTGGCGCGGGCGGGGCGAGCGGCGCGACGGTAGCAACGATCAACAGCGCGGGCAACGCGCAGTTCAATGGAACGCTGCAGGTGGGCGGCCCGGCTACGTTTACTGAATTCGACGACGGTGAAGAACGGAACGGACGCCGAGATGGATGCGTTTTTGTGGGCGGGCGCTTCGGCGAACCAGAAGGAATCGTTCATCTACAAGGACTACACCGGGGCCAGCCAGTGGTACATGGTGAAGGACGCGAGCAATAACTGGGCACTGAATTCGGCAACGGGTGGACTGGACAGCTTCAAGGCATATCAGAGCAATAACAGCGGCGATACCTATATCAACGCGAGCAATGGGACGGGACATATCCGGCTGAACTACGAGGCGGGCGCGGGCGCGGAGACGGATATCTATTCGGGGGTAAGCGCGGGATTAGTGGCGGCGTTTCTGGGGACTAACTCGATCAAGTTTCCGGGGCTGGCGGCGGGGAGCGGGAAGAACTGCCTGCAGATCGATAACTCGGGATATTTGAGTAACACGGGCGCGAACTGCGCAACGGGGACGGTGAGTTCCGGTTCGGCGGGGCAGGTGGCGGTATACGGGGCGAACGGGACGACGGTTACGGGCACGAGCGCGGTGGCGGTGACGGCGGGCGGTACGGGGGCGTCGAGCCCGGCGTCGGCGCTGGCGAACCTGGGCGCGCAGGCGGCGCTGCCGGGGGTGAACCCGGATGGCGCATCGGGGCTGGTGGTGGCAGGAGCGGTGGCGGCGACGGCATTGTCGCTGGGGAGCGATCTGGCGGCGGGGCACCAGGCGGCGAGTGCGAACGCGGCGGTGACGACCATTCACGTGAAGGCCTATGGCGCCAAGTGCGATGGGGTGACGGACGATACCACCGCATTCGTGAACGCGATCGCGGCGGCCTACAGCGCGGGGAGTTACGGGAATACCGGCGGTGCGACGGTGGAAGTACCGCAGGGGGTGACGTGCCTGGTGGCTACGCCGACCGCCACGCTGGCGCTGCCGTATGACAGCGGAACGGTGAACGGGGGGAGCACGTGCGGGGGCACGACGTGCGCGACGCTGCCGGCGGAGAATGCTTACACGATGCCGGTGATCCTGTCGCTTCCGAAAGGGGTGCGGCTGAGTTGCGGGACCGGTTCGGAATTTGGCGCGCCGAGCACCATTGCGGGGCCCTGGGATGGCACGACAGTTCCGGCGTATACGGGGGTGCTGGCAACGGACCAGGCGGCGCTGAGCAACAGTAAAGACGCGATCCTGATGCAGGTCAATACCTACGACTCGGTTGCGAACTGCCGGCTGGCGAATGCGTTTGTGGCGCTGGCGGGGCCGCCTATTTACCAGGGTTTGGGTAATGCGCGATTCAAGAATTTGATCTTTCAGAGCGTGGGGATCGCGGGGCTGTTCAACTTCCTGGATTCGACGGTGTTTGACGGGCTGTGGTTTTCGTCCGGGGTGAGCGCGGGCATCACGAGCGGGGGCTGGTACGGGGCGCGGAACCCGGGCTATGACGGGGGATACACGCAGAAGGTCACGTTCCACAATGTACGTACGCAGGGACCGGCCAACAGCCTGAGCGCGACGGATGTCGCGGTGGACGGCTTTTTTGACAATTATTTCTGGAAGTCGCGGAACACGCCGGGTTGCGCGTGGAATACCGCGGGCTTGAGCAATGCGACGTGCACGCAGCCGGGGATGAATCCATCGTCGAGCACTTACACGGGGCGGATGGCGGATACGTCTTCGTTGAATTTCTACCAGGTGTATCGGGGCATTGCCGGCAGCTGGATCAACCTCATCAACCGCAATTCGAACTACCTGAACAACAACACGGTGGTGGATGGATTTCAGTCGCTGGCCGGGGCGCGGTGGGATGTGCAGATGTTCGATGGTGGAACGCTGCGCAATTACACCAAGGAGAACAGTTCAGGCACCCGGCGAACAATGACCCGTATAACCCGGGGGTGCTGGAGGCCAGGATACGGGCCACGGCGCAGAAGTCTTCGGGGTGCGCAGCGATGAATGGCAGCTGGGGCAGCTACGCGCCGGTTTTGTACACGGGCGGCAGCCTGCTGCTGGACACGGTGATGGATGGAACGGGGTATTCGTGGCCGCAGGCGGTGCTGGGGGATGCCTGCCTGGAATGGAGCAACGGGGCGCCGGGGAATCCGCAGTACTGGCCTGCGAATTATCACCCCACTTATCTCAAGCAGTTTGGTTACGTGGGCAGCGCGACGGCCCAGGACAACAGCTTTCCGACCATCCAGACGAGCGAAAACGGGTTTGCGGGCAACACATGGAATCCGCGCGGAGTGGCGGAGTATTTTCTGGGGTCTCCCGGATTTGGCGTGGGGGTGGGCGAAGGCGGATGGGTTCGCGGCGGTGTGCTGAATGGCGGGCATACGCTGTGGGGCCTGCAACTGGGATCGACGACGAGCGATGACGGGGCGCTGAGCGCGGCGATGACGCCGGCGCTGCAGATCGATAATCTGGGCGTCTTGTTTGGCGCATCGACGGCGCACGTGGTCGGTTCGGCGGGCACGGGCGGCTACGCACAGCAGACTACGAACGCGACCAAGACGAGCAATGATTGCGCGAAGTTCGACGCCAACGGAAACGTAGTGGATGCGGGAACGCCGTGCGCGGGAGCAGTGATCGGGAACGGCGGGTACACGCAGGCCACGACCAACGCGGCCAAGAGCAGCGGCGACCTGGTGATGTTCGACGCGACGGGAAACACGGTGGACAGCACGATCGCGGTGAGCAGCGTAACGGGAGGGTGCGGAACCGGGATTCCCTGCTACAAGAGCGCGGGGACTTACACAGGAACGGGCGCGGCGTTGAGCCTTTATGCCTATGCCGCGACGGCGGGGCAGTACCGCTACTGCTGGTATGAGGATGTGACGGCGGCGGGCACGGCGGGATCCTGGTTTCCGCTGCTGCAGTTTACCGGCGATGGGCATTTGTTCAGCCTGGGGGCGGCGGCTCTGGGAACGATCCCGGCCACGACGCAGTGGGGGACGGCGCAGAACTGTTACACCTTTTATTCCGATGCGAGCAATATCAACATGGCGATCAATGTGAATACCACGATAACGGGGCGCCGACCCTGCGCTACGCGTTTCGCTGGAGAAGTGCAATAGCGGCCAGCGGAGAATGCAGAATGATTGCCCGAAGCGAGAGTGAGATGAGCGTGTTTCGCCGCGCGGGCGCTGGACGGGGAGGAACTGAAGAATTTCGGGAAGATCCTGGACCGGCGGCCGGTCAGGCTACGCGGCATTACTGTGGGGATGGAGCTGGCCGAGCAGCTGCTGATGGTACGAACGCGCGAGGGAGGACGGCGCCGCTCCAGGCGAATGCGGCGCAACGGGCATTTGAGCGCCGGCGTGGGCAGCGCAACATCGTGCTGAAGGCGCGGCAAATGGGGCTTACAACCTGGGCAGCGGCACGGTTTTTTCTGAAGACGATTACGCAGCCGGGAACTCTGACGCTGGAAGTGGCGCATACCCAGGAAGCAGCGGAGGAGATCTTTCGGATCGTTCACCGATTTGTAGATTATCTTCCGGACGAGCTGCGCGAGGGACCGCTGCAGACTTCGCGAGCCAACGCGCGCCAGATCGTGTTTCCAGAGATGGATTCGCAATACCGGGTGGTGTCGGCGGGGGAGCGGAATGCGGGGCGGGAGCTTACCGTGCAGAACCTGCATTGCTCGGAACTGGCGCGGTGGCCGGGGAATCCCGCGGAGATCGCTGGCGGGGCTGCAGGCTTCGCTGACCCCGGAGCGGAACTGATTCTGGAGTCGACGCCAGACGGGATTGGCGGGTGTTTTTACGAAGAGTGGCAAAAGGCGGCGGAGACGGGAATGGTGCGGCACTTCTTTCCGTGGTGGATGGAGCGGCGGTATCGCACCGAAGAGGTAGAAGAGGGGAGTCTGACCGAAGAAGAGCGCGAGCTGATGATGCGGGAAGGGCTGGACCGCGCGCAGATCGGTTTTCGACGGAGGTTCCGGGCCAATCTGCGCGGTTTGGCCCGGCAGGAGTATGCGGAGGACGAGGAGAGCTGTTTCCAGGCGAGCGGGGAGTCGGTATTTGAACTGGGGGCGATCGAAGAGCGGCTCTCGGCGCTGGCCCGGCGTCGGCGCAGCGGAGAAACGGGGAGCTGGAGATCTGGCTGCCGCCGCTGCGGGGTAAGGAGTACGTGGTGGCGGTGGACCCGGCGGGGGGCGGATGCGAAGGAGACTACTCGGCGATCGAGGTGCTGGATCTGGAGACGGGACTGCAGTGCGCCGAGTTTGCCGGGCACGTAGGCGGGCTGGAACTGGCGAAGCCTGGTTACGGGCCTGGCGGCGGAGTACAACGACGCGTGGCTGGTGGTGGAGAGGAACAACCACGGCAGCGGGGTGCTGGCGCTGGTCGACACGGTTTGCCGATTACGCGCGGATTTATGAGCAGGGCGGACAGCCGGGCTGGCTTACCACCTCGGTGACGCCGGCCCGCGATGCTGGGCCGGCTGGATGCGGCGCTGGTGGAAGCAGCCGGAGCGGTTTATGAGCCGGAAGCTGCTGGGGGAGTGCAGGAGTTTTGTGCGGATGGCGAACGGGAGCACGGGAGCGCGAGCGGGGACGCACGACGACCGGGTGATGGCGATGGCGATCGGGCTGGCGGTGCGGGCGGAGATGGCGGGGGGGAGACGGGGAACGGTGGACGGTGAACGATGGACGGTGAACAGTAGACGGTGAACAGTGGACGGTGAACAGTGGACGGTGACGGTGACAAGTGAACAGGTGGACAGAGTGAACAGTGGACCGGGTGAACAGTGAACGGTGGCGGTGGACGGTGAACAGGTCGCTGCAGTGATGCTGATGATTTGCGTTCTTCATTAGCCCGAGCACTCCGGCTTTGAAGTTCGGCGGTAAGTCGTTTGCGGCGCACTGTTCAAAGTGTGCTCAGCCCATTTAAGCGCCCGGGTTGCGTGGTGAAGGTTCGATCCGCTGCCTGCTTTCAATGTTTACTCCACTGTTCACTGTCCACCCGGTCCACTGTTCACTCTGTCCACCCGGTCCACTGTCCACTGTTCACCGGTTCACCGTCTTTGCATAGAATTCCGCTCGGTGCGGGTAGAATCGGATTCAGATTAAAGGATTGATATCAAGTTGCGGGCGGTAGCGAGCTTGGCGGTTCTGGCGGTGCAGCATATCCGGCGGATGCGGGGCGGTGCGCAGGGCCAGTTGATGCTGGGCGCGGACGGGCAGCCCTACGTTGTGAAGTTTCAAAATAATCCGCAGCACATGCGGGTATTGGCGAATGAATTGCTGGCATCGCGGCTGGCCGCGGCGGCCGGATTGACGGTTCCAGAGGTGGAACTGGTCGAGGTGTCGCCCTGGCTGGTGGAGAATACGCCGGAGCTGGACATCGACCTCGGGCATGGGAAGGTGCCGTGCCATGCGGGATTGCAGTTCGGGTCGCGATTTGTGGGCGGCCTGATGCCGGGACAGGTGGTGGATTATCTGCCGGAGGAGAAACTGGCCGAGGTGAAAAACCTGAGCGAGTTTGCCGGGATCCTGGCGCTGGACAAATGGACGGGCAATGCCAACGGGCGGCAGGCGGTGTTTACGAAGAAGCAGCGGGAGCGGTGCTACCAGGCGGTGTTTATCGACTTCGGGTATTGCTTTCACGCCGGGGAGTGGCGGTTTGAAGACGCGCCGCTGCGGGGAGTGTATTACCGCAACGACGTGTATCGCGAGATTCACGGGTGGGAATCGTTTGAGCCTTGGCTTACGCGGATGGAGACGATGCCGGCGGACACGGTGTGGGCAGCGGCGAACGAGATTCCGCCGGAGTGGTATGGCGGCGATATGGCGGAGATGGAAGCGCTGGTCGAGAAGCTTCTGGCGCGACGAAGCCGGATACGGGAATTGATTGAATTGTTCGGGAAGTCGGATCGGGAGCCATTTCCGAAATGGGGCAGCATCGGGGAAAAAGTCGCGGAAGCTGGAAGGAAGCAGGACTGGAGGTCTAGCATCGTGGGAAGAGTCGTATTAGGCGCGAGCAGCAACAGGGACCGCGAAGGATTCAGGGCGCTGGTAGGGAACAACGGAACTAAGGATCGACGACACGAGATGAGCTAGGGATCCGCGGCCGAAGGGACCCAATGGAAACGGCGGATGGCGCTAAGAGGGACGAGGCGCGCCAAGATGACGGCAACAGGCAGACGGCGGATATGCGAGTTTCAACTGCTCCGGTACGTGCCGGACGCGGTGCGGAACGAGTATGTGCACATCGGCGTGATCCTGCGCGAACAGGGCAGCGCGGAGCCCGCTGGAGGTGCGGTTTACGCGGGACTGGCGCCGGGTGCGGTGCCTGGATCCGGATGCCGATACGGCGCTGCTGGAAGGATGGAGAGCGGAACTGCGGCGGACGATTCGGGGAGGAGCCGGAGGGCAAGCCTGATGCGGCTGCTGGATGAGTCGCTGTCGCTGAACGTGCAGATGACGGCGCCCAAAGCGTACCTGGCGGAGAGCCTGCCGGCGGGGATGGAAGAGCTGATGCGGCTGTATGTGGAGCCGCCGCCGCGGGAGCGGCTGCCGCGGTTGAGGGGCCGGGCGGCGATCCAGGCGACGATGCGCAGGGAGTTTGAGCAGGCCGGGGTCTGGGACTTGCTGCGGAAGCAGATTCGCGGCGTCGGAGTACACGCGGCCGGGAGATCCGCTGCGGATCGATGTGGGATACCGGCCGAACGGGGTGATTCGCATGTTTCACGCGGTGAGCCTGGAGCCGGGCGTGGAGATGGCCAAGGTGCTGGCGTTTTCGGCGGCCGGGACTGCGGGCCGGCGTGGAGCGGGTGGAGAAGGCGCGGCTGGAACTGACGGCGGTGATTGAGCCGGCAGTCAAGGTGGGGGCTACGGACGAAGAGCCGGAGAGGCTGGAGATGTACCGGTTTGGCGTGGAGACGATGGAGGAGCACCAGATCCGGGTGCTTGACGACGTCGGATCTGGGGCGGGTGGCGGAGACGGCGCGGCGGGAACTGCGGGTGTGAGAGAAGCAGCGATTCCAAAGTCATTGAAGCATTCGATAATGAAGCTAGAAGATTGTACGCAGGTCGTTGCGGACGGGCTGGTCAGATGTGAGTTGTGATTCCATTAGATTTCTCTGGAATCGAAGATTTGTCCGCACGGATGGCTGATATCACGAAACTACGTATTAGCTGGTCAGCTGACAGCGATGTTACGAGGCATGGCCCTTCGAGGCTGTGCCTTTTGTTTTTTGGCGAAGAAGGAAGGTGCGCGTGAAGGTAGGAGAGCAGTTGCGGGAGATGTGGCGGCAGGCCGCAGGCAGCCGGCAGGGCGGAGGGACGGTCGGCGTGCGACGCATGCGGAGGCGGAGCGCAAGACGTTGGCGATGCCCGCGATTCTGAGCCCGGTGCAGTTTCCGGGAAAGCTGCTGCCGAAGCCGACGCCGGCCAATCTGCGGCGGTTTGCCGAGACGCCGGTGGTGCGGCGGGCGATCAACGTGATCAAAGATCGGATTGCGGCGATGGACTGGCAGGTGCGGGTGCGGCGCGGAGTGCGCGTCCGGCGAGATACCGCCGAGTAGCGGAGGAAAGCTGAAGGCGCTGCGGCGGACGCTGGAAGAGCCGAATGCGGTGGACAGCTTTCGGACCTTGATCGAGCAGGTGATCGAGGATGCGCTGACCGGCGGCTATGGGGCGATCGAGATGGAGCCGACCGGGGATCCGGAGCGGCCGGCGATGTTGTGGGCGGTGGATGGAGCGTCGATCCGGATCAATGCGCAAGTGGGACGGGCAAGCCGGAGACGCCGCGTTATGCGCAAGTGGTGCCGGGACAGACTGGAGTCGAACGCGGTGGAGCTGCGGGACGACCAGCTGATGTATGTGCGCATGAATCCGCGCAGCTTCACGCCGTTTGGGCTGGGGCCGCTGGAGGTGGCGTTTGAGACGGTGAACCAGTTTCTGAGCGCGCACCGGTTTGCGGGAAAGCTGGCGGCGAATTCGGTGGCGCAGTATGCGCTGTGGCTGAACGAGGCGACGCCGACGCAGCACGACCGGCTGATTCGCTGGTGGCAGGACGAGATCGAGGGCACGGGGCGGGTGCCGCTGCTTTCGACGGAACAGAAGCCGGAGGTGCTGCGGTTTGCGCAGGGCACGGATGCGGACCTGCGGCTGGCCTGGCAGGAGTTTCTGATCCGGATGGTGGCGAATGCGTTCGGGTTGCCGCCGATGCTGCTGGGGCTGGAAGGAGATGTGAACCGGTCGACGGCGGCGGAGCTGGCGGACGAGGCGTTTCGCGGGGCGATTCAGCCGCTGGCGCAGCTGCTGGCCGGGCATATTACGCGGGATCTCTTCGGGAAGTGCATCGGGTGGCGGGAATTCGAGTTTGTCTTCAACGACCTGAATGCGCGGGATGAAGAGACGGAGCTGGCGGTGCAGGTGCAACTGCTGCAGGCCGGTGTGTTGACGGTGGACGAGGTGAGGGCCATGCGCGGACTTGGGTCCGCTTCGCAGTGTGAACGATGCAGTTGGAACAGGCGAGTCTTGATGGATGGATAGCGGGTCGATTCGAGCTCGGCGCATGGGATCAAGTCGAGCGGACCTGAGGCGAAGAACGGCGGAGAATACATGCGATTGGAAGCAATGGCAGTAAAGATTCCGCACGTGGAAGGGCACCCCAACCGGGTGGCGTTCGAAGGGATGTTGACGCTGGTGGACGCGGCCAGCGACAAAGCACCGGCGGGGGCGCGCGGACACCGGGTGATGCTGACGCGGGAAGCGGCGGAGAAGGCGCTGCCTTCGCTGCTGGGGATGGCGGTGGATTATCGGCCGGGTTGGGATGGGCACGATGCGCGGCGCAAGATCGGGCTGCTGACCGAGGCCAACGTGGTCGGGAAGCAGGCTGGTGGTGCGCGGGTATCTGTATGCGCGGGATTTTCCGGAGGTGGCGAAGGCGATCGAGGCGCAGGCGCCGGAGGCGATGGGATGAGCTACGAGCTGGCCGATGCGCGCGTGGAAGATATGCGGGCCGAGGTCTGGAAGCTGACGCGCGTCACCTTTACCGGGGCGGCGATCCTGCTGCGGGAAAAGGCGGCGTACCGAGCGACGAGTTTCCGCATGGCGAGTTAGTGGGTGCAGCGAGCCTGCAAGTTAGCGAGTGCAACTGGCAGTCAAGTAGAGACGGCCGGAAGCCGGCATGACGGTGAGCGCAGGGCTGTTCGGCGAAGCTGGTCGAGGTAGCGCAGCTTTGGATGCGCGAATGCGATTCAAAGCTCGATGCGAAAAGGACATGGAAAAGCGACAGAAGACATGGAGATGATAGAGCGGCTGGAGGCGGCGGCCGACGCTGGCTGGACAAGACGCTGGCTGGCTTGAGGAGCTGGCCGCTGAGAGCGCATTGTCCGGTGAGGTGGAGAGGATTTCGGCGACCGTGGAGCAGAGCCGCCGCGAGGAAGAGCTGACAGAGAAGCTGGCGATGGCTGGAGCGGGAGCTCGCGGAACTGAAGGCCGCAGCGGCGCCAGGCAGTGCTGAATCCGCTTGCGCAGGACGGTGCCGCGGCCACTTCAGAGATGCTGGCCAAACACGGTATCGGGGATGGGCCCGTCGATGTGCGCACGCTGGATGCGGCGCTGGCCGGCTGAGCCTGGAACAGCGCATTGCGGTGAAGACGCCAGCTTCTGCGGGCGGGCGCAATTGCTTGATGCAGCTTTGAGCCTGAGCCTGGCACGGCTGAATGCGGCCGTGACTGCGGCGGATCAGCACTGATGGCTGCACAGATTCGATCTGCCAGGATTACTCAAGATCATCTGGAGAACGGATTGCAGCTGGTCGCTGAAGCTATCGCGAGCGAAAGCCCCAGGAGGGGCGGAAAGAGCCTATGAACGCAACCTTTGCAGATATTCACGCGGCAGCTGACTTCATCGGGCCGGGCGCAGTTGAAGTTCCGTTGTACCAGACCGAGATCTTCGACATCTGCCGGCGCTCCAGCCCGTTTGGGCAGCGCATCAAGCAGGTTCCCGCGACCGGACATCCTTCGCGATTCTTCGAAGAGACGGCGATTCCGAATCCGGGCACGGCGGGCTTTGTGAATCCGCGCAGTATTGTGGCGCCGGTAGTGAGTCCCGACGCGCGTGGAGCGGAGCGTGCCGCTGAAGGCGATCGTTTCGCAGATCAACTACAACCTGTTCGACATTGAACTGGGCAACCAGCAGCAGCAGTTCGCTTACCTGCAGGCCAAGGACCTGGTGGACACGGTGAGCGGCGTGATGGTGGCGCACGATGTGGCTTTGTGGAACGGCAACGACACCAGCCTGAGTTCGCCGACGACCACGCAGTATATGGGCGTGATCAATCAGATCGTGGCGGGCGGCAACACGATGACGATCGGCACCACGGCGTCCATCGTGGACGGCCTGAAGTCGACGGTGCGCAGATGGTGGCCAGCAATGGTTACCATGTGCGTCCCACGGCGATTTATGCCAACCCGGTGCTGCTGGATCTGATCGACCGCGAGATGAAGACGGAGTTCAACGTGGTGTTGAACACCGACCAGATCACGGGCGGATTCCGGGTGAAGATGCTGTCGACGCAGGCCGGCGATCTGCCTCTGATTCCGGACTGGAGCCTGAGTTATACGGGCACTCCGGGATCGGGTTCGGCGGTGCTGCCGGCATACATCGTGACCGAAGACCTGATCGAGTATCACTGGCTGGGCGATCCTACTCCGCGGATCTTCCAGCTGGGCTTGCCGGGTCGCTGCGCAGCAGTATGTCGCGGTGAAGTTTGGCGCGCCGGTGGTCAAGGGCGCGAACTATGCGCACTACCAGGTGCTGGTCGATCGGTAGACAGTGAGTCATAGAGCCGGCCAGTGTACTTGCACGTGCAGCGGCGGTCGCATGAACGTCAACGCTGAGTGAGTCCGGATGTGGCGGTAACAGTCATAGCAGGAGCAGGGCGCGAAGGCGGCGCGTCGTATCTGTCCCCTTTTCACTGGACTGCAGCTGATCACTGTGCACGTTCGCACTGTTACCGGAGTGGGAAGGATAAGGTATGGCATATCTGCAGCCAGCGGATTATCCGAATTATGGATTGCCGGCGGCGACATCGGCGGACTGGGTTACGGCTGCGACTGCGCTGATCAACAGCTTCTGCCGGCGGCCGGATCTGAATGTAGTGCAATACACGGAGCGACTGCGGCTGACGAGCGGATCGCAGACGGTGCGGTTGAGTTATCTTCCGCTTCGCCGCTGGCACGGAGCAGCGACTCCGATCGTGAGTATGGAGGGCCGGTACGGGAGGCCGCGGCGCGGGGAGATGGTAGATGGAGCCGTTGTTCGAGATGGCGTGGGCGTTCTCGCTGCCGGGCAGTGGACGGCGATCGATCCGGGCACGGTGGACTGCGACGGCAACACCGGCGAATTGACTCTGCCGTGGAATCTGCTGGGCCTGCCTTTTAACGAGATCACGGTCACCTATACGGCGGGCTTATCAACGATCGGCGACGATGTTAAGGCGGCGTGTGCGCAGATTGTTCGTAATGCGCAGTCGACGCCGGCACTGAATGCGAGCAGAACCAAGATCGACACGATGCAGATGCAGTACTTTTCAAGTTCGCTGCTGGACGAGACGGTGCAGGCCTGGCTGCGTCCTTATGTTGCGAACAGGCTGGGGTGAGCGATGAGTGATACGGCACCGCGCAACCCTGTCGGGGGCGCCGCAGATGCTGGCGGACGCCCTGCTGCGGAGTGTCTCAGGCACCTCAGCTCAACTGCGGGTGACGGGTCTAACGCGGACTACGGACATGTCGGAGGTGGGCCTGGTTGCCACGCTGTTCGCGGAGGTGGTGATCAGCCCGGTGGTCATGCGCAAGCTGCGCCCGTCTGGCAGGAGAACGGCAGTGAATCGCAGTGGGAACTGCTGGTTTCGGCGACGCAGTGTGCAGGCAGCAGGTGAGTGCACTGGATACTGCGTCGGCGCAGTCGCTTGTTTGCGATGACGCTGACGGTCACAGTGCGGGCCAGGATTACCTGATCGAGTCCGTGGCGGCGAACGAAGCATTTGGGCAGGTGTACCTGTACCGGCTTCTTGCTGCGCGAGGCGCGGCAGCAATCGGTGTGAATGGCCGCGGCAGTTGCACTTGAAGCACCGCACGGGGTCGGGACGGGTTGAAGACGGACGATTCGATGCAAAATGCGAAAGACTCGTTTCTATATGGCATTGCGAGCGCGGCTGGCGGAGCTCAATCCTCAGCGCACGATCATGTTGCGCGGAGCGGTGCGGCCGGGAATCCTGGTTGAGGAAGCGGAGGCGGCCTTCAGCCAGGCACCCAATGATGTGTTTGTCGCTGCGCTGGCTGGGCATGGGTCTGGATCTGGAGCTGGATACAGCGATGGCGGCGACAGGAATGCGAGATCGCTTACGGGACGTGCGGGTGCCAAAGTTTTGGCGGGCTGGACCGGGGGCGGGCGTTGAGCGCGATGGATCGAGGAACTGCTTGCGATGCTGCAGCCGTTTTCTACGCCGAAGCTGAGCTTTATCGCGACTCCGCCGGCGACCTTGCTCACGCGACGTGTTCTGGGATGAGCCGGTGTTCGGGCCGGTGGTGGCACAGCGGGACCGGCTGAGCCGTTCGGTCAAGGTGATGGTCTACAGCTACCAGGAGCAAGGTGAGTAGATGGCGGCAAATAGTTTTGCGAATGCGGCTCCGGTGATGCGGCGGGTACGCGGGTATTTCGCGCCGGTGAATCGCGCGACGCAGACGCCGGTGGTATTTGACCCGGCATCGCTGGGGAGTTTTTGCCTGGATGCGCCGCCAGCGCCGTGGATCAGCCTGGGATGGATCCAGGGGTTCACGCGCAGATCGACGAGCAAGTCGGGGGCGTTGATGACAGGGCAGTCCTGCTTCGGCCCTGGCGCAGGTGCGTGAGAGCCTGGAGGCGGAGGTCAGTTTTCAGTTCCTGAACTGGACCAAGCTCACGATGGCGCTGGCGACCGGATCGCAGCACATGAACGTGCTGGCTCCGGCCAGCGGAGCGGTGGCGCAGGCACTGGGAGGGCAGGCTCCGATTGCCGCGGCGGTACAGGCTGGCTCAACGGCGACGGCCCTGACCTTGTCACCATCCGATGCGGCGAAATTTGCCGTGGGAGCGATGGTGGCAGTGGATGGGGACTACACCGGTCAGACGGGGTTTGTCGGCGCGCCGGTGGCGGGGGCTTATGTGCGGCAGCCTTTGAACGATGTGGACTACATCCGCAGAGTGTCGTTCAATGTGGGGCTGGTCAGCGGGGTGAGCACGGCGGGGCTGACGCTGGCGACGGGGCTTCCGGGCGGCGCTCCGCAAGCCGGGGCCAAGGTGCAGGCGGTGACTGGATTTGTCGATCGCGAGGGCGGGACGTTCTGCCAGGAGTGGTCGGGCCTGTTCGTGATGGAGGGTGCGCAGGGGGAGCGGATCGGATTTCATTATCCGCGGTTGCAGGCTATGGCGGGGGCGCAGGAGGAAGCGGTCGCGCTCTCAAGCAGAGGCAAGGGATCGCTGGAGCGGGTATTGCTCAAGGCGCAGTTTCGCGCATTGCCGGTGACAGACCCGCTGGACGGCGAGAGGGTGCTTTGCTATCGGAGCTTCGTTCCGGCGGCGAAGGCGCTGATCTGAGCGGTTGCAGCGGTTGGGCATGCGATTGATGGCGGTTCAGAGCAATGGTGGGGCACGCGCAATTGATGAGTGCGATCGGCAACTGCCGGGGCGACCGGCGCATTTGAGGAATGAGAACACATGAGAGTGACGATCAACGGCCAGGATTACTCCGGCTACCTCGATGCGCTGCGTCCGTTGAGCATCGTGCGGAAGTTGAACGAACCGTCGACATGCCGGCTATGGATCAGCATTCCCGCCAACGCGGAGCTTACCGAGCCGGCGTGCGGGAATGCGATTGCGGTGGAGGGGGACGATGGGACGTTGTACTTCACCGGTTTCATTGCGGCTTCTCCTCTGCCCGAGTACGCGGGGCAGGGGATGGAAGGATCGCGCTACCGGATCGCGATTGAAGCGCTGAGCGACGAGATGTTGATGGACCAGGCAGCGGCCGCGCCGAGCAAAGGGACGGCGGGCATGACGGCGGGCGCACTGATGTCGGCCCTGGCGCAGCATACGGGGACGGCGGGCGTGTCGATGCAGGGATCAGCGCTGGATGTGCCGGTGAGCTGGTTTGCGGCGGCGCCGGGAGCGACGTGGAGCCAGAGTGCCGGACAGGTCGCGAGCCAGGCGCGCGCTGCGTACCGGGCGCTGGGTGGAGTTTTGAGCCTGACGCAGATTCCGGCGACGGTCCATGCGCTGCGAGAAGGGGACGGCAGTTTGGACCTGGGGGCGCTGGCATTGACGGCGGGGACGCGGATGGCGGGGGCGCAGGACGTGACGGTGTGCGGGGAGGACGAGCCGACCGCTTATGTCACGGAATTCTTCGAGGGCGATGGAGCGACGAGCGTGTTCGAGCTTGGAGACACGCCGTATGCGGGGTCCAGTGCGAAGACGGTCGTCTTGCGCGAGTTATTCAACCAGCCGGGGATCGATGCCACGGTGTGGGCCAACTCCGGGGCGGGGTATTTTTCGCTGGGCGCGGGTGGCCTGGCCATGACTGGCGGGGATGGAGTCGACGGCGACACGATGCTGACCTGGATCGACCCGGTGGAAATGGGCGGCACCCTGTTGCTGGAAGCGAGCGGGCTGACCCTGGCAACCGGAAGCGCGGGAGTGCTGGCGGGATTGTTTACGGGCCTGAAGACGATCGCGGGCTGCGTGGCGGGGTTTCAGGCCAGCGCCCAGCCGGGAACTGGGACGGTCATGGTGCAACCGGTGGTGATGGGTACGGCCACGGGTGCGGTGTTTACGCTCAATCCAGCGAACCAGTACACCTTGCGCACAAGAATCCATTGCTGTGAACAGGAGCGGTCGAGGGCGGTCTATCAGACTTACGGAGACAGTGGAGCGGCCAGTTTTGGCGGCGACTCGATCAGCGCGCCGGGCCGGCTGCACTTCGAAATCCAGGAGTTTGTAAACGGCGTGGCGGGCATGCCGGTGGTGCTGTATGACGGATCGGTGGTCAGCCTTCCGGGAGCTTGTTCCGTGGTTGCGGCGAGCAGTCTGAACCTGAAGGGTTCTTTGCGCGCGATGAGCCTGACGAACCTGGGATCGGGCTGGGTGGTAAGCACGCCGCATAACGGGGCTGCGGTCACGAGGCGCCTGGGCACTGTGGCCGAGGGCGGAGAGTGCGCCGTTGAGAGGACCGGAAGGTTGACGTTCTACAGTGGCTTTGTGCCGGCCGCCGGCGAGCAGATCGCGGTCAACTACCGGGCCCAGAGAAGGGCGGTGGGGCGCGCGGTGAGAACCGGGAGCCAGACCGGGACGGGGATATCGACGTGGATAGGTACCGTCACGAAGCCGCCGGCGCGAAGTTCAGCGGATTGCCGCAACGCGGCGGCGGCGCTGCTGGCGGCGGCCTCGAGCGGAGTTGGCTTGTGGAACGGAAGCTACAAGGGGACGAACTTCGGGTTTGCGAGTGATGTGTGGCCGGGCGATGCGCTGTTGCTGGATGCTCCCTCGGCCGGGTTGAACGCGCAGGTGGTGGTCCGCACCGTGGAGGTGACGTACCAGGCCAGTTGTCCGGACCTGGTGGGCTATTCGATTCATTTTGCGAATGACTGGGCGGAAGACCTGGCTATCAAAACGAGCACGACGGTACCGGCCGACACGTGGCTTCCGGCGCAGGTGGTGCCGGGGCTGGCAGCGAGCCTGAATGGGTTGACGGCGACTTCTCTGAGCGGCTCGGCGGTTGCGATCGACGCGGGCGTTTCCGCGCCTTCGGGAGGGGGTTTTGAGGTTCGGCGGCGCGACTACGGCTTCATGGCGGGAGAGGATCCGGACCTGGTGATGCGGGGGACGCAACCGGTGATGACATTTGCGCGGCAGTCGGCGAATGACCGGTTCTTTATACGGATGTACGACGGATCGACGCCGCCGAACTACTCGGAATTTTCCGCGGCCCTGTTCATTAACCTGCCGCTTGGTTCGTGACGAGGCAAGGGGAAACCGCGGCGGATGTGGGGACGGAGTCGGGTGAATGCGGATGATAAACGAGTTTGAAGCGCAGGTGCTGAGCGACCTCAGCGTGCTAAAGACGCAGATGAACGGCCTGATGGGCGATGGCAATGGCGGCCGCATTTCGGAACTGGAGCGGCGCATGGAACGGCACGAGCAGAACTGGCAGCGCGCCAAGGGATTTCTGGCGGCGGTGAGCGTGCTGTTTGCGGTGATCGAAGTGGCGATGGAAGCGTGGCACCGGCATTGAAGCGGAGGACGACGCGAGGCCCGGGGACTGCGCGGAGGCTCGTTATAATCAGGGGTTATGAGCGACGGTCCGCTGGTCGGCGTAGTGATGGGCAGCAAGAGCGATTTCGAGGTGATGTCGGCGGCGGTTGAGATCCTGCGCGAGCTGGGAATTGCGCATGAAGCGCGGGTGGTGAGTGCGCATCGCACGCCGGACCTGCTGTATCGCTATGCCGAGGAGGCGCGAGCGCGGGGTCTGCGCGTGATTATCGCGGGCGCGGGCGGCGCAGCGCATTTGCCGGGCATGCTGGCGGCGAAGACGCTGGTGCCGGTGCTGGGTGTGCCGGTTGCGGCTACGCAGTTGAACGGCCTGGATGCGCTTTTGTCGATTGTGCAGATGCCCAAGGGAGTGCCGGTAGGTACGCTGGCCATCGGCAAGCCGGGTGCGGCGAATGCGGCCCTGCTGGCCGCGGAGATGTTGGCCACCACGGACGAAGCTCTCCATGCGCGCTTGAGTGCGTGGCGCGAGGCACGGACAAAGGAAGTTCTGGCGCAGGAGTTGCAGGCGTGAGGTCCGAGTCTTCACCCGAAGTTGCCAACGTTGTTTTGCCCGGCGGGCTGCTGGCGATCCTGGGCGGCGGACAATTGGGCCGCATGATGGCGATGGCCGCGCGGACCATGGGTTATCGCGTGCGCGTGATGGATCCGGAAGCGGCGTGTCCGGCGAGCTTTGTGGTGGATGAAACCATCGTGGGCCGGTGGGATGACGTGGACGCGGCGCGGCGGCTGGCGGCGGGCGCCGATGCGGTGACCTTGGAGATAGAGCAGATCGGCGTGGATGCTTTAAGCGAGGTCGCGAAGCTGGCTCCGCTGCGGCCGGGCGTGGAGCCGATCCGCATCATTCAGGACAAGACGCTGCAAAAGGCGTGGCTGGCGGACAACGGGTTTCCGGTTGGGCGGTTCCGCGTGGTGCGCAGTGAAGCCGAGCTGCACGAGGCAGTGGCAGCGCTGGGCGAGCGGGTGTTTCTGAAGATCGGGCGCGGCGGTTATGACGGGCGCGGGCAGGCGCGGATTGGATTGGATGAGCCGGCGACGGAGGCCGCGATTGCCGGAGCGTGGAAGGCAATTGGCGAGCGGCCGGCGGTCGCCGAGCAGGCGCTCGAGCTGGATTTCGAAATCAGCGTGATGGCGGCGCGGAACCCGTCGGGCGAAGTGCGCAGCTATCCGGCGGCGCGCAACCATCATGAGAACCAGATCCTGGCGTGGAGTGTGATGCCGGCGGGCATCGCGGCGGAAACCGAGGTACGCGCGCAGGCGCTGGCTGGAGAGATTATTGCCAAGCTGGGCATCGAAGGGCTGTTGTGCGTGGAGATGTTTGTGACGCGTTCGGGCGAGTTGCTGGTGAACGAACTGGCTCCGCGCCCGCATAACAGTTATCACGAGAGCGAGCGCGGCTGCGTGACCAGCCAGTTTGAGCAGGCGGTGCGCGCGGCATGCAATCTGCCGCTGGGAGATACGGAGCTTATTTCTCCCTGCGCGATTGTGAACCTGCTCGGTGATGTGTGGCTGGGGGAGAAGTCTCCCGATTTTGCCGCGGCGCTGGCCGTGCCGGGGGTGCGGCTGCATTTGTATGAGAAGCACGCGGCGCGGGCGGGACGGAAGATGGGGCATCTTTCGGCGACGGGAGCGAGTGCGGAAGAAGCGCTGGAGCGGGTGCTGGAGGCGAAGCGGCGGCTGTAAGCGCGGGAGTGGCCTGCGGCTTTCTAATAGCTAATCTAGATTTGTAAAATGCCCCGACAAAGACGACCGCAGTTTTAATGCCGCTCGGCCGTTTCAGAATGACTGAAGAAGTTGTTGAACGCGGCGAAGACAACGAACCGGGCTGGGTGCTGAACGCACCTGGCCCGGTTTTTTCGTTTATTCCGCCATGGCGTATTTCTTGGGGCGGCGATTAGCTTGCAGGATTTTCTTGCGCAGGCGAAGCGACTTGGGCGTGACTTCGACGAGCTCGTCTTCAGCGATGAACTCGATGGCCTGTTCGAGATTGAGCGCCCGGTGGGGGACGAGGCGGATGGCTTCGTCGGCGCTGGAGGCACGCATGTTGGTCATCTTCTTTTCGCGGACGACGTTGACGTCGAGGTCGTTGTCGCGGGAATGTTCGCCGACGATCATGCCCTCATAGACTTCCACCCCGGGACCGACGAAGAGAATGCCGCGTTCCTGCAGGCCGTTCAGGGAGTAAGTGGTGGTAAGGCCCTGGCGATCGGCGATCAAGGCGCCGGTGGGTCGCTGCGGGATTTCGCCCTGGTAGGGGATGTAGCCGTCGAACAGCGCGTTCATGACGATGGTTCCGCGCGTTTCGGTGAGCATTTCACTGCGCAGGCCGATGATGCCGCGGCTGGGAACGCGAAATTCCATGCGCACGCGTCCGGAGCCGTGATTGTGCATCTTGGTCATTTCCCCTTTGCGCGGTCCGAGCTTTTCAATGACCACGCCGGTGTGTTCTTCGGGGACGTCGATGGTGAGGTGTTCGACGGGCTCCATGCGCACGCCGTCGACCATCTTGGTCACGATTTCGGGCCGGCCGGCCATGAGCTCGAAGCTTTCGCGGCGCATCATTTCGATGAGGATGGCGAGCTGCAGTTCGCCGCGCCCGAGGACCTTGAAGCTGTCGGGCGAGCCGGTGTCTTCAACGCGAATGCTGACGTTGGTGAGCAATTCCTTTTCGAGGCGTTCGCGGAGGTTGCGGCTGGTGACGTACTGGCCTTCGCGGCCTGCGAACGGCGAGTTGTTCACGCTGAACTGGATGGCGATGGTGGGCTCATCGATGACGATGAGGGGGAGCGGCGCGGGATTGTCAACGCCGGTGATGGTTTCGCCGATGGTGATGCCTTCCACGCCGGCCACGGCCACGATGTCGCCCATGGTGGTTTCGGAGGTCTCGGTGCGCTTGAGGCCGGAGAAGGTGAAGAGCTTGGTGATGCGGGTCTTCATCAGCGATCCGTCGCGCTTGGAGATCATGACGTCGTCGCCGGCGTGCAGGGTTCCGCCGAAAACGCGGCAGATGGCGATGCGGCCGAAGTAGTCGGAGTAATCGAGATTGGTGACCAGGATCTGGAGAGCGCCTTCGCTGTCGCCGGTGGCGGCGGGGATGGTGTTGACGATGCTCTCGAAAAGAGGCTGCAGATCGGTGCCGGGCCTGGCCATGTCGGTGGTGGCGGTGCCGGCTTTGGCGACGGTGTAGAGCACCGGGAAATCGAGCTGGTGCTCGTCGGCATCGAGATCGATGAAGAGGTCGTAGATCTCGTTCAAGACTTCCTGGGCGCGCGCGTCGGGGCGGTCGATCTTGTTGATCACGACGATGGGGGGAAGCTTGGCTTCAAGTGCCTTGGCCAGGACGTAGCGCGTCTGGGGCAGGGGGCCTTCGGCCGCATCGACAAGCAGCATGACGCCATCGACCATCTTGAGGGCGCGCTCGACTTCGCCGCCAAAGTCGGCGTGGCCGGGTGTGTCCACGATGTTGATCTTGCCGCCGCCGTAGTTGATGGCGGTGTTTTTGGCCAGGATGGTAATGCCGCGTTCGCGTTCCAACTCATTTGAGTCCATGACGCGTTCGGCCACTTGCTCGTTGGCGCGGAAGGTGCCGGACTGACGCAGCATGGCGTCCACCAGGGTTGTCTTGCCGTGATCAACGTGGGCGATGATGGCGATATTGCGTATCGTCTGGCTCACTGGATTCCTTTTCTCGACTTGGCCGAACGGGGCTGCGGCACGTTCAGGGACGTAAAAATGTGGGTTTGCGGCACAAAGCAGCAGTTTTCATTCTACCAGCAGGCTTGTCGGCGCGGCACGAACGCAGATTGAACACGGCCCGCGGGCAAGTCGTCAGTTGTGCCGGGCCGGGGAGCGTGAAGGAATTCACGCCGGGGCCTGGCTGCCTCCGCATCGCGAAAACCCAATGTTGGTCAGTTGCAGGGTGTTCCATTGACGGCGAAGGAAGCCGGCGCCGCGTTGATCGCGTTGTTCCAGGTTCCATTGAAGCCCACGCCGTTGTAGCTGGCCCCGGCGGCGACCGTTCCGTTGTAGCTGAGGTTTTTGACGGTCACGCTGGCGCCGCTCTGGGTGGCGGTGCCGTTCCACAACTGGGTGATGGCCTGACCATTGGCGAACGACCAGGTCAGGGTCCAGCCGGTCAGGGCGGTTGAGCCGGTATTGGTCAGGGTGATGGCGGCTTGAAATCCTCCGGGCCATTGGTTGACGACCGAGTAAGCGACATGGCAGGCCGATCCGGATGTCGCAGCCTGCGTGGTAGCGCCGGCCTGGGCAGAGGCCGGCGATGCGCCGCTGGAATCGAGAGCCTCGACTCTGTAGTAGTAGGGAGTGGATGGAGCGAGTCCACTGTCGGTGAAGCCGGCGGCAGTGAGTCCGCTTGCAACCTGGTTGCTGGAGGATGGAGTGAACCCGCTGGTGCCGCTGCGAAAGACGGAATAGGAACTAATGGTGCAGCCGGACGGCGGGGTTACGGCGCTCCACGAGACCGCGATACTGCTCGAGGATTTGGCGCTGGCGACCAGCCCGGCAGGCGCGGCCGGAGAAGTTGTGCAGGTCGAGCCGCCGCCACCGAAGGGCGACTGGATGCTGCGCAGCATCGATTCCTTCTGCGCATTGGCGGGAGTGGCATCGTAGTTGGAATCGAGAAGGCCGTAGCTGTCCTCGCCGTTCAGGGCCCAGTAAGACCACTGGATATTCGGGTTGGCCTGCAGGTATGCGACCAGGCTCTCGAACCATTGACCCTGGCTGCCGGCCGCGCTGTTTTGAATATCGGAAGCGTTATTGGTGGTGCCGAATTCGCCCAGCCAGACCGGCGCGGTGTTGCCGGTGCTGAGGTAGCCCCAGAACTTGTTCCACACTGCGTCGAGGCTGGATTGCGTGGTGCTCGAGTTGAACCAGGACTGGCCATAGAGACTGGGGCCGTAATCGTGCGCGGAGTAAACCAGCTGATTGGATACTTTGAGTACAACCGGGTTGGCACCCGCTCCTATCAGGTTTGCTCCCTGCCATCCGCAGGTGCCGTTGTAGCAGTCGGTGCCTTCGACGAAGACAAGCAGTTTGGGATTGATGGTGAGCACGGCATTGCCCGCCGCCTGCGCGGCAACCGGCCAGTTCTGACTGGTCAGGCTGGTGGGGCAGGAGCCGCTGACCTCGGTATCGCCGGTCCAGCAGCCGCCGGAGTAGCCATTGGCGATGAGGTGAGGTTCGTTGCGGAGGTCGACACCGATGACGGTGGGGTTGCCGTTGAAGGTAAACTTCGCAGCGCTGTAACGGGTGGCCATGGTTTGCCAGTCGGCGATCCAGTTGGCTTGCGGGTAGGAACCGGTGTACCAGAGGCCGTTGGCTTCATTGCTGTTGCCGGCTTCGGAGCGATGGTTATCGAGAATCACGCGGAGCCCGATGGAACCCGCGTACGAGATGATGGTGTCGAGATCGGCCAGCGCGGTTTGTCCAATCAGCGCCGCATTAGCCGGCTGCCCGTTGACCGACGTGGTGAAGTTGCCGGGGACGGGATTGCTTTCGACCATCTGGTTAGAGAAGGGGATTCGCACCACGTTGAATCCGAGGCTCTTGATGGTGTTGAGAACTGTCTTGTAATCCTGCGCCCACAGGCCGTGCGCGAGGTAGTCGGTGGTTTCAAAGCCGTACCAGTTGACGCCGGCGATGCGGACGGTTTCGCCATTGGCATCGACAACGCTGCTGCCGCTGGTGTGCCAGTAGCCCGTGCCCTGTGCTGATGCGGAGCAAGCCCACAACATTGGTACAACCAGCATGAGGGCCGGAGCCCGGCGGCTTCTAAATCGAGAGAGGAATGCGAGGGCGTGGCGCGACGGTGTGAGAAGGTGCATGAGTTCTCCCTGGAACCGGATAGCCTGCGTCTCATGCGAAGGTTTTCTAGTCTTCAGCGACACGGGAGGGCTCGCTGTTCAACCGCGCACCGGTGCGGTGGTTCGCGCGCCGTTCGGGTTTTCGCCTCCATGGAGGCGTTGGGAAGGCAATTAATTCGATCCGGGGCAGCTATGCACGAACGTAGGGTATATCTCTTCTAATTCTGGCTATTCTATTCCTAATGCCTGACGGAAGAGAAATCGCCGGCGCCGGGCTCAACGCACCTGGCTTTCGCCTCCAATGGCTGGTCTATTACACTGCCGCAATGCGAATTGCCGGTGCATTCCGCTTTCGTCTTCCCAAGCGCACACATCGTTCCGGCGGGATCCGTGCCGCTGCGGCCGTCTTCGCCTGCGCACTGTTCGCGGGCCACATGGATCTCCGCGCCGCGGCGTCGCAAGGTCTGCGTATCTACTCCATCGACGTGGAAGGCGGGCAATCCACACTGCTGGTTGCGCCATCCGGAAAGTCGCTCCTGGTAGATACCGGCTGGCCCAATGTGCGTGACACCGAACGCATCCAGCAAGCCATGCGCGATGCGGGGATAGCCAAGCTCGATCATGTTCTGATCACCCATTATCACAATGACCACGTAGGCGGGGTGCCGGAACTGGTCAAGCGCGTCGAAGTGGGCGAGTTCCTCGACCACGGCGACAATCGCGAGGACTCCGACATCACGCGGCATGATTTCGCGGCCTATGTAAAAGCCATCGCAGGAAAACCCCGACGCACAATGCATCCCGGGGACACGGTTGATCTGCAGGGAGTGCGGGCGGTGGTGCTCGCTGCGGATGGCGAACACATAGCGGCGGTGCCGGGCGTGAAGCCCGCGCCCAATCAGTATTGCGCGGCGGAGCCCAAGGCGGAGGACGATCCCAGCGAGAACGCGCGTTCGGTGGGAATTCTGGTGACCTATGGCAAATTCCGCTTTCTCGATCTTGGCGATCTGACCAAGGCGAAAGAGATCGCGCTGGTCTGTCCCAACGATCCCATCGGGCCTGTCGATCTCTACCTTGCGACGCATCATGGCATGAACCTTTCCAACGCGCGCGCCATTGTGGACGCGGTTCATCCACGGGTGACGATCATGAACAACGGAGCGCACAAGGCGGGCAGCCCGGAAGCGTGGCAAACCATCCACGAGAGCCCCGGTATGCAGGATCTCTACATGCTGCACACCGCCGAAGGATCCGACGACGCGCATAACAGCGCGGCGGCGCTGATAGCCAATCCGAAGGGCATGACTGCGGACGGGGCCTATTTCAAGGTCGTGGCAGCAGACGACGGCAGCTTTTCAGTCATGAACAGCCGCACCGGTCAAACCAGGGACTACGCGCGCAAGTAGCTGTCCGCAACCCAGGGAGACACCAGATGCCAACATCGCGACGCGCATTCCTCGGCGGCCTGGCCGGCGCCTGCACCATGACAACATTACCGGAGATGGCGCGGGCCGCGGCGAAGTGTCCATTTCGAGTCGCCGTCATCAACGACGAAATTTCACAGGATTTTGATCACGCCTGTTCGGTGGCGGCCAAAGATTTTGGCCTGCAGTGGATCGAGCTGCGCGGGATGTGGAACAAGAATCTCACCGAACTCGATGCCAGCCAGCTTGCAGAGGCGCGCAAAATCCTCGGGAAATACAACCTGCGCGTGACCGACATCGCCAGCCCGCTGTTCAAGTCCGACTGGCCGGGGGCGCCGCCGTCAAAGCAAAGCGAGCGCCGCGACAAGTTCCAGGCGGATTTCGATTTCAAGCAGCAGGATGCATTGCTCGAACACTGCATCGAGCTGGCCAGGACGTTCGACACTGACCGGATTCGCTGCTTCGACTTCTGGCGGCTCGACGACGTGAAACCGTTTCGCGAAGCCATCAACCAGAAGCTGACGAAGGCGGCGCAGCGCTGCGCCAAAGACAATCTCATTCTTGTGCTGGAGAACGAAATGTCGTGCAATACCGCGACCGGTGAAGAAGCGGCGGCGACTCTGGCCGCGGTCACGGAACCGAATTTCATGCTCAACTGGGATCCGGGCAATGCCGCGACCTTCCCGGGAAGCGATCCGTTCCCCACGGGATATAACCTGCTGCCGAAAAAGCGAATCGGGCATTGCCATGCGAAGAGCGTGGTTCGCAAGCCCGAAGGCAAGTGGGAGTGGGCGCCTGTGGGTGAGGGCGTGGTGGACTGGGCGGGGCAGTTGCGGGCGCTCGACCGGGACGGCTACCGGCACGCAGTGAGCCTCGAAACCCACTGGCGCGGCGCAGGCACACCGGAGGCCTCAACCCGCGTGAGTATGAAGGGCCTTAAAGAAGCCCTGGCCAAGGCCGGGACGGGCTGCTGACAAACGCGCCTTGCGCCGGGCAGGGCTACGGCCTGGCGCGCGTCCTCTTCCATAGATCTTCCAGGGCATCGCAGGCGGTTTTCACGCCGTTTTCGTGCGCCATCTGGCGTGCCACACTCTGGGCGCGGCGAGCGTAAAGGGGTTCTTCGAGCATCTTGACGAGCTTGCGGGCCACCCGCACCGGAGTGTAATTAGTCCGGCGGATGATCCGCGCAACCTTGAGCCGCCGCATGCGCCGGGCGTTATCCGGCTGATCGTGTGAATAAGGCATGATCAACATCGGCTTGCCCGCGGCCAGGCACTGCGCCGTGGTTCCCACGCCTCCCTGGTGGACCACCATGGAGGCGCGCTTGAAGAGGACGGAATAGGGAGCATACTCGGCAACGCAGATCGACGCAGGCAGCGGTTGCGGGGGGCGGTTGCGCGGGTCCGATCCGATCAGCAGCACGGCGCGGGTCCCGGCCTTCACGGCGGCGCGGGCCGAGTGTTCGTAAAACTTGCCGGCCGCCAGCACCGCGGCTGAACCGAGCGTGAAGACAACCGGAGCCTCGCCTGCCTCCAGGAAGTCTTCCAGATGCGAGGGCAGAGTGGAGTTGCCCGCGTCGGCGTCATAGAAGCAGAAGCCGGTGATCAGGGTATGGTCCGGCCAGTCTTTTTGCTCCACTCCCAGCACGTGCGAGAACAGCGCCAGGACCAGGTAAGGGGAGTGCTTGGCATCGAAGAGCGGATTGCTGCCGCGCGGCAGGCCCAGTTCGCGGCGCAGTTCGAAGATCGGCTCGGGCCATCGGCGGCTGGCGAATCGCGCCAGCCGCCGGATCGCACGGCCCATCCCCGGGACTGCCTTGTCGGCGCGCGCCAGGCGGGGATAGGGCGGCAGCACCGGCGGATCGAACGCCGAGAAAAATGACAACGGCGCCAGAACATAACTGGCCCAGGGGATCCCGGTGGTCTCCGCGACCAGCGGGCCTGCATAGTTGAGTTCTCCGAGCAGCAGCAGATCTGCACGCACGGGCTGAGTCGCAGCCTGCAGCAGATCGTCGTAGGTGTCGCGCAGGGCGGGGAACAGGAAATTTCGCAGCCCGTTCTCCGTGCCCTTCTTCACGTCGTAAACCATTTCAACCAGCACGCTGTTTTTAGAATCGATATCGGGGCGCAGGGGATGGAACTCGATGCCCAGCGGGCGGATCTTGGATTCGTACAGCGGGGGAACGGCCATGACCGGCACATGGCCGCGGCGCTTGAGTTCGAGAGCCAGGGCGATAAGCGGATTGATATCGCCGAAGGTGCCAATGTTCGAGAGGACGATGCGCACGTCTTGGTCCGGGCTGGGAAATTGATGTCTTTACGAGGGTAAAGCATCGGGTGAGGGCCCGGTCGCGGCAGCCGCCCGACAAGCCAGACCGCGCGCGCGGCCCCGCTTCAGGTCCGCTTAATCTACGGCTGCTATGCTTTCGCGGTAGTTACGGAGAGAGTCATGCAACGAATCAGAAGAGTCCTGTTTTCGGCGGGGTCGCTTGCGGCGGCGGCGCTGGTGTGCACGCTGGCCGGTCCGGCGTCCGTGTCGGCGCAACAGCCCTACCATGTCATCGATCACTGGAAACTGGGAGGGGACGGGGGATGGGACTATCTGCTGGCCGACTCCGAGGCGCACCGGATCTACATCACGCACGGTCCGCGCGTCGAGGTCATTGACAGCCAGACCGGCAAGCCGGTCGGCGCCATCACCGGGCTGCATGGGACCCATGGCATTGCCCTCGATAAGGCCGGCAAGTTCGGATATATCTCCGACGGCGGCGGTAACGCGGTGGTGGTCTTTGATCGCTCCAGCCTGTCCACGGTGGCGACGGTGCCGGCCGGCACCAATCCCGATGGCATCGTTTTTGAACCTGCCACGCAGACGGTCTGGGCCTTCAACGGACGAAGCAAGGACGTTACCGTCATCGATGCGGCGACGCGCAAAGTCGTGGCCACCATCCCCCTGCCCGGCAAGCCCGAGTTCCCGGCGGTGGACGGTAAGGGAACGGTCTTCGACAACATCGAGGACAAGAATGAAATTGTTCGCCTCGACGCTCACACCAAAAAGATGACTGCGGAGTGGCAGGCGGGCTGCGAGTCGCCCTCCGGGCTGGCCTTCGATATCCCCGGGCATCGCCTGTTTGCCGTTTGCGACGGCAAGAAGATGGGAGTTGTTGATTCTGAAAGTGGGAAGGTGCTGGCAACGCCGGCGATCGGCGACGGCCCCGACGCAGCCAACTGGGATCCAGGTCATAAGCTGGCGTTCGCCTCCAGTGGCGACGGCATGCTCTCCGTGGTGAACGCGGCCGACTCCGGCTATCCGACGGTCGAGAGCCTCCCCACCATGCGCGGAGCACGCACCATGACGTACGACCCCGCCACCGACCGTGCCTACGTGGTGACGGCTGAATTTGGACCGCGACCCGCCGCCACGGCTGACAATCCGCGTCCCCGGCCTTCCATCGTCCCCGGCAGTTTCCAGGTAATCGTGATTGGCAGATAAATTCACGTGTTTGTGTAGAGTGAGGATGAGGGAGCTTCTTTTCGGTGGCTCCCCCCTTTAACCACCCAGGCGAGACCCCCTACCCCCCCCCCCCCGATATCTTGCTTGGAAATTGATGCGGTTGTTCCTGGCTTCCCGAGCGTCTAACCGGTCAGGAGGGACATTCCATGTGGAAGAGCCTCGTTCTCGTCGGCCTTGCCGGTCCGCTGGCGCTGGCGCTGGGAATCCTGTTTTGGGCATTGCGGGACTGGCGGGCCGGAGTGATCGCGGCATGCTGCACGGTTGCGGTATGCCTGGTGAGCGCCACTCTCCTGGTGTTTTTGCGGCCGCGCTTCACCCTTTTCGACGTTTTCCTGCCGGTGGGATTTTCGGTCGTCTGGTCGGCTCTGCTGGTGCCACTAAGCCTGGGCTCAGACCTGTTCACCGCCCCGGCCGCGATCGGATCCGGCCTGATTCTCAGCCTCTGCCTTTGGAAGGTCTACCACGATGGCGGGGGAAACCGGAAATGGCTGATCTTGCCCATTCTCGTATACCTCTACGAGATGCTCCCCATCAATCTCCCCGGCCCGTTCGACGACTACTTCGCGCTGAGCGGCGATGTGGTTGCCGCGATCCTGTTCCAGGTCGCCTCCCAGGTCCGGCGCCATCAGCTTCCCCAAGGCGAACAGCTTCCCTGATCTGACCGACGTTGATCGAAATCAAGCCCTCCCCGCCTGCGCGTGCGATCCTGAATGAAGCATGAAACTGGTGGTCGGATTCATCGTCGTGGTCCTGGTGGCCGCTTCGTTTTTTGCGGACTACAAGTGGCGCCGCTGGATGGCTGCCCGCCGCGCCGAACGCGATCAATCCCACAATCGGGGCAATTGACGAGGGCCGTCGGACCGCAACGTTTTCCGCGGGGTACCGTTACAATCAGCAACAGGGAGTCGTCCAACCGACATGTTTCATTTCGTTTCCCGCCGTTTCCGCTTCTCCGCTCTCCGCGCCGCCAGCCTGGTGCTGGCGACCGGCGCATTGGTCTTCGTACCCGCTGCCCATGCCCAGTTCAACGTTCCACCTGCGGGAACACAGGTGCATGATCCCACCCTCCTAAAGCCGCCCGCCGGCGCGCGTGTGGCGATCGTGGAGTGGGAGGACATGGAGTGCCCTGATTGCGCCCGCGCCAATCCGCTGCTCCGGGAAGCCGCCGGCAAGTACGGTATTCCGTGGGTGCGCCACGACTTCCCGCTGCCCTTTCACGCGTGGAGCTTTAACGCGGCGGTCAACGCCCGCTGGTTCGACACCAAGAGCAAGAAGCTCGGCGACGACTACCGCGACGCGGTGTTCGCCAGCCAGACGTCGATTACCACTCCCGACGCCCTGGCCCAGTTCACTCAGAAGTTCGCTCAGGATCACGGCGTCGCCTTCCCCTTCGCGGTGGACCCGCAGGGCAAGCTGGCTGCCGAGGTCAAGGGAGACTACGCACTCGGACAGCGTGTCGGCATCGAGCACACCCCGACCATCTGGGTGGTGACTGACCACTCCAAGGGCGCTCCATTCGTGGAAGTGGTTGACCGCAGCAAGCTCTACCAGCTCATCGATCAGGCTATCGCCGACACCAAGTCCTCAGCGCCGGTACCCGCCGCCAAGCACACCGCCAGCAAGTAGCATTCATCGGAACAGTGAAACGGCGCATCCGAAATGGGTGCGCCGTTTTCATTTGGGTTGCGGTGGAGGGATTGATTTCGGCGAGAGACTAGTCCCCGCCCTGGATCTGCACCAGTTCTCCGTGGCTGCCGGGAGAGACTGTCGTGGTTTGCGGAGCCCTCCAGTGATCGATGTGGCTGATCCGGTGGACGCAACCGATGGTGCAGTTGGGCGCGCAGCTTTTGGCGGTCAAAAATTCCCGCTTGACGTCGGCGGTGGTGTATTCGGCGATGGGCACACCCGGATACCCCCGCTGCTGCGAGCAGTAGTGCACCAGGCCGTCTTCGCAGATATAGAGATAGCGCGATCCCGCGCGGCAGCGCCAGTCGTTGGGCCGGCCTTGCGCGATCGCCTCCTGAAACTTGTCGAACTGCGCGTAGTTGGTCTTCTTCCGGTTGGTCATCTCGAAGTAGACTCGCGCCTCGTCTTCCCCAAGCGGCTTGAGCTGGCCATCGCCGTCATGGATGATGCCGATGGTTGATTCAAAGCCGAGTTCGAGGGCACGCTTTCCGATCACCAGGGCGTCATTCGGGTCCTTGAAGCCTCCACCCACCACCGAGTTGATGTTGACGTGGAACTCCGCGTGTTCGGCCAGCATCTGGAGTTTCTTGTCCAGCACCTTGAGGCTTTTTTTGGAAATGTCGTCCGGCTCCAGGTTGTCGATGGAGATCTGCATGTGATCCAGCCCGGCTCGATTCAGCCGCTCGATGCGGTCGACATTCAGCAGGTAGCCGTTGGTGATCATTCCGGCGATCGCCCCGGTTCCGCGCATGCGGCGAATGATGTCGTCGAGGTGGGGGTGGGTAAGCGGTTCGCCGCCGGAGATGCCGATCATGGCGGTTCCCAGGCGCCCCAGATGGTCGATGCGCCGGTACATCTCTTCCAGCGGAACGGGCTCTGAAACCTTGTCGTACTCGTTGCAGTAGGCGCAACTCAGATTGCAAAAGCGTGCGGGCACAATCTGGGCCAGCACCGGATGGGACGTGGAAGCCAGCGCCCGCGCCACCATCGCGTATTCGCGCGCCTTCCTTTGCACGGCAATCCTACGTCCGCGCACCGTCGATCTCCGGGGAGTAGCCATCTTTACTATTGAAACACAAAGCCAGTGCCGAGTGGCGCCCCGGCGTCCGCGCCGCCTGCCCGCGGAACCCGAATGCTGCCCGCAAGATCCAGCATCGGGGGGCCTGACGGCTTAGGACTCGCCGGGCCTGTGAGGCTTTACATTCTGCGCCACCACCCATGCCGCGGAGGCGAATGTCCAGGAGATAAAGAACGCCGTCCAGGGCAGACGGGTGGTGGGCGCCGCCATGACCGCCGGCGCCCACACCAGCAGCGTGAAGATGCTGATCATTGCCGCTTCGGCCCAGGCAGCGACCCGAGGCAGGATGGAAAACAGCACGCCGAGGCCGCATGCCATCTGCCCGGCTCCGGTCAGGTACGCCCATCCATCGCGATAGGGCAACCAGGCCGGCACCAGTTGGGCGGTCGGCTTGACGTAAACGAGGTGAGACAAGCCTATAGGCAGCAGCCACACGGCGAAGACATAGCGGGCGATGCGTATTCCGCGCTCCCCCGTCATCCAGGCGAAACGCGAACCCTCGGGGAATGGAGCGAGGGTGGCGAACAGGGTCCATCCGCCCGCGAATAGAACGGCAAGCTCACCAAATCCAAGCCATACCGCTTCCATGCCGGGGGCAACCACCAGCGAGGGTACCTTAAGCAGCAGCCAGATCAGGAAGTACGGGAACAGGATCCGGATTGCCCATGCCGACGTGGCGCGAAACAACAGCCCGATGCCACACGCCAGCATCAGGACGCCCGACGCGTACGCCAAAAGCGTGCGACCAGGAACCCATGGGGCGACCGGCTGCCAGACCAGCGCGAAATCACCATAGATGAGGGCCAGAACACCGAGGCCCATCAATCCGGCAGCAAGCAATTGCAGCGCCGGCCGCTGCCTTGCTTCCATTCCGCGTGACCTGGATCGGTCCAGAACTGGAGAAGATTGCTCTAGAAGTGGAGAAGAAGTAGCGGTAGAGCTCGGGTTCATGGGAATGAACGCTAAAGAACGCTCATTGCGGTGTCAACGATTTCAGAGCCTCCCGCGCATATTAGTTGGGACGAGTCGCGGAACTTTTGATTCAGGCGCCGAACAGCTTGGCGGCGCTATACTTCCCGCATCTTTTCCCTGCGAGGTCGCGGTTATGAAAAAGCTATTTCCTATCCTTATGCTGGCCGCTTTGTCTGTTCCGGTCCTGGGGCAAGACAAGAAGCCGCCCACAACACTGCGCGGAGTTCTACTCGAGCAGCTGCACACGTCGCACGATGCTGAAGACTGGTATGTGCCGGCAAAGATCGCGGTAGACGGGCTCACCGCCGAACAAGCCCGCTGGAGCCCGGGCAAGGGCAACCACTCGGTTGGGCAGCTGGCCTATCACCTGTGGTTCTGGGACGCGCGCTCGCTGGCCAATTTCAAAGGGGAGAAGACGCCGGCATTCAGCGGCAACAACGAGGAGACGTTTGATAATTTCAGCGACGCCCAATGGGCCGACCTGGTCAAAAAGCTCGACGGGGTCATGGCCGACTGGGAGCAGGCGGTGGAAACGGCCGACGATGCCAAACTGGCGGAAAAGGCCTCGTTGGTGGCTCATGTCGGCGCGCACAATGCCTACCACATCGGTCAGATTATTTACGTTCGCAAACTGCAGGGTGCGTGGAACCCGGCCAAGGGCGTAAAGTAGCTGGTTGCGTGCCGGCGCGTGATGAAGGTGTCTTCCAAGTCCGCCCTCGCGTCGATGGAAACGGGGGAAGATTTCCGATGAAGAGCGATCGTGCATTGTTGTTTGGGTTATCGGCGGCCGCGTTGGCAGTTGCGGCTGTGCTGGGATGTTCTTCGGGCAGTTCCAAGGGAAAAAGCGCCACTCCCGGCTTCGAAACGACCGTAGTCATCGGTGATTCGCTTAGCGCGGGATTTCAAAATGGCTCGTTGCTCGATACTCAACAGCCCAACGGCTGGGCTCCCGTCCTGGCCAAGCAGGGCGGCTGGAAGCTAGTGCTGCCTCTGATCGCACCGCCCGGCGTCCCCGCGGTGCTGCAGCTGGTCAGCGTGGGGCCGCCTCCCGTAACCCAGCAAGAGTCGGGAACCAGTTCGGGGAGAGACAATCCGACCCAACAGCCGACCGATCTCGCCGTGCCCGGGCACCTGCTCGGCGACCTGATCAGCCGCACCCCGGTCCTGGTGCCGACCTCGAATGAGGACATCATCACGGATGCGGTGCTCAGCCTGCCGCTCAGCGTGGGCCGGAGCCAGTTGAATGAAGCCATCTTCCTCAAGCCGACCGCGCTGTTTGTGTGGATCGGCAGCAATGACGCACTGGTGGCCGACATTGAAGGAGTTCCTGCGGCGATGACCCCGGTGGCCACGTTCACTGAGCAGTATCAGCAGCTCATGACCACCCTCAAAGCCAAGACCAAGGCGACTCTGATCGTGGCCAACATCCCCGACGTGACCCTGGTGCCCTACATGACTCCGGCTGCGGAGATCATCGGCGAGCTTGCGGCGGCCACCCACCTTCCTGCCCAGGAGATCTCGGTTCTGCTCGGCATTCAGCCCGGAGACCTTGTGAATGCCACCGGCCTGGGCCACGTGGAAAGCGATGTGGCCGCAGTGGAACAGGGCCAGGCCCCTACCCCGCTGACAGATGCGGAATTTTTGAGCGCCGCCGAAGTGGTCGAGGTGCAATCGACTGTAGACCAGTACAACCAGGTCATCAGCCAACAGGCCTCTGCCGCGGGCGCGATCCTGATCGACATGCACGCGTATTTCCAGGGCCTTAGTCAGACCGGGATCACGATCAATGGCTACCCTGCCAGCACCACGTTCCTCGGTGGCTTGTTTGGTCTCGATGGGGTCCACCCCACTAATACCGGATACGCGCTTATAGCCAACCAGTACATAGCGGCTATCAATGCGGCGCTCAAGACCAGCATCCAGCCTGTCGATATCAGCACCGTTGCCGCGAGCGATCCTTTGTTCGGACCTAACATCAAGCCGCTCGGTTCGTCCGTCCGCATCCCGCTGGCCGCGGCGCAGCGCGTCGATCAGCAAATGGACGCGAACAAGGCCGGCAATTCCCGCGCCCACTAAACAGCGCATGAATTTTGAGTGACTCTAACCCCGTCGTGCGATTTGCTCCCATGCCGATTACAAACTGCACGACGGGATTTGAGCCGTGACTTACTATAGCTCCTGGATAACATCCGGGAGTGCTGCTTTCTATATTTTGCAATCACCAGGGAAAGTGTTAATGGGATAATCGACTAGTTAGGCTCTACTGGTACTTGATCTTCATCGATCCGCCCGTACAGATAAATCGCCATCCTGCGCCTGCTCCGCCTCTGCCGCCACCGCCACTGGAATAGTAGTAGCTAAAGGTCAGAGTCATTGTCCCGGTATAGGTTCCGTTATCTCCGTCGATGGTTTTGCCGGTGAAGTTGACGAGCAGGCTGGTCACTTGTCCGGAGCTGTTTCTGGTGGCCGTGTTGCTGGTAACGGTGCCCTGTCCCAAATCAGTAACACCGTTGAAGGCGACGAATCCGGTGCCCGTGGAAGTTCCGGTAACGTAAGTATCGAGCCAAAAGCTGCCGTTGCCGCTTGACCCGGTGCCGACATTGACCGGAATGCCATAACAGTAGAGGGGAGAACTTACCCGACCGCAGTTATATCCAGAACCGACATTGGTCTGGATCGTCATGGTGTATCCCGGAGTTTCATCTGGAGTTTGGCAAACTGCTTGACTGAGCGCACAGAAGGCGAGAGTAACACCTGCTCCCGCGACTTGATAACCTCTCATTGCGTCTCCCTTACTTTGCCTTTTTGCCCCCGAGGTCCTCCTTGCTGGCCAGTACGATGCGCAACTAACAGTGTGAGTTGTTGATCGCGGGTAAAAAACAGCCCGGAACATCTTGTTATAAGTGTCATGTTTCGTTCATGTTGCAGCAAGAGCTCTTGCAGCTTTGGAATGTTGGGTACCCGTCAGAATTCCGCGGCGATGATTCGCGAATTTATATAACTTCGGGTGCATGATATCGAGTTATGAAGATAACTTAGTCAAGGCTCTAAATAAGAACCTGAAGCGAAGTAGACAGGGGTATGAAAGGCGCATACCTATGGTGCGATGAAGAGCCCGTCGTGTCCGGCGCCCAGTGTTTCGCGTGGAAACAGGCCGGCTCCGGCGAAGAGTTGCGACCGCCTGGGGACCTACTCGCGAACGACCTTCACAAAGATGCCGTCCGGCAGTTCCCCTTCGAGCAGGTGAACCACTCCATCCTTGACGTAGCCTTCGAGCACCTGGCGTTCGGGCCGGGATTGCGGGGTGGACTTTGCTGCCCCATGGCGGTCGTTCCGGCTCGACGCGGCGGCCGCGTGCGTCGCCCCACCCGAGGCCGCGGGAGTTTTACCCATGCCGCGGTCCATGGCGTCGTTGGCCAGCTTGTCGGCTTCCTTGTTCCCATTGCGAAGCGTGTGTTTCAGATCGAAGCCGTCGAGCTGACCGGCGAGGCGTCGGGCCTCTTCCCAGAGCGGCTTGAGGCCCGGGTTCGCGACTTTGTACTGGCCGCGCATCTGCTTGACCATCAGTTCGGAGTCCGAGAGCACGTGCATCCGCTTGTGGCCGTTTTTGAGGGCCCATCCGAGCACGGCCAGAAGGCCGGCATATTCCGCATAATTGTTGGTCTGCTTGCCGAGATACTCACTGAGGCGAGCCACGATCCGGCCGTCGGTGTCTTCAATCACGGCGCCGTAGCCGGCGGGGCCGGGATTGCCGCGCGATCCGCCGTCGCAGTGGGCAGTAAGCCAGTCGCCGGTTCCGGCCCCAGGGGGCAGCCCGGGTCCGTCAAAAAGGTTCCTGTTCATCGTATGCCCAGTTTACCGGGCGGGGGTGCTCCGGCACGAGGTCTCTGGCTCACCAATCGCCCTTCCGGCCGTCCATCAATCTGCGGCGACGTTTTTAGCACAAATCCCCCCACAGGCGGAGATTTCATGGCATCGGATGCGGCGGTGAAGTACCCTACTTCCACGGTTGGCGCGGCATCCGTTCTGGGCTGGCCACCGGCGAAGACGGTAGAATCCAATCCAGGCATGGCTGCGACCACAGCAATGGACGGACCCAACCGCGGGCAGGGGCGACTGGCGTCGCGCACCCCGGAAACCGAGTTAATACGCGAGGCGCAGTCCGGCTCGCGCGCGGCCTTTGACGCCCTGGTGAAGCAATACGAGCAGCAGGTGCTTCGCCTTGCTCTTCATCTGACGGGCAGCGAACACGATGCGGAGGATATCTACCAGGAAGCATTCCTGAAGGCCTACCGCTATATCGGAAACTTCCGTTTCGAGTGCTCCTTCTACACCTGGATCTATCGCATCGTCACCAATCTCTGCCTGGACCAACTGCGCCGGCGCAAGACGCGTCGTGAAGACCAGGCCGTCATTGTCGATCATTCCGGCGACGAAATCGATATTCTGTCCTCGGTTTCCGATGAACGGGCCTTCTCCAACCCCGCCCGCGAACTTGATCGCAAGGTGCTTGGAGCGCGCATTCAGGAAGCGCTGGGTCGGCTAACGCCGCGCGAGCGCATGGTTTTTGAACTGAAACACTACCAGGGTCTCCGCCTTCGCACCATCGGAGAAATGCTGAACACCACGGAAGAGACCGCCAAGAACACACTCTTCCGGGCCACTAAGAAGCTGAGAACACAACTGGCGGGACTTCGCTGATCCATGAGGTCGGCGAAGCGTAATTTTTTGAGGCTGTGAGGACGTTAGAAATGAATTGCGATCTTGCTCATGAACGGATTGTGCTGGCGGCCTATGGGGAGCTTCCCGATGACGCCACCCACGAACTGGACCGGCACTTGACGGCATGCCCGCAGTGCAACGGCGAACGCGAGCAGTTGCGGGCGCTGAAGCTTCTGGCAGACGCTTATCCGATTGAGGAACCCGCGGCCAACCTGGTCGCTCGCTCCCGGATACGGCTTGAAGAGGCGCTCGATGCCCTCCCACCAAAACGCTGGTTTGAGCGGCTGGCCCAGCGGACGATCAACAATTTCGCCAGCCTCCAGGCTGCTCCGCTGGCGGCCTGCGTCATGCTTGCCGTGGGTGCGGGAGCGGGCGGACTGGGCGGATACCACATGGCACAGCGTCACGTTGCGCAGGCCGGACAGACTGTTGCCGGTCCAAAAATTCCGCCCGCGGATCAGCCTGCGGCCGAGGTAGCAAATATTTCCAGCATCGTGCGCCAGCCCAACAGCGAAATGATCGAGGTGCATTACAACCAGGTCGTGCCGCGGCAGATCCGGGGCTCGCTGGATGATCCGGATATCCGCCAGCTGCTCATGATGGCTTCGGAGGCATCGACCTCGCAGATTGTTCGCACCGACTCGATCGATCTGCTGGCCGCGGAGTGCCGTGCCGGACACGCCTGCCGGGGCGAGGGCATTCGCGACGCGCTGATGGTGGCCCTCCGGTATGACCGCGATGCGGGGGTGCGTCAGAAGGCGTTGGAAGGTCTGCAGTCTTACGTGTCCGACGATGTCCGGGTGCGCGACGCCGTGCTGGAAGCATTGCTGAACGATAACGACCCCCATATTCGAACCGCGGCGATTTCAATCCTGGAGCCGGTGGAGGCCGACACCAGCGTGCGCCAAGTGCTGCATTCCGTCGCCCATTCTGACCGCAATCCGCAAATCCGGCTGGTTTCGCAGCAGGCATTAAGCCGGGTGCCGGCAATTCAATAGGACGTTACCTGCGGGCAATCGCACCGTCGACCATTACAGAGTGCGGGCCCGCCAATCAATCGGGAGAAGCAAAAATGAAGTACCATTTGAGGCCGTACACGCTGGTTTTACCCACTATGACTCTCGCTGCGGGCCTGGCCCTGATGCCATCTGGGATTCAGGCGCAGACTACGCAGTTCGCCCAGGCACTACACCGTCTCGATCCCTTCATCTCACATTCCAGTTCCCCGGGCTACCTTGGGGTTATGGTTTCTGATGTCGACAATGATTCTGCCAGCAAGCTCAAGCTGAAAGAGATTCGCGGCGCGATGGTCACCCTCATCGACCACGATGCGCCGGCTGGTTCCAGCCTGCGTGTCAATGACGTGGTGGTTGAGATCAACGGCCAGCGCGTGGAAGGAGCGGAGCAGTTCGGACGCATGCTCCGCGAGATTCCGGCGGGTCACAGCGTTGCCATCGGGCTCTATCGCGATGGCGCTCCGGTGTCGGTTACCGTGCAGCTGGTTGATCGCAAGACGATGGAACAGACGGTCTGGAAGCAGATCGGCAATCATGGCGACGCTTCTTCCAACTCGCCTGTCAAGACGATTCTGCCCAGCGGTGACGCGGGTTTGCCGCACTTCCACGGCTCGATCTTTGGCAGCACGCTCAAGGTTGGCGCCATGGTCGAACCGCTCGAACCGCAGACCGCTGAGTACCTGGGAATTCCCTCCGGCATCATGATCAAGCAGGTGGCGCGCAAGAGCGAGGCTGATGCCGCCGGACTGAAACCATTTGACGTGGTGCTGAGGGTTGGCACCGAGCCCATCTCGACGGTTGCCGACTGGGATCGCGCCATCCGTGCCAACGAAGGCAAGCCGGTGGCAATCACGATCCTGCGCGACCGCAGGCAGCAGACCATTACCCTGCAGGTGGACTCCAAGCATAAGGGCTAGGTCGAGTACCGAGGCCTTCTTCCTGACGGGCCGCAGCTCAAACGCGACATGGAGCAGTTCCGCGAGAATTTTAGAGCTGATGATTTCAAGATCGACCCGAAGCAGATGGAAGAGTTTCGCCGGCAGATGGAGCAGTTCCAGAAGCTGCCTCAACTGCGCCCGATGAGTCTTCAGGATTCGAAACACCTACAAGGCTGATGCGGTCCCATCCTCTGAGTCCCGCTGGTTTGGCTGAGAGCGTAAGGTGAATGCTACCGCGCGGGCGGGATTGTGAGTCAGTCGGCCAGTCTGGAAGCCGCCGGATTTTGGAATCCGACCGGGTTTACCGCAGTCCGTCGCAATAAGGTTTCATGCACATCCTCACGTAATGAATTCACGATCATGATCAGATGCGAGGACAGGGTGAGAACCGCCTTGGCGCGCGCTGTCGGAACTTCGTAGGTTTTCTCGACGGCATCGTGAAGTGCGTCTAGATGCCCGGAGAGGTCGATAGCGTCAGCAACCGGTTCACGCTTCTCCAGCGAAACGGCCACATCCTCCAGGCTTCGCTTTACTTCGGCATCAAGGGCCCGCTGCGCGTCCAGAATGACCGGTGCAAGCTGGGCGGGCGAAATCTCCAGCCGGTACTGGAGCAGCGCGATCTGGATCACGAAGAAGGCCCGCAGCCTCGGCTGCCAGGCGCGAATCGCCGAGCGCCATTCCATGTGTACGCGCCGTTCAGGCCCGACCTCCAGAAACACGGCGTCAGCCTGCGCATTCACCGCCGCGAAATTGGCATACGTGCGATCGCGAAGGGCGGCTATTTGCAGCCGGGTTAGTGGCTCCTGACCGACCGGCCACGGCTCGGCGAGTCGCGCCAGCAGGCGCAGGTTGGCAATGAATAGCTGCACCATGACCTCGGCGGCCGGCTTTCCTCCCAGTCGATCGAAGATCAGCCACATCGCGGCCAGGCCGAGCGCAACGCCCATGACCCTGTCGCGAGCGATAGCGAGATCGGTTTGGGGAGCGAATTCCTGCAGGTGGATGAGATAAAAGGCCAGCGCAGCCTGCAAGCCCAGATAAGAGAGCCGCGCGCTCGCATTCGAAATCCAGGCCGCGATAGCCGTCACAATGACAAACAGGACCGTGAACCCCCCGATGCCGTCGAGACTCGGAAGAACGAGCACCTGGGACCCGATCCCAAACAGGACTCCACCGATCACGGCGCCCGCTAAACGGAGCATCTGTTTTTGTCGCGAAGAGCCGACCGTGGACAGGGCGGTTACGATGCATGTGGCTATCGAAGTACTCAACCCGTGCCACGCGATCGCATTCATAATCACGTAGCACAGCGATGCGGCCAGGCATCCCCGCAGCGAGTAGACGAGGTGCTCAGGATTGGTGAATGCGTCGCGGAGAAAGATTCCAGTCTCCGGTTCGTCGATCTGCGGCGCGATCATTTCATGCGCGTCTGTATCGGTAAGGCTCAGCGCCAATAATTGCACCGTGCGTTCCAGCTCAGGCAGCAGCGGCGAGGAGGCGGCCGCCGTAGAAGGAGATTCATCGAGGCCGTGGAGAGCGTGGCCTGTTCTTAACACGGTGCGCAGCGCATCGATTCGCGCCGCCAGCGCATGAAAGCGCGGAGCATCGTCGGGGCTCATTCCCTGCGACAGGCGGAGCGCGGCGTTGGAAAGGTCAATGAGGCGGCCGGTGAGTGAAACCACCGTGGTGCCGCGCGCAGAGTGCCACGGTGCCCCATGCGCGCGCGCTGCCAGCCGGCGGAGGCGCGAAACCCCGACCACGCCGTACTGCTCGATCCGCTTTCTGGCCGATTCGCTGATGTGATGTTCGCAACACTGCGACAGCAGATCGCGAATGGCAATGAGACGATCCGCGACACCCTCGAGAAGCGGATCCCGAGGGTCGAACAGGTTGAACGCGTACTCGACTGCCACCGTGGCTGCCAGGCCGACAGATACGCCGCTTGCCGCCCACAAGGTGGCCGTGACCAGCGTATCGCTGGGAAGCGGCGAGTCCCACAGAGGAATCACGATGCCGATGGTGAACGCGAAGCCTGCCGCTCCCACATAGTTCGTGCTGACCTTGATGACATAAAACGCGAGGAACAGGCTGAAGACCACAAACAGAAAATGGGTCAGCGGCTCATCGATGAAGAGGAGTACTCCGAGCATGCAGTAAGTTGCGCAACCAAGATAAGCGCCCAGCACTACGAGAGCGGATCGCAGCGTGGTCCGTGGGGAATCGCGCGATAGCAGCAGCGTGTAATATGCCGCGATGGCCGCGCCAGGCAGACGGAACGTCATGATGATGAGCATGGTAATGGTGGCCGCAATCACCATGCGCATTACGAGATTTGCCCGTCCAGGGTAAGGAGAAAGCTCCTCACGCAGGAAGGACATGAACCATACGCTGAAGGGTGCGTCCTGCGCCGCGAGGCTTTTCGCGCTGTTCTGCGGCGCGCTCGGTCCCGCGCTGCGGTTCATGGCTGGCGGCGCTCCCGGTCAGCTCCATGAACCACGGCCACAGCGGTTTGACCGATGCGCAACAGGTCCGGAGGTGGCGCCTCAATTCTTACCCGAACCGGGTAGCGAGCGGCCAGGTGCACCCAGCTCAGGGACCGTTGCACCGAAGGCAGCCCTGATGATGAGATCGTCCCTGCAACGCTCGGGTCCGGTGTCACGCCGAAGCCGATGCTCTCTACCACGCCCCTGAGAGCCAGGCCCTCCCGCTGCATCAGGAACACCTCGGCGGGGGCGCCCGGTACAACGTGGTTCAGTTGTGTCTCCCGAAAGTTTGCGACTACCCACCATGTGCGGTTGTCGATCAACGTGAACACCTGAGTGCCGGCATGGGCGAAAGCGCCCTCTGAAATTGTCAGGTTCGTCACCCGCGCGTCAAACGGCGCGTAAACCCGGCAGTTATCAAGGTCGTAGCGAGCATTGTGCACCGCCGCGGCGCGCGCTTCGCGCTCCTTGGTCAAGGGGTCCAGGGTGGCTACGGCGCTGGCGGCCTGCTGGTGTTGCGCCTGGCTCTGAACAACGGTCGCACCCGCCTGCTGAAACATGGCTTGCTGGCTGGCGAGGTGCGCCTTCGCGACGTTCAGCTGCGCATTGGCCCGCTCGACCTCGCGGGTGCGTGTCTCCAGCGCGGTGCGCGCCAAGTCCACTTGATCGACGGTGACAAACTGGCGCTCGAGGAGGGGTTCCAGTCGATGAAGATTGTTCTCGGCATATTGCCTGTTTGCCTCTGCCGAACGAACTGCCGCCTGGGCGTTTTCGACATCCGCCTCGGCTTGATGAACGGTTGCATTGGCGGCGGTATGGCTCGCAGTTGCGCTTTCGATGTTTGCCGCCGCCACACTCACTGCCGAGGTCTGCGAAGCGATGGTCCGGCGCCGGTCTTCTATCTGGCCCTCCAGCGAGGCTTGCTCTGACAATGCTCTTTCCAAAGCGTACCGGTACGGTCTGTCATCAATCTCGAAGAGGAGGTCACCCTGGTGCACCAGCTGATTGTCATGGACTTCGAGGCGCACGATGGGGCCGTTGACGATGGGTGCGATGCCGATGAAGTTGGCAAGAACTTCCGCATCGTCTGTGCGAGGATTCACGACGGACCGATAAATTGCCAGGGTGAATGCAACCAGGGCCAGCGCGGCGGCAAGGATCGTAGGTGCCCATGCGGCCACAGCTGTTCGAGTTCCATTTGCCCCCGCCGCATCAGACATACATACCTCCGGGCTATTCGAAAAAGACGAGCCACAACACGCAGGCAAAAAAGACAGTCAGACTTACATAAAACAAGGGAAGCAGTTTGATCTTCTCCTCGATGTGCCGGCGATAGAGAACGAGCCTGATTATGGCTGCAATCGCGATGCCTCCAATCGTGCACGCGATCCATCCCGGAAAAAACGACCCGAGCACATTGAACGCTGGGGCACGCCGGCAGCCGGCACACGCACATGCCAGAGCGAATGCAATTGTCTTGGCCGTCGTTTTTTTCATGGCTTGCGCTTTCCGGCGCGTTGTTGCAGCAGATCCGCAGTCCTGTATGCGATAGCGGCGGACTGTGTCAGCAGTGCGGTGCGCGCGCCGATATCCTGGCTGAGTGCCTGGGCCAGCAGTCGCTGCGCATTCACTACGTCGATGGTGTTGCGGACGCCATATTTGTAGCTCTGGAGCGCCGCATCGTACGAGCTCCGGGCGGCAGTCAGCAGGGCCGCGGCGGCATCGCGCTGGCGGTAGGCGGTGCGAAGGTTGATGTACGCGTTCCACACTTCCACTTCGACCTGATCTACGGTCGAGTCAATCTCGGCCTGGGCGCGCCGTTCTTCCGAATGAGCGCGAGCCAGTTCCGCTTCGCGGCGGCCGCCGTCAAACAGATTCCATTGCAGGCTCAGGCTGGTGTTCCAGACTTCAGCCGGACCTGCGTAGGTTCGAGGGAGCAGATTCTGCTGCCCGTACGCGCGCACTTCGCCACCATCACCTGAAAAACTCAACGTGGGCAGGTAAGCATGTTGCGCCTGCCGAATTGAGGCCTGCGCGGCTTGTCGCTCGGCGACACGCTGCGAGAGGTCGGGGCGTTGCTTGAGCGCCCGCTCTATCACGGTGTCTGCGGCCTCGTCGAAGGCGCCGGGCATCGCGATCTCCGCTAACGGCTGCACCTGGATCGCGAGTGCCGGGTTGAGCCCAAGGGTTGAAAGCAGCGCTCCGCGCGCAATACCTGCCTGGCCGATCGCGGCCTGTAATTCGTAGTCGGCCTGGGCAGCGGCGGAGCGGGCTTCGAGGGCGTCCGGCAGCGTTGCCAGTCCGTTGGCGAGCCGGGCTTCCACGGCTTCCTGGACAGCCTGGGCATCTTTCAAATTGACTTCGGCCGCCTCCTGCTGACCGGTTGCATTCAGATACTGATAGTAGAGCCGTGAAGTATCGAAGAGGACGCGCAGGTGAGCCGTGTTGAATGCAAAGCCGGCAGCGTAAAGCTGCTGGCGAGCAGCAGTGATGCGTTCGTTTCGCAATCCGAAGTCCAGCACCGTGTAGGACACGTGCAGGAACGGCTCGAAAAGACCAAGAGTCTGCCTCACAAAAGTGTCGCCGAACAAGACTCCTTCGCGGCTGGTGTTGGCGATGGCCATCGCGGTCAGGGAAGGAAACCATTCGCTCTGAGCTATGCGCAGCTGGCTGGCCCGCTCGCGAGCGGCCTGCCAGGCTACCCGGGTCTCGGGATTGTGCGACTCGGCGAAGTCGATCAATTCAGGCAGAGTGTAGACATGCTGCGCGTCGATGGCCGGATGTTCCGATGCGATTGGCGAGAGTTGGGCATGCTTGGGCGGAATCCACGGATGATCCGGCGCGGAGGGGCTTTGCTGCGCGGCGGCATACAGGCTGAGCATCATGAGCATTAGAGAGATTCGCACAGGTCTCCCGCACGTGATGATTTTACCGACTCAGGAGAACTTATACCGCGACCCAGCCTCGTGTCAGCCCGGGAAATGGCTTAGCTGTTGGGCGTCAAGTTTACGTCGGCTGTCTGCGGCCTCCACGACGCGTGCATCCAATCGTCAGGCAGGTTAGCGTTGAGCATACCACCGGGCAGTTGGAAAACGTACAGGGTAGCGCCGGGATCGCGAGTGAAGCTGGACCGCGTCAGTACCGACGCGACCGACCTCTGCGACGAGAAGAAGGCGGCGCGCAAACAGCTGAAGCAATATCGCAAACAGATCGACAATCTGCTTTCCGCATTGGCGGCGGAACAAAAACGATCGGTGCTGGTCATCCTTCAGGGGGTTGACGCTTCGGGCAAAGACGGCGCGGTGCGCAAGGTATTCACCGGCGTCAATCCCCAGCATTGCAGGGTGGTCTCTTTCAAAGAGCCTGATCGCGAAGAGCAGGCCCACGATTATTTATGGCGGGTTTACCGCGCCATGCCAGCGCGTGGGGAGCTCGGAGTTTTTAATCGCTCGCAATATGAGGACGTCCTGGTTCCCCAGGCCCGCGGCTACCTTACCAACAAGCAGGCGCACGCGCGCTTGCGCCAGATCGCTGACCTTGAAACGATCTGGTCGCAGAACGGCACGGTGCTGCTGAAGTTCTTCCTGCACCTCAGCCGGAGCGAGCAGAGTCGCCGCTTCAAGGCGCGTCTCGACAACCCGGGCAAGCGCTGGAAAGTGGAAAATTCCGACTTCAAAGACCGCAGGCTATGGCCGAAGTTCCAGGCGGTTTACGAGGAGATTCTCAACCGGACTTCGACCGAGGCCGCTCCCTGGTATGTGGTACCCGCCGATCACAAGTGGTACCGTGATCTCGTCATTGGCGGAGTCATCCTGGCCGCCCTGCGCGCGATGCGTCCCGAAGTTCCCAAGCCCCGCCTCGAAGGAAAGAAGTTCGATTTAAAGTGACTCCACAATTTCGGTTCATCTATTATCGGGTGGTTCCACCGGTCGCGCTTTTTCCCAAGGAGGCTCGCCACGGGCTCCATCTTCGTGAATTACCGCAGGAACGATTCGGAAGGCGAAGCCGGACGTCTGTTCGATGAGATGGGATTGAACTTCAGCCGCGACCAGGTCTTTATGGATGTGGCGGGGATCGAGCCGGGACAGGATTTTCGCAAGGCGATCGACAAGAGCGTCGCGGCATGCAGCGTCCTGCTCGCGGTGATCGGACCGCAATGGCTCGATGCGCGCGATGCGGGCGGTGCGCGGCGGCTTGAAGACCCGGGAGACTTCGTGCGCATGGAACTGGCCTCAGCCTTGACGCGGCAAGTCATGGTCGTTCCCGTGCTGGTTCGGAGCGCGCGCATGCCGCATGCCGACGAGCTGCCGGAGGATTTGAAGGATCTCGCTTATCGCAACGCCGTGGAACTTACGCATGTGCGCTGGAAATCAGACATCCAGGTGCTGGTGCGCGCGCTTCGGCCTTACATGAGCCCGGACATTGTGCCCAAGGAAAATCCAGCAGCCGCGCCTAACCCAGCCTCGTCGAGAGAAAATTCGAACGAGCCCGCTGCAGTCGCCTCAGCCGAGCTCGACCGCAGTGAACTGGAGCGGCTTTCCCGCGAACTGGCACAATTCCTGGGACCAATCGCGAACGTAATGGTGAAACGCGCTGCGAAGCAATGCAAGTCGATCCCGGAGCTTTGCTCGGTGTTGTCGCGGGAGATCGTTTCTGATTCTGATCGAGCGCGGTTTCTCCGCTCAGCGCGCAGCTAAAGCTACTTCCGAGGTCTCGACTTAGCGCTGGTGCTTACTCCGGTTTGCCAAGGTTGTTGCGCCAGCTATTGCCTTCGCGCTCCAGCAGTCGATCAGCGCATTCAGGCCCCCACTTTCCGGCAAAGTAGTTAGGGAAGATTTCCGGCACCTTGCTCGCCCAGGCTTCGAGGATGGGCGTGTAGAGACTCCAGGTCGTTTCCACGCCGTCGCGGTGCGCGAACAGGGTCTGGTCGCCCAGCATGGCGTCGAGAAGAAGGCGCTCGTATCCATTGGCGGTTGATCTGCCAAACGCCGCCGAATAGTTGAAGTCCATCACCACCGGGCACACGGCCATCTCCGGAGTGGTAGGAACCTTGGCGCCGAAGCGCAGCGCAATCCCTTCGTCGGGCTGAATACGGATGGTCAGCAGGTTGGGCTGAATGTCGGTGCAGGGGCCGGTCGAGGACATGCGATTGAAGATCAACAGGGGCGGCTGCTTGAACTGGATGCTGATTTCCGTGGCGCGCTTCTTGAGCCGCTTGCCGGCGCGCAGGTAGAAAGGAACTCCGGCCCAGCGCCAGTTTTCGATTTCTAGGCGCACGGCGGCGTAGGTTTCGGTGCCCGATTCAGGATTGACGCGTTCTTCTTCGCGGTAGCCGGGAACACGCTTTCCCTCCACAATGCCCGGCCCGTACTGGCCGCGCACAGCGTTCAAAATCGGAATCGGCGGGATGGCCTGCCAGACCTTCAGCTTCTCGCGGCGTACGCTCTCCGACTCAAAACTCGGGGGCGGCTCCATGGTCACGAAACTGAGCAATTCCATGACGTGGTTCTGCACAACGTCACGCAGTGCGCCGGCCTTTTCATAGAATGGCCCGCGGCCTTCGACGCCCAGAGTTTCGGCGACCGTGATCTGAACTTGGTCGATGTAGTTTCGATTCCAGATCGGCTCGAAGATCCCGTTAGCGAAGCGGAAGACCAAAATGTTCTGTACCGTCTCTTTTCCCAGGTAGTGGTCGATACGGAACACCTGGCTTTCGCTGAAGACGGCGTTGACCTGGTGATTCAGCTCGCGCGCCGAATTGAGATCGTGGCCAAAGGGTTTTTCAATTACCACGCCAACGCGACCCTGTTCGGGATGCGCCAGACCTTGAGTGCCGAGGTTTTCGACGATGCCGGTAAAAAATTCCGGAGCGGTCGCAAGATAGAACAGCCTGTTGTTGCCGATATTTTTTTCGGCAGCAATGCGGTTGAGCTCCTCGCGCAGCGCGGCATAGTGGCCCGGGTCATCGAAGTTGAGCGCAAAGTAGCTCACCTTCTTCATGAAGTTCTCGAGCTTTGGATCGCTTGCATCGACGCCGCCAAATTCAATGATGCCCTGGCGCATGTCGGCCGCGAACTCGTCACCGAGCGGGCGACGCGCAACTCCGACAATGGCGAAGTGATCCGGGAGCAGGCCGTTCTGTTCCAGGTGAAACAGCGCAGGTAGCAATTTCCTCTTCGTGAGGTCGCCCGACGCGCCGAAGATTGTCATGACTACCGGCTCGGGAACCCGCTCGTGTCCGCGAGGAACCTGGGATAAATCCTCGGGGTTGACCTTCATCTGAATCGTCGCCATGTAATGACCTCCTGGGACCGTGAGCGGTGGATAGCTGGACAGTGGGATCAGTGAGAGAGTGGAGAGGGGATTTCGCAATAAAACTTTTCCTGCTTCACTGACCCTTTTTCACTAGTCCTTCTTGACGGCATGACCGCCGAACGCATTGCGCATGATGGCGAGCATTCGGTCGGTGAAGTTGTTTTCCTCGCGGCTGCGGATCCTGCGAATCAGCGACTCGGTGATGATGGGTGCAGACACATTGAGATCGATCGCCTCGAACACGGTCCAGCGCCCTTCGCCTGAATCGGCAACGTAAGCTTCCAGGCCGTCCAAATTGGGATTTTTGGCCAGCGCTTCGGCAGTCAGGTCAAGCAGCCAGCTGCGCACTACACTGCCATAGCGCCAGATCTCCGCAATCTGCGGGAGGTTCAGGCCCAGCTCTTCTTTCTTTTCCATGATGGTGAAGCCCTCGGCAAAGGCCTGCATCATGCCGTACTCGATGCCGTTGTGCACCATCTTGACGAAGTGTCCTGCGCCGGCCGGGCCCACGCGGCCCCATCCCTTATCCTTTGCCGGGGCGAGCGTCTCGAAGATCGGCCGCAGGTATTCGACGACGTCGTTATCGCCGCCGACCATCATGCTATAGCCCTCTTTCAAGCCCCACACGCCGCCCGATGTACCCACATCGACAAACTGGAAACCTTTCGCGGTAATTTCCTTGTAATGGCGCATCGAATCTTTGTAATTGGAATTGCCGCCGTCGATCAGGATGTCCCCGGGGTTCAGATGCGGTTCAAGCTTGGCGATGGTGTCGTCGACGGGTTTGCCCTGCGGCACCATGATCCAGATGGCCTTGCGGCCTTGAAGCTTCTGAGTCATCTCTTCCAGACTGGACGCTCCAACATTGCCCGACGCGGCAAGCTTCTGTACCGCTTCGGCGCTGAAGTCGAACCCTACCACCTGGTGGCCGCCGAGGCGAAGCCGTTCGGCCATGTTGCCGCCCATCTTGCCCAATCCAATCAATCCGAGTTGCATGGTTTCCTCCGTACTCAATGTCTCTACAAAATGTTGAGAGTCTCAAGATCACGCCGCAGTTGATCGGCGCCGTCGAACCGAATGCCCTTCATACCGGTAGCTTCCGCGGCAGCAACATTCTCCTGCCGGTCATCGATAAACAGAACGCGCTGCGGATGACGTCCCAGGATGTCGAGCGCTCGCTTGTAAATCTCCGCTTTGGGTTTACGCAGGCCTACATAACAGGAACTGAAAGCCACTTCGAAGTAGCTGCGCAAATTGAACTCGCGGAAGCGGTACTCGTTCGGTTCGCGCGCCTCATTGTTCAGGCAGCCCACCATTGCCTTACCAGATGCAGAAAGCTCCGCAAGGATTCCCAGCCCGCCATTCGGCAAGACAACGGACTGCGCAAAAATAGCTGCAAGGAACGCATCGCGGGGGAAGTCGCGAGGCTGGTAGAAGACAGTCGCATCGAGATAGGATTCGGCGGAGATGATGTCGCACTCCCATGCATCGTTGGCGGCTGCGTGCCGCCTTTCGAATTCATTCCGATCAAGCCCGAACTGATCGAGCACTACCGCGCGCTCACGGTGATCCCATCCGTTGGTGAGTAGAACGCCGCCTACATCAAAGAGAATTACGTCGAAGGGGAACATCGGCGCGACTCGTTTCTTGCGAGATGACAGCGGTGTGGAGCTGCAAGGTTTAGACTGCTCAACGCACTCGAGCGTAAATTTCGTGGACCGTCACGATGCTTGCTTCAGGCGGGGCTACTGGAGCCGTCCCCGCAGCTGTATTTTGCTTCGATTGCCTTGACTTTGTTAAAGCGACGGGTAAATCGCTCCTCATTCACAATGAACTGCGCCTTGATAAAGGAATCGGCCAATTCGTAGGCCAGCGAGGCGCCAATGATGCGCGCGCCCAGCACCAGCACGTTCATGTCGTCGTGCTCCACGCCCTGGTGCGCCGAATACGTGTCGTGGCACATGCCGGCGCGAATGCCGGGAATCTTATTGGCCGCCACGCAAACGCCCACCCCCGATCCGCAGATAAGAATGCCGCGCTTGGCCTCTCCAGCCTTGATCGCTTCACCAACCTTCTCCGCAAAATCTGGATAATCGTCCGGAGAGTTGCCGCTGAAGGCGCCGAGGTCAACGATTTCGTGGCCAGCTTTGGTCAGATATGCACGCACTTCTTCCTTGAGTGCAAATCCGGCGTGGTCGGCGCTGATAACAAGCTTCACGGGAAAACGATCCTTTCCTTTCGAAACACTGCGGACCGACTGTTGTACTTACTTCCTGACCAGAGCCCGGGCGCGTGAGACGACGCTAGGAGCGGTGAAGCCAAGCTTTTCGAGCACCACCGGCCCCGGAGCGGAAGCGCCGTAGCGGTCAAGTCCGATCACGTCGCCATCCTTGCCGACATACTTCCACCAGCCGAGAGGTGATCCTGCTTCTACGGCCAGTTTCGGCACGCCGTCGGGAAGCACGCCCGCTTTGTATTCCGGCGATTGCTCGTCAAAGATCTCCCAGCTCGGCATGCTCACGACTCGCGCCGCAATGCCTTCAGACTCGAGTTGCTTCTTGGCTTCCACGCAGGGCCAAACTTCCGAGCCGGTTCCAATAAGAATGACCTGCGGACTGGCGGCGTCTTCCAGCACGTAAGCGCCCTTGCTTACATTTGCGTACACGTCGGTCTTGGCGGGATCGATCACCGGCAGATCCTGGCGGCTGAGCGCGAAGAAGCACGGTCCGGGGCGCTCCAGTGCGAGCCTCCAGCAGGCCGCGGTTTCATTGGCGTCGGCGGGACGGAAATCGGTCAGGTCGGGCACCGCGCGCAGCATCATCAGTTGTTCGATGGGCTGGTGCGTGGGGCCGTCTTCACCCAGGCCGATGGAGTCGTGGGTGAACACGAACAGCGAATGCGCCCGCGCCAGTGCCGCGAGCCGGATGGCCGGCTTGCAATAGTCCGAGAAGGTGAAGAAGGTCGATCCGAACGGAACCAGCCCCTCGTGCGCGGCCATCCCGTTGACTGCGGCGCACATGCCGAATTCGCGCACGCCAAAGAAGACGTTGCGGCCCGCGGGGTCCACATGAAAATTGGCGCCGGGCTTGAAGATGGTCTTGGTCGACGAGGTCAGGTCGGCGGCGCCGCCAAACAATTCCGGAACCACCTCGGCGATAGCATTCATCACTGTGAAGCCCGCATTCCGTGTCGCCACCGGCTTGCCCGCCGGGAAACTCGGCAGCGATTTTTCCCATCCTGCCTTGCGCTTGTTGACCTGCGCGCGCTTGAACTGCTCAGCGAGCTCGGGATTCTCCTTCGCGTAGGCGTCGAAGAGCTTGTTCCACTCCGCTTCCGCAGCCTGGCCGCGATCGATGGCCTTGCGCCAGTTGGCCAGCGCGTCGTCCGGCACATAGAAGCTCTGATCCTCTGGAAACCCGAAGTATTTCTTTGTCGCTGCTACGTTAGCCGCGCCCAGTGCTTCGCCGTGCACGTCCTTGGTTCCGGCCTTGGGGCTGCCGTATCCGATGACGGTACGCACCGCGATGATCGAAGGCCTGGTGGTCTCCGCCTTGGCGGCTTCGATGGCCGCTTCGATCCCGTTGAGGTCGTTGCCGTCGGCCACGCGCTGCACGTGCCAGTGATACGCCTCGAAGCGCTTGAGAACATCCTCGGTGAAGCTCAGCTCGGTCGGGCCGTCCAGCGAAATCAGGTTGTCGTCGTAGAGCACGATGAGCTTGCCCAGTCCCAGCGTTCCCGCCAGGGATCCCGATTCATGCGAGATGCCTTCCATCAGGTCGCCGTCGCCGCACAGCACGTACGTATGGTGATCGACGATGTTGAAGTTGGGCTTGTTGTAGACGGCGGCGAGGTGCTTCTCTGCGATGGCCATGCCGACTGCCATTCCCAGCCCCTGTCCCAGCGGGCCGGTGGTCACTTCAACGCCCTCGGTTTCACCCGACTCGGGGTGCCCAGGGGTCTTCGAATGCCACTGGCGGAACGACTTCAGGTCGTCCATTGTGACCTTGTATCCGGTCAGAAACAGCGTGGAATATAACAGCGCTGAAGCATGCCCGTTCGACAGCACAAAGCGATCGCGATCCGGCCACTTGAAGTGGGTGGGATTGTGCTTCATCAGCTTGTGAAACAAAAGATATGCAATCGGCGCACAGCCCAACGGCGCGCCCGGATGGCCGCTATTCGCCTTCTGCACCGCGTCCACCGCAAGCAGGCGGAGCGTGTCGATAGAGAGTTGGTCGAGGGTGATATCCGCAGCGGTCGGTGTCATGATCTTTGCTCAATCCTTTCAGCTGATCCCTGATTGAAGGGGGTTGATTCATTCAGAATCGATCTTGACCTGCACATTGTAACCAAGCCAGCGGTCCTTCTCCGTCCAATGGAGAGTCCATGATAGTTCAGTCCCCCCACCATGAGCGGTAAGGTCAGCACTGAACCCTGCAGTTTCGAGACTCCGACTGGGAGTGTGGTGGGTTGACTTCCACCCGTCGGTTGTCCACACCACTTCGAATCGATCTTCGTCTAGGATGCGCAGGGTCCCCCCGGCGTTTACTCGCTGAATGGGCCGGCGGCGGCTATAAATCTCGAGATTTCTGCGAACATGTTCGCGACCCTCGGGGGTGCAGTAGCGCTCATAAACCGGATCCACACGGTCAAAGACCTTTCCATCGAGGGTTGAGCGCAAGAGTTTCAGGTACTCGGCGTGCGCCCAAACCAGAGGAACGGCAGACCCGGCCGGCTGGCCCAGCCGCAAGCCAAGGTCGGGACGGTTGGGTTGATCCCACACCTGCTCGGGGAGCATCTGGCCGCTAGTAGCGAAGCGCTCATAGGTTTTGATCAGAGCCGTGATATCCGCGCCGACGGCGAGTTCGTAGTGAGCGCGTTCACCGGTAAGGAGCGGCCACGGCCGGCCCTGGCCCCATCCCAGAAAAGGTCCGCCGTCCGGACGATCGCCGTATCCGTCCCAGTTGTAGCGCAGCCACGCCGGTCCCTGGGGAAGATCGCGCTTGAGGACGGCATCCACGACCTTGAGCGAATCGATCATCAGGGGGTCGTCAGCTCGCCGAATCCCATATCGCACCAGTTCAAGAAATCCCCCATCGATGATCTCGCGCGCCTCAAATTCGTAGCGGCTCCCGGGCGGCCGGTTATTGAGCCGAATGACTTCTTTCGCGCAACTCTCGCAAAAATATGCCTCTCCGGTCTCCGGCGGCCGGATGCGCATGTAGTGCCGCTTAACCTCCGGAAGCAGGACGCCGTCGTTGGTGACGGTCCAGTGTTCCAGGTGGCCCTCGATCCAGTCGGCGAATTCCTCGAGGAATCCAGCCAGTTCATCGCGGCCCCGCGAGCGAACAATCTCGGCCGCGCAGATCAACCCGGCGATAACGGCGGCAAGAGTTGACGGAGAGTATCCCGCATTTTCTTCCCAGCGCTCCTGGTGGGTGATGGGAGCGTGGCTCACAAGAAAACCCGCGGCGCGTTCCACAAAGGGCTGGATGTCCATCTCGCCCAGGCCATCAGCCTTCCATAGCCGCCAGGCGAGCATGATGGGAAAGGCAACTTCATCGAGCTGAACGCCTGACCAGTAGGGGCGTCCATCGACCCAGAAGTTTTGAGCAAAACCGCCGTCCGGCTCCTGCGTGCAGGCCAGGTACACCAGGGCCCGGCGTGCGGTTTCAGCGCGCCCACAGGCCAGCAGTGCCGTCGCGGTGTGGACCATGTCGCGCGTCCATACCAGGTGGTATCCGCCCAGGTCGTCGTCGCCCTTGTATTGGCCCCAGGGAATGGACGCCGAAGCGACGAACGCTCCCGAGTAGGTCTTGTCTTCATGGGCCAGGAGCACGTTGTGGCTGGCGCGCATGAGCTTGCCGCCGTCCTGGGCCTTGGCGCCGAGCCACTCAGGATTCGCAGCGCGGTGCCACTGTTCGATAAAGCGCTTGCGATGCTGCTCATACGGCATGGCCAGCGCGCTCACCGTTTTCTGCAGGGCGGTGTGCTGGGTGTCTCCGATGCCGATGGCGACGGTGAACTCCCTGGCCCCGTCCGCCGATCCGAAACCGTTCCGCGCGCACTCCAGGTTCACTTCTCCGGTCACCGCCAGATTTCCGTTGGTGGCCGATCCAAACTCCCAGGTCATGCGGCGGTTGTCTTTGATGTCCCGCCAACCATCGCTGGCGCCTACAAAGCCGCAGCTAACCCGGCTGAATCCGCAACTGGAACCCATGGCCAGCGACCATTGATTCTTCCACGCCAGCAAGACGCGGTAGCCCGCCACATCGACCGCGCGGGCGGAGTTGCCGGCGCCGCCTCCATCAAGATGCGGCGCCAGCAGCGCGTACACTTTGAGCTTGGCCACCAGTTCCGGGTCTCCCTCGACCCGTACATGGGTGAGCAGCACGCTGTGGTGGGGGTCGCAGATGATCTCTTTGATCAGGGAATAGCGGCCGTCCGGATCACGATTCACATAGCGGACGCCCAGAGCTTCGGGGTGAATGTATTCGAAAGAGGAAAGGAGATCGCGCTTCTCCTCGTGCGCGAATGTCTCCCCGTCGGTGACCAGGAATTCCATGTCCCGCACCTGGGCATGGTCGATGGTGGGGTGGTAGAGCTCATTCAGGATGCCGTGCGAGCAGGTAAACCACAACCGGCACGAGGCGGAGTACGCCGTGCCGACAGCGTCCTTGATGCTGGATGTCCAGCGGGGATGCATGCCGGGCGCACCGAAGGCCTCGCCCTGCTGATCGAGCCAGCGATATAAAGGTTGATTGCTCATGATTGCCAGGGTGCAGAAAGAAACTTGCTCATTCGTTCATCCATGAACGCGCGATTGGGAAAAGCCGGCGCCAGTGTCTCACACCTAACGATGTTTCGCGCCGACGGAAAGTTTCCGCCGGCCCAGTGTATTCCTTGTGTTTCCGGCAGATGCAGCGCGTTTCATGCTGTTCTCTCGCTTCGGGAACGATTTCCGCACCCTGCCGGAGCCAACCTGCATCCATCCAACCGTAGGACGATGCGTCTCCATCCAAACACAGGACCGCGCCCGGCGAATGAATATCGTGTTGCAAACCGGGATCTAAACACCGCTCACGTTGCTTTGCGGAACCCTCCGCAACCTACAATCTTCGACAAAGGAGAAACTCCCCAATGGCTTACGAACTCGCCCCGCTGCCTTACGACTATGCGGCCCTCGAGCCTTTTATCGACGCCGAAACCATGCATTTGCATCACGACAAGCATCATCAGACCTACGTCAACAATGTGAACGCGGCGCTGGAGAAGCATGCAGAACTGGCCGCAAAATCGGTCGATGACTTGCTCAAGGATCTCAACGCCGTACCCGAAGACGTTCGCACCGTGGTGCGCAACAACGGCGGCGGGCACTCCAACCACACCATGTTCTGGAACATCATGGGCCCTGCCAACACGGCAGGAATTGGCGGCGCGCCGACGGGCGCCATCGCCGATCAGATCAAGGCCGACTTCGGCGACTTTGAAGCGTTCAAGAAGACCTTCAACGAGACCACGGCCAAGCAGTTTGGCTCCGGGTGGGGCTGGCTGGTCCAGCAGGGGGGCAAGCTCAAAGTCATTACCACGCCCAACCAGGATTCGCCGCTGTCGCAAGGCCTTTACCCCATCCTGGGCAACGACGTATGGGAACACGCCTACTACCTCAAGTACCAGAACAAGCGCCCCGACTACCTCGCCGCCTGGTGGAACGTGGTGAACTGGGCCGAAGTGAACAAGCGTTTCGCTGCAGCGAAGGGCTAGAAAGCGTCAGGGATTTGTTTTCAGCGTCAGGGACCGGAGGGCATCCGCGGCTATTCCGTGGTCGCGGTCAGATCGATCCGGCCCTTGATTGCCTGTTGGTGGAATGCCTGGTAGGTGCGCGCTGCTGGTCTGGAGATCCACAACTCCTGCGACGGGATGGAGTCTAAGTAAGAGTTGTGGGCTTGCCCGGCATGCGCGCATTTTCTCGTTTTCCCGTGATTTCGATCTTCGGCCTGGTGGTCGCGCTCCAATGCGCAGCTGCCCAGCCCACGGTCCCCTCGACCATCGCCAAACCGCATCCCGGTACGCTTGCATCTCAGGCGCCTGCTGCTCCGCCGGCACCTGCGCCTTCACCTGCGCCCGTTTCGCACGCCAGCGCGCCCAAGGCTCATCCCGCTCCGGCCCCCCATCCGTCCAGCTTGTCCGGCAGTTACACCATCAGTCAGTTAGGCCACGCGGTCGGCACCGCCGGGTTCGTGTTCGTCCGTTCGGACGAGGGCATCGACTCCACTTCCACCGTGAACGTCAGCATGCAGGGCTTGGACTATGCAATTTCAAAAACGGAACGCCTCGATCCGTCGCGCCAGATCGTGCACGAGCAGTTGAGCGCCGCGGTTAACGGGTCGGCGGTCAGCATCACCGGCAAGCCGGATGCGGCGCAGTTCCTGCTTAACATCTCGGCGAACGGGCGGAGTTCCACTTCCCGCCTGGCTGCTCATAACGGCGCCGTGTTCCTTCCCGACTTTGATCCGGGCGCCCTGCAGACGCTGCTGAAACTGGCGGCCGCCCAAAACAACCGCGATCTCTGGGTGATTGTTCCCAAGCAGTCCGGTTCAGTGGAACCGGTGCAACTGGCCACCTATCCCGATGAGCATGGGACCCTGGACGGCAAGGAACTGGTCGTCCATCACCTGGTGGCCACCATAGGCGGCGCTGAAACCGACCTGTTCGCAGGGCCGGAAGACCAATTGCTGCAGGCCGAGCTGCCTGAGCAGGGCTTTTCAGTGGTGCGCAAAGGCTTTGTGCTGGCGCCACCCCGCCGGCCGGTCATGGCCCCGGCTCAATAATCCCCGTCAGCCGCGCATCCGGCTGTAACCGGCGGGCGTCCGCCGCACCCCGTTCACAGAACAGAGGAACAGGTTGGCAGAGTGAACTTTCTGAACTCCTGATGTGGAGAAGAAACCGCGCGAACTTCCCCCGTCGGCCCGAAGTCGCCGGAACCAGCGCATCAGGAACCAGAGCCCTACTCCAGGAAGAATCGCGAACGCGACCAGCGGGATAAAATCTGCCTTCCCATAGCGATAGCGGAGGTAAACAGCCTTTATCGATTCCAGCTTGAGCGGTCCGCCAAAACCCTGTGCCGCCGTTTGCAAAGCCGCCAGCGAATCCAGATCGGTGCGAAGGCCCGTGCGGGTGTCGAGGATGAAGAACAGGGTTTCCGCGCCCTTCCGCGGCTCATCAGGTACCGCGTCCGGGCTGGCCGTGCCCAGCAGGTAAGGGCCCCGGACCTCCATGCGCCGGACTCCGAGGATGAAATCCCGGTGCCCGAGGGCGCGAGCCATCGATCCGCGCGGGCCTAAATCCGGATCGGTACGATCAAAGATGGTCCCGGCATCAGTGACATTGACCATCCGCAGGCTGTAATTTCCGAGCACCGGCGTCTGCCATGTATCGCCCCAGCCTACGTCACGGCCGCGCGCTGAAGACCATAGGGAAAACCCGGCGACGCAGATAAAAAGATAGGCGAATCCCATGGCCGGAACCCAGCGGGCGATGCGGATTGCGCGTTGCCGCTCGGTGTGAAGCCCTGGCAGAGAGAAAGCCACGGCTCCGGACAGCGCCAGGCCTCCACCTACCGCAAGAACGCAAGCCACCAACAGCCAGAAAAGCAGGAGAAAGATTGGTCCCAATTTCCACCCCGGAAATCGGAGATTAGCATGGGGGAATTCCAGGGTAACTAACACAAAAGTGACTAAAGAAATCGAAAGTAATGAGGCACGAGCTTAGGCCGGGCTACGGTTCCGGCCCGTTGCAAAGATTTGCGGCCTACAGCGCTCGGGCCGCTGCCACTGCCGAGGCCCAGGCCCACTGGAAATTGAACCCGCCCAGGTGTCCGGTCACATCCACGGCTTCTCCTATGAAGAACAGGCCGGATACGCTGCGGGCCTCAAGGGTTCGAGCCTGCAGATCGTCGGTGTTGATGCCTCCTGCCGTTACCTCGGCCTTTTCAAACCCCTCGGTCCCGGCGGGGTGAAACTCCCATCGCCGCAAATGCCGTTCGCAATCTTCGAGTGCCGCATTGGTCCATCGGGACGGCTGTGCGGAATCGCTCAGAAAAGCAGCCAGGCGCAGCGGCACCGCCGCGTGCAGCGCCTGGCGCAATGCGGTCGTATCGCGACGAGCCCCAGGCTGCTTCAGCCCGGCTAGCAGTTCTCCGCTGTTTCGCAGCGCAGGGGCGAAATCGACAAGGATGGGCTGGTCCGGCTGCCAGTAGGAAGACGCCTGCAGCACCGCCGGACCGCTCAGGCCGCGGTGGGTGAAAAGCAGCTTTTCCCGGAACACTGGTGCCGGCTTGCGGCCCGTGAGTTGCGCCTGCACCGTTACATCCGCCGACACTCCGGCCAGGCTGGTCCAATCCGCCTCCGTCCCGCCCAAGACCAGCGGGACAAGAGCCGGGCGCGTCTCCACAATGCGCAGTCGGAACTGTCGGGCCAGATCATAAGCCAGGCCGGTAGCACCCATTTTGGGGATCGAGAGCCCGCCAGTTGCTACCACGAGTGCCCCGGCTTCGAAGCTGCCGGCGGAGGTGAAAACCCGATATCTGCCGCCTCCCACGACGGATATGTCACGGGCATTGAGAACGATCTCCACTCCCCCGCGATCGCATTCAGCCAACAGCATATCCACGATGGCCCGGGCAGAACCGTCGCAGAAGAGTTGGCCCAGTGTCTTTTCGTGCCAGGGGATGGAGTACCTCTCCACGAGTTCGAGGAAGTGGCGAGGAGTGTAGAGCGCTAATGCCGATTTTGGGAAATGCGGATTGGCGGAGAGGAATCGGTCGGGCGCACAATTCAGGTTGGTGAAGTTGCATCTGCCCCCGCCCGAGATCAGGATCTTGCGGCCGGGCTGGGCGTTGTGTTCGAGGACCGCGACGCGGCGCCCGCGCTGTCCCGCAGCCGCGGCGCACATCAAGCCGGCCGCTCCGGCGCCCAGCACGACTACATCGAACTGGCGGGGCGGCGTTGCCATCGTGTCTTTGCTCAGAATAGCCTGCCCGCACCCGGCCTTGCAGCGCCGCGAGAGAGGTTATAAAACGGATTGCATGCCGTGTCCTGCGCACGGGGCGGGGGGCGTTTTCGCGCAGAAGGGAAGGTGCTCTTGTCTTCGATTGTTACCAATCCTATTGTGCCGCCATTTACCCGGGAATCCGCCGTCAGGAAGGTTCGTAGCGCTGAAGACGCATGGAACACGCGCGACCCTGAGCGGGTTTCGCTGGCCTATTCCATCGACAGCCGCTGGCGTAATCGTTCCGAATTCATCTACGGCCGTGCGGAGATCGTCGAGTTTCTGCAGCGCAAGTGGGCTCGCGAGATCGAATACCGCCTGATCAAAGAGCTATGGTGCTTCGACGAGCCGCGCATCGCGGTGCGCTTTGCTTACGAATCGCGGGATGCGTCTGGGGAGTGGTGGCGTTCCTACGGCAACGAGAACTGGGAATTCAACCAGGAAGGGCTGATGATTCGCCGCCACGCCAGCATCAACGACCTGGCCATCTCCGATGCGGACCGGCTGTACCGCTGGCCGCAGGGACGACGCCCCGACGATCATCCCGGACTCAGCGAACTGGGCCTCTGAAAACCTCCAGAACCCCGGTTGCATTTCACTCGCATGACCGGGCGTTTTCCAGAACCGCCGGCGCCCGCTACGAGGTCTACAACATCGCCAGGCGCGCGCCCCTGGATTTTTTCGGTCTTTCCATCGCCATCGATGCTCCCGGGATTACATGCCACGGCTTTGTGACTGCAGAAGCGGATTCTTGGGCGGCACGGGCGTCTTGCGATAAACCCGCCAGATGGAACTTCCCTGCAACTCCGTGCTGCTGATATGGGTCGTCTTAGCCAGAGAGGGATCTGAGATCCAGAACGTCTTTTCATCGTTCTCCACGCCTACCAGCACCATAAAGTGTCCTGGAAAGGTGGTGGTCTTCTTCTGACCGCTGACATATTTGTAGCTCGTGCAATTCTGGCAGAGGAAGACGAGCGGTGTGCCGGCCTTCAGGAAGTTCGCAGCATGCTTCAGATCGTAAACATCCTCCGCCTCGTAGTCTGGATACTGCTTGCTAAGATTGGCCATCATCACCGAACCGGCCGTACCAGCCGGCTTATCGTTTTTGTCGGCGGCTCTTCCGTATGTTGATGTGTATTTCATCGTGTTGGACGGATCCACGCCTGGGAAACAGGCGGGCACATCGCGATCCGGCGAATTCAGTCGATCGAGGTAGTCCAGCACGATGGCCAGACTTGTCGGACCGCAGCCAGCTTCCGCCATGGTTGTCCATTTCACGTTCTTCCAGCGGGCGTTGGTAGAACCGTATTTCAGATTTCCCCAGGTGCTTTCGGCTTGCCGGTATTCGGCGCCGAGTATCGAAACCTGGAGTGAAGCCGATGTCGGTCGATTTTTCCAGATTCCCCGCTGGCTTTGATAATCCGCGGCCGACTGGTTCATGAGCCGCGCTTCCACGCTTGTGTTCCCGGTCTTCAGACCCGTTACCGTGTAGGTGAAGAGATTTCCCTTACGCGCTACTGGCTCGCTAGATACCGTTGCGACGTTGTTGTCTACGGCGTCAACGACGAGGGATTCGCCATGCGGGCCGACGCCGAGCAGATCTATCCTGACCGTTTCGTTCAACATCAAGATCAACTTGTGTTGTGCCGGCTCAAAGCGCGTTGTGTTGTCCCCCGGCACTTTTTGAAAATTCGCCATGAAACACCCTCCGTCCAAGACGTAGTGGTTTTAAGGAGGCTGGCGTTTCAAAATCCGTAAGGGATTGCCGCCAATGCGAGGCGACGTCGCGTTACAAACCGTCTTCGCGGAACATGGGATGCGGGATCAGGTGCCTGTAATCGTCCGCTGTCCCGCCATCGAGACAGGCTTGGATGACATGTCGGCCGAGCGGATCGAGGTCGGCGACGAGAAATTGCTTCAATTCACGGGCAAAGAAATTCCGCCACTGCTGAGCGCCTTCTTCATACACTTCCATGCCGCCTTGCAGCTGTTCTTCGACGCGAAGGAAGACCCGCGGAATCATCGACCCTTCGATCTTCAACTGGCGCGGAATGTAGCCCAGCAATGAAAAGGGCGCTTCATCGACCTGCTCACGGGCAAAACGTGCGCTGCCTCGGCGAGCCAGGTATTCGCGCGCAATCCACTCCGCCATGAAGCCCACCTTCCACGCCCCGATGTACTGGTTGGGCAGCAGCACGTATCGCGTTTCAGGCGTGTCGACAATCTGGCGCAAGAGCAGGTTGGCCTGGTCCACGCGGCGGCCGGTAGCGAAGGCCCAATAAGATCCGACCCCTTCCGATTGCATCTCTTTCGACTTCTGGGCCTGGATGCTCGGGTTGGCATGGCCGCGCGGAGCCACCAGACGCCACAGCCACGCCAGGGCCGGGCTGAGCACATGCATCATCGCGAGGATCCCGTACAGGGGGGACTCCTTGTGGGTAGGCGGGCAGCGCACCCCAAAACTGCGCACGTCGACGGCCTGGGGTCCGGTGGCGATGTCCGCGATCATGCGCCGGGGCAGGATCACGCGCGGATTAGGGCAAACCTTTCCCGGTGCGTCCTCGACGTGCTCCCACGTCAGGCAGGTTCCTCCCGGCACGATGTAGTGATTGAGAAAAATCAGCGGCTCCGGCGGATCGATGCACAGCCTCTCCAGGTTGGGCGCGGTGCCATAGCTGTGAATGTGGTCTACCCGTACAAACCACGCATTCTCGGCGTCGGCGACCGTCAATCTTCCATGGGGGCGCTGATGGCTTGGATGAGCGCAACCCATGTCGTCGGCGATAGGCCGCAGGTGGCATGCTTCGGGCAAATTGAGCGTGCGCTCTTCGTGGGTCACCACGTTGCGCCCCAGCAAAAGGCGGCCGTCATCCATGCGATGGATGTGCTCCGTCATCTCGCTTTTTCCGCCGCCCGAGGCCCCTTCGTGCATGAGAATCAGTTGGTTCTCATAGGGGGTCACCACTGCCACCACGGCACAATGGTTGGTCGTCCAGCCCTCCCGCTCCCCGATGTCGAGCAGCATGGAGTAGACGCCCTTCTTCGCACTCGGTCCGGGATAAAGGTTGTAAGCGAAAATTTCCTGATGGGTCGCGGTTCGATCGTGTACCACGACCTGCCGCCCTTCAAAGTGCGTGTGGCGAAACGGGGGCGCTACAAAGAGAACGCCCCCGGTGATCCTGAAGTCAGCGGGAACCTGGCTGCGCGGAATCATACCCTGCAAATCGGCCAGGGCGGCGGCAAAGAACGCTGCCTGGCGAGGCACGATCAGCAGGGAACCGTAACCCAGCGCATCCGTTCCGGCGTAGAACGGCATCGCGACCAGTTCCTGCGTCTTGAGCCACGCCAGGGTTTGCTCCCGCACCGTTTCGAAACTCTCTCCAAACCGCTCTGCATAACGCGGCTTGTCCGTCGCCATCGAGTCGCCAATCACCATGGCGTCCGGATCGCGACGGCGCATGGCGGGATCAGGAAAGTTGACCGCCAACCCATTGCGCGCCTTGGTCACCACAGCTTCAACGATCCGTCCCCCTCCGGGTACGGCGAAGATGGACTCATGGACACCGTGGTCGTCGCGATTGCCCAGCCGCCAGTCTGTCGCCCCGCTGGAACGCCCCAGCGCCCAGTCCAGTAGCTGCAGGCGGCTCTCCGGTGACTGTACGAGGGGGGCGGCGCTCAACACTTCGCGCACGTGCCCGGGCATGTCCAGCTCCGACCAGCAAGCCTGAAAATCCAGCAATGGCGCCGAGAGGACAACTTCTGTATCAGTGGCGGTGGTCATGTTTTTCCCGCTTTCAAGGGAGACAGGTGTTGGACTAAGCCGACCCGACGCCGACGGTCGCCACCTTTCTTATCGCATGGGGCAGCACATCTGGCAGTGCGCACCATCACGGACGACACGGCAGCTCTGCCGCCCGGCAAATTCCTCCCCCGGAGACTGCCGCTTCAGATGTTCTGTTCGTTGTCCTGACGCCCCGGCCCGAATCGGGTGCGAACCAATTGCATGCCTTCTTCGGGCGTCTCAATCGACCCTTCGAGCTGAGCGTCTTCTACGGCTCGCAGCATCTGCTTGAACCCGGGTCCAGGATTGTAACCCGCCTCGATCAGCTCGCGGCCGGTCACCAGGGGCTTCGGACGCACTTGCTCCGCCGAAGTCGAATGGTATCGCTCATTCACGAACTCCCAGATGTCCAGGTTGCCGTGCGCCGCCCGGCAATCCATGCGGTGCAGGGCCAGGTGTTCATCAAAGCGTTCCAGCCGAAAGAATCGCTTCAGAGTCGACTCCTTCATGCGCGGCGCATCGGCAAAGCGCATATGGTTTTGCACCAGGGCCAGGATCTGCTGGGTGTCCTGGTTGGAAAAACGAAACCGCCGGCAGATCTCCGCGGCAATCGCGACGCCCACTTCCACGTGACCGTCAAATCGAATGCGGTCCGGGGCCGCGCGAAAGGTTGGCGGCTTGCCCACGTCATGCAGCAGGGCTCCCCATGCAAGAGTGACGGGGGCCCCGACCTCCAATTGCTCCAGAAGCATCAAAGTGTGAATCCAGACGTCGCCTTCGGGATGGAACTGGGGCGGCTGCTCAACGCCCTGCATCCGCTCGACTTCGGGAAGCACCTCGGCCAGCAACCTGGTTTCGTCGAGAAGCTCAAATGCTCGTCGCGCCCGTCCTTCCGTCAGCATCTTGGTGAGTTCGTCACGTACTCTCTCGCGGCTGACCGCGTGGATGCGCGGAGCAAGCGTCCGAATCGCGGCAGCGGTCCGGGTCTCCAACTCAAACCCGAACCGAGCCGCAAATCGAACCGCACGCAGCAGGCGAAGCTGATCTTCTTCAAAACGGCGTTGCGGCTCACCGATAGCTCGAATCACCCCCGCATCGAGATCCTCCAATCCCCCCACATAATCGAGAAGTGCTTCGCGGACGGCGGGCAACGAAGGTGATCCGGCAGACAAATCCGGCAAGCGCAGTGGATCGAGCAGCAGACCATTGACGGTGAAATCGCGCCGCTGAACATCTTCCGCCGCGCTGGTGGTGTAACGCACGGCATCAGGATGACGGCCATCGGAGTAAGCGCCGTCAGACCGGAAAGTCGCCACCTCTGTAACGCAGGGCGGCTCCTGCGCATCCACTTCACAATCGGGATTTGGAATATCCGATGCGACCAGGACGACACCGAAGTGCGCTCCCACGGCATAGGTCCGCGGAAAGGCGGCCAGCACCACCTCAGGAGTTGCCGAAGTTGCAACGTCGTAGTCCACCGGCTCTCGCCCCAGCAGCAGGTCGCGCACACATCCGCCGGCGAAATAGGCCTCGTAGCCCATGCCGCGCAGAGTTCCGGCTATCTTGAGAGCTGCCTCGAATTGAGGTGTTCTTTTCATGTCCTCCCTCCATTCTCGGCCAGAACGTACGACCCGCTAGACTTAATAGATGAGCAGAGGCCTCATTCTGGGTATTGAAAGCTCGTGCGACGAAACCGCGGCTGCGATTGTCGAGCGCGGAGCGCGCGCGCTGTCATCGGTCGTGGCCTCGCAGATACGCACTCACGCGGCCTACGGAGGCGTCGTCCCCGAACTGGCCAGCCGTGAGCACCTGCGCGCCATTGTTCCGGTGGTGCGGGCCGCACTGGACGAAGCGCGGGTTTCGCTCACTGATCTCGACGCCATTGCGGTCACGTCGGGGCCCGGCCTGGCGGGGGCTCTCCTGGTGGGAATCACCTACGCCAAGGCACTGGCCTTTGCCCAGGACCTGCCGTTGATTGCAGTCAATCACCTCGAAGGACACATTCATGCTGTCCTGCTCGAGGAGCGGCAATCATCGACCGGCGACGCCCAATCGGACACCTGGGAGCCGGCGCTGGCCCTGGTCGTATCCGGCGGCCACACCCATCTCTACCTGGCAAGTCCCAATCAGGGAACCTGGTCCTACCGGCTGATCGGACGGACCGTGGACGACGCCGCGGGCGAAGCCTATGACAAAGTTGCCAAACTGCTCGGTCTCGGCTATCCCGGTGGTCCGTGGATCGATACGCTGGCCCGCTTTGGAGACCCCAATGCAGTGCCGTTTTCATTTGCGCAGGTCAAGACTAAGGCTCACCTCGGCGGCATGGCTCCTCGCACAAAGGCCGCCAGGACGGCGCCCATCGCTGCTCTCGATCCTCATTTTCTTTTCTCCTTCTCCGGCATCAAGACGGCGGTGTTGCGTTATGTCGAACTGCATGGCATGCGCGCCGATGTCGAGGCTCGCATTCAGAAGGTGCTTGCCGATCCTCACCCGCCTGGCAACAAGGTAAGCGCACTCAAGCTATGCCCTCAGCCGGTTCTTGACCTGATCGCCAGTTTTCAGCGCGCCGTGGTTGGCGACCTCATAAAAAAGACCCTCGCCGCAGCCGAGTCTCTGGGCGTTCACCGCATTTTGGTCACGGGCGGGGTGGCGGCCAACAGCGAACTGCGTGCACGCTTTTCAGCTGAGGCCAAGCGCCGCGGTGCCACCGTCTCGTTCCCGACCCTGGCGCTATCAACCGACAACGCGGCGATGATCGCAGCTGCCGCCTGGCCCCGGTTTATGAGCGGGGAATTTGCGCCTTCGGAATTATCCGCCGATCCGTCGCTTGCATTGGGCCGCTGAACGCCGCTTTTCCGCAAGTTCTTTCTCGGGCCGCGCGCGGCGGTGTTGAGCTGATTTTCCTTCAAAGTGATTGACCCGTTGGTCAGTACACGATAGCCTCGAAACCTGATATGCACACCGACAAATCTCCCACACCCGCTTCCAGTCCTCGCCGCAACAGGGAAACCACGCTGCCAATGATTATTGAGGCCGCGGAAGTCGAATTCGCCACCAGGGGCTACGAAGGTGCGCGCACGGAAGCCATCGCCGACCGGGCGCACGTCGTCAAGGGCCTGATTTTTCACTATTTCAAAAATAAGGAAAAGCTCTACGAAGCAGTCCTGCAGAAGACTTTTCTGCCCTTCGCTCAACTCCTCGAGAAGCCGGACGATGCGCATTCCTCACCGCGCGAAGCGTTGTTGACCTTTGTCGCGAGCCTCATGGAGGTCATGGCCGCCAATCCATTGGGTCCATCGATTCTACTGCTCGAGAGCATCCAGGCTGATGGCAAAAACTTGCGGAAACTGGGTATGCCATCCCTCTACAAAAGGCTTGATAAAATGCTTTCACGGGGAATCAAAGCGGGTGAATTCCGCGAACTGGATACCTGGCACACTGCGATCAATGTCGTGGGACTATGCGCGTTTTATTTCTCCTCGGCTGGTCTCTTCACGCAGGCCAAAGAGGAGCCTGCGGATGCGCTGAAGAAAAAGGCTCTTCGCAAGCACGCCGAAGAGGTCATCGGGTTTGTTGATGCCGGCGTGGCGTCAAGCAAAAAGCGCTGAACCAAAGTTAAAGGAAAAAATCCCGCTGACTAACCGGTCAGTCAGCAGTGCTTCGCTGTCGCACGCAGAGAGTGGCGGCGGCTGGCGATAATCCTAAAACCCGCTGGGTCGTTCGCCTACAACCTTGAGCGCTTGTTCCAGAGCCATCCCCGCCTGGGCCAGGGTGCCTTCATCAAACAGGCGCCCGATAAGAGTCACCCCGTGGGGAACTCGGCGCGGTGGAGAGAACTTTGGCAGCGGGTGTTGGGGATCGGGCGCCCAGTCGCTGCGCGCTTCCGTCACCTCCACAAAGCCCGCTCGCAAGGTCAGCGAGGGGTGGCCGGTGTTGTTGCTGATGACCAGCATCTCATCGCGTAGTGATGGCACCAGCAGCAGGTCCACGTTGGAGAACAATTTCACCATCTGCTCTGCTACTTTCCTTCGAAACCGGTCGGCCTGCACGAAGTCCACCGCGGAGAGGAATCGCGACTGCCTGAAGACGTTTGGCCAGGCGTCGGGCACCTGCGCCTTGAGCAGATCCACTTTTCGGTTGAGCGTGATTTCTTCAAACGACGCCGCGGCCTCCGCAAACAGCATCAGGTTGAGCGAGTCGTAGGGCCAGTCGGGCAAGGAAACTTCCACCGCGGTCATGCCGAGCTTCTTCACCGTCTCCAGCGCGGCGCGATCCACATCGGTCGCTGGCGGCTCCTTCATCCACGCCGGGAAGTAGCCTACCCGCAGCCCCGCCACTGCAGCGCCGGCGTGAAAAGAGAGAGAGCTCGGAACACTGGCCGGATCGCCTCCATCTGGGCCGGAGATCGCATTCAATACGAGCATGGCGTCTTCAACGCAGCGCGTCATGGGTCCCAGTTTGTCGAGAGACCAGCAAAGCGTCATAGCCCCGGTTCGCGGCACCCGTCCATAGGTGGGGCGCAGGCCCGTAACTCCGCACCGCATGGAAGGGCTCACGATGCTGCCGCCGGTCTCACTGCCCATGGCAAACCCAACCAGTCCTGCGGCGGTCGCGGCGCCGGGCCCGGCACTGGACCCCGACGCGCCCTCTTCCAGCAGCCACGGATTCATGGTCTGTCCGCCAAACCAGATGTCGTTCAGCGCCAGCGCCCCCAGGCTCAGCTTGGCAATCAGCACAGCCCCCGCCGCGTTCAGTCGCTGAACCACCGCACTGTCGGCCTGGGGAATCCGATCGCGAAAGGGTTCGGCTCCATACGTAGTCGGGATATTCGCCGTGTCCAGCAGATCTTTCGCGCCCCATGGTATGCCGTGCAATGGTCCCCGATAGCGACCTGCTGCGATTTCCCGATCTGCCTCTTTTGCCTGAGTGAGGGCGTGATCTGCTGTCAGCGTGATGATGCACCGCAACCTGGGATCGTAGCGGGCGATCCGATCCAGATAGATATGGGTCAGCCGCTCTGAGGTCAATACGCGGCTCTCGATCCAGCGAGACAGTTGTGACACGGGTGCAAAGGCAATGTCCTCCTCACGGGCAGGCAGTGGCGTTTGCTGACTTGGACTGCGCACAAATTCAGGAGTCTTTTCTTTCTCAGTATGCGCGAGGGCGCCGGGAACAGCGGGGTTCCATTGTGTCGCCGGGGCCAGCGCGGGCTCCAGCGCGAGTTTGCGCGGACCGGCGCGCAATTCGTACAAGGGCGCCACCTGCATGCGCCAGTTGCTGGCGGCCTGCTCTCGCTCCGGCGCGGTCATCGTTATCTGGAAAAGCTTTTCGGCCTCGGCGAACGTCCCGGCGGTGACTTCCGGCCCCACCGGCGGTGTGGTGCCGAATGCCGTCGGCGCGCCAGGTGTCGCGGGCTGGGCCGGAGCCTGGGCGGAGGCGGGTTTCAGCGCTGCACTCAGCACTGCCAGCGAACTGCGGGTTAGAAACTCTCGGCGCGTGCCCGCCATGGTCCGGTTACCTTTCTGAAGTAGCTGGGTGTCTAGGGGTGCAGGAAGACCTCGACTAAAAAGCCTTGATTAACTTTCTTCCTGGTATGCCTGTTGGCAATAATGTTAGCCGACGGTTTCTGGATCACTGATTCAAACGAGACGCCCGAAAGATATGGGGACACCAGCAGGTCCGGAGAAGGGGCTTCATGATTCATCTCCGGGAAAGCCATTCCATGTTTATAGCCCGTTGCCGGGGTGAATGGCGAGGTGTGCGAGATTCCTCCGGTCCGATTGCCAGATTCGCAGGTGGGGGATAATATTGCCTGCTGAAATCGTTTTCACGAGGTCATGATCTCTATGCGCAAAACCGCTCATCTTCTGCTGGCAGCTGTCGCAGTTTTGGTCTGTCCCGCGCTTGACGCCCAGCCCGGACCGCAATCCGCCGCGCAAACACCTCCCATGGGCTGGAACAGCTGGAATTACTTCGCCGCGAAGGTAGATGACAAGGGCGTAAGGGCGGCGGCCGACCAGATTGTCTCCAGTGGCATGAAGGATGCCGGGTATATCTACGTCAACATCGACGACACCTGGGAAGGGAAGCGCGACGAGAGCGGCGTGCTTCACACCAATGAGAAATTTCCGGACATGAAGGCGCTGGCTGATTATGTGCATTCCAAGGGGCTGAAGCTGGGCATCTATTCTTCGCCGGGCCCTCTGACGTGCGCAAAATATGAGGGCTCTTACCAGCACGAAGAGCAGGATGCGAAGATGTACGCCGACTGGGGCATCGATTACCTCAAGTACGACCTGTGTGGCTTCCGTCAGATCATGGACCAGCAAGCGCCCGGCGATCGGGTCGCTCAGATGAAGATGATGCACGCGGCCTACGACAAGATGGGCAAAGCGCTCAAGGCTACCGGGCGGCCCATCGTGTACTCCTTCTGCCAGTACGGGTGGGACGCCGTATGGGAATGGGGTCCGGCCATTGGCGCCAACCTTTGGCGCTCAACCGGCGACATCCGGCCAACGTGGGACAGCATGTACGCCATTCTCAGCGAGCAGGAGGGCCTTGAGAGTTATGCGGGCCCCGGGCACTGGAACGATCCCGACATGCTCGAGGTTGGCAACGGCAAATTATCGCTCCACGAAAACCGCACGCATTTCTCGATGTGGGCGATGCTGGCCGCGCCGCTGTTGGCGGGCAACGACCTGCCGAACATGAAACCGGAGGTCAAAGAAATTCTGACCAACCGCGATGTCATCGCCATCGATCAGGACAAACTCGGCAAGCAGGGTCGACGCGTCTACAGCGAAGGCGAGGTCGATGTGTGGGATCGCGATTTGTCAGGCGGCGCTAAGGCTGTCGCGGTCGTCAATGCAGGCAGCGATCGCTACTCCACCCATCCATTTCACCTGAGCCTCGAGAAACTTGGTCTTCACGGAACGCAGAAAGGCAAAGACCTGTGGAGCGGCAAGGACATCGAACTCAGCGACGGCATGCCCATCGAGCTAGCTGGTCACGACATCCTGCTGGTCCGCATCGACGCGCCTAAATAAGTCACCCTCTATCCGCGGCAAGATGAGGGATCGGTTGGTCGATTGCACGAGTGTCTCTAATTGTCCATTTTTCCTTGTAGCCCAGGAAGAAGCTTTCGAAGTATTTGAAGCTGATCCAGGACAGAATCAGGGTTGCGGACAAGGCGATGGCTGACGCCGTGACCATTGTGGGTCCATGGAGGTAGCTTTCACTGCCTCCGTGCCCTGCTGATGCGATCCTCACCATCATGCGGGCGGCGTGCAGGTAAAGCGGATGGGGAATGTCATGCAGGACGTAAGCTCCATAGCTGATTCGCCCCAGCCATCTCAAAGACGGTAAGCTGAGAATCCTGTGCGCGAGCGAGCCCTGTTGAATCGCCGCCATAATCAAAATCGCGGACAGCACGTCAGCCCATGTCAGCGCCCAGGTAAACATCCACGATGGATATACGTAGGAGGCGGTTGCATCGCGGCCATGCTGGCTGAGTATCGCCCACAGCAGGGTGCCCGAGAGGGCAATCGGCAGCAGAATCGTTGCCGCGCGGACCATCATATTTTTCCACGGCCCCCGCAACAGCAGTGACAGCAGGCCGCCCAGTAAAAGCGCATCGAGGCGGAACGGAGTCGCGCGGTAAAGGACCTGGTTCTCGAGCATCCATGCTGGCAGCTGGTGTTGGCCAATGAGGCGCATTGCAAGGCAGATCGGGACGGTTGCCGCGCAGATCCAGATCAGTTTTCGGCGGTCCCGGATCAAGAAAACTACCCAGGGCCAGAAAAAATAAAACTGCTCTTCAACGCACAACGACCAGAAGTGTCCCAGGTACAACATGACGCGGTTATGTCCCAGGTACCCAACTGGTTGGAAGTCGGCAAGGCGCTGCATCGCGTCTCCGTCGACATAGGGGTGAATGAATGGGGCGAAGTTTCCCAGGTAGAGAGGCCAAACGATCCAGTGCCAGTTCCACTCCCAGTGAACTACGGCCGCTGACAGCAGCAATGCAATCAGGACTCCGTAATAGAGCGGCATGATGCGCAAAGTCCGCCGAACATAAAAGTTGCGCACTCTGTAACGGTCAAACCGTGAGTCGAAGAGGATGCCGGTAATCAGGAAGCCGGAGAGGACGAAAAACAGATCCACTCCCATCCATCCCCATGGAAGCTGCAGGTAATGATGAAAGAAGACCATGAGGAACGCCACCGCCCGCAATCCGTCGAGGGCTGGATAGAATAGGCGGTTCTCTGGTTTGGTTGCGATTGTGTTGCCCGTTACGACCGCTTCATCGCGGTCGCCGGGCGGGAAAGCCGAGGGCATAACGCCAGCTTACACGTGGGGTCTACTTTGTCTTCTGTCTCTCGGACCCTTAATTCGCTCGCGCCAGGCAAACCAGGAATCGTCCTTGTTCATCGGTCCAGGATGCGTCCGGCGCGAAGCCTGCTCCGCTCAACATATCCTCGGCCTGTCCGGGACGGTACTTGTAGCTGTTTTCAGTATGGATGGTTTCGCCTGCGGCAAATGCCACGTCCATTTCCAGCGCGGGGATGCGGACGGTTTGGGCGCGCCGGCTTTGCAAATGCATTTCCATGCGCGATCTTTCCGGGTTCCACACCGCCCGATGAACAAACGCCTCGAGGTCGAAATTGGCGCCCAGTTCACGGTTCAGCCGCGTGAGCACGTTGAGATTGAACTCCGCAGTGACACCCGCTGCATCGTCATAAGCGCTCAGCAAAGCGGCCTCATCCTTGGCGAGGTCCACCCCCAGCAACAGGGAATCGCCGGGACCCAGGGCGGCGCGCACATTCTTGAGGAGTTTCGCTGCTTCTTCGGGTTCAAAGTTGCCTATGCTCGATCCGATGTACAGCACCAGCCGTCGCTCGCCGGGACTGGCGGGGTCCAGCTCCATGCCCCGGGTGTAGTCCAGGACCCGCGGGGTCACCAGCACGCCGGGAATCTCGCGTTCTATCCGCTCCTGGGCTTCGTCCAGCGCGCTCGCCGACACGTCGACGGGCTCGTAGAACACGGTGTCCTGGCGGTCAACGGCGGCGGCCAGCAGCAGCCGGGTTTTATCGGCTGAGCCCGCTCCTAGTTCAACCAGCCGTAATGCCTCCGACTCTGCCGCCCGTCCGATAATCTCCTCGGCGCGCGCCGCCAGGATGGAACGCTCGGTGCGGGTCAGGTAGTACTCAGGCAATTCGGTGATCTGGTCGAACAGCCGCGATCCTGCCGGGTCGTAGAACAACCAGGAGGGTAGCCACTTGGGCTCGGACATCAGGCCTTCTGAAACCGCGCAGCAAACCGGATCCGAAGTCTGAACACTGGGATTGAATAGACCTATTGTGGTCATGCCGTCACTTTGATGCTTGATTGAGGGAGAAAAGTTACCAGCTTGCGAGCCGGATCCCGGAGAACTGCCAGCGTGTCTCCGGCGAAAAGAAGTTGCGGTAGGAACATCGAACATGCGCCGAGGGCGTCACGCACGAGCCGCCGCGAAGCACAAACTGTCCGCACATGAATTTGCCGTTGTACTCGCCCAACGATCCGGGAAGCGGACTGAAGCCGGGGTAACCGAGGTAGCTGCTGGCGGTCCACTCCCAACAGTCGCCGAACAACTGGGCGGGGCTCTCAAAGGCCGGCGCGGGCGAGGTCAAGAGTTGAGTGGAGGCAGCTGGCTTCTTCGAAGTCTGCTTTTCGAGGACCTCGGTCGCCGGTGCGGGAACGAGTCGGTCGGAATCCAGCAGGTTACCGGCCACCAGGCGACCTTCGGCCGCGCATTCCCACTCCGCTTCGGTCGGAAGGCGGCGGCCCGCCCAGCGCGCATAGGCGTCGGCTTCGAAATAACTCATGTGGCTTACCGGTGCCGCCAGCATGTTGGCCAGGGGCTGATGACCGCGCAAGGTGAAAATCGACCATTCGCCGCTCTCGTTGGACCAGTAGAGCGGAGCTCGCCAGTGATTGTTCCCGACTGCATTCCATCCCTCCGAAAGCCATAATTCCGGGCGCCTGTATCCGCCGTCTTCCATGAACTCGAGGTATTCCCCACATGTGACCAGCCGCTCTGCCAAGGCGAAGGGTTGGAGCCACACCCGATGCCGGGGCAGTTCATTGTCAAAGCAGAAACCCTCTCCGGCGTGACCAATGTCCTGTAATCCACCCTCGAACCGGAGCAGGCGGGCCGGCGGAACGGACTGGGCCTTCAGTGTCAGCTCGGGGGTCGCTGCACGATAGGCAGGACGGAGCGGATTGGTGAATAGCGCGTGCAGGATGTCGGTCAGCAGTAGTTCCTGGTGCTGTTCCTCGTGGTTGGCACCGAGTTCGATCCGCTTCAGCACTTCAGGATCGACGTCAGTTTCAAGCAAGCGCTCAATTCCCTCATCCACGTGCGCTCTGAAGCGCAGGATCTCATCCAGTGGAGGACGGGAAAAAGATGACCGCAGCTTTTTTTCGGGAATGGCTGAAAACGACTGGTAGTAGCTGTTGAAGAGCCACACGAAATCGGGATTGAAAACGCGGTATCCGGGGACAAATTCCCGCAGGATAAAAGACTCGAAAAACCACGCCGTATGAGCCAGGTGCCATTTGGCCGGCGAGGCTTCGGGGCAGGACTGCACCATCATGTCTTCCGGGGTCAGCGGTTCACACAGGGCCATGGTACGACGGCGTACATTGCGAAAACGGTCCCCCAGGCTGCTCTGCGGACGGCTCGGAGAAATTGTGCTCATCGCGTTCTATCCCGTGATCCTGAAATGAGTTACACAGCCGCACCGGACGCGAGGCGGACCTTTTCGGTCCGTCGCGGAAACCGACACGGCTCCCGCTATCGCGCATTGCTGGTGACAGCCTGCAGACTTTTGATGCTGCGGTCCGCTATTGGTTGACGAATATCACAGCTTTAGTGTCTGATTTGATGTCCCATTCTCGGTACGAGCAATGTGACGGGTGCATCCTACCATGCATCGACGTAGTTCCTTCTCGTGGGGAGGGAATATGAGCGAGAAACACCAGCACCACCGGATGACAGCTTTGGTTACGGCCGTCGCCCTTACTGCGGCCTCGGTGGCCGTGTTTGCGCAGACTCCCGCCCAGGCGCCTTCCGCTACACCCGTGAACGCCGAGCCGCACTTTACCCCGACTCCCGAGCAGGTTGGTGATTCCTTGATGGCCCACCAGCGCTATCAGGCGGCGATCGAAGCCTATAAAAAGGCGCCTCGCGACTCGGCCGATGCCTGGAACAAGATGGGAGTCTCATATCAGTTGATGTTCAATCAGCTTGAGGCTACGCATTGTTACCAGATGGCTTTGAAGCTGAGTCCTAAAAACTCTATCGTACTCAACAATCTAGGCACGATTTATGTCGCTTTGAAACAATATTCGACCGCGGAGAAGATGTACCACAAGGCGCTCAAATACGACCCAAAGTCCGCGCTGGTGCTCAAAAACCTTGGAACCGCCCTGTTGGCCGACCACAAATACAACAAAGGTTGGGAAGCCTACCAGCAGGCCCTGACCATCGATCCCAAGATTTTCGAGCACTCCAATAGCGTGCGGGTTGAAAATCCGGCGTCGATTCAGGATCGCGGAGCCATGAATTTCTACATGGCCAAGGGTTGCGTACGCGCAGGACAAACCGATCGGGCCATCGAATACCTGCGCATGGCGCTGAACGAAGGCTTTACAAGCACGAAGAAGATCATTGAAGACAGCGAGTTCGCGGCCCTGCGCGATGTTCCAGCCTTCCAGCAAATGATCGCCGCCCAGCGAACTCCCTGAGGGTTTCTGGTTGTGCTGGCGCGATCAGGGACAAACACTCCGACCCGGTCATCTGGCGTGACGGTTCGTCCGTCTATTCTTCAGGAGAGCTTTGGGTGTTTCCGGCCCGGCCTTGGGGAGTTGCAGATGAAAATAGCTTTAGTGGGTTTATTGGCGTGCGGACTTGCTCTGGAAACAGCAGCTGCCCAGGAAGCTCCGCCCAGCCCGGTCCAGATGCCCGACAATCAGCGGGCGGGACGCCCCTGGGGCGGGATGATGGGCCGTGGCATGATGGGCACCGTGACCGAGGTCGCGCCAGATCATTTCAAGATCAAAGGCGACAGCGGCGAAATCCGCGTGGTCAATTTCAGCGCCAACACCCGGTTCATGAAGCAGCCCGCAGGCCGGCAGAGCGAAGGCGGAGAACGGACTCCGCCTCAGCCGATCAAGCCCACCGAAATCAAGGTTGGCGATGCCATTGCTGCCAACGGGGAAATCGATCCGGGCGGTAACTCGGTCGGAGCGGTCCTGGTGGTCCAGCTCGACCCGGAGCGCGCCAAGCAGATGCGCGAGATGCAAGCCAATTTCGGCAAGACCTGGATGATGGGCAAAGTCATAGCGATCCACGAAACCAAGATCACGCTGCAGAGCCCGATCGACAACGCTCCTCACACCTTTGTAGTCGACGAGAACACCGGTTTTCGCAAGCGCCGCGAGATGATTACGCTAGCCGACGTGCAGGTGGGGGACAACGTGCGCGTGGAGGGTGCTGTGAAGGAGGGAGTTTTCATGGCGACAGCCGTGAATGTAATGGCGATGCCGCCCGCGCGGGGCGGACCGATGCCGCCTCCCGGCAATACTCCTCCGCAATAGCGGCGGCGACGGTCCTATCATCCCCCCATGAACATACCGCCGTTTACGTCCATCACATGCCCGGTGACATAGGCGGCGGCATCAGAAGCGAGGAATGCGACACACTGCGCGATCTCCACGTCGGTTCCCGGCCGGCCGAGCGGAATCTGCGCCATCATCGTCTCGCGCTGCCTGGCATCGAGCACTGCGGTCATGGGTGTTTCGATATACCCGGGGGCCACGGCGTTTACCGTGATGCCGCGCGACCCCACTTCGCGCGCCAGGGAGCGGGTCATCCCGATCAGGCCCGCCTTTGAAGCAGCGTAGTTGACTTGGCCAGCCTGTCCGGTACGTCCCACCACGCTGGTAATGTTGATGATCCGTCCCCACCGGTTGCGCAACATGGGGCTAAGGAGCGCCTGGGTCAGCAAAAATGCCCCGGTGAGATTGGTGTTCAGCACGTCATCCCAATCCGGACGCTTCATGCGTAGCACCAGGCCGTCCCGGGTGATCCCCGCATTGTTCACCAGAATTTCTACTTTACCGAATTTTTCGAGGATGCCCTTGGCACCGGCCTTGATCGACTCTTCGCTGGCCACATCCAGGGCAAACACACCGGACTGGCCTCCCGCCGCGGCAATTTCGGCCGCCACATCAGCGAGCTTGCTTTCGTTCCGCGCCGCCACAATCGCCGTTGCCCCGGCCCGGGCCAACTCCAATGCGCAGGCACGGCCGATGCCCTGCGACGCTCCAGTGATCAGCGCAATTCTTCCCTGCAAATTTGCCATAAAAGTGCGATTCCCCTGCCGTCCCCCAGGACGTCGCTCTTCATTCTAATAGGTTTGGTGGAGTCCTCCGACTTCCGTCGCAAGGAAGGACCCGAAGGTGGCTGGCGGCCGTCGGGACATCATTGCCAGAGGTGAATCAGACCGAAGGTACAGCGGCTGCCGGCATCCGCTGCGCCTCCCTGGCGGGCTGCAATCTCTCCAGCTGCCAGACATAGACGGCGAGCCGGCGAGAATAATGCAGCACCGGATCCTCATTGGGAAGGCGTATTCCGAAGACCCCGGGAAGGTCGTTCTGCTCAATCTCGGCCTCGGCCTCTTCCAGAGGCCAGGGAATGTGGTGGATGCTGGCCCGCAGGGAGTTCCCGCTGCGATCGCGCGTAAACAGCGTGTAACGCTCGGTGAGAAAGTGTTCGAGCGTGCCGCTGCGGCTTTCGACCAGCTTGCGTGTCGGTCCCAGGCCGCGATAGCGCGCTTTGAACAGCACTGGCTTGGAAGTCAGCCTGCGCCGGCTGTAAAACGAGAATTCCCGCTCCGATCGCTGGTCCAGACGCATCTCCGCCCAGAAATACGGCAGGCTGTACATCGCCCGCGCAAACGCCACCGCCATGACGTTCGAGGCATCAAGGGAGAGAAAGTACACCCCCGGAGCTCCGGTTTGCTGGTCGCGGACATAGGTCCGCAGATTCAGCTCCGGAAAGCTGCGCGCAAAGGGAATGGGGGGAAGTCCGCGAAGCTTGATCCGGTCCATCCAGAAGGGCACCACGCCCACCCAGGCGGACCCCTGAAATGTATCGATCTGCAGCCCTTCCGGAATCAGGTGTGACAGCGAAGAAGCAGCAACCGGCCAGTGGGCGAACAGGAGGTCGTTCCACCGTTGTGTCATCACCCAGCGCCCGGAGGGGAGCGGCCGGGGGGTGTGCGACGTTCTTACCAGGTACTCTCGCATCTCCGAGCTCCAGAACTGACTTCGTGTTCCCGGCGAGATACTGGCTGCCGCGTCGAACCTCGGTAGCCCTTCATCCGGTATTCTTGACGCGAGCCCTTCACCATGTCCAGTGATTCTTTTCATCCCGCCGGCGCCCGTAACCAGACCGATGTCTTCGCGGTGCATGGCGCGGACCCCGAAGTACTCGCGTATGCCATGGCCAAATACTCCCGCTCGTCGTTATCGATGCGCGAGTCCCTGGCAGAGATCAGCGCGCAACGCGCCGAACAGTTTCTGAATACATTTTATTTCCAATACGGCCACCGCTCCATCGCCGACCTCGCCCACGTCGCCTTTGCGGTGGAGCGGTTGAGCCTGCTGGCCGCTATCGTCCTGGTCGATGAGCAGCGCTGGGACGGCCAGGAACGCTCGACCCGCTATCAGAACTTCATGAAATCGGGTTGGTTCTTCCCCGAATTCGGCTCTGATGCCGCTTCGGCCGAACTCTACACCTCGACCGTCAGGGGGCTTTTCGCTGCCTACGATCGCACTACTGCTTCCGTCCAGGATGCTTTGCGCGGGCGCATCCCTCGCCCCGAAGCCATGAAGCCCGACGCCTACGAACGAACCCTGCGCGCCCGCGCGTTCGACGTAGCCCGCTATCTGCTGCCGCTGGCAACCAATACTTCCCTTGGTCAGATTGTTAACGCGCGGACGCTCGAAACCCAGGTGTCCCGGCTGTTGTCTCATCCGGTTGCCGAAGTGCGCGAGCTTGGCAGCCGCCTCCGCGATGCAGCCACCGGGCCGGCCTGGAACGTGAATGCCGCATCGGGCGCGGCCTTTGTGCAGAAACTCGCCGTCACCGATCCCACCCTCGCTGCGGAAGCTGCGGATTTACTCACCCGGGAAGTCCGCACTGCGCCCACCCTGGTGAAATACGCCGAGCCCAACACGTATCTGATGGAAACGCGGAAAGTACTCGAGCAGGCTGCCACCGAGTTATTGAGCACGACGCCGATTGCCTCGTCTCCCGTAGTCGACCTCGTGGAGCGCACCGAAACGCTGGAAGTCGAGCTGGCTGCAACCTTGCTGTACTGGGCCTGTGATCATCCCTACCGCCAGGTGCGCGACATCGTGGCGCAACTGCCCGAAGCCCGCATCAATGAAATCGTTGAGCTTGGCTTGCGCCATCGCGGCCGCCATGATGAGGCGCTGCGGGTCTTTCATGCCGGGGCTGCACTCCGCTTCGACATCCTTATGGATATCGGTGGATTTCGCGACATGCATCGCCATCGTCGGTGTGTGCAGATCAAGCAGGGCTTTACCGCGAAACACGGCTACGATACGCCCGAGGCTGGAGATGCCGCCGGTCTTGCCGAGGCTGGGCTGGTCGTCGACTACCGAGCCACCGTCGAGGCGGCCCATGCGGCCAGTGCGAGGATTGCAGCCGGGTCTTCGCCAGAAGCGGCGCAGTCGGCTCTCTATCTGCTCCCCCTGGCCACGCGCGTCCGCTGCCTCTTCAAGATGGATTTCGCCGAGGCCCAGTACATCTCGGAATTGCGCTCCGCTCCCGCCGGCCACTTCAGCTATCGCAAGGTGGCCTGGGAGATGTTCCTGGCCCTGCAACGCCAACATCCGTCTCTGTCAAAGCACATTCGGGCTACGGACTTCGATCAGCCTATCGACCTGCTGCAGCGGTAGTTCTTGTGTGGCGCCGCTCAACAGGGGGACCGCTCACATTCCTTCGGATCACATTCCCTCGACGGACGTCGCATGGTTGCCACGGAAGGTCACGCTGACGTGCTTGCCATTGACCTCGTAGTCCACGGTGCGGTTGCCTTCTGTCTGGCCGTCCGGATGCATTTTCATTCCGATCGCCATCCGCGTCTGCAACTCGCTCATCCCCGGTTTGACCTGGTGCGCGTCGATGGCTGTCCAAGTGTCTTTGGGCCAGTTGGAATAGATCTTGTGCGGGTCGTCGTAATAGAACAACAGATCGCAGAAATAGTGTTCGTCCGGGCCATCGAGAAATCCCACCGGCGTGGCGAATTCGCCCTTGCCTGCTTCCCCATTGGGGCCGGCGGGAAGCGTAAACACAATCATGGCCTGGTGCGTACCGTGCTGGATGTTGTTTGAAACCGAAGCCGGCGCCACCGCCTTAATGGCCTTCTTGACATCGAGCTTCTGATCCGCGGGCAGCAGCCCCGCGGGCTTGTCGAACTCGACTCGTCCCCCGACATAAGGGTAGTAAGGCATGGAGTAGCCGTTCTTCATCCACACGCTCTTGCCTTCCAGGTCCTTGACATCGTCGAAGTGTTGCTGGAATTCCATTCGCACCACCGCAACATCATCGGCGGTCAGCTGCTGTTCGGGCTGTTTATCGCCCACCACGCCTGGATTCTGGCGCTGCTTCCACACGATCAGCAAATAGATGCCGCCGATCGCAAAGGTGATCAGGGTAGGTATCAGGAGCTTCTGCCAGGTTCGCAATGCATTGTCCTCAACTGTTCGACTGCGCCGTGTCGGCAGATGGATGCCAGGCCGTTGAGACTTACCGGGTTGTCTGCCCGGCGGCTGGAGCAATTTCAGGATTGACAGCCGGCCGCAGCGCAGCCGAAGTCAGCTCATCCGCGCGTCGCAGATCCGGAAACAGCGTCGCCCAGACGCCCGCAATCGTGAGCGCTCCAATGCCCCCCGCGACCGTCGCCCGCACCGCTCCCCACCATTGCGCCGTGAGGCCGCTCTCAAACTCGCCCAGTTCATTCGACGCGCCAATAAACAGCGAGTTCACTGCGCTCACGCGCCCGCGCATCTCGGGTGGAGTGGCCAATTGCAGCAGAGATCCGCGGATGATGACGCTGATCATATCGGCGGCTCCGCTGATGGCCAGCGCCGGCAGCGACAACCAGAGGCTGCGCGAAAGCCCGAACACCACGGTGGCAGCGCCAAAGATCGCTACACAGGCAAACAGACGCACCCCCGCCTTTCTCTTGAACGGAAACCGCGCCATGAAAAGCGAAGTGCACAGCGCGCCCACAGCCGGAGCCGCGCGCAACAAGCCTAGCCCCCGAGGCCCGGTGTGAAGAATTTCACTGGCGAAGATCGGCATCAGGGCGACCGCTCCGCCCAGCAGTACAACGAACAGGTCCAGGGAAAATGAGCCCAGCAGCATGGGCATGTTGATGACATACCGGAAGCCGGCCAGCACCACCTTCAGCGATGCGGCGCGATGCTCCATTCGACCGGGACGCACATGCAAGCTCCCCACCAGGACCAGGAACAGGACCAGCGTCAGAAGGGTGAAAATGTAGACGATCCCGGCCCCTTCCAGGCCGGCGCGCGCCAGCGGGGGGAGGGTCAGTGTGAATAGGATCCCGCCCAATGCCGGCCCTACGGTGTTGGCAAACTGGAATATCGCCCCGCCCCACGTCACCGCATTGACGAAATGCTCTTCCCCCACCAGGTGCGGAATCAGCGCCGAACTGGCCGGCCCCGAAAATGCCCGGCCCATGCCAATCAGAAACAATACCGCGTAAATGGCGTGCACCCGGTGGGTTCCGGTCCGGGTAAGGGTAAGCAGCCCAAGCGTGCACAGGATCTGCAGGCTGTAACAGATCAGGATGATCTGGCGGCGGTCGAAACGGTCCGCCACGTGGCCCGCAGGCAGCAGAAACAGCAGGCCCGGCAGAAACAGCGCCAGACCGGTGAATCCCAGGTCCAGCGGACGATGGGTGATAGAGTAGACCTGCCAGGCCACCGCTACAGACTGTGCTTCGGCCCCGAGGATTACGGCCAGCCGCGCCAGCTGATATCGCCGGAAGTCACGAGAGGCAAAGGACTCCAGACCGCGGCGGGGCGGCTTTTGCGGGGGGGAAGAGGACATCTTCTTCTAGGGTAAATGCAACCCTGTCCGCGTGGGGATGACGGACAGTCCACCCACTCTTCATTTCCCGTTCCCGACCAAGGAAAAGCTCTCCGCGGAAGAGGGTTAACTCTTAGCCCTCAAGTAGTTAGCCAAAGAAGGTCCTGTCCGCCAACCGGCCATTTCGCCCCCGGGTGAACAGGCAGGGCATCACCCGGTCATGGCCAGATCCGCGGCGCTGCTCTCCCTCCATTTCCAACCTCGAACTAACGCCCATGCAGGGCAACGCATCGTATCAGCACGCCACCCTGTCCTGGGGTGGTCGCACAGGAGCCCCAACTTTATGCGGATTGCACAGGTTGCGCCTTTATTTGAGAGCGTGCCGCCTCAGTACTACGGAGGCACCGAAAGAGTAGTGTCCTATCTGACCGAGGAACTGGTCCGTACGGGACACGATGTCACCCTGTACGCCAGCGGAGATTCTGTCACATCTGCAAGACTCCGTGCGGGTTGCCCCACTGCCCTGCGTCTTCAGGGCGTTTCGAATGCGGTTTCGGTTGCTCCACATTTGCTCATGATCGAACGAATCCTGGCTGACGCTCATCAGTTCGATCTGATCCATTTTCACCTCGATTACCTGCCGTTTTCCCACATTCGCGGCAACGGACTGACGGCTTTGAGCACACTCCACGGGCGCCAGGATATTCCGCAACAGTTTCCCCTCTACGAGGAATTCCAAGACATGCGCCTCATCTCTATTTCCGATTCGCAAAGGCTCGCCATGCCCTGGGCGAGCTGGATGGCTACCGTTTACCATGGCCTTCCCGAACATCTCTACCAGGCCCACGCCAAATCGGGGGACTATCTCGCCTTCCTCGGGCGCATCTCTCCCGAAAAGCGCGTCGACCGTGCGATTGAGATTGCCCGGCGCGCGGGCAAGAAGCTTCGCATTGCCGCCAAAGTGGACCCCGCCGATCGCGAGTACTTTGAACAGATCAAGGGCCTGCTCGACCAGCCACATGTTGAATTCATGGGAGAAATTGGCGAAAGCGGCAAGAAGGAGCTTCTCGGCAACGCCGCGGCCCTCCTCTTCCCCATCGACTGGCCGGAGCCATTCGGCCTGGTCATGATTGAATCCATGGCCTGCGGAACCCCCGTGATCGCGTTCGATGGCGGCTCGGTCGGTGAAGTTCTGGATGACGGAGTCACCGGTTTTGTAGTCGACAGCGTGGAAGAAGCTGTCGATGCCGTTGAGCGCATCCCCGAGCTCGACCGTCTTGAGTGTCGTGCCGTGTTTGAAGAACGCTTCAGTGCGCGGCGAATGTGCCACGATTATGTACGCGTGTATCAGCGCCTGCTTGAGGAGCAGCAGAGCGCTGACCCCCTCGGCGAAGCCGCCGCAGCCTGAAACCGGAAGGAAGCATCCGAAGATGAGTTTGCTGAAGAATCCTGCTAACAAAGATGTGATTGAGGTCGGACAACAGTTTTATATCCGCGCCTCTTCTTCGCTGGCCGATGACCGGACCCGGGTTCTGCTTAACGGGGATACATTTGCCGTTTTCGACCGCAGCGGCGATATCCAGCCGGTGGGCTTCGGGCAGCAAGGCATCTTCCACAAGGAAACTCGCCACCTTTCCCGCCTGGAGTTGCACCTTTCAGGGGTGCGCCCCCTGTTGCTCAGCTCCACGATTCGCGAGGACAACGTCATCTTCGGGGTTGACCTCACCAATCCCGACCTTAAGATGCCCTCAGGAGAATTGCTGCCGCGCGGCACCCTGCACATCTATCGGACCAAGTTCCTCTGCGAAGCCGTGGTCTACGACCAGATCACCCTGCACAACTACTGGGACCAGCCCGTTACCGCGGAGCTTTCCTTCCAAGTTGAGGCGGACTTCGCAGACATCTTTGAAGTGCGCGGCGAGAAGAGGCTGCGCCGGGGAGAACTCCTTCCTGAAACCGTGGACCGATCCTCGGTCACGCTCGAATATCAGGGGCTCGACCATGTCCGCCGCAGCACGCGCGTAGAGTGCTCGGTTGGAGATGCCTCCGCACACAGCGGCACTATCACCGTGCCGGTCTATCTCGAGCCGCAAGCCGAGATGTCGTTCAACATGACCATCGAGTGCCGACGCGAAGATTCTCGCGACGCCATCACCACCTACGAAGAGGCGTTGCAGCGCATGAACCTGCAGCGCAGCACCAGCCCGCTCGCTGACGTCGACATCCGCACTTCCAACGAACAATTCAACAACTGGGTGCGACGCTCGCAATCCGACCTTGCCATGATGGTCACCCGCACCCCTTACGGTCCCTACCCCTACGCCGGTGTTCCCTGGTTCAGCACCGTCTTCGGGCGCGACGGGATCATCACCGCGCTGGAATTACTATGGCTGTCGCCTTCCATAGCGCGCGGAGTGCTCTCGTACCTTGCAGCCACCCAGGCTACCGGTTTAGACCCCGAGCGCGACGCCGAACCGGGCAAGATTCTGCACGAAATGCGCAAGGGCGAAATGGCGGAGCTGCGGGAGGTTCCTTTCGGGCGTTATTACGGAACCATCGACGCCACCCCGCTATTCATCGTCCTCGCCGTCGCTTACTACGAACGCACCGCCGACGCCGACTTCCTGCGCGAACTCTGGCCTAACATCCTGGCCGCTTTTGAATGGATCGATCGCTATGGCGACCGCGATGGCGATGGCTTCGTCGAGTACGCACGCCAGACCGAACACGGTCTCGTCCAGCAGGGATGGAAAGACTCCAACGACTCCGTCTTTTACAGCGACGGCAAGCTTGCGGTCAGCCCTATCGCGCTATGCGAAGTGCAGTCGTACGTCTACGCCGCGCGAAAAGGCATGGCGCCCATCGCGCGAGAATTTGGCCACGCCAAGCTGGCGGACAAATTGACTGAACAGGCCGCCGAACTCAAATCCAATTTCACGGCCCGTTTCTGGTCCGACGAACTCTCCACCTTTGCGCTGGCGCTCGATGGCGAGAAGAAGCAGTGCCGCGTGCGCAGTTCCAATGCCGGCCACTGCCTGTTTTCAGGCATCGCTACCGATTCTCAGCACCGCGGCATCGCCGATTCCTTGCAGTCGCCGGCATTCTTTTCCGGATGGGGCATTCGTACCCTGGTCACCGGGGAGAAGCGCTACAACCCCATGTCGTATCACAACGGATCTGTCTGGCCGCACGACAACGCCATGATTGCTTTCGGCGCTTTGCGCAGCCCCGATAAGAGCCTGGCTCTGCGCGTGCTATCCGGTCTGCTGGATCTTTCGGAGAATGCCAGTCAGCACCGGCTGCCTGAACTGATCTGCGGATTCGCCCGCCGCCAGGGTAAAGGCCCGACGCTTTATCCCGTGGCCTGTTCGCCGCAGGCCTGGGCCGCAGGCTCGGTCTTCATGGTCTTGCAGGCTTGTCTCGGCCTGGAGATTCGCGCCGCCGAATCCCGCATCTATCTTTACCATTCCGCACTGCCCGAATCCCTTGAAGAGGTGCATATCCGCAACCTCCGCGTGGGACGCGGGTCGGTCGATCTCAGTTTTGAGCGCTATGGCGAAACGGTCGGGGTCAACATCGAGCGCCGCATCGGCAACGTCGAGATCGTCGCGTTGCGTTGAAGCGGCGCTAGCCGTCTGACTGAGAAAACATCAGATTGCCTTGCTCGCGGCTGCCTCGGGCCAGACAACCACGGTCCAATCGATGGTGCGCCAATCGTCGCCTTCGCGTACCGCCAGCTTTTCGATTTTCAATTCCCCCTCGATCGTGCGAACCGCGATTGTCCGGTCCCGCAGTTCGATTGTGCCCCACCCCGAAGCGGTCGAGAAGAAGCATTGAAAGGGCCGCGTCTTGACCCGCGGTCCAAACCATAGGGTGCGATCCACGGCCGAGTACCGGAAACCGGACAGCGCGCCCAGCAGCGCATAACTCGACATCGCGCGGGCGTACCAGTTGCCGCATTCATACTCGTTCCAGGGATTGCGCGTGCGTCCGTCGTAACGGCTGCGCAAGGCTCTTACAATTGTCAATCCTTCTTCGACCAGGCCTTCGTGAATGAGGTGCGATGCTACCTGGTATTCGTTTCCGGTCCACACTTCGTCTGAATACACAAACGGCAACGTCGGCTTGCCGCCTCGCGGCCAACTGCATATCAGCAGGCCGGGCTCCCGCCCCATCGCATAGCCGGGGCGCTGCGCATTCGCATGTTGGCTGAGATCCGTCTTGAAGTTGTATTTGAAGATCGCGCCGAGGCTGGCGCGAACATTTTGGCGATTCACCGGCGTCGGAATTCCATAGATGGCCGCCATCCATGCTCCGATGACGCCATCGGACAAACACCCGCTGCCATACTGATATTTCGGGCCTTCACGTTTCAACAGCCTTTGCATTTCGCTGCTGTTTTCATCGACACTCGCGACAGATTCGGCAAACGAACGGTCGTGCAGATCTTTGTACTGCACCTGCTGCTGGTAGTAGTCGCCGTTGAACAGGTGTTCATCCATAAAAGCAGCGGTGCGCGCAGCCAGTTCGGAGTAAGACTTTGCGTCCGCCGCTTCGCCCGCGGCCTCCGCCATCTTCGCCATCGCCGCGAGTGCGCCGAGATAGATGCTGGTGCACATGCCGTCAGCGCCCCAGAACTCAATGTCGAAGGTGTTGTGATGGGGCTCGAACAATCCCCCTTTGCGATCCGGATCCCAGGTTTGAATACCGTAATTGATGCTGCGCCTTGCCAGCGGGTACATGCGCTTGAGCCACGCCGTGTCTCCCGAGATGTGCCAGTCGCGGTAAACCTTCATGATGCCGCCCAGTTGCCCATCGGCGGCCGCGTGAAACTTGTGATCGACCGGTCCGTCGGGTATGGCGGCGCGGAAGGTGACGTGGCCTCGCTCGTCCATCGAGCGAACCAACTCCATTTCGCGCAGGGTTCGCTCGAGCTTGGGGAATAAATGCGGAAACGCCTGGGCATAGTTCCACACATGCGTACACGAGCCATGGCAGCAGCCGTTGTCGGGGAAGCACCCTTCCCATCCCCAGATGTTCCCGTTCTCCTGGCGAAGAACGGTCGGGGACTTGATGATACCGAGGTTCGCCGAAACGCCGTCCAGCACATAAGGCGGCAACGTTGACGCGAAAAATGCTTCCTTGAATCGCAGCGTTCGCGCGCGCAACGATTGGTAGTTCTCGTCCACATACTGGGCTACGTCGCGCGCGTCGCTCCAGACACCGGCGTAATAAGGGCGCCACGGCGGGGTTCCGGAGGGGCCGGTTGTCCTGCATCCTGGCTGCCCACGCACCTCAGCGTCTTTGTTGATGCCTCCCTCGCGCAGATAACAATTTGGAAAATACCAGGCAATCACTATCGGATAAGTACGGCTCTGACCGGGTGACAGCTTTTCTGCCATCAGGATCGACGCGCCGTTCTTGCCGGCTTTGTCGACGCTATTGTTGCCGTCATTTTCGGTGAATTTGCCGCTCGATACTTCGCGCCACAACGCCGACATCGAGTCGAACTCCCACCCCGGGCTGCGCAGCCACATCGCCTTGATCCGCAAACCCTCCCGCGCTTCTTTGCCGATCGCCACCAGGGCCGCGCTGCCAAAGGCCTCCGCGCCAGCCTCTTCGTCGTTGTGCAGGAACACGCCCTTGGCGGCGATCACTTCATTACGGCTGCCCGCCTGATCCGGCTTGCACCCCGGCGCGAGGTGCGACAGGTGATAAGAAAATTCGAATTCGACGGGAGCAGTTGACCGGTTGGTCAACGTGTACTCGAGAATCGCGCATGGGATCCCGGAATTCCTGTCGTCGAGCGGAATAAATGGATTCCAGCCGAGCACCGTCACTTCGAGAGGCAAGTTGGGATCCGATAGCGTGGCTTTGCCAAACGGATACTCACCCATGAACTCGCATTTGGAGAAGCGTGGAAAGCCTTCGAAGCCCGCTCGCCGCAATCCCTGCCCCTGCAATCCCTGGTCAAAGATCTTGAATGGAGGAAAAGGTCCTTCGACCAGCTTTGTCGGGCCGCCCTTGATATGAAGTATCGCGAATGCAGCCTCCGGCGAATTGGCCGTGAACGCCTCCGGCAGAGCGGTGTTCTCCGGCCGCGCCCGTATCGAAAAATCCTGCAGGCCTCCATAGCCGTTCATGCAGACGGTTCCGGCACCGATGCCTCCGATGGGCAGCGCAATCTGCGTTGTCCGGTCGCCGCTGTAGGTTCGCTGCGGTCCCGCCTCAGACAACTCCGCCGGCGAGAAGGCAGTCGCTTCTTCTTGTTTGGGAGGCGTCTGTGCCTGGGAAAGTGATGCTGAAGCCGCGGCCAGGGCAGCCGAAGAGGTGGCGACAAGAAATTCGCGCCGGGTAGGCTTGTTAGTGTCCGACATGGGAACTCCGGTGAAGGCTCAGCAAGAGTACCACCGCCGCGCGCGAATGCCGCCTGCCTCGGCCGCCTGAAGCAAGCCCGTCTTTCGAAGCCCGCTGCGGGAGAGCGCGCTTAACGGGCGGGCGCGAACTCCGAGCGGTGGCGGCTATAGAAAAAGTAGATCAGCAGGCCGGCGAGCAGCCACACGAAGAAGGTCATCCACGTCAGCACTTCCAGTCCCATCATCAGCACGATGCAGAAGATGATGCTGAGGACGGGAAACACTGGACCGAGCGGCGCGCGGAATGCACGCGGCCGTTCTGGTTCACGGTAGCGCAGGATGAGGACCGCGATGGAGACCAGGACGAATGCGAAGAGCGTGCCGATGTTCGACAGGTTTGAGACGGTACCGATGTCCAACAATCCCGCCGGAATGCCGACCACGAACCCTGCAACCCACGTGGCGATGGCCGGGGTTCGGAATTGGGGATGGATGTGCGAAAACACGGATGGCAGCAGCCGGTCCCGCGACATCGCAAACCATACCCGGGCCTGTCCCAGCTGAAAAACCAGGATCGACGAGATCATGCCCAGCATGGCGCCGATCAGCACGATCAGCTCCACCCAGTGCAGATTGCTGCCGCCGGGCTGGAGCGAAAGCCGCTTGAGGGCATTCACCACCGGAGCCCCGTCTCCCATGATCGACTGCCACGGCACGATACCGCTCAGAGAGATGGCGACTCCGCCGTAGAGAACGGTGCACGCCACCAGGGTAGCGAGAATTCCAATGGGCAGGTCGCGCTGCGGGCGATTGCACTCTTCGGCAGCGGTCGATACCGAGTCAAAGCCGATGTAGGTGAAGAAAATGATCGAGCCGCCAGACAGCATGCCTGTCCATCCGTTAGGCATGAACGGATGCCAGTAATGCGGCTTAATGAAACTGGCCGCGGCGATGATGAAGGCCAGGATGGCTACGATCTTGATCAGGACCAGGATGTTGTTGGTGCGCGCCGACTCCCTGATGCCTCGCACCAGGATCATGGTGAGAATCATTACGATGAGAAACGCCGGGACGTTGAAGCCGAAGTGCCACCCGGGGGCATAGAGATCCTTGCCCGCCAGGTCCTGCAAGCCCGTCGGCAGATAGGCCGGAGAGATCCACTGCAAGGGCGGTTGAAACCCGAACCACTCCACCAGAGCTTCGATATGCGCGGCAAAGCCCACGCTGACACTCATATTGGAGAAGGCGTACTCAAGGATCAGGTCCCAGCCAATGATCCATGCCGTCAGTTCACCGAGGGTGGCATAGGTGTAGGTGTACGCCGATCCGGCGATCGGGATCATGGAGGCGAGCTCGGCATAGCACAGCCCCGTGAAGGCGCACACCATCGCCACCAGCACGAGCGAAAGGGAGAGTGCCGGCCCCGCGCCCGGCCGTCCGGCCATTGCGGTATGGGTCAGCAGGTAATGGATCAACGGCGTCGCGCTGATTTCCGGATGATCGAACTTTTGCCCGGCCATGGCCGTGCCGATCACCGTGAAGATGCCGGAGCCGATAACCGCACCGATACCCAGTGCGGTGAGCGACCACGGACCAAGGGTCTTCTTGAGCGCGTGCTCGGGCTCTTCCGAGTCTCGGATCAGCTTGTCAATTGATTTGCGGGCGAGCAGTTGGCTGGGCAGAGCCGTTCTCCTCTTTGATTCGAATACGGGGCCGTCGATCGCGGTCCCGTGCAGTGCGGAAACCTGTCAACTTCTGGGCGTACTGAATTATAAGGGGAGACTCTGAGGCTCGGGACCCGGGCCGCATGAGCGCCGGGTCCAGAGTACTGTTCGCCGCGATGGCCGTTGCTGCCTAGCGCTTCGACTGGCCGCGCGCCAATTTCTTGATCTTCTTTTTGTTGGCTCCGCGCGGGGTGGTGCGCTTGGCCTTGGGAGCTGCCTTCTTGCGGGCGGTCCGTTTGATCTTCTTCCGTTCCAGCTTGTCTTCAATCTTGGTGGTGTTCGCCACGTGTAACCTCTTTCGGACCAATGTCCTTCAGTATTCCCGCAAATCGGGCAAGTAAGACTTTTATGGTATCAGGGATTGCGATGCGGCGAAAGCAACAGCGCTCTGCGGGGAACCGCGAAGAGGTCCATTTGGCGGCGCCGGAAAGGCCCGCGATCGGGTATTCGCATGGAGACCGGTTCAAATAGCAACTCCGGTCTCATGTCGAGACCGGAGTCGAACATCTTCTTTCGGACGGCGTGAGACCTTGCCGGGCCCATCCGCCACATGGTCTACTTCGACGCCCTTCTTACATCCCTCCCCAGAGCTGAGCCGCGGCCATTTCGTAGCCGCGACGGAATCCATCACGGTACTCATGCCAGGACGACTCGGGTACCCGCGGAGTGCGATATTCCTCACGATTGGCGACATCCGGGCGGCGATGATTGCCAAAATCGCGGCGCGCTCCCTGGATTCCATCCTGGAACCCGCGACGCTGCATTTCGCTGAACCGCTCCGGCGGAGCCCAGTGATCCGGATCCCCGCGCCCTTCCCAGGATGGTTCGCCGGCGAGCTGCGAAGACGCGACTTCGTAACCGCGCATGAACCCTTCGCGATATTCGCCGGCCAATTCGGGCGGTACGCGCGGATTGCGGAATTCCTCGTGGTCATCGGGATCGGCATGGCGGTGAAATTCAAAGTCCTTGCGGGCTTCGTTCTGGCCCTCCTGGAAGCCGCTGCGCTCCGCATCGCTGCGCAAACCGCGCATGCCCCATCCATCCCATCCGCGTGCAGGTTCGGGCTGCGCGACCGGGGGTGGCGGAGGAGGCGCACCCCCGCCCCAGAGGTGCGAGGCGGCGGTCTCATAACCGCGGCGGAACGCGCGCCGGTAGACCTCGGGAAGATCGGAACGCCGGTACTCCTCGCGGTTCTCCACATTGGGCTGGCGATGGTTACCGAAATCGCGTCGCGCGCCCTCTACGCCGTCATGAAATCCGCGACGCTCTTCCTCGCTGAACTCGCCAGGAGGAACGTCCCACTGGCCTTCCTGCACAAAAGCGCCAGGCTCCGCAGCGGCGGCGGAAACTCCTGGCACCGCCCACCCGCCTGCTGCCAGCAATAAACCGAGGGTTGGTAAGGAATACCGTTTAAGGATCATTCTTCTAACTCTCCTTTCTGAAGAGGAACGCCAGAATACTACGGAAGTTGCGCTCGGAGCAGCCGCTAAATCATGAATCGGACGGCTTCAATCCTCCGCGAGGCGTCTTGTGTCTGTCGCAACGAGAGTGCCGAACGGCACAGCATAGGTTCCAGGGAAGGGACATAAACTCGATCAGCTTCCATGGAGTTTGGTGTGTTGGCAATGGATATCAGCCGCGTCCTGGTGATCAATCCCGGGTCCACTTCTACAAAGTTCGGCGTTCTGCGCCGCGATGCCGAGGAGTGGGCCGGTTTCGTCCATCACGACGATGAGCAGCTCGCGCAATTCCAGGGCCAGTCCACCCTCGCCCAGGCTGGTTATCGAGCCGCGCTCATCCGCAAATCCCTCCACGGTGCAGGATACTCTGAATCGCCTTTTGCTGCCGTTGCCGGCCGCGGTGGACTGCTGCCTCCGCTCGGGTGCGGCACCTATGTCGTCGATAGCGCGATGATTGACGAGCTACGTCGCGCCGCTCGAGGCGAACATGCATGCAACCTCGGCGCCGTGCTGGCGCTGGAGTTCGCCCGCGAAGCAGGCGTGGACGCCTACATCGTCGACCCGGTCACAGCGGACGAGTGGCAGCCCTGCGCGCGGCTCTCCGGGTCGCCGCTGGTGCCCCGCTCCGCAATCGGCCATGTTCTGAATACCAAGGCGGTCGCCCGGCGCTACGCGCGACAAGTCTGCCGGCCCTGTGAGTCTCTGCGGCTCATTGTGGCGCATCTTGGCAGCGGGATCACCGTGTCCGCGCATCGCGACGGCCTGATGATTGACAACAACACGCCGGAAGAGGGTCCGATGGGGCCCGATCGCAGCGGCGCCCTGCCCGTCAGAGAACTCATCAAGCTGTGCTGCACCGGCGTATTCACACAGAAGCAACTTGATCGTAAAGTCTTCGGCGAAGGCGGACTCTTTGCCTATCTTGGCCTCCGCGACCTGCGCGAGGTCGAGCTGAGAATCGAATCCGGCGACAGTCAGGCAGAGTCCGTTTACGATGCCATGGTCTATCAGATCGCGAAGGAGATTGGCGCCATGTCTGTAGTTCTGCAGGGCAGGGTGGACGCGATAATCCTGACCGGAGGAATGGCGCACTCCGAACGGATGGTGCGCGGACTCCGCGAATTCATCGCATGGATCGCGCCGGTTCAGGTCTATCCCGGCGAAGATGAACTCCGTGCCCTGGCCGATGGCGTCTTCCGCGTTCTCGATGGGGAGGAGCGGCCAAGGCGCCTGTGGGAGCAGGGAAGGGAGCCGGCCACAGGCAAAGACCGTGCCCCGCTGGTGATTGGCCTCGATTAGCGGCGATTTGTTCACAACCGCCCGTGGCAACAGTGGTTGCAACCCTGATCACACTACGCCGCATCAAGTACCCGCAGACTGGCGCGATCCCTCGGGTGAGAGGATGAGGCGATGCCAAAACGAGACCGGCCCTTCAAGTGCGCTGATCGCGCCTTTCCGAAGTGTTCCAGAATTTACCCGGTATGCTAACTAAGCAGATCGCTCACGATCCGGTCAACGCCAGTTCACGCGCGCGGCCCACGGGCACTTCCGGGAGCTTCATCAGTGTAAACGGCCGTGTCATAGAGCTCTGCAAAAATAGAGTGCGAGGCGCAATGGAGTCGCCATTGCCGCAAATCGCCTGCTTGTTGTGTGTCCCGGTTTGATTGATCGATTTCTTTTTGCTCACTGTTCCCCCTCGGAGAGCCCATGCTGCGTTTTTCCCCATTCTGCGCAGGCCTGCTTGGCCTGTCTTTTGTCCCTTTCGCGTCCGCTGCCATGGCTGACGCGCAGACGGTTTCCTTTTCCACCCACTCCTACTCAAACAACAATCTCTGGAACAGCAATGAAGGCCGGAACGGCCATATTCGAGCGGATCTGAACGGTGATGGCCGCGAAGATTTCATATCCATGAACCAAGGTGGAGAGTTCAACGCCGGGTGCGCCGGCTCGTTCGCCATCACGCTGTCAATCTGGCGATGGTACCTACGCTGCACCGGTGTGCTACTCCATCCCCAGCGGCGTGGCCCTTTATTTCGCGTCCGGGCGACTTCAACGCCGACGGCACGATGGATGTCGTCGTTACCAACGACGTCGGGAATGCCTGGCTCTTTCTCAACAACGGCAAAGGACAGCTCGCCATTAACAACGAGCTCACCTTTCCTGGTGAAGCGGGCGGCATCGTCTCCGCAGATGTGAACCACGACGGCAAGCTCGACCTGGTTATCGACGTGCCGAATCCGAATTCTTCGGCCCAGAGCCTCAACGTGATCTGGGGTCACGGCAACGGCACATTCTCCGCGGGGCCGGTCACCCGCTTCACCAACCCCGAGCCTCCAGGCGGACTCGCCGTGGGCGATTTCGACGGGGACGGCAAAGCCGACATTCTTTCCCTGGGCACGAGCCAGGTGGGTAACCAGATTTTCTATGGTGATGGCACCGGTCATTTCGCCGTCAAAGCGGCCTTCGGAACGCAAGCGGCCTATTCCGTCACCGACCCCGACAGCAATGGGATAAGCGGTCTGATCACCGTTGTTCCCCCGGTCAGTCCGGCGACCTCTTCCCGGACCCTCGATATCGAACATGGACACCTGGACCGGGTGATGACCAGCCAGCACGTAACCCTCAAAAGCTGTGCTCCCGGCTACCCGGTCATGGCTGACTTTGATGGCGATGGCCACCCCGACATCATCGTGGCGGAGGATGCCGATTGCCACAACAACGGCCCCTTCACGCTCAACTTCCTGCGCAATCTCAACAACGGCACATTTGCGCCCGAACAGGTCATCTATTCCACCCCGGATTGGATTCCCTATTACTACGTGCTGCGCGCCAGCCATTCCAGCAAGCCCGACCTCACCGTGTGGCAGGCCCAGCTGCAGAACAACACCATCAACAATCCTGAAGAACTAGTTTTGCTCAACAGGACATCGGGAAACTTCCCTGCATGCACGCCACTCAATTTCCGCGCTACCGGCATCAGCGTCTGCGGCCCCAACTCCGAAGTGGTGCCGGCCGGCAGCGTCAACCTCAGCTTTGCCGGGTCGAATATGACTCCGGGCCGCGACATGGAGATCTGGATCGACGGCAAAAAGATCGCCGAAAACAAGGCGCACAGCTACTCGTACTACGATTTTGTGAGCGCCAGCCCTTCGCTGAGCAACGGCACGCATGAAGTCGATGTGTTCTCCGCGGGATGGGACCAGTCGCTGCTGCTCTACTCGATCCCGCTGACCGTTGGAGGCAATACCTGCGCGGTGCCGTCCTACATCGGCCTGCACGTCTGCGGGCCACTCGAAAACGGTCAGATCGCATCGCCGGTGACTGCCTGGGCCGCCGGTAACGCGGGTGGTCCCATCACCCGCATGGAGGTCTGGGTCGACGGCGTCAAGCAGTTCTCAACCTTCGGGTCGAATACGCTGAAGGCACCGATCGCTCTGGCTCCCGGCTGGCACCAGTTCGACTACTACCTCGTCCCCATGTCAGGCGGTGTGACATATCGCCAGACACTCTGGGCCGAGGTCAAGTAGGGCAGGGCATTCGCGTCGGCGGAGGATCGTACCCACAGGTCCTTCGCCGCGGCGAACTGCTCGCCTTTCAGAACCCGTCCGGAACCCAGATCTTGCCGGCTTTGACTATCTCCGCATCCGCAGGCAGCGGAAGCGGGTCGGGAGACTTGGTGTAAAACGCCAGCCCCTTGTAACTCACGATGTACTGAAACTTCGCCCGGAAAAACCCGCTTCCCTCGTACGAGACAATAAGAGGCTTGTCGATCTTGCTCGCAATCCTGGCGAACTCTTCCGGCTCCAAGTGCACAATGGCACCCGCAGCCTTAATGGCATTGGCGATAACAACGACAGCAGCGGCTCCAGCGGCCATTGATCCTCCTGAGCGGATTTTGAAGCTGACGCAACTAGTCGAAGGTTCGACTTCAATCTTACCCATCCCTGCGCATCGAGGGATCACTTTATAGCGTCTCTGGCGATCTCCGATCCCGGACGCGCCATGGCGCCTTTACAACGTCTCAGCTGAGAGCGGGCACGCGTCCTCCTTCTGCGAGAAATGCCGCCCTAAATCTTTTCCAGGTTGGCGAACTTCTCGATCAACTTCTTCATTCCGTGACGCTGAAACATCACCGTCAACTTGGCGTCTTCGCCGTCGCCTTCGCGCAGCAGGACCGTGCCTTCGCCGTACTTCCCATGACGGACACGCTGTCCCTTTTTGAAACCGGTTGAACCGGTCGGCGCAGGTATGTCCATGGCCGGGCGTGCCAGCGAACCAGGCTTGACTGGTCCGCCCTTGCCACCGAAAAAGCGCGCGATGTTATCGATCGAAGCTTCTCCGGCCTCTCCCTTGCCCGGAGTACCGGAAGTGCCGGCGCCCGCTCCAGTCTTGCCCGATCCGGCCCCTGCCTTCATCCAGGAAGCCACGAACGGCTTGGAACTCGCATCGCTCGCGCGAACCTTGCTCGCTCCCGCACCTGAGAAGCGCGGAGTCTCCTGGCTCTCGTCTTCGTAGTTGTAGTGCCGGCCCTCGGAGTCGTCACCGCCTCCATTCCTTGCGCCGCCGTGGCCATAGCGGACATGCGCCCATGCCGGTGCGCGGGTTGTGCCGAGATTTTCGATGAGCCCGTTGGGGACCTCTTCGAGGAACCGTGACGGGATACTCATTTCCGGCGCGTCGTTGCCGTACCGCCTTCTAAAATGCGCGCGGGTCAGGATCAGCGTATCCATCGCCCGCGTCATGCCTACATAGCAGAGGCGTCGCTCTTCTTCGAGCTCCTCCGGGTTGTTCAGGGTGCGGGAATGTGGAAACAGCCCTTCCTCCAGCCCCGCCAGGAACACCAGCGGAAACTCCAGGCCCTTCGCTGCATGCAGCGTCATCATCGTGACCCGCGCATTGGGATCGATCTGGTCTGTATCCGAGGCGAGCGCGGCATGATCGAGGAAGTCCGCCAGCGATTCGCCCCGCACCTCCGCATCGTGTGCGGCATTGGCGAGTTCCTTCAGATTCTCAATGCGGCTGAAGGCTTCCGGAGAGCCCTCGGCCTCCAGGGCCTTGATGTAGCCGGTGCGATCGATCAGAAACCGGATCAGCTCCGGCAGGGTGGCAGGATCTCCCGGCGAACGAAACGGCTTGCGCTCCGATTCGCCTTCTCCCGCGTCCTTGGCGCCGTTCGCGTTTTTATCGTTGTTGCCTTCGGTGGCCTTAACCTTCCATCCCCGGGAGCTCTTCTCATCGGCAGGGGCCTTCTCATTTTTGGGCATGGTCAGGAACGGCCTCTTAGGCGCGTCGGCGAAAGGATTGAAACTGGCCGGGTCCAGCAGCGTCAGCTGGTTTTCGTTGCCGCCGAAGTAGAACTCCGTGGCCGCATCCATGGCCTGTTCAACCTCTGCCTTGTCGTCTCCACCGGGCTCGGCGGCTCCGAACGAAAAATCTGCGTCACCCTCTTCCACAGCACTCTCGGCAACGTCCGCCGACAGCTTCCCGGCGAAATCGGGATCCATCATGGCCTGCGCATCCAGGATCAGCTGCCGGAACGAATCCAGCGCCATCAGCGCTCGCGTGGGGATGAGCCGGTTCTGAATCGCTGCGCCGATGGCGTCCCAGGTCGACTGGTTTGTCTCCAGGGCCAACCGCTCCAGCGTCTCCAGCGTGGTCCTCCCGATGCCCCGCACCGGGGTGTTGATCACCCGGTTCAGGGCCATCGAATCGTGGGGATTTCGCACCAGCCGCAGGTAGCTCAACAGGTCCTTGATCTCGGCGCGCTCGTAAAAGCTGAATCCCCCGACCATCGTGTACCGCACGCCGTAGCGCCGCAACGCCTCTTCCACCAGGCGCGATTGCGAGTTGGTCCGGTACAGCACCGCGCAGTGCCCCTGCTCGCCTTCGGCCCCGGTCTGGCGGAGGAATTTTTGAATCCGATCGGCGATGAACAGCGCCTCATTCTCTCCATCGGGCGCTTCGTAGTACCCGATCTGCGAGCCTCCCTGGCGATCGGTCCAGAGCTTCTTGCCCTTGCGCCGCAGATTGTTGGACACTACCGCTCCGGCCGCCTCAAGGATCGTCTGCGTGGAGCGGTAGTTCTGCTCCAGGCGCACAATCCTGGCATTGGGAAAATCCTTCTCGAACTCGAGAATGTTGCGGATGTCGGCACCGCGCCACGAATAGATGCTCTGGTCTTCATCGCCCACTGCACACACATTCTTGGCGTCGCCGGCCAGCAGCTTCATCAGCTCGTACTGTGGCCGGTTGGTGTCTTGATACTCATCCACCAGGATGTAGCGATACTTGCGCTGATAGCGCTCGCGCGTCGGGCCCGAAACTTTCAGCAGCCTGACCGCTTCGAGCAGCAGGTCATCGAAGTCCATTGCGTTGTTTTTCCGCAGTTCCGCCTTATAAGCCTGGAAAATATGCGCGATCCGCTCGCCGTTGGGATCGTTCGAGCCTAGGTAATACTCCTGAGGATCGATCATGTGGTTCTTCGCCCACGAGATTCTCCCCAGCACCGTACGCGGCGTCAGCTGCTTGGTGTCGAGGCCCATGCGCCGCATGATCTGCTTCACAATGTTCGATTGGTCATTCTCGTCGTAGATGGCGAACGAGCGCGTCAGTCCCTCCCCGTTGACCCGCAGGGCTTCGATATCCCGCCGCAGCATGCGCACGCAGAGCGAGTGGAACGTCGCAATCAGCGGCTTGGCGACTGCGCCGTGGCCGATCAGCTTCGCCACCCGCTCGCCCATTTCGGCCGCAGCCTTGTTGGTGAAGGTGACCGCCAGGATCGAGTCGGGCGCCACGCCCTTCTCCTCGATCAGCCACGCGATACGGCTGGTAATGACCCGAGTCTTGCCCGAACCGGCGCCGGCGAGAATGAGCAGCGGCCCCTCGGTGGCTTCGACCGCGGCGCGTTGTTCGGGGTTCAATTTGGCGATCAGTGATTGCGACACAAGCGGCGTCCGATGGGAAGGGTCCTGGTTCCAGTTTACTTGGATCGGAGCATCGGCGCAGGGCACCCGCCAGGCTTCCCGGAACCCTCTGGAAAACAACCATTTGCAACCCGGAAGCGCGGTGCGGGCATTCTGCTCCTGGCAGCGCGACGGTGAAATCTCGACTGCGATTTCCGATTCAGAAAAAGGCCTCACCGTCAACTCCCGGGGATCGGGTGACTCCTATCACATCAAGCAGCGGCCAAGCGATATAGCCTCCCCTCACATCACGCCAGCATCTTCCTGAACTTCCGGTTTGGGAGCCCCCTGATCCGGGGCAGAACAGCCCCTGCGCACGGGGAAGATGTTCGGGGATCGGAACGAAGCTTGCGATCATCCGCAGCCACACTGCTCTGCCTCTCCGCCGTCCTGGTCTTGTGCGACCGTGCTCCCGGATCATCTTCCGCGAGTCGCAGTGAACTTATTCCGCTCATTCCGCCGGGGGCCCTGATTGTGGCGGGTTTTGAAAATCGCCACACTCGCACTCCAGGCGGCCGGCTGGTGCTGTCAACCAGCAACAATCGTCTCGACCTGGACGATTGGCTGGCCATCGCCGGCGTTGACCCATTCCGCGTCTTCAACGAGGTAGTTGAAGTGTCGTCGTCGTCCTCGAGCGGACTGCTCGACCAGCACCTTCTGCTCGTTGAGGGCCGCTTCGATCGGACCAGAATTTTCCAGGCCGCCCTCGACAACGGGGCGCGACGATCACTGCGCGAGGGCGTCGAGGTGCTGGAGGTGAAGACCTACGCGCGGGAGTCCCGGGAGCTGAGTGGGGCGCGCTGGCTCGCCATCGTCGAAGACCGAATCGCTGTTCTCGGCACCCCGGACCTGGTGCGGCAGGCATTGGGGAGGCTCGCTGCACATGCCTCCCCTGACCAGCTTCTCATCGCGCGTCTGGCTCACTTCGGCTCGGATATCAGTTCGTGGAACATACTCGAGTCGGCAGTGGAGTCCGACGGCGACCTGCTCCAGTTGAACCCGGCATGGGCCCATCTGTTGGAAGGCGCCGATGTTCTTACCGTAGGTGTTCACTTCGGCCCGCATATACGCGTTGACCTTGGCGTTTGGAACGAGACTTTTGCACGCAGTCGAGCGAACGCGGTGAGACTTGAGGACTTCTCCGGCGTTCTCTCTCTGCCGGACAGCGTTGAATCTGCGGATATCCGCGCAGGCCGCAGGGTCTCCGGTCAAACGCGCCTCCAAAATCCGCGCTTGGGACCGGGCGGCGCGCAATGCTCCATTACTCTTTCCCGGGAGCAATTCGAGCTGTGGAGCGCGGAAGTCAGCCGGCGCAAAGCCCTTCAGAGTGCCGGTTCAAACGTCGCCGTTGCGGGAACAAACTGACACGGCGAACCGATTTATTCCAACTCGTAATCGAAAGTGTTCGGCTCATGTCCGAGGACACTACCTGGGAGCAGTGTGCAAGGGCCGGGTAATGGCGAGAAAACTGAAAAAGCTGTGGCTGTTGAGCGCGCCCGCCACCGAACCCGGAACTCGAATCCGCGGAAACTTGATTGGGGAAAACTAAGGGCGACCCTCGGTGGCAGGCGGGGCGAGTCTTCTTCCAAGCCCCATCATCGGACGCTCCAGGATGTGGTAGCTGGCCATCGCGACAAGCGCCAACGCGCAGAAACGCAATGGTGTGCTCTGAAGCCATCCCAAAGGGTAAAGCCCATAAAAATGACCCACAAAGAACATCTGTTGCCACAGGTACAAGCTATAGGAAATGCGGCCCACGTATCGCAGGGGGGCAAATTCCAGGCATCGCGCAATCGCTCCCGAAGGGTTCAATACAGATCCGAGCACGACGATTGGCATCAGAGCAGAACAACTTGTCGACAGCCAGAAAGGCGTGATTTCTACCGTCATCATGCCGATCAGGGCCATCATCACCAGGGGCCAAAAGCGCGACCATTTCGTAAAATTCGCCCTGAGTCGTGGCGATTGTAAAAGGACGACCGCGAACATGGCGGGTATCAATAAAGCATCGAGCCGAATGTCGGTATGGAAAAGAACGTGCTCCCAAGGCCGCGTCTGCAACACCAAGAAACGATGCCCGATCACAATTGCACTAAGGACGGCCAAAACCGGCACACGCCAACCCTTGCCCGCGATTACGAGCAATGAGGGCAGAATCAGGTAGAAGTGTTCTTCGACCGAAAGCGACCATACATGCGACGTGAAGTAAGGCATTCCCCGCGTCGTCCCGACCAGGAAGCTGTAATTACGGACGAAAAAAACTGCGCTGAGCCACTCGCGCAACCCCACGGTAATGAGCCCGCAAAGTGCTAACACTCCCAGCACGCCGAGAAAAAGCATCGCCGGGGGGAGGATTCGGAAGGCGCGGCGGACATAGAAGCCACGAAGAGAGATCCGTCCGAACGTTTCCTCTTCCTCAATCAATCGCCAGCAGATCAGCACGCCGCTTATGGCGAAGAACAGCTCGACCCCGTTATGACCATTCTGAAAGAACCAACCAAGCCCTCGATGTGACCTATCGTGATAGAGGATCACGGAGACGATCGCAATCGCCCGCCAACCGTCGAGGGTGGGTAAGTACCCGCGCACGGCAGGCCGAGTACTAGGGGTCAGATTCGACGAGTGCGGCTCTTTAGCCTCCGTCTGCAAAGAAACTCCAATGTCTTTTGGCTGGGCCGTACTGCCGTAATCTTACGGCCTCTCGCGACAATTTAAAAGACCGACTCTGTGGGTACGAATGTTGGCCTGCGTATCGCTCCTCAACAACGCCATGACATCTTCATGGACTAGAACCAGTCGCATAGATAGGTGAAGGGCGAAATCGTGCGATTCTGGAGATGCTCTGTGGTTTCCGCAAACACCGAGGTTCTGGCCGGCTGTTTCCTCGACGAACTCCCCGCCCGGCTCGTCGGCGACAAAGCCTACGACTCGGGATCCGCTCGATACGAAACTGGCCGAGGAGTACGGAATCGAGTTGATCGCGCCCAACCGGCGGCGCAGGCGCAAAACCCAAGACCGGGGCAGGGTTGCGCCGCTACCGAAGACGGTGGAAGGTGGAGAGACTCTTCGCCTGGATCCACAACTTCCGCCGCCTCGTCACCCGATGGGAATACCACATCGAGAATTTCCTGGATTTCTCACATCTGGCTTGCCTTCACATACTGCTGCGCCACATCTGATCTACGGTCTCCTCCCTCGCTTCACTACTATGTGGTGGTGGCCCTTCGCCTTGAAAAACTGATTCAGATAACTGCCCTTGGACGGTGCCGCCATAAACTCGGCATGCCCTCCGGCCGACACCTCGAAATAGCGGTAGACATCTCTACTCTCCCGAAATTCGATCTCCAGCGCCTGCCCATCCGGCGAATAACCAATCGAAGCAATACTCTCCGAGTCCACCGCTTCCCGCCGCATCTTGTCAGGTTAGAACGGCGAGCGGGTTTATGAGACCGCTTCTAGGCCCTCAGTTCTTATCTCATTTACGCGAAGGACGACATCCTTAGACAACAGGTTCCCCGGAAGCGGCAAACGAGGCAGCCTGCTGCCTCCGCTGAGAACCAGAGCATCAGTCGAATCTCTAGAACGATGCCTTGACTATCTACACAACTGTGTTGTAGATAAACCTAGTATGGGAACGGCAAGCGATCTCGTCCAAGGCACGGTCGACCTGCTGATCCTCCAAACCGTCTCGCTTGCGCCCGAGCAGGGCTGGGCCATCGCTAAACGCATTCAGCAGACTCGAACGAAGTTCTCCAGGTCCATCAAGGCTCACTTTAACTCGCATTGCATCGCTCGAACAGCAGGGCTGGATCAGCGCCAGGTGGGCCGAAAGCGAGACCGAACGTCAGGTCAGGTTTTACTCCCTGACTAAGACCGGCAGAAGCCAGCTTGAAAAAGAAGCCGCCAACTGGAGGCGTCTCTCAAATGCCATCAATTTCCTGGTTGCTGAAGCCTGAGTACCAAGCCTCACATCGTCCCCGGCTCTAAAAGGAGCAGTGCCATGCCTTCCAGACATAAGCTTTACATGCAAATCCGGATGCTCTTTGGCCGCAACCGGGCTGGTCAGCGATTGCAGGACGAACTTCGCTTTCATCTCGATCAACAGATCAGCGAAAACATGGCTTCCGGGATGAGCCCGGATGACGCGCGTAGGGCAGCGATTCGCGCTTTCGGCAATCCGGGGTTGGTACGCGAACAAGTCAGAGCCACCTGGAACTGGTACAACCTCGACACACTTGGCCGTGACCTGAAGTATGGAGTTCGCACATTGCTGCGTTCTACCGGTTTCGCCATCGTTTCTGTCGTGGTGATGGCACTGGGCATCGGTGCGACCACATCGCTCTTCACCATGGTGCGCGCGGTGCTGCTGCGGCCGCTTCCGTTTCGCGATTCGGGCAGCCTGGTCATGCTCTATGAACATTTTCGAGAGGTGAAGAGTGGCAATGGGTACAACGCAGTTGCGCCGGGAGATTATCGCGACTGGCGCAGCCAGACTCACGGCTTTGAGGATATAGCGGCGATGCGCGGCTACGGCGGCATCGTCTCCGGCGTGCGCTCCGAATTGCCCGAGGTAGTCCAAAGCGCGGGCGGCTCTTCCAATCTTTTTCCGATGCTCGGGGTGACACCGGTTTACGGCCGCCTCTTCACGGAAAACGAGGATCAACCGAAAGGCGAGCCTGTGGTCCTGCTCACCTGGAGTTTGTTCCAGCGCCGCTTTGCCGGTGATCCGTCCATCATTGGCAAACAGATACACCTGGATACCATTCCGACCACCGTCGTTGGCGTGTTGCCGGACTGGTTTAACTATCCCGATGCGCGGATCCAGTTCTGGATGCCGTACGCTCAGACATTCACGCCGGAGGACTATGGCATGCACGACGGCCACCAGAGCATGGTGGTGGCGCGGCTCAAGCCCGGCGTGAACGTCGGCACAGCAACGCGCGAAGTCAGCACGCTCCAATACCAGATCCACCTGGCAAATGCTTCAAAACCTGTCGCCGAGGACGTCTGGTCACGCCCCATGATCGACGACCTGGTCAAGGACGTGAAGAGGTCTCTGCTGGTTCTGCTTTGCTCCGTCGGGTGCATGCTGATGATCGCCTGCCTCAATGTCTCCAACCTGCTGGTGGCGCGCGCGGCAGCCCGCCGCAAGGAGGTTGCAATCCGCGGAGCACTGGGTGGCAGTCGTCTTTCCCTTATTCGCGAGCAGATGACCGAGAGCCTGCTAATCTGCGTGGTCGCCGGCGGACTGGGACTGCTGCTCTCTCTGGCTTCCACGCGCTGGCTGGCCGCACACTGGCGCAATTTGCCGCGCGCCGATACCGTTCATGTGGATGGGTGGGTCTTCGCCTTCACTCTTGGGCTCGTTGCGGCGACGGCGCTGCTGGCAGGCCTGCTTCCGGCCATCTCCTCCACCGGGAAAGAGTCGCTTTCTGCGCTGCGGGAGTCATCACGTTCGATTGGCGGAAGCGCTTCGCGAGCCCGTCTGCGCAAGGTGATGCTGACCGCTGAGATCGCGCTGACGGTGACGCTTCTCGCCGCCGCCGGCCTGCTCTTTCACAGCTTCGTGCGCCTGCGCACTGCGGATCTCGGCTGCCGCATTGATCATGTGCTGACCATGAAATTCGGCCTCCCGGAAATTCAATACAATACCCGCGAGAAGGTGTGGCTCTTCCACCATTCGCTGCTGGAACGCGTTCGGCGGCTGCCGGGCGTAAGCGGGGCGGCGCTTGTCTCGACTGCTCCCGGGGCAGGCCCGGAAGGCGATCGGGTCTTCACCATCGTGGAGAAGCCGGCTCCCAGCCACGCAATTCAATACGTGGCCTTGACTCGCACCGCGGACCCGCAGTATTTCAGCGTCATGCAGATCCCGCTGTTGCGTGGGCGCGTCTTTACAGAGCGCGAACGCCTCCGCAATGACCACTACATTGTGGTGAGCAAGCAATTCGTCGATCAGTACTTTGCAGGCGACGACCCCATCGGCAAGCACGTCCGCGCCGGCTGGGATGACAAAGTGGAAGACTACGAGATCCTCGGTGAAGTCGGAGACACACTGTACGACGTCACCAAGCCGGTATCGGCGACGATGTATTTCCCGATTCTCTCCGGTATTCCGGACCGCACCAGCGAGGCAACAATTGTCGTAAATTCCTCGGTCGATCCGCTCGCCATGTCCATACCGGTTCAGCAGCAGATCTCGGCGCTTGAACCGGAGCTTCCGGTGTATAACGCGCTGACCATGGACCAGATCCTCAACAAGACCACGGCCACGCAGGGTTTCGCCGCAAACCTGATTCTGGCCTTCGCAGCAATCTCGCTGCTCCTGGCCGGCGTCGGGCTTTATGGAGTGCTGTCGTATCTGGTAGCGCAACGTTCCGTCGAGATCGCCATCCGCATCGCGCTGGGGGCGCAGCGGCCCGAGGTGTTGCGCCTAGTGCTCCTCGATGGGCTGATGCCGGTCTGCCTTGGGGCTGCGGCTGGTCTGGCCGGAGCAGCCGTGGCCGGATCGCTGATTCGATCGATGCTTTACGGAGCCAGCCCTTACGATCCGCTGGTCGTCACTGGAATGGTCGGTTGCCTGTTCGTTACGGCAGTGATGGCATGTGTGGTCCCGGCATGGCGGGTCTCCCAGGTGGACCCGATGAGGGCGCTGCGCTCGGAGTGATGACTCAAGTTCACGAGAACGCATATGGAATCTTGTGGATTCGAGAACCGGTGTTGCAGGGGTCAGGCCATGACTCATGGCGGCTTCTAAAGCAATCGTTGCCCTCCCCACAGATGGATGCCGCTGCGGCAAGGGGATCGAGCATGCGGTCCGTGAACGGAAAATCGCCTTACGTGCTGGCTCTCTCCCACAAAGGTAACCGCCTGACTCGTAAAAACCGCGTTATCATGGGATTAACTATCGGAATGCAGCTGAAGGCGCTTGCGCGGTTGAATGACTGCTCACATCCTCTCGGTCTGCGCCGATGAAGGGTTCAAAGGTCTGCGGGAGCCCGCACTCGGTTTTGTCGAGAGCCCATGACGCGTTGGCTGTCAGTGTTCGGAATGTTGCTGTGCCCATTGACGCTGGTCGCAGACGGCACGCTCACGTCGATCAAGGCCATCCAGTCCCTTTCCCGGCAAGCGGCAGTCCAGGAGCTGCCCGTCACGTTTGAGGGAACCGTAACCTTTTACGACAACAACGGCGGATCCGACCTGTTTTTACAGGACGGCGATTTAGCTATCTATGTCTATGCACGCCCGGGCGGGGGATTTGTCACCGGCGATCGCGTGCTTGTCCGCGGCAAAACTCACATGGATTTCCGCCCCGATGTGGTCGCCGAACAGGTCACTTTTCTTCACGGTGGCCCACCGGTCACGCCGGTCCGCGCGACATTCCGGCAACTCATTCGTGCCGAACTCGATTGTGTCCGCGTCACCATCACCGCCCGGGTCCGCAGCGCTGATCAAACCCGGGCGCAAAACGAGTCTGGCACCTACCTGACCCTGCAAACGGACGGCGGCAAGGTGGATGCGCTCATTGCCGAACAGGATGAAACCAGGCTGAAGGAACTGCGTGACGCGACCGTGGAGGTCACCGGGGCGGCAGCGGGCAAATTCGACTCCAAGATGCAGCTGGTCGGAATTCTGATCGAGGTTCCGCGGCTTTCCGACGTGAAGATCATCGAGCCGGCCAAGGCCGACACCCTGTCGCTGCCGGTTACGCCCATGAATGAAATTCTTCGTGGTTACCAGTCGGACGACACGTCGGAAAGAATCAGGACCCGTGGCGCCATCACCTACTATCAGCCGGGCGGCGCACTGGTGTTGCAACACGGCAGCGAGAGCTTGTGGGTCACTACGCTCTACGAGGGACCTCTGCGAATCGGGCAGATCGCTGATGCAACAGGGTTTCCGGATTCAAGCAGCGGTAATCTCACCCTGACGCTGAGTGAAGTACACGGCACCGCCGAGCAGGCGCCGGTGCGGCCAACAACACTTGACTGGGCCGCCCTGGCCGGCGGAACGCATGCCTTCGACCTGATTTCAACGGAGGGCAGAGTGCTCGCCAGTGTGCGTGGAGCAACGCAGGACGAGTATCTGTTGGACTCCAATGGGCATCCCTTTTCGGCAATTTTCCGTCATCCTGAACCCGGAAATGCTCCTTTACCGCAGATGAAACACGTTGCGGTCGGATCGAGGATTCGCGTGACCGGGATCTGTACCCTGGAGTACGGAGCTGATCCGCTTGGCGCTCCGGTCGCTTTCCATGTCCTGCTGCGTTCCTTCGATGACGTTGAGTTGATGGCGCGGCCTTCGCTGTTGAGCGTCAAGAACCTGGTCATCGCTTTCGGACTATTGCTGCTGGTGGTGCTGGGAGTCGGTTTCCGCAGCTGGATTCTCGAACGGCGCATCCGCTATCAAACGGCGGCAATTGCCGCCCGTACCGAGGCTGAAGCCGAAATGGAGCGGCGACGCAGCCGCATCCTTGAGGACATTAATTCGAGACGGCGACTGACCGAGATCCTCGAACACATCGTGGAGCTGGTCTCTTTCAACCTGAACGGCGCCCCCTGTTGGTGCGAGATGGGCGACGGATCCCAGATCGGGATTCGTCCTGACATCCCTGAAGATTTCGTTGTTACCCGGAAAGAAATACTTTCCCGCTCAGGTGCAACTCATGGGGCGATCATTGCTGCCGTCGAGACGTCGAAGGGCAGCGCGCACGATGCTCTGTCGATGGGATCGAATCTGGCGACATTGGCAATTGAAACGCGGGTGCTGTTCTCAGACCTGCTGCATCGTTCGGAGTTTGACAAGCTCACCGACACCAACAACCGCTCGGCCCTGGACGCGCATGTCGAGGATTTGATTGCCCAGAATCGCCAGTTCGGGTTGATTTACATCGATCTCGATCACTTCAAGCAGGTAAACGACCAATATGGCCATCTGGTAGGGGACTTGTATCTGAGAGAGGCGTCGGCGCGCATGAGACTTCAACTCAGGCCAGGCGATATGCTGGCCCGGCTGGGCGGAGACGAGTTCAGCGTGGTCTTGCAGAACGTCCCCGGCCGGCTTGAGGTTGAAGTCGTCGCCCAGCGCCTGGTAACTTGCTTCAACGATGTCTTCGTGCTCGATCACTATCAGATCAGCGGCTCTGCGAGTGTCGGGATTGCGCTGTACCCGGAGAATGGGCTGACGCGGGACGACCTGCTGAGCGCGGCCGATGCGGCCATGTACATGTCCAAGCATTTGGCGCGGCATTCACTCGTGAATGGCGCCGGTGCCGGAAGCGTTTAGAGTTCGACGCTGCAGGATTCTGCTGGTCCGCGCATTGAGTCTTATCCCCTTCGAACGAGAGACAACGCACCTGGGGCTGGGAGTCCCCCCGGAAAGCGTTGCAGCCCACAGTTCGAAATTGTCGAGCCGCTCTTTTCGAGTCGCAGTATAGATCGGCTTGATTTCCCACGTGCAGGTATTGCAAATGCCGCCGGCATAATCAACCCCGACCCTCCCGCCTGAGCTCAGGTGACCTTCGATTTTGGGCTTGATCGACAGCGTAGCCCCGGTTGATGGATTATGGGCGCTTGAAGCGCGGCGCCTATCCGGGTCGATTGCTACACTGCTGAGGGGGGCAGAGGGGGTTTCCAGCGACCTGTCCTCCAGAAGTTCGTCGAGCGGCTTGCAGGTGGTCCTTTCCGGCGCATTCGGGGTGGAAAGGGCAGAATTCCTCGAACCACGTGGATAAGGATGTAATTTAAATGAGGGAGTCGGGGAGACTGATTGCAACCCGGTTTGTACCAGGATCGACAGGGCAAGCGGACCCCAGTTGTGTAGAGCGTGACAAAAATCACTTGGCATATGCCGAACGAAGTGGTACTCAGATAAACCATGCCTCCTGAATCTGGTTCTTCACCCTTGCTCCGTCCTTTCAATCGCCGCCGCTTTCTTAAAGCTGCGGGATCTGCTGCCGTTCTTCCCGCAGTGCTTCGCGGGTACGCCGCTCAAACGCCTCCAACATCGCCAAACAACCGCATAAACCTGGGCGTGATCGGCATGGGCTGGCAAGGGCCCGGCAACACCGAAGCGTTTCTGTCGTTGTCGGATTGCCAGGTGGTCGCCGCCTGCGATATCGATGCCAATCATCTACAAGCCGCCGTCAAGAAGGTCAATGACGCCTACGGCAACGAGGATTGCAAGGGCTACCACGATTATCGCGAATTGCTGGCGCGGGAAGATATCGACGCCGTGATGATCGCGGTGCCGGACCACTGGCATGAGCTTGTCGCCACCGAGGCCGCCCGGCATAAAAAGGACATCTACGGCGAGAAGCCTCTCGCGCATACGATCGCTGAACAGCAATCGATCGTGCGCGCCGTTCGCGAGAACGACATTGTGTGGCAGATGGGATCCTGGCAGCGCTCGGTTCCCATGTTTCACAAGGCCGCGGAGATTGTACGCAACGGGCTCATAGGAACGGTGACCCACGTCGAAGTAGGTCTGCCCGGCGGAAACTCGGACTTCGATGACGTTAGCAAGGATGCGCTGGCGAAACTGACGTCCGCGGGTCAGAACGTCGCCACGCTGGAGAAGATTGTGCCCGGATCACCGGCGTGGAATCTGCTGGTCTCCGACCCACCCAAAGAGCTGGACTATGAAATGTGGGTGGGCCCGTCCAGGATGGAGCCCTACATCAGGGCCCGTTCGCACAAATCCTGGCGCTGGAATTACAACACCGGCGGCGGTGAGCTGCTGGATTGGATCGGACATCATTGCGACATCGCCCACTGGGGGCTCGACTTCGACCACTCCGGCCCGTCGGAGGTTGAAGGCAGTGGCGAGCTGCCGCCGGCCAATGCGGTGTGGAATACCGCCCCGACATACCGGTTTGAATTGAAATATCCGCGCAACATCACCATGACCATTGCGGGCGGCCATCCGGACATCAAGTCGGGGGTTAAATGGATTGGCACTGAGGGCTGGGTCTGGGTAGACCGCGAGGGATTTGACGCCTCGAATCCCGCCTGGAAGCAAGGGAAGTACCTGCCCCGGGAACAGCGCAAGGTGAAACTCTATACGTCGGCCGATCACCAGCAAAACTTCCTCGACTGCGTTCGCAGCCGGCAGGCGACCGTGACTCCCGTCGAAGTCGGCCACCACTCGGCGATTCCCGGCCACCTCTGCCTTATTTCAATGCTCACGGGAAGAAAGATCCGCTGGGATGTGAAAGAAGAAAAGATCATCGGCGATGCGGAAGCCAGCAGACTGATGACCCGCGAATACCGCGGTCCCTGGAAGATGAGCTAAAACCTGTTACACCGCGGCCGGCGCGTTCCACGCGGCGGTCTGCGGCGGAGGCTTTGTAATGAGTTCTGCAGTTGATTCTGAGATCGACAGAGGGCGTCCCGCTGGCGTGGACGCTACATGGGCGGCGTCAGGCCGCGCAGCCCACTGGGACTACACCTTTGCATTTTGGGCCTTGCGCCTTTGGCTGGGCGTGCGCGCCCTGTTTGTCGGCATTCAAAAATTTGCCGCATATAAATCAGTGGCGATGCCGCTCATTGACCCCACCACCGGCCAGCCGGATGCCAGCGGCGTGATGGTCAATGTCAGTGTCAAGTCGTACGCACTGGCCAACTATGCGGGTATACCGGCTGCATTGAGAGACAAGTTCGCTCACGAACCGCTGTTCCCAAAATTCGCGCTGGTGCTGTTTGATCGCATGCTCGGTCCGGTATTTATTCTGACCGGGGTCATGCTCATCATCGGCCTCGGCACTCGCTTGTCGCTGCTCGCCCAGGCGGCCCTCTACGTTGCGTTGACGGTCGGGCTTATCCTGATCGATCAGAACGATGGCGTGGCCTGGCTTGGCATTCACATCGGCCTGGTGGCGGCCGCATTTCTACTTGCTCGCTACAACCGATTGGCGGTTCTGAAAAAATGGTAGACACGTTGAATCGGCGTGAATTCCTGAGCGCAACTGCGGCGGCCGGCGCGGGCATGCTGCTGGAAGCCTGCAAGGCCAACCCCGGGGAACAGAAGGCTGCCGCCACCAAGTCTTCGCTGAACACCATCAACGTGGCCCTGATCGGCTATGGCGAGGAAGGCAAGATCCTCCTCGAATCCCTGCTCAATATTGAGAGCGTCAAGCTTGTAGCCCTGTGCGACATCTGGGACTACCACCGGGACGAGGGAAAGCGCTACCTGCAGAAGCTCGGAAACGAAGTTCGCGCCTACGAAAACTACGAGGACCTCCTTGCCAAAGAAAAGGATTTGCAAGCGGTTTTCATAGCGACCCCGGATTCATGGCACGCGCCGATGACCAACACGTGCCTCAAAGCCGGCCTGCACGTTTATTGCGAAAAGATGATGAGCAATACCATCGAGGGTGCGCGCTCCATGGTGCAAACCATGCGCGAAACCGGAAAGCTGTTGCAGATCGGGCATCAACGCCGCAGCAACCCTCGCTATGTATTCACCTTGAACCGGTTGCTGCACGAGGCCAAGTTTTGCGGCCGGCTCACCGCCATCCAGGGGCAATGGAATCGCGCGGTAAAAGAAGACTTCGGCTGGCCCAAAAAATTTGAAATGCCGGCGAGCATGCTGGCCAAGTACGGCTACAAGGACATGCACCAGTTCCGCAACTGGCGCTGGTATAAAGGATTGGGCGGCGGCCCGTTATCCGACCTCGGAGCGCACCAGATCGATATTTTCAACTGGTGGATGGGGGGCACTCCCAAGTCCGTGGTCGCGAGCGGCGGTCTGGATTACTTCCAGAACCACGACTGGTACGACAATGCCATGGTCATCTACGAGTATCCCCAGGCCCAGGGGGTCGTACGAGCGTTCTACCAGGTACAGACCACGACCAGCGCCGGCGGCGGCTATTTTGAATCCTTCATGGGCGATGACGGCACCATCAAGATGTCCGAAGACCCTTCGATCTGCGCTATCTATCGCGAAGCTCGCGCCGATGCGGTTTCATGGGACGACCTGTTGCAGAAAGGATATGTGGCCGCAAAACAGGCAGCAGTCGCAGACGCCACCAAGGTGGACGTGCGGGAAACCGCGCAACTTGCGGAATATGAAATTCCCGTCTTCTTCAATAAACCTCCGCATCAGCCGCACCTGGAAAACTTTTTCAACGCAATCCGGGGCACGGCGAAGTTGAACTGTCCGGCGGATGAGGCTTTTTCGAGTGAATACGTTATTCACAAAGCTAACGAAGCCGTAGCCGCCGAGAAGAAATTAATCATCACCAGCGAAGAAGTGAAAGCTTGAGGCCGATGAAACTAATCCTTTCCCGCAGACTATCCCTCGTGGCCGCGGTGCTCGTTGCCGCCTCCGCCCTGGCACAGGACAAAGTTCCGCTAAAGACCCAATTGCCTCGCCCACTCTTTGTCGGCACGCCGGTCCCGCTTAATGTACCCAATCTTGAACCGCCGATGAAGGGCAAGCGTCCCGACTTCATGGTTCCCCCGGGCACCGTCAACCTGGCCAAGGGCAAGAAGGTTACGTCCAGCGACAACAGTCCCGTCGTCGGAACCCTGGACCTTGTCACAGACGGCGACAAGGCCGGGGACGAGGGTTCGTGGGTAGAGCTGGGGCCAGGGAAACAATGGGTGCAGATCGACTTGGCCAAGAGCGCAGATATCTACGCCGTGCTTATCTGGCATTTTCACTCCCAGGCTCGTGTCTATCGCGACGTTGTGGCCCAGGTGTCGGATGACCCTGCGTTCAAGTCAGGCGTGACCACCATCTTTAACAATGACTTCAAAAACGATGTCGGGGCCGGCGCGGGGAAGGACCTCAATTACGTCGAAACTTACCAGGGCAAGCTGATCGACGCCAAGGGAGCCAAGGGCCGCTATGTCCGCCTGTACAGCAACGGGAACACAACCAACAAATTGAACGACTACATTGAAGTTGAAGTGTGGGGCAAGCCTGCTGCATGAGACCGCTGGTTCGAGCCAGGCTCTGATGAAGGGTGTGGCCCGTCCTTGGAGTTGGGCTCGCTGGCCGGCCTTCTTCTTTGTTGTGCTTATCGGACTGGCTGTTCGCCTTCCGCAACTTGATGCGCGGCCCATGCACACCGACGAAGCCGTTAATGCTTACGTCGTCGGGCAGCTACTTTCCGGGCAGACATTCACCTATGATCCGCAGGATCGTCATGGGCCCGCGCTGGCTGCCCTCGCTCTTCCCCTGGCAAAGATACAGGGAGCGAAGACATTCTCCGGCCTCACCGAGTCGAAGCTGAGGCTCACATCGGTGGTGGCGGGGAGCATCACCATTCTCCTCTTTGGCGCTGCCACCGACATGTTGGGATTTGTGCCCAGTCTGCTCGCGGCATTGCTGTTCGCAGTGTCCCCGCTGCCGGTGTATTACGACAGATATTTCATCCATGAGCCGTTGTTCTGTGCCGCGACGTTTGGACTTATACTGTCGGGTTGGCATGCCTGCAAGTCGCGCTTGGTGATCCACGCAGTGCTTGCCGGCACATGCGCAGGGCTGATGCTCGCATGCAAGGAAACCGCGATCCTCAACGGGTTGGCGCTTTGCGCTGCTGGTGTTTTGTTCTGGTTTCTCAACTTACGCAGCCAACCGGTTAAATGGCGGTTGCGCGCTTGGCCGCTGCTGGGTGTGACCGGCAGCTTCGTCGCCGTCCTGCTGATTCTTTTCACATGGTTTGGCACGAAAAAAGATGGGTTGCTTGGCCTGATGCGCGCCGCTCCCGATGTCCTGGCGCGGGCGGGAGGGCAAGGCCATGCGAAGCCCTCGTGGTACTACGGCAGTATTCTCACCGGCGGATGGTCCGGCGCGCTTCTGTTTGCTCTTGCCTGCCTCGGGCTCATCATGACGATCAGAAAGCGCGATACCTCGGCGCGTCAGTGGCTCGCGTATTACGGATTGGCGGTCGCCCTGATTTACAGCCTGATTCCATATAAGACACCGTGGTTGGTGCTGAGCCTCTGGCTTCCGCTGGCAATATTCGCGGCGGTGGCGGTCGAGAGCCTCTGGCGTTGGACTGCAGGGAAATTACGTTGGAGCGCAGCGGCTGCGGTCTTCTCCTTGCTTGCGATCTTCGCGTCCGTGTTGATCGCACACGATACGCGCCTGCGCGTGTTTCTCCGTCCGGCCGACGAAAGTAACCCATATGCCTATGCCCATACTTCAGACGACATCCTCGGGCTTCCGGCGGAAATCGCGGATCTGGCGCGCCGGAATAGCATCATCAAGCCACGCATCGCGGTGATCGCTTCTGATCCGTGGCCGCTACCGTGGTACCTCCGCCAATTTGACGAGGTGGGATTCTGGCAGCCTGGGCAGAAGGTGACAGATGCGGATTTCTTTGTAACTTCCACCGAAGCAGCTGCACAGTATTCCGATCGATTGCGGGACTTTCGTCCGGAGTTCTTTGGAGTGAGGCCGGGCGAACTCATCCTGTTGTGGTCGCCTCAACCGAAATAAAACCGTATGGCCGATATCCATCAATTCAACCACGCCGCCATGGCGACCCACTTTCAGGTGCGCATTGCCCATGGCGAACGAACGTATGCCGCGCAGGCCGCGCAGGCCGCGTTTGATCTGGTCGATACCCTCGAATCGCGATTGAGCCGCTTTCGCGTCAACAGCGACATCACCCAGGCAGCGGGTCTTGCGCCCGGCGAGAAGATGCGCCTGAGTGAGCCCGCCTTTGCCTGCCTGGAGATCGCGAGAAGAATGGAACAGGTCACCCGAAGCGCTTTCAGCCCGACGCCGGACGCTATGAAAACCCAGAGCTCCCTTCCGCAGTGGGAATTACTGACGGACGAGCGCGGGATTCGCTGCGTAAGTGGCACACTAAGATTCGATCTGGGCGCCATCGGCAAGGGATTTGCTCTGGACCGCATGGGCGAACTGCTCAACTTATGGGATTGTCCCGCGTTTCTGCTGGTCGCGGGCGGCAGCAGCATACTCGCCGGAGATTCTGTAGCCGATAGTCCCGGCTGGTCATGCGGCCTGGGTGAGGACGGTGCCACGGAGCGATTCTTACTGAATCACGCTTCCTTGAGCGGTTCAGGGCTGGCGGTCCAGGGAGCGCATATTCTCGATCCTCGTACCGGCGGCCTTGCGATGCGTCAAAAGCGCGCCTGGATCCTCGCCGATACTGCCGCTGAGTCCGATGCGCTCTCCACCGCATGCATGGTTCTCAGCGAGCCGGACCTCGAGCAGGTGCTCGATCAGTGCGATACCTGGCTGGCGTTTCTGGAAACCGAAGACGGTGTGCGGCAACTGGGAAGGCGCTCGCCGCCGCAGACAGCATAGTTATCGCGCTAACGTCAGACGATCCGTGCGGGCATCGTTTAGTGCGATAACCTGACAACCGTATGACTGCGGATTATCCTGACCTGATCGCTGTTCCGATGCCCATTCGAACCCCTCGCCTGCTCATCCGGCCGCGGCGACCAGGCGATGGTGAGTTGGAGCGGTTTGACGCAGTGGGTCTGCCTCCTCTGGACGTGCAGTGGGGCAACGAGTAGAGACATTCAAATGAAGCATGCGCGGCTCCTCGCCCGGCTTCGCGCCAACCGCCTCGCCGCAGGAATAGACCGAGCCGGCGTGCATGGCGTGTCCAGGTTCTGGGCGAAGGAGTAATCTGATTGCACCTTATGCTTACCCGATTCAAAGTGTGTCTCTCCTTAGCTTTGGCCGCTTCCGGATCCAGCCTGTTCGGCGCCAATTTCGATATGAAGGTGACCGACAAGAACTATCTCGACACTCAAGGTTTTAGCGTCTTTCTCTACGACAGCACGTACCATCCTGTCTTCGTAGACCAAAAGAACACGGCCATGGAGATGATTCTCCACGGCCAGCGGATCGCCACCAACGGCGACGTGCGCCTGATGCCGACGCCCGAGCAGTGGGACCTGGTGGCAACACTTAAAGGGCGCCAGGCCGATAAGGCGAGCAACCGGCTCACCGCCAGCCTCGCGTTCCCAACCTTCGATCTCAGCTACACCCTGGAAGTCGCGGCGGAGCCGGGCGGGGTGAAGGTCAGCATCAACCTCGACAAGCCCCTGCCGCAGAAACTGGCGGGGCGGGCAGGCTTCAACCTGGAGTTCCTGCCCTCGATCTACATGGGCAAGGCTTACCTGGTGGACGGAACCAAAGCCGGCATCTTCCCGCGCACGCCCAACGATCCGATGGTCAAGGTGTTGCCGCTGGCCGATGAGCCTAAGAAGGCGTACTACCTGGAGGACTGGGACAAAGCCAAGGGATACACTCAGCCGCTGCCGTTCGCCCAGGGCAGGAGCATCACCCTGGGAGTTGACGATGCGCTGGCCCGGGTCCGCGTCGAGTCGGATACCGCGGATCTGATGTTGTTCGATGGACGCGACCGCGCGCAGAACGGCTGGTTTGTGTTGCGGTCACTGATCCCCTCGGGAAAGACTGCAGGCGCCATCGTATGGCACATCAGGCCGGATGTGATTCCGAACTGGATACGACCGCCGATGATCGCGCACAGTCAGGTGGGCTATGCGCCGGGATTTTCCAAGGAGGCAGTACTGGAACTGGATCCGAAGTACGCCGGACCGAAGACGGCCAAGGTGCTGCGCCTCATGGGGGACGGATCGTACAAGCAGGAGTTTGAAGGGCCGATCACACCTGCAATGCCCTGGCTGCGCTATGTCTATTCGAAATTCGACTTCACCCCGGTCAAGGACCCTGGTCTTTATGTCATCGAATACGCTGACCAGCGTACGGCGCCTTTCCCCATCTCCGAGGACGCTTACGCTAATGTCTGGCAGGACAGCCTGGACCATCACCTTGCCGAGCAGATGGATCACGTTTCGGTTCGCGAAGGCTACCACGTGTGGCATGCCGCTTCCCACCTGGATGATGGCCGCCTGGCGCCCGTGGTTGGAGAGCAATTCGACGGCTGGAACCAGGCGACGGCAACGGACGGGAAGTACAGAGGCGGCGACCACATCCCCGGAATGAATGTAGGCGGCTGGTATGATGCCGGCGACTACGACCTGGAAGAGCCGGCGCAACTGAGCGTGATTCAAAGCCTGGCTCTGGCATATCGCTCATTCGATCTCAAGTACGACGAGCTTACGGTGGATGAATCCTCGCGTGAGGTCGAGATGCACCGTCCCGATGGCGTGCCGGATACAGTCCAGCAAGTCAAGCACGGGGCACTGCTCATCCTGGCCCAGTTCCACAATATCGGCCACGCAATCCGCGGCACTCATGAGCCAGATCTTCGCCAGTACACCCACCTGGGAGACGCAGCATCGAAAACCGACGGGCGAATCTATGATCCGAAACTCGGCCCGAACGAGGTGAAGGGCGACTACTCCGGCAAACCGGACGACCGCTGGATTTTCTCCACTACGAATCCATTTTTTCAGTGGAATGCCATCGCAGCGCTGGCTGCGTCGGCCGATGTACTGAAAGGTTATGACGACGCGATGGCGAAGGACTGCCTCGATACCGCGATCAAGGCATGGAACGATGAGAAGGCTCATCCAACCCAAAATCCCGGCGGCGGCGGCTTAGGCGGGGCGGCCCCGGCAGGCGCTCCGGGAGGCGGCGTGCTGGCTGCATCTCAAGGCGCGGTATCTGGCGCTCCGACCGGTTCCGGCACCCCTGCCGCGCCACCAGCTCCACCGGCCGGTCCGGGCCGTGCCGGCTTTGGAGTCGCACAAGACTGGGCCGCGGCCCTGGAATTGACCATTGCCACACATGGCGCTGAGCCTTACAGGTCCCGTGTCAAGGAGTTGTTCCCCCAGATAATCACCCCGCAGCAGATGGACTTTCGTGGCTGGACGGCAGTCAGGGCGCTGCCTTACCTGGACGCGAGCGCGAAAGATCAGATGCGGGAAGCCGTGAAGACATACATGGCGGCTCTGGACAAACAGTTGAGCGCCACTCCGTTCGGCGTGCCCCCAAGCCTGGGCACGTGGGGCGGGTCGGGCGCCGTAGTTGACATGGCCATACGGATGTACTTCCTGCACAAAGCGTTTCCGGACCTTGTGGGCCCTGAATACACACTTCGCGCCGTCAACTACATTCTCGGCACGCACCCGGTATCCAGCACCTCGTATGTGGCGGGTGTCGGTACGGTCTCGAAGACTAAGACGTACAGCAACAACCGTGCCGACAATGCCTACATTCCGGGCGCCGTGATTCCCGGATACATCATCATCAAGCCGGATTTTCCAGAGTGCATCGACGACTTCGGATTCCTGTGGTTCGAGGACGAAGCGGTCGTCGCCGGGTCGGCAAGCTGGGTTGTCGCCGGCAACGCCGCGGACGCAATCACCAGGGAATCGAAGCAGGGCCAGCACTAGGACCGACTGTCTATCCATCTGCCGCGTGGTTCGGTTCGTGACAGCGTGCCCGGTATACTGCCAGCATGCATCCGCCGTTGGGTGACGTCTTCCTGCAAGCATGTCTACCTGGAGTTCAACCTGGCGGAGTCCCGACCAGGAGCGGCTTAGACGCGGCCTTATGCCAGCCGAAATCATCCTTCAGCCCAATCCCGACGCCGCGAGTCTCGCCGCAATGCGCCAGCGGCTTGTTGCCGTCCGGGCCGCGCTTGCCGGACGCGAAGACGACATCGCACAGATTCGCTCTCGGTTAAAGGCATTCGAAGTGCGCTATCTCCAGCGGGTCGGCGTTCTTTATGCGGAACTCGACGAGATTACGGCCCGAATCACCGAGCGTGAAGTCGATCTGTACGACTCGGACTCTGCGCGCCGGCGTGCGCAGGAAGCCCGTCAGCGTGCCCAGGAAACCCACGAAGCCGCATTTGGCGCCGACCAGGAGCCCGACGAGTTTGACCCGCCGCCCAGTCTCAAGACGCTGTTTCGCGAGGTGGCAAAGCGCATCCACCCTGACTTTGCCAGTGACGAGGCGGAACAACAGCACTTCACCTTGCTCATGACCCGCGCCAACCAGGCTTACGGTCGCGGCGACGCCGAGACTTTGCAGCGTCTGCTGGACGATCACTTCGAGGTCAACACCTCAATGGCCGACAAGGGCGACGGGCTGGCATTGCCTCGTCTCGCGCGGCAGATTCAACATGCTGAGCGAGACATTGCCGCGCTCGATCGCGAACAAGAGGCGCTTCTTGGAAGCGAGATCGGCCAGCTGTACAGCGATGCCCAGGCCGCTTCCCAGGAAGATCGCGATCTGCTCGCGGAACTCGCAGTCAGCCTGCGCGAGCGCATCGCCGATGCTCAGTACCGGTTGGAGTTTGTCCACCGCCAGGTTAGCGCCCATGGAAGATAGAGCTCAATCCGGACTGCAGCATCTCCCTTCCGGCGGCGCATTGGCGCTCCACTCCGTTCGCTCCAGCATCTTCGCCCGCGGCCGGCGCGACGCCGCAAATTCGTCTTCAAACTCTGCCTACCAAAAAGCCGTGGCTGAATACAACGCGGGCCGATTCCCGGAAGCGGCTGCAAGCTTCAGCGAGGCCGCCGGCCAAGGTCACGCCGAATCGCAATACATCCTGAGCACCATGTACGACGCCGGCAAGGGCGTGCCGCAAGACGACGCGCAGGCTGCGCGCTGGGAGCGAACGGCGGCAGAGCAGGGCCACGTGTATGCCCAGGCCAATTTGAGCTTCAGATGTTACAGCGCAGGCGATTTCGCCGCCGCGTTTGAATGGTGCCAGCGCGCCGCCGACGGGGAACTGGCCTGGGCACAATACAACCTGGGCCTCATGTATCAAAAAGGTGAAGGAGTCGCCCGAAGCGAAGCCGAAGCTGCGCACTGGTATCGGCTGGCAGCATCGCAAGGCTTTATGGACGGCCAGCAACGGCTCGCCGACCTTTACTACCTTGGCCACGGCGTACCGCGCAACTACACTCAGGCCGCGCTATGGTATCGCCGCGCTGCGGAACAAGGCAGCGCCAAAGCGCAATTCCAGCTTGGCCACCTCTACGATGTGGGTCTCGGCGTCGAGCACGACTATACGCAATATCGATTCTGGACCCGCATGGCCGCAGAGCAAGGACACGAAGATGCCCTCCGCGAAGTCAACCGTCGCGATTACCGTGACCCTTGAGTCCGCTGACGGCTTTCAAGAAATGATCATAAGCATCTTATGATTGTTTTCCGATGCAGACGGTTAGAATGCGTCCGGGGTTGGCATAAACATCAATTTTCATGCGGGCTGGAAGGTATCGTCTGGAGTCGCGTTCACTCTCTGGAGACGACTGCGCTCCAGGACAGCGGCCTCCCCGGGCTTCCCGCAGGTTATGCCTACTACCCATGCAGACCGGATCAACGCTGATTTACTTGAGTTCATAAGGTCCTGTTGGGTGAACTCCGCGGCGTTTCGGATCTGCGAGCCACCGCCTTCGCTTCGACCACGACTTACAGGCGCAATCACAGAAGCTGGAAATCGGTCGATCCGGATCCCGTATCCGTGCAGTCACGGCACATGCAAGATTCGCTTGAGCGTATAGTCGTTAGCCTTGATCGGAAATGCCTCGGGGCGAGTCCTCGCAGCCAGACCCTTCTGCGCAGTGCTGCCGCGAGGCATTTCGATCAAGGAGACTAGAAGGAAGGCGGGGGCAGTGGCGGGCGCTGCTATGCAGCTAGGGGCGAGAATTGGCCGGCATTAAGAGGTGGAAGAGGCTAACTCCGCACTGGATACTCAGGTGGGCTGAGACGTGCGGCTACATCTTCGCGAGCTCGTGGATGGAGCGGGAGTCAGGAGGTGGCGGGAAACTCGCATCGAAATGCCAGTTGTTGGGCGGTGAGAAATCCGAGTCGGCCGCTTCGGCTGTGCCTCTAATCGGCCACTGACCCATCAGGAGGTAGAACCTTATTGCGGCTTTGCAGCTTCACCCTGTACTCATAGCGGTCCCCTCGGGACACAGCTACCGCAAGTTCGAAAGGCCGCCCATTTTCCATATGCGCAACCCGGGTCACCACCAGCACCGGCGACCACGGCTCAATCTTGAGCCGCTCGCTCTCGGCCTCGGATGCCGGCCGCGTCTCCACCGTGTCGGTAGCCATCACCGGGGAATAGCCGTAGCGCTCGCGCAGGCACTCATACAGCGACTCCGTCTGCAGTCCCAGTTCGAGAAATCCCGGAACATTGCGGCTCGGCAGATAGTTCACCATCAGCGTAATCGGTTCGTTGTTTGCTAAACGAGTGCGGCGAAGCTGAATCACCTTCTCATCCAGCGAGAGCTGCAAAAGCTGCGCTATCTTTTTCGGCACAGCGATCTCGCTCACTTCCTGAGCAGCCGTGTGCGGTTCGTAGCCCAAGTCCTTCAACTGCTCTGTCCAACTCGTGATTGCGTTCAGCTCATGCACCAGCTTTGGCGCTTCACGGAATGTCCCGCGCCCTTGTTGACGCACCAGCATCCCATCCAGCACCAAATCGTCCACCGCCCGGCGGATCGTGATCCGGCTGACCGAAAACCTCTCCTCAAGCTGAGCCTCGGTCGGAATAAGCGTCCCGGGAGGCAGCGGGGAGAGTTCATCCCGCAGCCGCTCCCGCACTTGCACATAGAGCGGTATTCGAAGCGCAGCGCTGTTCCGCATGATTCATCATAACAATATTCGTCATGGAACGAAAGACCTAAAATGCAGCGACTTATGTCCACTGATACTGTTGTCGACAGCAGCTGTGATCTACAACTGCTTCCTTATAACGTCATAATCAGTTACTATTCTTTCTGCATAACGATCCCACCTGGACTGTAAAGAACTATGCGCAACCTGACCAGACGCAGATTCGTAGAATTGTCCTCCGGCTTTGCACTCGGCGCAGTTTCCCGCACCTTGCGCGCTTCCGTCTTCTCGCCCGCAATATCGGCATCCTCTGATGAGATTCGTGTCACCGATGCCGCCTACCTCTGGCAGTACTCTTTACAGAACGACACGTTCCGCTTGTCCGATTCAAAGCGGCGGCTGATCGCCTCCGGACGAGTACAGCCGGCACTCGTAGTCGCCCAGGCTGGAGACGCCAAGTCCAGAAATTGCATCCTCGGTCGCCCCCTGGAGCCGCGCCGGGAAGGGAATCGCATCACCTTCGTGTATGAGGGCGTAAACGGCAAGGCTCGCTCGTCTGTCACATGGCGCTTTGATGAGCACGGCATCTGGACCGAGCCGGTCCTCTACAGCGCCGACGGCGACCAGGACATCGTCAGCCTTCATTATTTCGCAGACGTTACAGCTGATGTTCCCAGCGCCGCCCTCCATGCGACTTATTTTGTCGTCCCAGGCATCAGTGAAGCTTCTACCGTTAGCCCCATCGTGCGCGACCAGGTCGGTCTGGAAGAAGATTTCTGGCTGGGTCGCGGAGCATCGTCCGGCGGCCCTTCGCAGCAGTGGGGCTTGCCGGTCCACTACTTTTGCGGCTTCAGTGCGGGCGATCCTAACGGCGCGCTGAGAAACGCCTACACCGATCATCTATCCAGCGCCTTTTCTTGTGGACTCGCAAGCCTTCCCGGCGGCGATCTCTACCTCCGCCTCGCGCACGGCAGGAGCAGTCTCTGGGTCGATTACCGAGGCGATCTCTGGCATCACCTCCGCGGTCCCGGCCCGCTCAAACTCGGCGCTGAACTCCTCTGGTCCGTCGCCCCCGACTACTACCAGGCCATCGCAGGCTACTACCAGGGCCTTTTGAGCGCGGGCGTGATCCAAAAAGCTAAACCCTCCGAGAAGAAACTGGCCGCGGCCTTGAGCCCGCAATTCTGCACCTGGGGATCGCAGGTCGATCGCAGCAAGGGCAATGCAAATCTCGACGAAGCCTATCTCAATGAAATCTACAGCGAGCTGAAGGCCTCCGGCATGCAGGCCCGCATGTTCTCTATCGACGACAAGTGGGAAGGGAAGTACGGCAACCTCGAACACTCCGCGGAACGTCTGCCCCACTTCGAACAGTTCCTCGATCACGCAAGATCCGAGGGGCACAAGATCGGCCTGTGGGCTGCTTTGATGCGCTGCGAAGAACCCGCCAGCCTCGGCCTCACTGCCGATCACATGTTGAAGCGGCCCAATGGAGAGCCTTATGAAATTACCAACTCCGAAGGAAAGCGGCAGTACTACATCCTCGACTTCACCCAGCCTGTTGTAGCCGAGGTCCTGAAGAGAGTCGCTCGCAGCTTTGTGCGCAGGTACAAGCCGGATCTGCTGAAGTTTGACTTCGGCTACGAAATGCCTGCTGTCTCCGTAGCCGGCCCTCAAGACAAGCAGTGGTCCGGTGAGCGCCTGATGTGGAAGGGTCTGGACGTCCTAATCAAAGCCATGCGGGAAGAAAACCCGGACCTCGTGGTGATGTACTATCAACTCTCGCCGCTTTTCCTTGACTACTTTGATCTATACAGCCCCGATGATCTGTTCGAGAACTCCGGCGAGTACGATCTCGAAGCCAACCGGCGCTTCTTCTTCAGCAGTCTTCTCGGCCGGCTCGGGATTCCCACCTATAGTTCATCGGGTTACGACTGGACCAGTGCAGCCAGCATTTGGTTTGATGCGGCGGCGCTGGGCACCATCGGCTCCATGAATGACTTTCGTGGCGACGAGCGCGGCGAGAGCGGAACGCCCGAAATCATCGCCAGGTACAACGGCCTTACGCACGCCATTCGATCCACCGGAGACTTCGAAGTGGCGCCAGTTGATTACCAGATCGAAGCTCCCGCCCGCGGAGCGCACCCACACTCCTGGGCCCGCTTTGAAGAAGGAGAATTGGTCCTGTTGGCACAGCGGCCCTCCAACTCATGGCAAACCACATCTCTCGCGCATGGCGCTGACGACGCGCGGATCGTCGATGCAGTGCATTGCGATGTGCCCGTGGTTGTGGCGTCACGAACGCGTCAAAGCATCGCCAAGTCCGAGAAACTCGCCATTGTCCCTTACGGGGGCGGCTCCATAACGATTCGTCGCGGGGCGGGGACGAAAGCAGAGGTCATCTTTCACTATCTTGGCGGCCACCAGGAGACCGGACCCGAAACCGGCATCATCGATGATCGAATCAGACTGGTCGTTGCCGAACGGAATGCCGCGGGCGCTCCGTTGGAATGGATCGAAGTCAACATCGCTTAATCGCAGCGCGTCCAGCGGAGAGGATTCATGACCGACAGAGCTGAAGTGCTGCAACGAATCAAAACATGCGGCATCGTTCCCGCCGTCCGAGTGGCTACGGAGACGCAGGCGCTGCGAGCGGTCGCCGCACTTGCCGAGGGCGGCATCGCCGTTGCGGAGATCGCCATGAGCATGCCCAACGCTCTCTCCATCCTGCAGCAGGTCGCCTCCGCATTCGGCGATGAAATGCTGATCGGTGCCGGCACGGTCCTCAACCCTGAAATGGCGGCGCAGTGTATCGCATCGGGAGCCCGGTACATCGTCACTCCATCTCTCAATGTCAGCACCATCGAGATGTGCCGGCATCAGAAAGTCCCCATCTTCGCCGGCGCCCTGACTCCCACCGAAATCGAGACGGCGTGGAACGCGGGTGCGGATTGCGTAAAAATTTTTCCCATCAGCGCAATGGGCGGCGTGGCATACATCAAATCCATCCGTGCGCCATTCCCTCAGATCGAATTACTCCCCATGGGAGGCGTCTGCCTGCACGATGCCGGAGACTACCTGCGTGCGGGTTGTCTCGCCATCGGCGTTGGAAGCGATCTAGTCAGTGCTGCCGCATGTGAACAGCCGGATGGGCCCATAGCCCGCCGCGCTCAAGCGTACCGTTCAGAGATCAACGAGGCGCGTAGAGAAGCATCATGATCACCCCGGATGGGATCAGAAAGACGAAGATTGGAACTAAACCGGAACAACAATGACTGACCCGCAAGCGATGACTGGAACAAACAGGCGAAAGCAGTTGCAAATCACTCTGCTGGCTGCCACCGCGGCCCTCGGCGGCGCCATGTTCGGCTTCGATATCGCCATCATTGTCGGTGCAGGACCCTTTCTCGTGCAGCACTTTAATCTCGGAGACCTTGCCCTCGGATGGGCATACAGCTCGTTGCTCTTCGGCTGCATTCTCGGTTCGATCGTGGGAGGTTTGCTCACAGAACGTTACGGGCCGAGGCGCATCCTTGCTTACGTCGCGCTCCTGTTCGTCGTCTCTTCCGCAGCCTGCTGCCTCGCCCCAACCTTCGCCCTGCTGATCGCGGCCCGTTTCACGGGTGGCCTTGCCGTAGGCGCCGTGTCGGTACTCTCCCCCATGTACATCGCAGAGGTTGCGCCCGCGGCCATCCGCGGAAGAATGGGCGCTACCTACCAGCTCTCCATCACCGCCGGCATCCTCGCATCCTTCATTATCAATTACCTTCTCCTCAACGTCGGTGAGTGGAACTGGAGACTGATGTTTCTCAGCGGAGCGCTGCCCAGTCTCGTCTTCTTCGTGGTCCTGCTAAAGGCCCCGGAGAGCCCGCGCTTCCTCTTCCGTGCAGGAAAGCAGGCGGAGGCAACCAGGCTTCTAGAGCAGTTGCTCGATCCGGCAGAAGTCCTCGTTGAAGTGGGGGAGATCCGGGCAAGTCTGGCGATCCGCACTCCAACCTTGGTCTCGGAAGATCGTCGCATCCTCTGGCGCATCCTCGTGGTCACCTTCTTCCTGGCTGTCTTTGTTCAGATCACGGGGATGACCGCAATTCTCGACTACACTCCGCTCGTGCTGAAGTCCGCAGGCTGGCGCATCGACGCGGCTTTCCTTTCTACATTTCTTTGCGGAGCCGTCAACCTTCTTTCCACTATCGTGTCGCTCTGGACCATCGACCGCTACGGACGCAGGCTGTTGTATATGGTCGGCTCGGCTGGAATGGCCACCTCTCTGTCGTTAATCGTCCTGCTGTCTTTCATTGGGATGGATCGTGGAGTGCTGCTGCTGGCCCTGCTGCTGCTGTTCATCGCTTCGTTCGCGTCCTGCATCGGTCCAGTATTCTGGACCATTCTCCCTGAACTGTTCCCCAACCGTGTACGCGGCCGCGCCTTGACCGTCCCCGTCTTGACTCAGTGGCTGACCAGTTCTCTGATGGTGTTCTTCTTTCCCTTTGCCTTTCACCGTGCCGGTGTAACGTGGACGCTGGCATTCCTGGCCCTCATGGCTGTGTTGCAAGGGCTCTTCGCCTGGCGCGTTCTGCCTGAGACCAAAGGCAAAACCCTCGAAGAAATCGAAGAGTACTGGAACATGCGGATCAACGCCGCGCCGCGGAGACACCAAACCACGACTCCAGACGTGTAAGCTTCACGAGAAAAGCAAGAAAGGAATCGAGAGTGCCTTCCATCGAAGATCTGAGCTTTCCTCACCAGCTCGACAAAATCCGAGATCGCATCCTGGCTCAGGAGCCAACGTTGAAAACCGTTGCGGAACTATGTGCCGCGGCCATCGCCGCTGGTGGCGTCGCGCACATTTATGCCAACGGACACTCTCGCGTCACCGTCGAGGAACTCTGTGTGCGCATGGGCGCGATCACCGGATTCCACCCCATCCTCGCAGTCACCTTGAACTCCTTCACAGACGTGGTAGGCGCAAGTGGCCTCCGGCTCGCCCAGGCCATCGAGAAAGTCGAAGGGCTTGGCGCCAAGCTGCTTGACGAGTTCCAGATCGCTTCAGAAGAACCGCTCATCGTCGTCTCCGCGACCGGTCAGACCGCGGCCGCCGTCGATATAGCGCTCGAATTCACCCGTCGCTATCCTGACAATCCGATCGTCGCCATTGCGTCCGAACAACAAGCGCGAGAAGGCGCTCCAAAGCACTCTTCCGGCAAGACTCTCTATCACGTCATCCAGTCAGCGGCGCGCGGCTATTTTCTCGACAATGGAATGCCGATGGGCGATGTGTCCACAACCATCCAGGGTCGCACAGGAACCTACAGCCTCTGTCCGCTCTCGTCGATCGGAGCCCTCACTATCGTGCAATCACTGAATGAACTCACTGCGCGGGCCCTCGACAACCGTGGCGTCAAGCCCATCGTACTCGCCAACATGCACCTGGGTCAGACAGAAGACAACTACAACATGTGGTTGTCCGACCAACGGCGCCGTTATGCGCAGGCCCTCTGGAACCCGAGCCACAGTGAGGCCGACCGGTGAGCGGACGCCGCACTTATCTCATCACTGCCTCATCCGGAATTGGGGCAGCAGCCGCCCGTCAACTTGGCGGAGAAACAAGCTGTATCTATCTTGTAAGCAAAGACGAGAACCAGTGTATCTCGCTCGCGGCTGAGTTAGAAAAACTCGGTTCGCAAGTAGCCTTCCGCGCCGGCGATCTCACAGATCCCGCAACAGCCCCGGCCGCGGTGATTGATTGCGTCGACCGTTTCGGCAGACTTGATGCCCTCTTCAACGTTGCCGGCATCAGCGGCCGCTCTTACGGCGACGGCCCCATTGACGAATGTTCCGAAGAGGCCTGGCAGGCCACGCTCCAGGGCAATGCCACCACCCAATATCGTGTTTGCCGGGAGGGGGTTCGCGTCATGCTTCGCCAGGAACCCGGCGCAAGCGGAGAGCGCGGCGTCATCCTGAACATGAGCAGCATCCTTGCCCTCCATCCCGACGCACGCCACTTCGGAACGGTCGCGTACGCGGCAAGTAAAGGCGCGATCATCGCGATGAGCAAAACCATGGCCGCCTGTTATGCGACCCGCAAGATACGGGTCAATGCCATCGCACCCGGTCTCGTGCGTACGCCCATGAGCGCCCGCGCCTCCTCCAATGCGGAGATCCTCGATTACATGAAAGTTCGCCAGCCGCTTCTGCAGAACGTGATCCCGGTGGAAGATGTAGCTTCTTCCTGCGTCTTCCTCCTAACCGATGCCTCTCGATCGATCACCGGTCAGATTGTCAAGGTCGATGCCGGCTGGAGCGTCGCTTGAGAAAATCCGGAATACTATTCGAGGCGCGATGAAAGACACCTATAGCAAAATCGTTCCCACCAGCCGCAGTTACGAGGTGATTGTGGTCGGCTCCGGATCGGCGGGTGCGACCGCCGCAATCGCCTCTGCTCGCGAAGGAGCGAAGACCCTCCTCCTTGAGAGGCTGCCGTTTCTCGGAGGCACCAGCACTGCCGTTCTTGACACGTTCTACGGTTTCTACACGCCGGGACAAACGTCACGCAAAGTCGTCGCGGGCATACCGGACGATGTCATCGGGGGACTCCAGCGTTACAACTCATGGCTGGAACGGCCCAATACTCATGGAGCGGGAACCGGCGTGACGTACAACCCGGAATATCTGAAAGTCGTGTGGGAAGGGTTAGCCTTGCAAGCCGGAGTCGACATCCTGCTGAACGCGTGGGTACAGGATGTTACCGTCGACAGAGGCCTGGTGACCAGCCTCATCGTTGCCACCCGCGCGGGCCTCTGCCGCTTTGAGCCCTCCATCGTGATTGACGCCAGCGGCGACGCGGACATCTGCCACTTCGCAGGCTTTGGCTATGAGCTGGCAGGCGAGCTTGAACCTGCTCAGACCTTGACCACCACCTTCAAGTTAGTCAACGTCGATATTGCGAGACGCAAAACAATCTCCAAGACAGAGTTCCACGCCTTAATGGCGCAAGCCGCGGAGGGGGGCAAGTACGATCTGCCAAGAAAAGAAGGCAGCGATCACATAACTCCCGTTGCCAATATGATGGCGACCATCATGACGCGCCTTCCTTCGTTTCAGAAACAACAAGGAGAAACAATCAATGCCACAGATCCGGATCTTCTGTCTGCGGCCGAGATGGCAGGGAGACGCCAGGCGATCGAATATGTGCGCTTTCTCAGAGATATGATTCCCGGTTACGAGAAGGCTGAACTGGCAACATTCGGCACCCAGATCGGCGTGCGTGAGACGCGCCGGGTCTACGGCGATTATCGATTGACACGCGAAGATGTGCTCTCTGCGCATCAATTCGATGATCAGATTGGCTTGTGCGGGGCGCCCATTGAAGACCACTACGAAGGAGCCGATACGAAATGGCACTATCTTCCCGAGGGCCGATGTGTGGGCATCCCCTACCGCACGCTGCTCGTGCGCGATAGCGAGAATGTGTTAGTCGCCGGGCGCTGTTTTTCCGCGACCCACGACGCCCACGCCAGCGTTCGTTCCATGGCTCAGTGCATGAGCATGGGGCAGGCTGCCGGCGTCGCGGCCGCGCAGGCCGCACAGAAACATCGCACGCCGCGTGAACTGGATCGCGGGCAACTCCGAGACAGGCTTAGAAGCCTGGGTGCTTTACTGGATATCGAGTGAGTCTATGAGTGACTATCTTCTGGGAATCGACTGGGGAGGGACACGCATCAAGTTCGGCGCAGTGTCTACCACGGGAGAGCTTCTGTCGCAGGACATCATGGACACCCCGAACACCGCTGACATCGAAGCGGTCTACAGCATGTTGGCCGGCAAGTTGCGGAAGCAAATCGAATTTTCCGGAACTCCTCTTGGCATAGGGCTCGGTCTTACCGGGCCCACAGATCCCGAACGCGGAGTGGTTCTGCTACCGGGAAAGATCTCGGGACTTGAGGGGTTTCCCATTGTGCAGCGCATGCGCGCCGACTTCGGCCTGCCCGTCTGGGCAGACAACGATGGCAAGTTGGCCCTCTACGCCGAAAAGCATGTGGGCATGGCAGCGGGGAAGAATTGGGTGGTTCTGCTCACCATCGGCACGGGCGTCGGCTCCGGCGTGATGCTCGATGGCCGACTCCTTCAGGACCCACACTTCATGTTTGGCACTCAGGCCGGTCACCTCGTCATCGACTTCAGTTGCGATCAGCTTTGCCTCACCGGCGCACAGGGCACTGGAGAAATGCTCTGCTCTGCGACTGCGTTGGTGCTTGCGGTGCGTAGCGGCCTGCAAAGAGGAATCCCCTCCACCCTCGCACCGCTGTACTGGACTGACCCGCACCGAGTCGATTTCAAAAGGATCGTCGAAGACGGCGTGGCCCATGCTGATCCTCTCTGCATCGATGAGATGCGGCGCTGGAGCCGGCGTCTTGGCTGGCTGCTGGTCAGCGCCGTGCATGCTTACTCGCCTGAGTTGATCATCCTCGGCGGCGGCGCCATGGCAGCCTCGCAGTTCTTCATCGAAGACGTGCGGGCGCACGTGGCAAAGCATGTCTTTCGCTACCCGCGCAATGAGTCCGTCCCGATCGAGGTCTCCCGGATCGGCGACTCCATCGGAGTCATCGGAGCCGCCATGATGGTGAAGGAGCGGCTGCAGAACTCCATTGCGCTTCCATAAGGGGCGGCACGCCCTCTCCGCAGTGGCTAGAGCTGTGCCCTGAATGAGAATGCCTTGCCAGGATTGACCGTCGTCATCCGCGCAATTTGCTCGTCAGAAAACCCCTCGCCCCGCAGCCGAGGCAGAAAGGCTCGCGGTATATAGGACATCCCCGGTCCTCCCCCATACGCTTTCCAGTACGAACGCCGCGCATTGTCTCCGCCCAGCACAATCTGCGTTTCCAGGTTGAGTTCGCACATCTTCTGCAGGAGCGCCACTACAGTTGATTCCGGGAAATACTTGACCCTCCCCATCGAGTCGTACTGCAGAAACGCGCCGGTCTGCGCCACATCCCGATGAACTACCCAGTCGGGGTTGCGATCCGCATGCGAGATGATGAGGTGCTCCGGCTGCACCCCGAACGAGCGGAACATCTCAACCTGCTCCGGCATCATGGTGCCTTGCTCGGCATGCGTCAGAATGGGCACCCCGGTCAACCGGTGAACTCCCCCCGCAGCCTCCGCGGCCCTCCGCGTCGCAGGAGCGATGGTCTGATAATCCGTCCCCACCTTCAATATTCCCGCACGGGCCTCCGAACGCCTCACCAGCGGCCCTTCGTAACCCGACAGCTCCATGCCTTCCTGAACCTCAGCTCGCCACAGATCGATAAGCTCATCTACGCTGTAGTGGAAGCGCCAATGCGTGTCCAGATAGTAGCTCTCGCGATGTACCCCAGTGGCCGCCACGACGTTGACGCCCGTACGCCGGGAGATTTCGATCAGCGCCTCCGGATCCCGCCCCAGCCCGCACGGTGTCGTCTCAACAATGGTTCTTCCCCCCGCCGCGGAGAAGTCTTTCACCTCCGCAATCGCTCGCTCTGTGTCGTCCAGACGATAGTCAGGGTGCTGCACAAGGATCAACCCGCCCGTGATCGCAAGATGCTCATGCGCGTTGGTGATACCTATGGTGCCTGCCTCCACATCGCCAAGCACGGTCCGGACGAACGCCATCGAAGCCCCCCTTGTTGGATTTCACGAAAGATTATAGCAACATAATCTAAAACGCCACGCAAATCTCACACCTGTGGCAATTCCTACACTTGGACACTTGGCGACGTTTTCCTTGGCGGTAGCTCGGACAATTTCTCTAAACACTAAGAGGACTCTGTTTAATGGGGTCCTATATGCTGTGTATCCTTTCCTAGGGTGAATCGTGTCGCCGGCCTCTCCCGGCCTTGCATAGCACACGTATAGTCCTAACATCATTATGAATTGTCCTTGACAATCTTCCAGCGCTCCGACTACTGTCTTCCGTGCCTGTGATTGAGGCCGAAGTGCCCGCCCCAATCATCGCGACCGGCAGCTTCGGCATCGCGCGACTCTCTTGAGTCGACTTCCCGTCGTACGGCCGCGGCCTCACAATCACCGGCGAGAACCGGGTCCAAGTGTTCGGAGGAAACAGTGACAAACAGGAATAGACCTCGATGGCTGGCAAGTGCGATCGCAAGCCTGATCATTTTCCTCGCCAGCGGCTTCGCCTTCGCCCAGGGAACCGCGTCCATCAGCGGAACAGTGGTTGATTCCACGCAATCGTCGATCGCCCAGGGTCAGGTCATCCTTACGAACTCTTCTACCGGCCAGACCCGGTCCATCACAACGTCTGACCAGGGCTACTTCGAATTTCCTGATCTCCCTCCCGGCAGCTATGAAGTAGCCGTTGATAAGGGCGGATTCAAGCACTGGCAACAGTCATCGATCGCACTCGCCGTCGCTCAACACATTACCCTGTATCCCCTGCTGCAGATCGGCTCGGCCAGCGAGCAGGTGGTCATCACCGCCGCTCCCGCCTTCCTCACCACCGACAACAGCACGCTTTCGGGGGTCGTCGAGTCGGCGCAGATTGAACAATTGCCGCTGAACGGAAGAAACGCCCTGCAACTTGAGGCCCTCGAACCCGGCGTTGTCTCCACCGGCACCTCCGGACAATTCGGCGCTACCCAGGTCACCTTCGCTTCTTCCGGCGGCCGCGACATCGACACCAACTACACTCTCGACGGCGGAATCAATGTCGACCCTTTCTACGCCATCGCTGCAAACTATCCCAATCCGGATGCGCTGCAGGAGTTCTCCGTCTCAAGCCGCAACTACAGTGCCCGTTTCGGTCGTGGTTCCTCTGACGTCTCCGCGGTCACGCGTTCCGGAACCAACCAGTTTCATGGATCGCTCTTCGAATTCCTCAGAACCACTAATCTTGACGCCACTCCCTACTTTTCCACCAAGCCCCCCGCCTTCCACCGGAATCAGTTTGGCGGCTCGGTCGGCGGTCCTATCCGCAAAAACAAGATCTTCTTCTTCGCCAGCTATCAAGGTACGCAGCAATCCGGCAGCCCTGGCGAGCAGGTGTACTCCACCGTCCCTCTGGCGCAGCGCACCGGAGATTTCTCGGCTCTCAGCACCCCGGTAATCGATCCCGACACGGGCAAGCCGTTTCCCGGGAACATCATCCCTCAAGATCGCATCACCCCGCAGGCCACCACCTTCTTCAATAAGTTTCTCCCTGCCCCGAACCAGGGCGACAGCACCTACATATTCCCCGACGTGGGAACCCTCGCCGAACATCAGGCCATCGGCAAGGTCGACTACCAGATCACCCAGAAGGACCTAGTAAGCGTTCGCTACTTCCTCGACGACACGCCTCAGGTCGGCTACGGTTCTGGTTCAGGATCTGCGCTCGATACCACCTGGTTATCCAAGCTTCCTTATCGTTATCAATCCACCGCGATCGGATCGGTGCACACGTTCTCTCCCAACCTGCTCAACGACTTCCATATCGCTTACGTGCGTAGCGTCTTCGGGGAGTACACTGACCTGCCCTTTTCCTTATCCGCTATCGGCTATGACGTCAACACGGGCAACGCCTACAGCCAATATGGACTCACTCCCGACTCGTCCCTCAGCGTGGGCGGCACATTCGGCGCCTACTCCGGCGCGCCCACCCGCGACATCATGCCCACCTACGACATCAACGACAATCTCTCGTGGATCAAGGGAAGACAGAACCTCAACGTCGGAATTCAGATCTACAAAAATCGCATCAATGAAACCCAGAACTTCTTCACCGGTGGATCGCTCAACTTCAGCGGCCAGTTCTCGGGCGTGGGCGCCGCGGACTTCCTGCTTGGCAAGTTCGCCAGCTATACACAGATCGGCGGCCTCAGTTCCCGCCTCCATCAGACGCTGCCCTCCGTGTACGCGCAGGACGACATCAAGCTCACCAAGCGGCTCACCGTCAATGCCGGCGTCCGTTGGGATATCGTCTCCGGCTATACCTCTGAAAACAACCAGTTGATGACGCTTCAGCCCGGAAAGCAGTCAACCGTGTTTCCGCTCGCCACCCCCGGCCTCCTGTTCCCCGGAGACGCCGGCGTTCCCAAAAGCGTCATCGGCACGCGATGGAACGACATCGCCCCACGCCTGGGATTCGCCTGGGACGTCTTCGGCAACGGGCGCACCTCCCTCCGCTCCGGCGCCGGCATCTACTACATCCCCATGACCGAAGGCATATCCCTCAATCGCCTAACCCTCATCCAACCCTTCACGCTGGAGGTCTCCATCAACGGGGGCGACGCGGAACACATCTGGAATGAGGCTCCCTATAACGGCGTAGATCCGTTCCCGCGGCCCACAACCCTCTCCGGCCTGAAGTCGGTGCCGTTTGTGCCCACCGCCAGCGAGACCTCCCTGCCGACGAACTGGAAAACGCAGACAGCCTACCAGTGGAGCCTGTCCATCCAGCAGGCAGTCGGCAAAAACGCCGTCTTTGAAGCGGATTACGTCGGCTCGTCCTCGTCGCACATGTTCACCTCGGCCCAGGCCAACCCGGCCGTCTACGTCCCCGGCGCCTCGACCGAGAGTAACCTCCAGTCGCGCCGCCTCTATCCAGACATAGGCCCGGTCGAACTGGACGGCGATCTGCTGAGCGCTAACTACAACGCGCTCCAGGTCGTCTTCAACCAGAGACTCCAACACGGGCTCATGGTCAAGAGCGCTTATACCTGGTCGAAGAACCTCGGCGTGAACTCCGGCGAGGGAGCCGGAGGAAACGGCCCCCGCGATCCCTTCAACTGGCGTCTTGACTACAGCCTCGTGTCCCAAAGCGTCCCGCAAAATTGGGTAACGTCCGTCATCTGGACACCCCTAGCCGGTCATAACTTCAGGCCGCTCCTGAAAGAGACCCTCGGGGGATGGCAGATAGGGGGCATCTCCAACATCCACAGCGGCACGCCCATGACCATTACCTCCGGGATCGATAACTCCCTCACGGGAATTGGCGCGGATACGCCCAATCTCGTAGCCAATTACAGGCTCGGGCATCAATCCAAGCGCGACCAGATGGCCCACTACTTCAACCCGGACGCCTTCGTCACCAACCCTGTCGGCACCTTCGGAACCCTCCGGCCTAACTCACTTCTAACTCCCGGGTACATCAACTTCGACATCAACCTGCAAAAGAATTTCACCATCGGCGACTTCGCCGGGCTGGAGTTCCGCAGCTCCCTTTACAACGCCTTCAACCACGCCAATCTCAATGCGCCGGTCGGCACACTTAGTTCGCCGAACTTCGATCAAATCGTCAGCACCAGCGATCCACGAGTGATCGAATTCGGACTGCGGCTCACGTTCTAGAACCGAGGCGCGCATGCCCTGGCAACAATCGAGTGCCGGAGCCCTAATCGCGGGTTTTGGCTGATGAAGAATCTGCTATGATCCGCGTCGGAGTTTTACCGATGCAAACAAACGGCCGCCGGCTCGCCCGTGCTCTCCTGGCAATCTGTCATTGCCTCGTGTCCACTGTGGTTGTGCTGGCGGCCCAACCTTCGATTGCGCAACAATCAGCGTCCGCTGCGGAACTCGCAACCCAGGGATGGACCGCGTTTGAACAGGGCCGCCTCGACGAGGCAAACCGTCTGCTCTCTGAAGCGATGCGGCGCAGTCCTCGGAGCGCGGACTACTCCGCCGCGTTGGCGCAGGTAGAGGCGAAGATGGGAAACCAGGCCGCCGCCGTCCAGCATTTGCAGAAGGCCATCGCTCTCAGCCCCTCGGACGCAGAATTCAGGCTCAGCCTCGCGCAAATCTTCCAGACCGAAAACAAGGACCAGGAAGCTCTGCGCGTGCTCCAGGCGGTTACACCGGATCCGCGCCTTAGCGGCGCCTGGCATTTCAGCAGGGGATTCAGCCTCTTTCGCATAGGTCGCTCCTCGGCGGCCACGAGAGAGTTCGAGTCGATCATCGCAGACCCGGCTTTTAAAGCCTCCGCATCGTTCTTCCTCGGCAATATCGCTTACTCTCTTGGAAACTTCGAGAAGGCCGAGACCTATCTCGCTGATGCAGTCGAGTTAGGCGACGTCGAATCCAACAAAGCCTACAATGCCTACACGTACGACTACGGCCTCGCCTTGATGAAGCTTGGAAAATATCAGGATGCGTCGCGACAATTCAAGGCGTCCATCGCACGCTACAGCAGCGATCCGCTTCCCTGGATGTTTCTGGGACGATGCGAAGAGCAGTTGGGAAACTACACAGACGCGATCTCCGCGCTTGAGACTTCCATCAAGAAAGACTCCGGCTTTCAGCTGAGTTATTACGAACTTGCCCGCCTTCAGCAGAAACACGGCGATTCGGCCAAGGCTGCCGAACTGTTCCAGAAGATTGGAACGATGAAGGAAGAAGAGATCAAGATCGAAGAGCAGCGAGCCATGAAGTTGAAAACCGGAACGGGATCCTGACGGCGTGCCACTCACCTCTCGTCCTCGAATCCAAAAGCCCGCATCGGCCGCATCCCACAAGTCGCCAGACTTGCGGATGGTTTTCGCCGTCCTCCTCTGCGTCGCGCTGTCGCTTTGCGCGATGCGTTCCGCCGCGCCTCAGGGGATGGGTACAACATCGCATTCGCATGTGCCCGGAGGCATGAAAAAAGTGGATGCGCCCGATACCGGAATCTCGCTCGAAGACATCGCCCTTGAAGCCGGACTGAAGTTCCGTCATGTCTCCGGCCCCCCACTGCAAAAGAAATATCTTCTGGAAGCCATTGGAAGCGGCGTGGCGATCTTCGACTTTGACGGGGACGGGCTCGAAGATATTTTCCTGGTCAACGCACAAGGCCCCACCTCCGCATCCTCCTCCGCAAAGCCGGTAAGCCGGCTCTTCAAAAACCTCGGCAATCTTCGCTTCAAAGATGTAACCGAGCAGTCGGGCCTGGCGTTCACCGGTTGGGGTCAAGGCGTCTGCGCCGGAGACTACGACAACGACGGACATGAGGATCTCTTCGTCACTTATTATGGCCACAACATCCTCTACCACAACGACGGCAACGGACACTTCAGCGATCAGACTGCTCGAGCCGGCCTTCCGACCGGAGGCACACGATGGGGCACGGGCTGCTCGTTTTTTGACTACGATCGCGACGGCAAGCTCGACATCGCCGTGGCAAACTACGTCAAGTTCGACTTCCGCACCGCGCCTCTTCCCGGCAGCAACGCCATCTGCCAGTTCAAAGGATTGCCCGTCGTGTGCGGTCCGCGCGGTCTGCAGGGCGGCGAAAACATTCTCTACCGGAACATGGGTGACGGAACCTTTAAAGACGTCTCCGAGGCTTCCCACTTCAATCGCCCCGCCGGGCATTACGGCTTCTCCGTGATCCCCGGAGACTTCGATGGAGACGGCTGGCCTGACGTCTTCATCGCCTGCGACTCGACCCCCAACATTCTGCTGCACAACAATCACGACGGAACCTTCACGGATGTAGCTATCCCCAGCGGAACAGCCTTCAACGACGACGGCGAAGAGCAGGCCTCGATGGGCGCCGATGCGGCGGATTTCAATCACACCGGGCGCCTCAGCCTCATCACCACAACCTTCGACGACGATGTGCCGGCCCTCTTCGTCAATGAGGGCCACAGTTCCTTTAGCGACGTGTATCTGCAGGCGGGCCTGGGTTACCGCACCCATCAGGTCGGTTGGGGTGTCGCCTTCGTTGATCTCGATAACCGCGGCTGGCAAGACATCTTCATGGTCAACGGGCACGTGTATCCAAACGTCGACTCTCTGCATCGGGAGAGCCACTTCAAGGAAGGGAAGAACCTCTACTACAACCTTGGAAACGGCACTTTCGCGGATATCTCGGAGCATTCGGGCCCTGCCACTCAGGCGACGAGTGCCGCCCGCGGAATGGCCTACGGCGACCTCGCCAACGATGGGTCGCTCTCCATCGTTGTCAACAACCTGGACTCCTCTCCGAATCTCCTCGTCAATCGAGGCAAGAAAGGCCATTGGCTCACGGTCAAGCTGATCGGCGTTATAAGCAACCGCGACGCCATCGGCGCCCGCGTCGTCGTGCGCGCGGCGGGAATGGTCCAGACTGCGGAAGTCAGAAGCGGTTGCTGCTTCCTTTCGCAAAGCGATATGAGAGTCCACTTCGGGCTGGGCAGCGCCTCGGCAATTGAATCGCTCGAAGTCTTCTGGCCGAGCGGCCTGAAGGAGCGGTATGTGATCGATACCGTGGACAAGATCGTCGAGCTCAAAGAGAAAACCGGTCAAAACGCGGCGGTCGCCACTCGCTGAGTCGAGGCCTTCATCACTCGTTGCAGTACGGAGGATCTATGATGTGCGGAGTTCGACGCTCCATCATGAGCACTGCCATTGTGCTCTGTAGTTTCACCTCGTCCCCTTTGTCGCGCGCGCAGGAGACTAAGGAGATTCGTACGCCAAGGTCCTCTGATGCCCCACGCATCAACGGTCCCAAAATCTATGGCGTCCGGCCTGGTCATCCCCTCCTGTATCGCATCCCGTGCACGGGAATTCGCCCTGTCCAGTTCTCCGCCTCCGGGCTGCCCTCCTTTTTGAAATTAGATGCCGCCTCCGGCATCATCTCCGGCGTCGCCCCCGCCGCGGGGGGCGAATACACCCTGACCCTGAACGCCGCAAATGCAAAAGGCCGGGCCTCTCGCGCGCTCAAGATCGTCGTGGGAGACACCATCGGCCTCACTCCGCAAATGGGATGGAATGGCTGGTACACCTTTTACGACCACCCCAAGGACAGCGATGTGCGCAGCGCGGCTCAGGCCATGATCAACTCCGGAATGGCGGACTTCGGATATCAGTACATCGATCTCGATGATGCCTGGGAACGCAAGCCCGGCTCTGCCGACATCCAGCTCAAAGGCCCGGCGCGCGACGCCCATGGCAACATTCTGCCCAACGCGCGCTTTCCCGACATGGCTGCTCTGGCCGGCGATATCCACTCGCTGGGACTCAAGGCCGGCATCTACTCCGGCCCCGGACCGCTCACCTGCGCAAAGTTCGAAGCCTCTTACGGGCACGAAGACGCGGACGCGCAGCAGATCGCCGCCTGGGGCTACGACCTGCTCAAGTACGACTGGTGCAGTTATCGCACCATCGCTAAAAGCAACAGCCTGGACGAACTTGAACTGCCCTACCGCAAAATCAGCGCAGCTCTCCGCCGCCAGAACCGCGACATCATTCTCAACATGTGTCAGTACGGGATGGGCGATGTCTGGAAGTGGGGCCGCGAAGTAGGCGGCAATTCCTGGCGAACCACCGGCGACCTTGGTGTCGTCAAAGGGAACGAACTTCCCGGCTTCTACGAAGTAGGCTTCGCCAATGCGGCCCATGCCTCGTTCGCGGCGCCCGGAGGCTGGAACGATCCCGACTACATCCTCATAGGTACCATTGGAGACGCAACCAACAGCTCTCGGCCGCCTGCACGAACCAGGTTGACGCCGGCCGAGCAATACAGCTACATGTCGATGTGGTCGCTCATGGCTTCTCCTTTGATCTTCTCCGGCGACATGACCAAACTCGATCCATTCACTCTCAACGTCCTCTGCAACTCTGAAGTAATTGACGTCGATCAAGACTGCCCTGGGCCGCCAGGCAAAGATCGTCAGGAAAACCAATGAAGAGTTTGTTCTCGCCAAGCCGCTCGAAGACGGCTCTGTTGCGGTTGGAGTTTTCAATCTGACCGGTGGGCCGCGCGCCATCTCCGTGAAATTCAGCGACGTTGGAGTCAGTGGCCGCCACTCCGTCCGTGACCTGTGGCGGCAGAAGACGACAGGCGAAGCGGACGATCACTTCGACGCACAGATCGGTGCCCACGACGTTCTGATGGTCAGGTTGATCCCCAAATCATGAGCAGCGCTCGATCCCGTCTTCTTCGCCAGCAAGAAGCAACCCCCGGTGCCCTCAATTCAGTCGGTATCATGGGGACACATTGAGGAAACCATGATGGATGTGACAGATAAGCAGAGCCCCGTTCGCTGTTGGGAAGAACGAGTTCACATTCCCACCTACCCGGTCCTCGAGCCTGACCCCAACCCGCTGTTTCTTGAGAAGCGCGTCTACCAGGGCAGCAGCGGCCGCGTCTATCCCAACCCAGTCATCGACAAGGTTTCGATCGAGAAGCAGGATCGCTCCTACCGGGCCATCTTTCTCGAGAACGAGTACGTTCAGCTCATGATCCTGCCGGAGATCGGCGGAAGAATTCACGCCGGCAAGGACAAGACCAACGGCTACGACTTTTTCTACCGGCAGAACGTCATCAAGCCGGCGCTTGTGGGCTTGCTCGGCCCGTGGATCTCCGGCGGTGTCGAATTCAACTGGCCCCAGCATCATCGCCCCTCCACCTATATGCCCGCGCACTCCTCGATTGAGGAGCATGCCGACGGCAGCCGAACCGTTTGGCTCAGTGAGCACGATCCGATGCTCCGCATGAAAGGCATGGTCGGCATCTCCCTCGCCCCCGGCAGCGCGCTTATTGAAGCCCGGGTGCGGCTCTACAACAGGACGCCCCTGCCGCAGACTTTCCTGTGGTGGGCGAATGTCGCCGTGCGCGTGCACGACGACTACCAGGCATTTTTCCCGCCCGATGTCACGTTCGTTGCCGATCACGCCAAGCGAGCGGTCTCCTCGTTCCCAATCGCCCGCAACAGTTATTACGGCGTCAATTACCGCCCTGGCACAGATATCTCCTGGTACCGCAACATACCCGTCCCTACTTCTTACATGGTCACCGAATCCAAATACGACTTCTTCGGTGGATACGATCATGCAAGGCAGGCCGGCCTGGTGCACACCTCCAACCACCGCGTGGCTCCCGGAAAGAAGCTCTGGACGTGGGGCAATGCAGAGTTCGGCTATGCCTGGGACCGCAACCTTACAGACGAGGATGGCCCGTACGTGGAGTTGATGGCCGGCGCCTACACCGACAACCAGCCGGACTTCTCCTGGTTGCAGCCGTACGAAACCAAGACCTTCAGCCAATACTGGTACCCGATTCAGAAGATCGGTCCGGCCAAAAACGCGAATCGTCATGCCGCCGTCAATCTGGAGTTTGGCCCCGCCTCCACGCGTATCGCCGTTGCCACGACCCAGCCCCGCGACCTGCGCGTGACTCTGATACGAGACGGAAAACTCGCTGTCGATGAGCAGACCCGCGTCACCCCCGACCAACCCTTCGTTACGGCGATTTCCGCGGACGCAACCCCGCCGAGCCATCACCAACTCATCGTTCGTGACCACAACGGCGACGTCCTTATCGAGTGGCAACCGGAAGGGTTCTCGAGCCGCGAACTGCCCAATGCCGCCACAGAGCCGGACTCCCCTGAGAAAGTCGCAACCCTGGAAGAGCTCTACCTCACCGGCCTCCACCTGGAACAGTATCGCCACGCTACCCGCCGCCCTGAAGCCTACTGGCTTGAGGGCTTGAAACGCGATCCCGACGATGCGCGGCTCAACAACGCCATGGGCCTTCTGCATCTGCGCGCCGGCCGGTTCGCGGAAGCCGTGGCATCCTTCGCGCGCGCCGTCGCGAGACTGACTCGCCGAAACCCGAACCCCTATGACGGCGAGCCCTTCTACCACCTCGGCCTCGCGCTTCTCTATCAGGGAAATTTAACGGATGCCTACGAGGCATTCCATAAAGCTATCTGGAACTACGCATGGCAGAGTGCCGGCAACTACGCCCTCGCCAGCATCAGTACCGCCCGAGCCGATTTCCATTTAGCCATCGAGCAGGTCGAGGCAAGTCTGCGCACCAATCACGATAACCTCAACGCGCGCGCCTTGAGGGTTGCGCTCCTGAGAAAGACAGGCTGTCTTGATAAAGCTCGCATCGCCGCACAGCAATCGCTCGAGATCGACAGCCTCGACTTCCGCATGCTCGCCGAGCTCTTTTTGCTCTCGCCAAGCGACTCCGCTCGCGATGCCCTGATTGGCGCGCTGGACGGAGATGTGCAGACACTCCTAGACATCGCATTCGATCTCGCCTGGTCAGGCCTCCAGCAGGATGCCCTTCTGCTGCTGCAACTCTGCGGCGACTCAAACTCCCTGGAATCCCCCATGCTCTGGTACACGCTTGCCTGGCTCGCCGCGGGATTGCAGCAATCGCAACAAGCCGCCGAGTGGCTGCGCCGCGCTGAAGCCTCCTCGTCCCGGTACTGCTTCCCCGCCCGGCTCGAAGAGATGATCGTGCTCGAAAGCGCCATTGCACAGAACCCCGCCTGCGCGCGCGCTCACTACTATCTCGGCAATCTCTTCTATGACAAGCGGCGCTATCATGACGCGATCCACTGCTGGCGCCGGTCCACAGAGCTGGATCCGTCGTTCTCCATCCCCTGGAGAAATCTCGGCATCGCAGAGTTCAACGTCCTGCACAACGTGGCTGCCGCCGACCAGATGTACACCAAGGCCTTCGCGTCGAACCCCGCCGATGCGCGCCTGCTTTACGAATGGGATCAGCTCAGGAGTCGTGCCGTCCTCGCCGGCCCCGAAGAGCGCCTCAAGCAACTCGAGCGTCACCCCGAACTGGTCGCACAGCGAGACGACCTGACCGTTGAGTCCATCAAGCTGCTCAACCGGACCGGCCAGCCTGAGCGAGCGCTCGCCATGCTCAACGCGCGGCAGTTCTCTCCCTGGGAAGGCGGCGAAGGGCTCACCTCCGGCCAGTATGTGGCCGCGCACCGCTGGCTGGGACTGCGCGCGCTCGAGCAAAGGAAACCCTCCCAGGCTCTCGCACATTTCGAGTCGGCCCGCGCCTACCCCGCCAATCTGGGAGAAGGCAAACACCTGCTGACACCCGAGCGCGATCTCGATTTCCTCTCCGGCGTCGGGGCCGACCAGATGCAAAACTTCGAGCGCGCCCGCACCTACTGGCAAGCAGCTTCCGTTCCCCTCGCCGAGCCCGGATGGCAGTCCTACTTCCAGGCACGCGCCTTGCAGAGCTTGGGCGAATCCGCCAGGGCTAGCGAAATCTTTTCGGAACTCGCCAGTTTCGCGGAGCACAAGCAGAGCTCGCCAGTGAAAATCGATTACTTCGCCACCTCACTCCCTGACCTGCTCCTGTTTGACGATGATCTGGAGGAGCGCAAGAACCGAGAGTGCCTCCTGCTCCTCGCCCTCGCCGGCGCCGGGACAGGGCACGCCGCGCAGGCACGCGAGCAGCTGGAGAACCTCATCGCGGCAGACCCCAACGAACAGACGGCGCACTTCCTCCTGGAATGGTTGCGTCTAGAAGCGGCCCTCTGTCCCAATCCGGTCGTGGCAGTGAACCAGTCATGATCATCCCCATTCGCGGCGCCCCGGCCACCCCGGAGACCAGCGAACCGCAGCACCGCGCCTATCTATGGCTCACCGCGGCGGCCGGCTCTCTGGGCGGCCTGCTGTTTGGATACGACTGGGTCGTCATCGGCGGAGCCAAGCCTTTTTACGAGCGCTTCTACCACCTGGAGTCACCCGCAGTCCGGGGTTGGGCCATGAGTTGTGCGCTCATCGGATGCCTCATCGGCGCGCTGATATCCGGTCCCCTCAGTCAGCGCTTCGGACGCAAGTATCTGCTCACCACCGCGGCCCTGGTGTTCGCGGCATCGTCTCTCGGTACAGGCCTATCCTCAAGCTTCACAGGCTTCGTCACGTGGCGCATCATGGGCGGTGTCGCCATCGGTCTCGCCTCCGGCATCTCGCCCATGTACATCGCGGAGATCTCCGTGGCGCATCTGCGCGGACGTCTCGTCTCCCTCAATCAGGTTGCCATCGTCTTTGGAATCCTGCTTGCCCAGATCGTCAACTGGGCCATCGCCCGTCCTGTGCCCGCCGGGGCTTCCGCTGAGTTCATCCTGCATTCGTGGAACGGGCAAACCGGCTGGCGCTGGATGTTCGCGGTCACCGCCATTCCCTCCGTGCTGTTTTTCATCGCCTCGCTCTTTGTCCCGGAAAGTCCGCGCTGGCTCGCCTCGCGCGGCCGTCGCCAGGAGGCATTGCAGGTACTGACCCGCCTCGGCGGCCGCCCTTATGCCGATCGCGTCATCCAGGACTTCGCAACCATCAGCACGCTTCCCGGCGATCCCCAGCGCATCACCACCCTGCGCACCCGCGGCATCGGTCGCCTGCTCACCCTGGGCATCGTTCTCGCCGTCCTGCAACAGTGGTGCGGCATCAACGTAATTTTCAACTATGCTCAGGAAATTTTCGCCGCCGCCGGATACCAGGTCTCTGACATCCTCTTCAACATCGTCATCACGGGCGTAATCAACGTTGCCTTCACCTTCGTCGCGTTCGCGGCCGTGGATCGCTTCGGCCGCAAGTTCCTGTTGATGACCGGCCTGTTTGGGCTGGTCACCATCTATACAACCCTCGGGTTCTTCTATCGCCTCCACTTCCAGGGCCTCCCCATGCTGGTCCTCGTACTCGCTGCCATCGCCTGCTACGCCATGTCGCTGGCGCCCGTTACCTGGGTCGTCATTGCGGAGATCTTCCCCAACCGCGTAAGAAGCAGCGCCATGTCGCTCAGTGTCACTGCTCTCTGGTCGGCCTGCTTCGTGTTGACTTACACCTTTCCGCTCCTCAACGCCGCCCTTGGCGTCGCCGGCACCTTTTGGACCTATGCGGCCGTCTGTCTCGCTGGCGCGCTCTTTCTCATCGCGCGCCTCCCTGAGACCAAAGGAAGAACCCTCGAGCAGTTGGAAGCAGAACTGCGCACTCACCCTTCGGGAGAACGCACATGACGGTAGAACGTAGACACGCCAGTCTCACGGGCACTCCCACAACCCCATGCAAACTCTCGATCCAGCTTCTGATGTGTCTTTCGTTACTCACCGGCTACGCGCCACCTGTCTTCGCGCAGGGCAACGACGAGCAGTTCACTGTTGTGCTCGACGGCGCCAGCCAGGGAAGAATCTATGACGGCCTTGGAGCCGCCAGCGCTGGCGCTTCCTCCCGCCTCCTTATCGACTACCCCGAGCCGGAGCGCAGTGACATCCTTGACTATCTCTTCAAGCCTGGATACGGCGCTGCCTTGCAGCACCTCAAGGTCGAGATCGGCGCCGACGTGAACTCCACCGATGGTTCAGAGCCCAGTCACATGCGCTCTCCCGTCGACCATAATGCCGCCCGGGGATATGAGTGGTGGCTCATGGCCGAGGCGCATAAGCGCAATCCCCGCATCCTTCTTGAAGTCCTCCCCTGGGGCGCGCCTCGCTGGGTCAATCCCGCTCCCGAAGCAGGTTCCCTCTACACGGCCAAGATGGCGGACTATGTCGTCGACTTCATCAAGACGGCCAAAAGCGCCTATGGACTTAACATCGGCGTGACTGGCGTGTGGAATGAAAAAGTCTACGACGCCGCCTACGTCAAGCAGTTGTACCAGGCCCTGCGGCGTGCCCACCTTGCCACCCGGATAGTGTGTTGCGATGAGTACCCCGGCGAGGGCAAAGGGCAGTGGGCGGTCGCAGAGGACATGCTCAACGATCCGGAGCTGGCCAGGGAGATTGCCATCATCGGCGTGCATTACCCGCTCGTGAACGGAAAGCTCAGCACCACCGACGCAGCCCGGCGTTCAGGCAAGCCCCTCTGGTCCAGCGAGGATCAGCCTAATGGAGGAAGCGGGCCGTTTCTCAGCCGCGACTGGGCTGTAGGAGGCCGCATCCTCGCGCACCTCTACAACCGCAACTATCTTGAGGGCGCCCTCACCTCGACAGAAATCTGGAGCCCCATCACTTCGTACTACGATCTGCTCGCCGCGCCTAACTCGGGCCTCATGTATGCCAATTCGCCGTGGTCCGGCCACTACCAGGTCCAGGGGGCTATCTGGGCCACAGCGCACACCACCCAGTTCGCCCAGCCCGGATGGCAGTACCTCGATGCATCCTCTGGAAACCTGCCGGAGAAAGGCAGCTATGTCGCGCTGCGCTCTCCTGACAAAACCAACTGGAGCGTAGTGCTTGAGACCATCGACGCGAAAACGCCGCTGAAGATCCAGTTCAAGCTCCGGTCCGGCCTTACCGCAAAGCCTGTGCACATCTGGGAAACCAATGCTGCCCACACCTTCGAGCACGTGGCAGACCTGACGCCGGAGAACGGCGTCTTCGCCTACACATTCGATCGCGACGCGTTGTACTCGCTCACCACCACCACGGGGCAGGGAAGAGGCGCCGCGCAGCCGGCTTCCGCAGCCACATTTCCGCTTCCCTACGCTGACAGCTTCGAGCAGACCCAGCCGGGCCACACGCCCAAATACCTCGCCGATCAGGATGGCGCCTTCGAAGCCCACCGCTGCGTGGGGCGAAGCGGAACCTGCCTCGAACAGGTCGTAACTGAGAAGCCTGTCCCCTGGGGTCCTCTCCCTTATCCCTTTACTCTCGCCGGAGATGCCGGCTGGGCCGATTACCGCATCAGCGCGGATGTCCGCCTTGTATCAGACGCGCAGGCCGCCATCCTCGGCCGCATCGATTCCGCCGATGTCTTCAAAGACGGAAAGGCTGTCTGGCCCAGCGGCTACGTATTCACTCTGCAGTCCAGTGGCCGATGGCAACTCCTCTCGACCGAATACAACAAACCCTCACTTACCCTCGCCTCGGGATCAACCCCGCTCGAGCCGAAAGCCTGGCACCGGCTGCAACTCACCTTCCGCGGCGCGCGCATCCAGGTTCTGCTCGACGAACAGCCGCTTGCCTCCGTAGAGAACAGGGCGCATCTCCGAGGCATGTTCGCCCTGGGAAGCAGTTGGAACCGCGTGGAATTCGACAACCTGCGCGTGGACCCCTGAACCGAGGCAACGCTCTCAAACCGGTCAAATCGCTGGAGCCAAACTTCGTATGGCTCCGTCCATAGCGTTGCAGCAGCACCGTGACACGGCGGTAACCGTAGCGCCTGTGCAGCTTGGCTAACTCGATGATCGCCTGGGTCAATCGACCTTCGTCTTCTCGCTGTGTCGGACGGTAGCGTTGCGTGCCGCGTGGCTGATTCACCAGCCGGCACGCCGAACGCTCTGTCATGCCATGCTTTTGCTGTGTATGGAATAACGCCTGACGGCGCCGTTCAGGACTTAGAAGGTCCCCGAGGCGATGTCCTTCAACACCAGATTCTCAAGGTTCGGTTCTTCAGGCCGCGTCACGGTGCGATCCATCTTCGCCCGGATTTGTTCTAACTTTCCAATGAGCGTCTGTGTTTGAATCGCTTCTGCCATGGATGCCTCGATCATTTCGGGCAGTTGGGAAGAACGCGATACAGGCGGCGGGATGATTGAACAGAGGGACCCTGGCACTTGGGAGAATTGTCGCCTTGTCGTACACCTGATCTTCTCGTTTGATTACCAGTGCACTCATTGAGTGCGGTCAATTTGTAACTCGGCGGATTGGTATCGATACACGGACAGGGCTCTTTAGGTTTGCTAATTTAGGCGTAACTTTATAACGATGGTCTTATACCTACTTGCCGATGCAGAAAGTCGAGAAGATCAGGTTCAGAATGTCGTCGGGGGTGGTCTGGCCGGTCAGCGAATCCAGTGCCCACAGGGCGCGGTAGAGATCGATAAGGATCATCTCGTGGGGGATGGCCCCCGCGTTGGCCCCTCCAGCATCGCGCAGGGCGGCCAGCGCCGTGGTGACTGCTTGGTGGTGGCGCCGGCTGGTCAGCATGCCTGGCTCAGATGCCGCTCCTCCAGTGGCCACAGCTTCTATCGCTTCGCGCAGCGCGGGGATGCCCTCGCCTGTCAGCGCCGACGTCGGAAGCCCACTGATCCCGCCCCGTCGCATCTCCGCTTCGGAAGGATGAGGGTTGCCCGTAGCCAGGTCAGACTTGTTGACAGCGACGAGAGCGGCCCGGCCTTGAACCGTGGCGAGCAGGCGGCGCTCTTCGTCATTGAGTGCCTGCGTGGCATCGAGCACGATGAGCACGATGGCGGCATCGGCGAGGGCTTCGCGGCTGCGCGCAATGCCGAGTTGTTCCACTTCTTCAATGCCCTCGCGCAGCCCCGCGGTATCCACCAATTCAAGCGGAATGCCATTAAGGGCGATGCGTTCTGTGACCAGGTCGCGGGTAGTGCCTGGAGTCGCCGTGACGATGGCACGGTCGCGCTGCACGAGCTGATTGAACAGCGAGCTCTTCCCCGCATTGGGGCGGCCGACGATAGCCATGGTAAGCCCATCGTGCACGATGCGACCGCGGCCGAAAGAGGCTTCAAGGGCGACGAGCGGCCCGGTGAGGCCGTCAATGCGGCGCGCGATCTCGATGGCGGGAGTGACGTCGACATCGTCCTCGGCAAAGTCGATACCGGCTTCGAGCAGCGCGATGAGTTCAACCAGTGATTCCTTGATGGGCGCCACGCGGCGGCTAAGCGCTCCACCCATCTGGCTGGCGGCCTGGCGGGCCTGGGTGAGTGTCTGGGCCTCGATAAGGTCGCGCACCGCTTCGGCCTGGGTAAGATCGAGGCGACCTGCGAGAAAGGCCCTTTGGGTAAATTCCCCTGGCTCGGCCAAGCGGGCGCCAAAGGCAAGAGCACGTTCGAGCAGCAGGTCAAGGACCACCGGCGAGCCGTGGGCTGCGATTTCGACCATATCCTGGGCGGTGTAGGAATTGGGAGCCGCGAAATAGGTGACCACCGCCTCGTCGATGGGTTCGGTGCCGCTGTCAGCATCAATGACGTCGGCAAGCCGAGCTCTCGCGTGTTCAAGCGGCTGGCGGAGGCGCACCAGCTGCGCCGCAATGGAGGGAGCCACAGGCCCGCTGAGGCGAACGATGCCGATCCCGCCGCGTCCCGGAGGCGTGGAGATTGCGGCGATGGTATCGATGGCGGATTCAGCGTCGGACATGACTCCTTACAGTGTAGAGGGGCGACCGCGCAGATGCCTTCGCAGGCGATCGACAGATAACCGCGGAAGCCGAGCCGCCCAGGGTCTGCTTCAATCGCACCGATCGGAGCATCTATCGCATTCTCAGCGCGCTGTAGAAGAGCCTCAGTAGGCTGGCCCGTAGGGGGTTTGCAGTAAGAGGGAGCAACGCCCGCAGTCAAGGAATATGTGACGGATTGATTAAGTATTTGTAACCCGAATGCCCTGCAGGCTCGCGGGTCGATACAAGCCAGCTCCATCGTTCGAGGACTATAATTCCCACACAAAGCGATCAGCTAAGTTCTTATTAGCAAAAAGATTTCAGGGTCGCTGTCCATCTGTAAAGGTCTTCATAAAGTGAGCGCAGTGACGAAGTTTGGCGGAGCCCTATTTGCCGGGCTCAGTGCGGTGCGGGCCCGGATTGCCTGTTTGTCTGTTCTTAGCATGGTCCTCTTCGGAGCAGTTCCCGCAACTGCTCAGAACACGGAACTGCCCGCGTGGCAGGGCATCCTGCGGAACGCCGCGGGTGCGCCCATCGCCGGGGCCAAGGTCCGGCTCTCCGGGGCAGGCGGCAAGACCGAAGCGACCACCGCCGCCGACGGTCAATTTCACACCAAGCCGCTCGCCAATGGCGAGTACAAGCTGACCGTGGAGGCCGCCGGGCGCGTCATTCAATATGCGCAGCCCATCGATGTGCAGCCGGGCATGGCGCAGTCCGCGATTGAGATTTCCAACCGCGGAGAGATCAGCGTGGCAGCGTTCGGCCAGAACGGAAGCAGCGGAGGCGAGGCTCTTTCCAGCCAGGCGGTCAGCGAACTCCCGCTGAACAAGCGCGACTTCAGCCAGCTGCTGCTGCTGGCCGCGGGAACCATGACCGATGCCAACGGCGCCACCAACTTCACTCAGCAGTTCGCCATCAACGGCCAGCGCGGTGTTGAAGCCACCTTTGCGATGGACGGGGCGGACATCAGCGATCCGGAGATGGGTGGCTCGACGTTCTCCAATTTCAACGTGGACGCGGTGGAGTCGATCCAATCGACTTCAGGGTGGATGCCCGCGGAGATCGGCCGCGGGGCAGCGGGCTTTACCAACATCATCACCCGCTCGGGAGCGACCGGCTTTCACGGATCGCTGTTTGAGTTTGTGCGCAACTCCGCGTTTGACGCACGCAATTATTTCGACCACCCGACACCCGCATATCCGGGCCGCATCCCGCCCTTCCGGCGCAACGAATTCGGCTTTACCAATGGCGGACCGGTGTTCATTCCCCACCTGTTCGACGGCCGCAAGGGGACCTTTTACTTCATCCAGTACCAGGGTTTCAGGCAGGTGCTCGGCACCACCCAGGTATTGCCCGTGCCGACCGCGGCTGAGCGCGCGGGCATCGACACGGTCAGCTATGCCGACGGAACCACTGACACGCTGAACGTCCCCGTCGATCCTGCGATTGCGGCCGTTCTGGCGCGCTATCCAATGCCCAATCTGCCCAGCGGGTCGTTCGGCGCGCGCACCTATGCGACCGCGTCAAAGGTCGTTACCAACGCCAACCAGTTTTCGCTGCGCCTGGACCACAAGATTTCCAGCAAAGGCCAGTTCTTTGCGCGGTTCAGCATGGACAACCTCACCGGGCCGACCACCAACCCTGACCAGACTGCGATCGACCCGGCCTTCGGAGTTCAATACATCGACCGGCAGCGCAACGTGGTAGGGACCTATACGCGAACGGTGTCGCCGCGGTCCACCCTGGAGTCGTCGATCGGAATTACGCGCTCTACCCCTGGCTTCCCCACGCGGGATACCACGGACCCGGCGGTGAAATTCAACGACGGGCTGTTCGAGGCCTTCAATTCGGCGGGCGGCTCGGTCATGCAGGCCTACGGGAATCTGTTCCAGGGCCGGCAGAACCTGGCCTACACGCGCGGGCGGCACGCCTTCAAGGCTGGCGCCGAGGTGCGGCTCAATCGGGACACAACCTACTTCGGCACAAGCCCCAACGGCGAATACGGCTTCGGCGGGGGCACTGGTTACGCAACCGAAGCGATTCCCTCCGCGAGCGGACAGCACAACATCGCCGTCGGCGATCCGCTTCCGGATGCCCTTTCAGGATTGCTTTCGGGCAGTGCATTCGCCTACACAGTTGCCTTGGCTTCGCCGGGCTACTCGGGCGGAGAGCACATCGGCCCGGCCGCTATCAGCCGCAACAACGTGAGCGCCTATGTGCAGGACACATGGAAGATCACGCCGCGGCTGACGCTCGACTACGGCGTGCGCTGGGACCTCTACACGCCCATCACCGAGCGCGCTCATCGCACCTCGAGCTTTCGCGATATCAGCGGCACGCAGCAGTTCGTAGTGAATCCGCAGCCCGGTTACCAGACCAACTGGCATGCATTTGAGCCTCGCGTGCAGGTTTCTGCTGACCTGACGCACAATCTTCAGGCGCATGCGGGCGCCGGCGTCATGGAGATTCCACCCAATATCTGGGCCGACAACTTCCTCACCGGCTCGAGTCCATTTGTGGTGTATCCACGACTCGTTGCCGCACCAGGCGCTCCCGTCCCTTACGGATTCCAGATCACCCCGTCGCAACTGCCGCATGTGTTCACGCCGTCGGGAACGGATATCTTCGCGACGTGGAAGGACAAACAGGTCCCCGCCAACACGGTTATCGATGTGGATCGCTATGAGAAAGACATGGCCGGACTCACGCACAGTGCGGTGAGCCCGCTGAACCTTTCGGGGATCGACTTGAAATTCAACAACGCCACGATGTTCACCTGGACATTGGGGATGGAACGGAAGTTTGGCAACCTGACGGCGGACGCGGCGTATGTCGGCACCGCCAGCGAAAAGCTGCCGCGCTACAGCTTCCCCAATGCGTTTCCCGGTGCTTCTCCGGGCTTTGCGCCGCACACGCAGTTTGACAGCGCCGGCAACGTGATCGGCGGATTTGGCGTGGAGAACGTGATCACCAACACTTCCCACTCCACCTACCACGCGCTGCAGACGTCGCTGGCGGGAGCGGTGGGACACGGCGGCCCCGGCGTGCAGGCCAGCTACACCTGGGGCAAGTCGATCGACGACACCAGCCTGGTGTTGCCGGGAACCGGATCGACGGGCGCAGTAGCGGCTGGGACATCGCAGAACCCCTACGACAATCATCCTGAGAAGGGGCCATCGAACTTCGATGTGACGCACGGCTTTGGCCTGAGCCTGGCGCAGGATCTGCACCTTGCCAGCGTGGACTTCCTGAATCCAATAAGCCGCAAGGTCACCGATGGATGGGAGTTGCTGAGCATCTCCAGTATCAGCTCCGGATCTCCGTTCACCGTGTATTCGGGAATTCAGCAGACCGGCTACGGCGCAGGCGGAGTAGACCGGCCGGATCAGATCGCCAAGCCCCAGTTGTCGACGGCGCGTAAAGTGCGGCAGGACTACTTCGGCGCCGGCGCCAACAATGCAACGGAGTTCTTCTCCATCCCGATTCACCTCGCGGACGGATCGGGACCGAACCAGGGTCGGCTGGGCACGCTGGGACGCAACTCGTTCCGCGGACCCGCGTTTTACAACTTCGACTTCGCGCTGATCAAGGACACACCCTTCGGCCGGCGCAAGAGCGGAGCGGAACGGATGGACCTGCAATTCCGCTCCGAATTCTTCAACCTGTTCAACATCGTGACCATGGGGTTGCCGGCCAACACCCTCACCGGCTCGGGCTTCGGTGAGATCAGCAAGACAGCGGGCAACTCGCGGCAGATCCAGTTCTCGTTGAAGGTCATTTACTGATCTGCGGCGGCCACACCGTGATAACGGCGAGACGGCGGCTTCTGGTATAAAGGGGCGGCCATTCCTTGCATGCGCGCTCGGACGTCTGCGCTGCGGTGTGGCGTATCCATTTGCCGCGAGGAGCGCAATGAACATTTTTCAAGTGAGATTCGGTGCCGCGCTGGCAGCCGCGGCACTGCTGGTTACCTTGCCGGGAGCCGCCGCGCAGAAGCCTGATGCGAGCGCGGTCAATGCGCATGCTCTGGATATGTCCGTGCACAGCCCGGAGAGCGTCGGATTCAGTTCCGAGCGCCTGGAGCGCCTGCACGCGCTGATGCAGAAAACCGTGGACGACAAGCAGATCGCGGGCATCGTGACCATTCTCGCGCGTCACGGCAAGGTCATCGACTATCGCACCTATGGCATGAAGGATGTAGCCTCGGGCACACCCATGACCAGGGATGCGATCTTCCGTGATTACTCCATGACCAAGCCGGTCACGGGCGTTTCCATGATGATCCTCTACGAGCAGGGCAAGTGGCTGCCCAGCGATCCGATCGCGAAATTCATTCCGGAGTTTGCGCACCTCAAGGTCTACAAGGGCATGGATTCGAGCGGGAACATGATTCTCACCGATCCGGATCACCCGCCGACCATGCGCGAGTTGATGACGCACACGGCCGGGTTCACCTACGGCATCTTCGGCGACACGCCGGTGGACCGATTGATGCGCGACCAGAAGGTGTTCGAGTCGAAGAGCCTGCAGGAATTCATCGACAGGTTGGCCAAAGTCCCGCTCCTCTACCAGCCCGGCAAGGGTTGGAACTACAGCGTGTCGATGGATATAGAGGGGTACATCGTCGAGAAGCTCTCCGGCAAGTCGCTGCCCGATTTCATGCAGGAGAATATCTACACGCCGCTGGGCATGAAGGATGCCGGCTTCTTTGTTCCTGCAGAAAAGCGCAGCCGCTTTGTCACTCTCTATGGCACCGACAAGGACGGCAACATGGTGTTACCGGACGAGCACGGGCCTATTCCGCCTAACCCCTACTCGGAGAAGCCCGCAATGGCTTCAGGCGGTGGCGGCATGGTGTCTACGGCGGAGGACTACTATCGCTTCGCGCAAATGCTCGGCAATCATGGAGAACTGGACGGCAAGCGGATCCTGGCGCCTGGCACGGTGCACCTGATGGGATCGAACCACGTTCCGCTGGAACTGCTAACCGGGCAGTATGGTATCGGCGCGCAGAACATGCGCCCGGGGTTTGGCTACGGCTACAACTGCGCAGTGGTGTTCGACCCCGACGAAGCCAACCTGCCGGACGGCAAAGGCACCTTCTTCTGGGATGGAGCGGCGGGGACGTGGTTCTGGGTCGATCCCACCAATGACATCGTGTTCGTCGGCATGATCCAGAGATTCCTCGGGCCGCACAGTCCTAACCTGCAATATGAGAGCCGCGCGACAGTCTACGGAGCCCTGGTCGATCCCGGGAAATGAAAGTTCAGCGGAGTCAGCGGGCGGCCCCCGCTAACTCCGCCAGTCCTGCTAACTCCGTTCGCTCTACTTCAGCAGCCCCAGCGCCATGGCAGTCATCGCGGTGACGCCCGTCGTAATGGTCGGTCCGTAAACGGGCGCGAACAGCGGCGAGTGCGGGCCGGGCAAGGAAACCCCCGTTTCCTTGGCGTGCGCAAGCTTTTCCGGATCCGCTGCGCCCAGCCGGAACATCACCGCCGGAATCTTGCCGTCGAGCGAGAACAGGCCCACGTCTTCAGAACCCATGACCGATGCGGCCGGAACCACGTGTTCGGCCCCCAGAGCCGCCACGGCAATGCCGCGCAGGCGTTCCGCGAGGGCTGGATCGTTGTAGGTTGCAGGCGTGATCTCGCTCTGGCTGACGGTGACCACCGGCATGCGGTCCTTAGGAACGCCGTAGCCGATCGCGATGCCGTCTGCAGTGCGCCGAACCGCGGCGATGATCTGATCCCGGACGGTGTCTGAATAAGTGCGGAGGGTAAGGCCCATGGTCACTTCTTCAGGAATGATGTTGCGCTTGGCGCCCCCGTGGATGGTGCCAACCGTCAGCACCGCGGGCTGCTGCGGATCCACCTGGCGGCTGACGATGCTCTGCGCCAGCACCACGAATTCGGCCGCCATCAGCACCGGATCCTTGCCGTTTTCAGGTGCCGAACCGTGCGAGCCGATGCCGCGCATGGTGACGTCGATGCTCGTGGAACTGGCCAGCAGCGGGCCGCCCTTGATGGCGATCGAGCCGGCCGGCGTAACCGAATCATCATGCTCCGAGACGACCAGATCCGGCCGCCCGAAGCGCTCGTAGAGATTGTCGGCGAGCATTGCACGGGCGCCGTCGATAGTCTCTTCCGACGGCTGGCCAATCAGCACCAGGGTGCCGTGCCATTGCGCTTTGCGCGCCGCCATTTCGCGGGCGGTGCCGAGCAGCACAGTCATATGGATGTCGTGCCCGCAGGCATGCATCACGCCCACGTCCTGCCCCTGCGGGTTGGTGGTGCGGATTGTCGATGCATAGTCGAGGCCGGTCTTTTCTTCCACCGGGAGCGCATCCATATCGCTGCGAATCAGCAGCCGCGGGCCTTTGCCGTTTTCAAGCACCGCCACGATACCAAAAGCCTGCGACCCGTCCTGGTATTTTCCAACATGCTCGGTAACTGTGTAACCGGCCTTGCGCAGTTCGCCCGCGAGATAAGCCGAGGTCTTGTCTTCGTGATGGGATAGTTCGGGATTGCGGTGGAGATGCTTGTAGGTCTCGGTAAGGCTGGGTAACTGGGCCTGCACCGACGCCGCCAGGCCGGTGGGCGCCTGTGCCGTGCAAACCGGCGGCAGGGCGGCGAGGCACGCCAACAGAGAAATACGTTTAGAACTAGGCACGCGGAATTCCTTCATTCTGCATTGATATGCGTCAGCCTATCACAGCATTTCTGGCCCCTTCGTCCGGGACGCCCCCGCTATTTTGTGACGAATGGCGCAGCCGTCCTATTGCGTCCCCATAGGGGCCCGGGATAGGCTCTTCCGTATGGGTTTGCCATAGGAGAACGACATGGGCGGCAAGCAGGACGTATGGCAGGGCACGCTGGCGCTGATGGTGCTGCGCACCCTGGAAATGATAGGACCGCAGCACGGCTACGGCCTCGCGCGCCGCATCGAGCAGACCAGCGGTGACCTGCTGGAGCTGAACTACGGCACCCTCTATCCGGCGCTGCTCAAACTGGAACAGGAGGGCTACATCCGTTCACACTGGGGCGCGTCGGAAAACAACCGCAAGGCGAAATTCTATGAACTGACCCGCGCCGGGCAGCGCCAGGTTCGCAAAGCCGCCGCCGAGTGGGAGCAGACGACCGAGATCCTGGCACGGTTTCTCAATACCGCGGAGGAGGGTTGATCCGCATGCCCTGGCTGCGATCACTTTGGATACGTCTGCTGGGAAGCCTGCGCCGCGACCGGAGCGACGACGGCTTCGCCGCCGAACTGGACGCGCACATCGCGCTCGACACCGAAGCCGGTATTCGCGCCGGGCTGGCACCGGAGGAAGCGCGGCGGCGGGCGATGATCCGCCTGGGTGGCGCGGAACAGATTCACCAGGCCCTGCGCGAACGGCGCGGGCTGGCGTGGGCGGAAAACCTCGCCCACGATCTGCGCTACAGCCTGCGCACACTGCGTCGCTCGCCGGGCTTCACGCTCACCGCTGTCATCACTCTGGGACTGGGCATTGGCGCGTGCACCGCCATCTTCAGCATGGTCAACGCGGTGCTGATTCGTTCGCTGCCCTACGGCGATCCGGAGCGGCTCGTCTATCTGTTCACGCCCAGCCCGACCCTCAAGATACCCGACGAAGTGATCTCCCCTGCCTACGGAAATTTCTACGACGTCATGCGTCAGGGTCGCTCGTATGAAAGCGCAACCAATTTCGAGCAGCGAATGTTCAGCGTCACCGTGCCCGGAGCCGGGCAGGCTGCGGCGCAGCGCATAGGCGCGGCCGCGGTCGATGAGAACTTCTTCACCACGCTGCAATCCGCGCCGGAACTCGGCCGCGTGCTCAATGCGTCTGACAATGAGCCCGGCCGCGACAAGGTCGCCATCATCAGCGAAGGACTTTGGACCACGATGTTTGCAGGCGATCCCTCGGTACTGACACGTTCGCTGGCATTCGACGGCGCGAACTACCGCATCGTCGGCGTCATGGGCCCGGGGTTTGAATATCCGTTCAGTTCCGATCTGCCCTACGGCAATTCGGCCATCAAAAAGACCCAGATATGGATACCTCTTGCGCTGACGCCGAAACAAAAGGAGGTTCGCAGTCCAGGCAGCAACGTCTCCGTGGCGCGACTGCGTGCCGGAGTGACCGTGCGCGAGGCGAACAGCGAGCTCAACACCATCATGGCCCGGCTCGACAAGCAGTACCCCGGCGTTGGCGACTTTAACGACATCAATGACTGGCGCGGGCTGGTCGAGAGCTTCCTCGCCATCTCGGTAGGGCCGGTGCGCCCCCTGATGCGCCTGCTGCTCGCCACGGTGGCGCTGGTTCTGCTGATCGCCTGCGCCAATGCGGCCAACCTCCTATTGGCGCGCGCGGCGGGACGGGCACGCGAACTGGGCTTGCGCGCCGCCCTCGGCGCAGGACGCAGCCGCATGGTGCGGCAAATGCTGGTGGATGCGCTCCTGATTTGTTTTGGGGGCGGAGCGCTCGGGGTTGGCCTGACCTTCCTGTTCCTGCGCCTGTTGCCGCGTCTCGATCCCGGCAACATTCCCCGCCTTCACGAAGCCTCTCTCGATGGGCGCGTGCTGCTGGTGGCGCTGGGCGCATCGTTGTTCACCGGTGTGCTCACAGGCATCTTTCCCGCGCTTAACGCCACCCGGCTGGAGCCGCTTGACTTCCTGCGCCCGCACGGCGTGGGGGGCGGCACTGCCCGTCACGGCCGCGTGCAGGGAGCCCTCATCATCGCGCAAACCGCCACCGTCGTGCTGCTGCTGGCCGGCGCGGGGTTGCTCATTCGCAGCTACATCAACGTGCAGGGTGTCGACAAAGGTTTCTCCTCATCCACCGTCACCATGAACCTCTCGCTCGATGATCGCTACCCCAAGCCGGAGCAGCGCAGCGCTTTCAACACTCAGCTCATCGCGCGTCTGAAAGCTCTTCCCGGCGTTCAGGCAGTAGGAGCCATCAACATGCTCCCGCTGACCCGTTCCGAGAGCGTCGGCTTCTACATCATCGAGGGCTTTCCCAACCGCAAAGACCAGCTCATCGAAGGCCGATCCGTCACCTCCGGCTACTTCGCCGCCATGGGCATACCGGTCCTCCAGGGCCGGGCATTCACCGATTCCGAAACAGAGAGTTCCAGGACGGCCATCGTTAATCAGCAATTCGTCAGGACCTATTTATCCAACCGGTCTCCTCTGGGAGCGCATATCAGCAGCGACGCAAAAAAGCCGGATTGGCTGACAGTGGTGGGAGTCATTTCGGACGTGCGCCATACCGGTCTTGAAGTCGATCCCGAACCGCAGGTCTATCGCCCCAACCGGCAGCAGAACCTCGATGGTGATTACATGGCGGTGCGGTCCACGCTGCCCGCTGCCACCGTGGAATCGCAGATGCGCGCCGTCGTGCGTTCACTCGACCCGGGCGTGGCACCAACCAACCTCGAAACCATGGGCGACCTGGTCTCGGAGGCCAGCGCGCGCCGCCGCTTTCAAACCTCGCTGCTCACCGCCTTCGCAGTGATCGCCCTGGTGCTGGCACTGGTGGGCCTCTATGGCGTGATGGCCTACGCGGTGAACCGGCGTACGCGTGAGGTAGGCATCCGCATGGCGCTGGGCGCCAGTCGCGGCGATGTGCTGGTGATGGTGTTGCGCCACGCGGGAGCGCTTGTGGGCAGCGGCCTCGTTGCTGGGCTGGTGTGCACACTGCTCGCAACCCGCGCACTGCGTTCATTTCTGTTTGGCGTAAGCGAACACGATCCGAAGACGGTGGCGGCAGTGAGCGTGCTGCTCATGGTGTGCGGGCTATTGGCGGCCCTGGTCCCGGCGCGTCGGGCGGCATCGGCCGATCCGATGCAGTCGTTGCGCGCCGAGTAGCAATTGAAGTTCGAAGGTGGAGGACGCATGCGAACAGTTCGCGCATTTGCAATTCGAATCGCCAACTTCCTGCGCGGACGGGATGTGGATCCGGACTTCACCGCAGAACTCGACGCGCACCTGGCCCTCGATACCGAGCGCGGCATGCGCGGGGGCCTCAGCGAAGCCGAGGCGCGACGCCAGGCCGTTCTTCGCCTCGGTGGAGTGCAGCAGACCCGCGAGGCCCACCGCGAGCGCCGTGGCCTGCCCTGGCTCGAGTCGCTCGCCCGTGACCTTCGCTACGCGCTGCGTACCCTGGCCAAGCGTCCCGCCGTCAGCGCCGTCGCGGTGCTCTCGATCGGACTGGGCATCGGCGCCAATGCCACGGTCTTTTCCCTCGTAAACCGTCTGCTGCTGCGTCCCGCGCCGGTCGGCGATCCGTCCACGCTGCTTTCCCTGCACCTGCTGCAGCAGGGCGATCACTGCTGCAACAACTTCCCGCTCCCGATGTACAACGACGTCCGCGACGAGGCCAAATCCTTTTCCGGCGTGGCCGCATTCTACGAGTTGATTCCCGCTTCGGTCGGCGCCGGCGGCGAGCCGGAGCGCGTCTGGGGTCAGGGCGTCACCACCAACTTCTTCGACGTGGCCCAAATGCCGATGGTGCTGGGGCGCAGCTTTTCAAGCGGCGAAGGCCAATCTCCATCCGTGGTGTTGAGTGCGCGCCTGTGGCAGCGACGTTTCGGCAGCGATGAACACATCATCGGCAAGACGGTAGCCCTGTCCGGCCGGATGTTTACCGTGGTTGGTATCGCCCCGGCTGCGTTTCACAGCATCGACCAGATCCTCAATACGCAATTTTGGGTGCCGCTGGGAATGGCGCCCCAACTGGTGCCCAACCTGCCGCCTCGCGACTCCCGCGAATACCACTGGCTGTCTGTGATTGCGCGGCTCAAGCCCGGGGTAGATCGCAAACAGGCGGGCGCGGAACTGGGCGCCATCGCGCGGCAATTTGCCATGGCATATCCCAAAACCGACAAGGGCCTTTCATTCGTCTTCGAACAGGCCGGGTCGCTGCCGCCGCGTGAACGCAGCAGCGTTCTCCTCTTTCTCACCATGTTGTCGGTGATTCCATTGTTGCTGCTGGCGATTGCCGCCACCAACGTGGCCAACCTGCTGTTTGCGCAGGCTGCGGGCCGGCAGCGCGAACTGGCCGTGCGCCTTGCCTTGGGCGCGACGCGCGCGCGGCTGCGGCGCCAACTGCTGCTCGAGAGCGTTCTGCTGGGCATTGGCGGCGGCGTGGTGGGGACGCTCCTTTCCCTATGGTCGACCACCGGATTGTCCGCGCTGCACCTGCCCGCGCCCGTGCCTCTCGACCTGCGTGTGGGCGTGGATTGGAGAGGGCTGCTGTTCACCTTTTTACTGAGCGTGATGTGCGGAGTCGTGCTCGGCGTGGGCCCGGCGTGGGCAGCCTCGAGGCCGCGGCTGGCCAACGCGCTCAAGGGAGAAGAGGCATTCGAGGGTCCTGCCGGACGCCGCTTCAGTGTGCGCAATCTGCTTGTCATTGCACAGATCGCAATGTCTGTAGTGCTCCTTTCGATTACGGTGTTGTTCCTGCGCAGTCTGCAGGGCGCGGCTAATATCGACATCGGATTTCGGACCCGCGGGCTGCTGCTCCTCTCGGTCGATCCGCGGCTCAATGGCTACACGCCGCCGCGCACCAGCGCATTTCTGTCGCAGCTCCGGCAGAGCGTTGCGGCGCTGCCCGGAGTCGATGCTGCCGTCAACACCGATGTTCCGTTGCTATCAGGAGGCAATCGCAGCGACGGCTTCACTGTCACCGGGCATCCGCAAAAGGACAACGGCTATACCATCACCGACCTTTACATGGTGACGCCCGGCTATTTCGACGCCGTGGGAACGCCGCGCCTGGCGGGCCGTGATTTTGCGGCTGAGCGTGCCGATGGCCCACGGGTGGCAGTGGTCAACAAGGCATTTGTCGATCGCCTGTTTGGCGGAGCCAATCCCATCGGTCAGCATGTCGACGGCGGGGGCTGGAACTACGAGATCATCGGTGTGGTGGGCAATGCCAAGTCCCGCACCGTGGGTGAAGAGCAGCGCCCCATCCTCTACCGTTCGCTCGATCAGAGCATCACTGAAGATCCGTCCCAGATGGGTTACACCCTCGTGGTCCATACGAGGGGGAACCCCGCTGCCCTGGCGGACGCGGTGCGCAGACAGGTGTATGCCCTTGATCCCGCAATGGCCATCTACAACGAGGAAACGATGGAGGAGCACGTGCGCACCGCGTATATCCTGCCTCGTGTCGCGGCCATGCTGTTCGGCTCCTTCGGCAGCATCGGGCTGGTGCTGGCGGTGGTTGGGCTTTATGGCGTGATGAGTTATGCGGTGAGCCGGCGTACCCGCGAGATAGGGATTCGCATGGCCCTCGGCGCGCAACCGGGATCCGTGCAGCGGCTCGTGGTTCGCCAGGGCATGACACTGGCCCTGGTCGCGGTGGCGCTGGGATGGCCCGCGGCCTGGCTGCTGGCACGTCTGGCATCAAGCTTTTTGTACGGCATTACGGCGCACGACGGATTTACTTTCGCGGCGGTACCAGCCCTGCTGGTGCTGGTGACACTGGCGGCCTGCTGGCTACCCGCTCGACGCGCAGCCACCGTCAATCCCACCGAAGCGCTGCGAACCGAATAGGAGATCTCTGATGGGAAAGCTGCGAGCTTTGTGGCATCGCCTGCCGGGCCAACGGCGGGGCGAAGAAGATTTTGAAGACGAGTTGCGCAGCCATGTCGCGCTCGATACAGCAGCGGGCGTGCGCAGCGGACTCAGCGAAGAAGAAGCGCGCCGGCAAGCATTGATCCGTCTCGGCGGTGCGGAGCAGGCGCGCCAGGCTTATCGCGAGCGCAACACCCTGCCGCCCGTCGAGAGCGTGCTGCGCGACGTGCGCTTCGCTCTGCGGCAAATGCGCAAGGCGCCGGGCTTCACGCTGACCGCGGTGCTCACCCTGGCCCTCGGCATCGGCGCCAACGCGGTGATTTACACGCTGGTCGATTCGATTCTTCTCCGGCCGCTCCCTTATGCACAGCAGGACCGCCTCATGCGCATCACCGGCACAACTTCTCCGGCCTTCCCCAAAGGCTGGATCCGCGAACTGGGCAAAAATTCCAAGGGTTTCAGCGCCGTTGCCGGATACGGCGGAGACGTGGAATCGAACGTCAGTGAAGGCGGCACACCCGAACGCGTATTCGGCAGTTCGGTCACGGTCAACGCCCTGGATACTCTGGGCATTCACCCCGCCGCCGGCGACTTCTTTACGCCTGAGGACGCCATCGCCGGGCAGGATCGCGACGTCGTGCTGAGTTACGGCTACTGGCGGCAGCACTTCGCGGCGATGCCCTCAGCCGTAGGCCGCTCGGTCCGCATCGACGGGGTGGAAAGGCGCATCATCGGCGTGATGCCGGCCGGCGTTCATTTCCCCTATGCGGATACCCAGTTCCTCATCCCCGTCTCCTATCGTGCCGGCGATGCGCTGGACCCGTGGACCGGCTTTGACCTGCACGCCTTCGGGCGCCTTGCCGACGGCGTCACACCCGCACAGTCACAGGCAGAACTGCGCCGCCTGCGCAACATGCTGGGACAGATGTTTCCCTGGCGCATGCCCGACGTATGGGCATCCGACATGACCGTGGTGCCGCTGCTCGAAGCCCAGACCGGCGCCATGCGTCCGCGCCTGCTGCTGCTGTTTGGAGCCGTGGGCCTGATCCTGCTCATCGCCTGCGCCAACGTGGCCAACCTGATGCTGGCTCGCGCCACTGCGCGGGAGCGCGAGATCGCCATTCGCGGCGCGCTGGGTGCCTCCGGCCGCAGGCTGATTCAGCAGATCCTCTCCGAAAGCATCGTGCTCGGCCTGACCGCGGGAACCGCCGGCCTGATCGCCGCAGCGGCCAGCCTGCGCCTCTTCGTCAGCCTCCTGCCCTCTGACACGCCGCGCATCGGCGATGTGTCGCTGCACGCCGGCGACGTGCTGTTCACGATGGGTGCTTCGGTGCTGGCGGGATTGCTGTTCGGACTCATCCCGGCCGTCAAAATGGCGTCGATGAATCTGCTGGGAGCTTTGCGGCTGGGCGGTCGTGGCATCACCGGCCGGGGCGCCGGCTTCGGCGTGGCGATGGGATTGGTCGTGATGCAGATCGGGCTGTCGGTCGTGGTCATCACCGCCGCGGGACTGATGCTGCGCAGCCTCTATCAGCTGGCCCGCGTCGATCCGGGATTTCGCACCGGCGGCACGGTTACCGCCGAGGTTGCGCTGGACGCCTCCGCCTGCAAAGACAAGGGACGCTGCACCGCATTCTTCACCACGCTGCTCGAGAACGCCGCAGGCATCAGTGGCGTTGAGGCCGCGGCTCTGACTGACTCACTGCCGCTGAGCGGGCGCGATGACAACTACGTCTTCGACGCCGAGGGCCACCCCCGCGATGCGCGCCAGGGAGCACTGCTGGCGACAGCGCGCGCCGTGTCGCCCGGTTACTTCGACGCCCTGGGCCTGCGCCTGCTGCGCGGTCGCCTCCTGACTGCTGCCGACAGCACCGGCACGACGCGAACCATCGTGGTGAATGAGCGCCTGGCGCAGCGGCTGTGGCCCAATCAGAATCCGCTCGGCAAACACCTGCTCGACGTCGACGACGCCCCCGCCCCGGCCGTGTGGGACGTCGAGCGCGCCGCAGAGATCGTGGGCGTGGTGCGCGACGCCCGCGACGTAAACCTTGAGGGCGGCGCCAGCGACGAAGTGTATGAGCCCCTGACCCCCGCACGGGCACAGGCGGTCATGTACGTTCTGCTGCGTTCGCACGTCACCCCCCAGGAAACCGCTGCGGGTTTGCGGCGAGTTGTATCGAATCTCGATAGCCAGGCCCCCGTCACGCGCGTGCGGTCGATGGACGAAGTCGTGGCGAGTTCCGTAGCGGCCCCGCGCGCCCTGGCAGTGCTGCTGCTGGGATTCGGCTCGATTGCGGTTCTCATCGGCGCGGTCGGCATCTACAGCCTCATCGCCTACATCGTGAGTTGGCGGACGCAGGAGATCGGCCTTCGTCTCGCGCTCGGAGCCCAGCGCTGGCAGATCGTCCTGTCCGTGGTGCGGCAGAGCCTGCTGCTCGCCGGCGCAGGCTGCGCCGCAGGCATGCTCGGCGCGGTAGCAGTAAGCCGCGTGCTGCGCAGCTTCCTTTTTGAAGTGAGCGCGCTCGATCCGCTCACCTACATCGCGGTCGCGGTGATCGTGCTGCTGGTCGCGTTGCTGGCGGCGTGGGTGCCGGCGCGACGCGCCGTGGCGGTCGATCCGATGCTCGCGCTGCGCGGCGACTAAGGTGTTATGAAGATGAACAGGAGACCGGGATGCTGCGCACACTGCGATCGATCTGGATGCGGTTCTTCAATGCCACGCACGCCAGCCGCGAATTCGACGCGGAACTCGAAAGCCATCTTTCCGCCGACATCGACCGCGGCCTGCGTGCCGGACTGAACCCCCGTGAAGCGCGCCGGCAGGCGCTCATCCGGCTCGGTGGAATGGAGCAGGCTCGCCAGGCATATCGCGAGCGCGCCGGCTTGCCATGGCTCGAGACCCTCAGCTCCGATCTGCGCTACGCGCTCCGCGGGTTCGCCAAGAACCGCCTCTTCGCCGTCACCGCGGTGATCACGCTGGCCCTGGGCATTGGCGCCACCACCGCCGTACTCAGCGTGGTCGACCGCATCCTGTTTCGCAGTCTGCCCTATGCGCAGGACGACCGGCTGGTATCGTTCGGGCTGGTGCAGTCACTCGAGCGGCAGGAATTCACGTTGGGCGGCTTCTTCTTCGAATGGCGCGACAATCAGAAACCGTTTGCCGCAGTCACCTTTGAGCGCGGCGTGGGCGAGTGCAATCTGACCGAGGGGAAGCCGGTGCAGTTGCAGTGCGCCCGGGTGGCGGCCAACTTTCTCCCCACCCTCGGCGTCGCTCCTCAACTAGGCCGGAGCTTTCTTCCCGAGGAAGATGTTCCCAGCGGCGCGCGCGTGGCGATAATCTCCGACAGCCTGTGGCTGGCCCGTTACAACCGCGACCCCGGCGCGCTGAACAAGACCGTGCAGGTCGACGGTAGAGCAACGCGAGTTGTGGGCGTGCTGCCGCGCGACTTTGAAATGCCGCGCTTGCAGCCGGTCGACGTGCTCCTGCCGGCACAAATGGATATCGCCGCGCAGCACACCGTGAACGCCGGCATCGGCTTGCCCATGTGGGCCTTCGCGCGCCTTAAGCCAGGAGTCAGCATCCCGGAAGCCACGGCAGAGTTGCAGCCGCTATTCCTTCACACCCAGGCGTGGATCCCCGCCCAGTTTCGCAACGAGTTTCATCTTGAAGTGCGCTCCGTGCGCGACCGCCAGATGCACGACGCCTACAAGCCGGCCTGGGTGCTGCTGGGCGCGGTGGTGGCGGTGCTGTTGATTGCCTGCGCCAATGTGGCCGGCCTGTTCCTGGCGCGCAGCGCGGCCCGCGATCGTGAACGCGCGGTGCGAACCGCACTGGGAGCGAGCCGCGGCCGCCTTATGCGCCAGGCGCTCACCGAGGCGTTTCTTATTGGAATGGCCGGCGGCGTGGCTGGGTGGCTGCTCGCCGCGGGCTTGTTACGGGGCTTTATCGCCATTGCCCCCACCGGGGTTCCGTTCCTTAAGGATGCCGGCCTCGATCCGCGCATCCTCGTTTTCGCAGCCCTGGCCACCCTGCTGTGTACCGCTTTGTTTGGTGCCGCCCCCGCGCTTGAGCGCGCCAGCCTGGCGGCGCTGACAGCGCGCTCGCATCCCTTCCGCCAACACGCCCGGCTGCGGCAATTGCTGGTAATCGCGCAGATCGGCATCAGTGTAGTGCTGCTGTCCGGCGCCACCCTGCTGTTGCGCAGCTTTCGTCATCTCGAAGAGCAGAATCCCGGCATGCAAACCCGCGACGTACTGGTGCTGAATATCCCTCTGGCCGCGGCGCGTTACCCTGACGGCCACGCCTACATGGATTTCTATCTGCGGGCTGAGGCGGCCCTGCGGCGGCTGCCCGGTGTCAGCGCCGTTGGGCTGAGCGATTCGCTGCCGCCGGAGGGATGGCATGACGGCCGCCGCTTCCCGGACCTGGTCGTCCCCGGCCGCCCCCGAACTCCGGAAGCTGTCGGTGGAACCGTCGTGACCCGCAGAGTCACGCCGGACTACTTTCAGGCGCTGGGCATTCCCATCATCCGCGGGCAGCGATTCAGTGAAGGGCAACGCAGCTCCAACGACCACCCGATGATCCTCAGCCAGCAGCTCGCATCCCGGTTATTCCCTAACGAAGACGCGATCGGCAAGCACATCCAGCTGGCGGATTACCTCCCTTACTTCGTCCTCAACGGTCCCGTATACACCGTCGTGGGCATCGCCGCCGATGTGAAGAACGCGGGGCTCACGGAGCCGGGCGATCCGGAGTACTACACGCTGCACGCCAATCGTCCGGAAGACTGGGGCAGTCACGCGGTCTTTGTTCTTGCTACCACCTTGCCCCCTTCGGTCATTGCCGGATGGGCGCAACGCGAGATTGCGCAGATCGATCCCACCGCTCCGGTCGAGGTCAAGCGCATGACCGAAGTGGTCAGCCGCCTCACCGACCGGCCCCGCTTTGAAACCGCGCTGCTCGGATTCTTCGCGCTCACCGGCCTCGCCATGGCGGTGATCGGGCTCTACGGAGTGATGGCCTACATGGCCGTGCAGCGCACCCAGGAGATCGGCGTTCGCATGGCGCTCGGCGCCGACCGCGGCGCGGTGTTGCGGATGATGCTGGGCGAGGGCATGCGGCTGGTTTTTGCGGGCGGAGCGGTAGGCATAACCGCCGCGCTGTTACTGGCGCGGGTTCTTCGTGGCCTGCTGTATGGGGTGGGACCGCACGATCCGGAAAGTTTCGCCGCGGTGGCTCTGCTGCTGGGCGTGGTCGGCCTGGTCGCGATGTTGCTGCCCGCGCGCCGGGCGGCGGCTGTTAATCCCATGGAAGCTCTGCGAACCGAATAGCACCAGTAGCGGCTGGGATGGCGCGCCGGCACGATAGGCTGTTCCAAGGGGCTTCTCTGTCCGACTCGGCCCTTGAAGGAAACAGCAGCCCATGCGTGCCACCCAACTGGAATTCCGCCTGCGCGTCGCCATCATCTTTGTGCTCGTGGCGCTGGGCTATTGGTCTCCGTGGATCGAAACCTGGGGCATCGGGACGCGCATGATGCTGCTGGAGTGGCTTGGCCTCGAGCTGAGCCGCCTGGGCATTGTTTCCTTCGGCATCGCTACGCCGGTGGTGATTGTCCGTGGGCGCGCTGATCGCCGCAACTGCGGTGGTGCTGCGGGTGTGGGGCACGGCTTACCTGGGAGCGGGCACCGTGAACAGCGTCCGGATGCAGGCCGGCCTGCTGATGGCCGATGGGCCGTATCGGTATGTGCGCAACCCGCTCTACCTCGGCACGCTGTGCATGGTGGTCGCCATGGCGATGGTCATGCCGCCGACCGGGGCGGCGGTGGTGATGATTGTGCTGGTGGCGTTTTTGTGGCGGCTTATCCTGGGCGAAGAAGCATTTCTCAGCACGAGGCTGGGCGAACCATACCTGGCTTATCTGCACGCGGTGCCGCGGATTGTTCCCCGGCTGCGCACCACCCTGCCCGCCGCCGGCTACCAGGGGCAGTGGGTGAACGCGGTGCTCGCCGAAATCAGCCCCATCGGGGTGTTTATCACCCTGGCATTTTTGTCGTGGCGATACGATCACGTGCTGATGATCAGGGCCATCCTGATCAGCTTCGGAGTATCCCTGGTGGTGCGGGCGCTTCTGCCGGCGCCTGCCGTCTCCGCCGAGGCTGCCACCTGACGGCTGGATCCCTACGCTGTCGCGCGCGCTGGGTCAGTCTCGCGATGCACTACTTCGCGGCCTGCTTGCCGCGCCACCCGAGATGGGTGTAGCCGAAGCCATCGGCGTACTTCAGGCCGTAACCCATCCACCGGTCCAGGCTGATGTGGTTGATCCAGATCAGCGCGTAGGGAAGCACTCCGTAGGCGTGCAGCGCCAGCCCGCAGAACGCGAGGGTGACGGGCAGCGTGTAGGTGTGAAAGGCGTTGTAGATGCGCGCGCCGCGGCAGGGGGTGGAAAGGTAGCCGAGCATGGACAGGTCAGGCGCCAGCCACAACGCCGCGAACAGCCACCAACTCGCGCCGGTGCGGAAATAAAGCAGCGCAGAAACCGCGGACACCGTCAGGCCTTCGAGCCGCTGCAGATACTGCACCGATTTCACCGAGGATGACGAAGTGCTCCTGTCCAATGTCAACGCCTGGGCGGGATCCTGGATCGCGGGAGAAGGAGTCATATCGGTTGGATGGCCTCGGCAAACAGCGGATGCTGGGATTTTCGTTTGTGCATAGAGGGGATGTCCCCGGAAAAACAAAGAGGGAAGAGGCGCAGGCCTCTCCCCTCTTGCTGTGACGAATGCCGGTTCCGACTACTTCTTGGGCGGTGCGATGACGTCCTTGGCGGCCTTGGCGACGCGGAACTTCACCACGGTCTTGGCCTTGATCTTGATAGCCTGGCCGGTCTGGGGATTACGGCCGATGCGAGCCTTGCGTTCCGCCTTGACGAGGCGGCCAATGCCCGGAATTACGAATACGCCATTCTTCTTGGTTTCCTTGATGGCGGTTTCTGCGAGCAGGTCAAGAAACGCCGCTGCCTGCTTGTTGGTCAGTTCGAGCTTCTCAGCCATTTGCCGCGTAAGGGCGGTCTTGGTCAATCCAGTTGCCATGTAGTTCTCTCCTCCTGGGCGCCCTTGATAGGCAACGCCGGGTGAATCCGGGTGTCCGCCGCCCCGAAGATCTTCACGAAGGAAGAAGGCCGATCACGGAACCGCATGGGGGCTGCAAACGATGCGAAAACCCTGTATTCATGCGGGTTTCAGAACCCTGTCGATGACAACATTGCGGCTTCGGGCGGGCAGAAGTCAATGGGAAAAGCCCGATTTCCACAAGTTTCTTTGTATTTTTTAGGGTTTTGTGCCGTTTTCGCCTATATTTGGCCGATTTTAAGCGGTTTTAACCGTGTCTCGCCAACTGAGATACCCCGCCTCTCAGGCCCTGCCAGCATCAATGCAGCCCGAACAGCACCTTCCTTTTCGGAGCCAGCGCGGCGGAGATAGGGGTGTTGAGTGCGTCCACGACCGGCGCAGCGAGCTTGAAGTGGCGGATCACTACGGCTGCCAGATCCGGCTGGGTTGCGGCGGAGGCGGGCAGCGTGGCGCTGAGCCCCCATTGCCGGCACTGGATCAGGTCGAGCGCGGGGTGGTCGGAGGGAAAACCTTTGGGCGGCCGGGTGAGCGCATTGCCCTCGAATTCAGTGAACGCGCCGCGCACGCTCGGCTTTTGAATGAGCTTTCGAAATGATTGATGATTGTCGAGCAGCCAGTGGCGGATCTGGGAGAGCTGCTCTTTTTCCGGCATGTAGGCGCCCGCGGCCACGACCACTTCTTTCGCACTGATGTGGAAGTAGTAGCCCGCCCCGGAGGTCTTCTGCAGCCCCTGGTGCGACCACCACGCGGCGATGTGGGTTTTGTAAGGGCGCTTGTCGGAGGAGAAGCGGGTGTCGCGATAGATGCGGAAAAGCGACTTTTCCGCCGGCCGGACGTGGCTGGGCGCAAAGCCGGTCATGGCGTCGGTGATCTTGCGGACGATGGCCAGCATGGGCTCTTTGAGCTCAGCTTCAAAGACGGCCTTGCGCGGGGTGAACCACTCGCGGTCGTTGTGTTTGGCGAGATCGCGGAGAAACTTCAGCCCTTCGGGGCGGAGATAGGGATTGACTGCGGCGGGGACGGGCTTCGTAATGCGAGGCATACCCCACGAGTTTAGCGGATGACCTTGAGAGCGCCGCGGAAGAGGCCGTCGAAGTCGGCGGCGAGGGTTTTGTCTTTGGCGACCGCGTTTTCGATGGCTTTCTCGGCGGCGGGACGCTGGTAGCCGAGGTTGACGAGTGCAGAAAGGACGTCGTCCACGGCCGGGCCTTGAACCGATGTAGGGGTGGGAGCGACGGCGAAGTCGTCGAGCTTGTCTTTGAGTTCCACGACGAGGCGTTCAGCGAGCTTTTTACCGACCCCGGGAATGCGCACCAGCTGGGCGTGATCCTGGCCGCGAATGGCCTGCACGGTGCGTTCCGAAGACAGGCCGCTGAGCATCTTGATGGCGAGTTTGGGGCCTACTCCGCTGACTGTGATGAGGCGCTCGAAGAGACGTTTTTCTTCGCGTTCGAGAAAGCCGAACAGAGCGATCTGGTCTTCGCTGACCTGGGTGTGGATGTGCAGTGAAGCTTCAGCTCCGGCGACGGGGAGCGCGGTGAAGGTGGGCACGGAGATGGTGACGTCGTAGCCGACGCCGCCGGCTTCGACGATGGCCTGGCCGGGCTCTTTGTGAATGAGCTTGCCGCGAAGGTGAGCGATCATGTGGGCTTCCAAATGGACGGTGGACGGTGGACAGTTGGCAGTGGACCGGTGGACGGTCAGGACTGTGCGGGCAGGATGGCCATGCGTTTGGCTACGCGTTCCAGGATTTCGAGGGCCTTGTCGAGCTGGGCGCGAGTGTGTTCGCTGGTGAGGATCAGGCGGATGCGGGCCTTGCCTTCGGGAACGGTGGGGAAGGCGATGCCGGTGCCCATGACGCCTTCGTCGAACAGGGCGCGGGAGAAGTCCATGGTGGCGCGGCCGTCGCCGATGATGATGGGGGTGATGGGGGTTTCCGTGGCTGGTGTGGTGAGGCCGCCGACGTTGAAGCCGATGCGGCGGAGTTCGCCCTGGAAGTAGCGGGTGTTGTCCCAGAGGCGCTCGATGCGTTCGGGCTCCTGCTCGAGGATGTCGAAGGCGGCGATGCAGGTGGCGGCCACCGAGGGCGGGTGCGAGGTGGAGAAGAGGAACGGGCGGGCGCGGTGGTAGAGGTAGTCGATGAGATCGCGGCTACCGCAGACGTAGCCACCGAGCGCGCCGATGGCCTTGGAAAGAGTCCCGACCTGCACATCGACGCGGCCGTGCATACCGAAATGATCTATTGACCCGCGGCCGTTGCGGCCCAGCACTCCTGAGGCATGCGCGTCGTCGACCATCATGATGGCGCCGTATTTTTCGGCCAATGCGGCGAGCCGGTCGACGGGACCGATATCGCCGTCCATGGAGAAGACGCCGTCGGTGATGACCAGCTTGCGGCCCGGTTCGTTTTGTACTTCCTGAAGAAGTTGCTCGCAGTGGGCGGTGTCTTTGTGGCGGAAGACCTTGATTTTGGCGCGGGAGAGGCGGGCGCCGTCGATGATGCTGGCGTGGTTGAGTTCGTCGGAGAGGATGAAGTCCTCCTTGCCGAGGATGGCGCTGACGGTGCCGGCGTTGGCGGCGAATCCGCTCTGGAAGACGACGCAGGCTTCGACGTTTTTGAAGCGCGCGATTTTTTCTTCGAGCTCCATGTGAATGCGCATGGTGCCGGCGATGGTGCGGACGGCGCCGGATCCGACGCCCAGGGTGCGAGTGGCCTGGAGTGAAGCTTCGATCAGTTTGGGGTGATTGGCCAGCCCGAGGTAGTTGTTGCTGGCGAGATTGATGACCTCTTTGCCGTCGTAGTGGCAGACGGGGGCCTGCTGGTCGTCGAGCACGCGGAGCTTGAAGTAGGTACCTTTGGCGCGGAGCTCGTTGAGGGCGGCGGTGAGGTGGGCTAACTGGGGGCGGGAGGCGTTCGGGATCTCGTGCTCGGTCTGGTTCTGGGTGGGGGGCATGGATGAATACCTCAAAGGGGAAGGATAGAACAGGGAATAGGGCTTGAAGAACGGTGCGGGGAGCGTGGCGCGCGAAATTGTTCCACGTGGAACAATTGGTGACCGGGGCATCTAAGGAATAGGGAATAGGGAACAGGGATTGAAGAACGGGGCAGGTAGCGTGGCGCACGAAATTGTTCCACGTGGAACAACTGGTGACGGCCATCACGGGTGATTGTGGGCGAGTGCATGGAATTGGGGGCGGTTGTGCGCGGCTTTGGCGGGGAGCAGGAGATGGCTGCGGAAACGACTGATGCGGAAGGGCCGAGGGTCCGGTGAGATGTGTACGGTCGATGAGACCTTGCATGGCTGTCAAGAGGGGTGCGAGCGATTTTTGATCGGAAGCATCATTTCGTGGGGTAGACGTCTACGGGAGCAGCACGAATATCGGGACAAGGCGACGCCAAAGGCCCGGCGGGGAGCGGATTTCTGCCGTCGGGAGTTGATTCACACCCGAGTCGGAAGTGACGGGTGCGGTGGAGGGCCGGACGGAGGGGCGAGAAAAACGATGGGCGTCACCATGCGTCAAATCCCTGTCGACGGAGCAAAGGGTTCTCGGTTTAGGTGGGTTTCAGCCCTGCCAGATACAATGGGTTCACGCTGACCTATTCGGTATTTTGCGATTTTGGGTAAGACTTGGAGCGGGCGCACGTGAGAGGTTTCGGGGGCCGCGGTGTGCGGCTGGAGATGGTTGCAGCACTGGTTGTGGCGCTGGCGGTGCCTGCGATGGCAGCCGATGGTCCGCAGAGGACGCGCACGACGCTGGCAGCGGAGACGCGGGTCGTGAACGGGCGCACGATGGCCACCCTTGCGGTGGATGTGACGGGCGAGGATGGCGGGCCTGCCGACGGCGCGGTGGTGATCGAAGAAGGCGGGCGGCAGCTGGCCGGCGCGGCGTTGAGCGGCGAAGGCAAGGTGCGGATGGAGTTGGCGCTGCCCTCGGGCGAACACAATCTGCAAGCAGTTTATGTGGGAGATGCGGCGCATCAGACTTCAACTTCGGCGGCAGCGGGGGTACGCGCGCAGGCGGCCAGCCCGACGCCGGATTTTCAGGTCTCGGTAGCTCCGGCATCGCTTTCGCTGACGGCGGGCCAATCGGGATCGGCGACGGTTTCGGTGACGCCGGTGAATGCGAGCGCGCTTTCGGCGCCTATGTTCGTGACCCTCTCGTGTTCAGGGTTTCCTGACCAATCCACATGCACCTTTACTCCGGAGAACGTACAGATTATTCCCGGAGCAACGACGGCGACGCTGAGTTCGATGGTGATGTCGACGCAGGCGCGGTCGCTGGCCAGCGCGCCACGTCCGGAAGAGAGGAATGCGGTGGCGTGGGCGGTGTTGCTGCCGGGTTCGCTGGGGCTGGCGGGACTGGCGTTTTCGGTGCGGCGGCGGCGGTGGCTGAGCCGAATGGCGATGGTGGCGCTGCTGGGGCTGGTGACGGTACTGGGATCGACGGCCTGCGCGCCGCGCTACAACTATTACAACCACGGACCGACCCACAATCTGCCCACGCCGGCAGGCAGCTATACGCTTCTGGTTACGGCGCAGTCCAGCAACGGGGTGGCGGCGACCACGCACTCGACCACGTTTGCGCTCACGGTGAAATAGAAGCTTATTGACTTGCAGTACGGAAGGCCTGCGCGGTTGCGATGCGCAGGCCTTTTTGCATTGGACGACAGGTCGGGGCTCTGAGTGGCGACGGCCTGGGGGGATGGTTGCACACGCTGAGCGCGCTGAGCCGCACTCCGGTCTGCCCACCGGTTTGCACACCGGTCTGCACACGGCTGATGCTGCCGACCGGTGGACTGGGGATCGCGGCGGTATGCAAGCTGGAGCTGTAGCGAACCTATCTCCGCAGTTGCGAGGGTACCGGTTTCCAGCCCAGGGAGGGTGTTCTCGCTGACAGCAGGGCGAAGGCGGCTACCGGGCGTATCGCTTAGGATGACATCTACCGGGCTGGAAGGAACGTTCAATGGGCGGAGCCGACGGGAAGCGGATCGGGAGAATGTGCAGACCGGTGGCAACGGGTCTGGGAGCGCGATGAATCGGAAGACGATGATTCTGCTGAAGGCGGCGGTGTGGGTGGCCTGCCTGTGGCCGGTGGGACTGCTGGTGTATGGGGCGCTGACGCCGAACGGGCTGGGGGCCGATCCCACGGCGCGCATTGAGTTTTCGACCGGCTATACGACGCTGATGCTGCTGACGATCGGGCTGGGGATCACGCCGGTGCGGAAGCTGGTTCCGCAACTGGGGTGGCTGATACGGTTCCGGCGACTAATAGGGCTGTTCGCATTTTTCTACGGCACGGTGCACATGCTGGCCTATGTCGCGCTGTATGCGGGTTTCAACGTGCAGGCCATGCTGGACGATGTGGCCAAGCGGCGTTTCATCACGATGGGCGTGGCGGCCTGGCTGCTGCTGGTACCGCTGGCGTTGACGTCGACGAACTGGGCGATCAGAAAGCTAGGCGGCAAGCGGTGGAACCGGCTGCACAAGCTGGTGTACGTGGCGACGGTGTGCGGGGTGATTCACTACTGGTGGCAGGTAAAGCCGGGAGTGCTGCTGCCGCTGCCGTTCACGATCGCGGTAGGGGTGCTGCTGCTGGCGCGGCCGGCGCTGACGTGGGCGCAGCGGCGGAGAACGCCGGCCCGGGCGGTGCGTTAGGTCGCCTCAATGTGTTGAATGGGGTCGCTGCGGGTCCTGGCTCAAGCGGCGGGCGCGATGCTAAGCGCCTTCGAGCTCCATGTCGAGAATCGCGGAAAAATCGAGCATGGTCTGGGCGACGGGGCTCCAGTTTTTGCGGTGCAGGGGGGTGGGCCCGAGGCGCATGAGGGCGGCGCGATGTTCCGCGGAGCAGTAGCCTTTATGGCTGGCGAGGCCGTAGCCGGGGAACTGGGAATCGAGCTCGACGATCAGGCGATCGCGAAAGACCTTGGCGAGGACGCTGGCGGCGGCGATGGAGAAGCTGGTGCCGTCGCCCTGGATGCACGATTGCTGGGGGCAGGGCCAGTCGATCGTGTCGACGCCGTCGATGAGGAGGTAGTCGGGGGTGAGGGCGAGCTGGGAGACCGCGGTGCGCATGGCCAGCAGGGAGGCGTTGCGGATGTTGATGCGGTCGATGGTTTCAACATCGATGGAGGCGATGGCCCAGGCCACGGCGTTGGCGCGGATCTCGATGTCGAGCTCGTTGCGCTTTTTTTCAGAAAGTTTTTTGGAGTCGTTGAGGCCGTCGAGCCTGCACTTGGGAGCGAGGATCACGGCGGCGGCCACGACGGGTCCGAACATAGGCCCGCGGCCGACCTCGTCGCAGCCGGCGATGCGCAGGAAGCCGCACTTGCGCGCCGCGCGCTCGAGCTTCCAACCGCAGACGGGTGGCTTGGCCATTGATCCCAGTATAGGAGCAGTTTGAAGAGCCCCGGGCTGCGGAAAACGGGAATAGAATTCGAAAAGTAAATCGCCACCGCATCTTGGGGACCGGGGCCGGGTTTGGATGGTTTAGAACAAGCAGCCCCGGGCCGGTTGGCCATGCCAGACTTGCTCCCGCGGTTCAGGATCCCTGTTGTGGACGGAGAGTTCCGTGGCGGGGTTCCTGGCGCGCAGACACCATCATTCTGCCTAATGGAGGAACTGAGTATGAGATTCTGCAAGCCGTTATTCCTTGCAGCCGCTGTTTGCCTGACCTTGACGGCGGGAAGTATTCCGTCGCGCGGGCAGGGCGGGGAGAGACATCCCGCCTACCTGCATGCATTGAGCGATCTGAGGTTGATGCGCGCATACCTGGACAGGCTCACGCCCAACGAGCGGGTGGACGACGAGTCGGCGCATGCGATTGAAGAGATCGATGCGGCTATTCGCGAGATCAAAGAGGCATCTATCGATGACCATAAGGACCTGCGGGAGCATATGCCCATCGATGCGCAGATCAGGCCCACGGACCGTTTTCGCAAGGCGCGGGAGGCGGGCGGCGCGGCCGCGCACGACCTGGAACACGAAGAGGACAATGGGTTCGCGCGCGGGCTGAAGCACCGGGCGCTGGAGCACGTGGAGCGGGCCGACCGAATCGCCGACCATCTGATGCACCGCTACGAGAAGATGTAGCAGAAAAAGACCCCGGTGGAGGCACCGGGGTCTTTTGGTAGAGAAGGGCGGCGAGGGACGACGGCTTAGGCCTTGGCGATCTCGCGATCCACTTCCTTGAGGCGGGCGGCCTTGCCGCGCAGTCCGCGGATGTAGAAGAGCTTGGCGCGGCGGACCTTGTAGCTGCGGATCTTTTCGACCTTGTCGACGACCTTGGAGTTGAACGGGAAGATGCGTTCGACGCCCTGGCCGAAGCTCATCTTGCGCACGGTAAAGGTGCCCTGCGGTCCGTTGTTGATGGCGATGACGAGGCCCTCGAAGGCCTGGAGGCGTTCTTTATCGCCTTCCTTGATCTTGACCTGGACGCGAACCTGGTCGCCGGCGACGAACGGGGGGAGATCGGTGCGCTTAAGCTTGTCGGCCAGGCGCTGCATAACGGGATGGATTGACATGGCTTCTTCCTGCGGTTGAACTCAGAACCTCAAGAATACCAGAGAAGTGGCATGGGACGCCATCATGGGCCGGAGGCTTTCGGCCGCGGGGCGTTTCCGGCATGTCTCAAGCGGGTCTGGATAAGCCGGTGTGGCCCCGGCCGCTGGGGGATATGCGCGTCCAGGCTAGCCGGAGCAAATCGACCAGCAGCCCGATCCCGGCGTAGACGAGCGCGTTGAGGACCAGTGACTCCTGCCAGGTTTCGCGCCTCATGAGGAGAGCGGCGGGAACGGTAATCGCCGGCAGCGGACGGGCCACGGGCACGGTGGGGCCGCCGATGCGGAAGTAGAGAAACCAGGCGAAGGCCACGAGCAGGCCTGCAAACGCCCAGAGAGCGACGCGTCGGACCATGCGTCACTGCTGGCGGCAAGCCTACTCCTCAGGGAGGGATCTGTCGCGCGGCGGGGCGCCAGGGCGAAGTGAATCCTTTTCGGGTTCGTCGCGGGCTCGCTCCAGCACGGCCAGGTCCTCACGGCTCAGCTGGTTTGTCCGAACTGCCTGTTCGAGGAGATCGGGGCGGTTGAGGAGGGTCTTGCGCAGTTGCTGTTCGCGGCGCCAGCGGCGGATCTGGAGGTGGTCGCCGTTGAGCAGGACGTCGGGGACGCTGCGGCCGGCGAATTCGGCGGGTCGGGTGTAGTGGGGGTAGTCGAGGAGTCCGCCGGATCCGTGCTGGGAGCGCGGCACGCCGTGCTGGTCGGTTGCGATGGTGTGATCGGAGACGCCAAAACTCTCGAATTCACCCGAGGCCTGGTTGCCTAAAACGCCGGGAATGAGGCGCATGGCGGCGTCGAGGACGACCGCGGCGGCGAGCTCGCCACCGCTAAGGACGTAGTCGCCGATGGACAATTCCTGGTCGCAATAGATGTCGTTGACGCGTTCGTCGACGCCCTCGTAGCGGCCGCAGAGCAGGACTACGCGGTCCAAGGTGGCCAGTTCGCGGGCGGCGGATTGGGTGAAGGGGCGGCCCTGGGCGGAGAGCAGGATGACGCGGGTATTGGCTTCGCGGGCGGGTTTGGGGGGGATGCCAAGGGATTCGAGGGCGCGGGCGAGGGGCTCGGGCTTGAGCACCATGCCTTCGCCGCCGCCGAAGGGGCGGTCGTCGACGGTGCGGTGGCGGTCGTGGGTGAAGGCGCGGAGGTCATGGACGGCTATGGTCACAAGTCCCTCGGCCTGGGCGCGGCGAAGGATGCCGTGCTCGAAAAAGCCGGTGAAGAATCCGGGGAAGATGGTGACGATCTCGAAGCGCATGCGGGGGCCTGAGTTGAGCTTAGCCGAAGCGGGCGGGGTGGGCCGCGGGGCGGCCGGGATGGCCAGGGAAGGTGGTTGCGCCTGACACTTTGGAGGGATCGAGGAGTGCTGCCGAGCCGCATCTAAAGGAATGTTGCTCCCCGAATCTACGGAATATTCAAAGGAGACGAGGCCGCGGTCCAGAGGCGGCGGGAGGTTTGCGCGCTGCCGCGTAACTTCCGGCCCGGGTCGCGAGTCCAATGAAAAGCATGCGATTAGTAACTCCAGACGGGCTGCCCGGCGAGTCATCCACAGGGCTTATCGGGGACGAGCCGATGCCGTGGACGCGGCGCGCGTTCATTGTGGGCATTGCCGGCGCAGTGAGCGGCGCGGGGCTTTATTTTCTGCGGCGCACCGAGGTTCCCGCGGTGCGTCCGCTGGCTGCCGGGGAAGGGCCGCACAACGTGACGGTGGTGCGTTTTGGCGCCGATGGCGAGGAAGTGGGGCGCACGACGGGCCCCCGGGTGGTGCGCACCGATGCCGATTGGCGAAAGCGGCTGGACGCGAATGAATACCGGGTGATGCGCCTGGCGGGAACGGAGGCAGCGTATTCGGGATCGCTGCTGCACGAGAAGCGGCGCGGGGTATATAACTGCGCGGGCTGCGGGCTGACGCTGTTCAATTCGGCGGCGAAGTTCGATTCGCGGACGGGGTGGCCGAGCTTCTGGGAGCCGGCGGCGCAGGAAAACGTGGTGGAGGCGCCGGACGGCAGCATGATGGCGGTGCGGACGGCGGTGGCGTGCCGGTTGTGCGACTCGCACATGGGACATGTGTTCACGGACGGGCCCAAGCCGACGGGGCTGCGGTATTGCATCAACTCTGTGGGGCTCAAGTTCGAGGCGCGCGCCTGACGGAGAACGTCAACGGGGTCCGGCGCGGTTTGGCTCACCAGGTTGCCGGGGTATGGCGCCGGTCTGAAGAAATCAATAGCAGCGCAGAAAAGGCCGCTCCGCCGGCGCGGCGGCGCGGCCTTTTCGTGACGCAAATCAGTGCCGCTTCACTTCACTGCAACGGAAAACGAAGAGTGAAGTTTCAAGGATTCGTCGAAGGCTACGGCGTAAATGTCAACCTTGTGCGTCCCTGCGGTCAACGCCAGCGTGGCGCGATCGTATGCCTGTGTACCGAACACGTGATAGGCCTCATTCTTTTTGATGCCGTCGATCCAGATCTCCATTTTGCGAAGGCGGTAAAAGGACGTAGCGCTGAGATTGAACGCAACGCTGGTGCTGCCTGCGGTGGTGGTTGGGGCGCAGACGTGAATGCCCAGGGCGGGCGGCGCGCACGCTCCGTAAGAAGCCGTGCCGGAGTTTAGCGGCAGGGCGAGACTTATGGGGTGGGTTACGGCGACATCGGAGAGGAAGAGACTCAGGTCCGGTTTCATGTCGCGGTTGTAGTCGCCAACTAAGCCGTTGGTGAAGGGGTATTCCCCGACGCTGTTGATGCTGAAGTCATCGACTTTGGTGTAGGGGCCGAGGGCAAACACCCCGGGCTTGGTCTGGGCCAGCACGCGCACGCCCGCGTCGGAGCTGTTAGGGGCCGTGTCCAGAGCGGTGAAAGCGATGTCCTTCAATCCGTTGCCGTCGAAGTCCGCGACCTGGATGCTGTAGTTCATCGCCGTGCCGCCAGTGGCAGCGGAGGAGACCACCGTCTCGCTGAACGTCCGGTTGGTGTTCCCGCGGAAGATGTGGATGCTGTGGTCGGTATTGGCGACGCCGACCAGGTCGGTCGGCCCGTCATCATTGATGTCTGCTGCGGTCACGGCCAGGTCGGTCTCACGGTTTTTAAACACGGGCAGGGTTTTGATGAATTTCCCGCCACCGTTTCCATAGAGGACCACGAGATTGTCGTCATCAAGGGTGGGCGAACTTGGTGGAGCGAGCAGGTAGCGCAGCGCGAGGTCGGCATTGCCATCCGAGTCGAAGTCGCCAAGCCAGAGGTCGAATTCGGGCGTGGGGTCGAACTCAACCCCGCCCGTAGCCCCGCTCGGCAGGGTGTAGGTGTAGACCGCTCCCTCATCCGTGAAGATCGCGCCGTCGTTCAGGTACAACTCGAGACGGATGGTGTAGGTGCTGCTGTCGTTGGTCTGGTAGGCGATGGCCAGATCCGGAAGTCCATCGTGATTGAAGTCCCCGGACTGGGCGACGACGCTGGCGGCCTTCCCCGTGGCGAGGCCCGGGGGCGTGGGTATGGCGTCGAAAGATGAGAAGCCGCCCTTGCCGTCGCCATAGCCGACGAGGAAGAGCTTGTTTCCTCCGCTGGAGTCGTAGAAGAGCACGTCGGCTTTGCCATCGCGGTTGTAGTCTCCGGAACTGATAGGAACGTAGGCCGATTCAGTGCCGGAGAATTCGTGCAGGGTGTAGGAGGCGTTTCCGTTGGAAAGGAGTTCTTCCGACATGTTGATGAAATCGGGCACGCCGTCGCCGTTCAGATCGACTTGCACCTGGTTTTGTGGCTGGGGATATTGCTTAAGGGGGGAGAATTTCGGTGAGAAAGTGGTCTGGCTCTTCGCGGCGCATACGGACAGGCTCGCCGCAAGCAAAGTGAGGACGATTCGACTGCTACGCATTGACATCTGGACTCCCGATCATTTGAGAGCGCCGCGTGGCGCCAGGTTGTCTTCCGGAGGATGGGGAGGCATCAGGTGGGCTGTGGCGAGATGACCGCAGCGGGGGACGACGAGATTCAGGGGCGGCCAGTTCGTCTTCGGGAACCACCGTGGTAAACCCTACGTATAAGCCCCCATGCAGTGCGTTGGTACATTAAGCTGGAGCTTGATCGGGCTGGCTTCGCCGCCCAAACCCGCACGGCGCGGGATCGACCCGCCGCCGGGGGGCGGCACGGTGCCGCCGCGGCGCGGGGGCGGCGGTTCCAACCCTGGCTCTTCCGCCGGTGAGCGGGCCTATCCCCAGGCACGTCCGATTGGCGAGAACGTCCGCGCTCTGCGCGGAGAGGTAAGATCCCTGGAAATTGACTGGTCCCAAACCGTCCGCCGCTGCATGGATGGCGACTCCGGCGCGTGGGCCGAACTGGTCCGGGAGCACCACCGGCGGGTATACGGACTGTGCTATCGGTTCACGGGCTCGCCGGCCGATGCGGAAGACCTCACCCAGGACGTTTTTCTCAAAATCTATTCCAACCTCGCCAGCTTCGACATGAACCGGGGCAGCCTGCAGGTGTGGATTACGACAATGACGCGGAACCTGCTGGTGGATAATTTCCGCCGCACCAAAAATCAGCGGGTGACGGGTTCTCTGGACGATGGGTGGGATCAAACGGAGGAGCTGAAGCCGGTGGACCGGCTGACCGCCCAGGGACCGTCCCCGCATGAAATGGCGGCCAGAAAAGAGCTGGAAAAAATGGTGCAGGAGGCCTTGTCGCATGTCTCCGTAGAGCTGCGCGAGGCGGTCATACTGAGAGATCTGCAGGATATGGACTACAAGGAAATCGCCCAGGTTCTGGGCATCCCCGAAGGAACCGTCAAGTCCCGTATCAGCCGCGGCCGCGCGGAACTTGCGCGCCTGCTGGAACGTAATAAACGGGAGGTGATGTAGATGTCAGAGCGCACAAACATTCCGAGCTCTCCGGCCTGCGGGCAGTGGGAGACCCTCCTCGCCGATGCGCTCGACGGCCTGCTGCGGCCGGAGGATGAAGCGGTCTTCGCGAGCCACATGGCGGGGTGCCAGCATTGCACCACGCTGTTTGAGGAGGCGCGGAGGGGGCGGGAGTGGCTGGAGTTTCTTTCCCCGGAACCAGAGGTGCCCGCCGGCCTTCTGGATAAGCTGCTGGCGCAGACGGGCCCCGGGCAGGTGGAAGGGCTCGGGCTGGCTACCTCGGGCGGGCAGGTAGTTACAATCACGCCGGCCTGGCAGCGGCCGGGTTTGATGGCACGGGTGCGGCGGTTTGCCGAGCCGCGGCTGCTGATGACGGCGGCGATGGCGTTCTTTTCGATTGCGCTGACGCTGAACCTGACCGGGGTCCGCATCTCTCGGCTGCGCCTGTCAGATCTGCGCCCGATGTCGGTGCGTTCGTTTGTAGAGCGGCAGTTCACCATGGCATCGACACCGCTGATTCGCTACTATGACCACCTGCGTTTCGTGTACGAGGTGCAGTCGAGGATGCGGGAGCTGCGGCGGACGACGCAGAACGAGGGGGAAAGCCCCGCGGTGCAGCCCAACAAGCAGCCGGGGGGTACCGGCGAGTCGCAACAGAATCCGGCCCGCAAGGACGGGGGGTCCAAGGTCGATCCTCCGCAGCAGTCGGTGAACCCGAACGCCATTGATTCACTGGATTACCTGGAGACATCGCTCTCACATGATTACCTTGACCGGCCCGCGCATTCCGGCGGCTCCGCGTTAGTACGGGGAAGAAGGAGCACAGTATGGATTGCGTAAATCACAGCGGGGTGCCCGCGACCGCGTTTTGCCAGAATTGCGGGAAAGCGTTGTGCACTCAGTGCGTGCGGCACGGGGCGGGGGGGCAGATTCTCTGCGAGCCATGCTGGATGGCATGGCAGTCGGTACCCAATCCATTTGTGGCGCCTCCGGTGGGCAGCCCCAATCCGGCCACGGCGGCGGTGCTGGGATTGATTCCGGGCGTGGGGGCGATGTACAACGGGCAATTCTTCAAGGGGCTGATCCACGTGGTGATCTTCGCGGTGCTGATCAGCATTACGGACCACTATCCGATCTTCGGGCTGTTTATCGCGGCTTGGGTTTTCTACCAGTCGTTTGAGGCATTCCACACGGCCAAGGCGCGGCGGGACGGGCAGCCGCTGCCGGACCCGCTGGGATTGAACGAAGTGGGGAACTGGCTGAACCTGGGGGGACGGCCGCATCCGGGAGCGGCGCCTTGGGGACAAGGTCCGATGGGACAGGGTCCGATGGGACAGGGGCCGATGGGAAGCGGGCCGGTTGGAACAGGTCCGGTTGGGACTGGTCCGGTGGGGGCAGGGCCATTCGGATCCGGGCCGGCTGGGACTGCGGCGACGGGATCGAATCCGGCCGGGGGGCAGGGCACGTACCCGCCTCCCTACGGCGGATACCAGGCTCCCTACCAGGCACCGTACCAGGCACCGTATCAGCCGCCGTATGAGGGGGGCTATCCGCCTCCTCCTCCGCCGCAGGGGGTGGTGGACCCGGCCGCACCTCCGCCTCCTCCTCCGCCTTACTGGCGGCGGCGCGAGCCGATCGGGGCGGTGGTGCTGATTGCCCTGGGGCTGCTGTTCCTGCTGGGACAGCTTGATCTGTTCAGCAGCTATGTCTTCAGATTCTCCTGGCCTCTGATCCTGATCGGGCTGGGCGTGTGGCTGATGATCAGCCGTATGGGTTCGCAAGGAGGTTCACGATGAGCCGCTATGTTTTGATTCGCCGCCTGCGTGGACCGGCGTTTCTGCTGCTGGTCGGCTTCATCGCGCTGATGGCCCAGGCGCACATTATGAGCTGGGGACACAGCTGGCCGCTGTTTTTGATTTTGGCCGGGGTGCTGGCGCTGGCGGAGCGGGCGGCGCTGGCGGCGGAGGGATATCCGCAGTATCCGGGCGGGCCGCCGTACGACCCGAATCAATATCCTGCCGGGCAGTATCCGGCGGCGCCATACCAGGCCGGACAGTACCAGGCTGGCGCTCCTTATTCCGGCGCTCCCTATTCCGGCGCTCCGTATTCAGGCGCTCCTGGTCCGGTCACTCCAGATGCACCCAGCACCTCAATCGTGCCGGCTCACTCAGATGAATTCGACCGCGGTTCGCACGGAGGGCAGTCATGAGCAGCGTACCTCCTTACACGCCTTCCGGGGCAGGCGCGCCGCCCCCCTACGATCCGAAGACGCAGTGGCGGGTTTACCGCGAGCAGCAGAAAGCGGCCTGGCGGGCGCAGCGCGATTCGTGGAAGGCGCAGCGGCATGCGTGGAAGGGCTACTACTCGCCGCGAGTCCCTTCAATTATCGGGCCGATCATCCTGATCACGGTTGGCATCATCGCGTTGCTGATGTTGAGCGGGCGCATCGATGCGGGACAGTTCTGGTCGTGGTATGGGCGATGGTGGCCGCTGGTGTTGATTGGCGCGGGGCTGGCCATGCTGGCGGAGTGGGCGATCGACCTGAAGCGGACCACGCCGGTGCGGCGCGGCGGCAACTTCGGGGGCCTTCTGTTCTTCCTGGCGTTGCTGGGCATCTTCGCTGCGTGGGGTCACCAGTGGTGGGGGCCGATGCGGGCGGAGTGGGGGGAACGCAATGACTTCTTCAACATGTTTGGCCGGCCGCAGCACGATGCCGACCAGCAGGTGCTGAGCACCCAGATTCCTCCCAATTCCGTGATCGAGATCCAGAACCCGCGCGGCGACGTGAGTATCACCGCGGGGGATGGGCCGGCGATGCAGGTGCAGGCGCACCAGGTTGCGTTTGCGGATTCCGACGAGCAGGCGCGCAAGATCTTCGAGTCGGAAGCGGCGCACGTGACGGTAAGCGGCAACTCGGTGCTGGTGAAGTCGCAGGGCAATAACAGCGGTCGTTTGAATCTGACGCTGACGGTTCCGAAGACCTCCCTGATCACGGTGGTTGCGGGCCGGGGCGATGTGACGGCGGCGGGACTGGGCACGGGCGCGAACATCACCGCCGCGCACGGCGATATTCACCTGAACACGATAGCCGGGTCGGTGCAGGTGCATTTTTCTACGGACAAGGGCGACTTCTCGGCGCACCAGGTGGACGGCGACATCACCGCGGACGGGCGTTGCAACGATTTGACGCTTTCCGAAGTGAAGGGCAAGGTCTCGATCAACGGAGACATCTTCGGCGAGGCGCACATGGAGAACCTGGGGGGCCCGGTCCACGTGCACACGTCGGTCACCGATCTGGAGATGGCCGGCCTGCCGGGGGACATGACCCTGAACGACGACGATCTGCGGGTTACGGAAGCCAAGGGCGCGGTGCGGGTCACGACGCATTCAAAGAACGTGGACCTGACACAGATCTACGGGGATACGTTTGTGGACGACCGGGATGGAAACATCTCGATCGAGCCGGCGGGCTCGTTCAACGTGGAAGCGAAGAACAACAGCGGCAAGGGCGACCTGGAACTGACGCTGCCTCCCAATGCTTCGGCGGCGATCAACGCGCATACGCATAACGGCGATATCTTTTCCGACTATCCTTCGCCGTCTTCGGAAGGGGAAAGCAAGACGGTGGCGTTCCAGGTAGGCGCGGGCGGGAGCAAGATCAACCTGTCAACGGATGTAGGCGATGTGCGGATCAAGAAGGGATCGGGATTCCCACCGGCTCCGCCTGCGGTATCGGCCGTACCGAAGCCGCCGGCGCCCCCTAATGCGCCGCACCTGAAGGTTCCGAAAGCGCCGCCGGCAGAGCCGGTGACGCAGTGAAGCACAGTGGACGGTGGACAGGGAACAGTGGACAGTGGACGGGGAACAGTGGACGGTGAACCGTGGACGGTAGACAGTAGCGTGGGCTGACCCGGGTTCTGAATAGAAGTGAACCAAGTGAACGGCGTAAGGGCGCGGAAGGGAAGACACCTTCCGCGCCCTTTTTGTTTTGGACTCTTGGTCTTTTACTCCGTGCGGAGGGCCTGCATGGGGTTGATGCGGGAGGCGCGCCAGGCGGGGAGCAGGCAGGCGATGGCGGCGACTACCAGCAGCATGGCGGCGACGATGGCGAAGATGCCGGCGTCGAACGGTTTGGTCTCGTAGAGGATGGAGGCGATGAGGCGGCCGGCGGCGGCGCTGGCGCCGAGTCCGCAAAGCAGGCCGATGAAGGCGGGCCGGACACCGTCGAGGAGCATGAGGCGCAGCACCTGGGCGCGGGGGGCGCCGAGGGCCATGCGAATGCCGATTTCGCCGGTGCGCTGGGTAACGAGGTAGGCGAGCACTCCATAGAGTCCGGCGGCGGCGAGGACGAGGGCTACGACGGCGAAGCCGAGGATGAGCAGCGACTCGAATTGCTGGCCCAGGGCGGCCTTTCCGATGGTTTCATCGAGTGTCATAACGCGGGAGACGGGCAGGTCGCGGTCGAGGGCGGAGAAGACTCCTTCAAGGGGCAAGGCGAGGGACTCGACGTTGTGACTGGAGCGCACGACCAGGGTGGCTTCGTTGAAGCCCTGGCCGTAGAGCGGGTAGTAAGAAGTGGGGCGCACCGGCTCCGCTACTTCCCAGCGGACATCGCCGACCACGCCGATGACTTCGTTGGTATCGCCCGAGGAGAGGACTTTCATGTGCTTGCCGACGGGGTCTTCGCCGGGGAAGTATTCTTTGGCGGCGGACTGGCTGATGAGCATGACATGGGCGTGGTCGAGGCGTTCATCGGTGCGGAAGACGCGGCCGCGTAGCAGGGGCAGGCCGACGGCGGAGAAGTAACCGGGGTCGGCGCCGCGGATGTTGAGGTCCAATCCCTGGCCGGTGGGCAGGGGCGGGTGTTCGACGATGGTCATGAGGTGATCGCCGCCCCAGCCCTGGCCGGGGGCGGAACTGACCAGAGCGGCGGTCCCCACTCCGGGGACGGCGCGTACGCGAGCGAGCAGGCTCTCGAAGAAGGTCACGTGCTGGAGGTCGTTCTTGTAGCGCGCGTCGGGCAGGCTGAATCGCATGGTCAGCACGTTGTCGGTGGGGATGCCGAGGTCGACGGCGCGGAGGCGCTGGTAGCTCTTGAGGAGGAGACCGGCGCCGACCAGCAGGACGACGGTCAAGGCGACTTCTACGACCAGGAGGGTTTTGCGCAGGGTGGCGCGGGTGGCGCCGCCGCGTTGCGAACGCGAGCCTTCCTGCAGGGCCTGAAGCAGTTCCTTGCGGCCGGTGCTGAGGGCGGCAATCACACCGGAAAAGAGGGCGCAGAGGGCGATGAGGCCGGCGGTGAAGGCCGCGGCCACGGTGTCGATGTGGATGGATTCGACGCGGTTCATATCGGCGCGGGCGTGGACCAGCCACTGGATGGCGGACCAGGCCAGGAGCAGACCGAGGACGCCGCCGGTAACGGATAGCAGGAGGCTTTCGGAGAGGCGTTCGCGGAGGAGACGGGTGCGGCCTCCGCCGAGGGCGGCGCGGATAGCGAGCTCGCGTCGGCGCGCGGCGGTGCGGGCGACAAGCAGGCTGGCCACGTTCATGCAGGCGATGAGGAGGACGCAGCCGGTGGCGGCGAGGAGGGCGTAGAGGGGCGTTTTGTAATCGGTGACTTCGTCGTCGAGCATGGAGCGGCCGCTGACCCGGCTGTGAACGCTGGGGCCGGGATGCTGCTTTTTGATCTGAGCCTGTTTGGCGCCGAGGCGGCCGAGCAAACCGGCCAGGGTGACGCCGGGATGGAGGCGTCCGAGCACGATCATTTCGTGATCTTCATAAGTGTTGAGGAGCTCTTTGGGGGCCTCGTGGCCAATGGGAGTCCAGACCTGGACGTTGCGGCCGCCGAAGGCGCCGGAATAGTTGAAGGACGCGGGAAGGACGCCAATGACGGTGAAGGGTTTGGCATCGAGCCAGACGGTTTTGCCGACAATGGCGGGATCGCTACTGTAGCGGCGTCTCCACAGGGAGTCGGCGAGGAGGGCGGTGGCGTTGGCTGAAGGCTTGTCGTCGGCGGCGGTGAAGCTGCGGCCGAGGGCCGGAGAGACGCCAAGCAGGGGGAACATATTCCAGGATGCCCATCCGGCATCGAGCTCTTCGGGCAGGTTCCCGCCTTCGGCGGAGACGTTGTAGTTCTGGAAGGGGGAGACCATGGCGAGGTCAGCCTGGTCGGCGACGGCGGGTTGCCAGTCGAAGAAGCTGGCGGCATCGACGGGGAGGAAGCCGGTGATGCCGGAGCCGCGCACATCGGCTTCGTAGATGGAAACGAGGCGGGCGGGATCGCGGAAGGCGAGGGGCTTGAGGAGTACGTGGCGGACCACGGTGAAGAGGGCGACGTTGGCGCCGACGCCGAGGGCGATGACCAGGACCGCGATGACCGAGAAGCCAGGGGTACGCCAGAGGGTACGGGCGCCGAAGCGGAGATCGCGCAGGGCGGATTCGAGGGCCGACCAGGACCAGTTGTCGCGGGCCTGATCGCGCACCAGGGTGGGATTGCCGAAGGCGCGCAGCGCGCTCTGGCGAGCTTCTTCGGGGCTCATACCGGCGCGAAGGTTTTCGGCGATGGCCTGTTCCAGGTGGAAGCGCAATTCATCGTCGAGCCGTCCGGCGGCCTGGCCGCGGCGCAGGAGCATGTTTACCCGGACTTTCAATTGATCAAGCCATCGCATGGTTCGCCTCCTTGGTGGAATATGGGATTTCAAACATCCAGGCCGTCGCACTATGCGCGCGGGAACTGGTCATTCGGTTCGCAACGCCTGCATGGGCTCGACGCGCGAGGCCCGCCAGGCAGGAACGGCGCAGGCCAGGGCCGCTACGGCGAGCAGGGTGGCGGCCACGACGGCAAAGACGACGGGGTCGAGGGGCTGGGTCGCGTAAAGCATGGAGCGGAGCAGGCGGGCTGCTTCGACGCTGGCGGCCAGTCCAAAGAGGAGGCCGATGAGGGCAGGGCGGAGACCGTCGGAGAGCATTTTGCCCAGCACCTGTTCGCGCGGTGCGCCGAGGGCCAGGCGGATACCGATTTCGCCGCGGCGCTGGGCAGCCATATAGGACAGCACGCCGAACAGGCCGGCGGCGGCGAGGATAAGAGCGATCAGGGCGAAACCGAGCACCAGGATGGCATCGAATTGCGAGGAGAAGGCAGTCTTGCCGATGGCCTGGCGCAGGGTTTCAACGTCAGACACAGGGAGATCGGAATCCATTTGCGCGATGGTCTTTTGCACCGGGAGCGACAGATCCTCGACGTTGCGGGGGGCGCGCAGCACGACCGTGGCTTCGCTGTAGTCGTTGCCGTAGATGGGCCAGTAGACGGTGGGCAACGCAGGCAGCGAGGCGGTCCAGCGGGTATCGCCCACCACGCCGAGAATCCGGTAGGTGGGCCCGTCGGGGTCGTCGTCGAGTCGGAGGTGGCGGCCGAGCGGGTCTTCATGCGGAAACAATGTCTCGGCTGTTTTGCGGCTGATGAGCACGACATGGGAGCGTTCCAGGCGCTCGGAGGCAGTGAAGACGCGTCCTTCGAGCAGGGGAATGCCGATAGCAGCGAAATAGCCCGGGTCGGCGCCACGCACCATGAGGTCAGGATCCTGCGCGCGGGGCACGCCGGGGTGTTCGACTACGCCGGCGACGTGATCGCCATTCCATCCTTCGCCGGGAGCGGAGCTTACCAATCCGGCTGACTGCACGCCGGGCAGGGCGCGGATGCGGGCAATGAGGTTCTCGAAGAACGCCACGCGCTGTTGCGGCTGCTTGTAGCGCTCGGCGGGCAGGCTGATGTGCATGGTGAGGACGTTATCGACGGGCACGCCGAGATCGGTGTTGCGCAGCCGGTCGAAGCTTTTGAGGAGAAGGCCGGCGCCCACCAGCAGGACCACAGTGAGGCTGACCTGCAGCACGATCAGGGTCTTGCGCAGTCCGGTGCGCGCGCGGCTGCCGCGGTGTCCACGCGGGGAGTCGTGCAGTCCGGCGAGGAGGTTGGCGCCGCCGGCGCCGGCAGCTGCGACCGAGCCGGAGAAGAGGGCGCAAAGCAATATCGCCGCGGCGGCAAAGGCGAGCACCACCGCGTCGATGTGAATGGTTTCGATGCGGTTCATGTCCTGACGAACGTGAACCAGCCATCGCAGCGCGACCCATGCCAAGGCCAATCCGAGGGCGCCGCCGGCCAGGGAAAAGAGCAGGCTTTCGAGCAGCCGTTCGCGTATAAGGCGGAGTCTGCCGCTGCCGAGAGCGGTGCGGATCGCGTGTTCTCGCGCGCGGGACGCGGTGCGTGCGACGGCGAGGCCGGCGACGTTCATGCAGGCGATTAACAGCAGGCAGCCGGTGGCCCCGAGCAGCGCCCAGAGAGTGGTTTTATAGTCGGCGACGGCATCATCGAGCATGGAGCGCCCGATGACCGATTCGAACACGTCAGGGTTGGGGTGGTCTTTGGCCACCTGTCTCTGAACGGCGGAGAGGCGCTGGACCAGGGCGGCTCCGGTAACGCCGGGCGCCAGGCGCGCGTAGGCCAGGAATTCGTGATCCTGGAAGGTGTTGAGCATCGACGCGGGGGCTTCGTGGCGCACCGGGGCCCACAACTGGATGTTGCTGCCGCCGTAGGAACTGGAGTAGACGAACCACGCGGGCAGAACGCCGATGACGGTATAGGGCTTCGCGTCGAGCCACAGGGTGGAGCCGACGACGCGCGGGTCGCTGGCGTAGCGGCGCTGCCATAGGGCATGGGCCAGCAGCACCGTGGCTGGCGCGCCGGGGCGATCGTCGCTGACGGTGAATCCACGTCCAAGGGCCGGCTGCACACCCAGCATGGGCAGGAGGTTCCAGGTGCACCAACCGCCGCGCACGTGTTCGGGAAGGCGGCCATTTTCGGCGGAGACGTTGTAGTCCTGCCAGGGCGAAAGAGCGGCCATCTCCGCAGTCCCGGCGGCGGCGCGCTGCCACTCCCAGAAACTGCCGGGGGCGACGGGCAGGTAGGGGTTGATCTGGGGATGGCGGTCGCCGCTGTTTTCAAAGATGGCGAAAAGCTGTTCGGGGTGAGGATAGGGCAGCGGCTTGAGGAGAACGCTGTGCACGACGGTAAACAAGGCCACGTTGGCACCGATCCCCAGGGCCATGACGAGGATGGCGATGAGGGTGAAGCCGGGGGTGCGGCGCAGGGTGCGGATTCCGTAGTGCAAGTCGGGGAGGAATTGCTCAAGGCCGCTCCAGCTCCAGGCGGTGCGGGCCTGGTCGCGAACCAGGGCGGGATTGCCGAAGGCGCGGAGGGCGGCGCAGCGAGCTTCTGAAGGAGTCATGCCGGCGCGAAGATTTTCGGCGATCGCCTGCTCGAGGTGGAAGTGGAGCTCCTCATCGAGGCGGGCAGCCGCGGCGCGGCGGGCGAACAGCATCTTCAGTCTCATAACCGCTGCGGCGATGAACGGCATGGTGCGGCTCCTCGCGGGGGATGGGCTTTGAACGGCGCGGCAGGCCCGGCCTGGCATGCCCGGCGGGGGGAAGCCCGCAGGGGCCGGGCGGTCAGGCTTCGCTGACCACGAGATTGATGGCGGCGGAGAGGCGGCTCCAGTTGGAGGCTTCTTTTTCCAGCTGGGCGCGTCCGGCGGCGGTAAGGGAATAGAACTTGGCCTGACGGCCGGTTTCGCTCTCTGCCCATTTGGCTTTGATCCAGGCTTGTTGTTCGAGGCGGTGGAGAGCGGGGTAGAGGGAACCTTGCTGGACCTGGAGCACTTCGCCCGAAACCTGCTGGATGCGCTTGGCGATAGCCCATCCGTGCATGGGTTCGAGGGAGATGGTCTTGAGGATGAGGAGGTCGAGGGTGCCTTGTACGAGGTCGCTTGGTTTGCCCATGCCTAGATTATCTACACAGAGAGTTGTAGACCGTCAAGGTATCGTTGCGATTCGTCACAGGGAAATACAAGGGAGGTGGTGGCATTCGCGGAGGGTTGATTGGCTTAGGGGTTGCGCCGAGTTGGGGATGGTTTGGGAATCTTCGGCAAAGGGAAGAGTTAGAGGTTGACACGACAACAACCTGCGAGAACGGCCTTTCCTGGTCTAGCATCGAAACCGACAACTTGAGCGGCTGGCCCCGGATAATAGTGCGCGCTGGGCTCGTTTACCAACAAATGGACGTGCTTGGGCATGAGCACGTCCCGAGGACAACAAAGCGATAGCGCAGGCGGCCGCGCTCCAGCGCATCTTCAAAGAGTTCCATGGCGGGGACCGCGGCCAAGTCAGGACGCCGCCGACAGCAACTGAAGGTTAGGAAGTGGATATCGCCTGCTTGCTGATATCGGATGCGCTGGCCTTTCATGCACCGCGAGAATACTCTGAGCGTGGATCCGGTGGCACTGATAAGTGAACATATCTCCCCGGTCCCCAAATGCGAGGGACGGGGGGCACCCTCGGCGTGGCTGAAAACGAGCCTCCTCCGGGGGGATTGCTGCTTTCAGGCCTTTCAAAGGCCACTGCTCCGTCCAAAATGCCTAGGCGCGCAATGGGGGAAGTGGGTCGGCCGGAGCGGTGCTCGGCGCTAACTCGGTTCCGGGGGAAGCTTCGCAGTTTGGAGCAGAATGGCGTTTATCGGCACAGCCCGGGTGACTCGGCTTTTCGCGACGGCATGAAAACGGCAGGAGCGGCGCGGCCTAGCTGGTGTGGTCGAGGAGGATCTTCCAGCCCTGCGGGCCTTTGCGCCAGACGAGGGAGAAGATGCCGTCGTCCTTTTTGGCTTCGCCCTTCTGGGAGCGTTCGAGGTGGAAGCGGCCGGTGACGAGGGCGAACTCGGTCTTGCCGCAATCGCTGGGGAGCAGGCGCACGTCGAGGTCGACGAAGGTGAGTTTGCCCATCTGTTCGCGGCTGGTGTAGTTGCGCTGGTAGCGCTCGAGGATGCGGTCGAATCCCTTGCCGATGTTGGCGCCGATGAAGGTGGTTTCATTGGAGTGCTCGTAGCTCTGCATAAAGGCGGGGATATCGCCGGCGTTCCAGGCGACGACCTGCTTGTCGACTGCCGCGCGGATCTGGGCTTCGTCTCCGTTTTGGGCCGGCGCAGACATCATGCATACCATCCACAGACATACCAGCAGGGCTACCCGTTTCATTGCGACCTCCGGGGAATTTCGGTTACGGGATCAGCTTACAATGACTCCATGACCCCGGTTTCGTCTCCGTTTCGCGTCGTTCATACGGTTTGTTCCCATGACTGCCCGGACAGCTGCGCGGTGCTGGTGACGGTGAACGAGGAAGGCCGCGCGGTGAAGGTGCAGGGCGATCCTTCGCAGCCGGTGACGAACGGGTTTCTTTGCGGCAAGGTGGCCAAGTACCTGGACCGGGTGTATTCGCCGGAGCGGGTGCTGTATCCATTGCGGCGTAAGGCGGGGGTGGCGAAGGGGCAGGTAGCACGCGGGCGCGAGGCGGAGGTGTTTGAGCGGGTGAGCTGGGATGAAGCGCTCGACGCGATCGCGGCGCGGCTGCAGCAGATCAGCGACGCGCATGGTCCGGAGTCGGTTCTGCCATATAGCTATGCAGGAACTATCGGGGTGCTGGGTTATGGCTCGATGGACCGGCGGTTCTTTCATCGCCTGGGGGGCAGTCAGCTGGACCGGACGATCTGTGCGGAGGCCGGCGGGGTGGCGTGGAACCTGGTGTACGGCAAGAAGCTGGGCACGCCGACCGAGGACTTCAGCCGGGCGAAACTGATTGTGGCGTGGGGCGGGAACATTCACGGCAACAACATTCACCTGTGGCCGATGGTGCAGGAGGCACGGCGCGCTGGGGCGCGGCTGATCGTGATCGATCCCTATCGCACCCGCACCGCGGCGCTGGCGGACTGGCACATTGCGATTCGTCCGGGCACGGATTCGGCGTTGGCGCTGGGGATGATGCACGTGATCCTGCGGGAGGGTTTGGAGGACCGCGAGTACATTGCGAAGATGACGCACGGCTTCGAGCGGCTGGCGGAGCGGGTGCGGGATTACACGCCGGAGCGGGTGGCGGCATGGACGGGGATGACGGCTGCGGAGGTGGAGCAGCTGGCACGGGAGTACGCAAGGACGCGGCCGGCGGCAATTCGCGCCAATTACGGCGTGCAGCGGGGGGAAAACGGCGGGACGGCGATGCGCGCGATTGCGATGCTGCCGGCGCTGACGGGCGCGTGGAAATATCGCGGCGGCGGCGGCCAGCTGTCGACGTCGGGCGCGTTTGGGTGGGACAAGAAGGCCCTCGAGCGGCCGGACCTGGCGCTGGCTTCGCCGCTGGGGCGAGGGGCTCGAGTGGTGAACATGTCGAGGCTGGGCCATGCGCTGACCGAGTTGGGGCAGAAGGGCGCGACGGATGGGCCCCCGGTGCACGCGCTGTTTGTGTACAACTCGAATCCCGGGGCGGTGGCGCCCAACCATAACGCGGTGGTGCGGGGAATGAAGCGCGACGATTTGTTCACGGTGGTGCACGAGCAGTTTTTCACCGACACGACGGATTACGCGGACTACGTGCTGCCGGCTACGACGTTTCTGGAACACAAGGATGTGCAGGGCGCGTACGGGCACTACTTTGTGCAGTTGTCGCAGCAGGCCATCGAGCCGTTGGGTGAAGCGCGGTCGAACGTGTGGCTGTTCGGCGAGCTGGCGCAGCGTATGGGCTTTGGCGAATCGTGCTTCAGGGATACGCCGGAGGAGATGATCGCGCAGGCGCTGGGGCTGGGTGCGGACGGGCATTCGACGAACGCGGGGATGGAGCACATCACGCTGGAGGCGCTGGAGAAGGAAGGGCACGTGGCGCTGGCGTTCCATCGCCATCCGGAGAGCGAACCATTTAAGCCGTACCTGGAAGGACCTCTGCCCACTCCATCGGGGAAGGTGGAGTTTTATTCCGAAGTGCTGGCGGAGCAGGGGCTGGATCCGCTGCCGGCATTTGTGGCGGCGGAGGAATCGCGCTGGAGCAAGAATGCGGAGCGCTTTCCGCTGGAATTTCTGAGCCGCAAGAATGACAACTACATGAATTCCACATTTGCCAATCTCGACGGGCACCGGAAGATGGAAGCTGAGACAGCGAACAAGCTGGAGATGCACCCGGTCGACGCTGAGTCCCGCGGGATTGCGGACGGGGACGCGGTGCGGATTTTCAATGACCGCGGGTCGCTGCGGCTGACGGCGCGGGTGGACGGCAGTGTTCCGGCGGGGGTGGTGGCGGCGCGGCTGGACTGGGCGAAGCTGCACCCGGATGGCGGCAACGTAAACGCGTTGACCAGTGAGCGGCTCACCGACCTGGGCCGGGCTGCCACATTTTATTCCACGCTGGTGGAGGTTGCCCGAGCCTGATCGGCGGTATTCGGGAGCTTCGGGCTGCGGTCCCATCAAAACTTAAGGATGAGGGCATTGTCGCTCCCTGGCCGGGTCGCGCTACTCTGTTAGCGATGAACTGGGTAGGTTTTCTTGTTCCACTGGCTGTAACTGCTGCGTTTCTTGCCTTGAGGCGGATGGGTCAGATTTCTACGCGCGAGGCAGGCGAGTTGCTCAAGCAGGGTGCGCTAATTGTAGATGTGCGCACCGCAACGGAGTTCCACGACGGGCATCTTCCCGGCGCGGTGAATGTTCCTATCGACCAGATCGAGAGCCAGATAGGGCACTACGCGCTGAACAAGGAGCATGTCCTGCTGCTGCATTGCCAAAGCGGCATGCGAAGCGCGCTGGCGAAGAGGAAGCTGACGGAGATGGGTTACCGCAAGGCTTACGACCTTGGTTCCTACACCCGGGCGATGCGGGCGGCGGCCCAAGGCTAGAACGCATGGAAGCACGTCCGGAGTTTGCGCTTCGCCTGGCGGAAGAGGAAGATGCGCTTGGCTTGTGCCGATTGATTGAAGCTTCGGTGCGGGGCCTGCAGGCCGGCGATTACACCCCGGCGCAGATCGAAGGGGCGCTGGGCACGGTGCTGGGTCTGGACACGCAGCTGATCGCGGACCGCACCTACTACGTGGCCGAGTGGCGTGGCGAGGATGCATCGGGAAGGCTGGCGGCCTGCGGCGGCTGGTCGAAGCGCAAGACGCTGTTCGGAGCCGACCGGGGACCGGGGCGGATGCTGGAGTTGCTTGATCCGGGCAGGGACGCGGCCAAGGTGCGAGCGATCTTCGTGCATCCGGATTTTGCGCGGCGAGGACTCGGATCGCTGGTTCTCCGCACGGTTGAGGATGCAGCCCGCGCGGCGGGTTTCACGCGGTTTGAGATGGGCTCTACTCTGACTGGAGTTCCGCTGTACCGGCTGAAGGGCTACGTCGAAGTGGAGCGCATCGGCGTGCCGCTGTCCAACGGCGAAGCGCTTGCGGTGGTGCGGATGGTGAAGCCAGGGGGCACGGGGGCTGAGCGGACGTAGATGGCGTGGGCGCGGGTAGGGCTATAAGTGATTTGCCGGCCTGAACCGTGGCGCAATGGCCCGGTGCTAGAATCCCCGGCATGGAATCGATCCAGTACAACTTGCCGCAGGAGCGCATTCCGCGCGCCTGGTACAACGTGCTTGCCGACCTGCCGGAGCCGATGGCCCCGCCGCTGCATCCGGGCACGCTGCAGCCCATCGGTCCTGCGGATCTTGCGCCACTATTTCCGATGGCGCTGATCATGCAGGAGGTGAGCACGGAGCGGGAGATCGAGATTCCCGATCCGGTGCGGCAGGTGTATGCGCAGTGGCGTCCTTCGCCGTTGTTCCGGGCGAGGCGGCTGGAGAGGGCGCTGGATACGCCGGCGAAGATCTTTTACAAGTACGAGGGCGTGAGCCCGGCCGGGTCGCACAAGCCGAACACGGCGGTGGCGCAGGCATTTTATAACCAGCAGGAGGGCACGAAGCGGCTGGTGACGGAAACCGGGGCGGGCCAGTGGGGTTCTTCGCTGGCGATGGCCTGCGCGTTTTTCGGGCTGGAGTGCAAGGTTTTCATGGTGCGGGTGAGCTATAACCAAAAGCCTTATCGCCGGGCGCTGATGGAGGCCTTTGGGGCGAGCGTTACGGCGAGCCCCAGCCGGGAAACTGAATCGGGCAAGGCGATCCTCGGCGAACATCCCGACAGCCCGGGATCGCTGGGGATTGCGATCTCGGAGGCGGTGGAGGTCGCCGCCAAGGATCCGCACAGCAAATATGCGCTGGGCAGCGTGCTGAATCATGTGCTGCTGCACCAGACGGTGATTGGCCTGGAATCAATCGAGCAGATGGCGATGGCCGGCGAGGCGCCGGACGTGATCGTGGGGTGCACGGGAGGCGGCTCGAATTTCGCGGGCATCGTGATGCCGTGGCTGGGCCGCAAGCTGCGGGGGGAAGGAGGCGCGCGCATCGTGGCGGTGGAACCGGCGGCGTGCCCAAGCCTGACCAAGGGACCATTCGCGTACGACTTCGGCGACACAGGACACCTTACGCCGCTGGTGAAGATGCACACGCTGGGCTCGACGTTTATTCCGCCGGGCATTCACGCGGGCGGGCTGCGTTATCACGGCATGGCCCCGCTGGTTTCGCATGTGCTGGAACTGGGGCTGATCGAAGCCATCAGCGTGCAGCAGCTGGATGCATTTGCGGCGGGGATTCAGTTTGCGCGCGCGGAGGGGATCATTCCGGCTCCGGAGGCCAATCATGCAGTGGCGGGGGCGATCCGCGAAGCGCTGAATTGCAGGGAAGAGGGCAGGGGCAAGACGATCCTGTTCAACCTGTGCGGGCATGGGCACTTTGACATGCAGTCCTACATCGACTACCAAGCGGGCCGGCTGGAGAACTACGACTATCCCGCGGAGGAGATCGCGATGGCGCTGGCGGGATTGCCTTCGGTGGGGTGACGGGCGGACATTGGCGTCCCTGGCTCAGGCGGAGCGAGGAAAGATGCGGTACTCGATGCTGAGGCGGTCGTGGTGCATGTCGGGGCTGACCCACGTCCGGTGAAGGACGTCGTTCGAAAAGACGAGACCGTCTCCGATTTCGAGTTGAGGGGCGCAGAACTGCTGCGGCGGAAAGCGCGCGCGGAGGAGTGAGTCGTCCAGTTCGGTGAAGTGCAACAGGGCGGGTTGACGCACGCGGATGAATTCAAGGCCGGGGCTGTCGAGGCCGCAGGAGTCGAGCGGAATCCAGCAGGTCAGCAACCGGGTCATGGGGATGAAGGGGCCGGGGTGGGGTGGGAAGCGCACCCCGAGCGCGCCATCCTGGTGCCAGTTCTGAAGGTGGTAACCGCCGGCCGGCGCGTGCCCGGGGGCAAACTTCTTGCGGAGCCATGAGTGGTCGAGGTTGCAGGTCCAGCTTGGGCCTGTGGCTGCGCAGACATCGCCCATGGCTGCGGAAAGGAGTTGGGAAAGCCCGGGCGCGGAGAGTGGGGCGAGCAGGTCGGCGGGATCTTCCAGACCGAAGTCCAAGAGGGCGGTCAGGAGCACCGAGTTGGAGGCCGCGCTGAAGCGGTAGTGATCGGGGGGCGCGGCGCCGGCGGGGACGGACAGGAAGAGGCGCTGAGCCGCGCGTTTTAGACGGGACAGTAAGTCTTTGGAGAAAGTATCCCGAAGCAGGGCGATGCCGTGTGCCCGGAACTGGATCGAGGGGTCGTCGGTGGGCAACGGTATCTCCTCGCAATTCGATTTCAAGGGTTGGAATGGGGGCGGAAGTTCGGTAACGGGCTAGTCGATCCCGCCGAAGGGGTCTTCGAGGGAAGGGCTTTGGGGGGTGAGGAGTTCGGCGCCGCCGGGGTTGACGAGGAGTTCGTCTTCGAGGCGGACGCCGAATTCGCCCTTGATGTAGACCCCGGGCTCGTCGCTGAGGGTCATGCCGGACCGGAGATGGGGAGCGGGGTCCCAGCCGAACATGTTGTTTTTCACGAAGTAGGGCCATTCGTGGCCGTCCATGCCGATGCCGTGGCCGACGCGGTGAGTGAAGTAGGTGAAGCCGGGTCCGTAGCCGCCGTCGACGATCACTTTGCGGGCCGCCGCATCGACGTCGGAGGCAGGGATGCCGGGACGGGCGGTGCGGAGGGCGGCAGTCTGGGCGCGCTTGACGAGGTCGAAGACGGTGTTCATTTTGGCGGTGGGTTTGCCAAGAACGAAGGTGCGGGTGATATCGGAGCCATAGCCCTCGACCAGGCAGCCATCGTCGAGCATGAGGATGGAGCCTTCGCGGAGGGTTTGCGGCTGGCGCGAGCCGTGGGGCAGGGCGGTGAATTCGTCGATGTTGAGGCTGGCTTCGCCGGGAAATCCCACGCGTTTGTAGGCCAGGTCGATGAGCTGGCCTACGTCGGCGTTATTCATGCCGGGATGGACCGATTGCGCAACGGCACGGTAGACGAGCAGAGTGGCGCGGCAGGCCAGGCGCATGCATTCAATCTCGTGACCGTCCTTGATCATGCGGCAGCCGGCTGTAACGGGGGTGGCGCTGACGATGTTCAGGTGGGGATTGGCGGAGCGAATGCCGTCGGCAAAGACGAACTTCATATTTTCGTCGAGGCCAATGGTGGCGGACTCGAGGCCTCGGTCGCGCAGGCCTTTGCCGAGGGTGGAGAAGGGGCTCTCGTCCTCCTGCCAGGTGAGCACTTCGGCGTCTTTGCCGAGCGGGCCGGAGTCGAGCAGTTCGCGGGCCCGGCCTTCTTCGAAGGCGGGGCAGACGATGAACGGTTTGGCCTTGGCGGGGAGTACGAGGGCCCAGAGGCGCTCGCCGCCGTTCAGGTGGAGGTCAGCGAAGTAGACCGAGGAGGCGGTGCTGTTGGCGAGCACGATGGCATCGATTTTCGTGTGAGCCATGAGAGATCGGGCGCGTTCGATGCGAGCCTGGCGTTCTTCGTTGGTGAAGGGACGAGCCTGGCCGGAGAGGACCGGCAAGGCGGCCAGCGCGGGAGGCAACGCCGGGGTGGAGTCGAACGCGCCGGCTGGTTCCGTGGAACCGGTGAGGGGAGCCGCAAGGGCGGCAATCCCCGCGCACCCTTTTGCTACAAAGCTGCGCCGCGAAATACCGCCGGGTAATTTCATAAGCCTCCAGGTTTGGGTTCAGGATGCCACAGCGATATCGCCGGGGTGGGGCGGGCTGTTGGATTTCATGTTACTTAACGCGGCTGTGACCGGCGGGTTCGGCGGCTTGCCCGGGCGCGGCGATTAGGGATGAAGTGCCGGCGCGACTTCGACATAGTCTAGCGCGGCGGGATCTTCCCCTTGCGGTGAGCCTTGGACCTGAATCACGTCGCCGGGTTTCAACCCGACGGAGGGGAGCGTAAAGCGAATTGAGTTGTCGCCGTGGGGGTGGCGGGACGGCAGGTGAGCGTCGGCGGTCCAGGAGGCCAGGGGTTTGTCGTTTACCGAGAAGGAGAAGTGAGCATTTCCGCTGGCGAGATCGAAGTACTGGATGGCGATGTCGTAGCGGCCGGGCTGGCCGGCGTAGGTCCATGTGGCGGAACAGCTGGGCGGGGCGGCGTTGGCGGCCGAGGGGCAGGAGACGGCCTTGCCACGGGAGGCGTCTTCCCATGGCTTCACGTCGATGATCTGGTAGCCGGTGAGGCGGGCGTCTTCGGCTTCGAGGCGGCCGGGATAGCGGCCGGCGCGGCCTTGTTCATCGGGGATGCCGCTGAGTTTGAGGAAGTACTGGACGACGGCGTCGCGCCAGACGATGGCGTGGCCGGCCTGGTAGGCGAGGCGAGCCGTTACGTCGGCGAAGAGAGCAGGATCGACTTTCCCTTGGAGCGTGGCCCACTCCGCGCCGAGTTCGGCCGCTTGGCGGGCGCCTTCGTAATGGGTGTCATAGAGGGTCTGGATGATGGTCTTGCCGTTGTGCAGGCGGTAAGTGTAGGGCTCGTGGTGAAAGAAGAGGAGCAGGTCGTCGGGGGTGGAGGCGGGGTACTCGTAAATCTTCGCGACTTCGGGCGGGTATTGCCCGGCGAAGCCGGTGCCGGTGGCGACGGTGCGGTCCATGCCGACGCCTTTGGGGTCGGCGCGGTGCCACTGGCCCCAGCCGTTGTTTTCACTGGATTCGATGTTGGGGCCGTAGTGAGTGCCGGTGATGTCGGTGAGGGTCTGGAGGCCGAGGGGTCCGGTGTAGCGCTCATAGGCCGGCCAGGATTGCATGAGCATACGGCTGACGGTGGCGACGACGTCGGGGTCGGGGCCGATGGTCTGGCGGGTCCATTCAGCGGCGATCTCATCCGGAGGGAGGGTTGGGTCCCAGGCGAGTCGTCCGAAGGCGTAGAGGTTGGCGAGTGCCAAGGGTGAGCCCAGCCAGGCATTCTGCCCAATGCCGGCGACTCCGACCATACCACCGGGTGGTTGGTGGAAGGCGCGGCCTTCGAGGATGTCGCGGACCGGGGTTGCACGGTTGTCGACGCGGAAATCGAAGTCCAGGACTTCCTTCCACATGGGGGCGAGATAGACGAGGTGGCGTTGCTGTCCGGTGTACTCCTGGGTGATCTGGACCTCCATGGCCTGGCTGGTTTTTCGGAGTCCGGCGAAGAGGGGGGAGACGGGCTCGCGGGCCTGGAAGTCGATGGGGCCTTCCTTGGTCTGCACGATGACGTTGGCGGCGAATTTTCCGTCGAGGGGATGGAAGATGTCGTAGGCGGCGCGGGCACGATCGGCCTTGGGGTCACTGGGGTCGAGGTGGTGGTTGTAGACGAAGGCGCGGTAGAGGACGACGCCGTGGTGGGGCTCGAGCGCAGCGGCGAGCAGGTTGGCGGCGTCGGCGGGGGTGCGGCCGTAGCTGGCGGGGCCAGGCTGGCCTTCGGAGTCGGCCTTGACGGTGAAGCCGGCGAAGTCGGGGACCAGGCGGTAGATCTCATCGACTTTGGCGGCCCACCACGCCTTCACTGCGGGATCGAGCGGGTCGTAGGTGGGGAGGCCGCCGATCTTCTGGGGGCTGGCGATGTCGACGCTGAGGGCGACGTGAATGCCCCAGGGGCGCATGGTGTCGGCGATCCTGGCGATGCCACGGAGCATGTCAGGAGCGAGGAAGGGCGCGGCGTTGTTGACGTTGTTGAGGTTGCAGCCGTTGATGCCCACGGAGGCGAGGAGGCGGGCGTATTCGGCGACGGGGGCAAGATCGTTGCGGACCTTGCCGGCTTCGAAAAACAGGGAGCGTCCGGCGTAGCCCCGTTCGATGGAGCCGTCGGCGTTGTCCCATTCGTCGACCCAGCGGAGGGGCATGGCCGGTTCGCTGCGAAGGGAGTGGGTGACAGGGTCGATTCGGGCGAGAGTGGCGGGAAGGCGAAGCAGGGCAAAGGTCCCATAGACGACTGCGGCCGGGTCTGCGCCCGCGATGACAAGGCGGTGCCCGTCGGGGGTGGCGTTCAGGTAGAGCCAGTAGCCTTGTGGTTTCAGATCGCGCGGGACGGGGAGATCGGGGAAGGCCTGGCGGACTTCGCTGACGGTGCCGAGGATGGTTTGGCCGTATTGTTCTTTGGTGCGATCGGTGAGTCCAGATATGCCAAGGTGCACGCAGCAGGCAGCGAAGCCGCGGTGGATTTCCGCGACGGCGGCCTGTTCCTCAGCGCTGGAGCCAAGGGCGCGGACCTCGAGGGGGATGGCCCTGCTGCCGTCCGGTGCGTAGCGCAGCCAGGCCTGGTCGGCGGTCTGGGCGCGAGCGCCGGAAAAGGCGAGCAGCGCGAGGGCGGGAAGGAGACCTGGCCACAGGTATCTTTTGGCCAAAGAGCCGATTTTCTTCAGCATGGCGCCGGTCTCCGGGGGCTCGTATGCGCGTACGGTTCGGTTGTATCACGGCGGCCAGCGGAGGCGGAGGTCCTCTAAAAAGCGCGGCCTTCTTCGCAGGGAAGAAGGCCGGGGAAGAGGCAGGGTACGGCGGCGGGGTCAGTAGCGCTGCAGGAAGTCGGGATCGACGGGGTTTTCAAACAGCGAGGCGTCGCGGGTGACGATGGTGAGGCCCGAGGGGGTGACGAAGTAGCGGCGTTTGTCTTCGACCTGGTCGTAGCCGATGACGGTGCCTTCGGGGATGTGGACGTCGCGGTCGATGATGGCGCGGCGGATGCGGCAGTGGCGGCCGATGTTGACGTGGGAAAAGATGATGCTGGCGTCGACGTCGGAGTAGGAGTTGACGCGGACGTCCTGGGAGAGGACGGAGTTGGATACGGAGGCGCCGGAGATGATGACGCCGGCGGTGATGACGGAGTTGACCGCGGCGCCGGTGCGGCCGGGCTCGCCGAAGACGAACTTGGCGGGCGGGTACTGGCGGACGCGGGTGCGCATGGGCCAGCTGCGGTCGTAGAGGTTGAAGATCGGCGATACCGAGCAGAGGTCCATGTTGGCGTCGTAGTAGGCGTCGAGGGTGCCGACATCGCGCCAGTAGAGGGCCTGCTGTTTGTTTTCATCGACGAAGCTGTAGGCCATCATCTTTTTCTTGCCGAGCAGGTTGGGCAGGATGTTGTGTCCGAAATCGTGCTTGGAGTCGGGATCTTCGGCGTCGGCGATGAGGGCCTTGAGCAGGGTCTCGGTGTTGAAGATGTAGATGCCCATGGAGGCATCGACCTTGCTGGGGCTGAAGGGGGAGCGGAAGGTGGTGGAGGCGGGTTTCTCAAGGAAGCCCTGAACTTCGCCGGAGGAGCCGACTTCGACGACGCCGAAGCGAGAGACTTCGTTGGGCTCGATGGGGAGGGTGGCGAGGGTAACTTCGGCCTGGGTCTCCTTGTGGTGTTCGAGCATCCGGCTGTAGTCCATTTTGTAGATGTGGTCGCCGGAGAGGATGATCATGTACTTCGGCTGTTCGCTTCCGATGGAATAGATGTTCTGGTAGACGGCGTCGGCGGTGCCCATGTACCAGTTGGCGCCGGTGCGCTGCATGGGGGGCAGCAGCTCGAAGAACTCACCGAGTTCCTGGGCGACGATGCCGGTCCAGCCTTCGCGGACGTGGCGGTTGAGAGAGAGAGCCTTGTACTGGGTGAGGATGAAGACTTTGCGGAGGCCCGAGTTGATGCAGTTGGACAGAGTGATGTCGATGATGCGGTAGTGTCCACCAAAGGGAACGGCGGGTTTGGCGCGATCGCGGGTAAGCGGGAAGAGCCGTTCGCCGGCCCCGCCCGCGAGGAGTACTCCAAGCGTGTCTCTCATGTCCATTTGATCTGGCCTCGATCTCCGGTTTGACGGTGTCGGCGCGCGGCGCGGCGGAATGCCGCTATCCGGTATGTCGTCCCTGCCGGCGCGGCATTCGATACGTGCTGCCGAACGGCGAAGAATACCACAGACAGATGAAGGTGGAAGTCTAACGATCTGCTGGCCCTGTTGTCAGCCGAATTTGTGGGAGAGGAGGAAGCAGGGTAGCGGGCGGGGGTCGCCCCGTGGAATCTCCAGGGGGATCGCTGGCGGAGGACTGCGAGGTCAGCGCGCCGGCGATGGCGCGGATCTCTTCCTCTCATCAGCCGGAAGGCCTGGCTGGATGAGAGGAACGCGGAAACAGAAGGGGTACGGGGGTTCTAGCGGGTTTTCTTGAACTTGTATTCGACGCCCACCGAGATGGCGAAATTGATATCGATCTGGGAGGTGCGGGGGCCGTAGTTGATGCTGTAGTCGGTGAGCACGGCGTCGGGGGTGATACGGAAGACCCAGCGGGCCGAGCGGTTGAGGTCGAAGTGGCCGCCCATGATGACAGCGGGGGCCATTTGATCGTTGTAGAAGCCTACCGAGGCGGGTCCGTGCCCGCGGAGATCGCGTTCGAAGTTGCCGTAGACGCCGCCGGCCAGCACGTGGGCGATGAGGGCGCCATGTTTGTTATGGGGGCCGAGCCATTCGGGTCCGCCGGTGAAGAAATACTGGGCGACGAAGGGACCATTGATGCTGTAGGGATTGGGGGCGGCGCCGCTGGTGCCGAGGTAGGCGCGTCCTGATCCTTCTACGGCCCAGTGCTTGCTTAGCCAGTAGGACCCGGAGAGGTCGAGGCCGCCGAGGTTGGAACCCTGGAGGAGGCTCGGGCCGGCTTTGACGTGGTCGTAGGCGAGACCGACGGAGACATCGTAGCGGTTATCGTAGCGCACCCCGGAGAGCGGATCGACGGCGATGTAGGCCGGCTGCGGAGCGGTGGACGGGGCCTGGACGGGAGGAGCCTGGGAGGACGAGGTGGACCCGCCGGAGTCCTGCGCGGTGGCGCGGAGCGGTGCGAACAGACCGAGAGCTGCCAGAGCGGCAACAGATAGGGACAATCTTGCTGGGAGACGCATCACTTTCAGATTACTACGGCGAAATCAGAGGAGACGTCTCCCGACAACACCATGTCAGAGCGGGTTTTCCCGGTGGGACGAACCGTTCTGGCAGGCATGGGTTCCGGACACAGAATCCCTGTTATGGGATAGACGCAGGCGGGGCGTAGGCATGAGCAGCCGCGGTTCACAAAGTGCAGCGCTCGGCCCACTGGGCATATATGAGGTAGCGGACGGTTTTCAGCACTTCAAGAGAGGTGGCCTGATCGGAGGATGTGGCGGAGTCAGGCTCGAGGGCCGGGGCGGGGTGGACGCGCCAGTCCAGTCTCCAACCCCCGGTCGGGTCTTGAGGGAGGTGGCTGAAGATGAGGCCGGCGCGGGACAGGTGAAAGGGGGCGGAGATCACTTCCGCGGAGCGCCAGCCGTGGTCGCGCATGATGCGGGCGGAGTTGCAGGCGTTCTGAATGGTATCGAGGGCATGGGGCTCGACGAAGACAGCGGAGGGGGGGATGCCCTGTGCTTCGGCGACACGGGCCATGATTTCGCCTTCAGCGAACTGGTTGTGAGCGGGGCCGCCACTGAGGATGAGGTGGGATGCAATGCCGCGATCGTATTCGCGGACCGCCTCGGTGACGCGGGCAAGCAGGGCGGGGGTCGGATTGCCTTCGGAGTCGGCGGGTGTGCCGAGCACGATGATGGCGTCGAAGCGGGAGGCGGAGGTGTTGCCGTGGGGCGCCAGAGCCCGTGACATGGCTCCCCAGGCGAGGAGGACGGCGATGGTGGCCAAGCCGATGAGGATGACCCGGGTGCGGGTCCCGAGGCGGAATCGCGAAACCGGACGGCGGGTGCGGCGAGGCGCAGGGCGGCGGGAGGGAACGCGAGTTCCGGGCGCGGGACGCCGGGTTTTAGTAGCGGCGGGCAAAAGAGAGTCTCCTGCTTTTACTGTATGCGCGGGACGGGGAACGGGAAGGGAAACAATGGGGAGGGGAATCAGGCTGGGGAATGGATGGTGGACGGGGAACAGACGGTGGACAGTGGACGGGAAACAGTGGACGGTGAACGGTGAACGGTGAACAGTGGACAAGGAACAGTGAACGGTGGACAGTGGACGGCGGATGGTGGACGGTGGGCGCCGGTGGTTAGTGGACAGGGGACAGTGGACGGTGACAGTGAACGGTGAACAGTGAACGGTGGACAGTGAAGGGTGGACGGAGGCGAACCGGGCTCACTAGAACCCCGCGATGTGCTGGGGCCGCATGCCGGTTCCGGTGGCCCGGAAATCGCGGCCACTTCGATTCACATTGGAGGACGTTTTCCGCTGTCTCGAGCCAGGACTTGCGTGCGCTTCGAACTGTTTCAACGGCAAGGCCTGTAATTCACTGGTCTCTGTCGACCGTCAACCGTTCACTTCCCGCTGATCCTCAGGCCAAGTCGGCTGGTTGATCCCAGGCGGACAGCACGATTTCGCTTAGCGGTTTGCGTTCACGGGGGGCGATTTCGCGGGCGATCATCTCGGGGTTGGGGAGGGCGGAGGGCTCCGCCTGGTAGCCCAGGGCGATGACCGCGCCGAAGATGTACGCCTCGGGAAGGTTGAATAGTTTGCGCGCCACGTCGCTCTTGAATCCGGCCATCTGGTGGGTGAAAAGGCCGAGGGCAGTGGCCTGATAGCAGAGTGTGGCGGCCGCGGCGCCGAGATCGTAGAGGGCGACGGAGTTGGGAGTTTCGTTGCGGGAGAACTTGGTCCGGGTAGCGCCGAGGATGAGGACGGGGGCGGATTTTGCCCAGAGCTGGTTGAACTCGACGAGCGAATCGAAGATTTTCTTATAGGTTTCGGAGTTGCGCGTGCCGATGAAGAAGCGCCAGGGCTGTTCGTTGTTGGAAGAGGCGGCCCAGCGGGCAGCTTCAAAGACGGTGTTCAGATCGGCGGGGCTGACGTCGCGGTCGGCAAAGGAGCGCGGGCTCCAGCGATCGCGAAAGACGGGGAGGATATCGGCGTCGGCCTGAGCTTGCTTGATCTGGTTCGCTTCCGTTGCGGTGGGTGTCATGCGCACGCTCCTTGCTGTACGAACTACGGGCATTGGATTGCGGGGGTGGGGGAAGGGATGCGGGAGATGAGGGGAATAGCGAGCGGGGGGACAGGCGTCAGGGCTTTTCGGATTTTTTGTAGAGAAGGACTCCGCCGGCAACCGTCAGCATGAGGGCAGTGGAGACCACCAGCCAGGCGGCGGTCTGGGATTTCTGCAGGGCGTCGGGGAGCAGCAGCTCGAGGTGTAGGGAGCGGGGCAGGCCGGTAAGCCAGGAGAGTGACGAGGCGCTCTGCTTCCACTGCGAAAGCAGCAACAGGGTGGCGGCGACCAGGGTCACGCCGACGGCGAAGATGTGAGCGCCGAGCAGGGGACGCCCGATTTGTTGCAGGGCGGCGTTGCGGCGGCGCAGCTGGGCGCGCCACCACAGGACTCCTGCGGGTTCCAGGCGGGGCTGCGCGGACTGGAGGGCGCGGTCGGAGCGTAGGGCGGACTGGACGAGGGCCAGGTCCTGGCAGGAGCGGCATGCGGCGACGTGGGCGCGGAGGTCTTCGCTGGCTGCCTGGGGCCAGTGGCCGCGGCCGAGCAGGGCGGCCAGGTCTTTTTCGCGGGGGCAGGAGCGGAGGTTCATGGCTTCTCCCCGGAGGGCGATGGGGTCGCATGAAGATGGGGTGACAGCGGGGCCCGAAGGAGCGCGGCCATGCGGCGCCGGGCGCGGAACAGGAGGAGCCGGATGCCGGCCGATGCGAGACCCGTTATGGCGGCGATCTCGTGATGGGAGTAGCCCTCGGCGTAGGCCAGCCAGAGCAGCTGGCGGTCGCGGGGGCGGAGGGACTGGAGGGCAGGTCCTAGGATGGCGCGGGATTCGGACTGGGCGCTGCCGTCGGGGACGCGCAGCAAATCGTCCGGCAGAGCGTCAAGGGAAGACGCGCGGGGCCGCCGCCAGTGATCGCGCAACAGGTTGGTGGCGATGCGAAACAGGTATTTGCGCTGGCTGACTTCGCCGTCGTTGAGCTGGGTGGGGGGATGATCGGCAGTGAGGAAACGGATGTAGCTTTCCTGGACAAGGTCGTCGGCCAGGGCAGGATCGCCGGAGACGCGGGCGAGATAAGCCCACAGGGGCCGGGCGGAGCGCTCGTAGAAGGCGGAGAACTCCTCGTTATCCATGGGTGCCAGGCCGGCGGGTGCGCAGGCGAGCGAAGCGGGATCGCCTGCGAGCACATTCGGGATGGTGGAGTCCCAGGACATAGGGCGTCGTTTCCTCACGGGTTAGCACCTTTCCTCACGGCCTCGCGCTAATTGCGTTCGGTAGGAGGAAAGGGTGCGTCGTAGCGGGTGGCGGACTGGGGCGGCATGAGCCCGAGGCGCGCGGCCAAAAACCAGGTGATCCCAGCAGAGATGATAAACCCGGCGCCGGGCATCAGGATGATGGTGCCGAGAACGCGCATGGGGATGTCCATATCGGGTCCGGCATGGCGGAGGGTGTAGATACCGGCGCCGAGCAGGACCAGCACGACGCCGATCTGGAGGGGGGTCAGGACGCGGGCCACAGCATTGGGCATGCGCTGTTCGGCGGCCAGGCTGACGGGGATGGGGGCGGCTTCCAGGAAGCGCTTGCCGGCGTCGGTCTGCATATAGGAAGCCAGTTCCTGCGTGGAGTTGAATTTCTCGATGAGTTTGCCATGGACTTCGCTCTGGAGAGTGAAGATGCGGCTCCAGCGGCGGTTTTCGATGAACATGCGGAGGGTCCAGAAGAAGGCGACCAGAAAGCCGAGGAAGGCCAGAAGGGGCGGGGAGTCGTTAAGGAACCTGGCAAAGGGAGACTCGCGCGGCTGGTCGCGGTAGATGTCGGCGAAGACGGCGTGTTCCAGGGCTTCGTCGGGACTGCCTCCATCGTGGGGAAGATGGGTGAACAGATAGAAGTCGGGGTTGCGCGCGACTTCGGGGTGGGAGGCCAGGAAGGCGGCCAGTTCAGGGTTGTTCTGGGCGACGTAATCCTGATTGGCCAGCAGGGTGGGGTCGCGCGCCACGACGCTGGTGAGCCTGGGGCTGATTCGCAAGAGCTTGATGAGCTCGCTCTGTGTCCGTGCGTCGTCGCGATCGGTGGGGACGGGGACAGGCGCAGCTGCGGCCGGCGCCGGCCCGGCCGCACGGGTTGCGGGAGCCGGATGAGTCTGCGCGAAGACGAGGGTGCCGGCCAGCAATACGGGCAGGGCGATTACCGAGAGAGCCTGGGTGTGCATGAGTCTTCCTTATCGAGAAGCAGTTTGTCTGTTCTGCACATACAACGGATGACAGGCGGGGATGGTTAACAGGTAAATTGCACAGCGTGGGTCGGCGGGTGTCCAGGTCGGCTGTGGCGGATGAAACTACCGGGGGCCGTCATCGGCCATTGGGTGGTCCGAGGAGGTTCGTTCAAGGCGACCAGGCGGGGCCGATCAAGGGTTTATGATCGAACGTGGCGCGGGGCACGTGGGCCTCCAAAGAGCAGGGAAGCCGGTGGTTCCCGCTCAGTCCGATGACGCGGCAGGGAGCCGCGGGCGGGTTCATTTCCTTGGGAAATGACAACGCGAAAGTTCTGAACCGTCGGCTTTGGGGCTTCGGATGCGACGCGGAAAAGCCGGGGATAGGGAAATCTGGAACGGATGACGATGCGAGCGAAGACGGCGGTGGTGCTGGGCGCCCAGTGGGGCGATGAGGGCAAGGGCAAGATCGTGGATGTGCTCAGCGAGCGGTTCAGCGCGGTGGCGCGCTACGCGGGCGGGCACAACGCCGGGCATACCGTGATCATTGGCGGGCAGAAGTTTGTGCTGCAGCTGATTCCCTGCGGGGTATTACGGCGGGGCTGCAAGGGAGTGATCGGCAACGGCGTGGTGCTGGACCCGATCGCTTTTTTGAAGGAAGTGGGCCGGTTGCGGGACCTGGGAGTGCAGGTGGACGGAGCGCTGTTTGTATCGAACCGAGCTCAGGTTATTCTGCCCTATCACCGCATGATCGAGCTGGCGGCGGAGAGCGCGCCGGGGCGCAAGAAAATCGGGACCACCAGCCGGGGCATAGGGCCGGCGTATGAAGACAAGATGGCGCGCAGCGGTCTGCGCGTGGTTGACCTGCTGCGCCCGGACCTGCTGAAGACGCATATCGAAGCGGCGTGCAACGAGAAGAACCAGATTGCGCATGCGCTGTTCGGGCCTCAGTCGGGACCGGCCCCTCTGGATCCGGCGAAGATGTATGACGAGTACGCCGCGGCGGCGGAGCAGATCCGGCCGTTCGTTACCGATGCGGGACGGATGCTGAACGGCATTCTGCGCGACGGCGGCAGCGTAATGTTTGAGGGCGCGCAGGGCACGATGCTGGACATCGACCACGGCACCTATCCGTTTGTGACATCGTCGTCGGCAACGGCGGGAGGCGCGGCAACGGGTACCGGCGTGGGGCCGACGGCGATCGGCACGGTGATCGCGGTGACCAAGGCGTATGTGACGCGGGTGGGGGAAGGACCGTTTCCCACCGAGATTCACGACGCGGTGGGCGATCATCTACGCCAGCGCGGCAATGAATACGGCGCGGTGACGGGAAGGCCGCGGCGCTGCGGGTGGCTGGATATCCCCCTGCTGCGCTATTCCAACCAGGTGAATGGCGCGGAATGGCTGGTGATCACCAAGATGGACGTGCTCGATGAACTGGATGAAATTCCGGTCTGCGTAGGGTATGAAATCGGCGGCAAGGTCACGGACGAGATCCCCGCGGACGTTCACGGGCTGGAAGCGGTGAAGCCGGTGTATGCGAAGCTGAAGGGCTGGCGGGAGTCGACGGAGGGGATCGCTTCGTTTGAGCGGCTGCCGCAGGCGGCGCAGGACTATCTGCGGTTCCAGGAGCGGGAGAGCGGGGCGAAGATCGGAATGGTTTCGACGGGGCCGGACCGCAACCAGACGATGTTGCTGCCGGAGTTTGCCCAGGCGTTGGACGAAATTCACCGCTAGCGGGCGGGCCGGTACACTAAAGGAAGCCCTAGAGCTCAACCGAAGGACACCAAATGATCAGCTTCCTTGTGCGTATGACGTTTTCCCCTGAAGACCGCGCAGACATCGCCGAAACGCTGCGCGCACTGGCCGCGGCATCGCGGCAGGAACCGGGGTGCGTAACCTACATTCCGCACACGGTTGAGGGCAATCCGGACACGGTCCTGATTTACGAGCAGTATGTGGACACCGCAGCGGCAGAGGCTCACCGCCAGTCTGCGCACTTCAAGGAGCACGCGGTGGCGGGGCTCTATCAGAAGATGCGGGACCGCACCCGTGAAGATCTCTGCGCTCTCGTTTAGGCCGGGAGGTCGTCCAAGCTGACGGAAGGAATCCTGGTGCGAGGAGTGCTCAGGCATCTCCCGCATAGCAAGGGCGCTTCACACCAGAAGGGTGCATTGACCCGAACGTTGTTTCCGGTCTAACATCCGTTACACACTTATGCAGCAGTCCCGAATCAGGCCGTCGGCGCGCTTGAATTGCGTAATGGCGGTGGTGTCGTTGTTCGCCGTGGCGGGGATGGCGGCGCAATCGTCCGCGGGGATGCCGCGTTCGCAGCGTCACGAAAACCGGCATGAAATCGACCAGCTGGAGCAGAGCTGGCGGGACGCGATTCTCCATCGCAACGCCAGTGCCATGGAGTCGCTGCTCGCTGACGACTACATCGCGATCACCGCCAATGGCACACTGCAGTCGAAGGATCAGACCCTGACCAATTTACGGGCGGGGACGCTGAAGTTCGCCTCCATCGAGTTTTCTGACCGCAAGGTGCGTTTTTACGGGCAGACGGCGCTGGTGACCTCACGGGCCGAGGTGACGGGCGGGGGGCAGGATGGCGAAGTTTCCGGGAGCTACCGCTATACGCGGGTGTATGTGAAGGACGAGCACGGCAACTGGAAAATTGTGAGCTTCGAGGCGAGCAGGATCCGGTCGCCGGAAGAGCGAAAGTAACTCTCCGCCAGCCTCGAATGCGTGGGCTCCAGCCTCGGACGCGGGCGATCGGCAGCAGGACCGGGTTTCCCCCTTTGAACTCATGCCTATTTCGGGAATCGGCTGTGAAGCCGCGGGAGGTCCGTTGCCGAGAGAAGCGTGGATGTGGCGCAGACTGGAAGTGAACAGAAACTGAACGTGGCCCTCAATTGGGCTGAGTTAACCCGTCGCGACCTGGCCGGTCGGGATTAGGCCGGTTGGGGCGTGATAGGGCTGTCACCTGGCGGGTAATGGGGCCGCGTGACTTCGTACCGGAAAGGGAGTTACTTGTGTCGTCGCGCGAGGGCGACAGAATTGCGGGCTGCGTGGACCGGAAACGGAGACCGTCCTATACTGCGAACTACGCGGCGTTCGCGCCGCTTTCCCATCCTGGCGCCGTTTGGGGCGGCGCGGGGCGGGTGAGATCATTCCGGACGTTCGCGCGGACACAGGCAAGACACCGGGGGGCAGAGTGCCCGCAATTATCCTCAGGCCGGGACGACCCTGGTTCGCGCGGGTGTCTGTTCAGGGCGTGACAGGGAGCGGAAGAACAAGGTCAATTTTTTGGGATCGGGGTGAACACGCATGACGATGGAGAGTTTGTCCAGGTTGAGATTCGTCTCCCTGCTGCTGATGCTGCCGGGACTGGCGGGCCTGATTACCGCAGGGATACTGTCGACCAAGTATCTGAATACGCTGCCGCGGGTACCGGATCCGCCGGCGATGCGGCTGGTTCCCCGCAACATCCACGGTACCGTCATTTACCAGACGGGCCAGGAAGATACGCGGCTGGACGCGCTGGAATATTCATCTGTTGGCATCTTCGCGGTGGGGCTGGGCATGGGCCTGGTTTATCTGCGGAAGTGGGGCATTTCGCGCGCCATCGACGCCGAGGACGATGAGTTCGCGGCGGAAGAGGGCTGAGGCGAAGTTGTGAATTGTCCCGGGTAGATCCGCGAGCGGGTTTCTCGGGTTGGGGCGCCTGATTTGGAGCGGACTGTTTAGAATCGGGGCATGCCAGAACTCCCAGAGGTGGAAACTGTAGCTCGCGGAGTTCATGCTCGGGTAAAGGGCGACCGGATCGCGGAAGCGTGGTTCGGAGCCCACCGGGAACCTTTCAAAACCCCTCCAATTGAACAAGCCAAGGGCCTGGAAGGGCGGAGTTTCCTGTCGGTTCATCGGACGGGCAAGCATATCGTGTGCGAACTGAGCGCCGCGGGCATTTCAGACGCGGGTGCCGGCGCGGCCGTGGAGGCTCAGTGGATTGTGCATCTGGGCATGACGGGACGCTTGCTGGTGACGACGCCGGAGGCGCCGGTGGCGCCGCACACCCACGCGCGGCTGACGCTGGCCAGCGGCAAGGAAGTGCGGTTTGTCGACCCGCGACGCTTCGGGCGGCTGGAGTTTCGCGAGCTAAGCGCCCGGGCGGGTTTCGCGGGACCGGGTCTGGAGCCGCTGACGATTGGTGCGGAGAAGTTTGCCGCCTTGTTCAAGGGACGGAAACTTGCCATCAAGGCGGCGCTGTTGAACCAGAGTTTGCTGGCGGGAGTTGGAAACATCTACGCCGACGAGAGCCTGTTCCGGGCCGGGATCCGGCCGCGGCGGTCGGCAGGGCGGCTGACCCGGGCCGAACTTGAGCGGTTGCGAAAGGAGCTTCGCGAAGTGCTGGAGATGGCGATCCGGCTTGGAGGCTCTTCGGTTTCGGACTACGTGGATGCGGAGGGGGTAAAGGGCTTCTTCCAGCTTGAGCACCGGGTGTACCAGCGCGGCGGCGAAGCCTGCAAGGTATGCGGGACGCCGATCCGCCGGATCGTGGTAGGAGGGCGGAGCACGCACTATTGCCCGCATTGCCAGAAGTGACCCCGAAGGAGACACGTCCTGAGGGGGAACTCGCCGGGCCAGGGAAAAGGGTATTGGATTCAGCCGGATTAGGGGGTCTGTATGGTTTTTAGGAGATTCGCCGCCCAGCGCTTCCAGAATGCGCATTACGGATCCGTATTCGCCCCGTTAAGTCGTTGAAAACAGGTGGTTGCTCGATTGGCACGGGAAGTGCTATTAGAAAGGCGCCAGTGATGTAACAGGCTGCAGGAATGAAAATTCCGGACAGCCAACGAGAATGCAGACGGCCGGAAAGAGCTGACGCCAAAGAAGCCACAGCCAGCCGACGAGCTGCCAAGCAAGACGATTCCGAGAGGCCAGTGACTTACGCGAGCCAAAGCGCCGCTCCAGACGGAGCGGCGCTTTGTAGTTTCTGCCACAATTTTTCCTACCCATCCGGATCGCCTCTTCGGTTCCCAAGAGGGTAAACTGAGCATGGCTCGACCCGGATGGGGTGGTGACTTTGCGGTTGTGGGTTCCAACAGGGTGGAATCGGCGGATTCCCAAAGGGTCACTTGCCAGTTACAGCCATCCGCTGTACTATCGAACTTGCCTATCAAGCGGCTGACGCGAGCCTCCCGGGTCCGGGCAGAGCAAGCTCGCCGCGGAACAAGGATACTTCGCCAGTAGACCACGCTCACGTAGATTGCAGGGCGGCGAAATCTCCCCGTTTAGAAAGGCATTACCCGAGAGAAGTTTCGGCGGTTTAGCCCGAGAGCGAACAGCCGGGCGGAGCCTCTACGAAGGTTTCTGGAAGACAGCGAGGGCATTTTCACCGGGGCGAAGATGCCACAGGAAGCTGAACCGGCAACAGGAAGAATGCCGGAAGCCTCGGCAAGAGAAGGACGCCGCTCATTATTCTTGGACAGGCCGCTTGAGAACACGATTCGGCGAAGAGACTCTCAGTATACGGAAGCTACGGAAAGTCGCGGACATGGTCCCGCCTCGGTGCGATTGGGCCGGTGGTTTTGGAAGGACTGGGTGTCGATTCCGAACTTCTACTCAGAGACCGCATGGAATGCCTGCGCAGGGAACTCAGCGTCCCGGCTTGGGGACCGTTGAAATAGAACCAGCAATGCATCAAACAGGAAAGTGCCAGGAAGTGCACGCATGACAACAGAATCGACGCAGCCCCAGCCAGAGCAGGGGCCGAGCCCGGCCAGTGGCCCGGGTCAGTCGCAGGGGCATCGGCGCCGCCGGCGCCGCCGCAAGAATAAATCCAGCCATCAGGGCGCACCGCAAGCGCAGGGGGGCCAGCCGGCCCAGCCCCAGGCGGTGCAACCGCAGGCCCAGGCGCCGCCTCCTCCCCAGCCCAGCGTTGCGCGACCTCCGGCTCACCAGCAGCAGCAGCGGCCGCAGAACAACCAGGGTCGAAAGAAGAAGAAATTCTTTCAGAAGGCTTCCGGCCCGGCTCCTCAGCCCGGCAACAGCGTCAATCCGCCGCAGGGGGGCAAGCGCAAGAACAAGCAGCGCGGGCCGCGGGAGTTTGTGGGACCGATGGATCACAGCTATCGCGTCGCCAACGGCAACGTTGCCGATTCGCCGGCTTCGACGATCCAGATCACCAGCAACGGGCACGGGAGTTATTTCCCTGATATGTACCAGTCCGCGGCACCGCCGGCGCCGATCCGCCACGACGCACCTACGCGCATCTTCTTTTTCATCGAAGACCTGTTTTTCCTGGCCAAGATCCAGGAGTCGGCGCGCAAGCTGGGGGTAAAGGTCGAGTTCATCAAGGGCACAGACAAGGAAGCGGTGGCGCGCCTGACGGACGCGGCGGAGGGCGAACGGCCTCGTCTGCTGGTGTTCGACCTGAACAACGTCAATGCCAAAGCGATGACGCTGATCCCGAAATTCAAGTCGAAGTTCAAGAAGGCTGTGTCGGTGATCGGCTTCCTGTCGCATCTGCAGGGGGACCTGAAGATGAAGGCAGTCGAAGCGGGATGCGACACCGTCATGCCGCGTTCGGCATTTTCGCAAAGCCTGCCAAACCTGCTCCGCCGTTACGGGCTGGAGGAGGAAGAGGAGTACGTTCCGCAGCCGGTCTAGGTGGACAGGTCTGGCTCGAAACCAAAGGGCGTCCGCTGCGGCGGGCGCCCTCAGACTGTTGACAAAGTCGTACTGCGGTTTGGAGAAAAGTCCCAGGGGCGAGAGCGGGAGCCCTCCTGAGGCCCAGGGCGGGAGCCCTCCTGAATTGATTGGCCCTTTCGTGAGGCTGAAGCCTCACGCTCCCTCCGAAAAACAGAGATAGGGTTTTCATCAGACCTGAGGCGTCCGCTGCGGCGGGCGCCCTTTCTGTTTGTGCATGTTGGCGGGAAGGATGAGACCCGAAGGCAAATTTTCGAATAGCGCTTCTTTCGCCTGGTTAGCCGGGAGGCCAAGCGAGGGCGCGTCCGCCGAGGATGTGCACATGCAGGTGATCCACGGTCTGGCCACCGTCGCGGCCGGTGCTGATGACGGTGCGATATCCGTGGTTCAAGCCCTTGGATCGCGCGATCTCGGCAGATGCCCAGAGCAAGTGGCCGAGAAGTGCCTGGTCTTCGGGAGCGGCGTGGGCCAGCGAGGCGATGTGTTTGCGGGGAATGACCAGGACGTGGGTCGGCGCTTTGGGATCGATGTCGAGGAAGGCATAGCACTGATCATCCTCATAAACGGCGGTCGATGGGATGGAGCCGTCGGCGATGCGGCAAAAGAGGCAGTCCATACGGGCAACAGTGTACAGGAGTGCGGGAAGGAACTCTCCATGGCTGATGTCATGCGGGGGGATTTACGGGCTGGGTGCCGCAAACGAGCAAAAGCGCTCGGCAATGGAAGGGTGCAGCGGGACGGAAAGCTGGATATTCATGTTGAGCCGGTGAATTCATAGTTTGCGCGGAATACCCGTTTTCGTTGTATGCTCCTGACGCGAGGACGAATCTGCCATGAAGACAACACCGGTTCGGGTGATCACCGTGGAGCGAGAGTACGGATCCAGGGGCGGCGAGTTTGCGCACGAACTGGCCGAACGACTGGGGTGGCGTTTTTTGGATTCAGAACTAATTACGGCGGCGGCGCGCAAAGCCTGCGTGCCGGAGGAACTTGCAGCCCGGTTCGACGACCGGCTGGACCCGTGGTATTACCGCTACGGCAAGGTGTTCTGGCACGACCAGCTTTATTCCACGGCGTCGGTGTCGGACGACAAGATATTCGACTGCGACCGGATGTTCGATCTGATCAAGGAGGAGATCAAGGATCAGGCGCAAACGGGGGAATGCGTGATCGTGGGCCGGGGCGGGGCGAGTGTTCTGGCGGGAAAGCCGGGGTGCTTTCACGTGTTTGTGTATGCCACGCAGGCGGCCAAGCGGGACTGGTTTGCGCGTAATTTTCCCGACAAGGCGCAGCAGGCGGACCAGCAGATCGCGTCGGCGGACAAGCGGCGGGCGGCGGTGATCCGGCAGTATTACGGGCAGGAATGGTGCGCGCGCGGTTTGTATCACATGCTGCTGAATTCGGCGATCGGCTTTGACGCGATGATCGAGGCTGTCCAAGGCGCGGCCGGCAAGGGTGCGGCGCACCGGGCGCTGGCGGGTTGATTGTCGGACGCGGGATGCGCGGCTGAAGCCGCGCAGCCTGGGCTACATCCGCGCAAGGCTTTGTTGGCTTCCCGCGTCAGACGATTACGCGGGGAACGCGGTTGCTAATGCGGGTGAAGATTTCCCAAGGAATGGTGGCACAGGCGTCGGCGTGATCGTACGCGCTGACGGATTCATCGCCTTGAGATCCCAGGATCACCACCTCGTCGCCGGAACGCACTTCGGCAATCTCCGTTACATCGAGAACCGACTGGTCCATGCTGATGCGGCCGATCAGCGGCGCGCGCCGGCCGCGTACGAGCAGATGAAAGCGGTTGCCAAGGCGGCGGTCGAGCCCGTCGGCGTAGCCGGCCGGTAGCAGCGCCACGCGCATGGGTTCAGTCGCGACGAAGGTTCCGTTATATCCGACCTGAGTACCGGGTGAAATATCGCGAAGGGTTTCGACGCGGGTTTTCCAGGCAAGGACGGGCTTGACCTGCCGGGCGGCGCGGGAGAGCTGAATCGGCTCGTCTGCGGCGGTGAAGGGCGGCCCGAAGCGGGGGACTACGCCATAGAGCGCGAGTCCGGGGCGAAGCATGGGCTTGACGCCCCAGCGGGCAGCCATCGCAGCGATGAGGGCGGCTTCAGGCCCGAGCAAAGCGGCGGATGCTCCTACGCTGAGCCACTCCGGCGCGTGGCCCGCTGCGGACACGATTCGCATGGCCTCGTCGAGGCGGGCAAACTGGGCGGCGGTCGAGAATCCGGTGGAATCGTCCGAGGCGTAAAGGTGGGTCATCACTGCTTCGAGACGAAGGGGCGATTGCGGTGAGAAGCGCTGCAGGAGAGCGGGCAATGTTTCGGGGAGGGCGCCCTGGCGGGTCATGCCGGTGTCGATTTCGAGATGGATGGGGACCGATTGCGGGGCTGCGCTTGCGGCGCGGGCGGCGGTTTCGATCTCATCGAGCTGGTCGGTTTGCCAGACGGCAGCGGTGAGGGAATGCTGTATCAGCCACGAGCCCTGGCCGGAAAAGACTCCGCCCATAATGAGGAACCGCGTATGGGGGCAGAGTCTGCGGGCGGCGATGGCTTCGTCGACGGTGGTGACGCCGAGCCATCGGGCTCCCGCGCTGACCGCGGCAGGCGCGCAGGCTGCGATGGAATGCCCATAGGCGTCGGCTTTTACGATGGCGAGCAGTTCCGCCTGCGGCGGGGCTATATCGCGCAGAAAGCGGAAGTTTTCTTCAAGGGCACGGGTGTCGATTTCAACCCAGCAGGGGCGCGATGGAATCGGAGAGATCAAAGCGTAGTTTACCGGGCGGAAGTGGGTGATGGTCCAGCCGCGAAGGGGGGCGGCGGCAGAGCCGGCGAGCCGCCGTGAGGTTAATTGAGCAGGGCGAAGGCGACGATGGTTTCGGGGCTGTTGCCGTCGCGATCAGCAAGTTCGTCGAGGAGCTCCGCTTCGATGTCGTGGGGTACGGTCATTTCGCAGGCGGTGATTTCAGTCTCGGTGGCGCCGATGAAGCAGAGTTCGCAGCAGCCCAGTTCATCACCCTCTGCCATGCGGACCGGGGGCCCGAAGGCGCGGCAGGTCATGGGCCGCCACGGGTACACGTCGCAGCGGCCGGTGGCGGGGTCGAGTGCGGGACAGGGCGCTTCGTTGGCGTAGTCCTCAAAGCGCGACTGGTCTTCGTCGGACTCGCCGAGGATGCCGGTGGCGAGGTCACCGGGGAAGCCGGAACCGTACTGATCGATCCAAGTCTGGGCGCGGCGGGACAGGTCCGCGGCGAGGGCAGGATTCTCAGCGCGGAGAGTCTTCATACCCCAACGCAAGCGTTCGGTGTCGAGTGCGTTGATGGGGAAGACTCCGTGACAGCACTGGGTGCACCCGATCCGGCAGGCCAGCCAGGAACCGGCGCATTCTGCGGCGTCGGCAAGGGCTGCGTCCATGATCTGGACGAGGCGGGCGTCCTGCGTGAGAAGCGTCACACTCACAGGATACGCGGGACGGTTCCGGCTGTTTACAAGCTAAATCCGAACCGTGTTATAACGGGGCGAGGTTGCCGTGATCTACCTGGAGCGCCCACCTGCCATGCCGCTGAGGCGGTTTGTGCGGACTCTGTGGTATGCGCGGGTGCCGGACGCGGCGCACAGCCGCGAACGCATCCTGCCTACGGGGTCGGCGCAGATCATTTTGAATTTGGCGCGCGACTACTTGCTGGACTGCCCGGAGGGTGGACCGGTGCGGCGAGGGGCGCCTTCGTCGGTGGTCGGTTCGCGCTCAGTTTATGAAATTGTCGATACCGCGGACATGGCCGATCTTATCGGGGTTGTCATTGAGCCAGGCAAACTGGGCAGCGTGGTGGCCGATGCCGCGGATTTGTTCAGTAACCGGGGAGTGGCGCTGGAATCGGTCTGGGGTGGATGTGCAGGAGCACTGCGTGACCGACTGCGCGAGTTGGCGACACCGGAAGCGCGGCTGAAGTGTCTGGAGCGCTATCTGGAAACGAGACTCGCCGCGCCGCTGAACCGGCCAGCGACGACGCGGGAAGGCGCGGTGCGGTTTGCGCTGCGGGAGTTCGCGGGAGCGCCGTCGGCGCGCAGCGTGGCCGAAGTGGCGCACAGCATCGGATGGAGCGAGCGCCGTTTTTCGCAGGTGTTTCGCGAAGATGTGGGGTTGACGCCGAAGGTGTGGTGCCGGATTCGGCGCTTTCAGCGCGCGGTTCATCTACTGCATGCGGGCCGCGAGGTGGCGTGGGCGGAACTGGCGCTGGATTGCGGATTCTACGACCAATCGCATTTCGCCAACGAGTTTCGCGCGTTTTCGGGAATCGATGCGACGGCATATTCGGCGCGGCGGACGGTTTGGGCGAATCACATCGCGGGGGGCTGAGGCCAGGCGGGATCCGCGACTTGGTAGGTTCCGATTTTTCCAAGAAGCTGCGGGCACGGGTGTGGCAAGTTGTGAGTGCGGCCGGTCGTTTCCTGGTCCCGGCCGCGCGGAGGAGGTCTTCTATGACAACAGCTGCGATTCAGACGAAGTCAACCATCATGCCAGCCATGCGGTATAAGGATGCGCCGGCGGCGATTGAATGGCTGGGCAAGGTGCTCGGATTTGAAAAGCATGCGGTGTATGCGAACCCGGATGGCACGATCGCCCACGCGGAACTGACGTTCGGCGGCGGCATGATCATGCTGGGTTCAACCAAGGATGATGCGTATGGGCAGGGGTTCAAGACGCCCGGCGAACTGGGCGTGGAGACGCGCAGCACCTACATCGTGGTTCCGGATGCGGACGCAGTGTATTTACGGGCGCAGGAGGCTGGAGCCGACATCCCGCGGCCGCTGCAGAACATGGACTACGGCAGCAGGGAGTTCACGGTGAAGGATCCGGAGGGGCACACGTGGAGTATTGGCACTTATGATCCATGGGCTGCGCACTCCTGAAGAGTTGGATTTTGGCCGTAGCCAGCCGGGCCGCTCCTATTCAAGGTCGAAGATTTTGCCGGGGTTCATGCGGTTGCCGGGGTCCAGGGTGCGCTTGAGGGCGCGCATGACTTCGAGGGCTTCGCCGTGTTCGGCGGGGAGGTATTTCTTCTTGCCGAGGCCTACGCCGTGTTCGCCGGTGCAGGTGCCGCCCATGGCCTGGGCGCGTTCTACGAGGCGGGTGGCGAAGGCTTCTGCGAGGTCTGCTTCGTCAGGGCCGAGCATGCACTGGACGTGGAAGTTGCCGTCGCCGACGTGGCCGACGATGGTGGCGGGGAAGGGCAGCGTGTCGAGATCGGCGCGGGTGGCAACGATGCAGTCGGCCAGGCGCGAGATGGGGACGCAGACGTCGGTGGTGAGTACGCCGGATCCGGGGCGCAGGGCGCGGGCGGCGTAGTAGACGTCGTGGCGCGCCTTCCAGAGGCGTTCGCGGCCGGCTGAGGTTGTCTCCCATGCAAAGCCCAGGCAGCCGTGTTCGGCGGCGAGCTGTTCGGCGAAGCGCGCGGTTTCGGCAACGGCGGATTCGCTGAGGCCGTGAAATTCGATCAACAGGGTGGGATGGACCGGCAGATCGAGGCGGGCGTAGTTGTTGAGGGCGTCGACGAGTCGATCGTCCATGAACTCGATGCGGGCGACGGGCAGGCCAAGCTGGATGGTTTCGATCACGGTGTTGACTGCGTCGGCGATGGCGGGAAAGGCACAGGTAGCGACGGCGATAGCTTCGGGCAGGGCGTGGAGGCGCAGGGTGACTTCGGTGATGACGCCGAGGGTGCCTTCGGCGCCGACGAAGAGGCGAGTGAGGTCGTAGCCGGCGGAGGATTTGCGGGCGCGGGTGCCGGTGTTGATGATGCGTCCGTCGGCCAGGACCACGGTGAGGCCGAGGACGTTTTCGCGCATGGTGCCGTAGCGCACTGCGGTGGTGCCGGAGGCGCGGGTGGAGGCCATGCCGCCGAGGGTGGCGTCGGCGCCGGGGTCGATGAAGAAGGTGAGGCCGGTGTTTTCGAGGGCCTTGACGAGTTGGGTGCGGGTAGCGCCGGCTTCGACGGTGGCGTCGAGGTCGGGCGCGCTGACGCGGAGCACGCGGTTCATGGCGCGCATGTCGAGGCAGAGGCCGCCGCGGATGGCGTGCACGTGGCCTTCGAGAGAGGTGCCGGCGCCGAAGGGGACGATGGGCAGTCCGTAGCGGGCGGCGATCTGGACGATGCGGCTGACTTCGCCGGTGGATTGGGGAAAACAGACGAGATCGGGCAAGGCGGGAGTGTGGGTGCTTTCGCCGTGGCTGTGGTGTTCGCGGACTGCGAAGGCGGCGGTGACGCGGTCGCCGAGAAGGCCGCGCAGGTCGGCGGAGGCCGCGTCAAGGACGGCGGGATCGATCGCGATGGGCGGAAGGGGTTCGGTGTGGGTGTGGGTCGCCATGGGGCAAGGGCCTGTGCAGGCAATGATAGTCGCGCGAGCGGGCTCTGGGGCGGGGGAAGAAGCGTGGTGCGCGGGTCGTGCCGTATAGTCGTTTGCGTACACGGGAGGCCGAATGCGTCGCGCAATTGCTACTGCCCTTTTCCTGCTGAGTGGTTCTGGTTTGAATCTGTTTGCACAACACGGGCTGCTGCTGGTGGCGCAGAAGGGTGAGCAGAGCCTGGCGATTGTCGACCCAGCCGCAGGGAAGGTGCTGGCGACAGTGGCGGAAGGTGGGATTACCGGGCATGAAGTTACGGCTTCACCGGACGGGCGTTTTGCGTATGTGCCGGTGTATGGCAACTCGGGTGTGGGCAAGCCGGGGACCGACGGCACCAACATGGTGGTGATCGACGTGGCCGCGCACAAGGTGGTGGGGAACGTGGATTTCGGGCGGGGGATCCGGCCGCACGATCCGGTGATGGGACCGAAGGACGGGCTGCTTTACGTGACGACGGAACTGGACAAGACGGTTTCGATCATCGACCCGAAGACGCTGAAGATTGTCGGGTCAATTCCCACCGGGCAGGCGGAAAGCCACATGCTGGCGCTGTCGCACGACGGCAAGCGCGGGTATACGGCCAACGTGGGGCCGGGCACGGTTTCTGTTCTGGATATTGCGGGGCGCAAGACGCTGAAGGTGATTCCGATTTCGGGGAATACGCAGCGCATCTCGATTACGCCGGATGACAAGTGGGTATTCACGGCGGACCAGACGCAGCCGCGTATGGCGGTGATCGACACGGCGGCGGAGGCGGTGAAGACGTGGGTGCCGCTGGTGAGCGTGGGCTATGGCAGCGTGGCGACCCCCGATGGGCGTTGGGAACTGGTGGCGATGGCGGATGTGAACAAGGTGGCGGTGATCGATCTGCAGACCATGAAGGTGGCGAAGAATATCGACGTGTGCGGGTATCCTCAGGCGGTTGTATCGAATCCCGATAGCAAGACGGCGTATGTGAGCTGCATGCACGCGGACAAGGTGGACGTGATGGACCTGGCCAGCGGCAAGGTGACGCGCGAGATTGCGACGGGTAAAGCTACGGATGGCTTGGCCTGGGCCGCCGGCCAATAGTGATCGAGCGTCGGGGCGGTCATTTCTCTGGCTCGGGCAACTTACCACGGGAAACGGTGATCTAAAAGGATGCCGCATATTGAAGATGATGTCCTGACTGCCCGGCCAGGACACCGCTGTACGGGCACGCAGAGTGCGATCTTCGCGCAAATGGAGTTTCACTTCAGGCGTTCTGCAGATCTGCCGTAGCCGCGTTCGAAATTGCAAAGCAAAACAGAGATATTGTGTCCACCGGGATCGTGGCAGGTCTTCGCGCGCAGCGTGTCGCCTCCATGACGCAGGGTGGATTCAGACGTCTTTGTTTGACTTTGAGCTCCCGTTCGAAGCTGGCATCGCTTTGATATCCCCTGCATTTCACCGCCAACGCCATAAGGAATTCAAAATGCAAAGCGTTCTGAAGCAAGTGGCTTTAATCGGGTGCCTGGCTTTGAGCTCAACGGCACCGACCTTCGCACAGGGTTTCAACGCGGCCGCAGCGGCAACTCCTGCCCCGGTCGCATACGTGTTCGTTCAAACTCATCAGGGCGTAGATGTATTCGACGCCAATGCCGCGGGGCAGTTGACCCCGGTAAGTGGATCGCCCTTCGCGACTAGTGGGCAGATGGGCGGGGTGAACGGCAAGTATCTGATCAGCGTGGGAACGGATTACCTGCACACCTACCCCGTGGGATCAAACGGCAGCATCGGTAAACAGACATCCCAGATCAACACGCAGAGTTACGGCGGCTCGCAATGCGGAACCACGGACAATGCAGGCGTGATGTTTGACCGCACGGGCAACTACTTCTACGTGCAACTCTATGGTGCAACCTACACGTCGGGCGGCGATACGTACATCTTGTGTTCGGATTGGCAGTCGTACAAGCTTTCGACGGCCGGGCAGTTCACATTTTTAGGCGATTTGAAAAATGAAGCAGGCTATCACGGGAATGCGTTCACGCAGCCTATCTCTGCGATCAGCAGCAGCGATCTATTTGCTTACGGCGCTTATGGCGACGTATATACAACGGACTGGGCTCCGTTCGCGATCTCCTCAACTGGCGAGTTGGGAACGAACAGCAGCTTCAAGCAGGTCGGCCCGACGCCGGAGCCATCGGCGTCCGGCAACGCGAATAACTATTTCCCGCTGGATATGACGGCAGATACGAACAATCATCTGGCGGTTCTCATGTATGAGGCGTTCGCGCAGAATCCGCCTCCGCCGCAGCTTGCGAGCTTCGTCATCAACGCAAAAGGACAGATAACTTCAACCAACACGTGGCAGAACATGCCCACACCCGCAATCACGAACATCGAAAACATCAGCATGTCCCCTTCGGGAAAGCTTCTTGCCGTTTTTGGCTATCCCGGCCTGCAGATCTTTCACTTCAATGCATCGTCGCCCATTACTCCGTACACGTCGGTGTTGCTGCCGAATACCAACATCAATCAGGCGGCGTGGGATAACAGCAATCATCTGTATGCGCTGAGCTACGCAACCGGGGAGCTGTACGTCTATACCGTGACGCCCACCAGCGTCACTCCCGTCTCCGGTTCGCCGTTCAAGGCCGCGAACGCTTATGGGTTGAATGGGCTGATCGTCATCCCGAAATAAGTTCGAAGGACCAGAGCAGTTTCGGAACGCGGACAGGTTTTTTCGACGTTCGAAAGGGCAGCGTTCTCCTGAGGAATGGGCTCCGCGGAAATGTCCTCAAGCTGCGCCATTCCGAAACTGCTTACCCTTTTCCCATTCCGCATAGGAGTGCGCGGAGGGATCAGCTCAAGTCGCGGTCCCAGGTCTCCAGCGTCTTCTGCACGTCCAGCATGAACCGGCCAGCGTCGGCGCCGTCGATTAGTCGGTGATCGAAGCCGAGGCACAAATACTGCACGGAGCGGATGGCGAGCGTGTCATTGCCTTCCTTGTCGGTGAGCACCGCAGGCTCCTTGCGCAGGCCGCCGATGGCGAGGATGGCGGCTTCGGGCTGGTTGATGATGGGGGTGCCGTATTCGCCGCCGAAGACGCCGGAGTTGGTCAGGGTGAACGTCGACCCGGACGCTTCTTCGGGCTTGAGCTTTTTGGTGCGGGCGCGTTCGGCGAGATCGGCAATGGCGCGGGCGATGCCCAGAAAGCTGCGTTCCTCGGCACGCGCGATGACGGGCACTATGAGGCCCCATTCGAGGGCAACGGCAATGCCGAGATGAATGTTGGCGTGATAGCGGATGTTGCTGCCTTCGATGGACGCGTTGAGGATGGGGAACTTGCGCAGGGCATCGACGACCGCGCTCGCGATGAAGGGCATGTAAGTCAGCTTGATGCCGTTACGCTGCTCGAAGCCGGTCTTTTCGCGTTCGCGGAGGCGGGCGATGCGAGTCATGTCGATCTTGTAGACGGAATACGCGTGGGGGCTGGTGTGGCGGCTCTCCACCATGCGCTGGGCGATGATGCTGCGCATGCGCGACATGGGCTGCACCCCCGCCTGCGGTGCGGCCACCTCCGGTCGGGGTGATGGTCTGGACGAGGGTTGTGGCGGAGCGAGAGTTGCTGCCGCGGGGGTGACGGTGGCGGGAGCCGCGGGCACCTTGTCCGCGGTGGGCGGCGTCTGGCCTGGGCTGCCGTCGGCCAGGTAGCGCAGCACGTCTTCCTTGGTGATGCGGCCAGCGGACCCGGAGCCGGGGATGCGGCGCAGGTCGATGTTGTTTTCGCGAGCGATGCGGCGGACCAGCGGCGAGGAGCGGATGGAATCGAGGCTGGCTTCGGGGCCGGGCTCGGCATCGGCGGCTGGAGGCGGCATGGAGGCCGGCGATGGTGGTGCGGCGGCGCGGGCTTCAGTAGAGGGCGCGTCCGAGGCAGGGGCCTTGCTGGTGGGAGATCCGTCAGGCTGGGCCAGCGGCGGCTCGCTGGGGCCTTCGGGGTCCTCACCGGCTGCGGTTCCGCCGATGACTGCGACGACGGAGTTGATGGCGACGGTGGCGCCTTCCTCGGCCTTGATTTCGGTGAGCAGGCCGGCGACGGGGGAAGGAATTTCCGCGTCGACCTTGTCGGTGGAGATTTCGAAGAGGGGCTCGTCGCGGGCGACGGAGTCGCCCACCTTTTTGAGCCATTTGGTGATGGTGCCCTCGAAGATGGATTCGCCCATCTGCGGCATCACCACCACTTGCGGTGGGGCTGACTGCGCCTTCGGGGCCTGCTTCGTTGGCGCTGGAGCTTGGGGAGGGGCGGACGGCGCGACTGCCTCGGGCGCGGCTGCCTGCGCCGGTTCGGGTTTTGCCGCCGGCGTTTTGGCGGGGCTCGAGGGAGCAGGTTTGGCTTCCTCCGCGGTGCCGGCAACGATCGCTACCACTTCGTTGATGGCGACGGTGGCGCCTTCGGGGACCTTGATTTCGGTGAGCACCCCGGCTACGGGAGAGGGAATTTCGGCGTCGACCTTGTCGGTGGAGATTTCAAAGAGCGGCTCGTCTTTGCCGACGGGGTCGCCGGCTTTTTTGAGCCACTTGGTGATGGTGCCCTCAAAGATCGATTCGCCCATCTGGGGCATGACGACGTCGGTTGGCATGAATCGTTCTCTCCGCGCTGCAGGATCGGGCACCGGCGGGTGCGACGGCAGATTCGCGGAACGCACCCGTTCCAGCGGGATTATAAATTGCGGGGCGGCTGGCGGGCCGCGAGGGGGAGGGGAGATCGGAGATCGAACGCCGGCCTCGAGTGGCTGAGAACCGGGTCGGCCGTGGAGTAGCCTGTGGCCGGCCCGCTTTAGCCGCGGGAGGGGGGTTCGGGCGCTCCGCGAAGGCGCCTGAGGGCGTCGGGAAGCTGGAGCGGGGTATCTTCGGCGGGGAATTTGGGCGGCTCGGATGCACATCCCGGTCCGGATTGCGCCTGGGAGCGCAGAGCGTCGAGGCTCTCGACTGCCAATATCGGCTGTGAGAAAACGCTACCGAATTGGCGAGCGGCGGTGTGGGCGACGGATTCGAGGTTGGGAAGCAGGGCGGAGTCGGGAACTTCGCGGGCGAGGCTGGTGACGGGGCGATCGGTGATGCCGCAGGGGTTGATGAGGCGAAAGTCGTCCAGATCCGTCGTTACATTGAAGGCGAAGCCGTGGGAGGTAATGCCCCGCGACACATGAATTCCGATCGCCCCCACCTTACGCTCGCCGCGTGGCAATGTTTCGGAGGAGGGATGTGCCTGTGGGACGCCACACCACACCCCGGTCAGCCCGGCGATGCGGCCGGCGCGGACGCCGTAGACGCCGCAGAGACGGATGAGGGCTTCTTCCATCTGGCGGACGAAGTCGACGGGGCCGAGGCGGCCGCCGCCAGGTGCGCGCAGGCTGCGCAGATCGAAGATGGGGTATCCGATGAGCTGGCCGGGGCCGTGGTAGGTGACGTCGCCGCCACGGTTGATGTGGTGCAGCGTGACGCCCCGGCTGGCCAGCAGCTCGTCGGAGGCCAGCACGTTGGAGCGGTCGGCGTTGCGGCCGAGGGTAAGTACCGGCGGGTGTTCGAGCAGCAGGAGGGTGTTGCCGGTACGGCCCCTGTAGCGGAGATCAACCAGCTCGGCTTGCAGGCGAAGGGCCTCGCCGTAAGGGACCCGTCCGAGATATAGGTACTGGATCACGTTTTCATTCTAGAAGCGCCGGGTCGTGTTGGGATCCGCTTAAACGCCGGGTTTGGGCTGGAAGACGCCTGCGAAGGCTGGTCGCACGCTCCAGAACACGATGAGCCACAGGATTACGACCAGGATGGGAATGGGAAGTCCTGTGCCGTGCATGACCAGGGTGTGGGTGGTGAGAATGTTCACGATGATGGCGGCCAGAATGATGAGGCCTACGGCCGTGTAGCGGTTGATCAGGAGCAGGAATCCGCCCAGCAACTGGAAGAAGCCCACCACCTCGATGTAGTGGGTGGTGAACATGACGGTGTTGAAGTCCTTGAGTACGCCTGGAGGAATGGGCGGGTTGGGCAGAAAGTGGAACATCAGGTTCGCGCCGAAGAAGGCAAAAATCAGTCCCAGCAGGATGCGGGCGATGACAACGACGATCTTCATCCAATCTCCTTAGGGGGAAGGTCATCTGCTCCCTTAGAGCAGGCGCTTCCAACAATAGACTGCGAAGCCCGGGCGGCCGATGCAAAATGCGCGTCCGGTTGGGGCGAAGCGTGCTAGAGTGTCAGCACACGGAGCGCCGCTGACCGATATTGTCTAATTCGTCCTCTCTTACCGTGCCTCCCAGCCGTGGCTGGTCGAGGTGTGTATTGAGTTCTGACCGAGAGGATTGATTCGAATGCAATTAGCAGAGATGGGATGGGATGGCTTTTTTTCCAGCCAGGAGTGCGGGGGCGTGCCCGGGAGGGTGGCCGGGGTGCATCGCGGCACATTTTCGGTGTGGACGGAAGCGGGCGAAGTGACCGCGACCGTGAGCGGGCAGGTCCGGTCGGACGGAACAACGTGGCCGGCGGCAGGAGATTGGGTCGCGCTGCGTCCCGGGTTGCCGGTAATCGAACAGGTTTTGTCCCGGCGGACGGTGATCTCGCGCAAGCAGCCGGGCAAGGGAGCGGCGGAGCAGGTGATGGCCGCCAACGTGGACGTGCTGTTTCTGGTTAGCGGCCTGGACGGCGACTTCAACGAACGCCGGCTGGAACGCTACCTGGTGCTGGCGCGCAAGAGCGGGGCGCGGCCGGTGATAGTGCTCACCAAGGCGGATCTCGCCGAGGCGGATGGCCGGGATCTGCGTGCGCTGGCGGAGCAACTGGCGGATGGGATCGCGGATGTTCCGGTCGTCGCGGTCAGCGGGAAGACCGGCGCGGGTCTGGAGGCGCTAAGCGCATTGATGGCTCCGGGGGAGACGGCGGCGCTGATGGGGTCGTCGGGAGCGGGCAAGTCCACGATCGTGAATCGCCTGCTGGGCGAGGAGCGGCAGAATGTGGGCGCGGTACGCGAGGGGGATGGGCGGGGGCAGCACACGACCACGGAGCGGACGCTGTTCTGCATGCCGGGAGGGTGGCTGCTGCTCGACCAGCCGGGGCTGCGCGAGGTGCAGTTGTGGGCCGCGCCGGAGTCGCTGGAGGGGGGGTTCGACGATATTCGCGAACTGGCTAAGGGTTGCCGCTTCCGGAACTGTACTCATAGCGGAGAGCCAGGGTGTGCGGCGGCAGGCGTGGACGAGGAGCGGCTGGGAAGCTATCGCAAGCTGAAGCGAGAGCTGGAGTTCCTGGAGCGCAAGACCGATAAGCGTCTGGAGAGCGAGACGCGGTCGCGCACCAAAGTGACTCACAAGGCGATGCGGCGGGACTGGAAGCGGGACGGGCCCGGGCAGTAAGCGCCATTGTGCATGGGGACTGAACCGGAGGCGACGAGTGGAGTTTCGGGGCTCGCCGCTTGGCGTGCGGGGCTGGAATCCGCATCGATCTTGCGGTCGCGGTAGACTGAGAACTGGCAGGAGGACCGGGCGGTCGCTGCCGGAGCTTCGCTAACGCGGGCGCCGGGGGAGGAAAGTCCGAACTCCGCAGGGCAGTGTGCCGGATAACGTCCGGGACGCGGACTTCAAGGTTCGCGGACGGCCAGTGCCACAGAAAAGATACCGCCCCGGCTACCCCGCTGCTTTCGAGTGGCGGGCATCCGGAGCTCGCGGAGGGGTTCGCTCTTCCGGGCAGGGCTCCCGCCGGGGTAAGGGTGAAATGGTGCGGTAAGAGCGCACCGCCCGTTCTGTAAAGGGCGGGGCAGGGTAAACCCCACACGGAGCAAGACCAAATAGGGAGGGAGGCGCGGACCCGGAGCAAGGTTCGCACCCGGTGCCGGCCCGGCGCCGCAAGGCTGCTCCATGTATGGGAACGCCGCAAGGCGGGTCCAGGCAATGGCCGAAACCTCCGGGTAGGTCGCTGATGAGTGACCGCGGCAACGCGGCGCCTAGAGGAATGACCGCACACGACAGAATTCGGCTTACAGGTCCTTTTGCCGAATAAATCGAGATGACAGCCTCGGCCGGGGATAATCCGGCCGGGGCTGGCCAGTTTTGGTGGACGGTGAACAGTGGACAGTGGACAGTGGACGGTGAACGGTGGACGGTGGACGGTGGACGGTGAGTGGCTAGTAAATGGCTGGCGGGGGGCGCGTCATCGACTTTTTAGTGCGCTCTAAATCACTTGGCCGAGAAGCAGCAAATCATTCTGCTCCTGACTTATCGCGAGCACCGCGACAACGGTAGTGTCGGAGTTGGCGGGCATCGGGCTCCGCGCCCAGAGTTACAAACTACCCCAGCCCGCCAAGCCCTAGTACGCACCCTCGACCTGCTCAACCTGCTGTGAGCAGATTAGGAGGTAACATCGAGGAGTGAGCGAGAAGCCTGATTTAACGGCACCGGCTAGTGGCCCGGGTCCTCGGACGCCTGCATGGGCACTTAGAGCACCGAAAGCATTTCTAGACCAAGCGATGGAAATTTTCGAAATCTTGGACCTTTGTCAGCGAGGCATTGGCATGTTAAGAAGCGCCCCGAATATCGTCCGTGCAATCGCCAAAGCAGAAGGCACGTTGGGTTCTGGAGGCTCTGAGAAGGAAAGGGTACATGCAGAGAAATTGAGCGCGCTGGCACAGCGCGAACTCGGCACTGAGTTTGCAGTCCTGCATGCACAGAGCACCGTAGCGATTTGGAGCGGCTTCGAGTCGATGGTGAAGGACATTACCCGGGACTGGATTTGCAATCAACCCGAGGTTCTCCAAAAACCGCCTTGGGCTAACCTGAAGGTGCGGGTTGGAGACTACACATCACTGGACCCGGAAGAACGCGCCGCATACCTCGTAGAATTGGTTGACCAGGCCGTAGGTGGCCCTCTCAAACTTGGGGCTACGCGCTTCGAGAAATTGCTAGAGACCATAGGGCTAGATGGAGCCATATCAGATACAACGCGGCACACTGTGTTTGAAATGCAGCAGGTTCGCAATGTGATCGTTCACCGTCAAGGGATCGCTGATCGGAGATTCTGTCTTGCTTGCCCTTGGACAGAGTTCAAAGACGGCGAACGTCTGATTATTAGGCGGGCGCGATTCATAACATATTTGAATGCGATCTCCGGGTATACGGCAGAAATCATAAATCGGGTCGGAGAGCACCTCGGCATCGCCATGCGTGAAGGCGGAGACGTCGACGCACTGACAGCGCCGATGTCAAACGGCCAGCTTGATGTGACCCCAGTCTCTGCAACCCAACTAAATAAAGAACTATAGCTTTGCTCTGTGGCGCGGCCGATCCGTCGCCTCGCACGTTGGCGATGCGCTTCTAGCGGCGTGTTGCGGGGCTTGGGCAGTCTTGCCTCTGGATGAATCCTCGCTAGTTACTGCTGGAATCGGCGGGTGTGTGGTCGCAATTCAAGCCGGCGGCTGGTGAGCGGGATCACTGTTTTGAGGCTTGGCGACTGCTTTCTGCCCAAACGCCTGTGACGCGCGTCACAGGCAGGAGGTAAGAAACCTGCCAATATCGCACTAACGGTGCGGAATATTCCTCCGGCCGATCTTCCTCGTCCCACGTAGCAATCGTCGAAGGGCACGGGGCCAGAACGCTCGATGGTGGATGAGCGGCACGGGCCAGGGCGACTCCTCTCCTAACTCACCTTACTGGGTCGAAGGCTGTTCCGCGTTGAGTCCGGAGCATGGAGCAGCCTGCGAAGATCGGCCGTGCAATGATGATGCAATCCGCAGATGTGTTGAGATCAGGCGTCCTTCGGGGAATGGATCGGGAGGCGCCGTGTCATGTTTACGCGCGTTGGGAGCAGACGAATGGCAGCCCTTACTATTCGGAAGGGGTGGTGCTGAAGGCGCCGGCGGATCTTCCGGATGGCGCCTATGTTGCGATGTTCGACGGCCACTCGCTGGGAGTTACGAAGAAACTGGGGATATGGCTCTCTACCGGTGTAATCGAGCGTGTGCTGCTGGCCTTTCCCGACGCGACTTCTTCATATGCGACCGCGATCACCTGGTCAAGCCGGGAGAACGCAGAAGCTGCTGACTAACACCTGGGCCCGGTATAACCGGAGACGTTGCAGGGCTAAAACGGGGAGACCGGGCTCGATCAACTGCAAGGTGATCGAAAGCTTCCGCCTCTGCACAAATCGTGAAAATGCGAAACCGTGGATAAGCCAGTCAATCACCGGTTTAAACTGACTAACCTCCGAAACCACTGTTTCAAATGGGCCTCGATTTAATTTGCACATGCGGATCGTGGGATGGCAGGTCAACACTGTTGGATTGCGGGCGGAAGCAGAGGTAAATTTGCGTGAGTGTGTTTGATGTGCGACAGACAGTCCAATAACATCGGACTAGCTTTTACTCACTTAGGGGGAGTTTTCCAACTGACCTGAACAACAGGCGCTTCGGCGCCGGAAAGCTCTCTCTTACGCACACTCCTACAGCTTGCAAGGATTCATTCCTGAGTACGGTCACCGGAATGAAGCTGGCGGACTTCATGTTGTCCTCGTTGCCCTGCCAGGGCTCTCTTCGCAGCAAAGGGACCTCGCCATCCTTTCGCTTGAACCGGAGAGCAAACTCAACCCGCCATGAACGGAGTTCCTATGTCTTTGAACATCGTTTTATCTGTCGGACTGGATGGGTGGCTGCAGGCCGCGCAAGCCTCCATGTGGAGATCAGCAGGTTATGTGGTTGTTTCGGCGCAATCGATCTCGGAAGCGATGGATCTATTCGAGGCAGGCGATTTTGACCTGGTGCTGCTGGGGCATTCGGTCCCGGGCGAAAAGAGGGAGAGGCTGATCTCGCTGATTCGCGCATCCGGATCGGGAATACCCATCGCTTCGATCGACGGATCTGGCCGGGAATCCGCCGTCTACACCGGATCGGCGCTGGAGAGCGAATCGCGCGCTGTGCTGGCCGGATTGGATGCGCTGTTGGCGGAGGAAGCGGGCAAGTGGCCACCCAGAGCGGTCAGGTATGAAGGCGGTCCGCGGGCGCGCGTGGCTTAGGCAGGCTGACACCCTGGGCGAGGCAGCACATGCCGGGGTATGCCTTCCCGGCAAGGCCGATGGCTGGTCTAATCGCGGGATTGGTGGCCGGTAAACGGGCAATCGCGAGGGGGGCCTGGACACGGCGGCGGCGATCTGGTGCTGCCAGAATCGGGCTTCCGGGGTTGGCGGCTGCTAATATCGGACCGATGCTGAGAGTGAAATTGCTGGAGACGGGGGCTCGGGCGCCGGTAGTGGCGCATCCGGGCGAGGACCTTGGGTATGACGTGTTTGCGCTGGAGCCGGTGGTGCTGGCGCCGCGGATCACGGTCAGGGTACGGACTGGGATAGCGGTGGAGGCGCGGCATCCGGGGACGGGGGCGGCGCTGGGGCTGTTGGTGCGGGATCGATCTTCTATGGCGGCGCGGGGCATCGCGACGACCGGGGGGGTGATCGATGCGGGCTACCGCGGCGAAATCCTGGTGCTGATGACCAACCTGGGCGGTGATCCGGTCGAATTGAAAGCCGGGGAAAAGATCGCCCAGGTGATTCCGGTGCCGGTGCTGACGGGGGTTGTGGAAGAAGTTGGTAACCTCAACGAATCGATGCGAGCAGAGAAGGGCTTCGGAAGCTCGGGAAGTTAGACGGCATAATTCGTTAGAACTCTACGGTATAAGTGGATAAGTGACTGATTGCCACAGTCTGTCGCACATGTAAAATATTTGCAATATTTAGTAACTTGCAGTAATTAGCAAATATCAAAATTAAGTTCCGGAGTATATTCAAACAGTTTTACCTGCGGCTAGCCGGGGGGCGTGCGCGCAGGCAGAGCTTTCCTTTCAATCGACGGAACTACTGGCTTCTTATTCGCTTTGCGACATTGTCGCGCCTTGGGCAGCAAACATGAAAAATGGAAAGGATACTCCGTGAACCGCTTCTGTTCAGAGTTAGCTCGCACTCGCGTCGGATGGTTTTCGATGCTTTTGTTCCTGGTGGTTTCGGCTGCCGGGAATGCCTCTCCGCACAAGAAGATTTCTGCGGTTTCGTTCGATTACCCGGGCGCCACGGACACGCAGGCGACCGCCATCACGCCCTCCGGGGAGATGGTCGGCAGGTTTACCGATGCGGAGGGCGTGGTCCACGGATTTCTGTACAGCGACCGCCGTTACACTTCGATCGACGTTCCCGGCGCGGTGTACACAGAGGCCAACTGGATCAATCCGAGGGGTGAGATCGGCGGAGACTACGGAGACGACAGCGGGAATTTTCACGGTTTCGTGCTGAAGCGTGGGCATATCACGACGGTTGATTATCCGGGCAGCATGTCGTCGAGCGTGTTGGGAATCAGCGCGAGCGGGGACCTGGTGGGGACCTGGATCGACGACGACAACAATTTCCACGGATACGTTGAGGACGAGGGGAAGTTTATTCCCGTGGACTATCCGGGCGCGGCGGAAACCCTGGCAACGATGTCGGCCGACGGGATCCTGGTGGGAGGATATTTCGATGACACGGGAGCGCACGGCTTCGAGTTCAGGCATGGCGCTTTCAAGTCGATTGATTGCCCGGGTGCGACATTCACCTTTCTTAGCGGGGTGGATGCGGAAGGCAACATGGTGGGGCAGTTCGGCCAGGTAGACGGCAGTTCTCACGGGGCCTTGATCAAGGATGGCAATTGCATCAAGGTCGATTATCCGAAGGGGATCGATACTTACCTCAACGGTAGCGACGCGGGGGGCGATATCGTGGGGCGGTACACGGATGCCTCGGCGATGACCCATGGCTTCCTGCTGCGCCACTATATCGAGACGGCGACGCCGGTCTATTCCGCGGGCGCGGGGTTCTCGGCGACAGCCAATCCGAACGCAGCCTGGTCCTACGGGTATGCCTATAAGCCGAGCGGACCCTTTGAGCCATACACGATTTCGGGGAGCACCTATCTTTCCGGAGAGGTGGGGTGGTTCGGGCCTATCGCGGGCTGCTGCGCGCCGGGGTATCCGCTGGTGGTAGCGGAACCAGGGGTGGTTCCTGGGTATCTGGACCTGGGGCCGGGGCCCAGTTCCTACACGATCGTGCGGTGGACGGCGCCGGACAGCGGAGTCTGGGATGTGGTTGGAAGCTTCGCGGGGACAGGGATCACGACTGCTGATGTGCACGTCCTTCATAACGGCAAACAGTTGTTCAAGAGCCCGGTCAATGGTTCGAGCGTGGCGAAGTTCTCCCTGGACGTCAAGGTGAAGCGGGGAGACACGGTGGACTTTGCGGCGGGCCCGGGGCCGAAGGGGGACAACGGGGGCGACCCAACCGGGTTTACCGCGACCATTACGCCGGAACGGTAAAGCTGCGCTTCATTGGAAAGACAACAGGGGGTGTCCTGGTTTCACAGGTTGACGCCGGGACAAACCCAGTTGATCGGCCTAGTTCGGTTCTTCGGGCATAGCTCCAGCTTTTTGTTTATCCAGTGTCAGTCGTGGCATTCGCATCAAGATGCGGGGCCGGGCGAATCTGCGTCCGGGGCCATCTTGTAGCCTTTCCTGCCTCCGCGGGTTGATGCTGTTAGTCAACTCGGCGCGGCGCTGAATCGGGCTCGGCGAGCGGAGGAGGGGGAATGGCCTTTGTATCGATCACCCGCCTGCGGGTTCGATCGTGGTGGCTGATGCCTGCATTCGGCCTGATGGCGGCGCGTACTGCGCGTCAGGCGGTGCGTGCCTCGGGAAACCTGCATGCGCGGGTTCTGAGGGAGCGGGGAAGAACGTTCTGGACGAGCACCAGCTGGGAATCAGACGCGGCGATGCGGGGATTCATGCTTGCCGAACCGCACAAGACGGCTATGCGCAAGCTGCTGGAGTGGTGCGACGAAGCTTCTCTGGTGCACTGGGCGCAGGAGAGCGAGGAGCTTCCGACTTGGAAAGAGGCTCATGCCCGCATGGTGCGGGAAGGACGACCGTCGAAGGTGAATCACCCTTCGGAGGCGCAGAAAGCCTTCGCGATCCCGGAGCCGCCGGAAGGCGGGAGGGGCGATGTCCGGTTCAAATAGAATGTGCGCCTCGCAGTTTTCGCCCTGGCGGTCGCCCGCGTTGATCGAAGAGGCCGGCAAGGACAGGCAAGGGCGGGGGAAATGCCGTTGGTGGTGATTCGAGCTTCCATTGGTAACGGATTCGGGACTATGCCACCATCCTGTGAGCGGCTGCCAGAAACGATTTTGGAGCGGTCAGCAAAGATTGTGTTGGAGACGTGCGATGGGCGAAGAGCACCGGGTCGCAAATGTAGATGCTGCCATCGAACTGGCTGAGTTATTCAAGGCGGAGGGAAAGTACCAGTGGTTTCGCGGGCAGGTGAAGCCGTGGCCGCCCTGTTCGACGGCGTACCGTCGGCGGATGGAGGGAAGCCTTCAATATCAGGATCAGCTGAAGCGGCTGTGGTTCTGGATGACGGAAACGCCTGGTGTGGAGCAGTTCGCCAACGACACAAATGCATTCTTTGCCATTGCGCAGCATTACGGCATCCCGACCGACTACATCGACTTCACCACTGATCCTGGCGTAGCCGGCTATTTCGCGTGCGACACCAGAACGCCGGAGCTAGGGACGGATAGTTGCATCTACTGCCTCGATTGCCACGATCTCGAGGAAGTGTGGAGCGACTTCCGTGCAAGTCTGCAGGACTCGGAAACACCACTCCCAGCAATCGAGTTCGTCACCGACACGGTTCCCAATCTGTGGCGACTCGAGGCGCAATGCGGGACCTTCCTCTACTGCACTTGCAACTGGAGCCTTCTATACGGGATGGATCGCATTCTTTTCCCTTACACCGGGTTTCCGGCGTGGCCCACTCGTGAAGACATCTACCCGTCGCGCAAGAGCCAGCTGGAGATTCTGCTCGACCAGTACTTCATGAATGAGCAACTCCTCATCAGGGGCAAGGAGTTTCGCGCGTTTTATGAGAGCCTCACCAATCCCAACAAGGCATGGACGACTGCTGAGGCGCCTCCCAACCGGGTGCATACGAAATATTTCGTGAATGGAGAATTGCCGGAGTTGGCTTCGTGGAGCGCGGAGCGGGTAGCGCCATGGATGATTGTGACGCCCGAGAGCCTGGGCGCCACGCAGGGGACGAGTATCCGCCTGGCAGTCGATGCGCAGGCGACGCCGGCGGCGGTGGAGGCGAGCGTAAGCGCGGCGCTGCGACGGGTGCTGGCGGCACGCAAAAACTTGCGGCAGACCAGCGTCGGGTGGGTGCTGACGGATGCTCAGACGGGGCGGGTTGCATTCGACGAGTACATCATCCGCGTTCTAGAACGGGTGTGGGACGGCATGAGAGGCCTGCCCTATGCCGATGCCGATGTTGCGGAGGCATTCGGAACGTGCGTGGCGCTGCACGCAATGGGGTTTCGCAAGGGTTCGGGTGGCGCGTTCCGCGATTTGGCAAGCGAGCTCTTCGGCGCGGAAGCGAAGCGGGTGGAATTTGGAGCTCCGGATGGTAGCTATGCGCAGGGATTTGTTACCAGGCCGGGACTGCTGGGCGCATTGCGCAGTGATTTTGAAGCGATCCTGCTGCCGGAATACAGGGAGTTCGCGAGTAATTTGAACCAGCTGCTGCAACTGACTCAGGCGACGCGGCGGACGTTTGAATTCGACAAGCTGGTGCCGATCTTTGCAGGTCAGCTGATTCCGACGCAGGCGCTGCTGATCACGGACGATGCACTGAAAGACGGCAAGGGGTTGGTGTACTTCTCGCCGGCGCGGGTGACGATCCTGGGTCTGCCGTAAGGCCGTGTGCCGTTCCGTTGAAGATGCGGCTGCGCCGTTCCGTTGAAGATGCGGCTGCGCCGTTCGAACGGGAACGAGGCAGCCGCATGCGCGGGACGGTTATGCTTATTTCCCGCCACCGCTGGTGGTGGTCTCCTTGCCCAGGCCATCTTTCTGGTGGTAGTTGGGATAGGGCGGGAGTTTGATCTCGGGGATGGGGTTGGCCTTGAGCTCGTCGAGCACCAGCTGCACGCCGGCCTCCAGCTGCTTGTCATGGCCCTCGGCGAAGTCCTTGGGCAGCAGTTCCACATCAACATCGGGCGGGATGCCTTTGTTCTCGACCTCCCAATCGCCCTTGAGGCCGTAGATGGCGTAGCGCGGGGCCATCACGTAGCCATTGTCGAGCAGCGAGGGGTAGCCGCCGATGCCGACCAGTCCGCCCCACGTGCGGGTGCCGACCAGCTTGCCGATGCCGGCTTTGCGGAAGTACCAGGGCATGGCATCGCCGCCGGAGCCGGAGTTCTGGTTGATGAGCATGACCTTGGGGCCGAAGATGGCGCCGACGGGGTCGTGGATGGGCTTGCCGTCGCGCTCAACGGCTCCCGATAGCGGGAAGCGTTTGAGCACGTCGACGGTGTAGTCGGCGATGAAGCCGCCTTCATTCCAGCGTTCGTCGAGCACCAGGGCCTGCTTGTCGAGTTGGGAATAGAAGTAGCGGTTGAAGTTGGTGTAGCCGGAGCCGCCGGTATTGGGCATGTAGACGTAGGCGACCTTGCCGCCGGAGAGCTCCCACGTTTTGCGGCGATTGTTTTCCACCCAGTCGAGGTTGCGCAGGCCGTCTTCATCGGGGATGGGGACGACGGTAACGTCGCGGCTGTCTTTACCGTCCGGGTTGGGGCCAACATGAATCACGGTCTGTTTGCCGGCGGTGCCGTCGAACCACTGATAGAGATTGTCGTCGGCGTGCAGTTCGCGGCCGTTGACAGCGAGCAGATATTCGCCCTCCTTGACGTAGACGCCGGGCAGGGTGAGGGGCGAGGCGAGGCCGGGCGTCCAGTTCTGCCCGCCGAGGATTTTGGCGATGCGATAGCGGCCGTTTTCCACCTTGTAGTCGGCTCCGAGCAGGCCGCACTTGGGAGCGTTGTCAGGATGGAAGGGGCCGCCTACGAACATGTGGCCGATGGTGATTTCGCCCAGCATCTCGGTGGAGAGGTAGGTGAATTCGGAGCGCGAGGCCAGCCCATCGAGATATGGCTTGTAGCGAGCTTCCACCTTGGGGATGGAGAGGCCGTGGGTGTTGGGGTCGTAGAGGAAGTCGCGCTCGATGCGCCAGGTCTCGTGGTAGATCTGCTTCCACTCGGCGCGCGGGTCGATCATGGTCTGCATGTTGCCAAGGTTGAGGGGCTTGCCGGGAGTACCGTCGCCGGGCTTGAGGTCGTCGCTGGCAACGATGGTCCAGGCATTCTTTTTTGCGTAGAGCACCTTGGCGCCATCGGCGGAGGGAATGAAGGCGTCGACTTCGTTGAGGACGGTTTCGGGCTGACGTTTTTCGAGAGTGAAGCGCCACACCGCGCGGATGCCGGGGCCGCCGCCTTCGTTGGAGGATCGGCCGTAGGGTGAGCCTTCGAGTAGATAAATCACGCCGGCTTTCCCGGTGGCGATGCCGCCGTAGTTGCGGGGCGGAATGGGGAGCGACAGGATGCGGTTGCCGATGCCTTCCAGATCGACGGTTACCTTGACGGGCTTGTCCTTGTCGTCCTTTTTATCCTTGTCGTCCTTGTGTCCTTCTTGTCGTCCTTATCCTTGTCGGATTTGGCTTCGTCTTTGGCGTCGGATTTCTTGTCTTTGTCTTTCTTTTTGTCGTCCTTCTTTTCGTCCTTGGCGGTGTCGGCCTTGGGCTCGTCCTTCTTCTTTTCCTCGTCCTTGATCTTTTCGTCGTCGCTTTCGGGCGGGATCGGCGAAGCTCCGTCCTTGGCGAGAACGACAACGTAGGCGGCGCTGGATTCGGCGCGGTCGAGCGAAGAGAGGTCGATTCCAGCGCGTGAGGGGCCGTCATCTGTCGAGGAGAGGAAGTAGAGGTATTTGCCGTTGAGGTCGAAGGCCGGGTTCCAGGCATCGCTCATGCCGTCGGTGACCTGGGTGGATTTGTGGGTTTCCATGGAGTAGAGGAAGATGGCGCGGAGCTGGTTCTCGAGGTCGCGGTGATAGGCGATCCATTTGGAGTCTGGCGACCAGACGATGCCCTGGTCGGGTCCGAAGCCGCCGTAGATGCTCTTGTCGATCAGGACGGGCTTGCCCGCCGGCACATCGAGGACCCAGAGGCGGTTGTGCTTGTCGCTGTAGGCGATGTGCTTGGAGTCAAAGGACCAGGTGGGGTTGTAGAAGAAACTGGGGTCGGGCCCGAGGTCGATGACCGTCGGAGGCTTGAAGCCGGTCTGGTCGTGGAGATGGAGCTGGTATTCGCCGGAGGCGTCGGAAAAGTAGGCGATGGTCTTGCCGTCGGGGCTCCAGGACGGGTTGCGTTCGGCGACGGCGGAGGTGTTGGTCAGGTTGCGGGTGTCGCCCTTTTCGCCGGGAACGGTGAAGATTTCGCCGTGGGCCTCGAAGACGGCGCGGGCGCCGGTGGGCGAGATGGAGGCATTCTGAATGTCGTCGGCGGGGATGGTGGCCAGGTGCGGAGTGAGGCTGGGGAGCTCGCCATGCACGCTGATGTTAACGGTCTTGTCTTCATTGCTGGCGGGGTTGACGAGGTGGATGGAACCGAACTGTTCGTAGACGAGGCCGTCGGGGCCACCCTGTACAGATTTTAGATCGAGCCCGGTGTTGGTGCCGAGGGGGGAGACCTGCTTTGACTCGGTGTCGTATTTGAAGAGCGAGACGGGGCCGTTGCGGTCGGAGAGGAAGTAGATGGCGTTGCCCTGCCATACGGGGCTGGCGTCGTTGGAGTTTTCGCGCGGGACTTTGACCAGGTCGAGGGTCTTGAGATTCAGGATCCAGATGGGGGTGGTCTGTCCGCCGACGTAGCGCTTCCATGCCAGTTCCCACTTGGAGATGGGCTGATAGGCGATGGACTGGCCGTCGGGAGAGAAGGAGCCTTCGACGCCGGCGGGGAGGGGGAGGGGCTCGGGCATGCCGGACCCGTCGGCGTGGACCAGGAAGAGGCGCCCAAAGTGGCGGTAGCTGATGGCGCCGGAGGCGATCAGCACGTTTTTGCCGTCGCGCGACCAGCCCACCACGGCGCTGCCGCCGGGGTGCCATGTAATGCGGCGGGGCACGCCGCCGGTGGAGGGAATGATGTAGACGTCTTCGTTGCCTTGCAGGTGGGCTGTGTACGCAATCTGGGAGCCGTCGGGGGAGAAGAAAGGTCCGGCCTGCACGTTGCCATTGGAGGTGAGGCGCTCGGCTTCACCGCCCTGGCGGGAGACGGTCCATACGTCGTCGGCGAAGCGGAAGGCGATCTTGTCCTGCGAGAGCGAAGGGCTGCGGAGCAGCAGCGGCGGTGCGGGTGCGGCCTGCGCTGCGAGGACGGGAAGCAGGGCCAGGGTGAGCAGAGAGGGCACAAGCGTGAAGCGTGCGCGAATCATCGATCCTCCATTAAAGCTTTGGGCGAATACAGTTTTGGGCAACGGAGTTGCGGGGGCGCAGTTGGGCTGCATAGGGAGTGAACAAGATTGCCACTGTATGCTACGCCGGAGGGGCGCGGGTTGGTTCCGGAAATTTTGATTCAGTGACGGTTGGCGCGTTCCGGCGCTACCAGTGCGGTGAGCGGGCTGATACCGGCTGAACATGCCGTGATGCTTACCGGCACTGGCCTGAGGCCATGCGGGCGAACCTGGTCAAGCCGGAGACGGCGGAGGAGATTCGCGGCAGCATCTGCCGGCGGATGCGCATCGCCCCGAGGTGGTGTGCGGCAGTGTGCTTTGTGAGCACATATATGCGTATCGGCTTGCAGTTGAATCTGCGTCGCACGAGGACGGTGCGTAGGATCAGCGTCGCCGGGCGCGCCAGAATGAGCTGATGCCGAGATAGAAAAAGATCAATACAACGACGGCGCTCACCCAGAAGGTGCGATGTTCGGGGCCTTGCAACCAGCTGGTCCGGGCGTGCCAGACGGTGGGGGTAAAGACCACGACGGGCAAGAGGAAAAAGACGCCGCTGACTTCAAGCCACAGGGTGCCGCCGACGCGGCCGAAGGGGCGAAGGAAGCCGCCTACTCCGCGGGCGAGGAGGCCGCCTGCGCGTCCGGCGTTGCGCGACCCGGCACCGATGCTGGCTTGCAGGTTTTCGCGGAAGTTGCCGGGGGGTGAGGCCGGTGACGCGCCTGCTGCCGGGGACGAATCGGGAGCGGCGGCGCGGGAAGCGGATGGCTCGGTGGCGTTGGTTTGAGCGGCGGACGCGATGCGCTGGCCGGCAACTTTCCCTGCTACGCGGATCCCGATGCCCAGGGCCCGGCCAATGGTCTGCGGTTTCATTCCGATTATGATGGTAGCAGCGACGGTGCAGGCCCGGCACGGCGCGGTAGTTTGTTCCAGCGCAGTTGCCCGTGGGCCGCCGTAGACGTAAGGTATATAAATCTAAAGCCGCTCCCGCGCCGCTTTTGCGCCGGCCGCCCCTGGAGGTAACATTGACATCCCGTCTGAAGGAATTAATTCAACAACTGGGAGAGGCGATCCACGAATCGGTCATCGAGAGCGAGCAGATTGCCGGGGTGGTTCAGGATATACGCAAGCATGGTTTCGACGTCCTTCTGATGCTGGAGGCTACGATCGGCCTGAACGAAGTCACCACCAAGGATGCCGATGAAGACGAGGCTGGCGAAGAGGGGGCACCGTTCACGCAGAATGATGTGAACTTTCTTAAATCGCTGCGCATTTCGGTGGAAGGCGACAACGACGAGGACGCCGAACTGGAATAGGGCCGGATCGGAATCAGGCTGCCCGGCGGCGATACGAAGAGGATGCGCGAATGACGGCCGGGCTAGTCGCGAAGCTTGCAGTGACAGCGGTTGCGGCCGGCAACGGTGTGATGCCCATATTCATAGACTTGAACCGGACGCATGCCACGAATCCATTGTGGCTGGGACACGCGCGTCTCCATCTGGTGCAACAGGTAGCGACGCTGGCCTTGGCCGCAGGGGTGGAGTGCTGGCTGCTGTGGTGGCCGGGAGCGATGCCGCAGGCGCGGTTCTACCTGGCATCTGGACTGGTCGCGACTTCGCTGCTGGGATTTCTGATCGCAGTGCTGACCCGCCGGTTTTATGACGGCACGTTGCACGATCCCAATGGGATGAGACCGGTGAAGATCAGGACTCGCAGGGGTGTGGTGGAAGTCGACATCAACGTGCCGATCGTGGTAACTGCCTTGGTGGTGCTGGCTGGGGCGGTGTTGGTTTTCTGGCGGAACGGGTGAGGCGGCATGTTCGGGAGCTCGAATCGAATCGAGAACCCGGTTGTTTGCGGAACTGGACAGGGCTGACCGCGACTGATCTGGCTATGTTTGGAGCATGAGTCATCGTATTGGCTGATTCGCGGTTACGACGGGCTCAATCTCATTTACAAGCGCATTGTGCCATTGCATTTTTATTCAGAGAAGCAGATGAAGTCACTTCTGCGGACGCTTACCGCCAAAGCTGGATTGACGAACGACGAAATTGTTGGAGCGTGTGCACGGCGCGGAAGTCAGCCACACAACAGTCACTTGATCGTCAATCGAGATGGTCCTCACAGCAAATTTTCGTGCGGCAGTAATCCGTTCTTCACAGCCGCGCCAGTCAGCGGGGGCCGACCTCAGATTGCCACTGAGTCGCCCGAGGACTAGCTTTTCAGAGCGATGCGAAGGTGAAGCTCCTTCAATTGCTGCTCGGTGACCGTGGTTGGGGCGTCGGCCATGAGGTCGATGGCCTTGGCGGTCTTGGGAAAAGCTATCACTTCGCGCAGGCTAGGGGCGCCGGCCAGCAGCATCACGATGCGGTCAAGGCCCAACGCAATTCCGCCGTGTGGCGGGGTGCCGTATTCGAGTGCATCGAGGAAAAAGCCGAAGCGCTGGCGGGCCTCTTCTTCAGAGATGCCGAGCGACTGAAAGATGAGCTGCTGCACGTCTTTGCGGTGGATACGAATAGAGCCGGAGCCGAGCTCGAGGCCATTCATGGCCAGGTCGTAGCAGTTGGCGCGGACCGAGGCCGGGTCGCTGACCAGGTTGGCCATATCGTGTTCATGAGGCGCAGTGAACGGGTGGTGCGCGGGGACCCACCTGGCGCTGGCGACATCGTACTCGAACATGGGGAAGTCGATGAGCCACATGGGGTGGAACGCGGCTGAGCCGTCGATCGGTTCTTTTCCACTGCGTGGAGTGGCGTTTTGGACCACCTCTTCGGTGACGCGAAAAGCTTTGTGACGCTCCGCGTACTTCTTGGCCAGTTCAGTGCGGAAGTTGCCGGCAGCGGCGTAGACGTTGATTTCGCGCTCGGAGAGGCGGCCGGGAAACTTGGTGTCGCTGGCCTTGATGTGGTGGGTGGGATCGCCGGCCACGATGATGACGAAGTCCAGGTCAGAAGCTCCGGCCAGTTCGCGGACTTTAGCCGCTACTTCGGGGTGACCCTTGGCGAGGCGCTTGAAATCGTCGATGAACTTGGCGCCTTTCTTGGTGTCGAACATGGGGTGGTTGTCTTCGCGTTCCTTGCGGCTGAGCTCGCCGACGCTGGGGATGCGGAGGGCGACGACGGGGAGGGCGGGATCGATCCCGAGCGAGGCGAGGGCCTCGTCAGAAAAGGCGGCGCGAACGTCGGTGAGGCCAGGCAGGCGCAGGTCGGGCTTGTCAGTGCCGTACTGGCGCATGGACTCGTCGTAGGTGATGCGAGGGAAGGGCGTAGGCAGGTGGACCCCGGCAGCTTTGAAGGCGGCTGCCATGAACTGTTCGACAACGCCGAACACGGTTTCCTGGGTGGGGAAGCTGATTTCAAGGTCGACCTGGGTGAATTCCAGCTGGCGGTCGGCGCGGAGGTCTTCGTCGCGGAAGCAGCGGGCGATCTGGAAATAGCGATCGAAGCCCGAGATCATGAGGATCTGCTTGAAGATCTGCGGCGATTGGGGGAGCGCATAGAATTCGCCGGGATGGACGCGGCTGGGCACCAGAAAGTCGCGGGCGCCTTCGGGGGTGGATTTGCAGAGGATAGGGGTTTCGATTTCGAGGAATCCCTGCGCGGCGAGGCTTTGGCGGATGGCCAGGGTGATTTCATGGCGCAGCAGGAAGTTGCGCTGCATCTCGGCGCGGCGCAGATCGACGTAGCGGTACTTGAGGCGCACTTCCTCGTTCTGAATGGCTTCGTCGGCGGGCGAAAAAGGCGCGAGGCGGGTGTCGTTGAGCACGCGGATCTCGGTGGCCTCGATTTCGATTTCGCCGGTCGGCATCTTGGGATTGATGGCGTCCTTGTCGCGCAGGCGAACCTTGCCGACGGCAGCGATCACGTATTCGGGCCGGACGTGTTCGCCCTTGGTGTGGCCCTCGGGGGTGATCTCCTTGTCGAGGACTACCTGGGCGATGCCGGAACGGTCGCGGAGGTCGAGGAAGATGAGGTTGCCATGGTCGCGGCGGCGGTTGACCCATCCCATGACGACTACGTGCTGGCCGGCGTTGGCGGCGCGCAGGTCGCCGCAGTAGTGGGTCCGTTCAAGCTTGCCTAGAAAGTCGAGCACTACGTGTCCTTTGCTGTGAGGGTTGGCGGGTGCGCCCTCGAAATCCGTCAGGGGCCGAAGCCCCGTTGATTTTTGCTTTGAATGTACCGGCCGACGCCCGTACGCTTCATCTTCAGACCGTCGGCTGATTGGCGGCCGAAGCTGCGAGATGCGCAGCCAATTCCTGGCGAGGAACCTTGGCCTGAATGCCGGTGGAGAAATCCTTCACGGTCAGGATACCGGATGCCAGTTCGTCTTCGCCGAGGATGACGATGCGGCGGGCGGTCTTGTCGGCGGCGTCGAAGGATTTCTTGAGGCGGAAGGAGCCATCGCCGAGTTCGATGCTGAGGCCGGCACGGCGCAGTTCGCGGGCGAGTGCCAGGGCCGCGGGGTTCACGGATTCGCCGAGCGGCGCGATGTAGGCGTCCACCCGCTGCGCGGGGGCGGAGTTTTGGTCGAGTTGGGCGAGCAGGGTAAGAACAAGCCGGTCTTCGCCCATGGCGAAACCGATGCCGGGGGCCTTGGGGCCGCCAATGGCTTCCGAAAGGCCGTCGTAGCGGCCGCCGCCCAGCAGGGCGTTTTGAGCGCCGAGGCCGCCATGGGTGAATTCAAAGGTGGTGCGGGTGTAGTAGTCGAGACCGCGGACCAGGCGGTGATTGCGGGTGTAGGGCACGCCGGCGGCGTCAAGGGCGGCGATCACGGCAGCGAAATGAGTCTTGGAGTCCTCGTCGAGAGAGTCGATGATCTTGGGGAGGGTCTCGATGATGGGCTGGTCTTCGGGCACTTTGCAGTCGAGGACGCGCAGCGGGTTGGTAACGGCCCGGCGTTGGCAATCCGCGCACATCTTCGAGGCCAGCGGGATCAGGGCCTGGCGCAGGATTTCGTTATAACGAGCGCGGTCCGCGGAGGACCCGACGGAGTTGATGTGGAGGGTCCAGCCGGTGATGCCGAGCTCGTCGAGGAGGGTGGCGAGCATTTCTAGGATTTCGGCGTCGCGGAGGGGAGATTCGCTGCCCGCGGAGGGCGGTCCGATGACTTCGGCGCCGATCTGGGAGAACTGGCGGTAGCGGCCTTTCTGGGGACGTTCGCGACGGAACTGCGGCCCGATGTAGTAGAGCTTCTGAAGCTGACCGGTTTCGCCGAGCTTGTGTTCGATGTAGGCGCGGACCACGCCGGCGGTGTTTTCGGGGCGCAGAGTGAGCGACTGCGGCTTTTCCGACTGGGCGCGGGCGCGGTCCTCCCAGGTGTACATCTCTTTGGAGACGATGTCGGTTTCTTCGCCCACGCCGCGGGCAAACAGGGAAGTGTCTTCGAAGACGGGGGTGCGGATTTCGCCGAAGTTGTAGCGCGCGAAGACAGAGCGCGCGGTGGCTTCGATGCGATTCCATAGGGCCGTTTCGGGCGGCAGCAGGTCGCGCGTGCCGCGGACGGCTTTCAGGGTGGTCATGGCTTGTTTAGTTTAAATGGCGGAGTAAATGATGACCTTATCGGGACGCACAAATCTGACACCTAGACGGGACGCGGTATAAGTTGAACGAGCCTGCACATCAGGTAGGTTGCTGGAGCACCCCATGATGTTCCATGTGGTTTTGACGCCGGAAGAAGACGGATGGGTCGTGGCGGAGTGTCCTGCGCTGCCGGGCTGTGTCTCTCAGGGCAAGACCGAACAGGAAGCACTCACCAACATGAAAGAGGCAATCACCGCCTGCCTTTGGGCGGAAGATTTGAAGGCGACAAGTTCCTTACCTCTTGACCAAACCCCCGTAGTGGTTGCTGTTTAGACTGTTCACCCCGTTTTCCACCAAATCTGCGATTGTCACACCTCCTTTGCACGACCTCTAGTGAAGGAATGTGACCTGTGATCTGACCATGGATTATGAGGTGGATTCGTGGGTAAGCTCGCCAACGTATCCGGCAAAGAGGCCGTGAGGGCTTTCCAGAAAGCCGGATGGCTTGTCCGGGGCCAGGTTGGAAGTCATACCGTGATGACCAAAGAAGGCGTCCGCGCCGACTTTCCGTCCCGCAACATGCGGAGCTGGCGCCCGGAACCCTGAGAAGCCTTATCAAAACAGCCGGTATCTCCGTCGACGAGTTTCTGGCTCTTCTGTAGTTTCCTCTCTATGAACCGGCTTTAGCTAGCGGATCCAGTCCGATCGTTCTCATGCCCCACGCCTGCCACCATCTTCTACGGGCGGGGTTAGTGTGTCAGCGGGGCGAAGTCTGTTTCCAGTGGGATCCTCTTCCCCTCGCCCCTGGCCTCGTTGCCTCTCCGCCATCTGGAACTCGCCGCGGTGGCGGGGGAGGCTGCCGGGGTAGTTGGCCTGGAGAAAGCTTATGATTTTTTCGCGGACCAGGCAGCGGAGGTCCCAGGCGTCGCTCGAGTTTCGGACGTCGGCGAGGGCGCGCAACTCCAGAGTGGTCTCCTTGGCATTGGAGACGTGGAGGACGCAAAGCTTCCCTTTCCACAGGGGAGTCGATTCGCATATGCGGCGGAATTCGGCGCGAATTTCGTCGATGGGGGCGGTGTAGTCGGTGTAGATGTACGCGTAGGCCAAGAGGTCGCCGCTGGTGCGGGTCCAGTTTTGAAAAGGGTGATCGAGGAAGTAGGAGAGGGGCACGACCAGGCGTCGCAGGTCCCAGCATCGCACCACCACGTACATGGTTCCGATCTCCTCGATCCAGCCCATCTCGTTTTCGACGACGACCGCATCTTCGAGGCGAAAGGGCTGGGCGAAGGCGATCTGCACGCCGGCGATGAGGTTGGACAGCGTGTCTTTCATGGCCACGCCGACCACCAGGCTGGCGAGCCCCGCGGAGGCCAGGATGCTCATGCCGATGTGCTTGATGGCGGGAAAGGTCATCAGCATGATGGCGACGGTGATGACGGCGACCAGCACGTTGAGAATGCGGCGGAAGATCTGGAACTGGGTTTGAATGCGCCGCGCTACCAGGTTGTCGGCGACGTCGATCCGATAACGGGCGGTGAGCACGTCGGAGGTGATGGCGATAAGCAGGATGGCAAGCCAAGCGGTGGCGGCGATGAGACCGAGACCGGTGATATGTTCAAGGGCCGACATGGCGCGAGGCGACAGGGGCACGCCGGGGAGAACAGAAAGGACCGCGAGAAGGGGAAATATCCAGCGGCTGGGATGGTCGCTGTGCCTGACCAGGGACTGTCCGAGCAGGGCGCCGCTGCGGTGGGCAAGCCGGCGGAGCAGCCAGAGCACCAGAGCGCGCACCACCAGACCAACGGCGATGGCGGCTGCCAGGAGGCAGGCAGACCACAACAGATCACGCCAGTGGTGTTCGAGGTAGGGAAGCATGGGCGTTGTCCTCGGGGCTGGGATTCGCCGGTTGCCGGGGCGTTTGCTTACAGTATGACCCGAACGGTCGGGGGAAGAGGCTGCATCTCCGAAACGCCGCCTGCATCCAAAGCGGCATGGAATATCGACTGCTGGGTGGATCGGGGCTCAAGGTGCCGGAATTGTGTTTCGGCGTGGCGACGTTTGGCGGCGGCAACGAGTTTTTCCGGTCGTGGGGAAGTACGGATGTGGCCGAAGCCACGCGCCTGATCGACATCTGTTTCGAAGCCGGCGTCAACCTGTTCGATACCGCCAATGTGTACTCCGACGGGCGATCGGAAGAGGTGCTGGGCAAGGCGCTTGAGGGCAAGCGAGACCGGGCACTGATTTCCACCAAGGCGACGTTCCGGCTGGGCGATGGGCCGAACGATGTGGGCTCATCCCGCTACCACCTGCGGCGGGCTCTCGAAGCCAGCCTGCGCCGACTGGGGACGGACTACGTCGACATCTATCACCTGCACGGTTTCGACGCACTGACGCCTATCGACGAAGTCCAGGACACGCTGAATAGTTTTGTGCGCGAAGGCAAGGTCCGCTATATCGCCTGTTCGAACTTTTCGGGCTGGCAGCTGATGAAGTCGCTGGCGGTAGCCGATCGATATGGCTGGACGCGCTATGTGGCGCACCAGGTGTATTACTCGCTGGTCGGCCGGGAGTATGAGTGGGAATTGATGCCGCTGGGTGTTGACCAGAGAGTGGGTGCGCTGGTGTGGAGCCCGCTGGGGTGGGGCCGCCTGACGGGCAAGATTCGTCGCGGTCAGCCGCTGCCGGCCGAAAGCCGCTTGCACAAGACGGCGCAATATGGACCGCCCATTCCCGACGAGTACCTCTACACGGTGGTGGATGCGATCGATGTTGTAGCGACCGAGACCGGGAAGACGGTTCCGCAGGTGGCGCTGAACTGGCTGCTGCAGCGGCCCACGGTGTCATCGATCATCCTGGGTGCTCGCAACGAAGAGCAGTTGCGGCAAAACCTGGGCGCGGCGGGCTGGAAATTGACTGCTGAGCAGGTCAAGAAATTGGACGAAGCCAGCGCGCAGACGCCGATCTATCCTTACTGGCACCAGCGGCAGTTTACCGAGCGCAACCCGCTGCCGGTGTGAGAGAGGCATCAGGCGAGAGGGAGCAAGGACGAGAAACCAGGCCGGACCGTGGAGGCGAGGCTTCGCGTTGGGGCTTGGGCTCAGGGGTTAGGTCGGAGGTGTGCGGCATCAGCCTGTGATCCGCGGCCCCGTGGAGCTCAGCATGAACGGGGCTCGTCATGAACGGGTGCTGCAAGCCAGAAAGGTCCCGCACCAGCCTCTACCGGTGGGCGGCGTCGTAGCGGTGGCGGTGTTTGTAGACGTAATGGCCGACCAGCCAGCCGGCGGCGCTTCCCACGAGGACATCGGAGGGGAAGTGTTGCTGGCCCATGAGCCTGGTGAAGCTGATGGATGCGGCCCCGGAGTATACGAGGGCCCGGGTCCAGAACTTGGGGTACTCTTCGGCGATGACGGCGGCGTCGGCCCATGCCAGCACGCTGTGCGAAGAGGGGAACGAGGAGTCGATTCCGGCGCCGGACTGGAAGAAGCGGCCGCGCTGGTGGTCCTGGTAGGGCCTTTCGCGCCAGAACACCAGTTTCATCCCCTGCTCTACGACCACACCGTCGATGAGCGCCTCGGCTCCCAGGATGCCGGTTTCGCGGGCATGTTCGTTGCCGCGGAAGTGACCGTCGGCATACATGAGAACGGGAATTGCGATGTAGCCGCCGATGAGGACATTGGAGGCGTTGGTGTTGTCGTTGTTGAAAGCCGGATCGAGGGAAACGACATCGCGCAGGGTGCGATGATCGGTGGCGATGGCGGCGCCGGTGGCCAGCAATAAAGGAGCTACCCACTTCACATCGCGGCCGTGCAGGTGAAAGGGGCTGGTCCAGATGGCTTTCTGGTCGCCGAGGATGTGGGCCGGGGTATCGCGCAGGGTCACGTCATCGGACTGGGCGCGGGGGGCGTCAGGCAGAGCATCCGGGGAAGAGGAAGTTGCTGGCGTTGGAGCTTCGGGCTGGGCAGCTTCGGCGGGAACGCTGATGGAGATTGACAGGGATATCAGGGTCAGAGGAACGAACGCGCGCAGGATCGACTTTCTCCGTAAATAGTCCACACGACCTAAGATGCCGGCTCGGTTGCGGCATTGCGAAGCGCTTATTCATCTGTCATTTTCGGTTCATTTATCAAACATTATTTCTGTTCGATTTCGGACAGGTAGATCTTTGTGTAGTCAAGATAATTTTGCGCGTACTCGAGGATCAGGGCATGGTCGGCGTCATTGAGAGACCGGCGCTGTTTGGCCGGTACGCCAGCCCAGAGGGTGCGCGGGGGGACGACGGTGTGTTCCGGCAGGACCGCTCCGGCGGCGATGATGGAACCTTCCCCGATGCGGCAATCGTTCAAGACGGTGACGCCCATTCCGATCAGTACGGCGTCTTCAACCGTACATCCGTGCACCGTGGCATTGTGGCCAATGGTGACCCAGTCCCCGACGGTGACCGCGTAAAGGTGGCGCTGGCCGTGGAGTACTGCGCAGTCCTGAACGTTGGAGTTGGCTCCGACGCGGATGGAGTTGACGTCGCCGCGCAGCACGGCGTTCATCCACACCGAAGAGTGCTCCCCGAGGGTAACGTCTCCCAGGACTTGCGCGGACTGGTCAATGTAACAGGTGGCGGGAATCCGGGGCAGTCGGCCCTGGTAACTGCGAATCATGACATTCCTCCGGGAAGAAGTTTACCCGAGCCGGCGAAGCGCAGGGTGAAGTGGCAAGGACGGGCTCCCATTTCCATGGAGCGAGCAAAACAGGCAGTGGAGTTGATTGCGTGGAAAAGAACGATTCAGTGAATTCTAAATTGCGGTCAAAATTTGCCGATGTTATGACTTCCGGTAGAATGTTAATTGCCCTCTCGGCGGGTTTGGAGGTGGATAGTTTTTGGCAGAAGTTCGTGTACAGGAAGGCGAGCCGCTGGAAAATGCGCTGCGCCGGTTCAAGCGGAAGGTCCAGCAGGAGGACATCATCAAGGAAGTCAAGCGTCACTCCTACTACCTGAAGCCGGGCGAGAAGCGTCGTGTCAAGGCAGCCTTGGCGCGCAAGCGTAATCGCAAGAAAGCTCGTAAGGAGCAGGACTAGGCCGTACCCTGCCGCGGCGGCATTGGCGCGTCGCGGCAGGACAGAATTTCCTTTGCCTCTGTGGATTGATCCCCCCGTTTTCCCTGCCGGTCAAAGCGAAAGATCGACTGATTGGCCGGGCCGGAGAGATTCAGGAGCGTTGTTCCCCTCTATGTCGGCGCGTGACCGGCACAGTCTCACCCAGTCTTCAGGTAAGACGGGATAGCCGCGCAGTCTATTCAGCGGCCCGGGCCCTTGTTGATTCATAACGTGCAAGAACAGGGAAGCGGGACCGGCACACACGAGGTCATGGCCGATTTCACACATTTCCCTGGTTGGGGAAGCCGGCCATGGAGTTCGTCGACCGAGTGCTGAAGTGTATCGACTGCGGATCCGAGTTTGTCTTTACTGCGGGCGAGCAGTTATTTTTCCACGACAAGGATTTCAAAAACGACCCCAAGCGCTGCAAGCAGTGCAAGGCTAAGCGCGCCACCGGGGGAGTGCGGGTACGGACCGAAACGCGGACACACTGCTCGGCTTGCGGAACCGAGACGACGGTTCCGTTTCGGCCCACGCAGGGGCGGCCGGTGCTGTGCCGTTCCTGCTTTCAAAAGGCGCAGATGCCGCCATTGGAAGCGTCCCCGGGTCCGGGGGCGGCTCCGCTGTCAAACTGATTGACCGGTGGCGCGAGCTGCAAGACCGAACTCTATCTTAGTAATCGGGCCAGGTCTGGACGCGTGCGAAGGGGTTTGGCGCGCCCGTGGGAAAAATGCCGGTAATGAAGCGATCTGGAACGACTCCGGGCGTGAAGCGTTTCGCGAGCACTTTCGCTTATGCGCGCAGACCGTCAGGGCTGGCGGTTGAGGGCCCGGTGCCCGATGTCGCGGCGGTAGTACATTCCCTCAAAATGGATTTCCGAGATCGCCTGGTAGGCGCGGTCGAGCGCTTCTCCGAGGGTTGAGGCCGCCGCGGTGACGCCGAGAACGCGGCCGCCGGCGGTAACCAACCCACTATCGGTCAACTTCGAGCCGGAATGGAAGACCTGAACGCCGGGAACGCGGGCGGCATCGGCAAGTCCGGTGATGGGGAAGCCGGTCTGGTAGCTGGCCGGATAGCCGGAGGAACTGGCAATCACGCAGGCCGAGGCGCCGGGGCTCCAGCGCAGTTCGGTGGCGGACAGGCGGCCGTCGATGCAGGCTTCGAGAGCTTCAACCAGATCGCTCTCAAGGCGAACGGCGATGGCCTGGGTTTCGGGGTCGCCGAAACGGGCATTGAACTCCAGCACCTGGGGGCCGCGCGCGGTGAGCATCAGTCCGCAATAGAGAACGCCGGTAAAGGGAGTGTCTTCAGCGGCCATGCCGTCGATGGTGGGCTGGGCGATGTGGTGCATGATCCATTCGGTCATGCCGGGGTCCAGCAGGGTATCGGTGGAGTAAACGCCCATGCCGCCGGTATTGGGCCCGGTATCGCCTTCGCCGATCCGCTTGTGGTCCTGGGCGGGCAACAGGGGGGCTACGTTTTTGCCGTCGCTGAGGCAAAGGAAGCTGACTTCGTCTCCTTCCAGAAATTCTTCGAGGATGACCTGTCGTTCAGGGGAGCCGAGAAGCGTCCCCGTGAAGAGACTTTGCGCGGCCTCGAGGGCTTCGCGGCGGGACGGGCAGATCAAAACGCCCTTACCCGCGGCCAGCCCGTCGGCCTTGACGACGATGGGCGGATGAAATATATCGATGGAGTTTTCCAGCTCTTCGGCGTTGACGCAGACGGCGTAGTTGGCGGTGGGGATGTTATGGCGCTGGAGGAAGCGTTTGGCGAATCCCTTGCTGGTTTCGAGCATGGCTGCGTTGCGGGTGGGACCGAAGACGCGGTGGCCTCCGGCGCGCAGGGAATCAACGATCCCGAGCGAGAGAGGCACCTCGGGGCCGACGATGGTGAGGGCAGGAGCTTCGGCTTCGACCACCGCAACCATCGAGGCGAGACTATTCACGTCGGCGGGAACGCAGCGTGCAATTTGGGCGATTCCGCCGTTGCCGGGGGCGCAGACGACTTCGCTAACACGCTGGCTGCGGCGGACGGCCCAGGCCAGTGCATGTTCGCGGCCCCCGGAACCAAGGATCAGGACTTTCATGACAGTGCCTCGGGCGCCCTGCAATCGTGCGGGGCTGCAAAGAGGTTATGGTCGGCAATGGGGCTCGGGTAAGTCAATTGCGCCGGTCACAGTCCGCTCACAATGCGGTTCTCTATACTCACGATTGTGGCGGCAGGAGAAGAGCCGTATGGCGGATGGCAGGATAAGACCACACCGGGAAATTATCGCAGCCGAGCGAAAACGAGCGACGCAAGAACAGCTGTTTCGCCGGAATCAGCTATTCGGGCTGCTGATCTTCGCGGTGTTGATTGCGGCGTGGTGGCTACTGCACACGAATCCAGCGTGGATCTTTCCTCCCGGCTGGTGGCGCTTCTAGTCCTTCGGTCCTTCGCGGACGGCGGACGTTGGGCAGCGATGGTGGCTGATGGAAGGTCCTTCGCGGACGGCGGACGTTGGACGGGGTGGTGGCTGATGGAAGGTCCTTCGCGGACGGCGGACGTTGGGCAGCGATAGTGGCTGATGGAAGGTCCTTCGCGGACGGCGGGCGTTGGCCGGGGTGGTGGCTGATGGAAGGTCCTTCGCGGACGGCGGGCGTTGGCCGGGATGGTGGCTGAAGGAAGGTCCTTCGCGGACGGCGGACGTTGGCTGGGTGGTGGCTGTGGAAGGTCCTTCGCGGACGGCGGACGTTGGACGAGGCTGGTGGTGGACGGAAGGTCCATCGCGGACGGCGGGCGTTGGCCGGGGCTGTTGGAGAGTGATAGCCCTGCGGCCCAGCAAATCGATTGGCCAAATGAGGTAGATCGCGGGTATTGACGGTGAATGAGCCATTGGCGGTGTTGCTACTGGGGCCTACGGGGAGCGGGAAGACGGCACTTTCCCTCGCCTTGGGGGAGCGCTTCGGGGGCGAAATCGTCAGCTGCGATTCGGTGGCAGTCTATCGCGGAATGGACCTCGGGTCGGCGAAGCCATCGCGGGAGGAGCAGGCGCGGTTGCCGCATCACCTCATCGACATTGCCGGTCCAGACGAACCTTTCACTGCGGGTGCTTACAGCCGTGCGGCACGTGCGGCCCTGCGGGAGATTGCGGGGCGCGGGCGGCTTCCCATGGTGACGGGCGGAACGGGCCTCTATCTGCGCGCTCTCACCGAGGGACTGTTCCCGGGACCGCAGCGGCAGGAGGGAATGCGCGCGCGGCTTCGGCGCAGTGCGGAGAGGCATGGCGGGGGGTGGCTGCATCGTCTGCTGCGGCGGATCGATCCCGTGTCTGCGGAGCGCATTCACGCCAATGACACTCCCAAATTGATCCGTGCTATCGAAGTATGCCTGACGGAGCGGAAGCCTATGTCGGACGTGATGGGACGGGATCCTCTGACGGGGTTTCGCCTGCTCCGGATTGGCTTGAATCCGCCCCGGGGGGCGATTTATGAACGGCTTAACCGGCGCTGCGGGGAGATGTTCGCGGCGGGGCTGGTGGAGGAGACGCGGGGGCTGTTGGAGAGGTACGGGAAGGTGAAGGCACTGGATTCGCTGGGCTACCGGCAGGCGGTGGCTGCTCTCGAAGGAAGGCTCAGCTATGAGGCGGCGGTTGAAGCCGCCCGGCAGGGCCATCGCAACTATGCCAAGCGGCAGTTGACGTGGTTCCGGCGGGAGCCTGAGGTGCACTGGATCGAGGCGTTCGGCGACGATCCGGAGACGGTTCAGGCGGCCGGAGCCTTGGTTGAGATGGCGCTGCGATGAACGGGTCAGAGTGGGAGGTTCGCTCTCATCTCTGCGCGGCGACGGTGCGGACGCCACTGCACGGCCTGCAGGCTGCCGCTAAAAGGGAAGAAACAAGGAACCCTCCACCATCACCGTGGAGATCTCCGACAAGTGGGGCGGAGACATGCGGGAGCATTGCCTGGCGCGGGAGACCGGAGAGCTCATGGACGGACGGGCGGGTGTTGATGGCGGAAGGTGCCGATGCTTTGCCCGGCTGCCCGCTTATGCCGATCCGCTAAACTGGACCGTTGCGGGGAACGTTCGCATCCTTAGAGCGGCGTTGGGGAGAGCGGCGTTCGGGAACGGAGATGGTCTTGGCTGAGACACAGGCAGAAACACTGTACGATGTGGCGATTATCGGCAGCGGGCCGGCGGGGTATACGGCGGCGATTCGCGGCGGCGAATACGGGCTTAAAGTCGCGCTCATCGAAAGCGACAGCGTATTGGGCGGTACCTGCCTGCACGTGGGGTGTATTCCCACCAAGGCGCTGCTGTTCAACGCCGAGATCTGGGACCACCTGAAGCATGCCGCCGAATACGGGATCGCCGGAATCGGAACTCCGCAACTGGACTGGGCGGCGGTGCAGAAGCGCAAGAACGCTATCGTAACCAAGCACACCAAGGGCCTCGAGTTCCTGATGAAGAAGAACAAGGTCACGGTGGTGAAGGGGTACGGGCGGCTGACCGGGGCGGCAGTGGATGGCGTTCATACGGTGGATCTGACCGGGCCGGATGGGTCTATATCGCAGTTGAAGGCGAAGAACCTGATCCTTGCTACGGGGTCGGAGGCGCGCACGCTGTTCGGGCAGAAGCCGGACGATCGCATTCTCACCAACATTGAAATCCTGGCGCTGGAGCAGCCACCCAAGTCGCTGATCGTGATCGGCGCGGGTGCGGTTGGGGTGGAATTCAGCTCGATCTTCCGCAGCTTCGGGACGGAGATCACGATCCTGGAATTCCTGCCCCGGGCGGTGCCGGTGGAGGACGAAGAGATTTCCAAAGAACTCACGCGGTTGTTCAAAAAGCGTGGCATCGATATGAACACCGGGAGCAAGGTCGAAAAGGTCGAGAAGACGGAGGGCGGGGTAAAAGTCACGTGGACGACCGCCAACGGCAAAACCCAGGAGAAGGAAGCCGAGAAGGTGCTGGTGGCGGTGGGGCGCGCTCCGCGTACTGCCGATGCCGGGATCGACAAGACCCGGATCGAGCTGGAGCGGGGTTTTGTGAAGGTGGACGAGGCGCAGCAGACCGGTGAGCCGGGGATCTTCGCCGTCGGCGACATCGTGGCCGGCCTGCCGCAGCTGGCGCACGTTGGATCGATGAGCGGGCTGGTGGCGGTGGCGAAGATTGCGGGGAGGCCTTTCCGGCCGGTACGGCGCGATCGCATTCCGGGATGCACTTACAGCGATCCGCAGATCGGGTCGGCGGGATTGACCGAGGCCCAGGCCAAAGAAAAGGGCTACGACGTAAAGGTGGGCAAGTTCCCGTTCGCGGGAAATTCCAAGGCCACCATCGTCGACAGCCACGACGGCTTTGTGAAGATCGTGTCGGACAAGAAGTACGGCGAGATTCTCGGGGTGCACATCATCGGGCCGCAGGCGACGGAACTGATCGCCGAGGCCATCGCGGTGATGGAACTGGAAGGGACTGTGGATGAGCTGATGTTTACCATCCACGCGCATCCCACGCTGAGCGAAGCGATGCTCGATGCCTATGGCGCGGTGGAGGGCCTGGCCATTAACGCTTAGCCGCAGGTTTCGATGGCGTCGGTTCCAGAGGGCCCATGTGTCAGTCCTGTGTGGCTGATCCAGCCTGACAACCGTACCCGGTCCGGCGGCGCGCGAATCGTCATTCGTTCGCGGCGGGGAAGAAGTGACGGTTGCCTTGGAGGACACCGTTACAATTTGTGACAAATTTCGGAGCCGTGATGCGGGACAATTTCCTGTCGACCTAACTGCGAGGGTGGTTGATGTTGTTGGTGAGGGAGTTCCGGTGAAGCCTCTACTGCTGTTTTTTGTGCTTGCCGCGGCGGCGGGCGCGCAAACCGCCGACGGGCCCAAAATCATTACTTTCAACCGCGCCGATACCGAACACTGCAAAGTAGCGGTGGTCAGTGGCAAGCCGCTGCTCGAGACCACATACCAAGGCACAACGGTCGCGATCACCATGCCGCAGAACTGGGCGAATGGCGAGTTCTCGGTGTTCGTTGCGGTTTCCCAGGTTGGGGAAGGGGCGGCATCGGTGAATCCGCAGGAGGTGTCCGCGGTTTATCCGGACCCGACCCATACCCGTTTCCGCTGGTTTGACAAGGGGCACGATCTGGACACGCAGGCCAGTGCGGCAGCAGCAGGGCTGGGGCGGCCGGGCGATGGAGGTGGCGGGCCGGGGACGGGGGCGATCGGTGACAGCAGCAGCGCCACGCCCGCACCCAATCATCCCGAAGCGATGCGGCAGCTGGATCCGCACGTGGGGACACGTTCGGAAGAGGAGGCAAGGCAATTGCAGATGCGCAACGACGCCGGGAATGCGTCGAAGCTTCCGAAGCTCGATCCGGCGCATCCGCCGGTGTTTTTGAAGAACACGGTGGTCAAGCGGGGATCTACGTCCTCAGGTTACGTGTTTTTGCGCAAGCCGAAGGGGTCCAAAGTGGCGGTAACTCCGGATGCGATGCTGGACGAAATCGATATTCCCGTCAACGGCGTGATCTATCGGTTTTGAGGAGCTCAGAATGCGTGCCACGGCTGTGCATTCTGGTCGCATCGTGGTGCGAATCCTGGGATGAGGGTTTGCATCCAAGGGAGGGTGCGGGCGTATACTCACCCGCATACGGGTCGCATCCTGACTTTGCGGAGCGGCACTGGAGACAACATGAGCCTTACCAACTTCCCTCTGGGCAATGCCACGCCATCCGGAGTCCCTGTCACAAAAGTCACAATGCCCGCCCTTGCCGAGATGAAGCGGCAAGGCAAACTCATCTCTGCGCTTACGGCGTATGACTACGCCACGTCGCGCCTGGTGGATGAGGCCGGGATCGACATGATCCTGGTGGGCGACTCGCTGGCTATGGTGGTGCTGGGGCACGACAACACGCTTTCAGTCACAGTGGACGAAATGCTGCACCACACGCGCGCGGTGCGGCGGGCGGTGCGGCGGGCTCTGGTCGTGGCCGATATGCCCTTTGGCAGCTATCATGGGGCGGTCGCGGACGGAGTGGCCAACGCGGTTCGCTTTGTGAAAGAGGCGGGGGCCGAAGCGGTGAAGATCGAAGGCCCGCGCGTGGAATTGGTACAGGCGTTGACCGAGGCGGAGATTCCGGTAGTTGCGCACCTCGGGCTGACTCCGCAGAGCGTTAATCGCATGGGCGGTTACCGCGTGCAGGCGAAAACGGCAGACTCCGCGTCGCGGCTGAAGGCCGACGCGCATGCGCTGGTCGCGGCTGGTGCGGGCGCGGTGGTTCTGGAAGGTGTTCCCCGCGAAGTGGCGGCGGCAATTACCGCAGAGCTGCCGGTGCCGACCATTGGGATCGGAGCGGGGCCGGACTGCGATGGGCAGATCCTGGTGTTTCACGACCTGGTGAACCTGACGTTCGCTCCGCCGGCAAAGTTTGTGCGGCGGTATGGCGATGCGGCGGCGCTGATCCGGTCGGCGGTGGAGCACTATCGCGAGGACGTGGAGCATCGCGCCTTTCCGTCCGACGAGGAGAGCTATCACTTGTCCGGTGCGGTTCGGCAGACCCTCGAAGACAGAAAGCTGCGCCAGGCCTGATGGTGCTTCGTACCGCAAGGGAATTGAGCCGTTGGTCCAGGACGCGACGGGCAGAAGGCAGGACGATCGGGCTGGTGCCGACGATGGGCGCCCTGCACGCGGGTCATGCCTCTTTGATCCGCGCGGCTGGGGCGGCCTGCGGTGCGGTGGCGGTGAGTATTTTCGTCAACCCCACGCAATTTGGTCCGCACGAAGATTTCGCGATCTATCCGCGGACCTTTGAAGCCGACTGTGCGCTGGCGGAGGCGGAGGGGGCCGAGGTGATCTTCGCTCCGCCGGTGGAGGAGTTATATCCACCGGGCGCGGCCACTTTTGTCACGGTGGAAGGATTGAGCGATCGCCTGGACGGCCAATCGAGGCCGGGTCATTTCCGCGGGGTGGCGACGGTGGTGACCAAACTGCTGGTCGCGGCAGAACCGGACCAGGCATTTTTTGGACAGAAGGATGCGGCGCAGGTGGCGGTGCTGCGGCGCATGGTGACGGACTTGCGGCTGGGCACGGAACTGGTGGTGTGCCCGATCGTGCGCGAGGCCGACGGGCTGGCCTTGAGTTCGCGCAACGTTTATCTGAGCGGGGAGGCACGCAGGCAGGCGCTGACGCTGAGCCGCGCGGTGCGGGAGGTGGAGGCCCTGGTCAAATGCGGGAAGCGCAGTGCCAACGTTCTGAAGGCCGCGGCGCGGAACGTCTTCGCGGCCGAGCCCGGTGTGCTCGTGGATTATGTGGAACTGGTGGACTGGGGCACGCTGGTGCCGGTAGAGAGTGCCGCGCCGGGCACGCTGTTCGCGGTGGCGGCGGTGGTGGGTAAGACGCGCCTGATCGACAACACGATCATTGCTTGAGCGAAGCGAATTACATCTTATGGCTCTGCGCGGAGTACGGATCGCAGACCAATAGCGAGGCTGCGGGGTCTAAGATGCGAGCGTGGACTCGTTTGCCATTTTAAATAACCTGCCGCGGTTGAACCATGAAACCTTTGCGGCACATCGCGAGCTGGAAGAGCGGCTAAGAGCGGATGTTCGCGGCGAGGTGCGCTTCGACATGGGGTCGCGGGCGCTGTATGCGGCCGATGCGTCGAACTACCGGCAGTTGCCCATTGGAGTGGTGATTCCGCGCGATGGGGCCGACGTCGAGGCGGCGCTGGCGGCTTGCCGGGCAACCGGTGCGGCGGTGTTGCCGCGCGGGGCGGGGACGAGTCTCGCGGGGCAATGCGCCAACGTCGCGGTGGTTTTTGATTTCTCGAAATACATGAACCGGCTGGGCGCGATTGATCCGGGTGCGAAGCTGGCGACGGTAGAGCCGGGCATCGTGCTGGACCGGCTGCGCGAGGCGGCCGAGGCTCACCACCTGACCTTTGCGCCTGATCCGGCGACGCATTCGCGCTGCACGCTGGGCGGCATGATCGGCAACAACAGCTGCGGAGTGCACGGGCTGCTGGGCGGCAAGGTCGCCGACAACGTCGAGTCGCTCGACCTGATTTTGTATGACGGCACGAGGATGACGGTCGGCGCCACGAGCCCGGCTGAACTGGAGGCGAAGATTCGCGAGGGCGGTCGCGCGGGGCAGATCTATGGGGGTCTGCAGCGACTTCGGGACAGATACTCCGACCGGATCCGGGAAAAATTTCCGCGCATCCCACGACGGGTTTCCGGATACAACCTTGACGACCTGCTACCGGAGAATGGTTTTCACGTGGCGCGGGCGCTGGTGGGGACGGAAGGCACATGCGCCACGATTGTTTCGGCAACGTTGAACCTTACCGCGAGCCCGCCATTCCGGGTCCTGACGGTGCTGGCGTTTGCCGATGCGTTTCTTGCGGCCGATGCAGTTCCCAGTGTGTTGGAGCATGCGCCCATCGGGCTGGAAGGGTTCGACGGACTGCTGCTCGACTTCATGCGGCGCAAAAACCTTGCCGTGGAAGATGTGCGGCTGCTGCCTGAGGGCGGCGGTTTCCTGCTGGTGGAGATGGGTGCGTGGACCGCGGAGGAAGCTCAGGCGCAGGCCGAGGGTCTGGCACGGGAGGCACAGAACTGGCCGGTGGTTCCCACGGTCCGGATTTACAACCAGGCCGAAGCGGCGCGGGTGTGGTTCGTGCGCGAGAATGCGCTGGGCGCCACGGTGTTTGTGCCCGGGGAGCCGGAGGGATGGGAAGGCTGGGAGGACGCGGGGATTCCGCCGGCGAAGCTGGGCGCCTATCTTCGCGCGATTATGGCGCTGATGAAGGAGTATGGCTACCGCAGCCCGCTCTACGGGCACTACGGACAGGGCTGCGTGCACATGCGCATCAACTTCGATTTCCGCACGGAGAAGGGTCTGCGCGATTTTCGCGAGTTCCTCGACCGGGCGGCGGATTTAGTGCTGAGTCTTGGCGGCTCTCTGAGCGGTGAACATGGCGACGGGCAGGCGCGCGCGGCGCTGTTGCCGAAGATGTTCGGGCCGGAGCTGATGGGAGCGTTTCAGGAATTCAAGGCGCTGTGGGATCCGGACAATCGCATGAATCCCGGGAAATTGGTGGATGCGGTCAGGGTCTATGACCCGGTGGAGAATCTCAAGGGTGGTCCGAACTCGGCTGAAACTCATTTGCACATTCAGCAGAAACAGGAGAGCCATTTCGCGTTTGCGAAAGATGGTGGGTCGCTGGAGCGGGCCACGGAGCGGTGTGTAGGAGTGGGCGCGTGCCGCAAAACGGCGGGCGGGGTGATGTGCCCCAGTTATCGCGCGACGGGCGATGAGCAGCATTCGACGCGGGGAAGAGCGCGGCTGTTGTGGGAGATGCTGGCCGGCGATCTCCGGTCCGAAGGTTTTAGGAGCGAGGCGGTACATGAGGCTCTGGACCTGTGCCTGAGTTGCAAGGCATGCAAGACGGAGTGTCCGGTGCAAGTGGACATGGCGCAGTACAAGGCGGAGTTCCTTGCGCAGCACTACAAGGGCCGGCTGCACCCGTTGTCGCATTATGTTTTCGGCTACGCGGACAAACTGGCGCGCTGGGGCTCGCTGTTGCCGGGATTGACCAACGCACTGCTGACAGGTCCGGCGACCAGCGGTCTGATCAAGCGGATTGTAGGGGTGGCCCCGGAACGCGCCTTGCCCAAGCTCGCTCCGCAGTCGTACCTGAAATCCCGCATCGGCGCGAAAGAGTCGAACCGAGTTGAGGGAGTTTCTCACCAGGATGCGGCATCAAGACGCGAAGCGCAGTTAGTTCCACCGCAGGTGGTGGTGCTTTGGGCGGACACCTGGAATAACTACTATCATCCGCCAACGCTGCAGGCGGCCGAGTCGGTGCTGACCGAGGCAGGGTTCGCGGTGAAGACGACGAAGGGGCATATCTGCTGTGGCAGGCCGCTCTATGATTTCGGGCACCTGGGCGCGGCCAAGGCGTATCTGCGTAACGTGCTGGACAGGATGGCGGCGGAGATTGAGGCAGGTCTGCCGTTTATTTTTCTGGAGCCAAGCTGTGCGAGCGTGTTCAAGGACGAGCTGCCGGAGCTGCTGCCCGACGATCCGCGCGCGCAGAAGATGGGGGCCCAGGTCTGGCTGCTGGCGGACTGGCTGGCTGCCAGGGCGCCAGAGTTTGTTACGGGACGCCTGACCGGGGCGCATATCCTGGTGCACGGTCATTGTCATCACAAGGCGGTGTTCGGCGGACCGCGCAGCGAGATCGCGCTGTTGCGGAGGGCGGGCGCGGCGGTAGAGATGATCGAGGCGGGGTGTTGCGGCATGGCGGGGCCATTTGGATTTGAGGCGGGCAAGTTCGAGGTCTCGAAAACCATTGCGAACCAGGGATTGTTGCCGGCAGTGCGGGGAGCGGATTCGCTCACCATCGTAGTTGCGGACGGGTTCAGCTGCCGCGAACAGATTGCACAACTTGGCCACAAGCAGGCGCTGCATTTTGCCGAGGTGCTGGCGCACTCGTGCCGATGCGGGAATTAGTTTCGTGTGGTGTTTCTTTGCCGCGAAGCTTCAACTGACCGCAACAAACCGCGGGCAAGGCTGCGCTAGGATAAAGATGACTGGGGTTAGCATGTTCATCGTGGTGTGGCAGTTCGAGATAGCCGAGGACAAGGTTGCGGCCTTCGAAGCCGCGTATGGACCGGAGGGTGTGTGGGCATCTTTATTCCGCTCTTCGCCGGACTATCGCGGCACGGAGCTGTTGCGTGACGCATATGTGCCGGGCAGCTATCTGACTATTGACCGCTGGACCAGCGAGAGCGCCTTCCGCGCGTTTCGCAAAGACCACGATGCCGCTTATGAAAAGCTGGACCGCGATTGCGACGCACTGACGGAGCGCGAGGCGCGCATAGGCGCTTACGCAGTCTAGGGCCGTACTCGCACCACGCTGTATTTTCCCCAGCAGCATCGGTTGAGATATTCGAAAGGATTGCCATGCAGCCAATTCATGATGCGGCTGGGCTTGCTGCCCTGGACCGCGCTTCGGTTCTTCATCCCGCTACCAACGCGGCTGATTTTGCACAAGGGAAACTGAGGCCGACGGTGATGGAATCGGCGAGCGGCATCCGCATTCGCGATATCGACGGGCGGGAGCTGATCGATGCGTTTGCCGGGCTGTATTGCGTGAACATCGGTTACGGCCGGCACGAAGTGGCCGACGCCATTTCGCGACAGGCGCATAAACTGGCGTACTTTCACACGTACGCCGGGCATTCGACGGAAGAGATGATCCGGTTGTCGGATCGCCTCATACGAATGGCGCCGGGCAAGCCCAGCAAGGTGTTCTATGGGACATCGGGATCGGACGCGAACGAAACCCAGGCAAAACTGGTGTGGTATTACCACAACCTGCTGGGCAAGCCGCGCAAGAAGCGGATCATTGCCCGGGAGCGCGGCTATCACGGCAACACCGTGATGGCGGGCTCGATGACGGGGCTGAGCCTCTATCACAGCCTGATGGACCTGCCGGTGCCTGCGGTGCTGCGCACGGGGGCTCCACACTACTACTGGGGTGCGGAGGCAGGGGAGACGGAAGCGCAGTTCTCGGCGCGGCGGGCGGCGGAACTGGAAGCCCTGATCGTGCGCGAGGATCCGGAGACCATCGGCGGGTTTATCGGCGAGCCGGTGCTGGGGACGGGAGGGCTGGTGCCGCCGCCGGCAGGGTACTGGAAAGCCATCCAGGCGGTGCTGCGCAAGTACGAGATTCTGCTGATTGCCGATGAGGTCATCACCGGCTTCGGACGCACGGGACGGATGTTCGGCAGCGAGACGTATGGGATCGAGCCTGACCTGGTAACCGTGGCCAAGGGCATCACGTCGGCGTATGCGCCGTTGTCGGCGTCGATTATCAGCGAGCGGGTGTTTCGGGTGATCGAGGATGGGGCGGAGTCGGCGGGAGCGTTTCCGCATGGGTACACCTATACCGGGCATCCGATCAGCGTGGCGGCGGCCAACGCCAACCTTGACATTGTCGAGAACGAGAACTTGCCGGCGAACGCGCGGGATGTAGGCGCGTACATGCTTGGCCTGTTGCACGAAGCGTTCGACGGGCTGCCGATCACCGGGGAAGTGCGAGGAGTGGGGCTGATGCTGGCGGTAGATTTCGTGGCCGATCCGGCGACGAAACGCAGGTTCGATCCGGGGTTAAAGGTGGCCTACCGCATCGCGACGGCGGCGCGGGAGCGAGGCGTCATCACCCGGGCCATGCCGCAAAGCGAGGCGGTAGGTTTTGCGCCGCCGCTGATCCTGACGCGGGGAGACGCGGAGCAGATTGTGGACGTGGTGGCTGCCGCGGCACGGCAGGTGGTGGAGGAACTGGCGACGGACGCGGTGGTGGCGTAAGCAGGGGACTTGAGAAGTTTTCAGAAGCCGGCCACCAAAGCGTGCGGATTTCTGGGGTCTTTTGCCCGAATGATCTTCAGTTCGGGCACCATTTAGCCGGTGTTTGTGATGGCGGCCACAGGTATCAGGAGAGTATCGCCTTTTCTTCGCTTTTCTCCTGTCTTTGTATGTATCAGACTGCTACAATCCCATTCTGAAACGCATTTCAGGCTCGCATTATTTTGCTCATCCCTGAACGGGAAATTCGTTTGGGAAAACGCCTCGGAGTGCTGCAGAAGGAGACCTCCCATGGCGATTGCCGACGAGCGCGCGAAGGACGACCGTGCCAAAGCTGTAGAACTTGCCCTCAGCCAGATTGAAAAGCAGTTTGGAAAAGGCTCGATTGTGCGCCTGGGCTCGCGCGAGGCGCTGCTGCCGATCGCGGTGATCTCAACCGGATCGATCAGCTTTGACGCGGCGCTGGGCGTGGGCGGGATTCCGCGGGGCCGGGTGACGGAGATTTACGGGCCGGAGTCCTCGGGCAAGACGACCATTACGCTGCAGATTATTGCCGAAGCGCAGAAGAACGGCGGGTTGGCCGCGTTTGTGGACGCCGAGCACGCGCTGGATCCGAGCTATGCCAAGAAACTGGGCGTGGACGTGGACAACCTGCTGGTTTCGCAGCCCGACTCGGGCGAGCAGGCGCTGGAAATCACTGAGGCGCTGGTGCGCTCGGGGGCGATCGATGTGCTGGTGGTGGACTCGGTGGCAGCGCTGGTGCCCAAGGCCGAGCTGGATGGCGAGATGGGCGATTCGCACGTGGGGCTGCAGGCACGGCTCATGTCGCAGGCGCTGCGCAAGCTGACCGGCACGGTTTCGAAGAGCCGCACGGCTCTGATCTTCATCAACCAGATCCGCGAGAAGATCGGGGTGATGTTCGGCAATCCCGAAACCACGACGGGCGGCCGGGCGCTGAAGTTTTATTCTTCGGTGCGCGTGGACATCAGGCGCATTGCGGCCATCAAGGAAGGCGATGCGGTCACGGGGAACCGGACCAAGGTCAAGATCGTAAAGAACAAAGTGGCGGCTCCGTTCCGGGAGGCCGAGTTTGACATTCTTTACGGGGAAGGCATTAGCCGCGAAGGCGACGTGCTGGACCTGGCGGTCGCCAACAACATCGTGGAGAAGTCAGGCGCGTGGTACAGCTACTCCGGGGAACGCATCGGGCAGGGCAGAGAGAACACGCGCTCGTTCCTCAAGGAGAACCGCGACACCTTTGCCAGGATGGATGCGGAACTGCGCAAGAAGCTCAACGTCGGAACAGCCAAGGCCGAGGTGCCGGAAGTTCCGGCGGCAGGACCGGCCGAGGCCAAGGAAGCGGTGAGAGTACGCCGCGGCTGATCCGCGCCGAAGCAAGATCAGCAGGACACCACCAGTGCCCCGGGTCAGAGACCGATCCGGGGCACTGCTGTTTATTAAGGCAATTCTGTTTCGGTCGGGCAGCCCGGACCGGGGAGACGCCCGACTCACTTTTCAAGTAGCGGCTTGTCAACGCGAACGCTATCAGCACTGCTCTAAACTGAGAGACGAATGAACTTTCCGGAACGAGCCGCGCGCCGATCCACCTGGATGCTGCTGGGGGCGGCGCTGGCATGCGGGGCGCTGGCCGCTGGACCGGCTCAGGTCATGGGTGCTCCGCCTCCGGCGGTTCAGGCTGCAGCGTCGCAGGCCGCTGCGGCGCCATCCAACGGCCCGGGCCCGGCGATGCATGGGATTGTCAAGCTCGACGGCCCATGGCGGTTCCAGATTGGCGACGATCCACGCTGGGCGGATCCGGCTTTTGACGATTCGAGCTGGCCGACTGTGACGCTGGGCAAGACTCTGGCCGACCAGGGATTCGAGACGTATGCCGGTTACGGCTGGTACCGGCTCCGCATCAAGCCGCCGGAGTTCCATGCGAGCAATGGTGCGGAACCGCCACAAATGCTGGTTTCGACCCACTCGGTGGGACAACTGGCGGTGTTTCTGAACGGTGTGGAAGTCGGGCATACGCAGGGAATGACCGATCAGCCGAGGATGTACCAGTCGCCGCCTTTCGTAATTCCCCTGCCGCCGTCGGGATCGGGCGACGTGGTGGTGGCGATACGAAGCTGGGCGGCGCCGGGGATTCCCATTTCGCACGGACTGCTGGAGCGGGTGGAGATCGGTGCGCCTTCTGATGTTGCGGACCGGCTGGCGCTGGCGATTGCGCGGCACTGGAATCAGCAGATTATCGCCGCACTGGTGCTGTCGTTTCTGTTCCTGGGCGTCGCGGCACTGGGCGCGATCCTGTACCTGGCCCAGCGCCACCATTCCGAATACCTGTGGCTGGCGCTGCTGAGCCTGACCATGACCGTCCGAGGAGTGGTCGGCATCATCAACGACCTGGGGCTGACGCCGGCAACGCCGACCGGCATTGTAGACGGCTGGCTGGGCCGCGTTTTCATGGCTGTCACGCTGGAATTCGTGTTGCGTTTTACGAGCACGGAAGATCGGCGCTTCGCGCGCTCATTTCAGGTGGCGGTGCTGCTGTTGCCGATCCTGTCGCTGATGGGGCTGCAACAGGTCCACGATGTTTTGTCTATCACCGCCGAGGTGGTGTTCTGCGGAACGGTGTGTTTCCTGCTGTTCCGGGCGTGGCGGCGCGGTTTCAGGGAAGCTGGCATCATGCTGGTTCCGTTTTTTCTCGCGGCGACGGCGGACTCTATCGACAGTGTGCTGGAGTTCCTGGTCAGCAAGCACTGGATCTCGGACATGTTTGCGTCGCACAGCTTCAATCTCGGGCCGATCTCGTTTGGAACTACCATCATCACCTACACGGTGTTTCTCTCCAGCCTGATCGCGGTGATCCTGTACCGGTTTGTGCGGGTCAGCCAGGAGGAGCAGCGGTCAAACGCGGAGATGGCCGCGGCGCGCAGCGTGCAGGCCATGCTGATTCCGACCGAACTGCCTTCGAACAACCACTTTATGCTGGAGAGCGCCTACATCCCGGTTAATGGAGTGGGAGGGGACTTTTTCCAGGTGCAGCCGGTCGAGGACGGCTCGGTGATGATCGTGGTGGGCGACGTGAGCGGCAAGGGGCTGCAGGCGGCCATGAACGCCAGCACCCTGGTGGGCGCTTTCCGGAATGAGTTGTCGCACGAGCCGGCAACCATTCTGAGCCACTTGAACCACGTGATGCTGGGGGCGACGTCAGGTCCCGGGGGGATGCGGAACAAGGACGTTGTGGCTTCGTTTGCCACCTGCCTTTGCGCGCGCATCTATCGCGACGGGGTCATGGAGATCGCCAATGCTGGGCATCTGAGCCCTTATCGCGACGGGCGCGAGATGGAGCTGCCGCCGGGATTGCCGCTGGGAGTGGTTCACGGCATGACCTACGAACGGGCGACGTTCCAGCTGCAACAGGGCGATCGCCTGATCTTCCTGTCGGACGGGGTGGTGGAGGCGGCCAATGAGCGCGGCGAGCTATTTGGGTTTGAGCGCACGCAACAGGTGAGCAACGAGCCTGCCAGGTATATTGCCCAGACTGCAAAGCGCTTCGGCCAAAACGATGATATTACGGTGGTGTCGGTGTACATGGTTTCGCGCGACGCGCCGGTGGCGGTCAAGAGATCGACGGCAAAGCCGGTTCCGACTCCTTCGCCGGCGACCTAAACGAATGAGGGCCCATCGGGGCGCTGCTAGAATCCCCTTGGAGCACCCCGCATGGTCGTGAAAGCCCTTTATCCCGGCAGCTTTGACCCGCCTACCAACGGGCACGTGGACCTGATTCAGCGCGGAGCGAAGATCTTCGGTCACCTGGCGGTGGCGGTTCTGAACAACCCCGGAAAGGACCCACTCTTCCCGGTGGCCGAGCGGGTCGAGATGCTTACCGAGGTGACGCGCGGGCTCGGGAACGTGTCGGTAGCCATGTTTGACGGGCTGATGGTGGAGTTTGCCCGGCAGCAACAGGCCACCGCGGTGTTGCGGGGTATCAGGGCGATCTCCGATTACGAGTACGAATTTCAAATGGCGCTCATGAACCGGCGCCTGGCCCCGGAAATCGAAACGGTTTTTTTGCAGCCGGCAGGGCGTTATTCGTTTATCAGTTCGCGGATGGTCAAAGAAGTGTTTAGTTTCGGCGGCGACATTACGGGCCTGGTGCCACCCAACGTTCTCAAGCGGCTGCGTGGGAAAATGCCCCGGCCCTGAGGCGATGCTGGGTGACAACGTACTTCGCGCACCACTTAAACTGGATCCATGGACGATATTCGGGCGTTCGTGCGCCGACTCCCCAAGGCTGAGCTCCACCTGCATCTCGAGGGAACGATTCTTCCCTCCACCCTGGTGGAACTGAGCAAGCGGCAGGACGAGAATCCGTTGACCCTTCCCGCGGCCGAGGCACTCTATCAATTCACCGACTTCACCGGGTTCATTGAGGCCTTCAAAGCGGTGACGCGGCTGCTGTCGGGTGCCGAGGCCTACGAACTGGCCGCGTGGCGGATGCTGCAGCGGCTGGCGGAGCAGGGGGTGGTCCACGCGGAGGTGTACATCTCCGTGGGCGTTATTTACATGTGGCGAAATTACGACCCATACTGCTTCGAACCCATCTTCGAGGGCTTGGAGCGGGCGCGCGTGAAGGCGCGCCGAGAACTGGGGCTGTCTCTCTACTGGATCTTCGACGCGGTCCGGCACTTCACGGTGGAAGAGGCGGGTGTGGTGTTCGGCAAGGCGGCGGAGATGCGGGCGCAGTACCCATCGATCGTAGGGATCGGCCTGGGCGGCGACGAGCGGCGGGCAGGTTCAGAACCCTTTCGCGAACTCTACGCGCAGGCAGCGCGCGACGGGTTGCGGCTGACCGATCATGCAGGGGAAACGACCGGGCCGGAGGCGATCCGGGAGGCGTTGGCAATTGGATCGGAACGGATTGGGCATGCACTGTCTGCCTGGCGGGATCCGGACCTGGTCCGGGAGCTGAAGATGCGCGGCACGCCGCTGGAACTGAACCCGACGTCGAACGTGCGCACCGGGGTGTGCCCATCGTTCCGTGAGCACCCGCTGCGGCGCTATTTCGATGAGGGACTGCTGGTGACTCTCAATTCCGATGATCCGGCTTTTTTTGGATCCGATGTGGAAAATGAATATGTGCTGGCCCACAGCGAGCAGGATTTTAACGTGGAAGAACTGCGCCGGCTCGCATCCAACTCCATTCAGGCCAGTTTTCTTCCCGAAAAAGAAAAGGCCAATTTGCTCTCCCGCATCGACATGGTGCAATAACCAATCCATGCTCGGAGCGTCCCACAGCCAGGCCCAGCGCAGCAGGAACTGCGCTATCATTCCCGTAGGAGGGCAGTTGCGGATGTCCATGGAACCGGAAAGCCTTGCGGCAGAAATCGACGAGTTGAGCGAGCGTAAGGCGCTGCGGGTAATCGGCTGGTTCTCCATGGGGATGGCTGTGGCCACGGTCGGAATCTATCTGGGGTTCGAAATTCGGTCCCGCTACAAATTTCATCACCGCACGCCTTATGATTTCTATGCCCATGCAGGCGCCCGGTCGACCAGTGAGTTCGGCGTCGGAATCTAAGCTCCGCGACCTGAGTAATTCCTGAAAACATTAGAGTAGATTTTGAGTAGTCTGTAGGCCGGGCGGCGCGCGCCTTGTGCATCCAGCAACGATTTTGTATTTTAAAAAGGCTGACTAATGGCCTCAGAAGTTGGTGCGTGCGAACATCTCTGCGTGGCCGCGCTATGCTGAAGGCAAATGACTCCCCCTAAGAAATTGCGCCGTATTGCCGTGTATTGTGGTTCGGCAGACGGCTGCGATCCGGTCTACAAAGCGGAGGCGGCTGCGCTGGGATCGGCGCTGGCCGAGGCGGACCTGGGACTGGTCTATGGCGGGGCCAATGTCGGGCTGATGGGCGCGGTGGCAGATGCTGCCCTGGCCGGCGGGGCCGAAGTGATCGGAGTCCTGCCCGAGATTCTGGCCGGCCGGGAGATCGCACATGCGGGTCTTTCTCGCCTGGAGACGGTAGGAACCATGCATCAGCGCAAGGCGCGAATGGTCGCGCTGGCCGATGCCTTCCTGATCCTGCCGGGCGGGTATGGCACGCTCGACGAGCTGCTCGAGATCATTACCTGGTCACAGTTGCGCCTGCACACCAAGCCATGCATCTTGATCAACACGGCCGGGTACTGGGACGGACTTCTCGCATTTCTCGACTCGACCGTAAGAGCGGGTTTTCTAAAGCCGGAAAACCGGGCACTGCTGCTGGTGGCGGGGAACGCAAGCGAAGCGGTGACGATGGCGCGGGGACACGGGGGCTGGTAGCCGCCGCTGCCTCTGGCGTTGTGTGAGGAGGCCGGAATGGACGGCGCAGGCCATTGAAGCGCGTTTCACTTTCGAGGGGCCTACCGAGGTGACGTCCAGGCTGAGGTCGGGCGAAGTCTGGGAGCAATTTGGCTTGAAGCTGCGGGCGCAGAACGCCTGCAACCTGGTCTATGCGATGTGGCGATTCACGCCTAAATCGCGCGTGGTGGTTTCGGTCGAGAGCAACCCCGGGGCAAACCACCAGCGCCGAGTGCGGCAATCACGGATATACCAACCTCGAGCCTCGAAAGGCGGCTCCTGCGCCGACGATGCGGCAGGGGGAGAGGCATGCCCAGGCGGCGCGGATTACCGGTAATGAGTTGACGGTTCGGGCGGACGGGAAACTGGTGTGGAGCGGAGACCTGGGCCCGTTGCCGCTAGTCTGAATGGGCCGGTGGGGATCCGTTCCGAGAACGTGCGGCTGGTCTTCGATCTGCTGGCGGGCGTGCCGGACGGTCCGCATCCGGACTACGCGGTACCGTGCCGGGGGGGGGGCGGGTGTCTCCGACTGAACAATGAACGGGCAACAATGAACGGGCAACCGGTCTATCACAACAAGATTTGCGAATTCACAGCAAGGTTTGCGAATTACGGGCAAGAAGCGGGTGGCCTGCGGAGGCGGGGGCGCGCGATCTTTGGTGCATGCACATTGCGATTGAGCCTTCCATTCTCTATTTTGGTACTCCGGTGGTCCTGCTTAGCACGCGCAACCAGGACGGCAGCATCAACGTTGCGCCCATGTCCTCGGCCTGGTGGCTGGGGTGGAACTGCATGCTGGGGCTGGGGGCCAAGGGCCACACAGCGCAGAACCTGCTGCGAGAAAAAGAGTGCGTGCTTAACCTGCCATCGGTACACCAGGTTGCGGCGGTGAACAGGCTGGCGCGATTGACCGGGTCGGACCCGGTTCCCCCGCACAAGGCCGCGATGGGCTACCGGCACGAGAAGGACAAGCTGGGGGTGGCCGGACTGACGGATGTGGCTTCGGAACTGGTAGCTCCCCCGCGCCTGGTGGAATGCCCGGTGCAGCTGGAGGCGGTTCTGGAAGCAGTCCACCCGTTTGGCACGCGGCCGGACAAGGCTTCGACGGCGCTGGCGTTGGAGGTTCGGGTAGTGAGGGCTTACGTTGACGACGCGATCCTGGTACCCGGGCAAGTGAATCGTATTGATCCCGACAAATGGCGGCCGCTCATGATGAGTTTCTGCCACTTTTACGGCCTGGGCGAAAGGGTGTGGGATTCGACGCTGGCACGTATACCGGACGAGGCCTACCGGCCGGTGGCGCACATGCGGCGTTAGGGCCGAGGCCCTCGGGGAAAGTAGACCGGGGTAAGTGGAGGTTGTGGGGTTTAGTTCGGAACGCCAGAGGTTTCGGCGGCTGCGAAGGTGCATTCGCGGCACTGGCAGTGGCGGCGCAGGTATTCCCAGGAGTAGATACCGCCGGAGTGACCGTCGAGCCAATTGAACTGCAGGGCGTACCGTCCCACCGGGTGGGCGCTGGCCGGCTTGGCTGGCGGCGCGTACATGGGGAGCAATTCGGCGGGCTTGCTTTTGGGCTGTCCGGCGGTGCGGCCCTGCTGCTTGCGCTCGTCGATGCAGGTGGCGCAGGGGCAGGCGTTGCGCAACCAGGCAAAGGTCCACGCGCTCCGATGACCATCGGCCCAGTCGATCTCGAGGCCCTTGCCCTCGGTGAGCAGGACACGCACCTTTTCCGGGGTAATGGCGATGCGCGGCAGCGGCCGGTCGGCCTCGGCCTGGCGCTCCATTTCTTCCGGGGTGGCGATGCGAATCCCTTCGTGGCTCATGGATACAGTTTACAGGGGATGGAGGGCAGTGGACAGTGGACAAGGGAACAGTGGACAGGGAACGGTTAACGGCGGACGGTGGCGGTGAACGGTGAACGGTGAACGGTGGACAGTGGACAGTGGACGGTGGACGGTGGACGGTGGACGGTGAACGGTGAACGGTGTTGCCTTGCATTCACAGGCGGTCACCGACCGCTGGTCTTGTAGAAGTACCATCCGGCCATGCCGAAGCCGATGGCGATGACGATTCCTCGCAAAACCGGCTGAGGGATCAGGCGGGCGAAGCGTGCAGAGGTATAGCCGCCGATTGCGCAGGCCAGCATGGCAAGGAGGCAGTAGCGCCATTCGACCTGGCCGCCGATGGCGAAGATCAGGAAGGCGATGCCGTTTGCGGCGGTGGTTGAAACGACCTTCAAAGCGTTGATTTCATTCAGGTCTTCAAACCCATAGAGGGACAACAGAGTGATGATGAGGAACCCGGCGCCGGCACCGAAATAGCCGATGTAGAAACAGACAATCACGGTCCAGAAGAAGACCAGGGTGCGACGGGGAGGAGCAGGAGCCAGGCCGGCGCTGCGGTGCCGTGCCGCCTTGACGCGGTCAATCCATCGGGTTACCGGGCGGCTGAGTGCGAAGATGGTAGCGGCGATCAAAAGAAGCCACGGCACCAGGTGCATGAAGGTGGTCTGAGGGGTGCTGAGCAGGACCAGAGCTCCACCCGTACCTCCGATCATGCCGGCCAGACCCATTGGCACCGCCAAGCGCCGATTTTTGAGGATGTCACTCCAGTAAGCGGCGATGGACGTAACTTGTCCAGGCCATAGGGCAACCGTGTTGGTCGCGTTGGCCTGCACCGGGAGCATGCCGGTGGAAAGCATGGCGGGGAACAGCAGGAACGAGCCTCCACCGGCCACCGCGTTGAGGACGCCGGCCAGGAATGCAGCAGTAAGCAGCCAAACCCAACGCCAGTCGATTGTGGATGGAAGGCCGAAAAGGACGAGCATCGAGGCTTCATTGTAAAGGTGCTGGACACGATCCCGTTCCGGCTCGTGCAGAGAGCGGATTTCCGCTGACTTGCGGCTCGTTATGTTAGGAAATGGCTTGCTAGACGGGCATGGCTGTGTAACCTTCGTTGCAGAATCCCCGCGAGGCGGAGAGATTTGCGTAAGAGCGTGAGACGATTTGCAGGTTCCCTGAGTTTGATCTGGTTGTGCTGCGTATGCCGCGGCCATGCGGCTGACCTCCAGCTGGGAGACGCGGGCATGCTGGCTGAACGTGTCCGCGAAACGCCAGTTCTTCTATGCGGGGTGCTGGCGGTGTGTCTGGCCGCCGTCTACCTGGTGCTATGGAGAACAGCGCCCGAGTTTCGCGTTTTCAGGCTGATGGGGTTTTATTTTGCACTGGCTGCCGGAGAGCAGTTCTGGCGATATTTTGAGGGCGTGACGTGGGATTGGGTCTTTGCGGTGTTCACCTCGCCGCTGCTGGTCGCTACAGCCCTCCAAGCCATGCGTTTCCCGCGGCGCCGATGGGCGATGTGGGTGTGGCCGATGTGTGCCCTGGCCCTGTTGCTGGGGTGGACGGCGAACGGAAACTTCGTGCGCAGCTGGCCGGTAGACATGTCGCAGTTGCTGCTGGGATTTCTGGTCGTGCAGCGCTTGCGGAAGGCGAAGGATCGGGAACGCTGGGTTGCGGCGGGGTTCGCGCTGTTCTTTGTGGTGCGCTGGACCGTGTCTGCCGAGATACGGGGCTGGACGCGGATTCCGCAGTTTGTCCAGATCGCGGGCTGGCGATGGTATCTCAGCACGCTGGCGATGTTTCTTGCGGGGCTGATTACGCTTTGGGTTTATTTGCGCGACCTGCTTGCGCGACGGCAGGAGGAGCAGCGCCTGGCTTCGGAACGGGAGGCGGGGCTGGAATTGCAGCAGATGCTTCTGCTGTCTACGCGGCAAACTCCGGGAAGCCTGTGGCGGATTGATCCTGTGTATATACCGGCGGCGGAGGTGGGCGGCGATTTCTTCGCGGTGGTGGAGCGCACCCCTGAGATCAGCATGCTGGTGATCGGGGACGTGAGTTGCAAGGGGATGCGGGCCGCGATGGTTGTAGCTACGGTTCTGGGCGCCCTGCGGCAGGATGTAAGCGGAGGTCCGGCTGAGGTGCTTTCGAAACTAAACCGCACCCTGGTGCAGTCGGGGTTTGGAGGGTTTGCGACCTGCCTTTGCGCGTTGCTGGGAAGCGAAGCGGAACTGCGTTTCGCGAGTGCGGGCCATCTGCCTCCCTACGTGAATGGAGCGGAGGTGGATATACCCGGCACTCTTCCGCTGGGATTGGTCGAGGACGCGGTCTACCGGGAGTACACGGTGGGGCTGGCGCCGGAGAACCGGGCACTGTTTCTTTCCAATGGCGTGGTGGAAGCGAAGAACGCAGCGGGCGATCTTTTCGGGTTTCAGCGCACGCGGCTGCTGAGCCGGCTCTCGGCTTCGGAGATTGTTGCGGCGGCGCGGCGGTTCGGCCAGGTGGATGACATCACAGCGATTACGGTGACGCGGATGGCGGCCGATAAGGATGAATCGAGTTCGGCAGCAGGCGTGGCGGTTGGGGCGCAAGTATGAGAAGGTCCCTTCAACCGTTAGAGCGGTGACGGAATTCGGAATTGCCGGGTCTGCCGGTACAAGTGCCAAAAGAAATGGCCTCGAAGGGCGAACCTTCGAGGCCATTTGAGTTGAGGGGGTGAACGCTCTAGCCGCGGCCGGTTCAGCCGCGGTCAAGCCATGGCTTCGCGGCCCATGGGCTCGAACGTCAGCTGCTTCGAGTTGCGATCGGCGTCGATGCGGACGTGCGCGCCGTGCAAGACCTCTCCGTCGAGGATCTTCATGGCCAGCGGGTCCTGCACCATGCGTTGCAGGGCGCGCTTCAAAGGCCTTGCTCCGTAGGCCGCATCCGAACCCGCAGCGAGGATTAGCTGACGCGCTGACTCGGTGAGCTCCAGCGAGATCTGCCGGTCTTCCAGCATCTTCTGCAACTCCACCAGGCGCAGATCGAGGATGGAGTTGAGCTGCGCGTGACCCAGCGGCTTAAAGATGACCATGTCGTCAACGCGGTTGAGGAACTCGGGACGGAAGTGTTCGCGCAGCACGCGCATTACGCTTTCGCGCGCCATGTCGAAGTCATGTTCTGTTTTAAGCGACTCATTCGACAGGAACGCCGCGCCCAGGTTCGAGGTCATGATCAGCACCGTGTTTTTGAAGTCGACGGTGCGGCCCTTGGAGTCGGTCAGGCGCCCGTCGTCCATCACCTGGAGAAGCACGTTGAAGACGTCGGGGTGGGCTTTCTCGATTTCGTCGAAGAGGACGACCGCATAGGGCCTCCTCCGGATGGCTTCGGTGAGCTGCCCTCCCTCGTCGTATCCGATGTAGCCGGGAGGCGCGCCGATGAGGCGAGCCACGGCGTGTTTTTCCATGTACTCGCTCATGTCGATGCGCACCATGGCCTGTTCGTCGTCGAAGAGGAACTCAGCCAGGGCGCGGGCGGTTTCGGTTTTGCCCACGCCAGTCGGTCCGAGAAAGATGAACGAACCGATGGGGCGCTTGGGATCGCTGAGGCCGGCCCGCGAACGGCGGATGGCATTGGCGACGACCGTGAGGGCCGCATCCTGGCCAACCACGCGCTCGCGCAGGCGCTGTTCCATCTTCACCAGCTTCTTGACTTCGCCTTCGAGCATGCGCGACACGGGAATACCGGTCCACTTGCTGACGATGCGGGCGATGTCCTCCTCGTCCACTTCTTCCTTGAGCATGCGAGCGGTACCGTTGCCTTGTTTTGAGACGTCCTGGGCGGCGTTGAGCTTGCGCAACTCCGCTTCGAGCCTCGGCAACTCGCCGTACTGAATCTGCGCGGCGCGCTCGAGCTGGCCTTTGCGGGTCTGTTCCTCGGATTCGAAACGCAGAGCTTCGATCTGCTTTTTAAGTTCGCTAATGCGCGTGATAGCTTCACGCTCCTGGGTCCAGCGAGCGCGCAGGGCGGTGACTCTTTCCTTGATGTCGGAGAGGCTGCGTTCAACTTCTGCCATGCGTTCGATGCTGTTCTTGTCGGTTTCGCGCTTCAACGCGGCGCGCTCGATTTCGAGCGAAGTGGCTTCGCGCTCGAGCTGGTCGATTTCGGTCGGCACCGAGCCGATCTGGATGGCCAGCGACGCGGCGGCTTCGTCGACCAGGTCAATGGCCTTGTCGGGCAGGAACCGGTCGGAGATGTAGCGGTGCGACAGCGTGGCGGCGGCTACGATCGCGGAGTCCTTGATGCGCACGTTGTGATGCGCCTCATAGCGTTCTTTGAGTCCGCGCAGAATGGCGATGGTGTCTTCGACGTTGGGCTCGCCGACGTAGACGATCTGAAAACGGCGTTCCAGGGCAGCGTCCTTCTCGATGTACTTACGGTATTCATTGAGCGTGGTTGCGCCAATGGCCCGCAGTTCGCCACGCGCGAGGGCCGGCTTGAGCATGTTGCTGGCGTCGATGGCGCCCTCGGCAGCGCCGGCGCCGACGAGGGTGTGCAGTTCGTCGATGAAGAGCACGACCTGGCCGTTGGACTCCTCGATTTCCTTGAGCACGGCTTTGAGGCGGTCTTCGAACTCGCCGCGGTACTTGGCTCCGGCCAGCATCGATCCAAGGTCGAGGGAGATGACGCGCTTGTCTTTGAGGACCTCGGGGACGTCGCCGGAAGCGATGCGGCGGGCGAGGCCTTCGACGATGGCGGTTTTGCCCACGCCTGGCTCGCCGATCAGTACCGGGTTGTTCTTGGTGCGGCGGCTTAGGACCTGGATGACGCGGCGGATTTCTTCATCGCGGCCGATGACGGGGTCGAGCTTGCCGCGGCGGGCCAGTTCAGTGAGGTCCTTGGCGTATTTCTCGAGGGCGCGAAACTTGCCTTCGGGATTCTGGTCGGTGACACGCTGGGAACCGCGCACAGCAGTGAGAGCCTGCAGGATTGCCTCGTGGGTGGCTCCGAGTCCGACCAGGGCTTCGCGCGCCGCATCGCCCTTCTGGCTGGCGGCGCCCAGCAGAAGGTGTTCGGTCGAGATGTACTCGTCCTTGAAATTGGCGGCCTCTTTGAAGGCCTGTTCGACGACTTTGTTCAGCGTCTGGCTGATACCGGGCTGCGACGACGATCCGGCCACCCGGGGTAGTTTCTGTTCGATGTCGCGGAGGGTGCTTTCCAGCCGTTCGATGGGAACCCCGATCTTTCCCAGCACGGCGGGAATGACGCCCTCGCGATCTTCGACGAGCGCCAGCAACAGGTGGACGGGCTGAATCTCGGGATTGCCGAGCTCAGCGGCGCGCTCTTGCGCTCCCTGCATCGCCTGTTGCGATTTGACGGTCAGTTTTTCCCAACGAATTGCCATTTGGTTAGCTCCTGGCTTCGGGTCCTGGTCTCCCGGTTTTTGATGCCGGACGCCGGATGAAGCGCCCCCTTACAAAATTTTGTTCTTCCCCAGGCGTTGCATAAACAATAGCGCCGGGGCAGGCTAGAACGTCGCCCCGGCGCCGTGATCTTTGCCGCCAGCCCTCTCAAGAACCAAAGGGGGCGGCCTGGATGGAAGCAGCTACAAGCTGCTCCGTTGTTACCGCGCACCCACCAACTGGGGCTCTTCTTTGTGTTCCATGTTCTGGCTGCCCACGTTCACCTTGATCTGCTTGGGCTGCGCCTCGGCCTTCTTGCTCAGGTCGAGCTTTAGGATGCCATCTTTGTAGCTGGCGTTGATGTGCTCGGTATCGACCGTAGACGGCAGGGTAAAGGCCCGATAGAAGGTGCCATAGCGCCGCTCGATGCGATGGAAGTTCTCTTCCTTCTCGTCCTTTTCAAACTTGCGTTCGCCCTTGACGGTCAGCGTATTGTTTTCCACGCGGATGTCGAGGTCCTTTTCCTGCATGCCCGGGACTTCGAGTTTGAGGACGACCTTGTTGGCGTCTTCGTAAATGTCGACAGCCGGCACAAAGCTGGCAGTCGTCAGCGGGCTGTCTCCTTCATTCATTTCGCGGAAGAGGGAATTCACGCGATTCTGCAGCGCGACGACTTCACGAAAGGGATCCCAACGATTGATTGCCATGACTTGTGTTCCTCCAGATGATTCGAGAAATTTTGCGGCTAAGGAGCGGTGCTCCGAGCCGTTCAATGCATCTGATGAAAACTATAGCACACACGATGCACAAAATATGAGTGTGATTTACTCATGGTCCGTAAGATGAATATAACGCTCATAGATTGAGGAGTTTGACTGGAGCTAAGCAGACGGATCAAGCCTTGTTTTAGATCGGAAACAGCGATCGGGCTCGATTCAGGGTTAAGCTATCGCCATTTCGGCTGTGCCGGAAACGGCGATAGCCTGATGGGGAGACTGGGGGGCGAAGGTCCTTGCCGGAGGGAAGACGTCCGGCTAGACTGAGGGGCACTATGCTTGTCCGCAAAATGCGCTTCGCGACGCTTCTCGTGCTGTTTACGGCAGTTTTGAGTATCCACGCCCAGGATTGGGCTAAAACCCGGCTGGAAGCATCGCCGCGGCACCGGGAGTATGTTCCGCTCAAGCATGGCGATCGCACTGTGCAGGCTCTGGTCGTCTATCCCGAAGCCAAGGGCAAGGCGCCGGTGGTGGTGATGATCCACGAGATTTTCGGTCTGAGCGACTGGGCCAAGGAGATGGCAGATGAACTGGCCGGGGAGGGCTTCATCGTGATCGCGCCGGACCTTCTCACGGGCATGGGCCCGAACGGGGGTGGGTCGAGCGAATTTCCCAGCCAGGATGCTTCGGTGAAAGCGGTTTCTGGGCTGGATCCAAGCGCGGTCATGGCCGATCTCGACGCGGCTGCAGACTATGCCAAGAAACTACCCGCGGGTAACGGCAAGATCGCGGTAGCGGGGTTCTGCTGGGGCGGAGCGAAGTCGTTTGCCTTTGCGGCCCACCGTAAGGACTTGTCCGCGGCATTTGTGTTTTACGGGACGGGACCGGACGATGTTTCGGGGGTAACCGCCCCGGTCTACGGGTTTTACGGGGGCAACGACGCCCGGGTGGACGCGTCAATTCCAGCTACGACGGCAGCCATGAAGGCGGCGGGCAAGACTTATGATCCGGTAACTTATGAGGGCGCGGGGCATGGGTTCATGCGTGCGGGAGAGGATCCCGGAAACACTGTCCCCGGGAACAAGACGGCGCGCGAACAGGGGTTCGCGCGCTTGGTGAAGCTGTTGAAGGGGATGTAGGAGCTTCCGACGCGGGGTGTATTTTGGCAGGTCCGGTGCACCCCGGGGCGCAGCGTCGCTACTTGCCCAGTGCTGATTGGATGGCGGCCTGAACCTGGGGCGAGTCGGGCGTGACCGCGGGTTCAAAGCGCGCGACGGGCTTGCCGTTGCGATCAAAGAGAAACTTGGTGAAATTCCACTTGATGTCGCCGGCCACCTGGGGGTTAGCAGACTTGTCGGTCAGGAACTTGTAGAGCGGCGTTTCGTCGTCGCCGAGCACCGAAACCTTGGACATCATGGGGAAGGTGACGCTGTACTTCGAACTGCAGAACTTCTTGATTTCCTGGTCGGTGCCGGGTTCCTGCTGGGCGAAGTTGTTGGCGGGCACGCCGACGATGACGAACCCCTTGTCCTTGTACTTTTCGTAGAGCGCTTCGAGGGCGGTGTATTGGGGAGTAAAGCCGCAGCGACTGGCGACGTTGACCAGCATTACCACTTTGCCGCTGTAGCTCTTGAGGCTGACCTGCTGCCCGTCGATCGACCGCATGCTGAAGTCATAAAGACTCTTGGGCTCAGCTGCTGCGGCGACGGCCGCAAGGCACAGGGCCAGGATGAAACTCAGTTTTCGCATCATTTTCCTCGCTTCGAGACTGAACATGATGATAGCGAACGGGGATGCAGGCCCGCGTGCCCCATCCGTCAATTTTCCCTTACAACGCGGTCAGAGGTTTTCCGGGGTGCCACCCCAGGTCCCCGGGTCTACGTCGGACAGCGTCTCGGTAAAGTCCCACCGGTGGCCATAAAAGTCTTCCGCGTTGTACTGACGCTCGCCATACATGTGGTCCGTAAGCTCTGTCAGGATGATGGCGCCTGCCTGCCGGGCGCGTTCGCAATGTGCTTGGGCGTTCTCAATGCGGACCTGGACAACGCAGGAATGGTTGGGGACGATGTCGCCTTCGGCGATGGTGAAGCAGCCCTCACCGGCGCGCATCTGGATGCGGTGATTAGCGATGCGCAAGCGAACGGTGAACCCGAATGCTTTGCCGAGCCACTCTGCAGCAATGCTGGGGTCGGGGTAGCGGAGAACGGGGATTACGGGGCATGGCGGGACGGATCGGTTTTGGCGCATGCGGGCCTCGGGAAGAATGCGCGCCCAGATTAGCACAGCGGGGATGTGACACCCGGGCTACGAAGCTTTGCGTTTCTGTTCCTCATTGCGCAGTGCTTCGTGGATGATCATCTTCAGGTAGGTCTGGTAGCGGATTCCACGTTCCGCCGCTTGGACGCGCGCCTTGGCGATGTCTTCAGGATCGAGGCGGATGGTGGTCGAGGGCAATGCTGCTCTTTTGGCAACCGTGCCGATCCCCACGCGCCCCTCCGCGGTCGCTTTTTTGAAATCCTCAAGCAGCCCGTCCTGGTTGGACTCCCACCAGGCGGCTTCTTCTGCTTCACTCGCGAAGGTCTTGTTCTTCAATTCTTCCAACATTGCCATTCCTCTTCATCGACTGGAAATAGCGTCGATAGTTTTTGTTGGTCGGCCATGCGGTAATGACGCGAATTTTGTTGCCGCGGTATGTTGTGACGACCACGAGGACTCTCCCCGCGCCTGTCTCGCCGATTTGCGGGATCCGATCTTCGCCGTTGCGAAGTTACGCTTCGAGGTCCAGCGGCTTGTTAATGATGACCTGCTCTGCTTCTGTCGACGAGACTTTATGTCGAGCCAAATGGCGGATGTTCTTTTCATCCCAATCGAACTGAAACACTTTCATGATTGGATCTCTCCGCGTAACGGATTACTTCTGAAAACAGTTCTGAGTCTGTTTACAGAAAAGATGAGATTTCCAAGGCAATAAAGTGCTTCAAAAACTACATCCTGCAATTTGAATCTCGCAACTCCAGCGTAGCTACAACGTAGCGATTTTGCAACTACTGTCTGAGTTCCACTAGCGTTGCGCCCTGGCCGCCTTCGTTCTGGGGAGCTTCGGCGATGGTGGCGACGTGGGGGTGGGACTTGAGGAAGTCGCGCACGCCGCGGCGGAGGATGCCGGCACCGTGTCCGTGGATAATTCGGACACGGGGAAGGCCGGCCAGAAAGGCGCGGTCGAGATATTTCTCCAACTCCTCAGTGGCTTCATCGACGGTGCGGCCGATGAGGTTAATTTCCATGCGCATGTCGTCGGTGTTGGCGCTGGTGACGGAGACCTGTACGTTCTTCTGCCGGCGGGCGGCGGCCAGCGGATCGGCGCGCTCACCGGGGCGAGGCTCCGGAACGCGCGGCACCTCGGCGAGGTCGTCCTTCTTGACTCGCATCTTGATGGGGCCGAGCGCGACTTCGTACACGTCCTTTTCGACTTCGCGCTGCACTATGCCGATTTTGTTCAATGACTTGATGCGGACCTGGTCGCCGGCGGCAACGTGCTTGAGGAGGTGGGGCTGGGCATTGGCGTCATTGTGGTCGGCCCCGGTACGGTGGGCAACCACGGTCTGGTTGAAGCTCTCCTGAAATTCCCGGCGCAGGCGGGTGATGCGGCGCTCGGCTTCTTTGGACAGCTTCTGCTGGGCGGCGCGATCTTCGATGGCGCGGACGTTTTCACGCATCTGAAACTCAAATTCCTTCATGAGCGATGCCAGCTTCTGTTCGAGTTCCCGGGTGCGATTGCGCAGTTCCACGTCGCCCTCGCGGGCCAGGCGGGCGCGTTCCTGGTTGAGCGCGTATTGCTGTTCCCGTGCCGTCTTGCGTTCTTCTTCGAGCTGGGTGAGCTGGTTGTGGAGGCGGTCGAGAAAGCGGGCGATATCGACCTGCTGCGATCCGAGTCGCTGGCGCGCGGCCGAAATGATGGTGGGGTTCAGGCCGAGGCGTTCAGCGGTGGCGATACCGGCAGAAGCACCGGGCACACCGAGGCGAAGCTGGTAGTTCGGCACCAGGGTCACTTCATCCACGCCGGCCGCGGCGTTGAGCACGCCGGAGGTGTTTTCCGCATAGACCTTCAGCGAGGTGTGGTGGGTAGAGATCAGCGACCACGCGCCGGCGGCAAGAAAGAAGCCGGCCACCGCGACTGCCAGGGCTGAGCCTTCTTCGGGGTCGGTGGCGGAGCCGAGTTCATCGAGCAACACCAGCGAATGGGTGTCGGCCAGGCGCGCGAGGCGATCGAGATTGGTGATGTGCGCAGAGAACGTGGAGAGTGCGGCTTCAATTGACTGGGCGTCACCGATGTCGGCCAGAAACGCGGTGAACAGCGGAAAGCTGGCCGAGGTGGCGGGAACCGGAATGCCGGCCTGCGCCATCATGCTGAGCAGGGCAACGGTTTTCAGGGTCACGGTTTTGCCGCCGGTATTGGGTCCGCTGATGATCAACTGGCGATGTTCGGTGGTTAGCTCAAGAGTCAGCGGCACCACCTTCCCGTCACTTGCGCGCAGGCGCTTTTCGAGCAGCGGATGGCGCGCAGCGGTCAGGGTGAGGGTGTCGGTCGCGGTACTGGGGACAACACAGTCGAAGTCGCGGGCGAAGCGGGCCCGGGCCAGCAGGCTGTCGACGAGGGCCAGCACTCGGGCGCCCTCCACCAGGGCGGTCGCGTAGGTGCCGACCTGGCGGGTGAGGCCGACAAAGATGCGATGGATCTCGGCCTGTTCTTCTTCAAAAAGCCGGACCAGCTCATTGTTCTGCTCGATGGTCTCGAGGGGCTCGAGGTAGACGGTCTGGCCGGAGGAACTGGCTCCATGCACGACGCCGGAGACGCGCCGCTTGAGTTCGCTGCGAACGGGGATGACGAATCGGTCACCGCGGATGGTGATGACGTCATCCTGTGTCGATCCTTCGGAGGAAAGCTTGCGCAGGGCCGAGCGGAGCGATTCTTCGATGACGCGGCGCTGGCGGTCCTGTTCGCGGCGGATGCGGCCGAGTTCAGGCGAGGCGTCGTCGGCAAGGGATCCGTCAGGCTGGATCTTGCGCTCGATGGATTCGGCCAACGGCCGCAGCGGAATGGTGAGCGCGGCGGAGATGGCGGAGAGCTCGGGCAAACGGCCGGCGACGCGGGCGGGCGGCGATTGCAGGAGCGATTGCCAAGCGGCAATGTCGTTGGCGAGGCGGGCAACCGATTGCAATTCAGCGGATTCGAGGGCCACTTCGGGGATGCGAGCCTTTGCGGCCAGCTGCGTGGGGTCGATGAGACCGCCGAGGGGAATGGACACCTGTTCGTCGAGCAGAAGGCGGAGTTCGGCAGCGAGACGGTGCTGGCGAGAGATCCATTCGGCGTCGGTGGAAGGGGTGAGGGCAAGAATCGCGGCGCGGCCCACCGGAGAAGCGGTGAAGCCGGCGAGAAGGGCGAGCAACGGCTCCCACTCGAGAGCGGCGAAGTCGGCGTGCGCAACGGGGGACGGAGTGGGATCAAGAAGCGGCATGGACTGGAACCATCTTAGCGAGTCGACGGGCTGGGCGGTTAGCAGCTCTGGGCCGGGGATTTCGTGCAGCGATCCCTGGGGTGCAGGTCTGTGCCGGGATTGCGCGTGCCAGGACGAGGGATGTTCTTTTGGCTTCCTAGGTGCGGCGCGCCGAGCAAGGTTCGGGAGACCCTCCGCTCGGGATCAGCGAGCCGTTACGAGCAAGTTGAAACGAACGTCAGCCGGCGGACACTACTTGATTGTCCACCCGCCTGCAAAACGGCCACTTCAGGCGCGTTGAGGTACAGTCCATGGCGATTTCGGTTGTACCGGGCTCAGCGAAGATTACCGGCATCCGCCCAGCGAGTGCGGACGCGCCCACGATGAGCGGTGGGCAGGTGGTGTACGCGCCGACTGTCGGCATGCATGCAGACGGCGTAGTGAAGCTGAATGGTCTTCCTGCCGATGTACGCGCGGGGTGGCAGGTTGGCTGGATCCAGACCCAATGGGTGGAGACAAACTGGGCGGAGTACCGCGGCCAGTTGGACCACGATGGCGGCATCTTCCTGCAGCGAGGGCGGAGTCCTGCGCGCCCGCTGGGAGCATGCCGGGATACGTCTGGGCCGGTAGGAGACATCTTCACCGATCCGAACGACCCTCGGGAGTTTCAGACAATCCCCGCAGGGCCGTTCCCGATTACGATCATCGTGCAGACGAACGATTCGCCGGGGGAGGGCTATCGCCAGATTGAAGTGAACTCGCTGACCGGCAAGCCAAATTTTCTTCACGAGATCCAGCTGGAGTTTCATTTCTGCACGATTTTGACGGTGCGGGATCCCGCAGGGACGTTTCGCCACCAAGGGCATTTTTACTGGAACGTCCGATGGCAGACCCGGTTCCTGCCCACGTCCTTTCCGGCCCCCACCGATGCGCAGTGGACGATTACCCCAGTTCTCGGTCATAGTACGGGAGCAGCTGCGCGTGGTCCGTTTGGAGGCGCCCCCAACGATGCCCGATTCGTCGGGGTGTTGACGACCCCGCAGATTACAAGCTGCGTAGACCGGGCGACGAATTCGGCAACGGCGGTGGCAGCGGTGGGGAATGCGTGCCGGCGGGAGTTTCTGCGCTGGCACAGTTCGGATGTGCGCAAATGAGGATCGTGGCAGCGATCTGGGCCACGGCGGCGATCGGCGCGATATCGTTCGCGGGGCTGACCGGAGATGCGTCGAGTGTCGAGGTGCGCAACCTGGAGAAGCCGGGCGCGGTTGTCATCGAGAACCACGGAGGTCCGGCAAGGCTGTCGCGGAAGATCCTTATCGAACGGAAGCGGGGATCCGACTGGATCGAGTCACCGGCCTGGTTTGAGGCGGTGGAGCAATGCGTTGCGCCCCAACCCGCTGACCGCTGTGTCGTTCTGGATGCGAACACGAAAATCGAACCAGTTCCCTGGAATGGGCTTACCTGTTCGGGGCAATGCCCGAGGTCTTGCCGGTCAAACCATTACACCGGTCCCGGCACGTTCCGCTTTGTGGTGCTGAGCTGCGATCACAAGGAGCGCTTTGCCGGTCCCGAGTTCTCGATTCCGGCGGAGAAGCGCTAGCCGTTTGCGTCATCGGCCGGGCGAAGTTGGAGCCCCCCACAAATGCGCTATCGATGTCCATGGGATCGGCCGTTAGCTTTGTCGACGACCACCGTTGGATCGGCAATTCCGCGCTAATCGGGCCATTGCGTGTGCTGCGCGGTTCGAATGTCCTCAACGTCAGGACAAAGCACCAAAAGCTAGAACTGGATATCAGCCGGCTTGGGCGGCGACAGCTCGCCTTCCCAGCGGGCTACGACGGCGGCGGCGAGGCAGTTGCCGATGACGTTCATGGCGGTCCGGCCCATGTCCATGAGGGTGTCAACGCCGAGAATGAGCATGACGGCTGTCACTGGAATGTGGAGTGACGCGGCTGAAGCCAGCAGCAGGACCAGGGTTGCGCGGGGCACGCCGGCAATGCCTTTACTGGTGAGCATCAGGGTAGCCAGCATCACCAGCTGCGCACCGAGGGGCAGGTGCATGCCCGCGGCCTGTGCCGCAAATACCGCGGCCATGGAGAGATAGATACTTCCGCCGGTCATGTTGAAGCTGTATCCGGTGGGGATGACGAAGGAGACGATCCAGCGCGGAACCCCGAACTCCTCCATGCGCTCCATGGCGAGCGGCAGAGCGGCCTCTGAGCTGGTGGTGGCGAAGCCGAGTGCGGCGGGTTCGCCGACGGCGGCAGCAAAGGCGCGGACGGGGACGCGCGCGAGCAGAAGGCTGGGGATTAGTACGAGAACCACGAAGACCGCCAGTGCCGCGTAATAAGTGGCGACCAGCTTAACCAGCGGCAGCAGAGTAACGAGTCCCATGCTGCCCACCGTGTAGGCCATCGCGGCGCCAGCCGCGAGCGGAGCGATGAACATGATGATGCTGGTCAGCCTGAACATGGTCTCGGTAAGAGACTGCAGCACGTTGAGCAGGGGGGCGCGGCGGGCATGGGGCATCGTCGCGAGAGCCGTTCCGAACAGCAGCGCGAAGACGGCAACCTGCAGGATCTGGTTCTGGGCCACGGCCTGGGCGATGTTTTCAGGAAAGATGTTGAGCAGGATTCCCTGCCAGTTTTCGGGATGGGAGACGGCGGGCGCTGCCTGAATGGCGGCGGGAAGAGTCACTCCGATCCCGGCCTGTGACAGGTTGATGGCGATGAGGCCGATGACCAGTCCGATGGTGGTTACCACTTCGAAAAAGATGAGTGATTTGACGGCCACGCGGCCCACACCGCGGAGTTCGCCGTGACCGGCAATGCCGGTTACGATGCCGCCGAAGATCAGGGGGGCAACGATCATGCGGATAAGGCGCAGAAAGATGTCGCCGATGAACTTGAGCTGGGTGGCGAGCCCCGGGAAGTCTACGCCGAGCTCGGCGCCGGCCAGCATGGAAAAGAAGGTCCACTCCAGCAGGGACCGCCGGCGAAATGCAAATACGGCGAAGAGGAGGAGTCCGGCCCACCGGAGGAGCATCGCCACAACTGATGGCCCGTGGGCCAAGCCAATGCCGAGTCCGGCCGAATAGGCAACTGCTGCCGCGAGCACGAGTACCCGATGCGTTGCGATTTGTCCAGACACGGATTGCGGTCGAGACTCGACGGTCATAGTCAGGGGCGTCGCCGGAAGCCTCCCTTATCCTAACGCTATGCCCGCGATAGCCTTTCTTGAATGTTCACGATGCCATCGGCATCACGATCCTGCGACGCCGCAAACCGTTTGCACGGCTTGTGCGGGGACGCTCTATGTTCGCTACGACCTTTCCGACGCCAGGGGCCTTCATGCACGCGATGCGATCGGCACCACCGCGGACGACCGGCGCTGGAGCGGGATGTGGCGCTATCGCGCGGTGTTGCCGGCGGTAGAGCCGGTCACACTGGGCGAGGGATGGACTCCGATGCTGCGCAGCCGGCGCTTCGCGAATGTCTGGCTCAAGGAAGAAGGCGCCAATCCGACGGGGACGTTCAAGGCGCGCGGACTGGCGATGGCAGTCACAATGGCTCGCCATTACGGGCTGCATAAACTGGCGGCGCCCTCAGCCGGGAACGCGGGCGGAGCGCTGGCGGCATATGCCGCAGCGGCGGGAATCGAGGCGCACATCTTCATGCCCCGGGATGTTCCTGAAGCGAACCGGGTGGAGTGTCTTGCTTACGGCGCGCATTTGACGCTGGTGGATGGACTGATCTCCGATTGCGGACGCATGGTGGCGGAGCGGAAGGGGCCGGAAGGCTGGTTTGATGTTTCCACCCTTAAGGAGCCGTTTCGCGTTGAAGGCAAGAAGACCATGGGCTACGAACTGGTCGAGCAACTGGGCTGGGAATATCCCGATGCGGTGTTCTACCCCACGGGCGGCGGGGTGGGGATGATCGGCATGTGGAAAGCGTTTGAAGAGATGGAAGAGCTGGGTTGGATATCGGGGCGCGGCCCACTCAAGCGACCCAAGATGATCGCGGTTCAGGCGGAGGGCTGCGCGCCGGTGGTTCGAGCATTTGAACAGGGCGAGGCAGCAAGCCGGATGTGGGAAGGGGCACACACGTTCGCTTCGGGGTTGCGAGTGCCGAAGCCTTATGGCGACGCCATCATTCTGGAGATTGTTCGAGCGTCCGGAGGGGTGGCGCTGGCCCTCAGCGACGATGAGATATTCAGTTCGCTGCGGGACTGGGCTACGCACGAGGGCGTCTTGATGTCGCCGGAAGGCGCGGCGGCGACGGCGGCTTACGATCGCCTGCTTGGCACGGGTTTCCTGAAGCCGGAAGATCGGGTGGTCCTGTTCAACACCGGTTCTGGAAACAAGTACACCGATGTGATCGGGGCGCGGCTGCGGTGAAGGAATGGCTCAAGACGGTTGCTCGCTGTCGCACCTAATCAAGCTGCGTGAGGCGCGTCCCCTGAATCAGGAATTGCCTGCGGTGCTTGAGCTGGAAGAGGGCTTGGGAGCGGAATCGCTCGCGGCCGGCTTGGACTCGGTGACCGGCTTGGAATCGCCGCTGGATTTGGACTCGTTGCCGGACGAGGAATCTGTGCCCTTGCTTTCGCCGGACGCAGTGGCCTCCGCAGGTTTGTCGGCGTTGCTCGACGCGCCTTTTGACGAATAGTCGTTGACGTACCAGCCGGCGCCCTTGAACTGAAGGGCAGGCGCGGTGAGCGGACGCTCGAGGACGCCGCCGCACTTGGGGCAGACGGTTTCGGGTTCGGCGCTGAAGGACTGAATCTTTTCGAATCGATGACCGCACTGGGTGCAGCGGTAGGCGTAGAGCGGCAAGGCGACTCACCCCGGGAAGATTGAACGTTACGGCTCTATTCTAACGGGTGCGGCTCTATTCCTGCTGAGGCGACGTTTTCCGCGAACTCCCGAGCCGCGGTCGCGGCTGAAAAGAACGAAGGGCGGCCCGGGGTATCGCCCGGAACCGCCCATCGTCTGTGCCTGCTGCGCCTCCGTAATAACCTGATTACTTGGCAACGGCGATCGGAACGGACGCGCTGTGATCTTCCCACGCCAGGTTGAGGCTGCCCTTGCCTCCGCCGTTGTCGGTGAGGGTGTAGCGCAGCTCCTCCACCATCGAGGGCGGCTTGGACATCTCCATTTTGACTTTGCCGAGATCCTGCGAGCCATCGTAGGCCAAGCCCCATTCGCCGGTTTTCTTGTTGACGATGAGCACCCAGTTGTCGGGGGCGGAGATGTCAACGAACAGCGTGTAGGTGCCGGCGGGCACTTTAAGATTGCCGATCTGGAGAGCGCCGTCCGTTGTCAGCGTTGTGGCCGAGTTGGCCCCGGCACGCCAGATGGGGTAATGGGGATTTTTGCTGATCAAACCGTCCTTGGTGAAGATGTGGCCTTCGCGGCCTTTCACCCGCGGAGAGGCGTAAGTCACGGTGATGTTTTTGCCGCCGATCGTTGCCGCGGCCTTTTCCGGTGGACTGGCGGGGGGGCCGCCCTGGGCAGAGGCGGTGATGGCGGCGGCGAAAAGGCCCATACAGACGAGAAGACGCTTCATGGCGAGTACTCTCCTTGGAAAAAGCTGCAACGCCGATGATTGTCGCACCGGGCGGCGCGGTTGGGGAAGTCGCGGGGCGCCTGAGGACCGCGCCCAACCTGCGAGCGCTGATATGATGCGCCAAGGAACAGCCATGATGGATCCGAACCACAGCGCAGATGAGCCTGAACGTCCCAACCGATCGCCTGCGGATGGCGCCGGACGGGGAGGTGTTACGGCCGCCAAACCCTTGTCGCCCGGGGCTGCTTTCCGCGCCGCGGTGGGAGAAGAAAGGCCCCTCCAGGTGGCCGGTGCGATCAACGCCTATACCGCGCGCATGGCTGAGTCTACCGGCTTTCGCGCCATTTATCTCTCCGGCGGCGGCGTGGCGGCCAATTCGCTGGGCATGCCCGACCTTGGCATCAGCACCATGGAGGACGTACTCACCGATGTCCGCCGCATCACGGATGTCACGACCCTGCCGCTGCTGGTGGACATCGATACCGGCTGGGGAAGCGCTTTCAATATTGCGCGAACCATTCGTTCCATGATCAAGGCCGGCGCAGCCGCGGTCCACATTGAAGACCAGGTCGGCGCAAAGCGATGCGGGCACAGGCCCGGCAAAGAGCTGGTGTCTGGGGACGAGATGGTGGATCGCATCAAAGCTGCTGTCGATGCGCGCGCCGATGAGCGTTTCGTTTTGATGGCACGCACGGATGCATTGGCCAGCGAAGGCCTTGATCGAACCATTGAACGGGCGCAGGCCTATGTCGCTGCGGGCGCGGATATGATCTTCGCCGAAGCGATCACGGAACTGGCCATGTACACACGCTTTCGGGAGGCGGTGGCCGTTCCCATTCTGGCCAACATCACGGAATTTGGTCAGACGCCCTTGTTCACGCGCGAAGAACTGGGGGGCGCCGGGGTGGACATTGTGCTCTACTGCTGCGCTGCCTATCGGGCGATGAACGCAGCGGCTCTCAGAGTGTACGAAACAATCCGAAATGAGGGTACGCAACGTAATGTAGTTACGCTTATGCAATCCCGAGCGGAACTGTACCGCTATCTCGATTACCACAGTTACGAGTCGAAGCTTGATGAGCTCTTTGAACGCAACAAAGCCTAGACATGAGAGTTTGCATCTATTAGGTTGAAGCTCTCTGGAGTGTGTTGATGAGCGAGACAGGTGTCAACTCAGCGCCGCCAGCTTTCAAAGCAAAGAAATCAGTCGCGCTCTCCGGCACGCCTGCCGGGAATACCGCTCTCTGTACGGTAGGGAACAGCGGCAACGACCTGCATTATCGTGGATTCGATATTGCGGACCTGGCGGCGAACTGTGAATTTGAAGAAGTCGCCTACCTGTTGATTCATGGCAAACTCCCCAACACGGTGGAATTGACCGCATACAAAACCAGCCTGCAGCCGCTGCGCAGCCTGCCCGCAGCCGTGAAGCAGGCGCTCGAATTACTGCCGCCCAATACCCATCCCATGGACGTGCTGCGCACCGGTGTTTCGGTACTGGGATGCGTGCGCCCTGAGGGCGATCAGCATACAGAAGCGGGGGCTCGCTCGCTGGCCGACGCGCTGCTGGCGTCAATGGGATCCATGCTTCTCTACTGGCATCACTACGCTCGCAACGGGCGGCGGATTGAGGTGGAGTCCGGCGGCGATTCAGTGGCGGCGCATTTTCTCCACCTGCTTCACGGAGTTGAACCTTCGCCGGAGTGGGTAGCGGCGATGCAGACGTCGTTGATTCTGTATGCGGAGCACGAATTCAACGCCTCGACCTTTACAGCCCGCGTGATTGCAGGGACGGGGTCCGACCTTTACTCCTGCGTCACTGGCGCGATAGGCGCCTTGAAGGGGCCGAAACACGGGGGCGCCAACGAAGTGGCCCTGGTTATACAAGACCGCTATACCTCGGCCGACGATGCCGAAGACGATATCCGCAAGCGCGTGGCCGAGCGGGAAGTGATTATCGGGTTCGGGCATCCGGTCTACACCATCAGCGACCCGCGCAGCGACATCATCAAGGCGGTGGCCTACGGGCTGTCGGCGGGGGCGGTCGGCGGCACCCACTTCGCGGTGGCCGAGCGCATCGAGCACGTGATGATGGAAGTGAAGCGCATGTTCCCCAACCTTGACTGGTACAGTGCTGTGGCCTATCACCAGATGGGAATTCCCATGGACCTGTTTACGCCGCTGTTTGTGATGGCGCGAACTGCCGGCTGGTGCGCGCACGTTATCGAGCAGCGCCAGGATGGAAAGATCATTCGCCCTTCGGCGAACTACACCGGACCCGACCCGATGCACTTCATTCCCATCGAAGAGCGAATCTGAACTGGGCTCGCCTTCGCAGCGCCTCACCACCTAAGATCAGGAGCGCGCCGAGAGATTTTTGAGGTGGGCCGGGTCTGCCTTCGTCTCTAGTGCGCATCGAGTTTCTCAAGGAGTGAGCGTGTCATCCCACATCAGCAACCAGCGCCCGGCGCCCGATAAGGTGCTCGTGGATATCGCGGACTATGTGCTCGAGTTTACGGTTGCCAGCGAGCTGGCTTTCTCCACTGCGCGGGCCTGTCTTGTCGACACTCTGGGCTGCGGGCTTGAAGCCCTGGAATATCCGGCCTGCACCAAGCTGCTGGGACCGATTGTGCCGGGCACGGTGGTTCCGAATGGAGCACGCGTGCCCGGGACCGCATATCAGCTCGACCCGGTGCAGGCGGCGTTCAACATCGGCACGATCATTCGCTGGCTGGACTTCAACGACACATGGCTGGCGGCGGAGTGGGGTCATCCATCCGACAACCTGGGCGGCATTCTTGCCGTAGCCGACTGGGTCTCGCGGGTGAACAAGCATCTGGGCAAGGTCCCGCTGCTGATGCGCGACGTGCTGATTGCGATGATCAAGGCGCACGAAATCCAGGGCTGCATTGCTCTGGAGAACTCGTTCAACAAGGTCGGGCTCGATCATGTCGTGCTGGTGAAAGTGGCTTCAACAGCAGTTGTCTGCCAGCTGCTCGGCCTGACGCGGGAACAGACGATCAATGCATTGTCTCTGGCGTGGGTAGACGGGCAGAGCCTGCGCACCTACCGCCATGCACCCAATACAGGCTCGCGCAAGAGCTGGGCGGCGGGAGACGCGACCAGCCGCGCGGTGCGTCTGGCGCTGATGGCGCGGGCCGGCGAGATGGGCTACCCCTCGGTGTTGACCGCGAAGACGTGGGGATTTTACGACGTGCTGTTTCGGGGGCATGAGTTCAAGTTCCAGCGGCCGTACGGGACTTACGTGATGGAGAACGTGCTGTTCAAGATCAGCTTTCCCGCGGAGTTTCATGCCCAGACCGCGGTGGAGGCGGCGATGACCCTACACCGGCGGCTGGAGGCCATGGGGAAGGGCGCCGAAGACATTCGGTCTATCACCATCCGTACCCACGAGGCCTGCCTGCGGATCATCGACAAAAAAGGCCCGCTGGCCAACCCTGCTGACCGCGATCATTGCGTGCAGTACATGATTGCGATTCCTCTCATTCTCGGGCGGCTGACGGCAGCCGATTATGAAGATGCGATAGCCCTGGGCCCCGAGACCGGATGGCGCATTGACGAGCTGCGGGCGAAGGTGACGTGCGTCGAAGAGCCGCAATTTACCGCGGATTACCACGATCCCGAGAAACGCTCCATTGCCAACGCGCTGCGGGTTGAGATGAACAACGGCGCGGTGCTGGAGGAGGCGGTCGAATATCCTATCGGGCATCGGCGCCGGCGCGATGAAGGCATGCCTCTGCTGGTGGAAAAATTCAAGAGAAACCTGCAGCGGCGCTTCTCTGCCGAACGGCAGGTGCAGATTCTGAATGTGTCGCTAGATCCCCATCAGCTGGACGCAATGCCGGTGCATGCATACGTCGATCTCTATGTGCCCGAGCCGCAGGGCTGAGCGGTCGCGCGACAATCCATGGGGCTGCCGCGATGCTATATACTCCGGGACGGATCAGAAACAATCGAGGAAGGGTTATGACGCGTTTGAATTTCTTTGCAAAGCCGGCAGCGGCCGTGGCGTTCGCAATCACAGTGATGATGATGGGTCCGGGGACGGTCCGGGGGCAGAGCGGAGACACGGTGCTCAAGCCCGCCGATACGCAAAAGCTGCTGCCTGCCTCGGTGTACTACAAAGGTCAGTCGGCGCCTACCCAGTTGCGCAATTCCGGCGGGGTGAAGTTTTCAGACGGTTCCTATGTGCTGGCCACGCTGGTCGACAACAGCGGTTATGCCAGCGACGTGGCGGCCAAGTACCAGGCCTACTTCATCACCGAAGCTCCACTAAAGATCGGGGATGAAAAGCTGCCTGCCGGCATCTATGGGATCGGGTTCATCACCGGGGACAAGTTTGTGGTGACTGATGTGGGGGCGCACGATGTGTTCACGGTGAGCACGTCGAATGACCAGGCGATGAAGCGGCCCATGCCGATGCAGGTGACCGCGGATCCGGGCGGCGGGTTCCGCCTCTATGCGGGTCGTCGGTATATCACCTTCAGCCGCTAGCAACGGGAAGTCGCGAACGTCATGGAACCCGGCAGTCTGGCGCAGGAGCGCTGCTGCCGGGTTTCCTGCATTGGCGGTGATCACAGAGCCGAGGCGGGGACGCGATCGGGTCAGGTTCGCCGGCGGTTATTGCAACAGGGCTACGGAGAGCGCGGACAGGATTCCACCAAGTGCGAAGGCCAAGCCGAGATACCAGTAGATCCGGCTCTTGGTCAGCAGCGTGACCGAGGTGACAACCAGGCCGATCTCGAGGAGCGCCTCGGACAGATCAAAGCGGGCTGCCCGCGCCTCGGCCTGTTCTACCTTCTTTTCGAAGGCTTCGGCTTTTTCCTGACCTTCTTTCAGATCGTCGTTCCACTTTGACTGGTGGTCCGCGTAGCCTTTGGCGACTTTGGCGGCCTTGTCTTTATCGGCCACGGCGAGCACGCCGAGGAGGTCGGCAGAGAGGCTGGTGTTGTAGGAACGGATTTTCTTGGCCTGGTATTCGTTCCACTGGTCGGTGGCGCGGTTCTGGTCAAGCACTGCCTCGGTGTGGGTGCGATGGCCAAGCACGGTGGTGATAGCCACCAGCACTGCCAGTACGCTCATGGTGAATGCGACCGGGCGCATGCTGGCTTCGTGCGCACCGTGTTCGGCGTGCTCTTGCAATTCGCTGGCTTCGTTGGCTTCCATGGGGAACTCCTTGCTAATCGCCCTTGAGCTTAACCGATGTCTGAGACTATTTGCGCTTCCAGCGCACGCCGTCCTTGGAGTCTTCGATTACGACGCCTTTGTCGGCTAGCTCTTTGCGGATCTGATCAGCCCGAGCAAAATTGCGGTATTTCTTGGCCTGGGTGCGTTCGGCCACCAGCGCATCGATGGCCTCATCAGTCAGTGAGACGCGGGCCAGCAGCTCAGGTGCGATGTCGGCCTGGCGGCCGGCCTTTTCGGCCCATTCGACGGCGCGGCGGGTGGGGTCTTCGTCGCGGTCTTCGATCACGTCGAACACGGCGTCAAAGGCCGCCAGAACACCCAGCACTGCATCGCGGTCGCCAGCGAAGAAACGGCCCTGATCGATCGCGGTGTTGCTAACGCGAATGAGGTCGAAGATAGGGGCGCGCGCCTCGGCGGTGTTCAGGTCACTGGATAGCGCGGCCACATATTCCACATGGGCGGCTTTGACCTCCAGCTGCAGATCGGCGTTCTCGCCCGGCGAAAAGGTTCCTCTGGCGATGCGCTGGTGAAAGGTGCGCAAGCGGTCGATGGCGTTGGTGGCTTCGACGAGCCCCTCGAAGGTAAAGTTGAGCTGGTGGCGATAGGGCACGGAGATGAGCGCCAGGCGAATGGCCGAAGCCTTGTAGCCCTTGAGAAGCAGGTCGCGCAGGGTGTAGAAATTGCCTTCGCTCTTCGACATCTTTTTGCCGTCGACGAGCAGAAAGCGCACATGCATCCAGTGGCGGGCGAAGGGCTTGCGGGTCGCGGTTTCGCTTTGCGCGATCTCGTTCTCATGGTGCGGGAACATGAGATCTTCACCACCGGCGTGGAGATCAAAGGTTTCGCCCAGAAACTCCATGGCCATGGCGGAACACTCGATGTGCCATCCGGGCCGGCCCCGGCCGATGGCGGTGTCCCATGCAGTCTCGCCGGGCTTTGCCGCCTTCCAGAGCGCAAAATCGCGAGCCGAGTCCTTCTCGTATTCGTCCACATCGACACGTGCGCCATCTTCGATGCCGGTCAAGTCCTTCTTGCTGAGCTTGCCGTAATCGGGGAAGGCTGCCAGCCGAAAATACCACGAGCCGTCTTCGGTTTTGTAGGCGGCCCCGGCGGCCTGGAGCTTCTGAATGAGCTCTACCATGCGATCGATGTGTTCGGTGGCGCGGGCGATCTGTTCGGGACGCTCGACGCGCAGGGCATCGAGGTCTTCAAAGAAGGCGTCGACGTATTTGGGAGTGTATTCGCCGATGGGGAGTCCGGCGGCGGCCGCGTTGCGGATGATCTTGTCGTCGACGTCGGTGATGTTCATGACGTGGCGAACCTTGATTCCGCTCAGCTTGAGGTAGCGGCGCAACACGTCGACCTGCAGGAAGGTGCGGAAATTGCCGATGTGGCCGTAGTCGTAAACGGTCGGCCCGCAGGCATACATACGCAGCGCCTCGCCGTCAGCGGGCGCCAGTTCGTCAACCTGTCCTGACAGGGTGTTGAAAAGGCGGAGGATCATCGATCGAGGTGCTTGCTCATGGAGTGGGCTGGATTACGCCCTTCCGATTGTAGCAGTGGCATGCAGCGCGGCTTCGGCGGGGTCGGCAAGCCGGCTTGCGTCAGTCGGCGGCGGGAGCAAGGTAGCCGCTTTCATAGACCGGCGTGGTCGCCATGAGCTCTTCGATTGCCTCAACAGTGCGAATGCCGCCGCGGGCGCCTGAATGCATGCAGTTGAGCGCTGCGGCGGCACAGGCAAAGTTCAGCTGCCGCTCGAGGTCCCAGTCCTGCAGCAGGGCGTAGATGAAGCCGGCGTGGAAAATATCTCCGGCTCCCGTAGTATCCACCACCGGTACGCGGTAAGCGGAATGGAAGTGGAAGCGGTCGCCGTCCCAGGCCAAAACGCCTTCTTCCCCCAGCGTGGCCGCTGTCACCTTGCAACCGTAGCGGGAGTGCATGTGGCGCAGCGCCTTTTCAAGATTGCGCAGACCGGTAACGCGAGTAGGAAAATCGCGGCTGACGATAAGGTAATCCACGTTTTCCATCAAGTCTTCAACGCGGCTGTAGGTCTCGTCGAGGTCGGCGATGACGGGAACGCCGGCTGCCCGTGCCCAGCGGGCCGCGGTGATGGCTGCGGCGGTTTCGTAGCCATCGACGTGGAGCGCACGCGCGTTTTCGATCCAGGAGCGCTCAATGTCGCCGGGCTGCAAAAGGAGGCGTTCATCGCGGCGGCAAAGGACGGTGCGCTCGCCGCCGCCGTCAACGACGATGAGCGATTGGGGGCTGGCTGCGCCTTTGACCTCGATCAGCCGGGCATCCACACCGGTGCGGGCAAATTCGCTGCGGTGGAGGCGCCCCGCGTCGTCGTCACCCAACCTGCCGACGTAGCGGGTGGTAAGACCCCAGCACTGGCAGGCGACGATGGTGCTGGCGGTCTGGCCGCCGGGCATCACCGATGCGGTGCTGTATTCGACTTTGGAGCCGCGGGCGGGGTACGACGGGAGAGGGATCAGCGTGTCGGTGGCGTTGAGACCTACTCCTACAAGATCGACCCGCGACAGCGCTTCCATATCCATCATTGTAAAGGCGGGAAACAGCGCAGGGTTCAGGAGAATCCGGTGATTTTAGCCAGACGCCATCCGCAGATACCGGCGCTAAGGGCCAGAATTGCGGCCAGGACCGCGACCCAGGTGAAATCCATGTGCAGTGCAGGCACGCGGGCCTTGACGCCCAGCCATACGAAGGCGCCGACAGAACAAGCGAGGATCAGGTAGTCCCACCAGGCGCGACGGGTGTCCTGTTCAATTGCGTAACCGCTGTAAGCCTTGGCCACGCGGGCATAGTCCAGCCCGTAGCGGTCGCACTCGCGGCGCAGCGAGTCGTCGATGGACCCATGTTCTCGCTCGGTGGCCACGGCAGTGCTCACCGCGAGCGCGCCCAGGATCATGATGGCGGAACCGAGGAGCACCAGCCAGCGATGGGTGGCATCGGCGCCGGCCAATTCGCCAAAGACCAGCGCTCCCCATGCCAGCCCCCATAACTGGTTGGTGTTCGACAGCGGGATGCCCCGGCCGATGCCCAGGTACTTGGTTGCAAACTGCTGGAAGATATCGCCGATGACCCAAACAAATCCGCCCAGGAAGAGCCAGAAGAGCATGTGCCCGACTTCAGGCGAGTGAAAGACAGCAGCTTTGGTGCCTCCATCCAGGGCCAGGACCAGGGTAAAGACCGTGGCCAATTCACCGATGGTGAATACGGTGACGAACGAAAGAGGATTCATGCCGCTGATGTAGGCCTTGCGGTAGGGGATATACATGGTGCCCCACAGCAGGCTGGCGCCGGCGGCGGCAAGGATCCCGCTGACAGCGTGGCCGCCGTGCGATCCGCTGGAGTGAATGGTGGAGAAGCCGAGCATGATGGCCGCGCCGATGATGGCGAGGGCTCCGAGCAGGACCTTGGCTACGTTGGAGGGGCTGGCATGCTTAAGTTCGCCGAACAGGATGCGGCTCCAGAAGATGCCAACCAGCGAGTTGGCATTCCACAGGGGGAAGGCGATGGCGAGGCCTACGTCCCTGATGGCGAATACCGTAAGGGTATTGGCCACGGCCCAGAGCATCCCCGCAAGGATGGCGATGGGAATAAGGTGCCGGTTGCGGGAGAGGTCGGCGAAGACTCCGCGCGTGCCTTTCACCAGAGTTGGCAGAGACCAGCGGGCGGTGAATACTCCCGCGACCATGCAGAGAGATATGGCGAAGGGCGAGAGCCCGGTGGTGACAAGCTTGGTGGGTGCTTCGGCCGCTCCGAGCCAGACGCCCGCGGCTAATCCGCACAACACGCCTATGCCGTGCACTGAGCGAAAGCGTTCGGTGGAGGGGGAGGTTGCAGTTCTGGTCAATGCCGGTCCTTAAGCCTCGAATCCGCCGTGCTGGAATGGGTGAACCGCATCAGTGCAGGGTGATGAGCAGGGCCAGCCCGATGCAAAGAACAACGACGGGGATGAGGAAGTGGCTGTCGGTCAGCACGGTGCGGAGTTTGGGGGAAGAGGTCATGCGCGCCTCATGCTTCTCAAGCAAGCGCAACCATAAAGAGGGTTGGTGGCGAGTGTCAAGAATGAGCAGTCAGGGATTTCCGGGCCGCTGGCTGGTTTTCACCGTAGTGCGACATCCCTCGCGCTGAGGACACGGTTTCGAACCTGATTTACGGCGGGGATTCGTCAAGGAGCTTCGATGGCAACGCGGGCCGCCGATTCAACTTGACGCTGCGCGGTGGCCACGCGGGGGATGCCCTGAAGGTCGGGCGTGAATGCGACGCTGCGAAATCCGGCATCGGCAAGAAGCGACGCGACCGCCTCGGATTGGCCGAAGCCGATTTCCATCGCGAGCCAGCCCCCTTCCGAGAGCGCAGCAAAGGCTTCCGGAATGAGGCGGCGATACACGGAGAGGCCGTCATGCCCGGCGAACAGGGCCAGAGACGGCTCGTGATCGCGGACCTCGGGATCCAGGGTCGCGCGGTCGCTTTCCGGGACATAAGGTGGGTTGGACACGATAATGTCGAAAGGACCGCCGGCTTCGTCGGCGTCTGTTAGAGGATTGAGAAGGTCGGCTTGAATAAAGCGGATGCGGCTGGCGAGACCAATGCGCTCAGCATTGATTCGAGCCAGGGCCAGGGCGTCTTTTGATAACTCGGTCGCGCTGACCTGGGCCGCAGGCAGCGCATGAGCGATCGCGATGGCGATAGCTCCCGAGCCGGTTCCGACATCGAGGATGCGGGGGAACCGGAGCTCCCGCCCCAACTCCACGGCTTTCTCGACCAGATGCTCTGTCTCGGGACGGGGAATCAGGACGTCTGGGGTTACGCCGAGTGTCAAGCCGTAAAACTCGGCTTCGCCGGTGATGTACTGCAGGGGCTCGGCAAGCTGGCGGCGGGCGATCATCTCTCGATAAGAGCTGACTGAGTGGTCAGTCAGCTGATCAGAGCCATGTGTCAGCAGCCAGGCCTTGTTCTTTCCGAGGGCGTATTGGAGCAGCAATTCCGCATCGGCTCGGGCCCGCTCTGGGTAGGCATGATTCGGGCAGGCATGACCTGACTGCAGGCACGAACTCAGCTGTGCTGTGCAATCCTCCAAGATTTCCGCTACCGTTGCCACGGGTCAGGCGGCCTGTGTTTCCGCCTTGAGCTGTTCGGCCTGGTAGTGGGCGATGAGCGCGTCCACGATGGGCTGCAGGCGGCCTTCCATGATGAGGTCGAGCTGGTGGAGGGTCAGGCCGATGCGGTGATCGGTGAGGCGGTTCTGAGGGAAGTTGTAGGTGCGGATCTTTTCGCTGCGATCGCCGGAACCGACCTGCGACTTGCGGGCCGCGGCGAGTTCCGCGTTCTGCTTTTCCATTTCCATCTCGTAGAGGCGCGAACGCAACACGCGCATGCCCTTTTCGCGGTTCTTGATCTGCGATTTCTCGTCCTGGCAGCTCACCACGGTATTGGTTGGGAGGTGGGTGATTCGCACCGCGGAGTAAGTGGTATTCACCGACTGGCCGCCGGGACCGGACGAGCAGAAGGTGTCAATGCGCAGGTCCTTGGCTTCGATCTTGATATCCACATCTTCGGCTTCAGGGAGAACGGCGACGGTGATGGCGGAGGTATGTACCCGGCCCTGGGTCTCGGTTGCGGGCACGCGCTGCACGCGGTGCACGCCGCTCTCCCACTTGAGCTGCGAATAGACGCGGTCGCCCTCGATGATGGCGATGACTTCCTTGTAGCCTCCCACGCCCGACTCCGACAGGGACAGCACTTCCACCTTCCAGCGATGCTGCTCGGCGAAGCGGGTGTACATGCGGAAGACTTCGGCGGCGAACAGCGAGGCCTCGTCTCCGCCAGTGCCGGCGCGGATTTCAAGGATCACGTTTTTCTCGTCGTTGGGATCCCGGGGCAGCAAGAGGAGGCGCAGCTCTTCTTCGATAGCAGCGGCTTTAGGCTCGAGCATGGCGATCTCTTCTTCAGCCATGGCGCGAATCTCGGGATCGGACTCGGTCAGCATGGCGCGGGCGTCGGCCAATCCCTGGCGGGCCTGCTTCAAAGCCCGGTATTTTTCAACTGGCTCTTCGATTTCACGGAGCGCCTTGGCGGTCTTTTGGTATTTTTCGTGGTCGTTGATGATTTCGGGCAGCGCGAACTGCGATTGCAGATCGGTGTAGCGCTGATCCATCTGTTCCAGGCGGTCTAACATGTGCCCTCCGGCTCTCATGGCCGCTCGTGGCGGCCTGCGGTCTGTAACGGGAATTCAATCAGGAAATCGGGCGCAGGACGGTGTAGGCGGCGGGCGCCGCTAGAGGAGAGCCGGGATGGGCTGGTGGAGAACCACGGCATGTCTATTCTAAAGCAAAACCGAAAAGACCCCAAGAAAACCTTGTTGCCGTATGATGGTCGGCGGCTTCGGGAACGCTCTGGCCCCGGCCGGCGGCGGGTGGCGCGGGCTGAATTCAGGAGGACGCAAGTTCATGAGCAAGCTGGGGATGGGAGAAATTTCGCGTCGTGATTTGCTGCGCGGTGCCGGAGCAGCGGCGTTGATGGGCGGCGTGGGCAGGCTGGCTTTGGCTCAGGGAACGGGTGAGGTCTCGAAGGCTCAGTCGTCCGGGGGCAAGAGCCAGTCCTTCCCGGACAACTTCCTCTGGGGCTGCGCGACCGCCGGATACCAGGTGGAAGGAAACAATACCAGCAGTGATCTGTGGGCGTTGGAGTATCTGCCCCACAGCATGTTCAAGGAGCCATCGGGGGACGCCTGCGATCACTACCATCTCTATGCTCAGGACATTTCCATGCTGGCTGATCTGGGCTTCAATACCTACCGCTTTTCGATTGAGTGGTCGCGCATCGAGCCTGAGGAAGGGCACTTTTCTATGGCGGAACTCGATCACTACCGGCGCATGCTGGCCACCTGCCATGAACATCAACTGAACACCATGCTGACCTATTACCACTTCTCACTGCCGCGCTGGTTTGCCCTCAAGGGCGGATGGCAGCAGGAGAAGGCCGCCGATCTTTACGCGCGCTATTGCGAAAAGGTGACCCGACATCTGGGCGACCTGGTTGGCCATGCCTCGACGATGAACGAACCGGATTTGCCGCAATTGCTCAACTGGATCCAGGTGCCCGGTCTGCCGGAGGGCAAGAGCGTCACGGAAATGATGCAGGGGGCTATCGAGGGCGCGCGCAAGGAGATGAATGCTCCGGAGTTTTCGAACTTCTTTTTGGGCGATGCGCAGAAACGGCGCGACGGCCTGCTCGCCGCGCACGCGAAGGGACGCGACGCCATGAAGTCGGTGCGCCCGGACATGCCGGTGGGATTCAACCTGGCCATGCAGGACGATCAGCCTGCTCCCGAGGACAGTCACGTGGATGAGAAGCGCAAGGATGTTTATGAGCCGTGGCTGGAGGCGGCGCGGCACTGTGACTACCTTGGGGTGCAAACCTATTCCCGCTCTCTGGTTGGTAAGCACGACATGCCGCCGCCAAAGGGCTCGGAACTGACCCAGGCAGGTATGGAGTTCTATCCAGAGTGCGTAGAGCACGTGGTGCGCTATGCGAGCGCGCAGGCAAAAGTACCAATCTTGGTTACCGAGAACGGGGTCGCTACCGAGGATGACAGCCGGCGCGTGGAGTACTACCAGCGCGCGGTGGCCGGGCTCAAACGCGCCATCGATGACCGCGTTGATGTCCGAGGCTACATCGCCTGGTCACTGATGGACAACTTCGAGTGGATGTCAGGGTACGGGCCGAAGTTCGGACTGGTGGCAGTCGAGAGGAAGACCCAGAAACGCACCATCAAGCCAAGCGCCACGATCCTCGGCAACATCGCCAGGAGAAATGCCTTGTAAACGCGTCAGAATCGGGGAAGACTTGCTGGGTGCCGCGAAGCGTTGCGGGTCCCGAGTCTTCACTCGCCGGTATTACGGTTGGGAATGTGAATCGGATCCACTCCCGTCAACACATACCCGCTGCTCCCCGCGCTATCCGAATAGGTCTTGACTCCCGAGTAGACTTTGCACATATCTTCGATGCGAAAGGTGCCGAATTTCGAATCATCGTGGTTCAAGGTGCGGTCCGCTCCCTTATGCCGGAAGTGCACATCGACGTCTTCATCGTCGGCCTTGGTTGCCCCTTTGATCTTGCCGGCGAGGGTGTTGTTGGCTCCCGCGGCGTAGCCGTCGCCCAGGGCGACCGCCCAATGACAGATGTCGCGCGTGTCCGGCTCCGTGCCCCTCCAGTTCAGGATCGTTCCGCGCGCGATCGGCGGCGCAGAACCGTCCGCATTCAAAATGATCGGGGTGCCGTTGCCCAGAAACGTATTGGCGTTCTCCGCCCCCAGCGCCATGCCTTTCTTCAGAATCCATCGAAGCGAGACGAATCCCGACTTGAACAGCCACCAGTAAACGCAGTTGAAGCAGACCTGGCCGGACGGAAACGGGTTCTGCGCCCGCGTCATCTTCTCAAAGGGCGGATTGATCGGGCTCCCATTGCCCACCAACTCCGCGGCATCCGCCACTGAACTCAACCCGGGCGTGAGCGCGACATAAGCCATGATCGCGTCGCGCACCGTGGCTTCCGGCTTGTTCAGATAGAAATCCATTGTCAGCGTGGCGCCGTCCGCACTGTTGAGGTTGGCGGGAATTCCCAGCGCGCCCCCCGTCTGGCGCGCCCAGTTTGTGCCCAGGTAGGTCAGGTGCAACAGCCGGAGTGCGCGCACCGCACGTCCTACCGTGCTGCTGCCAAACAGCGCGTAGCGGGGGTTTCCGGCCAGCGAGAGCGCGCGGCCCGCAGCATCTGTGCTGGTGGGAAGGGTTTGATGGACATGGGCGGCGAGCCCTCCGTCCACCTGCTCGAGATAACGCTTGGTATCGGCGTAGCGTTGTTGCGGCGTCCAGGAGTCACTCACGGCGCAACTATATACACAGCTCAACGGCGGGGCAAGTCAAAATACCATCCGCCGAACGGGCCGCCAATATCCGCTTGCGCATCGCCCGCATGACTCCTGGGAACGCTGCCCGCCGCCACCGGATCTTAGAAACATTCGATCACGTCGCAGGCGTTCATCAGCGGCAACTGCAGGGTCGAGTCGTGCTCGGAATCGGAAAATATGGTGACTGTCGCAGGCTTGTAGTCGGCCGGCGTGGCGGTCATGATGTTGGGGACAAAGGTCTGAGGGTTGCGGTCGTAGAGAGGGAACCAGGAGCTCTGGATCTCGACCATCACCGTGTGCCCGGCTTTGAAGACATGATCTACGTCGTGCAGGCTGAAGCGGTACTCGCGCACTGAGCCAGCACGCAGGGGCCTCGCCTGTTCGAAGCTGTCCAGATAGCGGCCGCGAAAAATCTCTTCGTTGGTCATCAACTGGTAGCCGCGCATTTTTTCGTCGGCATCGTCGGTGGGGTACTCGTCGATGAGTTTTACCACCATGTCATTGTCGGTGCCGGTGGTCGAGGCGTAGATGTCGGCGATCACTTCTCCGGTTACGACCAGGTCTTTTTTGAGAACGGGCAGGCGCCACACCGCCACGTCCTTGCGATCGGTCACGAAACGCTGGTCCTCGGTGAGCCAGTTGAACCACTGCGAGCCATCAGAGTAGGTGGGCTGGATGGGTCGATGACGGTAGGGCACGGGGTTGGCGGGATCGCTGAGATAACTGGTGCGGCCGCGCACCGGCGAATCGCTCCAGCTCAGCTTGCCATCGCCGTGGACGTGAAGAGGCGTGACTACGGCTTGCCGGGGCGGGAAATGGGCGTAGCGTTTCCAGGTGTTGGAACCTGTCTGAAAGCTGGCGGTGTCTTCGAGATCGAAACCCGGCTCGTCTTTTAGGTATTTTGCGAAGAACTTCGCTTCGATTTGGTCGCGGAACTCCTTGCCGATCGGCTCTCCAAATTTCAGATTGCCAAGGTGGTTCGAGGACGACGACCAGAAGCCGTGCCTCCATGGACCGAGGACGAGGAAGTTTTCGTGGTTGCGATCGAGGGGCTCGAGTTTGTCATACTCCTCCTGCGGCCCCCACATGTCCTCCTGGTCGTAATAGCCGCCCACCGAGAGGGTGGGAACTGTCACCGCCTTGAGCACGTGCTCCACGCCCCGGGAGGACCAGACCTTGTCATAGGCCGGGTGATCGAGAAAGAGCTTCCAGGTGGGGAGGACGGGGTTGATGCCGGCCTTGTTCACATCGCCCTGAAAACTGCCCCGCTCAAGAAAGAAGTCGTAGCCGTCGCGGGGCTTGCCATCCTTGTCTTTGCCGTAGCTGACCTCGGTTGACTCCTTCGATGATTCAAGACCATAGGCGTAGTCGTAGCCGTAAGTCTGGCGGAAGGCGCCGTTGTGAAAGAAGTCGTCGCCCATCCAGACGTCGATCATGGGCGCCTGCGGCGAGATTGCCTTGACGGCGGGATGGGGATCGATGCCGGCGGCCATGGCAAGGAATCCGGGGTAGCTGGTTCCGACCACACCCACGCGGCCGTTGTTGCCGGAGACGTTCTTGAGCATCCATTCGATGGTGTCGTAGGCGTCGGTGCTTTCATCAACGGCCTTGGGGTCTTTGTGATCGGCCATGGGGCGGCTCATGACGAACTCGCCTTCGCTCTTGAAGCGGCCGCGGATGTCTTCAGCGACGTAGATATAGCCGGCGCGCGCCAACTCGGGCCGTCCGCCGGAGAAGGACGCGCGGTTGGTCCCGTCCACTCCGTAGGGGGTGCGCTGCATGAGTATGGGCAGAGAACCCTGAATGTCAGCAGGCTTGAGGATGACGGCATGGAGTTTGATTCCATCGCGCATCGGGATCATTGCTTCGGAGCGCTGGTAGTCGTGAAAGACGTGATGGACCGCCTCGCCGGTGCGGCGGTAGGTCACATCGCGGTCGTCGAGAAACGAGACGCTGGTTGCATGTCCATCCGTCCCGGGCGCGAATTTCACTTTCTCTTTGCTGTCCGGAATGGTGAACTCGTTCGGCGAATCCTGGGTGAGTTCAGTTGGAACCATGCGCTCGGACTCCACCGTGAGCTTGCCGTTCTGTAGATAGAAGCTCACTGGTGTGGCGGGTTCATCAGGGTCGGTGTACTCGCCGGCCAAGGCTTGCAACCCCGTGACGGATGATGCCGCCTGCAGAACAGGAGCCTGCGCGGACACAGTCGCGCACAACGCAAGGAAGAGGCTGAAACAGAAAAGGACGACACGTAGTCGGAGCAAGGGGCCTCCCGAAATGGCCGGCATGGAGAGGGTTGGGGTGAGGGCGCGGGGACAGCGCATCCTCGAGGTCATCAGACTTCACACATTTTACATAGAACGATTTGGCCGGATCGTCCGTCTGTAGAGTGAACCTGGTTTTGGTTGGGCAAAGCCGCCTGGCACGTGCGGTCCGGTGAATCTTCTCCATCGTTTTACCTCGACAGGCCTCACAATTCATCGCTCAGGAGCAGTCGGTCTCTCTCATGAGGAATTTTTTGTCAAATTGGGTGGTGGTTCGGATTGTGATGCTTGCTGTGTTGGGTTGCCCATGGTTCGCAGGCGCGCAGTTGGCCAGTCCCGGGTCACGAGGCAGCATTGCGGGAACCGTTGCCGATCCGACGGGTGCGGTTATTCCCCAGGCCAAGATCACCGTTACCCGGTCCGGCGGCGCGGCGGTCGTGGCTGTTTCGGACGCGGCGGGACAGTTCACCGTGAACGGATTGGAGTCGGGTCTCTATGACGTTGAGGCCGAGGCTCCAGGCTTTGAGGCGGGTCACAAGGCCAATGTGCGGGTGGCCGTGGGAAGTGTTCAGCGCCTGATTCTGACCCTGGTGATCGCGGCAGACCAGCAACAAGTAATGGTATCGGGTTCTGAGGCCGACACCAGCCCGGAAAACAATGGTGGGGCCATCGTCATGAAAGGCGACGATCTGCGGGCGTTGTCCGACGACCCGGACGAATTGCAGACCCAACTTCAGGCTATTGCCGGGTCGGATGCCGAGACCGGCACTCAGTTCTACGTGGACGGATTCTCCGGCGGCCGCCTTCCCCCAAAGTCGGCAATCAAGGCCATCCGGATCAACCAGAATCCCTATTCTGCGCAGTACGACACGCTGGGCTTCGGGCGCATCGAGATCGAGACCAAACCGGGGGCCGACAAGGTGCACGGCGACCTTTGGATGCAGGGCAACGACTCGCCCTGGAATGCGCCCAATCCGTTCGTCACTTCGCAGCCGCCTTACTACACCTACCAGTACGATGGCGATTTGACCGGTCCGATCAATAAGGCGACTTCGTACTCGGCGAGCGTTTATAACCAGCGCGGGGTCAATGACGCCATCGTCAATGCGGTGGTGCTGGATCCTAATTTTGCACCGGTGCCATTCACGCAGGCCATCGGCAGTCCGGCGAGCATGCTTGAACTGAATCCGCGCCTAGACCTTCAGTGGGGCAAGGTGCAGACCCTGAGCCTGCGCTATCAGCTTAGCCGCACCACCTCGTCCAATGCGGGCGTGGGCCAGTTCGAACTGGCGTCACAGGGATACAACAGTACGAATACCGAACAAGTGCTGCAGTTCAGCGACTCGCAGGCCTACGGCGCAAAGATTCTCAACGAGACGCGATTTCAATACATACGCGACCGCAGCAATCAGTCGCCGGTGTCTACGGCGCCCACGCTGGCGGTGCAGGGCGCGTTCACGGGTGGGGGCAGTAACGTCGGCATCAATCGGGACAGCCAGGACCACTACGAATTTCAGGACTATGTGCACATCGACAGGGGGCCGCACGACTTGAACTTCGGCGGCCGGTTCCGCGGGGTGCGGGATTCGAATTACTCGACGGCCGGGTTCAACGGGCAGTACACGTTTGCGTCGCTGACCGCATACCAGATCACCGCTCAGGGAATGGCACAGGGCTTAAGCCCGGCGGCGATCCGCGCGGCGGGCGGCGGAGCCAGCTTGTTTTCGCAGACTGAGGGCACGCCCAGCATTGCCGTATCGCTTTTAGATACCGGTCTGTATGCCGAAGACAACTGGAAGCTGAAGGAGGATATGACTTTCAGCTACGGGATGCGGTTCGAAACTCAGACCGGCATGCACGACCACGCCGACTTCGGTCCGCGGCTGGGACTGTCGTGGGCAATTCCGGGGGGTAAGAACAAGCCGCCGCGCGCCGTCATTCGGGGCGGCTACGGGTTTTTCTTCCAGCGCTTTATGTCGACCGGGCTGCTGCAGGCCGAGCGGCAGAACGGCGTCGCGCAGCGTGCCCTGGTGGTCAACGATCCGGATTTCTATCCCGGCACTTGCTCTACCAACCCTGCCGCATGCGACGCCGCCGCTACGCAGAACGCGCCGACCATCTACCAGGTGAGCCCCAGGCTGCGTGCCCCGTACACGATGATCGGCGGCGTCGGCGTGGACAAGCCGCTGGGCAAATATGCGCAGCTCTCGGTCAACTACATGTACTCACGGGGGGAGCACCTGTTTCTGACCCGCAATATCAACGCCCCGCTTCCGGGCACCTACAATCCTGGTGATCCCTCCAGCGGAACGCGTCCGCTGGGCGTCGACGAGAACATCTACCAGTACAACTCCGAGGGCGCTTCGTCGCGCAACCGTCTGGTGATCAACGCCAACGTGCACTCCAAACGCGTGGGATTGTTTGGGCGGTACATGCTGAGCAAGATCGATACCAATACTGCGGGTTTGACCACTTTCCCATCCGATCAATACGACCTGCACCTGGACTATGGGCGGGCCTCATTCGACTACCGCAACCGCATGTTCCTGGGCGGGTTTACCCGGCTGCCCTGGGGTCTCTCGATCAACCCGTTCATCATTTACCAGTCGAGCGCGCCGTTCAACATCGTGGTGGGCCAGGATCTGAACGGAGACACGCAGTTCAATGACCGGCCGTCTTTTGCCACGGATATGAGCCGGCCGAGCGTTTATCGGACAAAGTGGGGTGTGTTTGATGCGCAGCCGATCGCCGGTCAGCGGGTCATCCCCATCAACTATGGCAAGGGTCCGGGGTTGCTGGTGACCAACCTGCGCCTCAATCGCCGGTTCAGTTTCGGACCGGTGGTGCCGGACGAATCGCCTGCCCCGCCCCCGTCCAAGGATGCAAAGGCGCCTGCAGCGCCGGCGGTCAAAACACCCGCCAAGCCAGTGAAGAAGGAGATCGAGCGCCGCTACACGCTGGGCATTGGCTTGAGCTCTGAAAACATCCTCAACCATCGCAACCTGGCCCAGCCGGTAGGTGTGCTGGGGTCGCCGCTGTTCGGCACGTCTACGGCTCTGCAGAGCGCATGGGGCGGCAATGGATCGGCCAATCGCACAGTAAGTTTGGAAACATTCTTCCGTTTTTAGGATATCCAGATTGACTGCGCCGGCTTGGCAGCAAAGGAGAAACTGCCATGCAACGACGGCAGGCTTTGAGCTTTCTCGCAACCGCAATCTCCGGACTGCCTCTTTGTGCCTCCGCACCCAAAACAGGCCTGCAAGAGTGCAGCTCGAAATCCCACATCGACTGGGCGGCTAAAGCATTGGAGCGCATGCTTTCAGTGACGCCGGGCATGACGAGGAAAGAGCTTCTGCGGGTGCTCACCACCGAGGGCGGGATCTCCTTTCGCCGGCAGCAAACGTATGTCAGCAGGGACTGTCCTGTGTTCAAGGTTCGGGTCGAATTCGAGCCTGTTGGGCCGCCCGATCCGGCTCTTCTGTCGATTGACAGCGAGAACGACGTCGTTCGCAAGGTGTCGGAACCATTTATGCAGTTTCCGATCATGGATTGAGCCCGGTAGCCGGCATATCGGGCAGACCGTCACACTCCCCGGTACCAAAGTCGCCTAAACGGTTTCGCCATGCCGTCAAATCTGTAAAGATAAGAGCTATGACGAGTGTTGCCGCTCCTTCGCAAGCGTTTGCAGCCCGGATCGGGCGCATTGAGGTATCCGCAACCATGGCGGTCGCCGCCGAAGCCGCCAAGCTTCGCGCCGGGGGCGCCAACCTGGTGGACTTCGGCGCCGGCGAGCCGCATTTTCCGACGCCGCGTCACATCAAGGACGCCGCGATCGCCGCAATCGACGCCAATTTCACCCGCTACACGGTGGTGCCCGGCATTCCCGACGTGCGCCGCGCCATTGTCGAGCGGCATGCCTGCGACTTCGGGTCCGACTATGGCATCGATGAGGCCATTTTCTCGACGGGCGGCAAGCACGCGCTGTTCAACGCCATCCAGGTGCTCGTCGATCACGGCGACGAAGTGATTCTGCCCGTACCCTACTGGGTCAGCTTCAAGGACATCATCCAGTATGCGGGCGGCACGGTCGTCTACCTGGAAACCAGCGAGGCGGAGAACTTCCGCATCACCGCCGACGCTATCGAGAAGGCCATTACGCCGCGTACCAAAGCGATCATTTTGAATTCGCCGTCCAATCCGGCGGGATCAGTCGTTTCGGCAGCCGATCTCGAGCGCATTGTCCACCTGGCCCATGAGCGGGGCATTTACCTGCTGCTGGACGAGTGCTATGTCTATCTCAACTATGCCGGGAAGGCGGTCTCTGGAGGCTCGTTCACGTTTGCCAAGGACCACCTGGTGGTGCTGGGCTCTTTGTCGAAGACGTATGCGATGACGGGCTGGCGCGCTGGCTATGCGCTGGCCTCAAAGAGAGTCGTCGCGAACTTGAGCAAGCTGCAGTCGCAGTCCACATCCAATGCTGCGAGCATCGTTCAAAAAGCAGCTATTGCGGCGCTGGCCGGCCCGCAGGAATGCGTGACCGAATTCCGCGCCGAGTTCATTCAGCTGCGCGACTACATGCTGGCCAAGCTGCGCGAAATTCCCGGGGTCACGTGCACCACGCCCGAGGGCGCCTTCTACGTTTATCCCAACATTTCCGCCTTTCTGGGCAAGTCGGTCAAGACTGCAACCGAACTGGCGACCCGTCTTCTGCACGAGGCGCACGTGGTCACGGTGCCGGGAGAAGCCTTTGGCACAAACGCACACATTCGCATTTCCTACCCGGTGACGAAACAAAGCATCGACGAAGGAACCCGCCGCATGGCAGAATTCCTCACACGGCTGGCTTAGGGGCCCGCTCCCGAGGCCGGAGCGGACCTGCTGCACTAGGAAACGAGCACACTCAAGTTAAAACAATGTATTAGCCGTCACTGTCGAAACCTTGCGCCGGTCGCTTAGGATGTGTCTTCCATGCCGAAGTCAATTGATTTTCGTCCTGTCATTCTTGCAGGCGGAAGCGGGACCCGCTTCTGGCCTCGCTCTCGTCGTGCCCGGGCTAAGCAGGTGCTGGCGCTCGATGGTGAGCGCTCCATGATCCAGCAGACGGTGGAGCGGCTCAAACCGCTGGCCGGGCTCGACCACACCTGGGTTATCACCAATGAATACCTGGCGCACGAGATCGCCGATCAACTCAAGAAGGTTCCTGAGAGTCAGATCATCTCCGAGCCGGTCGCGCGCAACACCGCTCCAGCCTGTGGACTTGCCGCGTTCATCATTGAGAGGCAAAACCCCGAGGCGGTGCTGGGTATCTTTCCGTCCGACCACGTGATCGCCGACGAGCCCCGTTTTCTCAAGGCTTTACAGAAGGGAATCGCCTTGGCCGCAGCGGGAGAGAACATGGTTGTGCTGGGCATTGAGCCCACTCGCCCGGAGACCGGCTACGGATACATCGAAACCGGGGAATTCTCCGCTGACGAGGCTGCCCTGCACGTGCGCCGCTTCACGGAGAAGCCTAACCTGAACAAGGCAGAAGAGTTTGTCGCCGCGGGCAATTACTACTGGAATTCCGGCATGTTCCTGTGGTCGGCGCGAACCCTGGCCAACGCCGTCCGGGAACATTTGCCTGAGACTGCTCCCATGCTGGAAAAGATCGCCGCCTGCTACGGGACAGCGGAATTTGCTGCCTGCTTCCACGAGTATTACCCCAAGTGCGAAAACATCTCGGTTGACTACGCAGTGCTCGAGCCTCGCTCGGCCAAGGGCGAACACAAGTCGCAGCTCTATTGCCTTCCTGCCGAATTCAGCTGGAATGACCTTGGCTCGTGGGCTTCGCTTTACGAATACCAGGTGGAGACGCGCCTGCGCGGGGACGGTGACGGCAACGTGGCCGAAACCGAAGGCCATTTGACCATCGACGCGGGCAACAACTACATCTACAGCCCACGCAAGTTCGTGGCCCTGGTCGGCGTAGAGAACCTGGTGGTCGTCGACACCGAGGATGCCCTTCTGATCGCCCACCGCGATCACTCCCAGGATGTGGGAAAGATCGTCAAGGAGCTTGGCCAGTCAGGGCGTAACGAACTCATCTAGGATCAGCCAACGGTCGGGTGGGGAAGAAGGGGATGCAATTCGCCAAGCGTCTTCGCGAAGGCGTGCGACAAGGCCAAATCACCTGCACGGTCCGCATCTGGATGCGACCGAAGGTCCGAGTGGGTCGCCGCTACAGGATGGGCGAGGGTGAGATCGAGGTGGATTCGATCATGCCGATCGGTTATCCCGACATCACTCCGGATCTGGCGCGAGAGTCGGGATTTCTGGGAGTCCTCGACCTGCTCAAAATTGCCAATCACGGGAAAGGCGAGAACATTTACCTGATCCGATTTCACTATGTGGCGCCCGGCAAAGAACCGGCTCGAGGACGCGGTAATCACGCATCTCAAGAGAAAGATGCCCTGAACCGTCGTTGAAAAGGGGACATCCGTTCCGGCCGTTCAGTGCCACTGGGCCCCGCACCTGATCCGCTAAACTCTTGCAAGGAGAACGTTGCGCTCGACCATGCCTCATCCTCAAATCAAGTTTGGAACGGACGGGTGGCGCGGAGTCATTGCTGACGACTTTACTTTCGCCAATGTCCGCACCGCCGCGGAAGCGATTGCCACCTACGTTCACAGCAAAGAAGACCCTTCAAAGGGCCTGTGTATCGGCTATGACACCAGGTTCGGATCGAGAGCATTTGCCCGAGCCTGCGCCGAAGTTGTGGCGGGGACGGGCATCCCGGTGCTGCTTGCCAACGACATCACGCCAACTCCGGCCCTGAGCTATGGCGTGCGCCACCTGGGCGCCGCAGGCGGCATCATGATCACGTCTTCGCACAATCCCGCACAATGGAACGGCGTGAAGTACAAGGCATGGTACGGCGGGTCCGGCAAGCCTTCCATCATTGCCGAAATCGAGTCGTGCCTCGGCAGGCCTGCGCCGCGCGCGGAAAAAGCCGCTGCAATCGAGGAGCACGACTTCATTCCTGCCTACCAGAAGGCCATCGAAGGTTTCGCAGACCTCGACCTGATTGCCAAATCCGGTCTCAAATTCGCCATTGATTCCATGTACGGAGCGGGACGCACGATGCTGTCCGGCATCTTCACCCGCCTGGGCGTAGAACACGTACAAATCCGCGGCAACGTCGATCCGCTCTTCCCCGGGATCAACCCCGAACCCATCGAGCCTCACATCCGGGCGCTGGGAGAGGCCGTGGTCGCCAATCACTGCGACGCCGGCCTGTGTACCGACGGCGACGCCGACCGGATCGGGGCGACCGACGAACACGGCAACTTCGTCGACCCGCACAAGATATTTTCGGTGCTGCTGAGCTGGGTGCTCCGCCGCAAGGGCTGGCCGGGTGCGGTGACACGCGCCTTCAATACGACCAAGATGCTCGATCGCATCTGCCAAAAGCACGGCAGGGAGCTGCTCGAACACGGTATCGGCTTCAAATATGTTTGCGACTACATGCTGGAGAGAGAGATCCTAATGGGCGGCGAGGAGTCGGGCGGCATCGGCTTCCAGCGCCACCTGCCGGAGCGCGATGGCTTGCTCAATGCGCTGCTGCTGGCCAACGTGATGGCCGAAGAGGGCAAAACCCTCGGCCAGCTTGTCGCTGACCTTCAGGCTGAATATGGTGAACATCACTACGGCCGCATCGATCTCCATATCCCGGACGACATTAAAGATGCCGCCATAGCCCGCGCCCGGGAGCTCAATGCAGGCGACCCGGCGTTCGGCAGCATTGCCATCGTGCGCCGGGAAACACTCGATGGCGTGAAGTTCTACCTCGACATGCCGGAGGCCAGGAACAAGCCCAACGCCGCTGAAACCTGGATCCTGTTTCGGGCCAGCGGCACAGAGCCGCTGATGCGGATCTACACTGAGTCGGTGTCGAAGGAAGCCGTTGAGCGCCTGCTTGAGGCCGGGCGGGCATTCGCTCTCAGCAGTCAACAGCCCGCATAGGGGCGCGAACACTGCATGCTCATGGGATCGACGGAGACGCCAGCAGGGAGACTGTATGTTCATCCATATCTTCGGATTTCGGTGGAAGCCGGCCGCCACGGAAGCTGATAAAGAGCGGGCGAGGGAAGCCATCCTGGCGTTCTCGGGGCATGTGCCAGGGCTTATCGACGTCCATTGCGGCCCCAACCTTTCGCCGCGCGGTCAAGGCTATACTTTTGCCGGACTGATGCGCTTCACGGACCATGCGGCCGCCACCGCGTACACGACGCATCCGATGCATGTTTCGCTGCTCGCCTGGTTGGTACCCCTCATCGAGCCCGTTGAGCTTGATTTCGAAGGCTGAAGGACATGAGCCCGACCTGAAAGAATATCTGGCGGCGTTGTGAGGCTGAAAGTTAGGGCGCCTGCCGGAACATTCGCGTATCGAAGTTGAACGGCCGGGGCGGATCGATCAGGATTTCCGCCATTCTTGGATGAAGCGGGTTGATCAGCACATTGTCTTCGATCGCGATCGGCACCGAGGGCACTCTCACCGCAAGCGAGAGCATTTCGCCAACCCAACGATCACCCCAGTCCCGGGTGGCGATCTCGTTCTGGAGCCAATCTTGCGGAAGGGTCGACCTCTCTCGCGCAAGAGCCGGTTCGCCAGTCGGCAGAACGGCCGAAACAGACACAAGGTCGGGGGGCGCGAGAGCTGGTTCCAAGTGAACAAAAAGTTCGATAGCAGCCAGCGAGAGCGAAGTGGAGGTGTAGACCATCGGCACGCCACGTGAATTCCAGCGGCCGCCGAAGCGCCGTGCGCCTTCGCCCGAGAACGCTTCGGCGGCATGAACGGCGCGGCAGATCCGCCAGACTCTCAAGCCAACTGCTTCATTTGTCGCAGATTCTTCTGCAAGGAGCGGAGTCGGGATGGATGTCATTCGGTCAGGTTTCCTTAATCTTGACCTACGCAGATCAACCCAAAGAGTGGACTAACGGTCGGGAAATCCTAGCTGTAAACCCCGTAAGAAATCCGGCCCAGTATGTCTTCTACCTCACGGACGCCGGGATCTGTGTCGAGCTGGTCGAGCGGACGGGAGCCGCGCAGGGTGCGATTGGGGGTTTTGAGCCATTGTGTGGCTTTATCTTCGCTACCTAGCGTATCCACTGCGTTTGCATACACCTGCGCCATCCGGACGGTGCGGTCCGATTCGGCCGCGGTCAACCGCGCATGGCTCTTCATGCGGCGGGTAAGGGTACGCTGCGGAATGCCGATTTTGGCTGAGATCTCAGCCTGGCGCAGGTCGAGGCGGCGGGCCAGTTGGGAGAGCGCTTCAGCCGGCAGGCCCTTTCGCACCAAGTCGGCAAGTGCGCCGCTGTTGATCGCCGATGGGCCCAGTACGGCTTCACCGCCGAGTATGTCGGGGAGGTTATGTGCGGCCATTAGAAGATCCTCCCTAACAAGTGTACGCCGATTGGCCGGCCCAAGATAGCCATTTGGCAACCAGCTTAGTAAGCACCCTCGGAGACCGCGCCAATCACCGCAACCTTCGCACGCTTTCCCAAGCGGACCACGATACGAGTTGGAAGTACGTCTACGGGAATTACGGAAGACCCGGCTATTTCGCCGTCGAGCTTTACGGCCTTTTCCGCGATCTTGCGGCTGGCTTCCGCGCCGCTTGCCGCTAAGCCGAGCTGAACCAACAGCTTGGGCAGGCGAATCTGGAGCGCACCGGGGGTGCCAGCTGGTCCGACGAGGTCGGCGTAAGCGATGTGGACCTCTTCAAGATCTTCGCTCTCGGCTTTCTGCTGGAACATCCGGGCCCAGTTTTCATCGGCATGGCGGGCGGCCTCATCACCGTGAAAGCCCGCTGTGATGGTGCGGGCCAGTAGCTTTTTGACGCGCATGGGGTGCTGCGCACCGGATGACACGTCGGCGTGGATCGCGTCGATCTCTGACTGGCGCAGGTCGGTAAGAAAGACCCAGTACTTCCACATCAGGTCGTCGGAGATGGACATGAGCTTGCCGAACATCTCGGCGGGGGGCTCATTGATCCCGATGGCGTTGCCCAGCGATTTCGACATCTTCTGCACGCCGTCGAGGCCCTCGAGGATCGGGGTCATGAGGATGATCTGGGGCTTCTGGCCGTAGTGGCGTTGCAACTCCCGACCGCACATCAGATTGAAACGCTGGTCAGTACCGCCCAGCTCGACATCGCATTCCAGGGCGACGGAGTCGTAGCCCTGCATAACCGGGTAGAGCAGTTCGTGGAGCCCGATGGGCTGTTCGGCCTGGAAGCGCTTGTGAAACTCGTCGCGCTCGAGCATCTGCGAGACGGTGAAATGGGCGGTGAGGCGGATCGTGCCTTCGTAGCCTAGCTTGCCCAGCCACTCCGAGTTGTAGCGGACTTCTGTCAGGCTCTCGTCGAGGATCTTGAAAACCTGCTGCTTGTAGGTTTCAGCGTTGGCTTCGACCTGCTCGCGGGTGAGAGGTTTGCGCGTGACGTTGCGTCCGGTGGGATCCCCTATCAGGGAGGTGAAGTCGCCGACCAGGAAGATGACGGTGTGCCCGAGCTGCTGAAAGTGGCGCAGCTTGCGCATAAGAACGGTGTGGCCGAGATGCAAGTCGGGCGCAGTGGGGTCGAAGCCGGCTTTGACGCGCAGAGGGCGTCCAGTTTTGCGGCTGTCTTCGAGGCGCTCGCGCAGATCGCTGACGCGAATGATCTCAGCTGCGCCTTTCTGAAGCAGGTCCATTTGTTCGTCAACGGGTAAGAACTCGTTCATCATGCCGCCTTTGAGTATAAATTCGCGGCGCAGCTACCGTGCTGCCGTGCGGACCTGGAGGGCGTTACGGGGGATCGGCCGGTCGGGTGTGTAGCATGGTGGCCATGAAGATGAGGGTTCTGCGGGCGGCGGTGGTGATGATGTCGATGGGTTTGTTTGCCGGGCACCCCGTGGCAGGGCGTCCACATTCGGATCAAGACCCGTTGTGGATGTCGCTGATCGACTCCATCGCGTCACGGTCTCTGCAACGGCCGTTGCTGGGAATCTCGATCGCCATCGCTCATGATGAACATGTATTGTTTGCCCGCGGATACGGCTTTGCCGACCTGGCTCGTTCTACGCCTGTGACGGCGGAGACAGTGTTCCATGTGGCATCGATCTCCAAGAACATTGCTGCCGGTGCGGTTTTGCAACTGGCGGACGACGGCCGCCTCAAACTGGACGACGACATCACCAAGTATGTGCCCGATGCGCCGGTCCAAGGCAAGCGCATCACGGTGGTCCAACTTCTCAACCACACCTCTGGGATCAAGAGCTATACAGCCCTACCCGACGCCGCCAGGAACGAACGACGTGATCTGTCGCAGGAGCAGGTCATGGACCTGATCAGGGACCTTCCGCCGGATTTCGATCCGGGAAGCTCATGGCGGTACAGCAACTCCGGGTTTTATCTGGCCGGGATCGCCGTTGAAAAGGCAGCAGGCATGCCCTATGGCGATTATTTGCGCGAGAGGCTCTTCAAACGCATCGACATGCCGCATTCCAGCCTTTGCGATGCGTCCGTGCAGACCGATCATCTGGCCTCCGGCTCGGAAGTGAACGGAGGCAAGCTGGTGCCGCCGGCGCCACTGAACTGGAAGCAGCCCTTCGCCGCCGGCGGAGTCTGCTCGACTCCGTCTGATCTGTTGCGATGGCAGGCGGCGCTTAATAAGGGCGCGGTGGTTTCGAAGCGTTCGCTGAAGCTGATGCGGACGCCCACGGTGCTGGCCGACGGCACAACTATCGATTACGGTCTCGGCACACGGCTGGGCACCTGGGAGGGCCATCATGTCTTCGGCCACACGGGGAGCGGCGGGGGCTTTACGTCCGTGCTGGAAACTTTTCCGGACGATCATCTCTCCATCGCAGTTCTTATCAACACCGGCTCTGAAGGTGCGGCTACGACCCTGGCGGCTACCATCGCGCACTCGGTCCTGGGCGTTACGAGCGCCGCACTGCGTGACATCGCAGTGCCGGCGGAAGAGCAAGCGTGTATTCCCGGGAGCTACGATTCTGACGAGGGCGCGGTAGAACTGTCGGTATTAAACGGCCGCCTTCGATTTCAGATGGCCGGAGCGCCAGGCGGCCTCGGGACTCTGCGGCGGCAGGGCGAATACAACTATGCCCTCGACGAGAATACGCGGGTGCGTTTTCAGTGTGTGGCGGGAAAGTCACGGTGGGCACTCACCTACGCCGGCGGCCTGATGATCGATGCCAAGCGGGCGCAGCCTGGTAAGAACGGTCCTTGAGGAATGGTCTGGTACGGCGCCCGGGCGCGGCCACCGCGTGAGATTTTCATAGCAACCTCTCAAAGCGGCGTTCATCCAAGGCGCAGGAGATTTCAGAATGCCCTCAGTAAGTGGCCGTGCCGTCCAGGTTTCCGCAGCCGGCGGAGACTTCAAACTGGTTCAAAAGGAGTTCCCCGATCCGGGGTCCGCACATGTGCGTATTCGCGTCCAGGCATGCGGGGTGTGTCACAGTGACTCGGTGACGAAGTTCGGGTTGTTTCCGGGAATACAGTTCCCGCGAGTGCCGGGGCACGAGGTCGCGGGCGTGGTCGACGCCGTGGGAGCCGACGTCCCGCTGTTCAAGGCCGGCCAGCGCGTAGGCCTGGGTTGGCATGGAGGCCATTGCAACTACTGCATCCCGTGCCGCCGGGGCGACTTCATCCTCTGTGAGAACGGGCAGATCTCAGGAGTCACTTTCGACGGGGGCTACTCCGACTACGTGATCGCGCCGGCCAACGCACTGGCGTTTATTCCTGCGGAGTTGAACAACGTGGATGCGGCGCCGCTGTTGTGCGCCGGGATTACCACGTTCAACAGCCTGCGCAACAGCGGAGCGCGTCCCGGAGACCTGGTGGCGATTCTGGGCATCGGCGGCCTGGGGCATCTCGCCGTGCAGTATGCGGCCAAAAGCGGGTATCGTACCGTGGCGATCGCGCGCGGGGCAGACAAGGGGCCGCTGGCGCAGCAACTCGGGGCTCATGCTTATATCGACAGCACCAAGCAGGATCCTGTCGCCGAGCTGCAGAAACTGGGCGGGGCGCAGGTCATTCTTTCGACCTTGACGAGTGCCGATGCTTTGAAGTGGGCCATCAATGGCCTGGGGCCGACCGGCAAGCTGATCATCAACGGAGTTCCCGAAAAGGAATGGGATGTTAACGCCATGCCGATGATCCTGAAGCGGCTATCGATCGTGGGGTGGCCTTCGGGTACGGGCATGGACTCAGAAGACACGCTGAATTTCAGCGCACTGTCCGGAATCAAGCCGATGGTGGAGGAGTATCCGCTGGAAAAGGCACCCGAGGCGTTCGAGAGAATGATGAGCGGCAAGGCGCGATTCCGCGTGGTGCTGACAACCGGGGCCTAAGCAAGACTGGAGATCCTGCGGGATGGCAGGTCGCATCAAGGCTGACCTGCTTTCGCAGCGTTAGGTTCTGAAAGCTAGCGGGCGGCAGGTATAGCGGTGGCGTAGGGAGTGTCATAACCGGTCATTTCGAGATAGCCGACGCCGTTCAGAGGTAAACCTGAACGCTTTCCAGCGGCATCGACTGCGCCCTCCCAGTAGCTCGGACCGACGCGGTTGGTCAGTTCCTGCGCCGGCAGGGGCGTTGTAACGTTGAATTCCAGTCCCAGCGAAGGGATTGTGATGCGCCATGCGATTGGATAGGTGGCGTGGGTTTGTGGGCTGGTCCAGGTCTGGCCGGCAGGCGTCATCGAGAAGTCCTTTGTCGAAAGAGGTGTGCACTTCCCTTGTGCGTCAATGTAGCTGCCCGATGAGTAAGGATCTATGCGGCCGTCCTTGTGGCGCAGCCGGTAAAGCATCAGCTCGGTATTGTCTTGCAGTTGGAGGCTGAGCCAGTCCCACCCGGTTTCGTCGGTGTCCAGAGATTCAGAGAAGAATTCGTGGTCCATCCACGACGTGCCATTCACTTGATAGATTTGGCCGTCCAACTGGATCGATCCCGAGGTGCGAAGGCGAGTGAACGAGATGTAGTGGGATGCGTGGCCGGATCCCTCCGCCTTCTGGCTGACTCCATCTCGACCGTTAATGACAGGAGGCTTGGCGGGGACGAGATCAAGTTCCAGGGTAAAGTTGTCGCCGACGCCGCGGAGAACGTGCCGGGTGTCGCCCAGTTGAACCTGCCAGTTGCCGTTCCAGATGGTGCGCGCCGGTTCATCGACCCCGGCCAAGCCGGGGCCGGCCCGATTAACGCGTTCCTGGTGATAGAAGCGGTGTTCGCCGAGGTCGCTGAGTGCGAGGTGCGCCATATAAATGTCGCGCATGCTCCACGGCGAACCGCCAGCGCCGCGGTCCAGGGCTTGGCGAAAAAACGTCAATTCGAATCCGAACCGGTGTCCGTCAGCGCTCTTCAGATTGCCGGTGTAGTACCACCATTCGGTCTGGTAGTCAGGATGGTTGAAGTGGTCGTGCGGGAACGCGTAATGATAGCCGGGTAGAGCTCGCTGGTAGTCCTGGGCCTGCAGCGAAAGTTGCATAAGAACAACGAGGAGAGCCACAAAGCTGCGCTTCACGGCGAAGCTAATCTTCATGGACCACCTCGATGGGGTTGAGCCGCTGTGCCACGCGGGCCGGATAGATGCCGGCGAGCACGGTTGACACGTATACGAAGCTCAAAGCGCCCAGGAGTACGGAGACGGGCCAATGGAACTGGATTGTCCAGCCAAAGCTCTGCTTGTTGATGACGAAGATGAGAACCAGTGAAAGCGCGCAGCCCAGAATGAGGCCGGCGATATTGGCGAAGAGGCCGATCAGGCCAGCTTCGACAAGAATGAGCTTGCGCACCTGCGCGTTGGTTGCGCCGAGGATACGCAGCAAGCCGAACTCGCGGCGCCGATCGATAACGATGGACATGAGCGCGCCGGCAACGCCCATGACGGCAACGATCACGGCAACCGCCTCGAGCGCGTAGGTGATAGCAAAAGTCTGGTCGAAGATGCGCACAGCCTCGCGGCGCAGGTCGCGATTGGAAAAGATGAGCACGTTGTTGTGGGCCGCGGCTCCGTCGATCTCGTGACGAACGGTTTCGAGATCTGCACCGGGGGTGATGTACACGGCGAGATTTGACGGAGCGGTATCAGGCAGGTAGCGCAACAGGGTCGAGCGATCGAGGACAACGTATCCTCGCTCGTTTCCGTAGTCGTAAAAGACGTCTACGATGCGCAACGGAACCAACCGGCCTCCCAGGGGCAGCGTCAGGGTATCGCCGGCCTTGACGTGGTGTTTGTAGCTGAAGGGTTCGCTTACGATCGCGGCGTCGTGGCCCTGAAGTTGGCCAACGACGGAACTGGCTGGGCGGTGGGAGAGGAAGCTGGAAAACTCGCGCCTGCGGCCAAGGTTCATTTCCGCGGCTGCCAGCGTTACTGGCAGCCCCTGATATTCGATTTCATAGGCGCGAAAGCGGCTGACCGCCTGTACCCCGGGCAGTTTCTGGATGCGATCGGTGAGCGCGACAGCAATAGTCGGATGGCGGTCTGCAGCGGGGTCGCCGGCGGGCCGGAGGTAGAGGTCGGCGGGAAGTTGTGTGTCCATCCAGGTGACGACGGTCTCGCGAAAACTACCCACCATGATGCCGACCGAGGTCATCATCGCGATGGCGGTGGAGAGTGCTCCAACCAGAACCGAAGTGCGGCGAAGGGATCCGGACAGGCTGCGCGAGGCCAGCAGCGCCTCAACGCCCATGAACTGGCGAAGGGACACCGAGCCGAGCGCAGTACACGCGTACACCAGTGCGGGAATGGCAAGTGCGGAGGCGACGATGAGCAGCACGGCCGACAAATAGCCAAACAATGGCTTGCCGCCAATGGCCGGGACTTGCGAGGCTGCCCCACCTGCAACTGCCAGCAGGAAGGCGATGACGGCGTCGCGGGTGCGCTCCACACGAATGGAATATTCGCGCCGGCCCCGCGCCATGGCTTCGGTGGGCGCCACCATCGAAGCCTCGCGCGCCGGTGCGAGCGCCGAGGCGATGGCAACTCCGACCCCGACCACGAATGCCAGCAACACCGAGCCCGGGGAGAGGCTGAGCGACCCCGGCCTGCTGGAGATATACAGCGCATCGACGGTAGTCGAGAGGAGGCGAACAGCGCCAGCGGCCAGCAGGCGTCCAAGGGGAAGCGCGAGCAACGAACCAACGAAACCGAAGAGCGCGGCTTCGGCAAGGAACGCGATCATCACGGCGAGGCGGCTCGCACCCAATGCGCGCATGGTACCGATGTCCGCGCGCCGGCGCACGACCGACACAGAGATCGTGTTGTAGATAAGGAACGCCCCTACCAGGAGCGCGATGTAACTAAGAATGCGGAGGTTCCAACGAAATGCGGCGAGCATTTTGCGGTTCGCGGCGGTTTGGCTTCCCTGCGGACGGACGTCAATGCCAGCGGGGAGGATGGAGTGCAGACGGCGCTGCCACTCGTCGAGCGATGATTGAGAGGAGTCAGAAGTGGCTGGGAGTTTCAGCAGGATGCGATCGACGCGCCCCATCTTGCCGGTCGCAGTCTGCGCCGCCCCCATGTCCATCACCACCGCATCACCGCTCACCTGGGAGGAGTCGGGAACGAAGCCGCGGACGGTGTAGTCCCGGGTCTGGTCGTTGATCAAGAGGCTGAGGTGCTCTCCCACGTGCCTGGCGAGCGAATGCGTCACCCAGATCGCGTCCGCATCGTTGATGTGTTTGTAGACTTCCTGGCGGTCGGGGATCTCGAGGCGCTCTTCCCGGGCGTTGCTCGCTTCCGTAACCACATCGATGCCGATCAGAGGTACAGTCTCTCCGGTTGCAGTGACGGTGGCGTGATCTTCGATGCGAGGACTGATGCGGAGCGAAGAAGGGATCCGGGCCAGCTGTCCAACAATCTTTTCAGGCACGCCGCCCCCGGCCGCAATTTCAAGATCATTGTCGCCGGCCAAGGTTTCCATGGAGGAGCGGAAGGAACCCGCTGCAGCGTTTCCAGCCCGGTCGATAGCCAGCACCACGGCGACGCCGAGGGCCACCGCCGCTATGACGAGGAGCGAGCGTGCGCGTTCGCGGAGCAGCGGGCGGACGATGAGGCGATAGAAGAGAGCCGCGTACGGCATATCAGGAGCGAATCACTTGCTCTACACGGCCATCGCGCATGCGGATTGTGGTGTCGACGAACGAGGCCGCTTCGAGGCTGTGGGTGGCCATAAGGATGGTCGCGCCCTGATCGCTGACTATTCGACGCAGCAATTCGAGTATGGAATTACCGGTCGCGGTGTCGAGATTGCCGGTCGGTTCGTCAGCCAGCAGCAGGCGCGGAGAATGGATCAGCGCACGAGAAATCGCCACACGCTGCATCTGGCCGCCGGAGAGCTGGTGGGGCATGCGGTAAGCGAGATCGCCGATGCCGACCGAGTCAAGGCGCTTCATCGCGAGGGGACGGGGATCGGGGTGTCCGGCCAGCAAAAGCGGGACCTCAACGTTTTCAACCACGCTGAGGGTGTGCAACAGCTGGAACGACTGAAAGATAAAGCCGACTTTTTCGCGCCGCAATCGGGTCAACTGGGCTTCGGTGAGCCCGTCTGTAGCGGTCCCATCGAGGAGGACGTGGCCGCTGGTTGGAAAATCCAGGGCACCGGCGAGATTGAGAAGCGTCGATTTGCCGCAACCGCTTCGCCCCACCAGGGCCAGAAACTCACCGGCTCCGACCCGGAGCGACACATTATCCAGCGCGCGCACCCGCGAACCCTCGGTGTCGTACTCCTTGGTGACCTGGTCGACGGCGAGCAGGATGGGGCTGCCTTCACCGGCAACCACCACAGGCTCTGATTCAGTTTCAGGGCGCATTACTTCCATTGTGATCCCTTTTTGGATGCGGGCGGGGGATTATGAGATCCGACATGCGCCACGAACCGGCGACCGGCTTCAGGACACGCGATTCGATATGCCGGTATGTTTGCCCGATGGAAAGGGAGATGGACTGCATAGTGCCGGGTCCCTGGTGGGGGTCGCAGCCCAGCAAGAAACTTGTTGGTCCGGTTTTTGTCGTTTCGGACGTATAAAGGTCTGATATGAAGGTCTACCGTGTTATCACGCTCCTTGCCTGGGCGTGGGCGCTGTCTCAAATTCTGGGTCAGGGTGAGGCCGGACCATCGGGCGTGCAGATCGAGACTTGCGCGGGCTTTTCGGTGGTGGGAATCACGGTCAGGACCAACAATTCGCGCGAAACCGGGCCGGGTGGTGAAATCCCCAAGCTCTGGCAGCGGGCCATGCAACCCGGGCTGCTGAGCCAGATCGCCGGGCGCGCGGACGAAAACATCGTGGTGGTCAACAGTGATTATGCCAGTGACGAGCATGGCGACTACGACTACACGCTGGGGGTACGGGTAACTGATGCAAACACGGTCCCGAGCGGGTTTACAGCCAAGGAGGTTCGGCCTGGCCGCTACGCTGTTTTGCATTCGCAACAAGGGGCGCCGTGGCAGGTGGTTCCCGCCCTTTGGAAGCAAATATGGACGATGACACCAGCGGATCTGGGCGGAAATCGGGCCTACCAGACGGACTTCGAAATCTATCCTCCGGGGGCAGACCCGCAGAATATCCGCATGGAAGTACATCTCGGCCTGAAGGCGCAGGCCTCAAACAGGTGAACTTGAGGGTCTCTCTGAGACTCTTCGGGTCTGGCGCACCTCCGGTTCGTCGGCTTGGGTGGCCGTCCTTGCCTGCCTGATCCGGGCGCGCAGGGCTAATGTCGCCTGGCGATGGCAGCGCAGGCAAAGCGTCCGTAAATTGTCCAGATCGCATTCTCCGCCGCCCTCAGCGACTGGAACGATGTGGTCGGCGTCCCACAGGCTGCGGCGGGAGCGGGTTCGCAAGCCCCAGTGCTGAAGCAGGGCAGCACGGGCGGGGCCGCGCGCGTAACGAAGCCTGCGAGCGGCAGCGACGGTATCGACACTGCAACCCGCGCATACTCCCTTGTCTCTCAACTCGACTTGTTCGCGAAGGTAGGCGGGCTGGCTGCGCAGCTTCCATTCATGGACGCAATAGACGGAACAGAAGGTGAAGCGCCCCCGCGGGACTTCCATTGCGCACCAGCGGCAAAGCCCCCGCCCGTTGGGTCCGCGCGGAACGCTTTTGCGATCGACCCAACCCCCTCGCATGGCGCGCAACGTGCTCATATATCGTTTCTACAACTAGATCCAAACGCAGCGGAAGCCCGCCACGAGGGCGGGCATCCGGTTTGTACACTGAAATCAGCCACTCGGACAGAGCGCCTGAGGGCCATTGCGCTGCGGGAGTTTCCCAGCCAAGCGTTATTTGAGATTTGCCGATTGCGTTCCAGTCGTATAGGGCAGTCCTGAATGCTCGGGGCGGGAGTTGGGCGATGGCAGCACATCGTAAAGCGGTTGTGCTGCCTGCACCGCGGAAGGCTCGGTTGCAACGGAAATGGCCAGGATCCGAATCTTTTCATTTCGAGGCAACACGATGCTCTTTGCCCCGGCGGGCACATCGATGCCATACCCGAACAGGTATGAATACGCGTACGCCACGTTCTGTCCCTGCGCGTCATGATGATGGTCGCTATACCAGGCAAGATCGGCGCGCTTGATGAAGCCAGGTTTGAGGCCGGTCATCTGCCCGTAGCTGGCGTTGTTCGCGGAAAGGTCCGTCCCGCTCCACTGGCGGTCATCCCACTGTCCGATGAAGCCACCCCAGTCTTCAATGTTCAACTCGGCTTTCTTTTCGCCAACCGTGAACGTTGCCTTCTGGTCGCCGTCGGCTGACGCAGCGAGCACGTAAACGCGGTTGAAAGTTCCTCCGGGAAGCGTGACGGTCTGACCCTTGGCGGTTATGGCGTTGGGGGTACCGGCGTGAGCCGGGGCAAGTTTGAAGTGAACATCGTTGAATATGATTTCGCCGGGGAGCATTTCGGCAGCCAGAGTGTTTCCCTTGCCATCAAACCCGGCGGTTGCGTGCTCGCCGTCGTTGGTTGCCGTGGCGACGTCGTACTTGAGCGAGACCGGCGTGGATTGTACTGCCGTTGCCTTGGCGGATGCCGGGCCGATATGCACTGCGAAGGTGCGAGGCTGGTAGGCGCCGAATGACGTAACCAGAGCACCGTCGGCGATGGTGGCATTGCCGAGAGGTTGTTCCTGCCCGTTGACTTCGCGGGCGGCGGTGACGGGCGAAGCGAAAGAGACCCGGACGTCATTGCGCGGCTTTCCGTCAAGCTCGACGAGGCGCACGATCATGTCATCTCCCCCCTCGGCTTTTTTGACTGCCAGCACGCGAACCCGCGGATCGCTCACCTTGAGCAGCGAAAAGGATTTGCCGAGTGTGCCATCGTGTTTGGCAGTTTCGAAGGCCACGAGAGGGGCATTCAGCCGTTGGGCCTGCCAGTCGGTCTGCGCATCGCGCCAGCCATCGGCGTGTCCGGCAATGCCGTAGACAAATTCGTGATGTCCGATATCCTGCGTTCCCTGGTCGGGGTAGCCGCCCTTGACACCCGGAGTACGGATCAAGGTGAGGCGGATGGTGTTGTCGTTGGGCTTGTCCGATCCGTTTTTGCAGTCGGTGAGGATGGTGGCGCCGAACTTCCCGCTCATGTCCGTGAGGTCGATCCACTGGTGCGAGGGAACTTCAAACTTCTTTGGCTCCGCCGAGGGCCGCTCGATGGTTCCGATGTCCCAGTTGTAGGTGGCTTTCTCGTTGGAGGCTTTTAGGGGGAAGGTCGCTTTGAGATTGGATTCGCGCGTATTCCAGTCGATGACGTTGCCGAACTCCACATGCTTGCCTGCATCGCCGGCAGCCAGGCTGATGGTCTGAACGAATTTTGAACCAGCCGATTCGCGGGATACTTCGATGGCAACGCGCACGGGACCGTTTTCAATCACTCGTATCGTAGCGGGACCAGATACATAGGATTTGGGCGGGGCTTGTTCCTGATCCCAATCCATGTTCCATGCGGGCCACTGCACGGGGTTGTCGTAGGAGATGGCGAGGCGCGCGGGTGCGGCGAGCAGTTCCTGGTTCAAACGCTTATCGAAGATGCTGGCGACATCGCCATCCTGATCAATGTGAACGCGATAGTATTCGTTCTCAAGCGAATCGTTGGAGACTTTCAAGGTAGAACCCGCGGGTGCGGCGCCGGAGCCTGGCTCGACGTTATACACCGCGTAGCCAACGGACGGGGCCTTGGCAAGGAACAGTACCTTGCCGTTGGAGACCTGCGCCGGAACGTCTTCGCCATCTGGCGCGGAGACGCGAACCGACTGTGGCATCCCGCCACCCTGGAAATCAACTGCCGCCTCAACTACATCCTGGCGCTCGATATTCAGGGGATTGAATACGACCAGGGGCGTTCCCGAAGTGTTGGTATTCAGCACAGAAGCGACGCCTTCGGTAGCATCAGCGAAGACGTTGGCGAACTGGTTCATGGCGATCACGTCGTCGTTCCACGCGAACTCGTAGGAACGGGGCGTGGCGGTCCCCGCGGCCAAATCGTGAAAGTGCGAACCCATCTCAAGAGTCCAGGCATCGTTCAGGCGTTGCATCGGATAGGGGCGTGCGCCTAGCCATTCGGCGGCGATCGAGGCCTTCTCCGCATCGTCGGCGAGCAGTTCCATCTTGCGGATCCAGCGCTTCTGATAGGCCTGCGAGGTCAGCGACCCAGCCGAGTGATTAGTCAGTTCCATTTCGCCGGTATAGCGAGGCAATGCCGATGCCTGTTCGGGCGTAATGTCGAGGAACATCTGATCGGCCTTGGCCGAGACTACATGGACAGGGCCGTCCCCGACACTCACGGCCGGCCAGTCAGGGTGCGGCTGGCGGCGCGAATAGAAAGCTCCCTCGGGAGGGAGGCTTGCCTGTCCTTTGGTCAAGATGGCTTCAAGACGCTTGACCGAATCTTCGTCGGGAGAACCGCCGATGTCGCCGGTGCCGTAGTAGTGGTAATCCGTCTGGACGCCGGTGATATTTCCGTTGTTCTGGACGCGCGCGCCCCAGTCCCCCTGGAACCTACGCAGTTCCACGTCGCGCTGCTGATCGAGGAGGGACTGTTGTTGATTTCTGAGGGCGCGCAGTTGCTGCAGATCGGGGGGACTGGCCTGCTGTCCGGCCTGCCGGGCCTGCATCAACTTTTGTTGCAGGTCCACAATTTTCTTCTGCAGGTCGGCGATTTCGGGACTGGGAGGCTGCGCGGGCAGCGGCTTGGTGAGATCGGTTTCGATGCCGCCGCTGTAGGAGCCGGGATTGACGCCGGCGAGCACGCTTTCTCCATCCGGTCCGACCCATACTCCGACGTTGAAGGGCGTGCCTTCAGGTGTTTTCTCGAGCGACTCCGGACCGCCGCCGTTGGCCGAGGAACCCCAGGAAAGCTTTTGTGTCGAGAAACCCTTGACCCCGGAGTGAGCCAGGATCGTGGGCAGCGAGGCGGGAAAACCGAAACAATCGGGCAGCATGTACTCCGCACTGGCTGTTCCGAGTTCTTTGCGGAACCACTCGTTGCCGTACAAGATCTGGCGGATGATGGCTTCAGCGCTGGGGGCATTTACGTCGCCTTCTTCCATCGACGAACCGGCCGGGAACCAGCGGCCTTCCTTGACATACTTCTGCACCTGCGCGTAGTCGGCGGGGAAGTATTCTTTCATGAAGCGATAGCGATTGGCGCCGCTGAAATTGAACACATAGTGGGGATACTTCTCGAACAGCTTGAAGTTGTCCTCCATGGTTTTGCGAATGTAGTCATTGATCACCAATGGATACTCCCACCGCCATTCGGTGTCGAGGTGCGCGTATCCGACGACGTAGAGCGTCGGTTGCTTGCTGAGATCGGGCTTCTCGGTCGATTGCGCGAGTGATCTGAATGGCATGCCGATCGCAATGAGCGACAAGGCAATGAGGGTGGCGCAGGTACGTCGCATGGCAGTCTCCGTCGGGTGATGGGAGCGGAGCGGAATCGTTGGCGGCACGCTGCCGGACGAGGAGGCTCTGTCCTTCGGATTCGCTAAACATCAGTTATTTAATCTTCGGGGTCGTTTTGGGAGCAAGGAAACATCTCTGCGGATTATATCCCCGGGAATGCTGGGTTGGAAACGATTCCACCCCTCCAAAAGCCGAAGCAAATTTCATACCAACAACCGCCCTGACGAAAGTGCAACGCGTCATGTACAGATGTCGCCTACGGCTGATGTGGGTTCACGTCGGGGGGCGGATTGGGCGTCTTTGCAGAGGAGTGGGTGCTGCTGAGTTTGGAGCAGAGTTCAAATTCTTTTTGCGCGCGTTCCGCTTGTCCTTCTTTACGAAAAATCTGCGCAAGCTTGAAGTGAAGCGATGGCGTCTCGGGAGACAGCGCGACCGCTTTTTCCAGCTCAGCCTGCGCGTCAGGCAGGTGCTGCAGAGACATTTGCGCCTTGCCAAGTTCTTCATGAACCGACGGATTTTCAGGAGCCAGGGAGGCGGCCTTTACCAGGTAGGGGAGGGCCTTATCGTGATCTCCGCCATCGGCCCACAGAATTCCAAGATTTAGGAACGGCTGGGCGTCTGCGGGCTTGTCGCCCTGCCACGAGATAGCGGTCTCAAAGGCTTCGCGCGCCTTGGCGGGGTTGTTCAATTCTTTCCAGCAAAGACCTATATTGTTTTCCGCTTCTACAAAGCGGGGCCGCAGACTGATGGCTTTTTCGAGACTCGAGATGGCTCCGGCATAGATATTTTCATTGAACTTGGTTCTGCCCAGGAGATACCAGGTGGCCGAGTCATTGGGGTCTTCACTCACAACGCGGGTGAACCACTTGTCTGCATCGCTGAAATCGTTGAGCATCACGTAATCGGCCGCGACTACCTTGAACTCTTCAGCACGGGGCTGACGGTATTTCGCCCCGGCAGTGTATTCGGCGAGAGACTCTTTGGCCTGGTGGTTTTTGAATAGAGCATAACCCAGCAAAAAGTGCGCTTCGCTCGAGCCTTGATTGGACTCGAGATAACTGCGCAAGCTCGATTCTGCCTGGGCCACCCTGCCTTCGTTGAGCAGAGAGCGCGCCTCGGCGAGGGGATCGGCCGGGGACTGACCCGGGGCGGTGATTCCGCACGCGAGCGCCATGATGCTGAAGGCGACGCAAATTGTTCCAATCCGTCTGCTCACTACGAATCTACTTTATCGCGCCGGCGGCGCAACCAGCCAACTGCCGGCGTACGGTCTGCAACTCTTCCGAGGTTGGAGCGTAGATCAGGGCTCTGGCAAGAGTGGTTTGTGCGGCCTGAGCGTCGCCCGCCATGCACTCTACACGCGCCAGGTTGGCGGCCAGGCCGGGTATGTCTTCATTGCGCTCGAAGGCCGGGCGGAGGAGGGCGATGGATTCTGACATCTTGCCCTGCCGGGCGAGAAGGATGGCAAGATTCGAGGCCGCCGTCAGGTTCAGCGGTTCAAGTTCAAGAACGCGCCTGAATGCCTGCTCAGCATTCCGCGCATCACCGCGCTCGGCATTGAGATTGCCGAATGCATTCAAGGCGTCCTTATCGTTGGACAACTGATCGCGCAGGGCTGAGAATTCAGTCCACACTGTTGCTTTGAGCGAGGGGTCACCCTCCAGCAGTGCCTGATAATCCGCCATCGCCTGGTCGCGAGTTGTCACTCCTGGAGAAAAAATGGGGGCGAGCCGGCCTCCGCTTTCACTATGGGGCGTCCGGTTCTCCCTCCCTTGGGGGACGCGGAGAATACGGTGGTCGGTCCATGCTACATGCAGGATGTTGCTCGCTTCAGCTGTCGGCATATGACAGCCGGCGCAATCTGGATTGTCCGGGTGGTGAGTTTCGGCAAACTTCGGGTCGCTGTGACATGCAAGGCATCTGGCGCGGTAGAAGGCGGCGCGGTGTGATCGGTCAGGCCGGAAATGAGGATCGTGGCAGCTGGTGCATGACATGCGATTCCCACTCGCACGCTTGCACTGGCTCTGGGCCAGCTGCTCCACCTCGCTTACACCGCGATCAGTCAAGTCTGCGCCGGTGCGAACGAAGAACGCGAGATAGGTGGAGATCGATTCGCCAGGCCGATAGTTAATTGCTGAATGGCCGGCGCGCGCCACGGAAACGTCGCCCTCCAGGTGGCAGCTGATACACACGGAGTCGCGCTGCTCCGCGTCGAGGCGCTCGGGATTGACGATCGCTGCTTTGCCCCGGCTGGTAACGTGGGTGTCGGAGTCGCCGTGGCATTGCTCGCAAGTAATTCCATAGTGCCTAAAGGGCAATTCATTGAAGCGATTCAACGTCCCGGCGTCGCTTGGTTGTACGGCGCTCATGTGGCAGCGCATGCATTCGGTTTGCATCGGCAAGGGGGGAGCCATTTGCTTCAACTCTTCCAAACCGGGCTTCATCGCGTAGCGCTGCGAGTTAGCGTACCAAGCGACCGGTGACTCGAACAGGTAGTTGCCGATTGAGTACAGATAGGTCGTACCGAGGTGCCCTGAGCCGAGGAAATATCTCAGATGGAAAGTTCCCGTTTGCTCGGGTGCAACGGTGGATTGGTAATTGAGCAACGCCGTGTTGCCGCGAACCTCGATGCGGTATTCGGTGTGCTCGATGCCGTTAATGAAGGAGCCGGGCCGGAGCAGGGAGTTTGCCGGGCCGCTGGCAGCGGCCATGGGCGTCAACAGGTATTTACGAAAGATGTCAGCGTGGCACCCGGCACAGCGAGCATCGGCTTCGCGTACCTTGGTGGGGAGACGGGCGGGCGATTGTGCATTCGCAAGCATGGAAATCAGCACTACGAGGCCCAAACACCACCGCTCAATGCGCATTGTTCTTGATGGCGTTAACATCATTTGCCTGACCCGCTACGGCATCGCTCGCCTGTTTCTGCAGTGTGCCGTAGGTTTGCATTTCCTTCTGTGCTTCCGCGGTTTTGCCCTGGGCGCGGTAAACGGCGGCAAGGAGGAAATGGATGGAAGGTTCAGTGGGGCTTTCTTTTTCGGCCATCAACAAGTCGGGTAAGGCTTCGGGTTGTTTGCCCTGCCTGACGAGGGCCCGGGCGCGATCGACCCGCGCCTGCATCAGGGCAGGGCAGCGATCGATAGCATGATTAGCTTCGGCGAGCGCTTCGTCGTCGGAATCATTGGCTTCGAGAATCGCGTTGGCAAGCTTCCAGTGCGCCATGCAATTGTTGGGGTCGTTTTTCAACTCTTCTCTGAATTCAGTCTGCGCTGATTGCCACTTGCCGACGTACCAGTAGGCGTCGCCCATGTGCATATGCGTTCCGGGCATCCCCGGGGCCTTGTCGATCGCCTTCTTATACTCGACGAGGGCGAGATCGTAGTTGTGCATGCTCTGGTCGATTTCACCGGCGATCTCGTGCGCCACCACCGAATCCGGATCGATGGCGTTGATCTTCCTGAGCGCGTCCTCGGACATCTGGAGATACGTCTTTCCCAACAGGTACCACGCCTCCTGGTCATTGGGATTGCGTTCCACATGACTATTGAGATAGGACGAAGCTTCGTTCAGCTTGTGGTCGTTGATAAGGACATGCACCAGCACCATCTCTACGTGATCGTCTTTGGGATTGGCGCGGAGCGCCGACTCCAGCAGCGGCTCTGCTTTTTCATTCTGTCCGAGCTGGAAATAGCTCATCCCCAGCATCGCCGATGTAGTGGGCATGTTCGGGTTCAGTTCGAGGCCGCGCTTCAGCACCTCGGAGGCATGCGCATAATCATGCCCTTCGAAGTACAGCATGCCTAAATTGTTGTAAGCGGCCGCCAGATGGGGAGCGAGCTTGATCATTGCCCGGTACTTCTCAATCGCGGTGCTATCGTCGCCGCGCTGCTTGGCCGCGCGCGCTTCCGCATAGAGTTGCTGTACCTGCGGGGTTACTTCGTCATTGCCCTGCGCGGCAGCCGCGTGGGGCGCCCACCACACGCCCAGAGCAAGCCAGGAACTGAGAGCCCATCGACGCATAAAGGAAGGCAGCGACACCATAGTGAGTCATTATATTGGATCGTCATTTCATCGGCTCGCTGCCGCGAATCATTCTGCGGAGCTAATCGGAATAGGGGTCGTTCTGGCTTTCAAACTGACCGCGTGACTACGTCTCGCGGAACGCCCATGAGCTGAGTTTTCATGTGCAGAGTGCCGCCATCCTCCGGAGATGCGCAGGCCCAAAAAAAACCGGGCTGCTCAGTGAGCAGCCCGGAGGAAGCAGGAGACGTACACGGATTACAACGTTCTGTGCGGTTCTTTTCCGTTGTCTAGAACTGCACCTGGAGTTTGACCTGGCCCTGTCGGTTGTTGATGTTCGAGCCAGTGCTGGTGTCCTGGGTAAAGGTTCCATCGCTCGCATTTTCGTCTGGTGCCTTGAAATTGGTGCGATTGAGTGCGTTGAAGTAGTCGACCGTCAAGATCGCCTGAACTCTTTCACCGATGTAGAAGCGCTTCCTGGCGTTAAGGTTTTCGTTGAGGCTCGCCGGGTTGCGGAGACCGCCGTAGATCCGTTGGGCGTTGCCGATTACATACTGCGACGGGGTAGTCGTGAAGCCTGCAGGATTGAACATTGACGGGCCGGTTCCGGTTCCGCCGTGGGTAAAGTAGTCTCGCACCTTGCTGTAGGAAGCTGTGCTGAGGCCGACCGACGGGTTCCGGTTCGGACGATTGAAGCCGTTCGGGAATGGCGAGCCGCTCTCGCAGACCGAGCTACTCTGGCAATTGGCCAGCGGAGTTCCGGATTCATAGTCGAGGATCCAGCCGATCTGCCAGCCGCCGGCTACGTTACCCAGGATGTGGTTGTTGATAAACCTTTTGCCTGGACCGATGGGCAGCTCGTAGGTTCCGCTGAACTTTAAGGTCTGCGGCTCGTCCGAGTTGGAGATGGTGTATTCCGGTTTCTGGTTGTACTTGTTGATTCCGCCAGAGGTAAAGCTGGAGAAACCGCTGTTGGTGTTGTCCATCAAGCGAGACAGAGTGTAGCCACCCAGGAAGGAAAGGCCGTTTGCGAACCGCTTATCGAGTTCGATCTGGGCTCCCTGGTAGTAGGTGGTGCCGTATCCTTCGAAGTTGTTGAAGATGTAGTTGTACTGCGGATAGGGCACGAGGGACTGGGCCACCGAAGACGACGCGCCGAAGTCGTCCACGAAGGTGGAGTACGGCAACGAGAAGCCATCCGCAGCAGCGCAACCGGATGGGTTGGTATGCGGGTCGTAGGGTGCGAAGTTATCGGCCAGCACGGAAGTTCCGGGATTGCAACTGCTCATCACGTTCCCGTAGAGTGCGTCGTACTTGGGATCCATCTGGTCGATTTTGTTGTTCTGGCTGGGCAGATGAATTACGCGGTTTCCAACCCACCCGGCGGTGAGAAGCATGTTATAGGGGAGCTCGCGCTGGAGGTTGACGTTCCACTGCTGGCTGTAGGGAGCGTAACCATCCTTCTTGCTGAATGCGTTGATCTGGTTGCCTCCGCCCAGCCCTGGACTGAATGGCGTCGGATTGGTGGCCGGCATGGGATTTGTATCCCACGATCCGGGCGCGGAGGTGAAGGTGTTGGAACTGGCGCGGTGGAACTGGCCGGTCAGCAGGTTGCCGTAGTTGACCGCGACTTTGCTGGTGCCGTACTCGTAGGCTCCGCCGTTGAGGAACGCGACGTTGAGGCCGCCCTGCACCACAGTTTTGCGGTTCACCTCGTAGGCAAATCCGAAGCGCGGTCCGAGGTGGCCAAAGTGAGTATCGGCGCGAGTGTAGCCGGCGCAGCCGGCGCAGTTGCCGAATTTTGTCGCGGATCCTGGAATGGGCCCATTGGGACCGATAGCAGCAGGGTCGGTTCCGGGATGGTCCTGGTTGAAGTAAACAATCCGGTTGTTCTCTTCCGTGAAGGGAACCTGAATATCCCAGCGAAGACCCAGGTTGAGGGTCAGCTTCGGCGTCAGCTTGATATCGTCCTGGAAGTAAGGAGCGATATCCCAGTTGCGCAGCTTCTTCTCCTCGGAGTTGGACCGGTTTTCGTTGTCCGGAAGCCCCAGGAGGAAGCTGGCAAAAGAGCTGCCATAGTTGGAGAAGTTGGAGTTGTTCGGATCGTGGATCGATGTTTGTTTCTGGCTGAAGTTGAACTGTCCGCCTTCGGTCTGCTCTTCGTTGTCGTCCTGGAGCGAGCGGCGAAGCTCCCAGCCGATGTTGAAGGTGTTGCGGCCCTTTGACCAGAGGAAGTTATTCACCAGCGCCACGCCCAGTTTGCGGTTGACGGAGCCGGAGTTCGAACCGCCTGTGCCGAAACTGGTGGTATTGTGCTGGCCGTCAAATGTGATATTCGGCATGATGTCTTCCTGCAACACGCCAAAATAGTTGTCCTTGGGAGCGAACTTGTTGAGGTTGAACTGGTTGTTGATTTCACCGATCCACCCAAACCCGGCGGTCATCACCAGATGGGGGTTGAACGAGTTGGTGTAGTTCAGCAGAAATGCGGTGCCGACATTCGGATAATCCCGCAGGCTCCCAATGGGATTGCTTGGAGCCACGATGGGTGCCTGGTCAAAGCCCTGACTATGGTAGGTATTGCGCCACTGGGCGTAGTGCACGCTCTGAGTTGGCGTGAGGGTTTGATCGACCGTGAAACCCCAAACGTGCTGAATGTTCGGAGAGATGTACGGCACATAGTTTTTGTTGCTGCTTTGCCCGCCCACGCCCGAGCCCGGATTGTCGGGATTGGGGATGTACTGAAGGAGGCTGGCAGCGATGGGGCTGATTCGGCTCGCAGGAATGACGTTGCCCGGGAAGGGCAGGCCGGTCAGGGGATCGTAGATGGGAAGAACAACCTGCGCTCCGCTGGCATCGACGCCCAGATAGTTGGAGAAGTCGCCGGTCTTCTCAGCCGCGGTGGGTACGGTGCCCAGGGTGGTGTTTTCGGTGTTCTGCTTGTACCACTCCTGGCTGTAGTGGCCGAAGGTCTTGTTGCGGCCATCGTAGAGGTGGGGGATGCGGATCGGACCAGCGATCGAGAAGCCGTAGTTGTTCTCGTGGTCGACGGGAGGCTTGTCCCTGGTGTTGGCGGAGTTCCACGGAGGACCGTTGAAGAAGCCTACCGAGTCAAAGAAGCTGTTGCGGTTGATTTCGAAAACATTGCCGTGGTAGCTGTTTGTCCCCGACGCCATCTGGTAAGTGAGGGCGCCCTGTCCCAAGCCGAACTGCGCCGAAAAAGTGGAGCGCTCAACACGCTGCTCCTGCACGAGATCGAAGGGCGGATTGTAGTTCACGGTATAACCCTCGGTCTCCGATTGCGGAACCGGGATGCCGTTGTAGACAATCTCCTGCTCGAAGTCGACGCCGCCGCTCACGCGGTGCGAGAAATTGTTGCCGGTGGTTCCCGGCGCCAGAAACTGCAATTGATCGATCTGGCGTCCGCGGCCCGAAACTTCTTCAGGAAGAGCTGCCACCACTTCGGGTTCAATGGTGCTGCCTAATTCGGGCTGGGTCGTGTTCATCGAAATCGTGTCGGCATTAACCTGCACGGTCTCGTTGGCGGCACCGGCGGTCAAGGAGAAGTCGATGGTTGCGACGGTGCTGACCTCGACCGTCACATTCTCTTTGACGGACTTTTTAAATCCGCTTCCTTCCACGGCTATCTTGTATGCGCCCGGGTTGAGACCCTTGAACGAATAGGTGCCTGCGCTGCTCGATACGGTGTGGCTTGCAACCGAGGTAGAGGTATTGGTGATGGTTACCTGGGCGTTCGGGATGACCGCGCCGCTGGTATCGGTGATGGTGCCGGTGATACCGGCACTAGCCTGGCCGTTCGCATTTTTAGGCGAGAACAGGGTAAGGCAGGTGGCGACGAGAGCCAGAACGATCCATGTTGTCCGGATGGTTCTGCGCCGCCGCGAAATCTCCTGAAGAATTCGTGGGATCACTGGGTCTCCTTCACAGTTCTTTCATCGGTTTGTAGCCCGCCGCTGCAGATGGTGATTCTGAAGATCGGGTAAATGCCGATTTTGGTAGTGGTTTTGGGCTTTTGAGTCCGCCCGGTGGAATCGATACCATTTTGGATGGGATCGATTCCATAGGGCGGAAATATACCCGGGTAAATCGCCGCTGTCAAGGAGTTTCTAATCCCACTAACTCCCCGATTTTCAATGCTTCAGCCGGAACCGGGACGGGGCGGATGGGGACGGAGAACCGGGACGACTGACGAATGGTATCAACCCCTTCTGCTCAACCGGTTTAGCGTCCTGCAGTGCAATTCGTCACAGTTCGATGTGATCTGACAAGCGGAGGCAGCGAACTGCCCTGATATCGATAACTAAGTGGGTTCCGACACTGCGGCTTGGAGGGCGTGGAGCCGGTCCGAGGAAACTCGAGGTGCGCAGTGTCTACTGCCTGCTTTGACTTCCCGAAGGCTTCTGGGGGAGTGGCGGAGAGGTGTTGCAGGGTACATCGGGACATGTCTCTGCGGTAATTCCTTTCCCCTCCGAGATGGTAAAGACCCGGTCGGGGGCGGGCAACTTGACGGTTTCTTTGGCGCCGGAAGGCCAGTGGATTTCGGCACTCCCCGGATCGACCGCATCGCCCAAGCCGAAGTGCGGCCGCTGATCGTTGGTCGATACATAGCTCCCGCCGCTCAGCACATCCTGGCGCTGACGGATGCCGTTAGCGGTCAGGTACACGGTGGCACCAACGGCGTCGCGAGGGCTGCGCGGGCCGCCGATCAGTTTCAACTCCACCCAGTGGTGGTGGTCGGGGAAGACATTACGCAGCAAGACGGGCGGTCCTTCGATGGGGGTAATGACCACGTCGATTTTGCCGTCGTTGAACAAGTCTCCGAAGGCCGCGCCGCGTCCGGAGATGATTTGGGCCAGGCCGGAGCCGGTCACGGGGGGCACCTCTTCGAATTTGCCATCGCGAGTGTTGCGGAACAGCAGCGGCCGCTGGCTGTAGGAGGTGCCCCAGTCGAGGCGGTCAGCGGCCGGATAGATGTGGCCGTTGATGAACATCAGGTCGAGCCATCCGTCGTTGTCGTAGTCCAGAAACCCGGTTCCCCAGGAGAGGAAAGGGACCGATTTTTTGCCGATCCCCGATCGCATTGACACCTCGGTGAAGGCGCCTTTCCCGTCGTTGTGGAATACCAGCTTGGCTTCATCGGAGAAGTCGGTGATGGCGAAGTCGAGCAGCCCGTTATTCATGTAGTCGCCGGCGGCAATCCCCATCGCAGCGACTTCGCGGCCATCCTCATTGAGCGCGAAGCCTGAAGTAAAGCTGGCATCCTCAAAAGTTCCGTCCCCGCGATTCAGGTAGAGATAGCTGAGGGTGGAGTCATCCGCGACGAGCAGGTCGATCCGGCCGTCGTTGTTCACGTCGGCGAACAATGGGGTGAGGCCGTAGTAGCTATTGGGGTCAGAGACGCCTGCCTTGGCGCTCACATCGGTGAAGGTGCCGTCGCCGTTGTTGTGGAACAAGTGGTCAGGTTCGCCCTTGATATTGCGCGGGCCGCACATGACCGGTTCGCCGCGGAACTCGCAGTATGAAAAGCCAACCGCGCTGGTCTTCTCATAAGGAAGATTGTCGCGTTCAAAGTGGACATAACCGGCCACAAAGAGGTCGAGGCGTCCGTCCCCGTCGTAATCGCCCCAGGTACCGCCGGCCGACCAGTTCCCGAGGGTGATGCCGGCTTTCTCGCCAACATCGGTGAACGTGCCGTTGTGGTTGTTGTGATACAGGCGATTCTTGCCCAGGTTACTCACGAAGATATCGGGCCATCCGTCGTTGTCATAGTCGGCGACGGCAACGCCGAAGCCCCAGCGGTCGTTAGTGACGCCGGCTTTGGCGGCTACGTCGGTAAAAGTGCCATCATGATTGTTGTGGAACAGGGCCGCATGGGGCGGCTCGCGCTTGCCGTCAAGGGAATCGAAGTTGGAACCATTGACGAGATAAATATCGAGCCACCCGTCATTGTCGTAGTCGATCAACCCGACGCCAGAGCCGTTCACATCGCAGATAAGACGTTTGTCGGCGTTGCCCATGGTATGGGACCAACCCGCGAGCCCGGCGGCCTTGGTGATGTCAATGAAGACTACGGGTCCCGACTCAACGAATCCGGTTGCGGTTACCGGGGTGCGGCGCTTTCCGGACGGCGGGGCGGGGCGATCCGGCGCCGAGCCCATGGCCGGGGGGTGAACGTCCTGCGCAACGACCGGGGGACCTTCCCACAGGGTCAACAGCCCGACGAGGGCGAGAACACAGGGAAGAGAGTGGCTGCACGGCGACAAACGACGTTCTCCCCGGGACTGAGCCCCTGTGGATTGGATGCCGGCTGGAAGGATACCTCAATGTTTTCGGCAGCCTGCTAAGTGGCTCCTGAAACACTCTGCCGCGTTCGTCAAACCTTACCACAGCGCTATTGTCGCTGCTTTCGACCAGCGCGAGTGTCTTAGTTGGGGGAGAAAGAGCAGCCGCACGATGCGCGGCGGATCAAGTGAGTCTCCAGCACGACGCGGCGTGTCCGCACGGCGCGGCTGGTGGTGCTCGAGGTGCCGAGGAATTTTTCAAACAGAAGCTCTGCGGCGGCGCGGCCGATGTCTTCGGCCGGCTGTTGCACCACGCTGACTGACGGCCTCAAGGTGGTGGCCAGTTCAAAGTCGTCGAAGCCGATGAGTGCAATCGGCTTGGGGATGGTCATATTCAGCTTTTGCAGTACTTCGAATGCATAAATGGTCGTGCTGTTTTTAAGAGTGAACAGGGCATCGGGACGGTTTGGTCCAGCGAGCAGGCTCTCAATTGCGTATTCAGCCGAACGGTAATCCTTGATGGAAGAGTTGATGGTGGAGGTCAAACCGGCGGTCGTAACGGCCGCGCGGTAGCCCCGGATGCGTTCCTGGATGGTGAAGAGCGTGCTTTCGCCGGTCAGGCATGCGATGCGTTCGTAGCCGTGTTCGATCAGGTGTTCTGTGGCCGTACGCGCGCCCTTGAAGTTGTCGCTCACCACGGATGATACGGAGGAGTTGAAGATGGGGCGGTCGATCGAGACGATGGGCACCTGGAGGCTGTTGACGAGGTTACACAGAGCCTCGCTGCGCGAATTGGCCGGTGCGATCAGCAGCCCGTCGACGCGATGGCTGACGAGGATGTTGAGGTTCTCGATTTCGGTGTGCGGGTCGTTCTGGGTGGCGGTCACGATCAGCAGCGAATCGTTGGCGCGTGCTACCGCCTGGGCAGCTTCGGCGCAGCTGGAGAAGAATGGGTCCGCCATGCTGGGAATGATCAGGCCGATGGTCTTGGTGCGATCGCCTTTGAGCACACGCGCGGCCTGGTTAGGGCGATAGCCCAGCTGCTCGATGACGCGCCGGACCCGCGCGAGGGTCTTGGGGCTGACGCGTTCACCCCCGTTGATCACGCGCGAAACGGTGGTGTTCCCGACGCCCGCCTGCCGAGCGACTTCACTGAGAGTCGGAAGCGAACTTTTCTTCATTATGAACGCTCGGCCGGACTTCCTCGCCGTTCCCCGAGTCTAAGCGAAATGCGCAGAAGCCACAAACCCTGAAAGATATAGGGAAGTGATGAGGCCGCAAAACAGGGTGGGTGGTGACGAGCCGGGGAGCCGTCGCGGAGTTTGTTCAAGCAGAGTCGGGAAGCTGTTAGCAGCCCGGCGATTCGAATTTTAAGTGCTGCTGAACAGCAGCCGCTAACAGAGGGTGAGCGGTATACTCCGGCCATGCGTTCCCGGACGATTTGCCTGTTTCTGCTCTGCGCTGTTCAGAATATTTACGCTCAAACTCCGGCTAATCCGGAGCCAGCCACTGAAGACGGCGCAAGGGCGTTCGTCGATCGCGCCGGGGCCGAACTACTAAAGCTGAATACAGCAGCTAACCATGCGGAGTGGACCTCCGAGACCGACATAACCGAAGACACGGAATCGACTGCCGCGCTGTTGAACGAACAAGCCACAGCGCGGGAGCTCGCACTCACCGAAGAAAGCCATCGCTGGGATCACGTCAACCTGCCTCCGGACGTCCGGCGCCAGATCATGCTTCTGCAGGTCACTGCGCCGGCTGCGCCCAAGGACCCGAAGCTGCTTGCCGAGCAAACCCAGCTCGCCGCGCAGTTGACTGGCATGTATGGAAAGGGCAAGTTCTGCCCGGACACGCCAGCAGGGCAGGCAGTTACCGCAGATGAGAAATGTCTGAGCATCGATGCCATATCGAGCATCATGGCGCACTCGCATGACCCCGGTGAGCTCACAAGGCTGTGGGTAGGCTGGCACGCAGTAGGCCGTCCCATGCGAGATAAATACGCCCGGTTTATCGAATTGCAAAATGTGGGAGCCAAAGAGCTTGGTTATCAGGACACCGGCGAGTTATGGCGCGCCGGCTATGACATGACCCCCGCCGAATTCTCAGCCGAGATCGAGCGGACCTGGCAACAGCTGGAGCCGCTCTATCGCGAATTGCACGATTACGTGCGCGCGCGGTTAATCGCGAAGTACGGCAAGGCAGCTGAACGCCCTGACGGCCTCATCCCGGCGCAGCTGCTGGGCAACATGTGGGCGCAGGAGTGGGGCAACATATACGACACGGTTGCGCCGACCGATCCGAAGCTCTCGCAGTTCAAGCCGGTCGACCTCGAGTCCGCGTTGAAGCGACAGATCGCGGCGAAAGATCCGGCTGCCGCGCCGGCATTCGCGGCCGCAGTGGACTTGTCGTCGGACAGGGGCCACGCCGCATCGCTTGCTGCGGGCCGGGACATGGTTCACTACGGAGAGAATTTCTTCAAGTCGCTGGGATTTGCTCCGCTTCCTGCGACGTTCTGGGAGCGCTCTCAGTTTGTACATCCGCGCGACCGGGAGGTGGTCTGTCACGCCTCTGCGTGGGACGTGGACAACGTTGACGATCTGCGGGTCAAGATGTGTATTGAGGTCGATGCCGATTACTTCACCACGGTTCATCATGAGCTCGGCCACAATTTCTACCAGCGCGCGTACAACAAACAGCCCTTCCTGTTTCGGAACGGCGCCAACGATGGCTTTCACGAGGCAATCGGAGACTCTGTAGCGCTGTCAATCACGCCGGACTATCTAAAGTCGCTCGGCCTGAGTGGGAGTGAACCGCCGGCGGAGGCCGACATTCCCCTGCAGTTGCGCACCGCGCTCGACAAGGTCGCATTCCTGCCTTTCGCGCTGGCGCTGGACAAATGGCGCTGGGAGGTTTTTTCCGGCCAGATCAAGCCTGCGGACTACAACAAGGCCTGGTGGGATTTGCGGGCTAAGTACCAGGGGGTGGCGCCGCCGGTTGAGCGCAGCGAAGCCGACTTCGACCCCGGGGCGAAGAATCACATTCCTACGAACGTGCCTTACGCGCGCTACTTTCTGGCGCGCATCTACCAGTTTCAGTTCTACAAAGCCATGTGCGACGCGAGCGGATACAAAGGGCCGCTGAATCGCTGCAGCTTCTACGGTTCCAAGGCAGCCGGCCAAAAGCTGAATGCGATGCTCGAAGCCGGCCAGTCACAGCCCTGGCAGCAAACGCTCAAGGCCATGACCGGCACGGATCACCTGGACGCGCAGCCGATGCTCGATTATTTTGCCCCACTCTATGCTTGGCTCAAGGAGCAGAACCAGGCCGCGAAGCACTGAGCGGAGGCGTCTTCACAATTCCGTCGACTGGGTGGCGGCGAGACCTTTCGCTCTGGCGATGAAGTCGGCTAATGGCCTCGATCCCTGGTCGCCCTTTCCGCGGGTGCGCACGCTGACCGCGCCGGCTGCCTCTTCCTTGTCGCCGAAGACCAGGATGTAAGGCGTCTTCAGGTTGGCGAAGTCGCGGATTTTGGCATTCATCTTTTCGTTGCGGATATCGGTTTCGACTCTGAATCCGGCGGCTTTGAGTTCTGTTTCGACCTTTTTGGCATAGGCAGCGTGACGTTCGCTGATGGGGACGAGGCCGATCTGCACGGGCGCCAGCCAAAGGGGGAAGGCGCCTGCATAGTGTTCGATCAGGACTCCGAAGAAGCGTTCCACCGACCCGAAGAGGGCGCGGTGAACCATGACCGGCTGGTGGCGTTCGCCATCTTCGCCTACATACTCGAGTTCAAAGCGTGCGGGCAGGTTGAAGTCGAACTGCACCGTGGACAGCTGCCAGAGGCGGCCCAGAACGTCAACCAGCTTGAAGTCGATTTTGGGCCCGTAGAAGGCGCCTTCGCCGGGAATCCTCTTGTAGGTAAGACCGCGGCGGGTTAGGACGCGATCAAGTGCCGACTCTGCACGGATCCAGTCCTCCTGTCGGCCCACGAATTCGCCCGGTTTGCTGGGGTCGTGCGCGGACAGCTCGACACGATACTCGGCGAAGCCAAAGGTTTTAAGGACCGCTTCGGCGAAGTCGATGCAGGCGTCCATTTCGTCTTCGATCTGAGAGGGGGTGCAGAAGATGTGGGCATCGTCCTGGGTGAAACCGCGCACGCGCAGAAGGCCGTGCATGGTTCCCGAACGCTCATAGCGGTAGACGTTGCCAAGTTCGGCGTAACGCTGGGGCAGATCGCGGTAGCTTTTGGGCGAGTTCTTGTAGATGAGGATGTGGCCGGGGCAGTTCATCGGCTTGAGCCGGTATTCGGCATCATCCAATTCCATCGGGGTGTACATATTCCCGGAATAGAAGCCTTCGTGGCCGCTGATCTTCCAGAGGTCGCGGCGCATGACGTGTGGAGTGTAGACGAGTTGGTAGCCCCGGCGGAGGCATTCTTCTTTCATCCAGTCTTCCATCACCTTGCGGACGATGGCGCCCCGGGGGTGCCAGAAGATGAGGCCAGCGCCGGCGAGTTCCTGAATGCTGAACAGATCGAGTTGCTTGCCAAGAAGGCGATGGTCGCGCTTGGCTGCTTCCTCGAGGCGGGCGAAATGGTCGTCGAGATCTTTTTTCGAAAAGAAGGCGGTGCCGTAGATGCGCTGAAGTTGGGGATTCTTTTCGTCACCGAGCCAGTAGGCGCCCGCCAGACTAGTGACCTTGACGGCCTTGACGCGGCCTGTCGAAGGCACGTGGGGGCCGCGGCAGAAGTCGACGAATTTGCCATTGCGATAGAAGCTGACTTCGGACCCGGGTTCAGTGAATTTGGTGACGAAGTGGCTCTTCATGAAGTCGCCGTCTTTGGCGAAGGTTTCAAGGGCTTGCTCGCGCGGCTCATATTCATGGACGAACGGTTCGTTGCGGGCGATGACTTCCGCCATTTTTGTCTCAATCGCGGCAAGGTCGTCTGGCGTGAAAGGCTTCTCGCGATAAAAGTCATAGAAGAAGCCGGAGTCGGTAGCGGGCCCGTGACCCAGTTTGGTTTCAGGGAAGAGCTCGAGAACCGCGGTTGCAAGCACGTGCGCAGCGGAATGGCGAACTACCTTCAGTGCTTGCGGATCTTTTTCGGTGACCAGCTCGAGGCGCGTATCTTCGCGCAGCGGGGTGGACAGATCGACGAGGCGCGTTGCGGAGGTGTCTTCGGCCGCGTACATCGAGGCTTCCGACTGGCCGTCGGTTGACGTCTCAATTGCGGCAGCGACGGTGACCGGAGTGAGACGGGCCACCACCGATGCAGAAGCGAGGCGCGGGGAAATGGAGTTGGCGATGTCGAGCGGTGTGGTCCCGGCGGGAACTTCCCGGATGGAGCCATCGGGGAGATGGACGGCAATCGAGTTCGTGCTCATAAGCGAAACGGTCCTGAGTATCAGGCCACCATGGATCGAGGGGCCGGTATTGGCTAGCTTCAATTCGGACGATATTGCGAGCAGCTTTTCTTGAAGGGAACGGCATCTCAGCCTACAAGTTCGACCTTTGTCACCAAGCAATCTTTCCTTCAAGAGTGAATCTTCAGAGTATACCGGGGCCTTGAGCCGGCGCGGACACAAGTCACTTCAGGTTTTGCGGAAGCGCAACGATTTTGGGGAAAACCGGCTACTGAAGTGTTTTTGTAACACGACGGTGGGAGCAGCCCGTCCCCCAAAGGCTCTCGAGAAAACCTGGATAGGGAATGTCCAGTCCTGATCCAATAACGCTAATGTTCCTGTGTGGCTGGGGACGCCGCAAGAATTTAGGGGTGGGGAAATGCAAGTACTTTGCAAAAGCAGTGAAGAAAATATCCAGACATCTTGCAGTGTGTGCGGCCAGGGATTCGTTCTGTTCTGGGAGCGGCACACCAAGATGGAACGGACACAGGCGATGCAGGAGATCGATAAGGCACTGCGGAATCACCACGGGAGCCACGCGGGTCCGGAAGCGCACCCGTTGCGGGGATTCCTGGTCCCTGAGTGGAAAGGAGCGGTAGCGTTTTCGGGCGCCGCCATCCTCGGAAATGCACCCAGCTGGGCGCTTTAAAACTGCATTTGCAAAGCTGCAACACCGGGGTAAGACGCCACGAATAAGAGCGAGGTCACAGAAGTCACATTTTTGACAGGTAACTGAACGGCTGGTTTTAAGCATCTTAGCGGACAGATGGTAGAAGTCCTGGTTTCTCCCGAGGGGCATCGAGATCGACCAAGGGAGCAAGAGCAGGCAGAGATTGCGCTAAGACGGAAGGGCCACGGCGGCAGGAAGGTGTCGCCGCAGTGAAGAAAAAACAACGGCCCGCCGAAAAGTTTAGTAGCTTTGGTTCACTTCGTAGCTTTCAAGCACGAGTTCGAACTCTTTACGAAACGCAGAAATTGAATGCTGGCCAGCGATTACACCTTTAAAGGTCATCGCAGCCAGCATTCGTTTTTGCGCTGAAGAATGGGCGGCTACAGCGGAATAGCCGAACTCGCGTGGACCCGGCCGAATGGCTGGTGAGACCAGGCGGGGGACTTAAGAAGGGAATTTCAGGGGAATCGTCCGCAGGATTTTGGAAACAAATAGATTTGATGACTAGACACAAACGGGGACTAAGCCTAGGCTCAGTCCCCGTTTGGTTGCTAGATTCTGCCGGAACCCGGCCTCGAGGGAGCTTACAGCGGCTGAACGTCCGCAGCCTGCCATCCCTTAGGGCCTTTTACGACGTTGAACTGCACGGCTTGACCTTCTTGCAGGGACTTGAAACCGCTGGAGTTGATTGCGGAATAGTGCACGAAGACGTCTTCACCGTTCTGACGCGAGATGAAGCCGAAGCCCTTCGCATCATTGAACCACTTGACAGTACCTTGTTCCATTTTGATCGTGTTTCCTGGTATTGAATTGCGCTGGATGAATCGGAGCGACCACTGGCAGAATCTTGCTTGGTTGGGCGAGCTACTGCACACGCCCGGTTCGGCTCTAACGCTAACCGCAGTGTAACACCGGGCTGGAAAAAGGGGGCATATTTTCTTCCTGCCGCCGCGGGTAACGGGAAACCTCGTACCGCAAAGTGATTGAAACTGAAGCCGGTTCTGCCGGAACGACGACCTGTGGTAGGGTGAGGGATTGCGATGAACGACGATCCTGTACCTGGTTTGCTTGCCGAGGCTACCCGACGCCTTGCAGCGGAGTTTGCTTTTCTGCCGGAGGATCCGGACGGGGTTCCCGACCCGGCTGCCCTCACGCAGATTGCCGCGGTGCTGGATGAAACCGCGCGTCGGCTAGGGGACAATTACCCCTATTTCCATCCTCTTTATGCGGGCCAGATGCTAAAGCCGCCCCACCCGGTGGCTCGTGCCGCTTATGCGCTGGCGATGAACATAAATCCGAACAATCATGCTCGCGATGGCGGGCGCGCCAGCTCCGAGATGGAGATCGAAGCCGTAGCGGAGATCGCGGCGATGTTTGGATGGGCAAACGGCGCGTTTCTGGGCCACCTGACGTCAAGCGGTACGCTCGCAAACCTGGAAGCCCTCTGGATCGCGGGCCAAACCGCCCCCGGAAAGCGGATTCTCGGGTCAGAACAGGCGCACTATACCCATCAGCGCATTTCAGCAGTGCTGAAACTTCCTTATTCGGGCGTGCGAATCGACGAGCGGGGACGGATGGACCTGACGGCGCTTGAGGCGCAAGTGCGGCGCGGCGATGTGGGGACAGTGGTTGCGACCATGGGAACAACGGCCATCGGTGCGGTTGACCCGCTCGAGGAAATCCTCAGCCTGAGCCGGAAATATGCTTTTCGCGTGCATGTGGATGCCGCATATGGCGGCTATTTTGGCCTGATTCCAGAAGCACTAGAGGGCCAGGCGCGCGGCGCTTTCTCCGTGATCGGCGAGGCGGATTCGATCGTAATCGACCCCCACAAGCACGGTCTGCAACCTTATGGGTGCGGATGTGTCTTATTTCGGGATCCAGGGGTGGGCCGTTTCTACAAGCACGATTCGCCCTATACGTATTTCACTTCAAAGGAGTTGCACCTAGGCGAGATCAGCCTGGAGTGCTCGCGTGCAGGAGCTGCGGCGGTAGCTCTGTGGGCAACGCAAAAACTACTTCCGCTGAAACGAGGTGGAGAATTCGCCCGCGGTCTGGAGCAGGGAAGAGGGGCAGCCCTCGAATTTGACCGCCGTCTTCGCGCAGATCCGGAGGGCCGGTTTGCAGCGCTGGCGGCCGGCCACCCCGAGCTCGACATCGTGGTTTGGAACCTTAGAGCCGCCACGCCTGCCGCTTCCTCGGAACTTGCCCAGAAGACGTTTGCAGCCTGTGCCGAGCGGAATTTGCACCTGGCCCTTGTACAATTGCCTGAACACTGGTTCGATTGGGGACGCGAAGGGGTGCAGGACTCGTCGGGGGGAAAAGTGACCTGTCTTCGTTCGGTGCTGATGAAACCCGAGCACGCGGTGTGGCTGGATCGGATCTGGGACGCGTACATCGGAGCCTGTCGTCAGGTGCGGGACTAGAGGGAGCATGGCGGAGACCAGCTTAATTGGCGCGCGCAAAGAAAACGTTCTCATCCAGGCCGGGACCTGTGTTGTCCGTTTTGCCCCACAGCTGGGCGGGAAGATTGCGTCGATCCAGGTGGGCGGAACCGAAATCCTGCAGACACCTTTACAGCCTCCCGCTCCCCGGACCAAGACCATGGGGTTTGACGAATCTGACGCCAGCGGTTGGGACGAATGTCTGCCGTCGGTGGCAGCCTGCACAGTGAAGACCGCCGCAGGCGACGCTCACATCCCCGACCACGGGGATCTTTGGCGGGTCGCATGGGAAGCGATCGACGGAGCCGGACAGGAAGCTGGGGATTCCGATAGGCAGACGGAAAATGGGAACGGTCAGCGCGGTACCAGTGCGACAAATTCGCTAAAGCTGCGTGGCCGGTGCTTTTCTTTGCCGCTCGAATTGGAGCGGAGCGTGGAACTGACTGAATCGCACTCCCGCTGGCGATTGAACCTCGGGTACATGCTGAGGAATGTGGGGGATTTCGTGGTGCCGTGGTCGTGGGCTGCACATCCGCTTTTCCTCGCCGGAGCCGGCGATCGGATACTGCTTCCTAAGGCATTGAAATCGTTGCGGATTGAGGGCTCAGGGGGTCAACGCCTGGGCAAAAGCGGCGACATGGTCAGCTGGCCGCTCGCCGAGCTGGCAGCAGGGGGCCAAACCGACTTGAGCTTGGGACAGAATTCCGGTTCCGGCATCGGGGACAAGTTGTTTGCCGGACCCCTGGAAGCTGATCAGAACTGGTGCGTGCTGGAGCGGCCATCGGCTGGACTCCGAATAAAGGTCACATTTGACGTCGCGGCGACGCCGTATCTGGGGTTGTGGATCTGTTACGGAGGGTGGCCGGAACGTGCCGGAGCGAAGCAGACTTGTGTCGCCCTGGAGCCGGCGACCGCGCCCGTTGATTCTCTCGCGGTGAACGGTCCGTGGACGCGTCATCTGGCTCCGGGCGAATGGTCCAGTTGGTCTATGGGCGTTGAGATCGAATCGTTGTAGGGTGGAGCGATATGCACGATCCAGAAGCTTTAAGTTCCAGCCATGTGGACCGTTTCGGGGCCGAGCCGGTGGTGTTTGCGGCCCCGGGCCGGGTCAACCTTATTGGGGAACACACCGACTATGCCGAAGGATTCGTGATGCCTGCGGCGATAGACTTCGCTACGCTGGCTGCTATCTCTCCCCGATCCGATGGCCGGATTGTGATTTATTCCGAAAACTACGGCGGGGAACGAGAATTTGACGCGTCGTCTCTTCCTCAGGGGCCAAATCAGCACTGGAGCGACTATCCCATGGGTGTAGTTTCCCTGCTGGCCCGGGATGGACATTCCATTCCCAGTTTCAGCTTGAGTCTATGGGGCGATGTGCCACTGGGGTCCGGACTATCGAGTTCCGCTGCGGTTGAAGTCGCGACGGCGCTGGCAGTGACTTCGCTGATTGGCGTGAGCTATCCGGGGCCGAAGCTCGCGCGTCTGTGCCAGCGTGCGGAGAATGAATTTGTCGGCGCGAACTGCGGGATCATGGACCAGTTCATCTCCGCGAACGGAGCCAAGGATCACGCGCTCCTGCTCGATTGCCGCGATCTGACTTTCCGCCTGGCGCCGATTCCTGAAGGCGTGGCGCTGGTGATCGCCAACACCATGGTGAAGCATGCAGTGAGCGGCGGGGAGTACACCAGCCGGCGCGCCGAGGTTGAAGAGGCTGCCGCCGTTATTGCTCGGCACCGGCCCGAGGTACGTTTCCTGCGGGACGCGACTCTCGAGGATCTGCAGCGGTATGGCAGCGAGATGAGTCCAAATGCCCTCAAGCGGGCACGTCATGTGATTACCGAAAACGAACGGACCGTGGCAGCTGCCGATGCGCTCATAAGCCACGATCTTGCCGAACTGGGAAGACTAATGGCCGAAGCGCATCGCAGCTACAGCCAGGATTTCGAGGCCAGTTGCGTTGAGGCGGATGCCATGGTGGAACTGGCCCAGGAACTTCCCGGGTTGATTGGGGCACGCTTGACGGGCGGGGGATTTGGGGGTTGCACAGTCAACCTGGTGGAAGCCAGACATGCGCAGGAATTTGCATCGCTTTTGAAGCAGAAGTATGCGAACAGGATAGGAATTACCCCGCAAATCCACATTTGTCATGCGTCCGGGGGTGCACATCGGGTGGATGCGCGCATCCAAATTGGAAGATAGCCGCTCGGGTTGTCGAGTAGGTGGAGCGGGTTTTGATTTCGCGAACAATTAAGTGAAGCAAAACTCAGCAAGCCAATAGGAATCGCTGTGCCAGGAAAAGTCACTTGACCAGGCGGGTATCTCCCCTTTAGCAGTGGTCAGAGGAGCGGTCGTCGACTAGAATCGGTGAACACCCCGATTCTGTACATGCGATCGCACTACAGATAATCCGTAGTGTTTTTTAGAGGGTGCTCTCGAAGGGACGGGGAGCATACCGGAGGTATTACAGAAGCAATGTTATCTGCATCGTCTAAGCCCTTCTCCTACGAAACGTTACCCCATTCGGGCCTGGTGGCTTACTTTTCGATGGAAATCGCGATTAATCCTGCGATGCCCACTTACTCCGGGGGCCTTGGTGTCCTGGCCGGAGACACGCTTCGCTCGGCCGCCGACCTGGGAATACCACTGGTCGCTTTCACGCTGCTGCACCGCAAGGGATATTTTCAGCAGCACCTCGACAAAACGGGCGCGCAGACAGAGGACGTGCAGTCCTGGAATCCGGCTGACTTCTGCACTGAAGAGCCAGCTCGAATCACGGTTTCGATCGAGGATCGCATCGTGACGGTCAGGGCATGGCGCTATGACCTCGAAGGCCGGTCAGGCCACGTGGTGCCAATCTATCTTCTCGACACTGACCTTGATGTGAATTCCGGCTGGGATCGGGGATTGACCGATCATCTGTATGGCGGCGACACGAACTATCGCCTGCAGCAAGAGATCGTGCTCGGCATGGGCGGAGTCCGCATCGCCAATGCTCTGGGTCTGATGGTAAACGTTTATCACATGAACGAAGGCCATGCGGCGCTGCTGACGCTGGCTCTGCTCGAAGCGCAGCTCGGCGGCGGCCCGCTGGGCGCCGCCACAGAGTCGGATCTTGCGGCGGTGCGCGCGAAGTGTGTGTTCACGACCCACACCCCGGTTCCGGCCGGGCACGACCGGTTCTCGTCCGAACAGGCTATCCGCATCCTAGGCGGGGAGCGCACGGCGCGGCTGCAAAAGCTGAACTGTTTCCATGAAGGCTTGCTGAACATGACGCTGCTGGCTTTGCGGTTTTCGCGCTACGCAAACGGGGTGGCGATGCAGCACGGCAAGGTATCGCGGGACATGTTCCCGGAATTTCAAATCGACGCCATCACCAACGGCGTGCATGCGCCAACCTGGACTTCGGATCCAGTGCAGCAAATGCTGGACATCCATGTTCCAGCGTGGCGGCGCGACAACTTATACCTGCGCAACGCGATCGACATTCCTGAGAAGGCCATTCTCTCGGCGCATGCGCGGGCCAAGGAGGCGCTGCTGGCGGAGGTGGCTTCGCGGACTGGGTTGGTGCTGAATCCGCGGGTCCTTACGCTGGGGTTTGCGCGTCGTGTTGCGACCTACAAGCGCGCTGGATTGCTGTTTACCGACCCGGAGAGGCTGGTCAGGATTGCGCAGGCCGCGGGGGGGCTGCAGATTCTCTATGCGGGCAAAGCCCACCCTCAGGACGAGCCTGGCAAGTCCCTTATCCGCCAGGTCTTCGAGCGCTCCAACAGCTTGTCCAATGACGTGTTGCGGATTGTTTACCTGGAAAATTACGCCTGGGACCTCGGCGCTATGCTCACGTCGGGAGTAGATGTCTGGGTGAACACGCCGCGCAGGCCATACGAAGCTTCGGGCACGAGCGGCATGAAGGCGGCGCTGAATGGAGTTCCGAGCCTATCGGTGCTGGATGGCTGGTGGATCGAGGGATGCATTGAGGGTGTGACCGGCTGGGCCATCGAAGACGGCGCCAACGACGCCGAGGAAGCGGTTGCGCTCTATAACAAGCTGGAGAGGGCTGTGGTTCCGCTCTACCTGGAAGCGCCGGGAAAGTGGGCCAAGATGATGCGCACAACGCTGGCATTCAACGGTTCGTATTTCAACACCAACCGTATGGTGAAGCAGTACAACCGGAACGCCTACTACCCGGTCAAGCTGGTGGAGAACGCCCATATCGAAGAGGCGGCCTTCGCCGACTGAGCAAGTTAAGACGCAAAACAAGCGAGAAGCGCGGAATCCCTTCAATGGGATCCGCGTTTCTTTTCGTCTGGGGCAATTCCGGGCAAAGCAGATGGTTTTGCCCATCCCGCTATAATCCTTGAATCACCTTTCCGTGATTGGCCGCGCTCATAGCAACCTCAAATGTCTGTTCGGGTTTGATAAGGCATGGCCGCTGTGAACGGATCGCTCTCAATATCAACAGAGGACACGCCAGTTCAACGGGTTCCCATTGTCGCCGCAGGTGCGCAGGCTTCCTCCTCTGCGCTGCGGCCGCTGTGCGTGGATCTGGATGGCACCCTAGTCAAGTCGGACACCCTGTTTGATGGGGCTTGTCAGTTTCTTCGCCGTCACCCGCTCGAGTTCTGGAAGCTCGCGCTCTGGACTACCAAAGGCAAGGCGAGGCTTAAGACCGAGGTGGCGCGGCATTCTGAACTGGATGCGGGCCGCTTGCCTTACAACCGGGAATTGCTCCATTTTCTTGAAGGTCAATGCAGCGATGGGCGTGCGATCTACCTTGCCACCGGGGCTGACGGACCGCTGGCCGAGCGAGTAGCTGGCCACCTCGGTATTTTCGCTGGTGTGCTCGCCACGGACCAGCACACCAACCTCACCAGCAAGCGAAAGCTGGCCCGGCTACGAGAGCAGTTTGGCGAATTTGACTACATAGGAAACTCGAGAGCAGATCTTCCGCTGTTAGCCAACGCCGGGGAGGCAATGCTCGCCAATCCGACGGTGGGGTTGCGCGCCGGGGTACGGACCCAACACATTCGGGTAGCAAGAACGTTTCTGGATCGACAACCGCTGGTCCGCACGGCGCTCAAGGCTGCGCGGCTGCACCAGTGGGCCAAGAATATCCTCATCTTTTTACCACTTGCCCTGTCTCACCGCCTGGGCGCCGGGCTCTGGGCAGCCGCGGTGGCTGCTTTCTTCTGTTTCAGCTTTGTCGCGTCGGCCAACTACGTCATGAACGATCTGCTCGACATCGAGAGCGACCGGCGACATCCGTCGAAGCGCTACAGGCCGTTTGCGGCGGCCGATCTTTCGGTACCCGCAGGAGTGGCTCTGGCGGCTGGGTTGATAGTAGCGGCGGGGATGATTCTGCCTTGGCTTCCGGCTGGATTTGCGTTCTGGCTGTGCCTCTACGTGGTGGCGACGGCGGCTTATTCCTTCTACCTGAAACGAGTGGTCGTGGTGGATGTATTGATCCTTTCAGGGCTGTACACGGTGCGAATGCTGGCGGGCGGCGCGGCGACTCTCACGGAGATTTCGCCATGGCTGGCGGGGTTTTCAACCTTGCTGTTTCTTTCCCTTGCCATGGTCAAACGCTTCAGCGAACTTGAAAACCTCCGCGAGCGCGGGGGAACGGGAAGCCACGGGCGAGGCTACCTGGTTTCAGACCTTGAGCAGATCCGCTCTTTTGGAACCGCGAGCGCGTACGCGGCAGTTGTCGTTCTCATGTTGTATATTGCGCGTCCGGACGTGACCGAACTCTACCGGCATGCCGGCCGGCTGTGGCTGACGGTACCCCTCCTGTTGTTCTGGCTGACGCGCATCTGGTTGCTGGCGTCGCGCGGTGAACTGGATGACGATCCTGTGATTTTCGCGATTCGCGACCGGGTAAGCATTGGGGTCGGTCTGGGCGTCCTGGTCGTGGCTTTTCTCGCGCTCTGACAAGCCGGAGAAGAGTCTTACGGGAGCGCGCCCCGATGCTCCCTGAACGGGATACGGGCCCAGAACCGGTTTGCATGGCGGGACGGCTGACCTCGGAAAATGCGTCATTTGCAGAGGGTAAAGCGTCTTATGGGTGTGGGGAAATGTGCGTGATGGCGCGGATTTTGCGCGTCTAATACCTTCTTGGTGTTGGTCAATCCATTAGACTCGATCAAAAGTCGGAAACGGGCTCCGTGGCGAGGCTTGCGGTCCGGCGAGCCCGCTGATCAGCAGGCCAACCCCGATTCGGAAATGAGCAGACCAGCCTATGAGGGAGTCCGTGGGCAGTAGACCGCCACAGGAGCGAGAACCAGACCTATGATGTGGATTGTCCGGCTTGCGCTGCGACGGCCGTACACATTTGTCGTTTTTGCGCTGTTGATTCTTATCCTGGGTATCTTGAGCATTGTCTCGATGCCCACGGATATTTTTCCGAACATCAATATCCCCATCGTGACGGTGGTGTGGAATTACACCGGGCTGTCTGCGGAACAGATGGCTAGCCGCATCGTGTCGGTGCACGAGCGCGGGTTGACGACTACCGTCAACGACATTGAACACATCGAATCCCAATCGCTCAACGGCATCGCGGTCATCAAGGTTTTTTTTCAGCCTACGGTGAACGTGGCCAACGCGGTGGCGCAGGTGACGGCGATCAGCCAGGTGATGCTGCGCAGTCTTCCGCCTGGAACAACGCCGCCGTTCATCATCCAGTACAACGCGTCCAGCGTCCCGGTGATGATGCTTGGTTTATCGGGCCAGGGGTTAAACGAGCAGCAGCTGTTCGATCTTGGCCAGAACACCATCCGCACGCAGCTGGCGACGGTAGAAGGTGCCCAGACGCCCTATCCCTATGGCGGCAAGCAGCGCCAGATCCAGGTGGATATCGATCTGGCCGCGCTGCAGGCCAAAGGATTGTCGCCGGCCGATGTGGTGACTGCGATCAATGCGCAGAACCTGGTTGTTCCGTCGGGCACGATGAAGATGGATCGCTTCGAGTATGCGATCGAAACCAACTCGGCGCCGACGGTGGTTGAACAGCTTAATAACCTTCCCATTCGCGCCATCAACGGCGCGATGATTTACATCCGCGACGTGGCGCATGTGCGTGATGGCAGCCCGCCCCAGACCAACATTGTGCGTGTCGACGGCAAGCGCGCCATCCTGATGAGCATTATGAAGACCGGCTCTGCCTCGACGCTTGAGATCATCGAAGGCGTGCGTTCGAAGCTGGAGGCGGCGAAGGGACAGCTTCCGCCGCAATTGAAGATTTCGGCTCTGAGCGATCAGTCGATTTTTGTGCGCGGAGCGATCGGTGGCGTCATTCGCGAGGCGATCATTGCTGCCTGCCTGACGGGCATCATGATCCTGGTGTTCCTGGGGAGCTGGCGCTCGACGCTTATCATCGCTGTCTCGATTCCGTTGTCGATCCTCTGCTCGCTGGTGATGTTGTATGTGCTGAAGGAAACGATCAACATCATGACCCTGGGCGGGATGGCGCTCGCGGTCGGCATCCTGGTTGACGATGCGACGGTGGAGATCGAGAACATCAACCGCAATCTCGAAGCAGGGAAGGAAATCGAGCAGGCCATTCTCGATGGCGCGGCCCAGATCGCAACGCCCGCGCTGGTATCCACGCTGGCCATCTGTATTGTCTTCGTGCCGATGTTCTTCTTAAGTGGCGTCGCCAGGTACTTGTTCGTGCCCATGGCCGAGGCGGTCGTGTTCGCGATGCTGGCCAGCTATCTGCTCTCTCGTACCATCGTGCCGACGATGGCGCGTTATCTGCTCAAAGAACACGACGAAGCCGAAGCGCAGAAGAAAAAGGCCAGCCGCAATCCTTTTGTGCGCTTTCAGAGGGGATTTGAACACGGGTTTGAGAAGATCCGCGTGGGTTATCTCGGCTTCCTGACATTGTTTATTGATCACGCGGCCCTGTTTCTCATTGTGTTCGTGCTCTTCTCGATTGGCTCGGTGGCGTTGATGACGCAGTTCCTCGGTCAGGATTTCTTTCCCTCGGTGGATGCCGGACAGTTCAAGATTCACGTGCGCGCGAAGACGGGCACCCGCATTGAAGAGACCGCCGCACTGTGCGATCACATCGACTCGACGATCCGGCAGAGTATTCCTGCCGGCGAGATCGTCAACATCGTGGATAACATCGGGCTGCCTTACTCCGGGCTGAACCTCTCGTATTCAACATCGGCGCCGATCGGGCCGGCAGATGCGGATATTCAAGTGCAGCTGACGGAAAAGCATCATCCCACTGAGCAGTACGTAGATCGCTTGCGCGGCGTGCTGGCGCGGGACTATCCAGGCGTGACCTTTTATGCGCTGCCCGTCGATATCGTTACCCAGATTTTGAATTTCGGCTTGTCGGCTCCCATCGACATCCAGATCATCGGGCCAAATCTCTATGGCAACCGGTCGCTGGCCGAGCGGATGTTGAACGAAGTGCGCTATGTGCCCGGGGCGTCTGATGCGCGTATTCAGCAGCCATTCGACTATCCCAACATGACGGTGGATGTGGATCGCACGCGGGCACAGGCTGTGGGTCTGACGCAGCAAAATGTAGCGCAAAGCCTGCTGGTTGCGTTGAGCGGCAGCTTCCAGACTTCGCCGAATTTTTATCTCGATCCCCGCAATGGTGTCAGTTACAACGTCGCAACACAGACGCCTCAGTACGGGTTGGACACCATGGCCGCGTTGCAGAGCCTGCCGATCACGGGCACCGCAACCAACCTTCAGACCAGCACCCTGAGCGGAGGGGTGATGACTGCCCCTGCGATCCAGGCACCGGGCACCATCAAGCAGATTCAGGTGTTGGGGAACGTCGCAAGCATTATTCCGGGCGCCGAACTCGGCACCGTAAGTCACTACGACGTGCAGCCGGTGCTGGACATCTACGCCAACGTAACGGGAACAGACCTGGGCACTGTCACACGTGCGATGGAGAGGATCGTGGAGCGCCATCGCAAGGAACTTCCGCGGGGTTCGCAATTTGTGCTGCGGGGGCAGAGCGACACCATGCGGAAGTCCTACTTCGGACTGCTCGGCGGACTGGCAATGTCGATCCTGCTGGTCTACCTTCTGATCGTGGTGAACTTCCAGTCGTGGCTGGATCCGTTCCTGATCATTTCCGCTTTGCCTGCAGCGCTGGCGGGTATCGTATGGTTCCTTTTCCTCACCGATACGCATCTGAGCGTGCCGGCGCTCACCGGAGCGATCATGTGCATGGGGGTAGCGACAGCCAACTCGATCCTGGTAGTGAGCTTTGCTCGGGAACAGCTTGAGGCACTGGTGGGGGACGCGCGCAAAGCAGCCCTGAATGCGGGGTTTGTGCGCTTCAGGCCGGTGTTGATGACGGCGCTGGCTATGATCATCGGCATGGTGCCGATGGCGCTGGGCCTGGGCGAAGGCGGCGAGCAGAATGCTCCGCTGGGTCGCGCAGTAATCGGAGGCCTGCTGCTGGCCACTGTGGCCACACTGTTCTTTGTCCCGATTTTCTTTTCAGTCGTGCATAGCTGGCTGGGCAAGCGCAGGAAGCGCGCACTTGCCACTAGCTCGGGCGCGACCTTTGACGAGTTCGACGAGCAACCGGAGTAGCGATTATGACGAACGAAGCCAATCCTCGCGGGAAGCCAGCGACGGGCAGCTCACAGCCTAGCGGGAACCCGCCACCGCCAGCGGCAAATGACCACGAGACCGCACCCGATCATCCGGCCGCTTCAGGACGCGGGGCCGTGTTCGGCGCGATTATCGTGCTGGTCGCCGTAGTGGTGCTGGCGGTTTACGGAATCTGGCGGCGCCATCATGACGAATCGGTGCTCGCGGATACGACCCAGCAACTTGCCGCTCCTTCGGTAATCGTCGCGCCGCCCAAGCCGGGTGCACCGTTGGATACGTTTGTGCTGCCCGGCAATGTGACGGCTTATACAGATTCGCCGATCTATGCGCGTACATCAGGCTATCTGACCAAGTGGTATTACGACATTGGCGCGCGTGTCAAAAAGGGCGCCTTGCTGGCGGAGATCGCGACTCCGGAGCTTGATCAGCAACTGGCCCAGGCCGAGGCCGACCTTAACACTGCTGAGTCCACTGCGAGCAATGCCAAGACCCAGGCGGAGCGGTATAAGGACCTGGTCACGTCCGATGCCGTATCGAAGCAGGATACTGAGACGTTCATGACCCAGGCTGCGTCGACCTCGTCGGCGGTGCGATCGGCGCAGGCAAATGTACAACGGCTGAAGGAACTGCAGGGTTTTGAAAAGATCTACGCGCCCTTCGACGGTGTGGTCACGGCGCGAGGCATCGACATCGGGCAATTGATCAACCAGGGGTCCGGAAACGAGTTGTTCCACATGCAGGCGCTACAGACTTTGCGCGTGTATACCAACGTGCCCGAGGTCTACACACAGAGCATCCGGCACGGCGAGAAGATCGATCTGAGTTTCACGGAACATCCCGGGAAGACCTTCCAGGGAACCCTGGTGCGTACTGCGGACGCCATCGACCCCACTAATCGCACGCTGCTGGTGGAGATCGACCTCGACAACCGCAAGGGCGAGCTGATGCCGGGTTCACTTGCGCAGGTTCATTTCAAGACCAATTCGGTTGGACAGACGTTTATTGTGCCGGTGTCCGCCTTGATCTTCCGCCATGAAGGCCTGCGCGTGGCCTCGGTAACGGACGACGGCGTAGCCCATCTGCTGCCGGTCGTGATTGGACAGGACAACGGAGCCACGGCCGAGGTGGTGTCCGGTCTGCATGGAAACGATCGCATTGTGCAGGATCCGCCGGACTCGCTGATTGAGGGCGAAAAAGTCCGGATCGAGAGTCCGCAGCAAAACGCAAATGCTACGACCAGCGGCAGTGGCGGTGCGACGCCGGGGCAGCAGGACAACGTGAGCCAGCCAGCGCCTCCGGCTGCTCCAGGCAAAACGGGAGGCAAGTAGGATGCGGGAGTTTCGGCAACCTGCCTTGGCAAGTTTACGGTCCCGTAGCATCTGGGTGGCTGGCTTTGGCGGTAGTGGTTTTGGCTTCAGGATGCAAGGTGGGTCCGAACTACAGGCAGCCTCCGTTTACCGCTCCCCCTGCCTACAAGGAGACGGGGGCACCATCGGTGGTTCCACCGCCGAACCCGAATGGCGGATCATGGCAGACGGCATCGCCGTCCGATGGAATGCTCAAGGGAAAGTGGTGGGAGGTTTACAACGATCCGCAGCTGAATCAACTCGAAGAGCGGATCGCCACCAACAATCAGGCGCTGAAGCAGGCAATGGAAAACTATCTGGCCGCACGAGACCAGGTGGCAGCGGTGCGCGCCAGCCTGTTTCCGACACTTTCCCTCAGTCCCAGTGTGGTGCATGAGCAAGCGTCCCGGAACAGGCCGCTGGTTACATCTTCGACCAAGACCAGCTATAACGACCTGGTGCTGGGAGGGCAGGCGGGCTGGGAACCGGATTTGTGGGGTCGCGTTCGTCGCAATGTTGAGGCGACTCAGGCAAGTGCACAGGCCAGTGCGGCGGAAGTGGCGAGTGTTGATCTCTCGCTGCAAGCCGAGATGGCCGCAGAGTACTTTGAACTGCGAGGACTGGATTCGCAGATCAAGGTGCTCAAGGCGACCGTAGCCGACCTGGAGCACCAACTCGATTTGACCAAACGGCGCCTCGCAGGCGGCGTGGCGACGGACGTGGACGTGGCCCAGGCGCAGACGCAACTTGAAACAGTTCGCGCCCAACTGGTCGACGTGAGCGTGGGGCGCGCACAGTTTGAACATGCGGTCGGCACCATCGCAAATTACAGCTTGCCTGATTTCAGCATTCCGTTCTCGCCGCTGGAAATTGCGTTGCCCCAGGTTCCCATCGGGGTGCCGTCGCAGTTGCTGGAACGCCGGCCCGATATCGCTGCGGCCGAACGCCAGACTGCTGCAGCTAACGCGCGGATCGGGATTGCCGTGGCTGCCTACTATCCCACCATCAGCCTGAGCGGCACTGGCGGGTTTGAAGGGACACACGGGGGGAGCTGGTTGCAGGGGCCAAGCGCATTGTGGTCGCTGGGCGCGCAAGCGACGGAATTGCTGTTCGACGCAGGCCAGCGCCATGCCCTGACCGACCAGGCTAGGCACCAATACGAAGCTCAGGCGGCGGCGTATCGGAATACAATCTTCAGCGCATTTCAGGATGTCGAGGATAATCTTTCGCAGTTGAGGATCCTCGACCAGGAGGCTGCGGTTGAACAGCGCGCGGTGGACTCCGCACAGCGGTCCTACGATATTTCGAACCGGCGCTACAAGGGTGGCGCCACCAGCTATCTTGAGGTTCTGACCGCGGAGACGACGCTGTTGAACAACCAGCGAACCTTGACCGATCTGCGTTCGCGGCAGTTCGCCGCTTCTGTGCAGCTCATTCGCGCGCTGGGGGGCGGCTGGGATACTACCCAGTTGCCTAAGTAGTTCTCCCACCCGGTATTCGGTAACCGCGGATTGTGTGGAGTTGAACGACGCGGGATCAGATGCCTTCGCCCATTGAGACGAAGTAGCGAAGCCGGTCCAGTTCCTGGCGGTAGGCAGTCCGATCGGCTTCTTCCGCAGCGAAGGGTTCAGCCGGGCCCTGCGAGGCGCCGAGGCGCCCTTCAAGCTCATCGACGCGGGCGGCGAGAGCGATGAGGGCATCCGATAACGGGTCTTTGATGTCGTGAGGATCGGTGATGAGTACGCGCTGTCCATTGCGATAGACGATGTGCGCGGGCACGCCGACCACGGTGGAGTTAGGCGGAACGTCGTTAAGCACCACGGAGCCGGCGCCAACCCGCGAGTTGGCGCCGATGGTGATGTTTCCCAGGATGTTGGCATTGTTGCCGACGAAGACGCCATCGCACAGGGTAGGGTGGCGTTTGCCGTGCTGTTTGCCGGTGCCGCCCAGAGTGACTCCCTGGTAGAGCGTGACGTCGTTCCCGACGATGGCGGTTTCACCAATCACAACGCCAGTCGCGTGATCGATGAAAAGTCGGCGGCCGAGGAGCGCCCCAGGATGAATATCGACGCCGGTGTAGAAGCGGCCGACCTGGGAAATGATACGAGCCAGAAGGTACAGTTTGGCGCCCCAAAAAGCGTGAGAGACGCGATGAATCCATACCGCCCACAGGCCCGGATAGCAGGTCAGGACTTCGAGGCGGGACCGCGCAGCGGGATCGCGCTCCATCACGGAACTGATGTCTTCGCGAATGCGTGCGAACAAGGGCATGGCGAGTCCGGCTTGCGGGTCGGGGCATCGTGACACAGAAGTTGCAGTGGTGGCTGACACGATTCCTCTTTGTACTTGAACAGCAGTTTCCTGGTTCCGTTCTCAAGGCTCCAGGAGCCTTGGGAGCGAAACCAGGTTATCGATTTACAGCGTGACCGTAGAGGTCGGCATAGCGAGTGCTTCCTGACGCAGGGAATCAAACAGCGCGCTCGACAGGTAGCGTTCTCCGAAGCTGGGAATGATAGCGACGATAAGCTTGCCGGTGTTTTCGGACCTTGCGGCGACCTTGAGGGCTGCGGCCACCGCGGCTCCCGCTGAAATCCCGACGAAGATACCTTCTTCGAGCGGCAGCCGGCGAGCCGTTGCGATGGACTCGTCGTTGGAGATCTGTATGACTTCATCGATCAGGTGCGTGTCGAGGATACTGGGCACGAAACCTGCGCCGATGCCTTGAATCTTGTGCGGACCGGGTTTGCCGCCTGAAAGTACAGGGCTATCCGCAGGCTCGACCGCAACAGCCTTGAAGGACGGTTTACGCTGCTTGATGTAGCGGGCAACGCCGGTGAGGGTTCCCCCGGTGCCCACTCCTGAAATGAGGATGTCGGCCTTCCCGTCGGTGTCTTCCCAGATTTCGGGGCCGGTGGTGGCGACGTGAATGGCGGGATTCGCCGGGTTATCGAATTGTTGAAGAATATAGCCATTGGGCGTGTTCGCTAGAATTTCGTTGGCCTTGGCAATCGCGCCTTTCATGCCGTTGGGGCCGGGCGTGAGCACGATTTCAGCGCCAAAGGCCTTGAGGAGGACGCGGCGCTCGGTGCTCATCGTCTCAGGCATGGTGAGGATGATTTTGTATCCTTTGACGGCCGCGACGAAGGCGAGGGCGATGCCCGTGTTTCCGCTGGTAGGTTCGATGAGGACTGTTTCGCCGGGTTTGATCTTGCCTTTCTTTTCTGCGTCGTCGATCATGGCGAGGCCGATACGGTCCTTGACGCTCGACATCGGATTCTGGCTCTCGAGTTTGAGGACGATCTGGCCGGGCAGGCCTGCAGCCATACGGTTGAGTCGTACCAGCGGGGTGTGTCCAATAAGTTCAGTGACATTTTCGGCAATACGCGCCATGATGAATCTCCTCGATCCGGGAACGAATCCCGAGACTTTCCTTAGGTGAGTTGGATCGACGGTGGAGCTGTCAGGGGAAAGAATACGCGCGCGGGGCGCACGCCAGGCATCGGAGCTGTCACCGGGACGGTGTTAGCGACATCGACGCATGGCAATAGCGTAGACCCGCGGTCCCGTGTGTGGCAAGCGGCAAGGCCCTCAATGCAGGGGAATTGCTAGAATCGGACCGGAGCGGACGCCATGAACCAACCGATCAGAACTGGATTTCCAACCGCGCTGCCTCACGCCCAACTTTCGCCGGTAGCGCGCAATTTTCTTAGGCGGATGGCGGCGCGCTACGTCTGGTGGAAGACATTGGATGAGGCGATGCAGTATCCCCAGCGCGTGGCGGCCCAGGTCATGAACATCGGCGACTGGAACGACGCCGTGGAACTGGTCGATGCGGCGGGTGAAGACTATCTGCGCGGAGTACTCAGAGACGCTGATGCGGGGCAATTGAACGCGCGCTCCTGGCACTACTGGCATTACCGGCTCGGACTGGCGGAATATGGCGTCCGGCCGGTGCCCCCGCGGCCGCTACGGAGAACCATATGAGCGCCTTGGAGCCACGTTGGGATGTGCTTCCGGCTGCACAACGCGCGTTATGGCCGGCGCTTGCGCCGAGTGTTCAACTCGGATTGGTTCTGTATGGGGGAACGGCGGCGGCGATACGGCTGGGCCATCGAAACTCCATCGACTTTGATTTCTTTACAGAACAGCCTATTGACCCGGACCTGTTTCAGCAGCACTTCGACTTTTTGTCCAGTGCCCGACTGATCCAGCAACAGAAGAACACATACGCGGTGCTGACTTCGCCGGAACGAGGGGGAGTGAAGGTCAGATTTTTCGGCGAAGTCACGATGGGGAGAGTGGGCGCTCCGGACCTGACGTGCGACGGGGTGTTGCGCGCGGCCTCCCTGGTCGACCTGCTGGCGACGAAGCTGAAGGTGCTGCTGCATCGCGTGGAGGCCAAGGACTACCGGGACATTGCGGCGATGGTGAGGGCGGGAATGAAGCTGGAAGTGGGGTTGGCCGCGGCCTCCTCAATGTACGCGCAGAACTTTCAACCCAGCGAAGCCCTCAAAACGCTCACCTATTTCGAGGGAGGCGATCTCGCTTCGCTCTCGCCTGACGACCGGGAAACGCTTACACGGGCGGTGGGGACCGTGCGCAAGATTCCGATGGTCGGAGTTCAATCCCGATCCCTGTTATGAAGGCGGAAGGTGCTCAGCCTGTGTTTCGAAGGCCGGAGGCGATGCCGCTAATGGTAGCCGCCAGGGCGCGATTGACTTCCGAGGTGTCTTCGCCTGCGCGTTTACGGCGCAGCATGTCCACCTGGATCAGGTGCATGGGATCTACATAGGGATTGCGGAGCTTGATGGAACGGGCCAACACCTGGTTGTTTTCGAGCAATTCCGATTGCGCCGTGATGGCTAGAACCGCGCGAACGGTACGGTGGAACTCAGCCTCGAACAAATCGTAGATGCGCTCCCTCATGGCCGCATCCTCGACCAGCGCGGAATAGAGACGGGCGGTGGCGAGGTCCACTTTGCCAAGGGCCATTTCGACGTTGCGGATCAGGTCGATGAACAGGGGGAACTCATGCGCCATGTCGCGAAGGAGTTCCAGGGAGCCGGGGCGATCCAGCATGTACTGAAGGGCATAGCCGACGCCGAACCAGGCGGGAACGAGCAGCCGCGACTGTGTCCAGCCGAAGACCCAGGGAATGGCGCGCAGATCGGCCAGGTTGGGTGAAGCCTTGCGGCGGGAGGGGCGCGACCCAATCTTGGCCTGTTCGAGCTCGCCGACCGGCGTGGACTGTTCAAAGTAGGTGACGACGTCCGGATCGTTCTGAATGTGCTTGCGGTAGAACTGGTAGGAGATTAACGACAATTCGGTAAGGGCGGCATCCCACTCCGGTTTGAGAATGCCCGTGAAGTGTCCCTGGGGATCGCGCGCATTGGGGCGGGCCAGCGCATCCACTGCCGCAGCAATCATGAGTTCGAGATTGCGCTCAGCAAGAACCTCGTCGGCATATTTGAAGTTGAGCACTTCGCCCTGCTCGGTGATGCGCAGCTGGCCCTCAAAGGAATCGACGGGCTGGGCAAAGATGGCGCGATGAGTGGGGCCGCCGCCGCGGCCGACGGTGCCGCCCCGTCCGTGGAACAGGCGGAGCTTCACGCCGCATTCGCGGGCAACGACATGCAGGTCGCGGTGGGCGCGGAAGATTTCCCACGTGCTGGTGAGCATGCCGCCGTCTTTGTTGGAGTCGGAGTAGCCCAGCATGACTTCTTGCCAGTTGTCCCAGGTGGAGAGGAGCTTGCGGTAGTCCTCACGGCTCCATAGTTCGCGACAGACGGCGGGTGCTTGACGCAAGTCCTCGATGGATTCGAACAGTGGCACCGGCATGAGACCGGGGTCTCGGCCCAATCCGGAATCCGAGCCGGATCCTTCGACTGTCACGCCGCCCAAGCGCGCCAGACGTACGACCGCGAGCACGTCCTCGACTACCGAGGCGCCGCTAATAACATAGTGTCGGATGGCCTCGGGAGAACAGCCGGATTTGGCTTCTGCGACTACCCGAAAGGTTTCAAGAACGCTGGAGGTTTCCGCGGACAGGCTTCCCGGGAGCGTAGGTGCGCTGGAATCCGCGATCGCCTCTTTAAGCGCCTGCGCGTGGACCCTAGCGTGCTGGCGGATGTCGAGCGTGTGCAGATGCAGGCCGAAGGTGCGGACCTGGAGCAGCAGCGGATCAACCAGGGTGCGCGCGATGCGCAGGCCACGGTTTTCAACCAGCGAGGCACGGAGCGCCTCGAGATCGCCCAGGAATTCCATTACCGAGCAGTAAGGCGGAAGCGCCTGGGTGAGCTTGTCGTGATCCTGGGAAAGTGTGTAAGGCATCACCGGGAGTTGCGGTGCGCCGTGTCCCGGTTGTTCGAGAGTTCGCTGGACGCGGGCTTTTACGCAGATCACGAACCGCCGGTAGTACTCGTATTGATATTGCTCGCCGAAGACCTGGGCCTCAGGGGTATGGACCTGGGCGACATAGGCTTCGAGGCGCGCGAGCAGTTCGGGGCTGACCGGCATCTGCTGGCCACTGGTCGTGATCAGGTCGATGATGTCTTCCAGGCGGCGCTGGTAATAGAGAAGCAGATGGCCTCTCGCAAGCTGAATGGCGTCGCGTGTGACCTGCGGCGTAACGAACGGATTGCCGTCTCGGTCACCGCCGATCCAGGATCCGAAGCGGAGTACCTGGGGGAGTTCATGAGCCTCGATCTCAAGGTTGTAAGAGGAACGCAGGGCTTCGGAGATCTCACGATAGAGGCTGGGTACCGTGGCGAAGATGGAGACGTCGTAGTAGTCGAGTCCCATCTTGATTTCGTCGTAGACGGTGGGTCGATGGGAGCGGACTTCATCGGTCTGCCAAAGGCTGGTGATCTCGGCGAGCACCTGTTCCTCGAGGCGGGCGAGGTCCTGCTCGGGCACGGGGATGCGGTCCAGTGCGGCGAGAAAGTCGCCGATGCGGCGGCGCTTGAACATGACCGAGCGGCGCGCGACTTCAGTAGGGTGGGCGGTGAACACGGGCACGATGAGGACGCGGCGGAGCCAGTCCATGGCTTCTTCGGCGGAGATTCCGACGCGGCGCATTTCGCGCAAGGTTCCGGCCAGCGAGCCGCGCTGGCGTCCGGCTTGTCCGCTTAATTGCAAGGCGAGTCGGCGGCGCTTGCGGTGATTGGTCTCGGCCAGGTTGATCAACTCAAAATAGAACGCAAATGCGCGGGTAAGCAGGATGGAGCGATCGACCGGGAGCGAATGCACCAGTTCGAGAGCGGTGGCGGCGTGGCGGGCAGCTTCTTCTTGGTCACCGCGAGATTCAGCGTCGCGGCGACGGATAGTTCCCTGCCGAAGCGCTTCGACATGTTCGAAAAGATCATCGCCGGACTGTTCGCGCAGGACTTCCCCGAGCAGCATGCCAAGGGAGCGCACGTCGCGCCGAAGCGGCGCCTCTTTAAGATCGCCGGACGTTGCTTCCAGTTCGGCGAGGCGCTGCGACCAGTTTTCGGGGTTCCAGAGGAGGGCCATCGTGCTTTGATTATGCACGACCGACATTCAGCCCCCTTTCGCGGGCATGAGACGGGAATCGGTTGAATAATTTCGCCATCGAATGCAGAGGGCGCGCCGCCGGAATGCCAGAGGAAGACGGGAAACGGAATGAGGAGGCGCGCGAGGAGCTGATTCTGCCGAATTCATCTGCTGAAACCGGGATGCGGGCTAACTCATATCGGGAGCAGCGCGCCCCACGCGGTCTGATTCTGCTGCTGGCGATCGCCTGTGGTGTCATCGTCGCCAACATCTATTACGCACAACCGCTGGCCGGGCCCATTGGCCGTGCACTGGGCATGGACGTGAGCCAGACGGGGCTGTGCGTAACACTGACCCAGATCGGGTATGGGCTGGGACTGCTGTTTGTGGTGCCGCTTGGCGACCGGGTGGAGACGAAAAGGCTGGTGCTGGCGGCGCTGGCAGTGAGCGTGGTGGCACTGCTGGGAGCGGCGACGGCACGGAGCGGAGTGGTCTTTCTGGCTTCGTCGCTGGTGGTGGGTATCAGTTCGACGGCGGTCCAGGTGCTGGTTCCGTATGCCGCGAACCTGGCTTCGGTTGAGGTGCGCGGCCGCGTGGTGGGCATGGTGATGAGCGGGCTGCTGGCGGGCATCATGCTGGCGCGGCCGGTCGCGAGCTTCTGCGACGATCTATGGGGGTGGCAGGCCATCTTTTACCTTGCCGCGGCGATGATGGCGCTGCTGGCGCTGGGGCTGGCATTCCTGTTGCCGGCGCGAAAGCCCGACGCGGGTTCGCCCTATGGAGAGTTGCTGGCGTCGATGGTGCGGCTTTACAAAACGACGCCGGTGCTAAGGCGGAGGGCCTTCTATCAGACGCTCTTGTTCGGGGCGTTCTCATTATTTTGGACGACATCGCCGCTGCTGCTGGCGGGGCCGGAATTTCGCCTGTCGCAGCGGGGCATTGCGCTGTTCGCACTGGCCGGCGTGGCGGGCGCGTTCGCCGCGCCAGCGGCGGGACGAATGGCCGACCAGGGCCACAGCCGCTTCGCGACAGGGGTGGCGATGATGGCGGTGTTGGCGGGCCTTGGAGTGACGCGATTTCTCCATGGCGGAGCTTCGGCGGGCTCTTCGTCAGGAGCGCTGGCCTTGTTGACCCTGGCGGCGATCCTGCTGGATTTCGGCGTGCAGGCCAGCCTGGTGATCGGGCAGCGGGCCATTTACACGCTGGGTGCGGAATACCGCAGCCGGTTGAACGGGCTGTTCATGGCGACGTTTTTTGCTGGCGGCGCGGTGTGTTCCGGCTTGGGGGCGTGGGCCTACTCGCGCGGGGGTTGGCAATGGGCTTCACTGATTGGGCTGGCGCTGCCACTGGCGGCCCTGGGGTACTTCGCAACGGAGCGATCGGACCGATCCGCGAACTAAAAGAGGCGGGCCAACGATGCAGCGAAACTGTGCCAGGCGTGTGTCATCCCGATGGGAACCGCGAAGGCTCCCTGGATAAAGATGAGCGGGGCTGCCCACATCGTGGAGCGATGAACCCGCCGCAGCATGACCAGGTCATAGGCGACGACGAGAGCGACGAGGAGACCGAGACCGGTGACCGCGCCCGCCGCCGGCGACATTCCCATGCGGTCCCAGGGAAAGCGGCCGAGCGCCGCGTCGGTGAGGCCGATGGTGGCCAGCAGGATCAGCCGCTTGTGCGCATCCGGACGCCGGCGCGTCAGCCACGATGCCAGAATCACGCAGGTGAACGCGGTGATGCCCAGCAGGGGGATAGCGAGTGAAACCGACGGGTCGAGGGGCCCGATCATGACCCCGCGCTTGAGCGCATCGATGGCAGCGACCGTCCCCAGAACGATCATGAGAGGCGGGAGGCAAAAGGCTATGGTGCCCAGGGAACGGTGCCAGGCGACACGGCGGGCCGAGATCAGCGCTGACTGCACCAGGTAGAGAACCATCCAGAGGGTAAAAACGGCGCCGTGGATGTGAAGGATGGGACTGGGAAGCGGCGCACGCAGCATCCCCGCGCCGAAATACGTGGGGGTAAAACCGATGATGACCACGACGCACAGCAAAATTGCCATTCCGCCGAAGAACCCGCGCTCCACGGTGCGGTTCACGGGTCGGTAGATGGGCTTGCGCGACAGGGGCCGGGGCGTAGCAAGCGCCTCAGTAGCCATTGAGGTCTCCTGATTTCCTGCAAGGGAATGTGCTGAAGTGCACGGGAAGGGGAGCCCGATGCAATTGTTCTTACCGAAAATACCATGCAATCGAACAATTGTCCGCCAATATAATCAGGCGGATGAAAAGCTACGGGTACCGAGATGCGGTCGTTAAAGGCTCAGGCATTCAGGGAAGAGCTTGCCTTCGTCGCTCGCAAGGTCAGGCGCCTTCAAGTTGAAGCATGAGCTCTTCCCACTCCGAAGTGAGGGCGGAGAGCTGGGCACGCAGATCCCCCGCCAGGTTGCTGAGGCGCTGAGTTTCGTCGGCCGAGACGTAGATGCCCAGCTGCTGCTCGGTGTGGGCCAATGCGGACTCGACGCGCGGCACCTCTTCTTCGAGGAAGGCGCATCGGTTTTCCATCTGTTTTTGCTTGATGGGGTTGAGGCGTTTGGGCCTTTCACGGGCTGATTCCGGGTCGGGCTTGCCGTTTGTGGGGAGGGCGGCCGCCGCGGCGGATGCAGCCATTTCTGCGCGGGGTGCGGGCAACTTCGATGAGTCTGCGGAAGGCGTCCCCGCCGAGGCCAGCAGCTCCTTGCGGCGGAGGTAGTCTTCGTAGTTGCCATCGTAGGTGGCCACGGTGCCGTTTTCGACTTCGAGGACTTTGGTGGCGAGGCGGTCAATGAAGTAGCGGTCGTGGGATACGAAGATCACGGTTCCGGAGAAGGCGGCGATAGCCTCGAGCAACACGTCTTTGGCGCGCATGTCGAGGTGGTTGGTGGGCTCATCCAGGAGAAGAAAGTTTGAGGGCGAGACCAGGATGCGAGCCAGGGCATAGCGATTTCGCTCGCCGCCGGAGAGTACGCCGAGGGGCTTGAAGACATCGTCTCCGGAAAAGAGGAAGCAGCCCAGCAGGGAGCGAAGCTCCGACTCAGGCACCTTGATGGCGGCGCGGCTCATGTCATCGAGCATGCGCGCCTCCCCGTCGAGGACCTTGTACTGGTCCTGGGCGAAGTATTCGCTGACCACGTTATGCCCGAGGCGTACAGTGCCGGAGGTTGGTGTCTCCACGCCGGTCATGAGCTTGATCAGGGTGGACTTGCCGGCGCCATTGACGCCAACCAGCGCGACGCGGTCGCCGCGTTCGATGGAGAAGCGTACGTTATTCAGAACGGTCTTTTCGCCGTAGCTCTTGGAGAGCGACTCGGCTTCGACGACGATGCGGCCGGATGGCGGCGGCTGGGGGAACCTGAAGTGGATGACCGCCTCTTCGTTGGGGATCTCGATGCGCTCGATTTTTTCCAGTTCCTTGATGCGGGACTGCACCTGCTTGGCCTTGGTCGCCTGGGCGCGGAAGCGGTTGATGAAGGACTCGAGGTGCTCGATCTGGATGCGCTGGTTGCGCCAGGCGGCTTCGAGCTGGGCGCGGCGCTCGTCTTTCTGGGAAAGATATTTTGTGTAGTTGCCCTGATAGATCTGCAGGCGCTTGTTCCAGATTTCGACGGTGCGGTCGATGGTGACGTCGAGGAAGTAGCGGTCGTGGGAGATGAGGATGTAGCCGAAGGGGTAGGTGTGGAGGTAGTCCTCGAGCCAGTTACGGGTTTCGAGATCGAGGTGGTTGGTGGGCTCGTCAAGGAGCAGGAGATTGGGCTTGGCGAGGAGAAGTTTGGCGAGGGCGATGCGCATCTGCCAGCCGCCGCTGAACTCATCGGTCTGGCGAGACCAGTCCTGTTTGCTAAAACCCAAGCCGGTCAGTACCGAGCCCACCTGGGCGTCGAGGGCGTAGCCGTCGAGGGCATGGAAACGTTCCTGGAGCAGCGAAAAGCGTTCCGCAGCCGACTCATACTCGGGGCTGGCGTGGTCGAGAGAGGAAAGCTGTGCGCCGAGGGTCTCGATCTCGCCTTCCATGTCGCGGATTTCGTCGAAGACGGAGAGGCACTCCTCGAAGATGGTTCGGCCGGTGAGGCGAAGGCCTTCCTGCGGCAGGTATCCGATGCTCATGCCGCGGGTGCGCTGGAGTTCGCCGTAGTCGAGGGATTCGAGGCCGGCGAGAACCTTCATGAGGGTGGATTTTCCGGTGCCGTTGGCGCCGACGAGGGCAGTTTTCTCCCGGCTGCGGATGAGCCAGTTGGCCTCGAGGAACAGAACGCGAGGGCCGAAGCGCTTGCCGGCATTTTGGAGGGAGAGCATTCCATTCAATTTTCGCAGAGTTGAGGAGGGGGTGACTGGCGTGGGCCATGGGGAATGGGCCTATCGGCTCGTTCGCAATTCGAGAGAATGGTCAAAAAACCGGGGGGAGGGGGTACCCCTTCGCCAGTTTCTGAAGCCCGACAGGGCAGACCGGCTGCCCCCGGGGGAAGGTGACAAAGCTGCTCCACTTCAAGTGTGTCAGAAGGGGCTGAAATTCTGCGCGATGGTTTGCCTGAATGACAAAAGGGGTCGGTGGAGTTCTTTGGGGCGCGTCCCTATTGCGTAGATGGGCCGCGGTTGAATGAGGATTGAGGTCGAGATCGTAAAGATGAATGAGGCCGAAGCGACAGCCGCTTCGGCCTCATTACCGGCCCTACTGGTTGTTGTCGTTCTGAGCGAGGCTGGAGTCGGGGCGGACGGTGCGGTAGCTGGAGTTCCCCCGGGACCAGACCAGGAAGAGCATGTCTTTGCCGTCAGGATTGCCGTGTACCTGGCCGATAAACTGGTCGGCGGAGTCGGCGGGTTTGCGGTTGACCTGCTCAATAACGTCGCCGGGCTGGAGGCCCGCGTCTTCTGCGGGGCTGCCGGGGCGAACCTGCTGAACCACGACTCCCTTGACGTTCTCGGGCACGTGGAACTGCTGACGGGCCTGGTCATCGAGATTGGCGACAGCGAGGCCAATCTTGCCCTTGCCCTGGCCGGGAGCGCCTTCGTTGCTGGCTTCCTGGCCTTTGGCATGGAACTGACCGACGGTGAGGTCCACGGAAACAGGCTTTCCGTCGCGCATGACGTTGAGCTTCAGTTGCGAGCCGGGGGTCATTTCGCTGACGGCAACCTGGAGACCGCTGGCGTTGAGCACTTTCTCGCCGTTGACCTGCGTCACGACGTCGCCCTGGTGGAGTCCGCCCTTGCTGGCCGGGGAGTCAGGCGAAACCTGCGCCACGATGGCGCCGGAAGCTTCCTTGAGGCCGAAGAAGTGCGCGTTGTCGGGGGTTACGTCGTTGATGTTGATGCCTAGGTAGCCGTGCTCCACTTTGCCGTTCTTGATGATCTGTTCGGTGGTGGCGCGGACGATCTGCGAGGGAATGGCGAAGCCTGCGCCGGCGAAGGAGCCGCTACCGGAGATGATGAAGGTGTTGATGCCGACCAGTTGGCCGTGGGCGTCGACGAGCGCGCCACCGGAGTTACCGGGATTGATGGCAGCATCAGTCTGGATGAAGCCGCCGGGCTTGCGGGCGTCATCCGAGTAGGGATTGGGGCGGTTGACGGCGCTGACAATGCCGCGGGTGACGGAAAACTGGAAGTAGCCGAAGGGGCTGCCGAATGCAAGAACGGTTTGGCCGGGCTGGAGTTTGGTGGAATCGCCCCAGCTGACGGTGGGCAGATCCGAGGCGTTGACCTTGATGACAGCGAGGTCGGTGAGTTTGTCGGTGCCGATGACTTTGGCGGGCAGAACACGGCGATCGTTAAGCGTGACCTTGATCTGCATGGCGCCATCGACGACGTGGTTGTTGGTGACGATGTAGCCGTCGGGCGAGATGATGATGCCGCTGCCGACTCCATGTTCCAGCTGCTGCTGCTGGGGGTGTTGCATGGGGCCGCCGAAGAACTGGCGTAGTCCGGGAGGCAGCTGCTGAAGCTGACCCTGCTGATCATCCTCTCCGCCCTGTTCGTCGGCGGAGCCATGACCGGTGACAGCCACGTTGACCACAGCGGGGGTGACCTTGGAAGCAACCGCCTCCATGGCGTGATCAAGCGAGGTGAGCGCCGAGACGCTGTTGTCGTCGATCGGGGTATTAGAGGCGGCGTGCACCCGGCCGTGGCCGGAGTAGAGAGCGGCGCCGAACACAAAAGCGGCGGCGACCGCTAGCGGGGTGGATAGCTTCTTTGCGGAAGCTACTAATTGATTAGTTGTACGAGCCATGGTTGTTTTTCTCCGAGGTTGAAGTTGCGGGTTTTTTGAGAGGTGGAGGCGCGAAACTAATACGCCGAATCGGCTAAATGCGAATGATCAGCCATCCGTTGGGAGTGGGAACGACTGCGTAACGGACAGGGATCACTACGGGCGCTACACGCCGGTCGTTCGAGACTGCCAAAACGACCCTCGGCAGGGATTGAACAGCCCGGAATTCCGTCAACACGATTGAGGCTCGCTGCTGTTCGAGCTCCGGATCGAGCTCCGGATCGGAAACTCGAACCTGATTAAGACGCGGCAGCAGAACGAGTGAAGCCGTAATGTTGCCTGGACCTTGACCGGGGCGGCGGAGGTTGCGTTTAACCACCGCCTTACGAGTCGACGCAGCAGGTCGGTCAGGCGAGGTCGGGGGGTTGTTGGGAACGACGGCCTTGACCAATTGGGGCGTCGCACCGAGAGCGCGTCCGAGCGCCCGGCGATCCAGATTCACAGTCGGGTGGGCGAGGCCCTGAGCGGGCCCGAAGCTGACCAATTGTGGACTGGAAGCCAGAATGAGGGCACATCCGAGAGCCCCGGACACCAGCCCTCCGGTGGTCGCGAAAGCGGCGTGGCGGCTCATGGTACGGCCGGGCTGTTGCATGATGCGCTGAACGCGGCGGAAAAGCTCAGAGCGGCGTTCGAAAGCGCCCAGCACCAGGGAAAAGCTGCGCCGGAGCAGAGAATATTCGGCCAGGTGGGTCAGGCAAAGGGCGTAGGCTTTGCGGCCGGCGATGGAACTGACGACGCGGTCGTCGCAAGCCAGTTCACGTTCGGCACACAGCCGGTGTTCGACCCAGAGCAGGACGGGATTGAGGGGGAACAGCACCAAACCGAGTTTCTGCAGTAGATTGGTCCAGTCGTCGGCTCGACGCAGGTGCTCCATCTCGTGCAAAACGACCTGCTGAAGCTCCTGTGGTGAAAGGACTTCGAGCAGCGAACCGGGGATCAGGACGCGGGGATGGAAGAATCCGAGGACGCTGGGCCGCGCGACTTCTTCAGAGCCGCAGAGGCGGGCTGAGCGGCCGCCAGGTGCGTCGTCCAGGATCAGAGCGAGTTCGGGACTGGTCTCGACGGGGATAGCGCGGCGGGCGAGACGGCGAAGATGAAGGGCGCCCGAGGCGAGTTGGAAAGCGCGCCAGGCAGAACTCCCAGCCCAAAGCAGGACGATGCCCAGGCTCCAGCGCCAGTCGAAGTGAAAGGAAGACAGGTGCACAGAGGAGGCCAAACCTGAAGGCGCCGCAAATGCAGGAACGAAATGCAGCAGAATCAGCAAAACGAAGACGTTCAGCCAGATGACTGAGCGTGCTGCTGCGCTAAGAGAAGGAAGCAGGCGCAGGCAGACCATCACGCATGCGGCCAGCACCGCACCCTGCCAAATGGCTGAAAACAGCGCACTGGCGGCGGACGCGGAGAAAAAGGGCAGCTGTTGAAGGAGCGGGGTCATCGGATCTCCTCCGTGAGTTCGCTTTGAACGAGATCTTCAGGGAGTTCCGCGATGGCTTCCTTGAGGCGTTTGATCTCATCCGCGGTGATTTCCTCGTCCCCTAGCAGGGATAAAAGCAGGCGTTCGCGGGAGTTGCCAAAGAAGCGCTGCAGGACGTGGCGAACTTCGGAGCGGCTGGCTTCCTGTTCGCCGACGGCGGGGCTGTAAAGAAAGGCTCTGCCCTCCTGGCGATGGATCACAAAACCCTTGGTTTCAAGGATGCGGATCGTCGTCAAGACAGACGTGTAGGCCAGCAGCCCGTCATCTGCAGTGGCGGCCGCGATGTCGGCGACCGAGGACTCGCCGCGCGTCCACAGAATGCGCATCAGCCTGAGTTCGGCTTGGGTCAGCGTGTTGGATCGCTTTGGAGGCATCGTCTTTGGTGTCGGGTCGCTCAACCGGACTTCTGGCTTGTCCGGTACTTGTTCGACGAACAACTAATAATTTAGTTAGCAATATTTCCAGAGAGATGTCAAGACCTCCGCAGGGCTGCGAGGGTCCGAAGCGGAGGGGGATACGCAAAATGCAGCGGAGACAGCGTACACTGGTGCCCTCTCCTTCCTCGGAACGGGATTCGTGTCTCACAACTTCTGATTTTTTACGCGGTGAAGCTTATGCGATGGTTTGATAAAGTCCCGCGCCTGGCAATAGCGTTCTGGCTGGCATCGAGCCTGCCCGTGTATGCCGGCAGCGGGGCGGCTGTGGCCATTGCGGCTGCCGGAACGGTGGCGCGAACGGGCACCGTGTTCGTGATTCACCTGGAGCAACGCAAGGACGGCAAGCCCGTAGAGATGTATCCCTCGCACGTATTTGAGGTCGGGGATGTGGTTCGGTTCAGGGTGACGGCAAAGGGGTTTGGCGGCTACCTTTACGTGATCGAAAAGGGTACGTCTGGGACGTATACGACCCTGTACCCGGCGACTGGAATGAGGCAGGCCGCCGCTGCGAACACGATCCTGCAAGCGGACCAGGACGCGTTTGTGCCGGCAGTCGAGGATGGATGGTTCCAGGTGGACGGGCCGGCGGGGTTCGACCTGCTTTATTTTGTGGTGAGTCCCAAGCCCATTGACATTGCATCGGGCGAGGGTGAGAAGGGAAATGCGGCGGGTGCTGCTCCGGTGCCGGATTCGCTCAGGCCGCGCTGCAACGATGCCATCTTCCAGGCGCGGGGGGAATGCGTGGATGACTCGGCGGGGCCGGCGGCGTTGCCGCGGGATGTACCTCTACCGCCGCAGATCTCGGCCGCAGCGCAGAATGCCAGCCGCGATATCGTTTTTGACGAGGGCAGCGACGATCATGCGGTGAAGGCGACGGCGCCGCTGGACAAGCCGGCTGTGTACGTCTTTCGGCTGGCACATCGGTGAGGAAGGCAGGGAATAGGGAACAGGGAATAGGGTCAGGGAAATAGGGTCAGGGAATAGGAACAGGCGGGGACAAGGGTCATGCGGTGGATGGGAAAGGGATCGGGTTTTAGGGCACTCTTGCTGATTGTGGCGTGGGGGTTGGCGGGCTGCGCGGGTGTAGCGCGGGGATGGGCTCAAGCGCCGGGTCAAGCTCCGGTTCAGACGCCGGTCAAGCCTGAGGATCCGGCTGCGCGCGATTTGAAGCCACTGCATCCTCCGGCAGAGACAGCGCCTACCACCACCGTCGATATTCCGCGCAGCTATGCGCTGGTGATCGGGGTGGCGCACTATCCCAACCTTCCCAATTCGGCGCAGTTGCAGTTCCCGGTGCGGGATGCGGACGAGATGTACTCAACGTTGATCAGCCCGGAGGGAGGCCAGTTTCCTCCCGAGCATGTGCACAAGCTGGTCAACGAGCAGGTTACGCTGGCGAACCTCAAGCGGGAACTGGAGCAGTGGCTGCCTTCGGTGACGCAGCCCAACGACCGGGTGATGATTTACTTCGCCGGGCACGGGTTTATCTCGGGCGGGAAGGCGTATCTCGCGCCGTCGGACATTGACCTGAAGAACATTGCGCAGACCGCGTACCCGATGAGCACGCTGGGAGATGTGGTCGGCACCAGAATCAAAGGCAAGTGGAAGGTGTTGATCACGGACGCTTGCCACTCGGGGGCGATCACGCCGGAGGATGATCCTGCGGCGGTCAACAAGAACCTGCTGGACCTGCATTCATCGTTGTTGTCGCTGACGGCGAGCCGCGATCGGGAGCAGAGTTTTGAGAGCGCGGAGTGGGGCGGGGGACACGGGATTTTCACCTACTACGTGGTGCAGGGGCTGCATGGGGCCGCGGACGTGAACGGGGACGGCGTGGTCAGCGCCGATGAACTGGGCGAGTACGTTCACGCCAACGTGCGGCAGGCCACGAATGGCCGGCAGAATCCAACGTCGGAGCGGGGCAGCTTCGATCCCAACATGATCCTGGCCTACAACCCGACGCTGGCCAAAGGGCCGCAACTGCAGGCGCCGAAGTTCGGAGCTCTGATCATCCAGGCGAATATGGATGGCACGGAGATCTGGGTGGACGGCATCAGCCGGGGCTTGGTGGATAAGGACAAGAGCCTGCGACTGCCGGGAATGTTGCCGGGGACGCACACCATCAAGGGCGTGCACCAGGGCTATGAGCCGGACGGACCGCGCGACGAGCAGGTGTATCCAGGGCAGGAATCAACAGTGACGCTGCACGTGATGATTCCGCGCATGCGCAACAAGGCGGCGGTCGATCTTCTGGACAAGGGCGTGGAGGCTTACCGGGACGGATCGCAGGAGAATTACCGCAAGGCCGCGGATCTATTCGACCAAGCCATTGCGATCGATCCGAAGTACTCGACCGCGTATGTCTACCTGGGGCGCGTAGAGGGCGCGCTTTATGAGGATGACAAGGCGACGGCGGCGTTTAAGAAGGCCATCGACCTTGATCCGGACTACATGGATGCGCGGTCCAGTTATGCGGCGGTTCTTCTCGACCAGGGTGACATGGACGAGGCGGTGAGGCAACTGGACGTGGTGACGCGGCGCGATCCGCAGGATGGGACAGCTTGGTACCTGATGTCGCAGGCGTATGCGCGCAAGAGTTCGTTTGAGCAGGGCCGGGATGCGGCTGAGAAGGCGGTGAAACTGACGCCGGCAAATGGCGAAGCACATTTTTGGCTGGCGACGTGTTTGCGTCACCTGAACCAATTCGCGACGGCGGAGCAGGAGTACAAATCGTATTTACAGCTGAGCGACTATGACTCGGGTAAGGCAGGCAAGGTCAGCTACTACCTGCTGGGGTACACGCTCGGGGTAGGGAAAAAGCGACGGGCGGCGCAGGCCGATATCTGGCGCGAACTGCGCGGAGAAGCCAACCTGGGCATCTGCGACTGCGAGGCGCTGCAAAAGAATTTTGCCGCGGCGTTGCCGTACTGCCAGAAGTCGCTGAGTTATACGCCGCAGGACTTGTGGGCGAATTACCGGCTGGGAACGATTTACATCGAAGAGTCGAATCAGAATGCGTCGCCGGCGCTGCTGAGCGCGGCGCGCACTCATTTCCAGCAGGTGGTGGAAATCAATCCTGATACGGAAGAAGCTGCGCGGGCCAAAAAATACATCAGCAAAATTGATGTGGCGCTGGCGTCGGTGTCAACACCTTAGATCTCTTCCACAATCCCAAGCTTCAGACTTAAATCCACGCGGGTTCGCCGTTCTGACATGGCGCATCTATGCCCGGTGGGTAACGTCCATCTCGCTGAGGCGCAGCGCGAGGCATTTGGCCGCACCGCCGGCTTTCATGAACTCGGAAAGGTCTACCTGGGTGACCTGATAGCCAAGCGATCTCAACTCGCCCGACAACTCGGGGCTGATCTGATTGAGGATGATCGTTTTGCCGATGTTGATTGCGTTGCAGGCAAATCTCACTGCGTCAGCTTCTGAGACGCATATCCTTTTCGCGGGGGAGTAGCGTTCTTCAATCCTCTTTTGAGATTCGCGATCAAACGCAGCCGGGTAGTACATGACTTCCCCTTTAGAGAGGGGGCAAAAGCATGTGTCGAGATGATAAAACCGGGGGTCGATCAGGTGAAGTGGAACAGTCTCTATGTTCCATAGATCAGTCAGATGACGGTGACTATTCTCACGAGTGCGCGGTCCGTGACCCGCCCATAGGCGTGATCCGTCGGGTTCAAAAAGCGCATCACCCTCACCTTCAAAAGGGGTCAGGCGCGGAACGTCCTGAATTGCAAAACCAGATTCTTCAAACCAGCGACGGAAGTGCGGTTCCTCGCCCTGGCGTTCGGGATGATAGAAGCTGCTCAAGGCCACAGTGCCGTCATAGACCAATCCCGCATTCGCGGTGAAGACCATATCGGGGGAACCAGGTTGCGGCTCCACAAGCCTGACGGCAACGATCTTCGCGAGGGCGTTATGCAGAGCAGTCCACTGATCGGTGGCGCACTTACGCGATGACCGGTTAACGTTTCCGACCATCCAGGGATTGATGACATAGTTCACGTCATACAAGGTCGGAGGACACATGAGAAACGCAGGTTGGTCGGTCGAGGGCTTTGGCGGCCGTTCGCACGAACTCATGGGGCTCTCCTGCCCAAGTGTCCCCTGCTTTATGCCGTGCGTCAATGCGGCTTATCAAATTCGCCGGACAATGAAGGTAAACAGGAGGCTGCGGGCACCACCGGTAATCATCTGTGTCACGGGGTCTGATCGCATTAGAAAGCGAATACGAAACGACTTCCGAACCCGTCAGCTGTCCCCCAAATCGCCTGAAACACAGGTATCGCCGCGAGGAGTAGGTTATTACTGGACGGTAAGCAACCTGAGACCCATTTGAGACCATCAATGACCTATAGGTCCTTCCTTGCTTTTGGGTTCTTCTTGAGGTTCTTTATATGTTGGGTTGCCGTGGGTTCTGCTTCACCGCCGTCCTAGTTGTCTCCTCTTTTGCCATCAATTCAACTAAAGCATCTGCAGCAGCCTTTACACAAAAGACTTCCGCGGGTTCGGCGTCCACTCTCCATGCTGACTTCAACAGCGATGGACGTGAGGATTTTGTCTACACGACTTTCAACGGCGCTGGCTTTGCGGTGCAGCTTTCCACCGGCGACGGGGTGTATGGGCCGCCTGCCGTCTACACGCTGCCGGATGGCTATGCTGCGGCAGCTATCGCGATCGGCGACTTCGACCAGGATGGTAGGGCCGATCTCGCCGTCTTCGGCTCTCTCGGCGCGTCTCCGTATGTAGCTTACGTGTATATCAATCAGGGGAACGGAACGTTTGCGCTGAAGTCGACATTCACAACCGACCCGCTCGGTGCCATCCTGGCTGATGCGATTGCAGGAGATTTCAATCACGACGGCAAGATGGACGTCGCCTACGTCCAGTACCCTTATCTGACCGTGCTCTTTGGCGATGGGCAGGGCGGATTTAACCAGGGCCCCCGAACCCAGGTCCAGAACACCGGCAACCTCATGCTGGGTGACTTCGACGCTGATGGCCGTGCCGATCTCGCTATCGGCGACTACATCAACTACTCCAGTGTTCAAATTCTCTACGGGGACGGCGCCGGTAATTTCCCCGACACGTTCATCATCAATCTGCCCGCGGGCCACTCGCTCCCAACTGCCGCGGATGTAAACAGCGACGGCAAAATGGATATTGTCGCGTCCACGTTCTATCCCAACAACCCCAATCACGTGTCGGTTTACTACGGGCTGGCCGACCGCAGTTGGACGGCCAACACGACGATTCCCATCCGTCACTGCGCTGGAACGAATCCGCCGGTCGCCGCCGATGTTAACGGCGATGGCATCAACGATCTGATAGTGCCCGAGTCGGACTGCGGCGACTCCGGCCAAGCCACGCATTACATCGGCGTTCTCACCCGCAACCCCAACGCTACTTATAACCCCGACCAGATCGTCTACACCGCGGCATCGCCCAACCACATCATCGAGAATTTCGATGTGATCCGCGGCAATGCTGACACCAAACCAGACTTCGCCTTCTCCCAATGCACCGCCGCTCCCTGCACGCTTCCATCGCAATACCAAATCGAGGTGCTGTTGAACACAACCGCCGGCACGTTCCACAGTTGCGAAGCCCCCGACGCCTACATTGGCATCAACGTGTGCTCGCCTGCGTTGAGCGGGTCTTATCCCTCGACGGAAGTGCCTTTCCGCATCGGCGCTGCGGGCCAGACCGTGATGCGTAAAGTTGAAGTCTGGGTCGATGGTGTCAAGGTGGGCCAGCTTCTCAACGGATTCTCCAAGTACAGCTTCTTCGATCGCACCCTGCACATCAATCCGGGTACGCACCAGGTGGATATCTATTCGGCAGGCTGGGATAACTCGCTGGACGAAAAATCCTTCAAGTTGGACGTCCAGTAAATCTGGCGCGATTTGCGAATTTCCTCTGGCATTTCGGGCGGGACTCAGGCTACAATCTGACATCCCGCCGAGCCCCGGCCCCAGGGAGGGAACAATGTTCATGCCCAGCGCCGTACGAATTCGACTTAGTCGCTGAACATTGCCTCGGGTACCACCACTACGCCGCTCTCCGCGGCTCCCGAGGGTAGACGTCAGCCCCGGGTGATTGCACTGCACATTCCAGCTTGACCGCAGCGTGACCCCTCGTTCGCGCCGTCCTGTTTTTCTCAGGGATGGCAGCGTGGAGTTTCCCCATGTCCGTACTTGAAACGACTGTGCCGCAGCCGGCCGAAAGCCGGACGCGCGCTCTGTGGTCCGCGGTGCGCGAAGCATTGCGCGGCTCGCACCAGGACTACACCACAGGAAATCTCAACCGTTCCATCCTCCTGCTGGCTATCCCGATGGTTCTTGAGATGGTGCTTGAGTCTCTCTTCGCGGTGGTCGATGTGTTTTGGGTCGGCCGTCTGGGCGCCAATGCTGTGGCGACTGTCGGACTGACCGAATCGCTGCTGGCGCTCGTATTTGCCATCGGCCTCGGCCTGTCTTTATCCACGACGGCGATGGTGGCGCGCCGCATCGGCGAAAAGGACCCCGAAGACGCAGCCATTGCCGGCGTGCAGGCTATCGGACTGGGGCTCGTGATATCGCTGGGGCTGGGAATTCCTGCCGGCATCTATGCGCCGCAATTGCTGCATCTGATGGGCGCGTCTCCGGCGATCGTTGCGGAGGGTTCGGGCTACGCGCGGATCGCTCTGGGTGGCTGCGGCGCGATCATCATGCTGTTCCTGAACAACGCCATCTTCCGCGGCGCAGGCGATGCGGCCATCGCGATGCGACTGCTGTGGGTGTCGAACATCATCAACCTAATCCTCGATCCCTGCCTGATCTTTGGAATCGGGCCGTTCCCACACCTGGGGGTCACTGGGGCAGCGCTTGCCACCTGCACCGGACGGAGCATCGGCGTCTTCTACCAGTTCTACCGCTTACTCAAGGGAAGCGAGCGGATTCGGGTGCTGGGTCGTCATGTGCGCCTCAACGTGGCAGTGATGATTCGCCTGCTGCGGGTATCGCTGCCAGGGATGCTGCAGTTCGCAATCGCCAACGCGAGTTGGATCTTCCTGGTGCGCATCGTTTCGATCTTCGGGTCGGCATCGGTGGCGGGTTATACGGTCGCTATCCGTATCGTGGTGTTCTTCGTCCTGCCCTCCTGGGGATTGAGCAACGCCGCGGCCACGCTGGTCGGACAGAACCTGGGAGCCGGGCACCCAGACCGGGCTGCAAGCGCGGTGTGGCGCACGGGCTTCTACAACATGGTGTTCCTCGGAGCCATAGGGGTGTTCTTCATCATCTTTGCCGGCCCCGTGGTGCGGTTGTTCGTGACCGATCCGGCGGTCGTTCCGATCGCTGCGGTTGCCTTGCGAACCTTCGCGTGTGGCAATATCGGGTACGCGTACGGGATGGTGATGCTGCAGGCATTCAACGGAGCGGGCGATACCCTGACGCCGACGATCGTGAATTTCTTCGGTTTCTGGGTACTGGAACTGCCGCTGGCGTGGCTGTTGGCGGTTAACTTTCACATGCGGGGCGAGGGTGCTTTTCTGGCCATAGTTGTCGCCGAATGTTCAATGGCTGCGGCCGGTATCGTGCTGTTTCGGCAAGGCCGTTGGAAGCGGCAGAGAATCTGAGGCCGGGCGGGCCGGATCCCAATCCGGCCCGCTTTTTGCCGGCCTGCCGAATCTCTCGCGCCTTCCGCCACATCTGAGAGAATGTGAACGTGACCCGGATGTTTCAGCCTGCCCGGAGGCGGCGAAGGTTTTGTGCGCTGTCGGCGATAGCGATCGCCGCGCTGCCCAGCTTTGTTTTGAATGCGCAGACGGGGAATCCGAGCTCCGCCACCAATCCCTTTTATGGCAGTGTGACGGTTCATACCATTACCAATGACCCCATGCAACTGTCGCTCGATGATGCCGTGCGGAGGGGGCTGGAGAACAATCTCGGACTGAAGCAGGTCGAGAATCAGGAAAAGTCCATTCATGGCCAGAAGCTGGAGGCCCTGCAGGAGTTTCTGCCGACCATTACGCTCTCGGGTGATACAGGCTTTTACCAGCACAACCTGGCCGCCCAGGGTTTCGGTCCAGGCGTGATAGCCGGTTTTGCAAAGCTGTTTCCGGGCGGAATATCTCCGGGCAGTTTTTCTTTCATTACGCGAGATACGCTGACCGAAGGCCAGCTGCATTTTAGCCAGATTCTTTTCTCGGGGCCGGTCATTGCGGGGTGGCGGGCCGCCGGGGCTGCCACACGCGCGGCTCACTTCGCCAAGATGTCGGCGCGCGGTGAGGTAGTGCAGCAGGTGGCGTCGGCATACCTGCACGCGATTGCGGCGGCCAGCGAGATCGACAACGCCAAAGCGCTCGAGCAGGAAGATCAACTGCTGCTGGACCATGCTCATGACGAACACGTGGCGGGCACAGCCTCGAACCTGGATGAATTGCGGGCCCGGGTGCAACTGCAGGCGCAGCAGCAAGCCCGCATCGCCGCGGAAGCCAGCTTTGAGAAGGACGTGATCCTGCTCAAGAGAGAAATTGGCATCGATCCGGGCCAAAGCGTCACTTTGACGGACCGCGCCCCTTACAGCGAGCTGGCAGCCCAGACCCCTGAAGAAGTTCGCGCCGTGGCATACAAGAATCGCCAGGACTGGCAGAATATCCAGAACCAGGTGATCGAGTTGAAGGCGGTGCATGCGGCGTATCGCAGCCAGCGTCTGCCCACGCTGAGCTTTAACGGCAATTACGGGATCACCGATGTTGGCGGGGTGGGCTCCCACGGGACTTTTCTTGCCCAGGGAACCTTGAGTTTTCCGATCTTCCGTGAGGCCCGGTTGCGCGGCGACGAGGATGTCGCGCGTGCGCAGGTGGACTCGATAAACGCTCAGCTAGAGGATTTGCGCAATCACATTGACCAGCAGGTGCGATCAGCCCTGCTCGATGTGAACGCCAACACAAAGCTGGTCGAGGTAGCCAAGTCGAACGTAGAACTGGCTACGCGCGCTCTCAGCGATGAAACCGAGCGGGTAAATGCGGGGGTCGAAGACAACCTCGCGTTGGTGACGGCGCAGGCGACGCTGTCAAACGCGCAGACGAACATGGTCGAGAGTCTCTATCAACTCAACCTGTCCAAGCTGGCGCTGGCCCGCGCTGCCGGCATATTGGAACAGCAATATCGGGTCTATCTCGGGCGATGATCAGTACCTTCGGTACGATTTTGTGTCATCGCTGTCGCGGAAGTCGGGATCTCAGTCGCATTGCGTAACAAAGGTATCCGAAGGCACTGATTTCTTGTGTATTGAACGGAAGCCATCCGTGGCGCAGTTTGTTGCGATCAAGAAGCGGCTCTGTGTCGTAGCGAAGGACGGCAGCATCGAGATCCGCAAAACTGAGGCGAAGCCGATCCGGGCGTGATTACGGCACCGACGGCCAGAGCGAGATCCATTACCGCCGGCAAGCGTCTGAGTTAGTCTATGGGTACGCATCCGTTCTTTCACCGAAGCTGGCGGCGAACCAAAACGGCAGTCCGTCCATCCATTAGGTCGAGTACGTTCTTGCCAGTCCTGGCGTTGTTCGGCAGACGGTGCGAGTGCATCCAGCAACCCGATCGACCCTCTCCTTCCGTATAGACCAGACTAAGGACTCCACCTCATGACCAGGAAACTGAGCATCAAGTACTATGTCGAACCCGACGCGGCGGCGCTTGCTCGCCGCGCTGCCCAATATTTTGTTGAGATGGTTACGGAAGCGGTGGAAGCGAACGGACGAGCTCGCATCGCGATCAGCGGAGGATCGACGCCAAAAGCGGCCTTTAGGTTGCTGGCTGACCCCAACGAGCCGTGGCGTTTTCGCATGCCCTGGGACCAACTCGATCTGTACTGGGTGGACGAGCGTATGGTGCCTCCCGATCAACCCGACAGCAATTACCACATGACTCGCGAAGCCATGCTGGACCATGTGCCACTGCGTCCCGACCAGATTCATCGTATGGAGGGCGAGTTGGAACCTGAGGTAGCGGCAGCGCGCTACGAATCGGAATTGAGGAACAGCTTTCGGCTGGAGGGGGCAGAGAGTCCACGTTTTGACCTCATTGCTCTAGGAATGGGGGAGGACGGGCACACGGCCTCGCTGTTTCCGCACACGGCAGCTATCCACGAGATGGGCCGCCTGGTCACTGCCAACCACGTGCCGCAAAAGGAAACGTGGAGGATCACGCTGACCTGGCCGGTCATCAACCATGCCCGCTCGGTGTTCTTCCTGATTGCCGGTGAAGACAAGGCGGCTGTGCTTCGCGAGGTTCTCACGGGGCCGCGCGACCCGGAGCGGCTGCCCAGTCAACTGATATGGCCCGCAAGCGGTATACTCACTCTGTTTTTGGATAATGCTGCTGCCGCGCTTCTGCCGCCGACAAACGGGGAAGGCTGTGGAGTTCTGGAGAGGCAACGATGATTCTGGCCGGCGATGTGGGCGGCACGAAGGTTCACCTGGCGCTGTACGATTTCACCAATGGCAAGCTGAAATACACGAGGGAAGAGCGCTTTCCGGCCAAGGACTATACCGGTCTGGAAGCCATTGTGAAGGAATTTCTCGGAGCTGACCGGGCCACTGCGGCCTGTTTTGGGGTTCCGGGGCCGGTGCGCGACGGGCGTCTGCGCCTCACGAATCTGCCATGGACGCTGGACAGCCGGGAACTGGCCGTCTCACTTGGGATACAGCATGTATTTCTGATTAACGATCTCGAGGCGAACGGCTACGGGATTGCTGAACTGACCTCGGATCAGATTTTTACGCTGGCTGACGGAGATGCGAGCCAAATCGGCAACCGGGCGCTGATTGCGGCGGGAACCGGTCTGGGCGAGGGCCTGCTGATATGGAATGGCCGCATGCACGTTCCGTATCCTTCCGAGGGTGGGCACGCCGATTATGCACCGAGGAATGAAGACGAGATCGATCTTCTTCGTTTTCTCAAGCTGAAATACCAGGGCCGCATCAGCTGGGAACGCGTGGTGAGCGGCATGGGGATGACCGGGATTTACGAGTTCCTGCGCGATGTACGGGGGCTCGAAGAGCCGGCGTCGCTGGCGGAACAGATTGCCGCGGCGGGGGATCCGAATTCAGTGATCACCGAGATGGGGCTGGCGGCACGTAGTGAAATTTGTGAGAAAACACTCGACATGTTCGTATCTGCCTACGGCGCTGAAGCCGGCAACCTCGCTCTAAAAGTGCTTTCAGTGGGTGGCCTTTACATTGGCGGGGGAATCGGTCCCCGGATACTTGAAAAGCTGAAGGACGGCACTTTCATGAGGGCATTTACCGACAAGGGGCGCCTCAGCCAGTTGCTGATCAATATGCCGGTAAGAGTGATTCTCGAGAGCCGGGCAGCCGTTCTTGGCGCTGCGGCTTTTGCCGAGGCCAGGGCCGCGGAGTTGAGCGGGGTTTCGCCGCGGGCCGCTTCGATCCACAACTAGTATCACGTCCGCAATGTGGGAGGCCAGCCGATAGCGGCTGGCTTTCGGCTTTCTAAGCGGAGATTCGCGGCGCGCCGTTTGGCCGGGCACGATCTCACCGCTTCCAGTGAGTGCGCTGTGAGCTCTAGTAAGCGAGGCGAAAATGCTGGTTACGTCCGAACGGACGGACCGAGAGTTGCGATAGTTCCATGATAAAAGTACTGGCCCAACCCTACCGTGAACAGCCAGCACCCATAGAGGGCATGCTCGAAGCTGGAACAGGCCAGGGAAGCAGTTTCAGCATAACGAGCCGCAAACAGAATTCCCCCGGCGAATGTGAGTGCTATCGCCAATGGGTTCTTGAAGATGATGTGTAGAAACGCGAAAGCTGCGGCGCTGGCCAGGATGAGCGACCATTTTCCCGGGAAAAGCACTGCATAGCGGTGAAAGAAGAAGGCCCGGTAAAGAACGCCTTGCGGGTAGACTGACAGAATCGGGTAGGCCGCCATAACAATCATCCAAAATACCGGATGTTTTCCCACGAAGCTCCACTCCAAGTGCGGGACAAAGCGGTGTACCGCGACCCAGGTCAGGAATGCAACGACGACAAAGATAGCCAGAATGGGGACCAGCCGGGACGGCAACGCGTGGATATTCCAGAGGGCCTTGCGATCGAATGCGGCATCGCGCGGTAATTGCCAGGCTGCATACCCGGACACAATCCAGAGTACCGGCAAGCCGGGAGTCACACCGGCGAAAAAAGATCACCCAAGCGGCAGCCCCATGAAAAGCAGGAGAAGTTCAAGGATCAGTGCAAGGCGCGCCATCAACGATGCTCCCTGGCCAAGCATAGTCGCTCAACATACAGCTATTCTTGAAGTGAAATCGGGCCGATGACCTTCTTCGCAAATGCCGGAACGACGCGCTACCGGTTCGCCGATCTCCGGGAACTGATGGCCAAGGCCACGCCGCTGCGCAGCGGGGATGTACTGGCGGGAGTCGCGGCCCATTCGGCGGAAGAGCGAGCGGCAGCACAATTTGCCCTGGCAGATCTTCCGGTCAGCCACTTTATTTCAGAGCACGTGATTGCGTATGAAGAAGACGAAGTCACGCGCTTGATCGTTGACTCGCATAACGAGCAGGCTTTTGCGCCGGTGCGCAGCTTCACCGTTGGGGAATTGCGCGACTGGATTCTGTCGGATGAGGCTACGCCGGAACGCCTTGCTGCTCTCAGCCCCGGGATTACACCGGAGATCGCGGCGGCCGTGAGCAAGCTCATGCGCCTTCAAGATTTTATCGTTGCCGCGGCGAAGATCAGGAACGTTACACGGTTCCGAACCACGGTTGGTTTGGCGGGCAGGTTGAGCGCGCGACTGCAGCCCAACCATCCTACCGACGATCCGCTGGGCATCGCTGCATCCATTCTCGATGGCCTGCTGCTTGGATCGGGCGACGCCGTCATTGGGATCAACCCGGCGGGCGACGATGTGGAGATGACAACGCGCTTGCTCCACCTCGTGGACGCATTGCGTCAGCGTTTCAAAGTTCCTACCCAAAGCTGCGTGTTGGCTCACGTCACGACCCAGATGCGGGCGCTGGAGGCGGGTGCTCCTGTCGATCTCCTGTTCCAATCGATCGCAGGAACGGAGCAGGCAAACAAAAGTTTTGGGGTCGATCTTGCGCTTTTGACCGAGGCTCACGAAGCGGGTAAGGCGCTATGCCGGGGAAGCATCTGTGCCGATGGAATTCGCGGCGACAACATCATGTACTTCGAGACGGGCCAGGGTTCCGCGCTTTCGGCCAATGCCCATCACGGTGTGGACCAGCAAACCCTGGAGGCGCGTGCCTACGCGGTTGCTCGCCACTTCCGTCCCATGCTGGTGAATACCGTTGTGGGCTTTATCGGGCCCGAATACCTCTATGATGGCAAGCAGATCACACGGGCCGGCCTCGAAGATCACTTCTGCGGAAAACTGCTGGGGCTACCGATGGGGTGCGATGTCTGTTACACCAACCATGCGGAGGCGGATCAGGACGACATGGATGGTCTTCTGACTTTGCTTGGTGCGGCCGGCGTGAACTACATCATGGGAGTTCCCGGAGCCGACGATGTCATGCTGAACTACCAGAGCACAAGCTTTCACGATGCCCTCTATATTCGGCGGGTGCTCGGCCTGCGGGCGGCGCCCGAGTTTGAGAGTTGGCTTGCAGGAGACGACTTCCTTCGCCTGAAGGCCGAGGCGCAACAGCCGGAGAGGCTGTTGCAATGAGCGGGCCTGCAGGTGAGCTTGCAACAGGCTCCGACGGCCTGCCGCAGCGGACAGCATCGCGGCTGCGCGCACTGACGCCTGCGCGCGTGGGCCTGGGACGTACGGGAGTGAGTCAGCAGACGCGGGACGTTTTAGCTTTTCAACTGTCGCATGCGCAGGCGCGCGATGCCGTGCATGCGAGGATGGATACCGCGTCGATAGCGGCTGGCATTCGAAAGGCCGGCGCGGGGAAGCTGGAGATCATAACCCTGCATTCGGCCGCCGCCGATCGCAACGTTTATCTTCAACGCCCCGACCTGGGACGACGGTTGGATGAGCCGAGCCGGAGCGCCCTGGCGGAATTGGAACTGCAGGCCTGCGACCTGGCTGTGATCGTGGCTGACGGCTTGTCTGCACTAGCCGTGGAACGGCACGTGGAGCTATTGCTGTCGGAATTGTTGCTCCGCATCCCCGAACTGCGCCTGGCACCGATCTGTGTTGTAGAGCAGGGAAGGGTGGCTGTGGGCGATGAGGTAGGAGCGATGGTCTCCGCAGCGCTTTCACTGGTCCTGATCGGCGAACGACCTGGGTTGAGCTCGCCGGACTCGCTCGGAGCCTATCTCACCTGGGAGCCGCGCGTGGGACGCACCGATGCCGAGCGGATTTGCATTTCGAATATCAGGGTCGAGGGTTTGAGTTATGGCGACGCCGCGGCGCAGATTGCAGCCGCCATCGCTGCTGCGCGGCAGCGTCAAATTACGGGGGTTGCGCTGGGTAAGGCTACCAGTCTTCTCACACCCGGAGAGGCGCAGCCATGATCCTTCGCTGGATGCGGTGGCTGTTCCTATGTCTGGCAGCGGCGACCGTCGTCACGTACGCCGGTGACTGGCTCGTGTTCAACATCCGGAAAGAGCCGACGTCGAAAGTCACCGTGAGCCACTTCCTTTCCGCCCCACTCAAGAATGGCAAAGAGGAACTGGACTACCTGGGCTCGGAAGACCAGCTTTGCTCCTGGTCGTTGTTTCCTCAAGGCGGTCACAGCCCGTGCTGGTACCTGATGCGCCACACTAATCAGACGACTTCCGCCTGACCCGTCGCGGTGGTCAACTTGGAGCTCGAGGAATTTTAGCTGCGCGAAGTTTGCAGAGCAAACCTGCGCGGTATCACATTTGCTGGTGACCGCGATCACCATGCGGTTGCTTCAGGCAGCCTTAGCATCGAGCAATCTTGACGGCTCGGAGGGGCAATGTTCAGCCACACTCAAAACGAGAACGGCACCTACAACACGCGTTGCCTCTATTGTTTTATGACGATCGCATCAGCGCTGGAATCGGTGGGCTCGCTGGAGCAGGTCGAAGTGGCGCACATCTGTCCGGAACGGGCTCTTGCCGAGATGCTGGCGCGACGTACTGCCGGCATACTGCAAGTACAGGATCGGCGGGTTCAGTGATTGTCAGGGGGCGCGGCTGGCGCGTTTTCGTCGGCCGGGAGAGGACGGCCGTTCGCAATCTTCTTGAATAGCTCGTCGTCGGCCTGCTTATTCAAACGGCTGGCTTTTTCGAATTCCGCTTTGGCTTCGTCCTTCTTGCCTGCGGCGCGATAGAGACGTGCGAGGCGCCAGTGCACGTTCACATCTTCAGGTCTCAGTTTCTCGGCCAGGGTGAGTTCGCGTAAAGCGTCCTCGTTCTGATTCTCGTCTGAATAGAGAACGCCCAGGTCGAGGTGTGCCAGGGATTGAGACGGATCGTGCTTTATCACTGCTTGGAGGAGCGGCTTTGCGCTCTCCGGCTGGTTGAGCTGGATGTCGCTGTCGGCCAGGTAAAGCATGGACTGGAGATGATCGGGATCGTTGGCCAGCTCAGCTTTGAATTCCGCGGCGGCCTCTGGATAGAGCTTCTGTGTCCATAAGAGATAACCCAGTCCGAAATGAACGTTGGGCTCCTTGGGATTCGCTTTTACCGCAGCGCGAAACATGCGGGTCGAGCCTTCGTTATCTTTCATCTCGTCGAGAGCTTCTCCGGCGATCATGTCCGCTTCGGCCGACTCGGCGTTCAGCGTGAGGATTTCATGATAGGTGTCTATTACGCATTGATACTGGCGCGACCACAGGCAGCTGTGTGCCAGGGCGAGGCGCAAGGGAAGGTTTTGGGGATCGTCTGACGCCGCCTGTTTTAGAAACAGAGATGCGCGGTCATATTCGGCCAGACCGTAATGGGCCATGCCCAAGAGGATGGTGATACGCCGGGAATCGGCAGATTGGGCGGGCGCCATCTTCAGCGCTTCATTGAACTCCGGGATGGAGTCTTTCAGGTCTCCCGACTTGAAGAGGGCCAGGGCTAGATTGAGCCGGAGTCCGGGTACCTGGGGATTCATCGCCAGGGCCTGGCGGTAGAGGGGAATGGCTTCGTGGTAATGCTCCTGACGGGCCTCGAGCAGAGCCAGGTGCGCGTACGGTTCTGGATTCGAGGGATTGTCTTTCAGGTAAGCGCGCCATGCGGCTTCGGCGCCGGTGAAGTCGCCCTGCTGCTCGAGGGACAGCGCGTTGTGGCGCGGCGACTGCAGCTCAGCCTGGGATAAGCACGCGGGCGGAAGCGAAAGGAGGGGTAGAGAAAGAAGGACGGTCGTCAGCAGGCCACGCAAAGATAACGGAACTGAGAGCCTGGATGTTTGCAGCTGCCGCACCTTGGTTTCCCCGTCGTTGATTCGATTGTCTCTCTCTGCTGGGTTGAGAGGCAAATTGGGCCTCATACAGAAAGAGCGCGGCAGCCGAAGCTGCCGCGCTCTTGGGTTGATGAACCGGGCTTAGAAGATGAACTTGCCGCCCAATTCCATGGTACGAGGATCCCAGGTGTTGGTCACCTGGCCGTAGTTGCCGTCGGTGTTCTTGACGTCAATGTTGTTGAACTCGGTGTGGTTGAACGTGTTGAACGATTCGAAGCGCAGTTCGAAGTGCGCCCGTTCGGTCATCGCGAAGGACTTGTAGAGCGAGGTGGTGAAGTTGACACGGCCTGGTCCGACGACTGCGTCCTTGCCGGAGCTGCCGAAGCCCTGGTTCTGGCCGCCCTGCCAAGCCGGTGTGGGCGCGGAAAGGATCGAGGTGTCAAACCACTCCGATACCTTCTGCGGGTACTTCATCTTGCCGCTGGCATTCATGCGGTTGGTGTAGCCGCCGCCTAAGCCAATGGTGTCGGCGCCGCCGTATTGCGAAGCCGTCGGTACGCCGGTTTCGTCGATGATGGTGCCGGCCAGTTCCCAACCACCCGCGATGGAATGCAGCAAGCCGGTGCTCTTGTTGAGGAGCGGCAGCTTGTACATGTAGTTGGCGCTTAGCATGTTGCGACGATCGAGGAAGCCCGATCCCTTGTCGTATTTGAGGTACCAGGGGTTGCTCACGCAGCAGGAGTTGTCATAAGTCTGAATGTCGATTTCGTGCGACCACGTGTAATCGAGTTCGCCGCTCAGACCCCAACGATTCTGCAGACGTACACCGGTCTGGAAACCGTTGTAGGTGCCATTGGTTGCGTTTTCCTGCTGGGTGATGTTGTTGTATCCGGGGTAGGTCCGGAAGGAGTTGGAGTTGTTGGCTACATTGCCCTGGCCTGAGGTGGGCAGCATGATTCCAGCCGCCGCGGCATCTGCCTCGCTGATGTTGCCGCCCTTTTGACGAACGATCATCGGTGTGTCGAGCGGGAAGTTGTCGATGTGGCGCTGATCGTTCTGGTGCCATGCGAGGTTGCCCACGTATTGCACCACCCAGATGACCGACGGAGTCAGTTCGTGCTGGACGCCGAGGCTGTACTGCGCAACTGCCGGAGCGGGATACCTGAGAGCCAGGGTCGTCAATCCGCTCGGGAAGAAGGGAGTAGTGGCTACCGATCCCGTTTGGGTGCTGGTGTGGGGGTCGGACATGTTGACGAACGGCGCGCTCGGATCGTTGACGAACGGAGAGTTGGTCGCCGCGTTGTAGATGTCGTTGCCCTGCAGGCGCTCGTAGAACGTGCCGAAGCCGCCGCGGAGAACGGTTCTGCCGTTTCCGAAGAGGTCTTCAGAGAATCCTACGCGCGGTTGAAGCGTGCCATAGTCGTTGGTGACCAGCCCTTTCGGGAAGCCGCTCTGACCGGCGATACGCATGCCGTTAGTGTAGTAGGGGGACGAGATTCCGCTGATGGTGTAGTTCGCGAATCCCGGTCCAGTCGGATCCATGGAAGTGTCGGACTTCCAGAGCGGCGTGGCGCTGTTCAGGAAGTAGGACGGGTCGAAGTTTGCGACCTGGTTGTTGCGCTCCCAGGCGTGCGGCAGCGCGTCATAGCGGAGACCCAGTTGCAGGGTGAGCCGCGGGGTGACGTGCCAGTTGTCGAGGGCGTAAACCGAGGGTGTCTGGTTGACGTAGTGATTGATGGGAGCCGACGCCTGCTGGTCGTAGCTGGAGGCCATGCCGAGCAGCATGTCCATCAGTCCGTCGCCCTGTACGCAGGAGGTGGCCGCTTTGTCAGCCGCAGTGGTGCCGTTGCAATACGGTACGCTGCCGGTGAACTGGCCGTCGGAACGTCCGCCCCAGCCGAACTGACCCTGGGTGTCTCCGTTGACCTGCTGATTCTTGGTGTAGCGGTTGTAGCTGAAGCCGAACTTCATGGCGTGCTTGCCGGTGGTGTACGAGATGTCCACCTTGGGCTCGTAGTCTTCAGCCGCGTTGTGCCAGGGCGCATTGCCCATCTGTTCTGCCGTGCCGTAAGGGTTTCCGAAGCCATTCATGCTCGGCACGCTCTTCTGGCCAACGCTCTTGCCTTCGCGAACCGTGGACAGATTGTAGAACGTGCTCACGTTCCAGCCACTGAAGGCCGGGGCCGAGAGCAGGGAGTTGGCGCTGTTGGTGATGTTGATGATGTTGCCGTCGTAGTTGATGCTGGCTTCGAGCAGCAGGTTGGGATTCAGTGTCCCGCTCAACTTGAGGGCCGCGCTGTTGGAGGGGTTTGATAGAACGCTGGTTACGGTGTTGTAGCTATACCAGTCCCAGCCAAGCTCCGGGCCACCCGAGGTCTGGGTCACGGAGTCATGCATGTAGTGGCCCAGGATCTGCCACTTGTCGTTGATTTTGTGATCCACGCGGACGACGTCGTCGCGCACGTTGATCGGTGTCTGGGCCTCAGACACTGCCTGCCCGTTCGCCTTGTTGGGCTTGGGAAGGATGCCGGAGTTCAGGTATAGAACAGCATTCGGATCGAACAACTGGTGCGGAATGGTGTTGTTCGGGAAGGGCTGTCCGGGTACCAGGTTGAACTGCGTCAGCAGGGCTGCCTGGCAGGCATCCTTGTTGGTCACAGTGGGAGCGAGGCAGGGCTCGAAGTACACGTTCTGAACTCCGGCCGCGGTCGCAGCGGCTCCCGACAGGGGTACCACGATGCCAGGATTCTGCGTCTTCCCGTTTACCGTGCTTGATGAGGCGAAACCGGGGGTGACGTAGGTCAGATCCTGTCCAGCGGTGGGAATGTCCTGGGTGGGAATGGTCGAAACGATGTTGGGGCTATTGCCCTGGTTAATCTTGCGCCACTCTTCGTTCCAGAAGAAGAATGTCTTGTCCCGGTTCTTGTTGTAGAGCTTCGGGACAAACAACGGGCCGCCCAGGTTGTAGCCGAAGATGTTGTAGTTCAGCTTCTGGCGGGGAGTTGGCGTTGTGGTGTTGTACTTGTTGAAGAAGTTGTTGGCATCGTAATCAGTGTTGCGATTGAACTCAAACAGCGTGCCGTGAAACTTCGAGGTGCCGCTCTTGAGCGAAAGGCTCATGGTGGCGCCCGACGAAATTCCGTAGTCCGGAGGATAGTTGGACGACATCACGTTGAATTCGGCAATCGCATCCTGAGAGGGCATGATGTCCATGCCGCCGGCGCCGCCGCGGTCATCTGCTTCGCCGCCGTCGATCAGCCAGATGTTATGGCTTTGGCGAAGTCCGTTGACGCTGATGGTGAAATTGGCTGCAACCGAGGTCGGGGTGTTGCTGTCCGGCAATGCCGAACTTACGCCCAAACCGAGCGCTGCGAGTGCCGCAAAGTTCCGATTTTCAGTGGCGATTTCGCTGATCTGCTCGGAACTGATCAGGGTACTCACCACGTTCGAGTCGGTTTGCACCTGCAGGGCGTCTGCCTCGACCGTCACGGTCTGCGACTCGGCGCCCACCGTGAGTTTTACGTCTGCGCGGACAGTCGATGAAACGTTGACTACCACGCCGTTCTGCGCAAACGACTCGAATCCCTTCGCGGTGATCTTCAGGTTATAGTTTGCGGGGTTCAGGCCATTGATGTCATATAAGCCGGTGTTGCCGCTTTCTGTTGTTTTGGTGAACCCGGTGGCCGGATCGGTGAGCACGATTTTCGCTCCCGCTACGACCGCTCCTGACTGGTCCGTCACGATGCCGGTGAGCTCTGAATTGGCCTGTGCAAATGCTCCTGCACATGCAAACACAAAGACAAGCGGCAACAGGAGGAACCTGTATCTCATTTTTCTCATGTGACCTTCCTTTTCAAGTGTGCTGCTGTCATAAGACCCGTACTTCTTGTTTTGCTTCCCCGTCTCATCCAGGTGTATGAAGCCGAGTGTGCATCCTTCGTTTTCGGGTCGGGTCGCCGCAGAACTCTCCGGGCGCCGGCTGTCCAGGAAAACTCACACGCAGCGCCGGGCTCGCCGAGGCAAACCCCTGCCGCCGCGCGCCAGAAATCTTTGGGCGCGCCGCCTTCAACTCGACTTAGATCAAGTGCAATCAGGCCGAGCTGATTGGATTGTTCATTGATACGACCGGGCCATTTAACGCATTCGAATCATCAATTGTCAAGAGGAAAATCAATTTACCTGACGTTCTCCGATGGTGCGTGCACCCGGGTTCATCCCGTCTCGCCGGCCGCCTTCGATGATCTGAGGCACCGGGTGCCGGCATGCTGATTTGCCGGCTTGCGGGGTTTTGTTTCTTCCCATCACGACCGGAGTGCTCCTCGCCCGCTCCGGCGCTCTCATCTGCGGGTCACCGCTCTTCAGGTGCCCCATTTCAAGCCCAATTCTCCATGCAATGGAATCTCAAAATTCGATTAATCCGGATTTACGTATACCTCTGGTTAATCGTTTGAGCTCGGTACAGTTTCAGTTCGCATGGATGGGCCGGGACATATTTAAATTGCGCGAAACGAGCATTGTCAAGTGCGATCTTGGGAGTCGTATTGATGCAGGTAACACGGGGTTGTTCCGCCCGGGCGAACATCACCGCATGCGCGCTATATCGCGGAGATCGCGTGCGACGGCCTCGAGGAAGGTTTCGACACTTGACCCCGGGAGAAGCTCCAGACCCGCCTTGGACCGAATGGCGGAAGCAATCCGCGCGGCCAGCGCCTGGCGCGCCTCCAAGGGCATATCGAGGCGGCGGGAGAGAAACCCTTCCAGAACCTCGAGGTCGGCCGGAGAAAGCCTGGCGACGTTCGCCGCTGGAAGAGTAACCAGACTAACGGGCTCCGGGGCAGGCGGGTTGGCCCTGAATAGCTGGGAGGTGAAGGTACGGGCCCCGGGGTTCACTGAATGCGCAGCTTCAGGTTCGCGATCGCGCACGACTAAGGTCCCCGCCGCCAGATCGCCCAGACGCTGGTGCTGGCGCGAGGCGAAGACGGCAATGACGCCCACGGCGTAGAAGAATGGAATCTGGTCGATGTAGCGAACCAAGTTTCGGCCCATCGATTCGAAGAGCCCAATGGGTCGTCCGGAGCGCTGAATCACTCGAATTCGGGCGACTCGTTTGCCGGGCGTGCGTCCGTTCCAGAATGCCTCAAACAGGGTGAAATACCCCCAGTTCAGGACAAAGACTACGAATGTAACGACGGCCACGACCCATTGATAGGAAAGGCGGGAAAATGCCTGCAGGGCGGGCTGGAAGATCCATAGAGCAAGCCCAATCAGAACCAGACCGGCACCCCATATCAGCATGTCAACCAGCACCGCGATGAAGCGGCTGCCGATGCCGGCTAGCGGCATGTCGATCGAGACCAGTTCCGGCGTGTCGATGCTAAGCTGATCTGAACCCTGGTCCATGGCGCATATTCTCTCAAATCTGTGGATGCGACGGCGCCGGCCATATTGGGACCGTCTCTCCGGCTTGCTCGAGCAGGCCGAGAAAAGCGGGGTTGCGGATCTCTCGCGGGAGGAGCTGCAGGAGCTTGCACTTCTCTACCGCCAGGTAGCGGCTGATTTGTCCGCGCTTCGCCAGGACAACACCGCCCGCAACCAGGCGGCAGACGTGAATCAATTGCTGGCCCGTGCTCACCAGATCATCTACTCGACCCGGAAGGCCAGCCTGGCCGGAGTGTTTCGTTTTCTGATGGACGAATATCCGGCGATCTTTCAACGCAATCTCCGTTATGTTTTAGCCTCGCTGATGATTTCTGCCGCCTGCGGTCTTCTGGGGGTGATCGTAACCACTACCCGGCCTGAATTCATGCGCCACTTCGTAGGCCCCGAAATGGTCGCCACCATGGAGCGCCATGAGATGTGGACCAAGTCGATTGTCAGCGTAGCGCCCATGGAGACCAGCCATATCATGACCAACAATCTCACGGTCAGTTTCATGATGTTTGCCGGTGGCATCTCCTTTGGGGCGCTCACGCTGTTTTCACTTTATGTAAACGGCATGATGCTGGGCGTGATCGGGGCCGCGTGCCACCAGTACGGAATGTCGCTGGAACTGTGGAGTTTCGTCGCGGGGCACGGATCTCTGGAGCTGCCATCCATCCTGATCGCGGGTGCCGCGGGTCTGCGTCTCGGGCACGCAATGTTGTTTCCGGGCGGGTACCGATGGAAAGACTCGGTAGCGCGGGGTGGGATCGAGGCCACGCGGCTGGTGTCAGGCATCATTCCACTGCTGGTCATCGCCGGATGCCTGGAAGGATTTTTCTCACCTTCGCATTCGCCAGTTTGGCTCAAGTTCAGTGTAGGTGCGGTGTTGTTCACGGTTTTGAACCTCTGGCTGTTCCGGAACCCACCGGGATCTCGTCACGGCAGGGCCTGAGGAAGAGGCGTCGCTGGCCTGTGCGGCGGGTGATAGCGGACGTATCCCAGCCCGACCCGCATGTTGTGCACCACGGGACCCGGTACGGCGATCGCGATGGTGATGCCGAGAATTGCGTGGGCCATCGCCAATGGATACACATTGCGGAAGCGCAGGAACACGAAGCATGCGCAAGCGCCCCACACCAAAGTCATGGGAGTCAGAACGGGGTTGGGAAGATGTGCGGCGGCAAACATTCCCGCCGCGGCCAGGGCAGAGCTTTCACGGCGCTCGAGGATATGTAGAAGCCGGAAGAGAAAATAACCCTGCAGCATGAATTGCTGTGCGAACGACCATACGGCATAGCCGCCAAAGGTGAGAAGCCAGCCTCTGGGGCCGATGGGATGACGCAGGGTGTGAAGACGTGTCGCAGCCGCGACAGCGATCGCGGCAAGGAACAATGACGCGAAAACTACCCACAGGGACGAGAGAAATCCTCCGCGACGAAAACCCATGGCTGCCCATCCTGGAAATGCCAGCCATGCCGTTATGACGATCCATGCGACAGAGATCCAATAGAGCCAATGCTGAGCGGGTCGCGGTGTCCAGATGGTTGCAAGGATCAGGCCATATCCGACGCAGAGTTCAACGAGTGCGCGGCCCCGTTGGTCCGCGCCGGGATCTTTGGACGTTGCCAGGACCGCATGAGGGCTGTGCGCCGATTGCATTGGCGGTCTTCACTGAACGGCGATGGAGTGGATAGCGGGCGCTGTTCTGGCGGTTGCCGAGATGCTTAAGGAGTTTTCCTCGCCTCTCTCCAGTCGAGTTTGAATGGCGACAGTACCGGAGCTATTTCCTGTGGGAGGAAATGCCACGTTGGTCGCGATCCTACCGTTCACGCGCACCTGCGCAAATCTGCTGATGGAATCGGGGTTGCTGTAGGTGATCGTGATGTGCGACCAGGGATGATGGGCGGCGACGTGTTGAAAAGAGACGTCGACCTCTTCCATGTCAGAGTGTTTTGAAGAGTCGGGTTGTTCCGGTTTGTAGGAGGTTGAAGGACTCTCGGCGCCATTTACGCGAATGAAGATCGCATCGCCGGGCGGGACCTGCTTCGAGAACGACCCGCCGGCCGAGGACTTCTCGCCGGACCAAACATCTTCGAGGGTTGCCTGGGATCCCTCCTCCAAGCCGAGATCGCGCAGCGATACCGGGATAGCCTGGGACGAACTGGTCCGGTTCAACAACAGCACTGCACGTGACCCAGGAAGGGCAAGCGGCTTGCTCCACACCTCGACGCCTTTGGATGGCTCAACCACCTTGATGGCCTGCAAGCCCAGAGGGTCCTGATCGATCGCCAGGATGGAGGGTTTGGTCAACATTGAAAGTGTTTCCGGCGTGAGCTGGACCAGGTCGGCGCCGATCAGTAAAGGCGCGCCTGAAATTGCCCAGAGGCTCATGTGAACCCGGTTCTGCGCGTCGGAAAGACCGTGCATACCGATCACCATCATGTCCGGATCGTTATAGAAGCCGGTGTGCTGGGCCTCCGGGTGGATGCCTTGGTCGAAGTTGGCGAGCATCTTGTCGAAACTGGCTTGGCGGTTGGCGTTTTTGCCGCTGGCGACAATGGGATCAACAATGTCACCGCTGGTACGCCAGATATCGGCTTCGATGCCGCCCACGTGCGGAGCCCAGGTCCAGGGGCTGTTCTTTCCCCAGTTGCAGATGGAGAAGTAGAGACGATGTCCTGTCAGTCTTTCCGCGCGGGTAATGGCGCGTGCGATCTCGCCGTATTGCACGGCGGGGTCAAGATTTTCTTTGTCGCCGCCGCACCAATCGACTTTCACGTAGTCGAAACCCCAGCGGGCGAATTGAAGAAAATCCTGCTCATAGTGACCCTCGCTGCCGACGTCAGGATATGGAGGTCCGAGGTCGGGATACATGCTGCATCCGTTGGCACCGGCGTCGGTGTAGATGCCGGCCTTCAATCCCAGTTTGTGGATGAAGCGAACGATGTTGGCCATGTCGCCGGGCTTCTCGCCGGCTTCTATCGCGGGCCACGCCTTCTCGTCGACTACAAAACTGCCGTCGCCGTTGCGCTTGCCCAGCCACCAGCCTTCGTCGATGTTGATGTACTTATAGCCGGCTTTTTGCATGCCATTAGCAGCCATGGCCTTGGCCTGATCCATCACGATATGTGCGCTGACGGTGTTGGAAAAACTGTTCCAGGACGACCAGCCCATTGGCGGCAGCGGTATGGCGCTCGGACGCGCACTCTCTGTTTGCGCCTCCATGGCGCCAGATACCACGATCGCCGCGAGGGCGGCAGCTAAGGCACGCTTTCGCACTAAGGCAAGCTTTCGCATCGCTAGACCTTGAGGAAGATCTTGTTGCGGTAGAGGATCCATACGGGGATGAAGCAGAACGCGGCAAATGATACGGAGAAGGCGAAGGCGCGCCAGCCGGGATCGGGGATTCCTGCAAACACGCTGGTTCCCCAGAATCGCAGCAGGTTGGTTTGCTTTCCATCGGAATGGAATGGAATGCCCCCCAGGATGGCAGGCATTAGTTCGCTGAACATGTAGGCGGCGATGGCGTTAGACCCGAAAACGATCCAGGGCCAGGTCCAGCCCTTGCGCCAACCCATCTGCTCCACTGCCCAGAAGCAGAGCGTGAGGAGCGCCAGCGAATATCCCCCGGCGACCAGCACGAAGGAACTGGTCCACATGTTCTTGTTCAGCGGGAATTCGAGCGACCATAGGTAGCCGACCCCGAGACTGGTAACGCAGGCCGCCGCGAGCCCCATCGTTTTGACGGGAATGGAGCGGGTGGAGCGGAGCCAGATGCCGGCCAGCATTCCCATGAGGGCGGTCCCAATGGCAGGGAGGTCGCTCAGCAGTCCTTCAGGATCGCGTACGTTGTGATCGGGTGGATAGAGATAGAGGTGATGGGGAAAGAGGTTCCGGTCGATCCAGGACACCAGGTTCTGCGTCATGTCCATGAAGGGGACATCGCGGCCAGGCACTCCGACACCAGGAATCGGCACCCACCGCACGAGGATCCAATAACCGATCAGCGCCGCGGCCAGCGCCACGGCTTTGGTGGAGGCACGACGGTCCCACAGGTAGAACAAGCTGACAACGAGGTAACAGACAGCGATGCGCTGCAATACGCCGTAGAAGCGCATGTGATCAAGCCGGAAAAACGGAAAGCTGTTTACGATGATTCCGAAAACGATAAGGACGACCGCCCTCTGCAACGTGTGCCAGGCCAGTTGGGCCCGGGACGCTCCACGGGCAAGGCGAGACTCAGATGCGAAGACGACTGAAAATCCCACTACAAAAACAAACGTTGGAAAAACCAGGTCGGTTGGAGTCAGACCATTCCACTCGGCGTGGTTCATGAAACTCCACGAACCGGCTCCGCCGTTGTTGTTCACCATGATCATGAAGGCAATGGTGATGCCACGAACCACGTCGAGGGATAGCAGGCGCTTCAAGGTGGAGGGAGCAGTGGCCGGGTTGGTCATTGTGGGCGCGACTGACGGGTTGGTCATAGGCACGTGGCGGTCTCCGCGAGACTTGAGTTGCCCCTTACGCTACGCGCTCAGACCGCCTCTCGCCAAGTGCCGGGCAACGTTGTCAACGAGCGAGTGCGACCAAACGATTGCGAATTCCATTCCGGGCCGGTTTCCCAGGATTGGCCTAGCACAAAGTTGCGGTCGGGCACAAGACTTGCAATTCCTCGCGAGTAGCCCTACTATCCGCAATAGAAACCGGCCTGCAAAGCAGGTGGGTAATCAACGCTGGTTGAACCTACATTCATTGAACAGGGGCTCAACTCGACAATCGGTTCTGTGTGCCGTGTCCGCCAGTCCGGAATGCCTAATGAACCGCGGAGAGCTCCACCGTCTTAGGACGGGTTCACCGGCGCATTGCTCACGGCCCAGCGGGTCGGATTCTTTTTTCGGAGGGGCGTTTATCTCACCTCGACGCCGGTTTCAGGGGCACGCCTGAAATCGGATGCCTTATTCTCGTCAACAGTGCATCCTGTTCTTTTCAACATCGGACCGATCCTGATTCCGAGCTACGGCGCCCTAGCCGCGGCGGGCATCCTTCTTGCGCTTCTTTTGGGGCAGCGGACCGCCCTGCGGGTCGGAATTCCGCCGGCACATGTCTGGAACCTCTGCGTCGTTGCGCTGTTTGCGGCTCTTATCGGTTCGCGACTGGTGCTGGTTGCGGTGAACTGGCGCGACCTGATGCGGCACCCGTTGTGGATGTTGGGGCTGGCCACGATCCATCACCCCCTGCTGTCAGCCGCCGGGGCAGCGGCAGCGGCCGTCGCCACTCTGGTCTATGGGCGGTGGCAACGGCTGCCACTGATGCGATCTCTCGATGCCCTGTCCGCGCCGCTCACGGCGGGCCTGGCGTGCGAGCAGTGCGGCGCTTTGCTGGCTGGGTCGGGCTATGGCAGCGAGACCTCAGTGCGCTGGGCGGTGACCTACACCAATCCTCTGGCCGCTCGCTGGAGCGGAACTCCGCTTTTTGTGCCGCTACATCCGGTGCAGGCCTACACGGGCGTGGCGTTTCTCACATTGACGATCGCGCTCCTGGTCTTTCTGCCGGTGCGGCGGCAGGACGGCGATGCCGCCGGGGGCGGCCTACTGGGGATTGGAATCGTGGTGTTCATTACTGAATTCTGGCGCGACCGGGAAGGGCGCGGGTCATTGCTTCACGGCGCCCTGGATGGTCCTCAGGCCGTTGGCATTGCGCTGGTGCTGCTTGGCGCGTTTTTACTCCGGGAGCGCCCCGGAAGGACGATCGGCGCGCCCAGCGAGGTTGCGCATGGATGAGACACGCCAGTTTTCGGCTCCGGGCGAAGCGGCCGGGCAACGACTCGACCAGTTCCTGGTCTCTCAACTCGACGGCGTGAGCCGCTCGCGCGTGCAACTGTTGCTGGAGCAAGGCGGGGTGCTGGTCGACGGTGAGCATGCCAAGGCCTCTTACCGGCTGCGCGGCGGGGAATCGATTGCGGTCACCGGCGAGCCGCATCCCGCGCCTCTGAAAGCGGTTGCCGAAGATATACCGCTCAATGTCGTTTTTGAGGACGCCAATCTCGCTGTCGTAGACAAGCCTGCGGGAATGATGGTGCATGCCGGTTCAGGGCAGTCCGACGACGCGCGCAGCCGCGGTACGCTGGTGAACGCCCTACTTCATCGCTTCAATGCCCTTTCTTCGACCAGCGGTGAATTACGCCCCGGGATTGTGCACCGTCTCGACAAGGACACGAGCGGGCTGATTATCGTTGCCAAGAACGACCGCGCCCATGCCGCCCTCGCGGAGATGTTTTCGACCCGACGGATCCAAAAGACTTACATCGCGTTGGTGCATGGCCACGTCGAGCGGCAAAAAGGGACCATCACAGCCGCGATCGGCCGCGACCCGGTGCGTCGCACCCGGATGACGACGCGCGTGGATGAGAATGCGCGTTCTGCCGTTTCGCACTACGAGGTAGTTCGCCGCGTGACCACCCGGTTTGGAAAATTCACATTGGTCCGGGTCCGCATTGAAACCGGCCGCACCCACCAGATCCGGGTGCACATGGCATCCATAGGGCACCCGGTTGTGGGCGATACGCTGTATGGAGCTTCAGGGCAGATCGTGGACCAGGTGGCTTCACAGGCGGCAACTTCCGCCGCGGCTCGACGCAATGCGCAACCGGAACGGCTTCGGCTGGGCCGCAACTTTCTCCACGCCGCGGAACTGGAGTTTCCGCACCCCACCTCAAAGAAGGTGCTCACACTGGCGTCGCCGCTTCCCGGCGAACTGGAAGCGTTCCTGGCCAGGCTTGAATCGCCGCCAGCCTGACTCCCTCAACGCGAGTGCGTCAAAGACACAGGGCTTGAGCGCGCGCCAGGATTTTAGCGGCCTCGCAATAGTTCGATTGATAAGATGAGGAAGTGATGATCAGAAATTTCTCCACGCTCGCGGCCGGAGTGGGCCGTCGGGCAGTTCTTGTGAGTGGCCTGGCGCTCGCGGTGGCAAGTCCGGTTACGACGCGTTCGCAACAGCCTGCTGCACCGCCCGCTCCGCAGCCAGCAGCGCCGCAGTCGCCCTCTCCTTCGCAACCCAGTCCGGCTTCCCAGCCGCCTGCTACCGGGCAGACCCCTGCCGGCTCCCAGTCTTCGGCCGACAGCGGCAGCAGCGGTCAGGATTCCGATGCGGGCGGTCCGACCCTGCGGTTGGGGGTCAACGAAGTCAATCTGATCTTCACCGTCACGGACAAGCACGGGCACTATATTCCCAATCTGAAGCAGAGTGATTTTGCCCTGCTCGATGACGGCAAAGCCCCGGCCAGGGTCAACGACTTCAGGCAGCAGATCAATCTGCCCCTGCGGGTGGGTATTGTCATCGATGCCAGTACGTCGATCCGGTCGCGGTTCGAATTTGAACAGCAATCCGCGACGGAGTTTCTGCTGGAAATCCTCAAGGCCCGCAGCGATCGCGCCTTTGTGATGGGATTTGACGTCACTCCGACCGTAACGGCGAACTGGACGAACAACCTCGATGCGCTGCAAACGGGCATCAGTCGCCTGCGTCCGGGCGGGGGCACGGCGCTGTTCGATGCAGTCTACACTGCCTGCCGCGACAAGCTACTGGACGCCTCGCGCGGCCAGGAACCGGTGCGCAAAGCCATGGTGCTCATCTCTGACGGGGACGATAACCAGAGCCGTGTGCGTCCTGACGAAGCCATCAAAATGTGCGAGCGGTCTGAAACCATCATTTATGCGATCAGCACCAATTGGACTCCGAGCCGGGGCAAGGGAGACCAGGTGCTCGATCAGATGTCTTCGGCCACGGGCGGTCGTGTATTTTTCCCGCCATCGGTGGAGGAAATGTCCAACAGCTTCAAGGAAATTCAGGCTGAACTGCGCAGTCAGTATGCTTTGACGTATACGCCGGCCGATTTCAAGTATGACGGCTCATTCCGTCCCATTTATCTTTACTGCAACGACCGCAGATACCAGGTCAGGGCAAAGAAGGGATATTTCGCTCCGACCCAATGAAGGGCAAGCCGGGGGTCATTCACCGGTCTTGCGCGTGGCGATAAGCTCCAGCAGACCGGCTTCATCGAGGATGGGAACTTTGAGCTCCTGGGCCTTGTCGAGCTTGGAGCCGGCTTCTTCTCCGGCGACAAGGTAGCTGGTCTTTTTGCTTACCGATCCTGACACTTTCCCGCCCGCCGCTTCGATGCGCGCCTTGGCGTCTTCGCGGGAGAGGTTGGGCAGGGTTCCGGTCAGAACAAACGTCAATCCCGCCAGTTGCGTAGTGCGCTGCTTCTTCTCCGCCGTCATTTTCACGCCCGCCGCATGCAGATGCTGGATCAGCTCGCGATTGGCGGGACGGCTGAAGAAGTCCACAATGGCGCGCGATATTCGAGGGCCGACTTCCTCGACGCGCTCCAGTTCTTCGGCCGAGGCATCGACGATCGCATCGATGGAGCCGAACTCCTGGGCGATGGCCTCCGCAGTGCGCTCGCCCACAAATCGGATGCTCATTCCCATTAACACCCGCGCCAGGCCGGCGTTCTTGGAGCTCTCGATCTGCTTCAGCAGTTTCTTGATTTCCACGGGGCCAAACACGCGCTGCTCTTTTTTGACGCCGTTGCGCTCCACTTCCTGTTTCAGCGCCGCCAGCTTTTCTTCGGTGAGTGCATAGAGGTCCGCGACGCTCTTCACCACGCCTTGCGTGGTCAGTTCCCAGACCGAAGCCTCACCCAGCCCTTCAATGTTCATCACGCCGCGACTGCCCCAGTGCTCCACCGTGCCCTGCAGCAGAGCCGGGCAATCGACGTTCACGCACCGGTAGTCGGCTTCGCCTTCTTCGCGCACCGCGGGATTTCCGCACACGGGGCAATTTTTCGGATAGACATACGGCTCTTTTCCCCGCGGATGCTCCGGATCGGAGACAATCTCCGCGACTTTGGGAATCACGTCGCCGCCGCGCTCCACCTTCACCCAGTCGCCGATCCGCAACCCCATGCGCTCAATCCAGTCGGCATTGTGCAGGGTGGCGCGGCTGATATTCGCACCGCCCACGAATACGGAATTAAGCATCGCCGTGGGCGTCAGCTTCCCGCTTCGACCGGTGCTGATCATGATGTCGACCATCTGCGTCACCGCCTGTTCCGCGGTGAATTTGTACGCCAGCGCCCAGCGCGGGGCGCGACCGGTGTAGCCGAGACGCAGGCGCGTCGGTTGCGCATCCACCTTCAGCACCACACCGTCTATGTTGTATCCCAGCGTGGCCCGCTTCTTCTCGGCTTCGTGGATGAACTTCAACATCTCCTCAACCTTGTGGACGCGCCCGCGATGCGGATTGACTCGAAATCCCAGGGCCGTCAAGGCATCCAGCGTGGCTTCCTGCCCGATCGCCAGGTACTCTCCGGCGCTCAGGAGAAAATACGCATACAAGTCGAGGCGCCGCTGGGCCACGATGCTCGGCTCCACGGTGCGCAGCGTGCCCGCCGCCGCGTTGCGCGGATTGACTGCCGCTGTCAGGCCCTGTTTCTCGCGCTCCTCGTTCATCTTCAGGAACGCGGCCTCCGGCATCACCACTTCGCCGCGCACTTCAAACGCCTGCGGCACGCCCGCCTTCTCCAACTGTTTTGCCCCGATGCTCAACGGCACGCTGCGAATGGTGCGGATATTCGAGGTCACATCTTCGCCGACCTGCCCGTCGCCGCGGGTCAGCCCGTAGGCCAGCCTCGCCCCTCCATCTTCGGTCGCTTCGTACTGCAACGCGATACTCAGACCGTCCAGCTTCAGCTCCGCCGTATATTCGACCGGGAGACTACCCGCCAAGCCGTGCACCCTGCGATCCCAGTCCCGCAATTCCTCTTCGGAATAGGCGTTATCGAGGCTCAGCATGGGACGGGAATGAGGCACCTTTTTGAAACCGTCGGCGGGTTTGCCGCCTACACGCTGGGTGGGCGAGTCAGGAAGCAAGAGCTCCGGGTGCTCGGACTCGATCCGCTTCAGCTCATTCATCAAGGCATCGAATGCGGCGTCGGAGATCTCCGGCGTGTCCATCACGTAATACATGTGTTCGTGGTGCCGGATCTGTTCGCGCAAGTGTTCGGCGCGCTGGGCGGGATGAGGATTCGATTGATCGCTCATGGGCTGGATTATAGGATGCGCCCCACCGGTTACTATGGTGGGCACACGCATGGAACCCTTCACGCATTTTTTTACCGGGGCCTGCATCGGCCGCGCCGGACTGAACCGCAAAACCGCCTACGCCACGCTGGCCGCTACGCTGGCGGCGGAGGCCGCCGATCTTGACGTCCTTTGGGGATTTCGGGGACCGGTCGAGGAACTCAAACACCATCGCGGTATAACCCACACGCTGATAGGGGCGCCCGGTGTGGCCGTGGCTATCGTGGGCGTTATCTGGATTCTGCATCGCTGGCGCGAGCGCCGGCGAGGGAAGGGCGCGAGGCAGGAATCGAGTGACAAGCCGCTTCGTTCCCGAGGGCGGCCGGCGGTGCATTGGGGATGGCTGTTTCTGACCACGCTGATCGCGGCGTTCAGCCACATTTTGCTGGACTGGACGAACAATTACGGCGTGCGTCCCTTCTTTCCGTTCAACCCGCACTGGTACGCGGGTAGTTTTATGTTTATCGCCGATCCGATTTTGTGGGGTCTCCTGGTTATGGCTCTTGTGCTCCCGGCTCTCTTCGGGCTCGCGGATCGGGAGATCGGCGGCCGCCGTCCGGCGTTTCGGGGGAGGGGGTGGGCCATATTCGCATTGACGGGCATGGTTTGCCTCTGGACTTTGCGATGGGTTCAGCATGCGCATGGCAGTGCGTTGCTTCAAAACATGCAGGTGACCTCGCTGCCGGTGCGCCGCATGGCGCTGGAACCTTATCCCCTGGATCCGTTTCACTGGCACGCAATTCTTGAGACCGATACATTTTTTCAAACAGCGGAAGTGAACTCGCGGTCTGGCAATGTCGACACGGACGAGCGCAGAGATGTGCTCTTTAAACCCGCTGACACTCCGGCGGTGGAGGCGGCTAAAGGGACTTCCCTGGGTCAGGTATATCTCGACTGGGGAAGCTGGGCGGTGGTGCGCGACCTCGGACAGGAGCCGATCGCGGGCCTGGACCCGCCGCAACTTCCGGCCGGCCGGCCGTGGACCACGGTCGAATTCAGCGATTTGCGTTTCGCTTATTCTTTTCGCCGCGAATCCAACGCCGCTGCGCCGTCCGGTCTGAGCGGCTGGGTTTACATCGTCGACAATCGAGAAGATGGCGGGGAGGTCATGGGCGGACGGGTGCAAAAATAAATTTCTGGACTGGCTGGGCGCAAGCAGTGGATTCGGTATGGATGAGGCCAAAGTCTGGGCTGACGCTGTGCGGCGCGGCCACCTTCGCTCCGAACTCAGCGCTTTGCAGGTTGACCCACCGGCCTGTGCCATCCACAATGAGATTAGAGCCGCAACACCCCGGGAACGGGGAATCAGGCTTCCCGAGGTCGTATGTCCGCTTATTTGCTGCTCCTGTTCGCCGTTTTGAGCCGTATCGTCCCCCACCCCGACTGGTTGAACTTTACCGCTGTGGGCGGGGCGCTGCTCTACTTCGGCGCGCGGCGCACGTGGCGCGAGATGCTGGCCCCGCTCGCCGCCTTCATGGCGACTGACTATTTCCTCACGGTTTTCGCGTATCACTACTCATTCCGGCTGACGTCGTACGTGACAACCTGGGCCTGGTACGCCGCCGCGATGGTTCTCGGGCACGTACTGTTGCACAACCGGGTCACGTTCGTGCGTGTCGCGGCCGGGGTGCTGCTCGGTCCGACTTCATTCTTCGTGGTCTCAAACTATGCGGTGTGGGCGGCCGGCGGCATGTACCCCAACACGTTGCAGGGGCTCATTGCCTGCTACACGGCTGCGCTGCCGTTCTACCGCAACGATCTGTTGTCCACAGCGGTCGTTGCAGGACTCGCATTTGGCGTTCCGGTGCTGGTTCGTCGCTGGCAAAGCGCGCATGTGGCACAGACCCTGGCCTAGTTCTTTTCCCTGGTCGAAACGAAATTGCGTCCGCTCTCGTTCTTGCGGTGGCAAGTCGGTAAAAGATTTTAGGCTGGTCAGGTTCGTTAACTCGACGGGCCTCAGGGCTGAGCGCGGTTGGCTGAACGCGCTCTGCGAGAACGGCGCCCGGGGCTCCACCACCAAATGGCAAAACCAACGATGGCCAGCCCGCCCACGACTCCGAGGGCAGGGAGGGCATGGTGTTGCACCACGCCGACAGCTCCCGGTCCAAGTTTGAGAACCAGGAGGGAGAGCGCCAGCCATCGAATCATTCGGCCGACAAAGACGGCCAGCATGAAGACCGGTGCTCGCATTTCAAAGACGCCGGCGGCGAAGACGAACGCCTTCCAGGGCGTAGGCGGAGGCAGCATGGACGGGATCATCATGGCCAGGAACTCCTGGCGTTCGAAGCGATTGCGCATTTGTTCATAGCGCTGACGGTTGACCCGTTTGAGGAGAAACAGCTCACCGCCGGCGCGTCCCAGGCCGTAAGGAAGCAGCCCTCCCACGGCGGACCCTGCCGCTGCCATGACGCAATAGAGCCAGAAGGTATGAGGATTTCTCCACACATAGACGGCCAGAATGGCGTCCATTGGAACCGGGATGGTGGACGAATCGAGTACCGCCACCAAGCCGGCGCCCCAGAAGCCCATCTTGATGAGGGCGGGGAGAATGACAAAATTCCATTTCTTCAGAACTTGCGCGAAAAACTGCTTCAACAGGGTCCCTTTCCACCCGCAGCCGCGGTTCTTCTCATGAAGTGATCGAAAACCACGTCTCTCGGCGTGCGTTTTGGTCCCGTAAGCGTCCCATCAGAAGTACACGCGGCGGACCTGGTGGCTGAGACCCGGTTTATCAGTTCATGCCTCATTGTAAGATCCCCGAATTGCCGGAACATGAATCCCGGACCTGCCCGGCGGTAAGCGTGGAATGCATGCCCTAGCCAACGGTTTGCGGCTTTTCAGAGGGATGAGAGAATAGAGGGAAAGGACTCGAAATGAGCCCGCGGGGGATGGTGTATCCCCGCCGGGCCCGTGCCGGACGAATGCCGACCAGCGTAGTGCCAACGAGAGAGCCGAACCAGCCGACGGGTCCCCGTCCCGAGCCAGACCAGCAGACCCCCGAGCGCGACGAGGCTCGCAGCGGGAACCAGGACGGCGAACGGCCAGAGTCCGGCGACGGCAGCCTGCCCAAGGTCCGCGGCTCGCGCTGGATCGATTACGACACCCACGAACTGCTCGAAATGATCAGCGAACTCGAGGACGAGCGGCGCTGGGCTCGGCTCCGCGAAGGTGTTCTGTGGGCTCTTCTGTTCCACATCCTGCTGATTTCAGCGGCCACCTGGATTCCGAAGTATGTATTCCGGGTGCCGCCAGTAATCGATCCGTTTGACGCGATCAAGCAGCGTAAAGACCTGAGCTACCTTGATTTGCCGCCCGACGCTCTGCGCAATCTCCAGCCCAAGGTCACGGTAAAGCCGGTTCCCCAGAAACCGCCGCGCGTCGACAAGAAGACTCTCGATGCGATGAACAAGGCCACCGTCCCTGCGCTGCCGCCCACACCGGAGCCGAAGGTCGAACCAGCGCCGGAGCAGCCAAAGGCTGAAGCGGCGACTCCCGTTCCACCAACCCCGCAATCGCAATCGCCGACGGAGGCTCCTCGTCCCCAGGCGGTCCCCGCAAAGCCTAGTTTTGCTATGGGTTCACAGAATCCGGCAGACCAACTGCGCGATGCCATGCGCGGTTCACAGAGCCCAGGGACCGGTTCCGACAATGTGCCGGGTAATCCCGGGATGGCTAGGCACCCCGGCGCGGGCGGCGGAGTCCAGATTCTCTCGGACCAGCAGGGCGTGGACTTCAATCCCTGGCTGCGGCGTTGGTATTTTGAGACTGAGCATACCTGGGACCCGTTGATCCCCGACGAGGTGAATCCGCCTATTCTCAAGCAGGGCCAGGTGGTAATTCGATTCAAAGTACTGCCCAACGGGCGCTTGATGGAAGGCGGGATGGTGCTCGAGGGCAGGTCGGGGGACACGGCGCTGGATCGCGCGGCTTGGGGCGCCTTGACCGGGTCCAATTATCCGCCACTGCCTCGTGAGTTCCATGGTCCCTATCTGGAACTGCGCGCAGTGTTCATGTACAACTTGCGGCCGGATCGGTGAGTAGCTGATCCTGGCCACTGATTTGGGCAAAGGATGCCGCTGCTATCAGACGGTAGCGTCCTCGGTTTGTTCGCCGGTCATTCCCGGGGATGCGTTCGTGGCCTCGGCGGTGGTGGGGCCGGCTGAATTGCTGTTGTGAGGCAAGTGGATGCCGTCCTGCGCCAGCAACGCGTCATAGACGGACACCTCGCGCCAATAGCGCGCCAGGGCGAAGGCGCTCATGTTCGCGATCATCAGGGGAAGCACCAGGCCGTAGCCGCCCGTCATCTCGAACACGATGAGAATCGAGGTCATGGGAGCGCGGACGATACCGGCGAATACTGCCCCCATGCCCACCACTGCGAAGGCTCCGATGGAATCGGTCGAATGGTGAAATACGGTGACGTCGATGTAGCCCACCGAACCGCCGAGCATGGCGCCCATGAACAGCGCCGGCGCAAAAATGCCGCCTGATCCGCCGCTGCTGTAGGACAGCACGGTGGACGCCAGTTTGAGCAGACAAAAAGATGCCATGAAGATTACCGGCATGGTCCCGGTGAGTGCCAGGGTGAGGGTCCGGTAAGGATCGCCGGCGATTCCATTGAGGTGGAAGAGCTGGAGGGCGATGACCGCCAGGGTGCCTACGGCCAGGCCGCCTATGGCAGGGTGGATCCATTTGGGAATCGACGTCCATTGGCGAAAGCGCGCGCGCAGCCAGAGAAGGGAATCGGTGAAGGCCACCGACACCATCGCGGCCAGAACTCCCAGAAGTGCGTACCAGATGAGCGACGAGGAGTTTCCGAGCTCATAGTGGCGGGGCATGTGAAAAACGGGTTTCGAGCCCAGAATCGAATGCTCGACGACAGCGGCGAGCGCCGCGGCGACAATCACGCCTGAGAGCATGGTCTGATCAAGGTCGCCGATGAGTTCTTCGAGCGTAAACGTAATGGCCGCAATGGGGGCGTTGAACGCCGCAGCGATGCCGGCCGCCATGCCCACCGAAGCCATGCGGCGCCGGTACTGCGGGCTGAGGCGTGCGGCGCGGGCCAGCAGGCTGCTGACGCCGGCACATATCTGGACGGTGGGTCCCTCCAGTCCGAGCGAGGCACCAGCTCCAATCTGAACCGCGCAGAGAACAAATTTACCGATTGTTTCACGCAAGCTGACCTGACCGTAGCGCAGTGCGAAAGCTACCTTTACCTGGGGAATTCCGCTGCCCGCCGCGGCTGGCGCCCAGTAGGTCAGTCCCAGGCCCACGATGAGGCCGCCCAGCGCGGGGGTGAGGATGGTCCAGAAGATCCAGGCATGTCCGGCAGCGGAGTTAGCCCGGTCGATCATTAAACTTTCGAGCCAGCCGATGCTGAGGTGGAAGGCCACTGCCGCCAGACCGCAGACGCCTCCAGCCAGAATAGTGAAAGCGAGAAGACGCTGCTGTTCGTTCGGCAACCGGCGGAGTAGCCAGTCGACGAATCGCGCGTAACGATCCTGCATGCTATGCACTGCTCGCGCGGTGTCACCGACCTTCTGGATACGCCCTCCTTTTCAAAGTATAGAAGCGGGTTGCCGCCGGACGGCTATGCGCTCAGCGCGAAGACCCATGCAGGCGGGTGGCAGACGGCTCGGTCTCGCGCATAAAGTCGGCCAGGTAGTCTTTCCAGATGGCGGCGACGGTGTGGGTTCCGTGACCGCGGGTGGCGTCGGAGATGGGCAGAAGGATGAAGCGAGCGTGCGGAATTCGTTTCACCATCTTCTCCGCGATACCCAGCTCCGGAGGGTTGATGAAATCATCGGCGGAGTTGATCCACAGGACGGGCGCCTTGATGGTCTCGAGCTTCGGAGAGGGGTCGTAGTTGCGACTGGCGTTGAAGTAGTAAATGAAGTTATTGGCATCGGTGGTAGGGGTGACGCGGGCGAGGTAGCGATCAACGGTCTGCTCGGCCAGGTCGCGGGTGGGTGCCTGCTTCTGCATCTGCGGGGGGCTTGAGCCCATGATCATGACGATCTCGTTGGCGGCGCGCAAGCCCTGTTCCGGCTCGGTGGTGTACTCCCCGTTCATCCAGGCAGGATCCTTGCGGATGGCTTCGATGGCCATGTATCGCATCATGCGATTGCGTCCGGCGATCTGGACTGGCAGGCAGGCGAAAGGGGCCAGCGCGTCCATGAAGTCTGGATAAGTTTCGCCCCAGACAAAGCTTTGCATGCAGCCCATCGAAGTGCCGAGGATCAGGCGCAAATGGTCGATATGCATCAAATCGAGCATCATGCGCTGGCTGCGAACCATGTCGTCATAGTCGTACGCGGGGAAGTGTGCATGAAGGCCGTCGGAAGGCTTGGAACTGTCGCCGTGGCCGATGTCGTCGGGGAGGATGAGAAAGTATTTCCGGATATCAAGCACGCCGCCGGGGACGAACAGGACGTCGGAGAAGACCGGGTTCATCAGCGAGTGGGCGTTGCCGCCGGTGCCGTGAAGCAGCAGAACCGCGTTGTCGACATGGCCGGCGGCGTCGCGGTGCGGCTGGCCGAGGGTGATGTAGTGAAGCTTGAGCTCCGGCAGGGTTTCGCCGGACCCGAATTTGAAGTTGGGAAGCGTGACGATGCCGTCCTGGGTGCTCCACTTCGCCGGGGCCGGAGCCGTGCCGGATTGGCAAAAAGAACTGAAGGCGATCAGGAATAATGCGCCAGTGAGGGCACGCAGTGTTTTCAGGGCCATAAAAAGCTCCAGCAGGGAAGGTGTCCGGCGACCATCCCCTCATTGTCACAGTCTCATAGAGTGGGGAAAGACGAGAAGCGCACATTGCCGGGGAACGGCAATCCTCATCGGGGCCGTTCAGGTTCGGCACTATACTGTCTGCCAATGCACAAACGCAGCGTGAGTCTTCTGATCCTGGTCGGTATCCTGATTGGTATCCTGGTTGGCCTCGGTCGACCGGCGCGAGGCCAGAAGGAGCCCTCCGGCGCGACAGTCACCGGATCCGTGTTCTGTGCCGACAATAACGCGCCGGCCCGCCTTGCCTCCGTTGTGCTGCGTCCGGTCGCGGTGCAAAAGCGCGCTATTCCTGGAAGCGAGGGGCCTTCCGTTCCGGTCAAGGTGCGGACCGTGCAGACGCTGCTCGACGGTACCTTCAGCATTCCCCAGGTCGCTCCCGGGACGTATTACGTGATGGCGTCCATGCCGGGTTATGTCTCGCCGCTGGCCAGACTCGGGATAAAGCCAGATGCGCTTTTGAACCCCGCCGATGACCTTAGGAAGACGTTGCTCGCTGAAGTTCCGACGGTAACGGTGCAAGGCAACCTGGGAGCATCGATCAATGTCTCTCTGGAACGCGGGGCTGCGGTGAGCGGAACCGTCCTCTTCGATGACGGAAGCCCAGCGCAGGGCGTAGGGGTTCGCCTGATGACCCGGAACAAGAACGAGTGGGTACCCATCGAAACCGGGTCGGCCGACGGCATGAGCGTTGGCAGAGAAACCGATGATCACGGTTATTACCGCATCAGTGGCGTTCCCGGAAACGAGGAGTGCCTGATCGAGGTGACCCTTTCGGCTTCCAGTTCTACCAGTTATTTCTCGAGCAACGGAATGTCCGTTTCCAGTGATGACCAATTCAATCTCCACTTCTATTCCGGTGGGGCTTTTCGGGCCGGCAAAGCCCACCCTTTCGCGCTCAAGCTGGGCGACGACCGGCCAGGGGAAGACATCATGCTGCCGATCGCGAAGCTTCACAAGGTGCAGGGGGCCGTGACAGCACAGAAAGACGGTCACACCGTCAACCAGGCATCACTTGAACTGTTGTTTGCTGACGACAAAACCGAGTTGGGAAAGACGAGTCTGAACAAGGATTCGGTTTTCTCTTTCGCCTTTGTGCCGGAAGGCGATTACCTGCTGCGGGCCAGCAGTGCCGGCGACGTCCGGTTTGACGAAGTGCCGAATCCGGCCGGTTCATTTCCTCCGACGCATACGTCCACCAAGGTTCTGCATGACTACGCGCCCGCCGATATTCCGATCCACGTCGAAGGTGATCTGCTCGACCTGACGGTGGCGGTTCCGGACAAGCCGGTCCACACCAACTGATTGGTGCGGCCCTGTGCATTGTTTTGCCGCCCAAGCCTCAAATATCCCGCGGCTCCCGCCAGGGAGGGGCAGGGTTCCGCGGGGTACGCCGGGGGCTGTAAAATTGGTGCGTAATTTATGCGTACCCGCCGCACTATCCTCGCGATGCCCTTGCTCAAACGCTTTCGCCGCGGCCGACCAGACCGTGGACGTTGGACCGCCTGCTGAGTAAGCTGATACCCGTTGATTGATTCAGGATTCGCGAAGCGGCGCGCCTGCGTTTGCGCTGCTCGGGCCCTGAGACGTATTTTGCAGCGCTAATTCGAGCAACATTCGATCCGCATGTCCGCGGATAGAAAGGTTCCCCATGAGTTCGCAGACAAGCGACAGCTTCGCCAGCCGGTCTACGCTTTCATCCGGCAATCGGTCCTACACCATCTACAGGCTGCCCGCGCTTGAGGCGAAGGGCTTCAACCTGGGCCGTTTGCCTTTCAGCCTAAAGATACTACTGGAAAACCTGCTGCGGCGGGAAGACGGCGTAAACGTGACTGCCGCCGACATTGAGTTTCTGGCCCGCTGGGATGCCAAGGCCGAGCCCAGCCGGGAGATCGCTTACATGCCGGCGCGGGTTCTGATGCAGGACTTTACCGGAGTGCCGGCGATTGTGGACCTGGGCGCGATGCGTGACGCGATCAAGACGCTGGGGGGAGATCCGGAGCGGGTCAACCCGCTGGTTCCAGCGGAACTGGTGATCGACCACTCGGTCCAGGTGGACGAATTCGGCACTGCCGCGGCCTACGAGGCAAATTCGCTGCTGGAATTTCAGCGTAACCGGGAGAGGTATGCGTTTTTAAAGTGGGGGCAGACAGCTTTCCGGAATTTTTCCGCAGTGCCTCCGGGGATGGGCATCTGCCACCAGGTCAATCTTGAATATCTGGCGCGGGTAGTCTTTACAACCGAGGTGAATGGGGAACTGGTTGCCTACCCGGACACGCTGGTGGGGACGGATTCGCACACGACGATGATCAACGGCCTGGGCGTGCTGGGGTGGGGCGTGGGCGGCATTGAGGCCGAGGCGGCGATGCTCGGTCAACCGGTATCGATGCTGGTGCCGCAGGTGGTTGGCTACCGGCTGACAGGCAAGCTGCGCGAAGGCGCGACGGCGACGGATCTTGTGCTCACGGTGACGCAGGCGTTGCGCAAGCTGGGCGTTGTGGGCAAATTCGTGGAGTTCTACGGGCCCGGGATCGCGGAGCTACCGCTGGCGGACCGGGCAACAATCAGCAACATGGCGCCGGAATACGGTGCGACGTGCGGGATCTTTCCGGTGGACGCCGAGACGCTGCGGTACCTGCGGCTGACGGGGCGGAGCGAGGAGCAGATTGCGCTCGTGGAGGCTTATTACAAGGAACAGGGTCTGTTCCATGGAAAGGGCGCGCCAGAGGCGGAGTATACCCAGACGCTGGAGCTTGACCTGGCCAGCGTGGAACCGAGCGTAGCAGGGCCCAAGCGTCCGCAGGACCGGGTGCTGCTCAAGGACACGGCGGGAAGCTTTGCGCAGCAGCTGCCGAGCCTGCTTTCGCCTACAGCCAAGCCGCTGGGCACGCGCACGGCGGAAGCATGGCGTCGAGCCAGCGTCCACGACGCAAGTGTGGACGATAGCGCAAGCGGGGAAAAGGCTCCCCTGCATGTGACGACCACGGTGAAGGAGCGCTTCAACGTGGACCCTGACAAGTACCTGGATCATGGTTCGGTGGTGATTGCAGCGATTACGAGCTGCACGAATACGTCGAATCCTTCGGTGATGATCGCGGCGGGATTGCTGGCGAAGAAGGCAGTCGAGAAGGGCCTGATGGTTCCGCCATGGGTGAAGACGTCGCTAGCCCCCGGTTCGCGGGTGGTGACTGACTATTACCAAAAATCGGGGTTGCTGCCTTATCTCGAGAAGTTGCGCTTCAACGTCGTGGGTTATGGCTGCACCACGTGCATTGGAAATTCCGGGCCCCTGCCCACTGACGTGTCGAAGAGTATCGATGAACACGGACTGGTTGCGGTGAGCGTGCTGAGCGGAAATCGAAACTTCGAGGGACGCGTGAACGTGGATGTGCGGGCCAACTACCTGATGAGCCCGCCACTGGTGGTGGCGTATGCGCTGGCGGGCAAGATCGGGCACAATTTTGATTCCGATCCGCTCGGAATCGATGAAAAAGGGCAGCCGGTTTTTCTCAAGGACATCTGGCCCACGCAGAAGGAAGTTGCAGAGGCGATCGACCGGGGACTCAGCAGCGAGAGCTTCCGCAAGGAATATGCGACGGTATCGAAGGGAGACGCGAGCTGGCAGGGCTTGAATTTCCCGACCGGCGATGTTTACCAGTGGGAGCCGGACTCGACTTACATCCGCAGGGCGCCCTACTTCGATGGCATCACCGGTACGCCGGCTGCAGTGAAAGACATCACCGGCGCGCGCGTGCTCGCAGTGCTGGGCGATTCCGTGACCACCGACCACATTTCTCCGGCGGGTTCGATCAAGGCGAATGGTCCTGCGGGAAAATATCTTGCCGCGCATGGCGTGAAGGCGGCGGACTTCAACAGCTACGGGTCGCGTCGCGGCAATCACGAAGTGATGGTCCGAGGCACGTTTGCAAATGTGCGTCTGCGCAACAAGCTGGCGCCGGGCACAGAAGGCGGTGTTACCCGACTGCTGCCTGATGGGGAGGGGATGTCGATCTTCGATGCAAGCGTGAAGTATGCGGAGCGCGGCGTGCCGCTGGTGATCCTGGCAGGCAAGGAGTATGGCTCGGGATCGTCGCGCGACTGGGCGGCCAAGGGGCCGAATCTGCTCGGAGTACGCGCGGTGATTGCGGAAAGCTTTGAGCGTATTCATCGCTCGAACCTGGTGGGTATGGGTATTCTGCCATTGCAATTTGAAGATGGGCAGAGCGTCGAATCACTGGGGCTTTCAGGGGAGGAAGTATTCGACTTCCCCGGATTGACGGGCCTGCTGAAGGAGAAGTTCGGCGGGGGACGCAAACTCAATGTGCAGGTCACGGGGCCCGACGGGACAGTGAAGCATTTCGAAGCGCGGGTCCGCATCGATACACCGCAGGAGATTGAGTACTACCATCACGGTGGAATTCTGCAATATGTGCTGCGGCAACTGGCAGCGAAATAACTTCGACGGAAGCGGGGACGATCAAGACGTACCGATCGTCCCGCTCCACTTAAGTTTGTTGATCCCTGAGTGCTTGGCTACGCATGACGGCTTTGCGTGGCATTCCTACAGCACTACAGGGGACGTCCTGACAAGGCATGAGATCGTCGTCTTCACGAGGCTGGGGTGGTGTTTGCTTTTTTGTGGAGGCGCGTCGATAGCGGTGCAATTTTAATGTCTGCGCACGATGGGAGTCTTGACTTTGGACTCGTGACTCAGTAGTGTGGCATCGACTGCTGCAAGTTTTGCTTCTTCTGCTTTCTTCCTTTCCACTGGAATTCGTTCGTAGAGTCAGTCGGCATCAAAGATCCGTCTTTTTACCTCAACGGGAAGATGGACAGGGGAGATGCGTCTGCTCACTCTGCGGTCGCGCGTATGTCTTTGCTCGCCTGCCTGCGCATGGGTTGCGTTGCCCTACCGCGGCGAGCATTCACTGATCAAGGCTGGCCAACTTTTATGGAGGTAGCACCCTGATGTTTCCAAGCAAAAATCGTCACAAGACAAGCCCAAACCGGTATAGCCGAAAGGCGGCGACGGCATCTCTGGTTGTGATGATGTCATCATTTTTCCTTAGTCAAGGTTCATCGGCCCAGGCCGGCGGCGAGCGGCATGGCCGGTACGCGCACGGTGCGATTTCGATTCCTGAATCGAGCAAGACGAAGCCCGAGGACAAGGGTCTTCGCGCCCACACCAACGTTCGCTATGCTCTCCCTCTGGGAGCGAATCCGGCGGAGTTGCCTCCGTTCCGTGGCTACCTGTACGAGACGCCGGCTTCGCTGGCCTGCATTTATGGTCTTGCGCCGCATGCGTCGGGATGCGATCCCAACCTGACCACGGTGGATTCGCATGAGGGCAGCCAGTCCATCGCAATTGTCGATGCGTATGACGACCCGATCGCGGCATCGGACTTGCAGGCATTTTCAACGCAGTTCGGACTGCCGTATTCCTCATCGAAGTTCCGCGTGGTGTACGCGGGGGGCGCTGTTCCGCCCACGGACCCCACAGGCGGATGGGAATTGGAAGAGTCGCTGGACATCGAGTACGCGCATGCGATGGCGCCGAACGCCAAGCTATACCTTGTCGAAGCCAATTCGAACTCATTCGACGATTTGTTTAGCGCGGTGGTGGTGGCGAACAACCTGGTTCAGTGTGGGAAATCGACGACCTGCCCTGCCGGAAGCCATGGGCACGGGGAAGTGTCGATGAGTTGGGGCGCCGCAGAATTCGACGGCGAGGATATGCTGGATTCCTTGTTCACGACGCAGGGCGTGGTTTATTTCGCAGCCTCGGGCGATGCTCCGGGAATCATTTATCCATGCGTGTCAGTAAATGTGGTGTGTGCGGGCGGTACGTCAACGTCGCGCAACCCGGTTACGGGCAAGCTAAACGGCGAGATCACGTGGCCGGAGGCAGGCGGGGGGATCAGCAGCTATGAGCCCATTCCGCCTTATCAGCAGAAGGTACATAGCCTCGCGGCGCAATTCGGGGGCTATCGCGGAGTGCCTGATATTTCGGCTGATTCCAATCCCGATACCGGGGTGTGGGTGCTGGACAACTACCCGCTCTCCGATGGGGAATACGGGTGGTTCATCGTGGGAGGAACCAGCGCGGCGACACCAATTCTGGCCGGCATTACCAATGCAAACGGGAAGTTTGCGCCGTCGAGCGCCGCAGAACTGCAAAGCCTCTACGCGCATCACTCGAAGGAGTACTTTCACGATGTGACGTATGGCGCTTGCGGTCCCTACGCTGGGTACTTTGCTCATGAGGGTTGGGACCTGTGCACGGGCCTGGGCAGCCCCGCGGATTGGAGCGCCGGAGGCAGCGACTAGTTGAGCGATGCTGGAAGGCAAAAAGAGTGGGCGCCCAAGGGCGCCCACTCTTTTTATCCGGATGGCGAAGATCTTTACCAGCGATAGATGGTGAAGTCGTCCACATAGAGGGTGACGGATCCCGCGCCGCCGAGGCCGTCGACCTGCAGGTTGGTCAAGATCGTTGGGCCCCACCCCAGGGCGAAGGCGGAGTAGGCAGTGATGTTGATAGCCTGTTCCTTGCCATCGAGATATACAGCCTTGTAGGTCACCCACCCGGTGTCGTTGCGCTTGAAGGCGACCTGGATATGGTGCCACTGGTTGCGGCCCCAGCTGCGGGGGTTGCAGGCCTGGGAGGTGTGCCCCCAGGCATCGATAGGACTGGATGCGGTGCCCTTGTTGTAGGTGAAGTCCCAAGTTCCTGACCATCCGTCGCACTGAAAGCCAAAGATGATGGTCTGGCCGTTGGACACAGTCTGGTTGATGTCCATTTCCAGATTGGCAAGGTTTACCGCCGAACCATCGAGGTAGACCCAGGTGTCATAGAGGAAGTTGTTTGCGGTCTCGTCGTCGGAGAACGAAACGTGGTAGCGTTCACCGCCATTGCTGGTGTAAGTGGTGTAGAACTCGCGGGCATTGCCGGTGCGGGAGGGGGAACTGGTCATTACCATCGCGCCTGTAGAGCCGCCGCTGGTCCCCGCATCGTGCTGGGAAACCCAGCCGCCCAGGGTTTGCAGGGCGCTCACGCTGGTGGCGTTGGAAGGCACGAGGGAGGTGCTGGCGGTGACAACGATGGCAACATCGGTCACGCACGATGCGCCCTTGGAACCCCAGGCTTTCACGTGAAGGGTGTGTGATCCGGTTGCGGAGGTGACCTGGGCGTTGATGGTCTGTGCGTTGATAACGGCGGTACTGGAGCTGCTGTCGAAGGAGTAGCCCATCGCAGAGACCGATTGTGAAGAGCAGGTTGCGGCGGAGGCCGACAAGGTGAAGGTGGTGGAAACGTCCGCACCATTTGCGGGGCTGTTAATTACAACCCCGGCAAAAGCCGGCGCAGCGAAAGACAGGAACATCGAGGCGGAAATCGAGAGCTTCTGGCAGAGGTTCATGGGTCGTACCTTCGAGTTCGGCGGATTTTGACAACCTGTGCTGCGAGGTTTACGGTCTTTCCGGCTTTTCGCGTATCTTTTGAGAGATCACTTGCTGCTCCGAAAATCCCGACCATTTCCTACAACATTTCGAAGAGTCCAGGCCTGTCGTGCAACCGATGGAGGATGGCGACGCTTCTTCTGGCGCAGAGATTTCCCGTCGCTCTCCTAGGAGAGCCCGGTAAGTTCCCGTGCACATGCGGGTCGCCCTGAGCACTGCAAGAAGCGAACGAATCCGCCAGATGAGAGTTACTCAGCAACCTCTGTCATCGAGTCGGACTGCGCAGCTGAGCGTGCTTGCTGAACAGTCATATTTAATTTCCGGTTTGAATGTTTCTCAAGGCAATGAACCACAGCGGAGCTATATAAAGTTCCAGTCGAAGCGCGCTCGGGGTCTTGCGGGCTCAATTGTGAAGGATCAGTATCTACCGACATTTTCACACGTTTAGCTGGGCCTCACAACATTTCCGCTCCCAAAAGTGAAAAATATTTTCCCGTATTAGGCAGCCTTGTAAACATTACTTGCATCGCGAAAAAGGTTCGGGGGGTTGCGGAAAGACTTACCTGCAGGCTTCTCACTTCTTGAATTTTCTGGGTAGCGAATCCGTCGGGGACGTTCTTGAAGGATCCCTTTGGCGGGGTAGCTCGAAGCGTCGGACGTAGACGCACATGGCCCGGTTGCATCCGCGGCGAAGCTGAAGCGCAACCCAAGGGAACCCGCCAAGAGGAAGTTCTGGTGGAAGTAATTAGACGTCAATGGCCGCCGTGGCTGCGGCGGCCGAAATGCGTGACGTTATTTTTTGCGGATCGGAAAGCGGGGCGCCGGTTTGGGAATAGCAGTCTTGGGTTTGGCCGGCGCGGGAGCGCCTGGCACAATGTCCTGATCGCTCTGCGAAAAGAAGCGTACGCCCTCGAGGTTATGTTCGCCCATGACGTGCAGGCGAAGGAAGTTGGTTGAACCGGACTTGGTGCGGGTTCCGGCGACGATTGCGATCACTTCGCGGGGGCGAACAAATCCATGCTGCTCGAGCAGGTTCTCGGCCAGGTCCACCAGCGCCTCGGTGGTGTTGACCTTGGGGCATCGAACAGGAATCGTTCCCCAGAGCAGGTTGAGGCGGTTGATGGTCACTTCAATGGGGCTCAGCGCGAAGATCGGGACGGAAGGGTGATACTTCGACAGCTGCCGGGCGGTCGAGCCGGATTCAGTGAAGAGGGCGATGCCGCGGAGGTCCAGATCGTCAGCGGCGTGCGCGGTGGCCTCGCAGATGGTCTCGGCGATGGAGAGGTGGGTGGCGCGGATTTGCGGTTCCCGGACGCTCTGCGTCTTGATGTGGCGTTCGGCCTCGAATACGATGCGGCCCATCATCGCCACCGTCTCGACGGGATATTTTCCGACAGCGGATTCGCCGGAGAGCATGACCGCGTCGGTGCCGTCATAGACGGCATTAGCCACGTCGGAGACTTCGGCGCGGGTGGGGCGCGGATTCTCGATCATCGATTCCAGCATCTGGGTCGCGGTGATGACCGGCTTGCGATATTCGCTGGCGCGACGAATGATGTGTTTCTGGAGTGCGGGTACCTGCTCAGGCGGAACTTCGACGCCGAGATCGCCGCGCGCGACCATGATGCCGTCTGCGGCAAGCAGAATGTTGTCGAGATGCTCGATGGCCTGCGGCTTCTCAAGCTTGGCGATGATCCAGGTTTCGCCTCCGTACGCGGCCACGCGGTTGCGTACCAGGCGGACGTCTTCAGCGGTGCGCACGAACGAAACCGCGATCGCGTCGACACCGTTGCGAATGGCGAACTCTAGATCGGCGCTGTCCTTTTCTGTAAGCGAAGGCACGCGCACGGGAATGCCGGGAAGATTGATGCCCTTGTTCTCTCCCAGCATGCCGCCGTTGATGATTTCGCAAACTACGTCGTCGCCGACAACTTCGTGGACACGCAGTTCGATCAACCCATCGGAGAGAAGGATGCGCGAGCCCTGTTCCACGTTTTCAGCGAGGGTTTTGAAGGTGGTGCCCACGAGGCTGGCAGTGCCGGGCACATCGCGCGGGGTGATGGTGAGGCGCTGTCCTGCCTTCAACAAAACGGACTGATGGTCCTTGAGCTTGGAGGTGCGGATCTTCGGGCCTTGCAAATCGCCGAGGATGCACAGCGGCTTGTGTTCTTCTCGGCTCACTTTGCGGATCATCTGGATCAACGCCAGTTTCTCGTCATGAGTCCCGTGCGAAAAATTAAGGCGAACGACATCAACTCCGGCGCGGACGAGGTCGCGAAAAACCGGCTCAGTATTTGACGCTGGCCCCAGCGTGGCAACGATTTTGGCACGGCGTTGAGAGGGGGAGTCGGTGAGGCTGAGTTCAGCAAAAGACATGGATGTGCTCCAAAGGTGGATTGCAGTTGAGAATCAATATTTTTAGGCTGCGGCCCGCTTCATTGTACATGGGGTGTTTAAACCAACCCCCTCCAACTATGATCGCTCAACCGCTCGGGAGAGCCGGTGTTTCGAGTCACAGGCTGGCCCGCATCGTACTGGTGGACAAGCGCGAAGACAGGGTTTCCTGGCGCCCGCGAAACATCACTCCGTTGAGTTCCGCGCCGAGCAGGGCGCTGAAGGAAGTGATGTAGAGCCAGACCAGGGTAGCGACGCCGGCGGCGAACGATCCATAAAATAGCGAGTAGTTGGCGATTCGCGTCACGTACCACCCGAAGGTCAGCGTGGCGGGGAACCACACCAGGGTGGCCGCGGCCGCACCGGGAATCACCCACATCCAATGTTCCCGGCGCCGAGTGCCGAAGTGATAGAGAGCGGCCAGTACGGTGATGCTGGTGGCGAGGGCGAGACTCCAGCGAACCAGTCTCCAGAAAAACAGCACCACATGACGTAGCTCGTGATCGGCGTTGGCGATCATCCATGACTCGATCTGCTGCCCGAACACGAGCAGGAGGCTGGCCAGTGATAGTGGGACGAGGACAATAGGAACGAGGAGAAGGGCACGTAAGGTTCTTCTCCAGTAGGTCCAGTCGCCCCTGGGAAGCTGATAGGCGCGGCGGAATCCTTCCATCAGCGAGAGCATCAGGCCGAGTCCCGCAAAGACGCTCAGGACGGCGGCCGAAAACATCACCTTGGGGGAGTAGAGGTGGTTGGTTTCAATCGTGGAGTGGAGCAGGTAGAGAGACCCTTCGGGCAGAAATTGATCCAGCGCGCCGCGTACTTCGCCGACAAGGTTGGTTCCCTCGGGTACGCGGGCCAAGACAGTGGTGAGCACCAGGATCGCGGGAAAGGAAAAGAGCATGCCGGAATATGCGGCAGCCTTGGCAGTGTTGAGCACGTCGTGGTCGAGTGCCCGCAGGACAGCTTTCCGGAAGTAAATGAATGCCCGAACCATACCAGTCAATGCCAGAGTAGAGCATGGAACGGGTTCCCGGCGACGGGGACGGGCTGTGCGCGAGGTTCCACTGCGTCGCAGGGGCAGCTTGCGCCTCCGGTCGCGGAGGGCGACGATTCGATGCGGCTTTAGTTTTGCTTTTGCGAATCCTGGTAAGCATGAACCCAGGCATTCATCAGGTCATCGAGGGTGACGCCGGGCTCCATCTTGCAATCCGCGAAGGCATCGTCCTTTTTGCCGCAACGGGCAACTACTTCTCCGTTGCTGTTGTAGAGGGTAAGTCCGTTGGGCGCCTTTGGCACATCCTGGAACACTGGCGGAGGCGGAGCTGGATTGGTGGACTTGGCGGGCTGCACAGCCGCGCCGCTGGTCAGAGAGGCCAAGACAAGCAAAACCGAAGGGATGGTCATAACGGCTCCATCGAAGGTTTTTTCTGAGTGATTGATTAACGGTAGCCTAGCAAACTTTTGCGGCCTGTGATTGAAAACACTTTATGTTCATTACGAAAGTTTTGGTATTGACCCAACGCAAGCAACCGTTTCTTTATGTTCCAAGGAGCGCCTCGACTGGGACGGCGCGACCGGCGAGGCGGCGACGATTTATGATGGCCGGGTTATGACGAGTGTTTCGCGCAAGGCGTTTGCAGTGCTGCTGATGGCAGGTGTTGCTTCATGGGCGAGCCTGGCCCGGACCGAACCAGTGCCGAACGCACAGCTGGCTGCGAAGCCGTTGAATGCCAAGGTCGAGGCGCTGCTGAAGAAGATGACGCTGGAAGAAAAGATCGGGCAACTGGTCCAGTTCTCGGCGGGCTTCGCGACAGGGCCGGGAGCCAACAATCTGAAGTTTGAAGATTTGGTGGCGAAGGGGCAGGTGGGATCGTTTCTGAATGTGGTAGGGGCGGAGGCCACCAATCACTATCAGCACATCGCCGTGGAGAAGACCCGTCTGCACATTCCGCTGATCTTCGGGCTGGACGTGATTCATGGGCATCACACTGTGTTTCCGATCCCGCTGGCGATCGCGGCCACCTGGGATCCTTCGGCGGCCGAGACGGTGGCGCACACCGGCGCGGTGGAGGCGCGGGCGGACGGGGTGAGCTGGGTATTTTCGCCCATGGTGGATATCGCCCGGGACCCGCGCTGGGGACGCATTGTCGAGTCGAATGGCGAAGACCCGTACCTGGGCTCGGCCATGGCGCGGGCGTGGGTGCGGGGATACCAGCAGGGAGATTTGTCCAAGCCGGATTCCGCAGCGGTGAGCGTGAAGCACTTCGCCGCATACGGCGCGGCGATTGCGGGGCGCGACTACAACGCCACCGACATGAGCGAGATTACGCTGCGGCAGGTTTACCTTGAACCGTACCGGGCCGCGGTCGCGGAAGGCGCGGCCACCCTGATGAGTTCGTTCAACTCGATCAACGGGATTCCGGCTACCGCCGATCCATTCACCCTGACCCAGGTATTGCGCAAGGAGTGGGGGTTCAACGGGTTTGTGGTTTCGGACTGGGGTGCGGTCGGCGAATTGATCAATCACAGCATTGGAGACGGGCCGACGGTGGCGCGGAAGGCGCTGATGGCCGGCCTTGACATGGACATGGAAAGCAATCTGTACGGGACAGTGATTGCCGACCAGGTGCGGTCGGGAAAGATTCCCGAGTCGGTGGTGGATGAGTCGGTGCGCCGGATCCTCCGGGTGAAGTTCGCGCTGGGACTGTTCGATCACCCCTATGTCGATCCTTCTCCGGCATATGAGCCCACTGCGGAGAAGCGGGCGCTGACCCGCAAGGTGGCGGCCGAGACGCTGGTATTGCTGAAGAACGATCCGGTGGAAGGGGCAGGGGCGCTGCTCCCGATGGGAGACAAGAGCAAAAAGGTGGCGCTGATCGGGCCCATGGCCGATAACCAGCGCGACATTCTGGGCGCATGGACGGGCGGTGACCCGAAGTATGCGATCACGCTGCGGAAGGCACTCGAGGAGAAGCTGGGCGATCGGCTTCTATATGCGGAGGGATGTGGGCTGCTTTCCGGGGAAGACGAAGTCACTCTGAACAAGGTGAATTTTGGCGGATCGGTGGCGGCGGCTGCGAGCGCGGCGGTCCCGGACGATGCCAAAGCTATTGCGGCTGCAGTGGAGGTGGCAAAGCAGGCGGACGTGGCGATCCTGGCACTGGGAGAAAGCGCGAACTGGATGGAGGGCGAAGCCGCCAGCCGGGTGCACCTGGGATTTACCGGAGCGCAGGAGCAGTTGCTGGAAGCCGTCGTGGGTACGGGCAAACCGGTCATTCTGGTGGTGATGGCGGGCCGGCCACTGGAGTTGAAGTGGGCAGCGGGGCACGTGCCGGCGATTGTTGAGGCCTGGAGCACCGGAACCGAAGGTGGTCATGCCATCGCGGACGTGCTGTTTGGGGATGTGAATCCTTCAGGAAAGCTTCCGGCCAGCCTGCCGCGAGCTGTAGGGCAGGAGCCGCTCTATTACGCGCAGTTGCCCACTGGACGGCCGGCGCATGGCGACCTGAGCCGGATGCCGACCAACTCGCTGGAGAAGTTCCTGTCGCGATACGTGGACGAGGAGAACTCGGCGCTGTTTCCGTTTGGCTGGGGGCTGAGCTATACGCGTTTCAGCTATTCGAAGCCGACGGTCAGCCGCAGCGAGGTCCCTCTGAAAGAGGTCATGGCCTCGGGGCATAGCCCGGTGGTGAAGGTTTCGGTGGACGTGAAAAACACGGGCAGCGTGGCCGGCACCGAGGTCGTGCAGATGTACATCCGCAACACCGATGCGTCGGTGGAGCAGCCAGTGCGCGAACTGAAGGGGTTCGCGAGGGTGCAACTGGCGCCGGGGGAGTCGAAACACGTGGAGTTCCCGCTAGGCTTCGACGAGCTGAATTTCTACAACGTGGACATCAAGCGTACGGTCGAGCCAACGACATACGACGTCTGGGTGGGAGGGAGTTCGCTGGCGGACGACCAGACGACCCTGCGCATCGTGGAGTAGCGGACCCCGGCAGCGGCCGGTCGCAGCCGATCATTGACGGTGACGGGTGGAGCTTGCCCGTGGTTGACCAATTGCGCCAGTAATTGCAGCGGACCGGGGTACACTGGTGCAACACAGGAGGCCTCTAGCATGCAAACTCGGATCCAGGGCACCACGATGCCCGTCCTTGAAGTGCTTCTCGACCCAAACGAAAGCGTGTTTTCTGAGAGCGGTGAATTGTCATGGATGACGCAGTCGATCCAGATGACAACGCACACGCAGATGGGGGGAGGCGGGGGCCTATTTGGCGTGTTCAAGCGCATGGCCGGCGGCGGCAGCCTCTTCATGACCGAGTACCGTGCCTGGCAGTATCCAGGAGAAGTAGCCTTCGCGACCAAGGTTCCGGGGCATATCGTACCGGTACAGGTGGGGCAGGGGTACGAATACATGGTGCACCGCCATGGATTTTTGTGCGCGACGCCGCAGGTCACGATCAGCGTGGGATTTCAGCAGTCGCTGGGCGCCGGGATTTTTGGCGGAGACGGCTTTCTGCTCCAGCGCATCGGCGGCTTTGGCACGGCATGGCTGGAGCTTTCCGGTGAGCTGATCATGAAAGATCTGCAGCCTGGCGAAATGCTGCGCGTGCATCCTGGCCACGTGGGAGCCTTCATGTCGACGGTGTCGTTCCAGATCACCACGGTTCCGGGCATCAAGAACATCATCTTCGGCGGCGACGGCCTTTTCCTTGCGCAGCTGGTTGGCCCAGGCCGGGTGTGGCTGCAGACGCTGCCTATCTCTCGCCTTGCGCATCAGATAGAACATTACCTGCCCCGCGAAGGCGCCCGGTCAGCCCCGGCGTCAGTCGGTGGCGGCCTGATCGGCGGCATTGTCGGCTCGATATTGAGCGGGGGAGAGTAAGACTTTGCGGGACATGCGAGCATGATGGGATGGACGCGCTCTGAGCGCACGTTGCGGGGCGACATCGTGTTCGCATTTGCGATTGCGTTCGTCTGTTACCTGGCCTGGCTTCTGCGCCACGAACTGCTGCTGCTTTACGTGAGCGCGCTGTTTGCGGTGGTACTCAAGCCACTGGTTCGGTTTATCGCCGGCATTCATATCGGCCGGTGGCGGCCCTTCAAAACGGTTGCGATTTTCCTGCTGCTCCTCGTCGTGGTGGGAGGACTGATTGCCTTCGGGTTTTTTGCGTTTCCGCCGGTCGTTCACGATCTGCAGCAGTTCGGCAAGGAGATGCCAGGACGGCTTCCCGGAGTGCTGGAAAAGATCAAGCGCATTCCCTTCGCGAGCCGGGTGAATACGGAAGACCTGACGTCGCGGCTCGAAAGCGGAGTGACCGAATCGATCACCTACCTGCTGCTGTCGGTCAAGAACTGGGCTAGCGCGCTTTTCGATCTGGCCATGGGGCTGATCCTGACGGTGTACTTCACGATCGAGGGCAACACGGCTTACAACTGGGCACTGTCGTTCTTCCAGCCCTCTCATCGGCAGCGCCTGGATGGGGCGCTGCGACGCGCGGAAGTGCGCATGGGGAAGTGGCTGGTGGGGCAGGGAAGCCTGATGTTTATCCTGGGCGCGACCAGCACCGTGGTTTATCTGGCGCTGGATATTCGCTATGCGTATGCTCTGGGTTTCCTGACCGGACTCCTGAACATCATTCCAGTGGTGGGTGCGGCGATCTGTATTGGACTGGCGCTACTGGTCGCCGCAGTGGACTCATGGGGCCGGGTGGTCGGGGTGGCTGTCTTCTACCTGATCTACATCAATGTCGAAAATTCCTTTCTGACCCCGCGCATCATGCGCTCAAGCGTTGATCTGCCGGGCTTGGCCATCCTGGTGGCATTGGTCATCGGGTCAGCACTAGCGGGGGTGCTGGGCGCGATGATCTCAGTGCCGACGGCGGTCCTGGTGGCGGTGCTCCTCGATGAGTACCTGGTGCCTAAGGACGAGGAACAGCCAGCCTGAGGGTAGGCCTGGACTGCACCGGCAACAAAAGAAACCTAATCGCTTGATGCAGTGAAACGCGGCGCCCTTGGGAATTGCGAAGGCGGGCGATGGCGCATGACCTTGAGTTGAGACTTTGCATCTCACTGCACGAGCCGTAGCGCTCGACGGAGGAGAGCTTGCAAAGACGTAAATTCATTACCGGGTCTGCGGTGGCCGCGTTAGGTGTGGCGGGTCTGAACAAAGCGACGGCGCAGCAGGCAAACCCCTTGCCTGGCGCGCAGTCGGAAGCCGGGTCGCGACCGGCAGCGGCGATGATTCCGCGAGTGACCGAGGCAGGCACGATGCGCGGGGAAATGCTGTACCGCCAACTGGGAAGCACGGGGGTGGAAGTTTCCGCGATCGGTCTAGGCGGTTCTCATCTGGGCCAACCCAACGTGCAGGAAGACGAAGCGATCAAGATCGTTCACGAAGCCCTGGAGCGCGGAATCAACTTTCTCGACAATTCGTGGGACTACAACGAGGGTCGCAGCGAGATGCGCGTGGGAAAGGCCTTGCAACAGGGCGGATATCGACAGAAGGCTTTTGTGATGACGAAGATCGACGGGCGAACCAAGGAAGTGGCCGCCAGCCAGATTGACGAATCACTGAAGCGCCTGCAGGTGGACCACCTGGACCTGCTGCAGCACCACGAGGTCATTCGGTTCGATGATCCCGACCGGATTTTCAACGAAGGCGGCGCGATGGAAGCTGTGGTCGCTGCCAGGCAGGCGGGGAAGGTCCGGTTCATCGGATATACGGGACACAAGGACCCGCGCATTCACCTGTACATGATGGAAGTGGCCGACAAGCATGGCTTTCATTTCGACACGGTACAGATGCCGATCAACATCATGGACGCGCACTTCCGGAGCTTCGCCCAGTTGGTGGTGCCCCAGGCGCAGAAACGGAACATAGGCGTGCTGGGCATGAAGTGTTTCGGCGGCGGTGTGATCCTCAAGAGCAATGTGGTGCAACCGATGGATTGCCTGCACTATTCGCTGAATGTGCCGGTATCCGTCCTGATCACGGGCATCAATTCGCCCATGCTGCTGAGCCAGGCGTTTGAGGCGGTCAAAAGCTTCAAGCCGATGGATGAGGCCGGAGTCGCGGCGCTGATCGGGAAGTCGGAGGCGGCGGCGACGGCGGGGAAGTATGAACTGTTCAAGACGACTACGCACTTCGACTCGACGATCCGTCATCCGGACTGGTTGGGCAGCGACACGCCCGAGGTCCAGAAACTGGCGCCGCAGCTGCCGGGCTGAGGGGCAAAAGTGCAGAGTGAATCTTTTCCTTAATCCTTTCGAAGATTTCTCCGATAACGAGACTACCGGGAGGGATTATGGACAGAAACGCTCCATTTTTGTGCTCGGAACTGGTTCAGTTACGCGCCGGCAGCCTGCGAGTGTTAGCCAACCTTGAGTCCATCGGCCGACAGGGCTGCCTCATGGTGGCGGATACCCCGATTCCGGCGGGGACCGCCATCACGATGCAATGTCTCGATTGCCCAGCCGGGCACCAGCAATGCCGGAAATGCCGGTTTCAAGGCCGGGTTCATTCGGTGCAATGCCACGATTTTGGAGCGGAAATCGTAGTTGAGTTTGGCGACCGCAAATGGAACGCGCAGCGGTGGAAGCCTCGCCACCTGGTTCAGCTTCCATAAAAGGGCGGCCTTCTTTAATGGGCAGACTACTGCCGCGCCGATTGCAAGCCAGCCTGCACTGCCGCTTTCATTACGCCGCTTTCCGCAAACAGGTGCACCAGTCCGGCGGAGAGCGACGGGCCAGCGACTGGGTCGGTGGCGGAAGTTGACCGGGCGCGCCCGGCCATTTTCATGTCGACTGCATCTTGTGCGTCAAGAACCAGGTTGGTGATCTTGCGCGCGTCTTCGAGGTCGAAGCTCTCAGCTACGAACACGAATCGCCCGCGGGTGGTGATCAGGACGGGTCCCTCGTTGGAGGAATAGAGCTGTTCGAGGGATCCTGGCGCGGCGTCGGATGCGTGCTGAGGGTCGTCATCCTTGTGAAGGCCGGAATACTTGCGGCCGAGGGCGTTTGCATACAGGGTAGTAAAGGCCTGTGCCGAGGCCGCGTTTTTCCATGCTGAGAGATAGAAGAGGGAGATTGATTTGGTGCTCGCCAACTCGGCGGGGGTTTTTGCGCTAAGGCGTTGTCCGGCCCAGTAGATGCCGCCGTCCCAGGCGGGGGTAAGATCCCGAGCGGTGGCGTCGCCTCCAAAGAGCTGAGCAAGGATATGAAGGTCCAGTTCGCCGACCTGGCCGATGTCGTAAGGCTTATAGGTCTTGTCGAGCAAGGGATGGATGTCGGGCATCAGGGGAACGACGGGGACCTTGGCCTTTTCAAATTCGCGCGGATTGATGATTTCCCAGGTAGAGCTCGGGGGCCGGTCAAGCGCGCCGGCGAAGGCGGCTTTTTGGCCCTGGTCCATCCACAGGTCCTGCTCGAAGCTGAGGCCCTCGCGGTAGGGGAACAGGAGCGATTCCGAGAGTAGGAGTGGGGCGCGGGCGAGCACCGGTGAGTTGTCGGAACCGGCCATTTGGCTCTTGATGAGTTCAACAACCTCCGGGTCTTTTACCAGGCTCTTGCCCATGGGCTTGAGGATGTTGTCCATCATGACGGCCGTAGCCTGGCCCTCGGCAACGGCTTCGCGGGCGGTATCGATTTCGTCTTTGGCGAGATGGTCGGTGTCGTCGCGATAATTGGTCGAGACTTCGGATGGTGTCTGGTCGCCCCACTTTTCAAGGTCGACGTGCTGGTCCTGCAGGGCGTGGGTCAGCTCATGGGCGAGCACGGGTTTTTGTTCGTCGATGTCCACCCAGTCAAGCATGTTGACGGTTTTGGTCTTCGAGTCGTAGTACGCCTCAATTTGTTCCTTCAGCAGGGCCAGGAGAAAAGGTTTGAGATCGAAGTCGCGGTCCAGAAGGCCAAATTTCTTGAGCACGATCTCGCCACGCTGAAGGCGCTTGGCGCCCTCGTCTTCCTGGAACTTCTGGTTGAGATAGCTTTCGACGGCCGTGCGCGTTGTGAGCTGGCGCTTGACGCTGCTTCTAATGGGGAGACCGGTCTCCTGCGAAGAGAACTGGATGAGCTGGTCGACCAGGGCGAAAAGCTGCTGGGCTTGTTCCGGGGTAATGTGGGTTTCAGGCTTCTTGCTCGAAGGCCTGGGATCGTCGCCTTGGGTGGCGCCGGGGGCGTGGATGGGAGGGGGCGGTGAATCGGGGGCGGTGGTGGGCGCCTGCGCCGAGGCGAGTGCCGCCGCAACCACGAGAATGCCGGCTGAAACCCATGTCCAAACGCGGCGCGATGCCCCTTCTTGCTTCTTTCTCATTCATTCTCCCTTGCCGGTGCGAGGCCCCGGGGCAGCCCGGATAGTTGATGCTACAAGGCTATAATCAGGATGCGCCCGATGCGGGGAGTTCGACGGCGAAGACCCCGCCCGGCCGCGGAAAAGCTGCGCAATGACCGAAGTCAATCTTGTAAATTCCCCGACTGCAAGCCAGATCGCCACGATGCTGGGAGAGCAGCGGCCGGGGCTGGAAATCGCCGCATACCGAGGGGTTTTAACTCCTGTTGAGTTGGACGTGCGAGGGGCAGAAATAGAGGCCCTCGTGTCGCGCGCTGCGGTACATGATCTGGGCTGGAGGCGACGGGTCGAGGTTCGGGGCGAAGACCGTTTTCGCTGGCTGAGCGGCATGGTCACCAACATGGTGAAGGACCTCGGGAGCGGGTCGGGCGCGTGGAACCTGGTGCTGAACGCACAGGGGCGTATCCAGGGTGACCTAACCATCTGGCGTGAAGCTCCCCAGCATGAACGATTTGCAGCGGAAGGGGATGCCGACGGCCTGGAACTGGAGTTAGCCGCCGATCAGTTCGATCGCCTGATGGTGCACCTGGACCGCTTCATCATCATGGACGATGTGGAACTGGCCGCGCAGGATCCGGCTGAGGAGACGGCGCTGGGATTGACCGGTCCGGAGGCGGATGAGGTGTTGGCCCGGATCGGGATTAAGGGCCTGCCCGAGCAAATGACACAGGCGCACGCGCAGTGGAACGGGATTAGTGTACGAATACGGCGGGAGTACGGTGTGCTGGCTCGGCACTATGTGCTGTTTGTGGCCGCGAACCGGGTCATGGACCTGTGGAACGCAATGAAGGCGGCAGGGGCTCAGCCGGCCGGCTCCGCGGCGCTCGAGGCTTTCAGAATTGCAGAGGGGATTCCGGCGTACGGCTTGGATATCGCCGAACGGGATCTTCCTCAGGAAACCTCCCAACTCCGTGCGTTGCACTTTTCCAAGGGTTGTTACCTGGGGCAAGAGATAGTGGAGAGGATTCGTTCGCGAGGCAATGTCCATCGCCATCTCAGAGGCCTCGAAGTGGACGGCCCGGTTCCGGCGAGCGGTACGGAGTTACAACTTGATGGAATCGCGGCAGGGCATGTGACCAGCGCGGCGGAGTTGAGCTTTGACGGCAAGCGGCGGGTCTTCGCCATGGGCATGATCAAAGCCGAGGCAGAGGCGCGTAATGTTCCTTTTGGGTACGCCGGCGAACACGGAGGGGGCGCTGCCCGCCTTCTGAACGGGCCCCCACTGCTGAACCGCGAAACATTTTGAAAGTATTGGAATCGAAAGAGCTATGACTGATACCCCCAAATTCGAAGTTATTGACCGGCGCAAGTACAAAGCCGATGAGGAAGAGCGCGAGGCCGCACACGAACCCCAACCGGGACCGGCTGAACCGCCCCAGGCAGTAATTCCCGAACCGGCGGCGGAACCGGCGCGCCCCGGCCCACAACTGGTTCCTGATAAAGAGGGACTAGAGGCGGCGGAAGAACTGGAAATGGGCGAGGTTCCCGAATTGCCGCCGGCGCCGACCGCGGAGGAGAGCCGCCAGCAACAGCTGGCCTATGAGAGTTCTGCGCAGCGGCTTGAAGACCTGGTCCGGGCGCAGAACCCGGGGGTAGGCCCGCAGCCCCCTGTGACCTTCGAACACCTGGTGCAGCAGTTCTACGTTTCAGCCATGATCCAGATGGGTGCCGGAACCCAGGAGGGACAGCGTCCCAGGGTTGACATCCTTGGCGCGAAACAAACGATTGACCTGATGGGGATCCTGGCGGAGAAGACCAAGGGAAATCTAAGCGAGGCGGAAGACCGGACGTTGCAAACCGTTCTGTATGAAGTCCGCATGGCGTTTCTCGAACTGACGAACATGATCACGCTGCAGGGCGTTCAGCCGCCGGCGCCACCCCCGCCGGGCAGGCGCTGATAGATCTCAAAGAATTTGCCCGGTGCCGGCTACCCGCAGGGGTCAGCCGGGTCCAATGTGAAATCCCATTCCGTTCGGAGTAGCGCCATTCATGGAGGGCCGGCTTACATTCCTGGGAACAGGAACGTCGATGGGGGTTCCGACCCTGGGCTGTCAATGCCCGGTATGCACGTCCCCGGATCCGCATGATCGGCGGCTGCGCCCATCGGTCGTGGTGCGTTGGAGCAGGCCGGGAGAGCGGGAGAGGGCGGTTCTGATTGACTCTGGGCCGGACTTCCGGACGCAGGCGCTGAAGGCTGGTTTTACCCACGTCGATGCGGTGTTCTATACGCACTCGCACGCCGACCATATTCTGGGCCTGGACGATCTCCGACCGCTGAGCTTCGCGGTATACCGCGAGGGCGGTCCCATCCCTCTCTACGCCTCGGACGACACGATGAAGGTGCTGGAGCGGATCTTCGACTACACCCTGTCGCCGGAAGCGACGTATCCTACCCGCGCCAAGGTCCAGCTTCGCCCGCTCAAGCAGAGTACAAACGTTCATGGGGTCGAATTCATCCGGGTGCCGGTACTGCACGGACCGATGGAAGTCGCCGGGTTCCGTTTCGGCGATATGGCTTATCTCACCGACGTCAGTGTGATACCGGAGAAGAGCTTTGCGCTGCTGCAGGGATTGCAGAACCTGGTGCTGCCAGCCCTGCGCCATGCGCCCCATCCGAGCCACGCTACCCTGCAACAGGCCATCGGCTGGGCAGAACGGATTGGAGCGCGGCAGACCTGGTTTACGCACATTGCGCATGAGCTGGGTCACGAAGTCACGAACCGGATGTTGCCTGAACGGGTGAGGCTTGCCTATGACGGCCTGGAAGTTCCGGTGTCATTGTGAGCGACCTCGTCAGCGTGATCCCCGTTTTCCGAGGGCTTGAAGAGGTCCCTGGGGGGTTCGGCCCGTCGGTGGCAGCGATCGGGAACTTTGACGGCGTGCACAGAGGGCACCGGCGGATTCTCGAAGCGGTAGCCGCCGACGCCGGGGTTCGCGGCGTTCGCGGGGTGGCCGTCACCTTCGATCCCCATCCCGATGAATTTCTTCGCCCCGACCGGGCCCCGCGGCTTCTGACCCCGATGAAGGAACGCGTTCGGCTTCTAGCCACGACGGGCGTCGACGCGGTGCTGGTTCTGCCGTTCAACCAGGAACTGGCTGGATGGACCCCGGTGGAGTTTGTCCGCCGGGTGCTGGTGGAGCGTCTGGGCGTGGTCAGCCTGCATGAAGGCGGCAACTTCCGATTCGGCCACCGGGCAGCGGCCGGGGTCAAGGAACTTGCAGCGTTCGGCAAGGATTCCGGCTTTGCGCTGAAGGTCCACGAATCGGTCAAGGTGCACGGGCTCGAAGTGTCCAGTTCGGCGGTCAGAGATCTGGTGGCCTGCGGAGATGTCAAACGCGCCCGATGGATGCTGGGACGCCCTTTCGCGGTCCTCTCACACCCGGCGCGGGGCCGCGGAGTGGGAACGAGACTGCTGGTGCCTACCGTGAACCTCGCCGCCTATAACGGGCTGATGCCGGCGTTTGGGGTGTACGTGACGAGGCTGACGGTGGGAGAACGATGCTTCGAGGCGGTAACCAACGTGGGCAACCGGCCCACTTTTGAAGGAGCTGGATTCGGAGTGGAGACGCACATTCTGAACTTCGAACCGGTGGACCTGACAGACGAGACGACGCTTCGGCTGGAATTCCTGTTTCGCCTGCGACCGGAGATGACTTGGCCCTCGCCGGAAGCTCTCAAGACCCAGATCTTCAAGGATGTGGCTCGGTCCAAACGATACTTGCGCCTTGCAAAGCTCCCTAGTTGACGGGCGGCCGGGATGGCGCGGAGGGTTTGGGAAGCGTGGGCTTCGGGGGTGCCGGCTTGAGGATAGGCGCTGCGTCCGGGGCCGTGCTGCGCGTGGGGATATCGGGACGCGGAACCGGGTTGGCAGTTGCATTTGCCGGACGGCTGGTCTTCCCATTGACCGGAGCCGGCTGAGCTGCCAATGGCAAGGGGGTGCCGGTCGGCGGTCGGTTTGTGGGCGCGGCTGTCGGAGGCTTTCCTGCTCTGCTAGGAATCGCGGCGGGGAGGACTGCCGCGGGTCCTAGATTCCCGGCCTGCAATGCCGGTTTTCTTTCCAAGCCCTGGTCACCGAGGAATTCTTCGGTGTCCTTGCCTTCAATGGCCTGTTTCATTACCGTCATCCAGATGGGCAGGGCGGCGCGAGCGCCGGTCTCCTTTTCACCCAGCGATTCGCGGCTATCGTAGCCCACCCAGACTCCGCAGGTTATGGAAGGCGAAAAGCCCATGAACCAGGCATCGGTGTAATCGCTGGTGGTACCGGTTTTGCCTCCGACGGGGTGGTTTAACTGAGATGCAGCGGCTCCGGTGCCGTGGGCGGTGACGGCACGCAGCAGGGACATCATCGTTCGAGCAGTTTGCTGGTTGATTACTTCGTCGACGGAAGGCGTTTCTTCCCACAGGGTAATGCCGTCGGCGTTGGAAACCTTGCGGATCAGGCGAGGCTTGACGCGAATGCCGTCATTGGGAAAGACGGAATAGGACGCGACCTGTTCCTCGAGCGTGATTTCCACCGCGCCCAGAGCGATGGGCAGGTAGGCGGGAATATTGGAAGTGACTCCAAAACGATGGGCGACGTCGATGACCTTGTGGATGCCGACCCGGGCCGCCAGTTTAACGGCTGGGATATTGCGCGATTCGGCGAAAGCGTTGGCCAGGGTCATGGCGCCCTTGTAGTCGTTTTCGTAGTTGTGAGGGGTGTAGGAGCCGAAGGTGACGGGGGCATCGACGATGATGTCGTCAGGCTTGGCGCCTTCCTCCACGGCGGCGGTGTAGACGTAAGGCTTGAAGCTCGACCCGGTCTGGCGTTCTGCCTGGGTGGCGCGGTTGAACTGGGAAAGGGCGTAGTCGCGGCCCCCGACCATGGCCAGGACATCGCCGGTGGTGTTATCGATTGCCATCAACGCGCCCTGAGCGCCGGAATCCTGCTCAAGGGTGGCGCGGTGCGCGGAACCTTCCATGGCGTCGGCCAGGTGCAGGTAAATGACATCGCCGGGCTTGAGGAATGCATCAGCATAGCGCTGGCCGGTCCAGGCCCAGTCGCCGCCAAGAAGGACAACTTCTTCGGTTCCGAAGCGGGCATGGACTTCGAGGGGGAGGACGCGGGTGACGATGGCATGGACATAGTCGCCGGCGCGATATTTGAGCGCCCAGTCAGGATGTTTGTAGTCCGCGATGCTGGTACCGTCGTTGATAACGTTCTGGATACGGCCGCGCCAGCCGTGCCGGCGTTCGTAGGCTGCCAAGCCATCGGCGACCGCATGGTTGGCCGTCTGTTGCAGGTCCAGGTCGAGGGTGGTGTCGACGCGCAGGCCGGCTTCGTGCACTTCTTCAGACCCGAACTTCTTTTCCAGCTCGCGGCGCACTTCCTCCTGGAACCAGGGAGCTACGGACATTTCGTGCTGGGCGATGTGAAGGCCGAGGGGCGCTTTGCGGGCCTGGTCGGCCTGGGCATGGGTGATGACCCCATCGGATTCCATTTCACTGAGCACCAGGTTGCGACGGCGAAGGGCCTTGTCGGGATAAAGGATGGGAGAGTAGGCGACGGGACCCTTGGGCAGGCCGGCGAGCATGGCCGCCTCGGTGAGGGTCACGTCTTTAGCGGGCTTGGAAAAATAGTATTGCGATGCGGCTTCGAACCCGTACATTCCGCTGCCCAGGTAGATCTGGTTGCCGTACAAGGTGAAGATCTGTTCCTTGGTAAAGGCGCGCTCGATCTGGATGGAAAGGTAAGCTTCCTGCAACTTGCGAATGGCGGTGCGTTCCGCAGAAAGAAACAGGTTGCGGGCCAGCTGCATGGTAAGGGTTGACGCTCCCTGAGCGCGGCCGTGGGAACGGAGATCGTGGATTACGGCGCCGCCAATGCGGAACACGTTGATGCCGCCGTGGGACGCGAAGGTTTTGTCTTCAATGGAAACGACTGCCTGGCGCAGAATCGGAGCGAAGCCGTCGTAGTTGATGATGATGCGGCGTTCGAGAGCGAACGAACCGATGACTCTGCCCTTCTGGTCGTAGAGGTCAGTCGTAGTGGAAGGTCGGTACCGTTCGAGGTCGTGAATTTGGGGCAGGTCTACCGAGTAGACCAGCATCAGGCCGCTGAGGGAGCCGGTGATGATTGCCAGCAGGAAGAGGACCGCGAGGGTGGTTTTGCCCGCGAGCTTCAGCCTGGGACGGATGGGGGGCTCAGGTGGCAGCCGGTGGGCTCGGCCCAAGCCACGATACTCAGCAGGCTGGGTTGGAGTGACAGCCAAGTGCTTCACGCCTCATGGGGGCATTTCTCATGCGTACGCGGGCGAAAAATGCGGTATGTCTGAGGTTAGCACGGTTGCAGATTGAGAGGCTTCGCAATACGGCCCCACACTCGATGGAGGGTGAGGCCGTATTGCTGAGTCAGGTGGTTCTGTGAGCTAGCTGGATTTGGCCTTGAGCAGTTGGAGAGCCTTATTGAGCGGCTCATCTCCCTTGACCGCGCCGTTTTCCTGATCCTGGTCGTCGTCGTTGTTTTGCCCAACCTGAACGGTGGGCGTAACCGCCTCATCCTGGATTTTCTTGCCGTCAGGCCCTTCGTATTTCGCGATCGTGAGGAGCAGAGCGGCGCCATCGGGCAGATCAATGGTTTTCTGTACGGAGCCCTCTCCGAAGGTGCGTTCGCCGACCACGTCTCCGCGCTTGGCGCCGGCTATAGCTGCCGCGACCAGCTCGGCCGCGCCGTAAGTGCCGCGGTTGATCAGGACGGCGAGAGGCGCACCGGTCAGGTAGCGAGCCGAATCGGCAGCAAAGGTTTGACGGGGGAACTTCTGCCCTTCAAGCATGGCTAAGGTGCCCTGATTCAGGAAGAAGTTGGCCAGGCGAATCCCCTCCTCGGGGTCGCCACCGGAGACATCGCGGAGGTCGAGCAAGATTTTGCGATTCTTGGCACCTTTGACTTTCGCGGCCATTTCGTCGACGCGGGCTTTGGTGATGACGCCAGGCTTCAGATAGAGGATGGACGCGTTTTCATATTGCTGTTCCCCGAGCGACGGTACGGGAACGATTGCGCGGGTCAGGGTGATCTTGTCAGGGTCGGCCTTGCGGGGGCGGACCAGGGAGAGGTTGACGGTGGAGCCGGGCTTGCCCTCGAGCATTAGCCGGATCACGGCCAGGGAGAGTTCGCGGGTCGACTGTTCACCAATCGATTCAATGACATCGCCGTCCGCTACGTGCTCTTTGTCGGCGGGGGAGCCAGGCAGGACGTTGACCACCGTGGCGTAGCCAAACCGCTTCGAAACGGTGATACCTACCTGGGCAACGCCGGTAGCCGGGCGATCCTTGAAAATTTTGTACTCGGTGGGCGTGAGGTAGCTGGAGTCGGCGTCAAGCGATTCGAGCAGCCCGTGCAGGGCGCCGGTGGTCACATCGGTGATGTTGGGTTCGACGACGTAGTCGGACTGCACCCGTTTGAGGACTTCGGCGTACACGTGCATCTGGCGATATGCGCCTTCCTGCTCGCCACCCGCGTGTACGCCAAACATGCCGAATTCGCCCATGGCGAAGCCGAGGCCGAGTGCGGCGAATACCGCCGCTGCCAAAACGAAGACAATTCGCTGCAAGAATCGAGACACAAACACCACCATTAACGCCCTTGAGGGTAAAGGCCGCTTAATTCTATAGACGCAATGATAGCGCAGGGGTGTTCCGGCGGTCCTCGGAATTCAGCAAAGAGGGGCCGGAAAGTGAGCGAAGGCGGGGAGATTCGGCAGGTAAGCCAGCCTGAGAGAGGCTAAAGAGCGGAAAACGGCAAAAAGGAAGGAGTGTGGTGGCGGGAGGCGGGATCGAACCGCCGACCTACGGGTTATGAATCCGTCGCTCTAACCATCTGAGCTACCCCGCCGTGGGGGGCCGGCCGCGTGGCCCTGCCAAGTCTAGATGATAAGGGGGGGGCCGATTGAAGGTCAACCGGCCCGGGGCAGCGCGTCAACTCTGGTAAGCGGGGGCTCGGAGCCTTTTCAGGGCTTTGCGTGAGCGCCCAAGCAACTCATAGAACACATCGGGCATCCCAGCCTCAAACGGCTACCCCATTTCCTGCGGTCCCGTCCTGAAGCAGCAGACGCGATAGCGCGCTGACTCAGGGCGGGTCCGGGCTTGACAAGCACGCCTCGCCAAGACTTTACACTCAACTTCATGCCATCTGAATCGGTCGCCGGGGTCATACCGGCACGGCTTGCTTCGACGCGCCTCAGCCGCAAAGTACTGCGCGAAATCGCGGGGCGGCCCATGCTGGAATGGGTGTGGAAAGCCGCGATGGCCAGCAGGTGCATGGATCCGGTGCTGGTGGCGACGGACGCGGAAGAAGTGGCGAAGGTCTGCGCAGAGCGCAACATCCCATTTTTGATGACATCGGCTGATTGCGCCAGCGGGTCCGACCGGGTGCGCGAGGTAGCAGGCCGGGTCGACGCCGACATCTACGTCAATATCCAGGGGGACGAGCCGACTCTTACCGGCGACTTCTTTCCGCCCTTGCTGCAGCTGTTTGAACGGCAGGAAGTGGAGGTAGCTACGTTGTCGGTACGCTGCCCTCAGATAGACATCGCAAATCCTAACGCGGTAAAGGTTGTGACCGGACTGGACGGGAGAGCTCTCTACTTTTCGCGTGCGGCGATTCCATTCAATCGCGACGGTGACGGCTTCGCAGGGTACCGCAAGCATCTGGGCATCTACGCCTACCGGAGGACGGCGCTGGAGCGTTTTGCGGCGCTGCGTTCGGGCTGGCTAGAGAGCGTCGAGCGCCTGGAGCAGCTACGGATGCTGGAGAACGGAATAGACATCTACGTCGCAGGAGCGCCCGCGGATACGATCGGGGTCGATACCGAGGAGGACCTGGCGCGCGCCGAAGAGGTCCTGCGAATGCGGAACGGATTGTGAGGCGGCGTGATATTTCGGGGTTCGGAAACGCGAAGAATCTGAATCAGGCGCAAGAATCGGGTGGTGACGCGCCGCTCGCGAGGCGAACATGTGGTCATGAACAGCAACGTGCAATTTGCCATGCATGAACCCGTAGCGAATCGGGTCGATAAGGACAAAGCCTGGAGCCAGCTGATCGCTCGCGATGAGACGGCGGAATTTTTCTATGGCGTAAGTACGACGGGGGTTTTCTGCCGGCCCGAGTGCGCGAGCCGCCTTCCGCGGCGGGAGAACGTGCGCTTCTTTGCCTCCCAGGAAGATGCAATCGCGGCGGGGTTCCGCGCCTGCCTGCGCTGCCGCCCGAACGTGGCGTCCAGCGGTCAGCCGGTTCACAAGATTCGAGAATACCTGGAGATTAATCTTGAGCGGCGCGTGGGTCTGGAAGAGTTGGGCAGGATCGTCGGGATGAGCCCATTCACAGTGCAACGGGTGTTCAAGCGGGAGATGGGCGTGAGTCCACTGCAGTATCAGCGGGCGCTGCGTGCGGGGCGCATGCGGACGGCTTTGAAAGAAGGTGCGGCAGTGACCGATGCGGTGTACGAAGCGGGATTCAGCTCGGCGAGCCGGGCGTATGAGGCAGCCCAGATGGGGATGACGCCAGCTCGGTTTGCGCAGGGCGGCCGGGGCGAAATTATCGGCTGGGCGGTGGCGCAGTCGCCGCTCGGCTGGGTCGTTATCGGAGCGACAGAACGCGGCCTGTGCTGGCTGGCCCTGGCCGACACCGCGGAGGCGGCGCAGGCTACGTTGAGCGGGGAGTTTCCCGCTGCGACGCTGCAGCAGGATGAAGCGCTATTGAAGATGGTTCAGGAAGCGGTTGGATCCGTACGCGGGGAAGAGGGTCAGGGGAAGGTGCTTCCGCTGGATCTTCGCGGGACAGCGTTTCAACTGAAAGTGTGGAATGCACTGCGTTCCATCCCCAGGGGCGAGACACGAACGTACAGCCAGCTGGCGCGGGAACTGGGCGATCCCCGGGCCACGCGCGCGGTGGCCCGGGCCTGTGCCACCAACAGGGTTTCGGTGCTGGTCCCCTGCCATCGGGTAGTGGGAGTGAGCGGATCGCTGACGGGCTATCGCTGGGGGGTGGACCGCAAGCGCCGTCTGCTGGAGGCTGAGCGGGCGAGGTAGGCCCGGCCGCGGGGCAGAAACGGGGCTTGTGCGCGGGTGGACATTCTCAGGCCAGGTGTTGTTTGAGGAACGCGAGGGAACGTTCGCGCGCCAGGCGGGCGGCTTCGGGGTTATAGCTGGCTCGTGGAGTGGCATTGAAGGCATGGCCGGCGTCGTACCAAAAAATCTGTACGTCGGGATGGGCGGCTTGCACCTTGTTCACGTCTTCTGCCGAGATGTGCGTGTCCTGTTTGCCAAAGTGGAGCATGACGGGCGCGGTGGGCGTTTCGCCGGCGTAGTTGACGATGCGCCCACCGTAGTATCCGACCGCGGCAGAGGGGCGCAGGCGCGTGGCAGCCAGCCAGGCGAGAGTGCCGCCGAAACAGTAGCCGATGACACCGGCTTTTTTCCCGGTGGCCCTTTGGGCGAAGTCCAGCGCGGCCCCGACGTCAAGGACCGCATTGCCGATGTCCATTCGGGGGATGAAGGTCAGGGCGCGCTGAGTGTCAGCTCCGTCGTAGGTGAGGTCCACACCGCGCTCGACGCGATCGAAGAGAGCGGGTGCGACGCAGAGAAAGCCATCACCGGCGTACTCATCCACGACAGCGCGGATGTGGGCATTGACGCCAAAAATTTCCTGCACAACGACCAGACCGGCGATCGGTTCGCCTTCAGGCCGGGCCACGTAGGCGTCGAACTGGTGGCCGTCCGCCGCGCGCAGAGTGATGGACTCTCCCATTGAAGTAAGACCTCCTCTGGCAGTATGTCGGGTGAGGTCACGATCGTTCAACTCAGCTTCGGTGCCGGGTGCGCAGCGATAAAGGTCTTTGTATTGGGGCAGGTATGTGGTCTTCTGATGAGACCCGCCTATGCTCAACAAAATTGAGAATTATTTTGAGTTCAGCCACCTCGGCACGAACTGGCGCACCGAAATCCTGGCCGGAGTTACTACATTTCTGACCATGGCATATATCGTGCTGGTGAATCCGGCGATCCTGGCGGACGCCGGTGTTCCGCTACCGGCGGTGACGGCGGCGACGTGCCTTTCCGCGGCGTTCGGCTCAATTCTGATGGGTATTGTTGCGCGCTACCCTATTGCGCTGGCGCCGGGCATGGGGCTGAACGCATATTTCACCTACACGGTGTGCATCAAGATGCATATTCCGTGGCAGACAGCGCTGGGCGCGGTTTTCATCTCCGGAGTGATCTTCCTGGCGCTGACGGGGGCCGGCATCCGGCAGATGATTTTGCGGGCGATTCCGCATGAGCTCTATGCGGCTGTGGCCAGCGGCATAGGCCTGTTTATCGCTTTTATCGGGTTTCAGCATGCGGGGCTGGTGGTGAAGGATCCCAACACGCTGGTGGGCCTGGGCAATGTGAAAAATCCGACCACGGCACTGGCACTTCTTGGATTGATCGTGATGGTCGCGCTCGAAGTGAAGAAGGTGCGAGGGTCGATCCTGATCGGCGTGCTGACGGTGACAGGTCTTGCGTGGGCGCTGGGCCTGGTGCACTGGACGCCAGCTGCGGGCGGATTCGCCTCACTGGCAGGCACCGCGTTCAAGCTCGATCTGCGCGGAGCGCTGTCGAAGGGTCTGCTCGAGATCATCTTCGTTTTCTTCTTCGTCGATTTGTTCGACAACCTAGGTACGCTGGTAGCTGTGACCAAGCGGGCTGGACTGATTGCGGCGGATCATTCCATTCCGCGGCTGAACCGCATTCTGTTCACAGACGCAACGGCTACGGTGTTCGGATCGCTGACCGGAACATCGACCGTGACCAGCTATGTGGAGTCGACCGCGGGCGTGGCGGCCGGCGGCCGGACGGGTGTCACGGCGATCGTTACGGGGTTGTTGTTCCTGGTGGCGATTGTGGCGGCGCCGTTTATCGGGATCGTGCCCCAAGCGGCGACCGCGCCGGCGTTGATCCTGGTGGGCTCGCTCATGCTGGCGACTATCACCGAGATTCGCTGGAATGAGCCGGTCGTGGCGGTTCCGGCCTTTCTGACCCTGGTGCTGATTCCGCTGACATACTCGATTGCGAACGGGCTTGGGTTCGGGATCATTGCCTGGGCGGTGCTGCACGTGACGACGGGGAAGTTCCGCCGCGAAGACTGGCTGCTGTACGTGCTGGCAGTGCTGTTTATGGCGCGCTTCGTCTACCTGGGGGCCAGCTGATGTCGAGCTCCATCTGCAATGAAGGGCAGCCTTCGGAGAATTCGCCGCGGCTGATTACTTCATCTCAGCTTCGGTGTGATTCCTTCCTGATGCGATAGAGAAGGTATCCCACGATGGCAATGTTGAGAATCAGCACGACGATCTTTAGCGGAGTCGGATGGCGGTAGATTTCGTAGCTCTCGAGAGGCACCAGCGAGGAAGTGATCACGACCGTGAACCACTCGGCCCAGCGTTTCTCGAGCCAGAGTCCGATGCCCTCAGTCATGAACAGTGCCGCGTAGATGAAGCTTCCCAGTCCGAGTTCCTTGATCCGGTTCGGCGGGATGTCTGTGGCTTTATTAATAGCTCGATTGATGAACCTGCTGCCGGGATCGAGGCCTATCATCAAAACCCAATGGTCCAGCCTGGCTGCAATGTCGGTATGAATGAGTTTGAGAATTCCGACACCGGCAACGATGAGCAGTGCCGCTTTAACTAACTTGAAAACCGCAACGAGCCGCAGAAGCCGGTTATGGGAGGATGTCATGTGGTCGTATTGTTCCTTGCCGTAAGCCTGTTACTTACAAGAGACACGTTTTGATCGCGGAGTTGCCTCCGAGAGCGGGGGATTCTGCAATCGACTGGAGCCGGGTCAAGAACCACCGACAATGGAAGAATTACCAGGCTAATGACAAATCTTTCGCAGAGGTTATAGACAAAGATGTGCTGCAGAAGGGGCATCGGGCGCTGGTGATTCTGGGCAGCGCACACGTGGCCAGGCTCTCCGATCCGGACAGCTCGCCGAACACGACCAGCCTGCTGGAACGCGTCCACCCGGGATCGATGTACGTGGTGCTCCTTTCGCTGCAAAGGCCGGAAGCGACGTCGCCGATTGGTCCGCCGATGCTTGCGCCCTGGCTCCCGGTCTTGCTGCCGGATGGCAGGAAGGTCTTTGGAGGGGAGTACGGCGATGCGCTCCTGTATCTGGGCAGTCCGCTCACAACGGCGTCACCGGATTGGCCGGCCTATGAGGAAGACAGGTCCTACCTTGAGGAGTTAAATCGGCGTGCATTGATTCAGTGGGGATGCGCGTTCGATTTGCAGCGTTTCGAACAGGGCCTTCCGGTTTGCCACTGAGGCGAGCGGAGGAGGGGTCGCCTCTGCCCCGTTGGCGGGGCGGATTACCGGTAGCCCGATGGCCCAAAAGTCGTAAACCCCTATAACGTGAACGCCCTGTAGTATAGGGTCAGCCTCGAGCTTAGATATTGCATATACGGGCGTACACACGCGCCGGAGTGGAAATGACAAAGACCCGCAACATGCCACGCAGACGCTTTTTGACGCTTCCCGGTGCGGCGGTGTTGGCGGTGTCGGCGCTGGCGGCCTCGCTGGGGCTGTCGGCCTGCACTAACGTATCGGGATTTTCGCAGACCAGCCTGGTGCGGGTGATCGATGCGTCGTATATCGCGCCTGCGGTGAACGTGTATGTGGAGAAGACGCTGTTCGCGGGCAACATCGGCGAGGGCTACATCTCGAACTACGGCACGGTGACACCCTCACCATCGGCCCAGGTTCAGGTTACGCAGGCACAGGGCGGTGCATCGCTGGTGAATTCGGCGGCGACGTTGAACGGGGGCGCACAGCACTCCATCTTCCTCACCGACAATGGCGCATCGCCGACCGCTTACACCGTGACCGTTCTCGAAGACCAGCAAACCGCGGCGGCCGCAGGTCACTCTGCGTTCCGGTTTCTTAACCAGGCGCCGCGCACCGGGGCCGTGGATGTGTACATGATTCCGGCAAGCACGACACTGGCGAATGCACTGCCATTGTGTTCAGCGCTGGCGGTGGGAGCCACCTGCGGATATGTGAGCTTCGCTTCGCAGTCGGTGACCATGGTGATTACGCCGACGGGCGTGACGACGCCGAAGTACACGTCGACTGCGCTGGCGCTGGCGGGTGGGGAAGTGCGGACGGTGGTGATCGTGGACAGCCAGCTGACGGTGAATCCCCCGGTGCAGGTGGTCATAGCGAAGGACGTGAATTAGGAGGGACAGCTTCTGACTCCTGACTCCTGACTCCTAGCTCCTAGCTCCTAGCTCCTAGCTCCTAGCTCCTAGCTCCTAGCTCCTAGCTCCTAGCTCCTAGCTGGTGGGTGATGGGGTTGCACGCGCCTCGAATGTCATAAAATCGCTGGGAATGCGCTCTCCTCGGTTGCCACGCATTAATTTGATCGTCGTTATTTTCCTGCTGATCTGCGAGGCTGCACGGGCTGCGGACACGTACCGGATTGTCCATTCGTATCCGCACGATGCAAAGGCCTTCACGCAGGGGCTCATTTACCTGGACGGGAATCTCTATGAAAGTACAGGCCTGAACGGGCGGTCTTCGCTGCGTATGGTGGACCTAGCAACGGGGCGGGTGCTTCAGGAGCAGCCAGTGGAAGGCAAGTACTTTGCCGAGGGGTTAACCAACTGGGGCAGCACCCTCTTGCAGTTGACCTGGGAGACCCATGTGGGGCTGGTGTATGACCGGTTCAGTTTCAGGCAGCTGCGCATGTTTTCTTACCCTGGGGAGGGTTGGGGGCTGACCCAGGATGGTAAGTCGCTGATCCTCAGCGATGGCACGGCGAAGCTGCGGTTTCTGGATCCGGCGACATTCCGGCAGGTGCGGGAGTTGATGGTGAAGGATGGGGGCAAGCCGGTTACGCAGTTGAACGAACTGGAATGGGTGAAGGGCGAGATCTACGCCAACGTGTGGCACTCGGACCGGATCGCCCGCATCGATCCGGGTACGGGGAAGGTGCGAGGGTGGATCGACCTGAAAGGATTGCTGCCCGCAAGCGAGCACCCCCAGGCTGAGGCGGTGTTGAACGGAATCGCATACGACGCTGACCATGACCGCCTGTTTGTGACCGGGAAGCTGTGGCCGAAGCTGTTCGAGATCCAGGTGGTTTCACAGTCTGCAAAGCAGAACGCAAGAAGCGTCTCGAGGCCGCGGGGCGGAGCGAATGCGAAAGCGATTCCGGTCACAGATCAGCCTTGAAGGGCACGCGTATACTCGCCGCCAGGGTCAGTTATGGACTTCTCGGTACTGTCGGTTCCGAGCATTCTTCAGAATGCCGCCATTCTCACCATCGTTGTTGCCCTGGCGGGGTATGCCATCACCTTTCTCAGCGCTCACATGCTGGCGCGCCGGCGCGACAAGCTGGAGTTAGTAAACCGGCGCCTCAATGAGTTCTACGGGCCGCTCTATGTCGCTTCACAGGCAGGAAACATCGCCTACCGGTCGCTGTTGAACAAACAAGGCAAGAGCAAGAGCGATCCCATCACCGATGAAGAGATGAAGGACTGGATGTTGTGGATGAGGACGATCTTCATGCCTCTGAACGACATCCGGGAGCGGATCATCATCGAAAAGGCACACCTGATCGTGGAAGAACACATGCCTTCGTGCCTGCTGGATTTTGTGACACACGTTGTCGGATACAAGGCGGTCCTGTGGAAGTGGGCGGAGGGTGATTATAGCGAGCGGCGCTCGACAATCGGCTGGCCGCCGGAGTTCGACGCCTACGTTACGCGTTCGTACGCAGCATTGAAGGCGGAGCAGATGCGACTGATGCAGCACGCGCCGGGGCGAGCCTGGCGGAGGATCTTCGGCCGAAAAAGAGCGGCGCTTTAGTGGGGTGGGACGCGGAGCCCGGGATTGGTTGGGACAGGTTGGAATCAGCTGGGATGATTCAACCTGGCTTAGTTATCGCGTCGGCCAGTCGGCAGTCATTGCGGGATCGGTTCAGCGGGAACGCCGAGGGCCAGCCGTTCCCAGATCCGAAGCGTGGGTTCAGCCTGATTGATGGTGTAAAAGTGCAGGCCTGGGACGCCATTGCGGAGCAGGGTTTCACAGAGGCGGGTCACTACGTCGAGGCCGAAGTCGAGCAGGGCGGCCTTGTCGTACTGCAGGTCTTCGAGGCGGAGACGTACCCAGCGAGGCAGGTCGGCCCCGCATCCCGAGCAGAAGCGCACGGTGTTGCCGTAGCTGGTGATGGGCATGATGCCGGGCACGATCGGGATGTCGATCCCCGCCCTGGCACAGCGTTCCGTGAAATCGAAGTAGGCGTCGGCGTTGTAGAACAGCTGGGTGAGCGCGCCATCGGCTCCAGCTTTGACCTTGTTGCGGAAGCGATCAAAGTCGGCGTCGGCGCTGGGCGCCTGGGGATGCACTTCGGGGTATGCTGCCACTTCGATTTTGAAGGTGTCGCCCTGGGTCTCGCGGATGAAACGCACAAGTTCACTGGCGTAGTGAAACTCTCCGGGTGCGGATGGACTCATAGCGGTGGCGGGCAGGTCGCCGCGCAGGGCGACGATGCGACGAACTCCTGCAGCGCGATAGCGTTCAAGCAGGGCAGCGACGCCGGCGCGGGTGGATCCGATGCAGGTGAGATGTGGAACCGCCTCGATGCCGCTGTGTTCCACGACCTGCATCAAGGTGGCGTAGGTGCCGTCCTGGTCGGAGCCGCCTGCGCCATGGGTGATCGAGAAATAATCTGGCCGGGATCCGGCGAGTTTGGCGATGACTGCCGGCAGTTTAGCTGCCGCCTCCGGAGTGCGGGGCGGGAATAATTCAAAAGAAAAACCGGGCTGGGAATTCATTATGGAGGCCACTCGAGAACAGGTTGAACTGACTGCTGTGGTCTCCCATCTTCTTTCCGATGGGCCATGGAAGATAAGGGCATTGAGTGGTGCATCCCCCAAGTCCCGGGAAACGGGACCTGGGGCGCCTGAAGAGATCGGCGATCACCGCTTGCAGGACTAGTAGCGGTACATCTCCGACTTGTAAGGGCCTTCGACCGGCACGCCGAGGTATTCGGCCTGCTTGGGCGAGAGGGTGGTGAGCTTGACGCCGATCTTTTCGAGATGGAGTCGGGCCACTTCTTCATCGAGCTTCTTGGGCAGCGTGTAGACGTCGATCTTGTAGCTGTCCTTGTTCTTCCACAGGTCGATCTGGGCCAGGGTCTGGTTGGCGAAGCTGTTCGACATCACGAAGCTGGGGTGGCCCGTGGCGCAGCCCAGGTTGACGAGTCGGCCTTCAGCGAGAACAAAGATCGCGTGTCCATCGGGGAAGGTGTACTTGTCGACCTGCGGCTTGATGTTGAGCTTCTCAACGCCCTTCTCGGTGTTGAGAAGGTCCATCTGGATCTCGTTATCGAAGTGGCCGATGTTGCAGACGATGGCCTGGTCCTTCATCTTCTTCATGTGCTCGAGGGTGATGATATCGACGTTGCCGGTGCAGGTAACGTAGATGTCGCCGCGTCCCAGAGTGTCTTCAATAGTCGTGACCTCGAAGCCTTCCATGGCGGCCTGCAGGGCATTGATGGGATCGACTTCAGTGACGATGACGCGAGCGCCCATTCCGCGCAACGAGTGCGAAGAACCTTTGCCCACATCGCCATAGCCGCAGATGACGGCGACCTTGCCGGCGACCATGACGTCGGTGGCGCGCTTGATGCCATCAGCCAGTGATTCGCGGCAGCCGTAGAGGTTGTCGAACTTCGACTTGGTGACGGAGTCATTGACGTTGATCGCGGGAACAAGCAGCTTGCCCTGTTCCATCATCTTGTAAAGCCGGTGGACGCCGGTGGTGGTTTCTTCCGAAACGCCGCGCCACTCTTTGACCACGTTGTGCCAGTGCTGCGGATTCTCGGCGTGTACGCGCTTGAGGAGATCCTTGATCACCTGCTCTTCGTGGTTGTCCGATTTGCTGTTTACCCACTTGTCGCCGTTCTCCAATTCATAGCCTTTGTGGATGAGCAGGGTCACGTCGCCGCCGTCATCGACAACCAATTGGGGGCCTTTGCCGCCTTTGTGGCTCAGAGCCTGGTAGGTGCACTCCCAGTACTCCTCGAGGCTCTCGCCCTTCCAGGCAAACACGGGAACGCCGGTAGCGGCGATGGCCGCGGCGGCGTGGTCCTGAGTGGAGAAGATGTTGCAACTGGCCCAGCGCACTTCGGCGCCGAGGCTGGTGAGGGTCTCGATGAGAACGGCCGTCTGAATGGTCATGTGCAGCGAGCCGGTGACGCGAACGCCTGCCAGCGGCTTCTCGGTCGCATACTTGTTCCGGATGGCCATCAGACCCGGCATTTCGTGCTCGGCGATGTTGATTTCCTTACGGCCCCATTCGGCCAGGTTCATGTCCGCGACCTTGTAATCGGCAGACGTGATCTCGAGTGTTGTTGCCATTGTTCAGATCTCCTCGTTAGCGTCGGGTCTACATATCGAGCTATCGTGATATATTGATATGTATCAGAACCCGCTCATGCCGTCAATCGTGAAAACCTTGCGTGCCGCAGCCGATTCCAACCGGCTCCGCATCCTTTTGCTTCTCGAGGAGGAAGAACTGTCGGTGGCAGAGTTGCAGGAGATCCTGGTGATGGGGCAGAGCACCATATCGACCCATCTGTCGCTGTTGAAGCAGGCTGGCCTGGTCGAGGATCGGCGGACGGGGAAGAACAATCTGTATCGGCTCTGCCGCGAAGGGTCGGGCGCCGCGGAGGAAGCCGATGTTCTCGCGGGAAGGCCCGGCGGCGATTTTCTTAACGAATTGCTGGCCCGGGCGCGCCACGAAACGTCCGAGGCCGGGGCCGACCAGGCGTCAATGCGGCGCGTGGTGAAGAAGCGCCAGGACCGCATGCGGGCATTTTTCGACTCGATGGCAGGCCGGTTGGGAAAAGACTATGTGCCGGGCAAGAGCTGGAAAAGCATGGCAGAGGCTTTGCTGCGCCTCCTGCCCCGGCTGGTGGTTGCGGATCTGGGCGCAGGCGATGGCAGCTTTGCCTTGTTGCTGGCTCCCCGCGCAATCCGCGTGATCGCGGTCGATTCTTCTTCCCGGATGCTGGAGGTTGGGCGTGAACAAGCGACGCGCCACGGAGTGAAGAACATCGAATTCCGACTCGGCGACATGGAGGAAGTTCCAATCGACGACGCGGTAGTAGACCTTGTTTTCTTTTCTCAATCGCTGCACCACGCACTGCATCCGGAACGCGCTGTTCAAGAGGCAGCGCGGATTCTACGCCCGGGTGGGAAAGTGATGATTCTCGACCTGGCCAAGCACCGCTTCGAGGAGGCGCGCGAACTCTATGCAGACGAGCGGCTGGGATTCACAGAGGGAGAACTGGAAGACATGCTGGCGCGGGCCGGCTTTGCCAATATCGAGGCCACGCTGGTCGATCGCGAGACGGAGATGCCTCAGTTCCAGACACTGCTGGCGGCCGGCGACAAGATGTCTACTTCTGGCATTGAACCGAACTGACTTGACGCGAGATTGATTCAGAACCGGATGCCCGACTACGGATCCTTCAAACCTCAAAAACGCCACTTCGTTCTCCGTCGCTGTTTGTTGAGAGAGTCAGGCTGGGCAAAGTGACAGCGACCCTGGCAGATGCATCGAATGGAATCGAGTGCGCTACGATGAAAGGCGCCCGAAACCCAGGTCTGCGATGAATTCAACTACGAAGGTGGCCACTCGATCGGCGAAGCAAGTGAGGCTGAGCCGGGAGCAGCGCACCAACATTCTGAAAGCGATGGCTGATCCGCGCCGTTTCAGCCTGCTCGAGAAGATTGCGCGGGCAGCCTGCCCTCTGGGCTGCATGGAGGCCCGCGCGGCGCTGGCGATCGCGCCGGCTACGCTTTCGCACCACATCAAGGAACTGGAGAGCGCCGGACTGATCGCGGTCGAACGGCAGGGCAAGTTTCACTTCCTTTCAATGCGCCCCGGAGTGCTGGAAGCGCTGATCGCCAATCTGTCGGCGCTGCGGCCCATCGGATGCGCACCGCCCGACACCGGGGAGAAATAGCCGAACCGAGCTCCGGGTTCGCGACCCCCAAGACATTGCGTCCGTTTGCCACGATTAATCTTGGTTCGCGGAAGCCAAACGTAGATTCTCCAGCGCAAATCTTTTTTCACAATCATCCTGAATCCGTTCCGAGGCCACCCCCATCAATTCGATAGTTATCGAAATGTTGAAGCGAAGACGTTTCGGGAAGCGGAGAGATCATGAAGAACCTTGAGGGTAAAGTGGCATTGGTTACGGGCGCATCCAAGGGCATCGGCGCGGAGATCGCGCGGGAACTGGCGTCGCGCGGCGCAGCTGTAGCCGTGAACTATTCGGGCGGGAAAGAAGGGGCTGAAAAGCTGGTTGCAGAAATCAAATCCAACGGCGGCAGAGCGATTGTGGTGCAAGCCGACTTGTCGAATCCCGATTCGATCGGGCCGCTGGTTGAGAGGGTGGCGCGTGAATTGGGCCCGATCGATACGCTGGTGAACAATGCGGGAATCTATGAGTTCGGCCCTATTGAGGCGGTAACTCCGGAACACTTCCACAAGCAATTCAATGTGAATGTTCTGGGACTCTTGTTGACCACGCAGGCGGCGCTCAAGCACTTCAATCCCAATGGCGGGAGCATCGTGAACATCAGTTCGGTGGTGGTGGATGGCGTTCCGGGCGCGGCAGTTTACAGCGCGACCAAGGGTGCGGTGGACTCTATCACTGGCGCCCTGGCCAAGGAACTAGGCGCGAAGAAGATCCGGGTGAATTCCCTGAACCCGGGCATGATCGAGACTGAAGGCACGCATGCGGCCGGCTTCATCGGCAGCGACTTCCAGAAGGCTGCGGTAGGCCGTACGCCGCTGGGCCGCATCGGGCAGCCAAGCGACATCGCATCGGCGGTGGCCTTCCTGGCCTCGGACGACTCCGGCTGGATCAACGGACAGGCGATCTACGCTTCGGGCGGATTCACTCTGTAATGCAGCGCTCCGCTGGTCCTGAGTACCCCGCCCGGGAGTGCACAAAGAGCCCGGGCGAATTGGGAGCAGTCGGCGTTTGCTCAACCTGTCACGGTTTTGGGAGTGGCGCGATTGCGGATGCGGATCAGGGCGAATTGCAGGAGGCCACCCTGGATGATGATGGAAAAAACCACGATAATGTAAGTTGCTCCGAAGATCCATACGCCGGTGGAGTGGCCGCCGAGCACCGCCGGCACAGAGAGCGCGAGGGCGATGGATAGGCCGCCCCGAAGACCGCCCAGTGTGAGGATGGTCGTGGAACTGCGAAGTTCTTTCCTAAAGAGGCGAATCAAAAACAGGCAGAACGCGACGACCGCGAAGCGCACCACCGTGACCGAAAAGACCGCGGCGATGCCGGCGCGGACGGTTGTGAAGTTTACCGTTACGACCATGACTTCAAGACCCAGCAGAACGAAAAGAACGGAGTTCTGCACCTCGTCGAGAAGGGTCCAGAATTGATCGATGCGGTCGTCTGCGATGCGACCCCGGGGCTGGGTGCGGTTGAAGTGACGGAGAGCGATGCCGGCCACTACAGCTTCCAGCGGCGCTGAGATATGCCACATGTCGGCGAGAACGTAGCCGCCGAGAGCCAGCATGAGAGTGAGCAGAATCTCCACCTGGTAAGCGTCCACTAGCCGCATGAGGTACGAAACAAGCAAGGCTGCAAAAATGCCAAGGACGACCGCTCCGCCGCCTTTCAAAAGCAGGGTGCCGGCAACGTGCCAGGGCGTGGGCGCCTGACCGCGCGCGATCTCAATCATGGTGAGAAAGAGGACGGCGCCGATGCCGTCGTTGAAGAGCGATTCGCCGGCAAGCTGCGACTCAATTGACTTGGCGATACCAATACGGCGCAGGAGTTCAAGGACCGCGATGGGGTCGGTGGGGGAGATGAGTGCGCCAAAGATGAGGCATTCCGTCCAATTCGCCCCGGCTCCGGCGAGCAGCATCATGAGGGCAGCCACGGCGAAAAAAGAGAGCACCGTGCCGAGCAGGGAGAGTACGGCGACGGGAAGTTTTTCCCGGGCTAGTTGTTCGAGATCGAGCAGGAAGGCCCCGGCGAAGAGCAGCAACGGCAACAGACCGTGGAGGATGAGAGCCTCGAAGTCGATGCGGTGGACCAGTTGCTGGGTCCAGCCATGCACGCCCGGGGCGAACTGGCCGAGGATTGACACCGTCAGGGTCGCCAAGACCGCGAGCAGCATGGTGCCAATGGTGATAGGCAATTTAAGAACGCGCGAACTGATCCAGCCGAAGAGGGCGGCAGTGGTGACCAGAACGCTGACGATCTCAAGTGTGTTCATGGAGATGCAGGGGGCACGAGATCAGGGTTCTAAGAGCGGAAGGATTGCTCTACAACAACCGGGCGGCATCTTTGGCGAAATAGGTGACGATGAAGTCCGCTCCTGCGCGACGGATGCCTAGCAGCGATTCGAGGATGGCCCGGTCCCGATCGAGCCAGCCCTTTTCGAATGCGGCCTGGAGCATGGAGTATTCGCCGGAGACCTGGTAGGCACCGATTGGCACGTCAAAAGTATCGCGAGCGGCGCGGACCACGTCTAGGTATGGCATGGCTGGCTTCATCAGGATCATGTCGGCGCCTTCACCGAGGTCGAGGTCGATCTCGCGCAGCGCTTCGCGGAGGTTGGCGCCGTCCATCTGATAGGTTTTGCGGTCGCCGAACTGGGGAGCGGAGTCGGCGGCTTCGCGGAAGGGCCCGTAGAAGGCGGAGGCGAATTTGGAGGCGTAGCTGAGGATGGGGATGTCGGGGCTATCGTCTTCGTCGAGTGCGCGGCGAATGGCGGCGACTCGGCCGTCCATCATGTCACTGGGGGCGACGATGTCGGCTCCGGCGCGGGCCAGGCTGGCCGCGGCGCGACCCAGCAAATCGAGCGAAGAGTCATTCTCAACCTCCCAGCCGTCGCGCGTTTCGATGATCATCCCGCAATGGCCGTGGCTGGTGTATTCGCACAGGCACACGTCGGCGACGAGCACCAGTTTTTTGGATGGGGCGGCGCGCTTGAGGGCGCGCAAACCCTGCTGGACGATCCCGTTGTCGTCAAAGGCACCGGTCCCATGCTCGTCCTTGGTTTCGGGAAGTCCGAACAGGAGCAAGCCGCCGATGCCGAGGCTGACCGCCTCTTCCGCTTCCTTGACGGCTTCGTCGACCGACACATTGAAAACACCTGGCATGGAACCGATGGCTTTACGAATGCCCTCCCCCGGACAAATGAAGACCGGATAGATCAGGTCTCCCGGATCGAGAGTGGTTTCGCGCACCAGCGCGCGCAGCGACTCGTTCCGGCGCAGGCGCCGCATGCGATTTTCTGGGAAACTCATGGGCTTATTGTACGACTGGTCCGAGTGTCCCTGAGCGCCCGGTTCAGTCCAAATGGGCAAAGTCTTCCAAACGTCTAAAAGACGTTCTGCTGTGGTAGCTGCTCATAAAGAGCACTGTTGCGGTAGCCCAGGAGGGTAACCAGGGTCCAGATGGCCAAAGCTGTGCCCAGGGGAAACTTCAGGAGGCTGAAGACGGCTGCGACGATGGCGACCACGCGTCCCCACGGCGCGCGTTCCATAAGGCCGTATCCTGCTGCAAAGGCGAGCCCTGCCTGGATGATGAGGAATATCCAGGCCACGCGCAGAATGGCCGGGCCCATCCATGGAAACGGCATGGGTCCAAGCATGAAGTTGCGGAAATGCCCATTGAAGAAGGCATGCGCGAAGACCATGCCCACGGCGCCGAACAGCAGCCTGAGACCGCCGTAGATGTACCACACGGTGCTGAGCGCCCGGAGCTTGCTGTTGAAGCTGGCCAGCTGGAACTGCAACCCAGGAACGGGCGGGACGGGCACCGCGATCGGGCGGCCGCACTGAGGGCAGAATCCCTGCCCGGGATTGATTGCCTGACCACATCCGCTGCAATACATCGCTGGCCTCCAGAGGGTTCCGGACCGGCGTTGATTGCCCGCCGGAGGGGCGCCCCGTTCCCTTATACGCAGTTGATGCGCGCTGCGTTCCGCCGGGGTGGATGCATTCTGAAAAGGAACGGAGGTCAGGGCCGGGTGGGGGGCGTATGGGTGCGTTCCCAGCGTTCGTCATGGCGGTCGTCGTGATAGAGCAGCGCGGTTACGTGACCTTGGGGATCGTGTTCGACGGTGAGCCGGGTCCAGATGCTGCCCAGGGGATAGAAAAATACATTGGGAGACTCGGCCTCTACTTCCGTGACTTCGCCGTGGGGGTCCTTCTCGTACAGGGAGTCGCCCTGTCGGAATAGGGTGGCAGCAAAGTGGCCGTTGGCATCCCGGTATTCGCCGACGATGCTGTCGATCGCCGTCGGGGGCAGCTTGATGGCATTGGGGTGGAGCGGGATGACAAGGCGCTCGGCGAAGGCTGGCGGTTCCTTTTCGCCGCCCAGGTGGTGCGCCAAAAGCCAGCGCGGCAGTTCGGGCTCGTTGTAGGCGCGCGCCCATGAATCGTGATGCAGACCCTGATAGACCCACAGTCTCACGTTACCGCTGTTGGCTTTGATGGCGTTGTACATCAAGTCGCTCTCGCGCGGGGGGACCACGTTGTCTTCACTGCCGTGAAACATCCAGACCGGGGTGCGGCCTACGGCCTTAGCGTATTCGCCGGGCAGGGTCGCAGCCTGCTGCCAGCGCTCGGGGGCATAACTCCAAAACGGACCGCCGGCGGCGATGGCGATGGCTGCCCAGCGCCGCGGATAGAGGCGTGCAAGCTCCCATGCGCCATAGCCGCCCATCGAGAGACCGGTGAGGTAGGTCCGGGCCGGATCGGTGTGGAATTCGGAAACTTCCTGATCGAGCGCGGCCATGGCCATGTTCAGCATTTCCGGGTCGGTCCAGAAATTGGTGAAGAGGCATTGGGGCATGACGACGATGAAGGGCCAGCGCTCGGGGTGATCGCGGATTTCCAACGGAAGCCCGATCTGGGTCTGGAACATGCCTTCGGCGCCCCGCTCTCCTCGGCCATGGAGAAAGAGAAGGATGGGCCAGGGCTTGTGTTCATCGCGCCGGAAGTCTTCGGGCAGATAGACCTGAAAGCGGTAGGTGACGCCGGCGACTTCGACTTTACGGTTCAGGAAGCCGGTTTCCTGGGCGGGCGGGAGTTGTGGAGGCGCGTGTCCGCGAGCGTCCGAGGCGTGCGCCGAGAGGGCCAAGAGGCCCCATGCGAGCCAAAAGCTCCGGAAAATATAACGCGGAAGGAGATCCATGTCCGAAACCATGATAGCTGGGACTGCGCGACGGCCCTTGCAGCCAAGCTCGACTAACCCGGTCCTCCGCCGGCCTCGTCGAGAAGCCGTTAGCGTTAAGAGCAATGAAACCCTTATGCGCCGGCATGAAAGAATCAGGAGATTCAGGCCGCGTGAAAAGTTGATGGCCTTCTCCTTGCTAAATCCGGACAGGACGGCGGACCCTGATACCGGAACTGCGAAATCGATATGGTAGACAACTTCGATGAAGATGCTTGAACCCGGCGAGATGTTGGATCACTACCGCATTGAAGCCACGGTGGCGCGCAGCGGGATGTCGACTCTGTACCGCGCCACGGATGAACGCACCGGCCGGGTGGTAGCGATCAAGGTACCGCACGAGGAGATGGAAGCCGATCCCGTTCTGGTGGAGCGATTCAAGCGAGAACAGGAGATCGGGCAGCAGCTGGATCACCCAGGAATCGTGAAGACGCTCACTGGGGAGCAGCACAGCCGACTCTACATGGTGCTCGAATGGGTGGAGGGGCGGCTGCTGCGGACGGTGCTGAACGAGGATGCTCCGCTGCCCGTTGAACGCGCGGAGCGCATAATTCTTGGGGTTTGCGACGCGCTCGACTACATGCACAAACGCGGCATTGTGCATCGCGACCTGAAGCCGGAAAACGTCATGGTGGACGGCCATGACCGGATCAAGCTGATCGACTTCGGAATCGCGATGAAGGAAGACGCGCGGCGGCTGACCTTCGTAAATGTGTCTTCGATGCTGGGTACGCCGGACTACATAGCGCCGGAGCAGGTGCAAGGCAAGCGGGGCGATCAGCGCAGCGACATTTACGCACTTGGAATCATTTTCTACGAGATGCTTACCGGCCAGGTGCCGTTTTCAGGCCCGAACCCGCTGGCTGTCATGAACGATCGGCTGGTGAGGGATCCGCTCCCGCCGCGGGCTCTGAACGAGGACATTCCGCCTGAGATCGAGGAAATTGTCTTTCGCGCACTGGAAAAGGACCCGCGGCACCGTTATGCAACTGCCCAGGAAATGGAATGGGACATCCAGCACAAGGAGCAGGTAGGCGTGGAAGAGCGCGGCTTTCGGGCACCGCGCCGGGGCTCGGCTTCGCTTTTGAACTGGGCGAACCGCCGCATGCTTCTTTATGCCGGACTGGCGCTGGTGCCGCTGGTGCTGTTCGTTCTCATGCTGGTGCTGGCGCGACGCTAGGGCAAACCGACTGCACTAGCGGTAGGATTCGTCGCGGTGAAGCACGAATTCTGGATAGGCGCCGCCGCCCAGTTCGTGGAGGTCCATCCCAAGGCGCTCGCCGTCCGGTTCGACCCGAAAAGGCAGTACACGGTTGGCAATCGCGAACAACAGGTAAACGAACGGGAAGACCAGGCCCAGCAGCGTGACGATGCCAACCAACTGGGCCAGCACTTGTCCGGACTGAGGAGCAAAAATGCCCGCAGCGAGCAGTCCCCATAGTCCGCCAAAGCCGTGCGCGCTGATGGCGCCCGATGGATCATCGATGGAGAGAGCCAGCTCCAGCAACTCGACCAGCAATGGTGTGACGATTCCCGCTACCGCTCCGGTGAGGATCGCCTCGAGCGGATTGATAAGCGCAGCGCAGCCGCTCGAAGTCACCAGGCCGGCAAGCCAGCCATTGGCGCACATGCTCGCGTCGGGCTTGGTAAAGCGGGTGCGGGTCACGGTAAACGTGGCGACCAGGGCGGCGGACGCAGAAAGCAGCGTATTGATGGCCGTACTGGGGAGGGCCGCGGCGCCGACCTGCAAGAAGACAAGCGCCCCAACTGCGTTCCAGGCCAGCCAGCCGACGGCGGCAATAAGGCACCCGAACAGAACGTAAATCGTGTTGTGGGCAGGCATGGCGGTGGCCAGGCCTTCCCGGGGGAATTTGCCTTTTCGAGGTCCTGCGATCCAGACCACGGCGAGCGCGCTGAGGCCGCCGAGAGCGTGGACGGACGCGGCTCCGCCGGGATCGATGAAGCCGGCGCCAAGGCCAAAGACGGTGCCAAGGCGGGCCAGCCAACCCCCGTTCCAAGTCCAGTGCGCCACCACCGGAAAGATGCCCCCGGCCAGAAGCGCGGCTCCGGCGCAGCCCGCAGGGAGTCGCCAGCGATCAGCGCCAGATCCCCAGGGGATGATGACGCACAACGCGACGGCGATCAATTCGAAGAGGACCTTCAACTGGGAGCACATCGTCCCGGCGCTGAAGTGGCGGAGCAAGAGCGCACCACCGCCGAGCCAATTCCAGGGCTTGCCGGCGAGGTAAAAAACGTGAGAGGGCTCGCTTGCGAATCCGGCCCCCACCACGGCGAAGGCGATGGCCGAAACGGCAATCAGAGTAATGCATCCCAGCAGAGACTGGGCGGCGGAGCGGGACCGGCCCAGACCGGTATTGATCAAAGCCACGCCGGCGATGGAGAGGGGGGCCAGAAACATCAGACCCAGCGCCAGCATGGCGGTGGTGTCGGGTATGGCTGGGAGAGTGGGGGAAACATTCATCGGCGGGTAGACCCCCGTGCGGGCTCGGGGAGAGGTTCGGGCTCGCGATGATGCTCCATGTGGCCGCGGACAGAAACTCCCAGGCCCATTGCCTCAACGGCGAGACCACAAAGAATGAAAGCGATTCGAAACGGCGAGGCGGGGAACAAAACCAGGGCGGCGACGGCGAGAAAGAACCCGGCGGGCATGACCAGCAACCCTGCGTATTTCATAAAGCTCACCTCTTCGGTTTCTTCCCTCCGAGACGCCGCACCTTATCGCGTGCCTGGTTGGGGGCGGATGCTTATCTTCGCATGCTGGGTCACATTTGCGGGTATGCCGCAAGATGCTGGTTGAACTGGGGCTGGTTCGAGGAGCCTTTCAGGAATTCTAAAGCATGGGCTATTTGCGGCTGGCGCAGCGTTTCCCATGGCGGTCACAGGCTCCGGCGCTTAGACGGCCGTCCTTACGAGTTCTTTGGAAGTCGCGGGCAATAATGGTCTATGTTCAATCGACTTGACCGGCCGCATCGAGCCCTGGCGGTGATTCTAGGAATTGTGACGTTGATCGATGTGGGTATCCTGCTTGTCTGGGACGCATTTCCGGGCTTGTTTCCAGCGCGAAGCCATGACTTCCTCGCCGCCTTTTCACTGACCATGATCGCGGTTGCATACATCGTCTACCAGATGGCCCACCGGCCTTCGACCATGGAGTTCTGTAAAGCGGTCCTGCTGGCGGTGGCCTTCCTGTTCTGGGCAGCGAATCAGCTATGGCCGAACATTCCGCAGGCGACCTTGTTCAACGACATCGCAATTGCGCTTTTTGTTCTCGATGTGTTTCTGGTCATGGTTGGCTGGCCGCCCACCTCGCCAGATGAGTCCTTCGCCGAGACCTTTGGTGAACCGCGCGGGCAGTAGCCGGAACCTGGGGGAAGGTGCTGCGGTCCGTGCGGCAGTCTGGATTCGGAAGGGCGGATGGGGGCGGGTGTTCGCCCGAGCGGCTAGTGGAGATTGAAGGATTTGACCGGACGTGAGGCGTGCGTGCTATTTTGGGCGAGATATACCAGTCTCTGAGACGCAGGTCAGAGGGTCGGCGGGTTTGTTCCTTTCTATCCTGCTTATCACAATCTTTTTTCTTTTCAGTGGATTACAAAACGGGGCCTCTCGCGAATTTTTTTGGGAATTGCCGTCGGAGCGACATTGCGCAACAGCTTCGCGCTGCTATATTGAATTTTCGGGGTTCGCGCCCCGACAGTGTTGTAGCGCTCCCCGGCAACGATGCACGCAACCTGTGTGACCGCCGACACAAGCGGCACATAAGTACAACCATTACAAGCCCTCCAACGCAGATCAGGAAACCGTAACGGCGAAACGAATGCTCCCAGGCCGATCCTTCAAAAGAGGCATCGGCTGTTTGTAACGGCGTTGACTGGAATTTCCTGATTTGCCGAAACGCAGCTGAAGACTAGGGAAAGTATCAAATGGCGCAGATATTTGACCGCAGCTCCAATGCTCTGGCTCGCATGAGCTTGGTTTTGACGGGGCTGATCGTGATCGCCATCGGAGTGACGCTGGATGAATTGCAGCGTTCGCCGTGGGTCACCCGGCAGGGGCAGAGGCCAGACCAGCCGGTGCCGTTCAGCCACAAACATCATGTGCAGGGGCTGGGATTGCAATGCCAGTACTGTCACGTGACGGTGGAGAAATCAAGCTACGCTGGGATCCCTCCGACTAAGACGTGCATTAACTGCCATGCGCAGATCTGGACCAATGCTCAACTGCTCGAGCCGGTGCGGCATAGCTGGGCAACGAATCAGTCGCTGGTCTGGACCAAGGTTCACGATCTTCCCGACTACGTCTACTTCAGCCACGAGATCCACGTGAACAAGGGCCTGGGCTGTGCGAGCTGCCATGGTCGAGTCGACCAGATGCCCCTGATGTATATGCAGAACACGCTGCAGATGGAATGGTGCCTGAACTGTCACCGCAATCCCGCCAAGAATCTGCGGCCCACCAGCCAGATTTACAACATGGCCTGGGAAAGCCCCTCGGAGGACCGGCCGGTGTGGTGCGCAGTGGGTGAGGAAAAGGAGGGTATGCCGACGGCACAGTCAGTCGATTGCGTAACCCGGGATCCGGCCGGCGCCGGGCCGGAGGTTGCCTCCCTGCACCTGCCTTCGATTGGCGTCAAGGGTATGTCGGGCGATGTGTCGGGTGCGGCGGTAGTGCCGGCCTCCTATAAAAAATTCACCAGCCAGGACGAGCTCGGCCACTTCCTGCTTCAGCGATATAAAATCCGGACGCCTCGGGAACTCAGCAGCTGCGAGGTGTGCCACCGATGAGTCGCAGCGAGAACGGAATTATGAAGGTAACAAGCAGCAGCGTGGACAACGACACGAAGACTGCGCATTGCGCCGAAGCACCGAAGACGCTGGCCCAGGTGCGTCAGGAACTGACGGGGACCAAGGGTAAGCGGTATTGGCGTTCAATCGATGAGCTGGCGGGAACGGCGGAGTTTCAGGCGGCGGTGGAGCGGGAATTCCCGGCTGCGGCGCAGGAGTGGCTCGACCCCGTCTCACGGCGCGGCTTCATGAAATTGATGGGCGCGTCGATGGCGCTGGCGGGACTTTCTGGCTGTACCAAGCAGCCGGATGAGCCCATTTATCCGTACGTCAAAGCGCCCGAAGACCTGATTCTGGGTAAGCCCAACTATTTTGCTACGGCGCATCCGTTCGTGACCGGTGCAGTTCCGGTGCTGGTGAAGAGCGACCAGTTCCGTCCCATCAAGGTGGACGGGAATCCCGAGCATCCTTATAACCAGGGCGCTTCCGATGTGTTCACGCAAGGCACGCTGCTGGACCTTTATGACCCGGACCGTTCCAAGCACGCGACGTTCAGGGGTGAGAGCCGATCGTGGATTGAATTTGCGCAGGCGCTGCGCGACAAGGCGACCGAGTCAAAGGATGGCACCGGGATCTATTTCCTGAGCGCGACCATCACGTCGCCCACGCTGGCGCGGCAATGGAAGGCTGTCCAGGCCGCGTATCCGAAAGCGAAGCTAATGCAATATGACCCGGCGATCGCGGGGACTGCGCTGGCCAGCGGCACCACCGCGCAATACGACCTCTCCGGCGCTGATGTGATTGTTTCGCTTGACGCCGACTTTCTATCTGGTGCGGCCTATCCCGGGCATCACAAGCTGACGCGGGAATACGCGCTGCGGCGCAAGGACCCGAGCAAGCTGAACCGCCTTTATGTCATCGAGAGCACGCCCAGTACCACGGGTATGAAGGCTGAACACCGTCTTGGCCTTCGCGCCAGCGAGATTCCCGCCTTCGCGGCTGCTCTGGCCGCGGCAGTGGGTGCGCCGGGGGCACAGGCTTCGAGTTACAGCTGGACAGGCGAGCAGCAAGCGTTTCTCGCGGCTCTGGCTAAGGACCTCAAGGCCAACTCGGGAAAGAGCGCGGTGCTTCCGGGTCTCTACCAGGACGCATCGGTGACGGCACTGGCTGCTTCGATCAACGAGGCTCTCGGCAATGTCGGCAAGACGGTGACCGCCGCGGGCGAGCCGCTGAATCCGATGCCAAGCGACCAGATCGGCGACTTCAAAGCGCTGGTTTCCGACCTGAATGCAGGCAAGGTCGATTGGCTCGTCATTCTGAACGTCAATCCGATATATGCCGCACCCGCGGACCTCGATTTTGCTGATGCCTTCAACAAGGCCAAGACCGTCGCCTATCTGGGCGGCCATGTGGACGAAACCGGGGAGATTGCGCACTGGCATATTCCGGCGGCGCATCCGCTGGAATACTGGTCGGACGCGCGGGCTTACGACGGCACTGTTTCGGTGGTTCAGCCTCTTATTGATCCGCTCTATGAGGGAAGAACCGCGCACGATGTTTTCCAGACGCTGTTAAGCGAGCCGTTGTTGAGCTCATATGAAGCAGTGCGGCAAACATGGCAGCCGGTTATCAAGGGCGATTTCGAAGCCGGTTGGCGCAAGGCTCTGCATGGCGGATGGATCGACGGGACGGCTTTTGACAAGGGCGGCAAAGCGGCCGCTGCGCCCCAGGCGAGCGTTCCGGCGCCCTCGCCGAAGGATGCGATAGAAGTGATCTTCCGGCCCGATCCGAACATCTACGATGGGCGCTGGTCGAATGTTGGCTGGTTGCAGGAATTGCCCAAGCCGGTGACCAATCTAAGTTGGGACAATGCGGCGCTCGTTTCCGGAGCAACGCTGACCGCTCTGAAGCTGGAAGAAGACGACATTATCGAGATCACCGTGGGAGGCAGCAAGGTCAAGGCTCCGGTGATTGTGGCTCCAGGGCATCCGGACAATTCGGTGACGGTACACCTGGGATACGGCAGGCTTAATGCAGGCCGTGTGGGCTCGGGCCAGGGCTTCAGCGCTTATGCGATTCGGCCGAGTTCAGCTCCGTTCTACGCGGTTGGATCGATCAAGAAGCTCGATGGGAAGTGGGGAGTGGCAATCACGAAGAGCCACTTCCAGGACCATCGTTCCAAGGCCGCCGGCGGCGAAGGCAACGGCAACTATTCGCTGGAGGCGAACGAGGCGATCGGCGAACGCGGCATCATCCGCTACGCGACCCTCGACGAGTACAAGCAGCACCCCGGCTTCGCCAACGAGGGCGAAGGGCACGACAAGACCGACATGGGGACCTCGCTATTCCCCAACTGGAGCTACCCCGAAAACGCCTGGGGCATGTCGATCGACATGAACAGCTGTGTCGGTTGCAATGCGTGCGTGGTGAGCTGCTATGCCGAAAACAACATTCCTGTGGTGGGCAAGCAGCAGGTACGCATCGGGCGCAACATGCAGTGGATCCGCATCGATTCTTATTTCGAGGGTGATCTGGCGGCTCCCCGAGCGCACTTCCAGCCCATGCTATGCCAGCATTGCGAAAACGCGCCGTGCGAGCAGGTTTGCCCGGTGGGAGCTACGGTACATACGCCGGAAGGCCTGAACACCATGGTCTACAACCGTTGCGTGGGCACGCGCTATTGCTCCAACAACTGTCCTTACAAGGTGCGCCGGTTTAACTTCCTCCTGTTCTCCGACTACGAGACCGAGAGTTTGAAATTGATGCGCAACCCGGACGTGTCGGTGCGTTCCCGCGGGGTGATGGAGAAGTGCAGCTACTGCGTGCAGCGCATCACCGCAGCGCGCATCGAAGCGGATAAGGAGAATCGTCCGATTCACGATGGGGAAATTCAAACGGCTTGCCAGCAGGCATGCCCGGCACAGGCAATCACCTTCGGAAATATCAACGACAAGGGCAGTCGCGTGGCCAAACTTCGCGCTGACCGGCGTACTTACCAGGTGCTGGCAGATCTGAACACGCGTCCGAGGACCACATATGTGGCCGCGGTCCTGAATCCCAATACAGAACTTGAAGCCGCGCCGGTGGAACACCCGGCAAAAGGTTAATGCGCGATGGCAACGAGCGACCTCAAACCGAGAGATCCGGATTACGAGCGCTGGGTAGATCCGGCGACGGGCGAATACCGGGTCATTGAGCCAGGGCAGAGTTTCAAGTCTGTCACGGACAAGATCACGCGCATCGTTCTTACGCCGCACACGCCGCTGGGGTGGTTTGCGCTGCTGGGGCTGGCGGGCGCAGTCGCCACGGTTTTGCTGGTGGCAGTGACGTGGCTGTTCCTGAAGGGCGTCGGAATCTGGGCGATCACGCAGCCGGTTGCCTGGGGCTTTGCCATCATCAACTTTGTCTGGTGGATCGGCATCGGCCATGCCGGGACGCTGATCTCCGCGATTTTGCTGCTCTTCAAGCAAGGGTGGCGTAATTCGATCAACCGGTTCGCAGAGGCGATGACGATCTTCGCCGTGGTCTGCGCCGGCATGTTCCCGTTGATTCACGTCGGCCGTCCGTGGCTGGGGTACTGGCTCTTCCCTTATCCCAACACCATGAACGTGTGGCCACAGTTCCGTTCGCCACTGCTGTGGGACGTATTCGCAGTTTCGACGTACGCGACCATTTCCGTGGTGTTCTGGTATATCGGAATGGTTCCTGATTTCGGTACCATGCGGGATCGGGCGAAAACTCGAGTGGCCCAGTATGTGTATGGTTTGATCTCGCTGGGCTGGCGCGGTTCAGTGCGGCACTGGATGAGGTATGAGACGGCCTCGCTGTTGCTGGCCGGACTGGCAACGCCGCTGGTCCTTTCGGTGCACACGGTCATCAGCTTCGACTTCGCGGTGGCGGTGTTGCCGGGATGGCACACGACAATTTTCCCGCCCTACTTCGTAGCCGGCGCCATCTATTCAGGTTTCGCCATGGTGCTTACGCTGGCGATTCCGCTGCGCAAGTTCTACCACCTGGAAGCCCTGGTCACCGAGCGCCACATCGACAATATGGGCAAGGTCATGCTGGCCACCGGCTTTATCGTGGCTTACGGCTATGGCATGGAAGCCTTCATGGCGTGGTACTCCGCTTCGCACTGGGAATACTTCATGTTCTGGAATCGAGTGTTCGGACCGATGGGATGGTCGTATTGGGTGCTGATTACCTGCAACCTGGCGATTCCTTTGACGACGCTCTGGTCGCGCAAGCTGCGCACATCAATTTCGTTCATGTTCTTCATCTCCATTGTTGTGAATACGGGCATGTGGTTCGAGCGATTCGTCATCGTTGTTACCAGCCTTTACCGCGACTTCTTGCCCTCATCGTGGGGCACCTATCGCGCCACCAAATGGGACTACGCCACCTATGTGGGCACGCTTGGGTTGTTCACGTTCCTGTTCCTGTTGTTTGTGCGTTTCCTGCCCATGATTCCAATGTCTGAAATCCGCATGATGCTGCCCGGAGCCAAGATCAAGCCCAAAGCGGCAGCGGGGAGTGGTGATTAACTATGCCGCCTCGTGAGGGTACTTACGGCCTGCTGGCCGAATTCGATACGCCGAGTGATCTGGTGCGGGCTGCCCAACAGGCGCGCCTGGATGGATGGCGGCGACTGGATTGCTATTCACCCTACCCGCTTGAAGAAGCCGCCGAAGCCATAGGGTTCCATCGCAACAAAGTGCCATTGGTGACCCTGGTGGGAGGGCTGATGGGGCTGGCAGCGATGTACGGTCTGGAGACCTGGATATCGGTTCTGGCCTACCCCTTGAATATTGCGGGACGGCCGCTGTATTCGTGGCCAGCCTTTGTGGTTCCCGCATACGAGTGGACGATTCTGTGGTCGGGGCTTTCGGCCGCGTTTGGCATGCTGGCACTCAACGGACTGCCGTCGCTTTATCACCCGCTGTTCAATGCGCCGAACTTCCGCAACGGGGCAACGGTGGACAAGTTCTTTCTTTGCCTGGAAGCTATGGATCCTAAATTCGACGTGGTGGAGACGCGCAAGTATCTTGAAGGGCTTGAGCCGGTCTCGGTCGTGGAGGTGGAATACTAATGTCTCGAGACCGCCTCAATCGAATGGGTAGGGCCGCAGTTTTTGCGGGTATGGCTGGAATGCTCCTCATAGCCGGATGCCGCCAGGACATGCACAACCAGCCCAAGATCATTCCCCAGCGCGGGTCGGAGTTTTTCGCCGACGGTCGCGGAGCGCGGCCCCAGGTGATCAACACCGTGGCCCGCGGTCAACTGCACGACGACGGCTACTTCTATACCGGCGTGGTACAGGGGGCGAACGGCTATCGCGAAGAGCAGAATCTGATGCCGTTTCCGGTCACCATCGACGTGCTGAAGCGGGGACAGGAGCGGTTCAATATTTACTGCACGCCGTGTCACTCGCGGGTCGGCAATGGGCTGGGCGAAATTGTGCAGCGGGGTTACAAGCCTGCCGCCAATCTGCACGACTCGGTACGCGTGGCGCAGCCCCTGTCCCATTACTTCTACGTGATGACCAACGGCTACGGCGCCATGCCGGACTATTCGGCGCAACTCACTCCTTCGGATCGATGGGCGGTTGCCGCCTATATCAGGGCTCTTCAGTTGAGCCAGGCTGCTAAAGACGGGGATGTGCCTTCAGGCGTGCAGGTGCGCGGCTTGAAGGAAGTTGCCGAGAGTGAAAATTTGAGTGCGGCCTACGCTGAACCCTGGACTGTGCCGCAGACCGCGGTTCAGGCGTATCCGCACGTTGCCAGCGAGGGGACGCCTGGAATGGCTCCGGCTAATCCACCCGATCCCGCGATCAAGATTCAGAACACCAAGACCTCGACCCCTGCCACGACGCCGGGCAAGAGCAAGTAACGGATCAGCACAGAAGGAACAGGAATGGCTCACGAATCTCACGCCAAGACGCTCCCCGCAGACTTGAGTGCACCGCCTCTGGTCGATGCCTGGCGGTCGCGCGCGTTGGTTGTCGGCTTGGTCTTCAGCGTGGTTGCAGCGGTCTTGGCGCTGCTGGACCACTCGATCGATCACGTGGTGCGCGCATGGCTTCTCGGCCTGATGCTAACGTTTGGATGGTGCGTCGGCGGACTCGCCTTGCTTATGGTGCAGTACTGCTCGGGAGGGAAGTGGGGTCTCTTGCTCCGCCGGCCCCTGGAGGCGATGAGCCGGACGCTTCCACTGATTTTCATTTACTGGTTGGTTATCGCGGTCATGCACAAGCGCCTGTACATGTGGGCCAATCATGACCTGATCGACGACGGCGTCAGGAAGGGTCTGATCAGCCCGGATTTCCTTGAAGTGATCGAGCACGCGATCCAGTGGAAGCGTCCGATGCTGAACTCGACCTCGTTTATCGTAATCAGCGTCCTGTGTTTCGCGATCTGGGGTTTCTACGCGTGGCGATTGAACGCGCTGGCGCTGAAGCGTGACGCCGACTCGCCCCTGAACACGCCCTACTGGATAAAAAAGTTCGAAAATATCTCCGGTCCCGGAATCGTGGTCTACTCGCTGACCATGACGGCGGCGGTGATCTACTGGGTCATGTCGCTCGACCCCACCTGGTACTCGTCGGTGTATGGACTGCTGTTCCTCGTCGGCCAGGGGTACTCGGTCCTCGCTCTGGGAATCATGGTTTCGATTTCGCTGTCGAAGGCCGAGCCTTACCGCACCATCCTGCGGCAGACGGAGCAGCACGATATGGGCAAATTTACATTTGCCTTTGTCATGCTGAATATCTATCTCGCATTTTCGCAGTTTTTGATTATCTGGTCGGGTAACCTGCCGGAAGAGATCAATTGGTATCTCGATCGAATTCGCGGCAACTGGGGCATCATCATCACCCTGGACTTCCTCTTTCACTGGGTGGTTCCGTTCTCGCTGCTGTTGTCGCGTGACATTAAACGCAACAAGAAGCGCATGGTGATGGTGTGCCGCTGGATGATCTTCGCCAAGGCCTTCGATTTGTTCTGGCTGATTGAACCGAACTTCCGCGATGCGGCGCGCAACCTGCATTTCAGCTGGGGAATCCTGGAGTACATCGCAGTGCCCGTGGCGCTGGTGGGCTTCTGGGTGGCTTACTTCTGCATGCAACTCAAGACGCGTCCTCTGGTACCGACCAACGATCCGCACCTGGCGGAGATTCTGGAGCCCGAACATGCACATGCGTAGCGACGATGAACTGAGTCCCCACGGGCCGCGCAAGGAAGAGATTGACGCCTCTTCCGGGTATGAGCTCTCTGATGTACGGGTCACGGGGATCATGGTGTTTCTCACCGCCCTGGCCATCTTCGTAGCGGTCACCGGCGTTCTGTGTTATGGCATCGGCAAAGTCATTAACTCCTGGATGGACAAGCAGGACGGGCCCAACAGCAAGTGGACCAAGTCGGTGGACGTGCGGCAGCTTGGCAATCTGGCCAACAATCCGGAGTTACAAAACAAGGTAGCGGCCCTGACGCAGCAGTTTCCCACACCGCGACTGCAGAGCGATAGCGGCGATGGCAGCCAGGACCTGATGGAGCTTCACGAGCACGAGGACCTGCTTCTAAACAACTATTCGCGAGTCGATGGGAAACCGGGGCAAGTAAGAATTCCGATTGAACGCGCCATGGAATTGATCGCGCAGCGGGGACTGCCGGTAGCGCCGACGGCGCAGAAGGCTGCAGAGATGGCGGGCGACCACGAGCCCGGCGTGACGATCCCGTTGACCAACGGTTTTGCGCGCACGGGGTATGAAGTTGATCAGAAGCAAGCAGAGAACGCCCGCGGAGAGCATGCAACGCACGAGTAGGGATGCGGCTTAAAGCGCGAATGAGCAGATGACGCGGGTCGGGAATCGACCGGAGTTAAGCAGGGATAATGCAGTACAAATTCAAAATTCGGAGAATTTTGCACGCTGCGGCCGCCGCCTTGATGGCAGCGGCGTGGTGCGCGCCTTGGGCGATCGGGCAGGTGTCTGGTTATGGCGACAAGCAAATGGGGCCGGCCAATACCAAGTCGCCTGTGCTCGACAAGATCGGCATCGCCCAGCACCTTAACGGACAGGTGCCACTGAACCTCAGCTTTAACGATGAGACAGGCAAGCAGGTCCAACTAGGCAACTATTTCGGCCGACGGCCGGCCATTCTCGCCCTTGTTTACTACCAGTGCCCGATGTTGTGCTCAGAGGAGTTGAACGGCCTGACTGGCGCGCTGCAGATGGTTAATTTTGTCCCGGGAAGGGATTTCGATGTGATCGTGGCGAGCATCGATCCGAGCGAAGGGCCGGAATTGGCCGCCTCGAAGAAGCGAACTTATCTGAAGCGCTACGGGCATCCCGAAACAGCGGGTGGTTGGCATTTCCTGACCGGAACGCAAGCCAACATCGATGCGCTCACGACCGCAGTCGGGTTTGGTTACACCAAGATTCCCGGTCCCGACGGCAAGCTGAATCAGTACGCGCACGCCAGTTCAATTCAAATTGTTACGCCGCAGGGAAAGCTCGCCCAGTACTACATGGGGGTGGAGTACTCACCCAAAGATTTGCGGTTGGGCCTTGTGGAAGCATCCGCAAACAAGATCGGATCGCCGGTGGATAACATCCTGACTTACTGCTATCACTACGATCCCGGCACCAACAAGCACTCGCTGATCGTCGCGCGGGTGGTGCAATTGGGAGGATTGGTCACGATGCTGACGCTGGGCGGCTTCATGTTTCTGATGTTCCGCCGTGATGTGAGGTACAACCATCCTGCTGTGTCAGCGACGATGGGAACCGGAACGAAGGTGAACGGATAAAGGAATGAACCATATCAGTCCAGTACTCTGGCAATTTCTCGTCAAGTGGATGGTGGATTTTGCGCTGTTTCCGCCTGAGGCGTCGAAGATCGCGCCGCAGATGGATGCGCTGTATTTTTTCATGGTCCTGGTAAGCCTCATCGGCTTGACGATCGTGATCCTTCTGGTGACGACCTTCTCCGTTCTTTACAGCCGCAAGCGCCATCCGGTCGCAGTCCAGATCGAGGGCTCGACCCTGCTGGAAGCGACCTGGACCATTATTCCGCTTGGGTTGTTCCTGATCATGTTTGTATGGGGCGCTCTGATTTATTTCCGTGTGTACACGCCACCTGCCAACGCCATGAATATTTACGTGGTGGGCAAGCAATGGATGTGGAAAGCGGAACACCCTGGCGGCCAGCACGAGATCAATGCCCTGCACGTGCCTACGGGTCAGCCGGTACAGTTGACGATCATTTCGCAGGATGTGTTCCACAGTTTCTCCATACCCGCCTTTCGTGTGAAGCGTGAAGCCATCCCCGGCCGCTATACATCGGTGTGGTTCGAGGCGACTACGCCGGGAAAATATCACCTGTTCTGCACCCAGTATTGCGGCACATCGCACTCGGCCATGATCGGCGAGATCACGGTGCTCACTCCTGATGACTACAAAAAATGGCTCTCTGAGTCGACCAGTGGAATGTCTCTGGCGCAAAACGGCGAGCGGCTGTTCGCCAGCCTGAGCTGCAATGCATGCCATAACGGCAGGCCCGATTCACGGGGACCAAGTCTAGCCAACGTTTACGGGTCGCATCTGATGCTCAGCAATGGGCAGAGGGCCTTGGCCGACGAGGCATATCTTCGCGAGGCGATCCTGAATCCTTCCGAGCATGTAACCCAGGGCTATGCGCCGATCATGCCCACTTACCAGGGGCAGATCAGCGAAGACGGCGTGATCGCACTGGTTGAATACATCAAGAATCTTAATTCCAACGACCGCGTTGAACAGACGCTGAACACAACCGGGCTGCTGCCGGAAGGCGAAGGCAAGACCGCGAACGTCGCGCATCAGCCTGGGAGTCCAACTCCCGCATCACAAGGGACGGTGAAGCAATGAGCAGCACAATTGTCAGTCTTCCCGACCAGGCGACAGCCAGGGTTCCCAAGACCAATTTTCTGAATAAAGAGAATGGTCTTCTGAGCTGGCTTTTGACTGGCGATCATAAGCGGATCGCAATTCTCTATCTGATCTCGATTACGTTCTTCTTTGCTATCGGCGGTTCACTGGCAGGATTGATTCGTCTGGAACTGCTGACGCCGCAGTCTGACCTGATGGCCACGGACACCTATAACAAGGTGTTCACCATGCACGGCGTCGTGATGATTTTCCTGTTCCTGGTGCCGTCGGTACCCGCGACACTGGGCAATTTCCTGATCCCGATCATGATCGGCGCCAAGGACCTCGCGCTTCCCAAGGTCAACCTGCTGAGCTGGTATCTCTATATGGCCGGCGGCGTGCTGGTGCTGTACACGATGATCTCCGGGGGCGTGGACACGGGCTGGACCTTCACCACGCCGCTGTCGACGCACTATGTCAACACCAACGTCCTCAGTACAGGGATCGCGGTTTTCATCGCCGGATTCAGCTCCATCTTCACCGGGCTCAACTTCATCGTGACCATTCACAAAATGCGCGCGCCGGGGATGACGTGGTTCAGGTTGCCGCTGTTTGTGTGGTCGAACTACGCGGCCAGCATCCTGATGGTGCTGGGGACGCCGGTGTTGGCGATCGCGATTGTGCTGGTGGCGCTGGAGCGCACCATTGGCATCGGCGTTTTTGACCCGGCAAAGGGCGGCGATCCAATTTTGTTCCAGCACCTGTTCTGGTTTTACTCGCACCCCGCCGTATACATCATGATTTTGCCGGGAATGGGCGTAATCTCGGAGGTTATTTCGACCTTCAGCCGCAAGCGGGTCTTCGGCTACACTGCTGTGGCTTTCTCGTCGGTAGCGATCGCGGTATTCGGGTTCTTCGTCTGGGAACACCACATGTTTATCATGGGTGTCTCAAACTATTCGACCCTGGTGTTTTCGCTGCTGACCATGCTGGTGGCGGTCCCTTCGGCGATCAAGATCTTCAACTGGTCGTTCACGCTGTACAAGGGTTCGATCACGTTCGAGACGCCTATGCTGTATGCCTTCGGATTCATGGGACTGTTTACCATCGGCGGACTGACAGGCGTCTTCCTGGGAACGACTGGCACGGATATTCATCTGACTGAGACCTACTTCATCGTGGCTCACTTTCACTTCGTCATGGTGGGTGGCATGCTGATGGCGTTCTTATCGGGCATCCATTTCTGGTGGCCCAAGATGACGGGGCGCATGTACCCGGAGAAGATCTCGCAGCTCGCGGCATTGATCACGTTCATCGGATTTAACTTCACGTTCTTCCCGCAGTTCATTCTGGGCACGCTGGGTATGCCGCGCCGTTACGCCGCCTATCCTCCTGAGTTCCAGATCCTCAATGTGTTCTCGACCGCGGGCGCGACCATTCTGGGCGTGGGCTACCTCCTTCCCATCCTGTACCTTACCTGGTCGCTGAAATACGGAGAGATTGCGGGAAACAATCCCTGGCAAGCCACTGGTCTGGAATGGCAGATTCAGTCGCCGCCGTTGACGGAGAACTTTGTGGAAACGCCGATCGTGGATCACGATGCGTATGACTACGAGTGGCTCGAAAAACAAAACGAAAAAGAGGTGACGACCAGTGTCGGATAGTCCGGTTATCGCTCACGACGCATCGGTGGCGGTGGCTGATCACCATCACCATCCGCCGTATCAGCGTCACCACTTTGAGTCGATGGAGCAGCAGGTGGATGCCACCAGCTTCGCGATGTGGCTGTTCCTGTTGACGGAAATCATGTTCTTCGGTGGCCTGTTCACTGCCTACCTCATCTATCGCAACTGGTACTATCCGGCCTTTGTCGCGGCTTCGCACCAGCTCAGTATTCTATGGGGCACGCTGAACACCGGCGTGCTGATCAGTTCCAGCTTTACGATGGCGATGGGCGTGTGGTGCGCGGAGACGCGCCGCAAGAGCGGACTAGTGCTGTGCCTGGTGCTGACTTTTATCCTGGGCATCATCTTCCTGGGAATCAAGACCATCGAGTACTCGGAGAAGATTGAAAAGCACCATGTTCCGGGTTTTCACTACAGCGTGAAGTCATTTGTCGATCCGGCCAGCGATGAGGCAGGGAAGCAATACGGCGACAAGCCGCTGCCGCTCGATATGGCACGGCACACCGAAGTGTACTTCTCGCTATATTTCGCCATGACCGGTATGCACGCGCTGCACATGATCATAGGTATCGCGATTCTCGGATACATGATCCTGCGCGCGCGAGCGGGGGCCTACACTACGGGCCATGTTACATTTGTCGAGAATTTCGGGCTCTACTGGCACTTTGTCGATATCGTCTGGATTTTTCTGTTCCCGCTGCTCTACCTGATCAGCAGGCATGGATAGGGAGCAACTATGACTGAACACCACGAAAATCTGTCGCAACATGATCAAAAGCTGCATGATCTCCACGACACGCACGACCATGTCGTCAGTCCGCGGATCTACATCATCGTGGGCACCGCGTTGCTGATCATGACTGGGCTTACGGTCTTTGCGTCGTACCTTGAGCTGGGCGTTTTCAACCCGATCGTGGCGCTTTTGATTGCGGTGGTGAAGGCCACGATAGTCGTGCTTTTCTTTATGCACGTCAAGTACAGTTCGAAGTTGACCAAGTTGACGGTAGGCGCGGGCCTGTTCACGTTTCTCGCCTTGGTGGGCATGACACTGTCGGACTACTTCAGCCGCGCGTGGGGGCGCTGGTAAAGAGCCAACTAACCTCGAAGCTTACCGAAGGGCTGCCGGCAGGCGGCCCTTTCTATTTGTGTCGGCCGGGAGTGGGATTCGCTAGGATACTGCCGCGGATGCCAGCGCCGCCGCTGCCGCAATGTTGCGAACCATATCCGCGGGAAATCCGTGACGGGACTGCAGGTAAACGGGATCGTTCCAGGAAAGAAGAACACTTCCGTCTTGTTGCTCGGCGAAAAGGATTTTGAGAGGAAGGTCGAGGGCAGTGGTGGGGGCGGCGAGCATGAGCGGGGTGCCTGCTGCGGGGTTGCCAAAGATGAGGACCCTGGTGGGGGGCATCGACATCCCCGCCTTCTCGGCTTCTCCGCTGTGATCGATTTCTGCGAACAGTGTAATGCTCTTCTGCTGCAGCAACGCCCTGAAGCGCTGGAGTGTGTCCGCAAATGAATGGGAACTTGAGATCGAGGCAATGCCTCGATCAGTGACAGAACTCATGTGCACCTCCTGTTCGGATTATTTGATAAACGCGGCGAACTTGCGAGGATCGTTCGTCGCCTTCACCAGCAGTTGTGGTTTTGGCGTCACTTAAAGTGTGCCGCTTTTCTGTTTCCGGGACACCAATCGCACATCAGGAAGTGTAGGCACTCTCGTCAGCGAGGGCGTCGGTCAACGAGAATGCTCCTGAGAGACAGAATCATATCCGAGGTCAAGAAGACTTGAGCGAAACGAACGAAAATTCCGGCGCGCCTTCGGGATTGAACCGTCTTTCCGGTGATCCGAGAGTGACGGTGCGACGAGAAGGCAGTCCCCGTGAGGACGCCAAGTGCGTTGTCTACTGGATGCAGCGCGCGATGCGCATTCATCATAACCCGGCGGTAGATGTGGCGATCGATGCGGCCAACGTGCTCGGCCTCCCGGTGGTGGTGTACTTCTCGGTCATTCCCAATTACCCCAACGCCAATATTCGTCACTACCATTTTCTCCAGGAGGGGTTGCGGGATGTAGAGGAGGACGCTGCGGAACGTGGAGTGGGATTTGTCTTGCGTCGCCATCCCGACAATTCACTCGAAGCCTTCCTCGACGAAGTTGAGGCCGGGCTGCTCATAGGCGATGAGAACCCATGTCGCGAGCCGGAGCGCTGGCGAACGGTGTTGGCCAGGAGGCTAAAACTTCCGTACTGGACTGTGGATGCTGATGTCGTGGTGCCGTCGAAGTTGTTCGGCCGCACCTTCTTCATGCTGCAGCATCTGCGTCCTCATCTGAATGCGCAACTGCCCAAGTTTCTGGTTGAGCCTAAAAGCGCGACACCTCAATACGCATGGAAGAAGCCGCGCGGACTCTCGCAGGAATCGCTGCGCCATGACATCACCAGGGGCTTCAATCAACTGGACCGGAGCGTTCCGCCCGTGGACACATTCATTGGCGGGACCCATGCTGCATTGAAGCAACTCGATGCCTTCGTTGAAAACGGCCTGGTTCATTATGAGGAGAGGCGCAATCATCCCGAAGTGAAGGGGACCAGCCGCATGTCGCCCTACCTGCACTTCGGCAACATCAGCCCCATCACCATCGCCCTCGCTGTGGAAGATGCGGTAAAACGAGGTAAGGCAACTGCCGCGGCGCGGGAAAAATATCTCAATGAGTTGATAGGATGGCGGGAATTGTCGGTGCTGTTCGTGCGCCACAACGAGAACTATGACAACTGGAAATGCGCCGAGCCCTGGGCACAAAAAACTCTTACCGAGCATGCCGGCGACTCGCGGCCGCAGCGCTACACATTGAAAGAACTGGAGCGGGGAGAGACGTATGACGAGTTGTGGAATGCGGCGCAGCGGGAGATGGTCGATCGCGGCTGGATGCACAACTACATGCGCATGTACTGGGCCAAAAAGATTCTAGAATGGTCGCCGGATCCGGCGACAGCGTTTGACTGGGCAGTCATTTTGAACGACAAATACGAACTCGACGGACGAGACCCGAATGGTTATGCAGGGATCGCGTGGGCCATAGTAGGCAAGCATGATCGCCCGTGGTTTGACCGGCCGGTGTTTGGGGTTGTCCGGGCCATGACCGGTGCATCGACTTCAAAGAAATTTGACGCCAAAGCTTACATTCGCCAAAACGGCGGTGGAGACGCATCGTTGTCTGGATTCTAACCCGGAGCAGGGACAGTCTTACAGCTATCCACGCCGAGACCTTGGTTTGCCAGATTTTACTTGCGATGCGGTGACAATTGACTTATCGCCGCATCGCACGGGTTTCAGTGACGTGAGGAAGGTAACCCCGCGTCACACATGTCCGGTGCAACCCGGGTGGCCACAGGTGCAGGTAATCTCCGTCTTGTTGGCAATACCTTCGCAGTGTGCGCTGCAATACTTCGACTTATCGGTGGGCACGCAGCTACAAGCGGCGTTGGCACATTTCTTTGCGCTGGACATAAAAATCGCCTCCGGTCTTACCGGGCAAAAGAAGTCCGGCAGACTGCTCCGGATTACGATGCCTGGACGATGCCGAGGGGTGGCCCGCACGGTCGAGTACTGGCAGATTTATTAACATGAGCGGGCATCATCCGGCGCAGCAGGCGCGAAGGTCGCTGACCAGCGCGTCGATACGCGCGAGGCTGGTGTCCCAGGCGAACATAAAACGGGCAGCCCCGCCGATGAAGGTGTAGAAACGCCATCCGCGCTGACGGAGTCCATCGAGAATCGAGTCCGCGGCGAGAACGAACACGGCATTGGCATCGACCGGAGTGGCGATTCGAATTTCCGGGATGGCGCGAATTTGTTCGGCGAAATACGTCGCGCAGCGATTGGCGTGTTCAGCGTTGCGCAGCCACGCACCGGTCTCGAGCAGGCCGACCCAGGGAGCGGTGAGGAAGCGCATCTTGGAAGCGAGCTGGCCGGCCTGCTTGCAGCGATAGTCGAATTCCGCGCCGAGCTGGGAGTTAAAAAAGATGACAGCCTCGCCTATGGCCAAACCGTTCTTCGTCCCCCCAAAGCAGAGCACATCTATCCCGCTTTTCCAGGTCATCTCAGCGGGTGAAAGGCCGAGGTGGGCGCAGGCATTGGCGAAGCGGGCTCCGTCCATGTGCAGCGAGAGCCCATGAGACTTGCTGGCCTCGGAGAGGGCGCGCAACTCCGCAGGGGAATAGACAGTTCCAGTTTCCGTGGATTGGGTAATGGTCACCACGTGCGGCTTCGGATAGTGAATGTCCTGGCGTCGGGTCGCTAGTTCATGAATGGACCCGGGCAGTATTTTGCCCTCATTGGAACGGGCGATGAGGAGCTTGGACCCGTTGGAAAAGAATTCAGGCGCACCGCATTCATCGGTTTCGACGTGCGACGTGTCGGCGCAAATTACTCCGTGATAAGACTGACAGAGTGACGCGAGGGCCAGAGAGTTGGCGGCGGTGCCGTTAAAGACAAAATAAACCTCGCAGTCTTTCTCAAACAGCGTGCGGAAGGCATTGGCCGCGCGTTCGGTCCAGATGTCTTCGCCGTAAGCCGGCGCGAAGCCGCGATTGGCTTCTTCCATGGCGGCCCACGCTTCGGGGCAGATCCCGGCGTAGTTGTCGCTGCCAAACTGCTGCGGAAGGACATCAAAAGGCGTGCTGATTGCGGTAGTCATTGGTTTTTACAAGGATACCGCTTTGATCCGGTCAGTTTTGGCTGGCGGCCAGGATCGACGTGCCGGCAAAGAGGAAAGCCCCTTCATCAACCAACCTCACCCGTCAAGCCAGACTCTGGTACTGCTGCACCCAGAGCGGGTTCTTCACGGGGAAGTAAATCTGGTGAGCCTTTCCAACCAGCAGTCGATTCGCTTTGTCTGACAGGGGCAGATTGGCAAACAATTTTTGGGCTGTCCCTGGTCCACCGTAGCCGCGAAGTCTTTCGCCAGACGGCAGCGCAAGCGCCCAGACCTCCGAGAACGTGTTCCATTCGGTCGAGACGGCGAGCAGTTCGCGGAGCATGTCCCGCAGTGCACGTTTCTTATCCGACGCTGAAAAATAAACGCGCGAATATGCTTTCTCAAGATCATCCAGGATGCTGGCGTCGAACCACCACTCTCCGGAATAAGCCCTGTTTGCCGATCCAACAACCCGAAGGAAGAGCTTCGGCCCGGTGTAGTCTTCCGGCGAAACAGTGCTCATCCCAGACCTGATTTCCGCAACTTTCCGTTTGGCTTCGATCGCCGCTGTTGCACCGGCGGGCAAGCGCATCCGGTTATGGGGAAGGCTGTAGAGTTCAACAAGCTTCTGCTCGATTTCATCCCAGACGGAGGCCATTGGTCTTCCTTTCCATTCAAAGAGGTAAGCGTAATTCCCGCTTTGAACGGGCCAGTTCTGCGCGCTATTTGTTCAGCGGCTTGCGGGCGAAATAGTAGAGCGAATAGGCAAGCAGGCCAAAGGCGATGACAGAGAAGATGTCATGATCGAGGAATGTGTGAGGCAGGTTGAGCAGGTCGCGATTGCTGAAGTAGGTGGCTTCGACGGCTTTGAGGGCTACGCCAATGAGGCCGGCGATTCCCCCGGCGGCGATGAGGCCCGACGCGAACAGCGAGCCCGAAGAGATATCGCTTTCTGCTTCGAAGTCACCCGAGCGCAGGGCGGCGCGATCGACCAGCCAGCGAACTACTCCTCCAACGAAGATGGGGAGGGTGGTGCCAATGGGCAGATAGGCGCCGACGGCAAAGGTGAGCGAGCGGACACCGAGAAGCTCGACTGCAATCACCAGCGAAACACCCAGCAGCACCAGCCCCCAGGGAAGTTTGCGGCTGAGGATGCCGTTGATGACGGTGGCCATGAGGCGGGCCTGCGGTGCGGGGGCGCTGGCGCTGCCGATGCCCTGGATCCAGTGAACCTCGATGCGGCCGGTGGCGGGCGAGTAAAGATATTTGCCGTCCTGGAGTTCCGTTGAGCCGATGGCGTTGAGGACGAGGTATTCGGATCTCTGATGCGTGCTCGCGCTATTGTCCGCGGCCACGACGCGGATTTCACTTGGCAGGTGATGGGTATCCGTTTGGACAGACACGCCGGGATGCGATGCTTGCAGGTTCCAGGGCTGGGCGGCGGCGTGAAATTCCTGAAGGCCGGTATTCATCAGGTTCAGGGTGGACCCGATTACAACCGTGGACACGACGACGCCGATCATGAGAGCGATCTGTTGAAGCCGGGGAGTTGCTCCGATGATGTAGCCGGTCTTGAGGTCCTGCGAGGTGTCGCCTGAGTTGGAGGCGGCGATGCAGACCACGCCGCCAATGGTGATGGCCAGGGCTCCGAAGGCGGGGGCGGTCCAGCCCTGCACAAGGAAGACGGCGGCAGTGGCCATCAAGGTTGCGATGGTCATGCCAGATACGGGGCTGGCAGAGGAACCTACAAGGCCTACGATTCGCGAACTTACAGTGACGAACAGAAACCCGAACACCACGACCAGGAGAGACGCGGCCAGGTTTGCGGCCCATCCCACGAAGGCGCCGGGCACGGGCTTGAATTCCAGAAAGAGGAACATGCAGGCCACGATGAGGACCGAGCCGATGAGCACGACGCGCATGGAGAGGTCGTCTTCGGTGCGGATGGGCTGGGCTTTCGGGCCGGCTCCTGGTCGCATGGTGCGGATGCCGGCCGTGAGCGCGCCGACGATAGTGGGAATGGTCTTGAGCAGGGTGATGAGGCCGGCGGCAGCAACGGCACCGGCACCCATTGGCTTGATGTATGTGGCCCATAAATCGCTGGGCGCCATGTCCGCGATCGGTGTCTGTCCGGGATAAACCGGACCTGCCAGGCCCTTGCCGAAGAAGTACATCAACGGCATGACGACCAGCCAGGAAAACACTCCGCCGGCAAAGATGACGCCGGCCACGCGGGGCCCGATGATGTAGCCAACGCCGAGGTATTCAGACGTAGCGTCGGCATTGATCGATGCGCCCTTGAGCACATGCTGCGGTCCGAAGTCGGGTTGAAACTCGGGGGATCCAGGCCAGGCCCGGAACAGGTTCTTGTTCTGGAAAAAGGTGTAGAGACCGCCAAGCCCAAGGCCGAGGAAGACGCGGCTGGCGAGCGAGCCGCCCTTTTCGCCGGCCATCAGCACGTCGGCACAGGCGGTTCCTTCGGGGTAGGGAAGCGCGCCGTGTTCCTGCACGATGAGCTGGCGGCGCAGCGGGATCATGAACAGGACGCCCAGCCAGCCGCCGATCAGTGCGAGCATGAAGATACGCATGTACTCGAGCTCGAAGCCGAGAAAGACGAGCGCGGGCAACGTAAAAATAACGCCTGAAGCGATTGACTGGCCGGCGTTGCCGGTGGTCTGCACGATGTTGTTTTCGAGGATGGAGGCGCGTCCGAAGGCGCGCAGAATGCTGATGGACAGTACCGAGATGGGGATAGAGGCGGCCACGGTGAGGCCCGCGCGCAGACCCACATATACCGTGACCGCTCCGAAGATGATCCCGAACACCGACCCCAGCAGCAGGGCGCGCAATGTAAATTCCGGAGGCCGCTTGTCGGGCGAGACGAAGGGTTGGAAAACCACGGTCTGGGTTTCGGGCACATTGCCTCCGGCGATGGTAAGCGGAATCTTAAGCTCTGAAGGGCGAGTGTAGCAGCCGCATGTAGCTCTGCACAGTGGGGATGGCCATCCTCTCGAGGAGCGCAACACCCGGGGTCGGGTCTGAGAGACCGCTCATTCACTAGCGTGCAGCACTAAGCGGGTCCACGCTTGCGGAAGATCACTTTCAGATTGCGGCGCCAGTCTTCCCCCAAAGCGACAAGTTCCCACTCTATCTGGGGCGAGAGATAGCGCAAGACCGGTTCGTTGGCGGGGTGAATGCGCAAGGCCGGACCAGCGAGAAGGAGGCGAGGAGCCGCGGCGGAGACCTCGACGCCGGAAAAGTATCCTTGCCGTTCGAAGGCTGACAATGGGCGACCGCCAGCCACCGGCTGCCGGTCATCATTCAGCGCACGCACCCTGATCCAGTAGTCGAGTGCCTGCATGGGCAGATGCAGATCGTCCCCGGCCTTTACCTCGATAACGTGCAGGCGGCCGGCCGCATCCAGAGTGAGGAGGTCTAACATGCCGCGCTCAAGGTTGGAGAGGGCGGGGACCTGCGAGTAGAGGATGTCGGTGCGCAGCCCGGGGCGGAGTTCCGCAATCTCCGAGCGCAGGCGGGATTCGAGCCAGCGCTCCGGCTGGAGACGGAACAAAGGATCGTTATGCCGGCCTTCCGGATGGCGGCTTCGGAAGAGCCTCGCGCAGAGGTCGCGGCAAAGTTCCTGGTTGTCATCTGTGAGGGATGTCTCGTTGGCACCGGCGCCAAAGGTTATTTCATCTTCGCGGTGGAATGAATTCGTTGCCGAGCCGTGATGGACGCGCGCGAACTCAAGGCCATGCAGCAACAAGCCCACGTCGGTTGGCGACCGCGGATGAATTTCGACGCGAGCGCGGGCATCATCCGGCAAAAGAGCGAGCAGATGGTCCATCCCGCGGCGGCAACGTTCAAGAGCGGCTTCGCGCGAGAACGCGTGAACCAACCGGGACTCAAGATTGCCGGTATCGCGGAAATCGACGCTCACCAGTTCTTCGCTGCGTTCATCGAGGGAGAAGAGTTGGAAATCAGCAGAGCCATGATTCAGCCACGCCATTCGCTCTGCGGTGGTGCGGGCCGAACCGGCCGGTACGATCACCTTGAGCGCTCCGACGTGACGCCGGCTCTCGGTGTGCTGGCGGCAGTAGTCCAGCCAGAGCAAACCGAGAGTAAGGATGCCGTCGATGGTGGGTGAGGACTCGGCGCTGCCAACCCCGATCACCGCGTCCGCCGAGGTTCCCAGCAAGAGTCGGCCTCGGGCATAAGCGGGCCCGAAGCTGTGTTCAAGATCCATGGCCGAGCGCAACGCATCTACCTTCGCTCCGTTGAAATGGCGGGTCAAGACGCGTTCCAGCAGGCGTTGATAGTTACGCCGGGCCGAGTCGCGCGCTGTCGGAGTGCGGCGGTCGAGTGATGGAACGAGATCCAGGGCTTGGGGTTTGAGTGCGCCCATCCGGCGGGTCAGAAGGCGCAGGCTATGTGGGCGGACCTGCATGTCCACGACGGTGCGGACGAGGTTTCGTTCCTCGCTCCATAACTGCAGCAGGCAGCGCCCGTGCGACTCGGTGACGGAATAGCGCGCGGTCCGCATCTCGAACAGGACGCGACCTTCCTCGAGCACGACCGCGGCACAATATTCGGCAAGGAACTCTTCGATGGCTGCGGCCAGGGCGGCTGGCGCGACAGTTTCGGCCGCCGGTGTGGCGCGCGACTTCGACCAGGCTCTTTCCTCAGTCACTGGCGATTTACCATCTCATCTGATCGCGTAGCCCGGTGACATGCGCCGTGTGGTGGCGGGAGTGCCAGGCGTACAGAGCGAGCGTGGTGGCAAGATCTTGTTGTCCGCGTTCGGGATGATTGAAGACTTTGCCGAAAGCCGGGTCCGGCATCGATTCAATGAGTGCGACCCAGCGAGCATGCAGGCCTTCGATGATGGGCAGTGAGACCTGTACGGGAAGGCGGCTGTCGGGCAGAGCGGCCCAGGCTCCTTCGTCGTAAGGCTTGATGGTGGGCGCGTGTTCGGTCAGCGCGAGCTTGAAGCGGATGTAGGCGTTGGCGTGGCTATCGGCAACATGATGGACCAATTGACGCACTGTCCACCCGCCTTCGCGGTAAGGTGTGTCGAGTTGGGTGTCATCCAGGCCGTGGACAGCATCGCGGAGGCGCGCCGGGAGCCGGCGCAGAACCTCAATCTGCGTAGTGCGGCCTTCAGAGGCAATGGGATGGGAGGGCGAGAATTGCCCGATGGGATAGCGCGGATCGTGCCCGGAGGTCATGGGACGAACCTTACCATGCCTTTCTGAGGATGAAAATGCGGTCGGTTTCGGCCCCGGTCGACTGTCAGGCTGAGGGCCGAATCCGGTTACGCTGCGGTGTGGTGATGATGGTGGGTCCTGTGGTGCCGGTGATGTTTGGTTGCGCCAAATGCAGGCGCAGCAATGACCAACAGGAGCAGGGTGGCGAGCAAAGTTTTCTTCATGGCTTGACTGTAGCACTGGCCCGATCCCAGCGATAGATGCCGCCCTGTTGAGATCTGGTGAAAGTGAATCAAGAGAGGAAACCCGGTTTGACCGGCCAGATGCGATTTCTGATGGATTGAAAGATGGCGTAGACTGGTAGGTACGATGATTCAAAAAGTCCCCTCCCCCGAAGCCAGCCACAAGCGCTATTTCTTTGAAAAATTCGGCATAACGGAGCGGTTGCTGGAGCGCTGCCTCGGCGAAGCCCTGTCGGCCGGCGGCGACTATGCCGACTTGTATTTCGAGTCGGTTACGGCGATCAGCCTGGGTGTCGATGAGCAGATCGTCAAGTCGGCAAGCCAGGGCACGAGCGCCGGCTGCGGGATCCGGGTTCTGTCGGGCGAACGGACGGGCTATGCGTACACCGACAACCTCAATCCCGACCGCCTGGTGCATGCGGCGCGGACGGCGGCGCTGATTGCCTCAGGTCCGGCGAAGCAGCCGGTTCAGGCTTTTATGGATTCTCCGGTGGCCGATTTGTATCCTGTTCCGCTGGGCGGATTTGATCTGGACCTGGCGGCCCGGCTGGAATTGATTCTGCGCGTTGACCGTGCAGCGCGAGCCTTCGATGCCCGGATTGTGCAGGTCAGGTCGAGCTACAGCGAGGAATTGCGGCGCATCCTGGTGGCTGGGTCTGACGGCTCGTTTGCCAGCGACGTCCAGCCGTTGTGCCGGCTCAATGCTTTTGTGATTGCCAAAGAAGGCGCGAATACCACGCGAGGTTCGGCGGGCGCGGGCGGGCGCGCGGGCCTGCTGCAGTTCGTTGACAGCAAAAGCCCGGAGAGCCTGGCCAGGGAAGCGGCGCGGGGCGCGATTCTGCAACTGGGCGCGGTCCCGGCTCCGGCGGGCGAGATGCAGGTGGTACTTGGCCCGGGCTGGCCCGGGGTGCTGCTGCATGAAGCTGTCGGACACGGCCTTGAAGCGGATTTCAACCGCAAGGGAACGTCAGCCTTTACGGGGCTGGTGGGCCGCTCGGTCGCCAGTCCCAAAGTGACGGTTGTCGACAACGGCACCATGGCGGGCCGGCGGGGTTCGCTCAATGTGGACGACGAAGGGTCACCTACACAGGAGACCGTTCTGATCGAGGGTGGGGTGCTCAAGGGCTACCTGACAGATAAATTGTCAGCAAGGCTTACGGGTACCGCCAACACCGGTTCGGGGCGGAGGGAGAGCTACCACTGCATTCCCATGCCGCGGATGACCAATACCTACATGCTGGCCGGGGACGATGATCCGGAGGATATTTTGCGCTCGGTGAAGCGTGGCCTGTATGCCGTGAATTTCGGTGGCGGTCAGGTAGACATCACCAGCGGAAAGTTCGTGTTTTCAGCCTCGGAAGCGTACTTGATCGAAGACGGCAAGGTGACGGCCCCAGTGCGGGACGCCACGCTGATCGGGAACGGCCCGGAAGCGCTGAAATATGTCTCGATGGTCGGCCATGATCTCAAACTCGATGAAGGCATCGGCACGTGCGGCAAAGACGGGCAAAGCGTACCGGTCGGCGTGGGTATGCCTACCATCAAGCTGGACCGGATGACGGTGGGCGGCACGGGGCGTTGATTCTCGGGCGCTGAATCCTCGGAAGGACTTGTTCATCCGTTTATGCTGCCGAGTTTGATAGCTTCAGAACATGCCCAACGCTGTCGCCCAATCCGATGTAGCCGGCCTCGACCTCGAATCACTTACTGCCGATGTGGTCGCGATGGCGATCAAAGCGGGCGCCAGCGATGCCGAAGCCGTGGCGCGCGAAGGCGACGAATTCAGTGTCACCGTGCGCATGGGTCAGGTAGAGACGCTGAAAGACTCCGGATCGCGGGGACTGGGCTTGCGGGCTTTTCTGGGCAACCGATCGGCTTCGACATCGACCAGCGATCTGACGCCGGAGGGAATTCGCCAGCTGGTCGAAGGGGCGATAGCCCTGGCTCGCATCACGGAAGAAGATCCCTGCACGGGACTGCCGGAGACCACCGAATTCGGTTCAGTTCCAGGCGATCTAAATCTTTACTACGACGACGTGTATTCGCTTCCCGGACCGGAACGCATCGAAATGGCGCGACGAGCCGAGGCGGCGGCGCTCGCGGCTGACGCCCGCATTACCAACTCCAATGGCGGAAGTTTCGAGGCGTCGACGGGGCGCAAGGTGCTGGCCAACTCACGGGGCTTTGTGGGTGGGTACCGCACCAGCTACGCAGGTGTGTCGGCGGCACCGCTCGCGGTTGATGAAAACGGTCATATGCAGCGCGACGGCTGGTGGTCGGGGGCGCGCCGGATAGGCGATCTTGAGTCTCCGGAGTCCGTGGGCCGAGAGGCGGCGCGCAGAACGGTACGCAAGCTGGGAGCCCGGCGGATGCCGACCCAGCAGGTGCCCATCATCTTTGCCCCGGAAGTCGCTCGTTCGCTGATCGGTTCGGTGTTTGAAGCAGCTTCCGGGGATTCGATCTGGCGGCATGCCTCGTTCCTCGCCGGCCAAATCGAGCAAACGATTGCGGCGCCCGGCCTTACGATCATTGACGACAATGCCATGCTGCTGCCGAGCGGCGTGGGGGCCTTTGGCTCGTCGCCGTTCGACGGAGAAGGGTTGCCGTCGCTACGGACGGTTGTGGTTGAAGACGGCGCGCTAAAAAACTACCTTCTCAATACCTACACAGCGCGCAAACTAGGCATGAAATCAACCCATAACGCTTCGCGGGGGCTGGCCGGCACTCCTGGCATTGGATCGGGAAATCTCTATCTGCGGCCGGGAACACTGACTCCGGAGGAGATTATAGGCGGCGTGCCGACGGGACTTTACGTCACGAGCCTGATGGGTTTCGGTGTGAACCTGGTGACGGGCGATTACTCGCGTGGTGCGACGGGCCTGTGGATCGAAAATGGCGTGCTGACTCACGCCGTGGAAGAGGTCACAATCGCCGGCAATCTGAAAGACATGTTGCGCAATGTGACGGCGATCGGGAACGACCTTGTGTTTCGTTCCTCGGTGGCCTCGCCTACGTTGCGCATCGACGGTATGACTCTCGCCGGAGCTTGAGGGCGCTCGTGCGTAACGGCTTCCAATCCCAGGTTTTCGATCCCAACGTGGCCCCCGCATCGCTGGCGCAGGTGCCACAAAGGCAGGCGGTGTTTGCGCTGTATGGCGCGAATGAGCGAGCCGAGCCATACGTCGGCCGCACTCCAAATCTGCGGAACAGGCTGGAGCGGCTTCTGCAGCCGTCGGCGAAACATCCGCGCCGCCTGCAACTAGCCGGACTGGTGCGCCGGATTGAATGGAAGCCCACGGGCTCTGAATTTGAATCGCTGCTCGCGCAGTTTGACCTGTTGGCCGAGATCTACGGCGCCAAGGCATTGGAGCGCATGCATCTGGGCGCACCGGCGTTCATTCGCTACCTGGGCGGGAATCCTTATCCCCGCATCACGGTCACGAATCGTCCCAACCAGCGAGAAGCCGATTGGGCGTATGGGCCATTTGCATCGCGGGCCACGGCCGAGCGGTTCGCGGACGAGGCGCTGAAGCTGTTTCTGCTGCGCCGGTGCACCGACGATTTGCGTCCTGATCCCAGCCATCCGGGCTGCGTGTATTCGGAGATGAAGATGTGTCTCGCCCCGTGCTACAAGGGGTGCACCGACGAGCGCTATGCGCAGGAAGCCGCGCAGGTTGAGCATTTTCTGGCGACTCGCGGCGAAAGCAGGCTGGTGACGCTGCGCGCGGAGCGCGATGAGGCTTCGTCCAACCTGGAGTTTGAGGCGGCCGCCGCACTCCATGCGCAGGTACAGAAGGTGGAGACCGTACGGGCTCTGGCTCCGGAACTGGTGCGGCCGCTGAGCCAGTTGCGGGCGCTCATTTTACAGGCCTCCGGGGAGCCGGACGAGGTCGTGGTTTTCCTGTTCGAAGACGGAAGGCTCAGGGGGCCGGCGGTGTTTTCGACGCTGGGCATGCGCATCCAGAATGAGCAGTCAGGATCGAGTTCGCTGTTCGCGCAGCCGCTGGCTCTGGAGGCGGTGCCCGAAGACCAGGGATCAGGTATCAGGGATCAGGGGCCGGGAAACATCAACGACGGACCAAGGACCAGGGAACAGGGAGCGCCCAGGGTGGCTCGGGGACTGCTGGAATCCCGGCTGGAGTCGGCTATTGCCGCGCTTGCGGAGGACGACGGCCATTCGTCCCTGACCGAGAGGCAGGGGCACCTCGCGCTGCTCAAGCGCTGGTATTACCGTCCGGAAGCCAAGCGGACGGGGGAGATTTTCTTCCCAGACAACGAAGGGGGTTGGCCCATCAAGGGAATCCTCAGAGGCATTGGACGGGTGGCCGCAAAATCCATGGGCGCCGGGGACGGGCAGGCTGCGCGGTGATGTTCGCCATTTACGGAGCGAAATCGTAAACGGTCACATCGATGTTCCGGGCGGACAGGGTTTCGGCGATGATCGGTTCGATTTGAGTCCAGTCGCCCCCGGCTAGCCCGCACCCGATGCGCGGCATGTGGACGGAGGCGGCGTGCTCGAGGGCATGTGTGCCGACTCTGCTCAGGCCGTCCCGGATGGCGTCGTAGCGGACTGGCGGAGAGCCTCGGCGGGTGGCCACGCCGTGCTGTCCTACCAGGTTTGCGACCGTGATCGTATCGGAGACCGGCACGAATTGAACATCGCCCAGTTGTGGAGTTACCGCGGACGTAAAAGCCGCTCTGTAGGCTTGTTCCGGCTCTTTCCAGCGACGGCTCACGGCGAGGACAAAGCCTTTGCCCCATTTCCCGATGTCGTTGCAGACGTGGACGAGGATCTTTTTCCCGGGGCCGGCCGGGTCGGTTGCATCTCCTTCGACGTAACGGATCGTCATGTGGCAGTCGCTCGCCTCCACACCGCTTCGAATTCATCGGCCGTGATGGTCCTGGTTTCGAACTCGGCAAGGCTGGAGATATCGGCCAGCGGGGGGATGGGGACGATGGCAAGCCGCGTATTTCCGGTGGATTTTACGGTCGACGCATAGCCGGAACGTCCGTCCCGGAACACTTCGACTTTGCGGACTTCCCATCGCCCGGGATCCAGTTCGCTGTAGAACTCCATGGGGCTGTCCGCCGGATTGTTGAGCCACTTCGAATATAGGTAGGTATTCATGCCGGACCGTTCCCATTCTGCCCGTGCGCTACCAGTCGCCTGCTGATGTCGAGGGGCCTGGCGTTCGCGATCAGGAACACGTTAGTTCGCCCGCAAAGCACCTTCAGTCCGCTGGTATCAATCGAGACATAGTCGGTGAATCGTCTTCCCTGCCAGGGCATTCCCAGGAAGATCAACGAAAGCTGTCCAGGTCGCTTGGTTCCAGGAGCAATGTCGCTCAGGTACTGGCCGTCGCCGTACCGGGCATCCCTGGGGTTGGCAGCCCGGGTAGAGGGCCTGATCGTCTTCGTTGCGAGGATGCCGGCGTGTCCGAGTGCGCTGGTGTAGTGGTGGAGTATGTTGTTCATGCCTCACCATTGTTTCCCCACAGGGGACGTTCGGATGACATTGTTTGGTGGACGGGAGGCCGACTCACGAACTCTTCCAAAATACTTCTTTCGCGGTCCTCGACTTCAAGAGGGATACCGAGAGCGGCGAAGTATCCTGATTCCGCCGGGCGAGCCCGGCCCTCACGACGCGAGTCCTGGCCTGCAAATCATACAACCTGCGGACGGCCAGGCGACGGCTGAGCTTCCTGCAATGTAACACCGGGAGCGCATCAATCTGAAGGAGGACGAATTTGAAGAAGCCCGCCGATCTCCGTACCGATCTCGCGGTCGGCCGGCATGCGCTCGACGCGGGGCGTGCGAAGACGGTGTGCCGGCGCCTCATTGCCCAACCCGGCCTGGCGACTCGCCTGATCGAATTGCTCTGGGATGACGATGCGGGTGTGGCCAGCCGCGCGGCAGATGTGCTGGAACGGGTCTCGCGCGATCCAAGCCCGCCCCTCCGCCGGATCCTCGACGAACACAAAGAGGCGCTGCTGGGGCTTGTTGCCGACGCTCGTTTCATCAAGCTGCGCTGGAATCTTGCATTGACGGTGCCACGGCTGTCCTTGACGACGGCCGAGGCGCGCAGGGCAGCTTCGAGCCTGTCCGGCTTGCTCGAAGATCGTTCTTCGATCGTGAAGACCACTGCCCTCCAGGGTCTCGCCGACCTCACCCGCCATGATCCCGCTTCGCTCCCCGGCGTCCTCGACCTGTTGCGGGTGCAAGGGGGATCCGGCACCCCGGCGATGCGTGCTCGTTCGCGCATCCTGCTCAAAAAGCTGGACGGATCATTGGAACGAAGCTCGTCCCGTTTCACGTCATTTGCCGCGCCGAATTATGGCGAGGTCAGCTCGTTGGATTGCCACAGATCATGATCTCGGCGGGGAACGAGCCAGTTTCCCGCTGATACACTGGCTCGAAGGGACGCATCCAATCGCCATGGTCGAGCTCTGTGCATCCATACTCTCGGCGGATTTCGCCCACCTGGCTGATGAGGTGGCCGCGGCGGAGCGGGGCGGCGCGACCGTCATTCATGTGGACATCATGGACGGGCACTTCGTACCCAATCTCACGCTCGGTCCGCCAGTCGTCAAGAGCCTGCGCAGGGCGACGAAATTGCCTCTTGATTGTCATTTGATGGTTGAGAATGCCGACGACCTCATTCCGGCGCTGGCGGATGCCGGGGCGAACTGGATCATCGTCCACTACGAGGCGTGCCGGCACCTTCATCGCACGCTGCAGCTGATCGAACAGCGCGGAATGAAGCCGGCCGTGGTGATCAATCCCGCCACGCGAGTCGATCTGCTCACTGAAATCCTGCCTATGGTGCATCATGTGTTGATCATGAGCGTGAACCCCGGGTTCGGCGGGCAGGAGTTCATCCCCTTTTCATTGAACAAGATCCGCCGCATCGCCCAATTGCGCGAGGAATTGGGCCTCCGATTTAGAATTGAAGTGGATGGCGGGGTGGCTCACGATACTGTCGCCCAGGTCGTCCAAGCGGGTGCAGACCTTCTGGTTGCAGGTAACGCGGTCTTCGGCGCCGGCCACCCCGAACAGGACGCGCGGGCGCTGCTCGCTGCAGCCCGTCAGGCCGCCGGCGAGCAGGTTTTGAGCTCACGCACTTCCTGATTGAGATGTGCAATTTTGCCGGGTTTTGAGTGAAGGCGCGTCCGGCTTCCCGCCCGGCCACCGTGCCGGTGCAGCGAGTAAGATAAAGAAGATTCTTTGATCGAGCAGTTCGGTAACGGCGAAACTTGTCGACGGGTTTTCGCTCTAAGAGGTGGTATGAACCGGTTTTCCCAAAAATTCGCCGTGACGGCTTTGGCCGTGATGGTCATGGCAAGTTCGGCTGCGCTGGCCCGCGAGAAAAAGCCCAAGAAAAAGAAGGATCAGGACCTGAGCGCAAACCCGCTGGCGGCCGTTAATTCCAAGCAGCCTGACAAAGAGCTGTTCGACAAAGCTATGATTGCCCTGAAAAAGGGCCGGTACGACGTGGCGCGGCTCGATCTCCAGACCATGCTCAACACATATCCGGACTCCGAGTTCCGTATGCGAGCCAAGCTGGCGGTGGGCGACACGTGGTTTAAAGAAGGTGGGACGGCGGCCCTTACCCAGGCCGAGGCCGAGTACAAGGACTTCATTACCTTCTTCCCCAACGCTCCTGAAGCGGCCGAAGCGCAGATGAAGGTAGCCGATATCTACTACCAGCAGATGGAGAAGCCGGACCGCGACTTCAACAATGCGCAGCGTGCGGAGCAGGAATACCGGAACATGATCAACCAGTTCCCGGATTCGACACTGGTGCCGCGGGCCAAGCAGAAGCTGCGCGACGTGCAGGAAGTGCTGGCCGAGCGCGAAACCCAGATTGGTCTCTATTATCAGAGCCGGGAGCAGTTTCCCGCTTCCATCGCACGACTGCAGACGGTGGTCGATACTTACCCGCTCTATTCCAAGAGTGACTACGCGTTGTTGAGCATCGGGGACTGCTATGCCAGCGAAGCGCACGCTGTGCAGATTGCGCCAAACCTGCCGGCGGCCGTCAAGGAACGCCTGGGGTCGATGTATGAGGATCGGGCCGCGGCTGCATATGCAAAGGTGATTACGCGGTATCCGATGGCTCCGCGCGTGGAGGATGCCCGCGACCGACTGGTGGCGATGAACCGGCCGGTCCCCGAGCCGACCCAGGCCGCCATTGCAGAAAGCGATGCCGAGGAGCGCAGCCGTCAGGCTTTGCACTTTACCGACCGCACCCTGGGCTTGATCAAGCATGGTCCAACGGTCGTGGAGGCGGTGCATGTGGGCGAGCCGAGCCTCGACGATCCCAAGCGTACCCTGGCTCCTTCAGTAACCAAGGAAAACCTCTCCATGTTCCAGTCGGCGGTGAATGCCGGCAGGCCTGCTGAAGCGGTAAGCGCTCCGGCGGCCACGGGCGCGAACGAACCGCCGCGCAGCGATGCCCCTTCGACTGCACCGGTACAAATGGAAGCTCCAGGAGCGGGCAACAGCCTGGGCGTTTCGGTTGTCGGCGCTCCAGGCGCCGCCGCTGATCCCAATGCAGTCGTCAAGCCGGTGGGGCCCAGCAATACCGCAGTTCCTGCCGCAGAGGCTCCCGCACCGGCGCCTGACCAGATCAACGATGTCAAGCCGGGATCAACACCCTCGACGACCACGGCTGCGGACGCAAATGGAAAGAAGAAGAAGGCGCCTAAGGCGGATCTCAGCGACGAGTCCTCCAGCCGCAAAAAGAAAAAGAAAGGGCTGGCGAAACTGAAACCGTTTTGATCCCCGTGGAATTGTCAGTGCAACAGGCCGTATCCATCCCGGATACGGCCTTTTTGTTGGCAGTGTCCCAATCGAATGCCCATTTGCCCCCGGCCAGCCTGCCTGGCTGAAGGCCGAGCCACCCTCATCGATCATTAGCATCCCACTCCCTGTGGAGGAAGCCGAATGGGTTTTTTGAATGCGTTGCAGGGAATGGCGGGTGAGGCGGCAAATCAGCCGAACGCAAAAGTGGCAGGGGGCTTGATGCAGGCGCTCGATGAGCACCCCGGCGGCCTGGCAGGATTGCTCGATCACTTTCGCCAAAACGGAATGGGCGATCACGTACAGAACTGGGCCACCGGGCAACAGACGTCGGCAACTCCGGAGCAGGTTCAGCAGGGTCTCGGCGATACCGGCTTTATCGACAAAGTCGCAGAACGCGCAGGAGTGTCGCCACAGACCGCCAAGGTGGCTCTTGCAGTCCTGCTACCGGTCGTGGTTTCTCACTTTACCCAAGGCGGGCAACAATCGCCTCCCCAGTCGGGCTTTGGCGGCATGGCTTCACAGATCCTGGGTAAACTGCTGTAAAACATACTCCCTATGAGGGGTGCTGTTCCGATTTCAATCCGAGTCATCCGTCTGAGTGCCTCGAAGCGTGCACACCTATCTGCTAGAGTGAGGCGTGGTCCCCTCGTTCGAGACTCTCTCTAAAGGGTCCGGTCGAAATCCCGGGGTCCCGCACTCAACTCCATGCCTCACGAGCTTCCCAAAGCCTACGATCCTACAGCCATTGAAGATCATTGGGCTGAGTACTGGGTCCGCGAAAAGCTGTTTGCTCAGCCCGCCCCTTCCGGGGAGGCTGTCGGATCTGGTTCGGATGGAAAGACGCCGTTTACCATCCTGCTCCCGCCGCCGAACGTCACGGGCCGCCTGCACATGGGTCATATGCTCAACCAGACGGAGATGGATATTCTTACCCGCTGGCGACGCATGAATGGCTATCGGGCGCTGTGGCTGCCCGGCACCGATCACGCCGGGATCGCCACGCAGATGATGGTGGAGCGGCAGTTGACGAACGAGGGAACCAGCCGCCAGAAACTGGGCCGCGAAGCGTTTGTCGAGCGGGTATGGGACTGGAAGCGGCACTACGGCGGCGCAATTCTTGACCAGATGAAGCGCCTGGGCGCGTCTGTCGACTGGAACCGCGAATACTTCACCATGGACGAGCGGCTCTCGGTGGCCGTCCGTGAAGCGTTTGTGAGGTTGTACGAGCAGGGCCTGATCTACCGCGGTGCGTATATCGTGAACTGGTGTCCGCGCTGTCAGACCGCGATCAGCGATCTCGAAGTCGTCTATGACGAGCACAAGGGACATTTGTGGGAGATACGCTATCCAGTGCATGAGGGCGGTCGTGAGACGGGCGAGTTTTTGACGATTGCTACTACGCGTCCAGAGACCATGCTGGGCGATGTGGCGGTCGCCATTCATCCCGAAGACGAACGCTACAAGCACCTGCACGGAAAGAAACTCCTGCTGCCGCTCGTCAACCGGGAAATACCCATCGTGCTGGATGAATGGGTAAGCCGTGACTTTGGCACGGGAGCCGTAAAGGTGACGCCGGCGCACGACCCGAATGACTTCGCGCTCGGAGAGCGGCATCATCTTCCCTCTATCAACGTAATGGACGATTCGGCGCATATCAACGAGAACGGCGGACCTTACTCTGGGCTTGACCGTTATGCTGCGCGCAAGAAGATCGTCGAGGATCTCGAAGCCCTGGGGCTGCTGGCGGGGATCAAGGATCATGTTCACAACGTCGGACATTGCGACCGGTGCAAGACGGTAGTAGAGCCGCGGTTATCGACGCAGTGGTTTGTCAAGATTCAGCCGCTGGCTGACAAGGCGATCGCCGCAGTGAAGGAAGGGCACATCCGGTTTACTCCGGAAATGTACGCCAAGACCTATTTTGAATGGATGAACAACATCCACGACTGGTGCATCTCGCGGCAGCTGTGGTGGGGGCACCGGATCCCGGCGTGGCACTGCGCAGTGTGTCACAAAATTACCGTGGCGCGGCAGGATCCGGTTCAGTGCGATCACTGCGGATCGAGCCAGATCACGCAGGAAACCGATGTGCTGGACACCTGGTTCTCTTCGGGTCTGTTGCCGGTCTCGGTCTTCGGGTGGCCGAATATTACTGTCGAAAATCGCGCGGACCTCGACACGTTTTACCCCACCAGCCTGCTGGTCACCGGATTCGACATTCTTTTCTTCTGGGTGGCTCGCATGGTTATGCTGGGGTGCTGGTTTTCCGCAGACGTGCCTTTGAAGGATGGAACCCCACGCCCGCTTTCTGAATCCGTGCCGTTCCGCGAGGTCTACATTCACGCGCTGGTGCGCGATGCCAACCGCGAGAAGATGTCCAAGACGAAAGGCAACGTTGTTGATCCGATCGAGATCGTGAAGCAGTACGGCACGGACGCGGTGCGCTTTACGCTGGCTTCGATGGCCTCGCCAGGAACGGACATTGCGTTCAACGTGGCCCGCACGGAAGGCTACCGGGCGTTCGCCAACAAGATCTGGAACGCGGCGCGGTTTATCTTCATGAACGTCGAGAAGGGCCGGGAAGCGGGAGTCGCGATAGACTTGTCCGGTCTGCCTCACACTCTCCTGGCCGGTGAAGACGTGTCCATTGAATCGGCCTGGATTCGTGGCCGCCTTGCGAAGACGGCGGCGGCAGTAAACACCGCGCTTGGCGAGTACCGGTTTGACGAAGCCGCAAACCTCATCTACCAGTTTTTTTGGGGCGACTTCTGCGACTGGTACCTGGAGATTGTCAAGTTGCGGCTTGATTTTGCCGGGGCTCACAATATTGAGAAGGGAGCTCGGGCGCTCAATACTCTGGTGGCAGTTTTCGAGGCCGCTCTCAGGCTTTTATCCCCATTCATGCCGTTTATCACCGAAGAGATCTGGCACGCGCTCTACGACCAGAATGTGCCTGCCCCCTCGGTAGCGCTGACCAGGTATCCGGACGCAGGTGATGTGCTGTCCGATGAATCTTCTCTCGCCAGCATGGAACTGCTGCAGGAACTCATCGTCACAATTCGGTCGCTGCGCAAGGATCTCGGCGTTTCCGAAAAGGAAAACACTCCGGTGCTCCTGCGTGGGTCGGAGCGGGTTCGAGAACTCATGGCGCAGAACTTCGACATTCTGGAAAAGCTGGCCCGGGTTTCTGAAATCAAACCGGATCCAGATCATCTGACTGGAGTGAATGCCCGTAGTGCGGTTGAATTCGATGTCGCCATTGAATACGAGCGCACCATCGACGTAGCCGCGGAGCGGGAGCGCTTGACAAGGGACATTGCGAAGTACGAAAAAGGGCTGGCTTCAGCAGAGCGTCAACTGGGCAATGAAGCCTTCCTGTCAAAGGCTCCGGCATCGGTCGTGGAAGGTCTCAAGAAACAGGAATATGAGACCAGGCTGCTGCTGGCCAGAGCGCGTACAGCCCTCGAATCCTTGCCGGAGAGTTAGTTCAAGGTTAGAAAAAAATGGATTGGAAGAGTCATCGCATCGACGTATTGCTGGAGCAGGCGCTTGTCGAAGACAAAGCCGCCAGCGACGCGACCACCAATCTCACGATTGACCCAAATCTGCGGGCTTCAGCCTCGATTCTCGCCCGTCAGGACATGGTGGTTGCCGGCCTGGGATGCGTGCCAAGGTTCCTGGAAATTTACGCCCGGCTGGATTCGCGACCCCAGGCGCACAACCGTTTTGAAGTCATCAGCCACCCGGAGATCTTTGACGGCGTGAAGGCTCGGGCTGGCCAGGTGCTGGCTGTGGTCAGGCACAATGCGCGCGTTTTGCTCAGCTGCGAGCGCGTGATGCTCAACCTTCTGCAGCACATGAGCGGTATTGCAACGAATACCCGCACATTCGTCGATGCGATCCAGGGAACGCAGGCGCGAATACTGGACACTCGCAAAACAGTTCCCGGATTGCGCGCTCTCGAAAAATACGCCGTGCTGTGCGGCGGCGGCACCAATCACCGCCTCGATCTGGCCAGTGGCATTTTGATCAAAAACAATCACATTTTGCTCGGCGGGGGTCTGCGCGCCGCAATTACCAACGCACTGGCCCGGCGCGCCAGCGGGCAGCGCGTCCAGGTTGAGGTTCGCAGCCTGCAGGAACTGGAAGAGGCGCTTGCCTGCGGAACTGAAGCCGTCCTGCTCGACAATATGGCTCCCGAGGAAGTCAAAGCTTGCATCGAGCGCGTCAAGCGAGAGGAGCGCTGGATCCCAACCGAGGCCTCCGGGGGCATTGTTCTCGAAAACATTCGAACCTACGCCGAAACCGGCGTGGAATTCATCAGCGTCGGCGCTCTTACCCATTCGGCCAAGGCCGCTGACATTTCGATGAGCATTACCGCGGAGTAGAGCAACGGATGTTTGATCACGCTTCTCTCGAAGCCGCCCTTCGGGACACGATGTACGCTGGCAAGCTGCATTTTTCGCCGGTGACGGGATCCACCAATACCGACGCGATGGCTGCGGCGCGCAGGGGCGCTCCGCACGGATCGGTTTTTTTTGCGGATGAGCAGGAGGCGGGTCGTGGTCGCGGCAATCATGCCTGGCACTCGGCAGCCGGCGAAGGGCTATATGTCAGCGTGCTCTTGCGTCCGCAGATTCCCGCGGTGGACCTGCCACTGCTGCCGCTGATCGCCGGATTGGCCGCGGCCGATGCAGTGCGCGCTGCGAGCGAGCTGGCTGTAGATCTTCGCTGGCCCAATGACCTGTTGATCGGACCTCGCAAGGCAGGCGGTATCCTTGCGGAGGCGCAGAGTGAAGCGAGCGCCATCGCTTTTGCGGTGATAGGAATTGGCATCAACGTTCATCAACGCCGCTTCGACCCTGCGTTGGCCACGGCGGCGACCTCGCTCGACCTGGAGAGCGGCCGCTATATCAGCCGGCAGTTATTGCTTGTCGCCGTGCTGAAAGCCCTGGAGAGCGAAGTCGGCGAGCTAACGAGCGCAGCAGCGCGCCTCGCGCTCCTCGCGCGCCTGGAGCGCGGCTCAACATGGGTGCGCGGCCGGAGAGTCGAGGTGCACGGACCGCAGGCTTGCGTCGGGACGACCGCCGGTCTCGACGAGCATGGTTTTTTGCTGGTCCGAACCGAGTCCGGAGTGGTGCAGGTACATACGGGTGGCATCCGGGCGGTTCCTCAATCAGCGGATATAAGCTAAGAGAGATGCTACTTGCGCTCGACGTCGGCAATACGAACACTGTTCTCGGCCTTTTCCGTCTCGATGAGCCGCAGCTCTCCGAAAATCTGGAAGAGGAGACTGGCGCTGCGATCAAAGACTCTGGCACCAACGCCAGACAACTCGCTGCTCACTGGCGGGTGACTACCCATCGCACCCAGACTTCGGACGAATATGGTGTTCTATTTGTCAACCTTTTCAATATGCACGGCATTTCGGTGGACCAGGTGAAGCACATCATCATCTCCTCGGTGGTGCCGCCGGTAGAAAGCACGCTGCGCCGCGTCTGTGAAAAGTATTTCCATCTGCAACCCTTGTTTGTCGAGCCTGGCATCAAGACGGGTATGCCGGTCCTGGTGGACAATCCCACAGAGTTAGGCGCCGACCGACTGGTGAATGCGATTGCGGCCTTCGAACGTTATGGAGGCCCCTGTATCGTGGTCGATTTCGGAACCGCGACCACCTTCGACGTAATCTCGGCAAAGGGCGAATACTTGGGCGGTGCTATTTCTCCCGGACTGGGTATCAGCGCCGATGCGTTGTTTGCGCGCGCCGCGCGCCTGGGCAGGGTCGATATTCGCAGGCCTGCAAAGGTGATCGGGACTAACACGGTGACACACCTGCAAAGCGGGCTCTATTACGGCTACATTGGTCTGGTCGATGGCATTCTCGAACGCATGGGCGCGGAACTCGGGATTCAACCTCGCGTCATTGCCACCGGCGGGCTGGCCCGACAAATTTCCGCCGATTCGCGATATATCGCAGAGATCGACGACATGCTCACGCTTGACGGGCTGCGCATTCTGTTCGAACGCAATCGCATCGCCCGGCCGCGCAACCGCGCGCAGTGAGGCGCTGGTGCGTAATTATTTCAACTATTTCACCGAGATCGAGGAACGATTTCAGCAACGGCGGGGATCGTTGCTTCTATTGTCTACCCTTGACTGGGCGTTGATTGAAATGTGGCAGGAGGCAGGCATTCCGCTGGAGGCGGCCCTCCGCGGAATCGACGTTGCCTTTGAAAAATATGAACAGCGTCAAAAGCGCGGCCGCGCCCGACGCGTCAACGGGCTTGCGTGGTGCGCGCAGGCGGTGATGGAAGCGGCGGAAGAACTGCGCGAAGCAGCGGCGGGGAGTGGCGGGTCGCCCGCGTCCGGCGGCCAGACCGGATTCGAGCATGAACGTGTCGCCGCTCATCTTGACGCCGCGGCAGAATCGCTAGTAGCGGCTACGCTTGCGCCCGAGGTCTGTGCCTCGACAGCCGCTCGGCTACGTGAACTCGCGGGTGAGGTTCGATCTGCGCAGGCAAAGGATTCGGCCTCTGCGGGTGCCAATCCAGGCATCGATCTCGAGACCCTGGAACGCACGCTCACCGTTATCGAGGAAAAACTCTTCGCCGCGTTGACCGCGGCTGCTCCGGAAACGTTGCTGGTGGCTTTGAAAGAACATGCGGCTCGCGAACTGGCGCCATATCGCAGCAGGATGGGAGCAGTTCAGTTGCGCCAGGTGGAACATCAATTTGTGCAGAAGCAGCTACTTGCCCATTACAACCTTCCGCGCCTCAGCCTGTTCTACATGAGTCAGCAATGAAGCCACGCAGGCAGCATCGCGCCCAGAAGAAAGACGTCGCGCACGCCCAGGAGCCGGTCCGGCTGGTACAGATCGAGAAGCCGATCTACGGAGGCGCTTTTCTGGCGCGCGATGAAGGCAAAGCCGTGTTTGTTCCGCTTGCCCTTCCCGGCGAACGGGTACGAGTGAGGCGGGTCGAGGATAAACGCGCGTATGCGACAGCCGAGTTGGAAGAGGTCGTCAGCTCCGCGCCGGAGCGGGTTGCACCTGGCTGCCGACATTTCGGGGTGTGCGGTGGCTGTCAGTATCAGCACGCGAACTACCATGCACAGTTACAGTTCAAACAGGATGTTCTGCGAGAAAATTTCACGCGCGGAGGAGTCGCGCCGCCGGTAGAGATAAACTTAATCGCGGGCGAGCCATGGAGATACCGCAATCGCATTCGCTTGGCATTTGACGCGGCCGGCGGCGCAGGGTATCGGGGCCGCCGCTCGCACGCACTGGTGAACATTGCCGAATGCCCCATCGCGGCGCCGCTGCTGGTTCGCGCGGCGTTGGCCTTGGCAGGGCTTGTGCAACGGCTTGCTCCCGGAGAGCGCCCCGCCGAGATGGCGTTGTTCTGTGATGCGGAGGAAAAGCAACTGCTTGTGACCCTGTTCAAAAGGGCCGAGGGGAGGGATGATTTAGGTGCTCTGGCAAGCGCGCTGGGTGCACAGATACCCGAACTTCGCGGGGTTGAAGTCGTTGTTGAAGCCACGCCCAGCCACCCTCTACGGACCTTGGCCCAACACGGCGCGTCATCCATGACGTATCGAGCCGCTGGTTTCAACTACCGAGTAGATCACGGCGCGTTTTTTCAGGTGAACCGGTGGCTTGTCGATTCATTGGTCGACTGCGTGACGGCGGGGCAGAATGGGGAGCTTGCATGGGACTTGTTCGCGGGCGTAGGGCTTTTTGCGCGCCGGCTGGCGTCCGCCTTTACGCGCGTGGTCGCGGTCGAGTCTGCACCGGCAGCTATCTCTGCTCTCAAGGCCAACCTGTCAGGCACTGTTGGCGACGCCGTGCCACTTCCGGCACTCGATTTTCTCCAGCGGAGCAGAGAAACGGAGTTGCCCGACCTGGTCGTCGTGGATCCTCCTCGAACCGGACTGGGCCCGGAAATGACGGCCCGGCTAGCCAGTATCGGGGCGCCGGGACTGGTTTACGTGTCCTGCGATCCAGCCACTCTTGCTCGCGACCTTCGCGCCTTACTTGAAAACGGTTACATGATCGAGACCGTGACCCTGGCTGATCTATTCCCTCAGACATTCCACCTCGAGACTGTCGTCGGTCTCCGTCGCGCCTGATAGGCTCTTAAGTAAGATCCTTTCAGTCCTAAGGCGCGATGGAAGCACGCTCCGCCATCTTCGGGCCTCAGCATGCCTTGCTGCCCTTTGCAGGGAAATCAACTGCTCCTCTGTTTGGGGCTGCTTCGATATTCGCGCTCGGAATTGTCGCCTCGCGAATGGTGTGGGTGCCTCCACCGCAGGCAATTTTCGCCCTGCCCCTGTTCGCGGCGTTGGCGGCTCTCGCGGCCTGGTTCTCTCTGCGGATAGCTTGGCTCCCAATGGCAATGGTGTGGCTCTTCCTTGGGATCTGGTGCGCGGAGATGGAGCCGGAGCCAGTTCCCTCCGCGGAGCTCGTGGCAGTTTCCGATGGCCTGGCACGCACTATTGAAGGCACGATCGTTCAAGCGGGACCGGTGCGCGGCGCACCAGAGCAAGATCTTGACGCGCCGATGCAGGACGATCAGCCTCCAGTGCAGAGAGTTGAACTTCGTGTCGCATCCGTCGAAGTAATCACGGAAAAGGCGGACGAACCCGAGACGGTATCAGGCGGAGTTCGGCTCAACATCAAATGGAGTGAAACCCCTGCTAACCCGTTCCACTGCGGAGAACGAATCCGGGCCACGGCCCGCATGCTGCCGCCGGAGGTGTACCACGATCAGGGCGCCTGGAATGGCGCTGGCTACCTGCTTGACCGCGGCATCACGGCTACCGCGTCTGTTGGTGCAAAAGATGTCGAGCGGCTAGGAGACGAACAACGGCAGTGGCTTTCCCTGAGAGCAGGCGATACATCGCTGCGCTGCGCGATGAACAACGCCCAACGCTCCGCAAGCTCTCGTCTGACGGCTTTGCCTGCTCTGACTCGAGGGCTTCCGGCGGCTCTGCGGCTATCCCCGGACGATGCGATCATGCTCTCCGCCATGATCACCGGCGATCGCACCTTCCTGTCGCGCACGCTTCGTATGGGCTTTGAGCGCACCGGGTCTTTTCATATGCTCGTAGTTTCGGGTTTTCATCTTGCCATCGTGTCCGGCTGCATCTTCTGGATTGCGAAATGGGCTCGCATGCCGCGCGTTTCCGCTACGCTCTTCACGATCGCCATTTCGCTCGGCTACGCGCTATTCACCGGGTTTGGAACGCCGGTGCAACGCTCTTTCAGTATGGTCACGATCTATCTGCTGGGTCGCCTCATCTATCGTGAAGGCAGCCCCTTGAACGTGATCGGATTCGCATCGCTTTGCCTGCTCGTTGCCAGTCCGCGAAGCCTTTTCGAGTCAGGATTCCAGATGACTCTATTGGCCGTGGTTTCTATAGCGGGAATAGCTGTTCCGCTGCTCAACGCAACTGTCGCACCACTGATCAAGGCAACACGGGACCTCACGCTGGTTGCGATCGATGTGAAGCTGCCACCAAGACAAGCGCAATTCCGTGTCACATTGCGCATGTTTGCGCGCGGGCTACAAAGTGTATTCAATCGCGCGATCGGGTGGCGGTTGTTCCCGGCGGTGGTAAGAGTTGCTCTTCGCGGGTTTGAACTGCTGGCGGTCTCCGTGGTGGTTGAACTCGCGATGGCCCTGCCGATGGCCGCTTACTTTCACCGCGTCACGTTGCTGGCGCTGCCGGTGAATTTGTTCGTCTTTCCGCTCCTGCTCATCCTTGTGCCGGCAGCCATTTCGACTCTGGTCGTTTTACTTTTATGGCCGGCCGCGGCATTGATTCCAGCTGCAATCACCGCGATGCTTTTGCATATCGGAGTCGGAGTGGTTCGCGCCTTCGGTTCATCGTCCATGGGAGACCTCAGGACGACGACGCCCCTGCCTTGGCAATGGACTGTGTTCACTCTCCTGTTTGGGGGTGCCGTGCTTCTTGCGCGGGGGGCGCCGCGGCGGCGGGCATTTGCCATTGCCGCGCTTTTACTCGCCGCAGCGACTGCGGTTGTGCCACGTCCGGTACAGCATCCCCGCGATGCGTTGCTGTTTGAAGCCATTGACGTGGGTCAGGGAGATTCTCTACTGCTGATCTCTCCCGACGGGCGGACACTCCTGATCGACGGTGGCGGCTTCGGAGGTGGTCCGAGGCAGGCGCCGCAGGAATTCGACATAGGAGAAGAAGTAGTTTCGGCAGCGCTGTGGTCGCGCGGAATACGTCATCTCGATGCAGTCGCGCTGACGCATGCGCACGCCGACCATCTGGGCGGTCTGCCCTCGGTGTTGCGCAACTTTCACCCGCGCCAATTGTGGGTAGGAAAGAATCCTCCAGTGCCGCCCTACAGAGCGCTTTTGAAAGAAGCGGCCGAACTGGGTATTGAAGTTCGATCTTTGCAAGCGGGAGATGCTTTCGACCTCGGGGGAATGCATATCGGCGTGTTCGCGCCCGCGGCATCGTATGCGCCAGGCAGCGAGCCGGTTAACAACGATTCACTGGTAATGCGCGCTTCCTTTGGGGGGACATCGATTTTTCTCGAAGGCGACGCTGAAGCGCCGGTGGAGCGATCGATGCTCGGAGATCGGGATCTTGAAAGCTCCATTATCAAGGTGGGCCATCACGGCAGCCTCAGTTCCAGTACGCCGGAGTTTATTGCGCGGGTGGCTCCCCAATGGGCGATCATCTCGTGCGGCTTGCGCAACCGCTACGGGCATCCGCGTGCCGAGGTGCTTGGTGAGTTGGAGCGGTCTGGGGTACGCACTTACAGCACCGACATCAATGGCGCCATGTGCTTCCATCTCGACGGCACCAATGTATGGCCGGACCCGCACTGCGATTGACGACGTAAACACCAAACCGACCTTGATTGTCTGGAATTTACGGGCGTGGTTTCTGGTCGCGACGCGATCTGCCTGCGAGTGGGTCCATGTAGCATAAAGTCATGCTGCGTGTGGGTTATCCGGCGGTCTTCGGTGCCGAACTGATGAGCGTGATGCCGGAGGGGATCGAACTGATTCCCCTGGTTAATGGTCTGGAACGCGATGTGGATGTCGATGTGTGGATTCCCGATCCATATCCGACACGCGCCATGCGGATCTGGCCCCACTTGCGCGGAGTGCGCCTGGTGTTGTCGCTCATGGCCGGCACCGAGTGGATACCGGCGACCGTTGGGCCGCATGTCACGATCTGCAACGCGCGCGGCGCGCACAACATCTCCACAGCTGAGTGGACGTTGTCCGCCATTCTCGCGATGCTGAAATATCTCCCCCTATTCCTTGACGTCCAGCGTTCCGGGGATTGGAGGCGACGCAGCGATGCCACTGAACTCTACCAAAGGCTCAGTGGCGATCAGCATGTCCGTTATCCGCCCGTGATGCTTGAGGAACTGACCGGGAAGTCCGTGTTGCTTGTGGGTTATGGCGCGATTGGCAAAGAGATCGAGCGCATGCTTGCACCCTTCCGCGTGAGCGTGACCCGCCTGGCCCGAACGGGGCGCCTCAATCCGCCTGTGCACCCGGTGAGCGAATTGAACAATTGCCTGCCGGAGGCTGAAGTGGTGGTCCTGATTCTGCCGCTCACGCAGCAATCGCGCGGCTTGATTGGCGCACAGCAACTAAGCTTGCTTCGCCAGGGTGCGCTGCTCGTGAATGCAGCTCGGGGCGGAGTTGTGGACACCGATTCGCTGGTTAAGGCACTCCAGTCGGGAAAAATCCGCGCCGCAATCGATGTCACTGATCCGGAGCCACTTCCGAAAGAGCACCCTCTTTGGCGCTGTCCAAACCTTCTCATCACGCCGCATGTCGGTGGTTCAAGCCCGCAATTCGCGCCACGAGCTTTGAAGATTGCCGCCGACGAACTAAGGCGGTATATGCAGGGCGAGACGCTCAATAATGTAGTTCAGGCAGGGATCTGAAGGCTGCGCTCTGCGCGCTGCCAATCACGCAATCCTACGCCTGCCAGCACTACCAGGCCAGCGTATAGAATCCCGGTCAGCCACAAGTCTTTGTAGATGTACTCGCCAATGTAAATGAGATCGACGACGATCCACAGCCACCAGTTGGCGGTATGTTTCCGCGCCTGCCACCAGCTGGCCACGAGACTGTAGCTGGTGAGAGCAGCATCGAGGTAGGGAAGCGCGGCGTGCAGGGCCCTCGCTGCCATGCCGAGCACAATGCTGCCTGCCGCACCCGCAAACAGGGCCAGGATCAGGCTCCGCGGGGCAAGCGGCACCACGCGAACTTCTCCATCCTCGCGGACACCTCGCCACCAGTGCCACCATCCGTACAAGGTGAAGGCAACAAAGAAAACCTGCAAAAGCGAATCGGACAACAAGCGAGCGCGATAGAAGACGACCAGGTAAAGGATGTCAGCCGCCAAGGTGACCGGCCAGCAGATCAGCTGACGGCGAGCAGTGAGCCAGATACCCGCGGCGGTGGTGATGGTGCCCGCCAACTCCAGCCAGTGCTCCTGAAAGAACTGTGCAATGGTGTCAGAAGTCATCGGGTGTAATTTCCTATCTCATGCGTATTCCGCCGATTGGCCCACTCGCGAATCTTGTCCAACAGTCGCGCGCCGGCACCTCGAAACCAGCGCGCATGCAGGACAAGATACCTTTCACAAGCGAAATATGCTTTGGCTGGCGAGTGCAATACGCTGAGGAAATAGTCGGTCTCCGAAAGCGCAAACTCCGCGTGACAGAGGGCCAGCATCGGTGCGAGAGCGTGCGCCTCGGCGGTGGTCAGCCTGCGAACCGAGTCGTACCCTTCGAGTAGTGCGATCAGGTGATCGATATGGATCTGCACACTTTCGGGATGATCAGGGTCATTGACCAGCGTAAGCCATTCCACAATGCTGCGCTCGATGGCATGGGCAAGGTCGTGCACAGGGTTGGTCCTGTCGGCGAGACCGAAGTCTATCACCGCGGTAGCGCAGGCGGTTGGACCGGCTCCATTCCACAGCAAGTTGGAGGGGTGGAGATCGTTGTGAGTCCACAAGGCTGGGATCCTGGTCAGCAACGGCGAAAGCTCGGCATGATACGGCGCAAGGAGCGCGAGTGATTCCTCAGCACAGTCGCGCGCGCTCAGATAATCGCGCAAGGCTGGTCGGGCTGCGACATAGGTTGCGAAAGCAGCGTTCGGGTCAGGTGCCGCGAAGATGGAGAATCCCGCAGTGAGGGGGCGCCCTTTTCGCGCTGGTGCCTCGAATCCTGATGCGGACCGATGCAGCCTGGCGAGCAACACTCCCGCTGAGCGCGCGTGCGCCTCGGATCGAAAAGGCGTCCAGGAGAGGGCATCCATGTAGGAATCTGCCCCCGCGGGGATCGCATGCACTTCGTAGGTCCAGTCGCCCGACTCCACAGCGGTTTCGCCCGCGGCGGTTGCGAATACGCGTGCTACCGGCGCTCCCTGGGCGCGAAGATATTCCATAAACCGATGCTCCTCGCCCAGGCCTGCTGCGTCCCTTACCGCACGCGCATGGCGTTTGACGAAGACATGTCGGAGGTCGGTTGCGACTACGCTGGCGGCCGAGAACGGCCGCGGGCTCACACTTAGCAGCGCGGTCGGCCGGCCCGCGTCTGGATATCCGCTCAGAATCGCTGTCAATTCTACGAGCGTTAGCGGAGGCCAATCCGCTTTGACCAGAGAGCCGTCAAGTCCGTGAACTGTTTCGGCAGTGGCTTCGTTCAGGGGCATCCGTCTCCTTTCCCGGGTTGCGATCAAAATGTGTAATGCGCCGAGAGCCGCACTGTCGTCGGCGCGCCCAGGTGAATGAACGTGTCGCCGAAACTTGCGCCCGTATCTTTCCAATAACGTTTGTCGGAAATGTTGTCGGCGTACAAACGCAGAGCCAGGCGACCTTCTTCGCCACCGGGCATGAATGTTGCGCCGAGATTGAAAAGGTTATATCCAGGAACGCTTACGGAGTCGTCACGTGTGGCGGCTTTTGCGCCGGTGTAGCTCCATCCCGGCATCAGGTGGAACCTGGGCGCATGCGGCATGGTCAGATCGGCAAACACCGCGCTGCGCACATGCGGCAGGTTGAGTACTTGTTTGTTATCGAACGCAGGAGTTCCCGTATCGCTGGAGAGCGCGCGGATCGCGGCCAGGGATGCACTGATTCGCAGCCACGCTGCAGCCCTGCCTTGGGCGCTGACTTCGGCTCCGCTATGAGTTTCGCGGCCTTCGGAAACAAAGCTCTGATCGCCTGCGTCGTCAATCGTTTTGGGATAGAAGAATGGAGCACGCATGCGGAACAGCGACGTAGTGAGCAGGACACGCCTACCCGGTTCATATTTTGCGCCAACTTCCGCCTGTCGCGTGAAATACGGTGCGAGGTATAGACCCCCTGCCCAGAAAGGTGCCTGCGGGCCGAGCGACAGCATCACGCCATAACTCCCATAAACCATCAGCGACTGAGCCGGGTTCCACGTTGCGGAGTATTGCGGCAGCCAAATGCCCCTACTCTGCGCCAGGTTGTAGTCGCGCAAGGACGTGTAACGTCCCGAAGCGGTCAGGCGGATGCCTTCAGGAAGCGTGATCCGGTCCTGTAGGAGGGCCGAGGTCTGATGATCGAAATCGGCGAGTTGAATGGGACCGGCAGCCTCGACCGGTGACTCGATGGGCACGGGAACCACGGGATGATAGATGTTCTCCGACCCGACATAGGCATACACGGCTCCATTCTGGACAGTGTCGGCAGCACCCGGCGCAGGGGATCCGGGGAGATCGACGTTGCGGTGAAACACCTCACCGCCGAATGCTACGTCATGGCTGAGCGGGCCGGTTTTCACAGTTCCTGCGAGCAGCGCTTCGCCCAGTGCATTGACGCGCAACTCGCCCGGGTCGCGATAGTCGTAAATATCATAGGTGCCGTCGGGCGCAAAAAACCACGGCGCCGGACCGCCAGGAATACCGCACTGTGCCTCGTAATAGCAGCCGTAAGCATAGACCACATTGTCGTCAATCAGCGATCGACTGTAACTGCCTTCAGCAAAGGCGCGCCATGTGCCGCGAATGGCATAGTCGAAGCGAGCACTCGAATTGAGCGTGTCAAATGTATTCGGCTTGGACCAGTTTTGGTCTCCCAGCATTGTCGATGGATAAACGTCGTGAAGATCGGGAATGGTCGTGCCGCCGAGCAACTGATAGCCCGACACCGATCGCTCAACTTTGTGCTGATATTCAAAATCAGTCTTGAGCATGGCTGCGGGACTGATCTTCCAGTCCCCTGCGCCCGCCCCTGCGGCGCGCCAGCCGTCGGCGTCGTTGACGTAAGTGCGGATCGACTCGCCGGCCAGGTTGACACGTGTGCCGAACTGTTTTTCCACACCGAAGAGGCGGCCAAGGTCGAGTGCGCCAAATGCAGTGCCGCGATGATCGGTCGCTATGTCCAAAGCGGTGACGAGGGCCGGACGCCTGGTTACGTAGTTGATCAGACCGCCGGCCGAAGCCACGCCGCTTTCAACCCCAGCGATGCCCTTGAGAAACTCGACGCGTTCCTTGTTTTCCAGGGGCACGTCCTGCTCTCCGGCGATTGTCATGCCATTGATTTCCAGGCCGGTCGCCAGGTCTATAGGAAAGCCGCGGATTTCGAAGTCGCCGTAGTAGCCGACGGGGGCGTAGTCTTCGCCGATGGAGGCATCATTCTTGACCACATCGGAGAGAGTGCGGGCAATCTGGTCATTGAGCAGGTCACGCGTGACCACGGTCGCCGAAACCGGGGTTTCGATTAGCTGGGACCCATCCAAAGTACCCGCGCTAATCATTTCCGGGAGGTACTGGTCCCTGGTCTCGCCGTGGACCACGACGGTGGTGGTGACCGGGTCGATAGCTGGGCTAGAAGGGTGTGGCGCCTGTGGCGGCGATGTTTGTGGAACCGTGGTCTGGGGAGCCGCGTCTGAGGGTACAGATGTGCTTTGCGCGACCAGCAAGTGAGAAACAGCGGCAACGATCAGAGCAATCGTTGCAATGCTTCTGGCCCATGGAAGGGGACGCGGCTGTTCTGCAGGCATGAACCCGCCCAGCGCGATTGGGTAGGAGTTCGGGATTTTATCGGAGGGAGCGGGCATTGAATCCTCTTGTCGTACTTTGAAACAAGAGAGCCCGCGGTGTGGTTCGAAAGGACCGATTCACTTCGGAAACTTCCCACGCCGGCATTATCCGGATCGGGTTCGAGGGTATTTCTCAGCCCCACTTTTCGGAGCACCCCTGTTTCAATGATCAAATATTAACACTCCTAAGCCGAGGTAAGAGCAGATTTCCTGCACCGACTCGAGCCAGCTATTCGGGACGAAGGCGTGGCTCTGACCGGCCTGGAATCGCCTCAACGATGGTGAAAGGCACGGATTTCGTGCCGTTGCGCAAGTTAATGGTTACCAGTTCTGGATAGGGGTGCGTTGGATTCGTTCAATACTCTGGAGGAGTCAAGTTGCTTGCCCGGCAGGGGTACGCGACCGCTGGTGAATAAGCAGGGCCAGGGCAACGAGTGCAGTCATAAACGCTGCAAGCGCGAGCGCCAGAAAGGCATTCTTCCATCCGTACTCCACGGTGATGCGCGCTACCGTATCACCCGAGAGCCACCCCGCCAGGTATCCCACGCCATCGATGATGCCCGCGGCAGTGGCGCTGCCGCGTTTGCCTCCAAAATCGAGGCTCATAGCGCCGGCGAGATAGGAGTATGGGCCCAGGAGGAGAAACCCTACCAGAGTGACCAGGACGACCGGCATCATAGGGCCGGCGTGACCCGGCGTACGCGCGAGCCACAAGAGGCAGACGGCGCTCGCCGCCATTCCGGACACGATGACGATGTTGCGCCCGTTCAGGCCTAGTTTGTCGCTCAAAACGCCGGCCATCAGAACCGACACCCCGCCGAAGAGGGGAAAAAGCGCGCTTCGACTGGCCGCGTCGCTGGCCGACATCCCCACATATTGAACGAAATACGTGGGTGTCCAGAAGTTGAAGGTCTCGCGCAGCAGTGTTGTTCCTAAAGAGAGCAGGCAGACCAGCCAGAACGGAACGCTGGCAAGCAGAGGTTTCAATATGGTGGCGAGTCGGACTGGTCCTTGTTCGCAATGAATCTCTTCAGACGCATAAACGTTGAGCGGATTTGATTGGGGGGAGGGCAGTCCTCGCTGCTCCGGGGTGTCGCGGAGGAAGATGAGGTTGGCGAGCAGCAGGCAGCTCAGCGAGCACGCGGCGGCGACGAACACCCCGCGCCACCCGACTCCATGGGCCATCAGGCGACTCATAATCCATCGGCAGGCGGCGTCCCCGAAAAGAAAGCTCAGACTCAGCACCGCCATGACGGTCCCATATGTAGTGTAAGAAAACCAGCGCGACGCCACCTTGACCAGTCCCACCCATCCCAACGACTGGAACAGGCGGTTGCCGATCCATGCCATGGTGAAAAGTGGAAAGCCGCCGCTGAGAAGAAAGAGGACAGTGAAGACGATCGATCCGGCCATGCCTCCGAGAAAGTTGCGGCGGCCGCCAAACAGATCGGCCAGCGATCCGGAGATGAATTTGCCGATGGCATACGCCATCGTTCCAGCCGACGCAACAAACCCGAGACGGACCTGGGCCTCGTTGGGGCTGATGCCGTGGCCGGATAGATAGTGAATGAGATCGGGCAAAACCACGGAAAGGTTTGACCGACAGAAGTAGTAGCCGGAGTAGCCGAAAGCCAGCAACGCAAGCGTGGCACCATGCCATGGTGTAAACGTGGCCGGCGGTGCAGGCTTGGCTTGGGGCTGAGTCGCGACGGCAGGGGACGGGTCCGCGTTCACTTCGGCAGACTAACACGAGCCCGTGTTTTCCAAGGAATTGCCACCGGTGTGGGTGTCATTGTTAATTCGCGAGTTCTCAACGGGATCTAGGGTTTCTTACCCGGACCTGGCGTCTGTTTGGCTTCAGTCAGCGTGACGATTCTATCTTCGTCCGGGGCGGGAAACTTCTCGACTGCCCCGCTGGGCCAGTGCACCTCAAGGCTCTCGATCGTGGTCGCCGAACCCAGCCCGAAGTGGAGCCGGAGATCATTGGTGGACAGGTAGCTTCCTCCGCTGACTACATCCTGACGTTGCTTCATCCCGTTTGCGGTGACATATACCGTAGCGCCCACGGCATCGCGAGGGCTCTTTGGGCCGCCGACCAGCTTCAACTCCAGCCAGTGGTTTTTGTCCGCGTCCACGTTGCGCAGCAGGAGCGGGTGCCCGTCCATCACGTTGATGACGGCGTCGATTTTTCCATCGTTGAACAAGTCCCCCACTGCCATCCCGCGCCCGGCAATCACAGTAGAAAGGCCGGTGCCTGCGACTGGGGCGACCGCCTCGAATCGCTTACCGCCGATGTTATGGAAGAGCATCGGCCGCTGTGCCCAACTGGTTCCCCACGCGTATTTGTCAGCCTCCGGATACACGTGCCCGTCTGACATCAGCAGGTCTTTCCAGCCGTCGTTGTCGTAGTCGAGAAAAGCATCACCCCAACTCAGAAACGGAACCGAGATTTCTGCGATGCCGAGGTGATAGCTGATATCGGTGAGATTGGCATCGCCTTCATTGTGATAGAGGGGCTTGTAATCATCGGAAAACGTTGTATCGAACACGTCGAGCATGCCGTTATTTTCATAGTCGCCGACCGCGATACCCATCGAGGCGGTTTCACGACCGGCCTCATTGAGAGCGAAGCCCGACGCATAGCTAACATCCTCAAATGTCCCGTTACCTTTGTTGAGGTAGAGATAGTTGGGCGTGGAGTCATTGCCCACCAGCAGGTCCGGCTTGCCGTCGTTGTTGATGTCGACGAACACCGCGCCAAGGCCATAATAGCCGGGCTTGTCCGCCACTCCCGCCTTGTCGCTCACATCGGTGAATGTGCCGTCGCCGTTGTTGTGAAACAGGTGATCGCCTTCACCCTTGAGCCCGCGCGGGCCACAGCTGACCTTCTCGCCGCGGAAGGTACAAAACGCGTTGGGCACACCGCTCTCGCCGGCGGCGGGAAGGTTGTGCCGGTCATAGTGAAGGTATCCGGCAACAAACAAGTCGAGCCTCCCGTCGCCGTCGTAGTCTCCCCACGTCCCGCCAGTGTGCCATCCTGCTGGATCGTCGAGCCCCACTCCGGCCTTGTCGGCAAGGTCCGTAAAGGTGCCATCGTGGTTGTTATGATAAAGGCGGTTCTTGCCCCAGTTGGAAACGAAGATATCCGGCCAGCCGTCATTGTCATAGTCGGCGACCGCGACGCCAAAGCCCCAACGGTCGTTCGTCACGCCGGCCTTGGCGGAAACATCAGTAAACGTGCCGTCGTGGTTGTTGTGAAACAGCGCCGCGTGCGGAGGAGTTTCTTTCCCATCCAGGGCATCGAACGTGGAACCGTTAACAATGTAGATGTCGAGCCATCCGTCACCGTCATAGTCGAGCAGGCCGACGCCTGACCCTTTGGTTTCCACGATGTAGGTCTTCGAGGGCGTGCCCATCTTGTGCGTCCATTTTGTCAGGCCGGCTTTCTCAGAAGCGTCCTCAAACACGATCGGCCCGGTCTTCACAAAGCCCCCTGCGGTAATCGGCCGATGTTGGGCGTCGAGTTGAACCGGATGCGGCGAGCTCACGCCGTGGTCGCCAGTTTCGGTGCCTGGCTTGGGAGCCGGGGACGTGGATTGAGGAAAGCAAGACAAGGGTAATCCCGCCGCGAACAGAGTCCAAGCGGCGGCGGTTCGAAATGCCGTTGACATGGCAGCCAGTATACGAGGCGGCCTGTTGGCCAGTCTCCACCAAAAGTTTGATTTGCTGGGGAAGGCGGCTCGGGCTCAACGCGCGGAATTATTTCCCCGGGCTAGCCGCGACCCTGGCCAGCCCGGATGAGACGGTATTCAGAGTCAGCTACTGCTGCGACGGAAGCGGCGCAGTGGCGGGCGAGGCGGGGTTGGCGGGTTGAACGTTCTGCACCTGCCAGCTGTCGTTGGTTTTAGTCAGGCTGGCCGTTCCGGTCTGGGTTGCAGCATTCACTGCAGCGAGCCTTGGGAACGCTGTCTTCATTTCGGCAGAGGTCGCCCACGCCGGCAGATGGGTGTCCCCATAGTGGTAGTTCACGGTGTAGCGCGTGTCGGTGTCGTCGGCCGGGGTGAAGCCGTCAACCGCGGTCACTTCGGGATGGCCGAAACAGAAGTTGCCATAGCCGGGCTGGGACGGATCTGCCGTCCATGCGGTGCGGCCCTGGTCGGAAAGATCGTAATCGTTGACCTGTTTGGATCCGATCAGGAAGCGCTTCTTCTCAGCGGATTTACGCATTAACAGGCCCGCATCCGTAAGGGCGTCAAAGCTTTTGGTCTGTTCATCGTTGGAAGTATCTGCCTGTACTGGAAACTTGACCGGAGAAGACCATAAGCAATCCTGTCGCGAACTGTAGTAGTTATTCAGGGCTGACTTGAAAGCTGATTGGTCCACCGCATTCTTCTTGCATCCGGCGGCCAAGGCAATCGCACCACCGACAAAACACACCAGGATCCTGCTAGGGCGCATGACGGAATCTCCTGGTGCGTTGGATGCAAAACAGAGGCGGATCGCGGAACCATACTTGCACGTCGATGCTACTTATCGCAGCGGCGTGCTGGGCTTCAGCCCAGACAACCCAAACGAACTACTTTGGCATCGCGCGCCGTTGCCTCCGCTGAGCGGGTGGCCTATCTCGTGGTGGGTAGCAAGGTCAGCAATGATCGCCTTATCCAACACCTCGAGCACTGCCTGCTGCGCTCTGCTCCACACCGGGTGCGCAGGACACCAGGTCTTACGCGCACAGAGACGTGCTTCCGTGGTGCACACGTTGAGCCGGATAGGCCCGTCTATCGCCTCGATCACTTCGCGCATGGAAGCTCGCCGCCCCCGTTCAGAAATCGAAAAGCCGCCTGAGACTCCGCGCTGCGACCAGATCAGTTCAGCCCGAGTCAGCCTCTGCAAAATCTTGGAAAGAAAGCTGAGAGGCGCTTCGGTAGCGGCGGCCAGGGCCGGCAGCGACACCCTGATTTCGACAGGGATCGTCGCGAGGTGCACCATGACGCGTACGCCGTAGTCCGCTGCCCGCGTCAATTGCATTGACGAGTTGCAACGTTCAGCGTGCTCCAACTTTATCAAGACTTCGCCTCGAAACAGTTCCCTTCGCGGGGGTGACGTGGCGAGTGTAGATGAGTTAGTTCAGGAGATAACGTGTCCGCCATCACAGACCCGCCCCGGCCATGAAAGCTAATTTATCCCTTCCGATCCAAATTGGAGAAGAACAGTCCAAAATGCCGTACGCACCGCGCCGCCCGTCCACAACTCCGGTACTCCCAGCCGCGAGGGCCGTATTGGTGGACCTCGCATAAGACGGCGCCGCCCTGCACGAATGCTTTATTAGCCGGAGCGCGAAAGGAACTATCAGAGCACCATGCAATCATTTCCCGCTGTCGATCCCATACCTTTACCGGCGCCGATATGGCTATTCAAGTTGCTGCATATCGTCACGCTGTCGCTGCATTTTGTGGCCGTCGAAATGCTGCTGGGCGGACTACTGCTGGCTGTGGTGTTGAGTACTCTGCGCGGCACGCCAGAAGCGCTGGTAGTAGCAAAGGCTTTGGCCCGGCGATTGACGATCGTCATGACCTACGTGATCAACCTGGGTGTGCCTCCGCTCTTGTTCGCGCAGGTTCTTTATGGGCGTGCGCTCTATACGAGCAGCGTGCTGATAGGCGTCTACTGGATTTCAATCATCCTCCTGCTCACGGTCGCGTATTGGCTGCTCTACCAGTTCAGCGGGCGACTTGAGGCGGGACGTTCGGCGTGGTGGGCAGGGCTGGGAGCATGGGGTTTGTCCGGCTGCATCGCGCGGCTCCTTTCGACGAATATGACGCTCATGATCCGCCCTGAAGTGTGGCGTCAGATGTATTCAGCTTCGGCGGCCGGTGCATATCTTCCCAGCGGCGACCCCACGCTTACACCGCGTTGGATCATGATGATGACAGGCGGCTTCTTCATCGCCGGTTTATGGCTGGTTTATCTGGCCGGCCGCAGCACCTTTACCCCCCAGGAGAAGAGATTCGCAGCCGGCATCGGAGGGGCCGTCACCGGCGTCTTCGGTGTGGCGTATCTGGTTGCGGGCCTCTGGGCGGCTAACGTCCAGCCCGACGCAGTCAAGGCAGGCCTGGCTACACACCACATTTATAGGTTCGCAGGATTTGCGGGCTACGGCTGGCTGGCACTGGTGGCCGTCGCTGTTGTACTCGGAGCGGTCGCGGTTTTTGCCCGTCTGACTGCGGGATGGTTCGGCTGGGCCGGTGCTACTCTGGCCCTCCTCATCGAGATCCTTATGACCATTTATCGCGACGGGGTACGCGATCTCACCCTGCTGAGAAAGGGCTTTGACGTTTGGGATCGCACGGTCGTGACGAACTGGAGTGTCGTGGGCCTATTCCTAATTCTCTTTGTTGCCGGTCTGGGGGTCGTAGGCTGGCTGATCTCGGTCGTTGCCCGTGCACAAAAGCCTATGGAGGGAACTGCCTCATGAGCACTCATATCGTTCTTGATGAAACCACGGTCAAGCCCGGGGCCGAAGAGGATGGCGAGTCGGTCACGCGGCGGGTCTTCCTGGTGGCAGCCGGCGCCGCCGGCCTGGGCTACGCCGCTGCTTTCGGCTACCCGATCTACCGCTACCTAGCGTCGCCTGCGGAGATGGCTTCTAATGCTACCGCCATCACCGAGGTCGCGCTAAAGGATGCCCAGAAGCTGCGGCCGGGTTCGGTTTTGATGTTTCGCTTCGGCACCGCCCCCGCCATGCTGATTCACCACAAGGACAACAGCTGGGTGGCACTGAGCGCGGTCTGCTCGCACCTCGGTTGCACCGTGCAGTATGAGGCCGATGCCAATCGCATACATTGCGCCTGCCACGGGGGTGTCTACGATCCTCGTACCGGCGCTAACGTCAGCGGCCCGCCTCCCAAGCCGCTCAAGCTTTTCAAGGTGGTTGTCAACGACACCGGCGTGGAAGTATCGCGCGCCTGAATCCGACTAACTCGTATACGCAACTGACGAATCATCAAGGATCGAAGCATGACTTCCAAATCCCTCACCAGCTCGGTCTACACATGGGTCGACGAACGCCTGGGACTCTCGGAACTTACGGCCTTTGCGCGGCACAAGACGGTGCCATCTCACGCGCAGTCGTTCTGGTACTACTGGGGCGGCATCTCCCTGTTCCTGTTTTTGGTTCAGTGTTTCACCGGCGTTCTTCTGCTGGTCTATTACCGGCCCGGTGCGGAAGCCTACGAGTCGGTTCGCCAGATCACGTTTGTGATGCACTTCGGATGGCTGATCCGCTCAGCTCACTCCTGGTCCTCCAACCTGATGCTGCTCGCCATATTCGTGCACATGTTTTCGGTCTATTTCATGAAGGCATATCGCAAGCCCCGCGAATTCGGCTGGCTGAGCGGCATGGCCTTGCTGGCGTTGGCGACGGTATTCGGATTTTCCGGCTACCTGTTGCCAATGGACGAGCTGAGCTATTTCGCCACGAAGGTTGGGCTGGAAATCCCGGCAGCGATCCCTATCATCGGACCGGCCATCGCCAGCATGCTGCGCGGTGGAAGTGAAGTCGGCGAGTTTACGGTGCAGCGATTTTTCGCGCTGCACGTCGTGGTGCTTCCCGCGCTGTTCCTCCCGCTCCTTGGATTTCACCTGTGGCTGGTGCAGCGGCACGGCAACGCGCTGCCGCCCAGCGAAGAGGCCAAACCGGCGGTTGAACGCAAGAGCATTCCTTTCATGCCGGCTTTCTTGCGCAAAGATCTGGCGATGTGGCTTATTTCGCTGAATGTTCTGGCGTTGCTGGCTTCTGTCTTCCCGTGGAGCCTGGGCAAACAGGCCGACTCGCTGACACCCGCGCCAGTGGGCATCCATCCGGAGTGGTATTTCATGAGCCCCTTCGAAATGCTGAAGATTCTGGGCAACTGGCTTCCGGGCGAGACTGGCGAGATTGCCGGCCTGCTGCTGTTTACAGCGGGCATCCTGCTCTGGGTGCTCATCCCGTTTTACGACCCCAGTCGCGACTCGGGGCGCCGCGGCCGCAACGCACACTACTTCGGCCTTATCGCCGTGATTCTGCTGCTGGCCACCACCGCCATAGGCTACTGGACGATCCGGTAGAGCAGCTTTGGCTCGTAGCTTTCAGATTCCTGCCATCGTGGAGAATGCAAACTTCGGGCTGGCGAGAAGGGGCGAAGAGCTAACAGCTAGAAGCTAGGAGTCAAGAAAATGAATTATCCGTTCTGGGACATTCCCCACGTTGGGTCAGGCTGGGTGATCGGCATGATTGCCATCTACCACGTCATGATCTCGCAGTTTGCCGTGGGTGGAGGCCTCTTCCTGCCTCTTGCCGAACGCAAGGCGATGCGCATGGCCGACAGGAAGACGGGCGAAGCATGGCTGCAACAACTGATCAGCCATTCGAAGTTTTTCCTGGTGCTTACCGGTGTCTTCGGCACCGTTTCGGGCGTGGGTATCTGGTTCGCCATCGGCCTCACTCATCCCGAGGCAACCAGCACACTCATCCACAATTTCGTGTTTGGCTGGGCCATGGAGTGGGTGTTTTTCATGGTGGAACTCACCACCATCGCGGTCTACTACTACACCTGGAATCGCGTCGATGCCAAGCTGCACTTGAGAGTCGGCTGGGTCTATGCTGTCGCCTCTGTCTGCACCCTCATCATCATCAATGGCATTCTTACCTTCATGCTCACCCCTGGCGATACTTGGATCTCGGTTGCGGGGACAGGGCGTGAAGCGAGCAAGTTCTGGAATGCGTTCTTTAATCCCACCTACTGGCCCAGCCTTTTGCTGCGGACCGGAGTCTGCACCTCACTGGCCGGTATCTGGGCGCTTATTACGTCCAGCCGCATCGACGGAGACAAGCAACCAGCGCTCAAAACAAGCATGGTCAAGTGGAGCGTCAAATGGCTGGTGCCATCTTTTGTAGCCACGCCGTTTCTGCTCGTGTGGTATCTGTTCATGGTGCCCTCCTCGCAGCGCGCTCTCCTAACCCTGGGCATTGACACGATCGGAGCCGGCACTTTCTCTACAGTTACCCGAATCGCATTGGTCATCATCGTAACGTCGGCAACGATAGTAGGGGTGGCTTATTACCTGGCTTATCGCAATCCGATTGACTTCAACCTCTCGCATGCGGTCAGCGTTTTGATGCTTGCCCTTATAGCGACTGGAGCGGGTGAATACGCGCGGGAGATGCTGCGCAAGCCGTTTGTGATTGGCCGCTGGATGTATTCCAACGGGGTTCGGGTCACATCAGTGAACAAACTCAACAGGGAGGGCTACCTGGCCGATTCACAGTGGATATGGAGGGGTGAAGGGAATCAGCCCGCATCCGAGTATTCCCGCGGCGAAGCGATCTTCCGCGGTGAGTGCGGTTCCTGCCATACGATGAACGGGTACCGCGCAATGCGCGGCTTATTGGACGGAAGAGATCGCGCCGGGATCCACAACTTCCTGGTGATGCTGCACGAGTACAAGGCTGACTCACCGTACCATCGCTTCATGCCTCCGCTGACGGGAACCGACGCGGAGATCAACGATTTAACGAATTATCTGAATTTTCAGGTGAATGCTCCGGCCACACCGAGGCCGGTCCTTACCGCCCAAAAGTAGCCGCGATCGCAGCGACACAAAAGCGCCTGCCAATCTCCGGCAGGCGCTTTTGTGTCCGAATGGCTTTTGTGTCTGAATCAGGATGCTTTTACTGGCGCCAATTTCTTAAACGTTTTCTGGTTTGCGCCCACTGGAGAACCCGGATTGGCGGCTGAGTTCAACTGAGAAGCGAATCCCTCGCTGGCTACATGCTAGCCAGTCCAGGTTCCACTTTTCTTATTCTTTGGGGCCGCCTTCGCCCTCGGAAAACGCGGGATTTCCCTCGATCTGAAGCTGTGATGCGGCGGGCTCGACGGCCTCCGCTAGCGCCACAGGCCGGGATTCGGGTGGTGCGGCTGTTTCAAGTTCAGGGCTCGGCTGGTCACGCCAAAGGCACACAATCCACCAAATGAGCACCGCGACGTAGACCGCGCTATTGGTGTTAAAAAGCCGGTCTCTCAGAGCAATCACGCGCTGGTATTCCGCCATGTCATGAGCCACAACAGAGCGGGCGATGCGCTCCCATATGATCTGGATGGACAGTTGCGAGATGGACGCGGTGGAAAGCCCGATGGCAATCTGCTGAGTATGGCTTCGCCATCCCGCACCGTATCGACGTCCTATAAGCACGACCAGCAATCCCACCAGGATCGTCTCCACGTCGACCAGCAGGCTGGCTTTCTGGGCCAGAAGTTGCATAAGTTGCAGGGCCGGCGTGGCACTTGAAGTCAGTGTTTTCCAATCGGGCCAAGGGCCCCAGAACTTCAGCACGCCTGCGCCCACCGCCATCAGTATCAGTGCGCCGGTCACCCACGCGCCGCGTCGCACGCGCCTGAAGGCGTGGCGAGCGATCTCAAGAATGACGAGCAGGCCGAGAATAGCTCCCACGTCGGCCATGACGATGAAAATTGCACCCATTGTCATTTGCGGCAAACGTCCGAACAGAAGTTTGCTGGTCAGCAAACGAAGGGTGACAAGAACGATGCTTGCCGTGAACCATGGGAAGCGAGCGATCCGGTCTCGGCCCATAAGGACGACCAACAGAACGAGGTGTGCCGCGAAGGTTAGTGTCCATAGAATTTGAAGCGCATTGAAGGGAAAGTGAAAGTGCATCCAAACCTTTTCCGGTGCAAGCGGCAATATGCCGGCGCCCACTTCAGTTTAAATGGATCATGGCGGCCCGGCGTGCCAGTACGCTCCGGGTCCGAGCCGGGACCGGCAAATTCGTTCACGGCGCTTGTCGAGTGATTACGCGTGATTCCCCGCGCAGCGTTGATCACAGTTGGCGCGTTACAGGAGCCCAAATCGCCGCGCCCTTGCGGGAGTGCGACGCACCACAGGGGCAAGGCCTCGCTTATGACTGGCGCCGGGCATCGCGGCCGGCTCGCAGTGGAGTCCGTGAGAGCTACTCAGCCTCTTGGCTCACTCCGGCGAGGCGGCGCGGGTCTCGAATGACAACTGATTCGCGCAATGGTTGGACGAATCCCTGCTCGGCCCACTTGGAAAGGATGCGGCTGATCGTGAAGAGCGTGGTTCCGGTCATCTGCGCCAGTTCTTCGCGGCTCAACGAAATCTGAACCCCATCCTGAATCGGCTTTCCGACTTGTTTCACCAGTCGAAGCAGGGCCAGCGCCAGGCGGCGCGACACCCGTTCGGTGGCGACCTCGCGGAAGCGCTCCTCCAGCTCAATGAGTCGCGCAGAGAGAATGTCAGTGATGTTTTTTCGCATCTGGGGATATTGCTCAAGCAGGTCTTGCAGGCGTGTGTACTCCCATACGAGTGCCCGGCACTGTTCCATGGCGCGGACCGAGCAGGTTTGCCCGCAACCAATCAGGTCCGGCTGCAGGTTAACGGGATCGCCCCCGCCGCTCATGCGCATCAGCACTTCATCACCGTTGGCGCTTATCTGGGTGTGTTTGGCGCTGCCCGACTGGAGCATGATGAGACTTCGCACCGTCTGGCCTTGCGAAAAGAGGAGTTCGTCCCGTACGAAATTTCGGGCGTGTGCGCAGGACACAATCTCTCGGCACTCCCTGGGGGATAAACCGTTGAAGAGCGCGGATCCACAAAGTGCGACGAGATTTTGGGCAACAGAGTTCTTGTCGCCTGATCCAGCAGGCGGCGCGGGGTCCGGAACCGGCGGCCCCGGATTAGCTTTGGCGGCCATCGAAATTCACCTCGGCAAAAAGTGGAGCAATTCAGGCAGCGGATTCGACAGTATGCCAGTTCGCAGGATTTGACCGTGAGCTTAGTCACAGTTGAGTTATGACCGGGTTAGCTCTGATCCAAAGAGGCAGTGGCGGGCAGTGTTTGCTCGTCCATGATCTCAGAGTCTTTGCCTGCCGCCGTATGCGGCATTGATCAATACGAGAAGAGGCCGGTGCACGAGAAGAGGCCGGTGCCGTTCGGCACCGGCCTCCTTCATTTCCAGACGGATTTAGAACCTGGCCCGGAGGCCAAACTCCATGTTGCGCGGCTTGTTGATCTGAGCCGACAGAACGCCCCATGATGAGGGGGAGCTGAGCGAGAGGCCCGGATCAGCGAGCACGTTGTGGTTGAAGACGTTGGTGAAGATCATCGAATACTCGAAGCTGGCGTGTTCGGTGATCCTGAAGTTCTTGGCCAGGCTCATGTCGACGTTCCAGTAGGGCATGCCGGTGATCGGACCGACCCCGGGGTTGCGGGTGTCGATGCCCAGGATGGGCGCGCGCACCTGGTTCCATACAGCCACCGGGTCCTTGAAGAGGTTCACCGAAGCGCTGCCCGGACCGGCGGTGGCGGTGCCGACCGAGTTGCCAAAGCTATCGGTACCCCCGGCGATGTTGTAGTGCGACGAATTGCCGCCGTTGTACTTGCTGGTGAACACGCACTGTTCGTTGTCGAAGTAGTTGTTGCCGTCACCCGAACCGAACGACTGCGCATCCGTCTGGGTGTTGCAGTAGACGGGCTCGCCGCTGCCCGCGGTGAAGATGGGGGCGACCTGCCAGCCGCCGGCGAGGCGTCCCAGGATGCCCGCCTGGTTCTTGAACCAGGGCTCGTTGGCCACCAGAAACATGTTGTAGACGAACTTGCGCTGGAATGGTTGCAGGCCATACATCTTGTGCAGGTCGAACGGATCGTTGGCGGTGTATTCGCTCGTTGCCTGCACTTCGGCGCCTGTGCCAAGGGCCTTGCTGTAAGTGAAGTTCTGCTGGAAGGTGAGGCCGTGCCAGTCGTTGGTCTTCACGGTGATGAAGCCGCCGTTGTAGTTGCCATAGCCTATGCTGGCGTTCATGGCCACACCGCTGGTCATCTGGCCGCTTCCACCGAGAGCGGATCCTGGAATGGCGGTGTTCTGCATGCTGCGCGGGAAGTTGAAGCCGCCGCTATCCAGGTCGGACCACATGCTCCATACGCTTTGGCTGACCAGGTTGCCTAGTTCGTTATCGATGACCGCCGCGGTGCAATTGGCATACGCGACGCCCGACTTGTTCGACATGGTTCCGGCGCAGTAGCTCGAATTGAGAGCCGACTCAAAGAACGGCTGCGTCGCACTGGTTGCCACCGAATTGACAAAAGAGGCATAGGCGGGGTTGGGGACGCCACCGGCCAGCGTGGGCGACGGCACCGAGGCACCGCACGCCGCCGCCGAGGTTGCGCAACCCAGGGCCTTCTGCAGACCGGCATAGGCGGTGGAAAATGCCTGCCCGCCCGAGGTGGTCATGTAAGGAACCGCATTGAGGTTGATGGGCTGATATTCGTGGCGGATGATGCGGCCGATATAACCGACCTCGACCAGCGTGGTGCGGCTCACCTGGCGTTGAATGGTGAGATCGAAAGAATCGATAACGTTAGGCCGGAAACTGGGATCCATAGCCTCGGCGGCGGCGCCGGCGATAAGGTTATACCCCGGATAGGCTGGTTGTGGCAGCGTTGGGTCAGCAGCGGGCAGCGGGGCCGTGGTGCCGTCCACGCCCACGCGATAGGCAGTGGATGCAGTTGGATTATTCGGGCCGCAGACCCCTGAGGCAAGCACCTGGCGGCACTGAACCGCCTGGATCAGCCCGACGCCGAGCAGGGGAGCCAGCACCAGGTCCACGCCGTTGAGGCGGCCATACTGGTGTCCGTAGCCGCCGCGGATAACCGTGCCGTCGGTGCCGAACACTTTGCCCATCAGGGTGTCGCCGCTGAAGTGCGGATTCCAGGCAGCGGCCAGCCGCGGGCTGAAGGAGCCGTAGAAGGGGTTATAGGGATATTTCTGGCCCTTGCCGACATTGCCCACCAAGGCGAACCCAAGCTCAGGATTGAAGACTGCACCCTGTTGGGCGGCGGTTTTGCGTTGGGCGAGGTAAGACTCCGTTCCGATTGGATTGTTGGCGTCATCCACCAGAACCACTTGCTTGCCGGTGGCTTCGGTGGGAGGCATCTCCAGCGTCCAGCCAAGGCCGTAGGTCAGCGTGAACGATGGCTTGAGGTGCCAGGTGTCGCTGAAATAGACGTTGTAGAACAGGATGGTGCTCTTATCGAAAGCCGGGCTCAGGGGAGGATTGAGCGCAAGGTTCGACCCCGCCCTGGTGTAAGCGACTTGCGAATCGGTCACCATGCCGTAGGCTGCGGCCGCCAGGCGCGCCGCCGTCTTTGAGGATGTGGGGAAGCCACCGCCTAGCGAGGAGAGATCGACCAGGCCGGCGCCGCTGCCGTCGCCCAGCTGGTAGGTCGGCGTGAAGTTGATGCCGCCACCGTTGTCAGTACGCTGGTGGTAATCCCAGTTGCGCTGGAACTGGCCGCCAAACTGGAGCATATGCTTGCCGCGAAGGAACGTCATGTCGTCGCGGAAGAAGTAATCGTGTCCGTCCCAAAACCGGGTGCGGATGTCCTGCGTGTCAACGTTGAAGGGCGCGAGGACAGTGGTGGAGACTTCACCCATGGGCTCGATCGCGCCACCGAACCCGGTGATCTGGGGAGGCGCATTTTTATCCGTCCACTGCCAGAAATTGCGCAGGTAACTAAAGTGGAAATCGTTGGTGAGGCTCGGAGTCAGTGATGTGGTCAGCCCGGCGACGAAATACCACGGTTGCTGGGGACGATTTGAAACTGCGGTGGGGGTGCCGAGTTTATCTCCGGAGAAGAATCCGCCAATGTCAACCTGATTGGTGGTGGTGCGGGTGAGCTTGTAATAGCGGTAGCTGGTCATGAGGTGCCACTTATCGCCGAAATCGTGGTCGACGCGGCCTACCAGGAAGTTATCGTTTTCAGGTAACGCCATATTGGCCTTGTAGCCGATTTCGTTCACGCCGTCGCAACGGCTGCCCAGCAGCGAACCGCAGCTGGAGTCGTTGCCGGTGGGCTCATACTGCGTCCAAAGCTGCTGGACCGCGGGCGATACGCCGATGCCGCGAGGATCGATGGCCTTAAGGTCGTACGTCGTCCCGTTGAACGTGACGAGCCCATTTTTCAAATTGTTCGACGGCACGGCGCGCTCATAGGTTGCCGATTGCGGGAATCGCCATCCCTGGTAGAGCACGAAAAAGTAGGTCCGTCCTCCCGCCATTTTGGGCAGTAATGGTCCACCGCCGCCGGCCCCGAATTTGTTGTAGTGGAAGCTCGGTACGGGTGTGCCCGCGAGATTATTGTCCCAGGTGTTGGCGCTGAAATTGTTGTCCAGATAGTATTCGTACGCGGTGCCGAAGAACCGGTCTCGTCCGCGCTTGGTCACCACTTCAACCTGCGCGCCAGCCGAACTATTAAAGTCCGCAGTCTGGTTGGCGGTATTGACCTTGAACTCTTCAACACTGTCGGCGGGCGTCGGCATGACGCCGGTAGGACCGGATGCGGTGCCGCCGTTCTGGCCGCCTGCGCCGCCCGTTGTGTCGCCTGCAAACGATGGCGTGTAGACGGTCATGCTGCCGTCCATGTCATTGCTGTTGTTACCGCCGTCAAGCATGAAAGTGCTCTGATCCACCACCGCGCCCGCAACGCTTCCGTCCGGGCTGACTCCGGGCTGCAACTCGGTAAATGTTCCGGCATCATGGAGGAGGCTTGGTAAGGCCTGAATGGCCTCTGGGGCAATCGCGCCTCCGACTGTGGCATTCAGCGTCTGCAGCTGCGCACCTTCGGCGATGATCTCAACGGTCTGGCTTTCGTTTCCGACGACTAGTTTGATGTTCGCAGTGGTCTGCGTGCCTACCGCAACGGTCTGGCCCTCAACCTTTGAAGACCGGAAGCCAGACTTCGTGATGGTGAGATCGTAGGCGCCGGGAGGAACGTTGGTGAAGACGTATTGGCCCGTACCGTTCGAAACGGTTTCACGCGAGGTGTGGGTGCTGGTGTCGGTAAGGGTGATGCTTGCTCCCGGAACAACGGCCGCGCTTTGATCGGTCACCGTCCCTACAACGGTGCCGGTGTTGGTGGCCTGTGCGGATGCGATGGTTGCATTCATGCTGGCTAGCACGGCTATAAGTGCTGCCAGGAACGCCCATCTAAAACGAAGTTGCGTCATCAAAGCCTCCCTTGTACTTGTTCTCTTGAGCTCACGGAACATTCAAGCAGTAAGTCCGGTCACGTCGGATGAGAATAGGACATTGCTGCCGAATGCTGACTAGCAGACTCGGCAAACGCGGGTTGAAACTGGAAGAGCTGAAAATGAAAAAAGGAACGACTCCGCTACTTGCACTGAAGCACCCGGCCAAGAGCGCCGAGAGGACAAGACTGCAACGAAGAACAGGATGATGCAGCTCCCCGAAAGAGTTTGTCTGTTCAGCATCCCGCGCGAGAACGAAAGAAAAGCGGAGGGAGCGAGACGCGAACCAGCGCACGCTTGAACGCAGACAATCCTTGGGGAGCGACTTCAGTCATCCGTACGACCGTTCCTGTCAGGGCGCACGGATACAACTCAAATTGGAAAATCCCGATTACCGATCAACCGTGAAAGATAAAAACAGGGTTCGTTTGAGTAGCGACTGCACAAATGCGGCTGAACTTGGAGAGTAGGAAGCAGACTGTAGTTCGAAAGAGGAACGAGCATCCGCCGCAATGTGGCTCGAAGTTAACATGGACGAAGAGGTCAGTCAAGCCGGGAAATCAGCGTTTCGCCGAACTGCTTGGACTGTTGGTCACACAAACAGCACTGTTTATCCCAGTCGGGTACTCCCGCAGGCCTGTACCACTGCGGTAGAGGTAAACATCTTTCGCTGCCTTTAGGCGCAGGGGCTATTCATTCGCTGCCCTTGGTGGGCAGGAACTTGGTCGCATGCTTGAGCAAATCCGCCTCTTGCTGGATAGCTGCAGCAGCCCGCGCTATCTGCTCATCGGCTTCCGCCCACCGCTTCTCCTCAATCGCTTCGCGCACCCCAGGAATGGTCTTGACCCCGTAGCCGGTGTAGAAGCCCGGCGCATAAAGCAGATGCTGGAACCAGGGCCGGTTAGGGAGTCCCCTGGAGTCCGTCAGAAGTCGTTCGCTGCGTATAAGGTCGGTGTTCAGGTCGGCGGGGGCCACCCCATTTGCCTCCGCAAATGCCGAATCAAAAGCCTTGGCCGCCTCGGTGAGGTTTTCCGAAGCCTGTTCCAGTGGTGCGAAGTTCAGATATGGGGGAATCAGCTCCGCAGGGGGAGGGACCATCTGCTTTCTGGGGTCCCGGATCGCCTGGTAAACACCCTCGGTTAGTTCGCGGTCGCGTTCCTTGGCGTCGTCCCTCTTTTCAGTAGCAAGGGTCTTCAACTCGGTGAGATAGAGATGCACGGTGTCGGCCAGGTCGCCGAACTGCATGGGCAGAATATCCGCGTCTGCCATCCTCATGACCATCGTGCCGGCGGTCTGGGCGAGTGCCCGTCCATAACTGAAGTCCGTATCGGAGAAATGGGTGTACCAGTAAAAATCGTCATAGATCGAGTGGTAGATGCCACCTTCGTCCTCGCCGCCGAAGCCCAGATTGACGCTGGCGATGCCCAGGTGATCGAGAAAGACGGTGAAGTCCGAACCTGAGCCGAGTGCCGGAATGCGCAAGTCGGCGCGCGAACGAATCTCATCCCGGTCCTTTCCTTTCGCCTTGGCGATCTGCGCCAAGCGTGCTCTCTTCCAGACGTTCATCTTGGTTTCTGGATCCTCGATCTGCTTAGCCACGTCGTTGACGAAGCTTTCCAGGGAGTGGGATCCTTCCGCGCCGAAATAGCCCCGCCCGTTGCCGTCAGAATTGAAATACGCGACTGCGTGCTGCTTGAGATCGTCGGCGTGCGTTTCACCCCACTCCGTGGATCCGAGCAAGGCCGGCTCTTCACCATCCCAGAAGCAGTAGATGACGGTCCTTTCTGGCTTCCACCCCTGCTTCAGCAACTCGCCGAGTGCGCGAGCCTCTTCCAGTTCGGGGCTGGTTCCGGAGATCGGATCCTCCGCGCCATTTACCCACGCGTCGTGATGATTGCCCCGGATCACCCACTGATCCGGATATTTCGAACCCGCGATTTTCATGATCACGTCGTAGAGCGGCTTGCGGTCCCAGTTGAAGGCGAGCGCCAGGTGGGCTGTGACCTTGCTTGGGCCGACACGGTATGTAAGCGGCAGGCCGCCGCGCCAGTCTTCGGGCACGATCTCGCCTTCCAATGCCTTGAGAAACGGTGTGGCGTCCGCATAGGAGATGGGCAAAACCGGGATCTTGGTGATGGTCTGGACCTGGTCCAACGGGACGAGCTTGGCGCCTTCGACCGACCCCGTACCCGGTGTTTGCGGATCACCCGGATACACCGGCATGTCCATCACGCTGCCGCGCTGCACGCCTTCCGGGGGCCGCATCGGGCCCTGCGGAAAGGTGTCACCCTGAACATAACCGTCGTCGCGCGGGTCGGAGTAGATGATGCATCCGACCGCGCCATGCTCCGCCGCTACCTTGGGTTTGATACCGCGCCAACTGGCGCCATACCGCGCCAACACGATCGCACCCTTGACCGACACCCCCATGCGGTCGAGCACCTCGTAGTCCTGCGGCCGTCCATAGTTAACGTAGACAAGCGGACCAGTCACATCGCCGTCACGCGAATAGGCGTTGTAAGTTGGGAGTTGCTCGCTCGTCTGCCCCGACGTAGGATCCTGACTCACCGCGGGTTCCTGCAGTACGGCCTTGAAGGGCGCTGGGCCCTGTAATTCAAGAAGGCGCGACTTTGGTGTAGGGAACAGCGTTGAGAAAACTTCGATTTTTGCGTCAAGGCCGTAGGATTTCAGCTGCGCCAGGAGCCATTCAGCGTTGTCCTTGTCATACGGCGAGCCAACGTGATGAGGCCGCGCTGACAGCCTGCGCATGTTTTCACGGATCCGGGCACGGTCGGGCAATTCGCGGAACTTCTGCTCCCACCGGGTTTCGTTTGCGGAATTCTCGCGTGTGTACCCATTGAGCGTGTGGTCTGAATCCAGGGCATTCGCGGCCATCGCGAACACAAAGATAGTCGTAAGGGAAAGGCGCATGCGCTCAACCTCAAAAGCAAAATAGAATGCATTGCAACGGAGCTCAAGGATGCCGGACGTCACTCAGCTCGAGCCGGGGATCGTACTTGATTGATAACAGTAGCACGAGCATTCCGATTTAAGTGGCCGTGACGGCTCGCAACGCGCTTCAGCTTCTGACGGACAAAGGTCGCCTGCGGTCCCGCAAGTTGTTTCGGTGTGCCGGGTCAAAACTTGCCAATGCCGGTTACGCAGGCCAGCCTGGTTGCCGATTGACGTCAATCGGACTGCCATGCGCCATGCCGCGGAGCGGTCAATGACGGCGATGTGTGGGAGAGTTCGCCCTCGGTGCCGCTGGCAGATGATCCACGACGCCGACTCCATCGAAGCAACAGAGAGGGGCGCCGCAGATGCAACAGCGCTTCAAGATGACGAAGCGCTCCATCAAGAGCTAGTTACCGATAGATGTCGCGCGGCGATGCGGGCGATCTCAGCCGACGCCGGGTGTTTCCCGACCCCGGCCTCGGCTGAGTTTACTTGCGGCTGCTCACTCCAGGATTGACGCGATCGGTATTCAGCGATGCCGCATCTGAGGGCAGAGAGCGGATAAAGCTGATAAGTGCGCCCCTGTCGCCTCTGCTGAAGTTGGTCAAAGGCATGCCGCCCTTTTGCATCCGTGGCGAATGGTGCTGCAAAAGGTCATTCAAAGTTGTCTCCGGCAGTACTGACGCCGTTCCTGCGAGTCCCGGCGCAGCCACCGTGCCGTGGAGACCGTTCTCGCCGTGGCACGTTGAGCATGCGTTGCGCTGAAAGATAAGTTGCCCTCGGCGTATGGAGGGATCCATCTGAGGATTGGAGTCAGGCTGTAAGGAGCTGGTTTGGTTTTCTTGAGGACCGGCTAGTGGGACGGCCTGACTGACAGGCTCCTGCACAGGGGCGCTATGGTTTGCCCCAACTTCCTGATGCGTTTGAGTGCGGGCGGGAAAATCTTCGAGGGTTTTGAGATAGGCCACCAGGTTTTCGAACTGTTGGTCGTTCAATGCCGGAGTAGGCATCCCCCCGGCCCTCATCTTCCGTGTCGGCTGGCGCAGGAGTGCCTGAAGGAGCTTTCCTGGATACTTGCCCCCAACGCCGTGAAGTGACGGAGCCATCTGGGTGCCCTGGGCATTGATTCCGTGACATCCGACGCAGCCCTGGGATCGAAACAGAGCACGGCCGGCATCCGGTCGCGGATCGACGGCGGACAGCACTGCCTCGGCTGGCAAAAGGCTCTCTGTAGAAGCAGGCAGTTCTGTGACCGGGGGAGCCGGTTCGGCTCTGGGGGTTTCGGGCTGAACGCTCGCCAAGCCGGCGGATTCAGGAGGTGCCAGTTGCTGGGCGGCCGGTCGCAGCGAGCGAAGGTACACAACGAGCGCTGCTAATTCTTGCGCCGATCCTTGTACTGGAGGCATTCCACCTGCGCGCATCCGGGGATTCGGATCGGCGAGCGCGCTGTTGAGTTGTGCATCGGTCAGGTGTGAAATCAATGAAGCGAGAGCGGGTGCCCGTCCACCCGATCCGCTTTCTCCATGGCATGCAAAGCACGCCCGTTCCTGGAACAACTGTTTTCCAGCGAGCAGGCTGCTGGGATTATGTCCTCTGAGTGAGCCTGAATCGGACGTGGACGCGATGCTCGCGACTGGCCCCGCGGCGACTTCGCGCAGCGGCACGGACGTTGCCGCTGCACCGAGCATAAGAGGTACGTTCGCGGCACGTGTCCCCAGCGCGTCCAGGTAGGCAAGCAGAGCGGTCATGTCCGACGGAGGAAGGTCAGCAGCCGGCATGCCCGCGGCTCGCATACGCGGGTTGGGGCTGTGTAGCAGCGCGATCAACTGATCCTGGCTCAGCTTGTGCGTTATGCCCAGCAAACTGGGTGCGATTGCCGTCCCTTGTCCGCTCATTCCATGACAGCCCACGCACCCGTGCTGGGTGAAGATCGCTTTGCCTCGCGCGATGTGAGGATCGACAGAGGAGGTGAGCAGAGTGAACCGCCCGCCGCCTTCGGGCTCATCCACGTATGGTTCAAATGGGGCTTCGGTGTATGCCACTTCCTGGTCGTGCTGCAGGGCGAGTTGTGCAGCCACTGGGCCATGGTGATCGTCGACCTGGCTCTTGATCCCGAGATACACCATTCCCGCTACCACGATTGCTACAGCAAGCGCCGGGATGGGCCGTCGCCAGGGCTTGCGTTCGAGCCTGCGATCAAGGAAGGGCATCAGGAAAAAGGCAGTGGCCAGTAACCCGGGAATCACCACAATGCCTGCCACGACCCAGGGTCCTTCCCAGTATTTGAGCCATTGAAACATGGGAAGGTAATACCACTCGGGCCGGGGCAGGAAGTGAGAGTCGGCAGGATCCGCGATCGGGCCCAGGGTCACGGGCCGCAGGTATGAAAGGCCGCCCAGGACTGCAATAATGAGCAGGGCAAATCCCATATCGAGCAGAACCTGCCGTGGGTAGAAAGATTCTGTCGGCAGTTTCGGCTCGACAGGATGTTCATTGATGGGGCCGGCTGGGCCCGCCTTGCGGAACAGCAACACGTGCGCGCCAATGAACGCGAATATGCTCGCAGGAATCAGGAAGACGTGGGCAACGTAAAAGCGTGAAAGCGTGAGAGTCCCAATGCTGTCGCCCCCGCGCAGGAGGCGGGTGAGCAGGTTGCCGATCACTGGTACCTCGCCTGCCACGTTGGTGCCGACCGCGGTGGCGAAGTAGGCCTTTTGATCCCACGGCAGCAGGTATCCGGTGAAGCCCATGCCTAGAATAAGCAACGACAGTAGCGCACCTGAGAGCCATAACAATTCGCGCCGGCCCTTGAACGAACCGTAGAGGAACGTCTGCAGGAAATGCAGGCCGAGCACGATGATCATCGCGCTCGATCCATAGGAGTGCAGGCTGCGCAGAAAAGCGCCCCCCGCGACCTGCTTGGTGATATAGGCGACGCTGGTATGTGCGGTTTCTGCAGTAGGCGTGTAGTAAAGCGCAAGGGAAACGCCGGTGATCACCTGCAAGGCAAAGATGAACAGCAGCCCGGATCCGAATACGTATGCCCATCGGGCACCACCAGGAATTGGTTCATGGAGCGCTTTATCGAGGAATTTTCTCGCGCCGGTGCGTTCATCGAACCAGTCGAACGCACGCCCGACCGGGCCGCTGGCCGCGCGGACAGCAGAGATCACTTGCCTGTTCATCCCTTCACCTCGGTCGCTTAGCTGAGCCGTTGCTGGTCGGGCACATTGGAACGGAAAAGCTCCACGCGAACCTGCAACTTGCCGTCTTTCACCTGTGCCTCAAGATGGTCCAACCCCCGCGGAGGCGGCCCGGAGAGGCGCTTTCCATCTGCCGCGAACTGGCCTCCATGGCAAGGGCAGACGAATTTACCCTGGTCGGCATGCCATCCAACCGAGCAGCCCAGATGCGGGCACACTGAGGAAAGCACGTGGAATTTTCCTTCCGCGGTTCGATTCACAAACACGGGATGGTGCGACACCACGTCGCGCCAGCCGTCACGCCGCGTCAACGAAACGGTCTTGACCATCGGCTCTCCGATCTTGACGAACTCATCGGTCGTGCCCACCTCCGACCATTCATCTTTTCCGCCGCCGGTATACATCGGATAGAGCACGTAGCGGAAAAGCGGCGTGCCTATGATCGCGGCTATCGCCATGCTGGCCAGCCCAATCAGCGAGCCGAAGAGCGATCGCCTGCTGATCTCAGTTGATGTCACTGGCCTGCACTGCTGGCAGGACACGCTGGCAGGATCTACTTCCAAGTCCAGAGCCATTCGTCAACCTCCGCTATTGTTCAGAAACTGAGCCAGAGCGCCATGTAAACCGAGTTATTGTCCGAGGCGTTCCGATTGGCGCCGTCGTAGTTCTCGGCGGCTCCGTTAAATTTCCGGTAGCCGGTGTAGTTAAGATTTAGGTCGATGTTCTGCACCGGCCAATAGGCGAACTGAACGATGTAACCGTTGCTTGCCGGGCTTCCGTTGTTGCTGCCAGTCAAGGCCGCCGGTGCATACAGCACTGAGTCGGCTGTTCCGGTGGTAGAAAATACCGCGCCCGTAGCACTGTACCGGTGGGTCCAGTGATAGATGGCATCGAGCTTGAACGCGTTCAGGTGATGCGCTGCAACGTCCGCACCGCCTCCCGCGACGGCTGCGCCGAGGTTGGACTTTTCGCGCACGTAGCTCCCGTGGGCATCGAACTCATTTGCACCGATCGGTCGGGTGAACTGGAAGTCGAAGGCGGTGTCAGCATACCGGTTGGTTGCACCAGTCACTGCGTTTGGAAACGCGTTCACATAGATCCCATAGGTGCCAACTTCAAGCGAACTGCGATCCCAGTTTTGCTGCCACGCCGCGCGCCAATACGGCGCTGCGCCGTTGATATTGAAGTCATAGCCCGAGCCCGAGACTGGAGCCGGAGATCCCGCGTGCTCCGACCGGTAAAGCGAAACGTTGGTGTAGAAGTGGTTGTTCCACATGCTGTAAGCGCCCAGACCGGCCACGTCCTGCGCCAGCCCGCCGTTAATCAGCGGAGAGGCGGCAGGCGTAACCGCTGACTCGGACGAGATCCAGGGGAAGCCCCACGCCGGAGTACTGTTCCAGAGGTCTTCCACGGTGGGATTGTTGTTGAGCGTAAGTCCGAAATCGAAATCTTTTCCGAGGAGCTTCGTTTGGTTTGCGAAGCGAAAGTCGGTGTTGTCCATGCTGAAGTGATCGTCGGCATGGTTGTAGGTAACTTGCGCGAATCCGCCAAAATGAGATGCAAAGCCGCCTGCGAAGAAGAGACTGGCTTGTTGTGGAAATCCAGCGCCGTTGTTCTGGGTCCCCGGCTGATTTGCCTGGAATGCAGTATTCGACATCAGTACCATCGCTGAGACCGGCAGAAATTTAGAGAGTTGAAGGTCGCTGGCCGTTCCCACCTTGTCGCTCGCACTTGCCGACGACAATGTATAGCCTTTCAGCTTGAAGTTGCGGCCAAATGCGGTCAGTTCAGGCGGATTGCGGTGGCACACGTTGCATGAAAGCCCCGTCTGGCGCGCAAAGCTTGGGACTGCGCGCGCTTCCTGATTAATTAGTGAAGAGACGGACCCTAGGACCAGGGTGATCAGCAAACGCGCACGCATACACGACTTCCTCCGACGGATGAACAAAATAGCGTTATCCAGGGCTGACGACTTTGAGCCAATTTGAAGACAAACCGATCCTACGACTCTCGAAGAGGTCCGCTTTCCAGGTTGGCGGTGAGTTGTCTCCAGTGAACCGGCTGGCTGGGCGTCGCCAGCGGTGATACAGATGGATCGTAGCTTTTAACTATCCAAGGGTTTTTTGCGGATCATCAATAACCTTGTAAAGCTTTGTAAAGTAGATCAAAATACACTTAGCTCCCCGGTAAGATCGACTGGCTGGCAAGGCGCGATTACCATCGCGAAGCGTCTGCCTAAAGACTTGTACTCCCGACCCGTCGCAGGAGACCTTTCCTCGTCTTTTCCGACGCAGTGACCTGTCAAAGCAGACGAAACTTAGCTGAGTTGATAAAAAGCAAACACCCAATCGCGATACAACGAAACGATAGACAGAACGGCTAAATCCCAGGAGGTGTACAGCATGCTTCCCTTTAGACATCTTCTCGTCATGCTCAAGCACCGGTTGGCGTTGGCCGCGGTAGGGGCAGTCCTTTCGAGCACTTTTGCCTGTGCCGAAGTTGCTCCGGCCCAGCAACCCGTCGATCAGAAGACCGTAGAACAGCTGCTGGCAAAGATCGAACAGCTCGAAGCCCGGGTACAAAAATTGGAAGCGGCGCGGCTGGATGCCGGCTCGGAGTCGGTGCCGATCACAAAGACGCCCGTAACGGAATTGTCTCCGGGCAGGACCGCAGAAAATGACAATGGTGCCGCTGCTCTTCAGGCTGCCTCTCACCCGGGGGCGGAGAGTGAGGGCTCGTCCTCTGAAAGCGCGATGATGGAGCGCATGGATGTAAGCCGTACCCTTTTGCGCATTCGCGGTTTCGGCGATCTCTCTTTTCACGGCGACACGCAGCCCGGAGATACCACATCTTTTTCGCTCGGGCAGCTCGACCTCTTCGTCACCTCTGATGTGTCCGAAAAATTCAGGTTCTTGGGTGAAATAGTTTTCGAAGGCGGACCGGACAACATCTATGGCACTACCACCGGGGAGGAAAATTCCTTCGGGGTCGATGTCGAGCGCTATCTGCTGCAGTACTCGCATAATGATCATTTGAATATCTCCGCGGGTCGCGGACACACTGCCATCGGCTATTACAACACTGCCTACCATCACAGTTCATGGCTACAGACCACAACCGACCGGCCCTTGCTGTTTGATTTCGAGGACCGCGGCGGTATCTTGCCTATTCACATGGTGGGCGTCACTGCTTCCGGCGAAATTCCTTCAGGCAGCCTGGGACTGCACTACATTGCTGAATTGGGCAATGGCCGCGCGTCGCGCCAGCCTTTTATCGAAGACCCGGTGCAAAATGAAGTCGACGACCAGAATCACAAGGCGTTTAACCTCGCTACGTTTGTACGCCCCGATGCGGTGCGGGGCTTGCAGGCCGGCTTTTCGTTTTACCGCGACATACTTGCGCCGCAGAATTTCCGGCGAGTTGGCGAATCCATCTTTGCTGCTCATGCTGTTCTGATCCGTCCTAAATTCGAATGGCTTAACGAAGCCCTTTTGGACCGGCACTCCGTGTTCGGCACGTCGGAGGTCTTTAATACCCCGGGTTTCTATACGCAGGTCTCGAAGCAGTTCGGATCGTATCGGCCGTATTTCCGTTACCAGTATGTAAACGTGCCGGCAAGAGAGCCAATCTTTCCTGACGTCGCGCTGCGCCACGGCCCGTCGGCGGGTTTGCGGTTCGATGCCAGCGAGTCGGTGGCGCTCAAGTTTCAATATGACTACACGTTTCTTCGAAACCAGCCCGCCGTCACCGGCCTCACCGGACAGCTAGGATTTACCTTCTGAGCGCGATGCCACCGAGCCCTCTGCGGTTACCGACCCTGATTTTGATGGCTGCGCTCCTTCCCGCCAGCCATGCGGGATTGGTGCGGTCCGCGGCGGGGTCCGTAACCACGGGCACGTCCGAATTGTCCGTCAATGCCGAACCCCTGGTGATCGTAGTGAACCGGTCCAATCCGGTAGACAGCATCTCCTTTTCAGAACTGCGCAGGATCTTCCTCGGCGCTCGCAGTCACTGGCCAAATGGCCGCCGCATCACCCTCGTCATGCGTGAACCCGGGGGCCAGGAGCGTAGCACCATCCTTCGCCAGGTCTGCGGAATGAATGAGGAGCAACTCACGAACCACTATTTGCACGGCCTGTATACAGGAGAAATCCTGGTTTCACCCAAGACCCTGGACTCCCCTATGGGTGTGCGCAAATTTGTCTTCAACGTCCCCGGAGCTATCGGATATCTCCGCGGCGTAGATGTGGACGCGACAGTCAAAGTTCTCCGAGTAGACGAGCTTCTTCCTGAAGACAAGGGTTACAAATTGCGAGTAGAGTCCGGTGTCGGCAATTAATGTGAGCACGCAAATACATCCCGTCGCAGTGCGCCGATCGCCGCGGATGGCATTTGCCGATCGCGTGCTCGGAGCTATTTCGCCCCTCGGGGCTATCCTTCTTCTCGCTTTGGTGGGATTGTGTGTGGCGCTCGTAGGAGCCTTCGTGATACGCGACCTGCGCGCTGCGAACCAGGAAGCGCAACTCATCTATACGGGTTCGGTACGCGGCCTTCAGCAGATTGGCGAGTTGCAGTATGAAGCGCAGGAGACGCGGCGCGCGACGCTCTATGCCCTCACCACCACGGACAGCAATCGCCAGGTAGAGTATGCCGATCAGACCCGTGAGGCAGACCACCGGGTCAGGGACGGAATCTCCGTGTACGCACGCCAAGCGCGATCCACCTCGGAAAAATCCCTGGCTGCCCGGTTGAGTGATGACTGGGGTGACTACCTCGCGATCCGCGATGAAGTTCTTGCCTCGATCCTCGAAGGAAGTACGAGGGAAGCGGTCACGCTGGACCTGCAAGAGGGCGTTCCAAGTTTTGAGCGCGTCCGTCGCGACCTGGACGAGGTGAAGCGTCTCTACGCTGAGGACGCCTCCCGGGTGCAGGCGGACCTCGCTTCTTCGTCGCGCCGCTCTTCCTCCAAGCTGGTAGGGATCCTGGGATTCACCTTCCTGCTCTCCACCGCCGCTGTCTGGACGATTCAGAGAAGCCGGATGCTGAGCAGGATGCAGTTGGCCGAACTGCAAATGCATTTCGTTGCTTCGGTATCGCACGAATTGCGTACCCCGTTGGCCGTCATCCGATCTGCATCCGACAACCTCGCAGACGGCATTGTTCGCGATCAAAGTGGCTTGCTTCGTTATGGCGCAATCCTCCAGCACCAGAGCCGCAGCATGACGGAACTTGTCGATCAGATTCTCCTCTTCGCCTCAACAGAAGATCGAAAGAACGGCTACGTCCTCGAGCCGCTCAATGTGGCCGATGTTCTTCATTCGGTTCAAGCACAAATGGAGTCAGCGGCAAACACCGCCGGCTTTATCGTGGCAATAGAGTCTACCGGCAATCTACCCTCACTCCTGGGGGATCATGCCGGGGTGTCTCAATGCCTTCAGAACCTTATCGGCAACGCGATCAAATACGGGGGGAATGACCGCCGGATCAGCGTGCGCGCGGCCGTTGTGGCCAGCGGTGCCAAGCACTGCGACGAGATTTGCATCTCCGTTTCTGACCGCGGCATCGGAATTGACTCTTCTGAAATGGCCCACATTTTTGAGCCGTTCTATCGCAGCCCTCGAGTCGTCTCCGCGCAAATTCACGGCACGGGGCTGGGCTTGTCGCTGGCGAAAAGAATCGCGGAATCCATGGGCGGACGGCTCACGGTCGAATCGCAACTGGCCATGGGAAGTACTTTCACGCTTCATCTCCAGATCGCGAAAGGAGACGACATGGCTCTGGCTGCTTCAATTCAGCGGCCGGGACGTGTACACCGGACATGAATGAACACATCCTCATAGTTGAAGACGAGCAAGAACTTTGTATGACTCTTGGAGATCGTCTGGCCAGCGAAGGATACGCTGTCGACTTCGCGTTCGACGGTAGATCCGGGCTCGACAAGATCCGGCGGCTTCCGTTCGACCTTTTTATTCTCGACATTATGCTTCCGTTCAAAACCGGGCTTGATCTCTGTACCGACATTCGCGGTGCGGGGCTGACAACTCCCATCATTCTTCTTACCGCGCTTAGCCAGACCGTCGAAAAGGTAGCAGGTCTCAAACTTGGAGCTGACGATTACGTCACCAAACCATTCGACACGCTCGAATTGATGGCGCGAATCGAGGCGCTCCTGCGGCGCGCCCCGGGCAAGAGCGACAACTCCGGGGCCGGTCCTGACAGCTACCGCTTTGGCAACATCGCTCTTGACCTGCGCCGCAACAAGGTGACGCAAAATGGCGAGCCCGTGGCGCTCACATCGCGCGAGTTGCAACTGCTGCGCTACCTGGTGGAACGTCGCGGCATTCCCGTTTCTCGCGAAGAACTGCTCGAAAACGTTTGGGGCCAGATTTCAGGTACTGTAACTCGAACCGTCGATATGCACGTCGCGAGCCTGCGGCAAAAGCTGGAGCCATTTCCTAAAAAACCGGAGATGATCCTTACCGTACAGGGATTGGGTTACAAGTTCGAGATCCCTCATTCGTAGTCCAGCCAGAGATGGAACGCAAGTGGAGATTGAGCATTACCGTTGCTTCTTGGCGGGTGTTTGCGCCGAAGCTCAACAATACCAATCCTCTGAACGGCTTTCTGAAGTAGAATTGGGCAGCTTGACACGGCTCACATGCCCACAGTCACGATTCAGATCGCGTCCGGAGAGTCAGCGTATTCTGTCGCGCTGATCGAACACGACGGCAGAAGGACCGAGGCTCATCTTCCGCAGTCCACGCTGACAACGACAACGTGGACTCCGGAGCGGATTAGACAGCGGGTCGGGAATGCCGCGAGCGGCAACCGCAATGGTCCCGAATTCGAGGAGATCGCGGATGCGCTGTATCAGTGGCTCTTCCCACCGGGGCCGGTGCGCGATCGGTGGATCGAGCTCGATGCACGATTCACGCCTCGTGTGGTTTTGGACGTTGATTCTGAGGAACTCAGCAATCTTCCCTGGGAACTCGCAAGCAAAGATTGCCTGGCGCTGACTAACGGTGTCTTTCGGCTCTTCCGTGCTGAAGCCGGACAATCCCAAGCCTCGTCGTGGCCCTTTCGGATTCTGCTTGTCGTTGGTGCCGAGCCTGAAGAGGAGGAGGCGCTTGGGATTGCAGACGAGATTCGCCAGATCGAGCGCACGTTTCTCCCTCTTGGACGTTCCGTCGACGTTCACCGCCTTGATCGCCCTCATAAGGAACAACTCAAGAACTGGGTGCGATCGTTCCATCCACACGTATTTCATTTCGCCGGACATGGCGGCAAGTTGCCGGGCGCAATGGAAGGAGGCCTGCGTTTCGATCCGCCGGGGCGGGATCCGTGGATATGGAGCGGCAGTAACATCCGTACTGACCTCAAAGCATGGCGATGGACTCCACGTTTCGTATTTCTGAACGCTTGCCGGAGCGCGGTGGAACTGGAAGGATACCGGAGCGTTCAGCGAGGATTTCTCGATCGAGGAACCCAGGCTGTTCTGGGCATGCAGGCCGACATTCACGGAAAGCTTGCCGGCTCATTCGCGGCCAGACTTTATGAAGAGTGCGCCAGGGGGAGTTCGCTGGAGGATGCTGTCTTTGAAGCACGCCTTGCCGTCAGCGCCCTGCTTCCGGCGGTCCAGTATATCGACTGGGCCCTCCCTTCCCTGACCTCCTCACGACCTGACATTCGACTGGTTGACCCTCCGCTTCCGCCCGTGGCGCCAGAGTTTCGCGATTGTAGAGAGTTCGTAGATGCCCGTTTTTTCGCCGACTGTCATGATCCAAGACGTGATTTCACACATTGGTTGTTCCCGGCGGACGGGGCCGCAGGGCGTTCGCGCAACGTTTTACTCATAACCGGCGCTTCGCGATGCGGCAAGTCACATTTGCTTAAATGGTGCATGGAGACGTGGGTCCTGGGCGGCGCCCGCGTGCGCTACATTGAGCTTCACGAACAGTCGAGGACACTGCTCGATGTAATCCGGCAGATCCGGAAAGGTGAAGCCGATGGCACCGTTCAGACCCAGTTACTGCACGAACCGCTGCCTCCCGCTGCATTTCGGAGATTCAAATGGGAATTAAAGAATATCCTCGAAAAGAGCGAACCGGGCGAATGGACAGATAGCGACCGCGTAGATGATGACCAGCTTCCGGACGACGACGTCATTCTGCCGGCAAAGAGTGACAAGCGTCTTGAGCCCATAGTGTGTGCCCGATTTCTTGCCGCTTTGAGACTGGCAGCGGGGAGCCGCCCCCTGGTTCTCGTCTTCGATCGCCTCGGAGGCCCAAACAATGAGCGAACGCTCTTTGCACCCGACTTCGAACAACTGATCCAGCACCTGTTTCTCCCCATCGCGCGCGACCCCGCCACGAACATCAAACTCGCGTTTGGAGCGACGGACTCGGAACGGCGCGACTACCGGCTAGACCTGCTTACCGGCGATTCCGCGCTGGGCTATGTTGTGCCAGTTGAGTTTCAGGAAGATAGGCTGGTAGAACTGGCTGCCGAGGCTGTCTATTTCCAAATGGAAAGCAAAGTCAAGGCCTTGGCAAAGGCTATGCTTAGCCTGCCTGACGATGAACGTGCCGTGGGCCTCGGCCGGCTCAAATCCTTCATTGAATACGTCAAGAGGCAGCGCGACTTTCACGGAGTGAGAATGCGATGAGCGATCTCGGCATTGAAGCTCTGCTCGAGCGGCTCAAGGAAATGCCGACGGGCGCGTCTGTCCAGGATCTGCTCTTTTCGCTTCGCGCCCCCGAATCGACTTCCGGCGCGGAAGCCCGCCGGCGTTGTGCTCTGGTCCGCTGGTTTGATCGTGAGACTTACTCGTTTCTGTGCCAGGATCTTCCTGATAGTCCAGAATTTGAGGAATTCCTCAGTTTGCCCGGAGTGCAGCAGCTTGCGCCGGCGAAGTGGGTCGTAGAGGCCGGAGAGCGTGCCCGATTGCTCTCCGCTTGGCAAGCCGACGTCAACTCCTGGAGAGCCTGGAATCAGAAGCTGGGAGACTTTTTCGCAGCGCACGCCGAAAATCCCGAGGGTCAGCTATCGGCGGTCTATCACTTGGCCGCATCTTTCCGCCCTGACGCGGTCGAGCCGCTATTTCGCTCCTGGTATCTGCTCGCCGATCAGCTTTTCGACATGGCACACTGCAACGCGTTGCTGGAAATGCTGCGACTTCAAGGAAACTGGCGCGGCTCAGCCGTTTCGTCTATGTGGCGGGAGTTCCGCGAGTATCAATCCGCTCGCTTACTATTCGCGGACGAATATTTCAAGACAGGATCCTACTTCGAGCGCAGCGAAGTACTGGCGCGTTTTCTGTCTGTGCTCCATCGGGACACGCCGGCACATCCATGGATCTTTCACCTTCATGCCAGCGGAGGCATCGGCAAGACCATGTTCACCCGGTGGCTCATCGCGCGCTATCTCGTGCCCGCGCGTATTCCCTGCGCCCGAGTCGACTTGGACGATTTCAAGCTCGACGAGCTCGTCAATTATCCTCTTCGCCTTATTCGCCGGGTGATTGAACAGTGGAGCAAGCAGCCAAAAGGTGCGGCGCTCGCGACACTTTTGGAAAAATTGGTACGCGAAGAACAGGTTCCAGGCTGGAACCAGAACGTGGTGCAGTTGATCAATTCACAACTCGCCGGGTCTGCCATTGGATCGGGAAGCGTGGTCGTGATTCTTGATACGCTGGAAGAAGCCACTCTCTGCGCGGCTGATTGGCTCAAGGCGTGCGTTGCTTTTCTGCGTGATATCAAGAGCGTCATACCTGGTCTGACGCTGGTTTTATCGGGTCGTTATGATATAGCCGAGCGCAGTCACGCGTTGCCGAAAGGTGAGTCACTTAATTACGAGCTTCCGCGATTCACGGAAGCAGAAGCGCATGAATACCTGGAGAGCCGGTTAATACCCGCTGGACCGGTGCGCAATGCGATCGTAAAGCGTGCCGCTGCCGACGAAGATACCGACGGCGCGACACAATCGACACCAGGTCGCAATCCATTCAAGCTGGCGATGTTCGCTGAGCTGGCACTCAATCGCAACAAGATTACCGAGGCCGACGTACTCCGCTTTCCGCGCGCTGATATCGCGTATCTTATCGAACGCGTGGTCAAGCGCATTGAGTCGCAGCCCCTTCGGTGGATCATTAGATACGGCGCAATCGCGCGTCATCTCACGCCTGAATTTGCACAAGCTGTTCTCATGCCGCCCTTGCTGCGAGCGTTACGGGGTAGCAATACAGATAAGCCTGCAAGGGGCCTGAATGACTATGACCTTGAATACAAGGATGTTTGGAAGGCTGATCCGCAAGCCGCGGCCGAACTCGAGGCAAAGGGCATTTCGGATTTGTGGGAGAGACTGTCTACTTATGCTCGCGACCGCGGATGGCTCAGCTGGGTTGACGCCGGTCAGCGCGCTGAACTGAGATTTCATCCGGAAGTAATCAATCCCACTCGCGAACTGCTGCGGCAGCAGACGATATTCCGCGAACTCCAGGAGGGCGCCGCGACGTTCTTCGAATCGAAAGCTCGGGAACTGGAAGGAAGCACACCAGCCCGCGACAAAGAATCGATTCGGATGTCGTGTGAAGCTATCTTCCATCGGTTTCAGTTGGATGGCTTCGCTGCTGCCCCGCGTTGGTTGGATGCTTTACGGCGCGCCGAAAAAATCGATCCGCTCCTTGCATTGCCGCTTGCCACCGAGATCGCTGGCCGTGAATACGCCGAAGCAGAACGGATTCCTTACTCTTTTGTATCCTCGCCGTCGCTCCTTGTTCGCGCACATTGCGAAGCTGCCGATCTGCTAATGCGGGCCGACATCGCTGGTGGTAACAACTGGCTGGACTTCCGCCATCACTTTGAGCTCGCTCGTTCTATTGCGGGGGACAACCCCTACATGGCGGCCTTGATTCCTCCTCTGCTCAGAACCATGTATGTGGCTGGGGGTCGGGATACCGAGCAGAACAGTGAAGCCGCCGGGATCCTGCGCGATGCGATTCTCTGCGCAGATGATGCACGCGATCGGTTCTTCCTCACTTTGCAACTCGGCAAGCTCCTGGCTGCCAAGGGGGCACTGGAGGCCGGCACCTACCTGCGCCAGGCGCTCCAATTGTTGCCCCACGCCATTCGCACCTCGGCTGACCCCGTCGCAATTCATCTCAGGCTGATTGATCTATATGATTCCCACGGAATCCACACAGCCGTGCTGGAAGCGCTCAAGGCAGCTCTTCAAAGTGCCAGGAGTGATCGCAGTCGAAACCTTATCGTCTACAGAGACGCGGTCTACCGTTTGAAGGTTGGGGATCCCGCTACTGCCCAAAAGAGGTTGGATGAGATCCGCAAACTTAATGGCACGGACATAGCTGCCGATATCCTCGAAGCTCGAATCGCAGTCGCCCGGTTGGATCCGGTCGCCGCGCTCGCCGTCATATCGCGCCACCAGCAAACTGCCCTTCAGCCCGCGGAGCGTGCGCTTTGTCTTGAACAGGAGGCTGAGGCACACGCTCTTTTGTTTCAGTTCGAAGCAGCGCTGAATTCCTGGAACCTTGCTTCGTCCAGTTACGATCAAGCGCGCGATCCGGTGGGGTCGGCGCGTTGCGCATTGTCGGCTGCAGCATTGACGGCCAAAGCTATTGGTGATTTCGGTGTAGCCGAGACACACGTGCTATCCGCTCTGAACCTGCGCGGCAGCCTGGACATCGAAATTTGGTCGGAACTGGTGTTATTGCACTCTCTAATTCACCTCCGCAAGGGCCGGCTCAACGAAGCTGCTGAGGAGATTCGAAAACTCTGCTCGCGCACCGATCTGCCGGTACGACTGCGTACTCGCGTTCTGATCTTTTCTCTTCTTTTCGGGCTCGATTCCGGGCAGATGCTGCTGAAACAGATCGAGGAGGGCATCAGCGAAATCCAGCCGCTGAACGTGCGCAATAGCATTCTCGATTGGGCAGAATACTCCGACATGACGCTTGTTGTTCCACCGCAATTCGTTTCCCGTCTGATGGAGCAGTTGGCCCGTCCTGCTGTCCAATCGACGCGCGGGTCGGGACAGCGTATCTTGCGGGCCGACCTTTACCGGGTCTTTGGCATGCGCAAAGAAGCCGAGACTGAACTGGATCGAGTTACGGACGGAACGCTACTGCTGGGCTGGCGGCGATGTGCGGCCCGGGATCGCCTTGATGTGCATGCAGACTATGGAGCCCTGTTTGAGCGGTTCATTGGATCGGAGTTGTCGCACACGCCGCTGGCGAATGCGGTACTGCTTGCCGCCGCGTGGGAGGCCGCTTCCGATCATGATTTCGCGACTGCATCGCGGCTTTTGAACGAAGAGCCCATCGAGTCCGCGAGCTTGCCCGTTTCGTGGCAGGCACGCCTGGCGCACACCACCAACCAAACAGCCATCAAGCATCCTGCGGAGGCTGTGGCGCCCGCCGCGTCAGAGTCGAAATCCCCACTAGAGATTTTTGGTGCCCCGGCACCGGCGCAGGGTCCGCCCAAGGGTCTCGAAACTCCCCTCCAAGGCATCGTTATCGCAGAGACTGACATTCCTGTGGAGTGGAGGCTAGCAGCAAAATCCGTAGATCTTGCAGTGGAAATGTTTTTCGGCGGTATGCCGGGCGGTTGGCAAGGATTCGGAGAGGCCCTGGCGTCGGTGCTCAAGAGCAAGAACGCCGAAGGTCAGCCAATTGAGTTGTCAGGCTCAACAGGCGGATTGCCGTGGGAACTTGCCGGTGCATATTGCCGGCAATCAGAGAAGGTAAGGCTCATCTCCCTGCCGACGCTCGCAGCCGGCGTACCTGGAGCAGTACAACTCGTTTTGCCCGACAGTGGGGCATCCGAAATCAGCTCAAGCAATGACAGCGGCTTCGAAGTTGATCAGGTATATCGCGGATACGGTATCGATCCTGTAATGACAATCGGTTCTTCCAGAGGCCCAGAAGGGTCAAAACTCGGGACGTCGCCGGTCCTGCTCCACATTGTCGCCGCTCTCCGCGAAGCATCGAGCGGAGTCTACCTTGATTTCTCCACGTCGGAGTACCGCGCTGCTTCGCTTGGCCAGGATGCGACCGTGTTCGAGATTTCGCTCACCGCCTTCAGGCTAGACCGGTTTCTGGCATCCTTTCCGCTTCCTCCGTTCATCATTCTGGACGTCGGGCTGCCTTATAACCGCGCCGAAGCGGTTCGCATGCTCCTGCTGCGGAATCTCTTTGCGACCCAACTCTTTGAACTTGGCCATGTGCGTGGCATCCTCGGGTGCGGGATGGCAAATCCCTCCGACCGATACCTTCTCACTTCGCGTTTTGTGTCCGCGCTTGTGAACGGCACACTGATTGATGCCCTCGATTCATTGCGCTCGGAAGTCCCAGGGTTTTCAGGAAGGCTGAACGACTTCGCGGAACGCGATCTCGAGTATGTTCTTCCTAGATTTTGCGCAGCTCTCTGGTCAAACCAGCCTCATGATCGGCTTTTCACCGTATGAGTCCGCCGCTGCCAATCCGCCGCTTGGCGGAAGTGAAAGCAAAGCTCAAGAGCCTGGATGGGGAACTGCGGCACTGGGAAAAGCTTACCAACGAAGAGACGACGGGAATGCGCCGTCACCATTCTCAGATTGCGCGCCTCGCCACTGTTTTTGGGAGCCTCACCCAGCACGTGCGCGCGGAGATCGAGAAAACGCCTGCCGAAACCGCGCTCCTCGAGCGCGTTGAGTCGTGGGAGAATGAGATACTCGCCGCCCACGCCATCTGGGAAGTCTTCCGCTCCAAGTTCGTGCTTCGCGAGGATGAACTCTTCAGAGACGTCCTCTCGGCATGCGACGACCTGCTTTGGGCGTGCTATGGACCAGCGATGGCGAGATTTTCTCCCGATCGTAAAGGACCGCCATTGGTGTATTTCACGGCGACGTGGAGCCCGTTTGCCACGATGCGCGACTCAAATTTTCAAAACGAGGTACGGGGCGGATCAGGAGGAATGCTTAGCGATGAGCGTTTCGTTGAGGTGATTCGGCGGCTGCCGATTCCTTTAGTGAGCCTGCCCTGGTATCACGCTTACCACCTTCCCGGTGCCCTCATCCTTGCTCACGAGGCGGGCCACATCGTGGAATCTGACTTTGAACTGACCCGCGACATCGCAGACGCAATCGATGGTGCTGCCCTCGATAACCCAACCATCTGGGCACGTTGGAACGCCGAGATTTTTGCCGATTTGTACGGGTGCCTGATGATGGGACCTCCCTTTGTAAGCGCGATGATGGATCTGTTGTCCATTGCTCCCCGCAGCGTCCAGAATGAGATTCGGAAATCTGGAAAATATCCTACCCGCGCGCTGCGCGTGGAACTTATGATTGAAGCCCTTAGTCAACTGGGCCATGCCGCTCCCGCCAGCCGTCTGCGCTCGGAGTGGCAGGATACATATGGCCCGATGTTAACCATGACCGAGCTCGTGCGCGACATCCCTAAGGTTGTGAGAGCCCTTTGCCGCGGACCTTACAAGGGCAACAGTCTTGAGGCGATCGGATCTTTTCCAACGGGCAAGGAACAGTCGATCAAAATCATTGCTGAAGCTGCGTCAGGCGGCTTTACCGGCACGCTTGGCGAGTTCAACGATGTACGCCTGCTCTTTGCGGCTGCCCAATCAGTTCATGAAAACGCAAACGGAAACGACCCGCGCGACGCTTATCTCCGGATCGTGAAGCAGGTCGTCAAGCGCGGGGCGAACCAATACAGGATGCGCGGCGAACCCGTTTCCGGGAAGACCGAAGTTGACGCGGATCTGATGCGCTCACTGGATGCCGATAAAAGGACCGGCACTGACCTGCGAGACTTTTTACTTCAATTTGACTCGTCCAGCCGGAACGCGGCGGAAGAGTGAGCTAGGTCGTTTCCGGCATGTCTTCCACCCGCAACCGTACCGCCGGATCTCCCAATACCATGTAGTTCCGCGCGTCGTCCCGTGCTACCCAGAGATTCCCCAGCTTCGAAGACGGTACTTCGATGCCGTGCGCGATATCCGCCTGCGATTCGACCAACTCCGCGGAGATAGCCGCCCAGCGCAAGTTGAACATATCTGTAGCCTGACCGATTCGTTCACCGCGGAGCAGCCGCCCGATTACGTCGCGGAAGCCCTGAACTTGCGAGCCCCTTCTCTGACCTTGAAACGAATAAGCCCAGGCACGTTCAACATGGGCTAATACCGCAAGGGCCCCACCTTCGGGATGGGACAGCATCTTCTGCGGAAGCTTTGATAACAGGGACTTCGGGGCGATACGGCGTGGCTGCCCGTGCAAGCGATCGTAATTATCAAACTCTGGCGTGCCGCCGCCATAACAGGCAAACAAAAAATGGATCATGCCGCTCAGTTTTGCGTCACCAGGAAGGTCCGACGCTCCAAACCAGTGCTCAGGCTTGATCCCTCCGTATCCTGGCCAATCCTGGCAGATGATTGCCCCTTGGGCATCGGCCTGCAACGGGTGCCCGGGTGGACATTCCAGCCCGTGCGAGCCGCTGACTAGAAACGCTGGCGATCCGCCTTGCCTTCCGCAGAGGAGACTGGCTAATGTCGAGCCCGTCGCCTTTTCGCCCAGAAAAGTCTGGAGGCCGAACCCAGCGCGTTGCCATACTCGACCCGGGCCTCCATCTTCGCCTTCGCACAAGGGTTTCACCACCTGGCGGGTAAAAAGCTGCGTCGCCTCGTCAAAGTCATGTTCGGTGGCAAACATCGCGGCGCGCCGCGTCGTCTGGACATTGGAGGCATTCTCATATTCCACGACCGAGTCGGCATAGCGGCGGAACTCATCGGGCGTATCGAACCACAGACGCCCGACCGCCCAGTAAAGGTCCAGATAATACTGGAACTCAAACGGCATCTCCTCGGGCGGCCCCACAAGAAGTAAATAAAATGGAACTCCGTTTTCCGGATCCACCACATCCATGCGGACGCCGCGGCGCTTCAGCCAGTTTTGGGCCGTGTCCCCCGGCCGATATCCCGTCTCCCCGTCAAACACAACAAAGGGATCAGCCCGCGCTTTGCGATGATCGAACAGCGGCTTGAGTGCGTCCTTAATCGCCGGACTCACTCCAGAGGAAAATAATACCCCCCATCCTGCCTGTTCCAAATCGTTCGCATCGATACCGCCTTCAACGGCGAATGCGACGCCCACGGCTTCTGTCCTTTCCGTCAGCGCCATGGACTCCGGGGTCGGATCGCGCTCGCGGTCGAGGAGTGCAGTTAGGGCCTCGTCTGTCAAGCCATTTAGCGGAAATCCTGTGTCGAGGCGAACGCCAAACGGCAGCGGCGCATCGGGGTCTTTCGATTGGCCCATCGATCGCTCCTTTAGGACCGGTTAACGCTCATTAAGGCTGGGTTCTACTCCTTTTTTGCCGATTCATTTTTCTGCCCATCCTCAGGGGATTTCGCCCAGAGTATACACGGGTTCGTCCTTTTCAATCCCGCTTACGACTCGGTTCCAAAGCATATCGAAGATATTGGGATGATTGAGGGTTCCTGATGTCCAGAGCGCTAACTTGATCTCTTTTGCTGGGCACGGAGCAGCTTTTGTCCTTTGTCAGTTATGCAGTACCAGTAGCGGGGCATCGAGTCGAAATCAACTTCAGTCGGAGTGATATAAGGCGCATCGGCGTGCAACAGGTAACTACCCACAAGTCCGCGCGAGATCAGGTCCAACAGGGTGCGCTGAACCTTTTCCAGTTCGAATTGCGAGCTTCCGGCCGGTCCTTTCGAAAGATCGTCGACGATCTGCTCGAACGGAAAAATGTCGTCGCAAACCAGTTCGAGAAGTGCGCGATGCAGCGGGCTTAAGTCGCGTTCCATAATTAAATCAAAGAGACAAATGCGTTGTCCGAGTTCTCGAATGCTTCGCGGTCGGCAACTTGCAAGAAAGACAAGCAGAGGAGGACTAGCCGGCGGAGACGATTCAATTCAGCCCGAGATGCGGAAATTTGTTCGGAACAATATGGTGAAATGCTTCCCGGCTACGAATCAAACGGAGGAGGTCCTTGCATTGTGTTGGCTGCAGGCGGCGACGTCAAGATAATGGGCATTTGGCGTTACGAACTATCGGGCAGCAGAACCGCTCAGCTTAAACGTCAGCTCGATGGCTGATCAGCAAACTTCACGAGTCTAGTTTACCCTCTCAAACCGCGATGAATCGATGGTGTAAACCGATCATAGTATTTTTGGTGACCGTCTGAACATTTTGGCGCGAGAGGCTCCGGTGGCCGCTGGGCGGCCGCCGGAGGTTCAGGGTTGCACTGTATTTTGAGTTGCCGCAGCTTGCGCCAGCTTCTCGAGTTCCGCGAGCATGACGAAACGCACCAGCGCCGAGGGCTGTTCTGCGTCCTTGATGGTCGCTTTCTGCCGGTCCAGCCAGTCGGGAGGGGGCTGAGTTCGCAGATCAAGAAATGCGAGGCTTTCCAAACCCAACGCTCCCAACGCCCCCAGTTGACGGGCCCTGGCAGAAGCATCTGATAGCCGCGCAGAACGATGCGACCATGCCTCGACTCTGGGAGCAGCCTCTTCCCACGCCTCAAAGCGGCGGCGCAATTGCATTTGGGCTGAAGCTCTTTCGCCAGTGGACTTCGCATCGACAAGAGACGCCACCTCGCGCGCAATCTCCTGCCGCGCCGGTGGATCCGCTACCACCGCGTCGACCAGCCTGTTGAGGGCTGTGAGCCCGTCGGTTTTCTGAGTGTCTTCCCGATCGCCAAAACTAACCGGCTCGATCACCGAGGCCATGGTTTCCAGTGCCCCGGGATTCATCGCCCCGGCCAGGTTGCGCAGGTGCTTTGCGGGTCCTGATATGTGTGTCAAGCCAACATCTTCAAGCTCCAGCGAAGCCATACGTAAGCGCCTGTACATGTCCGCCACATCCCGATCCGATTGCGGCGACCAAAAACGCTCGGCAATCGCCAGCGCCCGCGGCCACACGCGCGAGTCGACCGTTGCTGGGTTGATTTGCTCGGCCCACATTGTGGCTTCACCGCCCAGGATCAACTTTTGCTGCTCAGGCGTCAGCTTGGTATCAGCGGGCACCGGGTCAGCTAGGAACATCTGCTCCGCCGACTTCTGGGCGTCCAGGTAGTATGGCGCCGCCAAGATCCCGGTGTACCCCTGAGTCGCTCCCTGCGCCAGCGATTCCTCGCCGCGCCAACTCTGGACCATGATGTCCTTGGGCAATTCCGGAGTCAGGATCTCGTCCCATCCCACCATCCTCTTGCCGTGTTTCTTGAGGATGGGGAGGAGCCGCTGGTTGAAGTAAGCCTGCAACTCGGCCGTCGTCTTGAAACCTTTTTTTTCCATGAAGGACTTGATGCGGGGGTTCGCCAGCCACGCTTTGCCTTCCGTCTCATCGCCCCCGATATGAAAGTACGCGTCCGGAAAGATCTCGCTCATTTCACCCACGAATGTGTCGACGAATTTGTAGGTCTTCTCATTGCTGGGATCGAGCTCGGCACGTGGCGCGTCGTAAACGATTGGCAGTTCCTTCAGATCTTCGCCGGACCCTATTTCCGGATAGGCAAGCGCTGTGCTCGAACTGTGACCCGGAATATCGAACTCCGGGACCACTCTGATGCCTCGCGCCCGCGCGTAGGCGACCACCTCTCTCAGTTGGCCCTGGGTGTAGTACAAACCGCCGGAAGCGTTCTCGGTCAGTTTGGGAAATTTCAGGCTCTCCGCTCTGAAGGCCTGATCGTCACTGAGGTGCCAATGGAAAACGTTCAGCTTGCCGATCGCCATCCCGTCCAGAGTGTGCTCGATCTCGTCAACCGGCTCAAAGTGCCGGATGACGTCGAGCATGAACCCACGCCACTGGAAGCGCGGGCGATCGTCGATCGCGACGGCACGAACCCGGCAGCCGCCGCTCTCCATCTCAACCAGCTGGAGAAAAGTCTCCATGCCATGCATCGCGCCCACGTCTGTAGCCGCTGTCAGAGTCGCTTGGCTGGCAGTTACCTTCAACTGATAACTCTCGTCTTCGTCCACGCCCTGCACAACCGCGCCAGGCCCGGCGACCTGGACGTCGAAAAGTGCAGCTGAGGTTTGGCTTGCTCCATGTTGAGATCGGCGGATGTCCCCGCATTGCTGGTCCAAGCGCGTCAGAAACCGGTCGAACGCCGCATCGAGCCGGGCATCATGAGAGCCGCTGAATCCGGCGCGGAATTGCGCGTTCAGGGCCAAAAAGCCCTGTCCCATTTCGACCGAGCTCGGAAGCGGAAGCACCTTCAGCCGGTTCGCGTCCTGCGCAAGCAGCGAGCTGCATGACACCATTGCCGCGGCCAGCACCATTGCGCTCAACTTCAAGCGCCTGTAAGGAATTTTGAGTGTTTTACTCTTTGTTTGCATCGGTCGGTCCACAGCCAGCAAGCCAGTCACTCTCCTGTTTTGAAGACGCGCCGTACCGCATCGGTAAATGAAATGCATTAGATTTCCCCGCGAACTGATCATATCGCGGTAAATTGATCAGTGGTCTAGAAATCTTCGTTCCGGTCCTCTCCGGTTGGCGGTCCTTTAAGATCGGACCTGGTCAATCCTTTGTTTCAACCGGCGCAGGCCAGATCAGGTGCACCAATGTCGGACACGCTCAGTCAGCGCTCGGAACAAATTCTCAAGTTCCTCCTGCGCACCGGGACGGCCAGTATCGAAGAGATCCTGGCACATGCAGGATCGTCTGCACCCAGCATTCGCCGCGATCTGGCGCGGCTTGAAAATCGCGGCCTCATCCGCCGCACCCACGGGGGAGCTACCCTGGTTGAACCGCTCCTCTACGAACCCTTTCGCTTCGACAGCTCTTTTCTGGCTCGCGAACAACGCCACGCGGCCGAGAAACGTCGCATCGGCCTCGCGGCTGCCGAACTGATTGAGGCAAATGACACCGTCGGCATTACGGCAGGCACTACGACCACATTTATCGGCCGCAGCCTGCGTCATCGAGCCGACATCAAAGTCATCACTAACGCCATAAATATCGGTATGGAGCTGTGCAATCAGCCCGGTATTCGCACTTATCTCACCGGGGGTGTCGTGCCCTGGGCGTGGTCCTTCTCGCTAACCGGGCAGGCGGCCCTTTCTTTCCTCGACGATGTCTACATGGACAAGGTTTTCCTCAGCGTCACCGGCCTCGATGCAGAGCGCGGAGCCACCTCGCTTGAATCCGAAGAAGCCCTCGTCTACCGCAAAATGATCAAGCAATCGAAGCAGGTGATCGTGGTTGCCGACTCTAGCAAACTGGGTCGGGTGGGTGCAGCTTTGATTTGTCCAGCGTCCGAAATTCACTGCCTGGTCACCGATACGCGCGCCACACCTGAAACTCTAGAGCCGCTCGAGCGGCACGGAATTCGCGTGGTCAGGGTATGACAGGACAGCACCATCCGGACCAAGTTAAATCGAATTTCTACCGTATTTAGCGGCACGGCAAGACCGCGAAAGCCGATCTTTTCAAGTGGCCGCAAATCCCGGCTTGATCATTTAGCCATCAAGTGATCATTTTTCGCTTGTAAAATTTTGGATTTCGTCCTATTGTTCCTATCAATGAACGTCCGGTTTCGGGACGATGAATTCGGGGAAGACTTCAACATCCACCCGAACATCAGTCCAGATGCATCACCGGAGGCTGACAGTCGGCACGGAAGCCGACCGGCTATTTGGGAGACACGACGCCGGAGAGAAGCTCTCTAAGATGCTTCACTTCTGATCGCTGCTTTTCTAAGCGCTTTTCCTCGCTTTCCCTCCCTGATCCGCGGGCTCGGCCCGTTGCATTCCTCTGCTCACAACGCTCGTTGTGCCCGTACACCCAGTCCAGGCGAAGTCGCCGCAGATCGCAAACAAAGAGGAGAGATGCGATGTTAACTATTCTTCTTCAAAAGAATTCTTCCCACTTTTCTGAGGCACCTCGCTCCGGACGGTTCATTAAGGGCCAATTCACCGCGCTACTCGGGCTTCTCTGCCTGGTACTCGCGTTGCATCCTTCCGTTTCGAGAGCACAGGAATTGACGGCCACTCTGAGCGGCATTGTGACCGACTCCAGCGGTGCGATCATTCCCAAGGCTTCCGTCACTGTCACCCAGAACGGCGTAAATGGCGGCGCTCGCGTGGTTGAAAGCGATGCCTCGGGCAATTATGTCTTTACCAATCTTCCCGCCGGGACCTATACGCTGAGCGTTGCATCCGCCGGCTTTGAGACCTTCCAGGCCAAGAACGTGGTTTTGAATGTCGCCGAGAAGCGGGGCCTGAATATCTCGCTGAAGGCCGGCGCAGCCACCACCACAGTCACCGTGGAGGCTACTGCCATCGCGGTTGAAACCGAGTCGGGGTCGCAGGCGGGCACCATCACCGGTCAACAGATCAGGGAACTCGAACTCGCTGGCCGTAACTTTCAGCAGCTGGTTACGCTGCAGCCCGGCGTCGTCAATCAGATGGGCGACGAGACCGGTGCCGGTAACACGGCCATGTCGGTAAACGGAGCGCGCACCACGGCTAACAACTGGACGGTTGATGGCGCAGACATCAACGACTCCGGTTCCAACGGCACAGTCATCAACGCGCCCAACGTCGACGCCATTCAAGAGTTCACCCTGCAGCGCGGAAATTACGACGCAGGCTATGGTCGTTCTGGCGGCGGGCAGGTTCTGGTGGCCACCAAGGCAGGCACCAGCCAGTTCCACGGCGATGCTTATGAGTTCGTTCGCAATACCGCTTTGGACTCCAACGAATGGTTCAACAAGCGCGCACAAGCGGAGAACGGCGAGCCCAACAAGAATGCCGTGAACCACCACAATGTGTATGGCTATACCATCGGTGGCCCTGTGTTCATTCCCAAGGCTTACAACACCGACAAGAAGAAGACATTCTTTTTCTGGTCGGAAGAATGGCGTAAACAGAGCACACCCGGCGGCGACAGCATGCCAGCGGCCACGCAGGCCATGCTGGCCGGCCAGGTCGCGGGTAAGTTCACCAACGCGCCCGCCGGCTGTACATCCTACGACGCGTCCACCGACACCACAACCATTTCCCCGTCCTGCTACAGCCAGAACTCGCAGGTTTATCTCACCAACGTGTTCAGCAAGTTCCCGGCCAACGACGGCGCCAACTATACGTTTTCCTATTCGGCGCAGAACAACTTCCGCGACGACATCGTCCGCGTCGACCACTACTTCAGCGATAAGGTCCACTTCTATGCGCGCTACATGAATGACGTAATGCCCGTCGACAATCCCGAAGGCCTCTGGGCGGGAAGCAACTACCCGGGACTGGTGGACACTCTGGTCGACTCCCCAGGCAAAAACGTGGTGGGCAACCTGACCTGGGCCATCAATCCCAAAGTCGTCAACGAATTCGAATTCGTGTGGTCACAGGGCGAATATCATTCGGCCATCAAGAGCGGCCAGTTTGCCACCTCTGCTTCGGTCAATAGCTCGCTGACCAACCAATGGTCTCCTGACCCCTACGGAAAAGTTCCGGCCATCAGCGTCACGGGTGTAACGGGCTTTAATGCCGGCTCTTCTCCCTGGAAGGAGCGCAATCTCGACCGCACTTACTTTGACAACCTGGCCTTCAATTTCGGCAAGCACACCCTCCGCTTCGGCTTCCAGATTCAGCAGATGATCAAGACGGAAAACGCGGTCAACGGCGAACCCAGTTTCTCCTTCAACTCATGGGGTGATTTCCTTGTTGGCAATGTGCAGAGCTTCACGCAGACGTTGCCCGACATCATCCCCGATCTCCACTTCGTCAACACCGAAGCCTATGTTCAGGATGATTGGAAGGTGAATCACCGCTTCACCCTGAATCTGGGTGTGCGATGGAGCCGACTCCCTTCGGTCACAGACGTGAAGAATACCTTGTCGAACTTCGATCCCAAGTTCTACAACGCGCAGCACGCGCCGCAAATTGACCCAGCGTCAGGCAACTTCGTGGCGGGACAGTTCGTCGACGGCAACGAATTGCTGCCCGCGACCTATACCAACGGGATCATCTTCCCCAAAGGGGCGGCCTGTTCGCAGGCACAAGCTATTGCACCGATGGTCACGTGCTCTCCGTACGGCGCATACGTCAACCCCAACTACAATGCCAATTTTGCTCCTCGCATCGGTTTCTCGTACGATCTTTCCGGCAGCGGGAAGACGGTAATACGTGGCGGCTTCGGCATCTTCTATGACCGCTTACTCGATGGCATCTGGGAACAGAACGCCTTCGCCAATCCACCGCTGGCACAGCGCACCACCATCAGCAATGGCGCCTTCGACAACATCAAGAGCGGAGCTACCGCGGTCTCCTACGGTCCCAACGGAATCACCGCGACCGGCAACCCCACCTTCAAAGTGCCGGACTATGCCAACTACAACCTCTCCGTACAGCACCAGGTCCTGCCCAGTACAGTGATCGAACTGGCTTATGTAGGCAACCAGGCCCGCCACCTCCTTGGCGCATATGACGAGAACCAGCCGACCGTCGCCGCTCGGGTTGCTGCCGGCACCGCCACGAGTGTCAACGCTATTCGGCCTTATCTAGGGTTTGCGGGCATTACCTCGCGCGCGCCCTTCTTCAGCAACAACTACAACTCACTGCAGGCCAGCCTCAACCACAACGCTCATGGGCTCCAGGTCGGCTTGGCTTACACCTACTCCAAGGACCTCACCACCATGTCGTCCGACCGCAGCAACATGGCCACGGACAGCTACGATTTTGGTCGTGATTATGGCCCGTCCACCTATAACACGCCGCACATCTTCACCGCCAACTACGTCTATGAACTGCCGTTCCTCCGTGGCCAGCAGGGTATGGAGGGACGAGTGCTCGGAGGATGGGAGGTCTCCGGCATCACACAGTTCGTCTCAGGCTCGTCCTTTTCTGTCACCCAGGCGCGTGATCCCTGGGATCCAAATGGCAACAACGTTGGCCTGGGCCTCGGCGCAACGCGTCCCGACGTCGTATCTCCCATCCGAACTGTGAAGAATGTAAATCAGTGGTTTAGCACCTCATCCTTCGCCCACGCCTTCTACCATTTTGGCAGTGAGAGAAACGGTGCTTTGCTCGGCCCGGGTTTTAATAACTGGGATCTGGCGGCGATCAAAAATATCAAAATCGTCGAGCGGGTGAACTTCCAACTGCGTGGAGAGTTCTTCAACGCCTTCAACCACGAAAGCTTCAGCAGCGTCGACAGTTCCATTGATGATGGGAGCTTTGGACAGGTCACCGGAGGCCACTCTCCTCGCCGCATCCAAATCGGCGCGAAGATCACCTTCTAACGCATTTACCTCGTGCAACAATCAAGGCCGGAGCGTCATCTCCGGCCCTTTTTTGGAAGGAGCATATCGCGTTCCAAGCGCCTTCCCGAAAATAAAGACCCGTTAGTACTCCTTCCAGGCTGCAACTCATCTGCTTCCGTGGACTCGCTGCTCCCTACTTCACGTCCGGTAGCGCCTGGTTCTCTCGATTCTTTGGCGCCGTGGACATCACCTTCAGCAGCCCCTCGTCGGTCTCCTTGTTCAGAGATGCCGCCTTGTCTAACTCAGCCTTGGCTTCTGCATTCTTGCCCAACGTCCGGTAAAGCCGCCCCAGCCGGTAGTGCACACTCACATCTTTTGGCGCCAGACTCTCGGCCTTTTGCAACTCGCGGATCGCATCCTGATTTTGCTGGTCCTCGGCGTACACAAAACCGAGGTCGCGGTGCTCCATCGCATTGGCCGGTTCCTGTGCGATGACTTTTTCCAGCAGCGCTCGCGCGTCATCGAGGCGATTAGTTTTCAGATAACAGTTCGCCAGGTAACGCATAGCCTGAGTGTGCTGAGGCTCATTAACCAACTCCGCCTGGAACTCCGTGGCTGCTTCAGGGTATTGGCCCTTTTTCCATAACAGGTAGCCTAATCCGAAGTGCACATTGGGCTCCTTGGGATTGGCTCTTTCCGCGGCCTCGAACTCCCGTATAGCCGCAACGGGTTCGTGCATCTCATCCAGCGCCTCGCCGGCGAGCATGGCAGCCTCTGCTGATTGAGCGTCGAGCGCCACAATGCGGTGGTACGCATCGAGTACACAATGGTATTGCTTTGAAAACAAGCAGCTGTGCGCAAGGGTCAATTGCAGGGTGAGATTCTTGTCATCCCGGTCGGCAGCCTTTTTCAGGAAAGGCGTAGCTTCTGTGTATTCACCCAACCCGTAATGCGACATCCCGGTGAGCAAAGTCAGCCGCTCGTCATCTGGATTCGCCTTGAGAGAAGGGGCAAACGTCGCGATTGCTTCCCGGTAGTCACCCTTCTTGAAATAGGCCAGACCGAGGTTCAACTGAAGCCCAGGCATGGAAGGGGCAAGTGCCAGTGCCTTGCGATAATTGCGAATTGCCTCGGCGTAGTGTTCCTGTCGGGCTTCGAGCAGGCCAAGATGCGCCAGGGGTTCAGCGTCACCCGGGTGTTGTGCGGCCACAATGTGCCATGCTGTTTCAGCCTCTGCATTGCGCCCTTGCTTCTCCAGTGCCATCGCCGCTTGACGAGAATCCGATTGCGCTCCAGCGACGCTCGCGTACAGCACAGTCACCGCAGCCATCCAACGACCCGCATGTTTCAGATGGGCCTCCCGTTGGAATGATTTTCTCCTCGGCATGACACTAATGGCAAGACCATCTCCGGTGGCTTCACCATGTCGCGACTCGGTGAGTCACAGGATTTGAGGGAGACCGATGCGCGTGCAACGTACCGTCTCCAGCTCAATATCCTGCGATTCGGCGGGGCCGCCGCCCTTCACCATCGCTGTGACCCTCACGCAAGCAACATCTGAAGTCGCAATCCCGATTGCATGGGAGTTCACGATCGTTCGCGGTCAGACCACGACGGCGGACCCCGACAGGGCTGCCCACGCGGTGTGCGGGTGCACGATGTCGCTATGGGCTCCACTGGGCGGACCGCCAGCAACGATCACGCTGTTTCCGTCCAGATTCAACCATTTGCCCTTGGTAAAGATGTAGGTTGAATGCACGTCACCCAGGCTCGCGGTCGTCGCATCGGGAACCTGCGATCCGTCGCAGCCCATGCCCTCCCAGCGGTACATTACGTCTCCGACATCACTGGCGTCTGCCCCAACCAAAATCGATGCAGCGGGATAAGCAACACCGACCGCGGAGTCGAACTTCGAGTGCGTCGTCATCAGCGGACCGTCTACCCGGTCTGCCATTCCCTTCAAATCTCCGCTGCGAGATTTGTCGAAGGGCAATTCCGATGTGAATGCGAAATGCGAAAATGCACCCTGCAACAAAAAGAGCATCTTCACCGGCGACTGCGGACCTGTAAATTGATCCGGCAGCCCCGACAATGAGTACGACACCAGGCGCGCGCCGAAAGAGTGACCAAGCAGGTTAATCCTGAGTGCCGGAACCGCCGCGTGAAGTGTGGTGATAAGCGTTCCGAGCCCTTTCTTGCCAACCACCCCGGCCCGGTTCTTCATTTCCCAGTACGTTGCCACGCGCAGCACGTTCTTGGCGCCATCCCAGAGCTTGTCGAAGAAGCCGCCCAAGTCAGCCGCCCCGCCGTCTGTGTCGGTACTGGCAAAGGCGTTGGCGGTCTGGCTGAGGTACTGCATCCACTGATCGTCAGTCATTGCCACCACGGCTTCGCCGTTGTCCTGGCTGGAAGGGACCTTAGGTTCAGACACAATCTGCGTCAACTTGTCGCGGAAAGCCAACAGCGCGTCATTCGATGGAGGCCGCTCGTTCAGCAACTGGATCATTTCCTGCAGGGGTTTCTGCTGTTCCGGCTCGCAAAAGGCCTTCGGCAATTCTGATTCAAGCGTTGCAGCGGGTCCTGTTCCTGTGAAGCTGCTGCTTCCGCCCTGGCCTGTCGCTGGCGCAGTGTCTCCGGGGAAAAGAATGGAAGGCCAGATAACCCCGGCTACGCCGATCTTTGCACCGTCGCGAAGTTTAACGGTAGGATCGTCGATCACTCCCCGCATCGCGGTGAAGAACCGTGTGTAAAGGTCGAGTGCGGTGGCTCGATCGTTGTTCCAACCGTGCGAGAAAACGTATAGGTCGGTGAGGTTTTCAGCGGGAACCTCATTGAGAAATGTCGTCACGCTGGGCAACGGGTTACCGTCTTTGTCAAACTCCAGGATCCAAAACGGAAAATCTGCCAGGGGAATGCTCATTGCTGTGTCCTTTCTTTTCTAAACAGATTGAATTGCGCGCATCAGGTCGACCAGGCCCATCCCCTGGAAGTAGCGTTCGCGATCGCCCAGGGGAGTTGCGGTGTCGAGAAAGATCTTCTTCACCTCGTCCGGCCGCTGGATAAATTCCCGCCGGATCGACAAGAAAGCTGCTATCGCTCCGGACACATGCGGGGCTGCCATGCTGGTGCCGGAGTCATCGATGTAAGTGCAGCCATCGTCAGGCGGGTTGGCCAGCCCCAACCGTGCCAACTGTCCCGGCGTCGACGCAGAGGTAATGCGTTCTCCGGGCGCAACAAGGTCCGGCTTTAACCGCCCGTCACCAGTCGGTCCCTTCGACGAGAAGAACGAAACACCATAGGTGTGCGGCGAGTCGCGATGTGTCGCTCCTACCGTAATGGCCAGCGCGGCGTTGCCTGGATCATTGATTGTGCTGGCGAGGCCGACTTTCGTATATCGCTCCATGGTAGGGATCTGCGTGTACCCAGTGTTGCCAGCGGCCACCACGACGACCACGCCGGTCTTCACCAGCCGATCTACTTCCACGCACAGCGGGCTCTGGCCACAGGCAAACATCTCTGCGTCGAATTCGTATCCGATACTGAGATTCACTCCGTGTATCCGCAATAGCTTCGGATCATCATTCAACTCCTCGCGGATATAGCGGAGCGCGAGCATGATGCCGCTGGTCGAACCTTTCCCGGCCTTGTTCAATACCTTAAGGCTCACCAATTTGCACTGTGGCGCAACCCCGCGCATCCCCGCGGCCTTGGCCTGCCGCGGCTCGATCACGACGGTGTGCCCCTGTCCGTTGGGATCGGACTTGAACACACGCTCCGTTACATGGAACTTATCGCCGGGAAAGGTGTCAGGCAGACCGCCCGCGATGATTCCGGCCACGTGTGTTCCATGGCCGTACTCGTCGTTCAGGGCCGTCGCGACATTCTGTGCCAGGGCCGCCTGATACTCATCCAGTTTGTCTGGATAGTCTTCGGGTTGCGGCACGCCATTCGGCGTGGTGAAATCCCGATGCAGTGCCGCTACCGAGGTATCGGAAAGCGTACAGCAAAACGTATTTGGCCCCTTGCCATCTTTGCCCGGCCCGAAGTGAACATGTTTGCTGTCGATCCCCGAGTCGATTACCGCCCATGTAATACCGTCGCCGCTTGCCTGATAGGCACGCATCGCCGCGTCGGCCTTCACCGTTGACGTCGAGTGATCGATCAGGGCTTCCACCGGGAAATCCGGCCACACTTTATAAATCACCCGATGCTGAGGCGCACGGTTGTCTTCTTCGCCGGCGATGAGAAGCCGCAGTTCCTTGGCGCTCAAAGTGCACTTGAAGTAGCTCTTTGAGATGAAAACCGGCGGCCGCTCCGCCGCTGCGTCGCCCAGAACGTTCTTGTACAACTCCCGGAACGCAATCCCGGCTTGCTGGACACCCTTGTCATATGACAGGTTCAATTCGATGATGTAATCGCCCGGTTCGTCATCCGCTTCCGGAAGCCCGAATTTCTCGTTCCTCAAACTCGGATCGGTGACAAACGGAGGTACTGTGAAACGGCCCAGTCGCACCCGGAAGTCTGATTTTGAATTATCAGCCATCGATGACTTTCTCCTCGCCTGTTATTTCAAAAGTGCTGTGTCTCACCTGAGTTCAACTGCACTGACCTCGTACAAATATCTCTATGAATCGCCATTACCGGCTCAAGATGGCCCGCCGGTAGAGGAACGACCGTTCATTGGTCAACGGAACTTCGCGATTGATGAAGCTCATCCGGTGTCACCTGGTACGGGAAGGTTCCACAAGCCCGTTGCGGACAAGCACCGTCCGGAACAGTCAAATGTCGGAGGAAAACAACACATCGGCGCTGGACCCGACCATCGTACCTCAAACTTCGTCCTGCGATGCACTAATTCGGCGGCTTATACCTTATCGCTCGGCCGGCTATGAATTTCGGTCGACCCATGACGGCCAACGCGAACAGGCGCACTCTTCCTCGGTATGGTGACTTCGAACGAACCATCATTTCGCTCTTGCGAACAGAATCTCGCCCGAGTGGCCTTTCTCGCGCATATTTTGCTTACGGAACATATTTTGGGCGACCGTTCCTACACCGGCTTTTCCGGTTTACCCTGTCCCCATGTCCTTTCGCGTCCCGGTTGCTAGCGCGTGCTTCGCGTTAATCCTCTTTTCGACTGTCTTCGCCCACCCTCTGGCTCCGCTCGAGGATCCTGCACTCAACAGCCAACTCCGGGCCATCGTTTCTGCGCACCATGGCCAGGTTGCCGTTTTCGCGAAGAATCTGCGCACAGGTCAAACGGCGTCCGTCGCCCCGGATATTCCTGTCAAAACTGCCTCGGTGATCAAATTGGGCATCCTGCTGGATGCCGCCGAACAAATCCGCGCCGGAGGGGCCAGTTTCGATGAAAAGCTAGTTCTGAGTAAGCCGAACCAGGTCGAAGGTTCCGGCGTGCTCGGCGAACTCACCACGCCGTTGCCCCTGACTCTCCGGGACACGCTCCTACTTATGGTTATCCTCAGCGACAACACCGCTACCAATATGGCGATCGATCGCCTCGGAATAGATCACATCAACGCGACACTGCGCGCTGCGGGACTAAGCCAGACCGTCCTGTATAAGAAAGTTGCTCTCCCCACCTCCGGTCCTATGCCACCTGATCAGCCCCGGTTTGGGCTGGGCAAGACAACCGCGCGCGAAATGGCCTCGGTCATGGAACGCATTGCCACCTGTCGCCTGAATCTCGCCGTGGCCGCGTCCGACCCCATGCCATCCTTACAAGACGGACCAATCTGCGGCGCCCTCCTTGAAATGCTTCACCACCAGCAGGACCGCGACAGCCTTCCGCGCTATATCGAAACACTCGACACCAGCGAAACGGGCTCTGCCATCGGCAACAAAACCGGCGCGCTCGATCCCGTCCGCAACGACGTGGCGCTCATCTCCACCAAAAAGGGGCCAATCGTCATTGCAGCTTTTACTTGGGATAACACCGATCAGCGGTGGACGGGTGACAATGAAGCCGAGCAAACCCTTGGCAAAATGGGCAAGGCGATTGTCGGCGCATGGTCACCGGATGGGCTAGATCCGAGCGCGTTCCCTTGGAGCAATCCGCTTGGTCGAGCCGCCTCCCCGGTCGTCCGTTAAACGCCGCCCTGGACCGCCTCATTGCTGGCTCGCAAAGGGTGCCTAACCCATGCGCGAGCCACCCTCAGCATGGCTCTCGCAATGTCCCATGTTCTTCTGGGCGGTACCGGCTGATCCGGTGCAATGAGCGGGAATGCGCGTACGTTCAAGATCCGAAAATTATCTAGTTATGTAGGCTAACCTTTCCGTGCTCGCCCATATCAATTGCGCCCTTGGTCGCTGCCGCAGCCAGATATTTGATTCCGCGGACCAGCTTACTGTCATTCGCTTCCCAATATTCGGCTTCGGTTACATCGACCCGCAAAACCCGGATCTGCGGATCGTCTTCGCCTTCAGGGAACCACGCCTTATACAGCGGATTCCAGAGTTCATGGATCTTCTCCTGATCCAATTGCACTGTTGCCCGCCCCTTTACCGTTACGTAGCTGGAATTAGCGGGGTCGGCGTAAACGAGGGCGACATGCGCATCGTCTTCGATCTCTTCAACCTTGCGAGAGCTTTGCGAAGTAAGGAACCATAGCGTTCCGTTGAACTCGGCTTTTTGTGTCGCCATGGGACGGCTGTCGAATGTCCCATCCTTACCCTTAGTGGTCAACATCGCAAAGCGAATTTCGGCGATCAGGCTGCCGACCTTTTTCATGCCTTCCGCACCGGTGATCTCTTGTATTTCCGACATTGCTATCTCCCCTTTTGCGATCTCGCAAACTGTTTTCGTTGTTGGCGCGAACAACAACCGTTTCGTGGGATGCCGTTAGGGCACGGTGAACAGTAGTGACGGTTAACAGAAATAGACATTATTTTGATCTGAACAAATACGGCTGTTCCATCAACCTTCGATAGTGCGCAGCTAATGTGCGCGCAATCCCACTATCAGTTCAATCTCCGGCCGGGGTCCATTGTCCACGCCAATACTGATTCACGCGGCGATCAGTGGCTCTTTTAATCACCTGCTCGAATAGTCACGGAGCAGCGATTCCTTCTGGCCGGATTTCATGACCGCCCTTCGATAATGTGAAAGTGTCTCGTCCAGCCGCACGGCTTGAGAAGCTGGAACCTTTCCCGGCCATGTTCGCCGAGGGACGGATCTAGGCGGTCATTATTAATAAGAACCCTCACGACCAATGCGCGGCAGTAAACTCCTCCAGGACCGCATGCTGGAGTCCGCCTAGACGCTTGCGATTCCGTTCTGAACGTGCTAAAAAGAACCCAGCGACATGAACCGCCGGGCACAAATCGCAATGATTCCCATCGCGTCCAGGCTCTCCGCCTGTTGTTGTCGCTAGCGCTCTCCTCTTAGTCCCGTCACGGGTTAGCCAACTTTAGATCACTTTCTGCACACAGGAGCCATGGCTATGGCGCAATCCCCGCATCCGTCCGGATCGCGTTTTTCCGTTGATACATGGGCTGTCATCATCGCCCTGTTAGCAGCCGCGCTCGTCCGCGCAGGGATTCTCAAGGTAGTGACCTGGTAGGCGTGCCAGAAAGGACAAACAAATGGCCGACTCAGCTGCCCTGTCAGAGACACGCTCGATCTCTTCTCCGGGACGTGTCCTCGCGATGGCCCCGGGTATCCTGCTCCTAGCGTCGGTAGGATATGCCGGTAAATTCCTTGAGCAGGTCATCGCTCGATATGGAAAGGCCCACCATCTTGTGCTGCCTAACATCGAGTATGTTCTGTGGGCGATCCTCATTGGGCTTGTTATCTCGAATACGGTTGGAGTGCCGGCCGTGTTTCGTGCCGGAGTCGCAACTTACGAATTCTGGTTGAAGATCGGGATCGTGTTATTGGGTGCGCGATTCCTTGTCGGGGACGTCTTGCGGCTCGGAGGCCTTTCGCTCGCGCTGGTCTTCGTTGAAATCACCCTGTCCTTGGGTTTCATGACCGTTCTGGGGCGCATCTTCAAACTGCGTCCGAAACTGATTACGCTACTCGCTGTCGGCTCATCGATTTGCGGAGTATCGGCCATCATTGCTACACAGGGCGCCATCGATGCCGATGAAGAAGATTCTTCTTACGCTATCGCCGCCATCCTGGCCCTCGGCGCCATCTCGCTGTTTCTTTTTCCGCTCATCGGCCATGGTCTCCATCTCAGCGATCGTGCTTATGGTCTGTGGGCGGGATTGGCCGTCGATAATACGGCGGAAGCGTCGGCAGCTGGCGCTCTCTATTCTGACGCTGCCGGCAAGGTAGCCGTTCTTGCCAAAACCTGCCGCAATGCCATGATCGGCTTCGTGGTGCTGGGATACGCGATCTATTGGGCCAGCAAGGGACAGGCTGCCAAAGTCGGAAACAAAGCAGCCTTCCTGTGGCAAAAATTTCCGAAGTTCGTGCTCGGATTTTTGCTCATATCGCTGCTCGCCTCGATCGGCTTTTTCACCAAGCCTCAGATCACGGCGATCGGCAATCTGTCGCGCTGGGCTTTTCTGCTGACCTTTGCCGGCGTCGGACTGCGAACCAATCTCCGCGAACTCGGCAAGCAGGGCGTTCGACCATTCCTGGTGGGTGCCATCGGAGAAATTGCCATTGCCACACTTACCTTGGGGCTGATTTACGGAGCATCAAAGTTTTTATGAACAGCTTGGAAAGATGTTGATCGGCCATTCCGTTCATTGTCTCTAGACAGTCGATCAATAATCCGGGCACCGGTGGCGAAGTGGCTAACGCACAGGTCTGCAAAACCTGCATTCGCGGGTTCGACTCCCGCCCGGTGCTCCAGTGAAATTTCCGTTCCCTGTCGCCTGAAGCTCACACTACTCCAGGACGATGTCCAAAACTTGAATCGAATACCTGGGCAGGACTTCGGTGAACCTCCTTCCGGCGTTGACAATGGCGCTGATGCGCGGGACGATTCGGGTTCGATCCGTGATCGAATTTGTTGATTGCGGCGTTGTGCCGGTTAACGTTGTCACCGTCGCTCGCTTTTGAATGTGTTTCGCTCCATCCAGCTTGATCTCAACCGGCTGCGTAACCGATGAAGCGTTGACTAATTTGATGAATAGATGATGTGTTTCTGTTTTGTAGGTCACGGATTCGAAGAGCCGCGGGTTTGTCGTAGTTAGCTTCGCGTCAATTATTTGGTCGCCAATATGAGTGCTGAACATGACCTGTGCATAGTAGCTCGGCGACCCATAGCTGTTGAGCGCATCGTAGCCGACCAGGTTGCCAGGCCACTCCATGCCACCAGGATTCACGTTCACAAACAGGGGAGCATATGAAGCCATAACCACAATGTCGCTATTCCGTTCCATCCCTGTCATCCATGCAGCGTCGCTGAGGGCAGCCCCGAGGTTGGTAGTAGGCGAGCCCTCGCGCGTCGCCCACTCACCGACGAGGATTCGTGGGCCGCTTCGGTCATAGTCGTCGTAGTGATGAACGTCCATATAGAACTGTTGTGCAGTTCGATAGAAGTGTGTGTGCAGGGTGTGATCGTTATCATCGAGAATGTCGGCACGGACGCTTTTGACGGGCGCGGCCGCTACAAGTTGCAGGTCCGGATGAGCCACTTTGATCGCCTTATAAAACTGAGCAAAACGAGCATCGTAGGTGCCGGACTGATCGTGATATTCTTCGTTGCCGATTTCGATGAACTTCAGATGAAAAGGTGCCGGGTGGCCATCCTTCGCACGTTCGCCACCCCATCGGGTCGAAGCATCTCCGCTGGCATACTCAATTTCATCCAGCGCATCCTGAACGTACGGTTCCAAATCCTTTCCCGCCGGGATGTATTCCTGAAGCAGCGAGTACCCGGAAAACACAGCCAACAGTGGCTCCATGTGCAGATCTTCGCACCAGGCGAAGAACTCAAGTAGGCCCATGCCGTCCGAAGAACGATAGGTCCAGGGCGTCGGGTGGGTCGGACGATCCACAAGCGGACCGATTGTTTTCTTCCATTCGTAGTGCTCGTTAAGATGGTCTCCCTCAAGATAATTTCCTCCGGGAAAGCGAAGGAATGCAGGGTGGAGTGCGGCCAGCTTCTCCATCAGATCGATGCGCTTGCCGTTCGGCTCATTCATGTAGGAAGGAGGGAAAAGCGATATGAGCGAAAACCATGCAGTACCTGGATGCTTCACGAGGAATTCCAGATGATAATTCGCGGATGGACTTAGAATTTTTGTTTGAAGAGTGAATTCGTATCTCTGCCATGAACTGCTGAGGTGTGGGACATTCGCTGCTGCTGCGATCCTCCCCGTCTCATTGTTGACCAGGCGAATCAGCAGTTCTCCGATCTCAGAGCTTTCTTGTTTGCCGTAAAACGAGCCCCGGTACACCGTGGACGGGCGAACCGCCATGCCCCAGAATCCGTTGTTATAGAAGCCAGCCGTCGCTTGCGGGTCCGCGGAGGTTGCAGTCAGTTTGAGACTGTGCGAGATCGCCGCGCTCGGCCCCGTGGTCTTGTCGACCTCAATGGTTGCCTGCGAGGGACCGTTCTGGACGAGCGTCCAATTTTCGAGATTGGGACCGCGCATCGTCTGAAACGTGCGGTTGCTGACCATCTCTGCATACAGGCCGCCGTCATACGAATGGTTGATTTCTTCCGACATGATCCCGTAGAGGGTGGGACTGACTTTAGCTACCCGCTTGGAAGCGTCAATGGAGAGAGCGGCTTCGTGCTGACCGATCACCCTCACAGGCGCGATGCTCAGAAAGACGGCAAGAAGAAAGATACGCATTCGGTTTGACCTCATTCCAGAGCGGGAGAGCATCAGAGTCCGCTGGTTGCCAAACTAATCGAGGCTATCTGGGTAGTCAACCAAGTGCATTCTCCCCGGCCGCCACCCCGATGAAATTCGATCTATGCTGAGCGTAGAGAAGAAGGATCGCCGAAGGGCGGCACTTGAAATCTTCGCGTGAGCCCTCATCCTTATTTTGTCGGCAAACCGATGTACCCTGCCGTGTTCGCATCGCCGCGACTTGCCCTATGGCAGCATGGTCTGTCGACTGGCGTGAGGAGATTCGATACTCCGCGCGAGCGTACTTATCCTCGCGTAATTTAGCCGATGTTCTGATCCTGTCAACGGCTCAGCATCGCCGACAAACAGGGAAGGGGCGGATCGGAAAAGACCATTCAGGCACTTCAAGGTACTGGGCTCTTCGGAGTGTTTCGATTAGAACTTTTGCCTAGCAGGAGCGACATCAGCGTGGCGCGGAGTTCGGCTGCAGCTTCTATCTCCCCCGGCGTCCAGGTCTCAGATTTGCCGCGAACATCCTCTTTCCAAATTTCGAACGACCTTCGCGGGCTCAAGCGAGAGCGTGTTCCGTCAAATTCCACCGGTTTGGTGGGCTCTCCTCCCCATTTCACAACCCGCACCTGCTCGGTACGAAACCAGATGACGTGAAATCCATGCTGCCGAGAGACTGTGAAACACAGAACTCCGCTCGCAGCATCGACCAGATCCCTGCCCTCGAAAATCCGGTCCTGCAAGCGGTCGGTCACGAAGATCGGAGCTGAAACTCGAAACAGCGTGGATTCGAGGATCATCCGAATTTGATCTTGGTCGGGGGTTCGTCCGATCGTCAGAATGTTTTCGCCGATACAAACAGCTCCTCCGGTGGAATGAATGAACTCCATCAGATTGGGTTTTTGCGAAATCAGGGCTGTCGCAACGTCCATCGATTTTGCCAGTTCTTCCAGAAATTGCGCCTGCAACGAATTAGCTTTCGACTTGTAGATGCTGTCTTCAGTATCTTCGAGTGCGGCGATGCGGATAGATACAACCTGGCCCAGCAACTCGCACGCCGCCCGCATCTCATAGGGAAGATGCTTGGGCGTATCGTTGTGGCAAGCGATTAGTCCCCAAAGCCGGTCCTTCCGCAGGATCGAGATGCTCATTGAAGCCGCCACGCCCATATTGGCGAGATATTCCAGGTGAACCGGCGAAACGCTGCGGAGCACGCAGTGAGTCATATCAGTCAGGCGGCTGTGCCCCTCATCGACTACCGGAATCAGGTCCACCGGCTTATAGCGAGCGTCGGGAATATAGCGAACCCAGTTCAATCGATATAACCGTCGCGCCTGTTCCGGAATATCGCTTGCGGGATAATGAAGGCCCAGAAACGGCTGTTGGTGTGGCTGCTTCTGTTCGGCAATTACTGATCCGTGATCGTCCCGATCAAACTTGTAGACCATTACGCGGTCGAAGCCGGTAATGCGCTGGACCTCGGTGACAACCGCGGACCATAGGTCGGGAATGTTCACGGACTTCTGGAGGCGCGCAAGAGCTCCCTGGATAATGTGAAACGAACGGGCCGAACTGGCTTCGCTTTCGCGTATGACTGGTTCGATCTCCACGAAATCTAGGCCGTCGTACCGGTGCAGGATCAGATCTACCGGGAGGCGCTTTCCATTGCGATCAATCTGTGCCTTCACTGGATTGCGCTCTTTCCAGCTGCCGTCCTTCAGTATCTGAGCAATCTCAGTGCCGTCTTCTTTTCCGAAGATATCGGTCAGGCTCCTACCCAGGATTTCCTGCGGCTCCCGACCAAAAACCAGATCCGAGTTCGTACTGATTTGACTGATTCTTTCGCGGCCCGCCTGCATTGCGAGCATCAGTCCAAAAGGTTGACAGCGGCCCGGGACATGAATCGGTTCACGGGCACATTCACCGACGTTTACTGGATCGGGGGAATTCTGGGCAAACTCGGCACACATGAACAATGACCCTTCCTCGGGAGATTACAGCCAGGGCCTGATGGTTCGTTTCATTCCGTAACGCCGACAAACGGCAGAAATATGGAGAAGATAGTTCCGTGCCGCTGGGTATTAGTGCTGCTTCTCAACGTGATTTTACCGTGATGATTACGTACGATCCCATCGGTTACCCAGAGGCCCAGTCCGGTTGAGGTGGCCTCTTTCGTCGAGACGAAGGGTTCAAATATCTGTGGCTTGACCTCTCTCGGGATTCCGCATCCGTTATCGGCTACGATGACCTTGATGCCTCGAGCGTGCGGTATATCCCATCTGCGGGCCAGCTTGATTCTAATGCGAAGCTGTCCTCCCTTTGCCATTGCGTCGAACGAATTGCTGAGCAGATTAGCGAACGCCTGCCGCAATTCCGTGTCGTAGCAGAAAAGTTTCTCCCGAGTCAGGATCTCCCGCTGCACAGAGATCGAGAAATCTTCAAACCTAGGCGAGAAGATCGTCAGCAGGGAGTTCATGATTTCGGCCAGGTCGGCCGGCGTCGGACGGCTGGCCTGCTTGTGAAACCTCAAGGTCTGCGTGGTCACGCTGGCGACCCTCGCCAACTCATGTTCAGCCAGCTTGAGATAGTGCCGGGTTGCTTCGGAAAGGGTCGGATCCTGCAGTGCCAGGTAAAGGATGTTGCTGGTGGCTGCCAGCGGGTTGTTGATCTCGTGGGCAAGGCTCGCCGCCAGGCGCCCCGTGGCTGCCAACTTTTCCGTGCGACGCAGAACCTCCTCACCGATTTTCTGATCGTGGATATCAGTAATACTTCCCAGCCATTGCTCGATCTGGCCTGATTCCCCCCGGAGCGCCACCGCTCGAGCCAGGTGGTGCCGGTAAATGCCGTCATTTCTGCGCAGCCGATATTCCTTGATATAGGGTTCGCCCGTCGCAAGCGCATGCGTCCATGCCGCGACTGCTGAGGCACTGTCGTCGGGATGGACCCGGGTGTGCCACGAGGAATTCATTTCGTCTATCGAGGGCAATCCGGTGTATTCCAGATATCTTCCATTGCAATATGTCTTCTTCCCGTCCCCATCTGCAGTAAACACGAGTTGAGGCAGGCTCTCAGCCAGAGCCCTGAACCGCTGCTCGCGTTCACGAAGTGACCGCTCCGCTACCCGCTGCGCTGTCAGATCAAGGAGGAAACCGATGAAGTGACCAGCCGGCCGGTCCAGTGCGTACCCAGTCAGGATCGGGATTCGGGAGCCATCCTTTCGAATGATCTCTTTTTCATACGGCGTGCAGTTGCCTTTGGCTTCAGCCTCGGCAATGTGCTCCGCGTCAAGTAGAGCGTATTCTGCCGGAGTCATGGCGTTCCAATCAACATGGCCGGCCGCGAGGTCCTCGCGCGTGTAACCGACCATTTCGAGGAACTTGGGGTTGGCTTCGATCACAAGACCGTCCGCTGTTCCTGACCCCACGCCGATGAGGTCCGACTCAAACAGCTTTCGAAATCGCGACTGGCTGTTCTCCAAAGCCGCCTCGTTCATCTCTGCTCGTATGTCCCGAGCGATTCCCACGTCTCCGATGACTCGCCCGTGCCCATTCCAGCAAACGTTTGACGGCTGGAACTGACGCGGTTCGCCATTCAGAAATCACTTTGTCTTCCAGTATCGCCGAAGTTCCGGTGGCGATCACTTCGAAATCGCCTTCCGTGTGGCGTTGTGCGACCTCACCGGGCAATATACCAAAATCATTCTTTCCGAGCACATCCCCTGGGAGGCTTCCCGTCCCCTGACGATGCAGGATTTACGATCAAATAACGGACCTGGCTGTCTTTGAGAATACAAAGTCGCTCGGACTGAAGAGATGGTCCGAATTATGGCGTTCTGCTCTTTGGCGCTCTGCAGCGCGCGATTTCGTCGGCGATGTCGAGTATTCGGAAGGGAAGTTCAAGGATGAATTCACAATAAGCGGCCTCCGGGGTCAATTTCCTTCCAATTGATTCTCGGGCGGCCTATTTGGTGAGTCGAAGTCCGGATTTTGGCGTGGTCTCCTTGAGCCAATCGTAACGGCTCCAAAGCTGGATTCGCCAGTGATTTTCGGACCCCTCAAGGCAGGGGACCAGACGTTTTCGGATGAGTTTCGCATGTGCGCTATTCTAGGCCCATGACCGTACATCCAATGGAGCTGGATTGGCAGGTTTGTTCGCGCGCCAGGCTTTCGAGGGATTCCCGATTCGAAGGGAAATTCTACATCGGAGTTCGGACGAGCGGAGTGTATTGTCGGCCGGTCTGCCCCGCACGTACGGCCAAAGAATCGAATGTACAGTACTTCCCGACCGCCGCTGACCTATCCATGACGCAGATAGCCCTCGCGTCGGGATTTGGTTGTGTACCACGCTTCAACGCTGCGATCCAGTCGACATACCACCGGACCCCGACTCGTTTGCGCCAACTCGCGCGTCACATGTCGCCGGGAAATCCGAACGAGTATACATTTCGCCTCAACTATCGCCCTCCGTACGCATGGGACACTTTGCTGAGATTTCTCGCTCTCCGCGCCACGCCCGGAGTGGAACACGTCGAGGCCAATTGCTATCGGCGGACGATTGAGCTGGATGGTTTCCATGGCTCGTTTACCGTCTGTCCTCACGAAAAAGATAAGGACGCGCTATCGTTGCGCCTGCAGTTTGGTGAGCCCAAGCTGCTATTCAACGTGGTTGAGCGCGTCCGCAACATGTTTGGCCTGAATGCCGATTGGCAGCTTATTGCCGAGCGTCTGCGCCACAGCCCGCAAGTTGCCGACACCCTTCGAGCCGCGCTGGCGGCTGCCAACGGCGGAAGCGTCCGGTTGCTGGAACAGCAGGCATGGCGTACCTGGCGCGCCTATGCGGCGATGTACCTCTGGAGCAAAGGCCGCATTGCCCACGCCTCGATCTAAGACCTGATAGCTGCGGAAAAGCCCGCGCCAAAGCGAGAACAACATGAACAGTAAGCTGGCTTCCTTACTTGCCCTCTATGACGACAGCGCCTCGTTGAACGATGCGCACACCATCCCCGCGTCCTGGTATCTCGACGCTGATCTAGCGGAACTGGAACAGAAGCACGTCTTCGGGGGAAACTGGCAGGCGATCGGGTTAATCTCCCAGCTAATCAACCCAGGCGACTACATCACCGTCGAGTTCGGTGGGGAGCCCATTGTCGCAGTGCGCGGGTTGGACGGCATTCTACGCGCTTTCTTCAACGTGTGCCGCCATCATGCCGCAGCCGTGGCGACTGCCAAGTGTGGTCACGCGCAGTCCTTCCGCTGCCCATATCACGGGTGGAACTATGGCTTGGACGGTAGTCTCAAGGGCATGCCTGAATTTGCCGGGGTCTGCAACTTCGATCAGTCAGCCAATGGGCTGGTTCCGGTTGCGATCGAGACCTGGGAAAACTTCGTATTTGTAAATCTCGCAGCTGACGCGATGCCGCTTCATCGGTTCCTGGGAGACCTCGCTCCCCTTGTTTCGCCGCTCGGGCTGGCCCGGCTCCATTTCCACTCGCGAAGGAGTTACACCCTCAATTGCAATTGGAAAGTCTACGTTGACAACTACCTCGATGGCGGCTATCACGTTCCTCACCTGCACAAGGGACTCAACAGCGTCCTCGACTACTCTCACTACACCATCGAAAACGGGGAACATTACTGCCTGCAATCGAGCCCCATGGTCTCGTCGAATGATGCGCAAGTTTGCCGCAACTCGCACTGGCGACCGGGCCTGGTACTTCTGGATCTATCCCAACTTCATGATCAACATCTACGAGGGCGTCATGGACACCAACCTGGTCCTCCCACTCGCCCAGGATAAGTGCCAGGTGATTTTCGACTTCTTCTTTTCTGATGTATCGCCAGCTCACGAGGACGAGAACCGCGCCAGTGTTGCTACCAGCGACACGGTACAGGCGGAAGATGTCGGTATCTGCGAATCGGTTCAGAGAGGATTGGCCTCGCGCGCCTACCTAGCCGGTCGACTGTCGGTGAGACGAGAAGCCGGTGAGCATCTTTTCCACCGCCTGCTCGCACGCGACTTGAAACGCGGGATCTAAAAACGTAATGCGTTTGAAAACACCTGAGACCTACCGCTTAGCGGCCCCTCCAGTCAGCAAACTGTCTACCATAGGGAGGCGACGATTTCGTGGCAATCCGGTCACCAGGAGGGGTCAACGAAGGCTCCTTTCGGGTCCAAGTAGCAATAATTGATCATTTGTGGCGAAAATAATCATTGCATAGTACTGCGATTCCTTCCTATACTTGGCCGGTTTCCAACCATCCCCAAGTTTAGGAGAACGACCATGCCAACACATTCGCTAATGAAGGCGACCAGGGCCGTCTCGGTGATCGGCCTGCTGCTCGCGACTACTCTCGCCGGATCCGCTCAGAAAGACCAGGGCAAAATCCTCGGAGGCTACTTCGAGGAATGGAGTATCTACTACGCCGGATACAACATCGCGAACCTGCAACAGAATGGGGTTGCCGACAAGCTCACTCACCTCATGTACGCTTTCGCCAACGTGACGACTACTCCAACTCCCTCCTGCGCAATCGCGGACAGCTGGGCAGACTATCAGACCCCGTATCTCCCCAGTGTCAGTGGCACTCCCTATAGCGGGCCAATGTATGGCAATTTCGCGGCTATTCAACAGCTCAAGCAACTCCATCCGAAGCTTAAGGTCCTGATGTCCATTGGCGGAGCTTCGGCAACCAACACCTCTGCCTTCGCTGCCGCCGCCAGCACCGCCGCGGGGCGCCAGGCGCTCGCTTCTTCCTGCATCAATATGTTCGTGAAGGGAAATATCGCATCGGGAATCACGGCGCCGGGCCTCTTCGACGGCTTCAATATCGATTGGGAGTTCCCGGCAGCCACCGACACTCAGAACTTCACCGCCTTGCTGAAAGAGTTCCGTAGCCAGCTTGATGAATTGAGCCAGACAACCGGGAAGCCATACGTGATGTCGTTCGATGGTCCTGCCGGCGCGCAGAATTACGTCAATATTGATCTGAAACACGCCGCCGAGCAGGTGGACTTTATTACCGTCGATGGCTACAACTATTCCGGATCGTGGGATACGCAGACCAATCATGCCTCCCCTCTGTTCGATGACCGTCAGGACCCGCTATACGGCCAGAACCTGGATATAGATGCGACCGTGAACGCTTACCTCAAAGCAGGCGTACCGGCCAAAAAATACACGATGGGATTGCCTTTATACGGAGCCGGTTGGACTGGTGTCCCCAGCGTGAATCACGGACTCTATCAGAACTCCAGCGGTCCGGCGCCTGTGCTCGAGGCGAATGGCCAAGGGCTCTGCGCCGATACCAGTGGCAGTACCGCTGGATGCGATCTCCTGCTGACCTCTGGGATCGCAACCTATGCGACTCTCGCCAATCTCACCGCGAACGGCTACACCAAGAACTTCGATCCGCAAAGAATTGCAGTAACGCTTTACAATCCGGCATCTGAAACGTTTTACACCTACGACGATCCAACCACAGCGTTTCTCAAGATGCTCTATATCGAGGCAAAGGTTCCTGGCGGTCTTGGAGGTGCATATGTCTGGGCACTCAAGGACGACGATGCCAATGGGACGTTCGTGAAAACCATGTCAACAGTGCTGCAAAACGCGCGATAGCAGAAAAAATGCTGTCCGGAATCGAATTGAAAAGAACAGCCCCGGATCTTTCTGGCAACCAGATGTACTCGTCGCCAGAAAGGTTCGGGTGCATCCTGCCGCACATATTGGGACCAGGGTCTCCGTCTACTCAGCCCGCAAAGCCGACGCCGGATCGAGTTTCGATGCTTTGAGAGCCGGGACCCAGCTCGCGCCTATAGCGATGGCCGCTATCAAGCCCGCCGCGAATGCCATGGTGGCAGGGTCCCAGGCCTTTAACCCAAACAGCATCGCACTGGCTGCCCTCCCTGCCAGCAGGGCGAGAACTATTCCTGCGACGATCCCGGCAATCAGCATGGCGACGGTATCGCGCAACACAAGACCGATCACCTGCATGCGGCGCGCGCCAAGCGCAATGCGAACGCCGATTTCATTTCGCCGCTGAATGACAAAGAAAGACAAAACCCCGTACAAGCCGACCACCACGAGAATCGCCGCGAGGATACAGAAGAAGCTCGAAAGCATAGCCATGATGCGATCGCGCACGAGGTTGTCGCGTATGCCTCTTTGGAAATCAAAGAACTGCACAACCATAGCTGGGTACCTGGCTGTTATTGCGCGACGGATCGCGTCGACCGTGCCACTCGTATTCTTTGAAGCGATCACTACCGCCATTCCCGGGCCTTGGGCCGTCACCGGTAATTGGGCAGCCGGTGCAAATGCTATCGGCGGTGTCGGGTCGCGCAAGCTGCTGTATTTGGTATCGGGAATCGTACCAATGATTTGGTAAGTGCGCTCCGGATACTGCGGCTCGGGCATGACATGCACAGAGTGACCGATAGCCGCTTCGCCACTCAGATACTTGCGAATGAATGCCTGGTTCACAATCAGAACAAACGGCGATGTATTCGTATCGTCCACGGTAAAATTCCTGCCCGAGAGCAATGGGATGCTCATGGTGCCGAAGTAACTGGGACTGGCATACGTAAACTTGGTCGGGCCTTCGAGGGTGCCGACCCGTACGTTGTGTTCCCAACTTCCGCCGCCAAGTGGAGCGTTGGTTGTGATCCCCGCGTTCTCCACGCCCGGAACATTGCGCAGCAAGTCCAAAAGCTGTCGTTTAAATTCCGCCTCGTTCTCGGGTTTGATCTTCAGCATGTAATACCCGAAATAGCCAGTGGTAATGCCCTCTTCTCTCATGCCCGGATCAATTGACACCAGGTTGCGATAGCTGTGAACGAACAAGAGTGCTCCAACCAGCAACACCATCGACACGGCAATCTGGGTTACAACCATGATCCGCTGCATGGAAAATCGTTCGCGGCTTCCCATCACTCCACGCGAACCCGATCTGAGCGCACTCATAGGGTCGGCCTTGGCGCCGAGTAAGGCGGGGAAAGTTCCGAAGATGATTGCAGTCGACCCTGCCACCGCGGCGGCAAACAACAGCACCCGCCAATCTGGCGCGATGGCGAGTTCAATGGTACTTCCGGTGGTGTTGAGCGATGTTACCAGCAGATGGCTTAGAGGCTGGGCAAGCGCTACGCCAAGCGCGGCTCCGGTTATAGCCAGCAGCCCGCTCTCGATTCCCAACTGCACCAGCAGGCGGAGCCGCGGCGCTCCTACTGCCAGACGAATCGCCATCTCGCGCTGCCGCGCACTGGCACGGGCCAGCATTAGATTGGCAAGATTTGCGCAAGCAATGAGAAGCACCAGTCCAGTGATCGCCAGTAACAGCCACAGCGATGAGTCGTAAGCAGAGCGCAAGTTGCTTACACCCGCACCAGCGGGATACGCTGCAAGCCGGAATGACTTGTAAATCGCGACCGCCGCAGCGTTGTAACCCGCAGGCGCGGTGGAGTCGAAGATGCCGGGACTGAGCGATGCAAGATACGCAGACGACCGATCGATCGTCCATCCTGGCTTCAATCGCCCCATCACCGAAAGGTAGAACAACTCGCGGCGCGGATTGGCGGGTGTGCAGAGTGGAAACGCCACGTCAAACTGCTCTCCCACTACGAGACCGAAGAACGAAGGTGGCGTCACGCCCAAAACCTGCACCAGGTGGCCATCGATCATCGTGGTGGATTTCGCAGTAATGGGTCGGCCGCCGAGCTGCGATTTCCAGTAGGGGTAGCTCGCAACCACCTTCGCAATGTCGCAACTATCCTCGTCTTGCGGCCCGATAAGGCGTCCTTGCCATGGAACGACACCGAGGACATTGAAGAATTCGCCGCTTACCTCGAGCCCGTGGATTCGCTTGGCGTCTGTCATCCTGCCAGCCAGAACATCCGTAGTGTGCCACGCAAGAATTTCAGAAAACGGCTCGTGGTTGCGAAGAATCTCCTGCCACATCGGCATTGTGAACTGAAAGTAAGGACCGTCGTTGACGCCGAATCCCCGATTACCACCCGCTATGCGCACCTCGGCCAACTCATTCGGCCTTTGCACTGGCAGGCTTCGCAACCGCACCGCATCCAGCAACTCGAACACCGCAGTGTTGGCGCCAATGCCGAGAGCCAAAGTGAGGATAGCGACACAGGTAAAGACAGGGCTTCTGATGAAGCCGCGTACCGCGTAGCGAGTATCGCGGACGAAGCTGCTCAGGCCGAGCGCTGCGTCTTCAGCCGCGATGCGCTCCTGCACAACGACGGTATTTCCAAAACGACGCCGCGCCTCGCGCAGGGCCTCCTCGGGGCCTAGGCCACGTGCCAGGTTAAACTCAACCCGCATCCGTAAATGTTCTAATATTTCCTCGTCGCTGTCGCGGCGGAGAACTGACGGTTTGCCCAGTGCCCAGATACGTCGGAAAAGACCCATTCTTACCTCACGCGTACCAGAGGATTGCCTGTACGCCCTTGACGACCTGTTCCCAATTCTTTTCGCGCATTGCGAGCTGTTTTTTCCCGGTAGCAGTTAGCGAGTAATACTTCGCTCTGCGACCGGCGTCTGTAACTCGCCATTCCGCGCGGATCCATCCGTTTTGGTCCATGCGGTGAAGTGCCGGATAAAGAGAGCCCTCTTCCACTGCCAAAAGTTCGTCAGAGACCTGCTCAATGTGCATGACGATTCCGTAGCCGTGCATCGAGCCTAGTTGGGAGAGAGATTTCAAGACCAGGAGATCAAGAGTCCCCTGCAGATCATTCTTTGCCATGTGCTATCCCCTAGACGTCGAGGGTAAGAGAAAGTTAAGCCTCTCTTACCCTAGTTGTCAAGGGGAGCGAATGGTGGGGCGGCCCCATGAAAGCCTTACCCCAGTCAACTCAGACCAAAGTTGCTTCTATCGTATATACAAACGCGCAAGGCACCGGCCCAGCGGTGCCTCGCATCGCACTAACTCGGTGCAGAGGACTCAAAAAGACAGCTTGAGGGCCAGCTGTATAAGGCGGGGATTATTCACGGTTGAATTGACCGACCCGAATCCCGAGGCGCTCACATCGTTTACCGGCGAGCCGAATTGCGCGTGATTAAACAGGTTGAAGAACTCTGCGCGGAAGTTCAGCCCCATCTCCTTGCGCGGAAGCGCGAATTGCTTAATGACGGAGAAGTCGGTGTTGACGAAGTCGGGACCGACAAGCGGCACTCGCGACGCGTTTCCTAACTCACCAGGTGCAGGGGCCACAAAGCAGGATGCATTGATCCACTGTAGCTTGCTATGGTCTGCGCTGGACGGACTGCAACCCGAAACCCGGTTCGGCCGGTTCCAGTTATTTCCGTTGCCGCCATTTTGAAAGAATGATCCGGACTGATTATTGCTGTCGATCAGAGGAACCGGAAATCCGGAAGAGATTCGCTCGATCAGGGTCATTTGCCAGTTGCCGAGGATGGAGTCGGTGATCCCATTCCAACCGCTGCCAAACTGCTTTCCGCGTCCGAAAGGCAGGTCATAGATGACGCTTCCGGTGAAACTATTATCAAGATTGATCTGGGAGAGTGCCCAGTCCAGTTTTTGCCAGTTGGGCAATGGAAAGAAGGGGGCACTCAACTCCGAGCCAAGGCCGTCGGATAAGCCGTTGTCGTAGGTCTTCGAATAGGTGTACGCAAACAGGGCGTAGAGGCCGTACTTCGGCGTCTTGGTCTCTGCTTTCACCTGGAGGGAGTCGTAATTTGTCTTTCCCACATCGCCGAAGAGCGAAATGGTGTCGAACGTGCCGTAGGGCGGCACGTATGGCGAACCATCGGAATTGCAACCGAGTGTGTAGCCTGACACCGTGCCGCATGCCGACGGGCTTCCCGTGTTGAGATCGTTGCCGGCCACCAGAATATGGGTGCCGCGGGAACCAGCATATCCAGCCGTCAACACCAGATTGCCAATCAACTGGCGCTCGACGTTCACGTTGTATTGCTGCACCCGTCCGAGCTTGAAGTCTCTCGGCTGGGTATAGAACGAACCGGTAAACGTGGACGCCGTGGGCGGAGATGGGATCGCTTGAAAACCGCTCGACAGATTGATAGCCGAAGGAGATTGTCCCAGTACCGTCGCGCAGTACGATGTCGCAAATGCGCAGCCAGCGGAGGCAAAAGCGTCGGACTCGCCAAGGAAAGGGGGATTCTGCCAAAGGCCTTGCGCACCCTGGCTCCATGCGGAGTCGTGATAGAGTGCGAAGCCGGCGCGAACCACGGTCTTCTCGCTGCCCATGACCTTCCAGGTTGCGCCGATGCGGGGTTCGACTGCGGTCCAATCCATGTTGACCCCCGCAGAAGCGCTAACCCCATTTTGATTGGCGATCAATAGCTGTCCGGTGGCGGGGACGTAATTGGCCATGCGCCCGTGTGCTTCAGTGATCGGCGTGGTCATATCATAGGCGACGCCAAGATTAAGAGTGAGAGCCGGCGTGACTCGCCAGTCGTCCTCGATGAATGGACGATAGATCGACCAGCGGCGGCCGCTGACCGGACCATTGAAGGTCTGATCGTGGATGGCCAGCCCGGTAATTCCGACTAAAAGGTCCGCCTCGGGATTTCCGCCAATGCTCGCGCTTTGTACGCCGCCGGCATTCGCGAGGTTCAGTCCGGTGAAGTTACCGCCATTGCCGATGATCCAGAAGCCGTCCTGGAAGGCCTCTGTGCCCACGTTCATTTGATTACGGCGAAAGTCGAGGCCGACCTTGATGTCGTGCTTGTGATGTATGAGTTCCAGTGTGTCTTTAAAAGAGAAAATATTGCTTCCACCCTGAAACGGAGAGTAGCCGCGATCACCGAGCGCCCAGTAGCCGCCAGCCACAATGGTTGAAACCAGGCCGCAGCTATAAGAGCCGGGCTCGCACTTGGATGAGCCGGCGGGGCATCCGAGATTGGCGTTGGGGATACCACCGGGCACGAGAGTGGCGGAATAGCAGGTTCCGTTGCCCTGCGATGCGATGTAGTCGAAGATTCGGTTGTAACCGAAGCTGGCCTGGTTGATCATTGAGGCAGATGCGACGTGGGTTTCGCCGATGGCGATATTGCGCGCATGGTTGATGATGCGCTCGTTGCTGCCGAAGGCGTTCGACTCTGCGAGCCCCGGGCCGCCTCCGGGCACAAACGAGAACGCCTGGTCGTAGCTGAATCGTCCGAAAAGATTGTCTCTACCGGAAAGGGTGTAATCGAGGCGGCCATCGAATTTGGTTTCGTCCAGGCTGCGCACTGGCTCATTGACATAGTTGTAGCCAGAACCGGAAGCATTTGGGGCAGGATAAATGTTCATCATGGCCTGACCGATATTGTTGATCTGCCGGGATGGTGTCTTGCTGCATGGCGTTCCCTGTGGCTGGCTGCCGTCGGAATTGGACGGCAAAGGATTTCCGGCGCCATCGCACTGGAAATACACGTTGGGATACACAGCCGGGTCGGCGGAGGCGCCGATCATGTTCGGATTTACGATCCCAGGAACGTTGACCGCGACGCCTTGATTGTTGACGACTTGCCCGGAGGTGGGATTTCCAAATGCGTCGTTAGAAAAATCGCCGGCCCGCATTGCCAGTGAGGGAACCAGTCCTGTGAACGCGATACCGTGACGCTGATACTTTTGTTCTCCATCGACGAAAAAGAAAAACTTGTTCTTCCGAATGGGGCCGCCTACTGAGCCACCGAACTGATTCAGGTTGAACTTCTCCGCCGCGGTGGCGAAGTAGCTCTTCGCATCGAGATCGGTATTGCGCACAAATTCAAACAGAGAACCATGGATATCGTTGGATCCTGACTTCGTTGTGACCAACACCGTAGGTCCGGCCCGAGTGCCGTATTCGGCGGAATACGTGTAAGTCAAAACCTTAAATTCCTGTATGTCGTCGATCGATGAGAAAACGCCGATGCCCCCCGCCGTCAGCTCGTTATTGTCCACGCCGTCGAGCAGCCAGTCTGTACTGTTAGGCCGCGATCCGCCCACCGACAGAGAAAATGATCCGCGTGCGGCCACCTCGCTGTCGCTGCCCGAGGTAAAGAAGCTGTTGGGGTTGGTTTCCGCTGTGGCTCCGGCAGTGAGAGTCGCAAGTTGAACGAAGTCACGTCCATTCAAAGGTAGCTGCGACACCTCCTGCGAGGTGATGACTTGGCCAAGGGATGGATTGGCTGCTTCGATAGCTACAGCTTCTCCGGAGACCGCAACCGTCGTTACCACGGTGGCGGGGTTGATCGAGAAGTCCAGTTCGCGCGCCTCATCGACCTGAAGGCGCAGATCGCGTGACTCAGCACTTTGAAATCCTGCCGCATCGACGTGCACTGTATAGGTTCCGACTGGGAGTAGCGGCAGCAGGTAGTGTCCTGCAGTATCCGTCTTCACGTCGCGAGACAGCCCGGTCCCTTCCGAGATCGCTTTCACTGTAGCTCCGGGAACGACCGATCCGGTCTTATCATGGACATTTCCGGAAAAACTCCCCGTGGCCTGGGCGTGCATCGTCGGAGACGTGATAAGACCCAGGACGCAGGTCATCAGGAGAAACAGTACGCAATTCGGTTTTCTGCAGCCCGAGGCTTTCACTGAACCCGGGCACGTCGCGCCATCGATCCTGCTTTTCATAGTCAGACCCCTTCGACTAACGGCTGAGGTGGCTTCTCTTCGACTGCGATGCACTGTTGATTAGACTGTAGAAATTGACAGGTCGAAAGTCAACGAGAGTCTTACGACGGGCGCGGGAACCAACACATTTTAATGACTTTGCCTGAGTACCTTCCTCCTCGCCGCGCTTCTCCGACGATCCTGAAGTCTTCGCCCCGACGACCACCTCGACGGTCGCGAAATCAATGGGTGCGCGCCGGAATCAGTCCTAGAATGTCGCGGCCGCGACCTTTCGGCCGCAAGAAGGCAATGGCGACAACCCAGTCGATCGTCACCCATTCCAGTAGCCTCGACCCTTACCTGATGTATACCTGGTCAAGCGTCTTGCCGATGTCATCACATCAAGAGACAATCAATCTCTGAGTTGGTCACACAAGCTGATTCGGGCCGTTCAAGGTCAACCAGGCAACCAGCGTCATGCATCGGAAATGGGTGGATTTTATGTCTTGCCAGCTAGGCTTGTTCCCGGGAGTCCGCAATCTGAAAGCGAGCGGCTCAACTGTCCTGCTTTTAGCCACCCTGCACTTGGCGATTGCATGTCTCTTGACTGGCTCACATGCCGGGGCGCAGGAGACCTCAATTAAGCCTTCTGCAGTGTTGATTGAATTGTTCACTTCGGAAGGTTGTTCGGACTGCCCTCCGGCGGATGACCTGCTCCGGAAGGTGTCAGGCCACACGACTGCCGATGGGCAGCTGGTAGTGGGAATCAGCGAACATGTCGATTACTGGGACCGGCTGGGCTGGAAAGATCCTTTCTCGGCGAGGCAGTATTCGGATCGGCAGAACGCCTACAATGCTCGATTCAAACTGGACAGCGTCTACACTCCTCAGATGGTCGTTGACGGGAGAGAGCAATTCGTGGGCAGCGATCAGCGCGCACTCCAGGCCGCGCTCTCCCATGAAGCGCAGCAAAAACAGATCAGCCTGCATATCACGTCGGCCCAAGTGGCCGACAAAAAACTGACGTTTACCTGTTCCGCATCAGAACTTCCTTCCAAAGGGCGCATTCAGCTGATCGCAGTGCTGGTAGACGACGAGGGCCGTTCGAGTGTCCTCCGTGGCGAAAACTCGGGTCGCCAACTCGTTCATGCATCGGTGGCGCGCGCTCTCACTTCGCTTGGCACTCTGCACAACACGACTCAGCAGTCGTTCACGCTGCACATCCCGCAGTCATTTCCTCCGGGCGGGGCAGGGCATCACCTTGTGTTGTTCGCACAAGAAGATGGAACCGGCGCCGTGATTGGAGTCGACACCAAGGCGCTGTGAAAATCGCCAGCCCCTTTCCAGCCATCAAGAGCGGGGAGTGAGGAAACGGCGTAAACGGATTTTCCAAGAATTCTCTCGGTCGTGCGACAAGGTTGCCCAACGAAACTTTCCGGCCGCCGTTTGCAAGGAAGAAGAGTTTCGGCGAACAGGGCGTAATCGCGACTTTGCTGCCCACGGGCCGCAGGGGAGTACTATTGTGCCAACCGGTTTTACACTCGTCGATTGCAAAACTTTTCGGGCGTGTTTGGGGCTCAGAATCGCGAAGCCTCAGCATACGCGGTCGAAGATTGACCTGCTCGGGGAATCCGCAAAAGCGCCTGCCGGCGCACCCAGACGAAGTGTTTGAGGATTCATGAAGACAGCAACAACGCTTGTACATCCACGTGATGAACTCATGCAGATCATGGATCGCATCTATCGCTATCGAATGACTACCACCTCCGGGGGCAATCTTTCGATTCGAGATACGAATGGGGACATTTGGGTCACTCCTTCTCGCGTTGATAAGGGGAGCCTCAGGCGCGACGACATTGTCTGCGTTCGCAAGGGTGGAGTTGTTGAGGGCCGCCATCCTCCCTCTTCCGAGTTGCCGTTTCATCAGGCAATCTATGACATCCGGCCCGACCTGGGCGCCATCGTTCATGCCCATCCGGTTGCGTTGGTGGCGTTCAGCATCATTGGGCAGGTTCCGAATACGCGCCTGTTTCACCAGACGAATCGTATCTGCGGCACGGGAGGCTTCGCCCGTTATGCATTGCCAGGGAGCACGAACCTTGCCAAGGAGATCGCCGCAATATTCAAGCAAAATTACAATTGCGTGATCCTGGAAAATCACGGAGTGGCGGTGGGTGGCGGGGACCTGCAAGAGGCTTTCCAGCGTTTCGAGATGTTGGAATTTACGGCCAAGACCATAATCAAAGCGAACATACTCGGGAATGTCCACTACCTTGACGACCAGCAGTTGAGACGTTCTCAGGATGAGCGTCCCACGCTCGTGGAGTTCGATCGCGGCCCCGCTGATAGCGTTGAGAAGGAGACTCGCCGCCAACTGGCAGACTTCATTCGGAGGGGATACCAGCAACGGTTGTTGATCAGTAAGGCCGGGAGCTTTTCCGCGCGACTGGACAACGACTCCTTTCTGATCACTCCGCATCTCCTGGACCGAAGTTGTGTGGAACTCGAAGACTTGGTTTTGATCTCGCATGGAAAGCGCGAGCGAGGCAGAATACCCAGCCGCGCGACTCCAATTCACCATTCCATTTATCGCCGGCATCCTCAGGTTGCCTCGATCATTAACGCTTCACCGGTGAATGCGACCGCGTTTGGCGTGACCGACTGTCCCTGTGATTCGCGAACGATTCCCGAAAGCTATATTTTTCTTCGCGAAGTGCAAAAAATCCCTTACGGGATGCAATTCGGAACGGGGGAAGCTCTAGCGGAAAGAGTGTCTCCGCGTAATCCAGTCGCTCTGCTCGAAAACGACGGCGTGCTGGTGCTGGGCACCAGTGTTCTTGATGCGTTTGATCGCCTTGAGGTCCTCGAGTCCACTGCTGAAGCACTCATCAACAGCCGACCTCTCGGCAACGTCGCACCTATGTCAGATCATGTAATCAAAGAATTGGCTTTGGCGTTCTCTTTGGATTGATCTTCGGTGCCTTGATGTAGGTGAGGAGGACAATCTCATTGTGATCGCTTTTCGAGCGGAAGAGCCCAAGCGAACATCACGCTTCCACTGCCGCTCACGATATACTGCCTCCCATCGAGTTCATAAGTGATAGGAGACGTTTGCATGGCTGCCCCGGTACCTGCATGCCACAGAGTCGCGCCGTCCGCGGTCGACAAAGCCAGGATATTTCCGGTGGAATCGCCAGTAATCGTCAAGCCTGCATCCGTGGTGAGCACGCCTGCTCCTGACCCGCCCTGTCCTACCTCGTGCTTCCAGCGAAGCTTTCCCGACTGGTAATCGATGGCTTCAATGACGCCTTTTCCCCACAGTCCGTAATCCGCCCCGGCCCAGCCATAGGCCCCATCTTCCGGCTTGGCAAAATAGAGACTATAGCTGGGATGGGCATCGACGATGAATAGCCCGGTCTTCGGGTCGAAACTCGGAGAACGGTAGTTCGTCAGGCCTCCTTCGTCGGGAGCGATCAACCTCCCGTCGCGCTTCGGATCCTTGTCCGGATTAGGAGTGGGACGTCCATCCTTATCAACCCCCAGGGCCCAGTTAGTCGGCCCGTATGGAGTAGTCAGCAGGCTCTTTCCGTTGCTGCGATCGAGAACAAAGAAGTAGCCATTGCGAGAAGTCTGCATCAGCATCTTCCTTGGTTTGCCATGGAAATCGGCGTCTACCAACACCGGCGTCTCTACGGCGTCCCAGTCGTGCGTATCGTGTGGAGAAGCCGAAAATCCCCACGCCAGCTTGCCTGTATCGGGGTTTAACGCCACTATGCTGCAAGTCCACGTGTTATCTCCCGGCCTCACAGTTCCGTTCAAAACAGGCGTCGGATTTCCAGTGCCCCAGTAGACAAGATTGAGATCTGGATCGTACGTGCCAGTCATCCACGTCATGCCTCCCGTGGTGGCGTTTGGCGCTCCGGCTGGGGGAGTCGCGAGCCACTCCCATTGCAGCGCGCCCGTGTCCGGGTCGAAGGACCGCAGCAGGCCGGGAATGTTGTCCAGGTCTCCTCCCACTCCTACGATTACGTGGTCTTTAACCACAAGCGGAGCCATGGTCGACCAATAACCTTTCTTTACGTCCGCAATATTTTTGTCCCAGCGAAGGCTTCCATCCTTCGCATTGAGTGAAAGCAGGTGGGCGTCCGGCGTCGTGAAATAGAGCCATCCTTTGTACATGGCCACGCCGCGATGCCCAATGTGGTCACCCTCAGTGGTCGGATGATTGAAATGCCACACGGCATGCCCCGAGCGCGCATCAACTGCCCATATATTGTCGGGAACGGTAAAGTAAAGGATTCCGTCGACGAGCAACGGCGAAGATTTAATTGCAGCCGTCTGGTTGGTTTGGAACGCCCACGCAAGACTGAGAGTATTGACATTGGACGGAGCGATTTGTGTTAGACGGCTGTGACGCTCGCCGGTGTAGTCGCCGTGATAGAGCGGCCAACTGTCGGATGATGGATGCAGCAACTTGGCAGGATCCAGTACCTGCGCCTCTAGCCCCTGGGTTCCCATCGCATCCGTGAAGAGTGCGGCCACGGCAAGGATCAATACGAGTTTGTACAATTTCATCCGGACAGGAACCTCTTTACTTAATTATGCGAGCGCTCATGAAACTTGGCCACGACGCTTTTTTACCCGCAGTCAGGTAGATCACGTCCCCGCCCGCTTGCCCCCTGATAAACCAGGACCAAAGCCATGCACCGACAAGAAGTCTACTTTGCGATAATCGGTGGACGCAACCCGCGGATCTGTATATCGAACATTGCCCGTCGCTCTCGGCGCATGACGCGCCACTGAGGTCATGAAGGGCAATATGAGTTGGGATCCCTCAGATGGCTGAGTTCGGGAGAGTACGTGAACGTGCCATTGCCATTGCCGAGCATGACTTCGTAGTTGTCGTCATCCTCATTCATTATCACCAGATCTATCACTCCGTCCCGGTTGAAGTCCGCGGTAGCGATGTGGAAAGGCGTTCCTTGTTTTGGTAGCTGGAACGACCAAGCGGGCCGAAACGAACCGTCACCAAGCCCGAGAAGGATAACCGCTGAATTGGAGCGTACATCGGAGACGACCAAGTCAAGATGGTTATCGTGGGTGAAGTGTCCGGTCGCGATCGACACGACCGAACCAACCGCGGCAATTTTGCCGGAACGCGACATATTACCTTTGCCATCACCCATAAACTCGAGCAGCGTGCCATCGCCGTCGCCCACGATCACGTCCAGGCTGCCGTCGCCATTGAAATCGTCAACCACCAGCGCACGGGGGTCTCTCCCAATCAAATTATGTGAGAGCACTGGCTTGAACTTCCCGTCAGCCCGGCCCAGCAGAATGGTAAGCGAATACTGATCGGAGTCTTGGTCGCGCGCCGATGTCGCCTCTGCTACGTCCGCGATTCCGTCGTGGTTGAAATCGCCTGTTGCAGCCACCCTCGATGGTTCGTCGCTATCATCCAGTGCGAGCCACGAGTTCATCGAAACGGCATGCTGGGGGAGCGCTTCGCCGGGCGCGACTGTGATGACCGCGAACAAGACGGCTATCGGCAGATGCAGGCGAAGCTTCAAAGAATGAACTCCTGACAGAAGACTAAATCCTACGTCGGTCCCTGGAACAACGCAGGTTCGGAATGTTTTGCATGTCAGTGACTCCCCCTGTGATATCGGTTCGGCGCGCCCGGAGTGGGAAGGTTGTCGGTGACTTGCGCTCCGGACCCATGTGCCCTGGTTAATCCAGACGCCAGCGTGATGCCGGTGCCCGAGACGGGCGAGCCGGCTTGATGCGCATGCGCAAGCGGCGCGGTGACAGTGATCGTGTTGGCCCCAAACCTCCTGACGTTGGCGATGACTGCCGACTCCGAGTTCGCACCTGTGTCAATCGTGATGGTTTGGCCATCTCGAAAACCCATCGCGCCGGGAACGGGAATCACCGTCGCGCCCGCCTCGGTAGGTGCGCCTGAGGTAGTGGCGCCCGGCGTTCCCACTGTCGCGATGACGGCAGTTTCAACGTCCGAGCCCTTATCGATCATGATCTTCTCGCCAACATCGAAGCCTTCCACGCTGCTGACCTTGATGTTGGTCGCGCCTGTATCAGACGAGGCAGACAGAATGGCTGCCGCCTGCGTAAGGAAGTCTGTGCAGTTGCTGTCGGTGTCGGCGCCGTCCGGGAAACGGCCCGAGCTCGTGTTAGTGGCACCAGCCGACAATGCAGCCGGCCCCAATCCCGTTGATCCGCCAGGAGCCGGCGCGCGACAGCCGCTCTGCTCTGCGCCTGAAGTGCCTTGATAGCCTTCAGCAGCCCACGGATCGACCACACCGCCATAATTGAGGCTGTCGACGACGATGCCGGAGGCGTCCCTGAGTACCATATTTCCTTCTCTGAAGGAAAGCGTCCTATTTCCGAATGAGACTCCCTTGGCGGTAAACTCGGGCCCTCCGAACCACTGATCGGGCGCCGGCGAGCCCTGGTAGCCGGCAGTCGTAACCGTGGCGTCCCGCACCGCGGCGTCCGTCGCGTGAGCCGAGACAAGCGGCCGGTCCAGACCGATCCCGGTCCCGAGCGCCTGGACCGGCTCGTTACTGGAATGGGCAAACGCCGTTGCTGGCTGGAAGCTGATTCCCGTTCCGCGGTTGCTGAAGGGCAGGTTAGCTGCATGGGTGAATCGCAACGGCGCGGCCAGATCGAGTCCGGTGCCAGGTGCTACCCCGTCTTCTCCCTCGCTATGTGCCTGTTGAAGGGCTGGAGTGAAATCGATTCCGGAGCCGGTCGGCCCCGCGCTGCCTATGGCGGTGATGGTGACGGTGTTCTTGTTCACGGGAGTGCCAATGGTCAGCTTGTCGCCCACAGCAAAACCTCGAACATTGCGCACCTTGATGTTGGTTGCGCCTGCGCTCGTCTTCGTCAGAAGCTTGGTGTGGTCGCTCGGTGTGCCGACGTGCGTGACAGTAACAGTCTCGATTCCGTGGCCGACGCTGTCGATGTCCAATCGGATCTTGTCGCCGGTCGAGATGTCAGCAACCGATGTCACCTTGATATTCGTGGCGCCGGCAGGCGCATCCGCACCCAGGTAGGCCTGGGTGCCCGCTTTGCCAACCGCGGTAACAGTTGCCACTTCGAACTTCTCTTCGGCTTTTGCCACGGCGGGGTAGGTAGCGCCATAGCCTATTGCAATCTTCTCGCCGACCACAAATCCGGCTGCGCTCGTTACCGGTACGTTGCTCGACCCGGGGGGAATTGTGATCACCTGGCCATCCGGCAAGGGTTGCCACAAAGTCGTGTTATTGCTGGCTCCCGTTCCCATGCGGGAGATTTTGCGGGTCTCAACGTGGGTCCCGGTGTCGATATCGACCGTATCGCCGACCGACATACCGGTCGTGCTTCTGACGTAGATGCTGGAATCCCCGCCGTGCGCAGGCACCGCCAATCCTGAGTTGGAAAGGCCAAGTAAGTAGAAGCCGCCCGCCGCCAGCTTGGTTCCGGAAGGGATCTTCACGGCCGAGAGGACGGCTTGCTCGGACGGGTGCTCGGTCAGCGTCCAGTTAGAGACGTCGACGCTGCGGGCGCCGGCGTTGTAGAGCTCGATGAAGGAGTCCGTCGAATTATCCGAAGAACTCGAACTGATGCGGAATTCGTTAATCTTGACCGGATCGACGTTCCGGACCTTGACTACCGTTGTTTCGAGTCGCTTACTCCCGCTGCTCTGATCAGTCCACCAGGCATTGCCCGTGAGGTCGCCGTTGAGCGCCTCCGGTCCGGAAGTGACCCTGAAGGTCGCGCTCACGCTTGCTCCCGGGACAACGGGGTCAGCGAAGGTCTTCGACGTCTCGGAAGTACCCGCCAGGGATGCAGTCCATTGCTTCCGGGGAAGCGACAGAGCCAGCTTTACGCCCACTGCAGGGGCGCTCGTGTTATTGGTAAACGTCACCGTAGTGTCTTGCGATGACCCAGGGGAGAAAGTCTGCAGTCCGGGCGGAGCGGTCGTTGCGGCTGCTGGCGCCAAGCTCAGCGAAGGCAGGTTGTACCCGGCCGCCACAACATTGGCCTGCACCAGTTGGTCGGTGGCGTCGGTGGGGAACGTGTTTGCCGCCGTCATCGCTCCTTCATAGAACGTGCCCTGCGAACTGTTGCTGTTGTCGCCGCCGTTGCCCAGCAGAATGGCTCCTTGCTTTCGCATCGGGTCGTAGGTGGAATTAACTCGCCCCCCGTCGAACATCACGCTAAGGGGGCCGCGTTGCGCGTCGCCACCCATACTGGTCCAGTGATGCGGTTCGCCCTTGGCCATGGCGGTTACGAATCGCCACGTGATACTAGGCAGGTTTGGACAGCCCTTGGAACCATCCGCGTTCACGCACCCGACTAGATTGTTTTCCTGATCGGTCATGATCCAAGGACCGTGGCCGCTCCCGCTGTACCACGGCGTAGCGTTTCCAAAGTAGGTGGTCTCCATGGTCCCGTTGTCATCGTCGCGGCTGTCGATCTCCGCGTTTCCATAGTCGAAACAGCAACCGGAATTGAAGTGCTGCCCGTTGATGACCCAGTACTGTCCCTCCGCCTGGTCATCTACTGCCGTTCCCTTAGGATCGTCCTGGCGTAATCCCATGCCGGGCACTATGAATACGCCATACACCTTGTGGCCCATGATGGTAATCGGGGCCATGTCGGCCAGTGGCAGGTTGTTGAAACCGCCCATGGCAGGGCCACTGAATCCGCCACGCGGCGCCTGGGTCAGATCGTTGTGTTTGGGGGATTGGTCGTAAATTGTAGTGATCCAGCAGTACGTCTGCGTGCAGAACTTATCCTGTGCGGCCGCATCGGCATACCCGCCCGCGTCCGGAACCGGTGACGCTGCCGGCTGAACAATGCCGATGTCGAGCGTCTTGCCGTCTGACTGGCGCAGAATCTGGTAGAGCGGACCGTTGTAGGAAGCGTACAGTGCGCGGGTGGTGCTGTGAGCGGCGGCGCAGGGATCGCCCGCGGCGGCGTAGATATCGCAAGGGCCCTTCGGCCTGGGAGGGGGAACGCGACTCCCGGCACCGCCCGGTTGTGCCATCGTCAACGCTGCGCCAGTCAAAGCCACCGGCAGTGCAAGCATCAGTGCGAATTGAATTCTGGATTTCATGATCATCCTATGCGCCTGCCCGGGATTCTCTCCGGCGATTTTCGGCCTGAGGTTGCCAAATTGGCTCAAATACCTTCGGGAATACGTATACCACCAGTAGCTGAAGCTATTCGAATCTTCCAGGCATATTTATTTGGGAATACGTATACTCACCCACGGCAACCGACCTTGAAACTCCGCGACTGTTATTTTGCTCTTGCCTCGTAGATGACGTGGTCATCCTCAACTTGCCGGGCACGGGCAAACCATTTTTCTATGAGCTTCCCCTGCATTGATCCACGGCCGGCTAGGTGGGACGGCTTGGTGTGTAAAGGTCCGCGATTTGCTTATCACTGGACAATATCGATAGCCTGCCCGGGTTGCGTGCCGGCACGCACACCGTCACGCCGCCTTTGGGGCAGAGGTCCATGCATTGCACATTCACCAGGTGAACGCGCTCTTCCGGGTTTTCCCGGTTGTACTTCTTTGCCGCCTTCTTCAGCTTGGCCAGAGCACCCGCGCGATTGTCGTGTTTGAGCTTCTTCTGGCATTTCCGGCAAGCGAGAACCAGCTGCCCCACCCAGGGCGCGGCGTACGATTTTTGATGATTTGCCATTCTGCCAGTCTTGGATGCGGCATCTTCCCGCCGGGCCTGCCTAGCGGTTTGGTACGCCATCAAATCCCATGGATCGTGAGCCAAGCCTGCATCATTTCGGACCCGGGGCCACGCAAGTTTGCACATAAGCCCGCATCATCGTCTGGAGTTCTTGCCGCATTGGCAGACCCTGCTTCTCGGGCGATGCGGACTCCAGCAGCCTTCTAGCAACGCCTGTCATCGCACCCTGAATGACGGAAGCCACCAACTGCGGATCTTTGCCCAGCGGCTCACGCGCTGTCGACAACGCCGCGGCGATCACCTTGTTTATGCGCACCCCAACTTCCCGCGCAATTTTCGCCCCGTCTACATCCGAACTCACCGCGTACAACGCGAGGCTGGTTTCCATGTCCTTCATCTTGGCGTCGAGAAATGCGTCAATGATCTTGGTAACCATCTCCTGCAGGAGACACCGCATCTCCCGCCTGCAAACTCCTTCCAGGGCCGCCGCGACCGACTCCAGATGATTCCGCAGCGCCGCCTGCAACAGCGCGCTCTTGTTGGGGAAATACTGGTAGAGCGTCCCAACCGATACCCCTGCGCGCCGCGCCACTCGCGTTGTCGTCAACCGCTCCTTGCCCACATCCAGCAAAACCTGAACAGTGGCTTCCAAAATCGCATCCACGCTGACCGCTGACCGTGCCTGCACGGGCGATTTACGCGGCTCAAACACGACTTGGGGATCACGAGGCAAATGCGAAGTCCAAACCTGAAGCTTCCTTCATCTAATCACGTGACCGCGCAAAACGCGAACGAAGCATTGGAGGAGTTAGAGCATGGCCCACAGTTCTCTCGGGGGAACATTTACCTTTCCCAGCACCACCTTAACCGTTCACCGCATGGGCTACGGCGCCATGCAACTGGCCGGACCGCATGTATGGGGACCGCCTCGCGACCGTGAACAAGCCGTGGCTGTTCTGCGCGAAGCCATCGATTCAGGCGTCAACCACATCGATACCAGCGACTTCTATGGGCCACACGTAACCAACCAAATTATCAAAGAGGCCCTCCATCCGTACTCCGACGGCCTCGTAATCGTCACCAAGCTTGGAGCCCGCCGCGGCTCCGACAGCTCCTGGATTCCGGCGCTATCCCGAAAGGATCTTATCGACGGACTCGAAGACAACCTGCGTAACCTCGGACTCGACGCCATCGATGTGGTCAACCTCCGAGTGGGAGCTCCGCTGGGGCCCGCAGGCGCATCCATAGAAGAGCCTTTCTCGGTGCTTGCCGAACTTCGCGCTCAAGGCAAGATCAAGGAGCTCGGGCTGAGCAACATCAACAGCGCACAACTCTCCGAGGCGCAAAAGATCGCTCCCGTCGTCTGTGTGCAGAACCTGTACAACGTAGCCAACCGAAGCGACGACGGCCTCGTCGACCAGTTAGCTGCTGACGGCATCGCCTATGTGCCCTTCTTTCCGCTGGGTGGATTCACGCCTCTACAATCGTCGGAGCTTGATACCGCTGCGGCCTCGTTGCAAGCGACGCCCATGCAACTCGCCCTGGCCTGGTTGCTTCAACGCAGCCCTAACATCCTTCTTATTCCCGGTACATCCAGGCTTACGCATCTCCGCGAAAACCTCGCGGCCGCCCGCCTGGTTCTTCCAAAGGAAACTCGCATGCGCCTCGACGCCATCGCGGATTCGACCAGCGTCGCTGAATCAGCGGCGCATTGATGTAAACGCAAGGTCGGCGCCGCCGTACTTTTGCGGGGTCTCATCTGCCTCCGTTTCTTCCTCATCTCACTCCGCGCGCAGCATCGCCATCGGGTCCGATCGCGATGCCCGCCGCGCCGGAACATACGAAGCGACCATAGCTACGATCAACACCACAACCACCACCGTCGAGAGCACCAGCGGGTCCGCCGGGCTCACTCCATAAATCAGGCTGCGCATCACCCGCCCCATGCACAGCGCCAGCACCACACCCAGTGCTGTTCCCGCCACCGCCAGTCGCGCGCTCTGGGCCAGCACCATCCCCAGAACGTCCATGCGCTTCGCTCCCAGCGCCACTCGCAGGCCGAATTCCTGCGTTCGCTGGCTGACCGTGTATTCGATCACTCCATATGCGCCAATCGCGGCCAGCACAATCGCGAGGCCGCCAAACAGGCCCACCATCGCCAGCGTGAAGCGAGGTGTCGCTACTGACGTGTCCACTACCGAATCCATCAGCTTCACATCCGCCACCGCCAGCGCCGGATCGAGCCGATGCACCGCTTCCCGCAACCCGTCCGCAACCTGCCTCGGATCGGACGTCGTGCGGATCGCAATGGCCATGTCCGACTCCGATTGCTGGAATTCCGACCACCAGAACGCAGGCTCCGCGCCTGGACTATTGGGCTGATCTTTCACGTCGCCCACCACGCCCACCACGGTCATCCAGTCCGAATCCTTTTTGGGCGCATCGTCAAAGCTGATTCGTTTTCCGATGACCTCTTCGTGCGGCCAATAACGCTCCGCCATAACCCGGTTGATGATCAGCGCCCACGGAGCCCCCTTTTTGTCTCCCTCGGTAAAAAAACGTCCCTTCAGCAGTGGGATTCCCATCGCACTGAAGTATCCCGGAGTCGCCATGTGATAGCGCGCATGAAAATCCTGATGTGGCGCCGGCTTTTTGCCCTCGATGGTGAATCCCCCCGCGTTCTCGTCGTATCCCGTCCATGGAAGGTCGCTCCCCGCGCCCGCGCTCTCCACCCCCGGCAATTGATTCAGGCTCGTTCCCAGATCGTCATAGAACTTCGCGGTTTGCTCCCCGGTCTTGTAGCGCGCGTGCGGAAGAGACAAGCTCGCTGTCAGGACGTGATCTCCCCGGAACCCGGCATCGACGTGAATCAAATTCAGAAATGTCCGCAGCATCAGCCCCGCGCCGATCAGCAGCAAGCTTGCCAGGCCAACCTCGGCAATCACCAGCACGCTGCGGAGGCGGCTTTGATGACGCCCCCCGGTCGTGGTCCTGCCCGCATTCTGCAGGTCCTGCTTGGGATCTGTCCTGGATGCCTGTAGCGCCGGCGCCAGTCCGAACAGAATCCCCGTCATCATGCTGATCAACAGCGTGAACCCCAACACCGGTACGCTCACATGAATGTCCTGCGCGCGCGGAAAGTTAGCGGGCAGCAGCGTCACAAGGGCCCTTACCCCTCCAAATGCAAGTCCCAGGCCCAGCGCTCCTCCAGCCATCGCGATCACCAGGCTCTCCGTCAACAACTGGCGAACTACCCTGGCACGAGGCGCGCCCATCGCCAACCGCACCGCAATCTCCCGCTGCCGCGCCGACGCCCTCGCCATCAGCAGGTTGGCCGCGTTGACGCACGCAATCACAAGCACCATCCCGACTGCTCCGAGCAGCACCATCAGCATCTGGCGGCTCCCGCCCACAATTTCCGTGTACAGGGGAATGATCAGCACCGTCCAGCCCGAATCCTTGTCTCCATGCTCCCGCGCGATTTGCTTCATGATCGCGTTCATGTCGGAGCGCGCCTGCTCCGCGCTCACCCCCTGTTTCAACCGCCCGATGCCTTCGATGAAATGCGATCCGCGCCGGTTCGGATCTCCCGCAAATGAAAATGGCCACCATGCATCCACGCTGTCTCCATATGCCACGGCGTGATACACGTTTCCAGGATGTTCGGTTCCCGCGGGCATTACGCCAATCACGCTAAAGGGCTGCATATTCAGTGTGATCTTCTGTCCGACGATATTCCGATCGGCACCGAAGCGGGTCCGCCACAACCGGTCGCTGATCATGACTTGCAGCCCGTTGCCTGGAATCTCGGCCTGAAAATCGAACTCGCGCCCCAACTCGGGCCGCAATCCCAGCACTCTGAAATATCCCGATGTAATTCCAAATCCATTCAGTCGTACCGGCTCGCCGTTGCCCGACAGCTGCACATCGCCCCGCGTGAACGCTGCGATAGCGTCGAACGAACGATTGCGCGCTCTAAAATCCAGAAAGTCGAAAGGGTTTAGCGGAAACTTCGGAAATTCCTGGCTCGAAAGGAAGATTCTTGCCAGCCTTTCCGGTTGCTCGTACGGCAGCCTTTTCAGCAGAACTCCGTTGATCACGCTGAAGATCGCACTATTGGCCCCAATGCTCAACGCCAGCGTGAGAATCATCACCACGCTGAAGGTGGGATTTGCCGCCAGTTGCCGGAGCGCGTACTTCGCATCTTGTAGGGTTAATTCCACAAACGCTGTGCCTCGCGCCTCACGGCAGTCTTCCTTGACCTGCTCACGCCCGCCAAACGCCAGCCGCGCCCGCCGCTTCGCAGCTTCTTCCGTCATGCCCGACCTCATGTACTTTCCCACTTCGTGATCGAAATGAAAGCGCAGTTCTTCATCCAGTTCCTGCTCCACGGCATCGCGCCGAAACAGAGCCCGCATGCGATATTTCAGGTCGTCCAGCATGGCCGATTCACGCCCCCTCCAACACCTGCTCCACGGCCGCGGTAAGCTTCCGCCATGCCTCGGTCTCCATCTCCAGTTGCTTGGCGCCGCTTCGCGTCAGTTCGTAGTACTTCGCCCGCCGATTGTTCTCCGACGTGCCCCATTTCGCTTTGATCCAACCCCGCCGCTCCAGCCGGTGCAGTGCCGGATACAGAGAGCCCTGCTGAATGCTCAGCACGTCGCTCGACACCTGCTGCACTCGCTCTGAAATGGCCCACCCATGTTGGGCTCCCGGCAACAATGTGCGCAGGATCAGCAGGTCCAGCGTCCCCTGCGGCAACTCGATTCGTTCCGGCAATGCCTACCCCTTCCGCTTCGACAAGAGAATATAATCAACTCCTGTAGAAGTGCAAGGGAAAGATCACTTCATAAGCCCGAACTCTCGCGAACACCCTTCGCGCACCTTGCTCGGAGCGTGGCCGCAAGAAAGGCAGCCGGATTCAGGGTTTGAAACTACAGGTTTGCGGCTGCAAGAACCAACGTTGCCGCCACCAGCATTGCGAGGCCCATGTAAAGCTAGCCTCTCGCCGCGCTTGCTGCCGTCTTCCATTCGCCCGTCGCAATCCCCCCTGAGTTCGCTGTGATGATCATAAAAATCTGGAACAGCCCCCAAACCACCGACGTCCCCAACCGACCCAGGTAGACCGACGCGACTCCATACACCGCCACCGCACCCATCCACAAAGCGGCCATCCCCACGGCAAGAGTGCCCCCAGCAGAAACGGCAATGCCACAGAGGCGCTTCCCGAGGTGCTCAGCACCGTCCCCAATTGCGGTACCAGCAGCCACGCCAACAGCCAGGGAACTACAAACAGCGAGGTCAGGCTGAACACCAGCCATAGATTTTCCCATTGGCACTTGCGTACAAATTTCACGGGCAACATACAATTGCCTGAACCCAGGGCCGCCAGCAACGTCAAGTCCAGTCCCGACCAAATGGAATGCGGCATCCGTCAGATTCCCTTCTGCTTTCCGTCTCGCTCCGCCGGAGTGCCTTACGGACAGCCGCATCAGCCCGGATACCAGACCCTGCGCGGATCATCGGTTCCGCGCTTATAAGTCCACGCCTCGTCGATCAGCCTCGCCATGTCATAACCGGGCCGCCACCCCATCAGGAATTTCGCTTTCGCGTTGTCCAGCCACGTTGACCAGTAAGGTGTCTTGATGGCAAAAGAATCCAGCCCTCGCGTCGCACTGAGGTATGCTGCCACCTGCCGGTAATCTACCGGCTCGTCCATGCAGATGTTCATGGTCTGTTGCCGTGCCTGAGGATGGTCCAGCGCCAGCACCATCGCTTCCACTAGGTCGCTCACGTGAACAAAATTTCTCTTCACCGGCTGCTCTTTCGGATCGAGCATCACTGGAACCGTGCCCGCCTTGGCCAGCCGGCCGGCCGTCTCCCCATCCACCAGGTCACACCACCGCGGACCACCAAAAACATCCTCGCCGAAAGTGAGGGTGTAGCGGAAATCGTCCTTCTCCATAATCCACGGTGCACGAAGGCAACACCCCGCCAGGTCATATTGCGCGTAGTACTGCTCAAGCATGGCCTCTTCCAGCACCTTCGATAACGCGTAGCATCCTGGGTAAGCGCTGTGCTTCTGTTGCTCGGTCACCGGTATCGGATGTGGGTAGAAGAAGTGTCCTAGCGCGGCATCACCCCCGATCAGGATGAAACGCTCGAACGATGGACTTGTCCGGCATTCCTCGAGCAGCCAGAACAGGCCCTTCACTGTTACGTCGATCACGCTGTCTGCCGTTTCCTTGCACGTGGCGCAATGCACCACCTGCGTCACCCCGTCCATCGCAGCGCGCACCGCGCTGCGGTCTGAGATATCCCCGGTCATAACTTCCAGGCGCGGTCCGGTTGCCATTCGGCGTTTATGGCACAGGGCTCGTACTGTGCATCCGGCCCATTGCTCCGCGTGGAGAACACGGTGGATGAAGTGGCTTCCGACCTTACCGGTGGCGCCCGTGACCAAGATCCGCTTCATGAATTCCGCCCATCCGCCCATAGCAGAACGCGCGCCAATTCCAAAGCGATCTTGTCCCCGATGACTCCCGGTTGCCGCCCCATCCGTTGCACGCCAAAGAGCATATCACTCCACCATTGGCCACTAAAGATTCGGCTCTCGCGCTACCTCCGATCGCCACCCCCGATTGCCACGACCCCCTTCGAACCCGCCCTCGTCCGCGCCTCCCGCGGCAAGCGCATGCCAAAATGAGAACGACACAAATCGGGCACGCACCGGGAGAGGAGTACGATTGGCCTCCCTTCCGGCCTACTTCACTTAAGGGAAACCGCCTCATGTTCAAACTTGTCCGCGCTCTCATCCCGTTCTCCGTTTTGGTTCCGGCCACCTATAGGCAATGCATCGCGCAGCCTGCTGCGAGGCAGCATTGGGTTGGGACCTGGTCTGCCTCTCCCATGGGAGCCGACGGCGGGTTTCGGGTGCATCTGTTCAGCGGCAGCACCCTCCGCGAAATCGTTCACGTATCGGCGGGCGGCAATGCCGTGCGCGTCCGCTTCACCAATGAATTTGGCAGCGACCCCCTCACGATATCCGACGCTCATGTGGCCATCAGCGATGGCGGTCCCGCGGTCCGCACCGGAACCGACCATGCCCTCACCTTCGCGGGCTCCGCAACAGTCAAGATTCCCCCTGGATCCGCGCTTTTCTCCGACTCCATCCCGATGGACCTGCCGCCTCAGTCCAATGTGGCCATCAGCTTTTTCCTTCCCCCGCAGCTCATGCGTGCTGAAACCTTCCATGACTTCTCCGATCAGGACAACTTCGTTGCCACCGGAGATACCGCGTCCGCGCCCACCCTGTCCCAGACAGAGACGCTGACCTCGTGGTACTTCGTCGATGGGCTTGAGGTACCGGCCGTCGAAGGTTCTCGCGCCATTGTTACTCTGGGAGACTCTATCACCGATGGCGCGCATTCCACTGCGAACCTTAACCGGCGCTGGCCTGACATCCTCTACGGCCGCCTTCTCGCAGACCACGGGCTCGCTCATGTTTCAGTCCTCAACGAAGGCATCGGCGGAAATCGCATTATCAACGACGGCTATGGACCCAGCGCCGTAGCGCGCCTCGATCGCGACGTTCTCGCCCAGGACGGCGTCCGCTACGTCATCGTTCTCGAAGGCATCAACGACATCGGCCGACTCGCCCGCCTCCAGGCGCCAGAGGATGAAATCACTGCGTTGCAATTGGAACTCGGACTGGCGCGCATCGCCGACGCCGCCCATCAGCACGGCATCAAGGCTATCGGCGCAACCCTGACTCCCTACGGCGGGGCCGGATACTACTCCGACAAGGGAGAAGCCATCCGCAAAGAGCTCAACGACTGGATTCGCAACAGCGGAACCTTCGATGGCGTCGTCGATTTTGACAAGATCACTTCCGATCCCCAGAATCCCAACCAGTTCAACCCTCTATACGACTCCGGTGATCATCTCCATCCCGGCGATGCAGGCTACAAGGCAATGGGGGAGGGAATCGATCTCAAGCTCTTCGCCCAATGATGCACTCTACGTTGAGCTGTGCATTTGGGAGATCCTCTTACGCTGCCGTTATGCGCCGTTGCTAAGGTTGCGACGGCGCATAACGCTGTGCAGGGAATCGCCCTCTGACAATATCGGTTAGAGCGGTTCCCTCGGTTATCGCTGCGCCGCGCATCAAGCTGTCGATTACTGCTGCAAACAGTCCCGGCCTGCGAACACCTGCTCCTTGTCGAGAAACGCTAAGAGTGACCTCTCTGGGCTCAGCATGCCGGCTTGGAACTTACTCCTTTGTTTCTGGTCAGCATTTCGCTCGGTGCTTCGCGCCTGATCATGGGCTCACAAGAAGTGCCCTGGCCCCCCCGATCAAACCGAGATGAGGAACTCGTAAGCTTGCCGCACCGCCCCCAGTTCGTCTCCGCTTGCGGTTCCATCCTGCTCGATAAAGATCTCCTTCACGCCGGCGGTCTGCAACCGTCCAAGCAGTCGCTTCCAATCGGTGGTCCCGTTCCCTAACGGCGCGTAATCTGGAAAATTGCTGGTGATCGTCGGCTTAAACGGGGTAACCCATTCCTTAACGTGCGCCAGCTCGAAACGGTTGGGGTACTTCTCAAGATAAGGGTAAGGATCTCCGCCGCCCGCGATGAAATTGCCGATGTCGAATTCGATTCCAACTACCGCGCGATCGGTTAGCCGCAGCAACTCGTCAAACGCCACAACATCCCCGTACTTTTGAGCTTCGATGTTGTGATTGTGGTATGCAAACCGCATTCCCGCATCCCGAACACGCGCCCCGATGTCGTTGAACCGCTCTGCGCTCCATCGCCAGTCCCCAAGCTCGATATGCTTGAACGGATTGCCCGCCGCGGTCTTGCTTGAGCCCTGAACAGCAGCGCTCTTTATCGACGGCACCGCCGCGATCATGTACGGCATGCCGACCTCATGGCAGAAATCGATCATGCGGCGGATTTCGTCATCCGGCATGCTCGCCAGCAGGCAATGTGCGCCGCTGGCCGTCAGCCCTGCCTTCGTCAGGCTGGCTCTAACCTGTTGCGCTGTACGCCCATAAAACCCCGCGAACTCGACCTTCCTGATGCCAACCGAAGCAACTTTCTGAAGCGTCCCGTCGAAATCCTTGCTCAGCAGGTCGCGCAAAACGTAAAGCTGAACACCAAATCTATCCGGGCCGCCATTCGCTGCCCGGCAAAATCCAGATGATGCCATCCACAGTGCTCCACCCGCACCCGTTTTTATGAATGAGCGTCGCGAAATCACCAGTCCCCCCTCATTTCAACCATCCCCGAATCATACCCGAGCGCAATCCCATCGAGCTCAGAGCTGGCTTCGCACCCATGAAGAGGAAAGAACCTGTCACGAACGTGTGCCGCGAAAAAGCGGCACATACAGTCGCCCTTTGATGGTCAGGCACTGGGATTGGCAGTGAACGGCGAGAGCCCGCGTCGGGCTCGCGGTTGGGGATGGCCGAGCATCAACCGCCGAAATTAGCCAAAAACGCGAATTACGAGAAATCGTCGAGCTTGTAAAAGCTGATTCCATCCGGTCATACTGAAGAACTCTAGGGTACCTGTTACGCCGCGTTTGCCGGAGAGTTCACTTGCCGTCTGTCAAGCCACCTCCTTCCCCTGATCAGTGGAAAAGAATGCGAGACATTTACGCGACGGTCCTTGATGCGCCCGAGGACCGGCGGAAGGCACTCGCCCGTGAACTGTGCAATGGAGACAGCCTGCTGGAGTCGGAGATGGACAGTCTTCTCTCCGCCCATCTGAATGCGGGAAGCTTTCTCGGTGAGCCGGCCCCGATGGCCTTCTGCGGTGATCACAGAACTCCTCGCGACCTTAAAAGCGACACAATCCTCCATGAACGGTTCTGTATCCTCCGTCTTCTAAACGTTGGCGGGATGGGATCCGTGTATGAAGCGTGGGATTCCGAGCTTCAGGAAATCGTGGCTCTCAAAACCATCCGGCCCGATATAGCTTCGAACCCGGCGGTCATCGAGCGATTCAAAGAAGAGGTCCGGCAGGCGCGTCAGATTACTCATCCCAATATCTGCCGGGTCTATGACTTGTTCTGCCATGATTTCGCCCCCGGAGAGCGAATCTGGTTTCTCACCATGCAGTTGCTGATCGGCGAGACGCTGCTCGAACGGCTGCACAGGAAGGGGCCTCTGTCGTGTAAAGAGGCTCTGCCGCTGGTCGAACAGATCGCGTCGGGGCTCACCGCGGCGCATGAGCGCGGGATCGTTCACCGAGACTTGAAGAGCGCCAACGTCATGCTCGTTCTTCAGGCAGACGAATCTGTTTCGGCCCTGATTGCCGATTTTGGACTGGCACGACATGCCATTTCAGGAGCAGGTGCGGCCCCCGGCCAGGGTACGCCTGCATACGTCGCGCCGGAACAATGGCTGGACGGGAACGTCACGCCTGCGGGAGATCAGTATTCGCTCGGCGTTGTGATGTGCGAGATGATCACCGGGGAGCGTCCGGTACCCCCCAGGCTTGAGGGATCATTTCGTGTGCCGGCCAAGCTTCCGGCAGGCAGGAAGATCGACCCGCAATGGGAAACTGCCATTCGCCGCTGCCTCGACCTTACGCCGGAAAAGCGCTTCGATTCGCTTGAGGACGTTCTTGCCGCAATTGATCCGGTTCGTCGCCGCAAACGGATCGCGCGCTGGATTTTGACCTCCCTGGGCTTGCCACACTCGTCCTGATTTCTCGTCCTGGCACTGATGGCCAGATATTCGCCGCCCGCCTTTCTGCAGGCGCGCCCAAGTCCCTGACTCTCTTTGGGTGCAAATTACCGAAGCGTCTCAATTCAGCATAAAACCGAGATGGTCCGGAGACGGACGCACCACCTTCTACCTCTCCAAGCGCGATGGCTTCTGGTGCGTGTGGGGCCGCCGCCTGGATCCGATTCGAGGGAAACCGGTCGGCGCTCCGTTTCCCGTCCAGCACTATCATGACTCCAGGTCGTCACCATCGGAGATCAGCCCCCAGGGATTCAATCTTCCCGTAATAGCTAACTCGATCTATATGAATGTGCTAGAAACTCGCGGTACGATATGGACGGGTAAGCTGACCCATAAGTCTTCACTCCCAAAATTTAGATAATCCGATGGAGAACATTGGAGAAGCGACGACTTATTTTTCCCGGGTCATCTCGCGGTATAGCCAGTCCCGGGCAAATTGCCAATCTCGCTTGACAGTTCTAACTGATGTCTTGAGGACTTCGGCGATCTCCTCTTCCGTCATTCCTGCAAAGAATCGCATTTCGACTACCTTGCTCAAACACGAGTCAAACTCGGCGAGTTTGTCGAGGGCCTCGTTCAGGATGAGGAGCGATTCCGCCTGGCGCCAATCGTACATGAGGCCAGTATCAAGAGATATCTGCTTGAGATCTCCTCCCCTCTTCTCCGTACGATGAGCGCGGGCACTGTCGATGAGGATTCGGCGCATGACGGTGGAAGAGACGGCAAAGAAATGTGCCCGACTCTTCCACTCGAGACTCTCAGCGCCGATGAGTCGCATGAGCGCGTCATTCACCAGCGCTGTCGGTTGGAGGGTATGATCTTCCCGTTCGTTTCGGAGGTACGATCGCGCGATCCGGCGAAGTTGAGCGTACACCAGTGGTATCAGGTGGTCCGCAGCGTTCGCATTGCCTTGCCGCATCTCCAGGAGCAGGCGAGTGATTTCGTCGGATGAGACATTCGCGGGCATAGTCAGCACTTCCTCATGGGTTTGCGGTTACCCGAATGAACAAGCTTACGATGGGCGACCTCAAAGTGAAGCAATAATATGTTCGGGAATCTCAAACCGGTCCTCTCGAGATCATGGTTGCCGCCCACAGCACGGAGCCGTAGTGCAATCTTTTTGCCTGCGAGGAACACAGAGGAGCGGTACCCAAAGCGCTTCCCGTCAGCCCACACAGTTTTCACCGCGTTGTCGCTAACATAAAAGCCCAATTAAGTGCCGTATTTTCAGACCCAACGAGCGCTCCAATAATCAGAGATTCAGCGAGCAATCTTTGCTTATGAGTCTTGAATGTGGAAACAGCGAATGATCAAACCGTGTTGATAACGAGCGGCTCTTGCTGAGGCCGAGTGTCATCACAAATGAGACTTCGGCGAGTCCGGCAGAGAAGAAATTTGCGTAACAGGGTGCTCCTCAGGCTCGGGGTGCGGGTCTTGGGACGCTGCGGGCAAGTGGCTCATTTCCGACAGTGGCGGACCCTATATTCTCGTCAGCAGCAGAGGAAGGTGGCCGATGAGTCATGCTGGCGGCTTTTCGGCGAGGTAGAGGTGGCGCAACAGACGGCGCTCCGAGGTGAGGGTGTAGACGCAGGAGAGAAAGCGCTGCAACCCGTCGAAGCGACCAGGATCATCCGGGGTATTTTCGAGGGCGACGAGTTCGTCGCGGCGGCGTTCGCGGGCGTCGTGCCAGCGCTGGGCGATATCGGCTGCCTGCGCGGAGGTGTCATGGACCGAGATGACACCGAAGCCGGCGGCGGCGAGGAGGCGTTCGTTCTCACCCGGAGGCGAGAAAAAATAGGGCCCGATCGAGCTTCGGGTGGCGAGTTCTTGGTGCGAGATGAGGCCTCCTACGATTAGTGCGTCTGAAAAAAGGAGGCGCGCGCCGGGGCGTAGGATACGGAAGATTTCTCTCAGCAGACCGGCGCGGCTCGGGATGTGACAGAGGACATCGTTGGCAAAGGCCGCGTGGAACGCTACATCTGCAAAATGCAGCGGCCGCGAGGCGTCGCACTGCTGAAAGTGGACGAGTGAAGAGAGTCCATCGACCGACGCGAGTCGCCGGGCGCCCGCGACGGCGCTGGGGTTCAATTCTAGACCGGTGATGCGACAGCCGATGCGGCGCGCGAGGTGAAGGGCGTAAAGACCGGAGCCGCTGCCGATCTCGAGGACATTCGAGTCTCGGCTCATGTTGAGAAGGGCGGGGATGCGCTCGGACTCGTTGGATGTGACCCAGCTGGTTTGGCCGAGGTCCAGACCGTAAGTCTCGGCGCGCACCTGGCGGTAGAGGTCGTGCTCCACTCTGGCATAAGCGTTGTTGTAAAGGTCAACCTGGGCAGGCATAAGCTCGTCTCGCCTCGACGCGCTGATTGTACAGCGGAGCAGCCCACCGCCGCTCCGCCACGCGACTGCGACAAAGCCGGAAGACTTGGTCTGATCGCAGTAGAGCGACTCCCTTTATACGACGCCTCTCGATTGCCGTCGTCGTGATGCCGCTCCAATTCATCGGCGACGCTTTTGGGATTTGAGCCTTTGCTCCCACAAGTAGCCGCGCATCAAGTTTGGAAATGCATACTCCCCAGTGAAAGTCCAGGGTGCTATATCTGCAACTGCTGTGTGATGCGTAGGGATGAGAAATTGCAAAGCGTAGCAAAGACTACTTATTCCTGTAAGAACCTCTCGTAACTTTCTCCGGTCTCGGCATAGTGTTACATTGATTCCGATACTTGGATGTCATTACTCAGGTTCGAGACATGTTCCCCGCACCTACGACCTGTCTCTCATCTATCTACAGTCCGGTGGAATCAATAGGACCCTTACAGCGATGCCGACTTCAGCGCGTCTGCGACGTGCTGACCACTTGGTTCGGCCCCCCAGCTTGGGTGTAGCCCATGTCCTTGTTTCGGCAAGATGAAACCTTCCCAACCCGGGAAGGGGAATCTCTTGAACGGGCTCTTAGAGCATCTTTTCATTTCGTTTTCCCATCTATGGCCCTATCTATGGGAAGAGACTCGTCTGTTCAGGCAGGGCATGAGCAACTCAAAAGATCAAATACGAGCAAATTCTCGGAGCGAGAGCAAGTCTCCCTCTGCAGAGAACCAAATCCACGTTTCCCGGCGCAATTTCGTCATGGGAGCTACTGCGATTAGTACCGGTATTGCAGCGGGGATGCCGGATTTAGCGCTCTCAGAACGTTCTTCCGGATCCGCTGTCCCCACGCCGCAGGTTCTGGATCTTGCAATCGAGGTCAACGGCAAATCCTGCCGTCTCTCCATCGACAGCCGGACGAGCCTGCTCGATGCGTTGCGCGAACATCTCGATCTCACCGGCACCAAGAAGGGTTGCGATCACGGCCAGTGCGGGGCTTGTACGGTGCTGATGGATGGCCGCCGCGTTAATTCCTGTCTCACGCTTGCAGCCAGCGCGGAGGGAGCTAAAATTACGACCATTGAGGGGCTGGCGAAGGGCGAAGGCGTGGATGGACTCTCGCCAGTCCAAGCGGCGTTCCTGGAACATGATGGCTTTCAATGCGGCTACTGCACACCGGGCCAGATTTGTTCTGCCACTGCGCTGCTTGAGGAGGCCAAAACAGGACAGCTCAGCATCGTTAGTTGGGAGGGTGGAACCAGCTCGGCCCCCGTGCTTTCCGATGAGGAGATCCGCGAACGGATGAGCGGCAACATCTGCCGATGCGGTGCTTATCCCAATATTGTGGCCGCGGTGCGTGAAGCGGCTAGGGCGCGCGTATCGGATCAGGGAGGCGCAGCATGAATCCGTTCGAATACCAGCGTGCCACCTCTGAGGCGGAGGCTATTCACGCGGCGGCGAATGATGGGAAGTTCCTCGGCGGGGGCACAAACCTGGTTGACCTGATGAGGTACAGCGTGGAGAAGCCGACCCGCTTGATCGACATCACCCGTCTCGATCTCGCCAGGATCGAAGATGCGCCGTCAGGTGGGGTATTAATCGGAGCGCTGGTGCGGAATAGCGAGTTGGCCAGCGATGCACGGATCGTAAAGGATTATCCGCTGCTTTCCCAGGCGCTGCTTTCCGGAGCGACGCAGCAGTTGCGCAATATGGCGACGACCGGTGGCAACCTGATGCAGCGCACGCGGTGCTACTACTTCATGGATCCCTCTTATCCGGCGTGCAACAAGCGTTCACCAGGATCGGGCTGTGCGGCAATTCGAGGCATCCAGCGCATTCACGCGATCCTGGGCCAATCGGATCACGGGGCAACGAGCGCGGAGACCTGCATAGCCACAAATCCGTCTGACATGAACGTCGCGATGGCGGTGCTGGGAGCGACAATTCATGTTCAGAGTCAGGAGGGAAAGCGCGCCATTCCAATCGCGAAATTCCATCGCCTGCCAGGCGCCACGCCGCACACGGATACGACGCTGCATCCCGGCGAATTGATAACGCACGTGGAACTTCCGCCATCGCGGTTCGCTGAGCACTCGTGGTATCTCAAGGTGCGCGATCGTCAGAGCTACGCGTTTGCGCTGGTCTCAGTGGCAGCGGGAGTGGAGATGGATGGGGGATCAATCAAAGCGGCCAGCCTTGCTCTCGGCGGTGTAGCTCACAAGCCATGGCGGATTCCGGAAGCCGAAGAGTTACTCAAGGGCGCACCTCCCGAGAGGGAAGCGTACCGCAAGGCCGCGGACGCAGCAATGGCGGGGGCGAGAGGGTACGACCATAATTCTTTCAAGATTGAGATGGCTAGGCAGGCAATTGTTCGCTGCCTGGAACTAGCGGTGAGAGGTACTCGGCGGGGCTCGGCGGATCTGAGCGTGGAGGACAACGGAGCATGATCAACGATGAAACGAAGCCGCCGACCAATCAACCGCAGTACAGATTTCGCTACGATGGCTTGGCCAAAGTAACCGGGAAAGCGAGATATGCCGCAGAATTCTCTTTGCCTTTTTCTAAGGCAGACCTGGTTTATGCACGCATGGTGCAGGCCACTATTCCCTGCGGAACGATCGTATCAATCGACTCCGCGGCCGCGGAGAAGGCGCCCGGAGTGCTCGCGGTTCTAACGCCGTTTAACGCTCCTCGGCTTAACCAGGGCAAGCCGGAACCTCCGGCATGGCGAAGCCTTTCGCTGCTGCAGGAGAAGCAAGTGCACTACAACGGGCAGCCCATCGGGGTGGTGGTGGCGAAAACCCTGGAGCAAGCTCGCTTTGCAGCAGCACTTCTTAAGATTCGCTATGACCAAGCTCCGGCGAAGCTGGAACTGCCGCCCCAGTTGGCCAGGAAAAACCGCCTGAACGAGGCGCGCTGGCCAAAAATTCCTGGTAAAGAATCCCCGGGCGACAAACGAGGGGATGTTGCGAGCGCTTTCAACAACGCTGCCATTACCATCGAGCAGACATACATCACCCCAATTCAATATCACAATCCGATGGAGCCCCATGCCACCATTGCATGGTGGGAAGGCGAAAAACTCAACGTCTATGACGCAACGCAATATATCTCGGGCGTCCAGAAATCATTGGCGCGAGCGCTTGATATCCCGGTCGACAACGTTCGGGTGCGATGCCCCTACACGGGTGGAGGGTTCGGCAGCAAAGGATCGATGTGGTCGCACGTCCCATTGGCGGCGGCCGCCGCGAAGGCTGTGGGCAAGCCAGTAAAGCTTGTACTCGGCAGGTCACAGATGTTCGGCCCGGTAGGGCACCGCCCGACAACACTCAACCGGATTAAACTCGGTGCGGCCGCGAACGGCAAGCTCACCGCTATCCAACAGGATGTCGTAATGGAAGCTTCAGTGATGGAAGACTTCACGGAACATGCGGCGACACCAGCGAAGCTCCTATACGATTCGGAAAACAATCAGATCAGCGAAAAATTTGTGGATGTGAACTTGGGCATAGGGACATTCATGCGTGCTCCGGGGGAAGCGCCGGGGACAGCGGTGTTTGAAATTGCGCTGGACGAGCTTGCGGAAAAGTTGAACATGGACCCCCTGCAATTGCGGCTCATCAACTATGCGGACAAAGATCCGAGCCATGATCGCCCCTGGACCAGCAAGAATCTCAAGCAGGCATACGCGCAGGCCGCCGAGCGATTCGATTGGTCGAAGAGGAACGCCAAGCCGGGACAGAGGGTCGAAGGCAACGAACTGATCGGGTATGGCATGGCCACGGCACTTTACCCGGCGAACCGGTCGGCTGCTCAGGCGGTGGTGCGCATTCTGCCCGGCGGAAAAGTGTACGCGGCCAGCGGCTCGCAGGACCTGGGTACAGGAATGTACACGATGATTGCTCAAACTGCAGCCAACTCGTTGGGCCTCGATATCGAGAAGGACCCCACGCTGGTTGAAGCTGCCTTGGGTGATTCAGCGTTACCCAAAGCTCCGGTTTCAGGTGGATCGCAATCCACAGCATCGGTCACGCCTGCGGTTCAAGCCGCGGCCAAACAGGCCATCCTCAAGATGGCCGAACTTGCAGTCAACGATAGCCAGTCGCCGCTGCACGGCTTGGCTACGCTTGAGATCGAGGCCAAGGACGGAAACCTCTTCAACAAGTCGAACCCGCGACAGCTAGACTCCTTCGCCGGTATCATCTCTCGAAACGGCGGCAAACCGGTGGAGGCGATAGCTTCGGCTGAACCGTCTGAGGATCACGATTCTTATTCGGCGTATTCGTGGGGAACCGTGTTCGCTGACGTTGCAGTAGATCGCTCGACGCACATGCCCCGCGTACGCCGGATTGTGGGCACATACGACATCGGGACGCTGATGAACAAAACTACGGGCCTGAATCAACTCATGGGCGGGATCGTGTGGGGCGTTAGTTTCGCTCTGCACGAAGAAGGGCATATCGATCCGGTGTACGGCCGGACAGTGAACAACAACATGGCGGAATACCATGTTCCCGTAAATCGCGATATTGGACACATCGATGTAAGCGTGTTGAATATACCGGATACTAAGTTCAATCCCCTGGGCGCGCGCGGCATCGGAGAGATCGGGATCACCGGCGCGGCAGCGGCGGTGGCAAATGCAATATACAACGCGACCGGCAAACGCATCAGGGAATATCCGATTACTCCCGACAAGATCATGGAAGCGACGATTTTGTCCTGAACTTTTTGAAAGCTTCGAGGTTCGTTGATAGGTATCGTTGCGTTGCGATTTGAATTGAACGGCCTGCTGGATCTTGCGTTTCGCACTCCAAAGCGCCATGCGGCAGGTTTCCGGCCGCAGAGGTTGCGGAGTCCACGAACGGCGATGCTCCCGTTTCTCGCCCTGAACCTTTTCCATTTAGAAAGATGAGGCGGATACGGTGCAGAAACCATCAGCGTAGCCACTTAGTTCAACCAAGACGGGAGACGCCATGAAAGTTCATGTATCCGAATCCCGCATTGAACTCGGCCAAATCGCCGCGAACGACATCGCGAGGGCGCTCCGCGCGCGGCTACGTGAGAACGAACATGTTCGAATGATCTTGGCCGGCGCACCCAGCCAGTCCGAAATGCTTGCCGCCTTAATTCAGGAGCCGGAGATCGACTGGCCCCGCGTTACGGTGTTCCACATGGATGAGTACATCGGCATTCCGGAAAAGTCGCCCCAGCGATTTGCGCACTGGCTGCGCCGTGCATTCGTAGATCACGTCCCCATTTCTCGATTTGAACCGATCGGTCCGGGCAACTCCCCGCAGGAGACTTGTGATCAGTATGCGAAGCTCCTGGCGGAAGCGCCGATCGACGTAGTGCTGCTGGGAATAGGCGTCAACGGCCATCTCGCGTTTAATGATCCGCCGGCAGATCTCGAGGACCGTGATGTGGCGAAGATAGTCACGCTCGACCGCATGTGCCGCGAGCAGCAGGTGCTTGACGGCTGTTTTGCCGCATTTGAGGATGTCCCTCGCCACGCAATTACCCTTACCGTACCGGCGCTCCTTTCGGGGCATGAACTCTTTTGCTGCGTGCCGGGTCAACTCAAAAGCGCGGCCGTTCAAGCCATGTTCGAGTCGCCGGTGAGTGGCGAATGCCCCGCAACAGCGCTCCGAACCCATCCCTGCTGCAGTATCTACCTCGATCGCGATTCCGACTCAAAGAGCCGACATCACACCCGCTCCACAATCACAATCCGTGATCCACAAACAGGACCTTCGTTCTCTCTGCTCGTCGAGGACGGCGGAAGCACGTGCATGGATTCGTCCAAGAGGACACCGACCGGCATGCCGGCGCAACGGCGTGACGTGTGTCGCAGCCAGCCTTCTTGAGTGGAAGCGGAAGACGGAGGGAGCGGGGACCGCTTTTTTCCGAGCCCTGTCACGGGAATAGCTACGATGCGTTCCCGGTACAGCAGGACTTTGTTCCCCAGCGCTGGCTTCTGTGTTGTCGCGTGCCCGGAAGGCGGTATTGTTCCCGTCACATGCATGCAACCTTACCGCGCGTGAGGTCCAGTTGGAAAGTTCTTTGAAAGATCTCTGACGATATTTTCGGGCTGCGTTCCGCCCTTGCAGGTGGGATGACCAAACCCGCTGACGCTTATGCCGTTTTGAAAATCGAGGATCATGTTGTCATTGTGTTCAGCAGTGGGCCCCATCGGTACAGCATCGAGATGAAGCTGATGGCGAACCTTCCAGGCAATTACGTGGTCTGCGCATGAGGTGTCGCCGCTTAGCCCGAGGCCGCCAACAAGCTTCCCGCTGCTCTCGTACAACGGGAGGCCGCCGGCGAAAACGATGATGCCGCCTATGGCCTTCCCGATCATCGGGTCATCGGCCGTGCCAAAGCTAGCCGCATCGCCGAATACCGCCTGGGGGTTTGGCGGAGCAGAAGTCGTAAGGCTGTAGAGGCTTTGGCCCGGCTGTGAGGCCGCGTAAACATTGGCCGTCGATAAGGCGTAGTTGCGCCCGCTGAGACCGTTCGCTGTGTTGGCCTTCTCCGCGGCGATCACACGACTACCAGGCCATTGATCAGCTCGCGTATTGCCACTGAAGACGATGGCGCAAACCACTCCGTCACGATTAACGACGGCGGCCCACTCCTGATTTCCCATGCCGCTGTTTTTGTCCGCTCCTTCGCGCACGATCTGTTGAACAATTGAGCGAAGCCGTCCGGCCTCGGGCAACCCCTCGCAGTTGGGTTTGCTTTGTGCAGTGGCAGGAATGATTGCGGAACAGAAGGCAGCCATCGCTATGAAGAATCGAAGCGTGTAAGAAAAGTCTTTACGAAGTGACATCTGTTTCTCCTAAAACCAAAGTCATTGCAATTGCCGAAGATAAGCGACGAGATCAGTGAGTTGCTCACCCGAGAACTGCGTGAGGTTGGGCATTTGAGCTTCCGGCTTGAGCGATTGAGCGTGCGTGATCCACGCTTCGAGATAAGCATCATTGTTGCGATATACGTTTGCCGCGATCATCTTGCGGCTTCCAATGTGAGTCAGATCCGGAGCGACACGGCCGCCGGCGATCGTCCCGCGGACTTCGTGACACATCGAGCAAGGTCCGGAAAGAAATATCTGCTGGCCGATCTTTGCGTGTGGATCCGTGGGCTCGGCGCCCGGCTTCCGCTGGCCTTCGATCCATGCTTGGTATTCGTCGGGCGTCTGGGCGATGGCGAGGATGCGCATTTTCGCGTGCTCGGCACCGCAGAATTCGGCGCACTGCCCGGTGTACTCGCCAGGCTCTGCGACCTCGAGGCGGATGTAATTCGGCTGACCGGGAATGAGGTCAACCTTCCCATGCAGTGCGGGCACCCAGAAGGAATGCATCACATCGCGCGTCTCGACTTCGATATTGACGGGGCGGCCGGTGGGCAGATGCAGTTCATTGGCCGTCGTGAACTGCTGCGATAACTCGTCATTGAGATACTCAATCTCCCACCACCATTGATGCCCCGTTATTTTGATTTCGGGCTTCATGCTCCGAGCCATGGCTGCGTGTGCGCTCGCGCCATGCATGCCGTGGATGGGGAAATCACGCAACAGACCAAGACCCAGAACGAAGATCACTGTAAGAACAATGAGCGGAATCAGGATTCCGCCGAGAGCAATCCACATCTCCCCGCCCCCCGCCTCGATCGGCGCGTGTTCGGCCAGTGTGCCGCCCCGCTTGTAAAGCGCGATAGCGAAGAGTATCCACATCACGATCGTGATCGCGATAAAAAGGATCGTCATGAATCCGGCCAGCCCTGCAATGCGGTGCGCAGCCGGTCCATGGGTGTTGAACGTGGATTGCACAGACCGGCAACCCGCAACTAATATCAGGATTGCCGGCAAGGCTGCACCGCCCAGGAGGATACGCATCTACCGTCTCCCCTCGCGCGTTTGTGTATTCACACCGAGCACCGTATCTTTATCCGGGTTTGGGGTTTTCTCTTCGGACGGCTCGACAGGGGGGTCCGGTTCCATCGGAGTGCGCATTGACTTGATGTACGCGACCAGCTGCCAGATCTGATCTTGTGGGATTTTCGTTCCCCATGCAGGCATGCCATTGGAACGGCCGTGGGCGATGCTATCGAAGATCTGATCATCCCGATTCCCGTAGAGCCACACCTCATCCCTCAAACTGGGGCCCATGCCTCCCCCGGCGTGGCCGCCATGACAGCCCGAGCAGTTATACCAATTGAACAATCGGCGGCCGTCCTGTAGCGCAACGGGATCGTTGGTGTACGGATTGGTGGTGTAGGTCAGATGTTGAGGATCTCCGGGCACGGGACCTACGGGATTGGCGGTGATGGCTGGTCCGTTCATGGCAACGGTGTTGGGGCCCGAGGCGCTCCGGCAGCCGGCAGTGCACGCCAGGAGCGAGCTTGCAAGCAGGATATTGCCGATTCGCATGTTTCAGTCCTCCATCGATTGCGCCGTCACGACCGCCATTGGAATTAGGGGAATGGCATACGCCTTGAGGATCTGTTCAATTTCAGATCGTCTGCGCAGTAGTTCCTGATCAAGCTGTTCTCTGAGTGCGACGTTCCCTGCGCGAACGCCGATGCCGATGTCGAAATGGAAGGCCAGATCAGGATGTTCGCTGTCATCCGCTACGGCCGCAATGCTGAGCGGTATTGCGGAGTGCTGGCGGAAGTACCCGGCGAGCGGTCCCCATGCGATCGCGACATCCACGTTGCCATCGCTGACTGCTTTGATCAGGTCGGCGGCAGGATTGTTCTCGTCCAGATTGCCAAAGATACTAAATCCAACCAGATTGTTTACGATGCCCCGACTGATGAGCGCATGTACGGGAGGGAGACTGTCATTCTGCTCTCCCAGAATGTGCACGCCGATCCTCAGGCTTCGCAGTCGCGGATCATCGAAGGAGTTGATTGCGATGTGACGATCTCTTCGCGTTATAAAAACATAGGTCGAGCGGTAGTACGGACGCGTGCACCTCCGCTTCGTCGAAGCTGGAAGGCACTCCCATCACCACGTCGCAAACGCCGGCATTCAACGTCTTACGGAAAAAGGCTTCGCGCTGCGGAAACCAGAAATAAGTGAGTTCAAAGCCGAGGTCTTTTGCGATCAAGTCAGCAATCTTGTTTTCGAAGCCTTGTTGTTGATTGTTGGAATAGGGAAGATTATTCGGATCGGCGCAAATACGCAGCTGGGCTGCGTCCATAAGCATTGGCGCACACGCGATCGCCAGCGAGAACAATGCAATCTTAATAGGTGAATACATAGAGCATGTCCCCCGGCTGTGTCACAGACTTGATGTTGCGCATGGTTCCGACCGCGCCCAACGCGGCATAAGGATCGTCGGTTGACACGGATGGCAGCGCCGCGGCGCCCATCCAGCCTCCGATTCCCGAGTACACGGCGATGTACTGCTTGCCATCAGGCCCCGTGAACGTCATGGGATTGCCGATAATGCCGGAGCCCGTTTTGAATTGCCACAATACCTTTCCTGAACGAGCATCTACGGCCCGAAACCATCCGTCCATCGTGCCGTAAAAGGCCAGATCTCCCGCAGTGGAGAGTACGCCGCTGTACACCGGGAAATCTTTTTCCTTAATGCTCCACACCTTCTTCGCGTTTGCGACATCCCATGCAATGAATTCTCCCTGGTATCCTCCCGGTCCGGGATACATGCGTACATTTGCGCCAAGGTAGGGCGTGCCGGCGATGTAGTTCACCGCCGTTCCCTCGTAGTCCATGCAGGTGTTATGCGCAGGAATATAGAGGTATCCGGTTCTTGGCGAAAAGGAAGAAGGTGTGAAGTCTTTTGCTCCGGTAGAAGAGGGGCAGATGTCCCTTCCAAATTTGCCGAAATGCGGCCGTTTCGATTCATCCTCACTCACCTTGCCGGTTTTAAGGTCGTATGCGCTTGCCCAGGTTACGGGCTCGAACTTTTCTGCAGAGAGTAACTCGCCGGTTTCCCGATCCATGACGAAGACGAAGCCGGTGCGGCCGGGATGGATGAGCAGCTTCCTCATGTGGCCCTGCCATGGCATGTCGACGAGCACGTTCTCCATGATCTCGTCGTAGTCGTAGCCATCATGCGGAGCCACCTGGTAAGCCCACTTGGCCATGCCGGTTTCTGGATCGCGCGCCCAGATGGTGACGGACCACTTGTTATCGCCGGGGCGCATATCTGGGTTCCAGACGCCGGGATTTCCCGTCCCGTAGTAGATGAGGTTCAGTTCGGGGTCATAGGAGATCCATCCCCAGATGGTCCCGCCGCCGAGCTTCCACTGGCCGGGAGTCCACGTTGATAAACCGAGATCTTTGCCGCGATCTTTCGCATAGAACGGCTTGAAGTCAGTCCCAATGCGCACGTCGGCATCGGAGCCGGTACTATATGCCTTCCACAATATCTTTCCGGTCTTCACATCGAGAGCCGTGAGTTGTCCTCTTACTCCCAACTCGCCGCCGCTATTGCCGACAAAGACCACATTGCGCACCACGACGGGCGCCATCGTAGTGGTTTCTCCGTAATGCGTGTCGCCTACTTGCGTCTTCCAAACAAGCTTGCCGCTGTTAGCGTCAACGGCTACGGTGTGGTCATCCAGTGTGTTGTAAATGATCTTGCCGTCAATGTAGCTGGCGCCGCGATTCACGACGTCGCAGCACGCGATACCTACTGACGTTATGTCAGGGTTGGGTCTGAAGATCCATTTTTGAGGAAATCCCGGCTTGGTCAAATCGAGCGCAATCAGGTTGTTTGGAAAAGGCGTAACCATGTAGAGAGTGCTGCCCACAACAAGGGGACCACCCTCGTGTCCGTGCGGAATGCCGGTGGCAAAATTACTGACGACATGGAGATTCTGCACGTTACCAGTGTTGATTTGCGCGAGCGTGCTGAAGCGGGTGTTGCCGTAGTCGCCGGCGGGCATCGTCCATTGGCCATTCGCGACAGGCGATACAAGGTGCAGGTTTGGGAGAGCACCGGGCACATTCGTCGTCATACCATTGTTGTCATTGCCTTGGGCCGCTACGACGATCGAAAGGGACGCCGCAAGCAGTGCGATCGCCGCACGAAGAAAGAGATGATCTAGTCGCTCCATGAAAGCTTCTCCCCGCCGCGCACTGTGTAGAGATAGGCAGCGATGTCGTAGGCCTCCGCTTTGGAAACACCCAGCTCGGGCATGGCGGTCTTCGGCTCAATGGAGCGCGGGTGTTCAATCCATCGCGTCAAGTTATCCGGCGTATTGGGCAGTTGCCCGGCAATGATGGAGCGATTGGCTATGTAATAGAGCGGAGGCCCGACCAGGCCCCGCGCGCCTCGTAGGCCGGGAACCATATGGCAGGCCCCGCAACCGTAGGCAGAAATCAGCTGCCTGCCATGCTGCGCGTTGCCGATCGCGCCGATCGAATAGGAACGCCGGGCCTGACCCGCATTACAACCGGAAAGGGCAGTACAGGTTGCCAGGGTGGCAATCCCCAACAGGCTCATGGAAGAAGTCATCGAGCCCTCCAGCAGAGATCGAGAAAGAGGGGCGGTAGCGCAAGCCACACAATGCCCATTCCGAGGGTGAGGCTAATGATGACGCCCAACAGGGCCATGAACTCTTGTCGTTCCACCGCTGGCGCATGCAGTAACCTGCGCTGTGATGAGAGCTGGCGCCAATTGCCGTAGGATGTAATGCCAGCCGTCGCGGTGAGCGCAAACAACGCAAGAGCAACTACGACAAACAGAATCCGAACCTCGGGTCGCGGAATGGGAATCCCGAAGTCTTCCTGATGCATGCAGGCACGCCAGGTGATGAGAATGTCGAGGCAGCCGAGGGTGGTCCATGCAATGGCCGAGGCGACAAATCCGAACCACAGCTTGTGTGTTGGCACCGGCGGTGCAGAAGCGATGGGCTCAGTGGACATGATGCATCCTCTGAATATTGGGTATGACGTACAGCATAATGACAATGAATACCCAAACCACATCGACAAAGTGCCAGTAGAGGGCGATCGTGGAATAAGGCCGGTGAGGCGTACGAATAGTCGCTCCGTAGCGTGGCTGAATGCCGATATAGGCCAGCATCAGGAGCCCGGCGATCACGTGCGCGGCATGGAGGCTTGTAATGGTGTAGAAGATGGAACCATAAGCGTCGGTGTAAGGGGCCAGTTCGCTCCAGTGGTAGTAGTATTCAAAACCTTGTATTGCAAGGAACACAAGGCCGAGTCCGACCGTGATCCACAAGGCAATTCTTGCCAGGCTGAATCGTTCGCTTTTAACCTGAATCTCTCCCCAGTGCAATACAAAGCTGCTGCTGAGCAAAATCCCAAGAAGAATCAGCGGGAACCGAAGTTCAGGCGGCGACTCCTGCGCCCATCGATCCTTGTTGTTGCCGAGATAGTAGTAGGCGCCGAACATGCATATGAAGAGCATGGCCTCGGTGGCGATCACCGCCCACATGGCACAGATACCGCGGCGCTGGTCGATGGGAAGTGTTGCCAGACTTGTGCGGGGAGGCGCGATCTGAGCGGTCGAACTCAAAGGACCTCCTTGACGTCGTGCGGCCACATCCATATGCATCCAATTAGAAAGGTGATGAGCAATATTCCAAGCGCAGTGAAGGCCATCTGCAACAGCAAAGTGGCGAAGAACGCAAACATTGCGATGCTCATGAACAGGGGAAGAAGCGAGTCTCCAGGAATTGTGGCGAGGCCGATTGGTTCCGCATCGAGTGCCGTGGTAACGGGAGTCAGACGGCCCCAGTCCAACACCCGATCGTCCTCAGGATCATCTTCTTCGTCATAGTTATCCCACAGGGGATGACGCGAAGCGACTAGCGGGATGTGGATCGAGCCATACGGCGCGGGCGGAGAGTCACTGGACCACTCCAGGCCATCGGAATTCCATGGATTGCGGCCGGCGAGTTCTCCCGCGCGAAGGCTGATGAGCAAATTGATGATGCTGATGAGCATGCCAATGCCGAGCACAAAGGCACCAATAGTGACGAGCATATTCCAGGAGTCGAAGCCCAGGCCTGGGCGATAAGTATAGATACGGCGCGGCATTCCGATCAGGCCCAGGATGTGCATCGGAAAGAAGCCAACGTTAAATCCGAGGAACATGACCCAGAAGCTCAGCTTTCCAACGCGTTCGTTCATGAGTCTGCCTGTCATCTTTGGCAGCCAATAATAGAAGCCAGCGAAGACGGGAAACACATTTGAGCCGATGAGGACGTAGTGGATGTGCGCTACAACGTAGTAGGTGTTGTGCGCCTGCCAGTCGACCGGGATGACACCTGTGAAGACACCGCTCAAGCCTCCGATGACGAGCATCACTACCGAACCCACGGCGAAGTACATGGATGCAGTTGCTACAGGGCGGCCCTTCCAGATGGTGGCGAGCCATGCGAATACCTGAATAGTGGTGAAAACCGAAATCATCATGCTGCCGGCGGAGAAGAAGCTCATGGCGATATCCGACATGCCGACAGTGAACATGTGATGGAGCCACACGCCGAACCCGACGATACCAGTGAGCACCGTGGCAATGGCAACAAAGGGGTAGCCAACGATGGGCCGGCGCGAGAAGACGGGGATGATCAGAGAGAGCATCCCCGTCGCAGGCAGAAAGATGACGTAAACCCATGGGTGGCCGAAAAACCAGAACAGCTGCTGCCACAACATCGTGCTGCCGCCTTCGGCAATGTGAAAAAAATGAGTGCCCCACCGACGATCTAGTTCGAGAAAGATGCACGCTGCGGTAAGGGCCGGAAGACCGAAGAGGATTACAAACGAAGTAGTCAGCGTGCTGTAAAGGAACAGCGGCATGCGGCTGACGGCCATTCCCGGCGCACGAAGACGCAGGATGGTGACGATGAAGTTGATCGCGCCGCCGGTTGTTGAGATGGTAAGGAAAATCAGCGAAAGCGCATAGATATCCATGCCCAGCCCGGGCGAATACCTGGTGAGCGTGTACGGCGCATATGCAAACCAACCGGCGTGCGGGGACTGCCCGAGGAAAGGGGCAACGTAAAGAAGAAAGCCGGAGAAAAGGTAGGTCCAGTACGTGAATGCATTGAGGCGCGGGAACGCCATATCGCGGGCACCTATCATCAGGGGAACGAGATAGACCGCGAATCCCGAAAGAATAGGGGACGCGTACCAGAAGATCATCGTGGCGCCATGCATCGTGAAGACTTGGTTGTAGGCCTCAGGGGAAAGAACCGCGAGGTCAGACCGGGACAACTGGATGCGCATGAGCAGCGCTTCAAGGCCCCCAACGATAAGAAAGACGAAAGCAGTGACGAGATAGCGGACGCCAAGTTCTTTATGGTCGACAGTGGCAAACCATCCTCGGGCTGTTTTCGGCGTTTCCCAGAGCGATGTCAGCCGTTCAGCAACCGACGTTGTGCTCATCTAGTTCTCCGATGAAGGGAAACGGGGGCCCCATTCAGGCTCTCAAGCGTTTTAGCTTGAGCCTCTCGTCGGCTAACTAGATGACGATAAATATTCGACGGTTGGCTTTCACGGGCGTTGCTATAGCAATGGCTTAGCTCGCGGTCAATGAACTCCGTTTGGCGGCTCATCGAGCCGACGCCGTGAAGAGCTATCTGAGCCGTTCCGCAAAGGAGCTACCTCTGCTCGCAAGGCAGCTTGAGTCACCCTCTCAGCAAAGGCAGCCAGAATTTGCCAGTCGGTTTCGCCAAGTTCACCTCTTATTCGCTCCTGCGCGCGTTCCCAGTAGGGCATCGCAGACTCCAGCAATTTACGACCCGCGACGGTCATAGAGTAAATACGTCTAGAACGGCTTCCCACGCTCATGTTCAACCAGCCTGCGGCGCGAGCCGAGGCGAGCCGGCGTGAGAGAGTTTCCTCGGAGGCGACAAGCTGACGAGCCAGATCGCAATGGGCGATTTCCCCTGCTCGATAGATCACATCGAGGATCACGAACTGTGTCACTTTGAGACCCGTCGGAGAAAGGACTAAGTCGTATAGATGACAGACGGCACGGCTGGCGCGCCGCACGCTTGCACATGCACAAATGGAACTAGGGTGTCGCGAATCCATAGAGGACACTCGAAATCTGCTGTTTTAGATGCGATGAACATTCTAGACGCATGAGAGACAAGCGACGAATGGATGGTTGACTGAACTTCTGTGGTAATGCAATCGCCCCGGACGGAGTATCGCTATTGGCATCAGCACGGCATTTGATCGCGAAGGGAAGAGCGCCCGGGTGCTACGACCCGCGTTTTCATTCGGCCATGAAGGAGAGACTCGAACGGAGATTCCCAGGCCCTGTGGTCCTCAGGTACTCTAGACGCATTATTGGGCCTCTGATCGTTCAATTATCCCGGCCCGCACTGTCGAGCCTATTCGTTTGAAGCTTTGCGCGGATACGCCAGCGTCGAATGGACTCTCCAAGCAAGGTCATGACCGCAAGAGCGATCAGTATGATGGCCGCGTCCTTGAAAGTCTGCATCATCCCGAGTGACACGATTAAAGACGTTGAAAGGGCGGCAGGCTGCGTGGCGCGAATCAGTAACGTGCCGAACACCGTCAACATAGCTGCGAGCGTGCTGGCCCATACTCTCGCCAAAGGTACCCCAAGCGAAGAGACGCTGGGCGCAGACCAGGCATGAGTGAGCCAGAGCGCAATAAATGAGGCAAACAACGCGACCAAATTTCCAGCCAGGATGTTGTACGGCCTTGAACTCGGCCGTTGAGGTGTTTCAATGATTTCGTATGCGGTGGGACCAAGGCTGGCGAACACCAGAGGACTATGGCTGACCCAGCCTGCAAGTGCAAGAACCATGATCAGGGCAGCTTCCAAAACAGGCGCGATGAAAAGATCCTTTCGCAGCATTTTCCTCGATCTTTAAATCGTTTGTTCCCTCAGACTAGGGTGATTCAAAGTCTCTCCATCTCTCTCCGCACCGAAGAGTTCCCGCGCACACGCAGGAATGTCCGTTTCAGCTTGTCCGCTTTGCTTAGCCCTATAACAGCGCCAGAGTTCCTCGAGGTGAGGCAGGCCCGACAATAAGCCCATGCACGCGACGATCGCCGCAAAGTCCTTGAGCGGGACCGGGGGCTTGCGCAGGCGAAGCGCAAAGTCGGCCTTGTCTGGGCCTAGTCCAACGAGCGCCATCGTCTGATGAGGATGAAGACAGGCGAGCACGGCGACAATATCAAATGGAATTGTCTGCATGTAGCCGTGGGTGTGCTGCTCGCGCGGATAGATTATTCGGCGCGAGCTGGTATAGCTGACGTCCCAGGCGACGGTCAGATCATGAATCAGCCAGCCTGCGCCCATCAGGGCAAGAGATCCGGCATTCATCTCCAAAAACAACCCCGTCAATATGGGTGCGCCTGCCTCTGCCATCATCAGCAAGTGCATGACAGATTCTTTCATTCCGCTCGTCGTCTCAATTTTGGTCTGGCGGTGCCATAGCCAGTCAAGAAATCCGGCGATTGACCACACCGGCATGATGATGTACATGAGGTATCGTCTCGTCGCCTCGTCTGCAGCCTCGCGAGGCTGCTGATCTTTGTATGCCGCGCGGCTTGAGCGTTTAGCCACCGTCGCAGAAGAACGCCGCTTTTTTCCCACCAGAAACAGACCGGCACTTGCCACCAGCAAAATCCGAAGGAGTGACTTAGTTGACATTGTTCCTTCTCTGGTCCGCACACTTCGCGCACCGGGGGAAGATTGAAACCTTGCTGAAGCTCTGCCTGTGCTTAGCAGAGACTGTTAGCCGCTTTCGATGCGCTACAACGCGAAAGAGATGCCGTCGAGAAGGCTTTCCGGCCCGCATCGACGGAAAGTATCTGCACACACGTGGCGCGCACGCATGGTGATCGTCTCCTCCGGATGGAAGCGTCCGGGCGCTCTTCGGAGCTGTGCTAGTTGGGCTCAATGCAAGTTGCCGAATGGTAGTTAGCCTTGATCTGAAATGCTTCGGGGCAATTCCTGGCAGCCAGACTCTTCTGCGCCGTTGCTCCCCCGAGGCATCTTCGATAAGGAGACTAGAAGGACAACGGTGGCGCTGGCGGACCCTGCTCTGGAGCTAAGGGCGGCGGCGAGAATCGGCCAGCATCAAAAGGACGAAGAGGCTCGACGAGGCGACTGGATACGGTCGCAAGGGGAAATTCGAAAGCTGCACCTTTTGGATCAAGTCGTTTCAGAGTTATACATCGAGAAACAACTTGCCAGAAATAAATCTAATTGAAGTTTTTGATCAGCACGGCGTCGATCATTTCCGAGCCGCAGGACAGGGCCAGACGTCCATCGTGCGACCCTTGGAAGTTGAAGATGGTTCCGGATTTGAAGCGCGTAATCGCAACGGCAGGTCCGCCAGACACCGGCTGCGACCAGATGTTACTGACCCCGTTCTCTTATTGACGAACGAGACGGCCCTGCCATCGGGTGTCCATGCCAGGGGTGATGCGGCTGCGGCGGGCGGCAGTACGAGGGTTCTTTTTGGAGGTCCGCCGGTGATCGGGAGGATGGTAAAACCGGCGCAGGAGCGGCAGGCTTTCCTGAAAGCCGCGCAGGACACGAAAGCCTGCGTTCATCGGTTCCTGCCTTTGCACCGCGCCTCCTAAGACTCCGCGTCGCGACGACGCCCTTCCGCTTCGCTATCACTTCTTCGCATCTGGACGTGAAGAGGACTTCCACGTCCAAGCTGGCATCCATGAACGGCGTACATGGAGAAACGCCAGGACTGGTTGAGTCCTGGCGTTTCTAATTACTGCACGGCGGAGATTCGCTGGTTCACGTTCCCCCATCATTGAGTTTCGTTTGCCTCAGAACGGCTTCGGCAGGAAGGTTGCGACCACGGTCTCAGGGAGGTTATCGCAATCTTCGCAACCGGAGTCGTGGCGAACGTTCCGCTTCCCAGGTAGGACAGGAAGGAGAACCCTGTGTTAGGTGTCGCTGTGTGTGTAACCGTACTGCCGTGATCGTAATAGCCGCCAGGGGATGCCGGACTTACGCTAACCGTTCCGCTGGTCGAGGGAGACACGGAAATGGTGAGCTGGTCCTGTTCTGCGTAGACGGCGGACAGAAGCGTTCCGCCGCCGCCAGACACAGTGACTTTCTGGGGCGGCGCTGAAGCAGACACAGAATCGAGCTCAAAATCGATGGGCGCCGGGGTGAAGGTCATCGTAGCGACAACGTTCATCGGCACGGGACTGCTGGACACGCTGATGTTGAACGGGCCTTAACGCAGGCAATGTCGTCGGCCAGACGGTTAGATAGGAGCAAGGTTGACTGTGTCACCTGTCCGGTGAGCCGGTTTTTCGGCCAGGTGGGTGGCCATGTCACTCCTCGACAACAGGTCCAGCCGGCCTGCGTGATGCCGCGGCACTGTGCCTTGGCGATCACGGACCATTTGGCCCGGATTCTGGCGCTGCCTTCCGCTAGTCCTGACTTCCGGGTTGGCCGCTGGTATCAACTTAGGGGTCAACGTACGCCGCGCAATTTCGCGCCTGCGCTGGACAGTGAGAACCAGGCTCAGCGGAAATCCTGGATAAATATCGCCGTGTGGGCGGTGCTGCCGCGCGTGCAAAGCAGCCGCCCATCGCGGGACCAGGCGAAGTGGATCAATTCGTCACGGTCGAAGTGCGTAATCTGCACAGGAGGTCCGCCATTGAGCGACTGACGCCAGATGTTGCCGACTCCGTTCACGCTCATGACGAAATCGACGCCTTTTCCGTCGGGGCTCCAGGAGATGGTCGTTTCGTCTCGATAAGACCGTGGAAATGTGGTGAAGCCCCCGTCGCCATCGATCCTGGTGACCGCGAGCAGGGCGCTGGAAATGCGTGGGTCTTTCCCGGGGAAATGGATACAGGCGATGTATTTGCCATCCGGCGAAACACTGGGGATAGACGTGGGCTGCTGAGTCACCTGGATAGCTTGACCCCCATCAAGGGGAACACGCCACAAGGTCGGCTCACCGCCAATCCCTGGGGTCCAATCAGCAAACGACGCGTAGATCACGCTCTTGCCGTCAGGGGTTAGCGCCGGATGCACGTCGTGTCTGCCGTTTGTGATTTGCATCGGTTCAGAACCGTCACTCCGAATTCGCCAGATATGCGATTCGTGTTGTTGATAGACGATATAGCGTCCATCGCTAGTCTGGGCGATCTCATCCTTGTCTACCGGCGAGGAAGTCAGACGCAGCGGATTGGCGCCATTCGCATCCATGCGCCAGATATTGCGATACCCGTCCGCGGGATCGGTGTAAATGATCCTTCCATCGACGGTCCATGCCACCGTGGTCCGCGGCGAGGAAAGAGGCGCGGGGCTGACGCGCTCGAACCGGGAGTTGTCGCCGACGGTAGCGGCCCAGATCGTCAGCGATGTTCGGCTCTGTACTGCGACCATCGACTTGCCGTCGCCGGTGATCGACACGCGCCCATAGTTGTTCAGGTCGTTGGTCAGCCTGGTCGCCTCGCCGGTGTCGCGCCGGACCGCCCAGAGTTGGCGCAGGTCTCCCGGAGATACCGCGGTCACAATCAGCAAGTCTCCCGGGGCTGCCCACGCCAGCCCGCGAGGTATCCATCGTTGCGAAGTTATGATCCGCTGGGTCGGATGGCGCAGATTGATTTCCACCAGTCGAAACGTACTTTTACCTTCGCCGGTCACCTCGCCCTCAAAGCAGGCAATCGATTTCCCGTCGGGCGACCAAGCCACGCTCTCCTCATCGAAGAAGCGCGGCCGGCGCACGGTTTGCAAGGGAAACTCGCCGCTGCCGTCCAGGCTGCTCACCACCAGGGAAGCCTCCCACGTCGATGGTGTCAGGCGCACAAACGCGACCTGCTTCCCATCCGGCGACAGTGTCGCGTTTCCGCTTACGTCTTCGACCACGCGCTCAGGAACCCCGCCTTTCACCGGAACCCGAACCAGTTCGCCAATTCCATCACTTCTACTTCGCCGGTAGTAAAGATAAGAATCGTCCGGCGAAAACATGATTCCCGATACGCTGCCATTCTCCGCCGCGACTGCGATGCGTTCACTGGAAGCGGAGATTTCCCGTGTGTGAATGCTTCGCCTCTCCGTATCTCCCACAACGTATCCAAGCAACTTACCATCCTGGGCAACGGTGACATCGGAGACATCTCCCCTGGTTGCGAGCGGGGTCATGCGCATGGAGTTGAAGGGTGTCCCCGACTGACGATGCGAGGGCATCAGGAACACTACGGCCGCAGCGGCCAGCAACAACGCAAGCGAGATTCCGATAGCCCATGCCGGGAATCGCGCGCCGGAGTGACTCCCGGCCTTCTTCAGATGCTTCAGATCCTCCTCAAGCGCTGCAGCGGATGGATAACGATTGGCCGGATCTTTCGCCAGGCAGCGCCGGATAATGCGTTCGAATTCCGGCGGCACAGTTCGGGAATTTCGCGACAGCGGCGCGGGATCATAGGTGAGAATCGCCGCCAGCACATCGGAAGGTGTAGCTCCATTGAAAGGCGCCGCGCCGGTCAGCATTTCGTAGAGCACCACACCCATGCTGAAGATATCGCTGCGGCCATCCACCTCGAGACCGCGCGCCTGCTCCGGAGACATGTACCTTGCCGTGCCGAGAATCATTCCCGGCCGCGTGAGCCCCGTCGACACGCGGTACACCGGTTTGTCCGCTCGGTCGGTGAAGCGGGCAATACCGAAATCAACGATCTTCACCGTCCCGTCTGGACGGATCATGATATTTTCCGGCTTGATATCGCGATGAACGATACCCGCCGCGTGTGCGGCACCCAGTCCGGCCGCGATTTGCATAGCGATTTCGGCTGCCGCTTCGATCTGGAAAGGGCTCGACGCTAGAGCCTCCCTCACCGTATTTCCGCGAATATATTCCTGGGCAATGAACTGCCGGCCCTCAAATTCGCCGATGTCAAAGATCGTGACGAGATTGCTATGGCTGAGCGAAGAGGCGGTGCGGGCTTCCTGGCGAAATCTGCGCGCCTGGTCGGTGTCGCCGGCGAGTTCGCGGGACAGGAACTTCAGGGCAACTTCGCGGCCCAACTCCGAATCTTGCGCCAGCCATACCTCGCCGATACCGCCTGCGCCAAGCCGCGCTTTCACGATGTATCGGCCCACCTGCCGTCCTGCAAGCGATGTCTCGGAATTGGTGTCCGCCACATCGCAGGCCCACGCCTCGAACGCCGGTTTTTCCAGGAATTCGTCGGGCGCATCATATGCCTGAAGCAGCGCATTCACCTGCTCCAGCAACTCCCGGTCGCTGCCGCAGGCACGCTCTAGAAAATCGGATCGGCGCGCTCCCTCATGCTTCAATGCGGCTTCGGCAAGTGCGTCGATCTGCCGATAGCGTTCAGCGTTCATTGATCCATTCCCGGAATCCCCTGGGGCCCGGTGCGATTCAGTTGTGTATACAGCCACGCTTTGGCGGCCTTCCAGTCGCGCGCGACCGTGTCTGACGAGAGGTTGAGGGCTGCAGCCGTCTCCTCCACGCTCATCCCGCCGAAATAGCGCATCTCCACCACCCGGCTTCGACGCGGTTCCAACGTGGCTAACTCGTTCAGGGCATCATCCAGCGCCACGAACTCCGCAGCCCGCGAAGAAGAGAGAGCCGGAGCATCGTCCAGCGAAACCACCTCTGCATCTCCGCCGCGCTTCTTGCGCAAGCGCGTGCGCGCGGCATCCACCAGAATGCGTCGCATCTGCTGGCTCGAAACGGCGAAAAAATGAGCGCGATCCTGCCACTTGGCCCCGGGCTGCGAAATCAGCTTCATGTAGGCTTCGTGGACCAGCGCGGTCGTCTGCAGGACATGCCCTTCCGACTCCCGAAACATGTACCGCCGTGCCAGGCGCTTCAGTTCCGCGTACACCAGGGGTACCAACTGCTCGAACGCAGCTTTGTCTCCGCCGCTCCAGGCAGCCAGAAGTTCAGTAATGTCCTGCGATCCGGGAGAATTCAACAGAGTCTCCACGCCGGCAAGTGTCGCTGTGTGTAGCCTCAATAGGATACTGTAAGTTTGACTTCCCTCTAGTTGAATTTTGACAAGCCCAGGAGGGCTGGCCCCGGCGATGCCCCCGGAGGAAACTTGTCTTCAGGCCTCGGCTTCGTCCTGAGCAAAAGAAACCCGCATCGCGGTTGTACCGGTTGGCACGCGCGATGCGGGTAGTTTCACGATACCCCGAAGCGTTACCGTACTGTATGTTGGGCACTGGTCGTTACAAGACGGCCTTGCCCAACCAGCTTTCTCGGCAAGTTCGCCGGAACAGAGTGGCTCTCGGCGCTGGCTGCGTCAGAAGACAGAATCTTCTCGATCCACGTCAACCTTTCCTTGAGTTCCTTGATTTGCTGCTCCTGCGCTTGGATCACTTCAGCCTGATCCTGCCCGCGGCGATACTGCTTCTGGACTTCGTTGAGCAGCATGCTCGACAGGAATTGATAGCGGACCGAGTAAGGCGAGCCGTCGGGGGTTATACGCCACCAGTTCAGGGAATACCTTAGCCACTTCCTCGGCGATCAGGCCATACTGCAGGGTGCGCGGCCCGGTGTCGTACTCGTGCTTGTAATAGAACGTCACCGGACGCAGCTTCATGAGGGCTGAGGTGGCGTCGCCCATTTCGCGGATCTCTTCCTTGTAGCGCCGGGAAGAGGTTTGCGTGCCGAACTGTCCGTTGGAGTCGATGTAGCCCGGCACGCCCCTGGCGCTGGTGACACCGTAAATGCCGGCCATGTATGCGGAAGACTGGCTGGCGGGGTCGCCGATGCGGATCGTATTGCCCTCGCTGGTTACTCCCTGGTTGCCGATGTAGATGTTTTGGCTTCCGCTGGTGTTGACGGATGATCCCGCGAATTTGCCAAGGAATGTATTGCCCTTACCGCCGTCGAGGTGGTTGCCGGCTTGGAATCCCAGGTAGCACAAACTGGTTGCACTTTGAAGAAGAAACGGAAACCGGCTTGCTGCCCGTCGCCGACAATCCCGGCGTGGGAGCATTGGTGAATCTCAGTCCGCCCTCGGTCCACGGCGCATCGACCTCGTAAACATCAAATGGGCCCGGGCCCGTTACGGCATCGACATAGAGCCGCAGCATGGCCTTCGAAACGGTTGCGTTTGCCGGGACTTCAGGCAGGTTGAACTGGATGAAGGTCGTGGTCCATTCGTCACTGCCAGTAAACGGAGACGGGCCGAAATTGGCCTTAGGGTGGCATTCAGCGCAAACGTATCTGCGCTGGGAGGCGCCTGTTGCGCTGTCACGGGCACAGAGATTGCGGCCGCGCACAACAGTAGCTGAGCGGCCCGGGCCGCCCTTTGATGCAGGTTACGTTTCATGGCGAATCTCCTGAAAGTGTCGATCCGTGGCAAGTTGCCTCAACTTCAGTTCCTTCTGCCCTCGCAGGGTTAAGGCGACATCTCCGAGAAGATTCCTGCATGGTGCTTGAAACTTTTCCATCGCACCGAAGAAAGGCACATCGGCGCGCTCAGGCGCCTGCAACTATGGCTGCGCAATCCGGACACAGGGAAGCCATTTCACCAGGAAAGCCTGAGAAGAGGCCCATCAAGAACGCCGCGAAGCTGGCCGGACTAGGAGAGGGGATTGGGTGGCATACCTTTCGCCACACCTACCGCTCCTGGCTGAACGAGACCGGAGCTCCCATGAAGGTGCAACAGGAACTGATGCGTCATGCCTCGATCCAGACGACGATGAACGCCTATGGACGTGCCATGGCAGAAACCAAATGCTGCGCAACAGTCAGGTTGTTGGACTGGTGTTCGGCCCCAACTCGCAGAGCCCAGAAGAGGTCGAGCCTTCTGCGACCGACCATGGATCGTCATTCGCGTTCGCCCTCAGAAATTCTGCATCATCCAAGCATTGCCGTTCTGGGCATAGTCCAGCATGGAAAAAAAGCAAATGGTAGTGTGATCGAGCGTAATGCCAGGCATCTGACTGCCCGTAATTTAGCGCAATCTGACAAGCGGAAAAAGCTGATGTGTATGCCGCTACAGTACTGACAGTGAATCATTATGCTCTGATTCTCTGACGTTTGCGGAAGCCCTAATTCTTAGCTATTCCGTCATGTATGCGTTCTATGGAAATCAGTTCCTACGTCAATGTAGGCGTCACGGATTCGCCCATCAAGAACGCTGTCATCACGCTCTTCTTTGCACGCGCTTATCCGTGAATCCGGTTTCACAGCCAAGGGTTGGCTCCAACCGTGCTGACAGAGACTTCGGGATTAATAGAATCCTTTATGAGTGACTTGATCACCATGATCGGTGTCACGCAAGAACGGGAATTGCTGACAGCAGTCCCGCGATGTTTATTGGATATTGCGGCATTCGGCGGCCCTTTCGGCTTCGCGCCCCGTTCACCCAGGAAAGTTCGGCGGGGGACGGGGATGGCTCGATTGTGATCTTCGGTCAGGCCGTTTGGCTACTATTCATATTGGGTTATCGATCGGCGCTTTCCCAGATTGATGCTAACTTCCATAGACGGGCATGGACTTTTGTAGTCTCAGGACCGGAAGGGAAGAAGACGATTCGATTGGTTGTCGTTGGAGGGTAGACCAGGCTCGTCATGGCGATCGTGCCGTTTTGAGCGAACGCTTCCACCGAGGATCGGTCGACGATCAGCTTACAGTTATATGGCCGACTTGGTGAAACGGGGGCCGTTGTTCTTGCAGCAAAGCCACGGATAGATGTTTCACCGGATCTTGTGCGATCCATGTAAAACTCCCCTTTAGCTTTATCAAAGCCGATCTCTGTCCAATGCTGATCGTCATAATAGATCCGCACTCCGAAGCTCTTTGCGCTTGAATTGACTTCTTCAAAGTCCAGTTCATAAGGAGCGGAGAGAGTTGCCGCGGCTCCTTCATTGCCAGATGATTCCTCCAAATGCAAAGGCACGGCACCGGTCCGCAGAGAATCGATGACTGGATCCTGGGCGAGCGCGAGCCCGTTCTGATCACGAATCAATGAAAGCTTCCGCGCGAGGCTCATCTGCCCCCGCCAGGGCGAGGTCGGCAACTTCGCTGCATAGTCCCAATTGTTCATCCATCCAAGCAGAACCGGTTGACTTTGAGGCGGAATGCCATTAAAGCTAATCGCGCAGTAGTCGTCCTTACCATAGTTAGTCCAACCGTGCGCCCCTTCTTCGTCTGAGACTTTGAAGCTCGTGCCGTCGAACTCTCCCAAGAAATACTGCTCTCCCGACCCGCCTTGCGGTGCACCCGGGTTCAAGCCAACCTTCAATGCCCAGTGCGGGCCGGTTTTCCCTTCCGAAGGCACGCGTAATAGGTCGGGGCACTCCCATACGCCGTTGGTATCGCCCGCCGGTCCAAAGTCACTCGCGTGTACCCACCGCTTGAGATCTTTTGACTGATAGAAACTGACCTTGTGCTCTTGTGGAAGAGAGACTGCCATGACCCATCCGTGACGCTCCTCGTCCCAACTGACGCTCGGATCGCGGAAGTCAGCAAGATGCAGGTCGAGTACCGGATTCATTTCATACTTTTTCCAACTACGGCCGTCGTCCAAGCTGAAGGCGAGATTCTGGGTCTGCCTATGACCATCAGGTGTATCCCCATCGCCGGTATAGACGGCAACAAGGCACTCCTTGGCGGGCTTGCAAAGACCGCTAGTATCGTTACGATCGATCACTACGCTTCCAGTGAAGATCATTACGCCATTTTCTTCGGGGATCGCGACGGGTAACGGACGCCAGTGAAGGAGATCGCGGCTAACCGCATGGCCCCAACTCATGTGTCCCCACGTATCTCCAAACGGGTTGTACTGGAAAAACAGATGGTATTCGCCGTGGTAGAAAACTAGTCCATTGGGATCGTTCGTCCAGTTCCGCTTCGGAGAAAAGTGAACCTGTGGGCGATACGGTTGATCGTACGGTTGTTTCTGCGCGACAGCGAAATACGAGGCGGCGAACACGGATGCGATGATGAGGAATGCGTTAGCTGATCTGGACTTCACTTGCCATTCTCCTGGTTTACGTGATTGCTCTTAAGGCTGCCAATCAGATGCCATTTGCATTAAGCCCGTGCTCCTCTGCCAGACTGGTTCTGATGACCATCGATCATTGCGTAACACTCCTCGACGGTCCATGCTGGCGTGGCTCCTCGCCGGCTTGCGATCATTGCTCCGAGAGCATTGGCGAAAGAGGCAATACGTTGCGGCAACCAGCCGCGGTCAAGTCCGTACAACAGGCCGGCGGCGAAGGCATCCCCGGCTCCGACTGTGTCCACAACGTCGACGGAGTAGCCTCCGAACGTTTGAAAAATGTTGTCCGAGTAGAGTGCGCACCCGGCACTGCCCATTGTTACGCAGATCTGCTGAGCTCCAAATGCGTCTGACCAGCGTTGGCAGAATCGCTCCAATGTGTACGGGAGGCTTCCAAATTTCAGGTCGAAGATTCGTTTCGCCTCCTCGTCATTTAGCTTGATGACAGTAGCCAAAGAGGAAAGCCTTTCAATCAACGGCAGGCTCCAGTGGCCGTCTCGCAAGTTCATGTCATAGAAACACCTTACTGGTTGCAGCTGCCTCACCAGACTGTGAAGCAAATCCTCGTTGGAGGCGTGAGCATTCGCGAGCGTTCCAAAATAGATCCAATCCGGTAGCGCTGCTTGACATCGCTCGATCAAGCCGGAGTTGACGTCTAAAACATCAAACGCCGCGGGCCGACCGATCCGGAAAGTGGCGCTCCCTGAGTCGTCGAGAGTGACCAGCGCGGTACCAGTGGAAGCTTCTCGAACTATCTGTACGAAATCGGTCCTCAGCCCAAGTGAATTCATCTGATGGAGTGCTTTGTGGCCTAATTCGTCATCCCCAACTCCAGTCAGAAGTGAAACGGAACTTCCCAACTTCTGAGAAGTCACTGAGAAATTGAGAGGAGCGCCGCCCAGGAACTCCCCGCCTTCAACTATGTCCCACAATATTTCCCCAGTACTCAGGATTCGCATCGAGACTCCCATCGCACCTGTAAACGAGCATATACAAGATGTAGACAAAGATATAGTCTTCTAGTGCGGGATCTGTCTAGCCGGATATTTGCCAGAAACAGAGAAGGCCGGTTAGCAGCAAAGGAGATGTCCTACAATGATCTCCAAGTCTATGAAAACTGCGGCGAACGCCCTCCGGGAGGGTACGGCTACCGACGGTAGCCGTCATATTCCGAAATTCAAGATCATTCTTGATGCCCTGCGTGAAAGCGTTATCAGTGGCGAATATCGCGAAGGAGCCAGGCTCCCGAGCGAAGCCGAGCTGGTAAGGCGCTTCGGAGTGGCTCGAATGACGATAGTTAAGGCCTTCAAAGAGTTAGAGCAATTAGGACTTGTCGTTCGTCGGCCCGGTTCGGGCACATTCGTAGCTCCTACCGGCAAAGACAATAGGTTGTTCGGATTGTTGATTCCGGAACTGGGGCAAACGGAGATCTTTGAACCCATCTGTCAAGGAATGACGCAATATCGATCGGAAAGCAAAGTGTCGCTTTTGTGGGGTAATTCCTTCATCAAGAGCGACCAGAACGAGGTCGTTGCTCGCGAATTGTGCGAGGAATTCATCCGACAGCGTGTCTCAGGCGTTTTCTTCGCTCCTCTGGAGTTAGTTCCTACCAAAGACGAAGTGAACAAGATGGTGGTGGCGTCCCTTGACAAGGCGCGCATTCCGGTTGTCCTGCTTGACCGTTGCATCAACGGCTATCCAGCCCGAGCGGAGTATGACCTCGTCGGCATTGATAACCGACGGGCAGCCTTTGGTGCGACGATGCACCTTATAAAACTTGGCGCCAAGCGCATCGCGTTCCTGGGGAGGCAGCTGTCTGCATCGACGGTTGATGCGCGCATCGCCGGGTATCGGGAAGCATTGTTTGACTCTGACCTGCACAGGTGCGAGAACCTGGTGACCCGTGGAGATCCGGCCGATGAATCACTGCTCCGCTCAGTTCTCAAGAAACATCGCCCCGATGCATTTTTGTGTGCCAATGACCATACCGCTGCAACTCTGATGAAGACCCTGATTGCGTTGGGGGTTCAGATCCCCAAAGAGATCCGCATTGTGGGCATCGATGATGTTAAGTACGCCAGCCTTCTCCCCATCCCGCTTACCACGCAGCGTCAACCCTGCCAAGACATCGGAAAGGTTGCGATGGCGACGATGTTCGAGCGCTTGAACAGCCCGGATCTGCCCATCCGGGAGATCTCCCTGAACTGTCGTCTGGTGATACGCGACTCGTGTGGCAGTCGCGAGAAGAATTGAAAACGATTTCCTTTTGACCTGATAGAAGCCAATCCATCGGAATTGAAGTGTTTACGAGTGGTCATGCGCGAGCCGCAGATCACCAAGTCGTGACTCTCCGATCACTTGTATAGTCAAGTTTCATCATGTTGTATATTATTTTCGTTGACAATGACTAGTTAGCGAGCCTACAAAGAAGCGGTCCACTTCAGGAGGCAATATGGATCGCAGTAAATCAGTTCGCAGAGCCGCTCGTGCTTGGAATCTCTGGGGTGTAGTCCACCTCCTCGCACTGCTCTCTTTCGCGCTAGCTTCTCCCAACCGAGCGGAAGCTCAAGCAACCTCCGGCTCAATCTCTGGATTTGTAACCGACAACATGGGAGCTGCCGTTCCGCACGCACAAGTAAGCGTGAAGGACGAAGGAACAGGCGTTGTGAACCAGACAAACACAGATGACGCAGGTTTCTATAACGTCACACATATCATTGCCGGAACCTACGAGGTGTCGATAGAAGCGCCTAGTTTCAAGAGATTCGTTAAGCAGCACATTGTGTTGCAGATTGATTCAACGGTTCGCGCAGATGCCCGCCTGGAACTGGGCGCAGTTAGCGAATCCGTCACGGTGACGGCGGAAACGGCCGAGCTCAAAACAGAAAAGACCGACGTAGATCATTTGCTCGATCAGCATGAGCTTGAGACTGTTCCAGTCCCTAACGACAACCTCACAACGCTCTACCTCACTGCACCTGGCGTGATCCCCTTCAGCTTCCAGATTGGAAACAATGAAAACCCGTCTGAAGGTTTCATGACATCCGTTAACGGCCAACTTTGGATGGCGAACGACTACCAAGTTGACGGCATCTCGGACATCGCATTTGGATTCACGGGTCTTCAGATCATTGTCCCTCCTCCAGACTCAGTTCAGGAACTCAAGATCACGACAGCGACATACGACCCAGAATACGGTTCAGTCGGCGGTATGGTTGCACAGTACGTGACAAAGTCTGGCACCAACGCGATCCACGGATCGGCCTATTGGATGAACCGGAACTCATGGTCTTCGGCAGCCAATCCGTTCACAGAAAAGGTTCTGGGAACGGGTCCTCACGGTACCGGCACCGGCCCCGCCCCGTATAACGAAAACATCGGTGGCGCTTCTTTTGGGGGGGCGATTAAAAAGAACAAGATCTTCTATTTTGGCGACTACCGTCTAAACAGGCGCAGGCTCAGTGCGAATGCTCTCGCGACAGTCCCGAACGATGCCTTCCGCGCCGGTGATTTTAGCGCCTTGTCAGCAACTAACCCGATCTTCGATCCGGAAACCGGCAACTCGGATGGCACGGGGCGCACACAATTCGCCAACAATTCCATTCCGTCTGGCCGCATAAATCCGGTTGCAACGAATCTGCTCGCGATCCTGCCGCGCGCGAACATTAACCAAAACACGCAGCAGAACTATCTCGGCTCTGGCAAATCGCCTTTTACTACCGATGAAATCGACGAGCGCGTAGATTGGAATCCGACTGAGAAGGATAAGCTATTCGAGCGTTATTCCTATATGTGGTCGCACCTCGAGAGCCCCGGCGTCTTTGGCGTTGTGGCCGGCGGACCGTCGATCGGCGGTGGTAATCCGGCTACGACCGACACGAAGAACCAACTGCTCTCGATGAACTACACGCACACGTTCGGTGCAACCCTTCTCGGCGAACTCCGTGTTGGGTTTGCGCGGTTCTATTTGAACGAATATCAAAACGACGCAAACCTGCAAACTGACGACAAGGTAGGTATACCGGGAATCAATGACGGAACAAAAATTGCCGGCGGCCTGGCGGGTATAGGCGTCGACGGTCCCGTTGGGAGCTGGTCGATGGGCATCTTCGGGTCGGTACCGCGTCTGGATCACTCGACGATGGTGCAAGGGGCGAACAACTGGACCAAGATTGCCGGGAACCACGAAATTCGTTTTGGAGCTGATGTTCGCCGCAACCTGGAAGACCTGTTCACTCTCAACCAGAGCACGCGCGGCCAGTTTGGGTTTAATAATGACGTGACGAGTAGCGCCACCATTTCCAATTCTGGATTGGGAATGGCGTCTTTCCTGCTTGGCGACCCCACCTTTTTTCAGCGGGGACAATTCATCTTATGGCCGGATGAGCGCGTGTGGCGTGCGGCCGGATATGGAGGCGACACTTGGCGAGCTACTCACAAGCTCACGCTGAACTATGGCGCTCGCTGGGACTACATCGGGCCGGTAACGCCCAAGAAGGCGGGCGGTGATGTGAACTACGACCTGAATACGGGTCAGTTGATTTTGGCCGGTTTGGGCGGTGTCTCAATGAGTTCCAATGTCAAGCCGCGCTACAACAACTTCGCACCTCGAGTCGGCGTCGCCTACCAAGTGACGGACAAGACCGTGATCCGCGCCGGCTTGGGCCGAAGCTATTTCATGAACGGATTTGACGCGGCATTTAACCATCTGGACTCCTCGTATCCGATCGCGCAGGCGCAGGTAATACCCCAGGCCAACGCGTACGTCCCTCTCTTCCCGATCAGTGCGGGACCGCCTGAGCCAGCTCCTCCAGTCTTTCCTGCTTCCGGTCACTTGACTCCGCCCCCCAACGACTTCGCGAAGGCCTTTCCATTTGAGAGGAAGACTCCCAGCATCGACTCTTGGAACCTCTCCATCGAGCGCCAGATCGCTAAAGATTTCTCACTCACAGTCGCCTATGTCGGCAACAAGGGAAACAATCTCGATTACTCGCTCTACAACGTGGATGCCGCAACACCTGGGCCTGCAGACACTATTGAAAGCAGGAGGCCGTACGACCAGAAGTTTGGATTTTCGGGCCAGATCTACGTGAATTGCACCTGCGACAATTCGAACTACAATGGCCTGCAAATTGAGGGCGTGAAGCGTTTCACGAATGGCTACAGCGTTCACTCGGCCTTCACGTGGGCGAAGGCTCTGGATCATGAGATCGGCGATCGTGGCCCGCAGTCGGTCAACCCGTACGATATCGGGGCAAGCTATGGCGTATCGTACCTAAACCAAGCCGTGGTCTGGACCACGACTCACTCGTTCCAGGTTCCCTACGGAAGAGGACAACGGTTTGGCGCCAATGCCAATGCCGTGACGCAGGCTTTGCTGGGTGGGTGGACATTTGATGGAGTGACGACTTTGCAGTCGGGTCTTGCGCTCTCGCCTACGGATAGCAACGGCACCTCGCTCAATGCTGACTGGGGGCAGCGCCCGAACCGCGTGCCTGGAGTCTCATTGTATTCGCATTCAAAAAACAGAACTTCATGGCTGAATCCTGCGGCATTCGTAACTCCGGAATGCTGCCAGTGGGGCACAGCTCGTCCCGGGATCATGCGTGGGCCGGCGTTTTACAACGCGGACTGGTCGTTTGGCAAAGTGTTTGGCTTCAAGACGCCTCTTGCCACCGACGACACCAAACTCGAGTTCCGGATGGAGGCCTTCAATGCTTTCAATCACACGAATCTCGGGCAGCCTAACAACGATGTCAATAACCCGCAGTATGGAATGATCTTCGGCACGCAAGAAGATATGCGTAGATTGCAATTTGATTTACACCTGCGCTTCTGAACTCGATTGAGCGTTTCCATTCGCGAGAGTTAATGGGAACGCTCAACATCTTTCCTTCGGCCTCTGAGAGAACTCGGCTAGATGAGTTAGGGCTTCCGAACGGAAGCTGCTCTTTCGGCAGAACGTTGATGCAGACTCATCGGGCAATCCGGGCGGTTAAGAACACTGGTGAAAAAAAAGGGCCTCAATCCGGCCATTGGACTTTACGACGGTGGGACAATAGTCCCCATGAGTAAAGAGCGGTGCATAGTACGGTGGCTAATCCATGCACTTTTAGTATCGATCCGGGACCTGCGAACAAAGACTACTGCAGGTATGGCGTTGAACAAGCTTCGCGAAACCGGACTCGCAATTTCGTGGCTCCTGATGGCAACTGTGATTAGCGGGGCACAAACCACCAGCCAGCAGCAGATTCAGGGTCATTATCATCGGGCAGAGGAGGCCTTGAAGGCGAATCATAGCCAAGAAGCATCGAGCGAGTTTCGTGAGATTCTGAGGATCGATCCGAGGAACGCTGAGGCATACGCCAACCTCGGTCAGATTGCCTATAGTCAACAAGCATATGCAGAGGCAGCCAAGTGGTTCTCTGAGTCCGTCAAAATCAAGCCGCAATTGTGGGATGCGAAGGCTTTTCTGGGACTAAGCGATATGATGCTGGGTCTCACCAGAGAGGGCGATCCGCTGCTGATCGATGCTTTCCCTCATATCACGAATCAGAACCTGAAGATTCAAGTGGGTGTTTCGTTGGTGCGATATCACATGTCCACGCATTCGTTGAATCTGGTGGTCGCCGTCGTGCATGAACTCGAACAATCTGCTCAAGCCGATCCAGAAGTTTTGTACCTATCCTATCGGGCATACTCGGCCCTGGCGGCAGAATCATTAGACTCGCTTTACAAAAGATGGCCCGACTCAGCGCGTGTACATCAAGTCTTCGCACAGGCTGCCGTGACGCAGGACGACTTTCCCGGTGCGATCAAGCAGTACAAACTGGCTATCGAGGCTGACCCAAAGCTTCCGGGAATTCACTATGAATTGGGTCGCACAATCCTAACGAACTCTCAAGACAGCGCCGCGTTGAGTTCAGCTGAACAGGAGTTCAAGACGGAATTGAACACGAATCCGTGGGATGCCGATTCGGAATATGAACTCGGAGAAGCCTATCGGCTGGAAACGAAGTTAGAACCAGCGGAGGAACATTACAGGCGTTCCATCCAAATTGACCCGAATCTCGGGGCGCCACAAACCGCGCTTGGCGATCTGCTTGTTTCCAAGGGGAAACCGGAAGAGGCTCTACCGTATCTCGAGGCTGGAGTACGGCTGGATGCCGATGATGAGACGGCTCATTACAAGCTTTCCCGTGCTTATGCGGCGATGGGGCGGCAAGAGGACGCAAAGCGCGAGATGGGTCTATTTCTCAAGCTTCGACAAGAACATGCATCATCGCATCCTGCAACGTCGCCCGACGGTGCAGGCAATCCCATCAAATAGCAAAAAACGGTGACGCACTAAATCAAGCCGAGGAGACAGGATCCAGAAAGTTGAACTGCTCGCCAAGTCGTAGTTAGCCGCAATGAGAGAACGGTAACAACAGGAAGCCGACTGGCGACGACCGTTGCCACCCTATCAGTCTTCCAAATTTGCTTGAACTGGAGAACATGTGAACCGACGACAGTTCGTCTTTGCCTCGGCATCTTCCGCTCTAATCAAGAGAACTGCATTTGCTATCGATTCAGTTGCGGTGAATCGGGTTCCTGAAAATCCGTCACTCCAACACGAACTAGCCGACGACCCCTTGCGCCCGCAATATCATCTCCTACCGCAGGCCGGATTTGTCGGCGATCCGTGCGCGCCTAGATTTTTCGCTGGAAAGTATCATGTGTTTTTTCACGGCAGCTTTGGAGGGCGCGGTTGGCAGCATGCCATCAGCACGGACCTCGTTCACTGGGATCACATGCCGATTGCACTAATCCCTACGGAGAACGGCTATGACTCTTACGGAACTTTTACGGGTGGCGTAATGCCGGGCGGCGAAGGTGCGAGCATTGTCTACACGGGCGTCACAAAGGTCTCGCGTGATCAGGAAACGATCCGCGCCGAGGGCCTGAAAGAGACCCAGTGCATTGCGACATCGACGGACCCAGATCTTCGCGAATTCAAAAAGCTGCCTGCACCGGTAATCATGGGGCCTCCTCCGGGAATGCAGGTGACCGGCTTCCGAGACCCGTTCGGATGGAAATCCGGAAATACCTGGTACATGGGCGTGGGATCAGGTTTTCCTCAGGTCGGGGGCGCCGTCCTTCTTTACAGATCGAAAGATATGCTTCATTGGGATTACGTCCATCCGCTCGCGCAAGGCGTCTGGAATGGACAGTCGTTCTCAAACCCCGTTCCCAGTGGCGAAATGTGGGAGTGTCCCGATTTCTTCCCGCTCGGAGATAAGCATGTTTTGATTTACTCCACCGAGCATGCCACGTTCTGGGAGGTGGGAACTTTCGATGAGTCGGAGCTGCGGTTTCGCTCGGATTCCAAGGGAATCCTCGATCACGGCGCTTACTACGCTCCCAGAAGTATGATTGACGGGAGTGGGCGTCGCATATTGTGGGGCTGGCTGCAAGAAACCCGCTCACGTTCCGAGGCTACCCAGGCAGGTTGGTCCGGGTGCATCTCGCTGCCGCGCGTGCTCACGTTGAGTGACGATCACAAATTGCAGATAGAGGTCGCACCGGAATTGGAGACGCTCCGACAGAATAAGGTGTCGACTGATAGTCCGCTGCCTATGGGCAGCGATTCAGCGACCAGCCTCGGGAGGATCCGGGAGAGGGCTGGCGAAATCATCTGCAAATTTCGGGCCTCTGCTGATCCTTGCAACCTTGAACTTCAAGCTCAGGGACCAAACGGGACCCAATCTCTGCTTAAAATTGCATTCTCATACGCGAATGGTAAACCGATGGCGGCGATTGGCGATCGCTTGCTACCGCTCAACCCTACCCCCGATCATGTTTCGACAGTTCGTATCTGGCTCGATGGCTCGGTGATCGAAACTTTTCTTGACAAGCGGCAGGCCATGACCACTCGATGCTACGAACCGGCAGACAAGGCTGGAGAAGTGCAGATCATCTGGAGCGGTTCTCCTGGTCAACTTCAGGACTATGCCGTCTTTCAATTGCGGCCAATATCCTCCGATCGTCTGACGACTTGACGAAGTAGAGCGGAGGCCATCCTTGGTGCTCAACTCTTCGCTCACAGCCAGAATGGTATGCATTCCGAGTAAAGACTCAATGACTAGTTTAAGAAAAGGTGCAGATTGCGACCAAATTCGAGATTGATGAAAGCGACGTTGACAGGCGCATTGGGCGGCCTGCTCTTCGGCTTCGATACCGTCGTCATCTCAGGCGTCCTGGATGCGCTCGTCCGGCTCTATCACCTGAGCGATTATGGCAAAGGATGGACGGTGGCAATCGCGCTCATCGGAACAGTGGTCGGATCGTTCAGCGCCGGGGTTGTTGGTCAGAAACTCGGTGGCCGCGAAACGCTCCGGATTACCGCCATCCTTTATGTGATTTCCGCGTTGGGCAGCGCGCTTGCGTGGAGTTGGCCCTCGCTCATGGTGTTTCGCTTCATCGGTGGGCTTGGCATCGGCGCCTCGTCGGTATTGGGTCCGGTCTACATCGCGGAACTCGCCCCCGCCAAGTGGCGTGGAAGACTAGTGGGCGCGTTTCAATTTAATGTGGTCTTCGGAATCCTGGTTGCCTACACCTCAAACTACCTCATTCGCCTTCTGCATCTGGGCGCGGCGGAGTGGCGGTGGCAAATAGGTATAGCCGCGGTTCCCGCGATTGGGTTTCTGGTATTGCTCTTCAGCATTCCGCGCAGCCCCCGCTGGTCCGCCTCAAAGAATAGGATCGATGAAGCTCTCGAGGTGCTTCGGCTGATGGGCGAGCCAAATCCAGAAGGTGAACTAGCCGAAATTCGCGCCGCGCTTAATCAGGAGCATGCCACCGCTCACGAACCGGTCTTCCGCTGGAAGTACCGATATCCGTTGTTCCTTGCCATCACAATTGGGGCGTTCAATCAACTAGCCGGCATTAACGCGATTCTCTATTACCTGAACAACATCTTTGCGGCTGCCGGATTCAGTCAGATTTCCGGAGATCAGCAAGCTGTTGCAATTGGCTTCACGAATCTGATCTTCACCATGGTCGGCATGTCTGTGATCGACAAACTGGGACGCAAGACGCTGCTGCTGATCGGCGCGGCCGGAACTGCCACATGCTTGGCAGGTGTGGCATGGATTTTTGTATCCAACTCGCACCAGTCCGCACTCGTATTGCTTCTCGTCGCCTACATTGCCTTCTTCGCGCTTTCGCAAGGTGCGGTCATTTGGGTCTACATTGGCGAAGTGTTTCCCAATCATGTGCGATCTAAGGGCCAGGGGATTGGAAACGCCAGCCATTGGATTATGAACACCTGCATTGCGCTGGTCTTTCCCACGGTGGCGGCATCCATGGGTCGCGGCGCGCCGTTTGTGTTCTTCTCCGCGATGACCGTGTTGCAATTCTTAGTTGTGCTGTTCGCCTATCCGGAAACAAAGGGCCAGACTCTCGAACAACTCCAGCTTCGACTAGTGAAGGCCTGAGTCGTATTGGTTGATTGTTTTGTTTATGTGCGCGCAGATTTGCATGTTGTAGGGAAGCATCGGAGAGAACGAGAGTGAAACGGATATTGTGCGTACTACTGACGATGAGCGCGATTTGCTGGTCACAGGATGCCGGGCCACTGAACGGATTGGCCACTTTGCATCCCGGCGTCACCTCAGAGCGGGCGTCGAGTTGGGATCCGTCCGGAGGAAACGCCGATTTCGTCGTGGTGAAATCCGGCGCCACCGTGCCCCTGGCACAAATCGAAGGTGCAGGCGAAGTTAGGCACATGTGGTTCACAATCGCGTCGCCCAGTCCCAACCATCTCCGGGAACTGGTGATTCGCATGTATTGGGATGGCGAGGCTGACCCGAGTGTCGAAGTGCCGATCGGCGATTTTTTCGGAACCGGGTTCGAATTTGAGGACATCCCCGGCGGACATACAGGCCAAGCCTATCAGTCCTGGCATTCGCTTCCGCTCACCGTCTATGGCAAAGCGATGAATTGCTATTTCGCCATGCCCTTCGGCAAAGGCGCGCGGATCACCATTAGCAACGACGGAGCACAGGACGTACCCGCCTTCTACTACCACATCGACTACGAGAAGTACCCCGACGTGTCGGCAACTGCAAACGAGGGCCGCTTCCATGCGCAATGGCACCATCAGGTCACGACCGCCATTCCAGCGGGAGCCTCCCCTCCGGCGAACCTTGATGGCAAGGACAACTATAACTTCATGCATGCGACTGGGACCGGGCAGTTCGTCGGAGTGATTCTAGCTGTGCAAGGCTACTCAACAGGGTGGTGGGGCGAGGGCGATGACATGTTCTTTATCGATGGGGCGAAGGAGCACGCGTCAATCAACGGCACAGGAATGGAAGACTATTTCGGAAGCGGTTGGATGTTCCGGGATGAGTACAACTATCCGTTCATCGGTTACTCTCACCAAGGCAACAGGGATTGGACCGGCACCCATGTCATGTATCGCTTCCACATCGTAGATCCCATTTATTTCAACCGCTCGATCGTCGCAGGCATCGAGCATGGGCATGCCAACCAGCGCAAGGATGACTACACCAGCGTGGCGTTTTGGTACCAGAAAGAGCCACACGAAAAGCTTGATCCCTTGCCTCCTCTACGAGACAGGCTTCTCGATTCCTTCTGGCGCATTCAGCCAATGAAGAGCAACCTTCCTAACTAGGGATCCGAGTTAAAGATTAGGAGATCAACGATGAAGCTTGGCGTTAGTGCATTTGCGTGGACAGCGAAGTTCGATCGATCACATCTTCGGCTTGTGCCCCTGATCAAAGAAATGGGCTTCAGCGGATTTGAGATTGCGATGTTTGATCCGGCCGATCTTGCCGTAGAGGACATTCGGCGGGCCTTCGAGACCTGCGATCTCGAGTGCACTGTGTGCGCCATCCTGCCTCCCGGCGTCAATCCGATCAGTCCCGACGCCGCGGTTAGGAAGACTTCAGTGCAGCACCTCGTCAAATGCATTGAGACGGCATCGGCACTCGGTGCCAAGCTTCTTGGCGGTCCACTCTGCGCACCGATCGGCTATCTCCCGGAGCACCGGCCGACGAGAGACGAATGGTCGTGGGCTGTGGATGCATTTCAGTGCGTATGTAACGTTCTCGATTCCTGCGACGTGACCATCTCGATCGAGCCTGTCAATCGGTCCGAGACATTCTTCGTCAGAACCGCGAGAGAAGCAAGCTCGCTTTGTGATGCGATCGGGCATCCTCGCTTCGGCGTAACAATCGATACATTCCACGCCAACATCGAAGAACGGGACATACCGGAAGCCTTGACTTCAATAGGCCCGCGCCTCAAGCACATCCACGCGAGCGAGAACGACCGCGGTCTTTTAGGTAAAGGCCATGTTGATTTTCCGGGCATTGTCGCTGCTCTTAAGAAGATCGGATACAACGGCTATTTAATGATCGAGGGGTTCGGCTATTCTCCGCAGGAGAAAAGCGCGCCAGGAGCACTCTGGGCAGATATCTCCGTATCTCCTGAGGAGATCGCCTCGGCCGGAGCACGGTTCCTGAAAGAAGTTCTGAATGCAGCTACGCTCTGAACCCTCACGAACCGGATCTCTGTTCGGCAGAGGTCGATTGTTAATAAGGCGATCCCGGGTGATCTCGGCGGCAAACACAGAGCATCTTGTTCACGAGCGCAGCCAGAGATAGTTGGCGTTAGAAATCAGCAGGTTGGTTCAATACGTTGGAGTCTTTCCGGAGGATATGGTGAGTAGCTTCATGACGAGACGCCGGGTGCTTGGCTTGATCGGAAGCGCTTCATTGCTTCATTCGTCGGCTCGGAGATTATTCTCAGAGGTCACCGCGGGTATTGGTTCAAGGGTGCCCAGATTTCACGCCGCCACTGCAACTGGACGGATTAACGATCCACAGAGACCGCTGTGGATAAATGGCTGTTGGAATCTTTGGATTTTGTGGAACAAAGATTTCCCTGACGGACGTGGCACAGTTTGGTTGCGCTTTACCTCTAAAGACTTGGTGCACTGGGCGGAGGCAGGCACCTCAATTCCCAAGAACACGACCCCCTATGGAGACGTGTGGACAGGGTCTTCAGTGGTTGACGGAGCGAATACTGCAGGCTTTGGCCGAGACACCGTAGTGGCGCTGATGACAATGCCGTGCAAGCCAATGGGAGGACAGGGGACGGGACGATGGTACTCAAATGATGGTGGCGCCTCCTTCCGATTCGACTCGGTAGTAATGACAAATCCGCGAGCTGGAGATTCGACTCTTAGGGACAAGGTTTTTCGCGATCCCAATGTTCGCTGGCACGAGCCTACTCAAAGCTGGGTTATGTGCCTGGCAGAACCGGGCCAAATCGGCTTTTACAGATCTTCAGACTTGAAGTCGTGGAAAGCTAGTGGGAGCTTGAAAAACACGGAACTAGGCACGCTCGAATGCCCGAATCTGTTTCCGTTACATTTACACGATCCAGGCGGAAAGATAGCTGGCGACAAATGGGTCCTTCTGTGCGGGGCAAACGGAACGGCCAGCGGGTTTACGACCGGAACTCATTACTGGGTGGGCGCCTTCGATGGCCATAACTTTGAGCCAGACGAACGGGCTGGCCGCTGGCTGGACGGAGGCCCAGATTTTTACGCCGCGACGGCATTTAGCCGGAACTCAGCCGATCCTTCGGAACCCACCTTTGCGATTGCTTGGATGAATAACTGGAACTATGCAGACGCAGTGCAGCAAAAAGGCTACATCGGGCAACTGAGCTTGGTTCGCGAACTTCGTCTCCAACTCGTAGACGGAAAACCGATGCTGCAGAACCGCCCCGTCGATGCAGTGAGATCGCCATTTAGCGTCGCTATTCTCGGCAAACAGCAGATCGTCGCTGACGGACACGATTACGCGTGGCCAAACGGTGCCGCGCAAACTTGCTGCCGGATAGATCTGACCATGTCACCCGTAAGCGGAGCTTGGCCCAAGGCCATTTCCCTGTCTGTTCGGGGAGGAGCCGGCTACTCGACGCAACTCGGATTCAACCCAGATTCAGGCAATGCATTCCTTGATCGCGAACGATGCGGCCCCATTCCCAAAGCAGGAGATGCTTGGAACTCTCGTCGCTCCGTTCCATGTGATTTCACTGAGCCGGTTTTCATTAGCATCTTCCTTGATGCAGGGTCTATCGAAGTATTCCTGAACAATGGCCAGTCATCGATGTCTGCGCTGTTGACTGCTCCAATGGATGCGAATGCATTGAAGCTTAGCGCCACTGGCGGTCGAGTGAGTATTTCCAAAGTGAAGGTCAGCAAATAGCCGCGGCGCCAAACGGCTCCGGTCGGAACGCGAAGCTCCTGTAAACATTCCAAGGAAACGCTATGATCACCTCCAGAGATCTCGAGAGGATTCCCCTGTTTGCCGGGGTTGACGAAAGGAACGACGCCAACTTGCAAGCCGCGCCGCCGACATCTGGGCCGAGCCCCGCGGGTGGCTCATTTCGGGAAGGAGAGGAGGCACGCTTCATTGTCATTCTTGAAGGAGAGCTCGAACCCATCAAAGAAACGAGCCGTCAACGCCAAGTGGCCGGGTTTCCTTGATCTCCGAGAGCTTTTCGAGGTCCTGCTGGCCAACCATTATAATTTCGGGAATTCGCCAAGCGACTTTCCCGCCGAGGCGAAGCGACGTCGCGTTTGTCGCGGAAATGTCTCTTCCGTCACGCAAAGATTGAGAGCCTCTCGCGGCTGTTCATAGTTCCATGAAGGAGTTTTTGAATGGCGAGTGCTTCCCCGTGCAAGGCCTCGGAGATCCGTAAGGCTGTTCTCGCGATAGGAGCAGGCGGTCTAATTGCCGGAACATTGGATATAGGGGAAACTCTGGTTGTGTTTGGAGCTAAATCTCCTCTTGTGATCGCTGCAGGCGTGCTGGGAGCGCAAAATGCTTCCCGCGGAGGCGCGGCGATCTACATCCTAGGGGTGCTGCTGCATTACTTGATTGTGCTTTCAGCGGCGGCGACCTATTTCGCAGCAAGTCGCAGATTGCGTTTTCTGATCGAATACCGGCTGATCTGCGGTCTGTTCTTTGGCGTAGCGATAGACATCGTTATGAGGTTTATTGTTCTGCCGCTTTCGGCGATGCACGCGATGGGACCTTATCAGTACCACGATTTAGTTCTGGGACTGGTTGTCCACATGGTCCTCGTTGGGCTTCCTATATCGTTCAGCGTTCAGTGGTTCGGCAGAGTAACTGGGCCGGTCGATCATCAGCCAGTTGTCAATTGACGACCCTCGGCCGAAGCACTCATTGAGCCAGATTTTGACTCGGGCAGAGGCTTACAGGGTAGATGTCGTGGGTTTGATATGGGTTCGATAACGGTTCCCGATCGGATTTTACAGCGCCAAAAGAAGCGATCCGTAACGCTTGTTTTCTGTAAGTTATGACCTTCCTTTGGCAGAAGTTAACGTTCCACGTGGACGAAAAGTATTAGTGCTGTATCTGGAACGCCCCGTGACGCGACTTGCGCAGCGGCGTGCTGCCAGACAGGGCGCTTCTGATACAGAAACTTGAAGGAGACCGCCCTCATGGAAGCCTATGTACTTTGAATGGGCCTGAGCGGGTGAAGAGAGTCCCAGAGCAGACTTAGTTGGGTACGTGACCTGGGTTCAGCTTGATCAATCCGGCTCAGTCTCGGCAGATTGCTGCTGCGACGGCTGAACTCTGAAGCGTGGCATCGGTTTTGACGACGCAAAGCATTCACGGCCGCGCCGAGAAGGCGTCTGATACAAAGGATGGGCAGCAGTAACTCCAGAACCAAGCGGTACGCTTCTCAATGGTCCTTCCACAAGTCAGGATGGTCACGATGAAGTCCTTTTCAGCGCTATCCTCGGTATTGATAGCAGGTGGCACACTCACGATCGGCTGCGTTCAGTCGGCAACCGCTCAAATCGCGGTCTCACCGGAGAGTATGAAAGTTCTCGGTGAGGTCGATCCGCGTTTCGTCTCCTACAACGTGGAGGCGGTTGAGGTGACCGGCGGGCGATTTTGGGCACCATACAAGTCCTCGTCAGAAAGAACTGCTGCCGGCGCCTCCGACAAGCGTTCCGGAGATCAGCCGGCAGGTCTCGATAGCGGTCTTTTTCAGTACCGTCCGCCCATCGATCTCTCCAACCCGAAACTTCGCAAACTGGCTGCGGGGCTCGGTCCGGCGTACATCCGGGTCAGCGGCACATGGCGCAATACCACCTACTTTCAGAATAATGACGATCCACCGCTAAAGAGTCCTCCCGAGGGATTCAACGGCGTCCTCACGCGCGCGGCGTGGAAGGGTGTCGTCGAATTCGCGAAGGCCGCCAATGCCGAGATTGTCGCTTCGGTGGCGACCAGCGCGGGCACTCGTGATGCGAACGGCGTCTGGACCGCTGTACAGGCCAAACCTTGGCTTGACTATACAAAACAGATCGGTGGTCATATAGCGGCGATGGAGTTCATGAACGAACCCACGCTGCTCAGCTTCGGCGGTGTGCCGAAAGGCTACGATGCCGCCAGCTTTGGCAGAGACGCAAAGATCTTCGGAGCGTTCCTGCGTCGCGAGTCACCCGGGACCATCTATCTGGGGCCGGGCAGCGCGGCCGAGGGGCTCCCACTTCCGTCGATGCCGGGCGGGCGTCACTTGGAGATTGTTTCTACTGACGATTTGATGAAGGCCACGGGGCCGATCTTCGACGCTTTCTCCTACCATTTTTATTCCATGCCCTCGCATCGCTGTCTGGGAGAGAGCGGTGCCGATCCCAAACAGCTACTCACCCCTGAGTGGCTGGACCGCGACCTGACCGTCTACAACTTTTATGCGAAGAAGCGTGACGCGTATCTGCCGAGGAAGAATCTCTGGCTCACTGAAACTGGCGAAGGATCATGCGGCGGAGATACCTGGGCTGCCGAATTCGCCGACAGCTTTCGCTTGCTAGACCAGTTCGGCGCTCTTGCACAGAGAAGCGTCAAAACGATCGTGTACAACACACTCGCGAGCAGCGACTACGGCATGCTCAACGAGGAGACTCTGGACCCGCGCCCCAATTATTGGGCCGCTCTTCTGTGGAAGCGCACGATGGGAACTCGGTCGCTGGACCCAGGGCTTGTGCCCGCAAAGAATGTCCGCGTCTACGCGCAGTGCATGAAAGATTCAAACGGCGGCGTGACTCTCATGGTTCTTAACATGGACAAGACTTTTGAAGCATTGCTCAAACTGCCGGTCGGCGGAGAGCGGTACACCCTTTCGTCAACTGATATTTTCAGTCAAACGGTGCTACTCAATGGCAAGGAATTGAGGGTAGGCCCGGATGGAAAGGTTCCGTCGATCAATGGAGAGGCATCGAAGCCGGGTATAACGAAGTTCTCGCCCTTAACCATTACATTCATCGAGATGCCCTCGGCAGGCAATCAACAGTGCCTCCGATAGGAAACACGGAAACTCAGTTGCTTACGCACATGTTCCCTGGAGATTCGCGTCTTCTCCAGTGCTGACAAGCGCAGGGGCACAGCTGACACCACGAATGCATCGGCCGCCGATATCCCTTCGCTCTAGTTCTGAGTTATTTGGCGCCGAAGACGGCAGGGTTAGGTGGAATCGGGCAGTAAGCCGACACTGTCGTTTTCGTTCACGCGAAGGACCAGTTGCAGCGACTGCCCTATATCTCGGCTAGCGTTTGTTGTGTACGGCTTCCCTTTGGAATCTTTGAGACTGGCGACAGTGACCACGGTCACGAGATCGCCGTCGGCTAGAACAGCAACAATCGGGGCATCAAGCTTTTCGTCGCAAGTCGCAGGGAAGGGATGGAAAGCGGCGCGTGTTCTTTCGTGCCGTTTCAGTAGCCGTAAGCTTTCTAATCAGATCATTAGCTGATCAAGGCGCTTGGCAATCCGGATCGGTGTATGAAAAGAATGCTGTCGGTGTACTGCAGTTCCTGATTCGATTCGCAAGTAAGAGCTAAGCCAGCCCTTGCCCATCTTGCAGCGCATCTTAGCTGTTGCCAGTACGCCATTCGCAGGATGCTGAAGAAATAACCCTTGGCCTTGTGGCGGTTTTCGCCCACCTTTGCCGGAGCCATTTCAGTTGGGACCTTCCCGAAATAGTCTGGGGGCGAAATCAACCAGATCGCGCCGCCAGGTGAGCCACTCGTGCGCTGTGCCTGGCGATGAGAAATAGACGTATTTGATGCCTGACTTGTCCAGCATCGCGCGAAAGGCGCCAATGGATCCATGGAAGACATCCGGCTCTTCAGTACCCATGCCGAGCCAGAGCAGCTTTACTTTCTCATTGAATGCCGCTCCGTCCTTGAATATTCCGTTGAACGCTGTCGCTGGATCGAGCGCGTCACCGCTTAGGCCGTTCATGGTGCCGCTGAATCCTGCCATGTAGGCGAAAGTGTCCAGATGGTCGGTGGCCAGATGCAAAGCCTGGTTGGCTCCCATGCTGAGGCCGGCCATCGCACGGTGATCGCGGTCGGGAATTGTCCGGAATGTCGAGTCGATCATCGGGATAACCTCTTTGGTCATCACGTCCTCGAATGCGCTGAAATCCCCCGGCCCAGCGCTTGGCGGCCCAAAAGGCCCGGCTGGCCGCGAGGCATACCCGTTGTCCATGACGATGATCATGGGCGCGGCCTTCTTCTCCGCGACCAGGTTGTCGAGGATCAGGTTGGCGTGCCCCTGGAAGATCCATCCAGTCTCGTCCTCGCCTGAGCCGTGCTGGAGATAGAGAACCGGATAACGCACCCCGGGATTGGCATCATAGTCCGGGGGCGTGTAAACGAAGCAGCGCCGCCACTGGCCGGTGATCTTCGAGTGATAACTGCGGATGCGGACATCGCCGTGCGGGACATCGTTCGCCAGATAGTAGCTCACCCCTTCCTCAGGCACTTCGATACCGCTCACATCCATGCCCGTGCCAAAATACGTGTGACTTCCTGGATCGTTCATGCGCACGCCATCGGCGTCGAGCGCATAGTAATGGAAGCCGGGAACGAGTGGCGGCGTAACTACGCTCCACACGCCGTCCGCGCCACGCGTCATGGGATATTTCTTTCCGGTAATATCCACATCGACCGCCTGAGCGCTCGGCGCCTTGAACTGGAAGGCAACGGTATGGTCTGTAAGCACGCGCGGATACTGCGCGCCCATTACGTTCGTTGTGGCCGGTTTGGCATCTTCAATGGAGGAGGCCCGAACACCCTCTGGTGACCGCCGCCAGGCAAAGTACGCATCCAGCACCTTGAGCCCATCCGGGTTGGGAAGAGGCCCGGTGTGGGCGGTTTGGGAGAAATACATCAGTACCGGTTTCGCATCATTGTATGCAGGCCAGTTGGGCATTCCCTTGCCGTTCGGATCGCCATACTTTGCGAAGTTGGTCCAATAGGTCATCATCGCGTCGGAGATCGCAAGGTCGGTTGCGGTCGGCTTTCCTGAAGGGCCGCCCGTTGGATGACCGAAGACGTATTCCACTTCCATACCGTGCGGAGAACCATGTCCGGCCTGCGCCGAATCGGCAGGATAGTCCGGGTGCTGATCGAAGTAGTAATAGTAGGCTTTGGACTTTCCCAGGCTGGTCTGCATCCGCGCCCATGTCCAGGTGCCCCATCCAAAGGCAGCATCACGGGACAGGTCCCGCGCTGTCTTGGGCACGGTCTTGTCGCCGGCTGGATAGACCTTGAGCAGGCTGTCGGCGAAGGTTCCATAGCGCCTGCGGACACCGTCGATGTAATCCTGCGGCGTGCGCTCGCGAGAGAAGGTCGCGCCCTCATCCGAGTTGTAGCCGACCAGTACCGGCGTGTCGTTGAACTGCATCTTTTCGTAGATGGTGAACTGGTCGGATGGAACGACCCATCCATCGACATTCGGCCAGAAAAGGCCGCGCGTTGCAGCTAGCAATTTCTCCGGCGGCAGCTTCCGGAGTTCGGCGATCGATGAAGCCCCCGCGCTTGCTTGAAACTCCGCACCGCTGCGCTCGGCATCGGCGAGCGGGCGCATGTTCTCGCCCGGCCCGCCGCCGGACCGTGTCGGCCCAAACGAGCCGCCGCTCTCTGAGATCGCACCCTCAATGAGTCCCTTCGCCAAAGGCGACGCGCACAGCTGGCTTACCGCAATCCCTCCGGCCGATTCGCCAAATATGGTGACCTTGTCTGGGTCGCCGCCGAACGCCGCAATGTTTTTCTTGATCCACTGCAACGCGGCGATCATGTCGAGCAGACCATAGTTCCCTGAGACATGTTGCGGCGACTCCGCACTCAGTTCCGGATGCGCGAGAAATCCGAGCGCTCCCAGGCGATAGCCGATGCTGACCAGCACTACGCCCTTTTGCGCGAGTTTTTCCCCGCTGTACGTCGGAACAGCGGTGCCTCCCACGCTGAACCCCCCGCCATAAATCCAAACCAGTACGGGGATCCGGTCGGAGGGTTTTTTCGCCGGTGACCAGACATTCAGATAGAGACAGTCCTCGCTGGTTGTTATTCCTGGGATACTCTGCACGCATTGCGGGGCGAATTTATCGGCGGATCGAACCCCCTGCCACTTGGCGGCCGGCTGCGGAGCGCGCCAACGCAGATCGCCAAGAGGAGGCGCGGCAAAAGGTATGCCCCGGTAGATGGTCAATCCATTTTCGATTGTGCCTTGCAGCTTGCCTTCTTCCACTTTTGCGGTTGGAGCCGCGGCCCAGCTGGTGCATGAGATTAATGCGACAGCCAACGCCAGTAGTAACGATCTCATTTTCAACTTCCCCCACTTGCCCTGAACTGAATGAGCAATAGTAACAACGCCTGGTGAACTCTGGTCACAGGGCGTGTTCTTCAGGTGTGGTTTACCGTTGAGAATCTGCGGGTCAATGCCCTCCCACCATTTCCCTTTGCCATCGGCGATGGTCTGCATGCCATCGTACGGAACTCCCGCAAGCGGTCCGCTGGTGTCGCTCTTGTAGCGCACAGGCAGAAACTCATCCCACACGCGGCCTGGCGTGCCGTGATGGCTTACGCCAAATTGCAATCCGTGGGAACGCGCGACCTTGGCCCACGTTCCCACGATGTCGCTCTTCGGACCCACCTTGACACTGTTCCATGGGTGGTACTTCGAATTCCAGCAATCGAAATTGTCGTGATGGGTAGCCAGGGCAACGAAATAGGCAGCGCCTGCGCTCTTGTAAAGCTTGATCAGAGCTTCGGGATCCCATCGTTCCGCCTTCCACAGATGACAAACATCCTTGTATCCGAACTTCGAGGGGTGGCCATAGGTCTTTACATGAAACTCGTATTGCGTTGTTCCCTGAATGTACATGTTGCGCGCGTACCAGTCGCCATCCTCAGGGACGCATTGCGGGCTCCAGGGCGCCCATATTACGAGTTTCGCGTCGCAGTACCAATCGGGACGCTGGTAGGACTTGAGCGATTCCCAGTCTGGCTGAAAAGGCCCGTCTGGAACCGGATCACGAAAGATCGGTTCATGATCGGGTTGCCTCCAAAGCGCTCATCACTGGGACCGTTCGGGACAATCGTCGAGGGGATTCACAACACCTCTACTTACTTACAAGTTTTACGACAGACGTGTCCGGCCCAGACCATGCCGGCGCACCTTCATGATTGAGCCGTTGCGTTTTGTCATCCCATGTCAGCTTGGTGAGCGAACCGGCACCCTTTTCATATCCATACGTTGTGCCGTCATCCTGAAACAGGGTAAAGCTGGCGTCCGCTCCCGGGTACACGCGTACGGTTGCGATCGTTTGCGGCTCAGTTGCGCTCTCGATCTCGGATCCAAGCGGCACGATGCTTCCCGCTCTTACAAACAGCGGCAGCGTGTCGATGGGAGCATCCACGTCAATCGTCTGTCCGCCGTGCAGCCGCTGGTTGGTCCAGTAGTTGTACCAGTCACAGCCTGCGGGCAAATACACCGTCCGCGATGTCGCGCCCTGCTCGCTCACCGGAGCCACCAGGAATGCCGGACCGAACATATACTCATCGGGGATATCGGCGGCCTTCGGATCAGCCGGGAAATCCATGAACAACGCTCGCATATAGGGAGCACCTGTCTGGTAGCTACGATAGGCCACCGAGTACGTGTAAGGCAGAAGCTGGTAGCGAAGCTTCAAATACTTGGCGAGAATCGGTTCAGCCTGCTTTCCGTAGGACCAGACTTCGTTGTGATTTCTCTCGCCGTGCGCGCGCATCACCGGTTGAAAGGCTCCCCATTCAAACCATCGTACAAACAACTCCGGATAATCCTCATAGTTCCCAATCGTGCCGCGCACATCCGACCCGTCTATGAGTGGTTTGTGTTCGGCGTGGTAATCCGCCGGAACCGATGGCGAGAAGAATCCTGCGATGTCCGTGTCCCAGTAGGACATCCCGCTGGCGGTGAAGTTTAGCCCGGCCGGGATCGAGCGCTTGAGCATATCCCACGTGGAGACAATATCGCTCGACCAGAAAACCGTGCCATTGCGCTGTGCCCCGAGGTACGCAGCCCGGGCCAGGATCATCACCCTGCGGCTGTCCCCAAAGTCGCGCCGAAACCCGTCATACACCGCGGCCGTGTGAAACAACGGATACACGTTGTAATAGCGCGTGCCGGAACCGATCGAGAATCTGTCGTTCGCCGGATCTACGTCCGGTTCCGTCTCATCCAGCCAGATGTAGTCGAAACCGTAGGGCTTTACGTAGCGATCGCGTATCTTCTCCCAGAACCACTTGGCGGCCTCCGGGTTTGTTGTGTCGAGATTCGGTCCGATGTTTTTCCTATAGCCGCCCGAATCCGGTGCGCCGTTCCGGTCCAGAATCAACCAGCCTTTGCTGAGCAGCTCGTCATAGAACTGCGTCCCTGCTGCAAAGTGCGGCCAGACACTCAAAAGCGTCTTCACACCCATAGCGTGCAGTTCGCGATTCATCGCAGCCGGATCCGGCCATCGCTTTGGATCCAGGTCAAGTTCACCCTGTTTGGTCATGTTAAGGAAGTCCACCACGAGCACGTCCAGCGGCAGCTTCTTCTGGCGATATTCCTTGGCTACATCGAGAATCTGATCCTGAGTCGGATAGATCGCCTTGCTCTGGATGTACCCATAAACCGGCTTTGGCAGCATTTGTGTAACGCCGGTGAGCAAGCGGTAACCTTCATAGATTTCGTCACTGCTCTCTCCAGCGATGACGAAATACGAGACGCGCTCTCCTACCTCGGACGACCACGTATTTCGCCCATTGAATCCCAGATCGATGGTCGTTTTGGATGGGTTATCCCATACCAGGCCATAGCCGCGGCTTGACACCATGAAAGGCACACAAACGTTCTCGCCCCCCAGTGCGCCGTAGTCATGCCAGCAGCGAATCTCGTGGTCCCGGAGATCCATCCAGCCTTTCTGCTGCTGCCCCAGTCCATAGTAGTGTTCGCTCGCCGGCGAATCGAACGCGGCCGCAATCTTGTAGCCCTTCGCCCCCGCGTCAGCCACAGCCACCGTTGCATCTTCCGGCAACATCGCCCAGCTACGCATATGCAGCAACGTCTTGCCGTCCGCCGTGGTTACCTGTACCTCGTCATTAGGTCGGCGGCTGCCCCCACCTCCGAAGTACGGTTCTCGCAACTGGAGATTCAACGCATCGAGTGGCATGGGCTGCGATAGTTTCTCCTTTGGACGGTTCTCAGGCGAAACGCGCACAACCATCCGGGCCGACCGGAATACCTCGTAGCCTTCGGAATCGCGCTCGTGCGTCCATCCTTGTGCCAAAGGCTGGGCTACGAACCCATAGCCAGGGCGGCCTGAAGCTTTGGCCTTATCGGTGCTCATGGTCACGCGCACTACGTTTGGGGCGTAGGGCTCCAACGAGATCACACGGCCTTCACGCTCCAGCACCAGCGCCCCACTCTGGGCCATCGCTACCGCTCCCAGCGACAATGCTCCGATGAAAATCGGTGCCAACTTCAAGACTGGCATTTTCCAATCCAGATAACGATCAATCTGAGAACCCATTCCATCCCCTTTCGCTTCAAGCTGCCGCAAACCCACGCGGAGTTTCACGATTTCGGCTGCTTGGCGCCTTTGCTGCTGAACTTCCAATAATCGAAGTTGAAGAGCTGCCCCGTAGCGTCGCCTCGGAAAACAAAGTAAAGGTCGTGCGTACCGGTAGCGCCGGAGACGATCGTCGTCATCGCCTGCCATGTGTTCCACCCTCCGGTGGATGAAACCCGCAGTGAGCCGATCTGCGGCCCGTCGACGCTTTCCAGGTGCATTTCGATCGACCCTCCATGGGAGCCGCTTGCAACACTCGCAGTGAAGCTCGAGGCCTGATTGCTGCCAAAATCCACTCCGCGTACCTTGATGAAATCTCCGTTTTTGATATCGGTGACGTACACGCCACGCTTGTCATCCTGCGCTGTTCTCACACCGGTTGCCCAGACACCCGTGGTCGGTCCGGATTCCCATGCCATGGTTTCCGCCTCGACCCGAACAAACGGATTCAGAGTACCGAGCTGAGGAACCCCTTCTTCGCTCCACCACGGAAGCGTTGAGATCGTGCCGTCGGGATTGTAGGAAAACTTTGCCAGCGTGACAGAACGCCGTTCGCGATGAATATCCGTCAGCGCGAAGTTGAAGGCGTAATTGAAGCCGAAGACGTACGAGCTCCCTTTATAGTCGATGATCCCCGGATGGTTTCCCGAAGATCTGCCGTCGGGCTGCATAATCATGCCCTTGTATTGCCAGGGACCGGTGGGGTTGTTGCTCATGGCGTAGCCGATCCCTTCCGGGCAACAGTGCGAGGCATACGCCATGTAGTACTTGCGGTTTCGTTTATAAAACCAAGGACCTTCCTGATAATTCTCAGGTTTGGAATCGACCTTCACAACCTCGCCCGAATACGTAATCATGTCTCGATTCAGCTTCACGTACCACAGATTCGGATTCCCCCAGTAGAGATATGCCTGGCCATCGTCGTCGATGAAGACCGTGGGATCGATGTTCCCGATGGCTCCCTCGATCAGCGGATGCCCGAGCACATCCTTGAACGGGCCGAAAGGAGTGTCTGCTACTGCCACAGCTATAACGTTTTTGGGCGAACTCGGCACACTGATCGGGACATAGAGGTAAAACTTGCCGTTTCGCTCGATCGCTTGTGGCGCCCATGCGTCGTTGCTCTGGGTTGCCCACGGGAAAGTCTCCAGCGACGCGACGCTTCCATGATCTGTCCAGTTCACCATGTCGGTGGATGTGTAGAGCTTCCAGTCGAGCATATGGAATCCGGTGGCGTCGTCTTCATCGTGGCTGGTGTAGAGATAGACTGTCCCGTTGTAAACCATCGGCGCAGGATCCGCCGTGAAGTTGGTTTGTATGATCGGATTCTGTGCGTTGCAACCCACCGCCACCGAAAGGGCCACGGCGATGCCAAGAGCGAGTGTGCGGAGCTCGTACAGTGTGTTCATAAATACTCCAACCGTGAACTCCGGCAAAGCAGAAGGCGCACAGTAGCGCGGAGAACAACAGCAATTGACTGAACCCATCCTAAGGAACCTTCTAACTCCAATGGGGAACTCGTAGTGAACTCGGGCCGCGCTCCGCCTCTGCCCGACCGCAGCCCCTGGGCTGCTGCGTTGATCGTGCGGAACGGGTGCTCCTTGCTGTTGAGACCTTTGTCATTGGCGTTCTTCGCTTGCCCATCAACCTAATAGGTCCTCTAGAAAATGGAGTGGCTTATCCGAACGGAAGCGCAATTCCTTCCGCCAGCGTCGACTGCTACTCGACAGCTACCGCGGCAGCCGGCAAATAAGAGGAAACTTGAGGAAGTCTTCATCCTGCAAGAATCCGTGATAGTTGAGCCGCGTCAATAGTAAAACGCTTTTCTCCATATGTCGAAGTCCGGGATGACGTTCCTGCGGCCTCGGTCGATACGCGTTTTTGGTTCCGTGACCGAAGGGGGGCGGTGATAGGCCCGCTGCATAAATGTATTGGAGAGATATCTTGTGCATCTTGCAGATTCGCAGCGACGTTCGAGGCCCTCAAATTATCTTCTGTCCGGGAAAGTCATCCGCAGTCGCCCCGCCCCCTAACAGTTGGATTTTCGCTCAAAATTCCACTGAGCGTAGGGACGCAATCGTCTACTGCGCATCGACAAATGCTCCTCTGCATGGCGGAAATCCACGGGGATCCGGCCGACCGGACCGACGCGATGTGCATTTATCCAGCCCGAAATCTGAAGCGAGACAGAACAGACTGACAGGAGCGAAATATTCCAGGGCGCATGTAATTGCGCCCTCAAATACCCCAAGGGTCCGCTTAAGTTATTGATTTAACTGGTTGCGGGGGCTGGATTTGAACTAGCGACCTTCGGGTTATGAGGGAAGTCATCAACTGACTTTAAAAGATTTAGTGCGGCGCGGATGATACCGGAAGCACTTTTAGAATCGATAAGATACAAACCTAGCTTGAGAACTGCGCTCCAGCTTGCGCCCCCGCTTTCTCTGATCCTTTTCAATCCTGCTGAACGAACTTGTGCATTGAGCAACTTCTTTCTCCTTCCACCTGGCTTGATTTGCTTGTTGTTGGCCTAGTTGACGATGGACCAGCGCTTGAGGGGCTGGAAGAGCGACTTCCTGCACGTCTTGGGTCCGCTTCTTTGGAGCTAATCGCCCAATGAGCATTTGAACGACATGGCACGGTTTCTGATGATGCGAGAAAAGGCGAGCAAACGATGAGATCATTTCTGAACGGCAAAGTCGAACGTCGGCAAGGGTTCTCACAGAATCTGAGGTGATTTCGAAGATTTTCGGCGCCGCCGATCCGCGTCCTGCGGTGAAGATTGCCGAATAGGGGTTGCGAAATCTAAGATCGCCTTCACGCAATCGGACACACGGGAGGCGATGCTTGATGGCGAACAACTCGTTGGCCAGTCACCTTGCTCTTTGGGCGAGCGGGCTTTGGGTTGTTGCCCCGGCGGCAATCTTGTTATTGGCGCTGCCGTCCACTTTCGCTCCACGTGCGGCCGCGATTCTGGTTTGCGCCTTGCTGGCGCCTTTGCCAGCGATGATTTACTTGGCCCGGCGGGAGAGGATGCTACGCGCGGCCAACGCTGGGCTGGACGAGTCTGTTGCGCAGTTGAAGCTCCAATTGGATACAGTGCGATACCGCACGGGGCGGCTAAGAGAAGAACTGAAAGCCGCAGACAAGCAGGCGCGGCTTTCGCACCAGCTTACGCTCCTGGGGCAATTCACTGCCGGGTTCATGCACGAATTCAATAACCCCCTGGCAATCGTTGCGGGCCGCCTGGAGGTACTGCTGGAGGAGCGCAAGGAAGATGCGGCGCTCTGCGCGGACCTTGAGCAGATGCTGAAGGAGACCCGGTACATGGGCCGCATCGGCACCACGCTGCTGCAGGCCCTGCGACGGGAACGCGGGGGCGAAATTTTTGAGGCGTCCGATCCGGCCGGGGCTGTCAAGGACGCCGTCGGCGCTTACCGTGCACAGGCCGAGGGTCAGGCGATCGTGCTTCTCGAGGAGATTGCCGAGGCCCCGCGAGTCGATGTCCCCGAACACGTGGTCGGCGAGGTTGTGCGCACGTTGCTCACGAACGCGCTGAAAGCTCTGGAAGGACGTGATAAAGGAGAAATCCGAATTCGGCTGGATCCCTATCGTACGGCAGGAGCCGCTGTGGTGATCCATGTTGACGACAACGGTCCGGGGGTGCCGGAGGCGATCCAATCTCATTTGTTCGAACCCTTCGTGGCGCAGAGCAGTGGGCGTGAGCGGCTGGGGCTGGGGCTGTTTTTGGCAGCCAGCCTTCTGGATATGTATGATGGCCGCATCCGATACGCAACCAGAGAGAGTGGTGGGGCCGGATTCACAGTGGAACTGCCCCCGGCGCGATTCGCACGCGGCCAACCGTACCACTGGTTTGTCCCGGGAGCCTCGCAATGAGCCGCATTTTCGTGATCGACGACGAGGCTGCCCTGGGGGAAAATATCCAGCGAATGTTGCGCCTGCCGGGGATAACGGTGATGGCCTTCGTCGATCCCGCCAAAGCTCTGGCGGAAGCTCTTTCGCGTGCGCCTGACCTTGTACTGCTGGATATGAAGATGCCCCGCATGTCGGGCGAGGAAGTCTTCGCGCGTCTCCACCAGGCACATCCGAATCTGCCCATCGTCTTTCTGACGGCTTTCGGCTCGGTGGAAGGAGCCGTGGTGGCCATGCGCAATGGCGCATTCGACTACCTGCAAAAACCGTTCAAACGCGAAGATCTTCTGCTGGTGGTGAATCGTGCCCTTGCGCACACTTTACTGGAACAGCAAGTACAGGAGCTAAAGGGCCGGCTGGAGTCGCTGGGCGAAACCGAAGCCGCGCAAAGCCGCAGCCCGGCAATGCTCGAACAAATGGATAAATGCCGTCGCGCGGCTCCGACCGACGCCACCATCATGATTCTCGGCGAGAGTGGCACCGGTAAGGAGGTCACGGCGCGGTTGATTCACAACCTCAGCCGACGCAGGGAGGGCGCGTTTGTTCCAGTGGAATGCAGTGCGATGCCCGGCTCACTGATCGAGAGCGAACTATTCGGCTATGAACGTGGCGCATTTACAGGCGCTGAGCGCACCAAGAAGGGACTCATCGAATCCGCTGACGGGGGCACGCTTTTCCTGGATGAGATCGGGGACCTCGGCGTGGAATTGCAGACTCGCCTGTTTCGGTTTGTGGAGGAGCGGGCAGTGCGCCGCGTCGGCGGCCTCACGCAGATCAAGGTGGATTGCCGCATTGTCTGCGCCACCAATCAGGATCTGCAAGCCAAAATCAAGGCCGGAGCGTTTCGCGAAGAGCTTTACTATCGTCTTGGCGTGGTCACGGTGAAGCTGCCGCCCCTGCGGGAGCGTCCGGAAGACATTCCGTACCTTGGGCGCTTTTTTCTGGAGAGATTTTCCAGGCGGTATGGCAAAACCCTCTCTGCTTCTCCGCAGTTCAGTGAAGCGCTCATCCACCAGCGCTGGCCGGGGAACGTTCGTCAACTCAAGAACGTGATTGAACGGATTGCGGCTCTGCACCCCGGCGGAGTGCTGGACCCTCGCGACATCGAAGAAGACTCTCCCTCACCAGACGCGAGTTCCACGTTCGCGGCGCTTCCATGGAAAGAGGCGCGCGAACGCTATCTGGCCGGTTTCGAATCAGCCTATGCACAAGCCGTACTGGCACGCTGCGGGGGAAACATCAGCGCCGCTGCCAGAGAGGCGGGCGTGGACCGCAAGACCTTTTACGCCCTCCTGAGGCGCGATCCCGATGCGGCAGTTGGGGAATCCGTTCCGCAGTTGCAGCCGGAAAATGGGGAATGAATTCCTCAAACACCGAAAATCTTCCTTCCTAAGTGATTGAAATCACTCCAGGCGCGTTTGGCTACTGTCATGCTTTAAGCAAATCAGGAGCCCCATATGAAGCCCTGGTCCCCCATCGTACGAGCAGCGTCGTGTGTTTTCGCAATTACCATCCTGCTGCCGGCGCCCTCGCACGCAATTCCTGCCTTTGCCCGCAAGTACGGAGTGCGCTGTTACCAGTGCCACACCGTACCTCCCGCCCTGAATAAGAACGGTTACATGTTCAAACGCCTGGGATACCGGATGCCGCCCGACGAGATGGACGGAAGCAAGGCTGCTCCGAAAATCACCGAACTCGATAGGAACACGAAGTTCAGTCTGGCAAATTCCTTCGCGATTCTCTTGCAAGGCAGCGTGACGGAAGACAAGAACGTGGCCGAAACCGGGGCTACGCCGCCCACTGCATCATCGACCACGTCCAGCTTCAATCTCGACGAGGCGGCATTCTTTGTTGCCGGAGCAGTGCCCGACACCGGGTTCTCATATTTCGGTCACTACGAGATGTATCAGGACGGAAGCAACGGCCTGGAGCAGGGATTCGGCGTTTGGACGGGGGGCCGCGCGAACAGCAGCTACTTCGTCAAGGGCGGCCAGATCCACATGCAGGAAGGGGAAGGCACGCGCGCCGCAATGTTCTACAACCTTTTTGCTGACCCCGCTTTCACGCTCACACAGACTGATCCGATCGGCTTTTCGCTCGACCAGGCGCCCGTCGGAATCGATTTCGGCTACACCTGGGCGTCCAACTACTTCAAAAATGCCTTCGCGATCTCGGCCAAGGTGACAAACGGCCTCGCCGCCGATGGGAGCACGATCCTGAATGCTTCGACCAAGAACTCGAAGGATGTCTGGGTGGATGCAGACTACTGGTTTGGGCCTGATGGCGGTGTCACCGCGATTATGTATCGCGGCTCAAAGGACCAGCTACAAAACGCCGGCAGCGACACCGAGTTCACGTACCGTCCGGTTTTCGAGCGAGAAGGAGTATTTGGCAATTACCTCTTCTTTGACAAGCTCGATCTTCTGGGCGGCTACATGCACGGACGTGATGACTGGAAAGCCGTCTCGACAGACCCGGTGGGCAACTACACCCAGGACACCTACCGAGGCGAGGCCGATTACTACCTGAAGACCGGCACCGTATTCATGGCGCGCCTTGATCGTGGGACTGCCCAGATTCCGTTACAGGCCAAAGCGCATACACGTGCATGGGGGGTCGGCATGGAACATGCCCTCACCGAAATGGGTAACGTAGTGGTTCGCGCCAGTTACAACCAGGAGCACGATGGTGATCCTGTGGCGCTGCTGGGGTCCACGGACAAACTGTTCAAGCTTGATTTCCGCTTCATGTGGTAAGGAGAAGCCTTATGCATCCAGTGATTCGATTGACTGCTCTCGCCCTGATAGCCGCGCCCGCTTTCGCGGCGGCTCAATCCAGCAATGTCACCCTGCCCCAGGACAAGGGTCAGGCCAGCATCGACGTTTCCGCCTATCCGGCCGACCAACAAAAGAACTACAAGGTATTCGCCGACAAGTGTGCCAAGTGTCATACCATCGCGCGGCCCATCAATACCGCGATGACCAAGCCGGAATGGGAGCGGTATGTCAAGCGCATGATGCACAAGCCCAACTCCGGTATCAGCGACAACCAAGGCAAAATCATCTACGAATTTCTAGCCTACGACCAAGACACGCGCAAGGATAAGAACCCTTCGGCGTTCTTCAAATCGCTTTCCGACGAAGAGATTGAAAAGCTGAAGGCGCAGCAACACTAGCCCGGTTGCATCCGCGGCTTCCCGTCCGAGCCCGGCGAACGCGATCAACGATTCGCCGGGGCCTCTCTCCAGAATGCGATCGACCTAACCGAAATGAATCAGCGGGTACGCATGAGTTACACCGTCACCATTCCGGGTCGCGAGTATTTCGACAGGAACATTCCTTGCCAGAATGCCTGCCCCATTCACACCGAATGTGGCCGCTACGTTCAGGCCATCGGGATCTCGCGCGATGAAGAGGCGTACATGACGGCGCGCGCTCCCAATCCGTTTGCGTATGTGCTGGGCCGGATCTGCGCCCATCCATGCGAAGACAACTGCCGCCGCGGCAAGATCGACGAGCCGATCGCCATCTGCGCGCTGAAGCGCTACGCGACGGACCGCCACAACCTCGGCATGGGTCACGATCCGGTGCGCAAGGCGCAGCCGCCTGCGGCCAAACGCGATAAGCGAGTGGCGGTGGTGGGCGCCGGCGTCTGTGGGCTGACCTGCGCCCACGATCTGGCATTGCTGGGCTACACGGTGGAGGTGTTCGAGTCGGCGCCGGTGCCCGGCGGCATGCTTTATCTCGGCATTCCGCATTTTCGACTTCCCCGGGAAATCATCAAGATGGAAGTCGAAAACATTCTCTCCATGGGGGTCACACTGCATACCCGAGTGACCATCGGGCGCGATATCGCTTTCTCCGACCTGCGCTCCAAATTCGACGCGGTACTGCTGGCCACGGGACTGAACAAGGGCCGTGATCTAAAGATTCCCGGCGCGCATTATGCGGGCGTATACAACGGCGTCGATTTCCTCATCAACGTCAACCTCGGCTTCGAGATCCAACTGGGCAAACGGGTGACGGTGGTGGGCGGTGGCAACGTGGCCATCGACGTGGCGCGCGCCGCAGTGCGCCTGGTGCACGAAGCCGTCGATTTCCCCGCTCTCGAAGAAGAGGAAAAGAGCCTGCAGCCGGCCCTGGACGCGGCCCGCATGGCGATGCGCTCGGGCGCCGAGCAAGTGCACATGGTCAGCCTGGAATCGCGCGCCCAGATGCCGGCGTGGAAAGGCGAAGTGGAAGAAGCCGAGCACGAAGGCATTGTGGTCGACAACAGTTGGGGACCGAAGGAAGTGATGGGCTCGAACGGCGTGGTCACCGGCCTGAAGGTGCGCCGCTGCATCAACGTGTTCGACGAGAACGGGCGCTTCAACCCCGTATTCAGTGACGAAGAAAAAATCATCCCGTGCGAGAGCGTGATCCTGGCCATCGGGCAGCAGGCCGACCTCTCTTATCTCAACCCCGATGATGGAGTCGAGGTGACCCCGCGGGGCATTCTCAAGATCAACGAGGACCTCACCACAACCGCCCCCGGCGTGTTTGCGGGCGGAGATGTCGCCTTCGGTCCGCGCGTTCTGGTCGAGGCCGTCGCCAACGGACATCGATCGGCGCGCTCCATTCACCTCTACCTCAACGGCAAAACCGAAAAGACGGTGAAGAGCCGCTTCCGTATTCTGCCGAACTGGAAAATGCCCAGGGGCTTCCTCACCACCCCGCGCCAGACCATGCCCGTCCTGCCGGCCAACCGCCGCGTCGGGATCGCAGAGGTGGAACTTGGATTTGACGAAGAGCAGGGCCGCGCCGAGGGCCGGCGCTGCCTCAATTGCCAGGTGAACACAATCTTCGACGGATCGAAATGCATTCTCTGCGCGGGGTGCGTGGACGTTTGCCCCGAGAACTGCCTGCGCCTGATTGACCTCGTGCAGGCCAGCGGCGACGCGCGGTACGACGCATTGATCGAGCAGCGATATGGCATGCCGGCCGCAAATTTGAAACTGGGCCAGGCTGGGGCCATCATCAAGAACGAGGAAAAATGCATACGTTGCGGCCTGTGCGCCGACCGGTGTCCCACCGCCGCCATCACCATGGAATCACTCGAACGCCAGGAACGCGAAGTCTTCGAATAGGGAGAGCAGACGCATGAATCGCAGATCGTTTTTGGGTTGGGGCGGAGCGGGATTCGCTGCCCTCGTCTCAGGGGTCACGGTCAGCTTCGGAGCGGTCGTCCGGTATCTTGTCCCCAGCGTATTTTACGAGCCACCCCAGGCGTTCAAGATCGGCAATCCGGCCGACTTCGCCTTCGGTGTACCCACTTTTCTTGCCGACGAGAAGATCTACGTCTTCCGGGACCGGAACAAGGGATTTGCGGTGGCGAGCGCCGTGTGCTCGCACCTGGGCTGCACGGTGGCGCACTTCCAGAGCGATCAGAAATTTCACTGCCCCTGCCATGGGAGCGTATTCGGCGCAGACGGTGCCGTGCAGCACGGTCCCGCGCCCAAGCCGCTGCAGTGGTTCGAAGTCACTCTGGCGCGCGATGGCCAGCTCCGCATCGACAAAGATAAGTCCGTGCCTTCCAGCTATCGGTTAATGGTGTAGCCATGAATGTGATCCGCGAAATTTGGCAATCGATCGTGCGGCGGGACCCGCTCTCCACCGACAAGGGCAAGTCGGAGCTGGTGTTCCTGAACGTATGGCTGCACATTCATCCCGCCAAGGTGAAGAAAGAGCATCTCCGCTTCAGGCACAGCTTTTACCTGGGCTTCATCACCTTCTTCCTCTTCCTCATCCTGGTTACGACAGGCATTGCCCTGATGTGCTATTACCGGCCGACCCCCACGCACGCCTACCAGGACATGAAGGACCTGCAGTTCGTGGTGTTCCTCGGCCCGTTCCTGCGCGCCATGCATCGCTGGGCGGCACACGGCATGGTGATTTGCGTGTTTCTGCACATGTGCCGCGTGTTCTACACCGGGTCCTATAAAAAACCGCGCCAGTTCAACTGGGTCATCGGCGTAGTCCTGTTGCTGCTCACGCTGGGGCTCTCGTTCACCGGCTACCTGCTTCCCTGGGACCAGCTTGCCTACTGGGCCATTACGGTGGGCACTAACATCGGCAGTTATGCTCCCCTCGTCGGCGGCCAATTGCGCGAATTGCTTCTCGGCGGCCACGGCGTGGGCGAAGGCGCGCTGATCCGCTTTTACGTGCTGCATGTGGCGGTGCTGCCGGCGGCCATGATCTTGTTCACCATCGTGCACTTCTGGCGCGTCCGCAAGGACGGCGGCCTGTCGCGTCCGGTGTGGAAGCTGAAGGTGAAACAGCCGGAGCGCGAACTGGTGACCATCGGCGCCCCCGCATCGGCGGTCGCCATGAAGACCGTAGCGGCCTCGCCCACTAAGACCTACGGGTTGATGGAGGTTGTCACCGGTAAGCCCATCTTCGAAACTGTCGAACCGGATGAGGAAGACGATGCGGTCTTTTCGTATCCTTACGCCTTCTTTCGCGAAGCCATCGCGCTGATGGTCACCGTCACCGGGGTTATGGCGATATCGCTCTTCATGCATGCGCCTCTGGAAGAAATGGCCAACCCCGCCAAGACCCCGAATCCTGCCAAGGCGCCGTGGTACTTCCTGGGCCTGCAGGAACTGGTGAGTCATTCGGCGCTGATCGGCGGGGTTATCGCGCCCGCCCTGATGGTGCTGGCGCTGCTCGCGATACCCTATTTCGATCGCAATCCCAGCCGCCGTCCGCAAGACCGGAGATGGGCCATCTGGCTGTTCACGGGATTTGTCGCTGTGAACGTGCTTCTGATCGTGATTGGAACCTTCTTCCGCGGTCCCGGCTGGGCATTCGTTCCACCATGGATACACGTGATTGCGGGGGGTGAGTAAATGACACGCCGACTGCCGCAGATCTTTTTTCTGCTGAGTATAGCTTCACTGGTGCTGATGCTGGCTGCCCTGTGGCAGGCCTCCACCCCATCGTGGAAGATCTATCAGCGCCAGTTCCTTCAACTCGAAGCGCAGGGTGAGCCCAATGCCGCCGCCAAGGCCGCCGTGCTGGCCACGCCGCCTCAGATCCACCAGGTGATGCTCACCGGGCTGCAACGCGTCGATCGATGCACCACCTGCCACATGGGCGTGGACGATCCCACCATGAAGAATGCGGCTGAACCGTTCCGCTATCACGAGGGACTGGGACCGCATATCCCTTCGCGGTTCGGGTGCACGATCTGCCATGGCGGGCAAGGGTTGGCCACCAACAAGGATGACGCCCACGGGAAGGTGGAGTTCTGGCCCAACCCGCTGCTGGCTCGCGAATACATCCGCGCGTCCTGCGGGCGCTGCCACAAGGAAGGGGAAGTCCCCGGCGTTCCCGAACTCACCGCCGGCCGCCACCTGTTTGAAACCCAGGGCTGCCGGGGCTGCCACAAGCTCAACGGAGTGGGCGGAAGTATCGGTCCCGATCTCACTGGGGAAGGCGCCAACCATCGCTCGCCCGACTGGCTGGAAAAGCATTTCCTCGCGCCGGCCGTCGTATCCGCAGGCTCGGCGATGCCGAACTTCCACTTCACGCGGGAGCAGGCCAAGGCGCTCACCTATTTCATGCTGTCTCTTACCAACGAGGAGATGGGCAGCTATTATTCCAGCGTTCGCCTGATTCCCAGTGCGGACTTCGGCCGCCAGCTCTTCACACAGAAGGACTGCATCGTCTGTCACTCCATAGGGGGCGTGGGCTCCAAGACCGGCCCCGATCTGCTGGGCGTGACCAAGCGCCATTCCCTGGAATGGCTCGACGAGCAGTTAGTAAATCCGGAGCTGGTGTACCCTGGCACTTCCATGCCCGAATATGACCTGGAAACCAACGCCCGCAAGGCACTGGTGTCGTTTATGGCCAATGCCACCCCGGACGACGCACAAGCGATTCTCTCTCACCACCTGAAGCCCCTGACGGCTCAGGATGCCGCGATCGAAGCCGGCAAGCGCCAATTCGCGCGCTTCGGCTGCGCCGGTTGCCACGGCACCGAACTCGAAGGCGGTCTCGCCAATCCCAACGCGCAGGGCGGACAGGTGCCGTCGCTGCTGCACATCTCGGATGACTACACAAAGGATGAGATCATCGCGGTAGTCCGGAACGGTCGGGCGCCGCCGCTGGAGAACGCCGCCGGGCCCACGCCGCCCCTTTACATGCCTGCGTGGAAGACCGTACTGAGCGATGAGGATATTCACCAGATAGTGGAATTCCTCTGGTCCCGCCAGCAGAAAGCGAAGGATAGCTGGTAGTAATGCGGCCACCACGGACCATCGTCCCCACCACGTTATGGAGGCCTGCGAATGCGAGCACTGAACGGATCCGATGTTCAGTGGTTCAATTTCGAAGGAGGCTCACCAGAACTTCGCAGAGGCATCACAGGGCTCGGCGGTCCAGTGTCTTGGGCCACCGCCAGACAAGTGGAAGCAGGCACAGCGGCTTGGCAGGAGCGGAATATTCCAGGGCGCATCTTCTTGCGCCCTCAAAGCACCCAAGGGTCCCCTTAACATATTGATTTTATTGGTTGCGGGGGCTGGATTTGAACCAGCGAACTTTGGGTTATGAGGGAAGTCATAAACTGATTTTAAGAGACTTAGTGCGGCGCGGATGATACTGAAGCACTTTAGAATTCATAAGATACAAAGCCGGCTTGCGAACTGCGCTCCAGTTTGCGCCCTCGTTTTCTGGCCCGCATTCAGTCCTGCTGAATGTACTTTTGCATTAGGCGACTCATTATCCTCCCACATGAAAGTGCGGGGCCGTTTCACAAGGTTAATCCATTAAAAGTCAGAACGAATCGTATTTGGTATCTTGACCGTGGAAACGCAGCGCATTCTTGCCCTTAGAATTGCATGCGCATTGCGAACTGAATCTCGCGCGGCGTGCCAGTTCCAATCGACGTTTTGCTTGCTGTTGACACCTGTGGCTCAATGCTTGCTGGCGCGGTCGCGGAGGCGGGCACCCAAATTTCTTCCAGTGGCAAACTGTACTGGGCACGGTTGAATAGGTTGAAGGCTTCGCATCTGAACTGGAGTTGGACCCGCTCAGAAAGTGGTATGCGCTTGGAGAGACCTAGGTCGGTCTGCCACAGGTTAGGTCCGCGCGCGATGTTGCGTTGGGCATCGCCATAGCTCGAGTTTGGAACAGAGGTAAATGCAGCAGGGTTGATCCAGTTTTCCTCGGTTCCACGGATCAACTTTCCACCCGATGGCGTCAGTGAAACTCCGGGAACGAGATTTGGACGCTGATTGGTGGTATAGCCGGTGGCGACCGTCGAACTGGATCGCGGATAGATGACATTGAGCGGCATTCCCGTACGCGCCTCGACGATATCGGTCAGGCTCCAGCGTTCCAGCAACGCTCTGGCGATTCCGGGTTGGGAGAAGAACGCCTTTCCATTCCCGAAGGGCAGATCGTAAACCACGCTGGCGTTCACACCATGACGCACGTCGAAGTCACCCGAGGCTCGCTCACACGCCATGCAGGCTGGATTCTGCGGATTGTCCGAGTCCCCACCTCCAGGTGCATCCTGGTCGATCTGGTGGGAATAGGTGTAGTTGATGGAGACCAGCAAACCATGGGTAAAGTTGCGCTGAAGACTGGTGATGAAGCCATCGTAGGAGCTGCTGTTCAAATTGCCCCGCCATCTCACCTGGCCGAATGCGGGATTGGGACGAGTGCCTGTAGCCGGATTGATGAGGTTGACGTACGACGTGATCAGTTCGAAATTGCCTTTGCTTCCTACGTACGAGAGCGTGCCGACCAGATCGTGGGAAAGCTCTCGCTGAACGGAGAGTCCCCATTGGATGACGTACATGTCTTTGCGGTTGCGGTCGTCCGCATTCGCAGATATCGTGCCAGAGCCGTTGAGAAAGGGCGTTATGGGGTAAGAAAGCCCGGGGGTTGACTTGGTGCTGAGCGAGTAGGCGCCCACCTCGTTTTTGATGGGTACATTCTGGTCGTCGAGTTGGCCATCGCCGTGGTACAGCCCAAATCCCGAGCGAATCACCGTTTTTCCGGCTCCAAGAGCGGCAGGCGACCAGGCAAACGCCATGCGCGGGTCGATGTCGAGCGTGTTTGGGTTGCCGAAACTGGCGCCCACGCCACAGAAACCCGCCGCACCGCACGTTGCGAAGTCGAAAGGGTTGGCCTTTCCGTTAGCTTCGTGAAAAATGTTGTAGAAGCTGTAGCGGACGCCGAGATTCAGGGTGAAATTGGGCCGCGGCTTCCACTCGTCCTGCGCATAGGTATACACCGCGGTCTTGCGCATGCCATTCACTGGCAGCTGTTGATTGAATGTGGCGGAAGAGACGGCGTTGACGAGAAAACTGGAACTAGGAAGATTCAGTGAAGAATAGACGATCGTCCCGTTGGCGGTGTTTCCCTGGTCGAGCTGGATGCGGCGAACCTCTACGCCGAACTTCAATGTGCGAGGCCCGCGAGCCAAGGTCAGATTGTCGATATAAGAGAAGGAATTGCCCACGCCAAGGTTGAGCTCGTTGTTGGCCAGGGTGGTGAGGCCAGCGACGGCTACAGAGTAGGGTAGGTTTGTCAGTCCCTGATTGGTTGTGAAGACTGTACTGCGATTGAAGCCGAACTTCAATTCATTCACGAGCTTCGTTGAAAATATGTGCAATGCTTCGAGTTCTCCATTGACAGGCCGCGACGTTGTGAGTTGCCTGTCGTTGAGGGCATCTGAGGGATTGTCGCTCGAAGCCGCATCGAAGTTGAAACGGAGATAAGCTGTGTCGGCTGCCGAGAAATGCTGGTCGAGGCGCAGCATGGCCGAGTTTTCATTGTCCATTTGGCGGCCGGAGCCGGTGAATTGATCGCTATCCGTGGCGTAGGGTGTCAGTCCTGTCGCGGGATAGGCGGCGAGGATCGGCGCCAGCTCCGGACTGGCTGCGACCACCTGGGCGCGGAATGCCGGGCTCGGCACGAATCCCGATAGTGGCTGGCCATAACTTTGACGCAACCCCTCGTAAGTGAAGAAGAAGAAGCTACCGTCACGGATGAGCCGGCCGCCAACGTCGCCCCCAAATTGGTTGAGGCGGAACGGAAGCCTGGTCGGAATGATTGGGTTGCGGGCATCGAAGATGTCATTGCGCAGAAAATTGAACAGGCCGCCATGCGAAGTGTTCGAGCCGGACTTCGAGGCTACGTCCACCTGGCCGCCGGGGGTGCTTCCGTTTTCTGCGGTAAAGAGCATGGTGTCGATACGGAACTCTTCGATTGCGTCGGTAGGGATCGCAATCCGGACGAAGGATTGCTGTGCCTGATTGACGATGTTAGTCGCGTCTATACCGTCGTAGGTAAAGTTGTTGTCATCCAACCCACGGCCTGCAAAGCGAATACTGCGCTGATTGCTTCCGCCTGTATCGACGGCCCCGGGAACCAGTGCCGTCAACGTCGACCAGTTGCGGCCGTTCAATGGAAGGTCCCTTACCTGCTCGGACTCGGTGCGGCCGCCCTGCACGTCGCTCGTTTCGTCGAGTTGGGAAGTGCGGGCCTGGACATTGATCTGCTCGGTCACGTTCCCCAGGCTGAGCGTGAAGTCGAGCTTGCTTATGTGACCAATCGTCTGCGCGAGGTTCTCGAAGGCGACTTGCCGGAAACCGGCCACCGTGCACGTGATGCGGTAGAGGCCGACGGGTAACTCCGGAATGTAGTAGATGCCGCTCGTCGAGGAGATAGCTTCACGCACCAGACCGGTTGCAGTTTGCAGGGCGGTGACGCGGGCTCCTAAAATTCCCTTTCCGGAAATGTCCGTAACAATTCCGCTCAAGCCAGCGCGATCAACCTGCGAAAGGCAAAAGACCGGTGCGAAAAGCAGCACCAGCAAACCCGTAATTTGTCTCACCAGATGCTTTTGCATGAGGCTCTCATTTGTGTCTAAGACTCGAGGCCTCTGTAATGAGGCCTCAAGGGTAAAACTGATCGTAGCAATACAGGGAATGAATTCGAGTTCAGTATAGGCAGTCTCTCGGACAGTGGCGTGCGCAGGAAACCCGGCTTGGGAGAGAATACGCTAGGTGCGCTACTAAATCCCGTCAGTCCCCGGCTGGCTTGGGTGTCCTCGTCACGTGATGCTGCAGGGTTCGACGGTACTCTGCGAGTATCTTGTCACGATTCTGGCGCAGGTCCTTCCCGGTGGGTGTACCCGGGTAGGGCCTGTTGCCCATCATTCCTTTCCAGAGAATGCGGTTGAATGTTACTCCGTCCACTTCATCCGCGTCATTGAAGTCCATTCCCCTGGTCACGCGCGACCAGTACTTTGCGTCGGGCGTTGGGTTGTTGCAAGGCAGGAAGGGAGCAGGAAGAGGGAGTTGCGTGCAGTAGAGCATCGCAGCGGGTGTAGCGGTGAACGTCCATGAGGTGGGTGAAGTGTTGAAGATATCGCTCATGGGCGCAGCCAGCGCATCGTTCAGGTTCATCGGTGGCAGACCCAGAACCTCTTCCATGGTGCGCATGAAGTTGAGGGTCGTATAGGGCGTCGAAACAACCGCATTCTTCACGAAAGCTCCGGCCACGTACGCCGTGGTGCGATGCGAATCCATGTGGTCGCCGCCATCCTGCGCGTCGTCTTCCACGACGAAGATCAGCGTGTTGTTCTTGTAGATCGGGCTGTTCGCAATTTTTTGCACCAGCAGGCCAACGGCGTAGTCGTTGTCGGCCACGTCGCGCTCTGGCGTATTCACTTTATCGATCGCCGTGCCGAAGTTTCCGGTGTGGTCGTGCATGAAGCGAACGAGAGTTAGATTCGGCAGCCCGCCGCTAGCGTAGTTGGCGTCAAAGTCCCTCGCCCACTCCTTGTAGCGATAGAAGTCCGGAAAGGAGGGATCGAAGCCGCGGAAGTACTGGTCGGTGAACGGCGCGAGCGCAACATTGGTTGGCGGAGCGACGATGGTTCCGGTTGAAAACGGGTCATGCGCCAGCGGGGTCTGGCATCTCGGTTCGTTATAGCAGTTGGTATCGACAAAGAATCCATAATCGCGAACTGTGAGCCCTGCACGCAGCGCATCGTTCCACAGGTAGCCCGTGTTCACTTCATCGTTGGGACCATCTGGCGCATCTACATCGGTCTGCCCCGGCAACAGGTCCTCGCCGCCCGTCACGTTTGGCGAAAGCGCTCCGCCTGGCATCAAGGGATCGGACGCCTGGCGCTGAGCCAGAGTCGGAAGGGCAACGTTGACGTTGCGGTTCATGCCTTCAGTGTCAAGGCTCAATCCGCGCTGCGCGTAGTTGACCGGGTATTGGTGTTCGACCACATCCGGCGCGCGGGCTGAAGTGCTCCATGGCCAGCCGTCGTTGCTCACTTCGGCGGTGGCTAGAAAGTTGTCGAGGGTTACGAATTGCTGCGCAAGATTGTGTTGGTTGGGCGTGATCGCTTGTCCAAACAGAGTCAACGCCGGATCGCCATTGCCACGGCCGAGGTCGCCAAGAATCTGGTCGTAGGTGCGGTTCTCTTTCAGAATGTAAATGACGTGCTGAACGCCGCTGTGTACTGCCGCCATGGTCGCAGCCTGGTCCGTGGATTCCACGCTGCCGAAGTGATTATCAGTAGCTACCTCGGCAGTTAGGGTATTGAGCTCCGGCTGAAGTAAAGTTGCAGTCAACGGAATGGTTTGCAACCCCGCTTTGGTCAACTGCGGGTTGTATTCGTTGGCTGGCATGCAGGTCGGGTAGCCGGCTGGCCCGTAAACATAGCACCAGTCTGGATTCGCTCCCGTTGGCGACTTTGAGTTGACGACGTAAGCAAATGCACCATTCACCGCTAACGAGTTCGGGTACCAGCCGGTAGGGATGAGGCCTATCACCTGATCGCCGTGATTGGTTCCCGTCAGCTTGACCACGGCAATGTTGTTCAGATTGCCATTGGTGACGTAGAGATACTGCTCGTCCGGAGACAGTGTCACGCTGTTGGTGTTGGCGCCGGTATATTGCGCCAGCGGCGAACCCGACATCACCGATGGCGGAGCGATGACCGGAATAGTTTCGATCACCGTGTTGAATGTCGCGGGCTGGTTCTGGCTGGGGAGACCGACATCGCGAGGATTGAGATCGATCACATCAACGGTGTCCGACTCATCTTCGGCCACATAGAGAAGCGTCCCAGCCGCGTTGATGGTCATCTTGTTCGGCTGGCCCTTGACCGGAATCCGAGCCTTCACTACCGGCGAGGCTTGTAAAAAGCAACCTGGTCCAGTGGTGCCGTTTGTGCAACTCTCTCCCAGGTTCACGACATCGATTTCTCGGTCGCGAAGGCTTGACACGTAGGCCGTCGCTCCAGGTCCGCTTTTGCCCGCCAATACCACCCAGAATGGATATTCTCCGCCCGGCGTGCCCGGCGCGGCGCCGCTGGCGGCCTTGCCCGGACGAAGATCGAGCTCGGTTCCGGGGAGTGTCCCCTGAAACTGTTGCGGGGACGCCGGATCGGGCACCCATTGATCCAGCCAGATGTTCAGGCCTCCGGTGAACACGGTAATTGAATCGTTGTAATAATTGGCTACCACCAGCGTCTGACCATCTTTCGAAAGCGCTATTCCGGCAGCCATGGGTGCCACGAAGACCGCGCTGTTGACCGAAGCGAACTGGTTGTTGGGCACCGGCAGGCCGTTCCCGGCCGGGTGTCCACCGACCACTGAATTGCCCTGGCCCAGGTCCAGCTCCGCCGAAAGCGCCCAGCTTCCGTTCGGTTGCAGGGTAATGATGTGTACATTGTCTCCGTTATTGGTAGCTGGAGCGCCGTTGACGGTATAGGGAATCGGATCGGTGCCGAATGGCGCGTCGCCCATGCCGCCGGAAACGTAGAGGGCATTGTTACCCGGGACCGGATCCCACGCCAGCCCGTGATACGCATTGGGAATTGGGATCGCCTGCTTGAAGACGGGCGTTCCCCCGCTGATGTCATAAAGAAAGACATATTCGCTCGAATAGAGCGGGTCAAAGAATGGAAAGGCTTCGTGAAAGACGCGGTTGAAACCGCTTGTTAGTACCGCCAGAAGTTTCAGTTGCGGGTTCACCGCGGTGCTGACCGCCTGGCCGGCCATCCACTCGACGGGCGCCACATTGGGATTGTAGGTGTCGGTTACTACCATGCCGGTGTCAAGAAATTGAAAACTGGAGCCGGGAGCTGCGAGTGGATCGATGGCCTGTGCGATGTTAGGCACGGACTGGTGCGAGTTATAAATCGTGATGGTCAGTGGCGCCGTCACGTCGCCCGTGGAGTTGGAGGCAGTGACGGTGTAGGTCACGGTGAGCGGCGGCGCGGTCTTCGATGATAGAGCCACAGGCGTTCCGCTCAACACGCCGCTCGACGGATCGAGCGTCAATCCAATCTGGCTGGGGTCGGGAGTCGCACTGTAACTGGTCGGTGCGCCACCCAGAGGGTTGACCGTCGGGTAGTCCGGCGTGATCGCGATTCCCGCCTCATACACCGGCGCCGGCGTACTGTACGAGAGGCCGGCCGGAGTCACGTCAGCTGCAGCCACTTCGATGGTTAGAGTTGCGGTGGTACTTCCGGACGGATTGCTGGCCGTTACCATGTAGGGGGTTGACGGCGATGGCGCCGTGGGCGTTCCACTGATAATCCCCGAAGGCAGGTCGCCGATGGGAAGAAGCGGCGCGCCGTCTATGCGCAACCCGGGGGGAAGCGGGGGATAAATGCTGTAGGCCGGGACGGGGATCCCGCTCGGACTCGTATACGAAAGCGGAACTCCGCCGGTACTTGTTGGCACATTGGCCGGAATTGACACGCCCACTGCGTAGGTCGCGTTGCCAAACTTGTATGAGAGTCCGGCAGGCGCCGCCAAAGGATTCGCCGCCCCAGAGTTGACGGTGATGAACAAGGCTGCGGTCGCGCTGCCTCCCGTATTGACAGCAGTAATCGTGTATTTTGCCTGCGGTGTTACGGCTGCGGGGGTTCCGCTGATAGCGCCTGTTGCAGCATTCAAGTTCAGGCCCGCCGGCAGTGCCGGGATCACACTGTACGAGACCACCGTTCCGCCGCTGTTCGTCGGACTGTTCGGAGTAATCGGCGTGTTGATGACGTATGTCGCCGTGCCCGCCGAATATGAGAACGCCGACGGCGGCTGATCGTTCACCGTAATGGAAATGCTCGTCGTAGTGCTGCCGGCCACGCCGGATGCGGTCACCGTGTAACTTGCAATGGGAGTTACGGCGGTGGGCGTTCCACTTATCACGCCTGTGCCGCTATTCAAGGTCAATCCAGCCGGAAGTGCAGGACTCAAACTATATGACGTTACCGCTCCACCATTGCTTGTCGGAGTATCTGGATTGACCGGCACTCCCTTGGTGTAAACCGCAGCTCCCGCGCTGTAAGTGAGTTCAGTGGGCGCTTTGACATTGCTGCCATTGCTTCCGCAGCCGCAAAGAAACAAGAACGCTGCGGCAAGAGAGAGGCCCAGTCGACGCGCGGATTGCATGAAGATCTCCTATCTAGAACGTGGCTGGCCAGCCAATCCGCCTGGCACCTAATCCCACCGTAGCCGCAATGGTACGCAACGATACGCCGCAATTTCGTGACAGGAAGTGATGCGAATCACCTCGCAAGCGACGCCCTGCAATGCGGCAGGATTCGCGAACACCGTGCAGGTCTGCATGCTAACTCGCGACTCGAATGCCAGCGTCACATAGCGCGCGTGAAGTGTCAGTAATGTGAAGCCGCTCTGCTCACTTTCGCGGCCTGCAGAATGCTGAAATGGAACCTGTGCCGCTTTTGGGAATCGACGAATCGCGAGAAGAGCTAGCGTGAAACCCTGGGAAACTCTATGGATAGAAGGAACGCCGGCACGAGAATGAAGAATCCTCCGACAAATGCCGATAGAGCATTTAACCGAATCATTCCATGTTCGGCCAAAGGGCTCTATGAGATCCGCTGTTCGATTCTGGCCGCTGTCGTGCTTTGTTCTTTTGCTGTTAGCAGGATGCGGAAGCCCTTCGAAGACCGTTACGCCCGGGCAAGCCACTCCCGCACCGCTCTCATCCGCTAACGTCAACCTGATCTTTGTCGTCAGTCCCGACTTGCAATATCATGCCAGCGGTGACGTGGATCCGAAAACGGCGAACCTGACTGCCCAGGGGCTCCAGAGAACTCTGCTTCTGGCTCCGTATCTGCAACAGGAGGTCCTGGGTGGCGATTTCGTAACCGCTATTTATGCGCTCGAACCGATGACTCATCTGCAGACGACGAGTAACTATCCCGATATGTCCCCGCTTGAAACCGTACAGCAGTTTGCGCTGCTCAATGTGGTTACCCTCCAGGGATCCTCGGGCGGTCCTGCTCTCTATGCGGCGAACAGTTTTCCGCTCAATGTCGGCTATGCCCAGGGGCAGGTAGTCCAGGAGGTTGCGCCTCCTCTCATTGCATGTGCGAGTTGCCAGGGAATTGATTTTAACGATCAGAACAGCGACAACGAATCTTTGATCAATACAGTGATCGGCTACGACTTGCCGGGCTATTACGTTTTCTCTGCGCCCTGGACGGCCACGCAGAATCTTCTGGCCGCGGCGAACACTTCACACTCCTACGGACTGACTCTTCCCTCCACTTATCAGGGGCCTGACATTGTCTATGCCATTTCCATAACTCCATCCGGCATGGCTAACCTGACAACCTATAACGGCAACCTGCATCCGCTGCCAACTTACCCGGAATTGCCGCCTCCCGCGTTGACGAGCGCAGCCTGTCAGACGCCCCAATTCAATATCTCCGCGCCTTCGTCCAATCCTCCGGTCACCAATACAAACGAGACTCTCTACCTGATGCGGCACGCAGAGGCTCATCCCACGCCCACCTGGGAGGACGGTAACTATATCGCTTCAGGTCAATGGCGGGCGCTCGCCCTGCCCAACGCTTTGCGCGGCAAGATCAACCCCGATCAGGTCTATTCAATCGATCCGGCACAGATTGCCCCATACGGGAATTCCGGATGGTCCTATGTGCGGCCATCGTTGACCGCCGAACCGTATGCCATCGCCAACAACCTTCCTTATCATCTGGTGTCGGATTTCGAGCTTGACGACGTATTTACGGTGACTACGAATACCATCAAGTTCTTTTTTGACGATCCGCAGTTCTCCAATCATAAGGTGCTTCTGGCGTGGGAACACGAACACTTTGCGCCCCTGGTTAACGCGCTCTTAAAGAGCTACGGCAGCAGCCAGACCGTGGCCGGCTGGGCAGACGTGGACTACGACTCGATCTGGACGGTGACCATCGATGGAGGCGGCAACCTGACAATTGACAACTCGCATTGCGAAGGCATCGATTCGACGAAACTGCCTGCCACTGCCCCTGCGTTCTGATCGCCTCAGGCGGGAATGAAGGGACGAAGTCTATGAACCTGGTTCACATCGATCGAATTCGTTTTCACGCATTTCTTCTGTCGGGGGCGACGATGCTCCTTTGCGGATGCGGTGCGTCGAATCATCAAGGCAATCTGCCGGCGAGCAATCCAGCGCCGCTTTCCACCACTAATATCAATCTGATCTTTGTCGTAAGTGCCGATTTGCAATATCAGGCCAGCGGAGACGTGAACGCGGATACGGCAAATCTCACCGCCCAAGGCTTGCAAAGGGCGCTTTTGATGGCACCGTATCTGAAACGTGCCGTGCTGGGTAATCAGAATGTGAGCGCTATTTATGCGCTCGAACCAATGACTCATCTGCAGACCTCAAGCGGATATCCAGACATGACTGCGCTTGAAACCGTGCAGCAGTTTGCTCTCATGAACCAATTCACCATGATGAGCCCCTATCCGGAGATGGGGTCAGCGACGGGCAATAGTTTCCCAATCAACACGTCTTACGTTCCGGGTTCGGAACCCACCGGCGTGGTTGCGCCATCTCCGTCTTACCCGTGCCCGGCCTGCCAGGGGATCGACTTCAACAATACCGGCAGTGACAACGACGCACTGCTTGCCGGTATTGTGAGCGCGAAGGAGCCTGGATACTATGTTTTCTCGGCACCGTGGGAGACCACTCAAACCCTGCTGGCCAGCCTCAATGCACTCGAACAGTCCAGCCTGTCGCCCCCGTCCACATATCAGGGGCCCGATACGATCTACGCCGTTTCCATTACGCCTTCGGGAAGCGCCAGCCTGACCACCTATAACGGCAATCTGAAGCCGCCGAACACCTATCCGAAGCTCGACCCGGAGCCGGTAGCCCCCGAGCCATGCCAGTACTCGACCTTCTCATTGAAGGCGACCGGTCCACCCGCCAACAGCAACACCAATGAAACTCTCTATTTCATACGGCATGCCAATGCGCATCCTTCTATCGTCTTCTCGAATGGGAACTTTGTTGCGGCGGGCCAGTGGCGCGCCCTCAATCTTGGAAACGCAGTCTCCAAGGCGCTTAAAGGAAAACCCCAGCCCACCCACGTCTATTCACTCGATCCGGCTCAGGTGACTCCCAACGCCGGACTCACCGCCGCGGGGCCCACTTCGTTTTCGCACAATACGCTCGCCCTGACGGCCGAACCGTATGCCATCGCCGCAAACCTGCCGTATTCTCTGGTGTCCAGCTTTCTGCTGACTGACAAAAACGGACCTCAGGAAGCCAGCAATTATTTCTTTCAGGGCGGACAATTCACCAATAAGACCATCCTTGTGGCATGGGAGCACACCAACATCCCCCAGATACTGAGCGCGCTGCTTGCGGCTTACAGCCACGTTAGCAGCGCTCCGCCTCTTGCCTGGGATGCCTATGACTACGACTCTATCTGGACAGTAACCATTGATGGGAGCGGCAACCTGACCGCCAACAACAGTCTTTGTGAGGGTGTTGACTCAGAGAACTTACCGGCCTCGGCGCCGCAATTCTGACTCCCCTTGCCGAAAGGGCCACGAAAGCCGCAAAAGGAGAAGATCGAATGCCACAACTATCGCGCCGTACGTTTCTCGAAGTAGCAAGCCTGGCGAGCGCAGGACTGATCAGTGGATGCAGCGGAGTTTCCAGCATTGCCGGCTCCCACAGCTTCTCGGTGCCGGTTTTCTCCGACGTCCATTTCCAGCCCTATATCAATCCGTTTCTGCCCGGCAATACGGCGCTGAATCTTCAATCCGTGGCGGATAATATGGCGCTTGTAGCGCAACTTGACGCGGCGGATCCCTCCGATTGGCCGAACATTTTTACTGGAGCGGCGAACGTCAAGAACAACACGCCTTCCGCGCCTGGCGACGACACCAACTTTGCTCTGCTGACTCTGGCGCTCGAAAGCATCAAGCAGAACCTGGGAACAAGTCCGGTAGTCCTTTTTACAGGAGACTTTCTCGGCCACGGTCTGGATCAGCTCTATCCGATCTATTCGGCGAACAAGACGCCCGCCGAAGCAGCCGCATTTGTGGACAAGACTCTCACCTTTGTCTTGCAGCAGATCAGGGCGGCGGCAGGAACGACCCCTGTCTACTTTGCGCTCGGCAATTGCGATTCCTATACAGGTTATGGGCCGGACAGCACGTTTCTTTCGAACAACGCGCAACAGCTATACACGCTCGCATTAAATGGCGCGGGAAACCGGCAGGATGTGATCGCGTCGATCACCAACGGCGGATACTATGCGGTCGAGCCCGCGGGATTAGATCTGATGATCGTCGCGTTGAACACGTTCGCGCTTTCTCCAGGAGCTCCTCTTCCTGATCCAACCACGATCGCGGATCAGTTTACGTGGTTCGATGCCCAACTTGCCAAGGCCAGTTTGTCCGGCAAAAAAGTGTGGCTGCTGATGCATGCACCTCCTGGAGCCGCGGAAGGCACCACCGCCGCAGCCTCCAATGACGTGAACGGGAAGATCGGGGCTGCCACGATGATGTGGGTTGACACCAATCAGAAGACGTTCATGGGCATCATTGAAAAGTATCCCGGCGTTATCACTATGTCTCTTGCGGGTCATACGCACATGGACGAATTTCGGCTGATGTCGCCGGGCAATGCGCTGGCAGTCACCGCGGGCATCAGTGCGTTCTTTGGCAATAACCCCGCCTACAAGATCTTCGCCATTGATGGCTTGAGCCTTGCCCCGTTCGACTATTCCTCAGTGAACTGCGACCTGCTGGCGACGCCTGCCGCATTCAGCAGCTATTACACATTCTCGAAAGCTTATAACCTCGAGGGCCCTCTCGCCACCTCGCTGTCGGAGCTTTTTCCTACCCTGCTGGCATCGAATGCAGCGAAGATGCAGTACCAGGGCGCATTCTATTCTGGGAACAACACATTGAATCCCATCACAAGCGCGAACTGGCCAGTGTACTGGTGCGGCATCGGATACCTGGATCAAGAGGAGTTCATCACTGCGGTGAACGCATTCTAATACAGAGGATATTGGCGCAGCGAGATCGAGTTCTGGCTGCGTTCTCTGCCTATCGCGCGTGCTCACGCGTGTGTTGTTGGTCGTGGTGGAGCCTTGTTGATGCGCCCACTCCTGCTGCACGCCTCATCTCCCTCACAAACACCAGCACATCGACGCGTGATTCATCTGGATTTCGCCTGCGAACGATTGCCATTCTCTCTGAAGTGGCTGTCAGAGTCAGACACTTCCACTTTGCCTAAGACTCCTGGGGTAACAATCGGCTAACGAAGGTCTTTGGAGATGCTCATATCGCAGACTGCATCATCTCCCATGCCCCCGACCCGTCTAAGGCATGATTAGGGGGTCGGTCGAGACGTCGATGCGCCGCACGTCGAAGCACGTGGGCAACTGGCTATAGGGAACTTTGACCTTGGCGAAGACATTCTCGTAGAGGGTGACCGTTGTCTTGCCGACACGGCCGCACAAATGGCCGACGGCGCTAAACGACGTATTCTTGCTCTCTTGAAGCATCCGGTCTTTTCCGTTGAACAAATCCGATGTGGCCCTGCTTTCCCTGTTCATGAGGATCGTGTACGCGCCATACATGGCGGCCGTGAAATCCATTGGCTCGGTGCCGAATTCCTGAAAGACAGGGTCGATGTTGTTGTAGATCGGAAGAATTGAGGGAATGCCTTGCTTGGCCCCAAATTGGATCTGCTTTTTTGAGCTTTCAATCCTGCGCCGGATATGATCGCCCACGGTGCGCGAACTGCTCTTGACGTGCGGAAAGTTCGGGTCTTTGATCACGCCGAAATTTCCATCCTCCGCCAGTTCCTTCAACTCGAAGATGATTTCACCGTATCCGACAGTGACGCGGTAATCCGGCCTGGGTGTGGCGTCCACATCAATCTTTTCGAACGACAGATTGTGGGTGGCCAGAAATTCTTCAAACAAGATTTCGGATTTGGTTTTCATCAGGACACCCTCGGCGCTGGCTGCCTCTCATATTAGACGGACCACTGGGCAGACACGATTGACATGCCCGCCCAGCATCCGTAGTCGTCGGTCACGTGCCTTTGTAGTTCAAAAGCGGCCTGAGAGTGCGGCGGACTCTGACAAGGTCGTGCTGTCCCTTTAGAACGGCCCGAATGTCCTTGTACGCCGATGGGGCCTCGTCGCGTATTGCATCAGCGAGACGCCAATCGAACCAGACGCCTTTCATTTGGCGTTGCAGTTCTGCGCGGCTGACCTTCCTCGCCGCCTCCGACCGGCTCATCGCCCTCCCAGCGCCATGCGCGCTGGAATTGAGGGCTTCTTCGCATCCGCGGCCTTCGACATGGAAACTGAGCGTCCCCATGGAACCTGGTAAAACGCCGGGTTCACCAGCCTGTAGCGCCATAGCGCCTTTCCGGTGAACCCAGAATCTGCTTGCGCCATGCTGCTCCAGAGCGACGTGGTTGTGATCGGTTGTGATGGACGTCTCCCAAAGCAGTCGGGCGCCAGTCGCATCCTGAATCACCTTTTCCGCCTCTTCCGCCATCGCCCGCCTTGAAGCCGCAGCAAACCGGCGAGCCCAGTCGAGGTCATGAAAATAGGCCGCGCCTCCCTCGGATTCAGCCTCGAGCGCACGAAACCGACCATCAACTACATGTTCAGCTGAAAGGTGATGATCGCGGATCGATTCGCCGAGCGCCCGGGATCCACTGTGAATCATCAGCCAGAGCTGGTCCTCCTCGTCGGCCTGAAGCTCCAGAAAGTGATTCCCGCTGCCCAGAGTTGCAAACTCCAGCACGCCTTTCCTTCGCCGGATCGACTCTAGCCTGGCATTGCTCAATTCAACGGAATCCAGGTCTTGAGGCGGGGCGATGACAGACTGCCGGTTTCGACGCCGGCTTGGGATTGCCTTGGCAAGGCCCGCCAGGATCTGGCCGGCGGCCTTTGCATTGCGCAGCGGCTCTGCAGTGGAGTTCGTTGCCACAGCAAGCATTCCGCAGCCGATGTCGCCGCCTACTGCCTGCGGGTAAATCAGTCGCGACGTTGCCAGCACCACTCCCACACAGATGTCGTTAGCCAGATGAACGTCTGGCATCACAGCAATCCGCTGGACATCCGGGGCGTGCTGGAGACGCCCCAGAGCTTCGGCGACTTCATGACTGAGCGGAGCCGTGAGCCACATTCTGATTGGAGGCAAACATGGATCAGTCATTCTCCACTCCTGCTAGAAAGGCCGGCACGAAAGCCAGTTCCGGCGCTCGCTTCCGCGCGATGGACATGGCGACCTCGGTGCGAAGTCGCGGCCGATTTTGCCGAAGCCACGTCATGGCATCCGAGATGGGACAACCTTCGGAAACCACAACGCGTGCCAACAGGTACCCGCAATCTGGCGCCGGAGAAACCTCTTCGACGAAGATTTCGCAGACTTGCATTTGCGAATCGCTGCTTGCGAGCGCCAGGTTCAGGGCGCGCTGCACCTGACGGCAAAACTGCTGTGTCTTCCGCAATACCTTGCGGTCAAGTGATGATCTCTCTGGGCTATTGCCCAGAAGTGCTTCGGCGAACTCCGGATCAACGGAATCCGCCGCTCGATTACGACGCTTTTGCCACTTCACAAACTTCTCCCTAGCCGCGCATAGGCGCGACTTACCGTCCCACGTATCTGCGCAGGTGCGGCTTCAACTCGTGCGTTGATTGGGAGCCAGCCCGGCCGGCTGGATTAGGCGGCGACGAGCGGGCTCGACGGCTTCGGACTGTTGGCAATCGGCGACATAGTCTCCTCCGGTTTTCGTCGAGTAGGCAATCGGACTTGTGAAGTTACCGATTCGCTCCACGATTATGCCTTCATTCGAGTTTTCATTCAACCTTGATTCGGTGATTTGTTGCTCGGGAATCGAAACCGTGCTACTTTGTTCAAGGAAAGGAGACGTCCATGCGAATTAATCATCGATTGCGTGACTGTGTAACTGGCACGGCGCAGGACGGCTCTTTCTCTGCCTTCCTCTGCCGCGCATAACGGCAACCCCCAACAGCTAGAAGGGAAAGTATGACGACCCAGGAGTATCTGTGTCGGCACTTCGCCCGTATGGGTGCGCGCGTCGTTGTGCGCGGACCTCGCCTCAGGCAGCGGACGAAGATTGCAATCGATGTAGGCAGGGACCGTTCCGGCGAAGTGTTCGTCATCGGGTGTGAAGACGAGGTTGCAATCGAAGTTATCGACGTGCAGCCGCGGTCACATCACCTGGTGCTGATGGTTCGAGACGGAACTGAAAAGCATAAGTTCCTGCTTGGGCGCGATGAACGCCACTGGTTTGCAGCAGCTGTGCCTGGCGATAGTGTTCGCGATGTGCGAACCGCAATTGCCAGCCTCTGTCCCACAGAGATCGAGAGACGCGAGGCGATCCGGCAGGGCGAGTGGTTCTTTGTTCCGGAACCCGGCGTGAACGACAAGGACGCCGTGAACGGTGATGGTGAGCCGCGCGTATCCCCCCGGCTTGAGCCTCGCGAGTTATCACGAGCTCATAGCGACCAACAAAGACGCCCGCCGTTTCGGTTGGCGCCAGATCGTGGGAGATGCTGCTGTATATGCACGTGGCGAGATCCGGCACAAGGATCACAAGACCGTTGACTTCTGGTGCTGCATCGTGTGTACATGAACCGGGAACGATTTGCGAAGCACGCTCCGCAGATTGCGTTTCTCGATTAACCCGAATACCCCGGGTCTCGACATGCTGGGACCCTGGGTACAGGAGCGCTATTTAAGCGAACCGGGACCGCATTTGTTCGTGGCCGTCTGGGTAATCGGTACAGCAAGCATCGATGACGGCTCGCAGCTGGACCGCGCTTGCATAAAATCAAGTTGAAGTCAGAGTGATCGTCCCATGCGCAATCCGCAATTAAAAGGGTTCTCGCCTGCAATCAGAGAACTCGCCTATCCGCTTGTGGCTTGGCCAGATATTCAGGCTCGGTAAGCGGGGTGAGTTGGACACCGTTTCGAGGATTCGATCCATCGGCGACAGTGGCGAAGCTCATGCAATCCCTGATTTACTTTCGTATGCTTTTGCTCCGAATCATGATGTTCAGGCAGAGGCACGATCTGCGATCCGCAACCTCTTTGAGCGATTGCCGCTGGAGCAACTTCCCGCGCTCGATGAAGTTTTGCGGACGGCTTGGGCTCATGTCGAGGATTGGTATGGCGTGAAGCCATCAGTAAAGAAGCTGAGAGGGCGCGATCCGGACGACCTTGTTCTCCTTACGCTCATTTCTGCCCACCGCAGCGGCTATGTACGCGCCGAGGCAATTCACTTCCTGGGCAAGGATTCGTCGGGAACGGCGATTCCATTTCTGCTAGTGCGCCTGGTTGACTGGGTGGAAGCCGTGCGGCGTGCCGCCGACCTCGAGCTTATCGACAAACTGCAGCCGCAATACGGCGGCATGTTTGTCCGGTGCCTCGGTCTGCTTGAAAGGTTGTCGGAGCATAGTCGCTTCCGTCCGCCCTACCGCGAATGGGTCAACGAACTCCTGAAACGCCCTGCCTGTGCTGAGCAGGTGGCGGCGGGTCTTGAGTGAAATCAACGCGCCGTCCGGCGAGCAAGCTACCCACTTGCGGCTGGCAATCCGGCGCTTAGTACAATTAGCGTTCTCGACCGCGCGCTCGTTGAACCTGACGTAGCCGTTCGCAAGTGGGCGTTTTCTTCGGGGCCTGCTCTGTGGCCGGGCGATTAGATTGATTGGACGAGGCTCACGGATCGCTGTACAGGGATACGACGATCATCTTCTCCGCGATTTTTTTGACGACCTAGGCCTCCGAGGTCTCGAAATGAATTCATAACAGTATGTCGTGTTGTTGGAAGTGATCTGTACGTACTGGTTGGCGAACAGCGAGTTGCGTAACAAACCCGATAAGGAGAGAACTCGATGAGTCTGAAAATCCGCTTGCTGTTCGGCCCTTTAGCGGCGATCTTGTTTTGCTCGGGGATCGCTGTGCTTGGATCATTTGTCACTGACTACCATCAGGTCCGTCAGACTGTCTCGGAAATAGGAGAGGTTGGCTCGCCGATGCGGTTTCCTTTCACTGCCTTGTTATGCGCAACGGCGGTGTGTCTCCTCATATTCGCATTGGGACTGAAGGATGCCTCGTCAAGGGCGGGTCACTCTCCGATAGGCGCGGCCTTTGTCGCTGTAATGGCAATATGCGCGGCTGGTGTAGGCATCTTCGCCTACCCGCACCACTTGCATAATGTCTTCGGGATGGGTGAATTGGTTGGGTACCAGGCCCCTGCGGTGCTGGCCTTTACCTGGCGCCGAGACACGCAACCAACAGTTGCGTCGTTCTCGTGGGGTATGTACGCGCTTGTTATGGTCGCAATCGCTGCGAACCTGTCCGTTTTAAGCCCGCACGGCTCTTTATGGGCCTATGAACGGCCTGTCTATGGAATTGTGCAACGAAGTCTTTTCGCGGCGTGGTTTCTGTGGAGCGCTGGAGTTGGCGTGATTCTCATGCGTCAGTTGAGGCGTCGATAACCGCGACGTCCATACGACAATCCGAACCATTCTGGAAATTCCTAGCGTCTGTTCAGGGGTGAGAATGAAGGCGAAGCAGACACGTTGGCTGGCGGCGTGTGCCCTCAGCGCTTCTAGCGCAATCCTGATCAAATTCGTGGTCTTCAAGCCATCCCTACCCTTCGTATGGGACACCTGAGGCTCAAGTTTGCCGGTCCTCATACAGGTCCTGCCAACCTCATCCCGTTCAAGACCATTGTTCCTCAAGTCATGGGTCAGGGGAATTACTTGATAGACATGGTGAACCTGTTCGGGAACATCATCCCGTTTATGCCGATAGGACTTCTTGCTCCGCTTGTTTTTCGATCTACATCATGGCAGAGGGTGCTCGTCCTCGGAGTTGTCACGGGGCTAACCTTTGAGGTGACGGAGGTCGTCTTCCGAGTAGGCATCTTCGACGTGGATGACGTGATACTAAACGCATTCGGCGTCATCCTTGGCTACGGAGTGTTTGCAGTGTTGAAACGTGCGACGCAATATCGTTCAGGTTAAGCTCTTCAGTCCTTACAAACGTCAGAACCCTATCCGGACCGCCCCGGTAAACGAGGCAAGATTGAGTCGGTCATCTTCGACCGGGGTGGTTTCGATAGGGCCGTTTAAAATAAGTCGCTGGCGGGACGGACGCGGTGATCAGGCTATGGGTTTTCAATGAGTGCGAGATGTCCGGCCAAGTTTCCGCGAGGATAGGGAACGATGAGCTTGGGTGCATCGATTTCCGTATCCGGGGTGAGATTTTTGGGTGGGTTGCCCACCGTCGAATGCGCGTTGCAAGTGCAGCCATCTGAGTTGAAGCGCACGTCTGCATGGCATGTTGTGGCACGCAATCGTGACGGATGGATAGCAACCGGGCCAACAGAGTGGTGTTCACGAAGTATCATCACGAAACCTCCTGGGCATGGACGGGGCCAGTCCGGCGCCGAAGTAAAGTTGGCCTCGGGTCAGACGTTCGACGACCAGCGTGATGCCGGAACAGGCTGGACAGCGGAGAGTGGGTGGCGCGGAGCGATCGACGCTTGCTGCCGCGCCGAGCATTGCGCGGCAGCGTTCAAGTGCCGCGCTTCGCCTGCGGTTGGCGAAAAGTCCGAAGTGCCGGATGCGCACCAGGCCGAGCATGCTTCTTGTTCCCAGCATAGAGATCGACGAGTGCCACCCAGATGCGATACACGCGGCGCAGCTCTGGCTGAAGGCTGCCGGCGTCTGGATGCTTGCGCACGCTCGGGGCCTTCTTACCAATCGCATCCGCGATGGTGGGGACAAGCTGGATTTCGTGAGCAATCCGAGCGGCATCGAGCCGGCCTGTCTGCGGATTGAAGAGCGCTGGATCGGCGCTGATGAACGCGGGAGTTGCCGACATGGAAGTCACCTCAACTACCCCTAGAATAGGTATCTTGAAAGCGTCGTCAAGGTGTCGCTAAAGTATCGCTTGCTGGGGTTGATCTCATTCGCGCCCAAGATCTCAACCCCAAACCAACCCCAAATAAGAAATCGCCCTGCCTCGTTTCAACAACTTAGAGCTACTTACGACTCCCGATCAGGCGACGTAACTCGTTGAAACAACGTTTCTGTTGCCGCTCATAACCCAAAGGTGGGAGTGCCGTATGCCGAAGTAACTGATAGAACATGACCACAGTCATACGAGGTCTTAGAAAGTGGGCCGTGAGATTCGCTCGCAGCTACAGATCGGTCGCATGATCCCCAACGGGCAATTACGAGGCTACGCAGAGGCTCGGCTCGACGTTGGTCGATCAAGTGGTTATCAATTAGTCTCTGTGGTTACCTTTACCGCGATCCGGTGAGCGCTAAGAGTCTTTACGACCTGGATTGCCCGTTCGCATGACGCTGTCTTGCATTCGAATGATCAGACTTTTTTTGAATTCATTGACTAGATAGTTTTATTCGACCGATTCTTCGAAATGCTCGCTTTCTCCCCCCATGGTCAAGCGGCCCAATTGGGAAATTTTGCGACGGCTCGAGAGACAGTCGATGCGTATTAGGGAGCGAACGTGTACCTTCTCAAGACCGCTACGAATAGGGTGAGTCAAGCACGTCGTGCAAAGAGATCTAGGCAACGGGCGGGCGCGCCCGTCGCCTATCCCTGCGGCCCCGGTATGCGCAAACACGAAGCCTGGCTTGTAAAGAGCGCCATTGGTGGTGGGGCTTTTTTCATCGTAATCAATCTGCTTGTGGTGGTCTCGTTCCATTTCGGATTCTCTCTTCAGGATCACCACCTTGACGACTTGATCGGCAGCATTTTGGTGGCGGCACTGGTGTTCTGGGCAGGCAAGAGGAACGCTCAAGCCCTTCGTGCCAGCGAACAGTATCATCGCATCGTAAACATTGCTGCCGAGGGAATCATCACCATCGATTCCCGCGGAAGGATCACCTTCGCCAACGCGGCCGCGGCCGAGATGCTCCGGGTGCCCGTTGAAACCATGATTGGCACATCATTCTTCGATTTCATCGAAGACAAGGAACGCGCCGCAGTCTCCGCCAACGTCGACAGGCAACGCGACGGTGCTGTCGGGATGCAACGGTTCGCGCAAAAGTTCCGTTGTAGCGATGGAGCCGATTTGTGGGCTTTCACGTCCTCCGTTGCTCTTCGGGACGACAAGGGGCGGTATGCCGGAATCCTCGCGATGATCACCAATATTTCAGCCTTGAAAACCGCCGAGCAGGCGACCCGCGAGGGAGAAATGCGCTGGAATCTTGCGCTCGAAGCCTCCAGCCAGGGTGTGTTCGACGTCGATTGCAAAACCAACGTGATCTACTCTTCACCTCGCTTGAAGGAGATTCTCGAGTACTCAGAACAAGACAATCCAAGTGATAATTCGGCATGGGAAAGGCGCATTCATCCCGCGGATCGAGGCTGGGTGGCTGCGGCTTTGGGCGATTATCTCGGCGGACACCGCAACAATTTCAGTATCGAGTACCGGTTGAAGTTCGACGATGACCGGGAGAAGTGGGTTTCCGCGCGCGGCAAGGCTGCATTCGACGATGACGGTCGACCGATAAGGATGGTGGGGGCAGTCCAGGAGATTACCGATCGTAAGTTAGCAGAGTTCGAACTCCATCGGGCGAAAGAAGCCGCGGAAAGCGCGAGCCGTGCCAAGAGCGAATTCTTAGCCAACATGAGTCATGAGATTCGCACACCTTTGAACGGCGTGATCGGAATGACCGAACTGGCCCTGGATAGTGAACTCTCCACCGAATTGCGGGAATACCTGCACACTATCCAACTGTCAGCAATTACATTGCTGACCGTAATCAACGACATTCTCGACTTTTCCAAGATCGAAGCCGGCCGGGTCGAACTGGAGGCCACCGACTTCAACCTCAGGGATTGTATCGAAGAAACGTTAAAGACCCTTGCCCTGCGTGCCGACGAAAAGGGCCTTGAACTTCTTTGCGATATAGCACCGGATGTGCCGCAATGGATCAACGGAGATGCGGTCCGACTCCGGCAGATCGTCCTCAATCTGGTCGGTAACGCGATAAAGTTCACTCGCCGTGGTGAGGTGGGACTTCATGTGAAGACAGAATCCGCAGCCGGCGAAACGTGCACCCTCAGAATTACCGTCTCAGATACGGGAATCGGCATCCCGCCTGACAAACAGAATCTCGTTTTCGATCCGTTCACACAGATCGACGCCTCGACCACGCGAAACTATGGAGGCACCGGACTCGGTCTGGCCATCTCCTCGCGTCTCGTATCCATGATGGGTGGCAGAATCTGGTTGGAGAGTGAGGCGGGCAAAGGCAGCCAATTCCACTTTACCGTTGAGGTACGCTCGGTTCCCGAGACCGCTGTGTCCGATACCCTAGCGGGAGCCGACGCCCTTTGCCGATTGAGGGTGATGGTCGTCGACGATAACGCTACCAATCGGCGAATTCTGAGCGACATGCTGAGCCGCTGGCGAGTCGAGGTCACCGTAGTCGAGACGGGGGAACTGGCCCTGCGTGAACTGGACTCCGCCCGCGAGAGAGACCATGCCTATCAGGTGGTCTTGACCGACATGCAGATGCCCGAGATGGACGGGTTCCGTCTTGCGGAAGAAATCCGCCGTCGTCCCGGGCTCGCGAGCGTGGCGATCATGATGCTTTCGTCGGCTCATCGGAGCGGTTTTGTTGAAAGATGCCGCGCGTTAGGTATCTCGTTATGCCTTTCCAAGCCCATTCGAAAAGAGGAGTTGCTCTCAGCACTGCTTCGCGTCCAGGGCTCCGTAGCAGCGGGTCCGCGAACGCCTGCTGTCGTGGCCTCGGGCCCGAAACCCCTCAACGCGGGCTTTAACATCCTCTTGGCCGAAGACAATCGGGTGAATCAAACAGTCGCAACCCGGATGCTTGAGAAGATGGGGCACTCGATCATCATTGCCGGCACAGGCACTGAGGTGCTGTCTCTTCTCGCCGCCAGGTCATTTGACTTAGTACTCATGGACATCCAGATGCCGGAGATGGACGGCATCGCCGCAACCAGAAGAATTCGAAATGACGAGGTTATGACACATTCCCACATTCCAATCATTGCAATGACCGCACACGCGATGAAGGGGGACAGGGAGCGCTGCCTGGAAGCCGGAATGGACGGATATGTCTCCAAACCCATTAACAAGGCGGAATTGCAACGGGTGATAGACGCCGCGGTACGGTTGCATCCAAACAACGGATCCCAACAGCGGACAAGTGCACCTGAAGATCTCCCTCATGCGGAGGTGTGTCTGGATACGGGACTACTTCTTGAGCGGCTCGGCGGCGACGAAAAGCTTCTGCATGAAGTGATCGGCATCTTTCTCGATGAAGTTCCGAAGTCCATAGAGAGGATGCGGAACGCCTTAGTCCAGGAAGACGCCGGTGCCATCGAGCGAATTGCGCACAACCTGAAAGGGGAACTGGGATATCTGGGGGTGGATGATGTCTCCCGCAAGGCTCGGGAGCTTGAAGACTGTGGCCGGAACGTCCATGTCGAACAGGCCAGACAAGTCTTTGTCTCGTTTGAACTGGAAGTCCTTGCCATTATTGCAGCGCTGCGAAAAACGAAACCCGCGGCGATCTGCCACCTTGCTTGGAGACAGGACAATGAGCATGAGTAAGACGGCGCCTCTCCATGATTCACAGCCACTGCAGGAACGCGTGGCCCGGCAAGTGCTCATTGCCGAAGACGATGCTATGTTTCGCAAGATTCTGCAGAGCTGGCTGCATGGGTGGGGATACGGGGTGACGGTCGTCGAAGATGGTGCTCAGGCGTGGGAAAGCCTACAACGAGATCCTTCGCCGGAGTTGTTGATCCTCGATTGGGTTATGCCAGGAGTTAACGGTCTAGAGATATGCCGGCGAATACGCGAACGGCGTGGTTCGCCCTATCAATACATCATTCTCGTGACCGGAAAGGACGCAAAGCAGGACATCGTCACTGGCCTGGATGCCGGGGCAGACGACTATGTGACCAAACCGATTGACCGGGAGGAATTGCAGGCGCGCCTTCGCGTGGGAAACCGCATCCTGACTCTTCAGCGCGGTTTAATCGCTGCCCGCGAGGAACTCGCCTTTCAAGCCACTCATGACATCCTCACAGGCATCTGGAATCGCAGAGCGGTCCTGGAATCCATGCATCGGGAATGTGAGCGAGCCTCCCGCTCCCACTCCGCGCTGGCAGTGTTAATGCTCGATGTGGATCACTTCAAACGAATCAACGACACTTACGGTCATCTCACTGGCGACGAAGTGTTGCGAGAGGTCGCAAATCGTATCGCGCAGAATGTTCGTCCCTTTGACTTGGTGGGACGGTATGGGGGAGAAGAATTTTTGATCGCGCTCCCCGGATGCGACGAGACTCAAATCAACTCAAGTGCCGAGCGAATTCGGAGGGCCATCGAGAGTACCCCCGTACTCATCGAGAATACGAGGATCACGATTACCGCCAGCATCGGTGCGACTACGATGGCGGCTCCCCTGATTCCATCGCAGACCGAGTTACTCGTGGCTGCAGATCGCGCTTTGTATCAAGCCAAGAATGATGGCCGCAACCGAGTTTCCGTGATACTCCTCGGAAGTCCGAATTGAACGTCCATAGATTCACTACATCCGCAATGAAATGAGTTTTCCGATGAAGACAAAGAGCCACGTTAAATCATTGATGCCGGCTTCTCAGGCTAGGTGGGCCACTCTTATAAAAGAGCAAATTCGCAATCAGTTTGCGAAGCAACCGGGCAATGCCACCCCGGACGAACTCTTCAGGGCCGTAGCGGCTGCCCTGCGTCCCGTCATTACCGATGCACTGCTTGAGAGCTCTGAGCGCTTCGAAGCGGCCGAGGCGAAGGCGGTGTACTACCTGTCAATGGAGTTTCTGCTCGGTCGCTCACTGGCGAACAATCTGCAGAATCTTGGAATCTACAGAGACATTGAAGGGGCATTGGCCGGGTTGCGGCTCAGACTGCCTGATATCCTCGAAGCCGAACCCGACGCCGCGCTCGGCAACGGGGGCCTGGGGAGGCTCGCGGCCTGCTTCCTTGACTCTCTTGCTAGCCTCCACATGGCTGGTTACGGCTATGGAATCAATTATGAATTTGGTCTGTTCCGGCAGGAGTTTGAAGACGGACGCCAAAAGGAACGGCCCGACTACTGGGCTAGCGCCCAGTCGCCATGGCTCATCGAACACCAGGATGAGTCCTACGTCATCCCTGTGTATGGCCGCGTCGAGCACGCACAGGACCGGAGCGGAAAGTACAACCCCATGTGGCTTGACTGGAAGGTGCTCATCGGAGTTCCGCACGATTTGCCCATCGTTGGTCAGGATGGCCGCACCGTCAATACGCTACGGCTGTTCTCGGCTCGTGCGTCTGATGAATTCGACATAAAGATCTTCAATGACGGCGACTACATGAGCGCGGTAGAGCAGAAGATGGCCTCGGAAACCGTCAGTAAGGTACTCTATCCGTCCGACGCCGTCGACTCCGGTAAATACCTGCGCCTCACTCAAGAGTACTTTTTGGTCGCCTGTTCGATTCGCGACATCTTCCGGCGCTTTCTGGCCCGGCACTCCGACCTGCGCGGCTTTGCCGGCGCCGTTGCCATTCAGATGAATGACACGCATCCAGCCCTCACCGTCGCGGAACTGATGCGCACACTGATTGATGAATATGCGGTGGAGTGGGATGAAGCGTGGCAGATCACTCAGGCCGCCTGTGGATACACGAACCATACGCTGATGCCGGAGGCTCTGGAGCGTTGGTCGGTCGAGATGTTTGAACGACTCCTCCCACGACATCTGCAGATCATCTACGAGATTAACCATCGATTTCTGGCGCAGGTCGAACAAAAATGGCCGGGCGAAGTTGCCCGCGCCCGGAAGATGTCGATCATTGAAGAGACCAAGCCGCCCATGGTGCGCATGGCCAACCTCGCCATCATCGGCAGTCATGCTGTCAACGGAGTTGCGCAATTGCACTCCGATCTGGTGCGATCCGAATTGGTTCCGGAATTCAACCAGTTCTTTCCCGGCCGGTTTAGCAACAAGACCAACGGGGTTACTCCGAGACGCTGGCTGATGCATGCGAATCTGCCACTGTGTCAATGGATTGATGCACGAATCGGAACGGCATGGCGGCAAGACTTTACCGGCATCCACGCGCTACAGGAATTTGCACACGATGCAGAATCGCAGCGCGAGTTTCTGGCCATCAAAGACCAAAACAAGTTGAGGCTTTCGAGCCTCATCCTTGCACGCACCGGGATAAAGGTGGATTCCCAGGCGATGTTTGATGTCCAAGTGAAGCGAATACACGAATACAAACGCCAGCTGTTACATGCTCTGGCGATAATCGACGAGTACTTCCAGATTGTAGAAGATGGTCACCCGTTAGTCGCTCCACGGGTACATATCTTTGCCGGCAAAGCCGCGCCAGGCTACCTGATAGCCAAGCTGATTATCAAACTCATCAACAACATCGCCGAAGTGGTCAACCGAGATGTTCGGGTGGGGGGTAGTCTGAAGGTTGTTTTTGTGCCGGACTACAAGGTCTCCTTGGCGGAAATCATGATCCCCGCGGCCGACCTCAGCGAACAGATTTCAACCGCGGGAATGGAAGCCTCCGGAACCGGAAATATGAAATTCGCGATGAACGGCGCGTTAACCGTGGGTACTCTGGACGGAGCCAATGTTGAAATGCTGGAGGAAGTCGGCTCCGACAACATCTTCATTTTCGGATTGCACACGGACGAGGTCCGGGAACTGAAGGGCAAGGGATATAACCCTTGGGCCTGGTATGAAAACGATCACCGCATCCGGCGGGTCATTGATGCTCTTAGCTCCCAGACGTTCACGCAGGGCGAGCTCGACATTTTCCGCCCCATTCGGACATCGCTCGTCGATCAAGGGGACCCCTATTTGCATCTGGCTGATTTCGATTCCTACGTTTCAATACAAGAGCGTATCTCGAACCTCTTCTTGAATAAGGCGGATTGGAGTTCAAAAGCAATCTTGAATGTTGCACGTATGAGCAAGTTTTCGAGTGATCGGACGATTCAGGACTATGCCACCGATATCTGGAACATCAGGTCATTTAAGCCATCGTAGGCGTGGATTCGGAAATGGTTCAATGTCGAAGCTCACACGTGCAATAAGAGTTGGTTGAGGCTATTTGGCAGAAGAATGAAGATCTTAGTTGTTGATGACGATCCAATCGCACGCGCCATACCATCGATGCTCTTGCGCAGCTTCGGGCACGAAGTTGTGGAAGCTGCGGACGGGGAGTCGGCTTGGGGATTAATGGTCGGGAACCAAATCAGCTTGGTGGTCAGCGATTGGATCATGCCTAATCTGGCTGGCGTTGATTTATGTCGCCGAATCCGGGCTAGTAATTTTGAACGATATGTCTACGTGATCCTCTGTACGTCCAAGGATGCGAAGTCAGATCTAGTAGAAGGAATGGATGCCGGGGCGGATGACTTTGTCGTTAAGCCCATCAGTGCCGACGAACTTCGTGTCAAGGTGAGGGCAGGGGAGCGCATCGTTACGCTGCAACAGCGCCTCGCCAATAAGAACGAAGAATTAGAGGGCATTAACAGCCGCCTGCAGTCCGCACACAAACTCCTCGAAGACGACTTGAAGGCGGCGGCGTGGATTCAGGAACAACTTCTGCCGGCGCCCACGTTGCATGCGCTTGGTGTGCGTTGCGAGTGGCGATACCGCCCATCCAGCTACATCGCCGGAGATATCTTTAACTTCTTTCCTCTTGACGATAGGTTAGTCGGCTTCTATCTTCTCGATGTGTCCGGCCACGGGGTCCCATCGGCCATGCTCTCGGTAACGCTGAGTATGGTGTTAACGCCGGATGCGACCAATGCGAGTCCTCTAAAGGACTATGATCCAGCGACCGGGATGCTTAGGGCGGCTCGCCCTGAGGTCGCCATTCGTAATCTGAATCGGCGCTTTCAGCTAAAAGACGACAGGTACTTCACGATGGTCTACGGCGTTCTGGACACCGAGTCATTGTCGCTGAGCATTGCACAGGCCGGACATCCATCCCCTGCTCTCATCCGGTCCGGAACAAGCCCACAACTCCTTGGGAGCGGAGGGATGCCCGTCGGCCTGTGGCCCGAGATGGACTTTGATTGCATAGACCTCCCCGTATCCCCGGGCGACAGGCTCTTGCTGTATTCAGATGGAGTGACCGAATGCATGAGCCCGGATGGTGAGTCCTTTGGAGAACAGCGCCTTTTGGACTATCTCGGTCGGGCTTCGCGAGAGCCTCTGGATAAGCTGCTGGAAGGCTTGGACGGAGAGATGAGGTCCTGGGGGGGCGGTACGAATTTCGGTGACGACGTTTCCTTGCTTGCACTCGAACTCACAAGCGAGAGCAACAAGTCACTCAAAACAAGGATCTGAGCAAGCCAGTGCTCACCTTCAACCAACGAATTGTTAAAGGAGGAACGATGCGGTTCGAAGAGAGTAGGTCAGGTGACATTCTAATTGCCAGGGTGTTGGATGCGCGCATAGGGGCTGATGTGGCACCACGTTTTAAGGAAGACATGATTAGTTACGTGAAGGGTGGCAATCGCGCGATCGTTCTCGACTTGAGTGAGGTAACGTTCATTGATTCCAGCGGTCTCGGCGCTCTCATTTCCTGCCTGAAGGTGATTGGAAAAGAAGGCGAACTGGTTTTGTCCGGTACTCGCGGCACGGTGGCGAGCATGTTTAAGCTGACCCGCATGGACAAGGTATTTCGCATGTTCAATGGTGTTGACGAGGCGGTTGCGGCGCTTTCCTAGGAAAGGAGACAGCCTTTGAACCGCATTCGGCTGGTGATCGAAAGTGAACTTTCCAACGTCGGCCTTATGGCGATGGCGGTCAACAAGATCTGCGTCTTCCACGGCATGAACGAAGTTGAAGCATATCAAGTGGAGCTTTGTGTGAGTGAGGCAGCGACAAATGCGATCGTGCACGCGTTTGAAAGAAGTTCGGAACATGAAGTCTCCCTACTTGTGACAGTAGAGAGCAGCCGTTTGACGCTGGAATGCGCAGATACGGGTAAGCCCATGAGTTCGGAACAGGTGGAAAGAGTTACTCGTAAGTCCCTTCAATCTGAACCCGAGACGGGCTCGTTGAGTGAAGGGGGAAGAGGCTTGCACATCATTCGCGGAGTCATGGATGAGGTTTCCTATATTCGCGATGGCGATTCCAATTGCCTGAAGATGACGAAGTGGTTCAACTAGTTCTCGATGTTCATTAAAAAGGAGTCCAAAGTGAGTACAAATTCGCAGCCTTTATGGAAGTTACTCGGTGTTCTCTTCAAGCCACACCCATGGCACGGAGTCAGTCCAGGGGAACATGTTCCGGAATTAGTTCAATCTTTTATCGAGGTGGTCCCTTCCGATACATTGAAATACGAAATTGACAAAGTGTCAGGATATCTCAAGGTTGATCGGCCTCAGAAGTATTCTAATATTTGTCCTGCCCTTTATGGCTTTATCCCTCAGACTTTCTGCGGAGAGGAAGTTGCCGGCTTCTCATCTGAGAGGACAGGCAGGAATCTGGAAGGGGACGGAGACCCGCTGGACATCTGCATCCTGACCGACCGCCCGATCCAGCACGGGAATATCCTGGTCGAATGCATTCCGATCGGCGGGCTTCGCATGATTGATCACGATGAAGCCGACGACAAAATTGTCGCAGTGCTCAAGGATGACGCGACTTACGGTTCGTGGACAGATATCGGCCAGGTGCCGGCGCCGATGCTCGATCGTTTGCGACATTACTTTCTCACTTACAAGCAAGCTCCCGATTCGGCTTCTCATGGCTGTGAGATTTCTCATATTTACGGCCGTGCAGACGCGCATGAAGTGATTCGCAGGAGTCTCAGTGATTACGAGCATCGGTTCGGCAACCTCGAAGAGATTCTGGGCGCGGCATTGAGTGTGATGAGATAATACGATCCCCGAAAACGAGGCGCAATCCGCGAGGTGATCTCAGCAAAGTTAGCCTTGTTGGAAGGCCCATTCACGTTACTCCTCGAGCTTCAGGAGTGGCAGTTCGGCCCGGGTTAACGCAATGACAAAAGTATTCAGAACATTCGTATTTTGTATCGCCTTGTTTCTGTGGATTCAGTTGATCAGCCTCTATCTCACCTGGCCTCAGCAGATGATGCTGGGAGGCGCGAGCGTATTCCTCGGACTGGCGATTAATCGTTCGTCGACATCCCGCATCGTTACCATTGGCTTGATGTTTGTTTCGATGACGGCGACCTTCCGCTATGGATGGTGGCGCATCCGTTTGTTGGTCGATTATTTCTCCGATGGATCCAATCAGCGATTTGGCATGGACGGCGTATTGATGCTGGTGCTAATTGCGGCCGAGGCTTACACGTTCCTGATCATGGTGCTCGGTTACATGCAGACGGCGTGGCCGCTGCAACGAAAGCCGATCCTGCTGCCAAATGATGAAAGCCGCTGGCCGCATGTCGATATACTTATTCCCACTTATAACGAGCCATTGTCGCTGGTCCGCTATACGGCTTTGGCCGCCTTGAATATCGATTATCCGCAGGAAAAACTTCACGTCTATATCCTCGATGACGGGACGCGAGACGATTTCGAAGAATTTTCAAGACTGTCTGGCGTCGGCTATATCACGCGGGCGCAACATCAGCATGCCAAGGCCGGTAACATCAACCACGCGCTCACCTTAGTGGATTCGCCTTATGTGGCCATCTTCGACTGCGACCACGTACCAACTCGCAGTTTCCTGCAAATGACCCTTGGCTGGATGCTGGCCGACGAAAAGTTGGCCATGCTGCAGACGCCGCATCACTTCTATTCGCCCGATCCTTTTGAACGCAATCTACTGCAATACAAAACTATACCGAGCGAGGCGGAACTGTTCTACGGCATTGTGCAGGACGGGAATGATTTCTGGAACGCGACTTTCTTCTGCGGTTCGTGCGCCGTGATCCGCCGATCTGCGCTCGATGAGGTGGGTGGGATCGCGGTGGAGACGGTCACAGAAGATGCGCACACGTCTCTGCGAATGCAAAAGCTCGGATACAACACCGCGTATATCAACATTCCCCAGGCCGCCGGTCTCGCCACGGAGACGCTTGCAGCTCACGTTGGCCAGCGCATTCGTTGGGCACGGGGCATGATTCAGATTTTTCGAACGGATAATCCACTTCTTGCTCGCGGGCTGAAATTGTCTCAACGCCTCTGCTATCTCAACGCAATGATCCATTTTCTCTATGCTGTTCCGCGGCTCGTGTTTCTATGTGCGCCGCTGGCCTACATGCTGCTTGGAAGATCCATCATTCCTGGCTATTGGCTTGCAATTTTGGCATTCTCGCTCCCTCATCTCATTCTGGCGAGCCTTACAAATTCACGCATCCAAGGTCGACATCGCCATTCTTTCTGGAACGAAATTTATGAGGCGGTCCTGGCGCCTTACATCCTGGCGCCCACTCTTCTTGCACTGATCAATCCCAAACTGGGCAAATTCAATGTTACTGATAAAGGCAGCACCCTGAGCGATACACGATTTGACAGGAAGATCGCGACGCCAACCAAATGGTTATTACTTCTCAACTTTCTCGGCCTGCTCATGGTCCCCTATCGCATCTTTATCAACGACCCGCATCATCCGGGAACTGTGATCATGAACCTGGTGTGGATTCTTTTCAATATGGTCATCCTTGGTGTGGCAGCGGCGGTAGCTCATGAACAGAAACAGAGGCGCAGCGCCGTCCGCATTCAAGCGACCATTCCGTTGCGTCTCGACCATCCAGACGGTAGTCATGCCCACACGGTCTCGATTGATATGTCCGTAGGAGGAGCGTCTGTCAAAACGCCGGCGAACAAGCGTTTTGCTGTTGGTGACGAATTTAAGGTGGCCTTTCCCGATTATGCCGGTGAAGCAGAAATTGGCGTCAAGGTCATGGGTATGAAGGCTGGGGAACTTCGCCTGGAGTTTTCTCTTCCCACCATAGCGGAACAGGAGACGCTCACCCGGGCCCTCTATTCCCGGGCGGATGCATGGCTTACGTCCGATGAATCGAAGGAGCCCGATCAACCTCTGAAAAGTCTCGGGCGTGTGGTTGTCTTGTCATTCCATGGCTTCTACCAGGTTATCCGGAGCTTGTTTCCAGAAAAGAAATCGGTCGTCCGCCGTAAGGCTCTGCCTATAACAGCAGCCATGCTTCTGCTCGTTTTGATGGGCGGGAGTGTTTCTCTTCGCGGATTAACCGCGCGGCCTCAAATTGCGCCTTCGCCCATTGACGGCGACGCCTCCCCGGCATACAGCGCCATGCAGCAGGCGGTCAGCCTCAAGGATATGGGCGTGGCCCATGCGATCGAGTTTCGCGGTCCTCACTCGTACTATTCGGTTCGATTTACCCTGCCCAATACTCTTGTTCCCCGCCAGGCCACGCTGAGGCTGAGGTATAGTTTCGATCCAAATCTCGACACCAGTACGACTTCGCTCAAATTAAGCCTTAATGGCACTGCGATCGAAACGCTTTCCCCGCGGGAAGGGAAGCAACTTCCCGCCGGGTCGATTGATACCGACCTCGCTATCCCAGCTAATCAGTTGGTCACCAACAATGTCTTGACTTTCGAATTCACAGGAAGCGGGCTTATGGTGCGCAAAGAACAGGCCCAGGCCAATATCCTCGCGTATGTGAGTCCCAACTCCACGATCGAGGTGAACGGAGACCGGTTGCACCTGCAAAACGATCTTGGCCAACTCCCCTTGCCGGTGTTTGATAGCGATCTGCAAACCACGACCACCATCCCCTTCGCATTCCTATCTCAGCCCGGTACCCGGGCATTGGAAGCGGCTGGTGTCGTAGCGTCATGGTTCGGGCTTCTCGCCAGTTCAAAGCCGGTGCGCTTCACAGCTTCGGTTGGCGATATACCGAAAGGGGATGTGGTTCTGCTTTCGGGTCGGCGATCGGAGCTCCCCCGCTCGCTCCAGTTGCCGTCAGGAAATGGACCGATTCTTGCTCGTCGCGACAATCCATCCGACATTCTCGGGAGCGTTCTGGTAATTGCCGGGGACGACGACGAGCAACTGCTGCAAGCAGCCCGTACCTTGTCCCTCACCAGAAAGGCGACTCTCACCAGTCCGGCCCGCGGTCTTCCGTTGGTGGGAGATACTATGGTCGTTCCGGAATTGCTGATGCCACCTCCTCGCAACGTCGCGGACGCGCCGCGATGGCTTCCCCTCGACCGCGGTGCTCGCCTGACAGGCTGTTCGTCGCAGGAGACATTGCAGACCGGTGATTCTAGTTCGATTCCCGTTTACTTTCATATGCCTCCCGATGTTTTTTACGGGGAGAGGGAAAACCTCAAACTAAATCTTCATTACCGCTACAGCGCCCAACTGGTTGGCCCCGGATCAGCGTTGCGGATCGTGGTAAACGGCCAAATGGTGAATGAAACGCTTCTTCCTGCTGGATCCGGCGTGACCGAACGGGAGATTCCGGTTTCCATTCCTGTCACTGTACTTCGACCTTTCGGAAATACCATTCTCTTCAACTTCGATTTCATTGCGGCAAATCGAGAGACATCTCAGGCATCCGACGCACCCCCGTTGAAAGGAGAAATCTTGTGCGATTCCTCCCTCGATCTTCATGGCCTGGCACTGTGGACGCGCATGCCTAACCTTGAACTCTTTGCCGATGCGGGCTTCCCCTTCACTCAAAAAGCGGACCTGTCCCAGACCACGGTCATTCTTCCGACCGAGCCGAGTTCCGGCGAGGTTGAACTCTATCTTCATCTGATGAGCCACTTCGGCGCCCAAACCGGATATCCCGTTCTGCGCGTGACCGTGGCGGGGCCGAATGTCGTCCTGAGCAGCGCGAGGGACTACCTTGTCCTGGGAACGGCAGGCCATCAACCAGCCTTCGGTTCTCTGGCGGGCGCACTCCCAGTAACCTTCGATGCAAATGGGATTCACGTCAAAGCATCGAACAAGTATGTGGCTTCGATTCAAGATGACCCGACCAACTGGTGGTCCAGGCTACTAGGAAGTCCGGGCATTAAAAGCCGTCCTTCTGATCAAGGCGACATACCCGATGCTCTGATCGAGGAAATAGAGTCGCCGGCTTCTCGAGACCGGTCATTCCTTCTTATCGCCCTCAGGTCCGACGAGACCTCGCAGACCTTCTCGAACATTTTCCTCGACGAATCTCTATCGCATGACCTGACCAGCACAGTAAGTCTGTTGCGAAGTGGAAAATTCGAATCGTATGCGATTGATGGTCCAACTTATCATGCCGGCTCCATCTCCGGGTATGCCATGATGCGGCTGTGGTTCACCCGGTATTTCCTTTTACTTCTGATTGTGGTTACCGTTCTGAGTCTTGTCCTAGCTTCATGGGTGCGCCAATGGCTAAGCCGACGAGCGCAACTGCGCCTGCGCCTCAGTGCGACCGCAGAGGTTGCTGATTGAATCCGTTGCCGGTCATCGTAGCCGCTGAAGATAGATCAAACCATCCTCACTTGCCTGTCGGGTCGCGGCGGCCTCGGGAGAAGCTCACGATACGTTGGGGGTTCAGCTTGGATTTGAAGTCATTTCTGTGCCTGCTGCTGTCTGCGCCTTCAGCGGCTCTCAGGTTGCGTGTCGATCCACCGCGAACCTCACGGTACTGCGCAAAGGTGCGCCGGCTCCGGGCGTTACGCATCATGTGTGGTGTCCATTTCGATCCACTTATGTCCGCGCGGGTTCATTCTTTCAACGAGGAGTTCCTGCATCGGCGGAGCATTTCCCTCTGGCTCTCGACCGCTATCGTAGGATTACTCCTTTCAAACTCGGCCTGGGCAGGACAAAAACAGGACTCGCCCGACTTGGCAGACCAAAGTCTTTCTGACCTCATGAATATTCGAGTATACGGAGCTTCGCGATACAGCCAGCCGGCGTCGGACGCTCCGGTTTCCGTGACCGTCGTAACCCGAGATTCGATCACTAGAGCTGGATACCGCACACTCGCCGATATCCTGCGCTCCGTACGCGGCTTCTATATCTCCTACGATCGCCAATATAGCTATGTGGGGGTACGAGGATTTTCCAACCCGGGCGACTACAACACACGCGTGCTGCTTATGGTGGATGGCCACCGCCTGAACGATACCATCTACGAGCAAGCCATGGTTGGAACTGAGTTTTCTGTCGACGTGGATTTGATCGAACGCGTGGAGATCATTCGCGGTCCCGCATCCTCCCTGTATGGGACAAATGCAGTCTTCGCCGTGATCAACGTCATTACACGCACCGCCGGCGAAATCCATGGTTTGGAATTCGAAGGCGACGCCGGTTCCTTCAACACCTACCGCGGTCGGATGACCTACGGCGATCGTCTGGCGGGAATTGATACTATGTTCTCCGCCACATTTTACGGCAGCAAAGGTCAAAACAGGCTCTATTATCCTGAATTCGACAGCCCCGAAACAAACTTCGGCGTCGCCAGTCACGACGATGACGACCAGAGCCTTAATCTGCTTACAACGCTATCCGCTCGCGGTATTCGGTTTCAGGCGGCTTACAACACCCGCGAAAAAGGTGATCCCACCGGATCCTATGGAGATGCCTTCAATGACCCACGCAACCGTGAGGCGGACACGCATGGATACCTCGATATTCGGTATGAGCATAAGTTAGGGTCCAATACCACCATTTCAGCGCGTACCTACTTCGACAGGTACGCGAATGATGGAAAGTACGTGACCCCCGTTGCGAATGGCAGCCTTCTGAACCAGGATTTTGGCAGGGGAGAGAATTGGGGTACGGAACTTCAGACATCAACAAAGATACAGCAACGCTACAAGCTGGTCGGCGGGTTTGAATATCGGAATGATTTTCGCCAGCAGCTTGTGAACTTCAACGTTTCTCCCCCTGCGGTGTTCCTCGATGCCGACAAGCCTTCTTTCGTCGCGGCGCCCTACCTTGAAGCGGAGGTTCCCCTCGGCAAAGGACTCTCGTTTGATCCGAGCATTCGAGAGGATTACAACCCGCGGGTAGGATGGATTGTTAGCCCGCGCGGCGCATTAAACTATCATGATCTCAAGAATACCCACCTGAAGGCGATCTACGGAGAGTCTTTCCGTTCGCCCAATGGCTACGAGCTTTACTACTATCCACACGAAACAAATCTCAAGGCCGAGCGCATCGCGGCATGGGAGGGAGACTGGGATCAGGGCCTCTCCCAAAACATCGGTCTGTCGCTTTCCGCCTTCTCCAACCACATGCGTGACTTCATTGCCCTGAGTTCGGATGGATTAACCGGTCCGGCGTTTCATAACATCGGCAAGATGTCGGTTGCCGGGGCTGAGATGGAGTTGCGAGGCCAGTGGTCCAATGGAGTGACCGGAACGGTAAGCTTCAGCCAGGTGCTCCGGCGACGGGGCCCGGATCTGCAGGCTCTCGTGAATTCGCCTAAGGAACTCGGCAAGTTGAACATGAGTGTGCCGCTGCTTGAACACAAGCTATTCGCGACCTTGGATTCCCAGTACACCAGCAGGCGAGCCACCCTGACGCAACAAGATGTAAGTTCCTATACTGTCATAAACGTTGCGCTTCTGGGCAGAGGACTGACCCGCAACCTCGACCTCTCGGCCGGACTCTACAACGCCCTCGACAAGCGTTTCTATGATCCAGGCGCACAGCAGCATGTCCAGGATGCGATTCAGCAGGACGGTCGTAATTTCAGGGCAAAGCTGGTTTGGACTTTCGGAGCAAAGTGACAGACTTGTTTCTCAACGTTGCACGCCGCGTCCCGAGCCGAGCCCCCGCCTATATGGCTTGCCGACCCGTGTCCGAGATTATCCTTCTCCTTCTGATCCTTATTTGCATGGATGGCTCGATTGCGCATGCAGCTTCTCTCGAGAACAACGAATATGCCGTGAAGGCCGCTTTTCTGTTCCATTTTGCCCAGCTGACCAATTGGCCTCCGGGCGCTTTTCAACATCCGAGGGATCCACTGAATATCTGCACCACCGGACCAGACCCATTCAATGGGGCACTCGAAAAAGTATTGGCTGAGAAGATGGTGAATGACCATGCCGTGCGCATCGTGCATTTGAAGCATATGACGGGGGTCCAGGCTTGCCAGGTACTCTTCATCGGTGCATCGGAGAGCTCACACCTGGCAGCGGTCCTGGCAAATCTGCAAAATCTGCCAATCCTGACCGCTGGGGAGACCGAAGGCTTTATACAACTCGGAGGGATGATTGGCTTTCGTCCGGAGCAGGAACGACTCAGATTCGAGATCAATGTGACCGCGGCCGAGAAATGCAACTTGAGCTTTAGCTCGCAGCTCCTTTCCCTTGCCCAGACAATCATCCCGGCGAAGTAGTGGCCTCGTCTCGAGGCGAGTTTGTAAACCACAGCAGGATGCGATATGAACGTTCATGACTTACCGATTCGAAGAAAGCTGGCACTGCTCATTGGGTCTTCAACCCTGTTGGCCCTCGCGCTCGCGTTCGCGGGCTTCACTCTCTTTGAGCGCGCGAGCTTTCGCGCCACCGCGGAGACCGAACTCTCTACCCTCGCTGATACTCTCGGCGCCAATGCGGCAGCATCGCTGGCATTCAATGACGCACAAACCGCCAGCAATATCTTGCGGGCACTCCATTTGCAGAACGATGTTGTTGCGGCGTACCTCTATGACACACAAGGCCAGCTTTTTGCTCAGTACCATCGTTCCGGTTCGCGCGAACTCCCCCCAGAATCAGGCACGCTCGGTAAAAACAGTTCCCACTTCGTCGCAGGAGATCTCATTCTTTCTCGCGGAGTGTTTCTAAACGGCGACAGAACCGGCACGATCACCATTATGTCCAGCCTTGATGGTTTTCGGACCAAGCTTCAGCAGTATTTGAAGATTGCCGCGCTGGTTCTCTTGATCTCTCTTTGCGCCACTTATCTCGCGTCTGTCAGGCTGCTCCCCATCATTAGTAATCCGATAGTGCACCTTGCGCAATTGGCCGGCAGGGTCGCCGGCGAAAAAGACTATTCGCTCCGTGCTCCGGTTGTGAGTTCCGACGAAGTCGGTAGGTTAGTGGGTTCGTTCAACCAGATGCTAGACACCATCCAACAGCGAGACATCGCGCTTCAAGAGGCCAACAGCGCTCTCGAAACTCGAGTCGCGACGCGAACCGAGTCCCTGTTAAAAGAAGTTCAAGAACGCAAACAAGCTGAACAAGAGATGAGGCTCGCCAAGGAGTCTGCCGAGGTTGCCAACCGCGCCAAAAGTGAATTCCTGGCCAACATGAGCCATGAGATCCGCACCCCCATGAATGGCGTGATCGGAATGACAGGTCTCGCGCTGGAAACAGATCTTACGCCTACCCAGAGAGAATACCTCGAGACCGTGAAGCTATCTGCCGACGCGCTCCTGGCGGTCATCGAAGATATCCTCGACTTCTCAAAAATTGAGGCTGGCAAGCTAACCCTTGAGGCAGCGGACTTCGAACTCCGCGAATTGGTCGAGTTGACCCTCAAGACGCTCGCTCTTCGTGCCGATGAAAAAAACCTGGAACTCCTTTGCGATGTCGCCCTAGAAGTTCCTGAACTCGTAAGGGGAGATAGCTCCAGGCTGCGGCAGGTACTTATCAACCTTGTTGGGAACGCCATCAAATTCACTGAGAAGGGCGAAGTATCCGTTCGGGTGACCGAAGACAAAGGCGAAGGTCAGGACGGGTTCATTCACTTCGCTGTGTCTGACACGGGCATTGGCATCGCTGCAAATCGTCTGGATGCGATCCTTCTGCCCTTCACGCAGGTGGACACTTCGACCACGCGCAAGTATGGTGGCACTGGTCTTGGCCTTACGATCTCCGCCTCTCTGATTGAGGCGATGGGCGGTCGTATATGGATCGAGAGTACGCCCGGAGTGGGGAGCACGTTCCATTTCACCGCTCGTCTTGAACGGGCACACGCGGCCGATCATGGGGACAAACGGTCTATAGCTGGTGAATCCGTTCAAAATGTTCGCGTGCTTATCGTGGACGACAACCTCACCAATCGCCAGATTCTCGCCAAGATGCTTGCACGCTGGGGGATGAGACCAACTTCAGTGAACTCTGTTCAGAACGCCCTGCTTGAGTTGTCCGCCGCGCTGCCTTCCGGGGATCCATACCAACTGATCGTCACCGACATGCATATGCCAGACGCAGACGGCTTCCAACTGATTGAATCCGTTCGTCACCGCGACAACCCCGCTCCACCCACGATCGTGATGCTCACTTCAGGCGCGCGCGGAGGAGACGTAGAACGCTGCAAAGAACTGGGAGTCAGCGCCTATCTTCTCAAGCCCATTCGTGCGACTGAGTTGCGGTTCGCGATCGATCGCGCCATTCGAAAACTTCCCACCGAGATCCGCGCACCCCTCAATCATCATTCGCCCTATTCCAGTGATTTCAAGAGTGCCGGAGTTTCTCTTCGTGTGCTCGTGGCCGAGGACAACCAGGTGAACCAGCTTTTGGCCAGACGCCTGTTGGAAAAACGCGGGCATCAAGTCAGTATCGCAGCGGATGGACTCGAGGCCCTTCGCCTGTTGGACAGGACCTCCGTCGATCTTGTTTTCATGGATGTGCATATGCCAAATATGGGCGGCATCGAAGCCGTGGGCGTGATCCGCAAGAAGGAGGAGGTTAGTGGAGGGCACATACCGATTATCGCTTTGACTGCAAATGCCATGAAGGGCGATAAAGAAAACTACCTCAGCAGTGGTATGGACGGATACCTCACCAAACCGATTCAACTCCCAAAGATGGATGAGATTCTGGACCGATACGTTAGATTGCTGTCGAAGGAGCATGCAGGCAATTCTATCGACGAACGCGAATGAGAGCGGTTCTGCTGCAATTCGTCTTGCTCAAGGCGAACGCCCTCGTAGTTGCCTCATCAGAGATACAGCGCCTAACGCGTCGAAGAAGCAGAACGATCCGGGCTGGTTGGAGCTTCCACGAAGATCGTCGATGATTTGAAGATTGAATATAGATATGACGAGAAGAGCAGAGAAGGGTTGTTTCACATGGCACTACGCAACGTACGTTGAAGAGGTTTGGTTATGAAGTTGTACTGGCTGAAAAATGTCGCTCAGCAGCCGAGATATTGTCGCGAGCAGATCGTGCACGGTAAGGCGTGTGTCAGCCCCACAGCAGGCATAGGACTGCCGGATAACTCGAGTGCTTTCTGACACAACTCACGGGGAAAACCGATAGCGTCATCATCAATGTTAGTTCCGCTTTGGCGTTTGTTCCGTTCCCGGCCGCCCTGACCTATTGCACCACCAAGGCGGCCGCGCTCGAAAAGGACTCTCGGCTCCTTGATGAACGTGGCAACAAATGGTGCCCTTCTTTCTGCTAGTATCCTAGCCACACATCGCCGCCGGACCATGCCAAAGACTCACCCGATTCCCGCAGTCACTCTTTCGGTCGAAAACCGTGGCCACCGGAGGATAGTGCTGCAGAACAGGCCATATCTTGAGTTATCGTGTCTTGGAAAATCCGATAGCCCGCACGCTAAGGGGAGCACTCACGGTGCTGGTTCTGTACGCGCTTTTGCAGCCGTTGATCGCCGCTGCGTGGTCTTCTGACCAAGATCGGGTTCTGGCTGAAATTCGACACCGGGCAGAGAATCTGGACTATCGGATGTCTGGAGAACTCACCAGTCAGAATGTACAAGGCCATCGCACCAAAACCAGGTTTAACGTCAAGGGGCACTGGTTTCCAGACGGATTGCGAGTTCTTGTTGAGATTCAAGATTCCGCGCCTTCTCCGTTGCGAGTGCTGCTGCGAATGGGCTCAAATGGAGGATTGGCGATCCAAGTCGTACTGCCAGGAAGCACGGCGGCATCCACGCTGCCTTTCGCCCTGATCGAGGTATTACCGGCTGAGACAGTTACGCCATCCCAGCAGATCGAAACCTCGGGGCGGTCAAGAGGCGACGAATGACCTGAAGCACTTCGAGGAAAGGTCCCTTAAGGGGATTTAGTGGTCCATGCGGGCTGCGACGCGAGTGAACGTCGAGCAGTCCTCGAAACAGCCAATGTGGAAGTCGACCCACCATAATTTTGGGTAAGACCGATGTCACCGATGAAGCGAGCGAGAAACGCAGTCGGTGATTCCACCGGGGTAGTGACGACGGCACGTGTGGGAGATGGAAGATGCGCAACAAGGGAAGTCTGCGATCACGGTCGGGATAGCGAGGCACCGGCAACCGAAAGGGACGGAAAAAGCTAGGCCAAACCTAAACTACCGCGCCACATCTCGACTCGACCGGTCTCGAGCAGACCGTGCACGCCATCGCGAGAGCGCATAACGAATCGCAACTGCAGCCTCGCTCTTCGACGAGAGTGAGCGAAGCGCCTTCTGGGATAGGAGATAGAGGCCGTGAAAAGTGCACCCCCTGTTTATAGCAAGGTAATTGGCCAGTAGGCCGTCAACCACTCGAAGGCCGATCCAATATTTGACGGCAACAGGGAAAACACGCCGGGAGCCGCTTCAATACGCAGGTGGAAGTCCAATGAGTTTGATGGTGGAGCGGCAGCGTTCGCGGGATGGCTTAGATTTGAGAAGAATGTTCCGGCGTCACACAAAACTCTGGCGTCAGCCTCCTTCACTTCTTTTCCAGTGTCAGGGCCCAGATGTCGTCGGTTCCGGCGGCGCGAGTAAGGAGTGGAGCATCCGTTGGATCAAGAGACATCGACACGCTAGTCGCACTAACCAAGTGCGTTTCCCTCAAATCGGCAACCGTCTCCTCTTTTCCATCCGGGATGCGAATACGAGAGATTTCTTGGTCGACGCCGTAGCGCAGGAAGTAGATGGTTTGGCTGTCGCTGGAGAAGCAGGGGAATGCCACGATGCCGGTTGTCTTCAGCACCGTCCATTTCTGTGCGGCGATGTTGAACACGCGCAAAAAAGGCCCCACCCTGGCCAGAGCGGCAATGTACCGTCCGTCCGCTGACCAGCGCGGGGAATACATCCCCGCCCGCCGAGCCCGGAATCGTAGTCACTTTGTGCGTGGCGAGATCAAGGATGCGGATGTCCTCGGTCCTCGCCACTGGCAGCGTTTCTGAAAAGACAATCTCCCGGCCGTCAGGGACCCATTCCTGATCGTCAAATCGGGGATTGTCGGGCATCAGCTTCTCCGGATTCTTACCCCCATCAGCGGAAACGATATAGCTGGTGGTCGTGTGATCGAAACCCCGGAAGTCAACAAAGATGATTTGCTTCCCGTCCGGAGACCAGCGCGGAATGATTGGAGAAAGGGGTGGATATGTCAGTTGCAAGCGGTTGCTGCCGTCTCTGTTCGCCCGCCACAGAATGCCATCGGGAAAGGAAACGTAGGCCACAGACTCTCCATCTCGCGAGAAAGAGACGAAGTCTGCTGAGATGGCGCCCAGGAACGGCGCGAACAATCCCGTCTTCTGATCGAATCGCATGACCGCGCCCACGCGTGTCTCCCCCACGGCATAGATCGTGCTGCCGTCTTTTCCGGGAATCGGCTTGCCCCAGTGAGTGGGTTCGCTGGTCAACTGAACCGGTTCCGAGCTTGTTGCAAACGGATGCTCTTTCCATCTGGCGACCGGCGCGGTTCCTCCACCCCTGGTCCGGGACTCGCCAGTCGGCGGGCCCCTGTTCCATCGACTTTAACGATGTCAATCTCCGTTTGGTCTTCCGAGACGTAGGCGACGGATTTTCCGTCCGGAGAAAATCCGCCGTACGCCGACTTCGCGAGATACCGGAAGGTTCCCCCGAGGATGCTCTGAGTCCAAAGTCCGGGTACTTCGCTGTCAACGGGCAAGGACGAGATCAGCAATTCGGAGCCATCCGGTGAAACGTCATGAATCCCGAACTGACGTCCCGGAACCGTGATCTGGAGCGGCACCCTATCGCCCCCGGATGCGGCTATTTGACTCGGTAAGTTCGGCGGATCGGAATTGAGATACAGGCGGCTCCCATCCGTCGCGGAGACTCCCTTGCGTTGGCCATCGAGGGTGATCTGGGTATATCTAGTGACGCGCAGAGGCGGCGGCGGGCGGTGAAGGTACCAGATCGCGGCGGCAACGCAAACCGCGACTGAGGCTGCGCCGGACAGCAGCCACACACGGAGTCTGCTTCGGCTCGCTTTCTTCGCCCCTTTCGTTTCTGGCGTCGATTTCAACTGCACTGTCGATCCAGGCCGGAGCAGGCTCTTTGGTCACCGACTCCATTTGCCTTAAGCTTGCGTTTCCATCTTCATTGATTGGGGAATCGTCCAGTGCCAAAGGTTCGATCTGACCTATGAATCTACAGCCGCGGCGGGTGAGTGTTTCGATCAGGGGACTCTTCGCTCACGCATTCCCAAGAGCTTGCCGCAGCTTTGCCACCGCTTTATTCAGGTTGTGATCGAAATCGACAAACGTATCCGCCGGCCATAGCGTACCCAGGCCGACGATGCCGCTTCCGGAAAAGTACTTGGCGATATCCCGGCCGGCGACGCGACCGGTTTCTTGCGCATCTACTCTTCGTGACAGCGGCGCCGCAGCGTCGGGTCCGACCTGAAGAGTATCCGGCCTGTGCGGGCTTGGACGCGCTCGGCAAGCCGGATGGTTACAGGAGTGACTACTCGCCTTTTGTTGACCAGCGAAGCCCGAAGGACGTGGTGGGCTTGTAGTATTCGCGCTGCACCGGATAGATCGAGCTGCCGTTGTAAAAGCCAAAGACGTCGTTGCTGAGGTTCAGCCCCGATGCCACGATCTGAATGCCCTTGTAAAGGCGATAACTGCCTTGCACATCAAACTGCGTGGGTGGGTAAAAGTAGTTGTCGCCGGTGGGCCCCCCTCAAGCCGAGGATCGGGTCGCTGGCAGGCCCGGTTCCAGCACTCCACTGATATGCCGCGATGCTCTGATCATTGTGGCTAATAGCGAAGCGCCCGGAGAACCTGCTCTTGTCATAGGCGAGGTTGAGGTTGTAGTCGTTAGGAGAATTTCGATCGAGAGCAGGCTTGTCTTTTCGGCCTCCATTAAAGCCCGCAGGGAACCTGACTTGCGATGTGGTGTGGCTGTAGTTCCCGTTCACGCGAAATCCGCCTAGTACGCCCGGGAGGAATGAGAATCGCTGCTCCCATTGCGCCTCGAAGCCCTGGAGGTGGGCATTCGGACCATTGATTGATCCCTGCAATTGGTAAGTCTTGCCTGTCCCGTTGTAGTTGGTGAGGAGCGTTGCGGTCGGATATATCGGATCGGAAAGCTGCTTGTAGAACCAGCCTGCTTGCAGAATGCCCAACGGATTGAAGTGGTGCTCCACCAGGATGTCATAGTTGTTGGCCTTCGTCGGAACCAGGTTAGGGTTGCCGGTCTGGATGGACGGATAGGGAGTTTGGTTGGGATCGATGGTCGTTGCGGGGACCAGATCGCCGATGTTCGGTCTCGCCAGTCCGCGGCCGTAAGCGACACGCGATTCGTGTCGGCTCGGGCTGTAGCTGTCACCCAACCGGCATCAACTATTATCGCGCGACTCGCGTTCCTTCGCATCCTGTCTGGCCAAGGACAGTTGCACGCTTATCGGTACCGATCTTATCCGGCCGGACTTGAGTGAAATGCGCACACACGGCGCGGCGTGGAATTCATCGAATATTGACCGTGCTTTAATGGAAGGAGCCAAAACTACCGCGAGCCCAATCGAGGTTAGCCTTTATTAGCCAAGAGTTCAGGAGAGTCGATGCTACGGTTTCAACGAAAACTCGTTTGCCTAACGTGTATCCACGCTATGTTTGCCCTGCTTCTGTTGACGCCGTTACCGCTCAGGAGCCAGGCGTCTTCTGACAGCGGTCGTCTTGAGGGAAGCGTTCTGGATTCAAGCGGCGCGTTGATACCTGGCGCGGGGATCACGGCAACCAATCGCGATACCGGCATCAGCACAACCGTGCATGCCGATTCCAAAGGACATTTCGATGTTCTCTCGCTGTCTCCAGGTCATTACAGGGTGCTGTTCGCCAGTCCGGGATTCGGCGCGGTCGAGATGAAGGACGTAGTGATCAAGTTGGGTTCGACATCGACTCTCGAGCCGCACCTGCAGGTTGGGCCATCCGAGACGCAGGTAGTGGTAACAGCAGAGACTCTTATCGACACGCAGCAATCGGCGATCGCCAGCGTCATCAACCGCCAGAGCATCGAATCTCTCCCCCTCAACGGACGCAACTTTACTGACTTCACATTGTTGACACCCGGCGCTACGACGGACGGACAAGGCATGGTCAGCTTCAATGGAGTGGCCGGGAACTTCAATAACTACTCCGTCGATGGGGCGAATAATAACAACGCCTTCTTTTCTCAACAGATCGGGCGCACCAGCATACCGTTTCAGTTCAGCGAGGATGTGATCCAGGAATTTCAAGTTACAAGTTCCGGGTTTGAGGCGGAATTTGGGCAAGCGGGCGGTGGATTGGTGAACTCGGTCACCCGAAGTGGCACCAATGACATGCACGGCGATGGATATTACTACATCCTGGACTCCAGCCTGAACGCGAACGATCCCATCAATAAGAGTCTTGGCATCGATAAGCCATCCAATCGGCGCCAGCAGTTTGGCGGTACGCTCGGCGGGCCGGTGAGGAAGGACAAAGTTTTTTTCATTGCCAACTATGAAGGCCAGGTTCGCAATGAACCATTGACCGTCAACAATGCTCCTGCGCTGGCAGACCTGCCTGCTGATTTTCTTGCCAACAACCCCACGATTGCCTCAGAAGTGAAGGCGAGTTCGGGATCGTTCGCGCGCAGCTTTAATCAGAACGCTATCTTTTCAAAGCTCAACGCCGTAATCAGCAGCAAATACTCCGTCGACGCCACTTACAACTACCAGCGCTATCGAAGTCCGCACGGCTATTTCAATACGCCCACTTCCACCGGTGATGGACTTTCGTTGACCGACGGCGCTACGAGCCACTTTTTCCAGGTATCTCTCCGGACGGTCTTCAGCCCCAACACCCTGAACGATCTCCGCTTCCACTTTGGCGATGATGTGCACTTCGATCTGCCCGATCATCCGCCCACCGGACCAGCCATTGTCATTCAGAATCCGGATTCAGGGTTCGTGTTTGGCGGCAATCGCTTCCAACTCTCCACTTCCGATCACCGTTACGAGTTCACTGACAACTTCACAAAAATAATTGGCCGGCATACTGCCAAATTTGGCGTTGATATCAATGTCAACAACGATCTCGACTACTTTGTGTACGGTCCCGACGGTGAATATCAGTTCGCAAGCCTGCCGGATGTGGCGGCCGGTAACTTTCAGCTGTACCTTCAGTCATTCGGAAAATCCACTGTGCCCATAAAATCCCCTACCTACTCCTTTTATGCACAAGACGAATTCCGGCTTACTCGACAGCTGAGCCTCAACTTTGGAGTTCGCTACGACCTGCAAGTGCTCCCAAAGCCTGACGTCTGCAACCCCTTACTCACACTGACTTGCAAGATCCATTACAGCAAGGGGAACGTTGCGCCGCGCTTTGGCTTTGCCTACTCGCCTTTCAAGCATCGCTCCACGGTGGTTCGAGGGTCTTATGGATTGTTTTACGAGCAAGAAGACCTGTTGGATGTATCACAAGTGCTGGCCTCGAATGGAATATCGCGGCAGTTCCTGGTCGCAACCGGACCAGCGTTCGGCAACAGCAGCCCGCTCCTTACATTTCCGCAGACATTGACAGCTTTCCCCACGGACGCTGGCGGCACGCCGTCCGCGGTGGTGTTTGCGCCCAACTTTCGCAGCCCTTACGTGGAGCAGGCCAGCCTCGCCATCGACCAACAGTTAGGTGCGCACACGGCGCTGAGCGTCACCTATGCCAACACGCACGGGTTAGCGCTGCTGGGCAATTCCAATGGTGTAACTCGCCAGGCCAACGGCAACTTTGGCCGTGACCTCAATCTGGTTCCTCCTCAACTCCAGGTGCAATATGGAGGAAGCTTCACGGATGATACGGTCATTCTGCCCAGCGGCCAGAGCTATAACGTTCCGGATTATGAAGCCATCGACGGCAGTCTGAGTCCCGATTTCGGCCCTATTAACGTGGTGGATAACACTGGGAAATCCAAGTACAACGCACTTCAGGTGTCTCTGCGCCACAACTCGGCCAACTACTTCGCAACCGTGGCCTACACACTGGCGAAGAGTACCGATGAAGGGACTGGCTACTTTAACCAGTTCGATATTCACTCCCAGCGCGGCAGGTCTTTGCTTGACCAGCGGCATCGCCTGGTAGCAAGTGCGGGATGGACCCCTACCACTGGACCGGCGCGCAACTTTATCGTGTCTGGTGTTTTGAACGAGGCCACAGGCCGTCCGTATACCGCGGTATTCGACACGTCCGAGGTGAACTACTCGGTGGTTCCGGGTGAAGGCTATAACCACTTCACAGGCCCAGGGACCACAGATCTCGACCTGAGCATCTCACGTGATATCCACTTCAATGACCGTTACACGCTGAGGCTGCGCGCTGAGTCATTTGACACCCTCAACCACCCAAACTACCTGGAGACGGTGAACACGGTTCAATACACTACTGCACAACAGAACGACTCGAACGGGAACCCTACCAATGTCTGGATCGCCTCTCCGAATCCATCCTTTGGAACTCCTCTGGCAACATTTCCACAGGACGGTTCGCGTAGTTTCCAGTTCTCCACAAAGTTCAGTTTCTGACTCTTATCGCGGAGGCGGGTGTTGGCGAACGGATTCCAGACACCCTGCCTCCCGCGATCGCGTTTTTGTAGGTATTCGTTCCGGCAAACGCAAAAGGGTTCAGGAATACTATCGAAGACGTTTCGAAGCGCGGTCGTCCACGTGAACGAGCTAGTCGGCCTTCCGGACGCGTGACTTCCTTCCCATTCTCTCAGTCGATTTTTTAGCACGTACCTATTGGCCCAGAGTCGCTAACTTAATTCCGGTCTTTGAATCTTTAGCGGATCGATTACCCGAAAATGATGCGCCTTTTAATAATTCAGGAGCTTCGGAATCAGCCAGGCGCACTGGTGCGAGACTCCTTTCTGGCACAAGCGAGTTCGAAGCACAACTGCTCGACGGAGCGAAGCGGCGCGACTCAGCGACCGGGCACGAACCGCAGCAAACAGAATCGAGCGAACTAAGAATATGGCGCTCTACTATCTGCTGAGCAGAGATCTCAAGAAAATAGAGGGCCAGCAGTTCACTTTGCGTGTACAGAAAAACAGCCAGGATTCGGTGCGTATAACCGACGAGGCGGCGCTGCCGTTGTGCTATCGCAGGATTGATGCCGGGATTTCGGGGCTCGTTTGGGACATGCTTCGGTCATCCTTGCCGGAAGAACTCGTCCGATTGCTGGAATCCTCCATCCAGGAGACCCGACCGGACATCGACGCCATCAAGGCCGCGGTGGCGCAAAGAGAAACGGTTCCAGGAGCTGAGGTGCGGCGTGGGTCGCATTGAGAGTAGCCCGAACAACTGTGAGCCGTTGCTTTAATGACAAGAGGCTGTCGCCATTGAGTCGCGGATCAATGGCACCCCTCGCGAACCCCCATAAAACCTAACCTCCCCGGCACCCAGTGTGCCGGTTGTGTGCCCCATTCCGATCAAGAGGTCTGGAGAGGGTAGGAGGTCTAGGCGAGGCAAAACGGAGAACAGTAATTGGGGCACCTGTCCGAGATGCCGACTTCACGGCCAGCGGCAAGACCACTTGCCGACCAAAGGTCCGGTTCTTGAAACTGCTCGCCGGAGCGGCATCGTTCAGGGATCTGGTCGGAGCGCTCTGATTACGCTTTTGCTAGGGCGCTTGCCGGTTTATCGGGGATTCTCGCCTGCAGCTACCGGTGTCTCTTTCCTCAAGGTCGTCTGCCAATTTACCACCACCGTAAATGGCACTGAAGCACTTTGCGCCACAGGCACGCCCATGAGAAAACGTTGGCCGTCTGCTGTAACATCGCCGCCGATTGAACCGGGCGGTGGTTGAAACAGAGGCTTGGGCGGCCCTGCCTTGAATGTCGGCTTGGAGCTTATATCAACTGACATAAGCTTCCCTTCGGAAGCAATATGGAACAATACTTTGCCGTCCCCACGCCATCTGGGATAGTTTCCACCACCCTTGGAAATCAGCCACTTGCTCCCGGCTTCGAACGATCCACCTTCGGAGCCAGATGAGAATTCCCGTACGTAAATTTCGTCGCTGCCGGACTCGTCCGATGTGTAAGCGATCCAATGTCCAACGGGCGCGAACTGACCAGAGCTTTCGTTGAACTCTGTACGGAGGAATGGGACCGGCCTGTGATCTCCCTGTAGCGGGAGCACCCATATGTCGCTTTTACTCTCCGGATTCTCGACCGTGTATAACAAGAAGCGCCCGTCTCGGGACGAATTAGTCGCGTATTTGTCGCCGGCAGTTGACTTCAGCAATACACGCTCGTCGCCGGTGCCATTCGCGAGTTTTGAATAGAGGTCGACTTCGTCCCCACGAATCGAACCAAAAATGACGGCTTTCCCATCGGCAGACCAAACAGGAAAGGTAGCCCGGACCTGCTCATACGTCAAGCGAGTGCTCGTGTTCCGTTCGACGTCAAGGAGCCAGACATCCCAGTTCGGCGTGTTATCTGGGTTGGTGCGGGAAACAGCTACCCGCCTGCCGTCCGGCGAAAGAGCTACACTGTTATACCCGCCGGGCTCCGCCACCGTTCCGAGGAGTCTTCCCTGCGCGTCAAACCATTTGAGTTGGTAATCTTCCCCGACGGCGCTCCTGTAAACCAGAACACCATTATCCGAGGCCGAGAAAAGACCATAGTCGAGGAATGAGCCAACTTGCGCCGCGACCTCTACAGCTTCGCCGGAAAATTCCAGGCGTTCCGCATCAAACGACTGCGCCATTAGCGCACCTCGGCGCAAGAACAGCACCTGCCCGGATCGCGTATTGGAAAACGGCACATACAAGGGGCCGGATGTAGTTGCTAGTCGCCGTCTGGAATCCTGATTATCTGGTTTCATATCAACCGAACCGACATATACTCCACTGTTCTCCAAGATGCTGGAGGTGCGCAGGTACAGAAAATGTTTGCCGTCTGGAAGGAAAGATGGGAGGACGTGGACGCCTTCCTTGCGTGATGAATCGATTGTGGTGAGCGGAGATGCGGCTCCACCAGTCGCTGGAACTCGCATGATGCCCCTTGTGTTATCAGCGAAAACAATCAAACCATCGTGGTTCCACGAGCCACCCACGACGGTCCCCGCCACATCACATAAAGTCTGAGCCGGGCCGCCATAGATCTCGATTTTTGCGAGTTTGCCTCCCGATTGAAATCCAATGAACCGGCTGTCGGGAGACCAGAAGAATGGCGGTACCACGCTGTGGTGTGCGACAGATCTGGGGTAGGCGTCTGAAAGAGTGCGAACTTCAAGCGACTCAAGGTCGCGGATCAACAAGCGTGGAACGCCATCAGAACCGGTCGCGGCGAACGCGAGATGGCGGCCGTCAGGCGAAACCGCAAACGTTTCACCTTGGGGCGCGCTTCCTGGTGGTGAGATCTGAAATCGAACCGGTGTTAACACCAATGGTCTCTCTCGGAAATGTATGAGAGATAGCGCCGCGACAGCCAGGAAAGCCACAGCTACGGCGCCCCACGCAAGCCAGAGTCGATGTGGCCGGCCAGGGACCGAAGCGGTCTCAAGCAGCAGGTGCATATCCCCTATGTCTCGCAGTCGCCGCTTGGGATCCTTTTCGAGACAATGCCGCAAGAGAGGTAACACCTTGCCAAGAACCCGGTTCCAATCTGGTTCTTCTTTGAGGACAGCCGCCAGCGTGTCCGAGACCGCTTCTCGTTGAAACAGGTGCCCGCCGGTGAGTAACTCGTATAGCACCACGCCAAAGGCCCAAATATCGCTACGCTTATCCACTTGCTTGCCTTTCGCCTGTTCCGGACTCATGTACGCGGGAGTTCCTGCGATCATGCCGGCAAGAGTGGCTGGGCTGCTAAGTCTGGCTGAAGATGAGGAAGCCGAATTCAAGTTTTCATGTTCTTGAAAGACTTTCGCCACACCAAAATCAAGGACCTTGATAATTCCTTCCGGAGTGATCTTAATGTTGGCGGGCTTCAGGTCGCGATGCGTTATACCTTTTTCGTGGGCGTACGCTATTGCATCTGAGATCTGCCCGGCCATCGCCAGCGCCTCCCCAAGCGGGACGGCACCTCCAGCGATGCGCTCGGCGAGTGTAGATCCATCCACCAGCTCAAGCACCAAGACCGAGAGATTGTTCAACTCTGCAAGTCCGTAGATCGACCCGATGTTGGGGTGATTCAGCGATGCCAGCACGTGAGCTTCCCGGCGGAAGCGGGTCATGCGCTCGACATCATCGGTGAAGATCGTAGGCAGGATCTTCAAGGCGACATCGCGATCCAGCATGCTGTCCCGCGCCCGATACACCTCTCCCATACCGCCCACGCCAAGAGGGCCCAGGATTTCGAACGATTCGATCTTCGTGCCCGGATTCAGGGCCATCGGGAGTTGCTCCTTGGCTAGTTGTGCGGCCACCGCCTTTATGGCTGAATCCTCCATGAAATTCTCGGCGCTCGCCTCCAGGGCGAGAAAGGAGTCAACCTCGCGCCGAAGCGCCTCATCTCCGGCACACGCGTTTATGAGAAATGCGCTCCGTGAACCTTTTTCAATTTCCAGCGCGGCGCGATGCAATTGCGCTATCTTCTCCCAGAATTCAGGCTTCATTGATTCGACCGACACTCAACTCGCGCAGAAGCCAAACCTTGGCCAGCTTCCAATCGTGCAACACGGTCTCGGCTGAGACTTTCAATACCTCGGCAGTTTCCTGCGCGCTAAGTCCGCCAAAGAAACGCAGTTCCACCACTCGGCTCCTTCTGGGGTCGATGGTGGCCAGAACCTTGAGTGCATCGTCGAGTGCCACGACATCAGCCTCTATGCCTGGAGAGGAAACTGATTCCTCCTCCAACGGAACCGTAAGGATTTCTCCACCGCGCTTGAGAGAGCGGCGAGTGCGCGAGAAATCCACCAGGATTCTCCTCATCAACTGGGCCGACAGACCAAAGAAGTGAGCCCGGTCATGCCAGTTCACATTTTTTGAAATCCACCAGGCGCAAATAGGCCTCGTTCACTAATGCCGAAGTTTGCAGGGTATGACCAGCGCGTTCCTGAGCCATGTAATGCCGGGCCAAACGGTGCAATTCCGCATAGACCAAAGGCACTAGTTCTTCCAGCGCCTGCTCGTTCCCCTCGCTCCAAGCCCTGAGTAGGTGGGTTAGTTCGTGCTCTCGGACCTCAGTCACGCCGACCTCCTTTGCGGGAGCTTGGATTCTTGCCGAGTTCGGTCGCTTTTAGAAGGATTCGAATCTTGTCGGCAAATATTCTTCGTCACCGCTACGGTTTTCGGGAAGCTTTTTCGCCTTAACCGGATGAAGGGGGAAGTAAGTCTCAAGCGCACAGCAACCCATTCACCCTGTCCGGCGGGAAATCCGTCGGTAACTTGGAACCAACGCACCGGGATTCCGGAAACCGCACGCTTTCTCAGACCTTAAAGGAGGTCCCCATGAAAAACAATTCAATTCTGAACAGTCTCGTTTTTGCGAAGGAAAACTTAACACGGACCGTGATGGCCGTGTTGCTTGGGTTCGCCAGTTTCTCCCTAGCCGTGTGTGGCAGTTCAACGGCGAGAGCTCAAGATACGATGCCCGAACCTGTCCAAGGTACTTGGCTCAATACCGTCACGCAGATCAACAATGGCGGATTTATCTTCACCGCCATGGCTTCGTTTGCCGGGGGTGGCGTCTGGCAAGCGACGGGCGAACATGATCGGCAGAATGGTGGTATTTCCACCCTAATGGGCAGTTGGAAGCGCATTGGCATGAATCTCTACAGCTCGAGGGCCTATTTCTTTGCCTTTGATTCCAGCGGCAACCCGGTGGGCCTCCTCAGAGTTGATCAGCTTCAGAGGCTCATAAATAAGAATCAGCTCGTAGGAGTTGGTCTGACCTACGCCTGTTCACTGCAAGGCAAAGGCCAGGACTGCGTGAGAGCTCCGCAATCGGACCTCACGTACACAGCCGACAGAGTCGTGCCCCAAAGCTGATCACGGTCCAAACTCGAAGCGATTGTTCAGCGAAATCGATGGACCAAGGGACTATTCCGCTGTGCGGAGAGCAGGTCAAACGCACCCCTGCTCTCTCTTTTTCCCTGACTTACCGTTCCTGACAGGAGTCACAATGACCACTCGGATTGATCCCCGCCAGGCAGCGGCGATTACACTACTCGGAACGACCTTCCTCTTCGGATTGACTTTGTTCAGCCAGACTCATGGAAGCACAAAGCCCGCAATCCCAAAGACCTGGGACGACGCGGCGATCGAGGTGCTGGAGGTTCCACTGGCCAATCCCGCAGCCTCCCCAAAACATGTTTCAGCCGAATACTACTATCGGATTCCGGTGCGGCCTATTTACAAGCACTATCCGGTCTATGCGCCAGGTCGTGAACCGGCGGGGTACACGGGATGGTTGAAAAGGCGAGAGCCGGTAATTTTGTGGGATGAGGCTGGCCACAAACCACCCCTGGCGAACGAGGCGGATTGGATTAAGGCAGGACAGTTGGTATTTGACGCTTACCTCTTCGCAGACTCGGGGGAGGGGGGGCTGATCGGCTTGCATGATGTCAGAAACAAAGCGTGGTATCAAAGCAATGAAATACCAGTGGCTCCGAATGGAGTTTTGCCATTTTTAACTTATGTCATCCGGAAAAAGGGAACGGTAGAATTGGGCTCGTTTTCCTGTGCCATGTGCCACACCCGTGTGATGGCCGGCGGGGCTGTGGTTTAGGGGGCACAGGGAAACTTCCCTCTGAATCGAGCGCTGGCGCACGCCCCACTGTATGGAATGCCAACGGAAGCGGCTCGGGCCTTCAATCGATCCCTCTTTGCTGCGCCATGGCTGAAGCCGGATCCCATTGACCGGGAGCAGAGTATGACTCCCGATCAGAGCATCGCCGTACAACGTGCGATTCCTCCCGGGGTGCTGACGCGGCATCGGGCGAGCCTGTTCTTCCCCGTTCAGGTTCCGGATCTTATCGGAGTCAAGCACAGACTTTACCTCGACCGTACCGGTCTTCAGCAGCATCGCTCGATTGTCGACTTGATGCGCTACGCGGCATTGAATCAGGGGGCAGATGCACTCGCCAGCTTCGACGGCTTCATCCCGCTTGGCGGCCCTGATTTCAATCAGAGGCCGGCCCCGGCGGCACCCGAGACGGGGGGCCGATACAGCGACGAGCAACTCTACGCCCTCGCCCGATACATCTACTCGCTTCGGCCTCCAAAGAACCCGAACAGGATGGACGCGGTTGCCGCGCATGGCCAGAAAATCTTCGAACATGAGGGATGCCCTACCTGCCACACACCGCCGTTCTACACGAACAACAAACTCACTCCGGTGGATGGCTTTGCACCCAAACCTGGGGACTCGAAGAAGTACGCCATCCTTCCCTTCTCAGTTGGGACCGATCCAGGGTTGGCGACGAAGACTCGACGCGGGACTGGCTATTACAAGGTTCCGTCTCTCAGGGGAGTCTGGTATCGCAGCATGTTTGGCCACAGCGGTTGGTGCGCTACCCTCGATGACTGGTTTGATCCGGACCGCGTGAAGGACGACTACGTGCCTAAAGGGATATGCGCGAAACATTGCTGTGATGACCTCCCGGAAGATGGACTGCGCGGAGCTGAACCATTGACCGAAGTTCTGCGCGAGGTAGGTCTGCAAGTATAAGGACTGGATTACGGGAGCCTTCTGCATTGCGCCGACAAGCAGAATGAGTGCCCGAGCGTACTGGCTGTTTCTCATCGCATCGTAGCCTTCTGCTTGCAGAACACCCCAAGCGGTGTCCTCCAGGAGTGATCGGCGCAGTGCTTCCCAAAAGATTCCGGCTGCTGCTCAACGGGCATGATCCGCTGAGTATCGGCGACGCTCGATTCCATTTCGGCGTTTGTTCGGCCGAGCATATGCAGGTGGGCTAGTCTGATCGCTATGGGAACGAAACGGATGACTCTGAGAGCTGACCTGTGTGCTTCGGTGGGCGCATTGGATTGGGCCTTATCGAATTCAGCCACACATTCTCGGTCGCCCCTCTCCTCCAGCCGCCGGCGAGTATCCTGCGGTTCTGCCTCGGTCAGCAATAGGGCCAGCTTAGTCGCGCCTTCGAAATCGTTAGCCAGGAGAGTCGCTGCAAGCCCATAGACGCAGGGCAGAGGAACACCTGCCCACGCAGCAGGTACTTCTTCGGCGTATCGAATGGCGTTCCATGTCGCGTTGGCCGCGCCATTGATATCGCCGATGCCATCTGCGAGCATCGCTTGCCGGATCCAGATATAGGACTGCTGCTCAGGCTTGTAGTAGGTATGGGCTACATCGTTGCTTGCGAGGAACAGTCCCTGTTCAGGTGCCGTATAGGTGGTCGAACCCTTGCCGTGTTATGCGATATCACTGTAGTAGCACAGCACATGGAAAGTGCGACAGAACAGTCCCTTCCAATCATTCGTGTCTTCCTCAATGGCGAATATGCGGCCGAGGATATCGGCGAGCAGATCGGATGCCTGTCTCTGTTCACCCGCGCGCAAATCAGACCGCCATCTTGTCGCGGACCGATGGTTCAGGTGGTGTGACGAACACGTAGTAAACTGCTCCAGCCAGCACCGCACCCACAACCGGTGCGATCCAGAAGAGCCATAATTGCTGAAGAGCCCATCCGCCAACAAAAATGGCGGGACCAGTGCTGCGGGCGGGGTTTACGGAAAGGTTAGTAACAGGAATTCCGATCAGATGGACCAAGGTTAAACCAAATCCGATCGCGAGGGGCGCGAATCCCTTCGGTGCTCGTGTGTCTGTGGACCCTAAAATGATCATGAGAAAAAAGAAAGTGAGTACTATCTCAGCGACTAGGCATGCCATCAGACTGTATCCACCCGGAGAGTGTTCTCCGTAGCCATTGGAGGCGAATCCGCCCGCCAGTTGAAAACCTGATTTTCCGCTGGCGATCGTGTACAACACTCCAGATCCAGCAACTCCGCCTAGCAGCTGAGCGATCACATAGGCAGGAAGATCAGCTACAGAAAAGCGTTTAGCCACAACCAAGCCGACCGACACGGCGGGATTCAAATGGCATCCTGAAATGTGTCCAATCGCAAACGCCATCGTCAATACCGTAAGGCCGAACGCCAAAGCAACACCCACAAAGCCGATGCCGAGACTCGGAAACGCCGCGGCCAGCACCGCACTTCCACATCCACCGAAGACAAGCCAGAAGGTTCCGATCAATTCCGCAAACGATCTCTTCCAAAGCGGCATGCGACGATTCTCCTTTGTGACATTAAGTCCAAACACTATAACACGCTGCGGAAGGGAGAATAGTAACTTCTTGACGCCAAACGTTGAGCGATCGGATTGGCGCACCTTTGTGAATTGGCATTTATGTTGATATAAAGTCGAGCGCCAATCCGCCTCCTGTATTCCGAACTGAAGTCTCTAAACGACAAGTGATTTACTTGAGTTGCTCGTCGAAGTGATCTTGCCCTCAGAATTCTCGCTGAGTTTGCCTTCCCGCGCTTCCGTCTGAGACTGTAACTCACCTTTTGCCAGCAGACCCGACGGAGCTTCGCCCTGCTTAGGGCGTGGACAGAGATTTAACCTGACCGCGGTGTCGACATCTAAATGTGCAACCGACATTTAGCCCCGGGATCAGAAGGCCGGTTGGCATGCAAGATAGTTGTCGAGTTGCCGGCTGAGCATATACTTCTCCCATGTCTTCCGGGTTACATAATTCCGGGTCGCTCCTCCGGCCATTCAAACAGGTGTTACTGTGCCATTCCTCGCTGGATACCCGCCGAGCGCAGGTTCTGTATGGTTCACTGAAGGACGCCGGGTTTAGACCCTGGATGGACGCGATGGATCTTGTGCCAGGTCAGGACTGGGCCTTCGAGATCAAGAAGGCGATAGAGGGCAGTGCAGCGATGCTGGTGTTGTTGACGAGAGACTCGGTACGCCAACTTGGCTACGTAGATGCAGAGATTAAAATGGCCCTGGCGGTTGCTGATCATAAGCCGAAGGGCGCGATCTTCGTTATTCCACTAAAACTCACCTTCTGCGATATACCACGCAATTGAAAAGTTTGCACTGGCTCGACTTGAGCGGATGCGAAGCGGGTGGGCTTGAGAAGCTCATCGAAGCGCTCGACAGAAGTGCTATCAAATACTAGTGAGTGAGACAGACAATCCGTAGGGTAACCATATGGGAGGGCTAAGTTCCTGTTAGAGCATGAAGGACCGATGAGCGCTTTGAAGGCGTTCAGAGTTGTACTCCGGGGCCGTCCGCTCAGGGTTAGTGATCCAACGGTTCCGGTGGCTCGGCGTCAACTCGAATGACGAGTTCCAACTTGCTCCAAAACCCCTTGTTTTCCGGGAGCCCCAGATTCTCGGGTTCTTGGAAGAATCCACGACTAGTGAATACGCCTTTGACCTTCTCACGAAGCCGGTACACCCTAGAGAGCTGCTTCGAACCGTACATACTCTGCTCGACAAAGACCCCGCAAACGTCCCGAGCTGCTAACATCGCGCCCTCGTTCAAGTCAAATGCCAACAAAGAATCCAAGGTAGGGGGACAATCAACGCCAACTCGGAAGTTACGCCAACGAAGCGACCAGGACATAGCACCGTATAAACATAGATAAAAGACTAAAAGACTGCTATCTTCGGTGGCGCGCCGATCCGTCGCCCCGCACGTCGGCGCTGACACCGCATCGCCCAGGACACATCCCGAGCGCCTAGCTGCTGCCGCTCGTTTCCCGTTTCGCGGTCGCGCGGCCCACCGGGCCGTCCTGCGCCCCCTCCCTCGCGGTTCCCGCTCCCCCCGCGCGCCGCGGTGCCGCGCAGTGCGGACACGGCACCGCACCGCCGCTACGCATACAAGACCACAAAGAGCCGCCTAGTGTGCCTTCGTGCGTCGAGATCGTTCCTGGCGCTCAACGCAAAAGACAAAAGCAAAGGCGCGGGGCTCACGCCCCGTGCCTAAGAGTGACGACGGCAAACCCGACACAGCATTCCGCGCCGAGCGAATCTCCGCCCTCAAAATCCGCAGCACATTCATTGAGTACTTGGGATTTCCACGAATCGTCGCCAAGAACTCCGCCCCATGAACGGCACAAACTTACCCAGGGCTCTGCATCTCTGCGGTCAGAGAATACGGGCGGCCGCCAAAGACCGCCGGCAAACCAAGCAGTGATCCCGGTCCCGCGGTCACGCGCAACACCGTACGCCCACCGACCATCATCCACAGGTCACCTCGCCTCGCACGACGTAAAAGACATCCTTGCAGGCGTCGCCTTCGCGGAACAGCACGTACCCTGCGGGCAGCTCTAGCAGCTGTGTCGAATAGCGGATCTCCTGCGCTAGATCCTCGTCTACAACACAATCCGACAAAATAACCTTGAGCGACGAATCGGGTCCGCTACTCATGGTTTGCCTCTTGCTGGCGTCTTCCTCATTTGCTTCGTGTTGGGGTTGTATTCCCTGATCAGGCGGCCTCTTTATCGCCTTCCAGATCTCCCGCACACGCCCGATGAGGTTTACATCGCCACCCGCCGTGTTGGGCTTTTCTTTGGGTGGTTGGCCCATTCGAACCTCCATGGGAATGGAGAAGGTTGTCTCTATCCAGGCAAGCCCCGTCTGTGTCAAACCGCACTCTAGTTTCGCGTACTTGGTTTGAGCTTGCCCCCGCAAAACGTACCCCTTAGCAGAGCAGCTAAACTGCGAAGGGAACAGGAGATGGTGAAGATACCGCGGAAGGCGTACACGCTTGAGTTCAAGCAGGAAGCAGTTCGTCTGGTCGAATCGGGCCAGCGCGTTTCAGAGGCCGCTCGCAGCCTCGGGGTTGTGGAGCAGACGCTGTCGAATTGGGTCAAGGCGCATCGTGCCGGGAAGCTTCGCGGCTCCGGCAGGAGCGCCGAGCTGACCGCCGAACAGATGGAGATCCGGCGGCTGCGCGCGGAGTTGGCGCGGGTGACGATGGAGCGAGACATCCTGGGAAAAGCCACGGCGTTCTTTGCAAAGGGCCAGAAGTGAAGTACGCCTTCATTGATCGACATCGTTCTATCTGGCCGGCCTGTGTGCAGTGCCGCGTGCTCGGCGTCAGCGCCACAGGCTATCACCAGCGTCGGTCGCGTCGGGCGAAGATCGCGCAGCTGCGACACATGACCGATGAGGCACTTCTGGTGCACATCCGCGCGGCGCATGCGGAGACGCGTGGCGCTTATGGATGGCCGCGTGTCTGGCGGGAGTTGCGCAAGCGGGGTCTACGCGTAGGCAAGCAGCGGGTTCAAGCGCTGATGCAGGCGCATGGGATTCGTGCCCGCGGCAAGCGGCGCTTCCGCGTGGCTACAACCGACAACCGGCATGATCTCCCGATCGCTCCGAACCGGTTAGATCGCAACTTCCTGCCGCCGTCTCCGAATACGGCTTGGTCGGGCGACATCACCTACATTGCAACCGACGAGGGCTGGCTGTTTCTGGCCGTTGTTATCGATCTGTTCAGCCGCCGCGTGGTGGGCTGGTCGCTTGCAGCCGCACATGCAGCGCAGTCTGGTGATCGACGCGCTGGAGATGGCCTGGCAGCAGCGCCGGCCTGAGCGCGGCGAACTGCTGTTCCACAGCGACCGTGGCAGCCAGTATGCCAGCGAGGACTTTACCCGCCTGATCGACCAGCACGGCATCACGGCATCGATGAGCCGCAAGGGCAACTGCTGGGACAACGCCTGCAGTGAGACACTGTTCGGCTCGCTGAAGGTGGAGCGGCTGCATGGCCAGCACTTCGCCACGATCCGCGAAGCCAAAGACGCGGTGCTGGACTGGCTGCGCTGGTACAACCGCAACCGCATGCACTCGACCCTGGGATACTCCAGCCCCGCGGAATACGAGCTCAGTTGGAGCACGCAACAAGCCAGGACGCGGCTTGAAACGCGCAACGCAGGCAGGCGGCGGAAATGTGGAAATCGATAAAACCGATTCCCACATTCCCGCCGCCACGACGACTACGACGAGATAGGTTAATCTCGTAAAACAGAACGGCTAAGGGATACGCATTCTGAGGGCAAGGTCAGTCCAACGAGCGCCAGTGCGCCCCCCATCGCGTCGAACAAAATGCTGGGATAGAGTCCAAAACAGGCAGATTGGGATTTGGGATTGAACTTGTCTGATTGGCACAATGTTCTCGATCGGATCGCTTCCGACTCTTTCTTCATAGCCCTGGAACTTTAACTTGAGTCGCACTCCGGGCGGCGATTGTCTTAAGCGTAGTTTCGGCAGCACCCGCATGCTTCGGGAATAGGATTGAAGAAACAGGGCACATCGATCCATACGAGTCTCTACATATCTATGTTGATAGCCTCGACTCGCCTTTGCGGCCGGATGAGCGCCACCAGCGTCGCGCAATCGCGTCCGGAAGAACCAAGGGATCGAGTGCCCCCGGTTCCAGACAGCATCACTGTGAGAGCCGATCGCGACGTGTACAGAGTGCCGTGCCGTGCGATTCCTCAGCTCGGAAGTTTTGGCGAGAGACAGCGCGCTGGGGGCGCGGAATATTCCAGGGTGCATCTTATCGCGCCCTCAAAGCACCCAAGGGTCCGCTTAGCATATTGATTCTATTGGTTGCGGAGGCTGGATTTGAACCAGCGACCTTTGGGTTATGAGGGAAGTCATGAACTGATTTTAAAAGACTTAGTGCGGCGCGGATGATACCGAAGCACCTTTTAGAATCCGTAAGATACAACACCGGCTCGCGAACTGCTCTCCAGTTTGCGCCCCTGTTTTCGATCCGTCGTCAGTGATTGGGGGAATTCGCCCGTGGCGGCCAACTCACGGCAAGAAGCCAGGGAGTCGTCGATCCACGCCGATTCATTTTCATCTAGCAGGTGGGAAAGCTGCCGCCAAACATAGGAGCCTTGCTTTTGGACTGTTCTTCAGTCGCTTCGTCCTGGATCACGTCCCAATGCTCAACCAAAACGCCATCCACGATGCGCAGAATGTCGGCTGCAATCCAATTGACCGGTCCTCCAAAGTCGGAAAAGCGGCCGTGCACGATGACGAAGTCACCATCGGCCACAATTGCCCCGGCCTCGTATTTCAAAGTAGGCGGAAGGCTCTTAATCAGATTGAACAGGCCGTCACGACCGGGCTCGATATGAGCACTGTGCTGGATGTAACCGGGTGACCAAAATTGCTCGGCGGCCGTATAGTCGCGCCTGTTGAAGAGCGTGTCGAATGCGGTCAGGACCAGGGTTTTGTTTTGCGTAGAGTCTGACATGCTTACTCCTCTGTGATTTGACATCGACCAGGCCGATGCCATAACTAATGGTTTGCGACGGAGTTTAATAATCGCTATTTGCAGGCATATACCAAGCGCGTGGCCGCGGCGATGGTGTTCGGTCCCAGACGAGGATGTTCCTTGTCATTGCCGTAGGCAGACAATTGGGCATACCGGAGCACAAAGTTATAAGGGGGCTTGCTGAGCAATACTGTCAGACCTTGCGGCCCATCACTTTCGACAATGTCCTTTGCCATCACGTAGGCAATGTTGTAGAGCACGCCATGTCCGAGAAATCCGACATCGTAAAGATCGTCGTAAGAGACTGCCTCGACCGAATTCAATGAGATTACGGACATTTCAAGCAGCGTCTTGCTGGTGGGGATGTGAACCATGCCTTCGTCCAAATCAGTCTGCATGCGTGCAGCCGCAGGCGAATGGGATTGCGGCAGGAGCGAGACATCTTCGACAAACATGGCGGTGCCCTCCTCATAAAGATTCGCGAACAATTGCTCGACGTTTGCGCATCTCTGAGCAGCCGGCGACGAAGGGCTGTCCAACTTCACCTTGCGATCATTGGCAAAGGCTCCCTGCACCGCGTGATACAGCTCATGCGTGGTCGTACTTTTGGCGAGGATCAAGTCGTCGTTGAAGCCGATATTCAGAAAGAACTCTGTTCCGCCGAAGGAATAGCCGCCACCATCGCCACCGGCAATTACATAACCCTCCAGATGAATATCGGCATCTGCCGGCGTAAACAGGGCGATGCGAGCCTCAATGGCCTGTTGAAATGACTGAGGATTGGTTTCGATTTCCTGGAGCAGCACGAGGAGTGCGGGCGCTTTCGGCTTGATCAGGTCGAGCAGAATCGCCTTCTCGGTCTCTGCCGTGGGCTTCGTATCGTGCGCGCAGGCATAGAGCGCATTCGCGAAATCTTCAGTGCTCGAAGGAATCTTGAACTCGCGAAGCTTACGAAGTGCGGCTTGATTTCCATGTAGCTGAGCGATGGCCAATGCCTGGGCTCGACTCAGAGATGGGTTCTGCATTGCCAGAAGTGTTATTCGGGCATCATCGACATGGATAGTCACAGTCGTTGCAGCTGCCACGTTCGGCACGATCGCTGCAAATGCGCAGAGTGCAGTCACTTCAATCATTCGTCGCATATCGCATTCCCCTTCAACTCCACAACAACTCCTTGACCAACGACTACAGTTTCGAGCCGCCGTCGACAGGAATACTGGCTCCGGTAATCCAGCGAGCTCCATCCGATGCTATGAAGGCCACCACGTCGGCGACATCTTCGGGCTTGCCGAGACGTTTTAAGGCCTGCATCCCCAGCGCCACGTCGCGCCCCGCTTCGGTCTTTGCGAAGTTCGACATCTCGGTATCGATCACGCCAGGCGCTACGGCATTGACGCGAATCCCGAGGGGTCCAAGAATGGCAGCCCAATTCCTGACGAGCGTCTCGATCGCGCCTTTGGTTGAGGCATAAGCGAGAATTGATGGATTTTCTAGGACTGGCTTTCCAACAATTGTGCGCGCGACCGCGGACGAGATGGCGATGATGTTCGAGCCTTGACTAAGCAACGGCAGAAGTTGCTGAACGAGGAAGAATGGGCCGCGCACGTTGGTCGCAACAAGGGTGTCAAAGTCTTCCGGCGTGTAGTCCGCTATGCGAGCCGCCTTGCTGATTCCCGCATTGAGTACGAGTACATCGAGCCGATCGCCGATGATCGACCGCACTTCGATCGCGAGTTGAAACGCACCACCTGCTTCGGCAAGATCCGCCATGACTGCGTGTGCTTTGCCACCCTTGGCTTTGATCGATGCGACGACCTCTTCGGCATCCTTGACCGAACGCCCGTAATGTACGAGCACGAAGGCTCCTGCATCGGCAAGGGCGAGCGCTGTCGCTCGTCCAATGCCTCGCGAGGCTCCTGTAACGAGTGCAATTTTGCCAGTAAGGTCTGCCATTGTTATTGACTCCGCGAGAATATCGGTTGACGTACGCCCGGACACTTTGTAGCCCGTAGCAGGAAGAACGCACCCGGACGAGTACCACTTTTGCCCTTCCGGGCGTGCGAATGTCAGCTTTTGTCGAGAAAGTGGTTGACCTCAGACACGAACTCCTCGTCGTACTGGTACCAGGAGCCGTGGTTCGCATCCGGATATAGAACGAGCTTGGCATCCGGCATGTTCTGCACGAGGTAGAGTGAGTTGACAGTGTAGACAATCACATCGTGGTTACCACTCAACACCAAAGTAGGCTGCCGAATGTCCTTGAGATAAGCGAACCGTTCGCCGGGATGATCCCCCCATTGAGCGAGCGCCGCCAGTTGCGCCGGAGCAACCTTCTCATTGATGGGCGCGTCACGCTCGACCGTACGCGAGAGATAACGCTTCAGGAACTCGTGCCCCGCTGCCTGCCCCGGCTCTGAGTCGGTGAAGAAGACCTTGAGCCACAGATTTTCTGGAGGATTATAGGAAGCACCGAAGATGGATTGGGCTTCGGGAGTCAGATGACTCTGGCCGCCACCGGCGTCATGATTGCGAGGGCCGGTTCCAATCAGGATCAGCCTCCGAACCAGATCGGGACGATCAAGTACGATCTGCTGGGCCACCATGCCACCGATTGAGAATCCAAGCAGGTCGATCTTCTTCAGTCCCAGAGCGTCGACGAAGGCTTCCGCATTCTTCGCCATGCCTGCGAAAGTCTGCGGCACCTCGCCGGTTGAGCTGGCGATACCCGCGTTGTTGAAGAGGATGACCTCGCGCTCCTGGGCCAGGCCGTCGAGCACGGCCGGGTCCCAGTTATCGAGGTTGCCTGTGAAGTGTTGATTGAAGACAAGAGGTAACTTGCCCTCTTTGCCCCAACGGCGATAGGCAAAGCGAATGCCGTTTGCCTCAACGAATTGTGTAGGTACAGTGATTGCCGAGTATGTGGCTGTTGCGAATGTACGCATGATGTTCTGTCTCCCCGACTGGGTTGGTCCTGCCTGGCTGTCGCTGGAATTGAGTGGGCACTAAGCGTTGGTACCGCCGTCCACAGTCAGATTTGCTCCGGTGATGTACGCGGCCTCTGGGCTGGCGATGAAGGAGACCAGCGCGGCAACTTCGTCGACGTGCCCATAACGCTTGAGCGCTGTCATGGCCAGTTGGGGCTCGGCCCAGTCACCAGAGGCTGGGTTTAGGTCCGTGTCGATTGGTCCCGGCTGAACATTATTCACAGTGATGCCGCGGCCTCCAACTTCTCTCGACAAGCCCTGGGTGAACATCTTCACCGCGCCCTTGGTCGCCGAATAGGCGGCCAGCCCCGGTGTCACCATGCGCTCGCCGACACAAGAGCCAATATTGATGATGCGTCCACCGTCATTGAGGTGCTTGAGCGCGGCCTTTGTCGCGATGAACATGCCGCGCACATTGAGATTGATCACATGGTCCAGCTCTTCGAGCGTGGACTCCTCAAAGGGCTTGGGGATTGCGGTGCCGGCGTTGTTCACGAATACATCCAACCGCCCAAAAGTCGCGACTGCCTTTTCGACCGCGGCCGCGACTGCCTCGGCGTTGGCTGCGTCTGCCTGAATGGCGATCGCCTTTCCGCCTGCCTTCTCGATGTCTTCGACAACCGAGGCGGCGGCCTCCGCTCCTTTGCTATATGTGATGGCCACGCTGGCTCCCTCGCTCGCCAAACGCTTCGCAATACCGGCGCCAATACCGCGCGAGGCACCGGTGACAAATGCAACCTTCTTGTTCAACTTCGACATAAGACCTCCTTGGGGTTATGCAACGTTATGATTTGCGGTTGAGTCCAAAACATCCGACAGATTTACTCACTCAATGTGAATCCTGCTGTCTCCTGCTTCACTCTTTGCTTGAAGCAGAGCCATTCGTAGCTGTTGATTCTTGAAGAGCAGCTCACAAATGAGTTCTTGCAAGCTGCCCAATCGGACTCGTAGATCATCGGACATGCTGTCGCCGGATGTGTCCGATGAAGAGGCTAGGACCGAAGCAGTTCTGTCTTGCCGCGCAGTGCCGGCGATGAAGAGAGTATCCGGAACTAGTCCTGAACTTGTTCGGTCGGTCATGGTGGTCTTCAACGCGAGCGCGCTCATTGTGTGCCGTGTCTCTTTCCAACAGACCTGAAGTGCGGAGCCGCAAGATATCCGATCATTTCGCGTCACCGCCAGTGAGAAATCTACCTATCTGGATCAACCTCAGTGTCGATCCAATCCCTGATGTATTGCGAACAGCGGGCGATTTCGATTCCTAGTGCCTCGCATTTCCCGAGGAAGCGAATTGCCTCGACGTCAACCAAACTCATTTGCTCAAGATCCAACGTGACCTTCGGCCGGCTTAATTCAAGCTGTGCCTCCAGCTCCTGCAAGTGTTCGATCTGCATTCTGCCGATGAGGCGAATGGTGGTTCCCGAAGGGTGTGATACTCTCTCGATTTTCAGTGTCATTCTGGCTTCTCGTTCTTCACCTACGCTCTCTAGGAATGCAACCGGGGTGCCATTCCTAAGTCGCTTATTTGCCGCGCGGATCGGCATCACCGCAGGCCGAAGCTTCGGCGTTCGCCGAGATCTCGGCGCGGTTTCAGCTTCACGCTTCGCGCGCGACGGGCTAGCAGCGCTCTGGAGCGATACGCTGCGCTTCTCCGCATGACCTATTAATTGATTTGGGTTGTCTGACGGCGAGTGAGCAGGAGGCTTCGCCCTTACCGTCAAGAAGCGCGGCCGGCCTCTGGGCCCTCACCGTTTGAAGCTGTTTAGATTGATTCCGAATTTCTTTATCTTTGATTCGAGCGTCTGACGCGGAACGCCCAGCTTCGCGGCAGCGCCGGCAGAACCACCGATTACGCCCTTAGACTTCGAGAGAGCCTTTTCGATCATTTCTTTCTCGCGGCCCGTCAAGCTCGAAAGCGGAGTGCCGGGCGATGGCGCCACGCTGACTTCAGTTCGGTTGAACCATGACTCCTCCACCGCGAAGATGTCGCCCTCGCAGAGGATCACGGCACGTTCGACGATGTTCTGCAACTCGCGAATGTTACCAGGCCAGTCATAGGCGCGGAAGAGATCCATAGTATGCTTTTCGATGCTCCGAATCTTCTTTCCAGACTTCTGCGCAAACCGCTCGATCATGTAACCAAGCAACAAGGAGATGTCTCCAACACGCTCTCGCAGCGGCGGCACTCTGATGGGGAAAACGCTCAGGCGATAGAAAAGGTCCTGGCGGAATACTCCTTCGGAAACCGCTGCATCGAGGTCGCGGTTTGTCGCTGCGATAATCCGAACGTCGACGGAGATGGTTTGGCTTCCACCAAGCCGCTCGAATTCCCGTTCCTGGAGGACGCGAAGCAAGGCAATCTGTGTGTCGGGGGGGAGCTCGCCCACCTCGTCCAAAAAGATGGTCCCTCCATCCGCCATCTCGAAGCGCCCAATGCGACGCTGAAGCGCGCCCGTGAACGATCCTTTCTCATGCCCGAAGAGTTCCGATTCGATCAGAGAAGAGGGGATGGCTCCGCAATTCACTCGGATGAAAGCTCTCTTTGAGCGGCGCGAGCGATTGTGGATGGCGCGAGCGAGCAGCTCTTTCCCAGTCCCGGTCTCACCGAGGATCAAGACGGTTGAGTCAGTAGGCGCCACCTTGGATACTTGAGAGAGAACATGACGCAGCGCCGGGGACGATCCGACAATCTCCTCAAACATGGAAGACTGCTCGATTTCTTCACGGAGCGCCACGTTCTCATTTCGCGTACGATCTTCCGCTCGCTTGCGGTCATCGATGTCGGTTCCGGTGGCATACCATCGCACCAGAGTTCCCTGCTCATTCCGGAAGGGACTGTAGCGGATGAGAAACCAGCGGTACTGCCCGTCCTGTCTGCGCGTTCGCTCCTCAAACTCAAATGGAACCCCGCGCGCGAACGCAGACCGCCGCTCTGCTCCCAGCCGCTCAATATCTTCCGGGTGAAAAATCAACTCAGGAAAACCAGGGCTCTCCAAATCCTCGGCGGTGAGACCCGCGTAGCTCAGGAGAGTTTGATTCGCATACAACTGGCCACCGTTCGGGTCTAGAACCAGGATGGATTGTGGAATGGCGTCTGTGATTCGGCGAAGCTCGCGCTCGTCTTCCCTGAGTTTTTCTTCCGTCCGCTTCAGATCATCGATGTCTGTATTGACTCCGTACCATCGTACGATCTCGCCGGACTCGTCTCGGAGCGGTTCGCAGCGAAAGAGGAACCATCGATACACCCCATCATGACGGCGAAGACGCGCCTGGGCTTCGCCAGGTTCTCCTGCGGCCAGAAGTGCCCGCCACTTTTCCATGGTCCGGGGTAAGTCTTCGGGATGATAGGCATCTTGCCAGCCCCATCCGCTCGATTCTTCAGACGATTGGCCCGTAAAGTCTTGCCACCGTTGATTTGAAAACTCATTCGTCCCATCGGGGAGATTGCAATAAGCCTGGGCCGGGATGGTATCGATGATTCTCCGGAGCCAGGCCTCTGAACTTTTCGCCTCCTGCAGCGTCCGTTCCAATTCCTCTCGACTGCGGTACCGATCAAGCGACGAATCAACGACTTCGCTCCCCCGGATTTGCGACCCGATTGAGCTAGGCGCCTCATCTATCTCCGCCTGTGAAGTTTGATCGACTTTGTATCCAGGAACAGGGATGCTCATATCGGGGAAATTCTGATCCGCGCCACTCGCCGCACCAACAGAACGGTGCCACTAGAGTCTTTGCGAACATTCTGTCGAAGCGGCGCGCTATTGGTGATTCGGCTTCAATGGCCGTATTCCTTCGATTTTCGACCTCACGCTTAGGGCGCCTGACTGGCAGCCCTCTCCACGCATGATGCGGTAATCGGCGATTGGCGGTCTATTGTATGTTCGTTTAGACTGTCTAGGTTCGACTCAGAGCGCTGTTTCCCACGCTTGTTATGGTCATTGGGGCACCTGCCCTACCTGCACGACAGACCCGGCACGACGTTTCGCGGGTGTGCATAACCGTTCATAAAGAGGTCCGAAATGGTTTCCACCGATGATCTGGGGAAGTCACGCCACAAATCGCCTGCAGAGATGAATCACCCGGTTCATCTCTGCGGTTCCACGCTCGATTATCGTGCCCATGTCTGTGCCTTTTTCAGTCACCCGGATGAGAAGTATCACGTCCTGCGCCCGTTTCTGGAGGAGGGGCTCAACTTTGGACAGAAGAACGTCCATACCGTCGATCCTCGATTGCGCAACGAGCACTGCCGACGACTAGCATCGGTAGGAGTGGACATCGAAGCGGCGCTTCAAAACGGGCAGTTCGAACTACATGACTGGTCTGACACCCATCTACTCGAAGGCAGTTTCGATCAGGAGAGGACGCTCGCCCTATTCCGACAGATGATGGATGATGCCGCGCAAGACGGGTTTGCCCAAACAAGATTTGTGACCGACATGGAATGGGCTTTGGAGGCCGGACTGGACGCGAACGCACTGCTTGAATATGAGGCGAACGCGAACATTGCATGGATTCAACAGGACGGCCCGGTTAACCCGGTCATCTGCACTTACAACCTCAGCCGGTTCACATCCGACATAGTCGTCGACGTAATGCGAACGCATCCGATGGTCATTATCGGCGGACTGCTTCGTGAGAATCCGTTCTTTGTTCCGCCCGAGGAGTTTCTAGAAGAACTGCGCGGCAGGAAGCCAATGCCGTTACAAAAGGTGGGGTAAGGTTGATGCGCAGGAGCCCCAATTCGATTGAGACCTTGGATGAGTTATTAGGCGTGAAGGCATGTCTCAATGATCTTGTGGGAATTCTCGCTCTGCCAACCATCTGGAATGGCCGGGAGCACGAACACGTATTAGCAACCCTGCTTGACGCAGTCCGCCGCGTTCTTGAACTGGATTTTGTCTTTGCACACTTGAACATTCCTGATGGCGAGCGGCTCGAAATGATTCGGATCGGCGATGCCGAGGATACCAATATCGATAGTGATGGTCTGCGTCTTGCTCTCAACGGCTGGCTAAGAAATGATCCAGAAAAGCGAACCTCGGTACTGGATGATCCACACGAGAACAGTGAATTCTGGCTCGCGTCGTTTTGCCTCGGGGTAGATGAGCGATCAGGCGTGCTAATCGCAGGTTCGGCAAGATCCGGCTTTCCAACCAAGTCCGAACGGCTTCTTCTAAACGTTGCCGTAAACGAGGCGACGGTCGGCCTTCGGGAAGCTCAGCATTTGAGCGATCAGCACAGCGCTGAAAAGGCCAGAGGACCAGAGACGACCGAGTTAAGGACGAAGTATGCCCGGTTGACCCCGCGGGAACGAGAAGTTCTTCCGTTTGTCGTTGCGGGGCGGCTAAGCAAACAGACCGCCGCAGAACTCGGCACGAGCGAAGTCACTATTCGCGTTCATCGCGGTCAGATCATGCGCAAGATGCAGGCGCAGTCACTGGCAGAGTTGATTAGGATGGCTGACACATTGGGAATTCGGCAGCTTTCCGGCTCTGCGGAGCAAATCCCCAGCGCCAAGCCACGCACCATTTAGCTTGAGTCGCATCTCGACGGCGAGCCATACTTTCTATGGAACCATAGTGCCCGGCAGGCCGGCGACATCTGACTCCCAGCACTGGACGCAATTGGACCCCTGCTGCCCAAGCCCAGTGTCGCCCGTAACCGCCCGCCCACCCTTCTGCAACAGCGACGGCATGCTCCCAAACCAGTTGCTCAACCACAGCTTTGCTTACACCACAACCATCGGAAGCAATTGCCAGGGACAAACCCTGTTCACTCACCCCGCAAGCCTTTAGTTGCTGTTGAGCCCAACGGACGGGTCGAGCCTCTCGTGGTATTTCGCACTAGCAAGGATTCGACCCTTCATCACAGACGCCATAGCAGTGGACGCGAGGTCGGCTGGTCCGACCCTGCAACGCCAATTGCAATTTGAGATGTCAGGAGCGAAATAATCCAGGGCGCACATTATTGCGCCCTCAAAGAGCCCAAGGGTCTTTCTAAGGGTACTAATGTACTTGACTGACTGCGAAGGGTGGGCGAAGATATAAGAGACAGGGCAGCGCATATATATCGTAGAATCAACGATATGGCGATAATGTATCCGATCAATTGCTTTCCTGAGTTCTCGGATGAGGAAAGGGCAGAAGTCGCCTCCAGCCTGCTTCATGCAAAGGCTCTACGGAAGATTTCGTTTTCATGTCCTCCGGAAGATACGTGTGCGTCTCCTGACAGAGAGGGCAACGCACCCAAACATGTAGTGCCTCATCCGGATAGTCGATCTCAAAGTACGGCGAATCCGGAGCCTCAAGGTGCATGATGTTTAGGTGGCTGGGACAACCGAAGGTCTTGCACTGCACATACATGTAGTGGTGTGCCATGGTGCCGAGAATTATACGGGGGCGACACCGTACACTTTTCGGCATGGGAAATTTTTCGGGCGCTCGGCTAAAAATCGAGTGGGCCAATCATCATATCGCTCGATTGACTAGTCGGATCAAGCTCTTCCATGAGAGTTGCACTTCGTCTGTCGAGATCAATCCGGAACTTGGAAACGAAGTCATCAAACATGACATTCCGTGCGGAGATGCCCGCCGAGATATCGCGCTGATTGCGGGGGATGCCTTCCATAATCTCAAGTGCGCCCTCGATTATGCGTGGATTGAGACGATTACCAAACTCGCCCCCAACGCCCTCGGGAAGTTCGCTAAATTCCCTGTCTACCCCACTTATGACGACCTTGAGGCTGCGCTTCGCGGGAATGGAATAGATCGGGCCTCTGACGAGCTTTTTCGGGTGATGCTTTCCGATATAGAGCCCTACGCGGGAGGGAATGTGGCCGTCTGGTCCGTGCACCGACTCAACATCCGAGACAAACATCGGCTTCTTATCCCAGTTTTCTTCTATTCGAGCATTAGAGGCATTGAAACGGAGGATGAGACAGGAATATCCAAGAATGGGTTCACATTCGGAACTCATCAGGAGCCGCCTTGGTACGTCCCCATGCCCGCCGGCACGCATGTGAAGAAGAATGGAAAGCTTTCCTTCTCGGTAATGTTCAAGTATGGGAAGGCGGAAGACGAGGCCGCTCATGCGGAGGAGATCCCTGTTTACTCGCGCTTGTTCTTGAACGTAGTGGAGACGCTTGAGGCTTTCGTCTAAAGCGGATTGATTTCGGGCGCAGACCATCGTATCCTCATTTCTGAGGGTCTAACGTGGCTAATCACCCGCGCCAATCCGCCAAGAACGTGACGGGCGATTCTGCAACCTTCGAGAATTTCATGCGGCGACTAATGCAAGTGCCGCATTCGGAAATCAAAGCCAGACTAGAAGCGGAACGAACGTCTAAGGCTTCCGCTTCCCGCGTTTCTGTCTCTTCGCCCAAACGGGCAACTTAGAACGGTTCGCTCGTTTCTCCCACCTTGCCAGTCAGTTCTGCATAGGTAAGCCTCTTACCAACGGTCTGCGATACTGCCAGCGCGAATCTATCAGCGTCGTTCAATAGGTTGTCTTTGGTTGACGCGATTGTTGAAGCGAAACACCTGCTCAGTTACATAGCGGTCAAGGTGATAAGGTTCCACTGCAACATAGGTACCACGTAGGGACCGTTTGAGCAGGGACCAAAAATTCTCAATTCCCTAAGTGTGAATTTCTCCGCGTACATATTCTTTAACGTGGTTCACGGCTTCGTGAATGAAGTCCTGCGCCTTTAGCATGTCATAGGCCGGTGCGCTGTCGGTGTAGAGCTTCGATCCCTTCTCGATTTGATTCAGAATTTCGTTCTGCAAGGTATCGCGGCGAACGTTGGGAACAACCTTTGCACGAACCTGACGCGCCTCGCGATCTAGCATCCCCATTACTGGAATGCTGGGACGCGCCTTGAGAGCCTTGTAACGTGCCTCGCGCTTGTCGGCGTGCATCTTCCGAGGGTTAGGGCCGATGAAGGTCTCATCGATCTCAATAGGACCATTGTCACCACCAAGCTTTTCAAATGACTGCGATTCCATCGCAAGGCGAATCCGATGCAGCATGAACCATGCACTCTTCTGAGTCACGCCGATATAGCGGGATAGCTCATAGCTGGAGATGCCATTCTTGCAGTTCGACAGAAGCCAAATCGCGGGAAGCCATTTATCAAGGCCGATTGCGGAATCTTCAAATACAGTTCCTAGTTTGAGCGAAAATTTCTGTTTGGGATGGTCGCCATAGCAGCGATAGACCCTCGCCTTTGCAAGCCAAGTTAGCTTGGTTGCGCCGCAATAGGGGCAACGGGCAACGCCATCCGACCAGCGCATCTCTACCATCACCTTGCGGCAGTTCTCAGCATCGGCAAAGTATAGAATCCCTTGGGTTAAGGTCTTGATCGCTTCCATAATGAAACGATCATAGCGCTTTATTCGTAGTCAGTCAAGTATATTATTGCCTTTCTAAGTCATTGATTTTATTGGTTGCGGGGGCAGGATTTGAACCTGCGACCTTTGGGTTATGAGGGAAGCCATCAACTGATTTTAAGAGACTTAGTGCGGCGCGGATGATACCGAAGCACATTTTAGAATCCATAAGATACGAATCTGGCTTGAGAACTGCGCCCCGGTTTGCGCCCTTATTTTCTTTTCGTTTTCAATCCTGCCAGATGTACTTTTGCACGAGGGAGTTTACTCCCTTCCCACCCTGAAAGTAACGAAACCATCGGATCCGAACCTTCATCTGCGCAAGTTGGCATTTTCAACAGAAGCGAGAAGCTTCTAGAATTGTCGTTTGAGAGCTTCGAGATGGTTAGCCAGCCAATTCGCATCTTGAGCGTCGAAGACCATCCGGTTTTCCGGGAGGGCCTGCGGGCAGTCATTGCTTCGGAGGCGGACATGATCCTCACCGCGCAGGCAACCGATGCCGTTGAGGCCCTGGCGCAGTTTCGCCGTCATCGCCCCGATGTTACTCTCATGGATCTTCGTCTTCCTGGCACCAACGGCACAGATGCATTGATTGCGATTCGTGGAGAATTTCCCCAGGCGCGGGTCGTGATGCTGACTACTTCGGACGGCGATGGAGAGATCCAGCGGGCGATGCGGGCCGGAGCGTCCGGTTACATTCTTAAGAGCATGCCGATGAACGATCTGCTGAAAGTGATCCGCGCCGTCCACTCGGGCAGACGGTGTATGCTCCCCGAAGTTGCGGCGCGTCTCTCAGAGCACTACGGCGAAGACGATCTGACCGCCCGGGAGTTGCAGGTGCTCGGGCTCATTCGGGATGGCCATCGAAACAAACAAATCGCCGATCAACTTGCCATTGCCGAGACGACAGTGAACTTCCATATCAAAAATCTGGTGGACAAACTGCAGGCCAACGACAGAACTCACGCTGTCACCATTGCAGTGCGACGGGGTCTACTCGAAATCTGATTCAGAGCTGTAGAAAACTACAGCACTCAGGCGACAGTTTGTCGCATTCCGGCAATGCATCGAGTGCGCTATCGTAAGACACAACGCGAGTGCTTGTTGATGCGGCTAGCGCGGATTTGAATGCCGGATTCTCCCGGTCCTTCCGCATCGACATCAGATTAGTCCGCAGGAATCACCTCAGCCCCGTCTTGGCTCAAGAGCAGGGTGCTTAGAATCGGCAGGTGGCCAAGTTTGAAGACCTCGCATTCGCTCCTACTGGCATTTCTCCTGCTTTGGGCAACTTGCACCGCGAGTGCGGTCGATCCCAGTCGGCAAATATCGCAGTACGGGCATTCTGTGTGGAGGTTGCAGGACGGAGTTTTTAGCGGCACACCTCTTGCAATTGCGCAGACAACGGACGGATACCTTTGGATCGGGACACAGCATGGACTTCTCCGTTTTGATGGCGTGCGCTTCGTTCCCTGGGCGCCGAGGCTTGGAGATCAAGCACTCTCTCTCAGGGTCGAGGGTCTGCTCGGCGCTCGCGATGGGAGCCTCTGGATAGGTACCGAGGCCGGGCTGATGCACTGGGCCGATCATAAGCTCTACCAATATCCGGGTTCGCTAGGCCGGGTTACCAACATCATCGAGCGGCTCAATGGGGAAGTCTGGTTCTCGCGAATTCAACCATCTGGTTCGGAAGGCAAAATGCTTTGCCGAGTAGTGTCCCTGCAAACTCAATGTTACGGGGCACGGGATGGAATGGCCCTCTACAATGGGGGGCCGATCATGGAGGATTCCTCAGGCTCTCTTTGGAGCGGAGATGCTACTTCGCTCCTACGATGGCGTCCAGGATTAGTCACTATCTTGCGGCCAAAGGGACTGCGAGGAAACGTGTCCCAAGGTGTGATGGCAATCGCCGATCAACCCAATGGCGTGGTTCTCGTGGGAATCGATCGTGCTGGCCGTGGACTTGGGCTAGAGCAAGTGTCACACGGAGCACTGACGCCGTTCTTGGCTCCCGGTCTGGACGGGAGTTCTTTGGCTGTTACCGCTTTGTTATCCGACAGGCAGGGCAGCTTGTGGATTGGCACCGAGGCGGAAGGCATTTATCGAGTTCATGACGGCAAAGTCGATCGATTTCGTGGTTCCGATGGACTTTCGGGCGACTATATTACGGCCCTTTACGAGGACAGCGGGGGTGATGTTTGGGTTGCAACGACAAAGGGAGTCGATTGCTTTCGTGATCTCCGTGTAACCAGCATCCCAGGTCTCACAGGATTGGGGACCGATGAGGTTGACTCCGTGGTCGCCGCGCACGATGGAACGATCTGGGCAGGAGGCTCCGGAGCCCTGGGTTCTATTCGCAATGGGAATATTTCCTCAGTGCGAGCGAAGAAGGGTTTACCGGGCGATCAGGTAACATCAATTCTCGAAGACGATCGGGGCAGGCTGTGGGTGGGCATCGACGATACCTTGAACATTTACGAGAACGGCAGATTCCGTCGCATCAACAAGGCCGACGGTTCTCCCCTGGGATTCGTAGTAGGACTGGCAGAGGACACAAGCCACAATATCTGGGCCGAGATCAGCGGCACTCCGCGGAGGCTGCTGCGAATTAAGAACGATATCGTGCAACAGGAATTTCCGGCGCCGCAAATGCCGGCAGCACGAAAAGTGGTGGCTGCGCCAGACGGCTCAATCTGGTTAGGCCTTATAAACGGCGATCTAGGACGATACGCCAATGACAAACTCGAAGTCTTTCACTTCGGTCACAATGAGAGCCCTATCGATAAATCGACGGTTAATCAACTTGTCGCCGAACCAGATGGCTCCGTAATGGGGACTACATCTTTCGGAGTCATTGCGTGGAAGAACGGGAAACAGCAGACCATGACCGCGAAGAATGGTCTGCCCTGTGACAATATTGAGGACTTGATCATGGATGATCGCGGTGACCTGTGGTTGTACGCGCAGTGCGGTCTCCTTGATATTCCCCGAACTGAAGTAGAAAAATGGTGGGCCAGTCCCGACAGTAAACTGCAGTTCCGATTGTTGGATGCCCTGGACGGCGCCCAGAACGGCCGTGCGCCTTTCAACGGGGCGGCCAAGTCTCCGGATGGTCGCCTTTGGTTTGTGAACGGAGCGGTATTGCAGAGTGTCGATCCTCAAAACCGGATCAACGACTCGGCGCCGCCTGTATATATCGAGGACGTAGTTGCGGATCGGCAAAATTATGCGGCCGCGAATGGCCTGCGTCTGCCCTCAATCAAGAGTGAATTGGAGATCGACTACACTGCGCCAAGCTTTGCCATGCCGCGGAAGATACATTTTCGCTACATGCTGAAGGGATGGGAGACGATCTGGCACGATGCTGGATCACGACGACAGGCATTCTACGATAATCTTCCGCGAGGCAAATACACATTTCAAGTGATCGACAGCAACAGCGACGGGATTTGGAACGCGCAGGGTACTACTCTATATTTTGAGATTCTTCCCACTTGGTATCAAACGCGTACATTCTTCGTCGTGTGTTTAGGCTTCGCAGTTGGCATTATTTGGGCAATCTATCAGCTTCGTGTTCGGCAGATCGCAAGGGCGATTGGAGCGAAGTTCGACGAGAGACTCTCCGAGCGCATGCGCATGGCACGAGAGTTGCACGATAGTTTCCTTCAGACAATTCAAGGCAGTAAATTCGTCCTTGACGTCTGCCTTAAGGAACCACTGGACCAGGAGAAGATGCACCGTGCAGTGGGACAGGTCTCCAGTTGGCTCGAACAGGCTACTGCGGAAGGCCGCGCAGCACTGAATTCGCTGCGATCCTCAACGACATTGAAGAACGAGCTTGGACCGGCTCTCAGGCGGGCTGCAGAAAGCGGCGTTGTTCCCAACGGAATGAGCATATCGGTTTCGGTCATTGGAGATGCACGAGAGTTACATCCTATCGTTCGCGACGAACTGTATCGAATCGGAAACGAAGCGATTCAGAATGCAAAAGCACATTCGCATGCAGGTCATTTGGGGATCGACCTCACTTATGGCCAGGATGTGACGCTTCGTATACGGGATAATGGGGTTGGTATCGACCCAGCCTACGCCACGAATGGAAGAGAAGGACACTTTGGCTTGCAGGGCATGCGCGAACGTGCCGCCCGCATTGGAGGAAGACTCACCATTCTGAGCTCCGCTGAATCAGGAACTGATATCTTGGTGATTGTCGCAGGAAACGTGAGCTTTATTTATCCCTACAAGGGCATCTTCTCAAGGATCCGTAATTCCTATCGCCGCGCGATTCGAAATCGCGATTCATTGTAAGTTCCATCACGTTTTCTATCGTTAAATCAGCTATACCTACAGAAGACGCTGGGGTATTTTCTGCGGATCCAATTGTGTCGCGCATTCCGGGATATCTCCATCTTGTGGCTAGAGAGGCAGTGTTAAGACACGCCACGCAGGCCCTTACGCGACCGTCAACGGCTCCATCGAAGAGGAACGGACGGTAGAGAGTTGTGTTCCGTCGAGGGCCATCTCGAAGAGCAATATTTAGAAGCGGCTGCGCTATATATAAGCGGCGGGGAGATTCTTCCGTTTGAAAATACCCCACAGACCTTGCATGAACGAAGATCGAAACCGACCGTTCTCCACGAATGGTGGGCAATAATAGTACCGCCGTGAGTTCCCATCTCGCCGCTAAGCGCTCGGCCAACTGCAGAAAAGCACAGGTAGCTTTCTGTAGTTCATAAGGTATTGTGTCCTGCCGAATATCTCTACTTTGATTTCAGGCGAATCGTGCGGTCGCACTGGGCGTCGCCTAAGCATCTCGCTGGCATGCCATCCCAAAAATTAATGACATGCGTGATCAGCCCTTCCCGTTTCACGAGCCTTTACATGTTTGTGCGCTACCCAGCGCTCAACAAGAGAACGATCCAGGAGCACATATGAACCGACTTTCGGTACTTCTCATTACAGGAGCGATGACAGCCATGATTACCACCACGTCAGCACAGCAGATCCCGGATGCGGCAACTGATCCGCGAATCGACCATCAAGTGCAGAGGTTTCTTCAGGAGGTTAATAAGGACAGCAGCCCGTTCTGGACTCTCCCCGGTCCGCAGGTCCGGGCTACGCTTACTGGTCTCCAGAACAAGTTTCCTGTTGACACTTCCGGTGTGACCATCACCGATCAGACGATCTCGCAGGATGACCGGAAGGTAAAGATCTACATCATGAAGCCTGAGCACGCAAAGGGGATTCTCCCTGTTCTCTTCTTCATTCACGGCGGCGTCTGGATCGCAGGCGACTTTGAAAATCACAAGCGCTTCGTCCGCGACCTGGTCTTGGGCTCGAACACGATAGCAGTCTTCCCCGAGTACACGCCCATCCCCGACGCTGTCTTTCCGACGCAGATTGAAGAATGCTATGCGGCCCTGAAGTGGACCGCGACGCACGGACACGAGATTAGCGCTGACAGCTCCAGGATTGTGATTGCGGGAAACTCCGTCGGCGGCGACATGACGGCCGTTCTGACGATGCTGGCGAAAGAGCGCGGCGGCCCGACGTTGAAGGCGCAGGTCTTGTTCTGGCCCGCGACCGACGCAAGCGTCGACTCGCAGTCTTACCATGATTACGCCACCGGCCGCTTTCTCTCCCGTGACTTCATGAAGTTCGGCTGGGACATCTACGTTCCGAAAGAAGAACAGCGCAACGATCCGCATGTCTCTCCCTTGCGGGCCAGTGTGGAACAGTTGTCCGGTCTACCGCCGGCACTCGTTCAGACGGAAGAGAATGATGTTCTCCGTGACGAGGGTGAAGCTTACGCTCGCAAGCTGGATCAAGCCGGTGTAAATGTCATCGCGACACGGTACATCGGCCAGATCCATGACTTCGGCCTCCTGAATGGGTTGCGAAACATACCTTCCACGCAGGCGGCTCTGCAGCAGGCCAGTGACTTCATCAAAGAAAGCGCTAGCAAATAAGCCACTGCAGTAAATTGCAGCGGTGTAAGCAGATGAACCGATGCAGTTAAGAAACCGTCCGCTCACCGCGGGCGGTTTCCATTAAAGAACGAGGTCCTCACATCATTCGTCAGCAGATAAGACTCGGTTATCAAGAAAAGTTCGTCCTAGTCACGGGCGCCTCCAAGGGGCTAGGCAAGGCCTAAAAGATAGCCGCCAAAGTTTCCAGGGATATGGGCTTCGACCGTAGCGGTTTGTTGAGTAGATTGCAGATTGATCAGGCATCAACTGTATTCTGTGTCGATCGGAAGGAAGCGAAATGAAGAACAAAGTTTGGCTGGTTGCAGAAGCGGGTGGAGCATTCGTGGAGGAGGAGCGCGCGCTACCTCCGTTGGAGAGCAAGCAGGTGTTGGTCAGGATCGCTGCCAGCGGGATCAATCCACTCGACACGAAGATCCGCGGAGTGAAGGCGGCCCATGCGCAACAACCGCTTCCGGCAGTGTTAGGGCTTGATATGGCTGGCACAGTGGAAGAAGTTGGGCCTGACGCGATTGGATTCAAGCCCGGAGACGAAGTGTATGGGATGGTGGGCGGCGTCGGTGGGTTGCAAGGAACTCTCGCAAAGTTCATCGTCGCCGATTCGGATCTGTTGGCACTAAAGCCGCGAAGTCTCTCCATGCGTCAAGCTGCTGCCATGCCGCTGGTCACGATCACCGCTTGGGAAGGGCTGGTGGACCGGGCAAATGTTCGGGCGGGCCAGACAGTGCTGATCCACGCTGGTGCGGGCGGCATTGGACATATTGCAATCCAGATCGCCCGAGCTAAAGGAGCGGAGGTCTTTGCGACCGTTTCAGCAAACAAAATGTCAGTCGTACGCAACCTGGGAGCGACGCCCATCGACTATCAGTCCGTCTCCCTGGACGAATACCTAGAGAAGCATACAGGCGGAGAAGGCTTTGACATCGTCTATGACACAGTGGGTGGCGCAACGCTGGATGCATCCTTTCGGGTGACAAAGCGGTACACCGGCCATGTGTTGAGCGCACTGGGCTGGGGATCCCATTCTTTGGCGCCCCTCTCCTTTCGCGGAGCAACTTACTCAGGTGTCTTTACGCTTTATCCAATGCTTAGCGGTGAAGGTGGATCTCACCATGGCGAGATCCTCAAGCATGCCGCAGCGCTTGCCGATGCGGGCGGACTAACACCACTACTCAACCAGAGGCACTTTTGCTCTTCGGAGATTCACGAAGCGTTTGCCGCCGTGGAAGACCGAGCAACAGGAAAAGTTGTGGTTGAGATTGAAACGTGAAGGCGTGATTTAAGTTGACCCGGTCAGTCAATGCATAATCGCCGAGGCCGGTGGACCTGTGCAGACTCGACCTGCAGACCTCCTGTGTGTCAAACAGGCGCTCCAATCAACTGAGCAACCAGCCACTATCGACTGAAGTCGACTCTCCTTTCAGATCGCTTAGATTCCAAATCCCTATCCCTCACGACGCGGGGATCACCGACTCCGAGGGTGTGGATTCGAGGCGGCCATAAAAGTCGATCACCGACTTCTTGCGGGGAAGCCGGATTGCGAACCGACGACCAGCTGCGAACCTTTTCGTGAACAGGTCACGCTGGGGTTGGAGCGTGGCCGAAAACCGTGGGGATCCGACCTTCCTGACCCGCACATGCTTTTTTCCTGGCTCGAGAACCTGAAACGAGAGAAAGCGCACTTGCGAGAACGAAAATCCAGGGCGCATCTCATTGCGCCCTCAAATACCCCAAGGGTCCGCTTAAGTTGTGGATTTGATTGGTTGCGGGGGCTGGATTTGAACCAGCGACCTTTGGGTTATGAGCCCAACGAGCTACCGGGCTGCTCCACCCCGCATTCAAAGAATATCAAGACTGACTGGGAGGGTCAATCAAAGCCCAAAATATTGCTCTTTGACCGGTATCCACCCTTGATGACCACGGCTTCTGGCGCGTAAGCGTCACCTTAGACGTCTCCTCGACCTCATGGCCTGAGAATTCATCCCATCAAGCCCTTCCGATACACTGCTCGAGAACCCAAGGCACTCGTTCGTGAGGTCCTACCGGATGTCCCAGCTCTACATTTTGGTTCTCGCCGTCATCGTTGTCGCGCTGCTGGCCGTGGCCATCTATCGCACCACCCGCGTCAAGACAAAGGCCGATTACCTGGTCGCCGGTCGCTCTCTGCCCGCACCGGTTCTGGTGCTGACCCTGCTTACCTCATGGATTGGTGCTGGCTCCCTATTTGCCGGGGCCGAAAATGCTTATAAGAATGGGTTCGCGGCTCTTTGGCAGCCTGCCGGCGGATGGCTCGGCCTGCTACTCATCTATTTCATTGCCCCCCGCGCCCGCAAGTTTGCCCAGTTCACGCTGCCCGATCTACTCGAAGTCCGCTACAACCAGACCGCCCGCGTCTTGGGCACCTTCGCCATTTTATTCGCCTACGTAGGCATTACCAGCTATCAGTTCAAGGGCGGTGGCGACGTTCTCCACCTGATCTTCCCAGACGCAATTACGCCTGAACTCGGCACCTACATCATCGCCGCCTTCGTCATCCTTACCACCGCCCTGGCCGGCATGTCGTCCGTTGCTTACATGGATGTCGCCATTGGCAGCCTTGTTACTGTTATCTGCGTAATCGCCGCGCCATACCTCTTTCTCAAGGCCGGCGGCTGGGCCGGCCTCCATGCGGCACTCCCTCCGCAATACTTCCAAGCGCTCGGCAACTACCGCCTCTCCCCAGACGGCGTTCAACAATCGGTGGGAATGGGGCTCATCCGCGCGCTCGAATTCCTCGTTCCGACCATGCTTCTCATGCTCGGCAACCAGGTCATGTACCAGAAATTTTTCTCTGCCCGCACAGAACGCGACGCACGCTTGTCCGTGGTCGGATGGATCATTGGCACCCTCATCCTTGAAACCCTGATCGTGTCCATTGCTGTCATCGGCCGCGTCCTTTTTCCCACGGGTGAAGTCGCACATCATCCCCGCGAAATCATTCCATATACAGCTCGCCACGGCCTTCCCGCAGTCCTTGGCGCCGTCCTGCTTGGCGCAGTTTTTGCCAAGGTTATCTCCACCGCTTCCAACTACCTCTTCTCGCCTGCAACCAATCTCGTCAACGACGTTTTCGTCCGCTACATCGCACCGGGTGCGTCCAACCGTCGCGTCCTCATCGTGTCTCGTCTTGCTGTCGTATTGCTTGGTTGCTGGGCCCTTTACCAAGCCGTTTACGCCGAGAGCATTCTTCAGAAGATGCTGTGGGCGTACACCATTTATTCCGCCGCCTTGACCCCGGTAGTTCTTGCCGCGTTTTACTCCAGGCGCGTCACGGCTTGGGGAGCTGTCGCGGCCATCGCGGGCGGCACAGCAGTCACACTCACATGGGACCTGCCTCAAGTCAAAGCCCTCTTTCCCCGCATCATCTCTGAACGCGACGCCATCTTCCCCGCACTCTTCCTTGCTTTGATCGCCATGATTGTCGTCAGCCTTTTCACCCGGCCGCCATCGTCAGAGCAGCTTGCCCAAGTGAATAACGCCGCCTGATTCCAAATCCTGCAACTTCGGCGACTGCGGGTCTAGCTCTCGAGCAGACCTCCGGCACTAGAGGTCGGACCTATGTGGCCGATCTCTAGCTCATGCGCTATCCCGGAATAGGCCATTCCATTTGGTCCCACTCTGCAATGCGCGATGCGTGCCTTAGCGTCTCCAACCTCCGGGCACAACCGAAAGAAGCGGTCTGAAAGACCGCCACGTTCCGGCGCAGGTTCTCATCTATTCGGCAGGAATCACTCTTTGCTTCCTACGGGATTCCAGCCCTGTCGCAACTCAACGCGGCTGCGTGTCGAAGGAGAGTAATCCTGTTGCCCGCAGCCGCACAGCTTCCAAATGACACACCGTAGCCCGTGTTCTCAGATCAAGCGATCCAGCCGCACATAGCTTGATTCCATGCCGCCCTCCATGCCCGAAGCCAGCATCTGAGTCCGCGTCTCGGCATCGGGCAGGCTCATACGCATCGTCATCAGAGTCCCATCTCCATCCGGATCAAACCGCGTTTCGACATGGTTGTCCGGCGTGGTGTCTGGCAGGTGCATCCGTTCCACGTGCACCAGGCGATAGTAAGGCTCCATCGCGATGATCTCGCCCGTCAGCGAAAAGGACTGGCCCTTCCCATTGGACCATTCATAGCGGATCCGCCCGCCTGGCCGAGCCTCAATGTCGCACACCGGCATCGTCCACCCCTCTGGGCCAAGCATCCACTTCTGGATCAGCTTCGGCTCCGTGTGAGCCCGATACACCGCTTCCGGCGCGGCAGCAAAACGGCGGGTTACGACAACGTACCTGTCACCTTCGGTGGTCAGTTTCAGTTTGCTCATTGCTCCTCCTTTTTCTTTTCAGAATTCAGTTCCTCTAAGACCGAATCGAGCCGGTCGTAGTTCTTCGTCAACGCCGCTCGCATCATGTCGAGCCATGCCCCTACATTCGCAATACCCTCGTTGGCCAGCCGGCATGGACGCTTCGTCCCCTGAACCCTCCGAGTAATCAGCCCCGCGTCCTCGAGCACCTTCAAGTGCCTCGAAACCGCCGGTTGCGACATGTGAAAGGGCTTCACCAATTCCAGCACGGTCGCTTCGCCCGTCGAGAGACGAACGAGGATCGCTCTCCGCGTAGGGTCTGAAAGCGCTGCAAAGATGGAATCAAGGTGGCTCGATCTTTCCATAACGGAATTGTTATATAACAGATGAATTATGTAAAGGGCTTTTTAGAACAACCTAAGTTGCTCAGTAAGGACTCTCGACTTGAGCCTGGATTGGTCCTCTGGCTCCGATGTGAGAAGGGAATTCAACCGGCAGACATAGTCACCGTTCCGGCACCCGGAAGTTCTCTAGAGCTGGCTCAGGCGTACACTAGGGTCGGCAAAAACCTGAACCTATGCCAGTTGCTCAGTTGACCCTCGAGATCCGCATCGAGCACGCCCAGTCCCTCAAAGACCGCCGCCAGGTGGTGCGATCCCTCAAAGACCAGCTGCGCCAGGGCTTCAATATCTCGGTCGCCGAGATGGACGAGGCCGTCCTCTGGCAATCCGCCACCATCGGAGTTGTCGCAGTCTCGCGATCTCGCGACTACCTCCACGGGCTGGTCGAAGAGGTCGAGCGCGCCGCACGCCGTATACTCAACGACCACGGCGCTGAACTCACCGATTCTTTCTGGGAATACCTCGAGTCCTGACCCTGCGTGCCGTACACCCCTCTGCGAGGCCTTCTAAATACGTCCTCATCGCGTCGAACTACCCGGCGGGCGCTGACTAGTTCGACGCGCCACCCGCGTAGTCCTCGGGATGCACTCCCAGCTCGTCCGGCGGCAGTTTCGCTCCCGGACCGCCGAGGGCCGTATTTGGCGTGTCTCCCATCTCCAACTCCAACCGCCCCCCTGATGCAATATCGGCATGCCGGAACCAAACCTGTTCCAGCGGCTTGCCGTTCAGGCGGATGCTCTTGACGTACTTATTGTCCCGGGACGAGTTGCGCGCCTCGATCACAAAATCCTTGCCGTTCCTGAGGTGAATCGTGGCCTTGGTAAAAATTGGGCTGCCCACGTCGTAGGTGGGAATTCCCGGCGTCACCGGATAAAATCCCAGCATTGAAAACACCACGAACGCGCTCATTCCGCCTCCGTCCTCGTCGCCGGGAATCCCCTGGTACGTGTCCGGATAAAACGACTCCAGCAGCATGCGCACCCGCTTCTGGGTCTTCCACGGCGCCCCCATGCGGTCATAGAGGTAAGGGATCGCAAAACTCGGCTCATTGCCCATGGAGAACTGCCCCGCCATCGACGTCGAATCCGGAAATTTCGCCTGGAACTCGTACTTCGATCGTCCCAGCGGCTCTCGGAACAGCTGATCGAGATTCGCCTCCGCCTTGTCCGCGCCCCCCATCAGCGCTATCAGTCCCGCGTAGTCCTGGCCCGCGTCCCACGTATAGGTGTAGCCGTTGTTTTCGTCGTAATAGTCGCGCCCGCCCATCCCGCCATCGAATTTTGGATCGAAAGGCTCTATCCACTTGCCGTCAGCATCTTTGGGCCACATCATGCCCTTGTCGGCTCGAAATAGGTTTTTGTAGTTTGCAGCGCGTTTAAGAAACAACTGCTCATCTTCCGGCTTCTTTAGCACCCTCGCCATCTGCGCAATGTTCCATTCATCGAAGCTGTTTTCAAGCGTGACCGGCACTGGCTGCCGCTTCTCAAAGGGATGTACAGTCTTGTCCGTTTCCTTTTCTCCTGGTCGCAGCGCCGGCATATACCCATGGGAGTCATAAAACTCATCCAGCTCTCCCTTCGGTCCCAGCCGCCAGGGCAGCAGCGTCACCTCCAGTGCCCGCTTCCTCACCCCTGCATAAGCCGTCGCGAGGTCAAAATTATGCACACCTTTAAACCACGCATCCGCAAACCATGGCGCCGCATGATTGCCATTCATGCATGCGTACGGCCCCGATGGCAGCGCGAATGTCGGCATGATCCCTGACTGCTCATACATCCGCACATACGACTGGATCTTGTCCGCCTCCATCTCCGGATTCAGAAGCGTCTGCAGCGGTTCCAGCGCGCGGTACGTATCCCACAGCCAGTTGTCGACGTAGAACGGCCGAGTGTCTTCATGGATTTTGTGATCGAACCCGCTGTAGTAGCGCCCGTCCTCGGTGATGTTCACCATCCGCTCCATCGATCGGTAGAGCGCGGTATAAAACACTCGCTTTTGCGCCTCGGTTCCGCCTTCCACCGTGATCTGTCCCAACGCCCGGTTCCAGCGCGCCTTGGCCGCGTCCCTGACTGCGTCGAATCCCCACGACGGCAGTTCGCGCCGCAGGTTCTTCTTCGCCTGCCCCACGCTGATGAACGAAACTCCATAGCGAAACTCCACTACGCTCGCGCCACTCTTGGTAAACACGATCTTCGTCCGGTCGCCGCCCGCTTCGGTCTTCGCTGCCATCGGCTCGCTGAATTCGCCGTATACGTAGGCCTGCATGCCCTCGAAGCGCTCTTCGCCGCTCACCCCGGCCTGATCATCCGCGTGCAGCGCCCCAGGTTGCCGGTTCGCCAGCACCACCTCGGCCTCTCCTTTCGGAAATGTGAATCGAAAATACCCGCAGCGCTCAGTAGGCGTGAACTCAGTCCTGATCAACGACTGGTCAAAGCGTGTCGCGTAATAGTAAGGCGTGGTCTTTTCCTGGTCGTAAGCGGCGGGAGCACTGCTCCCAGGCATGATGCTGAACAACTCCTCCATGCGGTGCGAACTGATGGTTAGCGGAAACGATTCGATTTGGTCGTCCATCGCATCAGCCCTCATCGGATATACCCTGACCATGCTGTTAGGCAGATACACCGCCGGCCGCGTGGGTACCAGCAGGATGCCCACATTCCCGATCGTCGGATCCACATACTCCACCTGCGCGCTCCCGGGGACCGCTCCCATAAGCGCGACCAGAAGCAAACCGGTCGCCGCCCTTACCCCACACCGCCTGAAAACTTCGATAGCTTGCAAAGACTGCCTCCACCCTCGTCCGACCGAATCAAATCGTCTCGCTCAGCGCCCCATTCAATGCGTTCACCAATGCGGGTTTATTGTAAGGTTTCAGGCCCTGCCACCGGTCGTGTCGAGACCAGGCACGTCGATCTGCTGGTTGAATTGCAAAAGAACCCGCTCATGGTTGGATCGCGGCCAGCGAAGGCGGTGGCTGGCACGCCTGCTACACCATCGGCTCTCTTACCGGCTCGAGGGGCAACAGTTGCTGAACTTCGCTGGAGACGACATGCAGTGGGCGGTCGAAGCGATGCGAACCGCGGCGTGAACCCCGTGCGGCAACAGGCTGTTACGCGGACGGCTGCTTTCGCAGTGAGTCACCAAAATTACTTTTCATCCGCTTGCGTTGAAGGGGCCATGTCACCGTGATAGCGTAACCGTACCGAGGGTACGGATGCGGTTGGGCCGCTCACATCCTGTTCTGACCGCAGCCGTGGCTGGAGCCGCCGTCGGCTTCGTCATCGCACTCGCCACAGAACTGGGTTTGCCCTTTACTAACAGTTCTCATGCGGTCCTGCACATGCTCTGGCCTAACGCAGCCACCGGCGAGAGCATAAGCGGAGCCAGAGTCATGCAGGCCGGCCTGGCGCTGCTGCTCGATTTCACCGGTAGCATGCTCGGCTATGCGCTGTTGTTCGCAATTCTCGTCGCGCTCTTCGTCGGCGTCCGGCGGGTCTTCGGTAAACGCCGGGTTTGACAATTGCGGGGAGGAGAACGCGGCTTCCACCGCTGCCGCTTCCGAGATGCGGTATTGCGGATCGAAACCAGCGGCCACCTGGGTCGGCTGCCTGCCTTGGACAGACCTGTTTACTCCCTCTTGTGTTGTATCCCCGTGCCCGTTCTGAACCATGGATCTGACGTAATGCTCTGCTATCCTGAGTGTTTACCTGAGGAGATTCACTGGCCATGATGGTTGAACACAGAGGCCGCAAACATCACCAGGATCGAGTGGCAGAAACCCTGCGGGAGGAGATCGGCGCCATGATCGAAGGCGAGCTTTCCGATCCCCGCATCGCCTTCTGCTACGTCAGTGAGGTTGTTCTCAATCCTGGCGGCAAGTCGGCGCGCGTGTATGTGGCCGTCAATGGCGCTGTCCCGGACATCGCCAAGGCCGAACAAGACACCGTCGCCGGCCTCGAAGCCGCCAAAGGGTACATCCGTTATGAGTTGAAAGAGCGCATGGGTGTCCGCCACGTGCCTGATCTCGCCTTTCTGGCCGACCGGTCCGGCCGCTTCCAGGCACGCATTGAAGAGCTCATGAACCGGGCGCGCAAGCGCCAGAAGGCGCCTGTGGAGTAGCCCTCATGAGCGAATTTGAGAATCTCCGCTCGGGCGCCGACCTCGATCCCGATGAGGCCATCAACGCCGCCGGTTCGCCCCCCCACCCCGATCCAGACGGTCAGGTGACAGGCGAGCCAGCGCCGTCTTTGCTATCCGCCAACGGGCGCACAGATCTAGGCTGGCTTCCTGTTCCGTCGCCGGAGTTCGCGCGCATCGACCCTCAGGGCGACCCCATCCGTGCCATCCTCGACGTTATCCGAGCCGGCGAGCGCTTCCTGGTGTGCTCCCATTCCCGACCTGATGGAGATGCAGTAGGCTCCATCCTTGCCACCGGCATGCTCCTCGAGCAGATGGGCAAGCGCGCTGACCTTGTCACCGCCGACCGTATTCCGGCCGTCTACCGCGAACTCCCAACGGCGCACAAAATCCGCAATGCCATGCGCGTCCATGGCCCTTACGATGCAGTCATCCTTCTCGAATGTGATGGGCTGGAGCGCGCCCGCCTGCGGGGGCTGGAGCCCTTCTTCCTGGTCAACATCGACCACCACGCCACCGGGCGCCCTTACGGCCATCTCAACTGGATTGATCGCGAGGCCGCCAGCGTCGGCGAACTCGTCCATCGCCTTGTGAAAGCTGCCGGCGCCACCGTCACACCCGAAATGGCGACCTGCCTCTACACCACTGTTCTCACCGATACCGGCGGCTTTTGTTACGGCGCCACCCGCGCCTCCACCTTCGCGCTCGCGCAGGAACTTGCCATCGCCGGCGCAAACCCCATCCGCATCGCGCAAGACATCTACTTCTCGACCGCAACATCAAAGTTACTGCTGCTCGGCGCCGCCCTCAGCAATCTCAAGCGCGATGGGCGCCTCGCCTGGCTCTGGGTCAGTCACCAGGACATGCTCCGAACCTGCGCCGCGGAAGAAGATTGCGAAGGCATCGTCAACTACGCGGTCTTTATCTCCGGCGTCGAAGCCGCGGCCTTTCTGCGCGAACTTCCCGAACGCCGTATCCGCCTGAGCTTGCGCAGCAAGGGCAGAGTCAATGTCGCTGACATTGCCGCCCGCCTGGGTGGCGGCGGCCACGAAAATGCCGCCGGGGTCACCCTCGAAGGCCCCATCCCTCGCGCCCTTGACGAAATCCTGGCCGCGCTCCGTTCCAGCATCGATGCCCTGGCCAGCCCTTGACCCAGCCGGAATGAAGGGCAGGGAACTGTTGTGGCCTCCCCGATTCAAACCTTTCCCACATCCATCTGTTAGCCTTGTCCCTGTCGTAAAGCAACGCAGCCTTCGCTGGTCCTCAGCTGCTCGATTCAGGCTCTCACCCGCCGATCCGTCAGGTGGCCGTCTCACCGCGGAGCCTTGGCGCCCTCGGCGAGTCCCACCTCAATCGGAGCAACTCCGTACCCGCGAATGATTTGATCGCGAGAAATCGACCCCGGGTCGCCTTGCAGGTGTTCTGATCCGTCCATAGGCTAAGGGGCGTTCGATCCCTCCGGTTGGAGAACTTCTCGACTTGGGTACTTTTCTGGAACCATCGGCCTCCGTTTCGCCCGAACGCCGGCGTCGACGGCTGCCCAATTGGGCTACCGTTTGCGAGGCCTCCGTATTCCTCGCTTTTGCCCTCTTTTTCCTCCTGTACGGTTTGACGCCGATCCTCGGCGGAGACGGCTTGGGGCTGGTGGGCGCCGACGAGCCCCGCTACGCCCAGATCGCTCACGAGATGCTTGACCGCTTCGACTCGGCCCACACCGTCAAGGGCCGTCTAGCGGCCTGCGTTACGCCATATCTTTACGGTCGCCCCTGGCTCGAGAAACCAGCCCTCTACTACTGGCGCGCCATGTTCGTCTTTCAGGAGTTCGGCGTCCACGACTGGAGCGCCCGCCTCCCCTCTACCAGCTTCGCCTTCATAATGTCGGCGCTCATTTACCTGCATATGCGACGATTCCGGCGCGGCGGCCACTTGGACGCTGCGCTCATTACCGTGGCCTGCGCCGGCATCATTGGCTTTGCCCGCGGCGCTTCAACCGACATGCAGATGGCTGCCCCCCTCGCCATCGGACTCCTCGGCTGGTACGCCTGGTATGAGACCGACTCCAAGTTCTGGCTTTTCGATATCTATTTCTTCACTGGGATCGCCACTCTCGCCAAAGGTCCCGTCGCCCCCTTCCTGGCGATGATGATCATTGTTTCCTTCGCTGCCCTGCGCAAAGAGTGGTCCATCATCCGCCGCTCCTTCTGGTGGCCCGGCGTCCTGCTCTACTTCGCCATCGTGCTGCCGTGGTTTATTGCAGTGCAGCACGAAAATCCCACCTTCTTTCGCGAATTCTTCCTCGAGCACAACCTCGCGCGTTTCGCTACCAACCGCTACCAGCACGAGCAGCCCTTCTGGTACTACCTGGTGGTCGTGCTCCTGGCCGCCATGCCCTGGACCGTCCTCGCCCTCCGCGCCCTGGTCGATGGTATTCAGACCTCAGTCGCCGAATGGCGCCTCCGTCATGCCTCCAATAAACTGCACAAGCCCGGACGCCCGGGCGACGCCTTCCCTGAATTCCTCGTCATCTGGGCCTTTATTCCCGTCATCTTTTTCAGCTTCTCCGCGTCCAAATTGCCCGGCTATATTCTTCCCTCCATACCTCCTATCACCATCCTCACCGGTGACTTTCTTTACCGCCGCCGATCCCTCGGCCTCAATCGCTGGGTCCTCGCTGGACACGCCGCCCTGGTTGGCATCATGACCATGTTCTCGCTGCTGCTGCCTTGGTTTGTGGTGCACGGGCCGGGCGTGCCTCCGGCCCGGCCCCTGACCATCGCCTTGTTCGCAGCAGCCGGTGCGGCTCTACTTATCGTCATCGTAGTCAACGGCTTCGGCGTCGCCCGCCTGCGTCTGGCCACTTCGGGCATCCTGATGGTGATGGTCTTCTTCCTCTACGGTGTCGGACCCTTCTTCGGAATTCCTGCCATCAGCGCTACTAAACGCGTCATCAATCTCCTCGATGGCGCCTACTCTGCCCGCCCCGTTGCCGACCGCCTCCTCAATTTCGCTCCAGGCGCTGAAACCGTGGCCGTCTTCCGCGTCCGCCGCGACATGGAATATGGGCTTGCTTTCTATCGCAATCACGATGTTGTCAATTACGAAGAAGCCGGCGTACCCCAGGAACAGCATCTTCTGGTAGCCCGCGTAACCGGCCGCAATGGGGTTGACCTGCACACCCCCTCGGCCCTCGAAGAGTACCTTGAAGGCCGCCACTACGAGCAGCTCTTCAGCTGGCCCGAACAGGGCCTCGAAGTCTACCTGGTCGGAAGCGTCCAGCCCTGAACCAGCTTGGCGAGCGTCCCAGGCCTGTCGTTTCCCCGCCCAGGTTGCACTTCATCACCCAAAGTGTCAAAGTGGCGTGCAGCGATATCCGGCTGCAAAGTGCGGCCTCTGACATAAAAATTGCCGGAGGCGCTATCGCTCCCCGGAAGCCCGGATTTACCGGAGCGGCGCCTGACAGCTGAACCAACCCGGAGAAACAAGCCGTAATCCCGGAAAACTGCTATATCTGGAGAAGGATGGCATCGGGCGTTTCCATTGAGGTTCTCGACCTTCGGCATTTTGCGGCGCCTCTGCTGCGGCCACTGCTAGAGGCGGAAGGAGACCTCTGGCGTCAGCGCCTTCACTGGGACTACCGTACTTCCGCGAAGCTCCTCATGCAGTACCTCGACAGCCACATGCTCCCCGGCTACGTGGCCATGGAAGGCGGACAGGTTACTGGATACGCCTTCTGCGTCTACGAAGAATCCAAAGCGGTTATCGGGGATGTCTTCGCCTTGTCGTGTGCCCCACCCGACGCTGAGTCCTCGTCCGATTCGCCCTTTTCTCCCGAGGCCATGCCCGCCCGCGAGGTTGAAGAGACCTTGCTCCGCCACCTCTTCGAAACCCTGCAGAATTCCCCCCACGTCGATCGCATCGAGTCCCAGTTGCTTCTCCATCCCTCCGACTCGCACGCCGAGGCGTTCCGCCGCGCCGGGTTCGAGGTCTACCGCCGCTATTTCATGATTCAGTCCCTGGCCGGAATCTGGGCCACCGCCCGTCCCGAGCTTCCCTCCGGCCTTGAGCTTCGCCCCTGGCGCGACGACGACCTCAACGCCGCAGGCCGACTCATCTCCGAGGCCTACATGGGACACCCCGACAGCCTCATCAACGACCAGTACCGTTCCCCCAACGGCTCCCTGCGCTTTCTTCACAACATCGTTCGCTACTCGGGCTGCGGAGCCTTCTCAGCTCAGGTCTCCCATGTCGTGATCGACAAGCACAGTCGCGATCTCGTCGCCCTGGTCCTTGGCTCTCGCGTTAGTACCCAAAGCGGACACATCACCCAGCTCTGCGTGCGCCCGCGCTACCGCCGCCATGGTCTGGCGCGACTGCTTCTGACCTCCGCTGCCGCCGGATTTCTCCGCCTGGGCGTCTCCGAAATCTCCCTCACGGTCACCGAAGCCAACTCCAACGCCATCGACCTCTACCGTTCCGAAGGCTACGAATGCGTCCACACCTTCGACGCCGCCGTCTGGGAACGCAGACGCTACGACCGCTGACCTGTCCTCAATCTTTCACTCCAGGCTGCCTTCATCCCACGACAAAACCCCGCACCAGCATCCTCCCTGGCTAATAACTGGCTCAGCCCGGCATTTTCCGTCGGTCAACAACCTGCTACGCTCCTGCCAAAGGCACCCCCAATGAAATCCCCGCTAGCCCTTTTTTCCTCCCTGCTGATACTTCTCGCAGCCGCCCCGCCCCTGCATCCCCAGCCGGACCGGCTGCTTAAAGCCACAGACCTTCAGCAGGATGTCGCTATCCTCCGCGAAGCTTATGAAACCCTTCACCCCGGCCTCTATCGCTACAACACCAGGGTGGCCATGGACGGCCATTTCCAGGACCTCGCGACCCAGCTGAACCACGATCAGTCTCTCGCCAATGCGTGGCTCGCCTTCTCTGTCTTCGCCGCCAAAATCCGCTGCGGCCACACCTACCCCAACTTTTTCAACCAGGACAAGCCCGTCGTCAACGCGCTGTTTAGCGGCCAGAACCGCGTACCCTTCTACTTCGAATGGATTGATGGGGTGATGGTCGTCACACGTGACTTCACACCTGGCCACGCCCTGCCTCCCGGAACCCGCGTCACCGGTATCAACGGAATCCCGGCATCTACAATCCTTGCCCGCCTCATGACCATCGCCCGCGCCGATGGCTCGAACGACGCCAAGCGCATAGCCCTGCTCGGAGTGCGCGGCGACGACACCTACGAAACCTTCGACATCTACTTCCCGCTCCTCTTTCCTGTGTCATCGCCGAACCTCTTCCTCGAGGTCGCGGAGCCAACATCCCGCCAAGCTCATACCCTCGCAGTGACCGCCCTTACATCCGAGCAGCGTGTCGCACCTATCAAGGACCGGGCAGCTGCCCTTAAGGGAGGCGCCGAACCAGTCTTCGAATGGCGGTACCTGCCCGACGGATCGGCATACCTGCGTATGCCCGACTGGTCCCTCTACGACAGCAAGTGGGATTGGAAGGCGTGGCTGACCGCGCGCCTCGACGAACTGGCCACGCGCAACCCTCCCGCCCTGGTACTCGATCTCCGCGGCAATGAGGGCGGTCTCGACGTCGGTGACGCCATCCTCCCCCGCCTCATTGACCGGCAGATCCAAGTCTCGGCAATGCGCCGCTTGGTCCGCTACCGCAAGGTTCCCGCCGATCTAGTTTCGTATCTGCACACCTGGGACCCCGGCTTCAAAGATTGGGGAGACACCGCCGCCGACCTCCCCGCCCCGATTCCGACCGCGCCGCCCGTACACTACTTTGAACTCGCTCGCAAAGGCGACGGCGGCATCGACACCCTGCAGCCGCAAGGCCGCCGCTACAGCGGCAAGGTCTACGTCCTGGTCGATGCCAACAATAGTTCTGCAACATTCAATTTCGCGCGGACCCTCCAGCAGAACAAGCTCGGCGTCCTGGTGGGCGAGCCCACCGGCGGCAACCAGCGCGGCATCAACGGCGGTGCCTTCTTCTTTCTTAAACTCCCTCACTCCGGCATCGAGATGGACCTGCCCCTGATCGCTACATTCCCAGTTACGCCGGCACCCGATGCGGGGCTTACTCCTGACATTGCAGTTCACCTCACCGCTGCCGATATCGCCGCGGGTCGCGATCCCGCCTTGGCCGCAATCGCAGCTGAAGTCAGAACTCAGGCGAGGCTCGCGCCCGCTCGTCAATGATTTCGAAAGGGACTATCAAGGGTCACGCACTGGACTGGGTCAAAACGTCCGGCGGCTTGGGCCATCGCGAAAAGAGTTGCTGAAATCGCCAACCGGGTAGGGAACCCGAATTTAACGCGCGATCAGGAACATAACCCAGCTCAGCACGATCGCCGAACCAGCGAAAAGCACAAAGCAGTACACCCCGTAGCGCAACATCCGCCGTGGCGTCTCACGCTGCGTAATCCCGAACACCGTGGAGGCACACAGCGCGAAAAGCAGTACGGAGCTGAAGTGCGAAGGAGCGATCACGAGATCTTCCTTCCGGTGCGAAGATTGTGTGCGTCCACCGCCGCTATCACGTTCAGGAGCCCCGCCACCACGATGAACCGCGTCCCGTAGTCCGCTGTGGTTACCTGGACCGAGTCAGCGCCAAGTCCCAGCGCCCGGCTTAGAATATACAGCAGGCCGTTCCCCAGGTCGCCCACCAGCCCGAGGAGGTCAAGGATATCCTTGGCGCCCGAGTAGAGCTTGCCCTGCATTGCAATTCCCAGTGCAAACATGCCCAAAACCGACACCATCAGAAGCAGGCCGCGATACCACTTGCGCAAAAGAAAGTGCCCCGCCCCTGGTATCAGCCATCCCGCAATCAGGGGCAGATACAAAAATCCGCCCTGCGCTGCGGGCTGTGTTCCCGGTCGCGTGCTGGCTGCTGGATTTCGGTTGGGCGTAGTCGCCATTCTCTCTTGACTATATCGTACCGACACACCCTTTCCAGTCTTCCCGGGCGACGCTTAGTCGAAGGCCCCGGGGTGTTTCATCGCTGCATCAGCCCGTCAAATGGGTTGGCCGTCCTGCGAGGAACTAGAGTCCCGCGTTTGATCTCCTCGCGGCAGACCCATCCGCCGCCTTGTCGCCGCCCGATATTCTTCCCCTGAGGACACTCCCATGCCCGACGCCGATTATCCGTACGAAACCCGCCTCAACATCCTCAATGGCCCGCTTGAACTCATCGATGTGAACGCCATGGCCGCCGCCTGCCAGTACAAGTGGTTCAATCAGACCCTCTGCCAGGTCAATGGTTCGGTTGTCCGCATGGGCGTCTTCGAAGGCGAATACCACTGGCACAAGCACGAAGACGATGACGAGTTCTTTTTCACCCTCGCAGGCACGTTTTTTATCGACCTGCGCGAGGCCGAAGGGGAGCGGACCGTCGAACTCGCTGCCGGTCAGGGCATGGTCGTCCCCCGCAAGGTCGTTCACCGCACCCGCGCCAACGTTCGCACCATTGTTCTAATGGTCGAGAACGCCGGCATCATCCCCACCGGCAACTGAGCAGGTTTCGCACTGTCCGCCCAGGGCGATCTCTGTGCCTGACCCCTGATCCCTTGATTCCTGACCCCTGTTTAGATCCTCACCAGTTCCCGCTGCACCCGCCCCGTGACCCAGGCCTTACCCGGCGCCGTCAGCATGTCCACCTCGCTACGCACCCCGAACTCCGGAAGGTAGATCCCCGGTTCCACGGAGAAGCACGTATTGGGCAGCAGCATTCGCTCATCGTGGGTTTCGAGGTTGTCCAGGTGGGCTCCCGGCCCGTGAATCTCCTGGGCGATGTTGTGCCCGGTCCGGTGGGTGAAGTACTGCCCGAAACCCGCCTCCTTGATCACGGCGCGCGCCGCGTCGTCGGCCTCAAATCCGCGAATGGCCCTACCTGCCGCAAACGCCGACTCGACCACCCTGATGGCTGCATCCCGCGCATCCCGCACCGTTTCGAACACATGCTGTTCGCGTCCGCTCGGCTCGCGTCCCACCACCCCCGTCCAGGTGATGTCATAAAACACGCTGCCCGGTTTTTCCAGCTTCCCCCAGATATCGATCAGAACAAAATCGCCATCGCGAATCTCCGCGGTCTTCTCCGCGGTCGGCTCATAGTGTGAATCGGAACTGTTGGCGTTGGCGCTCACATTGGGTCCGTTTTCCCACATCAGACCCTCGCACTTCATCGCGTCGCTCAGCCACTGCACCATGGAGAACTCCGTCAGCCTGCCTGGCTTTCCTGATGGGGGCCGCAGCGTTCGCCCCATCTTCTTCCACGCCTCGTCGAGAATCGTATCGATGGCCTTCTGAGCAATTCCGTGGCTGCTGATCTGTTCCTGCGTCAGCACCGCCTCGAACTGGCTCACCAGGTCTGCCGAACTGCGGATCTCTTTGCCCCGCGAACGGAGAAACTCCACCGTCCCCGCATCCACCATCGAGACATACATGATCGCGTTGTCCGGCGAATACTGCATGGCTATTCGCCGCGCGTCGTACAGCATCACCTCCAGGCCTGCAGCCAGTTCCTGCCAGCTTGAATAGAGGCCCTTTGAACCGGGAAGGGAATCGAGCCGCCCCTGCTCGATGCGGTGCACCAGCTTGCGCGGCTCCCCATCCGCTGGTACCAGGTAGTACCAGCGCCGCGTGATGTGCGCCTTCGGATCAAGCCCAAGAATGCGCTCGCCGATTGGATCGCGGTGGTGATGATCGTAGAAGAGCCAGCCGTCGTACCCGCCGTCCCGCAGCGCTGCCTGTATCGCCTCGAGGTTCATAGCGGCATTCTAAGCGGGAAAGGGCAGCGCAAACACTTTGCCTCCGCTGCCCGGAACCTAACAGCGCACAATTCGGCCGGGGGCTCGATTCGTTCGGTTTCCTGAAATAGCAATTACAGCGCCGCCAGCGCCTCCTGCTGCCCCGGAAACAGCCCTGCATACTTGGTGATCCCCACCATCGTGAATACCTTGGTGAAGTGCGCGGACAGACCATAGGCAAACACCTTCTGCCCGGCATTGGCTGCCTCGATCAGAAGCTGAATCACCAGCGCGATCCCGCTGGAGTTGATGTAGTCCACCTTGGTGAAATCCAGCAGGATAAGCTTGGTGCTCTGCTTCGGCAGCGACTGGTAGGTGCCCAGCACCGCCTCTTTCGAGGTGCTGGCGATATCGCCCTCAAAACGCAGGACACTGACCGGGTGCCCGGCCGGGGAAGTTAGCTGGTCGATACGCGATTTGGTTTCGCTCTGCACGATCAATCGTCTCCATAATTTCGGTCTAGTCGGATGGGGGGTCCAGCCGGATCACGAGGCGCACATAACTGGCCTTGCCGTTGCCGCCTGCGACCCACTCGGCTTCATCCACGAGCGCCTGGATCAGGAACATCCCCATCCCGCGCGGGTCTTCTTCGCCGTGTATCTTGCGGTCAATGTCCGGTTTCGGGGGATGATTCTTCATCCCCTTTCCGTCGTCGATGACCTTGACTTCCAGCGAGCCCGCGCCCGCTGAAAGCACTACTCCAACCGACAGGCCCTCATTCAATCGGTTGCCGTGTTCCATGGCGTTGATGCACGCCTCTGCCACCGCCGTTTTGAGATCTTCCACCCGGTCTTCGCGGAATCCCATCAGCTTGGCCACCGCAGCCGCGGTGCTCATGGCCACTTTCTCATATCCGAGACGCGACGGCAGCCGCACCTCCACGGTCGTCGGGCGAACGGCGGTTGCTTTCGCGCCGCTCATGCAGGCAGCTCCGGTGCCCGGCAAAGCACCAATGCAGTCATGTCGTCCCCCTGCGGCCCGCCTTCAACAAACTCCCCGATGGCCGTCCACAATGCATCGAGAATACCATCGGCGTTGGACGAAGAACATTGAGAAAAATTGGCCATAAGTCGTTCTGGCCCAAATTCTTCATCCCCGCGGAACGCTTCCGTCAAACCATCGGTATAGAACAGCATCCTCGACCCGTGCGGAAAGCTGCAGCGCTCGCTGCTGTAGCGCATCCCCGGCAAAAGCCCCAGCGGCGTGCCCACCGACTCAAACATGCAGGTGCTGCCATCGGGATGTACCGCGAACCCCGGGTTGTGCCCTGCATTGACGACCTCGATCTCGCCCATCCTCGGATTCAGCCGCAGAAAGATCGCTGTCACATACTTGCGCCGCGCTTCTTCGCCGTCCATCCAGTGATGCTGGTTCATGCGCGTGGCCAGCTCATCCAGAGGCAGGTCATTAAAAGCCATGGCGCGGAACGCCGACCGGAAGCTGGTCGACATGATGGCTGATGCAAGTCCCTTTCCAGCCACATCCGCCACCGCCATCACCAGCGTCCCATCAGGCCGCGCCAGGATGTCGAGGTAATCGCCGCCTACCTCGTAGCAGGTCGCCGAACGGTAGTCCAGCGAATACCCCGCGATACGCGGAAGTTCCTGCGGCAGAAGCGATCGCTGAATCGCCCGGGCCGCCTCCAGGTCCTGCTGCACCCGCGCAAACTCAACATTCCGTTTGTGATTACGGGCATTCTCGAGAGCGACGGCCGCCTGCAGCGCCAAACCCTCCATGAAGTCGGCCTCGTAGATGGTCAGTGGCCGGCCCTCCGGCGGCGCGACCACTAGTTCCGCCATCTTCCGGCCCTCGCGATCCTGCAGCGGAAATACCGGGTGCGTCGGGAACATTACCGCGTTGCCATTGGGAACCGCGCCTCCGCTCCGCTCAGAGTGAATTTCCACCCCCCGCGCCGCCGGCGTGTCGATGGGGTCCCCGTAAGCCAGCCCGGTCCCCGGAAATGCCGCTCCGGCCATCTCCAGTTCACGCACCACAATGCGCAAAACCGATTCCAGAACTTCCTCTTCGCGGATGGTCGAGTGCACCTGCCTCGACGCCTCCAGCAGCGCCTGCAGCCGGAATACCTGCTGCTGTAAATCGATCGTTTCGTTGTTCCCGGGAAGCTGAATTCCAGCCGCCATCCACCACCCCCGTGGAATCCCACTCTACCACGAGGCCGGCTCGGTTTCCTGATCCGCAAACCGCGCCGGCCCCGCTTTGAGAATGACCGGAAGCCGATGAGAATATCCCTCGCTTCCAGCACCCGGCCGCGGAACCCCTCGCGCGTCACCGCCAGCACTGCCCGGCCGGTCTCCCGAGTAGTGACCACGGAGATCGGCCTCGGCAGGTGCAACAGCGGTAACAACGAGGAGGCACTCCCTCACTACTCCTTGCCCCGCCATTCCCGTCGTGCCGAACACCTGGACTGCAAATCTCCATCAACTGCTTAACCGACGGCGTCCGCCTGATTTATCCTTGCGCCTGCCGAGGTCTCGTTCGATCGGCCAAGGAGGGTGCAGTGGCACTCTACTGGCGCTCGATGCTCTTACGCGGATTAGCCGCTTCTCTGGCGCTGGGCATCGGAGCCGCGCCTGTTTCGTCCCAGGCCGGAGCTTCCCAAACGGCACCTCCTGAAATCGTTTCCAACTCTCCACTCCAAACCGTCGCCGCAGCGCTGCGTGCTAAGGGCATCGACCTGTCAAGGACTTCACTTCTCCAGGCTCTTCATCACAGCGATCCTGCCGTCAGAAGCCTCGCAGCGTTGCAGCTATGCGAACATCGTAGCGCCGAGTCTGTCCCCTCTATCAAGGAGGCGCTGTCGATCGAGACGGATCCCCGGACGAGAATCAACTTCGGATTGGCACTGTGGACCGCGCACGATCCGGACGGGGTGGTGACCTTGCACCGCCTGTGTTCGGATCCCGCGCAGTCGATTGACATCACTGTGACGGTTGTTCAGGAACTCGCCATCGCTAACGAGAGCAGCGAACCTTGCGCCGCAGCTGTCCTTCACTATGTCGACATACACCTCGATTCCGAATCGCGCCTGCGCTCCCTCTTTGCGCTCCCCGATCTGTATCCGTGGGTCGTTCCCGACCAGGCGGACAAAGTCCTGGCTTTGCTGACGGAAACGCTGAAAGATCGCGATCCGGCAGTTCGCATTCAATCCGCTCAATCGCTCGTCCAAATCGGATTGCCGTCCTCCGCCGGACCCATCCGTACGCAGATGACTCGCGAGTCCGACCCGAATATTCGCGACAGCCTCAAATCCTCCCTCGACCAACTCGCCAAAAAGCAATAGACCCGGGCCTCTGTCCCTCTCTCAGCTCAACCCTTGATTTATCTTTGACTCGATGCGCAAGACCCTGTCGGTGGCCATGATCGCGATGAACGAGGAGGCCAACCTGCCGCGCACCCTTGAGACCGTCCAATGGGCCGACGAAATCGTCATTGTCGATTCCGGCTCCCGCGACCGTACCATCGAAATAGCGCAATCCTATGGCGCCAAAACCAGCTATCACGCCTTCGGCGGCCACGGAGAGCAGAAAAACATAGCCCTCGACCTCTGCACTTCAGACTGGATCCTGCTCCTCGACGCCGACGAAGCCCTCACCCTGGAACTGCAGGAAGAAATCCGCCGAACCCTATCCGATGAGCCGCAATACGGTGCCTACTGGATCCCCCGCCTCAATCTGATCCTGGGTCGCTGGATGCGCCACGGTGGATTCTACCCCGACCACAAGCTGCGCCTCTTCCGCCGCGGATCCGCCCGCCTCAGCGAAGGCGTCGGCCCCCACTCCACGCCCCAGTTCGACGGTCCCAAGGGCACCATGAAGCACGACATGCTTCACTACGCCTACCCTGACCTGACCGTCTATCTCGAGCACATGAACCGCTACAGCACCGAGATCGCCGGGCTGCTTCAAGCCCGTGGCCGCACCAGCCGCAGCCTGCCTGCCTTCGCGTGGAACGCACTGCTGAATCCGGTAGCCACCTTCATCTATAACTATTTCTTCAGACTGGGCTTTTTAGACGGCCGCGAAGGCTTTCTGCTGCACCTCAACCACTCCGTCTACATCCACTGGAAGTTCATCAAAGCCTGGTGGATGGGGCGATCACGGGAATAGCACCAATGCCCGCTGTAGGTGACGGTCCGGGATGGTTCAAGCCGCTTGCAGATCCAGCACGATTGCCGCGCCCTGCGGCTCCAGGTTCACTGCCGAGGCGTTCCCGTGGTTATCCCGCAGAATCGTTGCGCACAGGCTCAGCCCAAGCCCCGCTGTTTCCGTCCCGCCCGCCTGGGCCGGCAGATAGGGGTCAAACGCGCGCTCCGGATGGTGAAAACCGGGTCCCGAGTGTGCCACCAGGATCTGCACCCGGGTTCCTTCTGCCGTCGCTTCCAGGCGAACCGTCCGGTCCCCCGCCGAGGCCACATTCTCCACCGAATCCATCGCAAACTGCAGGCAATGCAGAATGGCCTGCCGCAGTTGCTGGGCGTGGCACAACACCCGGGGCAGCGCCGGCGCGACATTCAGCCGGAACTCGATTGACCGCTGCAGAAATTCCGACCGGTGCAGATGCTCCATGTCGGCCAGCAACTCCGGCAGGGAAATGGCTGCCCGCTGCCCATGCGACAAGGCAATGCGCGACAGGCTTTCGAGCGTTGATCGCATGTGACGGGCTTCGCTCAGAATCGCCCCTACCGCCTTGCGCTCGTGACCCTCCAATAGCGGGGCATCCTCCAGTAGCGAGGCGTATCCCAGGATCACTGTCAACGGATTGTTGAGCTGCTGAGTTACCGTGCCTGCCAGCTGCCCGATTCCCGCGAACTTCTCCGAGTCAATCAGCTTGTCCAGCATGGTCGTCTGGCTCCGTACCGCTTGAATGCGCGAGGCCAGCATCTCGATCGGCAGAAGGTCTTCGCTCCGTAGTGGCTCGATGGGCTTGCGCTCCCGCATGCCCGACAAGAGCAGGGTCCCTTCCGTTGCGCTGCGGCCAATCAGCGGGATCGCCAGCGCCGAAGTGAAACGCAGCCGCGACAGATCGTCCCCCGGGCTCAACCACGGCGTAAGGTCCAGCTGCAGCGTCTGGCTATTGGGCATCGCCGTCTCGGCCGATCCCGGCTCCAGAAATCCCTGCACCGGGATCCTTGCCGCCATCAGGTCCAGCGCCCTGGCTGTCGCCGCGTCAAGTCCGGCTGAACCCACCACCCGGTAGGTGCCCGATGGCTGCATCAGGATCAACGCCGCCTGGGAGAACCGGCTGTTATCCACGACCGTCCGGCAGATCGTCGGTCCTTGCCGGTCAAAGTCCTCCACTCGCCTCCTCGACAGCTCGAGGCTCGTATAAGCTTCCATCTCGCAGCGCGCGCGCCGCTCCCGTTCCCCCGCCGCCTTGTTCATTATCGATTCGCTCTCGAGCGCCACCAGGATCAAGCCCAGCGCCGTGATCAGCTTTGCCAGAACAATGCAGCGGACCAGGTTCAGGCTCACCTCGGGGTTGGCCGAAATAAGGGAGAAGATAAAAAGAGATGGCAGCGACCAGGCAATCAGTCCCGCCACGCTCAACACCACACCCGGGGAGAATCGGCGGAACACATAGAGCACCAGCAGCGCCGTCACCAGGTGGTTTCCCGACTCAGCCATCGTCAGTGGCCAGTACAGCCCATGGCGGAAGCAGAACCACAGCGCGAATCCGCCGAATACCAGGGAAGCCAGCGTCCCGATCCAGGGGGAAAGCGAGCCCTTCTTCTGGTCCCAGCGCAGTCCCACGGCCAGTGAAATCGCTCCCAGGCCCGGGAATATCGCAAACATCGGGCCGTGCGGCGGCACTCCCCGATACACCCCATAAGCCAAAACATCGTAGGCGATCATGGGCACGATGTATGGGATGACGTACAGAACTTCGAACTTTCCGATCCGCATCCGTAGCGGCGACAACGAGCTCAGAAACAACCCTGAAGCCAGAAGCGCACACGCCTGGCCGACGGCCGTAATCCAGGGGTGCGTCGCCAGTGAGAAATCCCAGGTGCCCAGCGGGTAGAGCAGGAACATCCTGACCGCAGTCAGGCAAAAAGCGAGGAACCAAAGCAAGGTGCGCGTGTCGCGCGACCGCAAGTAGAGATGTCCGAACGCCGGGATCAGAAGCGTCGTCAAAATCAGCGTTGGAATTTGGTACGAATCGTGCATCGTAAGCCGGAATTCTCCCAAATCCGCCGGGTCTGGCGAAGACGCTCGCAAGGGGGATTCGCATCTGGACTTTGATCCGGAGCTATCCCAACCTGATTGTCTTGCGACCCACCCTGCGTGTACATGCGTCTAATGTGGTAGTCATTCCATAGCGCTGGAGCGATCGTTTCCCGGCGCGGACGGCTTATATCGGGAGAGCGGGGACAATGACGCAATTGAGCTTACGATGGGGTGCAGCTGTTTTGTCGATGGCGTTACTGGCCTTGCCCGGGCGGACTCAGGACAAGGATTCGTTCACCCCCATGCCCATGGACTCAGGCTTCGGAACGATGGACATTACCCCGCCCACCACCCCCGCCGAAGAGATCATCAAAAAATTCGCGGCCCGCGAAAGCGAGTTTCAGGACGCGCTCAACCACTACACCTACCGCCGCGTAGCCCGGGTGCAGACCATCGACGATGACAACAAGGTCGATGGCGAGTACTACCAGGTAGACGACGTGATCTTCGACCCGTCCGGGAAACGCACCGAAAAAGTCGTGTTCGCTCCCGGAAGCACCCTGCAGCGCGTCATCATGTCCCCCTCCGATCTTCAGGACATTCAGCGCGGCTACCCCTTCGTGCTCACTGCGGAAGACATCGGGCAGTACGACGTGAAATACGTGGGACGACAGAAAGTGGACGAAGTCGACTGCTATGCCTTCGACGTGAGCCCGAAGCAGATACAGAAAGGGAAGCGCTATCTGTTGGGCCGCATCTGGGTCGACACCACCGACCTGCAAATCGTCGTCACCAATGGACGCATGGTGCCTGACGACACTCGCAAAGGCAGCGAAGACCTGCACCCGCCGTTCATGACCTGGCGCCAGCAGGTCGATGGCCACTACTGGTTTCCCGTCTACACCAAGGGTGAAGGCATCCTGCACTTCTCCGGAGGCCATGGCTACATGGCCCAGGACGTCCACATCCGCGACATCATCAAATACACCGACTACAAGCGGTTTGGATCGACCTCGAAAATCATCTACGATGGGCAGGAAATTCCCGCCGCACCGGACAACAAGCAGCCGCAGGCGCCTCCCCAACCCAAACCCCACTAAACGCCTATTCACGCACTGATTTCTGCGTTCTGCCAACGCAACGGGAAATTCCCGTTTCGGATCGGCCCGCCATATGGGTTTCACCGCGGGAATTCCGTTCTGCTTGAGGCGGGGAATCAAGCTATGGCGAGTCATCCCGGCGCTACCCTCGAAGCATGCCGGAATCCACTACCCTCGAACCCCCATCCGCTGCCGCCGGCTTTGCCGAACTGCTCGCCTCCCTGACCGCCCTCAAAGATTCGGCTCACGAAGCCGGCCACGACGCTGGCGGCGATGAACTCGCAGACGACGTTGCGACCCTCTCCTACGAGAGCGCTCTGCGCGCACACGGGCGTCGACGCAACCCCGGATCCGGCCCGTCCGGTGAACGCTTCCATTCCGCCCCCCTGACTCCTGAAAGCCGATCCAAGGAGCGCCTACTGGGGCGCACAGCGCAGGATCTTCAAACCAAGCTCGAACTGGCTTCCAACTCCTCCCCGGACGTCCCACCCCCCGCGCCACACCAACGCAAGTGCGCCAGCATCACTGTCCGCATGAGCCACGAGGAGTGCTCTCAGCTTCGCGATCGCGCCGCCGAGGCCGGTCTCACCGTCTCGGCATATCTGCGCTCCTGCGCCTTTGAGGTAGAGACCCTGCGCGCGCAAGTCAAGCAAACTCTGGCCGAGTTACGAACTGCCGGTCACCCCACCCTCCCGGCCCAATCGTCGATTCGGGAGCGGCATTTCTGGTCCTCGGCGTGGCTCAAAGGCATGTGGTCGCGAACGCGCAGGTCGAAACCCGAGTCTCGCGACCAACATTCGATTCTGTGAGTCCTTGACCCGGCTTCTGGAGAATGACTACTCCACTTCCAGAATTAGGCACTTGAGATACTCCGTTTCCGGCAGATTGAGGATCACGGGGTGGTCTGGAGCCGCCCCACGCCTCTCCAGCAAGCGCACCCGCCGCCCTGCGTCAGCGGCTGCTGCGGCCACTGCCCCCTCGAGGTCAGTCCACCCAACGTGGTGAGAACACGAGCAAGTCACCAGCAGCCCCCCCGGCGAAGCCATCTTCAGGGCCCGCAGATTCAGCTCCTTATAGCCGCGTAACGCCCCCTCTACAGCTTTGCGGCTCTTGGCGAACGCCGGCGGATCGAGGACGATTGCGTCGAACCGTTCGCCGTTCACCGACCAGTCGCGCAGGACCTGGAACGCATCCCCCTCTACCCAGTCCACATCGCCATCCACTCGGTCCCGGTTGGCCGCCAGGTTCTGCTCCGCTACTTCCAGAGAAGCCCGGGATGAGTCGATCCCAGTTACTTTCTGGCAAGACCTCCCCAGGTGAAGCGAAAACCCGCCCTGATAACAACACACATCCAAAGCACGCCCCGTCGCATGCAGTCGCTTCGCCCAATCCGCGGCGGCAGCGTAATTCAGCCGCTGATCGAGAAATGCGCCTGTCTTTTGTCCCGCGTTCGCGTCGTACAGAAATTCGAGACCGTTGAGATGAAATCGTGTGCTTGTCCCGGCCTGATCGTCCCGCACCCACAACGGCGCGGGGCTCGGAGCCGGCATTCCTTCCAACTCGCGAATCCGCGGGTCTGGGCGTTCAAGGATCGCCTCGGGTGCAACCTCTTCCCGCAGGACCCTCACACATGTCGCCCTCACGCTGGACGAGTCCAGTCCACGAGTCAGCAATTGCATGATCACCAAATCGCCGTACTTGTCGATCACCAATCCAGGCAGTTCGTCGGCCTCGCTGAATGTCAGCCGGCATGCGTCGGTGCCTTCATCGATCAGCGACTTGCGCCGCGCGATCGCGGCCCGCAGCCGTCTGGCCAGCAGGTCCAGCCATTCCGCTTCCCCGATCTGACTGCGCGAAACCATCCGCAGGGCAATCTGCGAGGCTGGACTGTATAAGGCAGTCCCCAGCGGCATACCCCGGTTGTCGGTCACCGGCACCAGGGCTGGTACAGGTGTCGCTTTCCATCCCACAGATTCCACGTCCGACGCGTACACCCACAGATAACCTGTTCGCAGTCTATCCGCTGCCCGCCTGCTGATTCGAGCTCCATCGAAGCCCCCCGATTCAGTCTCCCGGTGGCTTTCTATGGAAGGCTTGCGGTCAGGCTGGCGAACCGGTTCTTCGGGCGGCGCGGCGGCGTGTTTGGGATTCGGCCAGGGAAGCGTACCCTTCGGCGGAGAAGAAAAAGGCGCCGCAGGCCTCTTGGTCCTGGGCGCCTTCTGTATCGTGTCCTGATCCGGCTTGCGTGGCTTCGACATCGGTTCCTCCGGCAGGTTCCAAGCCGGAAGTCTCCGCCTGCCAGAACCTACTTCACTTGAATTGTTTCCAGGTACCGGCTCAGATTCGACATCCTGAGCTCCTTGTCCTGGCTGTTGATCTGGCCCATCCTACCAAGAATCGGTCCCCACACCGGCATCTCAACGGATCCGTGCGACGGCATCTCCGAACCAAACTTCAATACGCTCAGGATATGCGTGTCCGGGTACTTCCCGTGATTGGCCTTTGCCAGCCCCGTCAAGTCGACAGGGACGACCTTCAATGCGGGTGCCGCGGGACCGTGTCCCCGGCCGTCCGTGCCATGGCAGGGTGCGCAATAGCTGGCATACATCTGCTTCCCGCTGGTGGGATTGGTCTTGTTCACCGGAATGATGATCTTTCCGGTAGCTTGATTGGCGGAGGCCGTGGTGAGCGCGAACATGGCGGCCACGGCCGCGAAAAGAAGGCGTTTCATACAAATCCTCGGTTCTGGTCCCTGGAGTGCACCCTCGAGCGTTACCGTTTCCCGCCTCGCCATAGGTCGCAGCATGAATGCTGGCTGCCCTGGCGGTAATGATCCCGGATCCGGCACTGGGAAATCTCCAGCCCGTCACGGACTCTACTCCTCTATTGACCTCACAAGGCAGTGACGGCCGGCACAACCTTTTTGGCTAACAAAATAAATAGAAAATCGAGACTAACTTAACAACTGACGTAAAAGATGGTTGCTTTACCCGTAATTGATTCGATGTTGCTGAAACCCTAGAATTAACCCGCCCAGACTTTCTCTGACGGCACAACCTGCGGGGAAAGGCTAAGGAAACTGGCTCCGCACCGCCGATAGTTCACCGTCCGACATCGGCCCCGGCCCGTCCTTAATCGTTTTATCCGCCTGCATCTGACCCAGCCTATAATGAAGCATGGCGACCCTTCGGCACCCGGCTCTCACCGATGAACCACGCGAGCCCGTCCCCGAGTCCACCGACGGCGCGGTCGCCGTACGGGAACCCGAGCCCGAAAGCCCATCCGAAAATTCAGCGGAAATCCCCCCCGTTATAACCCAGGGCATCATCGATGACCGCTTCGAAGCGCTCCTGCGACAGGTACAAGCCAACCGCCCCAGCGAAGACGTCTCCCTGGTCCGCAAAGCCTGGGAATTCTGCGTCCAACACCACGCCGGCCAGATGCGCGCTTCCGGCGAACCCTACATCATTCATCCCCTGGAAGTTGCCGAAGTCCTGGCTGAGATGAAGATGGACGCCACCGCCATCGCTGCCGGCCTCCTCCATGACTCGGTTGAAGATACCCCCGCCACCAACGAAGAGATTGGGCAGAAGTTTGGCGACCAGGTCGCCCACATCGTCGAGGGCGTTACCAAGATCGACAAAATCCAGTTCGCCAACCGTGAAGACCGCCAGGCCGAAAACGTTCGTAAGATGCTTTTGGCCATGGTCTCCGACGTGCGGGTGGTGCTCATCAAGCTGGCCGACCGCCTCCACAACATGCGTACCCTCCGACATCTCAAGCCCGAGCGCCAGGAAGCGATCGCCCGCGAGACCATGGACATCTACGCGCCGCTCGCTCACCGCCTTGGCATGGGCAAGGTGCGCGGCGAACTCGAAGACCTCGCCTTCCAATACACCGATCCGGTGAGCTTCGAAAAAATGACTGCGGCTGTCGAAGCCCGCCGCGTAGAAGGCGAACAGTTCCTTCGCGGCGTCGAGGATGCACTTGTTGAACAATTGCGCGAGCACAACATTCAAGCCCGGGTCGAATGGCGCATCAAGCGCCTCTATTCCATCTTCCAGAAGATCGAACGCGCCAAAATCAGCTTCGACCAGGTCTATGATTTCCTCGCCATCCGAGTCGTCACTCAGGACGTCGGGGCCTGTTACGCAGTGTTTGGCCTCATCCACGCACTCTGGCGCCCGGTCCCCGGCCGCATCAAGGACTTCATTGCAATTCCCCGAGCTAATCGATATCAATCGCTCCACACCACCGTTATCGGGGCTGGCGGACATCAATTCGAGGTCCAGATCCGCACTGAAGAAATGCACCGCATCGCCGAAGAAGGAATCGCGGCGCACTGGAAATACAAGGCTGGCGAAGGCGTCGTAACCGCCCGCGACGAAGAACGGCTCAACTGGATTCGTCAGCTCGTCGAGTGGCAGAAGGAGATGACCGACCCCAACGAGTTCCTCTCCAGCCTGAAGATGGATCTCTATCCCGACGAGGTCTACACCTTCACGCCTAAGGGGAAGGTCGTGGTGGTTCCGGCGGACGGCACACCCGTCGACTTCGCTTACACCATTCACACCGAGGTAGGCCACACCTGTGTAGGCGCCAAGGTCAACGGCCGCATGGTTCCGCTCCGGACCAAGCTCCGCACCGGCGATATCGTAGAAATCGTTACCCAGAAAGATCACAAGCCCAGCCGCGACTGGCTCACCTTCGTCAAGAGCCCCCGCGCCCGCAACAAGATCAAGCACTGGCTCAACGAAGACCAGCGTCGCCGCGCGGTCGAAATCGGTCGCAAACTGCTCGAGCGGGAAGCGCGCAAATTCAAAATTCCAATGAGCCAGATCGACGATCAGGATCTTGGCCGCATCGCCAATGAGTACGGCGTCGCCACTGCTGCCGACCTTCTTGCCACCCTGGGACAGGGCAAGCACTCGGCCCACCAACTCCTTAACAAGCTGGCCCCCGGCTACGCCAACCCGGTTGAACCGGAGACCGAAGAACCCAGGCCCGGCACGGACGCCGCTATGTCCGATGCTGTTCGCAAACTGCACCTGACCGGGTCCGACTCCCTCCAGGTCGAAGGCCAGAATGACCTTCTCGTCTACCGCGCACGCTGTTGCAACCCCATTCGAGGCGAAGAGATCGTTGGTTACGTAACCCGCGGCAAGGGTGTCGCGGTGCACGCCCGCAGTTGTCCCAACATTCAAAACCTGCTCTACGAGAGCGACAGGCGTATCGCTGTCGAATGGGCGCGAGTCGGCGATCATGTCGCTGGACGCATCCCGCGCTACCCCGTAAAAATCACTATCTTCTGCGATGACCGCGCCGGCATGCTCAAAGAACTGACTGCCGTCATTTCTGATGACAACACCAACATCCGGGGCGTCGACACTCACCAGTCCCCCGACGGAGAGGCAGTTGTCGAATTCGTCGTTGACGCCGAGGATGTGCGCCATCTCAACAAGATGGTTCTCGGCCTTCGCCGAGTCCCCGGCGTCCGCGCCGTCCAGCGCGCCCAGAAGATTTGACCGGCCGGCGCGTCCCTACGCCGTCTACTTGGCCAGCGAGTAAATGACGCTGACCGTCGTTTCCACCTCGACGGGATTTCCGTTCTGCAGGAATGGCTTATAAGTCCATTGCCGAACCGCGTCGAGAGAGGATTGCTGGAGTTCTTTCGGCCCCGAAACGACCTTCAGATTTTCCACCGTCCCATCCTTTCCGACGACCGCATCCAGAATGACCTTGCCTTGGATCTTCGCCTTCTTGGCGTCCGGCGGATAAACCGGATTCACTCGGTTCAGGACATTCCCGGCCATCACGGAAGCCGACACACTTACCCGCCCCTGCGTCTTTGCGGCATTGTCGCCGGACTTCGCTGCATCTGCGTCCACATGCATACTCAGCGCAACGGCGGACCCGCACGTAGCGATTCCAAGCGCGGCACATGCAGCCAACAGGGCGAATTGCCCCAGGCCGCCAACGTTCTTCTTACCTCCGGTTAACCTCATAACTCTCCTCTCAAAGGATTGATTATCGAAAATTCCGATAGCATGTGGAGTCCTGACGGGCATGCCGCTGACTAGCAGTGATGCCAATCGCAGAAGGGATCGCGCGTACTCATTTTTTCCCGAAGTTGCCGCCGCCATTCCGTCGCAGACCATCTCGCGGCTCTCCGTAATCCGTTCCCGGGTCAACCAGAAGAGCGGATGGTAACTCATTGGCAATGAGAGCAACTCGTACAACAGGTTTTTCAAAAAATCATTGCGATAGAGATGCGCAAATTCGTGCGCCATCACCACCCTGAGGTCCGCTGCCGACAGGCGGTTGACCATTTCCGCGGGCAGCAGTAACAGGCGTCGCCGCACCCCCAGTGAAACCGGTCCAAACAGGTGCGGCGATGTCGCTATGACGACATCGTAGAGGCCGTACGCCTGTGCGCATTGCTCCCAGTTGGCCGCCGCCTCGCCCCGCAGCTTCATTGGTATGGCGTCGCGGCACATGGCCCTGAGATGCACCCAGCGGCGAATGAATCTGACTGCGAAGTATGCGGTGATCGCCGTATACGCGATTGCGACAGAGGTGAGCAATGCAGGTGGAAGATGAAAGACACTACCCGCCGTTCCTCCACCCATCACCACGGAGACGCCTGAGGCTGTGCGAACTGGTGTCCCGCGAGCAAAGAATTCCCCCACCCATTCCCACGACAACGCGGCGCATGCCGGAACCGCCGCCTGCAATAACAATGTTGTCACCCAGGCGCGATGCTCCGCTTCCGCACCGGCCCGCCTGAGCGTTCGCGCCGCAGCCCATCCCGCCGCGTATAGCAACGGAATCTGCCACAAGGAATTGATCAGATACGACAATACCCAAGACTTGAAGTTGCTCACGACTCGCGCGCCTCCTTGTTGTAACGCTCCGTCAGCTTCGCCAGTCTCTTCGCATCGATCTGGCCGTCTTTGAGCAGGCTCATGACCAGTTCTTCACTCGACCCGCCAAACATGCGATCGATCACGTCGCGCAGGCTGTGGCGCAGCGCCTTTGCCTCGCTCACCTTCGCGGTATAGACGTAGGCGCGCCCGTCAAGCTCGCGCTTGAGATGCCCCTTGCGCTCCAGGATGTTGAGCATCGTTTGGACCGTAGTGTAGGCCAGCGCCGGCTCCAGCTCGGCTTGAACGGCGCTGACCGTTCCCCCGCCGCTGCGCCAGATCACCTGCATGATTCTCAATTCCAGCTTGGTTAACCCAGGGCGTTCATTCTTTTTCAATGCCGGCATCTCCTAACCAATTAGGACATTATTCCCTGAGTTGTGCAGCTGTCAACTAAGAATTTAGGAGATGTGTATCGGCCCGTGTCTGCAGAAGCCCCGCACGTGCCCATTGATGCGCTACGCCCTCTGCCCGAGTTCACTGACCAGACGCCCGGCGCCTGGGCTAGTCGCCATTCATCGCCCGAATCCAGTGCCCAAAAGCAAAGGCGTCCGCGAGCGCGGACGCCTTTGCAAGCAACTGGCAGACTGTCGTTTACTTTTTGCCGGCCTTGTAGCTGGAGCTTACCTTCTGTCCCGCCTGCGCCAGGATTCCCTGCGCATCGGCCGCATACGGCCCGGTCGGAGCCAGTTCCAGGTATTTCTGGTAGGCCTCCGCGCATCCCGGAGGCAGTACGATTCTCTGCGCCTTCGGATTCTTCGGGTCGGGCTCCATCGTGGCCTTCTGCACCAGGCCCTGGCCGATGATGTAATAAAGCACCGGCTGATTGGGATCAGCCTTGATGGCTTCCTGCGCCGCGGCTACCTGGGCATCGGCGTTGTTGGCCTGGAAAAAGATCACCGCTTCGTTGCGCAAATAGAATCCCGCCTTGGTCGGATCGGCTTTCACAGCAGCTTGGTAGGCGGCATTGGCTTCAGGTACTTTCCCGCTCCGGGCGTAGATCTCGCCCAGCCCGCTGTTAGCCAGCCCCTCTATGGCCGGCTTCGGTGTCTTGGCTGCCGACTCGATCTCGATGGCCTTCTTGAATGACGTTTCTGCTTCGTCGTATTTCTTCAGCCCCACCTGCGCCTGGCCAAGGTATGCCCACAACACCGATTCCTGGGGCCGCTGCTGCGCATCTTTCTGCATCAGGCTTTCCATCTCGCTGTACTTCTGGGTCTTGATTTCCTTTACCTTTGCATCAATGTCAGCCTTCGAGGCATTGGCGCCGAGCTGCTGCTGGGCCGCCGCTGGCGCGGCATCCGCGTCCTTTACATCCTGCGTAACCACCCGCAGGTCCGCATTCAGGTTCTTGATGACTTCGTTGGCCTTGAGCGCTTCAGAATTGTGCTTGCGCATGTCCTCGAGCTGCTTTTTCTGATCCTCGGGCAGCTTGTCGATGAACGCCTGGCGCGACATGTCGTCGTCCGCAAGCGTGTCCTGGCCCGCCGTAATCATCACGTTATCAATGGAGTCCACCATCTTGTCCGGAGGGGTATCAGCCTGGCGGAACACCAGCGTGTACTTGCCGGCCGCCGCTTCGCCCGTGTAATCGCCCTGGGCATTTACCGGAAAAGTGTACTTTGAGGTGTGCCCGCCGTCGGTCGAAAGACTGACCGAACCGCTGCCCTGGTTAGCACCCGTGGGATTGGTCACGTGGCCATGAATCTTGCCCGTCGCAGTCGCGGCATCTTGCCCGAAAGCGGGCACCGCGGCCAGTGCAAGCACCCCGAGCCAAAGTGAAATGCTACGTTTCATGTCTCTCTCCTTGGGAGCTGCGCGAACACTGCTCGCGGGCTCGATGTCTGTCTGTGTCGCATCCCTCAGTAGGATGCGTGCGGCCTTGCAGATGCGGCGCAGAATCGTCGCGAACTGCTCACTCTAGCACAGCCAAAGTTAAATCAATCGACTACCTAAGACAAGGGCGGCCAAATCTTACGATCTGACCGTTTCCGACACAGAGGCATCTGGAATCGGCGCACCGGCTCTCCGTTCCGCGCTCTGAATCGGCCGCCGGGCCGCCCCAGGGAAGACCCTCCCGCCGCCATGCGGAGTTACAACCTCATCCTAGCGGGCCCCCTTTCGAACCAATTGTGGCCTACGTCACACCCTACAATGGGGTTATGGCAATTACGATTCGGCCGGCCGCCCCCCGCGATGTGGGCGAAATCCTCAATTTCATCCGTGCGCTCGCCGCTTACGAACGCGAACCGGATGCCGTCGTTGCCACGGAAGCCGACCTGCTTCGCGACGGCTTCGGCGAAATACCCTTCTACCAATGCCTCATCGCCGAAAATGACGGCTCTCCGGCCGGCTTCGCCCTGTATTTTTTCGACTACTCTACCTGGCTCGGGCGCCCCGGCCTCTATCTCGAAGACCTCTTTGTTCACCCCCACTTTCGCGGCCACGGCATTGGCAAAGCCCTGCTTCGGGAAGTTGCCGCAGTAGCTGTACAAAAGGGATGCCCACGCCTCAAGTGGGAGGTCCTTGACTGGAATGCCCCGGCGATCGATTTCTACAGCGCCATGGGCGCCGAGTTCCTCGACGAATGGCGCAACGTCCGCGTCAGTGGGGAAGCGCTGCGCCGGCTGGCCGGCCTGGGCTCTCCTGCAAATCCTCTTTCCGCGCCTCATCCAGTCCGCGACCTCGAGCCCTCGCCCGCCGAACCCCCCGTGAAAGGCCTGTCGTGAAAATCCGCGTCATCGGCGGCGGCCTGGCCGGCCCTGAAGCAGCCCTTACCGCCGCCAGCTTCGGATGCCAGGTCGACATTTACGAGATGCGCCGCGTCATCGACGATCAGGTCGTGCTCACTCCCGCGCACCAGACCGCTGACTTCGGCGAACTGGTCTGTTCCAATTCGCTTAAGAGCGAGTCGCCTAACACCGCGCCATGGCTGCTCAAGCAGGAAATGCGCCGCGCGGGGTCCGCGCTCTTGCGCCTTGCTGATGAAGCCGCCGTCCCGGCAGGCCATGCGCTCGCCGTCGATCGCATTGAGTTCTCCCGCCTCATCCACGCCGCCATTGCTTCCCAACCCCTCATTCGCGTCATTCGTGAAGAGGTCACGCGGCTCGATGACCCCGAAGCGACAGTGACCATCGTCGCCACCGGTCCCCTGACGTCCGACGCGCTCAGCCGCGACATCCAGCGCCTCACCGGCTCTGACCACCTTGCGTTCTACGACTCCATCTCCCCCATCGTCGACGCCGAAACCATCGATATGGGGAAGGTCTACTTTGCCGCCCGCTGGGACAAAGGTACCGCCGACTACATCAATTGCCCCATGGACCGGGAAGAATACGACCGCTTCCTCGACGCCCTCATCTCCGCCGAGCCCGCCGAAGCTAAAGAGTGGGAAAAGCTGGACTATTTCGAGGGATGCCTCCCCATCGAAGTACTGGCCCGCCGCGGCCGCGACACCCTCCGCTTCGGCCCCATGAAGCCGGTGGGCCTGCGCGACCCGCGCACCGGAAAAACTCCCTGGGCCGTCGTTCAGCTTCGCAAAGAGAACCTGCGCGCCGACAGCTACAACCTGGTTGGCTTTCAAAACCACCTCAAATATGGCGAGCAGGCCCGCGTCCTCCGCCTCATCCCCGGCCTCGAGAACGCGCGCTTCCTCCGCTACGGCCAGATTCATCGCAATACCTACATTTGCGCTCCGGCCCTTCTGGAGGAAAATCTGAGCCTGAGGTCAACCGCGCCGGAGCGCTTGTTGTTCGCAGGCCAGCTCTCCGGCGTTGAAGGATATACCGAGTCCATCGCCACGGGCATGCTGGCCGGAATCTACGCCGCTGCCTTCGCGCGCGGAGTACAGCCGCTGACGGTGCCGCGTGCCACTGCCCTCGGCTCACTGATTCACTACATCACCCACGCCGATCCCAAACGCTTCCAGCCCGCCAACATCACCTTCGACCTGCTCGAGCCCCTCGAAGAAGACCTGCGCAAGAAGATCCGCGACAAAAAAGAGCGTCATCGCATTCAGTGCGAACGCGCCCTTGCCGCTTTCGATGCCTGGTGGGTAGAGGCAGCCTCGCTCGCCCGTCCGGTTTACTGAGAGGGCCGGGATTCAAACCCGAACAGGTGCCTCTCGCGGCCTCCGTGATAGATCCGTTTCAGGCTCATCGCGGTTCCGGCGAAGCTCCTGACTGCCCGGCGCCAGAATCGGTAAGCCGGTTCATTGCTGACCATCACCCGCACCTCCCAGCTCCCCGGAAAGCGCTGCCACACCCGGTGCGCTACCTCCGTGCCGATCTTCCTCCGCCGATAACCGCGAAGAATGAAGAATTCTGCAATGTCCCACACCACGTCGCCCGAGTCCCGTTGCACTCCGTCCACAAACACAAAGCCCGCAAGTCTGCCGTCCGCATAGACCAGAAACGGGTAATGGATGTCAGGCAATTCCCAGTAGATGTCGAGGTCTCCGTACCCGAAGCGTCCATCCGGCCCGATCTCGAGGTCGATGAAATCGGAGAAATCGTGCGAATAGAGCTCGAGCAAATTACCCAGGATCGGTTTCTGCTCCAGTGTCGCGGGAGTCAGTTCAATAATCGGCCGCTCAGCCACGTCGTCATGCATTGATCCGCTCGCAATCCTCGACAAGTCAAACAAGTCTAACCTCATTGCACGATCTCGCCCACGGGCGTTGGTTTTTGAACGTCCGAGACGCACTCGTGGAACCTTTCCGGCCCCGCGGGTGTCCAAGTAGAGTGAGGCGCGCCAGCTTTGCCCTGAAACGTGTACCCTCAGGGTTTGGCTCACCCCATCCTGGAGCAAACTGAGTTGACACGCTGCGTCCCCATCCTCCTCTGCGCGACCTTGCTTGTTTCGGCGCCTGTCCTTCGCGCGCAGACCAAGACTTCCTCGCCGCCTGTACCCAAGCCCAAGCCGGTGACCGTTTCGGTCCCTCGACCACCCCTGCCTGATGCCTTTGCAGGATGGGTGATCGCCGAGCCCTTGAAGACCCTCGCCGACCCGGCCGCCGTCGATGGCGCCAATTCCGCTGCCCTTAAGGAATACGGGTTCCAGAGCGCCGCCCTTGCCAATTACAAACGTGACGGCGAAACCCTCTCCGTTCGCGCTCTGCGCTTCGCCGACCTTAGCGGTGCCTATGGCGCCTACACCTACTACCGCGGGTCCGGCTGGCCAAAGGAGGACATCGGCTCAGGAGCTGCTTCCTTCCACAACCGCGTTCTCTTCTGGCGCGGCGATTCCTTCATCGACGCCACCTTCTCCCACATCTCGCCCATGTCCGGTTCCGAGTTGCGCGAACTCGCCACCCAGCTCTCCACGCCGCAGGGTAGCAAAGCCCTGGCCCCGCCCATCTTGTCCACCCTGCCCAAACCCGCGCTCGACGGCCAATCCACCCACTACGCCCTGGGTCCTGCGGGCTATGCCGGTTCTGGCGGAGTGCTTCCCCCGGAATTGGTCGGGTTCGACCGCGGCGCCGAAGCTGTTACCGCCGGCTACACGCTATCGTCCGGCCCCGCCACCCTGACCCTGATCGACTACCCCACGCCCCAGATGGCTGCCGGCCAGGAGAGCAGGATTCGCGACTACCTCAAGGCTGGCCAAAACGCGAAACCAGCCTTCCCCAAGCCACTCGCCGACTCCGATCAGGCCTCCCTCGAGGTCCGGCGCAGCGGACCAGTAGTCGCAATCGTTAGCGGAGACGCAATACCTGACGAGAGCCACAAACTCCTCGGCAGCGTACATTACGAATCGGACCTCGTCTCCATTCCCCAGCCTGGCGAAACGGAGATCTCCAAGACCAGCCGGCTCCTGCTCGGGATCGCAGCCATCGTCATCATCGGAGCCAGCGCCGCCATCCTGCTCGGGCTCTTCCTCGGCGGAGGACGCGCCCTCTACCGCAAGGCCCGAGGCAAACCGGCTTCCTCGGTTTACGATGCCGAGTTCATCCGCCTCGATCTGCGCGAATAGCCAGCCCCGCACGGCTCCGGATCTTCTCTCGGAGTCGTGATTTCCCCGAGGTGAACGGCTCGTCCTGCCCAGCCTGCAAACTCGCTTAAGGGCCCGCATCCGATTCGTTAATCCCAAAACGAAATTTGTGGAAAAGGACCGGGCCATTCCAGAGAAACAGGGACAAACCCCGCAAATTACCGAACTTAGGGGCGAACAGACATCGAAAATTCGCCAACAGAACGATCGCAGGGAAACATTGCTATTTTATTGATTCTAAAAGACTTATTTGCCACAGCATTTACCCTTGACACTCGAACCCCCCGCACCTACTATGCAGCCAGAAAGTTCTGATGGCCTTGCCTCCGTTGGAACTATTCTCCCTAAGGAAGGAGCTGCCCTGTTGCCGGGCGGCTCTTTCCGTTTCTGCCCCCGGCTCTCCTTCTAGCATCGACCGGGCGATTTAGGCGGTCGCGCGTTGCCCGGCGCAGGAGTCTTTTCGGCCGCTGTATATCCGCAGAAAAAGCTTCCCCGAAATTGGCTCCACGTTGTACTTCTGCAGCCGAAATGGGACCGGCGCCGGGTTACCGCACCGGACCTGCTCCAAAATCCGAGAACATAGCCCGGAAGACCACCAGCCCCGTGACCGTCAGCGCCGCCAGCAGGCAAGTCCAAAAACCGATCCGGCTGTAGGGAAGGAAAAGTGCCGCCTGCTTTCCCGCGAATGTCAGCCCCGAATGGTCCGGCAGAAGAGCTCGTACCGCCACAGCCAGCAGGAATCCACCAGCCCAGACAAAGGCGATTCTGAAAGCAAGCTGCAGCGTCTGCGCCATCATGGCTCATATCCTCTTTCGGCTCTGCGCCACAACCTACTGGAATCCGCGCCAGCCGCTAAGGCTAAACTTTACCGAAAACCGGCGCGACGGTACAATCTCAGAGGAGCACGCCGACGTAGCTCAGTTGGTAGAGCAGCTGATTCGTAATCAGCAGGTCGTCAGTTCAAGTCTGACCGTCGGCTCCACGCCTCCATCGTCCTCTGGCCACATTTCGTTCTCTCGCTACCGCTCATCCGCTCCTGGCGCTCCCGTCCCTTAGGACTGCCAGTCCGTCATGCTCACCAGCGCGCCCTCAACCACACTGCTTGCGCTGAAGACCGTCGCCGCCGGAGTTCCCGCAAACCCGTAAAACTTCGGCACCAGCAATGTCGAGGCCGCGAACGCCGAGTCCAGCTTGCCGTGCAACTCAAACGGGATCACCTTCCTCACCCCCAGTGGATAATCCGTCAGCATTGCTTCGGCCAGCAGGAACGTTCCGGTTGCCAGAGCTGCGCTAGCCGCGCGCGGGTTCTTCTTCCGGCAGAACAGCGCCATGCCGATAAAGAACGCGGCGTGGCAATAATCGATGATCCCGTGGGTGCGCGCGTCGATCACCTTGGGAAGGCGGCGCTCTAACGGAGCGAGCGCAGCGGCTGCAATGGACATGAGATCCCTCCTGTGCGCGGTTAGATGCAACGCATTCGTCGAGGGGCCGAGCACCTCCTCACCAGCCGATATCACGCCACAAATCGATATCCATCAGGGGTGCCCCCCGGCTCCGCCTCCGCGTTTTGTACCAAGTAAGGTACCCGTTATCCACGCACTTTTTGTTGCGGCATTGATTCCAGTCTGCTTATCCACCTCTATCCTTGGCATAATCGCAGCAAGTGCGGTGCCTCCAGCGTCCTCCTCTCACATTGAAACCAGCGCGAGCGAGGACACTCAGGGGGAAACCAAAGGCCGAGCCGGACCACCCGCGGGGAGTTCAACTAGAGTGACCAGCTATAGCCGTCAGGATGTGTTGCGCATTCTCGGGATCAGTTCCCGCCAGTTGCTTGCCTGGGAAAAAGCAGGACTGATTGCTCCTCAGAAAATCTATTCCTTCCAGGATCTGGGACAGCTTCGCACCCTTCGCGCCCTCCGCGACGACGACGTCTCTTCGGCCGCCATCCGCCATTCAATCGTCGCCATGAAAGCCGTCGCCGGCATGGACAATCCGCTGCTTGAGGCTACCCTGGTGCGCACCGGCACCCGCCTCGCCTTCCGCCACCTCGGCACCATGGTCGATCCCATCCGCCGCCAATTTCTCTTTGACTTTGAAAGGGCCGGCCGCCAGCCCGCCATGGCCGAAGCCGCCACGGTAAGGCCAAGTTCCGGCGAAAAAGCTCGCGACGTGCAAACCCGCTTTATTGCGGCCGTGCAGGCTGAAGAAGTGGGCGACAAGCAGCGCGCTATCACCCTCTACACAGAAATCATCGAGCTCGATCCCTCCTTTGCCCCCGCCTTCATCAACCTCGGAACCCTGTTCTTCCATATGCGCAAATTCGGCCGCGCCGAAGAGCTCTATCGCCGCGCCACCGAGGCGGACCCCACCTACGTGCTCGCCTTCTTCGACCTCGGCAACGTGCTCGACGAACTCGATCGTCCCGACGAGTCCATCGCCGCCTACCTGCGCGCCACCGAACTCGCTCCGAATTACGCCGACGCACACTATAACCTGGCTCTCGCCTACGAACGCAAAGCCTCCGTCCGTCTCGCCCTGCGCCACTGGCAGCACTACGTGCATCTGGATAAGGCTGGACCGTGGGCTGAACATGCGCGCATTCAGATTCACAAGCTCCTCGGCCGTGAAAAACTGTCCCTTGCCTGGCGTGCCGATCGCTTTTCCGCACCTGTTCGCGATGCTGCCCCGCTTCACATCGTCCGCATGCAAAACACCGCGCAATAGAGTCGCCGGCACTCCCCGCCGGGCTCGCTGAACACCTTCCGCTTCGGATTTAATTCGCACGTCCCGCCGCCCGACAGCGTCCCATTCCCAACTACAAAATCAAGGTTCCCCCCACAACTTTGGCGTGAATCGGGCGTCTATTAGAGCGGAGTTCTCTACCCATTCCCCGGGTCTTTTCGGGGACTAAAATCACCGGCGTCCGCCTTGGTCGTCTCAAGCTGGCGTCTGCTCGCGACCGATGCTCTCCCACGGACTGCATTCAATGCGAAGCCGCGCCCGTCAAGCTCGTCGACCCTCAACCCCGCTCGTCGCAGCTCGTCAGGACTCTCTATTGAAGATGAGAAGGATTTCCATGAATTTGATATTTGGATCACCCCGGCCCGCGCATCGACGCAGCTTAGGTGCGGCGGCGCTTTTGGTCGCCATGGCCAGTTTCGCTGGAGCGCTAACGCCCGCTCGCATCCGCTCCGAAATCTCGAATGCGCAAACTACCACGCTGAAGGGATCGCTCCATCCCATGGCGCTCACCCGCAACGACGCCGGCCGTATGCCGGGCGATACCCGCCTAAGCAACATCAGTCTCTACTTCAGTCCCAGCGCCGATCAGCAGGCCGCGCTCGATAAGCTCATTCAGGACCAGCAGAATCCCGCCTCGCCGCAATACCACCAGTGGCTCACGCCCGATCAATACGCGGCTCGCTTTGGGATGGCCCAGTCTGACCTTGACCAGGTGCAGAGCTGGCTCCAGCGGCAGGGCTTTACGGTTGAATCCACCGCGCGCAGCCGCAATATGATTCGCTTTTCCGGCACCGTCAGCCAGGTTGAGTCGGCCTTCGCCACCCAAATTCACTACTACCAGAGCGCCGGTGAAAAGCACTTCGCGCCTTCCACCGAGCTATCGATTCCCGCCGCGCTCGCTTCGGTTGTAGCCGGCGTCCGCAACCTCAACGACTTCCGTCCCCGCCCTAAACACATTCCCTCGCGCGGCGCCTTTACGTCCACCGTTTCGGGCTCGGTGTTCTTCGCTCCTGGCGACATCGTGACCACCTACGATGTCGGCCCCCTCTATAGCGCCGGCGTGAATGGCGCGGGCCAGTCCATCGCCATCGCCGGCCAGTCGGCCATCCAGGTCAGCGACATTGAAAACTTTCAGAGCGCCGCCGGCCTTACCAAGAAAGATCCCACCATGCTTCTCGTTCCCGGAACAGGCGATTCCACCGTCGTCACTGGCGGCGATGAGGGCGAGTCGGACCTTGACGTCGAATGGGCCGGAGCCATCGCTCCCGGTGCCAACATCGTTTTCGTGTACACCGGCAGCAACACCGCCTACGGCGTTTTCGATTCCCTCGCCTACGCCGTCGACGAAAAGATTGCTCCCATCGTCAGCCTCAGTTACACCAGCTGCGAACTGGAAATCACATCCAGCGACCTTACGTCATTTGAAGGCATGCTTAAACAGGGCACCGCCCAGGGCCAGACTTTCGTGACCGCTTCCGGCGATCAGGGCTCCACCGCCTGTTCAGGCGATACCCAGTTGAATGCCACCCAGCAGCAAACCGTTTCGGTCAACTACCCCACCAGCAGTGCCTACGTCACCGGCATCGGCGGAACCGAGATCTCCTCGGCAGACTCCGTGTCTACCAATTCCACCTACTGGACCGCCGCCAGCGGCTCCGATGTCATCACCTCAGCCAAGACCTATATCCCTGAAATTGCCTGGAACGATGACGTCAGCGGCCAGGCTCTCAGCGCCAGCGGCGGCGGCGCCAGCACTCTCGTGTCTCGTCCCAGCTGGCAGACCGGCGTCACCGGCATCCCTTCCGGCAGCTTTCGCCTCGTGCCCGACGTGTCTCTCTACTCATCGCCATCGCTTCCCGGCTATCTCTACTGCACCAGCGATACCGCCAATTGGAATACATCGGTCACCAACCCGCAGCAGGCCAGCTGCAACAGCGGATTCCGCGACTCGGCGACCAGCGACCTCACCGCCGCTGGCGGCACCAGCTTTGCCACGCCCATCTTTGCGGCCATGATCGCGATCCTCAATCAGAAAGCCGGCTACACCACCGGACAGGGCCTCATCAACCCCACCCTCTACAAACTGGCCGCCAACAGCGCCACGTACGCGTCCGCCTTCCACGACGTCACCAGCGGCAATAACAACTGCCTCGGCGGCACAACTTACTGCGCCAGCACCACGGGCTTTTCGGCAGGCACCGGCTATGACGAAGTCACCGGCCTCGGATCAGTCGACCTCGCCAACCTGGCTGCCGCATGGCCGGCTGCCACCGGTTCCGGGGCCGCGCTGATCGGTTCAACCACCACCGTCTCCGCTTCGAACACCGCCCCTACCGCCGGGCAATCCGTGACCTTCACCATCACCGTCGCCCCCAGCACCGGCACCGGGGTGCCCAGCGGGACCGTCAACCTTTCCATCGATGGCGGCGGAACCAAGTACAACAGCAGTGGCACAACAACATCGGTCACCCTTGGTGCCAGCGGCACTGCTACTTACACCACCTCATTCACCACTGCCGGCACTCATGAAGTCGTCGCGCAGTACGTTGGGGACGCCGCCTACGCCCCGTCTACCGGGTCGGCTCAAGTCACCATCGCCGTGACCAGTTCCGGGAAGGGGACAATTGGCCTCGCCGCCACCAACCTCAGCGTTCCGCAGGGCAGCAGCGGAAACTCCACCATAACCGTGACCCCCGCGGGCGGGTATACCGGTACCGTTCTGCTCTCCTTCACCTCCAGCAACAACACCGCGCTCTCCAACCTCTGCTATGCCTTCCCCAACACCACCAGCAGCGGGAGCGGTTCAGTACCCGTTCCGGGCACCTCAGCCGTGACCACGCAGCTGACCCTTGATGCCAACGCCGCGGACTGTTCTACCGCGACGGGTGGGGTTTCCAAAACTGGCATGCGCCCCTTGCGCCAAACCGGTGGCAAAATCGCCAGCCGCGAACCCGCACCATCTCCCTCGCGGATTCCGGCAGGGATCGCATTCGCCGGACTGCTTCTCGCCGGCTGCCTGGGACGTTACGCGCGTAAATTCCGCCCCCTCGCCGCCGTCGTGGCTCTCGCTGCCATCGGTCTTGCCATGACCGCCTGCGGCAGCAGCAGCACCACCACCACGACCGTATCTAACCCGCCCAAGGGCAGCTACACCATTACCCTGACGGGGCAGGATTCCGTTACCGCCGCCATCACGGCCTCCACCACCTTCACCCTCACCATCAACTAATACCTCCGCACAGTCCGGGCAGGCGTCAAGTGCGCCTGCCCGTTTTTTCGGTTCCTCCGCAGCTTCACCGTCGAGCCTCCCGCGCTTCTGCTTTGATAAACTCCCAGTCCGGAGGCCGTTCTTGCTCACTGAGACCCATCGCCACGCGTCACCCCCGCTCACCGCGCTTTCTGAAGAAGAACGCCTCTTCTATTCCACCGTGCGCCAGTTCGCCGAACAAACGGTCGCGCCCCTGGTTCGCACCATGGACGAGGAACAGCAGTTCGCCCCCGGTCTGCTCGACCAGATCTTCGCGCTTGGACTGATGGGTATTGAGGTTCCCGAAGAGCACGGCGGCGCCGCGGGAAGCTTCTTCGACGCGGCACTTGCCATCGAGGCAATCTCCACCGTCGACCCCGCGGTCGCCGTTCTTGTCGACGTGCACAACACGCTGGTCGTGAATGCTCTTCGCCGCTGGGCTTCCGAAGACCAGAAACGCAAATGGCTGCCCCGTCTGGCCGCCGACACCGTGGGCGCCTACGCCCTCAGCGAAGCCGGCTCGGGGTCAGACGCCTTCGCCCTGCAGACCCGCGCCGAGACCACCTCGTCCGGATACCGCATTAATGGGCGCAAGCTGTGGATCTCGAATGCCCGCGAAGCCGGCCTCTTCATTGTCTTCGCGACCCTTGATCCCGCCGCCGGTTACAAAGGAATCACCGCGCTCCTCGTGGAGAAGGGAACTCCCGGCCTCACCGTCGGCCGCAAGGAAGACAAGCTCGGCATTCGCGCCAGCAGCACCTGCGAACTGGTCTTCGATAACTGCGAGGTGCCCGCCGGCAGTCTTCTCGGCGAGCCCGGCAAGGGCTACAAGATCGCGATCGAAACCCTCAATGAGGGCCGCATCGGCATCGGCGCGCAGATGCTCGGCCTCGCTGAGGGCGCCTGGCGCCATGCCGCGCGCTACGCCCAGGAACGCCGCCAGTTCGGCAAACCCATCGCCGAGTTTCAGGCAGTGCAGTTCACCCTGGCCCAAATGGCCACCGATATCGAAGCGGCACGCCTGATGGTCTACAACGCCGCCCGCCTCAAAGATGCCGGGCGTCCCTACGTCACCGAAGCAGCCATGTGCAAGCTCTTTGCCTCACAGGTCGCCGAACGCGTCGCCAGCCAATGCGTCGAGATTTATGGAGGCAACGGCTTCGTCCGCGACTACCCCGCGGAGAAATACTTCCGCGATTCCAAGGTCGGCAAGATCTACGAAGGCACCACCAACATGCAACTGGCCACCATCGCGAAACAAGTGCTGAAGGGCAGAGGCTGAAATGCAGGTGTTAGGGAATAGGGATTAGGGCTTAAAAGGCCTGTAGAAGTTGATCCCCGTTCCCGAACCTCCCGATTCGCCCCTCCCTAATCCCTAATCCCCAATCGCGCTTCCCTAATTCCTAGTCCCGAATCCCTATCTTTCCGGCCACCTGCCTCACATGCTCCGGCCGCGTCCTGCAGCACCCGCCCACAATCTGCGCCCCGTCCGCGAACCACCTCTGCGCCATATCCCCATACCCTGCAGGATCGCTCTCTCCGGTCCAGCATCGATGTTCCGCGTTCCATCCTTCGCCCGAGTTGGGATACACCATCACCGGCTGGTCGCTCGCAGAACGCAGCTCCCCGATCAGCGCCGGAATCAATGCCGGCCGAGTGCAGTTCACCCCAATCGCCACGGTCTGAGGAAATCCGGCCGCCACTCGCGCGCAGTCCGAAAGCCGTTCTCCGTGAGCCACGTGTTCCCCGTCTCGGCAGGTAAAGCTGAACCATGCTGCCAGTTGCGGCCACGGCTGCAGAGCTCGCCCCACGGCTTCTGCTTCTGCTAGCGATGGCAGCGTCTCAAACGCCAGCACGTCCGCTGCTGCATTTCCTCCAGCCGTCGCCAGCACCGCAATGCGTTCGCGATGAAATCGAACCAGCTCCTCATACGTGCAGTCGTAGTTCCCGTGATACTCCGCTCCGTTGTGCAACGCCGCCCCATACGGCCCTAGCGACGCCGCGATCACAACCCTGCGCCCTGGGAACCCACTCGCCGCTTCGCGCGCCAGGCGTACCGCCTGGAGCAGCGCCGCGTCCGCCCGCTCCGGCGCCAGTCCGACCTCCGCATATCCCATCCGCGACACCTGGTAGCTCGCTGTTGCAATGCAGTCCGCGCCCGCCTCGATGTACGCTCGATGCACGGCTACAATCTTCTCCGGCGCCTCTTCCAGCACGTGCGCCGACCATAGCGGCCCATCGATTCTCGCCCCCAGGTACTCGAGCTCCGACGCCAGTCCGCCATCCAGCACGTGCACGCCCTGCAGAACCGCCGCCGCCCCGCTGTCCTGTTCCTTCATGCCCTGTATCGTACCCTCTACCCCGCGCTTAAAACCCAGCCGGGCTGCAGCCTTACAATCCAACCATGAGCGCTGTATTGCCCAGCTACGACGAAGCCGCGTCTCTGGTTGCTGCGCGCGCCGTTGAACTGGCCCGCCATCCGTCTGTCCTGCGCATCGACCTCGCCCAGGCCCTGAATTCAATCCTGGCCGAGCCCATCCGCGCCGACCGCGACCAACCGCCCTTCCCCCGTTCCACCCGCGATGGGTATGCATGCCGCGCCGCCGAAGCCTCCGCTCACGTGGAACTCACCGTAGCCGGTTCCACCCGCGCGGGACAGGCCCCCGGCCGTGCCATCCTACCCGGCGAAGCGTGGGAGATCATGACCGGCGCCCCCTGTCCTGAGGGAGCCGACGCCGTCGTCATGCTCGAACACGTCGAGCGCCGAGGCCAGTCCATCCGGGTTCTTCCCCCCCGCGCCCTCGAGCCCGGCGAGAATATCGTTGCCCAGGGAGCAGAAGCTCGCACCGGCGACGATATCCTCCCTGCCGGCACACGGGTAAATCCAGCCATAACCGCCGTGGCCGCGTCCTGCGGATACGCCGAGGTGTCCGTCTTTCATCGCCCCCGCGTCGCCATCCTTACCACCGGCGACGAATTGGTGCCCATCGCCGCCACCCCCGGTCCTGCCCAGATCCGCAATTCCAACGCCGCCATGCTTGCCGCCCTGGTGACGGAGGCCGGAGGAGATCCCTGGATACTCCCCACCGCCCTCGATAACCAGGAAGCGCTCGCCGCCTCCCTCGAACAGGTGCCCGGCACTGACATGCTGCTCATCTCCGGCGGTGTCTCGGCCGGCAAATTCGATCTCGTCGAACCCGCCCTCGCCCGTCTGGGCGCCACCTTCCATTTCACCGGGGTCCGCATGCAGCCCGGAAAACCCCTGGTCTTCGGCGAACTCCCCCTCGTCGCTTCCCCCGGAGAACGTCGCTTCGCCGGCCCCTCCACCCTTCCGTTCTTCGGACTGCCCGGCAACCCCATCTCCTCGGCCGCAACCTTCCTTCTCTTCGGAGCCCAGGTTCTTGCGGCCATCGCGGGCTCCCGCCCCGCCGGCCCCCGCTTCGTCCTCGCCCGGCTCGCTCGCAACATCAAGGGCCGCACCGATCTCACCCGCTTCGTGCCCTCGTTCTGCAATTTCGCCCCGGCCGCCGGCGGACCCCCCGAAGCAGGCCCTACGCCTTCCCAGGGCTCTGGAGACCTCGCTTCTTTTTCCCGCTCCAACTGTTTTATGGTTGTGCCCGAAGGAGCCGAGCGGCTCGTCGCCGGCGAAACCGTGCGCATACTTCCTTTTTGAACGCCCCGACGGAGCCCTATGACGGAATCGCAGCCCCCTCGTCCCGCGCATCACGGCCTTTCCCACTTCGACGAAAGCGGCCAGGCCGGCATGGTCGACGTCAGCGCCAAGCAGCCCACCCGGCGCAGCGCTACGGCCAGCGCCTTCGTTGAACTCTCCCCGCAGGTCCTTGCCGCCCTTCCCTCCAACCCCAAGGGCAATCCTCTCGAAGTGGCCCGCTTTGCCGGTATCCAGGCTGCCAAGCGCACCGCTGAGCTGATTCCCATGTGCCATCCCCTCCCGCTGACCCACGTCGACGTCCAGGCGTACATAGAAGGCAATGGCGTTCGGATCACCGCCACCGTCGCCACAGTGGGAGTTACGGGAGTCGAGATGGAAGCCCTGACCGCGGCTTCCGTCGCCGCTCTAACCGTCTACGACATGACCAAGGCCCTCGACAAGGCCATCGTCATTCGCAACCTTCAGCTTGAATCCAAATCAGGAGGCAAAAGCGGCGATTACTCGCGCCAAGGCGGCCGAGTTTAGCTGTGCGCCCTTGGGCGCAGGTTTTGGAAAACCATGGAATGCGTTCGCCGAGAGTGCCTGAGCCAGCCATGGGCTCAGGCATCAATTTCCTCATCGCACGATCCTAGTGGTGGTCGTGTTCCGGGGGCGCAACGAACTCCGTCGGGTTCAAGTTGCCGCGGTGGCAGGTGCCACACGTCACCATCGCGTTTTCCGTACCCTTGTCCGTCTTCGGCAGCTTCGAAACGTAGCTCTTGTTCACATCCTGCATCATCGTCAACATCAACCGCGCCGCCTGCTTCTCCGGCTTCGAGTCATCGGCAAAATTCAGCGCCGGATGCCCGTTCGGCATCTTTCGGTTCGGATCGACCGCGTGGCATGTGTTGCATTCCACGCCCAAATCCCCGGCCCATTTGTGCATGATCTCGTGCACTTGTTCCCCCGTAAGGTCCTTGGGAAGCACCTTCAGGTTGGTGGGCTTGGGTGCCGGCCCATGCTGCATCGGGCCTCCGCCTGGAGGCGGCCCTTGCGGAGCCTGCGCGGCTACGGTGGTCACAGCAAGCAGTGCCGAGCCCAGAAACGCAGCCACAGCGGCGGATAGCGACAGGGAAGTGATCTTCAAAGTAGGGAATTTCCTCGCAGGTTGGATGGGTCTAACCCGATTGACGAAATTTTACGGGATAAAGATGCGCTTTCCGCTCAAAGATTTCGGGCCCGAGACACACCGTTGCCCCGGCACCGCGAACCGCAAGGGCCAGTCGACCGCCTCCGAGATGCCGATTCGAGGTGTCACTAAAGCTTCTTCAACCACGTACCCATCGTCGCGAACCTGGAATCCAGACTCCGGGTCGGTCATATCAAGGCCGTTATGGCTGGAGCGCTCAATCCCCAGCGCCAGGCACAGTCGGCTCGGTCCCGACGTGAGCTGGCGGGCGACCGCGTCCGTCAGCTCCGCGGCCAGCGCAGGGTCCCATGCCAGGCCTCGGTTCGCCGCCATCTCCGCGAATCCTGCCACCGGCTCGAGCGCCCGCAACAGCACGCAGCCCGCCTGCCCCTCGCGCTCGCAGGAGATGTTCATGCAAAAGTAACGCCCATATATTGCATATACATAGGCAAACCCGGCGTGCCCGAACAGTACCCGGTTCCGCGGCGTCGGCCCACGATGCGAATGCGCCGAAGGGTCAGGCGGATCGTTGTGCGGGCCGAGATACGCCTCGACCTCCACGATCCGCCCCGCCAGCACCTTGGTTCCCGCGGCATGAACCAGCAACTTCCCCAACAGCCGCGGCGCCACCACTTCCGGACGCTGTTCAAAAAACGTTCGCGAAAGCTGCTCCGAGCCGGCAAGGTCCTCTTTCCCTCGTTTCCCTGCTAGAAACCTCGCACGCTTAGCCAAGTCGTCCAAACTCCGGCTGTCTACCGTCGACTGTCAACTGTCCACCGCTCACTGTTTCTTCTTCCATTCCTCAATCAGCGCCAGCACCTGTTCCGCGTGCCCTTCCGGCGTAACCTTGGGAAATACATGGATAAGCGTTTGATCCGGACCGATCACGAACGTGGTTCGCTCGATCCCCATGACCTTCTTCCCATACATGTTCTTTTCCTTCAACACCCCAAACTGATTGCAGACCTTTTCGTCTACATCAGCAAGGAGTGTGTACGGGAGGTCGTACTTGGCGCGAAACTTGGCCTGGGCTTTGGGCGTGTCGCGGCTGATCCCCAGAACCACCGCACCAGCCTTCTCCAGCTTGGTGAAGGCATCCCGGAACCCGCAGGCCTCAATCGTACAGCCAGGAGTATCGGCCCTGGGGTAAAAGAAGAGTACGACCGGCTTGCCCGCATAATCCGACAGGCTCACAGTTTTGTCCTCATCGGTCTGCAGGGTAAAATCGGCGACTTTTTCGTTCGGTTCCATTTGCAAGCTCCTCGTACGTCCACTGGATGGAGGGCCGTGGTGGCCATCAGGTTGCATTATTCCCGAGGCGGGTCCAAAGTGTCATGGCGTTCGATCACTCTTACCCGGCTCGCGAATCCCCGGTCTCGCTCGCGAAACTCAAGTTCTGACAGAATGGAAACAAAGAAATTGCTCTTATCGCATTCGGTTCTCGCCATTGCTGCCGCCACTCTCCTTGCCGCGGTGCCATGCTGGTCTCAATATCCCGGGCAGATCAAGAAAGATGCCAAAAACCTGCCCGATCTTCGTGCCGTCGCGGTCCTTGAGTGGACCGGCGAGGCCGGCAAGCCCAAGGCATGCCGGATCGTCCCCATCACCGTTTACGATGGCGGAAAACTGCAGGACGCAGGCGTATACCTGGCCCGGCCGCAGCCCCTCGCCCTCTCCGGAGAGGTCGAGTATGAACTCGAGCAGAACGGCAGACCATTCGGCCTATTCGACGTAAGAAGCGCCGGCCAGGAGCAGGGCTCATGGGTCGGATTCGGTAACTGGAAGCCCATCCCTCACCCCCAGTCCGCCCCGGCCGCCGCGTCTGAAAAGATCGATGACGTCGAGGATGACAAACCCGTTCTCCATCGCAAAAAGCATGCCGGAGACGCTCCTTCAACCACGACGCCAGGGTCCACCAAAGGCTCCCCTCCCGCCTCCGACCCCGACCGTCCAACGCTCCACAAGAAGCCCGACGATCCCGCTACCAATGGTTCCCCTGCGAGCACAACCACGGGCTCATCCACTCCGGACAGCGACCGGCCCGTCCTCCACAAACATCCGGACGATAACTCGGCAGGCGCTGCTCCTGCTGCCTCGACCCCGCCCGCGTCACCATCACCCAGCCCCGATTCCGATCGCCCTACCCTCAAAAAGGGCAAAGGAAAGCCGCCTGAGGACGTGGGGCACGTCGAATCCGTCCCCGACGAAACCGATCCGGATCGCCCCCGCCTCAAGCGCGGTGTATCGAGCGGGCCGGCCAGCGAACTGCCGCCTACACTCATGGGCCTGCCCACCGACATGCAGCAGGCCGTCGCTATCTCCGACGCCAAGTCCCGCCCCGAACACCCCTGGACCTATTCCTGGGCCAACCCCGATGACGAAGCCAAAATGAAGGCAGCGGTCGAACAAGCAGCCCGACAGGCCCTCGGCCTGGAGAAACCCGCGCCTGCACCCTTCCCGGCTCCCCATCGTGCCGCGTCCACCGCCGCCTCCCAACCCCCGCCAGGGACCCGGCACACCACAACCACCGCCCACAAGACGACTAAGCCCGTCGCCTCTCCGTCGGAACCGGCTGCCCCTCTCGTCGATGAGCAATTCCGCGTCTTCGAGCTGGCGTACGGATCGGGCGCAACCATGGTCCTCACCGCGCACTCCGATGGCCCGCTGCCCAGCCAGAAATTCGTCACCGTCGTGGCCCAGCCCGACCTCTACGGCAACGTGCGCGTCTTGTTCAAGAGCGTTACCGATCTCGCTCATCTGGACGAAACCCCGCGCATGCGCCTCGTCGATGCCGTCGATGCCCTGGCTGACAACCGCGGCGAGCTTCTCTTCGAACTACGTGGGGATGCCTCCCGCCAGTTCGCCCTCTACCGCGTCTACCGCGGCACCGCTGAGCAGCTCTTCATCACCGGCGGAGAGCCGTACGCGACTGCCGGACGCAACGAATAAAAGTGGCCGGACCGGTCCCGCTTGGGGCTGCGGCCGGTCTCGTTGGGCATTCCGAGGCGGCTTCTCTTCCCCGCGAATCCGCCTGACAGTTTCCTGAAATCGAGAGCAGGGCAGAGCGCCGCCCTCGGGCCCGTTTCGGACCCCTGCCCGCCTCTCTTCCTGGTCGGTAAATTGAGCTCGCTCCAGGTAGTGCCACATATTTGGAGCAATTCCGATCCCTTTTTGGCGATCGGTTCGGTCCCGCCCCGATTGGTAATCTTGCCTACGATACAATTAACTAAATGGGTGGTATCCTTTGCCACTCCGAGAGGTAACCTTCCCGAATGGCATCAATTTCTACCGCGCCGCCCAGCGAAGACACTATCGTTGTCCCGTCCAAACCACTCCACGCCGCTCCCGACTCCTCGGCCTCCGTGGTAGTGCACGCTCTCCCCGCGCGTAAGGAACTGCGCATGGGCCGTGCGGCAGCGGTCGGCACTGGCGTCAATTGGCTCACCCTGACAGTGGTACTGTTATTTCACGCTGGCGCGCTCGCCGCGTTCTTCTTTTTCAGCTGGCAGCGGCTGGCGGTCATGGCAATCCTCTACGTGCTCGCCATCAACGTGGGCATCGGCATGTGCTACCACCGCCTGCTGACCCATCGCGGATACCAGACCCCCAAGTGGCTTGAATACCTGATGACCGTGTGCGCCACGCTTTCGCTCGAGGGAGGTCCCATCTTCTGGGTGTCGACCCATCGTGTACACCATCAGCTCAGCGACCATGAAGGCGATCCGCATACCCCCCGCGAAGGCGGCTGGTGGGCTCATGCCGGCTGGATCCTTTTCGGACAGGCGCTCCATGCCCAGACTGAAGTTCTGGCGCGCTACTCGCCCGACCTGGGCCGCGACCGCTTCCATGTATGGCTTAGCAAGTACCACTGGCTCCCCATTACCCTCAGCGGGCTGCTTCTGCTGGGCGGAGGATGGCTCTGGGGCGGCCCGGTCAATGGCATTGCAATGGTGCTTTGGGGTGTCCTGCTTCGTGTCACCCTTGGCCTCCATGCCACCTGGCTCGTGAATTCCGCCACCCATCTGTGGGGAAGCCGCCGCTTTGAGACTCGCGACGATTCGCGCAACAACTGGTGGGTAGCGCTGCTCACCGGCGGGGAAGGCTGGCACAACAATCACCACGCCCATCCCGTCTCCGCGCGCCACGGTCTCAAATGGTATGAGATCGACCCAAATTTCTGGGGTATCTGGATCCTTTCCAAACTCGGCCTCGCCCGCAAAGTCCGTGTTGCTAAGTACGACCCCGAGAATCCCAAGCCCGCTGGTGTCTAGAGGGCAGGGAACTATCGCAGCACCCTACGCCGAAGGCCGCGCCCACAAAGCGCGGCCCTTTCATTTTCAATGAAGCCGATTCCACTCATTTCACAGGGCACCCGGTTCAGCTTTTTCTACCCGATCGCCCCCGGCTTCATGCCCGAGGGATCGCCGCTGCCTCAGCGAACCCGGCTCAGCCAGTCTGAAAACATCGCCTGCTCGCTATTCTTCGACATCCCCTCGATCGAGAAGTGGTACTTCTTCCCCGATGTGAGCCGCACCCCGTTCTCGTCCACTGAACCGATCTCGTTGATCGCCACCTGCACGTTCCCGCGCGGATCTGAGCACGTGAACTGCAATTCGTTGCTGTTCAGCGTCAACTGACCCGAGCAACCGTCACCGAAGCGTTTGTCGTGGCGCGCCGGGTAGCTCACCGGGGTAAACGGAGCCTTCGTTCCGCTCACTGGCGCCGATCCGCCTGAAGTCGGTATCGGCAATGCGCTCTGCACACCCGGTGTTGGAGCCGGCGGGTTCAACGGCGTTACCGACGTCTGCGGGTACTCCATGCTCGCGGAGGGAGGCGGGGGAGGCGCTTTGAAGACCGGCGCCGCCTGTGTGACCGGTACCAGCGGCTTCCCCGGATCCGGCTTGGCAATAGGCTGCCCTGTGCTCCCGTCCGGCGAGATTGCTGTCAGCGAACCGTTCGCCGCCCCCGCTTTCCCTGGTGCCGAACGAGTGAAATATGCGAACAGAACTCCCGCGATCGGAAACACCATCAGGATGGCTAGAAATCCAGTGAGCCTTCGGTTCTTTTTGACCCATGAGCCCAGCGATGACCCCAGCCCCGCGGACGCGCCGAACCGTTCATCTGTCGCGACCGTGCTGCCCTCCACGTTCGAACGCTTTTCGGATTGCCTCATGGCAAACTCCCAGGAATCGGATTTGGCAGCTTACGTTCCCGTCCGACTCCATCCTGCATCCATTATCGTTCGTTGAGCCGGCGCCGCGATCAAACCAGCTTCGCTCCAGCCATCCGTTCCAGAATGTTGACCGGCGCCGATTCCGGCGTGACCATCGCCCCCGCATCGACCTGGAAAGTCTGTTCAAGCGCATACTGCCCCGCCAGCACCGCATGCGGAACGGTCTCCGTATACACCATCCAACTCGATCCCGGCGCGAATGCGACGAACTCCCGGCTGCAGCTCGCTTGAAATGCGCCATCTTCCTTCATCGTGTTGTGCAACCGCATCATGAACTCGTCGTAGGGCGTCCGCTGCCACTTCGGCAGCAGCCTTCCCAGCCCCGCCGCGCGCACCAGCCCGCGCCCGGCCCGCGTCAGACTCGAATCCGGCCGCGGAAGGTCCAACTTGCCGGGCACGAAGTAATTCACGATCTGGGCGAACGGGTCACCCACCGCCCAGTCGCGCGTCCGCTCTGGATGAATGTTGTGAAAGAAGCGCAGGATCCGGCGCCCCTGCGTTGGCCGGGTTGGAAAAGCGTCCACGTGCAGAAGATCGTTGCGCCGCCGGAGTGAAAGGTCCCGCCCCTTCTCCTCGATCGGTCGAAAGCTTGCATAATCGAGAATCCACCGGCTCCTGTAAGGCCCCAGAAATCCCGCCAGGAATTCAGTCACGCTCTTGGAATATCGCCGCATTGCCGCATGCAACTCGCGTACGCCTTCAGCCGGTGCGCTCTTTGCCTCCACCCCGGCCAGCACATCGCTCTGCGGCTTGTACGAGATGTTCTTGTGCAGCCGGCTGTCCGTCTGCCGCTGGCCCCGTAGCAAAGCCAGATCGGCCTCCGGAAGCGGCACCGGGGTCTGCGGAAAATAAAGCACCTCGCCCGCTTCCAGCGACGCGCACCACGCCCTCAATTGAGCATCACTGCCCTCACGCGACACCACGCGCAACGCGCTCTCGCTAATTGAATGCACCGGCATCGTGTCTCTTCACTGTTGCAGCTTGGCCCGCACCCACAGCGTCCCAAATACCGGCAACGCAACCAGCAGCACGATCACCGCGGCCGGCAAACCCACATACAGATAGCTGTCGGCGTAATTGACGGTATGGTGGCCGCCCAGGTTCCATGCCAGCAGCGAGAAAATGGCCACCGCCGTGGTCAGGAAAAACGTGAACAGCGAGCTCGCAATCGACAGCAGAAGGCTGGTCAACAGCCCGAAGCCCCGCAGCGGAAATCCAAATACCGTGCCCCCCGCGCGATGATTCTGGGCAATCTGCATGACCTCGGCCCCCTCGTCTAGAATACAGTTCCATGGCCAGCAGCGCACAGATCGAACTTTGGCAAGCCGAAAAGGTAGCCACCCAGGTAGAGGTGAGCACCGCCGCCAACGGCATTCACTACGCCTCGTGGGGCGAAACCCGCATTTCCGAGACCGATCTCGAACGCCTCGTCGGGGCAGTTCCCAGGACGGTCGCCGCCGCCCTCGAACACCGTGCCTACTACTTCATACCCCTCGCCATCGCCGACACCGGCGAAACCATGATCGCGCCCCTCTACAGCGTCGAGCTGGGCGACCGCGCCGTCTGCCATCGCAACGCTGCCTTCGGCGCCACCGAGGCCGTCTTCCTCTCCACCCGTCTTGTCGAAGACCGCTTCGGTCTTGCATTCGAATTCTTCATCAACGTGGCTCACAACTTCGTCGAAGCAGCCGGCGTTCCCGACAGTATGGCGGCCCTGTCCTGGTCGCAGGCAGAAGCCCAGGTTCGCGGCGAAACCAGCCAGGACGCCTGGGAGACGCGCCGCCGCGCTCTCGAAAATCGCAGCTCCAAAACCATCGACGAACGTTCCCGCAACAGCTACATCGAGTCGTCGTTCTCGGATGCCCTGGCCATCTACATGCTCTCTCTCGCTGTCGACTTCGACTACCACGACCTGCGCGAGCGCGAATATCCCCTCCTCGCAGCCCCCGCCCTGGCCGAACGCCTGCGCCACGTCGCCAGCTTGTTTCCCGCCAACCCCGGCTACGAGTTCCAGATCCTCTATCGTCGCAAGGGCTGATTTGGGGCCGTGGCGCTCCCATCACGCCTGGTAGAGGTTCCGCTCCACAAACTCATTGCGGAATTTTCCCGCCGGGTCCATTTCCTTCGCCAGCGCTTTGAAATCTCCCAGCCGCGCGTAGTGCGACTCGAGCTGCCCCGGCGCCATGGTGAACAACTTGGCCCAGTGCGGCCGCGGTCCGAACGGCTCCAGCGCCGCCTCGATGTGCGGCAGCACTTCCTTGACCTCCGGCCACTCCGGCTTCCACGTGAAATGAATCGCCAGCGAAGGCCTTTCGTACGCCATGCTCATCCACAGCTTGTCGGCTGCAATGGTGCGCAGCTCTGTGATCAGCAGGTGCGGCGTGATCTGATCCTTCAGCTTCTCCACTGCCATCACCGCCTCGTAGCCGTGCTCCAGCGGCACGAAATATTCCGTCTGCAACTCCTGGCCGCTCGACGGCGTGAAGTTCATTCGGAAGTGCGGCAGCCGCTCGTACCAGGGCCCGGGAATCCCCAGCTGCTCGGTGCAATTCACCGGCGACAGCCCTTCGATCGGGTGAAGCTTTTCCTTCGCGGCCCGCGCCCCAAAAAACTCCGCCGGGCTTTGAGTCGTCCCGCCTCCTGCGCGCCGTTTGATCCAAACTTCCGACGCGCGATGGTCCTGCCAGTTGGTGAACAGGCTCACGCTGTACGCCGCCCCGAAGATGTCTTCGAAGTGATGCTCCAGCTGGTCGAACGACAGATCCCGGTACACCGTCTGCGCTACCAGGAACGTCGGCTGCACATCCAGCGTTACGCTCGTCACGATACCCAATGCTCCCAGTCCCACCACCGCGCCCCGCAGCCGGTCACCGTCCTTCTCGCGCGTCAGCCTGACAACCTCGCCGTCCGCGGTCACCATCTCCAGACCCGCCACCGCCGTGGCCAGATTGCCGTTGTGCAGCCCCGATCCGTGAGTGGCTGTGGAACACGCACCCGCCACCGAAATATGCGGCAGCGAAGCCAGGTTATGCACCGCGTAACCCCGCGAATCGATGTAGGGCGCCAATACTCCGTACGCTACCCCGGCCCCCACCGTCACCGTGCGCGCCTTTTCGTCGAGTTCGATGTGATCCAGCCGCTTCAGGGAAATTTGGTTGTCTTTACTGTCGGCTATGGCGTTGAACGAATGCCGCGTGCCCAGCGCCCGCAGCTTGGCGCAGCGCTTCACCACTTTCCGCACTTCGTCCACTGACCCCGGCATGTGCAGATTCTCAGTGCCGTAGGTCAGGTTCCCGGCCCAGTTGGTGCGGGGACCCTTCGCCGCACCCGCCGGGGCTTCAGACGGCTGCTGCCCGCCCCATGCCTTCCCCACCATGCTGGTCGTAACAAACCCTCCCGATGCCTTCAGAAAATCCCGCTTGTTCATCCGATCGCGCCCCCGTCTGCTCCGCGGCTCGTGGAGCCTCTGCGTCGAAAGGCACAGCCGCCGGCCCAACCATACTATCGCCTCCGCCATTGCGACTCGTAACCTGCGTCGAGGCTCCGCCCTTTCAGGACAAGAGAGGCTCTAACCTGATGCCGATAGCGAAACCGGACATGCGAAGTCTGCTCAGGATTGAAACGTAAGTGGGCCTGAAGGTCGAGAGTTCGGCTCAGTACTTCAGGCCCCTTCCACCGCCGCGATCTTTTTCGATAACTCAAATCCCAGCGTCTCTACATCGGCATGGAACAGCTTGCGCTCCCGTCGCGGCAATTCATCCAGCAGTTCCGCGAACGGAGCCGGATGACAAGCGGGGAACGCGGCATAACCGGCCGTGTCCGCCATGCGGCAGCTGAGACAGACAATTTCAACCACGTCCCACGATCCGCCGCTGCCGTGCGGCGGCTTCGGGCCCGACACGACCGCTTCGAAGTCTTCCGGCAATTGCCAATCCCTCACCAGCATCCTGCCAATCTCGCCGTGATCGGTGCCAAACAGCTCTCGCTCGCGTACGGCCAGAGATTCCGCCGGCCCGATGTGCGTCCCCAGCAGGTGGATATATTCCTTGGGCCGCATTACCGCCAGAGCCAGCAGGCCGATCCCATGCAATACCCCGGCCGTGAAGGCAATATTGCGGTCCGTGGTCCCCGCTGAAGCAATCTGCTCCGCAACCAGCGCACACGCCATGTTGTGACGCCACAAAGTTCGCATGGCGGGATGCCCCAGCCACTTGCCCAGGTAAGCCCGCACTCCGACCGTCAGGCATACCCCCTGTAAGTGCGTTGCTCCCATGATCTCGATGGCCTGGCGAATGCTCCTGATCGGATAGCGTGGCGCATAGAGCAGGGAGTTGGCGATGGTCAGCACTTCCGTTGCAAACGCGGGATCCGACGCAATCAGATCACCCAGCGTCCCGATTTGCACGTTCTCATTGGCGACCAGCTGCAAAACTTTCAGCGCCACTTGCGGAAACGGCGGCATCTTCAGGCTCGTGCATGATTCCGCCACAGTTGCCCCGGATTCGGGTTTAGACTCCGCCCTCTGCATCACGACCACCCCTGTACCGGATTGCTCGAATCCAGCCCCCGCAATCTCCCCTCCCTCTCCCCATCGAGTGTCGCTTCGACCCGCGAGACGAGGCTCGGCACGGGACCAGCCGGCACAGCCCGGCCCGTCCCGTGCTCCGCAGTGTGCCTGAGGAGGTGCTTTCCATATCTTCGGCCTGCCAGGAGCGAAACTTTAAGGGAGGCTAGACACGCTCCACGCGCGCCAAAAGTTACGGGTATGCCGCCGCGGCCCTCCCCTTGCACATCTGTGGGGTCTCAATTCTCGATATGCCAGGTCTTCCCATCTGCGCTGACCCACTTCTCCCCCCGGTCCGTCACCAGCCGGAACAGTCCGGTCGGCATCAGCGGAGAAGCGGTGTTGCCCGATATAGCGTTGGCCGGCAGGGCCAGATCGGTGCTGGATTTGGACGCGTTCATAACCCTGTCCTTGCCCGCCTCTTCCTTACTCAACTGCTCCTCTGCGGCCTTCCGCCGTTCCATTGCTTTCTCCGGGGGGCCCTCGGCGTGGGGAGCGTCCTTGTTCAGCTGCGGATTCGATGCATATTCCGATGGCCCCGGGGTTGTGCTTGCGCTATGGAACAGCAGTGCTCCCTGGGCATTCGTTTCCACCCTGACGGCCTTTCCCCTCCACAAGGGCGCGATCGGCCTCCAACCCTTTCCTTCCTCACCATTCAAGAATGCCGATCCCTGCGCGTCAATCGCCACCGTGCGCTGTTTTACTGTCGCAACTGAAATCGAAATCAGGCCGCTGGGCAGCAGAAACTGGGTAGGTCTGAGCATCGCCGTTCCCGCCCCTGATCCTCGTACCGCGGAAAACGCCACTCGGGGAAGACTCGCTCCCTGCGCGCCGATTGCCGCCGTCGCGGGAGTGGGCCCCGGCTGCGCGAACCCCGCCAGAGTTGTCCGTCGGGCGTTGTCTGCTCCCGCCCCCCCGTCCGCCGCGCTCGTTTCAGGTCTCAATGCAAGTTGTGAAATCGCACTCACATCGTGCCTGCCGTTATCCAGCCCGTTGGCATCCGTAAATCCCGGCTGCGACGCAGATGCATGCATCGACGGCGCCCAGAGTGCCCTGGAATCAGGCCGAGATATCGATTTCATCTGCCGTTGCGCCATGGAAGAGACCAGCGCTGCGCTCCCGCTCTCCATAGCCCGCCCCGCCCTTGGCGCTGCGTCCTTTTCCTGCTCCGCGCGGCTCCGGAGCTGAGTCTGTTCGTTGCCTGCGGGTTGCGCCTTGCGCTCTCTTCCGGATGGACTTGGCGAAGGAGAGAACGATGCTTTCGGCTCGGCACTCTGGTCAATTTTCAGAGCCTGTTCTCCGTCCCGAGCGGGCGTTTCCGGGGCATGAACCCGAACCGACAGATTCTCCCTCGCAGGTGGCGGCTTCTCAACCCAGAACACCAGAACCGCACCCGCCGCCAATGCTGCCGCCGGCAACAAAACTGCCCAGGCCCCAGCGCCCTTGGTCCGCAGCCCTGGCAGACCCAACCAGGGCCGACCCGCCGGGTCCGACATCTCCGGCTTTGCAGGATCGGTCGCCACCCCGGTCGCCCGCGCCTCTGCTTCTACCGCCGCCTGGGCCAGGAACACCACATCCCGACAACGCGCACACCCGCCCAGATGTTCTGCGATGCGCGTACGTTCCGCCCCCGGCAATACCTGCTCGGCAAAGGAGCTCAGGCTGTCGGCGTCGGGATGAAGCCCGGATTGTTCCCTGCGATTCATCGTTCCGCCTGCTCCTTGAACGCTCCTGCCCCGGAACTTTGCAACAGTTCTTTCCAGCGGGTATGACCGGTTGCGTCGGTCAGATCCCGCGGATCGGTTTCGAGCGCCTCTTCTGCCTGCCGGCGGCTGAGGCCGCGACGCTCAAGACCCCGGATCACCCGCTTCCGGACCCCATCCGTGGTCCGCTTCAACTTGCGGCTGACCGTGGCCTCGTGCACTCCCAGCACCGCCGCGATTTGGTGGAGCCGCCGCCCATCCAGGAAATACGCCGCCAGCAGGAATCTCTCCTCCGCACCCTCCGCAGCCAATGCCTCGCGCACCGCATCCGCAACCAATTCCAGCGCCGCCTGCCCGGGGGTTCCTGCGGACTCCTGCGCGGACATCCCTGCTCCGGAATCCGCTTCGTTCAGCGGCTCCTCCCTGTGGGTTCGACGGTAGTGGTCGACATGGCGTTGCGCCAGGGTTGTGCGCAGCCATCCCATCAATGATCCCCGCCCGCTATAAGAGTTCAGAGGGCAGCGGCGCTCCCCATCCCGCACCGTCAGGCCGTACAAATCCGCGTACAGACCGTCCGCCAATTCGCGCCCTGCTGTATCGCCGCCAGTAATGGCGATTGCCGCCCGCAGCAGGGGCGCCCGGTACAAGGCGATAAAGCGCGCCCACGCCAGTTCCTTGCCGGCGCCACAGGCCCGCGCCAGCACCAGGTCGGCGAGCTGCAGTCCGTTGAAGAAAGCTTCCTGCTGTGCGACCGTGGCTTCGGCCGCCGTGCCTTGCGTGAGCCCGAAGTTTTGCGCCAGCCCGGCGCCAAGCAGAACATGCTCGAATTCGGCCCGTTCCAATCCGCACGCCGCCGCGTCGCTCTTCACCCACAGTGCCTCAAGCAGCCCGGGAGCAATTGCGCAGTGCGCCCCCGGCTCCATCGCTGTTGCCGTTACGACGGTTCGAGTTGGCGCCAGGCTCACGTTCTTGCTCACCCCTTCGACGGCACGACCTCGATTTAAGCAACGAAGATACCGCAAAAAATCTCCGCAAGAAACCTCCACCTTTCCGTTCTCAGGTCGCAGTGGTAAATCGCAGTCATTTCCCTCCCGCAGCGCGGGAAATGTCCCGAGGACCGAAAGGATTCCCAATGAGGCATCACCACAAAGCACCCGGATATGGCATTAACAGGCCGCTCGACAACATCGCCGCCGGCTTCCTGTTCGCCGCCATCATGTTTTGCTTCACTGCCATTCTTGGCCAACACGAAGCTGTCGGCGCCGCAGCCGGTCCGGTCGAATCTCCTGCCGCATACCGCGTACTTTCTCCCATCGAGAGCGGCAATCTGCTCTTGTTTCCGGTGGTGCGCAGCAACGGCAAAGTCGCACCCGGTACTCCCTTTCTGACTCTTGACGAGGGCTTCAAAAGTGGCGCTGTCGAGGTAACCGAGGCCGGCCGCTTGCGCGGGCTCGTGCGTCCCCGCGAAGACTTTCCCGTCCCCCACCCCCGCGGTGGCGACCAGGTCAACACCCTTGTCCTGGTCAACAATTCAGACAAGCCTCTCCTCCTTCTTGCCGGCGAAGTTGTTACCGGCGGCAAACAGGATCGAGTCATTGCCAAGGACCGCATCGTGCCACCCGGAGCCGATCCCATCGACCTTTCCGTGTTCTGCATCGAGCCGGGCCGCTGGACCGAGAGTTCTCCCGTCTTCGGCGCCTCATCCCGAGCCCCATCCGCCGGCTTCATGGTGCAGCCCACCATCCGCGAACAGGCCATGGCCGCCAAGGATCAGCAGCAGGTATGGAACTCGGTTCATGGCGCGATCGCTGCTCTCAATGCCGCTCCAGCCGCCTCTGGCGGCCCCGTTCTTGCCCCGTCCCCGGACGGCTTCAGTGCCCTCGCGACCTCCAGTTACGCCAAGGCTATGGCCAGCCCGGAAGTCAGGCAAAAGGTCGACGATGCCGCCGCGCCGCTAACCCACTCCCGAGAGCAGATCATGGCGGAACTTCGCAAGCAGGGAGCCATCGGCGTCGTGGTAGCCGTCCGCGGAGAAATCGTCTGGGCCGACCTCTTTGCCTCGACCGACCTGCTGGCCCGCTACTGGACCAAGCTTGTACGTTCCTACGCCGCCGAGAGCCTCAACCCGGGCGACACCCACTCCCCTCCTGCCGTCGCCGATGCGCAGCGCTTTCTCGAGCTCCCCACCGGCGGAACCGAAACCAGCGAAGGCTCCGTCGGTATCTATCGCTATCGCGAGCTCCGTTCCGGCGGCGCAGAAACCTTTGTCCTTGAATCCCTGTTACCTGACGCCCCTTACGATGTCCACATCAGCAAGCTCAAGCTGCGTCACAGCCACCCCGGAACCTTCATGCCCTTGCACGAACAACTGTTGCCATCGCCTCGACCCGAATTGCGCCTGCTCCCATTGCAGCCTCAATTCAGGTGACAGAGTCCACGGAGAGGTCCCTACCCACGGGCCTCTCCCATCCCGATGCCGCAGCCGAATCCGCTACCATGAATCCTTGGAGAGAACAATGTCCAGGGTTCTCGATGGCGCGGCCATCGCCGCGGAAATCAAGGCAGAAGTTGCCCAACAGGTTGAATCCCTCGCCGCGACCGGCATACGTCCCGGCCTCGCCGCCGTGCTCGTCGGTCACGTTCCGGCTTCAGAGATTTACGTGCGCAGCAAGGTCCAGACCTGTGCCGACCTCGGCCTCTACAGCGACCTCATCACTCCTCCCGAAACCGTTACCACCGAAGACATGCTCGACGTCGTCCATGGCCTCAACGACCGCGACGACATCGACGGCATCCTCATCCAACTCCCGCTACCCAAAGATGTCGATACCAAGGTCCTCCTTGACGCGGTCAACCCTGACAAGGACGTGGACGGCTTTCACCCCGTCAACGCCGGCCGCCTCCAGGCTGGCCGCCCCGCCCTGGCCCCCTGCACGCCCGCCGGGGTGATCGAAATCCTCAAGCGCAGCAAGCTGCCCATCTCCGGCCAGCACGCTGTCGTGGTCGGGCGCAGCGACATCGTGGGCAAACCCGCTGCCATGCTCCTGCTACACGAGAACGCGACCGTGACCATCTGCCATTCCAAAACCCGGGATCTCGGCGCCATCACGCGCCACGCCGACATCCTGGTCGCCGCCATCGGCCGGCCCGGCTTCATTACCCCCGAGATGGTCCGCCCCGGCGCGACGGTCATCGACGTCGGCATCAACCGCATCACCACCCGCGAAGACTTCGATCGCTACTTCGCCGGCAACGCCAAGCGCCTTGTCGCCTTCGAAAAACGCGGCTCCACCATCGTTGGCGATGTTCACCCCGCCGCCTACGAAGTAGCCGGCGCTTACACCCCCGTCCCCGGCGGGGTCGGCCCCCTCACCATCGCCATGCTGATGGCCAACACCGTCCGCGCTGCGCAGATGAGGCGAAACCTGCCACCGACTCGCGCCTGACTTCCGGCAACGCCACCATCGAGCAGGCGACGTATACTGCATCTCCTATGCGCCCTTTTCATGCGTCCCTGACGGGGTTGATCGCCGCTCTGCTCCTCCCCCTCGCAGGTACCTCCGAAACCCTGCGCCAGGTCCTTCAGACCAGCAAGATCCCGGCAGCGTCCTTCAGCAGCGCGGAACTCGACACCGACGTCTCCGGCCTCGAAGCCCACAACGACAGCTACGTTTACGTGGCCTACCTTCCGATCAAAGACGGGACTCTCACCGGTTATCCCCACCTGGTGCGTTTGAACCGCGCCTCCGGGGCAGTTCTACGCCGCGAACCCAAAGCGGACCAGAAAGATGATCAGATAGGCAGCCCTGAAAGCGCCACGTTCATCGACGACTTCCTGGTTCTGTCCTTCAACATCAACCCGTCCGCGGGATCCATGATCGTGGTAGGCAAGGACTTTAAGCCGCTTCCCACCTTCTACGGCATTGGCCTGGACCAGATCGCGCCGGCTCAGGCGGTCTTCGTCGAAAACACCGTTCACTTCGCACCCGCCCATCCCGAACGCCTTGCCTTGGCCGACCTGCGCACCGGCAAAAAGACCGAGCTCTACCCACCCGAGGGTGATCTGCTCCGCGCTGCCTTCGCCCATGAACATGCCCGGCACATCCCGTCGCAAGACACCTGCGCGGCGACGAACGATCCCTGCCAGCCCGAGTTATACGACGAAGACGTCACCTTCCTGGGCGCCGATGAGCAAGGCAGCTTCGCTATCGCCGTGCAGCGCGATGCCGCCCATGCAGCCGCGGAGAATGAGACCAGGGAAAGCGTCGCGTCAGCCGCTGCCGTTTACCTCTACGCGCCCGCGGGAAGCGCATCAGGCTCAAAGGCTTCCGGCCCAGCAGCGCCAGCCCCCACCCGCTGGCTCTACTGCGAACAACCCCTCGCCGCCGACGAAGCGCAAGCCCTCTCCGGCAATCGCGGTCAGTCCTGGGATGCGGTCAAAGACCGCTGCATTCCCACCCTGCCCGTCGTGCCCGACATGTCCACCGCCGATTCGAACCCGACGCGCTAAGCTGCAAAGAGGGGCAGTCTCCCCAAGCCATGACCCAGGCAATCCCATGTTGAGAGTCGGCCTCACCGGAGGGCTCGGCAGCGGCAAGAGCACCGTCGCCGCCCTGCTGCGTTCCCATGGCGCTCACGTCATCGAGGCGGACGAGCTCGGCCGCGCCCTCATGGAGCCCGGCCATGCCGTCTACGACCAAATCGTCCGCACCTTCGGCGTTGAAGTGGTTCTCTCCGACGGCCGCCTCGACCGCCCCCTTCTCGCCCGGCTAGCCTTTGAAAAAGGCCGCCTGGAGGACCTCAACGCCATTGTCCATCCCGCCGTCATTGCCGCCCAGCAGCGCTGGATGGCCGATGTCTTCGCCCGCGAACCCGGCGCCGTCGCCGTCGTCGAATCCGCCCTGATCTTTGAAGTCGAGCGCGATGCCCGCGCCCGTGCCGAACATCAGGTTGTCTCCGCGGGTCGGTCCTCCGAGCACTCCCCGCTCCGCTCGACTTGCTCGCCGACTGGCGCAATCGCTTCGATCGCATCCTGGTCCTCACCGCCCCCGACGACCTCAAGATCGCCCGCTACGCTGACCGCATCGCCGCCGCTCAACCCCAGAATCCCGCTGCCCGCGCCGCCGCCGAAGCCGACGCCCGTACCCGCCTCGCCCGCCAGATGCCCGATGCAGAAAAGGCCGCCCGAGCCGACTTCGTCCTCTCCAACACCGGCGACCTCGCCGCCCTTGAAGCCCGGGTCCGCGACATCTGGCAGCGCTTGCAGGCCGAGGCCGCAACAATTCACCCACCCGAGGTTCATTAGAATAGAACTGAGGCACGAATTTCGAGCCGCTTACGGCCCCGTAAGCCATGCGGCCGTTTCGCAGCCCCCGGGCCTTTTTGAGAAAGGGATTGTCAGGTCGATACGATATGAAACTGCGCCGCGTGTTCCTGGTCCTGGTCCTGGTTGGCGGATTCTGGTATGCAACCACCCACATGCATTCGGGGCTGGGCCGTCTCTCCCTCACCGGCCTGCACGGCTCTGCTTCGCCCCTTCAACTCACCGAGGCTGAAGCCGCCCCCACTTACGACTCTGAAGAACAGAACAACATCTCCGTCTACAAGCGTGTGCTGCCCTCCGTGGTCAACATCACCTCCACCACGCTGGTCTTCAACTTCTTCTACGGTCAGGTTCCCCAGCAGGGCCAGGGCTCCGGCTTCGTCCTCGACAAGTCCGGCCACGTCCTCACCAACTTCCACGTCGTCGAAGGCGCCAACCGCGGCATCGAGGTCCAGCTCAGCAACAAGCACCGCTACGCGGCCAAGGTGGTCGGCACCGACAAGGTGCACGACCTGGCTTTGCTCCAGATCGACGCACCCAATCTCCAGCCCGTTACCTTGTCTGACTCTTCCGAACTATCCGTCGGACAAAAGGTCTACGCCATCGGCAACCCCTTCGGCCTCGCCGGCACCATGACCCGCGGCATCATCAGCTCCATTCGCTCCATCCGCGGCGCCGAGGGAGCCCCCATTGAAGACGCCATCCAGACCGACGCCGCCATCAATCCCGGCAACTCCGGCGGACCGCTGCTCAACTCCCGCGGCGAAGTCATCGGTATCAACACCATGATCGCGTCCAACGGTGCTGAACAAAGCTCCGGCATTGGGTTCGCCATTCCCATCAACACGGCCAAGGCCGTGCTCGCCGACCTCACCCGCTTCGGCCGCGTCAAGCGTCCCTCCCTCGGCATCGTGTCGTATGCGATCGGACCGGACCTCGCTGAACAGATGGGCCTCGCTGCGGATTACGGCGTCCTCATCCAGAAAGTCATCCCCGGCGGAGCCGCCGAACGCGCCGGCCTCCACGGCGGCACCGAACAGGCCTACGTCGGCAACACCCCCATCATGCTCGGCGGAGACCTCATCGTCGCCATCGACGGCCAGCAAATCACCGACCCCCAGGACATCTCCTCCGTCATGGACCGCCACCAGGCCGGCGACACCATCACCGTCACCATCCTCCGCGGCCGCAAACAGATGACCTACAAACTCATCCTGGGCGAAGCCCGAGAAGTCAACGCCTAGACCGAAAAATTGGATGAGTCCGATAACTGGAGCAGCGATGCGGGTCATCGTCATCGCCGCTTTGCTCACTGCGCATCAGCCGATGTTAGTCGCCATCGGCTGCGCACCACCCAGAAGCTGATAGACGCGTTCCGGATTTTGCGAAAGGGAAGCCGAATAGGCCGCCGCCCGCGCGAATTGGAAAACCAATTGGTCTTTCGGCTCCATTCCGAAGAGTGGTTTTGTCTTCGCCGAAGAATCCGCTGGCCGGCCCTCATCCCAATCCCTCGACAGCGTGGCCGCAAGCTGACGATCGCGTGCCGCAATCTCCTGGATAAGGGCAGCCGCCTCCGCGCGGGTGGGACGGCTCTTGCCGACTCGCCCTTGAGTGACCGATTTGATAATCAGCGACTCGCGCCAGAAAACAACTTGGAGATACTCAACGCAGAGCGCGAAGGCGCGGAAGTCGGAGTGATTTGCGTGCACCAGCGCTCGCAGAGAAACCAGCAAATCGTGAAGGTGAGTGAAGGGATTCGAGCCTGGAGAGCGCTGCCCGAGCAAGGCCTGAAACTCGGCATCTGTGCTCCATGGAACTCGCATCCGAAGACCCAGCCCAGCCGATGGCGCGTTCTCCCCATATTCAGGAGCCGCGTCGTAGATCAGTTCGAACGCTTTACTCCAGTCCTCATTCCACTCGGCGCGATAGTGCCGTTCCACGAAGCGCCGAAATGCTGACTTCCGCGCCGCTGTCGTTCCTTCATTGAACGCTACAGCCGCGTAGGCAAATCCGTCCCACATCGAATTCTGCACGTACCGGCTTGGAACCCAATTGGTGAGAATCACCCCCAAGGATGCGGGGTGTTCGCTTTCCAGGTATGCCCGAGCGAAGGCGTCGATGTTGCGCAGCTGCTCCGTGCCGGCCCGTGCACCCCATCGGTAGCTGATCAGGCCGGGCGCGCCAATGGCTCGCGCTCCGTGCCTTTTAACTTGCTCCAATGCATCCTGAAACTTCTCGGCGCTCGTACTCGAATAATCCCAATCCATCACGATGATGCTTTTGTTAAGGCCGTTGAGAATTTCGGGTTCTTTGTGAAGTACAAAATCGCCCCACACAATGAACTGTTTCCCCAGACCCTCGGCGATATGGCTCAGCGCATTCAGGTATTCTGCCCAGATCTGCGGGCGGGACTTCGACCGCAACGCCTGCTGCGAAAGTGCCGAACCTCCCCAGTTGACCTCGTCGCATCCGCCGTGAAGATAAGCGGAAGGGAAGATACCGGCCATTTCGTGGTAAAGCTTCGCGAAGAGCTGCAACGTTTCAGGGTGGACGGGAATGACCCCTGTGAATTCGGAGGAACCTTCGGGAGTGGCATCAAGCAGGTGCGCATAAGTCGTGGACCGTGTAATGAAACCAGTGTGGCCGAAGGATTCCAACTCCGGAATCACGTCGACGCCCCGGGCGGAAGCGAACCGTACCAGGCCTCCGAGTTCGTCCGGCGTGAAAGCATGATCATGAGTGAACAGGCCGGGAACAGATTCGAACCGCAGGGCCGTTCCTTGGTCGTCGGCAAGCCGAAAATGAACCGTGTTCATCCGCCAGTCGGCGCAAAACTCGATCACCCTCCGGTAGTAGCCCAGCGTCTCGGGAACGCGTGCAGCGTCGATCATGACGCCCCGGATTTTTCTCGAATTCGCTGACTGGTTGAAGCCAGAAGTCTGCGCGCCATCGGCCATGGAATTCCGGAGAAAAGACAGCCCGGCAGCACCCGCAAGCACGCTGCCCGCCCCGTGTAGAAACTCCCGGCGATTACCTTGAGCCATAGGTCGAATTCCAACCTTGCTAGTGTCACATATGAGCCGGGTTCGATTTAGGCAGTGACCCGATAATCATTGCGACATGGGCGGCGAGGTGCAGTCCCCGCCAGGCACTTCAATCTATTTGCGACTTGCATGAGTGAAGACCACACATCACGCAAGTCTTTATTAAGATCTGTAGATCGTATCGAAGTTTCCAAACGAAGATTCCGGGCCGCCCCAGGTTCGAAGCGACCCCTTTTATTTTCTTAATCACCCTTTGCTGTCTGGTGTAGCCGGGTCCCGCGCCAGCAGACCGAGCGCCGCACTGGCCAGCCCACTGATTAGCTCAAGCTTGCTTCCGGTCCCCGCCTTACCCAGCGTGATGCCCTGTTGTGACAGCACTTGGCTGATGCTGATGAGCCCGATCAGCACCCCCGCTGCAGACGTCTTCGGGTGCTGCAAAACGTTCGATAACACCTTCATCCATGGAGCCTTCCTGCCTTCTGTAAAGTCTTTCGTCGCGGGTGGAAGAAGTGCCCGCTGTGAATCCCACCTCCAGCATCGTCCGCTAGCTGATTTGCCTTTGCGGCGTCGTGGCACCGAAGGTGCAATCAGCCCCGCCGCAGGTGGTTAGAACTTCACGCCCAGCGTGACCATGAAACCCTTAACTGCCGGCCATGCCGCGCGCAAATCATTCACCGTCTGAATGTCCAGTTGCACATTCAGAGGATTGGCCGCCACGCCCTCTACGTCCGACAGGGGCTTTTCTACCGCCGAAAGCAATATGGCGAGCGACGCTATCACTTCGGGTGCGGCATGCAATGCCTTGTTTGCCCCCGTAAGCCACTTCAGAGCGTCCGCCGCCCCGATCTCAATGCCTTTATCGATACTCAACAAAATATTTGCCATCGCGATGCTTTCCTCTTCCTGCCTTCGCCGACCCTCGAGCCGGTCCCGGCCTTGCCGCGGCCGCCCGCCGCGGAATCGCACCGTGGTTGCAATGAATCCGCGCAGCAGGCTTACACGCACAGACACGCGAACCCCACGCACTCCGGCCCTTCCGCGGTGGGGGAACCACACCCGTGAATCGCCCGGCGCGCTGGTTGTGTCGTCTTGTCTGCTTGTTCAAGATTAGAGAAGAGGAAGGGAATCCCATGCAATCGGCGCAACCGCCCAAATGGATGTCCCGTCAAGGCTTATGCGTTGGACTTGTCGCTCAGCCCTTGACAGCGCTTTGATCGCAGCCTTGTCAGACACTTCGCGCTCGCTTCCATGCCCCGTAAACCGCTTATTCCGTCTGCCGCCGCACAAACCGACGCCCGACGATCTCATATTCTCCGCTGGTCACCCGCGCGATCGCTTCGGAATACGCCAGATGTTCCTCGGCCAGAATGCGCTCAGCTACTCCATGCTCGTCATCGGTATCAAACACCGGCACCACGCGCTGCAGTACGATAACCCCGTGGTCCAGATGCTCATCCACAAAATGCACCGTGCACCCTGCGACCTTGACGCCGTACTCGTAAGCCTGTGCCTGCGCGTCCAGTCCTGGAAATGCCGGCAGCAGCGAAGGGTGAATGTTGAGAATCCGGTTAGGAAATGCCGCGATGAACTCCGGCGACAGCAGCCGCATATACCCCGCCAGCACTACCAGGTCCACGCGATAATCCCGCAGGCAGGCTGCCACTTCCGCATCGTGCTCGTCGCGCTTGCGCCCCTTCGACACGAACAGCTCGAATGGCACTCCCAACTCACGCGCCGCGTTAAGCCCGGGAGCGTCCGCCACATTGGCGATGACCACCGCGATCTCCACGCCCGTTAATTGTCCTTCAGCGATGGATCGCGCAATGGCCATAAAGTTCGATCCACGACCAGACAGCAAAATGCCCAGCCTGGTCCTGGGTAAAGAAGCCTGCGCGCCTTGCTCGATCTCCTCCCAACCCTGTCGGCGCCTGTTCACGTGTAGTGCACCCGCCGCTCGCCCTTGGTCACGCGCCCGATCACATAGAACTTCTCTTCCGCGCGATCCAGCAGATTTTTCGCGCGCGTGAACTTGGCCGCGGGGACCGCCGCGATCAGCCCGATCCCCATGTTGAAAGTGCGCATCATTTCTTCCTGCGAAACCTGCCCCAACTCCCGCAGATGTTCAAAGATGGGCAGCGCCGGCCACGATCCCATTTCGATCTGTGCAGCGGTCGCCTTGGGCAAAATGCGCGGCAGGTTCTCCGTAATGCCTCCCCCCGTAATGTGAGCCATCCCTGAGGTCAGCCCCGCTCCCGTCAGCTTCTGGATCACATGCAGGTAGCTGCGGTGCGTCTTCATCAGCGCCGCGCCGGCCTTGTCCTTGATCGCCGTGACATACTGCCCCGGCTTGTATCCCGCGACCTCAAAGAACAGCTTACGTGCCAGCGAATACCCGTTGGTGTGCAAGCCCGTAGAAGGAAAGCCAATAAGCACATCGCCGACCTTGATGCCCGCCCCGGTAATCATCTTGTCGCGATCCACCGCGCCCACGATGAATCCCGCCAGGTCATACTCGCCATCGGTATAGAATCCCGGCATCTGTGCCGTTTCACCGCCGATCAAAGCGCACCCGTTGGCCTTGCACCCCTCCGCCAGCCCGGTGATCACGCTCTCTGTCACTTCTGCGTCCAGCCTTCCGCTGGCCAGGTAATCGAGAAAAAACAGCGGCGTCGCTCCCTGTACCGCAATGTCGTTCACACAGTGATTGACCAGATCCTGCCCCACCGTCTGGTGCAGACCCATTTCAAACGCGATCTTCAGCTTGGTCCCCACTCCGTCTGCCGAACTGACCAGGATCGGGCTCTTGAACTTCTGCAGATCGAGCCGGAACAGCGCCCCGAAGCCGCCGATTCCCCCCAGCACGTTGCGGTTGAATGTTTTCTGGGCAAGGAACTTGATGCGCTCCTTGGCGCGGTCGCCGCTGGAAATATCGACACCGGCATCGGCGTACGTCACGGATTGGGAGGTTTTTTCAGGCACTATGAGAGCTTTCTGCAGGCAATTTAACAGGCCGGACGAAAGCTCGATTTTATCAGGGAGTTGGGTGGTCAAGGCTGTGCATCGCACTTGAGAGACTCACCCCGGGCGTGGCATTCTTCTCTCCCCGGCCGCCAAGAATTCCGAGCCGGCTACGGAAGACTTGCAAGCAAGTGGTTGCGGATGGCCCCTGCCCCGAATTACCTGTCGACCCCCGGTTCAGGCAGCTGCAGGGTCTCCACAAACTGCTGCAATTGCCGGGCGTCGGCTCCGTCAATCGGGGCATGAAGACTCGTCTGGCGGCTCCATTCGTTCTTCGGTATGAAGGCTAGGCCCACGCCATCCGCTCCCCAACGCAGGGCAACCGCCTGCACCGTGATGGTCCGCGCCGACTTTGGATCGCCAGGACCGCTCCGCGTCAGCGTCACGCGTATCTGTGTCCCGAGATACCAGCGCTCTGTCGTAATCACGTACAGTCCCGAAACACTGATGTCCCGCACCGGGTGCGCCTGCGGTGCCCCGCCTGTCCAGAAATGGGCAATCAGTCCGGGAGACTGGTTGCGCGCCGCCTGCCGCTTGTCCCGTTCGGCTCGGTCCGGACGGAGCAAACGTTGAAACCAGTTCTTCCGCGGACGTGGGGGCCCCACTTGGCCAGGCGCGCTCTGATCGTTGCCCGCTTCAACCGGCGCCAAAGTTGATCCGGCATCTCCGCACAAGGGCGCGGCCTCCGCCGTTTCCGCTTTGGCGACTTTCAAAACACCTGGTGAAATTGGGGCTGCCGGGATCTCCGCGACGGGCTCGCGATCGGCATCAATCCCCGCTGCGGTAGGCTGCAGACCCGCTTCGGATGCCTCGGCGGAGGGTGCGGGAACCGGGGAAGAACGTCCGGCAGGGAACTCGAGTAGCACCCCTCGGGGCCGCTCGGGTTGAGGCGTTTCTGCCCTTACCTGCTGCACACCTGCCATCCTAAACCTTTCCAGGGTCGACTGCTCGACAGCTCCTGCCATCCGGTTCACGACCCTGGTCCCTCGGGGATCTTCCCCTCGTAGTTCTGCGCGCCGCGTTCCTGATTCCGGCGGCTGGTCCTGAATCAGCCTATCGGCGCAGCCGGGAAATGCATTAGCTCCCCGGGGATCAATACCAGCCTGATGTCACGGCGCTGGCCGGCAGAAATCGGCTCGGACCGACCACTTCAGATTCCGGGTGAGATTGAGGATGATATCCCCCATTTCCCCAGCACCTGTGCGGCACCGACTGCGGAAACTGGGCCTGAACGCCCCATGCTTGTTCCCGGGAGGTGCACACCATCAGCCCATTCCAAAGCTCCTTCCCATCCTTCACCGCCGGCAAGAATCGGCCGTCAAGATAGGCTGCCTCTAAACTGAATAGCCTCTTCCGTAGTAGCAATGCTCGTCCTCCAGAGTTCGAAGAACCACAGCAGCGCATTCCTCGACTGGCGTTTAACTTTAACGATCTCGTGCACTTCCCCTTGGCGATCGGGGATCCGCCGCTCGGACAATCCCGCGCTCGGATCCCCTGGATCTTTTAATGTTTCCGGTTGCTTAATCCCCTTCAGACCAAACCGCGAGCATATTCCCCGCTCCATCGGTGAAGTGGAATCGCTTGCCCCCGGGAAACGCGAAGATGGGCACCACGATCTCCCCGCCCGCCTGCTCGATTGCGGCCTGAGTGGCGCGAAGTCCGGACGAATAAAGCACGATGAGCGGTCCCGGGCCGGCCGCGTTGTCGGCCCGCCGCGCAAACCCGCCGTCGATCCCGCCGCTCTCCGACGAGAAGCTCAAGTAGTCAGGTCCCCACTCCTGAAACTGCCAGCCAAAGACACTCGAATAAAACGTCTTCGTGCGGGCCAGGTCGGTGGAAGTGAATTCGATGTAGTTGACCTTATGGTGATGCGCAGGATGCCCCATGCTGTTCTCCTCATCTGTTGGAATGTGTGTTCCAGGGAACAGGCTGTCGCAGAATCCTGAGGCGCGAGCACACCTGTCCCGGTGTGCTTCTGAACGCCTCCATCCGCATTCCCTCAGAAGCAGGGGAGTGCAGGTAGAGCCCGCTGGTTGGCTGCAAAAGCGCGGACTCGCGAGGTACGGAAAAACGTTAGCACGCGCTTTGCATCGATGCAAAGCATTTCACCGCTGCGCACTTGATCACCGCCTGACCACCGCACCTTGGGACGATCGGCTAGAATTCCATCCTCAACCGGAGGCCCGATCGCATGTTGTCAACGATGTCTGATTTCCCTCTAACGATCGGATCGATCCTCGATTATGGCTTCAGGATTCATGCGGACAGTGAAGTCGCTACCTGGATCGGCGATGGCCTGAAGCGGACTACCTTCGCCGACGTCGGAGCGCGCACCCGCCGCCTTGCCCGTGCCCTCCAACGCCTGGGAATCAACCGCGGAGACCGCGTCGGCACCCTGTGCTGGAATTCTCAGGAGCACCTCGAAGCCTACTACGCCATCTCCGCCATGGGCGCCGTGGTGCACACCCTAAACCTCCGCCTCTTTCCCGACCAGCTGAGCTTCATCATCAACCACGGCGGAGACCGCATCGTTGTGGTGGACGCCAGCCTCGTGCCGCTGTTGCTATCCATCCGCAGGGAACTCCATACCCTGGAACGCGTGATCGTAATCGGCGATGCGCCCGGTCTGCCTCCCGATTTCCTTCGCTACGAAGAACTGCTCGCAAGCGAATCGCCGGACTACGCCTGGCCGGGGATCGATGAACGCGCTGCCGCCGCCATGTGCTATACCACCGGGACCACCGGCGACCCCAAAGGAGTGGTGTACAGCCATCGGTCCATCTACCTGCACTCTCTCTCCGTTTGCGCCCCCTGGGGCGTGGGCATCAACTCCAGTGATCGTGGACTGGTGATCGTGCCTATGTTCCATGCCAACGCATGGGGCATCCCTTATTCTTCGCTGCTTTCCGGTTGCGATATGCTCATGCCCGGTCCTTTTCTGCAGCCTGAGCCGCTATGCCGCATGATCCGCGCCTGGAAACCGACTATGGCCGCGGGTATCCCCACCATCCTCGGCGGAATGTTTCACTACGCGCAGGCCAAAGGCGTCGACCTTTCCGGGTTCCGCGTGCTCTTCAGCGGCGGCGCCGCCTTGCCGAGAAGCCTGGCCGAAGGTTTCAAAAAACAATACGGCGTCAGAGTCGTGCAGGGATGGGGGCTCACCGAGACCAGCCCCGTGGCCGCGGTCGCGCACCCTCCCCGCGGTTGCAGCGAAGAAGAAGAAATTGATTGGATGACCAAGACAGGTCGGGTCATTCCCGGCGTCGAGCTGCGCATTTGCGACGGAGAGACCGTGCTGCCGTGGGATGGGCAGTCAGTCGGCGAGATAGAGGTCAGGGGCCCATGGATCACCGCCTCGTACTATCGAAGCCCGGCCCTCGACCGGTTTCACGATGGCTGGCTCCGCACCGGCGATGTTGGCACCGTCGACGAGCGCGGCTATATCCACATCACAGACCGGTCCAAGGATGTGATCAAGTCGGGCGGCGAGTGGATCTCTTCCATTGACCTCGAAAACGCCATCATGGGACATCCTGACATCCTCGAAGCAGCCGTGATCGGCGTGCCCGACGAGCGCTGGGATGAGCGGCCGCTCGCCTGCGTGGTCCTCCGACCCGGCGCATCCATCAGTACCGAACCGCTACGGGCGTATCTGGCCCCGCGCGTAGCCAAATGGTGGATTCCGGAACGCTGGGCCGTGATCCCGGAGATCCCCAAGACCAGCGTTGGCAAATTCGACAAGAAAGTATTGCGGGCGCGCTATGCGGCCCACGATATTGAAGAGACAATTGAGAAAGTCTGAGCAAATGGAGAGTGCGACTCCCTCAATCGACCGACATTTGGCACTCTTTGGACCGCGACGCACGGATCAGAGAATATAGCGGCTGAGATCCTGGTCGCGCACGATCGACGCCACCATCTCTTTCACATAAGTATCCGTAATCAGAAAGAGCTTGTCGGGGCCGCTCGGCGTCATGCGTTCAGAGTAGGGAAGTGGATGAGACGCTTCCTTGACGATCGTCTCGCTCAGCTTCGCAGCCTGCTCGTCGTCAAGAGCACGGCGCGCCACGTCCGGAGCGAGAAAACTCACGTCCTCAAGCACCCGCTCCATGATGGTATGCAGGCGCCTGGCGCCGATATTCTCCGTCGTCTCGTTCACCCGGAACGCAAACTCGGCCATCTCCCTCAAGGCTTCGGGAGAAAACTCCAGTCGCACTCCTTCAGTTTCGAGTAGAGCCGAATACTGCTTGGTCAGCGAAGCCTTGGGCTCGGTGAGAATGCGCAGAAAGTCTTCCACCGTCAGCGACTGCAGCTCCACCCGGATCGGAAAGCGGCCCTGCAACTCGGGGATCAGATCGCTGGGCTTGGAAACGTGGAATGCTCCGGCGGCAATAAACAAGATGTGGTCGGTGCGCACCATTCCGTACCGCGTATTGACCGTCGTTCCCTCCACGATGGGCAGGATGTCGCGCTGCACGCCTTCGCGCGAAACATCCGGGCCGTGCCCGCCTTCGCGTCCCGCGATCTTGTCGATCTCGTCAAGGAATACGATTCCGCTCGATTCGACCCGCTCTACCGCGGCGCGGTTCACCGAATCCATGTCGATCAGGCGGCTCTCTTCCTCCTGCACCAGGTAGTCAAAGGCGTCGGCTACCTTCATCTTCCGCTTCTTGGTGCCGCCCCCGAAGATGTTGGGCAGCATGTCCTTGAGGTTCATCTCCATGTCTTCCAGGTTCTGGTTGGAGATGATGCCGAACTGGGGAGTATTGCGTTCCCTCACGTCGAGTTCGACCATCCGGTCATCGAGCTTGCCCTCGCGAAACTGCTGCCGGAGTTTTTCCCGCGAACGCTGGTGGCTTTCCGATCCGGGACTGGCCAGCAAATGCCCGTCTTTGTCAGGAGGCGTCGCCGGCGGAGGCGGCAGCAGCACGTCCAGAAGCCGCTCTTCCGCGTTCATCTCGGCGCGGTCCTCTACCTCCTCAAGGCGCTCCTCGCGAACCATATCGATGGAAATTTCCACCAGGTCGCGGACAATCGATTCCACGTCCCGACCCACATAACCCACCTCGGTAAACTTAGAGGCTTCAACCTTGAGAAAAGGCGAGTTTGTCAGCTTGGCGAGCCGCCGCGCAATTTCCGTTTTGCCCACTCCCGTCGGACCGATCATGATGATGTTCTTCGGCATGATGTCTTCCGCCAGGTCCGGCGGAAGCTTCTGGCGGCGCTGACGGTTGCGCAGCGCTATCGCGACCGCACGCTTGGCGGCGCGTTGACCCACCACGTGCTTATCGAGTTCGGCAACGATCTCGCGCGGAGTCAACTCATCCAGCGAGAGGTCTTGTTCTTCGGCGGAGGCGGGAAGGTAGATGGCCATGGGTGAATCGGGCGTTGTCTCGCGAGGTGTCGTCAGCCCTTCAACTCCTCTATAGTGACGCGGTCGTTCGTGTAGATGCAGATATCGCCGGCAATCTTCATTGCCTTCTGGGCGATCTCAAGCGCGCTCAGTTCGGTGTTTTCGAGCAGCGCGCGAGCCGCGGCCGTGGCATAACTTCCCCCCGAGCCAATTGCGGCGATCGGCTCGTCGGGGTCGATCACGTCGCCCGAACCGGAGATGAGAAATGTCTGCCCCTTGTCCGCAACCACCAGCAGCGCCTCAAGATTACGCAGCATCTTGTCGGTGCGCCAGTCTTTGGCCAGCTCCACCGCCGAGCGGTTGAGGTTGCCGGCATACTGTTCGAGCTTGGTTTCAAACCGCTGGAAGAGATTGAAGGCATCCGCCGTTGATCCCGCGAACCCGGCCAGAATCTTGTCCTGAAAGAGACGCCTGATCTTGCGCGCCGAATGCTTCAGCACATGGTCGCCCAGGGTGACCTGGCCGTCAGCTGCCATCACCACCTGCCCATTGCGGCGAACGCAGATCACAGTGGTGGAGCGAATACGCCCGCGGGTCGGTGCCGCTGTCGTGTCCGCTGCGGCTGTGTTATCCAGAACCAAGAAAAACCTCCGGAGATCGCGCGTCCGCAGGCCTGATTACCCACTAGATGCAAAGTCGAGTATAGCGCAGGGAAACGGGCCGCCCTGCCCCCGCCCACCGCTCTCAAACCGCACTCCGGTGCCCTTCCGCCAGCCGGCGACTGACTGCGGTATCCTCTAGCTGGAGCCTGCTGGCAGGCTCGAGCCAGGCCATGACCCTTCAAGCGACCAGACTCATTGAGATCGCCGCCGGTGCAGTGGTTGTGGCCGGTGTCACTGCCGTGGGAGCCTGGATGGTGCTTCGCAAACGTCCCACCTCTGAAGAATTGGAGGTGGCACGCCGCGCCGCCCTCACTCAGACCGGACGATTGGTTGACGGAACCCTCCTTGATGTATGCGAAGTGCCCACCGACGACGGGCGCACCCTTAACATGCTGCTCTATGGCTATCGCATCGGCGGGGTTGACTACCAGTGCTCTCAAGACGTCACCAACATGGCCGCAGTGGTAGACGTGACCATCGTGCGCGCCGGTTTCCCTTGCTCGGTGCGCTATCAGCCCGGCAACCCTCAAAACAGCATTGTGGTCGCAGAGCAGTGGTCGGGAATCCGCGCCAACCTCCCTCTGTTTTCTTCCTTCGAAGGCCGAAATCAAAAAGACCGGCACTACGTCAGGTAAGGCCCGCTCCCCGCTGACCACAGCCTTTCGCGACTGTCCTTCGCAACATCAAAACGCACGACATCGATACCCATCCCCGGTTACACTAGGGATATGCATGTCCACGCCGCGCCCGCCTCTGCTGACTCCGGGCCGCGCGCCCGCCGGACCCAATCCGTGCTCCGCTTTTCCCTGGTTGCCACCCTCGCTTATGTCGCCCTGACATTTTTCGCCGGACTGCGGGCCCACTCCCTTGCCTTGCTGTCTGAAGCTGGGCACAACGTGTCAGATTTTCTGGCCCTCCTGCTTAGCTTTGCCGCCGTATATTTTCAGACCCGGCCGGCGGACGACTCACGTACCTTCGGCTACCAGCGCGCAGGAGTCCTCGCCGCCTTTGTCAACGCCGCTACCCTGGTGCTCATTGCCCTCTGGATCGGATTTGAGGCGATTCACAGGCTGTATGCGCCCGTCGCCGTACAGCCCCGCCTCATGATGATCGTGGCGGCCGCCGGAGTCCTCATGAACGGCGTCATCGCCGCCCTCCTGTGGGGCGTTGCCCGCGACGTCAACATGCGTTCCGCCTTCATCCACATGGCCGGAGACACCCTGTCCACCGCGGCGGTCATCGCGGGCGGCGCCGGCATTCTGTTCACCGGGCACAACTGGATCGATCCCGCCCTCTCGCTATTGATCGCGGCACTCATTCTCTGGTCATCGGCCGGCATCGTCCGCGAAACCCTGAACATCCTGCTCGAAGGAACGCCCCGCGGTGTAAGCCGCGATGCCATCCGCCGGGGCATGGAAGCAATCCCCGGCGTACTCAACGTCCACGACCTGCACGTCTGGTGCCTTGGCTCGCAGTCGCGCGCCATGGCCTGCCACGTCACCATCCCCGACATTCCCCCCTCCGAGAGCGCCTCGATCCTCGACCGGATCAACCACCTTCTCAAGGACCACTTCAACATCTGCCATACCACCATCCAGTTTGAACACGAAAACTGCGAGACGATGCACGGGTGCGTGGTGCCGATGCAGGAGATGGCCAGCGCCGTAGACTCCGGCCATCACGGTCACGCCCACTAAGCGCATCGCACTCCGGTGTTTGGTTATACTGGCTGGCTATGGGACGCCTCAGTCGTTACGTGCAGTCCGCTAGTCGCCTCTACTCCATTGAATTGGCCGTCTTCCTGCTCGCTACCTATGCCGCCCTCTTTGGGTGCTCCTACGCCGTGCTGTTGCGCAGCGCCATGAGCCACAGCCTGTCCGCAATACTTGGCGCAGGCTTTTTCGCGCTCATGAGCATGGCCTTTTTGTTGGTCGAGGGCCGGGTAGTCCGATCAATCGCCAGCCGCTGAAGATCCGCCAACCCGGGCAGCAATCCATACGGCTCACGTCCCCTTCCGCGCTATAATCCCTTCATGCAAGTGCACACCGCCATCGCGCTCCACCTCTCCGCCCGCGCGGCCCGTGCTGCGGCTCCCGCCGCCTAGACTTCCTCACCACCTCATCCCAAATCAGGCCGGCGTTGCACATCGGGAGTCCCTCGCCTCTTCGCGTCCAGGTCGTGCCCTGCCGACACCGCAACTCCCTTACACTGGAATCAACGGAGCCACTATGGAAGAGTTCAGCCGCATTCAGCGTCTTCCTCCCTACGTCTTCAACATCACCGGGGAGATGAAGGTCGCCGCTCGCCGTCGCGGAGAAGACATTATCGATTTCGGCATGGGAAACCCGGACGGTGCGACGCCGCGCCACATCGTCGACAAGCTCGTCGAGGCCGCGCAGAAGCCGGTAACGCACCGCTACTCGGTCTCCCGCGGACTGCCCCGCCTTCGCCGCGCCATCTGCAACTGGTACAAGACCCGTTACGACGTCGATCTCAATCCCGACTCTGAAGCCATCGTGACCATCGGCTCCAAGGAGGGCATTGCTCACCTGTGCCTGGCCATCCTCGACTCCCGCGATACCGTGATCGTGCCCAATCCCAGCTACCCGATCCATATCTACGGACCGGTCATCGCCGGTGCTCACGTGGTCAGCGTGCCGATCGTCGATCATGAGAAATTCCTCGCCGAGCTCGAAGACCTCATCCCCCGCATGACGCCCCGCCCCAAGGCCCTCATCGTCAATTTCCCCTCCAACCCGACCACCCAGTGTGTGGACCTGCCATTCCTCGCGCGCCTGGTCGAACTGGCCCGCCAGTACGGCTTTCACCTCATCCACGATCTCGCCTATGCCGATATCGCCTTCGATGGCTACCGTCCTCCCAGCGTGCTCGAGGTTCCGGGCGCCAAAGACGTCGCCGTCGAGTTCTTCACTCTCTCCAAGAGCTACAACATGCCCGGCTGGCGCGTGGGCTTCATGGTCGGCAACCCCGTTCTCGTGAATGCGCTGGCGCGTCTCAAGAGCTACTTCGACTACGGGACATTCACCCCCATCCAGGTCGCCTCCATCCTCGCGCTGGAGGGTCCGCAGGACTGCGTGCAGGAAATCTGTCTCACATACAAAAAGCGCCGCGACGTCCTCGTCGAGGGCCTCAACAAGCTGGGCTGGCAGGTGCCCTCACCCAAGGCCACGATGTTTGTATGGGCCCAAATTCCCGAAGCCTGGCGCCACCTCGGATCGCTGGAGTTCTCCAAGCGCCTACTTACTGACGCCAAGGTAGCCGTAAGTCCCGGCATCGGCTTCGGCGATTACGGCGATTCCCACGTCCGCTTCAGCCTCATAGAAAACGAAGAGCGGACCCGCCAGGCGCTGCGCGGAATCCGCCAGATGTTCGCTAAAAATCAGGTTGCGAAAGGCCTGGTCACCGCTTAAAACCGAAAGTCGTCGCAAGATGGTGTCGTGAGTCCCGGGTTCAACGCTCCGGGCAGCCTCCATGACCTGCCGTGGCTCACTTCCGCCACCACACAGGCGCGGGGCAACGGGAGGCGGTAATTCGCGTCGCCTATTCCCAGACGTCGATTTCGAACCCGAATTTCTGGAGAATGCGATACGCGGCCGCCGACGTAAATTCGATCGAAGGCCGTCCCGTCCCCAAGGCCACTACCTGGCGCGTCGGATAGCGCTGACTGCGGATCGTGACCGAGTATTTCTGCACCCGCGCCGGCGGAACGCCTTTGACCGCACGCTCGAAATCCTCCTTCGTCAGCTCGTACTGTTTGCCCTTGTGAACGAATTGCAGCTTCTTCCTCATACCCGGCTCCCCAAAAAATCACTCAGTCATACTTATCATCTTTCTCATTGTTCTCGTCTTGGGAAATGCGCGGATGGCGCCGGTAGTCTTCTTTAGCCTCGCCCCTGACGCTGTCACCAACACATCCCATCCGGTCCTGCTACCATCTCGCTTCCCCGATGATGCCCACAAATCTTTCCGTCCGGGCCCTCCACCAGGGCAACATACGCGTGGATGTTCTGCTACACGATCAGTTGGTTGCGATGGATTACCCCCGCCGCCCCCGGAGCCCTCCCTACGCCTCTTGAGCTGTTGATGCCCAGCCTTGCGGCATGCGGCGCCAATACCGTTGCCTATTGACGAAGAAGATGAACGTCCCTGTCGATTCCCTGGAAGTAGATGCCACCGCCGTCCGGCGGGATGAGCACCCAACCGTCCTCACGTCGATAGAGATCGTCTACTCCCTGCTCGGCTCCGGGCTTACCTCCGAGGTCGTCGAGCATGCGGTCAATCTGGCCGAGAAAAAACTCTGCCCGGTGCTGGCCATGCTCCGCCCTGGCACCCAGCTCGCCTCTCGCTGGGAGCGGAACCGCTCGGGGCGAATTGATGAGGCCAAGCCAGCGTTTTACCAGACATTGACCACCAATTCATCGCCGTGGCGAATAACCGGCCGTTAATGGGTGCTGCGCGGCAGAGCCAGGTTTCCTGTCGCCAAACCCTGCGAATTGGAGATCCCCATGTCCGACCTGCATTCCCCCGCCGCTGTCGTCCGGCAAGTATTGGCCGCTGCGCTGTGCTGTTCCCTGACCGGCATGCCCCTCGACGCCGCCCCCGTCCGCAATTCCGCAACCACCACGCCCATTAAGCACATCGTCGTCATCTTTCAGGAAAACCGCTCGTTTGACCAATACTTCGCCACCTACCCCTACGCCGCTAACTTGCCTGGCGAAACCCCATTTCACGCCCGCTGGGCCACTCCGACCGTGAACGGACTGCTCACCGCGGGCTTGCTCAACAACAACCCCAACTCCGCAAACCCACAGCGTCTGGGGCCGGCCGACGCCATCGTCTGCAGCGATTCCCACGACTATACAGACGAGCAGAGCGCCTTCGATCACGGCCTCATGGACATGTTCCCCGAGCACACCGCCAGCTCCGGCTGCCCGCTCAGCCAGGTAGTGGACTACTTCGACGGCAATACCGTGACGGCACTGTGGAATTATGCGCAGCACTTCGCCCTGAGCGACAATTCCTTCAACACCACCTTCGGGCCGTCCTCGCCGGGCGCCGTAAACCTGGTCTCCGGCCAGACCCATGGAGTGGTCGCTTCGATCGGAGACATCTCGGGTGACGTAGTGCAGGGAACCCTGATCGGCGACGCCGACCCCCTCTACGACGATTGCGCCAGCCCCGACCAGGTCGGCCTGGGCGGCAAGAACATCGGCGATCTGCTCAACGCCAAAGGCGATTACCTGGGGCTGGTTCGAGGGCGGCTTCTCCAATTGCAACCAGACCCATACCACCTCCAACGGCGGCGTGCGCAAGGACTACATCCCCCACCACCAGCCGTTCATGTATTACGCCTCAACCGCCAACCCGCATCATCTCCCGCCCTCGTCGGTGGCCATGATCGGTCACCAGGGGGACCAGGCGAACCACCAGTACGACATCCCGGATTTCTGGAATGCAGCCAATGCCGGAAACCTGCCCGCGGTCAGCTTCATCAAAGCCCCCGCCTACCAGGATGGCAATGCCGGCTATTCAAATCCCCTGCTGGAGCAGCAGTTTGTCGTCGACTTCGTCAACCGCCTTCAGGCCCTGCCCACCTGGCGCGACACCGCGGTCATGCTTGCCTGGGATGACTCCGGGGGTTGGTATGACCACGTTATGGCTCCGGTCGTAAGCCAGTCCCAGACCTCGCGCGATGCCCTCACCGGCCCCGGGCTATGCGGCAGCAATCCCGACAAAGCGCTCGGCGGCTACCAGGCGCGCTGCGGCTATGGTACCCGTCTGCCCTTCCTGGTTGTTTCTCCATGGGCCAAACAGAACTACGTCGACCACGGCGTCACCGACCAGACCTCGATCATCCGCTTCATCGAAGACAACTGGCAGACCGGACGCATCGGAGGATACTCGTTTGACGGGCTCGCGGGAGATATCACGCCGATGTTCGACTTCGGGAAACGGAACCCGGACAGCCGTCTCATCCTGAACCCGTCCACTGGGCAAGTGGTTCACTCAGACGACTAAAGCAGTCCGCCACATCCGGCAACATCCACTCTGAATCAAGGCCGCCCGCAGACACGACCGCCCCTCGGATAACCGGGGGGCGGCGAGCAGTGGTGGAATGTAATTTACTCTGCGACAGCTTCTTCAGGGGCAGGTTCGGGAACTGTCGTTTCTTCAACGGCATCTCCTAGCACCTTGACCTTCACGTGGGCGGTCACCTCACGATGCAGCCTGATGGCCACGTCGTAATTGCCCAGCGCTTTGAGCGGCTCGTTCAACTGGATTTTGCGACGGTCGATGTCGAATCCCTTCGACTCCAGTTCACCGGCGATATCGGCCGATGTGACCGACCCGAAGAGCTGACCGTTTTCACCGGACTTGCGGGTAAAGGTCAGCACGAGCGGTTCAAGCTTGGTGACCAGTTCTTCCGCCTGGGCCTTTTCAGTCGCGGAACGACGGGCGGCAGAGGCCTTCATCTGATCGATGACGGCCTTGTTCGCCAAAGTAGCCTGCAGCGCCAGTTTACGGGGCAGCAGGAAATTGCGGCCGTAGCCGTCGGCCACCTTGACTACATCTCCGCGGTGACCAAGATTGGCTACGTCTTCTTTCAGAATTACTTCCATTTCGGATCTCCAGAGTTGCAAGCAGCGCTTCGTTCGCCACTTGTCTCACTAACACTGATGCGGACAAGTGGTTGCGCCGCGAAGGATTCTACATCTGCTTTCGCAAGATTGTCGCCTGGAACCCAGATGTATGCCAGTTACCATAGCGGCACTTTGCGCTTCGACAAATACCTCTTTAGTGGCGAGTCGCGAACGGAAGCAGGGCAATGTTGCGGGCCTGCTTGATCGCGCGGGTCAGGCGGCGCTGGTGCGTTGTGCAGACGCCGGTCAGACGCCGCGGCACAATCTTGCCGCGCTCCGCCACAAAGCCTTGCAGCAGACGTACATCCCGATAGGGGATGGCGTCGATCTTCTCGGTGCAGAACTTGCACACCTTCTTGCGACGGAAAAACTTGCCGCGGCCGCCCGGACCGCCCCCAGGCCGTCCCCCCGGACGCGGACCACCCGAACCCGGGCCGGAACCCGGACCACCCGTCGAACCTTGCGATCCACCCCCCGTAGCCGGTGCGCCCGACTCCGGTGTTCTTGCATGCGTTTCTTCTGCCATAGTGTTCCTCTTCACTCTCTCGTTTCCGGCCCGGAGCCGGACGACTGCATCGAGCTGCTACCGCCAGCATGCCTCGCTGGATCAGTGGCAGCGGGTTTCAAATCTCAGGCGCTGGCCTGTACCGGCTCGCTGGCTTCAGGCGCTGCCGCCTGGACTGGAGCCGGAGCAGCAGGGGCCGGAGCTGCCGGGGCCGGAGCCTGGGTCGCCGGAGCCTGGGCCGCCGGAGCCGCATGTGCCGGACCTTCCGCGCTGACCTTGCGCCGTGTCCCGCGCAGGGCCCGTACCTTGGCCAGGCGCTTTTCTTCCTCATCAATACGCACGGTGATGAACTTGATCACCGGCTCTGACACGCGAAGACGGCGCTCCAGCTCCGCGACCACCGGCCCCGTGGCCTCGATCGTCAGCAGCACGTAGTTGCCATCATTGAACTTGCGGACCAGGTAGGCTAGCTTGCGCCGGCCCATCTTCTCCACCGACTTCACCACTCCGCCGCCATTGGTAACAGTCGTGGAAAAGCCTGCGATCAGCTTGTCGGCATCCTCTTCGACCACATCAGGGCGAAGAATAAACATCACTTCATACAAACGGGACATCCGGTTTCTCTTTCCGCCGGAGCACCTCTGGCTCCGGCCGTTGCCGCCGGCTGACATGCCATAGCGGCCTTTCTTCCTACTCCGGCCGCTTTCGCGACCCGATCTCGTCTTCATCCGGAACAGTGCCCGGGAGGCTTCCACCCCGGTCGCTGGCCCCGTACCTCAATCCCGGCGATTGAACGCGTTCATCGCCGGCCCCGCGCCTTCCTGAACAATGCGCCGGGTCGCCATTGCTGCCCGGTCGAGAACCTCGTCCAGCACTGCCAGGTCTGCCTTGCGCATCGGCGAAAGCAGGTAATCCTTGCCCCCGCGCCGGCCCGCCCCTGCCGCGATCGCTTCCGGGGGAAGATTTTGCCCCACCCCGATGCGCAGCCGAAGCCACTCCTGCGTTCCCAGGGCCGAAGTCACGCTGCGGGCTCCGTTGTGCCCCGCCGGCGAACCGCGCTCCCTGATCTTCATCGTCCCCAACTCCAGGTCCAGCTCGTCATAAATCACGAGCAGGTCCCGCGCCGGGTCCGCTTTAAACTCCTTCACCAGGGCGGCTATCGAAAGCCCGCTCAGGTTCATGAAGGTCTCCGGCTTGGCCAGGATGACCTCGCGACCTCCAATGCGGCAGGTCGCAGTCACCGCCCGGCAGCGCCGGTTTCCAACCACTACGCCCTCTTGCTCGGCGATGCGGTCGATAGCCATGAACCCCGCATTATGCGGCGTCCATACATACTCGGGACCCGGATTGCCAAGTCCCACAACCAGGTATGGGCCTGGCGGTCCCTCTCCATCGCGGCCGGCAGGTCCATTTGAATGACCCCCGGCAGGTCCATCCATCGGGCCGCCGGTTCTGTTCTCCTCCGCCAAGGCTTACTTCTTTGCGCCGGCTTCGGGCTTCTTGGCCGCATCGGCCGCGTCCGTCTTGCCCTTCTTGGCCACTTCCGGCTCTGCGGTCGTTCCTGCCGTTGCCACCGCTGCCGCATCGGCATCGGCCGTGGCTGCCACTTCTTCACGAATCGCAACCACATGGGCCACGGTCGCGTCTTCGGCATCGAGGAACTTGATCTTGTCCGTGTGCGGCAAATCGCTGACGCGCAGCACGTCGAACAGGTTCAGGTTGCTCACATCGACATCGATGTGGCTGGGGATATCGCTGGGCAGGCACTCCACTTCGACCTCGCGCAACACCTGGTCAAGGATGCCGCCCGCCGTCTTCACCCCTGCCGGAATCCCCAGCAGCTTGACTCGGACGCTTACGCGCAGGGCCTTGTTCATTGCGATCCGCTTCAGATCGATGTGGATCAGGCGGTCCTTGATGGGTTCCCGCTGCCAGTCCACAATCATGGCCTTCACTGCGGAGTGGTCACCCAGGTCAACATCAAAAATGGTGTTATGCCCGGTATCGGAAAACAGGATCCGGGAAATCTGCTTGGGGTCAACCTCGACCGCAACCGGATCAGAGCCCGCTCCGTACAGCACTGCAGGAATCTTGCCGGCGGCACGCACGCGGCGTGCGGCATTCTTGTTGAACTTGCCCTCGCGGGGCTTCGCTGCTACGACTTCAGGCATTCTTTTCTCTCATTCCTGGTTCGGGCACAGATGTCCAACTCTTAGCTTCTAGCTTCTGCTGCGGTTTGGACTGCTCCGCTCCCTTTGTTGGGCCAGCTGCCGACTTTCAGCCTCTGGCTCGTTACTGTTGATCTGCCGGGTGGAACTGCTCGTCCCCGGGCAAACTATCTTCGCTTACTCACGAAGGTTGATCTCACCACCGCTCCAGCTAAAAGCCTAATGGCTAAAAGCTGGTCTACGAAAACAGCGAACTGACGCTGGTCTCCATGTGGATGCTCTCAATGGCCGCCCCCAGCAGGCCGGCAATTGAAAGCACCTTGATCTTGGGCAGCTTCTGCCCGGCTTCGCGCAGCGGAACCGTATTGGTCACCACGACCTGTTCCAGCCGCGAGTTGGCGATGCGATCGATTGCCGGTCCCGAAAGCACGGCATGACTGGCGCACGCATAGACCGCCGCCGCTCCGTTGGCAAACAACGCATCCACTGTCTTCACCAGCGTGCCCGCGGTATCAATGATGTCGTCGATGATCAGGCAGGTCTTGCCATTCACATCTCCGACCACGTTCATCACCTCGGCCACGTTGATGTCGGTCCGCCGCTTGTCTACAATCGCCAGCGGCGCTCCCACCTTCTGGGCAAAAAACCTTGCTCTCTCCACGCCGCCGGCATCCGGCGACACTACCGTCAAATTCGGGAGCTTCAGCTCCTTGAAATAGCTCACCAGCACCGGGCTGGCAAACAAATGATCCACCGGGATATTGAAAAATCCCTGGATCTGCGCCGCGTGCAGGTCCACAAACAGCGCCCGGTTAGCCCCCGCCGTGGTTAGAAGATCGGCAATCAGCTTGGCGCTTATCGCCACTCGCGGACGATCCTTCCGATCCTGCCGCGCGTAGCCGTAATAGGGAACCACCACCGTGATCCGGGCCGCCGAAGCGCGTTTCAGCGCGTCGATCATGACCAGCAATTCCACCAGGTGCTGGTCCACCGGGTAGCAGGTAGGCTGCACCACGAAAACATCCACCCCGCGCACATTCTCGAGCAGCTGAAAGTAAACCTCGCCGTCAGCGAATCGCTGCAGCTTGGCCTCGCCCACCGGAACCCCGATGTGGCGCCCGATCTCTTCCGCCAGAGGCCGGTTAGCCGAGCCCGAAAACAGCTTGAAGCGCTTGTCTTCGCTCAGGTTGCGGGTCCGCTTGCGCTCGGCGGCCGGTTTGGCCTCCCGACCCTTGCTCGCCCCGTCCTGAACCGCAGTCGCGCTCGCCGCCTCGCGGTTCCCCGCGTCCCTGGCGGTCTCGGCGCCGCTCTGCTGCTTCTCGTCCAATGTCACCGTCGACGATCCCACTTCCATCTTTCAAGCACCTCCAAGCTGGTTGGCTTTGGCTGCTTTCCGGCCTTGCGTCAAACATCGGTATTGCCAAAAACTCTGGCTGGGCGACTAGGATTCGAACCTAGACAAGTGCCTCCAAAGGGCACTGTCCTACCATTAGACGATCGCCCAGCATCGCAGCCCTCCAAGCCCGTATGGCCTTTGGAAGTCTGCTTTCCGGCAGCCGTCCGCGAGTCTCGCCCGCACCACGGATGCCTGTCAACTTACGCCTGGAGCATTTGCTGCCAATAAAGCGTCCGCGGCAACGTTCGCGTCAACGTGCAGCGCACACCCTCGTGCTGGCGCAGCCTGTCCAGGGCTCTCTCCGCATCTCCCCGGGTCAGGTACAGCCCGAAAAGAGCTGAACCGGACCCCGACAGGGACGCATGCAAGGCTGCCTCCGGGGTGCCCGAAGCCGCAAGAGTACGCTTGATTTCTGCAAGGGAAGGATGCTGGGGAAAGACGACCCGTTCAAAGTCGTTCAGGATCCAGCTCGTGATCCCGGTGCGGACAAGCGCGGACTCTATTGGTCCGGCCAGGTCCTTTCCCGAGGAAAGGACACCGGAGGAACCTGCCTGCGACCTGCCTTCCGGGATTGCTCCCGCAAAGGCGCTGGCGTAGGCGCGGCTCAACTCCTTAAGTTTAGCGGCACTTGCTTCGGTGGTCAAACCTTCGTCGGCGCAGAGAGCGTCCCAGTCGCGAAACGCAGTGGGAGTCGATACGCCTTCCGAAGGCGCCACCACCACGCACCACGCCGGCTCCAGGTCGGGAAGGGGATAGACCTCCTGCCCGCGATCCAGCCCCAGGACCGTCCCCCCGATGAGGAACAGCGGCACATCCGACCCCACCTCCGCCGCCATCTCCAGCCGTCGCCCCTGCCAGCCCCGCTGCCCCTCCTCACGCCCTGACCCCTGAAACCTGACCCCTGAACCGTGTAATTCCGTCTCCAGACCCAGCAGCGCCGCCACCGCATTGGCCGACCCCGCGCCGAGACCGCCCTGCACCGGCAGCCGCTTTTCGATGTGGATTTCGACCTCTGCTTTTATCCCCAATGACCCGATCGCTCGCTCCACCATCTTCCAGGCCGTATTCCGCGCATCTGTCGGAACCCGCCGGTCATTCGACGTAAGCCGAATGATCGTCTGGTTCGCCCCACGCGCCGACACCGTCACCAGGTCGTACATCTCCAGCGTTTGATACACCGTGACCAGGGCATGAAACCCATCCGGCCGGGGAGCGCCTATCCCCAGTCCCAGGTTGATCTTGGCGTGCGAGCGGACGATGGTTGGCATAACCGTTCATTGTAGAGCGCAGCCCCGCATCCATTCCCCGCGGCTCGTTCTTCCCGCTGTCCAAAAAAATCTGCCACTCGTCCCAGCCAATTTGCGTAGAAATAAGCACATCCATTTCGGCCGGAGTAAAATTCACTCCGGGATCAGCCTGCCGGCCCGTTCTTTTCTTCTCCAGCCGGCAGCGTTTATTGGGGGCACTTTGATGGTGTCCGTCGCGTCGCGCGCCATCGCCGCGCACCACCCATTGCTGGGAGGGCCTATGAAAGCCGTAGCCAGGTTTTCCGCAGTCTGCGTGATCCTGCCCGCCACCCTCGCCTTGTGCGCAGTCGAACCGCTGGTTTCGCCCCCCGGCCACACCGCCGTCATGGAAATAGTCCACGGCAAGCCCTATGTGTTGGTTCATGTCAACGGCAAAGGGCCGTTCCGGTTTGTCGTCGATACCGGCACCGGCGGAGACGCTATCGTCACCTCGGAGCTTGCCCATCTGCTGGAACTGCCCGCCGCGGGAGTGGCCAGGCTCAACGACCCCACCGGAATCGGTGCGCGCTCAGCGCCCCTGCGATCTATAGAAAGCCTCGAAGTTGCAGGCGTGGAGTTCCACTCCATCAAGGCGGTAGAACACAGCCTTCCGGTCGGCGACGGCAACTGCCAGGGAATGCTGGGCTTCACCCTGTTCAAGGACTACCTTCTCACCCTCGATTACCCCAACGGCCGGCTCACCCTTCGCACCGGCGAACTGGAGCCGGACGGAGAGCGTTCCACTCACGCCTTTCGTATGCCCGACGGCGTCCCCGTGACCCGCCTCATCATCGGTAACCTTGAAGTCGATGCGCAACTCGACTCCGGCGGCGGGGGGCTGAGCATACCCGAGCGTTTAACCCAGCGTCTGAAGTTTTCAAGCAGCCCCGTCATCTTTGCCAAAGGCGAATCACTCTCCACCCGTTTCCAGGTGAAAGCCGGCAAACTGGCCACCGACGTGCGCATCGGCGACATTACCCTCGACACCCCCTGGGTCGAGGTCAACCCCGCCTTCCCGCTGGCCAACTTCGGATCCTGCCCCATGCAGCACTTCGCCTTCACCTTTGATCAGCGGAGCCGGCTCGTAAGCGTTACAGGACCACGCAAACGAATCAATCTGGGCGTCACCCCTGCTCCCATGCGGCTGGCCAACCAGCCCTCAGGTAAGCCTGGGGAAGGGGCCCTGGTCCCGATCGGCTGAATTCGCCCGAAATAGAGAAACTGCATCGCCTTGCACAACCTGCAAAGGTGAGGTAGATTTCTCCTCAATCCCCTTGCTCCGCCTGATTCTGGGCTTCGCTTTTCAAGTCAAAAGCTTCTTCCATCTCGATCGGAGAATCCATGAAGCGCCGCTCTTTCCTCGGCTCCGCCGCCGCCTTCCTGTCTGCCTGTGGAGTGCGGTCCCTGGCCCTCAGCCACTCAACCGGCTCTACCCAGGCTGCTGAAGCCATTCATGTTGTCCCGGCCGGCCAGGATCGGTTCGGCGAAAAGCACTCGCGCGGCTTCAGTTCCATCCTCTTCAAGGCCATGCCCCGAGAGACCGGCGGCGGCTTGTTCATCATTGAACACACTAACCTTGTCAAAGGCGGCCCGCCTCTTCACCTTCATCCCCACCAGGAAGAGTGGTTCTACGTGATGGAGGGGAAAGTCATGTTCCAGGTCGGGGACGCGCGCCACGAACTCCACCCGGGCGATTCGATCGTCGGCCCCCGCAACGTGCCCCACACCTTTTCATCAACCGGCGATCAGCCAGGCCGCCTCCTGATCGCATTCACTCCCGCGGGCCGGATGGAGGAGTTCCTGCGCGCCACCGCTATCCCCAATCCTCCTCTTCAGGACGCGGCCTTCTTCCGCCGCTACGAAATGGAACTCATCGGCCCATCCCCGTTACTTGGCTAGACCACTCGCTCCCCGCAATCGCGCTCAGGCGACCCCTGCCTTCAGAGCCATCGCCCTCGCCGCCCGCAACGCCTCTACCGGTTCACCCGTGGGCTTGAACTCCATCGCTACCATTCCGCGGTAGTTCAGCTGCGCCAGCTTGCGATAAATATTGCCGTAGTTGATCTCCCCCGTTCCCGGCTCGTGGCGACCCGGCACATCGGCGACGTGGATCAGGTCGATGACGTCGATACCCTTCTCGAGCTTCTCTGTCAGGTTGCCCTCGGCGATCTGCTCGTGAAAAAGGTCATACAGGAAACGCACCTGGGGGTGGTTAACCGCGCGGACCACCTCGATCCCCTCCGCCGCGGATTGCAAAAAGTAGCGCGGATTCTCTTCCGGGTCGATGCACTCCAGCAGCAGCTTCACCGGTTGACCGTCGATCTTCTTGCCATCCACGATCTCGGCGGCTCTCTTCAGCGAGTCGATGCAGCTCTGGTGCTGCGCCTCGCGGGTCATCCCCGGCACCACGTTCCCCGACAGCATGATCATCGCGGGAATGCTGAGCGTCTCCATGGGCGTCAGCGCCTGCTTCAGTTCATCCATCAGCGCGTCCCGGCTCGACGGATCGGCTACTCCGTGTTTCAGTCCCGCCGTTGCGTCGAAACGGATCCCCAGGCGCTTGCGGGCAGCGTTGGCCTTTTCAAAGTCTCCCGGCGCCCACTTGTTGTACTCCCCCACCAGCTCGATATTCGTGTATCCCGCCTCGGCCACTTTGGCCAGGCGGTCTTCAAATGGCATGCCGGTGAAAACAGTCCAAAGCATCACCGACAGCGAAAATGGCACCTGGCCCTCGGCGGCCAGAGCCGTGGAAACTGCTGAAACAGATCCGGCTGAAGCATTCAGCGTGGGACGCGCTGCGGCGGCGCAGGCGGCGGTCGCCAGCGCCCGGGCAAACGTACGGCGATTCATGCGGGCTCCTCAAGATTTCACCCCGTCATCCTACCCTAACGACCGTCTGCTGTGCCTCGTGACCCCTCCATCGCGCACAACAAAACCCCGTCCGGAGACGGGGTTTTGTATGGATCGCAAAATTGTGAAGGCTCTGGCCTGACCGGCAGCAGGAGGCCTTATGCTTTCGAAATCTTGCCGCTCTTGATGCAGCTGGTGCACACCCGGATGCGCTTGGGTGCGCCATTGACCAGGGCCTTGACCGCCTGCAGGTTTACGTTCCAACGGCGCCGCGTCACGTTGTGCGCGTGGGAAATGTTATTGCCAAACTGCGGACCCTTGCCGCAAACGTCGCATACCTGTGCCATTGCTGTGCTCCAAATCCGGATCTTGTTGGTTTAACGGCGCAAACCCGGCAATTCACCGCTGACTTATGCCCTTTCCGGTCCCGGAAATAAATCCGGCGGAACAATCTGCTGGTGAACCTGCCCGACTCAACGAGGCGCAAATACATCCGCGCCCGCAGTTCGCCGAATCCTCAGTATACCCGGAACGCGGAATCCCTCCAAATCGAGGCGCTGTTGATCAGTGCTTCACATGCCGGCAGGCCCCCAAAAAGAACCCCCTTCCACGAGATGAGGAAGGGGGAGGAAGGACCCATGACAGGTCGCTTGAAACCCATGACATATAAACGGTTTGCGGACTTGTCCAGGGAGCCGATCGCACTTGAACCGGCCCCCGGACATCACCGGCGAAACAAATCTGTCCAGTTGCTACTGACCGGAGTTCGGGGAGCTCTCCAGCAGAAGGCTCACCTTGTTGAGGTAGATCGCCTTCATGGAGTTGGTGCCGCCCTTGCTATCCGTGAGGATGCTGTTGGCGCCATTCTTCTGATCCACCACCTTGGCGGGAACCGTGACCGTGGTCTTGCCGTGCGTCAGCGTGACTTGCCCGTTGGTGCCGGTACCGGTCCATGTGATCTTGTAGTCAGCCGGGCTCAGTTGCGTGCTGCCAACCGTGACGGCCTCTGCGATGTTGAGGGTTTCTGAGTTCTTCGCGGCAAATGCCGGAGCGGATACAAAGGCGAGCATGAGTGCGCTGGTAAGAAGACGCTTCATTGGTTCTCCTGTATGCCTCGATGAATTCACCCCCGGAGTGCAAAGGAGGCGTTGTCGTGATTACACAACGACAGTCAAGAGAATGAAGCTTAAGAAATGTTAAGTGCAGTGAGATGCAAGCCCGCACGCGGCCCGCGAAAAACGCATCCCGTTCCTGCCCGCATGCATCCAGGGCCTCTCCGCCTCGTTCGTTACACCGCGGTCAGCGGGATTCGAATCTCCACGCGAAGCCCCGGAAGAGCATTGGCTGCGAAGATTGCGCCATGATGCACTTCCACCGCACGCCGCGCAATCGACAACCCCAGTCCCGACCCCCCGCCGTTGGCGTCGCGCGCTTCTTCTACCCGGTAGAAAGGATCGAATATGCGCGTCAGCGCATCGTCCGGTACTCCCGGTCCGAAGTCGCGCACCGCGATCATCGCATCGTGACCATCCCCGGCCAGCGAAACTTTGATCGAGGAATGTTCCGGCGCGTACCGGATCGCATTCCGGATCACGTTTTCGACCGCCCGCCGCAATAATTCTCGATTGCCGAGGACCGTCCCATCGATCGAACCCGTCACTTCAATCCGGCACCGGTGCATGTCCGCCTCGACGGCACTGTCCCTGACGATCTCTCCCACGATCTCGGGCAGTGACACAGCCCCCGCCCCGCGCAACGCCGGGTCACCTTCGGCAAATGTGATGTCCACAATGTCCGCAACCAGCGATGTAATGCGGTCCACGTCGCGCTCCACCCGGTCCAGCGCCGCTCCGGTGTCGGCAGACGTGCGCGCCAGCTTTACCGCAAATTTCAACCGCGCCAGCGGCGAACGCAGCTCGTGAGATATATCGCTCAGCAGCCGCCGCTCGCTCACGATCAGGCGTTCCAGCCGTTCCGCCATTTGGTTGAAAGAACGCCCCAACTGGCCGATCTCATCTGCGCGTGAAGTCTTCACGCGCACCGACAAGTCGCCCTGCCCAAACAGCGCGATGGTCGATGCAATGCGGCGCACCGGAGAAACTACCCCGACTGCCGCCAGCCAGCAAAGGATCCCCGTCGCCCCGATCACCAGGAAGTAGTAGGGAAGAAATGTCCAGATGTGCGGCCGGGGAATCAGTCCGATGGCCAGAAACCAGTACTGCCCGTCTTCGGAACGGTGAGTAATGATGTTCAATCCGTGCGTCTGCACCCGCGATTTGACCGCCGGTGGCGGCGGCAGAAGCGTCGAGTGGTCCTCGCCGTTGAGCACGTTGCGGCCTTGCGCATCGAGCAGGAAGTGAGAACCTCCAAAAAGATGATTGAGGTTGGCCTCATACTGCAGCAACGCCTCCGGTCCGTGATTCACAAACTGGTTGCGTTCGCTCTCCAGCTGCAACTCGTCGGCACGGTCGAAAATAGGGTCGATGCTGAGCCGCTGCATCCGGTCCGAAATCGCGCGAAACACCAGGAACGACAGCGCCAGAATGCCGATCATCGCGGCCAGAATTCCTATGTAAAGCGATCGCAGCCGCACCGTCAATTCGCTCCTGTAAAGATGTAACCCACGCCCCGCACTGTCCGGATGCGGCTCCGCCCGCCCTCGAGCTTTTTGCGCAGATGGCTGATGTGCACATCGAGGAACCGATCGTAAGGCGTGGCCTCGCGATTAAAAAGCGTGGCCGTGATCTGGTCGCGCGAAACCACCCGCCCGGCTGAGCGCACCAGCAACTCCAGCAGGTCGAACTCCATGGCCGTCAACTCCACTGCCGCCCCTTCGTTCCACACTTCGCGGTGGGCGGGATCGAGCCTCAGACCGCCAATCGCGACGATCTCGTCTTGGAGTGGCACAGGTTCGGTCCGGCGCAGCACAGCGCGCACCCGTGCCAGCAACTCGTCAGGGTCAAAGGGCTTGGGAAGGTAGTCATCGGCCCCCGCGTTGAGCCCCGTGATCCGGTCCTGCGGCTGCACTCGCGCGGTCAGCATGATGACCGGCAGATTGCTCCGCTGTCGCAACTGCCCCAGCACCGAAAACCCGTCCAGCGCCGGCAGCATCACGTCTAACAGAACAATGTCATACCTTCCATTCAGCGCTCGCGCCAGCCCCTCCCGGCCGCTATGCGAGCAGTCGAGCACGTGTCCGCCCTCGGAGAAGAACTCGCGCATCATGCTGCATAGCTCGGTATCATCATCGACGAGCAACAGCGACAGCCGTCTTTCATCCATCGCGTTCCCAACCCTGGTCGCCCCCGCCCGGCGCTCCAGGTGCGAGCCGTATTGAAGCCATGTTAAGCGAGCCGGCGGAGGTTAGTCCGGTAACTTCCCAGCTTCAGCGCGCCGGTGCACCCGAAAGGCAAACTTCAGCAAACGTTTCCCTGAGCTCTCTCGCCGCTGCCGCTCATTGTTTTGAGTCACCAAACATTCTCTTCTCCCCGCGCAACGATGCAGAGTATCCTGTAAACGCATTCTCGGACCAACCAACATGGCCACCAAAAAGCTCAAGTCCAAGCGAGCCTCCGCCCGAAGACCCGTGCTGATGGATATCCGCACCGTTGCCGAGCGTGCCAACGTCTCCATCGCCACGGTTTCGCGCACCATCAACCACGTGCCCACCGTCAATGCCAAAATGGCGAAACGCGTCTGGGAAGCCATCCGGGAGCTGAACTATTTTCCCAACACCCAGGCCCGCGCCCTGGTCTCCGGCCGCAGCGGCCTCTTCGGCCTCATCGTCTCCGAGATCACAAATCCCTTCTTCCCCGAACTCATCCAGGGCTTCGAAGATATCGCCGTGGAGAACGGCTATGAGATCCTGGTCAGCTCCACTAACTATGACCCCAAGCGCATGTCGCTGTGCATTCGCCGCATGCTTGAGCGCAAGGCGGAAGGCGTGGCTATCATGACCTTCGGCATCGAAGAGCCACTCCTCGAACAACTGGCGGAACGCAATGTTCCACTCGTCTTCGTCGATGTCGGCCCCGACCGCCCCGGAATCAGCCTCCTCAAGGTGGACTACCATCACGGCATCCGCCAGGGCGTGCAGCACCTCGCCGCGCTCGGACACCGCAACATCGCCTTTGTCACCGGTCCCGCACGTCTCCATTCCGCCCAGTCCCGCCTCGCGGCTTTCACCAAATCCCTTAACGAGTGCGGCATCTCAACCGAACCGGAGTGGGTAGTAGAAGGCGATCACACCCTGGAGGGCGGAATCCGCGCCATGGAAATACTTCTGGCCGGTAGCAAGCTGCCCACCGCGGTGATGTGCTCCAACGACATGACCGCTATTGGGGTCCTGCACAAGGTCTATCGCGCCGGACTGCGCGTCCCCGACGATCTTTCCATCATCGGCTTCGACGACATCCACATGGCACGCGTAACCATTCCCCCGCTGACCTCCATACAGATGTCCCGGCTGGAACTGGCGCGCGCCGCCGTCACCGCTCTCCGTGCCCACGCAGAAAAAGAAACTCCCCAGCGCGAATACAAGATCGATACCCGCCTCGTCGTTCGTGAGTCGACCGGCTTCCCGCGGGGCGCCATGCAGGATCTACGCAACGGACATCCTCATCCGGCCCGCGCCGCCCGCCAACACCCCGCCTGACCCGCCGCGCTCCCTGGGCCATTTGGCTCATGCCCGGTGCGTCGGGACCGTCCCTTCCCGTATCACCTTCTTCTCTCACCCAACTTCGTTGTAACGCCGCGCCGCCGCCCAGCCCAAATGTGCGGCTGTCGCAGGCTCCAGCCCTCTCACGTCCATTCCTCGCGAAGGAGCCGAATTGCCTTCCACGGCCGCAGGAAGCAGCCGGTTCATCAGGCTCATCGCTACCCCCGTCAGCTCCGGCGATACGTTGCCCAGGCGCGCGGCGAGAATGGCCTGTGGTGTTATCGCAATCTCGGTCTCCCGCGCCAGCAGGGCGCGCACGATCTTGCGCGCCGCATTGCGGGCGCTGGTGGAGGCGCCGGGAGTGCTGGCTCCCAGGCTGAACCACCGGTATTCTTTTTCGGCATCGCCTGAAAACAGCGCATTCACGTGGGACCCTGTCCGCATGAGCCCCGGACACACTGTCAGCACATGCACTCCCTTGCCGCGCAACTCCGCGTGCAGCCCCTCCGAAAATCCGGTCGCTGCGAACTTGCTCGCGGTATAGGGCAGCAGATGTGGAACTGCCACCTTTCCCCCAATGGAGGTGATATTGACGATCGCACCGTCGCGCCGGTTCAGCATCTGCGGCAGCACCGATAGCGTGCAGTGCAGCCCGGAAAAGAAGTTGGTATTCATCACTTCGCGGAAATCCTGCGCAGTCTGGTTTTCAATCGGCCCGACCGTGATAATCCCCGCGTTGTTCACCAGCACGTCGATCCCGCCCCATGCCTCGGTTACCCGGTGAATCAGATACTCCGCTTCTTCCGGCTTGCGCAAATCGGCCGGAACTGCCAGCACCTGGTCCGGCCCCTCGGCAAACCCGCGATTGATGAGCAGCAGCCGCGCCCGCTCCAACTCGTCGTGGTCGCGGGCCGTGAGCACCACCCGGGCGCCCCGCTGCGCAAACTCTTCAGCGATGGCCAGGCCCAATCCGCGCGACGAACCGGTGATCAGAACAACTTTGCCTTGCAACCGCTTGCGTGCAACTTTGCGGCCCGCAGCAACCGTAACCGCCGCGATCGCCGCGGCCCCTAGCATCACGCCGCCCGCCAGGGCCGCGCCCCCGATCAGCACCCCTCCGGCGTTACGGGCGCGGCGCGACAAGAAACCCGCACGGCGGCCCGGAAACTGCGGTTGCCCCGGATCCGTCTCGGACTCAGGTTGAACATTGACGTGTCTCAAACCACTAGTTGCAGGCGTAGAAGGACGAGGGAATGCGCACATACTTCGGTGAGAAACCCGATGCTGCCGGCAGGTTGCATGCCCCTCAAAACGTATCTTTCCATCCTGTGAGTCTGCTCAGCCTGATCGCGCCAGGCACGCCGCCGAATCAGACCGCTCGAAACGCCCAATCTATCCGGGAGACGAGACATGACCATGATTCTGAGGCGAAATTCTGCAGTCCGTCCTCGCCGTCTGGCAATACTCTGATATGCCTCTGAGTCGTCGCACATTTCAATCACGGGAGAGAAGACGAACCGCACGAGTCTGGCCATGCTGCTCCCCCTCTTCGCGCATGGCGACGCGCATCCAACAGGGATCGTTTCCCGCGTAGAGCAACCCCATGACGCAGCTCAACCAACAGTCCGCAACCGCGACAAAACACTAGCGCAATGGTTCAACCCCGAATCAGACGCATGGCAGCGCGAACCAAATCGGCATTATTCCGCACTTGCTGTGCGTTTGGGAGCACGGTGACATCTTCCAAACCTGTGCGGATGCCATGTCCTTTTTCGATGGCGCGTAGAATGACTTTCCAGCAAGCCATGCCGTAACCGTGGTGAACTTGTTCAAGCTTGATCCCCGCGCCGGCTAGAATGTCCTCCATCGCGGCGGCATGCTCAATCGCAACATCCTGGTCTTCATCGAGAGGTTCAATCAGAACGCGGCGACACCGGTCTGCTAAGCCGGAGCAGACGAAAGCTCTCGCGTCATCGGCGGTCAACAATCCAGCCTCAATCCCCACTCCTCGCGACATTAACAACTCGCACAGCTCGACGATTCCAGATTCTCCCTGATTAGCGGACACAAGATCAGGCATCTCGGTCCACGCCTCAATCAGGCGCAACCGCTCTGCTGGATCTGGCACGATAGTCGCTGACGTTGTAAGAGAGATAGGAGTTCCAGGGCAGAGGGCCCGAACCGCTCTTAGAACCTTGCCACAGTCAACGCCGTCGAGCGTTTCCCGACCCTCATCGTCAAACGCGTGAACGTGCACTGACTGAGCGCCCGCGGTCACTGCATCGCGTGCAGCAACAGCAATCTCATGCGCACTCCGAGGTGCTGCTGGATGAATTCGATCGCCGTTAATTGCAGCTTGAAGGAAGACGCGATTTCGCACGTGATCACTCGCAGTGTCGACTGGCAGATCATACCTGACGTCTGCTGAGTTTCTTAACTCTTTAAGAGGACACTGCCAGTGACTCACGGTGCTCCAGGCCGTCAACTCATGCGAAGGCACTCATCGAAAACGAGTCGATCTGTTTTCGGCTCCTCTTGATACCGCGATATTCCGGCATAATCCCTCCTGAGCATTAGCAAAATCGTTCAGTTTGCTTGCAAACACGTTAAGCGCCTCCGTTACAGAGAACGAAGGAAATCCAGGACCGCCTGCTCGTCCGAGGGCGCCAGGTGGCTGAATTTGTGAACAACACCGTTTGCTTCAGAAGCCGAATACTGGAAGGTCGCCGCCGATGCATGATCCCGGATGGCCTTCAACAAATCCGTAGTTCTCCCATCGTGCATGAAGAAGATACGCTGGCCGACACCCCAGAGTGGCGTGGTCCTGAATTCGTCCGGGCCTGCCTGTCTCTGGATGATGTCATCCGCCAATTCTGACCCCATAAAGCACCAGCAAGTCCGAGTACAGGTTCACCGGGCGGTCCTGCAAAACGGCGGTGTTCATCACCGGTGCGGTCTGCATCTGCGCCGTATGACACAGCGAGCATCCAATCTTACCGAAAATGATCTTGCCTCTTTGGGCGCTTTCACTCGGGTTGGGGGCAGGCGCCGGGCCATCAGTGAATCTCATCATGACCTGGAATTCCATCCAGTCAGGGAGAATCTGTAGAGGATTGTCGAAAGACTGATTACTGTTGTCGTTGCTATCCGTGCGGGTAACATCGTTCGGTGCTGGCTTGTTCGGTCCCTGGCAGCCGGGGTCCTCTTCAGTCGGAGTAGGAAACACTTCATTGATGATTCCCATTTCGATGTTCTAAGCCTCACCGGCGAATATCGTTATCGATTTGTTTTGCCCTTCCAGCCGAAACGCCTGATAGTTCCATCTCGCGTTGCGGTGTTCGGCGCAGGTTGGGATCAGTCAACCGTTCTGAAGTCGTTCAGCGTTACCGTGCAGTAACACTGCGCGCTGGTCTCGACGCAAATTGGCCCGGCCGTTGCTCGCAGAGCGCGCGCCGGGCCTTTTCGCACTGTCCCAAGCATTCATTGCATTCAGCTTTTTCACGTTCGGCAGCTCCAGGGAGACAGGCGAAAACCATTCGCGTGATTCACATCGCGTTGAGTGAAAGGTGCGACAAACAATATCAGCAACTCCGAAAGGATCTAAGCAGGTTTCACAAGCCCCTTTCGGAGCTTCCTTCACGGTTTGATCAACGTGTGGCCGACCGCCAATGCTCCGGATCGCACCCGACCGGCTCCATCCGTTCTTCTTGCCCACCTACCAGCAGAACGGTCCGTCGGAGAAAGTCCGGTGGAGAAATGGGAGGAGTCCTCGTCAACTGAACACGACATCCACTTCGTTCCGACCTTGATGGTTCAGTAGAGAACTACTGACTTGTTTGCCAAGCCCATGCCTTTTCCGGTGGTTAGGGGAAAGCAAATACGGGCTGAAATGAAGATCTTGCCGGCGAGTGCCAGCAGCAACCGATAAGGAGTTTAAAAGTCGCAAAAACAGCGAAGCGGACCAGGACGGTCCGCCGTACGTCATTGTTTTCCAAATAGCTTAAAGACTTTTGGTGCCGAAGAAGGGACTCGAACCCCCACACCCTTGCGAGTACGTGGACCTGAACCACGCGCGTCTGCCAATTCCGCCACTTCGGCACGGGACACAGACCAGGCGCGGTTTGCCTGTCCGGCAGCAATTCTGAGTCTCGCAAATGCCGCCCCGGGTGTCAACTGCCCCCCTTGCGATCACCGCGCACTTGTGGGACATTAATCCATTGCCGACGCCAAGACACTCCATATGACCAAGACTTACAAATTCAAAGCGCGCATCGAGGCCGCCGACCGGGGCGGCGCCTGTGTCGTCTTTCCTTACGACGTTGAGCTGGAGTTTGGAACCCGCGGCCGCGTTGCCGTCAAAGCCAGTTTCGACGGAGTGCCCTATGCCGGCTCGCTCATTAGGTACGGCCGGCCCGAGCATATGTTGCCAATTCTCAAGGCGATTCGCGAACAGATCGGCAAGAAGCCCGGAGACGAAGTTGAGATCGAACTCCAGCGCGACCCCGCTCAGCGATCCGTGGAGGTGCCCCCCGAGCTGGCCGCTGCTCTCAAAGAAGAGAACCTCCTGACTGTCTTCGAAAACCTGAGCTACACCCATCAGCGGGAATACTGCCGCTGGGTCAGCGAAGCCAAACGCGAACAGACCCGGCAGAATCGCATCGTCAAATCCGTGGCGATGCTGCGCAACGGTGTCAAGACACCTGATGGGGCATCACGCTCCTGATAGGGAAGCCGACGGCCCACATACCCGCAAACGCGAAATCCGGCCCCAAGAGGCCGGACTTCGCAAATCAGCAGAGAGTCAGAGATGGGTTCGCTGCTAGACCAGCTTGGCGTCCAGCGTGATGTCAGTATTGTTGGCGAACAGCTTCGAGATCGGGCACCCTGCCTTGGCATCCGCCGCGGCCTTGTCAAACTGTTCCTTGCTTGCCCCGGGTACCGTCGCAGTCGTGGTCAGCGCGATCTTCGTGATTGCGAAGCCGCCGTCGGTTTTGGCCAGGGTCACGGCCGCATGGGTCTCGATCTTGTCCGGGGTCAGGCCGGCCCCGCCGAGCTGCGCGCCCAGTGCCATCGAAAAGCAGCTTGCGTGAGCCGCTGCTATCAATTCTTCCGGCGTGGTGCCCGAATCGGCGCCCTCAAACCGCGACGCAAACGAATAATTCGCATTGCTCAGCACTCCCGTCGCCGTCGAGATTGTGCCTTTGCCTTCCTTCAGTGATCCTGTCCATACCGCACTTGCCTTGCTTGCCATTCCATCCTCCTTCGGGGGTTGTAATCCATCGTGGCTGAGACCGCGGTGCGCCGCTTCCAGGGGGGAAATTACTCGCGTGGGCGCCTTCAGCACAGCCTCAGGTTGATATTTCAAGTACCCGACGTCACGGCAGGCTCGCTGCCCAACGGCGGTGTCCTCCCCTCTATGCTAATCTCTCACCCATGCTGAGGCAGCTTCCCCACGCCCTGAACCCCGACTTCGTCCCGGATTTTGCCGAATCTTCAAACCGTGGTGAGACCTGCGCTGTATCGGACTCCGTCGACCACCACTGCCAGATTTGCCCCACCTGCGGACAACGCCTCGATGGCCACCGCTGCAAACTCGTCTGCGGCCGTTGCGGCTATTACCTCAGCTGCGCCGACTACTACTGAACTCGCTCATCGAACAACGTGCTCCGTCGCTATCCCCGGCATTACCGCTCAGGAACATCTAGTATGGTCATGCTGATTCACCGGCGCTGACCTGCGCCGATGCCCGGAGCCCGCCCATGCCCGCAACAACAATCATCGAGCCATTTCGCATCAAGAGCGTTGAGCCGATTCGATGGACCACCCGCGAGCAGCGCCAGTCCCTCCTCCAGGCGGCGCACTACAACCTCTTCCTCCTGCCTGCCGCCGACGTCCTCATCGATCTGCTCACAGATTCCGGCACCGGCGCAATGTCCACCCACCAATGGGCCGCCATCATGGAGGGCGATGAGAGCTATGCGGGCAGCAAAAGCTTCGACCGCTTTCGTAACTCCGTGCAGGAAATTTGCAGCTATCGCCACGTCATCCCTACTCACCAGGGACGAGCCGCCGAGCGCATCCTGTTTGGTATCTCCTGCAAAAAGGGTGATGTTGTCCCCAACAATACCCACTTCGATACCACCCGAGCCAATGTCGAATTTGTAGGAGCCGAAGCCGTCGACCTCGTCATCCCCGAGGGCCGCCAGCCGTCGTCAAGACACCCGTTCAAAGGAAACATGGATGTCGCAGCCCTTGAGCAACTCATCGAACGTGTCGGCCGCGATCGCATCCCGCTGGTGATGCTGACCGTTACCAACAACTCCGGCGGCGGCCAGCCCGTCTCGATGCAAAATGCCCGAGCAGTCAGCGAACTCTGCCGAAAACACCAGATTCCCCTCTACTTCGACGCCTGCCGCTTCGCTGAGAATGCCTGGTTTATCAAGCTTCGCGAGCCCGGATACGCAGACAAAACGCCCAAGCAGATCGCGCAGGAGATGTTTCTCCTCGGTGATGGCTGCACCATGTCCGCCAAAAAAGACGGCATGGCCAACATCGGTGGCTTCTTGTGCACCAACGACGATCTGCTTGCGCAGCAGCAGAAAGATTTGCTCATCCTTACCGAAGGCTACCCGACCTACGGCGGACTCGCCGGCCGCGATCTCGAGGCCATAGCCGTCGGCCTCCACGAGGCCCTCGAAGAGGACTACCTGCGCTATCGCATCGCCTCCACCGCCTACCTTGGCGAACACATCGCCTCTCAGGGAGTGCCGATCGTGCAGCCCCCGGGCGGACACGCGATCTATCTTGACGCCCGCGCCTTCCTGCCCCACATTCCCCCTGGCCAGTTCCCCGGAATTGCACTCGCGGCCGAGTTGTACCTCGAGGGCGGTGTGCGCTCGGTCGAGATCGGCACCCTCATGTTCGGCGACGCCGCCCAGATGGACCTGGTGCGCCTGGCCATCCCGCGCCGTGTCTACACTCAAAGCCACATCGATTATGTTGTGGAAGTGATCCTCGAAGTCTGGGCCCATCGGACCGGGATACAAGGGATGCACCTCACCTACCAGGCGCCCTTCCTTCGCCACTTCACCGCCCACCTTGAGCCTGTGAGTTATAAATAGAAAGCTATCCCGTTAACTCCGGCAAAGCCGGCCACAATTCCACGGGAACGATTTTAACCAGCAATTCGCACTCGATTTACAGATAACTCAGGAGTATTCGCAGTTATTTCCATATCTGGCTATAAGCTGGCGTAGCTTCGGCTCCCGCAGATGCGATGTTACATAGTCGCTGGGAGTCCATCGTGGGTAGTTTGGAGGAGATTCCGGTATGGATCTAAAAGCGTGGGGGAAGTCCGGATGTGCGAGTCTGATCACGGTTACGCTTTCTCTCCAGCCGCTCGCAGCCGGCGCTCAAGACAAGGCCGCAAGCCAGATCGTTCAGACCGCCCCGCGTTCCAGCGCCGAGGTTGCCCGCTACGCAGCGCAAGGACGACGTGAACCGCAGCTGAGCGAAAAAGCAAAGCTCGAGTTGCTGCGCAAAAAAGTCAAATATGTGTTCGTACTCTTTCAGGAGAACCGCTCGTTTGACTTTTACTTCGGTACTTATCCAGGCGCCCGCGGCCTCTTCTCGCAGCCACCCGGCAGCACTCCCGGATTTACCCAGCCCATCGTAAACATCGATGGAACCGTCTCCACCATTTCTCCCTTCCTCATTCCCCAGGCTGTCACCAACAGCAGCGGAGCCAGCGTGCTCCTTTATCCGGAAGACATCGACAGCGTTAATCACGGCCACATCGCCATCGATGGCAAGCTTGATCTCGATAGCAGTCACGTGGCCCGCAACGACCGCTACGCCTTCGTGGAAGAAGGACTCAAAGGCGCCCTCAGCGCCGACGGAACCACTTATACCGGCCCCCTGCCGACCCTCGCGGCAAAGCAGAAAGGCGAACTGGTGGTGGCTCACGTCGACTGCGATACCGCGCCCTTCATGTGGAACTACGCCGACCGCTTCGTTCTCTTTGACAACTTTTTCGACACCGTCATTGGGCCTTCCACGCCTAACGCCATCGCCATGATCGCCGGTCAGTCCGGAGAAACCCAGTGGGTCAAGCACCCCGATCTGGCCAGCAACGTCAACTCCACCGGTGCCGCTCTGCCGATGACCAGCGATCCTCAGCCTTATTGGGGTTCCGCCCTCGACGTGCTCACCCCCGCCGGTACCAAGCAGCCTACCGAAGGCGGAGCCCCGCCCAGCAATGGCCCGGCGTCGAACCTCACCTTTGCCTCGCTCCCCCTCTCGTTCATGGGCGAAAAGATTGAGAGCATCACCGCCCAGGATCTCAATCCGGCCTTCGATCTCCAGGACGTGCAGGCCGACATCCACAAGATCGCCGGCGATCGCAACAAACCGGTCAACTGGGCCTGGTATGAGCAGGGCTACGACCAGGAGCCCAACGATCCCTCCACCGGCGCCACCCACGCCGGATACGTTGCCCACCACGACGCTCCGCAGTACTTCGGCTACGAGGCCAACAATCCCTACGAAACCAAAAAACACCTCAAGGGCCTGGGTGACTTTTACGCCGCGATCAAGGCCGGCCAACTGCCCGAAGAGGGCGGCGTGTTCTACGTGCGCGGAGGCTACGGCAACATCCAGGGCCTCAAGCCGCGCTCCTCCAGCCCCTCCGTGCAATCAAATTTCCCCGGCAACGACGACCATCCCGGCTACTCCGACACCCAGATCAGCGAAGCCTTGCTGGCCAACTCAATCAACGCCATCGCCGCCAGCAAGTACTGGCCGCAATGCGCCATCATCATCACCTATGACGAAACCGACGGCCTCTACGACCACGCCCAGCCCCGCATCCGCTCCTTCGATCCATCCGGCAACGCTCTTGACCAGGGCCCGCGCATTCCCGCCATTGTGATCTCGCCCTTTGCCAGGGCTCATGCCGTCTCCCATGAGCCTTCAGAACACGGCTCCATCATCAAGTTCATCGACCGGCTGTTTAATCTCACCCCACTGGCCGAGCTGCCGGATGAAAAAGATGCCCTCAAACAGGGTGCTGCGAAATACGGACAAAACTTCCTCGGGCCCAGCGATAACCCCGACATCCCCGTCGGCTCGCTCTTCTCCGCCTTCCACAACGGCCGCCTCCTGGGAACGGTTCGCCCCCTCCCCGCTCAATACGCGATCATCCCCGCGCCCAAAGTCGCCACTCTCCCCCACCTCGGCGGACAAGGCTGCCACGCTCTCGGCATCACCCCCACCGACATGGTCAAAGGAAAACTCCTCGACCCCGCCCCGCCGGATTTCAATCCCCGTCCCAACAGCAACCCCGGCCTGCCCACGACGCCTGGCTGGCCCACTAATTAGCATTGAACCCGGTCCAGCCCGTTCGTGCAAAAGAGCCTCAATTGCTGCCGAGCCCTTCGTGCACTTCAACAGCATGATGAATTCCCACTCAACATCCGTGCGCACCCTCTCTGCATTCAACTTGCTTTTGCTCTCCTCCTGCCTTGCTCGGCCTGCGGCGGCCGGCCCCGCGCCATCAACTCTCGATAAGGTGCGTGCGGCCGCCAGCCTCACCTGCGGCATCGACATCGAAGAGCCTGAATACACACTCGACGATGCGCACGGCAATCACGCCGCCTTCGATACTGACCTCTGCAAGGCCGTTGCCGTCGCGGTCCTTGGGAAAAATGCCCGCTTCACTATCAAAACTTATCGCGATGAAGCTGATAGCCTGACTGCGCTCAAGGCAGGCGAGATCGATCTCCTCGCCACCGCCTCGGTAAACATCCGCACCGCCAATGATGCCGTCCACCTTGGCCCCGTCGTCTTCTACGATGACCAGGGGATTCTCATCAATAAGGCCACCGGCATTCAGTCCCTCGATAGCCTCGCCGGCAAAAAAATCTGCTTCCTCGTCGGCACCGAAATCGAAGCCCAACTCACCGCCTTCATGAGTCGCCGCAATGTCAAATTCATCCCCGGTCCGTTTTCCGAACAAGGGGAGATGGAAGCGGCCTTTGTAACCCGCAACTGCGCCGCGGTCAGCGCCGACATGTCACAGTTGGCCTACCAGCGGATCGCCTATAAAAACATGGCGCAGAACTTCGTGATCCTTCCCGAAACGGTCGCCAAAGATCCGCTCGCTCCCGCCAGCAGGGAAGGGGATCCGCGCTGGGCGGCCATCGTCGACTGGACGATGTATGCCCTGATCCAGGCTGAAGAAAGCGGCGTCACCCAGACCAGCGTCGCCGCCATGAAGGACAGCAAAGACGTTGTGATCGAGCGGCTCCTCGGCACCCAGCGTGGCTACGGACAATATCTTGGTCTCGATGACAGCTGGGCCGCGCGCAGTCATCGAGAGCGTGGGCAACTACGGTGAGATCTTCAACCGCGACCTCGGCCCGGCATCGCCACTTCACCTCGACCGCGGCAAAAATCGCGTGGCGGCCGACGGCGGCCTGCTCTACGCGCCGCCCCTGCGCTGATCCAGGTCGTTGTAACCGCTCCTCATTCATTTCTTCTAACGAGTCTCGCCGTCTGCCGGTTGTGAGTGCCGCGGCCTCGCGCGTATACTTCCGTCGCTCGCACCCGCCCATACAAAATTGCGCTGATTCGAAAGCTGCGCACCCCATGAGCCGGATGCAATGGGAGACAAAGATGAAAACCTTTTCACGCCGCGATGTCCTAAAGACCACTCTCCTGGCCCCCGCCGTGGCCGCCGTCCAGGGCATCGGACCACTCGACACCGCCGCTCACGCAGCAGCCGAGGTATCCGGCCCGCTCACTCCCATGGGGTCCCTCGCATCGCCCACCCCCGGCGCCGGCCGCGAACGCCTCCTGCTCGACTTCGGATGGCGATTCCATTTCGGACACGCCGACGATCCCGCTAGGGACTTCGGCTTCGGCAGTTCCGGAGCCGGAAACTTCCAGAAGACCGGCAACTTCATGCCTGCAGGCGGAATCGCCTTCGACGACGGCGACTGGCGCGGCGTCGACCTGCCCCACGACTGGGCCATCGAGCTTCCGTTCGAAAACGATCCTTCCCTGTCCAGCAAAGGCTTCTATCCCCTCGGCCGCAAATACCCCGCCACCAGCGTGGGCTGGTATCGCCGCGTCTTCGACATTCCTTCCGAAGATGCCGGAAAACGCGTCACCGTCGAATTCGACGGCGCCTACCGGGAAACCATGGTCGTGTTCAACGGCTTCTATGTTGGCCGCCACAGCGGCGGATACGATCCCTTCAGCTTCGACTTGTCTGACTTCACTTACCCTGGCCAGCGCAATGTACTGCTGGTCCGCGTCGATGCCACCGAGAGCGATGGCTGGTTCTACGAGGGCGCCGGCATCTACCGCCACGTCTGGCTGGTCAAAACCAACCCCGTCCATGTGAAGCAGTGGGGAACCTTCGTGCGCTCCGAAGTGCGCTCCTCCGATGCCACGCTCTCCGTCGTCACCGAGGTCAGCAATCGCGGCAAAGAAGCTCGCAACACCCGTGTCCTTTCCACCATCCTCGACCCTTCCGGTGAGCCGGTCGCAAAGGATGCGGCCCCGTCCGCATCCATCGCCGAGGGCGGCGAGCAGGAATTCCGTCAGCAAATCGCCGTCAAGCGCCCCCGCCTCTGGTCTCTTGAAGAGCGCAATCTCTACAAGCTCGTCACCGAAGTACAATCCGATGGCCAGGTCGTCGACCGCTACGAAACTCCCTTCGGCATCCGCACTGCCCAGTTCGACGCGGCCAAAGGCCTCTTACTCAACGGCGCCCCGGTCAAGCTCAAGGGCACCTGCAATCACCAGGACCATGCCGGCATCGGCGCCGCGCTCCCCGATGCCGTGCAGTACTACCGCGTCGCCAAACTCCAGGAGATGGGCTGCAACTCCCTCCGCACCTCGCACAACCCGCCCACCCCCGAACTCCTCGATGCCTGCGACCGCCTCGGAATGCTGGTCTTCGATGAAACCCGCATGATGTCCTCCAACCCTGAAGGCCTGCAGCAGTTTGAAAATCTCATTCGGCGCGACCGCAATCATCCCAGCGTCTTCATGTGGTCCATGGGCAACGAAGAGGGCCAGGCCAACACCCCCAAAGGCGCGCTGATCCTCACCACCATGAAAGCCCTGGCCAAACAGCATGATGGATCGCGGCCCGTTTCGATAGCGCCAACCGGGGCCATCGGCGCCGGAGGCCTCGCCGTCTGCGACGTCGCCGGCTACAACTACATGGATCCCCAGGCGGAAAAATTCCACAACGAGCATCCCGGCATACCCGTCATGGGAACCGAAACCGTCAGCGCGGTCGGCACCCGCGGCATCTACATCACTGATCGCTCCAAAGGCTTCGTCAACTCCTTCGATCCCTACACCACCACCGGCCGCGCCTCCGCCGAAGGCTGGTGGAAATTCTGCAACTCCCGCCCCTGGCTCTCCGGCGGATTTGTCTGGACCGGCTTCGATTATCGCGGCGAACCATCGCCCTTCCAATGGCCCAACATCAGCTCGCAATACGGCATCATCGACACCTGCGGATTTCCCAAGGATTCCTTCTACTACTACCAGTCCTGGTGGACCGCCAAACCCGTGCTCCACCTCTTCCCTCACTGGAACTGGCCTGGCTACGAAGGTAAAGAGATTGCGGTGTGGGTCTACTCCAACCTCGACAAGGTTGAGCTGCTGGTCAACGGCAAAAGCCTTGGCTCCAAAGACGTGCCCAAAGACTCGCACGTCGCCTGGACCGTGAAGTACGCCCCCGGAGCCATCGAGGCCCGTGGCTGGAAAGACGGCAAGCAGGTCATGACAACCAATCGCGAGACCACCGGCCCCGCCGCGAAGCTCGTCATCCATTCTGACCGCGAAGAGATCTCCGCCGACGGCGAAGACGTAGTCATGTTTGCCGTCGAGGTGCAGGACGCCCAGGGCCGCACCGTGCCCATCACCGACAACGAAGTGACCTTCCGCGTCACCGGGGCAGGGAAGCTCATCGGCACCGGCAACGGTGATCCCACCGATCACGCCTCCGACAAAGGAGCAGCCCGAAAGGCTTTCTCCGGCTATTGCATGGGCCTCGTCCAATCCGGCAAAGATGCGGGTAAGGTCACTGTTGAAGTCAGCGCGCCTGGCCTGTCGCCGGCCACCGCCGCTGTCACCGCGAAATCCGTGCAGCTTCGTCCCCAGGTCGCGGTCTGGGAGCGCGAAGTCCCTAAAGGCGCCGGCCTCTCCGGTCTGTGGCGCCCGGTGCCGCCCCCGCCCGGCCCCGGCTCTGAGATGGCCGCCATGTTCATTGGCTCTAACTCTGTCTTCACCTTTCGGCAGGAGGGCGGCAAGCTCAACGGCACCGTCGAAGGCACCGGCGGCTTCTTCGGCGGAGACGACGTCCCCAACCCTGTCATCGACGGCCTGGTGGACGGCGACCGCGTTGCCTTCAAGGCCGGCAGCAGCAACTTCGAAGGCACTGTAAAAGGCGATCGCATCGAACTCCAGCGCACCATCCATATTCCCTGGGATATCCCTGCTCCGCCCAAAGAAGAACCCGGCCGCCCCGCCATTGGCCCCGCCCCCGACGGCTCCGACCCGTCCATCGACCCTTCATGGCACATCCCCTCCAGCATTCCCGTGATCCTGCGCCGGGTGGAGCGCTGAAACACGTCCGGTCTCTCTTGGGCGCGTTGACTCATCGACATGAGTCAAATACCCTCATCCCGTGGCTAAGCCGCTTCAGGTGATCCTCCGGGACCCCGAATACCGCGACATCCAGCGCGGCGTCCGTTTGCGCCGGATGTCCATCGCTGAGTGGGTGCGCCAGGCGCTTGTCCAGGCCCGCAGGAGCGAATCCAGCCGCGCAGTCGCGTCCAAGCTCGATGTCATTCGCGTCGCGGCAAATATGGACTTCCCCACGGCTGCATCAATCCCATGATCGAAGAAGTTGAACGGGGTTACGAATCAGGCCTGCCTTCGTGATCTTCGTCGACTCGAACGTCCCCATGTACCTGGTAGGAGACCCTCATCCTCGTAAGGTAGATTCCAGGCGTTGGTGGGAGCAACTGGTGAGCGCCCAGGAGCGACTGGTAACGGATGCAGAAGTTCTGCAGGAAACCTTTCGCCATTCCGTTTCAATCGGACGGCCGGACGCAATCGGGCCGGCATTCGACGCCTGTACTCGAACGTGCCAAAGAGATCGTGGTGGGGCACAAAGGATTGTCAGCGCGAGATGCGGTACACGTCTCGATCATGCCAATGCACAAGGTCGAGATAATCTTGAGCCTCGATCGAGGATTTGATGATCTCCCGGGGATCACGCGTTTGTCATGAGGCTCGGCTCGGCCCACGCGATGCGCGTCATAGGCCTGTCTGGGACCACGGTCATTCCGCGAGCGACCTGGCGGCGCGCCTCGGCATCCGTCCCACCCAGCATCTGGGTTCCCCAGCAAACAAGTTTGAAAAGCCGGCCCTTGCGGACCAGCTCTCTCCTTTATCCTTACTTCCCGGCGGAGTTACTTAGCTCCGCCCTCGCTCTTCTTCCGCGCCGCCTCAAACTCGTCTCCCGCGTTCCACTCCACTGACTTTGGCTGCTCGCTGGCCAGCCACCCCAACACAAATCCAAACCGCGCCAGCTTCGCATTCCCGCGGAAATCCCAGTCCTCGCGAAACTCATCCGAGGGCTGATGGTAGTGATGCGCGACATAGTCTTCAAACTGCCCATGACCCCATGCCTCGTCGTGACCCTCGAACAGCTCTCCCTCATCCACTGAGAACGCCGGGACCCCCACCCGCGCCAGTGAAAAATGATCGCTGCGATAGTAGTGCCCCGCTCCCGGCGTGGGATCCGGCAGCAGCTGCAGATCAAACTCCTTGGCGACTTTCTCAACCGTCGGCCAGAAGTCGATCCGCTCCGCCCCGCCCAAATTCGCCGACCGCGGAATCCCGATCGGCAACACCATGTCGTAATTCAGGTCCAGCGCAATCTCCTTCGCCGGCACCGGCGGATGCATGCCCAGGTACTGCGAACCAAGCAGCCCCTGCTCCTCCGCCGTGACTGAAGCAAAATAGACATCATGCGGCGGACGCTCCGTCGATTGCGCGAACGCCCGCGCCAACTCCAGCACAATGCCGCAGCCCGTTCCGTTATCCGCCGCCCCGTTATAAATGTTGTCGCCCTTCCCGTCAGGGTCGATCCCAAGGTGATCGTAGTGCGCCGAATACAGAATCGCGTTCGAGCCCGAAGCCGCCCCCTCGACCTTGCCGACAACATTGGTCGAGTCATACTTGCGGACCCTGCTCTCCACGTGCCCCTTGAGCCTCACCGGCAACTCCACCGCGTGAAAGCCCCGCTTCCCCGCCTTCTCAATCTGTTGATCCAGATCGCCGGCCCCGCCCAGCGTCATCAGCTTTTGCGCGACGTCGTGCTGGATCCACGCCGCCGCCTTCAGCGTTGCATCCGGATCGCCCTGCAGATAGCTTTTCTCGATGGCCTGCGAATTCCGCACCACTTCCCACCCATAGCTGGCCAGATCCGTACGATGAATGATCAGCACCCCGGCCGCCCCACGGCGTGCGGCCTCCTCATACTTATAGGTCCACCGGCCGTAATACGTGAGCGCGCGACCCTTGAAAAACTTGGCATCGTCTGAAGGCGGTTCGTTCACGATCACCAGCGCAATCTTGCCCTTCAGATCAACCCCGGCATAGTCGTCCCAGTCATACTCCGGCGCATGAATCCCGTAGCCCACAAAAACGATCGGCGCGTCGAGATCCTCCGCTGCGGCTCCCGTCTGATCCTTCGACACAATCTCGCTGCCGTATGCCAGATCCACCTTCTGCCCGTCTTTTCCCACCAGCGCAAACTTGGTCCCGTCCTCCACCGTATGCACCGCCATCAGCGGCACCCGCTGAAAATAAGTGCCGTTGTCGCCCGCCGGTTTCAGGCCGGCCAGCGCGAATTGCGTCGCGATATACTCGGCCGCCAAATGATCGCCGCGCGTTCCAGGGCCCCGCCCCTCCAGCAGGTCGGAGGAGAGAAAACGCACGTGCGCACGAATCCTGTCTCCGTCAATGGAGTTCGCCGCAGCCTGCGCCGCCCGCGGAAATCCCGCAATTGTATTTGATACCGAGCCAGAAACCGGAACCTTAGGCGCTTCCTGCGCGCAAACCAGGCTCGCCGCCGCCACCGTGATCGCGGCAGCCGTCACGCACATTCGCTTCGCGTGCATGTCTTCTCCCTTTGTTGTCTTGATTGGAACCGGCATGCTCTGCTGTATGTGATCCGGCTCCTCAAAAGTCTAACGGACCGCCCCGCCCCTTTCCTTTGGCGTCGCGCTTACTTCGTTACATCCTTCACCGGTTCCAGTAGCCGCGCACGCCCGAGCACCTTCCTTGCCAGCCCGGTAAGCGCCATTCCTCCCGCATCCTCCACTGCAAACCACCGGCGTTCGCCCGCCGCCACTGTGCTGCCCGCCACATCGGCATCGGACGGTTCGCAAACCCGCACCAGGTAGTTGACCTGCATAATCGCGTGATGCACCAGCATCGTAGGTTCAAGCGTTCCCGCGTGCGTCTCCCGTATAGCCGGCAACTCCCACATCGAGGGCATTACCGTTGCCGAGTCCGGCCGCTGTTCCAACAGCACTTCCTTGGCCCCTCTCCGCTTGCGAACGCACAGGGCGACCGCGCTCTCCCGGGTAGTCATTGGAGCGCGCGCCGTCTTCTTGTGCTCCCCCCGCGTCCGGCACACCTCCGCCAGCGGACAATCCGGGCACCGTGGGCTGCGCGGATGGCATAGCGTCGCCCCCAACTCCATCATTGCCTGGTTGAAATCCCCGGGCCGCTCCGGATCGAGCAGTTCGGTAGTCAGCCGCTCAATAGCGCGCCGCCGCGGAGCCGTCCTGTCCGCCTCCCAGCCCGCCAGCCGGCAAACCACGCGCTCCACATTGCCGTCTACCACTGCGATGCGCTCACCGAACGCGATGCTGGCCACGGCTGCTGCCGTGTATCCCCCCACCCCTGGCAACTCGCGCAGTTCCAGCGCCGTGACCGGCAGTTTGCCGCCCCGCTGACCCTGCATAAGGTAGCGCGCCCCCTGGTGCAGCATGCGAGCCCTTCGGTAATACCCCAGCCCGCTCCACAACGCCAGCACATCCTGCTCTGCGGCTTGGGCCAGCGACCCCACCGTGGGAAAACGGTTCATGAACGCCTTGTAGCGCCCCTCCACCACCGCCACCTGGGTCTGCTGCAACATCACTTCTGAAACCCAGATTGCGTACGGATCTCGCGTCCGCCGCCAGGGAAGATCGCGGCGGTTGCGTTCGTACCACTCCAGTAACAAGGCCCGTAACCGGGGCGCACTCCAGCGTGAACGGTCAATCCCCGTCATTCCGTCAGCTTAAGCGATGAATCCGACATTTCGACGGTGTAAAACGCAAACAAAATCGGGCAATTATTACGGCTAAATGACAGAAATCCATTCGCCCAAGATGTGAATCCAAGCTCGAACTCGAGTTTTGAGGCCGAATTCGGCGTAGTTACCGTTTACGGAAAGAGGTACCCTGCAACTTTGGTGTTAAAGTAACCAAATTAATCAAGTTCGTAACTAATGGCATGTTACTCTACTGAAAATTCAAGAACGTGGAACCGCACTCGGCTATTTCTTGGCTACCCTGTCCCGAACAGGCGTGCCCCTGCGCGGAGTCCAGTCGCAACTACATATGGAGGTTCATAAATGATGCGGTCGATGAAACAAATTGCCATGGTGGTGGCCCTGGGCGCGAGTTCGGGCCTCTTCGCGCAGTCTTATAGCTCCAGCTATGTCGATACCGGTGCCGATCCCGGGGGCGGCCACATGATTACCCAGGCTGCTTCTCCGGTCTACCCCGGTCCTTCCATGCGTCCGTTTTCCAACGTCGCCTTCGGGGTTGGCATCTCTCCCCTGGGAGTTCAACTGCAGACCACGACCAACCTTTTCCCCCACGTCAATCTCCGTGCCGGCAGCAGCCTCTTAGGTTATTCCACCAACTTCACCACCAGCGGGATTCCGGCCAATGCCAGCCTCAACATGAAATCGGCCGGCGCCGCTGTCGACATCTATCCCTTCCACAAAGGTTTCCGCATCAGCCCTGGGTTACTTATCTATAACCAGAATCAACTCACCGCTACTGCCAACATCCCCGGGGGCACCAGTTTCACCCTCAACAATCAGACCTACTACTCCGCCAACACCAATGCCACTACCGGCGCAACTCCGGTGAACGGCAACGCCGTGTTGAACCTGCATAAAACCAATCCGGCATTCACCATCACCACCGGCTGGGGCAACACCCTGCCGGCGCACAGTCACTGGTCATTCCCCTTCGAGGTCGGTGTAGCGCTTACCGGTGCTCCGTCGCTCAACGTTAACCTGGGTGGATGGGCCTGCTACGACCAGGCACAGACGCTCTGCACCAACATCAACAGCAAGACCGACCCCATCGCTCTCCAGATCCAGGACAACCTCCACACCCAGGTGAGCAAATGGGCAAATGACATGGAACCTCTGAAAACGTATCCCATCGCTTCCTTCGGCGTAGCTTACAGCTTCCGCACAACCCGCAACCGCTATTGATTCACTCGCTAAATTAGAAGCGTGTATTTATGGATTCGGTCGATAACTTACAGAAGGGCCAGTTATAAGCTATTGGTTGCATAAAGAAAAGGTCATTTAGATGTGTAGATCGGTTAGAGAGGTAAGCTGGTTATAGTCAGAGATAGATTAGTCGTATTAGTTGATTTGATTAGATTAGTTGGTTAGACGGGCATAGATTCAACGCTTACCCCCGGGTCTCATTCGCTACCACGCATGAGACCTGGAGTTCTTCATCGGGCATCATGCTTGCTGTTCCGGCCCGGCTGTGGCAGCCCGGGTTACTCGACAGAATAGAGCAACAAATTAGAAATTCGGCTGCAATGGGAGCCCAGGTCCCGTGGTTGGGACCTGGGCTCAGTCTTTCTTGCACGGCCCCTTTCGCCATGTTCCCTGAGATCGCGTCTCCTCCGCCCGAGTCCTGCGGCACGCGTCCCCTTAGACGATCACCCCGTGCTTCTTCAGCGCGTCCGCCACCTGGGCGCGCTTGCTCACATCGCCCGTTAGCTCCATCGCTTCCACCATCTCATCCATGCGCAGCGACCACAGTGCGCGTGCCGGCATTAACGCCTCCGCCTGCTTGATGCACATGCCCACTCGCCCCTGCCACTCGTCGCTGCCCATCTTACCCACCGCTTCCAGCAGCGCCTTGGTCTCCGTCAGCAATTTCTGAAAAGCCGTCTTCTCCATGTCGAGCGTCGCCGCTACAAAACCCCGCCGCAACCGCGACGCCACCGCCGCGAACACCATGAACTCGAAGATCCCTAGCCCCGTCTCGGTTTGTTCCTTGCCATTCTTCTCTGACCCCAGCATCCCCGGCATGTATGCCTCCGGATGCCACTGGATTCCCATGCACGGCGCGCCAAATAGCGTTTCGAAAGCCTCCACCACTCCATCCGGCGCAATGGCCGAAACCTGCAGCAGGGAACTGGGAATGTCCGCCCGCTGCTGCAGCCGGCCCTTCTGATCCCGCACTTCCTGCGTAGGATTCTTCACCAGCTGCCCCGACGAATTAACATCCGCTGCCGCCCAGTGCGTGCTGTTGGCGTCTTTGAATGTGTGCTGCGGGTCGGTTCTCGGCAGAAGCTTTCCATAGTCGTCATCGTCTTTTTGTGACGTCGGCATCTTGGGCCAGAGCTTGCCATCCTTCTGCTGGTACCCCATCGCGGAGGACAGATTTGTATTTCCCGTAACTTTGACATCGTGCTTCAGGTCCCAGGGATTCTGCGATTTCTTGTGGCTGCCACGAATCGACACCTCGATGGTTCTCGACTGGCCGCCAAACGATTCCAGCAGCCGCCAGCTTCCCGCGCAGATCGCCAGCACCGGGATGCCCCGCGTCCGCGCAATTTCGATCAGTTTCAATTCGTACGGCGCCCGCGAAGTGTGCTCGATAAATTTCCGCTTCTTGGTCTCCCAGCCCCGTTTCTTGGTTTCATACTGTTCAATCTCCTGCTGGGTCGCCCCTTGCGCGGGCGGCACCGGCGCCACCCCGGGATCCTTCTCCCGCGCCTCGTTGATGTCCGCGGCCTTTGCCCCCGTTTGCGTGTCATTCGCCGAAGGCGCACCCGGTATGTACAGCAGGTCGATACCGTCCAGGTCTCCGTATTGCGCCACCCGCTGGGGAGTGTTGGGACCCTTGGCTCCCTTGGGCAGCGTCTCCGCCGTCACCACCGGAAACTGCCGACCATTCAACCGCAGTCCTTCTCCCATTCTGTTGAGGCATTCGATCGCCTTTTGATCGTGGGTAATGTGCGCTTCACCGCCGCCATCGGTCCGGAAAGTGATCCCGATCTTGACTTCTTTCACCCCCAGGGCCTGCTTGACCTTCAGGGTGCTTTTGCTGAAGCCCTTTACAAATTGTCCGGCGAGTGGATTGGCGCTGACCGCATGAGTCCCCTTCAGCTCAGTCAGCTCTTTCTGGCGCTTTTCGGCCAGCCATTTGTTCACCATGTCCGATGGCGTTGAGATCGTGCTCATACACCCTCCTCATGTCCGATTTCGCTTTTTTAGCGGCCCGCTGAGTATAGTTGTGCCCGCCGCCCCGAACAACCCGTTCCTGACCGAGTGCAGCCCGCCCCGTTTTCCCCCTATCCACAAGCGCGAATCAAAGGGAGACCGAGGCGAACCTGGCGCAGTGTAAAGGATGTCCGCGCGCCGGCTAACTCAGGAATTCCAACCCTGGGGCCAGTCAATCCGTGAAGACCAGCAGGAACCTACGCCCCCAGCAACTCCATGACGATCCCCGGCGTTGCTTTTAACGCAATCTCGATCTGGCCCTGGTCCTTGCCCCCGGCTTCGGCGATCTCCGCCTTGCCTCCGCCTGAGCCCCCCACCAGTTTGGCCACCGCGCCCACCAGCTTGCCGGCCTGGATCCGCTTCGTGAGGCCAGGCGTGACCCCCGCGATGATCGCCACTTTGCCGTCCGGCTGTGCCGAGGCCAGCAGCACAATACCTTCTCCTGCCCTCTGCTTGAGATTATCCACCAGGGTGCGCAACTGCCCGCGCTCGAGATGATCGGCACGATGCCGCAGCAGCTTCACACCCTTGACCTCAACGGCGTGCGCCACCACCTCGTCCAGCGCCCCCGCCGCCGCCTTCATGCGCATCTCTTCCAGTTCCCGGCGCAGACGCTTGAGCTCATCCTCCTGCGAGCTGAGCTTCCCGCGAAGCCCATCCACCGGGTTTCCTCCCGCCGAAGGCGCCACCTGCGAGGCGAACTGCGCCACCTCGAAGTCCTTCCGGAATGTATCCAGCGATCCCATGCCGCTGATCGCCTCAACCCGGCGAACCCCCGAAGACACCGCCCCCTCTCCGGTCAGCTTGAGCAGTCCGATCTCCCCGGTGGCCGCGGTATGAATGCCGCCGCACAGTTCCGTTGAGAACCCGTCCGATAGCTTCACCACCCGCACCTTATCGCCGTACTTCTCCCCGAACAGCGCCATCGCGTGATACTCGTTCACGGCTACATCAATCGGAACGTCTTCCAGCGTCTCCACTCGCGCGTTGGCCAGCACCTCGCGGTTCACAATGTTCTCGATCTCTTCCAGTTCTTCACCGGCGACCTGCGCAAAATGCGAAAAATCGAAGCGCAGCCGCGTCGGATCCACCAGCGAACCCGCCTGCTTCACATGCGGCCCCAACACCTGCCGCAACGCCGCATGCAAAAGGTGAGTCCCGGTATGATTCCGCCGAATCGCATCGCGCCGGGTTCCATCCACCACCGTCCGCACCAGGTCGCCCACCGCAAGGTCCTGCTTCAGCACCGCTTTGTGCGCGCGCACGCCCTGCACCGGCAGCACACAACCCGTAATCTCCGCCACCGTGGTATTTCCATCCGGCGAAAGAAAGACTCCCGTATCGCCCACCTGCCCGCCTGAATCGCCATAAAAGCTGGTGTGGTCTAGAACCACCTCAACCTGATCCCCCGCCTTCGCCGCGGGCGTTCCCACCCCGTCCTTCACCATCGCCAGCACCTGGCAATCGTTGGCCGTCAGGCTTCGGTAGCCCTCAAAAATGGTGCGCGGCAGATCGCGATAGACTGGGCTCGCCGATTTCTGGCTCCCGCCTTTCCATGAAGCGCGTGCTCGCGCCTGTTCCTCCGCCCGCGCCTCCTCAAATCCCTCCAGGTCAAAAGCCACATGCGCGTCCCGCGCCGCGTCCATCATGAAATCCAGAGGCAGCCCGAACGTCTCATACAAATGGAAGGCCTTGGCCCCGCTGAAATCCCCGCGCAGTTCCTCGTCCAGCCGCGTGAGCCCGATCTTCAGCACCCGGTCAAACTGCCGCTCCTCCGCCTCCACAACCCTGGCCACCCGCTCCGCCGAGTCATTCAACTCCGGATATGCCGCGCCCATCAGGTCCCGAACCGCGTTCACCATCTCGAATAGAAATGGCTTGTCCTGCCCCAGCAACCGTCCATGCCGGATCCCGCGCCGCAAAATCTTCCGCAGTACGTACCCGCGCCCCTCATTGGAAGGCTGCACCCCGTCATTGATCAAAAACGTCGCCGCCCGCGCATGGTCCGCAATAATCCGCAGGCTGGCATTGCCCGTCAGCCGGTCGATGGGATCGCCGCTCGCTCCCGTTCCCGTCAGTTCCGCCGCCCTCTTGATCAACGGCGTAAACAGATCCGTCTCAAAATTCGACAGCTTGCCCTGCAGCACCGCCGCCACCCGCTCCAGGCCCATCCCCGTATCGATCGATGGCTTGGGCAGCGAAGTCAGCTTGTACCCCGTCGTCTTGCCCAGCGCATCCACCACCGCCGAACGGTCAAACTGCATGAACACCAGGTTCCAGATCTCCACGTAGCGCGCATCGTCCTCGCCGAAAGGCAGGTCCTTCTTGCGCCCATCGTGCGTCGCCTCCGCCGCTTCGATCCCCATGTCGTAGAAAATCTCTGAACACGGACCGCACGGCCCCGTCTCCCCCATCTGCCAGAAGTTGTCCTTCACCCCATAAGCGCGAATCCGCTCCCGCGGCACCCCGGCTTCGATCCAGTACCCCTCAGCCTCATCGTCCCGCGGCACCCCATCGGCGCCCTCAAAAATGGTCACGTAAAGCCGGTCCTTGGGCAGCCCCATCCACTCCGGACTCGTCACCAATTCCCACGCGAACGCAATCGCATCTCGTTTGAAATAATCGCCGAAACTGAAATTTCCCAGCATCTCAAAAAACGTGTGATGCCGTCGCGTGAACCCGACATTCTCAAGATCGTTGTGCTTGCCCCCCGCCCGCACGCACTTCTGTGAAGTGGTTGCACGCGAATAGTCGCGCCGTTCCGCCCCCAGGAAAACATCTTTGAACTGGTTCATGCCCGCATTGGTAAACAACAGCGTAGGATCGTTGGCAGGCACCAGCGATGACGAATGCACCCTGCGGTGCCCCTTCGTCTCGAAAAACCGCAAAAACAGTTCGCGTATGTCGTTCCCGGAGCGATATTGCATGGAATCAGTGTAATCGGGCCAACCGGTTATGAAAGCCCTCCCCCGGTTGCGCTTCACCCCGCAGAGGCCAACCATGGCCGCGCCCTCACACCCTGCGGAAACGCACCCGCCGGCCAATGAGCCGCATCTGAGAGAGAGCAATTGGAGGTAACAATGGACACCCTCGCACTTCTCGCTCTGCTTCGCGCCAAACCCGGCAAGGAAAACGAACTCGAGCAATTCCTCAAGTCAGCCCAGCCCCTCGCCGGAGCAGAACCAGGCACCACCACCTGGTATGCCGTCAAGCTCGGCCCCGACCGCTTCGGCATCTTCGACACCTTTCGCGATTCAGCCGGCCGCGAAGCTCACCTCAGCGGACAGATCGCCAAGGCCCTCTTTGCAAAGGCCGACGAACTCCTCGCCGAACCTCCCCAGATCGAGAAGCTTGAAATCCTCGCCGCCAAGGCCCCCTCCGCTTGATCTCACCCGGCAAGCGGATTCTCCCGTCAAACCAGTGCATGCACTCGCCCCGTTTCGCTGCGCATCTGGTCTTCGTTTCCGTGGTCGCTGCAGGCCTGGCCTGCGGCGCCACCCCGCCCCCGTCCGCTTCTCAGGATCCCGGCGACCGCCATCCCGACATCGTCATGTCTCGTGAACTGCGCCTCGGCGGCGCCGTCCTCCAGGTCGACTTCGCCAAAGGCTCATTCGACCTCGGCAGCGACGTCATGCTCGACCACGTCCGCGCCGCCGCCACCGCCGTCACCACTTACTACGGCCGCTTTCCTCTTACCCGCGCCCGCGTCCTCATCATCCCCATCGAAGGCCGCAGCGGAATCATGCAGGGAACTACCTGGGGAGGCATGCACGGCGATCCCGGATTCACCCGCCTCCGCATCGGACAGCACACCACCCGCGACGAGCTTGCCGAAGACTGGATGACCACCCACGAACTGGTTCACATGGGCTTTCCTTCTCTCCCCGACGACAATCACTGGATGGAAGAGGGCATGGCCACCTATGTCGAACCGGTCGCGCGCGTCATGACCGGCGAACTCCAGGCCCGCCAGATCTGGCGCGACATGGTCCGCGACATGCCCAAAGGCCAGCCCCAGCCCGGCGATGAAGGCATCGACCACACTCACACCTGGGGCCGCACTTACTGGGGCGGAGCCCTCTTCTGCCTCGTCGCCGACGTCACCATCCGTCGCGAAACCAACAACCACAAAGGCCTTCAGGACGCCCTCAGGGCGATTATCGCCGCCGGCGGCACCATCGACCACGACTGGCCGCTCGACCGCGCCCTCGCCATCGGCGACCGCGCCACCGGCACCCACGTCCTCACCCGCATGTACGCTGAATGGAAAGACAAGCCCGTTACTGTCGACCTGCCCAAGCTATGGGACGAGCTCGGCATGCGCATGACCGGCAACCAGGTCGAATTCATCCCTGGCGCACCTTCAACGCCGCCATCCGCGAAGCCATCACCCGCAAGCCCTGAAAGAGGATCCCGCTTCGATCAGCTACTCTTCCGCCGGCTCCTCTTCAACGTTCTCCAACGACGCCAGCGCCTCATCCGGCACATCCCATTGCCGCAGGATTTTGTAGATCACGCCCGTCGAAAATCCCGCCGCCACCAGCCTGCGCATCACCCGCGCCGTCTCCTTCTCGTTCTCCGGCTTGCGAATCCGCTTCCGCTCCAGATGCTGCCGCGCCAGCGCCTCTTCATCCGTCCCCGCATAGCGCGCTCCCACAGCCTCTTCCACCACCCGCGCCGCCACACCCTTTTGCGCCAGCTTCTGCCGCACATTCCGCGCGCCCAGCTTTTCGTTCTCCTGCCGCAACCGCGTAAACGTCTCGGCAAAGGCCTGATCGTCGAGGTAGCGCTGCTCCTTCAACCGCGCCGCCACCGCCGCCACAATCGCTTCCCCATGCTCCCCAGGCTCAACCCGCTGACGCATCAGCCGCCGCAGTTCCGACTCCGTGCGCATAGCCCGCCCCAGCGACTTCACCGCGTACTCATACAGCCCCGCCTCATTCAAAAACTCCCGAGGCTTCCCGGCCTTGCGCCCAAACGCCATCGTTATACCTTGACTCCAAGTTTCTTCATCATTGTGACCAGCATGTGCCCAACTTCATTCGTCATATCAACGGCTGCTTGACGCAATTGCGCTGAACCAAAACGAAGCCCCGAGGCAATAACCAGCTGCGTTTGAACCTCAAGGTTTGAGCCTCTCGCATGCCCAAGGAAGAGTAAGTACTCGCCTCTTGTGGATCTGCCATAACCCTCCGCGGTATTAGTTGCGACCGAAACCGAAGCGCGTCGCATTTGAGTCGTCAAACCGAACCTCTCCGAATCGGGAAAAGAGGCAGTGAGCTTATAGATCGCAGGGCTCATCTCAATCGCTCGCTGCCAGACGATGAGATCCTTGAACGAGTCTCCCATCCCTCCCTCCAATCCCTAGTCCCTACTCCCTATTCCCTGTCTTTCCCGTCCACTCATCCACCCAATCATTCACCGTCTTGTACCACAGCCTCGAATTCTGCGGCTTCATCACCCAGTGTCCCTCATCCGGGAAGTACAGCATCTTGCTCGGCACCTTCAGCAACTGCAGCGTGTCAAACAGCTGAAATCCCTCGCTCACATCCAGCCGGTAATCAAGCTGTGAATGAATCACCAGCGTCGGCGTCTTGAAGTTCTTCGCGCTCATCATCGGAGCCCACTTGCGATACGGATTCTCCGCATCCGGCTTCCCGTAGTAGTCCCACGGGTTCCCCTTGAACTCCCACTGGTTAAACCAGTCCTCCTCCGTCGATCCAAATGCCGACTCGGGATCGAACATCCCATCGTGCGACACGATGCACTTGAAGCGGTCCGTATGCCCCAGCACCCAGTTGGCCATGTAGCCGCCGTAGCTGGCCCCCAGCGCGCACTCCCGCGCCTTGTCGATAAACGGATACTGCTTCTCCGCGTAATCCAGCCCCGTCATCAGGTCGGTGAAAGGCTTCCCGCCCCAGTCCCCGTTCACGCCATCCACAAAGGCCTGCCCGTACCCCGTCGATCCGCGCGGATTGATCATGACTACCACGTAGCCGTTTGCCGCAAACAACTCCGCGTTCCAGCGATACGACCACGAGTCGCCCCACGCCCCCTGCGGCCCGCCATGAATCAGAAACTTCAGCGGATACTTCTTCGCCGCGTCAAATCCCGGCGGCCGAATCAGGAAGCCCTGCACTTTCACGCCGTCCTTCGCCGTGAACCAGAAGGATTCCATCTTGGGCAGATCGAGTTGAGTCGAGTAAAGCGTCGTTGAGGTGAGAGATTGTGGCTGTCTTTCCAAATTCGTCAGTAACGCTCGGTTCCGGCGTACCCGCTGTTTGAGCAAACGAACGGTTGGTGTCGGCCAATCAAGGATGAGCCAACGCCTACCACCTCTCCGGGCGCGTTAACTCTCATGCTCGCAGCGATGACCAATAATCCATCAGCCGTGGGGCGTAGGTCACTGTACTCTCCTTCTTTTGTCAGCCTGATAACCAAGGGCGTTTGCCCATCGAGAATCTTATTCAAGTTATCTACCGCAAAGATCTGTTCTTCACCCTTCTCGCCTGCCGTGAAATAAATTGCGTGTGAGTCGGAAGGTCCCCACGCAAACTCATCGACCCAGTTGTCGAACTTTGGCAGCAGGTCCTTGATCGTCTTCCCCGCCCGGTCATAAACCACCAGCCGAAACTTATCGCTCTCATATCCCGCCCGTGCTTGCGACCGCCACGCCAGCCACTTCCCATCCGGCGAATACGCCGGATTGAAATCCCCACCCGGCGACGTGCTGACCTTCACCGGCTTCGCTTTCGCATCCGTCAAATCAAGCGTGAAGATATCCGCATTGGTCGAAATCGCCGGCTCTTCATCCAGGTTCTCCGTAAAAGCCAGTTCCTTCGCGTCGGGAGAAATCGCGAACCCGCCACCGCCCTCCAGCGAAAACGGCGGCACATCGTGCGCATCGTTCGGCGTCAGGTCCCTCACCGCCCCGCCCTCCACCGCAACCAGAAACAGATGCGACCTCTTGTCGCCGGTGAAGTGGTTCCAGTGCCGGTAAAGCAGGTGCGTAAAAATCTGCGCCTTCACCTTGCTCGCCGCAGCCGCCTTGTCTCTCCCGGCGTTGCACTGATCCCCAGCTCCGCCGTCCGCAGGACTGATCGCCGGACAGTCGGGATACACAGAAGAAGTGAAGACCACGAACTTCCCATCCGGCGACCACTTCGCGTTATCCGCCTCCGTCGCAATCGACGTCAGCTTCTTCGCATGACTTGTCGCCCCCGTCGCCCCATCGAAGTCTGCCACCCACACCTGCTGCGATCCATCGCGGCTGCTCGTAAACAGAATCCGTTTTCCGTCTGGTGCGAACTCCGGGCCGCCATCCCCCGCCTGGCCCACGGCCACCTTCATCGGGGCTTCTGTTCCAGCGGCGGGACCCTCAATCTTCTGCAGCCACAGCTCCGGCGTCTTCGAGTTCTTCTCCACATCAACCGTCGTCACCGAATACGCCAGCCACTTCCCATCCGGCGAAACCGCCGTCTCCCCCAGCCGCTTCATCTGCATCATGTCTTCGAAGGTCATGGGCCGCTTGCCGCCCGACCCCGACTGTCCGGCGGCAGCCACTACCGCGCCAACGACGCAAACCAAAACCAACAACAAAACACGACTCTTCCTGTGCATGGAGTACCCCATACGCGTGGAGCAGCAATCCAACTCTGCGCGAAGAAAAAGTCTACACCGTATCCCGCGGCGCCGGCCTTCGCGGGGCATCGCCCAATGCCCACGTCCTTTGCGGTGAATTAAGCGTTGAGGTGGGACAATGAGAAGTCGAACGATGGATCGAAGTCCACGCTTCCAACTCCTTCAGGCAACCGAAAGAGAGACGCGGAGCGCAGGGGCGTTTTTTTACCCCCCCCCCCCCTACCCCAGGGGGGTATAAAGCCCGGAGTGTAAAAGCCCGGGTGCCCCGATTCCAGCGATGCAAATGCCCGTGCAGTCAGCAGCCCCGGAACGCAACAGCGCGACAGGCTTTCTAATCTATATCCCGTAATCCCTAACTCCTAATTCCTCATTTGGCGTACTCATCCCGCAACCGCGTCTGCCGGCTCACCATCGGCACCGCCACGCCCTGGACGTACACCTGTTTCACATCTGTCCGCACATCCAGCGGATCGCCGTTGGCCATCACCACGTTGGCCATCTTGCCCACATCGAGCGAGCCCAGCTTGTCGCCGAATCCGAACATCTCCGCCACGTTCAGCGTGATGGCCTTCAGCGCATCGTCATAAGGCAGCCCGTACGCCACCGCAAATCCCGCCGCATAAGGCAGGTTCCGCGATGAATGGCTGCTCACCGGCCCGCCCGCATCCGCCGACGAAATCGCAATCTTCACCCCGCGCTTCGCCAACTCCGCCGGCAGCGTATACACCGCGTCGAAACGCTGATCCGCCAGTGGAAAGTCGTAGATCGATCCCACAATCACCGGCACCTTGTACGCCGCGATCTTGTCCAGCACTTCCTGCGAATGCGTGACGTGATTCAGGATCACCTTGAGATGAAACTCCTTGGCCAGCCCCATGATCGTCTCAACGTCATATCCCTCGTAGACCCCGATCACCACCGGCCGCTCGCCCTTGAGATACGGAATCATCGCTTCCAGCTTCAGGTCCCGCTTGAACGCCTTGTCGCTCTTCTTCGCCGCCGCATCGGACTTCGCCATGTAGTCCTGCACGTCGATGAACGTCTGCCGCAATTGCGTAATCAGCCCCATCCGTGTCGATGGATACTCCGTCCGCGTGCTCCCGCCTCCACCGCCACCGCGGCCGCCTCTGCGCCGCTGCTCCGCGCCGTAGTTCATCGCCAGCGCGACATCTTTCCCCAGCGTCATCCCGTCGCGATCCTTCCCGTAAAGCTGGATGAAGATGTCCTGTCCCGCGATCGAGTCATCGGAAGCCGGCGCCACCACCGCATTCGTGATCCCGTTCAGCCGCGCCACCGGGATCAGCTCCGTCTCCGCATGGAACGCATCGTACACATGCATGTGCGGCATGATCTCGTCGGAGCGCTCCGCCAGGTCATTGGTCATCTGGTCAGCGCTGATCTCCGTCAGTCCAAAATTCGACTCCGGATCGATCAGCCCCGGATATACCGTCATCCCATGCCCGTCCACAACCTTCGCATCGGCCGGCACCTTCACCCCGTCCGCCGGTCCGACTGCCGCGATCTTCCCTCCGGCCATCACCAGCGTGCCGTTCTCGATCGTTCCGTGACTTACCGTCAGCAGCTTCGCCCCGGTAATCGCCACCACCTGCGACGGCGCCAACTGACCCTGCGCCGCGATTGTCGACACAGCCACGACCCCCGTCCAAAACCAGGAAAAAGAGAAATTCATTGGCCGTCTCCTTCCCCATCGTCTTCGCCGCCAAACCCGCCCGCATCGTGCATCACGCCGCTGAAGCGCGTGGTCCCAAGTCCCGGCAGTGATGCGTCAAAATAAAGGTCCCCGTCGATATACACCTTCTGCGCCCGCGCATAAGTCGACAGCGGATTAGCATTCCACAACACCAGGTCCGCATCCTTGCCCACATCGATCGATCCCGTCTTGTCGTCCACGCCGATAATCCACGCCGGGTTCAGCGTCACCATGCGGATCGCTTCGTCCTCCGTCGCCCCGCCATAGTGCACCATCTTGCCCGCCTCCACATTCAGCCGCCGAATATGATCGTTCGAGTCGCTCTTCAACGCGACCTTCACGCCCTCCCGCATCGACATCACCGCGTTCCACGGAATCGCATCCCGCGCCTCATCCTTGAAGCCCCACCAGTCGCTGAACGTCGCAATCCCCGTGCCATCCGCCGCGATCTTGTCCCCCACCTTGTACATCTCCAGCGCATGGTGAAACGCCCTGATCTTGTACCCGTACTCCTTCGCGATCGCTTCTTCTGTCAAAAACTCATCCGCCCGGTAGCAGTGAATCTGCACATACAGCTTTCCCTTCAGCACTTCCGCCAGCGCCTCCAGCTTCAAATCCCGCTTGGGCGCAACCGCGTCCTTATCACCTTTCGCCACCTTGGCCTGATACGCGTCCTGCTCCGCCATGTAATGCTTCGCGTCCTCAAACGCCATGCGCATCACTTCGAAGTTACCCATGCGCGTAGACGGCAGCTGGTCCCTGCTTCCGTACACGCGCTTGGGATTCTCGCCCGACGCAAACTTGATCGATCCGGGAGCATCCTTGAATAGCATCGCGTCGCGATCCAGCCCAAACCTGTTCTTGATCACCACTGCCTGTCCGCCAATCATGTTGGCCGACCCATGCAGCAGCAGTTCCGTCGTCACCCCGCCCGCCAGCGCGCGATACAGCGCCGCATCGCGGTTATCGAACGCATCGATCATGTGCATCGACGGCGTTACCGGGCTGGTGGCCTCGTTCACATCGCCATCCAGCGCCGAATGCGAGTGCGGGTCGATAATTCCCGGCGTCAGCCACATCCCCGCGGCGTCCACCACCTGCGCCGACCCCGGCGCGTTCACGCTTGCACCCACGCCCGCGATCTTTCCTCCATGCACCCACACCGCGCCGTGCTCGATGGTGCCGTGACTCGCCGTCATCACCGTGGCGTTTTTAAAAACAATGTCTGCCGGTGCGGACTGCTGCGCCCGCGATGAGGCACACAGCGCGGCTAGTCCCACGGCCAGCGCAACCGCGCGGCCTCTTCGCCCAAACGTCAAGAAAGGAATTTGCAACAAGGGCCTCCTCGGATAATGCAAGGGAATCAACTGCGGGAAGCTGACGCGGCGCGCAAACGGCGCGGTCGGTGTCTTGGAGGGAATCCTACCGCATTGAATCAAGCCCCGTCCCACACCATGCGCCGCCTGCAACCCGATCCAACCCCGCACTCATCCGGCCTCGAGCAATGCATCGGCGATCGCCGCAGCCTCAACTGCCGCCCGCACGGTGTGAACCCGCACCACCGCAGCTCCATTCAAAATTGCCGCGACCATCGCCGCGACGCTGGCATTCTCCCGCACTCCCACCGGCGCCGTCATCCCGCCATGCAGCCGCTTCAGTGCGTGTCCCAGAAACGACTTCCGCGAAACTCCCGCCAGCAGCGGACGCCCCAGTTTCAGCAACTCCGTTTGCCGCGCCAGCAACGAAAAATTCTCCCCGAAGCGCTTGCCGAATCCGTAACCCGGATCAAGCACAATCGCATCCGCCGCAACCCCCGCCCTCGCCGCAGCCGCCAGGCTCGCGCTCAGCCCGGCTCTCACCATTTCCACCAACGCGTCACCTGCCAGCTTCGTCTGCGTCCGCCACTCCTCCGGCCGCCCCCGCGTATGCATCAACACCACGCCCGCCCCGGTCTCCGCGCACGCCCGCGCCATCTCCGCATCCCACGTAAATCCACTTACGTCATTGATAATTTCCGCGCCAGCGTTTACCGCCGCGCGCGCCGTCTCCGCCTTGTATGTGTCAACCGAAATCACGGCGCCGCGTCGTTCCTTCAGCACCGCCTCAACCACCGGCAGCAAGCGATCTTGTTCCTCCGCCGCGCTCACCGCCGGCGCTTCTTCCGATCCACGCATCCCCCCCGCCCGCGATCCCGGCCGCGTGCTCTCCGCCCCCAGGTCCAAAATATCAGCGCCTTCATCCAGCAATGTCAGCGCCTGCGCCACGGCCGCATCGCGCACCGCGAACAGCCCGCCGTCGCTGAACGAATCAGGCGTAATATTCACCACCCCCATCACCAGCGTCCGCGTTCCCAGCTCCAATGACCGGGTGCGCAGCCGCCACGTCGCTCTTGTCCGTGTCGCAAAAGGCATATGCGGTAGCCCGCGCCAAACCTGCCGGGCTCCTCCGATTGTAGTAAGCAAAGCCGCCATACACCCCTGCTAAACTCCGGGCATGATCCTCTTCCGTCGCGCGCTGGCGTCCGTGCTGCCGTTGGCGCTGCTGTTCCCCGCAGACCTCACCGCCCAGGCGCGGGCGCACCGGACCACTCCTCATCCCGCTGCACCCCTCACCGGCAAACTCGCCGACCGCCTCAACGCCATCCTCGCCGACCCCGCCCTCAGTCACGCCGAATTCGGCATCAGCGTCGTCACCGCCGAGGGCCAGCCCCTCTACGCCCACAACGACGCACGCCTCTTTACGCCTGCCTCCAACGCCAAGCTGCTCACTACCGCCGCAGCCTATGCCTTGCTCCCCGTCGACACCCTCACCTGGACCACCAACGTCGTCGCGTCCGGAGAGATCGACAGCAGCGGTACTCTACAGGGCGATATCGTTCTCCTCGGTGCCGGCGACCCAACCTTTGGGCCGCGCCGCTATCCCTACACGCCGCCGCCTGCCCCCGGCACTCCACCACCGCCGCCGTCGCCCCGGCCCGATCCGCTCGAGGTATTGCAACTCCTCGCGCAGGAAGTGGAGCAGGCCGGCGTCCGCAGCGTCACCGGCAGCGTCATCGGCGACGACAGCTACTTTCTTGATGAGCCCTACGGTGTTTCCTGGGCGTGGGACGATCTGCAGTGGCCCTACGGCGCCCCTGTCTCCGCCCTCACTTTCAACGACAACAGCGTCGACCTGACGCTCACCCCCAACTTCACCACGCCGGGCACAACCATTGCCTCATGGTCGCCCATCATCGAGTTTTATACCCTCGATAACTCGATGAAGCCCGCCAGTCACGGCGAAATGGCCCACCCCGGTCTCGATCGCCGCCCCGGCAGCCTGCTCGTCCGGGCCTTTGGCACCGCGCCTCCCGAAGGCATGCACACCGGCCTGGCTCTGGAAGATCCCGCCGCCTACGTGGCCACGGCTTTCAAAGAGGCGCTTCGCAGCCGAGGCATCAACGTGGCCGGCAACGCCTCCTCGGCGCATCGCGATTCGCTCGATACCGGCGAGTTTGCCGCTGAACGTTCCATGCCCTTCAAGACACCGCTCCTGCCTGCCCACCTTGCCTCGGTGGCCGCTCCCCTCGAGGGGCGCAAAGTACTGGCCCACCGCGTCTCGGTTCCCGTTGCGCAGGACATCACAGTGATCAACAAACTCAGCCAGAACCTCCATGCCGAACTGCTCCTGCGCCTGCTCGGAAAGACCCTCGGCAGCGACGGCAGCTTTGCCGAAGGAACGCGCGTGGTCAGACAATTCATGCTGAATCTGGGTGTCGACGATAACGATTTCTTCTTTTACGACGGCTCCGGGATGAGCATGGACGATCGCATCGCGCCGCGCGCCTATACCCGCCTCCTCTCCTATGCCATCAAACAGCCATGGGGCTTAGCCTGGAAGGAGACCTTTCCCATAGCTGGCATCGATGGAACCCTCGGCAGCCGATTCAAAAATTCGCCGCTCAAAGGCCATATGTGGGCCAAGACCGGCACCCTCAATGAAAGCAATGCGCTATCCGGCTACCTCACCGCCGCCAGCGGCAAAACCATCGCCTTCTCCATCATGGTCAACGGCCACCGCCCCGGCAGCAACACCGAAAGCCAGGCCATCGACCGCATCTGCGAAGCGATCGCCGCCACTGAATAAACCGAGCCGCCGGGATCAGACTCATCGACCCCACATGTCCGGACAGCTTCATCGTTCGGGTCTGCGGGATCAAATTCCGCATGCCTCCGAGCACCATGAACGGCCTCTCCTGCGCCCGGCTGCCGCACCTCGAGGCTTCGTTCCATTCAACCCCTCGAGTATCATCGAAATTGCCCATGCGCCCACCCCTCCTAGCCGGTTGTCTTGCCTTTGTCGCCGCCTGCGCGAGCATCTCCGGCTGCCGCTCGCTGCCGCCATCCAAGCCGGAAGCGTTGTGGACCGTCGAAGAAGCACGCGGGGCACAGGTCTTTCACAAGAACTGCGCGCGCTGCCACTACCCCACTACCACCAGCCCCCTGCACGGGCCAGGCTTGCAGGCCATCACCAAGGTCAAAGCCATGCCCTCCGGCGCGCCCCCCACCGACGAACGCATGACCGCCGTCATCCTGCGCGGGCGCAACATGATGCCTGCCACACCGCTCGACGACAGCGATCTCAGTGACCTGCTCGCCTACCTGCACACCCTATGACTGGAAATGACGACCCGCGGCCTGCATGGCGCCTTCCACTGCCGGGCCTGGCGGCTATCTGCCTTTATCTCTTCCTCCTCGCCGGCGTCATCATCGTTGGCGTCGCTGGCGGCCACTACCCACCCCTCTTCCTGCTCTTCGCTGCGGTGTTCATCGCTGCCAGTGGAGGTATGGCAATGAGCTTTCGCTGGGCCTGGTCGCTGGCCTTGAGCGCCGTGTTTCTGCTCGCCGGTTACAACCTCTGGATCTTCACCTCCCGGCACCAGTGGGCCGCGCTGGTTCAGGGATTGCTGAATCTGGTCTTTTTTCTCTACCTGGTCAGGCCCGAAGTGCGCGAAACCCTGCGCTGAAAATGCGCCACCTCTTGGGTTGGCCTCGCCGGGAATGTTAATCTCGCCCCATGCTGCGTACCTTGAGGACCCCTCTTGCCGGTGTCGGCTTAGCCTTTATCGCTCTCGGCTCCATCTTCGCTGCGGACGCTCCCCAGAAGCGCGCCATTAACCTCGACGACTTGAACCGCCTTCTCCGCGTCAGCGCGCCCGTTATCTCTCCCGATGGCGACTGGATCGCCTACACCGTCGGCCAGACCGACACCAAGGAAGACAAAAATCAGAGCCACCTCTGGCTGGTCAAATGGGACGGCTCGGTTCATCTCCAGCTCACCTATGGCAAAGAGGGAGCTTCCAATCCCCGCTTCAGCCCCGATGGAAAATACATCAGCTTCCTTTCCTCGCGTCCCGGCACCGTTAAAGGCAACCAGGTTTGGGTGATGGACCGGCGCGGCGGAGAGCCCCAGCAGCTAACCAACGTCACCGATCAGGAAATCCAGGGCTATGCCTGGTCGCCCGATTCACAGAAGCTCCTCCTGACCACGCGTCCGAAATCCGAACCCGATGCGGAAGAGGGCAAGCCCCCCGCGCCGCCCAAGCCAATCGTCATCGACCGCTACCACTTCAAGCAGGACATCGAAGGCTACATTCGCGACGATGCCTGGGATGCACTCTATCTATGGGACCTCGGCACAAAGAAAGCTGAAAAGCTCACCACATCCAAAAACGTCAACGAGCAGAATCCCGCCTGGTCGCCTGACGGAGCTTCGATTGCCTTCGTCAGCAACGGCGACAAGGATCCTGACCGCACCGACAACAGCGACGTATTTGTCGTCCCCGCCAAGCCCGGATCCGCCGCCCGCAAACTGACCACCACCACCGGCCCCGACGGAGGCCGCCTTGCCTGGTCGCCCGATTCGAAATCCATCGCCTTCACTCACGGCCCCGAAGACCTCAAGCTGCTCGAATACATCCAGTCCAAACCCGCCGTAGTCACCCTTGACGGCAAAGTCACCTATCCGGCCAGTTCGCTTGATCGGGCAGTCAGTCAGCCCTTCTTCTCCAAAGATGGCAAGCTTCAATACCTCGTCAGCGACGACCGCTACGAGTATCCCGTCGAGGTCGAGACCGCCGGCAAAGGCTCAAAACGCCTCCTCGAAAAGCCCGGCACCGTCAACGGGTGGGACATGGCCGCGGGCCACACCGCCCTGCTCTACACCAGCGATACCGAACCAGGCGAGATCTACGCCATGGAAGGCGATTCGCTGCGCAAGCTCACCACCCACAACGACGCCCTGGTCTCCGAGCTCAACCTCGTCCCCACCGAAAACATCGAATTCAAAAGCAAGGATGGCACCGATGTCCACGGCCTCCTCACCAGGCCGTCTGACTTCAAGGCCGGCACTCCCGTGCCCATGGTGCTCTTCATTCACGGCGGACCCAACGGGCAGGACGCTCACAGCTTCGACTTCCTCCGCCAGTGGCTGGCCACCAAGGGCTACGCCGAACTCAATGTGAACTACCGCGGCAGCTCCGGGCGCGGCCAGGACTACTCCGACGCCATCTCCGGAGACTGGGGCCACAAGGAAGTCATGGACCTGCTCGCCGGCGTCGACAAAGCCGTCGCCATCGGCGTTGCTGATCCCAACCGTCTCGCCGTCACCGGCTGGAGCTACGGCGGCATCCTCACCGACTACACCATCGCCAGCGATCCCCGCTTCAAGGCCGCCAGCTCCGGCGCCGGCGTGGCCGCTCCGCTGTCCTTCTACGGAGCCGATCAGTACATCCTTCAGTACGACAACGAGCTCGGTCCTCCCTGGAAAAACTGGCAGCTCTACATGAAGCTCAGCTATCCTTTCCTCGAAGCCGACAAGCGCATCCACACCCCCACCCTATTCATGGGCGGCACCTCCGACATGAACGTCCCGCTCCTCGGCGGCGAACAGATGTATCAGGCGCTGCGTTCCCTGGGCGTGCCCACAGAACTCGTCGTCTACCCCGGCCAGTTCCACGGCTTTACCCGCCCCAGCTTCATCCGCGACCGCTACGAGCGCTGGCTCGCCTGGTGGGACAAGTACCTTAAGCCCTCCACTACGGCCGCGGCTCCCGACAAGAAATAACCGGCTCAATCAACCACGCGGGAGGGACGTAACCATGAAACTGGTCTTTCTCTACGGCATGCCCGCAACCGGAAAACTCACCGTGGCCCGGGAACTGGCCAACATCACCGGCTTCCCGGTCTTCCACAATCACCTCGCCGTGGACTTGCTGCTCTCCACCTTCGAGTTCGGCAGCCCACCCTTCGTCGAGCTCCGCGAACTCATCTGGCTCTCCGTCTTCGAACAGGCGGCACGCAGTCCCGTCCCCGGCCTCATCTTCACCTTCGCCCCCGAAGCCACCGTGCGTCCCACCTTCCTCCCCGCCATTGACAAAGCCCTCGCCGCGGCTGGCGCCTCCGTCGACTACATCGAGCTCACCTGCCCCCTCCCCGAACTCCGCCGCCGCATCGTCGAGCCCTCGCGGCAGAAATACCAGAAACTCGCCTCCCTTGAACACTTCGATCAGCTCCACGCCGACGGCAGCTTCCATGCCATGGCCATGCCCGAGCCTCGACTCAGCATCGACACCGGCGCCTGCTCCCCCGCCCGCGCCGCTCTCCAGATCGCCCGCGCCCTCAACCTGCCCGGCATGAGCCCCGCCTAGCAGCCGGCATCACTGCTCAAATGGCTCGTAGCGCTTGCCTGGAACTTCCGGCGCAACTTCCACCCCGCGCCTTCCGAACTGCGCCACGATCGCCGCAATCAACGCGATCACCAGCAGCAGCGCCCCCGCCAGCGTCAGCGGCACTCCCACCAGAACCGGGATCCCCGTCGTCGTGATGTCAATATGAATCGACGTCGCCGACACCGGATACGCGACATTGAACCCCGTCGTCCCATTGCAGAAATAAAACACCAGGCCCAGACCCACGCCCAGAAACAGCACTGCTGCGATCACCAGACGATCCGCCCTCATATCGCCCCCCTCTTACCTCACATCCAGCTTCGGCCATCCGCCTGTCTCATTCGACGCTCCGTCTGCCGCTTCCGGTTTCACTCGCACAATGTCTTCAGCTTCTTGAACGGCTTGGCCTCAACCCGCGGATACGTCAGGTGCCGCGAGTCCATGAACTGGTCCGGCAGCGTACCCCCGTATTTCAACCCCGCATCCGGATCGAGTCCGTACGCTGCATCGGCCTCCACTTCCCGCAGCGTCGAAAACCCGAATCCCTCTCCCCTCAACAACTCCATCAGCCGCGGCAGCATCCGCGTGGTAAACGCCGTCGCATGCAGCAGCATCACGTTAGGCACCTCGCGGCCCAGCGCGATATCTTCCTCCTCGCGTCCAAGCTTGATGTATTCAGCCGCCGTCTCGAGATAGCTGCTCTCCAGCCACTCGATCTCTGCACTATCCTTTTGCCCCACGCAGCGCGCATACGCGTCGTTCCACGCGTAATCTTCAAAATCCAGCGTCACCTGCGCCGTGCGATAGCCATGCTCGCGCAGGTAAGCCCGCACCTCACGCCGCTTCTCCACCGTGTCGCCCTCCCACAAAAACGGATAGCGAAACCAGTGCCAGTCCCGTCCCTGCGAGTACTCGCGCAACGCCGTCTCGTTCTCCGCGATCTCTTTTTCAAATGCCTCCGCAGAATTTGCCGTCAGCGACAAATGCGACCAGGTATGGCTTCCCACGTTCATGCCTGCCGACACCCACGCGCGCAGCGCCGCCTGCGCATCAGGATCGTTCTCCAGCTTCACCCCGTTCACAAATCCATAGGTTCCGCCGAGGTGATTCGCCGTCAGCTCCGCCGCCAGCTTCGTCGCAATCTCCGTGCGCGTCATCCCCTCCGGCAGCGCGCCTGCTGCGGGCAAATCGTCAAACGTCAGAGCCACCACCGGATGCGCCGCCAGCGGCGCCAGTGCAGCTGCCGCCTTGCCATCCGCCTTACCCGGCTCCGCATCGTGCGACGACTGTGCGCTCACCCCCGCACTGCAAGCCGCCGCAAGCCACAAACCCAGCGCCAAACGTCTCATCAATGTGTGCTTTCCTCGACCGGAGCCCCGCTCCAGCTCTGCTCGGCAATCAGCCATGCGCCCGTCTTGTCCCTTCGATAAACCGTGAGATAGCTGCCCACCAGGTGCTGCTGCTTGCTCGACGCCCGCGTGGTCAGAGTCTCGCGATACGTGCCGGAGTCGTAAGCGAGATCTCCCGAGCTCTCCACTCGGCTCGATGTGAACTCGAGCTCGCTGTCATACGTTCCGGTCACCGTCTGGAACAGCCGTCGAAGGCCATCGCTGCCGTGCACCCGATTGCCGCCAGGGTCAATGAAGTCCGCGTCGCCGGCATACTCGGCCACCGACGCTTCCACCAGCTTGCTCTTCAGGTTATGTGCCCACGCATCGCGCAGGCGCGCCATCCTGGCGGCATCGTCGCCTGCGCCGGATTGAAGACCCAGGATCAACAGCAGCAGTTGAACCGTCATGGCTGAAATATATCCTGCCGCCTTCTGGCACGCCGCCGCACAGCCGGCTCCCACCGCGCGGTGGTAGCCTTCGGTCGTGCTCCAAACAAAAGGAGAGACTCGTTTGCATATTCGACTGCTTTACTTTGCCGCAATAGGACTCGCAGTAGTAGGCACGTTCGGGAGAACCGCGATACTCCCGGCGCAGCAGCACCTCACCACTCCAGCATCCGCCGCCACCGATAGCCAGGACGGGCTCAACTCAAACGCTTCCACTTCAGCAGATCAGGGCCTCTACAACCCCGTCGCGGATCCCAAGGCTGTCGTTACCGCAGGCAACGCTCGCTTTACCGTCCTCACTCCTGAACTCATTCGCATGGAATGGTCCGCCGACGGCAAGTTTGAAGATCACGCTTCCTTCGTCTTCCTCAATCGCCGCCTGCCTGTGCCAAAGTTTGAACCGACGACGGAGAACATGGGGAGGAACGCCAAGCTCACCCTGAAAACCAGCGCCCTGACGCTGACTTACAGATTCGTCAACAATGGCAAAGGGGACGAGAGCGGCCGCTTCACCCCCGAAAATCTCACGGTCCAACTCACCGTCGACAACCAGCCCGTCACCTGGCATCCCGGCCTTGTCGATGACCAGAACCTCCAGGGCACCACCCGCACCCTCGACGGCGCCGAAGGCGATAAAACAAAAGAGCCTATCGAGCCCGGCCTCGTCTCGCGTTCCGGCTGGGCCCTGGTCGACGACTCCTCCCGCCCCCTCTTCGACTCTGCCGACTTCAGCTTCAAGCAAGGCGAAAACAGCCCCTGGCCCTGGGTCATGCAGCGCCCCGCCGGCGAGCAGCAGCCCGGTGGGTATCAGGACTGGTACTTCTTCGGCTACGGCCATGACTACAAGCGCGCCCTCGGGGACTACGTCAAGGTTGCCGGCCGCATCCCCCTCCCTCCCCGCTTCGCCTTCGGTGCCTGGTGGTCCCGCTATTGGGACTACTCCGACCAGGAGATCGAAGAAATCGTTAAGGGCTTCCACGAAAACGACGTGCCCCTCGACGTCTTCGTCATCGATATGGGCTGGCATCTCAGCCGCGAACAACTCCAGGCCCGCGGCGAAAAGGACCAGTCGGGCCACAACCTCGGTTGGAGCGGCTACTCCTGGAACCCTCTCCTCTTCCCGGATCCCAAGCTCTTCCTCGACAAACTCCACGCCGCCGGCCTCAAGACCAGCCTTAACCTCCACCCCGCCTCCGGCATCGAGCCCTGGGAAGATCACTATCCTGAAATGGCCCGCGCCATGGGCATTGATCCCGCCAGCAAGAAATACGTGCCCTTCGACATCACGGACAAAAAATTCGCGACCAACTACATGAACCTGATCCATCACCCACTCGAAAAACAGGGCATCGATTTCTGGTGGCTCGACTGGCAGCAGGAGCCCAGCACCAAAATGGCCAACGTGAGCCCAACCTGGTGGCTCAACTACGTCCACTTCACCGACCAGCAGCGCGAAGGCAATCGCCCCCTCCTCTTCCACCGCTGGGGCGGGCTCGGCAATCACCGTTACCAGATCGGCTTCTCCGGCGACACCGTATCCGTCTGGCCCTCCCTCGCCTTCCAGCCCTGGTTCACCGCCACCGCCGCCAACGTCGGCTACGCCTATTGGAGCCACGACATCGGCGGCCACATGCCCGGCGCCGTCGATCCCGAACTCTTCACCCGCTGGGTGCAGTTCGGTGCTTTCAGCCCCATCCTCCGCACCCACACCACCAAGAACCCCGATTCGGAACGCCGCATCTGGGCCTACCCGGAGCCCTTCTCCGCCATCCTCCGCGACGCCTTCCAGCAGCGTTACGCCCTGCTGCCCTACATCTACACCGAGGCCCGCCGCACCTACGACACCGGCGTCGCCTTTCTCCGCCCCCTCTACTACGACTGGCCCGAAGCCCCCGAAGCCTACTCCAGCAAGGATGAATATCTCTACGGCGACCGAATGCTCGTCGCCCCCGTCGTTACCCCCGCGGAAAAATCCAGCGGGCTCGCCACCGAAAAAGTCTGGCTGCCCGCCGGTGAATGGATCGAGACGGCCAGCGGAAAACACTTCACCGGCCCCATCGCAGTCGAACGTGATTTCTCCATTGACCAGATCCCCGTCTACCTCAAGGCCGGTGCCATCATCCCCATGCAACCCCCCATGCTGCATACCGGCGAAAAGCCCGTCGATCCGCTCATCGTCAATGTCTGGCCTATGGCTCCCGGCGCCCACTCTGACTACTCGGTATATGAAGACTCGGGAGCGTCGGTCGAGTACCAGAACGGCGTCTTCGCGCGCACTCCGGTCACGGCCGCCCAGGACGGCGACACCCTCCGCGTCGAAATTGGCCCGGCCGAGGGCAGCTATAACGGCATGCTGCTTTCCCGCGCATACCAGGTGCGCCTGCCTGCGGACTGGCCGCCGGCATCGGTTACGGTGAACGGAAAGTCCGTTCCTCAAGCCGATTCCACCGGCCACGGCGGTTGGAGCTACGAGGGCAATACCCTGACGACCGTCATCCCGGTGCCAATCGGTATCGTGAAGTCGAAAGTCACAGTGGAGGTTCGCAGGGCGCCGGGCATGACCGCACGTCGCGGGGATCTCGACGGCTTTGCCGGCGCCATGACCCGCCTCCGGGGCGCCTACGATGCCATGAATCAGGCCGGCCCCGTCGCATCTCCGCCCGACGTGCTCGTCGACGCCATGCAGTCCGGCGACCGCCTCGGCTACCACCCCGAGAAAGCGGCCGAAGAACTGGCCCATTTCCATCAGGTTCTGCCCGCTGCCCAGTCAGCGTTGAGCGGCATACAAAAGGACTTTGCCGCTCGCCTCGACGAGATGAACAAGCGAATGCCCAAAGACAACCCCAAGGCGGCCGAGATCGAGGCGCAGAATCAACACCGGCAGGAAGCCGTTACCAGGGCGCAGAAACTGGCCGGGGAGGCAGGGAAGTAGCCTGTCGGAGATAGACACGTGCGTATATCTGGAATGCAGACCGGGGCAGGTTCTAAGCAATGCCCCGGCCCGCCTCACCTGATTTCGCTCCGCGCTGCCGGCCTGTCAAGGGATGGAAACAGCGATGCGCTGCACCGTCGCTTGTGTCCTCGAACAGACCGTGCGCCCCGCGCTGCTCCACGGGCTGACTAAGACGTCTAGGGCGGAAAAAGCAGGCCAAAAAAAATTCTCGGCGGGAGCCCTATTGACAGTCTTTAACGGGATTGGCCGCCCTGGTCATTGGTGCCTCGTAACGTGCTCTGCGCCAATAGTTCAGAGGGCGGCCGTTTCAAATCCCGCATCGCTTCACAGTTCTGCCTTTAAATCGGCACGCCGTCACAGCCACCCGTGACCCAGGATACAAATTGTTCCACGTGGAACAATTTGCGCGCCACGCTCCTGCGGCTTGCTCTCCGGCTGCCTTCGCCGACCCTAGAGCAGCAGCTTGCGCGGCTTGCCCTGCGGCGCTCCGTAGTTAGCCGGGCGGCCGATACTGACGTAAGTGAAACCGTGATCCGCCATGTGCTGCGGCTTGTAAAGGTTCCGGCCGTCAACCACGATCGGGAACCGCACTGCCCGATTCAACTCCGGAAGGTCGATCTCTCCGAATTCCTTCCAGTCCGTTAGAATCAGCACCGCATCCGCGTCTTTGGCGGCTTCGTAAATGCTCTCCGCATAACGCATCTTGTCCGAAGGTGGCAGAATTTCTTTCGCACGTTCGTTGGCAGCCGGATCATACGCGGTGATGTAAGAACCGGACTCCAGCAGCTTTTTGATCACGTCTAACGCAGGTGATTCGCGGATGTCATCCGTGTCCCCTTTGAACGCCAGCCCCAGCGCCGCCAGGCGCTTGCCGCGCAATGTCCACAAGGCCGAGCGCACCTTGTTGAAGAACACGTCACGCTGCGAATCGTTGATCCGGCGCACTTCTTCGAGAAGCTGAAAATCGAGGCCCTGCTGCTGTGCCACCCAGTGAAAAGCCGCGACATCCTTCGGGAAGCAGGATCCGCCGTAGCCCAGCCCTGCACGCAGAAACTTGGGCCCGATGCGGCTGTCCAAACCGATACCCACCGCGATGTCTTCGATGTCCGCGTCCACGCTCTCGGCCAGGTTCGCGACCGCGTTGATAAACGAAATCTTGAGCGCCAGGAACGCGTTGGAGGCGTGCTTGATGATCTCCGCGCTCTGCGCCGAAGTGACAACCAGGCGGGCCGGGTGGGCCGCGCTGCACATGCCGGGAAGCGCGTCCGGACGTTCATAGTACGTGCCTTCGGTGAGCGGCGCATAGATGGCCCGCAGCAGCTCGGCAGCCCGTTCCGTGCCCGCTCCGACTACGATTCGGTCGGGATGCAGGAAATCGCTGACCGCTGTGCCTTCACGCAGAAATTCTGGATTCGAAACCACGTCGAACAGGTCCGGTTCCACCCCGCGGCGGTGCAGCACGCGCCGAACCCACTCATTGGTGTAGACCGGAACCGTGCTCTTTTCGACGATGACCTTGTAGCTGGTAATTGCGCGCGCGATCTCCGACACCACGGCTTCGACATAGGACAAATCCGCGGCCCCGGTGTCACCCTGCGGCGTGCCGACAGCGATAAAGATGGCCTCGCACTTTTCAACCGCGCCGCCCAGGTCAGTGGTGAAATCCACCCCCCGGCCAAGATGCTTACCGAGCAGATCGGGAAGGTGCTCTTCAAAAATCGGCACTCCGCCTTCTCGCAGGATACGTACCTTCTTTTCGTTGTTGTCGACGCACGTCACCTGGTGCCCCATCTCGGCAAAACAAACCGCCGCGACCAGACCGACATAACCGGATCCGATGACACAGATTGAAACTGGTTTGGACACGCTCGTGATCTCTCCTGTATTTGTTAGGGCTAAGCCTGCCTGCGGGCAGGTCTATCTAGGTTGGGCGCAGATGCTGGAGTGTGCGCAAAAGAGCATCAACTCCCTCAATTATAGCGAGGCGGAGTTTTCCGTCGCCTTCTTCCCGGTCCGATGGGCTGCTTTTGCGGCTGAATCCGCGCTGCCGGCGGGCGCTCCCTGCCCGGCCGGCGCTCGTTCGCGCACATCCGCGGCGGGCCGATCTGCATCCATGCACAGAGGGTATAGACTTTGTCCATGGCGGCGCCTGCTCAATCCATAATTCCCCAATCCCTGTCCGGCACTGAAGCCAGGCTGCGCGCACTGGAACATGCGCTGGCCGGGTTGGGAAGTGTCATGGTCGCCTATTCAGGAGGAGTGGACTCGGCCTTCCTCGCGGCCACCGCCCATCGGGTTCTCGGCGACCGCATGCTGGCGGTTCTGGCCGACTCGCCCAGCCTCGCCCGCCGCGATATGCAACAAGCCGGCGAATTTGCCCGCGGGATCGGCATGCCGCTGCGCGTCATTCTGACCGAAGAATTGGATCGCCCCGAGTACCAGCGCAACGACGCGAGCCGCTGCTTTCACTGCAAGACCGAGTTGTTCGAGGGTATGAGGGCACTCGGCGCGGAACTCGGATTCAACAACATCGCCTATGGAATGAACGCCGACGACAAGCGCGATTATCGCCCTGGGCAGCGCGCCGCCGAGCAGCACGAAGTGCTTGCGCCGCTGGCCGATGCGGGCCTGACCAAGGACGATGTGCGCGCCCTGGCCAAGGCCGCGGGATATTCGCTGTGGGACCGGCCGGCCGCGCCCTGCCTCTCGTCGCGCGTAGAGTATGGGCGCACTGTGACCCGGGAAGTGCTGGAGCAGGTGGAGCGGGCCGAGGAGTGCATGCGGCTGTTGGGGTTTCGCGAATTCCGGGTGCGCCACCACGGCGATTTGGCGCGGGTGGAGATTGCGCGAGCGGAGATGCCGCAGGCGCTGACGATGGAGATCCTGGACGCGATCACCGCGCAGTTGCGCGGGGCGGGCTATCAATATGTGACGCTGGACTGCGCAGGATTCCGGTCCGGATCAATGAATGCAATTCTTCCTGCCGATGTGCTGTTGCGGCGCGGGGCGTGACCGGAACTTCCTCTACTAAACCCTTAGGACATCGGAATGCGTATCGGATACCTGGAGTGCTTTGCCGGCATCAGCGGCGACATGCTGCTGGGGGCCCTGGTTGACGCCGGCGTGCCGCTCAGCCACCTCGACCAGGCGGCCGCGGGGCTGAACGTCGGGGCACGGCTCGAGGCGCGGAAAGTGATGCGCGGCGGGCTGACGGCTACAAAAATCGATGTGATCACCGGCGAGAGGGCATCATCAGAGACGGCCGCGCACTCACACTCGCACGAGCATACTCACACCCACACGCACGCTCATGAGCACGGCCTCGTTCATTCGCATGCGCACAGCCATACGCATTTGCACGATCACGCGCATGAAGAAGGTAATGAAGCGGTCGCCCAAAGCCATGTACATGAGCAATACCATGAGACGGCTGATTCGCATCCGCACGCTCATGAGCACGACCTCGTTCATTCGCATGCGCACAGCCATACTCATACGCACGATCACGCGCATGAAGAAGGTAAAGAAGCGGTCGCCCACAGTCATGTACATGAGCACGACCATGAGACGGCTGATTCGCATCCGCACGATCATACGCACGCAACCGGAGAACAGGTTGCGGCCGTCAGCAGCCAGCCGCCTGATTCCGGAAACGAGCATCAACACCCAGACGCGCCCGGATCAGGGGGGCACGCACACCATCACGCGCACGGACATGACGAGGGGCACGAACATCATCATCATCGTTCTCTCTCGACGATCCTCGGCATCATCGAGCGGGCGCAGCTGCCCGCGACGGTGAAGGTGCGCGCTTCGCGGGCTTTCCGCTTGCTGGGCGAAGCGGAGGCCGCGATCCATTCGATCGCTGTCGAGACGGTGCATTTTCACGAAGTGGGCGCGGTAGATACTATCGTGGACATCGTGTGCTCGGCGGTGGGCGCGGAGTGGCTCCAGGTGGACCGCTGGATGGCTTCGCCGCTGAACGTGGGCAGCGGCACGGTGGATTGCGCGCACGGCACGCTGCCGGTGCCGGCTCCGGCGACCCTGGCGCTGCTGGGCAATGCGCCCGTGTATGCGGCGGGGCCGGCGATGGAGCGTGTGACGCCGACCGGAGCCACGGTGCTGCGCATGCTGGATGTGCGCTACGGAACTTTGCCGGCCATGCGGGTGAACAAAAATGGATATGGCGCGGGAGGGCGGGACACGCCCGGTCAGCCGAATGTGCTGCGGTTGTTGGTAGGTGACGAGAGCTCTGAGGAGACCGGCACGGAGCCGATCGCCATTCTCGAGACGGTCATCGACGATTCGACGGCGCAGGTGCTGGCCTACGTGAGCGAGCTGTTGCTGGCCGCGGGAGCATGGGACGTGTACCGGGTTCCGGTGCAGATGAAGAAAGGCAGGACGGGCACGCAGATGACGGTACTGTCGAGTCCTGAGCTGCTTCCGGCGCTGCGGGACCTGCTGTTCCGGGAGACCACGACCATCGGGCTGCACTGGCGGGTGGAAAACAAGATTGCGCTGAAGCGCGGGTTCGAAGAGGTGGAAACCGCGTGGGGCCCGGTGCGGATCAAAGTGGCACGCTGGGCCTCAGGCGAAGTGGCCAATGCCACCCCGGAGTATGAAGATTGCCGCAAGCTGGCGGCGGCGCACGGATTGCCGTTGAAACAGGTATTGCAGGAAGCCGCACGCCTTTACGCTGCGAAGAAGGAAGCACAGGGATGAATCGGGTACAGATTGAAGCGCTGTTGACGGAAGTGCACGAGGGTCGCACGGCAGTACCGGAGGCAATGGAACGGCTGCGCGATCTTCCATTTGAGGATCTGGGATTCGCCAAGCTCGACCATCACCGCAGCCTGCGTACGGGGATGCCCGAGGTGATTTTTTCAGCGGGAAAGACGGACGCGCAGGTCGCGATGATTTTTGCGCGCATGGCGCAAGCCGGCGGGAATGTGCTGGCAACGCGCGCATCGCAGGCGTGCTTCGACGCGGTGGTGGCGGCTGAGCCGCGCGCCATCTATCATCCCACGGCACGGGCCATCACGCTGGAGCAGGCCCCGGCGATTCCAGGCAAGGGCACGGTGGCGGTGGTGTGCGCGGGGACCAGTGACCTGCCGGTGGCAGAGGAAGCGGCGGTGACGGCGCGCCTGATGGGCAACACGGTGGAACTGATCGCCGATGTGGGCGTGGCAGGAATTCACCGCCTGCTGGCGCAGCGCTCGTCGCTGCAGTCGGCGCGGGTGCTGATTGTGTGCGCGGGCATGGAAGGCGCACTTCCCACGGTGGTGGGTGGACTGGTGAACGCGCCGGTGCTGGCGGTACCGACGAGCGTGGGGTATGGCGCCTCGTTCGGCGGCGTTGCGGCACTGCTGGGAATGCTGAATACATGTTCGCCGAACGTGTGCGTGGTGAACATTGACAACGGGTTTGGTGCAGCGTGCATCGCCACCCTGATCAATCGCCTGTAAGCGGCATTGGCCGGCCGAATTGTAGAACGTCCCATTCGCAAACTCTCAGCTAATAGTTAATCGCAAAATCATGCGGCGAGCGCTCATCCTCCGGGCATGGGGACGCCCGTTATTCGTGGCGCAGTGCTTCAACGGGTTGAACGGCGGCGGCGCGACGAGCGGGAATCCAGCTCGCTCCGAGAGCAACGATCAGCAAAAGCAGGGCGGCGCCGGCGAGGGTAAGCGGGTCAGAAGGAGTGACGCCGTAGAACATGGAGCGGATGAAGTGGGCCAAAAGGGACGCCGCTCCCAGGCCGATGAGAATGCCTGCGGCGGTGATCCAGGAAGCTTCGCGCAGGATCGCGGTCCTAATCTGGCGAGGAACGGCGCCAAGGGCGAGGCGCACGCCGATTTCGCTGGTGCGCTGCACGACGGTGTAGGCCATGATGCCGTAAACGCCGACACAGGCCAGGACCAGGGCCAGGATGCCGAAGCCGGCCGTGAGTGTGGCGAAGACGCGTTCCTGGCGGAGGTTGGCGGCGATCTGTTCGTCCTGGGTACGCACATCGAGGATGGGAAGACCGGCATCGACCTGACGGACCGCGTCGCGCAGAGTGGGAAGCAGCGCCTCGCCCGCAAGCGCGGTGGAGAGGGCGAAGGTGGCCTCATGCATGCCGTTATCTGCTTGCCAGTATGGCCGGTAGTAAGTGGGCTCGATCGCCTTCCGCACCCGATAGTACTTGGCATCGCCGCAGACTCCGATGATCTGGACGGTGTAGGGAGCGTTTGAACCCACCTGGAAGGTTTTGCCCACGGGATTGACGTCAGGGAAATATTTCCGCGCGAGGCTTTCGTTGACGATGGCAACCTTGTGGGAACTGGCGGAGTGGGATGAATCGAAGCCGCGCCCCGCCACGAGGGGAATGCCAAAGGTAGCAAAGAACTGGTCTCCGACATCGTTGACGAGCACGCTGGGATTCTTGCCGGGCTTGCGCTGCTGGCCCTCCGGCACGAAAGTGATGTTGCTGGCACTGCCGGAGACGAGAGGCTCGTGAGTGAGCGTAACGCGGTGCACGCCGGGGATGGAGGAAAGGCGTTGTTCGAGGCGCTGGAGCAGGGCAGTGCTGGCAGTCCCGGGGTAGAGCTTTTCAGGCAGCTCGACATTAAAGAGCAGCAGATTGTGCGACCGAAAGCCCAACGGGGTTCGGCCCAATTGCATGAGAGTGCGGACGAACAGGCCGGCGCCGACGACGAGGAGCATGGAGAGCGCCACCTGGACGGTAACGATTGATTTGCCGGCGACGCCCCGGCGGCGTTGGGTGATGGTCTGGCCGCTGTCTTTCAGGCTTGAGTTCAGAGCAACACGGGTGGCCTGCCACGCAGGGGCAACGCCGAAGAGTATGCCGGTTGCGACCGATACAACAGCGGCGAAGGCGAAGACAGGCCAGCTGAAGGTGGCCGTGAATGCCGGGGCGGCCCAGGCGGCGGAGAGCAGACGTGGAAGTGCGTTACGGAGGAGGAAGGAGAGCAGCAGTCCTCCTGCTCCGCCGAGGAGGGAGAGCAGCAGGCTTTCGGTCAACATCTGGCTCACGATGCGGCTGCGACCGGCGCCGAGGGCGAGCCGGGTACTGGTCTCGCGTTTGCGCGTGCCGGCACGGGCGAGCAGCAGGTTGGCGAGATTGGCGCAGGCGAGCAGCAGGACAAGGCCCGCGAGTGCGAGGAGCACATAGGTTGGCTTTTGGAAACTTTCGGTGTTGGGATTCTGGCCGCGGCTGCCATCGCGCAGCAGAAGGCGGGGGATCTGGCTGTCGTCTTTAACGGGCACGGTGGCGCGCACGGCGGCGCTGAGAGTTACGTTGAGTGAGGCCTCGGCATTGGAGGAGGAGACGCCGGGCCGCATGCGTCCCATGACGAGGACCCACCACATCTCTTTGCTGGTGAGCAGCGCCGGCGACTGCGAGGAATCGAAGCTTTGCGGAGCCACGACCGGCTGCATGCTGAAGGGAAGAAAAATGTCGGGCGTGCCCTGGGCGGAGTAGGCGCCGGTAAACCCGGGCGGATTGACGCCGACGATGGTCATCGGCGTGGCATTCACGAGGATGGAGGCGCCGATGGCGCCGGGAGAGCGAGCGAAGCGCTGTGTCCACAGGCGATCGCTGATGGTGACGACCGGGCCACTGGCTACCGCACCATCATCGGATGGCTGGATGGCGCGCCCCAACTGCGGCTGTACGCCCAGGACAGAGTAGTAGTTGCCGGAGACCATCTCGGCTTCAGTGGCTTCGGCATCGCCTCTGACGGTAATGGTCATGCGTCCGTAAGGCTTGAACGCCATGATGTCTGCAAGCGAGCGGTTCTGAGCGCGCAGCTGTTCGTAAACGGGGTAGGTGAAAGAGGTGGTGACCTGTCCGCCTCCGGGGAGATCGTTCCACCAGCCCCACATGTGGGTGATGACTCCGTCGCGTCCCTGGCTTAGGTAGAACATGCGCAATTGGCCGGGCTGCGGGACGGCGAGGCGATCGAGGAGCATGTGTTGCGCGGTGGTAAAGATGGTGGTGTTGGCGCCGATGCCGAGGGCCAGTGAACCGACTGCTACGGTGGTGAATGCCGGGCTTTTGCGGAGCAGGCGCAAGGCATAACGTAAGTCGGTCAAGAGCTGATCGGACAAGCGGAGGCCGAGGGACGCGCGCATGTCCTCTTTGTGCTTCAACAATGGTCCCAGGGCGATCCGGGCCTGGCGCGCCGCCTGTTCGGGCGGAAATCCGGATCGAATCAGGTCGCGAGTGAGCAGTTCGAGATGGCACGCCAGCTCCGAGTCCATTTGCTGCTCCAGCCGGCGGCGGCGAACGACACCGCTGAGCCAGGAACGCAGTTGCGACCACAAACGGGAAATGTCTGGTCTCAAGCTCATAATTCCTCCGGAGCGGCGTTCAAAGCGCTGCCGATGTGCTGGGCTTCCGGCTTTTGCATTGCTCTCGGTGTAGCGGGCTGATGGGGTCCCGGGTGAAGCTGCAGTGCCTGCCGATCGGCTCTCCTCGAACATCTAGGAAGAGAGGCTATCGCATCTCTCCTAGTGCGTCAAGGAGAGGCTGCTGGATCCGGAAGAAAGACCGGCGCATATCGCCGTTGCTCTCGGCGGGAAGTTTCAGGCAACCAGGAGTGAAACCTGTGGCCACGCATTCACCGTAGTGAGCCATTGAGCTGGGCGGCGAGTTTTTTCATTGCCCCATTTTCAAGGATCACTTCGCCGGCATCTTGACTGTGCAGAGCAATTTCCGCGGCGATGGATCGGCCGAGAATTCGCTGATCGATGTTGCCGAACCTGCCGGGTATGAGGCTTCCCAACCAGCCGGTCCAGGCCGGGGTATGAGCGTTGCCGACGATGATTCCGGGGCGAAAGATGGCGAGGCGGGTAAACCCGATGTTGCGCACGGTGTCTTCCTTCATGCCCATGACGCGGACATATCGAAACCGGCTGCGGGGTGAGCTTCCTACTGCAGAGAGGAGGCAGAACTGGGCGATTCCGGCGGAGCGGCAGCCACGCGCAAAGGCACCGACGACGCCGAGTTCAAGGCGTTTCAATTCTTCTTCGCTCCAGCGCATGGATCCGGAACCGACCCCAACGCAGCTGACGGCGCTGGCGGGTCCCTGGCTTGAAATTTCGCGGGCCAGGGCGGCGGTGCGTTCGGCAAAGTCGGCAGCGCCGGTATCGAGAACGACGTTGCGCACCCGGGATCTTGCCGCAATGGACTTCCTGGTGACCATCACCACTTCCCGGCATTGCGGAATTGCCAGCAGTTCCGCGACGGCTGCGCCACCAACCTGGCCGGTACCACCGATGATTATTGCGGCGAAGTTCTGATCCATTGAGGCGACCTCTGCTTAGGTTAGAGTGCGGCGGCCCTTCCCGTTGACTGAATGTTTCTGCGAAGAAACCGGTGTTGGGCCGGAACCGTCATTATTTAGGGGGAGGGTCGCATGCGTGGCTTTGTCGGTGCAGTGCTTCCCGAACGCGCTCGAGCCCTGGCGGAGGGTGCGCTGGCTACCGTCGCCGCGAGTGGCCCGGGGCGCGTGGAATGGTGGTGAATCAACGCAAACTGCGGCGTACGGCTTGGCTGGCAAGCCTGATCGTCCTCGGGACTTGGAGGGCAGTCGGGCAAACCCCGCCCTTGCGGGATCTGTCCGTCGTAAGGAAGCCGTCGGCGCCACTGAGCGCCAGTGATCCTGTGGTGCGGGAGGGTCTATTCAGCATTGACGTTGAAGTGACGGATGCAGGGGGGACCGCGGTTTCGGACCTCGCGCCCTGGGATTTCACCCTTCTCGACAACGGCCAACCGGCAAAGATTCGCACGCTGCATAACTCCAAAGATGGGTCCGAACCAACGCCCGAGCTGATCTTCGTTCTCGATGCGGTCAATTCATCGCCGCGGGAGCTCACGCAAAGCGAAAGCGCGGTTGCGCAGTTTGTGCGGGGCAATAACGGCCGCCTGGATTCCCGATGTTTCCTCTATCGGCTTACGCGGGATGGATTGTTCTCGTCCGGGGAGCTTACCCGGGATGGAAATCGGCTGGCCAAAGAGGTGGAGCAGCACAAGTCCCCGCGAACGGTGTGGAGATCGGCTCGAAATGATGGACCTGATCTGTTTCGCTCGGGGGTGGGCGGGTCGCAGCCCAATACGCTCGCACTGCGCGCCCTGGGCTCGATCGCCATCGATCAGAGGGAAATCCGGGGTCGCAAAGTCGTGGTGTGGATGGGCCCGGGCTGGCCTATGGATCGCGGCGAGATCGGTTTCGACGAGGCGACGGAGCTGTCTACACGGCTTCGGGAAGCGCGCATCACGCTGGACAACGTGACCCTGTCGTCGAATCCAGATCAGTCAGCTGAATATCATGGCCTCGAAGCACCCCGCTCGCCAAAGGACATGCAACCAGCCAAACTTGCACTGCAGGCGATCGTCATGTACACGGGAGGCCTGGTGTCGGGGGACATCCAGCGCTGTGTTGAAGAGGAGCGGAGCTTCTACACGCTCACCTTCAATCCGCCGCACACGTACCAAATGGACGAATTCCACGACCTGCGGGTGCAGGTGGCTCGTCGCGGGCTGATGGCCCGGTCTCTCACGGGCTATTACAACGAGCCAGTGTACTTCGACAATCCCCGGCCGGGGATCGAGAAGGTCTCGGTGGCACAGCTTGAAGACCTGGTGCATTCCCAGACCGACCTGTTGCGAAAGCTGGCGAATCTCGAACTCACTCAACGGCTCAGCACGCCCCGGCTCGATGCGCTGTTGAGCTTGATCCACGGCGAACGAGAACGCCAGGCGCTGACAGCGGACGCCGATCTTTCACTCGCACTTGAGCCCCCGCCTGACGAAATTGTGAATCGCCCGCCGCCTCCGGTGGAGGAGCAGCGCGCCATTCTGCGGCGAGCACTGGACTACCTGGAGAATGCCATTCCCAAACTGCCGGACTTTTCTGCCTTGCGAGACACGGTCCGCTTTGAAGAGCCTCCGGAACGGGACAACGAAGTCTGGAAGATGCCGCACCAGGATGAGACGCTCCACTTTGCCACCGGGGAGCACGCTACAGTTCTTTATCGAAATGGGCACGAGGTAGTTGAGAAAAAGGAGAAGCTGAGCAAGACTCCGGTCTTTCGCGGGGCGCGAGCGCGCGATCTTGAGACATGGGGCACGTTCGGTCCGATTCTCGGCTACGTTCTGACGGCCGCCGTTACCAGTCCAAACTCTTTCACCTGGAAGCGTCGGGAGAGCGGCAAGTACGGAGACGTCGCGGTGTTTGCCTACAGGGCGCTAAGCAGGAATGGGGCGCCGGAGCTCTCGTATTGTTGCCTTCCTGAAGGTGACGGGACCGCCCTCTATCAAAACACGGCCGACAGCTACGGCGAATTCGCGGTCAATCCCGACACCGGGGCCATCATGCGGATCGTGATCAATGCCGATCTCAACGAAGAGCGGGACCCTGACGTGCCGCTCATCCGGTCGCAAATCATGGTCGAGTATGGCCCCGAGGAATTGGGCGGCAAAACCTATGTCTGTCCTCAGCGGAGCGTAGAGATCTCTCGCGGCCGCTCCGAGCGCGAACTCCGCGAGTGGGGCATGGTGTTCAGCCTGTATAGCTACTTCGAAACCATGATCAACGACGTGACCTTCGGGGGATATCACAAGTTCGGGTCGGAAGCCCGCATATTGCCGGGCTATGAAGAGACTGGAGCTCCAAAATCTCTCGCGCCCCCGGGGAGTGCGCAGCCTGCTGTTGAAGAGCCGGATAGCCCGCGGCCAGCGAGCGTGGCGCAACTCGCCGAGATTGTCGGGAGGTTGAAAGGAGCCGGTGACAGGGAGGCAGCGAGGGAGATCGAGCATTTGCAGTTGACGGAGCGGTTGAGCAGTCGGAAGCTGTCGTTGTTGAGTGCCCAGTTGCCGGGGAAAAGATCGAGGTCCGCATTGATGGCGGCGGGGGACGTGTCGGTGTTTCTGGATCCGCCGCCCGACGCGATCCTTAAGAAAGCCGAACCTGGTGCAGCTGAACAAGCTGAAATGATGTCGCAGATGATCGACTACCTGAAGACAATCATGCCGAAGCTGCCGAATTTGTATGCACGTCGATTCACGACTTCCTTCGGGGAGGTGGAGAAGCCGGCCAAGAAGAAAGAGGGCGTGGACACGAGAATCTCGATGCGCTTTGTTGGCGAGTTCACAGCGACGGTGTACTACAGGGAAGGCAAAGAAGTCGTACACGGCGAGGGTAAGCAAGAGCATGGGCTCATTACGCGAGGGACATTCGGGCCCATCCTGAGAGTGCTGGTCCTGGACGCGGCGCACAGCAACACGATGCAGTGGGGTCGATGGGAAGAGGGACCGAACGGCCCCATGGCAGTCTTTCGATTCCAGGTGCCGCAGACGGAATCCCACTACAGTATTTCTGGAACGGGGGAGTTTGGCATGGCGGGCCCAACCGCATACCACGGGGAGATTGGAATCGACCCGGATTCAGGAACGATCTTGCGGGTCGTGCTGGAGGCTGATCCTGACCTGGGCTCGACGATCGAGCGCGCCGGCATCATGGTGGAATACGGGTCGGTCGCGATCGGCGGCAAGCCGTATACCTGCCCGTTGCGCAGCGTTTCGTATTCGGTAGGATCGCCCTATATTACGAATTCTCTTTTTTCTGCGCCGCCGACAGTGAAGGCCACACGGCTGAACGATGTGGTCTTCAGTGACTACCACGTATTCCGGGGCGAGATGCGAATCTTGCCGGACTGAGAATGTGCAAGGGCCAGAGCAGTCTCGCCCAGCATCCGAGTCAAAGACGGGGGTTCTCACGATTCCTGCAGTCCGAACTGGCGAACGGGCCGGGTGATGTCGCATAGAAATTTAACCTACTCCCGGGGGTAATCTTGAGTGATGCGACCCCTTCGCTATTCCATCAACGTCACGTTGGACGGGTGCTGCGATCACCGAGCAATCATCCCGGACGAAGACCTGCATCGTCACGCAGTCGAGAACCTGAACCGGGCCGACGCTCTCGTGTTTGGCCGGACCACCTACGAGATGATGGAGGCCGCGTTTCGGTCGCCGGCGGCAGCCAGGCCGGATTGGATGGACCCCTTCGCCCGAACGATTGACGCGGCTAAGAAGTACGTCGTGTCGAGCACCCTGGAGCGGGCCGACTGGAACGCGGAGCTTGTGCGGGGTGATTTGAGTAAGGCTATTCAGCAACTCAAGGAAGAGCCGGGAAAAGGACTGCTGGTGGGAGGCGTGAAGCTACCCCTGGCGTTGGCGGAGGGGGGATTGATCGATGAGTATGAGTTCGTGGTGCACCCCAGGCTAGCGGGCCACGGGCCAACGTTGTTCGCAGGGTTATCAAAGCCTGTCGATTTGCGGCTCATTAACCGGCTGGAGTTCGGCTCAGGAGCGGTAGCTATGCGGTATGAGCCGAAAGGGTAGCCATCAAAGGCGGGTCAGGCGAATTTACGATGAGCGGCCATAAGTGTCAGGGATGATTTTTCGGTGCACATGATACCGGTGGGCGAACGGTCTACCGGGCAGTTCGTGGCGCGGGAGCGACAGGATGCCGAGGGTGGCGCCGGGACATGACGTGATCTGATGGCATGACTGGGGAGGGAATTGGCGAGTATGACTGGCGAAGCTGGACCATCAGAGAAGTTGCATTTGACTCACCGATTTACGCGGGCGGTGGACTACGCGCGGAACTTGCACATCGAGCGCAGAAAAGGGACGGGGATACCGGCCATGGCGCACCTGCTGGGGGTGGCCTCGCTGGTAATCGGCGAGCCGGACGCGGCGGTGACAGAAGACATGGCGATTGCAGCGGTTCTGCATGACGCGGTGGAAGATCATGGGGGCCGGGAGCGGCTCGAGGATATCAGGCAGAATTTTGGCGCCGAGGTGGCGCGCATGGTCGAAGGCCTGTCGGACACCTTTGTCGCCGAGGCGGGCCAGAAAGAGTCCTGGGAACAGCGCAAGAAGGGTTATATCGAGCGGCTGCGCGACGAGCCTGCGGACGTTCGTCTCATTTCCGCCGCCGATAAGCTGTACAACGCGCGCTCGATCCTCGATGACTATCGGGTGTACGGGGCGAAGGTGTGGGATCGGTTTAAACGCGGGCGCGATCTTCAAATTTGGTATTTCGAGTCGTTGTTGCAGGTGTTCCGGTCGTTTCCTTCGAACCGCCTGGTGGAGGAACTGGGGCGCGTGGTTGCGGAACTGAAGCAGATGACAGCGGGCGATGCAGCATCGTAGTAGCTGTGAGTTCGAAGACGCAGAAGTGATGAAGTCGGGGCTGACCGGCGTTTCTGGACGCTTCGACGGCGCAGCGTGTATTGTCGTTCGGGAGCGTGTGATGGGACATTTCAGCGGCCCCGGCCCGCTCAGAATCGCGGAGTTTCACGGCGTTTCCAGTTGCTGACTGGTGCGGAAAATACGCGCCGGACGGGGGCTTGCGGCCGCTTCCCCGAACCGAGGAGCACGGTGTGAAGGGACTGAACTTCGATCTGGGCGAGTCGATCGATCTGCTGCGTGACACGGTGCGTGAATTTGCCAGAGCGGAGATCGCGCCGATCGCCGCGCAGGTGGATCGCGACAATGAATTTCCGCGCTCGATCTGGCGCAAGCTTGGGGAACTAGGCCTGCTTGGCATCACGGTTGATGAGGACTACGGCGGGGCCGATCTCGGCTATCTTGCCCATGTCGTGGCGATGGAAGAGATTTCCCGCGCATCGGCGTCGATCGGATTGTCGTACGGCGCGCACTCCAACCTGTGTGTGAACCAGATCAGCAAGAATGGAACCCAGGCGCAGAAGCGCAAGTATCTGCCTGATCTGATCAGCGGGCGTCACGTGGGCGCGCTTGCGATGTCGGAGACCGAGGCGGGGTCTGACGTGGTGAGCATGCGGCTGCGCGCGGACCGGCGCGACGGAGTTTACATCCTGAACGGCAGCAAGATGTGGATCACCAACGGACCGGAAGCGGACACGTTGATCGTGTATGCCAAGACGGAGCCGACGGCAGCGTCGCGCGGGATCACGGCATTCATCGTGGAGCGCGGGTATGAAGGGTTTTCTACTTCACCGAAGCTGGACAAGCTGGGGATGCGGGGGTCGAGTACGTGCGAGTTGGTGTTCAGAGACTGTCCCGTGCCGGAGGAGAATGTGCTGGGGCGTGCGGGCGGCGGCGTGCGGGTGTTGATGTCGGGTCTTGATTATGAGCGGCTGGTCTTGTGCGGGGGCCCGCTGGGAATCATGTCTGCGTGTCTCGACGTGGTCGTTCCGTATGTCCACGAGCGGAAACAGTTTGGGAAGCCCATCGGCGAGTTTCAATTGATGCAGGGCAAGCTCGCGGACATGTATGTGGCGTTTCATGCTTGCCGTGCTTATGTCTACGCGGTAGCGCAGGCCTGCGATCGCGGCGAAGCGGTGCGCAAGGATGCCGCGGGAGCCATCTTGTATTCTGCCGAGAAGGCGACGTGGATGGCGGGGCAGGCGATCCAGGCGCTGGGCGGGAATGGTTACATCAACGATCATTCCACGGGGCGGCTGTGGCGCGATGCCAAGTTATTCGAGATCGGCGCAGGAACGTCGGAGATTCGGCGCATGCTGATCGGCCGTGAACTATTCAAAGAAACAACTTAGAAGAGCCGTGGAACAAATCCATTCATGAGCACTCTTTCTTCTCAGATCCAAACGCACAGCGACGAGTTCCGCGCCAATGCGGAACGGATGCGGGCGATGGTGGCCGAACTTCGAGAGAAGACCGCGAAAGCGGCGGCGGGCGGGTCGGAGGCGGCAAGGAAGAAGTACAAGGGACGGGGCAAGCTGTTTGTTCGTGAACGCATCGACCTGCTGCTCGATGCGGGCACGCCGTTTCTGGAATTATCGCCACTGGCCGCAGATGGCCTTTATGGCGGCGACGTCGCGAGTGCGGGAATTGTGACGGGCGTGGGCAGCGTGAGCGGACAAGCCTGCGTGGTGGTGGCCAACGATGCCACCGTAAAAGGCGGCACTTATTTTCCGCTGACGGTGAAGAAGCATCTGCGCGCACAGGAGATTGCGCTTCAGAACAATCTGCCGTGCGTCTACCTGGTGGATTCGGGCGGTGCATTTCTTCCACTGCAGGACGAGGTGTTTCCGGACCGCGATCATTTTGGAGCCATCTTCAACAACCAGGCCAACCTCTCGGCAGCGGGGATTGCGCAGATTGGTTGCGTGATGGGTTCTTGTACAGCGGGAGGTGCGTACATTCCGGCGATGTCGGACGAATCGATCATCGTGAAGGATCAGGGCACGATTTTTCTGGGAGGCCCTCCGCTGGTGAAGGCCGCCACCGGGGAGGAAGTTACCGCCGAGGAGCTGGGGGGCGCCGACGTGCACACGCGCATTTCAGGGGTGGCTGATTACCTGGCCGATGACGACGCGCATGCGCTGGCGCTGGTGCGGCGGGTGGTGGGAAACCTCAATCGCGCTCAGCCTGCGAGTCCGCAGACGGCGCCGGAAGATCCGCTGTACGCACCTGAAGAGATTTACGGCATTGTTCCTTCCGACACGCGAAAGCCGTATGACGTGCGCGAACTGATCGCGCGGATGGTTGACGGCAGCCGGCTGGATGAATTCAAGCAGCGCTACGGAAGCACGCTGGTGACGGGGTTTGCGCACATCTGCGGCTACGCGGTGGGAATTGTCGCGAACAACGGGATATTGTTTTCGGAGTCTGCCTTGAAAGGCGCGCACTTTATTGAATTGTGCTCGCAGCGGGGGATACCGCTGGTTTTTCTGCAGAACATAACGGGCTTCATGGTGGGGCGCAAGTATGAGAATGGCGGGATCGCGAAGGACGGCGCAAAGATGGTGATGGCGGTGGCGTGCGCGCGTGTTCCGAAGTTCACGGTGCTGATCGGGGGCAGCTTCGGGGCGGGGAATTATGCGATGTGCGGCCGCGCTTACGGACCGCGATTTCTATGGACATGGCCGAACGCGCGGATCTCGGTGATGGGCGGGGAGCAGGCGGCCAACGTGCTGGCGCGCGTGCGGCGGGATGCGCTCGAGGGCGAGGGAAAGTCGTGGAGCGTGGAACAGGAAGATGAATTCAAAGCGCCGATTCGCAGCCAGTATGAAGAGCAGGGAAATCCTTACTATGCGACGGCGCGGTTGTGGGACGACGGGATCGTCGACCCGGTGCAGACGCGGCGAGCACTGGCGTTGGGGCTGGCAGCTGCTGCGTATGCCGCGCCGGAGCCGACCCGGTTTGGCGTTTTCCGAATGTGAGGGTGCTGTGTATGCCTGAGACCACGCTTGAAATTGCAATCGCAGGACCGGTGGCCACGATCTGGATGAATCGGGCGGCGGCGCACAATGCGCTCAACGAGCTGATGATCGAGGAACTGACCGGGGCGTTTCAATCGCTGGGCGCAGAGGACGCGGTTCGCGTGATCGTGCTATCGGGGCGAGGGAAGAGCTTCTCGGCAGGCGCGGATATCGGGTCGATGCGGGAGCAGGGATCGGCACCGGCTGTAGCGAACCTGGAGAGTGCGCGAAAACTGGGGGCGATGTTCGGCGCGATCGCGCAGTCGCCCAAGCCCACCATCGCGCGGGTGAACGGGGCCGCCTTTGGCGGGGGGCTGGGGCTGGTGGCGGCGTGCGATATTGCGGTAGCAGCAGCGTCGGCGGTGTTTGCGGCGTCGGAGGTCAGGCTTGGACTTATTCCTGCAACAATCGGTCCGTATGTCATTGGGGCGATGGGAGCCAGGAATGCGCGGCGGCTGTTCCTCACGGGCGAACGGTTTGACGCCGCACATGCGCACAGGATTGACCTGGTGCACGAAACGGTCGAGCCGGAAGAACTCGATTCGCATGTCGGCGCGGTGATCGAGAATCTTCTGGCGGGTGCTCCACTCGCGCAGAAGGCAGCCAAGGAACTGATCGATGCGGTCGCTAATCAGCCCATCACGAGCGAACTGCTCGAAGACACAGCTGTGCGCATTGCGCGGATTCGTACGGAGGCAGAAGCACAGGAAGGACTCAGCGCATTCCTCGAAAAGCGCGCGGCGTCGTGGGTGGCGCGGTGATGGGTTCAAAGCTGTTTGACTCGGTGCTGATTGCGAACCGGGGCGAGATTGCGTGCCGGGTCATCGCGACGTGCCGCCGGCTGGGCATTCGTTCGGTGGCGGTGTATTCGGATGCCGATGCGAACAGCCGGCATGTGCGCCTGGCGGACGAAGCTTTGCGAATCGGGCCGGCACCGGCTCGAGAGAGCTACCTCGACATCGGGAAGGTTGTGGAAGCGGCGCGCAGGGCCGGGGCCAACGCGATTCACCCGGGCTATGGATTTCTCTCGGAAAACGCCGAATTTGCGGAGGCGTGCGAGCGCGCCGGCATCGTGTTTATCGGGCCGCCCGCGGCAGCGATTCGAGCCATGGGATCGAAGGCCGCGGCGAAATCTCTGATGCGGCAGGCGGGTGTACCGATGACGCCGGGGTACGACGGCGGCGATCAGGGCGAGGATTTTCTAAAGCAGCAGGCGGATGCGATCGGTTACCCGGTGATGATCAAAGCCAATGCCGGGGGCGGGGGGAAGGGAATGCGGCGGGTGGAGTCTGGTGCCGATTTTGCGGCGGCGCTGGCTTCATGCAAACGCGAGGCCTCGGCGTCGTTTGGCGACGATTCAGTGCTGCTGGAGAAATATTTGCAAGCGCCCCGCCACGTGGAAGTGCAGGTATTCGCTGACCGGCATGGTAACGTGATCAGCATTTTTGAGCGTGATTGCTCGGTACAAAGGCGGCATCAGAAGGTCATTGAAGAGGCGCCTGCTCCCGGTATCACTGCACGGCAGCGGCAGGCACTCAGCGACGCGGCCTGCAGCGCGGCGCGGGCGGTTGGATACGTGAATGCGGGCACGGTGGAATTTTTGCTCGATCGGGACGGGAATTTCTATTTCATGGAGATGAACACGCGGCTCCAGGTGGAACACCCGGTGACGGAGATGATTACGGGGCTGGACCTGGTGGAGTGGCAGCTGCGTGTAGCCGCGGGAGAGCGTTTGCCCTTGCGGCAGGAAGGGCTGACGCTCACGGGACATGCGATGGAAGCGCGCATCTACGCAGAGGACCCGGCGCATGATTTTTTGCCATCGATAGGGACGCTGTCGTACCTCTGCCCACCCTCCGAGTCGAGGCATGTTCGCGTGGATAGCGGGGTAGAGCAAGGTGACCAGATTACGCCGTTTTACGATCCGATGATTGCGAAGCTGATCGTGTGGGATGAGTCGCGCGACCTGGCGGTGGATCGGATGAACGACGCGCTGGCGGCGTTTCAAATTACGGGGGTGGCGAATAATATCGAGTTCCTGCAGAGGCTTTTCAGCAGCAGGTCATTCGCTTCTGCGGACCTCGATACGGGTCTTATCGAGCGAGAACAGGAGTGGCTCAAGCCGCAAACGAGTGCCGCGCCGGAAGCGGCATTGATGCTGGGGGGGCTGGCGCATATCTTGCGCGAATCGAGCCTGAATGGCATTGAAGGGGCTAGCTCGCCCTGGTCGGTGCGGGATGGGTGGAGGCTGAATTCAACACTTGTCCGCACGCTCTTGTTTAGAGACGGGGACGTCCAAACCGCGGTGAAGGTTGAATACGGGGCGTCGGGATATTCGATGTGGGTTGGAGAAACGAGGCACGAAGTAAAAGGCTGGCACGAAGGGCGCAGCGAGCTGACTGCGCTGATTGATGGGGATCGTATCGCGGCGACGGTCGTGGAAGAACGCGGCAGGTACAGCGTTTTTCTGAACGGGCGGAAGTATGTGCTGCAGTACAAAGACCCGCTCGATGTGTCTGCGGAGGCGCATAGAAGCGAGGGCAGCCTGCTGGCACCCATGCCGGGGCGGGTGATTGCGCAAATGGTCAAAGCGGGTGACCTGGTGGAGAAGGGCGCTCCGCTTATGATCCTGGAAGCAATGAAGATGGAGTGCACGATTTACGCACCGGCCGAGGGGCGGGTCGCTTCGTTTCACTTCGCGACAGGGGACCAGGTGACTGAAGGGGTTGAATTGTTGCAGTTTGATCGCGAAGGGTCAAAGAGCGAGAGCTGAGATGACTTATCCGGGCAGGGTGCGCATCGTCGAAGTGGGTCCGCGGGATGGATTGCAGAACGAATCGCAGCAGCTTGCGACGGCCATCAAGGTTGAGTTCATCGAACGGCTGATGGCATCCGGATTAAAGACGATCGAGGCAACGGCATTCGTTTCCCCCAAGTGGGTTCCGCAGATGGCGGATCATGCAGAATTGCTGCGAGCGCTGCGGAGGGACGGGGCGGTCAATTTTCCGGTGCTGGTGCCGAATCTGCGTGGCTTTGAAGCCGCGCTGGAAGCGGGAGCGCGCGAAGTGGCGGTGTTCGCGGCGGCTTCCGAAACGTTTTCGCAGCGCAACATCAACTGCTCGATAGCGGAGAGCCTGGAACGATTTGAACCGGTGTTCTCCGCGGCCAAAGTGGCCGGAGTGCGGGTGCGCGGGTATGTTTCGTGCGCGCTGGGGTGTCCTTATGAGGGCGTGGTGCCGCCGGCCCGGGTGGCGGAGGTGGCGGCGAAGCTTTTCGGGAGCGGTTGCTATGAGATTTCGCTGGGAGACACGATCGGAGTGGGAACGCCCACCCGGACTGAAGCACTGGTCGAGTCCGTAGGGAACCAGGTTCCGGTGGAGCATCTAGCGGGGCACTTCCACGACACCTACGGGCAGGCACTGGCTAACATTCATGCCGCTTTGCTGACGGGAATGCAGGTCTTCGATGCATCGGTCAGCGGCCTGGGAGGGTGTCCGTATGCGCCGGGCGCGGCGGGGAATGTAGCTACGGAAGATCTGCTTTACATGCTGAATGGGATGGGGATCGAGACGGGGGTGGATCTGGACAGGCTGATCGCGGCGGGGGAGTTCATCTGCGGGCACTTGGGAAGAACCACGCAATCGCGCGTGGCGAAGGCGCGTTCCTGCTGAAAGGCGATTCCGGTTCAGGCAATTTGCGCTTCGGTCCTGGCGATGACTTCGCTGCGGGAGACTTGAGGAGCGAGTTCCACGAGACGCAGTCCTGCGGGCGTGACATCGAGAACGCAGAGCTCGGTAATGATGCGGTTGACGACACCGGCGCCGGTCAAGGGCAGCGTGCAGGTATGAAGGATTTTCGGTTGTCCGTCTTTGGATGAGTGCTCCATGAGGACCACGACGCGCTGCACCCCGGCCACGAGGTCCATTGCGCCGCCCATGCCTTTGATCATTTTGCCGGGGATCATCCAGTTGGCGAGGTCGCCGCGCTCGGACACTTGCATGGCGCCGAGGATGGCGAGATTGATGTGGCCGCCGCGGATCATGGCGAAGGAGTCGGCGCTGGAGAAGAAGCTGGCGCCGGGAAGCGCGGTAACGGTCTGCTTGCCGGCATTGATGAGGTCGGCATCTACTTCGTCGTCAGAGGGGAAGGGGCCGATGCCGAGGAGACCATTCTCCGACTGCAAGGTGACGTGGACATCGGGCGGGATGTAGTTGGCGACCAGCGTGGGAATGCCGATGCCGAGGTTGACGTAGTATCCGTCCTTGAGTTCGAGGGCGGCTCGCTGGGCCATTTGTTCACGCGTCCAGGGCATGCGGTCAGGCCTTTCGGGTGGTGCGGTGTTCGACGCGTTTTTCAGTCGCGGGATTGTGAACCAGGCGTTGCACGTAGATGCCGGGAGTGTGGACCTGGTCAGGGTCGAGGTCGCCGGTTTCGACGAGGATCTCCACTTCGGCGACCGTGATCTTGCCGCAGGTCGCGGCCATGGGATTGAAATTCCTCGCGGTCTTGCGGTAAACCAGGTTTCCGGCGGGGTCGCCTTTCCAGGCTTTGACGAGCGACAGGTCGGCGCGGATGCCCATTTCGAGGATGTAGGCGTGGCCATCGAAGACGCGATGCTCTTTGCCTTCGGCGACGGAGGTGCCAACGCCGCTGCGGGTGAAGAAGCCCGGAATGCCGGCGCCGCCGGCGCGCATGCGTTCGGCGAGGGTGCCCTGGGGACAGAACTCTATGTCGAGAGAACCGGAGAGGAACTGGCGCTCGAATTCGCGATTTTCTCCCACGTAGCTGGAAATCATCTTGCTGATCTGCCGCGTTTCGAGGAGGAGGCCGAGCCCCCAGCCGTCGACTCCCGCGTTGTTGCTGGCGACCGTGAGATTTTTTTTGCCGGTATCGCGCAATGCCAGGATGAGGGCTTCAGGAATGCCGCAAAGTCCAAAACCGCCGACGGCGAGGGTCATGCCATCCTCGACGATTCCGTCGAGCGCTGCCCGGGCATCGGCGTACACCTTGGAAAGTGCCAATCGGTTTCACTCCTTGGCAGACCGTGGATCTTTGGTTGCTGCGTCCGGTGAGTAGTATGCGAGGAGCAGCGCCGGTCGCGCAACTGGGGAAGGCGGCTTTTGACGAAGGAGGCGGCGGGGCTGCTAAAACAGAGACAGTTCATGTGCGGCCGATTCTACAGACGTTCCGACAAGCAGCAGATTGCCGAAGCCTTTCGTACGGGAATTCCCACGACGTTTGAGATATTGCCCTCGTACAACGTGGCTCCGCAGACCTTTCAGCCGGTGGTTTGCCTGAACCCGGAGACGCTGGAGCGGGAGCTCTACGAGATGCGGTGGGGGTTGGTGCCGTTCTGGGCCAAAGACAGCAAGGTAGCTTACAGCACGATCAACGCCAAGGCGGAGACGCTGACCACGAGCCCAGCCTTTCGAGAGCCGTTCAGACGAAGGCGATGCCTGGTTCCGGTGGACGGTTTTTATGAGTGGCAGGCGCTGAGCGCCAAGGTGAAGCAGCCGTACGCGGTGGCGCTGAAGAGCGGGTCTGTGTTCGCGCTGGCGGGGCTCTGGGATACATGGAAGGACAGAAAGAGCGGCTTGGTCCTGTCGACGTTCACGATCATTACCACGGACCCGAATGAGTTGATGGAGCCGTTCCACAATCGCATGCCGGTCATTCTCACGCCCACCGACTACGACCGGTGGCTGGCGCCGGGTGATCCGTCGCGCCTTCCGGTAGACCTGCTGCGGCCTTATCCGCAGGAGAAGATGATCGCGTGGAAGGTCGCCAAGGACGTAGGGAACGTGAAGAACGACAGGCCTGACCTGATCGACGGGGTGTGAAGGGGTGGCGGGAGAAGGGAAATCCCATATGCTGCTGTGGGTACTTGCCACCCTAGGGAGCGGTTATGGATACTTCCAGCAGCCCTGCGCAGGGGCTCCAATCCCTTTTGCCGCGAGTGACTTGCCTTGGAACGAAAGCTATACGACGCGCGCCTGGAGCGCAAAATCTGCATCTCTGAGTCGGCCCAGTGCTACCACTTCAACTTCGTGATTGACGAGTTAGAGAGCTTTCCGTTCACGGCGGGACAGTTTGTTTCGACGATCGCCACGGACGGGAAGGGCAAGCAGCAGACGCGAGCTTATTCAATTGCTTCGGCCGCTAACTCAAATCGGTTTGACTTGTGCGTAAACCGGGTGGAGGGTGGGTTCTTCTCCAATCATCTTGCCGACTCTGACGGATCTGCCTCCCGGGGGAGCGGTCAAGGTGCACGGGCCGCATGGGCATTTTGTCATGCATGCCCCGGTGACGGATTCGATCTTCATCTCGACCGGGACCGGGATCGCGCCGATGCGGGGGTTTGCGCAGTGGCTGTTTCCCGAGGATGGGAGCGATCGCAGCGAAGGCAAAGAGATCTGGATGGTGTATGGCACGCGTTACGAGAGCGAGCTTTACTACCGTGATGAGTTCGAAGCGCTGGCGGCGCGCAAGCCGAACTTTCACTACATCCCGACGCTGAGCCGGGCCGATGATAGCTGGACGGGTTTGCGCGGGTATGTGCAGGAACACGTCGCGACGATTGTCGAGGAACGGGCGGCGCGGCTGGGAATTCAGCTGCCACTGGCGCCCATTGACCCGACGGTCCCGGCGACAGAACTGCATTTTGACATCTACGCGTATATCTGCGGCCTGAACAACATGGTGGCCGGGGTACGGGAGAAGCTGGCGAGTTACGGGTGGCATCGCAAGCAGATCGTGTTTGAGCGGTACGACTAGGCGGGGCGGGTGAATTCCCGGGATGATTGTTCGCAGTCTCAGAGGTTGAACAGCTCGCGCAGACGGCGGGTCTGGGAGCGGCTTACGGGAATTTCGGTTTGCTTGCGGTCGTTCATGCGCAGCTGGTAGCTGGATTTGAACCAGGGAACGACTTCCCGAATGTGGTTCAGGTTCACGACGAAGCCGCGGTGGGCGCGCCAAAACAGGGCGGGATCGAGTTGCTCCAGCAGTTCCTCAAGGGTCCGGCATTTTGACTGCCCTTCGAACTGCTGAGTGACGATGCGGATTACCCCTTCATCGATGGCGGCGAAGCAGATATCGGCCTGGTCAACCAGCAGCAGGCGGCTCTGAGCCTGGACGACCAGCTTGACGGGCTGCTGGGTGCGAGCGGCGGTTTCGGGCCGGTTGAGAAGGCGGAGCAGGGTGTCGATCTGGGTGTCGTGAGCGCCCGCGGCGCCACCGGCCATGCGATGGCGAGCGCGTTCGATGGCCTGTTCCACACGGCTGCGGTCGAAGGGCTTGAGCAGGTAATCGACAGCATTCACGTCAAAGGCGCGGACGGCGTACTGATCGTAAGCAGTGGCGAACACGATCTGGGGGAGCGGGTCGTCGTCGCTGGCGGGCCGTTGGCGGGCTCTTGACTGGCGGCGTTCCTGAAGTCGCCGGATCACGGCAAAGCCATCGAGGCCGGGCATCTGGACGTCGAGGAAGACGAGATCGGGATGGTGCTCTTCGATCAGGTCGACCGCTTCGATGCCGTTGCGGCCCTGGGCGACCACCTCAACCCCTCCCAGGGAGTCGAGCAGATACTTGAGTTCGTCGCGGGCAAGCTGTTCATCGTCGATGATGAGCGCCGAGAGAGTCATCCGAAGCTTCGATTGTAGAACGTGGGGCTGCGGCGCGGATCGAGGGCCGGCAGTTCACTGAAGTGACGACGGGCGGAAGTGGGTTTGGCGGTGACGGTACGCAGAGGAAAGCCCAGGCACAGCCAGGGAGCGTGCAGTTATTCGGCCATGACTCTCAGGCGAGCTGGCATATGGTCGGCGGCCAGTTCATGACCGCAGCGGGTGCAGAACTGATCGGTGGCGCGGACGGTTCTGAAGCAGTTGCCGCAACTGGCGGTGAGCTGATAGCTGCATTGGGGACAGAAATGGAAATCGCTCTGTACGAAGGTGCTGCAGGCGGGGCAGCGGGTCACAAGGGGCTGGCGGAGAAGGAAGTAAAGGACCGCGCCGATTCCGCCCGGCAATACGAAACAGATCAACATCCAGAAGCGGGAGCTCATGGCGCGCCGCGGCGCGTCCTTACTGACGTAGCCCACCATCAGGAAATAGAGCGAGGCCAGCATTCCCCAGGAGACGTTGAAATAGACCCGGAAGCCGAGGGGAGGACCTGGATGGTGGCGCTGCTGAGGCAGAACCATCCAGAAGTAGTACTCGACAGCGACGAAGGCAAGGCACGCGACAATGATCGACCACACGGGAACCAGCCGGGCGTCGTCGTTCAACGTGATGTTTTCCGGGTCACGCATTTACACCCTCTCCTTTGGAGGGTAAAGCGAGGTCAAACTCAAGAATAACTTCTGTAGGGTGGACGGGTGGCCAAGGCTGGAAGTTGCCGTGAAAGGCGTATTTCTCCGGCCGGAGGCCGGGCGGGGCGAAGCAAACAGGACGGAGTGACATCAACCCGGGTCCGAGAGTCGCGCGGAGCACAGGGAGAAACAAGGCGGCAGGTGCTACGGGCGTTTCCTAAGCCAGCCAGCCATCACTGCGGCGGCGAGGATGGCGGGGCAGAGGATGCACACCCACATGCTCAACTCGCTGGTGAGATCACCCATGTGTTCGCCGGCAATGAGATTGTCGACTGCCCACCACACGAGGGGCGCCACGACCAGCAAGACTACGATGGCCGCGGCGATGGCGACGGCGCGAGTACGCTTGCGTCCGGCCTTTTGTTGCTGCAGGACTCCCAGGGATGCGAGTACCACGCGTCGGGTGCGATAGGCGGTGGCGCGGTCGCGATCGCCTGTTGTTCCTGTGACTGAGGCTATGAGGTCTTGATCCGGATCAGTGCCGTGATCGGACCGGTTTGCAACCATGCTCACCCTCAGACAGCCTCGGCAGGGGCGATGCCATCAGCACCAAGCCGGGGCTTGATTGCGGCCAGCCCGCGATACAGGCGCGATTTGACGGTGGAGAGGGGAGCCCGTGTAACCGCGGCGATTTCCTGAAGCGACATCTCCTCGTGGAAGCGCAAGACGAGCACTTCGCGATAGAGGGTGTCGACCGCGAGAAGTGCCTCGGAAATACGCTGACGGTCTTCGAGGCTGGCGCAGCGGTCAAAGGGAGACGGCTGCGTATCGCTGATCTCAAAGCTCATCGGGCGGTCGTCTTCGGTCGAGCCTTCGAACAACTCATCGAGGCTGGCGAGGGTGCGCTTGCGGCGGTAATCGATCACCAGGTTGCGCGCGATGGTGAAGAGCCAGGTGTCAAACCGGGCCTTTCCGTTGAATTGGCCGCCGCGGACGAGGACGCGCATCCAGACTTCCTGAAAGAGGTCTTCGGCCAGTTCGCGGCTGCTGGTCAAAAACAGAAGATAGCGCAGGAGGCGATGCTGGTAACGGCCGATCAGTTCGTCGAGAAGTCCGGCTTCCTGATGTTTCAGACCCTCGGCAATGGCGAGGTTTTCCTGCCGGACTGCCTCTTCCTGGGCAGCGACCGAGCCGGGGGCAAACAACGACTGTACTGAAGCGAGCGCCTTCATCTTGTCCCATTAGACGACAAACGGGGTCCCAAGGCCGCGCAAAAGTGAAGCGATTTATCGAAATTCCCGGGGGGCAGAGGTATCACCGAGCTTTTCTGGTCATTTTGAGGGCGTCTTCAATGACTGCTTGCACGCGGCGGCTGCGAGCTTCCGGGGTCTGGTAGTGGAAGACAGAGAGAAGGTGGTTGCGCCGGCGTACAGGTGTCATGGCCTCCCATCCGGCCGCCGCGCCGGGGTAGCCCGCGAAGGCGGCGCGGAGGATGGGAGGAGTAGCGTTTTCACCGTCCATCGTAAGCAGAAGCCACTCGGCACACTGTTCTGCCCGGCGGTTGCGGCTGGCCGCAGTCTTGGGCTGCGCGACCCAGCGGCCCAGGTCCCTGCGGAGCGAGGGCTTGAGGCTTTCGAACCATTTCTGCAAGGCCCGATCGGATTTGAGGGCCCGGACAAGCTCGGCGGGAAGAGTCGAGTCACGCTCCTCCATGTCGGGTTCAAGCTGGATCCGGACTTGATCACCCACCCGGGCGCGGGCACCCGCCTGCATGGTTTTGTTCACGAGAAGAACGTGGCCGCCGTCTTCGCCCGAGCTGGGGAAAAGGGCCGTCCGGAAGGCGAAACCATTGATTTCGCCGCGGATACGGCGGCCATTTCTGACTGGCCACTCTTTTTTCACATCGAAGGGAATCCGGGCGACGACCCAGCGCAATCCGTCGCCGCTTTTTTCCAGCAGCGCTTTGAATCTCTTGATCGGGGGCTTGTCCATGGGCGCCAGCCCAGTATCCTGCCCGCGTTCGGCCGGCGGCAAGTCTAGAGGGCAAAAGCTCCTCCGGGGGTCTTCTACACTATCCCTTATGGAGATTCTGTACGGCGTTCACGCGGTGGAGGAGGCGCTCAGGGCAGGCCGGCGGCGTTTTGACCATGTTCTGGTGGCGCGGGAACGTCATGACGAACGACTCGCCCGCCTGATTGCAGAGTGCCGGGAGGCGGGGGTGAGGGTCCGCCAGGAACCGCGGGAACAGCTCACACATGTGGCAGGAACGCCAGCGCACCAGGGGGTGGTTGCCGCGGTTCGTGCCCAGGAGGCTCTGTCGATCGAGGATTTATTCGAGCCGGCGCCGGGCGCGTCGAAGGCCAGCCGTTTGCTGCTGGCGCTCGATGGAGTTGAGGATCCGCAGAACCTGGGCGCGTTGCTGCGGGTGGCGGACGGCGCGGGAGTGGATGGGGTGATCCTTACGGAGCGCCGGTCGGCACCGTTGAGCCCGGTGGCCGTGAAAGCCAGCGCGGGGGCGGCGGAACATCTCCGCATCGCCAGGGTGGTCAACCTGGTTCGAGCGCTCGAGGAACTGAAAGCGCAGAATCTGTGGATCATCGGGCTGGATGAGCGGGGAGCGTCGGACTACGACCAATTCGACTTAACGGGCAACTGCGTGCTGGTCCTGGGCCGTGAAGGCGCTGGACTGCACGAGCTGGTACGGCGCACGTGCGACCACCTGGTGCGGATCCCGATGGCAGGCGGCGTCAGTTCGCTGAACGTAGCGGCCGCGGGGGCGGTGGTGCTCTACGAGGCGTTTCGGCAGCGCCGCGCGGCGGGGCGGGGGGGTCGGCCGGCGCTCGCCCGCAGGCAACTGGCGCGTCAAAACCGGCAAAGCAGAAAGGCCTGGGTTCATGACGTTCCGGCACGTGCTGGTGTTTTCGATCGGCGTTGTTCTCGCGTGTGGCGCTTCCCGGTCGAGCTGGCCTCAGAGCACCGGACCCGCTTCGCCGGTTGAAAAGCAGCCCGATCCGCCTAAGCCGGCTTCGTCCGGCGGCAAGGTGGTGTTTTCAAGGTCTACGGACGAAAACGGGCAGACGACGACGCAGGCAGGGCCGCCGGAGCCAGCCAAAAAGGTGGCTTCGGCTCCCATCGTCGAGGATGGAGAGCGGCGGGCGGTTACGTTCACGGCGTTCGATATGGACGTCAGGCTCAGGCCGGAGGCGCACGCAATCGCGGTGCGGGCTCTGATTACGATTCGCAATGACGGCAAGGTCCCGCTGGCGCGTGTTCCGCTGCAGATCTCGTCGTCGTTGAACTGGGAGCGGATCCGGTCTGGCGGGGAGGACCTGAAGTTTCCGGTCGCTGTGCTTAACTCGGATTCAGACCACACAGGACAGCTTCATGAAGCTGCGGCGGCCCTGACCCAGCCCCTGGCTCCGGGCAGCGACTTGCAACTGGACGTCACGTATTCCGGAACGATCGCGGCCAATGCCCAGAGGCTGACGGCGATCGGAACTCCGGAAGACGCGGCGCTTCATTCGGACTGGGATCAGATCGGCCCGGCATTTACCGGCCTGCGCGGTTTTGGCAATGTGGCCTGGTACCCGGTGGCGGCAGCTCCTGTCATTCTCGGTGATGGCGCGCGCCTGTTCGACGAGATCGGAGAGCACAAGCTAAGGATGGCAGGAGCGCAATTCCGCCTGCGGCTGACAACGGAGTTTTCAGCGGGAAAGGCGCCCACGGTGGCGGTCATCAATGGACATCCTGCTGTGCTCGCGGTGACGGATCCCGGAACGGGCGGCGGAGAGGTAGAGGGAACTGCGACGGCGGAGGTCGAGGGCACGACGCTGGGATTTGAGGCGCCGAGTTTGTTCGTGTCAACACTGAAAGCGCATTCCGGCCCCAACCTGACGGCCTGGACGCTGCCTGACAACGAAGTGGCGGTGCAGGCCTGGGTCAATGCGGCGAATGACGTTACGCCGTTTCTGCAAGGGTGGCTGGGACAGCGGCCGCGTGGACTACTGACACTGCTGGATCTGCCGGACCCGCAGGACGCGCCGTATGAAACGGGAGCAATGCTCGCGACCAACCTTCACGAAGTCCCGGTCAATCAACTGGACGGCATCCTGGCGCACGCCCTGACCCACGCGTGGATGCAGTCGCGGCGAGCGTGGCTGAGCGAAGGGGTGGCGCACTTCATGGGAACGCTCTGGGTGGAGAAGCAGCAGGGCAGGGAAAAGGCCTTGAGCGCCCTGGAGGCCGGGCGTGAGGCGCTGGCGCTGGCCGAGCCGCCCAGCCCCGGAGCTGGTGTGGGACAGCCGCTGGGGCAAGCGATTTCACCCGTCTACTACCGCACGAAGGCGGCTTATGTGTTTTGGATGCTGCGCGATATTGCTGGTGATGCGACGCTTTCAGCGGCCCTTCGAGCCTACGATCCGGCGCAGGATCCCGTCGGCAGCCGGGATAAAGACAAAGCGGGCAGCACGTTCGAAACCCTGGTCGAGAGGGCCGGCTCACGAAGTGATCTGGGGTGGTTTTTCGACGACTGGGTGAATGCGGACAAGGGACTTCCGGATTTGATGGTTGAGTCGGTGTTTCCCAGCCCGGAGCAGGCCGGCAACTGGCTGGTGGCCATCAATCTTGCCAACGCCGGTTATGTGACCGCCGAAGTTCCGGTGACGGTACGCACTCCGTTGACCTCGGTCACGCAGCGAGTGCGCATTCCTGCCCGAGGCAAGGTGGTGCAGCGGATTTTAATCCAGGGCAGGCCGACGGAGGTGCAGGTGAACGACGGGACCGTCCCGGAAAGCCAGGCGAGCGTGCACGTTACGAAGATCGAGAAGTCTCCGGGGGCGTCGGACGCACCGGTCAGTCCAGAGGCGCCGCCCCCGGCAGCACAGCCTCACTGAGAATTCGCGGTGTCTGGCGTAGGCGACTACCGGCGGGGTAACTCTTCGCCGGACCGAGGCATCAATCCACCTGCGTTCCCGGGCGAGGCTGTTAATCGGGCTGAAGTATTAGCCGGACGCAGGACCCAATGAAGGATTTGCAGATTCCCTGCAACTGTGGGTTCTTTTCCTGATCAATAAGACGTGAAGACTTCGCCGGCGGCGCAGCCATCCTGACCTGCACGAGGCTTCGTTGCATATCATGGACCCGAAGAAAGATTCGTAAAGGAGACGAGATGGCGACAACTTCGTCGGCTAAGGGTACGGGGAGTGCAGTACAACCGCTGAAGCAGCGGAAGGCGTGGAAGGCTCTCGAGGCGCACGTAGAGCAGATAAAAGGAACGCATCTGCGCGATTTGTTTGCGCAGGACGCCAAACGTGGCGAGCGGCTGACGGCGGAGGCTGCGGGCCTGTTTCTTGACTACTCGAAGAATCGTGTGACGGACGAAACCCTGAAGCTTCTGATCGAATTGGCGGAAGAGTCGGGCCTCAGAGATCGCATCGAAGCGATGTTCACTGGCGAGAAGATCAACATCACGGAGAAGCGGGCGGTGCTTCACGTGGCTTTGCGGGCGCCGAAAGGTGAATCGATTGTTGTGGATGGTGAGGACGTGGTGCCGCAGGTGCACGAGGTGCTCGACCGCATGACGGCATTTGCGGATCGTGTGCGCAGCGGGGAGTGGAAGGGGCACACGGGGAAGCGAATTCGCAACGTGGTGAACATCGGCATCGGCGGCTCGGATCTGGGGCCGGTGATGGCTTATGAGGCATTGCGCCACTACAGCGACCGGTCCATGACCTTCCGATTCGTCTCCAACGTGGACGACACAGATTTTGCCGAAGCAGTCCAGGATCTGGATGCGGCCGAGACGCTGTTCATCGTTTCGTCGAAGACATTTACGACGCTTGAGACGATGACCAATGCGAACACAGCGCGCCAATGGCTGCTGGGCAAGCTGGGAGGCGACGAGGCGGCGATCGCTCGGCACTTTGCAGCGGTGTCGACCAATGAGGGCGCAGTGTCGAAGTTCGGAATCGACACGGCAAACATGTTTGGTTTCTGGGACTGGGTGGGCGGACGATACTCGATGGATTCGGCGATTGGCCTGTCGACGATGCTGGCTATCGGTCCGGAGAATTTCCGCAGCATGCTGGACGGGTTCCACGCAATGGATGTGCATTTCCGCACGACGCCCTGGGAGAAAAACCTGCCGGTAATCATGGCGGTGCTGACGGTTCTTTATACCGACTTCTTTGGCGCGGAGACGGTGGCGGTGCTGCCGTATGAGCAGTACTTGAAGAGGTTTCCCGCGTATCTGCAGCAGCTGACCATGGAGAGCAACGGCAAGCATGTCACGCTGGAGGGCGCGCAGGTCGACTATCCGACGGGGCCAATCTACTGGGGAGAACCAGGAACCAATGGGCAGCACTCGTTCTATCAGCTGATTCACCAGGGCACGCGGCTCATACCCTGCGACTTCATTGCGTTTGCGCATTCGCTGAACCCGGTCGGCCGCCACCATGACATTTTGCTGGCCAACGTGCTTGCGCAAGCGGAGGCGCTGGCTTTTGGCAAGACGGCGGAGCAGGTGAAGAGCGAGGGAACGCCCGACTGGCTGGTGCCGCACCGGGTGTTCGAAGGAAATCGGCCATCGAATACCATGCTTGCTGAAGAGCTCACGCCCGCGATTCTGGGAACACTGGTGGCGCTCTACGAGCACAACGTGTTTGTGCAGGGCACGATCTGGCAGGTGAATTCCTTTGACCAGTGGGGCGTGGAGTTGGGCAAGGCGCTCGCGCAGCGCATCGTTCCCGAACTCGAGAGCGCCGCAGAACCGAAGCTTGAACACGACAGTTCGACGAATAACCTGATTCGTCACTACCGCAAAATGAAGGAGTAGCTATGGCCCCGCGCGGATTTCCCCACCCGCTCTATGTTCTTCCGTTTGATCATCGCGGCTCGTTCGAGACGGGCATGTTTGGCTGGCACGGCGATCTGAATCCGGAGCAGACGGCGCAGATTGCCGATGCCAAGCAGGTCATTTACGAGGGGTTCAAGGCTGCCGTGGCTGGCGGAGTACCGCGCGAAAAGGCGGGCCTGCTGGTGGACGAGCAGTTTGGCGCTGCCATTTTGAAAGACGCGACGGCGCAAGGGTTTCAGACCGCGTGTCCGGCGGAGAAGAGCGGCCAGGACGAGTTCGACTTCCAGTACGGCGAAGACTTTGCCGCGCATATCGAGGCGTTTCATCCGACATTCTGCAAGGTGCTGGTTCGTTACAATCCCGACGGCGATGCGGAAGTGAATAAACGCCAGGCTTTGCGGCTGCGGCGACTCTCGGAATACCTTGCACAGGCGGGGAGGAGCCTGTTCATGTTTGAGCTGCTGGTGCCCGCCGAGAAGGCGCAACTGGACAAGGTGAAAGGGGACAAGAAGGCCTATGACCTGGAAATCCGGCCGGGGCTCATGCTGCAAACGATTCGCGAGCTTCAAGACGCCGGCGTCGAGCCGGACGTATGGAAGATAGAAGGCCTGGATCGGCGCGAGGATTGCGAGAAGATCGTTATCGCCGCGCGCCGGGATGGGCGAAAGGATGTGGGCTGCATTGTTCTGGGCCGGGGCGAAAACGAGGAGAAGGTGCGCGACTGGCTCACCACGGCGGCGTCGGTTACTGGCTTCATCGGCTTTGCCGTGGGACGAACTGACTTCTGGCAGCCACTCGTCGATTGGCGCGCGGGCAAGCAGACGCGGAAGGACGCTTCGGAGCAAATTGCTGCGCACTACCGTTCGTTTGTCGATCTTTTCGAGCAAGCGAAAGCGGGTCACACAACAGCCGCCCGTTAGCGGCGAGCTGTGAGCGTTTCGACAAGAGACAGTCGTCAAGTCGTGGGTGGTTCTCGCGCTCGCATTTTATGCCGAGCTGAGGCGTTTTAGCGAAGCTTTTGAGCAACTTGCGAGCAAGACATTCGCATCGAATCACCGTCAACATGGAAGCGCGACGGCAGTACGTTACGTGTGTAACGGGCAAAGTGTCGCGCTGGACGCCGATAAATACTGATGATTGCTGGTGGTCGGTCAGGAGCAAACCCGCGGGATGGAGAAACTCGAGCAGACACGACTGTCGACTGGGATTCCCGGACTCGACGACATCCTTCGCGGCGGTTTATCCAAGGGATTTCTGTATCTCATTGAAGGAAATCCCGGCGCCGGCAAGACTACGCTGGCACTACAGTTCCTGATCGAGGGAGCCAAGCGCGGTGAATCGGGTCTTTACCTGTCGCTGGCGGAGAGCGAACTGGAGTTGAGGCATGTGGCTGCCTCGCATGGATTGAGCCTTGATAAGGTGACGATCTGCAAGATCTCTCCGCCCGAGATCGAGGGCTCCGCCGGCCAGCAGTACACCGTTTTCCAGCCCGCCGAGGTCGAACTTGCAGATGTGCTTGAAACCATTCTCGCGAGGGTGCGCGAGATCGGGCCTTCGCGGGTCGTGATTGATTCGATGTCGGAGTTGCGGATGCTGGCCCGCGATTCGCTGCGATACAGGCGCCAGATCCTAAGCCTGAAGCAATTCTTTGAGGGACGAGACTGTACTACGCTGCTGCTCGACGAGCGTTTTAGAGCCAACCCGGACAGCCAGGTTCAAACCATCGCGCACGGGGTTATCAGTCTCGAAGTGCTGCAGAGAAACTACGGCATCACGAGGCGCAGGCTGGAGGTGCTGAAGGTTCGCGCTTCAAGCTTCAGGGAGGGTTATCACGACTACGTTATCGTTCGGGGTGGAGTGCGTGTATTCCCGAGGCTGGTGTCAGGGGAGCATCGCGGATCGGTGGTGGCGAACGAGGTTTTGCCGAGTGGTCTCGTGGAACTTGATGCGCTCTTCAACGGCGGCGTGCAGCGCGGCACCAGCACCCTGATCGTGGGTCCGACGGGCTGCGGAAAATCAACGCTGTGTGCGCAATTCGTGGTTTCGGCGGCGAAGCGAAGAGAGCGCAGCGCCATTTTCACCTTTGACGAAACACGCCAGTCATTCAGGGACCGGAGCCTAGGATTAGGAATGAATCTCGATCCGTTTCTGAAGGACAAAGTTATACACCTGGAACAGGTCGATCCGGCGGAGTTATCGCCGGGTGAGTTTGTCGATCGCATTCGCAGAGGTGTGGAAGATGAGCATTGGAAGATAGTCGTTATCGACAGCCTGAACGGGCTGTTGAATTCGATGAGCGAAGAGCACGCGCTGACGGTTCAGCTTCACGAACTTCTGTCCTATCTGAACCAAGTGGGGGTCGCATCGTTTCTTGTCCTGGCGCAGTATGGCTTGGTAGGCAGCGCCATTACTTCACCCACGGATGTCAGCTACCTGGCGGATAACGTTTTGCTGTTGCGATATTTCGAGGCCGCGGGTGAAGTCCGCCAGGCATTGTCAGTAGTGAAGCGGCGATCGGGCCCGCATGAGCGTTCGATTCGCGAGTTAGTGATGCGAAATGGGACGGTGATGATCGGGAGACCACTGTCGGCATTCACCGGAGTCCTTACGGGCAACCCCGAATACAAGGGAGAGCAGCGACTGCTGTGATGACGTTACGGGCCTCGCAACTTCGATTTGTCGCGGTCGCCCCGATTGGCAGGGACGGCGACTTGATCTCTGCTTTTCTCACCGCCTCGGGCTACGCCTGCAGCCGGGCCGACTCGATCGCGGACGTTGTGGGAGGGGAGAGCGAATCGCTGCTGGGGCTGATCGTCACGGACGAATCCCTTACCGGGGATGGGCTGGATGCATTGCGGTCGGTGATTCACGCGCAACCCGGCTGGTCGGACCTGCCTATACTTCTGCTCACCAGCGGCACCAGTGAGCCGCAATATGCGGCGCTTGCGAGCCAGGCGCGAATGGAAATTCGCAGCTTGTTTCTGCTTGACCGTCCTGTGCGCAAGGAGATGCTGTTGAGCGCGGTCCAGGTCGCCTATACCGCCCGGTTAAAGCAACTCGATTTCAAAGACGCCGCGGTCCGGCAGACGCAGAGCGACGAGGCGCTGCGGAATTCGGAGAAGCTGGCAGTGGCTGGCCGTCTTGCGGCCACCATGGCGCACGAGGTCAACAACCCGCTCGAGGCACTGGGCAACTTGCTTTACCTGATCGAGAACTGCTCGAAACTGGACGAAGTGCGCTCGCTGGGAAGCCTCGCAAGGCAGGAGCTACAACGCATCAGCGAGATCGTCGATCATACATTGCGATTTCATCGAGCTCCGTCCAAGCCGGCATGCACCGACGTCTGCGAGCTTGCTTCCTCGGCCCTCACGCTGTTCAGCGGGAAGATTCGCGAGCGGCGCATTGTCCCGCGGTTTGTAGGGGAGAAGACGGAGGCCTACTGTTCGGCTGGTGAGATTCGTCAAGCATTGGTGAACCTGATCGGAAATGCGATTGACGCGATGCCCAACGGTGGCAGGCTCATCGTCAAGGTCTCTTCGGTGTCGCTGAAGGGAACGCGGCACGCCAGGCTGACAGTCGCAGATTCCGGCTGCGGAATGAGCAAAGAAGTTAAGTCGCGACTGTTCACGCAATTCTTTACCACGAAGGGGAGCCGCGGAACGGGAATCGGCCTGTGGCTTACCAATGACATTGTGGCCAGGAACCAGGGTATGCTTCGCTTTCGTTCGTGCACTGAGTCGCCGAGCGGAAGCGTTTTTTCGATGTACCTGCCATGCGCCCAGATTCACGCTGTGGATCAAATGGGGCCGCCGCATTCTGAAGAGCGGCTATCCAATGAAGAAGCCGCTTGACGTTGCATGGCTAGATGTATTCCTTGAAGTCGACCCCATAGCGAAGATCCACCTTTTTCGAAGCCGGCGCCGCGGCAAGATATAGCGTGATGAGCCCCTGGGAATCGTTGAACAGCGGGGTCTTTTCGATGGCGGTCTTCAGGCGGGCGGCGAAGACCTGGCGGAGGTTGAGAAAGGCGTCGTCATGGAGGATGCCGTTGCCCTTGTGCGCCGCTGCGTAGTCAAGGACGGCTTGAAGCTCCTGGGCAGTCGCATGCATGTCTGAAGCCCACTGCGTAATGTGTTGTGTGAGGGTGAAGGCGATCACGGCCCAGGCAGGAGGGTCAACCTCGTCGACGCCAATGGTCTGGTAAAAATGTTGAATGCTGCCGGCATCGCGCATGGCCAGCCATGCCTTGTTGTCGTTGAGCAGTTCCCTGAATTGATCGTCGGGGATCAGTCCCGGAGTGGCCGCGGTCGCCGCTCTGCCGGTATTTTCAAAGTCCTGAACGCTGCGGGGGTTGGATGCCGCATCGAGAAAAAGTTTCGTGCTCGTGGCTGGATCGTAGGACAACGACGCGAAGAATGATCCGGGCCGGGTTACGAACGGCCCCTGGAGAGTAAGCGTCCAGTCGGTGTTGGCCTGCTGCACGTCCAATTGGTTCGCGATGGCAAGGAACGTCTGCAGGTCCTCAGGTTGCAACTGGTCCTTGTAGACGTAATAACTGAACGCCACTTTCAGCTGGGGAGAGACGGCGCCAAGGCTTGCGGCGTAGGCGACTGTGGCAAAGCAGTCTTCGGCAACGACGCGGCGAAGTTGGTCACTCTTAACGAACGGGGTCGCCGTAGACTCAAGGCGCGTGAGGTGCTCGGTATCGGTAAGGACAAGCTGTCCATCTTCCGAAGTCCGAGCGACGGAACGCGTGATAAATTCCTGCACGTTAGCGTGGTCGAGCAATCCTAGAAAATTGAGTACCAGCGCGTGTTTTGAATCTTTGAGGCGATCGATCACGCTGCCTGCACGCGTGACGCCGGGAGGCAGGCTCTTGCCCTCAACCAGGCAGGAAATATCGCCTTGAATCGCCTGTGCGAAAGCCTGATGCGAGTCGGCGTTTGCCGCAGACAATTCGAAGTCCCACACGAATGCTGCCTGATCGGTGGAAGACGCATCGAGTTCTCCGTCCACTCCGATGGAGAGTGAAGTCTGAACAGCGGCTTCGTACGCATCTTCGACCTGGTCGGCAATGTCTTTGGGGACGTTGGCACTGATCCATGCGGGGTTGAGCTTGCCCGAATCTCCGAGCAGACCATATATTTTTGCGATCACGTCGAAACTGCCGACCTCGGCGTCGATGCCGGTGCTTGCGTCGAATGAAATTGCCAGGCTGCTGCCCTGTTTTTTGTAATAGGCGAGTTGGAGCACCGAGTCGCTCTTCTTCCACATCCTTACTTGAAAGTCTCCGCTCAGGGAGAACTTCCCGCCAATTGTTACTGAAGGGCCGGCGGCAATGGAGACGGGGCCGAGAGTGCTGACGATTCCGGGCGTGGCGGTGGGATTGATGGCGGCGAGCACATCGAACTTTGCTTCGAAATGGACGGTGCCGCGCGCTTCAAAGACGAACCCGGCGCCTGGCCGTAGTTTGGACGCGTCGTCAAGGGTTGAAGGAAGGTGATATGCGCTGAGCAGTTCTTCCAACGCCTGCTTGAGCGGAGGGTAGGCATCGCCGCTTGCTGCGAAAGGCAGGAAGAGCTTTGCGCTGGCGGTGGCAGAGGCCTCTAGTTCGAGTGCGAATTGGGCTGGACTGGCAGCATCTGAAGCACCGACGGCCAACTGGAAGGCGAGCGCGAGGTAGCAGCTTGTGCCGGTATCGATCTGCGCGCCGAAGCGGTCAGCCGCGAACAGAACAGTCGGCTTTCCATCCGGACCGGGCTTGTAGAGGTCTACTTCGCCGCCGGGGCCTCCCCCGGCTTTCAGCTTGGCGGTTCCGCCTTCGAGCAGAAAGGAGGGGCGATAGCTGAAGCCGAGTGCGGCGGTATCGAATTGAACCTTGTCGAGGGGCTGGTTCATCACCCCGATTACATCCGATCGCAGGAACTGGAGCACTGAGGCGGGGGTTTTGCCGATGACGGAGTTGTCGAAGAGGGTGGCGGCGACGGACAAGGAGGAACCGTCTGCGATGGTGATGTCGGGCATGAAAATCCTTCCATAAGGCCATTCGGTTCCCGCGGCAAGCGAATGCCGAGCCAAGACCAGGACCTCGACGAGTTTAGGACCGCTCCGGGATGTGATCCGACGGGTTTGCCAAGGATAGCTCGGAAGTACCACACACTCAACGAGAGTTTCGAGTTTTAATTTGGCGTTGATTGAGGGCTTCAGGGAAAGGGGGGCGGGTCTGGCGAGCGTGGTGTGCTTGCCGGAGGCGGGACCGCGCAGATAGACTGCGTGGGCTGCGTGTTTCCCTGAAATCGAATGGTTTAGAGCCCTGAAGGATCATCGAATGCGAATTACGAAATCAATCCGCTTGACTATTGCTGCTGCCATCGCGATCGGACTTATGTCGGGGTTAGAGATCGTCCATGCCGGGGGAGCGCAGGAGCAGGACACTAAATCGCAGGGCCATGGCTCCGACGCGGTACTCAGCTCGACGGCGGTGAAGCTTGACCGGCTGGATGCGGGTGCGGATCGGATCGTCCCAGCAGGTGCGCGGCTTGAAAAAGTGGCTGATGGCTTTAAATGGGTGGAAGGGCCTATCTGGGTAAGAGGCAAGCTGTTCTTTGCGGAAATTCCGAGTAACACGATCCGCACGTGGACCCCCGGAAAGGGTGTCTCTGTGTTTCTTCACCCGAGCGGGTACAAGGGATCGGAGCCATACAACGGGCCGGAACCGGGTTCGAACGGGATGACCCTCGATGCCAATGGCCGGCTGACCGTAGCGGGACATGCGCAACGCGATGTCTACCGGTTCGAGAACCTCGACCCGAAGGGCCCGATTTCGATCCTGGCGGACCAATACGAAGGGAAGAAACTAAACAGTCCTAACGACCTGGTTTACAAGTCGGATGGTTCGCTTTACTTCACTGACCCGCCGTATGGATTTCGAACGCAGAGCGATCAGGATCCGGACAAGGAACAAAAGGTAAACGGTGTCTATCGTCTTGCTCCGGGGTCGGGAAAGAAGCGGGATCTGCAGTTGCTCATTACAGATCTGACCAGGCCCAACGGCATTGCGTTTTCTCCGGATGAGAAGTATCTGTACGTGAATAACTCCGAACCGAAGAAGATCTGGATGCGTTATCGCGTTTTGGGAAATGGCACGCTGACTGACCCGAAGCTGCTGTACGATGCGAGCGGGGATAAACGGCCGGGCTCACCCGATGGGATGAAGGTTGACCAGGAAGGAAACATCTACAGCGCCGGACCAGGCGGGGTGTGGATTTTTTCGGATGAAGGAAAGCCGCTCGCGACGATTGAAGTTCCCGAGAAGGTGGCGAATGTCGCCTGGGCCGGGAGTGATCGCAAGACGCTCTACATCACGGCGAGCAGCAGTATTTATCGTGTGCATCTTAATGTGCCTGGGGCGCCGGTGATCAAGGCTCGCTAGGATGGCGGGCCTGAGGCACTGATTCGTTTTCGGGGCGGTTGTCGCTAGCGCCCGCGCACCATGGTTCTAATTTTTCCTACCAGATAAGGGGACTGCATTGCCCAACGCCGATCCGAGCCGCCCTGGGCCGGGGGTGTTGAAAGACGGAACCCAGATCCCGGCGGTCGCACCCATCGAGCCTTCACGAGAAACATCCGACCGGTCGATTGCCCGCGCCCTCAAGCGGCTGGGACCATTCCTGATGCTGATGTATGTCGCGTCATTCCTTGACCGGGCGAACGTCGGTTTCGCGAAGCAGGCCCTGGCTGCATCGGAAGGAATTTCGGAGCGAGTTTATGCGCTCGGAGCCGGACTGTTCTTTATCAGCTACTCCCTGTGTGGTTTTCCGAGCAATCTGATTTTGCACAGAGTCGGGGCGCGGTTGTGGATGACGGTATTGATGATCGGCTGGGGCGTGGTGTCGATGGCAACCATGTTTGTCACGGGAAGCACTTCTTTCTATCTGCTTCGTCTGCTGCTGGGCGTGATGGAAGCGGGTTTTTTCCCGGGTGTAATTCTCTACCTCACTTATTGGTTTCCGAATCGTGTTCGCGGGCGGATCATGGGCTTCTTCTACCTTGGCGTTCCGATCGCACTCATCTTTGGCGGGCCGCTTTCGGGGCTGCTGCTGGAGATGCCGTCGCGGGCGGGCCTGCAAGGCTGGCAGTGGATGTTTTTGATCGAGGGCGCAATGGCGGTCGTCCTGGGCATGACTGCGGTTTTCATTCTGGATGACCGTCCGGCGGGCGCCCGCTGGCTCAGCGAAGACGAAAAGGATGCGCTTCTCGGCGAATTAGCGCACGAAGAGCGGGGCAGGCGCGCAGACGGTCCGTCGGATTTGCTTCCGATGTTACGGAATCCGCGTGTTCTCTATTTTTTGCTCATCTACACGTTGATCCAGATGAGCACTTATGGTGCGGTGTTTTATTTGCCCTCCGAAATCGCGGCGCTTCTGCACAGGCCGGCTGGATTCATGGTCGGGTTGGTGTCCGCAGTGCCCTGGGTCTGCGCCCTGATCGCGGTTTATTGCCTGCCTCGGATCGCGGACTCGACCCAGCAGCATCGAAGCCTGGCGGCTTTGGCGCTGCTGATCGCGGGGGTTGCGAGCCTGGTCTTTCCAAGTTCAGGGCCTCTCGTGGGGCTGGTGGCGCTCTCCTTCGCGGTTTCAGGATTCATTGCCGTTCAACCGCTGTTCTGGACTTTTCCAACGGGTTATCTCGCGGATCGCGCGGCAGCCGGGGGCATCGCCCTGATCGGGATGGGCAACCTGGGCGGCTTCATCGCGCCTAACGTGAAGGTCTGGGCGGATGGATATTTTGGTTCGCCGCGCGCGGGTCTCTACCTGCTCGCCGTATTCACTCTATTGAATGCATGGCTCATCGCGATGATGAGGAAGCCTGAGTCAGGGAGCGGTCCCGCTAATTCACCACGGCGTTGAGGTCCTCGCCGCTCGTTTCCCGGATGAAGCATAAACCGACCAGGCTCAGGACAGCCGAGGCGGAGAGGTAGTAGCCCACCCAACGAAGCCCATAAGTGCGGGCGAGCCAGGTGGCGATGTAGGGCGCGAGTGATGCGCCGAAGATTCCCGCCAGGCTGAATGCCAGAGAACAGCCGGTGTAGCGGACCGCGGTCGGAAAGAGTTCGGAGATGACGGTCCCGAGCGGCCCGTAAGTGACGCCCATGAGGGCAAGCCCGATGATCATCATGATTAGCGCACCGGTCTGGCCGGCCGAGAAGAGAGGGCCGAGAACCAGGCCGAAAAGCGCGATCAATATCGATACCCCGAACATCACGGGACGCCGGCCCCGCTCGGCAAGCCACGCCGAGATCGGAATCGTGATGGCGAAAAAGACGATCCCAACGAGTTGAAGCATGAGGAACGTTCCACGGTCGTAGTGCAGTGCGGTGGTTCCCCAGGAGAGGGCGAACACGGTCATGAGATAGAAGAGAACGAATGTGGCAAGGCTGATGAGTACCCCGGCAAAGACTTCGCGCAGGTTGTGCTTGAAAACGGCAGCCATCGGCACGGTTAGTTGTTCAGCTCGCTTGGACGCAGCCTGGAAGACGGGTGTTTCGGTGATGGTGAGACGAACATACAGGCCGAGCAACACGAGGATCGAACTGGCAAGAAAAGGAAGTCTCCAGCCAAATGCAAAGAACTGGCTGTTGGTAAGCCAGTGGGAAAGAGCGATGAACGTGCTTGCGGAGAGGATGAAACCTACCGGCGCGCCCAGTTGCGGAAACATGCCGTAGAAAGCGCGTTTCGATGGCGGGGCATTCTCGACGGCGAGCAGGACGGCGCCGCCCCATTCGCCTCCCAGGCCGATTCCCTGGCCGAATCGGCACAAGGCCAGCAGCAGCGGTGCGGCAAGCCCGATGGACTGGTAGGAGGGCAGAGTGCCAATGATGAAGGTGGAAACGCCCATGGTGGATAGGGCAAGCACAAGAGTTTTTTTGCGGCCTATCCGGTCGCCGAAGTGGCCGAAGATAGCCGATCCAATAGGCCTGGCGAGAAATGCGATTGCAAATGTGGCCAGCGAGGCCAGGGTGGAAGAGGCAGGATCGGAGGCCGGGAAAAAGAGGCGCGGAAATACCAGGACCGCCGCGGTGGCGTAGATGTAGAAGTCGAAGAACTCAACGGCGGTTCCAACCAGGCTCGCGAAGAGGACCTGGCGGGGAGAGTTGATGCGTTTGTTTGGAACCGTGTCTGTGCTCATGGGCTCGTTGCATTTTAAACAATCCGCCGCGTGAGGCTCCGTTTAAAGATCTTGTGAGGTTCGAGCCGGTCATGGTCAGCCGACTCGAACCTCCTTGCAGCGGTCCCGGTTAAAAGGAGAAGCGCGACCCGAACTGAAATTGCCGGGGAGAGTTCACGGTCGAAGTGATCTGACCAAAGACAGCCGCCTCCGCCGGGTTCGTCTGAACGGCGGTGATGCTGGGCGTTCCCGGCATTCCGAGCTGGGCGCGGTTTCCGATGTTGTATGACGATACTTCAAGGCGCAAGTCGCGCTCTTTGCCAAACGAGAAGTGTTTGTACAGAGAGATGTCGAAGTCCTGCGCTCCCATGGTGCGGACGTGGTCAAGATAGGCGGGCGCATTTCCGGGGACGAAGGAACTGCTGGGAATGGAAAAGCAGTTGTAGTTGAACCACTGGTTTGCAGAATGGGGCGCGCCACTGGCCGGATTGCAGGTGAGGTCCGGCCGTTGATTGAAATAAGATACGCCCGCTCCCACGCCCGGGGACGCTACCGGCACGCCGGTGCTGAGATAGGCAATGAAATTGGCTGTCCATCCCCCCAAAACCGCGTCGCCAAAACCGTTCAGGTCAAGGGATCTTCCCTTTCCAACGGGGAGATCGTACGAAGCCTGCCCGGTAAATTGATATTTCACGTCTTGAGGACTTATGGAATGTTCGAGGTTAAGGTTCTTTCCATCTTGCGGACCGCCCAGGTGGGACCCAACGAAGCCGAGCGGCGGGTTGCCGTCATCGGTCATCAGTTTGGCCCAGGTGAAAGTTGCCAGCGAAGTGAAGTGGTGGGTGAGCCGCTTCTGCAATTTGGTTTGGAGGGAGCTGTATTCCGAGTCGCCTCCGGGATAGCCGTGAACAACAACGCCGTTGCCTGAGCCGTAATTGCCGTTGCCAAACTGGGGATACGGCTGAACCGAAACCCACAGTGGTACGGTCGTGCTGCCATAGTTTGCGTTGGTGCCGGGCTGGGTCGCCGCCCACTGATTTGGCACGGTGCCATTGAGCAGAGCCGACTGGTATTTACCTATCGTGCCGAGGTCCAGCTCGTTCAAATCGAGAGTGCCCAACGGCAAGAAGAGTCCGCGGCTCCCAACGTAGCCTGCACTGAGGACGACCTGGTGGGGTAGTTCATACTCCAGCCCAAAGTTGAAGTTGTAAGTGGCGGGAGTGCGCTGCGAGCGGAGCATGGTGTTGAGTTGCTGACCGAGGTTGTTGCCGAGCCCGGTTGGAGGCGCGGTCAACTGGGGAACCACGCCGTTGGGGAACGGGTTACTCAGCGAACTGACCATGACCGTATTGCCCTGACCTCCGCAAACTCCGGCGTTGGCGCAATCGTAGGCGATGGTGTTCGGGTCTTCGTTCCATGCGGTCGCGTTCCATGTGGTGTAGGCAGAGAATCCGTCGCTGTCGAGCGAGACCCCACCGACCGCGTGCGGGCTGGGGCCAAAGTAGATTCCGCCACCCCCGCGCACGACGAGGCGATTGACCGGTTGCCATGAGAAGCCGAGCCGGGGGCCAAAGTCCTTCAGGTTGGTGGTGAAGGGGGAGCGGTTTCCACTGTTCACATAGATCTCAGCGCCTGTATAGGAGACTCCGCTAACGCTGCTGGCCGCGGCTGGATTGAAATATTCGAGCCGGTTGTGGCGTTCCGTCTTGCCGCCGAAGATATCCCAGCGCAGGCCGGCGGTGAGGGAGAAGTTCTTGCTAGGACGATAGGTGTCTTCGACAAAGGCGGCGTAGTACGGACTGGCTTCGGCGGCGAACAGATCCTTGGTGAAATTGGGATAGCTGTTCGATTCGGTTCCTGGGGGCGTGCCCATTCCTACGAGGAAGGATGCGAAGTCGCTGCCACCAACCGCAGAAGAGACGGTTTGATCAGTTGCCGAGATGTCGAACGCGTAGGATCCGGAGGCCGCCGGCGGCTGCCCGACATTCAGGAGCCGCTTCATGTACTCGAAACCGGCAGAGATTTCATGCTTGCCGAGCAGCTTCGTGACGGACGCGCTCCCGTCGTTATTTTCACTGGCGAATCGGAACGTGTTGTAGTCGGCGGTGCCGCCGACTCCGCCGCCAACGTCATTGAAGATAACAAAGGGAAGAAGCTTGTAGACCTCTTGCTGAGCGAGGGAAGAAGGAAAGCCGAGCGTGGTTATGTCAAAGCCGACTTGCCTTGGGTCGCCGCCCTGATTTTCAAAATGGCGCGTGAAGGAGTAGCGCAGTTGCAGGACGGTTGTGGGGCCGAGGGTAAGATCGTCAGCGAGCAGGAAATTGCGCCCATTGGTGATGTTCTGCGCATAATTCAAGTCCCACATGTTGTGGAACGCGTTGTAAGTCGACGTGAAGAGCCGGTCGAATGAAAAGCGACCGAAGATGCGCTGCTTTTCGCTCTTGGCCCAGTCGATGCGGACGTCGAAACGTTGGGCCTTGGTCGGATCGAGGCCGGGCAGATACAGGTTGTTGACGGCGCCGGTCGGGTCTGAATCGCACGTAGAAGGATTGACGTTGCACTTCGGCATCTCGGAGAGAAACTTGAGGGCAATGGGGTTGGGGTTGGCGATGATGTTATTTGCGAACGGCTGCCGGGTTCCATCCGGATTGTCGGGCACGAGCGGGTTATAGATAGTGAATGAGTCGGCGGAAAAATCACCGGAGCGTTCGGCGGTAGTAGGAACGGTGAAGATATTCGATCCGTCGAATTGCTGTTGTTGCGTAGCCTCGTAGTCGCCGAAGAAGAAGAGCTTGCTGTGAAGGATGGGGCCGCCGATGGCTCCGCCCTCCTGATAGCGATGGAAAGAGGGCGGAGTGTTCGCCGAACCATTTGCCAGCTGGCTTTGCTTGTTGAAGAATTCGTTGGCGGCAAGGACGTCGGGCCGGAACACGCCGAAGGCGTCGCCGTGAAACTGATTTGTGCCGGTCTTTGTCACAAGACTGATGACGCCGGCGCCACCGCTCTGGTAGGAAGCGGGTGTGTTCTGGGTTTCAACACGGGTTTCTTCAACGCCATCTTCAGGAATGTCGAGCGCGGGGATAATGGCAGCGACGTTGTTCTCAGCAATGCCCAGCGGACTACCGTCCACCATGTAATAGACAGAACCAACGATGGCACCGTTGATGGTGTAAGAGGAGACGTCCACTCCGGGGCGGCCGCTGGAGATATTTTCGATGGCGAATGAACTTGATGAATTGGGCGCGCCGTTGGCCGGAGTTACGCCGGCGCTTAACTGGACGAGGTCGAAAACGTTACGTGTGAGCAGCGGAACCCGGTCGATGGTTTCAGAAGAAATGAGTTGTCCTACCGTGGAGTTGCTCGTATCGATGAGGGCGGCGGTCTCATTCACCGTGACAACTTCATTTACGCTGCCTAGTTTGAGCGAGATGTTGACGGTGGAACTCTGGTCGACTGTGACCAGGATGTTCTTCTGGACGGTAGTTTCAAATCCCGCCGCGCTGGCGGTGACCTGGTAGGTTCCGGGGGAAAGGGAAATGAACGAGTAAAGCCCAGCCGCGGTTGAAACGGTGGACAGTTGTACGCCGGTAGCCTGATCGCGGGCAACGACCTTGGCGCCAGGCACGATGGCGCCCGAGGGATCACTTACCAAGCCGCTGATGGATCCTCGACCGGCCTGCGCAAATGCGGCGGCGGTCGACATCAGGACGCAGACGAGAAGGAAGACCCGGGTTGACGAGGCCCGCATAAGTCTGATTTTCATGGATAGCCTCCAAAAAAGGCGGAATGCCCCATTAAAACGTTTGAAACTCTTGAGGTCCGAATGTAGGATTGTTTCTTCCCGGTGTCAAGCGGAAAATGCTCTGCACGCCGGTAGGGAACTCTCGAAATTGGAACGATGACGGGCGTGGAGTTTTGGAGCCTGGCGGCTGGGTGTAGGAGTCGCTGCAAGCGCTAAGGAGCTGGAAGTGGGTCAACGAAAGTCTGGCCATGTCACGCTGCTCGATATCGCACGCGCCTGCGGATATTCTGTCTCCACCGTCTCCATCGTTTTGAGCGAGGCGCCGCTCTCGCGCAATGTGGCTGCGTCAACCAAGGAACAAATCAGGACGATGGCGACGCACCTTGGCTATCATCCGGACGCGTTCGCCCGTTCGTTGCAGCGGCGGCGGAGCCAGACGATTGCCGTGCTCGCATATGACTTGTCCGATCCCTTCTGCCTGCCGATCGTGCGTGGGATCCAGGCGGGGCTTCAACCGGCTGATTATCTGCCGCTTCTGATCGACGCCCAGACGGAAAGGCGCCTCTTCAACAATTATTTGAAGATGGTGCTCGAGCGGCGCGCAGAGGGTGTCATCGTCATTGCGAGCTGGATCTTTGAGGAGACCGACCTGCTTGCTGATATTGAGAAGAACCATGTGCCGATCGTGATCATCGGGAGGGACTTGACCCGCAAACGAGTGAGTTCTCTGCTGGTCGATAACGAGGCGGGCGGCGCAATGGCTCTGAAACATCTTTTCAAGCTAGGCCATCGAGAGATTGCGGTTATTCGCGGACCGGAAGAGATGTTCGATAGTGAACCGCGTTGGAGCGGCGCGAAGTCAGAGTCTGAACGGCTGGGCCTGAGGATCGACCCACGCTTAGTATTTCAGCTACCGAGCCTGATGAATCCGACTTCCGGCTTCGAAGGCGGGATGATTCTTGCGCGGCAGATGGTCAAGGACGGCCGCACCTTTTCAGCGGTGCTTGCCTTTGACGATTTGACTGCTCTCGGAGTCATTCGAGGACTGAGCGATGCCGGGCGCAGGGTGCCGCATGATTGCTCCGTTATCGGATTTGACGACGTGCTCCCTGCCATTGTGACAACTCCCGGATTGACAACGATCCGGCAGCCACTGCACGAGATGGGACTGCTGGCATCGAAGTGGGTGCTCGAATCGATAGGATCGAATGACCAGCGCAGCGTGAGGCACGTGAAACTGCATCAAGCAACCCCGGAGTTGGTGATCCGCACATCTACCGCAAAATTGAGCCGCCGGCCGGTGCGATCTTCCACGGCGGATCCTTAACGGAGGATTTCTGACGTAGGCATCTCCTCAAATTCAAACGATTGAACTGGAACGAAGGACGGCCAGTCCCCACTCATAACAAGCAGCAGATGGATGGATGCTCCTATCCGTTTCGTGGAGAACAATCCGGTGTTTATCGACAAAAAAATCGTGACGTGTTTTATGGCCGCTGTTCTAATTCCAACGGCCCTGGCGGCGGGAACGGTGACGCACCTCAGCGACAACTGGCGCTTGCAATCCGCCTGCAAAGTGCAGCAGGGCGGAGACGCGGTTGCGGTTCAAGGCTTGCCGGTGGATGACTGGATCAAGGCCTCGGTGCCAACCACGGTGCTGGCGGCACAGGTCGCGGCCGGACTTCTTCCCGATCCGTATTTCGCGGATAACTTGCGGAAGATTCCCGGCACGACGTATCCGGTTGGTCACAATTTCTCCAACCTGCCGATGTCTGCCGACAGCCCTTACAACTGCGGGTGGTGGTATCGGACTGAGTTCGAGGCCCCGCCTGCGGCGAGCGGGAAGCGCTCGTGGCTCCATTTCGGAGGGATCAATTATCGCGCGGAAGTCTGGTTGAACGGCAAGCGCATCGCTGATCCATCAACAGTGGCCGGTGCTTATCGCACTTACGACTTCGACATTACAGAAGCGATCCGTCCTGGGAAGCTAAACGTTCTCGCTGTAAAGACGTCGGCCCCGACGGAGAAGGACCTGGGCGTCAACTGGGTGGATTGGAACCCTTGCCCGCCCGACAAGGACATGGGGCTGATTGGCGCTGTGAACCTTGTCGAGAGCGGGCCGGTCACGCTGCGGTCACCTCTCGTCGTAACTCATTTTGCGGACGCCACACTAGGTACCGCGAATCTCACAGTTTACGTTGAAGTGCATAATGCCACCGCGAATGCGATCAAGGGAGTTGTCTCCGGTTCACTCGCGGGTGTGCAGATCGAGCAGCCGGTCGAACTGACTGCACACGAAGACCGCACCGTGGTATTTGATCCGGCAAAGTTCCCGGCGCTGCGCGTTAAGAACCCCAAGCCGTGGTGGCCCTATCAGATGGGGGAGCCGCATCTTGAACATCTCACCGTGAGTTTTGCGGGCGACGGTCATGCAATTGACGAGGTGAGTGCCGATTTTGGAATTCGTGAAGTAACGTCGGAACTCACGACCAATGGCAGCCGCTTGTTCAGAGTGAACGGGAAGCCGATTCTGATTCGCGGCGCGGGCTGGTCCCAGGACATGCTGCTAAGAACAGACGAGAAGCGGCTGCGAGACCAGATACGACTAGTTCGCGACATGAACCTGAACACCATTCGGCTTGAGGGCAAACTGGAGACGGAGGATTTCTTTGCACTCACGGATCGGCAAGGACTTCTTGTCATGCTGGGATGGTGCTGCTGCGACCACTGGGAGCACTGGAAAGATTGGAAGCCGGAGGATTTAACAATAGCGACGGCGTCGCTCCGCGCGCAAATGTTGAGGCTGCGTCAGCACGCAAGTCTTATGGTATGGCTGAACGGGAGCGACAATCCTCCACCCGCCGATGTTGAAAGCGCTTATCTCAAGGTAGAGGCCGAGACGCATTGGCCCAATCCAATCATTTCGTCGGCGACTGCAACGCCTACTGCGGTGACGGGTGAGAGCGGAGTGAAGATGACGGGTCCTTATGACTATGTCGCTCCGAGTTACTGGTACCTGGCTTCTCATTATGGAGGCAACTGGGGGTACAACACAGAAACCAGCCCGGGTCCGGCAATTCCTTCGCTTGCCAGCCGCAAGAAATTTCTTTCGGACCCTGAGGCGTGGCCGCCATCGCCGACCTGGAGCCTGCACTACGGAGGTGGCGAATTCTCGAATCTGAAGGTGTTCGACGAAGCGATGGAAGCGGTATATGCCAAACCCAAGTCGGCGGCGGATTACGAGCGTATGGCCCAGACGCTCGAATATGACTCAGAGCGAGCCATGTTCGAGGCATATGGCAAGAACAAGTATTTCGCGACCGGGGTAATTCAGTGGATGCTGAATAACGCGTGGCCGTCGATGATCTGGCACCTGTATGACTATTATCTAGATGCCGGGGCCGGCTATTTCGCGACGAAGAAAGCTTGTGAGCCGGTTCACATCCAATACTCCTACGACGACAGGTCGATCGTGGTGGTGAACAGCACGTATGCTGCAGTCGAAGGCATCCACGCTTCGGTACATGTTCGCGACCTTGCGTGGAAGGATCTTTATAGCGCGGATACTGATTTGACGGTTGGCGCGGATGCGGCGGAGCGCGTGTTCACGATCCCTGAGTCGCTATATTCAGGTGCTGAACGTCTGTTCTTCATCGACCTGTCGATCACCGAAACCGGCGGAAAGGTGGTGAGCCGGAACTTCTACTGGGTGCCCGGCACGCTCACTTCGTTTGACTGGGAGCGCACGGATTACACCCACACTCCGGCGGCACGACACGAGGACATGACGGCACTGGCGAACTTGCCGCCGGCGCAGGTCGATTCGAGCGCAGAGATGCGGCGGACAGCGCATGGCCGGGAGATATGCGTGCGGCTCGAGAACCATTCGTCAACGCTGGCGTTTCAAGTTAGAGCTGCAGCGCGCACGGCGTCCGGCGATCTAATTGCGCCGGTCTTCTGGTCAGATAACTGGATCGAACTCGCGCCTGGAGAATCGACCACTCTCACCGGGGTCTTGCCGGATGGAGCTGCAGAAAATCCAGAAGTAGAAGTGGAAGGCTGGAACGTGGCGCCTGTGAAGCTCACGCCGACCGCAGCTACGGCGGCGAAGTGAGCGAATTCCAGACGTCAGCCCCGGAGAATGGTCAGCCGGTCGGTCTTGGTCTGAAGCGCAGTCTGCGCTTCAGAGACCTGGTCCTCTATGGAATCATTCTGATTCAACCGACGGCGCCGATGCCAAGTTTCGGCGTGATCTATCAGGAAGCGCGCGGGCATGTCGTCACGGCGATCCTGCTGGCCATGGTGGCCATGCTTTTCACTTCAGTAAGCTACGGCCGCATGGCCCGGGTCTACCCGCACGGGGGGTCCGCGTTTCTCTACGTCGGCAAAGAAATCCATCCGAGCCTGGGCTATCTCACGGGCTGGTGCCTCGTGATGGACTACATTCTCAACCCATTAATCTGCACGATCTGGTGCAGCCGTGCGGCAATGAATTTTCTGCCTGGAGTTCCATATGTTGCCTGGGTTATTTTCTTTGCTGCATTCTTTACACTCTTGAACTGCAATGGGGTGGAGACATCGGCGAGGATCAATACGGGGATGGCGGCGGCGCTCGGGATCGTCATCCTGCTGGTGATTGGCGCGGCCATCAATTGGCTGATGCACCTCTCGCATCCCGAAGCCGGTTTTTTTATACGCCCGTTCTACGATCCGGCCACGTTCAACACCGGCGGGTTGCTGCGGGGAACATCGATTGCGGTGCTGACTTATATCGGTTTTGACGGCATTTCTACCCTGACCGACGAAGCGAAAGATCCGGCGCACAGCGTTCCGCGGGCGATTGTGTTGACGTGCCTGATCACCGGGGTGCTGGCCAGCATCGAAGTGTACGCCGCTCAACTGGTGTGGCCGCGCGGGCTAGCTTTTCCCGACATCGATACGGCCTATGTGCACGTGTCGGGACGCATGGGCGGCCCCATCTTGTTTCTGATCGTCAACGCGTCTTTGCTGCTGGCCAACGTGGGGTCTGGAATGGCCTCGCAGCTCGGTGCCGCCCGACTGCTGTATGCAATGGGGCAGGACGGCGCGCTGCCGCGCAAGTTTTTCGGTGCGGTGCATCCGAAGAGCCGGATCCCGCGCAACAATGTTCTGCTGATCGGAGCAATCTGTCTCGCAGGCGCGCTGGTGTTCAGCTATCAGCTCGGCACCGAACTGCTGAATTACGGGGCTCTATTGGCGTTTGTCGGTGTGAATCTCTCTTCCATGATCCGGGGATGGCGCCAGGGACGGTTCGCGCAGTGGGCTCCGATGCTGATCGCCCTGGGCGGGATGATCACCTGCGGGCTGTTGTGGTGGAGCCTCGGTCCCCTGGCGAAGATGGCCGGGACGGGCTGGGCAATGCTGGGCATCGTTCTTTGGATCGTGCGGCGCCGTCTCACGGTGTTGCCGGCGGAATCCGCCGAATAGGCGCGGAGGGTTTCGCGGTTTTTTCGCCGCGGGACTCGTGAACGACACTGGAGGCCGATGACGTCGCCAGCTATTTGTCAAACTTGTACGAAGACCTTCGTTGACAAATACGAAACTCTTCGTATAAGGTCTTCCCATCATGGTGAAGACGCCCTATCCAATTCCAAAGCCGACCGAATCTGAACTCGAACTTCTGCGAGTTTTGTGGGATAAAGAGCCGGCGACGGTGCGCGAAGTGTGCGAAGAGCTCAATCGCGACCGGGCATACGGTTACACGACTGTCCTGAAACTATTCCAAATCATGCATTCCAAGGGGCTGGTGCTGCGAGAAGAATCGGGAAGGGCTCATCTTTATCGCTCGGCTATCAGCCAGGATGCGATGCAGAGCAAGATATTGCGTGACGTGAGCGCGCGTCTTTTTTCCGGATCCGCGGCGCAGTTAGCCCTGCATGCTTTGGCCATGGAGCCGGCGACGACTGCGGAACTCGACGAAATTCGAGCTCTTATTGAGCGAAAGAGCTCGACGCACCCCAAGCTTAACTCGAGAAAGGATCAGCAATGAGTCACCTACTTTCCGCCATAGCCTGGACACTGATCCACTTCTGCTGGCAGGCCGGCGCTGTCGCGGCGCTATACGGAGTCATCAGCCTGATGGTTCGAAGCAGCACCAGCCAAGTCCGGTACGCGATTGCACTTTCCGCCCTGCTTGGGATGCTCGTCTGCGCTCTGGGCACATTTGCATGGCAAATCAGCGAACGGTCCGAACCAGAAAGCATGACCTCAGCTAATTTTTCTACGGCCATGACGTCTGGGAGCGAAGACGCATCGTCTCGCACGTCCACTCTCGTGGCGGGGTTCTCCGAGAGTTCGGTTGAGGCGACCGCGGCAGGGTCGATTCCGGTGGTTATGCCCTGGATCGACGCATGCTGGCTTTTAGGAGTATTTGTTCTATCGCTCCGGAGTCTGGGTGGATGGTGGTTGATCCACCGCCTTCGCAAGTCGGCTGCGCCGGTAGTGTCCGCCGCTGTACGGGCGACGTTCGACAGCATTCGCAGAGATCTGGGGCTGCGCCGGTCTGTCGAACTCGCGATCAGCGATCTGGTGCCTGGACCACTGACCATTGGATTCATGCGGGCAGTGGTTTTGGTGCCACTCTCCGCGGTAACCTCGCTGGGTCCTGAAGAGTTGAAGGTGGTGCTGGCGCATGAGCTGGCGCACGTGCGGCGGGCGGATTTCTTCTGGAACCTGGTCCAGACCTTCGCGGAGACGCTGTTCTTCTTTCATCCCGCGGTGTGGTGGATTGGAAGCTGCCTGCGCACGGAGCGCGAACTGTGCTGTGACGATCTTGCGCTGAAGCTTTGCCCTAATCCAGTCGTGTACGCTTCTGCGCTGTTCCAGCTTGAGAAGCAGCGTTCGCGCCAGCCGCGGCTGGCCATGGCCCTTGATGGCCATCGATCCGGATTCACACTGCGGATGCGCATCCAGCGAATCCTTGGGGAGCCGGTGCGGCAAGTCGGCGCCGGACCATCAAGGGCATTCTCAATGTCAGTGGCGCTCGCGGGAATCCTTTTGTTGATCCTCCCCAGTGCACAGGTTGTGGCGAGCTTGCGTCCGGCGCGTCCCGCTGTTGCTCCCGTTGCCGAGATGCTGACAACTCTGCCAACACCCACGCCGTCGCCGAGGCCAATGCTCGAGAAACCTGCCCCGGCACAGCCGAGTACGAGCATGCGCGCCGAGATTCAAGAAAGTGCCGCACCGCAGGAGAAGCCTCGGGCGAGCACCCCCTCAGATTCCAAAGGTCACTCGACGTACATCGATCGTATGAAGAGTGAGGGCTACGACGTCGATCTCGATAAGTACATCGCGATGAAGGTGCAGGATGTGACTCCGGAATATGCGCGGGAAATGTCAAAAGCCGGTTTTGGCAAACTTAGCGCCGACGACCTGATTGCGTGCAAGATTCAGGGAGTCACTCCCGAGTACATCGCACTGTTGAAGCAGCAGGGACTCGAAGCGGGCACGGTGCATGATGCAATCGCATTCCGAATTTTCGGGGTTACGCCGGAATTTGTCTCATCGATGAAGGCTGCTGGTTTCTCCAATCTGTCAACGCATCAGCTGATGGCGCTTCGCGTACAAGGAGTTACTCCGGAGTATGCGAAATCCATTACGCAGGAGTTTCCAGGCGCCACCGTGGAAGATGTGGTGCAGACCAAAATCTTCAACATCGATGCGGCGTTTATTGACTCCGCAAAGAAGCACGGCTTCAACAACCTCAGCCTGCAAAAACTAGTAAAGCTTCGCATTTCGGGCCTGCTCGACGACGAGAAGTAGGGCCTGACGGCGTGTGAACTCGCCTGGTTCCGACAGTGTCTGTTCGGAGCCCTGGAAAACTGCGTTTCAATCCAGGAGAATTTCGATGATTTCATTTGGTCATCTTTTACCTCTTGCGGCCGTCGTGTTTTCGGCGTCGAGTATGCATACGGCATCGCTCATGCCCATTCACGAACGTTGCTCCATTGGTCCGAGCGATCATCCCGCGCAGTTCAATCTGCGCGTTTGGGAGGGCGATTGCGACGGTGAGCACCATTGTTCCTCTAACTTCAACCATGATCCTTTTTCGCGCCTGACGGGAATTACGCGTGCGGATCTTGAACGGGAAGGGGCGGCGCTTACCGCGACGATGACTGCGGAGGCGGGGACCTTCAACTGTAGCGGGAAGGTGCACGAGGGCTTGCTGACAGGCGATGCGACGTTTACCCCCGACGAGACGTTTGTAGACCGAATGGCGCGGATGGGATTCAGCGGGTACACGGCGGAAAAGCTTGAGGCCTACGCCTTTGTAAATGTTGAGACGGCGTGGGTACGGTCGATCAGCAAGCCGGCGTCAAAGGGCTGACCATCGATAACCTTATCGCGATGCGTATTTTTAACGTCGACCCAGGTTATATCTCGGGTCTTACATCTCTGGGCTACGCGTTGCCTGACGCTGACAAACTGATCGCCCTGCGGGTGCAAAGAGTGGATCCTGAGGAGGTGCGACAGATTCGTGCTCTAGGGCTTGAGCCTACTCTCGACGAACTTATCCAAATCCGGATTTTTGGGATCACGCCGGAGTTTGTGCGCACCATGCAGTCTCGCGGTTTTAAGGATTTGACGGTCGCCAAACTCGTACAGATCAAGATTTTCAAACTGGACGAATAGCCGAAGCTCGTTCCACCCGCGGTCCGGAGCTGGCCCGGTTTACGTGTATGCTGGATGCGGAAACCCAGATCTTATGCGTAGATCGAAACACGTTCAGCTTACCGTCCTTGCTTCGGTTGCACTTACAATGACCGGGTGCCGCAGCCAGCGGCGCGATTGCGTGGACGCGCAAAACCATCTTCTTCCGGATTCGGCATGTAATCAGTCGACGCATTCAGTGGGTGGCGCGCACTACCTGGTTGGCGGGTCGAGCGGGGGCCATGTCGGGGACAAGGTTGTCGGCGGCAGTGTATCGCGTGGAGGCTTTGGGGGCACTGGCAGCGGGGCTGACGGGGGAGGGGAGTAGATGCGCAGGCGGACGGTAACTCCCCGGAAGGATTGGCAGAAGCGCGTAGAGAAGATCGGCCTCACCTATCACACCCTGCCTGATGGCGCACCGTATTGGGATGAGAGTGCTTACTGGGAATTCAGCGCGCGCGAGATCGACCGGCTCGAGGCTGCGACTGCCGAGATTCAGCGGCTTGCCCTCGCGGCGGGCGACGTCATCCTGAACGAAAACCGGCTCAGTGAAATGAGGATCCCGCCGCCGGCCCATGCGGCGATTCGCGCTGCGTGGAACAGCGAACCTCCCGCGCTATATGGAAGGCTGGACCTTGCTTTCGATGGGCAATCGATCAAGCTCCTGGAATACAACGCAGACACTCCGACAGCACTGGTGGAGGCGGCGGTTGCCCAGTGGTATTGGCTGGAAGACTGCTTTCCGGGCGACGACCAGTTCAATTCTTTGCACGAGAAGCTGATTGCGAAATGGAAGGATCTCCGGGGTTACGTCAAGAGCCCTGTCTATTTCGCCAACGCGGATAGCCAGGAAGACCGCATGACCACGGCGTACCTTCAGGACACAGCCGAGCAGGCTGGGCTGCGAACGCGGCACATCGCAATGCGCGAGATCGGGTGGGACTCGGCCCGATCGCAGTTTGTGGACCTGGAGAACCGGAAGATAGAAACACTTTTCAAGTTGTATCCCTGGGAATGGCTTTTGGCCGAGCCGTTTGCTGCGCAGGCCATATCGACACTTCCTCCAGCGTCACTGCTCGAGGAGTACGGCCCGGCAAGCGATCGCCGTGGATGGGGATCGCTGCTTTGGATTGAACCAATCTGGAAGATGATCTGGTCAAACAAGGCGCTTCTCGCGGTGATGTGGGAGCTGAATCCCGGCCATGAACTGCTTCTTCCGGCCTATCTCGACGGGCCGCGCGAGCTTCGCAGCTACGTTCGCAAGCCGTTGTTTGGCAGGGAAGGGGGAGGAATCGCGCTGGTGCGAGACGGCGCGACGGAGTCGGGCACGCTGGCCGGCGCGAACCCCGATGGTTATGTCTACCAGGCGACTGCGCAGCTTGCGGAACAAGGCGGCAAGACGGCGGTGATTGGATCGTGGCTGATAGACGGGGAGCCTGCAGGGATGGGCATCAGGGAATCGGTCGGGCCGATTACGACGAACACCAGTAGCTTTGTCCCCCATTTGTTCCGTTGACTGGTGAACGGATGTGCGACCTCGAACCGGGTTAGGCGGTCTGGCTTTTGCTCCAGGGTGTCAGCAATGGTGCGGGTTGACGTCGCCGGTATTTCACCTCGGCGGCGCATTCACGGCAGCCATTGGGGTCCGCACGGCTTTTCTGCGGTTGGCCATGCCGAAGGGGCGCGCATTTCGTACAATCGGTCATCATGAGATTGATTGCGGCGTTTATTGCTTTGTCTGCGAGTCTACTTGCTTACGCTCAGACACCCAACCCCAAATCGGCTCCCCCCAGGAGCTCTTCGGCGAAAGCCGGCGGCGCCCGTTCCAGCGTAGCTGGCCCCCGTCCGTCCCTGTTGAACCCAGCGTCGCTCAAGGCCAAGGCTCCAGCGGTCTTCAAGGCGAAGTTCACCACCTCCGCGGGTGACTTCGTAGTCGAGGTGCATCGCGACTGGGCGCCCGCCGGCGCGGACCGCTTCTATAACCTGGTGCGATACGGCTACTTCACCAATGCGGCATTCTTTCGCGTGGTGCCGGGTTTCGTGGTGCAATTTGGGCTCAGCGCTGATCCCGCAGTCAACAAAGTTTGGAAGACCGCTACCATCCAGGATGATCCGGTGGTGCAAAGCAACAAGCGCGGATACCTTGTCTTCGCCACTGCCGGGCCCAACACGCGGACTACGCAGTTGTTCATCAACTTCGCCGACAACTCGCGTCTCGACCGGATGGGCTTCGCTCCGTTTGGCAACGTCGTCGAGGGGATGGATGTGGTCGACAAAATTTACGCTGTCTACGGCGAGTCTCCGCGCCAGGACCTGATTACGGAGCAAGGCGATGCGTATCTGAAAGCTAATTTTCGGGACATCGACAGGATCAAGATGGCAAGAATCGTTCCGCCGGTTCCACCGTCAAGGCGTACATCTCCCGGCGCGAAACCAGGCGCCCCGACTTCAGCCAAACCGGCCGCCAAGCCCGTTCAGCATTGAGTTTCCACGTGTTGAAGCGAGCGATTTCAAAAGACTCGGCGACGAGCATTGTTCGAGGCGAAGAAGTGGCCGGGGTATGCGTTCGTACCGCGCCAAGTTCGCTGGTGCGAGTGCCGTGTTACGGGAGGAAAGCTTGGTCGAGTCTGATATTGTCGATTCCGCGGGCGCGGCCGGACGATGCACAGCTGGGGATGGGCACAAGCAGAAATGAGCTTCCCGGTTAATGTGATGAAAGTGACTGTGCTGCTTTCCTGCTGCGTTCCGGGCAGACCACTGCAATGCAGTGCCCAGACTCCTTCTCGTGATCGTTCCGTGCCGATGGTCAATTCGGGGTCCGGCGGGTCGCTTGATGATGCGAGAGGAGCGATCGCGGCTTCAGACTTCGAGCGCGCCAAGATGCAACTGGAATCGTACCTGAGCGTCGAGCCGAACTCTGCCGACGGGCGCTTCCTGCTTGCATACACATTGCTTCGTCTCAACAATCCGAAGGCATCACTGGCCGAATATACACAGGCGGCACAATTGCGCTCCCCTTCCGGCCAGGATCTGCGCTACGTTGCCGAAGACTATGCCGTCCTGAACGATTACGCGGATGCAGAGCGATGGATGCAGAAGTCGCTCCAGATGAACGCGCGGGACCCTGACACGTGGTACGGTCTTGGCCGCATTCAATACACCCTGCAAAAATTTCCTGCGGCCGTGGAGTCATTTGAGAAGGCGCTCGCGCTGGCGCCTCGCAGCGTGAAGATCGAAGATAACCTGGCACTGGTGTATGAAGATCTCAATCGCGAGGAAGACGCTGTTGCCGCATATCGCACCGCGCTCGACTGGCAAAGAGGTTCGGAACATCCCAGTGAGCAACCCATGCTCAACCTGGCGATCATCCTGATCCGCAAGGGAGGCCTGGAAGAGGCGGAGCGCTTGTTGCTGCAGGCGGTTGCGATTGCGCCAAAGGATGCGAAGATTCGCGAGCAGTTAGGCCATCTTTATCTTCAGCGGGAGCAATACATCAAGGCTCAGCCCGAGTTCGAGCAAGCCGTGATTCTTGAACCCGACAACGCATCATTTCATTTTCTTCTTGGGCGGGTCTATCAGCGCGAAGGCATGAAAGACAAGGCCGACATCGAATTTGCGCGAGCTGCCGAATTAAACGGCCGACGATCGAGTTCGGGCGGGCCATAGTGGTTGCTTGAGCGGGTGCAAAACTTCCGTGAGGCCGGATATAGACGAACACATGAGTTGCCAAGGTGGGATCGATGGCGGGGAATTCCGAGTGAGATGCCGAGGAAATGCAGAGACTTTGACCGCAGCGGCGATGCGACCTGGCTGGTTGCTCGTACTGCTTGTGAGCCTGCTGTCAGGGTGCGGCCACCGTCAGACACCCACGATCATGGTGATTGCGCCGACTGGCGGGGTGGAGTATTGGGAGACATTCAACCACCAGGTGAAGGCCGCGGCTTCCAACGGCTTCCACGTGGAACTGGCCGCACCGCAATCAGTCACCGACTACACCGAACAGGCTCACATGGTGGAGGAAGCCATCTCCAGGCACGTTCAAGGAATCATCGTGTCGCCCTCACACCAACTGGTACTGACGTCGGTGCTTCGAAAGGCGGTGCAAGCGCACATTCCGGTCGTGATTGTGGGAGCTCCAATTGCGTTGTCGGTGAGTGATTACGCCGCGTTCATAGGATGGGACGAGGCAGAGGCTGGAAAGCTGGCTGGCAGACGGTTGATCTCTCTTATCGGGGGCAAGGGCGAGGTCGGAATTGTCGGCGTCAGTCCGACAGTCGAAGGCGACTCTCTTATCGAAAAGGGTTTCGAAGCGGAGATTGCGCATGCTCCTGACGTAAAGCTGGTGAGCGTGAGGTACGGTTTGTCGGACTGGGCCCGGGGCCGCCAGGCGGTTCTTGATCTAATGACGGAACACCCCAATATTCAGGGTATTTTCACAACGGATGTATTTTCCACCCATGCCGCGGCATATGTCTTCGATCCTGGAACAAAGAAACGGCCTGCATTGGTCGGAGTCTCCCAGGAGAATAACGAGTTGACCGCTCTTCGTGAAGGGAGGATTGATGCGCTGGTGATCAGTAATCCTAAAGACCTGGGAGCGCAATCGATGCAGGCTATGCGCGCAGCTCTTTCCGGTACGGGGGCGGGCGCCTATTCAACGCAGCTTCCGGTGCAGATCGTGGACCGGGGAAACCTGTCTACGAATGGGGTCTTGAAATCCCTGCACGACGGAACTTAGTTAGCGGGCTCCCAATCATTTGGGCAGGATCTGAACGTTGCGCCAGGATGCCTGGGTATAGAAGGATCGAAGACCGGCGGCTCCGCGGTTCAGGCAGTGATCGTCTTGATAATCAAGTCGGGTGACCGGAAGACTGTCGGACGGTGAAACAACCGCGGATAGTTTGCATCCTCGAGTGCTCAGCTCGATGTGGTACCACACGCCGGTTGATACCGGCACAGCCAGTTTAACCGCCGCCAACTCCCGCCAGTCGTGGCTGGCACGACCCAGAATCAAGGCCTGGTCGTTGGGCCTGAGGCCTGCGTAGTATCCCGTGTAGGAATCCACGCCGGGTTCCGGATCGGTGGCGCGAATCACCAGTCCTGCATCCCCGTAGTGCGTCTCCGGAAACAAGATATCGAAACGTACGTCGGCCGAAATGCCGTAATCGCTTCCGTTCGAGTGTTCAGCAATTATCATGTCGCCACGGCCGTAGTTGGTATTCGACAGCACATTGGCCTGGGAGGTCCAATGTCCGCTGATCGGGCGCCATCCGTTGAGGCCTTTGGAGTAAGAGTGCTGAAGCGCGCCAAATTGGGAGCGTACGAGCAAAACAAGGCCGACAATGAAGGCCACGCTCAAGCCAGCCGCGACAGTTTTGTTGAGTGGAATGGGGAGCTCGTATCGCATGGGCCGCCGCTCAAGTATATTGATTCTGCTCGGGGGTATCCATTTTTCGTTTTGAGGAGCGCAGGGTAATGCGGCGCTGGAACTGTGCTCTTGGGCCAAGGCTCCTGCTGCTGGCGTCGGGCAGTTGTAGCACCCTGTTGACGGGTGCTGCCGAGAAAGCATACCCCCCGAGGCTTCAGTCCATCGAGTCAGCTATCCAGGCGGCCAATCTGTCGGCACAGCCTGTGCCCCTGGTAGTACGCGGAATCGTGATCCTGAACGGCCACCAAACCGTCATTGAAGACCGCACCGGCGCCACTGAGGTGATTCCGGTGGAATCGGAGCCGGTTGCTCTCGGGGATGAAGTGGAGGTCAACGGAAGCATGACGATGGTTCAGCGCCGCCAGGTGATGCGGGGTCAGATGCGGCGCCTTTGGGGAGGCTCCATGCCGCTGCCCTTGTCGATCACGCCCGATCAGGCGGCCGAAGGAGACAACGAACTTTCTCTGGTAGAAACGGAGGCTGAATTAATTGACGCAGTGCCCGCAGGACTGACCGGGGTCAGGCTCAACTTCCGAGGCGGGTATCAGACCTTTGCAGCGATTTTGCCGAACGGTAGCCTTGACGAAGAGTTGCCCGCAAGCGCCCTGCAACCAGGGGCGCGGCTGCGCCTCACAGGCATCCTGTTTGTGAACCGCGAACTGGATCGAAGTCATGATGAAGCTTTCACGCTTGAACTACGATCGGCGCAGGACGTTGAGCTCGTGCACGGGCCGTCCTGGTGGACCCGCAGCCACGTGCTGTTGCTGTCGGGGATCATTGTCATATTCGTGCTGATCTCCACAAATCTTTATGCCCGACTGGACCATTCCCGATATCGCGCGGTAGCGGAAGAACGCGCCAATATCGCTCGAGATATCCACGACACGCTGGCCCAGGCATTCGCCGGGATGACATTGCAGCTGGAGGCGGCGGAACGGACGATCACACGCGATCCCGCCCGAAGCAAGGCCTTCTTGCGGGAAGCGTTGCAGATGGCGCGGCACAGCCGCAACGAGTCGCACCTCTCTATCGACATACTTCACTCCCTCTCGAGAAATGAGCGATTGGACGCGCTCCTCTCCAACTGCATCTCGAAGATGGGCGTATCGACCGCCTTTGTGATTGACCAGCAGGTCAGCGGCGAGCCGAGTCCGCTGCCCTATCAAGTTGTGAATAACCTGGTTAGGATCGGGCAGGAAGCAATTGCAAACTCGATAAGGCATTCAAACGCGAAGCAAATCCATGTAAGAGTTTGTTACAGGAAGCAAGAGGTGTTACTGGAGGTAGCCGACGACGGCAAGGGGTTTGATCCGGAGCAAATCCCGGGACCAAACGAAGGTCATTTCGGTCTCACTGGGATGCGCGAGCGCGCCGCAGCAATCGGATCGAAGCTGGACCTGGAGTCCACGCCGCATGGAACCTCAATGCGAGTAAGGGTGACAGTATGAAAGGAGAGCGGCTTGGCCAGAAGGCGGCGCCCGCGCGGCATTCCGAGGATCACTCCTCTAACTGCATCCGCATTCTCGTAGCGGATGATCACCTCGTGTATCGAATCGGCATCCGCAGCCTCATAACTTCCGAGCCAGGCTTTGAGGTGGTGGGTGAGGTATCGGACGGAGCAGCGGCCATCGAACAATACCGTAAGCTGATGCCGGACGTGCTTCTCTTGGACCTGCGTATGCCTCAATTGGGAGGGATAGAGGTTGTTCGATCCATCCTTAAAGAATTCCCAGAGGCCCGGATCTTAATTGTGACGAGTTACCAGGTGGAGGAGGAGACATTTCGAGTGCTGGAGGCGGGGGCCCTTGGCTACATCATGAAGGACCTCGGTCTGGAACTGCTCCTCGATGCCATTCACACGGTGCGCGCCGGCAAGCGCTGGCTGCCGAAATCGATTCAAAGGCAAATCGCAGAACGCGGCTTACTGGGACGATTGACCGGCCGTGAAATGGAAGTCCTGCGGCTGCTGGCCCGCGGCCTTACCAATCGGGAAATAGCCAGCGCACTCAAAGTTTCATCAAGCACCATCAAGAACCACGTCAAGAATATTCTCACCAAGCTGGAAGTGGCGGGCCGAACGGAGGCCGTCAGTTCCTGTCTTTCTCGCGGCATCCTGTTGCCAGAAGACTTATAGGGCAAGTGCCGAAAACAGGTCGACACACTTGTTCGTCCTTATTCGGTCACCTATGACGGTCAAATCGTCAAAGCTCCGGTAGCCACCGGCGATTCAGGCTGGATTCTCAATAGCCCGTTCGGACTATGCGCGCGTTCTTGCGAAGCCACTACTATCACATGCGAAGGAAAGCTTCGGTCCCGCGACGGGATTGGAATTCGTAACGGACGCATCCGGACAAGGTCTGCCGGGCGCCCTTTAGCGAACGCCGCACACCGGCGAACAGTAACCGCAGAACTGAGAGGGCACCAGGCATCAGACGCCTGGTCGCCCTCCTTTTTTTCGCGGCGTTGACCGGAGGCGGGGTGGGCGGGCCGATATTCAGGGGTGCGTTGATTGGCGCTCTTACAATGATGTTCAGGGGCGCGCGAGGTCCTTCATCGGCATGAAGTGGGAGGGTATTTCGGGGAGTTCGGTGCGTTCCCTTGCGATCTTTTGCGGGATGCTTTTGACGATTGTCGTTCCTGCGCTTGCGCAGACGGGTTCCGCAACCCCGGCTCCGACTGAATCAGCGCAACCGGGGAAGTTCGTGGATACCACCACGGCCGCCGGCATCCGTTTCCTTCATAAGGCGCCCCACACTTCAAAGAAATATCTGATCGAGACGATGGGTTCCGGGGTCGGGCTGTTCGATTGTGACAACGACGGGCGCCTCGACATATTTCTTGTAAACGGTGCGCCATTTTCCGATCCAACACCCAAAGGAACGATTCCCCAAAAGGCCGGCCGTGAAGACTGGAACCGGATGTATCGGCAAAAGAAGGACGGCACATTCGAGGATGTGACTGAGAAGGCGGGATTGCAGGGCGTTGGCTACGGTATGGGGGTGGCAATCGCCGACTATGACAACGATGGGTTTGAAGATATTTATGTAACCGGCTATGGTGGCAATCGCCTTTACCACAACAACGGCAACTGCACCTTCACTGATGTGACCGAAAAAGCGGGCGTGGGCGGGAGCGGCTGGTCCACCAGCGCCGCGTGGGCGGACCTGGACAGGGACGGCCTGCTGGACCTGGTGGTGCTGCGTTACGTGCAGTGGGATTGGGACGATCTTTACTGCGGCAGCCCTGACAATCGCGGGTATTGTCACCCCGATGTCTTCCAGCCGATCTCAATGCTTGTTTACCACAACGAGGGAAATGGCCGATTTAGAGAAGTCGCGGAAAAGGTGGGATTAGGCAAGCCCGCCAAGGCTCTTGGAATCGCTATCGCTGACTGTGACGGCGATGGCTGGCCAGACATTTTTGTCGCCAATGACTCCATGGTGGAGTTTCTCTTCCACAACCGCGGGAACGGAACCTTCGAAGAAGTCGGGCTCTCATCGGGAGCCGCAGTGGACGGTGACGGTCGTACGTTCGCGGGGATGGGAGTCGATTTTTCAGACTATGACAACGATGGGCTTCCAGACCTGGTCGTTACCGACCTTGCGAATCAGATGTACTCCATTTATCACAATGAAGGCTCACTTCAGTTTGATTATGCCAGCTTCAAGAGCGGGGTTGGAGCGATATCGCGCCTTCATTCCGGATGGAGCGTTCGGTTCCTGGACTATGACAACGATGGCTGGAAGGATCTGTTGATCGCGCAGGGCCACGACCTGGACACGGTTGAGAAAAGCTATCCGCAACTCCATTACCGCGAACCCATGCTTTTGGCTCGCAACACCGGAAAGCGGTTTGTCGATATTTCCGCGATGTCCGGCAGCATCTTCCACGAAGCATGGGTGGGCCGAGGGATGGCGATTGGGGATATCGACAATGATGGTCGAGTTGATGCGGTAGTGACTACAAACGGCGGATCGGCTCACGTGCTCCACAATGAAACCGAGACGCCAAACCACTGGCTTACTCTGAAATTGGTGGGACACAAGAGCAACCGTGACGGTATCGGCGCGGTAGTGAAGGTTGTTACGTCAAAAGGACCGCAGTGGGTTACGGTCACAACAGCGAGCGGGTACCTGTCTGCAAGCGATCCCCGTGTTCATTTCGGCCTTGGATCCGATTCGCTCGCCGCAAAAGTCGAGATTCAGTGGCCTAGCGGGACCGTTCAGACACTCGTGGATGTGCGTGCCGATCAACTCCTGGAAGTGAACGAGCCGGCAAGCGAGCAGGCTGTTCCCGGTCACAAGTAGCCACTTACGAGAGGCTATTTGTGCACTGTGATCAGGAATGAATCACGCTGCTAGAATAGCGCCCGTGGGCTCGAGATCATCCATCACGATGCGAGGTGCTGCAAATTGCTTACGATGCGCCCTAGTGATGTTCGCCTTTCAGCCCTTACAATGCAAAAGCCAGCAAGTCGCCGACAGTAAAGAACTCGACAGGGCTGCCGCACTGTTGAAGGCAGGAGACGCCGAGAGCGCATGCAAGGCTTACGAGTCGATTCTGAATCTTGCTGCGGGAAGCCTGGCTGCCCAGGAGGGTGAAATAGCGTGCAGTGAACAGTTGGCGTTGAAGGCGCGAGCGGGCGGAAATCTTGATGCCGCATTAGGGGATTTACTTCGAGCCAGAAGTTTTGCGGCTCGGAATGCTCGCGTCCACTACGACCTAGGAGTCCTGGAAGATCAGATGCAACTCTTCAAAGATGCTGATGATTCTCTAGAAACCGCCAAGCAATTAGCGCCTGAAGACTCACGGGTACTGTATGCGTCCGCGCGGGTAAAGATGGATTTGGGGCAGCTGCCCGCTGCGGAAAGTGAGATGGCGGCTTACATAAAGATCCGCCCCGATGACGCGAGCGCACACTATGGCATGGGACGCGTGTACCAGCTCGGTGTTCAGTATGAGAAGGCGCGGGTTGAATTTAGACGGTCAATTGAGCTGCAGCCAGTGCAGACTGAAGCGTATTACCAATTAGGCGATATGGCGCTGCAGGAAGGGCTCTTCGACGAAGCGATCGCGAATTTTGAGAAGACCCTGAACCGTAATCCGCAACATGGCGGGGCTTTGGCGGGACTCGGGGAGTCGTACTACAAGGAAAAGAATTATGAAAAGGCGATCGACTATCTGAAGCGTTCGATTGTGGCCGCTCCTGACTACAAGACCGGGCACTATTATCTCGGGCTTACTTACGGACGCCTGGGTAAGACGGAAGACTCGCAACATGAACTCGAAGTGGCGAAGACGCTGGGTGAGGCCGAGAACAGGAAGTTGTCCCGGCAACGGCAACTCAGTGAGTCAGTCCGCGAGCATCAGACGAAAGATGAATAAGTTCAGACATTTAGCCAGGAATTCGGCAGGCGTACGCGCCAAGAGCGCGATTCTCGAGAATTTGATAATTAAGCCGGCGGTTGGGGAGTTGAAGGGCAAGTGAAACCGGAGGACCTGCTGGATATTGACAAGGATTCAAGAAGAGCGAGAGTCGATCTTTGGGGATGCCTGCTCTTTGCCCTGATTACATTGACATTTCCGTTGCCAGGACAAGAGGGCAAGCCGGAGGAAGTGCGGGCCGCCCAGGCTAGCCGTGGGCAAAGTCCAGGCATGAGTTCAGGAAATAGTACGGGAGGAACCTTCGCCCCGGTATATGACCCGGAGCACCGTCCTATTACCGCCGGCGGGTTTGTAAATCAGGGCCCGATCGTATTCCAGGACGTCACGAAGGAAGCAGGGCTCTCGGTATGGCGTCACGTGATGGGAACCTCGGAGAAGAAGTTCATCATCGAAGCCGATGGATCCGGCGTCGGCCTGATCGACTACGACAATGACGGGTGGCTCGATATCTTCCTGGTCAACGGTTCAACGTACCGGGCCATGGAGGGAAAAGAAGAGCCTCCTCATGCTGCGCTGTTTCACAACAATCACGACGGCACGTTTACTAACGTTGCGGCCAAGGCCGGGGTGACTAACGACCGGTGGGGATTTGGGGTGGCGATCGGCGACTACGATAACGATGGCTGGCCGGACATATTCGTCGCGAACTTTGGCAGGAATCGTCTTTATCACAATAACCATGATGGGACCTTTACGGACGTGGGTGAGAAAGCCGGAGTTGCGCTGGGAAACTGGTCGGCCGGAGCCACGTTTGGAGATTTCGATGGCGATGGAAGACTGGATCTGTTTGTTTCAGGGTATGTGCACTACAACCTCGACGACCCGCCAATTCCTGGTTCCAAGTCCGTCGCGTTCTCTTACTGTCAGTTCCGTGGCATCAACGTCATGTGTGGGCCACGGGGACTTAAAGGCGAGCCCGACCATCTGTTCCACAACAATGGCGATGGCACTTTCACGGACGTCAGTGTTAAGGCCGGAGTTAGCGATCCGAGCCATTTCTACGGCTTCACTGCGATATTTGCCGACCTGAACGACGACGGCAAGGTCGACCTGGTGGTGGCGAACGATTCCACGCCCAATTATCTCTACATCAACAAGGGGGATGGAACGTTTGAGGACGACAGTTATTCGTCGGGGTACGCGCTGAATCAAGATGGCCGCGAGACGGCGTCGATGGGTGTGGCGGTTGGGGACTATCAGAACAAAGGCCGGTTGAGCCTCTTCAACACAGATTTTTCCGATGACTACAAGGTTCTTTACCGAAACGACGGAGACGTGAACTTTACTGACGTAAGTTATCCATCGGGCGAGGCTGAGATCGGGATCCCCTTTGTAGGCTGGGGAACAGGCTTTCTCGACTATGACAACGATGGATTGCTGGACCTGATGCTCATCAATGGCCACGTGTATCCGGAGGTTGACAAGACGGACTGGGGGACTACCTTCGCAGAACGTCCGTTATTGTTCCGCAACGTCGACGGCCGCCGGTTTTCTTACGTCGCTCCGGTAAAGGGCACGGGCCTGGCGGTAGTCACCCCGGGGCGAGGTGCAGCCTTCGGCGACCTTTTCAATAATGGAAAGATAGACGTCGTGATCAATCCAATCGACGGGCCGCCAACGCTATTGCGCAACGTGAACAGCGATCACGCTCACTGGGTGGAGTTGAAACTCGTTGGTGGAGAGAAGGGTCCAAAGGATGCGGTGGGGGCGACTGTCTACCTAACCCACAAGGGTATCCGCCAGCGAGCCGATGTGCTGAGTGGCGGGAGTTTCATTTCATCGAACGACCAGCGTGTCCATTTTGGAATTGGTGAAGACACCCGCGTCGACCAACTGCAGATACGTTGGCCTGGCGGAATGATCGAGACGGTCAAGATTCCTGACGTGGACAGGATTCTGACGATCGAGCAGGGCAAGGGCGTCATTGGACAGATTTGCTCGACGTGTTCTCGGACCAAGTCTTCGTCAGCGCATCGATAAGTTTCAGAAGAAATTCCCGAGGGAAGTCGCGAAGCGGGTCTTGGTTGGGCGATGATTCCACAACGAAATGCCTGGGCTATCCGAATGAGTAACAAGCAACTAAGCGGTCTCGTAACTTATTTGATTAGTTGGAAGGGGCAGTTGGTGCGGGCCCCGTGAGTTTTTGCCAGTCTTCCACCTGCCTGGCAGCGGATTGTTCCTTGGCCTGACGTCGTTTGTTGTACTCAGCTACAGCCTCCTGAGCTTCATGGGGGTGCTGGAGCCTTCGATACACGCGGCTCAGTTCATAATAGGAGCGCTCTCCCACCTCGCCGTCGGGGTCGCCTTTCGCGCTTCTCTCCAGCCATGCGACCGCTTCAGCATCTTTCCCGTCGGCTGCAAGCCCGCGGCCAAGATAGTATTCGGCCACTGGGGACCCGGGGTACGACTTGATCATGGACTGCAGGAGAGGCACGCCCGCGGCATTGTCGCCGAGTTCGATCTCGATGCTTCCCAGGTCATACATCGCAACGGCGTTTTGCGGGCTGAGTTCAAGTTCCTTCGAATAGGCGCGCTTCGCCGCATCCAGCTGATTCAGTTTCCGGTATTCGTCGCCCATTCCCTCATAGAGATCCGGGTTGCGGTCCTGCAGTTTGATAGCGGCTTCATACTCGGCGATGGCCTGGGCGTGCTTCCCCTCATCGGCGAAGAGCTGAGCCTGAACGCGGTGAACGTGCCAGCTGCTGGGGTCAAGGCGTGCCATCCGCGCATAACTGTCCCGGGCGACAAGATTGTGAGCGCGGCCCCGAAACTCCAGTAAATTCAAATCATCGGGTTGCAGTTCTGCTGCCCGGTCGAATGGGCCTACCGCTTTCTCAGGATGCCCGGCGGCCAACTCGACCATGCCAAGCCAGGTAAGCGCCTCGGCATTTGAAGGATGCGCAGCGATCTCTTTCTCAAGGTCCGCTCTCGCTTCACCCTGTTGGTTCGACTGATGGCGGAAGATTCCTCGGAACAGATGGCCGCCCTCGATGCCAGGATCGAGCCGAAGAGCTTCGCTCAAAGACGCGATCGCTTCTTCAAGCTTGCCCTCACGCCCCAGAGCGAGGCCAAGGTCAAGGTGCGCCATGGCCAAGCCTGGGCCTAGTTGAACGGCTTCACGGAAAGCGGCTTCCGCGTCTTTTGCGCGTCCCTCATGCATCGCGGTCGCGCCGCGGCGAAAGGCGTCTTCAATCTTTGCATCCTGTCCGAATGCAGAAAGAAGTGCGAGCGCACAAGTGGCTGACAAGGCCAGTTCACGTGGAAGTTTTGCTCTCATGCGCACACCAGTTTTTGATAATATCGCAGCCGAAGGACGTATGTCGCTCCTCCGGTCGCCTCATGCGCGTGCCCGTTAATGATGTATCGTTTAGAACGCAGATGCATACCCGGTTGCGATGGAGAGCCTTTTGAGACGGTCAGCAAGCACGAACTTCGTTTTGGTATTTGTCTTGGTTTTGACTCAAGTGATCGCGATTCACGGGCAGTCAGCGCCCCACCGCTGGTCAGAAGAAAAGGCAAATACCTGGTATGCCTCCCAGCCCTGGCTGGTAGGCGCTGACTTCATTCCATCGGACGCGATCAACGAACTGGAGATGTTTCAGGCGGCGACCTTCAATCCAGAGTTGAACGACAAGGAATTGGGCCTTGCTGAATCAATCGGGATGAATACGATGCGGGTATTTTTGCAGGATCAGCTTTGGCAACAGGATCCTGAAGGTTTCAAGAAGCGTTTGAATCAATTTCTGGCGATTGCGGCGAAACATCACATAAAACCGCTCCTGGTGCTGTTTGATTCCTGTTGGGAAACCGATCCTCATCTTGGCCCGCAGCACCCCCCTATTCCTGGTGTCCATAACTCTGGCTGGGTGCAGAGCCCGGGGAAGCGTGAACTTATGGATACTGCGTATGAGCCCAAGTTGAAGGCTTATGTTGAAGGAATCGTAGGCTCTTTCGCGAAAGACGATCGCATATTGGGGTGGGACGTATGGAATGAACCCGACAATGGCGGAGGAGACGCACACGCCGACGTCCCAGCCAAGGTACAGCGCGTGAACGAGTTGTTACCTAAGGCTTTCGAATGGGCGCGCTCGGTACGCCCGTCGCAGCCACTGACCAGCGGGGTTTGGGAGGGGGACTGGTCTGATCCAGCGAAAGAGAGTGCCACAACCAAAATTCAACTGGCGGAGTCGGACGTAATTTCGTTTCACAACTATGGGTGGCCGGAGGAGTTTGAAGCCCGGATTGTGGAATTGCAGGCGCTGCATCGCCCCATCATCTGCACCGAGTACATGGCGCGGGGAGCCGGAAGTACATTTGACGGCTCGCTTCCAATCGCCAAGAAGTACAAGGTAGGCGCGATGAATTGGGGTTTTGTGGCGGGACGAACGCAGACCTACCTTCCATGGGATTCCTGGGAGAACCCGTACGTGCGGCGGCAGCCGACCGTATGGTTCCATGAGGTCTTTCGGCAAGACTACACACCATACCGGCAACATGAAGTCGATTTGATACGCCAACTGACCGGCCGCGGGACGCCAAACTCCACGGCGGCACGCAATTGAGACTGTGTGCGGAAGCAAAGTACATTACGGAAAGTATTTCAAATAGCGGCTCCGCGAACGCACTGTAGATTCGTTCTGGTGTGGATGTTGGCCTTCGCTACTGCTGCGGCACCGGCACAAGCGCCGGCTGCATACGCAGAAGCAAGGCAGGCTTATGCGCAAAAGCACTTTCGGGCCGCGGCTCAGCTGTTTGCGAAAGTTGCCGGCATTGAACGCGGGCTGACTCCAGAGGCACATACGGACTCGCTGTTGATGGAGGCCAGGTGTCTTGTAAATTTGGGCGAATTCGCGGCTGCGGAGCCCGTGGTCCGCGCATATCTTGAAGTGGTCAAGAATTCCTATCAGGCTCTATATCTTCTTGGTTACGTGCTGGAGCAGGAAAACAAGCCTAAAGAATCGCTGGAGAGTTTTACTCGGGCCGCGGCAATTTCCACACCGCGCCCGGAAGATCTTCGCCTGGTCGCGCTGGACTATGTGTTGTTGGATGACTACAAAGACGCCATCGAGTGGCTCAGTCGCGCCGTGGGCGGGAATCCATCCAATTCTGAAGCGTGGTACGACCTTGGGCGAGCCCATATGCATGTTGGAAACTTCGCCGAAGCTCAGCGAGACTTTGAGCGGGTAATCGCTCTCGCGCCGCGGGATGCGAGAGCCCTGAACAACCTTGGGCTGACCTATGAAGCGCAGAATCGGTCTGACGAAGCACTCGCGGCGTACAACCGTGCGATCGACGCCCAGAGCGATTCGCGCCATCCTTCAGAACAACCGTTACTCAATCTGGGGGTCTTGCTGAATACAAGGAATCGGTTCAGCGAGGCAGCTGCACTGTTGGAGAAGGCGGTGGCGATTGCGCCCGTGAGCAGCAGGTGCCACGAGGAACTATCTCGAGCCTATGCTGGCGCTCATCGGGACGGACTGGCACGGGATCAGATGGAGCGGGCAGTGTTGCTGGATCCGAAGAGCCCTAGCCTTCATTATGAACTCAGCCAGATTTATCGCCGTGCGGGTTTGGCTGACCGCGCGCAAGCTGAACTCAAAAAGAGCTCAGACTTGTACGGCACGCGTTCTGCCACCATGGAAGAGGGACAGCGTTCCGGTTCATCGCCGACGACTCCTCAAAAGTGAAACGAGGCAGGACAGGTTTCGCGCCAACCGCGCCTAATACCAGGGGCTGGACTTTTTCTAACCAGATCGATTGACAACCCTTACATGAATGATCGAGACTTATCGACGGTTTCGTCTGAAGACCGTGCAGTTCGACCAAAACGCAGTTGAATTTCTGCAAAATCAGCCGCCCAAGCTTAAAGACCAAAGATTTTAAAAAAAATAGGGCGCAGAGTTACCAATTTGGAGGCAGACGTGGAATCTTGCGCCCTCACTCGACTTGTTCGAGTGACAATGCTTTGTGTCGCTCTTTTTCTTTTATTGAATTCCGCGCAGGCCCAGACCACACAGGGCGAGATCGCCGGGAACGTCCTGGACGGGTCAGGTGCGGTGATACCCAATGCGACGGTCACCGCCAAAAATGATCAGAACGGGGCTGTATTCAGTGCCGTCTCTTCATCAGTCGGAGCTTACCGCTTTCCGTCTGTTCCATTGGGCCGTTACACCCTCACGACGACGGCATCCGGTTTCAAATCTACCGTTAATACCGGGGTCGAAGTCCGAGTAGGTTCCACCACAGCGTTTGAAATCACGCTTAGCGCGGGTGGCGCCAACGAGACGGTAACCGTTCAATCCGACGTGCCGTCCATCGAAACGCAATCGTCCGACGTGGGTGGAACGGTCACGACCAGGCAGATCGTCGAGTTGCCACTGGCGCTTGGCGGCGTGGGCGCGATGCGATCCCCGGAAGCCTTCGTGTTCCTCATACCGGGTACGACTGGCCCTGGATCAAGCAACAGCAGCAACGGAATCTTTATCAACAAGCTCGGAGGAGGCCAGAATTTTGGCAATGAAATCCTCCTCGATGGCGCTTCGGTCATCCGGACCGAGAATGGGTCTTCATTCGACGAGACTGCACCATCGGTTGAAGCGGTTTCCGAATTCAAGGTCACAACGTCGACTCCAGCAGCGGAATTTGGCAGGACCACGGGCGGCATCGAGAACTTCGTGACCAAGAGCGGCACGAACCACTTTCACGGCACCGCATTCGACATCTTCAGGAACGAAGATCTGAACGCCAATGACTGGTTCAATAACGGCAAAAAGGCTTATTACCAATCCGTAGGCGACCCGCAGGAAAAGAATTTCAATCGCGGGACCGACAAAAAGAACGACTATGGCGGCAGCCTTGGCGGGCCGCTGATCATTCCCCACCTTTACCACGGCAGCGACAAGACGTTTTTCTTTTTTGCGTGGGAACAATATCGCCAGACCCTAGGTGGACAGTACACGAGTTCGGTCCCCACGGTGGCTGAGCGGGCCGGGAACTTTCAGGATCAGCTAATCAACGGAGCTACGGGCCAGATAAACCCCTGCGACGGCAAACCGATCTTCTTTGGCGAGATCTTCGATCCGTCCACAACTCAGACCGTGAACGGCGTTCGTTGCCGACTGCCCTTTGGAACCGCTCCCAGCAGCCCTAACGGACCATTTCCGGCTGACTTTAACGTAATCCCCCAAGGGCGGTTCAGTAAGGTCGGGACGGCGGTGTCCGCTCTCTATCCTGCTCCGACAAACGCCGCGCTCAATAACAATTACACCCTCACTTCTTCTTCGCCCGTCAACAACACGACTTACACCATTCGGATAGACGAGCGGATAAATCAGAAGAACAGCATTTGGGGCTCTTACAATACCCGCGAAAATACACGCAACAGCCCCACCAATCGCGCCTTTCCGGGGCCGGCCGACTATGTAACGCAGGTGCAGGATTTCATCACTCACTTCGGCCGTGGCGGCTGGGACTATGCCTTCACTCCGAACCTGCTGAACCATCTCAACATCGGTACCAATCGCACAAACTCGATCAATGGATCGTTCGAAGCGTTATCTGGCATCAACTACGCGCAGCAACTCGGCATAGGAAACATCACCACCGGCCTGCCCCACTTCGCAATTGGCGGCTATAGCGATATCAGCCGTAATCAGAACGACGATAACGTAGACAACGGTATTCGCTTGAACGATTCGGTGAGTTGGCAGCGGGGACGGAACAGTTTCAAATTCGGGGTTGACTACAGGTACCAGCAATATTCGGCGATTGCGAAAGACGCGCTCAACGGCACGTTCAATTTCGAGGGAGCTGAAACCAAGGCAACGCAGACCGGTGCCTACGCTAACGGAACCGGCAACGGTTTTGCGAGCCTCCTGCTCGGGACCGCGGATTTCGGGGGCGCGACCATCCCCTTCCACCAGGCACAGTGGATTCAGGACTACTACTCCGCTTTTGCGCAGGACGACCTGAAACTATCGAACAGCCTGGTGCTCAACATCGGATTGCGATACTCCATCGACCGTCCGCGTAAGGAAAAGTACAACGACACGTCGAACTTCAGTCAAACTGCAATCGACCCCAAGACCGGAACTCCCGGAGCTCTGGTTTTCGCGTCGAATTGCGGTAACTGCAACAAGCGCTGGGCCGACACGTGGTTCAAAGACATTGGTCCTCGCGTGGGTTTTGCTTTCACTCCCCCATGGCTGTCTGGAAAGGTCGTTTTGCGCGGAGGCTTTGCTACTCTCTACGCGCCATTGCAATACAGCGATTTCGGTGGCGACACGCGGACCGGCTACACGGCCAACGTGAACTTCGGTTCGGATGGATTCGATCCGGCATTCAACATCGATAATGGCTTGCCCGCGTACACGGCCGGCATCAACCTCGACCCCGGACAGTTTGACAACGGAAATGCCAACGCACCGATCGCCTTCGGCAACTTCATCAAACCGTCTTACGGGCGGCCGGGCATGCTGAACCAGTGGAATTTGCAAATCCAGCAGGAGTTGACCAAGGACATGATCATGACGATCGGTTACATTGGCAACGCCGGCGCGCACCTGAAATCGCAGGAAGAAAATATCAACAACATGCCGAAGTCCAACTTCGAGCGCGGTGATGCGCTCGTGAGCCATGACCTGGCGAGCAATGGCATCGCTTTACCATACGCGGCATTCAACGGGCAGGTGCAGCAGGCGTTGCGCCCGTTCCCACAATACGCATTCATCGCAACGGATTGCTGCCTGCAGAACGTTGGTCATTCCTCCTACGAGGCGCTTGTTGCAAGTGTCGAACGCCGCTTTTCACAAGGGCTTAATTTGCAGGCCTCCTACACGTGGTCCAAGACGATTACGAATGCTGATTCGATCATCAACGTCACCAATGGCGTCCAGCAGGAGCAGGACCCGTTCAATTCGAAGAGTCAGAAATCTCTTTCGAACCAGGACATCCCCCACACGTTTGTGGTGAGCTATCTGTACCAGCTTCCGTTTGGAAAGAATCAGAGATTCCTGAACGGTGGAAACTCTCTGGTCCACGCACTGGTAAGCGGCTTTGAGATCGGCGGCGTGCAGCGCTACCAGTCCGGCGAGCCGTTCACATTCGGTTGTGCGACCGGTATTCCGGGTTGGGACAACTGCATTGATTTCACTCGAATTCCCGGGTCGTCCCTCTCCAGCAACGCACGTCGGAATGGAAAGCTGGATCCTTTCCGCGAACTGAAGAACGGTAACAGCCTTCCGGGACCCGATCCAAATGTCGACTCCATCTTCAACGGATTGAAAATTCCGACCACGGTCGCAGGGGTGTCGGATAATCCCGGATACGCGGCCCTTCAGAACGCCCCCGCATTGCTTGACCAGAATACGTTCGACAACCGACGCCTGCGAGCGAGGGCGCTTGGCGATGTGGGAACTTGCCCAACCTGCGACAATGGTGGCTTCCTGTTCGGAAATGTCCCACGTGTCACAGGCGAGGTCCGGAACTTCCGCTACTTCAACGAAGACTTCAGCTTTCTGAAGAGAACTCCCATCCACGAAGGAGTTACTTTCATTCTCAAGGTTGAAATGCTCAATGCGTTCAACCGGCACGTCTTCGCGACACCAGACACCCAGCCGTACGATCGCTTTTACGGCGTTCCCACCAGTACCATCGACGGGCCAAGAAACATCCAGCTGACTGGGCGATTCGAGTTCTAATCGAGTCGACCGCAGCGTGTCCCCCTGCCGGGGCGGAGGTTGTACCTCATCCGCCCCTGCCAGGCATGTTCCATGCCTGATTCCTACTTCCTTTCGAAGTCGCGCCCGCTCCCACGGGACGCCCGGCGAGGCCCGATGATCAAAGCTGCCCGCAAATACTTGTTCGTTTGTTTCAACAGCCTTGTGATCGGCGCATTCGCAATCAGCATGGGCGCCTCGCAGGTTTGCGCGCAGATGACGGAGTCTGCTTCAGCCGCTGTTTCAGAGCCGATCCACCTGCGCATAACGCGTCCGCCACAAATTCAAGTCATACCTTCGACATTGTTTGGCAGCTTTCTGGAGCCGATCGGTCACTCAACGTATGGCGGATTATGGGCGGACGTGGTGGAGAACCCATCGTTTGAAGAAGGCTTGTGGTCGGCGGGTAATGTGTACAGCTTGCTCGAAGCGCGCCCGGAACTGCGCAGGGCGTCTTCGCTTGGCTTGCCGCTGCCGTGGCTACCGCTCGATCCGGCGCAGGGAAACCGGTATTCGCCTGTACGCGGTGACGCCGCAAACTCCTCGCAATCGCTACTCATCATGTCGTTGCCGGGCAAAGAAGTGGGCGTGTTGCAGCAGGTATATCTACCGGTTCATCGGCAACTCTCGTACCAAGGCAGCCTGTGGATCAAGCGGATTCGAGGACGGGAACCGGTCTCAGTTTCTCTTCGCCGTCATGGCCATTCAGATCAGAAGTTTGCGGTTGCAGGTCTCCAGGGTGATTCGCACGACTGGGCCAAGTACTCGTTCGAACTGCACCTGAAGGATGATCAGGTCGCGCCGCTCGAGCCAGTGGACCTCGTCATATCTCTCTCTAACGATGACCGCGCGCTCATCGATAACGTGTCGCTTTTCCCATCCGATGCAATAGACGGAATGGATCCGGATGTCATCGGGTTGGCGCGAGATTTGCAATCGCCGCTGGTCCGTTTCGGCGGCAACTTCACCTCTGCTTACGACTGGAAAGACGGTATAGGGCCACTCGATAAACGAGTGAGCAAGGTTAATCTGTCCTGGGGAATTCCCGAATACAACACCTTTGGTACCAATGAATTTCTTCGGTTCTGCGAATTGATCGGTGCTCAGCCGCAGATCGCGCTCAACCTCGGTACGGGCAACCCTGAGCAAGCGGCGGACTGGGTCAGTTATGTAAATGCCCGTTGGGCAGACCACAAAGGCGGCCTGTTGTGGGAAATGGGAAATGAACTGTGGGGTGATTTCCAAGTCGGATACCCTTCACTGGAGCGCGTTGCGGCCGTTACCCTCGCCACGAGCGAAGCGGTCCGGAAGATAGATCCCACCAGCAAATTGATTGCGACCGGTGGAGATGAAGATTCCTTTCCGGAGTGGAACGCTCAACAACTCAAGAATCCCGCTGGAAATTTCAATTTTCTTTCGACCCACTTCGTGGTCACTGACAACGTACAACTCGCGCACCCCTCTAATGACTTCCGGACCATGGCGGCTCTCGCGTTGCCCTGGGGTCTCGCCGAAAAAATGCGCGCGATTAAAAAACAGGCCGACGAATCCGGGCACAAAGACGTTCACGTGGCCTTCACTGAATGGCTGATGATTTCCAACTCTCACGCTGGCCCGCACTTCAGAAATATGGGCGGCGGCTTGTTCGCCGGCGGCTTCTTAAACATGTTGATGCGGAACTCCGATGTGGTTACGGTGTCGGACATGACTGGAATTCTGGAGTTCGGAGGCATCTGGAAAAAGCGGGAGCAGGTCTATGGAGCGCCTGCTTACTGGGTCTTCCGCTCGTTTGCCAGCACCCATCCGCGAAGTCTCCTGTCAGTGTCCTCGGATTCTCCAACCTACTCTATTTCTAAAGGCATCACCCGGCTGCCGGAGATAGCGGGAGTTCCATATCTCGACACAGTTGCCGCGGAGTCAGATGACGGAACCAAGGTTGTTCTGTTTTGCGTCAACAGAAATCTCACCCGCCCAGCAAAGGCAGTGATCGACCTGCGCTCGATGGGGTTCGCGAAGGGCACGGCGAAAGTAACGGTCATACAAGGAGAGAACATTCTCTCTGAAAACGACGAGCAGGATCCTAATCGAGTTGCGCCCGAAACCCACTCACTTCATTTCGTAGGGGATTTGGATTACACCTTTCCAAATGCGAGCGTAGTGGTGATCGAAATTCCGCACGATGCAAAGTGAAGCCGGTGGCTGATAAGCAAGTCACTCAATAACCCATCGCCGAACGAGAGCCAACGTTACGTAATACGCATCTCGTCAGGTTCAGTCATGAGGCACGGCAAAGGAAAGGTGGATAGAGATGTGGGGTCTATCGCGGCAGCTTTCGCTGGGACTATGTATGGTCGCGGCCCTGTTTTTGGAACCTTGTTGTCCCAGTCAGGACAACTCCGGCACATTCACCAATCCATTGCTGCAAAGCGGAGCCGATCCGTGGGTGACCGAGTGGCAAGGGAATTACTACTACATGAATACGACAGGCGTTAATCTCACGATCTGGAAAACGCGTGATATCACGGATCTCAGGCACGCCGAGGTTAAAGTGGTCTGGACTCCACCAGCTTCGGGTCCTTTCTCCCATGAGATCTGGGCGCCCGAACTTCATCGCTTGGGAAATAAGTGGTACATATACTTCGCCGCAGATGCCGGCTCGAACGAGTCGCACCGATTGTGGGTCCTGGAGAATGTTTCGGAGGATCCACTGCAAGGCACTTGGAAAATGAAGGGCAAGCTCTCAGATCCCGAAGATCGATGGGCAATTGATCCTACCGTGTTTGAGAACAACGGGAGCACCTACGTAGTTTGGTCGGGTTGGCAAGGGCCCACCAATGGCTCTCAAAAACTGTTCATTGGCAAGCTTGAAAATCCCTGGACGCTAGGTAGCAGAGCGGTGATGATTTCCACTCCGGAACTCCCATGGGAAAAAGTTGGTGACCTGGTCAAGGCAAATCGAATCGACGAGATTCCCCATGTTGACGTGAATGAAGGTCCGGAGATTTTGCTTCACGATGGAAGGATCATGCTCATTTATTCGGCGAGCGGATGTTGGACTGACTACTATGAGCTGGGCATGCTGACCGCTTCCGCGAACAGCGATCTCCTCGAACCCGCGTCGTGGATCAAGTCAAGCAAATCGGTATTTTGGGAATCGCCCGAAGCGTCGGCTTATGGCCCCGGCCACAATGCTTTCTTCAAATCGCCGGACCAAAAAGAGGACTGGATTCTGTACCACGCGAATTCAGGACCGGGGCAGGGGTGTGGACGCGAAAGATCGCCGCGCGCGCAACCCTTCACCTGGAGACCGGATGGAACGCCCAACTTCGGAAGGCCGATACCACTACATCAGAAGATTCGGAAGCCCTCTGGCTCGATGAGATAGTGCGAGCTTTGGGTGGTCGCCGCTTCACAATTTAAAACGCGATCGCCGCTTTGCCGCCATTCATCGCTTGACTGATTGCATTGGCCGCCTACCGATCGTCTTTAGATATTGGTCGTATCCGAAGGAATATCGAAACTGAGACAGGGTTGGTACCATACAGGCCTTGCAATGGGCGACCTACGGTGAATGTGGTGACCTGGGCTCCAATCGCAGTTGCAAGATGCGGTATTTTTGCAACTGCCCGGTCATAGCCAAACGTATATGCCTGCACGTGGGTTAAGGGCTGTTCAGTAAACCCGTCAGGGAGCGAATGCTCACCCACCAAAAGTTCGTTGGAGCGCCCAGCATTCTCGATACGCCCCCACGCGTTATTTTGCTGCTTGAATTGAAGCGTGGATTCGAGTAGGTAACTGTTCTCCTTTGCCGAGTCGCCGAGTGACCTGGTCCTGCCCCATAACGCGGTGCCTGCGAGGTTTCCACGCGTGAATGGCTTGTTGTACATCACAGAAGCGGTCACGCGCGCCTGATCCTCGGCGGGAAAGAGTGCCTCGGGGCTGGTAATTCTTCCATATGAATACTGCCCGCTCCAATTTTGTCCGGGCTGCACGGTGAGGCGGGTTGACCACGAATCGATCTTTCCCTGGTCGATATTCCAACGGTGCTCATCAGGTTCCCGGCCATGGAATCCGCTGCCTTCAATGCGAACGATGCCGTGTGTGAGTCCCACCGTTACCACGTCATTTGCGATGTGCGTCGAGTCCTCCTGATGGTGGCCCAGCGTGGCAACCGGATTTTCAGATGCGGAGGCGCGATGAGGGTAGGCCGTGGGGCCGAGCGCCGGATCTCCTTCAGGAGCGAAGTAGAAGCTCAGGAGCCGATGTTTTCCCAACCGCAGGTCATAGAGCATTGCCAACTCCATGAAGAAGTCGTGTGGATGCTGACCGTCAGAGATGGGAACTCCGTAGGCGGTTTCGCCCTGCTGGAAGAGAAGCGGGTATCGCTCGCCCGTCACCGTCGCCGGCTCCAGGCTGAACATGGCTCTCAATGTCAGTTGGCCTGGACCGAGCGCGCGCTCCGCCATGGGCATAAACCAATTTGTGGAGTAGAGCTTGTCCCCACCCCGAGAGCTTGACTGCTGCGTGTCGCAGATGAAGGCATTCGAGTGGAACATCAACATCCAATTCCCCTTCATCTCCATGAGCATCGGTGTCGGAGTTGAGTTTGGCTCGGCTGTGGTTCCAGATGAAGCGTGATGTTGAATCTGCTGCAGGAATTTCCGGGGATGCATCTGGTCCATCATGCCCGCCATACCTTCCGTCCGCTGCATCTGACCATTGTCCATGGACTGCATCGAATGGTTTCCATCGGAACTTTGTGCAGATACGTCTGATCTGCTCGAAGTGGTGTCCAATTCAGGTTGCGACTGCTCTGCAAGGAGTGACGCAGAGGAAAGCAAGACGAACAGGAATCCATTTCGGACGAAACACCAGGAAATAGCCACAACTCTCCTTTAGTGATGCTGTGGTTTCGAAGTCGAAGACGCGTTGTTCCGCGTTCCTGTATCCGAGTTGAAACCGAGAGACGCAATTCGCTTCCGGCGTTGCTCGCTGTTGAACGCGAAGAACCGCGGGAATGGTGAGTGAATGCGGGCTGCGATTCGGGATATCCCTAAAATCTCATTGTTAGACTTTGGCCTCAGCCACACCTCCGAAGATTCAATCTCATCCAGTTGCCATCGAACCACGGAAGGGTCAAAGCTGCATTGCTCCGTGCTGCTCCGAGTGGCGCCTTAAGGTAGGATATATTTCGCAAGTGGCCAAATGATCTACAACATTGGGAGCGTCGCCGGACGCGGACCGAGGGGGAACGCCTGGTCGATTCGGGCAACGTCTGCTGAAGACAGCTGGAAATCACCAGCACCCGCATTTTCCGCAGCGTGCTCGGGGGTGGAGGCTTTGGGGATGGTAAACAGTCCGGGGCAGCGCACGAGAAACTGGAGAGCCACCTGCCGAGGTGTGGCGTGCTGCAGTTCGGCTATCTCGCGCAACACTCGCTCGCCCGGCGAGTTTGGCGCCGGGAATGCGCCATGACCCAGCGGACTGTATCCCACCACAGCCACTTTGTGTTTCTGACACCAGGGAATGACAGCATGTTCAATGGCTCGCTCCTGGAGGTGATAGAGAACCTGGTTACAGGCGAGCAGGCTTTCGCCGGCGATGCTCCAGATTTCTTCTAAATCGTCGACGTCGAAATTGCTCACACCCCAGGAGAGTATTTTTCCTTCGTCACGCAGCTGCTCGAAGGCGGCCACCGTTTCCTCCAGCGGATGACGCCCACGCCAGTGCAGGAGGTAGCAATCCAAGCGGTTGGTCTTGAGGCGGAGCAGAGAATTCTCACAAGCCTTGATGGTAGTGCGCCGCCCGGCATTCTGAGGGAGCACCTTCGAAACCAGAAACACTTCGTCGCGCCGCCCGGCAATCGCCTGGCCAACCAGCTTTTCGGCGGCTCCGGAGCCGTACATCTCGGCGGTATCGATGTGCTTCATGCCCCGATCGAGGCCGACTCGCAAAGCGGCTATGGCTGAAGCGGGGTCTTCGTTGTCGTCGTACCAGGTGCCTTGGCCGATCACAGCGACCTGACGCTGAGCGGATCCGAAATCGCGTTGTTCCATTGCTGTCCCCAGGGAGGTGGGGCGGCATTCACCTCCACCCGTGCAAGTGTGAAAAGCTGACCCAGGTTTCGATGCCAGCAATCCAAAAGAAACTTGAGAGTTGATACTAACTCGGGACCACCCGAAGGTTGTTAGTCACTGAAAAGATTCTGGGTAAAGTGTTGGCGCGGAGACCGGCTATGTTTTTGTCTGCCTCGCTGTCGACAACGCCTTCCAGAGTTACATGGCCGCTCTTGACAATGATGCGGATTGGCTTCTGTACGCCCATGGCATATTTTTCCAGAGCCGGAAATCCGTAGATGGCACGAAACAGGGCCAAGCGCAGTTGGTCGTCCATCGGAGACGGTGGTAAGACCTCGATCTTGTTAACCACGTGCTGGACGCCTTCGATGCGCTCCACTACATTTTCCGCGTCTGATTTGAGAGCGGGCCGGGTCACGTTTCCCAAAAGCCTGACAGTGTCGCCGTCCACACGGCACTCAATGTGTCAAACACTCCGAAGTAGGGGAGCATCAGCAACTCATGGCGTACCTCTCTCTGAATGCGTGCCTGGGCGGGACTTCCGGGCTCCATCTGGCTGAAAGACACGCTCTGAAGTGCAACCAGCAGACAACGAGAAGCATCAACGCACGTTTCATAGTCTCTCCTTGCACGGAAAAATGTGTTTCAAACTCGACCAGACGCTTGTTCAGATGCGGCTGCGCGAGGGCCCTTTGGATGACGTCAGATCACCTCGAGACGGACCGGCACAGTGAGATCGCCGCCGGATTCCACCTCTCGCATCCCTTTGGCTTGAAGCGCATGGTCCACCGCCTCGCGAACCCGTTGTTCGAAAAGAGGATTCGCGACGTGGAGATGTCCCCACGAGTAGGTGTGGTACTCGTTGAAGTTAGCGGAGTGGTGAAAGTCCGTCACTACCTTGTCGGCCATTGCTGGAATCAAATGTCCCCGCTGCAACGAAGCGCGCTTAGCGGTCAGGCGGCTCGAGGCGGTTCTGGGCGACCGGATGCGCTTCGTCTTCCGCAATTACCCCATGTCGAGCTCCGAAGTGAAAACGAATCGGGCCGCGGAGGCGGCGGAGACGTCCGGCGCGCAAAACAAATTCTGGGAAATGCACGACCTTCTCTTCAATCAACAACGCGCCCTGTCGGACAAGCACCTGAGGGTCTACGCTACCGAGTGCGGTCTCGACATGGAACGGTTCAAATGGGGACATGGCATCGCACACCTTCGACTCCAAGGTGAGAGAAGACATCGTCAGCGGAGATGAGAGTGGGGTCAGCGAGACTCCGACTTTTTTCATTAAAGACCGTCGACACTCCGGCCCCTATGATTACGAAACCCTTCTGTCCGCCATTCAAGGTTTTCTGTGAGAGCCCCTCCCTGGAATCGTCACAAGTGGGTGATACGTCCGGCGACGACGCACCCTTCGTTGCTCTCCACACTTGCCGACCGGCGATTCTCCAACTCAGAAAGCGAACTGCCCAATAAAAGAGTAATCATGCCGACCGAAACCGAACAGTCAACCGCAAATTCGCCAAAGACTAACGAGGGCCATGAGTCGTCGCAACGCACTGCGTTAACGCAGCAATCTCGCCCGGGCGTCATAGCGAGAAATCTCCGTCCCAGTGCTCTGGGGTTTCCGCTCTCTCCCTTCGATATGTTTCGTATGACCCCCCTTTCTCTTTTCCGAAGAATGGCAGACGAAATCGATCGCGCTTTTCAGCCCGCCTCGGCGGAAGGGGAAGCGAACCAGGCGATTGCCTGGCTCCCCACGGTTGAAGTCTCCGACCGCGATGGAGCGACTTGAAGAAGAAGATCGAGGACGCGCTGATCCGCACCGTGCAGGTGGATGCCAGCAACATCACGGTTGAGGTACAGGGAAGCTAAGCCATTCTCAAATGCCGGGTGCGCTCCTGGGCGGAAAGGAAGGAGGCGGAAAGACGGGCGTGGCTGGCTCCGGGGATCACTTCAGTGGACAACCAGATCACTCTGCTCTAAACGTTTCCTGCCATTGAACGATTGCCGATCCGGGTGGGCAGCACGCCAATAAGGAGTAACGACCATCGACGAACCGAGCGCCGGTGGTCGCTATCCGTGTTCCTGGTTAGCAGCAAAGGTCTGGCGCAGAATGGCTCGTCGGATCCTGAGTCGCCATGTCGTCGGTGACATCGATGCCAATGCCAATCATGCGCTGGGAAGCATCTCCCAACATCGTACCGCGTGCATCAAGCCAGCAGATGGAACCATCGGGCCTCAGAACGCGATATTGAGCCGTGTATTCGTCCGTTTCGCGATTCATAACCTTTCGAATTGCAGCGTCCACAATCTGGCGGTCAGCGGGGTGGATTCTGGGAACGGCATCGGCGACGTTTCTGGAAAACGTGCCGCGGGTGAATCCCCATTGGCGGTAGGATTCATCGGACCACACAACAGTATTCGCTCGAACGTCCCAATCCCACAGCCCGATGCGCAAACCTGCGCACGCTGCCAGTTCGATTCGCTTCCGCCAACCAGATTCGATGAATTCGGTTCTCTTCATGTCTGTGATATCCCGGAACACACAGGCAACCGTTTCCACCTCGCCGCAGACCTCAATCGGCGAATAAGAGACACTCAAGTTACGAACCCCGATCCCGGGCAGGTCATACACCGTGTTGAAGAGCACGGGATTCCCGCCGAAGCACTGGTCGAGCTTCGATAGGACAATCCGCTCCAACACATCCGTGTCTACGAATTCCCGGATCGACCGCCCTTCGATTCTCGGGGTGTCTCCGCCGAACACTTCAAGGAAAGCGCGGTTTGTGAATACATACCGGTAATTCCGGTCTATAACCGCCACCATTTCATCGAGACCTTCGACAAGTCGTTCGTATTGCCGAAGCTTATCTTCGGCAGCTTTTCGAGTCGTGAAATCCTTCACCGCGCAAGATACGCCTACGACCTCTCCCGCCTCATCGAATGCCGGCTGGTAAGAGACAAGAAAGGTTCTCCGGCTTTGCCCGTGAGAAGCGGGCTCGCGAATCTCGAGGTCGCAAGTTCCCTTTCCATCCAGGGCCTGTTTCACATGGGCTTCGAGAAGCGGATATAGGTCCGGGGCGATCTCGGGGAGTGTCTTTCCATAGTGGTCCTCGATGGAAAGACCATGCATCTCGGCGAGCCTGCGATTGATGTTGATGTATCTCAGATTTCGATCGACAAAAGCCAAACCTACGGGCGCGCCGTCGTAGACTGCCTGGAGTTGAGCCAGACGTTGTGACGGAAGCCCCTCCCTGCAAATGATCGAGTGCCCAACGCCACCATCGCCGCTCTGCGAAACCGCACGGGGCCGTCGCAACTCGATGAGCGAGAGAAGCTGCTCAGCCGGCGCCGGCCGTCCGTAGTGCCAACCCTGTCCCATCTCGCAGCCAAGGCGCACAAGCATGTCCGCCTGTCCCTGCGTTTCGATGCCCTCGGCTACCGTTTTAAGGCCGAGACTTTGTCCCAGCCCCACGACGGCGGCTACGATCTTTCGGCTCTCGCGTTCGGTCGTCATGGAGCTTACAAAAGTCCGGTCTACTTTCAATTCGTCGAAGGGGAGAGACTTCAAGTGATAGAGGCTGGAGTATCCCGTTCCAAAGTCGTCCAGCGCGATGCGGCATCCCATTGCCTTCAAATCCGCGGATATGCGGCGCGCCGCGGTGACGTCCTCGGCGATTGCGCTCTCAGTGATTTCGACGGTAGCGCATTCAAGGGCGAATCCGGCGTCTTCCGCCATGCGCCGAATATGTCTCGGCAACGTCAGGTCTTTCAGTTGCAGAGGGGAGACATTGAACGCCAACCGGAGACCCCGTCGATGGAATGCGATTGCCTCAAACGCCTTCAACAGGACCTGGCTGCTGAGCTCACCGACCAAGCCATGGCTCTCCGCTATGGGGATGAAGATATCTGGAGAGATGGTGCCGAGGGTCGGGTGTTCCCAGCGTGCGAGCGCTTCAAAACCGTAGAGCTCGCCTGTTGCTAGCACCACCAGGGGTTGGAAATGCGGGAAGAATTCTCCGTTTTCTAAAGCACGGCGAAAGCTCAACTGATCGAGACTCGGTGCGTGGCCCATATAAAGAGTAAGAAATATGTTAAGTTGAACAGATTGTCGATTATGTGATTTATATCACATAATCCGTTTGAGCATATGCCAAAGGCGCACGGGACCGCATTTCGAGCGCGCTCAGCAAATGCGCTATTCACTGTGTTCGCGGTGCCATGTGTGGGGTTGCTCAATGATGGATGGACCGGCGCGTTGTGAAGTCAACGGTGCCAGCACCTGTGTCAACACTAATTCGATACTCATCTCCGGTGGACTCCGATAACGCTGCGGAACTGGATCGATTGCCATCCACCACGAGCGAAACTAAGTTCAAGACAAAGGCAACTACTCATCCACGTCGATGACCGCAGCAAAGCTGCGCACAATCGTCCTGCAAGATTTGGGGTGTCGACGGTACCCGGTCGGAAATGACGCAGGGACTGTGGAGAGAACGTGCGCAGCAGCGATGTAGGCTGGGATTATGGAGTTCTTTGCAGGTACAGCGGGCTGGATCGTGGCGAAGCAGAATTTGCCGCTATTCTCGTCGTGCGTCGGGGGTGACAAAATCTCGCACCTTGAGCGCTATGCCAGCCGGCTGCGCTGTGTGGAGATCAACTCCAGCTTTTATCGGCCGCATCGACGCGCTACGTGGGAACGTTGGGCCGCGGTGACGCCGAACAACTTCCGTTTCGCTGTCAAAGCGCCGAAGGCGATTACCCACACCGCTGGGTTGGTGAATACCGCCGCCGCTCTGCTGGAGTTCTTCGACGCGGTGCGTGCGCTCGGTGAGAAGCTGGGACCAGTACTCTTCCAGCTCCCACCGAAACTTGTCTTCGACGAAGGTGTGGCACATGAGTTCTTGACGACGTTGCGGGAATTGCATTCGGGAAAAGTTGTCCTGGAACCCCGTAATGCGAGCTGGTTCTCTGGTCCGGCCGATCTTTTGCTGCGAAGCTTTCAGATCGCCCGTGTGGCTGCCGACCCACCGAAGGGATCGGAACTGGCTGCGCAACCGGGAGGCTGGCTCGGCCTGCGTTATTGGCGCCTGCATGGAGCCCCCCGCACCTACTATTCCGACTATGACGAACACTGGCTGCGAACGTTCGCGGAGGGGCTCCGGTTGCTCGAGAACGGAGTAGGAGAAAAGGAGGCGTGGGTGATCTTCGATAACACTGGAGCGGGTCACGCTACGGCCAACGCGGTCTGGCTGGACGATGCGTTGCGTCAGAGGCACACTCGGCACTGAGATCTGTTCGAGTGCGCTCCATAGCTGGCAACAGTACGAAGCTGCCCTCGAGGTCCTCTGTGAACACCGCTTGTAAGCCGTCGATCGGCCTTCGAGGGAGAATGATGAGAGCGATGTTCGCCATTCTTGCTTCCCATCCTTCGCTAGAAGCAAGAAAAAAGCAAAGGATGGGCACCTTTTCATCGACGGAGAAGCGTGGACCGCGTTATCGATTTTTGTCCCGGTACAATGCGGACTTATCGAAGTGAAGCAGAAGGTCTGCCGGGTCCTGCCAGACTTCTACGCAACCGGCAGCGCGGAGATCATCCGCCTTCCAACCGCCGGAGGTGAGACCAATGACGGGAACTCCCAGTTTGCCCGCCGCTTCAGCGTCCCACGGAGTGTCACCAAGCGCAATCGCCTGTTGGGGCCGCATATTTACCTTATTTAGAGCAGCAGCGAAGATATCGGGATCCGGCTTGGAGGCCTTTGCGTCAGCGCTGGAGGACGCCTCATCAACGAGATCGTCCATACCTACGAGATTGCCGTAGACGGCGAGGTCTTCTTTTTCGGAGGAGGTCGCTAAAGCGATCTTCATACCGACGGAGCGGACTCGACGGAGAAGTTCATTGGCTTGTGAAAACGCCACCATACGCGGCATGTAATCGCGATGGAAGATTTCTTTCCGGAAATCCTTTAGAGGCTTCTCAAGTTGTTCGCGGTCTGCCTCGGGAACGAACAGCGCGATGACCTTGTCGCCGCCTTTTCCGATCTGGCGCCATGCCTCATCGAACCCAATCTGGATACCAAAATGCTCGAATGTGCGACGCCATGCTTCCGCGTGCAGAGCGTTACTGTCTACAAGAGTTCCATCTATGTCGGTCAGCAAAACATCCGGCATGTTACCTCCTGCCAGTCGTAAAGACTCTTCAACTATCAGATGCTTGAATGGCTTGCCATTAGCAGTTCGGCCAGAAAAAAGAGCCAGGAATTCCGATTCTCAACCGCGAATTTACCGGCCGCGTGCTGTGCGACTAACCGTCAACCCAGCCCACCGTCAATGACGCCGGTGCACCCACAACAGTTCGTTATCATTCCTGCCAGAATTGCTCGCAAGAGTCGGACCGTGCGTACAAATCGAACCCATTTGGCCGAAAAGCCGGTGTCTGCTACAACTCCCTCAACCGGACGGTGAATCGCCGAGCGCTCATAGCCAGATTTGTATCGGGAAGCCGGCTTGTGGCGGCTGCAATCCGCGATTGCGAATCAGTTTCACGATCGGCGTCGTGAACGGCGTTTATCCTTCCCGGGGCCGCCGCCTTTCTTCACCTCCGGGTGCGTGTCCAGCCTTGAAGATGGTCGCGATCACACGACCTTGCGGACTCTTGTCTCACTTGTTGGTGATTCGCTAGTGCCAGGTCTCCGCACGAGGCGTACGCGCGGTGGCGTCGCCGGCGATGGCGAAAGGGGTCGGCGGGGCTTGAGCAGCGATCTCTGCCGGCGTTGGCTAGGCACTCCAGCGCCGGCAGATTCGAAGCCATCAAACAACAACGCCAGCGCCGTTATTGCGGCGTGTACCAGCGAACGTAATCGACTGTCATGGGCCCGGCGCTGGTCAGACCACTGATCGATCCACCCAGGGTACCGCCGATGGCCTCATTCAGGATGATGAACATCGGTTGATTGAAAGGCCATACATCCCCGGGAGGAAGGCTGGCGGGCGTGGTGGTGAAGAATGGCTTGGTCGGATCATCCACATAGTACTGGACCTTGTCCGGCGCCCAGATCATTCCATAGGTGTGGAAGGCGGTGTTCGATGCCTCGCCAGTGGGAAATAAATAACGATCCGAAATGCCGTTCCCGTCGGTGAGGTAGGTGTGGATGGTGGAGTTTTCGCCGGCATTCCCGGGACCGCCATAGCGTAGCGGCGACCAGGCTTCGAGAATGTCCGATTCTCCGGCAACCGGCCATGGAACGCCCCCGTTGATGTTGTTGCCCAACGCCCAGAATGCAGGCCAAAGTCCAAGGTTGGTCAGGTCGGGAAGCTTGATCCGAGCCTCGATGATGCCGTATTGGAAGGTCTGTCCTCCGCTGGTAAGCAGCCGAGCGGAGAGCCACGTTCCATCGACATATCGGGGCTGAATTACAAGGTGGCCGTTGCCATCAATGTAGACCGGAGCGGTGGCGGTGCTGAAGGTGGTCGGGCACTGGCCGGGGTTGCCCCAAACGCCTGGGGGTCCGCAATAGATCTCCGCTTCGGCATTCCCCCAGCCGTTATTGTTGCCGAGGTTGAAATTCCACGCATCGGTGGACGGCGGACGTGCCGGACCTTCGAATTCCTGGCACCAGGTGGGCTTGTAGGTCACTCCCGCGACAGTGCGGCCGCCGATGTCCCTGCATTGGCTGTAATCGGCGCTATGTTTGCCGGTATTGCTGCTGTTGGTTTCCACGGCAAACATCCATAGTTGATTGCGAGCGCCGGTGCAAGTATCCACCACCACTGCGCTGCCCGGTTCTGACGCGCTGGCGGTGAGGCATAGATTGGTGCTGTTGTTGGGTTGCAATTCGTAGGCATCGCCAATCAGGATCGGGTCCCAGGCCTGGCCCGCGGTGCCGGCGCAGGCATCCAGAACCACCGCTGAACCGCTGGTCGGTCCGGAGGCGGTGATGCAATAGGGACCGAGCGCGGCGAAGTTATAGAAGCCGGGCGGCGTGACGCCCGAATTGTTGGCTGACCATGCCTGGGCGCCGGTACTGTTTGCGGTGTAGATGTCGAGCGGATTTCCGGCTCCTGTTCCGGCGCCAGAGTCATCCAGGACCAGGGCTGGAGCACTGCGCGGGCTCAGTGTGAAACTGCCGATACTGATGGGGACGCTGCTAACTTCCCTATGCCGGTCGACGTGGGTATCCGCTTGTCTGTCTTGTGCCAGGATCCGATCGCTGCCTTGAATAAGCGTCACGGCCAGAAGACAGGGCCACAGCCTGCTCTTACCTCTCGCTCTTGCGGTGCATCTTGAAATCATGGTTTTCTCCTAACTATTTGAGGGTTTTGTTGTGCATGGTTGCGCGGTGCACTCTGAGGTCGGCTTAGTCCCTTCCGAGCTAGGCCCTTGTAATACCAGTCAAACTGGCGGCCAGATCCGAATCCAGCCCCTATGGACGTTCGCGGCGACATTCGCCGTGTCTGGGGTCAAGAGCAAAGGCGGCGGTCAAGAAGTAGTTGGAGTCATTGATCAGCTGCCGATCCTTAGGAAAGTCTTCTGACTCGGCCTCCGGTCCTCAGCGTTCGGGTTCGAGGACGATCTCTATCCCAAGGCGTGCGCATTGTAGTTCACGCCGCTCCCGCCACGCTACTGGCTCGCTAAAAGGCCGAATCGAAGTTTCAACGTAGATCCTGCTTCGCCAAATCTTTCCAATCGCAATCAGTCAAGCGTCCTCGCCATCTCGACGCAGAGGCAAGGCGGTTCCATTGACTGAGCCGGCCGCACTCAGAACAGTGACATTCACAGTTCGGCAGGGGAGTCTGGTCTCTCGCGACTCATTCCCGCCAAGAAACACTGCCATTTGAGACAGTGGGGGCTGTGCCTGCAGCTTCAGACCAGTCGCGAGATGTTGGGCAGTGATGTACCGAGCAACCACGCGACGTTTCCGAAGACCCATCCGGGCTTCAATGCGCGATTGAAGCTTGATGAGTGAATTTGACTTTGCCGCTACGCGGAGATCACGCTAAGCAGATCCGCGCCGGACTGGCCGCCCCTCTCATTACCGAGTTCCGCGGTGAGTGGTCTTGTGACTTTCGCAACAAGTTCATTTACCCGTGAAAGGAATAGTTTCAATATGGGTGAGGGATTCGCCCTGCGGTAGCCGACCGACAAATCGATCTTCGGTCCTACGCCGTCCAGTGGGCGAGTTGTCACAGCAGTTGGAAGAAAAGTCTCTGCATAGTGTGGCAATAGAGCGACGCCTCCCGTGGAAGCAATGAGAGACATGACGCCGCCTAAATTGTCTACCTCGTGGCTTGGCTCGATCTTGATGCCATTGTCATTCAGAAACCGGTCGATCACCCGGCGCAGCGCTGGCTGTTTGCCGGAGATGCTGAGGGCGGTCCCAGAAACGCTGATGAATGTCTCCTCGGCGATATCCTGGATATTGATCGTGCTCCTGACGGTGAGCGGATGATTCGAAGGCAGAAAGACCTCGAACGATTCTTCGACAAGAGTCCTGAAATCCAAGTCACCGGTGCCGTCCTCTCTGCGAAGGAAGGCCACGTCGATTCCCCCATGCAACAGAGCCGCGGCAAGCTGGGGAGAGTTCTGCGTCGAGATCACCACGTGGATATTCGGCAGTTCCTCACGAAGCAGCTTTAGGGATTCCGGGAGCCACGTAGTGTCGTGACCGATCATGAAGCCGAGTGCGAAAGACGGCTTCGTCGGATATGCTGTCTGCCGAGCAGATTGCACTGCCGCTTCGGCCTGGGAAAGCATCACGCGCGCGTGGTCCAGAAACACTCGGCCCGCTGGCGTCAACTCGACTCCCTTCGCTCCTCTTACCAAAAGCGGGGTGCCCACCTCATCCTCAAGATCACGGACTTGGCGACTCAAGGACGGTTGTGTGGTGTGCAGCTTTTCCTCTGCCGCAAGTTTGAGGCTTCGCGCTTCAGCAACCGCCACGAAGTAACGTAGATGCCGGAGTTCCAAATGCCACCTCAGCCTTTAAAGCATATCCCCTGAGCTTACAAAGCAATTCTATTGTCAAGGTTTCGAAGGTATGTTCAAGAAAATCGTTCGCTCGCAGAGCGGAGATATCGCTGGGGGAGGGAAGTAGCACGAGCGCCCCGCTCCCGCATACTGTTCGCTCCATCGAGAGACGCCATTCTTCTATCGAAAGGTGGAGACATATGCCTCACTCATTAAACGGAAAAGTCGCGCTGGTAACGGGCGGATCGCGCGGGATTGGCGCCGCAATCGCAGGACGTCTGGCTGCAGATGGAGCCAGTGTCGCAATCACCTACGCAAAGGATGCCAAGTCAGCTTCAGTCGTGATCAAGGCGATCGAAGATAGCGGTGGAAAGGCAATTGCCATCCAGGCGGATGCATCGGATCCCGAAGCAATTCGCTCTTCGGTGGAAAAGGTTGTGGGCGCCCTGGGCAGACTGGACGTCCTTGTGAACAATGCCGGTACGGCCATTCCAAAGCCATTTGAAGACACGACGCTGGACGAGATGGACCACGTAATTAACCTCAACATCCGCGGCGTTTTCGTCACAACGCAGGCGGCGTTAAAGCACATGAACGATAACGGCCGAATTATCATGATCGGGTCATGTGTCGGCGAGCGCAATCTGACGCCGGGGCTGGCAGCATACGCAGCGACCAAGGGTGCCGTGAAGATGTTTGCCCAGAGTTTGTCCAGAGAGGTGGGAAGCCGGGGCATAACCGTTAACAACGTGCAGCCGGGTCCGATCGATACGGACCTCAATCCTGCTGCAGGCGAGTGGGCGAATCCACAAAAAGCGGTCACGGCGCTCAACCGCTACGGGCGTGTCGACGAGGTCGCAGCTTTGGTCGCATTTGTTGCAAGTCCGGAGTCCGCATACATTACCGGGGCGAATCTAACTGTTGATGGCGGAACAAATGCCTGAGCAATACAAAGCCACTTAGCCCGAAGGTCTAGGGGTTTGCTCGGCGATTCTTCGCGAAGTTGTCACAGGCCCGATGTCCAGCCCAAACTCGATCGAACCCAGCGATCATCATCGCCAGGATCAGCGAAGGAAATGCTGGTTCTGAGGTCGGCATCCGAATCAGCGGGGCTTCCATCCTGATTGACAATCAAAACGCGGCGCAGTCAGGCGGGCATCGAGTAACCAGCATTCTTGTGGCGTGCCCGCGAGAAAAAGACTTTGAAGCTCGGGTGTTAATAACGGCCGGATACATCTAGAAATCTCCGAAGGCGTGCATCGTCGCTACGAATTCACTGATACCTGTCACTTCTCTGTTGCCGGTATGGCAGCTGGGATCTCGGATCCTCCGCTCGTCTAGCCGCTCCCGTAACGGATGGAGCTTCGGGCGAGTCATCGAGGGAAGGTGTGCAGATCGCGGGAGTTGAAAAAGCTTATGCTATCCCCGGTCCCCAAGTGCGAGGGACTGGGGGAACCCACACCTTGAAAATTTCCTCTTGAGATCGGGGGGCAGCAAAGTCAACGGGGCGAGACTTACTGCTGCCGAACTGCGGGCCAGCCGCCCCCCTCTTACTCTTGCTTGCGAAGCAGGTCAGTTACGTCGTCGATCTTCTCGTCGAGGAGGCTCAGCTTGCGTGACAGCCCCTGGATCTCGGATTCCGCACGCCGATTGACGTCAAAATCCAGTTCGGCGCGCAGCCGGTCCCTTGTGTCCTGTCGATTCTGACTCATCATAATGACGGGAGCCTGCACAGCGGCCAGCATGGAAAGGAACAGGTTGAGGAGAATAAATGGATAGGGATCCCAGGCCTGCTTGTCGAGCAGGACATTGAGCGCGGTGTAGGCCGTGAGCAAAGCCGCGAAGGTGATGATGAAGGTCCACGAGCCCCCAAACCGAGCGACATGATCGGCGATCCTCTCTCCGGTGGTGGCTTCTTTCTCGATAAGATCATTTGAATTGCGGTTGGCGCGGCCCCGCACCAGTCCTTGCGTGGCATGGAGCTGGCGTCCGAGCGTGGTAAGCAGGTCCATTCCTGCCATGGGTTTTCGAGTGAGCAGGACAGCGATGTCGTCGCGTGAAACCTCAAGGCACACGGTTTCCTCGATGGCGAGGGCGTCGGTCTGGTGGGGAGTCTCCTCAAGCATGGAAGCGAAACCAAAGAACCCGCCGCTCCCCGGTTCATCGACGATCACGTCCTGATGGTCTTCATCCACGGTGAAGACGCGCACCCTCCCCGAGGTGACCACGTAGGCTGCGGACCCTGGATCGCCAACTTTGTAGATTCGCTCGCGGGCAGCGAACGTTTTTACGTCGACCTGGCTCGCCAGTACGGCAGCTTCTTCATCGTCGAGCAGGGAAAAGAGTGGAATGTTTCTCAGTTCTTCGGCTTTACAGGCCATCTACAGCCTCCATGTTATGCAAGAACATTCGGCATTCGGTTGACTTCTCATTGCGCGCCGTTTGCGTGGGACCATATGTCAGGCAAATCCATGGCAAACCCGATTTGGCCGCCGATCTGCGGGCTGGCGACGTATTTGCCACCGAGCATGCCGAAACAGAAAGACAGGCCATTGCGAAGCGCGTACTGACCGCCAGCCATTGCCTGAAGCTGGCTCTTTCCCAGATTGTCGTTTTCCGCATAGCCGCCATAGAGTTCGCCTCCGAGTGTGAGCCTGGCAGTGAAATCGTGAAGCAGCGAAAGGCCTCCGGTGTAGACCTGGCCGCGAGTGTTTTGCAGTCCGAGCACGCCGGTGCTGGTGTTTCCGGCGAACAGGATGCCTAAATTTCCAGTCAGTCTTGTTTTTTCCAAAAAAGTCTTCTGGCCGATGAAATTGAGCCAATAGTCGGCCAATCCAGAGCCAAGTTGCTGCCGGGTGTCTCCGGTGGGGAGTTCCGTGTAGAAGCTTGCTCCAACGGAAGGAAGCCTGGAGACCTTGGATTCCTTGTGAAATGTCCATTTGATGCCGAGGTTCGTATCCCCCATGCCGCTGGAAGGCTGTCCGCCCGCAGTTCGCTGGATGGAAAGGTAGGGGACATCAAGGTCCACCTCCAAATCGCGAGGCAGACCATAATTGAGCTTGAAATTGGCGGTGTTCTGGCGAACGTTCGGATACTGAAGCTGGAGAGCGTCGTACTCATTGAAGAACTCGAAGTGCCATTTTCCGCGTTCGGTGACTCCGGTATCATCGGTATAAAAAGGGAGTTGAGCGTGCGCCTGCGAGCAGAGGCAGGGCAACCAAGCAAGCGACAGCAAGAGCAGTACGCGGAAGGTGGCAGGCATCAATTGAACAATTAGAATATCCGCCCGAGCCGGTCCGGTAGCTCAGTGTTTGTTACGAACATGAGAAATTAGCAAGTCTGTCATAAATTAGTTCTACGCAAAATCGTCGAAGCACTCATCGAGAACTGAAGAAGAAGGATCTTGTCGCCTCATACGCCAGTTGTAGCCATTCCGACCCATGCTCCCGGGGGAGTTATGGTTTTAAGTTCGCGCCCGTAGATGGAGAAGTGCTGTGCGCGAAGCAGCGTAGATCTGGGTACATCGCTGAGGAGACCGGCGAAATTGAATTGCCGGCCTCCGGTTCCTGGGGTGAGTCTCGGCACTGAAGCGACCGGGCGTATTCCTCGTCCTATCGGTTATGTTCCAAAAAAGAGGCGATGTGCTCGGCGTCTGGTGGGGTGACCCCCATTTCCGGCATGGCCGTGCCGGGATGAATCTGCTGGGGGTGCTGGATCCACTTGGCAAGATTTTCTGGAGAGTTCTGCAGTGTTCCAGCGAGGACAGAACGTTGCGCAAGATCGGCCAATGAGGGTCCCACTCGTCCCGCGGCGCCAGGCACATGGGGAATGACGTGGCAGGTTGGACAGCCATAATGGGTCATCAAATCTACGGCGCTGGCCTGAGATGAGGCGCTGTGCCGGGCGGGAATGTTTGCCTGCGAGCAACCAATGCTCATGAACAGAGTCACGATCATTCCAGTCCAGCAGGTTGACTTCACGAGTGATCTCCTTTTGCAAGATCGAGCGCCGCCTGAACCGACGTGTGAGCCAGCCGGCGGTCCGATTCCCGGAGCCATTTTGCGAACAGAGCGAGACCGATCGTAATTAACACAACTCCTGAGGGGACCCACATGATAACTCCGCCGAGTTGTTGATCTTCGAGGGGAGAAAGGCCCCAGGCCTGCGTGGTGTGCCTATACGCCGGATACCAGAGGATCGCCGAGAACGTGAGTAAAGCTCCGAGCGCGCTGCAATGGGCCGCCGTTCCGAAGACATAGAATGTCGCCGCCCCGTAGCTCATCGCGGAGCGGCCAACGCCATAGAGTGCGGACCAGAAGATCGCGGCTGAGAAGAAGAAGCTGAGGTGCTGGATGGCGTGTATCCAGTCAGAGGTGAGCGTGGCCTGGTATAGAGCGGGAACATGCCAGATCCATAGCGTGAAAGCCTCCAGCAGCCAAGCGGTGAGTGGGCGTGTGATGAAGCCGATGAGTTGGCCGCCCTCCACCGCATGAATCCATCCACCTAGATTGACGCGTTGGCGGGGAGCGAAAGCCCAGAGCAGGGTGGCTCCGGGATGGGCCGCGGAGATGAGCGGCGCCGAGATCAGGATGAGGATTTCGTGTTGCAACATGTGCGCGCTGAAAAGCTGCTCGCCCAACTCGTGGATTGGGGAGACAAGCGCAAATGCCAGTGTGAGGAAGCCGGTATAGAAACTGGCATGCCGCCAGCGCAACCTATAGATGTTGCCACGGCGCAAGAGTCCGGCCGTGTATAAAACCACGAGGAGAGCCAGTGGAAGCACGATGGATGGTTCCCAGCTCCAGCGCAAGGACGAAAACGACCCCTCCTTTGGGGCGAACAGAACTACCGCGGCATGGGAAGTTAACCTCAGCATCAGTCGTTAGGCCGCAGAGTGAAAAGTACGAGGGTGCCCGCAAAAACAACCAAGGCGCACAAAGCGCTAAGTAGAAGCGCGAGCTTCGCCATGAACAGTCGGCGTCCATCCGCAGGAAGCGTCTCATCGAGGCTGGTTAGATCGAGGCCGGTTAGCTGGCGTTGAGAGTTTCGGGCAAGCCATGCAGCCGCCGCGCACAAGAGGAAGCAGCCAGCCGAGACGACGAAGCCTGTGTTCTTGTAGCCGGCGATCACGATCCAATGCGCGACAGTATAGCCGACGATGGTGCTGATCCCCGCGGCCAAAGGCGAAAGCGCCAGGCTGAGTAAAATCTGTCGATCGAGTTTCTGGCGGTTATGAGCCACGTCGGTCGAGATGATCTCAGGCATGCAACCACCTCGGGGCCCAGTAAATTACGAGGTAGATCGGCACCCATGAGACGACTACGAAGTACCAGTAATCAGCATTCTCGGAGGCGTCCATAAAGCGCTTGCCTTCCACCAGCGATGTGAAAAAGAGACAAGTGAGAACGATAGTGTCGGCAAGATCAGTGAGCAGATGGGTAACATGCAGGCCCATCAGCATCCAGACGGCGGAGCCATAAGCGTCGAGGCTCCAGTCACAGTTGAGATGTCGCAGCTCAAAGTAACGAATGACGAGGTTGGCGATGCCGAAGAGCGAGAGTGTCACCAGCCCAATTTGCATTGCACGTTTGTCGCCTTGGCGAGCGCGGCGACGATACCATTCGTTGGGGATTACGCTGATGAGAAACACGGCGAGATTGAGCGTGCCCCAGAAAAGCGCAGGAGGATTCTCGTGAGGAGGCCACTCGACCGACCGCGAGTGCAGATAGAAGTACGAAGCAATCATCAGCACAAAGACCATGCCCTCGATGGCCATCATGCCGATGATGCCGCACCAAGTGAGGCTCTTCGTTCCGAACAGCACCGTAGGCAACTTCGAAACATCGAGGACGGGGTGCTCTACTCGGTCTGCCATATCTCCCTCGCCCGCCGCCGTTGAGCGGCCTGCCTGTTTGGCCAGAACCAGCCGATCATGGTGATGGCGATGGGAATGGTGCCAAAGGTGATTCCCCAGGGGGTAAAGATGCTGGCAACGAACGCCGCGGTGGTTGCCAACGCGGCAAGGAACGGCCAGATGCTCGGCCCAGGGAATTCGTCCTTGCCCTCGGGCTCGGCGTCAAGAGTGCGCGTCGTGAGTACGGCGCGCGCATCCTCATCGAGACCCACTACAACAGGCTGATTTGGTGCAGCGTCCCATAAAGCCTCACGGCCGTTGACGGTGGGAAGATGCAGGAAGTTGTACTTCGGGGGCGGCGAAGACGTGGCCCACTCCAGCGTACCGGCGAGCCATGGGTTTGGTCCCGATGCAGAGCCACGACGGAGAGAGCGGTAGACGTTCCCCATAAACAACAGGACCGAGAGAAAGAGAAAGATGTAGCCGACCGACTCGATCTGGTTCAGCAACGTCCATCCCATGTTGGCGGGATAGGTATAAACGCGCCGAGGCATTCCGCGAAGACCAACCAGGTGCATGGGGAAGAACGTGACGTTGAAACCGATAAAGAATAGCCAGAAGCTGATCTGACCAAGTTTTTCATTGAGCATCCGCCCGGTGACTTTGGGGAACCAATACGTCATAGCCCCAAACAGCGGAAAGACGGCACCCCCAATGAGCACATAGTGAAAGTGGGCGACCACGAAATAGGTATCATGCACCTGGAGATCGACTGGGACGGATGCAACGAAGATGCCCGTCATACCACCCATGATGAAGACGAAGAAAAAGCCGAGGACCCACCACATGGGTGTCTTCAATACAACCTTGCCCGTGGCCATTGTGGCGATCCAGCAGAATATCTGCGCGCCGCTGGGGATGGCGATCATCATGCTTGCGGCAGTGAAGTAGCTCTCGGCGATCTGCGGGATACCTGTTGCGAACATGTGGTGCACCCACAGTCCGAAGGCAAGAAATCCGGTGGATACCAGCGACAGCACGAGGACGAGATAGCCGAATGCGTGGCGACGGCTGAAGGTGGCGACGATGGTGGACACCACAGCCGTGCCCGGAAGGAAGATGAGATAGACCTCGGGATGCCCAAACCACCAAAAGAGATGTTGATAGAGAAGGACGTCTCCGCCGACAGCGGGATTGAAGAACTGTGTTCCTCCTGTTCGGTCAAGCAGTAACATGGTGCTCGAGAGCATGATTGCGGGCAACGAAAAGATGACCATGAATGCGACGACCGTCTGTCCCCAAACGAAAAGCGGAATGCGATTGAGCGACATGCCTGGCGCACGCAGTTTGAAGACCGTGACCAGAATCTCGACGGCCACAGCGAGGCCCGATACTTCAGTGAATGTGATGAGTTGCGCCCAGAAGTCCGCGCGCTTGCCTGGTGCGAAATCCGGACCGGCGAGAGGAACGTAAGAGAACCAGCCATTGTCCGCCCCGGTGTTGCAGAAGAAGGCGATGTAAAACATGACGCCGCCAAAAAGGTAAAGGTAATAGCTGTAAGCGTTCAGGCGTGGAAACGCTATATTGCGCGTCCCGACCATCAACGGAACCAGGTAAACACTGAGCGCTTCAAACATCATGGGCACCGCGAATAGAAACATCATGGTGGTGCCATGCATGGTATAAAACTGGTTGTACTTGTCTGCTGAAAGAAAGCGCGACTCCGGAAAAGCAAGTTGCAACCGCATAGCGCCGGCGAGCAGACCGGCAATGAGGAAGAAGCAAAACGCGGTAACAACATATCGGACACCAATGGTGGTGTGGTGGACTGCCTTGAACCATCCCAGGAATCCGGTCGGCTCACGCCAGATGTACTCCAATTGCACGGCCTGCCTGCGTTCGGCTGCGGTGAGTTCCTGAGTTTGGATCGCCGGAGTGATCATCGCAGGGTCTCCAGGTAGGCGAGAAGGTCCTGCAGGTCCGGACCGGAGAGTTGATTCGGCGGCATGCGGCTACCCGGCTTCAGGGCCTGGGGGTTGAGTATCCAGCCACCCAGATTTCCGATCGTATTGGGCAGCATGCCTGCAGCGATCGTGGATCGGGCGGCAAGGTGGGTCAGATCCGGCCCCACTCGTGAACCAGCCGTTGTCCCGCGAATTGTGTGGCACAGAATGCAAGCGTGGGTGAGGAACACCTGCTGTCCATGCGCGGCCTGGGCATTGCTGGGAACAACGGAAGTTTGCGCCTGCGCGGCCATCCAGTTGTCAAAATCCTTCTGCGACTCGGCCACCATGTAGAACGACATGTGCGCATGCTGGGTGCCGCAATACTCGGCGCATTGTCCGCGCCAGCGGCCCGCCTTATCCACCTGCATCAGCACATCCGTGTTGTAGCCGGGCATAAAATCGCGCTTGCCCTGAATGTTGGGCGCCCAGAAGCTGTGGATCACGTCGCGGGATGTGCCATGAATACGGATCTGTCTTCCAACCGGCACGTGGATTTCGTTGGCGGTGATAACCATTCGATAGGGCTCTGCCTCGTTGGGATACTGTACCTCCCACCACCATTGATGGCCGTATACATCGATCGTGATTGCCTGCTGCTCGTTCATCTTGCCCAGCCTCCGGCTCGTGATAAAGCTGCTGATGAGCATGACGAAAAGGAGAAGCACCGTGAGGGTCACGGCTCCGGCTACGGCGCGGGAGGCGAAGCGATCATCTGTTTCCGAGGTTGGCTGTGGTTCAGGCAAGGTATGGATGGCGTACCGCCTCCGCCACACGAAGTACACCAGTGCGGCGATCGTGAGGAGATACACCGTCCCTGTGATCCAGAAGATCAGCGCAAAGGTGTGCTCGATGTTGGCGGCTGCCGGTCCAGCCGGGTTGAGCGACGTCTGGTTATTTTCAAAGCCGGGCACGGCCGCGATGAGGATCATGGCTTCGCCTTCTGAACCGGCTGCTGGTTCTCGTCAGCGGGATGTTCTTTCTGGCGGGCCTGTTCGGCCTTGGCGACCGGCATCTGGTCTGAACGCGACGGAGCGACGTCACTGGGAAGCTGTCCACTCAAGGACCGAACGTATGCGACCAGTTCCCACACCTGGTAGTCGGGAAGTTTACCGCCGAAGCTTGGCATGCCATTGGGACGCCCCTGCACAATATCGGAATAGATCTGTTGCGGCTTGCTGCCGTAAATCCACACCGAATCCATCAGTGCGGGTCCAATAGCGCCTCCGCCCTGTGCGTGGCAGCCCACGCAGTTGTAGGCGCTATACAGGCGTTTGCCTTCGGAAACCGCATAGGCGCTGCCCTCATATTTGCCAATGTCCGGAACGGCTGCGGATCCCCCTGCGTGAACCTCATTCAACGCCGTTCCATCCGCCACTTGCGAGCCGGCGGAGCCGGGATCGAACACTCGCTGTTCACGCTGGCAGCCGAGGACGAAGAGCAACGTTGCCAGCGCCGGATACAACAACATCAGGCGGCTCATCGTGCCTCCTTAGCGACATTCACAGTGGGTACGGCGAACGCGGCGAGGATCCGGTCGATCTCGGGCTGCAACCGGTGGATCGAATTGTTAAGGTGCTGCAGAAGCACTTGATCTTGCTGGTGTACGCCTAAACCAATGGAGTAGGTAAATGGAATGCCCGAGAAGGTGTACCCGGGCGTCACGGGCGTCACCGTTAGCGGCACGCGGCTCTGGTGCGCGAAGTAGCCGGCCACCGGACCCCAGGCTACAGCCATACCTACATTTCCATCCGCCACTGCCTTTACTACATCGCCTTCGCGTTTTCCGAAGGCTTCGAAACCGACGATCTGCGCCGCGTGGCCGGAACGGATCAGCGGAAGCGATGGCGGAGAGAGGTCCTCTTCGAGAATCTGCAGACCTATGCGCTGATTCTTCAACCGCGTATCCTCAAACGAGGCGATCTCAAGATGTTTTCTTGCGGGCGTCACAAAAGCGTAGCTCGATGTGTAATAAGGGTCGGTTACGGCGAGACCGCGCATGCCGGCGGGCACGCCGAGTAGTACGTCGCAGGCGTCCTTATCAAACTGCTCCCGCAAAAAGCCGCGCCGCGCGCGTGCCCAGATGAAGACCGGCGCGCGATGGATGTCGTGTGCGACGAGCGTGACGATGCGATTGTCGAAGCCGGAGGCGCCGCGCTTCGAGAAAGGAAGATTGTCTGGGTCGGCACAAACCCGCAGTGGAGACTGCGCGATTGCCGTCAGGCAGGCGAGCGCGACCAATAGCGCAGTACAAAGCTTAGGGCAGCGCGAAGACATAGAGAGTCCCTCCCGCCTGAGTGACATTTTTCAAGTCACGCAAGGCGCTTCCCCAGCCATTGGCCGCGGAGTCGTCGCGGGTATCGAGATTGGCGGAGACGATGGAGCCCGGCCAGCCACCAATGCCGGATAGAATGGCGACGTACTGTTTGCCGTCGGGGCCGCGGTAGGTGATCGGCTGGCCGATGATGCCGGAACCGGTCTTGAACTGCCATAGAATTTTGCCTGAACGAGCATCGGCAGCTTTAAACCAGCCGTCCAGAGTTCCAAAGAATACGAGGTCACCGGCTGTGGCTACCGTTCCGCTCCATGTCGGGTATTTGTCGGGGATGGTCCAAACTTTTTTACCGCCGATCGGATCCCAGGCCATCAACTCACCCATATTGCCCCCGGGGCCAGCATAGTAGCGGACAGTGGCGCCGATGTATGGTGTGCCCGCAATATAGTTAGCTTCGTTGTACTGTTCGTCCATGCACATGTTTTCGTGGGGAACGTAAACGAGGCCAGTACGCGGAGAGAAAGACGATGGCTGCCAGTCTTTCGAGCCAGGAGCCATCGGACAGATGTTTACGGTTTCCTTGCCAACTTCGGGCTTCTTCTCATCGACATTGATCAGGCGACCCGTATTCAGATCCACGCCTTTTGTCGTGGTGGTATAGACATACGGTGTGGCGGAGAGTACCTGTCCGGTTAGGCGATCGATGATATAGATATACCCATTCCGATCGGGCCGCACTAACACTTTGCGGGTGGAGCCTTGCCAGGGAAGGTCGAGCACAATGTCCTCGTTAATGCCGTCCCAATCGAAAAGGTCATGCGGAGACATCTGGTAGAACCACACCGCTTGTCCGGTATCCGCATCGCGAGCCCAGAGGCCGCCCGTCCACTTGTTTTCTCCAGGCCGTGCGTCTGCATTCCACGGGCCAGGATTGGCAGTGCCGTAATATATAAGGTTGCTGGCCGGGTCGTACGCGACAAACCCCCAGACCGTGCCTCCGCCCACGCGCCAGGCATCCGGCGGCCATGTTTTTACGCCGAGATCCGTTCCTTTGTCGCTGGCATAAAATGGCTTGAACCTGTCACCGATCAGCACGTCCTTGTCCGGGCCAGCGTTATATGCCTGCCAGAGAACCTTCCCGCTTCCTGCGTCCAAAGCCGCCAGCCAGCCGCGAACACCGAACTCCCCGCCGCTATCACCCACCAGCACCTTGCCATGAACTACAGTGGGCGCCATGGTCATGGTCTCGCCTTTGCTGATGTCGGCCAGGTGGGTACGCCAAGCGAGTTTGCCAGTGGTGGCGTCCACCCCCACGGTATAACCATCAAGGGTGTTGTAGAAAATCTTCCCTGAGTCGAACACCGCCCCGCGATTCACCCAGTCGCAGCAGGCTTCGCCCTTTGCTGCCGGTGAAGGATTAGGCTCGAACTTCCACTTCAGAGGGCCGCCCGGTTTGGTGAGGTCCAACGCAAAAAGCGTGTTCGGCCATGGAGCAACGACATACATTGTATTGTTGGCCACGATGGGTGCGGCTTCCTGCCCGCGAGCGACACCCGTATCGAACGTCCACGCAACCTTGAGGGCGGTGACATTACCAGTGTTGATCTGGTCGAGAGTGCTATAGCGGGTGTTGGCGTAGTCCTTGGTCGCACGCACCCACTGACCGTCGTCTGCCTCGAGTTGGGCTGCGTAGGGACGCGGTTGTCCTCCGTCCCCGGCGGGCGGCGTTACGGTTTGTGTAGCCTTCCTGCAACTCGCGAGGAAGGGCACAATGAGCAACATCGCTAACCAACAACGCGAACAATTAAGCACAGTCGCGGTTCGCGAAGTCCACAGGACGGGCATAGAACTCCCCATTGAGAATAAGGCGAGCGCCAGGTAACAACAGTGTTTGGATGGTGAGATAGCGCACCGCGTTGGCTGTTCACGAATGATATGTATTCGGAGGCAACAGGAACGCCCGATTTCACCTTTGAGGCTGTTACACGATCTTTGCTCACCCGCGGACTGACTGCTGACCTGACCTCGAATTCATAACTGACAAAGCGGGTTTAGTTGGGCCTACCCCACCGTATCCACCCGCTGTGAGATATGCGCCGCATGAATGAGTTTCGGCAGCTTGAGCGAAGTCGAACGGACGAGGCGAGCCCCTGCCATTGCTTCCAACTGCACCAGCGCCCGGCGATGCTCTTCCTCATTGCGCGCACATGAGCAATCGGACGGAATGTAAATGTCGAAACCGCGCATGTTCGCATCATGGGCGGTCACGGTGATGCAACTGTTGGATGTCAGTCCGGTGAGAACGAGCGTCTCCACCTGCAGGTGCTGAAGCAGCACTTCCAATGGGGTCATGTAGAACGCGGAATGCATCGGCTTTAGAACGAAATAATCTTCGCTGTCTGGAAGCAGCGGGCGCACAAACTCCGCCCCTTTAGCCTCCAGACAGCGGCCCATCAACACTTCTTTTTCGCTGCGCCAGTCGCCGAAGTTGTCATTCACATACAACACTGGGATTCCGACCTCGCGCGCACGTCCCTTCAGCTTCACTAACGCGTTTCTGATTTGAAGCGCGTGTTTGAGAATCGCTTCCCCGTCCGGAAACTGAAACGTGGTTAGCACGTCAATCAGTAGCAGAGCAACCGGCACCGGTGAAGGACGAGTCTGTGCATGTTTTCGAGACCTCATGTCATGTGTGATGCGATCAAGCACTACACGGAAGCTCATAGATGGCAACCCTTCGCCCTGGCTTTGGCACGGATCCGGCTACTCCAGGCTTGACGGACAGGTGTTTGAGCAAAGGATATTGCTCGCCGCTAACTCCAATGCGCCTCTGGGTAGACAGAGTGGCGGTCCACATTGTGGAGGTTTATTGTTAGAAAGTATGGATCGCACTCAGAAACCGACCTCCTTATCGCATGGCTGATGTGCGCGGTGTTGGTCTGCCTTGCAGTCCACCCATTTGTGGGAGCCGTTCCAGAGTGTCAGCGTGATCGGCCTTGCCGCGACCATCATCGGCGGTTATCCCCTTTTCAAGGAAGCGTCCGAGAACGCTGTCGAGCGCCGGATGACCATGGAATTATCGATGACTATTGCGTTGGTTGCGGCCCTCGCAATTGGTGAGTTCTTTACCGCCCTGATTATCACTGAGTTTGTGCTTGGCGCCGAGATTCTTGAAGGCATGACGCCCGTCGACGGCCAGGTTGTGAGCGGGCGCTCGTTTGTGGAACAGGCTGCCATTACAGGCGAGCCGGTGCCCAGCGAAAAATCATCCGGCAGTGAGGTCTATGCGGGCACGATGAACTAGGCCGGTACCCTTCAGGTTCGGGCGACACGCCTGGGCAAGGACACCACTTTCGGCAAGATCATCGAGGCGGTAGAACGCCCAGAACACTCCCGCGCGCCGATCCAGAAAATTGCCGACAGGCTTGCCGGGTATCTGGTCTACTTCGCGCTTTGCGCCGCAGTGCTGACTTTCTTCATCACGCACAGCATCAGGTCGACCATTTCAGTCATCATCGTGGCAGGTGCGTGCGGAATCGCGGCTGGCAAGCCGCGCTTTCATGATTGCGCTCATTTCGCCACCACACCTTTTGCCATAATTGTTCCTGTAGTCGGGTGAACCAAGAAGATTAGCAACGGAAAACGCCGCAAGGAGTAAGGGGCCTCGTCTCGTCCGCAGGATTGATCCGTAGACACCGCCCGGTCGGGTGGAGTGTTGCGGTATTCCGTAGGTGGGGCCTAGCTGTTGCTCCCGATTTTATCGGGGACTACCTCAGCAACGAAAACCCGTTCCAGTCCGGCACATCTCACCCAGCTTGCGGATTTCGCGCGCCGCGCGCATGTGTTTGCTTCGCGTCAAAGGCTTCCTTGTGATGCTGATGGGGATGGTTCGAATGCAGCTCGTGCTCACAAGGCGGGTTACGGTTTGGTGGGTAACAGCTCACCGGCGCCATAAGAATTCCGTGTCATCCGTCAGTTACATGTCGGCAGGCGGTAGATTTGCGAGACCGGCTGACACAATCAAAACAACGAGCATCAACAACGCCTCGGTACGAAGCAAGCGGCTCATAAGGGCAAGTCGGTCTAGGTTCGAATTCCATTTCTGCGGAAGTAGAAGCCGCACGCGGGCTCCATGAAACAGGGCCAGGAGCACCATGCAGATTTTCACCATCAGCACTCGCCCCCACGCGGTGTGTGTCAACGGGGATAAGGACCCGCCAAGCCCTTTCCACGAGTTATAGACACCGCTCAGTACCACGACGATGAGAGCGATAGTGACCGTACTTGAAAGGCGTCTCGCATATGGCAGCACGGCCTCCGGTTGCGCGGTGGCGGACAACTGAGGGACGACTACCATCCCGGCGACTACGACACCTCCTCCCCAGACGGCAATCGAAGAAAGGTGGAGAATCTGCACGAATTCTCGAAGCGTGAAATCACCGTCTGAAGCTGCATGCCCAAACGCTGCCCGAAAGAAAGTTATCCCTAGTAGAAGGGCGATCCCGGCGCATATTCCCAGCCCATTCTTCAAGGCAGACGGGACGAGCGATAGAGCCAGCAGAAGCGGTACCAAACAGTAGCTCACCATCAGGGTATGTCCGGCGTGCGTCGTCAACACATCCGGCAAGGCACTCCAGGCCAGTGTCCATGAAAGGTCGCCCGTCATTGCGGCCGCGAGCAGTAGAAGCTGCGAAGGGATCGCCACCAACATTAGCACGGAACCTACAGTCAGCCAGTGTGCGAGCCGCTTCTCGGTGATCGGCGTGCTCCCCCTGCTGAGCCAAATAAGACTCAGAAGACATCCGCCCGATGCTACATATGCAAGGTCGAACAGCGCCGCCGCGCAGACCCTCATTGTCAGCGAAGGTTCTATCATTCATTCTTGGCCGTCTTACTGCACAGTGAACTTATAGCTACCCTCGAGCCGATGACCGTCGATCGCAACAGTGACCCAATGAACAACGTAGGTTCCTGCTGACAACTTCGGCACCGCGAGGGTAAGGGTCTTCGAATCTGTCGGGAGGGGCTTGGACGATTGTGAGCCTTCTACATTCCCCTTCTCGTCGGTAAGACGGATTGAGCTGAATTTTGGTTCGACTGCTTCGGAAAACGTGATTGAGATTGATGCGGGAGCCGGACCTGCCGAGTCAGGGGCCGGTTTCATAACCTTTGGGTGAGCATGCGCCAAGGCCGGTACGGCTGCGAGCATGAGCAAAAACGTGAAGGCGACGGGACGGTACAACTTGGTGAACTGATTCATGGTTCTCCTCGAGTTCGAGCTATTACAGCCTGAAATGTCAGGCGTCTGTTCCATGAATCGTCCAGTCAGGTGACGCAAAGGTCATCGACTTCGCGACGGCGCTTCATGTAATTAATGAATACGGGACCGGCCCGGCTCAGTCAACGGAAAAGCCACGAAACGAGTGGCTGTTGCGAGCGAGTTCTGCGCCGGAAGTACTCGAAGAGACGACGGGCTGGCCATTGCCGCAGGAGTTATGTAGCCATGGTCAATCACCGCAACGGCCTCCCGCTCACTGCCGGCCAGGAGCTTCACGCGCCTGAAATGTGAGCTCAACCGGAGGTGGGGACTTGGGTTCGGCCTCCTTGACCTCGTACGATTCCAAGAGTGGCTATCTGCAGTCTATCGATTTGGATACGCTGCTGGAGACGGCAAAGCGCAAGGACGTGGTGATCGAAACCATAATCAGGCCGGGCAATCATCTGATCTGCGGTTGCGCGGTAGCACAGGTATGGGGCACGGCTTCGCTGCTACGACAGATCTGCAGCTAATTGCGGACGCGTTCATTGTGGTATGGGAACGAACACCCGCGCAGGACATTCGCTACCAGTTCCAACAGCTCACGCAGGTGGTGGTGCGTTCGCTCTCGCCGGCTGTCAACCACCCCTTTACAGCGATCACCGGTATCGACCAGATTGCCAGCGGCATTGCGCAAGCTGCCCGGCACGCGCCGGTGGTCAAGGCCCGCGCAGATGAACAGGGGGAACTACGGGTCATCGCGGCCAGCCCGGACTTGGACGAGTTGCTCCACGAGACTGTGGGGCACATTGCGATTTACGTGGGGAGGGATCGCTTCATCATGGCTGGCTTACGCCGCGTCGTGGACAGGCGGAGCCTTATATAGCCCGCGATGAAGACAGGCGCTGCTTGAGCGAACTGCGCAATCAGATAGCGAGTTCGGGGCAGAACTCAAGAGACCTTCTGCAAGCTGCATGAGCGCGATGCACGCGGGCTGTCGGTTGCCGGAGAGTAGCGCTCCACCAGGTTGGTATCTGTTGGCGACCCTCGAAATTCGCGCTGTCGAACTACGCTATCCCACACGGGTTAAGCGACTGATTAGGTCTTGCTTAGCTCCTGGGGAAGAACCGTCCCACTGCAGCTATCAACCGCCGCTTAATAACTCTGCTATGCGGCAGACGCTTGTCGTGGTGTTCGCTTGAAGCGCTTCCTCCATCCAGTGAGCCTTTCATGCCGGTGAACATGCAGGTGGGATTACGACACAACCCCCAGACAGTTGCCGCATCGTAAGCTCTGTCGGCGCAATATAGGGCTCGACGTTTTTCGCAGGAAAGGTTCGCGCGCGTGGCAATAGATGGAGAGCGGCGAAGGCGAGTGAAGGACGCGCTAGAGAAGGCCAACCTGGACGCAGTCATTTGCGCGTCCCCCACAAACGTGTTGCTATTGAGCGGCTACTGGCCCGTACTCGGCACAAGCGTGGTAGTGTTCGACCGCGACGGTCTGGCTACAGTCGTCCTTCCGGAGGATGAACTTGAAATCGCGCAATCCACTTCCGACGCCCGCATGGTCCCTTACAAGGCTGGTTCGCTTGACTCCCTCACAACACCAGTTGCGGCCCTTCGCACCCCGCCGCTGGACAATATTGACACGCGCGCGCTGCGCAGTTCGGCATTGGCCATCGAACTCGCGCCCCAGATGCAGCCATCCAGCTACTCCTCATCATTACGATTCAACGCAGGCATTGCCGACCTGCTCGCGTCAATGCTTCCCAAAGCCCGAACGGGCGATTGTGCTCCGCTTATCGAACCGCTGCAAGCCATCAAGACCAAGGTAGAGATCGATCTGATCCGGAGATCGGCGACAATGGCAGCCGCCACCTTCAAAGCAATTCCGAACATCATTGAACCCGCACATGGGGAAAGGGCGCTGCCACGCCTGAAATAGAGGACATGCGCCACGTCGCGATCAACCTCCGGGTCAGTGGCCGATTAGGACGACGCATACGTTCCGCCATACGGATCCACTCTTGCTACGCGACGCGGGTGCTGAAATCGAGGTGATGCAGGAACTGATTCGCCCTGTGTCCGCCAGGTTGGCGCTGGACACGTACACTCAGGCGATAACCGACAAGAAGCGAAGGGCTCAGACGAAAGTTGTGCGTTTCCTAGGGAATTGCGTGACACGAAAGAATTCGCCTTAGACGCCCAACGGCTTGTGCCCATTTGTGACCACAAGACTCGCTCGAAAAGAGGCATAAACACAGTGCTCGACTCGCTCCGAGGCACAAGTTGCGGAGCATTTGTGCCCATCTGTGCCCACACCAGATCTTTGGCGATCCCTGTAGATTCTATATTGGCGTCCCCGACGGGATTTGAACCCGTGTTATCGCCGTGAAAGGGCGCGACCAACTCACAACATTAAGGCACTGCTGAGAACCAGAACGCATCGGAACGAATCGTAGCAACATTAACGAACCGCTTAAGTGCTCCGCAATTGTCCCCGACAATGCTCATTGGACAGAATCGTAGCACCAGGCCCCTCGAAAGACCACTCAGAGTTTGATCTTTTCCTTCGGGGGCACCGAAACCGCTTGTCGACATATATACGCAAACTGCGTATATAATTACGTAATATGCGTATGGATGATCCCACTCTAGACACCCTCTTTCCCACCATCAGGGCCGGGGTGCTCTCCGCTACTATCCTTCAGTCGGAGCGTTGGTGGTTCATGACTGAGTTGGCCCGACAACTGGGTGTGACTCCATCCAGCCTGCAACGAGAATTGGAAGCCTTGGCTGGATCCGGGATCCTCCTTCGGCGGCAGGATGGGCGGCGAATCTATTACAAAGCGAATACCAATTCGCCTGTCTTCCCAGAGATGAAGGGATTGATCGAAAAGACCGCCGGAATCGTGCCAGCCCTCAAAGCGGAACTCAAGCGATTTGACGACCGAATCGAGTTGGCGCTCCTTTACGGCTCTGTCGCGCGAGGTGAAGAGAAGTCCGGCAGCGATATGGACCTGATGATCGTGGGCTCGCTCAAACAGATCGACCTACTTCCCGCTTTGCGGAAGCTTGAGTCTCGTTTCCGGCGCGAGGTCAACGTTACGCTTTTTTCATCCGAAGAGTTTAATCGCAAACTGGCTGCGGGAGACCACTTCCTTAAAGCTGTGTTGAAGGGTAAGACCATTTCCCTGAAGGGTGCATTGGATGAGCTGGAAGAAACTGCATCAAGAGAATAAGGTCCATCGACACAGAACCTCGATCCAGGACTTGACCGAAATACGTCGCCTTGTGGCACGTGACCTTTCTGACGCAACAATTCCAGTGCTTTCCGATGATCGGCGCTTCGCTACCCTTTACAACGCTGCACTGCAAACTGGAAAGATGGCGATTGCATGTGCCGGATACCGAATCGCCAGTGTTCCCGGACATCATCGACTAACCTTCGAAGGAGCCAAGCTGGCCGTCGGAAAACCTGTAGAAGCCTTGGCCGACTACTTCGACGCCTGCCGGCGCAAGCGGAATGAGATCGACTATACCGGGGCAGCAATTGCAACAGGGACTGAGGCGGACGAGCTCTTACTGCACGCCAAGGCCTTTCTCGACCTTGTCGAGCGATGGATTGACTCAACTCAGCCGATCTTTAAGCGATAGTGGATTCAGCTCATTTGAGGCGCGGACGGATATTCATCGAATACCATGCGGCGTCTGGCTGAGAAGGCATCGGTTCTGTGGTTCGTTGCTTACTGTCTCCGTGCCACTTGGCCCGACCTTGGCCCTTGTGACGAGACCTTACCCGCAAGCAGGTGCTCAACTTCGACGGTCATATCATTTTCAAGCCGATGATTGTCGCGGCCAGTGGCAGGCCCGGCATATCCCGTGTGAATGGCCTTCACCAGCCCATCCGTCCCCACAAAGAATGTTGTCGGCCAGCAGTTCAGATTCGTCACACCCGGAATCTTGTCATTCAGCTCATCTGGAGTACCGGCAACCAACACTGGGTAGGTGATGCCGTAACGCTGAATCACTGCTTTCAGGCGCACAGGATTCTGGAGTTGTGATGGCTCCTCGAAGCTCAGTTCCACGACTTCCAATCCCCGGTCGCGGTATTTGCGGTAGAGCTTCTCAAGGAACGGCGCCTCATCCTGGCAGTTGGGGCACCAGCTTCCTCCGATGCCGACAATCACAGCCTTGTGAGTAAACTCAGCATCGGTGCTCGAAATCAGCTTGCCGCTGAGATTGGGAAATCGGAAGGCCAGCGGTGCATCGGGATTCTTGAGTGACGTGTGGTGCGAGGGATCGTCTGGGCTCTCCAAGGCAACGGTGCGAACGGCCGAAACTCGATGGGCAGTAAAGCTCTGCACGCCGCCACCGTGTGCCGAGGTCTCCACTTGCAGGCTTCCGTCCATTTGCGGGCGGAGCACGGCCAAGTTTGGACCTGCCGCTGTGAAGTGGCTGACCGCGAATGCACCGCCACGCCAAATGCCATACAGGTTGCCCGTGTCTCCATCGATGCGCTCGATCACGGTGTCGACATTGGGCCCAGTCTGTCGAACCTGAAGGCTCCAGGAGTGCTCGCCTTTAGCTCCGTTCTCCACCGCTATTTTCCACAGACCGGCGATGCGCGGCGGATTCGCGTCTGCTGCGGGAAGTTTTCCGTTCAGTTCGGCCCGGACTGGTATGCTGCGGCCTCGGCCGCTGAAGGTTCCGGTCAGCGTCCCATCTTTGATCGTCGCATCGAGCGTATTTGCGTAATAGTCAAAGTGGAGGATCAGGTGCCCGTTCGTGAAGCTGCCACTCGAAGCGGACGACCTCTCCTTTTCATTCACCAGCGCGCCCCGCACCTGATCGCCGTTTCCGGTGATCTCAAGCCGAAGCGGAACCTCGCGAGAGTTAAACTGCGCCGCACCGATCCACGTGCCCGCCGGCGAGCCTCCCATGGAAGTGGCATTCCTAGTTTCCTGAGCGCCCGAAATCGCCGCCAGCTCTGTTAGGAGAAGCGCTGTGACAATCTTGGAGAAAATCGCTCTTGCTCCTACGACGATCATGCACAAATCTCCTTGGGCGGGTGAGTCGTTGATTACAACCCATTGCAGGTGTAGTCGAGTATTGGAGCGCCGGGCGGGAATTGAACCCGCGAGTACCGGTTTTGCAGACCAGCGCGTTTGCCACTTCGCCACCGGCGCTCGTTTGGGTCCAATGACACAGACCCAGACTAAAGTTGGAAGAACGTCGTTGCTCCGAAGACTAGCCCAAGCGTCAAGGCTGCGATCGCAATCTCCCCGATCGCTCCCACGAGAAATGGTCGCGCTCCTTGCTTGCTCAGTTCGCGGAGATTTGTCCGGAGACCAACTCCTGCGAAGGTGAGGAGGAACGCCCACCGAGACAGGTTCCCGATAGCGACAAGCTGCGGCTTCGAGAAGAATGCAACCGAGGCCAGGATCGAGATCAGCAGAAAACCGAGAACGAACTTCGGGAATTTGGCCCAAAGGAACCAGGCCTTGTTTCCCACCTTTCCGGCTTGGCCCTTCGAAGCCCAGTAGAGCGCGTATCCCAGGACGACGAAGCCGATCATGGCATTGCGGCAGGTTTTCGCCAGTACCGCAACCTTGCCGGCAGCATCCGAGTAGAGCGCGCCGGCCGCCGAAGCTTCGGCCGTGTTATCCACTGCGAGGCCCGCCCATAACCCGTATCCGCGGTCAGTCAGGTGAAGTGAATGCCCGATAAGGGGAAACAGGAAAAGGGAGAGCGCGCCAAGCGCCAGAATTGCCGCGATCGCGTAGGACGAGTCTTCCTCGTCCGCATCGATAGCGCCCTGAGTCGCAATGATTGCCGAGACGCCGCAGATCGAAGACCCGACGGCCAGCAGGGTCGTGAGCTTCGGTCGAAGGCCGAAGGCGCGGCCCAGAAGCGTCATAAACGTCAGAGATAGCGCAATCTCGATAAAAACAAGAACGAGCGAGATACCGCCCAGGCGCAGAACATCTCCAACCAGAAAACGCGCGCCGAGGAGCACAATGCCGACTTTCAGCCAGAACTCGTAAGTTGCCACTCCGGCGCGGAAGAGCGCCGGAACGCCGATGGTGTTGGAGATGAGCAGACCGAGGAGAATCGCCCAGAGGACATATTCAATGTTGGGCAACACAAGATGATGTGCTTTCCCATAGCGCGCAATGAACTGCTCGATGAACTTCCCCGCAAATCCAACTGCGCCGAGCAGAAGAACTCCGGGTACGAGGGCGAAGATGCGCGCCGGAAGAGACACAACGCGAGGCTGCGGCAATGCGACAGAATCAGCCATAGCAGGCTCCTTGCTGAATGGATTACCAGGACACCGTCTTGAGAATTCCTGAGCGAACAAGAATTGTGAGCGCGATGGCGAGAAGTACCGCCCACGAATCGAGCGATAAGCGAAATCCTGACTGACGAGACGACTGAGACATACAGGAATGCTCCTTGTATGAGTGAACTTAATTGAGGATGGAAACACGCGCCGGAAGGCGCAGAGAAAATGCTAACGACAACAACAGGCGGGGTGCCTGTGGGCCAAGGCCAAAGAACCGAATTGGACGCGGCTATTCATCGCTTCTTATGTTTGTACCACGGGTAGTAACTGTCTGCAAGCGCTAACCAGCGTTCTGCTGAAACCCTCAAGAGCAACAAATGTTCACGATTTAACTATTGAGTAGCGCCTTCCGGTTCTATTCACTCTGAGACGCGACGTAGAGAATGGGGATCGATCCGCGAACGCGGTTGGGCCGTCAACACGTCTTCGTCGGGGTTCGGGCACGGAGTAATCGTGCACTTGGATTCGTTGGTAGGCGTCGTCCTGGTGTAGTTATGCAGGAAGTCGGCATCGCCGGGCACCGTGTAGAAGATCACCTTTTGGCCGAGCGCATACTCATCGGTGGTCGGAATAATCCTAGCCGGATCGACCTTCAACCACCGGGTCAGGTAATCCTTCGTATTGATAGCACGATAGGCGGCGATGTCACTGAAACGGATGTCGGTACCTGTCATGTCTTCCCCCTCGCGTTCCATTCCGTGATCCTCCTCGGCATGGTCATAGAGAGGATGTGAGATGCCGACCAGGACTAGCTTGGCGTTCGGTAGAGCTTTCAACCTGTCGGCAACCTGCTGAAGGCACGGCAGGGCCGCATCCTCCACACGTGCTGGATGCTTGGCATCCTTGTTGAAGTCGATTGCACAGACTCTTTCCACTCCGGCAGCAAGGGGGGTTCGCTGCGCCGTAGCTGTCTGGAAGGAAGCGAGAGCAGCAAGTACCAACGCCGAAGCGGTAAGGCAGATATCACGCATAGGTCTTTCTCCATTGTGAGGATGGTCCGAGGTAGCAAAGCCAGGAGCGATCTCAGTAATGCGCAGCATCGTTGTCCGGAGGCTCAGCCGGCAACCCTGGTATGTCGTTTCCTCCAGGGATCAAGCCCTCCTGGCAGGCCTCCTCCCAGTTCTCGTATTTGGCTTGTGATTCGGCCGTCACGGGGCCTTCGGGCGCGCCGCCATCTCCGCCAAAGAATGCACGATGCTCGTCAAAAGCAAACGTCCATGGGCGTGTATATATTGAAGGGTCTTCGACGGTCGCTTCATAACGGAAGTGGTCGGCATCAGTGAATTTGAAGCGCTCGATATAGTGGACCTTGTCGCTTGAAAAGTCGCCAGCTCGGCTGTATCGGCCCTTGGCGTTATTGCTGGTCGTGTCGACTACCAGTGTTGTTCCTTCCCAGTGGCCTCGCGCGTCGCCAAACCAAAGCTTCAAATCTCTTCCGACATGCGGCCGCCCGTCGAGGTAGATGATGCGGTACTGCTCCGCGCCCTCGAAGATCAGGACAACGTATCCCGAGAACTGTTCAATCTGCACATCGTGCCACGTGAACTGACGGACCGCTCCCAAAGGCCAGCATCGCTGTTGGGGATCGATATCTCCGTAGCGGGCGGGCTCGTAATAATGCGCAAAGAGATCCTGCTGGTGACGCAGAGCCTCCGCTGTGTACGGTATGTCGTAATCCGCGGTATCAACGATCCTGCTGGGTGCATTGCGCATCCGACGAGCGCCCGGGATCCGCTGCCCTGAACCGTCTTGCCCTGGCGGCAGATTCGCGATGTCAGGCGGATTGCCGTGTCCACGCATCCCCAGCGTATGTCCGCTAGCGTCGGGTGCTGGTGGTCCGCCTGCGTTGGCGGTGCCTGGGGCAGGCCGCGGGCCGGGAGGCGGGACACAATTGACGTCGCCGTTAGTGGGATTTGTCAAGCAGCCCATTCCGTAATACACCGTCGTCCATACTCCCTGAATATCGGGTTGGCCATCGCTCAGCCTCTTCGGTTCCCAGGTCGTCTTCGACGACGAATTGGCGTTGATATCTGCGCTCTGCCCAAGCACGGTAGCGCATGCTCCCATTGCTATCGCCATTCCGATTGCAATTTTGTTTGTTACACCAAGTTGCTTGCTCTTCACGTGTGGCTCTCCCATTCCCCTTCAGTTGCGCTAGTGGCCGTCACGGGTAGTATTTCTCGAGTTGAAACGCGTAGCAGACGTAGTCCAGAAGTTGAACGTTCTTTTCCTTGCGCCGGTAGAGGATGAGATCGATATGCCAGGGCTTCGAGAAGATCTTCGGATCATCGATCTCAACTCGGTAGTCGATGTGGTCGAGATCCAGAAGCTTGTACTCCTCCACTACGTGAAGAGCATCGCTGTGATAATCGCCGGCGTGATCGAACCATGTGGAGTCGTTGAAGTCGACCGAATCCACAACAAGGGTGTCACCCTCCCACTTAGCGCGCGAGTCCCCCATCCACCAGTTGATGTGGCCGGGTGGATGCGGCGTCCCGTTGGTATAAATAAACCGGTGCGCTTCGGCAAATTCATAAAGCATAGTGATCTTGTCCCCATCCGGATTTTGAAAGATCTGAAACGGAAGATTGCGAGCGTATGTGATGCGCGGAACTCCCGGCAAATCGCATTTGGCAGTCGCGGGATCCGCGCTGTTTCGGTTCGCGAAATTCTCGTGACGCTGCTTGAGAGAGGCCTGCAGATAAGGAATCTCGTGTTCCTCCACGACGCTTTGGGCGCCGGGAGCGAATTTATCCGCGACATGGTCCTGTAGGTCGGTGTCTGCGCCTCCGATAGCCTGCCAAATGCCGTTGAAGTCCGGCTTGCCATCGGAGAGGCGCGGAATCGAGGGCCACGACGGGGCCTGGCCCGGGGCCAATGTAACAAACGCCGCGGCGGCCATCCAGCCTAGAAGAACAGCCTTTCCCAATCTCTTAAGTCGCATTTCAGATGTGAAGTTTATGAGCATCATTGGCCCGTTCCCGGATCACCCGGCGCACCTGTTCCAACTGAACCTGTGAAAAGGCTGCGTCCATCGGGGAGTTTCACAGACGTACCGTTGATGATCTTTTTACCGTTTTTGGCGAGATATCCGTTGACGGTTAGCTCGATCCCGAGTGGGAAGTCGGTTTCTCGGAGACCGCGCCGCAGAAGTGCGTTGGGGCTGCCAAACTCGACTGCCCAACTTGTCACTGATTTATCGTTATTCACCACATCGACATAGACCCAGCCGTGCGGATTAACCCAGGAAAGTTTCGTGAGTTTCCCATGGAGCGTGATTGGTTTGCTCGCGTCGTATTCCGCCGCAAAAGAGTGATGCGCGAGGGCAGGAATGGAGGACCCCGTGATGCCAATGGCGAGGCCGAATAGAAGCTTCTTCATCGAATGACTCCTTTGTTATTGCGTTGGGTTCAAACTGTCTCGCGCGCATTGGCGAAGCCGCCTACACGTAACCGATGGCGCGGCCGGCCACGCCAATGCTGAGCCAGAGAAACAGCGAGCAGACCGCCGTAAGTTTCAGCCATACCGGCTCCTTCTCGCGGTGTGCCGATGTCCGCGCCAGGGCGATCTGAAAGAAGAAATGGACGAAGATGGCGACGACGAAGAGAACCATCTTGATGCGAAATGCCGGGTTGTAGTAATAGCGAACGGGACCGTTTGCCACCAGAAGAACCCCTGAAACTAGCATGACCATGACGCCGCCGCCTGTAAGTGGCAGCAGTTCGCGTGCAACCTGCCCGACAGGCTGGTTACGGAATCCCAGGCCCAGGCAACGTAGATCCATCAGCAGCACGGAGCCGCCAAAGATGGCCATCGCGAGAAGGTGTCCGATCTCCACGATCGCGAAGTCCCATGTGGAATCGCGCATAGTGACTCCCAAGGGTGTATTCGCCAGCCAGCGGCAGAATGCAAGAAAGATCATCATGAGGCTTCTCCTTTTGGCTACGGCTTTTCGAGGTATGCAATCATGCGGCCTGCAACGATGATTCCGGCCCACAGCAACAGTGAGCACGTTGCCGCTGCTCGGGCTCGACGCGGGGTGATCGCGGCGTTATCCCACGATGCAACCTTTCGATAGACCGAGAGGTGAAAGATCAGCGGATTCAAGCCGACCAAAACGATAAGGACCAGCTTGATGCGAAATGCAAGGTTGTAGTAGTTGGTTGCCGCTTCGGCCACTGAGAGAAGAAGACCGGTAGCGAACATGATCGCGAATCCGACCCAGGTCCACGGCAGCACCTGGCGCGCCACGGCAGATACTGGCTCGCGCTTCATTACCATTCCGAGAAGCCGGAAATCGAAGATGGCAATTGTACCCACCAATACCGTGATTGAAAGAACGTGCATGGATTCGATGATCGGAAACACCCACACGGATTCGCGGATCGACGTCGAAAAATGTGTGTTGTAGATCCACTGGCAAACCTGCAGCAAGATTGGGCTCGTCGGAGATTGGGTCAGCAAAGCAAACTCCTCGATTCCTAGAAGGAGATCTTCAATGCAAGCTGGTTCTGCCTTGGATTTCCATTCACTGTCGTGATGGTTCCCAGAGTCGTTGGCGATTGCACGTTCAGAGCCGGGGCACCGAAGTGCGGTGTGTTTGTCACATTGAACGATTCGAGGCGCAATTGGGCCTGAAGTCGCTCATTGATGACGAAGGTTTTGTGAACGGCCGCATCGAGGTTCACCACACCCGGCGATGTGATGTAGTTGCGAGGAGTGTTTCCATACGTTCCGGAGGCCTGAACTTCGAAGGCGCACGGATTGAACCACTGGGCAGCCGTGTGGGTTCCGCCGGACGGTGCTGAGCAAGTGGAATTTGCTGCAACAGTTCCAGATTGGTAGGGCTTCCCAACTAAGTTGGGCCGATCGGCCGTCCCGCCACTGTTCGAGGGATTTTTTGATTCGGTGACGTTGAGGGGAGTGCCTGAACTGACGGTAACGATAGGGCTGAATTCCCAGCCTCCCACAGCGCCATCGACCCAGCGATTCCAGCCATTTCCGATCTCCTTCCCTCGGCCAAAAGGAAGGAAATACACACCGCTTCCTACAAAGTGATGCCTCATGTCGGTACTTGACCGGGCGCGCTCTGCCCAAATGTTGTTGGGATCTTGAAACTGCTGCGTATCGCCGACGCCGATCGTCTTCGAATACGAATAGCCGGCCAGAAAGCTGAGCCCTTTCGAATAGCGCTTCTCTACCTTCGCTTGCAACCCGTTGTATTGACTCCAGCCTTCTTTCCATACCCTGCTCACCGAACCCAGGTAGATCGTGGGGCTTCCGGTCACCTCGGGAATGATCGTTGATTGATAGCGACGGTTGGCATTGATTCCTCCGGTGGGCAGTGACGAGGTGGGGGTAGCAGGCGCGGGGTTGCCATCCACTTGCCACCAATTGTGGTCGAACTTATTCGCGTAGTATCCGATTTCCGCCACAATTCCGAACGGAAAAGCATGCTGGAAGTTGATGTTCCACTGTTGGTCAACGGGAATCGCCGCATGACGGTCGAAGGATACCAGCGTGACATTCTTCTTCCCGTTGGCATTGGTTAACGAGAGCGCGTCGCTGGCGAAGCCGTTTTGAAGAAACTCACTCGGCGCCACAGGACTTGGTGAAGTGGTCAACCGCAGCTTGTTTACCGGAGGGTTGTTCTCCATCGACTGCATTCCGCCGACGGTGATCACGTTGGAGTAAAAGATTCCATAGCCGCCGCGAAGAACGGTCTTGCTGTTCGCCGGGCTATAGGCAAAACCCACCCGAGGAGCCAATCCTGTGTAACTCACGTTCTGTAGAGCCCGTTGTGAGCGTCCGCCGCCGAACTCGCCGGCATAGACCAGCCTTGGATTGGCCGGATCGGTATCCTCATCGAAGTTTGCGATCTTATCGTATTTGTCGACAGCAGGAGGACTGAGTTCGTAACGCAGGCCAAGATTCAGCGTAAGGGTTCGGTTCACCTTCCAGTCATCCTGTGCGAAAACGTGGGTGTAGGCCGAACGGAAGTTCAGAATGGATGGACTGGAAAGCTTCTCCTGAGACACCGCCCCGAGAAGAAAGTCCGCGAACCTCTGGTCATTCGAAGGGGTAGCGGTCGGCGTCTGCGCACTGTATTCACCGTTGAAGGTGAAGATTCCGCTCGTCAACTGCGAGCTATTGAAATTCGTTTGCAGCCAATATTCCTGCCACCCGAACCTGAATGTGTGAGAACCTCTATTCCAAGTCAGGTTTGCGGCAATCTCGCGATCTTGGCTGTCATCGGTATTCGGGACGTTGCTTACCCCGATGGTTGCAAAATTCGAGATCAGAATTTCAGAAAAACCCGGATTGATTTCCGCCACGCCCGGAATGCCAATGCCGGTGAGACTTTGTTTGGGAAAAGTTTCGTTCCAGTGAATCCTGTTCCAGCCAGCGCGAACTGACCCCAGCCAATGCGTAGAAATGGATGCGTCATACCCCACTACAAAGGCCTGGCTGTTGGCCGATTGCGCGCCCGTTCCTGCGTAGTACTGCCCGTTCAAAGGAGGAAGCGAACTGGACAGTGCGTTGCGAACCTGTTCCGAGCTATATCGCTCAAAGAGACTTTGATTGCCGTGGAGTGCTTCGTCCGCGCGAAGATCCCATCGATAGTTATTCTGGTCTCCACTTTGATTGAAGAAGTAGTTATTCGCTGCAAGCCCTCCGCTCCCCGTAAAATTTGGTGCGGGAAAGTACTGTAAAAGACTCTTCGCGACTGGATCAATGCCGCTCGTGATCTGGTTATTCGGAAAGGGCGTCCGAGAGGTGCCGTTGTACGTGTTGGGCTGGTATACCGGCGTCGCGAACTGTCCAGCCTTTTGCTCAGCGGTCGGAACCAGGCTGTAAGCCGTGGTCTGAGTCCTAAGGCGGAAAAACTCAAGGTCCCCGAAAAGGAAAGCGCGGTCTCTCCGGATCGGAGCGCCCAATGTTCCGCCAAAATCGTTGTATTTGAATGGCAGCTTGGTCGCGGAAAAGTCTGGTAATGCGTCTACCGCCTCGTTACGAATAAACTCGAATGCGCTTCCGTGAATGGTGTTCGTGCCTGACTTCAGATCCACGCTTACAACGCCGGATGAAGAGCGGCCATACTCGGCTGAGTAGCTGGTTGTCTCCACTTTGAACTCACTGATGGCATCGATCGACGGCTTAATGACTTCCTTTTGCCCTGTATGAGCCGTGAGAATCTGCTGATTATTGTTGTCGATCCCATCGAGCAGGAAGGCCGCCTGGGCTCCTGGCTGGCCACCGATACTAATCCCGCCACCATTTCCGGTACTTGTGGGAACTGCAGGGGTGGTTCCCGGAGAGAGGATCGCAAGTTGCAGATAGTCACGGCCCGTACCCCCGCCATTCAGGGGAAGTTCTTCAATTGCCTGATTCGTAATGACCGTCCCAACGGAAGAGTCCGACTTCTGCAGCAGTTCTTCCGTACCGGCATGCACCTCGACCGTGTCCTGTGTCTCTCCCACCTCGAGCGTTGCGTCAATTTGGCTGACTGACCCAATATCCAGAATGATCTCGGATTCGTTGAACTGCCTGAATCCGCTACTTTCGATTCGTAGCGTATACTCGCCGATCCTGAGTGGAGGTGTGCGATAATGCCCGGACTTGTTGGTCACGACTCGCGTAATGATTCCGGTCGCGACGTTTCTGACGGTCACGGAGGCATTTTCGATCAGTCTGCCGGATGGATCCGACACAGTCCCTGCAACGATGGCATCGCTTGCAGTCTGTGCAGTTGCTGCCACACTGAGAGTGCCCACCATGAGTGCAATGAAAAGCTTGTTCAGCATTACGTCTCGACCTCCAGGCGCAAGGAAGAACTTGCACCAAATCAATTGTCAAATCTTGGGGATTCACTCGTCGTCAATTCGAGACAGGGCTCACCCGCGCGCGCGGTCCGAGCAGCCAGTGCGACAAGGGGAAGCCTGGCTTTCGAAAAGGCATCGCTGAACCCGCGTTCACTAAGCGCGGAAAAAGAAGATGGATTGTTACTTCAACAACGCTGAGATCTTTGCGATACCCGCATCGGCACAAGCCTCATCTTTATCTCCTCCGGGTGCACCACTCACTCCGATTGCCCCGATGATTTCATCGCCTGCTTTGATAGGTACGCCGCCCGCGGCTCCCACCGTACCTTCAATGGCTGGCGGCGTTTTAGCCTGGGCCCAAGCTTTTGCGGTCTCTGCCGAGGTGCGTTTGAATGTGAGCGCCGTGTAGGCTTTACGACGGCTGTGCTCCAGGGTGTGTGGACCTGTACCGTCTCCACGCACCTGCAACTTGACGAGACCGCTGGCATCGAGCACCGTCAGGCTGATGTGGTATCCATCCGCCTGACACCTTTCCAATGCTCCATTTGAGACCGCGAGCGCCGCGTCCGTCGATAGCGCCTTCTGGTTCAACAGTATTTGTGCGGTACCGGTAGCCCCAACGATGCAAAATGCCAACACCGCGAGAATGCCACGAACGAATGGACCAGGTCGCTTTTGGTTCAAATCGGTCATGGCGGCTCAATTCGATCCGGACTGCCCGTGTGTGTTGACGGCAGCAGATCCAGGCTGGCCGCTCTGGACGGCAGGTGGAATGGGTATTTTTACGGCAAGCTTGCCGCCAGCCTTCTGATAGGTATCTGCTCCGACCGCGCCAAGTACCTTGAATCCGCTGCTCTCCAACAGATCGGCAGCAACGCTGGCCCGGGCGGCGTGATTTGAAACCGTGATGATTGGCCGATCCCGCGGAATCTCGCTCAGATGATTCTTCAGGTCCTTCGACTGGATACTGAGATAGACGGGGAATCCGCCAATTGAAGAGACTTCGTCCGGCCGCCGCACGTCCAGCAAAAGAACCTTCTCCGGATGCCCAAGATAACTATCGAACTCCTCGTTAGTCAGCTGTTTCGCTTTGGTTGCCAGCGTGTGATGTGAGTCCGCCGCTCGGTCGGCAGCATTAGACGGCTCTTGCGCAAACGCCGCGGTTGAAAGCATCGCCACTACCACTAACTTCTTCAGCATGTGTTGCCCCTCTCAATACAGGTGTTAACTTGATGGCCTATTTGGACAGCGATCTTTGAGCCTGCATAGGCGTTGGCCGACACAGGAGTCTACGCCGGAAGGGAGTGCTCTTCCGTTCGCTAACCGGATTTGGGAGGATGAGCGGTGCTGGCGTGAGACAGTCAAAAGGCCCGTCCCGAATGCGGGTGAACGGGCCTTCTTATCAGAGCGTCTCTCTCTACAAGATCGCTTCGAAAGTTAGCTTGTCACGCACATCATCGGTCGCCACGCACTCGAATTACGGCGCGGGCGACAACAACCAATGTGCAGACGAAGCGTCATGAGCAGAGCTTAAGGGCAACTCGATTCTCTGTCAAGCGCGGTCATTCATTTTTTGTGGCATCACTCGATTACATGGCGCGAAGTATCTCGGGTCATTAAAGAGCGCGCGTGATTCCCAAAATTGAAAACGCTAGATTAGCTTTGATCCATTTCCTTCGAGGGATCTGATCTTAGATGCGTTTTCAGGACAAGATCCAATTGTTCGAGATACCCTCCAAGGCCGTACAAGTTGACGAACCGAATTGGAGAGCAAGAGCGTAGTGCACCTTGGGCTAATCCAGAGGCCCGCTTCCTGACAGCCAACTCTCGAAAGATCGATGACTGGCAGGCAAATTGTTGGTATCCAATTGTGCCGAGGCGACATGAATGGAGATGAGCTTTCCTGGAAGATGGCTGCTCGACCGGATGGCTCCATTCCCATCACAGTACTGCGCCGGATTCACTAGACGGTCACGCTTAGATGGGGCACTTCCGCAGGAAAGCGATGACCTCGGCTGCTGTCCGCGAAATACGCCGAAAATGCTCCTCAGACTGCCAGAAACTGTCGGTTCGGGAAAGGAGTAATCATGCAAAAAGGAAGCTTGGTACGAAGAGCGCGACATAGTCAATCCAAAGTGTGGGAATTCAGATGGCGCGAGCCGGGTCCAACCGGCACACGGCGCCACCGCCGAATCATCGTTGGTTCAACGGACCAGATCGCAGATGAGTCCGGGGCGCGACGGGCTATCGCCGCCCTCCAGATTGAAATCAATCCAAACGTGAAATCAACCCAGCCAGCAATTACGATCGGAGATCTTGTGCAGCATTTCCGCCAGCGCGAGCTTAGAGCTGAGTTCGCTTGGCGCACCTTCTCTACGCGAAACAGCTATGAAGGCAACCTTCGGAAATGGATCGTGCCACGCTGGAATGAACACCCGACCAAAACGCTTAAAGCCGGAGAGGTGGAGCTTTGGCTACGGTCTCTCCCCCTTGCGAGGGCGAGCTGTGCCAAGCTTCGGAACCTGATGAGCATGCTGTTCAATCATGGGGTCCGCCACGGAATCTGCGACACGAATCCCATTCGACTCGTGCGGCAAGGCGCAAAACGTAAGAAGATCCCAATTGTTTTGACCTCCGGTGAAGTACGAAGGTTGATTGAGGCACTTCCACTGAGAGAGAGAACGCTCGTGTTGATGGCGGCGGGCACCGGTCTGCGGATGAGCGAACTCTTTGCCCTCAAATGGGGTGACCTTCACTTCGATCGGCATCAGATCAGCGTGACCCGCTCAATCGTCTTTCAAGTCGTGGGCCCATGCAAGACGGAAGCCTCGCAGAGACCCATTCCGATGGACGACCGTCTAGCCGAGGCTCTAGGAGTATGGCGTGCCCAATCCCACTACCGCGCAGAGAGCAACTGGGTCTTCGCCAGTGTGAATTCGGGTGGACGCCTGCCATATTGGGGACAACCGATCATGCGGAAGATCATCCGCCCCGTCGCGATCAACCTCGGGATCAGTGGCCGATTAGGATGGCATACGTTCCGCCACACGTATTCGACCTTGCTACGCGCCACGGGCGCTGATATCAAGGTGATGCAGGAACTGCTCCGTCACGCCTCCGCCAGGGTGACGCTGGACACGTAAACTCAGGCAATCACCGACAAGAAGCGAAGGGCTCAGACGAAGGTTGTGCGTCTTTTGGTCAGTACGGAGAAACGAAAGAAATAGCATCGTCCGTAGCGTTTTGTGCCCATTTGTGCCCACGAACTTCGCGAAAATAGCCGGATAACCACAGTGTTTGGCTCGCTCCGCGGCGCAAGTTGCGGAGCACTTTTGTGCCCATCTGTGCCCACGTCAAATCGCGGCAATCGCTGTAAGGCTCAGATTCTATTTGGCGTCCCCGACGGGATTTGAACCCGTGTTATCGCCGTGAAAGCGCTCCCTTTGGGCAACATTAACGCACTGCTGAGAACCAGAACGCATCGGTAAGAATCGTAGCAACATTAGCGAACAACTTAAGTGCTCCGCAACTGTCCGCAACACGCTCATTGGCGACATCGTAGCACGACCGCACTTTAACCAACTCAGTGAGGAACGAGATCCCTTTCTTGGGTATACGTAAAAAGCGTATATAATTACGCATTATGCGTATAGACGCCACTCTCGATGCTCTGTTTCCCTCCATCAGGGCGGGTGTGCTCTCTGCCACGTTGCTTCAGCCGGAGCGTTGGTGGTTCATGACCGAGTTGGCTCGGCAACTGGGAGTGACGCCCTCCAGCCTTCAACGAGAGTTGGAGGCGTTGGTTGGGTCTGGGATCTTGATGCGACGGCAGGATGGCCGGCGAATTTATTACAAAGCGAACACGGAATCGCCGGTCTTCCCGGAGATGAGCGGGTTGATCAAAAAAACCGCCGGAATGGTACCGGCTTTGAAAGCGGAACTCAATCGATTCGACGACCGAATCGAATTGGCGCTGCTTTATGGTTCTGTCGCCCGAGGTGAAGAAAAGTCCGCCAGCGATGTGGATCTGATGATCGTGGGCTCGCTCAAGCAGATCGATCTCCTTCCCTCTTTGCGTAAGCTTGAGTCTCGCTTCGGCCGCGAGGTTAGCGTCACCCTTTTTTCTTTGGAAGAGTTTCGACGCAAACTGGCCGCGGGAGACCACTTCCTCAAAACAGTCTTGAAAGGCAAGACCATTTCACTCAAGGGCACTCTAGATGAGCTGGAAGAAACTGCTTCAAGACAATAAGGTCCACCGGCACACAACCTCCGTCCAGGAATTGACTCTAATACGTCGCCTTGTGGCACGTGACCTTTCTGACGCAACAATTCCAGCGCTCTCCGAAGATCGCCGCTTCGCTACCGCTTATAACGCTGCACTGCAAACTGGAAGAATGGCCATTGCATGTGCCGGATACCGGATCGCCAGTGTTCCCGGACATCATCGACTAACCTTCGAAGGAACCAAGCTGGCCGTCGGAAAACCTGTAGAAGCCTTGGCCGACTACTTCGACGCCTGCCGGCGCAAGCGGAATGAGATCGACTATACCGGGGCAGCAATTGCAACTGGCACGGAAGCAGATGAACTCGTACTGCACGCAAAATCCTTTCTTGATTTGGTAGAGCGCTGGATTGAGTCAAATCACCCCATATTCAAGCGATAGGAAACTC
>CAVXRC010000004.1:0-1288482 GCA_963764145.1 uncultured Acidobacteriota bacterium | reverse complement strand
ACGCGAAGGTGTGGCGCAGATCGTGGAAGCGAAATCCCGAATGCTCGCCCGGTCGAGCAGATTATCGAAACTACCTTCCAGACGTTGCCGGCCGCTCGTCGATCCTGGCTTCGGCGCAAAAATCCGATCCTCACCAATCACGGCGGGATAGTGCCGCAATACCCCCGCGAGTTCGGGGAGCATCGGGACGTAACGCATCTTGCCGCCCTTCAGCTTTGCCCGCACTGCCAGCAGTCCTTCGCCGTACATCACATCCGACCAGCGAAGTCCGTATATCTCCGACGCCCGCATTCCGGTCGTAACGGCCACCAGCACAATTAGCCTGAGGCGCAGATTGGTCCGGTTCAGGTCTTTCGTGCCTTTGCAGTACGTCCGTTCGTCGAGCGCCTTCATAAGACAGTGAAGCTCGTCTTCAGAAAGGTAGCGATCACGCGCATCGTCTGGCCGCTTCACTTCCACTAGGTCAGCCGGATTCCGATCGAAACCGGTCTCCTTCGACCAGATCGTCGAAGCTTTCGCCATCAGATGCTGCATGACGTTGAAATGCCGGACAGCCGTGCCGGGCGAAAGATCGCGCAGCGCCGTCAGGTTTTCATACCAACTCCCGACGGGGACCCCGTCAACCCACGCACGAACGAACCGGCAAGTTCCGACCGAATGCCGAAGCCGCATCGCGGTCGGAGCGCAGCAGCGAGCCTTTGCGGACAGCGGAGCGGAGGGTACAGGAAGGCCGATCCGCTTCCGATTCCGGCTTGCAGGTTGTGCGAGTCTTCTCGCACTGAGTCACTGCAAAAGCACCCCTGAGGACTTGGTGTAGCCCATGCGGGCTGTGCTGACGCGGCCACACTGTCCGGCAAATCCTCAAACAGCGGGACGAAAAAACAAGTGCGAGAGGCTCTAGGTCCATGGCGCCGGCGGTCAAAGAGCCTCCGCTACGCTCGGTTTGAACTGGTTTGGGCTCTCATTGCTAACTTTGAGGGCGGCCGCTGCTACCTCCAGCCCCCATCGTCAAGCGCCGCACGCGAACGCGCACGCCACTAAACCGCAACTCAGAAATGGAGCCGCAAGGACAATTGGAGAGATCGAGGGCCCCCGGGTTGATACAGGGAACCGGGCGATCCGAAGCTCTGATTCAGAAGCAACTGGGCCTGGCCGAAGAGCTCGTCGGTTATGTGGGGATTTACGTATCCCAGATCTGGATGGTTGGTGAGATTGAACGCCTCGGCGCGGAATAGCAGATTCCACGATCCGTGAAGATGAAGTTCGCGACGTAAGGCCATATTGAGTTGGAAATCACCGAAACCCCGAACGATGTTGCGCGGGGCATTGCCCCCCTGTAAGGCTTGCGGCAACACAAAAGCCGGCTCGGTTACGTTGGGTCCGCCATTGAAGATTCGTCCACCTGGATAACTGCGGCCTGATAAGTAAAGAGGGCGTCCCCGGACCAGATCGACACCGCTGTAGTACCGATCCCCGGTGGCGGGATCGATCGAAAGATCTCCCAGCAGATTCACCGGAAAGGCTGTTCTGGCGGTGAGACGTCCGTCCACTCCCCACCCAGTCAGAATATTTTCTTTGAACCATCCACCCGAGTGTGTCCTCTGATTCCACGAGAGCGCAGCCTGGAGACTATGGCGCACGTCGATATCTGCATTCCCGCGGGTCAGCGGAAAGAGCGGATCTGTAGAACCGAAGTCAATGTTGTGAGACCAGCCATACGAGGCGAGGGCTTGCAGCCCTGGAGAGATGGAGCGCTGGAACTTCAGCTGCAGCGACTGGTAGCTGGACGAGAAACCGCCAGGAAACCATGTGACTTCTCCGAAGTTCGGATTGGTGGCGCTCACGTCGGTACGCCGCTCTTGAATGAGGCGACGGCCACTCGCTCCCACCCACGACGCGCTGACTGTCTGTCCTCTTCCGAGAGCCTGTTCCAGTGCGAAGTTCCACTGAAGACTGTACGGCAACTGAAAATGCCGTGGGAAGGCGATTACCTCCGAACCGGTAAAGGGTGCAGAGGGTGCGGTCGAGAAATCGAACAGCGTAGAGGGAACCGGAACAGAGGCGTTGGTAGCAACGTGAGTGGCCGCGAAGCCGAGGCCATCGAAGGCCTCTACGGCGGCTTGGTTATCCGTGCCGAAGTAGACTCCGGCGCCAACATGTACAACCAGTTCGTGATCATCTTGCCTTCTGGCAGCCCAGGCAGCCCCCATGCGCGGCGCCAGATTGAACCAACTTGTGTGCCAGAGCGGTGTGCCCCTGGGAGCAATTTGCAGGGTCGCCGGCGATGCCATTGATCCCAGAAGGGTGTAAGCGTCTGCGCCGTCGGCCCCGTGAGGAGGTGGATCTAGCTCCCACCGCAAACCCGGAGAAAGCGTCAGGGATTGCGTGAGTTTCCAGTCATCCTGAACGAATGCCGAGTATTCGTCGAAGACTGGTTTGGCAGGTTGATTTCGAGTAATCGCAATAGCGGTTGCCCTGTTGCTCGATAATGAATCGGCAGTGAAGAAATCGGCCTGAATTGACACCTGGGCCGGATTAACGGCGGAAAGCAGGCGCCGATACTCTATGCCGGTGCGCAATAATTGAGGTCCAGCCTGAGCGGTGAGCGTATCGCGCAGGTTCCATTGCTCAAGGTGAGCCGACGCGTCGTCCTGGTCGATCGCGGATTCGCCGATGCCGGCGATGCGGATATAGGATTCTGCCCGCGAGTGAAAATTCGTTGGCGCTCCGAAGTCGGTCGCTAGATCCGTGGCTTGAAATGGCAGATTGGGGTAATCCCCCAAAACAGTCTGAAGGTGCGAAGCGCCTTCTGCGTATCCGAAATGAAAGTTGTTTAGATACGTTGCGGAAAGTTGCTGATTCACTCCAAGAGTGAAACTGCGATATTGCAAATGAGAGGATGTCAGAGAGGACAGGTTTCTCGTTTGGCCGTTGCTTGTTGAGCTGCTGATACGAACAAAGGCGGATGCTTTCGAGGTAATTTTTCCATCCAGGCGGATACTGGCTGTGCTCTCGTTGCCCGGCAGGGAATCCGAAGTGAGAATCGGAATCAAGTCAGGTTCCGCGGGATTTGGCTGGCCGAAAGCCGGATAGTCTTGAAGGACAGGCAGGAGGCCAGCTGGCACCTGGAGATTAGGCAGGAACTGTAGCCGGAAAGCGGTGGGTTGGAAAACATGCGTTCTCTCGCCCGAAAAAAAGAGGAAAATCTTCCGTTGCAGGGTATCGATGTGAGGAATGGGAAGGGGTGATGCAAGAGTTCCCCCAAAATCGTTCTGATGATATGGGAGAAATGAAATATCCCCATGGTTGAACAAGCCGCTGATTCCTTGATTGAGGCCGTTGAACCCACTAAACCAGTCAATGCTGTCCGCTACGCTGTTCCGGAAATACTCAAACAGCGCTCCGTGCACCTGCTCTGAACCCGATCGAGTGAGCAGGCTGAACTGTCCGCCCGGTGCACCCCCGTATTCCGCCGAGGATGAAGAACCAAGCGCCTTGAATTCCTGGAGCGCATCGACCGAGGCCAGGCTCAGCGTTGTTCCCATCGCGGTTAGGGCGAGTGAGTTGCCAGAGGCTGGAAACTTTCGCGCATATGATAGGTCGGGCAGTCCGAAGTTGGCCGAAACACCGTCAACGAAGAAGCGATTCATATTGCCGCGTTGGCCGTTGATGCCGACACCCCCGCGTGTGCCGTTTCGATCTTCGCTTGCCTGAGGGCTGTCCGTCAGAGCTCCTGGAGTCATCGTGAACAGATCCTCAAAACTCCTTCCATTCAGCGGAAGGTTGGCCGCGAATCTGCCGCTGATCTGCGTGCTTGACGCGGCCCCCGTCGTATCGACTGCAACGTCCGCGGCATCGATTCGAATTGTTTCGGTGACGGGGCCAACGGTAAGCCGAACCAGAAGATTCTTCGCCTCTCCAATGCCGAGCGTAATTCCGGAGATCTGCGCTGTGGAAAAGCCATCGCGCTCAATAGTCAGGGAGTAGGGTCCGGGTACGACGCCCGGAAGGATGAACGATCCGTCCAGAGCGGTGATGGAGCGGCTCTCCGCGCCAGTGACGCCGCTGACGAGTCGCACCCTCGCGTCCGAGATACGAGCGCCTGACGAATCCTCGACGATGCCTTCAAGCATTGTAGTGCTGATTTGACTGAAGGCGAGAGGAGCAAAGAGCAGCAAGCAGGCGAGCCGGCAAAGCCATGCGACCTGCCCGGCTGAATGAGATTGGACCCAGTTCACAATGATGATTCTCGTCGATCTTACTTTTGAGCGGAGGCGTGCGCAGCATTGTTGTCAGAGGCGGCCAGCCGGGCAGTAAATTCGCTGAGACTGTCTGCATCGTTCATGGGGATTGACCGCGCCGCATCGCGCACTAGAGCCTCCGCGTCCGAATTGTGAGAGGTTACGGATCCGGAGGTAAACGCCAGCGCGGTGCGGTTGTTCAATAGCCGCACCTCCTGCAATAAGGCGCGGACAGCATGGGCGAATTGATCCGGACGTTGGATCAGCGCAACGACGTTGTGCGTTGCAGAATCCTGCGCGTCAACTGGCGTCAATTGGGCCAGTTGATCATGAAGCGCGCGTAACTCTCGATTCAACGCCGATGCATGCGATGCCGCCATGTGAGCCCAGCGTTGATCTGAAGTCGCATCCATCTCTCTCAGCTCGGTTGGGCTAAAGCTGTTGCCAAGCCGGTCGAGTGCGTAAGCCTCCTGCAAGGCGCGCTGGGCATGGCCCAACGTATCTCGCGTGAATAGGGCAGCAGAAGCTGAGATTCGATCAGAACTCAACCCCAGCTGCGAAAAATGATTCCGAATGAGCGCATCGGCGGGAGATTGAGAGTTCTCGACTGTATAAACGCTCGTCGACTGATTGGTACGAAGCTTGCCCACTACGTGCGGCACGCGCATCTCCTGTTGGGAGACCACGTGCACATCCAGCAGCGCTCGGTCACGTATCGCTTCGAGAGAAGCAACAATCTGTCGCTTCCGATCTGCGTCTTCAACGACCCCTTCAATCCGAATGTGCCCGTTCGCCGTTCGTTCCAATTGCAGCGGCTCGCCCACATCCACTCCGATTTTGTTGAGCTCCACGAGAACTGCCACTTCAAGCTCCGCAATTCGAACATCCGACGCGAATGAATTTGACCTGGGAACCAATTGACTAGAACCGGGGGACTGATGTTGAACCAATGGTTTGAAAACGCTGTCCGGTGCGGATGCGAGAGGGCGGCGTTCGTATGCGGCCTCCACCAGGCGAACCGTACTCAAACTGTTCCCGGATTGAATTCGCAGGATCTCACCTACCACGTGGAGCCGGCGGTCGATAAACAGGGTTGCGGAAGCAAGATGCCGCCCATCGTAGGGAGCGTTGATCGAAATCTCGTAGTTGTCCGCGCTCCGATGCATCGTCAGTTCACGGGACGCGATGGCTTCGAATGCCTGGGCCGAAACATCCTGCTTCCAGACGCCAAGGCCAATGACTGCCCGCGCTTCCGCCGGCAGCAGTTCAGCGTCGGGAGTGATAGCGGAACCGCTTTGACCGTCGTTGGTCTGCCAATCCTGGGCGAGGAGTTGTTTGCTCGAATCGTACAGTCTACGTAGGTGCCTTCCGTTGCTGCCTTGCCACACATCGATGGTGCCTTTGAAATTAGGCTTGCCGTCTGCCGCCGAAACCTCCAGACGCAGAACCTTGTGCTGAACGAAGCCGTCCAGATTCTCGGATTCCACTCGTGCAGATTTCGCCAGCACCTCGTGAGGGTTCCACTGCCAGGCCAACTGCCGATAAGCTATCGTTCCTGCAACTGCGGCAATGACCGCAATCGCGGACCAAATCAAGGCCGGCTGACGGAACATTCCTTGCAGCGCGCCATGAACCCGAGTAATCCATGAAATCTGAATTGGTGCGGGCGAAACCGGAATTGTACTTTTGGACTCGGCGCTCGCCGCCAACGAAAAGTCGTCTGAAGCCTCGAATGCCGTTGCGGCGGCTAGCGTCGGATCGATATACGTGACCTCTCCTTGCAGCCCAAGACCGTCGAACTTCAAGGTAAGTTCGAGCCAGCGGTGGTCGCTCAGCGTGATTCTCTGAGTGAGCGAATGCGAACCGAGCGGTGGCTGCTCACCGACCGGCAGCATCGCTAACCGCACTTGCTGGTCGCTGAACACCTCTACGAATTGTGCGCTCTCGGGATTATCGATGCGCGAACATAGAGTGCTTCGCTCACTCTGAACATTGTGAAACGCGGTGATCCTTCCGTTCACGGCGATGGACAGAAATTGCGGACGATGTTCAAATACCCGGTCTTTGTGCCACTTGACACTCCGCATAAGATGTCGGTAACCGCCGGTGCCGGCAGAACCTCCATCCTGCCTGCCATCCCTATGATCTAGGGAATCCGGAGGCGGTTCGCGATCGCTCAGCGTCGGTCGCTGCAGGTGCCGATCGAGCAGCGTAAGGCATCGCTCGCAACTGACGATGTGAGACAGCAGAGAACAGGGAATTGGTTTCGGATCGATTGAAGGGTAATGCGCCAGCAGGCTCTCGGCGGCGAGACACTCTGTGGATCTGGCGCTGAGAATCAAGGTCCTCAACTCATCGAACAACTCCGCAAAGGTCACAGATGTGACCCGCAGTGCCGGGACCGGCGGGACATCTCCGCGAGCAATTGCCAGAGAGTTCGACTGGGCAAGATGCGCCTTCAACTCCTGGCGTGCAATCTTCAGCTTGTTGTAGATTGCGGCGAGAGGCGCACCGGCAAGAGACGCGATCTCGCTGCGCGAGTATCCATGAAAAAAGAGAAGCGTGAGATAGCTGGCGCTCTTTGAAGTTTCTTTGCGCCAGATCGCGTAGCTGCAAATGCGGCGGATGTCGTTTTGCCTTTGCAGCAGAAATTCCGGGGAACCGGAGCGGGGCGCGAAGTAGATCGAATCATACTCGGCCACACTGACAAGTCGTGTAGCCTCTCGCGAGGCCTTTTCCAAGGCGGATAGGTAGAGATGCCGAAGGCTGGTATAGAGATAGCCGTCGAGGTTATCCACATGGGTTAGGTCTGGTTGCGCCAACGTGAAGTGGAGACACAGGTCGTGAACAATGTCACGCGCCATGACTTCATCACCGCGCGTGAGCAGAGCCCCCCATTTTAGAAGCTGGCCGTAGTACGCTTCCAGCAACTCTTCCGGGTTTTGTGGCCTTTTAGCAGCCGACGGCTTGGCTTTTACAGTCCCCATGTATTAACTAAAGAGCCCGAATCTCCAAAAATCTACCCTGGCTCCGCTTTCTTATTTCGGTAATCTTTCGACGCCGATCGGCAGAGGTCCAGATGGTCCCAAAAAACACGTCGGCATACAAACTTCCAGTCGCGTTCAGGGTAGATCTGCACGGTTGTCGTCTCTTTAACAGTAGATTATCGAATTCTCCTTCCAGTGGTGGTTCGGCACCAACAACCCTGCAGTTGGAAGTGGCTTTCGAGATCAATTTTTGCCTTCGGCCGCTGTAATGGGAGTTTGCGCTTGTCCTATAAATCAGTCAACCTCTTGGTGAAACAGCCATTCTTCGTCAAACAGTTCTCTCATCCCCTGATCCGGATGGTTCTCATTGGCCTAGTTATACGGCTCGCCGTTGTGCCATTCGTCTATGACGAATGGATGTCGCCGTTCAATGTCACGCATTACGAGCAAGGTAACGTAGCTCGATCGCTGCTCGCCGGGCAAGGATTTGGTAGTCCGTGGCCGTCCAGTCAGCTCTCGGCAGTTCTGCCACCTGTCTTCCCCTTGATTGTAGCGGTCGTATTCAAGCTCTTCGGCGTACACACGGCAACGTCAATCCTTGTCCTTTCCTCGCTCAACTGCCTCTTCTCCGTGATGGCCTGCATCCCGCTCTATCTCGTCGCACGACGAAGCTTTGGAGAACGAATAGCGAGCTGGGCCGGTTGGGGATGGGCGCTGTCCCCATACGGTATCTACTTCTCAGCAGAATGGGCCTGGTCAACGCATTTGTTGCTTCTATGCCTGTGTTGGCTCTTGTATGTCTCTCAAAGGCTTGAATGTTCATCCAGACTCGTGTCCTGGGCCGGCCTCGGCTTGCTCGCCGGATTCGCAGGTCTTACTGAACCGTCGATCCTTGTAGTGGTGCCCTTTCTTATTGGCCTGTCAGCTTGGCGCTTGCGGAACACCGGGATGCAGTGGCGCACGCCCGTTCTTGTCGCTTCGCTGGTCTTAGCAACGACGATCGCACCATGGATCATACGGAATGCGTTCGTCTTCCACCGTTTCATCCCTATGCGCGACAGTATGGGACTCGAGATGTACCTGGGGAACACAGGCGAGTCGTTGCATTGGAGAAGTGGCGACCACCATCCGAACCATGACCCGCATGAGCTGGCTGAATACAACCAAGCCGGTGAACTCGCATACATGGATCATAAGTTTGCACAAGCATCTTCTTACGTCCACGCACATCCGCGATGGTACGCAACGATGTGTGTGCGTCGAGCGGTGTATCTTTGGACCGGGTATTGGAGCTTCGATCCACGATATCTCGCTGAGGAACCACTGGATCTCTTCAATATTCCGTTTGCTACCGCAACTTCGCTGCTCGGTCTCTTCGGGCTTCTGATTGCCTGGAATTATCAGCGGTTCGAATCAATTCGTTTCGCCGGCGTCCTGTTTCTGTATCCCCTGATGTACTACTTTGTTCATCCCGAGGCATATCGCATGCGCCCGCTGGATCCGTTGTTGATCTTAATAGGATGTCGAGCAACACAGGCGCTTGCCGGGGCTTGGACAGTCGGCGCAAGAGAGGCAAAACGAATTTATCAAACAGTGTCCTAGAACCTTCAGTGATTGCGTTGCGGGCTGTCATTCCGCCTTAGTCGGAGCCAGCGGAAGGGAACTTATCGAGGTTGTATGCGACCTCCAAACTTGCTGAAGGAGCAAGGCGATGCTCAGATTCGAAAGGGAGCCAGCGTGGGTGAACAGTGTTACGCTGGCAATCTTCTTTTTCGGGTGGATTGGACTCACCTGGATCTTCGATGGAAGAAGCAAAGCACACGCCGAGGAGACGTTCTGGCAAGCGGTTCTGTTTACCTCCGTGATGGCTGGAGTTGGCCTTGGAATAAGTTTGTATCGACATCAGCGTGTTTCCCGTTATGGGCAGACCCAACCGACGAGGAGGAGCGAATCTGATCAGAAATGCGGATGCCCGAGACTGGATTCCGTGACCAACAGTACCCCGGCATGGACAAGCGCAAAGCAAACCGAGCTTTCCACACTGCGGCGGTGAGATGAGTCATTGTCTCTCGTTCCCTGTAAGAACATCTCACAGGTACAAAATCGCTCCGACCTTAACACTGAAGGTCGAGTAAGAAGGATAATCGGAATGCGTCTTTTGATTTACGGTTGGTTTTTCCTATTGAGCGCATCCATATGGGGTGGCTCAATGTGTTGGGGCCAGCAGGTGCAAAGGCCGGGTCAATCGGCGAAGGTGTCCATCGATCTCGCCATGGTCATTGCTGGCGAGCGGTCGAAGCCGGACCCTAGCATATGCTGCTTCTGGTTCAAAGGCGGCGGAGTAGACGCAGGGATAACCTTTTGGAAGGGCTTCGGCATTGCGGCGGAAGTGACAGGCGATCATGCTGCGGATTATCTCTCTTCGACGGACGAGAATAAGATCACGATCCTCGCCGGTCCTCGCTACACTTTAGCGGTCCGGAATGGACATCGACGGGCCGAGGATGGGCGTCGGTTTCAACTCTTCGGGCAGGGCTTGGTAGGCGTTGCACATGGCTTCAACACCAGGTTCTCAAACGGTTCGACAAGCGCCAACGAACTGGCCATTCAAAGTGGCGGGGGATTGAACGTTTTCGTCACGAGGCACCTTGGCATCCGGCCGATTGAGGTCGAATTCGTGCGGACTCAGATAGGCGCTACTGGCTTCAGCACGCAGAACGATATGCGCCTAGCCGCCGGCCTGACCTACAGCTTTCAAACTGCCCGCCCCCGCATCTTTACTCGGCATGCTTCGCCCTTGGGTTAAGCGGTCTTGCTAGGTCCAAAGCAGGCGAATTCCGGGGCCTTGGGTGACCCGGCCCGCGTCCTGAGGCATTTACTAATGGCAAAGCAGGGGTATCAAGGAAAATCAAGACATCTTGATGTCCAGGTGAGAATCGGATTTCGAGGATGAAGGTTCTCCGCCGAACACACCGCTTTGGTAAACAAACAACCTGATGGTCCATTCGCCTGATCACTAGCGCGCGATCCAGCTCCGATGCCGAAGCTGACGCGAACCATTTGCGAACATCGAAGAGCCAATAGCAACCCAAATGTCCCACCTCATCCTAATTAAGCCTTGCCATAAGCTGCTTTCCATCAATGGCATTACAGGCCAGTTAGCTTCATCGGCAGGAGGCCCTGAAAAGGCCGGCGTCGGCGGTTCAATCCCACCCCTGGCCACCACTATTCCGGTTCACCCCGTCCTACGCGATGCCAAAGTTCTCTTCCCGAGCCATAACGCTCTGTCTTTAAGCGCGAGTGGTCTGCTGGCCTCCGGCGAATTGTTGATCGCCGGTCTGTGTCGGGGTCAACGGCTCAGAGGCAGAATCAGTGCAGGCTGCCAGATTCGATCCTGGCTTGCAAACACAGCAACTATGGCATCGCGATCCACAGGGCCGAATGGTTGAAAAAGGCGGGCGCCTGCGGCAGCGTGCGGTTCGATTCACGTCCTTCAGTCTGTAATCATGGCTGTCTCCTCAGGCCGGCTGAGAATAGGGGGCAATGGAACGCGCGTTGCGCAACGCGATTGCCCACCATTTCAATCGCGCAAGGAGAGCGTCCATATTTCTGCGAGCCCTGTCGGGGTTCCGAAGCACACCCGATTGGTCGAATTGCTCCCAAGCTGCCTCGAAGCTGACAGAATCACGGATGGTCACAGCGTGGAGTTCAGCGAATACCAGGCGCAACTGCTCTACCGCTCGCAATCCGCCGGAGACTCCACCATAGGACACAAAGGCAACAGGCTTGGCGTGCCATTCGGCGTTGACCGAATCGATCAACTCCTTAAGAGGCGCCGGATAGCCATGGTTATATTCCGGGGTCACGACGACAAACGCATCTGCCTGCCCCAGCGCCTGCTGCAGAGACTGCGGATCCCGGTTCTCAGTACCGCCGGATTGCGCGGCTGGGTCGATGACTTCAGCCAGGAACTGTCCGCTGGCCGCGATTCGCTCCAGGGTCCACGTGACGACGGTGTCACAAAACCTTCCCGGGCGAGTGCTCCCGAAGATTACAGCAACTCTGATTTGCTCACTCATGCTTCCTCCCGAGCCCTGTATAGGAAGGGCTCTATTCTGAACGTACTACCTCAAGTAAACTTGAGGTCAAGAGGGAATGATGGAAAATCTCGAGCCGAAACGCATTTCCGTGGAACTCTCAGTTGGCGAGGTTGCCAAGCGCAGCGGAGTAGCGGTTTCCACCCTGCACTTTTACGAGTCAGAGGGATTGATCAGCAGCTGGCGGAACGAGGGAAATCAGCGCCGCTACCCTCGCGAAGTGCTTCGGCGCGTGGCCGTGATCAAGGTCGCTCAGCGGTCGGGCATTCCGTTAGCCTCAATCCGCAGGGCGCTTGAGGCGCTGCCGAACAAGCGCACCCCGACCGCAGACGACTGGAGAAAGCTGTCGAACCTGTGGAAGGATGAATTGAATGATCGTATCGCGCGCCTGACCCGGCTTCGCGATCAACTCGACGGCTGCATCGGGTGCGGCTGCCTGACGCTGGGAGTCTGCCCGCTGCGCAATCCCTGGGACGCACTGTCAAAACAGGGTCCGGGGCCCCGCCTGCTTGATCCTAGAGATGAGTGAACTATACGTCGCACATGTGATCGAAGCTAAGTTTGTCGGCTTCCAAATGCCATTGCAATTTCAATGCACGTGAGCGATATCGTCGTTCAACGAAAATTGATTCTTCAGGTCATCCTCATAGGGGAAGACGTGGATCATCCATGTGAAGACGTTCGGAATCCATTTTCCATGCTCAGCGTCGCACGCTGCCTGCGTGTGGATGGACCCGAACATGCCGAACTTCGGGTGATCCCCAAAATACTCCTTCACCTTGTCGGCAGGCGCACCGCAAAAATTGATGTGCTTATGCCAGTGGACCATGCTGAGAGGAATGCGATCGTTCAATTCGTCTTCGGTCGCATTGGGCCTGGCGGTGAACATCACTCCTTCGAGCTTGAAAGCCTGCGTGGGCGTCGAAATGTAAAGTAGCGACGTTGGTTTCGAGGGATCGAAGTGCGAGTCGGCTTCGCGGGCATAGGCGTCGTTATTGAAGTGGTACTGCGGTTGTTTCACTTCGGGATTCCCCTGCACGTAGCCATCGGCGATCGCTTTTTTGTGGTCCTTGTATTTTTCGATGGCAGCTCTGACTGCGTCCACGACAGCTTTTGCCTTCTCCTCATCGCCAGGCCGAGGTGGCCTCATCGGGGTCACGTACATGTGGCACATCATTGCGCCCATGCTGGGACCCATATCTTCCATGGGTACGCCGTTCATGTCGCTCATGCAGCTCATATCCATTGCGCCTGCTTTGTCCTTCTTTCCCCCACTCGCCGACACCGCATCGGGAAGGGCTGCCACGATAGCAGCAGCGAGAATGATCGTCAGAAGAGCGCTCAAGGATTTGAAGAGCGGCTTAGCGGGTAATGCCGTGGAATCCAAAAAAGTCATGACACAGAGTTCCTTGTCCGGGGTATCTGCCTCTCCCGACTTGAGAGCGGATTCTACTGCCGCACCCGCGTCGGTCGCTAATGATTTGGTGCGGGCAGCCCGAATTGTGCCGGGAGCGGCGGAGATTCTTGCGTCGCCCCCGGATACGGCTGTCGCTTCTCGGCGTTCGCGCTACCCGAGACTCGGAATATCCCGACATTGGCGCGGAAGAATTCCTCCGGCGTTTGTGGGCTTGGCCTGTGACTTCGCGCATGGTGTTAGTGGGCCGGCGTCAATCTTTGTTGTTCCGGAAATAACGCCAAAGATGTGACGGTGATGGGCACATAGCGGACCTGCCGCCCGATGGAATGACACGCATAGTCTTATGCGTAAGGCCTAGAAGCTATCCAGGAGCCGATCTCTTACCGTGCTTAAAATTGCTCGGCGAACCGACTGGTCAGGCATTGTGCGAGCGATGGCGATGGCTCCTACCATTGATGTAAGTAGCATCAGGAAATTTGCGCCCTTTTCGTCTGCCGTCTTGCCCGGCATGTAGGGAATCAATTCGCTGCGGAACTTGAGGATCGCCGCAGACATTCGTTGCCTCATCGCCGGGGCGGACCGCGCGATGTCGGGGGCCAGCGCAGCGATCGGGCAACCAATCTCCGCGCGGTCGCAGCGTTCCAATGAAAGGTAGGTGGTAACCATGGCTTTCCATGCGCTGTGCGGAGCAGCGTGTTTAGCCGCCTCCACCAACGTCTGGGTCAACTCCGTCAGGCTTTCTTCAACGGCCTCGATGACGAGGTCGTCACGGCTCGAGAAATGCTTGTAAAAGCCTCCGTGAGTTAGGCCGGAGGCTTTCATCAGTGCGGCCACAGCGGGCCCGTTCAAGCCTTTTTTGCGCAATTGGCGCGAAGCGCCCTTCACAATGCGGAGATGGGTTTTGGCTTTGTGCTGAGCATCGTAGCGCATCGGATAAGATTACCGACGTAATCCTGGCAGGGTCAAGCTGTTACTAAGGCGCTGAACTGTCGGTCCAGAGAAAGAGTCTCCTGCGCACCTAACAACGAGGCCTCGCCGAGGAGCGGCTCAGGCCGCGGCGCGGCTCGGTTCGCGGCGTCCGCGGAGCAGTAAATAGAACGATATGAAATGTGTGATCATCAATAACGGCACATAGAGGATCACGATTGGGTATGTCCCACCCAATTCTCCTGAGTTAGCCGCCAGCTTTAACGTGGCGCCGTGGTAATAGTCGACAAGGATATCAACCGTACCTGCGAGATTGAAGCTGACGACCAGCAGCCAGAAGAGTGGGCGTATCCGTATGGTGAGCAGGGCCAGCATTGCAAGCAGCCCGGTCGTCAAGTCTCCGTAAGCGGAGAATGGTGCGAATCCTTCAGGCAGATGGTAGCCAACAAAGCCCGGAAGAATAAAAACGAGGCCGAAGAAGCGAAAGCTGTGAAGGGTGGCGATCGCGCGGTGAGCATCGACGGGACTCATGGCCTTGAGTCGAGGATAGATATACACAATCGTGCATAGCAGCCAAGCTACATAACCCAAGACCAGATGCATGTTGAAGATGATTGAAGGCGACATGGTGTGTCCTTTCAAATCTGCGCGTTCCCGGGTCCTGGCGATGAGATTATAGAAGTAATCCTATGGATTCAGTTTTATTGCGCGGAAGGAAGCTTCGGAGACCGGCAACCTGACAGGTCCATCCGGGATTATTGCGCCGCCATTTGGAACAGACATGGCCGTCGATATTTGGCTGTAGGGTTATGGCTATTGCTGCTGTTTATGCGCCCACGTGCTCGAAGACGCTCTGAGAAAGTCAATGATATCGCTACGCTCATCGGCCTTTGAGACGTGAAAATCCATGTCGTTGTCTGGAACGACGGCATCAGTGTCGATGAGCCACCTATCCAGAGAAGCCGCATCCCAAACGACCTGCGCGGACTTGAGGGAATCGGAGTACTTGAACGAGGGGATGGTTCCTGCCCGTCGCCCATAGACGTTTCCCAGCCGGGGCCCTTCCTTGTCCTTATCGAGCGAGTGGCATCCTCCGCATCGCTTTTCGAATAGCTCCTTGCCTCGGCGCGGATCACCGGTTGTTGGTGCGCTCTGCGAAAGCATCTCGCTGGCGGAGGCGAAGAGCAAAACCGCAGTCCAAGCCGAGAAGAACATTGCAAAGAAGGCGAAGGCGCATCGACCGCAGTTACTGGCACTAATCCCGATCTTGTGGTTCATGGCCTCGTTGTCCTCGCATGTGTTACGGGCTGAGCCGATGCCTTCAACTGCTCCCTGATGTGTCTTCGTTCTGACTTCGCCCAGTCGTACACTTGTTGTTCTTCCTCCGCGCTCAGACGGTTGCCCGGATGAAGCAGCAGGTATGGCTCGGGCGGCATCCCCTGGCTGCGCGCCTCAGAGGCGATTCGCGAAAGCAGATCTGCCCGGCTGTCTGCGGGGTAGTCTTGCCACCGAGATAGATCCAGAACGCCGCGCCCCTGGTGCACATCCCGCTCGATGACCCAGGAGACCGGTGCGAACCTGGAGTACACGGGGTAATGCGGGTTATCCGAATGACAGTCTCCGCACTTTTTCTCTATCACCTGGCGCACCGCCCTCCGGAACATTGCTGTTCTGGAGTAACTGCGCCTGCGGCTTAACTCCGGCGCGCTGGTTCCCCCAGGGATGAATCGCGGACAAGGCGAAGCTTCCAAGTAACACGGCACCGCTGACAAAGCCGACCTTAAACGGCATCACAGCGAGAGCCGTTCCTTGTGCGCCTCGATCGGCTCGCCCGATAGCGACGAATCAACGACAGCAAGATCGTGCTTCTGTGCGACAAAGCTGGCGTGCGTGATACCCAGTACGTTGCGCAGTTGACCCGCCGAAACCTTCAGAGGGCCTGGCGAAGGCGCGGTTCCAGGCGCAGGCTGCGGAAATGCCGTTGACATCGCGGTGTGGAACGTGAGGTTTCCTTCCACCTTCTGCATGATCTGGTGAATGTGGCCGTTGAGCACTGACACCGAACCGAAGCGTCGCAGCATCGCAAGGGCCTGCTCGCTATCGGAGGTTCCCCATCCCCAGGCGGGATAAATTGCCCAGAGCGGAATATGCGCGAAGACCACGATGGGCGTGCTGCTCCTGATCCCCGAGAGGTCGTGCTTGAGCCACGCCAGTTGCGCCTGGCCGAGCTTACCCATTCCCTCGAGTTGAACGACATTCACCAGGCCTATGAAATGAACGCCCTTGTGATCGAAGCTGTACCAGCCATTTCCCTTTGTGTCCTTGCCATAGCGGTCTAGATACATTTTTCCGTCTTCGACTGAGGTGTCGTGCTCACCGGGAACATAGAACACCTGTCTTCTGGCCCCCGCCATGACCTGATTCAGAGTGTCGAACTCTTCAGGCTTTGAGCCGTGGGTGAGGTCGCCGGTATGAATGAGAAAATCCGGGGCAACGCTGTCCGCGTTGATCCTGTCCAGTGCGGTCTGCAGGGTCGCGGTGACATCGGGGTTCGCTGGTTTGCTGAAGCCAATGTGACTGTCGCTGATCTGCGCAAAGGTGAAGTCGGCCTGGCGTTCCGCGTATTTGGGACTGCCGAAGGCACGCGATAGGGGAACGCCGCCAATGAAACTCCATACCAGTCCTGTGCCGGCCCAGGACATGCACTTCAGAAAGCCGCGGCGGTCCACTCCGTCGGAGCCAATGGCCTCATCTTCAACTTCAGCGAGCTTGCCCTTCGATTCGTTCCAAGTCTCAATGTTATCGATCACCAGAATTCTCCTCGTGTCACCAGAATTTGCCAATGTGCTTATGCAAACTCTGGCGCCGCAATTTTATTCCGGCTTAATTGGAAAAAACTGAGGCGTGTAATCCGGTTTTCGGAGTAGGTCACAAACTTGTACGCGCAAGCAACAGTAGCGGCCCGCGAGCACGCAAAGTCGCGAAGGCGCTGAAGACCAGGACCTCGTGAGCCGATGAGCGGGAAAGCGCGCTCTACAGCGCAGCGGATGCACCGTCCAGTCGCTCGGTTTCGATATCGGCACGCTCAATCGTCAGGTTCACCGACCGTGATCCCGCCGGGGCAGTTCGATGCCTGGTTCCTCGAGGAACGGTGAAGATCTGCCCGGCGTTCAGCTCTATGCGCCGGTCTTCCAAATCGATGAGCACGGTCCCTTCAACGCCAATGAAGGTCTCGTCGGAGTTGGGATGAAGGTGCCAGAAGTATGGCTCGGTCATCAAGGAGATTCGCATGACGTGATCGTTGACCGTGGCGATGACGACATTTTCGTAGCCGCCGGAAAGCCTCTTTGCTTTTTGCAGGATGTCGATCACGCTTAGCAATTCACTCATTGGAACCTCTCCAGAGGGCAGATTCTAGCCAGCCGCATTAGACTCGCCGGGAGTTGGTTTTCAGCTCAAACAAGTCCGAAATACCTATTCTTAAAATAGGTATAAGTGGTAGACTCTCAAATATGGCCAAGAACCCGCAGCACCGTGACCTTTTCCCGGGCGCACTGGAAATCATGATTCTGCAATCTCTACGACTCAAGCCCATGCATGGTTACGCACTGGTGAAGCATATCAAGCAGGTTTCCGACGATCTGTTGCAGGTGGAGGAAGGTTCGCTCTATCCCGCGCTGCAGCGGATGCTGCGCGAGGGCTTGCTTGAATCAGAAACCGGCACATCGGCCAAGGGGCGCCCTACCCGCATTTATCGGCTGACCGACGCGGGGATTCGCCATCTGCAGAACGAAGTCGTCAGCTTCGAACGCATGTTCACGGGAATCGCGCGGGTCTTGGCGACCGCGAAAGCCTAAGGAGCATCGATGCCACTGCTCAACCGGCTCACTGATCGAAATCGTCGTTATGAGGATCTCCAACTCTCGATGCAGGAGCACATTGAAGAGCGCACCGAAGAGCTGATTTCCGAAGGCATGGACAACCAGCAGGCCGAGCAGACGGCACGCCGCGAGTTTGGCAATGTTGCGCTCATTGAGCAGCGCAGCCGCGAGGAGTGGCAATGGGCCGCCCTTGAGTCCATGGTCAGCGATCTTAAACTGATGTTCCGCCGCTTGTGGAAGTCACCGGGGTTTACGGCCACGGTGCTGCTCACGCTGGCGATCGGGATCGGGGCGAACACGGCTGTATTCAGCGTGGTGAACAGGGTGCTTCTGCGGCCTTTGCCGTATCCGAATTCAGAGCAGCTGGTGGCTCTTCCCCTTAATGCTCCAGGCGCCGGAGGGTTAGCCAGCTTCACCAGCGGCTTGCAGCTTTCGGCATCCATGTACTTCACTTTTTCCGAACACAACCGCGCGTTCCAGTCCATGGGCGTGTGGACCACGCGCAACGCCAATGTCACCGGGTTGGACAAGCCAGAGGAAGTTGTGACTGCCCGAGTCAGCGATGGTGTGTTGCAGACCCTCGATGTAGCTCCGGTAGCAGGCAGGTGGTTTTCTCAAGCTGACCAGGATCCTCGCGGAGCCAGGACAGTGATGTTGAGCTACGGGTATTGGCAGCGCCAGTTTGGAGCAGACCGCGGCGTGATCGGGCGAACCATCCAGGTGGACGCGCAGAGTCGGGAGATTGTGGGCGTCATGCCGCGCGGGTTCCGTCTCGTGGATCGGAAATTCGATCTGCTGATTCCGTTGGCGCTCGATCCGAGAGATCAGCGGCTGGCTGGATTTTCTTACGATGGGCTTGCGCGGTTGCGGCCCGGGGTGACGATAGCGCAGGCCGATGCGGATGTGGCGCGCCTGATACCGGTATGGATGGATTCGTGGTCGAATGGGCCGGGGACAAAGCCGCACTACTACGAGATGTGGAAGATCTCGCCGGATTTCCGCCCGCTAAAACAGAAGGTGATCGGCAACGTTGGCGGCGTGCTGTGGGTGGTGATGGCCACGGTTGGCCTGGTGATGCTGATTGCCTGCATGAACGTGGCGAATCTTCTGCTGGTACGGGCGGAGTCGCGCCACCAGGAACTGTCTATCCGCGCGGCACTGGGTGCTGGACGTGCGCGTATTGCACGGATGCTCCTGCTCGAGAGCATAAGCCTCGGGCTGCTGGGCGGCATATTGGCAATCGGCATTGCTTATTGCGGGTTGCAGTTGCTTATCGCCATCGGCCCCGCGGATCTGCCCCGGCTCCAGGAGATATCTATCGACGGGTGGTCGCTCGGATACGCTTTGGCGCTCTCGGTACTTTCGGGTTTGTTATTCGGCTCGATTCCCGCAGTGAAGTATGCCCTGGGAAGATCGTCGGTCGCGATGGGCGCTTCGAGCCGGACCGCGAGCGCAGGGCGCACGCGGCAGCGTTCACGCGACGTGCTGGTTATCGCGCAAGTTGCAGTCGCGCTGGTCTTGCTGGTGAGCGCATCACTCATGATCCGTACCTTTGCGGCGTTGCGCGATGTGGAGCCAGGTTTCAGCCAGCCGCAGAGCCTGCAAACAATGCGCATCGCGATCCCCGATACGGTCGTCCCCGATCCGCTGATGGTGATGCGAATTCACAACGAAATCGCAGACAAGCTGGGGACGATTCCTGGAGTGAGGTCGGTTGGGTTTGCGAGCTCATTTCCCATGGAGGGCTTCGACGCCAATTGGGATATTTTGCGTGTGGAAGGGAAGAACTACGAAGGGGGCGAAGCGCCGCTGCAATTGTTCGACTACATTTCTCCCGGGTATTTCGGGACACTCGGGACGCGGTTCGAGGCGGGGCGCGATTTCACCTGGGATGATGTGTACGGTTTGCGATCGAAGGTGATCGTATCGGAACGCTATGCGCGCGAAAGCTGGGGATCGCCAACGGCGGCCATCGGCAAGCGCGTCCGTCAATTCAAAAATACCCCGTGGCAGGAAGTGATCGGAGTTGTCCAGGATATTCGGCAGCATGGCGTAGACGAAAACGCACCGGCGATTATTTATTGGCCTGCGCTTATGGATGATGTCTACAGCCACACACCAGGGCTGGACGTGGCCCGGTCAATCCGGTTTGCAATTCGCAGCGATCAAGCGGGCAAAGAAACCTTCATCAACCAGGTGCAGCAGGCCGTGTGGTCGGTCAACGCGAACCTTCCGCTGGCGTCAGTTGAAACCATGCAGACGATGTATAGCGAGTCCCTGGCGCGAACGTCGTTCACGCTGGTGATGCTGGCCATCGCGGGCTCAATGGCATTGTTGCTTGGCATCATCGGCATCTATGGAGTCATTTCCTACGCCGTATCGCAGCGTACGCGCGAGATCGGCATCCGGCTGGCTCTGGGAGCGCGCAAAGCTGAGCTCAAGTGGCTGTTCGTTCGCTCAGCGCTGGTGCTGACGGGCGTTGGGATGGCGATCGGCTTGTGTGCGGCGGCAGGCTTGACGCAGCTGATGCGGTCACTCTTGTTTGGTGTCAGCCCTCTGGATGCTGTGACTTATTGCACCATCCCCGTGATCCTGATGGTTGCCGCGGCGGTGGCCAGTTATTTGCCAGCGCGCCGCGCCGCCACGGTGAACCCGGTCGAGGCATTGCGAGCGGAATGACCTCCGCTTACCGGCACCGCGCGTGCTTGCTGCGCTGCGGAGACGGTCGCGTCCTTTTGAGGCGTCAAGAGGTCTTCAGCGCGATGACGGAGACATTCGCATCCGGCGCCTGTGGCGGAAGATCAATCTCGAGCCGGTGGTCGCTCTGACGAAATGTGAGCGGCTTGCCGGTGGCGAGCAAGCGCGCCGAGAGCATTCGCGCTTAGACCCGAGACAGTGCACACACCATTCGGCCAATCGAAAAGATGAACAAAAATCGCCTTGTCGCGGGCGGTCGTGCGCAGACCGCTAGCGCCCTGTAGGAGGCCGAAGGTCGAACCATAGATCGCATCACCGTTGAGGGTAAGCCAATCTCCAATTGCACGCAGACGCTGTTGAAACTCAGGCTGAATGCGCCCGTCGGGTTGCGGTCCGACGTTGAGCAGAAGATTGCCGCCCCGGCTAGCGACTTCGACCAGCCCGCGGATCAGGTCGCGCTCCGATTTGAAGTTGCGATCGTTCTTGTTGTAGGCCCATGTATCGTTGATGGTCATGCATGTTTCCCAAAGGCGAAAGTCCTCCGGGCGGGGAACACCGTTTTTCAACTGCTGCGAGACGTTGGGATCGATGCCGGTGAGGCGCACGCCCCGGGTGGGAATCGCGGTGGGAATAAATTGTTCGAGCGTTTCATAATCGGCATCGACTCCGATGCGGTTATTGACCAGCGTGGCCGGCTGCAACTGATGAATCATCTCGAGCACGCGAGGCCTATCATATTTTTGTTGATCATCGAGGCCGTCAAACCAGACGATGGCGACGGGGCCGTGGCGGGTAAGGAACTCAGTGAGTTGCAACTGCAGGTACTGGAGATAGATCGGCCACTCCGGACGCTGCGGTTCCCCATGCCAGTTTTCCGACGCTGATTTGCTGGTGTCGTGAAGACCCCGGAGCAGATCGTCGCAACGCTCGACCTGAGTTATGTCGAGGATGTCCTGACCGAGTCCGACGCGCTCAGTCTTCTGCGTGAAGAGAGGTTGAGGCGAGGGAATCGCGAGAAGATTCTCAAGGGCGGATCCCCGGGTACGACACCTCAATTGGATGGATGGCCCATGAAGACAGCAAGGTGCGCGAACTGACCAGGCGGGCCATGGAGCAGGGATTTCGCGCGTTCAAGCTCAAAGTCGGATCAGCGGAAGAGAGCCGCGATCAGGCCGAGCCGCGATGATGCGAGAGAATCGTCGGGCCAGCGGGCATGGTGATGTTCGACGCGAATCAAAGGTGGAGCATGCCACAGGCGCGTCGCATGTGCCGCGAACTGTCAATCTTTAATCCGCTGTGGATCGAAGAACCGACTCATCCCGATGACGTCCATGGTCACGCCGAACTGGCCCGCGAGATTGCGCCGACAAAAATTGCTGCCGGCGAGCACATCCCCAATCGCGTGCTGTTCAAGAACTTCCTGTTGTACGGAGGAATGCACTTTGTCCAGGCGGACTGCACGCGGCTTGCAGGTGTCAGCGAGTTCATCACGGTGAGCCTGATGGCCCGTAAATTTGGTTTGCCGCTCGTGCCACGCGTCGGCGACATGGGGCAGATCCACCAGCACCTGGTGCTCTTCAACCACATCGCACTCGGTCACGAGCTAGTGTTTCTCGAGTACATTCCTCACCTGAAGACGAACTTTGTCTTTCCCGCGCAAGTAAGCGGAGGAACCTATGCAACCCCGCAGGAACCTGGTGCGTCGTCCGAGATGACTGTTCCCTGAACGTCAGCTGCGTGGCTCGTGGTTTGCCGGTGCGAAAGCTTCGGCTTGGAGCAAGAAAATAGGGCTGCCTGGTCGGGCAGCCCTGTTAGTAAGTACAGCAGTTGAAAAGGACTTTTTAGAAAAGCACTTTGGCGCCCATCTGGAGCACACGCGACGAGTTCGCGGTGCTGTTGATCGTGCCGAAGGAAGAGCCGCTGTTCAGATCCGAATTGGGCGTGCCGAAGATGACGTTGTTGAACAGGTTGAAGCCCTCGGCGCGGAACTCGACTCGTCGTTCGCCCCAGAAGGGGAACTGGCGGAAGATCGATCCGTCCAGATTCCAGTAAGGAGCAGACCGAAGCGAGTTTCGACCCGCGGTTCCGAACGTGTATTGCGGTGGCGACGAGTAAGCCGAAGTGTCAAAGCCTTGTTGCGGGTTAGCCTTCACATGCTTCGGCTTGCCGACCACGTTGGCATGTTCATACCCGGCCCACCCCACGTTTCCGGTATTGGCAATGTCGCTGCTGATGGTGGGCGTGAACGGCAACCCGGAGTGCGCTGTAAAGATGTTGTTGATCTGCCAGTTCCCCAGCAGGTAGTCGGCGAATCTGCTGCCGGTGGAAAAGCGCTTGCCCCTGCCGACCGGGACCTCAAAGAGCAGATTGGCGGCAAGGTTATGTTTGAGATCCGTGCCCGAAACTGAATAGCTTCCGAAAGCGCCGGGATGATAGGGATCGGTTGGCACGCCGCCCTCAGCGCCAAACCATCCGTCGCCACCCTCATTCAGATTTTTGCCCCAGGTATATGCCACCTGATACGCGAGTCCTTCTGAATATCTCTTGTCGAGTTGGAACTGGAAGGCGTTGTAGTTGGCTTTGCCAGTGCTGCGGTCATAGAACGTGGGTGTGATGTAGGGGTAGGGTGAGCGCGGACCTACATCTCCAGGGCCGGGCGTGACCGCGGTGTTGTAGTAGCCGCCGATGTTGACGCGGTGACTGCTCGAACCGACGTAGTTCATGGTGACGGCGGTTGAACGGTTGATCTGCCGCTCAACACCGAAGTTCCACTGCTCGGAATAAGCATTCTTTTTGTGCGGATCGTAGAACCACTGCACCTGGTTGAATGGGGTAGGGGCGGGGAACTGGCCGCTGCCGCTGCCGAATGGATTTTGCGCGGTCACGGTGGGAGTCGCAGAGGTCGTCGTGGGGCCGTTGACGTTATTGCTGATCAGCTGCCCGATATCGGGCCAGGAGCCTTCGATGTTCTGCGCGGTCTGGGTGATCGCGGCCCAGTTGTCATAGACAATGCCGAACGCGCCGCGAACCACGGTCTTGTCGCCAAGACGATATGCGAAGCCGAAACGCGGGCCCCAGTTATCGGGGACGTTGTGTGCAATTTTCCCGCGCGGGTCAACCACCACGTGAGCCGGCAGTGTGCCGTCTCCAGGGATGCAGGGCGCGAAACCGCGGACGCTGCAGGGCGGCGGAACCTTTTGCAGAACATAGGTTCCGTTGCTGAAGTCCATGTCGCCGGTTTCGATGCCGCCGTTCTTGCCGATGGTCGCGTTGGTGCCGTAAGGGGGAATGAAAGTGTAGTCGTAGCGCAGACCGAGATTCAGGGTCAGGCGCTGGGTAGCCTTCCATGAGTCCTGACCGAAGATGCTCAGCACGCCGCCGGGACGTGTTTCCTCATCGACGTTGCGGCGGTTGGCGCCGTTGGGAACGTTGATCAGGAACGACGTGACGGAATCGCCGGTCGGGACTGCCGTACCGGTTTTGGCCGCGCCGCCGCAGGTCGTATTGCCGGCGACCACCGTCTGCGGGCAGGCCGACTCCTGGGCCGTGAAGGTCAGGTTGGAATACGCGATAGGGCTGCTGAATTCATTGCTGATGAACCCGCCACCGGCTTCGATGACATGGTCACCGAGAGTCTTCGTCAGCGTTCCTGAATACTGGTTGCTGTCGGTAGCTTTCGGGGTATTCTCGACGATTTCGCCGGCGCCGCTATAGTTCGAGATTCCAGGAGAAGGGAGAAGATTTCTTCCCGGGACCGCGGCGAAGTTGGCCACGAAATCGCTCGAGAAGCCCACCTGGTCGAAGATGCTCGACGTGGACTTGGTGAACAGCGTGGAGGAGTTGTCCTGCACCGTGGTGCGTCCAAACTGCGCCTGGAGGGCAAGGCTCGGGGTGAAGACGTGGACGTAGCTTCCGCCCCAGTTTCGGGCCGGCGTCACGTGGCTATCGTGAAGGCTGGGAAGGCCGCCCGAGGAAATCTCGCCGCTGTTAATAAAGCTGTAGCGGAACCATGCCGAATCTTTGTGGCCGAAGTTCTGGTCGACACGCACATCGAACTCATTCTGATTTTGAGTCAACGGCGTGGTGTCGATGGCGTTGTCGCCGTTGGAGTCGAACACCGGACCGGCCGCCGGATAAATGAACTGCGCAAAGGCGACCATGGCGGGATTGGGCGTGATCTGGTTGTTCGGATAGGGGTCGCGGATGTAACTCCCTGGATTGGCGGGATCGGGCCGCGTGGTGAACGGATTGTAGATGGGCGCCGCTCCGCTCTCATCGCCGGCAAGCTGTGCCGCGGTCGGTACCTTGAGCAGGTTGTTGGTGGTCTGCGAGTAGCGGAAGCCCTGGTAGGAGCCAAAGAAGAAGGTCCGGTTGTGTCCGTTATAAAGCTTGGGGATGATCACCGGGCCGCCGACCGATCCGCCAAACTGGTTCTGGTGGTAGGCGGCTTTTTTCGCAGTGCTCGGCAGGAAGTAGGTTCGCGCATCAAACGCATCGTTGCGCAGGTACTCCCAAGCGGAACCATGCAGATCGTTGCTGCCGGACTTGGTGACAACGTTAACTACCCCGCCCAGCACTGAGCCGAATTCTGCGCTGTCGGTGTGAGAGACCACTTTGAATTCCTGGATCGCGTCAATGATGGGCGGCACCGCATACGTGCTGAGCAGGCTGCCGTAGTTATCCAGACCGTCGGTCAGGAAGAAGTTGCTGCGGTTGGTGCTGCCGTTGATGGCCGGGAATGTGAAGGATGATCCTTGCGCAACCGGTGCGGAAAATCCGCCGTTGCGGCCGCCCATCGAGTTCTGCCCGGTGCTCACCGGCGACACACCGGGAGTGAGCGAAAGAAGCTGCGTAAAGTTGCGGCCATTGAGCGGGAGATCGTTGACTTGCTTGGTCGCGATAACGGTGCCCAGGTCAGCGTTGGAAACTTCGAGTTGCGCGTTGGCGGCTTCCACGGTGACCACCTGGTTAGTAGAGCCGATCGAGAGGGCAATGTCGAAGGTCGCGATCTGGCTGACCGCGAGGGTGAAGGCTTCTATTTTCTGCTCTGAAAATCCCGGAGCGTTAACCTCGATGCTGTACCGCCCCGGAGTGATGCTGGTGAACGTGTAGGCGCCGGAATCGTTAGTGGGCGCCGTATGTTCAACGGCCGTATCGACGTTACGAAGCGTCACCTGCGCTCCCCGCACCACGGCTCCGGACTGGTCGCGAACGACGCCATTAACTGAGGCGCTTGACAACTGGCCCGAGGCATACTGGCTCCCCGCACTCAGGAGCAGGAGAAGGATAGCCACCAGAAAGAAGATTGAAGAGACAGGGCGATCCCGATGTCCCAGACAGTGCATACGACCTCCTGAAAGCGTACAGGGCAAGCGTTTCAGTTAACGTTACCTATTTCGGGGTAAGGGAAGTACAACCTGCAGAACGCCCGATAGATACTAGGTTCGAGTTTCGCTTGTCAAGAACAAATCTTGGCACCCCTTGTGCCGCTGTGGATCGACGTGGGCAGAGGCAGTCATTTGATTGGGTTACGAAGAATGGGTTAGGGTTCAGAATCATGCCTGCTATTGCGCGGGAAGACTGGTTTCGCGCCCCGCTCGCGGGGCTGCTCCTGATCGCCGCGGCCGGTCTCCCGATGTATTTCCCGGCAGTCCTCCATGGACAAGCCGCGCCAAACTCGGGCCATCAGGGCTCGCTTGTAGAAAAAACTCCAGCGGACAAATCTGAAACATCAGGGGGATATGTCGGGTCGCAAGCTTGCTCGACCTGCCATGGGGCGATCGCCAAGAGTTTTGCCAGGACAGCCATGGGCCGATCCATGTCGGAACTGACTCCCGCGGCGGTGAACAGCCTGAGACTTCCATCGAGCCTGGATAATCCTAAACTCGATCGGCACTTTGAGGTTTACGCGCAGGATGGGAAGTTGTACGAGTCGGAGTCGCAGCATGGCCCCGACGGTAAAGAGGTCTTCAACGATCCGCATGAAGCGCAGTGGATGATTGGGGCGGGTGGAAATGGATTTGGCGTTCTGGTGCGGAGGGATGACTACCTGTTTCAGGGACCGCTTTCCTTCTACACGCGGCCAGGGCGCTGGGACCTGTCGCCTGGTTACGAGTTTGGCGACTACGGTTTTAACCGGCCGATTCTTGCCGGATGCATAGGTTGTCACGCCGGAAGGCCGCGCCCTGTGCCCGCCACCAATGGCCGTTACGAGCAGCAGCCATTCTCGCAATTGTCCATTGGATGCGAGAACTGTCACGGTCCGGGCGCAGCTCACATTGCAACCGTGAAGATGCAGAAGGCAGTTCCCAATGATGATCTCGGAATCGCGAACCCGGCTCGTCTCGCACCGGTGCTGGCCAACGACATTTGTATGTCGTGCCACCAGATGGGCGACGTCAGGGTTTTCAAACCCGGAAAGAGCTATGCGGATTTCCGTCCGGGCACGCCGCTTGACGATGTCCTGAACATCCTGATGGTCGCTCCCACGCGGGAATCGCCGCCCGATGTCGATCATCTGGATCACTACTATTCCATGACCCTCAGCAAGTGTTATCGGGCAAGCGGCGAAAAGCTCACATGCATTACCTGCCACGATCCTCACGTCGAGCCGACGAGTGAAGAAGCGCCGGTTTATTTCGCGAAGAAGTGCGCCACGTGCCACTCAAAACAGAGTTGCACGGAAACTGCTGAAGCCCGCGCGAAGACGACTCCAGCCGATAACTGCATTGCCTGCCACATGCCGAAGCGTGATGTTCAGACCATTCAACATGCCTCGGCCACCAATCATCGCATCGTGGCGCGCGTCGATGAGGGATTCCCCGACGAAGCGTTTCGGCCCACGAATAACGCAGCACCCGGTCTCATTCAGCTTGCCTCGCGCAAAGACGCGGATATGCCGGCACTATCGTTGCTTCAGGCTTATGGGGAGTTGCTGGAATCCCGGCCGGAGTATGCTGGCCGCTATGAAGCGGTTCTCAATGAACTGGAGCGAACGGCCCCAGGGACCGCGCTGGTGCAGTCGGCACTTGGCCGCCGCGACCTCAGACGCGGCGATTGGGATTCAGCCATTGCTCATCTGCAAAAGGCGATTGCCATCGGACCGCCCCTGGCTATCATGTATGCCGACGAAGCAGAGGCACAGCAGAAGCTTGGACACGAAACCGACGCCCTCGAATTGGAAAGCAAGGCGATTGAACTTGACCCGTTTAATCCGGCCTTTCAGAAGCAGGAAGTCGTAATGTATATCCACCTGAAGCGATATCCCGAAGCCAGAAAGGCGCTGGAACATTACCTGGCGATCTTTCCCCAGGATTCATTTATGCGAAAGATGCTCCAGATGGCTGACGGGGGAGCCCCTTCCCGGTGACGCAACATGGAGCTTCGAGGATTTTGTGCGTCATGGCCCTGATCGCGGCCCAAGCATGGAATGCCCACGCTCAGCCGCACCAAGCCACTGGTGTGAGCAAGGCAAGAGGCAGCATACAGTTTGAAGACCGGGCGGCCCGAAGCCATGTCTCATTTGTTCTCAATAACGGAACGACGGATGATAAGCCGATCGTCGATGCGGTTCCAGGGGGAGTTGCGTTGCTCGACTACGACAACGACGGTTATCTGGACATTTTTTTCAGCAACGGCGCGCATCTTCCCGACCTTGTAAAGAGTGACCCAACATTTTGGAATCGCCTTTACCACAACAACCATGACGGAACATTCACCGATGTGACGGAGCATGCCGGGTTGAAGGGTGAAGGCTACAGCATGGGAGCGGCAGCGGCTGACTTCGACAATGATGGCTGGCCCGATCTCTACGTTACCGGAGTCAATCGAAATATTCTCTACCACAACAATCATGATGGTACGTTTTCCGATGTCACCGAGCACGCCGGGGTCACGGGAGTCAGCCAGGGCAAGAAGCTCTTTTCAGTATCGGCCGCGTGGATTGATTACAACAATGACGGCCTGCTTGATCTCTTCGTGACTAACTACCTGGATTGGAGCCCGTCGACTTCGCGGGTGTGCGGAGATCCCGGCAGGCGGCTGACGTGTCCGCCATCGCTTTATGCCGGCGAGCCGAGCATCCTCTACCGAAATAATGGCGATGGCACATTTACCGATGTATCGGTCGAGACCGGAATCGCCACGCAAGTCGGAAAGGGGATGGGCGTCGCCATCGCCGACTTCAACGGCGACGGATGGATGGACATCTTTGTCGCCAATGACAATGAGAGAAATTTTCTTTTTCGCAACCGCGGAGGCAAGACCTTTGATGAAGTAGGCGTGGAGGCGGCGGTTGCGTACACCGACAACGGCGTACCTCTGTCCAGCATGGGCGCCGACTTTCGCGACTGGCGCAACGATGGCAATCCGGGGATATTCGTCACGGCCCTTGGAGGTGAAACCTTTCCGCTTTATGCTAACGAGGGCAATGGATACTTCGACATGGTCACTTATCAGGCGAAGATAGGCTTCCCGAGTTTCCGAATGAGCGGTTGGGGAGCAGGCATCTTCGATTTCGATAACGACGGGTGGAAAGATTTGTTCTCTGCCAACAGCCATGTCAGCGAGAATGCGGATATCGATCCTCAGCAGCACTATCGCCAGGCTAATGCGGTCTTCCTCAATATTGGCGACGGCACATTCGAAGATGTAAGCGCCGCGGCGGGGCTGACTGCCATGCCTGTGGCCGCACATCGCGGCTGTGCCTTCGGCGACCTCGATAACGACGGCAGAGTGGATATTGTTGTTTCGGCGATCGGGAGTCCGGCGGAGATTCTCTACAACCGATCATCCCCGGCCAATCACTGGCTCATCGTTGACACACGGGGCAAACGAAGCAATCGTGACGGAATCGGCTCCCGGATCAAGCTCGCGGGCCAGTCAGGCCGGGTGCAGTATAACCACGTGACAACGGCGGGGAGTTATGCAAGCTCAAACGATCGACGCGTTCATTTCGGGCTTGGTGCAGATGACCGGATTAAAGATCTCGAAGTGCGCTGGCCCAGTGGCGCGGTTCAGGTGCTGCATGATGTAAAGGCAAACCAGGTGCTGAGGATTACCGAGGAGTCGAAATGAAATATGCGCTTGTGCTGCTGGCGCTCTTCCCGATCCTCTCCCCATACGCAAGCGCGGAGTGTTCCAACGGCGCCGCGACGGCACTTGCGGACGCAGCACGCGCGATGAATCGAGTGAACTTAGCTGACGCCGAGTCTTTGCTCCGGAAGGTCAATGCAGATCCGGCCTCGTGCCCCGGAATTCTATTGATGCGAGCGCGCATCGCCGCTGCAAAAGATCAAACACAGGAAGCGACTGATCTGTTCCGCAGCTACCTGGCGCTCGAACCGCGAGACGGTGAGGGCTATGCCTATTTCGCGCGCTACTTGAACGAGGCTGGAGATTATGACCATGCTGATCAAGCTTCGGCGGAGGCCTTTGAGTTAGCACCCGGCGACCCGGTGGCACTCTCGGTACGGGGTCAACTCGTGGCGATGAAGGGCGACAGGCAGGGCGGGATCGACCTGCTGACGCGCGCATCCGCACTCGACCCCACCGACGAAGAGACGCAGTTCCAACTGGGAGCGATTTACGACCGCGCCAAGCTTCCGGGCGACGCGGTGAAGCATTTTCAAAAGGCGACTGAGCTCGACTCCAATGACGCTCGTGCGTGGGACTTCCTCGCGCTCCAACTAGAACCGCTCGGCCAGGTCTCCGAAGCGGACAAAGCCTACCAGGCGGCTCTTAAAGTGAATCAGGAAGGCCCGCACTACGATGCGTTTCTTGACTACAATTACGGACGCTTCCTGATGAAGAAGGGGGATCTCGCTGGCAGTAAGATGCACCTTGATAAAGCGATCCAGCTGGTTCCGGACATGCGCGCCGTGTGGTATGAACGGGCGCGCCTGAGCTATCTGCTGCGGTCGTATGACGCCGCGCGCAAAGAGGCGGAAAAGGCAGTGAGCATTGCCGACCCGGACGGCCTGGTCATCGACCTCCAACTGTATTCGCTGCTCGCACAGATCTACCGCCGGTCAGGTGAAACGGAATTAGCCAACAAGTTTGCGGAACTTGCACGCACAACGCCGCCTCCGGTGCGACGTGAACATCACTGAAAAACATGAAGATTGATCGCAGACTATTTTGCAGGCAATGCGCTGCCGCGGCCGGCGCGGCTTGGCTGTCTCCGGCTCGCGGGGAGGATCGGGGCGCAGGCGTTCCAGCAAAGTCCGGATCGATCGTTATGCCTGCATTCGCAGATGTCACGTCTAAATCAGGTATCCACTTTCGTCATGATGCGAGCAAAACGAGCCGCAAATATCTGATCGAGTCAATGGGCGCAGGCGTCGCCATGTTCGACTACAACAACGACGGGCTGCTTGACCTTTTCTTTGTCAATGGTGCGCGACTGCGTGATCCGATGCAGCACGGCGCGCTACCGGACAAGACCGACCCGCGTTATTGGAATCGACTATATCGCAACAACGGGGACGGCACATTTACCGATGTGACAGAAAAGGCCGGCCTGCAAGGCCGCGGTTATGGAATGGGCGTGGCCACTGGAGATTTCAACAACGATGGCCATGTCGATCTCTTAGTGACAAACTCCGATGGCAACATCTTGTATCGCAACAACGGCGACGGCACATTCACGGATGTGACCTTGAAGGCTGGCGTTGGAGCGAGCGGATGGTGCACCGGTGCGGTGTTTGTCGACTACGACCGAGATGGCTTTCTGGATCTAGTCGTAAGCCGATATGTCGAATGGAATTTCGATATGGATGTCTTTTGCGGCGAGCACCGGGCCGGATACCGCGCGTATTGCCACCCCGACCAATTCAAGCCGATGGGGGCCCTGGTTTTCCATAACAACGGTGACGGTACTTTTAGCGATGTCTCACTGAAGGCTGGCCTGGCAAATCATCCCGGCAAGGCTCTTGGCGTCGCGGTCAATGATTTTGACAAGGATGGCTGGCCCGACATCTTCATTGCGAATGATTCGGTCCCCGAACAATTGTTCCGAAATAACCGGGACGGCACGTTCAGCGAAGTAGGCCTGATCGCAGGCGCCGCATACGGGGAAGATGGATCGGTCTTTGCGGGAATGGGCGCGGATTTTGCGGACTATAACAATGATGGCTGGCCCGACATCTTTGTAGACGCACTTGCAAATCAGAAATACTCCCTCTTTCAAAACGCCCACGGGTCGTTTGAAGATGTAACCAATCGCACCGGGCTCGGCGGTATTACCAAACTGCATTCGGGTTGGGGCGCCCGTTTTGCCGACTTCGACAACGATGGCTGGAAAGACCTGTTCGTGGCGCAGAGTCACGTGATGGACAACATTGAATTGACCGAACCCAACCTGCGTTACCGCGAGAAGCTCTCGTTGATGAGGAATCTCGGCGGGAGCTTTCAAGATGTGGCGCAAGGCTGCGGACTGCCGTTCACCATTCCTCTTGCGGCCCGCGGCGCTGCGTTCGGCGACTTGGACAACGACGGCTTTGTCGACATAGCCATCAACTGCAACGACGGCGAGTGCGTTGTCCTGCACAACCAGGGGGGAAATGGAAACCACTGGCTGACGTTGAAGCTCAAGGGTACGACCAGCAATCGAGATGGAATAGGCGCGACGATCCGCCTGGTCACGGAGGACGGAAGGGGCCAATTCGCCTATGTTTCCACGGGCGGAAGTTATGTGTCCGCGAGCGACCCCAGGGCGCACTTCGGACTGGGGCCATCGCGCAAAGCGGCTCTTATCGAAATCTCATGGCCGAGCGGAATCGTGCAAAAGCTGGAGTCTGTCTCGGCGGATCAGATACTGGTCGTGGAAGAGCCTCCGCGGCCGAAGGCATAATCACACGGCCTAATGAGCAGCGTGCGAGAAGGGCTGACGTTTCACAATTCCCTTCGCTTGCTGAAGGGTAACGATCTCTCCCGCCTTTATGTCTTGAAAGGTCGCGACCTGGCCATCAGGCCACCGCACGGTAGCCGTGGCTGATGTTGCCTTGCCCAAACCGAAGTGGATTCGAAAGTCGCTCTGTGACATAAATGATCCGCCGCTTCGAACTTCGTCCATCTGGGTGAAGCCTCCGGCTGTAATGCTGATCCGGGCGCCGATTGCGTCTCTTCCAGATGCGGTGATCGCACGCACAACGACGGAGTTACCCAGATGAGGCGCCGTATTTTTCAACAAGGTGGGCGCTTCTCCCATATTCAAGATCAAGATCTCTTCCTCACCGTCATTATCCAGATCGCCAATGGCAAGGCCGCGGGACGCGTGCGGAGCCAGCAGGCCCCCGCCGCCCAGCGACGACATGTCGAAGAACTGCCCATCGCGGCGATTCCAGTAGAGCAGTCGCTGCTGCTTGAATACCTCACCGGTGCTGGCATTATCGACTTCCGGATAAACGTGGCCATTGGCCACGATCAGGTCGGGCCAGCCATCGTCGTCAACATCGACGAACGCCGTGCCCCAGCCAAGATAGCGCGTATTGACTGCCAGTCCGGTATCGACCGTTGCATCGCTGAAGTCGTTCTTGCCGTTGTTTCGGTACAGCGTATGAGTGTCGTCGGCGAAGTTGGTCTTGAAAATATCGAAGCGCCCGGTATGGCTTTCATCGCCAGCGGCAACTCCCATGCCGGCTTGCTCGCGACCGTCTTCGTTGTAGGCGAGGCCGGAGCTGACGCCGATCTCTTCAAAGCCTTTGCCTTTCAAGTTATGAAAATAGAGATTCGCGGTCGAGTCGCAGGAGATGAAGATGTCGGGCCAACCGTCGTTGTCAAAATCAGCGATCAGCGGCGTAAAAGCATAATAGTTTTTTGCAGTCGAAACGTGCATCGCATCAGAAACATCGGTGAAGTGACCGTGGCCATCGTTCTGGTAAAGAGAAATTGTCTCCGCAGGCAGGCCGCGGGGACCGCACAGAACGGGAAGGCCCTTCCATATACACTGCGATTTGTCGCCTGCGCGCGGCGTCTTGCTGATGTCCAGTTCGATATAGTGCGCCACGACAAGATCAAGGGCGCCATCGCGGTTGAAGTCGAGGAACGCGCATCCGGTGCTCCAGCGATCGTGCGGTGATTGGAGGCCGCTGGCCCTGGTGTCGTCCTGAAACGTGCCGTTACCCTGATTTTTGAAGAGCGAGTTTTGACCCCAGCGCGTAACGAAGACATCGGTGTTTCCATCGTTGTCCACGTCGCCGGCGCAGACTCCCTGGCCCCAACCCGGAACCGCGAGTCCGGCTTTAGCGGTTACATCTTCAAATCGAAGGCCGCCGAGGTTGTGGTACAGGTAGGGTGTAGGTGCGGATCCCTTCTGGTCAAGGCGGCCGCCGTTGATGAGCAGGATATCGGGCAGGCCGTCGTTGTCGTAGTCGAAGATGGCGACACCGTTTCCTGTGGTCTCCACGATATACTGCTTTCCGTGATCGGCGCCTGAGACGTTGACCCCCGTCAAGCCAGCTTTTGCCGCGATGTCCTGGAAGTCGACAACTGGGGGCTTGAGCCCGGGAGGCAAGGGTCTCGCGGGCGCGGCGACTCCGTTACCCGTAGCGACGCCCATCTGCTGGGAAAGAGCCGGAAGAAAACCTCCGGCAAATACAGCAACAGAAGCAAGCAGCACCTGCGGTACGCGGTTGGAGGTTTTCCGGAGATTTCGAAGATGATCAAACCTCATCTGCGCTACCATACCAGACTCATTCTCGGCTGCGCCTCCGCGGTGCATGCGACGATCGCGAAGCTATCCCGTCGGGGGCATTGCGGCTCTCTTGCGCTCGTTGGTGTGACGCTGCTGTCACCCGCGGCGGCTATCGCGCAGAAGACGGCAGGGTGTGTGGGGTCGCCCGAGCTGGAGCAGGCATTGGCTGCCAAGCCATCGGCGGGAGTGTACGACGCGCTGGGCGCTTATTTCGCAAAACGGCGCGAGCTTGCCTGCGCCATCGCATCCTTTGAATCGGCGATCCGACTTGAGCCTGAGTCGTGGGAGGCACACTATAATCTCGGGCTCGCGCTCTATAACGATGGAAAGGCTGAGCGGTCGGTCAGCGAGTTTAAAAAGGCCTTACGATCCAGACCGGCGATGGATCAAATTCATATTGCACTTGCGTCGGCGCTCGCTTCGATCGGCAAAAACGACGAAGCGGCTGCTGAATACGAATCGGTTCTCAAGAGCGAGCCACGCTCCGTGGCGGCTCTGGATGGCTTGGCGAAAGCGATGATTGCGAGCGGCCGATATTCGGCAACCATTGCATTACTGCGTCCGGCGCCACAAGACGAGGTCCTGCAAATCGACCTGGCAATCGCGCTGTCGAAGAACGGCAATGTCCCCGAAGCCATCCAGACACTTTCGGCGATTGTGAAGGCTCATCCTGATTATCCCCAGGCGCACACAAATCTTGGCATCGCGTATACAGAGCAAAGCGAATATCGCGAAGCTGCGCGTGAGTTTGCGGAGGCTCTGCGCTTGAATCCTTCAGACGACGAAGTTCGTTCGTCCTACATCAAGTCGCTTGTGGTCCTCGCGCAATTTGACACCGCTCAGCCGTTGGCCGAGGAGTACCTGCGGCATCGGCCAAAGGACTTTGATGCAATCTACCTGGCAGGTGTGGTGGATCGTGGCCTGGGGAAGTATGAAGAAGCCGAACGGTTGTTGAAACAGGCAGTGGTATTGAATCCGAAGCAATACGACGCACGTTACAATCTCGGGTTTGTGCTCGCTAAGCTTCGCAAGACGGCTGAAGCCCGCGACCAACTTACACAGGCGATCAAGCTCAATCCTGACTCGACCGAAGCTCGCTTTCAACTGGCCGGTGTGCTGCGTTCATTGGGAGATGAGGAAGGAGCTCGCACCCAGTTACAGATCTTTCAAGACAAGAAGCAGCAGACGATAAGTCAGGATATTGCGGGCACCAAGGCCAATCAGGCGAACCAGTATCTTGAGTCGGGCGAAATTGACAAGGCGATCGAGTTATATCGCGCGTCGCTAATCCAGGACCCTGACAATGCACGTACCTACTACGATCTTGCCCTAGCGCTTGACAGGCAGAAGGACTTTAGCGCCGAGCGGGATGCTCTCGAAAAAGCAGCGTCTATCGATCCGAAGTTTGCGCCGGCTCACAATCAACTTGGATTCCTGCATCTGCAGGCGGGTGAATCGAAAGACGCAGAGAGGGAGTTGGCACTCGCTGTATCTCTTGACCCCCAGTACGCAGAGGCGGAAAACAACCTGGGCGTGCTGCATGCGCAGCAGGGTGATAATCGCAAAGCCGAAGAGCTCTTTCGGCAGGCGACACAGAACAACCCTCAATACGCGCAGGCATTTGTAAATCTGGGTCTGACGCTCGCGGCAGAATCGCGCTTCAGCGAAGCAGACGCCGTTCTGCATAATGCGCTTCTGCTGGAGCCCGCAAATTTAAAGGCGCTCACTGCCGAAGGCATGGTGCTGGCGCGGCTGAAGAAGACACCGGAAGCGATCGCGGCCTTCAGAAAGGTTGTAGATGCCGACTCGAATTCAGCGGGGGCCCATCTCAATCTCGGAATCGCTCTCGCTGATCAATTCGACCTTGTGGGAGCCCTCACTGAATTCACCGCAGCGGTGAAACTCGATCCGCAGTCCGCACCGGCCCGCTACAACAAGGGAAGGGTGTTGCTCGATCTGAGAAGGAACAACGAAGCGAAATCCGAACTTGAGGCGGCCACCCGGCTGGATGAGGCATTGCCTGACGCCTGGTATTTGCTCGGATTGATTGCCAAGCAGGACGGGAACGCGCAAGGCGCGGTTTCATACTTCAGAAAGAGCATCGCGCTAGACCCCGACAATGCTGTATCGCACTATCTTCTAGGTCAGGAACTGCTTCGCTCGGGCGATGAAAATGCGGCTATTTCAGAATGGAGGAAGGCGCTCCAGATTCAACCCACCTACGGCGAGGCGCTCTACAATCTCTCTCGCGTTTTGGCCAAGAGCGATCCGGACGAGTCGAAGCGCCTCAACGCGCGCTTTCAGCAGATGCAAGCGGACGAGCACATCAACGACCGCGCTCAAACGCTTGGTAACTTCGCATTGGTGTCGGCTGACGCCCGTGACTGGCCGCAGGCTATCGCTCAGTTGAAGGAGGGGTTGCAGCTTTGTGGGGACTGCGGCGCCAAGGCTCTTCTGCACAAGGATCTCGGTTTGATCTATTGCAGGTCCGGCGATCTCAAGAATGGACGCAGTGAACTGCTTGAAGCACTCAAGCTCACGCCCAGCGATCCGGACATTGACCAGGCACTTAAGATTCTTCAGGAACACTCTGAATGAGATTGAACAGCGCGTAGCCGGCGGCTATCTGGTGGCTGCCGCGCTCGTTCGCACTGCTGGGCCGGCGACCTGCCATGTGCTCAATTGGTCTGCAACCCATTGAGGGGATTTTTGATCGTGGCACATCAGGCAGGCATTGGGACTTTCGCTCTGGCCAAACTTTAGGGTCATCTGAGCGTTGGGGATGTCATCGATCTGATGAGTTCGGGCGCTGAAGGCGAGCGCATCCATGATGCGCGGCATGTGGCATGAAACGCACCGGCTCCCTTCGGAGGCAGCCACATGATGGCTGTGCGCGGCGGTGGCGCCGGGGCTCTGAAACTGCGTGTGGCAACCCGTGCACATCTTGTCCGACGAATCCGGATAACGAAGTGAAGTCAGGTTACCTTCAAAACCATGGCCATGCGGGTTCGTGGCATGTGCCGCAGCTGACGTCGCCGATGCGAAAGCATTTAGTTCTCCGCAGTGCCTCGACGATGAAGGTCGTCTGGCTGAAGCGGCCGTCTTTGTAGAAGCCTTTTCGTGTGAACTCGCCAAACGGTACGCTCAAGCTTTTCTGATAGAAAGTCTCCGCTGGAGAATAGTTCAATTCGCCATGTGCGCCGGGCGTCCGGATTGCTGATTGCATGTGACATTGAGAACAGATATCGACAAATTGCCGGTTGCCAATTCGCTTGAAGTCGACGGGAGGTTCATCCGCCGGCGTGGGCGAAGCCTCTCCATTGTCCATCGCGGCGACGTGATCGGCGGAGGGACCGTGGCACATCTCGCATCCAACTCCAGGCTCGCGAAACTGCAGATGATTGCTCTCCAGGCCGCCTCCAGTCGTGTTCCGCAGCTGACTGGTATGGCATATCGCGCACTTGTCCTGGTAGCTCGTGGCACTGTCGAGGCGCTCGAAGTTATGCGGGTTTGCCCTCTCGGTTCCGGGCCCGTCGAGCGAGCGCCAGTAATTGATCCAGCGTTTCTGGCGCATGCTCCACTGAATTGGAAAGACGTGAATCTCGCCATTCGGCAACTCTGTGGCGTAGGCCTGCTGCCACTTGGATCCGATGGTGTAGTCGACCCGGTAGGTTTGCCAAATTCCATTCGGCTCCAAGATTTTGAAGTAATGCCGTCCGGACGAGATGAACATGCGCGCGAACAGCTGGCGCGCACCCTCCGCTACGCTCGTGAGCTTGCCATGGACATACTCCGTGTCGTCTCCGGTAAAAAACTCGTTGTCCTTTTCAAAGTCTCCGGTGACATTTTCGAATTTGTATGGCCTCAGCATGGTGGCCATCCCCGTCCGTGACCAGTTCGTATAGATTTCCGCATGGCAAGCCCGGCAAGTCTGGGACCCTGCGTAGGTGGACAGGACGGTTTCGCCGCGCGCTTTTGGCTCCTCGGGTGAAGACGGCCCTTCCAGCGGAGGCATGCTTCGGGCGTGCTGCAGGAACTCTTCAAAGGTCGGCTCCCGGTGCGATGTATCGGCGGCGTAGATGGCGCGAAGCGCTTCCATCGCGCGCGGCGCAAGGCTGCCACCGGTAGCGCAGACGGCGAGTTCGCCCGCACCCTTCATCAGAGCGCCGCTAGAGATCAAAGCCATCGCATGAAGGTATTGAATCTCCTCGTCGTCAGGCTGGAGAGTCCTTGCCCGGGCCAGTGACTGCAGGGATGCACCAAGAGTTTCGCGGCGAGGAGCGCTGCCCCGTGGTTCGTCCAGAGATTTTTGAAGCTGGGCGCGTCCGAGGGCAAACAGCGCCATGGATTTCTGCTTTTTTTGAACCGACGACCATTCCTGCTCACTGATCGATACCGGCCGTGCAAACGTATCCAGATCTTCGAGTGCCTGCTTTGCATCAGCGATTGCCGCATCATTAATCTTCTGGCGCGCCTCGACGTCAGCGAGCGCGACTCTGAGAAGCGGATTTTCGGGAAGGAGCGCAAGCGATTTCCTCGCATAGTCGATCCCGGGCGCTAGACCGCCGGTATCGAAGCTCGCTTTTGCGGCAATTTCATAAACCGGGGCGAGGAATGCAGAACCCGGGAAGCGATCGAGGAACCTGGTGGCAAGCTGCAGCATTGTGCGCGGGTCGCGCGTGCGATAAAGCTGAAGAAAGGCAGCTTTTTCGGCCGGATTACGAATCTCATCTGCGATTGATAACGATTGCCGGTTGCGAAGAGTGATATTCGCGTCGATATCTTGCGCGGTCGCCACACCGGCTCCGACGGCCAGAATGCAGCAGATTGCATAGCGTCGAAAAGCCATGGCACAGATCCTCGCGCAAGTGAGCCGCTAACGGCAAGCCGATCCGGGCCACCGAAGGTTGCCGCTAAAATCGGCGCGCCGGTCCGGCGGGTGCCAACCAGCGATATCGTTAACTGTAACGTTGACAAGCCCACAATCGCGCATTATCTTGAATCCCGAATCGTCATTGTGACTTTGCGAAGCGAACACCCGCGGCGCCAGATCTCAATGGTGAAGGTGTTCCCCGAAATACTTCATTCTCTGTGGCTCATGGTTTGCGTCGTGTAAACTCGGGTGGTTTGACGCCCGCCCGCGGCCCCCTGAAAGCGGACTTGGGCCAGGAGAAACCCTGCGTATGGCAGTACGGCTGAAGGACATCGCCCGCGACCTTGGACTTTCGGTGGTTACGGTTTCAAAGGTGCTGCGCGACCATCCCGACATCGGCGATGAGACTCGTCGACGCGTACTGAAGCGAGTCAAGGAACTCAATTATCAGCCGAATTACGCTGCGCGGAGCTTGATCACAGGCCAGACCTGGACGGTTGGCTTGGTCGTTCCGGATTTGATGCATCCGTTTTTCTCCGACATAGCCGGTGCGATTTCAAGGGAGATAAGGAAGCAGGGATACAGCCTTATTATTTCCGCCTCGGATGACGATCCGGAACTCGAGCAGGAAGAAATACAGCAATTGGTCGCGAGAAGAGTGGATGTGCTGCTGGTGGCTTCGGTGCAATGGACCATCGAAAGTTTTCGCCGCATCGAGGAACAAAAGATCCCATACATTCTGCTCGACCGGCAGTTCGCAGGGTTCGTCGCCAATTTTGTGGGAGTCGATGACCGCGCCGTGGGCGTGATCGCCACGTCTCATCTGATCGAGCAAGGCTGCCAGCGGATCGCGCACATTCGCGGCCCCGAAGTCAGCACTGCGCTGGGTCGCCTGGAGGGATACAGGCAGGCGTTGTCGACGTACCAAATGGTGCCTCTGCCCGGCCACATTATTTCAATTGGAGCGTCCGGCGATCATCGCGGCGAAAAAGGTGGCTACGAGGCTACGCGAAGACTGCTGGCCAGCAAGATCAAGCCGGACGGAATATTTTGCTTCAATGATCCGGTGGCAATCGGCACCATGCGGGCGCATTCTCGATGCGGGGTTACGGATCCCGGAAGATATCGCGGTGGTGGGTTGCGGGAATCTTTCCTACTCTGACTTTCTGCGCGTGCCGCTTTCGTCCGTTGACCAGGGGAGCCGAACCATCGGCAAGACGGCGGCCAGCATGGCGCTCAAATTGGCGCAGAAGAAGGCAGTGATTCGACCCAAGAGCGAACTGATTCCGCCCCACATGATTGTCAGAGCGTCGAGCCTCAGGATTCTGAATGCTGCTCCTCGCGAAACCGCCTTTGCAGAGCATCAATCGCCGGGGGAATGAAGCACGAGTGAAATGGGTTGGGCGGCCCCGAACTGAACGGGCCGCAGCCGAAATGGCGGAACTGGATTGAGTTCTTCACTTCAGCGAAGAAGACAGCTTCCATGCGAGTTCGAATCACGCAATGACAACGACAAGAGAGTCAGTCCAAAAACGAAAAGTGAGGAACGCCGGATGAGTATTTCCAGAAGGACATTTTCAAAGACCTGTGTTGCGACCGCTTCAACACTGGCGCTCAAGGGTGCGCATAACTTGTTTGGGCAGGTTGAAGGGGAGCACATCGACAGCACCGCCAAGCACCCCGTACCCGCGATTCAGGATAAGGAGAGCCCTGCGGAGAAGGACGCGCGCCTGCAATGGTTTCGCGAGGCGCGATTCGGGATGTTCATCCATTGGGGTCTGTATGCGATTCCGGCCGGCCGGTGGGACGGCAAGGAAATCCCGGGCATCGGTGAATGGATCATGAATCGCGCAAGCATTCCCGTCGCCGATTACAAGGCACTCGCCCCGAAGTTCAATCCGACCCAGTTCAGTGCGGAGACGATCGTGGGCCTGGCCAAGTCGGCGGGCATGAAGTACATCGTCATCACGTCGAAGCATCACGATGGGTTCGCCATGTTCGACTCAAAGGCTGATCCATTCAATATCGTGCAGGCGACGCCCTTCAAACGAGACCCGCTCAAGGAACTTGCGGCCGAGTGCCAGAAGCAGGGCATCAAGTTCGGCTTCTACTATTCGCAGGATCAGGATTGGACCGCTCCCGGCGGAGCCGCATACAAGACCGGGAATCATCAGCCCCCGACTTTTCATTGGGATCCGGCTCAGAACGGTGTGTTCTCAGCATATCTGCGCAAAAAGGCCATTCCGCAGTTGAAGGAATTGCTCAATGGGTACGGAGAATATCCCGCCATTATCTGGTTCGATACTCCGACCAAGGACATGACCCCGGAATTGGCGGGTGAAATTGTTGCGGTCCTGAACCAGCATCCAAAGCTGATCTGGAACAACCGGCTCGGCGGAGGCTATCGAGGCGACACCGAGACCCCGGAGCAGTACATTCCGGCGCAGGGCTATCCCGGTCGGGACTGGGAGTCATGCATGACCATGAACGACACCTGGGGTTACAAGCAGGACGACCAGAATTTCAAAAGCACGGAGACGCTGCTGCGCAACCTGATCGATATCGCCAGCAAGGGTGGAAATTATCTGCTCAATATCGGTCCGATGGCCAGCGGCGAAGTCCCGGCTCCCGAGGTAGAACGTTTGCAGCAGGTGGGAAAGTGGCTTGCCGTGAACGGCGAATCCATCTATGCCACCCATCCCACGCTGTTCGGGGCGGAAGCGGGATCGTTCTCTCCGACGGAGAAAGATAGCGAAGGCAAGCCCAAGTTCGTTCCGAGCTGGAAGTGGCGTTCGACGACCAAGCCAGGGACTATCTTCATTCACCTGTTCGAGTGGCCAGGAACCACTCTGCAACTGGACAATGTGCCGCGCGAGGTAACGAGTGCCTATCTGCTGGCAGACCCTGGTCATAGCGCGTTAAAGGTCGAAAAACGAGGAAATGGCATTGCAGTGACGCTGCCCGAGCAGGGGTTGGACCCGATCGCTACCGTGCTGGTGCTCAAGACCAACAGCTAGAGTGAGGCAGCATGGAGGAGGAATTTCACAGGCAAGATTCGCTTCTGAACCTCGAATCCGCGGCGATGCCGCGCCCTCGGCAACCGCGACCGATTGTTGTCATCGGCGCGGGAGGCATCGTCAGGTCGGCGCACCTCGCCGCCTATGAAAAAGCCGGTTTCCCGGTTATCGGGATCATGGATGGGATTCGGGAAAAAGCCGCAGATCTTGCCTCAGAACGCGGGATAAAAAACGTTTTCGCGAATATCGACGAGGCCGTCCGCTTTGCCCCTGCCGATGCTGTCTTCGACATTGCTGTTCCGGCTTCCCAGTTCATCCATATCCTGCCGCACCTCAAGAATGGCAGCGCAGCACTGCTCCAGAAGCCAATGGGAGAAACGCTGGTGGAGGCCTCCCAGATCCGGGACATGTGCCGCGCCAGAGATTTGAAAGCAAGCGTCAACTTCAGCCTGCGATACGCACCCAATCATCTCGGAGTGCGGATGATGGCGGAGCAGGGATGGCTGGGAGAAATTCATGACATCGAGGTGCAGGTCACAACTTACACACCGTGGCACCTCTGGTCGTTTCTCGCCAGTGCTCCGCGACTCGAAATCCTGTATCACAGCATTCATTACTTCGATCTGATTCGATCATGGCTGGGCAACCCTCGCAGCGTCGCGGCGCGGACGGTTAAAAGCCCTCACGCAAGCGGCCTGGCGGCGACCAAGACCATTGCCCTGCTGGATTATGGCGATTCAATGCGCGTCTTTGTGGCGACGAATCACAGCCACGAGTTTGGCCCATCCCACCAGCAGAGCTTCGTTCAGTGGGAAGGGACAAAGGCGGCGGCGCGCATGACCATTGGCGTCAACCTGGACTACCCCGCCGGAAAGCCGGATGAGTTGGAGTTCGCTAAACGAGGCGCCAGCAGCGCGCAATGGCAGAGCATCGCGGTGAGTGGGAATTGGTTTCCGGACGGTTTCATGGGACCGATGGGTGCGTTACAGGCCTTCGCGGAGGGATCGGCGGGCGTGCCGCCGACAAACATTGAAGACGCCTATCAAACCATGGCCCTCGTCGAGGCTCTCTACGAGTCCAGCGATCAAGCGGCGAAGTGGATTCCTCTCCCGGAGTGATGGAGTGGCGGGCTCATCCGACGATGTTCGATTTGCACGGAGGCTAATCGCAATGCAACGCTACGGAGTGACGATTCGGCTCAGGCCTGAACACGAAGGTGCTTATCGCGCCGCGCACCGCGCCGTTCCCGATGGGGTGCTGCGCACTCTGGAGCGCCGCCATGTGCACAATTTTCGATCTTCCTGAGGAATTCGGTGCTGTTCGGATACTTCGAGTACGGGGGCATTGATTTCAAGTCGGATATGGAATGCTGAAAGGCAAGGCGAATGTGTACCTCTTCGCCTCGTCGGCGCGTGCGGGCGATTCACGGCTGCCCAACCAGCTTGCCGAATTTTTGAAGATGGAGAACCTGCGCTTCCGAGTCATCCAGTTCAACAATGGAATGCATGGCTAGGGATATTCGGAGGCAGAATACGCGAAGGGTCTCGCCGGGCAGGTTCACGCGCTGAAGTCGAAATCGCCCGCGTCCGAGCTGATATGGGCAAACACCACGCCGGTGCGCAAGGACGACCCGTCCGGGGCCACCAACGCTCGCGTGAAGGCTCGCAACGAGATTGCGCGCGACCTGATGCAACGCGATGGTATTCAAATAGACGATCAGTTCAAAGTAATGAAGGCGGTTACAGTGACGACGTCCATCCGAATGCCGGCTCGAGCGAGCTGCAGGGACGCCAGGCAGCAAGAATGATCGCGGACCATCTACAATAGGGCACTTGCCGCACCCCCCGGAAAGCCTCCCTTCCGGATTTCCCATGCGTGCATCAAAATCTCTCGAAATTGCCCTTCGATGCATCGAATCGAACAGTGATAAGGTTTGCGGAAGGAGTCAGGATGGAGAATCGGTCAGATGCGCTCGTGTTTTTCGGAGCTTCGGGCGATCTTGCGTTCAAGAAAATATTTCCCGCGTTACAGGCAATGGTCAAGCACGGCGAGCTTGATGCGCCCGTCATAGGCGTTGCGAAGGCTGGATGGAACGTCGACCAGCTCCGCGCCCGGGCCCGCGAGAGCGTCGAGACGCACGGCGGGATCGACGCAGATGCGTTTGACCGGTTGAGCCGCATGTTGCGCTACGTTGACGGAGACTACTCCGATCCAGCTACGTTTGCTGCGCTCCGCGATCAGTTGAAAGGCCTTCAACGGCCTGCCCACTACCTGGCGATTCCGCCCCTCATGTTTGAGACGGTGGTCGAACAGCTTGCCAAATCCGGATGTGACCAGGGCGCTCGCGTCATTCTTGAAAAGCCCTTCGGTCACGACCTTGCGTCGGCTCAGAACCTCAACCGGATTCTTCATACGTACTTTTCTGAGTCCAACATTTTCCGCATCGATCACTACCTGGGGAAGCACCCGGTCAACAACATCGTTTTGTTTCGCTTTGCCAATGCGTTCATGGAGCCGTTCTGGAATCGCACTTATATCGAGAGCATCCAGTTGACCATGGCGGAGGATTTCGGAGTGCAGGGCCGAGGCAGCTTCTACGACCATACCGGCACGGTCCGCGACGTGGTGCAGAACCATTTGTTTCAGATCTTGTCCAACCTCACCATGGAGCCACCGGCGCGCGGTGACAGCGAATCTCTCCGCGACGAAAAGGTGAAAGTTCTCAAATCGATCGCGCCGCTGGAGGAGAAAAATCTGGTACGCGGGCAGTTTCGCGGTTATCGGCAAGAACCCGGAGTCGCGCCCGACTCGAACGTCGAGACGTTTGCCGCTCTCAAGCTGGAAATCGATTCGTGGCGCTGGAAGGGAGTGCCGGTCTACATTCGCGCAGGAAAAAATTTGCCCGTGACCTGTACCGAGATTCTTGCCCGATTCAAGAAGCCGCCGACCATTCTTCCGGATATTTCGCTGTTCCCCAATCACCTGCGCTTTCGCATCGGGCCCGAGATGACGATCGCGCAAGGCACTACCGTGATGGCTCCTACAGGCGACCTGCGGGGGCAGTTTGTGGAGATGGTTGCCAGCCGGCACCCGTGCCCTGAAGAAATGGAGGCGTATGAGCGCGTGCTGAAGGACGCGATGTCGGGGGACCGGACGCTGTTTGCCCGGCAGGACTACGTGGAAGAGGCGTGGCGCATCGTCGATCCCATCCTGCAGTCGAATAAGCCCGTACTCGAATATGACAAGGGCACGTGGGGCCCGGCCGAGGCGGATCAGCTCGTTCCTCCGCAGGGTGGATGGCACAACCCTACCGCATCTGACAAAGAGGATTACCGCATCTTGAAGCCGAGTTAGTGGAACCTTGTGCGTGGCGGTTTCGCGGATGCGCGCACTAAAAGAAGATCAGCAAGATCGGGATGACAATGCCCGCGACCAAGGTACCAGCCATCATGACTCGGCTCCGCTTGTACTTCCACGCGAGGTAGAGCCCCGTGACAGTTGAGGACGCGAGGGTCAGGCCGACGACGAGGAAGAAGATCTTGAGCGGCAGGGCATTGTGCTGCTGATCGCCGGAAGATCGCGGGCCCTCCGGCGTGACTCCGGCAGCAGGGAGCGCCCGCGGAGGCGGCGGTCCGGAAGGCCCGCGGCGAACCGGAATTTGAGGCGTTTGTTTCTTATGGATCTGCGCCAGAACGACGATCCATTTTGCCGGTTGGTAGGCGCTCCCCCGGGAAGTCTCATGCAGCGAGAAGGTTTGCAGGACACCGGTCAGCGAGAAGAACACGATGGCAGGCGCAGCGAAGACCCCGAGATAAAGGTGAATCTTGCGAAAGAGTGGAAGAATATTGATTCGTTGCATCACTTGGCGAGGGCTCCTGGTTTCGCGAGATCCGGTTTGGGGCTCAATCCAGCCTAACCGGGAAGGATCTGTCCGCGAATGAAACAGAGATGACATTAGAACGTGGTTGAGTTACTTGCTACCCTGCCGAAGGATCGATTTACACGCAGGCACAGGGCTCGTTTGGGGAAACGCGCGCGCAGAGCCGGCCTGAAGATCGCACTCATCTCGCTTTGCGTGTTGCAATCGAATAGACCGAATGATGCGAAAGAAGGAACAGGGTTCTGCCGTCCGCCCCTCCAAATACGATGTCGATCGGGCGCTCGGGAACTTCAATCTGGCCCAGCTCTTTACCGCTTGAGTCATAAACGAAGATCTGTCCGTTAGCCACGTAGACATTTCCATCCGGATCAACCGCGACGCACTCTCCGCCACGCTCGACAAACGGACGAAGATCCGCAAGCGTTCCGTCCGGCTGCACTGTCGCGCTGTAGGTTCGGTCCTCCGACTCACTGCTTAAGAAAATACGGCGGCCGGCTTGTGCGCTCAGGAAGCCATAGGAATCGAGATCGTCGGAGAAGCGCCATCCTGTGGTTTCGTCCGCCGGGCCTTGCTGGAAAACACGTCGAGCGGGAATCACCAGACTGTGATCGATCGAGACGTAATCGCGCGTTGTCGGCGTGGTGACGTCGCGTGCAAACAATTGCGAGAGGGTAGTGAATTGCATGGTGGACGTGTTCAGCTGATCGGCAAACTCGCCGTTATTCCAATAGTTCACCGGGAAAACGAAAGCTGCGCCGGCGCGAGGCTTGCGTTGTTCGGGGCCGATGACCGAGATGTCCGCGGCGGGCGATCCAGGGCGGAAAGAATACACTGTGGCTTTGGGCCCGGCAGAAGAGAAAACCAGCAGGTTGCCGCTCTTGTCGAAGATCAGGTTTACGGGATCGAGCGGCGCGTCGCGTTCAACCACGAGCCCGTCTTTGGGTGACCAACTGTAGATGCGTTGTTCGTGATGGTCGACGAAATACAGTTTGCCTGCCGCATCAACCGTGGCGCCCGAGATCGAGAAGAATCCGCTTTCGAGCTTTTCAGCGCGGGCTCCGGGCGAAACTACAGCGGGCATGCGCTGTGGCATCGGAGCAACGGGGGCCTTCGGGACGTCGAGAACAGCAAACTCGCGTTCACGGACATACAGATGGTGGGTGACGTCTTCAATTGAGTTCTCATAGGGAAATTTACTCACCCGGAGAAACGTGCTGCATCCGTTGGCATCGCACACCGCATAGCCGCTCTCTGCGTTGACATGAACGTTACGGAAGCGGATATTTTCCGAGTTATAGATCCTTACCGCTGTCGGGAATGGTGCGCGCGACCGGGTGACGCGATAGGCGTGGTAGTTGGCGATGGTGATGTTGCTCGACCAGCCGATCTCCAGCGACAGGGCGTCGGGGCTTTCGCCGGCTTCTTCTTCCGTTTGCGGCGCGTTGATGTCCCAGTTGGCTACATGATCGAACTTGATCTCGGTACGGACGTGATGTTCGTTGGACAATTCATAAACATGGCCGGGCGTCTTGGTGTTCGTCACGTAGAAGCCGGCTTGAGCAAACGTGTCCGGCGTCCATATATCGGCGAAGGTTCCCCCACCTCCATCGGCAACCCAAAGGCTGGGATACTGGCTGTCCCACCGCTTGTGCAGGTCGGGGTCGGCGGTATGGTTGTTGTTGTAAGGGTTAGTGCCGCTGCCGTGTCCGCCGAGAAAGCGTACGTCGTCGATCAGCGAGTTTTCGCCGGCCTTCCAAAGCACGCCGGTGACGCGCGGATTGATAGCACCCGTGAAGACGCCGAAGCCGCTCAGGATATTTGAACCGGATGGCGGAGCGAAGATCAAAGCCTTCGCCGGCCCGACCCCCTGAAACCCCGGTGTAGAGTCAAGCAGGTCGAACTGCGTAAGAGTGGGATGGAGACCGATAAGCACGGTGTCAGGTTTGAGCGTCAGCGTATCGCGTACAACGTAGTGGCCGCTGGGAAAGTACAGGACGCGGTGCGAGTCGATGGCCTTCTGAATGGCGCCGGTATCGTCAGCAGTTCCGTCCCCCTTCACGCCCAGGGTCCGGACGTTAACCCAGTCCGCGGTGGGCGGTAAGGCGCGAATGGCCGGCGGCAGCGGCGCCGGAAGAGTTGCGAGAGGCTCCGCGTTGAACCGCTGGCCCATGGTGCCAGTCGAGCCCAGGCCAGGAACGATGAGTCCAAAGTTGAAGCTTGTTACGCGGTAGATCGGGCCCTTTCCGGCAATCGCTGTTCCGCTCTCGCGCAGGCGTGCGAACGTCGGCACATTTTTAAGCACCGCATTTTCGAAACCGATTTCCGTGAGCGGACTTTTTTCGTTGCTGATCATCAGCATGGGGCCACTGATATCTTCAAAGCGGCAGTCTTTTGCCCACAGCTCATCGGAATATTGCGGGTCGATATCGACAGCAGTAGGAAGGTTGCGGAAGCTGTCGCGGATCAGGGTCAGTCCCGCCTCGTGTTCGCGGATGGCGGATTCACGCTGGCCTTCAAAGGTGGAGTCGATCAGCGTGAATTGCCAGGCCGGCGAAGTCTTCTCGGTGAGGATTCCATATCGGCCACCGTAAAAGTGCAGGTCTTCGGCCTCGTTGCCCACCTGTGTGAGGGCGGCAAGCCCGGAGCCGATATGGAAATTCATGTGGCTCAGGAATGCGTGCTGAGCTACATGGAAGCGGATGGCGATGGCCGCTGGATTTCCCGATCCGATTTCGAAGTCGATATTGCTCATGGCCGAATAGAAGGTGCCCGAGTTGGCGTCGGCGATAGCGTCGTTCGGAGGAACGCTTCCCGGCGGCGGAATCGGAACCTTGCCGCCGCTGCGGGCAAGGTCGGCCGGGCTGGCGCCCGTGAAGATCACCATATCCCCGATGCCCTGTTGATATCCCGGTGTGTTATCGGCCAGCAGGAAAACAGGCCGGGCGTCACCATAGCCAATCAGGCGCACACCGGGCCAGATGTATAGCGTGCGCGTGAGCCTGTATCGGCCGGAGGCCACGAAGACGATGCCCTCATGGCCATTTGCTTCCGCTTTGTCGACCGCGGCCTGCAGAGCTGAGGTGTCGTCGGCTACGCCGTCGGCGCGCGCACCGAATTCACCGCTCCCTATGTAAACAGCCGCGGGATCGTCGAGGCGATTGATATAGCTGGAGTCCGCAGCAGCGGCACCCGTGGTGCACAACAAGAGCGGGACGAAGATCAGGCGCATGTTCATAAGAAGCGTTTTCAAAGTGAGAACACTTTATACCAACGCGTGCGTTCCTGTTTCGAATGAGTTGCAAGCGCCGTTGAAAGTCGCGTGTCCAAACGTGCTATGCCTCGGCGTCCTGAGATTGTTCCAGGATCAGGCCTTCACCGGAACGAAGATTGAAGGAGCCGCTCAAAGTCTCCCCTTCGCGATCAAGATAGGTGGACGCCAGGACCTTCCCGCTTTGTATTTCAGCTTGAGCGTCCTCGCCGAGATTGAGCAGAACTTCCAGAGTATTTCCGTTATCGGTGCGCAAGAAACGGAGCACGGTGTTGTTTGCAGAAATGCCAGTGAGCCGGCCGCCGACGAGCTCGGGGTGCTCGCGGCGCAGGCGGATGAGCCGGCGATAGAGCCAAAGGACCGAACTCTCGTCGCGCTCCTGCTCGGCGACATTCACAATTTCCTGCTGAAGCCCAAGCGGAAGCCACGGCCAGCCGGTTGTGAAGCCCGCGTTGTGCGAATTGTCCCACGGCATCGGGGTGCGCTCCGGGTCGCGCCCCTGTCCCAGGCCGGGCTCGTTTTTCTCCGCCGGATCCCGGACCTGGTCTGCCGAGATGGAGACGTTGCACATACCGATTTCTTCGCCGTAATAGAGCGTGAGTGTGCCCGGAAGACTCAACAGGAGCATAGCCGCAAGGCGGGCCTGCCTGATGCCGATACGGCTGGCGATGCGCGGGTTGTCGTGATTGCCGAGCACCCAGTTGGGCCATGCACCGGCAGGCAGCGAATTGTCGTACTCGGTAATGACTTGCGCCAGGGCCGATGCGCTCCAGGCGCAATGAAGAAGCTGGAAATTGAAGGGAAGGTTTGCGCCGGAGAGGTCCTTGCCGTAGTAAGTCACGAGTTGCTTGACCGGGAGGTACACTTCGCCGATCAGAACACGCTCTCCGAATTCGTCAATCACGGAGCGCATTTCGGCGACCAGGTCGTGGACTTCGGGGCGGTCGGAATTGTAGATCGGAAGGAGTCGATGGCCGGAAGGCTGGCCGATGCGATAACCCGGATTCGGAGGGTTGTCGCGAAACTGATCGTCTTTGATCATCAGCCACATCACATCGACGCGAAAACCATCCACGCCCTTTTTCAACCAGAAGCGGAGCGCGTCGAACATGGCGGCTTTTACCTCTGGATTGCGCCAGTTGAGATCGGGCTGCTGCTTGAGGAACGAGTGGTAGTAGTACTGGCGCGTGGTTTCGTCAAACTCCCACCCCGTGCCGCCGAAATTGCTCATCCAGTTGTTCGGCTCATCGCGCCAGAGATACCAGTCCCGTTTTGGATTGTCGCGGGACGAACGACTCTCGACGAACCAGGGGTGCTGGTCTGAAGTGTGGTTGGGCACGAAGTCAAGGATCATGCGCAGGCCGCGGCGATGCACTTCGGCCAGCAGTCGATCAAAATCCGCCAGCGTTCCGAAGATCGGATCGACGCCACAGTAGTCGGCGACATCATAGCCGAAGTCGGCCATCGGCGAGGGATAGAAGGGGGCCACCCAAATCGCGTCGACGCCGAGGGTTACAAGGTAGTCGAGTCTCCGCTGGATGCCCAGAAGATCGCCGATCCCATCGCCATTGCTGTCCTGAAACGATCGCGGATAAATCTCGTAGATGACGGCATGCTGCCACCAGGCGAGGTCCTGCATCCCACCATTAGTCTCTGTAGTCATTCTTCCCCCGAAGGTCTGCTCGCATGATCAATGATCTGTGGTACAAGAACGCCATTGTCTACTGCCTGTCTGTTGCCACCTACATGGATGCAAACGGGGACGGGATAGGCGACTTCAAGGGACTGCTTGGCCGCCTCGACTACCTGCAGGGCATGGGAGTGACAGCGCTGTGGCTGATGCCATTCCAACCCTCACCCGGCAAAGACGACGGCTACGATGTGGCCGACTACTACAACGTCGATCCTCGCTATGGCACGCTGGGTGATTTTGTCGATTTCACCGAGGGCTGCAAGCAGCGTGGCATGCGCGTGCTCATCGATCTCGTCGTCAATCATACTTCGAACGAGCACCCGTGGTTTCGACAGGCGTGCCACGATCCGAAATCACAGTACCGCGACTGGTATGTATGGTCCAAACAGCGCCCCAGGGATGCTGATTCAGGGGTCGTGTTTCCGGGCGTACAGAAGTCGACGTGGAATTATGAGAAGACCGCGCGGGCCTACTATTTTCACCGCTTCTACGATTTTCAGCCGGACCTGAATACGGCAAATCCCGAGGTGCAGGCGGAGATTCTCAAAATCATGGGGTTCTGGCTGCAACTGGGTGTGGACGGCTTTCGCATGGACGCCGTGCCGTTTGTGATTGCCAAGAAAGGGGCGAACCTTCGCCGGCCCGTGGAGCACTACGACATGCTGCGGTCCTTTGCGGAATTCTTGAGCTGGCGCAAGGCCGGAGCCATCATCCTGGGAGAAGCCAACGTGCTCCCCAAAAATGACCTTGAGTATTTTGGGGACTACGGGGAACGTCTTCAGATGATGTTCAACTTCGACGTCAACCAGCACCTCTTCTATGCGCTCGCCAGTGGCGACTGCCGTCCGCTGATGCGGGCGATGGAGGATACCAAGCCCCGGCCCGCCACCGCGCAGTGGGGGCTGTTCCTTCGCAACCACGACGAACTGGACCTGGGGCGTTTGACCGAGAAGCAGCGGCAGGCGGTGTTCGCCGCCTTCGGGCCGGACAAGAAAATGCAACTCTACCAGCGCGGCATCCGGCGACGCTTTGCACCCATGATGCAGGGGGACCGGCGCCGGACTGAGCTTGCCTACAGCCTCATGATGACTCTGCCCGGAACTCCAGTGATCCGCTATGGAGACGAGATCGGCATGGGCGACGATCTCAGCCTGCCGGAACGCAACTGCGCGCGCACTCCCATGCAATGGACTGCCGAAGACAACGGCGGATTCACCCAGGGCACGAAACCGGTTTTGCCAGTCATCAGCGAAGGGCCATACGGCTATCAACACGTCAACGTAGCGGTACAGCGGCGCGATCCCAACTCATTGCTGAACTGGATGGAACGCATGATTCGCATGCGCAAGGAGGTGCCGGAGATCGGCTGGGGCGACTTCTCCTTCGTTCCGGTGAAGAGCAATGAGATCCTCGCGGTGCGCTACGAATGGCTCGGGCAACGCGGTGATCTGCATTCACAACCTTTGCAGTGAGCCGCGCGAGGTGCGTTTCAGACTCTCCGCAAAAGACAGAAACGATAATTCCCTCGTGAATTTGTTGTCGGAGGACCACAGCTTTCCTGACAAACGGGGCCGCCATTGCGTGATGCTGGAGCCTTACGGTTACCGGTGGTTCAGGGTGGGCGGCCTGGACTACCTCTTGAAACGACCGGAAGCCTGAGTAATGCAGGCATGAAAAAGGGTCCGGCAGCATGATACGCGGCGTCTGCCTTCCAAATTCGAGCCGGTAATCTCGCGAGGATGGCTTCCTCGGTTTGGCGAACAGCATCCTATTTGTACGGGATCGGCGACGCGGCCTCGATCCGAAGTTCGAAATTTAAAATCGCCAATGGTAAACTATTGGACATGCAGGGAGGATCTGTGATCCGGCATTCGCGTCTGACAGCATTGGGCATCGTTCTTTGCCTGCTGGCGGCGCTGTTTGCTGTCGAGGCCAAGATCGCATGGTTCAGCCCCGCGGGTAGCGGGGCAGCGCAGGTCAGTGCCGCTAAAGCCCGTCCCGCGGAACAGCCCAAACCGCTGCCCGTGCGTTTCACGTTGCTCGATGCTCCTTCGCAGGACTTTGCCCGCGTGGAAGCTCTCCTGGCGAGCGTCCTTGTTCTCGTAACTGCAGCTGTCTTTTTTGCCCGCGTTCTTCCCGAGCGCAAGCAGGTAACGCTCTCGCCTGCGCATACTGCGGCTTTGTTTTTCCGCCCTCCTCCTTCTCTCTAAGATCTCTGCCGTCCTGCTGAGTGGCTCGCAGCCATTGCTGTGAGCTACCTGGCGATATCGCGTCCTCGCCGGTTCCGGCAGCGCCACGCGAATCCGCCGCAGGACCAAAGGCGGCCGTGTCTGGTTTCGTCCAGGGCAAGCCCTGCGCCACCCGGCCGGCACCGCTCAATGGGAACGTTCGCGCCGCCGTTAGGCGCACTACGGTCCGGGACAGATAGCTGGATCCAGGAGTAACACAGATGAACTCGCACGTCCGACTGGGTGTGGCGGCTGCGCTGGCGGCGGCCGCGCTCTGCGCATCGTTCACCGTATCAGGCTGCCGCTCTGGCAGCGATAATTTCAACGCGCAAGCCGCAGGGGCGCCCGCCGCGCGGGTGGCGGTGGCGCAGCGCGGCAACATCTCGCACGTGCTCACCCTGGCCGGACAATTTCAGCCTTACCAGGTGGTCGATGTTCACCCCAAGGTCAGCGGCTACATGAAGAAGATCAACGTTGACATCGGGGACATCGTGCATGAGGGCCAGACACTCGCAGTGCTCGAGGTGCCTGAGTTAAAAGCCCAGTTGCAGCAAACCGTTTTCCAGGTGGACCAGAGCAGGGAAGAGATTTCTCAAGCCCAACATGAAATCAGTCGCGCGGAGGCCACCCATGCCGCCCTGCATGGCGCCTATCAGCGGCTGCTGGAGGCCGCCAAGGGTCATCCGGGAATGATCGCTCAGCAGGAACTCGATGATGCGCAGGCCAAGGACCTCTCCGCGGAATCCCAGGTTGATTCCGCCAAGGCTGCGATGAATGCCGCAAAGCAGCATGCCAACTCCTCTGAGGCCGATAACCAGCGGGTGCAGGCTCTGCATAACTACACCACCGTGGTCGCACCGATTGCGGGAGTTGTGGTGTGGCGCTATGCGGATACCGGCGCGCTGATTCAAGGCGGCACCAATTCCAACAGCCAGGACCTGCCCATCGTGCGGCTGTCGCAGAGTTCCTTGTTGCGCCTGCGCATCCCGGTCCCCGAGAGGGATGTTCGCTTCGTACGCGACGGCGACGAATTGCAGGTGCGGGTGGACGCAATCGGTCGCTCGTTTACCGGAAAAATTGTGCGCTTCACGCGCGATGTGAACTTCGAGACGCGCAGCATGGAGACCGAAATCGATGTGCAGAACAAGGATCTATCGATCGCGCCAGGCATGTATGCCAACACCATGCTGCGCCTCGCCCACGTGGAAGGTGTCGTGACCGTTCCAATCGAAGCTCTTGTCCTGAGGGGCGCCCAGCAAGTTGTCTACGCGGTTGACGGATCAAACCATGTGCATGTTCGACCGGTGCAGGTGGGAATCGAGGGCAACAAACTTGCCGAGATCCGCGGCGGACTGAATGCGGGCGACCGCGTGATCGTTGGCGGCCAGGAAAAGTACGCCGACGGCGATGAGGTCAGCCCTCAAGTTGCCGCCAGTCCGGCGAACGAAACAGTACAGGAAACGGGCGGCATGATCGATCTCAAGGGCGAGGAGAGCATGGCCGGCGAGGCCGGTCCCGCCAGCGCCAATGAGAACGACCGGGCGTGCGGGCGTTGAGACCCCTGGCGAAAAGCCCCTCAAGCCAGGCGAGCATGATCTGAAGCGCGCACCGGGAGGCCAACGCTAATGCCCCGATTCGCGCTGAAATACCCATTCTTCATCATCATGTTGTGCCTGGTCGTCGCCCTGATCGGAGCAGTGGGCGTGTCGCATATGCCGGTAGATCTGTTTCCGCAAATCGACATGCCGGTCGTGGTGGTGGCTACGTTCTACAACGGCATGCCGCCGCAGCAGATCGAATCGGACATCACCGACACCTTTGAGCGCTTCTTCACATTAGGCGCCAACATCGATCACAGCGAATCCCGCTCGCTCACCGGCGTCAGCCTCATTAAGATTTACTTCAAGCCGGGCACCGATCCGAACGTAGCTGTGAGTGGCATCGCCAATCTCGCGATGGCAGACCTGCGCCGCCTGCCTCCGGGTACGCTTCCACCAGTGGTTCTCGGCATGGATGCTTCCACGCAACCCGTGTGCCTGGTCACGCTCAAAGGCCAGGGCCTGAACGAAACCCGCCTCAAAGACCTCGCTCAATTTCAGGTGCGTAACCAGATTTCCAGCGTGCAGGGAGCATCGGTACCCCAGCCCTACGGCGGCACTTACCGGCAGATTCAAATCTATGTGGATCCGCTCAAGATGGAAGCCCGCAATCTGAGCCTCAATGACGTCGTGCAATCAGTCAACAGTTCCAACCTGATTCTGCCCGCAGGCGACGTGCGGATCGGATCGAAAGACTTCAACATCTACGCGAACAGTCAGTTCCCCGATGCGAAATCGATGAATTCCATGCCCTTGAAAACAGTCGGGAACTCTTCCGTACTCGTGGGGGATATTGGGAAGGCGGTCGACTCCGGTGCGCTGCAATACAACATTGTTCGCATTGATGGACAGCGCTCGGTCTATGTACCAATCTTCAAGCAAGGCGGCAACAGCAACACCATCACAATCGTCGACGGGATCAAGGCGGCGGTCAAGAAACTCGTCGACATCCCCGACTCGCTGAAGACTGCGGTCGTTTTTGATCAGTCTGTTTTCGTCAAGCTTGCCATCAGCAACGTCGTGCGTGAAGCCGGTATCGGACTCGTGCTGACTGGAGTGATGATTCTAGTCTTCCTAGGCAGCCCCCGCGCCACAGTGGCGGTCCTGCTGTCGGTTCCCCTTTCGATGATCGTCTGCCTCATGATCACCGGTTACATGGGAGGCTCCATCAACACAATGGTCCTCGGTGGGCTCGCGCTGGTGTTCTCGCGATTGATAGACAACGGCGTCATCGTGCTAGAAAACATCTTCCGCCACATGGAGATGGGCGAGTCTGCGTACGTTGCGGCAGAAACCGGCGGCCAGGAAGTCTCAATGGCCGTTCTCGCAGCCACCTTCACCACTTCCATTGTGTTCTTCCCTGTCACATTCTTTACCGGCGTAAGCCGCTACATCTTCACGCCCCTGGCCATGGGGGTGGTGCTCTCCATCTTCGCTTCCTACGTCTTCGCCATGACGGTGGTGCCGCTATACTGCGCGAAGTTCATCAACGTTCACGACGAAAATGGAGACCACAAGGACAGGAAGGTGGGGTTCTTCGCAAGGTTCGATCGCGCCTTCAACCGTAAGTTTCAGGCCATGCTCGACTCGTACGAGCGCCTGGCATATGGTTCGATGAAGCGCCCCGTATTCACTTCGCTGGCCATTCTTGGCGCCGTTGTTCTCATCCTCGCTGTCACAGTCCCTTTTCTTGGGCGCGCCTACTTTCCGCGAACGGATCCGGGCCAGTTCATCATCAATGTGCGTATGCCCGCCGGCACTCGCCTTGAGGTTAGCAATGACTACATTGCCAAGGTCGAAGACATCATCCGCAGCGAAGTCAAGCCCGCCGATCTCGGCATGGTGGTTTCCAATATCGGTGTCTATCCTGATCTTTCGGCGATCTACACCACGAACGCTTCCATGGACACTGCGTTTGTCCAGACCAGCCTGAAGGAAGACCATAGCCTGGGCAGCTATGAGTACATGCGTCGCGTGCAGCGGCGAGTCTCTCGCGAAATGCCCGAGCTTTCCGCCTATTACCAGACCGGCGGCCTTGTGGACTCGGTTATCAATCAAGGCCTTCCCGCGCCCATCGATATCCAAATACGGTCACAGAACATGGACAAGTCCTACGAACTTGCCACCCAGCTGGCGGAGAAGATCCACGCCATGCCGAACGTAAGCAACGTCTACATTCCTCAAAGCGTTGACTATCCCGGCCTGGAATTGAACATCGATCGCCAGCGCGCGAGCATGGTCGGGCTCACCGCGAAAGACGTGGTGGACGACGTGATCACCGCACTCACTTCCAGCGGCATGGTCGCGCCCAGCTTCTGGATTGATCCGAAGACCGGCAACAACTACCTCGTTACGGTGCAGTATGCGAACCATTGGATCAATAACATGTCGATGGAGGACCTGGAAAACATCCCCCTCCACGGCAAGCAGCCACCCGGCTATAGTCCCATGCAGGATGCGCGGGGAGCCGGTCCTGTTCCCGCCTCCCTCGTGCGGGGTGGAGAATCAGGCGGTGATATCACGCTTGGCTCGGTGGCGAACATCAGGCAGATTAATACACCAACAGAAGTTGACCATAACCAGATCCGCCGTGTCATCGACGTGTACGTCGCCACGCGCGGTGAAGCGCTACAAGGCGTAGGCAAGCAGATCGATCAACTGCTCGCCCATACGCAGCATGACCGTAACACTGTCATCGGCGTCCGTGGTGCGGTGGTTAGCATGAATACGGCATTCCGTGATTTCAGCTTGGGCCTCATCATTGCCGTATTGCTGGTCTATCTAATCCTGATGGCACAGTTCACTTCCTTTGTCGATCCGCTGATCATTCTGATGGCCATCCCGCCGGGGCTCGCAGGCGTGGTGCTGATGCTGCTGGTCACCGGCAGCACGCTAAACATCATGTCCCTGATGGGCGTGATCATGATGACCGGGATCGTGGTGTCGAACAGCATCCTGATTGTGGAGTTCTCCAACGTGCTTCATGAACAAGGCTTGCCCCTGCTGGAAGCCACGGTGCAAGCCTGCAAGGTGCGCTTGCGTCCGATCCTGATGACGTCGCTGGCGACCCTGCTGGGCATGGTCCCGATGGCGCTGGGAATGGAGGCCGGCAGCGAGCAGTACGCACCCCTGGCGCGCGCCATCATCGGCGGCCTGGGAGTATCGGTGGTTGTAACGATGTTCCTGGTGCCGGCCGTCTACCTGATCGTGCACGGACGCCGCGAACGCAAAACGCTGATCGCGGAGGGCCGGGCATGAAAACACTGCGCAGAGATAAGCTGCCTTCCACATCTGCGTTCATTCTGCTGTCAGCCTGTTGCAGCACGGCGGTGATGGCGCAGCGGCAATCCCTGCCCGACGCACCCCCCGCGCAGTTGATGGCCCAGGCTCCCCAACTCCCGCCCATGCCGCTGCAACCGCAGCAATCCCCACCGTCGCAACCGAGCGAGCCAGGGAAGGAGATACCGGCCGGTCCCAGGTTGACCCTTGCCGATGCGGAGCGGATGGCGCTCGAGCACAATCCCAATGTCAGCATTGCCCATCTTCTTCAACTGGCGTCGGCACAAGTCACGCGCGAATCGCGCTCGGCGGAATTTCCCGTTGTTACCGGCGACCTCACCGCTGTCGGGGCGCATACTAACAGCCGCTTGACTGCAGGTACACTCAACAATCCAATCGTGTACAACCGAGCGGCGGGCGGCCTCACCGCGAGCCAGCTGATCACTGACTTTGGCCGCACCCATAACCTGGTGCGCGATGCACAGTCCAACGCCAGGGCTCAGCTGGAGTCAGAGCATGCGACTCAACAAGACATCACCCTGGCAGTTGACCAGGCTTTCTACCAGGCTCTAACCGCGCAATCAGTACTCAAGGTTGCGGAACAAACTGTGGCGACGCGCCAGGCCACCGGGCAACAAATCGGCGCGCTGACCAGCTCTAAGCTGCGATCAACCCTGGACCTGAGCCTGGCCAACGTGCAAGTCTCGCAGGCGCAGTTGCTCGTCCTTGATGCGCAAACGGGTGAGCAGTCGGCGATGGCCAGTCTGAACGCGTTGCTCGGCTCCGAATCCGCGACCCAATATGAGTTGGTGGACGAAACGCCGCCGTCGCCCCAGGCCGCACCACAAAACGCCGATGATCTTGTTCAATTGGCGTTTCGTTCGCGTCCCGATCTGGCTGCGCTGCAGGACCGATCAATGGCGGCCCGGCACTTCAGCGCCGCGGAGCATGATCTGATGCGCCCCACCGTATCAGCGCTTGGTGCGGCCGGCGGCACGCCGGTGCGCGCAGACCAGATCGCGTCCTCGTGGTACGGAGCAGCCGGGGCCAACGTCAGCATTCCCATCTTTAACGGATTCGAATACTCGGCGCGCGCCAGGGAGGCGGACCTTCGCGCCACTGCCGCCTCGGAGCAAGTACGAAACCTCCGCGATGTGATCGCCCGCGATGTGCGAACCACGGTTCTCAACGCCCAGACAGCGTTCCAGCGCATCGCCGTCACCCAGCAACTTCTCAACCAGGCAAACACGGCTCTCGAACTGGCGCAGGCTCGTTACAAAGTGGGACTGGCAGGTATCGTCGATCTGACCCAGGCCCAACTGGCCCAGACAGAAGCGCAAATCGGATATGCCAACGCGCGCTACGCTTACCAGGCAGTGCTTGCGGAGGTGCGTTTCCAAACCGGGCAATGATGTTTCTACGAGCGCAAAAACGCCCGGACCGAAGTCCGGGCGTTTTCATCATAAATCGACTACAGTGTAAACCTATTTTTGGTTTTAGAAGTGGGGCATGTCGTCGTGGTCGTGATGCTCTTCCCGCATGTGATGCATCGCCTGCTCATATCCGCGCCTGAAACCCTCACGGTAATCAGCGCGCAACTCGCGCTCTACGCGCGGGTGCTTATAAGCTTCATGATCGTCTGCATCCTTGCGCCTGTGGCTTTCCATGTCTCTGCGTGCTGCTTCAATCCCTTCATGGAAGCCTTGCCGCCGCGCGTCGTTGAATTCCGAGGGTGGTTCGTCCCACCTGCCTTCCTGAGATGCGACCGCGGCCGGAGTGCCTGCGGGGGATGCTGCATATGCCTTGCTTGCTGTAACTCCACACGTTGCGCCCAGCGATAATGCCAGCGCCGAGACTGCGAACCAAGATGTCTTCATCGAGCGAAACCTCCTTGCGTCCAGACGGTAAAGATGGTTTATCCCGTACAGCTGTTGCTTTCAGCCACGATGAATTCACATTGCTTTGCCCCAGGCAGACGAGATTCCGCTGATGGCGTGAGACTTAGTCCCGGTGAGGTTTTAAGTAACCGCTTCAGGAGTGACTGCCGTTGGAACGCTGCATATGCCGCATCGAGTCGTTGTACCCGCGACGAAAGCCTTTGCGGTAGTCCTCGCGAAAACTGCGTTGCACATGGGGATTGCGATAGTCCTTGCTGTTTTCAGGGTCGGGTTCGCGATGGTGGTTGTAATCCTTGATTGCGGCCTGTACCCCGGCGTGAAAGCCCTGCCGCTCGTATTCCTTGAACTCCGGGGGCGGTTGATCCCACGGCATGGGAATCTGCGCGCGAAGCACGCGCGGTGGAGCGACCGCAGCGGACGGAAGCGCGTGAATATCTAAGTCGGCAGCTATGAGAAGCGTCAACGCGGGCGCAAGAACTGTCAGGCATTTCAATCGCATGGGATTCATCTCTCCAGCGGCTGGAGATGTGCAGCTTCGTTGCCGAGTTGCTTTCAGCGCGCCGCGAGGCCCGCACGGGAGGGTCCGAAGGAAGCTAGGTGCGGGACGATCCGCTACGATTGCCTCATGGCGCCTCTGCTGGACGTCCGCGATCTGCGTATCAGTTTTGGAGCCGCCACGGCGGTGGGCGGTGTAAGCTTCGCCATCGAGCCGGGGGAGGTCCTTGGCCTGGTGGGAGAATCGGGCTCGGGCAAGAGTGCGACCGCGCTGGCCATCCTGGGACTGCACGGAGCCACCGCACGCCTCGGAGGTCAGATTCTCTGGAACCCGCAAGCTGCCGAGCGGGAAGCTGGGGCGGTTGATATTGCGGCCTTGCCGCCACATCTGCTGCGGCAAATGCGCGGCCGCGACATCGCCATGATCTTCCAGGAGCCCATGACCGCCTTGAATCCGGTGATGTCCATCGGGAAGCAGGTGGCCGAATGCGCAGAAGCCCACTCCTCATCCTGGACGGGCAGGGAAGCGAAGCGGCGGGCGATCGCAGCGCTCGAGGCGGTGGCCCTGCCTGATGCGGCGCAGCGCTATCAGGACTACCCTCACCAGTTTTCAGGGGGACAGCGGCAGCGCATCCTCATTGCGATGGCCCTGATCAACCGGCCGCGCCTGTTGATCGCCGACGAGCCGACTACAGCCCTCGACGTAACTGTGCAAGCGCAGATTCTCGCTCTTCTGCAGCAGCTTCAGCGCGAATATGGCCTGGCCATGCTTTTCATATCGCACGATCTGGCAGTAGTCGGACAGATCGCCGGCCGGGTTGCGGTGATGCGCTTCGGAGAAATCGTGGAGACCGGCGCGGCGCAGCAGATACTTACCCGCCCGCAGCATCCCTACACGCGCAACCTCCTGGCCGCCGTGCCGACGTTGCGAACAGATCGGAAACTGCCGCTTGCTATGGTGAACGTCTCACCCCAATGAAACGCGAGCCCGCTGACTGCCCGCGAACTCGCATGCAAGTCCAGTGATGAGTTTTTTGCATTTCATCCAGGCAGCCGTCGCGAGCGCTCAGCTCGCCTTCTCAAATGTCAGCGAGGCTGAATTGATGCAGTAGCGGAGTCCGGTTGGACGCGGGCCGTCGGGAAACACGTGGCCCAGGTGACCGCCGCAGCGGGCGCACGTGACTTCGATACGGCGCATGCCGAAGCTGTTGTCTTCGTGCTCGGCAACTGACTTCGAATCCGCCGGGATAACAAAACTCGGCCAGCCGCACCCGGAGTCGAACTTGGCCCCGGAAAGAAACAGCAGCGTGCCGCATCCCGCGCAGTGATAGTTGCCGGTTTCGTGGTTTTCAGTGAGCGCGCCGGTGTAAGCGCGCTCGGTGCCCTTCTCGCGCAGCACGTGGTATTGCTGTGGCGTCAGCGTGGCGCGCCATTCGGCATCGGACTTGATCACCTTTTCCTGATCGGCCGTCGACTGGCGGTCTTGGGGCAGGGCATTTTTTTGTTCGTCGGTCATGTCAATTAGATGCCCGAGGGCCGATGAAGATACGAGTGAATCCCGGGCTCATGCTCGGCAATCAGTTCGATCTCGACCAGCACGTCCTTGGGGAGCCGGGAGACCTCGACCGTGCTGCGCGCCGGCGGCGTAACGCCTTCGGGAGCTAAATATTTTCCATAGACCGCGTTCATGTCCGCGAAGTCATTGAAGTCCTTGAGAAACACCGTGGCCTTCACAACCTGGGCAAGGCTCGTGCCGGCGGTCTCGAGAATCGCTTTGAGGTTTTCCATCACCCGGGTCGTCTGTTCGCTGATGCCGCCCGCGACCACCTGCTGGGTTTCCGGATCAAGGGCAACCTGGCCTGCGGTGAAGACCAGGTTCCCGACCTGAATAGCCTGGGAATAGGGGCCGATGGCGGCCGGAGCATGCGGGGTTTCAACGCGGAGTTTGGCCATGGAGGCGATTGTAGCGCGGCTGCGCTGCCCCGGCATGAACGACCGCTAGTAGTGCCAAACGGCCAGGATTCCTCCCACGACGACCATGCCGATGAGCCAGTAACCGCTGTTGATGGCGAAATAGCGGAACGGGCGGCCCTCATAAACGCTTTGGGGAAATAGCGGGCCCACACAGAAACCAATCCAGCACAGGAACCCGACAAAGGCCCCCCAACCGAACGACCGGCCGCCCGACCATCCGACGAAGTGAGCAAGGACCAGGGCGAGGACCAAGTCGCCCACGAAAGAAGAAACCATGCCGGTAACGAGCCCCTTCGGCTTCTCCCCCATTTTGCGGCCGATGATTGCGATCCACGGTTTGGCGAACATGACCGGCGAATACCAGAGCGCTCCGAGCAGCCATAGAAACAGCGCGGAAACCAGCAAAGCCCAGGGGTTGAGGAAGTGGTGAATGTGTTGCATGGAACCTCCATTGCGCAGAGAGGAATATTGACAACACGTGTGGAAGATGGGGGAAATCTGCTGCTGACTGTGCGGGATACCGGCCACGTGTGTCAAGCACAAACCGCAATTGGATCAGCGTCGCCGCAGCGCTTCGAGCTCGTCGAGGGTGCGTGGCCAGTCTTTGCCCAACAGCCGGGAAAGACTGCGATCGGCCAGAACCTTGCCGCCGGTCTGGCAGCGCGCACAATAGTTGGTTTCATTGTCGGCGTAGCGTATCCGCTGGATCGGCTCGCCGCACCGCGGACATGGCTGGTTAAACCGGCCGTGGACCGCCATGTCGGGGCGGAACGCCGTGACTTTCTCCGGAAATGTCTCGCGGGCTTCGGACTGGAATTTTGTCATCCAGTCAGTGAGAACAGTGCGAGTCGCCGTGAAAAGGCGATCCCACTCTTCCGGACTGAGTTTGTGAGTCTGGGTGATGGGAGACATCCGGGCCGCATGCAGAATCTCGTCGGAATAGGCGTTGCCTACGCCGCTGATCAATCGCGGATCTGTCAGGGCCCGCTTCAGTGTCCGGTTCTCGCGGCTGAGCGCGGTACGGAATCCTTCGAGGTCGGTCGAGAAAATCTCCACGCCGCCGGGGTCGAGGTCGCGCAGGCCCTCCTCGCCTCGAACCACGTAGAGGGAGGCCCGGCGCTTGCTGCCTGCCTCGGTCAGAGTCAGTGATCCGGTGGTGAAGTCAAGCGCAAGAAGCGCGTTCCGGCCGCCCAGCTTTGCCCCTGCGGCCTTCCAGTGAAGCCGCCCCGCAATCATCAGGTGCAAGACCAGCCAAATCTCGCCCTCCAACCCGATAGCGATGCGTTTCCCGATCCGGCGCAGACCGGTAACCTGGCGGCCTTCGGCGCTGTTGATGGGCGGGTCGACGCTGCGAAGCAGAAAAACGGATTGCAGCCGGACGTGTTCGAGCGTCTGGCCGACAATGCGGGACTCCAGCGCCGTAATGTAAGCGGAGATGTCGGGAAGCTCCGGCATGCCACTCCGAGTTTATCCGGACGACTGAGAATTTTCCCGTTTCGGCCTCGAAGCCCGGCGGCTAGTAGCGGCTAGGCCATTCGTCGACCACGATGCCCAAATCGCTGAGCTTCTGGAGAGCCGCCTCCACATTGCGGCGCACCAGCGGCCGCCGTTTGCGGTCGGCCAGGGGCGACTCCGAAATGGCCACCACCCGCCCGTACTGCCAGGCGCGGTCGGGCAGCGCAATGAGAGCTGTCGGCAGGTCAACGAGGTGAATCTGCAGTTCCTGGCGCCGCGCCGCCGCCGGGCGCAACATGGACCCCTCGCCTACCGGGCTGGTGTTGGCGTCGGCCATGGTCACATGCAGGGTGAGGTAGTCGGCATCGACGCTGATGAAAGGATTGGCCCACTCTCCCGGTTCGCGGACGTTCACGTACAGGCTCTTGGTAGGCAAGGGGATATGGCTGAGAGCGGCGCGCTCGCGATCACGTTCCGTTACCGCGGCCTGCACCCGGTGCTCGGCATTGGCCGCGTTGTGGGCAACGCCGACGACCGCCTGCTCTTCCTTGTGGCAGGCAGTTAAACAGACGGCGCCAAGAAGGGAGGCGACCGCAAATTTGCTGGCTTTTTGCCCGTGAATCACCCCTCAAGGATAGCAGGATGCCAACTTTCCGGGGTCCCGCAGAGGGGTGGCTTGGGATGTTCGCGAAAGCCGCGAAACCCTCCTGCCCGCCGGGAGAAGAGGGTCGCCCATCATTCGCCTGTCCAGGCCGGGCTCCGTTTTTCAAGAAAAGCCGCTACCCCCTCCGCCTTGTCGCGCGAATGGAAGATTTCCCCGAAGCGGGCTGCTTCGCGCATTAGAGCAAGATCAAGCGGAAGGCCCAGACCTTCATCAACCACATCGACGGTCGCGGCCACAGCCAGCGGAGCATTGGCTGCGATTTCCATCCCCAGGGCTTGGGCCCGCGTCATCAGATCGGCCGCGGGAACCACTTCATCGACCAGTCCGATGCGAAAAGCTTCTCCGGCATCGATGATGGCACCGGTCAACAGCAGCTTCAGGGCGGCGCCGCGTCCCACCAGGCGAGGCAGGCGCTGCGACCCGCCATATCCGGTAATAAGGCCGAGCTTTACCTCTGGCTGTCCTAGCCGGGCATCGTCGGCCGCGATCCGCAACGTGCACGCCATGGCGAGTTCGCACCCGCCGCCGAGAGCGAATCCCCGGATGCAGGCCAGCACCGGCTTGCCGAGCGTCTCGATCCGGCGAAGGACCGCCTGGCCCCGCAGTGAAAGTGCCTGGGCCTCTTCAGGGGCCACTGCGGCAAGTTCGCGAATATCCGCACCCGCGGCAAAGGCGCGTTCTCCGCCGGTGAGAAGAATGACGCGCACCGCGGCATCGCCGGCCAGCTCATCCAATGCCGCATTCAGCTCCGTGAACGTAGCCGCGTTGAGCGCATTCAGGGCCTTGGGACGGTCCAGGGTGACGATCGCCAGCGGCGGCCGTTTCTCGATGCGAAGGGTGTGGTATTCCATGCGAAGTCGAGGGTAGCAGAGCGCTACTTGACCAAGGGTAAAATTTCCGCCGGCCAGGCGTCTCGCGTGGCGAGCCAGCGGATCGACAAGGACGCCGTTCACCACGAAGTCTCTGAAAAAGGAAACGGGTGGCAGCCGCTGGGGCGCCACCCGAAGGGTCACAAGCCAGTGATGTACAGGCTGTTTCAGGAGACATTCACAGCATAGGGATACGGCTATCTCAAGTCTTGCGTCCTAGGAGTGAGCCTGGAGTACATCGAAGGGTTGAGGTCCGGGCACGGAAGGCTACGGACTTCTGTTCAGCGGGGGATATACCGCTTTACTGTGGAAGAGCACAGCATTTCAAACCAGCCGAGGTCCGGGCCGGCAGGCTGCGCATTTCCATCGTGGCGGCAACATTCTACAAATCGAAACGGCACGACGCATCCCGGCGCGCCAGTCTGCTGGGGCCCTGGGCACTTGGCGTGGCGCTGGCTTTACTTGCGAGCGCTGACGGTCACGCTTTGGAACCGGCCACGCCACTCCCGAGCTATGGCCGGCAATCCTGGGTGATGGAGAACGGACTGCCACAAAACACCGTTCAGGCCATGGCGCAGGGAGCCGACGGATTCATCTGGCTGGGCACCGAGGCGGGCCTGGTGCGATTCGACGGAGCCGGCTTCCAGATCTTCGACCGCGGTTCCACCCCGTCGTTGCCGGGCAACGATGTGCAATGCCTGCTGACAGCGCGCGACGGGTCATTGTGGGTGGGCACCAGCGAGGGACTGGCCCGGTGGAAAGACGGCAAGCTCAGGACCTTTACCACCCGCGAGGGCCTGCCCGGTAACCGGATCCGCGCGGTGGCTGAAGGCGGATCGGGCTCTTTGTGGGTGTTCACGGATGCCGGATTGGCCCGGATGATCGGTTTCGGAGACCGCTTTGAAGCCGCCGGCAGTTGGAATCCCGGCTCCGTCATCACTGCCGCCACCGGAATGGGAGCCGGTGAAAGCAGCTACCTGATCGAGGAGACCCCGCACTCCGGAGATCGCTGGAGACAGGCTGCGGCGCAGGCCGGAATTCCCAGGGACGACCTGGAGTTCCTGGTCGACTTTTACCACGGCGCCATGGCTGCGGGCAGCAAGAACACCCTGGTACTGGGGATCGGCGGCGGAGTGAAGGCCCGCCTGGCCACGGGCGATCAACTCCCCGGCACCCGGATTCAAACCCTCCTCCCGGACCGCGAAGGATCCCTTTGGATCGGCACCAACGGCGGGTTGGTTCGCTGGGCCGGGGGAAAGGTGGAGCGGCTTCCGGTTACCGATCCACTGGCTTCGGCCTCGGTGCTGAGCCTGCTGGAAGATCGCGAAGGCAATCTATGGGCGGGGACCGAAGCCGGGGGGCTGCACATTCTGCGCGACCAGCGGTTTCGCAACCTCAACACGCGGCGCGGGCTGTCGTCGGACAACACCACCGCGGTCGTTGAGGATGCGGGGGGCACCCTCTGGGTAGGAACTGCGGGCGGCGGCCTTAACGCACTAACGCCCGACCGGCTGGAGAACGCCACCGGTAACCGGCCTGTCCGCATCTATTCGGTCCGCGACGGCCTGCCCAGCGATGTGATCCTCTCCCTGGCCGCGGGGACTTACGGCGACATCTGGGTTGGAACGCCGGACGGGCTGAGTCACATTCGCGGCGGCGCCGTGACCACCTTTACCTCGGCCGACGGGCTTCCCGACGACTTCATCCGTTCCCTGCTGGTCGATGCCGACGGCTCGCTCTGGATCGCTACCCGCCACGGCCTCACGCATTGGGCGGGTCCTCCGCAACGGGGTGGCTCCGCCGGGGGCGCCATGCAGATCTTTACCCCGGCCAACGGCCTGGGCAGCGAACTCGTCGGAGCCATGGTCCGTGACCGCGCCGGGGACCTCTGGGTCGCGACCTTTGCCGGCCTGTCGAGGCTTCATAACGGCAAATTCGCTAACTACACGGTCGCCGACGGACTGTCGAGCAATGTAATCACGTCCCTCCTGGCCCGGGAAGATGGAACGCTGCTGATCGGCACCCAGGATCGTGGGTGGAATTTGTGGGATGGAGCGCACTTCTCGAGCGTGCATCAGGCCGGGCCCGACCGCAACAGCATCCACGCCATCCTCGACGACCGCCTGGGACATCTCTGGTTCGCAACCGGGAACGGAATTGCCCGTTGCGACCGGAGCGACGGGACGAAATCAATACAGGGTGCGGAATGTTCGCATTGGCTGGAGTTCGGCACTGCCGACGGCCTGGTGAGCCGCGAGACCGCTACCAACAGTCACCCTTCCGCGTGGCGCTCAAGGGATGGTCGAATCTGGTTTGCGACCCCCAAGGGCCTGGAGGAAGTCGACCCCGCCCATTTCCCGGTGAACGCTGTCCCTCCGCCGGTGGTTATAGAGCGCTTCGCGGTCGACGATGTGACCCAGGCCGCCGGAGGAGCGGATGAGTCCATCTCCGTGCCGTCCGGCCGCAATCATTTCCAGTTTGAATACGCCGGCTTGAGTTTTGTGGCCCCGCAGAAAGTCCGCTACCGGTTCATGCTCGAAGGGTTCGATCACAACTGGACCGAGGCAGGCACGCGCCGAACCGCGTACTACACCAACATTCCTCCCGGTCATTACACGTTTCGCGTACAGGCTGCCAATAACGATGGCTTGTGGAACACCGTCGGCGCCGCGCTGCGTTTCGAACTCCGTCCCCACTTCTACCAGACCCTATGGTTTTATTGCCTGCTCGCGCTGGCCGCGGCGGGACTGGTGATGCTGGTGCTTCGTCTGCGCCTGATGCGGGCGGAACGGGAATTTCGCGCCGTGCTGGGAGAGCGCAACCGCATCGCCCGGGAGATCCACGACACGCTGGCGCAGGGCTACGTAGGCATCTCGGTGCAACTCGAGGTGCTGGGGGAATTGCTGCGCCACAACAAGGTGGAGGCGGCCGTGAAACATCTCGACACCACCCGCGGTTATGTGCGCGAGGGACTGGACGATGCGCGGCAGTCCATCTGGTCGCTGCGTTCCCAGGACGCCACCGAAACCACCCTGCCGGTTCGCGTGCGTCGCCTGGTGGAGCAGGCAGAAGGGCACGGGCTGGAGACGAAGTTCAGCTTGTATGGGGCCTACCGTCCCATGCCTCCGGGCACCGAGCGCGAGGTTCTGCGGATCGCGCAGGAGGCCATTCACAACGCCAAAAAACATGCCGGCGCGAAGAATCTTGCCGTGCAACTTGAGTATGGACCGGTCGAGATTGCGCTTGAAGTGCGCGATGACGGACGCGGATTCGCCGCCAACCACGGCGCCCGCAACGGGTCGGCTCCCGACTCTCCCCCGGCCACTATGGCCTGACGGGCATGAAAGAACGCGCCGCCGCGGTGGGCGGGGCATTGGAAGTGAGCAGCGCCCCGGGCGAGGGAACAACCGTTCGCCTGCATACGCCGGCGAACAAGGGAACGAAGGAGTAAGTGTGGAATCGATTCGAGTACTGGTTGTAGAAGATCATCACGTGGTGCGCCAGGGCCTGGTGGCGCTGCTCAATGTCGTCGACGGCCTGGAAGTGGTTGGAGAGGCCGCGGACGGCGTGGAAGCGATCACCCAAATCCGCAAGCACCAGCCCGCCATCACCCTCATCGATCTGCGCCTGCCGCGCCTCAGCGGTGTCGAAGTCATTCAGCGCATACGCATGGAATCACCGCAGGCGCGATTCATTGTGCTCACCACCTACGACGGCGATGAGGACATCTACCGGGCGCTGCAGGCCGGGGCGCGCGCTTACCTGCTGAAGGGCATGACCAGCGAGGAACTCATCACCACCATCCGCGCGGTGCACGCGGGCAAATCGCATATTCCCCCCGCTATTGCGCAGCGGCTCGCCGAGCGCATGGGCACCGAGGAGCTTACGCCGCGCGAGTTCGACGTACTGGAACAGATCGTGCACGGCAAGAGCAACAAGGAGATCGCCACTGAACTGGAGATCTCCGAGGCCACGGTCAAGACCCACATCAACAGCCTGCTCGGCAAGCTGGGTGTGACCGATCGCACCCAGGCTGCGACCGCCGCCATTCAACGCGGAATCGTGACACTCGAGTCGCTGCGCAAACCGAAAGCTTAGATACTCAAAACGGGGGAAACATGCGGAGAAAGCTGATTTTATTTGCACTGTTGATGGTTGCCATTTGTCCTTCGGTACATGCGCAGAAGGCCGGTTGGCGGCAGGCTACCCCGGCAGAAATGGCTGCGCTGCTGCCTGCCCGGGCTCCGGTGGAGAAGGAACATATCGAGACCGAGATGCCCACTGCGTCAGGCATCGTCAACAAGCATGGGCACTACATCGCAGGCGTTGTGTTGATCACTGCGGGATATTCGGCGGAAGGAAAGTATTCGCATTTCCTGGTGGTGCAGGCGCCGGTCAAGATCGGCGGCGTCGCCATGAAGACCGGAGAATACGTCTTCGGATACAGCCACGTCGGCGAGGTGCTGCGCGTCCATTTCAACGTGGCTTCAACCGGGGAACTGGTGGGGGAGGCGGATGCGCACCTGATTCCCGGGTCGACGCGTGTCGAGAGCCTGCATATCTGGCCGCCGGGCGACAAGCCGCTGGTGCAGATCGGGCGCTTCGGACTGGCGCTGGAGATGCCGGACAGCGACCAGTGATCGAGTACGTGTTGTCACTCGTACCGCAGGGCCTCGATGGGATCAAGATTGGCAGCTTTCCAGGCGGGATAAATTCCGAACACGAGGCCGATGGCGCATGACACCGTGAGCCCGGTGACGACCCAGGTGGTAGACAACGTTGCCGGCAGCCCGATCGGAAGCAGGTAGACGATCCAGGTGACGACCGCGCCTGCCATGATCCCTACGACACCGCCTACCGCGCACAGCGTTACGGCTTCGGTTGTGAACTGGGTGAGGATGGTGCGCCTGGTGGCGCCTATGGCTTTGCGCACCCCGATTTCACGCGTCCGCTCGGTGACCGAGACCAGCATGATATTCATCACCCCGACCCCTCCTACCATCAGCCCGACGCTGGAGACCGCGACCATGAACATGACCAGGCCCCCGGTGAGCTGGCTCCATAACTTGCTGATCGCCTCGGGTGACGTGACCTCGAAGTTGTCATTGGCCTGTACCCGCACCCTGCGCCGGACGCGAAGGGTTTCCCGAATTTCTTCTTCGACCAGCGACTTGTTCTCCGGGCGGTCGTACTTGACGACCAGGGTCAGGTCGTTGGACTCGGGATGCAGATTGCGGAAGGTTCCCATCGGAAACATCACGTCATTGTCATTCGGATTTTTGCCGCTGCCAAAGGGCTGCTTGAGCTTGTCGAGCACTCCGATCACGGTATAGAGCCCGGTGCCGACGATGATCTGCTTGCCGATCGCGGAGCGGCCGTCGAACAGCGCCTCCCACGTATCGTGGCCGAGGATGCAGACGTGCGCCCGGCGAACATCCTCGTCCTCGGTGAAAAACCGGCCCTCGAGCATGGTCAGCGACACCACGTCCCCGACCTGGGCGGTATCCCCTTCGAGAATGGTTCCGGAGACCTTTTTGCCGTTATAGCGGGCGCTCACCGTACCCAGTTCGAAGCCTTTGAAATACTGCGCGATGGAGTCGGTGGCCACCACGTGGGGGAGCGCCGCCAGGGCATCGCTGTCGGCCAGGGTGAGCTTCTTGCGGGTCAACTGCTCGGTGGTGGGGTTGACCTCGATCATCGGCTCCCGGGTGATCCAGAAGACGTTGGAGCCCATGGTCGCAAGCCAGTCGCCGACGCGGATGTTAATGCCGTTGATGACCGACGAAATCACGATGACCGTGGTCACCCCGATAACGATCCCAAGGATGGTCAGCCCTGAACGCAAGCGGTTGGTTCTGATCGTGCTGAGTGCCATCTTGATGGACTCGTGCGCTTGTCCTTGGGCCATAGATTTCTGTTTAAAGTCTAATTTTCCAACCTATGCAAGATTACGCCAGACCACTGCCCCTCCTCAAAGGTGCGATTTTCCGGCATGGCGGGCTGCATGTCCGCCGGACTCGATGATCGGGCCATCAGTCCCTTGTGGCTCATTCATACCGCAGCGCTTCAATGGGGTCCAGGTTGGCTGCCTTCCAGGCAGGATAGATTCCGAACAACAGGCCGATCAGGCAGGACACGCCAAAGCCCGTGATCACCCACAGGGTCGAAAGCGTGGCCGGCAAGCCAATCGGCAACAGGTAAATGATTCCGGTGATGATAGCCCCGGTGGCGACGCCGATTGCGCCACCGACTGCGCAGAGGGTCACCGCCTCGGTGGTGAACTGGGTCATGATGTTATGCCTCGAGGCGCCGATGGCCTTGCGAACGCCAATCTCGCGGGTGCGTTCGGTGACCGAAACCAGCATGATGTTCATCACCCCGACCCCTCCCACCATCAGCCCGACACTGGAAACGGCGATCATGAAGAGCACCAGGCCGCCCGTCAACTGACCCCAGAGTTTGGTCAGCGAATCGGGACCAAAGATCTCGAAGTCGTCAGCCTTATCGACGGGGACCTTGCGCATGATGCGCAAGGTCTCGCGCGTCTCTTCTTCCGCCAGAGCCTTGTTTTTTTGGTCGTCATAGCGGACGGCGATCCACATGTCCTTGATCTCGGGATAAAGGCTATGGAACGTGCCCAGGGGGAAATAGGCGCCATTGTCGGCGGGGTTCTTACCAGAGCCAAAGGGCTGTTTGCGTTTGTCCACCACGCCAATGACGGTGTACTGCCCTGTCGAGACGGTCACGTCCTTACCGAGGGGATCTTGGTCGCCAAACAGCATCTCCGCGGTGTCATTGCCAAGAACACAAACGTGCGCATGCCGCTCGTCCTCTGCATCGGTCCAGAAGCGCCCTTCCCGAGCGGTGAAGTCCGACACAAGGCCCACCTGCGCCGTCGACCCAACCAAAAATGCATTTGAAGCCTTTTTACCTTTGTACTTGATGCTGACATCGCCAACCTGGAATCGCTGGTTGACATGCCGGTATGAGCCATCCGCGCCGATCACGTGGGGAAGCGTGCGCAGCGCGAGCACCTCTTCCAGGTTGAGTTTCTTGCGGGCGAGCTGCTCGATAGTGGGCCGCACGCCGATGACCGGCATGTGAAACACCCAGACCACGTTGCTCCCGAAGGAGGTGATGTAGTCCGTGACGCGCTTGTTCAACCCGTTGATCACCGACGAGATAGTGATGACGGTAGTGACACCGATGACGATCCCCAGGATGGTCAGGCCAGAGCGCAGCTTGTTGGTCTGGAGCGTTGCCAGCGCGAGCCTGACTGCTTCCCGGTTTTGCCCTCTTGCCACTTTCAGGGCCTCCGAACTTCGACACTATTCGTACCGCAGCGCTTCGATGGGATCCAGGTTGGCTGCCTTCCAGGCCGGGTAGATCCCGAACACCAATCCGATAGCGCAGGAAACTCCGAAGCCAATCAGAACCCAGGTCGTTGAAAGCGTGGCCGGAAGGCCGATGGGCAGGAAATAGACGATGTAGGTGAGCACTGCGCCCGCCAGGATGCCGATGATCCCGCCCACCGCGCACAGGGTTACCGCCTCGGTCGTGAACTGGGTGAGGATGGTCCGCTTGGTGGCTCCGATAGCCTTTCGCACGCCGATTTCGCGGGTCCGCTCGGTCACCGACACCAGCATGATGTTCATCACCCCCACGCCCCCCACCATCAGCCCCACGCTGGAAACAGCGATCATGAACAGCACCAGGCCGCCGGTCAGCTGACCCCACAGCTTGGACAGCGAATCCGGCCCGAAAATCTCAAAGTCGTCCGGCTTGTCCGCGCGCACCTTGCGCATGATGCGAAGCTTCTCGCGGATTTCTTCCTCAACCAGCGGCTTGTTTTTGGGGTCGTCATACTTCACGCTGACCCACATGTCCTTGTCTTCCGGATGCAGATTGTGAAAGGTGTTGAAGGGGAAGTAGACCTTGTTGTCATCGGGATTCTTGCCGCCCCCGAAAGGCTGCTTCAGCTTGTCAACCACGCCGATCACGGTGTACATCCCGGTCTCGATGTTGACTTCCTTGCCGATGGCGTTTCCGTCTCCGAAAAGCTGCTGATACGTGTCGTAGCCCAGCACGCACACGTGCGAGGCGCGCTCATTTTCGGCGTCGGTATAGAGCCGCCCCTGGACGAAGTTCAGGTCGGTGACCTGCGTAATCTGGACCGTCGATCCCTGCAGGCGAGTTCCGGCCACCTTCTTGCCCTCGTACTTCACGCTGACTGCGCCCACCCGAAACTGGCCCGTGTGCTGGTATCCACCATCGGCAGCGACCACGTGCGGCATGGTGCGCATGGCCAGGACCTCGTCAAGGTTGAGCTTCTTGCGCGCCAGCATCTCGGTGGTGGGGCGAACCCCGATCACCGGCATGTGGAATACCCAGAACACATTGGAGCCGAGCGAACTGACCCAGTCATTGACCCGGTTATTGAGCCCGCTGATTACCGATGAAATGGTGATGACCGTGGTCACGCCGATGACGATCCCGAGAACCGTGAGCCCGGAGCGAAGCTTGTTGGTCCTCAGTGTCGAAAGGGCCATCTTGACTGATTCGCGAGTTTGTCCTTGCGCCATGAAAAGCAACTCCTGGTTTCAGGCCCGACCAGGGCCTGGCACTCCGGTTCTGACTGACTTCGACCTTGCCCGGCAGCTCCAGGCGATGACCGCCGGAACCTGCGGGCTCAAAACGCGATTACATCTCTGCGCGCAGCGCGACCACGGGGTCGAGCTTGGCAGCCTTGCTGGCAGGATAGACGCCAAAGAAGATGCCGACGCACACAGCCAGCAACAAACCCAGGAAGATGGCCCACAGCGGCACGGCAGTGGGGAAGCCGACCACCAGCGTGATGATCTTGCCCACCAGCACGCCGCCCAGAACTCCGAATGCTCCGCCCACCAGTGCCAGCGAAGCGCTTTCGATGAGGAACTGCAACAGCACGTCGCGTTGTCTGGCACCTAGCGCTTTGCGCACCCCGATCTCCCGGGTGCGTTCCGTCACGCTGACCAGCATGATGTTCATGATGACCACGCCACCGACAACCAGGGCAATGGAGGCCAGTCCCAGCACCACCGAGGCGAACAGCGAACTGATCTGTTTCCAGATGTCCAGAAAGGTGTCGTTGGTTTCGAGTTCGAAGTCTTCCGGCTGCCCCGGAGCATCGTGACGGCGGGTCCGCATCAACACGCGCACTTCATCCTTGGCGCGCTCCATCACTTCGGCATTGCCATTGGCGCGGGCGTAGATGGTTACCGAATCGTTATACCCGTAGACCTGCTGATAAGTCGTGATCGGAATCGCCACCCAGTTGTCCTGCGACTGGCCCAGCGTTTTTCCCTGGCGGTCACCGACCCCGATGATGGTGTAGGGAATGCCGTCCACGCGGATTTCCTTGCCGATCGGATCGCCGCTCGGCATCAGGTTGTCCACAATGTCGTATCCGACGATCACGTCCTTGGTCGCATGCTCGTCGTCGGCAGGCGTGAAGCCCCTCCCCAGCGCGATGTCGATATTGTTCAGAGACAACATCGTCCACGTATAGCCGCGAACATCCGTGTTGTTGCTCGAATGCCCGTTGTAGACCACGTTGGTCGACTTGTTCAGTAGCGCGCCCACCTCGCTGCACTGGGTGCATGCGTCGCGCACCGCCGCGTAGTCATCGTAATGCAGGATCTTGCGCTTCTGAAATTTGAAGTACTCCTCCGGCGTGAAGATCACGCTGGACATCTTGCTCACCGTGAACACATCCGCGCCATATCCCGACAGCTTGGTGCTGACGTACTTGTTCGCGCCGTTCACCAGGGTGATCACCATAATCACCGATGCCACGCCCATGACCACCCCGATCAAGGTCAGGATGGACCGCAGCTTGTTGGACCAAAGGGACTGCAAGGCGAGTCTGAAGGCTTCAATCAGTTGCATGGTTTCGCTTTCCGCGGCCGAACTGGTTGGCACCCGAACCGGATGCTGCTGAGGGAACAGGAAGCACCAGCCGCCCCCGGGCGCCGCGTCGGATGATGTCCGTATCTTCCAGTGTACGCAAAGACGATCCTCCAGACTGAGCCGGCAGCCCCGCAGCCGGATTCCGCCCCATGGTTCGATCCAGTCAACCCACGCAAGTCTCCCGCCGGCTTCACTAACCGGCCGTGGGTCCAATTGGCTCCGGACCTGGCAAAAACATCGTTGGTTAACCCGATACTGTTTGGACGCCCCTGGCCCGTCGTAAGCCTCACACCAGCCCGGACGCGGGTGCCCGTGAGCTAGGATACGGCCAAGTTCGCATGGCGGTTCCAGCAAAGGGACGAAATGCTCCTGCAAAGGAGGGCACGGCCGCCGAAAGCGGTTGTCAGGAGGGCATCAGAGGCGCCGCCGCGGCCTTCGCGTCACTCGCCACAGGCCCAGGGCGATCGCGACCACCCCCAGGGCGATGGCCAGCCAGGAATTGTGGCCGCTGCGAAAGAGCAGCCCGCGATACAGGGCGAACGCCCCGACCCCCAACATGAGAATGCCGCGAAGGTTGTCCATTTGATGAGGGTTGGCCCGCTGCTCCACCCTTATCGTAAGGCCGAATCCCGGTTTGACCGTTCTGCTGGAGACTCCCTATCGTTGAAATGTACCGACCCGAGAGGACTGAACCCATGTCGACCCCCAGCGCCCCGATTGCGCCAGCGCTCAAGAAAACCGCTTTGAACGCAACCCACCGCGCCCTGAAGGCCCGGATGGTGGACTTTGGCGGCTGGGACATGCCGGTGGAGTACCCCGGCAGCGGCGGCGGCCTCATCGCCGAACATAACGCCGTCCGGACCGGCGTGGGTCTCTTCGACGTCAGCCACATGGGCGAGATCCAGTTTCGCGGCCCCGGTGCCCTCGATGCCGTGCAATACATCACCATGAACGACGCCTCGCGGCTCAAGGACGGACAGGCGCACTACTCGGCGCTGCTCACGCCGGAGGGCACGTTCGTCGACGATATCCTCGTTCACCGGCTCAGCGAGAATGACTACCTGCTGGTGGTCAACGCCGGTACCACGGAAAAGGATTACGCCTGGATCCGCAAGCAGGTGGGCGCCCGCTCCGGTATTCACATCAGCGACTACTCGCCCTACTATTCGCAACTCGCCCTGCAGGGTCCGAGGGCCCTCGAAACCCTGAAAAAACTGACCGCCGTGGACCTTGCCGGGATCAAAAACTACTGGTTCACGTGGGGGACCGTGGCCGGCGTTCCCAATGTGCTGATCGCCCGCACGGGGTATTCGGGTGAAGATGGGTTCGAGGTCTACATCCCCTCCGATGAGGCCACTACCGTGAAGATGTGGAACGCCCTGCTCGAAGCAGGCGCCGAGTTCGGCATCCGGCCCTGCGGCCTGGGCGCCCGCAACACCCTCCGGCTCGAAGCCGGGATGAGTCTCTACGGGCATGAAATTTCCCACGAGATCAATGTGCTCGAATCCGGGCTGGACCGCTGGCTCAAGTTGGACAAGGGGCAGTTTCTAGGCCGCGAGGCGCTGTCCGCAGTTCAGCAGTCGGGCGGTCCCAGACGAAAGATCATCGGCCTGGAGATGGTGGACCGCGGCATTGCGCGCGACGGGTACCCCGTTCTCTCGCTCTCCGGAGAAAAGATCGGCGCCATCACATCCGGGTCGCCCGCCCCGTTTCTCAAGACCAACATCGCCATGGCGCTGGTTCCCGCCGAGGTCGCTGCCGGCGGCGAAGAAGTGCTGGTCGATGTGCGCGGAAACAAGGTGCGAGCGAAACAGGTGCCGATTCCGTTTTACAAAAAACCCAAAAAAACGGAGACGTCCAACTCCAAACTCGCAAACTCCTGAGGTCTCAGGAGTTTGCTCCGCCCACCGTGTGGTTGGCGGCCAAAATAAAACGCGCGGCGATCAGGGATCGGCCGCGCGGCGCTTCTCAGAGTCGAGTCCTCACACCTGCATGACTTCGGCTTCCTTGCGGCGCGACATCTCTTCCATCTTGCGAATCTCTTCGTCCGTCATCTTCTGTACTTCTTCCATGGCGCGCTTCTCTTCGTCTTCAGAGATCTTCTTGTCCTTGGCCAGCTTCTTGAGCGCGTCGTTGCCGTCGCGGCGGACGTTGCGGACCGCGGTGCGATGTTCCTCCAGCACCTTGTTGAGGTGTTTGACCACGTCCCGGCGCCGTTCCTCGGTCATGGGGGGAACCGGCACCCGCAGGACCTTGCCGTCGGACTGGGGATTGAAACCGAGATCGGAGCCCTGGATGGCCTTTTCCATCTCCTTGAGCACGGTCGGGTCCCAGGGCGAAATAAGGATCATCTGCGCTTCAGGCGTCGAAACCTGGGCCAGCTGCGTAATGGGCGTGGGCGTGCCGTAATAGTCCACCTTGATCTGGTCAAGCATGTGGGCGCTGGCGCGGCCGGTGCGCGTAGACGCGAGGCTGGATTGGAAGGTGGCGACGGCCTGCTCCATGCGCCGCCGCAGATCGCTGTTCAATTCTTTCAATGCCGGGATTCCGGCCATCGTCGAGACTGCCATCGTGTTTCCTCGCGAAAGTGCGGATTGCGGTAATCTGCCCCGCAGTCTTTATACCTGTTTCAATCGTCACCGAACCGCCGTTTTGCGGACGAAAACCGGGATCCGACGGCGGAAAGCTCCGTTTACAGTAACGGCCAAACAGGCTTAACGGCTTATTCTACAACTCGCAACCGGCATGGAAATCGACACCGATGTTCAGGCCCGAACTGCCAGCCCGGTCGACGCGGCCTGCTCGTGGGCGTGATAACTGGAGCGGACCAGCGGGCCCGACTCCACGTGCCGGAAACCCATGGTCATGGCCTCGCGCTTGAGCTCCGCAAACTCGCCAGGGGTGTAAAGCCGCGCCATGGGCAGGTGATCTCGCGAAGGGCGCAGGTATTGGCCAATGGTGAGGATGTCGCAGTTGACCGCGGCCAGGTCGCGGAACACCTCTAGCAACTCGCGGGTCTCTTCGCCCAGTCCAACCATCACTCCGGACTTCGTAATGCCCGCCGGATTGATCTCCTTGGCGTATTCCAGCAACCGCAGGCTGCGTTCGTAACGCGCGCCGGAGCGGACCACGCGATACAGCCTCGGAACCGACTCGGTGTTGTGGTTGAGCACCTCGGGCTGCGCTGCGACCACAATTCGAATAGCTTCCTCGTTGCCCTGGAAGTCGGGAACCAGCACTTCCACCCGGCAGCCGGGAGCCTGGCGCCGGATCTCCTCAATCACCATGGCGAAGGCTCTTGCCCCTCCCGCCAGATCGTCGTCGCGATTCACGCTGGTGATCACTGCATGCTGCAGGCCCAGTGTAGCCACCGCCTCCGCCACCCGGCGCGGCTCGTCAAAGTCGATAGGCTCCGGCCGCCCTTTAGGTACCGCGCAAAAGCCGCAGCGTCGCGTGCAGAGATTGCCCAGCATCATGAACGTGGCGGTTTTGTGATGCCAGCATTCGCCAATGTTGGGGCAATGCGCGCTTTCGCACACCGTGTGCAGGCCGAGCGAGCGCGCCAGGCGTTTGAGGTCGTGATAGTTCTCGCCCACCGGCGCGCGGGCCTTGAGCCATTCCGGTTTGGGAGCGGGCGCCTTACGGGCAGGAACAATCTGGACCAGGTCCATCACTGCTCCATTGTAACTTTTCAGGCACGCCGGCCGCGGACGCCGGAGTTCCGGATGCCCAGGTTATTGCCATGCCCCGGTTATTGCGGCTTGCGTCCGGTCTCAACCCAGTTCTGGAGATCGTTCCAGGCCGAACTCACCTGGGCCGGCGTGAATCCGCAATGGGCAATCCCGCTCACGCCCACCGCGGGAATTTTCATGGTCAGCGGCGGAGCCGTGCGCTGCAGCAGGTTGGCCCCGTTGCCATTCTTCTCTACCAGCGCGCGAAGCGCATCTTCCTGCGAGTAGGGGACCAGCGAATCCACCTGATTATGAAGCGTGACCAGGGGAATTCCGAAGCTGCCGGCCGACTGGTGCCACTTCGCGGCCCGCTCGACGGCCCGTGGATCGGCAACGATGCGCTGAATGTCGTGGTTGAGCGCGCCGTTTTCGGATTCACTGAGTTGCGGCGAGCGATACACCCGCCGATCGTTGCCGGCCACGAGGCCCCCGTAGGTCTCATTGATGTCATCCATGCCGGTACCGACAGTGATCAGCGGAAAGAGGAACGACGCCACTTCAGCGGATGCGCCGGAGGCCGAGGCCACATTCTGGACGATATGGGCTTCAAGACCGTCGGGGTGGTCCTGCGCAGCCGCGAACAGCGCCAGAATGGGCCGCGACAGCCGCTTGATCTGCACCAGCCTGTAGATCGCCCCGGCGAACCGGAGAGAGGCCGGAGGCAGCGGGGAAAGCGCGTCGTGGGCGAGATCCTTGCTTCCGGGAAGTTCGTAAGGTGTCCCTTGGGTGAAGTAGTTGTAGGCGGCCCGCACATCCACGAGATAGCCGATCTGCGACGGCCAGCCGTCTACGACTCCGCAGGTGGACAACGCTCCCGCAAATGCGCCTGGCTTCTGCTCGATCAGGGCCATCGTGATGTTGCCGCCCATCGACGCTCCGGAAAGGTAAACCCGGGTCGCGCCGAGATGAGCCATGTAGTCCCGCAGCCTCAATGTGTTGTAAACGCCTGACTCTACCCCAATGCCGCTCTTGTCGAATGCGCTCTCGGCAACTGCAAATCCTCGGCTGTACAGGAAGTGGAAAAATTCGGCTGGATCATCGGAGAACAAATCATCCGGTATGGCTGTGGATGTACCCGGAGTGGAATAGCCATGCGCAAACACCACCGCCTGGTGATTCCACTGAGCCGGCACGCGGGCGGAAAACTGGCGTCCCGCAAGACGTCCCACCAGCACCACCCCCCCGTCCTTCGCTGACTTCAATTTGATTTCGGTAGCTCCGGGGGCCGGCGCGGCCGCGCGGATCGCAAGAAACTGCGGGCTGCGAGCTCGTGGCTCCTGCGGGAAGTTTTTCAACGCGACGAGGGTCGCGCCCGCCAGGACGGCAACCACCGCCGTCGTGACCAGCAGCCCGCGCAGAATCGGAGTGACGGATACAGGGGCCCGGGGAGCGCCCGTCCAAAGGTCGTTTCGTGGAGTCATCTTTGCAAATGGCCCGGCTGGCTCACCTTTCCACCGCTCCGAGTTATTTAAGAGGACGATGAACCAGCAGGAGGAGATGTAAATCTTTGTAGCGTTTGCAACTCTTGAAGCCGAAACCAAGCTCAAAGCCGGCTCAAATCGCCGCCAAACCGTCACCCTTCAACCGGGACAGGCTTCAACCGGGACAGTTTGTTGCGATGTTGCGCCCGCGTCAGCCCGGATCTGGTCCGCGGAAGCGGGACGAAAGGAGCTTCGTCCCGGCTTCCCCCAGCCGTATCTCTTACCGTTGTTCGGTGATGCGAACCGGATGATCGAGATGGAATGTGAGCACCGTCTCGGCCGGCAGGACGATCTGCTTGTTGCCGGTGAACGCTGAACCGGCGGTTCCGGCTCCGCCTCCCGCCAGGGCTCCGATCGCTGCCCCTTTGCCCCCGCCGGCGATCCCGCCGATGAGTGCTCCAAGGCCGGCGCCGCCGCCGATGAATCCGGCGCTCCGCTTTCCTTTGCCACCCTCGACGCGTTCGATGCTGCCGGTCGTAACCGGGTAGCTGCCGTACTTGGTGTGGACGCGCTCCAGGCGAACCTCCAGCCTGGCTCCGCCCTTGAAGCGGCCGAGCGGCTGGGCATCGACCACCGTCCCGTCAGCGCGCGCGCCGCGAGGGATGATCACCTGGCCATGGGCGACGACGTCGTCCGACACTGTCGCTTTGAAGGAATCACCAGGCTGGCTGATCTTGGAGCCCAGGTCGGTGTCAAGGCGAACCGGAATGCTGGTCCCGACCGGCAGGGAAATGACGGCCGGCGGCGGAGGAGGCAAGGGTGCGGAGGCCTGCGCTGCCTGCTGCTGGGACGGTGCGACCGCGGGACCGGTTCCTGCTCCCGCGGTTCCGGCCTGTGGCGCAGCATCGGGATTTTGAGCCGCGGGCGCGGGAGTTGTCGTTGCAGCAGGCGGGGGGTTCTGGTTTGACTTGCACCCGGCAAACGCCAGCGTTGCGGCCAGAGCCAGCGCGACAAAGTGGATGTTTTTACGATTTAAATTCATAGCACTCTCTCCGGTGAGACGTAAAAAGGGTTCAGCGTGCCTGCCTCGAACCGGGGACCGGTCTCGAGGTCAAGATTCCAGCCCCTGAAGGATAACCGAAGAGCGCCCGGCAAGAGCAATCTATCGAGTGTGGCTCCCGGTCATATCCACCCCGGCGTCTTCAGGAGGCCTGTCACGGTCTCGCGGATGTGGATACGATCAAATCGAATGCCAAGAGAAGGAGGGTGGGGATGCATTACTTGCTTTTCTACGAAGCGGCGGAGGACTACGCGGCACGCCGGCCGCAATTCAGGAACGAGCACTTGCGCAAGGCTTGGGGCGCGAGCGAGCGCGGGGAACTGGTCCTCGGCGGAGCCCTGGCAGACCCCGTGGATGGAGCGGTCCTGTTGTTCCGCGCCGACTCGCGCTCCGTGGTCGAACAGTTCGCCGAAACCGATCCCTACGTGGTGAACGGCCTGGTCAAGCGCTGGCGCGTGCGCGAGTGGACCACTGTGGCCGGCCGGGATGCGGAAACCCCCGTCCGCCCCGACGCCAAATAGCAAAGGCGCCCCGCAAGGCGCCTTTGAACTCCACTGAAGCGGAAGTTGTGGATTCGAGGTTGTCCTAGATGTCGAGGTTCTTGACGTCCAGAGCGTTGTCTTCGATGAATTTGCGGCGCGCTTCGACGTCCTCGCCCATCAGGGTGGTGAAGATGGTTTCCGTTTCCGCGATGTCTTCAAGCTTCACCGAGAGCAGGGTACGGCGCTCCGGATCCATGGTGGTCTCCCACAACTGGGTTGAAGTCATCTCCCCGAGGCCCTTGTAGCGCTGCACCTGGTAGTCCTTCTTGCCCTGCTCGACGATGTAGGCGAACAGTTCGCGAGCGGTCTGCTTTTCAACCGGATCGCGGGAAACCTTGGATCCGCGCGCCGCGCCCGTTGCCTTGGCCTCAGCCCGAACCTCGGCACTGCCGGGAGAAGGCGCGCCTTCTGCATCCGGCTCGTCCTCGTCGGTGGTAGGATCCTGGGCCACCGGAGCCTTGGAGCCAAACTCGATCAGGAACGGCGGCTCGAGATAGTCCTTGATCTGCGAGTATTTCGCCATCATCTGGCGGAACTCGGGGCTGGAGGCCAGCGTCCAGTCCACGCAGCGGTTGGCGCCCTGCGAGTCGGTAAAGCACAGGGACCAGGTATGGTGCTCCTCGTCCTCCACCGGCTCGCTGACCTTGATCTGGAACTCGGCAGCAACCTTGGAGAGCTGCTTGTGGACCGCCTTGAGCTTGTCCGGAACGTCGCCCTCGTTCTTGGAGGCGAAGTCGGAACGATGAACCAGCTCGGCGCGGGCCAGAAGCTCGGTCAGCTTTTCGTTGCGGATGCGCTTGTCAACCTTCTCCGCGAAGCCCAGGTACTCGTTGAGAAAGCCCATGAAGCGGGTCAGCTCGGCGCCCTCGATCTTGCTCGCATTCTCGCCATGGCGCACGCTGATGCCTTCTGAAGCGCGCTTCACCATCACTTTGACGAATTCGCGATCGTCCTTGATGTATTGCTCGAAGCGGCCCTTCTTGATCTTGTAGAGCGGCGGCTGCGCAATGTAGACGTTGTCCCGCTTGATCAGCTCCGTCATGTGCCGGAAGAAGAACGTCAGCAGCAGGGTGCGGATGTGCGATCCGTCCACGTCGGCGTCGGTCATGAGAATGATCTTGCCGTAGCGCAGCTTGGAAACGTCGAAGTCATCCTTTCCAATGCCGCAGCCGAGCGCCGTGATCATGGCGCGAATTTCCTCGTGGCCCAGCATCTTGTCGTAGCGGGCCTTCTCCACGTTGAGAATCTTTCCCTTGAGCGGCAGAATCGCCTGGAAGCGCCGGTCGCGGCCCTGCTTGGCGGTGCCGCCGGCGCTCTCGCCCTCGACGAGGTAGAGTTCGCAGCGATCGGGGTTGCGCTCCGAGCAGTCGGCCAGCTTGCCGGGCAGTCCGCCGCCGTCGAGCGCGCCCTTCCTGCGGGTCAGATCGCGTGCCTTGCGGGCCGCCTCGCGGGCCCGGGCCGCATCGATGGCCTTATTGATAATCCGCTTGGCTACCGGCGGGTTCTGCTCCAGAAACATCCCCAGCCGCTCGTTGACGAAGGCCTGCACGGTGCCGGCGATGTCGGAGTTGAGCTTGCCCTTGGTCTGCCCTTCAAACTGAGGCTGGGAAAGCTTGACGCTGACGACCGCCACCAGGCCTTCGCGGACATCGTCCCCGCTGAGGTTCTCTTTCAGGTCTTTGAAAAGGCCGAGCGACTGCCCGATGGCATTGATGGTCCGCGTCAGCGCCGTGCGGAAACCGGACAGGTGAGAGCCCCCGTCAACGGTGTTGATGTTGTTCGCAAAGCTGAAAATCGTGTCGGAATAGCTGTCGTTGTACTGGAGCGCGATCTCCATCTCGACGTTGTCGCGGCGGGCTTCCATCATGATCGGCTTGTCATGGAGAACCTGCTTGCCGCGGTTCAGGTGCTTCACGAACTCGGCGATGCCGCCCGCATAGCGGAACTCGGCCCGCTTGGATTCGCCGGTCTTGGGATCGGACGTGCGTTCGTCGGTGAGGTTGATCTCCAGCCCTTTGTTCAGGAACGCGAGTTCGCGGAGGCGCTGCGCCAGGGTGTCGTAGTTGTACTCGGTGACCGCGAAAATCGTCTTGTCGGGCAGGAAATGCACCTTGGTGCCGCGCCTCTTGCTGGTGCCGACCTTGCGGAGTTCGCTGACCGGAAGCCCGCAGCTGAAGTCCATTTCCCAGGTATGATCGTCGCGCCAGATCTCGACATTGAATTCCTGGCTGAGCGCGTTGACGCAGCTCACGCCCACGCCGTGCAGGCCGCCCGAAACCTTGTAGTTCGAAGCATCGAACTTGCCGCCGGCATGCAGCTTGGTCAGCACCACCTGCACCGCGGGCATCTTCTGTCCGTTAGGCAGTGTCATGGTGTCGACCGGGATGCCGCGTCCGTCGTCGATCACCGTGATCGAATTATCCACGTGGATGATGACGTCAATCTTCTTGGCGTAGCCCGCCAGCGCTTCGTCGACGGAGTTATCGACCACTTCGTAGACGAGATGGTGCAGCCCCATTTCGCCGGTGGAGCCGATATACATCGCGGGACGAAGGCGGACCGCCTCGAGTCCCTCCAGGATTTTGATGTTTTCGCCAGTGTAGCTATCGTTGTCGCCGGCCGCGGGAAGAATGCTCGGTGCTTCAGTCGCCATAGGTTTCCGATCGGCTCCCGCGTCAGAAATCGATCAAACGGAGGGCTCCCGACTCAACCGGCTTGCTAGTAACTGTTGTGGGATAACCGCTTGAAAAATCGAGGCCTATGCGCGGATCAGCCTAGTTAGATTTTAGCACGCTTGGAGGGCAGAAATCGAGCCTGGAAAGGCCATCATCCATTGGTAATTTCATGTACGTTACCGGGTAACCACGCGACCGCCTTTTCAGGCCCGTCCTAAAGATCGGAAAATGTTTGAAAAAAGTAGGGTTAAGAGGGCATAATTGCATCTAGCATTTTGGTAACGATGACAGCCTTACTCTGTCTCGGAATTACACCGCCAGGAGATGTATTGCATATGAAATTTATGGTTCGCATTTTTGCCCTGTCCATCGTCATCGCCGGGGCCGCCGCCGCCTCGCTCCCCTCTTCCACCAGCCATGCCGTTACCAGCCGCCAGGCCGCCACCGGCCTGCTCCCGGTGCCCACTTGCGGGCCTAAGATGCCCGGTTGCGCACCGCCTCCGCCGAATGGTAACTGAGTGTCACCGTGGATGGCACGAAAGTATCACGCGTGTAATCACAATTTCGTTTGAGAATAAGAGGCATTCAGCGCTATCCTTGTTTCTCGGTGGGATGGTGAAAGGGTTAGTATGCCTCTAAACCTTGCGATGGCCTTGATGAGTGGCGCGGAGTTCCTGTTCTGGGCTCTGCTCGGCTACTTATTCTGGAGCAAAAACCTCCACCGCCGCTTCCCCGCCATGAGCAGCTACCTGGCACTGCGCATCGTTTCGATGCCGGTCCTGCTCTCGCTTCTCTACGGCCAGAGCCAGCATTGGCTCAACGATAACTGCTTCATTGCCTACTTCTTTGCGTATTGGGCGGTGTACCTCGCCAGCGCGACGGCATTGTTCTTCGTGGCCATGGAAGTCTTCCGCTCGGCTCTCGCGCCCTTCGCCGGGATCACCAAGTTCGGACTGGTCATCTTCCGCTGGGCCGCCGTGGTCTCCGCCATCATCAGCCTTGCCTCCATCTCCTACGCTCACAAAGGCATCCTGATTATCCCGGACATGGCGCTCGGGCTGATGCGCTCGGTGAGCATCCTGGAGCTTTGCCTCCTGGCCTTCCTCTGCCTCAGCATGAACGCCTTGAAGCTCTCCATCAGGGACCTGGCGTTCGGTATCGCCCTCGGGTTCGGCCTGCTCTCGACCAACGACTTCGTGGTCAGCTCGCTGCTCTCCAGGAACTCCTCGCTCACCAGCCCCCTGCAGTACCTGGGCGAGGCGGTGATGCTGCTTACCCTGGGGGTCTGGGTAGCCTATTTCAGCCTCCCAGAGCCAGCCAGGAAGCCATTCGTGATCCCTGCCAACTCGACCATCTATCGCTGGAACGAGATCGCTTCGGCGCTGGGTCACACCGGCACCCAGGTTGCAGTGCAGCCAGCCAGCAGCTTCTTCCTGACCGATGTGGAGAAGGTGGTCGACAAGGTGCTCACCCGCAATCTTCACGAGAGCGAGTCCAAGTCGTAGCTCTGACAAATTAGCAGTCCCTCGGGGGAGGGCGAAGAGGCCGGGCCGCAAGGTTCCGGCCTTTTTCTTGGGTCGAGCAATCCGGGTTGGGGCTCAGACCAGGTTCATTCTCGGAACCAGCCGGGCGAGTGCCCTGCGAACCCAGTCCCGCCAACCCGCCTGACCGCGGCGTGAGCCGGATCCTGACTTTCAGCCCGAGCGCGACCAAAAAGCCTCGGAACGCAACAAGCCCCACCCCGGGGGGTGAGGCTCGATGGTACTTGCGGGGCCGCCAATTACACCCCAGGGTTTTTGCGCAGCCGGACTACTCCGCCGCGACGGGCTCAACCGAAGCAAAACGGCCGAGGTTGCCGCGATCCGTGAACTTCACGCGGCCGCTGATCTTGGCGAACAGCGTGTCGTCGGAACCGATGCCGACATTGACGCCAGGCTTGATCTTGGTCCCACGCTGACGCATGATGATCGATCCACCGGTGACAAACTCCCCGCCAAAGGCCTTCACGCCCAGCCGCTGTGCATTGGAGTCGCGTCCGTTTGTGGAACTGCCTCCACCTTTTTTATGTGCCATTGCCGAATCCCCTTCTCAAAATGTCGTTGCCTGCCGCGCCGCTACGCCGTGTAGGTGACGCCGTCGGCCTCGATGGCCTTGATGCGCACCTCGGTAAAGTTCTGCCGGTGTCCCTGGAGCTTCTTGTACTGCTTCTTGCGCTTCAGGTGGAACACCAGGATCTTCTCGCCGCGTCCCTCACCGAGGATCTCCGCCGTCACCCGCGCGCTGCCGGGCTGGATCATGCTGCCGGGCTCGCCGGATACCGCCAGAACATCGCTGAACTCGATCGTCTGGTCGTTGGATGGAGAGACAACACTCTCAATTTTCACTACGTCGCCGGGTGCGACTCGATACTGCTTTCCACCGGTGCGAAGAACCGCGTACATAACTCCTCCAGAGCCGCGCGCCCGCAAAGAGCGGCCTGCTCAGATCTACCAGAATAGCTCGGGCGGAAACTTCTGCGCCGCGGTACGCTCCAGCTCCCAAATTTCTCAGAGCGAGCGTCTGGCTCCACGACGACAGGCAGGAATCGCCAAACTAGAGTAGTTTACCGGCTTTGGTCGCGATGGTCAATGGACGGACGACTTCCGGAGTGCGGTCAGCAGCCCCCACTGTCCAATCCGTTCAACCGGCGCACCTTCCGGGGATGTGCCGGGAAATCGTCCATAATCCCCCTATGCAGCACTCCACCACAGGCCCGCGACTGATCCTGAAACGCCCGGGCTCGCAAGACCTCCGACCCGGGCCAGGGGAGTGCCCTCAGTTCTCCTCGATGATCGCCAAATCCCACGGCGCCAGCGTGAGTATTGCTCCCTTCGCTGCTGACTTGCCGTCCAGCAGATTAGTACCCGCGCCAAACGAATATGGCGCTTTCACCTCGGCCGCCGAGTAGTTGAAGAAGTAGTGCAGGCGTTTGCCCTGCTTGTTGACCCCGTTCTGCACATGCACCGCCGCGGGAAGATCCTGCCCGGTCCCCGGCAGGCCCGCCTTCTGCAGCGCGTCGCGCAATACCGTCTTCTGCATGGCGTCCGACAGGTAGGTTCCTTCGTACAGCAGCGTTCCCGAGCCGTAGCTGTTCTCCGTCACCGCCGGCCACTTGCCAAAGAACGGGTGATCGTAAAATGCGATCGGCTTGGCATGTTCCGGCACCAGGAACTCAGCCCAGTACGATACCTTGTTGTCCGCTCCGGCGTGGAATGGGTCACCCTTCAGCGGCAGGGGATGCTCCAGGTTCGAGAACTCCTGGTAGCTGATTCCCGCCGCCTCGCGCAAGGGGCCCGGAGCGCGTACCCACCTCACCGCCGAGTTCTCGTTGGCGAAGCCGCTCTTGAAGGTCATCACCACGTGCCCGCCCTTCTTCACATAATCAGAGATCCGCGCGAGCAACGCGTCATCCGAGATATAGAGAGCGGGAACGATCAGCAGCTTGTAAGCAGAGAAATCCTCCGTCTCCGGGAAGACAAAGTCGGTGGGCACATTCATGTCCCACAAGGCGTGGTGCATCTGCTGCACCAGCGACACATAGCCGTCGGGACTGCCCGTCCAGCTGCTCGCCGGCACCCCGCCCCCATAGGGCATGAAGTTGATGGCGTTGGCTGAATCCCGGCTCCACAGGATCGCCACATCGCTCTTGATCTTGAGGCCAACCAGGTGCGAACCGATCTTTTGCAGTTCATGCGCCGTGCGGCTCATCTCGGCGTATTCGCGGTTGGGCTCGAGATCGTGCGACAGGATGCCTTTCCAGTAGGTCTCCTGGCCGCCTGCAATCGAAGCCCAGTGCCAGTACTCCACCATGTTGGAGCCGTTTGAAATATGGGTATAGACATCCTCTCGCAGCTGTCCATCGTAAGGCGGATACTGGCCTTGAGACGTCCAGCCAATGGTCTGCGCGTTGGTCTCCGTTACCAGGTAGTTGGCATGCTTCAGCGAGCGGCTAAAGTCCCCCTGGAAAGCCTGAAACGAGCCATTGAAGTGATCCTGGGTGCCGTGGTAAATGTTGTCCGCGACCACATCGAGCGCCTGGGCCACGGCCTCCTCGTTCACATCCGTCCGTGTCATGCCGCCGTAGTCGGTGGTGACAAACTGGGCCGGCCCGGCGCACTCCCGGACCAGCGCCGCCTGCCAGTGCAGAAAGTCCGTGACCCGCATCTGGCTCCAGCGCGTCCACTCCAGTTTGTAGCCGGTGGAGATGGTGCCGTCGCGCGTCGGCAGGTCTTCCCAGGTGTGAATGTTCTCGCCCCAGTAGTTAAGAAACCACGCCTTGCTCAGCTCTTCCGGCGTGTGAAATTTTCTTTCAAGATAATGCTGGAACCCTACGAACACATCGTGATTGGCCGCCTCGTAGCTTGACGTCTCGTTATCGAGCTGCCAACCGATCACCGTTGGATTGTCCTTGTAGTGAGCCGCGATGTGCCGGATGAGCCGCTCCGCATAGAAGCGGTAGGCAGGAGAATCGGTATCCATGTTCTGGCGAATGCCATAAGTGCCCGCGACCGGCTTGCCGCCGAAAAGTCCGGGCGGAATCCGGTCCGCCAGGATCTCGGGATGCTGGTGGTACATCCATGCGGGAATCGAATACGTCGGGGTTCCCAGGATAACCTTGATCCCCGCCTTGCCCATGGCATCGACGATGCGGTCCATCCACGCGTACTCAAAGCGCCCGTCCTCGGGCTCCCACAGGCTCCAGGTCGACTCGCCCATGCGGACCACGTTGAGCCCCGCTGCCTTCATCAGGGCAACATCCTTCTCCAGCCGCTCGGCCTGGGCATTGGGAGTGTCCTGGGGTGTGTACTCGTTATAGTAGGCAGCGCCATAGAGGATGGTGGGGAAGTCCAGCGTGGCCGCAGCCGCCGGGTTGGTCGGTGTCTGAGGCGCCTGTTGTCCGCCGGCCACGATCCCCGTCGCCAGCAGGCAGCAGCCGGTCAGCCGCAGCAATCGTTTACTCGAAATCCCGTTCCCACCCCTGAAATGCCCCATGTGGTCCGCCTTCGCAAATGCCTGGAATCTGCAAGCCGGCGGAAAGCCGTACGGCTCGAAGCGTGCCCCGGTTGGCGCACGCTGCGGCGCGGTGCTTTCTGCCCGTTGGCTTTGCAGTCGGGAGGATTGTAAGGCGCGCCGCAAGTGGTGGTCCAGACCCGCGATCGGCGCTTCCGCGCCGGGCCGCGCCGTTTGCTCCTAAGGACGCACCTGCGCCGGTGTCGTTTCGATGCCGCTGCGACGGAATGCAAAATGCAAATTCCATTCGCTCGCGACCGGATGTCCGTCCTGCTGCGGCGCCTTGAACTTCCACTTTTTAGCGGCATCAAGAGCCCGGGTGGCGAAATAGTGGCTCGGGCCGCGGTGCTCCAGCGTGGCGCCTGACACGCTTCCATCCGCATCGACGTGCAGGCGAGCCGTAATGTCGATCGTCCCGTGAACTGTGCGGAGTGCGCGCTCTGGAACGTCGGGCTCGACCCGGTTGGCGACGTCGCCCTTCGATCCCGATGACGTTGGCGCAGCTGCCGCGGGAGATTGCCTGACTGCCGGCGCTCCCTCCGATGGCGCTGGTGCCGGAACCGTGGTCTGCTGCTCCGCAGAGGTGCCCGAGGAGCCTTTGTGCGAACGCGTTACCAGGAGCCCGATGACTGACAGAACCACGACCGCGAGGCCCAGCAAAACCCAGAGTCGCAGGTTGAGTGAACTGGATGCGGGCTCGTCCGGATCACGCAGGGAGGACAAGGAAGCCACCGCTGCGGGGGCAGGGCGTGCCGGGTTGGTTGCGCGTGGTGAAGAAGCCGCGGCCGAACCGCGTTCCTCAATTGCCACGGGGCCAGCCTTCGTGGCCGTTCCAGCGGCGGCGGGCGCGGACACAGGCGCGGGAGCCTTCGTCGCTACCGCAACGGGTGCTTTCACCGGCGTCCCGTCCGTCTTCGCCGTCTTGGCTTCGCTCCCTGTCTCGGGTGGCAGTGGGGCTCCGCCCAGGACTGCCTTGACCTGTCCCACGCTCAGGCGGCGGGCCGGGTCGCGGCGCAGGCAGCGGCGCGCGATCTCCGCGAATGGCGCAGGAATGCTCGCCGGCACCGCAGGATCCGTATTGGACGACCGGTTCCATACCGGCTGCCGCTGCGTCAGGGCTTCCACGATAGTTGCGCCCAGCGACCATGCGTCGGCTGCCGGGGCGGCGTTCAGCGCGCCGGATTCCGGAGCATCGTAGATCCGGATTGCCGCGCGCTTTGGCGTCAGGGTTCCGGCACGAGCCAGCCCCTCCAGCGGCAGCTTGACTTGGTTGTCAACAACCAGGATGTTCGATGGCCTGAGCTCCCCGTAGACCAGCCCCCGGCCGTGCAAAAAGCTCAGCGCCTCCACCACCGGCGGCAGCATCTCGCCCACTTCCGCAGGCGTCAGGGCCCGTTCCGGGATAATCTGCGAAAGCGCTTCTTCAGCGAATTCGGTGACGACGTAAACCATGTCGCCCCCATCGCCCCGCACCCGTCCGCTGGCCAGCACCCGCATCAGGTGCGGATGGGAGATTCCGCTTGCCAGCTCCCATGAAAGCAGGCGGGCCTTGGCCGCTTCACCGTCGGCGCGGAACAGCTTGATGACAGCCCGTCTGGAACCCGCCCCCGCAACTTCGGTGCGAAAAACAGGATCCTGCCCGCTCCCGCCCAGCCACTCAACAAGGGGAAATTTTCCGTCGATAACCCGGCCAACCAACTCATCTTTAAGCACAGCTTTATTCATCTCTAGGATATTTTATGCGGGCGCGGCGGGACGCTCCGGCTGCCCGCTGGCCGGATGAGCTGATTCCTGTGGAAGGCAAGGCCAAATCTATTGCGGAGCCTGATTCCCGCTCTCAGTTCCGGCCAGGAGCTGCCGTCCCCGAACCGGTCGCCTTGAGCTTGCGGTCAAGGAAATCCGCCCCGGCGGTGTAGGCCTTTACCCAGCTCTTCCGCAGCAGCAGGTCGTGAATTTCATCGGGGAAGATCAGTTCCTCAAATTCCACTTTCTGCTTGCGCAGCGCTTCCACCAGCTGCACGGTTTCGGCAAACGGCACGTTGCGATCGTCGTCTCCGTGTACCAGCAGCACCGGTGAGCGCCAGGTCGAGACCGAAGCCATCGGCGACGATTCAAATGCCACCCGCGCGTAATCGGCACGCGCCCGGGGGTCGTATCCAGGCGAAAACGTCGGGATCTCGAGATTCCAGTCGTGCACTCCGTGCATATCCACGCCCGCCGAAAACAAATCCGAGGCGCGCGCCAGGGCCAGAGCCGTCAGGTAGCCGCCATAGCTGCCTCCCCACGACGCGATACGCGCGCCATCCACGTCCGGCCGGCTCCTGAGATACATGCCGGCCCCCAGCACGTCGTTGAACTCGCTTGCTCCCGCCGCCCCGTAGTTCAGCGCCTCCCGAAAATCCAGGCCGTACCCGATTCCGCTGCGGTAGTTCACGCTGAGAACGACATACCCCTTGCTGGCCAGGTACTGATTCATGGCATACGCGTTGGAGTAGTACTCCATGTAGTGCCAGCCCAGCAGCATCTGCCTCCGGCTTCCGCCATGAAAGAACACCGCCGCGGGACGCCGCTCCCCGGCGTGCAGATCCCGCGGCAGAAATAGCTGTCCGTGAATCTGCATCCCGTCCGCCGACGAAAAGATGACCTGTTGCGGCGTGACGAATCGCTCCCCGGGATATCCCTGCGGCACCGCTTCCGGCGCGAGGTCGACAAGCTTCCCGCCGTCAATCACTGCCGCTCGCATGGGCACATGGGCGTCCGAGCGAAGCACCGCCACCGTCCCGCCCTCGCTCGCTACCACCGGCTGGGTTTCAAGGCCTTCGCCCGTGGTCAGCGGCTGCGGCGCGCCCGCCGGGCCGCGGTCAGACAATGCCAGCTTCCATACATGGCGGCGGTCGATGTCCCCCTGGTTCGAGTCGAACACCAGCGATGTGCCTGTCGCCGCTCAATGCCGCATGCTCTACTTCGAAATTCCCCGGCGTAAGCAGGGTCGCGGTGCCGCCGTCCGCAGCCACGGAATAGAAGTGCAGCCAGCCTTCGCGTTCCCATGGAAAGACAATGCGATCGCCTGCCGTCCAGTGCAGCTGGTCGGTCGAATCGGTCTCCTTGTAGACGCTGCCCGCCCCCTCTGCCGCGCGCCACACCTCATGCCCCGCGCCCGTCGCAGCGTCAGCCACGCGGATCGACCATGGATATCCCGTCCGGTGCGGTTCGAACAAAATCGACTCCTTGTCTGAAGGGATACGCACGAAGGCCACACGGCGCGAGTCCGGCGACCAGACCGGCGCCTGATCCTGATCGGTGGACGGATCCAGATACTGGACAGCATGCGATTCGACTGCATAGACGGCGACGAAGCTATGGTCGCCGCGTCCGCTGACAAACGCCAGGCGAGTGCCGTCGGGCGACCAGCGCAGGCTTTCCGCCTCCCCGCGCGTCTGCAGCAGTTGGTCGGGCTTGGCTGACGGATCATCGAGGCGGATGCCCCAGATCTGGCCTTTGAGCAGGTAGGCCGCCATCTTGCCGTCGGGAGAAACCGCAGGCCCACTGCCTGCCCCTAGCAGGCGCGGTTCGCCTCCCGCGGCGCTCACTATCCAGACCTGTTCCTCGGCGCCCTTTTGAAATCCCGCCGGATTTGGCACCGGGTGCCCCTCGCCCTGCGCCGACCCTCCGCGCGTGTACAGGATCGAGGCTGCGTCGGGAGTCCACTCCGGCGCGCTCAACTCCTGCCCGTCGTCCGCGGTGTAGTGCGTGATCTGCCGCGACGCATATCCTTTGCCGCCCGGTTCGGCGACCCAGAGGTTCCTGCGCCCTTCGATGTTGGCCACCCACGCGAACCGTCCCTTGGCCGGAGCGGCGCGAAGATCCTGGGTGAAGGGCGCGCTTAGCGCCTGTTCAATCGTGAACGCCGGCTTCTGCGCACCGCTGATGGCCGAAGCTGCCGCCAGGCCGGCTAAGCCGATTCCCAGTTCCCGCCACCCGAACCGCCGCCCGGCACTCGTCCTCTTCATCCGCAGACTCCTCCCCTGGAGAAGCCATTTTTTCACACTGGACAAGGGGCGCTGCGGGCTCCGAAAAATTACCGGGCGTCGGTTCTCGACTAGCCTCCGCCACCGGATTTGTGGCAGGCGTAGCAATTCACGCTGTTGTAGACATACCCGGATATTTGCGAATGCCGCGAGTCCGTGGTGGCTTTGGTGTGGCAGTTGGTGCAGACGAAGACCGAGTAGTCGTTGGAATTGGTGTGGCACGTAGCGCACACTCCGCCGGCTCCGCCGTGGTTGGTCGGGAAGTAGGTGTGATTGAAGGTCGCGCCCGTCCAGGCCGTCGTGGTGTGGCATGTTGCACAGGTAGTCGGGAATCCCGCCGTGGTGTGGTTGGGATTAGTCGTCCCTGCGTAGTCCGCCTTATGGCATGAGTAGCAATCGGTCGGGGTGCCTGCGAACACGTTGTTCACGTGGCACGACGTGCAAGCCACAGTCGTATGCGCCCCCGTCAGTGGAAAGGGCGTGCTGCTGTGGTTGAATGTGGCGCCGGTCCAGGTGCTGGTGCTATGGCACGTGGCGCAGGTCGTGGGGAACCCGGCCGCGGCATGGGCAGGGTTGGTGGTGCCCGCGTAATCCGCCTTGTGGCACGAATAACAGTCCGCCGGAACCGTGGTGTAGTTTCCGTTCGCGTGGCACTGCGAACACTGCAGCGTGGCGTGGGCCCCGGTGAGCGGGAATATCGATGCGTGGTTGAACGAAGAGGGCGACCAGCCGCTGGTCGAGTGGCACACGGTGCAATCGGTCGGGAAACCGGCGGTGACGTGATTGGGGTTGGTGGCTCCGGTGAAGTCCGCTTTGTGGCACGCATAGCAAGCCGTCGGAGTCCCCACAAACACATTGTTCACATGGCACGACGTGCAGGCCACGCTGACGTGCGCGCCCGTCAGCGGGAACGGCGTGCTGTTGTGATTGAACGTCGCGTTGGCCCACGAAGTCGTGGTGTGGCACGTGTCGCATGTGGTGGGGAACCCCGCCGAGGCATGGGGCGGATTGTTGGTGCCCGCATAATCAGCCTTGTGGCACGAATAACAATCTTTAGGAAGCGAAGTGTAATTGTTATTGGTGTGGCACTGAATGCATTGCAGCGTGGCGTGCGCGCCGGTTAGCGGGAAGCCGACCGAATTGTGATTGAACGATGCCGGCGACCATCCGCTGGTGGTGTGGCACACCGAGCAGTCGGTTGGGAATCCGCTGCTGACATGGTTGGGATTGTTGGTGCCGACGAAGTCGGCCTTGTGGCACGAATAGCATGCCGACGGAGTATTCACATAGCTGTTGTTGGTATGGCACTGCGCGCACGACAGCGTCGCATGCATGCCCGTCAGAGGATAGTGAGCATACAGGGTGTGATCGAACTTCGCATTCAGCCAATCGCTGGTGCTGTGGCAGATTCCACAATCGTGTGGCAGAGACAGTTGCACATGCGGAGGGTTGTTGCTCGTCACGAACTCGTTGGTGTGACAGCTGAAGCAGTTGGCCGGCGTGCCCTTGAAGACGTTGTTGAGATGGCAGGCGCTGCAGGCCAGCGTAGCGTGCATCCCGGTCAGTGCGAAACCGGTGTACTTCAAATGATCGAAGCTGGCCCCGAACCAGCTGTTCATGGTGTGGCAGCTTTCACACGTGGTGGGGAACCCGGCACTCACGTGATCGATGACCGGCGTCAGGAAGTCCTGCTGATGGCATGAGTAGCAGGCGGTCGACAATCCCACAAACTGCCCCGCGGCGGCGTTCTTGTGGCACTGTTCGCATTCGACCATGGCGTGCGCGCCCACCAGTGGAAAGCGGTTCTGGTGCTGCCTTATTGACTGCTGCGAAACATTCCACCCCTTCACCGTGTGGCACTTCTCGCAATTGGCGCCCATCTGGCGGCGATGAATGTCGGCATGGCAGTCGGCGCACTGCTTCCCCACGTTGCTGAATACCAGGCTGGTATGGCATTGCATGCAGCGCAGTTTTTCATGCATCGCCCGCAGCGGATATCCGGTCTGGTCATGATTGAACTCGGGCACCGCGCGAATAGGTTTCCAACTGATGCTGGTGTGGCAGTTCTGGCAGGGCATCGACATCGGCCCGTGGGGATTAACGACCTTGGCGCGAGGAGTGGCATCCTGCTGAACGCCTGGAGATACTGCTCGCCCCATGGTGCCGTGAAGAATAAGCAACCCACACGCGCCGCGTAAGATTGCCTGTATTGCTCCCCGCATCACTATCTTCCCGCTACTAAGTGCTTTCACTTACAAAGCCCTGCCCAGTCCACGCGTTCCTGGTTAATTTGAAACGTCATTCGCAGGAGCTGACCGCCGCCCTTTGGCCGCGCAAGGTTTCCCTGCCAATGCGCATTCGGGCCGGCTGGCTCCGCAAACCGACGGATCATTTGATTGGCGTGCTAAGTATTGTTTGAACTTTGGCGGTTCGGCCACACTCCAGAGGGCGAAGGGAGAGCATCACTCCAAGTTAGCGACGCTTTACGGACGACGTATTTGATCAAACGCAACCAGCGCGGAAAAATCAACTTAGCGTAAGCGTCTGAGAGACGCACGCAAATGCGCCAGGTAAGCGCTGCGACCATGAACCTTTGTTCATTCCGCCAGGGATATCGATGTAATAAGTTAAATGCGGTACTTGAGTGCAGTATATCTTTCCACACCGGTAACCTTTAACTTAGCCCGGAATGTGCCATAACAGTCCACTCCGTCCTCGACCGCCTTATCGGCGGGAAACAGATGAGCCGGGTTGGCCCACGCACGGAGTGTCAAAGAATCTTGAGCGTCTGCTCGCGAAAAACCCTGGGGACCCAGGTCCGACCGGTCGCAAAGGCAGCCGCCCCGCGACCGTCTTGTTATACCTTCAATGCGCCACGACGTGCGTCGCGATCTTGTCGTACTCGGCCCGCGTGAGGATGTGCCGCTTCACCAATTGCTGGGAATCGTCATAAGGCCTGCCCGCGACGATTTTGTTGGCGCGGTCTTCATCGATCCCGGGCAGCGCCTCGAGATCGTTGACTGACGCCTTATTGATATTCACCGGGCCCTTTTGCTTCAGCCCGTCGACTACGCCTTGGGCGACGGCTTTGGTGTCCCTTGCCACCTCGGCGGTGGCGCTGGCGGTCTCTTTGCGGATCTCGTCAGGGCTGTGTTGGGCGGGAGTGCATCCGGCGAGAACCACGATTCCAAGGGTGCAGATAAAAGCCATTTTCATACCGGATTAGATGCGCGCAGCATGGCATCCGGGCAGCCCCCCGCGTTAAAACAGGCGCAACGATTCGGTGGCCGGCTTAACCGCCGGGTTCGCCGGTGGATGCCTGTGGGTTCGCCGCCGGGGAGCAGCCGCAGCGAATCGCCGCTCCGTTCCGGTCACAGGTTCGTGCGTGCTTGCCGACCCGTCAAATACAAATGTGCGGCCCGGCACCGCGGGCACGCGCTCCCCCGGAATCAGGATGCCGGCCAGGTTCATCGGGTCGGCCCCCGCGATCGTGATGCTTTTCTTGAACTGCCCCACCGCGCGCAGGCTGTCCACCACCTCCGGCAGCGCGAACTGTTCACCCCCGAATCCGGCGACAAAGCGTCCGCCGCGTACCTCACCGCGATCCTCCAGGCGGCGCAGCATGCGCAGCATAACCCCCCACCTGGGCAGGTTCGACTCGCGGCATAGGAGGTCGCGGAAGACCACGCCATAACGCGCCAGCACCATGCGCGCCGCCGACTCCACGGCTGCATCGCCCCGCCGGGCGCTTTCCAGCGGGTCAGCCGGATTGTTTGCTTCCGCATTGAACAACGACCAGCGTCCGGCCGCGCTGCGCATCCGGCTCTTCGCTGCCGGTAGGGCCGGTTTGCGGTCCGGGTCGATCATCGCCCGCAGCTGGTCAAACCCGTCCGCGGCCGCTACCCCGGCCGCCGTCAACTCCCACAGGGCGGTGAGCGTTTGCTGTGCGCTGAAGTTGAGCAGGCGCTGAATGTCTTCTGCAAAACAGGCACCCCGCAGGCGCAGCAACTCCCGCGTCCGCGCTGCCTCGGGACTCAATGTGCGCTGCAGTCTGGCTTCATCCACGCACTGTGCGGCCAGCGCCTGGTGCAGCCATTCGGAGGTGTCGCGAACGTAAAACGTGATGGGCGCGGCATTGCTCGGAATCACCCGGCGGGGCCCCGTGCCGTCCGCAGCCGCAAACGCGGGATGAGGAGAAACCCGTCCCCAGCCGACCGCGCCCGACAGGCACAGGCGGTCGAGCCAGCGCGGATCGTAGTCGGCCAGCCGCGATGGCAGCAAAGAGCGTTCCCACTCAACCGCCGGAGCTTCGAACCCCTCCAGTTGCGAAAGCACTTGCAGCAGGCCCTCTTCGCCCCCGAGTTGCGACTGGGGCGCGAGGTGCTGCCAGTGCAGCAGCCAGCGCATGAAGTTCTGCTGTGATACGGGCTCTACGGACCGCCGCCGCATGCCCACGGTCAACTTGTGAATCCGCTGCAGCAGCCGGCGTTCGCACCACTCGATGTCGAGATCCTCGGCGGTCGCCTGGTTCTCAAACACGCCACGCATCAACAGTCCCTGAACTTCAATGGCGATGAAGGCCTGAAAGACCAGCTTCGCTTCGAGCGACAGCAGCGCCGCGAATCCTGCCGCGGTCATCGGTCCCAGGATCTGCATCCATCCTTGCACGCACTTTTTGATCCCTTCGTCGCGCACGATGGATTCAGGGGCCGGATCGCGCCACAGGACTTCCGCCAGCGGAAGCCGCTCCGTCGCCACCCAGCAGGGGCTTCCCTTGCAATCGAACGTGCTCGCGCGGCCGGTCTGCTCGAGGCGCCGATACCACTCCGGCCAGTGCCGGCAGCGGTCCCCATCGAGCGCCGTCATGGGAAATGCGATCAGGCTCATGAGCAGATCGTGAAATTCATGCTCGTCGCGGATGTCGGGCCAGCTCTCGGACCGCACCGTCTCCATGGCGTGCGGATCGAGGCGGCCTGCGCCTTCCATGACGCTGGCAGGAATTCCCGTGCTGAGGGATACCGCGCGGGCGCGGCGCTCCTCTAGGCCGGCCTCGTCGAGAAACGCATAGGGATTGGCATTCAGCAGTTCGTGCGCAAACTGCGAAGGCACCGGCGTATCCACAGCCACGCACCTGATACTGCCGTCGTGCATGCCGCGCAGCACTCCCAAGAGGCCTTCCAGGTCCATCGCCTCCTGCAGCACGTCCTGCATCACTTCCCGCACCAGCGGATGGTCGGGAATCTGAATGTCCCCTTCGATGTTTTCAAAACATGCCGCGGCCTGCGGAAACACGCTGGCCATAAGGTCTTCCGAACGGGTGCGCTGCACCTGGGGAGCAACCCGCTTTCCCTTCACGCTGCGCAGTAGTTGCAGGCTGCGTCCCGCCGCCCAGCGCCACCGCGTTTTGAAAATGGGCGATGCAAGCGAGGCCTGCTCCAGCAAGTCCCGCGTTGTGACCTCGGTCAGGAACTGGAACACGTCGGACAAAGGAAAGCTATGCTGTTCGGCCAGGGAAATATTGATGCCGTTGTCGGTGGCGGCCGCCTGCAGCTCAAAATTGAACCCGCGGCAGAAGCGCTTGCGCAGCGCCAGTCCCCACGCCTTGTTGATGCGCCCGCCAAACGGCGCATGCAAAATCAGCTGCATCCCGCCGCCTTCGTCGAAGAAGCGTTCCGCAATAATTGTCGTCTTGGTCGGAACCGCTCCCAGCACCGCGCGGCCGGCAACGATGTAAGCAACCAGTTGCTGCGCGCCCGATGCACACACGCCGCACTGCTCCATCAGCCACGCGCTCGCCCCGGCAATCTCCGTATGCGCGGGCGACAGGAAGGCCGGCGATACGTTCGGAGTGCGGGCCGAGATCTCTTCACGCAGCGAGCTCACTCCATCGCAAAGCACATCGGTGCGTTGCGGTGCCTCCCCGGTCCAGAACGGCACGCTGGGCGGCGCTCCATGCGCATCTTCCACATGCACCTGCCCGGCAGCTTCGATGCGCTGCACCCGCCAGCTGGTGTTGCCCAGCAGAATGACGTCACCCGGACTGGAATCGACCGCGAAGTGTTCGTCGAGTGTGGCGATCTGCACGTTTTCCGGCTGCAGGATCACGTTGAACAATGCGGTGTCGGGAATGGCGCCGCCATTCGAGATGGCAATCATCCGCGCCCCGCGGCGCGCGTGCAACTGCCCGTGGATGCCATCGTGCAGCAGGTACGCGCCATAGCGCCCGCGGCTCGATTCAATGCCGTTCGACAGAATGGCGATGAGTTCGTCAAATTGCTCGCGGCTGACCTCGCGGTATGGCCACGCCCGCCGAATCACTTCGTAAAGAGAATTCTTGTCCCAGGACTCCGCGCCGCACGCTGCAACGATCTGTTGCATGAGGATGTCGACCGGCTGCGGCGGGATTTCCAACCGGTCAAGTTCGCCCGCACGAATTTTGCGCACCAGGGCGGCCTGTTCCAGCAGGTCGTCGCGCGTGGTCGCGAACAGCCTCCCTTTCGGAATGGCGCCGCGCCAGTGCCCCGCGCGCCCGATGCGCTGCACCGCCACCGCGACGGCGCGCGTGCTGGCAATCTGGCACACCAGGTCCACATCGCCAATGTCGATCCCCAACTCGAGCGATGCCGTCGCGACGAGAATCTTGATCTCGCCGCGTTTCAAGCGCTGCTCGGCATCAAGGCGCAACGCGCGCGAGAGTGAGCCGTGATGTGCCGCGACGTCTTCCTTGCCCAGGCGCTCTCCCAGTGCGAACGAAACGCGTTCGACCAGCTTGCGGGTATTCACGAAAACCAGCGTGGAGCGGTGATGCTCTGTGTATGCGGCCAGCTTGTCGAAAATCTCTTCCCACATGGCGTGCGATGTCACCGAACTGAGCTCTTCGCCGGGCACCTCGATGGCAATATCCATCACCCGGCGCTGTCCGACCTGCACAATCGTCGCCGGGCGACGGCGGGGATGCACCCCGGTAAGAAAGTTCGCAACCAGCTCAATGGGATTCTGCGTCGCAGAAAGTCCGATCCGTTGCGGAGGCTCCATCAACCCGGTGATGAAAGCGCCGGGAGAAAGCCGGTTCTCTCCGCACACCAGCGCGTCCAGCCTTTCCAGCGACAGCGCCAGGTGCGCCCCGCGCTTGTCGTCCGCCACGGCGTGGATTTCATCCACGATGACGGTGTGAACCCTTCGCAGCAGCTCGCGGCTCTTGGCAGCGGTCAGCAGAATGTAGAGCGACTCCGGGGTCGTGACCAGGATATGCGGCGGATTGCGCAGCATGGCCGCGCGCTCGCTGGCCAGGGTGTCGCCGGTGCGCACCGCGGTACGGATCCCCACCGACAGATGCCCGCGCTCCAGCGCCAGCTGTTGAATCTCGCGAAGCGGTCCTTCAAGATTTTTTTGGATATCGTTGGACAGCGCCTTGAGCGGCGAGACGTACACCACCTGCGTACAGGGGGGAAGCGAGCCATCCAGCGACTGCCGCAGGAGCCTGTCGATGCAGACCAGGAATGCCGCGAGCGTCTTTCCCGAACCCGTGGGAGCGGAGATTAGAGTAGTTTCGCCTGCGAGAATGCCCGGCCACCCGCCCACCTGCGGCTCCGTAGGCGTGCCGAACTTGGAGACAAACCATTCGGCCGTGACGGGGTGAGCCCAGGCTAGCTCGGAGGGGAAGTCCATGGGACATTTTAGCCGGTTCGCCTTTTATTTGCCTAGCGAACTGACGGCGCCGCGCCCCGGACGTACCTCATCCTGGAAACAAGCTGTTCAGGCTTGGGTATGGTTGTCCGCCCACGCCGCCTGCAGGCGCGCCGCCGCTTCCTGGACGGGAATACGCCGCGCTCTCTTCGCCTGGTCCCTAAACATGACCAGAGCTGTGACGCCCGCAAAGATTCCGATGAAATACAAAGATATACGCGCCATACCTGGTCTCCTGTACCGACTCACATCTCTGATGCTGTGTGGGTAAGCGCGAGTTGTGTCCTCCAAACTGCGGCCCAATATGCTCCATGAAGGCTCGCCTGCCGCCTGTGACGGTCCGCTTGGGATAATGTTCTGATGAATTACTCCAGCCCGCGGACGTTGCTCATCGCCGCGTCCTGTCTCGCTCTCTTACGGTCACCCGGGTCCGGGCAGAGCGACAGTCACGCGGCTGTGGTCGCAACCTCTGACGTGCGACTCGAACTGCGTCTGGGCCCCGATCGCCCGCAATTGCTATCGCTGGCCGCTCCCAATCTTCCGCAGTGGCGAAATGAACATTCGGAAGCCCTCCCCCTCAGCGTTGAGATCAATGGAAAAGCCACGCCGGTTGCGTGGCGATTCGATCGCAAGTTAAGTCACGCGGACACGCGGTCTGCCCTTGCTGTCTACGAATGCGAAAACCCGCATCTGCGCCTGCGCTGGGAGTGGACCGCGCGCGCCGGCTTCGGCCCGGTCGAACATCGCACCGTGGTCGAGAACCTGACCGGCCAGGAAGTCTGGCTGCCCATGATCGATTCTCTCCACGCAGACTGGACCGTTCCCTCCGGGACGGCTCTCAATAATTTCTACGTCGAGAAAGGTGCGGACACGCCTTCACCCCAGGGAACGCACTTCGAACCGATCGGCGATGGTTACGCATGGACTGGCAAGTCATCCACCTACGCGTTCCCGGTTCCTGGCGAAGCCCGTGAGATCATCCCTGCGGCCATGGTTTACACCGGCGATGCGCTGGCGCAGGGTTGGTATGCCGGAATTGAATTCAGCGGCCGTACCCGTATCTCCCTTGCGCGGCGGAGCAGCAGTCTTCAGGCAGATTTGGGGCTCAACCCCGATCCGGGTCCCTTTCGGACGCGCGTCGAAGCGGGCGGCGCCTTTGAAACTCCAACCGCCTTCATCGGTGCCTTCTCCGGCGGTCCCGATGAAGCGGCAAACCAGCTGCGGCGGTGGGTACGCGAAGTGCTGGGCGATCCCATTACTTGGAAAGACGAGCAATATCCGCTCCTTGTGAACAACAGCTGGGGCAGCGGCACGCAGGTTGATGAATCGCTGGCCCTGCGCATGATCGATGAGTCAAAGGAGCTCGGACTGGAGATGTTTCATCTGGACGCGGGCTGGTTCCGGGGCGTCGGCGACTGGTATCCCGACCCCAGGAAATTTCCTCATGGCCTGGCTTACGTTGCGGACGCCGCGCACGCGCGGGGCCTCCGCTTCGGAATATGGGTCGACTGGACGCAGGCTGGGCTCGACACCGCCCCCGGCGCGCTTAACGTGCACGATCCCAAGGTCCGCGATTGGATGGTGACCGACCTGCCGCCGGACTGGAAGCCTGAAGAATTCAAGGGGCAGACCGTCGATGTGGGAGTTCCGGCAGCGCATGCTTATCTCCGGGGCGAAGTAAAACGCATCGTGGACGACTACCACCTCGACATGCTCGAGCACGACGGATACCTGGTCGCCCAGGGATGCATTCGCACCGATCACCCCCACGCGCCGCCAAATCAAAGCACATTGCATATCCAACATGACTGGGCCTCTGACTTCGTCGTTGCCGATAACTCGACCGACGTCAGCTATCACGCCGTGCGCGCCTATTACGACATTCACGACCACACCCGCCGCGAGCACCCCGGCCTGCTCTTTGAGATTTGCAATGACGGCGGCCGCATGGTCGACTTCGGCTCGGCGGCTCACGGCGATTACTTCTCCATCACCGATACCTACGATCCGCTTTCCAACCGCCGCGCCTTTTACGACACCAGCTATATGCTCCCCCCCGCGATGCTCGAGAGCTATGTAGAAAAGTGGCCGGCTCCCAGTCTCGGAAACTTCCTCTACATGATGCGCAGCGGCATGATGGGCTGGCTCTCCATCATGCTCGATACCACCGCGTGGAGCAGCGAACAGCACGATGCCGCCAAACACGAGATCGAGCTCTACAAGCAGCAGCTGCGCCCGCTCATTCGCGACGCGCATCTTTACCACGTATCGGCGCGCCCGGACGGCATTCACTGGGATGGCATGGAATATTGGGACCCGGCACGCGCCCGGGGCGTTGTGTTCGCCTTTCGCGGTACCACTGCGGATGAGGACGAGCATCACTTCAGGCTGAAGGGACTTGAGGCCGCCAGGCGATATCACCTCCACTTCGAAGACGGCAGTGCGCCCGACCGCGACGGGACCGGAGCGGAACTGATGAGTGACGGCTTTGCAGTTCATCTGAAAGCGCCGCTCAGTTCGGAACTAATCTTCCTTAGCAGCGCCGGCCAACCTCGCTAGCCGCTGCATCGGATTCAGGTCCCATTAAGACCGCGTTCGCGGTGCTCTCGTCAGCGGCGTATGCAAGGCAGTGCGCACCTTACGATCACCACCCCTCGATTGACACACGGATGTACAGCCGTTAGCCTGCAGGCTTGGTAAACCGTCTTAGTGCCTGTGGTCGAAGAGTGGCCGAGGCTCCATCCAGAGATCTGTTCGCGCAAGCACCGGGCCGCACTTCCGGAGGTACTCGCAATGCGATTCGCCGTTTCCTTCTTGATTGCACTCATGTCATTGTCTTCAACTGCCTGTGCGGCAAGCGACCCCATTCGTGTTCTCCTGCTTGACGGCCAGAGCGGAGGACCCTATCACAACTGGAAACTCACCACCCCGATCCTGCAAAAAGAACTGGAAGAGACCGGGCTGTTCTCGGTGACCGTTGCGACGGCACCCGCAGCGCCGGGAGACTTCAGCGGGTTTCATCCGGACTTCAGTCACTACCAGGTTGTCGTCTCCAATCTCGACTCTCCCGAATGGCCCGAAGACCTGCGCACGCAGTTTGAAAATTTCGTCCGCTCCGGCGGCGGCCTGGTCGTGGTGCATGCCGCGGACAACGCCTTTGCGTCCTGGCCGGCGTACAACGAGATGATCGGCATCGGCGGCTGGCGCAAGCGCAATGAACAGTCAGGCCCCATGTGGTACTTCAAAGCCGGCAAGCTGGTGCAGGACGACAAGCCAGGCTCTGCGGGCTCGCATGGCGCGCGCCGACCGTTCGCAATCACGGCGCGCGATCCTGAACATCCGATCATGCGCGGACTTCCTCCCGTGTGGATGCACGTGCCGGACGAGCTCTATGCCACCCTGCGCGGACCGGGAAAGAACATGACCGTGCTGGCCACTGCCTTCTCCGATCCCCACAACGCAGGCACCGGGCATGACGAGCCCATGTTGATGACCCTGGCGTTCGGTAAAGGCCGCATCTTCCACACCACTTTGGGCCACGACCCCATGGCCATGAGCGACGTCGGATTCATCACGATACTTGAGCGCGGAACCGAATGGGCCGCCACTGGAAAAGTGACGCAAAAGATTCCTCCAGGTTTTCCCACCGCGGACACCGCCAGCTATCGCACCGACATCGCGGCCATGGATCCGGCCATCGCCAAGGGAACCACCGTGACGGCCACTCCACTGGATGCGCCGGGTAGCGCAGCAGCTGCGCGCCCGGCAATCACCGGCATCTCACATGTGACCCTGTTCGCCGACGACTTCGCCAAGTCGGGGCAGTTCTACGCTGACCTGCTGGGGTGGACTCAGATTCCGGAGGCCACACCCGCGAAACCCGGCGTCCGCTTCTATGCCAATCACGCCCAGTACGTCGAGCTGGTCTCGCCGCCCATCCCTGGCCAGCTCGATCGCCTCGACAGCGTTGCCTTCGCCACCCGCGATGCCGAAGCATTGCGCCTTTATCTGCGCGCGCATGGCGTAGCCGTACCGCCGGCTCTCTCCGTCGATGCGTCTGGCAACAGATCATTCACAGTCCACGATCCGGAAGGCAACAAGGTCGTCTTCGAGCAGCAGGACAGCCAGCCTGCCGCGCCACCGCAAGCCGGTGACCACGCCCTCAGTTCTCACATCATGCATGCCGGTTACATGGTGCGCAATCGTGCTGCCCTCGATCGCTTCTACAAAGACCTGCTTGGCTTCAACCTCTACTGGCAGGGCGGCAATCCGCCCGACCGCGTTGACTGGGTCATGATGCAGGTGCCCGACGGCAGTGACTGGATCGAGTACATGCTCTACCTGCCCGAACATCCGTCGCCGGCCCAACTCGGCAGCGCCGACCATATGGCCCCCGGAGTCGCCAGCGTCGCGCAGTTGCAGGAGAAGCTCGAACAGCGCGGCTGGAAGCCCACCCCCGGTCATAATCCGCAGATCCTCGGTGTCGACGGCAAAATGCAACTCGACCTCGCCGACCCCGACGGCACGCGCGTCGAGTTCATGGAATTCAAGCCGGTCAAGGATCCGTGCTGCTCCCCTTATTCCGGCGCCCAGCCCGAGCCCGGCCCTGCCTGGTAAATGACTTCTCTGGACCAGGGCCGCGTCCGCAATTTAGCGCCTTGTCCGGAGAGTTTTCTTTTGAAATAGATTCAATGCAGATTGCGCGGACAAGCTGCGCGTCTCCTCCAGCGGAGACGTTGACAAACGCCTGCGCGCGGGTGTCTCTTGGCGCGTGGCGACAAACGCCTTCCGCAGTTCTGTGTCCCGCGCCCGAGCGACAACGATCCGCACTCTTCCCGGCGCCGCTGCCCTCCCTGCGAAGTCGTTCCGGAATCCCTGCCTGCGGTGCCGTCGCCCCTCCGCACATGCAACGATTTGAGCCCGCAACCGCAACCCATCGGTCGCGCCGATGTTTCCTGGAGACCAGAGATGACCCTTCCCCTTCGCATGTCCCGAGCCCGCCTTCTGGCGCTGGCCTTGTTCTGCCTCAGCTTCGCCGTTCAGTGCATCGCCCAGGCCGTTCCTCCCATCCCCTCCGGCGACATTCGCATTCACTACTTCCGGCCCGACGGCAACTACCTTGGCTGGACCATCTATGCCTTTGGCGACACCACCGAGCCGAACAACTACGGAGCCGGCCCCGTAACCGTAACCGGCACCGACACGTTTGGCGCCTACTTCGATGTCAGTGTCATCTCCGGCGCTGCGAACGTCGGCATCATCCTCCACAAGGGCAACACCAAGGATCCCGGCCCCAACGAGTATGTCGATCCCGCCACCCAGGGCAATGAATACTGGCAGATCTCCGGCAGCAACGTTCTGCTCACCGCGCAACCGCCGACCATCCAGGCCACCGACCCGGCCATTCCCGCCGGCAAAGTCCGCATTCACTACTTCCGTCCCGACAACAACTATGCGGGCTGGAGCCTCTATGGTTTCGGGGCTTTCACCGACCCCAACAGCGCCTGGTGCAGCACCGAGGACTACGTCTCCGGTTACGACAAGTACGGCGCCTACTACGACGTTGGAGCCAGCCCCACGCAGAGCGGTGGTCAGCTCGGCTTCATCCTGCACAACTGTCAGCAGAACGTGAAGGACCCTGGTCCGAACCAGTATCTGCAGGTCGATCAATACGGCGAGGCCTGGGTCATCTCCGGCGAATTGACGGTCTACACCGCGCAGCCGATCACCGAATACACGACCGATCCGGCCATTCCCGCCGGCCACGCGCGCATCCACTATTACCGCCCCGATGGCGACTATGCGGGCTGGAGTCTCTACCCCTTCCTGGCCACCAGCGATCCCACCGGCAACTGGTGCAACACCGAGGACTACATCTCCGGCTACGACAGCTACGGCGCTTACTTCGACGTAGGCATCACCACCGGAACCCTGGGATTCATCATTCACAACTGCTCGCTCAATGTGAAAGACCCCGGGCCCGACATGCATCTGACGGTGCCGCAGTTCGTCGAAGCATGGGTCGTCTCCGGCAACACCACCGTCTTCACCCAGCAGCCCACCGCTGCGCAATTGTTGAGCGGCCTCTTCGATGAACTGCAGGCCTACTGGATCGATGCCAATACCGTGGCCCTCCCGTCGCAGTACTACCAGTCGGGCTACACTTACATGCTGAACTACAGCCCGACCGCCAGCCTGCAACTGACTCTGACCGGCATCACCGGCGGCCAGTCAATCCCGCTCGCTCCCTATGCCGGAACGCTCACCGCCGATGAACAGCTCCGCTACCCGCAACTGTCGGGATACGCATTGTTCAAGCTTCCGCCCAACCTCGATCCGGGGGTGATCCCGGCAGCCATCAAGAGCCAGCTCGCGGTCTCCAGCGTGGCCGCCGACGGCTCATTGAAGTACGCCACCGGCATGCAGATCTTCGGCGCCCTCGACGCCCTCTACGCATACAACGGGCGCCTTGGCGTCGTCTTCCACGACCACGGCGACAACACCTGGAACGACTTCCCGGATGACAACTCCGTCCCCCTCAAGATCAAGCTGTGGGCTCCTACCGCGCAAAGCGCGTCGCTGCTGCTGTTCAACAAGCAAACCGACACGATCCCGGCGAAGACCGTCGCCATGCACTCCCACAACGGAGTATGGGTAGCCCGCGGCGAATCCAATTGGGCAGGGAAGTATTACCTCCTCAACGTCAGGGTGTATGTTCCATCGGCGCTGGCCATCGTGAGCAATACCACCACCGATCCCTACTCCGTTGACCTTGCACTTAATGGCACCATGAGCCGCATCACCGACCTCAATGACGAATCCACCAAGCCCGACGACTGGGATGAAACCACCTCGCCGCCTCTGAACAGCGTTGGCGACTTGAGCATCTACGAACTGCACGTGCGCGACTTCAGCGTCGCCGATCCCACCGTTCCCACCGCCATCAAGGGAACCTACCAGGCCTTCGCCGATCTACACTCGAACGGCATGCGCCATCTTCACGACCTGGCGGAGTCCGGCCTCAAGGCCGTGCATATCCTCCCCAGCTTCCACTTCGACGCGATCAATGAGGACAAATCAACCTGGCAGTCGCCGGGCAATCTGTCCGCCTATCCCCCCGATGGAACCCAGCAACAGGCAGCCGTTGCCGCGGTGCAGAACAACGATGCCTACAACTGGGGCTATAACCCGCATCACTACATGGCTCCCGAAGGCGCTTATGCCGTGAATCCCGATCACCGCGTCCGCGAATACCGCCAGATGGTCGCCGGCCTGCACGCCGACGGCCTGCGCGTCATTCAGGACGTGGTCTTCAATCACACCAGCGCCAGCGGCCAAACCTTCGCCGCCAACCTCGACGAACTGGTCCCGGCCTACTATCACCGCCTCGACGCCAATGGAGTGCAGCTCACCGGCTCCTGCTGCGCCGACACCGCCAGCGAACACCGCATGATGGAAAAGCTCATGATCGATACGCTGGTGCTCAACGCGAAGCAATACAAGATCGACGGCTTCCGCTTCGATGAAATGAGCATGCACTTTACCTACAACATGGCCGACATCAAGGCTGCACTCGGCGCGCTCACTCCTGAAACCGACGGCGTTGACGGCAGCAAGATCTATCTCTACGGTGAAGGCTTCCAGATCGGCGAAGCGGCCAACAACGCCATTGGTCCCAATGCCAGCCAGGTCAATCTCTACGGCTACGGCATCGGCACCTTCAACGACCGAATCCGCGACGGCATTCGCGGCGGCGGTCCCTTCAGCGACCCGCGCGTGCAGGGATTCGCCACCGGCATGTCGACCGACCCGAGCTCGTGGACCAGCACGAACACGGCCCCGGCCGATCAGCTGTCCACCCTGCTGTCCAATACCGACTGGATCAAGGCCGGTCTGGCCGGCAACCTCCGCGACTACACCCTGACCGATGCACAAGGCCAGGTGGTGCCGGCTTCCGCGATCATCTACGGAGGCCAACCCGCCGGCTACACCGCCTCACCGGTCGAAGACATCAATTACTGCTCCGTCCACGACAACCAGACCGTCTTCGATGCCATTCAAATCAAATCGTCTGAGGCTGACACCGTCTCCATGCGCGCGCGCCGCCAGGTGCTTGCCATGAGTGTGGTTGCGCTGGCGCAGGGCGTTCCGTTCTTCCAGGGCGGCGACGACCTGCTCCGCTCCAAGGACATGGACAACAACAGCTACGACTCGGGCGACTGGTTCAACAAGATCGACTTCAGCTTCAAGTCGGACAACTGGGGAACAGGCCTGCCCATCGCCAGCCAGAACCAGTCGCAGTGGCCCATCATGCAGCCTCTGCTCGCTAACCCGGCGCTCGACCCCACGCCGCAAAACATTGCGGACACCACGCGCGCCTTCCAGGACTTCATGAACATTCGCTACAGCTCAGGCCTGTTCCGCATGCAGACGCTGGACGAGGTGCAGAACAACCTGACGTTCCTCAACGCGGGACCGAACCAGGCGCCCGGCCTCATCGTCGAAAGGCTCGATGACCACGGCGCCAATTACGGCCGCTTCCATCACATCGTGGTGTTCTTCAACGGCAGCAACCAGGCGGTCACTTTTACCGACGCTTCGCTCGTGGGAATGCACCTTCACCTGCATCCGGTGCAGCAGTCTTCGTCCGACGCGACGCTCAAGCAGGCTGCGTTTGACGCGAAGCAGGGAACCGCAACCATTCCCGCGCTCACCACGGTCGTATTCGTGAGCGAGCAGGAATAAACCAGGCTGGTATCTTCAACCCTAAACAAAGAGCCGCTACCCCCAATCGGGCAGCGGCTCAGGTTGATGATAAACCCCATCTTTGTTTTTTGCGGAGGGAGCGTGAGGCTTCAGCCTCACGATTGGGGTCGATCAATTCAGGAGGGCTTCAGCCCCGGGCCTTCTCTCCAGCAGACCGCCCAACGACTTTGTCAGCAGCAAAGAGCCGCTACCCCCAATCGGGCAGCGGCTCAGGTTGATGATAAACCCCATCTTTGTTTTTTGCGGAGGGAGCGTGAGGCTTCAGCCTCACGATTGGCGCCGATCAATTCAGGAGGGCTTCAGCCCCGGGCCTTTTCTCCAGCAGACCGCCCAACGACTTTGTCAGCAGCAAAGAGCCGCTACCCCCAATCGGGCAGCGGCTCAGGTTGATGATAAACCCCATCTTTGTTTTTTGCGGAGGGAGCGTGAGGCTTCAGCCTCACGATTGGGGTCGATCAATTCAGGAGGGCTTCAGCCCCGGGCCTTTTCTCCAGCAGACCGCCCAACGACTTTGTCAGCAGCAAAGAGCCGCTACCCCCAATCGGGCGGCGGCTCTTGTCTTTCCGCAATCTCAGACCACCGCGTTGCGCGCGATCACCTCGCGGTACCACTGCGCGCTCAGCTTCGGCGTGCGCTTCAGCGTCTTGAAGTCCACGTAGTGCAAACCGAACCGCTTGCTATACCCATCAGCCCATTCGAAGTTGTCCATCAGGCTCCACAGGAAGTAGCCCTTGATCGGATAACCTTCCGCCGCCGCGCGATGCAACTGGGTCAGGTGGTTGCGCAGGTACATCACCCGATCCGTGTCGTCCACTCTCCCCGCCGGCGTGAGCACATCGTCAGACGAAGTGCCGTTCTCGGTGATGTAAATAGCCGGAACCTTCCACAGGTCCACCACATTGCGCACCCCCCAGTAAATGCACTCCGGCCCGATGGTGAGCCACGGCGAAGCCATATGCGGGTACGACGCCGGCTGCGGTTCTACCGCGAAGCCCCGCGGCGAATCATCCGCGCGCACATACTGCGGCGTGTAGATGTTCAGCCCCACAAAATCTAGCTTGCTCCCGATGGCCTCCATGTCGCCCGGCTCTACTTTCGGCGCGTTTGCTCCCTCGTCCTCGAGGTACTCCGACGGATACTTGCCTTCCATGAGCGCCGTCAGGAACGGCGCATTGCCGATTCGCGTGGCCTTCTGCGTTGCTGCGATGTGCTCCGCCGTCTCCATCACCGGGCAGTAGACGGTGGCATTTTCGGCGAGGCCCACCTGCGTCCCGCCCGGCGTGTTGGCTCGAATAGCCTGCACCGCCAGCCCATGCGCGAGAATCGCATGATGGCGCACCTGGTTGGCCTGCGCCGCCGGCAACTTCAGCCCGGGGGCGAATTGCCCGATCCGGTAGCCGAGGTCCGTGAAACACACGAACTCATTTGTCGTCATCCAGTGATGAACGCGATCTCCAAGATGCTTGGTCGCGTAGGCCGCGTAATCCGCGAAAGCCTTCGATGTATCCCGCGACGTCCACCCGCCATTCAGCGCCGCCGGTGTGTCCCAGTGGAACAGCGTGACGTAAGGCGTGATGTTGTTGGCGAGCAATTCGTCCACCACGCGGCTGTAATAATCGAGCCCCTTGGGATTCGGAGCGCCCGTGCCGGTCGGGAAGAATCGCGACCATGACATCGACATCCGGTAGCTGCTCACGCCCAGGGCCTTGAGCAACTTAACGTCTTCCTTGTAGAGGTGATAGGAATCGTCCGCGACGTCGCCGGTGTCGCCCTCATGTGTCTTGCCCGGCGTATGCGAAAACACATCCCACGTCGAAGGTCCGCGGCCGTCATCGCGCGCCCCGCCCTCAATCTGGTAGGCCGCCGTGGCGCAGCCCCACAGAAAGCCCTTTGGATAACGGAGGCTCGAGGCGTCCGGTTGCGGCTGTCCGAAACCCAGGCGCGGAAACGATAATCCCGATAAGGCCGCAACCGCTGAGGCTGCAGCGGTCTTGCCGAAAGAACGGCGAGTGATGCGTGGCATACAATTCCTTTCCCTTTAAACGGGCTGAAGTGGGAGCAAAAACGTTTTAGCAGAGGGCCCTATCGATGGGCAAGGGCCTTCGACGCCGCAAACGTCCCAGCGTGACAGCCCTCACCACGGCAGGCAAGGCAAACCTGCGAGGCCCCTCTCCTATCCCTCTGACCGGTCAAGGCTTCGAGGCTTTCTCCGGCGCCGGCCGCGGCGTCAGCGATGGGGCCAGCGGGTCGCCCCAGATGTAATGGTTGAACCAGTTCTCGTTCTCTTCCATCACCGCGCGTTGCTGTTTCGGCTTGTTGATCGGGTGCCCGAACCCGTCGTACACCACCATCTTCACCGGCACCCCGTGATCCTCCAGCGCCTGGCGCAATTCAAACCCGTTCGCAACTGGAACGCGGTGATCCGATCCGCCATGCTGGATCAGCGTGGGCGTTTTGGCCTTGGCGATGTAGTGGATCGGCGAAGTCTTCTCGTAAATCGCCGCGTCTTCCCACGGTGTCGCATGCAGGTACTGGCGCGTGAAGGGGGTGATGTCCGTGTTCACGTAGTAGGTCATCCAGTCGGAGATGCCCGCGCCTACCGAGACCGCCTTGAAGCGATCGCTCGACGTGGTGATGAAGGCGCTGATGTAGCCGCCTTCACTCCATCCCATCGAGCCAACGCGATCCTTGTCCACCAATCCCTGAGCGATCAGGTAGTCCACGCCCGAAATCACATCGGCGTAGTCGCCCACCCCCAGGTTGCGCACGTTGAGCGACCGGAACGCCTCGCCGTAGCCCGCCGACCCGCGATAGTTCGGCTCCAGAATGAGCGCCCCCTTCGCGATGAACCGCTCGATCGGATAGTAGCGGTCAGGATAGATGTTCGGCATGTCAACGCCGGTCGGGCCGCCGTGAATCACCACCAGCAGCGGATATTTCTTCGCCGGATCGAAGTCCGCCGGCTTGATGAGCACGCCCTCCACCTGGGTCCCATCGCCGGACTTCCAGTGAACCACTTCACGATGCGCCGTGGTAAAGCCGCTCAACTGGTCTCCTGCCCGCGTCAGCCGCACTGGCGCCGGCTGGGCCACGGCGGTCGCATAAATTTCAGAGTATTGATTGGCCCCCGACCCCATGTAAGCCACCTGCGAGAAGTCCTTCGAAAACGAAAATCCGTTGGCAATGGTCGTACCCGGCAACGCAACCTGTCTTCACTGCCTTGGTGGCCGGATCCAGCACAAACAGCGAAGCTGCCGTCTTTTGCGTCGCTTCGAAGTAGATCCCGCCAGGCGCCCAGCGCAGCAGTCCCGGACTCTCGTCGAAGCCCTCGGTGAGCACCTGCGGCGTGCCGCCATCGCTCGGCACCACCGCGATCCGAGAATTCGTGTAGTAGAAGTACTTGGCCCCGGATGCAGTCTCAAACGCGATCTGCTTTCCATCCGGCGACCACTTCGGATTCTGATCCGGTCCCGCCGTTTCCACGATCTTTTTCACCGCGCCGTCAGCGACTGTCACAGTGTAGATATCGGCGCTGAATCCCGAGATGAGGTCGGGATCCCGCTGCGCGCTGAACGCAATTCGCGCGCCGTCAGGAGAAAAGGAAAAACCATCCACACTGAATTCGTCGCCCTTGGTAAGCTGTTTCGGATCCTCCAGTTTGGGCAAGCGCCCCGACGCATCCGCCTGCGGCACGTCAACCAGCCAGAGATGCACCATCTGGTAGTCCGCATGGATCACGTGATAGTCGCCAAAGGTCTCCTTCCGGTCTTTCATCGCCTTTGGCTCCGCCCCCTCCGCCGCCAGTGCGATGTGCTTGCCATCCGGCGACCAGGCGAAATCGTTCACGCCGTTCTCCAGCTTGGTGATCTGCTGCGCTTCCCCGCCATCGGCCGGCAGGATGTAAAGCTGCGTCTTGCCCGCCGGCGAATCCTTCAGCTGGCCCGGCCGGTCCGACAGAAAGGCGATCGAGCGGCCGTCCGGCGACCACTCCGCGTTGTCGCTCGACCCCACCCGCGCAGTCAAAGGATGGCGTTCGCCCGAGCCCGTATCGGCGATCCACAGTTCCCGGTCGAAACTGTTGTTCTCCCAGTTCGTCCGCCGCTGCTCGTAGACCACGCGCTTGCCGTCCGGTGATATTTTGGGCGAGCCCACCTGCATCATCTCCAGCGACTGATCGATGGTGGGTGCCTTGGCTGGCGTCTGCGCCCTCAATGGTCCGACGCAGGCGAAACTGACCATCAAAACCGGAAGGCAGGGGAATGCGGCACGCTTCATGTGCGTCTCCTCGAGTTGACGGCAGTATACCCGGGGCTGGCGGGCCGTCCTCCGGCTGCAACGGCGCAGGTATAATCGCCCGCGTCGGGAGAAACAACATGAAATGGATCGCGCTGCTCGCCGTGACCCTGATGGGAAGCAGCGTCCCTTCATCGTTGCTCGCCCAACAGCCGGTCAAATGGACTCACTTGTCATCGGCCAGCGGTGAACTGCCCGTCCCGAATAGCGGCAAAGAACAGACGTCGGTTACTGTGGGTGACTTCGGACACGATGGGCATCCGGGCTTCATCCTCACTGAACGCACCGCTCCCGATTCGGTCGTGCTCTACAGGCAAGCCAATGGTGTGTGGAAGCGCTCGGTCATCGAGCCTGCTCCTCTGCACATTGAAGCCGGAGGCGTTGCTGTTGATGTGGACGGCGACGGCAATCTGGACTTCGTTGCCGCCGGCGATTGGAAGACCAATGAGATCTGGTGGTGGCGAAACCCTTATCCGCATTCCGATCAGCCCTGGGAACGCCACACCATCAAGCATTCCGGCTTCCCCAAGCATCACGACCAACTAGCCGCAGATCTCGATGGTTGCGGCAAGCCCGAGATCGTCTTCTGGAACCAGGATGCGCACGGCCTTTTCGTCGCTAAAATTCCCGTCGATCCCCTCCACGCCGACCAGTGGCCCATAACACCGATCTATCACTACAGCATCGACAGCCAGACCGAACAAATCGGCAAGTCACCCGACTGGAAGGGCATCAACGAACACGAAGGCCTCGCCATCGCCGATATAGACGGTGACGGCAAACTCGATATCATCGGCGGCGGCCGCTGGTTCCGCAACCTCGGTGAACTGCGCTTCGAAGAAAACCTTATCGATCCGCGCTACTCGTTTTCGCGCGCTGCCGCCGGGCGCCTGGTGAAGGGAAGTCCGCGCCCCCAGGTAGTGTTTGTGGTCGGCGATGGCGATGGTCCGCTGAATTGGTATGAATGGGTCAAAGGCACCTGGATCATGCACAAGATAGCCGACATTCATTTCGGCCACAGTCTCCAGATCGCGGACTTTGATGGCGACGGCAATCTCGACATCTTCGTAGGAGAACAACGCCTCGACGGTGCCAACCCGCAAGCCAGGGCATACATCTTTTACGGCGACAGCAACGGGCATTTCAAGCAAACCTACTTCGCCGAAGGCCTCGACTTCCACGAGGCCAAGGTCATCGACCTCAACGGCGATGGACGGCCCGACATCGTCGCCAAGCCCTACAACTTCGGCTCGCCTCGCGTTGACATATTCCTCAACGGGGGCGGAGGCAAACCATGATCACGCGCAGAGCCTTCGTCATCAACCTGGCCGGCGCCGCCACCGCCACCGGCCTCGTCGCGTCCCAGGCGGCTCGCATTGAGGTCGGCCTTGAGCTCTACAGCCTTCGCCGCGACCTCGCCGCTGATATTCCCGGCACCCTGGCTCGAGTTCGCGGGATGGGCTTCCGCGACGTCGAAGTGCCAGGCTACTACGGGCTCGCGCCGGCCGCCTTTCGTCAGGCCCTCGATCACGCCGGCCTCAAGGCAAGCTCGCTCGTCGCCCAGTGGGACAGCCTCGACAAGAACTTCGCGCAGGTCGTCAGCGATCTCAACACTATCGGTGCGCAGTGGGCGATTCTTCCCTGGATTCCCCACGGTCCCCGATTCGAGCGCAGCGACGCTGAAAATGCCGGCCGCAAGATGACGGCGTGGGGCGCAGACCTGGCCCGCGCCGGCTATCGATTTGCCTACCATCCTCACGGCTATGAATTCCAACCCGCACCCGAGGGCACCCTGTTCGACGTGCTCGCGACAGCTACGGATCCAGCCTCGGTCAGCTTCGAGATGGACACCTTCTGGATTGCATGGCCAGGACAGGATTGCGTGCGTCTGCTCAAGCGCTATCCCCACCGCTTTCGACTTCTTCACCTCAAAGACCTGAGCAAGGGTGCAGGCCCCGGCAACCTGAGCGGATCCGCGCCCGACGAAGACAGCGTCGCGGTCGGCGATGGCGCGATTCCCTGGAAACAAGTGTTGGAGGCGGCCCGAGAACAAGGCTGCGAGCGCTATTACATCGAGGATGAAAGCCCCGCGGCCCCGCAACAGATCCCGCGCAGTCTGAAATTTATTTCGGGCCTCGGCGCCTGACCGCGCGCCAAAAAGAAAAGGGCCGCTGTTCTCAATGAACAGCGGCCCAACAGCCGAATACTTCGACTGATTTACATCTCTTTCACGCCTTCCACAAACGCCTTCAGTTTGCGGCTCCGCGAGGGATGGCGCAACTTGCGCAGTGCCTTGGCTTCGATCTGGCGGATGCGCTCGCGCGTTACCTGGAAGCTCTGGCCCACTTCTTCCAGCGTGTGCTCGGAGCCATCTTCGAGGCCGAAGCGCATCTTGATCACGCGCTCTTCGCGAGGCGTAAGCGTGCGAAGCACCTGCGAGGTGTACTCCTTCAGGTTCACGCTGATGACAGCTTCAGAAGGAGACACAGCCTGGCGATCTTCGATGAAGTCGCCAAGATGCGAATCTTCCTCTTCACCGATCGGCGTCTCGAGTGAGATGGGTTCCTGTGCAATCTTCAGCACCTTGCGAACCTTCGCGACGGGAATATCCATGCGCCGCGCGATCTCTTCGCTCGAGGGCTCCCGGCCGAGTTCCTGAACCAGCTGGCGGCTGGTGCGGATCAGCTTGTTGATGGTCTCGATCATGTGCACCGGAATGCGGATGGTACGCGCCTGGTCCGCAATGGCACGCGTGATCGCCTGGCGAATCCACCACGTTGCATACGTCGAGAACTTGTAGCCGCGGCGATATTCAAATTTGTCCACCGCCTTCATCAGGCCGATGTTGCCTTCCTGAATCAGGTCGAGGAACTGCAGTCCGCGGTTGGTGTACTTCTTGGCGATGGAAACCACCAGCCGGAGGTTGGCCTCGATCAGCTCACGCTTGGCCTGCTCCGCGTCCATGTCGCCCTGAATCATTTCGCGCTGGGTGCGCTTGAGCTCGGCGATCGATACGCCCGCGTCCCCTTCGATCTTCTCGAGATCGACACGGCAATTCTTTTGCTGGCGGCGATATTCCTTCTTCAGCTCCTCGCTCTTCGAGGCGTCGAACTTCTGATCCAGCGAACGAATCTGCCGCTCCAGCGTGCGCATGGTGTCGACGGTCTTGTTGACCTTGTCCAGCAGACGCTTGCGTTCCATGCCGGTGTATTTCAATTCGCGCACAATGCGGGAAATGAAGACCTTCTCGCGCGCGATCAGCCAGCGCAGGTGGCGCGATTCCTTGGCCTTGGCCTTCACCGCCGGAGTTGCCGCCTTTTCGTCAAAGCCGACAATCTTCTTCTGGTGCTTCACCAGCGCGTCGATACGCGCCACGGTAGAGCGCACGCGCGCCTGCACCACATCCTCGGTGAGCTCTTCCTCATCGAAGATCACAACTTCCTTCACATTGCGCACGCCGCGCTTGAGATCTTCGCCCAGCGCCACGATCTCGCGAATCACGATAGGCGACCGCGAAATCGCCTTGAGCACGCGCATCTGGCCCCGCTCGATGCGCTTGGCGATTTCCACTTCGCCCTCGCGCGTCAACAGCGGCACAGTGCCCATCTCGCGCAGATACATGCGCACCGGGTCGTTGGTCTTCTCCAGCGTTCCCGGAGTCAGATCCAGTTCGACGTCTTCGCCCTCTTCCAGCTCGAAGTCCTTGTCGCCGCCGAACTTCGGACTGTCCAGAAGGTCGATGCCCTGGGTCCCGATGGTTGTAATCAGATCGTCGATATCATCGGCAGAGGTCATCTCTTCCGGCATCATGTCGTTCACATCGCCGTAGGTGAGATAGCCCTTTTCCTTGCCGGTGTCGATCAGATTGTGAATGTCGTCTTCGAATTTGTCGTCGATAGCCAATGTTCCCTGCTCTCCGGGTAATGTCCCTGTCCAGCTCCGCCCGGCCGACCGCCCTCAGCCCCGCCTGCGAAACCCGGTAAATGTCCTGCCGCAAACCCTTTGCGAGTGATGATGCCCAGGTGAATGAAACGGTTTTCACTCCGTCCAATTCACGCGCCTGTGCGCAGGATCACGCGTAGTACGCCGGAAAAGATCTCGAGAGTTGAGATCCGACCCCTGCGCAGACGTGCCTGCGTACACCGCTAAAGCCCGCGGCCTTAAACTAAGTGCTCGGAATGGGATGACTGCGCTTCAGGTTTGTCCTGGTTCGCCCGCGAGCCGCAGCTCATATGTGGGGCAGATTGGGCGCGCATCCCTACAGAGATCAATAGATTAACACATCCATAGCCCCTGCGGCAGCCAAATATCGGCCACCCGTGGGGAGCCGGATCTGTCAATCGCCTGGGTCCTTCTCCGCAGAACTCGAGAGGTCGAGCCGTAGTAACCCTTCCCGGTCCTGTTTATTAGACGCATTCCCTGTCCCAATCGGCTCACATTTACGGAGCCACTCATGGTAGATTGCCGCCCTCATCTCCCCGGCGCCCGCGAATTGTGCAGCCCTCGCAGTTCGCGATCCAATTCGAGCTTGGCCTGGGTCAGCCGGGCCAACTCGGCGACGTTCCCGCTCCGCTCCGCTTCCCCGATTGCGCCGCGAAGCTCACGCTGCCGGTTCTCGAGCAGCCGCTCATGGCTTTGTTGCAGCGCGCTCGACACCTCCTCCTCCTGAGGCGGCCGGGTCTCCCCCATCAACGCTTCTGCGAGAAGCGCTCGCTGCGCCCCATCCTCCACCACATCCAGGGGGTCGCTCGCCTGCCGGCTGGCCAGCGCCTGCAGCGCCGGGTATGCCGCAAGCTGCTCGAACCACGCAGGATGCTCCAGAATCGCTTGCGCCGCAGTGCGCCGGGATTGCTCCTGCTCCGGGTCCACAATCGCCAGCGCCCGCAGCAAAACCCGCTCCACCTCGGACAAGTTAGCAGCTCGAATCTCAATGTGATCCCGCCGCTTCAGCGCCGCCTGCCGCAACTCCTCCCGCAAAACCGCCGAGTCGATTCCCAGTTTTTGCGCGGCGTCGTGGGCAAACTGGTCCCGCGACAGCTTTTCCGGAATCTGCCGGATATGCGGCAGCAGGTAGTTCATCGCTTTGACCTTCTGATCCGCCGCCGCCCCGGGAAACATCTGCCGCGCCCGCTCAATCAGGTAATCGGCTTGCCAGCGCGCGCCTCGCAACGCCGCCGCGTAAGCCTCCACGCCCCGCTCGCGAATGTACCGGTCCGGATCGAGCCCTCCGTCCAGGGTGACGATCTTGATCGAAAAGCCCTCTTCGGTCAGCAGGTTGATCGACTTCTCGGCGGCATTAGCCCCCGCCGCATCGGGATCGAAGTTCACCACCACGTTCGACGTGTGGCGGCGCAGGATCGCCACCTGCTGCTCGGTGAAGGCCGTCCCGCTGGTCGCGATGACATTCTGGATCCCCCGCAAATACACCGAGATGCAGTCCATCTGGCCTTCCACCAGCAGCGCAAACCCCGCCTGCCGGATCACGCTCCGCGCCTTGTCCAGGTTGAACAGCACCTGTCCCTTCGAGTAGAGCGGTGTCTCCGGCGAGTTGATGTACTTCGGCCCCGCCTTCTCGCCCGTGTCCAGGGTCCTGGCCGTGAACGCGATGATCCTGCCGCTTTCATTGGCGATGGGAAACATCACCCGCTTCCGAAACCGGTCGTAAAGCGGGCCAAGAGTTCCATCGCCTTGCTCCTTCTGGCTGAACAGCCCGCTGGCCCGCAGCGTCTCGGCATCGGCGAGCGAACTCAGCCGGTCGCGCAGCGCATTGAAACTCTCCGGTGCAAACCCGATCCGGAACGCCTTGATCCCGTCCGGCCCCAGCCCCCGCCCCGCCAGGTATTCCCGCGCCAGTGCTCCCTCAGGCCCCCGCAGCCGCTCCTCAAACCACGCCGTTGCAGCCTCCTGCAATTCCAGCAGCTTCCGCCGCAGCCTGGCCTCCGCGGCCTCTTCTGGCGACGAATATTCCTTTTTGGGCAGCGGAATGCCGCACTTCTGCGCCACGATGCGCACCGACTCCGGAAAACTCACGTTCTCCAGCTTGCCCACAAACGAAAATACGTCGCCCGACGCTCCGCACCCGAAACAGTGATAAAACTGCCTGACCGCGTGCACCGAAAAAGACGGCGACTTCTCCCGGTGAAAAGGGCACAGGCCCGAATAGTTCGTCGCCCCCGCCTTGCGCAGCCGGATGTATCCCTCGACCACCTTGACGATGTCGGCCTGCTGCTTGACGGTTTGGGCAAAGTCGGACACGGATGGAAACCTGTCTCAAGGATAATGCCGGGCCCGCGGGAGGACATCTGCCCGCGGCTGATCGATAAGCGCGGGTGTCCCCGCTCCCCGCGGTCTCCTCAAGCACGACTGCTGGTCGGAAAATACAATGCGGCCTTCTCACTTATTAGTCCCAAGTTATATTCACTAAGTTGCACAGTATTCACTTGTCTAACTTCGAAGCTGTTTGTCATGATGGTTCGCTCTTAAGGAGATAACCATGTACGTTGTAAAATTTCCCCGCTGTGCCGCCGCCTGTTGCGGCGTTCTGTTTGTTGTTTCGTCGTTGAATCTCGCTGCCGCGACCCTTTGCGTCAACCCTGCCGGTAGCGGAGGCTGCCACAAAACTATTACTGCCGCGGTAAATCAAGCCGGTGCGCACGATGTTATCCGTGTATCTGCCGGCACTTACAAGGAAGATATTCTGATCTCCAAGCCCGTCTCGCTCCTCGGTGCCGGGGCCGGCGAGTCCATCATCGATGCGACCGGACTGCCCAATGGAATCTACATCGATGGCTACGACCACCCCGGCCTCTCCCATGTCAAAATCGAGGGCTTCACCGTCGAGAACGCTCAATGGGAAGGCATTCTGATTGTCAACGCCAGCCGCGTCACCATCAGGGACAACGACATCAGCAGCGACGACAAGGCAGGCCCCGTCTTCACCGGCGCCCCCATGGGATGCCCCGGCCAGCCGGCTTTTGAAACCGACGAGACCGGGGACTGCGGTGGAGCCCTGCACCTTATGGGTGTGTCCTACTCCGCCATCGAAGGCAACACCATGACCAACAGCGCTGATGGCATGCTGATCAGCGATGAAACCGGCGAGAGCCACGATAACCTCATCGTCGATAACAGCGTCAGCAACAACCCGCTCGACTGCGGCCTCACTCTCGCTTCTCACTCGCCCGTCGGCTCCAGCCCACCTCATTTCGCGCCCCATCACGGAGTGGACCGCAACACGCTCTCCGGAAATATCGTTTCCAACAACGGTGTGCAGGTCGAAGGCGCCGGAGTAGGCTTGTTCTCCGATGGCGCCGGCCCCGGCAAAGTCTCCGGCAATGTGATCTCCCACAACGTGCTCACCGGCAACGGCATCGGCGGCGTGGCCATGCATAGTCACGTGGGACCCAGCTTTGGCGCTCCGCCCGACGACATGGACGGCAACATCATCGTTGGCAACTACGTGTCCGGCAATGGCGCCGACTCCGGAGACACCGCTACTCCCGGCACCGTCGGCATTCAGATCAGCAGCGGCGGCGGAGGGACACCCATCAACGGCACCATCATCGCCGGCAACCTCATCAGGAACGAGGACTACGACATCGCCGTCAACACGCCCGGCAAGGTCACGATCCACCGCAATGACCTCTTCCCCAGCGGAATGGGTGTCGGAGTCGGTAACATCTGCGCGTTTGATGGAGCCGTCTGCACCGGCTCGGTCGACGCAACAGAAAATTACTGGGGATGCAAATCCGGCCCCGGCGGCAAACACTGCAGCACCGAAACCGGCGGCAACATTCTCGACGCACCATGGCTTAGAGAAGCGGTCGAGTTCGAACGCGAAGACTGAAACTTTTTCCAATGCGGCCCGGCCTGTCGTGACCCAACCTGTCGTGACCCGGCCTGTCGTGACCCGGCCTGTCCTGACCCGCCTTCCCTGGCCCGGGCCGCATCCTCCCCGTCGTACTCTTGAGCTCCCTTTCTCCCTTGGGAATCCTGTGTTCGCGCGTTCCGCACCCGTGCTAAACTCGCTCCACCCGCATGGCCGATGTAGCCTACGTCTCCGCCCTTTCCGCCGAGTCCCCTGTTCGGACCGCACCCCTGCGGCATTCGTTCGTGGTGCGCTTCACCCATTGGGTATTCACGCTAAGTTTCTTCGGTCTGGCCATTAGCGGGTTCGCCATCATCCTCGCTCACCCGCACTTCTATTGGGGCGAAACCGGCAATATCAAAACCCCTGCACTTTTCAGCCTGCCCCTTCCCACCATGCTGGGTGGACCCTCGGGCTGGGGCCGTTATCTGCACTTTCAGTCAGCCTGGTTTGCCGTGCTCTCCGGATTCCTCTACGTCGTCTCCGGCGTTTTTGACCGGCACTTCCGCCGCCACCTTTTACCCGCGGGCCGTGAACTGTCGTGGACCAGCCTCCGCGCCAGCGCCACCGACCATTTCCGCCTGCGCCGCACGGACCCTTCCGAGCCCTACAATCTGCTGCAGCGCCTGTCTTACCTGGCTGTTGTCTTTCTCGTCTTCCCGCTCACCATTCTCACCGGCTTCGCCATGTCGCCATCGATCACCTCGGTCTTTCCCTGGACCGTCGAAGTCTTCGGCGGCCACCAGTCCGCGCGAACCATTCACTTCTTCCTCGCCAACCTGCTCTGCCTGTTTCTCATCGTCCACGTGGCCATGCTGTGCATCAGCGGATTCTCCGGGCGGATGCGCGCCATGATCACCGGCCGCGTCGCCGGGGGAAGGGAACTCCCATGAGCGAATCACTTACCCGCCGCCACCTGATCAGATTCGGTGTCGCCGGTGCCGCCGGCCTCGCCGGCCTGGCCGCCGCCGAACGCATTGCTGACCGCTACGGCCTGATTCCTCCCGACCACGGCGGTGTCTGGGGCGTCGGCGAAACTCTCACCTACGCAGCCCAGCGCGTTCTCATGAGCCGCCACTCCATGGCCCGCGAATTCGGCCGCAGCGAGATTTCGTCCGCGGTTCCCGTCAGTGGACTGCCCCCCAAGACCGAAGCCTGGGATCGCATGGTTGCTACCGGCTTCAAAGACTGGCGTCTCACTGTTGACGGCCTGGTCGCGCGGCCCGCTTCCTTCACCCTCGACCAGATCAAGCGCATGCCTACCCGCACCCAGATCACCCATCAGGCCTGCGAAGAAGGCTGGTCATTCATCGCCGAGTGGAACGGGGTCCCTCTCTCCTACCTGATGAACCTGGTTGGCGTCACCGACAAGGCTCGCTATCTGGTCGTTTATGCCCATGACGACAACTGGGACAGCCTCGACCTTCCCGATGCCTGGCATCCCCAGACCTTCCTGGCCTGGAACCTCAACGGCAAAGAGATCACACCCGAGCACGGCGCTCCCTTGCGCCTCCGCGTCGCCCGCCAGCTCGGATACAAAAGCGTCAAGTTCCTGTCCCGCATCAGCCTGGTAGATTCCCTCAAGCACGTGGGTAACGGCAAGGGCTCCATCAGTCCCGACTTCGGCTACTCCTGGTACGCCGGGATTTAAACCACCGCCGGCACGTCTGCAGCCGCCACACCGCAGCCGTCTCAGTCTTCGCGGAGCGCCTGCATTGGCTGGATCGACGCAGCCCGCTTCGCCGGCAGCAGCGCCGCGGTCAACCCGATCGCGGTGAGCGCCACCGCCACCGCGGCATCCGTTCCCCAATCCAGCGGCTTCACCTGGTAAAGAAAATTGGCAATCAGCCGGCCCGAGGCCAGCGACAACAGAAGCCCCGCGACGACTCCGCCGCCAATCAGCACGATGCCCTGCCGCAGAATCAGCCGTGCCACGCTCTGGCGCGTCGCGCCCAAAGCCATGCGGACCCCGATCTCGCGCTTGCGATAACTCACCAGCTGGCTCAGCACCCCATATAACCCGGCAATCACCATCGCCACGGCGAGCCCCGCAAAGGAGCCCACCAGGTAGAGACCCAGCCGCGCACTGAACGTGCTGTTCTCCACCGCCTCCTGCATGGTCTGGAAATTACCGAGCGCAAAACCTGGAGCGACCTGTTTAAACACCGTGCGCATCTCCGGCGCCACCGGGACGTTGCCCCGTGTCTTCACCACGAAACTCACCACCGTCTTCAGCAGCGCCTGGTAGAAGAGCGATGTCGTGGGCACCTGTTGCGCCGGCAGGAGAATGAACGGCTCAACCGTCCCGCCCACCGAGCGGTCAACCTGGTCCGCCAGCACCCCGACGATGCTCAACGGTTTCACCATCCCGGTGTCTTTGCCGCCCAGATTGATCTGCTTGCCGATCGGATCTTCGCCGTTGAAATACTTCTTCGCCAGGCTCTCGTTGACCACCACCACCGCAGGGGTGCTGGCCGTATCGCCGTCGGTGATCATGCGGCCTCGCAGCAGCGGCGTGTTCATGGTTCGCGCGTAGTCCCCGCTCACCGCCGTCACCCGCCCCGCCGGCTTGTTGTTTCCGTGTTCCTCCGGGCGGCCGACGATATCAAACGACGACCCGACATTCATGCCCGAAAGCGGCGGAGACGTGACCAGCGCTGCGCTCTCCACCCCCGGCATCTGCCGCATCCTCTCCAGTACCGGCCGATACGTCAGCACCGCCACCGACGCCGGCGCGTTCTGCGCATCCTCCGAGACCGCCATCCCCGAAAATCCAGCCGCGTCCTCGGGCATCGCCGTGAACGTCGTCACGTGTGCCGTGTCGAATCCCAGATGCGACTGCTCCAGGTTCCACAGCGTGCGAAACAGCAGCCCGGTTCCTATCAGCAGCAGAGTCGACAACGCCACTTCCCCCGCCACCAGCCAACCGCTCAGCCGGCCGCCCACACTCCGGGAACCAATCCCTCGTGAAGACGCCTGCAAGGCCGCCTGGGGATTGGCGCGCGCTACCAGCAGACCCGGCAGCAGGGCCGACAGCACCGTGGTGACCATCGCAATCGCCCCCAGCACCAGCAGCACGCTCCAGTGAATGGCGATGCCTTCGGCGCGGGGAATCGTGCCGTCGGGCAGCTTGTGCACGCCCAGCATCGCCAGCTCCGCCAGGCCTGCGCCCACCACGCAGCCCAGCAGGCTGAGCAACAGCCCTTCCGACAGCATCTGGCGCACCAGCCGCAGCCGGCCCGCCCCCAGAGCCGATCGCACCGCGAACTCCTGCTGTCTCGCCAGGCAGCGGGCAATCAGCAGGTTTGACACGTTGGCGCACGCAATCAGCAGGACCAGGGCCAACGCCGCCAGCAGCGCATACAAAACCGGCCGCATCGATCCGGTCAGGATCTCCGCGTACGGCGACAGGTGAAACACAATAGGATCCCCGCCTTGCGCGACCGGGAAGTGGGTGGCGATGGCATCAATCTCCTTCTGTGCCTGGGTGACGGTCACTCCGGGCCGGAGCCGCGCCACAATATTGAAGAAGTGATACCCGCGATCCTTCAGCATCTCGGCCGTCGGCTGCACCGGCAGCCACACCCCCCGGTTTATGTCTGCCCCTGTCTCCTCCGGAAAACGCAGCCCGGCCGGCATCACCCCGACCACGGTATATGGCTTGCCCCCGATCCGGGCGCTTTTGCCTACAATCGCCGGATCGCCGTGGAAACCCTGGCGCCATAGTCCTTCTGAGAGCAGCACCACCGAAGGACCGCCCGCCTGCCCTTCGGTGTCGTTGAACAGCCGCCCCAGCAAAGGCTTTTCACCCAGCATGGGGAAGAGATTGGTTGTGATCCGGGGCGCAACCACGCTCTGCGACCCGTCTGGGGCCTCGAGCACGCTGACGTCTTCCGAATACCCGGCCACCGTTTCCAGCAGCTTTGCCTGTGCCTGGACGTCGCGGTAGTTCAGCCACGAGGTGGTCGCGAAACCCTGCGCCTCTTTTCCGCTGCCGATATAAACCAGCCGCTCCGAGTGCAGATAAGGAAGCGGACGCAGCAGCACGCTGTCGATCACCGTAAAAATGGCTGTGTTCGCTCCCACACCCAGCGCAAGGGTCAGCACCGCCAGTATGGCAATGCCCGTTGTCTTGCGAAGCTGACGAAGCGCATACCGCAAATCCTGAAGCAGGGACTGCATGAAGACCTCCGGGGTGTCCAGGGTAGGTTCATAATGGACAAGCGCGCCCCGCGGTCGCGAACGGAACCTCCCTCGCGCAGGCGTTGGGGGCCAGTTTATCGCAAGCCGCGTTCCCTGGCGGCTCTTGCCTCCGGACACCCCCTCCCGATCCCGTAAACGTCAACGGCGCCGGGAACCCCGCAAATAGTTGTTGCAACGAATATGTTTGCGCAGCATCCAAACAGACGAAAGGAGCCAACCCTATGGCCACTACCACCACCACCCCCGTCGTTACCTGGAAACTCGATCCCGCTCACTCCAGCGCCGACTTCAAAATCAAGCACATGATGATTTCCAACGTGAAAGGCTCGTTCAGCGGTCTCACCGGAACCCTCGTCGAGAACACTGCGAATCCCAATCAGTCCACCGTCGAGGCCTCCATCGACATCGCCACCATCAACACCGGCGACCCCCAGCGCGACGGACACCTCAAGAGCGCCGATTTCTTCGATGTCGAGAAGTATCCCAAGATGACCTTCAAATCCACCCAGGTCGAGCGTAAAGGCGATGGCGAATACAGCGTCACCGGCGACCTGACCCTGCATGGCGTCACCAAGCCCGTCACCTTCGCGGTTGAAGGCCCAAGCGCGCCCGGCAAAGACCCCTGGGGCAACACCCGCATTGGTCTCTCCGCCACCACCAGGATCAACCGCAAGGACTTCGGCCTGAGCTGGAACTCACCTCTCGAGACCGGCGGCATCCTCGTCGGCGAAGACGTCCAGATCAACCTCGACGTCCAGTTCATTCAAGGCTAACCAGATTCATCTCAGTTCTTTGCCCACAAGTGAAGCAAAGTCCGGACGCCGTAGCCCAGGTCCCATCGGGGGCCTGGGATGAACCGGTTCGGAACCCGTACCGCGCTCCGCAGGCGTAAATAGTTGTTGCAACGAATATCTCCCTCGTGAATCTAATCTGCAGAGGGCCAGCAAGGAGGTCAACCGCATGTCTCTCCGTCCCGTAAAAGACATCATCCAAACCACTCCGACCATCGAAGGCGCCGGGGTCAAGTTACAGCGTGCCTTCGGCTTCGGGAAAACCAGGGAATTCGATCCGTTCCTGTTGCTCGACGACTTCCGCAACGAACGTGCAGCCGACTACATCGCAGGATTCCCCTGGCACCCCCACCGCGGCATCGAGACCATCACCTATGTGCTGGCTGGCGAAGTCGCGCATGGCGACAGCCTCGGCAACAAGGGCCTGATGACTGCCGGCGACGTCCAGTGGATGACCGCAGGCAGCGGCATCCTGCACCAGGAAATGCCCAAGGGTGACGCCAACGGCCGTATGCACGGGTTCCAGCTTTGGGCCAACCTGCCGGCAGCGCTCAAGATGACCGATCCGCGCTACCAGGACATCCCGGCGAGCGCCATCCCTGAAGTCACCGAAGACGATGGCACCCATGCCCGCGTCATTTGCGGCGAGTTCTGGGGCAAGACCGGCCCGGTCGAGGGAGTGGCCGCCGACCCCCGCTACGTCGACATCTCGGTTCCCCCCGGAAAGCGCAAGCGCATCCAGGTCGAAACCACCCGCAACGCCTTTGCCTACGTCTTTGCCGGGGCGGGAACCTTCCGCGATGCCTCCGACCCGCAGGCGGTTCTCACCGAGTCCGGTGCTAACCCCGACGCGCCCGCCGTCTACGACGCAAAGAACCACTCGCTGGTGCTCTTTGACCGTGGCGACGAGATCGTGGTGCAGGCCGGGCCGGAAGGAATTCGCTTCCTGCTCGTCTCCGGTAAGCCTCTCGAGGAACCGGTAGCGTGGTACGGGCCCATCGTGATGAACACCCAGGCGGAACTGCGCCAGGCCATGACCGAATTGCAAAACGGCAAGTTCATCCACCACAAGTAAGAACTCCCGCGCAAATGCAAAAGGCCGGCCCTTCGGGGCTCGGCCTCAGGTTGATGAAAACCCACCTTTGCTTTTCCGGAGGGAGCGTGAGGCTTTCAGCCTCGCGATAAGTCCGTCAATTCGCGAGGGCTTCAGTCCTGGGTCTTTTTCTCCAAACCGCAGAATACCCTTGTCGACAGTCTGAGGCCGGCCCTTAGGGGCTCGGCCTTTTCTCTTTGCGTGCTCTCCGGCTTTAACGCTGGTTCTCAAACCGCCTGAAAAAACTGGACTCGAGGTAGTGTGGCCTCCCGGGCGCATCCGCAACCGCCCGCGCCAGGTCCGCGAAGAACGAGTTGAACTGCGCTGCCGCAACCAGGTCCACCGGCTGCTTCAGGTCGTCGTCCGTCGAGTGATAACGCTCCGCCAGCCACGCTCGCCATGCCTTGTACTCCGGCGAGCCCGGCGTCCAGCCGAACTTCATCGCCAGCGCCGGCACCCCCGCCTGCACAAAGCTGTACTGGTCGGTGCGAACGAACGAGTTCCGGTCCGGCTCCGGATCGCCAGCAATTTCAATGTGATGCTCCGCGCCCACCGTCCGCGCGGCCTCGGCCAGCGTCGATTGCTCCAGCCCCTGCACGTGCAGCTTCTTCAACGCGAAGATGGGCATGAACATGTCCAGGTTCAGATCGGCGACGATCCCGTCCTCCGGCACCGTGGGATGGCCGGCGAAGTAGCGCGACCCCAGCAGGCCTTTCTCCTCCGCGGTGAACACCAGGAACAACACCGACCGCCTGGGACGTTCGCCCTGGCTGAGGGCCCGTGCCGTCTCCAGCACCGAGGCCACGCCCGAAGCATCATCCATCGCCCCGGCATAGATGGATTTTCCATGGATTGGCTCCCCCACTCCCAGGTGGTCCAGGTGCGCCGACACCAGCACGTACTGGTCTTTCAGCGCAGGGTCGGACCCCGGCAGCAGCGCCGCGATATTCGGCGACACAACTTCCGATTTCTCGGTGCTGACCTTGGCATGAATGGTGCCCCGCAGCGCGAACCGCGGCAGCGGCTTCTGCGCATCGGCCAGGGCCAGAACCTCCGCAAACGAATGTCCGCTTCCCGCGAACAGCTTTTCCGCCTGCCCGGGGTTGAACGTGGCGGTGAACAGTTCGCCATGATCGTCGGCCAGTGCCGGATGCCGCTTCGCCACCTCTGCGTCTCCGGGCGCAGCCGCCAGCCGCATTCCCGGCTGCGATGCGCTGGAAGCGACCCGCTGCCAGCCGAAATCCATCGACTTCGGCGTGGGGATCGAGATCAATCCCACCGCCCCCGCCTCCCGGACCGCCTTGATCATCGGCGTCGTCCGCGCAAACGACTTCAACGGCCCGGAAAGTTCGGCGGGCCCTCCATTCAACGTGACTACGATTTTGCCCCTCAGGGCGCCGCGCGGAAGCTCCGCCGAATTGAAGTCGTCATATCCCGACTCCGGCAGGTGCAGCCCGTATCCGATAAACACCAGTGGCGCGTCCACCTTCGCCGGCTGCGGCATGCGCGTACCCAGGATCGCGTCTTCACCCAGCGCCAGCGCTGTCTCTTTGCCCTCAACCGTCAACCCCAGCCACGATTTGTCCGCATTCACCCGCTGCACATCGAAGTGGACCGGCTGGTAGAAAGTTCCATCCACGCCCGCAGGCTTCAGGCCCCAGCCCTTGAACTGGTTCACCACGTAGTCGGCGGCCCGGAGATAATCTGCGCTGCCGGTCAGCCGGCCCTTCATCGAGTCGTCCGCGAGCGTGCGAATGTGTGCCCACCATTGTTGTCCGCGTGCTTCGTCGCTCGGCGTCCCTGCTTCACCGCCCCGCGAGGGAAGTGCCGCAATCACCAATGCGGTGCCGACGAGGGCAGATAGACCTGTTCGGAAACCGGGAAACCGTCGCATGAACACCACGCTGCTTTTTGAAGTGAAGTCCGGCGGGGCCAAAGACGGGAAGGGAAGCGCCGGCCCTCATGCTCAAACTAGCCGATCACCCTGCAGAAAACAAATACCGTTCCCGGTGCTCTATGCCGCTAACCCACCGCAATCGCGACCGTAGCCCGCCCGCTACGCCTCCACCGGCAGTTCAGCCGACAGGATGTTCATCGGCGTCAGGCCGCGCTGGCGCAGCGACCGCAGGCTGAGAGCGTCATGCCGCTTGGCCAGGCGCCGCCCGTTGTGGTCCACCACCAGGCGGCAGTGATACCACTTCGGATTCGGCAACCCCAGCGCGCGGTTCAGAAGGATCTGACGCGCCGTCGACTTCAGAAGATCGGCGCCACGCACCACCTCGTTGACGCCCATCGACGCATCGTCAACCACGCAAGCCAGTTGGTAGCTCGGCACTCCGTCGCGCCGCCACACCACGAAATCGCCGAAGTCCTCGCCTGCGGTATAGCGCTTTCGCCCCAGGTTCAGATCGTCAAACTCGATGACTTCGCCGTCCGGTACCCGGAATCGCCAGTTCATTCCTTCCGGCGAATCCAGATCCACTCCCGTCGGCCCCGGCAGTTGCGGCCTCTGAACGAAGTGATCCCGGCAAGTGCCGGGATAAACCGCCTCGTCGTCGAGCGCCTCAAACTTTTCCGATTGCGGGCCGCGCACCGAGCCCTCATGCGGCGCCGACACCGCCGCCTGCAGGTCTTTGCGCGAACACCGGCAGGGGTAGATATGGCCCGCATGCATCAGCATGCGCCATGCTTCCAGGTAAAAGCTGCGCCGCTTGCTTTGCAGATAAGGACCGCATGGCCCGCCACGGTCCGGCCCTTCGTGCCAGCGAATACCAAGCCAGCGCAGGTCTTCGATCGCGGCCTCGGAATATGCATGCTTGCTGCGATCCGGATCGAGATCCTCCATGCGCAGGATCAACGTCCCTCCCGCATCCCGCGCCCGCTGGTACGCGGTGAAGAATGTGCGTGCATGCCCCACGTGCAGCAGGCCGGTTGGCGAAGGCGCAAGCCTGCCCCGATAATCCGACACCGGCACTGAAGTGATACTGGCCACGTTAGCTAACTATTGTATGGACGCGCCGGCCGCGGCGATATGCCAGGTTAGGTACCACATACACGAACAGTAGTTAGTTCATCGGGTTACCAGGGTTTGATACGTCGTGATCGTGATGGTCATAATGAGCCACGCTCTCCGACAGATGCGCCGGGTCAACCGAGACCTGCACCACGTTTAATTCGTGACCATCCGCGTCCAGGACGAACAATCCCATCCTCGCTCCCTCGGGATGCATAAAGATCAGTGTTTGCGACACGCCGTCCCGGCTGGTCTCGCGGATCACGCGCTCCCAGCCGTCGCCCAGCTTCGTCTCGACAAGTTGATTCAGCTCTTCCCCATCAAGCTTCTCGCTGAAATCTTCAAACTCCGCGACGTGCAGGTTGCTGACTCCGCCGTCTGTCGCCCGCCGCGACACCATGCTGATCAGGCCCATAAAGGGAATGTGCGTCGCACGGATGTGATATCGGCTTTCCAGGTTGTGCACCACGCCATTGAAGCCCCGCTCACCGCTCCCCGCCAGGACCACCGCGGGAACAAGCAGGGAGACAAAACACACTGGAACCATCACCAACGGTCTCATTGGTTACCGCCCTTCTTGTCCTTTTGCTTTCCATGGGTGCCCGAATCCAGATCTCCTAATGCGGCCAGGCCGCCAATGCCCTTCAGTTTGCCCAGGTCTTCCATGCGCACCGGGCCGAGGATCAGCACGATCGTGAGTTCCCTCGGCTCAACCGACAGCACAAACATCCCGTGCGTCTCCCCATTGACCAGCTTCACCATCACATCGGTCGTCTCACCGGTCTTGCGCTCGCGCTCGTGCACGATGGGGGACCACTCGCTGGTTTCGAAATAGCTGCGCAGCTTCTGGATATCCTCCATCGAGTACTCGTTATCCTTATCGAACTCGTACTCGCGCACATAAATTCCGTCCAGCCCTTCAATCAGGTGCCGTGTGGCCGTCTCGTCGCTGTCTTTTCCGTTCATGAACTTGGCGGCGAAGGCCAGCATGTTCTTGCCCAGCGTCACCTCGGTGACGTTCGAGGCCTTGGCCGCCAGCTCCTTCTCTACCGGAGGAGGCAGCGGCAGCGGAGACGTCTGCGCCCGCAAAACCCCGGCACCGAGGACCACCGAACTCAAAACAAGGCAAATCGTTCTCATCTTCATGACTGCTTTCTCCTTGAACTGCGGATTCTCAGTGCCCCGCCAGGTGGGCATTTACTTCATCCAGGGCGTGCCCGGTGATGCGCAGCGCCGTCAATACCTGCCGGCGTGCTTCTTCGCCCTTGCGCTGCTCTTCGGCCCTGCGCAACTGCCACTCCATCGCCCCGCTCAACACCGCCGCCACCGCCACTGAAGCAGCAATCCGCTGCCACATCACAAAATGATGGTGCCGCCGTTCCGCATTCTGCTGTCCCCGCCGCGCCATCACCTTCCGCTTCAGGCTCGGTGGTGCCGGACGCCGCTGCAGTGCTTCACGCAGCTCGCGCTCCAGGTTCTGCATCTCGTCAAATTCCACGGATATACTCCTTCAGCGAACTCAAGGCCTTGGCCCGCAACAGCTTCAGCCCTCGCTGCAGATTACTCTTCACCGTCGCCACCGGCGCATCCAGCGTTGCGGCGATCTCCTCCGGCAGCATGTCTTCCTGGTAGCGAAGTACCAGCGTGGACCGCTGCGCCTCGGGCAGCGTCGACAACAGCTGCTCCAGCCGTGCCGCCAGCGGCGACGAACGCTCCTCGCCAGCCGCCCCGTGAGCCTCGTCGATGTCCACCCAAAGATCCATTCCCCTCACCCGCCGGCGCCGCATCGCGTCCGTTGACCGGTTCATCGCCACCCGCCGCAGCCAGAAACGCGCATGATCCGCGGACGCGATCTTGCCCAGGCTCCGGTCCATCTCCAGAAACACGTCCTGGGCAACCTCCTCCGCCAGCCCCCGGTCTCCCGTCATGCGCAACGCAAGCGAGAAGACCATGGACTGGTGCTCGTCCACGAGTTGTTCAAAGTCCGGTTGCCAATCGTGGGCCATTAGGGTTCGGTCTACTCTCTTATCCGCAGGGGAATGCGGAGGGGGATGCGAATTGTTACGCAGCCCCAAAATAAAAGTTCAGCTTCGCCGGCACTCCCGGCTGGAACCGGTGGCAATCCGTGCAGGAAGACGCGCATCTTACCCGTGCGGAGAGCCCCATGAATTTCCTCGCCCTTGCCACTGACTACGACGGGACCCTGGCCCATGACGGCGCCGTCGATGAAGACACCGTCTCTGCGCTGGAAAAACTCCGCGACTCGGGCAGGAAGCTGATTCTGGTAAGTGGCCGCATACTCGACGACTTTTTGCGGGTCTTCCCCCGCCCCGACCTCTTCGAGTGGATCGTGGTCGAAAATGGAGCGCTTCTCTATTGTCCGAATACCCGCCAGTCCCGGCTTCTCACCGATCCTGTCCCGCCCGGTTTCACCGAGGCGCTGCTCGCCCGCGGGGTCACCAACCTTGGCGTGGGGCAGGCCATCGTCGGCACCTGGGTCCCCCACCAGTGCCAGGTGCTCGAGACCCTCAGGGAAATGGGCCTCGACCGCCAGATTATCTTCAATAAAGATGCGGTCATGATTCTGCCCACCGGCGTGAACAAGGCAACCGGCCTGCTGGCAGCGCTGGCCGAGATGAAACTGTCACCGCACAACGTCGTCGCTGTCGGCGATGCCGAGAACGACCTGCCCATGCTCGCTCTCGCCGAGTGCGGAGTGGCCGTCAGCAATGCGCTTGAGTCAGTCAAAGCCAGGGCAGACCTGGTGATGCACGCCGATCACGGCGCCGGGGTGCAGGAACTGATCTCGGAATTGCTCAGCGACGATCTCGTCACCCGTCTTGGCCACGTTCCAAAGCAGGGCCTTCTTCTCGGTTGGCTGAAAACCGACCCAGGGAAGGCCGTGTTGCTGCCCCGCCTCGGACGGTCAATTCTGGTTGCCGGGCCATCAGGCAGCGGCAAGTCTACCGCTATCACCGGGCTCCTGGAACGCCTCGCTGAAGCTGAATACCAGTTCTGCCTCTTCGATCCGGAAGGGGACTACGAAGGATTCGAACCCGCGGTGAACTTTGGCAATCCTCATTACGTGCCCGGCTTTGGCGAGGTCGTCACGCTCCTCGAACGCATGCACAGCGTCGTCGTCAACCTGCTCGGAGTATCCCTGGACAACCGGCCCGAATATGTATCGGAAATGTTGCGGAGCATGGAGGCCTTGCGTTCCTCCAAAGGTCGGCCACACTGGTTGATCCTCGATGAGGCCCACCACCTGTTTCCCACTGAAGTCTCGCCCGGCAGTCCCATCATGGCCGAGCCTCCCCGGACTTCATTGATGATTACCGTCCATCCCAAACACCTGCGCCGGGAGGCGCTTCTCTCCGCCGACATTCTCATTGCCGTGGGAAAGGATCCCGATGAAACGGTCCGCGACTACTGCCGGACGGCGGGTATTGCTGAACCACCGCTGGAACCGGTGACCCTCGAAAAAGGCGAAGTGCTTTTCTGGTTCCGACCCGCCGGCAACGCCCCCGTGGTCGTCACTGTCGAGCCCGGCAAAACCGAACACAAGCGCCACATCCGCAAGTACGCCGAGGGTGATCTGGGTCCGGTCAGTTTTGTCTTTCGCGGGGCGGATGAAAAGTTGAGCCTCTGCGCCCAGAACTTCAGCAACTTCATGCGCATCGGCAGCGGCGTCGACGACCAGACCTGGGATCACCATCTCCACGCCCATGATTACTCCAATTGGATCCGGTCCGTCGTCAAGGACTTCCCGCTCGCCGAAGAGGTGGAAGGTATCGAGAACGGAGGCGGAACCCCCACCGATACACGAGAGCAGATCTTCGATGCTATCCGTCAGAGATACACTGCCCCCGCGTGAGGCAAATCTCTGCAAAGCTCTTCGCTCAGAACAGCTCCGGAATGCTGTGGAACGCGATCCGCGTCGGCGCCGCCTTGTAGGCGCTCAGCATCGTAGCCGGGGCCAGGGTGCTCATCCCATATTTGTGGTTCAGGCTGTCCATCGCCTGCTGCAGCCGGGCGCGGCTTTGTTCCGTGTCCAGCGCGTCAAACAGGCTCAGCGTGTGCAGCCGGGCGGGAATCAACCCGTTCAACTGCACCCCCACAAAAAACGGATGGTCGAACTCGGCACCCTTCGGCTGCGAATCCCACAGTCCCCTCAGCGCTGCGATCAGCGTCTGGTTGTCCTGGCACTCCACCAGCTTGACCTCTTCGTGCCAGCCCCGCGACGGAACCCCAAATCGGCTCACCGGGCCGCCCTCGCCGCGCGGCACCGCGAATCCCACCGACAGCCCGATGCCGCTCGCCCAAAGCTCGGCCGCCCGCAAACGCATCGCCGCCTTGTGCAGCAGCTTGTGGGCCACCGCCCATGACTTCTCCCGGGTGCGCATCTCCGGCGCCAGCACATGCTGGTGGCTGATCGACTTCAAGTGGTCGGTCTCGGACATGTCGAAGTCCTCGCCCCTCAGCCAGTGCCACAGCCTTTCCCCCCACACCGATCCCCACAACTGACCGGCCTGTTCGCAATCGAGCGCCAGCATCTCTTCCATGCTGTGAATGCCTCGCTCGTTGAGGCGCTTCTCCGTCCGCGCCCCGATTCCAGGCAGGTCGCGCAGTGTCAGCCGCCGCAGCGCTTCGGGCAACAGGTCCTTTGGCAGCGCCACCAACCCATCGGGCTTTTCCATGTCGCTGGCCACCTTGGCCAGGTAGCGGTTAGTCGCCAGCCCGACCGAGCTGCGCAGCCACTCCCCCACCCGCTCGCGAATCGTTCTTTTGACTCGCGCGCCCAATTCCATCGCCGCCAGCAGGGGCCGCTCCCTTCCCATCAGCCGGCATGCCATCTCGTCGATCGAGCATACCGCCGTGACCGGAAGGCAGCTTTCTACTGCTTCAACCACCCGGTGGTGGTACTCGACATAGAGTTCGTGGCGCGCCTCTACCAGCACCAGCCCGGGGCAAAGCCGCTTCGCGTCGGCGACGATGGTTCCGGTTTTCACTCCGAAGGCCTTGGCCTCGTAACTCGCGGCGATGCAACAGGTCGTGTCGGCCAGCATGGGAACCACCCCAACCGGCTTTCCCCTCAACTCCGGCCGGTCCTGCTGCTCCACCGAAGCGAAATAGGAATTAAGGTCAACGAAGAGCCAGTTCAGGCACGTTTCGTTGGCCGGATTCCGGCCGTGCCGACGCCCGTTTTCCGCAAAATCCGGCGCGCCGCCATCCTCGCCATCTCCGCGCGAATGTTTGCCTGACTCGGGGTTCGTCGCCATACTTCATCTTCGCCTTTTATTCGTCCAAATACCACAGAAATGTAGTGGCCAGCGCAATTTCATGAGTGCTACACTGTGTCCACTTCAGATTCCTGAAACGTTCAATCGGTGACCTCGCCCCCGTTTCAGAAATTTGCATCCTACTTACTAGAACGCTCCTGAAATGGTGTTTCTATGAATAATTTGTTTCATTGGCTGATGACCAGCGGTAGCCTGCTGGCGCTGGTTGTAACCGCTGGTGTAGGTGTACTCCTGGTATGCTGCCTCGGATGTGCGAAGTGTTCGTGCCGCGAGAAGGACGAAATCTTTAAACGTCGCGAGGTCTAGCCCGCCCAATTTCAGACCTTCCGTTACGCAGCGCGCGTACCCTGGTGAAAGCGCAAAACCCACTCCTTCCCTTTCTTTGTCCAAATTGAGCTGCGAAGACTGACGCTTGCGTTCGGAGCGGAATCTTTTCGCACCGCGCGATAAGTGACAAGCGCAACGTCTTCTGACAGTCGCGCATACTTGAACTCCTCGGCCTGCATGGGCGCAAAAGTCTCCGATTCCAGCAGTGCGACAATCTCCTCTCGCGACCACGCCCGACCCGACGATCCAAACTCCACGAAGTCTTCGCTCAGTAGCGCATTCACCTGCGCCCGGTCACGCCTCACTCGCTCATCGAGCAGTGACAGCTCTCGCACCCGAAGGTAAGCCTCGACGTCGTCCATGCGCTACTCCACCAGCGGTTCCAGATATTGCTCGAAGTGGGCGAGAATGCGCTTGTAAAGCTGCGTCTGCGCCTCCGGGCCGGCGATCGCGTGCGTCTTGCGCGGAAAGATCTGAAAGTCGTACGCCACCCCGCCCTCGATAAGCTTCTGAATGTACTGCACCGAATTCTCAAAGTGGACGTTATCGTCTCCCGTCCCATGCACCAGCAACAGCCGCCCTTTGAGATTTGCAGCCGAATTAACCACCGAGAAATTCTTGTAGCCTTCGGGAAACTCAGCAGGCTCGCTCAGATAGCGCTCGGTATAAATCGAGTCGTAATTGCGCCAGTCCGTAACCGGGGCAACCGCGACGCCGGCTCTGAACCGGTCGCTGTGCGACATCGCGTACAGCGTGAACGTTCCTCCCCAGCTCCATCCCCACCACCCCAGCCGCCGCTTGTCGATCTGCGGATACTTCTCCAGCACTGCATCGAGGACCGTCAGCTGGTCCTCCAGCTGCACCGGGCCCAGGTTGTGATAAGCCTCCTGCGCGAACGCCCGGCCGCGCATGCCCATGCCGCGGTTGTCGGCCCGCAGCACCGCGAACCCCCGCTGCGCAAGCAATTCATCGAACAGCAGATTGTCGTTCCACTGGTTCACAACCGTCTGCGCCTCCGGGCCCCCGTAAGGGTTGAGGATCAGCGGCACAGTCCCTCCATCGTTCGCCTTGCCGGGCAACAGCAGCGTTGCAAAGAGAGTTGTCCCGTCGTGTGCCTTCACTTCCACTTGTTCAGGCGCGCGAACGTCATAAGGCTCCAGGGCGTGGGTCGACCAGAAGACCTTGCAGCTTCCGCCCGTCTGGCAGAGGCTCAGCGTAGGCGCCGTCGTGCGCGTTGAAAACGTATCGACGAACGACTCACCATCCGGCGAAAAATTCCCTTCGTGATATCCCGGCTCATTGGTTAGTCGCTTCCGCTCCCCGTCGAAACCCACCGTCCACAACTGCTGTTCAACGACGTTGCCCTCGTTCGACGCGTACACCGCGCGATGCTTGCTCCAGTCCACCGTGGAGATTCCGCTGACTTCAAAATCGCCGCTGGTTAATTGACGCTCCAGCTTGGCCGTCGACGCCGCGGGATTCGATGCGTCATAGCCGTAGAGATACAGGTGGTTGTGGCCATCGGTCCAGTTGGTCAGCAGGATGTGCCCGTCCGAGACCCGCACGTCATAGTTGTCACCCACGAACTTATCGTCGATGATCTCCAGCACCACGTGTGCCTGGCCCGTGGCCGTATCGGCGAACGACAATGTGCGATGCTTGTGATCGCGGGTTACCGTCTCAATCCACAAAGTGCGGCGATCAGCCCACCCGAAGCGCGGAATGTAGTCCTGCACCGAATGCAGTGGAAGCTTGATCCACTGGGTCTTGCCGCCGCCCGCGCTCACCACCCCTATCCGTACTTCGGGATTGGGATCGCCGGGCTCCGGATAGCGCTGCATATCCACCTTGGCATGGGCCGGAATCCAGTCCTCGATCGGGTACTCCGGAACCTGCGTCTCGTTCATCTGCGCATAGGCGAGAGCTTTCGAATCCGGCGACCAGGCGTAGTTGCTTCGTACCTCCAGCTCCTCCGCGTAAACCCAATCTACTTCGCCATTGAGATAGCCATTGACGGGCCCGTTCCCCACCATCGTCATCGGCATGTTGAAGTCGCGCTGATGGGCCACTGTCAGTGTGTGATTGCGGATAAATGAGATGGCCTCGCCGTTTGGCGAAAACTTCGGATCGTCTCCCGACGCCGTATCGGTAAACCCCACCTGGATTCCCGTCCCGTTATGCAGGTCGTAGAGCCACAACCGTCCGTTGGAATCGAAGAGCAAATGATTGGAATCGGGCGCCCACAAGTAAGAAGCCATCTTGTAGCGCGCGCGATGATCCCGGTCCTGCTCGGAACCGGGCGCCCCCTCCAGAGCCGCCAGCTTCGCCCGGCTTACCAGGACGTGGGGCTTGCCTGAGCCGGGATCAAGATCGACCAGCTCCCCGCCATCTAGATAAGTGAGATGCTTGCTGTCCGGCGACCACGTGATCCCCTCCGGACGGCTGCCGATCAACGGGCCATGCGCATAAATCTTCTCGACACTGAGCGGAATCGTGCGCTCTTGAGCAGCCGCGCCGGACAGTGCGCCTAACGCGCAGCAAAACACACCAGCCACCACAGCAACTGCGCGACTCACGCGAATCCTCCCGGCGATCATTCCCGGAATAAGGTCGTGACGAACACACGGCCACCCCGGGGTGCGGCAAGATGAAGTCTATAAGACATTGGGTCCCGCCAGCATGCCCGGAAGCCTTAGTGAACCGGGGCCGGTCCCTTTCTCTTCGGCGGCCGCTTCATGAAAAACACCAGCGGAATGAGCAGGACCATAAGGACCGCCAGAACCTTGACCACATCCAGATAGGCCAGCATGGTTGCCTGTCGCAGCAACTGGTTGTAGAGATTGCCTTGCGCAAGCGCCTGGCCCTGGCTCAGCGTCGCCGCTCTTCCCCCGTGCATCAGGTAGTTCCCCAGGGCCGTGAGCTGGTTCTGCACAAACGTGCTCGTCCCGGAGATCGACGAGCCCAGCCGGTCCTGGTGAAACTGCTGCCGCCGCGCCAGCATGGTCACCACAAACGCGGTTCCCACACTGCCGCCGATGTTGCGGGCCAGGTTGGTCAGCCCGCTCACATCATTGTTCTTGGTCATGGGAATGCCGGTGTAAGACAGCGTGTTGATGGGGATGAACAGAAACGCCAGTCCCGCCGCCTGGAACACCCGCAGCATCGCCACATACCCATAGCTCACGCCCAGGTTCAGATTGAGCATGGTGAAGAGCGCCGCCGCCGACATGCTGAACCCGTACACGATCATCCAGCGGGGATCCACCCTGCCCACCAGGAAACCCACGATAGGCATCATCGCCATCACCATCAGGCCGCCCGGCGAGATCACCAGGCCCGCCTGTTCCGCGGTGTAGCCCAGCAAGGTCTGCACAAACTGGGGAATCATGACCGTCGTCCCGAACAGCACCACCCCCAGAACGAACATGAGCACAAACGACACCGCGAAATTACGCTGCTTGAAAAGCGTCAAATCGAGAATAGGTCGCTTCCTCCGCCGGATCTGCGCCATTTCCCACAAAATCAGCGTCACCAGAGAAGCCACGCAGAGAATGATGAACGTAGTGATCAGGCGCGATCCAAACCAGTCATCCTCCTGGCCCTTGTCGAGCACAAATTCCAGCGAACCGAATCCCAAGGCCAGCAGCCCGAATCCCAGGAAGTCCAGCTTCAGTCCCTCCTTCTGGACCCGCTTGACCTCCTGCACAATGTGCGGAGGGTCCTCGACGATGCGGCTGGTCAGGAACAGCGACAGGATCGCCACCGGCACGTTGATAAAGAAGATCCAGCGCCAGTCGAAGTTGTCCGTGATATAGCCTCCGAGCGTGGGCCCGATGGCCGGTGCGCAAACCACCGCGAGACCATAAAGAGCAAATGCCTGCCCGCGCTGCTCCGGCTTGAACGTGTCGGCTAGAATGGCCTGCTCACTGGGCGCCAGGCCTCCGCCGCCCGCCCCCTGCAACACCCGGCACAGGATCAGAAGCCCCAGTGAAGGAGCAAGCCCGCACATCGCCGAGCTGATGCCGAACAGCATCACGCAGATCATGTAAAACCGCTTGCGGCCCAGGAAGGTGGTGAGGTACGCCGACGCGGGCAGAATCACGGCATTGGCTACGAGGTAGCTGGTCAGCACCCAGGTCGCTTCATCCTGGCTCGCACCCAGTCCCCCCGCAATGTGGGGCAGGGCCACGTTGGCGATGGACGTGTCCAGCACTTCCATAAACGTTGCCAGCGTGACGGTGATGGCAATAAGCCAGGGATTCCGCTTGGGTTTCCAGGCGGTCGCGGAGGCATCCTGCGATGGTGGCCGGGCCTCGGCCGCTGCGGCGCTCATAGGTTTACTCAGTCTATTGGACACCCCGCCGTTTTGCCGCGATGCACAATGTCTTGCTTTCGGTCCTGTCGACCTCGCCGATTAAATTTTGCGCTACATACCATCCGGGTGTATGTTCCATGAAATGCACTGGGCAAGTCAGCAAGAGAGACGAAACCTCGGACAGGCGCACCGCAAGAAGGTCGGCCGTCAGCAGCACGATCAACTCAACCCCCAGGCCCGCCCCGCATCCGCCCTGGAATTGCTCGAAACCGCCGGCAAGGGCCGCGTCCCCGCACTCCTCAAAATCAAATACCGCCTCATGGCGCAGTCGCCCTTCAGCTACTTCCGCGGAGCCGTGCCGGTGATGGCCGCCGACCTGTCCGCCTTGCGCAACACCGGTATCGTGACCCAGCTTTGCGGCGATGCCCACGTCCGCAACCTCGGCGCTTTCGCTGCCCCCGACGGACGCCTGGTCTTCGACATCAACGACTTCGATGAAACCATTCGCGGGCCTTTCGAGTGGGATTTGAAGCGCATGGCCGCATCCCTGGTCCTTGCCGGGCGCGAATCGGGGCACAAGGATGCCGCCTCGCGCGCCGCCGTCGAAAAGTGCATTGAGCGCTACGCCAGCCTGATGCGCGAGTTCGCGGAAATGCCGCTGATGGAAATCGGCCGCTACCAGGTTCACCGCATCAGTTCCGTAGCGCCCATCCACCAGGCGCTGCTCAAGGCAGAACGCGCCACCCCCTGCCGTAACCTCGAGGAACTCACCCAGCCGGCCAAACCAAAGTCAAAGCTGCCCCGCCTGTTTCGCGAAATCCCTCCCGTGTTGACCCGGGTCAAAGGCCGCGATGCGCAAGCCGTGCTCCGCGCGCTCAAGCCCTATCGCGACATGCTCGAACCCCAACGCCAGCACCTGCTCTCGATGTACCGCCCCATCGATGTCGCGTTCAAAGTGGTCGGCACCGGCTCCGTAGGAACACGCGACTACTGCGTCTACTTCGAAGGCAATGGACCCAGTGACCCGCTCTTCCTGCAGATCAAGGAAGAGACCGCTTCGGGATACGCTCCCTATCTGCCCCATGCTCACCCCGCCCGCCATAACGGCCAGCGCGCCGTCGAGGGGCAGCGGGCCATGCAGCTGCAGTCTGACCCCTTCCTCGGGTGGACGCGCCTCGGCGGCCGCGATTTTCTCGTTCGCCAGCTCAACGATCACAAGGGCAGCATCAATCTTGAAAGCATGGCAGGCAAGGGACTCGAAGCGTTCGCCCAGGTCTGTGGCGAACTGTTAGCCCGCGGACACGCGCGCTCATGCGACCCGCTGGTGCTATCGGGCTACCTCGGCTCCGGAAACGCCTTTGCGGAATCGCTCGCCAGGTTTGGGCAGCTCTATGCCGACCAGACTGAAAAGGACTTTGAGGAACTGCGCAAATCAGGAAAGGCCAACCTCGCTACGGTGCAAAAGAAATCCGCCAAAAAGGCCGGCCGGAAATCCTGACCGCAATGTCTGACCGGGCTTGCTTCAGCGCCCGCCGTTGCTATCGCAAACTGCAGAGGCGTCGACCTTTTCCGGCTTGTCCGCAACCGGATCCTTCAGCGTCTGGCCATCGAGACGATAATCGCAATTGGCGCGGATACTTTCTTTCGATATCTTCAGCCTCGGACTGAAGAAGGCCGCGATTGCGTCTTTGAAACCCAGCGGATACCGCGAATGGCTTTCATCTCTGACCTGTACGTCCATGACCGCAGTCTATCCCGATGACTGCTCGCAGAGCATTAAAAAAAGGTTTCAGTCCGCGCCACTGAAAGCAAGCAGTCGTCGTTCCACAGCAATCCGCTCTCGTTCGCGTCACAGATGAACCGTTGGCCTAGCGACAACCGCGCCCGCTTCTTTCTCGCGCGCAACTATACTGAAGCCAAATGAGCCAGCCAGTTTCCGCCTCCGTCCGCACCCGGTCCCAAGAACTGCAGCAGCGCGCCGAACGCCTCTTTCCGGGCGGCGTCAATTCTCCGGTCCGTGCCTTTCGTGCCGTCGGCGGCGCTCCCCCTTTCATCGAAAGCGCCCAGGGCGCCTGGCTGACCGATGCCGACGGAAATCGCTATATCGACTACTTCGGCTCCTGGGGGCCGATGATCCTGGGCCATGCCTTTCCTCCGGTAGTGGAAGCCATCGAGCGCGCCGCACGCCGCTCCGCCAGCTTCGGCGCCTCCACCGCCGCCGAAGCCGATCTGGCCGAACGCGTCGTCGCCTGCTATCCGGCCATCGAAAAGATGCGCTTCGTCAGCTCCGGCACCGAAGCCACCATGTCCGCCATCCGGCTGGCCCGCGCCTCCACCGGGCGCAAGATGATCGTGAAATTTGAAGGCTGCTACCACGGCCATGCCGACGGGCTTCTCGTAAAGGCGGGTTCAGGCGTCGCCACCTTCGGCATTCCCGGTTCTGCCGGCGTCCCCGATGAGGTCGCGCATCTCACCCTGGCTCTCCCCTACAACGACCTCGCTGCTGTCGAGACCGCCTTCGCCGCGCACCCCGGCCAGATCGCCGCCATCATCCTCGAGCCTGTGGTCGGCAACGCCGGCTGCATCATCCCGGCCGAGGGCTATCTTGCCGGCCTGCGCAATCTCACCGCCCGCGAAGGCGCGCTGCTCATCGCCGACGAAGTCATGACCGGCTTCCGCCTCGCTCTCGGCGGAGCGGTCCAGCTTTACTCGATGGAGCCCGATCTCATCACCCTCGGCAAAATCGTAGGCGGCGGCCTTCCCGTCGGCGTCTTTGGAGGCAAGCGCGCCCTCATGGACCTCCTCGCCCCCCTCGGCCCCGTCTACCAGGCTGGAACCCTCAGCGGAAACCCGCTCGCCATGGCCGCCGGCATCGCCACCGTGAGCTACCTTCAGGAACACGCTGCCGAGGTCTATCCCCGCCTCGAAGCCACTTCGAAAGCAGTCGCCGATGGCGTTGCCTCCGCGGCCCGCAAGGCCGGAGTCGTCCTCACCACCAACCGCGTCGGCGCCATGTGGACCTGGTTCTTTACCCCCGGCCCGGTGAACGATTATGACGATGCTGCACGGTCAGACACCGCGGCCTTCGGCCACTTTCACCGCGCCATGCTCGATGAGGGGGTGTGGCTGCCTCCCAGCCAGTTCGAAGCCGCATTCCTCGGCACCGCTCACGGCGAGGCTGAAGTAAGCGCAACCATCCAGGCGGCAGAGGCAGCGTTTCAATCCTTCTCAGGAAGCGCTTCCTAGTTCCACTCATCCACCGTCACAAACCGGTGGCTCAACTCGAACTTTTCGAGAAGCTTTTCGACCGCCGCGACCGAAGGTCCCCGGTCCGCCCTCGGGGATACGTGCCCGCCATCATGCAGAACAATGTTGGCCCCGCGGCCCCGGTCTTCCGCCGCATCCACCTTCATCGCGATCCGCTCCGCGATCTTCCCCGGGTCCCGTTCCTCCCAGTCGTTCGTCATTGCGTTCCACATCACCGGGATCATTCCCAAAGACCGCGCCCGCCGCAAAACCTCCGGCCTCCTTGCCCCAAACGGCGGCCGAAAATGACGGACCGCCACTCCCACCGTCTGCTGCAGCACGTCCTGGGTCCGCCCCAACTCCTCGCGTATACGGTTCGCCGCACACAACGCGAGATTGGGATGGCTCCAGGAATGATTTCCGATCACGTGTCCGGCGGCGGCGATGGCTCGCGCCAGTTCCGGTTCCGCCTCAACATACCGCCCAACCAGGAAAAACGTGGCTCGAACTCCGTATCCGCCCAGGACGTCCAGCAACCGCGGCGTCCACGCCGGATTCGGCCCGTCGTCAAAGGTGAGCGCCAGCTCTCCCCGGCGTGCGGGGGCGATCAGCGTCGCACCGAACACCTGCGAAGCCGGCCACATCGCCGCGTAAGCGCAACCGCCCGCCAGCAGCCCGACCGCCGCGGCAGCGCCCGCGCCCACCGCCAGCCCTTGTTCCCAACCCCCTAACATCCCTGCATCAGTTCCTTTCGGTGCGGACCTGCGGGCGGATCCCGGCTCTCCGGCCCTTCCCGCATCAACACCCGCAACAGCAGTTCCCGCTAAGTCATTGTAAAGATGCGACAATATACCAGCACGGCTCTCTTCCTTCCGTTCCGGGCCGCTGCGGGGGAATTGCTGAACATGCTGCGAGTCCTATCGACCCACTTGTTCCTCAACCAGCGCCTGCATCCGGGCTTGCTGGAACTTGCGGCTCGCTCCGGCGCCCAGGCGGTGGAAATCTTCGCCGCCCGACAGCACTTCGACTACACCAGCCGCGAGCACGTCCGTGAACTTGGAGAATGGTTCGCCGCCAATCCCCTCGAAGTATTCTCGCTGCACGCCCCCCTCTTCCCCGACCGCGAAATGGGCCGCGCCGGCGCTCCTCCCGTCAACGTGCTTCATCCCGAAAAGGCCCGCCGCATCGACGCCATGGACGAGATCAAGCGCGCCCTTGAATCTGCCGAGCACGTCCATTTCCGCAATCTCGTCGTGCACCTCGGCGAGCGCGACGATGGCTGGTCTCCACGAACCATCGAATATGCGCAGACCGCGCTCGAGCACCTGGGCGCCTTTGCCCGTCCGCTCGGCGTCAGCATCCTGGTTGAAAACCTGATCAGCGATCCCACCACTCCCGAGCACCTGGTTACCATCCTCGACCTTGGCCACCTTGACTCGGTCGGCGTTTGCCTCGACCTCGGCCACGCCCACGTCACCGTCGGCATCGCCGATGCCATAGCGGTCCTCGGGAAACGGATTGTCTCCTTACACGTGCACGACAACCACGGCATGAAGGACGAGCACCTCTGGCCCGGCGACGGCACCATCGATTGGCCGGCGGCAGTGACGCAGCTAAAATCCCTGCCCGCGCCGCCTGCGGCTGTGCTCGAAATCGGTTATAAGCTTGGCGACACTCCGGCGACCATCCCGGGCAGAATCCAGGATGCCTTCTCCCGCATTGGCGCAGACTCCAGCCCCGCATGAGTCCGCAGCCGCGGTCAGCATATGCGCGGCAGCTGCTCCCCGATCTGGATCGGGATCACCCGGTTCGCGCCCATGCCGGTGCGCGCCACCAGCATCCCCGGGTGTTCGGCTGTGACCCGTCCGAAACGCGCCGCGTCGCGTCCCAGCGGATGAGCGCGCAACACCGCCAGCACCCGCTCTGAAGCCTCCGGCGCAACAAAAAATACCACTTTGCCTTCGTTCGCCACGTATACCGGATCCAGCCCCAGCAGCTCGCACGCCGACTGCACCTCCGGGCGCACCGGCAACTGCAATTCCTCAATCGAGATACCCACCCCGGACGCATGCGCAATCTCATTCAGCGTTGAGGCCAGGCCGCCCCGCGTGGGATCCCGCATGGCATGAACCGCCGTGCCCGCCTCGGCCAGGACTTCCGCGATCAGGCCGTTCAGAGCGGCGCAGTCGGACCGGATCTGGCTTTCGAATTCCAGGCCCTCCCGCACGCTCATGATCGCCATGCCGTGATCCCCGATGGTCCCCGAAACCAGGATGGCATCGCCCGGCCTGGCATTCTGCGGTCCCACCTGCACGCCGGGTCGCATCGTTCCCACGCCCGCCGTATTGATATAGCAGCCGTCGCCGTGTCCGCGTTCAACGACCTTGGTATCGCCGGTCACGATCCGCACTCCCGCGATCCGCGCCGCCTCCGCCATGTTCCCCACAATCGCGGCCAGCTGGTTCAGAGGAAATCCCTCTTCGAGAATGAAGCTGGCGCTCAGAAACATCGGCTCCGCCCCGGAAACGGCGAGGTCGTTTACCGTCCCGTTCACCGCCAGCTCGCCGATCGAACCGCCGGGAAAAAACAGCGGCTGCACCACGAACGAATCGGTGCTCATCGCCAGCCGCCCGCCCGGGATGTTGAGCACCGCGGCATCGCCCAGGCTTTCCAGCTCGGCATTGCGAAACGCCGGCAGAAACAGGTGCTCCACCAGCTCGTTGCCCAGCTTGCCGCCGCCCCCGTGTCCCATCACGATGGTGGGATAGTCAGCCAGCGGCAGCGGGCACGACCATTGCGAAAAATCGATCATCGGCTCGGACGAAGACACAGTTGCGGCGCTCTCTCGGTTAGTCATTAGCAAATTCCAGGACGACCTCGATCCAAGCCTGCTGGCTCAGAGGAACAGCAGGGAACTAGCCGGCAACGGCCGCCACGCGCTCCGACCCCGCCCTGGCCAGGTCCACGGCGGAGATAAACCGGCCATAGTTGTAGTACGCGGCGCAAGCGCCTTCGCTTGACACCATCGTGGCGCCCAGCGGGTGTCGCGGCGTGCATTCCCGCCCGAACGCCGGGCACTCCGCCGGCTTCATCGCCCCCCGCAGCACATCGCCCGCATGGCACAGCGGCGACTCTTCCGTGTGAATGCCGGTAATGTGGAATCGCTCCTCGGCATCGAATTCCCGGTACGCGGCGCTCAGCCGCCAGCCGCTCCCTGGAATCATGCCGATGCCTCGCCACGCACGGTCCGTAACCTCGAAAACCTCGGCCAGCAACTGCTGCGCCGGCAGATTCCCTCCGAACGAAACGATGCGCTCGTAGGCGTTCTCCACCCGGCCCTCACCCTTCTCCAGCTGCACCACCGCCCGCCGGATCCCGTCCAGCAGATCGAGCGGCTCAAAACCCGTCACCACGATCGGGATGTGAAACTTCTCCGCCAGAGACGGGTACTCCCAGTACCCCATCACGCTGCACACATGCCCCGCGGCCAGAAACGCCTGCACCTGGTTTCCCGGCGAGCTCATGATCGCTTCAATCGCCGGAGGCACCAGCACATGCGACACCAGCACCGAGAAATTCTTCAGCCCGCGCCGCTTCGCCATGTGCACGCTCATCGCGTTGGCCGGCGCCGTCGTCTCAAACCCCACCCCGAAAAACACTACCTGCCGGTCGGGATTCTTCACCGCCAGTTCCACCGCATCGAGCGGCGAATAAACTACCCGCACGTCCCCGCCGCGCCCCTTCACCTGGAACAGGTCGCTGTCCGTTCCCGGCACCCGCAGCATGTCCCCAAACGAGCAGAAGGTCACTCCCGGCTGCGAAGCGATCGCCAGCGCCTTGTCGATCAGCTCCAGCGGTGTCACGCATACCGGGCACCCCGGCCCGTGCACCATTTCGATCTCCGCCGGCAGCATCTGGTCGATCCCGTTCTTGATGATCGAATGCGTCTGCCCCCCGCACACTTCCATGATCTTCCACGGGCGCGTAGTCACCTGGCGGATCTCGCGCGCAATCCGCTGCGCGATCTCGCCGTCGCGAAACTCATGCAGGTATTTCATCGCCGCGCTACCTCCCCGGTTTCCGCCGCCCTAACCCGCCCCTCACCCTCTTCGCATGCGGGACAGTCCGGCGCGGAGCTCACCGCGGCCCTGGCAAACGCTTCGTCCTCATTCGCCAGCTCCTCTTCCAGAACTCCCAGGGCGCGAAAATCAGCCAGCGTCTTCTCCGCCGTCTCCTCATCGATTCTCGAAATGGCAAAGCCGACATGGACAATGGCGTAGTCACCCACGACCAGCTCCGGGACATACTCCAGGCACACCCGCTTGGTTACCCCGCCGAAGTTCATCCGGCCAACTCGTATTCCGTTGTCAATGCTGATCTCTTCCACGCGACCGGGAATTGCCAGGCACATATCGGACCTCTCTTCCGCTTATAGCAACCTCCCTCCGGAGACACCTGTGATTTAGATCACTCTCCGAAAGGGACTACAGATGCCGAAGGGCCTCAAATCGTCTTCACGAGCCGGGCCCTCGCCGGCACGGGCTTTTTCTTGCCCTTTTCCTTGACGAGTTCACGGGCTTCGTTTTGAACTACCCGTGCCCTCACCAGCTTCTTGACCAGCCCCGCCGGGAGCGGCTTGTCGATCGGAAACTGGATCGTGCCCTTCGACGTCCGGTACGCCTGCAATTCACCGGCGAAATCCTCGATCAGGCTCCCACTCATGGGAAAGAAGCTGCAGTGTGCAGTGAACGCCGCGTACGCTACCAGCCAGCCCTTGTAATGAAACGCCGGCATTCCGTAGCTGATGCCCTCCGTCGCGTCCTTTGGCACCGCCGCCCGGATCGCCGTCCGCATCTTTTCAAGCGTGCCCCGGTGCGGCTGGGGACATGCCTCCAGGTACGAATCCACGTCCCTGGCCCTGCCATCGCCCATCAAGGGCGGCAAAACTACCGTGGCTCGGTCCGGTTTCATCGGGCTCATTTCTCGCCCAGACATCCTACTCCCCTTTTCCAATCCTGCGCAGGTCAATCTCCGCCAGCCCCCGCGCCAGCTTCAATGTCGGGATTGACGAGCCATCCGGCCCTTTTTATACTGGCCTCCCAGCGAGCCCCACTCCCACTTTCCTGTCCTGCATACCCCGCGCTCGAGGAGATCCAACCATGCGCAAGACTGCATCGCTTCTGTTCCTGCTGGTGCTCGGCACGGCAGCGTCGGCTTCCGACTTCACCGGAACCTGGAAGCTCAACCTCGATAAATCGAAATTACGCGCCGACATGATCGCTGCGGAGACGATGACCATTCAGCAGACCGGCCCGAATACTTACCGGAACACCTTCGACGCCACGTTGAAGTCGGGAAAACGCGTCCACAGCGTAAGGGACCGCGTGTATGACGGCAAAGAGCACCCCGTGCAAAGCGAAGGTGCCGGGTCAGACGAAAGCGAAATGTGTAAGTTCGCCCCCGACGGCTCCCGCGTCATTACTCAGAAAAAAGGCGGCAAGCCGAACGGAGAAATCAAGTCCACCGTGTCGTCTGACGGCCATACCCTCACCAACGTCCACACCCTGCCCGATGGAGGACAAGAGACGCTGGTGTTCGACAAGCAGTAAGACACCTCGAAACCGAGCTGATTCCAGTAAGGCAAAGGGTCGCGTCGGTAAGACAACGGCGTGGGCCCGTCTCACAGCCGCGCCGCCCGCTGCTCCTCCAGGTAATTCAGCCACCCGTCCATCCCCGCTCCCGTCTTTGCCGACGTCTCGAAAATCCTCACGTCGGGCCGGATCGCACGTATGTTCTTCAGCGCCGACTCCCGCTCAAATCCCACCGCCTCCGCAATGTCCATCTTGGTGATCACCGCCGCATCCGCCGAATTGAAGAGCGTGGGGTACTTCAGCGGCTTGTCTTCACCCTCGGTCACGCTCAGCAGCGCCACCCGCACCCGCTCCCCCAGGTCATAGCTCGATGGACATACCAGGTTCCCCACGTTTTCGATGAACAGGAAATCCAGGTCGTCCAACTTCCAACCCTCGAGGTGTTTGCCCACCATCTCGGCCTCGAGGTGGCAGATGCCGTGAGTGTTGATCTGCCGCACCGGGGCGCCGCTTGCCGCCAGCCTGCGCGCGTCGTTGTCGGTTTCGAGATCGCCCACCAGCGCCGCCACCCGCGATCCTCTTTCTCGTAGCTCGCGCAGCGTCCGTTCCAGAAAAGCCGTCTTCCCCGTCCCCGGGCTAGAAACCAGGTTCAGCACCAGCACCCCGGCCGTCTCGAACCGCTGCCGCAGACCCCGCGCCAGTTCGTCGTTCTTCTTCAAAATCCCCTGCCGCAATTCGACGATGCGGGTGGTCATGGCTTCACGCCCTCCTCGGCTTCCTCGATCTCGATGGATTCAACTTCCAGCTCCCGCCCCTGCCGCACATCGCTCGCCGCCTCCCCGCACTGCGCGCAGCGAAAACTCTGCAGGCTTTCAATAGGGCCGACCGAGCCGCACGCGCCGCAATGCACCGTCACCGGCACCACCTTCACCACCAGCTTCGAACCCTCCAGCGGCGTGCCTTCCACGACGATGCCGTAGCAGAACTGCAGCGAGTCCTCCACCACCGCCGTCAGCGCCCCCACCCTGAGGCGCACCTCCACCACCCGCGCTCCGGGAAAGCGCTCCAGCGACTCCAGCACGGATTCAACAACGCTCGATACGATGGAAAGCTCGTGCATGGTCCATCCCTGCTCCGGGAAGGTCGATTCTAACCCCGGCCGCATGCCTCCCGGAGTGTCGAACCGCACTCCACCCGCTTTCATCCCTGCCCGCCGTACCGGCCCGCACCTCGAGGCGACCGGCCATTCCGCCCTCGCGCCCTCTCCGGTCCGGCCAAACTGTAAGATAGTGTGCAAAGGAATCTTCCCCCGTGCCTGACACCGCCGCGCCTCCGAAACCCTTCGACGTCCCCGCCGTCGCCGTTCCCCCCGCCCCCTCCCGCCTCACCCTCAGCGAACTCGCACCCGGCGTGATGCAGTCCGAAATCCGCGCCATGACCACGGAGTGCGACCGGATCGGCGGCATCAACCTTGCCCAGGGCGTGTGCGACACCCCGGTGCCCGCTCCCGTCGAACAGGGAGCCATCGAAGCCATCCGCGCCGGCTACAACATCTACACCCGCCTCGACGGCATCGAGCGCCTCCGCAAAGCGGTGTCCGCCAAGCAGGCGCGCGACTACGGCCTCTCCTACGATCCCGAAACCGAAGTCCTGGTCGCTTGCGGAGCCACCGCCGGACTCCACGCCGCTGCCATGGCGCTGCTCAATCCCGGCGACGAAGTCCTGCTTTTTGAGCCTTTTTACGGCTACCACGTGGCCACGCTCAAATCCATGCGGGTCAAGCCTGTCCTCGTTCCACTCGCCGAGCCGGACTGGTCGCTCGACACCGATGCCCTCCAGGCCGCCATCACTCCCCGCACCCGCGCCATTCTCCTCAACACCCCGGCCAATCCCAGCGGAAAGGTCTTCTCCCGCCCCGAAATCGAGGCCATCGCCGCCGCCTGCACCATCAACGATCTGTTCCTCTTCACCGACGAGATCTACGAATACTTCGTCTACGACGGCGCGCAGCACATCTCCCCCGCCACCCTGCCCGGCATGCGCGACCGCACCATCGTCATGTCGGGATTCTCCAAAACCTTCAGCATCACCGGATGGCGCCTCGGATACGTCACGGCGGACGCGAAGTGGATGGCCGCCATGGCCTACTTCCACGACCTCACCTACGTCTGCGCCCCCTCCGCCTTCCAGCACGGCGCTGCGGCCGGCCTCGAACAACTCCCGCCCAGCTTCTATACCGGGATCGCCTCCGACCACCAGTCCAAGCGCGAACGCATCTTGGCGGCCCTTCGCGACTCCGGCTTTGAACCCAGTGTTCCCGCCGGCGCTTATTACGTGCTCGCCCGGGCTAACCACCTGCCCGGCGCCACCTCCGCTCAGAAGGCCCGCTACCTGCTCGCCCAGACCGGCGTGGCCTCGGTAGCCGGCAGCGCATTCTTCCGCGCCGGACGCGGAGAAGACCTGCTCCGCTTCTGCTTTGCCAAGCAGGACCGCGACCTCGACGACGCCTGCGCGCGCCTCCGCCGCCTTTCGTCCTGAACCCCGGCGCCGCCCTATAGAATCGGGCTGTCGGCTTCCCTCGAGGCGGCCGCGACAGGGGCAGTCCGTGACCGATTTTCCTCATGCCATGCTGCGCGAAATCTACGAGCAGCCTGAAGCCATCCGGCGTACCACCGAGCTCTACCTCCAGGGCGAAGCCTTCGACGCCCAGGCGTTTGCTCCTCTCGCTGACTGGCTCAATCAGCGCGGCGAAGTCCTCATCGCCGCCAGCGGCTCCAGCCGCCACGCCGGCCTGGCCGCCGAAATCCTCCTCGAAGACCTCTGCGGCCTCGCCGTCGACGTTGAATATGCCAGCGAATACGCCTGCCGCAGCGCCGCCAATCCGCGCAATCCGTCCATCATCGTGATCTCGCAGTCGGGTGAAACCTCCGACACGCTGGCTGCCCTGCGCGGCGCTCGCGCCGCCGGCCATCACACCCTGGCCATCGCCAACGTCGCGGGCAGCACCATGATGCGCGAAGCCTCCGCCGCCATGCCCCTCGCCGCCGGCCGCGAATTCGCCATTCCCGCCACCAAGAGCTTCACCTGCCAGCTCACCGCGCTCTACATCCTGGCTCTCTTCGAAGCCCAGCGCCTCGGCACGCTCCATCACGCCGACCTCACCCGCCGTATCACTGAACTCCACGCCCTGCCCGCGCAGATCGCCGCCCAACTCGATGCCTGGCGCGCGCAGACCGCCGCCCTCGCTGCCAAATACGCAGACGCTGCCACATTCCTCTATCTCGGCCGCGGCATCCACTACGCCATGGCTCGCGAAGGCGCGCTCAAGATGAAGGAGTCGTCTTACGTGCACGCCGAGGGCTACCCTGCCGGCGAACTCAAGCATGGCCCCAACGCCCTGGTCAGCGAACAGGTTCCCCTCGTCCTCCTCGCCACCGTCGATCCGGCTCTGGAAGACTCGCGCCTGCGTTATGAAAAGACCCTGCAGCTACTCGAAGACATGAAGAAGCAGAACGCGCGCGTCATCGCCCTGGCCAACACCGGCGACCGCGCCGTGGCCGCGCTCGCCACCGACTGTCTTGAAATCCAGCCCGTCAGCGAACACCTGCTGCCCATCCCCGAAGTAATCCCGCTCCAGCTGTTCAGCTACTTCATGGCGCTCGAACACGGCGTAGACGTCGACCGCCCCCGCAACCTGTCCAAGGCAGTCATCGAAGTCTGATCGTGCCCGGCTGCAGCTTGTTTCACGAGCAGCCGGCTCGGGCTTACTTCAGCGCCGCCCAGATAGCCACGTTCAACCCCACCATCAGCACCGCCGATGCGGGAATGATCAGGAGCGCTTTTTTGAGCCGGGTTGGATCGCCACCCGCAATCGCCCCGATAATGCGCGAGCTCACCGCCAGCCCCGCCCACCCGCACGTGATCACAAACCCGATGGCCGTTCCCGTCAGCTGCGGAAACGCGCTTCCTGTGATCGCCAGCGTGGTTGGAAACACCGGCGCCATCGACAACCCTGCGATGAACACCAGCACCGCCGCCGCCCCCGGCTTGTTGGTGCGCAGCATCAGGAAGGTCGTGATCGCCATCGCGATCGAGGCCGCCAGCGTCACGTCCACCGCCGGCACGCTGATCAGGATCGGCGAAACTCCCACCCGTCCCACCAGCAGCCCCAGCGCAAAACCCAGCGACAGAATATTCAGCGCCCGCTTTTCTGGAATGCCCTGCGCGATCAGGTGCCGCGCCAGCCAGTTCCACACTCCCACCTCGCACGAGATGTAGAGGAACAGAAAGAATCCCAGCAGAAACAGGAGCGGCTTGCCCAGGATCGGTCCCGCCTGCGTCAGCACGAATCCCGACCCCGACGGTGCCGGCATCGGCGCCGTTGCCTGGATCGCGATGGTGACGATAGTCAGCCCGGCAATCGTGTAGCAGAGCCGAACCCAGTTGCGTTGAAACAAGTTTGCCGAGATGAACGGTGTCGCCAGTCCGCCCAGCCCGAAGAACAGGTTCACCAGGTTCAGCGCCGTCGCCCGATGCGCTTCGCTCACCCCGCTCACCAGCGCGTTGGCTCCCGTCACCACGATGCCGCCGCCCACCCCCAGCAGGAACAGCAGCAGCACGATGCTGCCGAATCCCTTCGCGCGCGGCAGCGCAAACAACGAAACCGCAATGCATACCAGTCCCAGGATCAGCCCGATCTTGTCGCCTTCCGTATCGAGCAGCGGGCCCACCGCCAGCGACGCAATCATCAGCCCCACCGCCTGCGCAAATGCGATGGTGCCGTTCTGCGTAGGGGTCAGGCGAAAACGCTCCGACAGGTCCGGCAAAATAGTGCCCAGCATGGCGGCGATCATTCCGTAAACGAAGATGGCGAGAATGGCGGCGAAGATCAACACGCGGCAGAAGTCCTTTCGATGAACTAGGCAAGCATAAGCCATCAGCCGCATTTGCCCAGTCCCAAAATCGATACCTTTCGTCACCGGGCCGGCCGCGCACCGCGGCCGAACGCTTACGCTTGTGCGTGCGTCTCGTCTACTGAGACATCCGGCGCGTTCGCTACCGTGCGCGCCGCTCGGCTGCCCGGTCGCAGGCTGGCTTCATCGTTTTCTTCCCACAATTGAACCGTTGATCAATGGAGCGACTCCGTGGGCGATCTCTGGAAAGACATCAAGCACGCTCTTCATCTGTTCTTGAAGAGTCCCGGCTTTTCCATTGCCGCGATCTCTGCCCTGGCTCTCGGCATCGGTGCCAACACCGCCATCTTCACCGTCGTCAACGCCGTTCTCCTCAAGCCGCTCGCCTATCCCGACGCCGACAGAATCGTCCTGTGCGAAAACACCTCGCCCAACGGAAACTTCCCCGCCGCCTCGCCCACCAAGTTCCAAAACTGGCGCCAGCAGACCAGCGTCTTCAAAGACGTGGGCGCATACGATTTCGCCGGGCCCGGATTCAACATCACCGGCGACCGTCCCGAACTGGTTCACGGCATCCACGTCAGCGAAGGCTGGTTCCGCGTCTTTGGCGTGCCCGTCATGCTCGGCCGCCCCTTCACACGGGAGGAAGATTCACCCAACGGAGGCCACGCGGTTGTGCTCAGCTACGGCCTCTGGCAGCGGAAATACGGCGGCAACCCCAACGTCATCGGCCGCGCCCTTCCCCTCGGCAACGAGCCCTACACCATCGTCGGAGTCCTCGGCAAAGACTTCGTCTCGGATCCCGACGCGGACATCTTTGTCCCCTTCCAACTCGACCCCAACAGCACCAACCAGGGCCACTTCTTCCGCGTCGCCGCCATGCTCAAGCCCGGCGTCACCCTGGACCAGGCTAACGCCCAGATGAAACTCGCCTGGCAGCAATTCCTCCGCACCTGGCCCAAGGCCAATCCCCAGGGAGGATTCGGCGTTGAGCCCCTGCGCGATGCCATCATCGGCAACGCCCGCAAATCTCTCTTCGTGCTCCTCGGAGCCGTCAGTCTGGTGCTGCTCATCGCCTGCGCCAACGTGGCCAACCTTCTGCTCGCCCGCGCCATGCATCGCAAGCGCGAATTCGCGATCCGCTTCGCCCTCGGGGCCCGCCGCACCCGCATCGTGCGGCAACTGCTCACTGAGAGCGTGATGCTCTCCATCACCGGCGGCGTGCTCGGACTCGTCCTCGGATTCATCGGCGTGCGCGCCCTGCTCGCCATCAGCCCCGCCGGCCTGCCCCGCATCGGCGAAGATGGCTCCTCCGTCGGCATTGACTGGCGCGTGCTCGGATTCACCCTGGCCGTCTCGTTTCTTACCGGCATCCTCTTCGGCCTCTTTCCCGCCCTCAGCACCTCGCGCACCGACATCAATTCGGCCCTCAAAGACAGCAGCAATCGCGCCGGCACCAGCATCCGTCATGGCAAAGCCCGCGCCCTCCTCGTCATCAGCGAGGTCTCCCTCGCGCTGGTCCTGCTCATTGGCTCGGCCTTGCTCATCCGCACCTTCGCCGCCCTCCACGCCGTCAACCCCGGCTTCGACTCCCACAACGTGCTCACCATGGAGATGTCCCTTACCGGCGCGCGCTTCGACAAGACCGCCGGCCTGGCGCAACTCTCCGTCGACGGCCGCCAGCGTCTCAACGCGATCCCCGGCGTCGAAGCGTCCGCTTCTACCTGCTGCCTTCCCATCGAAGGCCAGTTCGGCCTGCCCTTCACCATCGTTGGACAGCCCGTCGACCCCTCCAAGGGCCCGCCCGGAGCCGGCTGGATGAACGCCTCCCCCGACTATTACAAGGCCTTTCACATCCCCGTCGTCCGCGGCCGGGAATTCACCGACCGCGACAACGCTGCTGCTCCCGGCGTAGCTCTCATCAACGAAGCCCTGGCCAAACAATACTTCCCTAAGCAAAACCCCGTCGGCCAGCAAATTGTCATCGGCAAAGGTGTCGGCCCCGATTTCGACGAACCACCCCGCCAGATCATCGGCGTCGTCGGAAATACCCACGACGGCGGCCTCAGCCAGGATCCCGGCCCGCTGTTGATTGTGCCCGACGCCCAGGTCACCGACGGCATGACGCGACTCAACGCCCGCATCGTGCCCATGCGCTGGGTGGTACGCACTCACGGCGATCCCCGCCAGCTCGCCGGCGCCATCACCGAACAACTGCGTCAGGCCAGCGGAGGCTTCACCGTCACCCACGTCCGTTCCATGGACGAAGTTGTCGCCCGCTCCACCACCCGCGAAACGTTCAACATGTTTCTGCTGTCCATCTTCGGCGCCGTCGCCCTGGTGCTGGCCGCCATTGGTGTGTATGGACTGATGTCCTACTCGGTCGAGCAGCGCACCCAGGAGATGGGTATCCGCATGGCGCTCGGAGCCAACTCCGCTAACATCCGCACCCTCGTCGTCTGGCACGGGATGAAGCTGGCCATCATCGGGGTGGTCTTCGGCGTCGCAGCCGCGTTTGGACTCACGCGCTTCCTCGCCAGCTTCCTGTTCGGCGTCAAAGCCTGGGACCCGTTCGTGTTTCTCTCCGTGCCCCCCATCCTTGCGGCCGTTGCCCTGCTCGCCGTGTGGATCCCCGCCACCCGGGCATCGCGCCTCGACCCGGTCCGGGCGCTGCGCATCGAGTGATCCAGGCAGCTACTTCTTGCCGCGCAGGATCAGCGAGACACTCACTACCACCAGCCCCGTGCCCGCCAGCGTGCGCATGGTGATGCTTTCCCCCGCCGCAAAGTGCCCCAGCGCCACCGCCACGATGGGATTGACGTACGCATAGCTCGACACCCGCGTGGCCGGCATGTGCCCCAGCAGCCACACATAAGCCGTATACGCGAGCAGCGAGCCCATCACGATCAGGTACACCATCGCCAGAGCCGAGCGCGACGAAAAATGCGGAAATGGATGCAGTTCCCCAAACATCCAGGAGCACAAGAACAGCCCCGCGCCCCCCGCCAGCATGGTCGCACCCGCCGTCAGCGGCCGCGACTGGGGCATATCCATCGACCGGCTTACCACCGATCCCACCGCCCACGTCACGCATCCCGCCAGAATAGCCAGCGCCGGCATCAGCGGGAAACGCTGCTGGCCGTTGGGCAACAGAAGCACGCCCACCCCGGCAAAGCCCATCAGCGTCGATACCGCCAGGCTCATGCTCCACTTCTGCTGCCGCAGCACCAGCATCTCCACCACCAGCGTGAGGATTGGAATCGTGGCCGCCAGTACCGATGAAATGCCCGACGGCACGAACTTCTCGCCCCAGAACAGCGCCCCGTACTCGATCACAAACATCAGCAGCGCAATGATGCCGACATTCCGCCACTGCCGCAGAGTGGGAGCCGCCTTTCCGGTAAACCGCATGAACGCATAAAGCACCGCGCCGGCCGTAAAGAAGCGTACCCCGGCCGCAAACAGCGGAGGCACCTCCCCGACCAGGATGCGGATGGCCAGGAACGTCGTTCCCCACAGGAAATAGATCGCGAAAAATGCCAGGATCAGGCGTACCCTGAAACTGCCCTCCGTCGATGAATCCTTCGTGGTAACTGTTGAAACGCTCATAGACAGTTATTACTTTACAGATGGCGTGGTAACCGGTCAAGATGGGTTTAGCAGTTAGCAGGATCCGTTCATGTCATCCTCCGCGCAGGCTCGCAAATTTCAACTGGTTGGCGGCCACCCCGCTCTCGACCTCGTCAACACGCTCGACTGGCGCTTCCGGTCCAGCGGGCCCGAAGAACTTCTCGCCAGCTACGACGACCTGCTCCGGTTTGTCTCGGAGTCGGAGCTTCTCAAAAGCCGCCAGGCCCGCGAGATCGTGCGGTCCGCAACTGAAGCGGAAGCAGCGTCTGCCCTCGTCGCCTGCCGTGAGCTGCGCGAAGCCGCGGCGGACGTTCTCTATGCTTCTCTCGAAGATCGCACCCCGCCGCCACGCTCCCTTCATTTGCTGGAGGAGATGTTCAAGGAAACCCGCCGCCACCAGCACCTTGCCTGGGATCGCTTCCGCCTCCGCTGGGATTGGCCCACCGCGGCCGCCGACGCCGAACTGCCCGTGTGGCTGCTCTCCTCCAGCGTCGCCCGCCTGCTCCTCTCCGAGGACATGCACCGCCTCCGCGCCTGCGAAGATCCCGAATGCCGCTGGCTCTTCCTCGACACCAGCAAGAACCACACCCGCCGCTGGTGCGACATGAAGATCTGCGGGAATCGTATGAAGGCCCGCCGCTTCAAAGCCCAGCACAAAGCCTGATCCATCACACGACATCCCTGCCCATCCCCGTCCACCCGCACCATCCGCTAAACTGAAGTGCAAATGTACAAGCGGCGAACATGGCTGGGCTCCGCAGCGGCGACGGCTCTCGCCGCGGCACTCACCGGATGCGGCACGCCTGGCGCTCCCCAGCCTCCCTCGCTTAAACTTCCCAATCGTGTGACCGACCTTTCCGGAGTTCGCGCCGGCGACACCGTGACCCTCACCTGGACCATGCCCCGCCGCAATACCGACAAAATCCTGCTCAAGTCCGATATCGATGTAGAAGTCTGCCGTGCCGAGGGAGACGCACGCTGCCAGGCTGTCGCGCAGCTCAAATTTGCCCCCGGCGCCGACGCGTCCTTCTCTGACAAACTTCCTCCCTCCCTGACCGCCGGAGCCCCGCGCGTCTTGAACTATTGCGTCGAGTTGAAGAACACTAACGGCCGGTCCGCCGGGCTCTCTGAAGCCGCTGCCGTCGCCGCCGGCGCAGCCCCTCCCCCCATCCAGGACCTGGCCGCGGAGGTGCGCAAAAGCGGCATCGTATTGCGCTGGCGTACCGAGCCCGCGGATGCGGATGTGCGCCTGCTCCGCACCCTGCTCACTCCATCCGAATCCAAACCCCGCCAGGGCCTCTCCGCACCACCCGTACAAGCCCTCGCGCAAAACCTGCTCATTCCCTCCGCCCAGGCCCAGGCAGGCCGCGCCCTCGACTCCTCCATCGCCCTCGGCAACGCCTACGAGTACCGCGCCCAGCGCGTCACCCGCCTTGCAGTGAATGGCGAAACCCTGGAACTTGACGGCGCCATCTCGCCCCCCATTCGCGTGGACGCCCTCGATGTCTTTCCGCCCGCCACTCCCACCGGCCTCGCCGCGGTCGCCACTGCTCCCGATGCCGCCGGCGCCCAGCCATCTTCCATCGACCTCAGCTGGGAGCCCAACACCGAATCCGACCTTGCCGGATACAACGTCTACCGCCGTGAGGGCGATGCCTGGCAGCGCATCTCCGGCGATCAACCACTTGTCGGCCCGGCCTTTCATGATGCCCACGTGCAGCCCGGCCAAACCTATCGATACGCCGTCACCGCCGTTGACCGCACCGGCCACGAAAGCCCCCATTCCACTGAAGCTCAGGAAACGGTGCCCAATCCAAACTGATTCCACCTGCTCGGAGAATGCCCATGAAGTACTGCCGTTTTGTTTTTGAAGGCCGCGTGCACTATGGCGTCGTCGAAGGTCGCGGTCACGAAAACTCCGAACCCTGGATTGTCGATCTGGCGCCCGGCCCGCAAGAGGATCTCGCCTTTCATCTCGATCATGCCCGTGCCTCCTCGCTGGTGCCCGATCCCGCCGCCCTCGAATTTGAGCCGCTGCCCCTCAGCGAAGCCGACCTCCTCGCTCCGGTAACCCCAACGAAGATCGTTTGCGTCGGCCGCAACTATCGCGACCACGCCAAAGAACTTGGCAACGAAGTGCCCGCCGAGCCCCTGCTGTTCTTCAAGCCACCATCGTCCTTGCTCAAACCAGGCGGCGTTATCTTGCTGCCGCCCGCCTCCTCGCGCGTTGATCATGAAGGCGAACTCGCCATCGTCATCGCCAGGTCCGCTTCGAAGCTGTCCGCCGACGCTGACTGGCGTTCTTACGTCCGCGGATACACCCTGGCAAACGACGTGACCGCTCGCGACCTCCAGAAAAAAGACGGCCAGTGGACCCGCGCCAAGGGTTTCGACACGTTTTGCCCCGTCGGGCCCTGGGTCAGCGACGAAGTCGATCCCGACGCCGGCCTGGTCATCGAAACCCGGGTCAACGGCGAACTCCGGCAGCAGGGGTCCACCGCCGACTTCATCTTCTCCATTCCCGCGCTCCTGGCTTACATCTCGGCCGCCATCACCCTGGAGCCCGGAGACCTCGTGCTTACCGGTACCCCGGCCGGCGTTGGCCCTCTCGCCCCCGGCGATCGCGTCGACGTCTCACTACCCGGCTTGGGCGTCCTCACCAACTCCGTCGCCGCCAGTCAGCCCTGAACCGCGGCCAGCCGGCCCTGAACCGCCCTTCTATGCAACTCCTGCCCCCGGGATGAATCTCTAGTAGAGGTACACTAAGACCGGCCGTCCCGCGGCCGTTCGAGACCCGCCGGACAACCTTTTGCTGACCGGCAATCGTCGAGCGGAGCCGCGCAGGTCGATTCCAGGGCGCAGGCGAACCAGGTCCCCACCCTTCCCCAAGGAGGATTTCATGCCGCAGAATCTGTTAGAACAATTGCGGAACTATACCACCGTGGTCGCCGACACAGGTGACATCGAAGCGATGGAAAAGTTTCGTCCAACCGACGCCACCACCAATCCGTCGCTGATTGCCACCGCTGCCGCGATGCCTCAGTACCAGCAGATCGTTGACGACGTTCTCAAGCAGGCCCGCGACGACAAAGGCGAAAGCGCCAGCGATAAAGAAGTTGCCGCACTGGCCTTTGAGCGCCTCGCCGTAGCCTTCGGCAAGAAGATTCTCGCCATCGTTCCCGGCCGCGTCTCCACCGAAGTCGACGCGCGCAAGTCATTCGACACTCAAGCCACTATCGAGCAGGCTCGCAGCATCATCGCGCAATACGACGAAGCCGGCATCGACCGCAAGCACGTGCTCATCAAGATCGCTTCCACCTGGAACGGCATCCGCGCCGCCGAGACGCTTGAGAAGGAAGGCATTCACTGCAATCTCACTCTGCTCTTCGGCATTCATCAGGCGGTCGCTTGTGCCGAGGCCAAGGTCACACTCGTCTCTCCCTTCGTCGGACGCATCCTCGATTGGTACAAGAAAGATACCGGCAAGGACTATCAGGGCGCCGATGACCCCGGCGTGCAGTCCGTGACCAAGATCTACAACTACTACAAGAAGTTCGGCTACAAGACTCAGGTCATGGGCGCGAGCTTCCGCAACATCGGGGAGATCAGGGAACTTGCCGGTTGCGATCTACTCACCATCTCGCCCCAGTTGCTCGCCGAACTCGAGTCGACCCAGGACGAGTTGCCGCGCAAACTCGATCCCAACGCCGCTCAATCGATGAACATTGAAAAGATTGCGATGGACGAAGCGACCTTCGAACGCATGCACGCGGAAGACCGCATGGCCCACGACAAACTTAAAGAAGGCATCGAAGGATTCACCGCTGCGCTGGTTAAACTCGAGAATCTATTGGCCAATCGCCTCGCAGAACTTGAGTCGCGCACTCCCGCACACGCCTGACATTCCGCGTTGATGTGGTCAACAGGGCAGCCCCTCGGGGCTGCCCGTTGTATTTAGAGAGACATTTCCGCATTTTTCTCTACAACGAAAGTGATACGTATCACTTTGGACCGCAACTATTGAGGTATTCTTTGTTTCATAGCAAGCAATTGAGCCAAGGCCGGGCATATGCTCCGGGGATGATGCGCACGTTGCACCGGGGGCATATCTACTCGAGACAACGCTGCGCTCACGGAGGCGTGTATGCAAACCCAGGCAAATCCGCTGGAACCCTTCTTCCTGCAGGCCGTTCGCGATAGTTACGAAGGCAAACTCGGTCTGCACGATCCTGATGTCATCAATTACGTTGCCCGCGTTCTCTGTGACTTCTCCGAGACCGATAGCCTCTTCCGTGGACCCGACGGCGCGGGCCATCCAATGGAAGAGTTGCAGGCTATGACCCTGGCCTCCGACCCCGTCAACGGATCCGCGCCCTCGTTCGATGCGGAGCGCGCCATGCGCCGCTACCTCGGCGATTACGCCTTGTTTGTAGCCGGCATGGTTCCCGAAGCGATCGACACCGGCAGCGTCGGCGAACATCTCCGCCGCCCCACACTGGGCGAATTGATCAAGCTCGGCAAAGAGAGCTACTTCATCGTCAGCCAGTTCAACGTGTTCGAGTACAAGAAGGAAGCGCCGCTGTTTACGCGCCTCTCCGATCAGTTCGAACGCTACATTCTGGGCCTGGCCTTGGTGCGCGAAGAGATGGGCAAGCGCCTCGCCCTGCCTTCGCAAGTGGTCTAGTCCTTGGCACGTTTGCAATCGGCCGGCTGAACTGCTAGCAAATTCGGTCGGCCCGACGCAACAATTTCGGTGCAATCGGATTCAAATCAGCTAAGGACGGCATTTTCTCCGTGCCGGCTGTTTGTTTTTCAGAAGTGTTCTGGGCAGTGGCTGGTGCTTTCCGGCTGCGCGCAAGTCGGATACCGGTTTCGGCCTCTTGATCATCCCGGCTGCGCGCGGCCCAGAGCGAATGATCGCGATTCCGCTCCCGGAGGTCCACTTGAGCCGCCAGTCGCATCCTCTCGAATCCTTCTTCCAGCAAGCTGTACGCAACAGTTACGAAGGCAAACTGGGCCTGAATGATCCGGATGTGACCGGATACGTCGCCCGCCTCCTGTGCGAATTCTCCCAGGCGGAAAAACTCTACAAGGTGCGCGACGAGATGGGCCGCCCCATCGACGAACTCGGCCAGATGATGACCGCCGCCGATCCCGTCAACGGAACCGCCTCCTCGTTTGACGCGGAACGTATGGTCCGCAAACACATCGGCGACTACGCCCTGTTCGTCGCCGGCATGTATCCCGAGGCCGTCGACAAGGGGCACCATCGCCGCCGCCACCAGCCATCCCTCAGTGAGCTGATCCACGCCGGCAAAGAAAGCTACTTCATCGTCAGCCAGTTCAACTTGTTCGAATACGAGCAGGAAGCGCCCCTCTTTGGCCGCTTGTCCGACTGGTTTGAGCGCTGCATTCTCGGCTTGACCCTGGTACGTGACGAGTTGAACCACCGCCGCCCCATGTTGCCGCCGCCTGTCATGTAAACATTTCTGGATCGCCGCGCAGAGCGTATGGCGCGCTCTATGGCCGCCGCACGGCTTCGGTGTTCCGCACACCAACAACTGCGTTGCGCCGCCTGTCACCTTCCTTCAGACAGGGACGCCAGGTTCAGCCCGGCCCTTGCAGGCTCTAGTTCGACGCGTTCGGCGCCAGGATCAAGGTCGTTCCCGGACCCAGCTCAATGTTCTTGTTCGTGCTGCTCATCCGCGCGCTGCACGCGGGACCGCCTTGCGGTTCCAGCTTCAGGTTCTTGAAGCCCACCACCGCTCCCGGTTTAACGGTGTGCGCCGGCCCGCCGGGATTCAGCTTTGCGTCGTAGGCAGAGCTGGCTGCGGTGTCAGAGATCTGTCTGGCGCCGTGAATCTCGGTGGGCGCGTTGTCGTGCGACGAGCCGGAATCTTCGGGTGGGGCGATCACGCCGATCAGGTACAACTTCATCGCCTGCTTGTTGTGCCCGATGCAGTCAATGTGATCGAACTGGAGTGACAGCTCCGACGCATTAGGATTCTTCGACGCTGATGCCCCCGTCACCTTTCCATAAATCGAACTGTCGGCCGCGAATGAACAACCCGGGAACGCCATGCCATATGTCGCGGTCACCCAGAGATCCTTGCCCACCTTCGCATGAGAGGCGCTGACTAGCCCGGTGACTTTCGCCTGGATCGTCGCGTTCAGCGGAATCTCCTGATCGGCCAGCATCGTGCAGGCTGGCTGATCGGCGGCCGCAGTTGCACCCGCCGGCGATGGAGCAGCGCTCGGCGGAGCCGGATTCTGGCCACGAGCTATCAACGGCGATAAAAGCAAAAACACAGTCGTGCACGCAGCAGCACGAGAAAGCCACGAAGGATGCGGAACCCGTAACATACTCGGTTTCTCCATAGTGATTTTGGAAACACCGAGAGTATACAAACATCGGGCGGGGTTTAGCAGTGAGGTGGGATAAGGCAGTGAGAGAATCTGAGCGGGTTAACTGGAATTCGAGAATACGATCATAATATCCACAGTTTTGTCAAGTTTTGCACTTGCGTCCACAGGCGCACCGCTCCTACAGTCATTTCAGTTGGTAGCCCGGTAGGGAAGCGAAAACAACATTTCCTGCCACGCAGGTAGATGCAAAGATTCGATTGATAGCGGAGATTCGCTTCGCGGCGCGAGTCGCGGGATAGAAGATTCGCAGGACATTGGAAACTCATCCTCGGCACGGCAGGCGATGCAAAGTTCGGCGAAAATCGGGAAATTGGCGCCGGTCTGGCGCGAAGCGTAAAGGTCAGTTGGAAGCAGACGATGGTGGACGGCTTGTCCGGACGCCCGAGGCTGCAGACGATTGGAAGTTGCGATTCCAGCCAGGCAGGAGATTCGAGAACCGAAGGAATTCAGTTGCAAGCTTTGTGGTCGCGGCCGCGATCTGAGTCAGCAGCAGGATGATAACGGGAGCAGGATCGCCGGAACGGCTCGAAGCGATGGTTGGGAAGGGAATTGAAGAATCGTGCGCGGCTTGCCGCGAATGGTTCGGAAACTTTCAGACCAGACAGCGCGGAAGGTTGATCCGGAGACCATGATTCTGATCGGAGTCGAAGATTCATCGTCAGGCCAGGCCGGATGATGTTGAATTCGAAGATCAAAGGGCACCCGGGAGGCGCCAGAAGCCGCAAGGTTTCTGGCGCCTTCGTTTTTACCTGCCTAAGTCTCCCGACCGCCCTTGTTAGTGCCCGTCCAGAGCGGCTACCCCTTCCGCGAAGCGGTGAAATTTGTCGGCCTGGAATGCCGCGTCGTCCGCCTGGTGGGCGTAATAGTCATACAGGTTTCTCGCCGCGTCGACAGGCCGCGGATACTTGGCGGCCGGCCCATCGGTGATTTGGCTTCTGCGTGCCCACTCCGCCATCTCATCTGCCGCCTGATCAACATATTCACGGTGGCGTTGCTCAAAATACCGCGCCAGTGCCAGGTAGTCGTTCTGCGTATGCGCCTGGCGAATCATTTGTTTGAGCTGGGCCGCGGAATAATGCGCGGTCTCGGGCGCCCTGGTGATGGCAGCCGCCGTCAGTGCCTGCGACAACGCAACCGCCAGCACTGCCGCCGAAAATCCCCTTCCGCAGTTCACTCCTTCACCCTCCTTCACAATCTCACTCCGCCTTCGCATGAAAGCTAAGCCAAAGGAAGGGGATCGCAAGCAAGCCGGCGGACAGCCATATCTAAATGCAATTTAAGCCAACGAGCCCTGCCCGGTTCATCCCGCGCCGCTGAAGTGGCGAGGTGTGAACTGGTTGATTTGATGCTGCCATCAGCATCGGCGTATATCCCGGTTTAGTGCATCGCGCCCGCGCCCGGACCCTGCCCGGGGCGGTTCTTGTTCAACAGGAACGCAAGGACGATGAGGCACACCGACATCCACGACAGCTCGATGTAGACATCCTGGTAGCCCTGCATCTGGGCCTGTTGATTGAGCTGGTTATAGAGCGACGCCATGGCCAGCCCGGCGCTGTTCGGTCCCCCGAAGGTGTTTCCCAGGAAGCCCTGCAGCGCCTGGAGGTGCTGCTGATACCCCGGCATTCCCGGCTGCATGTCGGCCTGCAGATGCTGCTGGTGCCACATCGCCCGGCTCGTTACCTGGGCATTGGTCAGGGCAATCAAAATACTGCCGCCAATGTTACGCGCGAAGTTGATCAGACCCGCGACCTGATTGCTTTCTTCCTTGGGCATCCCCACATACGCCGCATTGGTAATCGAGATAAAGCAGAAAGGAAGCGGCAGCATCTGGATGACGCGCAGCCACGAAGACTTCCCGAAGCTCATGTCCAGGCTCGTCACCGCCGCCGCGTAGCGGAAGGTGAACGTAAAGAGGATGAATCCTCCCACCGCGAGCGTGCGCGCCGACACCTTGCTGGTCGCCCAGCCCGCCAGCGGCATCACAATCACCAGCGCAAAACCGCCTGCCGTCAGCGCCATTCCCGCCGTAGTCGCCGTATAACCCAGCAGTGTCTGCATAAACTGCGGCTGCAAAACCGTATTCGCGTTCAGCACGCCGCCCACCAGCATCATCAGAAAACAACAGATAGCGAAGTTCTTAAATCGGAACAGGCGCAGGTTGATGATCGGGTTTTTGACCCGCAACTCCCAGATCACAAGGGCGATCATGCCGCCTACGAACATCACCGCGAAAAACTGGATGAAGCCCGAGGAGAACCAGTCATTCTCTTCGCCCTTGTCCAGCATGATCTGCATTCCGCCCATGGCCAGCGATAAAAACGCCAGCCCGGTGAAGTCCACGTTCAGCAGGCGCGACCGGTCCGGCTTGATCCACGGCGGATCGTCCACCAGCCGGGTCACGAGAATGAACGCCAGCAGGCCCACCGGGATATTGATGAAGAAAATCCATCGCCACGAATAGTTGTCGGTGATCCAGCCGCCCAGCGTCGGCCCGATTGAAGGAGCCAGCACCGCTACCAGGCCGTACAGCGCAAAGGCCTGGCCGCGCTTGTGCGGTTCAAACGAATCGGCCATGATGGCCTGCGCCATCGGCTGCAGTCCTCCGCCTCCCGCTCCCTGCAGAATGCGAAACATCAGCAGCAGCGGCAGAGACGGCGCCGCCCCGCACATGAAACTCGCGACGGTGAAGATCACGATGCAGAACAGGAAGAAATTCTTGCGCCCCATCACGCTCGACGCCCACGCGCCCAGCGGCAGCACAATCGCATTCGAGACCAGGTAGCTGGTCAGCACCCAGGTTCCCTGGTCCGTGCTGGCGCCTAGATTGCCCGCAATGTGCGGCAGCGCAACGTTCGCAATGGAAGTGTCCAGCACCTCCATGAACGCCGCCAGCGCCACGGTTGCCGCGATTAGCCACGGATTAGTGCGCGGCTTCCACTGCGCCTGCGCCTGCGGATTGACCATCGTCGCTGCCGGCGCCGCTCCGCCAGTTGCATCTCCAGCGCCGGCCGGTTTCGGGAGTCCCACCTCGGCCAAGAAACTCCTCCTCAAGGGTTCACATCAGGATTTTAACGATTCCACAGGGGAATATAGGTGGTGCCAGGACCGCTCCCATGGTTATCCGGATTTGCCGGTCCCCACCGCGGTCACCAAAACTGTATTCGTCAGTTTAGATTCGTCTCCCGCCCGATAGGTTCATGGATTGTGTCGGATAGCGGTCCGGCTCCTTGAGAAACCACCGAATCCGGCTGCGCTGCTTGCGGGTCCCGCCAGCCCGCCAGCGCGATGAGAAGCGCCACCGCCTGCATCCCGACAATGAATGCCACGCACGCCGGCCACTTTCCCAATGCCCAGAAAATCCCCGGCAAAACCCCGGCCGCGGTTCCTCCCATGTAGTAGCAGGTGAGGTAAAGCCCGGCCGCGGTTACCCGCGCCCCCGGCGGCGCCGCCATCCTTAAATGGCTTTGCGAGGCCGTCTGGGCCACAAACACCCCTGACGAAAGCAGCGTCAGTCCCAGGATCACCACGGTCAGCGATGGCGCCAGGGTCAGCAGCACCCCAACCATCGAACAGCCAATCGCCCCGCCTATCCCAGCCCGCAGACCCACCCGGGTAATGAGATAGCCCGCCGCCGGCGTCACCACCAGCCCCACGAGGTAAACCAGGAACAGAGAACTCAGCGCCGATGTCGATAGCAGAAACGGCGCGGCGCTGAGGTGAAACGTGATCCAGGTGAAGACGCTCACCAGCGAGAACAAGACGATGAATCCCACCGCGAACGTTGCCACCAGTCGTCGGATCCGGAACAGCGCCTGCACCTGGTAAGGGAACACCGGCAGGCTTCCCCATCTGCTCCCTTTCCCCTGAATCGGTGCCCGTCCCCGTCCCGCCGGAAGCCACGCCGCCACCGCCCCCGCGCCCGCCAGCGAAACCGCCCCCAGCGTCAAAAAACTGATTCGCCAGTTGAATCGCTCCGCCAGGAACCCGCTGATCAGCCGCCCCAGAAATCCTCCCAGAGCGGTTCCGCTCACGTAGAAACTCATGGTCAGCGCCAGCCGCTGCGGAGGCCACTCTTCCCCGATATATGTGACCACCACGGCGAAGATTCCCGGCAGCGTGATGCCTTCCAGAAACCGCCAGAAAATAAGCTGGTTGAGCGAGGCAGATGTAGCCGCCAGCAACGTCGGCAGCGACACGCCGACCAGCGACAGAACGATCACCCGCTTGCGCGGCAGCCGCTCCGTCAAAGCCCCAAACACCGGCGCAGAGATCGCCACCCCCAGCGTCGCCGCCGAAACTGTGGCGCTGACCCCGGTCTTCGACGCGTGAAAAATCTGCGCCAGTGAGGGAAGCAGCGGCTGCGTGCAATAAAGCTCGAGAAACGCGCAGACTCCGCACAGCACTACAGCTGCCGTAGCCCATGCGCTCGGCGCCTCGCGTAGATGAGGAGTGGTGTTCAACCAACAGGATACCCGAGCCCGAGAACGTCAGCCCGTTTCGGTCCTGAGACTTCCGAAAACGAACCGGGTCATAACTCTTTGGTGACGTGACGCTTTTCGGTCATTGCCGATCCGGCGTTTTAGCGAGATGTTCAAGATGAGAAGATTCCATTTACAGGAAAGTCATGATCGCTAGCCACCTGCGCCCTGCCGCCTTCCTGCTGGGATGCGCGATCGCCGTCTCTGCTCACGCGCAGATCGCGAACCCGCCCGCCCAGGTCACCGCGCTGCCTCCGCTGCCCGCTGCCGGCGATGGCGCGGACCTTCAACGCGCTCCGCAAAACGTGCCCGGAAACCTTGACCGCGTCCCCGGCATGACCGGCATCACGCCCGCCGTGCAGCTGTTGATGGACTTCAAAGAGTCGGAAATTCGCTTCCCCCTCAGCAATCTCATGGACGTCCTCCGCGACCGCCGCCACGAGGGCTGGGTGCTCGCCGCCTATCCTGACCCGAAAACCGGGCAGCCCCTCATTGGCGCCGGCTTCAGCCTCGACCTTCCCGCCCGCGAACATGCCCAGCGCGATCCCTTGAACCCCCACCCCTTCATCGAGCCCTCATCCGCCGAACTGTGGCAGGCCGCCGGCCTTGATCCCCAGCGCCTGTCGGCCATCCTCGATCGTTTTCATGAGCGCACCGCCCTCTGGAACAAGAAACAATTCCGCAAGCACATCGGCATGCTCGACCCCGACATCCGCGACGAAGACGCCACCCTGCTCCTGCGCATCGGCGCCGTGCAGGCCGTCGAAAACGCCCGCGCCTACTGCCGCAACTTCGACCAGCTGACCCCCTCGCAGCAGATCGCGCTCAGCCAGCTCGTCTACCAGATGGGCGTAAATCTCGAGGAGTTCAGCCAGTTCCTCGGCCTCATCAACTTCGGCGGTCCTGCTCCCGGTGCCGATGCGCCTGTGTCGCTTGAGCCCGCCCCCGTTGCCTACAGCCCCGAATACTGGAGCGGCGTGCAGCAATCTCTCATTCACAGCCAGTGGGCGCGTCTTTATCGCACTCGCGCCGTGGCCGTGATCGCCATGCTCGATCCGCGCTACGGAGACAGCCCCTCCGGTGCCGAACGCCGGGTCGGAGCCATCCTTCGTCCTGCTGTGATCCGCCGCCACGGCCGCCACGCCGCAAGCTCCCGCCAGGTCGCCGCGAATTCGGGAAGCAGCGCCCGCCATGGCCGTCGCGGAAAATCCCGCGCCCGCAGCAAACGCAAAGCCTGAGCCTCGCGTCCCTTAAGCCGGCTTCCGGCCCGCCATCGGTGTCAGCCACCGCTTGCAGTACTCGGCGAGCCGTCCCGCGGCATGATGCCCTCCGCGAAACCCGATGTACGCATCCGGCCTGACCAGCGCCAACGAAAAGTTTGGGCCAAAGTGCTTGTTGAACGCCCCGCCGCCGGCCGGCTCTCCCGCTCCAATGTGCATCGCGCGGATCAGGTCATGGTAAGGCTCTACTGCTGCCAGGGCCTCGCTCCTCACCGAATCTTCGACGTGGTTGGCCAGCAGCAGCGTAAACCGGTTCGGATCCAGCAACTCCATCAGCCCTCGCTCTTGCATCGCTGAATCGGGATCGATCACTCCAACTTTTATGTCCGGCACCCGGTCGCCCGCACGCAGCGAGCCCGAAGCCGCGTGGTCCCCCGACAAGGAACTCTCGCGGTAATTCAATGCGATCTGGCTGATTCGCGATGCCCCCTTCTGTTGCGCGAACTCCGTGCCCGCGATGAGCGGCGCGATGTGGTTGAACATGTTGCGCACCACCGGGCTCTCGCTGCCTATGATCTCCGTCAGCGCCTTGGTCCCCGTCAGGATGGAACGCATCACCGGAAGCCGATCCTGTTCGTAGGTGTCGAGAAGACTCTCCGGCGCCCGCCCATCGAGCACCAGGGCCAGCTTCCAGCCCAGGTTCATCATGTCCTGAATCCCGGTGTTCATCCCTTGCCCGCCCGCCGGGCTGTGAATGTGCGCCGCGTCGCCGGCCAGAAAAATTCGCCCCGCGCGCAGCGTGTCCACCATGCGGCTGTTGATGCGGAACCATGAGCTCCAGCTCAAATCCCGAAACCGCGCCGCAATGGGTGACCGCTCGTCGTAGATCGATTGCAACTCCGCCAGCGTCGGCGGCGCGCTGGTCGAAGGCTCACTCGCTGGGTGACTCGCAATAAAGCGGAAATGCGGACCGCCCATGGGGAACAGCCCCATGAAACCATGCTCCGACGAAAAGATGTGGATGTCGGAGTCCGGCAGTTCTCCATCAGCGTTCAGATCGCCCAGCGCATAATTCGCTTCCAGCGTCTTGCCCTTGAACTGCAGATTGAGCGTGGAGCGGACGGTGCTGTGCGCCCCTTCCGCGCTGATCAGGTAAGCCGCGTGCACCTCCTCAAGCGAACCGTCCCGGCTTCGCAGCGTGGCCGTCACCCCCGCTGGGCTCTGCGCAAACGCGATCATCTTTCGCCCGCGCTCCACCGTCGTACCCAGCTTCGCCAGGGCCTCGCGCAAAATTCGTTCTGTTTCCGATTGCGACAGAAACAACAGGTAATTGAAACTGCTTTCGATCCCGGTGAAGTTGAGGCGGCCCACCTGCTTGCCGCCCCCATAGAGGCTTACGCCTGTCGCGCGGTGCCCGAGGCGCACAAACTCCTCTGACAACCCGCGCAACTGCATCTCTTCCAGCGTCCGCGCTTGAATCCCCACCGCCCGCGACGTCGTCGAGGCCGCTTCCATCTCATCGACGATGGTTACCGGCACTCCAAACCGTCTCAACTCCAGCGCTGCGGTCAGTCCGGTTGGACCCGCGCCCACGATCAGCACCTGGCCGTTCAACTGATCAGTCATATCCGTTTCCCCGCGCCGAGATTCGCGTCCATTCCAACCCGGAGTTAGATGACGGGGTTTTCTCCTGAGGAGGGTTCTGAGTCCGGGTTACATCTCAATTGACAGCTTTGTAACAGGCGAAGCCGAAACCTCAAATCAAAGGTTCGGCCAGCACCGCTGGACGATCGCTCGCCAGCTTGGCAATCAGCTCGCCAAAAAGTGTGTTGGCCCAGGCAAACCACGCCCGCGTGAAGTCCGCCGGATTGTCCTTTTGGAACGACTCGTGCATGAACCCCGTTCCCGCTGTAGTATCCCGCAGCCAGCGCAGGCACTTCCGAACCTCTCCCACATCCCGGGCCGTAAACGCGCGGAACATGATCGACATCGGCCACACCGCATTCAGGCCGATGTGCGGACCGCCGATCCCCTCCGCCGCGCTGCCGCGAAAGAAGTAGGGATTGTCCGGGCTGAGCACAAAGCTGCGCGTGCGCTGGTACGTCGCATCGTCCACGCCACACACGCCGAGGTAAGGAAGCGAAAGGGAACTGGGCGCATTAGCGTCGTCCATCAACAGGCTGTTGCCATAGCCATCAATCTCGTAAGCCCAGATCAGTCCCGCGCGCGGATGCTGCACATGCCCGTGCTCGTGCACCGCCTTGTCGACCTCGGCTGCCAGTTCGGTCGCGCTCTGCGCCAGCCCGGCATCGTGCGCGGCATGCGCCGCCAGGTCCGCCAGCCACCCCAGCGCCTTCACCGCGTACAGGTTGGCGGGCACAAACAACGGGTAGATGCACGCATCGTCCGACGGCCGGAACATGCTGAAGATCATTCCGTTCGGCCGCGCCGGATTGCCAAACCCCGACAGCGCCACCGTGTCGTAGGGAACCGCGCTGTCCCGCTGAAAACTGTACGGCCCCTGTCCCGTTTTGCGCTGCTGTTCACGAAACGTCCTGAGCACCGCCCCGGCCGCGGCCTTCCACTGCGCATCGAACGGTCCGTCGTCCCCTGTCGCAGTCCAATAACCATGCGCCAGCCGGATCGCATAGCAAAGCGAATCGATCTCCCACTTGCGCTCTCCCACTCCCGGATGGTGGTCGGTCTTGTCCTTGACCGCCCATGACAGCGGAGCATCGCCGGGCTCGCGCATGAATGCGTTGGCATACGGATCGATCAGGATCATGCGCGTCTGCCGCCGTACCACTCCCTCGATCAGCTCTCGCAGTTGTTTGTCTTCCTTCACGTAGTTCAGGTAAGGCCACACCTGCGCCGAAGAATCCCGCAGCCACATCGCATCGATGTCGCCCGTGACCACATACGTATCGGGCTTTCCATCGAAACTGCCCGGATGCACCGTCGTATCGAGCGTGTTCGGAAGACAGTTCTCAACCAGGATCCGCAGGGCCGGGTCCGCCATCTTCTTTTGCAGCGCGGGAATCGCCGCCTCGATCGCCTTCGATGTGAAATGGCGATCGCCCGCCGCCGGCCGCGCGTGAGGCAGTTCGGAACTTCCCGTTGCCGCCCATGACACACTACCCTTCATTGCCGACGCCATCACGGATGCGGCCGCTCCCTTCAACACGTCTCGCCGCGACGGCGATTGAAAATTCATCAGCTTCTCCTTTGTGGTTGACTTACCATCCTATCGCTCCACCTCCCCCGCGCGCAGTGCTCCGCTCCGGCCGCCGCTCTTCCAGAACAGATGCCAGTGACCCGCGCCGAACCACGAGCCTTTGCCTTCCGCATGGCCCTTCCTGATGCTCAGCACTCCGCCTGCAATAATCAGCAGCGTTCCCGCGGCCGCCGCGGCGTTGGGCACGTTGCCGTAGATCAGCCATCCCAGAATCCCCGCGAACACCACCACTGAATAATTGAATGGAGAAAGCTCCGTTGCCGATGCGTAGCGGTAGGCCAGGATGATGAACCATTGCGTCAGCGCGAATAAAATCCCGATTGCAAACAACATGATCCAGTCGCGTTCCGACAACCGTTGCCACACCTTCACCGCTACCGGAATCAGCAGTACAGTCGAGACGCCGAAGTTGTAGATCAGCGTTCGCGATGGCGGATCGGTTTCTGCAAGTTTGTTTGTCGCCACCAGGGCGATCGCCGACAACACACCGGAGCTGAGCGCCAACAGGGCGGCAGGTTCGTGCAGCAGCTGCGGTCCCGGATGGATAATCAGCAACACTCCCGCCAGCCCGATCACCAGGCTCACTGCCACCTGCATCGTGATCGGCTTGCGCGACCACATCCATACCACCAGTGGAATAAAAAGCGGTGCCGCATTCGACAGCAGCGATGCATCGAGCAGCGGCAGATGTCCGAGCGACATGAAAAACAGCAGCTGGCACGCCGATCCCGCAACGCTGCGGAAGATCTGCAAACCCGTCCGCCCGGTACTCAACTCCCTCCGTCCCAGCCGCAACCCGGAAGGAAGAAAACACAGAAATCCAATTGCGTACTGGAAGAACAGCATGAGAAGGGGAGAGACCTGGTGCAGCGACTTGGTCACCGCACCCATCACCGCTGAACACAGAAACCCCGCAACAATCAGCGCGATCCCTCTGCCCAGGTTGTGCCCTTTGTCCTGGGCCCGGATTTCGTTCCCTGTCACGGCATTCACCTTGTGTAGGATGTCCCAGGCTTCCCTCCAGTGTTACAGCCACTTCAACAACGATCCATAGCCACAGTTTTTTTACTGGCCGGAAAGCCGCCATTTACTTGCCACTTCGTTTTTTGATGGATTTGCTAAACCCGCTTGGCTATAATCCGACCCGAATCTGCACAACGGTTCCCCCATCTCGCCTATCAGGAACATCATGGCTCAGTCTTGGAACGCAGGCGCCACGCTTGTGCTTCGTGCAGCTTTGCTCGCCGCTTTGACGGGTTGCGGCATCACAGGCACGAAAGCACCTCAACCGCTCGGAAGCAACACTGCCTCCGGCGGTACGCCGCTCTCTACATCCGGGTTGCAACTTGGCTATGTCTGGCAGGGCGATTCCCGCAACCTCTATCCCATCCTCGGGGTTACCGGCGCAGCTCATTACGGATCTGCCGCGTTGTCCGAGATCCCGGACATCGGAGTTGCCGCGGCATCACCCGCCGGGGCTTCCGCATTGGTTCTGCACACCGACGGAACCCTGCAGGTCTTCGACCTCGCCACGTCTTCCGCTGTTACCCTGGCCACGGGAATCGCCTCCGACTCCAGAATCCAGTTCTCCCCCGCCGGCGCTGCCGCCGTGCTGGTCTCGCCGACGACCAGTTCCATGCAGGTTGTTACCGGACTGCCCTCCAAACCCCAGATCGCTTCGCTCAGTGCGGGTTCAACCCGCCAGATCGCCGGCGCCGCGGTCAGCGATACGGGCACCGTGCTCGCCGCGGTCAAACAGCCCGGCTCCTCCGCGCTTCAACTCGGCATCGTTTCGGCGACCCGCGGCTATGCAGCCATCAGCCCCCTCGGCGCGTGGGGCGGCGCCGCCTTTGCCGCTTCATTCTCCGGGTCAACCACCGAGTCGGCCGTTGTCGCCGACAACGCCTCCGCTCAACTCATCCGGGTCGGCAACATCTCCGGAACATCCCCAGCTGTAACCGCCATTGCCACCGGCGGCCTGCTGGTAAAGCCCTCCGCCGTTGCGGTCTCGCCCGACGGGCTCTGGGCACTGGTCGCAGACACCGGCAAGCCGCAAATCGTCCGCGTTGGCCTGTCTGCCGGTGTCACTCCAACCGCAATCGCCTGCGCATGCACGCCCTCGACCATGACGCCGATCAGTCCCGACGGCCTCTTCGCCGTCACTGCCGCGGCCGCTGGCCAGCCTGTCTGGATCCTCGACGTACGCACCACTGAACCGCGAGCCTTCTTCGTGCCTGCGCTTCCCGCAGTTGCCAAGGCAGCCGCCGCTGCATCGAACGGGGCCGCCCGATGAAATCCAGCAACCCGGCTTCTTTATTCACTGCTCTGTCCCGCCTGAAAGCCCTGCTCGGAGCAGCCTTGCTCCTGGCTCTCGCCGCCCTCCCCGCTTCCGCTCAGACCTGCAACTACACCGTCACGTCTCTGGCCGACAGCGGAGCCGGATCCCTGCGCGCCGCGCTCGCCGATTCCACCGTCACCGACATCTGCTTCTCCGTCCAGGGAACCATCACCCTGGCCAGTCCTTTGCAGATCTACTATCCCGTGACCATCACCGATCCGGGCGGCTCCGGCGTCACCATCTCCGGCAACGGCCAGGTTCAGATCATGGTCATCAACACGGGCCTGACCCCGGTCGTTGCCATGGCGAAATCGAAGCGGCCCGTCGCCGCTTTGAAACGCCCTGTCCCCGCCGCTGTTCCCAACACATCAACTCCGGTGCGCCTCAACGGACTCACCCTCACCGGCGGCAGCGCAACCGACGGCGGCGCGATACAGGTCGTCGCGGGGAACGTGGTCCTTGTAAGCACCGCGATCAAGGGCAACAGCGCCACCGCGGGCGGCGGCATTTATAACCAGGACACGCTGACTCTGTCGCAGTGCGCCATCTCCAGCAACACCGGAACCACCGGCGCGGGCGGCGTCGATAACGAATCGACCGGGTTCCTCACCGACCAGGGATCTGCCTACACCAGCAACTCGAGCACGAGTGGCGCGGGCGCCGTTTATAACAACGGCAGCGCCCAGTTCACAGGCGGATTCTTCACCAGCAACACTGGCGTCTACGGCGGCGCCATCGACAACGATTCCGGCGGCCAGCTCACCATGTCCGGCGGGACGACTTTCACCAGCAACGTTGTCACTGCCTACGGCGGCGCGATCTACAACTATGGCACCGCCAATATCACCCAGGCTCTGTTCAATGGCAATGCAGCACAAAGCACCATCGACCTGGCTGCCTGCGGAGGCGCCCTCTGTGCCGCGGGCGGCAGCGCGACCGTTACCGAGAGCACCTTCACCACAAATACCTCCACGCAGAATGGCGGGGCCATTGGAACCCAGGGCTATGGATCGCTGACCCTTCTCAACGACACCATCGTTGGCAACACCGCAAGCCTATCCGGCAGCGGCCTCGACGTCGAATCGATCGGTCCCCCTGACATCGATAACACCATCATCGCCAACAACACGCCCATCGCCGGCGCTGCCAACTCCGACTGCAACACCTGTTCCTCTCAGAACGGCTCCAATAACCTGATCGCCGTCAATCCTTACCTCGGGCCCCTGGCCCTCAACGGCGGACCTACCCAGAGCATGATGCCGCTGCCTGGAGGTCCCGCGTACAACGGCGGTAATCCTTCCCTGACGTCCGATACCGTCGATCAGCGCGGCTTTTCGCGACTGTCCGGCAGCGCCATGGACATCGGCGCGGTGCAGTCCCATTACAACGCCGTCACCTACCTCACTCCGCCCTCCAACGGGACGCCCAACCAGCCCTTCGCTTCACCCGTCGCTGTCCAGGTCCTCGAAGTCGACGGCAACACCCAAAACTACCCCCTGGGTGTGCCTGTCACCGTCTCCCTGTTCACGTCGCAGGGCGTGCAGGCATATTCCTACCTGAGCGGCACCCTGACGCAGAGCCCCGTCGTCACAGCCGGCGTCACCGCGGCGACTTTTCCCGACCTCTCCGTGAGCACCGTCGGCAGCTACGAAATGCTGGCGACCATCGTGCCGGTCTTCAGCAGTGCCTCTCAGGATCCGGCCTTCGGCGTGATGAGTCCTATCTTTCAGATCGCGCAGCCCGCCGTCGTGACCTTGAACTGGCAGCCCGCACCCGTCACCTACGGCCCCATGCCGCAAAGCGAATTCAACGCCGCCGCCACCATCAACGGTCAGCCCGCTACCGGAACATTCGTCTACACCTTCACCTCCGGCGGAGCCACCATCAACCCGGGCCAGATCTATCCCGTCGCCGTGTACGGGGTCCAGGTCACCTTTACCCCCACCGGCTCGACCAGTCACTACACGCTGGGGACATCCCTTCAGGTCAACCCCGCCACTCCCACCCTCGCATGGCCGACCCCTGCGCCCATCTTCACTTCCACTCCCCTCAGTGCAACCCAGCTCAACGCCTCCGCAACCGGCGTCACCGGAGGCGCCCTGCCCGGCAGCTTCGTGTATACCCCCGCCGCGGGAACCACCCTGACCGCCGGGCCGCACACCCTGAGCACCACCTTCACGCCGACAGATACGACCGACTACACCACCGCCTCCACCCAGGTCGCGATTCAGGTCAACGCGCCTACCGCGTCAACGGTCACCGTGCACGACTCAGCCAATCCCATAACCTACGGCCAGAGCGAGACGTTGACCGCTTCCGTCACCGGCACCGACGGCAATCCGTTATCGGGAGGCACCGCCACCTTCTCTGTTGACGGCGCCACCATCGGCTCGGCCCCCGTCGTCAATGGAACCGCCTCCGTTTCCTCCACCACCATCTCCGGCGGAGCCCACACCATTGGTCTGACGTACACCAACACCAGCACGAATCAGACGCTGACCAGCAGCACATCATTAACCGTCAACAAAGCCGCACCCACGCTCGCCTGGCCGACGCCTGCGCCAATCTATCCGTCCACGCCTCTCAGCGCAACTCAGCTCGACGCCAGCGCAACCGGAGTCACCGCAGCGGCTTTGCCCGGCAGCTTCGTCTACAACCCCGCCGCCGGCGCCACCCTCACCGCCGGCCCGCACGTGCTCAGCACGACGTTTACTCCGACCGACACCATCGACTACACCACCGCGACCACCTCGGTCACCATCCAGGTCAACGCGGCAACGCCCGCATCGGTCACGGTGCAGGACTCCGCCAACCCCATCACCTTCGGCCAGACCGAAACGTTCACCGCCTCCGTCACCGGCAGCGACGGCCAGCCATTCTCCGGCGGCACCGCCGCAATCTCCGTCGATGGCACTCTCATCGGATCAGCGCCCGTGGCCAACGGCACCGCTTCGGTCACCGCCGCGACACTCACTGCCGGGACCCATCAGGTGGCCGTTGCTTACACCGGTCCCGTGTCCGGTCAGAACCTCAGCGCCTCCACATCGCTCACCGTCAACCAGGCCACGCCTAAATTGACCTGGCCCACGCCTGCCGCGATCTACACCTCCACGCCGCTCAGCGCCACCCAACTCGACGCCAACGCGACCGGTGTCACCGGCGCCGCGCTGCCCGGGAGCTTCGTCTACACACCCGCCGCGGGTACCCTGCTCACGGCCGGCCCCCATGCGCTCAGCGTGACCTTCACCCCAACTGACGCCACCGACTACAACACGGCCACCACGCAGGTCACCATCCAGGTCAACGCGCCAACCGCATCGACGGTCGTGATCCAGGAGTCCTCGAATCCCATCACCTTCGGGCAGAGCGAGACCTTTACCGCCATCGTTACCGGCTCTGACGGCAAACCGCTCACCGGGGGAACTGCGACATTCACCTCCGACGCCATCTCGCTCGGCGCCTCTGCCGTGACCAACGGCTCCGCCTCCATCACCGCCTCGACTCTGTCCGGCGGGACCCATATCATCGGCGTGACCTACTCCAATCCCGCGACCAGTCAAACCCTCACCAGCAGCACTTCTCTTACCGTCAACAAGGCCACGCCTACCCTCGCCTGGCCCACGCCGGCGCCGATCTATCCGTCCACTCCTCTGAGCGCGACGCAACTCGACGCCGGCGCCACCGGAGTCACCGCGGCAGCTTTGCCCGGCACCTTCCTTTACAACCCCGCCGCCGGCACCACCCTCACCGCCGGCCCGCACGTGCTCAGCACGACGTTCACTCCGACCGATACCACCGACTACACCGCCGCGACCTCCTCGGTCACCATCCAGGTCAACGCGGCAACGCCCGCGTCAGTCACAGTCCAGGATTCCGCCAACCCCATCACCTTCGGCCAGAGCGAAACGTTCACCGCCTCCGTCACCGGCAGCGACGGCAAGCCCTTCTCTGGCGGTACCGCCGCCATCTCCGTCGATGGCACGCTCATCGGATCAGCGCCCGTCGTGAACGGCACAGCCTCGGTCAGCAGCAGCACCTTGACCGCCGGCACCCACCAGGTGGCCCTCGCCTTTACCGGTCCCGTGTCCGGTCAGAACCTCAGCGCTTCCACGTCGCTCACCGTCAACAAGGCCGCGCCTAAATTGACCTGGCCCACGCCTGCCGCGATCTACACGTCCACGCCGCTCAGCGCCACCCAACTCAATGCCAATGCGACCGGCATAACCAGCGCCGCTTTGCCCGGCACCTTTGTCTACACACCCGCCGCCGGTACCCTGCTCACTGCCGGCCCCCACGCGCTCAGCGTGACCTTCACCCCAACCGATGCCACCGACTACACCACCGCCACCGCCGGGGTCACCATCCAGGTCAACACGCCCACGGTCTCCACGGTAGCCATTGAAGAATCCGCCAATCCCATCACCTACGGGCAGACGGAGACATTCACGGCCATCGTCACCGGCTCTGACGGCAAACCGCTCTCCGGCGGCACCGCAACCTTTACCTCCGACGGCATCTCGCTCGGCGCCACCGCTGTAACCAACGGCTCCGCCTCCATCACCGCCGCATCTCTTGCCGCCGGCAGCCATACCATCGGCGTGGCCTATTCCAACCCCGCCGCCGAGCAGAGTCTCTCCAGCACCGCCGCGCTCACCGTGAACAAGGCCACACCCAAGTTGTCCTGGCCCGCGCCCGCGCCCATCACCATCTCCGCCCCGCTCAGCGCCACGCAACTCGACGCGTCCGCCGCGGGAGTAACCGGTACAGCGCTTCCCGGTTCCTTCGTCTACAACCCCGGCGCCGGCACCATCCTGTCCGCAGGACAACAGCTGCTCACAGTTACCTTCACGCCCACTGACAGTCGGGATTACACCACCGCCACCGCGCAGGTCACGCTGCAAGTCGGCTTCAATCCCATCACGTTATCTGCAATCAATCCAGCCAGCGTGACCCTCAGCAGCAGCCCCCTCTCCATCCAGATCACCGGCTCCGGATTCACCTCCACCTCGGTGGTTTTGCTGGGCAACTCCGCACTCGCGACAACCGTGCAAAGCGCAACCGCCCTCACCGCCGTCGTTCCGGCTAAAAATCTCGCCACTCCCGGCACCCTCATCCTTTCCGTATACGACTCCACGTCCAAACTCACCAGCAATACCCTCTCCCTCTCCGTCACCGCTCAGGCCGCCGACATCTCCGTCTCCGTCCCGGCCACCGTCACCTCCGGCGAACAGCCCACCATCGGCCTCAACCTCGCTACCGCATATCCCGTCGACCTCGCAGGAACCCTCACCCTCACCTTCACGCCCAGCGGCAGCGGCATCGACGACCCAGCCGTCCAGTTCGCCACCGGCGGTCGCACCCTCGCCTTCACCATCCCCGCCGGTTCGCTCACCTCTCCGCAGGTTGCGTTGCAGACCGGTACCGTCGCCGGGACCATCAACGTCACCCTGGTCCTGACCGCCAATGGAGTCGACGTTACTCCGGCCGGCGTTTCGCCCATCACTCTCGTCATCGCACCCGCGGCCCCCGTCATCACCAGCGTCTCTTTCACCAACGCCAACGGGCTCCTCACAGTGGTCATCAACGGCTTCTCCAACACCCGCGAGGTCACTCAGGCTGACTTTGTCTTCAGCGGCAGCGGCGCCTCCGCTCTCAACAAATCCAGTGTCACCGTTCCGGTAGGAACCCTGTTCAGCCCCTGGTACAGCGCCACATCCTCTGACCAGTACGGCTCAGCGTTCTCTTACACCCAGAACTTCCAGCTGAGCAGCCCCGACGCTTCAGTCACCGGCGTCGCCGTCACGCTCACCAATTCCATCGGAACGTCAGGGAGTGCAAACTCACAATGAACACCCCGCTGTCCTTAACCCACAAGCTCCTGTTCGCTGTTCTCGCCACTATTCTCCCGGCCTCGATGGAGGCTCGCGCGCAGGCCATCGCTCCCGCCGTCGCCGGCGAGCCGCACTCGCTCTTCATCTCAATCCTTGACGGCGAAGGAGCGCTCAACGATATCCGCCAGCGCACCGCGCGCGAGCCCATCGTCGAAGTTCAGGATGAAAATCACAAGCCGGTAGCCGGTGCCCTGGTTCTGTTCACCATCGACAACCCCGCATCCGGCGCACCCTATGCCACCTTCTCGGGCACGTCTTCGCTCACCGTCACCACCGATGCCGCAGGCCGCGCCGTCGGTTCCGGATTTCAGGTGGGACGCCATCGCGGCCAGTTCAACGTCCGCGTCCGCGCCACCAAGGGACAACTCGAAGCCGCAGCGACCATCGCAGAGACCAACCTGCTCACCCTGGTCGACGGGCATGGCGCTGAAGCCCCCGTGCACGTTGGCCTCTTTGCCCATAAGAAACTCGATTGGCTCCTCGGTACCGCCGCGGCCGGAGGCGTTGCCGCCGGGCTGATCATCGCGCTGCGCGGCAGCAGTCAAACCACCATCACCACTGGCACCGGAACCGTAGGCGCACCCGCGGCGGTTCCCGGCATTCGCATTTCCTTCGGCGGCCACGGCCACTGATGCGAGCCTGATGCAGTCGCCTCCCGCGCGCCGGCACGGTCTTCAGTCCTCGTCGCGCGGCGTCCCAGCAGGCGCCTGGGAAGCCCGTTCACTCCTCCCGCATCAGTCTTGACGGATCAACCGCCAGCGCCCTCCGCGCCGGGATGGCCGCCGCCCCCACGCCCAGCATCATCATCATCAGCGCCGCTCCCCCCAACACCACCGGATCCCGCGTGTCGGCCCCGTACACGATCTGCCCCAGCAGCCGGCTCGCGAACAATCCCGCCGCCAGCCCCGACAGCGATCCCAACCCGAGCAGCATCATCGGACGCCCCACCGCCGCCCGCATCACCTGCGTCCTGCGCGCCCCCAGCGCTACGCGAATGCCCAACTCCTTCATTCGCCGGCTTACGCTGTACGCTGCCATGCCGAAGATTCCCGTAGCCGCCAGCATCGCCGCCAGCAAACCCATCACCCCCAGCGCCGCCGTCGCCGCCTCCGCAGGAAACAACTCTCCGTCCAGCGAATCGATCCAGTTCTCCACGGTGACGGGAACATCGGGTTCAATACTGCTGAACGCCTCTCGAAGCGCTGTCTGCATCTCACTCGACGTCCGCCGCGAGCGCACCGCAAACACGGCTTCGCCCTCTTCCCACTGCGACATCGGAACCCACACCACGGGCTGCGGCGCTTCCTGCAAGTCGTGATATTTGCCATCCTCGGTTACTCCGACCACCTCCGTCAGCTTGCCTCTCAATACAAACTGCTGTCCGACCGCCGGCAACCTGCCCCACATCTTCTCTGCGAAAGTCTCATTCACGATGGACACGAACGGTGCATTCGTCGTGTCGCTCCACCGAACGTCCCGCCCGCTCAGCAACCGTGTGCCCGCTGCGTCCAGATAACCTGGCGACATTGCAAAGACAAACGGCGCCAGCGCCGCGTTGACGATTTTGAATTGCGTCGTTCCCGGCCGAAACACCGGAACCCCGCGCATCCCTCCCGTCATCGGGGTGCGGCTCACGGCGCCCGCCGCCGTCACCCCGGGAACGTTGCGCGCCGCCTCGAGCATCGCCTTCTGCTTGACCAGCGTCACATCGCTCGTCTGCTCCACCTGGCTCAAATCAACGTCCACCAGCATTGCGCCCCGTGGTTTGAAGCCCAGAGGCGTATCGAGCGCGCGCACCATACCCCGCACTGCCACCAGCGATGCCGTCACCAGCAAGGTACAAATCGCGATCTGTGCTCCGAGCAGAATGTCGCGCAGCGCAAACCGTCCGACATGCATCGCGTCCGCCGGTTCGCTCTTCATCGTCTGCAACGGCGAACTTCCCAGTGCCTGCCGCACGGGAATCATCCCGAACAACAGCGCGCTTCCCAGGCTCAATGCCATGGCGGCGAAATAGACGCGCGCATCCACACTGACTTCCAGCCGCCCATACGGCGAGTCCCAGTGATTCAAAATCTCCAGCAACAGCCCCGCGCCCGCCAGCCCCGCCCCTCCGCCCGTCAGCGATACCACCGCCGCCTCCGTCAGCAGTTGCCCGGCCAGCCGCCTCCGCGTCGATCCCAGAGCCATGCGCAACGCCAACTCCCGGCTGCGATCCGACGCGCGCGCGGCAAACAACGTAGCGAGGTTTGCGCACGCCGCCGCCAGCACCAGCAGCGCCAGCACATTCACGCTCACCAGAAACCCTCTGATTACATCACCCTCATCGCCGAGAAGTCCCGGATGAATCAGCCGCAGCGGTTGACCATCGTCGCTCTCCGGATATTCCCTCCCCAGTTCCGCCGCAACCGCATTCAGATTTTCTGTTGCTTGCCGCGCAGTCACCCCCGGCTTGAGCCTGCCGATCACCGTCACCGCGACCGATGCCCGGCTCTGCAGATAGTCCGACCCTGCCACCTGCTCCTCGTTCGCCATGGGAATCCAGTATTGCGGCCACACCAACCGCTCCGTGCCATGGAATCGCACCGGAGCCACTCCCACCACCGTGAACGGATGCTTGTTCAGTTCCACCGTCGCCCCGATCACGCTGCGATCCCCTTGAAAAGCCCTTCGCCACAAGCCGTCGCTCAACACCACATAAGGCACCGAATTCGAACCGTGCTCGTCTGCCTCATGAAAGTACCGCCCCAACGCCGGCTGCACGCCCAGCAGGTCAAAGTAATTGCCCGTCACTTCATCGCCGGACACATTCGTCACCGCGTTGCGCCATCTCAGCGCCGCGTGCGAGTAGCCGTTGATTCCCGCTAGTCCGCTGAAGCCGGTAGCCCGTCGTCTAAAATCCAACAACGCCGGATACGACGTGGTCAGCAGCCGTCCCTTCATCCACTGCCGGTGGCGAAGCTGGTATAAGCTTGCCGGGTCGCTCACGGCCAGCGGCCGCAGCAGCACCGCATTCAGCACCCCAAAAACCACGACGTTGGCCCCGATGCCGAGCATCAGCGTGACGACCGCAACCATCGTGAACGCCGGTGACTTGCGCAACACCCGCATCGCATAACGAAAATCCCGCAACACCGTTTCCACAAATGGAAGCCCCGCCTCTGCGCGATATCCCTCTCGTACCGTCTCCACAGACCCGAACTTCATCCGGGCCCGGCGGCGGGCTTCGTCGGGCGCCATGCCCGCGCGCACATTCTCTTCAGCCTGCAGGGCTAGATGGGTTGCGATTTCCTCTCTCAACCGCTCATCGCGCTGGCGCCCGGCAGCGAAATTGAAAGCCCGCGTAAAGAATCGCCTCGCCGCTCTCATGCCAGGTCCTCCGCATCCACTTCAAAGAAACGTGTGATGATCGCCGCGGTCTGCTCCCATTCACGACATTCCGCATTCAGCATCTTGCGCCCTGCGCGCGTCAGGCTGTAGAAGCGTGCCCTGCGATTGTTCTCCGATGGCCCCCACTCCGACGCGATCGCGCCCTCCTGCTCCAGCCGCAGCACCACGGGGTAGAGCGTGCCCTGGTTCACAGAGAGCAAGTCGCCGCTGATCTGCTCGATACGCCGCGCGATTCCATACCCGTGCAGAGGGCCCAAAACATCCAGCGTCTTCAGAACCATCAGCGCCAGCGTCCCCTGCTGAACATCCCTTTTCCGTTTCATGCGTCACCGATCCGGAGCGCCATTCATTTGGCTTACCAACAGGAGAATCGCACAGTCCCATTGGGAAAACAACAGGAAACCCCCACCGGTCCGCCCCGCTGGGTTATTCGGGATGGTTCCGTCGATCGGACAAGTAACGGCCCGTCAGAGTCTTCGTACTTTTCGCCAGATCGGCTGGAACCCCCTCGAACTGCACCGTCCCGCCCTCGTGCCCGGCCCCCGGTCCCAGGTCAATCACCCAGTCCGCTCGCGCAATCACGTCCAGGTTGTGCTCGATGACAATGACCGTGGAGCCGGAACTGACCAGGCGGTCAAACAGCCCGATCAGCGTGTCGACATCGTTCATATGCAGGCTCGACGTAGGCTCATCGAGCACGTAGACGTTTCCTTTCTTGCCCAGTTCCGCCGCCAGTTTAAGCCGCTGGCGTTCGCCGCCCGACAGAGTAGAAAGTGGCTGGCCCAGCGTCAGATATCCCAATCCCACATCGTCCAGGCCTTGCAGAGTCTCGGCTGATGGCCGGCTCGCTGAAAAAGCCAACCGCATCGGCAACGCTCATCTCGTAAACATCGCTGATGGACTTCCCCCGCAGCCCGTACTCCAGCACCTCGGGCAGAAAGCGCTTGCCCTCGCACGTGTCGCAGGTGGTCGCCATCGGGTCGAGATGCCCTAAGTCGGTATAGATGACGCCCAGCCCGTTGCAGTCCGGGCACGCGCCCTTCGAGTTGGCCGAGAACAGCGCCGCATCCACTCCGTTGGCCTTGGCGAATGCCTTGCGCACGTTGTCCAGAATGCCGGTGTAAGTCGCCGTGTTGGATCGCCGCGAGCCGCGCGCGAGGTTCTGGTCGATGATGATCGTCTCCGGATAGGCCTGCGCCAGGCAGCCCACGATCAGCGATGATTTGCCCGACCCCGCGACGCCCGAAACCGCCGTCAGCACACCTTTGGGAATATTCACCGACACATCCTTAAGGTTGTTCAGCCGCGCGTGCCGGATCTTCAGTTCGCCACTCGGCTTGCGCACCTTGCCCTTGTCCTTCACCGGCTGGTGCTTTCTCATGTGATTGCCGGTGAGCGTGCCCGAAGTCAGAAGGCCTGCGAAATCTCCCTCGTAAACGACTTCGCCGCCCCTGGAGCCGGCCAGCGGTCCCATATCCACCACGTGGTCCGCGATCGCGATCATGTCCGGCTTGTGCTCCACGATCAGCACCGTGTTGCCTTTGTCGCGCAGCTGCTGCATCAACCCCGCCATCCGCCCCACGTCGTGAGGATGCAGCCCCACCGAAGGCTCGTCGAACACATAGGTGATATCGGTCAACGACGAGCCGAGATGGCGCACCATCTTCACCCGCTGGCTCTCCCCGCCCGACAGGCTGGAACTCTCCCGGTCCAGGCTGAGATAGCCCAGCCCGATCGTCACCAGGTTCTCAAGACGCGCCGCCAGCGCCATCAGCATCGGCCCTGCAGTGGGTGCCTTGAGACCGCGCACCAGCTCTGCCAGGTCGCTCACCTGCATTGCCGACATCTCGGCGATATTTCTTGCCGAAATTCTGCTCGCCAGCGCCTCTGCCTTGAGCCGCGCACCCTTGCATGCAGGACAAATCTTGCGCGTAAAGATGCGGTCATATTCGACCCGGACATGCGGCTGCAGCGCTTCAGGGTCCTTGCTGCCCAGCGATTGCTTCAGCTTGGGCACCACGCCCATATAGGTGAGGTTGATCTTGTCCACCTTGATCTTGCGCCCGTCGTCGAGGTCGAACAGGTTCGCGCGTTCCTCCGCGGAGTATTTGCGAATCGGCTTGTTCACATCGAACATGCCAGAGCGCGCATAGATAAGCCACCACCAGCTATCGACCTCGAATCCTCTTGCCAGCAGTGCCCCCTCCTTAAGCGACTTCGTCTCGTCCACCACCGCCGCCATGTCCATCGCGGCCACCTGCCCCACGCCCTCGCACTCCGCACACATCCCGCGTGGATCGTTGTAGGAGTAGTAACCCGGCGCGGGCAGATGCGGCTTGCCCAGGCGCGAAAACAGCACCCGCAGCATCTGCGCCGTGTCGGTCACCGTCGCCACCGTCGAACGCAGGTTCCCGCCCAGCCTCTGCTGGTCCACAATGATGGCCGCCGAAATGTTTAGGAGTTCGTCCGCGTCCGGCTGTCCATAATGCGGCATGAACTGCTGCACGAAGGCCGGATAGGTTTCGTTGATAAGTCTTTGACTCTCCGCCGCGATCGTAGAAAAAACCAGCGATGACTTGCCCGACCCCGAAACCCCTGTAAACACCGTGATCCGCCGCTTCGGTATGTCCAGCGAAACGTTCTTGAGGTTGTTCTCCCGCGCCCCGCGGATAATGATGGAGCCATAACCGGGGACAGCAATCGGCTGATGCTGATTCCCTTTGTTGAAACTCCCCTTGATTGGCTTTTCGGTTTTCACCGACTCAATCTTTGCCACATCGACCCCCGGCCTCTGGTGAACTTCAGCTGGCTGATTCTACGCCAGGCGCCGCTCCCGCCTCGACTCCAAAACCCTCAATTTAGCTGGTCTCAAAGGCCCACGATCCACTCATCCTTCAAAACGGTATCCTGGTGGCACCGTTTTCCGGAGCGGCGCCATCTTAGCCAGCAGCCACTTATGATTGAAACGCCGGACAGGCGCTGCAACACCGGATTGCGACACCAGGATTGCGACACCAGGATTGCGACACAAGCATGAGGAAAGAATCACGCCCCTATGATCAAGAAAACCAGTTCCCGTGAAATCGAAGCCGCTGGACAGGTTTCCGCCTCGGCGGAAATAGACGCGAGAATCGAGTCCCTCGCCGACTGGCGTGGAGAGATGCTCGCCCGCCTCCGCGCCTTGATCCGCCAGGCCGACCCCGAAGTCGTCGAGGAATGTAAATGGAAAAAAACCTCCAACCCCGGCGGTGTTCCCGTGTGGTCCCACGATGGCATCATCTGCACCGGCGAGACATACAAGCAAGCCGTAAAGCTGACGTTCGCCAACGGCGCCTCGCTCAGTGACCCCGCGGGCCTCTTTAATTCCAGCCTCGATGGAAATATGAGACGCGCCATTGACTTCCACCAGGGCGACAAGATTAACGAGAAAGCATTCAAAACCCTGATTCGCGCGGCCGTTGCCTGCAACACAGCCAAGGCCTGAGATACCCGGCAGCATTCTCCCGCGGGTGCCTTGCTGCTCACAAGAATCTGTTCGCAACTTGGCACCCGCTGGAAGCTTCAGGCAAGCTTTGCTGCGCGTGAGCCTATCCCGACCTCGCCGGTTGTGGCTGGAGAGATCACCCCGAGCACGCGGCTCGGCGGCCGCAACGCCCAGGACGCCACACAAATACCCGTGAGCACGAGCGGAGCGATGACGTGAAAGCCGTAAGCGCCATATCCTCCCGAGGCGGCGCACGAGGCGGCCGCGCCCGTCAGGTCAAAGAAGATCCCGGCGTAAGCCCATTCCTTGAGCCGCGCAAAACGCGGCACCAGGATGGCGATCGCGCCCAGCGCCTTCCAAACTCCAAGGATGCCGAAAAAGTACATGGGGTAGCCGAGGATGGGCACCACTCCATGAGGACTGGCCACAGACTGCGCGACCTGCGCGAGGCCGCCGCTGCCGATAAAGAACGCGATGAGGATGGTGGACGTCCAGTAACCGATGTTTCTTGTTTTCGCTTTCATTGCAACCCTCCCACTACACTCTCCAGCTTGCCGATGAAACTCTGCCAGCCGTACTTCGCACCCTTGTACGAAGCACTTTCTTCCGATGGAAAACCGGAGTGCTCCATGCGTACGTGTGTGCCGCCATCGGTCGGCGTCAGCGTCCAGGTCACGACGCTCTCCAGCCCCATAGAAGCCCAGGTGTAGGCCAGCCGCGAAGTCGGCTTTACCTCCAGCACTTCGCTGTTGATGACCCCATCCCAGTTCGGCACGGGTGTCGATCGGAAACTGAACCGGTGTCCGACCGCCGGTTTGAAGTCGTTCTTCATCAACCACGCTTCGATCAGTGCGCCCTCGGTGAGCGCTCGCCAGATCTTTTCTTGCGGATGCGGCAGCTCCCGTTCGATAACGAGGCTGCGGGTCGGGGCGGTGTTGGTCATTTGTCCATCCTTTGCAGAAGGCTTTCGAGTTGATCGAAACGTTCGCGCCAGAAGGCGCCGTAGAGATTGAGCCAGTTCACCATCGGCGCCAGCGCATCGGGTTGCGCGCGATAGTGTGACTCGCGGCCTTCGCGGCGATGCCGCACCAGCTTTGCCCGCTTCAGCACCGTGAGGTGCTTCGAGACTGCCGGCTGCGACACCCCGGCATAGCGAGTCAAAGCGTGGACGGTCTGTTCGCCCCGCCGCGTCAATTCTTCGAAGATGGCCCTGCGCGTTGGGTCGGAGAGAGCGCGAAACACGTAATTGGTATTGGCCGCCGTCACAATCAAAACCATAGCCAAACGGTTATGAGTTGTCAAGAGCCAAAGTTCGTCGGCCCTGTCCGGACAAACCGCAGCCGGCGGCGCCGGTTCCCCCGCACGGATCCGGCCTGCATGCGCCGCACCGGCATGGCCGGCTCCTCCATCCGGCGGTCACAGTGGCCGCGGTAGATGCCTCACTAGCCAGGGAGAGGGAATGCGCGGCAATGAGACATGGCTTGCAGATTCCCAATCCGGAACGGCGCGAATGCTCCCTGCCGCGATCCGGAGTTCTCTTGCCTTTTCTCCTCCCTTGGAAGGACTTCCGGCTGAACCACGCGTTGCTCTTTGCCGAACCGACCGCATGCGGTTAACGAGATCTTAGGAATTGACGATAGAGACGGCATGACGCACGCTCGCACAATCTGCTTTGGCCTTTTCATTTGTGTACTGCCCCAGATGTCCTTGAACCTTCCGGCGTTCGGCCAGACGGTGGCGGAAGACCAGCGGGAACTCTCTCTCGCTGAGTGCCTGCGCATCGCGGCCGAGAAGAATCACACCCGCCCCGCCAGCCAGTTCGCGGTGGCGATGGCCGAGGCGCAACATCGTCAGGCGCTGGCCGCGTACTGGCCGCAAGTCGACGCCAAAGGCGGCGTTGACGAGATGAGCTCCACGCCCAACTTCGTCTATCCCGCCAGCACCATGTACATCCCGGCGCAGTCGATCTCTGTTCCCGGCGGCACGGCCACCGTCACCATCCCCGCCAACGCCTTCGGCCCCGGCTTTCCTCCGGTCGCGATCCAGATGCCGGTCGCCTTTCCCGGGCAAACCATCAACACCAGCACCCAGATGTTCCCCGTTCCCACGCAGAACATCAAGCTGATGAGCCCTCTGACCGAGTCGGTCGGGGGAGAATTCAAATGGCTGTTGGCCGACGGAGGGATGCGGCGCGGCTACAAGGAGCAATCGCTCGGCGGCCTCGATGCCGCCCGGGCTGAGGTCAGGCGTACCGATTTGGAACTCAACGCGGACGTCATCAGGCTGTACTACGGCGCGGTTCTGGCGCGCCAGCTTCATCGCCTTGGCCAGAACACCCTGGAACGCATGGAGGCTACCCAACGCCTCACCGAATCGCTCTACAAGGAAGGCACCGGCACGGTGAACAAGACCGACTTCCTGGACAACAAGGTGATGACTGAAACGGTGCGTTCCATGGTCGCGCCGCTGGCCGCGAACGAAGCCTCCGCGGAAGCCGCGCTTGCCTACACCATCGGCTTGTCGTGGAAATCGAGCGTCATCCCCACCGACCAGGAAGTGCCCTACCAGGCGCATGCCGGGAATCTCGATGCAATGGTGGCGACCGCTTACGAATTCAATCCCGACTGGGCCCAGCTCGAAGCCGGTCTGCGGGCGCTCGAGGGCGAGCGGGTCACTGCCGCCAGCGGCTACTTTCCCCGCATCGGCCTCAAGGGCGAACTGCATCGCCGCTGGAACAGCTATGACGGCGGACTTTCAACTCCGCAGAACCGCGATGGCTGGTCGGTCGATCTGGGGGTCGAGATCCCCATCTTCAACGGCTTCCTGACCCAGGGCAGGGTGGCCGAAGCACGCGCCCGGATCAACCAGTTGAAGGAGAAAAAGATTCTCCTTTCCGAAGGCCTCGGCCTCCAGATCCGCAGCATGTTCATTGAACTGGGCGCCAGCGAACGGGTCGTCGAAGCCACCGACGCAGCCGCCGCTTCGGCCAAGGACGACACCGAGATGACTCTGCGCGGGTATCAGAGCGGGCTGGTCGCAACCGAGAAAGTCATTCGGGCCCAGCTCCAGGAAGCCCTCGTCACCGCGGCCCATGACAAGGCGATATACGACCACCTCACCCTCGGAACCAAAATCGACCTGGTCGTAGGCAAAAGCGTTCAGGCCGAGTTGACCCCGGGCCACTGAAGCCGGCCGCGACCAGCATCCGATGGGCTTTATGGTCCGCGCCCCTTCGATTTCTCAGCTGCTCTGACGGGAGAGAGCACTCGATGCAACGTTCAGAAGTGCGAATCACCCGGCGAAACTGCGTGGCCCTCATGACCGGAGCGGCAGTCGCGGCGCTGTGGCCGGAAGTCTCCCGCGCCGATCCGTCCGGACGTCAACTGGTTGTCGCCATCAGCATCGATACGCTGGCCGGCGCCAATGTCAACGACGCGCGCGCTGCTTCCAAAGTCTGGATACAAGAGATTCAGCGTCAGCTTCCAGCCACCGTTGCGCAGATGGAGCCTGAGGTATTTATCACCTCCGAGGCCATGATTCGCCGGGTTCGACAGGCCACGATCGAATGCTTCGGAATTACCGCCCTGGAGTTCGTCAAGCTCGGCGATGTCGTCGATCCTGATTATCTTCTCCTCCAGGATTACCTGGCCGATGGCATGGAGTACGTCCTGCTGGTGCACGCCAACAGCCCCTTCAAAGTCGTTTCCGACCTGCGCGGAGCACAGTTGCTGACCCATTTTCATCGCGACATGGTCCTGGCCCAGGCGTGGCTGGGCACCATGCTGGCGGCCAACAAGCTGCCCCAGGCGGACCATTTCTTCAGCGGCCAGAAACTCATCGACAACCTCAACCAGGTCGTGCTGCCGGTCTTTTTCCGCCGCGCCGATGCGGCCTGTCTTGCCCAGAACAATTGGAAAACAGCCGTCGAACTCAATCCTCAGCTGGGTCGCGACCTGCGCGCCATTGCGGTATCCCCAAAACTCGTCCCCATCGTGATCGGGTTCCGGCGCGGCTCCAGTCCGGAGGGACGCAAAGCCCTCATCGACTCGATCTTGAAGGTCGCGTCGATGACCGGGGGCCAGCAGATCACCACTCTGTACCAGTCCCACGGCTTCGTTGTAAGACCCGCGTCCGTAATGAATGACACGGTTGAAATGGTGCGCCAGTTTGAGCGCCTCTCCTCCGGCGCAGCCAAAAGAAAATCCTGAAGACGCAGAGGATTACAAGAATGGGATGAACCGCGATGAGAAACACTGACACGCAAATCCCCCGACAACACCGACTGATGGCGACAGGGGCAACGTCCGTGACCCGCAGACAATGCCTGACGGGTATCGCCGCCACGGTGGCCGGATCCCTGTGGCCGGCGATTTCTCGGGGGGAGAATCCGCGCACCATCCTGCTGATCGCGATCAGTGTTGAAACGCTTGCGGGCGCCAACGTCAACGATGCCCGGGCCGCGTACCGCGTGTGGCTCCGCGAAGTGGCCCGCCAATATGCAGAAACGGCCGCCCAGCCGATACCCGATATCTTCATTTCCTCCGACGAACTGATCCGCAGCGTGCGCAAGGGATCGATCGATTGTTACGGCCTGACTGCACCCGAGTTCGCCAGGGTTGCCGACCTGACTGATCCGGATTCCTTGGTGATTCAGGATTACGTCGCCGACGGACTGGAATATGTGCTCCTGGTCCACAACCAGGGCAGGTTCAAGACCATTTCCGACCTCCGCGACTCAAGTATCGTCTCCCACCTGCATCGCGACATGGCCCTGCTCCCCGCCTGGCTGAGCACCACCCTGGCGGACAACAATCTGCCCTCACCCGAATCGTTCTTTGCCAGCCACAAGCGCAGCAACAGCCTGACCCAGGTGGTCCTTCCCGTCTTTTTCCGTCGCGTGGACGGAGCCTGCCTGGCGCGCAAAGACTGGGAGACCGCGCGGGAGTTGAATCCCCAGCTGGGCCGCGATCTGCGCCCCCTGCTGGTGTCTCCCAAGGTCATCCCCATCGTCTTCGGCTTTCGCCGCAACACCAACGCGTCCTCGCGCAAAGCGCTCATTGAATCCATTCAGCGCATCAACACCCTTCCCGCCGGTCAGCAGATCGTCGCTCTTTATCAATCCTCGGGATTCGTGGTGCGGCCGCTGACGGTGATGAAAGGCACGCTTGAAATGGTGCGCAGGTACGAACGGCTCACCGCACTGCAGGCAGGCCCGCCGAAAGGACGACCGTGAAGCCCGCATTCGCCATTACCGGGATCGCGCGCCGCACCATGGTGCTGGCCTGGACGATCACGCTGGTGACACTGGGCATCTTTGTCGCGGTCATGATCCCGGAACAAAAGCGGGACCTTCGCGCCCAGCTGGAATCCAAAGCCAACGGCGTGGCCGTCGCCCTTCAGGGCGAGGTTGCCGAAGCGGCCATCTCCGAGGACTATTCCTCAGTTGTTGAACACGCGATGCAGGTCCTCAAAGGGGATAGCGCCGTAGATTTTCTCGTCATCAGCAAGAACGACGGGCTCTCCGTGGTGGTCGATCGCCAAGGCTGGCGCATGGAACCGGGCATCGATGAATACTGGCATCCTGCGGCGCGCCGCCCCGCCAGCGCGCTCGGATTAGTCCCGATGTTCAACCGGAGAGTCTTCCACTATGCCGTTCCCTTCGATTACAGCAGCATTCAATGGGGTTGGATTCATGTAGGGCTGTCGCTGCAGTCCTACGACGAAAGTTCCCGCCAGGTGAACGTTCGCACCGGCATCCTGGCCGTGGTCTGCGTGCTGGTTGGCCTGCTGGTATCGGTCATGTATGCCGGACGTTTCGTCAGGCCCATTCTGCAGCTGCGAGCGGTGGTTGAGCGCATCGGTCGCGGCGATCTGCTGGCGCGCGCCGACATCCGCAGCCGCGATGAGATCGAACAACTGGCAAATTCTTTCAACGGCATGGCGGATATGATCCTGCATCGCGACCAGGAGCTCTCCGAAGCCAAGCGCGACCTCGAGCATCGCGTCACCGAGCGTACCCAGGAACTGCGCGAACAGATCTCCGCCAAGGACGCTGCCCTGGCCGACCTGGCGGAAGCCCAGAGGCGCCTGATCGACCTCTCCCGCATCTCGGGCATGGCCGAGGTGGCCACCGGCATTCTCCACAACGTAGGCAACGTGCTCAACAGCGTGAATGTTTCAGCCGCCATCGTGGCCGATCACCTGCGCGCTTCGCGGATCGTACAAATGGTCGAGCTGGTGAAGATGCTGGACGCGCATCAAGATCAATTGAGCGATTTTGTAGCCAGTGATCCGCGCGGACGAAGGGTCATTCCGTATATGAACAAGCTATCCCTCCACCTCGCCGGGGAACGGGATCAGCTCGTCACCGAAGTAGCCAGCCTGTTGCAGCATGTCAATCACATCAAGCAGATCGTGGCCATGCAGCAAACCTACGCCCGCTCTTCGGGGGTGCTGGAAAAGGTTGCGCTCACCGATGTGATGGAGGACGCTCTTGGCATCACGCGGACGGGCATGAAACGCCATGGCATCGAATTGTGCATCCAGCATGAGCAGTTGCCGCCCATCACCACCGATCGTCACAAGGTGTTGCAGATTCTCCTGAACCTGATTCGCAACGCCAAGGACGCGACCAAGTTGTCCGGAAAGCCGGACCGCCGGATCAACATTTCCACCATGCGCTCCGGCAACGACCGGGTTGCGATTCACGTGACCGACAACGGCGTCGGCATCGCCCCGGAAAACCTGGTGCGCGTCTTCTCCCATGGCTTCACCACCAAGAAGGACGGGCACGGCTTCGGCTTGCACTCCGGCGCGTTGGCGGCCAAACAGCTGGGAGGCTCGCTGACCGCCGCCAGCGATGGCCCCGACACGGGAGCGACCTTCACCCTCGAACTTCCCCTCAATGCCGAAAACATGGCAAAGGAGGAAAAGGCATGACCATGCAAAACCACCATTTCCGTGTGCTCATCGTGGACGACACCGAGGCGATCCATGAGGATTTGAAGAAGATCCTCGCCCCGGAAGAACCCGGGTTCGACCTCTCCGGCGATGAAGCGCTGCTGTTCGGGGCAGCCAGTTCCCCGGGAGTAGTCTTCGAAATCGATTCTGCTTTCCAGGGAAAGGAAGGGCTCGACCGAGTGCTGCAGGCGACGGCGTCGCAGCGGCCCTACGCCCTGGCCTTCGTTGACGTGCGCATGCCTCCCGGATGGGACGGCGTGGAAACGATCGAGCATCTCTGGAAGGCCGATCCTGATCTCCAGGTCGTCATCTGCACTGCCCACTCCGACTACAACTGGAACGATATCTCCAATCGCCTGGGCGTGTCGGATAACTTCGTTGTACTAAAGAAACCCTTCGACATCATTGAGGTCAGCCAACTGGCGCACGCACTCACAGCCAAATGGACTGCGATGCGCCAGGCGCGCCTGCGAATGGACCAGCTCGATCGGCTGGTGACCGACCGCACCGCGGAGTTGTCCACGACCAACTCGAGACTCGGGCTGCTCGCTGCCGCGCTGGAAGCAGCCGCCAATTCCATCGCCATCACCGACCCCAGCGGCACGGTGGTGTGGACCAATCCCGCCTTCTCGGCGCTCTCCGGCTATGCGGCCGAAGAGGTTCGCGGAATCAATCGGCGCACTCTGAAGTCAGGAGTGCATGACGCGGCCTTCTATAAAGAGATGTGGACGACCATCTCCTCGGGAAGAGTGTGGCGCGGAGAGGTCATCAACCGCCGCAAAGACGGGACCTTCAACCAGGAAGAGATGACCATTACACCCGTCACCTCTGAAAGCGGCGAGATCACCCACTTCATCGCCATCAATCAGGACATCGCGGCACGCAAACAGGCGGAGACGGCTCTGCGCGAGGCGGAAGAAAAATACCGTGTCCTGTTTGAAGACGCCGTGGTCGGCATCTTTCAGGCGGCGCCCGAAGGCCGGCTCCTCCATATCAATCGCGCCTTCGCCCGAATGCATGGCTACGAGTCTCCGGAAGAGCTGTTCGCAGACGTACCGGGAGGCGGTCATGCGCGGTTCATTAGTTCCAAGCAGTTGACGGAGTGGGCCCAGGCGCTGGAGCAGCAGGGCACCGTTCGCGGCGCCGAGATACCAATTCGATGCAAGGATGGCTCGCGCAAGTGGGTCTTGGTGAGCATCCGGGCAGTGCGCAATGCCGACAACAAGGTTGTTCTGCACGAAGGCACCGTGGAGGACGTCACCGACCGCAAGCTTGCCCAGCAGCAGGTCGACTACCTGGCTTACTATGACGGCCTCACCGGACTTCCCAACCGGACGCTGATGCGCGACAGGCTCAACCACGCGCTTGCCACGGCGCGCCGGAACAAATACAGCCTCGCGCTCTTGTTTCTCGACCTCGATCGGTTCAAGGTCATCAACGACTCGCTCGGCCATTCCTTCGGCGATCTGCTCCTGCAACAGGTCGCGAACCGCCTCCAGCGGGAGGTCCGCGAAGAAGATACCGTCGCCCGCCTGGGAGGTGACGAATTCCTCATCGTCCTCACCAGCGTCGACAGCGTTGAGGAAGTTCACTCCGTCGCTACCCGCATCGTCGCTTCGCTCTCGGGAGACTTCGCCATTCAGGGCCGCTCGGTCAGCATTAGCTGCAGCCTGGGCATCAGCATCTTCCCCCAGCACGGAGAGGACGCTGAGACGCTCATAAAAAATGCCGACGCTGCCATGTACGGAGCCAAGGAGAAGGGGTGCAATACCCTGTGTTGCTTTACCGATGAAATGAACGCCAGGCTGGTGGAGAGACTGACGCTCGAGAACAACCTCAGGCCGGCGATCGACCGGGGCGAACTGTTTCTTGTCTATCAGCCGCAGGTCAATATCGGCACCGGCAAAATCACGGGAATGGAAGCGCTGCTGCGCTGGCAGAGTTCGGAACTGGGGCTCGTCATGCCCGACAGATTCATCCGGGTTGCAGAGAACACAGGTCTCATCATCGCCATCGGGGAATGGGTCCTGAGAACTGCCTGTGCCCAGACCAGGAAGTGGCAAAGGGAGGGGCTTCCCATCGTGCCCGTCGCCGTGAACGTTTCCGCGGCGCAGTTTCGTCACGAGGGATTCCGGGAACTGGTCGGCCGCGTACTCCATGAAACCGGCCTGGACCCCAGCTACCTCGAGCTCGAACTAACCGAAAGCCTCCTGCTGTCCAATGCCGACGTAATGTTCGAGGTCTTGCACGACCTTAAGAAGATGGGTTTGAAACTGGTGATCGACGATTTCGGAACAGGATATTCGAGCCTCACCTATTTAAGGCAATTTCCCGTCACCAAGCTTAAAATCGACCGTTCTTTTATTCGCGATGTCGCGGTCAACCAGGATGATGCGGCGATCACCAGGGCCATCATCAGCATGTCGAAGGGCCTTAGCCTGAAGGTTGTCGCTGAAGGGGTCGAGAATCTCGCTCAACTGTCCTTTCTCCGGGATCTCAAGTGCGAAGACATTCAGGGCTATTACTTCAGCCGGCCCCTGAGTGTCGATGACCTCGCGCGCAAGCTGAGGACCAATCGGGAGTCATTTCCGGACGAGATTGAAGTTGCAGCAGGGAAGTGAATACCGGGATTAAACCTGGACATATTTCGCGCATGGCCGTCAACCGATCATCAGCTCGCGGTTCTTCCCAGCGCTGGATGGTTGGTCCGGCTTGCCCTCAACCGCAGGCCGGGATTCGCAAGGACCAATCGACGAGTTCTAAAATGCGAGAACATGAATAAGCTTTCGCAGACGAAACTTGCAAATGGAACATTTATGGCGCGCACGCTGAACGGTAGTGCCTGGCAGCTTCTGTTTCTTCCGGGACTGATCGTCTGCCTGGCATTGAGTGCGACATGTGCTTCATCTCAGGGCAGCCAATCATTCACCGCCGACCCGGCTGCGCTGGTCAATCCGCTCATCGGAACCACGAACGGCGGGAACGATTATCCGGGTGCCACCCTCCCTCTGGGCATGCTCGCCTGGAGCCCGGAGGAGCCCCGCAATCATCCCCGGCGCCAGGTACAAGGTGTGCCCGGATCGATGCGGGATGATCTTGGCCGGCCCGCGGCTCCCGGTGGGTATGAGTACTCCTCTAATCGCATCAGCGGATTTTCATTGACTCACCTGATGGGCACGGGTTGTGCGGGAGCGAGCGGCGACATTCCTTTCATGCCCTACGCGGGTGAGGTCGCGTCATCTCCCGCGGACGATGCCCGCGCGGAAATTTACGGCAGTACGTTTTCGCACGATAACGAGACGGCGAAGGCCGGCTACTACAAGGTGGCGCTCGACAACGGCGTGATTGCCGAACTGACAGCCACCCTTCGCACCGGGTCGGGGCGATTTACCTATCCCCAGGGCAAGCCGGCGGTCATGCTGGTGCGCACAGCCTATTCCGAGACCGGAAGTACCGACGCCCGCATCCATATCGATCCGGCAACCAGGACCATCTCCGGTTCAGTGACCAGCGGAAATTTCTGCGGCTACCTCGGCACCGCCGACCGCCGCAGCTATTACACGCTCTACTTTGTGGCGCACTTCGATACTGGCTTTTCGAGCACAGGAACCTGGCAGGACTCGACATTGCGTCCTGCCACGCTGGAAGCCGGCGGCGGCACCACCTACGGGACAAAAGGATTTGTTCCGCCCGGAAAAGGTTCCGGAGGCTGGGTCGCATTCAATACTTCACGGTCGGCAAGTGTGGGTGTTCGCGTCGGCATTTCGTATGTGAGTGAACAGAACGCAGAGGCTAACCTGCGCAGCGAAAATCCGGAGGGAACAGCCTTCGACACAGTGCGCGAAAATGCCCGGGAGGATTGGAACGAAACGCTCAGTCGTGTCAAGACAGCGGGCGGCACCCACGACCAGCAGGTCGTTTTCTACACCGCCCTATATCACTCGTTGATGGGGGAAAATCTATTCAGCGATGTTGACGGGCGCTACTTTGGCATGGACGGCCAAACCCATAAAGTGATCGCTCCGCAGAAGGCGCAATACGGCACCTTTTCCGGTTGGGACGTGTATCGCTCGCAGCTGCAGCTGCTCACGCTCCTGCTGCCCGACGTAGCCGGAGATGTGGCTCAGTCCCTTCTTAATCAAGCCGATCAGAATGGCGGGGAATGGGATCGTTGGACGCATAACTCGGGCATCACGCATGTGATGAATGGCGATCCAGCCGCGCCGGCAATTGCCGACATCCTGGCCTTCGGCGGCTCCAACTTCAACGCTGAAGCGGCCTATCGATCGCTGTTGAAGGCGGCTACCGTTCCCACTGCGCATGATCTGAGTAAAGACGGTTGCGAAGTAGAGTGCGTGGGGCAGCGGCCTTCACTCGACAAGTGGTTGTCACTGCACTACATTCCGGTAGGCGCCAATGCCTGGGGGCCGGCCGCGGATACCCTTGAAGATGCTACGGCGGACTTCGCCGTGTCGGAGTTGGCGCGACGCATGGGCGATGATGCAACCCGTAAGCAGTTTCTCGCGCGGGCGCAATACTGGAAGAACATCTTCAACCCACAGGCAACACCCGAAGGCGGATACATCCAGAACCGCAACGCCGACGGCTCGTGGCCCAGGTTCGATCCCGCATCCGATGACGGGTTCGTCGAAGGCAGCGCCGCCCAATACCTGTGGATGGTGCCCTTCAACGAAAACGGCTTGTTCAACATCCTGGGTGGCAGGGACAAAGCAAGCCAGCGCCTGAACGCATTTTTCTACAATCCCGACGGCAGTCTCGCGGTCACCGAGTCCGGCGGTCTGCATGCTGAACTGAACAACGAGCCTTCCATTGAGACGCCATGGCTGTTTGATTTCCTCGGCCAGCCATGGAAAACACAGGAGGCTGTGCGCAAAGTTTTGAATTCCATCTGGACCAATTCCCCCAAAGGGATGCCGGGGAATGATGATCTCGGTGAAATGTCGTCGTGGTATGTGTGGTCGGCGATCGGAATGTATCCGGAGATTCCTGGTCGCGCAGAATTGGTTTTGGGTAGCCCGCTCTTTACTGAAGTTCTCATCCATCGCCCTCACGGCGACATCGTGGTGAAAGCAAGCGCGGCCGCCACAGACTCTCCTTACGTCCGAAGCATCAAGGTAAATGGACAGCCGTCAAACAAGACCTGGCTTCCGGAAAGCTTTGTCGAACACGGCGGCACCATCGAGTTTGAATTAAGCTCCTCGCCCGACAAAACCTGGGGAACGCATGCCGAAGATGCGCCCCCATCCTTTGAGCCTTGAACGACAACAGCCATCCCGCTTCCATTTCCAACCGGCTCAAATTGAAGCGAAGGCCGAGCGCTTATTCAAAATGCAGAGTTCTCGCGACGTCGAGCCGGAAAGCACGGCGCAGCGGCAGCAAAGCGGCCCCGGCGAGGATAGCGAGCAGAATGGCCAGCGCACCCACGTAGCTGATCGGATCAAGACCGCTGATCCCATAAAGCATGCGCCGCAGTATCTGCGCGAGACCCGCAGTCGAAGCTACTCCCAAAATGATTCCGATCACCACCGGCCACGCAAAACGCCGCAACACTGAAGAAAATATCTTCGCGCGATTGGCGCCCAGCGCCAGCCGGATCGCAATTTCCTTGGTCCCGTGCGACACCGCGAAGCTGACCAGGCCAAACAGGCCTACAACCGCCAGAAAGATCGCAATACTGCCCAGCAAGCTGATGATCGCCGCAATCTGTTCCACCGTGTGCACATTCTTGCGGAAGCCGGCCCTAAGCGGGGTCATGGTTGGAAAGAGTCCGGTGTCGATGCTCCCGGCTATCGCCTTGATCGCAGGCGTAAGAGTGTTCGGATCGCCGGCCGCTCTGACCAGTACCGACATGGCGGGCAAATCTTTCGCGGCGGGTGGATAGTAAATCTCCGTCGCATCCGTGTTATTGAGCTCCATGGCCCGGGTGTTGCCGACCACGCCGATCACGATGTCTTTGCCATCTTTCCATTGCTTCCCGATCGGGTCTTCGGTGGGCCAGCGCTTGCGAGCCAGCGATTCGCTCAGGATCACCGCGTTCTTTTCGTCGGCCCGGAAATAACGCCCCCGCAATAGCGGGATTCGCATGGTCTGAAAAAACTCGGGACTGACCCAGTTGGGATAGATCATGACCCGGCGGCCGTCAACATCGATGCTCGTCATCATCACCATCGTATTCACCAGCGGAGGCACCCTCACCGTCGAGACCAGGCTGACGCCGGGAACCGCCCGCAGTCTGTTCTGCAACTGATCGAGGTAGGCCTTTGCCTGCGCCGGCGAAAACCCATGCTCGCTCATCCCTGGATCGACGGACAACACTTGCTCATAACCAAATCCGGGGTCTGAATATAACGTGTGCAGGGTCGCCCGCACCAGCAATCCAGCCAGGATCAGCAACACACAACTGGCGCCCACCTGCGCGCAGACAACGAATTGATGCCACAGCGAGCGGTTCTTTTTTCCTCGCACCATTTGCAGCGTGGGAAGCAGCCCGAAAAAGAGCGCCGCAACAAAACCCATCGCGGTGGTGAATAGAAACACCCGCCAGTCGGGCAGCGCACTCATCCACGACGGCGCATTTGAATACACCAGCACCAGCCGTAATACGCCGTAGCTCAGTGGCAATGCGGCGGCCGAGCCGAGCAAGCCGAGGAGGAGATTCTCAGTCAGCAACTGGCGAAACACGCGCAACTTGCGGGCGCCCAGATCAAACCGCAGCTGGATCTCTCTCTGCCTCGCTGCCCCGCGCGCCAACAGCAGGCCGCCGAGATTGGCGCATGCAATGGCGAGAATCAGGAACACCAGCAGCCCGATGAACGGCAGCACCGGCGGTCTGCCCGGTCCAGCCTCAAATGTGAAGAAGTGAGCTCCGGGAGAGATAACAATATATTCGTTGTCCCAGATCACGGCCGGATAAATCTTCCGCAATTGGTTGGTGAGTGAAAGCAGTTCCTGTTCCGCACTCGCCCTGCTGACACCCGGCGCCAGGCGTCCCCACATTCCGATCAATCCTTCGAAATTCGGATCGGCGAGCGGCTTGCTTCCTTCAACAAAATAGGAGTGCTGCAACAAGGGGAGCCAGACATCAGGATTGTCGGTGCCGAGGCTGGCGAACCCCTCCGCAGCGACACCCACGACGGTAGCCGGCCTTCCCCCGAGATGCAGCGACTTGCCGACTATCGACGGATCACCGGCGAACCTTGTTTGCCACAGGCGATAGCTCAAGACGCAGACCGGCGCGGAAGAGGCATCATCAAGCGCCGCATCCAACAGGCGCCCCGCCGCCGCGGAGCTGCCCAGTTCATTGAAGTAATTGGAACTGACAAATGAGGCGCTCACTCGCCTTTCGTCCTGATTGAGCACCAGGTTTGCGCCGCTCATGACAGCCATCACGGCTGAAAGCGATTTTGCATTGTCGCGATAGTAGGCGATCGACGCGTAAGGCACACCGGGAGTAATGTTCTCCGGCGACCGCCGCTCGATGCGGACCACGGTTGCGGGATCCCGCACCGGGAGCGACTGCAGCGAGACAATGTTATACAGGCTGAATGCCAGCGTGCTGACGCCAATGCCGAGTGCAAGCACAACGATTGCCGTCAGCGAGAACCCCGGCGACCGTGCCAGGATGCGCGCGCCGAAACGAAGGTCCTGCACGATCGATACAAGCCAGAGTGTTCCCCGGCTTTCGCGGCACTCTTCCTTGACCTGGGCCAGCCCCCCGAACTCCAGTCGGGTCGCGCGGCGGGCCTCGTCCTCCCTTAAGCCGCCTCGAATCTTGTCCGCGACCTGCGCTTCAAAATGAAAGCGAAGTTCGGCATCGAGTTCCTTTTCCATCCGATCCGTTTTTGAGAGCCGCTGAAACCAGTTCATGATGGATCTCCCAGAGGGTGCTGCAGGATCATCGCGACCACCTCGGTCAGGCGCTCCCAGCTCTCCGTTTCCGTCTTGAGTTGCGTCCGGCCCTTCGCCGTCAATCGATAGAACTTCGCCTCCCGGCCAGTCTCCGTCGGACCCCATTCTGCAACCAGGAAATTCTTGTTTTCAAGGCGGTGAAGAGCCGGATAAAGTGAGCCTTGCTGAACCTGCAGCGCTTCTTTCGAGATCATTTGAATCCGCTGCGCAATCGCATATCCGTGGATTGGCTCGAGTGCGACGATCCGAAGAATGAGCAGGTCCAGCGTGCCTTGGGGAAGTTCGAATTTGGATGGAGTTGACATATCTATTGCTTCTACATATACACGATGACGTGTAGAAGCGCAAGGCGTCATTTGCGCAGCCGTGCTCTCAGAAGTCCAGCGCAGGATCCACCAACAGAGCTATTCCTCGCGCAGGGCCACCATGGGATCTACCTTGCTCGCCCGCCACGCCGGGATCACCGTGGCCGCGAATGCCACCGCGGCTAACAAGGCCGGAACGGCCAGAAACGTCGCAGCGTCCGTTGCGGTTACGCCAAACAACATGCTGGCGACTACGCGCGTGAGGGCGACCGCGCCCACCAGTCCTGCCAGGATGCCGATCAACGTCAGTTGCATTCCCTGCCGGACGACCAGGGTGAGAATATTCTCGCGCCGTGCGCCCAGCGCCACCAGGATGCCGATGTCGCGTGTGCTCTGCGTAACCAGGTACGACAGCACACCGTAGAGGCCCACTGCCGCCAGCAGCAAAGCCAGCGCCGCAAATGCGCCAAGCATGGTGCTGGAGAAGCGCTGCCGTGCCAGCGAGTCATGCAGACGATCCTGCATGGTTCTTATTCCGTAGACCACAACGGTAGGATCGACCGCGTGGATCTCGCTCACCATGGCGCTCGCCAGACCGGCTTCATCAGACGAGGCGCGAACGACCAGGAACGTTCCCCGGTCCAGCGTCTGCTGCAGAGGGAAGTATGTCGCGATCTTACCGTCCGTATCGAGCCCGTATTGTTTGACCGCGGCGACGACCCCGACGATGGTGAGGGGTTTTTTGGGATCGAACCAGAGATGCTTGCCGATCGCATCGTTGTTAGGCCAGAAGCGCTTCGCGAAGTTTTCATCGATGATGACAACCTGCGGCGTATCCATGCGGTCGCCGTCGGAGAAGAAGCGGCCCGCGGCCAGTGATATCTGCATGGTGCGGAAATAGTCCGTGCTCGCGGTGCGAATATCTACCTGCAGTTCCTGGCCCGGCGGAGGCGTGTATCCCTCGACGTGGATTCCTCCCCATCCCACGGTCCCGGTGAGCGGCAGCGCCGAAACCGCGCCTTCGGCAACCACCCCCGGCAAGTGCGCCAGCCGAGCTTCAATATCGCGGTAAAAAGCGCTGGTGACTTTCTCGTCGCGGTACCGCGAGTCGTTCGCCATGATCTGCATCGAGAGAACATGGTCTGCCGAGAACCCTGGCGGGACACCCTGCAGGCGGATGAAGCTGCGGATGAGCAGCCCGGCCCCGATGAGCAGCACCAGCGAAATGGCGAGCTCTGAAACGATGAGCAGGCCGCGCAGACGGTGTCGCTTCAGGTAGAGACCGCCATCGCCTTGCCCGCTGCGGCCGCCCGCCTTGAGTGTTGAGTTCGGATCGAGTTTGATCGCTCGCCATGCCGGCGCCAGGCCGAAGAGCACACCCGTGGCGAGAGAGATACAAAATGTGAAGGCCAGAACCGTCCCGTTGATCCCGATCTCCTCCAGGCGGGGAATATTGCCGGGATTCATGGTGCGCACCACCACCAGGCAGAGGCGCGCTACAACCAGCCCGGCAGCGCCGCCGATCAGGCCGAGGAGTATGCTCTCCGTCAGCAGTTGGCGCGCCAGGCGCTGCCAGCCCGCTCCGAGGGCGGTGCGGATCGCCACTTCCTTCTCGCGTCCCGCTGCCCGGGCCAGCAGAAGATTGGCCACGTTCGCGCAGGCGATCAGCAGCACCAGCGCGACCGAGCCCAGCAGCACCAGCAGAGAGCGGCGCACATCGCCGACCACTTGCTTCTGCAAGCCGATAACGTCCATGCCGTAGCTGGCCCCGCGCTTGTCTTTGATGCGGATCCCGCTGGCGATCACGTCGATGTCCGCCTGCGCCTGCTGTACAGATACCCCGGGCTTGAGGCGAACCACGATGTTGTAGTTTTCATCGCCGCGGCGCTGTGCGGCGTCGGGCCCCAGCGGCAAGGGCAGAAACATGTCGACCTTGTCCATGGGGCCTTCGGAAGGCAGTACTTCAGCATTGAGCATGAAGCCGCGTTGCAGCACCCCCGCGACAGTAAGTGGTTTTCCGTTGAGCATGATGGTCCGGCCGACGATGGCGGGGTCGGAGTTGAACATCCGCACCCAGGCGCCGTTGCTGAGAATGGCGACCGGCGGTTTGCCCGGCTTGTCTTCCTCCGGCAACAGCGTGCGGCCGAGCAGAGGCTTCGCACCGAGCATCGAGAGCAGGCTCGATTGCGTGATGAGCACGTCTACGCGCTCCGGCTGTCCGTGCCCGGTGAGCGTGAATGTGCGGCTCTGGGCAAGAGCCATCTCGTCGAAGGAATGGTTCTGGTTCTGAATGTCGATGTATTGGCCTGGAGACGGCCAGTCGCGCAGAATTCCAATCGCCGGGGAATGCAGCCAGATAGCCGCGAGCCGGTCGGCCTGCGGATAAGGAAGAGGGCGCAACAGCAGCGCGTCAACCACGCTGAAGATAGCGGAGTTGGCGCCGATCCCAATGGCCAGAGAGGCCACGATCACCAGGGTCAAAACCACGTTTTTGCGAAGCATGCGAAAAGCGTAGCGAAAGTCCTGCAACCAGACGCTCATCAATCCCTCCTGCGCGAGAACGTCGACGACGAAGAAACTCGATGATAGGACGAGACGCGCACCCGTGGCCACGACTAATCGCAACGGTGTCAATAGCGGCGGTCGTGGGAAGCGGCTCGGCCGGCGAGACCGGACCCGAAGGGACGTCGGCGAGCCTCACCTTCGCTGCGACCGCCGTCGGCGTATCCACACTGCCCAGGTGGTCATGATGAAGAACTCGGCACCGCGGCCGTCGCACTCACATCCGAGACTCTCACCGGCATCCGGTCCGCCTTCAAGAAGATCACGAATCGCCCGTTGCGGCTTGCTCTGAGTCCACCAGGGATTCCGCCTGCAACAGCGACAAGAATCGAATTTCGCCCGTCGAAGACAAGCTGGCACGGTGACAAATTGGCACGGTTCTTTTTTCGAGCGAGGCTGGATACGCGCCCTGGATGTCTTGCCGATTGTCGCCTGCTTATGTTGAAGCGGCTTGGCGAATCTGCGCGATCCCGGAACCATCTTCACCGCAGGTCCCGCTAAGATCGGAACCTCATTTGCTGGGTTTGCCCTTCGAAGGCTTGTCTCAACACATGCCAGGATGCCCACGGCACGCCAAGTTTCCGGACGGCTGTCTTCAATCGATGCGTACGGATCTGGGATGGAGTCAGCGCGCACCCATCTGGCCCGGAAACCAGATACGAGTCCGGCTCGCTCAACTTCTGTTGCTTCAGCTTCAGAAGCTCGTGCGTCAGAGCGGATGTAACGGCAACTCCCTTGACCCTAGTCGGCGGCGCGTCAACAATCTCCGCACCCAGCCAATATCTGGTCACGAAGAGAAATCCGGGCTGCATCCACACGCCATCCACAAAGGCCCTGCTCCGTCCCAGGTTGATATGCTTCCACTGCAGAGCGCAGATCTCCGGTATTCGCAAGCCCGTCGAGATCGTGATCAGCGCAATCTCGCGCTCCGGCGAGTCCAGCATGTCCACGATCGATTTGGCTTGGCGGATCGAGAGAGTCTGGCGCGCTTCCGGTACCCGGGGCAAGTCCACTTCCGAAACCGGGTTATCTCCGAAGAACACCCTCTCGCGCCGGGCATGGCTGAAGATCGCACTCACCACGTTACGGATGTGCTTGACGGTATGGTGGGAGTAACCATGCTCTTTCGCCGAATCAGTGAGTCGCCGCACGTGCTCCGCGGTAATCTCCCCAATCCTGACATTATTGAGATACGGCCATCCAGAAAGGGCCTTCATCCGCCCGTTCACCTCGCCGTGATAAGGAGCGAAAAGACGGTCTACAAGATCGGGCGTAATAATATGCTTGAGAATCGCGTGATAGTGAACACGCCCGGCGGGGCGCTTCAGTTCAACATGGTTCGGGATGAACTTTGAAGCTACAAAGTGTGCAAAAGGCATGGCACCGTCGGCGTCCCCATCCCAGTTTGAAATTGGCAGTCCCGCGTCTTGAGTCAACTGTTCATTTAACATCCCTACGACTCCGTTCTGTTGATGCGCAAGGGCCCTTCGAAACACGAGCCGATCCCGGGATTTTTTCAATTACGACGGCATCCATCTCAATGCAGCAAGAACCTTCTCGACCTCCTCGTTGAAATTTCGACCTAGCTCAGACCGCAGCTTGATGCCGGTTCGACGAAACACCGACCAGGAAAGCCATTCCATTCCAAACGATTGCCCCAGCGTCTTCAGGCGGCGCGCGGCGATGTTTTCCGGCCGTATGGGAGTTCCCGTTCGGGATGTGAGCACGAAATCATCCGGGCCGATGAATCGATCGCGCTTTTTAAGCTGCCTCAAAAGGAAGCAGAGTGGCGGAGTCGCGCGGGCAAATCTTTTCCGGCCACCCATCGCAACCGATAACTCCCCCCGGTAACTCTGCATCCTCACTGCGAGCGCCAAAGGCGGAATGACCTCGTGCTCCAACTTATAACTGGCATTCGATAAGTTGAGATACTTCCACTGCAGCCCGCAGATCTCCGCGACGCTAAGATCCGCCAGCATCGTCAGCAAGGCCAGATCTCGCTCCGGACAACTCATTGCATGAAGCAGGTAGCCGGCCTGGGAAAGGCTCAGAGTATGCGCCTCCCGGCGAGACATGGTGGGTAAGTTGACAGATGCTGCCGGGTTCTCTCCCGTATGCTGACCGATCCTTGCAGCAAAAGAGAAAATGGAACGGACCACGTTGCGAATATGAGTGGCCGTCTGGATCGAGTAACCATGTTCCAACGCGGTCGACACAAGACGTTGCACCGCTTCCGCATCCACGTCGCAGAGCCGCAGCCCGCCGATGTAAGGCCAATTCGGGACTGGAAGAAGCTTCGACCGGTCGTAGCTTGCATCGCGGCCCGCGATCTGATCGACCTCGTCGGGCGAAAGCACATGCTTGAGAATTGCCCAAAAATGCGCTCTCCCAGCGGACCGCTTGACCTCGACATGCTCCGGGATGAAACGGCGCTTTACGAATTCGGAGACGCTGGCAGATATCGGCAAGGCCTGCCCGGCGTTTGCGCTGGGCCTGTTCAGGTTCAGACTGAAGGAAATACTCCCCGCTTCGGAATAGCCACTGTCGGCGGTTGGTTGGGGCCATTCCGAGGGCTCATAACGGACCGGTTCTTCGTCATCGGTTTTCAGCGAGAGTTCTAGAGAAAATCGTTCCCAGGAGTCATTTCTATTTACGCGAAGACTTTCGACCGCGTCGTCCATACCCATGGCTCTCCCATCTCTTGATCAGGCGTTCACGGGCGTTCTTGCCCGAATTCAATTCGACGTCTTTCCGCCAAATATCTGAACTGCACACTGGCGAAACGGATGGCCGAAACCGCAAATTCATGTATTTTGTGGAATTCGAAGACAGGCCGGATGCAGGCTGCCGCAAGGTCAGATGACCCGCGTCCCTCGGTTCCCCATTCTTCACCCAAGCCAAAAAAAGAAGAGTCCGAGGACTGAAATGCCTACCCATGCCCCAGTACGGGGCTCATGCCTGTTGCTATCTTTCTGCAACTCGCAGCACTTGCAAGCTTGATGATGTTTGCTTGACCAGCTGATTCAACCGTGTAAAGAGATGTAAATCTTTGCTCAAGAGCAAAGAGCGTTCAAAAATAATGGCGGGGTTCCCTGATTCTGGACCGGTCTTGAGTGCAGTCGAAATTCCTTGGCGTAATTCCAACTCGATCAAAACCACCGAATTTACTTCGATCCACGTACCCACCTGGATACAACAAGGTACGCCCGCGTGCCCATAGAACTGGATGACCGGTCGCGCGATTCCAATCGTCGCGTTAGCAGGATCCGAGTCGCGTTGAGGGCGCAGCGAGTAAGACAGCAAACCTTACAAGCAGTCAATGCAAGCTGCCTATTTGCGCGGAGCAAATTCGCAAGCGGTCAAAGCCATCACTTCCGCAACATTTCGTGGCAACCATCGTTGCCGTCCTTGCTGTAAGTCAAACGACTCGCCCTTGCGACACCGCATGGTTGCCCTCGATTCGGACGAATGTGCTTAGGCGCCGCCTGGTGTTGAGCCGTTCCCGACGGAGGAGACGAATGTCGAGCAGATACGTGAGCGCAACGTTGTCTGTGCTTGGAACGATGATGGTTGCCGCAATACCGGCGACGTCGCAGTCTTTCAGGGTTCAATGTCCCACCAGCACCATCACCCATCCCGACACGGCTAATTCGGGTATCAACAACGCGGAGCCTGCCTACAACGGCCCGACTACGTTGACCGCTCCGTCGGCAAACACGTACCAAGCACCCGTCAGCAACGTCAACGGCGCCATCAAGTGCCAGCAGGTATCGGGTGGAGACGGCTACTCCACCATGGGCGACGGCACCCAGACGTTTATGTTCTCGTTCGGCCCCTTGTCGGGCTTGGCGGACATCGCCGCTGGGCTGCCGGGAACCCAGTTCCCCAAGGTCTTCAATACCCCCTATTCCGGCACTCTGCAACCCGGTGATCCGGCCACCTCTGACGGGGCATCCGACAGCGGCGCCTACACCCCAGGCGCGCTCGGCACCTTCAATTTCAACGGTGCGGTGGGCCTTGTTCCCGATATCGATGCCAACGCTGGCGCCGGACCCAGCGGGCCGATTACCGGTCACGTCGATCCCCGCCAGATCATGGACATCGGCGTGATGAACGGCAACATCCCCGCGCCGCTGATGGCCATCGATGAGGACGACGAATTCTTCCTTACCCTCTCCAACGTCGGCATGATCATGCGCCCCGACCTCTTCGAGCAGCACACCATCCACTTCCACGGCTATCCCAACGCGTCCGCCTTTTATGACGGCGTGCCCGACGCCTCGGTGGCCATCAACATCGGCGGCAGCTTTACCTACTACTACCTCGCGCCCGACGCCGGCACATATTTCTGGCACTGCCACATCACGCCCCCGGAGCATCTTCAGATGGGCATGGTCGGCCAGCTCTACGTCCGGCCCCGTCAGAATCGCGTGCCCGCCGGCAACAACCTGTATGCCGCGCTGCAACTCCAGCAGGCAGACCTGAGAACCGCCTGCCTCTCCACCGACGTGGCCTGCACCAATGAACTCCCCATACAGGACACCGGCGCAGTAGCCATCGCCACTGTTTCTACTGACACCACCGGCCATAATACATCGGGATATGCCTACAACGACGGTGACGGGTCAACCCACTACGACGTGGAATATCCGCTCCAGATCCACGGCTTCGATCCCAACTTCCACTTCGTCGGCATGACCTTCAACCCCGAAGGATTCGCCGACATGAAGGACAAGTACTTCCTCCTCAACGGCCGCAGCTATCCCGACACCGTGACCCCCGGCCCCCTCGCCACCCAGACCGCCGATGGCCAGATGCACTACTCGCAGCCTTTGTCCTCCATCATCAACATCCCCGCCGGCAAAAGAGCTCTCCTGCGCATCTCCGATCTCGACGTTTCGGAGTATGCCACGCTCGCCACCCTGGGCATTCCCATGCAGGTCGTGGGCTACAACGCCAAGCTGCTGCGCGACCAGGCCGGCAACAACCTCTACTACAACACCAACTCCATCACCCTCGCTGGCGGCGAGTCGCTCGACGTGATCCTGGACGCCACCGACACGGTCAAGTATTCGGCTGGCCAGGTGTTCTATCTCTACACTCCCAACCTCGACCACCTGTCCAACGACGCAGAGAACTTCGGTGGATTGATGACTGAAATCCACATCAACTAGGAGAACGGCGATGAACCAGATGAAGAGGAATCCAGTGAGTTTGACCAAAAGACTGCTTCCGGTGCTGGCCGCCGTTCTTGCCGCGACGTTCACGCAGGCGGCTCATGGCGCGGCTCCCGGCATTACCGGCCCCGCCTTCAACCTGATCGCGCAGGATTCGTACATCACCCAGCCTGACGGCGCGTCGGTCTACTCCTGGGGATACGGCTGCAGCGGCAATCCGACGGGCTTCGCTCCCAAAGCCATCACCGGCGCCTCGTGCGGAACCATGCAGATTCCCGGCCCCACCCTGATCGTCACGGAAGGACAGACGGTCAGCGTAACCTTGACCAACAAGCTCCCCGCGGCGGCCGGCAATACTTCCATCCTCTTTCCCGGCTTCAACGTGACCACCAACGGCGGCACGCCGGGCCTGCTCACCCAGGAAGCCACACCGGGCAGCAGCGTGACCTACACCTTCACGGCCACCACGCCGGGAACACGCGCCTACTACAGCGGCACCCAGGGCGATCTTCAGGTGGAGATGGGAATGTACGGCGCGGTTATCGTCATTCCCTCCGCCCCACCCAGTGTCTGCACCAGCGGTCTGCCTCTGACTAACCCCGGCAACAACCTCGCGGCGGAAGCGGCTCACAAAGAAAGCGACTTCCGCCTGGCCGCGTCGGCCTACGACAACGCCGCAACCTGCTACGACCGCGAATACCTCTTCCAGTTCTCCGAGATGGATCCCCGCATTCACCAGCAGGCCGAGGCCCAGGTCCTGGCCGCCGCGGGCTGCAACGCCGGCGCTCCCGGATGCAGTCTCAGCGTGCCCACCGAGCCCTACCACCCGGCCTACTACATGATCAACGGACGCTCCATGCCCGACGACATGGATGGAAACTACGTCGACCAGTATCCCCATCAGCCCTATAACGGCAACCCGCATATGCATCCGGGCGAGATGGTCCTGCTCCGCATCATCGGCCAGGGCCGCTGGCAGCATCCGTTCCATGAACACGCCAACCACGTGCGCATCCTCGCCCGCGATGGCAACCTGATCCTTGCCCAGGGCAGCGATCCCACCAAACTGGCCGGTCCCGCGCTCTTCACCACCACTACCACGCCCGGCCTGGCCATGGACGGACTCTTCTACTACACCGGCAAGGGCCTGAACTGGGACATGTACGGTCACAAACCCACGTCCACTGACCCCTCCGCCATGCTCACCTGCACTCCGGATGCGAACGGCTACAACACCGGCGCACCCAGTGCGATCAACTACTTCGAGTGGTGCCAGGATCACAACAAGCCACTGCAATCCATGCCCTTCGGCGATGTTGAGGCCGGCGGACCGGTTACCCTGCCCGATCCCAACATCCTGACCAACGGCGCATGGTACGGAGGCAGTCCTTATCTCGGTCCCGATGCCACCGAAAGGGCTGTCTTCAATACGGGCACCACTCCCCCGGCGGGCACCGTGGCCAATCCCCCCTCATCGGAAGCGGGTTTTGCCTTCATGTGGCACTCCCACAACGAGCGCGAGATCACCACCAACAACATCTTTCCAGGCGGAATGATGATGATGATGCTGGTCGATTCCCGGGAATTCGTCATCGACGAGTCGAAATAGAACGAGGAGAAGAAAATCGCCATGAAACTTAACTACCTGAAGAAGACCACAAGGTCCTTTTGCGTCGCGATAGGCTTCCTCCTCCTCGCATCCGGCCTTATTACCGCGCAGGGGACGATCAACCTGACTGCCGCGCCTACCACCACGGTGCTGCCCGACGGCCAGTCGATCCCCATGTGGGGCTACAGCTGCGGGGCGCCCGTGAGCGGTTCCGCCACCTGCGCCGCCCTCAATCCGGCGGCCGGCGGCCTCTGGTCCCCGGTGGTCATCACCGTGCCCACCGGACAGGCCCTCACCATTAACCTGACCAACAATCTGCTGTTCAAGGCGGGCACCGGCACCAGCAGCGTACCCACTTCGCTGGTGATTGCCGGCCAGCTCGGCGGAGGCCTCGGCAGGTCCGCAACCACGGTCGCTGGCGCCACGCATGAGCCGCAGGCGTCCACCTGGACGGTCGCCAACGTTCCCGGCGCCATCAACAATCCGCCTTCGCAGGGCCCCCGCGTTCAATCGTTCGCCACGGAAGTAGAACCCGTCGCCGCCTCCGCGACCCCTTCGTGCATGGCTTCCACCACCGCACCAGTGTCCGGTTGCGCCGCCCTCACCTGGAACTCGCTCAACCCCGGCACCTATCTCATCGAATCCGGCACCCACCCTTCCATCCAGGGCCCCATGGGACTGTACGGAATCCTGGTGGTCACCGCCGCCCCGTCCAATGGCGCGGCCGGCACCGCCTATGGTTCAGCCGGAACTTCCACCGCGGTCAGCTACAACGCTGAAGTTCCCCTCCTGTTCAGCGAAATCGATCCCGCCCAGAACAATGCGGTCAACACCGCCGTCACCACCCCCGGATTCTCGGAGACCGCGACCCTCGGGTCCAATGCTTCCCAGCCGGTTGCCACCATCAAGGTCACCGATGGCGGGTCCGGCTACACTACAACCCCCAGCGTATCCATTGGCGGCGGCGGCGCGGCCACTGCAACCGCGGTGATCGACACCACCGCGGGAAGCTCCACCCAGGGCCAGGTCATCGCGATTAACGTCATGACCGGCGGCTCGGGCTATACCACGCCTCCCACCGTCAGCGTCAGCAGTCCCGGCGTAGGCGGCACCGTCGCCAAGGCCCAGGCCGCTCTCCAACTCGGCGCCAGCATCACCTGCAGCGGACAGGCCGCGGCCTGCTATCCCCCGGTCGTCAACTACACACCGCTCTACTACCTCATCAATGGCGCGGCCTTCGACAAGACCAACGCGAGCAAGTCCCTGTTCGCTGTGACCCCGGCTCCGGCCTCACCTGCCACGACAACCGGTACCGTCCTCGTGCGCATGGTCAACGCCGGCCTCCGCATGCACGTCCCTTCCATCGTCGGCTCACAAACCGGCTCCGCGGCTCCGGGCTTCTCCCTGATCGCTGAAGACGGCAACGTTCTCCCCGGAATTCCCCGCGTGCAGAGCGAAGTCTTCATGGCGGCGGGCAAGACGTATGACGTCATGATCAATGCACCCCCGGCAGGCGCAACCGCCCTGCCTGTCTTCGATCGCGAATTGAGCCTCTCCGGCAACTCCACCGCGCGCGACTCCGGCATGCTTGCCTACATCAGCGTGAACGGCTCCGGACTCCCGGTGAATGGCGGCCTGAAGCCTGCTGTGGCTGTCAACGACACCTACAATTCAGTGATCCCCGGAAACAAGCTCACCATCTCGGATGCGTCCAAGGGATTGATTGCCAACGATACCAACGTCTACGGTGTGCAAGTCTTGGTGTCGCCCACTCAGGGCACTCTGACTCTGAACCCGGACGGTACGTTTACTTACGTGGCGAGTTCCACCTGGTCCGGCTCCGACTCGTTCACCTACTGCGCAAACGGCACTGTCACGGCGGGCGCCTGCTCTTCCCATGTCACCGCCACCGTAGCATTGGGTGCCGCTCCGATCGAACTCGCGACCGGCATAGTGTGTACCGGCCCGAGTTACACCGCCAGGACCGCCAAGTTCCTCTCCGTCGCGCGTCCCGGCCTGCTGGCGGGCTGCACCGACGCCGCCGGATATCCGCTTACCCTCGATACCGCTTCGGTCAGCGCCCTGAGCGGCTCCGGCACCGGCACGGTCATCGCCAACCCCGACGGATCCTTCACCACCTCCGTGTCCGCTGCCGGAACCTATATGTTCACCTACAGCGTGAAGAGCGCGCGGGGAACTTCGATTGGCGCCGCGGTCACCGCTAAGCTCACCTTCAATGCAGGGAACGGCCCCAGCGTCACCTTGTGGGATGGCAAGTCCCTGACCGCCCTTCCCGGGACGCCCCAGGACTACCGCTGGGTCATCGAAGAAGATCGCACCTTCTACGTCGACCCCACCATCCTGGTCAACACCAGCAGCGCCAACGCCAACACCGTGCCGTCCTTCGGCACCAGCTTCCACACCAGCTATATGCCGGTCATCGCGGAAGGCTGCACCGGGACCCAATCCTGCGAAAGCGGGCAGTCGCTGTTAGGGAAAGCGGCCAGCTGCGATTACAACGGCATCTGCTCCACCACCGGCACCCAGAAGACGGCCACCTTCCCGACCGATGTGGTCCTCGACCCCACCAAGCGCTATTACCTGTCAGTGCTTCCGGGCGATGCCATCGATGCCAGTAGCGGCCACGCCATGGGCGGCGCCTCCATCATCTTCAAGAGCGGCTCCGCGGTGACCGCTGACGGCACGGGCAAAATTATCGTTGAGCCCCTGCCCCTGCAGCCCGCCAAGCTCTCCGTGTTCGTCTTCGAAGACGATTACCCGCTCAATGGCCAGTACGACACCGGCGGCGGTGTCGACGTGCTGGCTCCCTTCGAAGCCGGTCTCGGCCAATTCAACATCACCATCGAGGACCAGGTCGCGCAGTCCGGCGACGCGGTTGGCCAGCTGACCTACGACATGTTCAACCAGCCGCTCGGCAACGCCCTCGCTGGAACCCCCGACCCGGCCAACGGCGGCCAGGACGCGTGCCCCATCTCCACCCAGGCCACCAACGACCCCACCCAGGCTGGCATCACCGGCGTCATCCCGGTGTGCCCCACCTATGAAGCCGACGGCAAGACCCTCTCGCCGCTCGCAGGCCACGCCCTGGTGGTCAACCTGCCGCCCGGCCGTTACGGCGTCATCGCCACGCCCGGCGCCGATCGCATCGCCAAGGGTGAGGAATGGCTGCAGACCAACACCCTCGACGGACAGAAGGCCCACGACGCGTTTGTCCGCGTAGGTGAACCCGCCTACTTCCAGGAGTTCGGGCCTGCCGGCTACCACAGCAGCATCGGCTTCGCCAATCCGGCCATCATCAACGGGCGCGGCATTGACCTCTGCAAGTCCGGCTACTACAACCCAGGCGGGGCTGCCACCACCGGACCAGCCTGCAGCCACACCGTCACGGGCAGAATCACCGGCGTCCACATGAGCCGTACCCCCGACGAGCGCCTCTACAGCACCGGCTCGCGCGACATCTTCAGCTATACCCAGTGCTACGTCAGTCTCGGGGAACCCGACGGTCCGGACTTCGCCTTTGCCAAGTGCCAGCCCGACGGTACCTTCACCTTGCCGAAGATTCCCACCGGCAACTTCCGCATCAGCGTCTTTGATCAGTGGAACGACCAGATCATCGACGGCTACGCCACCCCCCTCACCGTCGCAGATGCCGACTTGAACATGGGTGACATCGCCGTTCACCAGTGGAAGGCCAACCTCTATACCCGCACCTTCTTTGACAAGAATGGCGACGGCAAGGCCGGTCCGGATGAAGACGGCCTGGCCCTCGTCAAGACCCACGTCCGCTATCGCGACGGCAGCTTCTCCAACCTCAACAACACCGACCTCAACGGCTACGCCAACTTCAACGAAGTGTTCCCGCTGTTCAACTGGTACGTGGTGGAAACCGATACCACGCGCTTCAAGAGCACCGGCACCCACGTGGTCTACGACACCGGCGGTCCCGTCGACACGGCCACTTGCGTGGGCGCCACCTGCAACACCTCGGGCATCAACATCACGCAGAACCTGGCCAGCTCAAAAGAACCGGTTCCGCTGCCGCAGGACCTCTGGCTCCCCGGATCCGTCTACTGCGCGGACGCCGATTGCTCCATGGAATCCATTGCGAACGGCAAGTACTACATGGGCAATGGCGGCAATGCCGGCACCTGGACCAGCCCTGCCTCCACCGGGCGCCTCGATCCTCCCTGGGTGGAAACCTACGGATGGCAGAGCTTCTCCGGCCAGGGCATGTGGCTGGAGTTCGGCAAAGCCCCCTACCAGGCCGGCGAAAACGGCGGCATCAGCGGACACGTGGTCTACGCCTCCACCCGTCCCTTCGACGATCCCGCCCTGCTCGTGCAGAACTTCTGGGAACCGCTCGTCCCCCACGTGACCATCAACCTCTATCAGGAAGTAACCGCGGCCGACGGCAGCACCGGCCTGAAGCTGGTGGACAGTACCCAGACCAGCAGCTGGGATGACTGGTCGCAGGGCTTCCGCGGAACTGCAGAGAGCCGCACCCAGGACGTCACAGTGACGGCTGGCGGGACTGGATACACCTCCGCTCCCACCGTGGCCCTCCTTGGCGGCGGAGGTTCCGGCGCAACGGCCGTTGCCACCGTAGCCAATGGCACCGTCACCTCAGTTGTCTTGACCAATGCCGGCAAGGGATACACCAGCGCTCCGACCGTGCAATTTACGGGCGTGGGCACGGGCGCAACCGCCACCGCGGCCATTCTGACCTCGCAAATCCCCAATATCAATTGCCCCGGCCAGATCACCTCGGATCCCTTCTATTTCACCATCAAGAACCAGCAGACCACCTTCAGCCCCGGACAGCCCCTGCCGTACGACTCGCAATACAAGTGCTTCGACGGCATGCACAACTGGAACCAGCTCCAGCCCGCGCCCTATGACGGCATGTACAAGTTCCCCAGCATCGTCAACCGCGATGCGCAGACCGGCCGTCCTACTGGAACCGGTATGCTGAACGGCACCCAGACCTTGCTGGCCGGTACCAATTGCGCCATCTGCTCCACTAACCCCATCGACGGCATCACCCCCATGCTGCCCCCCGGCAAGTATCAGGTTGAAGTCGTCGTGCCCCAGGGTTACGAACTGGTCAAGGAAGAAGATAAGAACATCCTTACCGGCGACGCTTACATCGCCCCGGCGGTGCAGGAGTTCGGCGGCCTCGTCAACATCTTCATCCTGCCTGACCAGGCATCCGTCAGTGCGTCTCTGAATGCGAACAACGGTCAGAACTCCACCACCGACCTGGGCGCGCTTCCCCGTACCGAAGGCGACACGCCGGATGTCGAGGAAAAGTGGCCCTGCGTAGGTGAGGCGCGCATCGTTCCCGACTTCCTCAGCATCTTCCCATCAACGCAACTCGTTGCTCCCTTCGCGGGCGCAACGCGCAACCTCTGCGACCGCAAGGAAGTCCTCCTCGAAGACCAGCGCTCCGTGCACGCCAAGTTCTACGTCTTCACCTCCGCGCATGTGGCCGCCCACCTCACCGGCATCATCTCCGACGACTTCTCGGCCGAGTTCGATCCCTTCTCCCCCGCATGGGGCGAGAAGTTCTCCCCGCCCAACATGCCCGTCTCCATAAAGGACTGGGCCGGCAACGAAGTCCAGCGCATCTACTCCGACCAATGGGGAACCTACAACGCATTGACCTACTCGACGTGGGGCGTCAATCCGCCCGACCCGAGCGGTTACGTGCCGCAGATGATGGTGACCTGCATGAACGATCGCGGCACCGGCGCGGCGCCCGATCCCCTGTATCAGCCCGACTACAGCCAGTTCTGCTACGAACTGTCCTTCATGCCGGGCGACACCATGTACGGCGACACCCCCGTCATTCCCACCACGTCGTTCGCCGATGGCTTCAACCATGCCGACTGCACCTACCCCGATGCCACCCCGGCCATTGCCAGCGTCATCGGCTCCGACGGCGTCGCCGGACCCTGGGTGAGCGCCGCCGGGACCGGACACACCCTGACCATCACCACCATCAACAACACCGGCGACCAGCAGGTGACCAACAACGCCTACTCCGGCCCCCAGGCCACTGCGTCTCCCTTCAACCTCAAGACCATCAAGCGCCACTACGGCTTCGGCACGCAGTGCACCGCTCCCACCGCCGGCAGCACAATCTGCAACACCGCTTCCGCTGTCACCATCGGCGGATCAAACTCCCGTCGTAACCGCGTGGGGCTGACACGTCCATTACCGTCACCGTGCCCACCGGTGTGCCAAACTGCGCCGTCCAGCAGCAGGCGCTTGTGCCAGGTCCAAGTTCGAATCAGCAGTGCGGCGAAATCGTCATCACCGCCGGCAACGGAAAGCAGTCTGTTGATTCCGTGGTCGTCACCGTCGGTGGCGCCGCTCCCAAAGTGGTGACCGCTGGAAGCACCATTCAGTCCTTCATCGACAAGGCCAATGCCGGCGACCTGATCATCGTTCCCCCCGGCACCTATCACGAAATGTTGTTGATGTGGAAGCCTGTCCGCCTCCAGGGCGTCGGTGCGGCCTCGGTCACCATCGATGCCAGCACCCATCCCTCCGGACTCTTGCTGGAGCCCTGGCGCCAGCAGGTGGTCTGCCTCTTCGGCCTCGCCCTCAACGGACTGCCGGTGTCCGCCAGCAATCCCTACAGCCCCACCCAACCCACCTGCGATTCCAAAATGGCCTTCCAGGTCGACCGCCTGCCCCTTGAAGCGACCGTCGGATGGGACGCCACCCTGAACGGCAACCTCGCCGAACAACTGCAGGAGCCCACCATCATGGGCGCCTACGAAGGTGCGGCCGTCACCGTCCTCGGCAAGGGCGTTCTCTTCCTCGACCCGTCCCAGGCGTTTGCCTCCGACATCTTCCCCACCGGTACCAGGCTGCTGTCCGCCAAGGATTGCGGCCCTTCCCTGCCAAAATAGTTACCCCAGCAACTTCTACTGCAACCCGTCGCGCATCGACGGCATGACCCTCACCGACAGCTCTCAGGGCGGCGGCGGCCTCTTCGTCCACGGCTGGGCCCACAACCTGGAAATCTCCAACAACCGCATCTACAACAACCAGGGAACCCTGGGCGGCGGCATCACCATCGGCCAGGGCGAGCATCCTCCGGCGTATATCCAGTCCGGCGCCATCGAACTGCCTGGTTCGTGCGAAACCGCTCCCGGCAACGACCAGCAGTACCAGATGCCCTACTGCTTCAACACCCACGTCAACATTCACAACAACAACGTGTCGTTGAACTCCTCGGAAGGCGACGAGCTGTTCTCCTCCACTCCCTCCGGTGCCGGCGGCATCGCCATCACCAGCGGCGCGGATTACTACCAGCTCAAAAACAACTGGGTCTGCGGCAACATGAGCAGCGGTGACGGCGGCGGCGTCAGCCAGCTCGGCTTCGTCAAGAACGCCGACATCGAACACAACACCATCCTCTTCAACCAGTCCAAGAATCCCAGCATCCCCACCAACGGCGGCGGCCTCCTGATTCAGGGCGCGCCCGATACCGATGCGATCTGCAGCACCATCGCTCCGGATACAGACTGCCCCACCGGACTCGGCGACGGCGCCGGCCCCGGCATGGTCATCAACGCCAATCTCATCCAGGGCAACTCGGCTGACGCCGGCGCCGGCGGCGGCCTCCGCCTCCAGCACATCAACGGGTCAGAAATCTCCCGCTACGCCGCCACCCCCAAGAACTGGTACTCCGTCAGCATCACCAACAACATCATCAGCAACAACGTCTCCGGATGGGATGGCGCCGGCGTTTCCCTGCAGGACACCCTGCTCGCCAACTTCGTCAACAACACCATCACCGGCAACGACTCGACGGCCACCTCCGGCACCCTGTTCCAGACCTTCCGCCGCGACCTGGCCAGCTCGGTGCCGCCCAACTCCATCATGGGCAACTGCGACACGCCCGCCAACGGTTGCACCGCCTCGGCGCGGCAGCCTGCCGGCATCTCCGTCGCACCCAACAGCCCCTACCTCACCGCGTCCTACCCGGCCGGCGGAGTCAAGTGCCCCACCGACCATCCCAACTGCGCCACCGTCTCTGATCCGGTCCTCTACAACAACGTCCTGTGGCACAACCGCGCCTTCCACATCGAACTGGGACCGGTCAACGACGCCGTTAACCAGACCTCGGTCGTTCTCACTCCGCAGTTGAACCAGACTGCAACCGGCGCCTGCGACTCGTCCTTCCCGGCAACCGACTACTGGGATATCGGGATTCGCGGCGACGTGAATGCGACCGATCACACCGGAACCGGCGTCACCCTCCGGCCGTTCTACTCGGTCCTCAGCGAAAACGGCACCAGCTACACCGGCAACACAGGTGTAATCCTGTCGAACCCGCAGCTGACCAGCGTTTACTGCAACGGTTCCAAGGTCCCGCCGGAGTTCGGCGGCTACGGCTACGCGGTTCCCCCGGGCACCGACGAAGGCAACGTCTTCACCAACCACTTCTTCACTCTCGCCGCCGGTGCCACCACCGACGAGAGCAACAACTGGATCAACATGAGCTGGGGTCCGCTGGCCATGACCAACATGTCCATCCACACCACCACCCCCGGCGCCGATCCGGATAACCCGACCCTCGCCAACTACCTGCTGGTTCCAGGTTCGCCGGCTCTGGATGCCGTTCCAACCTCGGCCACAACCTACTACAACGCGGCTCCCACCACCGATTTCTATGGAAATCCGAGGCCGGATCTGGCCAGGACGGGCATCGACATCGGCGCCATTGAGTACCAGGCGCCCAAGATTCCGGTCTTGACCGTCGCTCCCACCAGCCTCTCCTTCGGCGCCAGCGTCGTCGTCGGCACCACCAGCGCAGTCCAGTCCGTCACTCTGACCAACTCCGGCGCCGCGGCCGGCACAGGCATCACCCTGGCCTTCACCGGACCGTTCTCCCGCGCGACGGCAGCTCAGGGCGGAACCGGCACCTGCGGCGTCTCCCCCTTCACCCTCGCAAGCGCGACGTCCTGCACCATCAACGTCGTGTTCACTCCCACCACCACCACACCGGCTACGGGCCAACTGGCCATCACCGCCACCGCAACCACCGTCACCGGTTCGGCTGTGGCGCTCTCCGGTACCGGCGCAGCCGCGGTCAGGGCCGCAACCGTGTCGCCCGCTTCACTGGCCTTCGGCAACGTGGCGAATGGGCAAACCAGCGCCGCTCAAACCCTCACCGTCACCAACACCGGCAACGTGGCTCTCGCGGGTGGAACGTTCACCTTCGGTGGAGGCACCGGATTCGCCCGAGCCGGCGGCACCTGCGCGGCGGCCCTGGCTGTGAACGCATCCTGCACCTATACCGTGGTCTTCACCCCTGCTGCCTCCACCGCAAACTCGGTGCCGTATAACAGCAGAACCTTGGCCATCGCCTACAACCCAGCCGCCACCGTCACCGGTTCACCCGTCGCTCTCAGTGGAACGGGTGTTGCGATGATCGTGACGCCAGCGGGCCCGCTGACATTTGCCAACGTCCCGGTCGGCACCACCAGCGCCGTCCAAACCCTGACCGTCCGCAACGCCTCGGGCGCAATCAGGACCCTCCTCATCACTGTCTCCAGCCCCTTCACGCGCACGGCCGGAGGCTGCGGACTGACTCTCACCAATAACAACACCTGCACCATCGGGGTCGTTTACTCACCTGCTGCCAACTCAACTCCGACCACCGTCAGCGGCATGGTGACGATCACCAGCGCGGGATTCAACGTTGCCAACGCGCCCGTAACCCTCTCCGGAAACAGCGTCGCCCAACAGATCGCCGCTACGCTCACCCCGGCCACCTGGTCACCCACCCAGGCACGCAACTGCCCCGGCGGCAATCTATTGCAGATCCTGGCCTGCGCGCTCGATCCCGTCCAGTCGTTCACCCTCACCAACACCGGCAATGTTCCCCTGACCGGCATCACCGCCGGCGCACTCAGCGGGACGAACATGGCCGACTTCGCCAAGCTCACCGCAGGGTCCACCTGCGGCACCAGCGCCACGACTCTCGCGCCCGGGGCAACCTGCGCAGTGAGAGTGCAATTCAAACCCCTGACCGCCGAAGCCGCCGGACCCAAAGCAGTGACGCTGTCCGTCACCGATGCGGCCGGAACCCAGACCACCACGATAACCGGAACGGCCAATTGATCGCCGCCAACCCGCGGCCCCGCCAACGTGCCAACGGATCCTCGAAAGACACTTCGGGGATCCGCAAGTCCGGCCACTAACCAAAGGGAGGCGCACCTGCATACCAGGTGCGCCTCCCTTTTGCCTGTTGTCATCGCTTCACTCCGTCTGCTTCTTTCCGGAGGGGCAGACAAGCGGCAACACATCCCTTACGATGGAAAGGCCCGCGGTGTGAAACCGCCCTCAAGCCCATGCTCAATCCCATGAAACCCAGAATCGCGCTCTTGCTGCTGGCGTTGGTTTCCGCCGGCAGCCTCGTTGCCTCCGGCGCCTTCGCGCAAACCACCCCGCCCAGCCCCGCTCCGAAGCAGCCTCCGTCAGCCGCCGCCCCGGCCCAGAAGCCGCAGGGAACCGTAGCTCCCACCACCACGGGCTCGCACTTTCATCCCGCGATGGCTGGCCGTGCGCGCAAGTACTACGCCCTGGTCTGGGGAGTCAACGACCTCAAAGTCACCCCCATGGAATCGGGAGAACTGATCCGCTTCAACTACCGGGTCCTCGATCCGGCCAAGGCGGGGCCTCTCAATGACAAGAAGATCGAGCCCTTCCTCGTCGACGAAACCGCCGGGGTCAAGCTGACGATCCCTTCGCTCGAAAAAGTTGGCCAGCTCCGCCAGAGCGCCACCCCCGAGGCCGGCAAAATCTATTGGATGGCCTTTTCCAACAAGGGCGGTTATGTGAAATCGGGACACCAGGTAAGTGTCGTCATCGGGGACTTCCACGCCACCGGACTAGTCGTCGAATAACCCGCTCGTTTGAGCGTCCGCGCAGACCGACGATGACGCGCCGCCGCCGCGATCCAGAGCCACGGGCAGGCTTTGAAGGATGTGTCCCGGTCCCCGGTAAGCACACACGCCCACACCCACGGCTCTCACAGCAACCGCCGCGCGCTGACATTTCGGGTAATTTGCCGCAGGAAAATATTGGAGGCGCGGGCCGGGATCGAACCGGCGCATAAAGGTTTTGCAGACCTCTCCCTTACCACTTGGGTACCGCGCCTTGGCAGGGCAAGCCGTTTTATATTCGATTTGGAACCAAACCACCGTAGCCAATCCGATCAGTCCCGGAGGGCGGTTTGGAGCGGGAGACGAGATTTGAACTCGCGACCCTCGCCTTGGCAAGGCGATGCTCTACCACTGAGCTACTCCCGCTTGTTGCAAGACGAGTATACCGGGCACGCCGAAATCAGGTCAAACCGCGGCAGATTCGCGTCCCGATGCGCGCTCTTTGCCCTGATTTCCGGGCACTGCAGGAGCGTGCGTTCCCTCTGGACCTACCATCTGCCCGTCGCGCATATGCAGGATCCGGCCCGCAATCGCGGCTGCCTCCGGGTTATGCGTGATCATCAGCACCGTCTGCCCCAGCTCCCGGTTGGAACGCATCAGCATATCCAGCACGGCATCGGAGTTCTTCGTGTCCAGGTTCCCGGTCGGCTCATCGGCCAGCACGATCGCCGGGCGCGTGATCAACGCGCGGGCAATTGCCACCCGCTGCTGCTCGCCCCCGCTCAGCTCCGAGGGACGATGATTCAGCCGTCCGCGAATCGACAACAGGTCGCTCAGGTGATCGAGATAGGCCCGGTCCATCGGTTCCTTGCGGCCGCTCACGGAGTAGGCTATCTCGATATTTCCCATCGCCGACAGCGTCGGCAGCAGGTTGAATTTCTGGAAAACAAACGCGATCCGTTGCCGCCTCAGGCGCGTTCGCTCGCTGTCGTTCAACGACGCGAAGTCCACGCCGTCAATCACCACCCGGCCTTCCGTCGCCTTCGTCAGTCCGCCCAGAAGGTAAAACAGCGTCGATTTGCCCGAACCTGACGGGCCGACAATCGCCACAAACTCTCCCCGCTCCACCGACAGCGAAACTCCCCTCAGCGCGGGAACCGGGACGCGCCCCGCCATGTAAACCTTGCTCAGGTTTTCGGCGAGAATGATCGGACCAGTCGATGCGGGCTGCACATGATTGATTGTAAATGCGGATTTCGCCGGGCACCTGAACCAGCCTCCGTGCATTCAAACCTCTCCGCATCCGCCGCGGCCATGACGCCGCAGCCGTCCATCTGGCCCGATCCCTGCGGCCGCGAATCCAACCCCTCCAGCCTGCATAGGCGCCTATTCCTGCGCTCCCGTGACCCCCGTCCGCCCTCCAGGGAAGGAAGCCGTAACGATCAAAACAGGCGTACCATTGCGAGATGAGACGCCTGGCTGTCGTAGCGCTTGCCTTCGCCTGCTATGCCTTTCCCGCCCTTGCACAACACGGCGGTTCCCATTCCGGATCGTCGGCCCACGGCGGCGGCTCTTCCTTCCACGGCGGAACGTCTTTTCACGGCGGCGTCGGCAGCTCCGCGCCCAGCCGCGGGTTCGCTCCTGCCCGCATGAGCCCTAACCGTCCCGCCGGTTTCGCGCGAAGCTTTCCCTCCTCCGGCCCCCGGTTCCGGCAGCCTTTTGCTGACTCCGGCCACCATCGCATGCCTTATCGCTCGCCTCACGACCACGACCACGACCGCCGCCGCGGCTACGGATGGTCCGGTGTTCCGCTCTGGACCGGGTGGGGCTACCCCTTCATCCCCAATTACCCGCTCTTCTACGGAGATGACTTCGCCGACAGCGACTCTCAGCAGCCCGGCTACTCTGACCAGCAGGGCTACTCTGACCAGGCAGGCTACGGCGCCGGTCAACCCAACCCGAACTATCCCGGCGGATACGGGCCTGATTACTCCGCCCAACCACCCTCCCCGTCCCCCTACGACTCGGCTGGCCCTTCACCCGCCGGCGCTCCCTACCAGCCGTCCCCGCAACTCCCCCGCGAAGCCCGCGCTCCCTACCGCTCTTCCGCTGCGGCCCCCCTCAGCGAATCAACAACCGTGCCGGAATCTCCCCTGACCCTGGTCTTCCGTGACGGCAGGCCTCCCGAGAAAATCCATAACTACCTGCTCACCGCTACCACCCTCTCCATCCTCGACCAGCACCATCGCGACATCCCCATCGATCAGCTCGACCTCGCCGCCACCGCCCGGGTCAATCGCGAAGCCGGAGTCGATTTTCAGCTCCCCGGAGAAGCTCGCCCCTGACCGCCGACCGTGAGCATCAGCCTCTAAAAACAGGTCTGCGGCCCGCGGAGACTCTAGAATAGGAGAGCACCGAATCTATTCCAGGACTCCCGCATGACCGTCGAATCGAAATCCTCGCTAGTTAAATCAATGGAGACCGCCGCGGCCCAGGCCGGGCTCGTTCTGCTTTCCGTCACCCAGGGCAGCGACTTCCATGGCCACCCCACGACCGTATTCCAGCTGGGCTCGGCCGGCCTTGAAGGCCGCTCTCTCCGCCTTGAGCTCAGCGATAACTTCGACTTCGACAAGCCCCACCTGCTTCCCACCATGACCGCTCACTTGGCGGCCGAATCCAGGCGCCTGCGCAACCCGCGCCCGGATTGCTACGTCACCCTGGCCGGTCTACCTATCGCGCTGGGAAAATTTCAATGGCCCTTCCATCGCTCCACCTCCGGCGCCGATACCTACATCGTGCATGGCGAAATGTCTTTGGCCGATGGCGCTACCCAAGCCCTTCACGCCAAGCTCGCTGCCTCCGTGACGGTCACCTTTGCCGAGATCGTTCCGGCCATGGAACAGCCCTTCGCAGAGACCTTCGTCTACAACGCCATCCGCAAAACTGTGGACCTCGGCCAGCTCGAATTCCTCAAGTCCGGCAACCGCCAGCCGGTTCCCGTCACCACCCGGTTCTACAGCCGCTGGCAAAAGAAATTCGTCTTCACCGACACCACCGACCAGCAGCGCCTCGAGTACATTCTCGCCAAGGTTTACTGGCTCTCCGGAGTCTTGGGCGACTCTCAGCCGGTGTGGATCGCTGACCCCCGCGACGCGCAATACCTCAACACCACCGAAGCCGACCTGCTGCGCATGGCTGCCGATGAGGCAGGAGCGGGCCTGCTGGCCCTCGATGGCGAGTTCGCCGCCCCCACCGCGGAACTCTTGGCGCGAGCGCCTCAATATCGTGCCGCTCTCGACGCGGCCCTCAACTTCACCAAGCCCCAGTTCAATGAGTCCATGCGGTCGGGCCAGGCAAACATGTAGCTGATCCGGATCCGGCCTGCGCAATCCTTAACGCTCAGGCCGGCGCCGCTGTTTGCCGCGCGGCTCCCACCCCGCCCCGCTGCTCAACCCTCAGAGCGGCGACCCGCACCCCGAACAGAATCGCGCTCCCGACACATTGGTGCGCTGGCATTGTGCGCAGATCACCTGCGCCCCGGGCAGCGGCAGGCTCGGCGCTGCCACCATCCCCGGTTGAGTGGGCGCCGGCGTCGGGGCTGCAGTCACCGGCCATCCCCATCCCGGCGGAACATTCATGCCCAGCGCCGCGGCAATCCCCGCCGCTTGAATCGCGTTGAATTCCCGCACCCGGCCCGGCATGAAGAAGCATTCGATCAGACCCAAAATCGCCGGGATCCCCGTCCAGAAAAAACAGCAATAGAGAACCCCAAGCCCCGTCCTGCGCAAATAGAAGTGATGGATCCCGAACGTTCCCATAAAGAGCGCGAGCAGAATCCCGATGACCTCGTCCCGGCGCACCGTCTCGTACTGTTCATAAAACATCGCTTGCGTGTTAGGGTGCGGAACGCCGCTCATGACCATCTCTCCTCGGTATTTCAACAGCTTCTACGCGGCAGCCGCCCCGCAGGTTCCATCCGCGCAGGGTTCCAGGACTCGTTGCCCGGCCCATTCTCCCACACGAATCCGCCCGTTCGCCCGGCTCTTCTCCTGCGGTAGCATCTCATTCAGCATGAATACTCCACCGGCCGCAGCCAGCGGCCAATTCCTGATTGGTGGCGACGTACCCGTTCATCGCCTCGGATTCGGCACCATGCGCCTCGTCGGCGACGGCGCGTGGGGCGAGCCCGCCGACCCCGCCGAGGCGCGCCGCGTTCTCCGGCGTGCCGTGGAACTCGGCGTTAACCTCATCGACACCGCCGACGCTTACGGCCCTGAAATCGCCGAACGCCTCATCGCCGAAGCCCTCCACCCTTATCCATCAGGACTAGTCATCGCAACCAAGGGCGGCATCACCCGCCAGGGGCCCGCCAAGACCGAGTATGTCGGTCGCGCCGGCTACCTGATTCAGTGCGTCGAGATGAGCTTGCGCCGACTCAAACTCGACCGCATCGAACTCTATCAACTCCACCGCATCGACCCCCGCACGCCTCTTGAAGAATCGCTGGGCGCTCTCCGTCTCATGCAGGAACAAGGCAAGATCCGCCACATCGGCCTCAGCGAAGTTACGACCGAAGAAATCGAAGCAGCCCAGAAAATCGTGCCCGTCGTCACCGTGCAAAACCGCTACTCTCTCGCCGATCGAAGACATGAGCAAACCCTGGCCTGGTGCGAATCGCATGGGATCGGCTTCCTCCCCTGGTATCCCATCGCGGCCGGCAAACTGCTCAATCCCGCTCAGCCCTTTGCCCGGGTCCTGGCCGCGATAGCCCAGCGCTACCAGGCTTCGCCCGCGCAACTTTCCCTCGCCTGGCTGTTGCACCGGTCGCCGGTCATGCTGCCCATTCCGGGCACATCAAAGATCGCGCACATGGATGAGAACGTAGCCGCAGCCGGCCTCCCCCTCGACCCCGATGAATGGGCCGAACTGGAGCAGGCCTCCAAAAACCAGTCCGGAGTGTGAACTCTTCAACCCAGTTGGGATGGCTGCAGCGGGACGGGTTCGGCTTCCTCTGCCGGCGCATCGTCGAAGAGGACTTTCTTGCCCTTGTCAGTGATATAGAACCAGTAACATTCCAGCTTGCCGGGACCGACCTCGACCTGGGTGATGTAAGGTGGCTCGGCATGCAGAAGATAAGCGCACACCAGCTCATCCGCGATCGAGGCTAGTAAGATTCGCTGCAATAGCTCCGTCGCCAGATCGGTTGCGGGGTCGTCGGTTGTTATGTCGGATACCTTGCTTAAGATAACTTCGTAAGGTTCGAAATCTTCTGAAACTGCTTCCAGGATTTGGCGGATTATGTATTCGTCTTGCGAATGCTTCTTGCTGTCGTTCACGAGCGCTCACTCTGGGACTATCTCGGATCGGGTGAGTTGCTGGACTCGCGCTCGTCAAGCTTTCGCAAGATCAGGCCAGTTCGAAGCTGGCTGTGCCGAAACCCCACGGCGGGCGCGACTGATACTGTTCGAAGGGGCAGAAACTAACTCAAGTGTCCGAACAGTAAAAAGGAGCTCTGCGGTGTCGCCATCTCGCGGTAACCGGATACCGTACACGAATGGATTCTGTTCTGCGGCGTTGATAAAGTCAAGAAATTACCAGATGAACTTTTGTTCATTCAAACTTTTAGACTTTTGCCTAACTTAATTGCATAAATGCAAGAGAAACTCTTTGTCTAGCAACAAGCAATAGCAGGGAAGCGAAAGCTCAGAACAGGCCTGTCGCATGCAGGACCCATGACTGTTCGCTTATGTTGTGGAGGGCTGATGCGGACCTCCTTTTACTAACTCGCCCGTGCGTGACGCACAGCGAGTCAAGTTAGCACGTGCGCAGATAAGAGCTCGCTCCCGGTCAGTTAGCCACAACTTAGACACAAGGCTATCTATCCGCTTCTATCAAGCAAGCAATCGCCGCCGCTATGCGGGGAATCTAAATGTCGTCGGAATAATCAGGACGCCGCAGAACCGCGGGTCGGCGGAGGTGGAAATTGCCCTTCGACCCAATGAGGCCGATAAACAAGAGGACAAAGACTTGATTTCAGTCCCAAAGCCTGCCTCGGCCATGTGAAGTACGGCCGGCCTTCCTGGAAATAGGTATCAATCCGAATGATGCTTCTTTAGAGACCGGCTGTTCTGGCGGCGGGCTTAGCGGCGAACTACGATGCCTTGCCGCGCAGCAGTTGTTCCGCGCGAAGCCAGTCTTCCGCGTCGCGCCCGTGCTGCCGGCCGCGCTCATTCCAGAATTGATGCGCCAGTTGTGCGATCTCTTCGCGCGAGATCTCCCGGCTCCTCTTGCTCTGCTCGCGATTGGACGTGATCTCGGTGACGTTATCCGGCATCGCCTTCTTCTTCGCTGCGGGCTTGCGCGGTTTTGCCGTGGTGCTCACTACTTTTGCTTTTTCTGCCATGATTAATTCCTCCATACGGGTTCTTTAGTGAAAGAGCGCTCCTGGGCCACGCGGTGGCCGGGCAGGCTGGCTCAGTTTTATTCACGCCTCGCAGAATCGGGATAACTTCTCTGCGAGACTGTTCCCATCTCCGGGCTCGACTCATCGTCCTGGCAAACTCAGCAAGGACACGGGAACGCCAGAATTGTTGTGAAGCCAATCTCTTCCTGCGCGCGTGCACAGACGATCGGCTTCCGCTTGCACACTTCGGTCAACGAACAACTCTCTTCCGTCCCGACGTTTGCAAGATCCTCTACAGAATACAAAATCGTCAACCGTTGCCAACCTCAATCGCCATGCGGGAATCTGCCCGATAAACCGCCCTCTCAAAACAATGGACTTGCCCACCCTGCCCGGCGTCCTCCATACCAAATCGTGAACTCCATCCCTCCCTACCCGACCCACCGCCTCCCCTCGACCGCACTCATTCATGCCCGCCACAGCGGTGGCCCGCGTATGCGATGATTGCGTCCTGCGGCGGGCATGTTCGTCCCCGGCCCGCTATCGAGGAGTAGCCGATGGCTTTTGCAGTGGCCCCGCCCCGTGCGGGACAGGACGACAGCACCCCCCTGTTTCCAAGGCAGGGCATGACCGCCTTCCTGCTCGTGACCGGGCTCTTCTTCCTGTGGGGCATTCCCAACAACCTCAATGACGTCCTGATTCGCCAGTTCATGAAATCCTTCGAGATTTCAAGACTTCAGGCAGGCCTGGTCCAGTCGGCGTTCTACACCGGATACTTTCTCTTCTCCGTTCCCGCCGCCATGGTCATGCGCCGCTACGGATACAAGGTTGGCCTGCTCACCGGCCTTCTCCTTTACAGCCTCGGCACCTTCCTCTTCCTTCCCGCCGCCCAGACTCGAAGCTATGGGTTATTTCTCTTCGCGCTGTTCGTCATCGCCAGCGGGCTCGGCTTTCTCGAGACCGGATCAAATCCCCTGATCGCGCAGATGGGCGAGCCCGAGAGCGCGGTGCGCCGCCTTAACTTCTCCCAGGCATTCAATCCCCTCGGCTCCATCACTGGCGTGCTCATCGGTACCCTGTTTATCTTTTCCGGCGTCGAGCTCAAACCCTCCGACATCGCGCAACTCAAGGCCGCCGGCACCTACAACACCTATCTTCAGCACGAGACCATGCGCGTCATCGCGCCCTACCTCGTCCTCGGCGTGGTCGTTCTGATCTGGGCATTCCTCATCTGGCGAACTCCCTTTCCCGCACTCGCCGGGGCCACATCCACATCCGCCGGTGAGCAGGGCCGCTACCGCGAACTGTTGCGCTACCCCCACTTCCTCCTCGCCGTGGTCGCGCAGTTCTGCTACGTCGGGGCACAGGTGGGCACCTGGAGCTACTTCATCCAATACGCGCAGGACTACACCCACGTCCCCGAAAAAGTCGCGGGCTACTTCCTCACCGGTACCCTCGCCGGCTTCGGCGTCGGCCGCTTCGGTTCCAGTTTCTTGATGAAGCGCATTCGCCCCAGCTCCCTCATGCGGCTGTTTGCCATCGCCAATATCGTGCTCGTCGCGATCAGCATCTTCTTCCCCGGCTGGCTGGGACTGTGGGCCATCCTCCTCACCAGCTTCTTCATGTCCATCATGTTTCCCACCATCTTCGCGCTGGGCCTCCGCGATCTCGGCCCCAACACCAAGTCCGGCGCGTCACTGCTGGTGATGGCAATCATCGGCGGCGCCGTCTTTACCCCTCTCATCGGACTGGTATTCCAAGCCACTCACAGCATGGCCACGTCCATGGTGGTGCCTTTGCTCTGCTATGTCTGCGTCGGCTTCTATGCCTTCTGGGGAAGCGAGCTTCCGGCTCGCGCCCCGGCAGGCGATTCCGGCGGTCTCACCCGCTCCTGAAACCTCCCCTGTGGGCCGCCCGAACCGGCGGCCCCGCCTGCCATTTCCCACCCTGATCGACCGTCCCCTCTCGTTCCTTTGGTAACTCGGTCCGGCTTCAGCGCCGGCAAACTTTAAGAGAAAACAACCACTACCGCATTTCGGGAAAACGCTCCGTTCGAACCCGCGACTCCCTTCCCGTGTCCACCCCCCTCCGCGCTGTCCGCAAACCGCCTTTCCGCATCTAATCAAACCAACGGAGCAGCTTTTGAAGCGCCTGGCGCCCCTCCACTCCCTGCTATCGTTGTTCTGCACAGGGAGGGGCAACTCTCGCCTTGTTACCGGAGGATCGCTTGAATGAATGATTTGGCGGAGATCATCTCCCGCAATGAAGACCAGATCCGCACCGCGTGGTCGCGCGATTTGACCAGTTCGCTGCTCCGCTCCGACCTGATGAGCAACGCCGAACTAGCAGAACAGTCGCGCGCAATTCTCTCCGCGATCGTTGACGGCGTGCGAACCGACGGCTCCGGTAACATCTCCGGATCAGGCTGGAATAACGCCCGCGACCTGCTGCACGAGATCTCCGGGTCGCGCGCCCGGCAGGGATTCTCGCCCACTGAGGTCGCCAACTTTGTGCTCTCTCTGAAACAGCCGCTCTTTGCGGCCATCCGGCACGATATGGCCAAGGATCAGGACAAGCTGTTTGAGCTGATCTGGGCATCCACCGAAATGCTCGACCGCCTCGCCCTCATTACCACCGAGGCCGTCATGTCTGCGCGCGAAGAACTCATCTCCCGCCAGCAGCAGGAGCTGCTCGAACTCTCCACGCCCGTCGTAAAGCTCTGGGACGGCATCCTGGCGCTTCCCATCATCGGGACGCTCGATAGCGCCCGCACCCAGGTGGTGATGGAAAGCCTCCTTCAGACCATCGTGGCCACTAACTCCAGGTACGCCATTATCGACATTACCGGCGTCCCCACCGTTGACACCCTGGTCGCGCAGCACCTGCTTAAGACCATCACCGCCGCCCGCCTCATGGGCGCCGAATGCATCATCAGCGGTGTCCGCCCCCAGATAGCCCAAACCATCGTCCACCTGGGCATCAACCTTGAAGATGTCGTGACCAAGGCCAAGCTCTCCGACGCCCTCGCCCTCGCTCTCCAGCGCAGCGGGCGCGCCGTGGTCCGCGTTGCCGATGCAAATGCCGCCAATCGCGGAATTCTGTCCAATCGGGAGGGTTGACGTGGATAGAATTCCGGTTTTGAGGATGGGCTCACTCCTCCTGATCACCATTCAGGTCGACATGCACGACAAGCTGGCCCTCCAACTCCAGGAGGACGTCACCGACCGCATCTCACGCTGGGGCTCCAACGGAGTCCTCATCGACATTTCGTCGCTCGAGATCGTCGACTCCTTCATCGGCCGCATGCTTGCCAATCTTGCGTCCATGTCGAGAGTGCTCGGCGCCGACACCGTCGTTGTAGGTATGCAGCCCGCAGTCGCCATCACACTCGTCGAACTTGGTATGTCGCTACCGGGTGTGCGAACTGCTTTGACTGTGGAGGCAGGCATGGAACTGCTCTATGGAAAGGTCGCCGGACTCCATGCAGGACGCGAGGATGAGTCTGCTGAAACGTGATGTCTTGCCGCTCAAAAACTCGAATGATGTCGTGATGGCGCGCCAGAAGGTCCGCCAGTGGGCAACTGACCTGCACTTCAGCCTCGTCGACCAGACCAAGCTGGTGACCGCCGCCAGCGAACTGGCCCGCAATACCCTGGACTACGGCCTGGGTGGACACATGATCATCGAAACCCTGAGCGCAGGCGCCAAGGTCGGCCTCCGCCTCACCTTCGAAGATCAGGGGCCCGGAATTCCCGATATCGAACGCGCCCTCCGCGACGGCTATACCTCCGGCTCAGGCATGGGCCTCGGGCTCGGCGGAAGCAAACGCCTCGTCAATGAATTCAACATCGAGTCACAGGTGGGGAAGGGAACCAGGATCACGGTAGCACGATGGAAATAGCCTTCTCCGATTACGTGACGATCACCGACTCCAGTTCCGTGGGCGAGGTGCGCCGCGGCGCCATGCTGGCCGCGCAGCGCCTTGGTTTCGACGAGACCCGTTCCGGCGAATTTGCCCTGCTCGCCACCGAAGTTTCCCGCAATGTTCTGGTGCATGGCGGCGGCGGCCAGGTCCTTATCCTCGCCATGCGCGAACAAGGCGCCCCCATCGGGCGCATCCTGGCCCTCGATCGCGGACCCGGAATTGCCGACGTCGCCAGGGCCCTCCGCGATGGCTACTCCACTGCCGGCACCATGGGCGGCGGCATGGGCGCCATGAAACGCATCTCCAGCGTCCTCGAGATTTTTTCCAACAAGAACGGCACCATCGTTCTCGTCCAGGTCGGCAACCCTCCCCCCAGTGCCGCCCCCCTGCGCATCGCCGGCATCGCTGTGCCTTATCCCGGAGAACGCTTCTGCGGCGATGCCTGGAGCTGCCATCTCACTCCCGACCGCGCCCTCGCCCTCTCCGTCGATGGCCTGGGTCACGGATGGGAAGCCGCTGAAGCCGCCAACGAGGCCGTTGCCGTCTTTCGCAAGCGCTCTGACCTTCGCCCCGGCGTCATCCTCGACTACCTGCATCAGGCCTTGCGAAAGACCCGCGGCGCCGTCGCCTCCGTGGCCGAAATTCATCTTCGCGAAAAAACCCTCACCTACGCCGGCGTGGGAAACATCTCCGCGGTTCTATTGAGCGGGGGAAACTCTCGCAGCCTCGTATCTCACAACGGAACTCTCGGGCATACCGTCTCGCGCATCCAGGAATTCACCGTCCCCTGGCCCGCCGACGGGATCCTTGTCCTCCACTCTGACGGGCTCCAGTCCAGGTGGGATACAGCCGCTTATCCAGGCTTGCTCGCTCGCCACCCCGCCATCATCGGAGGAGCTCTCCTCAGAGACTTCCGGCGCCAGCGGGATGACGCCAGCGTCGTGGTGGTGAAAAGTGTCTGAAACACCCATCCTCATCCCCATTCTCGAAGTGCAATTGCGCACCGAGCGCGATGTCGTGCTTGCCCGCCAGCGGGCCCGCGACGTCGCCGCCAGCCTCGGTCTCGACAACCAGGACCAGATCCGTTTCGCCACCGCGACCTCCGAGATCGCACGCAACGCCTTTCGCTACGCTCGCTCCGGCCGCGTCGCGTTTTCCGCCCGGCTCGATATGCCCCAGCGAATTCAGGTCACCGTAACCGATGCCGGACCCGGCATCGACGACCTCGACACTATCCTCGAGGGCCACTACCAGTCCGAAACCGGCCTCGGCAAGGGCATCACCGGCACCCGCCGCCTCATGGACGAATTCACCATCGAGACCTCCCCCCGGGGCACCATCGTCTGCATGGCCCGGCGCATCCCCCGTCAATTTGCCTGGACCCAGCGCAACTTGAATGACTTCAAGCAGAAATTGCAGCTCCAGGCACGCGAGAATCCCTACGACGAGATCGAAGCGCAAAACCAGGAACTGCTCAAGACCCTCGAAGAACTGCGCAATCGCCAGGAAGAACTGGAACTCCTCAATCGCGAATTGGAAGATACCAACCGGGGCGTCGTCGCTCTCTATGCCGAACTAGATGAAAGAGCCGACTACCTCCGCCGCGCCTCCGAGCTCAAGACCCGGTTCCTGTCCAACGTCTCTCACGAGTTCCGTACCCCGCTCAACTCGATCATCTCCCTGTCCCGGCTCCTGTTGGGCAAAATGGACGGCGACCTCAGCCCTGAACAGATGAAGCAGGTGCGCTTCATAGAATCGTCGGCGCGCGACCTGCAGGAAATGGTCAACGACCTGCTCGACTTCGCCAAGGTCGAAGCCGGAAAAACCCGCATCCGCCTCAAGTCGTTCGAAGTGCCGGAGCTCTTCAGCGCGCTCAAAGGCATGCTGAAGCCCCTGCTGGCGGATAACAATTGCGTCGACCTGGTCTTTGAAGACACCCCCGGGCTGCCCCCACTGCACACCGATGACGGCAAGGTCTCGCAGATTCTGCGCAACCTCATCTCCAACGCCATCAAGTTCACGCCCCGCGGGCAAGTCGTTGTGTCCGCCGTTCCGGCCGGGGTAAACGAGGTGCTCTTTTCCGTCGCCGACAGCGGCATCGGAATCCCGCCCGAACATCATGAAACCATCTTTCGCGAATTCAGCCAGGTGGAGAACCCGCTTCAGGAACGCCATCGCGGAACCGGCCTCGGACTTCCCCTGTGTCGCAACCTCGCCCTCCTCCTCGGCGGTCAGATCTGGCTCGAGAGCGAGCCCGACAGAGGCTCCACATTCTTCGTTCAGATTCCGGCCGTCTACGCCGGCGATGCGGCCCTCGCCGAAGTCGAGCCGTCACTGCCCGTGCCCGAATTTCACCGTATCCCCGTGCTCTTCATCGAAGACCACCTCGAAACGGCCAATTCCCTGGAATCCTTCGTGAAGGATTCTGAATTCCAGCCCGTCCTCGCCGCCACCGTGGCTCAGGCGGAACAATGGACAGCAACGCACAAACCCTCCATCGTCGTCTCCGATACCCACCTCGGGGAGGACACGGCATGGGACTTTCTCGGCCGCCTGCGCCAGAAATGGCCCGACGTTCCCATCATCGTCACCAGCATCTATGAGCAGTCTCAGCTCGCGCGCGAAGCCGGGGCCAATGCCTTCCTGCCCAAGCCGTTCGACCAGCGCCTTCTGCTCGCCGAGTTGCGCCGCCTCAATCCGGGCTCGGCAAAGAAACATCTCCTGCTGGTGGACGACAACGACGTCGCCCGCTACATCCTGCGCGAACTCCTGGCTCAGCCCTGGCTGGAAATCCGCGAGGCCAGCAACGGTACCCAGGCCCTCGAACACCTCCGGGAAAGCCTTCCCGACGGCCTCATCCTCGACCTGCTCATGCCCGGCCTGAGCGGCTTCCAGGTACTCGAGCAGCTTCGCGCCAGCCAGGCCACGCAGAACCTCCCCGTCCTGATCTACAGCTCCAAGACCCTCACCGAAAGAGAACGCGCGCTGCTCGAATCGCTCCGGGCCAGAATCATTCCCAAAGAAGAAGTCTCCTCCAGCCTGTCTGTGCAACCATTCATGGATTGGCTCAAGTCCTCCGGACTCACCCCCGACTTGCCTGCAAGAGCATCGAATGCCTGAACGACTGCCGCGCATCCTCATCGTCGACGACAGGGAAGAGAATCGCTACGTTCTCCGCCGCGTCCTTTCCCAGGCCGGATACGGCTGCAGCGAGATCGGTACCGGCGCTGAGGCCCTCGAAGCGGCCAGGACCTTGCCCGATCTCATGATCCTCGATGTCCGCCTGCCCGACATGTCCGGCTACGAAGTGAGCCAGACCATCAAGCACGATCCCCGCACTGCGCAGATCTCCATCCTCCAGATCTCCGCCTCCTTCGTGTCCAGTGAGGATCGTGCCCGCGCCCTCGAAGCCGGCGCCGACGGCTATCTCACCCATCCCATCGACGGCCTCGTGCTGGTGGCCACCGTGCGCGCCCTCCTCCGTCTCCGCCAGGCCGAGAATGTGGCCCGCCGCGCCGCCGGGCAGTGGCAGGCTACCTTCGACGCTCTGTCCGAAGGCGTGGCCCTGATCGACGCCAATGCGAAACTGGTCCGCTGGAACGATGCATTTGCTGCCATCTGTGGCGCCGGCTTCGATGCCGCCTTGGGCGATGATGCGGCTGAAGTCCTCGAACGCGTCCTCGGCTCCTCAGAATCGCTGCGCCAGGGCAACCTCGAACCCTACCGCTCCGACTACGGCATCGGACAACGAACCGTGCAGCTCTCGGTGAACCCCGTAACTCCGGGCAATGCTGAAGCCGGAAAAGTCCTCGCCCTGTCCGACATCACCGATCGCAAACTGGCTGAATACGCCCTGCGTACCGCGGAAAAAATCGCCGCCACCGGCAAGCTGGCCCACGCCATCGCCCACGAGATCAACAATCCCCTCGAGGCGCTGACGAACCTGCTCTACCTCGCCGGCGGCAGCCAGTCTATCCAAAACATTCATGAACTCGTCTCTCACGCCGCCACCGAAGTCGATCGCATCGCCCGCATCACCCGTCAGACACTCTCGTTCCAGCGCGACACCCAGAATCCCCTCATCCTCGATGTCGGCGACCTGGTCGCCGAAGTTGTCGCCGTCTATCAGAAATCTGCGGCCGCGCGCCGCGTTAGCGTCGTGTGCCAGCGCCGCCCCGCCCCGGCCATCTTCGGCTTCCCCGGCCAGCTCAGCCAGATCTTCAGCAACCTCATTCGCAACGCCGCCGAAGCCGCTCCCCACGGCAGCCAGGTGGTGGTGCGCGTTCGCTCCGTCTTCCGCAAAGGCTTTGAGGGAACCCGCATCACCATTCACGACCGCGGTCGCGGCATTCCCGCCGACGTGCGCAACAAGATGTTCGATCCCTTCTTCACCACCAAGGAACTCAAGGGCTCAGGCCTCGGCCTCTGGGTCTCCAGAAACCTCGTGATGAAACACAACGGCACCATCCGCTTTCGAACCTCGACCCGCGATGGCGTCAGCGGGACCACCTTCGAAGTCTTCCTTCCCGTCGGCGGCGTCTCCCCCACCGCCTTTCCCGGCGAAGACGATTGACCGGGCCTTGCCACTCACTCCCCGCCCCACCCTCCGCCCCCCGGTGATTCGATTCGCACCCGTGTTCCCGCTTTCACTTCGCGGCTGAACTTACCCGGCAGCAGCTCTTCTCTCCCATCGGCATTGATCCCTGTGGCGCCCGCCGCGCCGTCCTCGCCTCCCGACAATCCCCACGGCCGCGTCCGGCCCGATCCGTTCCGCGATGCCAAAACAAAGCTCCCCCGGCTCCGGCCGATGCTCATTCGGGTTGTATAGGTCAGGCCGCCCTCGGCGAGCGCCACGGACTCCCCTGGGCCTTCACCGCCAACTCCGTTGCCTTCGCCGCCGCCGTCTCCGCCCGGTTCATTCTGAAAACGCGCGGGTCCGAGATCGCCTGAAACCTTCGCTGGCTGTCAGCCGCGCCGCTCTTCAGCCCTCATTGCACCGAGGGGTATGGCACCGTGAACAGAAACTCCGCGCCCTGGTCCACCTTGCCCCTGGCCCAGATATTTCCGCCGTGGCGCGCAATGATCCGGTAAACCGTCGCCAGCCCCACCCCCGTCCCCGGAAACTCGCTTTGCGAGTGCAGCCGCTGGAAAGGCCGGAACAGCCGGTCCGCATAGCGCGGGTTGAATCCCACCCCGTTGTCGCGCACGAAGTAAACCGTCTCATGATCCTCCTGAACAAATCCGAAGGCGATCACCGCTGAATCCCCTCGCGACGTGTACTTCCACGCATTGCGCAGCAGGTTTTCCAGCACCTGGTTCAGCAGCCCTTCGTCCGCGATCACGTGTGCGCCCTCCTGAACCTCGATCCGCACCGTTCTCTCCGGGCTCTCAGCCTGCAGCGTCTTGAGGATTGACTCCGCCATCTCGCTCAGGTTGATCGCCGTACGGTGCAGGGGAGTGCTCGTCGCCTTCGACAAATTCAAAAGATCGTCGATCAGCCTCGACATCCGCCCGCTTCCCTCAAATAATTTGTCGATCAATGCCAGCGCATCCGAACAATTGCCGGAAATGCACGTCTGCTGCAGAAGGAAACTGATGTTGCTGATATGCTGCAGCGGCCCGCGCAGATCGTGGGCCACCGAATACGAAAACGCCTCCAGCTCCTTGTTGGCCGCCGTCAATTCCGCGGTCCGTTCCTGCACCCGCTGTTCCAGTGCCCAGCGCGATTCCTTCACCGCCTGGTCCCGCTCCTGGATCTGCTCCAGCATCTCGTTGAACGACTTGACCAGGAACGCAAGTTCGTCTTCGCTCCGCGGCATCCGCGCCCGCACCGAGTAATCCCGGTTGCGGCTCACGATCAGGGCCGTCTCCGCCAGGTCCGTCAGGGGCTGCGTCACCAGGCTGCGGATCGTCGCCGTCGCCAGCAGCGCCGTCAGGAAACACAGCAGCAGGATGCACGCCGAAATCAACCCGAACCGTTCCGCCCGATGCGCCACGTCGCTCGTCGCCGCCAGCAGGTACACCGTTCCCAGCGACCGGTTCTGAAACATGATGCGCCGCGCCAGCAGAATGTCCCGCCCCGCCGCCCAATATTCCGTCGACTTGTCCGCGTCCAGCCTCTGCTGGAAGTCCGGTCGCGGCGCGCGCTCCCGCGTATACTGCGCGAACGTCCTCCCGTCTGAACCAATGATCACCGCCCCCAGCACATGCGGGGATCCGCGCAGCGCCGACAACGTCACCTCCGCCGCCTGCTGATCGTCGAACATCAGCGCCGTAACGCTGTTGGCGCTCACGATCGCAGCCTCCGTATCCAGAGAATTGATCAGGTTCTGCCGCGAGGTGAAAAGGTCATATCCAAGGAATGAGACATACGCCAGCAGCAGCGCGATCCCGCTGACCAGCAGGTTCATGCGCGTGAGCTTTCCCGAAATCGACTGCCGTCTCCAGATGCTCATGGCACGGCCTCCGTCGCTGGCATGCCCGAGATCGAGACCGCCACTCGCAACAGCTCGGAGCTGACCACCAGGTGGGTTCGCTTCACTGCAGTCAGGTTGATGGCAAACCGAACATGGTTGGCCACCGGAACAAACTGGACCATTCCCCCTAATGCCAGAAAACGCGGCGCGTCGCTCACCGTCAGCACATCGCCATCCCCGATCTGGTTCAGGTCCCGTTCCAGATGAGCCGCTTCAGACGCACTGATGTACTCGATGGCGCAGCCGCGCGCTACCCCAGGTTCTTTCAGTCGAACCACCCGCACCGGCCGCTCGTTGATGCGCTCGTTCACCGTGATCGCATCGAGCGACGCGACCATCGGGTCTTCACCCAGGATGCAGATATCGAATGTCGACTGTTGCGCCTGGGAAGCGCTCGAAGAGAACCGCACGAACTTGCCGAAGTTGAGCAGGTACGCCGCCTTCACGTCGTATTCAGACGGCCTGGGTTGCGCGCGAAGCGCTGTCCCGTCAAAAAATGCGCAGCACAAGCCTACCCAGGCTCCCGCCCTGACCAGGGTCGAACCCCTGCTCCTTGATCGCCAAAGCCGTCGCGGCCGATGAACCGTAAAGACGACCATGGTGTAGCCTCACCGCGCCCAGGCAGAGCCTTCATCGCCGTTTGCGGCGTTCCTGCTTGCCCGCCCCCGGCCACTCAGAGAATATCCCGCCGAGGCCCGATCCCGTCCCGCTTTCGCGCCGCTCCTCCCGCCGAAACGAGTCGCACCCGCCCTTCGGGCGAAGCCGTCTCGAAATTGTGCAAGGTCTAAGCCGACCGGGATAACTGCGTTTAGAACCACCACGCCGGGGTTTGGTTGCCCCTCCCGTTTGGAGCTATCCTGTGAACTGGGTGAATCGTGAAGCTCGACAAGCACCAGGTCGAACGGCCATTCCGCAAGCTGCGAAAACTGCTGGCCGGGGCCGCATTCGCAGCCCTCCCCGAGGAAGTTCACACCCTGCGCACCCAGGCCCGCCGCCTCGAGGCCGTCATCTCCGCCGCCACGGTCGAGCACAGCAGGCAATTCCGCCGTCTTATCGAATCCATCACCGCCCTGCGTAAGGCCGCCGGAAGGGTTCGCGACATGGACGTCCTCATTGGCGATGCCCTCTCCCTGGCCCAGGACACCGACCGCTCCGCCCTCGTCGAGCTTGTCGAACACCTCGCCAGGGTGCGCCTCAAGCGTGCCCGCAAACTCAGCCGCCTGGTGGAGCGCCACCGCGGCAAGACGCGAAGGCGCCTCAAACGCTGTTCCCGTCTCATTAAGGACCAGGTCCAGCACACCTCGCCTGCCGGCGAGAACGCAGCCACTGAGAGCCTCGTATCCGAGTTGCGCCTCTGGCCGGAACTCGCCCCATCCAACCTCCACCACTTCCGCATCCGCGCTAAAGAGCTCCGTTACATCCTTCAGCTTGCTCCGCACCCCGATCACCACTCCCTTGAGCCTCTCGACAAGGCCAAAGACACCATCGGGGACTGGCATGACTGGACTGAGCTGCTAAGGTTCGCCCGCAAGGCTTTTGGCAAATCCGCAAAGACCGCGCTGCTGCGCCGGATCGATGCCATCCAGCGCCAGAAGCTTGATGAAGCCATCGCCTCCGCCAACCAGGTTCGTAGAAATTTCCTCGACCCTTCTTCCGGCGGCGGCCCGCGCCCCACGATGTTCCGCAAGGTTGCCAGCTTCTAACCGGACAACCGATTGTCGCCCATCGCGTTCTCATGGATGAGTTGAGCAGCGAATTGAAGATGGCAACCAAGACCCCGCCGAAAAAAGCCGTAAAGGCCGCCCCTGGCGCAGAGACGTTTCTCCCCCGCGATCTGAGCCTGGAAAGCCTCCGCCAGGCCGTGCAGCGCTGCCAGGGATGCGATCTCTACAGGAATGCCACTCAAGCCGTCTTCGGAGAAGCGGAAGCGCCCGGCTCAACCGGTAATTCAAAGCCTACCGCGATGATGATGATGATCGGCGAGCAGCCCGGTGACCGCGAAGACAAAGACGGACACCCCTTCGTTGGTCCCGCCGGAAAGCTTCTCGACACCTGCCTGGAACAAGCCGGAATCGATCGCCACACCGTCTACGTGACCAACGCCGTCAAGCACTTCAAATGGGAGCCGCGCGGCAAGCTCCGCATCCACAAGAAGCCCTCCGCGGGCGAGATCTTTGCCTGCCGGCCCTGGCTCGATGCGGAACTGGCTGCGGTCCGCCCCGCGCTAATCGTCTGTCTCGGCGCCGTGGCGGCCCAGGCGCTCCTCGGCCCGCGCTTCAAAGTCACAGAGCTCCACGGGCAGACCCAGCAGCGTGACGGCCTTCCGCCCATCATCGCCACCTTTCACCCCGCCTCCATCCTCCGCGCCGTTAGCGAAGAGGACCGCCATCGCCAGACCCGCGACTTCGTAGCGGACCTGAAAACTGCCAAACGCTCGTTGAAAGCCCTGGCCCGGCGAACCGGCTAGGCTGGCGCGCAGGCCCACTCTCCCACGCCAAAAAAATAAGCCCTGCACCGAAGTGCAGGGCTCGCTCAATCTACTGCCAAAACTTTACGTCTACGCCGCCGGGGGCAGATCGAAACTGCCGCTGTTGACCGGGCGTACAGAAGTCATCACCGCCAGCCTGCTTGAGCCATTGCTTCCCGCAAAGCGAAGAACCTTGCCGCGCCGCTGGTAAACCCCGCAGCAATCCGTGCTGCGATGGTTGTACTGGGCCGCGTGACCAATCTCCACCACCGGCTCCACCGTCGCTTCCATCTCCCGCAGATTCCGCGCAGGCGATAAAACGACGAAGCTGGATTTATTCTCCGCCTGGCTGCGAGCGTGCATGGTGCGGATCCGGGGGCTTGAAACCGGGCGATAATCGGCGATGTTGAAAGTAAGTTGGCTCATGTGTTTTACCTTTTGTTTCAGGAACCTGCCTGATGATCCAGGCTGCAGGTAAAAGGATGACTTGCTGGTTTTCCTTTGTCCTCTATTAGGATGCGCGTATCGCGTTCGAGTTGTCTGTCACCGTTCCACGGCCCCAAATCCCCGCGCGCACCCCAACGCATCGCGCCTGCGCATTCTCCTGGCGTGCGCCGGTCGGCCCCTCGCCACCTGTGTCAACCAATGACACACTTGCTTTTGAGAGGCCTTCAAATGGTTAATCGAGTTGTCGCAGGACCTTCGCCCGACGCGAGCGCGCCCCCTCGAGCCTAACGTCACCGCCACCGGTGGCTCAGCTCGATGACACCGCGAGAAACTCATCGCCAAAGAAATTCCTCTGAGAGATATCCTTTACGGCAGCTGCCGCGTCGCCGGCCTTTCCACAACCGCCGCCGTGTTCGAAGGCATCGTAAGCGCTGCATTGACCAGGTGAACAGCTCCGCTCGATGCCAGCAACAGCCGCGATCCTTCCCCGGCATGAAACGCCTGCTCATGCCCGGCAAGATTGCAAAACACCGTCAGGTTGCCGCGCTTGATCTCCAGCCACGTCTGAGCTTCGTCGAAACTCACCCGCGTGTGCCCCCATTCGCTGTCGTGCAGCGACGGATGCGACCGCCGTAAATAGATCAGGTCCTGATACCACCTGCGCATCTCGGCGTGCGGCGACTGCCCTGTCTCTTCCCAATTCAACTTCGATCGAAGATAAGTGTCGCGCTTCTCCGGATCAGGAATCGACTCGGGAAGCCAGCCAAATGCCTTGAACTCGTTCTTGCGTCCCTCCGAAACCAGCCTCGCCAATTCCGGATCGTCGTGATCGGCAAAATACTGAAACGGCGTCGACGCCGCCCACTCCTCGCCTTGAAAGATCATCGGTACAAACGGGCTCGTCATCACGATCGCCGCCGCCACCTTCGCTCGTTCCAGGCCGACATTCTCGTGCACCCTTTCTCCCACCGCCCGATTGCCCACCTGGTCGTGGTTCTGTATGAAGCCCAGGAAGCGGTCCTGCGCCAGTCCCCGCGGTGACTTGCCCTGCACCCGCTCCCGGTGATGCGAATAAATTCCGTCGAAGACAAACGTGCATTCGATCGCCTTCGCAAGTTGACTCAGTCTCCCGAAGTCGGAGTAGTATCCCTGCGGCGGCTCCGGATTCAAGACCGAAAACAGCGCATGGTGAAAATCATCGCTCCATTGCGCATCGATCCCGAAACCGCCCGCCTCCCGCGCCGTCGTCAGTCGCGGATCGTTGGCATCGCTCTCCGCGATCAGCACCTTTCTCCGCCCCAGCGCCGACTCCAGGTGCTCCGTCTCCACCGCCAGCTGCTCCAGAATGTGAATAGCCGACCGGTCGGCGTAAGCATGCACTGCGTCCAGGCGCAGCCCATCCATGTGAAAGTCGCGCATCCACATCAAGGCGTTGTCGCAAATAAACCGCCGCACCTGGTAGGCCCCCGCGCCCTCCAGGTTCACCGCTCCGCCCCACGGCGTCTGGTGCGCGTCCGTCAGGTAGGGCCCATACTTGCCCGTGTAATTGCCCGACGGTCCGAAATGGTTGTAGACCACGTCCAGCAGCACCGCCAGGGCCTTGGCATGCGCCGCATCCACAAACCGCTTCAGCGCTTCAGGTCCGCCATAAGGCTCATGCACTGCGAACAACGCCACGCCGTCGTAGCCCCACCCGTGCGTGCCGGGAAAGGCATTCACCGGCATCAGCTCCACATGCGTGATTCCCAACTCAGCCAGCGCATCGAGCTTCTCGATCGCCGCGTCCAGCGTTCCCTCGGGAGTGAAGGTTCCAACGTGCATCTCGTAAACGACCGCGCTCGACAGCGGCCGCGGCTGGAATCCTTCGTCCTTCCACTTGTAAGCACCCTGGTCATAAACCCGCGACAGGCCATGCACTCCATTCGGCTGCGCCAGCGAACGCGGATCGGGGTAGGCCGTCGCTTCGTCATTGACCAGAAATCCGTAGTCGGTCCCCGGCCCTGCCTCTTCTACCCGCAGCCGCCACCATCCCTGGCTGTCCGGCCCCTCCATGGGCATTGCAGATTCGTTTACCTTGACCGCCAGCTTTTCCGCCAGCGGCGCCCAGATCGAAAATTCGTACATCGTCTACTCCGGCTCCTTCTCCAATAACGCTACGGGGAATCTCTCGAGCAGCGCCTGCGCGCGCACCCGCCCTCCCCTTGATGTGTCGCCTGTGAGCAGGTTCCTCCATTGCCCGTCGGGTAGGTCCAATGTCGTGCCTGCCCAGCTGTCTCCCAGCTTGATCGGCCAGCGCGGAACTATCGTTGCCACCTGCCCGCCGCGCATGAAGCCAACCATATGCTCACTCTTCGATGCTGTCGCCGCGATTGGCGCATACGTAGCCCCGGCATCAAACCATTCCGGATGCCGTCGCCTGAGCATCAGCGCGGTGTGCGTCACCCACAACTTCGGCAATCCGCTCTCCGCCCGCTGCATAATGTCTTCGGGGGCCATTCCCGCTTTCAGATCGCGCAGCATCGACTCCCGCTGCGCGTAGTCCACCGGGGTGCGGTTGTCCGGATCCACCAGCCGAAAATCCCACAACTCGCTGCCCTGGTAAGAATCGGGCACGCCCGGCGCCGTGTACTTGATCAGCGTCTGCGCCAGGCTGTTGATATACCCTGCCGGCGCCACCCGCCCCACCATCCCCTGCAGGTCCGAGATGAACGCGCTCGACTCAAGAATCCCCTCGATGAAGCGATGCAGCGCCTCCTCAAATTCCTTGTTCTGCTGCGTCCAGCTGGTCTGCTGCTTGGCTTCCCGCGTGGCCTTCTCCATGTAGGCCGTCAGCCGGTCCTTTGAAATCGGCCACGCTCCGATCAGCGTCTGATACAGGAAATACTCGGTGTTCCGATCCGGAAACCCTCCCGTCTTGAACCCCGCGTTCATCCGCGACCAGCGCTGCAGCGCCGACTTCCAGCGATGGGGAATCTCCGTCAGCGCCGCCAGCCGCGCCCGCACATCGTCGCCCCGCTTGGTATCGTGCGTCGACAGCGTCGTCATCGTCAGCGGATGCGTCCCCTGCATGTGCTCGAGATAGCGATGAAACTCGTCAATCGACAAGCCATCGCGATCCGGCGCGCCGCCCACCTCGTTCAGCCCGATCATCCGGTTGTAGCAATAGAACGCCGTGTCCTCCACGCCCTTGGCCATCACCGGGGAAGTGAATTGCTGGAACCGCAGCAGGAACTCGCTCTCCCGCGCCCCCCGCTCCCGCAGCGTCAGCACCTCGGCCATGAAGTCGAACAGCCCGGCATCGATGTCCTGCCGCCGCTCCTTGGCACACGCGATCGCCTCGGCGATGTGCGCCCGATCCTCGTCCGTGATCTCGTTGCGCTCCGCCACCACGTAGGTGCGATAAACCGAGAAACAAGCCGCCACTTCCCGCAGCGCTCTGCGAATCTCCGCCCGCGTGTAATCGCGACGGTCGCGATTGTTCTCGCAGATCTCCACAAACAGGCTCGCCAGGCGATTCACGTCGCTGCCCAGCGCCTCATGCTCCACCGTCATCTTCTTTTCGTGCGCAATCTCGCTGAACTTGCCCTTCTCGCCGGTGAAGCCGGAATAGATCTCGGTGAACTCGCGCAATCCCTCCCCGTGCACCAGCAATCCGTTGCACACGTTCATGAAGTCGTATCCGCTGGTCCCGTCAATCGGCCAGTTCTCGCGCAGAAATTCGCCCGGCTCCAGAATCTTCTCGCCGATAATCCACGTATCCGGCGCGCGGCTCCGCAGCCGTGCGAAATATTGCTGCGGATCGCGCAGCCCATCCGGATGATCGATGCGGATCCCGTCGAGAACCCCCGCCTGCAGCCACTCCAGAATCCGGCAATGCGTTGCCTCAAACACGTGCGGACGCTCCATCCGCAAACCGATCAGCGTGTTCACATCGAAGAACCGTCGATACCCCAGCTCCTGGTCCGCGGTGCGCCAATAAGCCAGTCGGTAGTTCTGCTGATTGAGCAGCTCGTCCAGCGTGTCCGGCTCGTCGTTCACCCCGTTCACGGTGGCCTCGATCGCCGCACAGATCTCCGGACGCTCGCCGCAATGCCGCTTCAGCAAGTCGTAGATAACCCCGCAGTCGCGATGCCTCTCCTGGATCAGCCCCGGATCGGTGGCGTCAGGCGAAGGCAGCCGCGACAAACTGTCCGCCAGAAATCCCAGCGTATTGTCCTGCGTCTGCGTAGCCGTCATCGCCAGCACCATCGCCACCGAACGCGGCGAGAGTGGAAACATGTGCTCGGAATATCGCGCTACAAACCTGCCTTGCTTGAACTCGATCGAAATCTGTTTTGCCGCCAGGATCTTGCCGTACTGATCGCCCAGCACCGGGATCAGCACCTTGTTCTGCAGCTTCACCTCCGGCGACTGCCAGTCGATATCGAACCATGTCGCGTAGCGGCTCGACGGCCCGTTCTCCAGCACATCCCACCAGTAACGGTTCTTCGGTCCGATGGCCATGTGGTTGGGAACAATGTCCAGCACCTGTCCCAGCCCCACCTCCCCCAGCCTCCGGCAAAAATCCTTGTGCCCTTCCTCTCCTCCCAGCTCCTCGTTCACCTTCTGGTGATCCACCACGTCGTAGCCGTGCATGCTTCCCGGCGCTGCCTGCAGATAAGGAGAACAATATGCATGCGAAACCCCCAGCTCCTTCAGATACGGCGCGATCCGGCTCGCGTCCGCAAACGTAAAATGGGCGTTCAACTGCAGTCGATATGTAGAGGTAGGGATTCTTCGCATTGCGCACCCCGGGGGAACAAGGTCAGTGTTGCGTTCTCGATTGGATGTTAAGAAGTGATGCGGAGGACCAAACGTTGTATCTTTAGTTGCGCTCCGGCAGTTCGAGCCTCTGATCCAGGATCCGCATCTCTTTCCACGGATCGCGCTTCAACCGGTCCTTCCACGATGTAAGATCAGGCACCGTAAAGCGCGGTAGTTCCTTTGATGACAATTCGCTCCAGCTCAGCGGCATCGCCACCGGCAATCCTGCGCGGGCCCGCGGCGAAAATGGCGCCACCGCCGTCGCTCCCCGCTCGTTGCGCAGATAGTCCAGATAAATCTTCCCGGCTCGCGCCGCCTTCGTCATCTTGGTCAAAAACAATTGCGGCGCGCTCTTTTCTATCGCCACCGCAAACTGGTGCGCAAACTGCTTCACGTCCGGCCAGTTGTGCTCGGCGCGAATCGGCGCCACCACGTGCAGCCCCTTGCCGCCCGTCGATTTCACAAAGCTCTTCAGCCCCAGCGCCTTCAGCCGCTTCCTGATCTCCTCCGCGCTTGCCGCAATCGTCTCCCAGCTGATCGCTGCATCCGGGTCGAGATCGAAAATCAACCGGTCCGGCTTCTCCAGCGATTCGTTGCGCGACCCCCACGGATGCAATTCCAGCACCCCGATCTGGGCCAGCTCCACCACCGGCTTCGCGTCCGAAATCGTGATGTACGGCTCCGGCTTCCCGCTCTTCTTGTCCACCACTTCCACGCTGCCGAAACTTCCGCTCAGCATGCGGTTCTTGTGCTTCTGATAAAAACAATCCGCTCCGGTTCCGTCCATGCAGCGCACCAGCGTCAGCGGACGATCCGCAATGTACGGCAAAATAAATTCCGCGATCTCCTGGTAATAACGCGCCAGTGCCGCCTTGGTAACGCCTGACTCCGCATCCAGAACCTTGTCTGGATGCGTCAGACGAATCGTCAGTGGCGCCGCTTTCTCATCTCCAGCTTGCTTCGCAGCGCGAGCCTTCTTCGCCGCCGGCTCCTGTTTCGCGCCGCTCTTCTCGTTGGCCTCCGCCTTCGTCTCCGTCTTGAACCATCTCCCGGCCTACTTGCCTGGCCGGCTTGTCTTCGCGAAGACCCTTGAAGGACGCCTGCCGCACAAGACCGTCCGCGGTCCAGTTTGAAAACGAAATCTGCGCCACCAGCTCCGGGCTCACCCAGTGCACTCCGCGCGCAACCCCCGACGGCATCTCATCGAACGGCGACTTCGCGCGCTTAATCTTTTCCAGCCGGTCCCGCATCGTGCGATGAGTCTTCTGCGTGAACCCCGTACCGGTGCGCCCCGCATAGATGAATTTCCCGCCGCGGTAGTAGCCCAGCAACAGCGCGCCCACCCCGTATGTGCCATTTGACGGCAGCGTGAATCCCCCAATCACCAGCTCCTGCTCCTGGTAGCACTTTGCCTTGAGCCAAGAACTCGATCGACCCGGCGAATAAGGCGCCGACGCCAGCTTCGACACAATCCCTTCCGAACCCAGCTTGCACGCCTCGCGGAAAATCTCCCCCGCATCGCCCGCAATGTGTTCGCTCAGCCGGACAATGTCTCCGTCTGCCCGTGAAATCAACTCCTCCAGGATTTCCTTGCGCCTGCTCAGCGGCAACTCCCGCAGGTTATGCCCGTTCAAATGCAGCAGGTCAAACGCGAAATAAGTCAGCTTGTGCCGCGCCCCTTCCTGAAACGACGCCTGCAAATCGGCAAAGCTCGTTGTGCCATTCTCGGCAAGCACGACCACCTCGCCATCAATCACCGCGCTTGTCGCCGGCAGCGCCCGCACCGCCTCGGCAATCGCCTTCATGCGGTGCGTCCAGTCCAGGCCGTTGCGTGTCAGCAACTGCACCTTCTTGTCGCCGTTCTTCGCGCTGTCCACTCGCGCCTGGATGCGATACCCGTCCAGCTTCAGCTCATGAACCCACCGCTCGCCGGTAGGAGGCGATTTCGCCAGCGTCGCCAGCTGCGGCGCCACAAACTCCGGAAGCTTCTCCCGCGCCGCCCCCTTCAAACCCTTCGTCAGCGCCGCCGCCGTCGCTGCATCCGGCTTGCTTTTTCCTCGCGCATCAGCTGGAGCCGCCGCGTTTTCATCCGCCCCTTTTGCTCCCGCCTTCGTCTCGCTGCGATTCGATTGCCACACCCGGTCCTTGTCTTTGGCGATGGCATCCATGTCGCGGCCGCTCAGCACGCTGTCCGGCAACTCTTCCGTCACCGCCGCATCGCCTTCCGCGCGTTCCTCCGCATCATGTTCTTTGATCAGCAGCCAGTTCGGCTTGCTCTCATTCGCAGCGCGCCCGCCCATCCTCACCAGCGCCCAGTTGCCCTTCATCTTCTCGCCGTGCATGGCAAACTTCAGCGAGCCCTTCTTCAGCCCTTCATCCACATCCACGTGCGGCTCCCACGTGCCGCGGTCCCACAGCATCACCGTCCCGCCGCCATACTGCCCTTTGGGAATGATGCCCTCGAACCCGCCGTATTCCATGGGATGATCTTCCACCTGCACCGCCAGCCGCTTGTCGCCCGGAAAGTAGCTCGGCCCCTTGGTGACCGCCCAGCTCTTCAAAACCCCGTTCCAGCCCAGCCGGAAGTCATAATGAAGCCGCGTCGCGGCGTGCTTCTGAATCACAAATGGCAACCCATCACTCTCGGCCGCGGCGCCGTTTGCCGCTTCCATGCCACTGGGCTCCTGGGTGATGTCGAAATCCCGCATCGAACGATAGCGGGCCAGTTGCGCGCTTTTTGATTTTGGCGATTCGCCGGGCTTCTTCTCTCTTGCTTTAGCCATAGGTCGACCTAAGCGGACTTGCGCCGCTTAACCGCATCTTTTCCGTTCTTCTTGATCAGGCTGATCCCGTGCTTGCCGCCCTGCGCCTTCGCGGCCCCACTCGCTTCCTTGCCGCGCTTTTCCGTGGGCTTGTCTTCGCCAGAGTCCTTTACGCTCCGCCGCAACGCATCCATCAGGTTGATCACCTTGCCCCGGGCCGCCGGCTTCTCCTCCACCGGCAACGGCTGGTGCTTCAGCTTCGCCTCGACCAGTTCGCGCAGCGCACCCTCATACTCATCGGTAAACTTCGCCGGATCGAACTTCGACGCTTTGCGCGAAATCAATTCCTTGGCCAGCGACAAGCCCTCTGCGTCCACCTCGGCAGTCTTAACGCCGTCGAAATACTCAGCCGGCTTGCGCAACTCCGATGCATAGCGCAGCGTATATGCCATCAACCCGTTCAGCTTATGATCGGGCGGCACCGCGATCGCAACCACGTGCTCCCGACCGCTCAATGCGATCTTGCCCAGCCCGGCCTTGTGTGTTTCCTCCAGCGCTTTCCTGACTACCGCGAACGCCTCACTCTGTGCTTTCCCGTCAGGCACCAGGAAATAAGGCTTCTCAAAAAACGCCGGGTCCAGATCGTCCAGGTCTACAAACTGCTGCAAATCGACCGTCTGCCGCGAAGGGATGCGCAGATTGGCGATCTCTTCCGGCTCAATCTGAACATACTCCCCCTTGCTGTACTCGTAGCCCTTCACGACTTCATCCTTATCAACCGGCTTGCCGTCCGACTCGGCAACCTTCTGATGGTGGATGCGCTCCCCGCTCTTGCGGCTGATCTCGTGAAAATGAATCTCGCTCTTGGCTTCCGTCGCGGGGAACATCTTCACCCCAAATGAGACAAGAGAGATTCGAATCTGCCCGGACCAGTATGGACGTGCCACGCCTCACCACCTTCAACGACTGAGATTCTCCGTCGGGAGCGAAAGTTGCTCTGCGCAGCCGTCCACCAGCGATACCCCTAGCCAGGCGGCCGGGGTTTCGCACGCATTGCAAATTGAAATCGGAACCGGGGAGCCGGCGGCGCGGACCATGCCTGCACCACCGGCCCCCACCAGCCCAGCCCGGCTGGGCCGTCGACCGGCCTACGCCACGGGCGCGCTCGCCACCACATTCACCCGATCCGCGATCGATGACAACAGGTGATCGGCGTTCCCCTCTTCCTTGATCGTGCTGTCGAGAATTCCGGCCGCGGCCGTGTCGCCCAGGACCCGCGCAAAATGCCGAACCGCTCCATAAGCCGCGATTTCGTAGTGCTCCACCCGCTGGGCCGCCGCTATCAGCGCCGCATCCCGCACCAACGCATTGCGCGAGTCCTGAATCATGTCCTCCGTCTCGGCAACCAGCGCCGCGACGGCCTTGCACTTTATCGGGCCGACCGACGTAAGGGCGCTGTCGTGTGCCTTAGCTACCTCCAGCAGCCCTTCCAGACGCTTGATGTGGGTCTCGCTCTCCCCCAGGTGCGTCCTGAAAGCCTGCTGCAATTCAGCGTCCGTGGCATGATCGATCATTACCGGCAAGGCCCTCACAATCTGCTCCTCGGCCGAAAGCAACATTCGCAGTTGATTGATATACAACTCGTGAAGGTCCTTCAGGTCGTCAGATACCCATTTCATTGCTTGTTCCCTCCCACCCCTCATCCAGGGGTCTGTCTCAGTCTTTCCCGATGCCGGCCCGTTCCGCGGCCGGCTATCTCGCGGGGGCTGCGGTTCAACCGCCGCCGCGCACAGAACGGTCAGATGCTGACGCTGCATCGGGAGAGGCCCCGCTCCCCGGAGAAGGGCAACCGACTGTTGACGCTGCGCAACCAACACCATTGCCAGCCAGACCACGGAGCCCGCATGCCACGCAAAACCACAAAATCCGATCCCCGAGAACAAGAACCAAAACCGCCCTTTTCCGACAAACAGCAATCTCCTCCCGGCCACGAGGCGGAGATGGATCCGCCCGTCGATCACGGCGAAAAGACCTACAGCGGCAATGAAAAGCTGCTTAATAAGACCGCCATCATTACCGGGAGCGACAGCGGCATTGGCCGAGCCGTGGCCATCGCCTTTGCCCGCGAAGGCGCCGACATCGTCGTCTCTTGCCTCCCCGAAGAACTGAAAGACGCCGAAGAAACCGCCCACTGGATCCACCAGGCCGGCCGCAAAGCCATTCTCCACCCCGGCGACATCCGCGATCAAAGCTATTGCAGATCTCTGGTTGACACCGCCGCCCGGGAACTCAAGGGCCTCGACATCGTCGTCAACAATGCCGCTTACCAGCGCACCTACGAAAAGATCGCCGACGTCCCCGCCGAAGAGTTCATCACCACCTTCCAGACCAACGTCTTCGGCACCTTCTTCCTCTCCCAGGCCGCGCTGCCCATCCTTCGCAAGGGCGGATCCATCATCAACACCTGCTCCATCCAGGCCTACGTGCCCAGTCAGGAACTGGTCGCCTACGCTCCCACCAAGGCTGCGCTCGTGAGCCTCACCAAGGTTCTCGCCCAGGCCGCCGCCCAACAGGGCATCCGCGTCAACGGCGTTGCTCCCGGCCCCGTCTGGACACCTTTGATCCCCTCCACCATGCCACCCGAAAAGGTTAAGAAATTCGGCACCACCACCGTCTTCGAGCGCCCCGCCCAACCCGCTGAACTCGCCCCGCTCTACGTCTTCCTGGCCTCCGAGGACGCCACCTACGTCACCGGGGAAATCTACGGCGCTACCGGCGGTCGCACACCGTACTAGCGAACCGGCGCGATCACCCGCCGTCAACTGCACCCGCGTCAGGCGCTACACTGGCTCTTCGCATCGCCGGACACCACCTCCGGCGATTTCGAGGACCTTCTGCATGCGCCAACGCTGCGCGTCTCTGCTGTCAATCGCCGCATGGGCGCTGATCGCTCTCGTTGCTTCAACCTTCTTTCTCCACGCTCAGACTGAACCACCCCGCCCTCCCGGTCCGCTTTCGGCATCGCATCAGGCCGGGACCTTGCAACTCGGCAACGCCTCTCTCCACGCCCAACTCACCACCGCCGAACATCACCTCGGCACTCTCTCCGTGCTCAGCCGCCTCCACTCCACGGGTCTCGGCACTTTCCACGCCGGCAGCTTTACCCTTTCTCATCCCTTCAGCATTCTTATGAAGACCGGCGCGATCTACCGCTCCGACCAACTGAACTTCGTTGATCGACCCGCCCTCACCCATCTCTCCGGACGTCCCGATGCGTCGCGCCTCGCCGATCGCCTCCCGGGCGATGAATTCAACGCCACCCTGGAGCCCGCCGATCATTCCTTCCGCGTGCACTGGACCCTGCGCCTGCTCACCAACTCCTCCTACCTGCGCCAGGTCGTCACCATCACCGCCGGCGCCGCCGACCTCCCCATCGCCCGCGTTCAACTCCTCGATGCGGAGCTCCCCGGCGCCTACGTAAGCGGCACCGTGCAAGGCTCTCCCATCGTCGCCGGTGATTTCTTCGCAGGATTTGAACATCCGCTCTCGCAGAGCAAGGTCATCGCCGGCCGCGACTCCATCCCCCGCGCCACCGCCTGGATCGAGCGCGACCTGCCCCTGCGCGCCGGCCAGTCCATCACCTACTCCGCCGTTTACGGCGTCGCCCGCACCGGCCAGTTGCGCCGCGACTTCCTCGCCTATCTCGAAACCGAACGCGCCCATCCCTATCGCACCTTTCTTCACTACAACTCCTGGTACGACCTCGGCTACTTCACCCCCTACGACGAAGCCGCCGCTCTCGATCGCGTCAACGCCTTCGGCCACGAACTCGTCGAGAAGCGCAATGTTCAAATCGACTCCTTCCTCTACGACGACGGCTGGGATGACCACCACTCCCTGTGGAAGTTCAACAGCGGCTTTCCCCACGGCTTCACCGCCGTGCGCGCCGCAGCGGAGAAATACCACGCTGACCCCGGCGTCTGGATGTCACCTTGGGGCGGCTACTCCAAGCCCAAGCAGGAACGCATCGACTTCGGCCGCTCCGCCGGCTACGAAATCGTCGCCGGCGGCTACGCCCTCTCCGGACCCAAATACTACGAAGCCTTTCGCGACGTGACCCTCGACATGGTCAACCAGTACGGCATCAACCAGTTCAAGTTCGATGGCACCGGCAACGTCGATTCCGTCTTCCCCGGCAGCCGTTTCGACAGCGACTTCTCCGCCGCCATCCACCTCATCAGCGAATTGCGCGCCGCTCGCCCGTCCATCTTCATCAACCTCACTACCGGCACCTGGCCCTCGCCCTTCTGGCTCATGTTTGCCGACTCGATCTGGCGCGGCGGCGATGATGACAGCACCGCAGGCGTCGGTCCTTATCGCGAACGCTGGATCACCTACCGCGACGCCGACACCTATCGCGGCATCGTTGAAAATGGCCCCCTCTACCCTCTCAACTCCCTCATGCTCCACGGCATCATCTACGCCCAGCACCACAAGGACCTCGACAAGGATCCCGATCACGCCTTCCGCCACGAAGTCCGCTCCTACTTCGGCACCGGCACCCAGCTCCAGGAGATGTACATCACGCCCTCCCTCCTCAGCAGCGAAAACTGGGACGACCTCGCCGAAGCCGCTCGCTGGTCGCGCGCCAACGCCGAAGTGCTGAAAGACACCCACTGGATCGGCGGCGACCCCGCCTGGCTCGAGCCCTACGGGTGGGCCGCATGGACCCCTCGCAAAGGCATCCTCGTTCTCCGCAACCCAAGCGATCAACCTCAGACAATCCGCATCCAACTCCACGAGGTGTTCCAACTGCCCCCCGGCGCTGCCGCTGACTACACCGCGACCAGCCCGTGGAAAGACCAGTCCGCTCGACCCCCCATCGAGCTTCACGCACGCACTCCTCATTCCTTCGATCTAGCACCCTTTGAAGTGCTCACCCTAGACCTCAAACCGCACTGACCTCGCGTACTATACTGTGCGAGCGTCATTTACAAAACCAAAATTAACTTGATTGGAAAATCCCGATGACCAAACCTACTCTCCTCGTTATGGCCGCAGGCATGGGCAGCCGCTACGGTGGCCTGAAACAAATCGACCCCGTCGGCCCGGGCGGCGAAACGTTGATGGACTACTCCGTTTACGACGCCATGCGCGCCGGATTCGGCAAAGTCGTCTTCGTCATCCGCAAAGACATCGAGCAGGCCTTCAAGGAAACCATCGGCGCTAAATTCGAAAAACGCATCCCCGTCGAATACGTCTTCCAGGAACTCACCAAGATCCCTCCCGGCTTCCAGGTTCCCGAGGGCCGCACCAAGCCCTGGGGCACCACCCAGGCAGTGCTCGTCGCATGCGATGTCATCCATGAGCCCTTCGCCGTCATCAATGCCGACGACTTCTACGGTGCCGAAGGCTTCCGCGTCCTCGGCGAACACCTCCAGTCCGGCAGCCCCGACTACGCCATGGTCGGCTTCGTCCTCAGCAACACCCTCTCCGACTTCGGTTCCGTCGCCCGCGGCGTAAGCGAGGCCGACCGCGCCGGCTACCTCAAGGCCATCACCGAGATGCTCAAGATCGAGCGCGATGGCGACAAGGCCAAAAACACCGACGCCTCCGGCACCGTCACCCCTCTCACCGGCGACGAACTCGTCTCCATGAACATGTGGGGCTTCACCCCCGGCGTCTTCCGCCAACTCAACGAAGACTTCGCCCAGTTCCTTGAGAAGAGCGGCAACGACCTTAAATCCGAATGCCTCGTCCCCACCACCATCAACGACCTCGTCGCCGCCGGCAAGGCCAATGTCAAGGTGTTGCGCACCAACGATGCCTGGTTCGGCGTCACCTATCGCGAAGATCGCCCCCGCGTCATCGCCAGCATTGCCGCCTTGGTGCAGAAGGGCGTCTATCCGAATAAACTCTGGCAATGACCCAGAGCCCGAGTTACAGCGGCATCACCCCTCCTGACGTTGAGGCCGCCGCACTCGCCTTCGCCAACGATGCAGCCCTCGTGGCCGCCGCCCCCTACGGCAGCGGCCACATCAACGACTCCTACCGCGTCGAACTCCTCCGCAACCGCAGTCCCCTCCGCCTCCTCCTCCAGCGCATCAACCATCACATCTTCAAAGACCCGGTCATCCTCATGGACAACATCCGCCGGGTCACTGCCCACCTCGCCGCCAAGGTCGATGGTCAGCCCGACGCCCACCGTCGCGTACTCACTCTCATGCCGGATCACAACGGCTCCTGTCTTCACAAAGATGCGCAGGGAAACTACTGGCGCGCCTACCTCTTTGTCGAAGACACCTCCACCTGCGACTCCGTCCGCTCCGCCGACCAGGCATATCAAGCCGGCAAGGCCTTCGGCGATTTTCAACGCCTGCTCGCCGACCTTCCTCCGCCCCGCCTCCACGACACCATCCCCGCCTTCCACCACACCCCCACCCGCTTCGCTGCCCTCGAACAAGCCATCGCCGCCGACGTCGCCGGCCGAGCTGCCTCCTGCACCGCCGAAATCGAATTCGCTCTCGCGCGCCGCCCCCTCGCCACCGTCCTGCTCGACGCCCATCTTCCCGAGCGCGTCACCCACAACGACACCAAGATCAACAACGTTCTCTTCGATCAGCAATCCGGCGAGAGCATCTGCGTCATCGACCTCGATACCGTCATGCCCGGCCTCTCCGCCTACGACTTTGGCGACCTCGTTCGCACCGCCACTTCGCCCGCCGCCGAAGATGAACGCGACCTCTCCAAAATCGAAATGCAGTTCCCCCTCTTCGAAGCCCTCGCGCGCGGCTACCTGAGCACCGCCGCCGGCTTCCTCACCCCCGCCGAAAAGCACCACCTCCCCATCGCCGGCAACCTCATCACCTTTGAAATCGCCATCCGCTTCCTCACCGACTACCTCTCCGGCGATACCTACTTCAAGGTCCACCGCGCCGGCCACAATCTCGATCGCGCCCGCGCCCAGTTCAAACTCCTCGCCTCCCTCGAAGCCAACCGCGATCGCATGCGCCGCCTGATAGAATCCATTCCCTGAGCCGCAGTCGCGCGCTCTCACCGCGACAGGGTTCAATTCCATCGCGGCCACCCTTCAAGGCCAGGTGAAAGCCCAGTTGAAAGCCCAGGTGAAAGCCCAAGTAAAACCTATGACCAGCGCAACCTACCTGCGTCGACTCTTTGCATGCGTGCTCGCTTCCGGCTTCGCTCTCTCCGCACTCAGCGGAACCAGCCAGCCCGCCCCCAAAGGCCCCTTCACCGCCAAAACCTGGGCCACACTGCACAGCGCTGCCGCCCTCGCCGTGTCCTCCAACGCCGTCATCCTCTACCAGGTCACGTATGGCGCCGAACACGGCCCCACCCACCGCGAATGGTGGACAGTCTCCGCCGACGGCGCCCACCCCGCCAAGCTCGACCTCCCTGAAGGCTTCTCGCCCACCGGCTTCATGCCCGATGGCCAGGCCCTCTACGGCAGCTGGACCGTCAACCATCTCCATCAGCTCGCCATCTTCCCCCTCCACGACAACAAAGCCGCTCCCGTGCCCTCCACCGTGGTCCTGCTTCCCCGCGGCTCCGGCGCCGCCACTCCCTCGCCCGACGGCAAGCGCTTCGCCATCGTCGCCGACCCCCGTCCGCCCGACCCCCTCGACGACACCCGACACGTGCAGGAATCGGACCAGTCCTCCATCTACGTCGTGAACACCGACGGCACCGCCGGCCGCTGGTGGTGCGGCGATCTCAAATACGTCTCCGGCTCCGTCACCGTCGGCGGTGGAGCCGACGCCATCGCCTGGAACCGCGCCTCCGACGCCCTCGCCGTCCTCTCTCAACTCCCCCGCATCGGCCACCACGACGTCAGCTCCGCCATCGACGTCTGCAGGGCCGAAGGTCCCCGCCACATCGCCGACATCCCCAACTCCGTCAGCGGCATCGCCTGGTCCGATGGCGAGAAATCCATCGCCTTTCTATCCTCCAAATCCGAGGTCCTCACCCCCGAACACGTCTGGACCGTCCCCGTCACCGGCGGCCCCGCCGAAGACAAGACCCCCACCCTCGACGCCACCGCCGTCAGCCTCTCCGGCGACCCCGCCGGCAAAGTCTGGGTCCTCGTCAATCGCGGCGTGCAGAACGAACTCGACACACTCACCGGCGGCGCTCTTCAGCCCGCCTACAAGTGGCCCGGCGGCATCGTCTCCGGCACCCCTGTCACATCGCCTTACGCCGGCGCCGGCAGCCCCGCCGGCGCCGGCAGCCGCGTCGCCTTCACCGTAGGCGACCCCACCCACGCCCGCAACGTCGCCGTCGCCGACGGCGCCACCCTCCGCAAGATCACCCACGAGGGCGACGATCAGCTCGCCTCCGTCGATCTCGGCACCGTCCGCTCCGTCCGCTGGAAAAGCAAAGACGGCACCGCCCTTGAAGGCATCGCCACCTTCCCCGCCGGCTACGTCGAAGGCCGCAAGTATCCCTTCCTCGTCCTCCCCCACGGCGGCCCCGAAGCCAACGACGAGCTCTCCCTCGACCCCTTCTCCCGCATCATCGCCGGCCTCGGCTACGTTGTCCTCCAGCCTGAATACCGCGGCTCCACCGGCTATGGAGCCGCCTTCCTCGCCGCCATCTACCAGCACTTCGGCGACCGCGCCTACGCCGACGTCGACAGCGCCACCGACTACGCCATCGCCCAGGGCTGGGCCGATCCCGCCCGCCTCGCCATCTTCGGATGGAGCGCCGGCGGCTTCATGACCTCCTGGACCGTCACCCAGACAGGCCGCTACAAGGCCGCCATCGAAGGCGCCGGCATCACCGACTGGGAACCCTTCCTCTGGACCAGCGACATCCAGCAGATCGACTACGACGCCCGCTGGACCGACGAACACCCCGAAGCCTTCCGCCAGTTCTCCGCCGTCGCCTACGCCAATAAAGTCACCACCCCCCTGCTCATCCTCCACGGCGAAGCCGACCAGCGCGTCCCCACCTTCCAGGGCACCGAGTTCTTCCAGATCCTCGCCGCCCGCGGCAAGACCGTTCGCATGGTCACCTACCCCGGCTCCCCCCACTTCCCCACCGTCTGGGAACAGCGCATCAACGTCATGGACGAAGTCGCCGCCTGGCTCAAGCGCTACAACCCCTAGCCGATGCGGCATCTTCACCGAATCCACCGGGGTTACCGGTTCACGAACGGTACCGGCTTCAGCCCGCAACACAGGTTGATGAAAAACCCGGCTCTCGGTCTTTCGGAGGGAGCGGGAGGCTTCAGCCTCCCGACTAAAGCCTCAGAAATCAGAGTGGCTTTAGCCACGGGCCTTTCGTTCAAAACCTCAACCCAACTTTGTCAGCAGTCCCGGTACGGGCTTCAGCCCGCACCCAGGTTGATGAAAAACCCGGCTCTCGGTCTTTCGGAGGGAGCGGGAGGCTTCAGCCTCCCGACTAAAGCCTCAGAAATCAGAGTGGCTTTAGCCACGGGCCTTTCGTTCAAAACCTCAACCCAGCTTTGTCAGCAGTCCCGGTACGGGCTTCAGCCCGAACACAGGTTGATGAAAAACCCGGCTCTCGGTCTTTCTGGAGGGAGCGGGAGGCTTCAGCCTCCCGACTAAAGCCTCAGAAATCAGAGTGGCTTTAGCCACGGGCCTTTCGTTCAAAAACCTCAACCCAACTTTGTCAGCAGTCCCGGTACGGGCTTCAGCCCGCACCCAGTTTGATGAAAAACCCGGCTCTCGGTCTTTTGGAGGGAGCGGGAGGCTTCAGCCTCCCGACTAAAGCCTCAGAAATCAGAGTGGCTTTAGCCACGGGCCTTTCGTTCAAAAACCTCAACCCAACTTTGTCAGCAGTCCCGGTACGGGCTTCAGCCCGCACCCAGGTTGATGAAAAACCCGGCTCTCGGTCTTTCGGAGGGAGCGGGAGGCTTCAGCCTCCCGACTAAAGCCTCAGAAATCAGAGTGGCTTTAGCCACGGGCCTTTCGTTCAGAAACCTCAACCCAGTTTTGTCAGCAGTCCCGGTACGGGCTTCAGCCCGAACATATTCCCTTGCCGGTGAATGGGCTTTATCCCTGACGGACCTGCTCCAACCCCTTTTGCATCAGCACGAGAATCGCTTCACTTTGACAGGAGTCTAAAATGGAATACAGGCCCCTTCCGCAAACCGCGGAGGCGCCTCGGCCGGGCCGTTCCGGCCGCACACTGGAGAAAATGCAATGCCCCTCATGAAAACTTCGAATCCGGCTCTCAACGACAACGCCTTCCGCGGCATGTCCGGAGGCGGTTTTGGCGGCGCCATCGACGCCACCTCCCGCATGACCCTCGGCGGAACCGTCAACAAGACCGGAATCCTCCTCGTCTGCGCCTTCGCCACCGCCGCGTATACCTGGTACCAGTTCCTCACCGCCCGCGACGTGGCGGCCATCGCGCCCCTGATGATGCTCGGCCTCATCGGCGGATTCATCTGCGCCATGGTCACCGTCTTCAAGAAGGAATGGTCCCCGGTCACCGCCCCGGTCTACGCCCTGCTCGAAGGCCTCGCCCTCGGCGGCATGTCCGCCATCTTTGAGCTCCGCTACCCCGGCATCGCCTTCCAGGCCGTCGGCCTCACCTTCGGAACTCTCTTCGTTCTCCTCTTCCTCTACGCCACCCGCATCATCCAGGTCACGCAAAAGCTCCGCCTCGGCATCTTCGCCGCTACCGGCGGCATCATGGTCTTCTACCTGGCGGAAATGGTGCTCGGATTCTTCGGCGTCCACTTCATGTCGATCAACGGCTCCGGCCCCATCGGCATCGGCTTCAGCCTCATCGTGGTCGCCGTCGCCGCCATGAACCTCGTGCTCGACTTCGACTTCATCGAGCGCGGCGTCAACTACGGCGCCCCCAAGTACATGGAGTGGTACGGCGCCTTCGGCATCATGGTCACCCTCGTCTGGCTCTACCTCGAGATGCTGCGCCTCCTGTCCAAGATCAACCGCCGCAACTAGCCCGCTCCTCAAATTCCGCACGCTGCATAAAGCCGCCGCCCTAAAAAGCGGCGGCTTATTTTTGCCATCTGCTCCGATGCTTCAAAGTCCCGCGACTGGTACTTCCCTCCGACTCTCAGGTTCTCAAACCCACGCTGCCCATGAACGCCCTGATAATCAGTTTTGAGATTTGTGCTCATTGCGCGATGTGCTGTCGAAGGCAACATGGGTTTCAACGCCATTAGGATTAGCACCCAATCCGCACCGGACCACCAACAGAGGCGATCCGCTCAACGAGCGCACCGGCCTGAAGTCGTCAATCGAAAGTGACTTTGGACCACTCAACAGAAGCCGACTTCCCATTACTAATCCGGCGCTCGATGAGTGCTTAGGCGATTTACCACCAAGCGACATGGACTCGACAAATCATAACTCTCCGAAGTTCACCGAATGTGTCTCGCGGGAGCTTGCCTCTTCCCAGAGAGGTCAACCATGGGATTTTCGACTGGTGTCACTTGGCCGAGGTTTTCCGAACGGGTGCATTGACCCGAACGAGGAAACGATCACCCCATTTCTGCATCGCTTGAATCAGTTCACGAAGCGATTCCCCGGCAGGTGACAGCGAGTACTCCACCTTCGGTGGAACGACTGGATAGACCTCACGGACTATTACCTCATCTCGCTCCAGTTCTCGAAGCTGGGCGGTGAGGATGCGGGGGCTCAGGTTCGGCTTCAGCTTCTGAAGCTGATTGAAGCGCAGCGTCCCATGTTGCATAAGGTGGTGGAGAATGAGCCCCTTCCACTTTCCCCCGACCACTTCTAAACAGGCCTCGACGCCGCAGCCGGTTTCCAGTTCGTATTCTTTGAAACGACGCTTCGTCACCGGCTGCTCCTCACTACACTATCTTTTTTGATAGTACATCACATATTTGTAAGTACCATTATTTCTGCATCTTAGAAGCTTCAGTCTTCATCTCTTTAGGGAGTCAGGATGTACCACCCAGAGGAAGCCAAATGCAGAAGACTGTTTTGCTGATCCATGCTCACCCAGAGCCTACGTCCCTAACACGCACGCTCGTGGAAGCCGCCAAGACAAGCTTGCTTGCGTCTGGACATCGCGTTCTCGAAAGCGATCTATACGCGATGAACTGGAAAGCGGTCTTCGATGCGGCTGACTTTCCTCAGCGAGTGAACGAGGACCGACTGTGCTTCGTCAGCGAATCCGGGAACGCATATGCGAAGCGCGCGCAAACTCAGGACGTGGAGGACGAACAGGCCAAGCTGCGCCAGGCAGACGCTATCGTCTTTCAATTTCCGATATGGTGGTTCAGCTTTCCGGCGATCCTGAAAGGCTGGGTTGACCGCGTCTTTGCGTACGGGTTGGCCTACGGATACAAGGATGCTGGGAATCAACACCGCTATGGAGAAGGCGGCTTTGCGGGCAAACGGGCACTGCTCTCCGTCACAGTTGGTGGTCCTTTTGAGGATTATGGTGCGCGCGGTATCAACGGTTCGCTAGAGCAGATCCTCTTTCCCATCACTCACGGAACCTTGTTCTTCTCCGGCATGGAAGTGCTGCCCACATTTGCCGTCTATGGCACCGGTCGTCTTAGCGAAGCAGAGACCGGGCTCGCTATAGAGGGACTGAACAATCGGCTCGATGGATTGTTCACCGATGCACCGATACCGTTTCGTGCCCAAAACAGCGGGGATTACCAGGATAAACATCAGCTTGCGGCGGAGATAGCTCCCGGACGAACCGGTATTGTTGCCCATCACGCAGAACCTGATCTCTTTGTTTGAGGTTCACACTGCATCTGAATCGGTCATCTTGTTTACTTGAGGCGCAGAGCAGAGCTAACGGGATCACGTGTCGGTTCCACCTCGATAGGTAAGTGAGGCCTTATTGTTTTTACGAAGCACGGGCGATGGTGGAAACTCAAATGGCGAGAGCAGGCCAATGCACTCATTGAGCGTGACCTGTGTCTGTTCGGATGGTTAGTAACGATAAACGCCCTTGTAGTGATTGATGACCCTCAATTTACGCCTCATCGCCGAAGCACTAATCGAGAGGCTTGTCCCGAGTTCCGAGTTCCCGGGCAGCAACACCTAACCGTTTAGTTAGAGCACTTAAACACCCCGCGTCGTGTTCGCCTGGATGCAGCTACGGAGTCCTGTCGCCGGGTGCACCCGAGTCCGGCTTTGAACCCGGAGACCAACACCACGACCGCCCGTCCGATTGCGCCCCCCGTATGCCCCACCCGCGCTCCGCACCGGTGGGGGACCTCGGACCCCTGCTCCAAAATCACCCCACCCGGTTGTGTATCCTATGAACGCCCTGGTAATCAGCTTGAGATTTATGCTCATTGCGATGTGCTGTCGAAGGCAACATGGGTTTCAACGCTCTCTTAGTTCGCCGGTAATCCGCACCGGACCGACAACGGTGACTCTCCACTCAGCGAGCGCATCGCCCTGAAGCTGTCAATCGAAATGGACTTATTGGGCCACTCAATAGAAGCCGACTTCGGGGGACTGATTGCGGAGTTTGCTTACCGCCTCACTCAATGAAGGCTAGCGAGGAATGCTTTAATCTCAGTAACAACCTGGGCTTCATTGCTGAGGTACACGTAATGATCGGCGTTCGGGATCATGACGATGCGCGCACTTGGTACTCCGTGCCTGAAGTTATCGGCCCAGGAGGTGCAGCGTGCTCTATCGTCAGCGACCAGAGCGGCCTTCCGTCCTGCCCCGTCATCAGGCAAACGGTCCCAGTTGTGCGGGCAGGCGTAGATGGCGAGAGCGGGAACAGGGATACTCGTATACTTCTGCATCCCAAAATTCATTGCGGCTCCGATCGGCGAACGCGGTGGCAACGGAGGCATATTCGACACTGACAGGTTGTTCTGATGAAGAACTGTCTCGAACCTTGCAACGGCGGCTTCCAGTTCTAGTAGCTTCTTCTGCTCATCTACCCCACCGGCTTCAATCTCATCGATGCGTCTTTTGATATCGTTTATCTCGATTTCTATTGGCGGATGCGCGGGATCGTACAAAGCGAAGCCGGTCGCAGCGTCGAGATAGATGAGCCCGGAGACTTTCTCGGGAAAGCGGCTGCCAATGGAACTTAGTTCCTGACCCGCAATCGAATGTCCAACGAGCACGGGGCGGTCGATTTGAAGCGCTTTCATCACCGCAAGCACGTCATCCCCTAAGTGATCCGCCGAATAATTGCCGTTGGCCGGCGCGGGTTTGCTGGATGCGCCTGATCCTCTCCGCGTAATGCCGTAGACATGATGATGGGCTGTGAACTGTGGAGCGAAGCCGTCGAAGCGATGGGCAGTGTCTCCGGCGCCAGCCAGAAAAATGAGAGGGCTGCCTGAGCCGCCCCAGTCCAGAACTTCAAGCTGAACACCCTCCTCGACTGTCAACAACTGAACCTTGTGTGGCGAGGAATCCGTCTGCGCTGACGCTTTCAGAGAAAATATGAACAATGCAATCAAGAGAAAAGACAAAGCTCTCACTTTGCGCACAAGACTCTCCTGGAACAACGGTCGCTACCAAGTTTGACACAAGCAAGGATGGGTCTCCAGAAACGCCCCTGCCGTGATTGATGACCATCAATTTATGCATCATCGCCAAAGCGCTAATCGAAAGGCTCGTCCCGAGTACCGAGTTCCCGGGCAGCAATACCTGACCGTCCAGTTAGATCTCGTAAACACTCCGCTTCGTGTTCGCCTGGGGCAGCTACGGAGTCCTCCCGCCTGGTGCCCCGGGTGCGGCTTTGGAGCCGGGGAGACCACACCACGACCGTCCGTCCGTTTGCGCCCCCTGTATGCCCCACCCGGGTTCCGCACCGAGTGCGGAATTGCCCACCCCGTCCTCCCCAAAATCACCCCACCCGGTTGTGTATCCTTGGAGCACGCGTTACCTTGATCCATTACGGCATTCGCCCCCACAGGGCCGCCGCGATCACGCGCCAGGCACCACCAAGAGGCATTACATGGACCGCCGTACATTTCTCGCCGCCGCTTCCGCCGTCGCCGTCACCGACCTCCTCCCCGCCTCCCTCGCCCGCGCCGCCTCCGCCGCCTCGCTTCCGCCCATGGCCATCGGCCTCCTCATCAGCCCCCACGACGCCCCTGAAGAAACCATCAAGCGCGTCCGCGATATGGGCTTCTCCAACTGCTTCCTCTCCCTCGATGGCTACATCGGCAAGTTCACCCCCGATGCCGGGAGGCAAATCGCCGACCTGCTGGCCAAATACAACCTCGTCGCCACCACCGTCGAAGTGGTCGGCCCCCCGCCCCTCGAGTGGAACTTCCTCCGCGGCCCCGCCACCATCGGCCTCGTTCCTCCCGCCACCCGCGCTGCCCGCATCGACGCTCTCCGCCAGGCCTCCGATTTCGCCAGGACCCTCGGTATCACCCAGGTGCAGACCCACTGCGGCTTCATCCCTGAAGATCCCGCCGACAGCCTCTACCCCGGCACCGTCGAAGCCATTCGCTCCATCGCCCAGCACTGCAAGGACAACGGCCAGGACTTCCTCATGGAGACCGGCCAGGAAACCCCCACCACCATGTCGCGCATGATCCGCGACGTCGGCCTCGACAATCTCGGCGTGGGCCTCGACACCGCCAACCTCATCCTCTACGGCAAGGCCAATCCCGTCGACGCCGTCGACATCCTCGGGCCGCACGTGCGCAGCATCCACGCCAAGGACGGACGCTGGCCCACCGACCCTAGCCAGCTAGGGGAAGAGGTGCTCATCGGCAAGGGCCTCGTCGACTTCAAGACCGTCTTCACCAAGCTGCATCGCCTCGGCTACAAAGGCGCCGTCACCATCGAGCGCGAGACCTCCGGCTCCCAGCAGGTTGAAGACGTCAAGAACGAGAAGCTCTATCTCGAAAAAATTCTCCACCAAGTCATGGGCTGACCAACTGGTCAGTTAAATCGAATAAGTATCGTGACACGAGGTATTATGAACCGTCGCCAATTCATTCAATCGGGATCGCTGGCCGTCTCCGGCATGATGCTCCTCAAGCCCGGCACCGCGTTCGGATACCAGGCCAACTCCGCGGTGCGTCATGGCCTGCTCGGCTGCGGCAATCGCGGCACCTCCGTCGCCACCTCGTTCTCGCAGAACACCACCGCGCAGATCGTCGCCCTGGCCGACATCTTTCCCGATCAGCTGGCCGCCGGCCACGATCACTTCAACAAGCTCAACCAAAGCCTGGGCCGCGCTCCGGTCAGCGACAAGCTGCTGTTTCATGGCCCGCACGCGTTTGAACAACTCGCCGCCTCGCCCGACGTCGACATGGTCCACATCGCGACGCCGCCCTTCTTCCACGTGCAGCACCTCGAAGCGGCGGTGGCGTCCGGCAAGCACGTCTACTGCGAAAAGCCCATGGGCATCGACGTGCGGCAGGCCAAGCATGCGCTTGAAATCGCCAAGCGCGTGAAGCCCAACCAGAGCGTCGACGTAGGATTCCAGTGCCGCATGGCGCCGCCCATCGCGGCCATCGCGCAGCGCATCCAGTCCGGCGGGCTGGGCAAAATTGCGACCGTTTCAGGCAACTACAACGCGCCGGCTTCGACGGAGAAAAATCATCCCGGCGCTTCGAAAGACGAATACCGGCTGCGCAACTGGTTGTGGGACCGGGCGCTGTCCGGTGACATTCTTGTCGAGCAGAACATTCACATCATCGACCTGTGCAACTGGATGGTTGGCGCGCATCCGCTGAAGGCGTCGGCCACCGGCGGGCGCAACGTGCTGACTCACTGGGGCGACATCTGGGATAACTACGAGGTCGATTACACCTATCCCAACGATGTGCACTTTTCATTCGCGTCCACGCAGTTCGGAACCGATAACCAGTTCGACGCGGGGTTGAAGCTGTTCGGTTCGAGCGGCTCGGCTACGGTGCCGTACTCGGGGCCGATGCAGATCACGGGCAGCAACGCGTGGAAGTGGGAGGAGTCCGCGGACACTGCGCCATCCGGGCAGTTCGCGGCCAACGGCGCGTTTCTCGACAACCTGAAATATGCCGACCGGGACAAGGACCGCGCTTTCATTGCGAGCATTGTCACGGGTCCGGTGCACAACCAGATCGCGGCGGGTGTGGAAACGGCCCTGAGCTGCATGCTGGGGCGCATGGCGGGGTATCAGAAGCGGGAAGTCACATGGGAAGATTTGCTCGCGCATGGCGAGACCTACGAGCTGGGTTTCAGCATGGAGCAGTTTAGCTGAGTTGACGCTTTTAATAACTGAAATTTAATCGGGATGAAGCTGCCGCCGGCCGGGCGGCGGCGTCTCATCGGCTCCCCTCTTCGTCTCACAGAAGTGTCTGCAAAAGACCAACGAAACTGGAGGAGAGCATATGACCAGGTTGGGCAGGGCCCTGGCCCTTGCAACGATGGCAGCAGCGTTCAGCGGCGGGGTGGCATTTTCGCAGGATGACCACCACGACGATCGCGATCGCCACGAAGATCACCACTATGTGCACCACGACGAGTGGCGGCGCGGGGCAAGGATGCGCCATGAAGACTGGGATCGGGGCGCGCGGGTGGATTACCGGCACTATCACCTGCGCCGTCCTCCGAGCGGATATGAGTGGCGCGAGGTGGATGGCAATTACGTCCTCGCGGCGGTTGCGACCGGCGTGATCGCTTCGGTGGTCGCCGCGTCGATGGCGCATTGACCGGTACCAGCGCGCGCTGTTCCACGATCCGGCGCGAGTGCTCCACGGGCAGTCGCAGCACAATTGTTCCACGTGGAACAATTGTGCCGGCTGTCACACCCTGCGCGGTGGGATTGCAGTGAATTCGCGTCAGTTGTGAAGCTAGCCGGTTGGCGCCGCGGCAGGCGGGGCAAAGTCCTGTGACAGATGGGCTTGGCGGTGCTTGTTTCCTTGGCCTCGAATCCAGGCATTGGGTCTTGTCAAGAGAAGTTCCAAGAAGAATTTCTTCCGAAACCAGTTTGGGCTCCAGTAGACGTCCACCCCACGTCATCGTGGAACATGTTTTCGTGGAACATCAACAAGCGCGCGATGCGGCTGTTTAGTGATCCAGGATACGGTCGTCGCGGCTGGCACCTTAGCTTGGAGAGTCCAGGTCAGGCGCTGTGAAGGATGTCTGCGACGCACTGGGCAACCAATTCCCAATTCTTCTCCTGGTGGCCGAGTTGCAGCTCGTCCGGCGCGGGTGAGCTTGTAATAGCGTGCGCCACTGTCCTTTTCGGAGATGGCAGAGAAGGAAATCACCCAGCCGCTCTTCTCCATGCGATGCAAGGCGGGATAGAGGGTGCCGGACTCCACGGATATACGCTGGCCCGCGAGGCACGTTCGAATGTGGGCGGCGAGGCCATGGCCATGCATCGAGCCGAGGTGGGAAAGCGATTTGAGGATGAGGAGGTCGAGGGCGCCCTGCAGTTCGTTCCTGGCCATGGTATGTGCTTGCTCCAGGGAGAGTGTAGCCATCGCGGAGCATAAAATGCGCAGGCGGATCAGGGCTTCACGGTCGGGCGCATCAGCACTTCGCTGATGAAGGACTGGGGCGGTTGAGTGACGAGGGTCGCGACCACCGCAGCGACGTCGCCCGGTTGCAGCTTCTTGTTGGGATCCTTGCCGGAGGCTGCACCCTGGCCGGAGTGGTCGTTGAATCCGGTGTTGATGGAGCCGGGAGCGATGACGCTGACGCGAATGTTGAACTGGCGCAGTTCTTCGGCCAGCGAATAGGTGAGCCCATTCAAGCCCCACTTGGAGGCGGCGTAGGCGGCGCCTTTGGGGAGGGGATTGCGCCCGGCCAGGGAGGAGATGTTGATGATGTGGCCATTGCGCGCGGCGATCATGAGGGGCGCGATGGCGCGAACCATCAGAAAGGGTCCGCGCAGGTTGGTGGCGAAGAGCAGGTCCCACTCTTCGGGCGTGACTTCGTGGAGGAATTTTCCATCGAGGCCGATGGCGGCGTTGTTGACGAGGATGTCGCATCGCCGGTGGGCCTGGGCGATGGACTCTCCGAGCCGGGCGACGGCCGCGGGATCGGTCAGATCACAGGGATAGGCGGAGGCGAGGCCGCCGGCCTGGACGATCTGCTCGCGAACACGGTTCAGCTGGTCGGGGCCGCGGGCGATGAGGAGCACGTGGGCGCCCATGGACGCGAGGCGCAGAGCAATCGCTTCTCCGGCTCCGCGGGCGGCGCCGGTCACTACGGCGACCTGTGATGCGAGTGGGTTCATGATACCTTTCGATGCGGCGATTGGGCTGGTTGTCTGACCGCTATCTGTATCTATAGTGCAGTGCTCGGCAAGTGCAGTGCCTTGGCGCTGTGACCAGCAACTCGCAGCGGCTACCGGACACACGGCCGCAGTCGAGGTCACTGGCTTTGCCGGGTTCCGACCGGCTTCCGCGTGGGAGACCTCGGCGGCACAGACCAGGATCTGGGTGCGGGCGCTCGACGGGGTCCCAGAATAACTTTTTTGCCGGCTCCGTTATACTTCTTCTCATCCCTCTCATGAGGCGCCACGTCCTCATCTTCGGTCTTGTCGGCGGCCTCCTCATCGCCACGCTCCAATACACCGAATACCGCTTCGTCGTGATTGAACACTCGGTGGAGTTGTACGGCGCGCTGGTGGCGGTTCTATTCGCGACGTTCGGAATATGGCTTGGCCTCCGGATCACGCGGCGGCGCGAAGCCATCCGCGAGACGGTGGTAGTGAGGGAAGTGGTTGTCCCCGCGGAAGTCCGGGCGCCCGAACCCTTCGCTCCCGATACCGCGCAGCAGCAGACACTCGGCATCACCGCACGGGAGCTCGAGATCCTCACGTTGGTCGCACGCGGGCTCAGCAACCGCGAGATCGCAACGGAGCTTTTCGTTTCCGAAAGCACGGTGAAGACACACTGCGCCCGTACGTTTGACAAGCTCGGAGCCGCCCGCCGCACCCAGGCCGTGGTGCGCGGCAAGGAACTGGGCCTGCTGCCGTGAAGGTAGGCTCCCGCCGATGAGGGCGGCCAATCGGCGCCAATCGCGTCATCCGAAAGCACGATTTCCGCTCGATTGGCTGAAAATCATACGAAAGAATGACGACATCGGGTCCGGCTGGGCAGCATGGTGAGTCCATCCTCAGTCGGGCAAGCAGCTTCACACCAGGAGCCTCACATGAAAAAAACCGTTCTGACCTTTGGACTGATCTCCGGCGTCATGATCTCCGTGCTCATGGACAGCTCGCTGCTGCTGGCGCACCGGATCGGCTCGGGCCACAGCATGGCGATCGGCTACACCATTATGGTGGCGTCGTTCCTGCTCATCTATTTCGGTATCCGCAGCTACCGCGACAACACGCTGGGGGGTGGAATTTCCTTTGGCCGCGCCTTCGCGTGCGGCATCCTGATTGCGCTCATCACCACGGTCTGCTACGTCGCCACGTGGGAGGTTCTTTACTTCAAGTTCATGCCGCACTTCATGGACAGCTACTTTGCCGCGCAGATCCACAAGGTGCAGGCCGCGGGGCTTGACCCTGCCGCCGCGGCCGCGCAGGTGGCGGCCATCGAGCACTCTCAGCAGCTCTACCAGAACCCGCTGGTGAACATGGCTTACACGTTCATGGAGCCGCTGCCGGTCGGCCTTATCATCACTCTCATTTCGGCCGCGCTGCTGCGCCGCAAAGCGCCGGTCGGATCGACCGTTGCCACGGCAGTCATGAATTCCTAGATGGCAAGGCGGGAGGGCCGGTCCGGACCTTCCGCCATCGACACGAACGCATGGTTATGATGGACAAACGTACTCCCGGGAGGGTGCATGGCTTCAGTTACTGGCTTTGGCGGAATCTTTTTGCGTGCGGATGACCCGAAGGGCTTGTATCAGTGGTATGAGCGGCACCTTGGGCTGGTGAAGGCTGAAGGATCGTTCTCTTATCCTGCGCCGACGCAACACCCGCAGGTTGTCTTCTCTTTTTTCAAGCAGGACAATGCCTATTTTCCGCCGGCACAGAAGGCGATGATCAATCTGCAGGTGGACGATCTGGATGGATTGCTGGACCGGTTGATCGCGGAAGGCGTGACGGTCGATCCGAAGCGCGAGAGCTATGACTTCGGGAAGTTTGGCTGGATCACGGATCCGGAAGGAAATCGTGTGGAGCTCTGGCAGCCTGCTGCAGCTGAATAAGGCCGAGGCAAAGGCGAAGATTGCGCAACCCATGCTGGTGGTGTCAGGATTTCGGAACCATGCTTCTGCGCAATCCGCCGATCATCGCGAAAGTTCTGCTGGCCATGGTGGTCATGGCCGGCGTTTGCACCGGCCGCGCGCAGGTCTTCGATTTCGAGCACAGCCATGCCGAATCGTTAAGCCTGGACGGCGAGTGGCGGTTCCATCCGGGCGACGATGCGGATGGGAAACTGGGCTGGGCGAACCCGGCCTTTGACGATTCGCGATGGGCGCTGCTGGGTTCAAGCCGCACCTGGAACGAGCAGGGTTACAAGGGGTACAGCGGATTCGCATGGTACCGGTTCAAGGTCATCGTGCCGGCGCAGTCACAGCGGTTGGGAATTCTCATCCCCCAATTGCGTACCAGCTACGAGGTCTATGCAGATGGGAAGCTGGTGGGCAAGTTCGGCGGCGTTCCACCGCAGGGCCGTTACATCGTTGGCTTTGACCGGATTTTCCCTATTCCGATAGACCGTTCCTCCGCCAGCCAAACTATCACAATCGCGATTCGCGTCTGGAGCATGGATTGGCTTTCTCACCTGGGGGGAGGGCCGTCGGGCGCTCCGACCATCGGCGAAATGGGCGCGCTGAAGGCGATAAAAACCCAGAACGACTGGGGAAGATTCTGGGCGCTGGCATCAGGAAATGCGTTGATGCTGATGAACCTGGTGGCTGCATTTGCCGGGTTCTTCCTGTTCTGGATGCGGCCTGCGGATCGCGAATACCTCTGGTTCGGGTTATATGAACTGCTCACCGGCGTTCAGCATTTGTGCCTGGACTGGGTGATTTTTTATCCCACCGACTGGAAGCGGGAATGGCTGCTCAATGATTTTCTTGCTGTTGCCAGCTGGCTATTTTTTCTTGTCTTCGTATTCAGGATTCTGAATGGCCGCAGGAACTGGCTGTTCTGGGCGGCGGTGGGGACGGAGGCCGCCACCCTGGCGGGTACGGCGGCTTCGCTTGCGGAGTGGATCAGCTGGTACCAATGGCGAATCGGCTGGGTGATCTGCCTAATCCCTTATTTTGCCTGCATTCTGACCCTGCTTTACCGGAGAGCCCGTCAGGGTGTCGCCGATGCGCAGTTGATGCTGGTGCCAGTTGCGATCTGCTACGTGTCGTGGTTCACGACCGTCGTATTGGCGGTGTTGAATTCGCAAGGCCAGACCTGGGCGGGCAGTAATGCCGGCTGGCTATTTCAGTTATCGCGATGGCCGTTTCCGTACTCGGTTCAGGATGTTGCCGACGCAGTCATGCTGCTGGCGGTGCTGGCCGTTTTGCCGCTGCGGTTTGCTCGTTCTCGGCGCGATGAAGAGCGGATGGCCGCAGAGATGGAGTCGGCGCGCACGGTGCAGCAGGTACTGATCCCCACCGAGATTCCGACGGTTCCGGGATTCGCCATTCAGTGCGTCTACAAGCCTGCGGGTCACGTGGGAGGCGATTTTTTTCAGATCATCCCGGTGGCTTCCGGTGGTTTGCTGATCGTAATCGGAGACGTGAGCGGAAAAGGAATGCCGGCGGCGATGACGGTCTCGCTGCTGGTGGGAACGCTGCGCACCCTGGCGCACTACACCCACAGCCCGGCGGAGATTCTCGGAGCGATGAATCAACGCATGCTGGCGCGGAGCCAGGGGGGATTCACGACTTGCCTGGTTTTGCGCGCGGGGCCGGACTACACGCTGACGGTAGCCAATGCCGGACATCTCGCGCCTTATCTCGGGGGAGCGGAAGTGGAACTTAGCAATGGCCTGCCGCTGGGGCTGGCGGAGGGAGCTGCGTATCCTGAAACCGATTTGATCTTGCCGGAGAAAGCGCAACTGACGCTGCTCACGGATGGGGTGGTGGAAGCGCGCGCAGGCACGGGCGAGTTACTGGGATTCGAGCGGACGGCAGCCATGTCGACGCAGTCCGCGGACGCCATCGTCCATGCGGCGCAAGGCTTTGGGCAGGAAGACGATATTACGGTGTTGACGTTGTCGCGCGTCACTGGGCGTTCGTAAGGAGTCGGGGATGATCTTTGAAGCGTGCACCCAGCAAGTGGACATTGGAGAAAGCAGAAAGGCTGTCCGCGGGTGCGGACAGCCTTTCTGGCGTGAGAGGACCGAAGGAAACGTCGAACAGGACTAGCAAGACTAGCAGGATGAAGCTAGAGAACTAGTCGCCGGCGACGGGTTCGGCGGGCTGCTGGCGGTTGATGGGCGACGCCGCGTTGTTGGAAGCCGGGCGGATGGAGTCGAGGCTTACCATGCCACCTTCGAGCGGCTTTTCGCCGAGGACGTGTTCGCGGTAGAGCTTGGCCATGCGGGCGTTCTCGGCATCGGCCTTCACCTTGTCGGCGGTCGTCTGGTTGCGCGCGCGGAGCTTTTCTTCGCGGGCGTTCTTGGCGATGCCGAGGGTGTCGAGGGTGTGGTTGGCTTCGGAGTTGACGTGCTCCATGTTGAGGTTGAGGGTGTGGCCGACTTCGGTCATGCCCACCTTCTTGCCGCCGGCGAAGATTTCGTGACGGCCATGTTCCTCGTACCACTTGGTGAGGGTGGCGGTCATGTGCATCTTCTCGATGATGTTGCGCCAGCCGACGCCGGTGTTGTAGGCGCAGAAGGAGATTTCGCCTTCCTGGGTGGCGTAGGGGATGATGCACTGTTCGGTGCGGCGGAAGTCGTAGTTGAACAGGTCCTGGAACCACATGCCGGCGATGAAGAGGAAGTTCCAGCGATCGGAACGGCGCTTCTCGATGTCGGCCATGGTGCGGTCGCCCTTCACCGAGCCGTAGTCGCGGCCGGTGGCGTTGAAGGTCTTGTCCATCTTCTTGAGCATGTCGGTGATCTTGAAGTGGGTGGGCGCCTGGAAGGGATCGTAGTTGCGCATGAGGGCGAGTCCGAATCCGAGGACGGAGAGGAACTTGCCGCGGGCGCCATCGTTGACCTTGGCGAGATCCTTGGCCACCTTGTTCATATCGAGGAAGGCGGTTACGGGAGCTGCTTCCTTGGTTTCCTTGTCGATCATGAGGGCCATGCCGATGCCGCAGTTGGGGTGGCATCCGCAGGAGAGCTGGCCCCACTCGGCGGTGGGCCCGTGCACGAGATCGGCCCAGTCGGAGAAGGTGGACATGAAGGAGATGGGGAACCAGTCGCGTTCCGGCTCGCCGAGGCCGACTTGATTCTTGACGTCGTGGGCCATGTGGGAGAGGGTGTAGCGCTGGGCGACGCGGCGTTCTTCGGAGATGTCTTCGTCGCGGCCGGTGAAGCTGACCGGCTGGAAGGAGAGGAAGGAGATCTTCTTGGGGTTATCGAGGGCGAACTCGATGATGCGGCCGACCTGCTCGTTGTTGATGCCGTTGATGATGGTGGTGACGGGCACGATGTCGACGCCGGCTTCATGGAGATTGTTGATGGCCTGGAGCTTCACGTCGAACAGGTTGCCGACCTTGCGGTGGGAGTTGGCAGCGTTGCCGATGCCGTCGAACTGAAGGTAGACGTAGCGGAGGCCGGCTTCGGCGGCGGCGCGGCAGAGCTCTTTGCTCTTGGCGAACTCGATGCCGTTGGAGGCGGCCTGAACCGAGTTGTAGCCAACCTTGCGGGAATAGGCCACGGCGTCGAGGAAGTAGGGCGACAGGGTGGGTTCGCCACCGGAGAACTGGACGCTCATCTGGCGGCGCGGCTTGACGGTGATGGCGTTGTCAAGCATGGTCTTGATTTCTTCCCAGGTGAGTTCGTGGACGAAGCCGACCTGGTTGGCGTCCATGAAGCAGGGATCGCACATCATGTTGCAGCGGTTGGTGAGGTCGATGGTGAGGACCGAGCCGCGGCCGTGGGTGACGGTGGAGGTGCCGTGATTGTGGAGCTTGCGGTCGCCTTCGCCGTGGGCGCGGATGTCGCGGCCGGGGAAGGACTCTTCGAGGTGCTTGAAGAACTTGGTGTCGATGGACATCACGTCTTCGAAGTGGCCGTGCTTGGGGCAGTCCTTCACCATGAGGATCTTGCCGTCGCGCTCGATGATCTGGGCCTTGATTTCGCCGACCTTTTCGTTGAGCAGGACTTCATGGGGGAGCTTGCCGTCGAGGATCTGCTTGCGGATCTCGGGCACGCACTTGGGGCAAAGCGAGTCGGTGGTACGCGGCCAGCCGAGGGGTGGCTTTTCCTTTTCGTAGCTTTTCAGAAGCGGCTTCTCGCTCCACTTGGGCGTGAAGGACGGGTTCGGGCTGATGCGGTTCAGCCGCTCATAAACGACCCATGCGCCCTTCGCCGCGTAGACGGCGGCCTTCTCTGCGTACTTAATCGCTTTGGACATAGTTGCGATCTCCTTTGAAAGTGGTTGCCGGCGTTGAACCGAGACTTCGGCCAGCCCTCGAGGACCGCCCGGGGGCAATCACGGAGGCAAACATGCACTATCAGGCTAACCGCCGCCCCCGGCCGGGCAGAACCCGGACGCAGCGAACGGGGATGTGAGGGCCTGAATGGAGAGTTATTGCGCCTGAACGGAGATATGCGCGAGAGCCGTAGAGGGCTGGGAACTGCTTGGCAGGGCAGGATTTAGCCGGATCTCAGGGGTTGCTTCCGCCGCCCGCTTCATTGCGTGCCACCTGGTTGATGATGCGCTGGATGATGACGATCTGGACGTGGATGTGGCGGGCGACGTCGGGCACGAATTCAGTGATGAAGTTGCCGATGGGGGCGGTAGCGATGCCGATGGCGTATCGCGAGGCGGTGGCCTCGGCGCTGGTTTCGCGGCCGGGGACGTAGAGGTTGGAAATCTGGTCGTCGATGGCGAAGCCGGCGAGGTTGGCGTAGTTGGGCATGCCGTGGCCGGTGTCGCTGCGGGTCCAGACGACCTGGATGATGGCGTGGGTGATGCGGCGGGGGATGCCGGCCTTGTCCAGGCGGTGGTAGTGGGGATCCTGATGGGTGACGGAGGGGATGAGGAAGGTGCCAAAGAATTCGCCGGTGAGGTCCTGGCAGTAGCTGACGCCTACGTAGCGGCCGTATCCGGACATGCCGGGGCCGTAGGGGGAGTGGGAGTCGGAGCCGACGGAGATGGCGGCTTCGCCGAGGATGGTGATGGCATTGAAGGGATCGACGATATTGCGGGCGGCCAGCCAGGCTTTGTCTTTGGGGGTGAGCTGGTTTTCCCGGGGGCCGCGGACAAAGTGCTGGTACCAGTTTTCATGGGGCGGGGCACAGGGAGCCAGCCTGATGCCGGGAGGCTCGTTGGGCGCGGGGCAGGGCTTCATCGGGCGGACCTTGGGGACGGGGCTGGCGGCGGGCGTTTGTGGATCGGGGGCGTCGGGCAGAGCGAGGGCGGCGACCGCGGTTTGAGGGCGGGCGGCGACCTCAGTCTGAGCGAGGGCAGCTCCGCTGGCGGCCAGCAGCCACACGGACCCCAGGATCACCCGGGCGAAGCGCCGGATGTTTTCGGCCAGTGCCCGGCCCGGATTTCTCAGCAAGTGCGGGGATGGTGTGTGCCCTCCGGCTGAATTTGTCCTGCTCTCTAGTAAGTGAGATGTGCAAATCGCCGGCGATGTGGGGCTGGCGCTTTCAACAATCATGGCGGAGCCACGCCGGCTTCAAAGAGGCGCAACCAGGGACGGCGGGCAAGGTTCTAAGTCATTGAAGGTTTTGACGCGGGCACGGCCATCATAGTCTCACAGACGGGTGGCTGGGCGCAGGGGAAAGTACCACAACCTGAGCCCGCGACGGAGGGAAATGCGGAGCGGTCCGGTGACGCCGGATGGTGTGGGGAGGCCGGATGCGGAGACCGTTCCTTGAACGGGCTGGGGCTAGTAACGGTTCCGGCACCGGTCACGGCCGGTACATTGACGGGTCGCGGCCGCAACCGCAGACTGGGATCTGGGTCAAAGTTCATAAGGAGGCCCTGTCGCTATGAGCACAACGCCGCCGCCGGGAGCATCTTCGTACGGTAATTCGAATACCGGGACACAGGGGTCGGGAGCGCAGGGGCCGGGAGCGCAGGGTTCTGGCGCCGGCCGCTGTTTTGAGGAAGCGGTGGAGCGGATCGGGGCGGAGCTGAAGCAGGCGGTCGCCTATGTGAACGACCGCGTGGTTCCCGAGGTCCGGCGCGAGTCGATCGTGGCGATGCGTTCGCTGTCGGAGACGCTGAGGAACCTGGCGGACCGGGTGGAGCGGGCCCAGGCGGCGCAGCAGGCCGGAACTCCGCCTGCGAGGTCCCCAACCCTGATGCGCGACCTGGCCGGGATGGGAAGGGCAGCGGGCAGGGGCGGCGGCCCGGCGTTGCTGGCGGGGGTGATCCTGCTGGCGGGCTGCGGCCATCACAAGCACACGGCGCGGTATCCCTCCTCAACGACCGCTCCGCCGGTGGCGGAAGCTTATCCACCGCCGGCCAGGTATCCGCCGCCGGCCAATGTGCCGCCGCCTTCAAATCTGCCGCCGGGGCGGATCCCGCCGACGCCGGTGCCGCCGGGGGGCGTGAGCGCGGAAGATCTCCGCTATGTGAATACCCACCCGCCGATCCAGACCGAGGTGGGGCTGGCGACGTGGTACACCGCGCCTTACAAGGGCCGCAAGGCGGCCAATGGAGAAGTTTTTCAGGACAACGCATTCACGGCCGCGCACCGGACGCTGCCGATGGGGTCGCTGGTGGTGGTGACCAACCTGACCACGGGGCAGTACGCGGCCATGCGGATCACCGACCGGGGTCCGTTTGTGGACGGACGGATCGTGGATCTGACGATGGCGTCGGCCAAGGCCACCGGGGTTTACCGGGCGGGGCTGGTGCGGGTGCGGCTGGATGTTTACCAGACGCCCAAGCCGATCGAGTCGGGCGGGCGGTGGTGCGTGCAGATCGGAGCCTTCCACAGCGAGCGGCAGGCGATCAAGCTCAAGGCGCAGTTGCAGGATCACTATCCGGACGCGACCGTGATCGAGTTCCCGGGTCAGGAGAGCAGCTACTGGGTGCGGATCCGGCCACTGCGGGATGACCGGCAGCAGGCGGAGAACATTGCCAGGAATCTGCGGCCGAGCGAGGGCGAGGCGTTTTTGACGCGGCTGGACTGAAGCGGAATCCTGACCTGGCGGGGTGAAGTTGGTGGTTGCCCCAAATCCCTGAACGGTCCGGATGTGTGGGGCACTCCGGGAGTGCAGGGGGAACACGCGGAATTCAGCCGCGGAGGAAGAAGAATCCCGCAATCGCTCCGATCAGGGCTACGGCACCGGCCAGCCTGAGCACCGCGGCACGGCCCAGCTGCTGGCCGAGAGCGGACAGGGAATAAATGCTGACCACGCCCAATGTGCAGAGCAGAGTGGTGACGTAGGCGGCGGGGACGCCGGCGTGGTAGAGCACCCAGGCCAGGCCCACATCAAAAGCCATGGGGACGGGCAGTAGCGTTCCGAGAACGGCGACCGCGATGATGCCTGGAACCGATACCGGCAGATGGGTGCCGTAGGCGGGGACAAGCTCGGCCGCCAGGGCTCCGAGTACGGCGGCCAGGAGCATCCACGGCAGGGTGAGCAGGGTGAGGCGCAGGAGATTGCGCAGGAATGCGTTGAGTACGGTCAGGATCGGCTGACGCGATTGGCCGGGCGAATCGAGGCTCATCCAGTTGGGAACCTTGGCGGACTTGAGCGCGGGTCTGGATTCGCTGATCAGAATCGGCAGGGCTAGCAGGAGCAGGGCGGGGGCGATGACGCGGGCCGCGGCCACCGGCCAGGGGAAGAGCACGAAGGCCATGGCCAGGACGATGGGGTTGAAGCTGGGCGAACTGATCATCGCCGCCACGGTCATGCGGGTGCTGGCGCCGGAGACCAGCAGGCTTTGCCCGATGGGGGTGGCGCAGTTGGTGCAGACGCCGAGTGGCGCGCCGGCGACGGCTCCGCAGAGCACGTTGGCGGCGGCGTGCCGGAAGCGCCGGGGGCTCCGGGTGCCCCCGAGGAAGGTCATCACCGCGGCCCCGAAGGGAAGCGCGAAGTACATGCCGAAGCGGTTGGTCCAGAGCCAGTTGACGGTGGTGCGGCCTACTCGCTCCGGCAATGGCATTTGCGGAGCGACGGGGAGCAGGGCGTCGAAGGAGATGGCGCCGCTGACCTTGAGCGACTGGCCGGCGTGGAGTTTTTTGAGCAGGGAAGGATACCGTTGTTCGCCCCAGAAGACGGCGGCGATGGCGAGTGCCAGGAAAAGGGCGAGCGCCACCTCGAGGCGCCGGCTGGAAGAGCGTGCGGCAGCGGACGGGACAGCCGGGGCAGAGGGGGATGCACTCATGGTCATGCGAGTCTAGGCGCGTGGTGATTGCGCACGCCTCGGCCATTGGGTGGAGGCAGCGGCTTTACTGTTTAGCGGAGGAGAGGGCGCCGGCTTTTCTTCACCGAGAGAGCAGCGGAGTGGTCGTGAACGGAGGAGCCGGTGCGCTTGCCGGGATGCGATCCATTTGCTAGCTTGGCGAACAGCAGCCGCTCAAGCAGACACTGAGAAAGAAGCACATTTAGTAGATGGCGAGAAAGGTATTAGAAGAATCGAGGAGGAAGAGCACAGATGTCAAAAATTCGGGTCGCGGGATTTGGCGTTTCCCTCGACGGTTTCAGCGCCGGGGTTGAACAGAGTCTTAGCGATCCGCTTGGCAAGCGCGGAACCGAGATCTTTGAGTGGTTTTTTCATACGCGGACCTTCCGCTCGATGCAGGGGGGAGAGGGCGGATCGGCCGGCGACATCGACGATGAATTTGCCCGTCGGGCGATGGACAACTTCGGCGCCTTCATCCTGGGCCGGAACATGTTCGGTCCTGTGCGGGGCCCATGGCCGGACGACTCATGGAAGGGCTGGTGGGGCGATGATCCGCCGTATCATGCGCCGACTTTCGTTCTGACCCATCACGAGCGTGAGCCCCTGGTGATGGAGGGCGGGACAACTTTCTACTTTGTGACGGGCGGAATCGAGGAAGCGCTGGAGCGGGCGAAGCAGGCTGCGGGCCATAGAGACGTCAAGATTGGCGGGGGCGTGTCGACGGTGCGGCAGTATCTCAAGGCCGGGCTCATCGATTCCCTGCATCTTGTGTCGGCGCCGGTTTTGCTCGGGGAAGGGGAATCGTTGTTCGAGGGGCTGGATCTGCGTGCGCTTGGCTTTTCCGTGACCGATCGCAAAGCTTCGGAATACGCCACTCATCTGACGCTGGAGAAGGTCTAGAGAGGCAGAGTTGGGGCGGTGTCGCGGAGGCGTTCGTTGGGGGCGGATGTCGGCTGTGGTGCTACTGCAAGGATTGCGCGAAGGTGGGAGCGGGTTTCTCATCGATGGCCTTGATGCACATCTGGGCCTGGAACCAGATGTAGGCGCGGGTGGGGCCGAGCTTTTCGTAGTTGGCGTTGAAGAATGGCTCCGCGTCCTGGCCTGCCGGCAGCGGATTGGGCCAGTGGGTTGCGATGGACTCGAACAAGGCTCTCTGGTGCGCGACGAGGGACGGATCGCGCTCGCGCCAATAGGCTGCGGCGATGCGGTCGGCGTCGTATTCAGTGGCGTAGTGGCCGCTGTCTTTGCTTGCGCCGCGACAGGACTGCCACCAGTGCCCGAGTTCGTGGACGATGACCCAGTGGTGTACGCCGGTTTCGAACTCCCGGCGCGCGGCTGCTTCACTGGTGTCGGGCCGGACGGCGTGGTAGAAGAGGGCTTTCTCCTGGTCTGTCATCTGCTCCCACGCGGGGGTGCGCAAAGTGTTGGTGTCCGGGTCGTAGTTGCCGAAGGAGGGTATGTCTTCGATGACAACTTTGGGCTCGGCGATTGAACACGTATGCCCCGCGGCCGCGACCGCTTTTACGAAGTTGCCGCGAAGTTCTTCAACCTGGGATCGGGTGGCAGCGATGCCGGCGTCGGTGGATGTGTTCGCGGGTGTAGAGGAGGATTGCGCAAGGCAGGCGATTGCGCACAGAGCGGAGATCATGGCGACGGCGGACCAGGTTCTGACAGCAGCAAATCTCTGAGCGGTTCGGGTCAACATATCAGGCATACGAAAGGCGTCCCCCTTTTTCAGGCTTGGTCAGCCCAGTCTACACAGGGGCGGGCGCGGGGTGGCCGGCTCGGAGTGGCATCGGGGGCCGCGGAGGGAGACGCACGGCGCCCGGCAGGAGCGGCTCCCTAACGGGACGTGCTAGTCCGGCGGGGGGTAGTAGGGGAGGCGCTCGTTTTTGTCGTTGGCGCGCTTGACGGTGACATCGCTCATGAGCAGGGCGGGGGCGAGGACGGTTTCGGGGACTTCGTTGAGGTAATTGGCCACCCACAGGTCTTTGCCGGCGGCTTCTACGCTGGAGCGCAGGGAGCGGCCGTCGAGGTCGTCGAGCACGGCTCCGCGGACCAGCTGGCGGGTGCCATCAAGGTTGATGCGGTAGAGGAGGCGGGGATTGAGGGCGCCGCCCAGGGTTTCAACGTAGTAGGCGCTCTTGAGCCCGCGGTCCTTGGCCATGTCGAGCAGCTTGTGGTTGAGTTCTTCGTCGGTGACGCCGTTTGCCGCGGTCACCTTGAGCACGCCGATGGAGGGGCGGGCGGGACCGGCGACGGCGGCCCGGCCATGGCCGTTGGACTGGGGGAAGTCGCGGACGGGCTCGCGGCCGAGGAGGTAATTCTCGAGCTTGCCGGCTTCGACGAGCTTGACGGCGCGGGCGGGTACGCCTTCGTCATCGACGGAGTAAGAACCAAGCAGGTCCTGGCCGCCGAATTTCTTGAGGCTGGGATCGTCGGTGACATCCATGAAGTCGGGCAGGACGCGGGCGTGGAAGCTGGAGGCAAAGGGGCCGTTGGTGCGGGCTTCGGTACCGAGGCGGGGGCGGGTAGCGGTGACCCCGGTGGCCACGATGGAGCGGAGGATGTCGGAGCTGGCGTCGGAGCTGAGCAGGACGGGGCCGTGGTATTCCTCATCGACCAGTGGAGCCTTGCGCAGCTCGTCCAGCGATGAGATCAGCGAGAGCGCGTGTTTGTGGAAGGTCTCGGGGGTGTCGAGGTCGGAGAGGAGGACGCCGGTCGAGGCATAGGAACGATCGAGGCGCATGCCGTCGGCGGCCTGGGTGCCGACGCCGAGGACTTCCTGGTAGCCCTCGGTGGATTTGCGAACGATGGTGCCTTCGGTATTGACCAGCCAGCTGGTGGTGACGCGGCCGTGGAAGGCGGTGGTGGAGTACTGCACGTCTTTCTCGAGGGAATGGACGGAGGAGTCGGTGCGGTAGATGCCGCTGTCGGCAGCCACGCGGGCGGCCCACGCCTTTTCGTCGAGCTTGAGGTGGAGCGGGGTTTCGAGGACCACGACGGCTTTTTCCTGGCTGAAGTCGTCGATGTTGGGCGGGGTTTCAATCTGCTTGAGCTCAGCCTGTTTCTGGGCCAGGGAGGAGAGGGCGTTTTTGTAGGCCTGGTCAGTGGCTGCCCAGAGGGAGGAGCGCAGGGCGACAGGGTCGTCGTCGAGGGCGGTCATCTGCAGGGCGCCGTCGCCGCGCTGGCCGGAGCTGTCGGTCTTGTAGTCGCCGACGCGGACGGTGACGCGGGCGACGCGCTGGTGGCTGCGCAGGGAGCCTTCGCTGGCTCCGTATTCGGCCTTGCTGTCGAAGTTCTCGACGTCTTCAATGCGGTACTGGATGAAGAAGGGTTTTTCAAAGCCTTTGAGCTGGAGCTGGGTTTTGCTGCGGTCCAGTTCTTCGAGCATGGCGCGGAAGATGGGATCTTTCTGGGCCTCGGCGCGGGTGGCCTGGGCGAGGGCGGGTAGTCCGACGGCCAAGAGGGCGGCGGCAGCAGAGAGGGCAAGCGGGCGGATGGGGTTCATTGCGCCTCCTTGGAGGCCGGGGCGGGGGCGCCGGGAATGGGCAGGATGGGAGGACGGGCAACGCCCTGGGCCTGCTTCTGGGTTTCCATCTCGCTGAGGAGCATGGCGGGGGCGACGGCGCTGACGGGGACGGTGCCGGATTCGGCTCCGCATTCGCCGTTGAAGACTTCGCTCTTGTCGCCGGTGGCGAGGATGCGCTTCATAGCGGCCAGCGGGGTGCCGACGATGCTGACGCCGCGCACCAGTTCGTCGGGGCGGCCATCGACGTAGACGCGGTAGACGACCAGGGGGATGACCTGGAAGGCCTGCGGGGAGTTGCGGGTGGTGACGGCGAATCCCGAGGAGATGTCTTCGAAGTAGAGGCCGTAGGGCTTGCCTTGTTTTTTCGCTTCTTCGATGAGCTGCTTGCGCAGGTCGGCGTCGGGGACGGTTTTGGTGGAGCTGACGATCAGGTTGCCCTGGCGGCCGGTGGGCATGCGGCCGGTCTGGCTGCGGCCATGGCCGTTGGAGGCGGCGAAGCTGGCGATGGGGAGGCGGGACATGAGGAAGGTCTTGAGCACGCCGTCCTGGATGAGGTCGACGCGGCGGGCTTTCTGGCCTTCGTCGTCGTAGGTGTAGTTGCCGCTGAGCCAGGTGCCGTTGAAGTCGGTCAGGGTGGGGTCGTCCTTGACGGAGAGGAAGCTGGGCAGGACGGCCTTGTCGATTTCCTTGGTAAAGGTCTGGCCTTCGTCTTCGCCGCGCTGGCGCTGGCCTTCGAGGCGGTGGCCGAGGACTTCGTGGAAGAATACGGCGGCGGCGCGGCCGGAGAGGATGACGGGTCCGTCGAAGGGCTCGGTGACGGGAGCGCTGCGCAGGGCCTCGAGGCTCTTGCCGAGTTCGTTCATGGCGGCGGCGAGCTCTTCCTGCCGGGGCAGGCCGTCGGCGGTGCGGGCTTCGAAGGTCTGGGCGCGGAACAGGTCCATGCCGTCTTCGGCGCGGGTGACGGCGAAGACCACGAGGCGGGCCTGGAGATGGGGATGGACAAGTCGGGAGCCTTCAGAGGAGGCGAAGTAGTCGGTCTCGTTCTGGATGTTGAGCATGACGACGTTCTGGTAGACATCGGGGAACTTGCGGAAGATCTTGGAAAGCTCGGTGAGACGTTTTTCCCAGGCGGCGCGATCGAGGGCGACGGGCGGGGCGGGCTGGCCGATGTCGGACGCGGGTGGTTCCTTGCTGAAGTCGGGGGAGGAGTCCTCCTCTTTGGCACGAACCTGGGCCTCGGTCTTGACGCGGAGGTAGTTGTCGAGGGCGTTGCTATAGCCGGTGTTGGTGGCCAGCCACAGGGTGCGGGTGAGGGCCTGGCGGTCGTCGGTGAGGGGGAGCTCGAGGCTGTCGACGGCGGAGCCGCGGTGGGTGCCGTGGGTGTTGTCGAGCTGGGGATCGCCGAGGCGGACCTGTACGTCGACGGCGCGCATGTGGTTGGCGGAGCTGTCGACCAGGGCGCCGTACTGGGCGCGGATGGAGACCAGGTCAGCGTCGTTGACGGCGTAGCTGAGGAAGTAGGGCGGAACCTGCTTGCCATCTCCCTGGCGCCCGAGGGAGGAGAAGGCGCGCTGCAACTCGGAGGTCATGGCATCGAGCAGGACGGGCGTTTGAGCGGCGGGGGCGGGCAGGGTGAAGGCGGCGGCGATGGCTGCGGATAAGAGCAAAGGGCGCAGCACACTTCGCCGCACGCAGACACGGGTAGTCTGGAACAGGAAACGGCAGGATTCTGGAAGATACATCGGTACTCCGATTGTCGCAGAAACCGGGCTCGAACTGGGAGAAACATGCGGAGATGGTTGCCAAAGCGGGCAGTCTGGCGGGGGATCCGGCTGGTCGTGATCCTGACTGTGATCCTAATGGGCGTTGGGGCGGGAGAGAAGTTGCCGGCGCAGGACGGGTTGGCGGGAACAGCAGCGGGGCGGCCGGGATGCATTCTGACGCCTTGCGCGAGATGGGGCGCGGGGCAGGGAGCAGGTTTGGGAACGGGCAAGGACGACCGGGCTTCGGGGGCGGAAGAGGCCTATTCGCTGCCTCCGGACAAGCTGGCCAAGGCCAAAGCGCTCAACCGGATTCGGATCACGCTGGACATCCTGGGCTCGGTTTGGGGGCTGGGGATCTTGTGGGCTCTGCTCGCCACGGGGCTGGCGGCGCGGCTGGAACGGTGGGCGGCGCGGCGGAGTTCGCGGCGCTGGGTGGAGGGATTGCTGTTCTTCGCGGTTGTGGTGGCGCTGGGGACGGTGGCGGGCCTGCCGCTGGACGCGGCGGGGCATGCGGCCAGTTTGCACTACGGCATCAGCGTGCAGGGGTGGGGAAGCTGGCTGGGCGACCAGGGCAAGTCGCTGGGGATTTCGCTGCTGCTGGGGGCGCCGCTGCTTTTGTTGTTCAACTTGCTGGTGCGCCGGTCGCCGCGTCACTACTGGGTGTGGGCATGGCTGATTTCGGTGCCGCTGGTGGTGGCGACGGTGTTCCTGGCGCCGCTGCTGCTGGATCCGCTGTTTGACAAGTTTGAGCCGCTGACGGAGACGCACGCGGCGCTGGTGGGCCGGCTGGAGCAGGTGGTGGCTCGGACGGGGACGGCGATTGCGCCGGATCGCATGTTCCTGATGAAGGCCACGGCCAAGACCAACGGGGTAAACGCGTACGTGACGGGGATCGGGGCCAGCAAGCGGTTTGTGATGTGGGATACGACGACTGACCGCATGCCCGATGACGAAATTCTGTTCATCTTCGGGCACGAGAGCGGGCATTATGTGCTGCACCACATCGCCAAGGGGCTGGTGCTGACGGCGGCGGGGATGCTGGCGCTGTTCTGGATCGCGGCGCGGGGAGCGGAGGGGCTGGTGCGGCGGATCGGAGCGCGCTGGGGGATCGGGTCGGTGGGGGAGCGGGCGGGGTTTCTGGTGCTGATCCTGATCCTGATGGCCGCGAACTTCGTGGCGGAGCCGGCGGGGAATGCGGTGAGCCGGGACTTTGAGCACGAGGCGGACGTGTATGGGCAGGAGGCGATTCATGGGCTGGTGGCCGATCCGCGGAAGACGGCGGTGTCGTCGTTCAATCATCTTGGCGAGTCGTGGCTGGAGGATCCGACGCCGGCGCCGTTTGTGGAGTTCTGGCTGTATAACCATCCGTCGGTGCGGAACCGGGCGAACTTCGCGGCGCATTATGATCCCTGGGCGAATGGGGGGAGGGGGGAGTTTTTTGGGAAGTGAAGAGATAGGGAGTAGGGAGTAGGGAATAGGGGATGGGGTGGCATTATGCGCAGGGACGCGGTTCTCGTGGTGCTGGTCTTTGCCGGGGCGGGATTGTGCTGGTGGCCGGCGATTATCGAGCCCAGCCTCGATTTTCCGGGATGGCTGATGCTGGTGCCTGTGGCGCTGTGTACGGGGCTGGCGAGCATGTTGTCGGGGCGGCGCTGGCGGTTGGTGGGTGCCGGGGCCGCGGGCAGCCTGGCGGGATTGTGGAGCGGGATTGCCATCTGGCCGGCCAGCGATCCGATTGCGGGCTCCTACTCGCTGTTTGTGATCGCGGCGGGTGCGGGATCGGCGTTGGTGGTGGCGGTGGCGGCAATGCTGCTGGGCGCCTGTTTGGGGGAGTGGGGCCAGGGGCGGGCGCGGATAGTGTGGATCAGCCTTGTGGGTTCGGCGGCTCTTGGACCTGCGTTGCTGGCGGCGACGGGACCGGTGGTGGCCTATCGCTTGGCGCGCAACGACAGACTGGCCCGGGAGCGGTTTCTGCAACTCAAAGAGGCGGTGGAAATGGCGCGCGCGGATAGCGGCAGCGCGTCTTTCTGCGATGGGCAGGTGTTGAGGAAGCACTATGCGGGGCCGGTGTTCAACGATGACGCGTGGCTGTACATCGCAGGCAATTTTGTGAAGCAGGATGGGTATGAGTTTGGCATCAACTGCAATCGATGGCAGGCTGCATACACGATCGATGTGATGCCGGCCCGGGGCACGGGGGACGGGACACTGCGCTTCTGCACAGATGAGTCCGGAGTAGTGGGGTGTGGGTCCGAGTATGCGGAGAGGCGGAACCGGTGCGTCCCCTGCCGGCGCTGAAGACCACGAGACGGAGTTTCCCATGGGAGCGCTACAATTTCGGCATGCAATTTTTGAGCTTGTCGCGACGCCGTACTGCGGAGTTTCCACCTGAGGCTTTCACTCCGGAGCTGGTTGCCGGGGAAGGCAATCGCGTCAAAGAGCTTTATGTCGCGGGGGCGGTTCGACAGATCTGGCGGCGCGGGGATACGCCGGGGGCGGCGATCGTTTGGGAGGCCGGGTCTGAGGCGGAAGTGCGCGAGGCGCTGGCGACGTTTCCGCTGGCGGTGGCGGGCCTGCTTGAGATTGTTGCGGTGGTGCCGCTGGAGCCTTACGCGGGGTTTGGTCCGGCTAAGTAGGTAAGAAACGTTGCCGGGCGGCGGCTTTGCCGCTATCAAAACCGATGCCGGATGCGGCTTGGTTCCCGGTCGCTGCTGCGGCATGATGGAGACAGGCAGTTCAACTTGAAAACCGCGGTGGTGCAGGGAGGACTCTTGCACAGGAGCGGTTCGCGTGCCCGGGTGGGTAAGCCTTACACTTAAGGGTTGTGCCATTTCCCTGCAAGAGGAGCCTGCATGGCTTACCCCGAGAAGTACCGCTATACCCGTGAGCATGAGTGGATCGCGGTCGAAGGCAACATTGGAACCGTCGGGATTACCGACTATGCGCAGAATTCGCTGGGCGACATTGTTTATGTCGATGTGCCCAAGGTGGGGGATTCTGTGACCGCCAACGCCACATTTGGTTCGGTGGAGAGCGTGAAGGCGGTCAGCGACCTCTATTCGCCGGTGAGCGGAACGGTGACCGAAACCAACGAGTCTTTGAAGACGGAGCCGGACAAGATCAACGCCGCGCCGCACGACACCTGGATTATCAAGGTCGAGCTTTCCGATCCCGGCCAGTATGACGGGCTGCTCGATGCGGCCGGCTACGAGAAATTCATTGCGGAAGAAACGGCGTGAGAACAGCTGACAGCTACTAGCTTTTAGCTCGTGATCCTTATTACAAAACACCCCGGGGCGGGCGGATGGAGGCCTGCCTTTTGGGGCTTTCGGCGAGAAGCCGGAGCCCAGGAGCCAGCAGCCAGACATGCGCTACTTACCCAAGTCCCCCGCGGAACGGGAGCAGATGCTCGCCGAGATCGGCGCGCGTTCGATCGAGGACCTGTTTTCGATCATTCCGGCCGAGTATCGTTTGACCCGCGACCTCGATGTGCCCCGCCAGCAGGCGGAGAGCGAGATCATCAACTATTTCAAGGCCGCGGCGGACAGGAATGCGACCGGCTACGCCAGTTTTCTGGGAGCGGGCGCGTACCGGCACTATCGGCCGGTGATCATCGATGCGCTGGTGCAGCGCGGCGAGTTCCTGACCAGCTATACGCCCTACCAGGCGGAGATCACGCAGGGCACGCTGCAGGCGATCTTTGAATTTCAGACCATGATCGCGGAACTGACGGGCATGGATGTGGCCAATGCCAGCATGTATGACGGATCGACGGGCGCGGCCGAAGCGGTGATGATGGCGGTGCGCGTGACGGGGCGGCACAAGGCGGTGGTGGCCAGCAGCGTGCATCCCGAGTATCGGGAAGTGCTGGCGACGTATGCGCGGCACCAGGGCCTGCCGACGACGCTGGCGGGATACGATCGCAGGACGGGCCGGGTGAACCTCGAGTCGCTGGAAGCGTCGGTGACGGAGGAGACGGCGGCGGTGCTGGTGCAGAGTCCTAATTTCTTCGGAGTGATCGAAGACATTCCCGCGATCGCGGAGATTGCGCACAAGAAGGGCGCGCTGCTGATTGTGTCGATCGCCGAGGCGGTATCGCTGGGCGTGGTTCGGCCGCCGGTGGAGGCCGATATTGTGAGCATGGAGGCGCAGTCGTTTGGCGTGGCGCTGAGCTATGGCGGGCCATTTTGCGGGGTGATTGCGGCCAAGGAGAAGTTTCTGCGGCAGATGCCGGGGCGGCTGGTGGGGCAGACCACGGATGGGGATGGGAATCGCGGATTTGTGCTGACGCTGTCGACGCGCGAGCAGCATATCCGGCGGGAGAAGGCGACTTCGAATATCTGCACCAATCAGGCTTTGGTGGCGCTGATGGCGACGATCTTCCTGACCGTGTATGGAAAGGAAGGGATTCGCGAACTGGCCGAGCATAACCTGGCCAAGGCGGCGTATGCGGCGGATGAGTTGGCGGCGCAGCCGGGGGCGGAGCTGCTGTTCACGGGCGCGCCGCGCTTTCATGAGTTCGTGCTGCAGACCGAGGAAGCGCCCACGCTGTGGAGCAAGCGGCTGCTGGAAAACAAGATTGTGGGCGGGGTGGAGCTCAGCCGCTGGTATCCGGAGCTGGGCAACGCGACGCTGTGGTGCGCCACCGAGTTGGTGACGCGGGAAAACATCGATACTGCCGCGCGCGTGCTGGCCGCCGGCCTGGTGGAGGCGTAGATGGCGACCACGACAGGGAATGGCAACGGGAGGCGCACGCTGGGCAAGGTGCGGCCGCACCAGACGCAGAACGAAGGGCTGGTGTTTGAGAAGTCCTCGCCGGGCAAGAAGGCTTACAAGATGCCGCCGCTCGATGTGCCGGCGGTGAATGCGGCGGAGCTCCTGGGCGAAGCCCATCGTTCGCAGAGCGCGGAGCTTCCGGAGTTGAGCGAGATCGAGATCATTCGCCACTTCACGCGGCTGTCGACGTGGAACTACGCGATCGACCTGGGGATGTATCCGCTGGGCTCGTGCACGATGAAGTACAACCCGCGGGTGAACGAATTTGTTTCGCGGATCGAGGGGCTGGCGGAGGCGCATCCTTACCGGCCGGATGCGTTGTCGCAGGGCATCCTTGAAGTGTTCGACCTGCTGCAGCATTGCCTCATCGAGATTACGGGGATGGACGCGATTACGCTGCAGCCGGCGGCGGGCGCGCATGGGGAGTTTACCGGGATCCTGCTGGTGCGGGCGTGGCACGAGTCGCAGGGCAATCCGCGCAGGAAGATTTTGATTCCGGACTCGGCACACGGGACCAATCCGGCGACGGCGGCGATCTGCGGGTACCAGGTGGAGAATTTGAAGTCGAACCCGGACGGCGGCATCGACCTGGTGGCGCTGGAGCGGCAGATCGACGAGAACACCGCGGCGCTGATGTTGACGAACCCTTCGACCATCGGGGTGTTTGAAAACGAGATTCACAAGATCGCCGACCTGCTGCATGCCAAGGGCGCGCTGCTCTACATGGACGGCGCCAACATGAACGCGCTGGTGGGCAAGGCGCGGCCGGGCGACTTTGGCGTGGACGTGATGCACCTGAACCTGCACAAGACGTTTTCGACGCCGCATGGCGGTGGCGGTCCGGGGTCGGGGCCGGTGGCGTGCAAGAAGTTTCTGGAGCCGTTTTTGCCGACGCCGGTACTGGTGCGGAGAGAAAACGGAACCAGCCGGCTGGCGTTCGCGAGCCGGAAGAACAATGGCGCGGGGGCGCTGGGATGGGACTATGACCGGCCGCAGTCAGTGGGCCGGGTGCGCGCGTTTTATGGCAATACCGGGATGTTCATCCGGGCGCTGGCGTACATTCTGGCGAACGGTCCTGACGGATTGCGGCAGACGACCGAGGACGCGGTGCTCAATGCGAACTACATTCGCAGCAAGCTCGAGGATCTGTACGAGCTGCCGTACAAGACGCCGTCGATGCACGAGGTGGTGTTTTCCGACAAGCGGCAGGCGGCCAAGGGCGTGAAGACGGGCGATATCGCCAAGCGGCTGATCGATTATGGATTTCATCCCTACACGGTGAGTTTCCCGCTGATCGTGCCGGGAGCGCTGATGATCGAGCCGACGGAGAGCGAGTCACGCGAAGAGCTGGACTTGTTCATCGCCGCGATGCGGGCGATTGCGAAGGAAGTGGAAGAGACGCCGGAGCTGGTGAAGACGGCGCCGCATTCGACGCGGGTTTCGCGTCTGGATGAGGTGCAGGCGGCACGCAAGCCAATCCTGAGGTGGCGGCCGGCGGCGGCGCCAGTTCCTGTGGCGCCGTCGATTCCGATGCCGGAGGGCGCGCCGGAGAATATTCCGACGGCTTAGTTGTGCAGGGCTGGATTCTGAACCGCAAGAAAAATGCCGGCCCTGGTTTCATCCTGAAGTGACGCGAGGATGGAACCAGGGCCGGCGTTTTGTCTGCGTGCTTTAGACCTTGGACTCGGCGACGCCGATCAATTCATCCAGGGCTGGAGCGGTGGTGGTTCTCTTGGCGGCGTCCTGCTTGCCGCGGTCTTCGGGGCCGGCGATCCCATTGACTTCACCGACGGCCAGGCCTTCGCCGCCGGCCAGTTCCGACTGCACCAGGCTGAGCCCGTGCGCACTGGTCCATGGTCCGCGCATATCGGTTTCGCCCTCGCTGCCGTCGCCGGTGGAGCCGTTGAAGTACTGATCGACGAGGATCGGTGTGGGCGCGAGGCGACCAACGGAGAAGGGAGTTTTTTCCAGGCTTTCCAGAGCGGCGGAAAACGCCTTCATGTGGGTGATCTCGCGGGTCATGAGGAACTGCAGGGTGTCGATGGTGCCGGGATCTTCGGTGTGATCGATGAGGCGCTCGTAGACGATCTTGGCCCGGGCCTCGGCGGCGATGTTGCTGCGGAGGTCGACATCGACTTCGCCGGTGATCTTGAGGTAGTCGGCGGTCCAGGGATTGCCCATGGAGTTGAAGAGGTTGAGGCCGCCGCCTCCGGCGATGGTCACCAGGGGATCTGCTTCCGCAGCTTCCGACTCGGTCTTGAGGGGCTTGAGATGCATGCGGATCAACGCGCCCACCACTTCGAGGTGGCTCAGTTCCTCGGTGCCGATGTCGAGGAGCAGGTCGCGCCGGGCGATATCGTCGACGCAGTTCCAGCCCTGGATGGTGTACTGCATAGCGGCGGCGAGTTCCCCATTGGCGCCGCCGAATTGTTCAAGCAGCATGTTGCCGAAGCGAACGTCAGGGGTACCGATCTTGACGGTGTACATCAGTTTCTTTACGTGGTGATACATGGATTTTCTCCTGTGTTTGAGGGGCCATCGCAGGGCGCAGTGACGCGCCTGCTGAGACAGCAGCGGCAACCACCGTTAGCAAGAGAAGAGGAAGAAGTTTAGTAAGGCGGGAAGAAAGCGAGCAGATCCTGACCCTCGCCCTGCGTCAAGACTTTCATCGCTGCAGGGTGACCAAAGCATTCTCTTCGGGAGTTCAGCTGCAGGGCGCCCTTGCGTGGATCCTGCCGCTGCGTAGGTAGATGCTGTGGGCCAACTGGAGTTGTCTGCGGCGCAGGGGCAGGCTTAATCGCACCGGGTCGAAGAGCGCTTAGAGTGATTGGGGGTATCAGCGATGGAGGAGGCGGCGATTGCAATCGGAGCAGCGGGTGAGCCGGATGCGGACGTGTGGCTGAGCCTGCGGTGCGCGCTGTGGCCGGACGATCCAAAAGAGCACGCGCGAGAGATTGCAGCGTATTTCGCAAAGCAGATTGAGGAGCCGCTGGAGGTGTTGCTGGCCCGGTCGGCTGATGGCGAGGTGGTTGGAGTAGCCGAGCTTTCGATTCGGACCGACGTGCCGGGGCTTGAGGGGCGGCGCACGGGCTACATTGAAGGGCTGTATGTGGTTCCGATGCGGCGCGGGCAGGGGGTGGGGCGGGCGTTGGCCCGGGCATCGCGGACGTGGGCGCGCGAGCAGGGGTGCGAGGCGTTCGCGAGCGATCGCGCGGAGCGGCTGGTGATTGACAGGACGTTCGTCCGCGAGGCTCGAAGTTAGAAGCTTTTTTTCCGATTTATCCGCAGCGAAGGAGCCTTGGCGAGGGCAACCTTTACGCCTAGACTCGATCCATGGCCACTGTTCCTGACCTCAGAGGATTCGACGCTGGATTGCCTGCCAACGTCGATGCCGAGAAGACGATTCTGGGCGCCATTCTGCTGGATAACACGGCGCATTCGGAAGCTTCGGAAAAGCTCGAGGCAGACGACTTTTCGCTGGATTCGCACCGGCGCATTTTTCTGCGCATGAGCGACCTGGTCAACGAGCAGCGGCCGGTGGACATCGTGACGCTGTCGCACGAGCTGGCGCGTTACAAGGAAGTGGAGTCGGTGGGCGGGGTGGCGTATCTCGCGTCGCTGACGGAGGGTTTGCCGCGGCGGCCAGTGATCGAGGAGTACATCCGGATCGTCAAGGACAAGAGCCTGCTGCGGCGGCTGATGGCGATCTGTTCGGCGGCGATTGCGCGGGCGGCGGATCAGAGCGAGACGGCTCTGGAGGTGATCGGGGCCGCCGAGACGGGCCTGCTGGAGGTCAGCCAGCGGGGCATCAGCGGCGGGTTTCAGAGCCTCGACCAGATCGTGGCCAATTCTTTCGGCACGATCGATAACCTCTACAAGCAGAGCCGGGAGGTCACGGGTCTGGCCACGGATTTCTATGCGCTGGACCGCTGTACGAGCGGATTTCAAAAGGGCGAGCTGATCATTATCGCGGCGCGGCCTTCGATGGGGAAGACGGCATTCGCGGTGAACATCTGCCAGAACGCGGCGGTGAATCATGGCGCGGTGGTGGCGGTGTTCAGCCTGGAAATGAGCAAGGAGTCGCTGCTGCGCCGCATGCTGGCTTCGCAGGCGTGGGTGGACCAGCGCAAGCTGCAGACCGGCTTCATTGCGCGGGAAGATCATGACAAGCTGCAGCGTGCGCTGGGGGACCTGGTGGAGTCGCGGCTGTTTATTGACGACACGGCGGGGATTTCGCTGGCGGAGATGCGGGCCAAGTCGCGGCGGCTTAAGCAGACGGTGGGCAAGCTGGACCTGATCATGGTGGATTACCTGCAGCTGATGTCGGCGACGCTGCCGTCGGCGGGCGGCAAGCGGTATGAGAACCGTACCCAGGAAGTGTCGGCGATTTCGCGCGGGCTGAAGGCGCTGGCCAAGGAACTGGATGTGCCGGTGGTGGCGCTGTCGCAGCTGTCGCGTTCAAGCGAGCGGCGCGGCGACGACAAGCGCCCGCTGCTGAGCGATCTGCGCGAGTCGGGATCGATCGAGCAGGACGCGGACGTGGTGGCGTTCATTCATCGCGAGGCGTATTACAACCGCACCGAGGAGATGTCGGAGGCGGATAAGGCCAAGTCGGAGATCATCATTGCCAAGCAGCGCAACGGGCCGACGGAGACGATCCATCTGAACTTCATTTCCAGCTTTACGCGGTTTGAGAATCCGGAGAACGGCCACGAGGGATAGTGCGGGAGCCGGGCGAGAAGCCGGCACGCACTCGCCTGACCGATCGCTCGCAATGAAGTGGCCCGTATGGCAATCGCGCCATTCGATACGGAAGGCGGGTGCTGGTCCGTCGTGGTGCTTCGCCGACGACTCCATGGCATGGGCTGATGGACCGACATCGCGGACTATTTTGCGGGCCGGTCGCCGGTTCGGAGGCGAATTACGGTCTCGTCCTTGCCTTCCTGCCAGTCAGCGTCCTTGATGAACGGCGCAGAGACAGTGCCGGCTGCTCCCAGGCGGGTTTTCAAGCTTTCGGACATGGGGAACTCCAGAAGGACAGGCGTAATGTCGTCTCGGCACGGGCCAGCGCCGGGGAGCCCAAGCTCGATCGTGACGGCGGCTGGCCGTATGCGGCGGAATGCAAAGCGCGTGAGCAGATCGTCGGGAACGGAGAAGCAGTCGGGATTTTCGCCGAGCTTCCCGGAGAGATCCTGCAGGAGTTCGGCGAGGTTTTTGGGGGTGAGGTTGGCGCCATCCTGGGAGAGGACGCGGGCGATCCCGGGATCGGCTTTAAGTTTGGTGTAGATCTCTTCTTCGGGAAAGAGATCGCTCAATCGGAGGGACTTGCCGGGATGGCGGGGATTGATCTGACCGAACGCATCATGACCGGAGTATGGGATGGGTTCAGCCCTGGCGAGGTCAATGGTCGTGAACCTGGTTTCGCCGCCGGGATGCGCCTCTTTTTTGCATGAGGCATAAGACCCATCGCTAAAGCTGACGAGGTTGCCCACTACTGCGAGCAGGCGGAAATGCCGCTCGTAGGAGCAGGCGGGCATTTTTCCATCTTCTTTGTTCACGGCGATGAAGTGCGCCAGGCCCTGTTTTGCGAACTCACGCGCCGAGAAGACGCGGACGGGGCCTTTGTTTGCAAGCAGGTCGGTGCTGGTCCAGGAGATGTTGTAGCCGTTGCTCTGGCCGGACCAGAAGCCGGAAGCGGACGGAGCCTGAGAGGCGAAGCAGGGAGCCATCAAGGGGAAGTTCAAGAGGGGGACGAAGAGACCGAGGGCGAGGAGGATGGAGCGCGGCTTGGTCGGCGTGGATCCTCGCTTCGCGCGCGGTGCGGGCTGATGGTGGCGAGACTTCATGTGACTCCTGTCGAGCCGGATGATGGGTTCAGGGTCAATTGGCCGGGGCAGGTCTGGGCGTGAGGAATCTTAGCCATTTGTTGGCAAGGGCGGCAATCTCCTGAGCTTTGTCCATGGCGTTGACACAATGGCGGGCATGGAGGAAGTCAGTATGCGTGGCGTTGACAAAATGAGGCAACGCCCGGCCGAAGGAGCCGTTTATCATGCCATGGACCAGGACGTAGAGAGCGATATCGGCTTGCAGGGCGAGGTCAGGATCGCTGACCATGTCAACCCCCAGCAGGTCGGTGTACTTCTGGTAGTTGTATTGATGAGTGAGTTGAACGTAGCCGCGACCGTAGTAGGGGTAATAAGGCATGGCTCGGCGCTCGGGCTCCCGGGCAGGGGTAAATCGCTCACGGACCACGGTGAAGCCGGATTCCCACTCTGAAGTGGCGAGGATGTAGGCGATTTGATTGTTGAGGGTCACGCCCTGGCGCGCGCACTCTTCGCGGATGGCGGCGATGGTTTCCTCGCGGTTTCCGCCGGAGAAGTTTCCGGTGGGACCGGCGTTGGCAACTTCGTCCATGACGGTGACGGGCAGGGGACTGGATAGTTGCCTGCCCGCAGCGCCCCCGCTCCCCGCCACGGATGATTTGGCATAGAGGAATGTGTCGCCGGTCTGCCCGCTGTCCTTGGGCTGGATCAGCCATGCCCAAAGGTGCTTTCCGACCTTTTGTTCTGAAACAAGGGTCACGTCAACGATGGGGGGATTGGCGGTCACTTCGAGCCGGTTTCCGTCTTCATCGCCGCCCCACATACAGATCAACCTGGCCTGTTCACCCTTCCAGGTTGTGTTTCCTAAGGGAACCTTCAGGCGATAGGCGGCCTCGCCATAGATGTTATAGGTTCCTGGCTTGGCCAGGATGTCCCGGACGTCCTGGGTAAAGGTCGCAGGCGTGTGAGTGAGCAGCGACTTCGGTGCCCGCTGAAAGTTGGACATGGTTCTCCTCGGAGGGAACGTGTTGCACTGCGGCCTGGGTATCAAGGCGACGGTTTTCGTCGACTCCAGTCAGTGTGCCGGACGGGGGCTTCATGTGATGGTGTCGAACGTGCCGGTCGCGTTTCCCGATAAGTTCCAGGTGACGGGCTTGCGTCAGACCTTCAGCAAGAGCGGGACGCGATCCGGCGCGGCGGCAGAAAACCATTCCCGGGTATTCGGAGGAGTTGTGCTCAGTCGTTGTCGCGGCGTTCGTGAAGGGCGCGGTAGGCGTTGATGGAGCCGGTGGAAGTGTCCGCGGCCTGCTGCCATTTCTGCTCGTCGATCACCTCGATGGCGGGCATCTTCTGGGTCTTGAGTTTGGTGTTGATGGCGGGCAGCTTGTCGGCGCTGAACTTTTTGAATTCGGCGACCACGTCGTTCAACTGGTGTTCCATGACGTCGGCGCGGGCGGTCTGTTCGTCGCTGGGGCGGCCGTCATAGCCGGACACGTCGCCGTAGAGATCGCCGAGATATTCGCGGAGGCGTTCTTCGCCGGTGATGGCGCCGCCTTCCTTGGTGGCTACGATCTCTTTGCGAATGGTGTCGGCGGCGTCGGCGAGGGACACGAGTTGCCCGTGGAGTTCGCTTTTGGCATCAGCCTTCGCGGCACTGGCAAGCGCCTTGTCGCGCACGCCGGCGACGGCGTCGACCAGCCAGCTCATGTGGTTGAGCATGTCGCCGAGGCGGGAGCAGAGAGCAAATTGCAGCTTGCGGTCCTCGAGCGTGTAAGTGGCGCGCGGGTCCATCACGATGTTGAGTTTGGTGGTGTAGACCTGATCGTCCTTGGTGAGCTTGACGGTGTAGGTGCCGGGCAGGACGCGGGGGCCGACGGCGGCGGCCCCGAGAATGGAGGCGGCGGGCGGGACTCTGGGCGGCTTGAGGCGCATGGGCCAGGTGGCGCGATTGACGCCGCGATGTTTGGAACTGGCGACGGTGTCGACGAGCTTGCCGCCTTCATCGAAGATTTCGATCTTGAGGTCGCCGAAGATGTGGCGGCGGCGCTGGTAGTAGGTGATGGCCGCGTCTTCAGGGCGGTTGGGGCCGCGATAGGAGTTGTCGCCTTCGGCCCAGCCGCCGAAGGTGGAGATGTATTGAATCACCGGCGGCGGATCGAAGAAGGCGGCATCTTTGGCCATGGTTTCGGTGTTGAGCGAGCGCCAGGGCGAGATGTTGTCGATGATCCAGATGCCGCGGCCGTGGGTGGCGAGGACCAGGTCGGAGGAGCGCGGCTCGACGACCAGATCGCGCACGGCGACGGCGGGGAAGGCATCGCCGGCATACTGCGCCCAGCGCTTGCCGCCGTCGATGCTGACCCATAATCCGAACTCGGTGCCGAGAAAGAGCAGGTCGGGGTTGACGGTGTCTTCCTTGATGACGTGGGCATAGCCGCGCACGTGGCTCGCCGCGGTATCGAACTGTTCCCAGGTGGTGCCGAAGTCGGAGGTCTTGAAGACATGGGGCGTGGGATCGCCGTTCATGTGGGTGTCGAGGGTGACGTAGGCGCGGCCTTCGGAGTAGCGGCTGGCTTCGACCCAGGAGACGATGGGCTCCTTGCTGACGCCATGCAGGTTGGCTGTGACGTTGGTCCAGTGGGCGCCGCCGTCGCGGGTGACCTGCACGTTGCCGTCGTCGGTGCCGGCCCATATGACTTTGCCGTCCTTGGGCGACTCGCTGATGGCATAGACGGTGTTGTTCATTTCGGCGGAGGAGTTGTCGATGGTGACGCCGCCGGACTCTTCCTGTTTTTGTTTTTCGGGGTTGTTGGTGGTGAGGTCGGGCGAGATGCGATCCCAAGACTGGCCGTGATTGCGGGAGCGGTAGAGGAACTGGGACCCGATGTAGATGGTGCCTTTTTCATTGGGGCTCATCTGGATGGGCGTGTTCCAGTTGAAGCGCAGTTTCTTTTCGCCGTAGCGGGCGTAAGGGGTGATGGCGCGAACTTCGTGGGTGTAGCGGTTGACGCGGCCGATGGTGCCGCCCTGGGCTTCGGCGTAGAGGTAGGTGGAGTCGGAGGGATCGGCCCACATCCAGAAGCCGTCGCCGCCGTACATGTTTTCCCATTGCGCGTTGGCGACGCCGCCGGGATAGGAGGAAGGGGCGACCCAGGAACTGTTGTCCTGGAGGCCGCCATAGATGCGGTAGGGGTCGGCGTTGTCGACGCTGACGTGGTAGAACTGCGCGACGGGCAGGTTTTCCATGTGTTCCCAGGCGGTGCCGCCGTCCTGGCTGCGCCACAGGCCGCCGTCGTCGCCGGTGAAGACGAGGTTGGGATTGTCGGGAGAGATCCAGACGTCGTGATGATCGCCATGAGCGCTGTTGGCGGTGCTCTGAAAGCTTTTGCCGCCGTCGATGCTGAGCAGGAGCGGGCCATCGACTTTGAAGACCTTGTTTTCATCCTTGGGATCGACGATGAGGTTGGCGAAGTAGAAGGGGCGCCAGACCATGAACTGACTGGCGTCGAGGCGGGTCCAGGTTTTGCCATCGTCGCCGGAGCGGTAGAGGGCGCTGTGGGCGGACTCGACCATCGCGTAGACGACCTTGGGGTTGGAGGGAGCGATGGCGACGGCGATGCGGCCGTAAGGCTTTTCAGGCAGGCCGGTGGCGGCGCCGGGCGCGATTTCAGACCAGTGTTCGCCCTTGTCGGTGGATTTGAAGATGCCGCTGCCGGGGCCGCCGGAGCGGAATGTCCAAGCCTGGCGGCGGTAGTCCCACAGGGTCGCGTAGAGGGTCGATGGCTGGGAGGGGTTCATGGACATCATGCCGCATCCGGTGGACGCGTTGGCCCCGGCAAGAACCTTGCGCCATGACTTGCCGCCGTCGGTGGTTTTGTAGACGCCGCGTTCATCGCTGTCGTTGAAGGCGTGGCCGGTGGCGCAGACGTAGACGGTGTTGCCGTCGCCGGGATCGACGAGGATCTTGGCGATGCGTTCGGAATCGGGCAGGCCGACGTTGGTCCAGTTGTCGCCGCCGTCGGTGGACTTGTAGACGCCGTCGCCCATGGAGGTGCTGTTGCGGGCCCATGACTCGCCACTGCCTACCCAGACGGTCTGGGGGTGGGAGGGATCGATGGCGACCGCGCCAATGGACTGTACTTTATTGCGATCGAAGATGGGGCGGAAGTTGGAACCGCCATTGGTGGACTTCCACACGCCGCCGCTGGCGGAGCCGACGTAGAGGGTGGTGCGGCCTTCTTCCTTGATCCCGGCGACGGCGGAAACGCGGCCGCTCATCTCAGCCGAGCCGATGTTGCGGGCGGGCAGGCCGGAGATGGTGCCGGAGTCGAACTGCACGGGGGCCGTGGCGGCCTCCTGGGCGGGGATGGCGGAGACGGATGGACCGGCGAGCAGAAGGGGGAGACAAAGACCGGCGAGGCGGCCGATTGCGGATTTGGTTGGCATCGAAGTGCGTTCCTTCCGGAGTCAACATCGAGATCGCAGTTGTGGGAATGATGGAAGCGCGCGGGCCGAGCACCAGGGCCGCGCGGCGGGTGTGTCTGGTTCAACGGTTCTTGGGCTTGCCGGCTGCGCCGTTGTCGGCGGGGTGCGCGGGGGCGGCGGCGCCGGGCGCGGGCATTTTGAATTCGACGTCGGGAAGCTTCACGTTGGCGGTCACTGTGGCGTACGTGATTTTCTCGATGGAAGAGGGGTCGCGCGGATCGCCCTGCTCGATGGAAAAGGGGAAGAAGACGCCCTGAACTTTTTTGTAGGAGCCGAGATTGGTAAACGACTCGCGCACTTTGCCGCGGACAAACATGACGCGTTCGACGCGGATTTCGAGGAAGGTATCGGGATCGAGGTAGTACTTCAGGATGTCGCCGTTTTTGAGAGTGACCTTTAGCAGGAGGGCGTCGTCGCCGTCCACGGTGGCGTGGCCGATGTATTCGACGGTGGAGCCTTTGCGCTGATATTCGACGAGTGGGCCGTAGAAGTCGGATGTTTCGATGAGGCTGCGGGTGTCTTCTTCGCCCATGCGCTCGGCTTCGCGGCGGCCGGAGAAGGGATCGATTCTCCAGCCTTCGGATCCGTCATAGGCCTCGACCTGGGTCATGCCCTGGAGGCTGAGCGAGCGGCGGGCGAGGAAGTCGGGCATCTGCTCGGTGCCCATCTCCGCGACGATTCCCTGGGTTTCAAGCTTGCCGTTGAAGCGGAGGCTGGTGATGGCCTTGATGTTTTCCAGGCCGCCCTTGGCCGCGATGTTTTTGGCGATCAGATCGTCGGCGGTCTGAGCGCCGGCTGCGGCCGTGGAGAGCAACACCAGGAGGGGAATAGCCAATCTGCCTATCGTCGACATGGATGCAGACCTCTCGTCTTTCTTTGCGGCTGAATCGTTGTTGCCTGAATACGAATTGGGGGCCATCGACTTCGGCGCCGGGGTGTCGGCTTGGATGAAGAGACTGGACAGCGCGTACTCATCCAAGGCCGGAAAGCAGGTTGGACGTCGGAAAAGCGCGTCGATCGCCGCGGGGGCGAAGGCAGAGACATTACAAATATGGGAAGCGAGCGACACACCACCAGTACGGGAGTGCAGATACTTTGTCAAGCTTCTTTTGAGGCCCGGGAGGCACGCGCGGGTGGTGGAACCGGGGCGCGATTCAGAATTGGAGGCGCAGGCCGAGCTGGGCGGCGAAGGGTGCTCCCACGGTGGTGCCGGGGCCGAAGAAGTCTCCCAGGGCGCCGGCGGGTACAGCGAGTTGAGAAGCACTGGCGAGCGGCCGGGTGGTTGTGCAGCCGGTGTTCGCGCAGAGGTCGGTGACGTTGCCGGATTGTGCCTCGGCGGCGGGAACGGGCAGGGAAGCGATGTCCGTGACGTAGTTGGCGCCGGCGTTGACGCGGTTGAAGAGGTTGAAGAATTCCACAAAGGGAATGATCTTCCAGTGTTCTCCAGCGTGAATGGGGCGGGCGACGCGAAGGTCCATCTGGACGTAGGGAGATCCGCGAAAGGCATCGAGGGCGGTGGGGTGTCCGTTGATGGAGATGCGGCCGGAGCCATCGGCGGTGGTGATGGTGAAGGGTCGCGCGGATTCGGCCTGGGTGAGAGTGCTGAGGTCGAAGCCGCCGGGAAGGTGAGCGAGGGCAGCGACTACGCCGCGATGGCGCACGTCTTCGCCGGAGGGGCCGTAATCGCCCGGCGCGAAGGGATGAAGGGGGTCGCATACGCCGTTGACGTAGTCGAAGAGCTCGCCGAGCACGCAACCCCAGGTGCGCGCGTAGGCGAAGGTGTAGTTGGCCACGAGGTTGAGGCGCGCCCCGGCGTTGCCTTCGAAGTGGAACATCAGAGCGTCGTAGCTGGAGCGGTTGTCGGCGTGAAAGACATTCAGGTCGGGAACGACGTCGGACTGGGCGGGATCGGTCCGGCTGAGCAGCGGGGTGAACAGGTTGACGCCGCCGGTGTAGGACCAGGCGCGGTAGCCGTGATTGCCTTGCTCGTGGGTGTAATCGACGCTGAGGGCGCTGCCGGCGGAGAGGGTGCGCTCGAACCCGGCGGTGAGGTGGATCGCGTAAGGGGTCTTGTATCCGGGCGCGATGACATTGCCGGCGCCGCCGCGGTTGTGGCCGGGGATGCATCCGGAGTTTTGCGGATCGCCGGGGTTCTGCGCGGGATCGATGCAGACTGCGGCGGGAGAATGTACGGCCTGAAATGCAGTGGCCCATCCGTTTTGGGCGAGGTCATCGAAGTAGAATCCGGCGCCGCCGCGGATGACGGAGCGCGTGTGCTGCCCGGGTGAGTACGCGAAGCCCAGGCGCGGTCCGAACTGGTGCTGGTCGTCTCCGGGGGCGCGGGGCACGAGGGGGATCGCGAGAGCGCGCAGGGTGAGCCAGGCGGGGTTGTCGGCCTGATCGCGGCCGGAGGCATTCAGCAGGCCGAAGGTGGCGGAATAGCGGAGGCCGTAATTCAGGGTGAGACTGGAAGCGGCGCGCCATGCGTCCTGCGCGTAGACGGCGAGGCGCTGCACATTTTGTGAGAAGGGTCCGCCGAGGGTGCTGGTGGAGGCGCCGGCGGCCATGTCGGCTGCGAACTGCGCGGGGCTGGAGAGGTAGTCGGCGGGGTTCTGAGGAAATTGGTAGAGGGTTTCGGTGTTGTCGGAGAAGGTGCCTCCGAGCACCGGCTCATGCTGGAAGTTCACGCCGGCCTTGAAGACGTGGTGGCCGAGTTCATGGGTGAGATCGTAACGCAGCTGGTATTTTTCCTGGGCGCGCTGCGAGGGGAAGTAGGTGATGGGCGTGGCGAACTGGTTGTCGCCGAAGGTCTCGAATCCGGAGACGGTAAGGGCGGTGGCGCTGAAGGGGAAGGCGAGCGCGAATCCGAGGTTTGAGTTGCGGGTCTGCGACAGCCGCAGTCCGCCGGCGCCGAGGGTCAGGCGGCCGATCCAGGAGGGGCTGAAGAGGAACTCATTGGCGAGCGCCACGTTGGCATAGTGGTTGCGGGTGAGCAGCCCGGTGGAAGGCAGCGTGCCCTGCTGCACGAGGTTGTTGCGGGTTTGATAGCGGTCTTCGGAGAGGCGCGTGAACCAGGAGGAGCGAGGGCTCTGTGCCCAGTCCGCGCGGACCGAACTCATGAAGTCGCGGAAGGGAACGGGAACGCTGGAGGGGATGGGGATCGCGGATACGCCGGGGATGAGCCCCTCGGAAGCGAGAGCGGCCAGAGCCTGAAACTGGTTCAGGTCGGCGGCGCCGTAGGCGATGGAGGCATTTTCGCGGGTGGCCTGCAGCGATCCGAAGAGCCACAGGGACTGCTTGCGGAGGGGACCGCCGGCGTTGGCTTCATAGTCCTGGCGGGAGTAGGGCTGCTTGGGTTGGGGGGCGGGATTTTCGAGCGCGTAGCGGGCGTTGAGGGCGGCGGCGCGCTCGTACGCGGTGGCATCGGCGTGCCACGTATCGGTGCCGCGGCGGGTGACGATGACAACGGAGCCGGCGGTGGTGCCGCCGGTGTCGGCGTCTTCCTGCGCGGTTCTCACGGCGAATTCCTGAATGGTGCCGGGAGAGAAGTTTTCGAGGAAGCCGCCGATGTAGTCGTCGGAGTCGTCGAGGCCATCGACGGACAATTCGTTGTTGAGCCCGGAACTGCCGCCGGTCGATACCGCGGTGATGCGGGCCTTGGTGGGATCAGATGGCTCCACGGGCTCGGTGCCGGGCGCGAAGTAGGCGATGTTGGCGAAGCTGCGCTGAGCGAGGGGAAAGGTCTCGAGATCCCCGCGGGCGATCACTCCCACATGCACCTGGCTGACGGGGTCAATAGGCGCGGCGGTGATGGACAGGGCGCCCCCGCGCACCACGACAGCTTCGCGCTGCGAGGAGGGATTCAAGCGGACGGTCAGTTCACGCAGGGTTCCCACGCGAACGGTCACGGTGGCGGTGGCCGCGGCGAAGCCCGCCGATTGCACGACAAGCTGGTAGGTCTGGGGCGGCAGGGCGTCGATGCGGAATTCGCCGCGATCGTCGCAGGCGGTACTGCGGGGTGCGAGCGAAGCTTCGGCGCGCGCTTCGACATGTGCGGCCGCGACACGCGCGCCGGTCGCATCCACGACGACGCCGTGAAGGGCTCCGGTGGCGGTCTGGGCGAGCGTGTATTCGCCGAGCGGGAGCAGCAACGTGAATATCGAGTACGCCACCCATTTCATGAGGGGGATTCCTTCACGCGGTGGTTGGGATTCTACCGGGCCGCGTCGGTACTCCGTGAAGCTCCAAGGGTGGCGGCCTGAGGAAGCGATCATACCTCAGGCCGCAGCGAATCGTTTCGGTGTTTTTGGAAGCTGCCGGCCGCCGGCGTCGTGGCCCGGGAAGAGTCAGCGGGCGGGGGCTGCGGCGGTGGTGAGGTCGGCCTTCTGATCGATGCGGGTGAGCCGGTACATCAGCAGGGCATCGCGCTTGGTGTTGATGGGCTGGGTGGAGAGGTCGATGGTTTCGCCGGGGGCGTGGGCGCCGGTTCCGGTGGCTCCGACGCCGGCCAGACCGGGAAGGATGTCGGCGACGAATGCGATGTCTCCCGCGCCGCGCTTCATGGGATCGAGCTCGGGCATGGGAGTGAAGCCGAGGCTTTGATTAGCCTGGTTGAGCAGGCCCAGCAGCGCGCGGCTGCCGGCGGTAGGCGCCATGGCCGGGTAGCCTTCGCCGAAGGTGATGGCGGCATCGGTTTTGGCGAGGTGCTTGGCGACGATGGCCTTCATCTTCTGCTCGGTGCGGGTGGTCTGTTCGTTGGAGAGGGTGCGGATGTCGCCGCTGGCGTAGGCGGCGGGAGCGATCACGTTGTCTTTGCCGGTGGCGGTGCCGTTGTTGCCGGCATCGTCAACGGTGAGCGATGTGCCGCCCAGCACCATGCCCACGTTGTAAGTGAGATTGGGTTCGGGCAGCTCGGTGCGAAAGGCATCGAGGATGCGGGTGAGCTCGTAGATCGCGCCGTAGCCCTTGTCGGCGGAGAAGATCGCCGAGGAGTGGCCGGTTTCGCCGCTGGTCTTGATGTGCCAGGTGATGGAACTGCGGCGGCTGACGCTGCCATAGAAGACGCCGTTGTCGCGGGGAGTGCCTTCAAACTCGAGGGCCACATCGCTGTGGTGGGCGGCTTCAATCATGTCGCGGCGGGAGATGCTGGCCGGTTCGCCGTGGGCTTCTTCGTCGCCGCTGAGGACGATGGAGATCTCGGCGGTCTTGAGCACGTCCGCGGCTTTCATGGCCTTGAGCGCATAGATCATGTCGACGAGGCCGCCCTTCATATCGTTGACGCCGGGGCCGGTGCCGATGTTGCCGCTGACGCTGAAGGCCTGGAAGGGGCTGTTTTTTTCAAAGACGGTGTCCATGTGGCCGATGAGGAGCATGCGCTTGCCGCATTGTCCGGGCTGGGGACAGGGGTGCGTGGCGATGAGCACGCCGGCGCGTCCGACATCGTTCGGTGGCTGGTCCATCGGAACCCAGCGGACATTGAATCCGAGGCCGGTCAGCTCCTTGCCGAGGATGCGGCCGATCTCGCGCACGCCTTCGAGGTTGTGCGTGCCGCTGTTGATGTTGACCAGCTGCTCAAGAAATTTGTCGGAGGCCTGCTGGTTGGCATCGATGAAGGCGACCATGGCCTTTTCGGGGGGCGACAGCGGCTGCGGTGCCTGGGCGAAGAGCGCGCATTGAATGGGTATGAGAGCGAGCAGGAGACGGGCCCGGGGTGTCTTCATGCGGTGAGGATAACAGGGCCGCGGAGGGAGTCTGCGTGTCGCCGATGGAGGTGGAATGGAGCATTCGCGGAGAGGCGGTGCACGTCCAGCAAATAGATCGCGGTATCAAAGCTCGTTGAGGACGAGTGCGACGCGGCCGGCGAGATAGTCGCTGGGCGTCTTTCCCGGCTCTATCTCGATGAGGTCGACGGGATGCCCGATGTCGTGAGGCCGAAGGATGAGGCGGTTGAGGTCGAAGTCGACGTAGCGAAGGGCGAGACGGCTGCCGCGGCGAACGGCATAAAGGTTAGGGCGCATGGGGCGGTACGGGACGAGGGTGACGTAATGCCGGTCGAGCAGCAGCAGGGCGTCGGGCGTGACGACCGGGTCCATGGGCAGAGCGTTGGCCGGGGAGACGGAGATGGCGACGAAGCGTTCCCACATGCGGCGGACATGGCCACTGGGCGGCCGCCAGCGCGAGGATGAGAACGGCATCTCCAGCATGTCGAGGATGGCTGAGTCGCGAATGTGAGGTTCGAACAGGGCGGTGGCATGGGAAACGAGCGGGACCCTGCTGGTGCTGGACTCGACCGGGAACCTGGGCACGGGCAAATAGGCGGGCAGCAGGTCGCCAGCCTCGAGGTGCTGCGCAGTCAGGATGCGATCCATCGCAGCGAGGGAAAGTTGCCGCCGGCAGCGCAGGAAGTTGGAGATGTGCGCTTGTCCGAAGCCGGTCTGGCGGGACAGCAGGGAGACGCTCGCCGTGCCCCGCTGAATCCGGCGAAGCAGTTCAACACGGAGACGCTCGTGCATCTGGCTGAAATTCATGTGTGGAAAATCTGCCACGAGCAACGGCCCCAGTGCGCGTTGTTTTCTCTCAGCAAATTGTGCGAAGCAGATTTCCCCTCAGTTTCGAGTTTTACAGAGCGCATGAACAGGCCGTGCCGCTTTTCTTCAACCTGCTGTTGACCGAGGAGATACGCAGGCCTAGATTGGCTTTACTTAACCTTGTATCTGCTGTGGAGCCATTTTGGAAACGTTTCATCTCGTTCGGAGAGAAGCGGGGAAGCAGGATTTGTCCCCGCACCTGTGCGCCGCGAGGCGTGATGGTTTTTCGACGAGGCTATGGCTCTCAACTCAAGGCGTCCGCCAGAGGCGCCCAGGGCAGGGGATGCGAGACTTCCAGACGCTGCGATTCTTCCGCGGTAAATTAAACCAATCGAGACATCGGACACTCCTCTATCAGGCCACGAGAAGCCTGAGCGGCCCGACCGTCTGCGTGTCAGCCCGGCCCCCAAGATTACAAAGCAAAAAGGCCGGAGCGTTGATTTGTACGGAGAAAGCTAGATGGAACTGTGCGTTCATTTGAAAGTCTGCGAGGGGTGCGGTTGTCTTTGGTATCGCATTCTCAATCAGGAAAGCGTGTATTGCCTTGGGTGTGAGAAGAAGCTTCGCGAATTTCCAACGCCGGAGAGCAGAAAGCGTCGCGGCCGTCCGTCGCGCAAACACCTGGAGCGGGTTTGGGCAGTGGCGCAATCAGCCGGGGGTGCGCGATGAGTGCTGCGTTGCAATTGACCTCCGTCTGGGGACAGGGGGCCGGGGCAGCGGTATGGGCCGGTCCTGAATCAGCGGCAAGCGAACCGGCAAAGCGAGCCGGGAAAACAGCAGTCGCGCGGCAGGCGGAAGAGCCGGTCACCAGCCTGGCTTTCTATCGCAAGCACACGGAGAGCATGCTGCGACGCTATCTGTATGCGTCAATGCAGGTGGGTCGGGCGCCCTCAGTGCTGGCCGATTCGGTAGGCCGGGGCTGGGTTTCAAGCCGACCGGTGCGCACGTTTGAGGACGCGGTCATCTTCGTTCTCGACATCGAGCGGTGCCTGAACCGCTTGAGCCCGCTGGATCGCCAGATGCTGAGCCGGGTTGTGCTGCAGGAGTACACCCAAGCCGAAGCGGCGGCGCTGCTGGGGATGGGGACGCGTACGATTTCGTACAAGTTTCCCGAGGCGCTGGACCGATTGACGAAACTGCTGGTCGATTCGGGCCTGTTGATATTGCCTTCTTAAATCGGAATACATGCTGAAACGCGGGAGCGGCAGATATTCTGCGGCTCCCGCGTTTGTTTTGGGGCGGAGTGTTTTAGAACTTGCGCGACCATTCCCGCGGCCATCTTTCGACGATGACTTTTTTGTCGGTGAAGAACTCGACGGCGTCGCGTCCCTGGGCATGCATGACGCCGAAGAAACTGCCTTTCCATCCAGAGAAGGGGAAGTAGGCCATGGGGGCGGGGACGCCGATGTTGACGCCGACGTTGCCGGTGGAGACTGCGGTGCGGAACTTGCGCGCGGCGGCTCCCGACGAGGTGAAGATGGAACTGGCGTTGCCGTAGGCGGAGCGGTCGATCATGGCAATGGCGTCTTCGACCGATGTCGGCGTGGACCACGGAGAGGACGGGGCCGAAGATTTCGGTATCCATGAGGGCGCTGTCAGCGGGCAGTCCATCGAGCACGGTGGGACCGACGAAGGAACCTGCGGCGGTATTGATGTTGCGTCCGTCGACGATGGTTTTGGCGCCCTGGGTGGCGCCTTCGCCGATCAGCGACATCACGCGATCGCGGCTGGCGGCGGTGATGACGGGACCCATCTGGGTGGCGGGGTCGAGCCCGTTGCCGACCTTGAGCGACGCGGCGGCGGCGGCGATGGATTCGGGAAACCAGTTTTTGGATTCGCCCACGGTGACGGTAACGCTGACGGCGAGGCAGCGCTGACCGGCACAGCCGAAGGCGGAGTCGGCGATGATTTTGGTGGTGGTTTCAGGATCCGCGTCGGGGAGAACGACGACGTGGTTCTTGGCGCCGCCCTGGCACTGCACGCGCTTGCCGCTGGCCGAGCCGCGGGTATAGACGTGGCGCGCCACGGGAGTTGAACCGACGAAGCTGACGGCGCGGACGAGGGGGTGATCGAGGAGGGCATCGACGGCGGTCTTGCCGCCGTTGACGAGATTGACGACGCCGGCGGGCAGGCCGGTTTCGTGGATGAGTTCGATGAGGCGCGCAGCGCTGAAGGGAACGCGATCGCTGGGCTTGAGCACCACGGTGTTGCCGGTGGCGATGGCGTAGGGCAGGAACCAGAGCGGAATCATCAGGGGGAAATTGAATGGGGTGATGACGGCGCAGACGCCGAGGGGCTGGCGCACCATGATCTCGTCGATGCCGGGGGCCACGTCTTCGAGAGAATAGCCCTGCATGAGGACGGGAATGCCGCAGGCGACTTCGACGTTTTCAATGCCGCGACGCAGTTCGCCTTTGGCTTCGGCCAGGGTTTTGCCGTTTTCGGTGGTGATGAGCGCGGCGAGTTGGTCGAAGTGGGTTTCGAGCAGGTTTTTGAGTTTGAAGAGGAACTGGACGCGATCGGCGGCGGGGCTGGAGCGCCAGGCGGGGAAGGCGGCCTGCGCGGCGGCGACGGCGGCGTCGACTTCGGCGGGGGAGCCGGCGGGGGAGTGTCCGAGGGGTTCTCCGGTGGCGGGATTGAATAGTTCCAGGCCCGGGCCGCCGGAAGGCGCGACCCAGCGGCCGGCGATGAAATTGCGGACTTCGGTGGTGACGAGGGTAGCCATGGGACTTTCACTGTATCGCAGGCGGCGGAGGATCGGCAGCGGGATTGTGGGGGAGTGTGGATCCCACCTATCCGGACAGTTGGCTGTCCGGCATCGCTTGCGATTGCCGAGGATTCGCCGTTCCGGGCGGCGCTGTCCGTACCCGGAGCGACGATTCCGTGCTACGCTTCACGGGCGTTAACCGGAAGGAAACCGAAATGGTCTACGATTTACTGAGTATCAATCACGCCGATAACCGAGGAGACAGATGGACGGGCCGAGCGGAAAGCGACGACAGTTACACCGTCAACGTCGATATGGGAGAAGCACGACTCAGGGGCCAGTTACTCGAACTTATCGACCAGGGGATGCAGTTTAAAAACTGTATTTTCACGACGCATGGCAACAAGGGCATGATCTTTTTCGGCGACTCCTGGATTGATACGTATGTGTGGTACACGGAGTTTTACCATCGCGAGTTCTATCGACTTTTTCCTTTCCCGGGCACCAAGGTGTATTTCGCCGGATGTGATGTTGCTGCCGGCCCGACGGGTTGGACCTTTCTTGAGGCGGCGGCTCGTTCTCTTGTAGCAAAGGCTGGGGGCGTGGCTATGGGCTGGACCTCACTGGGGTTTGGATCCCCTTTTTCGGGCCACGTCAGACACCTTTGGGGCGACACGAGGGAAGTGATGGTCGCGCCGGGCGGTGAAGTTCTTCGATTTTATGAGAACGGGAAATTAATTACGGACGGCACTTACCCTGTGCGCCCTCAATCTGAGTAGATGAGCCGGGGCGCGGAGGATGGCGGATGGGGGTTGCGGCTGGAGCGGAAGGGTTCCTATGGTCAAGATGTAGGATCGATAGGGTTCATTCGAGGGTCCGATCACATGCCTGCTAAGTTTATTCCTGTCTTGATTTTTTGTGCCGCTTCGGTGGCGTTTGCGCAGCAGCCCGCGGGGGCGCCGGCGGCCAAGCCGACTACCGCGGCGGAGGCGCCGACGCGCGATACCAGCTTCATCGACGAGAACGGAACGGCGCATGTGACGCGGGTGGTGCCGGTGCCGGAGGATCTGAGCCCCGAGGCGAAGGCGTCGCTGCGTCGCGCGGAGCCGGACGAGGGTCCGCCGCAGTCGCTCGAAGAGCGGCGCAAGGGCACCGATGCCTACACGGCGAGGGCGAAGGATGAGTGGACCGCGATCTGCCCGGTGAAGATCACGGAGCAGACCATCGAGGGGGTTCCGGTGCACGTGGTGACGCCGGAGAACATGCCTTTCTCGAGTCACGACCGGCTGCTGATCAACCTGCACGGCGGCGGGTTCAACTCGGATTCGGGCTCGTACACGGAATCGATTCCGATGGCCTGCTACACCAAGGTGAAGGTGATTGCGGTGCTTTACCGGCTGGCGCCGGAGTATCCGTTTCCCGCGGCGGTGGATGACGCGGTGGCAGTGTACAAGGCGTTTCTGAAGCTGTATCAACCTGCGCACCTGGTGATCTACGGAACCTCGGCGGGCGCGATTCTTACTGCGGAAGTGGCGGTGAAGCTGAAGCAGCTGGGATTGCCGGAGCCGGCGGCGCTGGGGATCTTCAGCGGCATGGGGGATTTTGCACGGGCGGGGGATTCGCAGGCGATGTATGCGCTGCGGGGGCTGGCGGGACATCTCGATCCGCCCGAGCCGGGAGCGCACGATCCGTTTTATGTTGCATCGACAGACGCCAAGGACCCGGTGCTGTCGCCGATCTATGCCGATTTGCATGGCATGCCGCCGACGCTGTTTGTGACCAGCGGGCGGGACCTGCTGCTGAGCGGAACCGCGAATCTGCATCGGGCTTATCTGCGCGCGGGGGTGGATGCGCGGCTGATCGTGTTTGACGCGCTGCCGCATGCGTTCTGGTATAACCCGAAGCTGCCGGAGGCGATCGAGGCCAACCACATGATGGCGGATTTTTTTGTAAAGGCGCTGGCGCCGAAGCCGGAAGATGTGAAGCCGCATGTGGAGAAGCAGTGATGGGGACGGTGGACGGGGAACAGTGGACAGTGGAGAGTGGACAGGGAACGGTGAACGGGGGACGAGGCCTGCGCAGAGTGTCTGTTGCCGAGACATCCGGATGGGCGGTTGTACAACCGCATTAGCAAACGGTAATGTCGTGGCTTGCGACCCGCGACTTGAAGTGCCTACGCGGACGTTCACACCGATGCCTGTTCTCTGTGCGATGCGAAGCTCTAATCGACAGGAAGCAGCGTTCTCACCAGTCAAGAATGGCGAATCCATCCTGGCTCACGGTGCGGCAAAACTCGCAGGAGGCTCAAAATGAACGACCAACAAACGAATGGGCCGCCTTCTGATGTGCGAGACCACAGTATCCGCGCGGCATTGGATCAGCATTGGGCCGCGTCCGATACCAGCGATTTCGAAACAGAGCACATCATCTACCACGAGGACGCGGTGCTGGAGTATCCGCAGTCGGGTGAGCGGACGCGCGGTCGGCGCAACATACAGGGCCAACGCGCCAGTCAGCCAAGCCATAAAAGGTTTACAATCCGACGCATTCTTGGCGCGGGCGAACTCTGGGTCACTGAATTCATCCTGACCTATGACGGCAAGCCGTCTTATACGGTCAGCATCATGGAATTCAGAGAGGACAAGGTTGCGCGGGAAACGCAATACTTTGCAGACCCGTTCGCCGCTCCCGCATCGCGTGCTCAATGGGTCGAACGGATCGGCGAATAGCGCCCGAGGCCGGAGAATTCTGTCCGATGGGGGCGTGTGTGGTGGGCAACTCGGAAATGACTCCGCTTGGAATTCCCAGGAAAAGAAAACGCAGATCCTTCACTGCGTTCAGGATGACAACGTTGGGATTGCGGATCTGAGCCGGAGACGGAATTGGGTTCGGGTGGTGGGCAATCGGGGAGTGTCGCGGCTTTGGACGCGATGCCTTTGCTTCTTGAGGGGAAATGAGGCCCGGGCCTGAAGGCCCTTTTTTGGGGGCTGCTGCTTTCAGGGGCCTGAAGGCCCCTGCTCCCTCCGAAGTGGCCCGACGGCTAAGTTTATTTCGGCCGAATAGTGTCCAATGGGAAAGTTTCGGGCTGGGATGGGCATGCCGCACGGCTTGGCCACCGGGATTTCGCCGGGACTGATTCGGTTCACATGGAAAAGGGGCGGAGCGAGGTTGTCGCTCCGCCCCTTTTTGTTGCGCGGTTAATTACCAGACGCGGCAGGCGGAGGGGCCGGGGTCCATGGGGGCGCCGGCTTTGCAGCCGAAGGCCTGGCCGAACTCGGGCATGTTGCGGACCACGCCGTTGACGCGGAACTGGCGGGGTGAGTGGGGGTCGGTCTGGACCTGGAGGCGTTCCTGCTCGGGGCGGGTGGCGCCGCACCAGTTCTGGGCGTGGGCGATGAAGAACTGCTGCTGGGGCGTGTAGCCGTCCTTCATGGCCTTGAGGTCGAGGTCTTTGCGCTTGGCATCGGCGAGGAAGGCGAGGTAGGCGAGGCGCAGTCCGCCGTTGTCGGCGGTGTTTTCACCGAGGGTGAGTTTGCCGTTGACCTTGGCACCGCCGGCGACGGTGAAGTCGCCGTATTCCTTGACTTCGCAGTCGGCCTTGGCGTCGAACTTTTTGCCGTCTTCCTCGGTCCACCAGTCGCTGAGGTTGCCGTTGGCGTCGAACTGGCGGCCTTCATCGTCGAAGCCATGGGTAAGCTCGTGGCCGACGATGCCGCCGATGTGGCCGTAGTTGACCGCGTCGGTGGCTTCGGGATCGTAGAAGGGCGGCTGGAGGATGCCGGCGGGGAAGTTGATGTCGTTCATGCTGGGGTTGTAGTAGGCGTTGATGGTGGGCGGGCTCATGCCGAATTCGCCGCGGTCGACGGGCTGGCCGATCTTGGCGAGCTGGCGCTTGTTTTCAAACTCCGATGCGCGCAGGGCATTGCCGAGGGCGTCGCCGCGGATGACCTGGAGGCTGGAGTAGTCGCGCCACTTGTCGGGGTAGCCGATCTTGTTGGCCACGCCGTGGAGTTTTTCCTTGGCCTTGGTCTTGGTGGCGGCGCTCATCCAGTCGAGCGAGTCGATGTCTTCGTCCATGGCGGCCTCGATGTCCTTGACCATCTGGACAGTGGCGGCCTTGCTGGCGGGCGGGAAGGCCTGCGCGGCATAGACCTGGCCGAGGGCTTCGCCGAGGGCGCCGTCGGTGGCCTGGACGCAGCGGCGCCAGCGGGCGCGCTGCTGCTGCTGGCCGCGGAGCACTTTGCCGGAGAAGCTGAAGTCCTCATCATCGAAGGCCTGCGGCAGGGTGAGCCCCGGGGTGGAGTTGATGAGCTGCCAGCGCAGGTAAGCCTTGACGTTTTCCAGATCGGTGGTGTCGATGACCTGGTTGAGGGTCTTGAAGAAGGGAGGATAGGTGACGTTCAGCTCGGTGACAGGGGGCGCGCCGGCGTCGGCCATGAATTTTTTCCAGTCGATGACCGGGGTCATCTTCTCGAGGTCGGCGACGGAGGTGATGTGGTAGACGTTTTTAGGATCGCGCTCGGAGGTGATGTCGAGCGAGGCCTTGGCCAGGGCGGTTTCCATGTCCATCACGTGCTGGGCATCGGCCTTGGCCTTGGCTTCGGGCTCGCCCAGCAGCTTGAACATGTTGCCCACGTGTTCGACGTAGCGGTCGCGGATCTTCTGATCGGTTTCACCGGTGCGGATGTAGAAGTCGCGCTCGGGGAGGCCGAGGCCGGCCTGGTCGACGGCGGCGATCTGCTTGCGCGCGTCGGCGAAGTCCTGCTGTTCGCCGAAGCCGAGGAAGGCGTTGACGCCGATCAACTGGTCGTGGGCCAGCAGGGCGGATAGTTCAGCCTTGGTCTTGAGGGCGTCGATGCGCCTGAATTCGGACTCGAGGGGCTTGAGGCCTTCGCGGTTGATGGCGGCGGTGTCGAGGCAGGAAGCGTAGTAGTCGCCGATCTTCTGCTCGTTGGGGGTGCGGCTGGGATTGGGTACAGCGGCCTTGTCGAGAATGGCGTGGAGGATGGCCTCGTTGTAGTCGTAGAGGATGGCGCTGGTCCCGAAGCCGGGACGGTCAGGGGGAATGGGGTGGAGCTTGTTGAAGTTGCCGCAGGCGTACTGAAAGAAGTCCTGGCAGGGGTCCGCGGTCTTGTCGATGAAGGCGGGCTCGAGGCCGGGAAGTTTTTCGGGCGCCTTGGCGGGCGTATCGGCGGGGGAAGACTGGGCGTTACCGGCCGGCTGAAACACAGGAACAACAAGCAGGCAAGCTGCAAAAGCGGTGGCGATCTTGTTCATGATTCCTCGTGTGGGCTGCAGGGATGGTGGAACCGGAAGTACTTTGCCGCGGGCAGGATTTACATCTAGCCCGTTGAGGGTTGTGACTGCCCGAGCGATGTTCCGCTCCGTGTCATTTGGGCAAGGGCGTAACCGGGATGCGAAGAGCGGTGTTCATGCGGGTGAAGAATTCGAAGGCTGAGGCCACGGCGGTGAGCTCGATGATCTCCTTTGTCTCGAAGCGGGCAGCGAGGGCGGCAAAGGCAGCGTCGTCGACGGCGTGGCCGGAGATGTGGAGAGTGTCGGCGTAGCGGAAGCCGGCCTTTTCTTTTTCGGTGAAGGGGCCGGTCTCGTAGGTGTCGAAGGCGGCGACCTGCGCGGGGGTGGCGCCGCGCTGCGCGGCGAGGTAGCGATGGGCGCTGACGCAGTATTCGCAGTCGTTGAGGGAAGCGACGCGGGTGGCGATGAGCTCCTTGTACCAGCCGGCGAGGGCGCCTTCGCCCATGAGGCCGCGCAGGAAGGCGGCAATGCCCAATACCAGGTCGGGGGTGTTGGACAGCGCCTTGAACATGTTTGGCACCACGCCGCGGTCGGCCAGCAGCTTGTCGTAGAGGATGGCAACTTCGACCGGCACCCCGTTGCGTTCCGCCAGGGGTACCCGGCAAGCGGATTGGACCGTTGTCATGTCACTCTCCCAAGGTCATGGCAAGTGTAAATCGAAAGCTGGGAGAAGTGGGTTTGGCGAAGGCAGGAGTGTGACGGAGGGGCGGAGAATGCCGCCGGGAGCGTGGGGCGCTATCCGGAGTGACCGGCAGGGATGGCCTGGTTGTCGGGGCTGTTGCCGGGAGGCGGTTCGGCGGCCGGTTTCGCGCCGGCCAGATCGGCGCGGACGCGCCGCATGATGCCGAGGTAGTAGGCCAGGTTGTGGACGGTGTTGAGAGTGGCGGAGAGGGCTTCGCCGGCCTGCATGAGGTGGCGCAGGTAGGCGCGCGAGTAGCGGCGGCAGACCATGCAGTCGCAGGCGGGGTCGGGCGGGCCCTCGTCTTCGGCATAGCGGCGGCTCTTGATGTTGAGGCGGCCTTCGCTGGTGAAGAGAAGTCCGTGGCGCGCGGCGCGGGTGGGGAGCACGCAGTCCATCATGTCGACGCCCAGGCGCGCGTACTGCTCGATTTCGTCGGGGTAGCCAACGCCCATGACGTAGCGCGGCTTGTCGGGCGGGAGCAGGGGCAGGACCTCGGCGATCATTTCCAGGGTAAGGTCGCGGGGCTCGCCGACGCTGAGGCCGCCGATGGCGTAGCCGTCGAAGTCCATTTCGACAAGGCGTTCGGCGCTCTGCTTGCGCAGGTCGGTGTACATGCCGCCCTGGACGATGCCGAAGAGGCTCTGGCTTTTTCCGGGGAAGTCGTTGTGCCAGGGGACTTCGTGGCGGTGGGCGCGGAAGTGGTCGAGGGAGCGGCGCGGCCCAGGCCATGGTGAGGCGGAGGCTTTCCTCGGCGCGGGGACGCTCGGCGGGATATTCGGTGCACTCGTCGAAGGCCATGGCGATGTCGGCGCCGAGGGCGATCTGGACGTCCATGGAGTGCTCGGGGGTGAAGAAGTGGCTGCTGCCGTCGAGATGCGAGCGGAAGCGCACGCCTTCGTCGCTGACCTTGCGCAGGGCGCTGAGGCTGAAGACCTGAAAGCCTCCGGAGTCAGTGAGCATGGCGCGGGGCCAGCTGATGAAGCGGTGCAGTCCGCCCATGCGGCGGATGGCTTCGTGGCCGGGGCGCAGGTAGAGGTGATAGGTGTTGCCGAGGATGATTTCGGCGCCCAGGGATTCGAGGATGTCCTGGGGAACGGCCTTGACGGTGCCGGCGGTGCCGACGGGCATGAAGACGGGGGTTTCGACGGTTTGATGGGGCAGCACGATCTGGGCGCGGCGGCCGCCCTGATCCGTGCCGTTGAGGAGGTTGAAGGTGAGTCCCACAGCTTGATTTTACTGGGTGCGATGTAAAGGCTGCGGGTCGATGGCGGGCGTTGTATACCCCACATGTCCGGACGGTGGAGCTGTCCGGACGTGTGGGGTACCCGCTTTAGCGGATTTGGGCGGGGACGATGCTCAACGGACGCGGGCGTTGTGCTTGTCGCGGTAGATGCGGGCGGACTCGGCGTTCTGCTGGCGGTTGATCACGCGGCGGTCCGCGCGGGTGAGATGGCCGTTGTCCTGGGCGCGCATGGCGCGTTCTTCATGATTGATGGCGTGTTCCTGGCGCTGGAGGTGAGCGGTTTCGTGACCGGTGAGTTGACCGGAGCGCACGCCCTGGCGGATGCGCTGCTGCTGATCGACTTTGCGCTGGTTGATTTCGCTGTTGCTCTGGGCGTTCATCAGCGCTGGTGCCGCGAGCAGGGCCGCCGTCATAACGAGGACTTGCAGTTTCATGGTGTTTCTCCTTTGCGTGGCAGCGACGGCCCGGGTGTCTCGTCGTGCTACTTATGTCTCAATAAGACCCGGCGCAGGAGAAAAGTTGCGAGTCGGTGAAATGGAAGCGCCGGGCGGCGATTACCTTGGTGCGTGCTTTGTAAAAGCGCTCGGCTGCGGATGCATTGCAGGAGGAGCTAGCGGCCCGCGCCCAGCTTGAGCATGATGCCGGCGCGGGCGGTGAGGCGCGCTCCCAGGGTGGTGGTGGGGGTCTTGGCGACTTCGATGGTGCGGTCGAGGAGATTCTCTCCGGCGGCAAAGAGCTCGAGCCGCTTGCCGAGATCGTGCGAGGCGTAGGCATCGAGACGGAAGTAGCCGTGCAGCATGTTGGCATTGGCGTCGTCGTCGAACTGGCGGCCGCTGAGGCGGGATTGCAGGCTGAGGCTGCCGAGGCGCGGGGTGAATCCGCGCAGGTTGAGGGAGGCCATGTTGCGCGCCACCTCGGGAATCCAGTTGCCGACGTCCTGATTGCCGCGGGTGACGGTGGCGTGGGCGTACTGGTATCCGCCGTCAAGGCTCATCCAGCGGCGGGGGGCGGCATCAAAGTCGACGGAGATGCCCTTGCTCTCGATCTGGCCGAGGTTTTCGCGCAACAGCAGGATGGGCGAGGAGGTGGGATTGACGGTGACGGCGGCGATGGGGCGGTTGATCTCGGTGAGGAAGTAGCTGGTGCGGACGGTGCCCCATTTCCATTGGGAAGCGACGCCGGTCTCCCATCCGGTGGCGCGTTCGCTGAGCAGAGATCCGTTGGGCTTGGTGAGCTGGTTGCCGACCTGGGTGGAGCGGTAGAGCTCGCTGGGAGAGGGGGCGCGGAAGGCGCGAAAACCGGATGCCGAGAGAGCCCAGTGTTCGCTGAGCTTGCGGGACAGGCCGACGCGGGGGTCGAGGACAGTTTGTTCGAACTGGGGCGGCTGGGTGGGGGACGGGACCCAGGCACCGCCCTTGAAGGTACGCAGGCGTCCATCGTAGTTCTGGAACCAGTCGACGCGTCCGGAGGCAGCCAGGGTCCAGGGGCCGGGGGTCCATAGCAACTCGCCGTAGAGGCCGGAGTCGCGCTGGTGGACGGAGAGATTCGTGACCGCGGCGGTGGCTCCGAAGGTCTGTTCGCCGTCCCACACGCGGACGTCGTGGACGTCGGCGCCGGCGAGGGCGAGCAGGCCGCGGCCAAGGGGCTGGCTGTAGTGAGCGGCGGCGCCGAGTTCGTTGTCGGGGATGCGAGTGAAGCGGGAAGGCACTTCGCCGCAGCGGTAGGTGCAGGCTGAATTGCCGAATTTGGGAAGATTGGAAATGCTGGAGAAGGTCTGGCTGTATTTTTCGGCGGAGCCGTAGACGCGCAGGGAGAATGTGCCGTCATGCGGGGCGGTCAGGTCGGCGCCGGTGGCGTAGCGCCACAGGCGAGTGCCGTTGACCTGATAAGGGGTGCCGTTGTGGCGGTTTTCGTTGAGGGCGCTGGCGCGGGTAAAGAGGCGCAGGCGGCTGGATGAGTGTTCGAGCAGGAGCAGCCCGTTTTGGGCATGGACGTTGGAATTGACGTCGACGGGCCCGCGCTGCCAGGGGGCTTCCTGGATGTAGCCGTCGGTGCCGAGCACGCCGCCGGCGAGCAGCGCTCCCCAGGGGCCGCGTTTGGCCGAGGCGAGCAGGTTTTCGTCGAAGGTGCCCTGGGCGCCGTAGCTGGAGCGAATCTCGAGGGTGTGGGCAGCCGGCCGGAGGAGGCCGACGTTGAGCACGCCGCCGATGGCGCTGGAGCCGTAGAGGTCGCTGGCTCCTCCGCGTTCGACTTCGATGCTGCGGATGGCGAGCTCGGGCTGTTCTTCCCAGTGAATCCAGTCGCCAACGGGGTCGTTCAGGGGAACGTCGTCGAGGGTGACCAGGGTGCGGCTGGCGGAGGTGGATCCCAGGCCGCGCAGGCTGATGCCCTGCGAGGAGGGGTTGGCGACCAGCGAACTGGAGCGGCGAAACAGCTCCACTCCCGGCAGCTGGCGCACTTTGCCGTCGATGGAGACGGCGGCGGTGCTGAGCAGTTCGGCCTGCGACAGGGTACGGGTGGTGGCGGGGCTCTGGAGTTCTCCGAGGGGCTCGCGGTAGGCGGTTACGGTGACCATTTCCGCTGCGCCGGCCGGGTCGAGGGTGATGGTGGTGTTGGCGCTGACCTCGACGTTTTTGCCCTGAAATCCTTCCGCCTCGATGCGGAGGCGGCAGGGCGGGGAGCATTGGACGGTGAGGCGCCCGCTGCCGTCGGTCCGGCCGAGGGCTTCGCCGGAAGCCTGCTTGACGGTAGCTCCGGAGACCGCGGCGCCGGCGCTGTCTTCAACCGTCAGCGTGAGGGGCACGGGATCATCGGCTGCCTGGGCCTCGCGGGGCGTCGCTGCTGCGATCAGCGTGAGCGCGCCAAACAGTACTGTGGACAGTAACGACCGCATCGGTTTTGCCTGGAGACCTTTCGTGAGTGGACTGCAACAGTTTGCTGAGAATCAGGGGTTGATTGGCGTCAAGTAGTTTGGATGCCACCTCGGCCAGCGGGACCATAACGAATTGCCGCTCGGCCATGCGGGGGTGGGGAACATCGAGCCCGGGCTCCCGGATGGAGAGGTCGTCCATCAACAGGATATCGAGATCGAGGGTCCGGGGGCCATTCTGGATGGCGGCGGAGCGGTCGCGGCCGAATTCGCGTTCGATGCCGAGCAGGGCGTGCAGCAGGCTGTGGGGGTCGAGGCCGGTCTCGAGGGCGACGACGGCATTGAGAAAGCGGGGCTGATGGGCATAGCCGACGGGCTCGGTGGAATAGAGAGACGAGCGGGCGGCGAGGCGGCCGAGCGAGGCGAGGCGGTCGGCGGCAGCCGCCAGGGTGAACTCCGGGGAACCGGCGGGACTGGCGAGGTTGGACCCCATTCCGATGTAGGCGAGCGGCATGCTGCCCAAAGACTACTCCGCGGGTGGGGAGGGTGTGCCGCTTACGCTGCCGGCGCGGCGCCGCGAGTGCTTCGGGACGGCCGGTTCTGGTAGCATCGGACTTCGGATATTTCTCAGGAGACGCTTCAGGATGGACCCCCTCGTGAACGCGGGCCTCGGTGCCCGCCGCAATGAAGATATCGCGCTCGACCTGCTCAAGTTCGTCGCCGCCACCACCAACGTCGGACGCGCGGCGACAGCTTCGACGGGCTTCATCAGCTCGGGCGCGGCCAAGCCCGAAGAGCACGTGACGGAGTTGCTGGACCTCTATGCCCGCTGCCTGAAGGCCGTTGAAGGCAAAGGGGCGCAGAAATAGGCGAATCCTCCATGGTGCGGGTGGCAGTGGCTGGAGCCGGGGCTTTTGGCCGCAACCATCTTCGTGTCTATCGCGAGCTTGAGTCGGCCGGCATGGGTGTGACCCTGGCGGCAGTGGTTGAGCCCGATGCGGCGCGCGCGGCCGAGACGGAAGAAGCCTATGGGGTTCCGGTGTTCGCGACGGCGGAGGAGATGCTGTCGGCCGATGCCGGCGTTGACGCTGTCTCGGTCGCGGTTCCCACCCTGCAACATCACGCCGTGGCATCGGTCCTGCTTGACGGCGGGCTGGACGTGCTGATCGAGAAGCCTATTGCGGCCAGCCTGGCCGAGGCCGATGACCTGATCGCGCGAGCCGGGAAGGCGGGGCGCATCCTGCAGGTCGGCCATCTGGAACGGTTCAATCCAGCGGTGCTGGCGGTGCAGCCGCGGCTGCGGCGGCCGATGTTTTTTGAAGCGCATCGGCTGTCGATCTTCACGCCGCGGTCGCTCGACGTGGACGTGGTGCTCGACCTGATGATCCACGATCTGGACATTGTGCTCACCTTTGCTAATTCGCCGGTACGGGAAGTGCATGCGGTGGGGCTGCCGATCCTGTCGCCCAAGGTGGACATCGCCAATGTGCGCGTGGAATTCGAGTCGGGGTGCGTGGCCAATTTCACTGCCTCGCGGGTTTCGACGGAGCGGGTGCGCAAACTGCGCTTCTTTGAACCCCGGCAGTATGTGTCGATCGATTATGCGCGGCGCGACCTGCTGGTGATCCGGCTGGATTCGGGAGTGCCAGGCACGCTGCCGCCGGAGATCGCAGAACTGCTGGCGTCGGGCAAGGCCGATCCGGCGATGCTGGCCAGGCTGGCAGCGGCGGCGGGCGATCATCCTTCGCCGGGGCTCTCGTTTGTGAAGCCGGAGGTGGCGCCGGGCGAGCCGTTGCGGCTGGAGATCGAGTCGTTCCTCGATGCAGTGCGTACACGCCGCGAGCCGCGGGTTACAGCGCGGCAGGGCAGGGAAGCGCTGGCCCTGGCGCTTCAAATCCAATCGACCATGATTGCCCACGCTCACCGGGCGGGGCTCAAGGATTTCTTTGAGGCGGCCGGCTGAGGGTCGTTTTCCGGGCGCACATCGCGGACGGGAACGACATCGAGCTTGGCGGGGCATCGGGAGCGGCCCGGCGGCGACGAGGAGAGATGCCGTTCGGTCGGGGATAAAGCGATTTTTACGCGGGGAATGATGCCTCTGCCCGCTCCTTGACAGAGATCGCTGAAGCGCATTAGGGTTGGCAACCGGGTAGCGAGCAAACCTTTTCTCGTATCGGAATATTTCGAGCTCGGCCCGTCCAAGAGGAAGCCATGAAGAGAGTGTTTGTGTATGCGGCGGCGATAGCGCTGGGCTGCGGTTTGGCAACGGCGCAGGATAACGGCAAGGCGCCCTATCTGGATCCGAGCCTGCCGCCTGAACAGCGCGCCGCGGACCTGGTTCATCGCATGACGCTGGAGGAGAAGGCCAGCCAGCTGGTCAACCAGGCGCGCGCGATTCCGCGCCTGAAGGTGCCGGCTTATGACTGGTGGAGCGAGTCGCTGCACGGCGTGGCGGTGAATGGCACCACGGAGTTTCCCGAGCCGATCGGGCTGGCGGCGACGTTTGATCCCGCGGCGATACACGAGATGGCGGTGGCGATCAGCACCGAGGGGCGTATCAAGCATGCGCAGGATGAGCGCGCGGGGCACAGCGATATCTTCGAGGGACTGGATTTCTGGGCGCCCAACATCAACATCTTTCGCGACCCGCGCTGGGGCCGGGGGCAGGAGACTTACGGTGAAGATCCATTCCTGACGGCGCGCATGGGGGTGGCGTTTGTTACGGGGATGCAGGGCGATGACGAGAAGTACTACCGGGTGATTTCGACGCCCAAGCACTACGCGGTGCACAGCGGTCCGGAGCCGACGCGGCACACGGCCGATGTGACGGTGAGCAAGCATGACGAAATCGATACGTATCTGCCCGCGTTTCGCGCCACGGTGACGGAGGCCAAGGCCGGCTCGGTGATGTGCGCTTATAACAGCATCAACGGTCAGCCCGCGTGCGCCAATGAGTTTCTGCTGGAAGACCAGCTGCGCGGGAAGTGGAAGTTTGACGGGTATGTGGTGTCGGACTGCGGCGCGGTCATCGATATCTACAACGGGCACAAGTTCAAGCCGACGCAGCCTGAGGCCTCGGGCCTTTCATTGCAGCGGGGGATGGACAATGAGTGCGTGGACTTCACATTCAAAGTGAAGGACGACCACGACTACAAGCCGTATCTCGATGCGGTCAAGGGCGGCTTTCTCAAGGAGAGCGAAATCGATGTCGCGGTGACGCGGCTGTTCACGGCGCGGATGAAGCTGGGGATGTTCGATCCGCCGGAGATGGTGCCCTACAGCAAGATCGACGAGAGCATGTTGAACAGCGACGCGCATCGCGCGCTGGCCCGGAAGCTTGCCAACGAATCGATGGTGCTGCTGAAGAATGATGGCGTGTTGCCGCTGAAGGCGGGCAAGAAGATCGCGGTGATCGGGCCGCTGGCGGATCAAACCAAGGTGCTGCTGGGGAATTACAACGGCATCCCGACGCACACGGTATCGATTCTGGAAGGTGTGCGCAAGGAGTTTGGAGACGCGAAGGTCAACTATGTGGCGGGCACGCAGTTCCTGGGCCATGACGCCGATCCGGTGCCTTCGTCGGCGCTGAGCGTGGATGGCAAGCCGGGGCTCACGGTCAGCTTTGCCAAGCTCGACCTGGGCAACATCAACAATCCCGAGGCGACCAAGCCGCTGGCGCAGAGCGTGGCGGCGAACGTGGACGCTGCCGCGACGAAGTTGCCGCCGGAGACAGAAGGCGTGCATCCGCTGGCGATTCGCTGGGACGGCAACATTACGGCGAAGGAGAGCGGCGACTACAACCTGGGTTTGAAGGCGAATGGATTCTTCCGGATCAAGGTGGACGGCAAGGATGTGACGTCGTCGTATAACGGAGACGCCAAGGAAGCCAAGCTGGGCCGTGTGCACCTGGAAGCCGGCAAGCCGTCGCAGCTGCACGTTGAGTACACCCCGCCCTTTGACGGGGGCGAGTCGAACGCAAAGCTGGTGTGGTCCAAGGTGGATCGTTCGCCGCAGCCGGCGGCGATTGCAGCGGCCAAGGCCGCCGACGTGGTGGTGGCGGTGGTCGGGATTACCAGTGAACTGGAAGGCGAAGAGATGCAGGTGAGCGAGCCGGGCTTCAAGGGCGGCGACCGCACCAGCCTGGATCTGCCCAAGCCGGAGCAGGACCTGCTGGAGGCGCTGGCCAAGACCGGCAAGCCGCTGGTGGTGGTGCTGACCAATGGCAGCGCGCTGGCGGTGAACTGGGCCAGCGAGCATGCCAACGCGATCATCGATGCGTTCTACCCCGGCGAAGAGGGTGGGGCGGCGGTGGCGGAGACGCTGTCGGGGAAGAATAATCCGGCGGGGCGGCTGGCGGTAACGTTCTACAAGAGCGTCGATCAGTTGCCGCCGTTTGAAGATTACTCGATGAAGGGCCGGACTTATCGCTACTTTGATGGGCAGCCGCTTTATCCATTTGGTTATGGGTTGAGTTATACCAAGTTCAGTTATGGCGAACTTAGTGTGCCGACCAGCCCGGTGAAGGCAGGCGATCCGGTTACGGCCGACGTGACGGTGACCAATGCAGGCAAGCTGGCGGGAGATGAAGTGGCCCAGCTTTATTTGAGCTTCCCGGATGTGAAGGGCGCTCCGCTGCGCGCGCTGCGAGCCTTTAAGCGGGTGCATCTGGAGCCGGGGGCGTCGGAGAAGGTTCACTTTGAGCTGAAGGATCGCGACCTGAGCATGGTGACGGAGGCGGGCGAGCCGGTGATTTCGGAGGGCACTTACACGGTGTCGGTCGGAGGAGGCCAGCCTAATACGAGTGCGCCGACGGTTTCGGGCAAGTTCCAGATAGAAGGGACGCAGACGCTGCCGGAGTAGCGGTCGAACCGCCAGGCGCTAGCCATTAGCTTTTAGCTTTTGAATTGGCTCATCCACGGACGCGATCTCGGAGTTGGTTTGAGGTCGATTTGCAGTAGTTATGCTGTGAAGAAAAACGGGGCGCCCGGCTCCAGGCTGGGCGCCCCGTTTGCTTGGTGGCTCATCGGTTGGCGGGTTCGTTGCCGTTGGATGGGGCCGCGGGCTGATGCATGATTTCTATGTTTTTGAGGTAGATGGCGTTGGTCCATCCGAAGCCGATCTCGTTGTGCTTGTAACCGGTGCTGACATGCACGTTGGCGTTGCGGGAGACGACGTTGTACTTTTCACGGATGGTGCCGTCTTCGGCGAATCCCTGGTCGATGGTGGCGTCGAAGTGCCCGGCGATGCGGGCGGCTTCGGTGTGAAATCCGGAGGACTCGAGGCCGGAGATCGCGATCCAGTTAGTCGGCGCCCAGCCGAAGGGCTCGTCCCATTGCAGGCCGGTGTTGGTGTTGCTCATTGAAAGGCCGCCGGGGCGTTCAAACAGGTTCAGCTTGGCGACGACCTGCCTGGCTTCCTCACGAGTTGCGACGCCGGCCCAGAGGGGATAGAGCGAGCTGATGTAGGCGTAGGTGTCGGACCTGGCGTGCGTGAAGTCGTAGTCGGCAAAGACGCCTTCGGCGGGCTTCCAGAGATAACGGTGAATTGCGGCCAGGCGTTTTTGTGCGAGGCGGTTCCAGCGTGCGGCGTCCTGCGGTTTGTTGAGCAGATGGGCGATGTGCTCGAGGTCGCGTTCGTAGCGGTAGAGCAGGCTGTTGAGGCACACCGGCGCGAAGTGGTGGGTGGCTCCCGAGAACGGACCAAAGCGATTGCTGGGATCGAATCCGGACTCGCGCATGGCGCGGTCGCCAACGTAGAAGTCACGGGTGAGGCGATAGCCATCGGCCCAGGCGCGCATGCAGACGCGGCTCTGATTCACATCGCAACTGGACTGTTTGAGTCGCGCGGCTTCTGCGGCTTCAGGTTTTTCCGCGCCTTTGAGCAGGAAGGCGTCGCCGCCCTGGTGGGGGTGGGCGATGAGCCAGCGGATCACGTCGGGATAGTAAGTGCTGTCGTCGGCCATTTCCGGGACGGGACCCTGGCCGTAGTCGTAGTAGCGGGCGAGGCCGGTGGTTCCGGCAAGATGCTCCTGGCGGGTCCAGGTGGAGTAATCCTTCTCGGCAAGGGTGAAGGCATGTTCGAGCCACGTGTTGGCTTCCTTGCGGCCTTCTGGAGTTGACGGGAAGCTGGCCGGGTTTTGATAGACGGCGCGAATCATGGAAGTTAGAAAAGGCGGCTGGGAGCGGGTGAGATAGTAAGTGCGGTTAGCGTTGAGTACTCCGCCGTAGTGTTCTATCTCGAAGAGGAAGTTATCCACCATGCCTTTGGCGAGGGCTTCGCGATGGTCGGCTTCGAGCCCCAGAAGGATGAAGAAGCTATCCCAGCCGTACATTTCATTGAAGCGGCCTCCGGGAACGACATAGGGTGCGGGGAGATAGAGAAGGCCGGGGCGCGGTAACTCATCGGGGCGGACGTCGCCTATCTTCTCGATGCGGCGCGGGAGCGCGGCGACCTTTACGTGGCATTTCTGCTCTAACTCGGTGACCGCGGGGGGCGCCGATACTTCGGACGGCATGTAGAGGATCGGGTTGTCATTGACCTTGATGTCGACCAGGGAGTGGCAGTCGGTCATGGAGCGGGTCAGGGTGTCCCAGGCGCCGTGAATGTAAGCGAGCGTGGCCTTGGGATCAGGTGAAGGACGGGCATCGGTTGCGGTCGCGGCGGGAGCGCTGTCCTGCGCGAAGGCAACGGGGATTGCGGCTAATGCAAAAGCGAACAGACGCAGCAGCTTCATAGGAGTCTCCGCCGAGGTTTCCGGTCGTTGCACCCGAGTGTATCGCACGGAAACTGCAGCAAGCCCGGACTGATTGGCGGCGAAGTTCGGGTTGGGTGCGGGAACAGTTGAGGCGCGCGCGGTGTCTACACAAGCACAGTGGTTCTGATGGCGATGAAGAGACGGCGGGAGCGATGCGGCATTAAACCGCACGGTCCGTGAGATGACACGGCGAGTGACGGCGCGCCCGCGCGTTCAGCGCGGCCCGCGGGGAAGTGCGCGCCCTGGCCTCTTCCGATCGGTGCCCCTGAATACGAGAAGGGGAGGCGAACGCATGTTTGAAGATTCCACATTCGAGTCCAACGGGACAATCCGCACGCGCAGCCGCGGCTGGATGGTGGCGACGCTGCTGCTCGACAGCACTGCATTGCTGGTGCTGATTTTTATCCCGCTGATTTATCCGGAAGCGCTGCCGAATCGAGTCTTGAGCATGCTGCTGACGGCGCCGCCGCCTCCGGCCGAGCCGGCGCCTCCTCCGCAGCCGCTGCCGGAGCGCGCATTTCACGGGGCGCCGGAGATGGACAGCGGAGCGTTGACCGCGCCATCGCGCATACCCGTCGGGATCAAGCGATTGACCGCGCCGGAAGAGCCGCCGGGACAGGGCATGGTGAGCCTCGATGCGGTTCCGGGCGGGATGTTTTCTCCAGGTGAAGCGTTCCACTCGCAACGGCCGGTCGCGGTGACGCAGGGCGCGAAGCCGGGGCCGGTGCGGGTGAGTTCGGCGGTGGTGGCCGGGCTGCTGATTAAGAAAACGCTGCCGGTCTATCCGCCGTTAGGAAAGGCGCTGCGGATAGAGGGCGTGGTAGTTCTGCAGGCGATGATTTCGAAGGCAGGAACGATCGAGAATCTGCAGGTGGTGAGCGGCCCGGCAATGCTGCAGCAGTCCGCGCTCGATGCTGTTGAGCGTTGGAGGTATCGTCCGTACCTGTTGAATGGCGAACCGGTGGAAGTGCAGACCACGGTGAACGTCATTTTTACGCTCGGCCGGTGAGAGAGTTTTTCAAGTGTGGGCGCGCGCGGCGGGAGCGAGAACGCGCGCGGCCACGGTGCTCCGCCGCGCCGGCCCGCGGCGGAGCGATCTCATCGAGTGAGCTGAAGAAAAATCTTCAACCGATTCCCGACTGGAGTTTCTCGCGGGTAAGTTCGTTCCAAGTCGCCATCGCGTCGGGCATGGGCGGGCTGACGATGCCGGGGGAGACGGTCTCAAGAACGGTTTGTGGCGCGAGGTTTCCTGCCCGCGAGCGAAGCAGGCCTTTGACCCATCCCACCGCGGCGAGGCCCTTGTCGCCGGTGAAGGTCTGCTCCATGTAGAACCAGCGATCGTCCCAGCAGACCAGGCGCGAGTCGAGCGTGAACCTGGCGAACAGGGGGAGGGAGCGGCGATAGGTCATCCACACGGCGCCGATCAGCGCGGTCCAGCGGGAGCGCACGATGTGGTCGAGCAGGCTGACGCGGGCGAGCAGGTGGGTGCGGCCGAAGTCCATCATGCTGAGGTAGCGGGCGTTGTTGAGGTGGAGATTGATGTCGATGTCGTTGGGCCACACGCGCATGTGGAGGCGGTCGTTCTCGAGGACGCCGAGGGGCGGGAGGGGGCGAAGGTGCTGGCGGATGGCGAGCGCCGGTATGCGGACAAAGCTGATGAGGTGCGACACGGCCTGCTCCCGGGTCTCAGTGTAGAGGACGGGGGCCCATCGTGATGGCGGCGGCAACTGGCGCAGTCCCGGCGTCATCGGCGACAATCGCATCTGCCATGGCAAACCTTTCGCGCCGCGCCTTTATGAAAACCGCATCTGCTGCTTCCCTCGCTGCTGCTTCGTCTTCGCTGGCCGCACCCGCGCGCCAGCGCGTCTTCATCGGATCAAACAAGCCGGAGGGGATCCTGGGGTGGGACTGGGATCCGGCGCTGGCGGTGTTGTCGCCGGCGGGCGTGCAGGCCAAGCTGGCCAACGTCGACTGGGTCACGTTGTCCCCGGACCGGTCGTATTTGTATGCGGCATCGGAAGTGGACAGTTTCAATGGCAAGCCTACCGGCGAGGTCGCCAGCTTCAAGGTGACGGGCGGGAACCTGGAGCCGCTCTCGGCGCAGAACTCGGCGGCGGCGGGCACCTGCTACGTAGGGCTGGATCACAGCGGACGCACGCTGATTTCGGCTGACTACGGAGGCGGGGCGGCGGCCAGCTTTTTGATCACCGATGGGAAGCTTAGTCCGGCGGTGTGGAGCGAGCACTACAAGGGCAGCGGCCCGCAGGCTGACCGGCAGGAGGCCGCGCATGCGCACTTTGCGTCGTTCTCGCCGGATAACCGCTTCGCCTACATCAATGACCTGGGCAGCGATTGCATTCACATCTACCACCTGAATGCGGCGACGGCGGAGCTGAAGGGCGCGGGGAAGTTTACGTCCAAGCCGGGGTCGGGGCCGCGCACGCTGCATTTTCATCCCAACGGCGTGACGGCTTATTGCATGAACGAACTGGCGTCGGCGGTGGATGTGCTGCGCTGGAACAAGGCGGACGGCAGCCTGACTTTTGTGACGCGGGTGGAGTTGAATCCGGACCGGTCGAAGCCGACGTCGACGGGTTGCGATACGGTGATCACCAAGGATGGGCGGCTTGTTTACTTTGCGAATCGCGGTGATGATTTTATCTATGCTTTCAAGGCCGATGTTCATAGCGGCGCGCTGACACCGATCGGAAAGACGCCTTCGGGGGGCAAGACGCCGCGGAATTTTACGCTCGATCCGACGGAGCGGTGGATGCTGGTGGCGAACCAGGGTTCGGATCAGGTGGTGGTGTTTACGCGCAATCCGCAGACGGGCGCGCTGGCGAGCGAGGGCAAGAGCTACGCATGCCCGGCGCCGATGTGCATTTTGTTTGCGTGAGGGCCGCAGGCTTGATTGAGGATCGTACTCGGCAACCGCTGCCGCATTGGGACAGAAGTAGGAGAGCTCATCGTCGAGCACGCCTGGGCGTTTCTACTTCAAACGCCGTACGTGTGGTTTGCGTCCGAAGTCTTTGTCGAACGTGATGATTTCACGGGCCCCAAACTCCAGAGAGACTTCCGCGATGAGGTGATCCGCGAACCCCACGCGGCCTTTATCGGCGGCTTCCAAAGCTCGACGGGCCAGAGCCGGATACTCGACCGACACTCCTCGTGTCTGGAGAAGACCCTCAATAGTCTTCAGAACTTCTTTTCTCTCCCACCGGCTACGAAGGACCCATGACAACTCTGCAAGAACAAGGAGAGGCACAAATACGCCTTCCTCCGATCGAGCTTGCGCGAGGGCGGAACGCGCTTTGGACGCCTGCACGGCATCGTCGTTTAGATATGCGCGCGCCCACACGTCGGTATCGGCCGCAAGCATTTACCATTCCCTCCGGGATTTTGCAGCGTTCATTTCATCGAAGCTCATGGGGCGGCGGGGGTTGGTGATTTGATCGGCCATCTTCCACAAGTCTTCCAGGTCGTATAGCACTGGTTCGATTGTGACGGGAACTCGATCAGAAATGCTGAAACGGATCTTACTTCCCTTTTGTATGCCGAGACGATTCCGCAACTCTTTGGGCAGTGTCACCTGGCCCTTGGAGGTAACAGTCGCTTCTACGGTCCCGGACAGGCTGCGAGCGCTCATGGCATATCCTTCTCCGCCTTACATTGTAAGACGGATTTCCTTACGCGTAAAAAGCTCCGCTGACTTATCAAACGCTGTTTGAAGCTTGCTCAGCGACTCGATTCGAAATGAATTCCCTCCTTCAAGCGCACGGCTGCCCTGTCGCGCACTGCTGCAGTGTCGGTTGACCGATGCGCTACTCTCCTGCAAAAAAGACGGCTGCATCGAGCGGCTGCATTAAAGCGATGTGTTCGAGTTGGTCGGCTGAACTGGACGGGCGGGTTAAGTGGAAGGGGCCGGCTGATTGATTGGCAACTTCCGGGTAGGCGGTGATACATCCCGGTCCGCACACTCCTACACTGTCATCCTGAACGCGAAGCGGAAGGATCTGCGTTTGTTCTTCGTTATGTCCGAGTAGGCGGTGATACGACAACTATGAATTTGCAGGGATAAAACTTGCATATACTGATTCTCATGAATCCCAAGTCCAGAGCTGGCATCTTTGTCGGGGCCACGTTTGCGCTTATGATCCCATACCTAGCTTTTGTGGTGTACTTTTCGCTGCGACTTCCGCAGAATCACTGGCCGAGTTGGTTTACCAATACGATCCTCGTCTGGTTCGTCGCAATCTTCGTTGCGCTTACACTTTTGGCGAGGCGAACCTTCAAGACGCAGGGAGCAGTGGAGCCGCAGGTTGCAATACAGCCCTCGCCGAAGACAAAGCCAGCGGTGCGGGTCATGAGGATTGTCGCTTCCTATCTTGTGCTTGTATGGAGCGTTCTCTTTCTCATCGGTGTGAAAGGAACGATTGAGGGGAAATATGCCTTGGGCCGTGCGCTCCCTGCTGGCGCATTTCTATTGTTATTTATTGGGCTTTTTGGATGGAGCGTATAGCGCTCGTTCCAGAAGAAGGCGTAAGGGAAAACGAGTCAGACCCCAGCATCGACTCTTGCTTCTGAGGGTTTGGGGAAGAGTAGGCGGTAATACACCAACGACGCACGAAATTAGCATTTCATCTGTAATTAGCGGTGGGGCAGCCGGGTGCATTCGACACCTTCGATCACCGAACGTCGAACTGGATCGGCGATGCTGAACTGCGCGAAGTTGAACCCATCTTGTGGAGGCTCGGTTTTGACGAACCGGCCATTTACGACTTTCCCTTTCCCGGTGAAAGCGAACCCGTCCGGACAGTAGCAGTTCATAACGTCGCCGGGCCCGTTCAGGCCACAGTTGAGATAGACCTCCGAATTCGACACCAAGTGCCCAGCCGAGTCCCAGGTCTTGTAGGTAAACCTCTCTGACGTGTGTGGAGCAAATGTGACGAGCGATTGAAATTGATTGAGACTGTCCGGTAGGCTCCTACTGATTTGAGCCTTCGGGGCCAACACCAAGCCGTTCGGTAACTTGATTGATTTTGCCAATATCAAGGTGCCGTTGAGGTAGTAGGGCGAGGATGGCTCAAGCTGGATCACGCCTGAAACCGAGACTTTTTGACCGACTAGTGCGCGTATCTTGTCCCATTGCCCATCCATTGTGAGACCGATCTCCCGGACGTTTCTTCGGTCTGTGGAATCGAACACCGCCTCATAGGTCTGCCCCGGTCTAATCACGATGAAGGACCTATTCCCCCTTCTTTCCACTCCTAAAGTGCCAGACAGCTTAATAGGAGCGCCGTCGATGAGGGAATGTGATTGCTGCGACAGAGACGAGCAACAGCCGATCAGCCAGAGAACAGTCCACGTGAGTCTTCGCATATACCTCGTTATATCGCCAATTGAGACCTTCGTTGCGGAAAGTGCGAAATATGGCGTCAAGCACCGCTCAATACCCGTGAATGACGAGGGGAAATCCAGATTTGGAAATTCAAGAGTGCGCTGCGGGCGTGTCGTGGCCATTGCGGAAGTTTCGAGTGAGCCAGATCACGATCCGCCGGCCCGGTCCGCGCCCGGAATGGCGAAGGTTTTTCAAAGTGAAGCATCGGCGGTAACCCGCCCGCATCAAAGAGCTTTGCGAAAGGCGCACGAGTTCAATCGTGGAACGGCGACAGTTTTGGCAAAAGGTCGATGAGCACAACAGGAACGCTTGTTCCGGGAGTGTGGCTAAAATGCTGGATATTCATTCGCCCTTGCCCGAGATCATAGAACTCGTAGTGGTCGACGCAAACTTCTACCTCAACATCTCCCCAATAGAAACAGATCGTGCTCCAATACCCCTTACCGGTGTCTTCGGGGACCGTACACACATTGCGACACGCATCGATCAAGTCATGCACATTAGCAATCGTTGCGCGGTCGAACGGGTCAGAGCTTTGCGAAATCGTTTGTGACACCGCCTCCTGAACCGCATTCCAGTCGGGGACGTGAACGTTTTCAGCATGCATAGTGGGACTCTAACAGCGCATTCTGGACGTATGGTGGGCTACTCGGAAGTATCGCGGCTTTGGACGCATGCCTCTGCAACTTGAGACTGAAGAGGCCTGGGCCTAAAGGCCTCTGGGGAACTGCTGCTTTCAGCGGGCCTGAGGGCCTCTGCTCCCTCCTAAATACCTAGGCCTCAGTCTATCTCGGTCGTTGGTGGCAATGGGGATGTTCACCGACGTGCATGAGGGTAACTTCAGCTGGTCAAAGGACGGAGCTGCATGAATTCAGATGTGGTACGGGCTCAGGTGTTCGATGCGCATTTGGCTCGCGCCAGGAAGCGGATGGCGAACACGAGCAGGACGGCCTGAAGGCCCAGGCATATGAAGCCAAAGGACGGATGGCCGTGGGGAAGTGTCACGGCCGGGATCGCCGAGAGCGCAGCACACGAGGAGGCGCAAACCACGGCCTTCCGTCGATCGGGACTTAACCTTGGTTGAGCCATTTCCGAGAAGTGTACAGGATCGAATTTGAAAAACAAGAGGGCAAGTTTTCCCCGACGCTGACAAAGGTCATACCGGCTCTTGACTTGACCCATGGTGCGTTCGCGAAGCGGCTAAGCATCTCCTCTACGATGAACGAGGCCAGGAGCCGTGTGACGAAAGAGTGAGCAGGAGCGAATCCCACCTATCCCGATGATGAGGCTGTCGAGACATATGGCGCACCCGGATGGGGCGGCTGCGACAAAGCGATGTGTATCCGGGAATTGCTCTAGGCGCCTTGAAGGGCGGGGCGGGCGAAGGAGGAAGCTGCTTCAACCTCGTGGGGGGCGGGGGCTTCGGCGTTTTCGAGGGCAACGTGGGTTAGTTCCCAGGCGGAGCGGTCCTTGAGCAGGCGCGAAACTAGGGCCGTGTGCATGGCGTGTCCGGCGCGCTCGGCGACGACGCGGCCCTCGATGCGGCGTCCGGCGAGAGCCAGGTCGCCGATGAGGTCGAGGACCTTGTGACGGACGTATTCGTCGGGGAAGCGCAGGGGGCCGTTTTCGGGTCCTGATTTGCCGAGGATGATGGCATTTTCCGGTCCGGCGCCGCGGATCAGGCCCATGTCGCGCAGGCGCTGCTCATCGGCCTTGTAGCCGAAGGTGCGGGCGGGGGCGATGGAACTGCCATAGGTCTCGGCGGCCAGATCGATGCTGGTTTCCTGCTGGCCGATGGGGGCGGGGAAGTCGATGGCGTACTGGATGCTGTAACCAGATCCCGGATAAACCCCGATGAACTTGTTGCCGTCGCGGACCTCGATAGGGCGAAGGACGCGCATGTATTCGCGGCGGCGGCGCTGAGTGCGGATGCCGGCGCTCTCGAAGGCTTCGACGTAGGGCAGGGCGCTGCCGTCGAGGATGGGGAGCTCGAGGTTGTCGATTTCGACGATGACGTTGTCGATGCCCATGCCGATGAGGGCGGAAAGCAGGTGCTCGGTGGTGGAGATGAGCACGCCCTGGCGCATGAGGCTGGTGGCGTAGCTGACCTTGGCGACGTTGCGGCCGGTGGCGGGGATTTCAAAGTTGTCGAGATCGGTGCGGCGGAAGGCGATGCCGGAGCCGGCCGGCGCGGGGAGGAGCCGCATCGTGACCGGTGCGCCTGAATGTAGACCGACCCCGGTCAGGGACACAGGTTCGGCGATGGTCTGTTCCAAATGCGCAGGCTGGGCCAAGATATTGCTCTCCAACAACCGTTCAGGGGGGCCTTACAAAACAGATTAGACGGAGAATGGCGGGCCCGGGGTGTGGCTATTCCGCCACAGGTTGCGTCTTCGGATACCCCATTTAAATCGGTTTTGCTGGGAAGAGGCGAAGGAACGGAAAATATCCGGCTGGACGCGGTTATAGCTCGCCAGGGCGGGTCTGGCGGGGGAAAGTTTCGAGCGGGGCGGCGCTCCTCCGGGACATTAGCGGGGTCCGGGCCGCTAGGTCGTAGAATCGGAAGGGTCTTGAGCGAGATTTGATCACCATGGAGAAATCGAAAGCCAGCGAGTCCCACGCTTTAGTGCCGGGGGCGGCCGCGGTGCCCATGCGGGCCCTGTTGGCCGGAGCACGGCGGAAGGAGAAGGCTCTCCTCGACTTGATCCAGACGCTGGTCAAGGCGGAATCGCCCTCCGACAACAAGGCCGCGGTGGATGCCTGCGGTGCGATGATTGCGGATCATGTGAGGGCGATGGGCGGCCGGATAAAGACGCACCGGCAGCGGGAGTTCGGCGACGTCATCGAGGCGCGGTTTGGGCGGCGCGGCGGGAAGTCAGCGGCCCGGCCGGTGATGATGCTGGGGCACATCGACACGGTCTGGCCGGCGGGGACGCTTCGCGGCATGCCTTGCCGGATCGGGGACGGTCGGTTGTGGGGGCCGGGAACGCTGGATATGAAAGCGGGGGTGGCGATGGCCCTGACGGCGGTGGAAATGCTGGCCGAGGCGGGGATGCCGGAACGCGAGATCATCCTGCTGCTGAACAGCGATGAAGAGGTGGGGAGCCCGGTGTCGCGGCCGATTACGGAGAGCCTGGCGGGGGGGTGCGCGGCGGTTTACGTGCTGGAGCCGGCCCAGGGGCTGGCCTACAAAACGGCGCGTAAAGGCACGGGAAACTGGCGTATCGAAGTGAAGGGCGTGGCTGCGCATGCCGGGGTGGATTTTGAGAAAGGCGCCAGCGCACTGCGCGAACTGGCGCGGGTGATCGAGGCGGTGAGCGGCTGGACGGAACTCGACCGCGGCCTGACGGTCAGCGTGGGGCTGGCGGGCGGGGGCTCGAAGACCAACGTGATTCCCGCCGACGCCTGGGCGGAGGTCGACGTGCGGATTGCGCGCAAGGCGGATGGAGCGCGGATTTCGCGGAAGTTTGCCGGGCTGCGCGCCGGCGGACAAGCGCTGTTCTATCACGCTGACGGGCGGGATCAACCGCCCGCCGATGGAGCGGACGCGGGGGACGGTGGCGCTGTACCGGCAGGCGCGGGCGCTGGCGGCGGAACTGGGATTTGAGCTCGATGAAGCCGCGACGGGGGGTGCCTCGGACGGCAACTTCACCTCGGCGCTGGGGGTAGCGACCCTGGACGGGATGGGTGCGGTGGGCGAAGGCGCGCACGCGACTCATGAGTCGGTCGTTATTGAGCACCTTGCTCCGCGAACGGCGCTGCTGGCCGGGCTTCTTGCTGCGCCGCAATAGGTCTTTGAGCGGGAATTCATGTGCCGCGGGTGTGGTTGTGGTCTAACATCAACCCATCCTGAACGAGCCCCTGGAGGCACCCCTGTGCGAACCCTGTTTTCCCAAGTTGCGGTGGCCGCTGGCCTGCCTGTTTTTCTCCTCTTCGCTTGCGCTGCGGGTGGCGCGGAGAAGGCGACGGGAGTGGATGTGATCCGTGCTTTTGCGGGAGACTGGCAGATTACGATCGACCACCTCGACACGGCGCGGAGCAAGGCGGGCAGCGAAAAGACGGCGCTTCACAACGACTGCTGGAAGAGCGGAGCTTACCTGGCCTGCAACCAGTATGTGAACGGGGACTCGAAGGTGCTGCTGGTGTTCACGTACGATCCGCAGAAGAACATCTACACCAGCTACCAGATTCCCCAGGACGGAAGCGACTCCGGTTCGGGCAAGGTAGTGATCGAGGGAAATACGTGGACGTTTCCCTGGGAGATGAAGGAAGGCGACAAGACCACGTGGTTCCGGGTGGTGAACGTGTGGACGTCGCCAGACACCATTGAATACCGGCAGGAGTTTTCCGCGGACAACGCCCATTGGACGGTAATGGCGCGGGGGTCTGAACACCGTGTCAGCGGCAAGTGATGGCGGCCTGGGGTGTCAGTGAGGATGCATGTTGTTCTGGAAGAAAAAGTAGCCGGCGGTGAGAAATCCGATGCAGGCCACCGTCCAGCGCATGGTCTTCTGGTTGACCTTGGGGCTGTAGCGGGCGGCCAGGTACCCGCCCAGCGCGGCGACGAAGCCCATCTCGAGGCAGAACTGCCACTGCACCCGGTGAGCCATGATGAAGGTGATGGCGGGGATTCCGATTGACACCGCGGCGGTGACGACTTTGAGGGCATTCATCTCGTGAATGTCGCGAACTCCGCAGATGCCAAGAAGAGCCATGACCAGGAAGCCGCCGCCGGCTCCGAAGTAGCCGACATAGACGCTGACGATCACCATGCCGATGAGCAGCGCGGTGTTGTAGCGGCGCCCATCTGACAGCGCTGCCAGCCACTTGCCGAGGGGAAAGCTCACCACAAACATGACGGCCGCGAAAAGCAGCAGCCAGGGCAGCATCTGGCGAAACATGTGGTTGCCGGTCCTGAGCAGCAGCCAGCCGCCGATCTCTCCGCCGATGCCGGCGGCAACGGCGAGGGGGAGGAGGCTCCAGCCGTAGGAGCGAAGCTGTTTGCGGAAGGCGACGAGGGAGGTGAGCTGTCCCGGCCACAGGGCCACGGTGTTAGTAGCCTGCGCGGTGACCGCACCCACTCCCAAGACCGAGGCGCTGGCCATGAGGGCGGGCAGGGAGAGAAACGAGCCTCCGCCCGCGACGGTATTGAGGATGCCCGCCAGAAACGAGGCCGTTGGCAGCCAGGCAGTACGGAATAGCGCCACCACAAACGGAACCATGGCCCCAATGTATCGGCGAGGCGCATAAAGAACCATGAGGGATTCCCGGAATCGGGTACATGGGTTGATAAAGAGCAATATTGCCGAGCAAACCATCCTGATACACTCCCCTCAGAACAAGCTGGAGACAATCGCCGCATGAAATCATCTGCCCTGATCCTCTGTCTGGCTGCCGCCGCGGCCGCACAAGCTCAAACTGCTGCAAAAACAGCCACTTCCACCCCCAAGGCAGCCACCGCGGCCCACGCCTCCACGACGGCGCACAGCGCCACGGCGGCGGCGAAGCTTCCGGGCAACATCCCGGTGGTTCACGGTGTGGTAAAAACCGCTTTCACATTGCGTTATGAAGACATCAAGATCGGGACCGGACCGGAAGCCGAGCCGCAGAAGCTGTACAAGGTCAAGTACACGGGTTGGAGAGCGGTCGACGGGGTCAAGTTCGACTCCTGGGAAGACCATCGCCAGCCGGTAATGGACGCCGACGGCAAGCCGGTGATGGATGCCGACGGCAAGCCGAAGACGAGCGACCCGCAGCCGGCCATGTTCCCCATCGGCATCGGGCGCATGATTCCGGGCTTCGACCAAGGTTTTAACGGGATGCACGTAGGCGGGAAGCGCCGCCTGTTTATTCCCTGGCAGCTGGCTTATGGGACCCGGGCGATGCCCGACCATGGCGCCGACCATCCCGGGATTCCGGCCAAGTCGGACCTGATTTTTGACGTGGAACTGGTGGACATGACGGACCTGCAGATGCCCGCGGCCCATCCTGGTGGTGCTCCTGGCGGCGCACCGGGTAGTGGCATGGGAGCTCCGGCCGGCGCCGGCGCACGTCCTGGTGTTCCGCCTCCTTCGGCCGCACCGGGCGGGCAGCAGGCGACACCTCCGCCTCCTCCCCCGGCGGACAAGCCCGCCACGCCTCCCCCTTCGCAGCAGTAGGGGCGATCCGCTCAGGCTACGCCGGAAGGCAATTCCGGCGTGGCCGCCAGCAGCTGCCGGGTGTAAGCCTGCTGCGGCGCTGCGCAGAGTGACTCCGCTTCACCAATTTCCACCAGCCGTCCCCGCTCCATGACCGCGATGCGCGTACTGAGATAGCGCACCAGCGGCATTGAATGCGAAATGAACAGGTAGGTCAGGCCGTAGTCGCGCTGCAGCCGCCTGAGCAGATTGACGATCTGCGCTCCCACGCTGACATCGAGAGCTGAAACCGGCTCGTCCAGAATCAGGAGCCTGGGCCGCAGGGCCAGTGCCCGGGCGATGTTGATGCGCTGGCGCTGCCCGCCGGAGAATTCGTGCGGATGGCGCACGAGCGCCGACTCTTCCAAACCGACTTCTTTGAGCAGGTGGGCAGCCCGGTCGTGGAGGCGCGCTTTTTGGCTGCGTGCAGGGCCGGACGGTGAATCGGGCTGATCTCCGCCAGTTTCTCCGTGAATGATCCAGGGCTCGGTGACGATCTCAAGCACCTTCATGCGGGGATTGAGGGCGGCATACGGGTCCTGGAAAACGGGCTGCATCTGGCGGCGGAGGCGGCGCAGGTCTTCGCCCGATGCGTTTCCCACCTCCAGCGAGTCGACCACGACGGTCCCGGTAGTCGGTTTGACCAAACCGAGGATCATGCGCGCGACGGTTGACTTGCCGGAGCCCGACTCGCCGACCAGTCCCAGGGTTTCTCCGGGCTCGATGGAGAACGAGACGTTCTCGACCACGGGGCGCATTTCGGTCCGCAGCCCCAGCCGCCGCGGATAGCTTTTGCCCAAGCCCCTGACTTCGACCAGCGCCATGTCCCGATGGTACAGGGGCGCGGGCGCAGGCTCTTCATGTACGTCTTACAGACGGAGTGTAGAATCTCGCTCGGACCCGGGTCACGCCGGGAGCGGCCCGGCTTTCCCACGTTCATGCGAATAGATGTCGGGCCACATATCCCCGATACGAGAGGTCTCTTTCATGTCCAGCAACGGATTCGTCTTTGCCAATCCCACTTACACCGCCGACGATTTTTTCCAGTACAGCGCGGGCGATATTGCGGCCGATCAGAATATCCAGGCGAACCAGGTCATCGAGGCGATTCCGGCGCCGCGGGTCAATCCCCCGGTGATGGATCTGAGCTCGGTGATAGGGCCTGACGCGGTGGCGCAGATCGAGGCGGCGGGCAACATGGTGTTTCATTCGGTGGGCGACACGGGAGGCATCGTTCGCGCCGAGCCGCAGCTCACGGTATCGGACGCGATGGCCGCCGACATGGAAGGCAAAACTTATGCAAATGGCTTGTCGGCGTTCTTTTATCACCTGGGCGACGTGGTCTATTACTTCGGGCAGGAGGAGTATTATCCGGAGCAGTTCTACGATCCTTATCGCAACTACAACGCGCCTATCTTCGCTATCCCCGGCAATCATGACGGAGTTCGATACAAGAACGAGCCGGTGAATTTTTCGCTGGAGCCGTTCTGGGACAACTTCTGCACGGCGACGCCGGCGCCGGGCGCACCGAGTTTTGCGCGCAGCACGATGACCCAGCCCGGGGTTTACTTTGTGCTGACTGCGCCCTTCGCGCGGATCATCGGGCTCTACTCCAACACCAGCGAAACGGCGGGGCTGCTGGGGGACGCGAATATCGGCAACGACCAGGTGACGTTTCTGACCGCGCAGCTGGAGGCCGCACTGGCTGCGCGCACCGCCGATACGCAGAACACGAGCCCGTTCGCATTGATCATCGCGGTGCACCATCCGCCGTTCACGGGAAGCAGCCAGCATTTTCCCAGCGCCGCCATGCTCAAGGTGATTGACGACTCATGCAAGCAGGCCGGGATCTGGCCCGACCTGGTGCTGTCGGGACACGCGCATCTCTATGAGCGGTACACGCGCACCCTGGCAGCGGATGGGCGGCAGATTCCGTATGTCGTCGCAGGAAACGGCGGCTACTACAACCTGTCGAAGATGAAGGTGAACGCGAAGAAGCAGAAGCCGGTGGCGGGCAGTCACAGCGAACCGGACGGGCAGGGCAACACCATCAGCCTCGATCAGTACAACGAGACGATGTGGGGATTTTTGCGCATCACCGTGGCGCCGGGCACGATCCAGGTGGATTCGCTGGGAGTGCAGCCTTCGGCTACGACCACGACCACGACACCGCCCTCGCCGATCCCGCCGCCCGCCCTGGTTGACAGCTTCAAGGTGGACCTTGCAGCGCACAAGGTGACGACCTTGAGCGCCAGCACCGCGCGGGTGATCTCGACGGAGGCCGGCGGCGATGTTCCGAGGGATAACTCGCTGCCCGGACAGTAAGTCGCAGAACATGCCGGCTTTCCGGCCTCACGTGGCTATAAATTGCAGTAAGTGAGGCTGGAAAGCCGGCTTTTCTATTTACCAGCGCGAGATAGTCAGGTTATCAAGATAGACGCTGGCGGTGCTGCCGGTGGCAGTGGCGCCGTCTATCTGGAAGTTAGTCACGAGCACCGGCGCCCATCCAAGCGCGAAGGACGATGGGGTCTTGACATCGATGTTTTGTTGATTGCCATCGATAGAGACGTAGTTATAAGTTACGGCGCCGAGGTCGTCTCGCGAGTAACTGATCTGGATATGGTGCCAGGTATCGACGGCCCACTTCTGAGGGTCGCAGGGCGCGGTGGAGGAGACCCACTTGTCGACGGGCTTTTCCGGTGTGCCCGCATTGGTGGTGTATTCCCAGGTGCCGGTCCAGCCGGAGCATTGGACTCCGTAGATCACGGTCTGGCCGTTGGACATCACCTGGTTCATGTCCATTTCGATATTGACCAGGCCGCTGGCCGAGCCATCGATATAGACGGAGGCGTCGTAGAGGAAGTTGGTGGCGTCCACGTCGTCTCCGAAGGAGAGGCTGTAGCGCTCGCCGCCGTAATTAGCAAAGGTGGTGCTGAACTGGCGGGCGTGGCCGCTGAGTGATGGAGAAGCACTCATGGCCATTTTCCCGGTGGCGGATCCGGGAGTGCCGGCGTCGGTGGTGGCTCTCCAGGAGCCCATGGCCTGCAGGCTGCCGGCGCTGGCGGCGTTGAGCGGAACCGCGGAGGCGAAGTTCGACACGGTGATGGCCACATCCGATACGCAAACGGCGCCGTGATTACCCCAGGCTTTGACGTGCAGCGTGTACCCGCCCGGGGGCAGCGTGACCTGGGTATCGAGCGTGCTGACTTTCATGAAGACCGTGGTGGGGCCGTAGTTGACGGAGTATCCCATGGAAGCAATTTTTTCTCCGGAGCAGGTGTCGATGGCGGCGGAAAGCGGAAACGGCGATGAGAGGTTGCTGGGACTGAGCGGAGTGGTCACGGTAAGTCCGGCGAAGGCGGGCAGAGTCAGGCCGAGCAGAAAGCTCGCAGAGAGGAAGAGTTTTGAGAGACGTCGCATGGTAGCCCTTTTAGTCGGAGATTTGTGCAGCTTCTCCCCGGTGCCTGTGGGCACACGAGGTCCAGCGAACCGATGGAGCAGCAACGGAGGGACCTTTGACGCGAGGCCAGGTCCAACACTCGAGGACAGCGATGTTCCCATGCGGCGGCGACGCTGCCGCGGGACAGAGCGCAGTTCGAGTGAAGCTGAAATGAGCGCAAAATCTCTCAGGCCGTCATTGGGAGCGGCCGGTAGAGTGATTCAAATTCAGGGCTGATCTGAGCGGCGGAATCGCCGAGACGTCTGACCCATCAACCTCTTTAGTTGGCCTCAACCGTGGGCGTGCAGAGAAGACAATCTCTCCGGGGGGTTGAGTCAACGCTCGAACACAGGGCCGCCTACCTGAATATCTTGCTTGTAACTAATCCAGTCAGCGCCGTTTAAGGGACGCATGTTTCATTACTTGCCGGTAAGTGCAATAACGAAATCGTGTCACACGCAGGGAATAGCAACTTTGCTTTTCCGCAAAGTCAGTCATTTTATGCAAACAGACGCAGGCAGCGAGGTTTACTCCTGGCGGAGTTTGTCCTCGCTGCGCATGCGGCCGAACCATCCCGTGATCACATCACGCCGTAGTTACTTCACCTGCAAAGTTTCGAGGTACCTGGAGAGGTTGAACATTCTGATGTGTTGTTCCTGGCTGTCGCGGGTATTGACCTGGCTGAGGATCGGTCCCCACACCGGCATCTGGGTATTGCCATGGGCAGGTGTCTCGACGCCGAACTTGAGGATGGCAAGCACGTGGAGGTCGGGAAATTTGCCGTGGTTGTCGCGGGCGAGGGTGGACAAGTCAGTGGGCGGAGTCTTGAGCGCGGCGGCGGCCGGTCCGTTGCCGCGGCCATCGGCTCCGTGGCACGGGGCGCAATAGCCGGTGTACATCTGTTTGCCGTCCCAGGGGCTGGACTTCTTCAGGGGTATGACGATTTTGGTGGTGGGCTCGCTGGCGTAGCCTGCGGCCACCGCAAGGATCAGGGCGCTCATTAGCGCGAAAAGGCGTTTTGCCATAGTTTCCTCGGTTCTGGATCACCGGGGCAGCCAAGGGAGCGGTGTTGAATGCGTTGCTCCCGGCTCGCGGGCGCCGGCTCTTGGCTCAGGCGTCGATCGAGTCTGTGCGGATCTGCCGCAGGTCCATTGAGGACTCTACGCCTCCCTCAGGGTCGACCGGCAGTGACGGCCAACACACCGTATCATGCCCCTATTCGAAGAAATATCGGCATTCACACAGAACTTTATTAAGCAAGCGCGGCATAGTAGCGTCATCGTGAAGGTTTCGCCTGGCAGCACCCTTGCCCGTCAATCCAGGCGCGGATGCTGCTTGTGGAAGCCGGTGGCCTCCTGGTAGGCGCGGGCGAAGGCGGCCAGCCTGGCGTCCTGGTAGTGGCCGCCGAGGAACGTGATCGAGACCGGGGTGTTGGGGCCGCCGATGTTGTCGTCTTCGCCTTCGTCGGTCTTAGGCGGCTGGGGGGCGTCGGCGCCGCGCAGCCCGTTGGGCAGAATGATGGCCGGGTGGCCGGTGAGATTGGTGGCAACGAGCTGCGAGCCGCTGGAGGGGGTCACGATCACGTCCACGGTGTCGAAGAGCGCGGAGACCTGTTGTACGGCGAGGGTGCGGGCGCGATTGGCCTGGATGTATTCAACGGCGGGATAGAAGCGCGAGGTGCGGAAGGAATTGGGCCAGTCGCCGGGGCCCTGCTCGGTGAGGAGCTTGTCGCGGCCGGAGCGGGTGAGGTCGTCGAAGGCCGCGGCGGCTTCGGCGCCCAGCAGCGGGGTCATGGCTCCATAGGGAAGTTTAGGCAAGTCGATGGGGACAAGTTTTACGCCCATGGCGCGCAATTTTTCCAGCGCGGCGAGATCGTAGCGATGGTCGTAAGCCTGGCGGGCGTGGTTGGCCTGCATGGAGGCGGAGCGCTCTTCGCGCTGCTTCTTTTCCTCGGGTGTTTCGCCTTCCCTGGCGGCGGGGGCTTCGAAGGGCTTGGGGTCGTCGAAGCCATTTTTGAGGTATCCGATGCGCAGCGTTTTCCAATCGAGGCCGGGATTCCAGTGGAAGGGCGCGGGGTAGACGGAGGCGTCCTTGCCGTCGGGGCCGTAGATGGCCTGAAGCACAAGAGCGCAGTCTTCAACGGAGCGGCAGAGGGGACCGAGCTTGTCCATGGTCCAGCTCAGGGCCATGGCTCCGGTACGGGGCACGAAGCCGAAGGTGGGACGCAGGCCGGTGTCGCCGCAGCGGGTGGAGGGCGAGGAGATGGAGCCGAGGGTTTCAGAGCCGATGGCGAAGCCTACGCAGCCTGCGGCGACGGCGCTGGCGGAGCCGGCAGATGAGCCGCTCGAGCCTTGCTTTGGATTCCAGGGATTGCGGGTCTGGCCGCCGAACCACTTGTCGCCCATGGCCAGAGCGCCGAGGGTGAATTTGGCGACCAGCACGGCGCCGGCGGCGTCGAGGCGCTGCACAACGGTGGCGTCTTCGTCGAAGGACTGGTGTTCGAATCCGCCGGCTCCCCAGGTGGTGGGATAGCCTTTGACGGCGAGGAGATCCTTGGCGCCCCAGGGGATGCCGTGGAGCGGGCCGCGGTATTTGCCGGCGGCGATCTCGGCGTCGGCGGCGCGGGCCTGGGCAAGGGCGCGCTCTTCGGTGAGGGTTACGACAAAGTGCAGCCTGGGGTCGTAGCGCTTGAGGCGTTCGAGGTACATCTGCGTGAGCGCCAGTGAGGTGATCTGGCGGGCGCGGAGCAGGGCGGCGAGTTCGGTGACAGGGGCGAAGGCGAGGTCTTCGATGCGCGATGGCGCGCCGGCGGCGACCCGGGGCTTCCATGACTCGGCGGTGGCGCGCTGCGGTTCGTGCTCGGTTGCGGGCTGCCGGGCACCGGACGCGGCCAGGGGATGAAAGATGTACGCGGGCGCGACGGAGTTGGGCAGCTTGAGCTTGCGAATGGCCTTGGCAGAGCCGTTCTGGTCGACGAGGCCGTCGATCATCATCTTCTTCTGTTCGTCGGAGAAGGGGCCGACGCCGGCGAGAATGGCGGCCTGGTCGATCATCTCGGGAGTGATCTTCGGCGGTTTGGTCTGATCGGTGCCGTCGGAGGGCTGGGCTTGCGCGGCCAGGGTATAGAGGACGCCCGGCATCAGGGCTGAGGTGATGCCCGCAGTGCTGCAGGCCGAGAGGAACCGGCGGCGATCAATGGTCATGTTTGTGAGTCCTTTAGGGAAGGTAAGCCTCCCGGACACTATATCGGAGTGGAAGCGGGTGAATTTCAGCCGGCGAACAGGAAAACCGCGCGAAGTGGGCGGTACGCAAGGCAATTGGCGGTGGGGCCGTCGAAGGAGGCCGGTCTGAAATTGAGGAATCAGGAAGTGAGGCGGTCGGGGGAGATGGCTTGCAGGGGCCACAGTTCGAGCGCCGATTTGCCTTTTCCATTGAGGGCGACTTCGATTTCGGTATCGCCGGGCTTCACGGTATAGACGCGGCTGGTGAGCGCTTCGCGACCTCCGATGAAGGACTCGATGACCGATCCGTCGATGAACATGCGCAGTTCGGGCCGCGGCCAGGGCATGCCGGGCAGCGGAAATTGAATCGCGCCGCAGCGAACCGCGTTGCCGGGGACGTCCACGGCCAGTTCCCACACCGACGATCCTCCGACCAGCAGGCGGACGGTGGCACTCTGGCCGGGGAGCAGCCCGATGGGCAGGTGCAGTTCCTGCTGCAGGCTGGAGAGCTTGCGGCGGAAGGGCTGGCCGGCTTCGACGGTGGCCTTCTGGCTGGGTCCACGCAGCTTCTCCACTTCAGCGGCGGGATGCATTTCAAGCTGGCCCTGGGGGCCCAGGGTAAAGACGCGCGGCAGCGACATGGCGCCGGCCCATCCGGCGGCGGAGAAGTCGGCTTCAGGGCGGGTTTCGCGAATCCAGCCCCACATGATGCGGCGGCCGTCGGGAGCGGTGAAGCTTTTAGGCGCGTAGTAGGCGCCGTGGTCGAGGATGCCGTGGCGCTGGGCGGTGTAGAGGCGAGTCTTGAGATCGTAGTCGCCGGTGGTCCAGATGACCTTGCCTTCCGCGGAGTACTGGAGGTAGTGGCTGTGGCCGAGGGGGAAGAAGTCGGGGCACTCCCACATTTCGCCGGTGTCGCAGGGATTGGGCGCCTGCCTGCCGTTGGGCTTGCCTTCGGCGAGCTTGTGCAGGTATTCCCAGTGGCGCAGATCGGTGGAGCGGTAGAGCAGAACGCAGCCGCCCTTGCCGCGTTCGCCGGACCCTACCACCATGTACCAGGCGTCGGCTTCCTTCCAGGGGCAGGGGTCGCGGAACCCTGTGACCTTCACGTCGGGCGGAGGGGTGGCGATGACGGGGGTTTCGTCTTTTTTCCAGCGGAGCAGGTTGTCGTCTTCGGCGGTGGCGATCATCTGGGTTTCGCGGAGCTTGTCGCTGCCGTCGCGGATGGTGGCCTGGTCGGGCGGGGCGTTTTGGACGCCGGTGTAGATGATGGTGGGCACGCCGTTGGAGACCACGGCGGATCCGGTAAAGCAGCCTTCGCTGTCGGGGCCGCCGGGGGTGGGCGCGAGCGCGATGGGCTCATGATGCCAGTGCACCATGTCGGTGCTGATGGCGTGTCCCCAGTGCATGTCGCCCCAGACGGCGGCGTGGGGATTGAGCTGGTAGAAGAGGTGGTATTTGCCCTTCCACCAGATGGGGCCGTTGGGGTCGTTCATCCAGTTGTGCGGCGGCAGCAGGTGATAGGCGGGGCGGAGAGGATCGTGAGCGATGGCCTCGATGGCGGGGGAGCCTCCCTGCAGCGACAGGCCGCGCCGGGTGCACGCAACGGCAGCGGCGGCCGCTCCCGCCTCCAACAGAAAGGCGCGTCGATTCAGTTTTCGCCGATACACCGTGGATGCTTTCATCGGGGCGAGAATAGCACGCGCCGCAGGGTGGCCGATACCGCGACGCGTTCCGGTGGGCGACGCCCATAGAGTACTTGCGCGAATTAGAAACGCAACACGGGTCCGGTTGAAATGCGGCCGTTGGAGTTGACGATTTCACTGAGGTTGCGATTCGTGGCCTGGTAGTGAGTGTTGTAGTAGTCGCCGGTGACGCGCCACGCGAGCCAGCGGTTGAAGCCGGCATCGAGTCCCGCGCCGACTGCGACCGCAAAGGTGTTATCGGAACGCAGATTGGGAATGGCGTTTTGGGTAACGTGGGCGCTGCCTACCATCCCGTGCGCGAAGATCGTTGAGCGGCCAAGGTGCACCGAGACCTGCGGGCCGAGGAGGAAGAAGTAAGTTTTGGGATTCAGGTTGGGATCGTTGCTCCGGTTGAGATAGCTGCCGGATACATCGCCCTTCACTCCGAGAAAGGAGCCGAATACGGGGATTTTCAGAGAGGCATCCCATCCATTTCTTCCGCTCGTCGCCACCGAGGTACTGGTGGGGTTATAGGTGCGGAAGACGTAGGAGTATCCGCCGTAGAGTTCAAAGTTGGGAGTGGGCCAGCGGTTAGTGTCGCGGACCACCTGGGCATGCATGCCGGCGGGAATGGCCAGTACGCAGGAAAAGAATGCGAAGGGAAGAAGTCTTCTCAACACGGGGTATCACCTCGGGACCTGAACTGATCAGGGCAGAGGAGCGGAGTGGGTCAGTATCTACCATGTACCGGCGCGATTTTTTTAAGTACCAATAAGTAGCGTGCGCAATAGGTAAACGCGTCGCGGTATAACCGCCCCAACGCGTGTCAGCTTGGACGCGGTGAGCTGGTCGTTGTGAGCGGATGGAGCCTCAGTGCGGGTGCGAAATACAGGTAGATTTTTGAGTGGGTTGAAGAGTGGCGTTTTCATTTAGAAGAACGCCACTTTGCTGTTTGCTTCGGGTCTAAAGCATTTCCGGAACCGGGTTCAGCGCGAGGACGTGAGCTTCAGGGCGTAGGCGTACTTGCAGGCTGCGCCGGAGGGAAGCTGTATGTCGAGAGAGTCGGCGGCCTGGTTCCAGGTGACCTTCTCAGACGAGCCCAGCAGCTCAACCGATGCGATGTGCGGGGCGCCTTGCGCGGCGGTGCCGAAGGCGTGAATGGCGCCTTTGCCGTCGGACGGGCAGGCCATGCCGATGGCGTAGATCGCGTCGCCCTTGGCGGTGAAGCGAAAATCCTGCGGCGTATAGGGCTTGGTGTCGGTGTCATGGAAGGCGCCGGCTACGACCTGGGTTGGCCCCTCGCCAAAGGATTTCCAGGGCGTGGTGCCGTAGATGGCTTCGCCATTGACCTTGAGCCATGCGCCCATTTCGAGCAGGGTGGTGCGGATCTGATCCGGGATGGTGCCATCGGATTTCGGTCCGAAGTTGAGCAGCAGGTTGCCGTTCTTGCTGACGATGTCGGTGAGCTGGTGGACGAGGAACTCGGGGGATTTGAAGGTATCGTTCTCGATGTAGCCCCAGCTCTTGTCGCTGATGGAGGTGTCGGTCTGCCAGTGGTCGGCGATGATGCGGTCCTGCTGGCCGCGTTCGAAGTCGCGTACCGCTGCTTTCCAGTTGAGCGAGTAGTCCTTGAAGTTGATGACGCCGGTGTAGCCGTGGGCGGCAGCGTAGTTGTAGTAGAAGGCGGCGAATTCGGCAACGGCGCGGCGGAAGTTGGGCTGGCCGATCCACCAGTCGAAGTAGACGATTTCGGGCTTGTACTTCTCTACCAGTTCGGTGTCGCGCGCCAGCCAGTCATTGGTCCAGGCTTCGCTGACCCAGGTCCAGTCGTTGATGAGAGCAGTGGTCGTCACCGCCGGCTTCGAACCACTGGTGGGCGGGGCCGTAGAGCGAGGCGTATTTCGGGTCGTTGACGTCGGAGCGGATGGCGCGGCCGCCGTCGTAGAAGAAGTTGTGTTCGGCGCGATGAGAGCTGAGGCCGAAGTGGAGGCCTTCGGCGCGGATGGCCTTGGCCAGTTCGCCGAGGGTGTCGCGCTTGGGTCCCATCTTGACGACGGTCCAGTCGGAGAGGCCGGAGTCGTACATGGAGAAGCCGTCGTGATGTTCAGCGACCGGCACGACGTACTGCGCCCCCGACTGCTTGAACAGCGCGCCCACTCGGTGGCGTCGAAGTGTTCGGCTTTGAAGAGCGGAATGAGGTCTTTGTAGCCTTTCGACTCGTCGCCCTTGGCGAAGTGCTCGTGGAAGTTTTTGTAGGCGCCTTCCTGGGGGCGGTACATGTTGCGCGGGTACCACTCGCTCTCGGCGGCGGGGACGGAGTAGACACCCCAGTGAATGAAGATTCCGAACTTGGCGTCCTTGTACCACTGGGGCTGCTGGTACTTGTTCAGGGTGGCCCAGTCGGGGCGGTAGGGGCCATCGTTTTCCTGCTTGCGCGCTTCAGCGAGAAGGCGGGTGCGCTCGGCGTCGTATTTCGACACGGACTGCTGCCATTCGCGATCGATATCGGCGGCGGATTTGGTGTCGCGGGTGGGGGCCAGCGGATCGCCCGAGGAGGGAGATTGGGCGGACAGGAAAGGTGCAAAGCTGAAAGCGAGCAGGGCAGCGGCGCGGACGTAAATCTTCATAGGCACGCATACTAAAACGTTAACTCTCCATCTGCAAACGCTTTCATACGTGGTGGCGAAAGCGGAAGAATTTCGCGCTTGACATATTCCCATATGGGTACGTAATGTACTGGACATGGCAAGAGCCGCGACCACTTCGGATGTGTTCAACGCAGTCGCCGAACCGCGGCGCCGCCAGATCCTTACCCTGCTGGTGGTGCAGGAGCGCGAGGTGGGCGAGATCGTGGCGTTGCTGAAGGTGGATCAGCCGTCGGTTTCGAAGCACCTGCGGGTGCTGCGCGATGTGGGCCTGGTGAAAGTCCGGCGCAACGGCCGGCACAAGCTCTACCGGACGCATGCGGAGGCCATCAAGCCCATGCATGAATGGACGCAGTTCTTCGAGCGCTACTGGAGCCACCAGCTCAACCGCGTCAAGGAGAAGGCCGAGGCGAAAGCCGCGAATCCATCAAGGGAAACTTAGACAGGAGAAACGATGCCGCAGACGATGACGGAAATTGAAAGCCTCTCTCTCACTGTGACCCAGGAGATCCGGGTCAACGCGCCGCTGGCAGTCACGTTCGAGACATTGCTGGAGCAGCTAGGCCAAGGCAACGAGATGCCGGACGGAACCCCGATGCCGATGAAGCTGGAAGCGTGGCCGGGGGGCCGGTGGTATCGCGACCTGGGCGGCGACAATGGCCATTTCTGGGCCAGCGTGCAGGCGATCAAGCGGCCCACGCTGCTGGAGTTTGCCGGACCGCTGTTCATGTCGCAGCCGGTGGCCAACAACGTTCAGTACCGGCTCAAGGAAGAAGGCGGCGTCACCACCATCCTGTTTCGCCATTCCGGTTTTGGGCTGATCCAGGACGAGTACCGCGGTGGGGTATCGACCGGGTGGAATTACATCCACGAGCAGGTCCGCCTGCGCGCGGAAAAGAGACAGGTGGAAACCGCACCGCAACGCTGACCCGAATTTCACGTAAGGAGAATCCCGATGACCATCGCGCAAACGCTGCTTTCAGAATTCGAAGTGCAGGCTCCCGTTACCCGCAAGTATCTGGAGCGCCTGCCGGAAGACAAGCTGACCTGGCGGCCGCACCCCAGGTCAATGACGGCGGGGCAACTGGCCTACCATCTGGCCACCGTGCCGGGCGGCCTGGTGCATTTCGTTCAGAAGAATCCGGCTACCGCGCCGGGGTTCAATTTCCCCCAGCCCGGGAGCCACGAGGAGATCCTGTTGGCATTTGACGAGAGCATTGCCGCGGTTCGCGACCTGCTGCCGAAGTATGATGATGCGGCGATGGCGGAGACCTTCCGCCTGCTGGCAGGGAGCCACGAGGTGATGGCGCAGCCGCGCGGGCTGTTTCTGCGCGACGTGATGCTGAGCCACTGGTACCAGCATCGCGGCCAGTTCAGCGTGTATCTGCGGCTGCTGGATGTGCCGGTGCCGGCGAGTTGGGGGCCGAGCGCGGACGAGATGCCGGCGATGATGCAGGTGCTGGAACCGGCCTGAGATTCGCACGCAAAGCGGGGCCGGGGGGCTGGATCCGGGCCCTTGAGGCCTGTCCCTCGCCCGGCTATTGTCATGTACCGTTCATAAGAAGTTTCAGTATTGAAATGACACGCGGGATATCATGGAAGCAATGCTCTTTCGCTTCATGAAATTCCGCAGGATTGCGGTCGTGTGTCTAATTGCAACAGCGGTGACGGCAGTCGCCGCTTCTTCCTCGTGCTCCGCGCAGGCTTCTGCGGCGGGGGCGTCGTCGATCTCGACTACCGTTCCGAGTGTCGATCAGATCGTCGAACAGATGCGGCTCCACAACCAGGCCCGCAAGGAAGAGCTGCGCTCCTACCAGTCGGTGCGGCATTACGAGGTCGAATACAAGGGGTACGCCCACCTGGACGCCAAGCTGGTGGTTGAAGCCAGTTACGACTCCGCGTCAGGCAAATCGTTCCGGATCGTTTCCCAGAGCGGATCGGGGCTGCTGGTCGATAAGGTGCTTAAGCGGCTGGTGCAGAGCGAGATGGAAGCCGGGCAAGACCATCACGCCACGGATCTGAGCCCCGCCAATTACAAGTTTCGCCTGCTGGGAACCGAGACGCTGGGGGATCGACCGACTTTTGTACTGGCGGTTGAGCCGATCACCAGCAACAAGTTCCTTTACCGGGGCAAGGTGTGGGTGGATGCGGAGGAGTTCGCGCTGACCCGGGTCGAGGCGGAGCCGGCCAAGAATCCTTCGTTCTGGATCTCGAGCACCGCCATCAATCATGAATATTCCCGGACCGACGGCTTCTGGCTGCCGGCGCAGAACCGCAGCAAGACGCGGGTGCGGGTGGGCGGGACGGCGGTGCTCACCATCGACTACGGCACCTACGAAGTGGTCCCGGCGAAGGCGGCCGCGGCACGTTTGAGCGGACGCTAGGGCGGCAAGGCTCACCTTTCGGACAGGCAACAGCTTTCGGACAGACAAGTGGTTCGGTGCAGAGAAGCGCGTCTTCCTGGGAGGAGACCTGTTCCCGGAACCGGGTCAGGGCAGCAGTTTGCGGATGGTGTAAAGGGTCGTGCGGCGGGCCGCCTTGCGGGCGCGAAATCCGAGGCCGGGGTGGCGCGGGGCCGGGGCTGAATCCGGGATCACGTTTTGCGTCAGACAGGCCGTGCGGTAGTGCCCCAGCAGCCTTTTCGTCGCCGCTTTCCAGTTGTTGAGCACGGCGCTGGCGCGAGCCTCTTCTCCCATGGTGCGCCGCAGTTCTTCCGAGTTCAACAGTGCGCGAATCGACTCGAGGGCCTCCCCCGGGGTGTCGAAGAGGAAGCCGGTTTTGGCGTGGTCGATCATTTCGGGGATACCCCCGGCGCGGGCGCCGACGACGGGCAGCCCGGAGGCCATGGCTTCGAGCACGACCAGGCCCAGGGTTTCGGTCCGCGAGGGCATGACGAAGATGTCGGCGGAGGCATAGGCAGCGGCCAGTTCGTCGCCACGGAGAAAGCCGGCGAAGTGGACGGGGAGGCCGGAGAAGGCGTGCTCCAGGAATTTCCGGTGAGGGCCGTCGCCGACGAGGGCGAGGCGGACGCCGGGAAGCTCCTGAAGCATGGGGCGGAGCCGCTCCAGATCCTTTTCCGCGGAGAGGCGCCCGACATAGAGCAGGAGTGGACTTTCGGGGTGGCCGCCGGTGAGGCGGTCGCGCATGTCGGGGCATTGGCGGCCGGGGCGAAAGCGGCAGGTGTCGACTCCGCCCGGCCACAACTCGACGCGCGCGATGCCGTGTTGGTTGAGCTGCTGCATCATGGCCGCCGAGGTGCAGAGGTTGAGGGTGGCGCGATTGTGGCGGGCGCGCATGATCTTCCAGATGTGGGGGGTGAGGAAACCCAGCCGGTAATAGGACAGGTAAGCGGGCAGGTCGGTGTGGTAGGAGACGACCAGCGGCAGGTGAAGGGCGCCGCCATTGGTGCCGCCTCCATAGTAGAGGGCGGCAACTCCCAGCAGGGCCGGGTCGGCGACGTGCAGCAGGTCGGGGCGGAACTCGCGGATTTGTTCGCGCATGGAGGCCCGGGGCGGAGACAGCCGCAGCTCGGGATAGAGGCGGAAGGATCGGCCTTTCATGCCGATGACGCGGGCGCCTTCGAAGTCGGTGATGCCGCCCTCGGGAGCGAAGATCAGCACCTCGTGGCCGTCAGCCCGAAGCTCTCGGACGGTCTCGCAGAGGGTCGTGACGATGCCATCAACCTTGGGCAAGAACGTCTCGGTGAACAGTGCAACCCGCATGGACGCTTCCTGACATGGTTACTAAGTTGCAACAAAGCCTATCACTTTGACTCGCGGGGAGGCATTCCATCGCAGCAAAACCAAGGATGCGCAGAATGATTGCCGGGAAGGGGGCGCGGGAGTATTGTGTGGCTGTACGCGATTTGCCCGGGGATCGTGAAAGGAGCGCGCGATGAAAACCGCTGCCAGGTTTGCCACCCTGTTGTTCAGCCTTTCGACCGGGCTGCCGGCGCAGCATTCAGCGGCAGGGCCAGCGCCCGTGACGCCGCCCTCTTCTCCTCCCAACACGGTGGTTCAGTGGAAGACGTCGGGCGGGGCAGTGGCGTATGCCCCTCTGGCTACGGCGTGTCCGCTGGCCATGCAGGTCAAGCAGGGAACGGGCGGCGCGCTGCGGGCCGCGAAAAACGACGAGACGCGGACCGAGGCTTCGGCGACGCGGTTGTACATGACGCTGCGCGACACGCGGCCGGATACGACCCTGCAGAGGATGGTGAAGGCGACGGTCACAGTAAGCGGCATCAACGGGCGCGACCACGTTATGGGGCTGGACGAGAGGAGCGACCGGGCGTATCAAATCAGCCGGACGTTCACGGTGAGACTGGACGAGGGCATTGAGCCCGGGGCGACGGCGGAGCTGCGGCTGCCGGGATTCGCGGCAACCACGTGGGTGGAGCTCAAATCGGTCACATACAGCGACGGGCAGGTGCTGACATTCGCGTCTCCGGCCGGATGCCGGGTCGCGCCCGACCCGCTGATGCTGGTTTCGCCGCGGTAGGTGAACGGGCGTGGGGGTTGGACCGGTCACCAACCCGGCAGGCTCCCCTGTGTTACCGTTGCATTAGTCCGTTCCCAAGCCGGCCCCGCGGGGGTCGAAAGCTAGTTCATCCGAGGAGTGACTCCGGGTGAGTGATGCCGGGGCGGCGAGTGTATTCGAGGAATGGCCCAGCAGCCGGAAATGACATCGCCTTCGTTAACCGCGACCCCGGCTCCAGCGGCCGTGACTGCGCCGGGCCCCGCTGCGGAAGTCCCTCCGCAGCCGGTTGTCACCCGCCCCACTCCACAACGGATTCCGCGCTGGCTTGAACGCGCAGAACTGTTTCTGCGCGTGCTGCTGCGCATGTATATCGGGCTGGCGGTGTGTTATGTTCCGTGGTCGCACATGTTCTGGGACCAGAATCCGCTTTTCATCCAGTTCCCCACGTTGTCGATCTATGCTGCCAACGGAGCGGTGCGCGGCATCATATCGGGGCTGGGCCTGCTGAACCTGTGGATTGCTTTTCAGGATGCGGTTCGCCACCGGGACGGGTAAGAGATGGACCAGAGTTCGGAAACAGCAAACCGGGAGCGGGACCCCGCATCAACCCCAGCGAAAACAGCGGCCGAGGCGCAATCTTTGCCGGCCGGGACCGATGCGTCCCAGGTCAAGCCGGGAGAGAGGGTGGCCTCGATTCCCGGGGGTGGAATTCCGCCTCCGCTGGAGCGGGCGCCGCTGGCCTATGAGAATCCATCGTTTCTCAACAGCGCGGACGGCCGCCTGATTCGCATTGTGGCCGAATACTGCGAGCCGCTGGCGCGCTTCCGCAAGGAACAGATTCAGGACACGGTGGTGTTTTTCGGGTCGGCGCGCTTTCGCGGCCGCGAAGAGGCGGACCACGCGCTGGAACTGCTGGACAACACCGGTTCGCAGCAGCCGGCGCCGAGCGAAGAGCAGCCGGCGAGTATCCCCCAGATCGTCGAGGGACGGGCTTCGAACCTGCAGCGCAAGCGGGCGGTGGCCGCGGTGGAGATGGCCCGCTATTACGAAGACGCGCGGCGGCTGGCGCAACTGCTGACCGCGTGGGCGCGCAAGATTCCTTCCCGCCGGCACCGGTTCGTGGTGACATCGGGCGGGGGGCCGGGAATCATGGAGGCGGCCAATCGCGGGGCGCACGAGGCGGGGGGCAAAACCATCGGGCTCAATATCCGGCTGCCCTTCGAACAGGCGCCCAATCCCTACATCACTCCGTCGCTGAATTTCGAGTTTCACTACTTCTTCATGAGGAAGCTGTGGTTCGCCTACCTGTCGAAGGCGCTGGTGGTTTTTCCGGGCGGGTTTGGGACGCTGGACGAGATGTTCGAGATCCTGACCCTGGCGCAGACGCAGAAACTGGCCAAGAAGATCACGGTGGTGATCTATGGGTCGGCTTACTGGAAGAAGGTCCTCAACCTGGATGCGCTGGTGGATACAGGGGCGATTTCGCCCAAGGACATCGACCTGTTCCAGTACGCCGACACGCCGGAAGAGGCATTCGAGATGCTTCGCCGGGGGCTCGCGGAGAACTACCTGACGCCGGAGGCCTCTGCCGGCCAGGTTCCCGAAGCGCGTCTGACGCCGGAGCCGGAACTGCTGGCGGGGGTGGGAATCGAAGAGTTTCTGGGACCGGAGATGGCCCGTACGCGCAAGTAGCGGTGGCCGGCACTCCGCGGCGGGGTTGCCCGCCGGAGTTATGGTTCGGGGTCGTCTTCGGGCATGGGAAACCGCTCTGCCAGCAGTTTCACCCAGTCGGGCGTACCTTTTTTGCGGTCATTGATCGACCAGGATTCAAGCTGCCTGCCGGTGGCCAGGTCGAGACGCGCGCACAGGTAGATCTCGTCTCCGTGGAGCGGCGCGGTGTGGTAGGCGACTTCTTTGCCGCCGTTGAGGAAGACCCAGCCGAAGATGGCCTGCCCGGGATGGATACGCCGGAGTATGCGACCGGCGCGCCAGATCACCAGTTCGGTGGGGATCGGGTACGAAACGCAGCAGGAATCCCACAAATTCACCAGCCATCCGGCGGTTTGCCGGTCCGAAGCCAACTGCGGGTCGCTGGCTTCCGACTGGCCCTTTTCGGGAGGAATGGCCCGGTCGCGGCCTCCGGCGGTGACGACGTGCATGCGGTGGAGTCTGTCGAGATAGGTCTTCGCTATGGCGTTATCCTCGGCTGCGAAAAGCAAAGGCGCACATAGCAAAGGAATTGTGAGCAGAAAGCGCATTCCGGATGATAGCCTGATCGAAATCATTCCGATGGTTGAATCATCATCATTCCCCGCCGCGCACGTTTACTCAGACCTGACAGTGCTGGGGTTTCGCCCTTTTTTACCGGGATTTTTCGTTAATTCTATAGATTCTCACCGCAAATTGAAGGGCCATTCGTCCCGTATTCATGAGGCATTTATAGGTATAGGGGGACACTAAGACGAAAGAATCCACATTTAATTCGTGCTCAGAAGGGAGAAGAATGGCCAACTCGACCATCTCGTACCTCTGGTCTGACCAGCGCGCGGCACAAGGGTTCCGCACCGGGGTTTCACTTCACAGCCACACCAACCAATCCAAGGAAACGCTGAGTTTCCTCGCCACCATGGGGAACCAGTACCCGTTGCTGCGGCCGATGCTCGCCCGCATGGAGCAGCGGTCGGAGAACAATCACGGCCTGCGGGTGAATTACAAACGCAGCTATTGGACTCCGCCATTGACGCCCAAGCTGGCCTTCGATCTGGAAACGTCGCAGATCGAAAAGCTGGATATCGGGGCGATGGTATCGATCAGCGACCACGACAACATCAAGGCCCCGATGCTGCTGCGGAGCGTTCCCAGCGCGCGGCAGATCCCGGTGTCGGTGGAGTGGAGCGCGCCGTATGGCGGGGTGCAGGACTTCCATCTCGGGGTACACAACCTTCCCAGCGCCAAGGCCCACGAGTGGATGGCCACGCTCGAGGACTACACCGCCCGTCCCGACGAAAAGCGGCTGACCGAGATCCTGGTGGCGCTCAACGACGAGCCCAATGTGATGGTGGTGTTCAACCACCCGGTGTGGGACCTGTTCATGGTGGGGGCGGAGAAGCACAACGTCCTGGTGAACGAATTCCTGTTGAAGAACGGCCAGTACCTGCATGCCCTGGAACTGAACGGCTTGCGCCACTGGGAGGAGAACCGGCGGGTACGGCAGCTGGCTGAAAAGTGGAACATGCTGCTGATCTCCGGCGGTGACCGCCACGGCATCGAGCCCAATGCCAACATCAACCTGACCAACGCCACCAGCTTCACCGAATTCGTGCACGAGATCCGCCGCGAGCGGCGCAGCAAGGTGCTGTTCATGCCGCAGTATGCGGAGCCGTGGAAGCATCGTATCCTGCGGTCGACGCTGGACGCGATTCGCGACTACCCTGAATTTCCGCAGGGATCGCGGCGCTGGGACGACCGTGTGTATCACCCCAATGCGAAGGGCGAGGACACGCCGCTGAGCCAGCTGTGGCCGTCGGGAACCGCGCCTTTTCTGATGACCTGGTCTCTGGCGATGGTGAGGCTGCTTGGCCGGCGTCCGGTTTCAAGCGGGCTGCGCATGGCGTGGAGCGAGTCTAACCAGCTGCGGCTGCAACTGGGCGAACTGGAAGGGCTGTAGGCCCTTCTCAACGTTGCCGGAGGAGATGGCCGGCTTCCGGCGCCGCGGGTTGCGGTGGTGCTGTTTTCGCCAGCTCGCGCCGGTGGGCGTACGGCTGATCCCGGCGTTGCATTTTTTGCCGATCCCTGCTTCTTTCGGCGGGGGAGAGCATCCACTTTCTGAACGCCGGCCTTCATTCATGACCGATCAAATGCCCCGCGTGGCGTACTTTCCTGACTCGTTCCACGAAGTGAACGGAGTGGCGCATACCAGCCGCCACTTCGAAGCCTTTGCGCGCCGGCGCAATCTTCCTTTTTTGTGTGTGCGGGCAGGCGACCGGACTGAGCACCTGGTCAAGGATGGCAATGTCTGGACCCTGGAGCTGCCGCGCGGCATTTTCTCCTTTGCGCTGGAAAAGGACCTGCGTTTCGATCCGGCGTTCCCGCGGCACATTCCGCTGATCGAGGAGACGCTGGACGCGTTCAAGCCGGAGCTGATTCACATCACCGGACCTTCGGAGGTGGGACTGCTGGGGGCGGGGCTGGCGTGGAGCTACAGCCTGCCGCTGGCGGCCAGCTGGCATACCAACGTGCACGAGTATGCGGCGCGCCGTTCGGAATGGTTTCTGCGCTACCTGTCCAAAGAGAGCGCCGAGGCTACGGGCCACACCATCGAAGACATCGCCATGAATGCGGCCTCCGCGTTCTACAAAATCGCGAGGGTGCTGTATGCGCCCAACCTGGAGTTATGCGAACAGCTGCGCCGGCTTACGGGGCGGCCCTGCCACCTGATGCCGCGAGGCGTGGACGCGGAGTTGTTTCATCCTGCAAAACGGACGCGGCCGGCGGGGTCGGGCGAGTTTGTGCTGGGGTTTGTGGGGCGGCTCTCGGTGGAAAAGAACGTGGCAATGCTGGCGCGCATCCACGAGCAGCTGGAGCAGATGGGCCGCACGGATTTCCGCTTCCTCATCATCGGTCACGGGTCGGAAGAAGCATCGCTTCGGGAACAGCTGCAGCGGGCGGAGTTCACCGGGGTGCTGCGCGGCGAGGCGCTCTCGGAGGCTTACGCCAACATGGACCTGTTTGTGTTTCCCTCGCATACCGATACGTTTGGCAACGTGGTGCTGGAGGCATTGGCGAGCGGGGTTCCGGCGATCGTCACGCCCGACGGCGGCCCGCGGGCCATCATTCATGAAGGAGAGACCGGGCGGATCGTGGCGGACGACGATTTTGCGGCGGCGATCGCGGAGATTCTGGACGACCCGGCGCGGCACGCGGCGATGCGGCAGGCGGCACGCGCCTATGCGCTCACGGCGCACTGGGACGCTGTGTTCGAAGGGGTGTATGCGGGCTACGCGCCGCTGGTTGCGAATGTGTCCGGGATGGCCGTCGCGGAGCCATAGAACTCCGCCATGCGCGAACCTGAGCGCCGAGGCGGAGAAGTGACGGAAGAGTTCATCTGATTTTAGCGACGCGGCCTGTCGTGGGGAATTTCTGGAACTGCAGATTGTCGTGGCCGGGCACGACGCGATCGATGGAGCCGGCTAGCTTGATCATGCGCGCCTGCTGGGCGATGTTGGCGGCGTGGTCGGTGTCGCTGAAGGTGGCGCTGGCCAGGTGCTTCTCGAGATTGAGGTAGAAGTAGGCGTTGTCGGAGGCGAGCACGAAGGGCGGGTCGCCATCGACGCGCAGGTATTCGGAAGCGTAGGTGTGACGCGAGCCGGTGAAGGCGCGGATGCCGGGGAAGATTTCGACGTTGTCGCCATCGATTAAGTGAAGGCGGCCCGCGGTGTTCACCTGCACCAGCGCCTTGACGTCTTCCGGATCGATGCCTCCGTGGTTGCCGCCGGGCTGCCATGCGTCGGTGGTGTAGTAGCGGTACTCGTCCTTCTGAATCCACACCTGCGCTTTGGGAAACAGATCGATGCCGCCCATGTGATCCCAGTGGGCGTGGCTGATGACGATGTCGGTGACCGCATTGGGATCGACGCCGGCGGTCTTGACGGCTTCGTCGGGACGGAGGTAGTCCCTCATCGGAAATTCGTTGAGGAAGGTGTCGCGATGAAAGCCGCTGTCGAAGAGGATCGTATGGCCGCCGCCGCGGATGAGCCAGACGACCATGGCGATATCGACCTTTTGATCTTTGGGGCCATCGACGACCAATTCGGAGACGGGCACGCCGGGCGAAGTGGCGTAGCGGATGGCCTCGATGGAATAGTTGGGCGCGCCGGCCGCGGAGAGCGCAGACGGTGAAAGCAGTGCGGTGAAGACAGCGGCGATGAAGACAGCGGCGATGAACCAGCGGTGCATTGTGGGCTTCTCTCGAACGGGGGTGGAGTGCGATTTATGCCTTGGAGCTGATCTCGTCGAGGGCGCGCACCAGCTTGTCGAGGTCGGCGATGGAGGTATAAACGTGCGGGGTGACGCGTACGCACTTGATGTTTTCCCACACGATGCCCACGGTGTGAATCTTGTAGCGGTCGAAGAGAGCGTTCTCGAGTTCAGCGGGCGTCATGCCATCGACGCTGACGCCGCAGATGGCGCAGGACCAGGCGAGGTTGAGCGAGGTGTGCAGCTTGACCTTGGGCATGGCCTGGGCGCGCGAGGCCCAGTAGTTCTTGAGGTAGCCGATGCGGGCCTGCTTGCGGGCGGGGCCGATGCCGTTGTGGAAGTTGAGGGCTTCGCCAATGCCTTGTTCGAGGGGGAAGCTGCGCGTGCCGAGGGTTTCGAACTTGCGGATGTCGGCGGAGCGCGGGGTTCCGTTGCAGGTGAGCGGCCAGATTTTTTCGATCTTGTCGGCCTTGATCCACAGCATGCCGGTTCCGATGGGGGCGGATAAGAACTTGTGCAGGCTGGTGCCGAAGTAGTCGGCGCCCAAGTCGGGGACTTTGAAGTCGATGAGGCCGAAGGAGTGGGCTCCGTCGGCGAGGACTTCGATGTTGTGGGCGTGGGCCATGTCGGCGATCTTGCGGACGGGCATGGTCTGGCCGACCCAGTTGACCATGTGGGTGACGTGGATGAGCTTGGTGCGCGGGGTGATGGCCTGTTCGTAAGCCTTGACGATGGCGGCGTCGTCTTCGCAGGGGAAGTCGAAGCTGATCTGCTTGTAGACGATGCCGTCGCGCAGGGCGCGCTGGCGATAGGCCTGGATCATGTTGGGGTAGTCCTGCCTGGTCCCGATGACTTCGTCGCCGGCCTTGAGGTCGAGCCCGTAAATGACGGTGTTGAGGGCTTCGGTGGAATTGCGGTTGATGGCGATTTCGCCGGGCTGGGCGCCGGCCAGGGCGGCGAGTTTTTCGCGCAGGGGTTCGCGGCCCTGGTCGAGGATGCGCCACATGTAGTAGGACGGGCCTTCGTTGGCGAGCTGGTTGTAGCGTTCGACGGCCTGCTGGACGACGATGGGCGCGGGGGAGACGCCGCCGTTGTTGAGGTTGATGAGGTTGGGATTGACGGAGTAAGCGCGCTGGATGACGGCCCAGTAGTCCTCGTCCTGCGCGGCGCTGGCGGCGTCGAGGCCGGCGAGGCCCGCGGAGGCGGCATGAAATTCGGCCGCGTGCGCCTGGTGGAAGAGGCTGTTGGCGGAGAAGGCTCCGGCCAGCGTGGCGGTTTGGCGGAGGAAGGCGCGGCGGTCGCTCGTCATCATACCGAGCATTCTGCGCGATGGTGCGGGGCGGACTCAACACAATTCCGAACGGGGCGGAGAGTTGAGGGCGGCGGATGGCTGCGCGGATTGTATGTGGGAAGTCGCGAGCACGAAATGAGCGGTATGCATCCTGCCAGGGTTCACTTCTTCAGGCGCGGCCGGGGTAGCGGCCTGTGATTCGGCTTACGCGGTGTTTCCGCGTTGTTCACAATCCTTCCGATGACCGAGATGCAGGCGAGGGTTCGCGCTAGAATTTGAGTGAATCAATTCTGGGCGGGTGGAGAGTATGGATGATGGAAGCGACACGACTGGCCGCTAAGGCACAGACCCCGCCCGAGATAAAAGAGACTCCTTTCGAGGCGCTGGCCGGCATCTGCTCAGTTCTGGTGGTGGGCCTGTTCATTCTGACCTTCTTAGCTCAGAACTACCTCATCCCGTCAGGCTCGATGGAGAACACGCTGCTTATAGGTGATCACCTGGTCGTCGACCGGATCACGCTCATGCCGCCTGTTTCGTGGATGCCGCTGATACGATATCGCGAGCCGAGGCGCGGCGATATCGTGGTGTTCTACAAGCCCGTTTATCAGCCTGGTATTGATGCGACGGACGCAGATGGAATACCGCAGTACACTCCCCTGGTGAAGAGATTGATTGGCGTACCGGGCGATCACATTCATCTTCGCAACGGCATTGTGATCGTGAATGGGGTCGCGCAGCCTGCCGGATTTGCGCAGCCGACGACGACGGATAACTTCAACGAATTCCTCGATGATTTTCCCGCAGTACCCCCATCGGCGGCGACTGGGGCCACCGAGTCGTGGGCTGTGAACTTCTCAAATTATGTGCACGACGGCGACCTGGTGGTTCCACCCGGCATGTACTTCATGATGGGCGACAACCGGCACAACAGCCTGGACTCGCGCTACTGGGGCTTCGTGCCGCGCGCCAACATCATTGGCCGCCCGCTGTTCAACTATTGGTCGTTCAATGCCGCTGATGGACAACTTGAACAAACCGGAATCGGTAACAAGCTCGCGTGGATCGGCCACGTTCTGGTGCATTTCTTCCCGGACACGCGCTGGAAACGCACTTTCCACGTCGTTCATTGAAGTGAACTTGGAAGATCCCGATCCGATCTTGTTACGTTCCCGAGCGAGTTACCGCTTGTGCGGAACTTTGCCGGGTTTTCGTCGATAGCAGAAGCCCGGTTGATTCGCACGCATTGCGGAGTTGAAACCTCGCCTTCCTTCGCCCGGAGTGTTTCATTCAACTTTGCTGGCGGCACGCATCAGTGCTTGTCCTTGTCTTTGTCGGCTTTCTTTTTGTCGGGGTCGAGGCCGCCGATGAAGGTGTTGAGCCGTCCGATCAGCGCGTCGAAGGTGCTGTCCATGAAGTAGCCGGCGGTGAAGAAGGTCACCGGCTGAATGGTCTTGGACAGGTCGAAGGTTTTGAAGGCCACGCTGAGTCCGACCAGCAGCCACACGGTGGCGATGCGCACGCAGATGGGGACTTCGTTGACGTGGATCCACATGAGCCATTCGGAGAACGGCGTGATGTCGGCGCCGGCGCGGTTCAGCTTGACGCGGTCGAGGATCCAGTGGCCGAGCACGCCCAGCAGCACCAGCAGATAGCCGCCGTTGAGCACCGCCCACTTGCTGCGATCGACCGGCCAGTCGGAGGGGCTGAACTGGAGCCAGGTTCCGAAGTGGACGGCGACCGCGATGAGGCCGAAGCCGATGGCCACGGTGAGCAGAACCAGGACCATGCTCAACACCTGCCGGAGGGGGCGGCGGTCGGCCTTGATGACCTTGGCGTTGCGCACGTCGATGAGGCCGGGGACGAGCTCACTCTGCGGGGCCAGGGTTTCCAGCACCTTGCGGGTGTAGGCTTCGTCGGGAAGCTGGTCGCGGAAGGTGGAGATGAAGTCGAGGCAGGTGCCGATGCGGTAGTTCTGCAGGTAGTTGGTGAGCTCGTCGGGGATGGTCTGGCAGGCGCAGATGAAGGCCAGGCGGTCGAGGGTCTCGAGGCTCTGCGCGGCGCGGCGAACCATCTGGGCGAGGGGCTCCTCTTCACGCAGGGAAATCGACCACACGCGGGCCAGGTCGTCCCAGGCGTTTTTGACTTCGACCAGTTCGCGGGCGTACCAGGCCTCGGTGGCGGGATCGATGGTGCGCAACCGGTCGATGGCGTCGGCGCGGCGCGAGGCCTCGAGGACTTGGGCGTGGATCACGTCCTGCGTTTCTTCCAGGGCCGCGTAGCTGCCGGCGGTAGCCTCCGAGCCGGCCAGGTCGATGGCCCTTTTCAGGCGCTCGCGGATGCGCAGGGCTTCGGCATTGGTTTCGCGGAAGTAGGTGATAACGAGATAGAAGCCGCTGGCTGGCGCGGCCTGTTCAACGGCTCTCGAGGGGTAAACACTTCTTCCCGGGTATGTAGATCCAGCAGCCTCTTCTTCCATGCTCTTTACCTCGTGGCGGGAGTGAACGGAGTCTACCAAAACCGGCCGGAGGCGTTGAAAGGAGCCGGCGGTCAGGACCGGTCGTCTGGCAGGAGGCGGCCGTTGCGGAGGTCGAGCGCGAAGGATGTTTCCCGGTCGGTCATCAGGTGCCAGCCGCGGCCATGGAGGATGCCGGCGTCGATGGTGCCCAGGGTGAGGCCCTCATCGGAGAGGCGCTCCGATTCCCACGCCTGTCCGTCGCGGCCCCATGCAAGAACGGAGCGGCTTCCGGCAAACAGGAGCAGGCCTGATTCGATGGCGGGGACGACGGCAAAGACCGGGCGATAGGGGAGCATGGTGAAGTGTTGCGGGTCGAGCGTATCGATCATGTAGGCGTATCCGCCTGAAACCGCGCAGAGCATGTCGGGATGAGGCGCGGACCAGATGCCGGTGGGGGCGTGGGGATCGCGAAAGCCGAGCGCGCAGGTGGCCAGGAAGGGCAGTGAGCCCGGGTGGTTCTGAGCCGGTGCGGAGGCGGCGACGGGGGAGGGGGCTTGGGCGGGAGTGATCATGAGCTCGAGCGCGCCGCGTTCCACTTCTTCGGCGTCGCGGGGGTAGATGAAGTGGCGGGAGGGGAGGATGAGAGGCCGCGCGGGCAGGATCCGGGCGTGCCAGCGGTGCGGGAAGGCTTCGGTCATCGCCGGCGGAGTCACTGCGCGGCCTCGTAGGCAAGGATCCAGCGAAGCTGCTCTTCGGTGTCGGGCACGGGACGTCCGCGGGCGGCTTCGATCGCGTCGAGCGCGTCGCGAGGGGACCAGCCGCGGTGGACGAGGGTGCACGCGGCGGTCACGGTGGCGCGGCCGATGCTTCCCTGGCAGTGGACGCCGATGCGTTCGCCGCGAGCGAGGCGACCGGCCAGTTCATCGATAAAGCCCCGGAAGCCTGCTTCATCAACCGGAACGGTCCCATCGGGGATGGGGTAGGAGAGAAACCTGATGCCGGCATGGTCCGCGGCGCGGCGCTCTTTCGCCAGGCCCAGCCAGGCGGCTTCTTCGGGCTCGAGCAGTGAAACCAGGTTGTCGAGGCCGCCGTCGCGCAGGGCTCTCATGTCCTGTTCGAGCCAGCGTTCGCCGCGGGGGCGAAGGACGATGGCCAGGCCGGTTCCGTTCAGGCTGGTTCCGGTTAGGCCCGACCCCTGCCGTCCGCCGATCCAGAAGATGTCCTGCTCGTGCCTCATAGCCCGGTGAAGCACTCCACCCGGTCGCGCACGCTGGGGATGCCGAGACCGAGGGTGGAGCCGGTCTCGATCAGGGGCAGCAGCTTGTCGAGATCGGGGCCGGAGTGGGTGCCGGTCAGGGCGATGCGCACGGGATGGAACAGGTCTTTGCCCTTGATGCCGGTGGCTGCCTTGATCTCGTTCATCCATCCCTTGAAGACGGCGGGGGTGATGTGTTCGGAGCATGTCATGACGCGGCCGGCCAGCTCGGTGAGGACGGTGCGCGCGGAGTCGGCCTCGAGCAGGGCGGCGTTGTCGGGCAGCGAGCGGGCAGTCTCGCAGTCAAAGCCGAAGACGATCTGGGCCTTGGCGGGAAGCTGGTCCAGGTGATCGACAGCGGGAACGAACACCGCCAGCAGCTGCTCGAACCATGGTCCGACCAGTTCGTGGGCAGCGGCTTCGGGAGCCTTGAGCTTGTCGGCGAAGTAGGGCCACGCCAGCGCTGCCAGGCGCGCCGGCTCAGCCTGCTTGAGGTAGTGGCGGTTAAGCCAGTTGAGCTTGTCGAAGTCGAAGATGGCGGGCGAGGGGGTTACGCGCTCCAGGGAGAATGCCTCCACCAGCTCGCCCAGGGTGAAGGTCTCTGACTTGCCGTCTTCGGCGCCCCAGCCCAGCAGGGCCAGGTAGTTCACCAGCGCTTCGGGCAGGTAGCCCATTTCGCGGAAGGTGGCGATGGAGGTGGCGCCGTGGCGCTTGGAGAGGCGTTCGCGGTCAGCTCCGAGGATGGTGGAGAGGTGCGCGAACTCCGGGACGTCCCAGTCGAAGGCTTCGTAGATGGCGACCTGGCGGGGGGTGTTGGAGATGTGGTCGTCGCCGCGGATGACGTGGGTGATGTCCATGAGCGCGTCATCGATGGTGACCACGTAGTTGTAAACGGGAATACCTTCGGCTTCGCCATCGGCTTCGCCGGAGGCGGAGCGCACGATGATGGGATCGCTGACGCTTTCAGAGGGGAACTCGACCTCGCCGCGCACCAGGTCGTGGAAGCGCAGGGGGCGATCTTCTATTTTGAGGCGCACCGCGAAAGGGTCGCCGGCGGCGATGCGGCGGTCGATTTCGTCGCGGGAGAGGGTGCGGCATTTGCCGGAGTAGATGTGGGGTCCGTGCTCGGCCATGGCCTGCTTGCGTTCGGCTTCGAGCTCTTCGGCGGTGCAGAAGCAGGGATAGGCCTTGCCTTCTTTGAGCAGCTGCTCGGTGTGTTCGGCGTAGATGTCGAGGCGTTCCGACTGGCGGTAAGGGCCGTATTCGCCTTTTTCGGGCACGGGTTCCGCCGGCCGGGGATGTTTCGGATGGACCCTCGTCCCAGTCGAGGCCAAGCCAGCGCAGGTCTTCGACCAGCTGAGCTTCGTAGCGGGCTTCGGAGCGCTCCACGTCGGTGTCTTCAATGCGCAGCAGGAAGGAGCCGCCGTTGCGCCGGGCGTAGAGCCAGTTGTAGAGCGCTGTCCGCGCGTTGCCGACATGCAGCAGCCCTGTGGGGGATGGGGCGAAGCGGACTCTGACCTTCTTTTCATCCATAGCAGTACTGATGATAGACGGTTGGGCACAGAGTGAAATTTGAAGTTCGGAAGGAATCCGAAATGGTATCTTTACTTTCAAGGATAGAGGTAAAGATGAAATCGACCAGCACTATCAGCAGCAAAGGGCAGGTCACGATTCCGATGGAGGTTCGCCAGCGGCTTGGACTTCGGGAGGGTGACAGGGTCGAGTTCGTAGTGGAGGAAGGGCGCACTGTCCTTCGCCCGGCCCGTCCGGAGCCAAATCCTTTCGCAGCATTCGTGGGGGCGCTTCCGGCCTTTTCCTCTGCGGGGGAGATCCACGCGTGGTTGCGCGGGATGCGCGGCGACGACTTCGAGGACGATGGGCAAAAGTGAGGACCGCGATCGATACGAACGTCTTCTCCGCGATCTGGTCCGGTGAGTCCTCCGTGCCGCTTTTGCTGGGCAAGCTGGCGATGGCCAAGGCCGATGGAGCGTTGCTGATCTGTCCCGCCATCCTGGCGGAGCTGTGCGCATATCCCGGAGCGAAGCCTGAATTTGTCAAAACGATGTTGAACGCAACAGGGGTTATGGTTGACTATCGGCTGGAAGAGCCGGTCTGGGAGACGGCGGGAGAGCGCTATGCGGCTTACTCCGGCAGGCGCCGCGAAGCCCTGGGCGAATCGCCCCGGCGCATCCTGACCGATTTCCTTATCGGAGCCCATGCGCTGCGGCAGGCGGAGCGCCTGCTCACCATCGACGCTGGATTCTTTCGCCGCAACTTCCCAGAACTGCCACTTCTGTAAAAGTAAAAACTCAACCTGTAAGCCAAACCAGAAGCCAGTCGATTCGGGCGCTGGGGCCACGAAGGGAGAATCATTTGCACATGAAAGATCTCATGCGGGGCGCGAGAGCCGGAATTGTTCTGGGGTGCGCATTGCAGGCACTGACGTTGGTTGCGTCCGCGGCCGATGCGCCGCAGACGCTGACCCAGAAGATTGCGGGGATGGAGCGCAAGGATGGGTTGTTTCCCATCGACTGGGATGCCAAGGCGGGCAAGCTCTACCTGGAGATATCGCGCTTCGATCAGGACTTTCTGCTGCTGGACCAGCTGCCTTACGGGATCGGGTCGAACGATATCGGGCTCGATCGCGGGCAGCTGGGAGAAGGCCGGCTGGTGCACTTCCGGCGGATTGGCGGGAAGGTCCTGCTCATCGCGCCAAACATGATGTACCGGTCGTCGGCGCCGGATCCGGACGAGCGCATCGCGGTGACGCAGTCGTTTGCCGAATCGGTGTTGTGGGGATTTGCGATCGAGTCGGAAGAGAACGGACGGGTGCTGGTGGACGCCACGGCGTTCTTTCTGCGCGACGCGCACGGGGTGGCGGAGCAGCTGCAGACGGCGGGACAGGGCACCTACAAGCTGGACCTGACGCGCAGCGCGCTGGCCATGGAGAACACCAGGGCGTTTCCCAGCAACACCGAGGTGGAGGCGATGCTGACCTTCGCGGCGGAGGGCAAGCCCAAGGGCGAATACGTCGCCGACGTGACGCCCGACCCGCATGCCATCACGGTGCGCGATCATACGTCGCTGATCGAGCTGCCGGGACCGGGCTATACGCCGCGGCGCTTCGATCCGCGGGCGGGGTATTTTCCGGTGAACTTCCGCGATTATTCGGTGCCGCTGGGAACGGCGATGGATCAGCGCTTTATCGCGCGCCACCGGCTGGAGAAGCGGGACCCCAAAGCGGCGGTCAGCGATCCGGTGAAGCCGATTGTCTACTATGTCGATCGCGGAGCGCCGGAGCCGATCAGGTCGGCGCTGGTGGAGGGCGCGAACTGGTGGAACCAGGCGTTTGAGGCGGCCGGCTACCACAATGCGTTTCGAGTGGAGGTGCTGCCCGAGGGCGCCGATCCCATGGACATCCGCTACAACATGATCCAGTGGGTGCATCGAGCCACGCGCGGGTGGAGCTACGGGATGTCGGTGGTCGATCCCCGCACCGGGGAGATCATCAAGGGCCAGGTGACGCTGGGCAGCCTGCGCGCGCGGCAGGATTACCTGATCGCCGAGGCCCTGCTGGCGCCCTATGCGGAGGGCAAGCCCATTCCCAAAGACATGGAGGCGATGGTGCTGGCGCGGACCCGGCAGCTGGCGGCGCACGAGGTGGGACACACGCTGGGCCTGGAACACAATTTTGCTGCATCGTCGCTGAGCCAGGGGACTTCGGTGATGGACTATCCCCATCCGCTGGTGACGCTGGACGGGTCGGGGCTGCCGGACCTGTCGCACGCCTACGCGACGGGCATCGGGACGTGGGACAAGGCGGCGATCCGGTACGGGTATACGCAGTTTGCGCCGGGAACGGATGAAACGGCGGCTCTCAACAAATTGCTGCGGCAGGACGAGGCGGACGGGCTGCGCTTCATCACCGACGCCGACTCGCGGCCGCTGGGGAGTGCGCACCCTTATTCGCATCTGTGGGATAACGGGGCTTCGGCTCCCGATGAGCTGAACCGGATCCTGGAGGTGAGGAAGGCGGCGCTGGCGCGCTTCGGCGAGAATGCCATCCGGCCGGGACAGCCGATGGCGCAGCTCGAAGACACACTGGTGCCGGTCTACCTGCTGCATCGCTACCAGACGGAGGCGGCGGCCAAGTGGATCGGCGGGCTCAACTACCGCTACGCGGTGCGGGGGGATGGCGGGATGGTGACGGAGCCGATTGCGCCGGAGGATCAACGCAAGGCGCTGAAAGCGGTACTGGAGACGTTGTCGCCGGAGACGCTGACGCTGCCGGAGCCGCTGTTGCGCATGCTGCCGCCGCGGCCGCCGGACTATCCCCGCACACGGGAGTCATTCGGGGCGCATACGGGGCTGACGTTCGACGCCCAGGGAGCGGTTGAGGCGTCGGCGGAACTGACGGCTTCGCTGCTGTTCGATCCCAGCCGGGCGGCGCGCCTGGTGGAGTTTCACGCCCGCGACGCGAAGGAGCCGGGCCTGGAAGACGTGGTGGACACGGTGCTGGCCGCCACCTGGCAGGCGCCGCGGCAGGCCGGACTGGCGGCGGAGACCCAGTTCACGGTGGAGGATGTGGTGCTCAATCACCTGCTCGGCCTGGCGGCCAGCGGCGGGGGAGCAGGTCAGTCGCCGGGAGCGGCGTTTCCAGCAGGGGTGACGATCAACGCGGGCCGGGGCGGAGCCTCGAGCGGGCAGGTGCGCGCGGAGGCCGCGGCCGAGGTGGACAAGCTGGAGAAGTGGCTCAAGGGCACTGACTCCTCCTCCGGAACGGCGGAAGTTGCGGCGCATCGGGCGGCGGCGCTGGCGGAGATCGAACGGTTCAAAAAAGAGCCGGGGCGGTTCGCGCCGGCACCGGAGTTGCCGACCCCCCCGGGGCAGCCGATCGGGGATGACGACGAGGGCGGCTGGTAGGCTTCAGCGGCGGCGCGGCGCGGCCGGGGCGAAGTGCTCCCACCCGGCCGGCGTGAGTGGGGCGGTGATGGTTCCGTCTTTAAGACGCAGAGGCGGCTGGCCGGATTTGCTGGCTTCGACCGTGCCGATGCGGGTTATCCGTATGCCGTTCAGGCGAGAGGGAACGCCGGCGGCGGGGCGGGCGGTGAAGAGGAGCTCGTAGTCCTCTCCGCCATGGAGCGCCTCGGCCAGGGTGGCGCCGGGCGCGATGGGCAGCAGTTCGCGCTCCACGGTGGCAGCAACGCCGGATTCTTCGCACAGGTGCGCGAGGTCGGTGGACAGGCCATCGCTGATGTCGAGCGCGGCGGTGGCGATCCCCCGGCGCAGGAGGCTACTTCCCACGCCCACGCGGGGCTGGGGATAGAGGTGTGGAGCGAGCAGATCCTGCAGTTTACGCGGGGACGTCTTCAGCTTTTGTGGGTTCCAGGCCGTGGATGCGGTCGCTCGCCTCGTTAGCTCCGCCAGACCGGCGGCGGCGCCTCCCAGCGTTCCGGTGACATAAATGGAGTCTCCGGGACGCGCTCCGGTTCGCCGGAGAGCTTTTCCGACGGGGACCGCTCCGGTGAGAACGATGTCGGCGATCGCCAGCGGAGACTCGGCCAGATCGCCGCCGGCCAGCGGGACCTGGTGGGCTTTGGCCAGGAGAAACAACCCGTCGAGAAAGCGATCAGACCAGGCCGGGCGACGGCCGCGGGCGACGGTAAGGTCGTGCGGAAGTCCCAGGGAAAGAAAGGCTGCAACCGGTCTGGCGCCCATGGCGGCGAGGTCGCTGAGGCCGCGGGCGAGGGTGCGATGGCCGACAGATTCAGGCGGGTGCCAGTCCAGGCGGAAGTGGCGTCCGGCGATCGAGAGGTCGGTTGTCACTGCCAACTCCTCGCCTGGGCGCAGGCGCAGGATGGCGCAATCGTCCCCGATCCCCAGGATCACGCCATTGCGATCGCCGCCACCGGCTCGTTCCCGGATCGCCCGGAGGATCGACAACTCGCCGCCAAAGGGCGTCTTCGAACCGGGAGCCGGAGCGACGGGACGGGGCCTGCGATCTTTCATTTCTTGAGCATAGAGCCCAAGTGCGGGTGGCGGCGCGGGAAGTAGATTCGCCTCCTGATCAACCCGGGGGGCCAAACCAGAATCAAAGCATTCTGGACTTATTCCCGCCCGGCCGGAGACCGGCTGCAGGGCGGATTTCATTGACCCCCGCGATACTGCGCTGTTACGCTAAAAATTCGTTCATTGCAACCCAGGCCCTTTGGGGCCAAGCACCTAGCAAGGTTTTGGTCAGCCCCGGATCTGGTTTTGTGTCGTGTGGGCGGCGAATTGCGAGAGTTGAGAGAAGAAAAAATGCTACGCAAGCGCTACTACATTCTTTTTGTTTCGCGTGATGAGGAAGGCCGGCTTCGCAAGATTCCGGTTCCGCTGCACTACGCTTACGGCTTTGTCGCCGCCGCGCTGATCGGCGCCTTCACGATTGTGGGCCTGGCCGGGTCATACACCCGCATGTTGCTCAAAACAGAGAGCTTCAACCAGGTTCGTCAAGAGCGCGAAACGCTGCGCAAGAATTATCAGCACATGGCCCAGGTGGCCCATGACCGCGACGTGCAGGTGGCCTCGCTGGGCGCGCTGGCCAGCGAAGTGACCACGCTTTACGGCCTTCGCCAGAACCGGCTCACGGCGCATGCTTCGGCGGCGAAAGCCGCGGCGGCGCCCACTCCCCAGACGCTGGCCATGACCGACGACGTCAATCCGCAGAATCTTAAGCTCTCGGTCGATCAGTTCTATGCGCTGCGTACCCAGGCCATGTCGGGCCGGGTCACTCGCGCGATCGAGGGAGGCCTTGGACCTTCGTTCCGGGGCGACTGGACACAGCTAGCCGATGCGCCTTCGTTGTGGCCGCTCGATGGCCGGGTGACTTCTTCCTTCGGCGAGCGTCAAGACCCGATCAATGGCGAGGGAGCCTTCCACGCCGGCATCGATATCGCCGCCCCGTATGGTTCGCCGGTTCGCGCCGCCGCGGACGGGGACGTCGACGACGCCCGGATGGGCGCCGGCTACGGCCGCGAAGTCACCATCGATCACGGGCATGACGTTCTCACTGTTTACGGTCATCTTTCGGCCATGATTGTGGTCCCGGGGCAGCACGTGGTTCGCGGGCAGGTGATCGGCTATGTGGGCCAGTCGGGCCGCTCGACCGGGCCGCATCTTCACTATGAAGTTCGTCTGCACATGGTGCCGGTCAACCCGCACAAGTACCTGCGGACGAGCTACAACCAGATCGCGGTGGCCGACAGCCACTCGCTGGCATCGGGCGGGCGGTAAGCAGACGTTTTAGCACGCAACTGGGAAAGGCTCCCCGATGGGGAGCCCTCGGACTGCGGTCAAGGGCGTTCCGCGGTTTGGAGACAAGGCCCGGGGCTGAAGCCCTCCTGAATTGATTGGCCTTACTCGTGAGGCTGAAGCCTCACGCTCCCTCCGGAAACGCAACATGGAGTATTTCGTCACGTAAAAGGCTCCCCATCGGGGGAGCCTTTCGGTTTAGGGCCGCTGTCGATTGAAAAGAGGCCCGCACGATGAGTTCAGAGGAGGCCCGATGGGGGGCCAGAGATCCATGCCACAGGTCCGAACGATAGACTGTCCGGACTTGTGGGGCAACCTCCGGGGTAGAACCCCTCCCCCCGGCTGTTTACTTGCCGACGTAGGTGACGTGCCAGATGGAATGCGAGCCGTCGTCGGAGACGAAGACGGAGCCGTCTTTGGCAACGGTGATGCCCACGGGGCGTCCCCACACGTTGCCGTCGCCCAGGGTGAAGCCGGTAAGGAAGTCCTCGTATTCGCCGGTGGCGCGGCCGTTCTTCATGGGGAGGCGGATGACTTCATAGCCGGAACGCTCGGCGCGGTTCCAGGAGCCGTGTTCGCAGGCGAAGCCGTCGCCCTTGAACTCGGCGGGGAACTGCGATCCTTCATAGAACAGCATTTCAAGCGAAGCGAAATGGGGGTTCACGAGGACGTCGGGGGTGATGACCTTGGCCTGCAGTTCGGGGTGTTTGCCTTTGTGGCGTGGGTCCTGCACGCCGCCGTGGGGGCCCATGTAATACCAGGGCCAGCCGTAGAAGCCGCCTTCCTGGATGTGGGTCACGTAGTCGGGGACCAGGTTATTGCCCAGGGCGTCGCGTTCGTTGGTGGAGCACCAGAGTTCGCCGGTGATGGGGTTGATGGTCTCGCCCACGCAGTTGCGGATGCCGTAGGCGTAGATCTTGACGAAGGCGCCGGTCGGCGTGAATTCGAGCACGTCGGCACGGTCTTTTTCTTCGGGATGGGTATCGGGGTCGTCGACGTTGGAGTGGGAACCCACCGACGCAAAGAGCTTGGTGCCGTCCTTGGAAAAGACCAGGTCACGGGTCCAGTGACCGCCGCCGCGGAGCCGGCCGCCGCCGGGCAGTTCGGCGAGATTTTCCATGGGCCCGGTTGCCTTCATGTCGCCACTCTTGTAGGGGAAGCGGACGATTTCATCGGTGTCGCCGATGTAGACGTACTTGGGATCGGGGCCGGCGGGGTAGAAGGCGATTCCGAAGGGCTGATGGAGGCCTTCGGCGAACACCGAAACCTCCTGGGGCTTGCCGTCGGGGGTGACGCCGCGAAAGACCCTGATTTTGCCGGCTTCGCTTTCGGCGAGGAAGATGTCGCCGTTGGGGGCGGTGCGGAGCAGGCGGGGATTGTCGAGCCCGGTCGCATAGAGGTCCACCTTGAATCCCTTGGGCGCCTGCGGCCAGGCGTTGGCGGGGCGAGGCACCATGGATGCGCCATTATCGACGGACTGATCGGGGGCCGGAGCGGGGAGGTCGGCGGTGGTGAGGTGGCGCCTGACGCCGGGCGACTCGTGGGCCGCGTCGGTGAACGCCGCCGGGCCGGTCAGAGCCTTGGTGTTGCCGTTGTCGGCGGCGAAGGCACTGGGTACAAGGAGGGAACTGGAAAGGAGCGACACGAAAAGAAAAATTGCCTTGCGCTGCATGGGACCTCGTCTGGGGATGGCTTGGGCCGGGCGGTCACGGTGGCGCCGCCTGCCCAGGTTGCTGAAAAAGTTTAACGGACACCGGCCTGGGTTGCTGGTTTCGACTGGCCGGGCCCGGGCCACAATCCGCCTGTCTGGAACGGGTTGCGGGCCTTGTTGAAGTGCGGACGCGGCCGAGTGCTCCGCGACTCCCTCACTTCGATGCGGTTGAGCTCACTTCGATACGCCTGGATCGGGCGGGGCGGGGGCAAGATTCCCGGCGGCGTCATCGCTGGCCGCGATGCCGGCGAGCATGGACGACGAAACCGTAGCCGAGATCTGGACGCGGTTGCGCTTCTGGGTCACCTCGGCTGTCTTGAGCAGTTCCTTCAGACCGCGGTTGGCCGGGTTATCGGGCAGCGGCGCGGTGAAGCCGCGGGCCAGCCCTACCAGCGTGGTGAGGGAGCCGGCCTGGCTGGCGGCGGCTTCTTCGCTGGGTGCGATCTCTTCCACGCGCAGGTGCACGGATCCGGCGTGGGTCAGTTCTGGAGTAAGACTGGCGATGATGGTTGAGTCGGCCTGCAGCGGCAGCCGGAATCCGAGGATCTGGATGGCGCCGCTTTCAGAAAAGGGCAGCCCGATCTGTCCCACGCCCCAGGCCAGCGACAGCAGCGGCACTTCCTGAAAATGCCGGGAGAGCAGGGTGGAACCGGCAAAGGGCAGCGCCGCGGTGCGGTGCCGGTCGAGCATGGAATGGATCTGTTCCGGGGTGGGGGTATTGGACACCGCGACCATGTCATATCCGATCTGCACCACGCGGACGGTGCGGCCTTCAGACGGTACGTCGTAGACGGTGTGCCCGGCATAGATTTCGCGGGAAACGGCGTGGCCTTCGAGCCAGCGATTGAGGCGGGTTCCGGTCAGCTTGCCGACCAGCACCATCGAATATGCGACGGGGCCGTTGGGGCCGTTAGGGTCGGGCATGCGGTGCAGGGCGATGGCGGCCTGGTCGAGGTCCCGCTCCCAGTCGATCCCGGTGGCTTCGACGAACTGCTCGTACTCGGGAACCCGCTGGGGAGGTTTCATGCGGATGCGGAACAAGGTGCGCGCGGGCCGCAGGTTGACGTAGAAGATTCCATCCGATTCAGGCAGCAGGCGGGCTGCTTCGGGAGGCGCCTTGGAGCGCAGGAAAATGGCCACGGCCAGCAAAAGCAGGACCGCGGCCACTCCCAGAAGCGTTCTGCGGGTACGCCGGTTCATCGAAAGCCGTCAGAGATAACCCTACCATCCTGACGGAGGGCGGAATGGGGAGGCAGTTCGCCTAGTGAGCGGGCTGGGAGAGCAGTTCCGCGGTGAGATGGATGCTGCCACTCAGCACGTTCATCTTGCGGGTCCAGGTGGTGAAGCCCGTTTTCTTCACCGCGATGTCGTGCGAACCTGGCGCGACCGTGACTGTGGAAGGAGTGCTGCCGACGAAACTGCCGTCTACCTCGATGTCCGCTCCGGAGGGAGTCGAATCGACCACCAGGCTGGTTTGAAGCGTTGCCGCAGTTGCCGCGGCCGCACTGTTTGCAGGGGATTGCGCCACCCCGAATCGAGACATATCCAGGTGCATGTCGCCTTCCACGAAGGCGGTGATTTCGGTGCCCTGCGGGATGGTGATGTCCTTGCCGTGGATGAAGAGAAACAGCGGAGCAGCGGGGAAGAAGACGATTGAGGTCGCGACCATCGCGCCGGTCATTGCTCCGACGTGGCCGCCGCCCTTGGAGTCCTTCACTGCGCGAAGTGCGACCTTCTCCTGATCGACCAAGCGACCGTAGCTGATGTTCATGTTCAACTTGCCGGCGCGGCCCATGCTCTTCTTTCCGTTGGCCTCGGTGACGGTACCAATGGCAGTGGCGCCTTTAGGCAGGACGACCGTGTCGTCCACCTTGATTTCCTCGACCACTTCGAAAGGCACTTCCTGCCCAACCTTGGCATCAGCCGATGACATGGTCTGAGCAAGGCGAAGTTTGACCGGAGTTCCATCCATCAATGTGTGCGGCGCGGGAAGACTGGACTGGACAGACGCCGGTTGAGCGGCTCCATTGGCGGGGCTCGTGCCTGATGCCGATTGCTGGGCAAAGAGCAATGGCGAAGTTAAAGCCAAGGTCAAAAGAAAAACGATCCGTTGCATAGGTCTCCTCTGCTGGGCCCGTAAATTTCCATTTCGCAAACCGCGAGAATCATCGTCGGCCCGGTTCCTGTCCGGCCATGATTGCGATCACAGGAAATGCAGTTACCGCGTGGAATTGGTGCGACGATCACCCGCCACGTGAAGCACTCGCTGAGCCGGCCCTGTTTGCTGAGGCTGGGATGCGGCTCGCTCTCAAGACCGGTTTTCTATTTCGCGGGCTCCTGGACCAGTTCCGCGGTAAGGCGGATGCTGCCGCTGAGCACGTTCATCTTGCGGGTCCAGGTGGCGAAGCCCTTTTTCTTGACGGCGATTTCATGGGCGCCGGGAGTGAGGGTGACGGTCGAGGGGGTGTTGCCGATGAAATTTCCGTCGATCTCGATGTCGCCGCCCGCAGGAGTGGATTCCATCGTCAGGGTGGCGGCGGGGGACGGAGGGCGCGGAGGAGTGGCCACCGGGGGCGGCGAAGCCGGCGTGCTTTCATGGCCGCCGGGCGATGGAACGGGCAGGGACACGGGGGTGGGGAGGAGCGCCATACCGGACGCCGCGGCGGGCATCGATGATGCCCTGACGGCCGGGGCGGGCGGGTCTTTGGCAGCCAGCAGGCGCTGTCCGTGCATGGCCCAGTGCTGGGCGATGGCTTTGCAGGCGTTCTCTACCGAGCCGCCCAGCGACAGCGTCGAATGGCTTACCACCACGTCGCCGGAGGAGTGTTCGAAGACCGCGATCTTGTTCTTGTGGCTGAGTGCGCCTTTGCCGCCTTCGTGGTCGAGCAGGACGATGTAGTCGGCCATGTCCTGACGGTTGTTGACCGTGACGTCGGGACATTTTTCGCCAAAGGTCTTGATGATTTCGGCGGTCTGGGGCCGGGCGCCCGCGTGGCTGCGGGAGACGAAGATGCCACCCCCGCCGCCTCCCTGGCCTCCGGCCTCCCAGGACTGGCTCTCGGTGACAAACACACGCGGCTTGGTGAGGGGGGCGCTCGAGTCAGGCGGAGCCTGGCTGCCAGCGGGTACGGAGACTGCCATGGCTGTCGCCAGGCACAGATTCACAAGGGCCCGGATCGCATCGTGCTGCATCGTGCATTACCTCGCGCACTTTTGATTGCGGAATAAAGGGAAAAGGGCCTGGGGGAACAGCGATCGGATGCACCATTGTGTTCCCGCGGGGGCGTGCGTTTCAAGAGATTTGCGCGGCGGCTTCGCCTTTCTTTACCGGGCGCAGCAACGCAACCTCCGCTCGCGGCACTATTTCAGAGCGGGCGGCGAGGGAGAGCAGGCAACGTGACGGGGTTATTCACTGCGTGGGCCTTGGGCATGGAGCGTGCCGGGTGTTCTTCCATTTCTCTGTTCGGGCGATGGAAAACTGTCGTAGACTCTCACCATTCCCGGACTGGACTTCCTTTTCCTCCCCGAAACTCCATCTCCTCGCGAGGTTCTCATGGCAGATATAGGGCAGCTGGTTGGCGACTATCAGGTTCTGGCGCAGCTTGGCGCAGGCGGCATGGGCCGCGTCTACAAAGTTCGCAACGTCATCTCCAACCGCGAAGAGGCGATGAAGATCCTGCTTCCCGACTTCGCCTCGGACGCCGACCTGGCGGCGCGCTTCATGGCCGAGATTCGCACCCTCGCCACCCTGGAGCATCCGGGGATTGCCCAGCTTCGCACCGCGTTTCAAGCCAACAATCAGTTCGTGATGGTGATGGAGTACGTGGAGGGCACGACGCTGGAGCGGCTGGCCGCGGCCACGCGCATCCCGGTGGACCGGGTGCTGGATTATGCGGGGCAGGTGCTGGAGGCGCTCAGTTACGCTCACAGCCGGGGGGTGGTGCATCGCGACATCAAGCCCGCCAACATCATGATCACCACGCATGGGCTGGTGAAGCTGATGGACTTCGGCATCGCCAAGTCGACCGACGATATGCAGCTGACCCGGCCCGGCACGACCATGGGCTCGGTGTATTACATGTCGCCGGAGCAGGTGCGGGGCGGCACCATCGATGCGCGCTCCGATCTGTATTCCTTCGGGGTCACGCTTTACGAGATGATGACGGGCCGCAAGCCATTCCAGGCGGACACGTCTTACAGCGTGCTCAACGCGCAGCTCAACGAGATCCCGACGCCGCCGGTGGAAGTCAATCCGCTGATCTCGCATCCATTGAACGGGATCATTCTGCGGGCGCTGGCCAAATCGCCCGACCAGCGTTTCCAGTCGGCTTCGGAGTTCCGCGACGCGCTGCGGGAACTGCGCGATGTATCGGCGCCTTCGTTTGCCCCGGCGCGGATCGCGACCACGCTCGAGATTCCGATCGCTCCGCCGTCGGCGACGATCCTGGCGGCGCCTAACAGCGGCACGGTGGCGGCGATTCCGCCCTACGAAGCCACGATGCTGGCGCCGCCCCGGGGATCGACCAATCCACCGCTTTCCGGCAACCCGCCGCCGTCGAGCCAAACACCTCCTCCCAGCGCCGCCTGGACGCCGGTCGCTTCGCAGTCGGCACCGGGCTACGTTCCGCCGCCCGCGGGTGCGCCGGCGCGGGTGGTTCCACTGGGGCGGGGCGGCAAGAGCAATCGCGGCCTGTGGATCGGTCTTGGCGCGGTGACCGCTATCCTCGCCCTGGCCGCGGTGGCAACGGTGCTGCCGCGGATGTTTTCGACGCATGCGGGGCAGAAGGCTGCGGCGACAGACACGCAAACGGCTTCGCCGACAACCGGCGGGACCGCAGCAGTTGCGACCGCGCCGGTTGCGACGGCGCCAGCCGCCAATCAGCCGACGGGGACTACCCCAGCGGGGACGGATCCTGCGTCTGCCACGTCCGTCGCTGCCAGTGCAACGGCCCCGGCGGGCGCTGCGCCGATGACGGCAACTTCTGCTCCGGGCGCGCAGCCGCACGCACCGCGTCAACCTTACGTTCCCAAGCCCACGGACGGGTCGGCAATGAAGCCGGGAGCAACGGCGTCGGTATCGGCGGTCGCGTCGGCCCCGCCCGCTGCATCGGCGAATGCCGGCGCTTCGGCCAAGGAAGTTCGGGACGCGCGCGACCGCTACTCGAATCTTGAGGCCCGGGCAGATGCGGCGAAGGCCGGAGTGCAGCAGGTTCGCAGCCAGCAGCAAGCGTCGGGGCTCGACATCCGCGGCGACATCCTGGCAGCGATGAACCGCATGCAGAACCACATGCGCGATGCCCAGGGGGCGATCGCCCAGGGTGACGTGGCCTCCGCAGGTGAGTACATGGACCATGCCGAGAGCGACATCGCAACGCTGGAGAAGTTTCTCGGCCGCTGAGGTGCGGATCAGCCGGAAAGGATTTGATTCCCGTGGTTTGGCGAAGCGCTGTGAGGCCGGCGAGGGTTGCTGCAGATTGTGAATCCGCCAGCATACTCCGGCTCCGGCCGCCGGGTTTGCAGGTGCTCGAACGACCAGACGGCAATTGCATGGGGAATATTTGTAACTAATTAGCGGGACCAGAGATGAACGCCCTCCGCGAAGAATCGGGGGCGTTTCACTTTGGTCAAACCCCCATGTTTGCGCTTCCGAAGGGAGCGTGAGGCTTCAGCCCCGGGCCTTTTCTCCATACTGCAGAACGACTTTGTCAGCAGTCTGAAACGCCCTCCACGCAGTAGCGGGAGGGCGCGCATGTTTGCTTTTCAGCCGGGGGCTATTGGGTGACGGTCTTTACCTTGTCGCCAACCTTGAAGCCTGTGCCTGAAACCGGGGCACAGACGGCGGAGAGGTCATCGACGTCGGTCGCCTTGACCACGCCGACCGAGCTGGACAGGCGGCGAATCACGGCTCCGGTGGCCGGGTCCTTGATTTCCTTCGAGACCCGCTGCACATCGAACTGATCGCCCACCTTGATGCCCGCCTTGCCACCCACGTTGAGCACGATCTGATCGCCTTCGACAGCGGCCACGGTGCCTTCGACAGTGATGGTGCGGGTGGAGACCTTGGTTCCTTCCGCAACGAGGCCGGTGGAGAGCTGATCGACGGCCTGCTTGGTGGCTTCCCCGATGATGGTCTGCTGGAAGTCGTGAGAGCCAAAGTCGGCATTTCCGCCGCCGAATCCGTGCCAGTCGCCTCCGCCGCCGAGCATGCTCATGCTGGCGCGGGAGGATTGGCCCTTACCGTCGGCAACCGCCATGATCTCGCCGGTATCGACGTTGATGATGCGGGCAGTGATGGCGACATTGGCCTTGGAGCTGTTGTGCCCCAGTTTGCCCAGCCCGATGCCATGCCAGTTGCCGCCGCCGCCGCCCAGGTTGGTGTTTTTGCTTTCGTTGCCGAACTCGGTGATGCTGCCCACGACGATGGCGTCGGCGCCGAGGAGCTTGCCGATCTTGGCGGCGCTGCTGGAGTCGGCGCGGTTGGAGTTGGAGAAGTTCTGCTCGGCCAGGATCTTGTCCATAGCCTGGCGGTCGACCACCGAGAAACTGCCGTCTTTGACGAGGTCGGTGATGAGGAGCTGAACGATACCTTTGCCGATGTCGACGTTAGTTCCGAAGACCGATTGAGACACGGTCATGACGGTGGCGTAATCAAAATCGAGGACGGCGATACGTGGCCGGCGCTTGGCATTCTGGCCCTGTGCGGAGAAGCCCATCGACCCTGCGAGAAGGGCCGCTCCGGCAATACAGACCGGGAAAACAAGGTGAATTTTCATGATTTTTCCTCAGGAAGAAGGGACCCGCTAGCAGGTTCCCCCGGCTGAATAGTTATGTCAAGTCATTTTGCGTTTCATGGGGCCGCCTGCGGGGTGGGATTGTCTGCGCGTACGTTTGCTCCGTGCCCGGGCCTGTGCTAACCTTTGAATCTGTGCCGTGGTACGTGCGGAGCTTAAGTGTGTCCGCAAATTTTCCTCAGATTTCGGGGATCGCGGGATCCGGGTAAGGGCTGGCGTAGCTCAGCTGGTAGAGCATCTGATTTGTAATCAGAGGGTCGGGGGTTCAAATCCCTTCGCCAGCTCCATTGATCGCGAAGCGTTCGAAGTTTGAGGCGGCATTTCGAGTTTTCACCGGGGCCTGAGTTGGGGCGCCGGGCCTGTTCTCCGCGGTGATCCCACTTCAGGACCAGGCTCCACACGATCCGGACGCTTCCGGACGGAGCCTGGTGCGCCAAAGCGCTTTCCTGACGGGGTTCAAAGGCAAGGCAGGGCAAGTTGGGCACAGGTGGCCGAGTGGTTAATGGCAGCAGACTGTAAATCTGCCGCTCCTTGGAGCTACGGAGGTTCGAATCCTCCCCTGTGCACCAGAGGTGAGCGGTTCTTTTCAGGTCGGTAGGAATGAAGGAACCGCTGGTTTTTGAGGTTTGGAATGCGCGAAGAACAACCGGGAACGCGCTCGGGATCTGATCTGGCTCGACGCTATCCGGTGGCTCTCGCACTGTACGGGGTGCTGGCGGTACTGGTCTGGTTTACATTGGGCGAGGGGACTGTCGTTCTCTTCGGAAAACCGGTAGAATTGCGGTTGATTCCCATCCTGATCCTGGCCACGTTCGCGCTTCGGACAGTTCTGGTTCGCCAGGCGGACAAAATCCGTCACGGGGGCGAGTAAGAAACAGCTATCAGCCCTATGGCTGCCAGCTTTAGCTTGAAAATGCCGGATGGAGCCACTGTGGCTCGCATGGGCAGGACGGGGCTAAAAGCTGACGGCTAAAAGCTGAGAGCTGGTTTTAGAGGGCTGATGTAGCTCAGTTGGTAGAGCACTCCCTTGGTAAGGGAGAGGTCACCAGTTCAATCCTGGTCATCAGCTCCAGAAATTCCCAGTGATCAGTGGACAGTGGTCAGTGGTCAGTTGTTGCCGTGGCGGGGAAATCGAATTGGCACCCATTCGCAAGGCAAACTGTTCACTGGCCACCGTGCACTGTCCACTGTTTTTGCGGGAGTAACTCAGTGGTAGAGTCACAGCCTTCCAAGCTGTTGGTCGCGGGTTCGATCCCCGTCTCCCGCTCCAGATATCAAAGACTGATTCCAGGGAAAGCACGGCGGTAAGGGTTGAACGCAGAAGGCCATCGCGGAGCAGGGAAGATGTTTGAGCAGGCTACCATCGCTGTCCAGGACCAGCAGGGCTACGCCCGGCTGCACAGCCTCATTGACGCTGCGTTCGACGCGCGCGATGTGGACGTTCTGCTCAGCCGGGTGGCGCGGGCGAAGTTTTCAGTGCGCAGTTTCGAAGAAGTGCTGCGGCGCGGCTTTCTCGGTAACGAGGCACCCGGCCTGTATGCGGCTCTTTCGGTTTCCGACCAGGGGCTGACGCGGGAGCGCTATTTGCGGCTGGTCGAACAGGTTCCGCAGGAACTGCGTCATCGTTATTTGAAGGCGTACGCCTATTATTGATTCCGGTCTCATAAGGCCATCAGCCTCCGGCGGTCGCCGGCGGCAAGTGAAAAAAGTTCAACGGAAGGGATACACAGGGCAATGGCGAAGGAAAAATTTGATCGTTCGAAGCCTCACTGTAATGTGGGAACGATCGGGCACATCGATCACGGCAAGACGACGTTGACGGCGGCCATCACGAAGGTGCTGTCGAAGCACAACCCGAAGATCGCGTTCCGGTCGTTTGACTCGATCGACAACGCTCCTGAAGAGCGCGAGCGTGGCATCACGATCGCGACGGCGCACGTGGAGTACGAGACCGCGAACCGCCACTACGCGCACGTGGACTGCCCGGGTCACGCCGATTACATCAAGAACATGATCACCGGCGCGGCGCAGATGGACGGAGCGATCCTGGTGGTTGCGGCCACTGACGGTCCGATGCCGCAGACCAAGGAGCACGTGCTGCTGGCCCGCCAGGTCGGGGTGCCGTACATCGTGGTGTTCCTGAACAAGTGCGACGCGGTCGAAGATGAAGAGCTGACCGACCTGGTGGAAATGGAAGTGCGCGAGCTGTTGTCCAAGTACCAGTTCCCCGGCGACGACGTGCCGGTGGTGCGTGGCTCGGCCCTGGGCGCACTGAACGGCGAGCCCAAGTGGGAAGCCCAGATCGACGCGCTGATGGATGCGGTGGACAAGAACGTGCCGCAGCCCAACCGGGCGATTGATCTTCCCTTCCTGATGCCGATTGAAGACATCTTCTCGATCTCGGGACGCGGCACCGTGGTTACGGGCCGCATCGAGCGCGGCAAGGTGAAGGTGGGCGAGGAAGTGGAAATCGTGGGCTTCCGCGAGACCCGCAAGACGGTTGTGACGGGCGTGGAAATGTTCAAGAAGCAGCTGGACGAAGGCCTGGCGGGCGATAATGCCGGGTTGCTGCTGCGCGGCATTCCCAAGGAAGACGTGGAGCGGGGGATGGTTCTGGCCAAGACCGGGTCGATCACGCCGCACACCAACTTCAAGGGCGAAGTTTACGTGTTGTCGAAGGAAGAGGGCGGCCGACACACGCCGTTCTTCAAGGGCTACCGTCCGCAGTTTTACTTCCGCACCACGGACGTGACGGGAGTGGCGGAGCTGCCGGCGGGCACGGAGATGGTGATGCCGGGCGACAACGTACAGCTGCAGGTGGAGTTGATTACGCCGGTGGCCATGGAAAAGGGCCTGCGCTTCGCTATCCGCGAAGGCGGCCGCACCGTGGGCGCGGGCACCATCAGCGAAATCATCAAGTAATAGGTGTCAGGTTTCAGGGGTCAGGTGTCAGAAAAGCGCGAGAAGCAAGCCGCGGCCGATTTCTGAAACCTGGAACCTGGAACCTGAACCCTGGAATTCTCGGCGAACAGCCGGCGAACCTCAGAATCGGTTAGGATAAGAAGATGCGGGAAATTGTGACATTGCAGTGCACTGAGTGCAAGGAGCGGAACTACTCCACCACCAAGAACAAGAAGACGACCACCGGCCGTCTCGAGTTCAAGAAGTTCTGTAACCGCTGCCGCAAGCACCAGGCGCACAAGGAAACGAAGTAACGACAGGTTTCAGGTTTCAGGTTTCAGGGATCGGTTGGGATTGCGGTAGAGCCTTCTCGGCCTTAGCTTGCACGAACAGACTGATCGCTGACACCTGATCTCTGACCCCTGTTTTTAGGGGCGTAAGCTCAACGGTTAAACTGTCGGTCTCCAAAACCGAACTTGGGGGTTCGAATCCCTCCGCCCCTGCCAGTTTTTGAAAAGTTTGATCGCTTGCGTAGTTCAGAACGGGCAGCCGGCCGCAGCGGATCCGGTCGCCACCAAATGTGGTAGTCCCAAACGGCGCAAGAACTGCGACAATGCCTGTAGGTACCGTTCCCGGCACGACGCCGGGGGCCAAGGATTCGAAGTATGGCTTCAAAAACTGCAACCGTGAATGGCGAAGAGCGCCCGGCCCCGCTTAAGAGGCAGGAACCCGGCGCCGTCGCAAACCTCTCCGGCAACGTGGTAGGGAACTGGGAGAAGCTCACCCATTTCCTCAGCGATGTGCGTGCCGAGATGCGCAAGGTCGTCACGCCTTCCCGCAAGGAAGTGCAAAGCACCACCACCGTGGTTATCATCGCCGTATTTCTGTTCGGGCTCTTTTTCTTCGTGGTGGATTCGGTCTTCAACCGGGCGCTGCACGAGATCCTGACCAGGCTGGGCGGCACGCAGTAACGCTGTTTTCCCGCGGCCACGCTGCGGGGCGCAGGTAACGCTGCGGGACGCAGCATGCAAGGTTCAATCGAGTAAATGATGGCAGAAGAACTGGAACAACCCGCCGAACAACAGCCCGCGCCAGAGGTCCAGCCGGAGCACCCCAACTTCAAGTGGTACATCCTCCACGCCTACTCGGGTTTCGAGCGCAAGGTGAGGGAGTCGATCCAGAGCCGGGTGCAGGCATTCGGACTGAGCGACAGGGTAGGCCGGGTGATGATTCCGACCGAGCCGGTCACGGAGATCGTGAACGGCAAGAAGCGCACCGTGGAACGGGTGTTTTTGCCCGGCTATGTGCTGGTCGAGATGGAACTCGACAACAATCTGTGGCATGTCCTCAAGGACACGCCCAAGGTCACCGGCTTTCTGGGCACGGGCGACAAGCCTGTGGCGCTGTCTGAAGAGGAAGTCAGTTCGATCATCTTCCGATCCGAGACGGCCAAAGACAAGCCGCGGATGAAGATCAAGTTTGAAAAGAGCGAGCAGGTCCGCATTACGGACGGCCCGTTCGCCAACTTCAACGGCGTGGTGGATGAGATCAACGAAGATCGCGAGACCCTCAAGGTGATGGTCACCATCTTCGGACGCTCCACCCCGGTCGAGCTGGAGTTTGGCAAAGTCGAAAAGATTGAGTAGTTGCAGCTTCTAGCTATTAGCTTCCAGCTTCTAGCCGGGGTGTGGGCCTAGCAGCCTCCGGTTGGCAAGCGAACGCTTGGGCGCAACACCAAAATTGAACAAGGCAACGGCCAGCTGAAAGCTAGAAGCTAGGAGCTAGCAGCTGGTTCCGAAGGAACCAAATGGCACCTCCGAAGAAAATTACCACCTACGTCAAGCTTCAGATTGAAGCCGGCAAAGCCACCCCGGCGCCGCCGGTGGGTCCGGCACTCGGCCAGGCCCAGGTCAACATCATGGAGTTCTGCAAGCAGTTCAACGCGCGCACGCAGAACAAGGAGATGGCGGGGCTGATCATCCCCGTAGTCATCACGGTCTATGCCGATCGCACGTTCACCTTTATCACCAAGACTCCTCCGGCCGCGGTGCTGCTCAAGAAGGCAGCCGGCGTTGCCAAGGGCGCAGGCACTCCCAACAAGGACAAGGTGGGCAAGGTGACTGAGGCCCAGGTGCGCGAGATCGCTACCCAGAAGATGCCCGACCTTAACGCTTCCAGCGTGGAGACGGCTATCAAGAGCATCAAGGGCACGGCGCGTTCGATGGGCATCGAAGTCGTAGCCTAATCGGCGCCCGCTCCGGGCCGAAAGATACGCATGGAAGCCGGTGCGGGGGACGACGGGCGACAGACGATCAACAATCACGAGACATACAGCTGGCGGTTGCGAGACACACTCGCAGCCGCCTCACTGTTTGTGGCGACAGCTGGGTTTGTCCTGGGGCAGAATTTCCGTGTCGCAGTGCTGTGGGACCTCGGCTACCTGCTTGATACCAGCTGGCGCATGGCCGCCGGGCAGATGCCGTACCGCGATTTCCCCCTGCTCCACCCTCCGCTGACCTTCCTGATCCAGGCTGCGATCATGCGGCTTGGCGGGCGCCACTATTTTCTGGTCATCGCCTACGCTGCTTTGGCGGGCGGATGCGCGACCGTTCTGGCGTGGCGCATCCTGCGGCGCACGATGGCGAAGCGTTTCGGCGCGACTACGTCGTGGGTGATGAGCCTGCTGCTGGCGGCGCCACTGGTTCCTCTGGGGGTGTATTCGGTGTATCCGCACCCCATCTACGACTGCGATTGCGCGGTGGCGATTCTGGTCGCGCTGTTGCTGCTGGCGCGGGTGGAGCAGGAGCCCCCGGGCCGTCGTGGCGTTAGGCAAGCGCTGGCGCCGATGGTGGCGGGAGCGGCGACCGTGGTTCCGGTTTTTTTCAAGCAGAATATGGGCCTGCCGTTCTTGTTTGCGGTTGGGGCGGGGGCTCTTGTGCTGCTGGTCTTGAAATTCCGGGCGGAGCATTCGTTGCGGGCCGCGCTGCGGTCGGATCCGGCCCTGCTGCTGGCCGGCATGGCTGCTGCGGCCGCCGCGGCGATCGCAGTGCTGGCTGGTACGGCAGGGGTGGGGAACTACGTGCAGTGGACCGTGCACGCCGCCGCCCAGCGCCGTCTTCACGGACTGGCGACGATGCTTGGGGTGTACCGCGAACCGGGTCTTGCCTGGGCGCTGCCCTGCGTAGCCGCGGGCCTGCTGCTTTGCCACACGCGCCTCATCGCGCGTTTCAGGTGGCGAATTATCGCCGCCGGCCTGATCGCCGCGCCACTAGCCAGCCGGGTGGTGTTCCTGTTCATCAATCATGAAGCGGCGGATCGCGGCGACAATCTGCTGGCCTTGTGGCCGCTGTGGCTGCTGGTTGCGCTCACGATGGCGCTGGCCGGATTGCGGCGCGGCATCACGCTCTGCAGCCTGGCACCGTTCTTCGTGCTTGCGGCTATCCACGGAACGTTCCTGGCCCAGCAGCTGTGGGGCTCGACATACGCGCTATGGCCGCTGCTGATGGTGCTGGTCGCGCAGGTGCTCGCGGGGTTTCCGCGGGAGGCGCGGCAGGTGGCGATGATCTCGGCGGCGGCGATCTCCGCGACCCTGCTGGTGTGCGGAACGCTCTATGCGTATTCGCTGGACCGCCTCAGCTACATCATGCGGCCCCACACTCCGCTGCTGCGCTCCGCCGCGCCGGCGCTGCGCGGCATGGGCGACCGCGGACCCTTTCTGCCTAACCTGGATGAGTTGATTGAGTTCGCGGGGCGCGAGATTCCTGCCAATGACGGGATTATCGCTATCCCGGGCGAAGATCCGTTCTTCTACGCCACGGGACGGATCCCGCAATTTCCGGTTACGCTGTTTGACCCCACAACGGATATTTTTTCGGCGAGTGAGCTGTTTGCCGAGGCGGGGAAACGACATATCCAGTGGATTGTGATGAAGAGGGTTTTGCAGATCGACGAAAGTCCGCTGCCTGATCCGGAGGAGACCGCGACCCTGCTGGCCCGCGACTACACCCTGGTGCGCAGACTGCGGGGATACGACGTCTACCACCGTCGCTGAGAGGCCTCTGCCGCGTGAAGCGTTTCCACGCGCAGCCCGTGTTGCGCGCTCGTCAGGGACACGAAGTTCATGCCGCCGCTTTCGCCCGTAGACAGCTCAGACGCAGAAAAGCCGCCCAGGAGTGAGCGGCTTTCCGGCGGAGTTTACTTCGGAGGGGCTGGCGTGAACAATTCGCGCTTGCGGCCCGCCTCTGGTTTGGGCTTCGGTTTGGGCGCTTTCTTGACTTCCTTCTTGCCTTTATCTTTGCTTCCCATGCGACCAAGCATGACACAAAACGGGGGGCGGTGAACAGTGGAACTGCTGACAGTTAACAGTGGACAGTGGACAGTGGACAGTGAACGGTGGACAGTGGACGGTTAACTGGAACGGATCACGGCTTGGGGCGGCCCAGGTGGTCGTGATTCAGGATGGCATTGAACACCAGTCCGTAGGTCCCGATGGTTTCGCCGCGGTAAATGGGGTTGTTTCCAAACAGGAGCACGTTGCCTTCGCCGAGATGCGCGTCCACCACGATGGCGTGCTCTGCGATGGGCGATGACTTGTCGAGCAGGCCGGAGAGCAGCAGCGACTTGCCTTCGGCGAAGCGGAGGATCACCTCGGGCCGGTATTGCTCGGGGATGACGGCGGGGTTGTTGCGCACCTGTTCTTCGTTCAGCTTGCGGGCTTCCCAGGGCTGCTGCTTGGTGAGGGCCTCGGCCTCGGTGATCTTGCGGCCCTGCGGTTCGTCATTATCCTCGAGACCGCCGCGGCCGGTGGGTCGTTCGGCGTAGGGATCCATCAACACGCGGCCGCCGGAGCGCCCCACGGTGTTGCTGACGTTGAAGGCCATGCCGTTGGCGCTGATCACGGGCACATTGATGTCGTAGCCGTTGGCTACGGGATGATCGCGCGCCACGAATACGGCGTTTAGTACGGTGCCGACCACCCGCGACTCGGCGGCCGGGGCTACGCTTACGCCGGGGGCCAGGCCGGTGTCGATGGCGAACTGGGCGGTGTCTTCACAGGTGATGAGCAGGCCGCCACTCTCCACGAACTTCTTGAGGTGCGCCAGCCCGTCATAGCCCAGGCCGGGCCGGATGTCTTCGGTGGAGTCGAGGCGGCCAAGATTCGGAGTAAGGTCGCTCTTCTGCCAGGGCATGGCGTTGTGCCACGTCGGAGTGCCGTTGATGATGTCCTGCGCGGAGACACGGCTCACGGGGGCAAAAACGATGACGTCGTATTTTGCGCGGAGGTCGTCTTGCTTGGCGACGGTCTGGGTATTGATGTAGTCGAAGGGGATGCCGGCGGTGTCGAAGGCGTAGCGCCACCAGCCTTCGGTCTGCGTGGCCAGCCAGGTGTGCATGAACGCGACACGGGGCGCGGTCACGGCGTGGGCGGCTACCGGCGGCGCTGCGCTCAAGTGCACGCCATCGAGGGCCAGATCGTGCAGTGCTGATTTGGCCGCGTCATCGGAAACGCCGGAGACGAGCAGAGAGCCGGCATTGAAGTGGTGCCCGTCGGCATCGAAGGGCTTTTCGGTGATCTGGATCTGCGCGCCCTTGAGCTTGTAGATCAGGGAAAGCAGCGTCGTCTGCCCGGTGTTGGCTACCGCGAGCGTCGAGCCCGATCCGCTGACCTTGCCCGCCAGCGTGGCCGGGTCTTCTACCGGGTTCATTCCGGCCTTGAGGATGGCCTGGTCGGTGACGCGTGTGACCTTGAGGTTGAACAACTCGCTGAAGGACCAGCCGGTGTCGTCGTAGGGATGCTTCTGCGGATCGTCGGGCGCCCAATATTGGCGGTCGAGCAGTGCGTCGGCGGCGCGGGAGTAAGGCTGGTCCATGCGGACGACCAGGCTGCCGGCAGGGAAGGTTTCCTGCTTGGGATTGTCGCCGCGCTTGTCGGCGGGAACCTCGCAGGTAGCGGCGGCGGACAGCTGTTGCACTTCGACGTGCTGGCGCTTCATCACCTTCACCAATTCGACGATGCGGTTGGCGTGGGCTTCGTCGTTGGCGATGACGTATGCCGCGGGGCCTTCGAGGCTGGGCTTCTGAATGGCCTTTTTGCTCTTGAGGTAGTAGTTCTCGAGGAAGTGGTGGGTGTGCTGCGAGAAATACGAGATCGTCGTCAGCAGTGCAGTCTGCTCATAGTTGTTGTTGTCGCGCTGCGACCAGTTGACGATGGGCAGCGGGGGATTCTGCCGGTACCAGGTGCGGGAATATTCCTCCGGGCGAAGGATGCGTTTCTCGGTGTCGGCGCCGCCGTTGCCGAAGGTTTCATAGAGGCGGCTGATGCCGTTGTGCATCCCGGCGAGGAACATCAGGTAGCCCGGGCTCCATGTATCGAAGTCGCCGTGGGTAAACACGCCGGGCATGCCGAAGCTCTGCATTTGCGCGACGTTGTTCCAGCCAAGCTCGGCCCACTCGTCGGCCAGCGTCGGGTCGACCCAGGCGTTGTAAGGGCCATCGCCCACGGTGTTGTCATAGAGGAAGGGAACCGATTCGTGCAGGTCGTGCAGCACCTGTGCGTGCCAGTCGAGATAGGTGTCGAGCACGTTGCGGGTCAGGTCCAGGGTCATGGCCATGGCGTCGCGGTTGTTGTCGTGGGCGACATAGTGGCCCCAGTAGAGCAGGCGCGGCCAGTCCTTGCCGGGGTTGGCTTTGTGCCACTTATAGATGTCCACCATGCGATCGCGGCCGTCTACTTCTACCACCGGCGTGATCAGCACGATCATGTGCGAGCGGATGTATTTGATGTAGGGCGCATCGTCGACGGCCAGCCGGTAGGCCAGCTCCATCAGCGCGGTGGGCGCGCCGGTCTCGGGCGAATGGATGGTGCCGGTGATGTAGTAGACGGGATAAGTGTGATCGATGAGGTCGCGGGCCTTGGCGTCGTCGAAGTTGATGGTGCGCGGGTCGGCCAGTTGCGCAAGGCGGGCCTTGTTTTCCTTCAGGCCTTTGAGGAGATCTTCGTCGGCGACGGCCACGGCGATCTGTTCGCGGCCTTCTTCGGTATGCCCGATGGAGAAGACTTTTACGCGGGGGCTGGCGGACTCAAGCGAGCGGAAGTATTTGTATGTGTCTTCGGCATAGGGCAGGAAGTCGGGGGCGCCCGACACGTCGCCGAGAGTCTTCATCGGCGTGGGCACGGTCTTCGAGGCGGGCAGATAGTCGACCAGGGGGGAGAGAAACGAGGGGTCGGTCGTGTACTTCTTGATGTGGTCGGAATACTCCTGGTCGATGGGCTGCTTCGGGTCGCGGGCGTAGTTGGTGTTGAGGTTCTGCGCGGCCAGAGGGCTCAGGGCGCAGGACAGGGACAGCAGCGCAGAACTCAACACGGCAGGGAAGGACTTCCAGTGTTGCATAGGCCTCTATTTCGAAGGGAATTGGGAAGCTTGCATTCGCGGATGATTTGCGCGCGCGAATAGGACCACGTTACACGGGCGGCGTGGCGGTTTTCAAATGCGGCGAGACGCGGAGGACTCATCGGCGAACCCTTGGATGTCTGAAGCAGTGCGGACCGGTGACGGGGATTTTGCGGCAAAGAGCGGTAGAATTCAACCGGGCCGGGACTTCGATTCGAATGCGATTGGGCATCATCGCCGGGATTGTTTCTGCGGGGTTCGCATTGCCTGCGACACCTGCTCCGCCAACCCTGCATCCGAGGCAGGTCTCCCTTCCCGTAGGGCGCGGTCCCAAATCGATCACGATCGCGGACGTCAACCGTGACAATCATCCGGACATCCTGGTCGCCAACGCCGACGACGGGACGGTTACCGTTCTGCTGGGCGATGGCAAGGGAGGATTCCACCGTGCGCCCGGGTCACCGCTGGCGGCGGGGCATCTGCCTAACGATATTGCCGTGGCCGACATGAATGGCGACGGCAATCCGGACCTGGTCATTGCCAACCACCAGTCTCCTTTTGTCACTGTCTTTCTGGGTGATGGCAGGGGCGGATTCAGGCCGGCGCCGGGGTCGCCTTTTGATGTGCATTCCAACCCTCATCCCCACGGGGTGGCGGTCGCGGACTTCAACGGCGATGGCAAGCCGGATGTCGTCACCGACAGCTGGGGCGCGAACCAGGTCGAACTGCTTGCCGGGGACGGGACGGGCCGCCTGCGTACGCCGGGCCGCTATTTTCCAGTTGGCAAGCGGCCCTACGAGAGGCTGCGTTCGGGCGACTTTAACCGCGACGGGATTGCGGATGTGGTCACTACCAATCTTGACGATGGCACGGTCTCGATCCTGCTGGGGGACGGCAAGGGCGGATTTCATGATGCGCCGGGTTCTCCGGTAAAGGCAGGCGCCAAACCGTGGCAGGTGGCGGTCCACGACATCAACGGCGACGGCAATCCGGACCTGATCGTCATCCCTTATCAGCGCGATATCGCCTCGCCCTCTGAAGACGCGGTCACGGTTCTGCTTGGTGACGGCAAGGGAGGGTTCAAATCGATGTTGGGCTCTCCGTTTTCGCTGGAGGGATGCCGCGGGGCGAACGGCGTTGCCGCGGGCGACCTGGGCGGCGGTGGGAAGCAGGCCATCGTGGTGAATTGCGCTGAAAGCAGGAACCTGATGATCTTCGAGATGGGGGCTGATCAAAAATTGGCGGCTTCCTTGATTTCGTCTCGAGGCGGCTGGGGTGGAGTTGCAGTGGGGAGGCTGACGGCGGATCGTGGGGCCGAGATCATCAGCGCCGATGCGGACGCGGGCACGATCACCATCTATTTCTTCGATGCTGTTCGGAATTGACGATCCGGATGCGGCTCCGCCTGCCGAGCCGTTTAGACCAAAAAAAGCGCGCCACCCAATGGGGCGGCGCGCTTTTCTTTCTGCGATCGGCGTGCAGGTTTACAGGCCGGCGCGGTTTACGAGCACTTCCTGCGGAGCATCCACCTTGCCGGAAATTCCGTTGACCTTGAGCTTCATGTTCTGCACTTCCGGCTTGTTCTTAAGCGGGGAGCTGAAGCTGACTTCGTACTGGTTCTGGAGGCGGCGGTCCAGGTCCTTGAAGTAGGGCTGGAACGAAACCGGGTTGCCGAAGCCTTCCCAGTAGCTGTTGCCGCCGGTGGCCTGCGTGACCTGGAGCATCAGGTTCTGCCCGGTCGAGTTGCCGTAGGCGGAGCGGTCGAGGCGGCCGCGGTTTTCCCAGTAGATCGAGTACACCACCAGGCCGGCGCGTACGGAGTCGCGAATGGCGGCCTGGACGTAGGTGTCGTCAGGGTCGTAACGCGGGTTGTAGTAGTCGATGCCGTCGGTGATCATGACCACTTCACGGCGCGCTGTACGGTCGTTGGAGGGCCAGTGCTGGGCCAGGTCGGACAGGCAGAAGTAGGGACTGGCGCTGGCCCCAACCTGCCCGAGGGGCAGGTGCAGGCTCTTGAGCGCCTGGTTATGGTCGGTGGTCAGCTGGCCGGAAAACATGGCCCGGCCGTTCTGCATGTAGGCGATCGCGACCTTGCTGCCTTCCGGCAGGGACTTAACGAAGTTGGCGATCTCGTTCATCTGGGTGCCCAGGCTGGCGCGGGAACCGTTGTCGAGCATGACGACCAGTTCAAGGCGGTCATTCTGGCCGCGGAAGGGCGTCCAGCCGGTAATTGTGGAGTCTTTTCCGTTGACCCGGAGGCTCAGGTCCTGCGCCGTCAGGGTTGATGGTGCTTCCTTGTCGTGCGCCGGCAATACGGTCACCACGGCCTGGCCGTGTCCGGAACCTTCATTCTGCGCAATCGCGGGGGCCGCTGTGAGGGCCGCCGCGAGCAGGCTTAATCCTAATTTCCCGTTCATCATCTTTGCTGCTCCCTTTTTGAGGCGTCACATTTGGGGCGTCGATTCGCTCGCATTTCGCCTCGTTCAAACCACTCGTTACAGTTAGATTGGACACGCGGGGGCGGGAAATGTTGCGTGCGGGGTGGGTTCGGGGGCGCCCGTGACACCGGGGCCGATGCCAGCGGGTGGCAGCTTAACCTTTGAAGCGGAATAACTTACGCGCGGCTTTTGCGTGCTGGCTGGCCACTGTTGGAATCGGGAAGGAACGTGGTTGCATTTGCCTTGCCACTCGGATAGTATTCATAGATGTGTCCGGATCCTGTATCCGGACTGTCAATAGCACCACGGCTATTGGGCGCTTTCGGTTACGCGGTGGATAGCATCGCAATCGGGGCGTTCCCTGGAGACGGGGCTGGCAAGAGCGGTGGGAGACGAGGGATGGATGAGAAAACTCAGCAAGAATATTGCGAAGGCGCGTGCCGCTGTCACCCAGCCGGCCTATCCGCTGCCTGATGCAGTCAGCCTTCTTCAGAAGGTCAAGTACGCCAAGTTTGATGAAACCGTGGATCTGACCATGCGCCTCGGCGTGGACACGCGCCACGCCGACCAGATGGTGCGCGGCACGGTGGTGTTGCCGCACGGCCTGGGCAAGTCCAAGACCGTGGCCGTGATCGCCACCGGCGACCGCCAGAAGGAAGCGCAGGAAGCCGGCGCTGATTTCGTGGGCGGCGAGGAGATGGTGGAGAAGATCCAGAAGGAAAACTGGACCGCTTTCGATGCCCTGATCGCGACTCCCGACATGATGAAGGTCGTCGGCCGTCTCGGCAAGGTGCTCGGACCGAAGGGCCTGATGCCCAATCCGAAGACCGGCACCGTGACCCTGGATGTGGCTTCGGCGGTGAAGGAAATCAAGGCCGGCAAGGTGGAGTTCCGCGCCGACAAGACCAGCCTGGTGCACGTTCCGGTGGGCAAGCTGAGCTTCCCGCCGCAGAAGCTGGTTGACAACGCAACCACGGTGATCAACTCGATCGTGCGCGCCAAGCCTTCGGCAGCCAAGGGCAAGTACATCAAGAGCCTGACACTGAGCTCGACGATGGGCCCGGGCGTGCCGCTGGATTCGGCCGTGGCTGACGCCGCCGGCAAGCACTAAAAGCAGTGGACAGCCGACGGTGGTCAGTGAACAGACCACACGTTCAGCCGGTCCGGGACTGCAGGCTCAAGAGATTTGGAAACAGGAACACTGATTCAGGGCGGTTTTGAGCTGTCCACTGTTCACTGATCACTGTTCACTGGCGTGCGGAGCACAAAATGGCGATTTCAAGAGGAAAGAAGCAAGAGAAGGTCCAGTTGCTGGCCAAGGAACTGGAGACCTCGACAACGGCAATCATCGGCACCTTTGCCAAGCTGACGGTGGCGCAGGATTTCGCGCTCCGCAAGGTGGTGCGGGAGGCCGGCGGCAAGTACCGCGTGGTCAAAAACAAGCTGGCTGCAATCTCCAGCCAGGGCACCCAGGTGGAGGGTGCGCTCAAGGGGCTCAAGGGCGTCAGTTCTGTCGCGTTTACTTCGGGTGATCCGGTGGCTCTGGCCAAGGGTTTCTCCAAGTGGGTGGGCGAGAACGCGGAATTTCAGTTCAAGCTGGGCATTGTTGACGGCAAGGTGCTGAACGTCGAAGAGGTCAAGGCCCTGGCGACCATGCCGGGCAAGGAAGAGATCTTCGCCAAGCTGCTGTTCCTGATCAATGCGCCGGCACAGCGCCTGGCGACGGTTTTGGCCGCCACCGGCCGCGACCTGGCGGTGGTTCTGGGCCAGGGTGTCGAAAAGGAAAAGTTTGGCGCGGCAGCTCCGGCTGCGGCAGCAGCGCCGGCGGCCAGCGAAGCGCCTGCGGCTCCAGCGGCGGAAGCGCCCGCGGCTCCGGCTAGCGAAGCGGCTCCGGTTGCGGAAGCGCCTGCGGCTCCGGTCGCGGAAACGCCTGCGGCTCCGGAAGCGGCGGTAACCGAAGCGCCGGCAGTCGAAGCGGTGGCTAGCGAAGCCTCTGCGCCCGAGGCGCCGAGCGGAGTTTAGGTTTCAAGAGTTTTGGCGGCAAGACAATCCGAGGGGGCGCTGGTCTGGGCGCATCGGAAACTTTCGGTCTGAATTGCAGCCGGGTACACAATTTCAAAACGGTTCTGAATTGGAGAAAAAAATGGCGGATCTCGCACAGTTGGAAGAACAGATCGTAGGCCTGAGCCTGCTCGAAGCGGCGGCTCTGGTAAAGAAGCTCGAAGAGCGGCTTGGCGTTTCGGCGGCCGCGGCTGCCCCGGTGATGGTTGCCGGCGGCGCGGGCGCGGGCGCAGCGGCTCCGGTGGCCGAGGAAAAGACCGAATTCCAGGTCATCCTCAAGGATGCCGGCGCCAACAAGATCAACACCATCAAGGCTGTGCGCGAAGTTACCTCGCTCGGTCTGAAGGAAGCCAAGGACCTGGTGGACGGCGCTCCCAAGGCGCTCAAGGAAAACGCCACCAAGGACGAGGCTGAGGCCATCAAGAAGAAGTTCGAAGGCGTGGCGACGGTCGAAATCAAGTAGATCGCTTCGCACGCTGGCTCGACTTGCAAGCCCGGAGGGGACGCGTTACCATAAGGATTGCGCTTCCCCCGTTCCGTTCCGCATGTCTTGAATACGGACGGACGATTCCGGGCTGCGTGTTTTTAGTAGAGTTGACGGAGATTGAGAAGCGTCGGCTGTTCGGAGAGTGGACCAGGCACTTCGACAGCGGACATCGTGCGAGAATAAGTGCCCCAGAGTCAGCAAGTTAGGCGGAATCTTGTTGGCGGGTGGCGTTGGCAGGCGGGCGAGAGCGACAAAGCGGCATTGGGATCGGCGAGAGCAGGGATTGAGAATTCGGACGGGAGCACTGGCAACAAGCCACGCTCGTGAGGCATTGCGTCCTTGCGGGCCTTTCGTGTCTCCTGTCTTGACGGAAGCTGGTCTTTCGGGCCTTTTTCCGGTTTTAACGCACAGGGATCTATTCAGCAGTATCCCCGGACCTGCGCGTTTCCTGTCCTCGATTGTGCGAAGTCTAGCGCACTTCCCAAGCGGTCGGCAACGCCCCAAAAGGTGAATTTTCGAACGCGAGATTGTAATGAACCTGCTTGGCGAGGAATACCCGGAATGCTTGCGACCTGCGCAAGGTAGGCCGGCGCATTCGGGTGAGACGGGCTCTTCGCGGTGAGCTCGTTGTAGCGATTGATTTTTTCTTACCGTAAATCTGCCGGCGCCCCGAGACTCGGGTGCCGGCCCGGGCTACGCCCTTCTGGCGAAGTGCCCGGCCTTCCGAGTCTCAGGAGTGAAGCATGCCCAACGAGAAGCGCGCGATCCGGAGCCGGCTTGATTTTTCCAAGATTCCCACAGCAACCCAAATTCCTAACCTGATCGAAGTTCAGCGCCGTTCCTACGAACGTTTTCTGCAAATGGACAAGCTCCCCAACGAGCGGGATGACTCGGGCCTGCAGTCGGTGTTTGTTTCGGTATTTCCGATCAGCGATTTCCGCGGCATCTCGCAGCTGGACTTCGTTGATTTCTCCATCGGCAACTGGGAGTGCAAGTGCGGCCACCTCAAGGGGCTTCACCACCTGCGCACCGCCTGCGTCAATTGCGGTTCGATGGTGATCACGGATCCGTTTCTCCCCGGCGACGTGCTGTGCCCCAAGTGCGGACACTACAACAAGAACACCCCCGACTTCTGCAACAAGTGCGGCGACCCGGTCAGCCTGCAGTTGAAGTATGACCAGCAGGAGTGCGAAGAGCGCGGCATGACGTTCTCGGCGCCCCTCAAGGTGACGGTGCGCCTGACCATTTACGACAAGGACGCGGAGACCGGCAACAAGACCATCCGCGACATCAAGGAGCAGGAAGTCTTCTTCGGCGACATTCCGCTGATGACGGCCAACGGCACCTTCATCGTGAACGGCACCGAGCGCGTGATCGTATCGCAGCTGCACCGCTCGCCGGGCGTCTTCTTTGAAACCGCCAACAACCGCACCTACTTCCTGGGCAAGATCATTCCCTATCGCGGCTCGTGGGTGGAGTTTGAATACGACCAGAAGAACACGCTCTATGTCCGCATCGACCGCAAGCGCAAGTTCCTCGGCACGATCTTCCTGCGCGCGCTGGGATTGCGCAGCGACGAAGAAATTCTGAAGACCTTCTACACTGTCGACCGCGTGCAGATCGCGGACGGCAAGCTGTTCTGGACGGTTCCGCAGGACGGCAAGGTGGCCACGCACCTGGTAGGCGCCAAGCCGGCGCACGCGGTGCTGCACAACGGCGACGAAATCGCGCACTCCGGCCGCAAGATCACGGCGCACACCATGAAGGCCATCCGCGCCGCCGGGATCGAGAAGATCGAAATCGAGTCGGCCGAACTGGACGGCACGCTCACCGCGTCCGATGTGGTCGATACCAACACCGGCGAAGTGATCGTGGAAGCCAACGTGGAGCTTACCGCCGACCGCCTGCACAAGGTGCTTTCGTCGGGCGCGACCAGCTTCGAAGTCTTCTTCCCCGACCGCGACGACGTGGGCAACATCATCACCAACACGCTGCGCCGCGATTCCATCCGCAAGCCGGAAGAGGCGCTGATCGAGATTTACCGCAAGCTGCGTCCGGGCGATCCGCCGACGCTCGATACCGCGACCGCGCTCTTTGAAGGCATGTTCTTCGACGCGCGCAAGTACGACTTCTCGCGGGTGGGCCGGCTGAAGTTCAACATCAAGCTGTATGAGAACCAGGACGCGACGCCGCTCGATCACCGTACGCTGACGCCCGAGGATTTCTACTCGACCATCAAGTACCTGCTCAAGCTGCGCAAGAACATCGGCATCGTGGACGACATCGATCACCTCGGCAACCGCCGCGTGAGAGCCGTCGGCGAGCTGATGGAGAACCAGTTCCGCATCGGCCTGGTGCGCATGGAGCGCGCCATCAAGGAAAAGATGAGCGTGTATCAGGAGCTCTCGACGGCCATGCCGCACGACCTGATCAACGCCAAGCCGGTGATGGCGGCCATCCGCGAATTCTTCGGATCGTCGCAGCTGTCGCAGTTCATGGACCAGACCAACCCGTTGTCGGAGATCACGCACAAGCGCCGCCTGTCGGCACTTGGGCCGGGCGGTTTGTCCCGTGAACGCGCCGGATTCGAAGTGCGCGACGTGCACCCCACGCACTACGGCCGCATCTGCCCGATTGAAACGCCGGAAGGCCCGAACATCGGCCTGATCAGCTCACTGTCGTGCTTTGCGCGCATCAACGAGTACGGGTTCATCGAGTCGCCTTACCGCAAGGTGAAGGACGGCCGCATTCTCGACTACATCGAAATCACCAACGCCGGCGACAGCGGGCTGCGCGTGGGCGATCACATCGAGAAGGAAGAGTCGGCGCGGCTCAATGCGCAGCTCCTCCAGGCGGGCAAGCGCGCCATCGACCATATCCCGTTCAGCTTCTACCTGTCGGCGTGGGAAGAGGACAAGCACACCATCGCGCAGGCCAACATCGAGTTCAACGACGAAGGCGTCATCACCGAAGACCTGGTGAATGCGCGGCGTCAAGGGAACTTCGTGCTGGTCAACCGCGCCGAGGTGGACTACATCGACGTCTCGCCGAAGCAGCTGGTTTCGGTGGCAGCATCGCTGGTGCCGTTCCTCGAGCACGACGACGCCAACCGCGCGCTGATGGGCGCCAACATGCAGCGTCAGTCGGTGCCGCTGCTGGTGGCCGAAGCGCCGCTGGTGGGCACGGGCATGGAAGGCGTGACGGCGCGCGATTCGGGCGCCGTGGTGCTGGCCAAGCGTAACGGCATCGTGGACTCGGTCGACTCCGAGCGCATCATCGTGCGCGTCGAAGGCGAACATCATCCCACGCAGTTGTCGCGCGAAGTCGGTTCCGACATTTACACGCTGATCAAGTTCAAGCGGTCCAACCAGAACACCTGCATCAACCAGAAGCCGGTAGTCCGCGAGGGCGACCGGGTTCTCAAGGGGCAGGTGATCGCCGACGGTCCCTGCACGGAGCAGGGCGAGCTGGCGCTGGGACGCAACGTGCTGGTGGCCTTCATGCCGTGGCGCGGCTACAACTTCGAAGACGCCATCCTCATCAGCGAAAAGCTGGTGCGCGAGGACTACTACACCTCGGTGCACATTGAGGAATTCGAAATCGAAGCCCGCGACACCAAGCTGGGGCCGGAAGAAATCACGCGCGACATTCCCAACGTCTCAGAGCACGCGCTGCGCGACCTGGACGAGAGCGGCGTGATCCGCATCGGCGCCCAGATCAAGCACGGTGACATCCTGGTCGGCAAAGTGACGCCCAAGGGCGAAACCCAGCTGACTCCGGAAGAGAAGCTGCTGCGCGCCATCTTCGGCGAAAAGGCCGGCGATGTGCGCGACGCCTCCCTCACCTGCCCTCCGGGCATCGAGGGCACGGTGGTGGACGTTCGCATCTTCTCCCGCAAGGGCCAGGAGAAGGACGAGCGCGCCAAGCAGATTGAAGCGGAGTACGTGGCCAAGCTCGAAAAGAACCTGGGCGACGAAATCCGCATTCTGACCGACGAGCGCCTGAAGCGCCTTGAAGCGATTCTGGGCGGCAAGATAGTGCTGGCCGATCTGCACGACGAGCGGACCAACAAGCGGTTGCTGACCAAGGACTCGGCTCTTGACCGTGAAACCATCGAGCGCATCTCCACCAAGAACCTCAAGCGCATCCGCTACGCCGACAAGGATCCCCGCGTCAACGAGCAGATCGATGAGATCGAGGAGATGACTTCGCGGCAGATCGAAGTGCTGCGCAAGATCACCAACGAGAAGATCGGCAAGCTGCAGAAGGGCGACGAACTGCCTCCCGGCGTCATCAAGCTGGTCAAGGTGTACGTGGCCATGAAGCGCAAGCTGTCGGTGGGCGACAAGATGGCCGGCCGCCACGGCAACAAGGGCGTGATCGCGCGCATTCTTCCTGAAGAGGACATGCCGTATCTGCCCGATGGCACCCCGGTTGAAATCGTCCTGAACCCGCTCGGCGTTCCTTCACGTATGAACGTCGGACAGATTCTGGAAACCCACCTGGGCTGGGCGGCACATTCGCTGGGCGCCAAGATCGCCGCATTGATCAAGGCCAACAGCGATGTCGAGGCTACCCGCGAACTCATGAAGAAGGAGTTTGCCGGGACCGCGACGCTGCGCCAGCTGCTCGAGCTCGATGATGAAATGCTGCTCCGCGTAGGTGCCGGCATGAAGCGCGGCATCTGGTTCGGCACCGCGGTATTCGACGGCGCCCAGGAAGGCGAAATCAAGGCGCTGCTCGCCTCGGCCGGCCTGCCCAGTTCGGGCAAGACGGCTCTTTACGACGGCATGACCGGCGAACAGTTCGAACAGCCGGTCACGGTGGGCTACATCTACATGCTCAAGCTGTCGCACCTGGTCGATGACAAGATCCACGCTCGCTCCATCGGGCCGTACTCGCTTATCACCCAGCAGCCGCTGGGCGGCAAGGCGCAGTTCGGTGGACAGCGCTTCGGCGAAATGGAAGTGTGGGCGCTCGAAGCGTATGGAGCGGCCTACATCCTGCAGGAGCTGCTCACCGCCAAGTCCGATGACGTCTACGGCCGCACCAAGATCTACGAGGCCATCGTCAAGGGCGAGGCAGCTATCGAGCCGGGTGTGCCGGAGTCGTTCAACGTGCTGATTCGCGAATTGCAGTCCCTGTGCCTTGACGTGGAATTGATCAAGCGTGCCGATCTGATTAAGAAAACACCAGCGCCGGAAGTCGCAGCCGTAGCAGATTAGTACAGCTATTAGCTTCTAGCCGCTAGCTGCCAGCTTTCCGTGCCGAGTTGATGCACTGGATTGCAGCAGGAGCGAGCTAGAAGCTGGAAGCTAGCAGCTAGAAGCTTTTGTTCAGGGTCCTTCTTGAAAGCGGTCTGACCGCCTCCCGGGAAGGAAGGATCCTCGAGGAATCCCGGGGAAGCCGCGGTAGAGCCAAAAAGCCTGCCAAGGAGGGACACCTTGTTCCGTTCTAACCCATTCGAGCTCACCAGCCCTATTACCGACTTCGACGCAATCCGCATCATGCTGGCCTCTCCGGAGAAGATCCGCAGCTGGTCGCATGGTGAGGTCACCAAGCCTGAAACCATCAACTACCGCACCTTCAAGCCGGAGCGGGACGGGCTTTTCTGCGCCCGCATCTTCGGACCGGTCACCGACTGGGAGTGCCTGTGCGGCAAGTACAAGCGCATGAAGCATCGCGGCGTGATCTGCGACAAGTGCGGCGTGGAAGTGACCGTCTCGAAGGTGCGCCGCGAGCGCATGGGCCACATCGAGCTCGCCTCTCCGTGTTCTCACGTGTGGTTCTTCAAGGGCCTGCCATCGCGCATCGGCCACCTGCTCGACATCTCCCTGCGCGACCTCGAAAGCATTCTCTACTTCGAGTCGTACGTGGTGGTCGATCCGGGTGACGCGCCGGTCCGCGAGCGCGAAATCATCAAGGACGAAAACAAGTTCCGCGAACTCGATCAGCAGTTCCGCCCCTCCGGCTTCAAGGCCATGATGGGCGCCGAAGCGATCAAGGAACTGCTCAAGCGGGTCAGCGTCGACGAGCTGGCCATCGAGCTGCGCGAGCGCATGAAGAGCGAGACCTCGGCGCAGAAGAAGATCAAGTACGCCAAGCGCCTCAAGGTGGTCGAGGCTTTCCGCAAGTCGAGCAACAAGCCGCAGTGGATGATTCTCGACGTACTGCCGGTCATTCCTCCGGAGCTGCGCCCGCTGGTGCCGCTGGACGGCGGCCGCTTCGCCACGTCGGATCTGAACGACCTTTATCGCCGCGTCATCAACCGCAACAACCGGTTGAAGAAGCTGATGGACCTCCACGCTCCTGAAGTGATCGTGCGCAACGAAAAGCGCATGCTGCAGGAAGCCGTCGATGCCCTGTTTGATAACGGCCGTCGCGGTCGCGTGCTGCGCGGCGCCAACAATCGCCCGCTGAAGTCGCTTTCCGACACCCTCAAGGGCAAGCAGGGCCGCTTCCGTCAGAACCTGCTCGGCAAGCGCGTGGACTACTCCGGCCGTTCGGTCATCGTGGTCGGCCCCGAGCTCAAGCTGCACCAGTGCGGCCTGCCCAAGAAGATGGCGCTCGAGCTCTTCAAGCCGTTCATCTATCACCGCCTGGAGCAGACCGGCCATTGCACCACCATCAAGCAGGCCAAGGAAATGGTGGAGATGCAGGAGCCCGTGGTGTGGGACATCCTTGAAGAAGTCATCAAGGATCACCCGGTTCTGTTGAACCGCGCTCCCACGCTGCACCGCCTGGGCATCCAGGCGTTCGAGCCGGTGCTCGTGGAAGGCAAGGCCATCAAGATTCACCCGCTGGTCTGCACCGCGTTCAACGCCGATTTCGACGGCGACCAGATGGCCGTGCACATTCCGTTGTCGCCCGAGGCGCAGATTGAAGCCAGCGTGCTGATGCTCGCTTCGCACAACATTCTGTCGCCGGCTTCCGGTCAGCCCATCACCGTGCCTACCCAGGACATGGTGCTCGGACTCTATTACCTGACCAAGGCCAAGAAGGGCGGCAAGGGCGAAGGCCGCGTGTTCGCCAATTACGAAGAAGTCCTGATGGCACTGGAAGCCAAGGAAGTGGAGACCCTGACCCCGGTGCGCCTGCGCTACACCGGCAAGGTGCTGGACATGACCACGGCCTATGACGACCAGGACCTGACCCACACCGAACCGGTGGACTTCAACAAGGAATACATCACCACCACGGTGGGCCGCGTCATCCTCAACGATGCGCTGCCTTCGGGCATGCCGTTCATCAACGGCCTGCTCAAGAAGAAGGGCATTGGCCAGCTGGTCAACTATTGCAACCAGAACCTCGGCCTCGAAGTCACGGTTCGCATGCTCGACCGCATCAAGGAACTGGGCTTCCAGTTCGCGACGCGTTCGGGTCTGTCGGTGGGCCTCGATGACATGGTCATCCCGGCCAGCAAGTACACCGTGGTCGAAGAAGCCGATCGCAAGGTGATCGAAGTCCAGAAGCAGTACATGGACGGCGCCATCACCAACGGCGAGCGGTCGAACAAGGTCATCCAGATGTGGTCGGCGGTTACTGACCGGGTCGCGGACGAGATGTTCGGGAACATGAAGCGTGCCGATGAAGAAGGCGCGATGAACCCGATCTATGTCATGGCCGACTCCGGCGCTCGTGGTTCCAAGCAGCAGATTCGTCAGCTCAGCGGTATGCGCGGATTGATGGCCAAGCCTTCGGGCGAAGTTATCGAGACGCCCATCACCGCGAACTTCCGCGAAGGCCTCACGGTGCTCGAGTACTTCATCTCGACCCACGGCGCGCGCAAGGGCCTGGCCGATACCGCTCTGAAGACCGCGGACTCGGGGTACCTGACTCGCCGCCTGGTCGACGTCGCGCAGGACGTGATCGTGACCGAATACGATTGCGGAACCGTGGAAGGCATCGACGTCGGCTCGATCGTGGAGTCCGGCGAGATCATCGAGCCCCTCCGCGACCGCATCATCGGCCGCGTGTCGCTCGAGCGCATCAAGGATTACGACGGCAATGTGGTGATCGATCTCAACCAGCAGATCGACGAAGACATCGCTTCGGCGATCCAGGGCGCGGGCGTGGAGAAGGTCAAGATCCGCTCCGTGCTCACCTGCGAATCGCGCCGCGGCGTCTGCGCGCTGTGTTACGGTCGCAACCTCGGCTCCGGCCGCATGGTTGAACTCGGCGAAACCTGCGGCGTCATTGCCGCACAGTCCATCGGCGAGCCGGGCACGCAGCTTACCATGCGTACCTTCCACGTCGGCGGAACCGCCAGCCGTGTGCAGGACCGTTCGCGCCTCGATGCCAAGAACAACGGCATCGTGCGCTTCATCAACCTCAACACCGTCGAGAGCAAGGATGGCTCGCTGGTGGCCATGAACCGTTCCGGTTCGGTGGCGGTGGTCGATGAGCGCGGCCGTGAAAAGGAGCGCTACCAGGTGGTCTATGGCGCGCGTCTCCGGGTCAAGGATAACGATCAGGTCAAGCTCGGCCAGTTGCTGGCGGAGTGGGATCCGTACACCTACTCGATCCTCACCGAAATCGGCGGCGCCGTGCAGTTCAAGGATCTGCAGGAAGGCATCACGCTCAACGAAGAAGTCGACGAAGTTACCGGCCTGTCGCGCTGGGTGGTTGCCGACGCTCCCGATGAGAAGCGCCAGCCTGCCTTCCTGGTGAAGAACGCCAAGGCCAACAAGCGTTACCTGCTCCCCCGCGGCGCCCACCTGATGATTCAGGATGGCGACGAGGTGGGTCCCGGCGACGTGCTCGCGAAGATCCCCAAGGAATCGACCCGCACCAAGGACATCACCGGCGGTCTGCCCCGCGTGGTGGAACTGTTCGAAGCCCGCAAGCCTCGCGAAACCGCCATCATCAGCGAAATCGATGGCCTGGTCCGGTTTGGCGAAGTGGTCAAGGGACAGCGCAAGATCTACGTCACGGCCGATAACGGCGAGGAGAAGGAATACTCCGTGCCGCGCGGCATTCACGTCAACGTACAGGAAGGCGAGCGTCTGCGCGCCGGCGATCCACTGATGGACGGACCGCTGAACCCGCACGACATTCTCGACGTCCTCGGCGAGAAGGAACTGCAGAAGTACCTGGTGAACGAAATCCAGGAAGTGTACCGTCTGCAGGGCGTGGCCATCTCCGACAAGCACATTGAAGTGATTGTCCGGCAGATGCTGCGCTGGGTCCGGATCGACGAAGTGGGAGACAGCAGCTTCCTTCTGGAGCAGCAGGTCGATCGCTTCCGCTTCAACGAGGAGAAGGATCGCGTGGAGAAGGTTGGCGGACGTCCGCCGCAAGGCCGTCCGCTGCTGCTCGGCATCACCAAGGCGTCTCTGTCGACGGACAGCTTCATCTCCGCCGCCAGCTTCCAGGAGACGACCCGCGTGCTCACCGAAGCCAGCATCAACGGCGCGATCGACAATCTCCGCGGCCTCAAGGAGAACGTCATCGTCGGCCGCCTCATCCCCGCCGGCACGGGTCTCGAGTACTACCGCAACGTCCAGCTCTCTCCGGAACTGGAAGAAGCGGCAGCCCGTGTACAGCAGGAAGTCTCAGCCGAGATCGAGGCCGCCGAGCGCGAACTCGAACTCATGCGCCAGGAAGGCGAAGCCGAAGAGATGGCCGCCGAATAAACCTGCCGGGACAGGGCCGTCAGGCAATGTCCCGGCGATTTCCACTCTGAAGGCCCGGCGCGAGCCGGGCCTTTTCTTTTGCTGCGTAACCCCGCCTGGCCTTCCCGGGCCGCAAGCCTCGAAAAATCCAGTGGTGAATCGTCTGGCGCCCAAGGTTCTATGGCGCCTGCAGCAGCCTCTACCTGTGCGGGGTCAAAGCCGGGTTTGGATCTGTGCTTCACGACCGCCGCGAATTCAGCATCCAACTCGGCGTGGGTGGCTCGGGCCGGATTGGGGCGCGATTTTCTGTGCGCGGAGTCTCTCCAAGGCGGCTTAAAGAAACCCGCTTCAGGTTTTCACCCGGCTGAATCCTGCGTGGTCCCGGAATTTCCGGCATGCAGAGCAGCCGTAAACATCAAGGATCGGGAGGAGTTTACATGAAACGTGTGGTAACAGTGGTTTGTTGCATAGCACTCAGTTCGGTTTCAGTGCTGGCTCAGAAGGCCGCGGCGCCAAAGGGCGGAATGACAGATCAGCAGTTCCTGGATTTCGCCGCGCAGACTGACATGGTCGAGGCCAACGTGGGCCAGTTGGCGGCAACGGTGGCATCGGCGCAGCCGGTGAAGGACTATGCCACCATGCTGGTCAGCGACCACAACAAGGACTACGGGCAGCTGGCCGATATCGCGCACCAGGCCAACCTCACCTTGCCGAGCGCCATCGATGCCGAACACAACAAGGCCATGATCGACCCGTTTCAAAAGCTGACCGGGGCGGCGTTTGATCACAAGTTCGCGCAGGAGATGGTCGCGGGCCACACCAAGGCCATCGCCATGTACAAGAAAGCCGCCGCGGAAGCGCAAAATCCGGCGCTGAAGTCCTACGCGGAGCAGGCTTTGCCAGTGCTCGAAAAGCACCTTTCCGACGCCAAGGACCTGTCCAAAGCCAAGGCCGCGGCCAAGTAACAAGCGCGGCGTGAATTCGCCGCAACGCCCGGTTCCCGGGCGCTGCGGCGAATCACCCCGGGCCCCTGGAGCGCGCACAGTTCTCGATTTGCCCTCGTGATTTAGATCCCTACGCCTTTCAGGACCGCATCCCATTTCATTTGGACGGCTCCCATTCATCTGGGATTCAGCTTCGGGCGTGTATGCTCGACTACGAAATGCTGCCGGCGCACCGGCCTCGGATGGTGGAGGAGCGGGAGTGCGAAGGTCCGGCCCGGATGGAGACTCCCATGCGCAAGTCCGTTGTAGTCGCGACCCTCGCTTTCATGCTTCCCTGCGCCGCAATAGCACGAGCGGAGGATAGCGGCCCTTATAAGGTCGTCAAGATTCAGCTGGTGGGAGGCGATGGGGGATTCGATTACGTCACCGCCGATCCCGACGGACGCAAGCTGTACGTGGCGCGGTCAGGGCCTGCCGGACACATCGGCGTGTTTGATCTCGACACGCTGGCGCAGACCGGCGACATGACAGGGGTCAGCGCGCACGGAGCGGCGGTGGATACGGCCACCGGCCACGGCTTCGCCACTTCCAAGCCGGTAACCATGTTCGACGCGAAGACCTCCGCGGTTCTCAAGAAGATTGACGTGCAGGGCAATCCCGACGGCTATCTGAATGATCCCTACAACCACCGCTTCTACATCCTCAGCCACGCGGCGCCGAACATCACGGTGCTCGATGACAAGGACGGTTCAATTCTTGGAACCATCGACATCGGCGGCGCGCCCGAGCAGGCGGTTACGGACGGCAAGGGCAAGATCTACGTCGACATCGAAGACAAGTCGGCCATCGCGGTGATCGACGCGAGCGCGATGAAGATGGTGGGCAAGTACGATGTGACGAGCAAGGGCGGCGGGTGTGCAGGCCTGGCTCTTGATGCAGCCAATGGCATCCTGTTCGCGGCCTGCCGCGACAACAAGAACATGATTATCCTTTCGGCCGCGGACGGGCACATTCTCACCGACCTGCCCATCGGCAATGGTTGCGACGGCGCCACCTTTAACCCGGCGACGATGGAAGTATTCAGCTCGCAGGGAGATGGCACGCTTACGGTGATCAAGGAAGATTCGCCCACGAGCTTTCATGTGGAGCAGACCGTGCCCACCCCGGCGCGCGCCAAGACCCTGACCCTGGATAGCAAGACCAACCAGATTTTCAGCATCACTGCGGAGTATGGGCCGGTTCCTGCCGGGCCAGGACAGCCGGGAGGCGCAGCCCCGCCGGCGGGCGGGCCGCCTCCGGGTGCTGCGCCAGGCGGTGCTCCGGCGGCAGGGGCTCCGGCCTCGGGTGCGCCGGCCGGAGGCATGCCGGCTTATATGCGCGGACCGCGCCCGCCCATGATTCCGGGGTCATTCCAGATCCTGGTTATCGGCAAAGCCAGCTAAGATCGGGCCCGGATCTCAGTAGACCCGCTTGCCGGTGAGGGTGCTGCGGTAGTAGCCCTTGACCTTCTTCTGCTTTTTCGGGGCGAGATTGATGCCGCCGAAGGGGGCTTTGTTCTTCTTCACCTTCCCCTTGAAGCTGGCCATGGTGGTCGCGTGCTTGCCCCAGGCATGAGCGCACGGAGGGAGTCCGGCGAGCAGGGCAACCGTCAACACCATCGCCATCAAACCAAGTTTCTTCATTCCACGCAGCCTCCGAAGCAAACGATCCTTGCGCAAATCATCCCACGGCCCTGGGTTCCCGCGATTGACGGAGCGCAAGGTTCCCGGGGAACCGGGAGAAACGAGGGTCGGCGGTTCCGCCAGGGGGCCGTCTGCTGATTTACCCTTCGGATATGGGTTCTCTGTCCCCGACCGATCTCGCCCGCCTTCAGTCCGCCGCCCAAAACCTCGAAACCCAGAGTCTCGCGATGAAGATCGCCACCACGCTGGGCATGCCGGTTGAAAAGCTGCTGCACATGCTTCCGGCGCGCGCACAGGCCTCGGTGGGGAGCGCCGTGAACAAGGCGCTCGAACAGTGCCTGCGTATTGCCCTGAACGTCAATCGCACCCGCCCGTCGATGACCAGCCACAAGCGGGTCCACTCGGCCACAGTAGCCGTGACCGGCGCTGTGGGCGGCTTTTTTGGTTTGCCCGGCATGCTGGTGGAACTGCCCATCACGACCACCGTCATGCTGCATTCAATTGTCGAAATTGCGCGCAGCCACGGGGAAGACATTTCCACGCCGGAGAGCGCCCTGTCATGCCTCGAGGTATTCGCGCTAGGTCCGCAGGGAGTGTCAAACCAGGCGATTGAGAGCGCCTACTACGCGACCCGAGCGGCCCTGGCGCAGCTCACTCGCGAAGCCGCGGCCTACCTGGTGCAGAAGGGAACAGCCAAGGAGGGCGCGCCCGTCCTGATCTCGTTCCTGGCCCGTATCGCATCGCGTTTCGGACTCGAAGTGAGTGAAAAAGTGGCCGCGGAACTGGTGCCGATCGCGGGCGCCGCGGGCGGACTGGCGCTCAATGTGATCTTCAGCAATCACTTCCAGGCCATCGCCGAGGGGCATTTCACGGTGCGGGAGCTGGAGCGCCGGTACGGCGCTGAAGAAGTCCGCCTGGCTTACGAGTCGGTTCGGACGCGCGTACTGGGCTGAGCGGCTCCTGACGCAGAGCTCGGTTGGCATCTCTTCTTTCGCCGCGCGACGGCAGCCGGTCATCCGGCTAGCTGGCGCCGCAGTTCATCGGGATAGTGCGAGTGGTCGAAGGCGGTTTCGCGGGTGACCCGGTCGCTGCGCACCAATTCGGCCAGCGACTGCTCCATGGTCTGCATGCCCTCGTTGCGGCCGGTTTCGATGTGCGCGCGCAGCTGGTGGTCGTGGCCCTGACGGATGAGGCTGCGAATGCCGCTCGACGCCAGCATAATCTCAAGCGCGGGCAAGCGGCCGTTGCCATGTGACGCAGGTATCAGCCGCTGCGAAATGACGGCCAGCAGGGCCAGAGAGAGCTGCTGCCGGATCTGGGACTGGAAGTGCGACGGAAAGATATCGAGGATGCGGAGCACCGTTTGGGCCGCGTCGTTGGTGTGGAGCGTGCTCAGGACCAGGTGGCCGGTTTCGGCCGCGGTGAGGGCCGCCGACATGGTTTCCGCATCGCGCATTTCTCCAATAAGGATCACGTCCGGGTCCTGCCGCAGAGCGGCCCGGACCGCCTGGGCGAAGCTGGGGGTATCCTGGCCCAGCTCGATCTGCTCCACGATGGAATTGCGATTGGCGTGCTGGTATTCGATGGGGTCTTCGATGGTGATGATGTGGTCGCGGCGGCGGGTGTTGATGATTTCGATCAGCGCCGCCAGGGTCGAGCTTTTCCCGCAACCGGTCGGTCCGGTGAGCAGAACCAGACCCTGGCGGCGCTCGGCGAGCAGCCCCAGGGCCGGCGGCAGATGCAGCGCTTCAAGCGAGGGGACCTGCTCGGGCAGGAGGCGGATGGCAGCCGCCATCGTTCCCCGCTGGAAATGGAAATTGGCCCGGAAGCGCCCGACTGATTTGCGCACAAAGCAGAAGTCCAGCGAACGGCGGTTGTCGAGGTCCTTGCGCTGCTCCGCGGTGAGGACCGGCAGAAGCAGTCCGCGCAGGTCTGAAGCCGACATCACTCGGCCCTACGCCGGTGGTCAAGGCGCCATTCACGCGAAGCACGGCGGCAGATCCGGCAACAAGGAGAAGGTCCGACGCGCCGCGCTGCACCGCTGCCGATAGAAACTGATCGAGCAGCGGGTTCTCTTCTGTCCTGGTGGCCATGGCGGAGCGGTTCAGCTCATCGACCAGCCGGCTCAGCTCTCCCTCGTATTCACCCATGCAGACGAGCATATGGATTTCGCAACGAAGTCACAAACCGCGAATGGGATTGCGGCAGCCGTCTTCATCAAGCCAGCCGGGTCGCGGAGCTCAGGTAGAATGACGCTACCCTGAAAGCAAATCTCCACTGGAGGACCCCGGTTTGGTGTCGCCATCCTCAATCCTTGCGCAACCGCATTCGCTGCACCCATCGTTGTCCGATCCGGTCCTGACGCGCTCCTGGTTCCTGGTGGCGTGGTCGAGCGAACTGCCTCGGGGCGCGATCCTCGGCCGGACCGTGCTGGGTCTGGACGTGGTGCTGTGGCGTTCATCGCAAGGGGTGCATTGCTGGCGCGATCTTTGCGTGCACCGCGGCGCGAAGCTCTCTCTCGGCACGGTGCGGTCGGAGGGCGCCGAATGCCTGGTCTGCCCTTACCACGCATGGGAGTACGGCCCGTCGGGACAATGCGTGCGAATTCCGGCGCATCCCCAGCTGGTGCCGCCGGTCAAGGCACGCGCCGAGGTCTTCGCTGCGCAGGAACGGCACGGCGCGATCTGGGTTTGTCTCGGTGCAGGAGAGGGGCCGGACCAGGCAGCGCTGCCGAATTTTTCTCTGGCGGATGAAGACGGGTTTCGCACGGTTCCGGCCGGGCCTTACCGCTTTCGCGCGCTGGGACCGCGGGTCATCGAAAACGCGCTCGACGTGGCGCACCTGGGGTATGTGCATGCCAACCTGCTCGGCGATCCGGCCCGGCTGGAGATCGAGGACTACGAGGTGGCGGAAACGCCGGAAGGCCCAGAAGCCGACGCCATTCGCGTGTGGCAGCCCAATCCCGACGGCACCGGCCAGGGCGCGCTGGTCACTTATCGCTATCGCGTACTGGGCCCGCTGACTATGAGCTTCGAGAAGGTCAGCGGCGACCGCCGCTTCGCCATCCTGGCGCAGGTCGTTCCACTGGACGCGGAGCATTCCGAAATGCGCCTGCTCATGACCATGAACTACGGGCACGAGATCGCGGCCGAAGAACTGCGCGCCTTTCAGGACCGCGTCACCGAACAGGACCGGCTCATTGTCGAATCGCAGCGGCCCGAGCTGCTGCCCCTCGACCTGCAGGCGGAACTGCACCTGCGCTCCGACCGGATGGCCATCGCCTATCGCAAGTGGCTGCGCAAAATCGGGCTGACCTATGGCGCAGCCTGATGTGGCGCAGCCGTTGGTGCGCCGCCTTCCCTGGTTCACCACGGGCGACGTCGACGGATTCTTCGGGCTGTTCTTTTCCGGCTTTCCCGATCTGCTGCTGATCGTGGGACTGGCCCCGGTGTGCGGCCTGCCGGTGCAATTTGTGGTTGCCAGGGTTCTGCCCGGCGTGGCCGTGTCGGTGGTGGCGGGCAACCTCTTCTATGCCTGGCAGGCGCGGCGCCTGGCGCAGCGGAGCGGCCGGAACGATGTAACGGCGATTCCCTTCGGCATCAATACGCCCACCATCTTTGCTTACGTATTCCTCATCATGGGCCCGGTTTATCAGAGGACCCATTCCGGCGATGCGGCGTGGCATGCCGGCATCTTCGCCAGCCTGTTGAGCGGCATTGTCCAAACCGTCGGCGCCTTCGGAGTGGACTGGCTGCGCCGCACCACGCCGCGCGCGGCGCTACTATGCCCGCTGGCCGGATTGGCTCTTTCGTATCTGTGCCTGGGATTCATCTTCGGAGTTATCGAGCAGGCTGCGATTGCGTTGTTTCCGCTGCTGGTCCTGTTCACCCTCTATGGTTCGCGGCTGCGCCTGCCGCGAAGGATTCCGCCTGCGCTGCTGGCGGTGGCCATCGGTGCTGCGCTCGCCGCCGGCCTGCGCGCATTGCATCTTTACACCGCTCCTCTCGCCGACGTGGTGGCCCCCGGCCTCTACCTGCCCCACGCGGTCAACGTGGTTGCGCTGCTCGGTCAGCGCGAGCTGTGGTCTTACCTTCCCATCATCGTGCCGCTGGCCGCGCTCGATACCCTGGCCTCACTGCAGATTCTGGAAGCGGCAAAGATCGGGGGCGATGACTACCGCACCGCGCCCTCGCTGCTGATGAACGGCGTGGGCACCCTGGCAGCGGCTTTTCTGGGCAGCCCTTTTCCTACGACGCTCTACATCGGCCATGCCGCGCACAAGGCCAACGGAGCTCGCTCCGGCTATTCCGTGCTCAACGCCGTGCTGACGGTGTTGCTGTGCACGACGGGCCTGCTTCCGCTGGTGCTGCGCATCGTTCCCCTTGAAGTGGCCGGCCCGGTCATCGTCTGGTTTGGGCTGGTGACGGTAGGGCAGGCGTTCGTCGAAATCCCCCGCCGCCACGCCATCGCGGTGGCGCTGGGCATCATTCCGATTCTCGCGGAGTGGGCGGCGGGACTGGCCGGCACCGTTGCCCGGGCCGCGGGAGGTTCCCTGGCCGCCGCGCTGGCCCACACCAACGGGGAGCTGGCCCTGGCCGGGCTCATCTCGCTGGGCCGGGGAGGACTGCTCACCTCCATGCTGTGGGGAGCCGCACTGGCCCTGATCGTGGATCGCCGTTTCGTCACCGCCGCGGCATGGCTGGGCGGGGCCGCACTGCTCTCCGGTTGCGGCGTCATTCACGCCTGGCAACTGGGCTCATCCGGAGTCGAGGGCCGCATCGGCTGGAACGCCGCGCCCGCCTTCACCGCCTCGTACGTCGCCGGCGCGGTCTTTCTGCTGCTGTGCGCGTGGTGGGCAAGAGCCTCGAGCCAGCCGCAACTGGAATCGGAGATTTCCTGACGGTTGGGCAGTCCGTGGGGTTTGCGGGCCTGCGGTGACGAATGCCGCTCGCTTCAATCGCCGTTTTGTTACGATAGGACCAAGCCAGCCTAGATTTCGATCTGCAGAATGCCTAAAAAGCCCATTGCCATCACGTCCGCCCGCGACCGGCAGGTCGCCAAGCCGCCCATCCTCATGGAACGCACTCAGCCTGTGCTCGAACGTCTTTCGGCGGCACTTGGCGAGCCGGTGTTTACCTACTGGAACTCCACCAAGGGCGCGATCTGCCAGAACGATGTCGCGGGTTTGTATGCGCTGGTGCGCGACACTGGACCGCTGGAGCGCCTGTCCCTGTTTATCAAGTCGGACGGCGGCTCGGGGCAGGCCGCTCTGCGCATGGTCAACCTGCTGCGCCGCTATGTGAAGCACCTCACGGTGCTGGCTCCGCTGGAGTGCCAGTCCGCGGCCACCATGCTCGCCCTCGGCGCCGACCGCATCATTATGGGCCCCCTGGCGCATCTCTCCGCGGTCGATACATCGCTCACCCACGACCTGTCGCCGATCGATCGGGACAACGACCGGGTCAGCGTCTCCAATGATGAGCTGCTGCGCGTCATCCGCCTGTGGACCGAGCAGGCCAAGGACTCCACTACCAATCCCTACCAGGCCCTGTTTCCTTACGTGCACCCGCTGGTCATCGGGGCTGTCGATCGTTCCAGCGCGCTGTCGACGCGCATCTGCGAAGAGATCCTCTCCTATCACATGGAGGATGCGGACCGGGCCCGCGAAATTTCCAACATCCTCAACTCCGGCTACCCCTCGCACAACTATCCCATCACCCTGCGCGAAGCCAGCCGCATCGGCCTCAACGTGGAGCCGATGGAGGACTGCGTCAACGGCCTGCTGTTTGAGCTGAACGAAATTTATTCCGAGATGGGCCAGTCGGCCACGACTGATTTCGACGAAAAGAATTCCCACGACAACAGCATTCTCAACGTGCTCGAGGCGGCGGGGCTGCTGATCTATTTCCAACTCGACAAGGACTGGCATTACCGCAGCGAAGAGCGCCGCTGGGTTGCGCTCAACGACAAGAGCAGCTGGCGCCGCGCCGATTTCGTCCGGGGCAAAGTCAACATCGCGCAACTGCACGTGCGCTGAGCCCGGAGCCTTTTCGGAAGCGACCCCTCAAACCTGCTGCATCCCCATGGCTTCGTGGCGGCTGTGCTTGACCTTGTACATCGCCGAATCGGCGGCGCTGAGCAGCGCGTCCTGAGTGTCTCCGTCCTCGGGGAACAGGGCAATGCCCACGCTTGCCGTTCCTTGCAGAACGTTCCCCTCGAGGGTCAGGGGCTCGTCGAAACAGCGCTCCAGCCGGGCGGTGATCTCCTCCAACTCGGCCCGGCTGTGGACGGTCGAGATCACCACCGCGAATTCGTCGCCCCCCAGCCGCGCGAGCATGTCATGGGGCCGCAGCAGGCGCTTCATGCGGCGCGCGGTTTCCTGCAGGTAGAGATCTCCGACGCGATGCCCATAGCGGTCGTTGACCAGCTTGAAATTGTCCAGATCCACGTAGATAAGGCCAAAGCTCCGGTCAGCACGCCCGGCTGCTTCGATCATGGTGTCCAGCCGGTTACCCAGGGCGAAGCGATTGTGGATGTCGGTGAGCTGGTCAAACTGCGAGCGGTACACGAGGTCGGAATACAAACCCCCGGTTTCAATCGCGAGGGCGGCCAGCTGTGCCGCGTTGAACAGGGCCTCGGGGCCGATTTTGCGCAGGCCGCTGTCGGGAAGGATCCCCGCGTAGATGGTTCCCAGGCGCTTGCCGCTATGAGACAGGATCTGATGTTCGATCATCTCGGTTCGCTGGCCTGCCGCGGGGTGTTTGCCCACGGTCGTACCGCCTTCCAGTTCGCACCAGCAGGGAGCTTGCTGAAGCTTGAAGGAGAGCAGTTCGGTAATCCGGGTGATGATGTCGGCGATGGGCCGGGCGCGGTTGATGTCTTCGAGAACGCTGCTGCGCAACCGCTCGACGTCGGCGGCCACTGCGTTCTGGCGACGGATGCGGTGTTCGAGCGACCACGCGCGTATGCCCAGCAGAATCATGAACAGCAGGAAAGCTCCCGCCACTATCGTCAGGTTGCGCACGTTCATCCATGGCGGGCGGGCCACCACGGCGATGTCGTTGAAGTCGCGCATGATCAGGTCGAAGGGCACATTGGCATCGAACGGGTTGGCATCGCTCTGCATGCAGATTCCGGTCACCTGCACCGTCGAACCTGCCGGGATGTGCTTCATGGGGGGAAGCAAAGGCGCCGAGGTAGCCCGAGATGTAGCCGCCGGATGGCGGAGGATGGCGGAGAAGAGCTGGCCCTCCGCGAAGAGAATGTATCGGTCCTGCGACGCTTCGCGGGCCTCCATTACCACCTGTGCCCGAACCGAGACCAGGTCGAAGATTTGATGGCTGGCGGAAAGCTCGTTCCAGGTGGAAGGTCTTGGCGATACCGGGGCGGAAATTCCGCTGTCGCGAAATTCACCCAGCGTCAGGGTCAGAAAACCATCGCGCACGCCGGGAATCCCGGTAGCGTCGGCCACGTGCCCGATCGCCAGGTCGTTGCGCGTCTCGGTCGCGATCCACAGGCTCCTGATTCCGTCCTGCAGCACCACGCCCGAGCCGGGAAGATAATAGGTGACCGTGCCTTTAACCCGCGTCCTTCCGGTCAGGTAGTTCACGTGATATTTGGTCAGGACCTGGTCCATGGGCGTCAGCGGCATGGTCCAGGGATCAACTCCGGCTGGCCTGATGACCCGGATGTCCTGAATGGATGAAACGTGCAGCAGGACTCCGGTCTGCTGCATCTTCCCGTCGAACCGGCCTGAAGCCGTACCGGTGATCTCCACCTCGGCGTCGAGCATTTCCCTGAGGCGGGGAGCATCGTCCGTGTCTGCCGTTACGTTAATGTAACCGCCCTCCGCCACCAGTTGCAGGCTGGCGTTGCGGGCCGCGAGATTCAACACATCCGCGGTCCGCACCAGGGCGCGGACCGTCACCCGCATGCAGTCATAGCGGGCGTGAATCAGGTCGTCGAATGTTGCCAGGGGCGCGGGGGGCAGCGCGCCGCGGCCCACCCGCGTAATCTCGCTGCTCATCACGAACGGGCGGAAGCTCTCCCGGGTCGTTCCCCGCACCCGCACGCGATCCCCGGGGACCAGCTTCGACCCCGCAACTGCCTGCACGTAGATTGCGGACTCGCCATCCTGGACAAACAGGGTCCGTTCATAGCCGCGGAAATACGTTACGGTGGCCTCGAAATCCACCGGAACGTGGCGGGCAGCCTCTGTGTTGGTGAGCTTGTGGATCTGGGCCAGGTTCGTCAGCGCGGGCGGGGGCGTATCAGCGCGAGCGGTCACCCGCCCGCACAGCAGAATCAAAAAGGCCGCTGTTATCCACTGTTTCATCCAAACGCTTGAACAAATACCCTTCGTTTTGGTATCTGCATGGCGGTGCGAACCATCTGCCGGACAGCGCGTTTCCGCAGCGGGGGCACATGCTCCAACACTACCAGCACGCCTGCAGTGACACTCATCTCTATAGGGATCGAATTCAGTGACGCAGATCACCACTCGCCGCGCCGGCCAGCTCCTTGTCTCCTTCTTTACAATGCTTGCGGCGCAACTGCGCCCGTAATTGGAGTCAGCACGGATGTCGAACGCTTTGGACTTGAACGATCCCTCCTCTGCCATGCCCCACGGTGGAACCCAGGCCCTCCCTCCCCGCCGGATCCGCGTCATTGGAGTGCCGCTGGACATGGGCGCCAGCCGCCGCGGAGTAGACATGGGCCCTTCCGCGGTGCGGGTCGCGGGCCTCGAAGCGCGCCTGGAAGCACTGGGGCATCGGGTTACCGATGGCGGCAACATCCGCGTTGAAATCGCGGAAACGCAGGCTCCGGGCAGCGACAATGCCCGCTACCTGCAGCCCATTGCCGAGACGTGCACCCGCACCGCCGAAGCGGTGTTCAAGACGCTTGAAGAGGGGATGACTCCGCTGGTTCTGGGCGGGGATCACTCGCTGGCTGCCGGCTCGGTCTCCGGGGTGGCCGAGTATTACCGCCGCCAGGGTCAGAAGATCGGGGTGCTTTGGATCGACGCCCACTCCGACATCAACACTCCCGAAACTTCGCCTTCCGGCAATGTCCACGGCATGCCGCTGGCCGCGCTTCTGGGTCTCGGTCCTGACCTGCTGGGCAATCTTTACGGCTACTCCCCCAAGATCGCGCCCGACAACGCGGTTCTCATCGGGGTGCGCGATATCGATTCCGCGGAGCGGGAAAACATTCGCCGCGCCGGGGTGGCCGAGGTCTACACCATGCGCGACATCGACGAGCGGGGCATGCGCGCGGTGATGGAAGAGGCCCTGCGCGCCGCCGGCCGCGGTACCGCCGGCTACCATGTCTCGCTCGACATGGACTGGATCGACCCTGAAGACGCGCCCGGTGTGGGCACCCCGGTTCGCGGCGGCGCCACCTATCGCGAAGCGCACCTGGCCATGGAGATCATTGCCGATCATGGCCGCCTGCTGAGCTTTGAAATCGTCGAGGTCAATCCGGTCATCGACGAACACAACCGCACCGCCGACCTGGCCGTGGAACTGGCCTGTTCCGCATTTGGCAAAAAGATCCTTTAGCCGCCATACCAATACGTGGACAAGGTGGAGGCGCTGGAGAAGCAGCTCGGCATCTACGATCTCGCGCAGTTCACACCCAAATGATGACCGTCGCGGTGCTGATCGTCTCCGTCCTGGCGGGTGGAGTTGCGGCGATCAGCGGCTTTGGTATTGGCAGCCTGCTGACACCGCTTCTCGCTGTTCACTATGGAACCAAAACTCTCTGTGGTCATCGTGTCGATTCCGCATTTGGCCGGAACCGCGGCGCGCTTCTATGGATTGCGGAAGCAGGTCGACCGGCGGGTCTTTCTTAATTTCGGAATTCTAAGCGCGGTCGGGGGACTGGGGGGTGCGCTGCTCAACGCCCATGCGGAGAGCCCGGCGCTGGCGATCGTCTTCGGGTGTCTGCTGGTTTTTGCCGGCCTGTCAGGGCTGACGGGGCTGGTCGCGCGCATGCGATTCGGCCGGCCCGCGGCCTGGATCGCAGTCGGCCTTTCAGGATTCTTTGGAGGCCTGGTCGGCAACCAGGGCGGCATTCGTTCCGCCGCCCTGCTGGGGTTCGATATCCGCAAAGAGGCGCTGGTGGCCACTGCCACCGCATTGATTGTGGATGGCACCCGCATGCCGGTCTACCTTGCCGTAGAAACCAGGGGGATCGTCGAGGCGTGGCCGTTGCTGATTCCCGCGATCCTGGGCGTGCTGGCAGGAACCTTCTGGGGTGTGCGGGTGCTGCGGCGCATTGAGGAGCGGACCTTTCGCCAACTCCTCTACACCCTGATCCTCGCCCTCGGCATTTACATGCTGGTTCACGGTGCCGATGCGTGGCGTCAAGCCGCAACCCTATGAGAGGACCTAGAGGACGTCACGCAGGCGGATGCGCAGGTATCGCGGTGATCACTGCCGTCCGCTGCCCAGTCTGAGGGTGAGGCGATTTGCTGGCTCTACACTTGAACGAGCAAGGGCTGTCTGTCTCAACGGATGACTGGAAAAATCATGGCCAAAAAACTTCGCGTGGGAGTGTTGTTCGGCGGGCGCAGCGGCGAACATGAAGTTTCGCTGCTCTCCGCCGCCTCCATTCTCAAGGCAATCGACCGCAAAAAGTATGACGTGGTCCCCATCGGCATCACCAGGGAAGGCCGCTGGCTGGCGTCCGGCGACGCTCACGGGCTGCTCGAAGGCGAGAATGCTGCCGGCCGCGTGCTTCGCGCCGGCGACCCCGAGGTCACTCCCGGCGCTAAACTGCTCCACGAAGGCATGCCGACGCTGATGGCTCCGGAGCCCGGATCGCAGGGTCCGGGTGCCAAGGCCATAGACGTCGTCTTTCCGGTGCTGCACGGCACCTTTGGCGAAGACGGAACCATCCAGGGCCTGTTCGAACTGGCCGGGATCGCCTACGTGGGCTCGGGGGTACTCGGTTCGGCGGCGGGCATGGATAAAGACGTCATGAAGCGCCTCTTTGCCCAGGCCGGGCTGCCCATCGTCAAACACGTCACCCTGCTTCGTTCCGACTGGGAAAAGTCTCCGCGCAAGGCCCTCGCCCAGATCGAAGCCGCGCTCAAATATCCGGTCTTCGTCAAACCCGCAAATCTAGGCTCGTCGGTCGGCATCAGCAAGGCCCACGACCGCAAGGAACTCGGCCCCGCCCTCGACCTCGCGGCAAAATATGACCGCAAGCTGGTCATTGAGCAGGGCGTGGGGGGCGCAGGAGCGAAGGCCCGCGAACTGGAAGTGGCGGTGCTCGGCAATGACGATCCCGAGGCCAGCGTGATCGGTGAAATCGTTCCCGGCAAGGAGTTCTACGACTACGAAGCCAAGTACCTCTCGGAGGGCTCAGTTCCCATCATCCCCGCCAAGCTGACGCGCGCCGAGGCCAAGCAGATTCGCGCCATGGCGGTGGACGCTTTTCGTGCCTGCGACCTGGCCGGGCTGGCCCGGGTCGACTTCCTCATGGAACCGGGCGGCCGGCGGCGCATCTTCCTCAACGAGGTCAACACGCTCCCGGGTTTTACCCAGATCAGCATGTACCCCAAGCTGTGGGAAGCCAGCGGGGTCAGCTACAGGGACCTGATCACCAGGCTCATCGAACTGGCAATAGAACGCCACCGCGACAAGACCCGCACCAGCTACAGCAGGGAAGAGTGAGCGACGGTGGACAGTGGACAGTGAACGACAGTGGACAGTGGACAGTGGACGGTGAACGGTGAACGGTGACACGACAGTGGACAGTGGACAGCAGACCGCCGCGTAGTGGTCGGTGGACATGTAGGCGTGGGAACAGACCGCGCTTCGGCGGTGTCTAACAGGTAGTGGGTACGCACAGGCCAGCGAGCTGTCGACTGTGCACTTTCCACTGTCGTTCACTGTTCAATGTTTACTGTTCACTGTTCACTGCCCGCTGTCCTCTGTCCACTGTCCGCCGTCTCCGCTGTAAGCTGTTCAGAGAGGATCGACACCGATGACCCTGCTCGACGCCCCTCGGTTTGACGAAGCCCGCGCCCGCCGCCGCTCCGAGATTCTCTGGATCAGCGTGGGCACCGTGATCGCCTTGATTGTCGGCTTCTGGATTCTCGCTGGGCATCCCGTGGATTTCCCCTGGAACTGGTACACCCACCTGCGCGGACGTTCCACCATCAACCATTTCTTTGAGGACGTGGAACACAACAACCTGCCTGCCGCCTACGCGATCTGGACCCATGACCCGGACTGGCAGAAGCATCCGGTAAGACCGAACGGCTACACCTTCGACCGTTTCAAGCAGGACTGGAGCTCCAACAGTTCGGAAAACGAGTACGGCTCCATCCAGAGCCACAAGATTGTCGCGGTGCGCATGTCGGGCAATGTGCTGCTGGCCGGGATCCGGATCAACGGCCTGAAGAGCAAAGCCCTGTTCATCAACTACGACCCGAAGACCCAGCAACTGGGCTTTTCCCCGGTAGAGCTCTACCTGGGGCCGTGATCGGGCCCTGCTGCGAGAAGCCTCCTGCGGGCGGAGGGAACTACGCTCACAGTTGCGCCGCGAATCGGTCCGCTGCAGCCTCAAACCCGCCAGCTTCCGTATCGATTAGCTCGTAAAACTCCTTATCCAGCGGATCGAAATGGCGCTTCCCGAGGGAGTCAAGGATCTTCCGGCGGGCGTCTCGATCCCGGCTATAGTCGGGACCCAATTCCGCCATCGCCTCGAGGACTATCTTCGCCACTTCCGGCTGTCCGACAGCCTGATATCCTCCAGCGGCCTCCGGCGCAAGCACCCCGGTGCTGTTGTAGAAGAACTGGCGGAAGCCTCTGTTCCGCACCTCACTCTGACAGAAATGGGTGGCGAAAAGCAGTCGCGCACTCGCTTCGGCACGCTCGTATGTCAGGAGAAAATCCGCGGGACCATCGTAGATGTTGATCGCATCCCATACGGGCTCAACAACCGTCCAATAGGGCTGCTTCCCGGGCGGTTCCGACATTGTTCTCCTCTTGGCCCCAAGGCCTCTTCAGAGCTTGAAGGCTAGGATGTAGCTTTCAATTCCGCCAGCGCCTTTTCCAGGCTCGCGGTGTCCTCCACGTTCAGGGCCTTCTGCGCCGGGTCGATCTGCTTCATCAGACCGGTGAGCACCTTACCGGGACCGACTTCGACGAACATGCTCGCTCCCGCACCCACCAAGGCCCGCACGCAGTCCACCCAGCGCACTGCGCCGGTCACTTGCCGGATGAGGGCATCGCGCGCCTCGTCCGCGGTAGTCACGAGGGCGCCGGTTACGTTGGCGGCTACGGGAATCCGCGGATCGGACAGCTTTAGCTTCCCCAGCACGCGCGCCACTTCTTCCTGCGCTGGTTGCATCAGCGCGCAGTGGAACGGCGCGCTGACCGGCAACATCACCGCCCGCCGCGCACCTTTGGCCTTGGCCAGGGCAGAGGCTTTTTCCACCGCCGCCAGCGCTCCTGAAATCACGGTCTGGCCCGGAGAATTGAGATTGGCGGCCTGCACCGCCTGCCCTGTCTCCGCAGCGGCCTCCCGGCAGGCCTCGGCGACCTGTGCCGCATCCAGCTGCAGGATTGCGGCCATCGCTCCCTGGCCGGCCGGCACTGCCTGCTGCATCGCCTGCCCACGCGCCTTGACGGCGCGCACCGCGTCGCCAAAGTTCAGGGTTCCGGCGGCGACATGGGCGGACCATTCTCCCAGGGAGTGCCCCGCCGCCAGTCCCGCTTCGATACCATGGCTGGCCAGAACCCGCCACGCCGCCACGCTCACGGTGAGAATAGCCGGCTGGGTGTTTTCGGTGAGGCGGAGATCCTCTTCCGGCCCATCAAAACACAGCCTGGACAGCGCAAAGCCCAGAGCTTCGTCGGCCTCGGCAAACGTCTGCGCGGCGACCGGGAAGCGGTCGGCCAGGTCTCGTCCCATCCCCACCGCCTGCGAGCCCTGTCCCGGAAAAAGAAATGCGAGTTTTGTGTTCATGGCAAACGAGATTCTATCGCAGCGGCCTGGAACCTTACCGCGACCGCCACTGCCTGGCGGCTCCCCCGAGCGAACTTCCCGCGCGAATGGGCGCCCTGTCGCGCCGGCACGTGCGCGGCCGGGATTTTTGCGGTTGCGCACATCCATCCCAACGCCGCGGGTGCCGATTCCCGCCGCCGTGCATCTCAACACTGGGAGCGACACGGCCGAGGCGGCCGGGCAGTTCAGTGTGAACTGGACCGCAGCCAGGCCTGATCGCCGCAAGCCGGGCACAACCCTTTGCACTGTGCGGCAGCCAACACTAAAAAAAGGAAGAGTTCATGGCAAAACGAACCGAAAGCAACGAAGGGCGATCCACGGTCAACCTCGACGAGAGCTCCGTCTATCGCGACGAACCGGAGACGGACGCCTCGGCACGCGGCGATGTCGCCACCGAGTCTACGCTGCAGCGACTGGAAGCCATCGCCGGCGGCGCCGACGAAGACGATCCCCGCCTCTTCGATGAAGACCTCAGCGAGGATGTGGCCGAGCTCGATGCCGAAACCGACGAGGAGATTGACGCGCTGCGTGTCAATCTCTACCAGGATGACGACGAAATCGGTGCCACGCGCGACGGCACGGGCCGCATCGTGGACGATGCTGCCGAAGAGGAGCTGGCGCGTTTCACCGAAACCGGGCCCATGCAGCCTGACCAGGGCGTGGTCAGCGTGGAGCCGGGTCGCGACGACACCAGCCGGGTGCTGCGCAGCCACCATCCCAATACCCCGGCGCGTTCACAGGATGTGGTGGAAGGCAATCTCGACGAGCCTCGTGACGAAGAAGTGATGGACCGCAAGGTAGACGAAGGCACCGCCGGCTGACATTTTCTGCTGCGATAAATGAACCCAACCAACGAGGACAGGGCCGCCGGATTAGTTCCAGCGGCTCTTGTCGTTGGGGTCTTCGTCGATCTGCCGGCCGCGCCCGTCAAAGCGCACTGTGCGTCCCTGCTTGCGCATGTAGACCTCGAACTTGCGCCCGGCGCGCTTGCGCTTCCAGCGGTAGTACCCGTTGCGCAGTCCATACCAGCCTTCGCTCATCATGAACGACATGCCCCGCCGCGGTGCGAGCCTGATGAACAGCAGGCCTGCCGCTGCGCCGCCCAGCTGGGCAAAGGCATACATGCGGCTCTCGCCGAACAGCATGGCAAAGGTGATCAGCGCGTAGATGGCTGCCATGTATTTGGCCTTGATCCCGATGGCGAAGAAGAGCAGGAACTGGGTTTCGCCGTGCAGGACACCGATGGCGATCAGCAGTCCGAAGATGCCGCCCATGCAGCCATAGAGGGGTATCTCCGGAGTGAGAAAGCCGACTCGTGCGCTTACCACGTAGAGCGCGGCCGCGGCCAGCGCCGTTCCCAGCACGGCGGAGGCGTAGAGGCCCATCACCCAGCTGGCGGTGCGGCCCTGCTCGAGGAAGCTGGCCAGAAACCACAACGACAGCAATTCAAACAAGGTGCCCAGAAGCGCCGACGGCGGATGGATGAAGCTATAGGTCAGCGGCTGCCATAGCGCCCCATGCAGGAACTCGTTGGGAATAAAGGTCAGGTGCCTGACCACAACCCCGGCCGAATTGGGAAACGCCAGCTGCGCAAGCAGAAGCGCGAAGAAGGCGCCCACGTTCACCAGCACCAGGCGGCGGGTTGCACCGGCAAAATCGGGAAAGGCGAACGGCATAGGCCCCATGCGTGCCATAGATGCTCTCAGGGTAAATCGTTCGCCTTACGCGTGTCTTGCGGCTAGCCGGGCGCGCCGGCTCTAGGAGGGCGGAACGACCAGGCCGCGATGCCCCGCCGCATCCACGGCGCGTACTCCGAAGACCACGTTGTCTTTTGAAACCGGCACCGTGAGAGTTACTGCCGCGCCCGCGGTTTCCAGCTTCGCGTCCTGCATGAACTGCCAGTCTGACGCTGTCGTTTCCCGCCAAACGATCTCGTAGTGATCGACCGCGCCGGGGGCCGCGTCCCACTTCAGCGTGGTTCCGTTCTCCAGCTTTTGCGCGTCGATCGAGACCTTGCCCGGCTCCCCCGGAGAAGACGCCAGCGTGGCCAGGGTGGCGGCGTTGAGCCGGGCAACCTTTGCCACGTAGTTGAAGTCTACAAACTCAATCAAATCGCCGAGCACCGGATCGCTCGAACCCGCGGGAGGATGCACCACATTCTGGTGCTGGTGATTGAAGTCTTCACGCCACTCGGTCAGCCGGACCGCGGCGAAGCCTTCGTGGTTGAACGAAGTATGATCGCCCCCGCGCAGATAACGATCCGGCCGCGACACCAGGAACGCGGTGAAGGGCGCGGCCGAGTCTGCCGGGAAGTAGGTATGGGCGGTGTCTTCCATGGCCCTCGCCAATTCACGGCTGGCCGAATCGTTCTCTTCGCCGAGAGCGCGAATGCGCCGCGCCTGCTCCGGGGTCGCCGCCACCGGCACGCCTTCGGAGAAGACCCGTACCCGGTCCTTCAACTGCAACATCTCTCCCGGAGTCGTGTTACCACCGACGATGTCGTTGTTCAGCACACCCTCGAGCTGCCAGCCCTCTTCGCGGGCCAGGTGCGCCAGGTGAGCCGAGCCCACCAGTCCCTGCTCCTCGCCGGCCACCGCGACAAACACCAGGGACGCGGGGAAGCGCAGAGTGCTCAGCGCACGCGCGCATTCGAGCGAAACGGCCACACCCGAGGAATCATCGTTTGCACCCGGAGCCGCGCCTCGCGCATCCATCACATTCAGGTTGCGCGAGTCATAATGCCCAGTCACCAGGTACATGATTTTCGATTGCGCCGGATCGGTTCCGCGCAGAATGGCATAGACGTTGGTCATGCGCGTCGGCTTGGGAATGCGGCTGGCCCACTGGGTTCCCTGGGTGCTGGCCGGATCGGCAATGAAGGTATCGCGCTTCACCTCGAGACACCCGCCGCAGCCCTTGGAAATTTCTTCGAACTGGCCGGCAATCCAATCGGCGGCAGCTTCAACCCCGCTCCCCGCAGGCAGGTTGGGCTCCATGCTCGACAAAGAGTTGCGGGTCCCGAAACCAACCAGCTTGTCGATCGTCTGATGGATGCGAGATGCGTCAATGAGTGACAGAGCGTGCACGATGCGAGGGTCCGCGGGGGCGGGCGTCGCTGCTTTCGCTCGCGTGAAATCCGCCTGGGCCCAAACCGCATGGGCGGCCATCAACGATGTTGCCAGCACTACACCTGTACAATGCCTCATCCATTCATCTCCACAGCGAAAGTTGTATGCGATGGGCCGGGCCTGCCCCTTGACCGCACCCCGCGCTGCATCTCAAACTACGATTACCATCCAACAGCTAGAGAGGGCGTGTCGCAAGGTACCGCCATCCTACAACATGAAACACCGATGGAAGTGAGAGGAGGCTGCCATGCCCGTTTGCCCTGAATGCGAGAATAATCTGGACCTCGAAATGGATGAAGTCGAAGAAGGCGACGTGGTCGCCTGCGAGGAATGTGGAACCGAATATGAAGTCGTCGGCGTTGAGCCGCTCGAACTCACCAAGGTTGGCGACGATGCCGACGACGACGAAGACGAGTTCTTTGAAGAGGAAGAAGAAGAGGAGGAGTAAGTTGACCCGCGCACGTTTGGCAGCAGGCGGCCTGTTTGTCGCCCTCGCAGCCGGGATATTTCCGAGTGGTCCTCAGTTCATGGCGCCGCAGGCCGAGGCCCAGAATCTGGGGCAGCGCACCGTCACAGGCAGCGTCGTCGATGGCGACTCCGCACTGGTGACCGGCGCTACCATCTTTCTGCGCAACGCCAAGTCCAAGTCGATTCGCAGCTACACCACCACCAAGGACGGACGCTTCCGGTTTACCCAGGTCAACATGGCCGAGGACTTCGACCTGTGGGCCGAGAAAGACGGCAAGAAGAGCGCCAGCAAGACGGTCAGCTCGTGGGACGCCCGGAAGGAATTCGAAACCGAACTGCGCATCAAGTAGGGCGAGCCCGCCTCGCTCCGAAGCGGGCTGGACGCATGGCTACTTCGGCTTGCCTTTGCTCGACAGCGCGAACTGATTTCCGTCGGGATCCTGAAACACCGCAATGGATCCCCACGGTTCCGTCTTCGGCTCCCGCGTGAAAACCACACCTTTTTTCTTCATCGCCGCGGCGGTGGAGAAGACGTCCTCGCACCAGAATGAGATTGACTGGAACTCGCCGATCCGCCGCTCGTGGCCTTCCGGCGTAAACAGCGCCAGGCCCGATTCGGCGCCCGGGATCAACAGCTCGATCCAGCGTTGCGTGGCCGAGAAAGGCTGGTCGGTCGCCACTTTCATTCCCAGAACCCCAGTATAAAAACTAAGCGCCACATCCTGGTCTTTCACCGGAATTCCCACAAACTTGATGCCTCTTATCATGTCTGCCTCTCAATGGGCCGAGCATATCGCGGCCGCTTTTGGGGTTGCAATCAGGCAATCCATGCTATAGTACTGATCGGTATAGCGATGCCGATTTTGGACGATTACATCATCGATGTGCTGATGCGCGACCTGGTGGGGCACGACCGCAAGCCGGCCAGCTTCCTGGTCTATCTATGGCTGGCGGCGCAGGCATCGGGCGGGGAAGCGGCGGTGCGGACGAGCTACCAGGAATTGGCCGAGTCGGTGGGAATATCGAAGAGCGCCGCGCAATCCGCGATTGGATGGCTGCTCAAGCGCAAGCTGCTCAGTGTCTCCCGCGAAAGCGTCACCGCGACACCGAGCTACACCGTGCGCAGTCCCTGGCGCGACGCGGGCCGCCGAATCGCTGCGCGCTGCCGTTGAAAGGGATCGGTCGAGAACGCCAAGGCGTTACCCGTCCAGTTTTTTCGTCACCAGCTCGTTGAGGAGTGCCGGGTTCGCCTGCCCCTTTGACATGCGCATGACCTGGCCGACAAAGAAGCCGGCCACGGTCTTCTTGCCGGCGCGATATTGCTCGACCTGCTTGGGATTGGCCGCGATCACTTCGTCGATCATTTTCTCTATGGCCCCGGTGTCGGTGAGCTGCTGCGGCTTCTCGCGCTCGTAGACGGCGGGGAAGTCTTCGCTCTTTTCAAAACAGATGTCCATGATCTGCTTCATCTGCTTGGAGCTGATCTTGCCTTCGTCGAGCAGATCGGCGGCCAGCACGATGCCGGCCATTGAAACCGGCGACTGCTCCTGCTCGAGTCCCAGTGCCTTGAGGCGGCCGCCCACTTCGCTCAGCAGCACGTTGGCCACACGCTTGGGATTGCGCGCTGTCTTTGCTGCGGCCTCAAAGCGGTCGGCGAACTCGCGCGATGAGGTCAGCGTGCGCGCATCCTGCTGGTTCAGTTCGTATTCGGCGATCATGCGCGCCCGCCGCGCCTCCGGCAACTCCGGGAGTTTTTTCCTGGCCTCGGACAAGAACTCGGGCGACACGATCAGCGGCGGCAGATCCGGCTCCGGAAAGTAGCGATAGTCATGCGCCTGTTCCTTGGAGCGCATGGAGTAGGTGCGCCCCTCGCCCGCGTTCCACAGCCGCGTCTCCTGCACGACGTGTCCGCCGGCCTCGATCACTTCGATCTGGCGTTCTATCTCGTATTCGAGCGCGGCGCGCACGAAGCGGAAGCTGTTCACGTTTTTCACTTCCGCCTTGGTGCCGAAGCGCTCCTGTCCGCGCGGCCGCACGCTCACGTTGGCATCGCAGCGCAGCGATCCCTCTTCCATGTTGCAATCCGACACGCCGGTGTAGAGCAGGATTTCCTTAAGCCGCGTGAGGTATTCAAAGGCCTCGTCGGGGGTGCGGATGTCGGGCTCGGAAACGATTTCGACCAGCGGCGTGCCGCAGCGATTGAGGTCGAGATAGGTGCGCGTTGCCGAATCCGCGAACCCGTCGTGCAGGCTCTTGCCTGCGTCCTCTTCCATATGCAGGCGGGTGATGCCGATGCGCTTGGTGCTTCCATGGGCATCGGGCACATCGATCCAGCCATGCTCGGCCAGCGGCTTGTCGTACTGCGAGATCTGGTAGCCCTTGGGCAGGTCGGGATAGAAGTAATTCTTGCGCGCGAAGATGGACCGCTCCCGCACGGTGCAGTTCAGCGCCAGCGAAGCCAGGGTGGCGAATGCAACGGCCTTCTCGTTGAGCACCGGCAAGGCTCCCGGCAGCCCCAGGCACACCGGGCAGATGTTGGTGTTGGGCTCGGCTCCGAACTTGTTCGCGCAACCGCAAAACGCCTTGGTGTTGGTCAGGAGCTGGACATGCACTTCCAGCCCGATCACGGGCTCATACTTGGCCAGGACTTCGGCAGACAACGCAGCAGCGGCAGGCATGGTTAAATTTTAGCGCGGGGGAGTTCCGGACTGGCTTGCGAGCCTCACGTTTTCACCGACTGCTTCCTCCGCGGCTCGACGAACACGCCAAGCCTGCCATAGATGGCGCCTCTCGTGCGCGGTGATAACGTGAAGTCCGGTGGCCAGGCTGAATCGGATGCCGGGTATCAGTGGATTCGGGAAGCGAATTCCCGCAAGGTCCAGGTCGGCGTTCGTCAGAAGGAAGCGCCGTATCTCGTCCTGTGAGGTTAAGAAACGGGGGAAAACATCAGTCAGCGAAGGCGATGCCCCGGGCTTGATGATCCCCATCGTCTTCATTTTTGTGGATGCCTTGACGGGCGGCTCCATCTTTGCCGCAAACCATCGGCCTATCAATCCGGGAAGGGCTGGCCCTCGTCTTAGCCTGCCTTTTTCGCGCGCACGGTTTACGGGATCGTTCATCGCGCCGAGGTAGACCCGGTTGGTTATAGCCAGGTGATCAAGGCATTGCGCCACGCTCCACGAACCTGCTTCGCCGCGCCAGCAGCCCCGCGCTTCGGCGAGATTTTCAACAAGTAACCGCGCGTCCCGCTCCGCTGCGTCGACTTGGCCGCTCAAGTCCTCGATGTCCGGGAACGATTCAATCATGCTCCATACCGTAGAGTATGGAGCCGGCACTGTCAATACTCTTGCGTATGGGAGAATGTGAAACATGGTGCGCACGGGAACCGGTGCCAAACGACTCGACGAGCCCACTCTTACATCATCCGATTGGGTGGAAGGTGCGCTGCAACTCATCTCCGAGGCTGGTCTCCGGGCATTGACGGTGGAGACGCTAGCCACTCGGCTGGGCGTCACCAAGGGCAGCTTTTATTGGCACTTCAAGAGCCGGTCGGAGCTAGTGGCTGGTGCGCTGGGGCGCTGGGAGCATCGCGCTACAACTGAGACCATTGCGGGATTGTCGGCGGTCACAGACGCTCGCCAGCGGCTCACTCTCATGCTGGATGCGGCCTCCCAGCCGCCAAGGTCCCGCTCCTTGTATGCGGCGCTCGCCGAGGCCGCGGACGATCCGATTGTCAGGCGCGTGCTGAAGAGGGTGGCTTCATCGCGGATCGAATTCCTTGAAAACTGTTACCGTGAGCTCGGGCTACCTGTCCGGCAAGCGAAAGTGAAGGCTGTGCTCGCCTACGCAGCGTACCGTGGGCTCTTGCAGTTGGCGCACGAGGCACCGGCCGTGTTGCCGGATGACTGGTCTTTGTATGCCGAGGCGGTGCTTGGGGCAATGGGCCCGCCACAGCGCGTGAAACGCGGGCCGCTAGAAACTGGGTAAGTTGCTGCCAAGGTCTGCCTACTGCCTGGTATCCACCGGATGCAGGGTCTTCTCGAAAAACTCATTCTGCAGCTTCAGGCTCTGGTCGTCGGCCTTGATTGCCTTGAGCGCCGCGGCAATCTGACTCGACCACGCCTTCTGGTCGAATTCTCCTAATTCCTTAGTGGCCGCGGAGCCCACGCCCGAGTAGTGATCGGGGAACTTCGCATACCACCAGATGCCGGTGTACACGTTGTCGGGCAGGTGCTGGTGGTTCTGGTCCGCGCCCGACTCCTGCCCGGCGCGGTCCATGTGCACCAGGTCGGGGCGGGCAATGAGCATCGCCGAGGTTTCGGTCTCGCCGGCGTGCATGTCGTTTTTGGGATCGCTCTTCTGCGCGGGGCGGCCGGGCGTGTTGCGGCCGGGAATGCCGATAACATACACCACGTAGTCGCGCGGAGTAGCCAGCTGGGACTGCGCAAACAGGGGCAGCAGCGATTCGTTGCCGCCGTGCCCATTGACGATCACGACCTTCTTGCAGCCGTTGCGCGCCATTTCCTTCACCGTCTCCTGGAGCAGCGTGAGCTGGGTGCTCAGGCTGTAGGCCACGGTGCCCGGTTCCTGTTGCGCTTCGAAGATCTGCCCGAAGTAGTATTGCGGAAACACCACCGCGTATTCCTGCGCCACGGCGTTGCTCACTGCGTAGCGCACGTCGAGGAGATCGGTGCCCAGCGGCAGGTGCGGCCCGTGCTTCTCGATGATGCCGAAGGGCAGCACGCACACGCCCTGCGACTGGCGGACTGCCTGCGCAAAATCGCTCGCGGTCAGCTCTTCCCATTTCGCAGACAGTTTTTGCGCCTGCGCCGCCGCGCCCATAAAGCAAATCAAGACCAGGGAAAGAAACCGCCGCATGTGTCTCCTCACTCCGCCGGATCCTGCGCCGTGAACTGGGAGCAGCATGGCTTCTCCACCGCGTGGAAGCTCATCAGCTCCGCGCGGATCCCGTCGGGGTCATACATGTTGAACTGCACCTTGCCGTCCTTGCCGACCTTGGTGCCATCATCGTGCCTCACGCCCTGGAGCCGTCCCGCATCCTGCATGGTTTTGAACGCGGTTTCAACCGAGGCTTCGCCGATGGAGATGTGGTCCAGCACTCCCAGCGTGCGCTGCGACATGGTGGGCGGGATGCCGCTGCCCGGGCCGCCGCTCAGCATGTACTCCAGCCAGTCGTGCCCGTCGGGCACCTGCTGGCTCACCCAGTCCACCTTGGCGTCGGTCATCCCGCCCCACCAGTAAGGATTGAAGCCCAGCAGGCCGCGATAAAAGGTGTCTTCCCTGGCGCGGTCGTGGACCAGGAAGCCCACGTGAATGATGTGGTGCCCGATGGCGTTGGGCGCGTCGGCCTTCGCGTTGGCAGGCGGCTGCACAAACTGGATCTTGTTGCCCTCCGGATCCAGCACTTCAAACAGGCGGCTCCCGTCGGACTCCCTGGTTAGCGTAGCCGGCACCTTCCAGCCCTTCGCGGCCAGGTACTTGCGCAGACCTTCCGCGTCAGTGGTATTGAAGGCCGCATGATCCATGCGGTTCACGCCCGCGTCCGGGGGCAGCGGCAGCACCTCGACGAACTGGGTTCCGCTCACGGCGTAGCGCACGCCCTTGGGATTCTCGGGGTCGGCCTGCTTTACCGCGCCGAGGGCGGTCGTGTAGTAGTGCTCGGTGGCCGCGGGGTCCGACGTGTAAACGGCGAGATGCGAGATGCCCGTAATTTTTGGACGGGTTTGACCGCTAACCAAGGCGGCGCTCAGGGTAAGCACGAAGAGACAGGCGGCGGCAGGCACTTTGGACGTCATACGACACCTCGAATGAACAGCGGCTTCACCATAAATCGATTTTGCGGGGCGCGCAACCTGGGGTGCCTTCTCGGAAACTGCAATCTAACCGAATCAGCCGGACCGTTATGTTCCCGGGACCAGGGTCGGCGCCCCGGCCATTACAATCTCGGAATGCGCCGAATCGCACTTCCATTGCTGCTAACCACCGCCACTCTTCTGCCTGCTGCCCTGGCCGGCGCACAAAACCAGTCCGCCATCCCCCACGCGTCGCGGGAAAACCGCGCCGAGGCGCGCGACATCTTCAAGGAACTCATCGAGATCAACACCACGGACACCGCCAAGGGCAGCGTGACGGCCGGATCCAAAGCAATGGAAAAGCGCTTCCTCGATGCAGGTTTCGCCCGCGAAGATGTGCGTCTTCTCGGCCCCGACGCCAACAAGCAGAACCTCGTGGTCCGCATTCGCGCCGCCGGCCAATCCGACGCCAAACCGGTCCTGTTTCTCTGCCACATGGACGTGGTCGAGGCGCTGCCCTCCGACTGGCACACCGACCCCTTCCAGTTCGTCGAGAAGGGCGGCTACTTCTACGGCCGCGGAACCCAGGACATGAAGGATTCCGACGCCGCGATTGTCGCCACGTTTATCCGCCTCCACCGCGAAGGCTACAAGCCCAAACGCGATCTCGTCCTGGCCCTCACCGCCGATGAAGAGGGCGGCAAATTCAATGGCGCCGCGTGGCTGGTCAAGGAACATCGCGACCTGGTGGACGCTGCGTACGTCATCAATCCTGACTCCGGCGGGATCGAACTGGACCACGGCCGGCCCGTCGTCGCCGACGTCGAAGCCACCGAGAAGGTCTACGCCGATTACCAGGTCACGGCCACCAATCCGGGCGGACACAGTTCCCGGCCGCGCCCTGACAACGCCATTTACGAATTGACGACGGCGCTCGGCAAGCTCGCTGCTTACACCTTTCCGTTCGAGCTCAACGCCATCACCCGCGAGTATTTCGACAATCTCGCCAAGCAGGAGACGGGGTCGACGCGCGAGGACATCCGCGCCATCCTCGCTGCTCAGCCTGACCCGGCCGCCGCGGCGCGTCTCAGCCAGGAGCCCAGCTTCAACTCCAACTTCCGCACCACCTGCGTGGCTACGCGGCTGGCCGCCGGCCACGCCAACAACGCCCTGGCCCAGACCGCGCAGGCCAACGTGAACTGCCGCATCTTTCCCGGGCACTCGCCGGAGGACATCCGCCAGCAGCTGATCGGCGTCTTCGATGACAGCAAGCTCACGGTGAAATATGTTTCCGACGCCGGCCAGGTGTCCGATATAGCGCCCGACCGCAAAGCCATGTCGCCGCCCGAGCCGATCAAGGAAGTCTTTGAGCCTCTGACGCGAATCACGCAAATCATTTGGCCCGGCATCACGGTCACGCCGGTGATGGAGAACGGCGCCAGCGACTCCATTTATTTCGCCCAGGCCGGCATTCCCTGCTATGGCTACTCGGCAATAGCTCTCGAGCGCGACGACGACCGTGCGCACGGCCAGGACGAGCGGCTCCCAGTCGACTCCTACTGGAAGTCCCTGGACTTCTTCTACGCCTTCAGCAAGGAACTGGGCGACAAGTAGAGGAGTCGGACCAATTCTCGAAGTTCCTCACTGTGCTGCTGTCAGTCTTACAAGAAGAAAGCCGCACCGGTCCTGCGGTATTTTCGAATAGTTGCCGACGATCTTCTATTCGTCCTTACGCGTATCGGTTCGGCGAAATCGTGTTGATGGTGTCGGACACTTGCAGCCGTTCGTCTCACTCAGGGGCGAGTGCGGTTTACCACATCGTCAGACTGACCTTATCGACCCATTCGTGAAGTGGGGTACCGGTGGGATCCTGATCCAGTTGATATTGGATCCCGATCATGTCCGGCCAAGTTGTGGAGTTGACCGTCCAGGTCTGATTCAAACCGTATGCCTGACCGTCGAATGCGAGTGTGTCATAGCGATATTGCGTGGGACTGATGCGCTCAAGGTACCACTGGATGTGGTGCCAGCCCGGCGACCAGTGCGTACAAGGGATTCCATTGAGTACCCAGGCGCCGTCCTTGCTATCCCAGGTGGACCAGTAGCCGTCTCCGAAATCGCACTGGCTGCCGATCATGAATTCGTTACCTCCGAGAACCTGCCAAAAATCGAACTCCGAGGACCAGAAATGAGCTTCGGCAGCGGGGTCGTGATAGACCCAGAAGTCCCACAAGAAATGGGAATTGGAATTGGTGCCCAGCATCGTGTCCATGAACAGCACGTTGGTCCAGGACGGCCCGTCAGCATACATCTCAAGGCTGCTGCCGCTCAGCGAAGGCTGGCTTTGGGAAGGATGCATCCAATAGTTCCCGGTGGTGTTGGTGCCCGCCGCACAGAGGCTGCAGATGCCCCAGCCGGAGGTGGCGTTCTGCATCTGCGAAAGCACGTGTGCGTTGGCCGGCGGAGTCGGCAACACTGTATTGCCCGGCGCTGGCGCACCAACCTGAATCAGGTGAATTTCTGATCTGTTGGAATTGCCCTTGGCATCCGCAGCGCTTGCCCAGAGAAGATGTTGTCCAGCGGGAATATCAATCTGCCGGGAGATGGCACTGGTGCCGTTGTTTGTCTGATACACGTTCTGACCGTCGAGGCAAACGGTCCACTGGGTGACGGCCGGGCCGACTTCACTCGCACTCACCTGGACCTGGCTTGGATTCAAACCTGGTGAGGGGCTTTGCAACCAGACTCCGATTCCGTTTCCGTTGTTATATCCATATCCCTGACCGGTGCAGCCGGAAGTGTTGCCGGTACCTGATCCGCTGCCACCTCCCGATCCACTGCCGGAACCTGGGCTATTCGTTCCTCCGGTACCCGGGTTGGTCATTGAAGTTGAACCGCCGCACCCGACTATGACCAGCACCAGGAACGCAAGTACGAACACGCAAAAAGAGGAAGGAAAAACCCGAGACATTCAAACTCCCATTAACCCAACGTGTGATGCCGCCCGCCCCGCTTGTACTGCCTGAAGGGCAATCAGTTTTAATTTCACACGTTTTCAAATCGTCTTTTTTGTGTCCCTTAGCCGATCATCATAAGAAATGCTGCGGCCAGCACCGCCGCTGACAGCGCACAATTTTGGGTGGGCAAATGGTTGCTTCTCGGGCACACTTATTCCGTCTGAGGGGATGAATACGGCCATGCGGCGGGCGAGGTGCTCGACGAAGATATCGAAAGATCTGCCAGCTTCCGTTCCGGATCGCAAGCAACCCGTACGCAGTTGTTCGAGGTTCGCGAGATCATCGATTGATGATGGCAGCGACCGAGGCAAGTTCTCCTCGCAATAAACGACCCACCGTCAAATTCAACTTCAATCTTGTGGTCGTATGGTCGGCAAGGCGAACCTTTGGCCCTTCTCTGCCAGACACGCGCTTCGGTTCTTCACCTGCGAAAGCGCTGTCCAGAAATCCGGACGAGGCGAACTCGATTGTTGACTCCAGGCCGAACCGCTCATCGACCAGTTCCGCGAAACTTGGCATCTTCCTTCGACTGCTAGAGCAGCTGTCCGATTAACACCTTGCTCATTTCTTCTCACCCGCCCTGTATGCTGGTACCCGCGCTTCGCGCCCGCCCCTGCTCGGCGCGGCCTGCGGACGGCCCTACCTATGCCTCCCCTCTACCGCAAAATCGCCTGGCGACTGGTGCCGTTTCTCATGCTGCTTTATACGGTCGCGTTTTTGGACCGCGTCAATATCAGTTTCGCGGCGCTCACCATGAACCGCGACCTCGGCATTTCTGAAACCCTCTACGGGTTTGCGGCGGGCGTCTTCTTTCTCAGCTACTGCCTGTTTCAAGTGCCCGCCAACCTGGTGCTGGCGCGGCTGGGGGCGCGGCGCTGGCTGGCAATTCTGATGGTAGGGTGGGGCCTGGTCTCGATGGCCACGGCGTTTGTGCACAGCCCCGCCGCCTATATCGGCGCGCGCGCCCTGCTGGGAATCGCCGAGGCGGGCTTCTACCCCGGAGTGATCTACTACTTCACCTTCTGGCTGCCGCGCGCCTACCGCACGCGCATGCTGGCCCTGTTTCTGCTGGCGCTGCCGCTGTGCAACACGGTGGGTTCGCCGATCTCGGCTCATATTCTGCTGATGAACCAGGTGGCCGGCCTCCGGGACTGGCAGTGGCTGTTTCTCCTCGAGGGCGCGCCGGCGGTGGTGCTCGGGTTCGCCACCTGGTGGCTGCTGGCTGACAATCCGCGGACGGCGCCGTGGCTTTCATCCGCTGAAAGAGACCAGCTGGCCGCCGACATGCGGGCTGACGAAGCTGCCCAGGGGAAGGGAAGCGGCCGGTCGTGGGTGCATGTCACCCGCGACTCCGCGGCTTATTTCCTGTGGAGCACGGGGATTTACGGCCTGAGTTTCTGGTTGCCCAAGATCCTGGTGGCCCGCGGCGCTTCCACGCTGGCTACTGGCTGGTGGGGCACGGTGACTTTCGCTGCCGGCGCGGTTGCGCTGTACTGGGCCAGCCGCCAGCGCGGCTTTCGCGCCTTGCCGCTGTTGTTCCTGCTGGCGGGCACTGGATTCGCTGTCTCGGGGCTCGCCGCTACCGGCCTGCTGCCGGGGGTGGCGCTGGCGGTCGTCGGTTTTTGCCTCGCCGCAATGGGGCTGCTGTCCTCTCTGCCTATGTTCTGGAGCGTGGCCGCCAGCCGTCTTAGCGGCAAAGCCGCGGGAGCCGCGATCGCCATCGTCAATTCCTTCGGCGCGATCGGCGCGTTCGCCGGCCCGTACGCCATGGGCTGGCTGCGCGACCTGACCCATTCCTATTCGGCGGGCTTGTGGGCCATCGCCGCATGCCTGGCGCTGGGCGCGGTGCTGGTCTCGGGACCGTTCCTTCGCAACGATCCTGTTGCGGTGCCGGGGCCATAGGCGATTTCGAATGCGACTACCGAGTTCGACCATTACTTCCGTAAGCGCGGCCGGGTGCTCAATCTTCCAGAACTCATGTAACGTGGAGGTTGCAACCCTATACATAATTTCAACCGCCCGCTTTTCTTCGAGCGCAAGCAGTCGAAGGCAAGTGCTAAATAAAGGAACTCGAGCATGGACTTCCCCAAGCCCTCTGCGTGCCGCGCCTGCAAAGACGGTGTCGGACAGCCTTTTCCTTTCAGCATGGCGTTCCAGCCCATCGTGGACGTGGACTCGCGCTCCGTGTTTGCCTATGAGGCGCTGGTGCGCGGAACGCACGGTGAACCCGCGGGGACGGTTCTCAGCCAGGTCAACGACGCTAACCTGTACGCCTTCGATCAAAGCTGCCGTGTTACTGCCATCACCCTGGCCGCGCAGCTTGGCCTGGCCGGCACCGGGGCGCGTCTCTCCATCAACTTCATGCCCGGAGCCGTCTACAGCCCGGTGGCCTGCATTCAACTCACGCTGGCCACGGCCCAGCAGGTGCGGTTTCCCTGCGAACAACTCATCTTCGAAATCGTTGAGGCGGAGAAGGTGCGGGACAGCGCGCACCTGCGCGGCATCGTCAGCGAGTACCAGCGCCACGGCTTCAGCGTGGCCCTCGACGACTTTGGCGCGGGCTACTCCGGGGTAAATCTGCTGGCCGACTTTCCCGCGGACCTGATCAAACTCGACATGGACCTGGTGCGCGGTATCCACGCCCGTCCCCGGGCCATGACCATCGTCAGATCGCTCGCTGAACTGGCCCGTACGCTGGGCTGCGCGGTGATTGCCGAGGGAGTGGAAACAGGCGAGGAGTATGGCGCGCTCAGGGATTGCGGCATATCCCTGATGCAGGGCTATCTCCTGGGGCGGCCGCAGTTCGAGGCGTTGGGAGATTTCACTTTGCCTGGCTGCGCTCTGCCCGCATCCCGGCCCTCAACTCCGCACTCGGCGGGCCCGCTGCATCCACCGCTGGCGGTCATATCCGCGTGAAAGGCCACAATCGCGCGGGGGCTGACTAGCCGGGGGTCGTCAAGCTTCCGGCACCTTTGAATCCTCTCCGCTGGGCATCCGGTGTGGCGCGCTCCCCTACAATCGTTAGCGCAAGCCACAGGGGTGCCCTTATGAGCGCTAACGGACGTGTCGCCATCATTACCGGAGCCGCGCAGGGCATCGGCCGCCGCACTGCCGAACTTCTCGCCGAACGGGGTTATCGCCTGGCCCTCATCGATCTTCGTGAACCAGCCGAGACCCTTCGCGCCATTGAGTCTGCCGGGGGCCAGGCTCTCGGCCACACCGGCGACATTACCCGGGAAGAGATCGTTTCCCGCTTCGCCGGCGAGGTTTTTGCCCGCTATGGCCGCGCCGATGTGCTGGTCAACAACGCCGGCATCAGCCACATCGCTCCCGCCGAAAAGACCTCCTTCGCCGACTACCGCCGGGTGCTCGAAGTCAACCTGGTGGCGCCTTTCCTGCTGGCCCGCACCTTCGGCGAAACCATGCTCGCGGCGGGCACCGGATCCATCATTAACATCGCGTCTGTGGCGGGCATGCTGGCGGTTGCCGACCGCGCCGCCTACAACACCTCAAAGCATGGGCTGATTGGCCTCACTCGCACCCTGGCCGCCGAGTGGGGAGGCCGCGGAGTCCGCGTCAATGCCGTTTGTCCGGGCTGGGTCAAGACGGAGATGGACCACAAAGACCAGGCCAACGGCACCTACACCGACGCCGACATCACCGGGCGCGTCCCCATGGGCCGGTTCGCGTCGCCCGACGACATCGCGCGCGCCATTGCTTTCCTCGCCGATCCGGTGGAAAGCGCCTTCATCAACGGCCACTGCCTCTCGGTCGACGGCGGCTGGGCATCCGACGGAAGCTGGGAATCGCTGCGGCTGAGCAAGCGGTAGCCATTGTTCATGGAAGCAGGTTCGCGGCCATGGTGCTTGGCAAATATGCCGATTTTCCTATACTTCGATCGAGGTGCCGTTTGCCGACCCGCAACGTTAATCTGACTCCGGAACTCGACAGCTTCATATTAGACAAGGTTGGCGCCGGGCTTTACGCCAATGCCAGCGAGGTGTGCGCGCTGCTCTGCGCCTCCTCGAACGAGAGGAGCGGGAGCAGGAGGTGAAGTTGCGCGCCCTCAAGGCTGCCCTGGACAAGGGAATGGCGAACGGCATGGCCGAGGCCGGACTCTTTACCCGAATTCGACGCAAGCACGGACTGCCAGGAAACAACGGCTGACGTGACTAAGGTTCAGGTTTCAAAAGAAGCCGAGGATGACATCGATCACATTGCAGCCTTCACTGTGTCGAAATCGGGCGGCCAGGTATGTGTCGGATTTTGAGGACAGCTTTGCTCTTCTCTCCAAAACTCCGTTGATGTGCCGATCGTGCGATTCCCTCAGGCCAGGGATGCGCCGTCTGGAAGCCGGCAGCCACGTGGTGTTCTATCTTTCTGATCCGGATGGCGTGCTGGTCGTTAGAGTTCTTCCCAAGAGCATGCTGCCTGCCGCCTACCTTTGACAGGGGCGCTGACTTCCGCCCATCCCCGCAAAGTGACTGGTAAACTTGTAATTGATGATCCTCCCGTTCGTCCGCGAAATCTTTGCGGACCTGGAGCACTCTTCCGCCTTTGAGCGCGTTCGCAGGCACCTCAGCCTTGCTTCGGGGCGTCGTCGTGTGTCCGGACTCACTGCCACCGCGCGCTCCCTCTACCTGCCCCTGATGGCGCGGGCCGCCCGGGAGCCGGTCATCGTCGTGGTCGCCGATAACAAGGCCGCCGAGGCCCTCGAGCCCACCCTCCGCGCCGGCTGCGAACTGACCGGGGCCATCGACCCGGTCCGGGTGGTTCGCCTGCCCGCGCACGACGTGCTTCCCTTTGAAAACCTTTCGCCGCATCCCGACGTGCAGGAACAGCGTGCCGCCGCCCTGTGGAAGCTGGCCACCGGCGCCGTTTCCATCCTCATCGCCCCGGTCGAGGCCGTCGCCCTGCGGCTGTTTGAACGCGACTACTACGCTTCGCTGGCCGTAAACCTCAAGCGCGGCGAAGAGATCGACGTCGAAACCCTCACCGGGCATCTGGCCAGCGTGGGCTACACGCAAATGGACCTGGTCGAGATGCCCGGCCAGTTCACCCGCCGTGGCGGCATTCTCGACGTCTACTCCCCCGAGACCGACCGCCCCCTGCGCATTGAGTTCTTCGGCGACGAAATCGAGTCCATCCGGCGCTTCGACCCGGAGACCCAGCGCTCTCAGTCCGGCCTCGACGAGGCCTGGCTGCTGCCCCTGACCGAGACGCCCGTCACGGAAAACCTGCTGGCCGCGGTGCATGCCCGACTGAGCCGGCAGCGCATCGATGTCGATGCCGGGCCCGACTCCACCACGGAGGAGCTTTCCATTGAAGCGGCGGCCGCCGGCGGAGTCAGCGTCTTCCCCGGCTGGGAATTCTTTGCCGCCGTCGCCGGCGCCGAAAGCCACCTGCTCAAGCTGCTGCCCAAAGCCGTCCTCTTCGTCGACGAGCCGGGGATGGTCCGCAACCAGATCGACCGCTGGTGGAACAAGGTGGAGCAGCGCCACGAACGCTCCGGCATCGGCAGTCTGATCCGGCCCGAAGATATCTACCTGCGCCCCGAGATCCTCCAGGGACTGCTCGAATCGCATTTCGGCCTCGATCTCGACCAGCTGGGCGCCGTCGATATCCTCGACCACGACGCCACCCTAGGCGAGATCGCCCTCAATACGCGGCCCACCCTGCGCTTCCATGGATCGATCCCCGCACTCACCGAGCAGCTGCGCAAGTTGATCGAGGTTGAAACGCACATCGTGCTGGCGGCTTCAAACCAGGGCGACGTGGAGCGCCTGGCCACGGTGATGCGCGAATACCAGATCCCCTATCGCCTGGGCAGCCGCGCCATGCATGGCTCCAGCGAGACCATGCTGGAAGAAGCCAGCTACCTGGCCGGCGACCTGCGCGTGCCGGTCATCGTCCGCACCCAGCTCTCCGCGGGCGTGTCCATCCCCGACTCGAACCTGATCCTGTTCGGCGCCAATGACCTCTCCGACGATGCCGACATCGCGGCCCGGCCCGAGCCCAAGCGCTCCAAGACCGCGGCCTTTGTCTCCGACTTCCGCGACCTCACGGTCGGCGACTATGTCGTCCATGTCGAACACGGCATCGCGCAGTACCAGGGCCTCAAGGAGATTGTGCAGGACGGCCTCTCGGTCGAGTTCATGATTCTGGAATTCGCCGAGCAGGCCAAGCTCTACGTTCCGCTCACCCGCCTCGACCTCATTCAGAAGTACCGCTCCACCGACACCGGTCCCGCCCCGGTGCTCAACAAACTCGGCTCCCAGCAGTGGGCCAAGACCAAGGCCCGCGTCCGCAAGGCCATGCAGGACATGACCGCGGAGCTGCTCAAGCTTTACGCACAGCGCCACACCGCGCAGGGCACGGCCTTCGCCCCCGACAACGAATTTCAAAAAGAGTTTGAAGACGCCTTCGACTACAACGAGACCGACGACCAGCTCTCGGCCATCCGCGCCATCAAGTACGATATGGAGTCCACCACGCCCATGGACCGCCTGCTGTGCGGCGACGTGGGCTACGGCAAGACCGAAGTGGCCATGCGGGCCGCGTTTAAAGCCGTGCAGGACGGCAAGCAGGTGGCGGTGCTCACCCCCACCACCGTGCTCAGCTTCCAGCATTTTGAAACCTTCAAGCGCCGCTTCCAGCAGTTCCCCATCAACGTTGAAATGATCTCTCGCTTCCGCACTGCCAAGGAGCAGAAGGTCATCGTCGAAAAAGTGGAGACCGGCAAGGTCGACATCCTCATCGGCACCCATCGGCTGCTCTCCAAGGACATCCGGTTTCAGGATCTCGGCCTGCTCATCGTCGATGAAGAACAGCGCTTCGGCGTGCGTCACAAGGAGCGTCTCAAGCAGATGCGCAAGGAGATCGACGTGCTCGCCATGAGCGCCACGCCCATCCCCCGCACCCTGCACATGTCGCTGGTGGGCCTGCGCGACATGAGCGTGATCGAGACCCCGCCCAAAGACCGCATGGCCATCCAGACGGTGGTTGCCAAGTACGACGAGAAGATCATCCGCTCCGCCATCGAGCTTGAACTGGAGCGCGGCGGGCAGGTCTACTTCGTGCACAACCGCGTCGAATCCATCTACGACATAGCCTCGCGAATCCAGGAACTGGTGCCCGGAGCGCGGGTCATCGTCGGCCATGGCCAGATGGGCGAAACCGAGCTCGAGCGCGTGATGCTTGCCTTCATGAACCACGAGTACGACGTGCTGGTGGCCACCACCATCATTGAAAACGGGCTCGACATTCCGCTGGCCAACACCATGCTCATCAACCGCGCCGATCGCCATGGCCTCAGCGAGCTTTACCAGCTGCGCGGGCGTGTGGGCCGCTCCAACCGCCGCGCCTATGCCTATCTGCTCATTCCGCCGGAAGGCGAGCTGAGCGAGATCGCGCGCCGCCGCCTGGCTGCGCTGAAAGAATTTTCCGATCTTGGCGCAGGCTTTAAAATCGCTGCTCTTGATCTTGAACTTCGCGGCGCCGGCAACATGCTGGGCGGCGAACAGAGCGGCCACATCGAAGCGGTGGGCTTCGAGCTTTACACCACCATGCTCGAGCAGGCGGTCAAGGAGATGAAGGGCGAAGCCGGCGAAGAGCGCCCCGCCACGCAGCTCAATCTCGGCATCGCGCTGCGCATCGACGAGAGCTATGTCGCCGAAGAAAACCAGCGACTGCGGCTCTACAAAAAGATTGCCGGCTCCGACAGCGAAAAGTCCATTGCCGACCTGCGCGCGGAGATGGAAGATCGCTACGGCCCGCTGCCCGACAACACCGTCTACCTGCTCGAGGCGGCCGCCCTGCGTCTCGAATGCGAGCGCGCCGGCATTGCCCAGATCGACCGCAAGCGCGCCGAGCTGCAGGTGCGATTCACCGAAAACGCCGCCGTCGATCCGCAGCAACTCATGCGCCTGGTGGCCCGTAACGCCAAGCGGGGCGCGCAGTTTACTCCCCAGGGCGTGCTCAAATTGCCGTTAGCCGCGACCCGTCCCGACGAGGTGCTGCTCGAAATCCGCGACCTCATCAGCCAGCTTGCACCCGCCCCCGTGAATGCCTGACCGCCAATTCAGCCAGAGATTCGAGAGCCATCCACTATGAAGAACGCGCTTTCCTCACTCATCTTCGGAGCCTGCATGACGACCGCCCTCGCCGCTCACGCCGCCGACGCCAAGGCCCAGTTCCAGCAGGTCTCCGACGAGTACTTCGACAAGCTCTATTTCCCCACCCAGCCAACCTCGGGCACGCTGGCCGGTTACCACCAGTACGACACGCAGCTCGAAGACTTCTCGCGCAAGAAGATCGATGCCGCGGTCGCTGACCTGGTGTTCTTCGAGCGGCGCGTCGAATCGATTCCCGCGGGCGGCCTCGATGAAACCACCCGCGGCGACCGCGAAATGGTCCTCGGCAATATCCGCTCCACGCTGCTTACGCTCGAGACTATCCGCCCCTGGGAGAAGAATCCCGACTTCTACTCGGGCGCGATCTCCAATGCCGCCTTCTCGCTGATGGAGCGAAAATTCGCCTCGCCTGACGAGCGTCTCAGCTCCCTCATCGCGCGCGAAAAGCTGATGCCCTCGCGCCTTGACCAGGCCCGCGTCAATCTCAAGAATCCGCCCCGCATCTACACCGAGATCGCCATCGAACAGCTGCCCGGCATCATCAGCTTCTTTCAAAAAGATGTGCCGCTCGCCTTTGACCAGGCCAAGAGCCCGGCGCTCAAGCAGCAGTTTGCGCAGACCAATCTCGCCGTGGTCACCGCGCTCGACAACTACCTCGCGTGGCTCAAGTCGGACCTGCTGCCAAAATCGAACGGAGACTACCGCATCGGCGCGGAGAACTACACGAAGAAACTGCAATACGACGAGATGGTGGACATCCCCCTCGACAAGCTGCTTGAAATTGCGCGGGCCGACCTCAACAAGAATCAGCAGCACTTCAACGAGATCGCGAAGGAACTCGAGCCGGCGAAGGACCCGCGCGCGGTGCTTGACCAGCTGGGCTCCGACCATCCCGCGCCGGACAAGCTGCTCGATGCGTTCCGCGCTACGTTTGATAGTCTCATCGCGTTCATTCGCGATCACCACATCGTCACCATCCCGTCGGACGTGCGCCCCATCGTCGAAGAGACCCCGCCCTTCATGCGCGCCACCACCTTCGCCTCCATGGACACGCCCGGTCCTTTTGAGAAGCACGCGACGGAAGCTTATTTCAACGTGACTCTTCCGGAGCCCGGCATGACCGCCGAGCAGGTGGAGGGCTTCATGCACTCCTTCAACATCGGCACCATCATCTCCACCGCCGTGCACGAGGCCTACCCCGGGCACTACGTCCAGTTCCTCTGGGTGCCCAATGCGCCCAGCCGGGTGCGCAAGCTGCTTGGCGCCAACACCAACGTCGAAGGCTGGGCCCACTACTGCGAACAGATGATGCTCGACGCCGGCTACGGCCAGCCGGGTGTTGGAGCCAAAGACGAGCGCGAAGCGAAGTTTCTGCGCCTCGGCCAGCTGCAGGACGCGCTCTTGCGCGATGCCCGCTTCATCGTCGGCATTGAGATGCACACCGGCAAGATGACCTATGAACAGGCCATCGACTTCTTCCAGAAGGAAGGCTATCAATCGAAGGAGACCGGAGTAGTCGAAAGCAAGCGCGGCACCGGCGACCCGACCTATCTCTACTACACGCTGGGCAAGCTGGAAATCATGAAGCTCCGCGAAGACCTGAAGAAGAAGCAGGGCGCGGCATTTTCACTGCAGGGGTTCCACGATGAGTTTCTGAAGCAGGGCTTCCCGCCGATCAAGATTGTCCGCGAAGCCATGCTGGGGGACAAGTCGCCGACGCTGTGAGGCAAAGGATCAAGATCGCCACGGCGAACGTCGCTTTTGGTGTCGGAAAGTTCTTAAGGGCTGCCTAGGGACATTAAGTTCCTCGTTCGTCAAGGAGACGAATGCCCTGGTCGAGCCAATCCGACCAGGATGGATCAGAGCGTCGCCCGTCATACGTCCACCTTATTCAGTCCGCAAATCCATTCAATATCTCTTGCCTGTGGAGTGAAACCTGATTCCGGCTTCAACGAAATCGACGTCATCCGCGCTCATCGAACCGAGTTCGATCATCGAAAACTGGTCGCGGGTGAAGCTAAGACTGACATCATAAATTAAGGATGTATGGTGAACCCGTTGTGATAGTGGGCTTCTATAGAGGGCACACACCACCAATATCGAACTCACAGAACGATTGCCATAAGCCGGATCGACGCAGTGCATTGTGCAATGCCTTCTTGAGCGAATCGCCTTGGGTTTCGAATGAAGCACGTCTGAGGTGGTATTGCTTTTCACCTTGCGGGATCATTTCTCCTCCGAGCGGACCTACCTTATCCATCGAATGACAGGTTTCTAGTCTGCTCTTCAGTAACAGAGCCGGAATACCCTGGCGGGAGAATCAGGGGAGCGATCAAGCCGGTGTTTGTCGCGGGATTGTGCCCCGTGTTGGCTATCGAAACACTGACGTCATAGGATATGAATCCAAGGTGGTTCACAGCGACGCTTAGCCTTGTATCTGTGAGAATGAGCGCGTTTGGCCTCTCCGCAAGCTCTAATTGCCTCATTGAGGTCGATACGGAGTCTTGGGTGGCTTTCGCCAATATCTGCGCAGACTCCGATTGCTTTTTCATCTGCTCCAGAGTCGCCTTTGTATTTGATCTGACGACGCGGCTTCCTGAATTGCGCTTCTCGCTGATGATTCCGCCGCCGAACCACTTTGGATGATCGCTGGCGTTTGTTGTTTGATCTCATCGAGCGTCTTGTCGACCGCGACCCATTGCGTAAGCGTAGAGGGCCAGAGCGGCGGTAACGAAAATAAGAAGTAAGTTCACAACGGTGCCAACCGCGGTGAGCAAGACTGACAATGCGGTGAGCACGACCGACAATTCGGAAGTCTCAAGCCTCCGTACCCGAAAGACGAATTCCCTCAAGACCCTATTCATTCGTCAACTTCTATGTAACACCCCACGGCCTAGGCACATCCCATTGACGAGTTGATGAGCAATCCCAGCCCACGCTGCCCGCAGTGCCGCTCCCTCATCCCTTCCACTTGATATTGCATCCGATCGAAGGCTTCTGGTCCGCCGCTACGGGTTTGCCTGCCAGTAGGGCATCCATGGCCGCGCGCAGATCCTGCCCTGTAACCGGCACGCCGTTCCCCGGCCGGCTCCCGTCGAACTGCCCGCGATAGGCGAGCCTCAACTCCCCATCGAACAAAAAGAAATCCGGCGTGCACGCCGCGTGGTATGCCTTGGCCACGTCCTGCGTCTCGTCGTACAGGTAAGGGAAGCGGAATCCCATCGTCTCCGCCTGCTGCTTGAGCCCCGCCGGCGCATCGTCGGGATGCGTCGTGGCGTCATTGCTGCTGATCGCGACGATGCTGACCGGCTTGCCCGCATAGTCCGCGCCCAGAGCCGCCAGCCCCTTCTCCACGTGCTTCACATAAGGGCAGTGGGTGCAGATGAACATGACCAGCGTCCCCTTCGCCCCGCGTACATCCTCGAGCCGCACCGTCTTGCCCGTCACCACATCGGTCAGCGCAAAGTCCGGCGCCGCCGCTCCCAGTTCCAACTCCATCGTCGATTCCGTCAACGCCATTGAGGCCTCCTTTGTGCAGCTAGAAGCTAATAGCTACAAGCCGTCTTCAAAACAATCCCGGCTGCCGCCCGGGCATGCTCAGGCCGAAGTGCTCATACGCCAGCCGCGTCGCCACCCGTCCGCGCGGCGTGCGATCGAGAAAGCCGATCTGGATCAGGAACGGCTCATACACTTCCTCGAGCGCGTCTTCTTCTTCGGCCAGCGTGGCCGCCAGCGTGCCCAGGCCCACCGGCCCGCCGTCGTACTTCTGCATGATGGTCAACAGCAGGCGCCGGTCGATTTCGTCGAAGCCGTGCGCGTCCACTTCGAGCATGGTCAGGGCCGCGTTTGCGGTAGGGCGGTCGATCGAGCCGGTTCCGCGCACCTGCGCATAATCGCGCACCCGCCGCAGCAGGCGGTTGGCGATGCGCGGAGTGCCCCGCGACCGCAGCGCAATCTCGGCCGCCCCATCGGGATCGATGGGCACGCCCATCACTTCGGCGGAACGCTGCACGATCACGCGCAGATCGTCCTCGGTATAAAACTCCAGGCGCAGCAGGATCCCGAACCGCGACCGCAGCGGCGAGCTCAGCAGCCCCGGCCGGGTAGTGGCGCCGATGAAGGTGAAGGGCCGGATCTCCATCACGTGGGTGCGCGCCGCCGGCCCCTGCCCGATGATGATGTCCAGCTTGTAGTCTTCCAGCGCCGTGTATAGCTTCTCTTCGAGCACCGGCTGCATGCGATGGATTTCGTCGAGGAACAGCACCTGGCGTTCGCGCAGGTTGGTCAGGATGGCGGTCAGGTCGCCCTGGATCTGCAGCGCCGGCCCGGAGGTCTGCTGAAAACCCACGTCGAGCTCGTTGGCGATGATGGTGGCCAGCGTGGTCTTGCCCAGCCCCGGCGGCCCGAACAGCAGCACGTGGTCCAGCGCCTCGCCGCGAGACTTGGCCGCCTGGAGCGCGATCTCCAGCTGCTCCTTTGCCTTGGATTGGCCGATGAACTCGCGCAGCCAGCGCGGCCGCAGCTTCAGTTCAAACCCCTGCTCTTCTTCAGCGCGCGAAGCGCTGACCAGTCGTTCCGGCGGGGTCCCCAGGAACTGATCCTTGTTCCTGGAGCGATCAGGAGAATTGTCGCGGGCTATGGCCATGCTGAACCAAAGTGTAGCCGCCGCCCGCCACCCCCGCAAATGGCGCAGGGGCAGGCCGGATGCCGAAGCGAAAATGCAGCCTCTCGGGTTTATTCGGAATCGGGCACGCCTGTCGATCAAAATCAACTTGGGTCCACGTGCGGGGCGGGGGGTAAAATCGTTTTCCATGCGCGCGCGAAGTGCATTGCTGGATGCGCTGGGTGGCGAGGAAGGCTGCATGACCTTGTCCTCAGCTTTCTACACCCGCGTTGGCAAAGACCCAGTCCTCCGCCCGTTTTTCCCCGGCAAGAGCCTGAGGTGTGCCACCGAAGAGTTCGCCGCGTTCCTCATTCAATTTCTGGATGGGGATGAGAAGCAGACGCAGGCTCGCTGGTGGTTGAGCCTGGCCGAATCGCATTCCCGTTATCGCCATGTTGGTCGGAATTGGATCCGCCGCTCGCCGGTCCCGCAAATGGCTACGAGGGATTGGTTGGATAGAAGCAGGAAAACCGCCCCACGCCGTCCCGAATGATCGACGCAAACATTTGAAGTCATCGCCGATGCCAGAAAGTTTCGATAGCACCATATGGGGTAAGGCGGCGAAAAGGTAAGGTCTAAATGCCTCAGTGCAGGGGACCCGGGTTTTTTGTGGCCGCGACACATCCAAACCGCTGCCCGCGCCGTTCATATAGCAGCGTATTCTGTCTCAAATTAGAATGGTCACGACCCGAGACTGGAGAGACCCTCGCTTATGAAGGCCGCCCCTGCCCCGCCCGATGAAGTTTCCCGAGTCGCCGCGCTCCGCCTTCTCAACATTCTGGATACGCAGCCGGAGGAGCGTTTCGACCGCCTCACCCGTCTCGCCAGGAGACTGTTCAGCGTGCCCATCGCCCAGGTCACCCTCGTCGACGAAAACCGGCAATGGTTCAAGTCGGGCGCCGGCGATGGACCCACGGAGACCCCGCGACGATTTTCCTTCTGCGCTCACGCCATTCTCTCCGACGACATCTTCATAGTGGCTGACGCGGCCGCGGACGATCGCTTTTCTGACAATCCACTAGTGTCCGGCGCGCCCGGAATCCGTTTCTATGCCGGATGCCCGTTAAAAGTTGGAACCCACAACCTGGGCACTCTCTGCGTCATCGACGACAAGCCGCGTATCTTCGGCGACGAGGAACTGCGCCTGCTGCAGGACCTGGGCGACCTGGCCCAGCAGGAACTGGTCGCCATGCAGCTGGCCACTACCGACCACCTCACCGCGCTATCCAACCGGAGGGGGTTCGAGGCGCTTTCCAGCCATGCGATTTCCATCTGCCGCCGCATGGCCCGGCCCGCCACGCTGCTGTTCTTCGATCTCGATCACTTCAAACACATCAACGATGTGCACGGGCACGCATCCGGCGACCAGGCGCTGGCAACTTTCGCGCGCGGCCTGATGGCGGTGTTCCGCGAGAGTGACGTGATCGGACGCCTGGGCGGAGACGAATTCGCGGTCCTGCTGATCGGCACCACGGCTGATGCGGCGCGCAATGGGGTTTCCCGGCTTGAGGACTGGCTGGTGACCCACTCCCCCCGCGAAGGCATGCCGTTCGGGATTCATTTCAGCGCCGGCTTTGTCGAATTTGATTCGGCGGAGCACGACTCCATCGACAAGCTTCTGCTGGAAGCCGATGCCGCCATGTACCGGCGCAAGCGGAGCTCGCGCAGCGAATCGTGACCTTCCGGCCGGGCTCCTTCCGTAACGCGGGATCACCACGCGGGTGCGCCGTTTAAACTGGGATGTGCTCGCCCGATCGTGATGACCCACCGGTTCGCCCGCCTCCGCCGTTTCCGATTCAATCTGCCTCAGCGCATCGCGGCGGGGCTCCTCGCGCTTTTCCTTTTTCAGGGGCTGTGGCTGACGTCGCACCAGACCCTGACTGAGACCGATTATCAATACGCCCGCTGCGGGCGCGAGGTGTGGGAACGGCCCTCGCCACTGGCCGGCTATTACACCACCTGCGGCAACATCCACGACGGCATCCTGGCCTACCGGGCCGCGGGCCTTCCCCTGACCCTCAATCTTTATGCCGAGCGCGTTCTCGATCTTTTCCGCAAGCCTGAGGACCGCATCTTCCAGGCCCCCGCGCCTGGTTCCGGAAATGCTGCGGACCGGCCCTCGTCAGTGGGGACGTGGGAACTCCGCCATCAGCTCACCCATGTACTGGTGCTGCTCCGCCTGCCCTTCCTGTTTGCAGGTTGCGTTTTAGGCGGTGCGCTGTGGTGGGTGACCCGCCGTCTCTATGGCAATTACGGCGGCTACACCGCGCTCGCGCTCTACTGCTTTTCTCCGTCGATTCTCAAGGCCTGCGTGGCCCCCGCGCCGGAGGTCTTTGCGGCTTTAGGGCTTTACGGGGGGCTCTACACCTGCATCGGTGTGGCCCACGCCATGCAGGGCCCCCGCCGCAAGTGGCGGCCGCGCATTGTCCTGCTCACGTTTATTTTCGGGGTAGCGGCCGCTGCGCACATCGCGGCGCTTCCGGTAGTCGCCCTGCTCGGCCTGTTCTTCATGTTCTGGATTGCGGAGGGGCGCAGGTCACAGGTCCTCCCGGTCGTGCTGTTTGCGGTGGCGGGCGCCCTGCTGCTGCTGTTTGCCTGCTATGGCTTCTCGCCTGACGCGTTCAGCTACGTCTTCCGCTCCGCGGCTGGATTTCTGAGTTTCTCGCTCGAGCCGGGCCGCCGCTTCTTTTCTTCGCTCCCCAATGCCGGCGTCGTCATCGCGTCGGCTTCCGCGCTGGTGCTGTACATCGCTTTGCGCCGCTCCCGCTACTTCGGCAACACGACTCCGCTGCTCTGCGCCTTGTTCGTGATGCCGCTCGTGACCACCGGGGTCCACGCCAGCCCCATGCTGTGGGCTTTGCCGTTCCTGCTCACGTTTATCGGCGGGGTGTTCGCCGACGCGTACGAGTCCCCCCGCCGCCGTGCCGCCCTTGGCGCGGCCGGAGCCATTGTTCTGCTCCAGATCGTGTTCTGCCTGCTCAGCCTGCCCGGCCTGATTTGAGGGGTCTTGGCGGAGTGGGTTGCAGCCCTCTGCGGCGAGCCATTCCGGCCTGCCGCCGGCTTTCACGCGCGGTTCTCCTGACCTTGTCCGGCCCCCTCGAAGGCTTCGCCTGAAGGCCCGTTTTGGACCCCCCGCGCCGGTTCCGTGCAAGTTGCCGCAAATACTTCCATAAAAACGACTTATAAGTGCTTCTTTGCCTTGCTGAAAGACCCTTTGAGGGCGTAAAATCAAAGTACAGTTCGCTCCGGCCGGCCCGCTTGATTCTGCTCCTTCGTTGCCGCCCTTGCGCGTGACTGGCGACTTCTTATGGCAGACGAGAAAAACCCCCAGCTCCCTCTCGAAGGCGGACCTCCGCACGGCGGCACTAACCTCATTCCCATCAATATCGAAGAGGAGATGCGCCGCTCCTACCTCGACTACTCCATGTCGGTGATCATCGGGCGCGCCCTGCCCGACGCCCGCGACGGATTGAAGCCCGTGCATCGGCGCGTGCTGTACGCCATGTCGGAGATGGGCCTCGAGTACAACAAGAAGTACACCAAGTGCGCCAAGGTGGTTGGCCAGGCCATGGGTGTCTACCATCCCCACGGCGACTCGGCCATTTACGACACGCTGGTGCGCATGGCCCAGCCCTTTTCGCTGCGCTATCCGCTGATCGACGGGCAGGGCAACTTCGGCTCGGTGGACGGCGACCCGCCCGCGGCCATGCGTTACACCGAGTGCCGGATGGAGCGCATCGCCGGCGAAATGCTCGCCGACATCGAGATGGAGACCGTCGACTTTACCCCCAACTACGACGAGTCCACGCTCGAGCCGACCGTGCTGCCCAACCGCATTCCCAACCTCATCGTCAATGGCTCCAACGGCATTGCAGTGGGCATGGCGACCAACATCCCGCCCCACAACCTGACCGAGATTCTCAACGCCACGATTGAGCTGGTTAACGACCCCAAGGCCGGGTTGATCGAAGTCCTCAAGCACGTTCAGGGGCCGGACTTCCCCACCGGCGGCTTCGTCTACGGCAAGAGCGGGATCGCCCAGGCTTACAAGACCGGCCGCGGCCGCTTCATGATGCGCGCCAAGGTGGCCACCGAAAACCTGACCAAGGAAAAGCAGGCGATCATCGTTACCGAGATCCCCTACCAGGTCAACAAGTCCAAGCTCATCGAGCGCATCGCGGAGCTGGCCAACGAAAAGATCGTCGACGAAATCAGCGACGTGCGCGACGAGTCCGATCGCGATGGTATGCGCATCGTCATCGAACTCAAGCGCGGATCGCAGCCGGAGATTGTCCTCAACCAGCTCTACAAGCACACCCAGCTGCAGGAAAGCTTCTCCATGATCTTCCTGGCCGTGCTCAACGGCCAGCCCCGCGAACTGGGCCTGGACCAGGCCATCCGCGCCTTCATCGACCACCGCGTCGACGTGGTGCAGCGCCGCACCGTCTACCTGCTGCGCAAGGCCCGCGAGAGGGAACACATCCTCGAGGGCTACAAGATCGCCCTCGACAATCTGGACACGGTCATCCGTATCATCCGCGCTTCCGGCTCCCGCGCCGAGGCTCGCGAAAACCTCTATGCCTGGGGCAAGGGCACGGAGATCGTGGTCAACCTCGATCGGGAACGCCTCGCCACGGAAGAGCGCGGCCTCAGCCTCCGCCAGGTTGACGCCATCCTCGAACTGCAGCTCTACCGCCTCACCCAGCTTTCCGTGGACGAAATCCTCAGCGAACTGGGCGAAATCCGCAAAAAGATTGCCGAGTACGAATCGATCCTCGCCAGCGACAAAAAGCTGCGCCGGGTCATCATCAAGGAACTCGAAGACGTCCGCGAGCGCTACGGCGACGAGCGCCGCACCCAGATTGTGGACGAGTCCGCCGAACTGCAGCTTGAAGACCTCATCGCCGACGAGCAGGTAGCGGTCACGGTTTCGCACCAGGGCTACCTCAAGCGCACTCCCATCTCCATCTATCGCCAGCAGCGCCGCGGCGGCACCGGGCGCATGGGGATGAAGACCCGCGAAGAGGACTTTGTCGCGCAGCTGATCATCGACTCTACCCACGCCTACCTGCTCTGCTTCACCAACGCCGGGCGCGTCTACTGGATCAAGGTCTACGAAGTGCCCGACGTGGGCGCCGCCGGCAAGGGCAAGTCCATGCAGAGCCTGCTCAATCTGCAGCAGGGCGAAACGGTCCGCGCTATCCTCCCGCTCCGCGACCTCGAAGAAGAAGGCAAGTTCATCTTTTTCGCCACCCAGAAGGGCACCGTCAAGAAGACCCCGCTCAAGGACTTCTCCAACGTCATGGCCCGGGGCATCATCGCCATCGGCATCGACAAGGACGACGAGCTCGTCGCTGCCCGCATCACCGACGGCAACCAGATCGTCTTTCTCGCCACCCATCTCGGCATGGCCATCCGCTTTGACGAGTGCGATGTGCGTTCCATGGGCCGTCCCGCCTATGGCGTGCGCGGCATCGACCTCGGCAAGAGCGACTTTGTGGTCGGCGTCGCCATTACCCCCAAGGAACACGAGGAAGGCGCCTACCGCATCCTCGCTGTCACCGAAAACGGCTTTGGCAAGCGCACCAATGTCGAGGAGTACCGCCTCCAGACCCGAGGCGGACGCGGCGTCAAGAACATGGCGGTCACCGATCGCATCGGCAAGGTCAACACCATCCAGCTGGTCGATGATACCTCAGAGCTGATGGTCATCAGCCAGTACGGCAAGATCATCCGCATCGACACCAAGACGGTCCGCGCCGCCGGCCGCGCCACCCAGGGCGTCCGCCTGCTCAACCTCGACGCCGAAGACAAGATCGCCGCCGCTGTCGTCATTCCTCCCGACGAAGTCAACGGCAACGGCAAAGACGAAGAACAAGGCACTCTGCTGCAATAGTGCACGGCCGACTCAGGCCTCCGCCGAGAGGCCTGGGTTTAGCGCAACGAGAAGAGACAACAATGGACAAGACCATCCGCCGCGTCAAAGATCCCGAAGCGCAGCAGGTAAAAACTTACCGCTACTGGCAGAGCCAACCTGTGGGCGTGCGGCTGAATGCGGTATGGGAAGTGAGTCAGGCTGCCTACGCCTTCGCAGCAGCATTCCGAGGAGAGCCGGCCCATGATGCCCAACAACCTCAAAGAACTCTTACGCGCGTTCAACGCCCACGCCGTTAAATATCTCCTCATCGGCGGATATGCCTTTGGCGTTCATGCCGAGCCTCGCGCTACCAAGGATCTTGATGTCTTCATCCGTTCCGACGAGGAAAACAGCAAGGCCGTCTTTCGCGCTCTCGCGGAATACGGAACTCCCCTGGCGGGCTTCGCTCCTGAAGATTTCATGGATGGTTCGGGCTTCCAGATCGGTCAGCCCCCTGAGCGGATCGACATCCTCCAGCACATCGATGGGATCGCCTTCGACGAAGCCTGGGAAAACCGCGTTCAAGGCGCAATCGATGAGGAGATCTCCGCGAGCGTTATTTCCAGGGAAGACCTGATCCGAAACAAGCTGGCCAGCGGAAGGGAACAGGATCTCCTCGACGTGAAGATGCTGCGAAAGGCTCAAGAATCCGGTCGATGATGCTCGAAACATCGCGTTCTGCCACTCCGACCGATCCCCAACAGCAAACCGTCCTCCCCTTACTACCGCCCTGAACTCGACGCCCTGCGCTTCTTCGCCTTCCTCTGCGTCTTCAGCTTTCACCGCATGGACTACGTCCCCACCGACCCGGCGCGCAACCGCTGGCTCTTCCTCGTCGGCAACGTCGGCCCATTCGGCGTGCCCGTCTTCTTCCTCCTCAGCGCCTTCCTCATCACTGAATTGTTGCTGCGCGAACGCGATGCCACCGGCCGCATTCATGTTGGGGCCTTTTACATCCGCCGCATCCTGCGCATCTGGCCTCTCTACTTCGCGGCCTTCTTCGGGCTCGCGCTGCTCAACCATTTCGTGCCCGGCGTCGGAACCTCGGAGCCCCTCGCCTGCCTGGCGTTCACCTTCTTCGCCGGAAACTGGTACATCCTTCACCACGGCTGGATCGCCGGCTCCGTCGATCCCTTGTGGAGCATCTCCGTCGAAGAGCAGTTCTACATCGCTATCCCTCTGCTGGCCGCCCGCGCCGGCCGCCGCGCCGTCGCCATGGTGTGCGCCGCGCTCGCTAGCCTTCGCTTACTTCGCCGAACGGTCCTCCAACTCTCTTTAACCGCACGCGCATATTCGGACTCCCAGTGCCCTTTCACCAGGCGTTCGAAGAGGTAAACCTTCGATTCTATGTCAGGCGGTCATCAAAGAGAGGAGTAGTATTCATTCGGGAGCTCGTCCCGAGACGCGCCGTTGCGGCTATCGCACGATTGGCGTTCAATGAGAACTATTCATGTGTTCCAATGTCGCATCGAATTGAGACCCGTGCCGAAGGTGGCGTCGCGGAAGCTGAATATGCCTGGGGTTCGGGATCGGACCGATGTTTGATGCGGATCGAAACTGAAGGGCCGAGTTTCATTCCGGTCGATGGTTCCGCGAGTCAATTCATCACAGAGCACTATTGGGGCTATGCGGCGCAACCGGGTGCCGGCTGTCTCGAATATGAAGTCCAGCACGCTCGATGGCGTATCAAGAGCGCGAAACGGGCAGAATTATCTGGGAGCTTGGCCGGACCCTATGGGGTCGAGATGCTCAAGCTTTATGCGCATCCACTCCGCCCGCGGCGACAACGGGGAATGGACCAACAGCTTTCTTCAATTCCAGTTCTTTGCCGCCGGCACCCTGATCGCGCTGCTGCTGCGCGGCCGCGTTCCCAACATTCCCGTCTGGGTGCGACCAGCCGGCTTGGTCGCGGGCTTCGCCTGCTGGTTCACCGCCCTGATACGGTTCAATGTGAAAAGCTGGGAGCCGCATCCCACCCCCGGCGGCGCGGTCGCGGGATGGCTGCTAGTGCTGGCCGGAGCGGTGTTGTTCTTTTTATCCGCCCTGGGAACGCCGGCACGATTCATTCCACGATGGCTGGCCTGGCTGGGCCGCATCTCCTACGGGCTTTACCTGGTTCATTCGCTGGTCTTCTTCCTCACCTTTGAGAAAGCGCTTCCGTACCTGCGCCGCAGCTTTCCAACGCTGCGGATCCCTGTCCAGATCCGCGATGCGGTATGGACTCTAGTGGTCCTGGCCGTCAGCATTGTCCTGGCCTCGCTGTCCTATCGCTATTTCGAACGGCCCTTCCTGCGCCTGAAGAGCCGCTTCACCTTCGTGGGCTCCCGCTAGGGCCGGCGATCCACTCGAAACTCCGGGCCTCATCCCAAAGCGAAGGGCGGGCGCCGGTCTAGAATCGCCACACCAATCCCGTTGACACCCGGCCGAAGTACGCGGGCAAGCCCGCGGTCCGGTAGGGGATGTAGGGAAAGTAGGTATATTTCAGAGCGGTGTAGGCGTACTGAAAACCGCCCGACACCCGGTAGGCCAGGTGCTTGCTGATGGGCGTATCGACGCCGCCGCCCAGCAGGACGGCAAATGCGGCCTGCGCTCCAGTCGATTTGTTGGGGCCCCAGTCCTTGTTCAGACCCAGATCCCCAAAAAGCGCCTCGGTAAAGACGGTCTCGCGGCCCAGCCCCCGGCCGTACTGCCCTCCGGCCATGATGAACAACCCGTTTTGCGGCGCGCCGGCGTTGGTTCCGCTGTACTTGTAGGCATCGAGCTTGAAGCGCAAGTGGTGCCATGCCGGGAAGGCCGCCGCCGCGTCCCATCCGTTCAAAGGCTGGCGGGAGCCGGGAAAGCCGTTGAACGAGTTCGACAGAAAGGTATAACCGCCGTAAACCTCGTAGCGGGACGTCGGTGTCTCCGCCTGCACGCCGGGTGCAGCCGACAGGCACGAGAACAGGAGTAAGGGGAAAAGTCGCGCCAGGTAACGGGTGTTGAAACAGGCGGGAAAACAAGCCGGCATTAAATGGGCCTCAGACAATGGACTGGTTTCATCCTATCGTGTCTGAGCCGCTGAATCGGCAAGGCATAGCTCCAGTTGGCGGGGCAGAGTCCTAGCCGTTAACCCCCTCCTTCTGCTCCACGGCAGGCTCTAATTCACGGTCCTCTCCGGGGGTTCCTTCTGACCTTTCCGGCGTGGCTTCCGCCAAAGAACATCATCGCGCCGAGCACAAATCCGAAGTCGTACCAGAGCCCGGCATTGGGGTAGGCATAGACCCGTACATGCCAGAACAGGCTCGCGACCAGGCTGAAGAGCATGACGAATCCGTGCACCAGGCCAAACCAGAATCCGGGCAGGGCGACGCCCTCGGACTGAGGCTGTGTCGCACACCCGGCCATCACCATCCCCGCGCTCAGAAGCCATATCGATGCTGCGCGGCGCAGTATCAGTCGCATAATCCGCCTCCTCTTGCCACTGTCACGCCATTTTAAGGTGAAGCCCCGCCTCCGTCTGTGACGAGATTGTCAGGACGCGTCGGTTTGGGGCATGCGCTGTGAATGCCGGCGGGTAAGGCTGAACTTCTTCACGGTTTGCAGAGAATTACCCCTTTTCCGCGCACACTGAGATTTGATCGGCCCAATGGATCTGGCCGAGCAGAAGAGGGAACCAGTATGCGCGAATCGATCGACTCAATCCCGGACTCAATCCCGGACTCCGATGAAACGGACCCCGCGCTCCTTAACCCTGCCGTCGCGCGTTGCTGCGAAGCCGCCGATTCGGCCTACAACGAAGCTGCAGAACGCGGCAGCGAGTATCTGGCTCGATCGGCAGCCAACGAAGCTTATCGAAGGAGCATGCCGCCACTCGCCGGCGCTGAAAACATCCGCGACTTCATCGCCTGTGTTGCCCACGGCATGCTCACAAACTCCATCTGCGGGTCTGACGCCACGCGCCTCCTCTACGCCGCTCAGGTGGCGTTCACCACCGTCCGCGAACGAACCGCCAAGGCCAAGGCCAAGGCGACCAAGGATTGACTGCCCCGGCGTGGGTGCACCGGTTCTCGAAGGCATAAGGCATTTTTTACCCCCCCCCCCCCCCCCCATACCCCAGGGGGGTATCTTCGGGACCTCCAAGGTTTCACCCACCGCAGGGCAAAGGAATAAATGCAGGCGGGAACGCCGGAACATTCCTGCGGAATTGCGGTCTACTTATCAGACCCTTGCGCATCCCCGCAGGCACTGCGCGCGGCCGCCGAAATGTCATACACTGAAAAAGCTCTGGATTCTCCGCTGATCCCAACTATGTTGCGGAACGTGTTTTACGTTCTCGTGCTGGCAACACTCGCCGCGACATCGGCCCTGGCGACGACGCAGTTGTCGTCTGCCCGGGTGGCGAAGCCCCACAAGAACCTCACACCCCATTCGACGGCCCGCTCCGGCTCGCACCGCGCCGGCCGCAAGGCTGCGTCCCGCCCGGCTTCCCGCAATCGTTCCACTGCCGCTGCCCGTTCCGGCAAGACCGCCCACGGCCGTCCCCGGGTGGCGAATTCGCGCTTCGCGAGCCACCGTTCAATCGCTTCGGCCCGTACCCTGCGGCGCTCGTTGCGGCCCGTCACCAGGCCGGAATTTGCAACGCCCGCAGCCGTCGTTCCGGCATCCGTCACCCTGCGCCGGCGGGCCATGCTTCCCCCGCCGCTGCGCGGCTCCTTCGAGTCGCTGGCCCGGCAGAACGAGCGCGCCGAGGCCGACGGACTGGAACGGATCCTGGACGAAGACGATCTTGCCGACCGCATCGCCCAGGGATTGCTGGTGCCTGTGCCCGCCTCCGCGGCGCTAACGATCGACGCCACCCTGCCTGAAAATCATCGCTACTGCCGCCCCTGGACAGCGACATTCCTGGGTGATCTGTCGCAGGCGCATGCCATGCAGTTTCGCCGCCCGCTGTTTGTCAGTTCGGCAGTCAGGACGGTGGACTACCAGCAGCAGCTTACGCGTTACAACGGCAATGCCGCTGCAGCCGAAGGCGACATCGTCAGCCCTCACCTCACCGGGGGGACCATCGACATCGCCAAAAACGGAATGAGCCGCCACGAACTAGCCTGGATGCGCAACTGGCTCATGACCGAGCAACTGGCCGGGATGATCGACGTCGAAGAAGAATTTCGCCAGCCCTGTTTCCACATCACGGTCTACAAGAGCTACGTCTCGCCGGCGCTCCAGACACCCGCGCGCCGCGCCCGCCGCCGTGCTGCCCCCGAATCCGCGGCCGCCGCCACGCCTGGCCTCTGAAACCCGTTCCTCTCGATTTCATCCCCTTTTCGTCGCTTTTCGGGGTACAATCACGGGCGAACGCGCCAATATTCCGCATGCAGTCTGAATCGAACCCGGTTCGTCCGCACCTGCGGCAGCGGCCGCTTCGCTGCCTGACAGGAATTGGGGCATGACCCGGTAATTTTCACTTTGAGAGGCAGATATGAGTGACCTTGGAGTGCAGCCCGCCGCCGATGTGGCTCCGGGACTTTCACAAGTGCAGCGCGTCACCAACACCTTCACCGCCCCGTCGAAAACCTTCGAGGACATCAAGCGTGGCCATCGCAGCTGGTGGCTGCCGTTCCTGATCATCTGCCTCTTCAGTTACGTGCTGTTCGGCGTGGTCAATGCCAAGATCACCATGCAGACGGTGTCGGAAAACCAGATGCGGCTCGATCCCAAGACGGAAGACCGCATGGCCTCGATGACGCCGGAGCAGCGCGCCAATGCGATGAAGATCTCGACCACGGTCACCCAGGGCATCTTCCTGGCCTCGCCGCTGCTGGTGCTGCTGATCACCGCCGTGGGATCGCTGGGATTGCTGGGCACGATCAACTTCGTGTTCGGCGGCAAGGCGAAATACGCCAGCATCTTCGCAGTGTGGATCTTCGCCTCGCTCCCCTCGATCTTCAAAACCATCCTGGGGATCATCGTCATCTTCGCGGGCACCGCTCCGGAGCAATTCAATATCCGCAACTTCGCTCCCACCAACATCGGAGCCTTCCTCAATCCCGCCGATACCAACAAGGCGCTGTATGCATTCGCGACCTCGATCGATATCGTCACCATCTGGACGCTCATCCTGCTGGGCATGGGCACGGCCATCGTCGCCGGTGTCAAGCGCAGCTCGGGCTATATTGCGGTTTTTGGGTGGTGGGCGATCTTCACCTTGATTGGGGTCGGCTGGGCCGCCATCATGGGGTGACAGGGAATAGAGAAGCGGGAATAGGGATAGGGAAGAGGGAAGAGGGAAGAAGGAAGAAGGAAGAGGGAGTAAGCACCCAGCCCATTGGTTGACCATGAGTTCTGGAAAAACCGACGGCGCGCAGGCTTTGCGGCCCGCGCGCCGTCGGTCTGTTTTATTCCCTAATCCCAATTCCTGTCTTAATCCGTCCAGCGCCGCATGATCAGCGTGGCGTTGATGCCGCCGAACCCGAAAGAGTTCGAGAGCGCCACATCGAAGGAGTGCGGTACGGCCACGTTGGGCACGTAGTCCAGCTTGCATTCCGGATCCACATTTTCGAGGTTGATGGTGGGCGGCAGCATCTGGTTCTGCAGCGCCAGCACGGTAATGCCGGCTTCGAGTCCGCCCGCGCCGCCGAGCAGATGCCCGGTCATCGATTTGGTGCCCGACACCTTGAGGTCCCCGCTCAACGCGTGCTCGCCGAACACGACCTCAATGGCCCGCGACTCGTTGCCGTCGCCTGCCGGGGTCGATGTCGCGTGCGCGTTCACGTAGCCCACTTCTCCGGGTTCGATGCCCGCATCCTTGAGCGCTGCGCGCATGCTGCGCTGGGCGCCCAGGCCTTCAGGAGCGATGCCCGTCATGTGGTAAGCGTCCGCGCTCATCCCGTAGCCGATGACCTCGGCGAGGATCTTCGCGCCGCGCCGGCGGGCAAACTCCAGTTCCTCGAGGATGACGATACCGGCGCCTTCGCCGATCACGAAGCCGTCGCGGTCCTTGTCGAAAGGACGGCTGGCCCGTTGCGGCTCTCCGTTGAGGGTCGATAAGGCCCGCATGGCGGCGAATCCACCCACCGCCAGCGGTGTCACCGAAGCTTCCGAGCCCCCCGCGATCATCACGTCGGCATCGCCGTGCAGGATCATGCGCACGGAGTCCCCGATGGAATTGGCGGAGGTGGCGCAAGCCGTGGCTGTAGCGGAGATGGGTCCCTTGGCGCCGTAGCGGATGCTTAACTGTCCCGCCGCCATGTTGATAATGGTCGCGGGAATGAAGAAGGGCGAGATCTTGCGCGGCCCTCCCTGCATGAGGTTGGCGTGTTCGCGCTCGATAATCTCGAACCCGCCGATGCCCGACCCGATGAAGACACCCACCCGGTCGGCGATCTCCGGAGCGATCGTCAGCCCCGCCTGCCCCATAGCTTCCTGGGTTGCGGCAAAGGCGAAATGAATGAAGCGCCCCATCTTGCGCGCTTCCTTCTTGTCCACGAAATTTAGCGGGTCAAAGTTCTTGACCTCGCAGGCAAAGGTTACCGGGAACCCGGTCGTGTCGAAGCCCTGAATCGGGGCCGCACCGCTGGCTCCGGCCAGCAACGAACTCCACACCTCGGGTGCGGTGTTGCCCACACCGCATACCAGCCCCAGGCCGGTAATGACAACTCGTCGATTCACCGGCTACTTGCCTTTCGCGGTCTTTTCGTTTTTCTCGATGTAGTCGATTGCGTCTTTTACGGTTTTGATCTTCTCGGCGTCTTCGTCGGGAATCTCAAGATCAAACGCCTCTTCGAACTGCATGACCAGTTCCACTACGTCGAGCGAATCCGCGCCTAAATCTTCTTGAAAACTCGCGCCGGGGGTCACCTCGGCCTCATCCACCTGCAGCTGTTCAACAATGATCTGTTTGACTTTCTCTTCCACGGCCATGCGTGTTTCTCCTCGTCTCGGTTGCGAAACTGTGTTCAGAATCTCGGAAATTGGTTCAGGGCTGGCGCCAGGGTTCCAGCGCTGCACCCGGCAAACGATCACTCTCAGCGGCACCGTCCTCGCGAACGAGCCGCCCCGCGCCAAGTACCGGGCGCATGGAAACGGAAAAGTTCTCCATTTCGATCAGGTTCCGCCTGCCTACAATACCGGCACACGGTTGGGGAACACAACTCGTCGTGGCAAAAAAAGACGCGCAGGTCCCGAAGCTCCAAGTCTATCGGGCAGGGTGGGGTGTGTAAAGGCGTGGTCCGGTGGAAGTTGCGCCATTTGCCGACCCATCGTAACCGGTCTTGAACCTCTCGTAGTTTATGCCCGAATAATCACAGCAAAAAGGCGTACATTAGGCGAAGCAGTTCAAGGAACTCTCATGCAGGCTTCCATCGCCGCTTTTGCCGTTTTGGCTGGAATTGTTCTGGGCTACTGGCTGCGGCATGTTTTCGCCGCGGCGCAGACCACTCACGCACTGGCCGAGAAGGCGCAACTTGAAAACCGTGCCGGTGAACTGGTCGCCGAACTAGCCGGCGTGCGAGCGGAGTATGCCGCTGCGCACTCGCTGGCCGCGTCGCGGGCGGGGTACGAATCGCTGGCCGCGGAGCGGGAAAAGACAATTGCCCAGCTGGCTTCGGAGTTGAGTCAGACGCGCAGTGAAATCTCGGCTCGATCGGACCAGGAGCGTACTCAGGCCGCGCGCATCAGCCAACTCGAAGCCGAGTTGCGCAACGAGCGCGAAAACCTGAGCGAAAAGATGGAGCTGCTCGACAGCGCGCGGGAAGCGCTGGCCCACCAGTTCCAAGCTCTGGCGGCCGAGATCCTGGACAAGAAATCCAAGTCATTTTCCGAGAGCAGCCAGAAGGATCTGAATACGCTCCTCTCGCCGCTGCAGACGCAGTTGAAAGAATTTCGCGAGAAAGTGGAGCAGGCGCAGAGTGAGTCGAAAACCGGGGTCACGAAACTCGAAACCCTGATCGGCGCATTGGGGTCGCTCAATCAGCAGCTCTCCGAGGATGCGAGGAATTTAACCACAGCGCTGCGGGGCTCTTCCAAGAGCCAGGGCGACTGGGGAGAATTCATCCTCCGCGACCTGCTGGAGAAGGCGGGCCTGTGCGAAGGCGAGCAGTACAGCTTTCAAAAGAATTTTTCCGGGGTTGAGGGGGAGGGGGGCAGGACGCGCTCCGTGCGCACCGATGTGATCCTCTACCTGCCTGGAGGGCGCAACCTGGTGATCGATTCCAAGGTGTCGCTGACCGCGTATACCGATTGCGTCAATGCGGCGGGTGATCCCGAGCGCAAGGCCGCGCTGAAGCTGCACTTGAACAGCATGCGCGGCCACGTCGCGGGGCTGGCGAAGGCGGGTTACCATCGCCTGCCGGGCATCGAAGCACCGGACTTCGTGGTGATGTTTGTGCCTGTGGAGCCGGCGTTTCTGATCGCCCTGCAGCACGACGAAAATCTGTGGGCGGATGCGTACAAGCAGGGGATCCTGCTGGTCGGCCCCACCACCCTGCTTTATGTGATCCGCATCGTGAACGTGCTCTGGCAGCAGGAGCGGCAGGCGCGCAATGTGCGTGAAGTGATCGAGAGAGGCAGCGACCTCTATGAGAAATTTGTCGGGTTCGTCACCGATATGGAGGTCCTGGGCGACAGCCTGCGCAAGAGCGACCAGCACTATTCCAACGCCATGAAGAAGCTGGCCGACGGCCGGGGAAACCTGATCCGGCAGGTGGAGATGCTCAAGAAGCTGGGCCTGCGCACTACCAAGTCGCTGCCCAAGGCGCTGCTGGATCGCGCCGATGTCGATCAGGAGGAGCTGGCTCTCGCCCCCGGCATCGAGGAGCCGTTGCAGGCGGAGTGAGTGATTGTGGGATTGCCGCTAAATGGGGCCGAGTTCTGCGAAAGTCTCGCGCAGCCTTTTCCAGGTGGTCTCGAGGTCCTGGGGAATGATCCGGGTTTCGGCCACCGTCGTCATAAAGTTGGTGTCGCCCACCCAGCGCGGCATGGCATGCATGTGGAGGTGGCCCGCAACCCCTGCGCCCGCGGCCTGGCCAAGGTTCAAGCCGAAGTTGAAGCCGTGGGGGCGGTAGAGCTTTTCGAGAGCCCGCTCGGTAGCTTGCGAGAGGTCCATCAGCTCGTGGGCGGCGTCGAGGGTAAGTTTGGCGATCCGGTCCAGGTGCGCGTAGGGCATGACCATGACGTGTCCCGACGTGTAGGGGAAGGCGTTGAGGCAGATGAAGCAGTGGGTACCGCGGAGCACCAGCCCGCCCGCCAATTCGGCCTCATCGCGGGTCATTCCCTGTTTGATGGCCCAGTCGATCGAGGCAATCAGGTTGCAGAAGACGCAGCCAAGGTCGCCGGGCCATGCATTCAGTCGCGCGGGCACTCCGGGCCGGGGCGCGCCGTCAGCCGACGTAATGTACGCAAATCGCCAGGGGGTCCAGAGGTGGTCCATGGATTTTGGCCGTCGTAATCCAGTATAGGAGCGCCCGGCGGGCGGCGCTTGGCGAGCCGATTTCCACCGATTTGGGGGTTAGGGCAAACTTTGGTGACGGGAATGCGACATTATGGGTCAGGCAACCCATTCAATTGACGTGGGAAATGTAGGTTGGTAAACTCAGAGTGTAGCTTCCTGCGCGGATTCCAGCAGTGAGCTGCGGCCGCCCCTCAGCCAGCAGTTGCCTGCCGGGTGTTTCCCTCGGAGACAAAGCGAACCTTCTGCCAGTTTACCTGGCGGGACCAGCCGTCTCCGCGATGACACTCGGGCTCACCAGACTGTCTGGGTAAAGGGGTTACCGGCCCTTGGTTTGAGCGTCGAGCCAGACCTCGCCGCCCGGCCGCCCGGCTGAACGCAATTCTTTTCGCCGGTGCATGGAGTCCTGGAGCTAGCAGTGATGTCAAACGTCCTCAATCCCGAACCCGAGAGCATAACCCTGAACACCGAACTGGAAACCCCAACTTTCGAGCCTGCGACCGAGCTGGAACAGCCGTCGTTTGAATCCACGTCCAACCCCGAGACCGCCGAAGTCATTGAAGCGATCGAAACGCCAGCGCTGGACGCCGATGCCACAACCGAGCCCGTTGCCGAGGCCGCTCCGCACGCAGAGATTGCTGCCGAGAGCGAGCCTGCAACCAGCCCAACAGCGGAAACTCCGGCGCACGTCGAGCCCGCTGCCACGGTTGAACCTGCGCCCGCCGTTCCTGTTGCCGCCGCTCCGGCGCCGGCTCACAGGCCCGCCGCACACGCTGAACAGGGTGGCGAGTCCATGGAGGACTTTTCCGCCGCTCTTGAAGCATTCGAGCGCGAACAGGCTGCGGAAGCTGCCGCGATCGAAGCCTACGGCGACAAGATCGTTCAAGGTACGGTCGTGAAGCAGACCGACAAGCACCTTGTGGTGGATGTGGGCCTGAAGTCCGAGGGCCTGGTTCCGCTCGAGCAGGTCGTGGATCATACCGGCGCCGCCAGATTCAAGGCCGGCGATGTGATCGACGTCGTGATCGAACGCGAAGAGCCCGAGGGCGGCTATCTCGTCAGCTACGAGAAGGCACAGCGCCTGCGGGTGTGGGACACGATCGAAAAGGCGGCCAACGACAAGACTCCGGTGATCGGCACAGTGGTAAGCCGCGTCAAGGGCGGTCTCACCGTCGACATCGGCATGAAGGCATTCCTGCCCGGCTCGCAGCTCGAGATTCGTCCCGTCCGCAACCTCGACGGCTATCTCGGCCAGCAGATCGAAGTCCGCGTCATCAAGCTCAACAAGAAGCGCGGCAACGTGGTTGTCTCCCGCAAGGAGATCCTGGAGGAAGAGCAGACCTCCAAGCGCAGCCACACCCTGGAGCAGCTGGGCGAAGGCGCGATCCTGACCGGAACGGTCAAGAATCTCACCGACTACGGCGCGTTTGTTGACCTGGGCGGCATCGACGGCCTGCTGCATATCACTGACATGAGCTGGGGCCGCCTGACGCATCCGCGCGACCTGGTCAATGTGGGCGATGAGATCCAGGTGAAGGTGCTCAAGTTCGACAAGGACAAGCAGCGCGTTTCGCTGGGCTTCAAGCAGCTTACCCCTGATCCGTGGCTCGATGCCTCGGAGCGCTACCCGGTGGGTGCGCATGTCAAGGGACGGGTTCTGTCGGTGACCGACTACGGCTCGTTCGTCGAGCTGGAGCAGGGCATCGAGGGCCTGGTTCATCTTTCCGAGATGACCTGGTCCAAGCGCCTCAAGCATCCTTCCAAGCTGGTCAAGCCGGGCGACGAGGTTGAGACGGTGGTTCTCAGCGTCAATCCCGCTGACCGCCGCATCTCGCTGGGCATGAAGCAGCTCATGGAGAATCCCTGGGAGCACCTTACCGAGCGCTATCCGGCCGGTACGGTGGTCGAGGGCCGGGTTCGCAACCTGACCGACTTCGGCGCCTTCATCGAAATTGAAGACGGCATCGATGGCCTGGTTCACGTCTCGAACCTGAGCTGGACCAAGCGCGTGAAGCACCCTTCCGAAGTGGTCAAGAAGGGTGAGAAGGTCAAGGCAGTCGTTCTCGGCGTGGAGCCGCAGAACCGCCGCCTGTCGCTAGGCATCAAGCAGCTCCAGCCCGATGTGTGGGAGAGCTTCTTCGCTTCGCATCGCGTCGGCGACGTGGTGCACGGCAAGGTGCTGCGCACCGCTCAGTTCGGCGCGTTTGTCGAGATCGCGGAGGGCGTGGAGGGTCTCTGCCACGTGTCCGAGGCGGTTGGCGAAGACGGGTCCCCGCTGAAGCTCGAGCAGGGCCAGGAGCATGAGTTCAAGATCATCAAGATCAACGTGGAAGAGAAGAAGGTAGGCCTCAGCCTCCGCGCGATCGGCCAGGAAGCCAGCCGCGCGACGGTAGAGAGCTACAAGGAACACAGGCAGCCTGTGTCCAGCTCGACCACAACCCTTGGCGATCTGCTCAACTGGCGCAAGAACGAGCGCTAATCCGCGCCACGCAAAACTGCAAAATGGCCGCCCTTCGGGGCGGCCATTTTGGTTTGTGATATAAATCCCGCCAGCGCAGACTTCCGCCTGATTGCGCGCTGGAGATCAAGTGCGTTTTGAATGGATTGGTCGCCGCATTGCCTGCGGATACGCGCTCGGCTGGGTCGTGCTCGGCTGGTTGTGTTTTTCGGCGGCAGGGCAGTCCCTCGACCCCAGTGCGGAGGCGTCCCGACAGCAAATCAGGCAGATCACCGACGAACTGATTCAGGGTTATTTCGGCCCCGTCAGCGAGCAGCAAGTCGCCATGGCCCGGGGCGGACAACTTGTCCCCGTTCTCAAAGATTGCTTCGACCGCAGCACGGAACCCGAAATCAAGGCCAAGGTTGCAGGGGCCCTGGTCGAATTGCACGATGCGGACGACATTTACTGGAATTACCTTGTGGAAGAGGCGCGGCCGGCTCTCGAAACCGATGCCCCCTCGCCGGCCTGCAACGTTCCACCCGAATGCCCGTCAGCCCGGTATACCGCCTGGGCCAGGGCCCACAATGTGATCCCGGGATCGCCCGAGGAGCAGGCTGTCTACAACGCATTTGTGAAAGTCGAATATCTCGGAGCGCCTAAGGACCCTCGCGCAATTCCCCTCCTGAGGAAGGCGCTCGGCTCCCCCAATTCCGCAGTGCAGGCAGCGGCAGCGCAGGGACTCGCTTACATGGACGACAAGGACTCTATCCCGCTGATCGTTGCCGCATGCAGGAAGGCTCCGCGGGGTGAGGCGGTTGGGATCGCCGCCTCGCTCCAGCTCTTTCCTGAGCCGTCAGCGCAGCGGGCGGCCGATGAATTTCTGCTCAAAAAGCCGGACGATCTGGAATCGCTGGAGGATGGCGATGAGGAATTGCTGCCTTCCGCGATCGAGCGCCTCGTTAAGGCAAACCGAGTGGACGCACTCCCCGCCCTGCGGGAAAAGTTTGCCAGTCTGAACGACCCCCCAACCAAGGCCCACATCGCCAGCGCCTTGGTTCGGCTCGGAGCCAAGGAGCCGGTTTACTGGGATTATCTTTACGCAGAGGCGAGGCGGGGAATTGAAACGAGCGCGCCATCGGCAACCTCTGAGTCCGCCTCCGGCCAGCCGAGTACCGCGCAGACAGAACCGGGGGCAGGCGCGAACCGTCCCCGTGAGCCGTCTGCAGCAGCCGGGCCGCCCTGGGCCACCGTGCTCTTCCTGGCCACCACCGGAGACCCGCGCGGAATTCCGGTTCTGCGGGAAGCGCTCCGATCCGCGAATATCTTTGTCGAGAGCAACGCCGCGCGTGGACTGGCGCTGATTGGGGACCGGGATTCGATTCCCGACATCGTCGAGGCGTGCCGGAAAGCTTCTCGCGACGAGGCATCTTTAATAGGTGTGGCGCTTGCTTATTTCAACGACGCTGAGGCACGAAGCGCCGCGGAAAAGTATGTCAGCCCTGACATGTTGAAGGCTTTACGCGAATCCATTCGCGACGGGCGAACCAGCCCATTTGATTAGGGTTGAGCGGACAGGCGCGCCTAGGCGGGTTGAGTCTTGTCCATCCTGCGCAGTATCGCGGCGACAACCAGCGCCCCCAGCACGCAGATCAGCGCGAAGCCGAACACGCTGGCGTATCCGAAGGCGCCTATCACCGCTCCGGCGACCGGGCCGACCATGAAAAAAGATACATCGGCAAACACGGTGTAGACGCCCAGGGCTGTTCCCCGATTTTCGACGGAGACGCGCTGCACCGCTTCGACGCCCAGGGCAGGGAAGACGAGGGAGTTTCCAAATCCGGTGAGGGCGGCTCCGGCAAAGGCCATCCACGGGGACTGCGCCGACCACAGCAGCAGTACGCCGAGGGATTCAACCGCCAGGCACACCATGGCTACCGGGAATCCGCCGAAGCGATCGATGGAGCGGATGAAGGTGAGCCGCGCCACGATGAACGCAACGCCAAATCCGGTCAGGCAGAGAGCGGCGCCGTTCCAGTGGCGGCTGGCATAGAAGAGCGTGACGAACGTGGCCAGTACGCTGTATCCCACGCCTCCCAGCGCCAGAGTGATGCCATGCGGAGCAACGCGGCTCAGCACATGGCGAAAGGGCAGATGGCGGCCGGGTTCGATTGCAACGTCCTGCTTGCGGAGCGCCATGATGAAACTCACGGCGCAAATCAAGATGGTGAGCACCGCCACCGCGGTGAGACCCCAGTACTTTTCGAGCACAACCCCCAGTGGCGCGCCCAGTGCCAGGCCTCCATAGGTGCTGACACCGTTGAATGAAATCACGCGCGCGGTATTCTCCGGGCCGGCGCTGCTGATGCCCCACAAGGTGGCACCGGTTGAGCCCAGGCTCTCGCCCACGCCAAGGGCGAGGCGGCTGACGATGAGGCTGAGAAAGCTCATCCAGGGATGGCGGTAGAGCCCGACCGCCGCGGCGATGAACAAGCCGCTCGCGGTGCACGCGCCCATGCCCCACAAAACCGAGAGCTTCGCTCCCTGGCGATCGGAGATGCGCCCGGCCCACGGCCGGCTCAGGAAGGTCGCAATGTACTGAATGCTGATGACCAGCCCGGCCAGCACCGCGCTGAAGCCCATGCGCAGGTGAACGTAGGCAGGAAGGATGGCCAGCGGCAGCCCTATGGCGAGATAGCAGACGAAGGTGAAGTAGGTGAAGGTGAGAATGTCGCGGACTTCTGCTCGGTTTCTACGCTGTAAAGCGTCCTGGTCCGGCTCCTGGGACAGGGGGCGAACGTAGCCAGCAGCAATGGGTTGAGGAGTTGAAGTGCTCAAACTCCAGTATATCGAAATTGAAATTCGATTTCTCCAAGTTCCGGGCGGGTTGAGCCCAACGCTACACTGGGATGTGAGTCTTTCGTACCATGTCGAGAACTTCGGTTGCCGTGCTGCGCGTGCCGATGGCGAGGCTGTGAGCGAGCGGCTGCGTGCCTTCGGCCTGCGCGAGAGCGCTCCTGTCGATGCCGACGTGGTGGTGGTCAACACCTGCAGCGTGACCGAAGAAGCGGACCGGGCGGCGCGGGCTTTCATTCGAAGCACGGGCCGAAAGAATCCCGATGCGCGGATCGTCGTAACCGGGTGCTATGCGCAACGCGCGCCGCAGGAGCTGGCGTCGATGCCGGCGGTGGCGGCGGTGGTGGGCAATAGCCACAAGTCACTGCTTCCCTCGATTGCACTGCGGCTAGCGAGCGGGACGCATTTGTCCGAGTCGCGAGAGCACGCGGCATTTGTGCCGGCCTCATCGTTGCGGTCAAGCGCCGGAACTCCGATCTGGGCGGACGATGCCTTCGCCCACTCATTTCTCGAAGAAGCGCAGCTTACGCCGGCAGAACAAACCCGGCCCAATCTCAAAGTGCAGGAAGGCTGCGGTAATCGGTGCACGTTCTGCGTGATTCCGCAGACGCGCGGATCGTCGCGAAGCCTCTCAGCTGAAGCCATCCTGCGCCAGGTCGAGGGGTTTGTCGCAGCGGGAGGCAAGGAACTGGTTCTGTCGGGCATCAACCTGGGGCGGTGGGGCCGTGACCTGCCGGTCGAAGCGGGGCAGACGCGTTCCTCCTTCGCAGGACTGGTGCGGGCGATCCTGGAGCGTACGGCGCTGTCTCGCCTGCGTCTCAGTTCGATCGAACCGATGGACTGGGATGCGGAACTGATCGACCTGCTGCGCTGCTCTGGGGGCACGCGCATCGCCCGGCACGCGCACCTGCCGCTGCAATCCGGATCGGACGGAGTATTGCGCCGTATGCATCGCCGTTATCGGCCCTGGCATTACGTTGCAAAAGTTGAGGCACTGTTGGCAGCGGCCGGTCCTGATCTCACCCTGGGCGCGGATGTCATGGTGGGATTTCCCGGAGAGACGGAGGACGAGTTCCGGGAAACCGTAGAGCTCATCGAGGCGCTCCCGTTCGGCTACCTGCACCTGTTCCCGTTTTCTGCGCGGCCGGGCACGCCTGGCTGGGCGCTCCATCAACAATCGCCAGTCCCGCGAAAGGCCGTGGAAGATCGCATGGCCGAACTGCGCCGGATCGCTGCGGAAAAGACCAGGGCGCACCGGGCCAGGTTTGTTGGGAAGCACATCGACGCAATTACGCTGCACACGACGGACAAGTTGAGCTCTCTTCGCCGAACGATGGCACTAAGCGAGAACTTCATTCCGGTTGAAGTGGAAGGCATGATGGAGGCGAATCGCCTGGTGCGGCTGGTGGTGACGGAGATCGCCACGGACGCCACGCTGCGGGCGATCTCGCTTTAGATAGGGCACCGCTCGACGATGCATGATGAAAGAAAAGCGGGTCGGCCAGGTGCGCCCGATCCCGCTTTTCTTGAAGTTCACGAGGCTCAGTATTTCTGAGCTCAGTATTTCTGGACCGTGGGATCGATTTCGTCGCTCCAGGCGAGGATGCCGCCGGCCACGTTGCTGACATTGGGATATCCCGATTGCTTGAGGAATTCGGCGATGCGCTGGCTGCGCGCTCCCGAGCGGCAATGGACGACGACTTCGCGGTTGCGGTCGATCTCCGCCAGGCGCTGCGGAACGTCGTTCTGGGGGATGAGCTTTCCGCCGATCTGGGCGATTTGATACTCGTAAGGCTCACGCACGTCGATGAGCTGCACGTCTTCGCCGGCATCGATACGGCGCTTCAGTTCCTTGACGCTGACCTGCGGAATTCCGTTCTTCATGTTGCTCTCCTGCGGCGTCTCCGGCACAATGCCGCAGAACTGCTGGTAATCGATGAGCTGCGTAACAGTAGGGTGGGTCCCGCACACCGGGCAGTCGGGATTCTTGCGCAGCTTGAGTTCGCGAAAGCGCATGTTGAGCGCGTCGACGAGCAGCAGGCGGCCGATGAGAGGCTCGCCTTTTCCGAGGATGAGCTTGATGGCCTCGGTGGCCTGCATGACGCCGACCAGGCCAGGCAGGATGCCCAGCACTCCGCCCTCAGCGCAGCTGGGCACCAGGCCGGGCGGCGGCGGCTCGGGATAGAGGCAGCGATAGCAGGGGCCGTCCTTGGTGGCGAAGACGCTGGCCTGTCCTTCGAAGCGGAAGATGGAGCCGTAAACGTTGGGCTTCCCCAGCAGCACACAGGCGTCGTTGACCAGGTACCGCGTGGGGAAGTTGTCGGTGCCGTCGGCAACGATGTCGTAGTCCTTGAGGATGTCGAGGGCGTTGGCGCTCGACAGCATGGTTTCATGCTTGACCACGTTAAGGAACGGGTTGAGAGCCTTGAGCTTCTCTTCGGCGGAATCGAGTTTCTTGCGCCCGATGTCCTTTGTGGAGTGGATGATCTGGCGCTGCAGGTTGCTGGCGTCGACAACGTCAAAATCCACCAGCCCCAGGGTTCCAACTCCGGCGGCGGCGAGATAGAACGCAAGCGGGGAGCCGAGGCCTCCGGTGCCAACGCAAAGCACGCGCGCGGCTTTGATCCGGCGCTGGCCCTCCATACCCACTTCGGGAAGGATCAGGTGCCGCGAATAACGCGACAGGTCGTCGGTGGTCAACTCAGGCAGGGCAGTCGGTTCGGTGATCGTAGGCATAGGCATTCTCGGTCGTGGTGTTCGGCAAATCCTGAAACGGTCAGCTTGACTTTGACACGGGGCTCAAAACCACTGGCCGCGTTGGCCTTTCATCAGCCCTGCCCGCCGCCTCCGGCGATGGAGGGGATGATGGTCAGCGTGTCGGAAGCGGAGACCGGCGTCGCCTCTTTTGCCGGCAGGTAACGCACGTCTTCATCGTTGAGATACAGGTTAACAAACGACCTCAGCTTGCCCTCTCCGTTGAACAGGTGTTTGCGCAGTTCGGGATGAGTATCGGTGAGGCCTGTTAGCGCTTCTGTAATTGTCGCGCCTTCCACCTCCACGGTGTCCCGGCCATCGGCGTAGGGACGTAAAGGGGTAGGAATAAAGATGTTCATCGTTGAAGAGACCTCATCAGCATTGGTTAGATGACGCCAGGTGCGGATTGGATGAGGAATGCCGTTGCCGCAAGTTTCATTCCATGCCCTGGGAAGAAGGAGCGGCCGCTTCAGGGTCGAGATCGATGGGTTCAGGCTGGAAATGCTTGTCTTCCTCGGTCGATCCCGCCAGGTGAAACGAGTTTGTGATCCGTGCTTTGCCGCTCGCAATCTCGGTAATCACGTAGCTGCATCCGATCCAGTGCGCTTCGGCAAAATCAGTCACCGACCATTGGGCGGGGTGATCAGGATGGGAGTGGTAAAAGCCGGCGATGTCCAGGCCCTGACGGCGGGCCTCCCGCTCGATCTTCACCAGTTCAACCGGGGCGATACTGTAGCGGTTGTGCGCGGAATCGGTGCGGGTATTGCCGGCGCGCACCGCCGAGACAACCAGCCAGCCGTCGGCGGAGGTTCGCCCCAGCAAAGCGCCGCAGCATTCGTGGGGATAGGTCTCCTCGCCGTGGGCGCGGATCGCGTCATAGACCGGCCGGGGCATGCGCAGAGTGCTCATGCTTCCTCCCAGAACCGCTCGCTCAGGTATTTGTCCGCGGCGTCGCAGAGCACCGTAACGATGACGGCTTCGCGGCCCGCCGCGCTCTCCTGCTCCGCGATACGCGCAGAGGCAACCACGGCGGCCGCGGCGGAGACGCCAACCAGCAAGCCCTCTTCGCGGGCCAGCCGCCGCGCCATGTCGTAGGCTGCCTCGGTTTCAATCTCGAGATTCCGGTCAGCAAGGTGGGGGTTGTAAATTGCCGGCACAATGGCCGAGCCCATGTGCTTCAGGCCTTCCAGGCCGTGGAAGGGGGAGTCGGGCTGAAAACTGATGGCCTGCAGCCGTGGATTGAATTCCTTCAGTCGGCGGGAGGTGCCCATGAAGGTGCCGCTGGTGCCCAGGCCGGCGACAAAATGCGTCACCCGGCCGCTTGTTTGTTGCCAGATCTCCGGCCCGGTGGTGTGGTAGTGCGCCAGCCAGTTGGCGTCGTTGGAGTACTGGTCGGCGTAGTAAAAGCGCTGCGGATCGTTCCCGGCGAGTTCGCGGGCGCGGCGGATCGCGCCGTCGGAACCCTGGTCGGGATCGGTCCAATCCACCGCGGCGCCGTAGGCATGAACGATCTTCTTGCGCTCCGGGGAGACATTGGCAGGCATGACCAGCAGGACGGGGAAGCCGAGCGCCGCGCCCAGCATGGCGAATGCAATGCCGGTGTTGCCGCTGGTCGCGTCAAGCAGGGTCTTGCCGGGGGTGAGCAGGCCGCGCTGGCGTGCGTCGCGAACGATGGCGGCCGCGGCGCGATCCTTGACGCTGCCGCCGGGGTTGGCCCATTCGGCTTTGCCCAGCAGGGTGATGCCGGGAAGGTGCCGTACCGGCTGCTCCAGGCGGATCAGGGGGGTGTTGCCGATGCGGTCTGCAAGCGATGCGCCGAGCGGGGTCGTGTTGGTATCGGGTGCCATAAGGGATGCTGGTTCGGTCCTGCCAAGCCGCGTGTCAGGCCCCCCAAAAAATTGCGGGTTCGACCCGATTATGCGAGATTGGGAATGCGAGAACCGTCAATCCTTATCCTCGCAGACTGGAACCGATCATGGCCCGAAAGACCCCGAATCCCAGCTTTGACAAGATGCTGGACAATCTGCGCGCCCAATCGTTTGAGGTCGCACCGTACGCGGGCGTGGCGGGAGGAATGCTGGTGAGCAAGCACGGGGTGGGTGCTGTGCTGGTTCCGGGCACGGTCAACTCCTGGGCGCAAGGTGGCGGAGCGCTGGTGGCGGTTACGCCGGGGGTCCTGGTACGCGGGGAGATTGGACGGCTGCTGGACCGGGGTTATCAGAAGTTCATTAAATCCGGTCAATTTGAGGTTCCGGCGACGGCAGAGCAATTGCGTGCGATTCATACATTCGAAGAGGAGCTGAACCTGGTCACCGGGTCGCTCGGCTTGTACAACGAGTCGCTGGGAACCACGAGCGATGTGTATCAGTACGACCGGCTGCGCGGCAGGGAAGCTCCCGAATCCGCGCCCGCGCGTCCCTGGGAACTCTCCGGCGGACACTGATTCTTGACCGAATCCGGGCGGAAGAGGCCCGGAGTGGAAGAGAATCGCAACCCGAGCGAGTCGCCCGAGCGCCGGGCGCATCAGCGTTTCGCGGTGGATGCCGCGGCCACGCTGGTGGTGGTGAACCAGGGCGCCATATTCCCCGGACGCGTCTTTGACATCAGCCTGGACGGCTGCGGCCTGCATACCGGGGCGACCCAGATATTTTCCGGCCCCGTTCCCGTAGAAGTCTCCTTCAAGATCAACGGCATCGCATTCCGCCTGGGAGGCGTGATGGAGCGGGCCGACACGGTGCAGACTGCGGGAATCCGTTTTTCGGCGATGGTTCCCCGCCGCCGGGAAGTGCTGGTTGACGTGCTGGCCGAACTCGAAGCCGAGGCCGCCAGGCACCCCGCCGCGAAGCTCGAATCGTCCGCGGGGGACGCCGAGGCAGGGACTGAGTCGTTATCTGCGAAGCTTCCATCAGTCTCCGAACCTGAACCGGCGCGCGCCGATCGATCAGCATCGACCCGCACCTTGACCCGGCCGGAAAGCAAAACCACGAATCGGAACGCGGTCCTCGCGGCGGCTGTGCCACCGGCTCCAACGCCCGTAACCAAGGCCGCACAGGAACCGCCGGAAAACTGTAAAGATGCGGCGCCCGAGCCTGTCAGGCAGGCCGGAAGAGAGGGGTCAGATCGCCGCACGCAGCGGCGCCATAACGTCGACACCCGGGCGACGATCCTGTTCATCGACGTGGGGGCCAGGGCTTACGGGCGGATTATCGACTTGAGCATGAGCGGTTGCCGCATCCGCACCGACGAGCGCTTTCCGGTGGGCATCTACCGGCGGGTTGAAGCGGAATTCCATCTTGACGGGCTGCCCTTTCGCCTGGGCGGCGTGATTCAGTCGTTGCATGACCGGCACACGGTGGGCATCCGGTTTCTCGATATGAGTGATCGCAAGCGGGAACAGCTTGGCGAGCTGATCAGCGAAATAGAGGCTGCGGCCGAGAGCGCCGCCACGGACCCGGTTGGACAAAGTCCGGAAGCCGGTCCGCTTCCCAATCCGTCACTTTGAGTTTCTTGGAGTCCGGCTGATGCGCCCGGCGCGTTCGCGCTGGAGTTCGCGATAAATTTCGCTTTTCGACTGGCCGAGCTCGCGTGCCAGTTGCTTGAGGGCGTCTTTCTCGTCCATGCCTGAAGCCTTCTGAATGTGGGCGACGCGGTCGGCGATCTTTTCCCCTCCGGCGGGGAGGATTTCGGATCCGGCGGCCGGCGCCTGTACCAGGAGCGTGATTTCGCCGCGCACCCGGTCCCGCCCCCCGAGCTCGCGCCGTACCTCCGCGACGGTTCCGCGCAGGAATTCCTCGTGAATCTTGGTGAGTTCCCGGGCCACCACCACACGCAGGCCGGCGCCGAACACGGCTTCCAGGTCGGCCAGCGTTTCCAGGATGCGGTGTGGCGCTTCATAAAAGACCAGGGTTCCGGCCTCGTCTCCGGCTGCGGCCAGGATTTCCAGGCGGGTGCGCCGGGCTCCGGCCTTTTCCGGAAGGAAGCCGAGGAAATGAAACTCCGATGTCGGCAGGCCGGAGGCGATCAGGGCGCTGAGCGCGGCGTTCGCTCCCGGGATCGGGTAGACCGTTATTCCGGCCTCGACCGCGGCAGCCACCAGCCACGTGCCGGGGTCGCTGATGCCGGGAATCCCTGCATCCGTCACGACCGCTATCCGGGCTCCGCCGCGGAGGGCTGCGACCAGGGGCGCGGCGCGTTCCCGTTCGTTGTGCTCGTGATAGCTTTCGGTCGGAGTGCTGATGCCGTAGTGGTTGAGCAACTTCTGGGTCTGGCGGGTGTCTTCGCAGGCGATCCGGTCCACGCGCTTGAGAACATCGAGGGCCCGCAGGGTGATGTCGCCGAGGTTTCCGATCGGCGTTGCTACCAGGTAGAGACCAGGCGCCAGCGGCGGTGTTGCTTCAGCGGACATGGCGATCGTCAGTCTCCGCTGTCCTGGCGTTCCAGGCGCCGCTGCTCGGCGAGCAGCGACATGGAGCTCATCAGGTTTTGCACGCTGACGATGCCCACCACGCGGCCGCTCTCGGTGATGGGAATCAACGAAAGCCCGCGGCCCGCGGTGATGCGGCGAATGGCGCTGCCCAGGGTGTCTTCCGGCCGGGCCACATGGAAGGCGCGCGACATCACCGACTGCACATAACCATTGCCATCGCTGCGCAGTGCTTCGACGATGCGCTGGCGCGAGACGATGCCCACCAGCTGCGGGCCGCGCACCACGGGGAAGTCTTCCTGCAGCGAATGAACGCAGCGGACCAGCGCGTCGGCCAGGGTGTCGGATGGCGACAGTGTCGCGAAGTCGGTGAGCATGACCTCGCGCATCCGCACCGTATCGACGACGGACTGAAAAAACACGCCCTGGTCCTCGACCTGTGCCCCGATCATGATGAAGAAACCGGCGATGATGAGCCAGGGACTGTGAAGAAGCATTCCGCCGATCATCGCGGCCAGGGCCAGCAGTTGCCCGATGCCGGTGGCGGCCCGTCCTGCGGGAGCGAAGCCGTGGTCGCGCGCAAAGCTGCCGCGCACCAGACGGCCGAAGTCCAGCGGATAAGCGGGAAGCAGATGGAGAACGCCCAGGCCGGCCTGCATCCACACCATGCTGCGGAGCAGGTGGGCCGATGAGATCCAGGGATGACCGACGAGGTTGACCGCGCCGCCTGCGCCCAGAAAGGTAGCGGCGAGGATCAGGGCGGCCGCTCCGTTCGCCAGGGGGCCGGCCAGGGCCAGTGCGAACTGCCCGGCGCCTTGATTCGCGCTTTCCTGGCTCTCCGGATTCGCGTAGGCGAACATGCCGCCGATGGGAAGGAAGAGAATGGCGCGAAGCTTCAGTCCCAGCCAGGCCGCGACCATCAGGCGAACCACTTCGCGGACGGCGACGGCGATGAGCAGGATCAAAAAAAGTCCGAGGCTGCGAGCGATGCCGTCAGCCGCGCCGAGGCCGAGGCAGACCACCGCGAGGAGGAGGAAAAACGTGTGGATGCGCAATTCCACACCCATCCACCGGCCCAACGGAATCGACCATCCTCGCATAACGGTTATTGTAGAGGGTCGAGGGTACAACCCGCGGCCCGGGCCGCCGGTTGCGGTTGCGGCTCAAACTTCCTATGCGCGTCATTGCTGGCTCGTTTCGTTCCCGTACATTGCAGGCCCCACCCGGCATGGCCACGCGTCCGACCAGTGATCGTCTCCGCGAAACGTTGTTCAACGTGCTGGCTCCCCGCATGGCCGGGGCGCGATTTCTCGATCTCTATGCCGGTTCGGGGGCGGTCGGGATCGAAGCCATCAGCCGCGGCGCTGCGGAGGTTACGCTGGTGGAGCGCGCGCCGGCCGCATTGAAGGTGCTGCGGGCCAATCTGCTGCGACTGGGCATTGCCGGGTCGGTCAGAGTTGTCGAGAGCTCGGTTTCCGCGTTCCTGAAAAAGGCGGCGGTGATGAAGAAAGATAGCGCGACGGCGGTATTCGACATGGTCTTCCTTGACCCGCCTTACGAGGCGCTCGCGGATTATTCGGCGACCCTGGCTGGCCTGGGAGGCGCGGCCGCTGCGATACTCGCTCCCGGTGCGGTGGTGATTGCAGAGCATCGCCGCAAGGAGCATCTGGCCGCCAGCTACGGGAGTCTCGGGCGCGTGCGACTGCTCGAACAGGGGGACGCCGCGCTAACCTTTTATGCGACAGCCGTACAGGGCGACGAGGGAGTGGACGAGAAGTGAAGAAGTCTTGGTCAGCAACAGCTCTTGCTTTGGCACTATCTGCCGCTGCTCTTCACGCACAGACGACGCAGGCGTGGGTGATCGGTCCGTTCTCGCGTCCTGCGAGCGGAAATCCCGTCATCAAGCCGAATCCGAAATCGACCTTCACCGACCCAATCACGAAAGCGCCCGCGCACTGGGAAGCCCTGCATACTTTCAATCCTGCCGCGATCGAGCGCAACGGCAAGGTCTACGTGCTGTATCGCGCCGAAGACAATTCGGGCACGATGCAGATCGGCATGCATACTTCGCGCCTGGGCCTGGCGGAGAGCGATGACGGCATCCATTTCACGCGCCGAGGCGAGCCGGTGTTTTTCCCCGGGCGCGACGACCAGAAGGGTCGCGAATGGCCCGGCGGTGTAGAGGATCCGCGGATTGTCGAGGGCGAAGACGGCACTTATGTGCTGACCTACACACAGTGGAACCGCAAGACCTATTCGGTTGGCATTGCTACTTCCACAGACCTTGAACACTGGACCAAACATGGGCCCGCCTTTCTCCGCGCCGAGGGTGGCAGGTATGCGCATTTGAAGTACAAGTCGGCAGGCATCGTGACCCGCCTCGACAAGGACAAGGGCCGCCTGATTGCAGCAAAGATCGATGGCAAGTACTGGATGTACTGGGGCGAGGGAGCCATTCATCTGGCGACCTCGGCCGACCTGGTGCAATGGACGCCAGTTGAGGACGCGGGCGGTAAACCGATCGAATTGCTGCGGCCGCGCGCAGGCCATTTCGACAGCACCTTTCCTGAAACCGGCCCGCCCCCGGTTCTAACCGACAAAGGCATCGTCGTTCTCTACAACGGCAAGAATGCGGATACAGGCGGCGATCCGGCACTCGGTCCCAGCGCCTATGCGGCCGGCGAAGCGCTGTTCGACGCGGCCGATCCGAAACATCTGATTGCGCAGACAGACCAGCCGGTTCTGAAGCCGGAGCTGCCCTACGAAAAGACCGGGCAGTACGCTGCCGGCACCACGTTTGCCGAGGGCCTGGTGTTCTTTCGCAACCAATGGCTTCTCTACTACGGGTGCGCCGACTCGCTGGTCGCGGTGGCCACCGCGCCTGCCGATGGCAGTGGAAACTTTTACCTGAAGGCCGGAGATACGGTGGTCTTCTACGGCGACAGCATCACCGAGCAGAACTACTACAACCAGTGGGTGGAGCTTTACACCGCCACGCGCTTTCCCTCGATGCGGGTTCACTTCTTCGATGCCGGAGTGGGCGGGGATCGCGTGACCGGCGGCGGAGGCGGCCCCATCGATCAGCGCCTGCCGCGCGATGTGTTCGCCGAAAAGCCGACCGTGATCAGCATCATGCTGGGCATGAACGACGGCGGCTACCGCGCCACCACTCCCGATATCGAGAGCGCATACGTCAAGGGATACGAACATATTCTCGACTCGATTCACGAACATGCGCCGCAAGCCCGCGTCACGTTGCTGGGCCCGTCGCCCTTTGACGATGTAACCGGACCGCCGACATTTCCTGGCGGGTACAACGCGGTCATGCAGCACTTCGCCGGGCTCGACCGCGAACTTGCCGGGAAGCGCGGCGCGGTGTTCATCGATCTCAATGCCCCAGTAGTCGCGGCGATAGAGAAGGCCCAGGCGATGGATCCCAGGATCGCCAAACTCCTGCTGCCGGATCGCGTGCACCCCGATCCGCTGGCGCACTGGGTTATGGCCGAAGCGCTGCTCAAGGGCTGGCATGCTCCGGCGCTGGTGACGTCCGTCTCAATTGACGCGGCAGCCGCCAAACTGGTCGATGCGCAGAACGCAGCGGTGGACTCGCTGGGGAAAGAAAACGGATCGCTGCACTGGGTCGAGACCGACAGCGGCCTGCCCCTGCCACTGATCTCGAGCAATGCCTCGCAGGCGCTGCTGCTCGAGCTAACCGACATCGAGGAGGCGCTGAACCAGGAGCCCCTGCGGGTGACGGGACTTGAATCAGGGCAGTACAAGCTGACCATCGACGACACGGTGGTTGGGACGTTCTCTGCCAAAGCGCTGGCCGAGGGCATCAACCTTGCAGAATTCAACACTCCGATGCGGCAGCAGGCGCAGCGCGTGAGCTGGCTGGTGCGGGATCGCGATGAAGCTCACTACATCCATCTGCGCATGCGCATCCGTAACGCCGACACCGGTGCGCAGTCCGGTGAAGGAGACAAGCTCCAATCCTTTGAGAATTCGCTCGAAGACTCGATTTACGATGCCGCCGCGCCCAAGCCGCACCAGTTCAGCGTCACGCTGCTGGGGCCGGAACCCGAGCCGGGAGTGGACAAGTGAACTGCGGTTACAGCCAATGTTGAATTTCTGCGGAGCTGACTGACGCATGCCAGGCACACCCATCCCGCTCGCATCTGTACTCGACTCGGAACCGTCGGAACTTCTCAGTGTCACGACGCACGCAGCGGGACCTGCGGGGCAGCTGCCGATCACCGCGGAGATGCTGCTTACCCAGCCCTCCGGAAACCTCTTTGGCCTTAGCCAGAATGCCGGCATGGGGTGGGAAGCTTCGCGCCTGCTCGATCCGGAATTTCTTATTCTGAGTACGCATGGCGGGCTGCGCGGAGACGATGGGAAGCCCATCGCACTTGGATTTCACACCGGCCACTACGAAGTGGGCCTGCTGGTAGCGGAAGCCGCGCGGGAGTTCAAACGGCTGCATGGAGTGCCCTTCGCGGGCGCCTGTACCGATCCGTGCGACGGGCGCACCCAGGGCACTACGGGAATGATGGACTCGCTGCCTTATCGCAACGACGCGGCGACGGTGTTGCGGCGGCTGATGCGCTCGCTGCCGACCGGCAAGGGTGTGCTCGGGGTTGCGACCTGCGACAAGGGACTGCCCGCGATGATGATGGCTTTGGCCTCGGCAGGGCGGCTGCCCGCCATCCTGGTGCCCGGCGGCGTTACGCTGCTGCCCGAAGACGGCGAAGATGCCGGCAAGGTCCAGACCATCGGCGCGCGTTTTGCGCAGGGGCAGATCTCGCTCGAGTACGCTGCCGATATGGGCTGCCGCGCCTGCGCCAGCCCTGGAGGGGGATGCCAGTTTCTCGGCACCGCAGCTACCGCGCAGGTGGTGGGTGAAGCGCTGGGCCTGTCGTTGCCCCACACTGCACTGGCGCCTTCCGGACAGCCGGTCTGGCTCGATGCGGCGCGGCGTTCTGCGCGCGCGCTGCTGCGCATGCACCAGGCCGGCATGGGGGTTGCCGGCGTGCTGACGAATGCGGCGGTTCGCAACGCGATGGTCCTGCATGCCGCATTCGGCGGCTCGACCAACCTGTTGCTGCACCTGCCCGCAATCGCATTCTGTGCCGGGCTGCGACGTCCGTCCGTGGAGGAGTGGGCCGACGTGAATCGTCAGGTCCCGCGTCTGGTTGATGCGTTGCCCAACGGCCCGCGGGGGTTTGCAACCGTGCAGGTGTTTCTCGCCGGCGGCGTGCCCGAGGTGATGCTGGAACTGCGTGGCGCGGGACTTCTCGACACCAGCGTGAAAACCGTGAGCGGGGAAACCCTCGACACCTGCCTCGACTGGTGGGCGGGGAGCGAACGAAGAACCGAACTGCGGCGGAGACTGAAGGAACTGGACGGCATCGATCCCGACGACGTGATCATGAGCCGCGATCGCGCCCGGTCGCGAGGCCTGAGTTCGACGATCTGCTTTCCATCGGGGAATCTTGCGCCCGAAGGAGCAGTCATCAAGAGCACCGCCATCGACCCATCCCTGATTGATGAAGCCAATGTTTACCGCCATCAGGGTCCGGCGCGGGTGTTTGTAACCGAAGAGGCAGCCATTGCGGCCATCAAGTCCGGGGAGGTTGCCCGTGGCGATGTTGTGGTCTTGATCTGCGGAGGGCCTAAAGGCGCGGGCATGCAGGAGATCTACCAGGTCACTTCCGCGCTCAAGCAACTGCCCCATTGCAAGCATGTCGCGGTGCTGACCGATGCGCGCTTCAGCGGGGTTTCAACCGGGGCGTGCGTTGGACACATCTCCCCCGAAGCCCTGGCCGGAGGACCGATCGGCAAGGTGCTGGACGGCGACCTGGTGGAGATTGTTATCGATCGCGGCAGCCTGGTCGGAACCGTGCACCTGGTGGGGGATGCGGCCGGCAGCTTCGACCCCTCCGAAGGCACGCGGAGATTGGCCCTCCGTGCGCCGCGTCCGGATCTCGCGCCGCATCCGGCCCTGCCCGACGACACGCGCCTATGGGCTGCCTTGGTCCAGGCCAGCGGCGGAGTCTGGGGCGGCTGCGTGTATGACACCGACCGCATCGTCGCCCGGCTGGAAGATAGAGGGCAAGCCGCCGGGGAAGCCCTGGTGTAAACCGAGAGCGGTCTTTGACGCCGTTCGAATGCCCGTTGCAGCGCCAGCAATTAGAGTTGTTGCCATGAAGCGATCCGCCTTGCTGGTCTTCGTCATCTTGCTCTTCGCCTCTCCCGCCTCGCGTCTCCCTGCGCAGGGTCCATCGGGAGCCGGTGCGCCGCAACTCGTCGTTCTCGACACCGACATCGGCGACGACATCGATGATGCTTTCGCGCTGGCGCTGGCCTTGCGCAGTCCGGAACTGCACATCCTTGGCATCACCACCGCGTTTGGCGATACGGAATTGCGCGCGCGCCTGGTTGACCGCTTTCTGGCCGCGGTAGGGCGCCAGGACATACCGGTCGCGGCCGGGGTGCCGACGCCGCATTCCAACGTCTTCACCCAGGCGGCATATGCCGGCCGGCAGCCTGACCGGAAACATCCTGACGGGGTGACATTTCTGCTCGACCAGATTCGCGCTCATCCCGGTGCGATCACGCTGATTGCGATCGGGCCCCTGGCCAACGTGGGCGAAGCCATCAAGCGGGACCCGGCAACGTTTCGCAAACTCAAGCGCGTGGTGATGATGGGCGGCAGCATCTATCGGGGGTACGGCGACAACCGGCCTCCGGACGCGGAGTGGAACATCGCCCGCGATCCGGCGGGCGCCAGGGCGCTGGTCGCCTCAGGCGTGCCCATCGTGATGATGCCGCTCGATTCAACCATGATCCACCTGGAATCAGGGGAGCGGGAGAAGATCTTCTCCGTTGGCTTCCCGCTGACCGACCAGCTGACGCTGCTGTACCACCAGTGGGTGGGAGGATCAGACAACCATGCGCCCGACCCCACGCTGTTCGATCCGGTTGCGGTGACGTATGCGATCCGGCCGGAGTTGTGCCCGGCTTCGCCACTCCGGATCGAGGTCGACGACAAGGGTTTTACCCGGCCGGAGGATGGACAGCCCAATGTCCAGGTCTGCCTGAAGTCCGATGCAAGGGGATTTCTTGGTCTTCTGCAGGAGCGCCTGGTGGCCGAAATGCCGCGGTAGCGCGTGGGGTTCGAGGCACTGGCGGGTTCAGATCTTCAGCCGCTGAAAGCGCGACGACCTCGATTCACGGCACCAGTATTCACGGCACCAGCAGGGGGTCGGCTCCCGGGAGTGATGACCTTGCGGGTGCGGGCTCAAGAGGCGTTTTCCTCAGAGCCGCGTGGCCTCGAGCGAGCATGTGTGTCGGAGATCACTTTCATTCTCATTGACATCGGAGACAGTGAGGAGAAAAATGGCGGGCAAATCCGTTGAACCGTCGTTGTGCGATGTAGAGGAGGATGAGTGAAGAAAATATGGAGCTTGCAGGTCTTAGGCGCCTTGCTGTTGGTGGGCGCGGCGGGATGGGTTACCGGTTGCAAATCAGTTCCTCCGCTGTCTTCGGCGGACGCGCAGAAGTTGATCCAGGCCGACTACGATAGCCGTCCGGCGGCGGGCGCAGGCATTTATGTGAACGAGATCGGCCTCAAGCAGGGCATCAACGCGAAGTACTGGAAGCTGACCAAGGTCTACCCCAACATGAAGTGGGCGGACTATACCCTTACCGATGACGGCAAGAAGGTATTAAAGCTCGAGGCGGGTGGCGACACGATTCAGTGGCGGCCCGAAGAGGGCAGCAGCAATTCCCACTTCTACGTCGTCACCGCCCAGACTAACCACTTCAGGGTCAAGGATGTAACGGACCCTCAGGATGAAGTTGTCCCGGGCGTGACCACGGCCAAAAGCTCCACATTCTCAGAAACCATGAATCTGGACGGGGTACCCCAGCCGCTGGCAGATTTGGCGCACAACGCGGGGAACAAACTGAGCAGCAAGAAAACCGCAGATTTTTCATACGAAAATGGGGCCTGGAAACTGCACGACATTCATTGAGGATTTCCAGGAGACGCCAGCCGGCTGGCGCGGGCGAATCGCAGCTACCCATTCGCCCGCGCCACGAACTGACAGTACACAGATTCGAACAGGTTTAGCCGGATGGACGGAGCGGAACCGGCCATCCCGCGGCTTCCTGAATGGGACTGTCGCAACTAACGGTTGTTGCATTTGAGAATGCAGGGGTGAGATCGTTGACCCCGCCCCTGATTCTTGATATGGTTAGAAGGTTCCGCAAGAACGAACCACCCCCCGTGTCCGGGGGGTGATGCGTAAACGGGCATCGGGCCGGGCTGGATTTGAGGCTTGGCTGGTGATTCAAGGGTCCGGGCGGATGTTCGCCGGCCCAGACAAGTCCCGAACATGCTCCTCGCTTGCAGGGGGCAGGGACACAGCGATGATTCAATGAAGTCGAACCGGACGGATGTCCGGGGGTGAGTCAATCGCAGAGATCGCTACGGCGCTCGCGCGTTCTCCACCTTGGAGGGCTATGCGAGCCGGAACCGCGAAACGGAGTCAGCCTCCCTGGAGCGCATGACCACCGTCGAGGTTCTCGTCTGAGACGGGAAGAGGGCAGACGCGAAGCAGCTACTGGGCTTCCGTGCGTTTTCGGCCAATGGGCTGAATCCGCCGGAGCAGCTCGAAGGGTCTGCGCGCGGCTGCTGAAATGTTGAGGTTTGGGTAAGGAGTTTCGGTTTGCCTACATTCAATCAGTTGGTTCGGAAGGGGCGGACGGCCCCGCGGTACAAGACGGCGTCACCGGCCCTGCAGGCATCGCCCCAGCGGCGCGGAGTCTGCACGCGCGTTTATACCCAGACTCCCAAGAAGCCGAACTCGGCGCTGCGCAAAGTAGCTCGCGTGAGGCTGACCAATGGGATTGAGGTAACGACCTACATCCCCGGCATCGGCCACAACCTGCAGGAGCACTCCATCGTGCTCATCCGCGGCGGCCGTGTGAAGGATTTGCCGGGCGTACGCTATCACGTGGTGCGCGGGACGCTTGATTCGGTGGGCGTGGCCAACCGCAAGCAGAGCCGCTCCAAGTATGGAGCCAAGCGCGCCAAGGGCGGCGCGGCGGCGCCGGCCAAGGGCAAGAAGTAAATTCCGCTTCGGGACGCTCGCAGGGCGTCTCGATGGTGGGCAGGTTTGGTTCCCGGACGAAGTCCTGGGCCGGGACTAGGGCAGCAGAAGCCGCGCGGAGACGCGCAGAAATTTGAGAGATCATGCCGAGAAAAGGGCACATTGCGAAGCGGGAAGTGGCGGCGGACCCGGTCTATGGTTCGACCCTGGTCACCAAGTTTGTGAACTCGATGATGTGGGGCGGCAAGAAGTCGACCGCGCAAGGCATCTTCTACCAGGCCATGAAGAACCTGGAAGAGAAGGGCGGCGGCGAGGAAGCCCTCAAGCTGTTCAAGAAGGCCGTCGAGAACTGCAAGCCCCTGCTCGAAGTCAAGACCCGCCGCGTGGGCGGCGCCAACTACCAGGTGCCGATCGAAGTCAATCCCGACCGGCGCACTTCGCTGGCCATCCGCTGGCTGATCACTTATGGCCGCAACCGCGGCGAAAAGGGCATGATCGACAAGCTGTCCAATGAGCTGCTCGATGCAGCCAACGGGCGCGGCGCGGCGATGAAGAAGAAGGAAGACGTGCACCGCATGGCCGAGGCCAACAAGGCCTTCGCGCACTATCGCTGGTAAGCGTCAGCTGCGGTAACACGCAGCCTCGGCAACAGAGTTTGATCCCGGCGCAAGCGGATCGGGAAGTGAATTGAGTTCGAACGTTAACCGCGGGCTTAGCCTGCAAGGATGAATCAAAGTGGCACGCACCATACCTCTGAATCGTTGCCGGAATATCGGAATCATGGCGCACATCGACGCCGGGAAGACGACAGCGACAGAGCGCATCCTGTTCTATACGGGCATCACGCACCGCATCGGCGAAGTGCATGAAGGCACGGCGACCATGGATTACATGGAGCAGGAGCAGGAGCGCGGCATCACCATCACGTCGGCAGCGACGACGTGCATGTGGAAAGATGTCCGCATCAACATCATCGACACGCCTGGCCACGTGGACTTTACCGCCGAGGTGGAGCGGTCTCTCCGCGTGCTCGACGGTGCGGTGGCGCTGTTTGACTCGGTGTCCGGCGTGCAGCCGCAGACCGAGACAGTGTGGCGCCAGGGCGACAAGTACAAGGTTCCGCGTATCTGCTTCGTCAACAAGATGGACAAGAACGGAGCGGACTTCGAGCATGTCATCGACACCATCCGCAAGCGCCTGGGTGCGCGCCCGGTGGCGCTGCAGATTCCCATCGGGGCCGAGTCCAACTTCAAGGGCGTCATCGATCTCATCGAGATGAAGGCCATCCTGTGGCACGACGAGACCATGGGCGCCAAGTATGACGTCGAAGAGATTCCCGCCGCGCTGCTCAAGAAGGCAGAAGCGTTCCGGCTGCAGCTGATCGAAGTGATTGCCGAAACCGACGATGTGCTGCTCGAGAAGTTCCTCGAGGGCGAGACGCCGACCATTGCTGAGCTCAAGGCCGGGATCCGCCAGGCCACCATCGATCTCAAGGTGTTCCCGGTGATCTGCGGAAGCGCCTTTAAGAACAAGGGTGTACAGACGTTGCTCGATGCGGTGGTGGACTATCTGCCCAGCCCGCTCGACAAGCCTCCGGTGGAGGGGATCAATCCTTCGCACCCGGAAAGAACTGAAGTGCGCAAGGCCGAGGACGCGGAGCCGCTTTCGGCTCTGGTCTTCAAGCTGATCAACGATCCATTTGGCAAGCTGTCGTTTATCCGCATCTATTCGGGCGGATTGAAGACGGGTGACACTATCCTCAATCCCCGCACCGGCAAGACGGAGCGCGTGGGCCGGCTGGTCAAGATGCATGCCAACAAGCGCGAAGACATCACCGAGATTTATGCCGGCGATATCTGCGCGTGCGTAGGCCTCAAGGATCTGAAGACCGGCGACACGCTAAGCTCGCCGCAGCATCCGATTGCGCTCGGCGCCATCACCTTCCCGGAGCCGGTTATCTCGGTCGCGATCGAGCCCAAGACCAAGGCCGACCAGGAGAAGATGGGTATCGCGTTGTCCCGCCTGGCCGACGAGGATCCCACCTTCAAGGTGCGGACCGACGAAGATTCGGGCCAGACGATCATCAGCGGCATGGGTGAACTGCACCTCGAGATTCTTGTGGATCGCATGAAGCGCGAGCACAAGGTCGAGGCCAATGTCGGCGAACCCAAGGTGGCGTTCCGCGAGACTATCCGCAAGTCGGCGGAAGCAGAAGGCAAATACATTCGCCAGACCGGCGGTTCGGGCAACTACGGGCACTGCAAGCTTCGTGTGGAGCCGAACGAACCGGGCAAGGGTTACGAATTCATCAATGACATCAAGGGCGGCGTGATTCCGAAGGAATACATCAAGCCTATCGATCAGGGTGTGCAGGGAGCGCTTGAGCTGGGTATCCTGGCGGGCTTCCCGATCGTGGACGTGAAGGTCTCGCTTTACGACGGCAGCTATCACGAAGTTGACTCGAACGAAATGGCCTTCAAGTTTGCCGGCTCGATCGCGTTCAAGGAAGCGGCCCGCAAGGCTTCGCCGGTGCTTCTGGAACCGGTGATGGCGGTTGAAGTGACGGTGCCGGAAGAGCACATGGGCACCATCATCGGCGATATCAATTCCCGCCGCGGGCGTATCGAAGGCATGGAACATGCAGCCGGTTCGCAGGTGATTAAGGCGATTGTGCCGCTGAAGGAAATGTTCGGCTACGTGAACGACATCCGTTCGTCGACGCAGGGCCGCGCTTCCTACTCCATGCAGTTCGCGCGGTATGAAGAGGCACCGCGCATGATCGCCGACGAGATCATCGGCCGGTCGCAGGGCAAGTAATTGGGGCAAGCTTTTAGCCGTCAGGTATTAGCTGAGCCTTCAAAGCTGAAAGCGGTGGCTCTGGCACGAAAGAGCTAAAGGCTAACAGCTAGAAGCTGTTCTAAGGTTTTGGGGCTGGAGCCGGATCGCCGGCGCCCCTGGGTGGAAACAGGTAGTACGAGCTACGAAAGGGATTTTGGACTTTTATGGCGAAGGAAAAATTTGATCGTTCGAAGCCTCACTGTAATGTGGGAACGATCGGGCACATCGATCACGGCAAGACGACGTTGACGGCGGCCATCACGAAGGTGCTGTCGAAGCACAACCCGAAGATCGCGTTCCGGTCGTTTGACTCGATCGACAACGCTCCTGAAGAGCGCGAGCGTGGCATCACGATCGCGACGGCGCACGTGGAGTACGAGACCGCGAACCGCCACTACGCGCACGTGGACTGCCCGGGTCACGCCGATTACATCAAGAACATGATCACCGGCGCGGCGCAGATGGACGGAGCGATCCTGGTGGTTGCGGCCACTGACGGTCCGATGCCGCAGACCAAGGAGCACGTGCTGCTGGCCCGCCAGGTCGGGGTGCCGTACATCGTGGTGTTCCTGAACAAGTGCGACGCGGTCGAAGATGAAGAGCTGACCGACCTGGTGGAAATGGAAGTGCGCGAGCTGTTGTCCAAGTACCAGTTCCCCGGCGACGACGTGCCGGTGGTGCGTGGCTCGGCCCTGGGCGCACTGAACGGCGAGCCCAAGTGGGAAGCCCAGATCGACGCGCTGATGGATGCGGTGGACAAGAACGTGCCGCAGCCCAACCGGGCGATCGATCTTCCCTTCCTGATGCCGATTGAAGACATCTTCTCGATCTCGGGACGCGGCACCGTGGTTACGGGCCGCATCGAGCGCGGCAAGGTGAAGGTGGGCGAGGAAGTGGAAATCGTGGGCTTCCGCGAGACCCGCAAGACGGTTGTGACGGGCGTGGAAATGTTCAAGAAGCAGCTGGACGAAGGCCTGGCGGGCGATAATGCCGGGTTGCTGCTGCGCGGCATTCCCAAGGAAGACGTGGAGCGGGGGATGGTTCTGGCCAAGACCGGGTCGATCACGCCGCACACCAACTTCAAGGGCGAAGTTTACGTGTTGTCGAAGGAAGAGGGCGGCCGTCACACGCCGTTCTTCAAGGGCTACCGTCCGCAGTTTTACTTCCGCACCACGGACGTGACGGGAGTGGCGGAGCTGCCGGCGGGCACGGAGATGGTGATGCCGGGCGACAACGTACAGCTGCAGGTGGAGTTGATTACGCCGGTGGCCATGGAAAAGGGCCTGCGCTTCGCTATCCGCGAAGGCGGCCGCACCGTGGGCGCGGGCACCATCAGCGAAATCATCAAGTAAGAAGGACAGTGAACAGTGTGCAGTGGACAGTGAACAGAAGAGCGGTGCAGCCGCGAAATTGGGTCGGACATGAACTTTCTGACCACTGTTCACTGAACACTGGCAACTGTTCCCCGAAGGGGAACGCATGGTAGGACAGAGAATTCGCATCCGGTTAAAGGCATACGACTATCGCGTGCTCGACACGTCGACCGGAGAAATCGTGGAGACGGCCAAGCGCACCGGCGCAACGGTGGCGGGTCCTATTCCGTTGCCGACCATCAAGAACAAGTATTGCGTGCTGCGTTCGCCGCACGTGGATAAGAAATCGCGCGAGGCGTTCGAGATCCGCACGCACAAGCGGCTGATCGACATCCTCGAGCCGACCCAGCAGACAGTCGATGCGCTGATGAAGCTCGATCTGCCCGCCGGCGTGGATGTTGAGATCAAGGCTTTCGAGAAGTAAGCACCTGGGGTGCGGCTGATTGCGCCTGGCGGCGCCCGGCCAGCCGGCAACGTGGAAAGTTACAGCCCGCGAAGGGCCCGGCAGTGCGAGGCAGTTGGGATCGCATGATGAGGAGAGGGAAACATGGCAGTCACGGGAATTCTAGGTAAAAAGATCGGCATGACGCAGGTCTTCGACGAGAAGGGCGATGTGCACCCGATTACGGTGCTGCAGGCCGGACCCTGCGTGATCACGCAGCTGAAGACGCTGGCCAAGGACGGCTACGAGGCCGCCCAGATCGGACTGGTCGAGTTCGTCAAGGCATCGAAGATTACCAAGCCGCAGGCGGGTCATCTCGGCAAGACCGAAGCGCCGCCGGTAAAGATCATCAAGGAAGTCGCCGTGGAAGCGGCTGTCGAAGGAAACGATGGCGTCAAGGCGGGAGACCGCGTTCTGGTTGACATCTTTTCCGAAACCAAGTTTGTCGATGTGATTGGCACTTCCAAGGGCCGCGGTTTTGCGGGCGTAGTGCGGCGGCATCATTTCGGCGGCGGTCCCAAGTCGCACGGTCATATGTTCCAGGTGCAGGGCTCGATCGGCGCCTCGTCCTTTCCGTCTCGCGTGTTTCCCGGGCAGCGCATGCCCGGCCACTTCGGTACCGACCAGGTGACGGTCCGCAACCTGCGCATTCGCGGGATCGATCTGGACGAGAACCTGATCATGGTCGAGGGAGCAGTACCCGGACCTCGCGAAGGTTACGTCATGATTTCAAAAGCCAAGGCTCCGCCGCGCGAGCGCCGTGGTTTTGCCGGATCGGGTACGGTCGATCCGTTGAAGGCTTCGAAGAAGGCCACCGCCAAGCGCAAGTAGCACCGGCGGTGTGGTGATCGCGCCTTGCGGCGCACCAGATTCATGGCTGACAGATTGAGAGTCAGCAGAGAAGAAGAAGACGATGGCACATGTGGATGTAGTCAATCTGAATGGGGAAAAGGTAGGCACGCTCGACCTGGCCGACGCAGTCTATGGTCAGGTCAACGAAGCCCTGCTGTGGGAGGCGGTCAAGCACTACCGCGCTTCGCAGCGCCAGGGCACGCATGCCACCAAGAACCGCAAGCTGGTTGCCGGTTCGGGCAAGAAGCTGTGGAAGCAGAAGGGTACCGGCCGCGCGCGTGTTGGTTCGGTGCGGTCGCCTCTGTGGCGCCACGGCGGCACGGTCCACGGACCCCAGCCGCGCAGCTACGAATACGCCTTCCCGCGCAAGAAGCTGCTGGGCGCGCTGCGCTCGGCGCTGGCGGCCAAGCTCGCTGATGGCAAGCTCACGGTGGTCGACTCGTTTGAAATCAAGGAAGGCAAAACCCGCCTGTACCGCGCCGCACTGGACAAGCTGGGCGCCGAGCGCACGGCCCTCCTGGTGGAAAACGGTAAGACCCTGAGCCAGAGCCTGATGCTGGGGGCGCGCAACCTCAAGGGCGTGGAATTGTTGCTTAACAACGAAGTGCACCCTTACGACTTGCTCCGCTATGACCGGGCGATTTTCTCCCGGGCCGCAATCGAGCAGCTGACGGAAGCTCTGGAGAAGAGTGTTTCCAAGCGCCAGCACGCCCAGACGGAGGCTGCATAATGCCGACACTTTACACCGTAATCCGCCGCCCCCTGATCACCGAAAAGGGTTTGAGCGTAAAGGAGACCGAGGGCACGCTGGTGTTCGACGTGGCGCCCGACGCCTCCAAGACCGAGGTCAAGCAAGCCGTAGAAGCGCTCTTCAAGGTGAAGGTCGCTGCGGTGCGGACTTCCAATGTGCCCGGCAAGGAGCGCCGCCGCGGCAAGTTCGCGGGATTCCGTCCGGATTGGAAGAAGGCATACGTCCGGCTGAAGGCCGGCGAGAAGATGCCGGAGTACGTCAGCAACCTGTAAGAGCGGCAGGGCAGTGAACTGAAGTCAGTGACCAGTTCGCAGTCGCACTTGGCCATGAAGGAATATCGGAACCGGGGAAGAAGCGGTTCCGGAGAAACGGGGAAAGCGGCGCAGGAGTACCGGCGCAAACTTTCCTAGGACAAAGACGATGGCAATCAAGACATACAGACCGATCACACCGACCCTGCGCTTCAAGACCACGCAGGTGAACGACGATCTGACTACGAATAAGCCGCACAAGCCACTGCTGACCACGCGCAAGCGTACGGGCGGACGCCGCAACTCGGGCGACCTCACCATCCGCCATCACGGCGGCGGGCACAAGCAGAAGATCCGGCTCATCGATTTCAAGCGCGACAAGGCCGGGGTTCCGGGCAAAGTGGCCACCATCGAGTACGATCCCAACCGCTCGGCGCGCATTGCGCTGGTTCATTATGCGGACGGCGAGAAGCGCTACATCATCGCTCCGGTTGGCTTGAAGGTCGGTGCGACGGTGAGTTCCGGTGCCGAAGCCGATATCCTGGTGGGCAATGCCCTGCCGCTGAAGAACATCCCCGCCGGCACCACGGTGCACGCCATTGAACTACGTCCCGGAAAAGGCGCGCAGATGGCGCGTTCGGCCGGAGCGCAGGCGCAGCTGGTGGCCAAGGAAGGCGACTACGCCCTGCTGAAGCTGCCTTCCGGTGAAACCCGCCGCGTGCTCATTGAGTGCATGGCGACCATCGGCCAGGTAGGCAACACCGACCACGAAAACATCTCGATCGGCAAGGCGGGACGCAATCGCTGGAAGGGTATTCGTCCCACCAACCGCGGCGTCGCGATGAACCCGGTGGATCACCCGCACGGCGGCGGCGAGGGCAAGACCTCGGGCGGCCGTCATCCGGTTACCCCCTGGGGCCAGCCAACCCGCGGTTACAAGACGCGCAACAACAAGCGGACCGACGCCTTTATCGTAAGCCGCCGGGCAAAGTAAAAGGCGCAGCTGTCAGCTATCAGCCCTGAGCTTTTAGCTGGACGGTGCGCACTCAAAGATTGAGGCAGAAGCTTGCGGTCAGCAACGACGAACTGACCGCAAAGAGCTAAGAGCCGGGAGCTAAGTTTCATGGCACGTTCGACAAAAAAGGGACCGTTTGTAGACACGCACCTGAGCGTCAAGATCGAGGTGCTCAACGCGGCCAACGACAAGAAGGTTGTGAAGACCTGGTCGCGGCGCTCGACCATCTTCCCCGAGTTTGTGGGCCACACCATCGCCGTGCACAACGGCAAGAAATTTGTTCCTGTGTACGTGACCGAGAACATGGTGGGGCACAAGCTGGGCGAGTTTGCGCCGACGCGCACCTTCAAGGGACATACGGCCGGCGGTAAGGCCGAGGCCGCCGCGAAGCCGCGGTAAGCAGCTTTCAGCTCCTGGCTACTAGCCTTCGCTAGTGGATGTGGAGTGAAGAGCTGGTGAGAACGGACAAGTTAAAAGCTGGTAGCAGGAAGCTACTGGCTGATTGAGGAAGAGACAATGGCAGTGGAGACAAAAGAGTACCGGGCCGAGGCAAGGTTCCAGCGCGTATCGCCGCAAAAGGCGCGCCTGGTGCTCGACCTGATCAAGGGTCGCGGAGTCCAGGAGGCGCTGGAGACAGCGGCCTTTACCAAGAAGCGCATCGCGCCGGTGATTCACAAGCTGCTGGTGTCGGCGGTGGACAACGCCAAGTATGTGGCCGGCGAGCAAGGTACCGATCTCGACGTGGACAACCTCTACGTCAAGCAGGCCCTGGCCAATGACGGACCGCGCATGAAGCGCATCCGCCCCGCGCCCATGGGCCGCGCCTATCGCTACCAGCGCCGGCTCACCCACATCGTGTTGTCCGTGGCGGAGCGCGTCGATGCGAATGCGAACTTGGTGACCAAGGTGGAAGAGCCTGCCGCTGCCGGCAAGACCAGGAAAGTCGCAGCCAAGGCCCCCAAGTCTCGCGCGGCGAAGACGTCCAAGACAAGCACTGTGAAGAAGGCCGGTAAGAAACCCGGCAAGAAGGCGTAGAAGGGAACAGTTATGGGACAGAAAGTCCATCCTTACGGATTCCGGCTGGGAGTGAACAAGCCGTGGCGTTCGCGCTGGTTCTCAGAGCGCGACTATGACAAGCTCCTGGTCGAGGACGTGAAGCTGAAGGCGGAGTTGCGCGAGAAGCTGAAGGCCGCGGGCGTAAGCTCGGTCGAGATCGAGCGCCCCGGCAACAAGCTGCGCTTCCTCATCCGCACCGCGCGTCCGGGCATCGTAATCGGCCGCAAGGGCGCCGAGATCGAGAAGCTCAAGACGGAGCTGGGCAAGCGCACCAACCGCGACGTGTTCATCGACATCATCGAGGTGAACAAGCCGGAGCTCGATGCGCAGCTGGTTTCGGAAAACATCGCGCTGCAGCTGGAAAAGCGCGTCAGTTTCCGTCGTGCCATGCGCAAGAGCGTTGACTCGGCGCTGCGTTTCGGCTGCAAGGGAATCAAGGTTCGCGTGTCGGGCCGCTTGAACGGCAACGAAATCGCGCGTTCCGAATGGTACCTGCAGGGACGGTTGCCGCTGCACACGTTGCGCGCCGATATCGACTACGGATTCTCCGAAGCGCAGACCACCTATGGGGTGATCGGCGTCAAGACCTGGATCTATCGTGGCGATATCTACGAGCAAAAGCGCCGCCAGCAGCCGGCAGCGGCCGGTTCGGGAGTGTTTTAAGAGCAGCGACGAACTTCAAGCCTCTAGCTTCTAGCTAGCGCGGCGAGAATGCGTTGCTGCCGGAAAGAACTGAAGCCAGGAGCTAATAGCTAGAAGCTAATAGCTGCTTTTGAGGGTTTTGCTATGTTGATGCCAAAGAAGGTGAAGTTTCGCAAGCAGCAAAAGGGCAAGCGCCGCGGCAAGGCGTGGCGCGGGTCTTCGCTTGCGTTCGGCGAGTACGGTCTCAAGGTTCTGGAGTGCGGCTACATTACCGATCGCCAGATCGAAGCCAGCCGTATTGCCATGACGCGCTTCATCAAGCGCGGCGGCAAGATCTGGCTGCGCCTGTTCCCGGACAAGCCGATCACCAAGAAGCCGGCCGAAGTTCGTATGGGTTCCGGCAAGGGCGCGCTCGATCACTGGGTGGCGGTGGTGCGGCCGGGCAAGATCCTGTTCGAGATGGAAGGGGTAGCTCCCGAGGTCGCTCAGGAGGCAATGCGCCTGGCGTCCAACAAGCTGCCGCTCAAGACCAAGTTCGTGCAGCGGCCGGGCGCGGAGAAGACCGCCTCGACGGAGAAACAGCCGGCCGCATAATCCGGCTGGCAAGGGAGAACGATGCGCGTCCCCCCGTGGGAAACGGCTTCGTTGGAGAGAGAATTCAGATGGAACTGGAAAAGATTCGGAACTTGAGCGACGACGAACTGGCGCACCAGGAGAAGACTTCCGCGGAGCAACTGTTCCGGCTGCGCTTTGAGGTGGCCCTGGGACAGAACGACGGCGTCAAGAAGCTGCGCCAGCTGCGCAAGGAGATCGCCCAGATCAAGACGGTCGCGCGCGAGCGCACCCTGGGAATCCGCGGCGCCACGCCGGAAGCGGGAACGACCACGGGCACCAAGGCCGCCAAGCCGGCCAAGAAGGAGAAGCGCTAAATGACGGCGACACCAGCAACACCACAGGCGCCGGCCAAGCGGCGCAATGAAAAAGTCGGCAACGTGGTTTCAACCAAGATGCAGAAGACCATCGTGGTCGAGGTCGAGATGCGCAAGGCGCACCCCAAGTACAAGCGCATTGTGAAGAGCTCGAAAAAGTTCTACGCGCACGATGAGCAGAACTCGGCGCGCGTCGGGGATGTGGTTCGGATCCGCGAGACCCGCCCGTTGAGCAAGCTGAAGCGCTGGGCTCTGGAAGAGATCGTGCGCCGCTCTTCGCTGGGACAGATTGAAGAAGAAGCGCCGCAGGCCGCCAGCTAGGCAGGGATAGGGAGACAAGCAAATGGCAGTGCAAATGAGAACGATGCTCGCCGTCGCCGATAACTCCGGCGCGCGCAAGCTGCAGATGATCCTGCCCCTGGGCGGCGGACTGGGCAAGAAAGCAGGTCTGGGCGATGTGATCACGGCCGCGGTAAAGGAAGCTTCGCCGGACGGCACCGTGAAGAAGGGCAAAGTGGTGAAGGCGGTGATTGTCCGCACCCGCAAGGAGCATCGCCGCCGCGACGGCACCTACATCCGCTTCGACGAGAACGCGGCGGTGGTGATCGACGATGCGCACGAGCCGGTGGGCACGCGCGTGTTCGGCCCGGTGGCGCGCGAACTGCGCGAGAAGAAGTTTTTGAAGATTGTTTCGCTGGCCCCGGAAGTGGTGTAAGGCAGCTTTTAGCTGTTCGTTCTTAGCTTTGTCGTGCTAAGACGATCGGCTGGCGGCAAGCGAGATGGAGTTAGAAGCTGACAGCCAAGGGCTAACAGCTGATGGGGAGATTTTCATGCCGAGTTTGAATATTCGTCGTAACGATACGGTCAAGGTCCTCACCGGGTCCGACCGGGGCAAGACGGGCCGCGTGCTGCGCGTCTTCCCCGACAAGGACACGGTCCTGGTGGAGCACGTGCGGGTGGTCAAGAAGACTGTTTCGAGCAAGCGCGGACAGCGGACCAAGGGCGGTATCGCCGAGCAGGAGTCGCCGATTCATGTCTCCAACGTGGCCCTGGTTTGCCCCAATGACGGGGTGGCCTCGATCGGTTACAAGATCGATGGCAACACCAGGGTTCGTATCTGCAAGACGTGCGGGCAGACCCTGCCCACCAAGAAGTAAACCCCGCTGGCCGGGCCCGGTTCGAGAGAACCCAGCCTGGACGGCCAGTCCCTTCCGCAACGGTAAACGGATCGGCGCGATCCACTCCGACAACCGGAAGAAAGAGAGCGCATCAGCAATGGCAGCAAGGTTGAAAGAGAAGTACAACAAGGAAATCAAGCAGGCTCTGCAGAAGGAACTCAACCTGGAGAACCCGATGGCGGTGCCGAGGCTGGAAAAGATCGTCCTGAACATGGGCCTGGGCGAGGCAACGCAGAACAACAAGTTGCTGGACCCGCTGGTCAATGACCTGATGTCGATTGCCGGACAGAAGCCGGTCACCACCAAGTCGAAGAAGTCGATCGCGGCCTTCAAAGTGCGCGCCGGCATGTCGATTGGGGCAATGGTGACGCTTCGCCACGACAAGGCATACGAATTTCTTGACCGTCTGATTTCGACGGCGCTGCCGCGGGTGCGTGACTTCCGCGGCGTGTCGACCAAGAGTTTTGACGGGCGCGGCAACTACACGCTCGGCCTGCGCGACCAGCTGATCTTCCCGGAGATTGATTACTCCAAGGTGGAGAAGCTCAAGGGCATGAACATCACCATCGTGACCACTGCCCTGGATGACAATTCTGCCCGCGCGCTGCTCAAACAATTCGGCATGCCGTTCCGCCAGGGGGCGTAAGGACAGCTTTTAGCTGCTGGTTTCCAGCTTCGAGCGTGATCGAGGGGAAGCAGCAACTGAGGCGCAACAAAATCGGCTTGGCTCTGCGGGCCTGAAACTGATGGCAGCGGAGGACAAGGCTGGAAGCTAATAGCCAGAAGCTAGTAGCTGCTTCAAGAGGATTTATGGCAACCACTGCAAAACGAGTGAAAGACGCGCGGAAGCCGAAGTTCAGCTGCCGCAAGCACAACCGGTGCAAGCTCTGCGGGCGTCCGCGCGGCTACCTGCGCAAGTTCGGCATCTGCCGTCTGTGCTTCCGTGGCCTGGCGCTCAAGGGCGAGATCCCCGGCGTCGTCAAGTCGAGCTGGTAAGAAAAGCAGTGAGCAGTGAACGGTGAAAAAGTGGTCAGTTGGCCGGTGCAATAGCTGACGACTGGTTTAGTAAAGAATTCACTGATCACTGTCCGCTGTGCACTGTTCACTGAAGTAGACATTCCCGCTGGTTCTCCCTGATCAAGTGAGGCCGGGAGCGAACGGGGGATGAAGGAGAAGGAATGAGTCTGACCGACCCAGTAGCAGATTTTCTGGCGCGCATCCGTAACGCCATCCGGGCCCGCCATCAGAAGCTGGACGTGCCGGCTTCGAAGTTGAAGACCGAGATTGCCCGCATCCTCAAGGAAGAGGGCTACATTTCGAACTACAAGACCCAGGAAGAGGAAGGCAAGCAGGTTCTGCGCGTGTATCTGAAATACGGCGGCAGCGAAGCGGCCATTCGCGATCTGGCGCGCATCTCGCGTCCCGGCTGCCGTGTGTACATCGGCCGCGACGAGATCAAGCGCGTCCAGGGCGGCCTGGGCATTTCGATCATGACGACCCCCAAGGGTGTGATGACCGGCCGCCAGGCACGCCGCGAGGGCGTGGGCGGGGAAGTGCTCTGCGAAGTGTGGTAAATGCAGTGAACAGCGCACAGTGATCAGCGGACGTCCCGTCTGTGCTCGGACGAACTGTCGAGCAAGACACAAGAGCATCACTGATCATTGTTCACTGATTGCTGGTCACTGGTTTTCAAGGCTGCAGTGGAACGATGGGTTTTCATCGGGACTCGCAAGCCAGCTAAGGATTGAAATCGATGTCTCGTATTGGAAAAAAACCGATTCCGCTTCCCACCGGCGTTAAGTACAAGGTGGACGGAAACACTGTTCTCGTCGAAGGCCCCAAGGGCAAGGTTTCAGCCCTGATTGCCGATGGCATCAAGCTTGAAACCGCCGATGGGCACCTCAATGTCATCCGCGATTCCGACAAGCATGCCGCGGTCCACGGCCTGACCCGGGCACTGGTCTTCAATGCCGTGCACGGCGTGACCAAGGGCTGGACCCGGGAGCTGGATATCGTGGGCATCGGCTATCGTGCCGAACTGAAGGGCAAGAACACCGTGGTGTTTACTCTCGGCTACTCTCACCCCATCGAGTTCCCCCTGCCGACCGGCATCGAAGTAGCCGTCGACCCCAAGCAGACGCACTTGACCGTCACCGGTATCGACCGGCAGAAGGTCGGCCAGGTGGCTGCGGACATGCGTTCACTGCGCAAGCCCGATCCGTACAAGAACAAGGGCGTGCGCTACTCCAACGAGAAGCTCAAGAAGAAGGCCGGCAAGACCGGCTCGAAGTAATCGCGCTCGCGAGGCGCTTGCTTCGCGAACGTTCTTGAACGAAGTGACGGATCACCGAACGGGGCCGCAAGGCGGCTCCGCTGATAGGAAAACAAACCGATGATTACGCAGAACAAGAGAAACGCAATCCGGCAGCGCATTCACGCGCGCATCCGCGCCAAGCTTTCCGGCAGCGGAGAGCGCCCGCGCCTCAACGTATACCGTTCGCTCAACCACATCTACGCCCAGGTCATCGACGATCAGAAGGGCGAGACCCTGGTCGCAGCGTCTACGCTGGCGCTCAAGGCAAAGAACGGCGGCAACCTGACCGCGGCCCGCGAAATCGGCAAGACCATTGCCGAGCGCGCGGTGGAGAAGGGCATCAAGAAGGTGGTCTTCGATCGCGGCGGGTACTTGTATCACGGCCGTATCAAGGCGCTGGCGGATGCGGCGCGCGAAGCCGGCCTCGAGTTTTAGGCACCTGAGCGGCCCGTGTTTTGCTCGGAAGTTGAGACGATAGACGAGTTGTTGAAGACGCGTTCTGAACCAGAGCGGCAGAAGGACAGGCAAAAGCAATGACGATGTTGAAGAAGAAACTCGATGCCAACCAGTACAACCTGAAGGATCAGGTGGTGGCCATCAATCGTGTGACCAAGGTGGTCAAGGGCGGCAAGAATATGTCCTTCGCCGCACTGGTGGTGGTTGGCGACGCCGCTTCGGGCGTGGTCGGCTACGGTTCGGGCAAGGCCAAGGAAGTGCCGCAGGCGATCCGCAAGGGAATCGAGTCGGCCAAGAAGAACCTGGTCCGCGTAAACCTCACCGATACCACCATTCCGCACCAGGTCCTGGGCCGGTTCGGCTCCGGGCAGGTGCTGCTCAAGCCTGCTCCCGAAGGCACCGGCGTGATCGCCGGCGGCGCGGTACGCGCGGTGATGACCTCGGCCGGCGTGCAGAACGTATTGACCAAGAGCCTGGGCACAGCCAATCCCCATAACGTCATCAAGGCGACTTTTGACGCTCTGGTGCAGCTGCGCGACAAGGCCGACGTTGCCACCATGCGCGGCAAGCAGGTTGAGGAGCTTTAATCATGGCCGAGACCAAGAAGATCCGTATCCAGTACTACCGCTCCAAGAACAACACACCGTTCCGCCACAAGGCGATTGTGAAGGGGCTGGGATTCACCCGGCTCAACCAGATCGTCGAGCGGGTCGACACCGAGTCCACGCGCGGCATGGTCAAGGCCATCCCGCACCTGGTCAGGATTCTGGAAAGCTAGAGTCTCTAGCTTCTAGCTTTCTTCGTTCGGAAACCAACAGATCCAGCTCTCCCGGAAAGAGCTGGAAGCTAGCGGCCAGGAGTTGGCTGCTGCATTAACGCGAGTCGGCCGGATTCACTCCGATCGGCGCTATAGCGAGGACAACATGGCAAAGAATCTCTCTAATCTCCGCGCGCCCAAGAAGGCAAACACCGGGCGCAAGCGTGTCGGCCGCGGTATGGGCTCCGGCATGGGCAAGACTTCAACCCGCGGTCACAAGGGCCAGCGCTCGCGCTCCGGCTCGCACATGATGCGGGGATTTGAAGGCGGCCAGATGCCGCTCCACCGCCGCCTGCCCAAGCGCGGTTTCACCAACATCTTCCGCACCGAGTACACGGTTGTGAATCTGGACCGCATCGCCGAACTGAGCGTCAGTGAGATCGCGCTCGAGGACTACAAGAAGCTGGGCCTGGCGTCGAGCAAGAAGGCGCTGATCAAGATCCTCGGCTCCGGCGATCTGACCTCCGCGATCACGATTCACGCCCACAAGTTCTCCAAGTCTGCGGTGGAAAAGATCGAGAAGGCGGGTGGCAAGGCCGTGGTTCTGGGCGCACCCGAGCCGGCCAAAGCCTAGGTTCAGCGCGTCGGATGGCATAGGTGCAAAGCCAGCAGACGGCTCGTCCTTGCGCCTGAGGCAATCCGGAAATTTGCTCTGGAACAGCAAGAGAATTGCTCCCGGGCCCCATAATCGGGGCCTGGGCACCCACCCGACGCGACATCCACAGTCATTCCCGCGTAAGATGGTTGCATACGGATAAATTAGGGCGCGACTCGCGTCCGAAGTGGATAACTGACCATGCTTGAGAAGTTTCTCAATATCTTTCGCGTCCCTGACCTGCGCAAGCGGGTGCTTTTTACCCTTGGCATTCTGGCCGTGTACCGGCTGGGCGCGTTTATCCCCACGCCCGGCGTCAACACGACCCTGCTGGCGCAGATGTTCGACCTGCAGAGTGGCTCGGCGCTCGGCCTGCTCAACCTGTTTGGCGGCGGCAACCTGCGGCGCATGACGATTTTTGCCCTGGGCATCATGCCGTATATCACCGCGTCGATCATTTTTCAGCTTTTGACGGTGGTTTACGAGCCGCTGGCGCGTATCCAGAAGGAAGGCGAACTGGGGCGGCGCAAGATCACCCAGTGGACCCGCTACATGACGGTGGTCCTCGGCGCGCTCCAGTCGATCGGAATTGCGGCCATTCTCACCCGGCAGGGCCTGGTGCTGCACCCCGGCATCGGATTCAGCCTGATGACGGTGCTGACCCTGACCACCGGCACAGCCTTCATCATGTGGCTGGGCGAGCAGATTACCGATCGCGGCATTGGCAACGGCATGAGCCTGTTGATCTTCGCCGGGATCGTCGCAGGCCTGCCCCGGGGCATGGGAGAACTGCTTTCCAAGGTCCAGACCAACGCCTGGGGTTCGTTCACATTCCTGGCCGTGATCCTGCTTCTGGCGGCCATGATTGCGGTGGTGGCCTTCATCGTGTTCGTGGAACGCTCGGAGCGCCGCATTCCCATTCAAAGCGCGCGCCGCATCGTGGGCCGGCGCATGATGGGCGGGCAGTCCAGCCACCTGCCCCTCAAGGTGAACTCCGGCGGCGTCATGCCGGTCATTTTTGCCAGCTCCATCCTCTCTGCCCCGCTCCTGTTCGGGCAGGTGGAATGGGTGCAGAACAGCCGTTTCTTCCAGCCCATCATCCAGGCGCTCCAGCCCGGCTATCCGTGGTACGAGACGCTTTATGTGCTGGGGATCATCTTCTTCGCCTACTTCTATGTATCGATCGTGATGAAGCCGGACGATATCGCCGATAATTTCCGCAAGTCAGGCTCGTTCATTCCCGGAATACGGCCCGGCAAGCGTACCTCGGACTTCATTAACGACATCCTCACCCGCATCACCCTGGTGGGGGCCTTATATCTGATTGTCATATCGCTGGTGCCTACCTTCCTCATCTCCGGCATCCGCTTTGACAAGCTGTTCCTCGTCGGCCGGTTCTTCGAGAGCCTGCCGAACTGGACGACGCACGGTTTGGGGGTCAACTTCTACTTTGGCGGCACCTCGCTGCTCATCGTGGTGGGAGTCGCCATGGACACCGTCAACCAGATCGAATCGCAGCTGATCATGCGCCACTATGACGGCTTTTCCCCGCGCTCCGGTCGTATCCGCGGAAGGAAAACCTGGTAAATGTCTTCTTCGTTGATTCAAGTGGAAAGCGACCGGGAAATATCGTTGAAAACCATCCCCGGCCCGATACTTCTATTAGGCGCGCCGGGCGTGGGAAAAGGCACCCAGGCCAAGGAACTGGTGAAACTGTGGGGCATCCCGCAGATCTCCACCGGGGACCTGCTGCGCGCCAACGCGTCCCAGGGCACTGAACTGGGAAGGATTGCCAAAGAATGCATGGACCGCGGCGAACTGGTGCCTGACGAACTGGTCAACCAGATGGTCGCCGTCCGCCTGATGGAACCGGATACGGTCGATGGATATATCCTCGACGGATTTCCGCGCACCCTCACCCAGGCTGCCTGGCTGGACAGCCGTTTGGCGGGTCAGGAAGCCGCGTTGCCGGTGGTTGCCGTCAGCATCTCGGTGGACTATAATCAGTTACTGCGTCGTATTACCGGGCGCAGAATCTGTCCCGTCTGCCAGACCATTTACAACGTCTTCTTTAATCCGCCGCAGCATCCGTGCTATTGCGACGTAGAAGGGGCTGAACTGGTTCAGCGAGCCGACGATACGGAAGAGGTCTTCACCGAGCGCATGCGCGCTTATGAAGCGTTGACCGCTCCCGTCATCGAGCATTACCGCACGCTGGGGCGCTTTGCGGAAGTGGATGGAAACCGGTCTATTGCCGAGGTGGCGGCCGGGATTGTTGATGTTGTCGGTCGGTTGCGCACAGCATAGCGCGATCGGTCGGCTTTTCGCGCGTTCGCGCGCGATCGCAGATGAACCATTGACCTATGGCGTGTAGAGCTGGTCAGTGTCCGGGGCGCTCGTCGCCTCGCAGGGGTAACTCGAGTTGGCGGTTGTGCTTAAGTCGTCTCAGGAGATCGAAAAGATGCGTCGCGCGGGCCGGGTGGTCCGCGAGGTGCTCGAGCTGGTGCGCACCCAGGTAAAGCCGGGGGCGACCACGCTGGATCTGGAGCGGGCGGCTGAAGCACGGATCACCGAACTCGGCGCCAAGCCCGCGTTCAAGGGGTACCACGGTTATCCGTGTGTCCTGTGCACCTCGGTCAATAGCGAAGTGGTGCACGGCATCCCTTCCTCGAAGCGGGTGCTGCAGGACGGCGACATCGTTTCTGTCGATTGTGGGGCGATTGTCGATGGCTACTACGGGGACGCAGCTATAACGGTGCCCGTGGGAGAACAGATCGATCCCGACACCGCGCGCTTGCTCCGGGTCACCGAGGCGTCGCTGCAGTCGGGAATCGCAGCGGTGAAGCCGGGAGCGACCCTGGGTGATATCGGGGCCGCGGTGCAGAAGGTTGTTGAGTCCGAAGGATTTTCCGTGGTACGCGACTTCGTCGGACACGGCATCGGATCGAACATGCATGAGGATCCGCAGGTGCCGAATTTCGGCGAAGCGGGCCGCGGCATGAAGTTGAAGGCGGGGATGGTGATTGCCATCGAGCCCATGGTGAATGCCGGCAAGCCTGACGTCCGCGTCCTGGGAGACGGCTGGACGGCGGTGACCGGCGACGGAAGCATGAGTGCTCACTTCGAGCACACGGTTGCAGTGACTGCGACCGGGTCAAGAATTCTGACCGATTAGCAATTTCGGTCCTTACAAGCGGTGGTGCGTGAGCGCCATCAGAAGCGGGATACGGTTTGTCGAAGGAAGACGCGATTGAGGTTATGGCAACGGTGGTTGAAACGTTGCCCAATGCCATGTTCAAGGTCAAGCTGGAAACGAATCATGAGGTTCTGGCTCATGTTTCCGGTCGGATGCGCAAGAACTTCATCCGCATCCTCCCCGGAGACCGCGTGGCGGTTGAGCTGAGCCCCTACGACCTGAACCGCGGGCGTATCGTGTACCGCTACAAATGATTCACTGAAGAGTGGGCAGCGGTCACCATAACCCCTTGATGGGGAGTGATGATCGCTGGTTTACAGGCCGCGTCGTCATGGGATGCGCGGAGAAGGGCAGCAAAGCAATGAAGGTCCGTGCATCGGTCAAGAAAATTTGCGTGAAGTGCAAGGTCATCAACCGCCGCGGGGTGGTTCGCGTGATCTGCGAAAACGCAAAGCACAAGCAGCGCCAGGGCTAAATTGGCCTGGCATCAGACGGGATCTTTCACTGCAGTGAAGGGTGACGCGAAACTTCGGAGCGGTTAACGCAGCTCCCCGAATATTTCGCGGGTGACTCACACTGGCCAGGGGCGAGTTAGCCGTACAAGGCTTGCGATGAACCCCGGAAGAATCCCGAGTAACCCGTGCGAACCGGTTGAGGCCGGAGGGCACATAACGGAAGCAGCAAAGGAATCAGAATGGCACGTATTGCTGGCGTCGACCTGCCCCGTAACAAGCAGGCACGGATCGCGCTGACTTACATCTTTGGCATCGGGAACCCCCGCGCGCTGAAGATTCTGGAGAAGGCCAACGTGGATGGCTTCAAGAAGATCCAGGATCTGGGCGAAGAAGAGGTTAACCGCATCCGCCAGGTGATTGAAGACGAAGGTGACGTCGAGGGCGATCTCCGCAAAGACACCCAGATGCACATCAAGCGCCTCATCGATATTCAGAGCTATCGCGGCAACCGCCATCGCCGGTCGCTGCCGGTGCGCGGCCAGCGTACCCACACCAACGCCCGCACCCGCAAAGGCCCCCGCAAGGGCACTGTGGCCGGCAAGAAGAAAGCGACGGGAAAAACCTAAATGGCGAAACCAGAGCAGAAAGCCGGAGCCGGCAAGGCTGGCAAGAACAAGAAGTTCAAGAAGCGCGAGCGCAAGAATGTCCCGTTCGGCATTGCGCATATTCAGGCTTCGTTCAACAACACCATCGTGACCATCACCGATCAGATGGGCAACACCCTGAGCTGGAAGAGTTCCGGCTCGCTCGGCTTCCGCGGTTCGCGCAAGGGCACGCCGTTCGCGGCGCAGCAGGCGGCTTCAAACGCTGCCGGCATGGCTCGCGACCACGGTCTTCGCGCAGTCGATGTGCGCGTCGCTGGTCCCGGATCGGGCCGCGAATCGGCCATCCGTGCGCTGGCTGCCGCGGGCATCGAGGTCAAGTCGATTCGTGACGTCACGCCGGTTCCGCATAACGGCTGCCGTCCGCCGAAGCGTCGCAGAGTGTAAGACAGTTGCATGTGGTCAGTGAACAGGGATCAGTTCTTCGCGCTTATTCCAGCCGACGCACCCCCCGGGAACGGACCAGGCAACTTGCAGTAACGCGCGCAGGAAACAGTTGAAAGTGCGGATTAGGCACATCAACACTGACCCTGTTCGCTGTTCACTGATCACTGTAATCGGGCCGGGACGAAGTGTCCCGTGCAGTTAAGGGTCGAGCCAGCCACCTGCTCATCGTGCTTGCACGAAAAGCTAGAGGCTAAAAGCTAACGGCTGTAAGCTGCACTTCACGTAAACCGGCCGTCATCCGAAGTCAGGAGAAGAAATGGCTCGTTATACCGGAGCAGTCTGCCGCCTTTGCCGTCGCGAAGGCACCAAGCTTTTTTTGAAAGGCACCAAGTGCACGTCGGATCGTTGCCCGATTGAGAAGCGCAACTTTCCCCCCGGCATGCACGGCAAAGACCGCAAGGCCAAGATCGTAGGCTATGGCTTGCAGCTGCACGAAAAGCAGAAAGCCAAGCGCATCTACTTCACCCTCGAAGGCCAGTTCCGCGAGTACTACGAGAAGGCGAACCGTGCTACAGGCGTCACCGGCGAGCTGCTTATCCAGCAGCTGGAGCGCCGCCTCGACAACGTGGCTTACCGTCTCGGCTTTGCAATCTCGCGCCGCCAGGCCCGCCAGGTTGTGCGCCACGGACACGTCCTGGTCAACGGCAAGAAGGTGAACATTCCTTCCTACCAGGTCAACGTAGGCGACGAAATCGCGGTGCGCGAGAGCGCCAAAAAGCATGTCATCATCGAGCAGGGCACGCAGTATGCCGCCCAAAACCCGGTGCCGGTGTGGCTGGAAGTGAATTTTGAAGGCATGTCGGGGCGCATTCTATCGCTGCCCGGACGCAAGGACGTGAACCTGCCCGTCAATGAGCAGCTGATCGTCGAACTGTACAGCAAGTAGGACAGCTACTAGCTTCTAGCCACTAGCTTTTAGCTTTTTCGTGCGGCAGCCGGAATCATTGGAACCGCCTCGATCAAGCTGAAAGCTGGGAGCTAATGGCTAAGAGCTGCATTTCAACCGAAGGAGAACTTGCGCGGCCGCCGCAAAATGCATCGCGACGTACCCGCCGCGCGGGAAAAAGGATAAGCATATGTTGTGGAGAGGATTTCAGAAGCCGAAGCGCCTGGCAGTCGATGCCGAGACGCTCACCGACACATACGGCAAGTTCAGCGCCCAGCCCTTTGAGCGGGGCTTTGGTACCACCATCGGCAATGCCCTCCGCCGCACCCTGCTCAGTTCCATCGAGGGCGCCGCGGTTACCGCCATTCGCATCGAAGGCGTACTGCACGAGTTCCAGTCCATCGCAGGTGTTGTAGAAGACGCCACCGACATCATCCTGAACCTCAAGCAGGTTCCCTTTAAGCTCGCGGGCGAGGGTCCCAAGGCGCTTTATCTGCGCGCCGACCAGCCCGGCGTGGTCACCTCCGGCATGATCGAAGCCGACGGCGACGTTGAGATCCTGGACAAGAACGTGTACATCGCCACGGTTTCCGAAGGCGGCAAGCTGGAGATGGAAATGCGCCTCAAGCGCGGACGCGGCTACATCTCCGCCGACAAGAACTTCGACGCCGACCTGGGCCTTGGCTTCATTCCCGTGGATTCGGTCCACTCGCCGGTGCGCCGCGTGAACTATGTTGTCGACGCTGCCCGTCTCGGCCAGATTACCGACTACGACAAGCTGACGCTCGAAGTGTGGACCAACGGAGCGGTGCTGCCCGCCGATGCTGTCGGCCTGGCCGCCAAGCTGCTCAAGGACCACATGAACATCTTCATCAACTTCGAGGAGGAAATTGAGTCCGAAGCGCGCGGCGAAGAAGGTCGCATCCTGCTGCGCAACGACAACCTCAATCGCTCCGTCGAAGAGCTGGAGCTGTCGGTCCGCAGCTACAACTGCCTTAAGAACGCCAACATTCAGACCATTGGCGAACTGGTGCAGAAGACTGAAGCCGAGATGCTCAAGACCAAGAACTTCGGCCGCAAGAGCCTGAACGAGATCAAGGAAATTCTCGCGCAGATGGGCCTGTCGCTGGGCATGAAGATCGACGAGCAGGGCAACGCGGTTCCGGGGCCGACCAGCATTCCGCCCGCCGCTGCGCTGGCTGCCAGCTACAACCGTTACGACGAAGAAGACGAGCCGCTGGATTCGGTTGACCTCCAGCTGCCCACAGAGACAGAGAATTTCTAAAGACAGCTACTAGCTTCTAGCCTCTAGCTTCTAGCTTGATCGCGGCACGGCCGAGTTGATGTCGTTCCCCGAGCAAGTCAGAGCCAGGAGCTAGGAGCTAAAAGCTAGAAGCTAAGAGAGAGATTCACCCATGCGCCATCGCAATGCAGGATTCAAGCTCGGACGTAACACCAGCCATCGTCGCGCTCTGCTGCGTAACCTGGTCACGTCCGTCATCGTGGAAGATCGTGTGGAGACCACAGTCGCCAAGGCCAAGGCTGTTCGTCCGCACGTGGAAAAGATGATCACCCTCGGCAAGAAGGGCGATCTGCACTCGCGCCGGCAGGCGCTCAGCTTCCTGCAGACCGACAAGGCTGTAGAGCGGCTGTTTGAAACCGTGGCCCCGCGCTACGGCGATCGCCAGGGCGGCTACCTGCGCATCGTCCGCACCGGATTCCAGAAGGGCGATGGTGCCGAAAAGGCCTTCATCGAACTGCTCGGCGCCGAAAAGCAGCTTGAGGTCAAGCGCCAGAAGCGCGAAGAGGTCAAGGCCAAGAAGCGCGCCGAACTGGAAAAGCAGCTCGAAGAGAACAAAAAGGAAGAGGGCGGCGAAGAAGCCGCCTAGGGTTGGACCAGGAGCGCTCTTTTCTCCTGCATTAAAAGCTCAAGCGGGTGCGTCCTCTAAATGGGGATGCGCCCGCTTTTTTTGATGGAAGGTGGACGGGTTCTTCGAATCGCAGGTCGCCTCCTGCGAGAGACTGTTTCGATCAGGCTCCCTATTTGGCTCCGCCCCCAGCGGGAATATTCAACGACCGCACATACGCCACCAACGCACTGATCTGGTCTGCGCTCAGTTGGCCGCCAAACGGCGGCATCTTGTTTTTGCCTGCGGTCACGGTGTGCGTGAGCGACTCGGTGGATTTCTGGTGGACGATCTTGCTGCGCAGATCCGGGGTATGAAGCCGTTTGCCCAGGGCTGAGCCCGCTCCATCTTCGCCATGGCACATGGAGCAGTTCACCTTGAACGCTTCTGCGGCGGATGGTTTGGAATCGCTTTGGGCAGAGACTGCGCTTGCAGAAAAGACGGCAGATAAACCCAGGCAGACTGCGGTTGCGTGTTTAAGGGTTGAGCCTTTCATTCTGTGAAAAAATCCTCTCGATGGGGGACTGAATACATCAATATCTACCTTAGACCGGTCTACGAGAAGTTGAAGTTGACATGCAGTGAAAACCCCTCACTGTGCCGTCGCAATCGCAGAAATTACCGCCGCGTGGCGATCGAAAATCGCATGCCCTTCGCCGGACGGGCTCAAATGCCCTCTACCGGCGGACATCCCTTCCAGGTCGGCACAAAGGTGTTCCCCATGAAGCCCAGGTACTTGATACCGATTGCGCTGGTGAAGAAGCCATCGGCGGTGAAGTTGCGCAGGAAGGAAAAGAATTCCACGCCTTGCGACAGCGACGCGTCCTCGTCTGCATTCTTGCGAAACGCGATGGCATCCAGCATTTCCTTCTGCTGCGCGGGGGCGCATTCCGCAAACAGCTTGCCGTAGCGGTCAGAGCAGGTCGAGTCGAGCCACTGCAGCCCGCCGCCGAGCCGCGTCTGGTAGTCCGCATTCTCGCTGGTCAGCAGATCGATGAATTCAGGCGCTCCGGCTTCAATAGCTCCCCCGCAGTCCGCATCTGCCGGCAGGATCGTCTCGCAAAGGGTCCGCAACGTTTTGTACTGGTGGGGCGAAAAGAACTTGGGCGCATAAGCTGCCCTGGGATGTTTCGCCTTCTCTGCGGCAATGCTTTGATGCGCCTGCTCTGCGGCCTCAATCGGAATCACGCTGAGGGCCGAACCTGCCCCACATATGGCGATGGACTTCAACACGTCGCGGCGCGAGAGGGAATTCGTCATGGGCTAGACTTCTCCTTTCTTCGCCAGCTCGAGCAGATGTTCCGAAGTTCTCCACGAGAGGGCCATGATGCTGAGCGTGGGGTTCTTGTCGGGGTTGCTGACGAAGGGCGCGGCATCGGCGACAAAAACATTTTTCACATCATGGGCCTGGCACCAGCGATTGAGCGCAGACGTCTTCGGATCGTCGCCCATGCGTACGGTGCCCAGTTCATGGATGATCTCGCCGCCGGTTGAGATCTTCGGTCCCTGGGGCTTGCGCCCGTGGTAGACCGTGCCGCCCGCCGTTTCGATGATGGAGCGAAATGTTTCGTGCATATGTTCGACCATCTTCTGCTCGTTCTCACCCCATTCCCAGTGAAAACGCAGCACCGGGATGCCCCAGCGATCCATGACCTCGGGGTCGATTTCGCAATAGCTTTTTTCGTTGGGAATCATCTCGCCGCGTCCCGCGAATCCGATGGATGTGCCGTAGTACTTGCGGCACGTCTGCTTGAGGGTCGTGCCATAGCCCTCGTACTTTTCGCATATTCCGTCGAAGTGCCCGACGCCCGGCATGCCCGGGCCGCCGCCGAACTCGATGTGGTACCCACGGAGGAAATCGTTCTTCTTGCCGAAAAGCCACCATGGCATGTACATGTGCATGCCTCCGACGCCGTCGTGATTGTGCTTCGGCACTCTCTCCATCTGGGGGAAATATCCGCCCAGGGAGGTGCCGACCGAGTCGGTGAGGTAGCGGCCCACAACGCCGGACGAGTTCGCCAGTCCATTGGAAAAGCCGGGCGACCTGGAGTTGAGCAGCAACCGCGCCGACTCACAGGCGCTGGCCGCCACGACGAAGGCCCGCGCGCGGACCCGCTTTTCAGTGCGGGTCGCCTTGTCGATGTAAGAAGCTTCAGTGACTGTCCCGTTCTTCCCCACGATGAGTTCCCGCGCCATGGCGTTGGGTATCATCGTGAAGCGCCCGGTCGCCTTGGCTACGGGGATCATGACCTGGCTGGAGCTGAAGTTGGATGCGGTGAGGCAGCCCCGGCCGCACTCGCCGCAATAATGACAGGCCGGTCTTCCGTTCAGCGGCTTGGTCAGGATGGCGAGGCGCGACGGAATGCAGGTGATATTCAGCTGGTCGCAGGCCTTCTTGATGATGGTTTCAGTGCAGCGCGGCTTGGGCGGCGGCATGAACACACCGTCCGGCGCATTGGGGACGTTTTCTTTCGATCCGAAGACCCCGACGAAGGCCTCGACCTTGTCGTAGTAAGGCGAGAGCTCCTCGTAGGTAATGGGCCAGTCATCGCCCATGCCATCGGTCGAGTGCGGCTTGAAGTCGGCGGGTCCGAAGCGCAGGGCGATGCGGCCCCAGTGATTGGTGCGGCCGCCCTCGATGCGCGAACGGAACCACGCAAACTTGGTGCCCGGCGCCATGGTGTAGGGCTCCCCCTCGATCTCCCAGAAGCCGTTGGGCGCGAGGAATTCATCGTTGAACTGGAGACGGCCTTTGCCGCCCACATCGGCGCCGCGGTGCGCCAGTTCGTAGGGCCAGACGTGCTCCTTGAAATCCTTTTCCGGATTGAGCGGGGGCCCTGCTTCGAGCATCACTACGCTCAGGCCGCCCTCGGTTAGAACTTTGGCCGCGGTGCCTCCGCCAGCTCCGGATCCGATGATGCAGACGTCGTAAGTTTTGGTGCGCGGCGGCACTTCCAGCATGAAGCTCTCCTGCAGGTGCTATGGATCGGGTGGTTTAATCTTTCCACGGCATTCTCAGGCACCGGCTTCAGGCCTGTCCAGCGGATCCGGGGATTCGCATTGGCAACGCCAAATTGAAAGGCGAGCGAGCTGTCTGCCAACGCCGGCCCGGCTGATATGATCGTCGTCTGTCGATTCGCCCCCAGCGGGCAGGTATGTTTCTTCTTCGTCCCCCATTTTGGCAGGGACGGTGCAACCCGGGAGGTTTGAGTGCTTTTACTCTGTGCGTTCATCGTCGGGCTTGTGTCCGGCCTGCGAACCATGATGGCGCCGGCAGTGGTGAGCTGGGCCGCGCACCTGGGGGTGCTGGGAGTTTCCGGCACCCCGCTGGCCTTCATGGGCTACCGCTACACGCCGATCATTTTTACAGTGCTGGCGATTGGCGAACTCATCAGCGACAAGCTGCCCTTTACCCCTAGCCGTAAAACCATGCCGCAATTCACCGCGCGCATCTTCAGTGGAGCGCTGGTTGGCGCCACCGTTGGCGCCTCTGGAAACCTGATGCTGGTGGGCTTGGTGGTGGGCGCATTAGGCGCGGTGGCGGGTACGCTCGGCGGGGCCGCAGCGCGCGGAAAACTGGCCGCGGTTTTCGGCCGTGATTTTCCGGCCGCCCTGTTGGAGGACGTGACCGCAATCGTCCTTGCGGTAATCGCCGTGATGAGGATCCGATGAACTCGAGCTTTGATGCCATTGTTGTAGGAGCGGGGCAGGCCGGTCCGTCGCTGGCAGCGCGGCTGGCGGGAGCCGGCAAGCACGTGGCCATGATCGAAAGAAAGCTCTTTGGCGGCACCTGCGTCAACACCGGATGTACCCCAACCAAGGCGATGGTGGCCAGTGCGCACGCGGCACACCTTGCGCGCCGCGGCCGCGACTTCGGAGTGGAAACCGGCCCCGTGCGCGTCGATATGCGGGCCGTCAAAGCGCGCAAGGATGCGATCGTGATGGAGTCACGCAGCGGGGTGGAAAAGTGGCTGCGCGAAACCAAGAACTGCACGGTCATCAACGGAGAAGCTGTGTTTGACAGGCCCAACCGGATTCGTGTCGGTGGAGATTTTCTCGAAGCGCCGCAGATATTTCTCAACGTCGGCGCGCGCCCCACCATTCCCGCGATGAAGGGGGTGGGAGAAGTTCCGTTTCTGACCAGTAGCACGATTCTCGATCTCGATGAACTGCCGCAGCACCTGGTGGTGGTGGGTGGGGGATATGTCGGGCTTGAGTTTGCGCAGATGTTCCGCCGTTTCGGTTCCGAAGTCACAGTCATCGACAAGCAGGCGCGCCTCGCCGCCCATGAAGACGAGGACGCGTCGGCCGTCATTCACGAGATCTTCGCTTCAGAAGGCATCCAGGTTCGCGTGAACGCCAATTGCATCCATCTCGAGAATCGGGAAGGGGGCATCTCGGTAGGCCTCGAATGTAACGAGGGCGCGCCGCACATCGACGGCTCGCACGTGCTGCTGGCTATCGGGCGCACCCCCAACACTGCCGACCTTAATCTTCCCTCCGCTGGGATCGAGACAGATCACGCGGGATTCATCACGGTCGACGATCAACTTCGCACCACCGCCGCCGGAGTTTTCGCGGTGGGAGACTGCAATGGCCGCGGCGCCTTCACCCACACTTCCTACAACGACTACGAAATCGTCGCCGATAACCTGCTCGACGGTGCGGATAGAAAAGTGAGCGACCGTATTCCTGCGCACGCCCTCTACATCGATCCGCCGCTTGCAGGGGTCGGCCTGTCGGAGACCGAGGTGCGCAAGAAGGGCATCGCAGCCCTGGTAGGATCGCGAGCCATGACCCGGGTCAGCCGCGCCATCGAGAAGGGCGAGACGTTTGGCTTTATGAAGATCCTGGTGGAAAAGGACACGCAGCACATTCTCGGTGCGACGGTCTTTGGGACCGGCGGGGATGAAGCCATCCACTGCATTCTGACCGCCATGTATGCCCGCCAGCCCGCATCGCTGCTTACCCACTCCGTCCACATACACCCGACGGTGGCGGAACTCATACCGACGACGCTGGGCGATTTGAAACCTCTCGAATGATCAAGCGGCCCTGGCCAGGCGCTTGGGGCGAGCGATGCGCATGAAGAGATAGACCATCAACTGCAGCGTGACGGCCCCGCAGCAATCCAGGAGCACGTCCCAGGGAGAAGAGGTCCGGTTGGGCAGAAAAGCCTGGTGGTATTCGTCGGCGCTCGCAATGAGGGCCGTACTGAGCAGCGCCAGCGCCGCGTCGGCGACGAACCTGGAATGGGGCAACGTCAGCCACCATGCGCGCAGCCATGCCAGCCCGATGAACCCATATCCGATGAAGTGGCCGCTTTTGCGGATGTAGTGGTGGACGACCTCCCAGCGTGCATCGCTGACCGGGCCAAAGATCGCCTGGAACAGGAAGCGAAGCGGGCCGGCTGTATGGTCCGCGCCCATGAACTCGGTGGACTCGGCGGCGATAACTGCAATGCCCACCACCACCGGCAGCCAGGTCCACACCCAGAACAGCAAGCCGCTTCGCCTTGTGGGAATCACCAGGGCAGCCGGCCTTTCTGGCGGGGCGTGAAAACAACCGGCGCGGGATCTTCGATTTGCGTTCTTTGAGCCAGCGATGGAAGCGGCGCGCTACTCGACATGGTAGTTAGGAGCTTCGCGGGTGATGATCACGTCGTGCACGTGGCTTTCCCGCAACCCGGCGCCGGAGATCCGCACGAACCGCGCGTTCTCCTGCAGTTCTTTAATCGTGCCGCAGCCGAGATAGCCCATGCCCGAACGCAAACCACCGACGAGCTGATAAACCATCGACTCCAGCGGCCCGCGATAAGGAACCCGGCCTTCGATGCCTTCGGGCACGTATTTCGCCAGCCGGTTTTGCGCACTGCGCTCCCGCTGCACCACGCCCTGGCCGCCTGCTTCCGCTTCGGCAATATCCGCCGTGCTTTGGAAGTAGCGCTCGCCGGAACCCTGGCTCATGGCGCTGAGAGAGCCCATTCCGCGATAGCTCTTGAAGCTGCGGCCCTGGTACAGGATCGTCTCGCCGGGGCTCTCGTCTACTCCGGCGAATAGAGACCCGATCATGACAGAGCTGGCGCCGGCGGCGATGGCCTTGGTGATTTCGCCGGAGTACTTGATGCCTCCGTCGGCAATCACCGGAATGTCGCGTTCCCGCGCGGCACGGAATGCCTCGGCGATGGCGGTGATCTGGGGCATGCCGGCTCCGGTCACCATGCGCGTCGTGCAGATCGATCCCGGCCCGATGCCCACCTTGATGGCGTCGGCGCCCGCGTCAATCAGGGCCATCGCGCCTTCATAAGTCGCAACGTTTCCGGCCAGGAGGCCTACTCCGGGGAACCTCATCTTGACTTCGCGTACGGCTTCGAGCACGCGCGAAGAATGTCCGTGCGCTGAATCAATAGCCAGCACATCGGCACGCGCGTTCACCAGCTCGACTGCGCGTTCCATGAAGTCGCCGGTCGCGCCGATTGCTCCGCCCACGCGCAGCCGGCCTTTCTCATCCTTGCTGGCGTTGGGGTACTTGAGCTTTTTCTGAATGTCCTTGACCGTGATCAGGCCCTTGAGCTCGTACTGGTCGTTGACCACCAGGAGCTTCTCGACGCGATGCTCGTGGAGAATCAGCTCCGCTTCTTCCAGGGTCGTGCCGACCGGCACCGTGATGAGATTTTTCTTGGTCATCACGTCGCCGATGGGTACATCCGTGCGGGTTTCGAAACGCAGGTCGCGGTTGGTGAGAATGCCCACCAGCTTTCCGCCCTGCGTAACCGGCACGCCGGAGATCTTGTAGCGGCGCATGACTTCGAGCGCATCCGCGATCATCTGGTCGGGACCGATGGTGACCGGGTCGACGATCATGCCGCTCTCGGAGCGCTTCACCTTGTCGATTTCGCCGGCCTGGGCCTCGATGCTGAGGTTGCGATGCACGATCCCGATGCCGCCCTGCTGCGCCATGGCGATGGCCATGCGCGATTCGGTCACCGTGTCCATCGCTGAAGAAAGCAGCGGGGTATTGAGTGTGATGTCCCGGGTTAGCTGTGTCTGCGTGCTCACCTGGGTGGGCACGACGTCGCTGAAGGCGGGCACCAGCAGCACGTCATCGAAGGTAAGAGCTTCCGGGAGGGTCGTAGCCAGCATAATGCTCAGATGCACCTGGCAGACCAGGGATTCCAGTCGCTGGTTCGGCAAGGGCTTGTGTCTATTGTAGCCGGAGGGGGTGGGGGCAGGTTCATCCGCGGCTCAATCGCGGCGTGCCAGAGGGCTCAAACGCCAACAGGGAAGGGCTTGGGACTCGACTCGTCGGTGTTCGCTCCCCCCCGCCAGCGCTCAAAGCGGCCCTGCAACAGGCTCATGAGCCCCGTGTACCAGTAGCCGATCACGAACAGCACCAGGAAGGGCGCAGTGAAGTAGTTGTGGTTCAAAAAGCAGTAGATGATCGCCAGGAAGAAGTAGCCGCCGATGATCAACTCGATCCACGGCGCGAGCTTCAGGCGCTTGCGGTACTTGGCGGCCTGAGACTTCTCGCCTTTTTTAGCCACCCTGTACTTCGGGGTGCGCGCAAAGGCGCTCTTGATGCCCAGCAGCGCCTCCATAACGGCCTTGGAGTTGGTGACGGTAAGCCCGATCCCCAGCGCCATCAGGAAGGGCAGGTAGAGAAACGTCTTCATCCATGTCTTCGGGAACAGCACGCGCTGGCTGACGACGTAGAACACTGCGATCGACAGGCTCGAGGCGGTGAAAAGCGGCACGTCGATCAACAACATCTGGAACCATCCCTGGTAGAAGCGCACAATCATGCAGGGAATCAGCAGCGCCGTCATCACGATCATGAGCGGATAGCTCAGGTTTGAGGTGAGGTGGTAAATCGCCTCGACCTTGATCTTGCGCGAAACGCCGGTCCGGAACATCATGGGAAGCACCTTGATGCTGGTCTGGATCAGTCCCTTGGCCCAGCGCGCCTGCTGGGTTTTGAACGCGGTCATCTCGATGGGCAGCTCCGCCGGGCACTCGATTTCGGGAAGGTACTTGAACTTCCAGCCGGCCATCTGCGAGCGGTAGCTCAGATCGGTGTCTTCGGTGAGGGTGTCATGCTGCCAGCCGCCGGCATCGGTGATTGCCTGGCGGCGCCACATTCCGGCAGTGCCGTTGAAGTTGAAGAATTCCCCGGCGCGCGAACGAGCTCCGTGTTCGAGTACAAAATGCCCGTCGAGCAGAATGGCTTCAATTTGCGTCAACAGGCTGTAGTCGCGGTTCAAGTGAGTCCAGCGAGTCTGCACCATGCCGATGCCCGGCTCCGAAAAATGATGAATGACCCGCATCAGCCAATCGGCCGGTGGTACGAAGTCCGCGTCGAAGATGGCGATGAACTCGCCTTTCGCCACCTTCAGCCCGGCATCGAGCGCCCCGGCCTTGTATCCATGGCGGTTGGTTCGGTGGATGTAGACGATGGGGTGTCCGAGTGCCGCATAGCGGTCCACGATCGCGGCAGCCACCTCGGTGGTTTCGTCCGTGGAGTCGTCGAGCACCTGGATTTCCAGCCTGTCCCTGGGGTACTCCATGGCGCAGATTGCCTCGATGAGCCGGTCGATGACGAACTGCTCGTTGTAGATGGGCAGTTGCACGGTGACCTGTGGCAACTCGCCGAACTGGTTCGGAGCATTGAGGTTATGCCGCTTCCGGTATTTGAAGTAGTGGTAGCACATCGAATAACGATGAATGCCATAGAGCGACAGGACGATCATTACCAGGAAGTAGGGAGTAAGCAGCGCGGCATCGAACCAGTTCCAGTAGTGATGCACCATGTTGAAGGGGTCGTTGAAGAGCAACTTCAACTGGTGTTTCACGCCATTCTGCGGCGCGAACCATACCAGCGCGAAAGCCCGCGAGGACGGGTTCGCGAGCGAACTCAGGCAAGCTTCAAGCGACACGTGCAGAGGATTCCTCCCAGAACCGGCTTAGCCCATTGTAAGCGATGGGTCACTTTACTTATGCGGCGAGTGCCGTCATGATCAAGGCCTCATCGTAGGTCGCAGCGGCTGGTTGGCGGGAGGCTCCTCCGCAGCATCGAACCAGTCTGGGCCTCCCTGCAAATGGTATGTATCCGCTGCGGAGAACCTCAAGTCCGGAACCATTCACCAACCTGGCCTGAGACCCGTCCAACAGCGGTGGGCGTTGCTCAGAATCCGGGAGACACACGGGGACGGCTCACGGTCCGCGCTTCAATGCACTGACGACTTCGCGGGGACGCACGATTGCTCGTCGTCGCTCCGCTGGCATATCCTCATCCCGCACGTGGAGATACAGCTATGTCCTCCGTTGCCGTTCTGCCTGTGACCGCCGCCGCCGGCGGCAGCTTCCTGACCGAACCCCGCACCGCTTCCGAGATATTCACCCTCGAGGATCTGAGCGAGGAGCAGCGCCAGATCGTCGCCACCGCCGATCAGTTCGCCCGCGACGAGGTGCTGCCCGCCACCGAAGCGGTTGAGGCCAAGGAACCGGGCGCGATGCGCCGCCTCATTGAAAAGGCGGCGGAACTGGGTTTCGCCTCCGTCGACATTCCCGAGGAATACGGCGGCCTGGGCATGGACAAGGTCACCTCCACGCTGGTTTCGGACCATGTTTCGGCGCTGGCCAGCTTCTCGACAGCATTTGGCGCGCACATTGGCATCGGTACTCTTCCGCTGGTCTGGTATGGGACAGAAGACCAGAAGCGGAAATACCTGCCCAAGCTTGCAAGCGCGGAATGGATCGCCGCCTATGCGCTTTCAGAGGCCAGTTCCGGCTCTGACGCCATGAATATCCGCACCCGTGCCACCCTCTCTCCGGACGGCAAGCACTACATCCTTAATGGCGAGAAGATGTGGATCACCAACTGCGCCATGGCCGATCTCTACACGGTTTTTGCCAAGATCGACGGGACAAAGTTCTCGGCGTTCCTGGTGGAAAGGACATTTCCCGGCCTGAAAGTTGGCGCAGAAGAGCACAAACTCGGAATACGCGGCTCGTCCACCTGCCCGCTGGTGCTCGACAACTGCGAGGTTCCCGTGGAGAACCTGCTCGGCGAAGCGGGCAAGGGTCACCACATCGCATTCAACGTGCTTAACGTAGGCCGCTTCAAGCTCGGCGTGGCCTGCGTGGGGGGAGCCCGCCTGGCGCTGGCGCAAATGATTCGCTACGCCAAGGAAAGAAAGGCGTTCGGCAAGGCCATCTCCGAATTCGGCCTGATCCAGCGCAAGATCGCCACTGCCGCTACCCGCCTGTATGCCGCCGAAAGCATGGCCTATCGAACCGTGGGCATGATCGATGCCGGCCTCGCTCAACTCGAGGGCGAAGCCGCCCACAACCCTCGCGAGATTCAGCGCCGGATCGAGGAATACGCCGTCGAGTGCTCGATCCTTAAAGTCTATGGATCGGAGATGATCAGCTATATCGCGGACGAGTGGGTAGCCATCATGGGCGGCTACGGCTATGTCGAGGAATACCCCGCCGAGCGCTTCTACCGTGACGCCCGCATCAACCGCATCTTCGAAGGCACCAACGAAATCAACCGGCTGATCATCACCGGCTGGCTTCTGAAAAGGGCGACCAACGGGCAGCTTCCCCTGCTCAAGGCCATCAAGACGCTGATGGATGAAGTGACGCAGCCGCCCTCGTTTGATGGGGCGGGCGAATCGAACGAGCCTCTCGCGAAGGAAGGCGAAACCCTGGCAGCGGCACGCAAAATCGCCCTTTTCGCTGCCGGAGTCGCCAGTCAGAAGTTCATGGCTGCGCTGCAGGATCAGCAGGAAGTCATGGCGGAACTCGCCGACATCGTGACCCAGGTCTACGCGCTCGAGTCGGCTTTGCTGCGCGCCCGCAAGCTGCACGGTTCAAAACGCGGCAGCGCCGCCGCCGCTGCGGCTATGACCGGCCTGCTGGCTGATGAGACGCTCGGCATCGCGGAACTGGGCGCGCGCCGGGTGCTCGCGGCCTGCGCCGAAGGCGACGAACTGCGGACCCAACTGGTTATCCTGCGCAGGCTGGCGCGCTCAGCGCCGGCTAATACCGTGGCCCTGAGCCGCGCGGTCGCCGCCTCGTGCATAGTGGCCGAGAAATATCCACTGTAATTAAAAAGGCCTCGACCAGGTGTACGCGGTCGAGGCCCTTCGCGCCAGACATTTATGCGGCTATGCGGCGGCGCTCTGGTTGGTTCCCTTGCTCATCGCTTCAATGATGGTCTGGTTGAACGCGGGAATATCGTCGGGCTTGCGGCTGAAGATGAACTGCCCGTCAGTCACGACTTCCTGGTCGACCCAGTTCGCCCCGGCATTCTTGAGATCGGTCTTCAGCGATGGCCAGGAGGTAACAGTCTTTCCCTTCAGGGCACCTGCTTCAAGCAGCGTCCAGGGCCCGTGGCAGATGGCGGCCGTCGGCTTGCCCGTAGCTACGAATTGCCGGACGAAGTTCACCGCCTTGGGATCCATGCGCAACTTGTCCGGATTGATGACGCCGCCTGGCAAAACCAACGCGTCATAGTCATTGGGATTCGCGTTTTCAAGGGTCTTATCCACTTTTACCTTTTCGCCCCACTCCGTCATGTTCCAACCCTTGATCTCACCGTCCTTTGGCGCGACGACGATGGTGGTTGCACCTGCTTCGTCCAGCGCCTTGCGCGGCTCAAGCAATTCCACTTGCTCGAATCCATCGGTTGCCAGGAAAGCGATTTTCTTGCCTTTAAGATTTGAAGCCATAATTGTTCCTCCGTTTCCCCCTGCTAGGACGCCTCAGGAGGGAGTGTGGTTGCCGCTGGGACGTCTTCAGGAATCGGTGTGTTCACGACAGCAAAAACCCGGACCGAATCAGCGCGGAACCCGGGTCTTTCCCGCCACCGCTTGTGTGTTCCCTGCGGGCTGAGCGGAACTGGTGTCCACCGCTTCGTCACCAAAATCCCGGGCGCCGTAATCGTAATCGCGTCCGCCATCAAACTCCTGCTTTTCAGATGGCGTTTTGGAGCGCTCCGCCTCGTTGGTCGACCAGCCCTGCTCCCGGGCGTATTCGCTGGCCAGCCCACCGCTCCGCGGAGTGAACCCCTGTGGCTCGTGTCTGTTCTCGTCAGCTTTGCTGTTTTCGCTCATTCGCTCCTCCTTAGAGCCCTTGAGATGGAATGCCCTTGAACCGGGATGCCTGTCGGACAGTCCGGGAATTGATGGCCATAAGATGGCTATCGGACCGTGTTCTCTGGGCAACTCGGCCCCGCTGATGCGCTTCGGACGAAAAAGAAATGGAGAGAACCGTCATGGCAAAACAGAACAACGATCCGCAGGCGACCGATGGGCAAAAGGGTTCTGACGAACTGGGAGACTACGTCAGCATTCCGGCGACCAGGCACGTCGGGCCGACGCTTGAATCGGAGCCAGGCTACTTCGAGCGTGTTCGCGCGGGTGGTTCTACCGGCTTCTCCAGTCCCGAAGAGCAGATTGCCGCCGAAGGCACCTCGCCGGAGGTGTCCGCTACGGGCGACGGTACCGATCTGGCCGCCACGATCTCCGGCAGCTACGATGCTTCCTCGACCGAACCCAGCCGCGACCGGGAACCTGAAGCGCTGAAGACCCGCCTCCCCGGCGATACAAGTTCCGATCCGCACACCGATCTCGGACCTGACAACGCCACTTCCGTTCAACGGCGAGGAGAGCAATAGGCGGCTTCACAGACAGGCGGCGCGTGGCTCCGCGAGGAATGATTTTGAGATATTCGGGCCTGTCCCTGGTGCGCTATAGTCGCCTGCATGCGGCACTTTCTTCTACTCTCTCCAGTGGTTCGCGTGGTGGGCTTCGCCGCGGCCCTGATACCGGTTACCGCGCTGGTTGTTGGGAACCCCGAGGCGTTTGCCCAGGCCATGGACAGCACCCACAACATGGCCGATATGCAGACCGTGCCGCCGCCTGAAGAACTTCCCGTTCCGATCCGGATGCAGGGAATAGGCAACAGCCACATCACCATCAAGGCCACGCCCGAGGCCCAGCAGTGGTTTGACCAGGGCCTGAGCCTGCTCCACGACTTCTGGGACTACGAATCGCAAAAGGCCTTCGAGCAGAGCATTCGCGTCGACCCGAAGTGCGCGATGTGCTGGTGGGGCCTGGCTTTGGCCGAGGGCTTCCGTCACAATGAAGCGCAGGTCTACGGGAAGAAGGCTCTCGAGGAGGCGATTCGCCTGAAAAGCCACGCCGGCAGCAGCGACAAGCTTTACATCGAGGCCGCCCAGGCCGATTCAGTAGCCAAGGACGACGACAACAAGAAGTCGGTTGAGATTCTGCGCAAGCTGGTCAGGAAAAATCCCCCCGATCCGGAAGCGCGCATCTTCCTGGCAGAAGACCTGGGCGACGGATACGACGACGCCGGCGAGCCCAAGGCGGGCCAGAAAGAGCGCATCGCCATCCTTGAATCCGTGCTGCGCGACTTTCCCGACGACTCCGCCGCTAACCATTACTGGATTCACGCCATGGAACCTGGCAATCATCCCGAGCTGGCCATTCCCAGCGCCAAAAAGCTGGCCAGCCTCGCGCCCACTTCCGGCCACATGGTTCACATGCCGGGCCACATCTTTTATCGGGTTGGCAACTACCCTGAGGCCGAGCATTGGTTCGCCGAGTCGATGGCCGCCGACGAGCGCTACATGCGTGAACAGCACGTGAGCCCCGACGATGACTGGAACTACGTTCACAACATGATGTATGCCATTGCCAACCTGATGGAACAGGGGCGCCTGTCCGACGCGAACAAGCTCAGCGACCATCTCGCCGACGCGCGCGGCAAGCTTTCGAGCACGTTGTATATCTGGTCGGCGCGGGACCAGGTATCTCGTGTCGGCCGGCGGCTGCCGGTGGCATTGCGGGTGGCTGACTGGGATGCCGTGCTCACCATGGTTGGGCAAGTCGATTTTCAGGGGGAAAAAGAAGCCAATCTCCGCTCCTTGGCCGAAGCGCTCACCGCCTACGCAACCGGCATGAAGGCGCTTGAAAGCGACGACGTGAAAGCCGCGCAGGCCGCCAGCGATCGCATGGACGCCGGCCTCTGGCGCATGCAGCAACGCGCCAAAGACGCTGACGACACGGCCAAAAAAGACGAAAAGGAAAAGGCCGACAAGGACAAAAAGGCCGGCGGTAAAGACAAGCCTCCCGCCATGCAAATAATGCCCGACGCCATGAGCGAGCCGTTGATGAAGAGTCTTTCCATCGCTTCCCTGGAACTCCGCGCCGGCGTGCTCGCGGGCAGCGGCAAGGTGGACGACGCCAAAAAGATCTACGCCACCGCAGCGGCGGAAGAAAAGAAGCTCGGCTACCACGAGCCCCCAATGTATATCCGCCCAGTGGGAGAAACCGAGGCTGCAGCCCTGGTCAAGGCCAAAGACCTTGCCGGAGCCCGAGCCGCCTACGAGGCCGCCCTCAAGGAGCGGCCTAACTCCGGTTTCGGACTTTACGGTCTGGCCCGCGTCAAGGAACTGCAGGGCGATGCCGCCGGGGCCCGCGAAGCTTACCAGTCGTTCCTCAAAGCCTGGCCATCGGCAGATTCCGGCCTGCCGGAAGTGGCCCATGCCCGCAAGGTCCTCGGCTCGGAGAGTGTCGCGGAGCGGTAGGCAGTTCGAGGGCGCTTAGATCGTGCGGCGCCGCGCCTCGATGACGGTCTTCAAGATACTTCGTGGAAGCAGCGCTACTGCAGCGGAGTTGCGGTGACCACCAGCTGCATGCTGCCCTTGTTGTCGAGGGCATCGGAAGAGGAGACTATCGTCGGTTTGCCAATGGGAATCACAACCGAGGCATCCCACAGGTTCTGGCGGATTACGGGGTCATTCGCCAACTCGGAACCCGCGGCTGGAGCAGATGCGGCCAGGCTGGTCACCTCCGCCTTCAGATGAAGCCCAAGTTTCTGCCCGATCTCGCGCACATCGCGCGTGTCAATGTTTACCCCTATATCGATGTACTGGTACTGATATTGAAGTTTGTTGTTTCCTTCAGAACCTGGGAGCACCCCGGTGATGATCGGCACCCTGTTTCCGGTTCGAATGGCGCCAAACTGCTGGTGAAAGCCACTGCTCACAGACGTGGAGTAGCTCCGGCTGTTGGTCGGCTTGCCATCGGAGCCCACTTCCTGGATCACGAATTCAAGATGGAAATAGTGGTCAGGCGATTCCGGCGTCTTGACTGTTTCGGCTGGCTTGCCGGGATCGGGCGGCTTGACGTTGTCCTGGGCATGGACGACGGACGCCAGGGTGGCTAGTAAGACACAGCAAAGAACATGGATCTTGCGCATGGATTCTCCTCATGGTTGGCCCTCGTCGGGCGATTCGAGCGGGGGAATGTGGATTGCGGCGATACGAACCTGCGGTGTGCCGCGACTTTGAGCCTCGGCCAGGGCACGCTTGACTGGAGCGGAAGTCCGGGATGCAACCGTGACCAGCGCCTGCTCTTCCTCAGAGAGCGGCTGCGGGGTAGGGAACACATCCAGTTTCGGCAATGCGGTTTTGTCCGCTACCGTACCGGCGAGTTCAGGTCTGCCATTGTTCGACAGTCGCCGCGACCGAGGTCCGGATCGCCGCGGAAGAGACTGCGCTGACACCGCGTCACTCGCGGAGTGGGCGGCTCGCAGAGTGGGGTCCGAGCGCTCAGAATTCCTGGCCACCTTTCTGCTTTCAGATTGCTCCGGCGCAGCTCCGCGATGAAGCCCGGCGGGTGGAAACCATAGCAGCAGCGCAGCTGCCCCTACCGGAACAGCGAGTGCCCAGTGCAGCCACCTGCGCCGCATCGGCAACTTGAGCGCAGGGATGCGGCTTCCGGAAGCGACGGCCGCGAGCCGGGCTAATACTCTCTCCTCAAGTCCCGACTCCGGCCCCGGATCGCCATAGCTCGACAAGGCCGCATCCAGCTGGAAGTCGAGTTCGTCTTTGTCAGGCATAATGCGTCTCCTTTCGGCGAGGTAAACCAGCTTTGGAGGCCCTGGCGAGTTTTTCGCGCAGCACCAGCCGAGCCCGGTGCAGGCGGGTGCGGACTGTTCCCTCCGGGATTCCCAGGACCACCCCAATCTCCCCTGAATTCATTTCCTCAACCGCAGCCAGCACCAGCGGCACGCGCAGATCCTCGGGCAGTGCATCGATCATGGCGTGTATGAGCGCATGCTGTCCGGCAGCCATCGCGAATTGCTCGGGCCCCGGGCCCGGCGCAGGCAACTCAAGCGCGGTCCCGAACCCGGTATCAGCATCGAGGCTGACTGGCATGCTTCGTACCGGCCTGCGGTCCACCGCGACGCGCCAGGTGGCTCGGGCCAGGAATGCACGTTCATTCTTAATTCCGCGCCATCCGCCATTGCGATAGAGCTTCAGAAAGGTCTCCTGCGCCGCATCCTCGGCATCGTGAGAATTGAGCAGGACGGCATAGGCGACGCGATAGACGAAGCGCGACTGGCGCCGGACCATCGCCGTGAACTCCGCCTCTTCGTCCCTGGTCAAGACGTGTCCGCTCCCCGCGTTAACCTGGCCGCAGAACGCGCATGAAGCGCATCCTGAAAAAGCGGCTCAACTCATCCGTTCACACCCTAAGACGGGCGGCCAGCCTGCGGTGTTCGGGAAATATTCAGGAGGGAAAAGAAAAAGCCCGCCTCTCATCGAGAAGCGGGCCTCTTGGATTCGTGCAGTCTTACGCTTTGGCCGATGTCAGCGCGCCAAGGTCGGCAGCCATCTTCTCTGTGGAGAAGGCTTCGAGGAGGTCGCCTTCCTTGATGTCGCTGAAGCCGTTGATGCCGATGCCGCATTCCATGCCGTTGGTCACTTCGCGGGCATCATCCTTGAACCGCTTCAGCGAGCCGATCTTCCCCTTGAAGACCTGTTCGCCGCCGCGCATCACCTTGATCTCCGCGTCACGCCGGATCACTCCGTCCTGTACTCGGCATCCGGCGATGGTACCCACCTTGGGGATGCGGAAGACATTGATAACTTCTGCGCGGCCGACGTAGTTCTCCTTGAAGGTCGGTTCGAGAAGTCCCATCATGGCCAGGTGCATTTCGTCCTGCAGTTCGTAAATGATCGAGTGCAGGCGGATCTCCACGTCTTCCTGCTGCGCCAGTTCAGCCGCCTTGCGCTCGGGGCGCACATTGAAGCCGATGATGATCGCATTGGAAGCGGTGGCCAGCAGTACGTCGCTCTCGGTGATCGAACCGACGCCTGAGTGGATGACCTTGATGCGTACCTTCTCGGTCGACATGCGAACCAGCGAATCGGCCAGCACTTCCACCGACCCCGTCACGTCGCCCTTGATGATAAGCGGCAGGTCCTTGACCCCGGCCTGGCGAATCTGTTCCGCCAGTCCTTCCAGCGAGACGCGGGAGCTCTTGGCCAGCTGCGCCTCGCGCTCCTTCATCTTGCGGTACTGGGCAATGCCCTTGGCCTTGTCGCGATCCGCCACCACCAGGAAGGTGTCGCCGGAGTCGGGCATGGCTTCCAGACCGAGCACTTCCACGGGCGTCGATGGCCCCGCTTCTTCCAGGGGCCGGCCGCGATCGTCGAACATGGCGCGGACCTTGCCGAAGGTGTTGCCCACGATGTAGCTGTCGTTCAGCTTCAGCGTGCCGTCCTGGACCAGGACAGTGGCTACAGCGCCGCGGCCGCGATCGAGCTTGGCTTCGAGAACGGAACCGACTGCTTTGCGTCCCGGGGTAGCCTTGGGAGCTTTGATATCCGAAACCAGGCAGATCATTTCGAGCAGCAGATCGAGATTCTGGCGCTTCTTTGCCGAAACCTCGACGAAGACCGTGCCTTCGCCGCCCGCGGCCCATTCTTCAGGAACCAGTCCGCGATCGGCCAGCTGTTTCTTGACCCTCTCCGGATTGGCGCCCGGCTTGTCGATCTTGTTGACCGCCACGATGATCGGCACGTCTGCCGCCTTGGCGTGATCCACCGCTTCCAGCGTCTGCGGCATCACGCCGTCATCTGCCGCCACCACGATGACCACGATGTCGGTGACCTTGGCGCCGCGGGCGCGCATGCGGGTAAACGCCTCGTGGCCCGGGGTGTCGAGGAAGACGATCTCGCGACCCGAAGCCGGCGATCCTTCCTTGTTGAACCGCACCTTGTAAGCGCCAATGTGCTGGGTGATGCCGCCGGCCTCGCCCGCCGCAACATCGGTCTCGCGGATGGCGTCGAGCAGCGACGTCTTGCCGTGATCGACGTGGCCCATGACCGTAACCACCGGGGCACGGGGCACTTCGAGCTCGTCGGAGTTGGTGGCCTCGAGCACTTCTTCGATGGCCTGGTTGGCCAGTTCTTCTTCGTAGCTGATGACGGTGGCGGCGGCGCCGAACTTGGCGGCCACGTCCTTCACCATCTCCGCGTCGAGAGACTGGTTGACGGTCACGAAGATGCCGCGCATGAGCAGCGCCGCGATCAGGTCCTTGGCGCGAATTTCAAGCTTCTCCGCCAGGTCCTTTACGCTGATGCCCTCGGTCACGGTAACTTCGCGGGTGATCGGCAAAGGTTCCGAACTGAAGTTGGCAGCCCCGCCAAAACGTGGCGGCGGGACGAACCCCTTCATCGGACCTTCTTTGGTCTTGGGGTACTGCTGACGGCCACCGCGGCCCTTGGCCGAACTGGCGCGCTGGGCGCGAGGCGCTTCGCCCGGAGGCGGGGTCGTGCCTCCCGGTCCGCCGAATCCGCCACCCGGACGCGGGCCAAACCCGCCGCCGGGACGCGGTGCGAATCCAGGGCGCTGGCCGAAGCCCGGACGTCCACCCGGAGCACCGGGTCCGCCGGGGCCTGCGAATCCGCCGCCCGGCATGGGGCGGGTGGGGTGCTTGGGACGAGGACCGCCGGGGAATTGACCCTGCGGCTGGCCCGGGCCGCCCTGCGGCCGCTGGCTGTAACCACCCTGGCCGGGACCTCCGGCGGGACGGCGATCGAAGATGGGACGTCCGCGCTGAATGCCCGGTCCGGCCGCTGAGGCCGCCGGCGATGGCGCGGATGGAGGAGGCGGAACCACGATGGGCGCCTTGTAGACCGGACGCGGTCCGGTCTGCGGCATGACCACGCGGCGCGCCGGAGGAGCGGGCGGAGCTGGAGGCGCCGCCGGCTGGGCGGGAGCCTCGGGAGCGGCCGCCTGGGGCCGCGCTGCTGGTGGCGCTTCGGCAGTTGTGGCCACAGGAACAGGAGCGGCCGATGCCTGCACAGTTTCGACGACCTGAGAAACGGGCGGGGGCGGAGGCGCGACCACGAGGGCCGGCGGTTCAGCGGCTTGCACCACCGGCGGAGCAGGTGGCGCGACCGCTGCCGGAGCTGCCTGTTGCACAGGAGCGGGCGGAGTAACGGGCGGAGCCGGAGGCGGAGCTACTACCGCCGTCTGGGCCTGAGGCGCGGGAGGCGCCGCGGCTGGGGCGGGAGCAGGTACCGCTTTTACCGGCGCGACTGGTTCTGCAGCTCTCGGGGGGGTGGGCGGAGCTACCGGCGGCCTGACCACCACTGGAGCGGCAGGCGGAACCACCGCCACGGCCGGGCGCTGGCCCGACAACGGCGCTGCAGGTGCCTTGGCTACAACCGGGTTCGCCGGGGGCCGCGATGCGATCGCGGGCTGGGCCGGGGGAACCGAAACGATTTGCGGAGCCTGGCGCACCGGGGGCATGATCTTGCGCGGCTCCGGCCTGGGCGCGGTCGCCGGCGGAGCCGCAACGGCTACCACCGGCGGCATCGGCCGCTGCTGAGCCTGGGGCACACTGGCGGCTGGACGAACCGGCATCTGGCTCCGGCGAGCCGCCGCTTCGGCTTCTTGCTTTTTGGCCTGAATAGCTTTCAGCACATCTCCTGGCTTGGAGACATGGGAAAGGTCAATCTTCGGCTGAATCCCCTGCGCGGCGCGCGAAGCGCTGGCATAACTCGGGCGGCTGCCGCGTTCAAAATGCGCGCGCACCTTTTCTGCTTCGTCGGACTCCAGAGAGCTTGAATGCGTCTTGCCTTCCCCCAGGCCGAGTTCAGCCAATATGTCGAGAACCTGCCGGCTCTTGACTTCCATCTCGCGTGCGAGATCGTTGATACGTACCTTGCTCATCCGCCTCTTTTCGGTTCTGCTACCCAAAGCCCTAAGCGCTCATAGCTACCCCGTGGCATTGGCTGCTGCTTGCACATTCATTATCGCTTGAGTGGCGATTCAAGGGGCGGCGAATCGAACCCGCCGCCCTATCCCGCCGCCTCATTCCTCGGTACCTGGCGCGTTCTGTTCGTGTTCCGGACCATCGGCCGGAGGAGCGTGCTCCCCGGCAGTTTCGGCCGGCAGTTCCGCAGTCCCTGTCGGCTCTTCCGTTCCCACCGCTGCTGCCTCGTCGCTGCCCGTGGCGGTTTCGCCAGCCGGCTCCGCGCCGGTTGGTTCGGCTTCCGCATCGGGGGTTCCGACCGAACCGCCCTCTTCGGAAGCTTCTCCGCTGGCCGCCGGCGGCGCCTCAGCTTCTTCGAAATGCCCAAAGTAGTGGCGGACTGCCACGCTGATGCGTTCCACCGTTTTTTCGCCGATTCCGGGAACTTCCTCGAGCTGTTCCGGTGTCATGTCCGCCAGTGCCTCGACGGTGGTGATGCCCGCCGCCACCAGCTTCTGAATCGTGGAATCGCCCAGCTCCGTGACTTGCTCGATGGGTGTGGTGGGACCGCCCGAAAGCGCCACCATCTGCTGCTCCACTTCCTGGCGCTTCTCTTCCTCGCTCTTGATGTCGATCTTCCAGCCCAGCAGCTTGGCCGCGAGCCGGACGTTCTGGCCCTTCTTGCCGATGGCCAGAGAAAGCTGGGTATCGTCCACGATGACTTCCAATTGCTTGTCAGTCAGGTCCGTGATCGAAACCCGGCTCACCTTGGCCGGCTGCAGAGCTTTTTCGGCGAAGGTCGTGATCTCTTCGCTGAACTCAATGATGTCGATCTTCTCGCCGCGCAGCTCGCGGATAATGGACTGCACGCGCATGCCCTTCATGCCCACGCAGGCGCCCACCGGGTCGACGTCCTTGTCGCGACTCATCACCGCGATCTTGGTGCGCTCGCCGGCTTCGCGGGCGATGGCACGGATGACAACTGTGTTGTCGTAAATCTCCGGCACTTCGGACTGGAACAGGTTCTGCACCAGCTCCGGAGCCGCTCGCGATACGATCACCTGCGGACCTTTCGCCGCCCGGTCGACCTTGAGCAGAACCACGCGAATGCGCTCGCCCACGCTGAACTGTTCGAGTCGCGACTGTTCGCGCTTGGGGCAGCGGGCTTCCGCCTTGCCCAGGTCGAAGATGACGTCCTGTCCCTCGATGCGCTTCACCGTGGCGTTCAGTACTTCCTTTTCACGATGCGCATATTCCTGGAACACCGTGTCGCGCTCGGCTTCGCGGACCTTCTGGAAGATGACCTGCTTGGCCAGCTGAGCTGCGATGCGTCCCAGCGGGCTGGTGTCGCGGTACAGGCGGATTTCGCTGCCGATCTCGACCCCGGGCGCCATTTCATTGGCTTCGCTCAGCGTGATCTGGTTGACCGGATCTTCGATCTCCTCTTCGTCGGCGACAACTGTCTTGTAGATATAAGCTGTGATCTCGCCGGTTTCCTTGTTCAACTCCCCGCGCATGTTTTCCTGCGTCTTGTAGTACTTGCGCGTGGCCAGGGCAATAGCTTCCTCGACCGCCCCAACGACGAGTTGAGGCTCGATGCCCTTTTCCCGGCTCAACAGCTCGATGCTCTGATATAAAGCGCTAGCCATTCTTTGCTTGCTCTCTGGGTTTGTGGTCCCCGCCGGCTCTTGCCGTCCGGACCGGTCAGGTGAAGCGTTGAAAATCAATTCCGGGCACCCATCCCCGCACTCTTTGATGAGATGGGGCCCGCTACAAAAAGATCCAACTCCCGAAACTAGATCTCTGGAACCAGCTGCGCCTTCTCGATGTTGCCCAGCGCAATTTCTACCCGGCTGACCCCGGTCTTGCGGCTCTTGCTGTTCTGCTTGATAGCAGCAAGATCCAGCGTAATCATGGGCTCGGCCCCGTTCCCTTCGCCCGCGACCAGCCGACCCTGCCAGTGCCGGTTGTTACGGATAGGCTCGAAGGTCTGCACCTTTACCAGGCTACCCACGAACCGCTCAAACTCTTCAGGCCGGGTCAACTTGCGGTCCAGCCCCGGGGAACTCGCCTCCAGGGTGTATTCATCCCCCGGCACCAGGTCTTCCACATCCAGCAAAACGCCAAAATCCCGGCTGAACCCGGCACAATCTTCATGAGTGATGCCGGACAACTGCTCTGGGCTCAGCGACCCTTCAACCAGCCTCTCCGGCAAACCCTCGGCGCCCGCCGCGATCAGTTCTTTCAGCCGCTGCCGGGCCTCCGCGTTCTTTTCCAGGTACACCCGCAGTACGCGCTCCTTGGCCGGGCCGGTCAACTCCAGGTCGACCACCTCGAGCCCGTGTGAGGCGGCCACTCTCTCTGCCGCCTTCCGAATTTCGTCCATCTTCACTGCCATAGTTCGAAATGCCGCCATATCTGCGGCTTACGTGCCGCGTAGCTTGCGGTTCCGGCGCTCGAACAACGCGCCCGGCCAACCGCCCGGATTGCGGCGAATTTGCGGAGGAGTTTGCACCAAATAAAAAGTGGGCTGTGAGCCCACTCATCTCTCCGCCAGCCGGCTGACCCACGGCAACTCAGGCGGACAAACTCGTCTGCTCATCTAGAATACGGCGAATCGCCTGGAAATACAACGGCCGGGTCACGCCCGGCGCGAATCCTCACTCCAATAAACCGAATGTTAAACTCAGCCATGCCAGTGGCACCCTTACGCCCCGCGGCCATTCCCTCTCGACGTTCCGGCTCCCGTACGGCGCCGCTCCAAAAGGCGGTCGAAGCCGCCTTCACCTATCTTGAAGGGGTCAACGACCGGTCTGTGGCTCCCCCGCCCGATGCTGTCGACGCGCTCGACGCGTTTCGAACGCCCCCGCCCGACCGACCCGCGGACCCCGAAAGCGTGATCGATCGGCTGGCCCGGCTGGGGTCCCCGGCCACGGTGGCCAACAGCGGTGGCCGTTTCTTCGGCTTCGTGAACGGCGGTTCGGTTCCGGCCGCCATGGCCGCTTCCTGGCTGGTCAGTGTCTGGGACCAGAACGCCGCGATGCGGGTGCAGTCCCCGACCGCCATCGTGCTCGAGGAGGTTGCGCTGGACTGGGTCCGGCAGCTGCTTGGCTTACCTGCCGGCTGCGATGGCGCCGTAGTCACCGGCGCTACCATGGCCAACTTCGCCGGCCTGGCCGCCGCCCGCCACGCCCTGCTCGAGCGGGCCGGATGGGATGTCGAGAACGATGGCCTTTTCGACGCGCCGCCCATCACCGTCGTCATCGGCGATGAAGCCCACAGCTCCCTCATCAAGGCGCTGGGGATGCTGGGCCTGGGGCGCAAGCGCGTAATCCGGGTTCCGGCCGACGCGCAGGGACGCATGCGTGCCGATGCACTGCCCCATCTCAACGAGCGCACGATCGTCTGCCTGCAGGCCGGCAACGTCAACAGCGGGGCCTTCGATCCCGCGCAGGCGATATGCACTACTGCCCGCGCCGCCGGCGCCTGGGTGCACGTCGACGGAGCTTTTGGCCTCTGGGCTGCGGTTTCGCCCCGCCATGCTCATCTCACCCGGGGCTATGAACTGGCCGACTCCTGGGCGACCGACGGGCACAAGTGGCCCAACATCGGCTACGACTGCGGCATCGCGCTGGTTCGCGACCCGGCCGCGCTGCGCGCAGCCATGTCGATTCAGGCCGCCTACCTGGTGCAGGGCAGCCAGCGCGAGCCTTCGCACTACAATCCGGAGCTTTCCCGGCGGGCTCGTGGCGTGGAGCTATGGGCCGGCCTGCAGTCCCTCGGCCGCGAAGGGCTCGCCGAGATCGTGGAACGCACCTGCGCCCATGCGCGCCGGTTCGCCGATGCCCTGGCATCCGCGGGGCACACGATCTTGAACGAAGTGATCCTCAACCAGGTGCTGGTCTCGTTTGGAAGCGCCGAGCACACGCTGAGCGTTGTCGACCGCGCTCCAGCGCGAAGGAACCTGCTGGTGCGGGTCGACGGTGTGGCAGGGTCGGACGGCCATGCGCATCAGCGTGTCATCGTGGATGACGACGGAAGATGATGTTGACCGCAGCGTCGCCGCGATGATCAGGATCGCCGCCGAATAACTGGCCGTGAGCGATATGCATACGCAGGCTCAGCAACCGGAACTGATCCCCGTCTCCCGCGACCACAGCGAATCGCTCGTCGCCTCGGTGGCGCAGACGGTGCCGGATCCCCGCGCGGGGGTATTCGGGCCCGCTTCGATGAGCTGGAAGATCAATCGTGAGGCGGCCATGTTCCTGGGAGCAGGCCGCGCCACCCTGCTGCAACTGGCGCATCCCTGGGTCGCCACGGCTATCGCCCAGCACTCCAATGTCCTCGCCGATCCGATTGCCCGGTTCCACAATACCTTCCGCATCGTCTTCGCCATGGTCTTTGGGTCGCTGGAGCAGGCGACCGGCGCCGCCCGATCCCTGCACCGTTTGCACACCCGGATCGAGGGCCAGCTGACCGAAGAGCTCTCCGGTTATCCCTGTGGCGCGCGGTACCAGGCCAACGAAATCGCCGCGCTGCGCTGGGTGTATGCCACGCTCATCGAGACGGCGGTGCTGGCTTATGAATCCGTCATGCCGCCGCTCAACCCCGCGGAACTGAACACGTATTACGCGGAAACACTGCAACTCGCGGCTCTGTTCGGTTTGCCTGCGTCCGCCGTGCCGCCCGACTGGGCCGCCTTTCTGGGGTATTGCCGCGAGATGGAGTCATCCGCCGTGCTTGCCGTAACGTCCGATGCGCGTGTCATTGCGCACAGTGTCCTCTCGGGAGCCGGCTCCTGGATCAAGCCGCCTCGCTGGTACCGCGCCCTGACTATCGCGTGGCTGCCCGAGCGCCTGCGGCATGAATTCGGCCTCGAATTCGGAAGCAGGGAAGCCGCGGCGGCAGAAAACGCGCGACGCTGGCTACCGCGTGTCTACCGGCGCTTCCCCGCTTCTCTGCGCTTTGTTGGACCCTGGCACGAGGCGCAGGCGCGGCTGTCGGGACGTTCTGCCGGGGCGCTTACCCGGGCCAGCAATCGCTTCTGGATCGGCGACCCGGTCCTGCCGTTCAACAGGGCCGCGGGGCTGTAAAGACGGACGCGGCTTCTTCGTCTTAGCCGTTTTCGCAATCGCTGCATTGCGCCATCCGCGACCAGCCGACGAAAATAGCGCAATGCGATTTTTCAAGCCCCCGGCCCTGGTCGTACTAGTTCTTTGCAACCTCGTTCCCGCGATCCGCGCGTTCGAAAAGCAGCCTGCGTCGGCGTATCACGCCCGCCGTGCCGCCCTGGCCGGCAAACTGCATGGAGGTGTCGCCGTCTGCTTCGCCGCCGAAGAGCCGGCTCTCGACCTGACCCCCTACCGCCAGGACCCCGATTTCTACTACCTCACCGGGTGGAACGAACCTGGCGCGGCCCTGCTCATCGTTGCCGAGTCGCCCGCCGAACCCGCCGAAGGCGCGCCTCTTGCTCAACCGCACCCGGCGCGCAGCTACGAGGAAATACTGTTTCTTCCCGCGCGCAATTTTGCGACGGAGAAGTACACCGGGGTCAAGCTCGACGCGGCCACGCCCGGAGCTATCGAGAAAGCCGGCGTGAACGCGGTGCGGCCGATGACGGATCTGCCCGGGGTTCTGACCGGCATGATTGCGGCAGACCGCCGCCTGGGCGGGCGCATTTGGGCCGAGAATGACAATCCCCAGACCAGGTCGCTGCTCAACTTCGTCGCCACCGCTCTCGGCTACGCCACGGCTCCGACGACCAAGGACGTCGCCGCGCTCACCACCGAACTGCGCGAAGTGAAAGACGAGGGCGAGATCGCGCTGTTGAAGAAGGCCAGCGATGCATCCATTGCCGGCCAACGCGCCATGTTCAAGGCGGTCAAGCCCGGTGCGACAGAACTGGCCATCGCCGGCGCCATGACCGCGGACTGGATGGAACACGGCTGCGAACGGCCGTCATATGCCCCCATCGTCGGTTCCGGTACCAACTCCACCACGCTTCACTACTCGGAAAATTCTGGCACTCTCAGCGATGGGGACCTGGTCACGGTCGACGCTGCCTGCGAGTACTCGATGTATGCGTCCGATATCACGCGCACCGTTCCCGCGAATGGCAAGTTCACCGCCCGGCAGCGCGAGATCTTCGAAGTCGTGCGCGGTGCGCAGCAGGCAGCTATCAACGCCTTTGTTGCCGGCAAGTCCAAGCTTCTCGGCCCGGATCGCAAGGACCTCGACGTACTCGACACCGTGGCCTACAACTACATCAACACTCACGGCAAGGATCTGCATGGCGAACCGCTGGGCAAGTACTGGCTGCACGGGCTTGGCCATATGGTTGGTATCGATGTGCACGATCCCGCCAGCTATCCGGTCGTTCTCAAGCCCGGCATGGTCTTCACCATCGAACCCGGCGTTTACATTCCCGAGGAAAAGATCGGGGTGCGCCTGGAGTGTGTCTTCCTGGTCGGTGCCGACGGGAAGCTTGTCGATCTCACTGCCGCCCTGCCTCATACCCCAGACGAAATAGAAGCCGCGATGGGCGCGAAATGAGCCCGGACATGGACCCCGAAGACCCAATCGAATCCGGACAGATGGAGATGCTGACCACCGTCTTTCGCGACGGCCTCATCGCCTGCCTTGAGGAATGTGCGCGTGGACGGCGCGGCTTGTTTGTTGCCTATGAGCACCTCGGCGAAGCCGAGCGCGAATGGCCTGAAGCTGGACGCCTGCGCGAACTGGCCGCGGCGCTGCAGGGAATCCTCGCCCAATCGGAGGAGCGCAGCGCACTCTGCGATGAGTTTCTCGACCTCTGCACAATCCACGGCGAATACGATCCCGGCGAGGCGCGCCTGGCCCGCCAGTTTCTCGCCCGCATCGAGAAGGGCGAAGTCGGCGCTCCGACCGAGCCGGAGAGAAAGCCGTGGTGATCGCTCATGCGTTTCTCGCGCTGCTCGCGGGTTTCGCTACCATGGCAATCATCGTCGTGATTTCGACGGCATTGTTGCAAAGGATCGCGCCCGAATGGGTCGGGACGCAAGGCCGGCCGCGTCCCGCATACGTCTTCGTGAACCTGGGCTACTCCATGCTCGCAGCCGCGGCCGGCGGCTATGTCACGGCGTGGGCCACGGGACGCTCTCCGCTCAATTCCGTGCTGGCGCTGGCGGTGGTTGTTCTGGTGATGGGAGCGATCAGCGCGCTGCAGGCGCGGGAACGCCAGCCACTGTGGTACGTGCTCGCGCTGTTCGTCATCACGCCGCTGGGCGTGGTTCTCGGAGGCCTGGTGCGTCTTCGCGTGATTGGCGTGCTGTGATTGCAGTGTTGCTCCGCCTGCTCCGGGCAGAACGATCCGGGAACAAGCGGAGCAGCAAGCCTAGAATCGAACGCCGAAGGTCACAGGAATGATCTTCGTGTCGGAGCCGATGAAGGTCGAGCCCAGCCCGTTGGGTGAAGAGTTATACTCCGGCGTCATCACGTCCAGATAGCGCACTTCGGCGAATAGCTGCATCTTGCTGTCGCCGTACATGCCGCCCATCCGGTGGGCGTAGCCGGCGCCCACATTCCATCCGCCCTGGTTGCTCGACAAGTGGCCGACCGTCACATTCTGATAGCCGATGCCGCAGTAGTAGTAAGTGCAATACTGCGCCGGCTGAGGATCTGTGAAGTTGGTCACTTTGCGATAGAACCCGCCGCCGCCGGTCACATAAATATCGTTGTGACTCTTCGGGAACAGGTAAAACACCGGATCGAGCGTCAAAGACCAGATGTGCGAGTTGCCGCCGGTGGCGCCGGTCTCGGCAATGATGCGGCCGGGAAGCTTGTCGTCGACGAACTGGTACTCAGCCAGCAGCGCGAGCCGCTTGGAGAGGTTCAATCCTCCGCCCACAGTGAAGTTGCCGCCCCAGGTGATGTAAGGCGAAGAGTCGCTGGTGGGGGCGTTGAAGCCGCCGCCGGCTTCAAATGCCAGCTTGCTGCGAATTCCGTGACTCGGGCCGCCTCCGCCACCGCGATTGTCGTACTGTCCGCCCCCTGCGCCGCTCGCCGCCGGGCTCGGGTCCGCAGCATCGTTGTTGGGATTTTCGGTGAGTGCGAGGTAATCACTGGATCTTGACTCGGTAGCTGAAACGCGCGTCGCTCCGGAGGAGTCCGGGGATGATGCAAGCTGGGCATTCGCCATGCCGGCAGACAAAATCGCCGCGGCTCCAAAAAAAGCGAAGCGCCTCACAGGAGATAACCAATTACAAACTGACATGCTGAAGACCTCAGAAAATAGAAATGACGTACGCGCATAGTGATGCGGTTCGTGCACGGCAACCGTCGCTGTTGATTCCGCCCGCATGACTCTAAATACGGCGGACAACAGCGGAAGACTCCCGTTAACCGGTTAGACACAAAATCTTCGCCGAGGTTGTGTTGATCAGAAAGAGTAAGGGCCGGGATGAACCCCGGCCCTTACCGTGCGATGAAAACCGGCGCTTAACCCTGGATGTCGAATTGCTCCGGATGCAGGGTTGCATCGCTCTTCACCAGGATATTTTTTCCGATCAGGTCTTCGAACTCTGTCAGCCACCGTGCATTGTTGGCCTTCAGCGTCTTCACGGTCTCGGGGTTTACGCGCAGCAGCACGTCGGCATTTTCAAAGTGCTTTCGCATTTTGCGCAACTCGGTGTAGATCTCGTTGCATACCGTGGTCGAGCTCTTCACCATGCCCGTTGCCTGACACACGGGGCAGGGAACGCTTAACGTCCGCTCCAGCGACTGCTTCACCCGCTTGCGTGTAATCGCCACCAGCCCGAAATCGTTGAACTGAAGAACCTTGGTCGGCGCGCGATCGTTCTTGAGCGCCTCTTCCAGTGCCGCCATCACCTTGAATCTGTTCTTGCGCTCATCCATGTCGATGAAGTCGATGATGATGATGCCGCCCAGGTCGCGCAGCCGGATCTGCCGCACAATTTCTGGAATGGCGTCGAGATTGGTTTTGACGATGGTGTCTTCTAGCCGCGCCGTTTTGCCGACATACTTGCCGGTGTTGATGTCGATCGCCACCAGCGCTTCTGTCTGGTTGATCACAATAGAACCGCCGCTCTTGAGCCACACCTTGGAGCGCAGCGCCTTCGAGATCTCATCCTGAATTCCGAAATGCTCAAACAGCGGGGTCTCTTTGGTGTAGAGCTTCACCCGCCGCACCAGGTTCGGCGCAAAGCGATTGAGGAAGCGCACGATGCGTTCGTAGTCGGCTTCCGAGTCCACCCAGATGGATGAGAAGTTGGCACTGATCTGATCGCGCAGGATGCGCTCGATCAGCGACAGATCGTGGTAGATAAGCGCCGGTGACTTCGAGTTCTCCGAGCGCTGCTTGATCTCGTCCCACAAGTGGATCAGGAAGCGCAGATCCGAGCGAAGCTCTTCTTCGGATGCCCCCTCCGCGGCGGTTCGGACAATGAAGCCGCCCGGAGCTTCGCCGCGCTCGCTGACCAGGATTCTCTTCAGCCGCTGCCGTTCTTCGTCGGAAGCGATCTTGCGGCTCACGCCAACGTGCGTCACGGTGGGCATGAACACCAGGAACCGCCCCGGCAGCGCAATGTGGCTGGTGATGCGAGCTCCCTTCTTGGCGATCGGCTCCTTGGCAATCTGGACCAGGATCTCCTGTCCCGGCTTGAGCAGGTCGCTGATGATGGGCAGGTCAGAGGTCTGCGCCGAACGCCGCGAGGGTCCGCCGCCGCGCCGGTTGTTCTGGCCGCGCTCTCCGCCCCGTTCGCCACCGCGATCACCGCCGCGTCCGCCGCGCCGTCCCCGGCCGCCCCGCTCCCGGCGCTGCTGTCCCTGGTCGGGATGGGCTCCGTTGCCCGCGGGCTGTGCCTCAGCCTCGGCCGGCTCGTCTTCTTCGTCTTCGATGTCGAAGACATCTTCGCCTTCCACATCGCCGTTCTTGTCGTCGAAGTTCAATTGGATGCGATGGTCCAGATGAGCCTCATGCAGCATCTCGCCCAGAGCCCCGGAGCGAATTTCCGTCTGCAGCTTCTCTTCTTCCTCGTACTCGTCGAGATCGTGCTCGTCGCTCCGGCCGTGATGCCGGGGAGCATCGAACTCTTCGCCTTCAATCACTTCTTCTTCCACCAGGCCCGTGCCCGGGGCGAAAGCCGAAACCGTGCGTACCACCGCCGGCTCGGCAGCTGGAGTCGAGATGGACCCTTCATTGGGCAGGCCCGGCTCGGACGCATCATCCGGCTTCTTCTTCTTGCCACCCAGCCCAAACAGGCGGAACTCGCTCGGCGGCAGGGGGTCGATGTGGTGCGAAGCTGCCCGGTCGTCTTCCGGTTCCCCGCCATGCGCCTGCTCCGCTTCGCCATGCTCCGTCGGGTCGGTCTCGGTGGTCTGCGTATGACTCGGTACGGCCACCACCTCCCCAGCGGACTGGGCGTCAATGGCTGGATCGGCAGCCGACCCAGTGAGATCCTCCGTCCCGGAATGACTCTGCTGAGAATGGCTTCCTTGAGGCTGTCCGGAATGCTCCCCGTGAGAGTGTTCCTCGGCTCCTTCCACGAAGAACGGATCAGATCCGAACGGATCGCCCGCTCCATGGATCGAGTGGGCCGGCTCGGGGCTACCCGGCTCGGCCGGGGCTCCGGGCAACTGCTCCTGCGGCAATTCCTCGGTCACCAGCTCTTCCGTGTTCAGATCGCTGGCGTCAACCGCGTGTTCCGCGAACGAATATTCCGTGTCTTCCCCGGCGCCGGCGTGGGGTGCGGCGTGACCGGTTTCACCATGTCCGGGCGCGAAGGATTCTGTCTCTTCAACGGCCAGCTCTTCGGAGCCGGAGTCGGCGGCGTCCGCGAACACGCCCTGCGGTTCGCCGTGCACAGCCGCGGGAGGTTCAGGCTGGCGCCCCCGATGCCGGGAAAGCGACTCCCCGGGGAGCAGGCCGCTGCCGTCCCACTGGATCGGCGACTCAATGAGCGAGGCGGGCTTGAAGCTGGAAACCGGCCGGGCCGGAGCCGCGGACTGAGCCGACTTCGCGGTCTCGGGAGCAGGCTCGCCACCGTATTTGGAAAGCGATTCGCCGGGCAGCACGAATGCGGCCGGCGTGCGTTCCGCCCGCTCATGCCGCGGAGCCGGGGTGAACGTCTCGGGGTGCGGCGCAGCGGCCGCCTGGATGTTGCTGGGGGATTCCGGCTCGGCGGTTCCGGCCGGCTCCATAAACGTCTCGGCGAATGCCTCGGTCTCTACCGGATCGGCCACCGGTCCGGTTGCCCCGCGGCCTCCGCGACGGCGGCGACGTCCGCGCCAGCGCTTGGCGCCGGCCTCGTCCGCCCCGCCTTCGTCGCCTTCGACATGGCTTGCCGGGCGGAGCTCCGTCTCGGGGGCACCTGCGCGGGCTGCTTCGGCACCCGCTTCAATGCTGGAGCGCCGTTCCCGCCCGGATTCCCGGGCTGGTTCGCGCTGTTCCCGATTAGGTTCGCGCTGTTCCCGATTAGATTCCCGCGGTTCGCGATGGGGCTCGCGTGCCGCTGGCTCCTGCTCAACGCGGGGCTGGCGCTGTTCCCGCGGGCCGCGTTCGCCGCCCTGCCCTGACCGGACCTCGCGAATCGCGTGGGTTCCGCCACTGGCTGCGGCCTGCTCCAGCTCGTCGGCTTCTTCCGGATCTTCCAGTTCGAGGAAGTCGGTTACATAAAGGAACGCGTCCCGCTCCAGCCCCAGGTCCACAAACGCGGACTGCATGCCGGGGAGAACGCGGCTGACGCGGCCGTTGTAAATCGAGCCTGCCAGCGTGTACTCGTTTTCACGCTCGTAATAAATTTCCGCGAGCTGATCGTCTTCAAGAATTGCAAGCCGCGTCTCATGCGGCGTGCTGGAAATGCATATCTCTTTTGCCATCGTACCTTTCCGCCCGGCGGTGGTTACCGTCCGGGGCTTGCGGCAAGGGTCGATAGAGATACGCGGTTCCGGAAGGGAGGGGGATGTGCGGTAAGGACGACCGGGGAGACACTGGTTTGCCGAAGGCGACGCGCCGGGAAGCCCGGGAGGGCAGAATGCCGGGGCGGGGTACCTTGCGTACTGGCGGAACAAGCTGTCTTAGGGGGCGATCCGATGGCAGAAATTTTGTGGCCAACCATGCCCATGCCGACCAGACGATCGACATCAGCGGGGCCGTTCCTTCGCTGGCACTTGCATAGACGTGCCGCACGACTTGGAGGGAGCCGGATGGCCATCCCTCCCCCGTGCGTTCCATGCAAATTAAGCGGTGCCAGCGACTTACCCGTCTCTGCGTGCTCATGAACCCAACCTGCCGGGCCGCGTGTCCCGTTTGGAACCCTGGCCGGCGCAAATCTGTGAACTCTCTCGCCGCTCTGGACTGACCCATCGCGGCAATAAGCTATAAACCCGTTTGATTCTTCAGTTTACAAACCTGCGCATGCGGACATTCATGGCCACGCCCAGCGCGAGGAACGTAAACAGAACCGAAGATCCGCCGTAGCTCATCAGTGGCAAGGGGATCCCGGTTACCGGCATAAAGCCTATGACCATGCCCACGTTGACCGCGATCTGGAAGGTCAACACAGCCACGACTCCCATAATAATGAGGGACCCGGGCAGGTCGGCGGCTGTCTGAGCGTTTTGAATCAAACGCATCAATATCAGGAAGTATAGCAGCAGCACAAACACCGCGCCGACGAAGCCATGTTCCTCGCTGAACGCGGCAAAAATGAAGTCTGCATGGGGGATAGGCAGGAAGTCGCCCTGCGTCTGCGTGCCTTTCTCGTTGCCCTGGCCCCATACCCCGCCCGACCCCACCGCGATCAGTGATTGCCGGATCTGGTAGCCGCTGCCCTTGGGATCGTTGTCGGGATTGATGAAGCTGGTGAGCCGGGCTTTCTGATACGGCTTGAGCAGCTTGCCGCTGTTCCACACACCCAGCACCAGCGCCAGCCCCGCCACGCTCAGAATCAGGCCCTGGCGGAGGTTGATTCCACCCAGGAAGAGTCCCGCCAGCAAGACCGGAGAATACGTCAGCGCCGTACCCATGTCAGGCTGCGCCAGCACCAGCAGCATCGGAACCCCGATCAGGGCAAACCCTTTGAAGATCTCCTTCCAGGTAAATCCCCGAGCGCCAAGGTTGGCGACGTATCGCGCCATGGCCAGGATCAGTACCAGCTTGACCCACTCCGAGGGCTGAAAGTGCATCGGCCCCATCTTGATCCAACGCCGGGCGCCCAGTTCCTTATGACCCACCAGGCGGACCGCAATCAGGGAAAGCACGCTGACGCCGTAAGCCCAGGGAACCCAGTCCAGCAGCCGGTGGTAGTCGATCTTGGCGAACACAAACATCGCCGCCAGCCCGGCGATGATGTAGAAGACCTGCTTGGTATGAAAGCCGACATACTTTGTGTGCAGGGTCGCCGAATAGATCTCCAGCACCGAGATGATGCAGAGCGCCACGACCATCAGCAGCAGGCCCCAGTCGAAATCGCGGAAGCTCAGAAACCGGCGCGCCGGGTTCATGGCAGCGCTCCCCGATGCAGGAGCATGCCGCTTCGGGAAGGGATCACGGCCGGCTTTGGCGCGGGCACCGCGGGGCGGGCATGCTCGCCCGGACCGGGAGGGGCCTTCGCAGCCGGGGGCGTACCCGGCGTGACCTGGCCCCTGGAATCGACGGTGAAATGGCCACCCTGAATCCCTCCGCCCTGCCCCGGACTAATTCCCGCTCCAGGCGCGCCGGGCGACGACCACACCGCTCCCACCTCTACCGGTTTCGGGGCCGCGGTCTTCGGCGGCATAAGGTTATTGGCCAGGCGGCGCTGCTTCTCCACGTAGGCCGCCACCACCTTGGCCCCGATGCGCGCCGGGTAATAGCTGAATTCGCCGTTCTGCCACAGCACCGCCACCACCAGTTCCGGATTGCGCCGCGGCGTTACTCCCACGAACCATACATTGGGATAGGTGGTGCGGCCCTTCGAGGTCCGGTCCAGTGCCTGGTGGCTCATCAGCTGCGCTGTTCCCGTCTTGCCGCCGAAATCGATCCCCTCGAGATGAGCCGATCCAGCGGTATGGAAGTAGGCAGGCTGAGTGACCTGCGCCATACCGTCCGTGATCGTCACCCAGTTCTCCAGGTCGATCGGCACATTGGCATCGCCCGAACCGGGAAAGCTGTCCACCAGCGTCTTGCGAAACTCTTCGGGAAGCTGATCGGGAACCACCGTGTGGGGCCGCACCAGGTGGCCGCCCGACGCGATCCCTCCGATGATCCGCGCCAGTTGCAAGGGGGTCGCTTCCACCGCGCCCTGGCCGATGGCCACGTCCAGCGTCTCGTCCGCGTACCACTTGCGGTGGTAGTTCTTCATCAGCCACTTGGCCGAGGGCATCAGCCCGGCCTGCTCCCCGGGCAGATCGACTCCCGTCTTCTGTCCATAGCCGAAGCGGGTTGCATAGTCGGCGATGCGATCGATACCCAGCCGGTCCCCAAGCTGGTAATAGAAGGTGTCGCAGGAGTAGGGAATCGCGTTGTGGATATCGACAGCGCCGTGCTTCTCATCGCAGTGATGGAAGAACCCATAAGGCCCCCACCCGCCGGCGCAATTAACCTTCAGATTTTGCGCGATGCCCTCCTGCAGCCCCGCCACCGACATCACGATCTTGAATGTGGATCCGGGGGCAAGCTGGGCCTGGATGCCTTTGTTCATCAACGGATGGTTGGGGTCCGTGATCAGCTTGTTCCAGTCGCTGCGGCCGATGCGGATGGCGAAGGCGTTGGGGTCGTAGCTGGGCCGCGAAACCATGGCCAGGATCTCCCCGTTACGGGGATCCATGGCCACAATCGCTCCGTTGCGGTCCCCCAGGGCGAGCTCCGCGGCGCGCTGCAGGTCGTTATCGATGGTCAGCTTCAAGTCCTGACCGGGAACCGCGTGCTGGGTTCTCAGGTAGCCCACCTCGCGGCCGTGGCTGTCGACGATCACGTCCCGCGATCCGTCCTGCCCCCGCAGCAGCGCGTCGTAGGTTTCCTCCACCCCTGCCTTGCCCACCACGTCCCCCGGTTCATACACGGCATAGCGGGGATTGTTGAGATCCTCTTCGCTCACTTCGCCGACGTAACCGATCAGGTGCGCGGCAAACCCGTCGCGGGGATACAGGCGTCTTTCTTCGTCGATGGTTTCGAGCTCGGGCAGCTCGTTACGGTGGGCTTCGATAAACGCCTGCTCGTCGGCGGTGATGTCCTGTTTGATGGGAATGGGCTGATAGCCGGGAGCGGCGCGGTAGTGGCGCAGCGTTGCCTTCAACTGCTCGAGGTCGAGATGCAGGCCCTGGGCGATCTGGGGCAGATCGGCGTCCACGTTGCGATTCATCTCCCGGACCAGGAAGCAGGAAACCGAGGGGTAGTTATCCACCACCAGCCGGTTTTCGCGGTCAAAGAGCTTGCCCCGCGCCGCCAGGATGGGCACTTTGCGGATGCGGTTTTGTTCCGCCAGCACCTTGAAGTTGTTGGCGCCCAGCACCTGGAGCCTCCACAGTCCGGCCGTCAGCGCCAGCATCATCAGCAGAATGAGGTACTGGACCGTCGTGGACTTGAAGGTGGAGAGCTTCTCGCCGCGGTTGGGGAGGTCAGACAGCATGGGGGTTCTGTGCTCTTAGCATACAGCGATCCTGATTGCGGTTACATCCATCGGAAGCTGGATTCATGTACGGTCTGATCGGCAGTTGCCGCTCCGGGCCCGGGGTATCCAGGTCAATCCCTTAACTGGAACCGGTCGAGCAGCGGAAACAGAAACAGCGCGATGATCGAATTGCCGAGTGCCACGTAAAGGAACGTCAGCCAGTCCCAGCGCAGCTCCAAACCCAGCAGGACACGGTTGATGAAAACATCGGTGGCGCTGCACTGCAGCGACAGGACGAAGTTGAGCATCAGCCGGATCAGCGTGTTCTGCACATCGATGCGAATGCCTACCGAAGCCGCCAGGTAGCCGGCGATGGTCTTGGCAATGCCGTTGATTCCAATGGCCCGGTTGGTCAGGGCATCTTCAAAGATGCCCAGCACCCCGCCCATGAACATGCCCTGGATCGGGCTGCGCCGCCCCAGCGAGAAATAAACCGTAACCACCAGGGGCAGGTCGAAGTAGGCCCACTGGCCGATGAGGCGCGGTAACAACGCCTGCAGTACCAGGGCCAGGATCGGCGCGGCCAGGTAAAGCGGGGCAGGGTAGCGGTGGATTTCCAGATCGCGCCGGGTGTTCACGGTCAGCACCGACATCACGGATTCCTCGGCTGGGGAGTGTCGGTTGCAGGGCTGGCGGGGGGCTTGGGAGACGCGTTCTGCGGTGGCTTGGAGGCGGGTTTGGGGCTGACCGGCCTGGCTCCCGGCTGCTTGTCTGTGCCGCCCGGCTTTGCCGTACTGCTCGTTTTGGCCGCATCGGCGGGCTTGGCCGAGCTGCCCGGCTTCACCGCCGCGCCCGGCAAGGCAGGGGTCTTGGCCGCCGCGCCATCACCGCGTCGGGCCGGCTGCAAAGGCCGCGCGGGGGTGCCATCGCCCCCTCCCTGCTGCGAAGCCGGATTCGCGGAGCCGCCCGGGGTGAAGCGATCAGGGTGGAGGGGCATGGGAGGATGCGCCACCGGGTTGGGGTTTGAAGTGTCGTGCAGAGGTTGCTGATCCGCCGGGAGGTTGGGGTCGATGAGACCCGGCAGCCGCTCCGCCATGATCTCGGACGCCTTCCGCTTCTCCGCCAGTTCCGCAGCCTCGACGCCCTTCAATTCCTCGCTCCTGGCCAGGTCCTTGTTTTGCTGGTCAGAAAAACGGGGCTGAGTCGAAGTAATCACCAGCACTTCGTCGAGCCGGTCCAGGTGCGCCGCCGGCTTGACGACAATGTCTATGAACGCGTCCCGGTCCGGATCGCGCTCCACCTTCTCGACCACGCCGACGGGCAGGCCGCGCGGGAAGATCTCGTCGCCGCCCGCGGTCAGCACCTGTTCGCCGGGCTGAATGCGCTGGTCCGCCAGGATGCCCACGATCTGGGGCTTGCCGTCCGCATTGCCGCGCAGGATTCCCCGGATGCGGGTCTTTTCCAGAATGACTCCCGCGCCGCTGCTCTGATCGTTGATGGCCAGCACCTGCGCCGAGCGCGGAAATACCTCGCGGATCTTGCCCACGATCCCATCCGCGGTGATCACCGCCATATCGTGAGTCAGCCCGTAGTCCTTGCCCTTGTCGAGGTAAAACACCCGCGCCTGATCAGTGCCGCTGGATCCGATGACCTGCGCGGGGAGCGTCTTGTAGACGTACTTTTGCTGGAAATTCAACATCGCCTGCAGTCGCTGCCCCTGGCGCGCATCTTCCACCAGCGCAGCCTGCTCGAGGCGCAGCCGGTCGATGGTCGCCTGCAGGTCCTTGTTCTGCTGCCGGACATCGCGCAGATCGAGGTAGTTCTGCCAGAATCCACCCACCCCGGTCTTGGAAGTTTCGACCGCGCGCTCCGGAGGAGACACCAACGCGTTGGCCCACAACCGGATCAGCCGGACGCCTGACCCATCCGCCGAATCCAGAGTCATGCGTCCTGTCTCCGACCGCCGTACCTGCATGGCGAGCCCGATGATCTGCGCCACCAGCAATGCCAGCAGCACGAGCAGGTTACGGTAGCGGAAGAGTAAGGATTCCATAAACCAGTGGTCAGTAATCAGTCAACAGTGGTCAGCACAGCGTTACCGGCGCCAGCCGCCGAAAACTGATCACTGATCACTGTGCGCTGCTCACTCTATTAATCGATCTTGATCTTGCGCAGAAGCCTGAAGTCCGACAACATTTTTCCGGTGCCGAGAACCACCGACGCCAATGGATCGTCGGCCACCGAAACCGGCAGGCCGGTTTCTTCGCGGATACGCTTGTCCAGGTTCTTGATCAGCGCGCCGCCACCGGTCAGCACAATGCCGCGATCGGATATATCGGCGGACAACTCCGGCGGAGTCCGCTCCAGGGCTACGCGAATCGCGTTCAGGATGACCGCGATCGATTCACCCAGGGCCTCGCGGATTTCGCTGTCGTCGATGCTGATGGTCTTGGGCACGCCCTCGATCAGGTTGCGGCCCTTGATTTCGAGCGTGATCGGCTTGTCCAGAGGGAAAGCCGAGCCGATCTCCATCTTGATGTGCTCGGCAGTGCGTTCGCCGATGAGCAGGTTGTACTTGCGCTTCAGATAGTTGGTGATCGCCTCGTCCATCTGGTTGCCGGCCATCCGCACCGACCGCGAATAGACGATGCCCGACAGGGAGATGACGGCGATATCGGTCGTGCCGCCGCCGATGTCCACCACCATGTTGCCCGAAGGCTCGGTGATGGGCAGACCGGCGCCGATAGCTGCGACCATGGCCTGTTCCACCAGGTAAACTTCGCTGGCCTTGGCGCGATAGGCCGAGTCTTCAACCGCGCGCTTTTCCACTTGCGTGATCTCTGAAGGCACCCCGATCACGATGCGCGGGTGCACCAGCATCTTGCGGTTGTGCGCCTTCTGGATAAAGTAGTTCAGCATCTTCTCGGTGACTTTGAAGTCGGCGATGACGCCGTCCTTCATCGGCTTGATGGCGACGATGTTGCCCGGCGTTCGGCCAAGCATGTCCTTCGCTTCTTTACCCACGGCCTCGACTTCGCCGGTGTTCTTGTTGATGGCCACAATCGAGGGCTCGTTCACAACGATCCCTTTGCCGGCAGCGAAGACAAGCGTGTTGGCCGTGCCGAGGTCGATCGCCAGGTCGCTCGAGAACATGCTGAAGAGCGAGCGGAGACCGTGAGAGCGTGAAGGGCGCGAGGGATAGCCGTTCGAAGGCATTGGAAGTTTTGGGTAAACCTCAGTTTCATTGTACGGCCACTGGAACTATGCCGCACGGAAGGCCCAGGCATGGGCGAGAGGGCGCGCCGGTGCTATAAACTCTAGTGTTTGCCGTACCGCCAGAATAACTCACCGGGGGCCGCTCTAGGGCTCCGTGCAGCACTATAGTTTGCAGGGGCCTTGTCTATTTCAACGTCCCCTGATCGTGACACCTGAAACCTGGTACCCATAAACCTGTCTGTCGAGGTCCTCATGTCTCACCCGGTAATGAAAAATCTGATTGGCGGCGAATGGCTGCCGGCGCGCAGCGGCAAGACGTTTCTGAACCTGAACCCTGCCGACCACGCCGATGTCGTAGGCGAGTTTCCCGCTTCCGGCGCCGAAGACGTCGCGGTCGCCGTTGCCGCGGCTAAGAAGGCTTTCGCTTCCTGGCGGCTCTTTCCCGCCCCCAAGCGTGCCGAGATCCTCTACCGCACCGGCCAGCTGCTGCAGGACCGCAAGGAGGACTACGCCCGCGCCATGACCCGTGAAATGGGCAAAGTCCTGGCCGAAACCCGCGGCGACGTTCAGGAAGCCATCGACGAAGCCTTCTACGTCGCCGGCGAAGGCCGCCGCCTCTTTGGCAAAACCACGCCCAGCGAACTGCAGAACAAGTTCGCCATGAGCATCCGTATGCCCGTGGGAGTCGTGGGCATGATCACGCCCTGGAACTTCCCCATGGCGATCCCTTCGTGGAAGCTGTTTCCCGCGCTGGTGGCCGGCAACACCTGTGTGATCAAGCCCGCCGAAGACACTCCGCTCTCCACCTACAACCTGGTGCAGACGCTGATGGACGCCGGCCTGCCTCCCGGCGTGGTCAACATCGTCACCGGCTTCGGCCCCGATGCGGGCGCGCCTCTGCTCGAACATCCCGACGTGCGCGCCATCAGCTTTACCGGATCGAGCGAAGTCGGCTCCTATGTCGCCCAGCGCGCCGCTGCCAACTTCAAGCAGGTGTCGCTCGAGATGGGCGGCAAAAACGCCCAGATCGTCATGGACGATGCCAACCTGGACCTGGCCGTCGACGGCGCGCTGTGGGGCGCGTTCGGCACCACCGGCCAGCGCTGCACCGCGACCAGCCGCATCCTGCTGCAGAAGGGAATCGCAACCGAGTTTGCCTCCCGGCTGGTGGAACGCGCCGAAAAGCTTCGAGTCGGTAACGGTCTTGAGGCCGGTGTCGACGTCGGTCCGCAGGTTAATGAACAGCAGATCGAGACCTCCCGCAAATACGTTGACATCGCCAAGAATGAAGGCGCCAAACTCCTGCTCGGCGGCGAAGCCCTCACCGAGGGCAGCCACAGCAAGGGAACGTTCTTTGCGCCCACCGTGTTCAGCGCCGTCAAGCCCGACATGCGTATTGCCCGCGAAGAAGTCTTCGGCCCGGTGGTGAGCCTGCTGGAATTCGACAGCTTTGAACAGGCAGTCGCGATGGCCAACGCCATCGATTACGGCCTGTCCACCGCGCTCTATACCCGCGACGTCAACCGCGCCTTCGCCGCCATCCGCGACCTCGAAGCCGGCATCACTTACATCAATGCCCCGACCATCGGCGCCGAGGTTCACCTGCCCTTTGGCGGCGTCAAACACACCGGCAACGGCCACCGTGAAGGCTCCGAAGCGCTGGATTTCTTCACCACGTGGAAGGCAGTCTACGTCGATTTCTCCGACAAGTTGCAGCGCGCCCAGATCGACAATGCGGAGTAATAAATCTGCAAAAAGGACCAAAAATGAAACCGTCAGGTCATTTGTAGAACTATCGCAGGTGTACGACCGCTGGGATTCTTGGCGAGATCATCGCACTGTCGCGGAAACCGACGACTGAAGCCGACTGGAGGCGCCCCGTGAGTGATCCATTCGACCACCCGATCGAAGTGCCCGAAAACAATCCTGCAGCGCAAAAGGTATACAAGTTAGTCAACATATTCTCCCAGGCAATGGAGGCTTGGCTCGGACTGGTTGACACCATCGCCCACGGCTATGGCGTGGCCTACCACAAGCAGCAGGATTTGCTCGCAGGAATCAAGTTTAAAGTCGATGCTGAGATAAATAGGCAAAACTTTGTAGAAGCGATCGTCGCCGCGGGCATCAGCGGTGGCGTGCTCGGGGCAGTCGTCGGCGGGATGTTTAATAATGCCGATGGGATAATCAGACAGGACCAGAAGAGTGCAGAAGGGATACGAGATCTCTTCTCAGCTATGGCGGACGATGCCGCTTCTCAAGCGGGCGGATCTGCGTTCGATTATCTCAAGGCGATTAACACCAAAAATGCTTTCAAGTCTCCCGGCGAAGATCCGACCGACTACTGGTCAGGGATGCGTGCAAACGTCGCAGCCATTTTCAGCATTCTTCATGAGTCAATCGGGAAGATAATCAAGGACATCCTGGCCGGAAAACTTCCCGCCTCCGCGGGCGACCGCTGGTATAAATATTTCAGCAATATCTGGTTCATCAAGAATTTTCCTGCCCTGGGCAGACTCAATCGCGACTTCGAGAAGGAAGCTAGCCTCTGTTTATGGATCGCATGGGGCGCAGAGCGGGACTTCTGGTATTGGGACACAGCGTGGGATATCGCCCAACATGTGGCCTATTACTCGGAGGGCGCGGTCAATCGAACTGATCCACAAGGCCGCGGGCATGAGTTCAATGTGTGGGCCGTCAACCATGACATCGATCGCTGGGATCCTATCCTCAAAGAGATCGCAAGAATCGAACCGACGCTGGCGGGGTTCGCTGCGTCGTTCTCGCCTGGGTGCTCCACTGGCGAAGTCTACTACTGGCCAAGAACGGGATACGGATTTCACACTGATGTTCGACAACTGGTACTTCTTGGATTGTTCTCTAAGAACGAGAGCGCTCAGGCTATGAGTAAGTACTTCGAGCGTTATGGGCGGCATATCGGTCCGGATGCCGCGAGGTTAGCTCTCGCGGACGCATTTAGTGGCGGGCACTACCTGATTCGTTCTATATAGGTGTCTGTTAATTCGGCTTTGAGGGCAAACGCCGAGTCGCGGGTACATCCCGCCCTTCGACGCTTTTGGCGGGTTCTCACGCCATGGAAGCGCCTGAAGCAGTAAGCTAGCTTCGTTATGCAAAATCCCTATATCCCTAATCCAACGCGTTACGACCACGCCACCTTCCGCCGCTGCGGCCGCTCGGGCCTGGTGCTGCCGGCGATCACTCTCGGCCTCTGGCAGAACTTCGGCGGCGCCGATGTCTTCGAAACGGGCCGCGCCATGGTCCGCCGGGCCTTTGACCGCGGCGTGACGCACTTCGACCTGGCCAACAACTATGGGCCGCCCTACGGCTCCGCGGAAGAAAACTTTGGCCAGATCCTGCGCAAAGACTTCCGCAATCTCCGCAACGAATTGGTCATCTCCACCAAGGCAGGCTGGGACATGTGGCCCGGTCCCTACGGCATTGGCGCGTCGCGCAAATATCTGCTCGCCTCGCTCGATGACAGCCTCCAGCGCATGGGGCTGGACTATGTCGATATCTTCTACGCACACCGCCCCTGGGATAACGCTCCCCTTGAAGAAACCATGGGTGCCCTCGTCAGCGCCGTGCACCAGGGCAAGGCCCTCTATGTGGGCATCTCCTCCTACAGCCCCGAACGCACCCGCGAAGCCGCCGAGATTCTCAAGCGCATGGGAGTGCCGCTGCTCATTCATCAGCCTTCTTACTCCATGCTTAACCGCTGGATCGAACACGGCCTGCTCGAAACCCTGGATGAACTCGGCGTTGGCTGCATCGCGTTCTCACCCCTCGCCCAGGGGCTGCTGACCGATAAATACATTAACGGGGTTCCTTCCAGTTCACGTGCCACCGCGGAAAACTCCTCGCTGCTCAAGCAGTTTCTCAACGAGGGCAACATTGCGCGCGTCCGCGCCCTGCACGACATTGCCAAATCACGCGGCCAATCGCTGGCGCAGATGGCGATCGCCTGGGTGCTGCGCGACCGGCGCGTCACCTCCGCGCTCATCGGAGCCCGCAATGTTGAGCAGCTCGACGATTCTCTCAATGCGTTGAAGAAACTGGAATTCAGTCCTGCCGAACTCTCCGAAATCGAGCGCCACGCCCAGGATGCCGGCATCGATCTCTGGAAAGATGCGCGCGAGAAGATGAACTGACTACGCCTCGACAATGGCGACATCCAAAACCAAAAACTGCGTCTCCCCGCGCATCAAACTGCAGACCGAGCCGCACAGGAGCCAGAACGATGATCATCGGTGTTCCTAAAGAAATTAAAGACCACGAGTCGCGCGTGGGGGTTACCCCCGCCGCTGCCAAAGCCCTGACCGATGCCGGCCACAAAGTGCTGGTTGAAACAAATGCCGGCGCCCAATCCAGTTTTCCCGATGCCGAATACCAGGACGCGGGCGCTGAAATTGTCGGCGACGCCGGAAATGTCTGGGGCAAGTCGGACACCGTCGTCAAGGTTAAAGAACCGGTGGAATCCGAGTACGTCTATTTTCGCGAGGGGCTGGTCCTGTTCACCTACCTTCACCTGGCGCCGATTCCCGATCTGACCGACAAACTGCTTCAGGCCAAAGTCATCGGGATCGCCTACGAGACGGTGCGGGATCGCCAGGGCACTCTGCCCCTGCTCACCCCCATGAGCGAAGTTGCCGGCCGCATGAGCGTGCAGGTGGGCGCGTCTTACCTCGAAAAGGAGAAGGGAGGCCGGGGGATTCTGCTAGGAGGCGTCCCTGGCGTCCCCCCCGCTCACGTCACCATCATCGGCGGCGGCATCGTGGGCACTAACGCCGCGCGCATTGCCCTGGGATTTGGCGCCAAGGTCACGATTGTCGACCTCAATCTCAATCGCCTGCGCGAGATCGACGACATCTTCAATGGCCGGGTGTTCACCCTGGCTTCAAACAGCTACAACATCGCCCACGCCACCCGCGAGGCCGACCTGGTGATTGGCGGCGTCCTCATTCCGGGCGCTACCGCTCCCAAGATCGTCACCCGCGCCATGGTCAGCAAAATGAAGAAGGGCGCGGTCATTGTGGATGTTGCCATCGATCAGGGCGGCTGTGTTGAAACCGCGCGTCCCACGTCGCACTCCAATCCCAGCTATACCGTCGATGGGGTGGTCCACTACTGCGTGACCAACATGCCGGGCGCGGTGCCGCACACGTCCACCCTGGCCCTCACAAATGCCACTTTTCCCTACCTGATGCGACTGGCAAACCAGGGCGCACGCGAAGCGCTGCTCCAGGACCCCGGCCTCGCCGACGGGCTCAATACGTGGAAGGGAACTCTCACCCACCGCGGCGTTGCAGAAAGCCAGAAGCGACCGTGGACCGCGCCGTCCGAGGTGCTTGCTTAGGATCGCCGGTCAATGCCGGCGCGTCGCTTTTTGATGCGCCGGCCGCGGGCTCGGGCTGGAGGCGGGTTTCCGCTCGGGATCCCCATCGTCCAGGATCTGAACGTTGGTTGATGGTCCCAAGTCGACCGGCGCCTCCCACGACCTCAGCACCCAGACCACCTTCTTCTCCGGAGTTACTTCGATGGCCTGAACCGGGGCGCTGGCCTTGTCGACCGGTCCAGCCCATTCGTTCACCCATTGGGTAATGAGCGTGTCACCGTTCTTCAGTCGCGTGGCCGTCTGCATGTTAGCCAGCTTCAGTTCCGGCGCGTCGGCGGACGTAAATTCCCACACCGTTTGGCCCTTGCGATTCACCTCCCGCGCATATTTCTCGTTGTTTCCCGCAATCAGCACATCGCCGTTGGCGAGAGGTTCGGCGTCCCACACGCCCGGAGCGTTATAGCTCCACAGCTTCCTGTTCCAGACGCTGTATTCGATGACCTTGCCCATGTCCATGTGTGCCACCAGCAGCGTCCCCGCCGGGGTTACACGCATGCGCCGGAACTGCGGGTGGATATTTTCCGGGTGAGCGGCAGCCAGCGGGAATTTGTGCAGCACGGTGTTGTCGCGGAGGCGCAGGATGATCAGGCTGGGAGGATCGCCGTTCTCGATGAACGCGATCGCGTCCTTGCCGAAACGCTGAACAGTGTGGATCTCAGTGTTGGCGGGCGCGTCGAAATTCCAGATCACTTTGTAGTTCTGATCGATCTCGGTGATCGCGTGCTGGTGTGCGAAGAGGATGTGCCCGTTGGATTCCAGTACCGCATCGCTGATTTCGCCGCTCCCCGGGTAGGTGTAGTCCCAGGCGACCTTTCCGTTGCGCACGATGAACATCCGCTCCTGCCGTGCCTCGCCAGCGTAGAAAAAATCGTGCCGCGCCAGGTCCGTCCGGGCGGAGGCGACTTCCACCGCGCCGCCGTCCTGGGCTCGTCCCTGCCATGTGAGGCAACCTAGCAGAATCCCGCAGGCTAACCCCGGAATCACTGCCCCCCGAAACCTGGCGAATACGCCCATTCCCTGCCTCCATGCTTCGATGGGCGGGACCTTCCCCGAACCGCTGCCCTCGCCCTACGATCATCCCACCAAGGGCCTGCTTCTTCCACGTCCCCGCACTATAATCGCCCCATGTTCTTCAAGGGAGATCGCCGGCGGCGCGCCGTGGTCCTGCTCTCGGGCGGGGTCCTCCTTTTCTTCGCGCTTCTCGGTGCTCTCAACTGGTTCAACACTTCCGGCGTTGGCTTTCTCAACCCCGAAACCTCGGGCGAAACCCTGGTCTTCACCGGGCTGACGGTCGTGTTGTTCCTGCTGCTAATCGTCCTGCTCCTGCTGCTGCTGAGGAACATTCTCAAGCTTTACGCCGACCAGGGCAGCAGCGCCCTCGGGGCCCGCCTGCGCACCCGCATGGTGCTCGGCGCCGCGCTCATCGCGCTGACCCCCGCGGTGCTGATGTTTCTGTTCAGCTTTCAGCTCATGAACCGCTCCATCGACCGCTGGTTCTCGCCCAACACCTCGGAACTACGCGAGGATTCATCCCGCGTGGTCGGAGAACTGGCTCAGTACGTGGCTAACAACGCCCGGGTCGAGGCCGAGTCAATCACCGCTTCCGGGGCGCTCGACCTCGATCCCATCAGCCTCCGCAATATCCTGGGGTCCCATCGCATCACCCTCTCGGGCGGTTTTGCCATCGTTTACGACAAGGAACGGCACAAGATCGCGGCATTCCAGGAACCGGCTGAGGCCAGCCCCGCGAGCCTTCTTCCCTGGCTCGATGAGGGAGAAAGAGAGCAGGTCATCCGCCTGAACTCGCCTTTCTCGGCCAGCGTGCTCGCCGTCGCGCACAGAACCGACGATCCCCTCATTGTTGTTGGCACCCAGGACTATGAGCTTGGCATGTCGGCATCCGGATCGGGGAAGGTGGTTGTGGTGGCCCTGCCCATGCCCCAGGGATTGAGCCAGACCGCCGTGCGCATCCGTACCGGCGCCGATGAATACTGGCGCCTATTCCGCTCCCGACACCAGGTGCGGACCACATTCATCCTGATGCTGCTGCTGATCACGGTGCTGGTCTTCTTCACCAGCGTATGGCTCGCCATGTTTCTCTCCAAGCAGATCACCCGGCCGGTGGCGGCGCTGGCCGACGCCATGGACGAGATCGCCGCCGGCAAATATCAGCAGCGCGTAGGCCTGGTCACAACCGGCGAAATGGCCGAGCTGGTGCGTTCCTTCAACCACATGGCCGCCGATCTTGAAGCCAGCCGCCAGATGGCGCAGAGCTCCTCGGCCCAGCTCACCGCGGCCAACCAGGCCATTGAAGAGCGCCGCCGCGAACTTGAAATCATTCTTGAAACCATTCCCAGCGGCGTCGTCACCCTGGATGGTTTCGGCACTGTGCTGCAGGCCAACCGTGCCTTTGCCGCCCTTATGGGACGCGAAGGGGACGCGGAATTGCGCGGCCTCGCCATCAATTCCATGATGCCGGCCGAATGCGCCGACGAATTTGCTACCGTCATCCGCCGCGGCCGCCGCATGGGCGCCGCTTCCACCGAGATTGAACTGCATGCTCGCGGCCGCACTATGCACCTTGGCGTCACCAGCGCGCGCCTCGACCTTGCGCGCGGCAAGCAGGGAACTGTGCTGGTGGTCGAAGACACCACCGAACTGCTCCGCGCTCAACGCCAGCTGGCCTGGAAAGAAGTGGCCCAGCGCGTCGCCCACGAAATCAAAAACCCCCTCACCCCCATCGCGCTCTCCGCTGAACGCATTGGCCGCCACCTCGACCGCCACCAGCCTGACTCGCCCAACGTCATCCGTAAATGCAGCGAAGTCATCCTTGGCTGCGTAGCTACCCTCCGCACCCTCGTCGACCAGTTCTCCGCCCTGGCCCAGTTCCCCGCGCCACAACCGCGCGCCTGCGATCTCAACCAGGTCACCGACGAGGCCCTTGCCTTGTTCGCCGGCCGACTTGACGGCATTTCAATCAAGCGCGAACTGGAGTCGGGACTGCCCCCGGTCATGGCCGATCCCGAGGCCATCCGCCGCGCCCTGGCAAACCTCATCGACAATGCCGCAGAAGCCATGCAGGGCAGCCTGCTGCGTGTGCTCACCGTCAGCTCCGCCCTCAGCGAAGACGGCACCGCCGTCGAATTCGCCGTGTGCGACACCGGCCACGGCCTCACCGACGAAATCCGCGAACGCCTCTTCCTGCCTTTCTACTCGACCAAGCATCGCGGCACCGGCCTCGGCCTTTCCATCGCCGCCAAAATCATTCAGGAGCACGGCGGCTCTATCCGCGCCGAATCCAACAGCCCCAAGGGCGCCCGCTTCCTGTTGCGTATCCCCCTCATGGAACCCGTTCCTTCTATCGTTCAGTCCAATGGCGACACCATTACTGCCGAGACCGCAAAGGATGTCCGCGCATGAACCACGTTCTGGTGGTGGACGACGAGGCCGAAATTCGCTCGTCGCTGGAGGAAATCCTTCGTGAAGAAGGCTACGCCGTGGCCACGGCCGCGACGGCCGCAGAGGCCCTGGTGCTCATCGAAGATGCGCCTTACGACGTGGTGTTGCTCGATATCTGGCTGCCCGATCGCGACGGCCTCGACGTTCTCGCCGACGTGCGCCGCATGGCTCGCGAAACCCGCCCCGAGGTGGTCATCGTCAGCGGCCACGGCACCATTGAAGCCGCCGTCAAGGCGACCAAGCTGGGCGCTTACGATTTCCTCGAAAAACCGCTCTCCCTCGATCGCACCCTCATCGTTCTAAAGAACGCCGTTGAGGCCCGCCGCCTCCGCGCCGAAAACTTCGAGTTCAAGCGCCAGTTCAGCGTCGGCTCCGTCCTTACCGGTGACAGCGTACCGGTCAAGGCTCTCCGCCAGCAGATCCGGTTGATGGCCCCCACCAACGGGCGCGTCCTCATCTATGGCGAATCAGGCACCGGCAAGGAACTCATCGCCCGCTCCATCCATGCCGAGAGCCTGCGCCGCGAGCGAGTCTTCGTCGAGCTCAACTGCGCCGCCATCCCCGAAGATCACATCGAGGCCGAGTTGTTCGGGTATCGGCATGGCGCCCAGCCCGGCGGACCGCCTGAACAGCGAGGCACGCTGGAGCGCGCCGATAGCGGAACCCTCTTTCTCGATGAGGTCGGCGACATGAGCCTCAAGACCCAGGCCAAGGTTCTCAGCGCCCTCGACGATGGCATGTTTACCCCGGTCAGCGGAACCCAGGCGCTGCGGGTCGATGTCCGCCTCATCGCCTCGACCAACAAGGACCTGGAGGAGGAGATCGCCCGCGGCAACTTCCGCGAAGACCTCTTCTACCGCCTCAACGTGGTGCCCTTCTTTGTTCCGCCTCTGCGCGAACGCAAGCAGGACATCCCGCACCTGGTTCGCGAATTTCTCGGAGAATTTGGCCGCCAGTATGGCCGCCCCCGCGTGGAAATCACCGAAGAGGCCCTTGAAGTCCTGGGAAGCTACCACTGGCCCGGCAACGTGCGCGAGCTCAAAAACGTCGTCGAGCGCGTGCTCATTTTGAATCCGCGCACCCTCCGCATCGAGCGCAAGCAACTGCCGCCGCTGACCCAGAAATCGGGAGCCCGATCCACCGCAGCATTTTCTTCGCTGCAGCAGGCGCGCGACGCCTATGAGCGCGACTACATCCTCAAGAAGATTGAAGAAGCGCGCAACAACGTGAGCCGCGCCGCCGAAATGCTCGGGCTGGAGCGCAGCCATCTTTATCGCAAGATGAAAGCCCTCGGCATCGGCGTTCGCGAGTAGCGTACATTCCTGTCCATCGCCGCATCACTGGTTTCTGAGCGCCCCCATCGGGTCTACCCGCGACGCCCGGCGGGCAGGAAGCCAAACCGCAAACAGGGCGATCGCGGCAAGCAGAATGGGCGCGGCCAGAAAAGATGCCGGATCCCACGCCTTCACTCCGAACAGCAGGCTGGCCGCGAAGCGCGTAAGGCCCAGCGCGGCTGCAATACCCGCGGCCAGGCCGAACAAGGCCAGGCGCATGCCTTGGCACATCACCAGGCGCCGTACATCCGACCGGTCCGCACCCAGCGCCATGCGAACGCCCATCTCCGTGCGTGCGCAGTTCCACCGAGTAAGCCATCAGGCCGTACCGAGGTCCGGCATATCACGACTCCCTGTGCCGCGTGAATCGATGCTGGCCTCGATTAGACCTCTTTCTGCGGGCGCGGGTCCATGGATGCGACCTGTCCCGGGCCAATCCGGCCGGAAGGGACAGGGAGAGCCGCGAGTGCTGTCCCGTAAGTTCAGTCTGAGCCTGGTTGCCAGCGCGATCTTATTCCACGCGCAGCGCCTGCACGGGATTGATCGACGCCGCGCGGCGAGCCGGGATCAGCCCCGCGACACAAGCGGCCGCAGCCAGTATCAGGATCGCCCCGCCCATCACCATCGGGTCGACGGCCGTGATTTCGTAAAGCTGTGTCTTCACATACCGCACTGAAAGCATGGCCAGTGGCGCGCCGAGAATCAGACCGATGAGTGCCTGCACCAGCGCGCCGCGCATCACCATGCCCACGACGCGCGTGCGTTCCGCGCCCAGTGCCATGCGGATTCCGATCTCCGAAGTGCGGCGCACCACCGTGTATGCCGTCACGCCATACAGCCCGATGGTCGCCAGCAGCAGCGCCAGTGCTCCGAACAGCGTGGTCAGCCGCGAGATCATTCGTTCGTCGGTGAACCGGTCGGCGATCTGCTGGTCAAAGGTCTGGAACTTCACGATGGTTAGATTGGGATTGATCCCGGACAACACCCGTCCGGCGAGCTTTTCCATCTCATTGACCGGCCGGTCAGTCTGTACCACGATGGCTCCGGCGTAGAGCGACATGTCCTTTTCAATCGGCTCATCGGTGTGCGCGGGCCGCTGCATGATGGGAACGAAATACATGGCGTGGTCTTTCCACTGCACCGCCGTGTAAGTGGTGTCATCGACCACGCCCACAATCTCATAAGCCCCTGAACTATTCGGGCCGGGAGATCCCATGCGGTGCCCGATGGGATTGGCTCCCGGCTTGAAGAACTGCTTTACAAACTCCTTGTTGACCACCGTCACGGCCGGTGCTGCAAGCGTGTCCTGCGGTGTAAATCCGCGGCCCATCAGAACGTGGGTTCCCACCGAGTCGAAATACTCCGCGTTGCCTTTCACAAACGAGGCACCCTTTTCCTGATCGGACACTCCCTGGATCTGAATGGTGTTGCCCCAGTTGTTGTCTTCCATCGGCGTGTAGGTCGCGATGCCAACCTTGACCACGCCGGGCAACGCATGGAAATTTGCTTCCAGAGTCCGATACAGCGCTTCTAGCTGCGTCTGCGTGTATCCGGCTGCCTGCGGATTGATGTGGATGATGTAACGATTCCGCGAATCGAGATGCATGTCGGAGTTCTGCAGCTTGTTGAGGCTCTCGGCAAACAACCCGGCGCCGATGATCAAAACCAGCGACAACGCCGCCTGCAAAACCACCAGCCCGCGTTGCAGCAGCGAAGCTCCAGCCGCGGTCGTCCGCGTCCCGCTGCGCAGGGCATCGGCAGGTTGGGTCCGGGCCGCAAGCCATGCCGGAGCCACCCCGAACAGAACGCCCGTCAACAGCGACAGTCCAAACGCGAAGGCGATAACGGGCAGGGATGGAGCAGCCTCGATCGGTACGCTCTGTTCGCCGGGAAATGCGAGCGTCAGCAGCATGCGCGCCCCGGCATAGGCCACCCCCAGCCCTGCGATTCCGCCCAGCACCGCAAGCAGGATGCTCTCGGTCAGGAACTGGCGCACGATCCGGCTCCGCTGCGCTCCCAGCGCCGTCCTCACCGACATCTCCATGCGCCGGTTCATGCCTCGCACCAGCAGAAGGTTGGCAATGTTGGCACATGCGACCAGCAGTACCAGGGCGGCGATCCACGTCAGCAGGTGCAGATGCGCCTTGTACTGGTCCTGCAACTGCTGGATGCCGCCGCCTCCGGGAGTGAGTACGACGTGCGAACGCGACAGGGATACCCTTCCGCGATCGTTCTGAAACCTCTTGAGGGTCGCGAATTGCTGTCTTAGCAGGCCGCTGATCTTGGCCTGCAAAACCGATTGGGAGACACCCGGCTTCAGGCGGCCCACAATGTAAGCCCACTGCACGTCTGGATCGTGCAGGTAAGGGATGCTGAGCAGAACCGCCATCGACTCGAGGGGCAGGTAATATTCCGGCGGGTTGCTCGTGAGCCGGTCGCCGAAGTATCCCTTGGGCGCGACCCCGATAACGGTCACCGGCTGTGTGTTGACCCGGAACGAACTCCCTATCACTGTGGGATCGGAAGCGTAATCGTGTACCCAGGTGTCGTAACTCATCACCGCCGTCAGCGCGGCGCCCTTGTTATCGTCCGCGTCGGTAAAAAATCTTCCCGCAGCGGGCTGCAATCCGAAAGTGCGGAAGTAATTCCCCGAGACGAATTCCCCCATCACCGACCTGGCCGCGTTCTGAGCTCCTTCGCGGCGCGCAATCAAAGGCCGGAACGTGAATCCCGACTCCATCGCCGCCAGCTCTTCAAACTCCGGCAGGTTCTTCTTGAACAATAGATAGGTCTCGGTGGAGAAGAGCGAGTAGTCGCCGCTGTCATGCGTCCCCGAGTTGACGCAGCAGTCATCCGTGTCCCCGATGCGCACCAGCGTTTTAGGATCGGCCACCGGAAGATTGCGCAGCAGAACCGCATTCACCAGCGTGAAGATGGCGGCATTGGCGCCAATGCCCAGGGCCAGGGTCAGCAGCACCGTCATTGTGAAGCCGGGCGTTTTTCGCAGCTGGCGAAACGCGTAAGCCAGATCCTGAAACAAGATCCTCATGCAGACCTCCGGGCGCAAGACTCCCCGGTGCTGGGTTTGCAACTGAATGGCCATCAGACTAACTGGCCCTAAGTTGCTCTGGCGCGAGGGCAAGGTTTGCTTTGGGGTTTTCGAATGATCCAGCTTCGGTGTCCGATACCGCGCCCCGGTGTCCGAATCTGAACAAACGACGGGTGAGTGCCCCAAGGTCAGCCCGGCCGCTCACCGCAGGCGCGCATTCCCGCGTTTCTCTGCCTTCAAGTGAAAACGGAGAAATTGGATGCTGATGTTGTCGCCGCCCCCGCCTTCCAGCGCGAGATTCAACAGTGCGTCGGCCACGCTGGAGGGCGACAAGTCCGCATCACCGGCGACCGCCTCGATCTCCGTTTCCGGCGCATAACCCCACAATCCGTCCGAGCACAACAGCAGACAGTCGCTCGGGTGCAACTCGAACCTGCCGATGTCGAGAGGCGTGTCCGCCGACCGGCCCAATGTCCTGGTCAGCATCTTCGCGTCGGGATGCTGGCGGGCTTCCGCAGGACTAAGTGATCCGATGGTCAAAAGGCTTTCCGCAACTGAATGATCGCGCGTCAGCTGGCGCAGCCGCCCGCCCCTCACCAGGTAAGCACGGCTGTCGCCGGCGTGGGCATATGTCACCCGATTGCCTTGCGTCACGCACAGCACAGCCGTTGAAGTAACCCCGGATCCCCGAGCCGCCGCGGTCGAATCGTCAAGCTCCATCAGCCCGAGGTTGATTTCGCGGGCCGCCTCCTGCAGGGCTTTTTCGAGTTCCATGCCGGGGTGGCTATTCAGGTACTCGGCGAAACCCGCCACCGTGAACTGCGCTGCTTCCGATCCACTCTCATTGCCGCCCGAGCCATCGGAAATAACGAAGAGGTCCCCGTGAGGCGTCGCTGCCCGGGCTACGCGATCCCGATTTTCCGTGCGCTGTCTTCCGACGTGCGTCTGAACGCCGACCGACACGACCAACGCGCGGGACTGGTGCATGGGATTAGCCATCTCGGAGTCAGGTTTGCGGCGCCCGGCGCCCGCCCGGTTCGGGAACTTAGTGGATGTCGCGCATGCGCAAAAACAGCAGCGAAGCGGCGATCCAGAAAGTCAGCATTGCGCCCAGGATCGCGAACGAAATGCGCAGCGGCGTGCGATGCGATTCCGTTTCTTCTACCGCCGCCTGGGAGCCGGCCAGTAACTTTGGAACCTGCGAACAGGCCGCAGTCGACTTCGGAGCGTGCTCCTGGCTCGGGAACTGCGTCTCTGCCACGTCCATACCGATGCACTCGGGGATGACAAACTTGTCATTTTTATCAGACGAGCGATGCGGCGCGTTGGTCGCATCGTCCGGGGCCGAATAATGAAACCTCTTCGCCTCCAGGAGGAGCGCGGCTTCATATGCCCAGCGCGAAGGCACGACCGTGGCCACGGCCTGCATGCCTTTATTCATCTGATAAATCGGGGTGAGGCCGCCGCCCAGCGCAATCACCGGCAGCAAAATCAGCGGCAGCATCGCGATCGCAGCTTCGGTCGTGGACGCCCTCGCCGAGATGCAAAGCCCCAGGGCCGCGCCCACCAGCGAGGAAAGGTAAAGCACCGCCAGCTCTTCGCCGAAGTTGCCCTTCAGATGACACATGAGCATCACGATCCCAAGCAAAGTCAGGCATTGGAACAGGCACAGGATGGCCGCAATCGCCAGCTTTGAAAACAGGTACGAGGGAAGCTTCAGGCTCACCATGCGCTCGCGCTGAAACACCGTCCATTCCCCCACGATGTCGCGCGCCACGTTGTTGCAGCCAAACCACACGGCCGCGATGACCAGCAGAAATTCGAGAGCGGGCACGCCCCGTACCACCCGGCCCCATTCCTTGCCGTTCGCGTATTGCATCGTGTTGAAGACCAGGCTCAGCAAAATACCGAACAGGGGAGCCTGAACCAGCAGAATCATCGACTGGGCGCGATCCCTGACCTTCAGCAGGTAGTTGCGGCGGACCAGCGTCCACCACTGGCTGAACCCGAATCCGCGCGAGGAGCTTTGCTTTTCCGCCGTCGGAGTTGATGGAACCTTGCCGGAGCGCTCGGTGACAAAGAGCTTCTGATAGCGCGACTGCTCAAAGGCCTTCACCCACTCGCCCGTCGCCTTGCCGGCCAGCCCGCTCAGCAGCATCTCCGGACTAAGCTCCCTGCCAATCTGGGTACGACCGTGCTGGGCCATTTCCGGATTGAAGAATTCGATGGCGTCGGGATAGGCGGGGCCGAAGTATGCCAGCGCGCCGCATCCGCCGCGATCCCGCGCGATCATGATCAGGCTGTCGAACTGCTTGTAGATGTCGAGGCTCGGCTGATGAATGGTGGTGATCACCGTCGTCCCCGCCCGGGCCAGGTTTTTGAGCACCTGCACCACGTTCTCGGCGTCGTAAGACGAAAGCCCCGAGGTCGGCTCGTCGAGAAAAATGACCGGCGCCTCAGCGATCAGCTCCATCGCGATATTCACCCGCTTGCGCTGACCGCCGGACAGCACCTTGCGCTCGGGGGAGCCGATCTGGGAGTTCTTCTTGTCCTGGATACCCAGGTTGGTCAGCACCGTGTCGATGCGCTGCTCGATCTCCGGATCGGTGAGGTCGGTGCGCAGGCGGGCGGTGAAGTAGAGCGCCTCCCGGACCGTAAGCTGCGCATGCACGATGTCGTCCTGGGGCACATAGCTCATCTGCTGACGGAAGCGGTCGTAGAACTGGTAGAGATCGTCCCCGTTGAACAGGACCTTGCCCGATGCCGGCGCCGTGTAGCCGTTGATGGCCTTCAGGAACGTGGTCTTGCCGGCTCCCGCCGGACCATCAGCGCCACCAGTTCCGACGGGAAAACGCTCAGGGACACCGAGTCGAGTAGGCGCGTTCCATTGGGCGCGTCGATGGCCACCGACGACACTTCGATGGTGACGTTGCCGATGTACTCGCGCTTGGCCAACTCGCCGTCTTCGAGCAGCATGAAGACAAAGGTGCCCAGGCCGATGTCCTGCCCCGGTTTCACGCCGGTTCTGCCGCTGATCCGCACCCCGTTGACATAGGTGCCGTTGCGCGAACCCATGTCCTCGACGAAAATGCCCTCCGGCGTGCGCTCCAGAGTTGCGTGGCGCCACGAGATCATGGGGTAGTTCAACGGATAATCGCAATCCGGATCGCGGCCCATGACCATGCGGTTGCCTTGAAACGCCACCCGCTCAAACTGGCCTTCGCCCTGAACGAACTTCTTCTCGCGCAGGATGCGGCTCGCGGCTACCTTGTAAGAGCCGAGATAAATCTGATCGGAGGGATCGAGGACAGCTCGTTCGATCTTGTTATCTATTCGATTGAGAGAAGTCCCGTTGGCTGACTTAAGGTCTTCGATAATCCACTGCGAACCGTCTCTGGTAATCCGCGCATGACTCCACGAGATCATCGGATAGTCAAGCCGGATCTCGTTCTGCGGTCCGCGACCGATATTGATGGTCGGCGTCGCCTGGTTCTGCGCGGTATAGCTGCCCTGGGCCGGCCAGGGAAACCGCACGCTCCCTCCGAGCGTGATCTGATCGGCCGGCGAAACCAGCACGGGCGACTGCGGTGTCAGCCGGAATCCGTTGACATAGGTTCCATTGGTCGAGCCCAGGTCTTCTAGAACATACTGGCCATCGCGAAACGCCAGCCGGCAGTGCTCTTTTGAGACCGTGGGTTCGCGAACCACAATGTCGCACCCAGCCGAACTCCCAACTTTCCAGGCCGAGTTTGGAGTCGACAGTGGACCTGACATATGTGAGAGAGGGAAAATCAGCGCAATAGTAGCACGAACTCAGCAACGGTCCATAGCGTCATTTCAAGCGATTTAATACATCCAATTCAAAGCTGTAAATCTAGCTTTCTAACTAATAAGTGCAATGGAATCAGAGTTACACAGCAAGCCATCGGTCCGATAACTTGCTTGGAAGGCCAGGTCTGGTTCCTCAAGGTGATGCTATCGGCCGCTCGCGGGGTACTCCTCCCTCCGGCCTGCGAGGTGAACAATCTTTTCCCCGACGATGGTTTGCGCCGCCGCCCTTTCTTGCTCCGGCCGGAACGCCCGCCGCTATTTCGCCGTAGTCCTTTACAGGCGGATTAATATCCAGCCGAGGCCAGCGTCATCCTTATGAACAGCAAAGAGCGTGACCCAGTGAGTGCCGCTACCCTTACCGCTACCGTACCCATCACCGCCTCCGCGCAGGCCGATCTATCGCGCCTCTTTGCCGGGCACTACCGGCGCGTCCTGCTGGCTGCTTACCGGATCACCGGCAACATGACGGACGCCGAAGACGTCGCCCAGGGAGTATTCCTGCGCCTGCGCGGCAATGCTGCCGCCGAACTGAAAAACGAATCGAGCTACTTCTACCGGGCAGCGATCAACGGAGCCCTCGACCTGCTGCGGCAACGAAAAGCCGTCGAGCCGCTGGAGTCCGCCGCGGACGTGACCGCGCGCGCCGCCGACTCACCTGAAGCCGCTCTCCACAACCGCGAGTTGGGAAACCTGCTCCGCCAGGCCATCAGTGAACTGTCCCCCCGCGCCGCCGAAATGTTTACCCTGCGCTATCTCGAGGAGCTGGGGAATCGTGACATTGCCCGCATCATGGACACTTCGCAGGCGGTCGTCGCGGTCACGCTTCATAACACCCGGTCGAAATTGAAGAAACGGCTCACGGAATTGGAACGAGGTAACAGATGAAAACCCCACAGGAACAACGATTGGAACAGGCGATTCGCGCGCTCGTGTCAGACGTGCCTGAAGGCTCCGCGATTGAGGCCTCGGCGCAGGCCGTGTCGAGCCGCCTCGGCATCGCATCGGCTCGGATGGCCGCACCGGAAGCGATTACGGCCTGCCAGGACGTACAGCGTATTCTGCCTGCGTTTCGTGCCGGCAGCCTTCCCGAATCGCGGGCTCGTCTGATCGAAGCTCATCTCAGCGAATGCGGAGCCTGTCTCCGCGCCTCGCGCTCCGGCAGCGGTGCAGCTGCCGTCGACTGGTCCGCGCCGCATGCAGCCCCGGCCCGCAACCGTTCCGCGGCATCCTGGGGACGGCCGGCCTGGGGATGGGCCGTCGCAGTCTCCTGCGTTACTCTCGCCATCGCGTTTGTCTTCTACAAGGCGTATTGGGAGGTTCCGCCGGGAGTTCGAGCAGAGGTCACTGTGCTCGATGGCTCCGCGTACCTTGTGACGAGCACTGGCGAGCGCCCCATTGCCTCGGGCGGCGAACTGCGCGAAGGCGACAGCCTTCGCACCACCGGCGCATCGCATGCCATTCTCCGTCTCTCCGATGGTTCGCGCGTCGAGGTGAACCAGCGGACCGCGCTGAAGATCGGAGCCCGCGGACGCAACATGACGGTTGCCCTCGACAACGGAGCGGTCATCGTCGATGCCGCCCATCGCGATTCAGGACATCTCTATGTGAAGACCCCCGACTGCCGCGCCACCGTGCAGGGCACCATCTTCGCGGTCGACTCCGGTCTCAAGGGTTCGCGGGTCGCAGTATTGCAGGGCACCGTGCATGTGGCCCACGCCGGCATCAACTCCGTGCTCAATCCCGGAGACCAGATAGCCACCAGCGAGAACCTCGGCGCTGCTCCACTCGCACAACAGATCTCCTGGAGCCCCGAGCGCACCAAGTACCTTGAGCTTCTTGCCCAGTTATCGATACTGCAACACCGCATCGAACAGATACCGTTTCCACAGCCTCGCTACACCAGCGACATCCTGCCGCGCGTGCCCGCCGACACGCTGCTGTATGTCAGCATTCCTAATCTCGGCGACTTTCTCGCCGAGGCCAACACCATCTTCCGCGACCAGCTCAGCCAGAGCCCGGCATTACAGCAATGGTGGTCGCACGGACACGAACACAACACCGCCGAGCTCGATGGCCTGGTGGACAAGCTTCACAGCGTCAGCCAGTATCTCGGCGATGAAGTAGTGATTGCCGGGCGTCCCAGGTCCGACCGCCCTGACTTTGCGGTTTTGGCCGACGTTCAGCGCAGCGGCCTGGCCGACCTGCTTCAGCAACAGTTTGCCGCGGCCGGACTCACCGTTTATACCGAACAGACGCTGGCCAATGCCTCCGACACCCCGTCGCTGACCTTGCACGAATATGCGCTGGTGCGCCAGCACGAAGCAGTTTTCTCTAACTCCGTCAGCGCCCTCAAGCAGTGGAATGCACAGCTGAACGCAGGCCCCACCGGATTCGCCGCCGCAGACTTCGGCAAGCAGATCTCCGCGGCCTACGATCGCGGAGCCGGAATCATCCTCGCCGCCGATCTTCATGGAATGATGGCGCAGTCCGCGATGAAGATGGGGCGCAAGCCGTTCAACGAATCTGCGTTGCAGCAGAGCGGCATGGAGAGCGTGCAGTACCTTATCGCCGAGCACCGCGAAACCAACGGGGGCCCGGAGAACCACCTGAACCTGTCCTTCACCGGAACTCGTCAGCGAGTCGCTTCATGGCTCGGGGCACCGGCGCCCATGGGTTCGCTTGGATTTGTGACGCCCAACGCCGCGTTTGCTGCAGTGGTGTTATCCAAAGACCCCGGATCCATCGCCGACGACATCATCGCCATGACTTCCGCCCGCGACGGATCGCGTGCATCCGGCTTGAGCAAGGCCGAGGCAGAACTGCAGATCAGCCTTCGCGATGACCTGGTCGCTACCCTCGGCGGGGAATTCCTCGTCGCAGTCGATGGACCGGTCCTGCCCACGCCGTCGTGGAAAGCCGTGGTCGAAGTCAATAATCCCGCCCGCCTGGAAAACACCCTGGAACGGCTGGCTGCGGCCACTGCGCGCCACAGTCACGATGATGGCGGACATGTTCTCACCATCGAGCCCAGCGACGTGTCAGGCCAGCGCTATTATGCTGTGCGTGATAGCGCCTCGGGCTTGGTGGTGGCGAGCTATACCTTCTCCGCCGGGTACATGGTCCTGGCTCCGGACCGCCCACTGCTGATCGAAGCCTTGCGCACCGAGGCCAGCGGTGTCTCCCTGGCCCGTTCCGCATCGTTCCGCGCCCTGCTTCCCAAAGACGACAACGAAAACTACTCTGCCGTCGCCTATCAGAACCTGAGCCCGGTGCTGACTCCGCTTCTGTCGCAGCTCAGCGGCGAATCCGCCGAGGCGATCCGCAAGCTGGCCGCCGATGCCCGACCCACCGCGGTTTGCGCATGGGGCAAGGACAGCCGCATCGAAGTGGCAACCGACAGCCGGATGTTCGGATTCGATTTCCTAACCCTGGGCGCGCTGCTTGATTCGCGGAACAAGTTGCCCAACCCGCGCGTAACACCTTGATATGAGCGTTATCGAACTGGACGGTCTCACGGTTTCGCTCGGCGGTCGAGTCATTCTCGACGGGCTGACCGGAACGCTGCGCGGCACCGCGATCGGGTTGCTGGGCCCCAACGGCGCCGGCAAGTCAACCCTGATCAACACCCTGCTCGGCTTTCACGACCCGCTCAAAGGAACCGCTCGCGTCTTCGGCCTCGACTCCCGGCGCGAGCGGGCCCAGATTCGCCAGGGCATCGGTTACATGCCGGAGAATGATTCCTTCATCGGCAACATGAGCGGAGTGCGGTTCGTTCGCTACATGGGTGAACTCGCCGGCCTGCCCGCTTCCGTCGCTCTCGAAAGGGCCCACGAAGCTTTGTTCTTTGTCGGGCTAGGCGAAGTGCGTTACCGCAAGGTCAGCACTTACTCGCTGGGAATGAAGCAGCTTGTCAAGCTGGCCCAGGCGCTGGCCCATGGCCCCCGCCTTCTGATCCTCGACGAGCCCACCAACGGCCTCGATCCCAACGCCCGCCAGCGCATGCTCCAGGTGATAAAAGACATCCGCCGCGAAGGCAGCGTCCGTTTGTTGATCTCCTCCCACCTGCTGCGCGACATCGACGAAACCTGCGACGAGGTCCTCATCCTCAAAGGCGGCCGCATCGCCGCGCTGCGCAATATTGAAGAGGAACGCCGGTCGCACCGCAACTTCATCGAGCTTGAGGTCATTGGCGATCCGACCCCCTTCGCGGCGGCGGTGCGAGAACTCGGATGCGAATGCGCCTGCTTCCCCGACGGCCGCGTCAAGCTGATCATTCCCGACCGCCTGGCTACCCAGGATCTCTATGTCATTGCCGCGGAACACGCGGTTCAGATTCGCCGCATCCATCTGCGCCGCGATTCGCTCGAAGACATCTTCCTTCGCGCCATGGACAGCGATGAAGCAGGGAGGCGTGAACTTGTCCGTCTATAAGCACGAATACCGGGCCTACACCGGCCCGCTGATTTCGCATACGGCACGCCTCGGCGTGCTGGTGCGCTACGCGCTGTCAGAAGCGTGGTCGTCCAAAATCACCATTGCGCTGTGCACCGGCTCGCTGCTTCCTTTTGTGATCTTTCTCATTGGAATTTACCTGTCCAACAATCCTGTGGCGCGCATGGTGATCCTTCGCGGCAATGGTGGGGGCTTCAACATCGACGCGGCTTATTTTCTCCGCGCCCTTGAAGCGCAATGCTGGCTGGCGCTGGTGCTTTCCTCATGGATCGCTCCGCGCATGATCACCTTCGATCTCGCCGATAACGCACTGCCGATTCTTCTCAGCCATCCCATCTCGCGGGTTGAATATTTGCTGGGAAAGTTCATTGCTCTGGCCGGCTCGCTCTCCCTCGTTACGTGGGTCCCTTGCCTTACCCTCTTCGCATACCAGAGTTACTCATCCGCCAAAAGCTGGGGCGCCCCGAACTTTCCGCTCGCATTGGGCCTGCTTGCCGGATCGCTGCTCTGGATCACGGTTCTTGCCTTCCTGGGCCTGGCGCTTTCGTCCTGGGTCAAGTGGAGGGTGGTCGCCACCGGCCTCATCTTTGCCGCGGTCTTCGTTCCCGCCGGAGTGGGTGGAATCGTCAGCGCCATACTTCGCACTCGCTGGGGACTGCTGCTCAACCTCCCTGTCATCATGTCGCAACTGTGGCAGCGCCTTCTGGGCGCGCCCGAATTCATGAGATCGGAGCTTATGCTGCCCAGTGGCGCGATCCTCGCCATGCTGGCCGTCATTTGCGTGGTGTGCGTCGCCATGCTCAACACGCGCATTCGTGCGCGCGAAGTGGTCCGGGGGTGAACACCATGCACGATCGGATCGTCTTCGACAATGTCTCCAAGTTTTATGGCGAAGTGCTGGGCGTCAATCGCATCTCCCTCGACCTGCCGCCCGGCATCACCACCCTGGTAGGACCAAACGGCTCCGGCAAAACCACGCTCATGAACCTGTTGACCGGCCTGGTCCAGCCTTCCCGGGGAAGTATCTCGGTACTCGGGATCACGCCCCGCGACGCCACCGCTTTCTTCCGCCAGGTGGGCTACTGCACCCAGTTCGATTCCTTTCCACGCAACATCACGGGCGGGCAGTTCGTCATGGATAGTCTTCTCCTGCATGGCATGAGCGAGCCCGAAGCTTTTCGCCTCACCGACGAAGCCCTGCAGCGGGTTCAACTCACCGAGGCCGCCAGCCGCCGCATCGCCGGCTACAGCAAGGGCATGCGGCAGAAAATCCGCCTCGCCCAGGCCATCGCCCATCATCCCCGCGTTCTGGTGCTGGACGAGCCGCTCAACGGTCTGGACCCCATGGCGCGCGCCGAGTCTCTCGCCCTCTTTGAGGAACTCGGCCGCCAGGGCATGCACCTGGTCATCTCCAGCCACATCCTCGATGAAGTCGATCGCATCTCCGACCGCGTCGTTCTCATCACCGGCGGTTACCTCGTCGCCGAGGGCAACATCCACCAGGTACGCCAGGAAGTGCGCGACAAACCCATGCAGGTGCTCATCCGCTGCGATCGCCCTGAACTGCTGGCGTCGCGCATGTTCTCGGTCAACCACTGCGTGGAGGCCCGGCTCCACACCGACGGGCGAGGCGTATTCATTCGCACCGGCGACATCGACCAGTTCTACAGCCTGCTTAACGGCATCGCGGTTGAAGGCCTGGTGCGCATCGACTCCGTAGCCCCGGCCGACGACGACACTCAGGCCATCTATCAATACCTCATCGGGTCCGAAGGAGGCGTCTCGTGAACTCACCCCAGCCCGCATCATTCGCGACCCGCCTCATGCAGCAACCGTGGCCTCTCTGGTTTACCCAGGCGCGCCGCGTCGTTCGGATCGAAGTTCGGCGCAACCTCCTCACCTGGCGCGCGTGGTGGATTTATTTTCTGGCTTTCGTGCCCACGGTCGTCGGCTTCTTCCACCTGCTGGCGATGATTTTCCTTCGCGCCCCGGGCCATTCAGGATTCGAAATCAGCGGCGACTCTGCCGTGCTCGCCGGGATCGTGCAGTTCTACTACCTGCGCCTGGCCATCTTCTTCGGCTGCCTGGGTATCTTCTCGCGCCTGATTCGCGGCGAGATGCTGGAGCGCAGCCTCCACTTCTACCTGCTGTCGCCAGTGCCCCGCGAAGTCCTGCTGCTGGCAAAATTTGTTGCCGGCTCCGTGAGCGCAGTGATGGTGTTCGGTAGCGCCATCATTTTGAATTTCGCCGTGATGTATGCCGGATACGGTACCGCAGGGCAGGACTACATGTTCAATGGCCCGGGCATGGGCCAGCTCGAAGCCTACCTCGTTATCACGGTTCTCGCCTGCTTGGGATACGGAGCCGTCTTCCTGCTGTTGAGCATGATGTTTCGCAATCCGACGCCGGCGGCCATGCTGGTCTTCGGATGGGAGTTTATCAATCCGGTTCTGCCGTCCCTGCTACAGAAGATCAGCGTCGCATCTTACCTGCGCCACCTTATGCCCATCACCGTTCCCGGCGAAGGCATCTTCGCGCTGCTCACGGTTCAAACCGAGCCTGTGTCGGGCTGGGTCGCCAGCTTCGGCCTGCTTTGCCTCATCGCCGTGGTCCTCGCCTACTCCTGCCTGCGTATGCGCCGGCTGGAGATCCGCTACACCACCGAATAGTTTCTGCAGGAAGCTTGCTCACGCATACCGGAACAGCGCCTTGAAGCCGTAGTCCATATGCTGCTGGATGTGGCAATGGAACAGCGCCAGCCCCGGCTGGTCGGCGGTGAAGTCTACCACCACACGGCCGAAATACGGCACCACCACCGTATCCTTGACCACCCCGGCTGTCTTTTTGCCATTGATCTCCGCCAGCTCCCACAGGTGGCGGTGCAGATGCATCGGGTGCGCGTCGTCGGTGCGATTGTGCATCACCAGGCGGTAGCGCATCCCCCTTTCCAGCACAAACTCGCGGTCGTGCGGATACGGCTTGCCGTTCACCAGCCACAAGTTGAACTTGCCCGCTCCCCCGGGAATTTTCTCAAAGGTGAGTTCGATGGTCTGTTGCGGCGCCTGCCCTGTGGAGGCCGTCGTCCCGAACACCGTGTAGTCCCACCGCGCCTTGGGCGGATCGATCCACTGCGGCTGGCGATGCTGTCCTGCGTACTCCACCACGAGGCCCATCCCAGCCTCCCGCACCATCTTCTCCGTCGCGCCCAGGATCCACACCCCCGGCTGATTCATCTCCACCACTACATCCATCCGTTCGCCCGCGCCCAGAAACACCGAGTCCATCATCTGCGGAGTGGGCACCGGATTGCCGTCGAGCGCAATGACCTTCATCTTGTGGCCGGAAAGAGCGATACGCCGGTTCTCGATCGCGCTCGCGTTCAACAGGTGCATCAACACTCTCTGCCCTTCGCGCACCCGTATCGGTTCCCCGGAGCCAAGCGCCTTATCGTTGATGGAGTAGGTCACCGAGCCGACCTCGAGCCCGTCCGGATCGGTATTCATGGTCTGCGGTTTCTCCAGCAGAGGACCGTCGTGGGTGTCGTCGTCCTCGTCGTCCATGGTGCCTGTGAAGAACGGCTCCCAGTCCCGCAGCGCCAGGAACAGCTCCTGGTCATAGTGCCCCGCATCGCTTCTTCCATCCACATAAACGAACCCGAACTGCCCTGTGTAGGACCCCTTGTGCAGGTCGTCCATGGCCATGGCGTGGGAATGGTACCACCGGCTTCCCGCCGGTCCCGGCGTCAGCTGAACCCTTTGTTGTCCGTGCGGGGCCACGGCCGGCGCGCCTTCCTCTTCCGTACCATCAACCCCGGCCGGGATCAGCATCCCGTGCCAGTGGACAAACTCCGGAGTGTCCGTGTCGTTGATAATGTCAACAGTTACCGGCCGTCCTTCACGCATGCGCAACACCGGCCCGGGTGCGGTGCCGTTATAGCCGATCGTGGAGATGATGTGGGAGCGATCCAGTTCGACGGTCACCGGCTCGATGCGCAGCGTGTAGTCCGCCTTGCTCTCCGGCCCGCTCGCCCTGGCGGACGAACCATCCTTCCCCGCGGTTGCGGGAGCCGTAACCGCTTGCCCCAGCAGCGGAACTCCGCGCCAACCGGCGCTCACCATGGCCGCGCTGCCGAGCTTCAGGAGATCGCGCCTGTCCACGAAAACCTCCTCCGCCCGGGCCGCGTAACTCGATCCTCTCACGCGCAAATCGCGCCGGACAAGCCGCCCATCCACCCCGTCCCCACGCTGTAACCGGATTTCCGGCTCCTCCGTCTAACCGTCAAGCGTTCTGCGGCATAGTCGAAGAACGTTTCGTCTCATGGGAGCTTTCACGCCCGTTTTACTGGACGCCGGTTGATTGCGCGGCGCGCTTGGCGTAGCTTCAAAACACGGCGTTTCTCGATTTGCGGTCAGGCTCTTTCGCGCACATCCCCATCGCGGAGGTCCGTCATGAAAGCGGCGCAGCTGGCTCTCCCCATCCTCGTGGCGGCGGCTTGTTGCGCGGCCGTGTGGGGCTTCCAGCGCACCGCCGACTTCGGCTTCGGCAACGAAGACTCCCCCTCCAACGTCAAGTCCGAGTTTTACTGGTCGCGGCTCGCCTACAGCGCCAACATGGCCAGCGTTGCCGGTCCGTGGGCCCATCACGGGTGGGGTGCAACCTGGTCGCGCGATTATCCCAAGGCCGATCGCCAGTTCCTCATCGCTATGCATCGCCTCACCCGCATCGACGGCCGTCCCACCGAACAGGTCGTCAACCTGGATTCCGACGAAATCTTCAATTACCCCTGGGTCTATGCCGTCCAGGTGCAGACCTGGTCGTTTAATGACGCCCAGGCCAGGCGGCTTCGCGAGTACCTGCTCAAGGGCGGCTTCCTCATGGTCGACGACTTCCACGGAACCGAAGACTGGGAGAACTTTCTCACCGGCATGCGCCAGGTGCTTCCCGACCGCCCTATCGAAGACCTGCAGAGCGGCGATGAAATCTTCCACACCCTCTACGACATCGATGACAAGATGCAGATTCCCGGCGAGCAATATGTCTGGACCGGGCGCACGTATGAGAAAGACGGCTACCAGCCCAAGTGGCGCGCCATTCGCGACGACAAAGGGCGCATCGTCGTTGCCATCTGCCACAACATGCACCTGGGCGACGCATGGGAGTGGGCCGATGATCCCAACTATCCTGAAACCTTTGCCTCAATGGCTTTTCGCGTGGGGCTCGACTACATTCTTTACGGCATGACGCATTAGCACGTTCGCTCCCCGTCGTTCGTCGCAACTAATTGAGCTTCATCACCGCTCGAACCATCCCGGCGTGCATGTTTCAGCTTCTGTTCAAGTATCCATTACCGGTTTTCACCCAGGGGCGCTTCGTGCTGCTCGGCCCATGGCCCGCGTGGCTTCTGCCGATCTTCATCCTGGCCGCGGCCGCGGGCTTGGGCGTTCTCATCGCATGGCGTATCCGCACCACGGCGCACAATCTGCGCAACTGGCGGGGCTGGCTCGTATGGTTTCTGCAATCGTCCACTCTGGCTCTTCTCCTGCTGCTGCTCTGGCAACCGGCCATGACCATCGGCGAACTTAGTTCGCACCAGAACATCGTTGCCGTCGTGATCGACGATTCACGCAGCATGGCTATCCCTGACGCTGATCGCCGGACCCGCGAAGAAGCCGCCATCGCCGCTCTCAACAACGGAGTGCTTTCCGGCTTGCAGGCACGTTTTCAAACTCGAATCTATCGCCTCGATCGCAGCCTCGCGCGGGTCGATGACCTTCGCTCGGTCACGCCCGGAGGCGCAGCCACCCGGATCGACGCCGGCCTCAAACAACTCGCCGCCGATACCTCCGACCTGCCCATCGGAGCTATAGTCCTGCTCAGCGATGGCGGGCAGAACTCAGCCGATCTGGGGGGCTCGAGCATCAACCGCGAGACCCTCGCCGCACTCCGCAATCGCAGAATTCCTGTGCATACCGTTGGCTACGGTGCGGAGCGTCCCGCCCACGACATCGAAGTCGAGGAAGTGAGTCTCGCCGCCAAGGCCGTCGCCGATTCCCGCGTTGCTTCTGCGGTCAGCCTCACGCAATATGGCTACACCGGGCAGAACGCCCGGATTACGGTGCGCGACGGCGACAGGATTCTGGCCGCGCGCGACATCGCGCTCGGCCCCGAAGGCCGCATCCAGACCGAGCCACTCTTCTTCCCGGCGGGAGCGGCCGGCGCCAGGAACCTTACCTTCTCCATCGACCCGCTTGCGGGAGAACAAAATCTCACCAACAACGCCATCTCCCAACCCCTGTTCGTCAGCGATGCGAAGCGCCGCATTCTCTACATCGAAGGAGAGCCGCGCTGGGAATTCAAGTTCATCCGCCGCGCTGAAGACGATGACCCATCAGTGCAGGTCGTCTCCATGCTCCGCACCAGCGAAAACAAGATCTATCGCCAGGGCATCAGCGATCCCAACGAACTCGCCGACGGATTCCCGGTTCGCCCTGAAGACCTGTTTGCCTATTCCGGCATCATCATCGGATCCGTAAATGTGGACTACTTCACCCCGCTGCAGCAGGAACTGCTGCGCGAATATGTCGACCGGCGCGGCGGTGGTGTGCTCTTCCTGGGAGGACGTTCGTCGCTCAGCGACGGCGGCTGGGCTGCGTCGAGCCTCAGCGAACTTCTGCCCACCTTCCTTCCCCAAAGCCGCAGCAGCTTTCACCGCAATCCCGCGACGGTTGAATTGACATCCGCCGGCATCGACTCGCCGGTTACGCGCCTCCTCGACGATCCGCAGAAAAATGCAGAACGCTGGAAAAAACTTACCTACCTGGCCGACTACGAAGACGCCGGATCTCCCAAGCCCGGAGCCACCGTTCTGGCCAGCATGAATGCCGGAAGGCGGAAGCTTCCGCTGCTCATCACTGAGAGCTACGGCCATGGCCGCACCGCCGTGCTAGCTACGGGCGGCACCTGGCGCTGGCAGATGAGTGAAGCGCTCGGCGATCCGTCCCACGATCTGTTCTGGCGGCAGCTGTTGCGCTGGCTGGTCGCCGATTCGCCCGGTCCCGTCACTGCTTCGATAGCGGCCCGAACCCTGCTTGATGAAGGCGGCGTCCAGCTTGCCGCGCAGATTCGCGACCCGCAGTTCCAGCCTGCGTCTGACGCCCACGTTACGGCACACATCGTCGGCCCTGGCAATGTGAACGCTTCCATCGACCTCAGCCCCACGCAGGGATTGCCCGGAAACTTCCACGCCGAGTGGACTGCGGAAAAGCCCGGTTCATATCTCGCCGAAGTCACGTCGCAGTCGCCCGGCAGCCCGCCGCAGGAGCTGGCCCGCGATGTTGTGACCTTTACTCGCCAGGATGGTGTTGCCGAAAACTTTCATACTGCGCAGAACCGCACACTGCTCGAGCAGCTCGCCGCACAAACCGGCGGTCGCTATTGGAAACCCGCCGATCTTGGTACGCTGCCTCGCGATGTCTCCTATTCCGAGGCCGGCATCTCCGTGCGCAGCACCAAAGAACTCTGGAATATGCCCATGGTCTTTCTTCTGCTGGTCGGATTGCCCATGACGGAATGGCTGATGCGCCGCAAGTGGGGGGTGGTATGAGGCGCTTCCTTCTGCTCGCCGCATTCCTTATCTGTACCGCCCAACTTCGGGCCGCGACCTTCTATGTGATCGTCGCCGGGCTGGGCGGAGAGCCCGAATACGACCAGCGCTTCACCACCGCTGCGAGAGATATTGAGAAGACGTTGCGCCCCGGTTCCGATGCCGCGCACCTCATCACCCTGGCCGGCACGCAGTCCACCGCCGCGCAGCTCCGCCAAACTCTTGCGACTGTGGCCCGCGATGCCAAGACCGAGGACGATTTCGTTCTCATTCTCATTGGTCACGGAACTTTCGATGGCGTGGAGTACAAGTTCGCCCTGGCCGGTCCCGACATCGATGCGCCGGAACTGGCTTCGCTCTGCGACCGCATTCCTGCGCATCGTCAACTCATCGTCAATGCCACCAGCTCCAGTGGCGGCTCGATCGCGGCTCTCGAGCGCCCCGGACGCGCCGTCATCGCCGCCACCAAATCCGGCACCGAAAAAAACGCGACAGTGTTTGCCCGTTACTGGGTCGAAGCGCTTCAGGATCCTGCCGCCGACACCGACAAGAGTGATTCCGTGAGCGCGATGGAAGCCTTCACTTACGCTGCCAAAAAGACCGCCGCGTTCTACGATGCCGAGAAGCGCCTCGCCACCGAACACGCTGTCTTCGACGACATCGGCCACGGCGATCCTGTGCGTGAACCCGGCAACGGTCAGGGCCTGCTCCTGTCGAGCATCACCGTCCTTCGCCTGGGAACATCGCTTCAAGCCGGCAACGACCCCGCCCGCCGTGCCCTTCTCGAAAAGAAAGAAGACCTGGAGCAGAAGATCGACGGGCTCAAATATCGCAAGGCCGCCATGGATCCCGATGACTACAAAAAGCAGTTGACCACGGCGCTCGTCGAGTTGGCGAAAGTACAGGAGGAGCTAGATAAATGAAGCTCCTCGTCTGTCTCTTGTTCCTCGCTGGCTCCGCTGCCACCTGCGTCGCCGCACCTTCTGATTGCTGGACACAGCGAAAACACGGCCAACAGGCCCAGGCCCGCTCCTGCTTCGAAGTGCTGACGCGCAGCAACGATGCCGCCCTGCGCGCCGAAGGTTTTTGGGGACTGGAGCAATGGGATCAGGCCAACGAACAGTTCCGGCTTGCGGCGCAGCAGGCCAATAGTAAACCCGACGTCAAGGTACGCTGGGCCATGCTGCTCCATGAACGCTTCAACGATGCAGATGCGCTGAGCCTGTTGCAAGAAGCGCTCAAAGCGGATCCATCCAACGCGCAGGCCTGCGTTGGGCTTGCGATCGTTTCCAGAGAGAGCTTTAACGGTCAGGCCGCCGCTTACGCCGCCAAGGCCGTCGACTTGGATCCGAAACTTGTTGCTGCCCACGAAGTGATGGCCGACCTCGCATTGACCAACGACGATGGCAACACGGCCGGGAGCGAAGCAGACAAGGCTCTCTCGCTTGCCCCCGACGCTCTCGATGCCATGGCCATCCATGCCGCCATCGAACTCCTCGCCGATCGCACGCCCGACGCATGGTTCTCAAAGGTCGCAGCCATCAACCCCCACGACGGCGAAGCCTATGCGCACGTCGCGCGCCAGCTTGAGCTGCACTATCGCTTTCAGGACGCCGCTGTGTACTATCGCAAAGCAGTCGAAGCCGACCCCCGCCTGTGGGCTGCTCACTCCGCGCTCGGCATCGAACTGATGCGGCTTGGTGAGGACCAGGAACCGTACAAGGAGCTTCAGCTCAGTTATGACAATGGCTATCGCGACGCCGCGACAGTCAACAGCCTGCGCCTTCTCGACAGCTATAAGAACTTCGTTACGACCCGCGATGACAGTACGGTACTCAAGCTCAACAAGTCCGAGTCCGACTTGCTTTTACCCTACATGCAGGCGGAACTTCACACGATCATCAATACGTACGAAAAGAAATACGGGATGAAGCTTCCTGGCCCTGTGCAACTTGAGGTCTATCCCGATCACGAGGACTTTGCGGTGCGCACCATGGGCATGCCGGGATTAGGCGCACTCGGCGTCACCTTTGGCCGCGTGGTTGCAATGGACAGCCCTTCTGGGCGTAAGCCTGGTGACTTCAACTGGGGTTCGACTCTGTGGCACGAGATGAGCCACGTCTTCGTGCTGACGGCCACTAACTTCCGCGTGCCGCGCTGGTTCACCGAGGGCCTGGCGGTTCACGAAGAGGGCGAACACTCCGCGGAATGGCGTGATCATCCCACTCCCGAAATCCTCATCGCCATCCGCGATAAAAAGCTGTTGCCCATTACGCGCCTCGACCGGGGATTTGTATTTCCCGACTATCCATCGCAGGTCATCGTCTCCTACTTCCAGGCAGGAACCATCTGCGATTTTATTCAGTCCAGATGGGGCGAGGCCAAACTTCTCGACATGGTTCACGCCTACGCTCACTCCGAGCCCACGCCGCAAGTGATTGCGCATGTGCTCAACACCGAGCCGGCAGAATTCGACAAGGAATATCTTGCATGGATCGATAAAAAGTATGGAGTCGAAGCGGCACACTTCGACGTGTGGCGCGAAAAACTCAAGGCGCTGGCCGCCGCTGCCAAAGCAGGACAAAACGATGGCGTGCTGCAACAAGGACCTGCGGTGGTGACCATGTATCCCGAATACATCGGCGACGCGAGCGCTTACGAAATCATCGCTGACGCCGCCAGGCAGAAGGGCGACACCCAATCTGAAATTTCCATACTGGAGGCTTATCGCGATCATGGTGGCCAGATGCCTCCACTGCTCAAGCGCCTCGCCACTTTAGAGGATTCGACTGGCAAACACGACGATGCTGCAGCCACGCTGGAGCGCCTCAACTACATCTACCCGGTGAAGGATGAAGAACTGCACCGGCGTCTCGGCGACCTTCTCTACGCCCAGAAAAAGTACGACATTGCGATTCGCGAATATAACGCGCTGGTCGCTTCTCATCCCATCGACAAGGCAGGCGCGGAATATAGCCTTGCCCAGGCTTATCTCGCCGCCGGCCGCAAAGACAAAGCCCAGGAGAGCGTCCTCGCGGCACTCGAAACCGCGCCCGGCTATCGGCCTGCACAAAAACTGCTCCTGCAACTGCAGGATTCTCCCACCAAGACGAACTGACAAGGAAGGGTATGGATGGCATCTGTATCTGAATTGACCTCGGACGCAGCACTACTCCAAAAGCGCATCGAACGATTCCACGCCGTACGCGAGGGCATTCTCGCCCAGGTGCGGAAGGTCATCGTCGGTCAGCAGGAAGTCATAGATCAAGTCCTCATCGCTTTGTTCGTCGGCGGCCATTGCCTTATGACAGGCTTGCCCGGCACCGCCAAAACCCTGATGGTCCGCACCATCGCCGAAGCGCTCGGGCTCGAATTTCGACGCATCCAGTTCACTCCTGACCTTATGCCCTCCGATATCACCGGGACCGACATCATCGAAGAAGACCTCACCACCGGGCATCGCAAGTGGACCTTTGTCCATGGCCCGATCTTCGGCAACATCCTCCTTGCCGACGAAATCAATCGCACGCCCCCCAAGACCCAGTCCGCCTTGCTTGAGGCCATGCAGGAACATTCCTGCACGGTGCGCGGCCATGTCTATTCGCTGCCCGCTCCCTTCTTCGTACTCGCGACGCAAAACCCCATAGAACTCGAAGGCACTTATCCTCTCCCTGAAGCGCAGCTCGATCGCTTCCTCTTCAATGCCAAGCTCGAATATCTCAGCGCAGAAGACGAGCTCAAGGTCGTCGATCTGACCACTGTAAACCGCACCCCTTCGATCGAGCCCGTTACCACCGCGCAGGAGCTGCTGGACTTTCAGCAACTGGTTCGCATGGTTCCCATCGCTGAAACTCTCGCTCGCTACGTCGTCAGCCTGGTGCGCGGCACCCGTCCCAAAAGCGACAACGCCCCGGACTTCATTCGCAAATATGTCAACTACGGAGGCAGCATTCGCGCTGCACAATTTATCGTCCTCGCTGCCAAGGCTCGGGCCCTCGCCCACCAGCGGTACCACGTCACTTACGATGACGTCACCTCGATGGTAATCCCGGTTTTGCGCCATCGCATGCTGCTCAATTTCCACGCCGAGTCTGACGCCATCGACTCCGACGACATACTCACCCGCCTGGTGGCCGCTGTTCCCCGGCCCAAGGAGACCTGATGCAGCGCTTCCTTGATCCATCGGTGCTGGCCGGAATCTCCTCGCTCGACCTGGTTGCCAAAACCGTCGTCGACGGATTCGTCGCGGGCCTGCATCGCTCGCCCGATTTCGGCTTCAGCCAGGAATTCGCCGAGTACCGCGCTTATACTCCGGGCGACGACCTCCGCCACGTCGACTGGAACCTGTTTGCGCGCACGGAGCGCTGCTACCTCAAGCGCTATCGCGGGGAAACCAACAGCCAGCTCACGATCCTGCTCGATGCCAGCAACTCGATGGAGTACACCTCTGGGCCCCCAAAGAAGATGGACTATGCGCGGTTCATTGCTGCTTCCATTTTCTACCTCGCCATCCACAATCAGCGCGACGCTGCGGGGCTCATCGTCTTTGATGAACAGGTTAGAGATGTAATCCGACCTTCCACGCGACCCGGCCAGCTGGCACGGCTGTTTGCCGGACTGGAGCGCGCCGAACCCCATGCACGCACGGACTTCGCCAAGCCCCTTCACCACTTCCAGGAACTGCTGCATCGGCGCGGAATCGCCATCGTTATTTCCGACTTCTTCGAAGACCCTGAATTGATCGTGCAAACCGTAGCCCCGCTGCGTTACCGAGGAAACGAAGTCGTTCTCTTCCACATCCTCGATCCGGAAGAGATTCGCCCGGTTCTCAAGGGCTCGGCCCTGCTCGTCGACCTCGAGACCGGCATGCGCATCGAAGTGGTTCCCGAATATGCGAAGACGTCTTACCGGGCAAAGGTTGACGCTCATATCGAGCAGCTGCGGTCGCGTGCACGCGCAGCCGGCATGGACTATCAGCTCCTGATCACCGATCAGCCATTGGACACGACGCTGCGCGCATACCTGGCGCTGAGACAGGCAGGCAACTGATGGGTTTATTTGCGCCATGGTTTCTCGCCGGACTCGCGTTGCTCGGCGTTCCTGTCTTTGTTCATCTTCTTCGCAAGCATGTAACCACGCCGCGCCCAGTCAGTTCGCTCATGTTCTTTGAGCGAGGCATTCAAAGCTCCACCCGGCACCGCAAGCTGCGCCATCTGATTCTTTTCGCGCTGCGTTTCGCCCTCCTTCTCCTGGTTGTCGTCGCTTTTGCCAACCCGTTTCTCCGCCGTGCCGCGACCAACACCCGGGGAAGTCTCTTGTTGGTCGTCCTGGACAACTCATTCAGCATGCGAGCTGCGGACAGCTTCACAGAAGCGAAGCAGCATGCAGTCGCAATGGTGACCGCAAAGCGGCCTGCGCAGCGCGCGCAGATCATCGCTCTGGGAGGCCAGGTTCAGGTACTGACGCAGCCAACTTCAGATACCGCTCAGTTGCGCACCGCGATCGACAGCCTGCAACAAGGTGACGGACACGGCAGTTTCGCAGAACTCGCGCGGGCCATCGCTTCCTTCGCCGAAGCAGACCGCGGTCCCATCGATCTGCATCTCTTCAGCGATCTGCAGCGCTCCGCTGTTCCTGCCAACTTTTCAGACTTGGTCCTTCCTCGCAACGTGACGCTCCATTTACACCACGAGGGTAAGGGAATCGCCCTGCCCAATTGGACAGTTGAAAGCATCGAGGCTCCCGCCCAGTTGTCCGATCCCAAAGACCCACGCCGCTCGCGAGTCCGCGCGGTCGTCGTTGGTTTCAATACTCCCACTTCCGTAAAGGCGATCTCGTTAGTCATAAACGGAAAGGTCGCTGCAACGAAGCCCGTGAATATCCCGGCCAACGGCCGGGTCACTGTCGAATTTTCCCCGCTTGACGTTGCATATGGATTCAATCGTTGCGAAATTCGCGTCGATGGCGAAGACGCCCTGCCTGACGACAACTCGGGCTACTTCTCGGTTCGCCGTTCCGATCCCCTGCGTGTTCTCTTCGTTCATGCCGCTCGCGACTCACGCTCGCCGGTTTACTTCGCCGCTGCATTGAAAGCGGCTCCGCAATCATCGTTTGTGCTCCAGTCCGTCGCCGCGGATCAGACTGCCGAGTTCGATCCGTCGCGGTTCGCGTTCGTCGTGTTATCCGGCGCAGTCGCACTTCCAGCCATCTTCGATCACGCTCTTGCGCAGTACGTTGCCCGCGGAGGCAGCGTGCTGATCACCCTGGGCACCGCCGCACCCCGCGGTACACGCATACCGCTATGGGATAGCGCGGTGTTGCAGTCCCGCGACTATGCTCGCGACGGTGCCGGTCTAACTGTCGGTCAACTCGATTTTTCTCACCCCGCTCTCCTTGATCCCAAGCCTTCTCACGACAATGGCGGATGGTCTGAGGCCCGGTTTCAATACGCTGATTCGGTCGACACGCGCGGTGCCCGCGTCGCGGCCCAACTCTCCGATGGCACGCCATTGCTGCTCGACAAAGCCATCGGCCAGGGCCGTGTCCTCTTATTCACGTCCGGTTTCGATAACCTGACAAACGACTTGCCCCTCCACCCTGTCTTTGTTGCATTCATCGATCGCACCGCTCGGTATCTCTCCGGGAGCGACCGTGTTGGCGGCGCCCTTGTCGTGGATTCATTCTTGGCGTTGAACACTTCAACTGCTGCTTCAAGTCAGCCGTCCGGTGTCGAGGTCATCGATCCTGGCGGACATCGCCCCCTCTCGCTGAGCCAGGCTCGCGCCGCTCAGAGCTTGCGGCTCGAGCATGCCGGGTTCTATCGCGTTCGCTTCGCTGACGGCCGCGAAAATGTAATCGGCGTGAACCCGGACCGGCTCGAATCGGATCTGCAGCCGATGCCTGACGATCTGCGGCAACTGTGGTCTGCCGCTCCCGCTGTCAACCCCTCGTCAACCGATCGTTCTGCAACGATCGAAACCAGTCAGTCGATAAGTCTATGGTGGTATGTCATGCTGCTTGCCTCGCTCGTCGCATTCGCTGAAACCGCATTCTCCAGCGCCTACCTGGGAACGCAAAGGGAGGAAGCATGAGCAAACTGAATGAGCTCAATTCCTATATCGCGCATGTGCAGCACCGGCTGCGTCTCAATGCGTGGATCCGCGGCGCAGCGATCTTCACCGCCACCGCGCTTGCCTCCACTTTGCTTTTGGTCGTGGTACTCAATCAGCTTGCCTTCCCTGCTCTATGGCGTGACTGGCGCTCGTTTTGCCTTGTTGCTTGCTCTTCTCACCGCCGGAGCAATTGGGATTGCGCTGCCGGTCTCGCGCTTGTCGCGATCTCGCGCCGTGTCCCGCGCCGAAGCAGCAAATCCCGAGTTGGAGCAGCGCCTCACCACGTTCTACCAGGCTGAACAAAAGGGCGGACATCCCTTCCTTGAATTGCTTGCCGCCGACACGCTGCAACACACCGAGTTTGCCGCGCCCTCGATAATCGTTCCCGACAATCGCCTATTCGCACTCGGCGGCGTCGGCCTCGCGTGCATCACGGTGTTGGCCTGGATGATCCTTGCGCAGCCGGGTTATGTCGGGTATGGCGCCTCGCTGTTATGGACCGGCACTACCAAAAGCACGCTCCCGCTTTACACTATCGCCGTAAACCCCGGGAACGTCGCTGTTCGCCGCAACAGCGACCAACTCATCACCGCGCAGGTCACCGGCATGCAGCCCGCGCATGTGCAACTCTTCGCGCACTACCGAAGCGCCAGGGGCTGGGAGCCAGCGTCCATGCAGCTTCAGCCCGACTCCACCGGTGCCGCAACGTACCAATTTGTGCTGGCCGGGCTTCCTGAAAATGTCGACTACTATGTCGCCGCCGGCCCCCTCAAGTCTCCGCAGTACACCGTGCGTGTTGTCGATCTCCCCTCCGTGAAGCAGATCCAAGTCACCTACAACTACCCCCGATGGACCGGCATGAAGTCTGTCACGGAAACCAATTCCGGCGACCTCCGCGCTATTGAAGGAACCGACGCCGCCATCGAAGTTGAGACGGACCGGCCTTTGAAGAATGGCGAACTTCTGCTGGATAATGGTCATTCAATCCAAATGAGCGGCGGGGACGGGAATCGCTATCGCGGGACTGTTCACATGGACAAGGATGGCGCCTATCACCTGGCTGCGCGCGATGCGGGCCAGCCGGTCCGGCTTTCTGAGGACTACTTCATCGCTACCGACAAGGCGCAGCCTCCCGAAATCTCCATCGACCGGCCGCGTGGCGATTACCGTGCCAGCCCGATCGAAGAAGTGACCGTCGGCCTCAACGCTGCAGACCAGTTCGCGCTGCACGAGATGCAGTTGCACTACTCGGTGAACGGCGGCCAGGAGCACATCGTTGACCTGCTGAAAGCTCCCGGGACGAAACAGGCTCAGGGCACACACCTGCTCCCGCTTGAAGAATTCAAGCTGGTTCCGGGCGATCTCATCAGTGTTTACGCCACTGCGCGCGACGGTCACGCCGAGTCCCGTACGGACATTTCCTTCATCCAGGTAGAACCCTTTGAGCGCGAATTCTCTCAATCCCAGCAAAGCGGCGGTGGGGGCGGCGGTGGAGGAGCAGGGCAGAACAATCAAACGGAAATTTCCAAGCGCGAGAAGGAACTGATAGCCGCTACATGGAAGCAGCAGAACAACAAGGCGGCGTCCGCGAAGGATGCGGTTGTCCAAGGGCAATTTCTTTCCGACGCACAACAGAAGCTGCGCGACCAGGTTCTGGCCCTGTCAGCGCGCATCGAGAGCCGCGATCTGTCTTCCGCGACGGAGGAGTTCAGCAGCTTCAACAGCGACATGCAGGCCGCTGCCGAAGCCATGGCGCCGTCTTCTGAAAAGCTGAAAGCCAGTGAATGGAAGAACGCGTTGCCGCTCGAGCAGAAGGCGCTTCAGGCGCTTCTTCGCGCCGAAGCCACCTTCCGAAAAATCCAAGTTGCCTTTGGCCAGAGCGGAGGCGGCGCGGGCGGTGGAGGCAGCGCCGGCCGCGATCTTGCCAGCCTCTTCGACCTCGAACTCGATACGGAGAAAAATCAGTATGAAACTGCGCAGAGCGCTTCGCCCGCGCAGCAGCGTGAAAAGGACATAGAAGACGCCCTTGCGAAACTCGACGCGCTCGCAAAGCGACAGCAGGAACAGGCCGAACAGCAGCGCAGCCCGCAGCAGAGCTTTGAACAGCGCTGGCAGCAGGAGATGCTTCGTCGCGAGGCCGAACAACTGAAGCGTCAAATGGAAGAGTTAGCGCGCAACACTCAGCAGGGTCAATCAGGTTCGTCATCATCATCATCCGGAAATCAGTCTCAGCAGACCCAGGCATCCAGGCGCGCGGCCGATCGGTCGTCGTCTACGCCGCCCGGCAGCGATCACGCCGATGCACGCGTACAGCAGGCGCTAAAGCGTCTGCAGGATGCGGGGGAGGAAATGAAACAGAACGGAGCCGCCCAACCAAATCAGGAAGCGGCGCGCCACGCCGCCGACCAGCTGCGCCAGGCTGCTGACCTGCTTGCCGGGTCGCAGCAGCAACTCGCGTCGGGAAAGCTTGATTCGCTGACTCAAGAGGCTGCCCGTCTGCGCCAGGAAGAACGCAAGCAGGCGGAACAAATCGATCAGATATCTGGGCAGCAGGCGAATCGTAATGCCGCCGATCTTAGCGGCATGATGGATCGGCTCCGTGCGCGTGATCATCTTGCTCAACAGCGCCAGCAGTTATCCGACGATCTTTCCAGGCTCGAGCGCGGCATGCGCGATGGAGCCCGTACCCTGGCTCCGCATGAGCCCGGCGCCGCAAGGCAGCTCCGCGATGCATTGGCCGAAATGGACAGCACCGATCTCGACAATCACGTTCAGAGATCCGCCGACTGGTTGCGCCGCGGCATCAATCCCAATGCCAACGGCACGGAAGGCCAAATCGCTGCGGGCTTATCCAAGCTTGAGCAACAGTTGCAGCAGGCACAGCAAGCCGCCGGCAAGGGCTCGCCGCAGCACGACGACGCCGGCAGCTCGGATCAAACCGCAGCGCTCGACACGATCGAACAATTCCGTCGCCGCGTTGAATCAATGACGCGCCCTGGCCCTGGGTCGGACGCTGGCCATGGCAAGAACCAGGCTTCGCGCGGAGGGCAAGAGGCTGCCGCATCCTCAAGTGCCTCAACAACCGAGCAGCGCGCGCAGAATGCGACCGCCGGCCAGGCGGCGCAGGCCGGCTCTTCCGCGGGCGGGCTTTCAAGAAGTGGCGCCCCGAGTCTTAATACATCCGGCGACCTCGGGGGCTCGCGCGGCGATGCGCGCTCACGCGGAGCTCGCAACGCCGATGGAACCGTTTGGGGCAACATCAACACCGGCGATAATCAGTTCGGGCAGCCCGGTCAGCGCGCCGATTCTCAGGATGCGTCTGGAAATCCTGCCGATAACGAACGCACCTGGCAACAAGGCATGCGCGAACTCAATCAACTTCGCGGCATGGTCAAGGGCGACCCGCAAGCTTCAAAAGATGCAGAAGAGCTCGCGCGCCAGATGCAGCGTCTCGATCCTCGCCGCTTCCCCGGCAACCCCGCAATCGTGGAGCAGATGCAGCGCGACCTGCTCGGCTCGATTGACCGTCTCGAATTGCAGGTTGAGCGTGGGCCGGCTTCGCAAACACAATCGCGGACCGGAAAACCTGATGCCGTGCCGGCCGGATATCAGGATGCAGTGGCGGAGTACTTCCGACAACTCAGCAAAGCGCAATAATGGAGCCGATACATAACGCCGCTTGATTCGTCAAGATTACAAGAGCCTGTGAACTTTGGGTGAGATGAGTTCTGGACATAATGTTCGCAATTCCTGCCAGAGTATTTGTGTCTGCACTCGGCCGCGCCGCTGCAAATTATAGATTGCTTTTCTCTCGCTGCCTCAATGCTTTACCGCCCTCTGGAGAACGGTTGCTTGCAGACTTTCGCTGCGCGCTGCAATAGGATTTCGCGCTTCTTCATTGACATTCTGCGCCTGAATCCTGCAATCTTCTGCAACACCCGCGAATTAGCTCCTTCGCAGGTGCACCCTACTCTCGAGGATATTCTGAATGAAAATTAAAGCCCTCCCCCTCCTGTTGTGCGCGACAGGATTGGCTTTCGGACAAGCGACGACGAATACTGTATCGGTGCAGAATTCGCTGCCTTCCGAGAATCTCAACGTTCAGACCGGGCCGCCTATGCTCGGGCTTCACTGGGCGCGTGGATTCGAACCGAACGGACGCATCACTAGCGAGGCAAGCACTCAGGCGATTCGCAGGCGCAGCCCCAATATGACCTACCACGGCGGAAAGGTCATGCCCACCGCCGTTACCCAGTCCATCTTCTGGGGCAGCAGCTGGGGATCGTACTCCGGCGACAAGATTACTGGCATGGACCAGTGGTACGAGGGTTTCAACTTATCCAACTACGCCAAGACCTCCGACGAATACACCGGCACCAACGGCCAGGTAGGATCGGGCACAACTTATCTCGGCCATATTGTCGACACCTCCGCCTCCACCGGCGGCGGCAACACCAGCACAATTCTGGCGGAAGTCTGCAAGCTGGTTCGGCCGGACACCAGCGGAAACGGCTACTATGCCGTTTACACTGACACGCCGCGCGGTAACGCAGGCTATTGCGCCTGGCATAGCTACGGAACCTGCGGCGGAACGCCCGTCCAATTTGCCTACTTCTTCAAGCTTGATGGCGACGCCGGTTGCGATCCAGCCGACACCTCGGGGCTGCATTCTCAGGGCCTGGCGGCCATCGCCAATGTCAGCGGACACGAATTGTCCGAAGCGCGCAGCGATCCCGCCACTCCTGGTGCATGGTACGACGCATCCGGTGAAGAGAACGGCGACAAGTGCGCGTGGACTTTCGGCGCCCCGCTCGTCACCTTCTCCAATGGAACTGAATGGAAGATCCAGGGCGAGTGGTCCAACGCCGCCTACAACGCCGGCACCGGCTACGCAAATAGCTCCGGACAAAAGGGCTGCCTCTCCGGAAAGTAACTCGTCGAATATTTCCTGCACAAACAAGAGGGCCGCTGCTACCAGCGGCCCTCTTGTTTGTTGTACGCTCGCCATTGGCCGGCGGTCTCGGGAAGCGGCGGCCACTACATCCCTACTGCTTGGCGACATCCAGATCGATGCTGAGTTTTACTTCGTCGCCTACCATCGCGGCGGGGAGCTTCGACGCAATTCCGAAGGCGGTACGCGTGATCGTCGTCGTAGCGGAAAATCCCGAATGGGGCTTCTTGTCCATTCCCTGCGCTGGTCCCGTCGGACCCTCCACCTGCAGCACCACCGGCTTGGTGACGCCGTGCAGTGTCAAGTTGCCATTTACGGTCAAGCCGCTGCCGCTCTTCGCGACACTCGTACTGACAAATGTGGCGGTTGGAAATTGCGCAACGTCGAAGACGTTAGCCCCTTTGAGGTCGTTGTCTCTCGCACTCACTCCGGTGTCGACACTGCTAACGTCCACCGTGATGTTCACGCTTGACTTGCTAACGTCACTGTCGTTAAGTGTGATGGAGCCGCCGATATTTCCAAACCGGCCATGCACATTCGAGATTCCCATGTGAGTAATGGTGAAGTCGACTTCGCTGTGCGCCTTGTCTGGAACCCAGGTTGAGGTTTCCGCTGCCGCCAGTGAGGTGGCGAGCGACAAGACGCCGGTTAGCAGAATGAGCTTGTTCATTGTTGGGACTTCCTCCGGTTTGCGTTGAGATAGGTAGAGCGGAATTAGATGACGCCAGATCTGCGGCCCAGGAGATATGGCAACTATATACTTCGCGGGGAATGCATGGCGGCGCGCAACGATGAAATTATCGCGCCCGTACCGCCAGACCTGTTTGCGGACTCGCTCCTCTAAGAACATCTCATATCGCCCGCTGATGCGGTCACAATGAGTAACTTCGTGTAACAAAGTGTCACGCCGGAACCTCGCGCACGCCGATCCAGAGCGCAGCGCACACCAGGGCCATCAGTGTGCCCGAAGCCAGGGCCGGCAGCCACCCAAAATGTTCCACGATCACAGGAACAAGCGACGTCGATACAATCCCGCCCACGATCCCCGCCGTGTTCATGATTCCCGAGAGCATTCCCACGTGCTCATCTGCGAGATGAGTCGCAGACGACCAAAACGATGACTCAGCGCTCATCAGGAAAGCGATACTGCAAGCGAGTGAAGCGACAGCTGTCACGCGGCTGCTCGAATAAGCTGCGGCGAACAACAGCAGCCCGCTCCCGCCATATCCCGCGATGATCACTGCCCGCGCGCCTGCAAGCCGCCCGCGGCGTTTAGCAATCCGGTCGCATGCCAGCCCGCCCATCGGCGTCAGGGCCATCGCCGCCAGCCACGGGATCGCCGCCACCCAGCCCCCGTTCATGATGCTGAAGCCCCGCTTCTCTACCAGGTAGATGTACATCCAGAACACAAAGATAAAGAGCACGTATCCTTCGCTGATATAACTCACCAGGAGCAGCAAGACGTTCCGGTCCTTCAGCAATTCGAAAACAGAAGTTCGCGTCTCCTTACCCTGTTTACTCTCTAAAGCGTGTTCCTTCGTCATGCTCATATCGAAGGTCGATCCGACTGGCCTGTCGCGAGCCAGCACTCCCCACAGCAGCGCCATTGCCAGCGGTGGAACTCCAGTGACGTAGAACGACGCCTGCCACCCGAATCGAATCATCAGCCACGACACCAGCGGCGCCGTTGCTGCCGACGCTAACGAGGTGCCGATGAACATGATGGAGTTCCCCATGGCTCGCCGTTCCGGTGGCATCCACGCTCGGACAACGCCATTTCCCACCGGGAAGGTAGTGGCTTCACTCACGCCCAGTCCAAATCGCACCAGCCATAGAGTCGCAAAGATCACAGCCGTAGATACGGAAAGCAGACTTCCTAGCATCCCCGTCAGTACCGTGGCCAGAGACCACACCATCGCCGAGATGCTCAGCACCGCGCGCCCCCCAAAGCGGTCGCCCAGCGCTCCTCCGGGGATTTGAAATACCGCGTATCCGATCAGAAAACTGGTGAATACCTGGCCCATCTGAATCTTGGTGAGCCCGAGGGTACGCATCATCAACTCCGCCGAGACCGAAATATTTGCGCGCGCCATGTAGCTGAGGAGCGCAAAGCCGGCCAGCCCCGCCATCGTCCACCAGCGCCCGCTCGATCGAGTTTCCACTCCCTGGTTCAGCAAAAGGTCATGCCTCTCTTCCGCACTGTGTTCAACGCGCTGACGCCGCTATCGATTTGCGCTGTGAAGGTGGGGCTTGTAGAGTGAGGCAAAGCACGCGTGAGGTGTTCACCGTTTGCGTACTCCTCAGCCTGCATCCATCTCATGAACTACGACGTCATCTTACTTGGACTTGGCGCTATGGGCAGTGCAGCCGCTTGCCATCTTGCCCAGCGCGGCAAATCGGTTCTCGCTATCGATCAGTTTCGACCCCCGCACGAATTTGGCTCTTCGCACGGCGGCACCCGGATGATACGCCAGGCTTACAGCGAGGGAGCCGACTACATTCCGCTTGTGCTCCGTGCTTACGAACTGTGGGAGAAACTTGAACGCGACGCCGGCGTCCGCCTCCTTAACATCACGGGCGGACTTATCCTCGGATCGGAAGACGGAAACCTCGTCACGCGCGGCATCGCGGCGGCTCGCGAACATTCCATTCGGTATGAAGTGATTGCGCGGAACGAAATTTCCCGCCGATTTCCAGCCATCAGGCCTCTGCCGGGTGACGTCGCTGTTCACGAATTCCGCGCGGGCTACCTGCTCCCGGAAAAATGTATTAGCGCCCATTTGCAGTGCGCAGGACGCGCCGGGGCACATCTCCATTGCGGAGAAAAAGTTCTCTCCTGGACTGCCGAGGCCAACCATGTCGAGGTGAAGACCGACGTGGGCGTTTACCGTGCCGGGCACCTTGTCATTACGGCCGGAGCGTGGGCTACTGAAACCGTCAGCACTCTCCTCCCCCTGCGCGTCACCCGCCAGGTGATGGCCTGGATCAAGCCGGCGGGTGGGCTTGCTTCCTTCATGCCGCACAACTTTCCCGTGTTCCTCAGTGAATCCGACGATGGCCTCCCCGCTTATGGTTTTCCCGCAGTCGATGGCGAGAGCGGAGGTGTCAAAGCTGCAGTCCATGGCAGCGATGTCGAGTGCACTCCAGGCTCGGTAGACCGCTCGATACGCGACGGCGATCGCGAGGCTCTCATGCGCAAGGTCACGCGCCGCATGCCCGCCCTCGACGGCGAAATCATCAAGGCGCAGACGTGCCTCTACACCATGACCCCCGATGAGCATTTCATCATCGGAGCCCATCCACAGCACCCTTCCGTCAGCATCGCGTGCGGATTCTCTGGCCACGGCTTCAAATTTGCCAGTGTTGTTGGCGAAATCCTCGCGGACCTTGCAGTCGATGGCAAAACCAGGCACGCCATCGGCATGTTTTCCCCCCTGCGCTTCGCCGCAACAACCGGGCAGGGCGACTGAAAGATCCTGCTCTCCCGTCACTGCGGCAGTGCCGATGAATCCGGATACACCACGACAGCGAGCGGCTCGATGTGCGCATTCGCGCCTTCGGCGTTAATGATCAGCTTCTGTGGCTCCTTGCTCGTACCGGCCGGCGTCCTCGCTCTGAAGTAGAGCGAAGCGGTCTGGTGTGCCGGGACCTCGTAAGTCCCTGCGCCGCCTGCTTCTATCCACCCCGGCGGAGCGGCAGCACTGACGGCAATCGTGGCGTCGCTGTCGGAATCGTTGTGCAGCAGAACCGGAATGTGCAAACGCTCCCCGGGCAAGACATCCACGGCATTTTCATTAAGCAATCCAGGCAGCTGTTCAAGCCCGTGCGCCTGCCAGAAGTCCCGATAGAAGCTCCACGGTCCGCCGAGTTCAGCCCACACTCCTGCATGGGCGCTCGCCTTGTAACCCGGAGCAGCAGAGAAGGGAATTGCTTCCGGCTTGATGCCGTCAAATACATCCCCGGTCACCGAATTTTGGACGAGTGACTTGCCCTGGATGAGTAAGACCGGTTGCTTGAAATACGTGTAGTCACCCGTGCGGATGGCCTTCGCCGCCATCTGGCCAGTATCGTCCTGGGTCAGGTGCTCGCTCATCTCTTCAGCCGCGATCTTGAAGTAGGGCGTCTTCTTGGCAGGAGAAACATCTTCAGTCGAATAGCGCGGACCCTTGCCGCTCTGAAACTTCGGATCGGTCGCATCGGTGAAGTAATAGAGCTTTTTGGCCTGCCACGTATGTAGTCCTTCAGTGAGATTGCCGATGTTATTGCGATCGCGCGGGGCCGACACCTGCTCCGCAAACTTGGTGGGATCCCCGGCAAGATCGAATGCTTCGGTCGCGATCACGCCCGCAGCCTGATGGTCGCCGTGGTTTTCTCCCGCTACATAATCCGGCAGCCACGTCATGATCACTTCGGGCCGGGTCAGGCGCACCAGGCGCACCGCCTGCCCAAGGCACGACCCGTGATTCCAGGTCTCGAGCGAACGGAGCACGTCCTGTCCAGGAGTATCCGGTCCACCCAGAAACCAGATGTTGGTCACGCCCAGTACGCCCAGGGCACGGCGTGCCTCGATCTCGCGTTCTGCGCCCAGCGCCGCGGCCTGTTCCTGGCCCGTCGCGTCACCGCCGCCATCGCCGCGTGTGCCAAAAATTACGCCCACCCGCTTGTGCTCGTCAAAGATCGCCCGAGCCAGGTATCCGGTCACCTCCGTCTCATCGTCGGGATGGGCCACGATCACCAGGATGTCCAGCTTGAAGCGCTCATCCGGCGGGACCGTCTTCCTTGTCTGGGCTAAGGTCGTTATCGCAAGTAATAAGGTGGAGGCAAATGAAATCGCTGACCTGAATCGCATCGTGATTGGCGCGCCCTGTCTAAAAACGGAAGTGAAGTGCAAATTGCATCTGCCGCATCGCAACCTGCACATTGGTGATCTGACCGGCTCCAAGACTATCAACCGTCGCGTTTGGAATGCCGAGATTGACGTGATTGAAGACGTTAAAGGCCTCGGCGCGAAACTCCAGCGACTTACCCTCGAGCGGTAACAGGTTCTTCGATAGCGAAAGATTCGACACCGCCAGCTTCGGTCCCCGCAGCGAGTCCCGTCGCGCATCGCCATTGCGATACGGAGTCTGCGGTTCGCTGAAGGCTGTCGGGTCGAACCAGAGATTGCGATTGGGGTTGGAGACTTTCGAATCTCCCACCACGTCCGCAGTGACATAATTGAAGTCCGCGTTAAGCAGGGGAGCATTCGAAACCGTGGGTGTAAACGGCAGTCCCGATCCGAAGTTGTGAGTCCCACTCAAGCGCCAGTCACCCGCGATCGCTTCGGCAATCTTGTTTCTGCCCAGCTTCCACATCCTTCCCGCGCCAAAGGGCAAGTCCCAGTTGTGTTCGAGCGTTATTTCGTTGGTCCGGTCCCAGGAAGCAGGTCCGTGGCTGGCGCGCACATCGTAGTTATTCGAGAATCCGCCCCCGCCCTCGGAGTTATCCATGGCCTTGGACCATGTATAAGTCAGCAGGAAATCCAGCCCGTGCGTTGCGCGCTGCTGTAACTTGGATTGCAGTGCATGATAACTCGAAGTGTCGCAGTTGCAGGTTTGATAAAGCCCCTGCTCCAATCCAAAGTTGGGGTAGAACGGACGCCGCGGATCATAGTCGCCCGGTCCCGGAACCGCCTGGTTCTCATTCAACGAAAGAAACAGGTGCCGTCCCACATTACCCACGTAGGCCAGCTCAAACGCAAGCTTGTGCGTAACCTCTGTCTCCAGCGCAGCGTTCCAGAAGTAAGCTTCCGGAATGCGATAGGAGTCGGATGGATAAGTGTAGTAGTAAACGCTGATTCCATCCGGCAGCGGATAGCGCCCGGTCGTACCTACCGGAGGATTCGGAACCGCGGGCGGACCGGCCAGCAGGTTGAAGTCCGGCGCATAAGGATTGGTCTGACCGACATTCTGCGGATTCGTGATCGGAGGATTGTAGTCTGCGCCTTGGCCGAACACTGCACCAAGCCCGCTGGGGTTGAAACTGCGTCCCACTCCCGCTCGCAGCACTGAGGTCTTCAGCACCTGGTAAGAAACTCCCACGCGTGGAGCGAAACCGAGGTTATAGGCCTTCACTCCCATGTTTGAAGGCACCGAGCCGATTCCTGCCGCCAGCACTTCGCCGGTGGTCGGGTCAAAGCTTCCCGCGCCTCCTGGCTTGGCAGCCGTCTGCGGTAGATAGTCCTCCCAGCGCAAGCCGTAGTTGAGCGTGAGCTTCGGAGTGATACGCCACGAGTCTTGTCCGAAGAAGAACAGCCGCGTCTGCCGCAGTCCCGGATAGTAACCGGCACCGGTGAAGTAACGCGCGAAGTTTGACGGGTCCGCAATCAGAAATGAGGCAAGCGCCGACCCGGTGCTGGCTTGGCCACTCGCCAGGGTATCGGCATCGGCATTGCCGGTGGTCGAATCGTTGAATGTGATTTCCCCCGAACGATGCGAGTCGCTGGGAATGCGCTGCTGCTGGGCGCGCCGCACGTCCGCTCCCCATTTGAACGAGTGGTTCCCCAACTGCTTGGTCCAGTTATTCACCCACTGGAATTGGTTCTCCGTTTCCTTCAGAGGGCAGTTGCATTGATTGATGCCGAGCGCATAGCCAAAGTCGAAACCGCCATTGCCGTTTACATAAAACGCAGGCATGCCGCTGGTTTCCGGAGTTCCCGTATTGAGGCCCGGCAGGCCCGCGTCGGTCGCCGGCGTCGTCCCCACCCCGTTGGGCTGCACGCGGATGCGATAACGATAAAAGCCAAAACGGAAGTCGGTCTGCAATGTCGCATTAAGCGCGTGGTCGAATCCCACCGCAAGGCTCTGGTTCCGGTCTACAGAGTCACCGGAGAAGTTGAAGGCAGACGGGCCCCCGGCGAGATTGCCAAACGCCGCCGGAGAATAGTTGTTGAAATCAGCCAGCGTGTAGCGCGCGAACAGGTGGTAGCTCGAAAACAGGTTATAGTCCACGCGGCCGTCGAACTGATCGCTGTCGAAGCGCTGGCTTCCCGATGAAACATAGTTGTTGAAGACGTCCGAGCCATGATTGGGAAGCGGCAGATCGCCCAGCAAGGCCTCCATGGGCGCCGCCACCGGGACGATGTTCGGCTGGCCTCCTGACGTGAACGCCTTGCGGCCGGAGCCCGAAGAGTTTCCAGTCGTCGGATCAAACACCATTCCCGCCTGGGCCGCAACCTGCGTCCCTTCCGTCGTCGGCACCAGCAGCGGGGACGCGCATGGGGAACTCGATACCGATCCGTCCGCGCAGATGTAACTGCCCAGCAGCGCCGTCAAATCTCCGCCCCGCTCTGCGGCTGTTGGCACCGTGGTCACCAGCGATCCGCCCGTGCGTCGTCTCGTGCCTTGATAGTCAAAAAAGCCAAACACCCTGTTCCGCAGGATCGGCGCGCCCAACGATCCGCCAAACTGGTTCCACCGAATGGGAGGGTTCTGCAGCGTAAACGGATCCGCTGCGTTAGTGATGTTGTTGCGCAGCAACTCAAACAGCGTTCCGTGGAACTGGTTCGTCCCCGATGCCGTCGTCGCCTGGATCAACGCCCCCGACGCGGAGCCGAACTCCGCATCGTAATTGCTGGTAGTCACCTTGAAGTCTTGCAGGGAATCGATGTTCGGATTGATGACCGCAATCCCCAGGATCGCGCTCTGGTTCTCCGTCCCATCGAGCAAAAAGCCGTTCGATGTAAAGAACTGCCCGTTGACGTTGGCCTGAATACCTTGCTGGGGATTTTCGCTGGCCGCGTGTTGCCACGAGTTCAGCTGTGTTCCCGGAATTACGAGAAGAAGATTCGTGACGTTGCGATCGAGCACCGGAAGTTCTTCCAGTTCCGTGCTGGTAAGGGTGGTCGACACCTCGGCCCGATCCGTCATCAGCAGCGGCGTGTCGCCGGTCACGGTAACCGTGCTCTCTGCCCCAGCCGGACGCAGCGCGGCGTCGACACGCGTCGTCGCATCCACCTCCACGGTCGCATCAGCGAGGAAAGCGGAAAATCCATCCCTCTCCACCTTGACCTGGTAGTGGCCCGCAAGCAGGTGATTCTGAGAGTAATTCCCTTCGCCGTTGGTAATGGCCTTGTAGACCGTTCCCCGATCGGAATCGGTGATGGTGACCGTGGTTCCAGGAATCGAAGCCCCCGACGCATCGACGACGGTGCCGTCGATATTGCCGGAAACCGCCTGCGCGTTCCCAGCGATCGATCCCATTGCGAGCGCTAAGACGAAGATGAATCTTCTGCACAACAGATAGGCCATGGTGAAATCACCCTTCAGTCCGTTGAAGAAGCTGGAGCAAAACTGCTATTCAATTAGCGTTCAGAGAGGAAGAGCGTCCGCGCAGAGTGAACCAGGGATCAACAACAGAACCGCAGGCCGCGAACCATGTGAGCCGTGCACCATGTGGCTCGCACCGCCGCGAAAGATGCGGCAGGCCGGTCGACGTTAGTGGGCTTCAACATGATCCCAGATGTTATGGGTTCTTCTGGCCGGTGTCAATCAGTGAATTGCCCGCCAGGATCTTGTAATCCCTCAATGGCGGCGGTCAGCGCGGCGCGGCGACCGTCGCGCCACCCGCCTCACTGCCTGCACTAGAATGTCTTTACTCATGGACTCGTCGCGCGGTCGTCTTCTTATCGCCTGCCTGGTTATCGGTGCCGTAGTCATCATCGCGGCCAATACCTGGCTGGCCTTCAACTCCGTTCAGACCCTCGAACGAAGCCAGGGCTGGGTACAGCACACCTACCAGGTCATCGCCCAGGTTGAAATCATCATGGGCGCAGCCAAGGACGCGGAGACGGGAGAACGCGGCTTTCTCATCACTAACGACGACAGCTTCCTTCAGCCCTACAACGACGCCGTAAAAGAATTGCCCACCGCTCTCGAAACCTTCAAGCAGCTGACCGCCGATAATCCGGTTCAGCAGCAATCCCTGGAAAAAATGCGAACCCTCGTGACGCGCCGCCTGGCAATTTTGCAGAGGGGCATCGATCTTCGTCGCGGCGGCGAAACGGATAGTCAGGCCAGCCTCGGGCTCATCGGAAACGGCAAGGTCGAAATGAATTCTTTGCGCCGGCTGGCCGACGGCATGGAGGCCGAAGAGAGGCGCCTGCTTGTCGAAAGGTCCAGGACCGCGCGGCACAACAGTCTGCGCGCCCGAATAACTCTCGGGCTCGCCGGCCTGCTTGACCTCATCCTTCTGCTCATTACCCTCCGCTTCCTCACCCGCGAGCGCGCCATGCGCGTCACATCCGAACTGGCCGGCGTGCGTCTCGCCGAGGCGAGAGAACTGGCCGAGGCCAACGCCCGTACCGTGCAGGCCCTCAATGCCACCCTCGAGGAGAGAGTTCGCCAGCGAACCAACGAATTGGAAACCATCAACCGCGAGCTCGAAGCCTTCAGTTATTCGGTGTCGCACGATCTGCGCGCGCCGCTACGTACCGTAGACGGATTCAGCCTCGCCCTCGAAGAGGACTATTCCGATGCCATCGATGCCGTCGGCAAAGACTACATCCGCCGCGTTCGCAGCGGCGTGCAGCGCATGGGACAGCTTATCGACGCGCTGCTTCAACTTTCCCGCATCACCCGCGCCGAACTGGAGCGTGAAGACTTTGACATGAGCGCCATCGCCGAGCCCATCGCGGCCGCTCTCGCCCAGGAGAATGCGCCTCGTCATCTCGAATTTCAGATCGAACCCGGCATGCGCGCCAACGGCGATCCTCGCCTGCTCCGCGTCGCCTTGGAGAACCTCCTCGGCAATGCCGCCAAGTTCAGCTCTAAAGTCGAGTATCCTGTCGTGGCCTTCGGATGGGATCCGGATCAGAACGCCTGGTTCGTACGCGACAACGGGGCCGGCTTTGACATGGAGTACGCCGACAAGCTTTTTAATGCCTTCCATCGCCTGCACGGCGACAAGGATTTCAAGGGCTCCGGCATCGGCCTGGCGACCGTCGCCCGCGTCATCAGGCGCCACCACGGCCGCATCTGGGCCAAGGGGGTCGTCAATCATGGCGCCACGTTCTGGTTTACATTACAATAGCGCCCATGGCCTTGGCATCCCGAATGATCCTCCTCGTCGAGGACGACCCTGACCACGAACTGCTGACCATCCGCGCACTCAAGAAAGCTAATGTAGTCAATGAAGTCCACGTGGCCCGCGATGGCGGCGAGGCAGTGGATGCCTTGTTCGGCCCCGACGCGATACGACCCCAGCTCATCCTCCTCGATCTGAAGCTTCCCAAGATCGATGGACTTGAAGTCCTGCGCCGCATCCGCGATTCCGACGCGACCCGTATGCTTCCCGTCGTCGTTCTCACCTCGTCCGATGAGGAGCGCGATGTCATACGAAGTTACCAACTGGGTGTCAACAGCTATATCCGTAAGCCGGTCAACTTCACCGACTTCGCCGAAGCGACGCGTCAACTTGGCATGTATTGGCTAGTTCTTAACGAATGCCCGCCAACGAATTGAATGTCCGGCCGCTCCACGTGCTTTTGGTTGAAGACAGCCAGGAAGACGCCATGCTCCTGGAACGTCACCTCAAGCGCAACGGCTTCGCCCCGATCATTTCCCGGGTCGAAACCGGCGGCCAGATGCTGGTCCAGTTGCAGGTGCCGAAACTCCCTGACGTCGTTCTGGCGGACTACAACCTTCCCGAATTCAGCGGCCCCGCGGCCCTGGCTCTCTTGAAGAGCCTTCACCTCGATGTGCCCTTCATCATGCTTTCAGGGGCGGTCACCGAGGAAACAGCCGTCAGTTCCATGCGCGCCGGTGCCCAGGATTACGTCAGCAAGCAAAATCTCGCCCGCCTGGTTCCGGCGCTCGAGCGCGAACTGAACGAACGGGCAAGCCGTCAACGAGAACAGGCCGCCCAGCGGGCTCTGCTAGCCAGCGAAAACCGCTTCGATCGCCTCGTCGCCGCCATGCCGCTCGGCCTCCTCATCAGCGATTCCGACGGCCGCATCGTCTACGCCAATCGCTCCATCGAAACTATGCTGCACTACCCGGCCGGTCTGCTGCGTACCGGCAACTCCCGCCTTGAGAGCATCTTTTCCGAGAGCGGACCGTTGCTCGCTTCACTCATGTCCGCAGACAGCTCATCGCGCCAGAACCAGCTCTTCGAAACCCCCTGCAGCATCTATGGCGGCGGCCGACTCGATGCGCTGGTGGGGCTCACCGTGCTTAATCCAGACCGCGAATTTGCCGAGCGTCAGGTTGCGGTCTTCATCGCCGACCTGACCCTGCAGAAGCGAAGCGAAGAGACCCTGCGGCGTACTGAAAAACTCGCCGTGGCCGGCCGCCTCGCCGCCGCCATTGCGCATGAGATCAATAACCCCCTTGCCGCAATGACCAACTGTCTCTACCTGCTGGCACAATGCACGCTCTCCGATGATGCGCGCCGCTATCTCGATACCGCCCAGGAAGAACTCAACCGCGTCTCCCAGATCACCGTCCAGACTCTGCGCTTCCATCGCAGTTCCATGCACCCCAAGCGCACCAACCTCCATGACCTCATCGATACCGTCGTGACTCTCCTCCAGTCCCGCCTGACTCAACAAGGCATCGAGATCGACAAACGCTACGGCCCCATTCCCGTGCTCGTCATCCACGAGGGCGAAGTGCGCCAGTTCATCGCCAACATCCTCAGCAATGCCATTGACGCCCTTCCCGAAGGCGGCCGCATCGTCGTCCGTACCTCGCCCGTCGTCCGCGGCCTCAGTGGACAGCCTGGCGTTCGCCTCACCATCGCCGACAACGGCATCGGCATGGACGATGAAACCCGCAGCCGGGCGTTTGAACCTTTCTTTTCCACCAAGGGACTCACCGGCACCGGCCTCGGGTTGTGGATCTCCCGCGAAATCGTGCAAAAGCAACACGGCCACCTGCGCATGCGCAGCCGTAAGAGCTCGAGTGGCCGCAAGGGTGGAACCGTGGTGAGCGCGTTTCTTCCTCTTCAGTCTCCCGAAAATCGCTCCGGTGAATCCGCGCCCTCCTCCACGACAGAAGCCGTTTCCAGCTAGCGCCGCGATGCGCCCCCGGCCGTATACTTCTGCAGATGAATTCGCAGACTTGGAAACGCGCCGTCGTGCTGGCAGTCGCATCCCTGGCCGCTCAGGCTTCCTTCTCGCAATCCAATAAAACCATCGCGGTGCCGCCTCTCCATACCGAGGGCCGCCGTATCGTTGACGCATCGGGCCATCCCATCCGGCTTACCTCCGTCAACTGGTACGGCTTCGATGAAAAGGAGTACGTGCCCGGCGGTCTCGACCATGCGCCCCTCGCCCGAATCATCGAGCAGGTTCGCGCCATCGGCGTGAACTCCGTCCGCCTGCCCTGGGCAAATGAAACACTGGAGCACAATCCGGTCGTCCCCGACTACGCGGTAGCCGCCAATCCTGAGTTCAGAGGCAAACACGCGATGGAGGTCATGGACGCCGTCATCGATGCGTTGGCGAGGTCTCACATCATGGTCGTACTGGATAACCATGTCAGCCGCGCCGACTGGTGTTGCAGCGACACCGACGGCAACGGCCTCTGGTACAACCGCGACTATCCTGAGTCGAGCTGGCTCGCGGACTGGAAAGCCATCGCGCACCGCTATCGCGATCAGCCCTGGGTTGTCGGCGCCGACCTTCGCAATGAACTGCGCAGCGGTGCCGCCTGGGGTGGTCCCGACCCCGCGCGCGATTGGCATGCGGCCGCCGAACGTGGCGGCAAGGCTGTGCTCAGCGCCAATTCAAACCTGCTGATCATGGTCGAGAGCCCGCACTATTCAACTGACTTCACCGGCTTCGATAAACTGCCGGTCAGTCTTCCCGTACCCCACCGCCTCGTCTACTCCCCTCACGCCTACGCCGACAAGAGCCATCGGTTTTCGAGTTACGAAGAACTCCAGCAAGCCTACGAAGCGCGCGCCGGCTTCCTGCTTCATGCCAACCCGGCAGTCCCTCTCTGGATCGGCGAATTCGGAACCTGCCAGCACCTCGACTGCGGCGATAACTCCGCCTGGTTCCGCCTGTTTATGCGCCTGCTGCAGTCCAACGATCTACTGTCGTGGAGCTACTGGCCGCTTAACGGCACCCAATCGAGCGGCGCAGGGCGCCACTACGACGCTGCGGAAACCTACGGCCTGCTGTCCACCGGTTACAGCGCCATCGCCGCCCCGGAAATTGTGGACCTGCTTCACACCGTGGAAGGCCGGCCGCATTGAGTCGGCATAGGTGTTTCCGGCTTGCCTCACTTGCTTGCGCCCGAAGACGAAGCCTGCCCTCTCCCGGCCATGCTGAACTGCGCCTTCAATGTCGCCTGCGATGATCCGCCCGCAAACACCGTATACGGACCCGGCTCTACTGACCATTCGCGTCGCGCATCCCAGACCGCCAGCTGCGCCGGCTTCAACCGGAATGTCACCCGCTCCGTCTGCCCCGGCTTTAGGTGCACGCGCGCAAAAGCCTGCAAAGCCCTGTCCGCCACCTCCACGCTGCTCACATCATGATGCAGGTAGAGTTGAGCAATTTCATCTCCCTCCACCTGACCCGAGTTCCGCACATCGACTGTGACCAGCACGTCCGTATCGCTGCCCGCTTCCGGAGCTTTCACGGTTAGGCCGTCATAACTGAAGGTCGTATAACTCAGTCCAAAACCAAACGGAAACAACGGTGTCCTGTCCCCGTCGACATACTTGTCCGTCTTGGACGGATCGAAATCATAGAAATCCGGCAGTTGCCCCACGGTTTTCGGAAACGTAATCGTCAGCTTTCCGCTCGGATTGCGATCTCCGAATAACACCTCGGCCACCGCCTGCCCGCCGAACTCGCCCGGATACCACGCCTCGACGATCGCGGGGACATGCTCCGCAGCCCATTCAACCGTCAGCGGCCGGCCGTTCTCGAGCACCAGCACCAGCGGCTTTCCGCTCGCGACAACCGCTTCGAGCAGCGCTTCCTGGTTGCCGGGCAACGCCAGGCTCTGCCGGTCAAAGCTTTCCCCCGAAATGCCCTGGTACTCGCCCAGGGCCATGATGACAACATCGGCCGCCCGCGCCTGCGCCACCGCCGCTTCGATATTGGCGCCGTCGCTCACCGTAACCTGCGCCCCAGGGACCAGACTGCGTATCCCTTCCGCGATGCTGATGCGGCTCCCGTTTTTCTCATCCTCATAATCTCCATAGCGCGCGATAGCTGCGTTCGGCCCGATGATGGCAACTCGCTTCACCGTCTTCTTGAGGGGCAAGGTATTCCGGTCGTTCTTCAGCAGCGTGATTGACTCGCGCGCTGACTGCAGTGAGAGCTGCAGGTGCTCCGCCGAGCGCTTCACGCGCGGCGTAAGCGAGGCATCGACATATGGGTGATCGAAGAGCCCCAGCGCAAATTTGGCCCGAAGCACTGAGGACACCGCCCGATCCAGCGCTTCTTCACTCAGGGTGTGATCCTTGATACCTTCCACGATCGCGCTCTGAAACACGTCGTGTCCAAAATCGTAAAACTGCATGTCCACGCCCGCATTGACCGCCTGCACAATCGCGTCCTTGGCGCTTGCGGCCACGTGGTGATCCTCCCACAGTCTCCGGATCGCCCCCAGGTCCGAAAGCACAAAGCCCTGAAAGCCCCACTCCTTGCGAAGCACCCCCGTGAGCAGCGCCGAATCGCCCGCCACTGGAATCCCGTCAATCTCGTGATACGCCGCCATCACCCCCATCGCGTGGCCTTCCCTGATCGCCGGTTCAAACGACTTGAGCATGATGGTGCGCACTTCGCGCTCGCCCATGTGTCCCGGTGATGTGTTCAACCCGCTCTCCGGCGAGCCATGACCGACAAAATGTTTCGGCTCGGCAATGACCGTATGATCGCTGGCCAGAGAGTCTCCCTGCGCGCCTTTCACATAAGCCAGGCCCAGCTGGCCGGTGAGATAAGGATCCTCGCCGAAATCCTCCTCTACCCGCCCCCAGCGCGGTTCTCGGGCCACATCCAGCACCGGCCCCAGCACCATGTCGATACCTGCCGCGCGCATCTCGCTCGCGATGGCCGCCCCCGTCCGTTGCGCAAGCTCGGCATCCCACGTCGCCGCCAGGTTGATCGGTGCCGGGAAAACTGTCCCGTCGCTGAAACCGTGCAGGCCCTCTTCGATGAACAGCGCAGGAATTCCCAGTCGCGAATGATCGATCACCCAGCGCTGAATCTCGTTCGACAACCGGGCGCCTGGATACATATCGTGGATGCTTCCCACCCCCAGCGTGCCCATCAGCTTCGCCGCCGAGTCAGGCAGGAACCGCGCGTCATCGGCCGCATGGGTATTGTCGATCGCCTTGTCCACCAGCGCCGGAACCCCCGCATACATGTCAAGCTGTCGGGCCTTTTCCTCCACCGTCATGCGGCCCAGCAGATCGCGCACGCGATCTTCTAGGGCCAAATCCGTCTGGCGATAAGGAGGATTGGCATCGGCACCGGGGGAAGGGGATTGAGCAGGAAGAGACGCAGTCAGGCAGAACAGGGCAGAAACAAAGCAGCGTGGGCGCATGCGAACTATTCTCGCCGATCAGCCTCGATCTGCCACGGTTGCAGAACTTGTGCCACGCTTCCGCCCAGTGCTTTGGGAGGCAGACAAAGCGCCCGCCCCCACTCCACGCGCTCAATGGTAAAGACCTATCCCAGCAGCTTATCCAGCGTGATCGGCAGGTTCCGAATCCGTTTGCCGCACGCGTTGTAAATTGCGTTAGCCACCGCGGCGCCGGTTCCCGTAATTCCGATTTCGCCGATCCCCCGCGCTCCCATCGGCGTATGCGGATCGGGAATGTCGTTCCAGATAATATCGATTTCCGGAACATCCATGTGAACCGGCACATGGTATTCGGCCAAACTCGGATTCATGATGCGCCCGCTGCGTTCGTCAAACTGCGTTTCTTCCATCAGCGCCAACCCCAGGCCCATGATGATGCCCCCGCGAAACTGGCTCGCCGCTGTCTTCGGGTTGAGAATCCGCCCGCAATCATACGACCCCAGAAACCGGCTTACGCGTGGCTCTCCTGTGATCGCATTGACCCGCACCTCCGCAAACATCGCCCCGAAGGAAAACATCGACCAGTGCATCATCTCCAGTGGCGGCGGAGCGCTGGCTTCGGCAGTCACGTCTTCACGATTGGCACGCCGCAAAATCGCTGCATAACTCTCGTATCGCGATGGATCTTGCAGGCTGCACAGCCCCGCATCGCGGCTCACAACCTGGTCCGCGCTCAGACCGTGAAGCGGCGATCCCTTGCCGGCCAGCTTCAAGAGTTCCGTTACCAGCTCTGCATGCGCAGCGATCACAGATGCGCCGATGGACGCGCTCTGTGAAGAACCGCCGGCCAGAAATGAACCCGGCAGCGCCGAACTGCCGTACTTTACCCGCACACACTCCATTGAAAGGCCGAGCCGTTCCGCAGCCACCTGGGTCTGCGCCGTGGACGTGCCCATGCCCATTTCATGGGCGGCAAACTCCACCGTCGCTTCTCCGTTTTTCGTGAGCGTAATGCGAGCTGCGCCGCCCGGCATGCGGTAGTAGGGATAGATCGCGGTGGCACATCCCATGCCGACCAGCCATTCTCCTTCGCGCCGCGCTCCCGGATTGGCGCTGCGCTGGTTCCAGCCAAACCGCTCCGCTCCCCGATGATATGCATCGACCAGGTTGCGCGACGAGAACGGCTTTCCCGATGTAGGATCTTTCTCCGGTTCGTTGCGGGCGCGAAGCTCGATCGGATCTATGCCCAATTGTTCGGCCAACTCGTCCAGTGCGCTCTCCAGCGCAAACGTTCCAATCGACTCGCCCGGCGCGCGCATGAACGTGTTGGCTAACATGTCCATATCCGCCACCTGCTGCACCAGCTTGAAACTGCCCGCAGAGTAAAGGTGTCGTGCCGGGAACGTGAACTGTTCGGGACAATCGTTGTGCGCCGTCATGGCCGCCGTCCCGGCGTGAATCAGCGCAGCGAAATGGCCATCAGCATCGGCTCCGATCGCCACCCGCTGCTCGGTCGTGGTGCGCCCGCCTACAGTGCGATACACGCCTTCTCGCGAAAGCACAATTCGTACCGGGCGCTTTGCTATCTTGGCCGCCGCAGCCGCCAGCACGTGGTGAAACCAGAGCGTCTTGCCGCCAAAACCCCCGCCTACGTACGGAGAGGTGATGTGAACCTGCTCCTCCTTCATCCCGAATACCTGCGCCATCGTCCATGCCGTTTGCACCACCGCCTGCGAAGCGTCGTGAATGAACAACTCGCCATCGTCCCAGCGCAGCGTGGCCGCGTGCAACTCAATCGCGTTGTGGTTATAGCGTGGCGTGCGATAGGTGATGTCGACCTTGTACGGCGCCGCGGCAAGGGCTGATTCCGCATTGCCAATCTCAACCGTAGGCGCCTCGCCCAGCACGCTCTCCGGCAAGCGGGCGTGCTTCAGTGCGTGGTCAAACGCCACCATTGCAGGCTCGGTTTCGTAAGTGGCATGAATCAGCGATTTGGCGTGGTCGGCCTGCTCCTGGGTTTCAGCCAGCACCACCGCGATGGCTTCTCCATTCCAGTGAATGCCCGCATCCTGCATGATAGGCAGGCTGCTCGGCCCCGCCGCCTTCGGGTTTGAATTGAACACCGGTGTCGGCTTCATCCGCGGCGCATTCTTGTGCGTCATCACCAGCACCACGCCAGGCGCAGATTCCGCTGCGGCAGTGTCGAGCGTCTTGATCCGGCCCTTGGCAACCGTGCTGTAGGCAAGGGCCGCATAGACCATTCCCTCGATTGGAAATTCGGCAGCGAAAGTGGCCGCGCCCTTCACTTTGAGCGGACCGTCCAGCCGTGACACAGGTGTTCCGATCAGCCCATGCTTCTGCCGGATCAGCGGGTCGGGCTTGCCTCCCGGCATCCATCTATCCGGCGCCTTTTCAATCGCGGTCTTCATCACCGCCTGCACGATCTTCTTGGGACCGCTCATGCGTTCACCTCCCTCAGCTCGTGCAGCACCGCAGTCATCGCCCGTTTCGCCAGTTCGATCTTGAATCCGTTATCGCGCAGCGGCCGGGCATCTGCCAACTCCGCTTCCGCCGCGGCTCTAAAGCTCTGTTCCGTGGCCGGTTGCCCTTTCAGCGCGGCCTCGGCCTTCCACGCCCGCCATGGCTTGTGCGCCACTCCACCCAGCGCCAGGCGAACATCCTTCACTTTCCCGTTGTCCAGTTCCAGCGCAGCCGCGACCGAAACCAGCGCAAACGCATAGCTGGCCCGGTCCCGCACCTTGCGATAGGTTGAACGTGTGGCAAACGCGAGCGCAGGCAACTCGATGGCCGTAATGAGTTCCCCCGGCTCCAGCACGGTGTCCTTTTCCGGGTTATCTTCCGGGAGTCGATGGATTTCGGTAAAGGGCAGCGTCCGTTCTCCTTCTATACTGCGCAGGTGAACGCGTGCATCGAGCGCCGCCAGCGCAACGCACATATCCGACGGGTGGGTCGCGACGCACGCCGGCGAAGCCCCGAGTATCGCGTGGATGCGGTTGAAACCCTCGATCGCGTCGCACCCCTGGCCGGGGTTGCGCTTGTTGCATCGCGCTCCATCGTCGTCATAGAAGTAGGTGCAGCGAGTGCGCTGCAGAATGTTGCCTCCTACCGTCGCCATGTTTCGAATCTGTGCCGACGCACCGGCCAGGATCGCTCGCGCGAGCAGCGGATAGCGCTCCCTCACCGCACGGTGTTCCGCAACAGCCGTGTTGCGTGCTGCGGCTCCGATGAGCAGCCCGCCATCCTCCCGCTCTTCAATCCCAATCGACAGCCCTGTGACATCCACCAGCGCCGCAGGCCGCTCCAGCGTCTCCCGCATCAGGTCCACCAGGTTGGTGCCGCCGCCTAAATACTTCGTGGAGGTATGACTGCCAAGCTGCACTGCATTTGCGGCATCGCCCGCCCGCGCATAAGTGAAGGGATTCATTCCGCAGCCTCCGTGTAAACCTCGGTGATCGCATCGACGATGCCGTTATAGGCTCCGCAACGGCAAAGATTGCCGCTCATCCGCTCCCGTAACTCATCATGCGAAAGAGCAATCTTCTCGGCGCCGAGATCTACGGTCACGTGACTGGGCACGCCCCGCTTTGCCTCAGCAACCATTCCGATCGCGGAACAAATCTGTCCCGGCGTGCAGTACCCGCACTGGAATCCATCATGCTCGATGAACGCCTGCTGAAGAGCGTGCAACTCGCCGTCTGTCGCCAGCCCTTCGATGGTGGTGATCGAGCGCCCCTGGTACTGCACGGCCAGTGCCAGGCACGAAAGAATCCGCTCTCCATCCACTAAAACCGTGCACGCGCCGCACGCCCCCTGATTGCATCCTTTCTTCGATCCCGGCAGCCCCAGGTGGTCGCGAAGCAAGTCAAGTAGCGAGGTGCGCAGGTCAAATTCCGCGTCGGTTGCGTTGCCATTGATGACGAACTGCATAGTGCCTCCGCTCGGCTGGACGCCCGGTCCGTTGCTGCGAAAATGTCTTGGGTTCACTTCGAGGTGCCGCTCGGGCTGCGGACCCGGCTTTAGATGTTTCTTTAAGCGACTGGATTCGATGGCAAATTGGTGCCGATGGTTGCGTGCGTGTCCGGATAGCTCTGGATGATCTTCCGGAAGACGGGCTCCCCGATATCTGGACTTGGGTTGTCGGGCAAGTCCGCCCGCAACCACGATCAACAACGAACGATGCCGGCAGAGCTACCCCGGCCCCGTCAGTGCGCCACTCGTCTCACGAACTACTTCACCAATACGATTTGCCCTGTATGAAATGAGGCGTGGTTGGTGCGGCTGAGAAAGACGGCAAGCCGGTTTCGTGCCGGTTCTTTGGCGAAGTCTTCCTCGGAGATGGCACTGTGTTTCTTCAGCCAGTCGGCCGCGGAAAATTGTTCGACCGCCGAAGTAATCGCACTATTCACCTCGCTCCAGGCTTTCTTGAGATCGGCAGCGGAGAGAGGATCGGGAAGCGTACCGTCCGGATTGGTAAGGTATACCTCATCCAGTTGCGGATGGAGGCGTTCGCCAATCCCGAGCAGAGGCAGCATCCGGTCGTGCACGGCGGTGAGATGGCCAAGCAGATAAAACAAGCGGTTTTTGTTCGGCGCCACCTGCTTCTGAAGTTGTTCGTCGTCGAGCGGCGCAAAGCGCTGATCCAGGCGAACAACGGTCTGTTTCCAAGACGCTACTACAACCTGCGCAAAAAGCTCTTCCATGCACACGCCTCCGTTTGCGATTCCGAAATTGGATGTCTGAGAAATGGGGAAGATGCGAAAAGTGTGGGGCCGCCGAGGTCGGCGAATCACCAGGAATATTGGATCCCCATCCGAACCGGAACAACGAGCATCTTGCTTCCTGACTAATGCGGAGACCCCTGCTTGTCAGACGATGAGGATGAACCCGATCCGGCCTGTAACCGCTGGAACTCCAGGATCTCTCTTCGTGCTGCTTCTGTTTTGCCCTGTTTCTTGTACAAAGCTGACAGGCCGAAATGAGCCTGCGCCGCCAGCGGGCTGTCTTTCTCGATGCTGAGCAGCTCCGTCCACTCCTTCTCTGCCGTTGCGCCGTCTCCCTCCAGCGACGCGCTCTTGCCCAGCGCGTAGAGAGTTTCAGGCATGTGAGGCCGCAGCGCGTCGGCGCGCGACAACTCCGACCGTGCCTCCTTGACCTTGCCTTGCTCCAGCAGCGAATCACCCAGCCGGTACGCTGCTTCGGCATTTCCAGGCTGAAGCCGGGCTTGGGCGCGAAACTCTTCCTCCGCCTTGGGCCACTGAAAAGCGCCGGCGAACACTTCGCCGAGTTCCATATGAACCTCGGGAGAATCGGGTCTAAGCCGCAACGCCTCGCGGTACTCACCCTCGGCCTCAGGCATTCGACGCAACACATAATAGTTCTCGCCCATCGCCTGGTGCGCCCGGGGCGAATCAGGATAACCGGCGATCAACGCGTCGATGGATTCCTTGGCGAGCAGCCCGCTGGCGCGGCCGAGGTAGTACAAAAGGTCTGGGTCGTTGGGATGTTCGACCAACGCAGCCTGAAGGTTCGATACGGCTTCCGGTAGCTGCCCACCTTGTATTTGTGCAATGCCCAAAGCGGCCTTGTCCTGTGTATGCACGAGGTGAGAAACCGCCTCAGCGTAGTAGCCTCGAGCGAGCAGGGCGTAGCCCAACAAGCGATGCGCGGGCACCAGGTCACCATCGATGGTAAGAGCTTGTTTCAAGGGTGCGATCGCCGCTGTAAAATCCCGCTTCTCCAGGTAAATCTGACCGAGGCTGATAAACCCATCGGCAAACGCAGGCTCCAACTCCGTGACTTTGCGAAATTCAGCGATCGCAACGTCAAATTGCTGCTGCCGGTCTGCGTCCAGGCCTGCCTGCATGTGGCGGCCCGCTTCAGGCGAGAGCGATTGGGTTGCAAACCACAAGAGGAACAGAGTATGAATCATGGCTTCTCCGGTTCCCGGACTTCGAGAAACTGATCGGCGTGCACATCATTTATGAGTTGGTGAATGCCCGATGGCCAGGTAACCTCCACGTTCGCCTTCTCCGCCTTGCCCAAGCCGAAATGAAGCCGCTTGTCGCTGGATGAAGCATAACTCCCAGCCGCGGTTGCAAAGCGAGTTTGCCCGTTGACTTGAACTCGAGCGCCAAATCCATCACGGTTGCTGCGGCTTCCACGCAGGCATATCACCAGCCAATGCGACTTGCCGCCGCGGTTAATGAACAATTGCGGATGACCACCAAGATAGGTCACCACCGCATCCTCGTATCCATCGTTGTTCAGGTCCCCGAAGGCTGCCCCGCGGGCAGGTATCGGAACGGTGGCTCCCGAATCGGCGCGCTCAAATCTTCCACTGTGATTCATCGCGAGCAACGGAAGTTCCTTATAGTGCAACGACGGGTCGATGCTCTCCACGTTATCGAGGACGTGACCCTGGGCAACAAATAGATCCTTCCACCCGTCGTTGTCGAAGTCTTCCAGGCCAGCTCCCCAACCAGAGCTCCCGCTGGACAGAGCCCCCAGCCCGGCTTCCAAACTCCTGTAGGTGAATGAACCATCGCCATCATTGTGATAAACGCCATAGATCTCTCGCGGCAATTCAGTCACAACCACATCGGGCTTTCCGTCATTGTCGTAATCCTGAAAGACGACGCCCATGCCCGATAGCCGCCTCCCGTCCTCTGACAGCGCCGCACCGGCCTCCAGGCCCACTTCAGTGAATGTTCCATTGCCGTTGTTGTGAAACAGAAATTGCTGCATCCCATCGTTCGCTACATAGATGTCGGTGAAACCATCGCCATCGTAATCAGCGAATGCTACGCCCAGTGCCCGGCCCTTTTTGCTCGCGATCCCAGACCGCTGGCTCACGTCGGTAAATGTTCCATCACCGTTGTTGCGGTAAAGAAGACTTGTCGTCGATGGAAAATCTTCGGGCGGACAATAAGTGTGAAAGTTGCCGCCGCAAATCTTGTTATGCCTGGTGTCCCAATCCATATATCTGGTAACAAACAAATCCAGTTTCCCGTCGTTATCGAAATCGAAAAATCCCGCTGAAACCGACCAGCCGCCTGCGGCCACGCCCGCCTTGGCCGTCATGTCTGTAAACGTCCCATTGCCATTGTTGTGATAGAGAATGTTCTTTCCATAGTTAGTAATGTAGATATCGGGATAACCGTCATTGTCGTAGTCACCCACCGCGACGCCCATTCCGTAATTCCCGTCGCCTGCGTTAGCCAGGCCGGCCTGCAGGGTCACATCAGTGAAACTGCCGTCCTTGTTTTGTCGGTAAAGCCTGTTCCAGTAACGAGGGTCATGCCGGTCAAACGTTTCCGGAACTTGCATGGGGTCCCCGACACGGCCGCCATTTACGAAGAACATGTCCACTAATCCATCATTGTTGTAATCCAAAAGCGCAACACCGCCCGGCATCGTCTCAATCAGGTACTTCTGCGAAGTCGGCGAATTCTGCAAGGTAAAATCCAGTTCCGCGGGTGACTTAACGCTAAAGACCGGGGGTACGGGAACAGCGGCCAGAAACATGGCGAGCGCCAGCATGATCGTTGTACCGAGCAGAACTCCCGTCAATTTATTAAGCTCAAACACGCGCGATCCCAGACGCGCTCCTTATTACAGAAACTCCGCCGTCTCACTCGCGTGATATTCGCACGCCGGGGAGCGTATCCCAGTCTAAGCCGATCTGGCTGGATACTTGCAATTTCTCACAAACAAAATCGGAGTCGATCAGGTACGGCCCTCGAGACGCATTTCAGCACGTAACCCTCAGATGACATTCATCACAAAGATTCGATGGCATAAGAATGCCTTCCTGCCGAGCAAATAATGGAAAGATCGCGTTATGTCACACACCGACCGCATCGGTTCGCCTATTCGGTGATACTTGATTGCTCGTAAGAATAAGCTCGTTGAGGGAGTTTATCGATTAAGTAAAATTCTGAACGACTAAGCGCGAGCGGATTTCCAAGGGATAACACAAAGGGAAACACTGATACTTACTTCGCCAATTGCGATGCCGCGACGTTTAACGGCCTCGTTCTCGAGGTCCTTTTGATCTTGACAGTTGCGTAACCGTTGAGCCAGACTGCCGCGTTGTTCAAAATGAGTGCGGGGGTCTACATGCGTTTATCAAGCGCCAGAGCCCTGATTGTTTTTGTGGCTCTCATCGTTGCAATCCCTCTCTCCCTTCCAGGCCAAAGTACCTACGGAACTGTGGATGGTACGGTAACGGATGCTTCCGGATCCGCGGTGCCCGGAGCCCAGGTGACGCTGACCAACAGCGGGACCGGAGAAAAGCGTTCTCAGGCAACTAACACCACGGGACTTTACCAGTTTGTAAATATCGTTCCCGGGCAGTACGTGCTGGATGTGGAGAAGACCGGCTTCAAGCATTTCACCCGGGAGAATGTTGTCGTCCAGGTTCAGCAGGATACGCATATCGACGCGGCGTTGCCCGTGGGCCAGGTGACGGAGACAGTTAACGTCACCGCCGAAACCCCGCTTCTGCAGGCCGAGACTTCCTCCCTTGGACAAGTAATCGAAGAGCGCAAGGCTAACGAACTTCCTCTGAACGGCCGCAATATTTTTAATTTGATCACGGTCTCCCCGGCCGCGGTCGCGCAGGGCGGTTCGGGAGGTACCCCGGTAGGGCAGAACCCGTTCAGTTGGGGAAACTACCAGGTCGGGGGTTCGTTCGCGAATCAAAGCGCTGAATACCTCGACGGACAGCCCCTTAACATCGGCTATATCAACCTGCCGATCGTCATACCGACCCAGGATTCGATAGGCGAATTCAAGGTGCAATACAACAACCTGGGGCCGGAATGGGGTAAGTTCTCGGGAGGCATCTCTAACTTCAGCACTAAGTCAGGTAGCAATACCTTTCACGGCGAAGCATACGAGTACATCCGCAACAAGGTTTTGAACTCAAACGACTATTTCTTGAAGCAATCACAAATTCAAAATGGACAAACCAACGCGCCGCCGCCCTACGTGCAGAATCAATATGGCTTCAACGTGGGTGGCCCCGTTATCAAGGACAAAATATTCTTCTTCGCAAGCTGGGAGCAGTTCCGCCTTCGCACTGGATCAGTGACCACGACAACGGTTCCGCTGCCGGCCTTCAGGCTGGGTGATTTTTCCGCACTATCCGCGCAGGGGATTCAACTCTACGACCCTTATTCGGTTAACCAGGCTACCGGCGCGCGTCAGCCTTATCCCAACAACCAGATTCCACAGGCGGAATGGAGCACCGCGGGAACTGCGCTCTGGGATAAGTACTTCGTTAAGCCCACTGGCTCCGGCATCACGGATAACTTCACTTCGGCAAGCAGCAGCGGCGGAAACAACAATCAATTCGTCACGCGCATCGACGCCACCGTTTCTGAGAAAACTCACCTCTTTGGGCGGTTCACTTATTTCGGCCTGCTCGACCTCCCCACTAATCCCTTTGGGACCGGGCTGTGCCAGGATCGGTGCGCAGAAAACTATCACACCAAGGCGTTGGCAGTGGATATCAATCACACATTCACACCTACGCTGCTGGGAGATCTGAACATCTCTGGGAGCCGATTCATCTATGCCCGCGGACCGATCCTTGCCGGTTACGATCTGACCAAGCTAGGCTGGCCGGCCGGATATAACGACGAAGTCCCGACCAGTATGCGGACACCTCCCACTCCAGCCTTCCCGTTCCCCAACGATGTGGGACGGAGCCAGGGCAACAGCGCCATCGGAGACCACAACACTCAATACAACGCTTCGCCTTCCCTGACCATCATTCGCGGGAATCATACGTTTCAGGTCGGCGGCCAATACGAATTGGGCCTGGACAATTACTTCCAGACCAACATCGCTAGCGGAGCGTTCGGGTTCTCGGGCGGGTGGACGGCGGACAATGCTCTCAATCCTTCAACTACCGCTCAGACCGGCTTCGCATTTGCAGACTTCCTGCTGGGTCTCGCACAGCGTGGTCCGGCTTCCTTTGTGAATCAAACAGAAGGTGCAGCCCAGGTTCCAGCGCAGACCGCGGGCCGCCAGACCTATCGCGGTTTCTTCGGAAGCGATACCTGGCACTACACGCCCAAGCTGACTTTCAACTTGGGGCTGCGCTATGAACTGCAGGGTCCATGGTCGGAACGCTTCAACCGTCTCAGTTATTTTGACCCGACCGTTGTTAACGCTACAGTCACCGGCTGCAACGGAAATGCCGGTTCGCCATGTCGTGGAGACGTGCTGCTGGTAGGACAGGGTTACAACCGAAGCCGGAACAATATCCCGCTCGACAAGAAGCAATTCTCTCCGCGCATCGGCGTTGCCTATAGCTGGGATCAGAAGACCGTGATCCGCGCGGGCTACGGCGTGTTCTGGATTCCGAACTATGTTTCCTTCGGTCTCAATCCAGACAACGACGTCATCAATCTCGCCACAACTCCGTTCTTCGCAACGCTGAATAACGGGTTGACTCCCGCAGCCACACTGGATGCCAGTAATTGCACTTTGTCAGGTACCACCTTTGCCAGCTTTAGTTGCGCGACTCCCGGGCCGTTCGGCGCCGGCGGGGTCCTCGCACCGCCAGGGAGGAACGGCAACACTTCAGCTTTCGTGGCTAATAACGGGTCACCGACCCTGGCTCCTTACGTCGATCCCAAGCCGGGATATGTGCAGCAATACAATCTCGATGTTCAGCGTCAGTTGCCGGGTGGAATCTTTGTAGACATCGCATACGCAGGATCGAAGGGCATCCACCTGGAGCAATACACAACCAATATCAATCAGATTCCCGATTCCTTTGTTGCCCAGGCAGGTGCGGAATTTTCCGCCGGCCAACCCGTGTCCATCGCGCAAACCGTCGCTAACCCGATGGCCGGCACCAGTACAAACGCCACCATTGGCGCGGACACCATCACCGCCGGTCAACTTGACCGCCCCTATCCGCAATACACGGGCCTCAGCCTGGCTGGCTTCGGGTGCTGCGGCAGTGGTTACAACTCGCTCCAGGCCACCGGCACACGCCGTTTTGGTGGCGGCGGCACAATGCTTGTCGCGTACACCAATTCCAAACTTCTTACCAATACCGATACCCTCACCAGCTGGCTGGAAGGCTCCACAGGTGGAGTTGGCCAAGTGCAGGATTGGAACAATCTGAAGGGTGAACGCTCGCTCTCCTCGCAGGATGTTTCACAGCGAATGGTGATCAGCTACGTGCTCGACCTCCCCTTCGGCCACGGAGCCAGATTCCTCGGAGACGCCAAGGGAATCACCGACAAAATTGTCGGCGGCTGGGGTATTGACGGCGTCACTACTTTGCAGCGCGGGTTCCCGCTCAAGATTTCATGGGCAGGTCCGTCCACCCCTCTGGAAAATGCGAACCTTGGAGTCTCAAATGTCCGTCCCAACCAGGTTCCGGGCTGCGATAAATCCGCAGGAGGACGCAAAATCTCACAGTGGTTCAACACAGGTTGCTTCGCCGCACCGCCGGCATGGGGCTTCGGCAACGAGTCACGAGTCGATCCCACCCTCCGCGCCGACGGCATAAAGAACTTCGACTTTGCAGCGTTTAAGCGAACCAAGCTCATGGAAAGACTCGGTCTTGAATTTCGAACAGAATTCTTCAATCTGTTCAATCATCCTCAATTTGGATTTCCAGGCACGGGATACCTATCCGGTAACTCAAACGGCTTTGGGCAGGTGACCTCCCAATCCAATAATCCGCGACTTATTCAATTTGCGGGCAAACTCGTATTCTGAGGGATCAGATAGGTCATGTGCACAACGGGGACGCCGGCCCAATGCATCCATTTGAGCGATGTCCCCGTGAAGAGCCCCACAACATTCGCGTAACTTACTTGGTCTGCACTTCGATAGGCTCTGCAAGAGTTACCGGCTGCCCAGGGTGACTTGCGATTTCTACCGAACGCCCCCGTTTGGTATAAGCCGCGATCACGCGCGGTTCAGACCAATCAAGTTCCCAACCATTCTCGATGGCGAGAACGGTATAGGTCCCGGGCACGATTCCCTGAAGGCTGAAGGTCCCATCCAGATCGCTCTGATCGCGCCGGAAAAGATCGCTGTGCAGTTCCGGCCGTTTGGGAACCAACACCACCATGGCTCCTGCGAAGCCCTTTCCTGCCCGCTTCACTACTCCCTGCAACTGGTTGTCTCCTCCCACGAGGGTCACTGAAACCGACGGAGACGATCCGCCGGCAATAGTGACGCTGTGGCCCTGCACGTGTGCCCCTTGCGCTGTCATGTGGTCGATGGAATAAGGCTTGCCAAAATTCCATGCCAAAATCTCGTATACGCCGGCGGCAACGTCCTCGAACTCTGCCTGCCCTTGCGGGTTGACCGGCCGTACCGCTGTCACCTCTCTATGCCCTGAACGGATCCCTATTACGCCGCGACGCGGTATCTCCGTTACGCCCGGAATAGAGACCGATATCTTCAATTTGCTCAAGGGCTCGGCAGAGGATAAGTCCAGGTCCTGGCTCTCCGTCATGACATCGACACCGGTTACTTCAACAGCAGGTCCTTCTCCGTTGATTCTGATGTCATACTTGCCGGCCGGAATTCCTGAAATCTCCATGATTCCAGGCGAAACCATACTCATCCCCGTGCCCTGGACATAAGTCGTATTGCCGTCAAGCCCAACTTGCTGAAGCAGGGGGCCCCCAAAGCCGTTCGGATTACTTTCAGGAACCCGAAATCGCAGACTCATCGCGTGCACCGGGCTCAGGTGAATGTCGGCCTGTATGCGTTCGCCACCGCGAATCGGTATGGGTGTCGCGCTATCTGCTTCAGTCTCGTCGCCGTAGTAGGTCAGCGGATAAGTAACATCCAGAGAGCGATCGACAGAGAGCGGCGGAAGTCCCGGCACGTCCGCCTGACCGCTCGGGTGCACAGCATACCAGGGTGTAGCGCTAACGGAAACGAAGTATGTTCCCGGCATCAGGGACGCAGCTTCGTACCCGCCCTCATCGTCAGTCTGAGCACCTTTATGTGGCCGGGCCCGTCCGATTCCAGAACTGTGGTCCTCGCGGTAGACCGACACCGAGGCATGCCGTACCGGCTCGCCTGCTTCATCCAGAATCCTCCCTGCGATCAGTCCCTCCGGCGCCAATCGCAAGACCAGGTGCTCTGTGTCCAGCCCGGCGCCGGTCACAATTGCAGTTGAATACTGCTCATGCGAATCGTACGCGGCTCCAATATAACCCTTTCTTCCTCCCGAAAGTGAGTACTTTCCGGCAGGCAATCCCTCAAACAAAAATCTCCCATCCTCATTGGTAATAATCGCGTGAACATTTTTCCTGTTCTTCACATCAACCAAGGCGACCTCGGTACGATCCAGCGGGTGCCCATCGCTTCTGCTCACCACGGTCCCCACTACCCGATACGCTCCGGCGGTCGCCGTCGGCGGAGTTGCTATCGTCTGGCAGGACATACAGACTGGCACAAAGGTGGCGCACAGAGCAGCGCATCTTATAACTGATGTGGCCAGAGGCGAGTTATGCGGGTATGTGCGGCGCGCCATGATCGCTAGTCGGTGCCGGAGATAATCTGCAACTCCAGCGTCTCTTTCTGGCCGGGCGCTAACTGCACCATCCGGCCTTTGGACTCATAGCTTTTCATGGCCTCAACATCGCGATAGGGCAGATCTGGAACCTGCGTATCAAAGGCCAGCGCCAGGTATTTTCCCGGTGCGACAGTTGTAACATCGAACTTACCTTCTTCGTCCGTACCGAACTGAAGAAACTGTCCCGGCTCGCCTGCTTGCGAAATTAAACAAACGAAGGCCTGTGATCTTCGCGCGCCTGCAGCGACGGGCCGCGTAATCAAGGCGGCGTTTACCAGCGAACCGTGAATCTCTGCGAAATCGTCGCGCATGTGGATATCTATCGGTTGATTACTCCCGGATGAGACTATCAATGGCTGCTCAAGCAGATCCACTCCCCCAGCGGTAGCGGAAGCGACATACCCTCGGGACGCAAAGGTGCGCAAGCGATAAGGTCCGGGCGCCACGTCGTCGATAACCAGGGCATCGTCATCCTGTCCGGCGGGAGGGCGGATCGGACGTCCGCCCGAGAGGCGGGAATCACCGATGGGCTCGAGACTAGCCTGTAGATCGAGCCGTGGCCCATGTAATTCGAAGGTACGTTTCCCATCCGACCAGTTACCAGACCTGCTCTCGTCCTTCATATTGAATTCTTCTGTCACGTTGAGCTGGACAGAAGCATGTCTCGAAAGCACCATCGGGGAGCCCCCAGAAGGTCCACCTGAGACAGTGACGGTCACCGCCCCACTCGCACCGTTGGGTTGAAAGGCCTCCATCGACACCAGGTAAGTTCCATTGGGTAGGAAACCGCTGATAGTGTGTCTGTCCGGAAGAAAGCGGAGGGAATACCCAGGGCTATCATGTCCCTGGATCGACACGGTCACTAAACCATTTGCAACTTCGCCTTCGACCGGAATCCGAACCGGGTAATAGGCCTGCCGTACTGGGGACAGAGAAGCCTCGAAGGTCTGGCCGGCTTTCAACTGCACCGGACTGGCGGAGGTTAAGTCCAAAGCCCCGGGATAGTACACCGGCGGAAAACCGTATAACTGATGCCCCGACGCCATCGTCGAGGGATCGGTGTCTAGCGATTCGTGGGTCACGATCTTGTATTCGCCCGGGAGAAGTTCGCCAAATCTGAACTCGCCGTTGGAATTTGTCTGCACCGACGGTCCATTCAACCACCGGAACACTCCATCCTGAATCTGGCGGGTGAAAAGGTCGACAGTCACGCCGGCCGCGGGGTCGGATGAGGGGAGGGAAACCCGTCCTTTGATCAAGCTCTCGGGCATGAGCGCAATGACGGGATCGCTGCCCGAAGCAATCTGGGTTCCCTCTCGATGGTTCGAGGTGTACAAGAACCCGGGCTTGCGTGCCTGCACACAACAAAACGTGAACTGCGTTTGGCTCTGAAGCTGCATGCCGACTGGACCCGCATCGTCAGCCTCGGCCTTGGGAAGCGGATAGTCAAAGTGACCTTCACCATCGGTCAACTGAGCAAAGCGGTTGTCGGGAGTAAAGACCAGGGCGCGCCCGATGGGCTCGCCGGTTAATGCATTGACGACCGTGCCGCGAATGGATTTTGGGCGCTCAAATGCCGGCTGGTCCTGTGCCGTAGCCGAGGCTACAAAGGCTGATCCCACTACCAGAACCAAGACCAGAAGCCCCGCGAGCCGGTAGCTTGACCGACCCTCAGCTCTCAGCGAAATGACAGGTCCGCCGGGACGATGGGGAACTCCGGGGATCATGCGGGCTTTCCTCTTTCAGAAACATGGAGCGGCATGCGATCTGCGCATCTCGATTTGACGTCCATTTCTCTTCCCAGTCAATCGTTGAATCGGCGCGAGTTCCCTGGACGATTATGTGGAAAAGAGTCGAGATTGCCAGAATATTGCCGGATTGCCATGGGCCGCGCCATTCCTCGACAACGTTGGGTTAAATGTCGCTGGAACCCAAGCCGGGGATGGCTTAGTGGCGGAGGGAGAGGGATTCGAACCCCCGGTACCCTTTCAGGCACAACGGTTTTCAAGACCGCCGGTATCAACCGCTCACCCATCCCTCCGCGGGCGGGTTTCTTCACGATTGTACTTCGATTCCATCAGCCGCATCCACGCGAAGCGGGGGTTCCGGACAGGCGCGCGTCCCGTCCCCGCCCCGCCATCGGTCTCCCGCCTCGCGGTGTTACAACAGGTATGCATGCCTAAGAAAGCCAAGCCGCAGGTCCCGATCCGCCCGGGCCTGCCCATCAGCCTGCGTACGCTGGGCGAATACCTCAACCTTTCCCCAGCCACGATTTCGCTGGTGCTTAACAACGCGCCCGGGGTCCGCTCCATTCCCCAGGAGACTCGCGACCGCGTCACCGAAGCTGCCGCCCGATTCGACTACCGTCCCAGCTTCTATGCCCGGTCGCTGCGCAAGCGGCAGACATTCTCCGTGGGCGTGCTGGTGCCCGAACTCAGCGACAGTTACGCCACCCAGGTGCTCGCCGGGGTTGAAGAAACCCTCATCGAAGAAGGCTACTTCTATCTCACCGCCAGCCATCGCCGCAAGCCCGACCTCATCGAGGAATATCCGCGCCTGCTCATGGAACGATCCGTGGAGGGCTTCATCGTCATCGATACCATCCTCGAAAAAAGCCCCAGTCTGCCCATGGTCGTTGTGGCCGGTCACCGCAAGATTGAAGGCGTCACCAACGTCGTACTCGATCAGCGGCGCGCCGCCGAGCTTGCCCTGCGCCATCTCCACCAGCTCGGCCACCGCAAAATTGCGTTCATGCGCGGCGGCAGCCACAGCTCCGATGCCGACGATCGCTGGAACTGCCTGATGGCCGCGGCACGCGACCTTAAAATCCCCACCCCGGCCGAGCTGTGCGTGGCTCTCGAACTGCGCGTCTCAACCCCGGAGCTTGGATTCGTGCCCACCAACGAACTGCTCAATCGCGGCGCCGACTTCAGCGCCCTGGTCTGCTTCAACGACATTGCGGCGATTGGAGCCATCCGCGCCTGCATGAACCATGGGTTGCGCGTGCCCGACGACGTTTCGGTGGTTGGCTTTGACGACATTCAGGGAGCCGCGTATCACAATCCCAGCCTCACCACGATTCGCCAGCCGCTGCAAGAAATGGGAGCGGTCGCCGCCCGCATCCTGTTGCAGCGAATCCGCGGCCAGGGCACTCACCCCGATGTCGTGCCCATTGATCCCGAACTGATCATTCGCGAGTCTACCTGTCCGCCGCCGCGGCGCGCGCGCACCCGCCGGAGCTGAAAACCGCCATGCCCTCCGCGCGGTGGCCTCGCAGCAAGGCATCGGTTCCCCTGCTGGCGGTACTCCATCCCGCCTTCGCGCTCACGGGCGTCCTCCACGCGGCCGGGGGCCCGGTGCTCCCTTCGCTCGCCTTCGCGCTTCACCTCTCCGACAGCCAGTCCGGCCTGCTCTTCCTGGCCTATTTCGCCGGCACGTCGGTCGGCGCTTTGCTTTGCGGACGCCGTCCCGCCCCCGCTCTTTCTCTCGGATTTGCCATCACGGCCCTGACCTGCGCAGCAATCGCCTTCTCCCCGTGGCCTTTCCTCGAGCCCGCGTTCCTGCTCCTCGGCATCGCTGTCGGGATGCCCATGACGGCCGTCAGCATGATCGCCGGACGCCGTTTCGCTGACCGCAGCGCCGCGCCCCTCACCCTGCTCAACTGCAGCTGGAGCGCCGGCGCGCTCATCGCTCCTCTCCTGGCCGCCCGCCTGCTGCTCGCGCACACTTACCGCGCCGCCTACCTCGTGCTCGGCGTTGCCGCCGCCGTCGCCGCACTCGCCTGCTGCCTATTCATTGATCGCTCGACCGGTGCCGCATCTGCTGAACCTCGTCGTGCTGCGGTAGCCGATGTCCGGCTCGTGGCCCTCTTCGCCCTGCTGACATTTCTTGAAGTCGGAGTCGAAAACACGACAGCGTCCTGGCTCGCCACCTTTGCACAGCGCACCTCCGGGCTGGCGTCGGCCGGGGCCGCCGCCTTGTCCTCGCTCTATTGGTTGGGATTCGTTGCCGCCCGCGTCATTGCCTCGCTCGTGCTTCTGCGCACCAACGCTCTGCGGGTACTGACGATTGCGGTGTGCACGGCGCTGCTCGGGGCTGCATTGCTGATCGCCCTGCCTGGAGCCATCGGCCGCGGCGGCGCCATGATCTTTCTGGGCGCTGCGCTGGCGCCCATCTTCCCGCTGCTTCTCGCCACCTTCTTCGCGCGCGCCGGGGACGCTTCCGACTCGCGCTGGGTGCTGGCCGTCTGCGGATTCGGTGGATCCATACTGCCCTGGCTCACGGGGCTCATCTCGTCTCGCACCGGGAGTCTGCGCCTGGGACTGCTCACGGTGCCCGCCGCACTGCTTCTGATCGTGGGCATGCTGCCCCTTCTCGCGGCCAGCCGAACGCGATCCGGCTCTCAGCGTTCCTGAAGCCGGCTCGCTTTCAACCCAGCTTAAGTTCCTCAGCCTAGAACCCGAGCGCGTTGCACAAGGGCTAACCCAATGTGCGCGTGCCTCCCTGCTCACTCCTTCGGCATCACCAGCACTTCCACGCCGCTGGCCGCGTCCTTCTGACGAAACACCTGCTCGGTGGCCTTTTGAAAATCTTCCGGTTTGGCATCCGGAATATCGGTGAAGGTCTGCGGGTTGCGATCCGTCAGAGGAAACCAGGAACTCTGCACCTGCACCATGATGCGATGCCCGCGCCGAAAGGTGTGATACAGGTCCGGCATGGAGAAATGAAGCTCAGTCGGCTTGCCCGGCGACAGCGGCTCCGGCTTCTCCCAGCTGTTGCGAAACTTCGCGCGGAATGGCTCCCCGCGCAACAGTTGCTGATAACCGCCCATGTGCAGGGGCGGCGCCTCCAGCACCCGCTTGTTGCCTTTCGGCGTGTCGTCAGGGTCCGGATAGTCCGCCGGATACACATCGATCAGCTTCACCACGAAATCGGAATCCGTTCCCGAACTCGCCACCGTCAGCTTCGGAGAAATCGGGCCCGCGATGGTGACGTCTTCCTCAAGCGGTTCCGTCTGGTAAACCAGCACATCCGGCCGATAGCTCGCGAAGCGCTGATCGTCCACCATGTAGCGCTGCGGAACCGTATCCGTGGTGTAGCCCACAAACGGGACCGGATGATTAGGATCGCTGACATATTCATCGTGCCCCTGCGGCTCGCTCGGCGACTCAAAGCTCAACCTGCCGCTAGCGTGAAAGTAAAGCGTCTTCGGCGCCGCCGGCTTGGGCGGCCACGCGTCCAGGTTGTGCCACACGTTGGCGCCGGTTTCAAACACCACAGCCTTGGGCTGCTCCCCGCTCTTGCCTTTCAGGTAATGCTCGAAAAAAGGAAACTGCACATCCTTGCGGAAATGCTCCGCGGTCTTCGAGTCAAACTGCACATCACCCAGGCGGTTGCCGTCGCTGCGCGCCCACCCTCCGTGCACCCACGGCCCTTCAACCAGCGTCGTCGGTGTCTCCGGGTTCAACTTGCTGATCGCATAAAAGGTCTTGTAAGGACCGCTCAGGTCCTCGGCGTCATACCAGCCGCCTACCACCAGCACCGCGCACTTCACATTCTTCATGTGCCGCGACAGATCGCGCGCCTGCCAGTAGGAGTCATAAGACCAGTGCTTCGCCTGGTCGTTGAACAGCCAGTTCGATCCCTTCAGGTACTGCTTGTCGAGGTTGTTGATGTTTCCCGCCTGGAGATAGAACTGGTATGAATCCGGCGTGCCAAAGTCGAAACGCGGCCCCGGCGTGGGCAGTTGCGGTTGCGTCTGCGGATGGAAAAATACATAGAAACCAAAATTGGCCGACAGCATGAACGCCCCGCCGTGATAGGCATCATCGCCCAGGAACAGGTCCGTCATCGGCGCCTGCGGGCTCGCCGCCACCAGCGCGGGATGCGAATCGATGATCGACGCCGATGTATAAAATCCGGGATAAGAGATTCCCCAGATGCCGACCTTCCCGTTGTTACCGGGCACGTGTTTGAGCAGGAATTCAATGGTGTCGTAGGTGTCTGAAGAATCGTCTACATCCTGCGGCCCCTTTTTGTTGTCGATGTGCGGATGCATCTCGACAAAGTCGCCCTCGCTCATCCACCGCCCGCGCACATCCTGGTAAACAAAAATGTAGCCGCCCTTCTCAAACTCTTCCGAAGGGCCCAGGTGCGCCGGAAACTGGTCCTCTCCGTAAGGAGCAACACTGTAGGGCGTCCGGTCCATCATGATCGGGTAGGGCCCGTGATCGTCGGGGAACGCCGACTTCTTCGGCACATACACTGCTGTGAAAAGCCGTTTCCCGTCGCGCATTGCGATGCGGTATTCGTACTTGGTGTAGTGCGACCGCACGAAATTCTCTGCCGGCGCCGGAGCCGGTTCCTGTGCATGGATAAACGCGGCGGCAAAAGCCAATACAGCGAAGACAACGAACGACGGGCGAGGAAGCTTGAACATGTGGGCCGGACTCTCCTGACAAACCAGCTTAATTCAATCCCCCGCGCACGATTCTCCTTCCGCGCGCCTCTGCCGTGGCCGGCATTACTTTCGGTGTGTAGTTTCGAGGGACATTAGTAAAGTCAAATCTTTCCCCTCCGATAAGGTGTACAACTTAAAAAATTTCTAAGCCGGGTCGAACTTTGCTTTCACCACGCGTCATGGCAGCAAGCGCGCAAGCATTTGCTCACGCGCGCCTGACGTCACGCCCAGCGCAGGTCGCCCCGCCGAAGAGGACATGCATGAAGCACTTCATCGTCCCATCCGCGTTCGCGCTTTTTCTCGCAGCGGCTTCTTTGAGCGCGCAGTTACCCTCCGTCTCCCTGGCCACTCGCCAGCCCGGAGCGGGTCGGATCACCGTTCCTCAATCCAGCCTCGCCCGCGCCGAAGACATCGGCATTCGGTCCCACACCCAATTCAAGATCCTCGTCCCTTCCGGCCGGTCTGACAGCGAGCCCGGCTTTGCCCGCGAAAACGTGGTGAACCTCGTGCTTCATCAAACCACACAGCCAGTCAGCGGCTACTACGCCGAAACGCCCGCCTCGCTGGCCTGCCTGTACGGCGCGGTGGCAGTCGTGACAGGCTGCAATCCTTCCACCCTCATCACCGTTGCTTCGGGCGGGTCCCGCGCCATCGCCATCGTCGACGCGTACGACTATCCCACTGCCCTGGCCGACCTCACGGCCTACTCCAAACAATTTGGCCTGCCCGCTCCGACCGCCGCCACCTTCACCGTTGCCTACCAGGGCACGGCCAAACCCGGACCCGATCCGTACTGCGCATACTACGGCGGCTGGAACTGTTGGGCCACCGAGTCCGCGCTCGACATAGAAATGGCCCATGCGATGGCCCCCGCGGCTCACCTCTACCTCGTCGAAGCCAACTCCGCCAACAACAGCGATTTGCTCGCGGCGGTCAAAAAGGCTGTGTCTCTGGTTCAGGCCGCGGGCGGAGGCGAAGTTTCCATGAGCTGGGGCGGCGGGGAATACTCCACCGAGGCCCAGTCCGACGCCACCTTCACCGGAACCAATGTGGTCTTCTTCGCCTCCAGCGGAGACAGCGAAGGAACCATCTATCCCTCGGTCTCGCCCAACGTAGTCGCGGTCGGCGGCACCACCATCTCGCGCAATCCCAGCACCCTCGCCTACCAGGGCGAAACCGTCTGGGAAGATACCGGCGGCGGTTTCAGTCTCTATGAACCTCGCCCCGCTTTTCAGAGCGCCATATCCACCCTCGTCGGCACCCGCCGCGGCGTTCCCGACGTCGCCGCCATCGGCAATCCGCGCACCGGCGTCTGGGTCTATAACAGCTTCGACAACACCAGTGCCGGAACCCTCTACGCGTGGAACATCCTCGGCGGCACCAGTGTCGCAGCGCCCCTGTGGGCCGGCATCGCCAATCACGCCGGCCACTTCAGCGCCTCCACCGCGGCCGAAGAAACTCTCATCTACGCCAACGCCAAAACCACCACCGCCTTCCGCGACGTCTCCTATGGCACCTGCGGCTTTTACGAGGGATGGTCGGCGGTCGCCGGCTGGGATCCGTGCAGCGGTAACGGCGCGCCGCTCGGCGCCGTCGGAAAATAACTCTCCCGAGCGGCGATTCTCTTCATCCGGTTCGAGAATCGCCGCTCCCGGGCTACATGCTGACCGACTCGCCTGTCTTCGTCTCCGGAGCCTTCTCCTGCTTGGTCAGCGGCTTGGTGATCTCATCGAGATAGTCCTCAGCCCCGGCCGCGCGTTCGAGCACGGGATACCGCTCGCCGTCGTGATAATCGATATCAATCAGGTAAACAAATTGCTCCGCCTGCACGATGAGGTGGATCGGTTCGCTCCTGCCCTTACTATCCTTGATCGCCTCGCGCAACGCGTCCGGGCTGAACACCTGCCCGTTCGCCGCAATGATCTTCTGCCCCGGCGCCATCTTGGCCTTATAGGCCGGCCCGCCCCACAGCACATCGCCGACTTCGCCGTCGCCCTCGACCTCGAGTCCGATAGAGAACCACGCATCCACGCCCGGGCCCTTCTTGCCCGCGGCTCCCGCCATCAGGCTCTCCGATGCATTCGGCTTTTCTTTATACACCAGCTTGTAACCGCCACGCTCGATCCCCGCTACATCGGCACGGGGGTTGATTTTGTCCACGCGATCGTGGAGAAACCCGGCCCAGTCATACTTCACCACCTGGTTCAAATCCGCCGCCAGCTCGTCAAACGTGTAAGGCACAATCTCCGGACCGGTGTTGCCGCCTTTGCCCAGAAATATCTTTTGAAAATCATCCAGCGATTTCTTGTTGTCGCTCATCTTGCGAATCAGAGTGTCCGCATCGAGCCACAACAACTCGCCTTCTTCGTAATAGTCCTGCCCGCGGCGCAGGTTATACCAGGGCGTGTTGCCGCGCAGGATGCTGGCCGCCACCGCCGTGTCGCCCGTGCTTCGCCAATCGCGCCCCGGGCGATGGTCGAGGCTGGCCGCGCTCATCGCCAGCATGTCGCGGTACTGCGCCTGGGTTTTCAAATTCGAGCGCGCCGCCAGCACGTTTCCCAGGTACTGCGTCATTCCCTCATACACCCATAACAGCGCTCCCTGCTGCGCAGTGGCGAAGTCCGGCTGATACAACCCCGCGGGCCTGCGATACTTGCCGTTCCACGAGTGCGTGAATTCGTGCGACAGCAGGTCAGCCATCGCCAGCTGGTGCGCATCATCGGCGTAGCCTTTCTGGTCCACGCCGTTGTCGGAAGACTGACCGTGCTCCAGCCCTTCCACTCCTGCCACATCCGAAAGAGTCAGCAGAAAATGATAAACGTGGTAATGGTGCGACCCATAAAGCGCGTCTGCTTCGCGGACCAGGTTGTTGACCGCAGCCAGCATCTCCGGCCGCAGGTTCGCCTCCGCGGGCTGGTCTGAAACCACGTCGATAAAATGCTTCGGCGTTACCGTCGGAGCCAGCGCGTACTCGCGGAAGTTCTGCCCCGCGATCACCGGCGAATCCTCCAACTGCTCCACGTTCGTCGCTTCAAACTGCGTTGTGCTTCCCGCCGCCGGTACCGGCCACCCGCCACCTCCGCCCGCAGGCGTCAGCGCAGTACCCACGCCCCATCCATCCGGAACTTTCAACGAGGGCTGAATAGGGATGTCGCGCACCGGAGTGTTGGCCGGATACAACAACAGCTTCTCCCACTCCAGCACCGCGAGCTTCTGCGTCACGCGCTCCGTCACGATGCAATCCAGATGGGCATGCAGCCGGGTCGCTCCCGCCGGAATTGTCAGGTGATATTGATAGAGATCGACATCATCCCGCCGCCACGCGATTGGCTTGCCGTCGATCGTAAACACCACGCCGGCGATCTCATCCGCAGGCCCCGTGGGCCGATGATTGCCGGGAATCCACTTCGGCGTGGTCAGCGCCAGCGGCCCTGCTGCCACCGGCAAATCCACTTCCGCGTGATACACCTTGCGCGGTGCATCGGTCAGATCGGCGGTGATCCGAATCGGGTCCTTTTGCGCCAACGCGTGCGCCAACGGCCATGCCGCCAGCAGGGCGGCAGGGAAGAGAACAGACGTTCGAAACCTGGTCATTTGTGGGGAAATCTCCTGAACCTCCCCAGTATCGCACCGCACAATCGGACTTCCCCGACGTCCGCCGCGGCGCCTTTCCTGATTGCTCCTTTATGCCCCGCGTGTTACAAGCTAAACAACAGGTGACACGCGGAACCGGCTCGAGGCGGGTGAGGCGCAGCAATTCGATCTCATCCCGAACTTCATCGTCCGCAAAGTACCTGAATACTGGCCAAGGACCTATCCGTTCTCCATGAGCACCAGCCCCCAGGAGGAAGTCGAGACTCTCTTCGGAGACTATCCGCTCGATTCGGCATTCGACGAAATGCGCGAAGCGGACGGAACGGTCCGCGCCCACTACCGCGCCCTCGCCGAAACCCTCGCGCGCCTGCCTCACGATGAACTGCAACGCCGCAAGCAGTCCGCCGACCTCTCCTTTCTTACTCAGGGCATCACCTTCACCGTCTATGGACGCGACGAAGGCACCGAGCGCATCTTTCCCTACGATCTTTTGCCCCGCCTCATTACCTCCGCGGAGTGGGACAAGATCGAACGCGGCCTGACCCAGCGCATCACCGCCCTCAATCACTTTCTCCGCGACATCTATTCCGACGCCAAAATTCTCGCCGACCACATCGTGCCGCGCGAACTGGTCTACAGCTGCAAGCAGTACCGCCGCGAGATGCGCGGCCTGCAGGTTCCCCGTAACGTCTACATCACCGTCATCGGCTCCGACCTGCTTCGTCTCAACAACGGCGAATTCGTGGTCCTTGAAGACAACCTGCGCGTTCCCTCCGGCGTCAGCTACATGCTCACCAATCGCCGCGTCATGAAGCGCACCTTCCCGCAGCTCTTCCACAGCTACGGCGTGCGTCCCATCGAGCACTACCCGCAGGTCCTGCTCTCCACGCTGCGTTCCCTTGCCCCCGAAGGCCGGCCCGAGCCCAACATCGTGCTGCTCACGCCCGGCATCTTCAACAGCGCCTACTTCGAACACACTTACCTCGCCCGCCAGATGGGCATCGATCTGGTCGAGGGCCGCGATCTGGTGACCCACGACAACATCGTCTACATGCGGACCACCGATGGTCTCAGGCGAGTCGATGTCATTTACCGTCGCGTCGACGACGACTTCAGCGACCCGCTCATCTTCCGCGCCGACTCCATCCTCGGCTGCGCCGGCCTCTTCAACGCCTATCGCGCCGGCAACGTGACAGTGACCAACGCCTTTGGCACCGGCCTCGCCGACGACAAGGCGCTCTACGCGTACGTGCCCCGCATCATCCGCTACTACCTCGGCGAAGAGCCCATCATCGCCAACGTCGAAACCTTCATCCTCACCGAGGAAAAAGAGCGCCGCCACGTGCTCGCCAATCTCGACAAACTGGTCGTCAAGGCAGTGGGAGAAAGCGGCGGGTACGGCATGCTCATCGGGCCCCACTCCACTGCCAAGAAACGCGCCGAGTTCGCCGCCCAGATCGAGGCCAACCCGCGCAACTACATCGCTCAGCCCACCCTCGACTTTTCCCGTGCCCCCTGCCTCATCGGCAACCAGCTCGAACCGCGCCACGTCGACCTGCGGCCCTACATCCTCTTCGGCGACAAGGTCAATATTGTGCCCGGCGGCCTCACTCGCGTCGCACTTGAAAAGGGTTCGCTCGTGGTCAACTCCTCGCAGGGCGGCGGCAGCAAGGACACATGGGTTCTGCAGTAATCAGCAACACCAGGGAGAATGCTCCATGCTGAGCCGCGTTGCCGACAGTCTTTATTGGATGAGCCGGTACCTCGAGCGCGCGGAGAATACTGTCCGCCAGTTCGATGTCACCATGAGCCTCATGCTCGACCCCGGCGGAGCATCCGCGGAGACCCGGTGGAAACGCCTTCTCGCGGCTCTGGGCGATCCGGAGGGCCTTGAGTGGACCGGCGACCTCGACGCTATGGCCCATGCGCTCATCTTCGACAGCGACAATCGCGCATCCGTCATGCACAGCATCAACAATGCGCGCGAGAACGCCCGCCAGGTCCGCGAAGAAATCTCCACCGAACAGTGGCAGCGTCTCAACCGGCTCTTTCATCAGCTCAACTCGCAGCAAGCCGAGATCCAGTTCCGCAGCAATATGAACGATCTGCTCGCCAGCATTGTTGATGGCATTCATCTCTTTAAAGGCGTCAGCGACACCACCATGATTCATGGCCAGGGATGGCAATTCATTCGCCTCGGCCGCTATCTTGAGCGCGCCTACGCGACCGCCACTCTGCTCGAACTCTTCAAGCCGGACCTCTTCCTGCCCGGCGACCGCGAACACTCCGGTTACGAATACCTGGAGCAGGCCGGGATGCTGCGCTGCTGCGCCGCCTTTGAAGCCTACTGCCAGGTCTACACCGCCGACATCACCGGCGACCGCATTCTCGAGTTTCTTCTCCTCAACCGCGATTTCCCTCACGCCATCCGCTATTGCGTTGATGGCATCCAGCACGCCGTCGCCGCCACCCAGCGCCTCGGCGCCCGCCGTCCGCCAGACGAACTCACGTCCTGCATCGGACGCCTCCATGCCATGCTCGGCTACACCACCATCAGCGAAATCCTCGCCGGAGAACCTGGCAGTTTTCTCCATTCCATCCGCGAGCAATGCATGAGGATTCACGAACTCCTCTACCGCTTTTACGTTCAGTACTCTATCCAGTCCGCCCTCACTGCCTGACCTGTGCCCCGGAGCCGACCATGAATTTCTTTTCCATCCGCCACCTCACGCGTTTCCGCTACGAGCGCCCGGTGAGCGAAAGCATCATGGAAACGCGCATGCACCCGCGCACCGACTCCCATCAGCACTGCCTTACGTTCTCCCTCTCCGTCAGCCCCCGTTGCCGCGTGTTCACTTACCGCGACCACCTCGGCAACAATGTCCAGCACTTCGATATTCCCGGCGACCACACCCAGCTCGTCATCATCGCCGAATCCATTGTCGAGCAGCAGGTTCTCCCCGGCATTCCACGCTTTTTGTCGCCCGATGCATGGACCGCCCTCGATGACCTGGTCCGCGCCGGCGACTACTGGGAGATGCTCCTGCCCAGCACCTTCGCGGTAGAAACTCCCGCCCTGCTCGATCTGGCTGCCAAGCTCGATGTCCGCCGCCGCGACGATCCCCTCATGCTCGTGCATGAGCTCAATGACCGCCTTTACGATTACTTCGAGTACGTGCCCCGCCACACCCGCGTGGACTCCCCCATCGACGAAGCCATCCTCAGCGGTAAAGGCGTGTGCCAGGATTTTGCGCATACCATGATCGCTCTGCTGCGCCACGTCCACATCCCCGCCCGCTACGTCTCCGGATACCTCTATCGCGGCCGGGAAGATCACGATCGCTCGACCCCCGACGCTACCCATGCCTGGGTCGATGTGCTATTACCGCATCTGGGATGGGTTGGATTTGATCCCACCAACAAATTAGTTGCCCACCACCGTCACATTCGCACTGCCGTTGGCCGCGACTATTCCGACGTTCCTCCCACCCACGGCATCTTTCGTGGCAAAACCGACAGCGAGCTCTACGTTGCCGTCCATGTGGAATCCGGTGACCAACCGCCCGCTCTCGACCGTAAGCTGCCGATTCCTGAAGACTGGTCGGTCCTCGTCGAACGCGCCCAACAACCCCCCGACCAGATTTTGCATGCCATTGAACTCCAGCAAATGCAGCAGCAGCAGTAACCTCACGCCGGTCGAAATATTTTCTCCTGACCAAAACTCCAGTAACACAAGATAAAAAACGATTGAATACTGGAAGACAATCCGCGAAAATATGACTCACAACGACTTGGGACAGCCCCTGCTGCCGAATCATCCGCACGATTCCAGCTCGACAGGCTCAGGCCCGGCACTCGTAAACCTGCTTCTCTCGCGAACCATTTCCTTGTGCGGGGCACAACTCTCTACCGCATTGCCTTAAGGCGGCCGCTCGGCCGTTGCGGAAGTGTATTTGAACCCAAGCGGCGAAACACAGCCGCCCAGCAGGATCTTTTTTGGAGGAACCGACGTGAAACGATCCCTATGGGTAGGGATGCTTCTCTGCATCCTTTCCCCTACTCTCCCCTTCTTTGCGCAATCCGCCAATACGTCCCTTCGCGGTGTCATCAAGGACCCGGGGGGCGCGTTGGTGCCCGGTGCCAAAGTCACCCTTACCGATACCGGCACGGGCAACGTCCTCTCCACCACCTCCAACAGCGGGGGTTCCTACCAGTTCCCCCAGATTCTGCCCGCCAAATACAACATCACGGTCAGCGCGCAGGGCTTCGGCGATCAATCCAAGACCGCCGAGTTGCTGGTCAATCAACCCGCATCCATCGATTTCACGCTCAGCGTGCAATCGAATTCCGTGACCGTCGATGTTTCCGCCACGGCGCAGACTCTGAACACCTCCGACGCGTCGCTCGGCAATTCCGCCGACACCGCCGAAATCCAGGCGCTCCCCAGCGAGACCCGCAACGTGCCTGACCTGCTCTCCCTGCAGCCCGGCGTCCTCTATCTTCCCCCCACCATGAGCGACAGCCGCAGCGGTGCCGTCAACGGCGGCCGCTCCGATCAGGGCAACGTCACCGTCGACGGCGTAGATGACAACGACCAGGTCGGCGGCTTCGCGTTCAATGGCGTGCTCCGCCAGACCCAGGATTCCATCGAGGAATTCCGCGTCACCACCGGCGGCGCCAACGCCGATTCCGGCCGTTCATCTGGCGCCCAGGTCAGTATGGTGACCAAGTCCGGAACCAACAAATTCCACGGCGCCGCCTACGAATACCACCGCCCCACCTTCACCGTGGCCAACGACTGGTTCAACAAGCAGGCGCAGCTCAACAGCGGCGAGGCCAACGTTCCCGGCAAGCTCATTCGCAACATCTTTGGCGGTGCGGTCGGCGGACCCATCCTCAAAGACAAGCTGTTTTTCTTCGGAAACTACGAAGGCACCCGCCAGGCCGAGAACAAGCAGGTCTCACAGACCGTGCCCACCGCTGCCTACCAGGCCGGGCAGCTGCAGTACCCCGACGCGAACGGCAACACCGTCGTGGTCAGCGCCGCGCAATTTGCCCAGCTCGATGCCGGCTGCCAGATCTGCAACACTGCGTCCTACCCCTACGGCCCCGGCGGCAATCCCAACGCCCTGGCCTTCCTGAACTCCATGCCCGCAGCCAACGGCTCCAACCTGGGCGACGGCTACAACACCGGCTCCTACTCTTTCTCATCACCTGCTCCCCTCAGCCAGAACACCTCCATTGGCCGCATCGACTGGGTAGCCAGCGACCGGCATCGTTTGTTCGTCCGCGGAAATCTGCAGAAAGACACCACCAGTTTCACGGAACAATTTCCCGGCCAGGGGCCCTCTCACATCCTGGAAGACAACAGCAAGGGCATTACCTTCGGCCATACCTGGACGATCAGTCAGACCTTGATCAATGACGTTCGCTACGGCCTGGTCCGACAGGGATTCTCCGACCGCGGCGTCGGCACCGGCGACTACGTCGACTTCCGTTTTATCAACCACCCCACCGCCGAGACCCGCACCGGACTCACCACCGTGCCAGTCAACAATGTCGTGGACAATCTGAACTGGACCAAGGGCAATCACACCATTTCAGTTGGAGCCAATTGGCGCCTCATCCACCAGAATCACTCCACCAATTCCAACTCCTTTAACAGCGCCACAACCAATCCCTACTGGCTCGGTGGCAACCCGCCCCAGCCAGGAACCATCGGCCTGCCCGACGTCAGCAGCGGTTTCGGAAACTCCTACGAAATCGCTTTCGCTAACCTCGTCGGCACCGTCCCGCAGATCACCAACATCTACCAATACAAGCTCACCAGCTCCACCTCCGGGTCCGCACTGGGCGATGGCGCCTACGTCGACCGCGCCTTCAAGGCCAATGAGTATGAGTGGTACGTGCAGGACGCATGGCGCGTGCAGCCTAACCTGACCATCACCCTCGGCGTGCGCCACACTATCCTGCAAACCCCATGGGAAACCAAGGGTCAAGAGGTCACTCCCACCATTGACACCCACACCTGGTACCTGCAGCGCGAAGCCGCCGCCCAGGCTGGCCAGATCTACGAAGCAGACCTCCAGTTCGGACCCGCCGGACCCTTCTACAACAAGCCCGGCTTCTGGCCCAAGTCGAAGAATAACTTCGCGCCGCGTTTCGCTGTTGCCTATTCCCCTGATACCAAGACCTCCATCCGCGTCGGCGCCGGCATCTACTACGACCACTACGGTCAGGCCCTCGTCAACACCTTCGACCAGAACGGTTCCTTCGGCCTCAGCTCCTCGGTCAGCAATCCCGCCGGCGTTTACGGCATCGAGGGCAGCGCCAAGCACCCCGCATCGCCGCGCTTCACAGGCCGGCAGACCCTTCCGCCCATCAGCGCCGGAACGGCGGCGCCCACCATTGCCTTCCCCTACACCGCGCCGCAAGGCAATTTCGCCATCACCTGGGGTCTCGACAGCAAAATCAAGACCCCGTACTCCGAAGCGTTTGACGTTTCCGTCCAGCGCCAGCTTCCCGGAGGATTCACAGTCGAAACTGCCTACGTAGGCCGCCTCGGCCGTCACCTGCTTCAGCAGCTCGACCTCGCCGAACCGGTCGACTACGTCGACCCCAGCGGCGGCGGCGACTACTATGCAGCCGGAAAACAGCTCTCCGCGCTGGTAGATGCCAACGGCGGCGACGGCTCTGCCAGCGTCGCGCCCATCCAGTACTTCGAAGACGTCTTCCCCTTCATGGCCGGCGTCGACTATGCAGGTGAAAGCGCCACCCAGGCCATCTACACCAACGAATGGGCGCCCTACCGCGCACAGTATGGAGCCACGACGTCACTCTCCGACATCGACTTCTACTGTTCCTACGGATGCCCCTCCGACTGGCAGTCCCACTTCTGGCAGGACCAGTTCTCCTCTCTCTATGCCCTGTCCAGCATCGGCATGAGCTACTACCACGCCGGACAACTCACCGTTCGCCACCCGGTCAGCCACGGTCTCCAGTTCGACTTCAGCTACACCTTCTCCAACTCCATCGACATGGGCTCCGACACCGAGCGGTCCAACGAATTCGGGACCAACGCCAGCAACACCGGATCCTTCAGCGAAATCCTCAACACCTGGAAGCCCTACCTCAACCGTGGCCCGTCGGACTTCGACACCCGCCACCTCATCACCGCCGACTGGGTCTACCAGTTGCCCTTCGGCCGCGGAAAGGCCATCCTCGGCAAGTCCAACGGGCTGCTCGACGCCTTCGTAGGCGGCTGGCAGTCGTCCGGAATCAACCGCTGGTCCAGCGCCTTGCCGTTCTCCTTCACCGAGCCCGGCTGGAGCACCGACTGGCAGATTGAAAGCTTCGGCGTCGTCACCGGCAAGGTCCCCATGCACAAGCACTACGACGCCAATGGCAACCCTCAGTACTTCGCCAATCCTGACGCCATCAACACCGGCGTCTCCACCGGCGGTCCGATTCGCCTCCCTTATCCCGGTGAAGCGGGACAGCGCAACAACTTCCGCGGCGATGGCTACTTCGATCTCGACTCCGGCCTCTCCAAGTCGTGGCACATCCGCGAAAATGGCTCTCTCAAGTTTGACTGGGAAGTCTACAACGTCTTCAACACTGTCCGCTTCGACCCCGCATCCATCAGCGGACAACTCACCGGCGGCAACCTCGGCGTAGCCAGCACCCTGCTCACCGTGCCCCGCCGCATGCAGTTCGCTCTGCGCTACGACTTCTAACCCGTTCATCCCAACCCAAAACAGAAACGCCGGAAGAGATCCACTCTTCCGGCGTTTCTGTTCTCACCCACCGGTTCATTCACTTCCTCCCGTTTGGGATCATGCCCCTGATCCGCGCCACCAGCCCCGGCTTTTCCGCGGCCTTCGCATTCGCCCCCGGCTGCACTGGCCCCTTCGCATCCTTGCTGTCACCTGCGGAACCACCCGCCTTGCCCTCTTGAAGCGGCGCGCTCGACGGAACCGTACCATCCCGGCCTTCAGCGCGCCCGCCTTCGGACTTGCCATCCACCACCCGGCCAGTCGGCACCGACGGCGTCTTCCCCGCTTCGTTCTTCACCAGGATCGAAATCCGCCGGTTCGATGGATCGAAAGGATTGGTCTTCACCCGCAGCAGCTGATCCGCATACCCGCGCACCTGCGTCACCTGGTCGCTGCGCACCCCGTCGCCCTGCATCAAGCGCCGCGCCGAGTTGGCCCGGTCCGCGGATAACTCCCAGTTGCCGTAACTGGTGTCCTTCGAATAAGGCTCCGCGTCGGTGTGCCCTTCAATAAGAAGGGCGTTGGGCAGCGTCTTCAACTCGCCCGCCAGCAGCGCCAGCAGCTCTTGCCCGTTCCCGCTCAGGCGCGCGCTCCCGGTCTGATAGAACGTCCCGTTCTTGTCTTCCAGCAGCTCGATCCGCAGCCCTTCCGGGGTGATCGTGATCTCGATCTGCTTGGATAATTTTTCGAGCTCCTTGCGGGCCTTGATTTCCCGCTCCAGCTTCTCTTTCAACTGCGACATCTGGTCGCTCGACGCCACTGTTACGCTTTCACCCGTCCCGCTCATCGTCGTGCCCATCAGAGTCGACGTCCCTTTAGGGTCGTTGAAGTATCCCGCCACCGCCTTCTTGATCTTGTCGCTTGAATTCATCAGCCAGAGCACGATGAACAACGCCATCATCGCGGTGACAAAATCGGCGTAGGCTACCTTCCACGCGCCGCTGTGTGGGGCTCCGTGCCCGGAAACCTTTTTGATTACGATGACCGGCTGCGCTTTCGCAAATGCCATCTTTACTCGCTCCTCGACAGCGTCCTACCCGCCGTCCCATGTCCCGATCCCGCGTCCCCACACCGCTCCGCAATACCTGCCTGAGCCGCGCATTCGTGCCGGCTGCAACATCCCGGCCGCAGCACGCCGTCTCTGTGAGCCCCAGGACACCGGCGGAGCGCAATCCACTCAGGCTGCTGCCGGAGCCTCGGCCGCCGGGGCGGCGGTTTGGTTCTTGCAGTGCTTCTCCATTTCGTCAAAGGTGGGCCGCAGATGGCCCGGGATCGCCCGCCGCCCGACTTCGATCGCAATCATCGGCGCCGAACCCTTGAGAAACGACAGCAGCAGCACCCGCAGCACATGCAGATATCCGTTGTGCTCGTCGGCCGACTTGCTCATGTTCTGGCTCAGCGGACCGGCCACCCCGTAGCAGAGCAGAATGCCCAGGAAGGTTCCCACCAGCGCCGCCGCTACCTTCTCGCCGATCTGCTCCGGCGGCCCGCCCAGCGACCCCATCGTGATCACTACTCCCAGCACCGCCGCCACAATCCCCAGCCCCGGCAGCGCATCCGCCACCGTGGTCAGCGCGCTTACCGGCAGCGTGGCGTCATGGTGATGCACCTCCATGTCCAGTTCCATCATCTGGTCCATGTCGAACGGCTCCACCCCGCCCGTAATTGCCATCCTCAGCGTGTCGCAGACAAACATCAGGGCATGATCGTCGTGCAGAAACTGCGGATAGTTTTTGAAGATCACGCTCTCCGCCGGCTTCTCCACGTCCATTTCCACGCTCAACAGGCCCTCTTTGCGCACCTTGTTGAGAAACTGGTACATCATCTTCAGCGTGTCGAGATACCGCGCCTTGCTGAAATGCGACCCCTTCACCACTCCCATCACGCCAGCCAGGATTCCCTTGAGAATATGCACCGGGTTGGCCACCAGCAGAGTGCCCGTCGCGGCGCCCGCGATGATCAGCAGTTCCGCCGGCTGCACCAGCACAGCCATGTGGCCCTTCTCCATCAGAAAACCGCCGATGACGGCGCCAAACACCACAACGATGCCTATGATGGCGAACATGCTGCCCTCCCCGCCGCCAGCGTTGAATGATTCCCGCCCGCATCGGTGCTGGTCCCCATCGCCCCCTGCGCCCTGGCCAGCAGCTCCGCTGGAGGCTCATCAATCTGGGCCATCGCGACTCCGATGCTGACGGTCAACGAAACCCGGTCGCCCCACCAGCGAAAATCCGCGGTCCGCGCCAGGCCCGCCAGCACTCGCGCATGCGCTTCCAGCCTTGGTCCGTCCCCTTCGCGGGCTACCACCAGGAACTCCCCGTCCCCCCAGCGCCCGATCTCCTCGCCCGGACGCAGCGCGTTAGCCAGGGTGCGCTCCACGCTTTCCATCATGGTTTCGCTGGCGCGGGCGCCGTGCGTCCTGCGCAGTTCGGTGGCCTGATCTACAACGATCCACAACACCCCCAGCGGCGTGCCCTCGCGCGCAAACTCCGCATAGGCAAACTCCAATCGTGCCTCGGTCTCCGCCAGGCTTTCCAGGGCTTCGGTTCCCTCACTGGTCTGGCCGTGAGGCAGAGCAGAGCCGAGCTCCCGATGAAAGATCGCGGCCGTGCCGATGCGGCGGCCTAACCCGTCCCGCAGAACCAGCGGATGCGTCATCGCGGGCACGTCATGACCGCGTTTATGGCGCACATGCACCAATGTCCCGCGGCTCGCCGTCGTGTCAGGTTGCGGATCGGTCTCCGTCCGTCGACCCTGGGCAAGCGCTTCCAGTCCGGAGGGAACCGTTCGCCCCACCAGGTCGGGAACCGCATAGCCGAGCATCGCCTCCGCAGCCCGGTTCCAGAACACCACCCGTTCATCGCCGTCGAGCAGAACCGCCGCTTCCGGAAATACTTCAAGCGCTGCCTCGACCAGTTCCCCACGATCCGCCATTCCAGCCTCTGCACGTCCTCATCGGCAAAAGCTGTCCCGGACTTAAGCGTCCCGACACGCGTACGGACACGTCGCGCCGATTGCATCCCGAGGGCCGTAGAAGTTGAAAAAGGAAGGGGAAGGGAAGCCGCATCCGCGCGCCGCCGCAGCGACTCGCAACGGGATGTAAAACGAAATTAGCCGGACCCAGGCCGGTCAGCGCCATCAACGCAGCGAAGGTGCTCCGCTTAAACCTTGCAGAGGCCCGCGCCGCAAACCGCCGCCGCCTTGCGCGGCAGCCGCACCGTAAACCGCGTATTGCCCGGCGTCGAGTCCACATCGATGCGCCCGGCAAACTTCTGGGTGACGATGCGATGCACGATCTCCAGGCCCAGCCCCGTGCCCGAACCCTGCGGTTTGGTGGTAAAGAACGCTTCGAAAATGCGCGGAAGCACTTCCGGCGCAATCCCCGAGCCATGGTCAGTAATACTGACCGCCAGCCAGTCCGGCTCGTTCCAAGAAGCGATCTCGATTTTGCCGTTGGCCGGCGAAGCGTCCGCGGCGTTGTCGATCAGGTTGGTCCACACCTGGCTCAGCGCCGATCCGCGCGTCTCGATGGTCGCCGGCGATGCACTGAAGCACTTCTCCACCGCGATCTGCTTGATGCGCAGCTTGTGGCCCAGGATCGTCAGCGTGCTCTGCAGGCTGTCGTGCACATCCAGTTCCTTGGCGGGAGTCTTCTCGTCATAGGCGAATTTCTTGACCGCCGTCACCAGTTCGGAAATGCGCGAGATGCTCTCCTCGATCGCGCATACGTGCGAGACGCTTGAAACCAGCGCCTCCAGCCAGTTCAATGCATCTGAAAATGAGTTGGCTTCGAAATAAGTCCGCGCGCATGCCAGCTCCTGCGGGGTAAAACCAATCGTCACAAGAGCCGGCCCGATGGTGTAGGGATTCTCCACTGATTCGCGGGCCAGCCATTCCGACATCGCTTCTTCGGCGTCGGACTGTTCCACCGAGCTCAAGGCCGGCGTCTGGCAGCTCTTCATCGTCTTTTCCAGCAGCCCATGCACGCAGTCCAGCTGCTCGCGCGTCTTGGGATGATCGCTGAACCGCAGGCTCAGCTCCTGTAGCCGGCGCAGGTTCTCGCGCAGCTGTGAAGCGGCGCGCTTGGCCGCCGATCCGGGGTTGTGCAGTTCGTGCATCAGGCCCGCCGCCAGCGTGCCCAGTGAAACCAGCTTCTCCCGGTGCAGCGCTTCCACCTGGTACATCTGCAACCGCTGCGCCATGTTGCTCAGCACCACCTGCCGCAGCATCGGGCAACATGCCATCAGTGACCAGAAGGCTTCCGGCGCGAAGCGCAGCAGCACCGAGTCCTCAATGGTGCTGATATGAAAGACCGACTTGGTCTTGCCCATCAGCAGCGGCACTTCGCCGAATCCTTCGCCCTTTTGTGCAGTCCCGACCGAAGTCAGCGAGCCGTCCGGCTCGGGACGGTCGGCGCGGATCAGTCCCGACAGAACCAGCCAGTACGCCAGGCGCGTATCGCCCGGCTCCACCAACACCGTGCCGGCCATGGCCGTCACACGCTCCACCTGGCTCACCCCGGCCAGATCCTCGATGCTGGTCTCAGAGAAAAGCTCTGATTGCTTCAATGCTCCAGCGACATCGCTCAGCGAGATCGCCTCGACCTCCATCGGTTTCACGACGTCGGTCACGCCTACTGTTCCCGTCTCCGGAGTCATGCTTCCCATTCCACCTGCACTCTGCGCCAGCACCCTTAAAACCCTGCCAGGTACTGGTGCACAAATTGCACCGCGATCGAGCCCTCGCCTACCGCTGATGCCACGCGCTTCACCGAACCGTGCCTCACATCCCCGGCCACGAAAACCCCCGGTACGCTCGACTCCAGCAGAAACGGCTCGCGGCTTTCCTTCCACTCCCCGGGCAGCTTGCCGTCCTGGCGAAGATCCGGCCCGGCCAGCAGAAAGCCCTTGTCGTCCCTCAATATTGCCCCCGGCAGCCAGTCCGTCCGGGGAGCCGCCCCGATAAACACAAACAGCGAAGAAGCCTCCACCGCCTCATCGCCGTCAGGCCCGCGCAGCATGAGCTTCTCCAGGTGCTCCTGGCCGCAAACTTCCATCACTTGCGTGCCGGGTCTCACCACAATATTGGATGTGCGACCGATCTCATCGATCAAGTATTTCGACATGGTCGCCGTCAACCCCGGTCCGCGCACCAGCATCGCCACGCTGCGCGCATATTTGGAGAAGTGCAGGGCCGCCTGCCCCGCCGAATTCGCCCCCCCGACCACGAAAACGTCCTCGTTACGGCACGAGGCCGCCTCCACCAGGGCGGCACCATAATAAATCCCGCGACCGGTCAGCCGCTCCCCTCCCGGTACGTCCAGCTTCCGATACTGCACCCCCGGCGCCAGCAGAATTGCGTGCGACGATACTTCGCGCGAATCCGCCAGCTGCAAAAAACGGTATTGGCCGTCGATCCGCAACCCCGTGGCCCGCTGCGTCAAAAACTCGGCTCCGAAGCGTGTCGCCTGGATGTGCGCCCTGCGGCCCATGTCGGCGCCCGTAATTCCCGACGGAAACCCAAGATAATTCTCGATCTTCGACGTGGTTCCGGCTTGTCCGCCCGGCGCCTCCGGCTCCACCACCAGCGTCCGCAGCCCCTCGCTGGCCCCGTAAACCGCCGCCGCCAGTCCCGCTGGCCCGGCCCCCACCACGATCAGGTCGTAAAAGTCCTGCGTCGCCTGGATGCTCAGGCCCACCTTCGAAGCCAGCACCTCCGGCTCCGGGTCCACCAAAGAAGTCCCGTCCGGAAACAGCACCACCGGAAGCTTGTCCGCCGCCATCTTCCGCTCTTCGAGAAGCTTGGTCCCGTCTTCACTGGCAATGTCCACCCACCTGTACGGTATGTGGTTGCAGGACAGGAAGCTGCGCACCGCGTAGTCGCGCGGAGACCAGCGCGATCCGATCACCCGCAGCCCTTCAAATGCCGGCCGGTAGCCCGCTTTCCAGTCATCCAGAAGATCGCTTAAAACCGGGTAGAGCTTCTCCTCCGGCGGATCCCACGGCTTGTTCAGGTAATAGTGAATCCTGGCCGTGTTGATGGCCTGGATCGCAGCCTCGGTATCCGCATAGGCCGTCAGCAGGACCCGCCGAGCGTCGGGATATACCTCCCGCGACTTTTCCAGGAACTCCACACCCGTCATTCCCGGCATGCGCTGATCGCTCAGCAGCAGGGCTACAGGCTCTTCCCGCGCCTTGACCTGGGTCAGGGTGTCCATCGCCGCTTGTCCGCTGGCCGCGCGCATGACCCGGTACTCGGCCCCGTACTGGCGCCGCAGGTCCTGGACCACCGCTTCCAGTACGTTAACGTCGTCGTCTACTGCAAGTAAGATCGGCCTCGCCATGTCTTCAGTCTAGGGCTCTCCTGCGGGTCTGGCTGCGGCGTTGCAACACGCCGCGGCCTCTCTCCGCCTTCTTCCGATGACTACGCCCTATCCCCCGATTCCTTTTTAACCCAAACCACCCCAACTCCCTCTTTAGTTGCAGGGAATACCTCCGCTTGGAGGACTGTTTTTTGTTCCACTCTAACGACTTACGCGGTAATCTCGACATGAAGAACATTCCCCGTTCGTCGCTGGATGTCCGATACCTATCGTGACGACGGGACGGTTCTGCCGACAGACTTTTTGTGATTAGGAAATTATGCGCAGAGTTCCCCCAAATTCTGCCGATAAAGCCCCTGGGGCAGAAAGAGTGGCCTGAATACACTGCGGAGCTCGGGAGAAGCCGCGGACTGAGGTTGCAAGGTTCTCAGTACCGGCGGGATCCGGTTGAGGCAGGTGAGGCGCACGAAATGAATAAAATCATCCTTGCCGATTCACAGGCAATCTTCCGCGCAGGCACCGCCAAGGTCCTCGCAATGGACGAAGATTTGCGCATCATCGCGCAGTGTGCCGATCTCGAACGCATGCTGCATGCCGTGACCACTTTCCCCGGTGCCATCGTTCTGTTCGCTTCGACGCTGCGTCCCGATATGGGCCGCCTGCGCATGATGCTCGAGAACGCCGGCAGCCGCGCCATCGTCATCGCTGAAAACAACGAGAACGCCGGCACCTATCTCCATCAGGGCTTTCGCGGAGTTGTCTTCCGCAGCGTCACCGGTCCCGCCCTCGTCGAGTGCGTGCGCCGCGTTGCCGGTGGCGAAACCTGGGTTCCTCCCCAACTCGCCCTGGCCGAGTCACTCGAAGAAGATCTCGTCGGCACCCGCGTCCGAGACCGCCTCACCCCCAAGGAGATGCGCATCGTGGCCCTCATCGTTCAGGGCTGCAAAAATCGCGAGATCGCCATCCGCCTCAAAACCACCGAGCAGGTCATCAAAAACTATCTTCGCTCCATCTACGACAAGACCGGCGTCAGTGATCGTCTCGAACTCGCCCTGTTCACCATCCACCACCGCGTCCTCGCGCAGGCTGCAGCCGAGATGGGGAGCCGCCTCGATGCCGAAGAACAACAGGCCGCTCCCACCGCCGTTGCATAGCCGCTCTGTAAACGTCATCAGGGCGCGGCCGCCGGCCGCGCCCTTCCGCTTTTGGCCCTCCCCAGCCTCACCCGATAAACTCAGCAGGGAACCCCTCGTTCCGCAGGAGACTTATCGATGAAGGCGCTCGTCAAAGCTCGTCCGGAATGCGGCCTCTGGCTGGAAGATGTCCCCGAGCCCTCCGTGGGAATCAACGACGTGCTCATCCGGGTCCTCTACACCGGTATCTGCGGCACCGACGTGCACATCTACCAGTGGGATGAGTGGGCCCAGAAAACCATCCCCGTCCCCATGGCCATCGGCCACGAATTCGTCGGGGAAATCGTCTCCGTCGGCTCCAATGTCAATGACTTCTTTCCCGGCGACATCGTCAGCGGAGAAGGCCACGTGGTCTGCGGCCGCTGCCGCAACTGCCTCGCCGGCCGCCGCCACCTCTGCGCCTCCACCCAGGGCGTCGGCGTCAACCGCCCCGGCGCTTTCGCCGAACTGATCTCCCTGCCCATGACCAACATTTGGCGCCACCACCCCGGCGTCGACCGCGAAGTCGCCGCCATCTTCGATCCTTTCGGTAACGCCGTCCATACCGCCCTGTCCTTTCCCGTACTTGGCGAAGACGTCCTGATTACCGGCGCCGGCCCCATCGGGATCATGGCCATCCCCGTCGTCCAGCACGCCGGAGCCCGACACGTCGTCATCACCGACATGAATCCCTTCCGCCTCCAACTGGCGCGCACCATGGGCGCTACTCTCGCCGTCAATCCGACCGAGACCCCGCTTGCGGAAGTCCAAAAGCAGCTCAAGATGACGGAGGGCTTCGACGTGGGTCTCGAGATGTCCGGCAACCCCCAGGCTTTGGCCGACATGATCGCCAGCATGAGCCATGGCGGCAAAATCGCCATCCTCGGCATCCCCGCCAAAACCGCACCCATGGACTGGCGGCCCGTCATCTTCAACATGCTCACCGTCAAGGGCATCTACGGCCGCGAAATGTACGAGACCTGGTACAAGATGTCTGTCATGCTCGACTCCGGCCTCGACATCTCCCCGGTCATCACCCATCGCTTCCGCTATGACCAGTTCGAACAGGGCTTCGCCGCCATGACCTCCGGCCAGACCGGCAAGGTCATCCTCGACTGGACCTCGCTGGCCTGACGTCAAACAGAACCGCCCGGGCAAGAGCCAGGGGCGGTTGGCTGATGGAAACGCATCTTTGTTTTTGCGGAGGGAGCGTGAGGTTTCAACCTCACCAATAGGGCGAATTAATTCAGGAGGGCGCCAGCCCCGGGCCTTGGCTCGCTCTCTCCCAAACGTCGCCTTCATCTGAGCCGTCGTCAAACCGTCACGGCAAAAAAACTGTCGTGCCGCACCCGTCGCCGCCTGTCGCCTTCCTACGGAACCGAGATCACGACCTTGCCGACCTGTTCGTTTGACGCAAGATAGCGGTACGCCTCCACCGTCTGCGCAAATGGGAATGTCTTCGCAATCTTCGGCACAAAACGTCCATCCGCGACCCGGTCGTAGACATACTGCTTGGCCCTCGCGTAAACCGCCGGATCCCGTGTCAGTTCCACGATCGAATAGCCGCGCATACTTACTCCCTTGCGCAGCGCCTGGACCAGCGGAAACGGGGTCGGTTGGCCCGACAGCATACCGTACTCAAAGACGATCCCGCCCGGCGCCGCCGCCTCCACCAGCTTCTCCGCGAAAGGTCCCGCCACCGGATCAAACGTCAGCCGGATCCCTTTACCAGAGGTAATTTCCCCGGCGCGGGCGACGTAGTCCTCTTCCTGGCTGGCTATGACGTAGTGCGCTCCGAGGTCCAGCAACTCCTGCCTCTTGGCGCTCGTCCTCGTCACCGCAATGGCCGTCGCTCCTGCGTCCCGCACTATCTGGATGGCAGCTAAACCAACACTTGAAGAAGCGGCCGGAATCGATACAAAATCCCCAGCCTTAACCCCGCCGTAATAGACCAGCGCCCCGTAAGACGTCATGTACTGCATCCAGATCGCAGTGCCCTCCAGAGGAGTTAGATTAGGCGGATATTCGGCGATTACCTCGACCGGCACCACCGCCTCCTCCCCCAGCGTCCCGTACCGATTTTGTGAGAATCCGGGAATCGTCCCGACCTTCTTGCCTACCCAGCTCGGTTCAACGCCTTCTCCAACTTCTTCCACAACCCCCGCCACCTCGTAGCCCAGCCGCGACGGCACTCTGGGCTGTTCCAGGTACATGCCTTGGCAATAGAGCAGTTCGGCGCGATTCAGCCCCGCTGCCTCAACCCGCACCCGGACCTCTCCCTTCTGCGGATGCTGCGTGGGGACGTCCTCAAACTGCAGATTCTCGGGGCCGCCCAACTGATGAAATCGCACAATCTTCGGCATTCGGAAACCCTCCGCTGCCTTGGATGGAACAGCCTCTACTCTTGCCGCAAACAATTCCGGCGCGGCACGGCGTCGGTAGCGGCACGTCCGACGCCATGCACCCGACGGAACCTCGTCCCGTACCATTTCTCGAGGAGGTTTTGCTTTTTTAGGAGTGGAAAACACAGACAAACAGGTACACTGCTCGGCAGGGAGCCTCAATAATGGCGGAGAACGATAATTCTAATGAAATTGCTTTTCTGTTCGCTGAAGGGGCGTTCATAGGCACACCTGGCAATTCGCAAGCCGATGCGAGCTCCATGCGTGCCCGCCTCCAGAATCCAAACGTGACCAAAGACGATCTCGCCGCGGCCATCGCCTGGGTCCAGGAACTCGCCGATCCAGACCGTCTCCCCGACGCCTGAGATTCGGGCACAACTACTTTCCATCCCGCCGGACACTCACAATATTCGGATTCCCAAACGCCGCGAGCTCAGACCCGCCTGGTCCGCTTACATCCGGGAGCTCCTGAAGGAACCCGCGCCTAAATTCCCGTCGGCGCCGGGTTCGAGCCCACCTTCTCCGCTACGCTCTTGGCCTGCGTGAACAGGTACAGGTAATCCGGGCCGCCCGCCTTCGAGTCCGTTCCGCTCATGTTGAACCCGCCGAAGGGATGCGCCCCGACCATCGCCCCCGTGCACTTGCGGTTGAAGTAGAGATTGCCGACGTGATACTCGCGGCGCGCTATGTCCAGCCGCGCCGGGTCCCCGGTGTAGAGCGCCCCGGTCAGCCCATACTCGGTGTTGTTGACCACCTTCAGGCCTTCCTCAAAACTGTCCACCTTGATGATGGCCAGCACCGGCCCGAAGATCTCTTCCTGCGCGATTACCGCATCCGGGGCTACATCGGCGATCACCGTGGGCTCCAGGAAGTACCCGCCGTCGGCACTGCCGATCGCCTTGCCCCCCGCCACCAGCCGTCCCTCTTTCGTCCCCTGCTCGATGTAACCGAGCATCGAGTCGAGCGCCGCCTGGTTCACCACCGGCCCCATGCTTGGATTCGTGACCGGGTCGCCAACCGTCCAGGTCGCCACCCGCTCCCGCACCCGCTCCACGAAAATGTCGTAAATCGGCGCCTCGATGATCGCCCGCGAACACGCCGAGCACTTCTGCCCGCTGAACCCGAACGCCGACGCCACCACCCCATCCACCGCCGCGTCCACGTCTGCATCCGCGCAGACCAGGATCGAGTCTTTCCCCCCCATCTCCAAAATCGTTCTCTTGATCCAGATCTGCCCCGGCTGCGTCTTGGCCGCCTTCTCGTGGATATCCAGTCCTACCGCCTTCGACCCTGTGAATGCGATGAAGCGCGTCTTGGCGTGCTCCACGATGGCGTTGCCGAAAGTGGCACCCGATCCGGGGCAGAAATTCACCACCCCGCCCGGCATCCCAGCCTCTTCCAACACCTCAACAAACTTCGCAGCAATCGTCGGTGAGTCACTGGAGGGCTTGAGGATAACCGTATTGCCGGTCACGATCGCCGCCGCCGTCATTCCCGCCATAATCGCAAAAGGAAAGTTCCACGGCGGAATCACCGCGCCCACCCCCAGAGGGATGTAATGCAGTTCGTTTCGCTCGCCGGGATACTGGATTGGCGTCGTCGCTCCCGCCAGCCGCAGAGCCTCGCGAGCGTAAAACTCCAGGAAGTCGATTGTCTCGGCGACATCGGCATCCGCCTCGGCCCAGTTTTTGCCCACCTCGTACGTCAGCCAGGCGCAGAACTCCAGCTTGCGCTGGCGGATGAGCTCGGCCGCTCCCAGCAGCAGCGACACCCTCTCTTTCACCGACACCCGGCTCCAAAATCCAAATGCCTTCAGCGCCGCCGCCATCGCCGGCTCCACGTGCTCCGCCCCCGCCTTCTGATGCAAGCCGACCACCTGTGCCGGACGCGCCGGGTTCAGCGACCGGATCTTGCCTTCGGTGAGGAAGCGCTCGCCGCCGATCACAAGTTCATACTCACGCCCTAACAGCCCCCCTACATGCTCCAGCGCCGTCCGCATCGCGCGGGCAATAGCGGCATCCTTGAAATCGGTGAAGGGCTCGTTCCTGAAGCCGCCCTGAGGCGTGCGCGGCTCGATGGTCGTGGGGAGAGTGACAGTCGCCATAACGGATAGATTGTAGTTCAATCTGCGGGGATTCCGCTGCTTACGCCCCAGTGCCCGTAATTCCATACCGCGCGATTACTCTCGTGTCTATGTACGGTATGCAGCATAGCGGAATAGCTTAAACGTTCACGCGCAGTAATCAACGCAAACGTATGTAACTAAACGGTTTATGTGCCGTTGATATTTTCGGCTGCCGGGACGCGCACTTCCCCCCGCGCTTTTCCCGCATATTTTCGTTGCACCGGCGAAACTTCCCCCGGCGTACTGGGTTGAGACATCTATCGTTCTTCTCCCCGACCCGGCGCAACCCCGCCGCATCGTTGGACGAGATGAGACGAATCAGGTTTACGGATGAGCTGTTGGAGCCATCCTTGCAATGGCAGAATCGGACGGGAATGCGCGAAACAGGCCGATCAGCCGGATTGTGAGAATCCATGAGTTTCCGAGTCACCCCGTTCGGATCGAGCTTTGACCCGGCCCCCGCTTATCCCTCAATTCCACGCGTTCCCAGACGTGGTTCTCTCTTTGTTTCTTCCTCCGTTGTTGCCTTGGTTCTCTCGGGAGTTCTCCTCACCGGTCAGGCGCTCCGTGCTCAGGAGCCGGAAGTCTGGCCGCAGGACGACAATTACGGCGATCAAACTGCGCCCCCAGCTCAGCAACCCTCCATTCATTTCGGATACGGCTCGCCCCAGTACTCGCAAAATTATCCGCAGGGCACTTACGGCTCGCCCCAACCCGCCATGCCGCCCGGTGGTTCCCAACCATACGGGCAGCAGTCCTACAATCAGCCCCAATACAGCCAACCACCCGATCCCGGTTACGGACAACCCGCTTACGGCCAGGGTGGTGCCTATGGCGACGGAGGCTACGCTCAGCCAGCAACCCAGCAGCCGCTCAGTGCCGATCAGCTGGAACAGCTCGTTGCTCCCATAGCCCTCTATCCCGATGGAATGCTCGCCCAGATTCTGGCTGCATCTACCTACCCCGCACAAATCGCCGCCGCCGACCAGTGGCTGCGCGGTATGGGTGGTGCACCGCCCGAGCAGATCGCGGCCAGCGCCAACGCTCAGCCCGGATGGGATCCCAGCGTCAAGGCCCTTACCGCCTATCCGCAGGTGCTGGGCATGATGGATCAGAACTTGCAGTGGACCACCGCCCTCGGCAACGCCTATTACAACCAGCCTCAGGACCTGCTTCAAACTGTCCAGGTCCTTCGCCAGCGCGCCCAGTCCGCGGGCAATCTTCAAAGCACGCCCCAGGAACAGGTGGTTCAGAACCAGGGCTACATCGCCCTCCAGCCCGCCAATCCCGAAGTTGTGTATGTGCCCACATACAATCCCTGGGCCGTTTACGGCCGTCCCATCGCGGCATATCCCGGCTACGACCCGCTCTATGAGGTGGGCGCCGCGGTTGGCGAAGCGGTTCAATACACCCTCGGATTCGCCGTCTCCGCTTTCACTGCGCCATTCCGCTTGCTCGGGTGGGGCCTGGACTGGCTCGCCGGGGCCGTCCTGTTCGAGCACAACCCATGGTGCTCGCACAGCTACGAAGTCCGCGACTGGGGATTCCGCCACGGTGGCCCCCGTGCCTTCGGCGGACGCGACTTTGCCCGCTACGGCGGCCGCGGCGGCTTCGAGAACTACCACGGCGGATTCAATCGCGTCGGAGCCGGCCGCTATCCCCTCGGGCACGGCCAGGAAAACGCCTTTCGCAACCAGCCTGGCATCAATGGAAACGGCTTCAATCGCGGTGGCAACTATGCGAACCGTCCGGGGCAGAACTTCGCCGGCAATCAGGGCGGCTTCAATCGCGGCGGTAACTACGGCGGGCGTCCCGGCCAGCCCTATAGCGGAAGCCAGGGCAGCCTGAACCGCGGCGGCTACTCCGGTTTTGGCGGAGCCCGTCCGGCCGCTCCCCAGCAGTTCGCCTCCAACCGCATGCCCGCGACCACCAGCCGACCGTCCGGATTTCAGAACGGCATGCGCCCCTACTTCGGCTCTCCCCAGCAGCTCTCCGGATACGGACAGCGCAACGGCTTTTCCTCAGGCCTGGCACAACGCCCCGCCGCCCCCTTCAATGGCGGACGCGGTTTCAGCAGCGTAGCGCCATCCCAGGCTTATCGCGCTCCCACGCCCGCGTTCGGCAATCGAGGCTACGGCGGAAGCCAGCCCGGCAACGCCTACGCCGGAAACTCTCAGCGCTCCGGCGGCTTCTCCGCCTTCGGCGGCGGCCACAGTCCATCGATCTACAGTGGTGGCGGAAGCCGCAGCTTCAGCAGCGGTGGCGGCTTCGGCGGCGGACGCAGCTTCAGTAGCGGCAGCAGCCACGGCTTCAGTAGCGGTGGCGGCTTTGGCGGCGGACGCAGCTTCAGTAGCGGCAGCAGCCACAGCTTCGGCGGAGGAGGTGGCGGCCACGGTTTCGGTGGGGGCGGCCATAGTTTTAGCGGCGGCGGTGGCCACAGTTTCGGTGGCGGCGGCGGTGGACACAGTTCTGGCGGCGGGCATTCCAGCGGCGGCCATTCGGGCGGGCACGGGCACCACTAAAGCGCGCTTATATAAATCAGTCCTGCTCGGGAAAACGGCGGCCTCGCGGCCGCCGTTCTTCTTTCCGCCTTAACAGCCCCGCGTAGTCCATGGTCCGGACAGACCACTACCGTACTGACTCCTCAACCCACGCCCGCACCCCGAGGCCCTTGCACGACCTCGTCGCAATCCGTGCCGCGAACCGCAGCGCTTCCTCAAACCCCGCAGACTGTGCGAACCGATGGCAGAAGGCGCCATGCAGCACGTCCCCCGCCCCCAGCGTATCCAGCGCTCCCACCGCCTCAATCTGAATCGCGAACCGCCGCCCCGCTTCCGTCCCCGCAATCGGTCTGGCTCCTCGTGTAACCGCTGCCAGCTTGACGCCCTGGTTCTCAAACCAGTCCAGAGTCGATTCACTGCTGCCTGGATCCTGTTCCGGTACCCTGAACCGCTCGCTGCAAATTGCGGCCGTCAGCAGCGGCGCCAGTTCCTCGGTCCCCGGCTTCCAGCTTCCGCCATCCAGAACGATCCGTGCGCCGGCTCGGCGGCATTCGGCCAACAGCGGCAGCGTCTCAGACAGGTGAAACCCGTCCGTCAGAATCAACTCCGGCCTTGCTCCTCGGCTTTCCTCCCACGCCTCAAGCCGCTGGAGCGGAACCGTGGTCGCCGGCGGGTTCACGATCGTCCGCGTTGCGTCCGCTTCACTCACCAGCACCGTCGTCAACGGCATTTCATACTTCGTGTCCGCAGCCAGGTCGATCACTTCAATGCCTAGACGCGTCAACTCATCGAGCACCTGCGTTGCCCACAAACCCCGCCCCAGTGCGGTCATCAGCACTGCCTCGCCTCCCAGCAGGGCATGGGTAATGGCTGCATTGGTGGCCGGTCCGCCCGGTGCAACACGCACTTCCCGCGCAAATGTTTTGGTGTCTTCCTCAGGAAAAGCATCGAGGCGATACAGCACATCGAGCGTCGCCCGGCCCACGAACAGAACCCGCGCCCGGCTCTCCGCCTCTCCCATCAGCGCGTCTCCGTCAGCGCCTCGGTCTGCTTTGACATCTTGGCCGTCCGCTCCAGCTTGTCCCAGTTGAACGGCTTGCCATCAATCGCCCGCTTCAGCGTTTTGAACAGCACGATCGAAAACAGTTGCCGGTAAGAGAATCGCTGCAGCCAGATGTGGAACAGCAGCCAGCGGTCGCCCTTGTTGGCCGGATGCCGGCGCTCCAGGCTGAACGCCACCGCCGACGTCACAAAATCAATCATCAGGAACGCGAGGAAATACACCAGGAGCTTCTGGAAGTTCGCGGCCGATACCGACTCAGGATGATAGTAGCGGTCGAAGAAGTAGTGCGCGATGCCGTAGACAAACATGATGTCGATGAACGGCGACACCAGCGGCAGCAGCATCTGGAAGATGAGAATGTTGGGCAGCGCGAACAGACCCATCGCCTTGTTGCGCACAAATGCGGCGCGATGCTTCCACACCGCCTGCAGCGTACCGAAAGACCAGCGGAAACGCTGCCGCATCAGCCCCTTGGCATCGATCGGCGCCTCGGTGAAAGCCAGCGAGCGATCCTCATACACAACCTTGAGGCCCTGCTCCAGCAGGCTCATGGTCAGGTCTGCATCCTCGGCAACGGTGTTGACCGGATAGCCTCCCGCCCTCTTCACCGCCTCCGTCCGCCACGCCCCGATCGCCCCCGGAACCACCGTCACGACGTGAAACAAATCCAGCGCCCGCCGTTCGAAGTTCTGGCTGGTGATGTACTCGAGCGCCTGCCAGCGCGTCCACAGGTTGACCCGGTTGCCCACTTTGGCGTTGCCCGCCACCGCCCCGATCTCCGCGTCTTCAAAGTGCGGGATGAGCTTCGAAATCGCGTCTGCGGCAATCACCGTGTCCGCGTCGATGCCCACGTAAATGTCCTCGTCGATGCGCTCCAGCGCGTAGTTCAGCGCCGCCGCCTTGCCGCCGTTCGGTTTCTCCAGCACCTGCACGCGCCCCGCGCGAATCTCCGCCGCATAGGCATCGCGAGCTACCTCCGCGGTGCGGTCCTTCGAACCGTCATCGATCACGATGACGTGCAGATTGTCATAGTCCGAATTCAGCACCGACCGGATGGTCCGCACGATCACTTTCTCTTCGTTGTACGAAGGAATCAACACCGCCACCCGCGGATTGAACCCCGGCGATGCCTGCCGGTGCGGCCGTCGCAGCCGGTCGATGATCGCCAGGATCCCCACCAGGATCAGCCGCGCGCTCATCAGGATGTCGCCAAAGAAAAACACCAGCACAATGAAGTTGAAGATGATCGACAGCGCCGAAAACGCCACTGAATCCGGCAGGGCCCGCACCCGCTGCCACACCGTGAGTTTCGGCATCACCTCGGCGGTCGTCTTACCCATCAGCCCCGACACCTGGACGATGTTGTAGCCGTGCTCGCGCAGAGTATCGATCAGCACCGGCAACGCCGCCACCGTCACCGACCGGTCGCCGCCGCCATCATGCAGCAGGATCACCGAACCGCGAAACTGCGGCCGCGTTTTCATCCGGTTGAGCTGATCAAGAATGCTCTGCGAAATCTCCGCCGGCGTCTTGCGGATTCGCTCGTCCCAGTCGTCGGTGTCGAGCTTGTTGCCCACCACTGTCAACCCTAGTTGCTGGATACGGTTGATCGGAGCCGCCTGGTCGTCCGTGTCCGGCTCTTCGTCAATGTCGTATGGAGGCCGGAAGTAAAGCGGCTGCACGCCCAGCTTGCTCTCAAACAGGCGCTCGGTAAGATTCACTTCCCAGTCCAGCTGGCGCGGCGAAATTTCACTGATGTCCGGATGCGTAAAAGTGTGGTTGCCGATCTCGTTGCCTTCGCGCGCGATCCGCTGCATCAGGCCGATGTTCTGCTGCGCCTCGTCCCCGATCAGCATGAACGTCGCATGCACGCCCTTGCGCTTCAGAATGTCCAGAATCCGCGGCGTCCACTTCGGGTCCGGCCCATCGTCAAACGACAAGGCCACCTCGTTGGGGTGATAGCCGTACTGCTGCACCGTGTACGTGTTCGGATACACGTCCATGTGCTCGTCGATCACCAGCTTCTTGCGCGGATCAGGTTCGTCTGTGTCCACCTCGACACTGCGTTTGCCCGTCTTCGGCAGGCCGATGATGCGAATGATTTCGCCATCGCCCTCGGTGTCGATATCGTGCCCCGGCTGCACCGTGCCCATCGCCCGCAGCGAGTCCGGATTGCTCGGCCGGTCCCACACGTTCCATAGCGAATTGTCCTCTTCGCCCAGCCGGTACAGCGCAAACGTCTGCAGCCCCAGCGCCCGCGCCCCGCGCAATTCGTTCAGCACCGTCACCGCATCGAGAAACCACACCACGTGCCGCTGGTGATTGTCTTCGTCGATGTACTCAAAGTGCGGGTTCAGCGTGTCGTAGTCGAGATTCAGATCCGCATCGGCGTCGGCCGCCCGCTGCCACACCTCGGATACATGCAGATCTTCCGTATCCACCACGTGCGGCTTCGCGTTTCGGCGGTCCTTCGGGTCCGGCATCGACATCGTCCAGTCATACCCGTAGTTCGCGATCGCGCAGATCAGCTTTTCCTTGGGCACCGATTTCAAGACCCGCGCCAGGTTTCCCAGAAACCAGTCCTGCGCCGCGATCGGTCCCGGATCGCTTTCCAACTCGTGCTGGTCGTAGTTCATCAGCACGATGCCGTCGGAATAGCTCGCCACCTGCTTCAGAAAAGCGTCTCCGGCCGATCCCGCTACGTTCACATACAGCCGCAGGTTGCGTCCGTGCATGTCCCCATAAAGATGCTGGATGAAATCGAGATAAGCGGGAAGGGAAGAGTCGTCCAGATTTTCAATGTCCAGCGAGAGCCCGCGATAGGCCGGCAGTGCCGTAAAAAAGCGCAGGATCTGCTGCCGCAGCGCGGCATTCTTCCCCGCATCCGCAAATACGTTGGCGATCGCCGGGTCCCAGATCCCCGTCTTCACGTTGTAATTGTTCACGTGAGGAAAGATCTCGGTGTCTTCCTTGGTGTCCTGGATGACATGCTTGATCTTGTTCAGGTCGTCGGGATCGTGCACCGTGGCCCCGTCGATTACCGGGTACTCGTGATTGGTTCCCGTGCTGCTCATCGCCAGCAGCGTTCCGTCCGGTGCATTCACATGCAGCCACTCCGGAAACAGGATGTCGATCTGGTGCACATGCTCTTTGAACGATGAATAGCTGGTCGCATCGTCAGGAGCGTAATACGCCGCCCGCAGACCTTCACCCGTGTTCAGCGGAATCTCAGAGGGCTTGCGCTGCGTCTTGCGCCGCCCCAGAGCCGCATTGCGCCCGCCCCTCAGCAACGGCGTACGGTCAGTAACCGCCTTGTAATTGCGCTTGGGGATCGGCAGCAGCAGTTCCGGAAGCCGTTGCCCGCGCAAGCTGTTGAAGATGAAGCCGGCCACCACCAGCGTGGTCACCACCGCAACCACGTCCAGCACGCGGCGCAGACGTCTCCATCGCTTGCGTTGAGGATCGAAAAATATCTGCTTATCGGGCATAGCTTGGGCGTTTTCCACGTGCGCGAAAACCGTGGCAAACGGTCTACGCTATACAGTACGAATCGTATGGAAGCTGACCGCCTGAGTCAATCAAAGCAAGGCCCCCCTCCGCCCCTGCCGGTCCGCGCCATTCTCTCGGTCGCGTCCGCGCTGCTCGCCGGAGCCGCCCTGCGCGGATGGATGCTCCGCCGATTCTTCGAGGTCAGCGGAGACTCCCGCCTCTACGGCGGCATGGCCAAAAACCTGCTCCTCTTCGGCCGCTACGCCCTCACCGACAACAATGGCGTGCTTCATTCCACACTCATCCGTCTCCCCGGCTATCCCCTGTTCCTCGCTGCCTGCTTCCGGCTCTTCGGCATGGAGAATTACTTTCCCGCCTCCTGCCTGCAAATCCTCATCGAACTCTTCGGTTGCTGGCTGATATTTCTCTTCGTCTACCGCATCGCACCCGTGCACTACCGCGGCGCCGCCGCACGGGCAGCGCTGTGGCTGGCAGCTCTATGTCCGTTTACAGCCATCTACGACGCCGAACCGCTCACCGAAGCGCTGTCAATCTTCTGCCTCACGCTTGCCCTGTGGTCTGTCGCCCGCTTCCAAGACCGCCGGGACTGGTCCAGCGCACTGGCCTTTACCTTCGCCGTATCCTATGCCGCGCTGCTTCGTCCCGACGGGGCCCTGGTCGGCATATCCTTCGCTCCGCCCCTTGCCTTCGCTGTCTGGAAGAGTCTTCGCTCCGGCCCGCGGCACATCTCCACCCGGCTCCTGCGCATGACCGCGGTCTGCCTGATCCTCGCCCTCATGCCCTTCGCGGTCTGGACATGGCGCAACTGGCGAACCTTTCACGTGATCGAGCCCCTCGCTCCCCGCTACGCCACCGATCCCGGCGAAGACATCTTCCCCGGTTGGCAGCGCTGGATGAAGACCTGGTGCCTCGACTTCGTTTCCACTTACCAGGTCTACTGGAACGTGCCCGGCAGCCAGTTCGATGTCAGCACACTGCCCGCACGCGCCTTTGACTCCTACCAGCAATTCACCAAAACGGCAGAACTCGCCGCCGCCTACGAGGCCAACGGCGAAGAACTCTCCACCGATTTGGATAACGGCTTCGCTCGCCTCGCTCAGCAGCGAATCGCATCCCACCCTCTTCGCTATTACCTCTGGCTGCCCCTCGGCCGCGTGGCGGACATGTGGTTCAGGCCTCGGATCGAAAACCTGCCTATCGATCTCGACTGGTGGGTTTACTACCACCACTACGCCGAAACCCGCTTCAGCTGGTTTTACGCCGCCCTCAATGCGCTTTTTGTTGTATTGGCTCTCGGCGGTCTCTGCCTCCGCCCCCGCCTTTGGACGTGGATGCTCGCCTACATGCTTCTGCGCAGCGTATTGCTGTCAACCATCGAGGCGCCCGAAGCCCGCTACACCATCGAATGTTTCCCCATGCTTTTCGCCCTGGCCGGAATCTTCATAGGACGGTGGTTCTCCCGCGCTCCATCTTCCTGAGTACACGGTGGGTTCCGATGCGCTCGCCGCAAGAGCCTGCGGGACCCGCGCTCAGCGCGCGACGAATTGCGTCTTGCTGTCCGTCTTGAAGGTGAAGGAGTCGGCGGGGATGGCCTGGTTCACCTTGATGTCGGAGTAAGTGCACACCCGCGACTGCCCCTGGCCCTCATCGAAAATCTGCTTGAGGCTCACGCCGCGCTCCGGATCTACCCAGATCGTCACCTTGGGAAAGAGCTTCAACACCTCCGGATCCTTGGCCGTCAACTCCAGCTTCTCCGTCTTCGCCCCGTCCATCGTCTCCGGTCCCAGGTCCTTGATGGCCCATTTGTCCCGCAGGTCCTTGCCGCTCGCCCCGAAGCCAAGAATCAGGTAGTTCTCATACTTGCTGGCCTTGTTCGACGTCGTGACCTGGTTGATCATCTTCTCGTACATCTTGAACACGCCGCCCGAGACCACGATCACCTTGGGAACGGGTCGCCCGTTCACCTGCTCGATGTGGACGCCCATCTGAAACCCGTTGCCCTTCCGCTCGTAATACACAGTGCCCGTCTGCACGTCCTTGTCCGGAATAGGATCGGTCTGGATCGAGTCGAACTCGAAGCTGGCGCTGGTGGATTTGAAACGCGCCGCAGCGGCATCCAGCTTGGCCAGGGTGGTGTTCAGATCCTGCCCGTGCGCACCCGGCGCGACGCTTGCGAATACTACCAGTGCAACCATGAAAACAAACAGACGAAATCGAAGCATGTCTTTAAGATGTCTCTTCCTGCAGGTTGGACGCGGGAACTAGCCCGGGGGACAGCTCAGCGGTGCGCCCAGATCTTCCACGCCACCGGGTTGCCCTGACCGTCGCGAAGCAATTCCCACCGCTCCACGTTCATCGAGTCGCCCAGCACCGGCTCCATGGCTCGCTTCAGGGCCTTCTTGATCTCCCGGTTGCTCGCGTCCGCGGGCACCGTCACCTGCGAAGCCTCCAGGGTCGCGATCAGCCCATACCCGCCATCCCCCGTTACCAGCACGGGATGCGACGCGAACGACGTAACCTCCGGTTTGTCGCCGAAGTTTAACAAATGCGGCGAGATGAAAATAAATGCCAGGATCAGCGTCACCATCACGTCGTAATGGAAGCTGCCGCGCGGATATGTCCAGTAGAAATAGCTCTTCAGGATCCTGTTCATGCCTGGTGCCGGGTGATCCTTTCCATGCCGCCCATGTAGGGGCGAAGCGCCGCGGGAACCGTCACGGTTCCATCGGCCTGCTGATAGTTCTCGAGAATCGCCAGCCAGGTGCGGCCAACCGCCAGCCCGCTCCCGTTCAGCGTGTGCACAAATTCGTTCTTCGCCTTGGGCCTCGTCGGCTTGAAGCGAATATTGGCCCGCCGCGCCTGGAATGCTTCGAAGTTCGAGCACGATGAAATCTCGCGGTACAACTGCTGCCCCGGAAGCCATACTTCCAGGTCGAACGTCTTGGCCGAAGAAAATCCCGTATCGCCCGCACACAGCAGCATCCGCCGGTAGGGCAGCTCCAGCGCTTCGAGGATTTCCTCGGCGTCGCGCGTCAGCCGCTCATGCTCCGCATCCGACTCCTCCGGCCGCACAAACTTCACCAGCTCTACCTTTTGAAACTGGTGCTGCCGGATGATGCCCCGCGTGTCCTTGCCCGCCGCGCCAGCCTCGGCTCGAAAGCACGGCGTATATGCCGTGAGCGCAATTGGCAGCCCCGCCTCTTCCAGAACCTCGTCGCGATAAAGATTCGTCACCGGCACTTCGGCCGTAGGAATCAGCCAGTGATCGTTGTCCCGAAATTCGCCGCGCCCCACCGCCTCGGCGTCCGCATCGTTACAACGGAACAGGTCCTCGGCAAACTTGGGCAGCTGGCCCGTACCGAACAGGCTCTTGCTGTTGACCATGAACGGCGGCAGCACCTCGGTGTAGCCGTGTTTCTCCGTGTGCAGGTCCAGCATGAACCCGATCAGCGCCCGCTCCAGCCGCGCCCCCGCCCCCATGTAAACCGCAAAGCGCGCACCGCTTAGCTTGGCCGCGCGTTCGAGATCCAGAATCCCTAGACTCTCGCCCAATTCCCAATGCGGCTTCGCCTCAAAGTCAAAACTGCGCTTCTCGCCCCACGTCTTCACCACGACGTTATCGGCCTCGGAAGCACCCGCCGGAACTTCGTCCCGCGTCAGGTTGGGGATCCGCGCCATCGACAGGCGCATCTCCTCGTCTAGCGAAGAGGCCAGCTTGTCCAACTCCTCGAGCTTGTCTTTCAGCGCCCGTGTCTCATCCATCAACGCTGTCGCGTCTTCGCCGGTGCGCTTCAGAGCCCCCACCTTCTGACTCAACTCGTTGCGCCGTGCTTTCAGCGTTTCCGACTGCGTGATCGCTTCCCGCCGCCGCTGGTCGAGAGAGCGGAAGTCCCCCAGCAGCGCAGCCGGGTCCGCGCCGCGCGCACGCAGCTTCGCCTCCACCAACTCCAGGTTGCCCCGGACAAATCCCAGATCGAGCATGACTCTTTTCAGTTTACAGGACAGGTAGCGGAAACCTGACCCATCGCCTCACCCTGACAGTCCGCTATCGCCACGCCTTTGCGATCGGCCCCGGCATCGGGAGCTAGAAGCTAGAAGAGCTGCCCTCACTCCACCTCCGCCGCCCGCGCCGCCCCCTCTGCCGGGCCGGCATTCACCTGGTCCTGCCAGCCCGGCAGCCGCTGGTCGCCGGTGATCAGCCGCGCCCCGCGGGAAAAAGTCAGGTACGTCCAAAGCCACGACGTCACAACCGCGATCCGGTTGCGGAATCCGATCAGGAAGAAGATGTGCACCACCGCCCACGTAACCCAGGCGGGAAATCCACTCAAATGTCCCCGGAAAGGCCACTTCACGTTGGCTACCGCCGCCATGCGCCCGATGGTGGCCATGTCGCCCTTGTCGAAGTAGCGGAACGCCGGCCGCGGCTTTCCCGCCAGGTCCGCCTTGATCATCTTGCCCACGTGGTCGCCCATCTGCATCGCCGGCTGCGCCACTCCGGGCACCTGGTGCCCGTCCTGCTCGAAGTGCGCCAGGTCGCCGAGCACGAAAACGTTGGGCATCCCCGCCGGGTTCAGCTGGTCATCGACCACCACGCAGCCGCGCTTGTCCAGCGGGCCGCCCAGCAGCTTGCCCAGCGGCGACGCCTGCACACCCGCCGCCCACAGCGTTACCGCCGTTTCCAGCCGGCCCAATCCCTTCGGGCCCCCGGTTTCCACCCAACCCGGACCCACTCCCGTCACCTGGCACTCGGTGTGTACCTCCACTCCCAGGTGTTCCAGCTCCTTCTGCGCCCGGGCCGAAAGATCTTCCGGGTACGCCGCCAGTATCCGCTTTCCCCCGTCCAGCAGCAGCACCCGGCTCTTGGCCGGATTGATGTGTCTGAAGTCCTGCCGCATGTAAAGTTGGGAAATATCGCTGATCGCCCCGGCCAGTTCCACTCCTGTCGGGCCTCCCCCAATCACCACAAAATTCAGCGGCGGATGCCAGCCGTGTTCCTGCATCTGCCGCTCCGCCAGCTCGAACGCCAGCAGCACCCGCCGCCGGATTTCGGTTGCGTCCTCCACCGACTTCAACCCTGGGGCCAGCGGAGCCCATTCCTCGTGCCCGAAATACGAATGCGTGGCTCCCGTGGCCAGCACCACGTAGTCATATGCAACCTGCGCACCGCTCCCCAGGATCACCCTCCGCGCCCCTGTATCGACACCCACCACATCGTCCATCAGCACTTCGGTGTTTGTTTGCTTGCGCAAAACGCCGCGGATAGGCTGAGCAATGTCGGCTGGTGACAGCACCGCCAGCGCTACCTGGTAAAGCAGGGGCTGGAACGTGTGATGGTTTCTGCGGTCGATGATCGTCACGTCCACCGCAAGTTTTCCCAGGGCCTTGGCAGCATGGAGGCCGGCAAAACCGCCTCCCACGATCACCACCCGTGGACGGCCCCCCGGAGTCTTGCCCAGCGGTTCAGTCAATTGGCTCAAATGCGCCTCGCTCTCACTCTTTGAAGATGCGCCACACTCGCGAATGGTCACAGCCCGTTTAAATCCCTTCCGCGTCCCGCCCCTCGGAATTAGCAAAACGCAACCGCCGGAGTCCAGGGAGCGATCGAACCCTCATCCACCCAGCAAGCATGTAAACGATGGAAATGCGATACATTGGAGCGCCTCTCCACCACTTCCGTTCTGCGTTTTCCACGCCCGATCGCCCGACGGGGCGTGCCGCCAGCTAAAAACGGCGATCCTCTTCAGGATCCATCCCCGATACACGCCGGCAAACCGCCCAGGTTCCTGCTCCGAGTCGCCGACATCCGGCATAGAATAGTGTCCGGAGAGGGCCCTGGCCCTTGGCACGCGGCTACGGAGGCAGCCTATGCTCGAAATTGCCAAGGCGGTTTCGCTTCTCATCTGCATCCTGTCGCTCTACTGGGCCGCGATCAGCGCTTTCTTCGACCCGGGCAGTCAATGGCAGGAGCGCCTCTGGATGGCCGGCTTCCGACTGCTCGCCGCCGCCGCCATCTGTTTTTACAGCGGAATGGTCTTCTCCTGGCCTTCCCGGACCAATCCCACCGCCTTTCAACGCCTCACATCCACCATGCCGGTGCGCCTGTTCTTCTGGGCCCTGGCGGGGATTGTCGCCCTGTTCGCACTCTCCTGGTACCTCGTCGAAGGCGAAGTGCCCGGTTACGGCATGTTCCTCCTCAACTAAGCCACCGTCATGTCGAGCCCGCAGTTACGGATGCGTCTCGACCGCCACCTGCAGTACCCCGCTGTTCCCCGTCACCGCCACTCCCACCAGGTTGGTTGCGAGCCCTGGCAGCGCTGCGGGAGTGAAGGTTACGCTCCCGTCGAGCCCCGACTGGGCGACGCTGCTCTCCGTGGCCAGCAGTTCCGCCTGCGCACACCTCCCGTGCGCCGCGCAAGGAGGAGCCCACGCATACAGCGACTGGAAAAACGTTACGGTTCCTGCCGCCATCGGGTTTCCGTTCATGTCGAGGACCCGCAGCGTTACTGGCGCCGCTGTCCCCCCCACCGCCAGCGTCTGTGAAGTGCCCGCCACCGCCTGCACCGTTGCGTATTCCGGCCGTGCTCCCAGCGCGGTGAAACTCACGCACTGCGAAGTTCCGTTCAGGCACGCCGTCGCCGCGACCTGGTTCCCCTTCCCGAGCGGTCCCACCGTCAGGTTCTGGGTAGCGATTCCGTTCTGCGCTGTAGTGACCGCCCCCGCGCTCCCCGGCCGGATATCGCCACCGCCATCCGCCAGCCACGTTACCGACTGTCCCGCAACCGGTGTGCCGTTGTTCACCACCAGCGCCTGGGTCGGCCATGACACCGTCGCGCCCGCCGCCACCGACAGCTGCGGCGTCAGAGCGCTCAGCACCGGCGGCGTCCCCCCGTTAAAATGCGCGGCCAGGCTCGACCCATTGCTGAGCGAAGCCGTCACCACCGACGCGTTTCCATCCGTCGCCGTCACGTTTAACGTCGCTGTCCCGTCCCCTGATGCAGTCACTGCGCACGAAGCCTGGTCGCAGTTCAGCCGCGCCGCGCCCGACGTCACCGCGTACGTCACAGTGACTCCACCCGCAGCCCCAAGGCTCGAATTGAGAGCCCGCACCGTAAACGGAACGGGCACGCCGATGGGAACGCTGTTCGCCGGCGCCGTAATCAGCGTCAGCGCATCCCCGCTGCCTGCGTCATAACTGATCCCGTTATGCACGACCGCCAGGGCATAAAAAATTGGCAGATCGTCCACCTCGACATCCACCGAACCCGTGTGACCGCTCGCCGCCGGCGGCGCAATCGCCGTGATCTGGTTAGGAGAGATCCCCGTCACCTGCGCTGCCTGTCCATCCACCATCACCGTGTCCGCCACGTGAAAACCCATCCCGTGGATGACGATCGGACCTCCGGATGCCGGCAGCCGCGCAGGCTCCACCGTGTCCGCGTACAGCACCCAACCGTTATAGGCGTAATCCGGCCGCCCGTCTCCCCGCCAGTCGGCGACGCCCAGCCTGACGATATCGTCTCCGCTCGACGCCACCTGGAGCCAGGTCTCCCCTGTCGCATCGCCGTTCAGCCCCGGAGACGCATGCACCGGCGACGAACCCAGGTCTGCGAACCCGTCCCACACCCCCAGCACCGGCATCGCCTTGTGATTGCTTGGCTGTCCGGTCTCATCAAGGGCCTGCGTCACCACTGTGAATATCCGGTTCCCCCGCACCGGGAAGCTGAACCAGTCGGTCTGGCTCATCTGGCTCAGGCGCCCGCACCACAAACCCGAAGGCGGCAGCAACCGCGGCGCGCTCTCCTGCGAAATCGGGTCGGAAAAATCTCCCACCGGCGAATCAGCAGCCTTGATGGTCAGCGTCGAGGCCATTCCTGCCGACAGGTTCATCACGGTCACCGGGGTCAGCACACCCGAAGGGTCCGGCGATCCCACCGTGTAAGGACCCACCGTCTCGGCATAGATGAAGAGCGGATCGATCCTCTCGAATGTGATGAGATACGAGGCCTTCTGCATGCCCGGCGGCAAGGGCAGGAACCGCATGTCGAAGTACCCCTCCAGCGCCAGGTCACCTGATCCCCATCGCGAATACGGCGACCCGCCGGCGTCCAGCCATCCCGTCACCTCGTTGCCGTGGTTGCCGCTGAAATATGCGCCCGAAACAGCGCTCACGGTGTACTCGTCCATCGGCATCCCATTCCGGTCCAGCGGCCGCGCCACCACGTTCACCCCCTGCATCCCAGTCCGGGCGCGAAAGCTGATCGTTCCGTCGATTGAAACCGTGTTGGCGGCCGTGAGCATCTTCCCTGGGAAAGCCGCCAGGTTCGACGCACTGATCGGATACAGCCGGTTCACCTCGGCAATATCGTCTGGCTTCAAGCTCTGAGCATCTGGAATGCAGATGCCCCCCTCCGGGCCGCACGCTCCGCTCCCCGGCTGCATCACCGGCCACGCCTGCGCCGCGTCCGAATCGCCGCTGTTCAACGCGTCCGGATATACCTGCGAGGCGCCCAGCCCCAGAATCTGGCCGAAGGCCCGCTCCAGTTGAAACTGCATCATCGCCAACTGCCCCGCCGTAGTTGCGCATAGCCCGTTCACCACCATTACCGCGTGCCCCACCGTCGCGTCCGAACGGATCGAGTCAAGCCATACCACCACTCCGTAGGTCGCGCAGTTGTTCAGGTCGCTGGTGTGCGGCCCCAGCACCGCGTTCAGCACCGCCCCGTCAGCATCGAACACGACCCCCAGCGGATAGCTCGTAGCCGTCGGAGATACATCTGTCGGCTGCTCGATCACATCCCCGCCAGCCTCCACTCCGCCCACCGTGTCGTCTCCGTTCACATCCTCGTTCAGCGTCCCGGCCCGAACCAGGTTCACGCCCGCCGTGGGCACCGCATTCCACAGTGCCGCTGCCGCGTCCACCATCGCGATCGCCTGTTGATTGCCGATGCTGTCGTTCAACGGTCCCTGGTCGACGTAATAGTTGACCTGCCCCCCCGCCCAGTGCACCGGCTGACCCATCGCCGCAGGGTCAAAAAACGTGGTCCCGGCCACGTAGCGCGGCCCTCCGCCGTACAGGGCTTGCGAACCTGTCAACATCGCCATCAGGACGGCTTTCAGGCACTTCGGCATCGCAGCGAGCTCTCCCACCGGTTTCGCGGGCATGTGCCGGGCCTCACCGCCACCAGGAGGATTAGAGGGTTCTCATAGAAGAAGCCTGCAAGTTGATGCCGTCGTGCTTTTGCGGGTGAGGGGGAACGGAAAATGCGCTTGGGAGACTTGCTGGTCCGTGCCGGGCGTGTAACCGAGGCCGACGTGGATCGCGCCCTCGAACGCATGGCCGAACAAGGTGGACGCCTCGGCGACAACCTCGTGGCCATGGGCCTGATCGACAAGCGCACCCTGGAAAGCTTTCTTCACCGCATTCCCGCCGAGCCCGCCGATATCGCCGCCACCGGCCTTGACGGGGGGGAACTCGTCTGTCTCCTGCTCAAGCTCATTTACACCTCCCGTCTCGAGACCGTCCGCCACTATGTCGACGCCATCCGCCTGCCCTACCACCTGGTCAGCGAACTGGTGCGCATGGCGGTGGAGCGCAGGCTCCTGCGCACCCTCGGCTCAAGCAACTCCGACAGCCTCCTCGACATGAGCTACGTGATGACCGACGAGGGCCGGCGCTGGACTCTGGACGCCCTCGATCGCCTCCGCTACGTGGGCCCCGCCCCGGTCCGCCTCGAGGATTTTTGTTCCCAGGTCAACCTCCAGAAGCTGACCAGCGAAGTGGTCACCGTCGAGCGCGTTCGCGTCTCGCTCCGCGAACTGGAGACCGGCGATGACCTCGTCGAGCAGGTCGGTCCCGCCCTCAACTCCGGCCGGGCGATGCTCCTCTACGGGCCCTCAGGAAACGGCAAAACCACCGTGGCCCTGCGCCTTGCTTCCGTCTTTCAGGATGTCATTTATGTTCCCTGGGCGGTCGAGGTCGAGGGCCAGATCATTCAAGTCTTCGATTCCAGCGTTCATAAAGAGGTGGCCCCGGCGCCGCCCTCCACCCAGGACGGCCTCTCCTTCGTCCGTCTCGACAAGTTCGACGCCCGCTGGGTTCCGTGCCGCCGCCCGTTCGTCGTCACCGGCGGAGAATTGACTCTGGAGATGCTTGACCTGCGCTATGAGCCCTCGGGTCACTTCTACCAGGCCCCGTTGCATATGAAGGCCCTGGGCGGCTGCTTCCTCATCGACGACTTCGGCCGCCAGCTCGTCAGCCCTTCCACCCTGCTCAACCGCTGGATCGTTCCTCTGGAAAACCGCCTCGACTTCCTCAAGCTCCACACCGGAAAAACCTTCAGCATCCCTTTTGAAGAGATGGTGATCTTCTCCACCAATCTCGATCCGGAAGACCTGATGGACCCCGCGTTTCTGCGCCGCCTCCCCTACAAGATCGAGGTGGCCGCGCCCGACCTGGAACGCTTCCGGCGCATCTTCAAGCGCGAATGCCAGCGCTGCGGTCTGGTCTACTCCGAAGCCACCTTTGTCGCCATTCTCTCCCGCATCACCGATGAAAAGAAGCTCGCGCTGGCCGCCTACCAGCCCCGCTTCATCGTCGACCAGGTTGTCGCCACCTGCCGGTTTCTGGGCCAGTCACCCCACTTCGAGCCGCGCTTCATCAACTACGCCATCGACAACCTGCGCGTGCGCCCGGGTCCGCCCGGCGCCCTTGAAGTTCATTGCCCGCCCTCCGGGCTTCAAATCTCGGGGTAGAAGTCAAAGAACGCGTCCAGGCTCTGCCGCAGCTGCTTTTCAATTTCCTCGCGCGAGCCCTCCAGCACATGCATCGTGACGTGCGCTTCGTGCCCGTTCGTCAGCTTCAGGGTCGCGTCCTGAATTTCCTTAACCTCGCCCTCGGGAAGCATCCGCAATCCGTAGATCAGAGTCAGATTCGCCATGCCTGACATCATATCTAGTGGATCCCGGGCACACGTTCCCACATGGTCCCGCAGGACTTCAGGGGTTAAGGCCCCCGCCGGTCTTGCGTCTACAATCAACACGGGAAACCTTCTCGAATGATCGAAACTCGCGATACCGTCATCCTCGGCTCAGGCTGCGCGGGGCTTACCGCCGCCATCTACTGCGCACGCGCCAACCTCAAGCCGCTCGTCCTCGAAGGCCATGAGCCCGGCGGCCAGCTCTCCATCACCACCCTGGTGGAAAATTTTCCCGGGTGGCCCGAGGGCATCCAGGGCCCCGAACTCATCGACAACATGAAGAAGCAGGCTGCCCGCTTCGGCGCCGAATTCCGCATGGCTCACCTGGGGTCTATCGACATCAACGCCCACCCCTTCCGCCTCAACACCTCGGGGGGAGAGATTCATACCCGATCGCTCATCATCGCTTCCGGCGCCAGCGCCCGCTGGCTCGGGCTCCCCAGTGAGCAGGCCCTCATCGGCCACGGGGTCTCCAGCTGCGCAACCTGCGATGGCTTCTTCTTCCGCGGCCTTGAAATCGCCGTCATCGGTGGCGGAGATTCAGCCATGGAAGAGGCTCTCTTCCTCACCCGCTTCGCCAGCAAGGTCACGCTGCTGCATCGCCGCGAGAGCTTCCGCGCCAGCAAGATCATGCTCGAACGCGCCATCGCTCACCCCAACATCGAGCTCCGCACCAACGTCCTTGTCGAGGAGATCCTCGGGGTCGAAGAGAACGAAGTCAAGGGCGTCCGCCTCCGTGACGTCACCCTCGGGACTGAAAGCATTCTGCCCGTCAGCGGTGTCTTCCTCGGCATCGGCCACGATCCCAACGCCAAGATGTTCCACGGCCAGATCGACCTCGACTCGGATGGCTACATCCAGACTCTCCACAACGTCTTCACCACCCGCAAGGGAGTGATCGTCCCCGGCGTTTACGCCTGCGGCGATGTCCAGGACCGCCGCTACCGCCAGGCCATCACCGCCGCCGGAACCGGCTGCATGGCCGCCCTCGAGGTGGAAAAATACCTTGAAGAACACGGGCGCTGACCGTCCCTGCCTCCACTTCCGCCGCCGCTCTCCAGTTCGCCCCGGTAGCGGCACAGCGGAGAACTACGAGGGACACAGCTCTCCTGGGCTCGCCTGACACCCACCGCGGAAGGATTCCCATGACCGCCATCTTTCCGGGAAGATTCACCGCCGCCACCGACCAGCCATTCGTCGTCTTCCTGATCGGCATGCGCATCAACCGCCTGCTCGCTCTCCGCCAATGGACCCGGGTGGCCTCGGCCATGGGACCCATGATCGCCGAGCTCAAGCGCAATCCCGCCCTCGGCCTGCTCCATGTCGAAACCTTCCTCTACTGGCGTGGCGTCGCCATGGCGCAGTACTGGCGCAGCTTTGAACACCTCCACGCCTATTCCCACGACCGCGCCGCCGCCCACCTCCCCGCCTGGGCCGAATTCAACCGCCGGGTTGGGGCCAGCGGAACCGTCGGAATATGGCATGAAACCTACCTCGTGCCCGCCGGCCACTCCGAAACCATCTACTCCAACATGCCTCGCATCGGCCTCGCCAAGGCTTTCGAACATATGCCCATCACCGGGCGCCTCGAAGACGCCCGCGCCCGCATCGGCAAGGCCGCCGAGGCTCCCCTCTCATGACTCCCCTCAAGGAGACACTCGATCAACTCGAATCCGCCATCGCCGATGCCTGCCGTCGCGCCGGACGCACCCGCGGCGACGTCGAGCTCATGGCCGTGTCGAAGACCTACCCTGCCGCTACCCTCGCCGAAGCAGCCTCGCTCGGACTGCGCCTCTTCGGTGAAAACCGCGTCCAGGAATTTTCCCTCAAGGCTCCCGCTCTCGCTCCGCTGCGCGCCCAGGGTGCCATCGCCGCCTCCGACGAGCCCATCCGCGTCCACCTCATCGGCCACCTGCAATCCAACAAGTCCGCCCGCGCCGCGGAGCTCTTCGATGCCGTCGACGCTCTTGACTCGCTGCGCCTCGCCGAACGCCTTAACGAGGCCGCGGTCCGGCTCGGCAAGCGCATTCCCGTCCTTATCGAAGTCAAACTCAGCCCCGAAGAGTCCAAGGCCGGTCTCGATCCCCAATCCGCCGCCGCGGCGGAACTGCTCGAACGCCTTCCCGACCTTGACCACCTGCGCATGCAGGGCCTCATGACCATTGCACCCTGGGGCGTCCCCCAAGACATCACCCGCGCCTGCTTCCGCTCCCTGCGGGAATGGCGCGACCGCTGGGCCGCCAACCATCCCCGCCTCAATTTCGAAGTGCTTTCGATGGGCATGAGCGGCGATTACCCCATCGCCATCGCCGAAGGCGCCACCCGCATCCGCATCGGCACCGCCCTCTTTGGCAAGCGCGCGCCCTACACAGGCCCCTCGGACTCTGAAGCCGAGCCGGTCTCGCCCCAGCCCGCATGATCCGCGCCACCGCCGCCGGCGTCACCCTCGCCGTCCGCGCCCAGCCCGGCGCTAAGAAGACCGCCATCGTCGGCCTCTATGGCGACGGCCCGGCCGCTCAACTGAAGATTGCCGTCCACGCCCCACCCCTCGAAGGCCGGGCCAACGAAGCCCTCATAATCTTCCTCGCCGACACGTTCGCCCTCCCGCGCCATCGTGTCGAACTCATCTCCGGCGAAACCTCCCGCAGCAAAGTCTTCCTTCTCCGCGGTGTGACCTTCGATCATGTTCAGGCCACGCTACGCATCCCATAACCAACCCGGCTGCATATACTGAGTGCAATTCACACCGGGAGCGCATCGCTGGCGAAAGCCCTTCTGTTCTTGCTGAGATTGATCCCCTTCGGCGGGGAGGCGCATCCTTTGCGCTCCACGCTGGCGATTGTCGCCCTGGCGCTCTGCCTTCATGCTGCGGCGCAGGAATCCTCCCCGGACAGGTCCGCTTCGGCTGCCCCTCAACCCGGGCAGAATACCGAGTCCGCATCTGAGCGGCCAGGCCGGAAGCTGTCCGGCATGGGCGTGATTGAGAGAGTCATCAAAGCCGGTCCCGAACCTGTCTTCCAGGCCGATGGCTATCGCATTCAGATCAACGCCGGCACGGAGACTCATTTCTCCGGCGCCTTAAAAAACCTCAGCGAAGCAGGCCCAAACGTGCGCCTGAAATTTGAAGGTGAACGCAATCCCGAGGGCCTGCTCGTTGCCGCGCACGCCACTTTTTATCCGCCTCACTCTGAAAAGGCTCATCGCCCCGTCAAAGCCACCGACGCTATTTCTCAACAGGCTATTGACCCTGTACCCAGCACGGAAAGCATCGTTGACGCCGACGGAAATTTCAAAAGCGCCCACACAAAAGTCAGGCTGAGCGACGCGGGCGGTCCCTGTGGCTGGCATCGCGTTCCACCCGAGGGACCTCTACAGCAACGCGTGCGCGCCATCGGCTGGAGATTGGTTCCCGAATATCAGAAGCTGTTGCCTGCCGACGACACCTCCAGGATCGACTTCCGCTTCTACGCCGTGGACGAGAAGAAAATTCGCTCCGTCCTTGTCTGCAACCCTGGCCTCATCTTGGTGCCGCGCGCGGTCGTCGAACGGCTGCAACGCGACGATCAACTGGCGGCAGTGATCGCCGATGGAGTGGCATTCAATCTAGAGTGGCAGATGGCGAAGTGGGCCGCTGCCAGCCGCTACATGACCGCCGCGGAGATTGCCGATTTGGCCTTGCTTCTCACTGGCCCGGTCGCCTACTACGCGGTGAATGATGTTGGCGCCGCCGTGGTAGGGAATCTGCTTGCCAAGAAATACATGGAAGAACGTGGAAGAGAGGCGCTGGCGCTGCTGGCCGACGCCGGTTACGATCCCTGGCAGGCTCCCGAAGCATGGCGCCTGCTACGGCCCAAAGTTTTGCCCGCAGACAGCACGACCCTTAAACCCGGCAGCCTCGAAAAGTATCAGCGGCAGATTCTTGATCTGCAATACCCCAGGGCCACCACTCCGACCGCTTCGTCCGAATAACCTTTATGCAGAGGTTCGCGTGAGCCTTCAGCGCCCGAACGATGGGTGAATGATCCCCAGTGCTTCTTCCGGTTCCGGCCGCACCCGGAAATCCGCGTGCGCCTCGGCGAACAAGACGCGCCCGTCCCGTCCGATCACATACGTGGCCGGCAGCGGCAGCCGCCAGCTCTTGTCGCCATTCACAAACGGAATGTTCACCAGGATCGACAGGTAGTACTCGCGCATGTATTGCGGCAGCGTCCACACCACCCCGAACTGCTCCGCAACTTGATTGCCCGGGTCGGTCAGAACCGGGAAGGGAAGTCCGTGCTGGCCCGCCATGAAGTCGCTCTGCCGCTCGTTCTGCGGGCCGATCGCAACCATCAGGCCGCCGCGCTCCCGTACCCGCCCATACAAGTCGCGCCACGTTTCCAGTTCGGTCACGTCGTAGGGGCACCACCGCCCGCGATAGAACTTCACCACCAGCGGCCCCACCGCCAGCATGTCCTCGCTGCGCACCAGCTTCCCACTCGAATCCCGCAGCTCAAACCGCGGCCCAGCCGCTCCCACCGGCAAGATCTGCTGCTCGATTCCCGTCGCGAACAGTTCTTCGACAGCCCGCTCTCCCACCGCCAGCCTTTCGGCCTGCACCAGGTGCCGCGTGTTTGCCGTAATCTCGTCGAGTTGGTCCTGCAGGCTCGTTCCGCTCATGCCGTGCTCTATCGTCCGAATTTCTGCCGTCCGCCCATCCCCAGAGCGCCCATGCCGCCGCGCATCATCTGCTTGGCCAGGCCGCCTTTGCCCATCTGCTTGAACATCTTGCTCATCTGCGCATACTGCCGCAGCAGTTGGTTCACATCCTGGACGCTGGTTCCCGATCCCGCCGCAATCCGCTTGCGCCGCGAACCGGAAATGATTTCGTGATTGTGCCGTTCCTTCGGCGTCATCGAATTGATAATCGCCTCCAAGCGCACGAACTGCTTCTCATCCACGCCCTTGGCAGCTTCCTGCATGCCCGCGAAGGGCCCCACCGACGGCAGCATCTTCAAAATGCTTTCCATCGAGCCCAGCTTCTTGATCTGATTCAGCTGGTCGCGAAAATCCTCCAGCGAAAACCCATCCCCCAGCAGCGCCTTCTTGGCAAACTCTTCCGACTTCTTGCGGTCCAGCGTCGACTCGGCCTTCTCGATCAGCGACATCATGTCGCCCATGCCCAGGATCCTGCCCACGATCCGGTCCGGATGAAACGGCTCGAATGCGTCCGCCTTTTCCCCCGTGCCGATGAACTTGATCGGCTGCCCCGTCACATGCCGGATCGACAAGGCCGCGCCGCCGCGCGCATCGCCGTCCATCTTGCTCAGCACCACGCCCGTCAGTCCCAGGCGGGAATGAAATTCCTGCGCTGAATTCACTGCGTCCTGCCCCGTCATGGCATCGGCCACAAACAGGATCTCCTGCGGGTTAAGCAGCTTCTTCAGCCGCTCCATCTCCCCCATCAGGTCCTCGTCGATGTGCAGCCGTCCGGCCGTGTCCACGATCAGCGTGTCAAACCCGAAATTGCGCGCTTCGCGCCGCGCTTCTGCGGCCAGCCGCTCCACCAGCGCCGATCCCGGCGCCTCGCCCTTCAGGTCGCCCTCGTAGATCTTGGCGTCAATCGACTTCGCCACCACCTTGAGCTGTTCCCGCGCCGCCGGACGATACACGTCGACTGAAACCAGGATGGGCCGGTGGCCCCCCTTCTTCAGCCAGGCCGCCAGCTTGCCGCTGGTGGTCGTCTTGCCCGACCCCTGCAGCCCCGCCATCAGGATCACCGTGGGCGGCTGCGGCGCAAACTTGAACCGCGCCGTGTCCTTGCCCAGCAGCGCGATCAACTCGTCGCGCACGATCTTGATCACCTGCTCGCTGGGCGACAGCGCCGTCAGCACTTCCGTGCCGACCGCCTTTTCGCGGATGTGCTCGATCAACTCCCGCGCTACGCTCAGGTTGACGTCGGCTTCCAGCAGCGCCACGCGGATCTCCCGCAGCGCCTCGCCGATATTCTCTTCCGTCAGCGTCCCCTGCCCGCGCAGGTGCTTGAACGCCCGTTGTAACTTGTCTGTAAGATTCTCAAACATAGATTTCCGCTATTCCATTCGCTCTTTTCAGTGTACCGTGGCCCCCGCTGCCGGCCCATCCCGTCCCCGGAGCAACCCCACACCCTGGCTGCTCGCATCTCAGGTTCGTACGCGGCCCGTACGAACTTAAATCACTAGAATCAGTTCTCCTTGGAGCTGCATCCCATGCGGTTATTAAAGTCGTGTGTCCTCCCGGTGTGCCTCGCCATGCCCGCCGTCGCGTTCGCGTCCCAGGTCAGCTTTTCCAACCACACCCAGAACAGCGCCTCTGGATTTTCCAGCGGCGTGCCCCTCTACACCCACGCGGACCTCAACAACGATGGCCGCGAAGATCTTGTGTTCGGTTACCACCCCGAGATGGGCGCGCAGGACAGCTTCGGAGTTCAGCTCTCCACCGGAGACGGAACCTATGCCACCCCTGTCTCCTATGAACTTCCGTCCAGCGCCGGCGGTGTTGGCCCCGTCCTCATCGGCGACTTCAACAACGACGGACACCCTGACATCCTCGCCTTCGGCACTGACGACAACACTCTTTATCTCTACGTCAACAACGGCAAAGGCGCATTCACCATCGGCGGCACCTTCACCTACGGCTCCGGCACGCAGAGCAGCGGCGTCACCGCCGCGACGGGCGATTTCAATCACGACAGCCTCACCGACCTGGCCTTCGTCAACGCCGGACAACTGCACGTGTGGTTTGGAAACGGCAAGGGAGGGTTCACACCGGGACCGGCCATGGGCGTCAACGGAGCCAATCCCGTCCTGGGTGACTTTGACGGCGACGGCAAAGCCGATCTGCTCCTCACCGATACAGTTAATTACACCGTGGCCTACGTGCTCTACGGCGACGGCACAGGGCACTTCCCCCATACCACCACCATCACGTTCAGCAATCCGGCCGGAACCACCGGCACCCACTACGTCGCCTTCTCTGCGGGCGAAATCAACGGCGACGGCAAAACCGACATCCTTGCCACCGAGCCCACCGTCTACACCAATCGCGTCTTCTTCTACTACGGCGATGCCTCCCGCACCTTCGCCAGCCGGACCAATGTGCAGGTGGGCCGCTGCCTCGCGGGCCCTGCCCAGGTCGCCGACCTCGACGGCAACGGCATCAACGACCTGATCGTTCAGGAACGCGATTGCTCCGACACCTACGACGGCCCGTTCTACGTCGACGTTCGGACCCGCAATCCCAATGCCACCTATAACCAGGATCGAACCATCTACTCGGCCCAGCCCGTCGCCGGAGTCAAGTACGGCGTGCCATTTCCGCCGGAGGTCATCCGCGGCAATCTCGACACCCGTGCCGACCTGCTCGTCAGCCAGTGCGCTGACGACCGCTGCCTGGGTTACCTCACCACCACCCAGCTCAATACCACCCCCGGACCTGTCTTCACCTGCAATGCTCCCGCTGCGGCCCGCGGCATCAACGTGTGCAGCCCGTCAGCCACCACTCCCGTCGCCTCTCCCGTCTCCTTCAGCATCGGCGCGGCGGGCGAATCCCCCATGCGCGATGTCGAGGTCTGGGTCGACGGCAAGAAGCTGGCTGAACGAATCGACGGCTTCTCCTACTACACCTTCCTCAACACCAGCCTGGCGCTCAATCCCGGCAGCCACCATGTCGATGTTTATGGCGCCGGCGTCGATCAATCGCTGGTGAAGAAGTCATTCACCGTCAGCGTGCAATAACGCAGGCGTCAAAATAGAACAGGAGGGCACCTTCGCGGTGCCCTCCTGTTGATGGAAACTCCTCTTTGCTTTTCCGGAGGGAGCGTGAGGCTTTCAGCCTCACGAAAAGGACCAATCAATTCAAGAGGGCTTCAGCCCCAGGCCTTCCCCCAAAACGCAGTATGACTTTGTCAGCAGTCTCAGGGCACCTTCGCGGTGCCCTGTTCTATTGCGGTTCATCCTCTCGGCAAGGATCCCACGGCCATCGCCAGCAGGCCCAATCCATAGCCGTTGATCAGCAGCGTCCGAATCCAGTGCGTGGCCAGAATCTTTGCCAGATAAGGGCTCTGCGGTCCCAAAGGATCCTGGCTCAGTGCTGCCTGCCATCTCCCCCACGTAACGCCGGTCAATACATGAGCCGCAGCCTGGCACCCCAACGCAAACCACAAGGCCCATCCCGGCGCCTCCGCAGGCCGATACCAGATCAGGCCCACGCTGCCCAGGAATCCGAGTCCTACCGGAACGAATACCCAGTAAGGCAGCTTGCGCCAGTGGGTCGATTGAATCCGGCGAAACGCCGCCGGATCGACCAGCTTCCAGGTCCGGAAAATGTCCACCTCGTGCGCCCAGATCGTTCCGACGTTGTAGAACGCCAGAGCCAGGTTTAGAAGAAGATACGTTTCACGACTCATCCGGCACTCTCTCTATGGCGAAACGACCGTTAGTGCTCATTCAATGAGCTTGAAGCTTCGACTCCAACCGGTAGCGGTGAAGAAGTGTAATGCCACTTGGCCGATCCAGCCGATCGAATTGCCAAGGCCGTTCCTCTCGTTCTGCTCATCGGGTGTTTGTTGAGCGCCCGCTCAATCCGCGGGCTCCACAAGATATTGTTCCAGCTTGCCGTCCGGATAGGTGTACGTGCTCAGCGTAAGCCGCCGCGTCGGATACACGATCTCGAACACCCTGTACGTCATTCCGCCTCGAAGCTGCTCGCCGACCTGGCGAAATGTCAGCGGCTCGCCCAGTCCCTTCAAACTGTCGCGGTAGTCGGCCACCGTAGCCGCGTCAAAATATGCGCGCAGATTCGGCGCCATTGATCCCGTTTCGATCTGCCCCTGCTGCAACTGGTGATAAAGCGTTATCGCCTGTTCTTCCGTCGGCGAATGCTTCACTCCCGCCACCGTGGCTGCCGCCAGACGCGCCATCTCCCCGGCTCCGCCCGCCATGTGATTTGTCAGCACCGCCACCGCCACGCCATCGTTGACGAAGACTTCGTTATCTGAGACGAAGCCGTTCACTTCGCCGCTGTGTGCAATGGCGTGGTGCCCGTTCCGGTCAACCACTTCTACTCCCAGGCCGTAGTGCGTGCCCTTGCCGTCCTTGAGCTTCACTTCGGTGAACATCTCGTCGTAGCTGGCGCTCTTCAGAATGTTGCGCTGCATCAGGCTGATGTCCCACAGCGCCAGGTCATGCGCCGTCATGGCAAGTTCCCCGGCGGCAAACATCCACCCCTCGCCCCCGTTCGGAACCGCCCGCGCCGGGCCCAGCGCATTGTGCATGTAGGGCGCGGCATCGGTGCGCGTCAGTTCCTTCTCGTCGCTGTTCCACGCGCTCTTCATCCCCAGCGGCCTAAACACGTGCTCGCCCAAAAAAGCGAACAGCTTCTCCCCGCTGACCTTCTCCACAATCAAACCCGCAATCACGTAATTGGTATTCGAATACTGCCACTGGGTGCCCGGTTCGAAATCGAGCGGCTTGCTCGCCCACGTATCCAGGATCTCCCGTGGTGTCACCGGCTTCATTTGCGACTCGACCGGGTAGTCCTCCGGCGCGTAATCCTGGTATCCCGACGTGTGCGAAAGGATCTGGCGGATGGTCACCTCGTTGCCCCGCGTCAACCCCGGAACATACTTGCCCACCGCATCGTCAAGGTTCAGCTTTCCTTGTTCCTGCAGCAGCAAGATCGCCGTCGCCGTGAACTGCTTCGAAATCGACCCGATCGAGTAGCGCATCTCCGGCGCCGCTGCCACATCGGGATCGATGCGCGCCTTTCCATAAGCTTGTGTATAGACCAGCTTGCCGTCCTTCACCACGGCTAGGGAAGCCGACGGCACTCCGCGCTGCGCCATCACTCCTGTCGCAATGTGATCCACCTGGCTCCGCAGCGCCGCATCGATGGTGTTAACGCTGGCATCGCCGCTTTGAGCCTGGCAGCGTCCCCCGGCCAACCACAATGCCGCCATCGCCAGCATGCAATATCCCCGCAAGCAGTATCCCCGTTTGCTCACTCTGCAATCTCCTCCGTTTGTGTACCGGTCCTGTATGGCTCAAAGTTATCAGTCCCGCCGGTCAGGACCGGGCCGGCGCCCGGTGCGTTAGGCTGATCGTGAGGGACCGCAATGGGCTCCGCTGTTCAGCCACGGAGCCGTCACGAGGCACGCATGGATCAATTGATTGCTGGACACAGACGCTTTCTTAAAGACATCTTTCCCGCACGGCGCGATCAATTCCACCTCCTGGCCGAGAGCCAGGCGCCGGAATCGCTCTTCATCACCTGTTCCGATTCACGCATCGTCCCCGATCTCATCCTCGGAACCGGGCCCGGCGACTTGTTCATCTCCCGCAATGCGGGCAACGTCGTGCCCGTAACCGGCGGAGACGTCGATGGCGTGACCGCCACCATTGAATACGCCGTCGAAGTCCTCAAGGTGCGCCACGCCATCCTCTGCGGACACTCCGACTGCGGCGCCATGAAAGCCGCGCTCGATCGCAAAGCGCTCCAGAATCTACCTAAAGCCAGCCGCTGGCTTCACCACGTCGAAGCCGCCTTCAGCCACCGTCAGCCTCTCAATCCCGCCGACGGCGAACACGCCGAATTGGCTGCCCTGATCCGCGGCAACGTCGTAGCCCAGCTGCTCAATCTCAAGGCCCAGCCCGCGGTGGCGCGCGCCCTCGCCCACGGGGAAATCACCGTCCATGGCTGGTATTACGACATCCTCACCGGCCGCATCGAGCAGTACGACGAACACATGCACCGCTTCCTGCCGCTGCTCGAGTAGGCGATTTACTTTCCTGCTTCGGTGGCCGACTTCAGGTACGAGTGCGCTTCTTCAATGTGGCCGCCCTGCCGCTCCAGCACCTCGCGCACCGGCGCCGGGAGAAACGTGTCGAGCGCGTCCACGTAGGCCTGCCTCACCGCGTCTTCGGCCTCGTGCGCCGACTCCAGCAGCGCATGATCCCCGCCGCCCATCGCGCTCCTCAGCCCCGCCCACATCCGCACAAAATTTCCCGCCGCGGTCCCCGTCTCCTTCACGTCTCGAACCCCGTCCTGGTGAAGAATGGTCTCCAGTTCACCGCGAAACTCTGCCCGCTTCAACGATTCGGCGAAGAAACTCCGCTTCAGGGCCTCGTCTTCCAGCGCCTCGCCCAACTTCTGAAAACCTTCCTGGCTATCGATCAGTGCTTCCATCACCGTGCGCAGCGTTCCTTCCACCTCGCGCAGATCTTTCGACGGACTTCCCATCAGGCTCCTCGCTTTTCTCGCAGAATTCGTCTGGATGAATCGTTCAACAGGATGTGTGTGGCTGATTCGTGAGGACTTCGAAACTTCTTTCTCCAAAACAGCGCTCCGTCCCAAATTCCGGCGCGTCGTGAGGGCGAATGTCCGGCGGCTGACATGCGATTCTCCTTCGCCGTCGGCAAGAGGGAGAAATCGCGAAAACCCCCCGCCACTCGCCCTCTGAGTCATCCGACGAACCATGAGCTCGCGGAAACCCGATGCTGCGGTCGTTCTGAACATCCAGCCGGCAAACTGGCCGGCTCGGCGTTCGTCACTTTAAGAGGCGCAACCGTACGCAGCGGTTGCTTTTACCTGATGGGACTGTCCGGCCGGCCGCGCGTATCCCATGCGCATTTTCCTCTAGTGCGCACCCGGAGCCGGCACATGTTTCACCGGCTTCTTGAAAAGCCAAACCGCCCCGGCACAGAAAAATGCCAGCAGCGCCGTCCAGCGGAACACATCTACATAGGCCTTCAACGCCGCCTGCTGTTGCAGCATCTCGTACAACAATCCCAGCGCCCCCGGCCGCGCCGATGCCGGACCCACCCGGTGACTCAGATACCCGGCTATCGCCTGGGTCTTTTGTTGCAGGGCTGGACTGGACCATGACAAATTCGCTCCAATGTCGTTCTGGTGCTGTGCCGCCCGCCGGATCAGCGCCGTCGTCGCCATCGCAATCCCGATCGATCCCCCGATGTTGCGCAGCATGTTGAACAGCCCCGTCGCGTTGCCCATCTCCTCCCGCGACAATGTCGAGGTGCTCAGCGTCGCCAGCGGCACAAACACAAAGCTCAGCGCAAACCCCGTCATCAGGATCGGCACCAGCAGCGTGTATGGCCCGATATCCAGGTTCACCGTCCCGAAGATCAGCGAACACACCCCGAACCCCAGGAAACCCGCCGTCAACAGCTTGCGATTATCAATGTGCGTGCCCAGAAACCCGATCACCGGCGACCCGACGAACGATCCGATCCCGCGCGGACCCACCACCAGCCCCGCGGAAAACGCCGTGTACCCCAGGATCTCCTGGTAATACAGCGGCAGAATCGCAATCGTGATGTAAATGCACATCCCCAGCAGCGCGATCAGGAAACATCCGGTGCGGAAATTGCGATTCTTCATCACCCGCAGGTCCACCAGCCCCCGCGGATTGGACCACGATCGCCACACCCACCCCACCAGGCCCAGGATCAGCGCCGCCACTGCCCACCGCACCCATACCGCGCCAAACCAATCGTCTTCCTGCCCCTTGTCCAGCACCACCTGCAGGCACCCGGTCCATACGATCAGCAATCCAAAACCGATATTGTCAAACGGCCCCACCTTCGCATGCTTGATATACGGCGGATCGTGCACAAACCGCGTCACCATGAAGACCGCCAGGATGCCGACCGGGATGTTGATGTAAAACGCATACCGCCAACTGAAGGTGTCCGTCAGCCATCCCCCCAGCGTCGGCCCCAGCACCGGCGCCACCACGATGCCCAGCCCATAAGCCGCCATTGCCATCGACCGCTTCTGCACCGGAAAGCTCTCCAGCAGGATCGACTGCGATAGCGGCTGCAGCGCGCCCCCGCCCGCTCCCTGCAAAATCCGCGCCAGCAGAATCACCGACAGCGAAGGCGCCGCCCCGCAGAAGAACGACGCCACCGTGAAGATGAGGACGCAACTCAGCAAAAACCGCTTCCGCCCGAATCGTCGCGCAAACCAGTTCGACGCCGGCAGAATCACCGCATTGGCCACCAGGTAGCTGGTCAGCACCCACGTCGCTTCCGAATTCGACGCCGACAGGCTCCCCGCAATATACGGCAGCGCCACCGACGCAATCGCCGTGTCCAGCACCTCCATGAAGGTGGGAAGCATCACCGCCACCGTCACCAGCCACGGATTCACCCCCTGGGTGAGCGGATAGCGGGCCTGTGCGGCCGATCCCGCGGAGGTCAACGCGGGCGGCGGCGCGGTCTCTAGAGTAGCGGTAGCCATGGCTTGCCAAACCCCAGAGACTAAACCCCGCCGCCCTATTCAGCCTGTGACGAGTGACGCACCTGCTCGGGAACCCCGGCGCAGATATTGGTTTCCAAGCGCAGCCCCCATCCTGTACGTTGAGTTCGCACCAGCAGCCTTCCGCTGTCGCCATTGGAGGAGAGAAACATGGTCGAATCTCCGTGCTCATTCGTTTTCCTTGGCCGCGCCAGGCCGGGAAGGAAGCCTCTGCTCCTGTGGACAGCTTTCCTTGCCCTCGCGGCAGCGTCACTGCCCGCCCAATCGCAGGAGGCCACGGCTAATCCCGGCTCTACGGATTCCGCCGTCCGCGACCGCCTGGTCGGAAGCTGGCGCCTCGTCTCCCGCCAGAGCAAGCGCGAAAACGGTCAGGTTGAACCCGATGCCGGGCTCGCCACCCTCCCCATGGGCGTTCTCATCTACGACGCTTCCGGGCACGTCGCCGCGCAGCTCTCCCGCCGTGATCGAACCGTCGCCATCTTCTCTCAAGAATGTCCCGCTGTCGCCGCCCTCAAGGGAACCCCTGACACCGCCCAGACCGTCCTCGGTTACGACGCTTACTTCGGCACTTACACCCTCAATGCGAAGGAGGGCATCGTGACCCATCACCTCGAGGCTGCCATCTGGCCCGGAGACATCGGCAAGAGCATCGATCGCCACTTCACCCTCTCCGGCGATACGCTGACGATCCTCTTCAGCACCACCACGCAGGAAGGCGTCAAGGTCACTCGAACCCTGGTCTGGGAACGGATGAAGTAAACCGAAAGCCGGTCCCCACACGACAGCCGCCCGCCCCACTTACTCAGCCCATCTTGAAACACCCGCCGCCACAGGAGCGGCCAGGCATCACTTCAGCGACCGCAGATACGCAATAATCTGCCACCGCTGCGCCTCCGGCAGGCTCGACCACGACGGCATCCCCTTGGCCAGGTTCCCCTGCCGCATGAACCACTCCAAATCCCCATCCGTGGCGCCCCGCACCCGTTCGGTTCGCAGCGATGGCTTTTTCCGTCCGTCCCCCATTGCGTTCGACTGGTGACACTGCTGGCAATGGTCTTTAAACAGCAATGTTCCCGCAGCCACCGCCTCGGGCTTCTCCGTCATGGGATTAGCCCGGACATGGTCTTTAGCCGGAACCCGCTGCAGCCATGAGCCCCCCGACCCCGCTGCTGACCCCGCCGCGGCCGCCAACCCCAGCCCCGCCCCGCAAACCATTACTGCAATCACCCGGCCAACGCACTTCATCGCACCCCTCCGCTGCGTCCGTGAAACCAGCTCCCCACCTGCGGCGCTTCCCACGCCACCCCCACCCGGTAAACCCGGTCCAGGCTCCCACCCGTAAGGCCGAACCCGGTGGAGAAACTCAGCCGCGCACCCCGCGCCAGTTGCCACCCCACCAGCGGCGCGACATAGTGCGACGTGTCCCGCGTGGTCAGCTCCCAGGTGTCCCCCAGCCCGCCATACGCCTCTACTCCCGCCGTGAACCGCTCCGCGCACAGTTCGCACGGACGCCCGCTGGCGGCGCTGCGAAGAGGCCGCGTCACTCCCGCCGCATACCCGAACTCCCACGGCGCGTGCCCCAGGTTCTTCTCCGCAATGAAATTCTCCGAGATGTTCCAGTCCCGCAGGTTCGAGGACAAAATCAGCTTCAGCTCCGCCTCGTGCTGGTGTTCCCTCCGGCTCTCCGCATTGGCCGTGGCCAGGTCCGACTGCCCGTCGTGCCCTACCACCTCCAGCAGCGTTTTGTCCGCCCCGGACGTATTCTCGTATTCGACATAGAGCACCGGGTTTACCCGGTACTCCCGCATCAGCGGCCGGAACCGGTTCTCCAGCCGGAAACCCGTGTAGAGCGTCGACTGCCCGCCCGTCGCCTGGCCGTCCAGGTAAAGCTCCGACGTCCACCACGCCTTCATTCCGTATTCCAGCTCCAGCGCCGTGGCTCCATAGCGATCGCTAGCCCCCGGCCGGCCAAGAGCCGTCTTGGTCTCGACCTCCAGGTTTCCGGGCTCCTCCAGATCATGCGAATAGGTCACGAAATAGGGCTTCTCCTGCCCTCGTACCACCACGCTCCCCATACCCAGACCCAAGCTCAACGGCAACAATGACTTGGCAAAGAATTTACGCCATCGAATCAGCACGGCAACCCTCCCCGGACGAAATGGCACTATCGAAGCTGCAGGATAAATGCGACCAATTCGGTCGTATATAGATCTGAACTCAGACTAAAACGGTCCGAGTTCTGTGACAATGACATTCGTCACGCCGGTTGCAGATTGTGGGAGTGCTGGGGGGTAGATCTGGAAGGCACTAAAGAAAGTTGACACTAATTGACTCAATGCTGCATCTTATAAACGTCAGTATTTTTTAGGATGCAGGGAGCCAACGATGGCAAAGATTATCGGGATTGACCTCGGCACCACCAATTCGGTGGTCGCCGTCATGGAGGGCGGAGAGCCCAAAGTTATTGCAAATGAAGAGGGTGCGCGTACCACACCCTCCGTCGTCGCCTTTTCCAAGAGCGGCGAAAGACTCGTCGGACAGGTCGCGAAGCGCCAGGCCATCACCAACCCGGAGAACACTATCTTCTCCATCAAGCGCTTCATGGGCCGCCGTTACGACGAAGTCAACGACGAGATGAAGATGGTGCCCTACAAAGTCGTCAAGCAGGGCGACCACATTGCCGTCGTGGCTCAGGGCAAGGAATACACCCCGCCCGAAATCTCGGCCATGATCCTGCAGAAGTTGAAGAAGAGCGCCGAAGCCTACCTGGGCGAGAACGTTACCGAGGCCGTGATTACGGTGCCCGCTTACTTCAACGACGCCCAGCGCCAGGCCACCAAGGATGCCGGCAAAATCGCCGGCCTCGACGTCAAGCGCATCGTCAACGAGCCCACCGCGGCCGCGCTGGCCTACGGTCTCGACAAAAAGAAGGATGAAACCATCGCCGTGTACGACTTCGGCGGCGGCACATTCGATATCTCCATCCTCGAAGTCGGCGAGGGCGTCATCGAGGTCAAGTCCACCAATGGCGACACTCACCTTGGCGGCGACAACCTCGACCAGCGCATCGTCGAATGGCTCATCGCTGAATTCAAGCAGGAAGAAGGCCTCGACCTCGGCTCCAAGGGCAACGAGATGGCTCTCCAGCGCCTCAAGGACGCTGCGGAAAAAGCCAAGATTGAGCTCTCCACCACCGTGGAAACGGAGATCAATCTGCCCTTCGTTACCGCCGATGCCACCGGCCCCAAGCACCTCGTTCGCAAGCTTACCCGCGCCAAGCTGGAACAGCTGGTCGGCGATCTGCTCGATCGTTCCCTCGAGCCGTGCAAGAAAGCCATGGCCGATGCCGGCGTCAAGGCCAGCGACATCGACGAAGTGGTCCTGGTCGGCGGTCAGACCCGCATGCCCAAGATCCAGGAAATGGTGAAGCAGCTGTTCGGCAAAGAACCCCATCGCGGCGTTAACCCTGATGAGGTTGTGGCCATCGGCGCGGCCGTCCAGGCTGGCGTGCTCGCCGGCGAAGTCAAGGACCTGCTCCTGCTCGACGTGACCCCGCTGACCCTGGCCATTGAAACCCTGGGCGGCGTTGCCACTCCCATGATTCCGCGCAACACCACCATTCCGACCAAGAAGACCGAGACCTTCTCGACCGCGGCCGATTCGCAGACCGAAGTCGAAGTCCACGTCCTCCAGGGCGAACGGCCGATGGCGGCGCAGAACCGCACCCTCGGCAAGTTCAAGCTGGCCGGCATTCCTCCCGCGCCGCGCGGCGTGCCCCAGATCGAAGTCACATTCGACATCGACGCCAACGGCATCCTCAACGTGACCGCCAAGGACATGGCCACCGGCAAGGACACCCGCATCCAGATCACCTCCAGCTCCGGCCTCAGCAAGGACGAAGTCGAGCGCATGGCCAAGGATGCCGAAGCCCACGCCAGCGAGGACAAGGAAAAGCGCGAGGAGATCGAAGCTCGCAACAGCCTCGATTCCCTGGTCTACAACATCGAGCGCATGCTCAAAGACAGCGGCGAAAAAGTGCAGGCAGCCGACAAGTCAGAGGTCGAGTCGGCCCTGGCTGAAGCCAAGAGCACTCTCGCCGGAACCCCGTCGTCCTCCGAGCTCAAGGCCGCCCACGAGAAGCTCACCGGCGCCAGCCACAAGCTCGCCGAAGTGCTCTACAAGGCCAATGCGGCACAAGCCTCTGCGGCGCAACCCGGTGCTTCAACCGACGGCGCGGCTGCGGGCCAGAAGAAGGATGAAGGTGTCATCGACGCCGAGTACGTAGACGTCGAAGACAAGAAGTAGGGACTGGCTTTCCAGGCAAGCCCCCTTCTTTCTGGGGATTGGGATGAGTTAATGGGGTGGGCTGCGCAAGCGTTGTCCACCCCATTAGCATTCCAGGCTCTGGCATGGAGAGTCCGGTGGGAACGTGGGACCCTTCGCGGCCGGCAGATTAGAACTCTCTCCGGACCGCGGCTCCAAATTGAGCCCCTGAATTGCAACACGCTGACTGATCGGCGCTTAACTCGCAAGACCAAGCTGGTAGAGTCCAAGACAAATCAATGGCCACTACGCAAAACAAAGACTATTACGGGATATTGGGCGTCAAGAAGACCGCCACGCAGGATGAGATCCGCAAGGCGTTCCGCAAGCTCGCGCGCAAATACCATCCCGACGTCAACCCCGGCGACAAAAAGGCCGAGGAAAAGTTCAAGGAGATCTCTGAGGCCAACGACATCCTCAGTGACGAAAAGAAGCGCAAGGTCTTTGACCAGCTCGGCTTCTACTCCGACCAGATCGATCCCGCCCAGGCCGAGGCCTATGCGCGCCAGCAAAGCTCCGGCCGCGGCGGCGCGCCCGTTGACTTCGGCGGCTTCGACTTCTCCGGCTTCCAGGGCGGCCCTGGACAGGCGTCCAACACCGGCTCGTCCTCCTGGGGCAGCTTCAAAGACATCTTTTCCGGCATCTTCTCCGGCGCCCAGCAGGGTCAGCAGCCGCATGGACCCCAGCCCGGCACCGACCTCGAATACCAGGTGACAGTAGACTTCTGGACCGCCATCCGTGGTGGCCAGGCCCGCCTCCAGATCCAGCGCCAGGAAGTCTGTCCCACCTGCCACGGGCAGGCCCACATCGGTGGCCCCATTCAGTGCCCCGAGTGCAACGGCACCGGCCAGGTCACCCAGATGGGCGGCCGCATGAAGTTCAACATCCAGTGCCCCCGCTGTGGCGGATCAGGCCGCATCTCCAACGACTGCCCCACCTGCCATGGCGAGGGCGTCGTCGATAAAACCGAAACCGTCGAGATCCGCCTCAAGCCCGGCACCCGTGACGGCCAGCGGGTCCGCCTCCAGGGCAAAGGCAATGCCGGCCTCAACGGCGGCCCCGCCGGCGACCTGTTTCTCATCGTCCGCACCGGCACCCACCCCGTCTTCACCCGGGTCGGCGACGACATCCAGCTCACCATCCCGGTCACCGTGCCGGAAGCCTCGCTGGGAGCAAAGGTGGACGTCCCCACCATCGACGGCCGCGCCCAGCTAAAAATCCCGCCCGGCACGCAAAGCGGGCAGAAGCTCCGCCTCCGGGAACGCGGCGTCGAAAATGCCCAGCGTCCCGGCCAGCGCGGCGACCAGATCGTCACCGTCAATGTCCTCATCCCCACCCTTCAGGATGAACGCAGCCGCGAGATCATGCGCGAACTCGCCAAGCTCAACAACCAGGATCCCCGCGTTGAATTGTTCGACAAGGTGTAACTTTGTCGCATTCGTCGTTGCCGTTTTTCGAACTGACTTTTTCACTCCGGAGTTGAATGCCGATGCCAGCGAAACGAAAATCCAAAGGCGCGTACATGATTTCGTCGGTGGCTGAGATGTACGAAATTCATCCCCAGACCCTGCGCCTCTACGAGCGGGAAGGCCTGCTCAAACCCTCCCGCACCGAAGGCAACACCCGCCTCTACACCGACGACGATCTCGAGCGGCTCGAGTTCATCCTCAACCTGGCCCGCGACCTCGGCGTCAACATCGCCGGCATCGGCATCATCCTCCAGATGCGTGAGCGCATGGAAGAGATGAACCGCCAGATGCAGAACTTCGTCGAATACGTGCGTTCGGAAATGCTCACCCACTACCAGCAGGCATCCCCCGGAGCCATGGGGGCCATCGTTCCCCTGCGCAAGCCCGCCGTCGTCCCCCGCACCCCCGCTGCCCGCCGCGACCCCGATCGCGCCTGACCCGGCCGTTTCAGTAGTATTCAGGCCGGCCAACGGTATCCCGCCTGCGTCAACGAGACCTGGTCTAGTCGTGTAACCCACACCGGGTGCCCCACAAGTTCGGACAGCCTCCCCGCCGATATGTGGGACTTCATCTCCACATCTGTTCCCGCGGCTTCTCCCCGTGCGCTCTCTTAAGCGCGGACGGGGCTCCACAGCTTGACCATCGCCCCGTTCGCTCCCGCCACCGGATCGCTCTTGGGGAAGGGAAGTGCCGCCATCCTCTTCTGTGCGGCTTCGTTCGGCGCGGTCCTGCAAATGTCCCATTCCTGGTCCGGCGGATACGCCCCCACCACCAGAAAATCATCGCTCGCGCTCAACCGGCAATGCCCCGTGCCCGTCGGCAGCAGCGCGATGTCGCCGGCCTTCACCGTCACCTCATGCCCGCCCTCGCCGCCCAGCACCAGCCGCGCTGTGCCCGCTACAAACCCGAGCACCTCGTGCGCCGTCGAGTGGTAGTGGTGATAGCTGTACACCCCGTTGCGCCACTGCGGTGGCCACCCGTTCCTCTGAAACAATCCCTCACACGTCGCCGCCGGATCCGGGCCGTCCCCCGCCAGCGCGCCGCGGTACAGCAACACCGGCAGATGCGCATTATTCGGCACCCACCCGTTCTGCTCCAGCCGCAAAACCTCCGGCTCAACCGCCCTCACCGGAGGACCCGAGAATCCGGACCCGCCCTGCGCTCCCAATCCCCGCAGCCCCGGCGTCACTCCCAGCGCCGTGACAATCTTGCCGAATCGCCTTCGACTTACGTTCATACCTGCCCCCATCCGCCTTTGGATGCTCCGACGGGCTTTTGGATGAACGCCCCGTTTTCAAGATGCACAAAGCCCGCATTGCTCCCGGCGCCCCGCTGGACTATCGTTGGAAGCTGATCGTCCGGCCGCGGCTGTCCCATTTCAGCCGTTGCCATTCGGAGTAGCGCCGTGAGCCTCTACTGTGCCGTCGGAAGCCCCCACACCGATCTATCGCCCCAGCAACTCGACACCCTTCTCGCTGAAAGCCTTGCCCGGCTGGGCCGTCGCTCCAGCGTCCTCGCGGTGCCGCCCGATCTCACCCGCTTCCATTCCCAGGCCGGCCTCATCACCCAGCTCATCGCCAGGCACTACGGCGACCGGCTCACCGCGGTGCTTCCCGCACTCGGCACCCACACCCCGATGCGCCCCGATCAGCTCACCCGCATGTTCGGCGACATGCCCCACTCCCTCTTTAAAGTGCACAACTGGCGCACCGACATCGAAACCGTAGGTGAAGTCCCGGCCGCCTTCATCCACCAGCAGTCTGAAGGCAAGCTCGACTTCCCCTGGCCCGCCCAGGTCAACCGCCTGCTCCTTCAGGGAGGCTTCGACCTCATCCTCTCCATCGGACAGGTCGTCCCTCACGAAGTCATCGGCATGGCCAACTACAACAAAAACATCCTGGTGGGCACCGGCGGTCGCGAGGGCATCAATCGCAGCCACTATCTCGGCGCCGTCTACGGCATGGAACGCATCATGGGACGCGCCGACAACCCGGTCCGCGCCGTCCTCAACTACGCCTCCGACCGCTTCCTGCGCCAGGTTCCCATCGTCTACATCCAGACCGTGATCGGCCGCAACGACGGGGGAGGATTGGCCATCCGCGGCCTCTACATCGGAGACGACCAGGAATGCTTCCTCCGCGCCGCCGAACTCAGCGTCAAGGTCAACTTCGAGATCCTCGAGGAGCCCATCCGCAAGGCCGTCGTCTACCTCGACCCCCACGAATTTCACTCCACCTGGCTCGGCAACAAGGCCGTCTACCGCACCCGCATGGGCCTGGCGGACCACGCCGAACTCATCATCCTCGCTCCCGGCGTGCGCGAATTCGGCGAAGACAAGACCATCGACGGGCTCATCCGCAAATACGGCTACCACGGCTCGGATGCCACCATCGCCGCCGTCGAAGCCAACCCCGACCTGGCTGCCGAACTCGGCGCCGCCGCCCATCTCATCCACGGCTCATCGGAAGGCCGCTTCAAAATCACCTGGTGTCCGGGGCAGCTAAGCAGAGAAGAGATCGAAGGCGTTGGATACGGATACGGCGACCTGGAACCGATGTTGGAAAAATACGACCCCGACAAGCTGGCCCACGGCTACAACACCGTCGACGGGGAAGAGATCTTCTTCATCCCCAAGCCCAGTCTGGGACTCTGGGCCCACCACTCCCGCCTCACCGACAACGTTCGCGTCCCCGCCTGACCTCAGCGGCCCGGCTCCGCCGCGGGCCGCGCATCAGCGAGAGACAGCTCCTTCAGCAGAAACGCATAATCGAACGCGATCTCCTTCAGGTAGTCATAACGCCCGCTCGCGCCGCCGTGCCCCGCCTTCATGTTCGTCACCAGCAGCAGCGGGCGGTCGTCCGTCTTCAGGGTGCGCAGCTTGGCCACATACTTGGCCGGCTCCCAGTACATCACCTGGCTATCATGCAGGCTGGTCTTCACTAACATCGCCGGATAACTCCCGCGCTTCAAGTTATCGTAGGGGGAATAACTCAGCATGTACTTGAAATACTCCTCCTCATTGGGGTTTCCCCACTCCTCGTACTCCGGCACTGTCAGTGGCAGGGAAGCATCCAGCATCGTATTCATCACGTCTACAAACGGCACATGCGAAATCACCACCCGGAACAGCTCCGGCCGCATGTTCACCACCGCGCCCATCAGCAAACCGCCCGCCGAACCGCCCTCGATCGCCACCCGCGCCGGATCGCCATATCCCGCCGCCGTCAGGTGCTCCGTCGCGGTAATAAAATCGGTGAACGTATTCAGCTTCACCAGCATCTTGCCCGCGTCGTGCCATGGCTTGCCCAGGTCGCCGCCGCCGCGTATATGCGCATACGCCATCACCACTCCGCGATCCAGCAGGCTCAGCCGATTGGAATTGAAGCCCATCGGCAGCGAATATCCATACGACCCGTACGCATACACGTATATTGGATTTTTGCCGGCCTCGCGCTTGTCCTTGCGATACACCAGCGAAACCGGCACCTTCACACCATCCGCCGCCGTGGCATGGATCCGCTCGCTTCCATAGAGGGTGCGATCGAAACCGCCCGGCACCTCCACCTGCTTCAGCAGCTCCGACTCGCCCGTGCGCATGTCATACTCATACACCGAACTCGGCGAAACCAGCGACTGGTATGCATACCGAAACGCGGTTGAGTCGAATATGCGATTCACATGCGGATGCGCGCTGTAGGCCGGCTCCGGGAACGCGATCTCTCCCATCGACTCCGCTACCGCCGTGTCCCCGATAAACCGCCACACGCGCAGCCGTTCCAGTCCGTCTTCCCGCTCGCACGCCACGAAAAATGCGCTGAACAGGTCCACTTCCTCCAGCATTACGTCCTCGCGGTGGGGCAGCCGCTCGATCCAGTTCTCTCGCGCTGCGTCCCCCACCGGCACCGTCACCAGCCGGAAATTGCGGCCCTTGTCATTGGTCCGGATATACCACTGCCCGTTGCGATGATCCACCGAGTACTCGTGCTCGTCCTCGCGCGGACAGATCACGGCGAACTCCCCCTCCGGCTCCTCTGCGGGCAGCGCCCGCGCCTCGCTCGTCGTGTGGCTGCCCGACTCCATCACCACGTATTTCCCGTCGCGCGTTCGCCCCACCCCGATGTTGAACCGCTCGTCCTTCTCCTCGAACACCAGCACATCGGCCGCATACGGCGTTCCCCGCATGTGCCGGTAAAGTTCATACTGCCGCTTCTGTTCCTCGTCCTCGACCGTGTAGAACAGGTGAAAATCGTCCCCCGCCCACACCACCGATCCCACTCGCTGCACGCTGCCCGGCAGCAGTTCGCCCGTCTCCAGGTCTTTCACATAAAGCGTGTACTGGCGAAACCCCGTGAAGTCCACCGTGTACGCCAGCCACTTCCCGTCGCAGCTCACATCCACCGCGCCGATCGCAAAGAACGCCTGCCCCTCCGCCAGCGCATTCCCGTCCAGCAGGACCTGTTCTTCCGCGTCTTCGTTAGGCCCTGAAAATGTGCCCTTCTTGCGGCAATAAATCGCGTACTGCAGACCCTCTTCGGTCCGCGAATAGTACCAGTAAAGTCCGTCGCGATAGGGCACCGAGATATCCGTCTGCTTGATGTGGCTCAGCATCTCCTCATAGAGCTCTTCGCGCAGCCCCGCATAAGGCGCCATCACCGCCTCGGCGTAGGCGTTCTCGGCATCCAGATAGGCGGTCACCTCGGGATTCTTCTTATCCCGAAGCCAGGCGTAATCATCCCTCAGCGTGAGCCCGTGAAGGGCGGTTTCGGTAGCCTCGGTGCGCGCAACAGGGGGTTGAAGAGTCTCGGCAACAGTCATTTCCCCCAGTCTAGTGCATTTCCGCGCATGCCCTCTCTGGGCAGGCCATGGCAGGGTGAGGCAAACCCGGCGAGCCAGAAAACCCGGCCATCCGACCCGCGTTCTACTATCGTGAACAGCCGCGCTCAAGGAGAAGCACTTGCCCGACTCAAACGACCACAACCTGCTCGCACTCCTTCTCGATTCCTGGGATCGCAGCAACCGCATCCTCGTGAACCTGCTTCGCGCCCTGCCGCCCGGAGGCCTCCAGGTACGCGCCATGGACAGCAGTCCCTCCGTTGCTCAAATGTTCACCCACATGCACTTCGTGCGCCTCATCTTCCTCTCCGAAGATGCCCCCGACTTCGCCCTTCCGCTCCCCCAACGCGAATGGCTCGAAGAAGCCGACGCCGCCCGCATCGTCGAAGAACTCGGCAGGAGCGCGGCCGCCGTCCGTACCGCGGTCCAGACCTTCATCGAGTCCGGCCGCGACATGGCCGAGCATTACGACCATCCCCTCTATTTCCTGCAGCACATGATCTGGCACGAGGGCTATCACCACGGCCAGATCAAGCTGGCCCTCAAAATCAACGGCATGGCCTTCGATGACGAACAGATCGGCCCCCTCACCTGGGACCTCCTGCTGGAAAAGACTGCAAAGCTAAAAGCTAGAAGCTAAAGGCTGGAAGCCGCCTCCGGAACTTTCCCTCCTTGCCCCACGTACAATTAAGTGCGATGGAAGGATCCAATCGCTCGTTTATGAACCCCATCCGGCTTTTCGTAGCCGTTGTCGTTCTGATTTCCGCCTCGGTTCTCCCTGCTGAACGGGTCGAAGACCTCGCCAAGCCCACCGACTACGTCAGCGACTTCGCCCACGTGCTCTCGCCGGCGGCTATAGCCCGCCTCGACAGCCTCTGTAGCCAGCTCGACCACTCCGCGGCCAACGCCCAGGTCGCCATCGTCACCGTCCACAACCTCGACGGCGACGACGACGCCGACTGGGCCAGCCGTCTCGAAGACAAGTGGCAGATGGGCAAAAAAGGCTCCGACCGCGGCGTCCTCGTCCTGCTCGCCGTCGATGACCACAAGCGTCGCATCGACGTCGGCTACGGCCTCGAAGGCATCCTGCCCGATGCCAAGGTCGGCGACATCGGCCGCGAAATGGTGCCCTACCTCCGCCAGAACGATTTTGACGAAGCCGTCACCGGCGCCGTGGGGCAGATTGCTCATGTCATCGCCGACGATGCCCACGTCTCCCTTCAGGATCAGGAAGGTGACCAGCTTCCGCCCCGGCAGGCCCACAGCGGGCGACCCGCCCGTCACGGCATCCCCCTCGGCGGCCTCATCTTCCTGCTCATCATCCTGTTCTTCTTCGGCGGATTCCGCGTCCTCGCCTTCCTCCTCGGCTGGAACCTCCTCTCCGGCGGCTATCGCCGCGGCCCCTTCATTGGCGGCGGCTGGGGCGGCGGAGGCGGCTTCGGCGGTGGTGGTGGAGGCGGCGGAGGAGATTCCGGCGGATTCGGCGGCTTCGGGGGTGGCGGTTTCGGCGGCGGCGGCGCCGGTGGAGACTGGTAGCCTCAACCATCAAGTTTTTGTAGGGGTCCGCCCCGGCGGACCGGAGGAGAAAGTACTGTATGCGTCGTGGACTTCTGGTGTTTCTCGTAGTGGCAGCGGTCATCGTCTTTGCCGGGCTGTTCATCTACGGCAGCTTCGTCAGTGCGCAGCATCAACTGGTCTCGAAGGACGAAAACGTCAAATCGGCGTGGTCCCAGGTCGACATCCAGCTGGAACGCCGCGCCGATCTCATCCCCAACCTCGTCGAGACCGTCAAGGGCTTCACCAAGGAAGAGAACAGCGTCTTCGCTGACATCGCCAATGCCCGCGCCGGCCTGCTCAGCGCCCATGATCCGAAAGACAAGATCCAGGCCAACGGCCAGCTCGACTCCGCCTTCGGACGCCTGCTCGCCCTCACCGAAAACTACCCCCAGCTGCGTTCCAGCGAGCAGTTCATCCGCCTCCAGGACGAGCTCTCCGGCACTGAGAACCGCATTGCCGTGGCTCGCCGCCATTACAACGAGACACTGCGCGACTACAACACCTTCGTCCGCCAGTTCCCCAACAGCATCTGGGCCGGCATGCTCGGCTTCCAGCCCAACAATGCGTACTTCGAGGCCAGCGCCGCCTCCCGCACCGTACCCAATGTGAAGTTCTGACCTAGATCCGCATCCACACAAAAAGGCCATCCCGCAAGGGATGGCCTTTTACATCTCCGCCGAAACCGAGAGATTACTTGAACGACGCGATCGCACTCGCCTCGTCGTCGTAAATGTCAAACACTGTATAAAGCTTGGTGAGTTGCAGAACGTCCTTGACCTTCTTGGTCAGGCTCAGCAGCTTGACGCTCGCGCCCTGATTCTTCGCCGTGGTATACGCACTGACCAGCTCGCCTAACCCCGAGCTGTCGATGTAGTTCACGTCGCCCATGTTCAGCAGAATCGTCTTCGATCCCTTGCTGATCAGGTCGCGAATGGCCTCGCGCAACTGCACACTGCCCTCGCCCAGGGTAATCCGCCCGCTGAGATCCAGAACGGTCACGCCGTCCACTTCACGGGAAGCAATGGTTAGAGCCACGGAAATTCCTCCTTATTTGAGTCGTAATGGTTATAGCACTTTTCACTCAGACCACGAATGGGAATGTCCCGCCCTGGCGTTGCCAGGGTCAGTTCGCGCTCCCGTGCTTCAGGTCGTTTCCGCAGCCGGCGCAAGATGCTTCACCAGCGTCAGCTCGGTTCCAGGATGCAGTTGTCGAAATTTTACCTCATCCATGAAAGACCGGATGAGGAAGATCCCGCGCCCTGTGCCGCGTAACAGGTTCTCCGGCGCCAGCGGGTCCGGCAGCGTCGCCGGATCCAGCCCCTTGCCCTGGTCCGTGACCACAAAAATCAGGTCCGCCCCCGTGTTCTCGAAGCTGACCGTGACCTCCTTCGCCGGATCGTACTCGTTGCCGTGCAGCACCGCGTTCACCGTCGCCTCGCGAACCGCCATCGTCACGTGAAAGCGCGTGTCTTCATCGAGGCCGGCTTCCGTGGCCATCTTCTCCGCGATGGACTCCACCTCGTTCACGCTCTCCATCGTCGACTTCAGAACGAGTGTCTGACGTCCTGCCTTCGGTCCGCTCAAATGCTTGTGAACCCCGCCTGTTCCGGTACGGTTCTCGAAGACGAATCTTCTGCCCCGCGCCTCAGCCACCTTGCACGAAGTTTCAGGGTTCGCGGTCAATGTGTCAAGAACCTCCGCGTGCTGACTCCCCTTTTCAACCGATCGCTCCGCCCCTGTTGCCCCATTCAATGCCCGCTTGCATCGCAAGAGGAACGCGTCAGAAGCCCGCGACCGCGCCAGCAGGGAACCATCGCCGATGACAAAGACGCTCTCCCCCAGGCCATCCTCTCCGCGCTCACTTCCGGTTCGCGCAAATTCGGGCCGCGCCGTTGTCTCCCCCGCCAACCTCAGCCTGAAGAACAAGGCTCCCGTCAATGCGGCTCCGAAAGGCTACACTCTTCCCATGCCTCATCCCCGCAGCTCGGCCCGCGTCAGCCTCACCGCGCTCCTCGGAACGCCGGTGACCGATGCTCAAGGCCATCTCCGGGGCCGACTTAAAGACATTGCCGTGGCCACCGGACCCGACGCCGGAAAGGTCGCCGGCCTGGTCTTGAAAACCCGCTCCGGCCTGTGCATCGTGCCTTCGCAGGAAGTGATGGAAACCCCCGCCGGCACCCTCGAACTGCGCAGCTCCGGCGCCCTCGTTCCCCTCAAGGACCAAGGCAACTACATCTATCTCCAGCAGGACCTCGTCGACCGCCAGATCATCGATATTCACGGCCGCAAGGTCGTCCGCGTCAACGATGTCGATCTGGAATGGCTCGGTCACGGAGCGGCCCACCTGCTTCGAGTCGCTGAAGTTGAAGTGGGAGTGCGGGGGGCAATTCGCCGCGTCTTCAAGGGCCTCCTGCCCCGCGCCCGCCTCGAAGCCCTCTCCAACCGCTTCGCCGCCCGCGTCATTCCCTGGCAGTTCGTCGACGTGATCGAGGTCGATCCCGCCCGCCGCGTCAAGCTCCGCATCGAGTACGAACGGCTCGGCCAGATGCACCCTTCCGACCTCGCCGAAATCCTCGAAGACCTGTCTCCCGCAGAGCGACAGGCCGTCTTCACCTCCCTCGACGAAGAAGTCGCCGCCGAGACTCTTGAAGAAGTCGATCCCAAGCTCCAGATCGCCCTGCTCGAAAAACTCGACGAAGAAAAAATCGCCGACATCGTCGAGGAAATGGACCCCGGCGCCGCCGCCGACCTCCTCGCCGAACTGCCCGAAGAACAGTCCGACGCCATCCTCGAAGAAATGGAGCCGGAAGAACGCCACGACGTCGAAGAACTCCTCGAGTTCGACGAAGACTCCGCCGCCGGCCGTATGACCACCGACTTCGTCTACGTCGGCACCCAGGCCACCGTCGCCCACGCCGTCGCGGCCCTTCGCACCTTCGATGGCGATCCCGAAAGCGTCACCGAGATTTACCTCCTCGACGACAAGCGCGTGCTCCGCGGGGTTGTCGCCCTGGCCCGCCTCATCATGGCCCAGCCCGATGCCCGCATATCCGTCCTCTCCGAGCCCCGCATCCTCTCCGCGCCCGCCGACATGCACCAGAACGATCTCGCCGAAATCTTCGACAAGTACAACCTCCGCGCCATTCCCGTGGTCGATAACCTCGGCCGCATGGTTGGCGTAGTGCAGGCCGATCAGGTCATCAGCTTCCTCCGCGAAAGACTCTGACGCCCGCCATTTGCAGTTCCCTAGTCTGTGCCCGCATTCATATTCGCAAGCAAACGTTCGACCCGCGATGACGTGCATCTGTCCGCATCAATTACGCCATCTGAGCCTTTGTCTCCTCGGCGCGACGCGACCCTCAGCAATCACCTGAAGAAATCTTGTACGTTCTGGTCTCCAGCGGTCGGTTTCCGGATGTCCGAGGCGGCGGAGACCCACCATGCTCACATCTCGTGTCCTTCCACTGGCACTCGTTCGTGGATTGTTTTCCCCCCTTCAGGCGCGATACAAGGTGATCTGCAACTTGTGCGCAACCGGTGAACCGGCGTGCCCCGGATACCCTGGCGGCTTGAATCAGACGCCCGGCGGAAACCTCATCGGCGTGGCCAACAGTTTTGCGTTGGCGGCCAGAATGGAGGCGCGTTCGAAATTGGTTTTCAAGGTTCGAACTTCACCATCCTCCATGACTTCGGTACGACCCTGCCCTCAGGAGGCCTCGCGCTCGGGACCGGCCAGCGCTTTCACGGAATCACTACCATTGGAGGTTCGCGCGATCACGGAACGGTATACAGGAATCTCGCCCCAGCCCGACATTGTGTACCAGCACGACTTTGAGGGCGGTGCGGATGGCGGCTACCCGTATTTTGCGCCGAATTCAAAGCCAGGCCGGAGACTTCTATGGAACAACCCAGGGAAACTCTTCACAGTACGCGGGCACGATCTACAAGATAGAAAAGTCCGGCCGCTATTCAGTGCTTCACGTCTTCTCTACCACCGATGGCAGATTTCCAATATCCCCGCTGGTTCAAGCCGCTGACGGTTACTTCTACGGCACGACCAACTACGGTGGCCAGTATGGCCTGGGCACAATCTTCCGCATCAGTTCCGCCGGAGATTTCAAACTCCTCTATCAATTCGACGGCACGCGCGGCAAGAATCCGTCGGGTCCACTAATCCAGGCCACGGACGGCAACTTCTATGGCGTCACTGCTGACGGCGGAATGTTGGGTTTCGGCATTGTTTTCAAAATGACGCCGGGCGGTACGGTAACTGTCTTTTACGACTTTGCATCGGGCAGCAGTGGGAGCGGCACCGACGGCCTCCAACCGGAGGGAGGACTGGTGGAAGCTAGCGATGGAAATTTCTACGGTACGCTCATGGCCGGCGGAGCCTACAGGACGGGAACTCTCTACCGGCTGACGCCGGCCGCAATATTCACGAAGCTCCACGACTTTCGCATCGAGATTGTTTCGCTCCCTCAGTGCACTCTTTTCAGCACACCAGCGGAAACCGCTACGCGATCGCCTCCAACGGCGGGACGCATATCAGCGGGGTGATCTTTGAGTACGATCCTGGTCTGGCGCCATTCGTGACCTTCCTTAACGTGTACGGGCAGGCCGGCGCGAAAGTCGATATTCTCGGACAGAACTTCGTCCCCGGCGTGACCACCGTATACTTCAACGGCGTTCCCTCACAGAACCCCGAGATAACTCCCACTTACATCAAAGCGATCGTGCCAGAAGGCGCCACTACCGGCTTCATAACTGTCACGACCAGCAAAGGCACGCTCAAAAGCAATAAGCCGTTCGTCGTGCACTAGCCAACACGCTGGTCGATGCACCGGCAGGTGCATCGCCTCATCAATACCTTCCGCGAAAAACTCTGACGCTCCTACGGTTGATTTCCATTCCCGCATTCTGTCCTGCATTCGCAATTGCGGTAACGAGCAAGCATTCGACCTGCCGTTAATGTGCATCTCCCCGGATCAGAACCGGCATCTCAGTCTCTGCCCCACTCCAAGTGCGGCGACTAGCCTCGGCAAGTGAACGGTACAGGTTTGCACCTGCAAACTTCCGCAACCGCCCCCCGCTTTCCTGGGCCGCGGAGAATCCATGATCACCACTCGGTACCTTTCACTTGCGTTGGTTCTAGGCTCCTTCATCCCCGCACAGGCACAGTACAAAGCTATCTTCAGCTTTGGCGCCTACGGAAACCCCTCCTGCCCCTCCGGCGAAGTCATCACTCAGTCCCCCGGCGGCAACCTTGTCAGCACCGATCACAGCGGTTGCACCATCGGCAGCACCAATCCACCCGCGGCATACGAAATCGGTTTCCAGGGAGCAAACTTCACCATCCTTCAGGAATTCACTGCGCAGTACGCACTTCCTCTGGGCGGCCTCACTCTCGGCACCGACCAGCGTTTTCACGGAACCACCAATGCGGCCGGTTCGCGCAACCACGGATCCGTCTACCGACTCTCGCCCGCGGGCGCCATCGTGTACGAGCATTACTTCGAAGGCGGCGCAGACGGAGGCTACCCGCTGGTGGCGCCCATCCAGGGCGCGGACGGGGCCTACTATGGCACCACTCCAGGAGCCTCCGCCGCGTACGCGGGCACCGTGTACAAGATCGATACGTCCAGCCACTACTCCTTGCTGCACCTTTTCACCACAACTGACGGGAGAGGGCCCAGTATTCCCCTGGTGCAAGGCGCCGACCTCAATTTCTACGGCACCACCTCAAGCGGAGGTCAAAACGGGTTGGGCACGTTCTTCCGCATCAGCTCCACTGGAAATTTCAGCGTCCTGCACGACTTCAACAGCACCGACGGCGGCAGCACCGGACCACTCATCCTGGCCAGCGATGGCAACTTCTACGGGGTCACCTATAACGGCGGAGCCACGAACAATGGCGCGGTCGTAAAAATCACCCCCGCCGGAGCCGTAAGCATTGTTTACAGCTTCGCAGGCGGCCAGGATGGAACCCAGCCTGGTGGCGGACTGGTGGAGGCCACGGATGGAAACTTCTATGGCACCCTCACGATGGGCGGAGCCGCCGGGGCTGGAACCCTCTACCGGGTTACACCTGCCGGGGTATTTACCAAGCTCCACGACTTCCGCGTCACATCCGGCATGTATCCGCAGAACACTCCCATGCAGCACACCAGCGGCAAACTCTACGGAACCGCGTACGCGGGCGGCGCGAATAACTACGGAGTAATCTGGGAATACGATCCGGGTCTCGCGCCCTTTGTGACCTTCCTAAACGGATCCGGCCTGGTCGGATCTAAGGTCTACATTCTCGGGCAATACTTCGCCGCCGGAAGCGTGGTCTCCTTCAACGGAGTCCCCGCGCAGAATCCGGTGATCCAGCCCACTTACATCGAAGCCACGGTTCCCGCGGGCGCCACCACCGGCTTCATCACCGTGACCACCAGCAAAGGCACGCTCAAGAGCAATAAGCCGTTCGTCGTGCGCTAGCCAACATCGCTGGCTCGCTCTTAGGCTTGTCGATTCAGATGTAAATGCCACAACCTTCCGCGGCGCCCCAGAGGCGCCGCCGAGGCAGCCCTCATACTTCTCCCTCAAGCTTCAGTCAACGTTTGCGCCTGCCGCGCCTATCCGCGCGCGTCTGGATTTCGTGCGCTTTCACGATGGCCCCGATCAGGCCGGGATAGCGGCGGTCCACCTCGTCGCAGCGCGATGTGTTGAACATCTCCACGCCTCTGCGTTCGCTTCGAATAAGGCCCGCTTCGCGCAGAATTCTAAAGTGCTGCGAGAGTGTTGACCTGGGGATCTGGCGGTCCCCCACCGTCAGAAACGTCGAGCAGTTTTCCGCGCAGCCTTTAACGATATCTGCATAGATGGCCACGCGCACCGGGTCGGAGAGCGCATGCAGAATGGCCTCAACCGGAATCTCTTCGAGGGCGGGATGGGTGAGTGGCCTCAAATTATCTCGATTCTACGACGGGAATGTTTTGATTGTTCACAAATACTGAACTTCTGAATCCTCTCCGCGCCTGTCACTATCTGATGCTCCAGAGCGCAGGAAGATCGACCCGCAACGCGCGGAATGAGGAATTTGAAATGGGCAAACTCAATGGAAAAGTGGCGGTAATTACAGCGGCCACCTCCGGCATGGCTCTCGCTACGGCGAAACGCTATGTCGAGGAGGGCGCATATGTGTTCATCACCGGCCGAAACAAGGAGCGCCTGGATAACGCAGTGAAAGAAATCGGCAGGAACGTGACCGGCGTGCAGGCGGACTCATCGAAGCTCGCCGACCTCGATCGCCTCTACGCGACAGTGAAAAAGGAAAAGGGCAAGATCGATATCCTGTTCGCAAGTGCCGGCGAAGGCAGCTTCGCGTCTGTGGAAGAAGTCACCGAGGATCATTTCGATTCGACCTTCAATACCAACGTGCGCGGCACGCTCTTTACCGTGCAGAAGGCCCTCCCGCTGTTCAGCAACAATGGCGCCATCATTCTCAACGGGTCGATCGCCGGCGTGAAAGGCTTCCCGCGCTTCGGCGTCTACTCTGCCAGCAAAGCCGCCGTGCGGTCATTTGCGCGCACCTGGCTGGTGGAGCTGAAAGATCGCGGCATCCGCGTGAATGTCCTGAGCCCGGGAACGATCGACACGCCCGCCCTGGAATTCTTTGGCGAAGAAGGCAAGAAGGCGCTGACCGCGGCCATTCCGCGCGGCACCATGGGCCGGCCCGAAGAGATCGCCGGAGCCGCGACCTTCCTCGCATCCGACGATGCCAGCTTCGTCAATGGCGTTGAACTGTTCGTCGATGGCGGGACGGCACAGATCTGATTCAATGCGGCGGAGCAGACTCCTGTTCCGCCACAAGCCAATCTACGTGCACCTGTAAATCGGCCTGTCTTGAGCGAGCTCGCTGCGGCCTGATCCATCCCGGTAGCGACCACGCAACGCGCCGCAAACCCGCTCACGATTTCTTTTCCGCACTTGTGAGCTGGAACACAGGCTGTTCTCTGTCACCCATGAAACAATCCACAGATGCTTCCATCCCCGAAGATCATCCAGGGTGGCATGGGCGTCGGCGTCTCCAATTGGAGCCTCGCTCAGGCCGTCTCCCGGCTCGGACAACTCGGCGTCGTCTCCGGCACCGCGCTCGACCAGGTGCTCGTCCGTCGCCTCGCAGACGGCGATCTCGGTGGCCACATGCGTCGCGGGCTGGACGCCTTTCCGTTCCCCGAAATGGCCCGCCGCATCTGGCAGGATTACTTCGTTCCCGGTGGCAAGCCCCCCGCCCAGCCTTACCCCGTCACCCCCATGCACGCGCGCCGCTCCCCCCGCAAGCTCGTTGAACTCTGCATCGTGGCCAACTTCGTTGAAGTCTTCCTGGCCCGCCAGGGACACGATCAGCCCGTCGGCATTAACTTTCTCGAAAAGGTGCAGCTCCCCCATCTCTCTTCGATCTACGGAGCCATGCTCGCAGGCGTCGGCTACGTCCTCATGGGTGCCGGCATTCCCCTCCATATCCCCGGCGTCCTCGATGCCTACGCTGCCGGCTATCCCGCAGAATACAAACTGGCGGTCGCCGGCGCTCCCCATGCCCAGGCCGCTCGCGACGATCCCGCCACCGCAGAAGACACCACCCTGCGCTTCAATCCCGCCGATTACGCTGAAGGCCCTCTTCCTCTTCTTGACCGGCCTCGTTTCCTGGCCATCGTCTCTTCCAACACGCTCGCCACCACCATGCTTCGCCGCGCCACCGGGCGGGTCGACGGGCTGATCATCGAAAGCCCCACCGCCGGCGGACACAATGCTCCCCCGCGCGGCAAACTCCAGCTCAGCCCCGCCGGCGAGCCTGTCTACGGCGTCCGCGATCAAGTCGATCTCGCCGGTCTGCGCGAACTCGGCGTACCGTTCTGGATGGCCGGTGGCTACGGCACTCCGCAAAAGCTCCGCGAAGCCCTCCAGGCCGGCGCTGCCGGCGTGCAGGTAGGCTCCGCCTTCGCCCTCAGTCAAGAATCCGGCCTTCGCCCCGACCTCAAGCACGATCTGCTCAGCCGCGCCGCCCGGGGTCAGGCTGAAGTCTTTACCGACCCCCTCGCCTCCCCCACCGGCTTCCCGTTCAAAGTCGCACAACTCCCCGGCACCGCGTCCGAAGCGTCCGTCTACGCCTGCCGCAAACGAGTCTGCGACCTTGGCTACCTGCGCGAACTGTACTTCAAAGCAGACGGATCGATCGGTTCCCGCTGCTCCGCCGAACCGGAGACTTGCTACCTCTCCAAGGGCGGCGACATCGACGAGACCACCGGCCGCAAGTGCCTCTGCAACTCCCTGATGGCCAACATCGGTCACGCCCAGATTCGCAGGGGCGGAGCCATCGAGCCTGCCCTGGTCACCGTCGGCGATGACGTCAACGCCGTCGCCCGATTGTTCTCGCCGCACGGCGCACCCTACACCGCCTCCGACGTCGTCCGTATCCTCCTCGACGGCGCTCCGGCCACGTCCCAGCCTCTCGAATCCGATCCGGCCTCATTCGCCAACGCCCCGGCCTGACGGGTTGAACAAAGTCGAAGCCTGCACCATCCCCGGCACCGCTATTGACATTGCTTGCCTGTCGCGTCAACCTGTCTGTGCTGCGTAGGGCGCATCGGTCTGCATCGAAAGGGCAACGCCCACCTACCTTCAAATCAACACACCATTGCGCCTATGCCGAATCTCGAAAACCTCAAAAAGCAGGCCAAGCAGTATCTACGCTGGCATCGCGAAGGGTATTACCCCGTCGCCGCCCAGATCAGGGCCGCCTTGCCCCGCTTTCGCGACCTCCCGGACGAACAGATACTGGAGTCGCCATTCAGGCTCGCCGACGCCCAGGAACTGGTCGCGCGGCAATTGGGGTTCGACGGGTGGCAGGCGCTTAAATCAGGAGCGAATGCCATGACCCATGAATCCGCACCCGGGGCCGCCCGCCCCGTGCTCACTGCGATTGAAGCGCAGCTCTTCGTTGCCAGCCTCGAGACTTCATGCGACTTCTACACAGGCAAGCTCGGGTTCGCCGTCGGGTTCGTCTACGGCGAGCCACCCTTCTATGGACAGGTCTACCGCGATAACGCGCGCATCAACCTCAGGGTGGTCTGCGAGCCCGTCTTTGCCGGCGATGTTCGCCAGCGCGAACAGCTGCTCTCCGCTTCCATCACCCTCGCCTCCGCTGACGAAATCAAGCAGCTGTTCCTGGCCTATCAGGCCGCGGGAGTCATCTTCCACCAGCCCCTCAAGAAGGAGCCATGGGGCGCACGGACTTTTATCGTCTCGGACCCGGACGAGAATCTCATCCTCTTCGCCGGCCCGGACGACTGATTTTTTTGGACCAACAGTCGTACAGCACAATGGCGGTCAGTCGCCGGATTCGCGCCCTTCGCCATCGTCTTCTTCCACCAGCTCCACCAGACGATCCATCCTGCGCTCCCAGACCGTGCGGTGCCTTTTGATCCACGCCTCCAGCGCATCGAACCCCGCCGGCTCGATCCGGCATGTGCGCACCCGGCCGGCCTTTTCCGTTACCGCCAGACCGCACTCCTCGAGAATTTGCAGATGCTGCGCCACCGCCGTCAGAGTGATCCCCAGCGGGCCCGCGAGAGCCGAGACCGAGAGGGGGCCCTCGCTCAACCGGTCCAGCATCGACCGGCGCGTGGGATCCCCGAGCGCATGAAACACCCTGTCAATGTCGATCGTCCGTTTCGACACGCCCGCCCCCTCCCGCCTGGCATCCGGCTCCACGGTCTTCGCCGGCACTACCGCTCCACTTCTTCAGCCAGCCTCTCCAGTAGTCCCCGCCACCCCGCTTCAATCATCGCCGGGGGCGTGGCGTCCCCGAAATACGCTCCCTGGTTGGTGAGAATCAGGTTTGTCCCCGTCCCCGCCGGCACCAGTTCAAACGTCACCAGCGACGCCGAGATCCGCTTGTCTTCGAAATCCATCGTCGAAGCCATGACGATGCGCTGGCCCGGCACGATCTCCTGGTACCGGCCCTCGTTGGTAATCCGCTTTCCCGCCACCGGCGTCGATTCTCCCAGCTTGTATCTCATGCTGTGCCCGCCTCCGGTGCGGAAATCCACCGAGAACTCCTCCAACTCGTGACCCTCTCCAGCCGCGTACCAGCGGCGAAGCTTGCCCGGGTCTGAAAACGCCGCGAACACCTTCTCCGGCGGCTTGGTGAAACTGCGCTCAATCACAAATGTGTTGTGAACAACCGGTTCCATCTTTAGATCCTCCTTCGTTGCCATCACTGAAGTGGCAACTTCAGTATCTCTATCGAACAGTAAATAGTCAAGTGTGTACTTCACTATTTAAATGAAAGATCGGTGCGCACATTCGCCGAACGCCTGCTGGGCGAATGCAGCGCTGCCCGCCTCAAACCTGGCTTCCATCACTAAACTCAGGAATGCGAACCAAACCACTGCCTGGCTTTCACGCACGCAGACCCTCACTCGCTCCATCGCGCGAGCCAGCCGCATCATGCCGTTGCAAAATCACAACTGCATTCCTGCGGTTCAAACCCCAAAGCGCTTTTCAGAAGATTCTGTACGACATTCCCAAGCTCACACCGTAAGGATAGAGCGAACTGTTGTTCAGCCACTTCGGCCAGTCCTGGTACTCGAAGTCCACTGCCCGCAGAGTCACTCGGCGCGTAAGGCGGTAATCCAACCCGCCGCCAAATGCCAGGGCCGTGAAACTCCCGTAGCCATAGTTGTTCGGGAATGTCATCTTCCCCAGCCCGATCAGAGCCTTGCCGTACACCTGCGACCGGCTGCCAAACTGGTGAATCGGCACCTTCGGCCCGATGAGATAGGTGTCCTGGTGCTCGCCTGCATATTCATGGAATCGCAGCCAGCGACCTTCGCCTTCCACCTGGAACCAGTGCGTAAAATGCAGATCGAAGTAGGTCCCCGCGCCGTACAGCGTGTTGGGGCCATCATCGGGTTGATACCCGGAGGCAAATGCGCCTGCGGATAAAGTGAGCTGGCGGGCCGTTGCTGATTCCACCGCCTGGCCGCGCGCTGCTGCGACCGATGTCGCAAAAACGCAGAGAACTAAAAATGCAGATCGTGTCATGTATGCAGTGACCTTTGCCAGTCGTGCCGCTGGTTTGAAGCCTGCTGACTTGAGAAGAGGGGGCCAAAAAAAGAAATGGCCGGAGCGCGAATTTCGCACCCCGGCTAGTTAGACGAACCGATCAACGCTGCGGTGCTGGCGCCGGAGGCCGTTGCTGCTGCGCCGCAGCATCGCCGGCGGGCTGCGCTGCCGTTGGAGGCGGCGTGGTGGGCTGCTGATTGCTCGGTTGTCCCTGGTTCGCTCCCGGATTGCCGTTAGGATCGTTGCCACCGTTTGGCTGGTCGCCGCCCTGGCTGGCATTCGCGGGCGCAACGCTGGCCGTGTTGTAGCGCTGCAGCTTGAAGTACACCGGGGTCACCTCCAGCGGCATCTTGTCGCGCGGATTCATCGGCGCGAACCGCTTGGCGTTCAGCATGTGCACGTGATCGTCCCACGGATCGGTCTTTAGCCAGCTCCCCAGAGGAAGCGCCGGCGTCTGCGCCAGGTCATCCCAGTTGATCTTGGGCGCCTGGTGAGAAAGCTGTGTCATCCACGGCGTGCCATCGGCGCGCAGCAAAGAATCGCCCAGCTTCGGCGTGTTCAGCGCCTTCAGCACCTTGCCGCGTTCTGCCAGCTGCTCCCAGTACAAGCCCGCGTTGGGCATCTTTTCCTTGTACATCGAGGCTTCCAGGAACGTCTGGGCCTTCTTGACCGCATCCTCGTTGTCGTGGTCCGTGTGGTACATGTTGATGCGCTGGAAGGTCGATTCATCCGGGAAAAGAAGGCGATCGTTGAATGCATAGCGCGTGTCGATATGGTGGCCGAGCGCGATGTGGGCCAGCTCCATCGCCACCACCGAAGCAATCGATTCTTCGTTGGGCAGGGAATCGATCAGGCCCTTGCTGATCAGGATGGTGTTGCCAACCGTGGTCGTTTCCACCGTGTCCGACAACAGCACGCGGCAGTGAATCGGGCTCGAAAACGCCAGGTTGTTCGGCACCGCCAGGTTGGTCACGATCTGCTCGAGCACCGTCGTCTCATACCCGTTCGGTGTCAGCGGAGCCACCAGGCCAGCTTCCACCAGGCGGTCGATCACGTTGTTTTCCGCCTGAGTGACCCACTCGCGCGAAGCCTGCAGCGGGCTCACATCCTGCGAATCGTCGCTCTTGTCTTCAGCGTCATCCACCTTCACGCTGACGTTTTCGCTGTCGCGCGTCGGAAGCTTCAGCGAATAGCCCCAGAAGTGCGTCTGCGCCTTCAGCCCTACCGACCTGTTGCCCTCGGTCCGCTGCGTCTCTTCCACATAAACCGCCACCGGCAGCCAGATATCCGGCTGAACATTCATGCGCCAGCTGTCAAAGTGGAAGTAGTACTTCGAAGAATCCTCGCTGCTCGGCGGAGTGAACGTGCCGTTGAAGCGGACGATGTTGCCGTCCTGGTCCTCAATCCACACGCGCCCATAAAACCGGCCCATGCCGGCGACCTTGGGATGGACGTCATATACCCACGTCCGAACCGATCCCAGGAACTCCTTGCGCACCCAGCTGAACTGGTAGTGGTTCTGGTCAAATCCCGAGGGGTCCAGGAACATCATCTGCATGAACCCGGTCGGATTGTAGGTAAAATGCGTGTCCAGCCCCAGCGCCTTGGTCAGCCCCGTGATCGACGCCAGCGATCCCTTGAAGAAGCCCTTCTGCCTGGCATTGCGCGGCTCGTATGCCTTGTCGTAGAAAGCTTTGCCGAAGTCCACCCGGCTCAGCATGTAGGTATCGGAGACCGGCACCTGGTAGAGCTTCACATCCGGACGCGTGTCCTGGATGTAGGTCTCGACCAGTGGCGTGCGCTGCTGAATGGCCTTGATCAAAACCTTCTCGCGGCCAATCGCCTTCTGTACCAGCTCCGTCTGCTCGGGGGTGAGCGGGTGCGCTATCTCGTACTTTGGCTGCTTCTTGGCCGAAGCGCTGACAGCGCTCAGAGCAAGGATGAGGAAGGTCGCCGGAAACGTCCGAAACTTCATATTGACTCCTGATAAATCCTATTCAATGGCTCTCGCCGTTCTGGCTTTATACACGGCAGACTCAGGCCGTTCATTCTACGTCTTAAGGTTAGATTTTCATGCTAGCTGAAACGTGATCGTGATGTTGGTAGTAAGATCGACCGCTTGCCCGTTGCGTGTCGCCGGGCGGAAGCGAATCTGCGACGCCACCCGGCGCGCTTCTTCGTCCAGGCCATGACCGAGTCCCCGCACCACACCCTCGACCTGAACCTGCCCGGCCGCGGTGAACGTGACTCGCAGAACAACGTCTCCCTGCACCCTCAACTGCCGCGCTTCGCTGGTGTACTGGACCGCCGGCTTCGATAGCACCTCGAGATTGGTCGACTTGGGAACCGCTGTGATCGCGGGTGTTGCTACCGCCGCCTGCTGCATCGCGGGAATGCCCGCCGCCGAAACCTTGCCGCTCGCATAGGCTGTCGTAACCGCCGTTCCGCTGCCTCCCGGAATGCCCGCCGAAGCCACCTTCCCGACCACTCCGATGTTGGAGCCTGACTTCGTCCCGTTGCCGATCCCGGTCGATCCCACGACTCCCCTGGGTGCCACCGCCGGCCCTTCCGAACCCCCAAAAGGATTGCCGATCGCCGCCACCGTTGCCGGGCGCGTCGCATTGGGATTGGGTGTCACGCCGAACGTTTCGCCAAAGTGAACCGGCGCCGTCGAAGGCTTGACCTGCGCAACCTGCGCCGGGGCAGCCGCCGTCAGGGCCGCCTTGGGCTGCGGCGCCAGAACGATCGCAGGCTTGGCCGCCTTTACCACCGGTACCTGCACCTTCGATTCCAGCTCCACCGGCTTCACGTCCGGCTTGGGCTCGATCTTGGGCATGTTGATCTTGGGAGCATCCAGCTTCACCTCTGGCGGCCGCGGGGTCTCGATCTTGGGCGGTGGAGGCATCTTCATCTTCACCGGAGGCGGCGGAGGCGTCGTCGGGAAGATCAGCTCCGTCTGCTCGTAGTGGTGAGCCGTCAGCGCATGCTTCGCCGTCATGCCTACGTACAAAACAAGCCCCAGGATCATGAGATTGACCGCTGCGCTCGTAAAGAACGACGCCGCGCTCTTCTCCGGTTCGGGAAGCAAGCCGAAGCTGGCATTAGCAGAGTAGCGATTTAGTGACATATTCAATATTCCTCAGCTTTGACTCATTAAAATTGCCCGGGTCCCGTAGCTCGCCGCCGTGGAGCTAGCGAAACCCCGCGCTCTCACACCATCCGGTGCGGACCGCTCCGTGTCCCGTTTCAATTTCAGCTTCTGTGAATTAGCGAAGACCGCAGTTAAACGAAGGAGGCTTCTGAACCTCACCTCCGCATAGCAAAAGAACGGATGAATGTCTACTGCTAGCGTTGGGGAGAACTTGAGAAGTCCTGCGGCTGGTCTTCCAGCTCGAAAGAAACTGCCCCATATGAATCGGATGGGGAAAATAGGGAAACTGTTGCCATTATTACGAGAGGAACACAGAATAAAATGCCACTTTAGTGGTGTCGGACTTGGTTCCTTGTCCAACGGTCCCGATTCCAAGGCAGTATTCAGAACATTAACCGACATCAAGGGCGCTCCAGGTCACACATCCTAAGCAGTCGGAGAGATAAAGTAAGGCGATTATAACGGCAAATCTCGCTAATTTAGCCCCCATTGCAAAGGGATCCCCAGCCACTCTATAAGCAGCTCCCGGGTGACCTCGACAATGAGACGGCTTATTCCTGTGTTATAGACTTAGAATACTGCAATTTGTCCACGAAAGGGACACAATTCTTTGTGAAGATCTTAGTAACCGGGGGCGCGGGCTACATCGGCGGAACCGTCGCGGGCGCTCTTGCCGCACAGGGTCACCACGCAGTCATATTCGATAACCTGAGCCACGGCCGCCGCGACCTCCTCCCCCCGGGAGTCGATTTCGTCGAAGGCGAGCTCGCCGATCGCCCCCTTCTCGAAAATCTTTTCTCCGCCGCCAAGGCACAGGGCCAGCCCTTCGACGGCGTGCTCCACTTCGCCGCCCTCATCGAAGCCGGCGAATCCATGGTTCACCCCGAACGCTTCTTCCGCAACAACACCGCCTCGACCCTCGCCCTGCTTGAAGCCATGCTTGCCCAGGGCGTCGGCCAACTGGTGTTTTCCTCAACCGCCGCGGTCTATGGCGAACCGGAATCCGCCCCCATCCCCGAAGATGCCCGCCTCAAGCCCACCAACGCCTACGGTGAGTCAAAGCTTCTGGTCGAGCGCATGCTCCACTGGTTCAACCACATACACAAGCTCCGCTACGCCTCGCTGCGCTACTTCAACGTCGCCGGAGCCCCCCAGGGACCGCAGGGCATTATCCGCGGCGAAGCCCACGAACCTGAATCGCACCTCATCCCCCTGGTTCTCGATGTGGCCATCGGCCGCCGCCAGTCTATCCGCATCTACGGCGAAGACTACCCCACCCCCGACGGCACCTGCGTGCGCGACTACATCCACGTCTCCGACCTCGCCGACGCTCACCTTCTGGCCCTCGCCAAACTATCGACGCACGACCGCCTCATCTATAACCTGGGGAACGGAAAAGGCTTCAGCGTCCGCGAAGTCATCGAGTCAGCCCGCCGCGTCACCGGCCGCCCCATCCCCGCGGAAGTCCATCCCCGCCGCCCCGGCGACCCCGCCGTCCTGGTCGCGTCCTCTGAAAACGCCATCCGCGACCTGGGATGGAAACCCCGTTACACCCAGCTCGACGACATCATCGGCACCGCCTGGGAGTGGCACCAGAAACGCTACGCTGTCTAGCCCCGGGGAACCTCCTTCAGTCCGTCAAGCCAGTCCGCGCCGGGTCCTTCCCGGCGTGCGCCGTTCGAGCCTCCGGCTCAGCCTCTCTTCATCCGGCCGCCACCGCTCCAGAAATTAATTTGACTTTCTTCCGCTGCGGACCGCAAAGTGGCCACTTCAAATTCGCCACGCTTCGGGATGACGCCCTGCGGGAGCGGAACCCTAAGTGTGTTACGAGGTCAAAACACAGATGGCGGTTCAGGCTTCCCCACGGTCCGGTGCCGCGCCCTCCAACTCGATTGCGCAGGTCATCCTCGGCTCCGCAACCGGAACCATGATCGAGTGGTACGACTTCTACATCTTCGGATCCCTCACCACAGTCCTCGCTATCAAGTTCTACCCGCCCGGAAACGACACCTTCGCTCTCATCGCCTATCTGGCCACCTTCGCGGTCGGCTTTCTCGTAAGGCCCTTCGGCGCACTGTTTTTTGGCCGGCTCGGCGACCTCGCCGGCCGCCGGATAGCCTTTATCCTCACCCTCACCATCATGGGAGCTGCCACCGCCTCCATCGGCCTCCTCCCCACCTTCAAGACCGCGGGCTGGCTCTCTCCCATCGCACTCATCATCATCCGCATGCTCCAGGGCCTCGCCCTCGGCGGAGAATATGGCGGAGCCGCCGTTTACGTGGCCGAACACGTCCCCGATAATAAGCGCGGCTTCTACACCAGCTTCATCCAGATCACGGCCACCCTGGGACTGTTCGTCTCCCTGGCCGTAATCGTTGCCACCCAGCAGAGCATGGCCCCTGCTGCCTTTCAGGAATGGGGATGGCGCCTGCCCTTCCTTCTCTCCCTGGTCCTGGTCAGCATCTCCCTCTTCATCCGCATCCGGATGAAGGAATCGCCAATTTACGCCCAGATAAAATCTGCTGGCATGAATTCCGTCAAGCCCCTCACCGACGCCTTCACCCACTGGGCCAACCTCAAGCAGGTGCTCATCTCCTTGCTCGGCGCCACCGCCGGACAGGGCGTCGTCTGGTACACCGGCCAGTTCTACGCCCTCTTCTACCTCCAAACCATCCTCAAAGTGAACCCCCGCACTGCCAACATCATCGTCGCCGTCGCCCTGCTCGCTGCCATGCCCTTCTTCACCGTCTTCGGAGCCCTATCCGACCGCATCGGCCGCAAGAAACTCATGATGGCCGCCCTCGCCCTGTCCGTCCTCTCCTACATCCCCATCTACAAAGGCATGCAGGCCGCCGCTGGCAACAACGTCGTCAGCGTCTCCTCCGTCAAAGACAAAGTCACCGGCGCCTTCAAACTCACCCCTTTGACAGAGGATCCCTCCGGCAAACTCGTTCCCGCCAAGGAAGCCTCCAGCGCCAACCAGCCCATGCTCATGTTCCTGGTCTTCCTCCAGGTCCTCTTCGTCTGCATGATCTACGGACCCATCGCCGCCTACCTGGTCGAGGCCTTCCCCGCCAAGGTGCGCTACACCTCCGTATCCCTGCCTTACCACCTCGGCAACGGTGTCTTTGGCGGTCTGCTGCCGCTGATCGGGCTCGGCCTGTGCGCCTCCACCGGAAACATCTACGCCGGTCTCTACTACCCCATGGCCGTAGCCACGATCAGCTTCCTCTTCGGCGTCTTCCTGCTCAAGGAAACCCACGGGACCCTGATCTGGGATGAAGTTGCCCGGCCGTCGTAGCCCCCGCCATTCCCCCTGGCCTTCTCACCACCATCCCCGCCCCGCTGCCGCGCTTGCCGTCTGTGCCCCGGGACCGATAAAGTGAGTCCCACACGTAGCTTTGCGAAGCGGTGCTTGATTCGCACTTCCAGGTCCGCCTCGACCCTCCTTCCCCAAAAGGATGTTGTTATGTCGTCTTCCTTACCCGTCGCTGCACCGCATCAGAACCTGGACTCCACCCTTCGCGAAGACCGGGTCTTCCCGCCTCCCGCCGAGTTCAGCGCGGCTGCGCACATCAAGTCGCTCGAACAGTACGAAACCCTCTACCGCCAGTCCATCGACGATCCCGAAACCTTCTGGGCCAATGCCGCCAAAGAACTGCACTGGTTCAAGCCCTGGGACAAGGTCCTACAGTGGGACCTGCCCCACGCTCAATGGTTCATCGGCGGCAAGACCAATCTCTGCTATAACTGCGTCGATCGCCACGCCCTGGGCGCGCGCCGCGACAAGACCGCCCTCATCTGGGAAGGCGAGCCCGGCGAAGTCCGCCGCCTCACCTACGCCGAACTTCACGCCGAAGTCCAGAAATTTGCCAGCGCCCTCAAAGCCCTCGGCATCTCGAAAGGCGATCGCGTCGCCGTCTACATGGGCATGACCCCGGAACTGGCCATCGCCCTGCTGGCCTGCGCCCGCATCGGCGCCGTACACTCGGTCATCTTCGGCGGCTTCGCCGCCAATGCCATCGCCGACCGCGTCAACGATTCCGGATGCGTCGCCATCATCACCCAGGACACCAGCTACCGGCGCGGCGGGGAAATCCCGCTCAAGCGCACGGTCGACGAAGCCATGAACGCGTGCCACACCGTCAAGCACGTCATCGTCTACCGCCGCAGCGGCACCCCAGTGAACATGGTGACCGGCCGCGACCGCTGGTGGCACGACCTGGTTGAAGCCGCCCCCACCCATTGCCCGGCCGAACAACTGGATTCCGAAGACCCGCTTTACATCCTCTACACCTCCGGCACCACCGGCAAGCCCAAGGGCCTGGTCCACACCACCGGCGGCTACGCGGTGCAGACCTACCTCACTACCAAGTACGTCTTCGACATCCGCGACGAAGATGTCTACTGGTGCACTGCCGATATCGGCTGGGTCACCGGACACTCCTACGTCGTCTACGGGCCTCTGCAAAACGGCGCCACCGTGCTGATGTACGAAGGCGCCCCCAACTGGCCCGACTTCTCCCGCTTCTGGAAAATCGTCGACGACCACAAGGTCTCCATCTTCTACACCGCCCCCACCGCCATCCGCGCCTTCATCAAATGGGGCGACCAGCACGTCGAAAAGCACGACCTCAGCTCCCTCCGCCTCCTCGGAACCGTCGGCGAGCCCATCAACCCCGAAGCCTGGATGTGGTACCGCGAAAAGATCGGCCACAACCGCTGCCCCATCGTCGATACCTGGTGGCAGACCGAAACCGGCTCCATCATGATCGCCCCCATCCCCGGCGCCGTCCCCACCAAGCCCGGATCCGCCACCCGCCCGTTTTTCGGGATCCAGCCGGAAGTCGTCACCCGCCCCGATGCCGAAGGCAACTACGAAGCAGTTCCCGCCGGGCATGGCGGACTGCTCGTCGTGCGCAAGCCCTGGCCCTCCATGGCCCGCACCGTTTACGGAGACCCCGAACGCTATCAGAAGACCTACTGGAGCGACGTTCCCGGCTGCTACTTCACCGGCGACGGCGCCCGCAAGGACGCCGACGGCTACTACTGGCTCATGGGCCGCGTCGACGACGTCATCAACGTCAGTGGACACCGCCTCGGCACCATGGAAGTCGAGTCCGCCCTCGTCGCCCACTCCAAGGTCGCTGAAGCCGCCGTCGTTGGCCGCCCCGACGAGCTCAAGGGTCAGGCTATCTCCGCCTTCGTCACCCTGGAAAGCGGCAACCAGCCCAGCGAAGAGCTCAAGGACGAGCTCCGCAAATGGGTATCCAAGGAGATCGGGTCCCTCGCGCGCCCCGATGACATCCGCTTCACTGAAGCCCTTCCCAAAACCCGCAGCGGCAAGATCATGCGCCGCCTCCTCCGCGAACTGGCCACCCACGGCGAAATCAAGGGCGATACCACCACCCTCGAAGACTTCACCGTCATCGCCAAGCTCCGCGAAGCCGAAGAAGGCTGAAGAAACGAACCGCGCTCAATTCACACCATTGTTGTTTCCCATCGGAACGCCGGTGCTATCATCGGCGTTCCCCTGAGGTGACAAAATGAGCAAGCTCGAACTGCGCATCTTCGACGGAACCCGCCAGCTATTCACTGCCCCTGCCAAATTCCTGGTCACCATCACCGATGGCCATCAGACCCAGCACGTCCGCGATTACTTCGAAGCCAGCCAGCTGATATTCGATCTCCCCTTCTTCGATAACTTCGGCGACGAATACAGCGTGGTCGTCTGGGCCGACGGCTACCGCCAGGCCGGCTTCATGCCCGTGCCCCTCTCCGACAGGTTCACCAAGACCCTCGACGTCATGCTCATCGACAACGACCCCGGCTTCAGCTTCGTCAATGCCCGTTGGGACGCGGCCAGCGCGGCTTACCCCTTCATCGCCCACGGCGTCGACAACCCCACCGGCGCCGCGCGCTACGATGCACTCCTCGATCAGCACGAAAAATCCCTCGCCTGCCTGCTCAACCTCGGCGAAGCCATGAGCCAGATTTCGCTGGCGCAGGGCACCCCCCTCGATTACATCAAGCAGTTGCGCTGGGATGGCGACTTCGCCCCCGCCCAGGATCGCTGCTTCGCCTGGTGCGATCCCAAACTCATCGACCTGGTCAAAGAAGCCGACGCCGCCGGCCTGTTCGCCGAAGAGCTGAACCCTGGCCTGTTCCATCCCGGCTCCACCTCCAGCTGGAAGCAGATCCAGTTCGGAGAAGCCAATGTCCAGCTCACCTTTCACGAACACGACACGGCGGTCATCGACGGCCTCACCTGCATCATGGTCGAGCCCGACATCGACTATTACAAGGATCTCGCCGCCCACGGTCTTTACGAAGTGATCCCCAACGCCCTCACCAAGTCGCTCACCGAGCCGGTAGACGTCTACGTCCTCCGCTGGATGGCCGGCCGCATGGCCGGAATCCCCGAATTCGCCCCCCTCTACACCGTCACGTCTTAGATAGGGAATAGGGAATAGGGATAGGGAATTGGGAGGAGGGGAATTGGAAGTAAGAGACAGCGATCATAATAAGCGGGCAGGTCTCCACGCTCTTTCACCTGTCCCTGCTGTACTGTCGAAGAAATAATTCTGTTGTTGCTTTCGGCTAGGGAGCGACACATTCTGATGGTGCGTGCTCCCTTGATCCGCGACCCGAAGCCAGCCAAGTTAGTGGATGCATGGCTGTAGCATCTTCTGACTGGTTGGCGCTTGACTCAGCATCGCGTGGCGACCATGAAATAGGCCACTACGAAAATTTCCGCTCCACACATTTCTATTCCGATCAAAGAGAAGATTGACATCTATAGGTGTGCTGCCGTCCATGTGCGATTCAGTGTGAATAACGAGCCTATCCTTCTTGAAAGCTACAGTTGCGGCCTTATCTGGGCCGCAGTGCCAGGCCAAAGTGAAGAAATGCAGATCTTCGCAATATTCGGCAAGACGTCGATGATAGACGATGATCGCGACTTCTGAAGCCTTGGGGAACGCAGAAGACCCGTTCCCAGGCATGACTCCTGCTCTATCGATATCGATCCCGACTGAGCCGCCCTTCCCATCCATTACTTCCCATTTGCCAAGTGGAGGGCTCAGCGCTTGCGAAGTGGAACAGCTTTGCTGCGCTAACGCTGTAGTCACTTCCATCAACAAAGTGCAAGACACGACCAACGACAATCGAATTCGTGATCCCACGTGCGCAACCCTCCTTTCACATATGTTGGAAGTCTCTGCAGCGTTTCAACGGCCAGTCAAAACTAGTAGATTAGACACCGGCAGAGCCAAGGGTGTTCCTCGCCGACCTGGTCAAGGAGCGATCTCGGCTGTGTCGTGGGCCGATTAATCCCTTTCGCTAAGATTCGCCACTCTTGTCATCACTTCCTTACTTGCGTTGAACGGTTGGGATCGAGAGCAGCACTCCAATCCACTGTCGCACCGTGGCGAGAGTTTTTGTGGCGACCTTTGGAGAATTCGCCCGGGATCCCAACCCTGATCGCGACCTGCTAACCACGATCAAGGTCGTCACCCCTAAAACAAAAACGGCAAGAGCGCAAATGCACTCTCGCCGTCTCAATCCCTACTCCCTATTCCCTAAACCCTGTCTTCAAAAATGGTACGCAACCCCCACCGTCGCCCGCGCGTTCCAGCGCTTGTGCGCCGAATACCCCAGCTGCGCCGTATTGTTGGTCACCGAAAACGAAGAAGCGATATCGTCGCCTCCCGCGCGGATCGTCAGCCGCGGCGACAACGCATAATCAAGCCCGCCGCCCATCCCCCCGGCAAACGAAATGTTGGGAGTCATGCCCTCACCGCCGGTATGCTCGCCCCCCAGCAGCGCCCGCACATACCCGCCCACCTTGCCATACAGGTTGGCGTGCAGCACCGGGCCGCCCAGCACCATGGACACGCTCGGTTTGCCCGGGTTTCCTGAAGAGAATGAGGTCGGATAAAAACCTCCGTCCACAACCACTCCGAAATAACGGCCGAAGTTCCGGGTCGCCGAAACCTCAAACCCGTCCAGCCCGTAGCGCGACTGGTTCACCTGGTTGAGACTGGTGTAACCGAAGCCAGCGAACACCTCGTACTTGTACTCCGGTTCGGTGCGTTCCGGTCGCGTCCCGCGATCCGGGGCAATCTGGGCCACGCCAGCCGGCGCCATCCATGCGGCCGCAGCCACGGCCAGAATAAAAATCAACAGCTTCCTCTTCAATTGCCAATCTCCTCAAAGCGTGCGAACTTCTCTGCTGTTCTCGTGGGGTTTCCCCGTGAGCAGGCCACCTGACTTGGATAAGGTACCTTCATAGACTACCTTCTTCCCCCTGCCTCCACGAAGCCGCCACGCACCCACCACTCCATCACCGCGCCTGCACCGCCACCGGCTTCGGCACATTGATCACCGCGCCCGCCCGTTCCGGTACCGTCACCTCCACCCCCGTTGTCAAATACCGTGTCATCGCCTCCCGCTCCGTCCAGTCCAGCTTCCACCCGTCCTCGATCGCCACCACGGAATACTGCCCCGCCGGAACATCCCTCAGCGCAAAGCTTCCATCGGAATCCGACTGGTCCCGCCGCACCAGCGCCCGATACGCCGATGGCGATTTCGGAATCAGCACCACCATTGCCCCCGCCACTCCCTTGCCGTCCCTCCGCGCAAATCCCTCCACCCGTGCCAGTGACAGGCTCACCGTCCCCGCCACCATCACTGGCTGATCCTTCACCGTGATCTGGCTGCCGCTGCCTCCTCCTGACCTCGCATCTCTCGCCCGGTTCGAAACCGAGACCGCCACCACCGGCAGTGCCTGCGACGGTGTCGTGGCTCCCAGGCTCCATGTCCCTGCCGGCACCGCGTCAAAATGAAACTCGCCCCGGTGCGCCGGGGCCTGCACCCCCGCCCGCCCCCGCCGGTCGCCCACTGGCTCCAGCGTCACGGTCACTCCCTCCGGCAGCGCACCTCCGCTCGAACTCCGCAAGATGCCGCTTACCGTCGCTGCCGGCGAACCGCTCGCCGCATCCACGTCCTGGCTCGACGTCAGGTCCAGGCTCGCAATGCGCGGCGGATCTCCCTGCGTCAGCTGATACTGCCCCGGCGCCAGTCCGCTGAACTCCGCCGACCCCAGCTTCAGCGCGTCCAGGAACCCCGTGCTCTCGGCCGACACCTGCACCCCCAGGATGATCTGGCGCAGTTCCGGCCGCGCAATCCCCGACCCCGTCCTCCGCGGCACATTCACCCGCAGCCGCAACGCCGGCACCGCATGCAGCGCGATATCCGCCTCCTGCCGCGTCCCTTCCGCCAGCACAATGGGACTCGCCGCGTTCTCATCCATGGTCGAGTCAAAATAGGTGACCGGATACGCCACGTCCAGGGGCGATGCGTCCCCTTGCCCGCCCTGCGGATCGGGCTTGGGATGCATCGCATACCACGGCGACGCCGACACCGCCAGCACGTATTCCCCCGCCGCCAGACCGCCGAACTCATATCCTCCGCCATCGTCGGTCGTGGTCGCGTCCACCTCGTTCATCCGCTCGTCTGCGCCGTGCGCGCCAGTGCGCTCAAACAACAGCACGCTCGCGCCCTCCACGGCATCGCCTCCATCCCCCGTCACCACCCCGTGCAGCACCGCGTTCGGCGTCAGCTTGAACACCAGGTTGCCCGTATCCTGCCCCTCGCCCGTCACAATCGCGCTGTTGTACTCGTCATGCTCGTCAAAGAACGACGTGCGATACCCCCGCTTGCACGCCGTCAGGGGATACTTGCCCGCGGGGAGTGAATCGAGCGCAAACCTCCCGTCCCCGTCGGTCTGCACCGAGGCCACAATATGGCTATCGGCCTCGGCCAGCGCCGCCACCGTGGCTCGCCGCACCGGTTCGCCGGTCGTCGAATTCACCACCTGCCCGGCGATCCGGTACGCCCCCGCCATTGCCGCCGGAGCCGCATTCTGCGCCCGCAACCCGGCGGTCACAACTCCGCCCGCCACCCCCAGGCCAACTGCCAACACCACCGCCATGCCTGCCCGCCGCATCATTGCTTCGGCACCTCCAGCACCAGCGATGCCGTCCCCGAGGGCGGCAGCGTAACTTCCTGTCCCTGTACACCCATCTGCGCAATCGCCTCGGGATTGTGGTACTCCAGTTCCACCGGCTCATTGAAAACAAAAACGTGATACGCCCCGGGCGTCAGCCCTGCCACGGTAATGTTCCCCCCCGAAGACGGCCGCAGCGTAATCGGTGTAACGTCCGCCGTCGAGTCGAACTCGGGCACGACATACACGGTGTAGTACGCCTCGTCCCCCGCCACCGTCTGGTCCACGCTCGGCGGCAGTGACAACTTAAGCGTCGCGCAATCATCCCGCAGCGTCAGCGTGAGTGGAGCCGAAACCCCCGACGCACCCAGCACCAGGGGTTCCCGCGCCAGGCTTGCTCCGCCGGCCGTAAACGATGATTCGCAAAGCCCCCGCTGCGGAATATTCGTGTGCGCCCAGTACGTTCCGGGCCCCATCGGAACCGTCTCAATCGGCCCGCTCACATACCCTTCCGCATACGCGCTCACCATCCCGTCCGTGATCCACCCGCCCGCCTGGCTCAGCATCACCACGATAGGGCTCCCCTGCGAACTCGAATCCTGCGTCCCCTGCGGGTTGGTTCTCAGCAGCGAAACCTGAACCGTGTTTGGATGCTCCGCCGCCAGCCCCATGCGCAGCTTCGTCACCGGATGCCCGCTCACCGTGAACTCCACTTGCCCCGCCAGTTGCCGTTCCGCCGGCTGACTGGGCGTAAACCTTCCGTTCACGCGATCGAACGTCGGCGGGCTCATCGCCGTGGCATACAACGAATACGTTCCATCCGGAAGAAACGCCTGAATCGCGTTGGCCGCGCGGTCATACTCGGCGCTGTAGGGAACCTGGTGGCCCTGCGCATCCAGAACCATGATCCCCATGTTGGTCTTGTCATCGGAACCCTGCGCGCTCTGCCCCGGCCGCGTGACCGTCGCCCGCACCAGGTGAAACGGCTCCTCCGGCAGCAGCATGTTGGCCTGCGCCTGTTGCCCGCCCGACAGCGGAATCTTGGCCGCACCCGCCACATCCCGCGCATCCGGATAAAACGTGCTCGGGTAGCCCGCCCGTGTAATCGGCCGCGTGCCCCCCTCCACCAGGCTCACCGCCAGGTCGCTGTCCATGGCTGGCTCCGTGTACAGCGCGTACACTCCATCCGCCAGCCCCGCGAAGCGATACGCGCCGTCGCTGTTGGTGCGCGTGTTGGTGGCCGCCTGCCACACCGCTCGCCCGTCCTGCACCGACCGGCGCAACAGCATTACCCCAATGCCCTGGGCCGGATCGCCGGTCGAAAGCTCGATCTGCCCCCGAATCGAATTAGTAGGAGCCAGCAGAAACACCAGCTCCGCCATGTCCGCGGTCACATGCACATTGTGTTCGGAATTGCTCGCGGCCGCCGTCTCCACCGCCCGCGTGAAACCCGCCGAAACATCGCGATAGCCCGGCTTCACCACCTGGAACGCCTGCCCACCCACCGGCACTCCGGTAATCTCGAATCGCCCATCGCCGTCCGTCAGCGCCCCGGCGGCCGCGTCGCCTTCGATCCTCACCAGCGCCCGCGGCAACGGCTCTCCCGAGATTGCATTCTTCACCATCCCGTGAACCGCAACCCTCGGCCCCGCCGCCGGGTTCGGAGCCTGCACTGCGGGCTCCTCCTGATCCTGACCCGCCTGCAGCGCTGGAAAATTCGCCGCCGCTGCCTCCACCCGCACCGTGCCGGCCCCCGTCGCCATCAGCAGCCATACTGCCGCTAGCCACACCGCGGTCACCAGTGCCCGCCCTCTAAATGCATGGACTTCCCCCGCCGCCCCTCGAGGCAGAGCATTTACAGGGCGAAAATGTGCCGTTCGGGAGACCACCGTCTATTGTGACGGCTCGGGCCCGCGAAGGGAATCCGGGGCCTTACCCCCAACCCGGCTCCCTCAGCCCTTATCCAGATACCAGGGAATGTTGATCACCACGATCCGCCGGTTCCCCTTCAGCAGCAGGATCACCTTCAGCAGGTCCGCGCGCCGGTTGTGCAGCAGGTTCTCCCACCAGTGCCGCACCACCAACTCCGGCACCAGCACGCAGATCTTGTGATACTCCGATTCCTTCTCCACCTGCAGCACATAGTCCGTCACAGGTTGCAGAACATACCGGAAAGGCGATATCAGCGTCTTCAACTGCGGAACGCACTTGCCCGCCGCCCGCAGCGGTCCCGCCACCTTCTCTTCCCACATCGTGCAGATCTCGTCCGTCTCTTCGGTGGTCTGCACATGCACGCAGCGAATGTCGTTGCTCATCGACAGCGCAAACGAAAGCGCCTTTTCCGTGATCCGGCTCCAGCGATCAATCGGAACAATCACAATCGGCTCCGTCACTTCCGCGGGCACAATCGGCCGATCCAGCGCCGTGTCCCGGTCCACGTGCTCATAATGACGATGCACCGCCTTCATCACCACAATCATTAGCGCCACCAGCAGCGCCGTGATCCACGCCCCTTCGATGAACTTCGCCAGCAGCACCACAATCACCGTGATGCCCGTCGCAAAAGCTCCCAGCCCGTTGAGAAACATCCGCGGGCCCGCGCCGCCCTGCCGCTTCCAGTGCACCACCATGCCGGCCTGCGACAGCGTGAACGCCAGGAACGCCCCCACCGCGTACAGCGGGATCAGCCGGTCTGTCACCCCCTTGAACACGATCAGCAGCACCGCCGTCAGCGCCACCAGGACATAAATACCCCACGAATACAACAGCCGCCGTCCCCGCAGCAGGAACACGTGCGGCATGTAGTCGTTGTGCGCGATCGCGCGCGTCAGGCGCGGAAAATCAGCAAACGCCGTGTTAGCCGACAGCGCCAGAACCAGCAGAACCGATGCGATGGTCAGGTAATAGAACCAGCCATGCCCCATCACTGCCCGCGTCAGCATCGATAACACGCTCTCATATCCCGGGCCGTCCGGACTGGTCGCCGCGATATGGTAGGCCCGGCACAGAAACGCTATCCCCGCCAGCAGAATCGCCAGCAGCACGATGATGATGGTGAGCGCAATCTTGGCATTCTTGCGCGTCGGATCACGGAATGCCATCACCCCGTTGCTCACCGCCTCCACGCCCGTCATCGCCGTACACCCCGACGCAAACACCTTCAGCATCAGCCACAGGCCCAGCGCCGCCGTCGCCGGAGGAACCGGCGGCAGCTGCGTCACCGGGTGGGGATGGCCGCCTGCGCTCGCCGCGTGCCATACCCCCACCGTGATCACCACCAGGAGCGTTCCCGTAAACAGATATGTCGGGATCATGAACACCACGCCCGTATCGTGCACTCCCCGCATGTTGATAATCGTCAACACCAGCAGCACGCCCAGGCACAGCTCCAGCGTGCGGGGCTGCAACGAAGGCACCGCCGAAATCAACGCGCCCACGCCCGCCGAGATGCCCACCGCCGCCGTCAGAATGTAATCGATCATCAGCGCCGCGGCCGCCAGCAATCCCGCATTTGCGCCCAGGTTCTCCGTGGCGACGGTGTACGATCCGCCCCCTTGCGGGTAAGCCTCGATCGTCTGCCGGTAACTCAGAAACACGATGAAAAGCAGCCCGATAATCGCACCGCTGATGGGCACGATGTAGTGCACCCCGACCAGCCCCAGCGGAATTAGAAGCGTCAGCGCCGCCTCCGGCCCATACGCTGCCGAACTCAGCGCATCCAGACCGAAGATAGGAATTCCGGCAATGGGGCCGATGTGCTCGGCACGCTCTTCGCTTGTCGCCAGCGGCCGACCGAACAGAAGATTGAGGAAGCTTGAAGTCAGGGGCATATCGATTCGTTCAGGTCTCGCTTGAGAGAAATCTAGCGGGGAAGTGCGAATTCTTCGTGAAGCACATTCAGCGATGCGCCTCTGCCTGTGGAGCGAGTCTGCCATCCGGCCGCTGCCTGCGGCGCTTTCGCGAGACTCCCGCAGGTATTCCCGGTAAAAGATCGTAGCACCACGGCTCGGCAAGGAAAGACGCCCCGTCGCACGGAAGGAGCAATGCCTGTCTCCGCCCGGTCCGGTCGGCATCTGCCCTTGAGAGTTTCACACCGCCTGCGTAGCGCACGAATTTAGGCCGAGGGCGCCACTCAGGATGAGTGCGCCCCAGAAAGATCGACAGGCCCGGCGGCGTCGATCCGAAGCCCCGGGCCGCCTGGATCCCTGGTCGCGTAAGCCAAACGCGCAGCATCAGGAGGCCGGACCTTGCGGGTCGTTACTGATTGCCCTCGTCGTAGTGGAAGATGCTGTGGTTGATATCGGGCCAGAATTCCTTCAGGAAAATCGTGAACGCATCGATCCCAACATCCAACGCCCAGTTCTTGCCCACGTTGGAAAAAGTGCGCTCTTGCGCCGGATAGTAGGCTGTCGACAACGCCGCCGATGAGCCCGCACCCAGCACTTCGGAAATGTTGAACGTGTTCTTGCCCGCATCCGATCGCGTGATCACCGAGCGGCTTGTCGCGTAAACCGTCCTCTTCAGAAAACCACCTCGGCCCAGCGTGTAGTAGCGGGAATCCTCGTGCGTCAAAACCGGAAACACGAATTCAACTAGATAGTCTTCGCTCGTCTGGTCAACAGCGGAATGCCAGAAATACTTGCCGAAACCTTCCGCTCCCTGCCCAAACTCCGGCGTCGACTTCAGCGCCATGTTGTATCCCGCCAGAAGAAGCGGAATGACCGCCGACGAATAATCGAACGCGTCCTGCGTCGTCGTGATGAACTTTTCCTTCGGAGTCTGGGGAGGCAGTTTATCGTCCGTGCTCACCGAGCGGAAATTCGGAATGATGCCCAGAATGCGCTTGGTCTGTACGTTCCTTTTGACCACCGTGCCGTTCTGCGGCATCGGCGCCGCCGGAAGACCGTCCTGTCCCGCCGGCTTGACTTGACTGTCTTTCTTGTCGGTCTTGTCTTGTCCCGCCGGGGTGCTTTGCGGGTCCTGACCCGACCCCGGGCCATCCGCGTCCGCCGCCATCGACGGATCATAAGCCGGAATATGCATGAACGCCGACACCGCGGGGCTCGCCTGCGAAGACGAATCCGTCGAGTCTTGTCCGCTGGAGGCCGCGATCCCCACGCCTGACTCCGTCAGGCGCGGCTGCGCAATCGCACGTGCCGTCGTTCCTTGCAGGAACAAGGCCAGAAAAGCAGAAGATGCCAAAAGGCTGTATGAAATGGTGTGCTCCAGGCTTGTAGGATGCCCGTTATGTCGTTGGGTTTTTCTTATCAGCAGAGAAGAACCCTCCTTCCATGCTGTATTGGACTCAACTCGCGAGCGCAAAGACACCCTTTTTTGCCGGGCATCTTCCTGGATGTAGTTTTCTAGCCCCTTCGCCGTCCCGCCAGGGTGCTATCACGCCGGCACACGGAACGAGGGTTCTTCTCTGCCACGCGTCCCTCCGAACTCAGGGAGCGGTCGGTGACGCCGCGGGAAGAGTGAACAGAAAACGGCTTCCGTGGTTCGGTTCGCTTTCCGCCCAGATCCGCCCCCCATGCTGCTCCACGATGCTGCGGCATAGCGCCAGGCCAAGCCCCGTTCCCCCCAGCGCCCGCGTGTCTGACGCATCGCCCTGCTGGAAGCGGTCGAAAATGTGTTCCAGCTTTTCCGCCGCGATCCCGCGGCCCTCGTCCTGCACCGAGAAGCACACCTCGCCGTCTCCAAACGGCTCCGTCCCCAGCCGTATCACCGTCTCCGGCGGCGAAAACTTGATCGCATTCGAGACCAGTTCGTTCAGCACCTGCAGGCTCCGTTCCCCATCCGCCAGGACCATTTCATGGCCCGAGCCCACCTGGAACTTGATGCGCGCCGCGCTCGCCAGCGAATGCGCCGCGTCCGCCGCCCTGCGCAGCAGGTCCCCCGCCATCACCGGCGCGCGATGCAGCGCCAGCCGCCCATGCTCCACCTTCTCAAAGTCCAGGATGTCGTTCACCAGCCGCACCAGGCGGTCGCAGTTGCCGATCGCCATCTCCACCATCTGCCGCTGTTTCTCCGGCCGCTTGTCCAGCGATCCCGAAGAAATCAGCCCCAGCGCCGCGCGCAGCGATGTCAGGGGCGTCCGCAGCTCGTGGCTCACCGTCGAGATGAACTCGTCCTTCATCTTTTCCAGCCGCCGCCGCTCCGACACATCCTGGAACGCCACCACCATTCCCGAAATCTGACCGTCCTCGATCAGTGGGCTGGCAATGTACTCCACCGGGATCGTCGACCCGTCATGCTGCCAGAACACCTCGTCCCGCATGCGCACTGTCTCCCGCCGCCGCATGCCCTGCAGGATTGGACTGGTCGCCTTTGAATACGGAGTTCCGTCCCGGTGGCTGTGGTGGATCACCTCGTGCACCTGCCGCCCGACCAGCTCCTCAGGCTCGTAGCCCAGGGATCGCGCTCCCGCCTCGTTGATGAACGTCAGCCGTCCATCCAGGTCGATCCCATAGATCCCGTCGCCTACTGACTCCAGGATCAACTCCCGCTGCCGCATGGCCAGGTGCAGCGCCTCCTCCGCTTCGTGCTGCTCCGTCACGTCGATGCCGTGAATGAGGATGAAATGGCGGTCCCCGGCCAGCTGCATTCGCCGGCAGCGGCACGCGATACGGCGATAAATCCCATCGCTGCGGCGGACCGGCAGCGCCCCCTGCCACTCTTCGTTGTTGCGCAAGGTCCGCATGCACTCCTGCAGCGTCGCCGCTCCCGTCGAATCCAGCAGTTCCGCCACGTGCCGGCCCGTCAGATCCTCGATGCGATAACCCAGCGTCTCCGCCGTGAACGCGTTCAGCGACGTCAGCCGCCCTTCCATCGTGCTGGTGAATACAAATCCCAGGCTGCTCTCCACCACCTCGCGGTAACGGTTCTCGTTGGAAAGCAGAGCCTCTTCGGCCTCGCGCTGGTCGGTCACATCCTGCCCGCTGATGATCAGGTATTGAATCTCGCCGTTCGGCCCCTTCAGCGGCCGCAGCGTCCAGCTCACCTGCCGCACCTGCTTGCCCGCCACCCGCCACGGGGTTTCATGCGGCCCGGAAACCTGGCCCCCCGCCGCCTCCCGCAGCTTTGACGCTGCCCAGGCCCGATCCTCGGCCCCCAGCAGCTCCTCCACAAACGGACGCCCCGCTGCGTCCGCCATGCTCAGGCCAGTCATCTGCGCGCACGGCTGATTAAACCGAACCACCCGCCCCGCCGTATCCAGTACCACCACCAGCGCCGGAATCGAGTCAAGCGTCGAGGCCACAAACAGCCGCTCCATCGCCAGCGCCCGCTCCGTCCGCTGCCGCGCCCGTTGCGCCTGCTCCTGAGCCCGCACCCGGTTGTACAACTCCAGCCGTGTTACGAACTGCCGCCCCAGCACTTCCAGCAGCGTCAGATGCTCCCGGCAGAACTGGTCAGGCTTCCGCGCCAGCACCGCCACCGTGCCCAGCACCTGGTGGTTGGTGCCTATCAGCGGAACCCCCGCATACGACCGGCATGGTTTGCATCCCGGCAGCTCGATCCCCGGCGGGGCAAATCTCGGATCCGACCCCGCGTCCCGAATCATCAGCGCATCGCCGTCATCCACCACAAACCGGCACGCCGCATCGGCCCGCGGCTGGTCCGCTGCCGTAAACCCGAATCGCGATTTGAACCACAGCCGGTTAAAGTCCAGCGACCCTACATAGGCGTAATCGGCACTGCACAGAACCGCGGCAAGCTCCGTCAGCTCATCGAGCGCAGGATCGGCGGAGCGGTCCATGAGATCAAAATCGGACCGCGGAACGATGCCCGCACTGCGTATGGATTCAAGCATGAAACCGCCTGGGCGCCGTCTACCCTCATCAGTTGGATGGATTGCCCCGCCTGATACTTAGTATGAAAGCCCGCGTTAAGGTTGGCTCTGGCACAAACGGGGAAGCACGCACCGCCGGTATCTGCCACGTAAGTAACTGGATTTAATTTTGAGTAATGTTAGTTATGGTTACTTGCGATATATAAATGCGCTAGCGATCCCGCCGCGCCATTTTCAAGCCCGCTCAGATCACTCCGGCCCTTCTCAGCCTGCCGGAGGAATCCTGCAGCAGTCCCCGCTGTCCGCCGGCTCATTCGCGCCTCCGTCCAGCACCACCTTCCACTCCCCATCCGGCTGTTTTCGCCAGATCGTCATGTAGCGGCCGCTGATCTTCACCGCGTTGCCGTTGGCGTCCTTGCTGTGCCCTTCGAAGTGACCCCACGTGTATCCCATATCCCCGGATGGGCTCATGTGCGCATCGGTCGGCGTCCAGGTCAGCTGATAGACCTTGGGGTCCCACGTGGCCGACCGCTCGATCGCCACCCGCCCGATCAGCGGAGCCGCTCCGTTTCCCAGCACCACCCCGTCCTCCGCAAACCACTCCGCGAATCCCGCGCCACCCTTGGCCAGCACATCCTTGGCGAACCGCGCCTCCAGGTCAAACAGCAGCGTCTTCCCCGGATGTGCCGTCGGATCTGACAGCGGGTTGGGGGCGGTAGAAGGAGTCGACGGCTCCAGCATCTGGCCCCACGCCGCGCCCGGCCCGGCCATCACCAGGGCCGCCAGCAGCCCCGCTGGATAGAGTTTCCCCTTCCACCAATCGAACATGCGACACTCCGTTCCCCTTCTGGTGAAATCCTGTCTGACTTCCTGCCTGATGATCTTCGCCCATCCTACAACCGATGCCACCGTCCCGCCGGACCCTCCACGGGCACCCGAACTTCCCATCACTTATTGTGCGCCTTCCCCTGCCCCGGCACGCCCGTGGAACACGCCCCTCTACCCCCCTTCGTAACCCCAAGAAAGCAAATCCAAAACCGCCTGGTGCGCGTCTAACAATCCATTGCGCCACCGGAGGCGTTGCTATACTGGACGTTGGCAAACCCGGAAGGGGGGTCCCCGGGAGACCGGGGATTTTTGCTGGATCCCCAGCATGGTTTCGGGAGAAGGAAACAAATGGGAGCACTGCTGGAATCCATCCATTCCCCTGCCGATGTGAAGAGCCTGAACTTCACACAGCTGGCGGAACTAGCCGAAGAGATTCGCGCCTTTCTCATCCAGACTTTAGCCAAGACCGGCGGCCACCTCGGGCCCAACCTGGGCGTAGTGGAACTCACCCTCGCCATGCACTACGTCTTCAACTCCCCCCAGGATCGCTTCCTCTTCGACGTCAGCCACCAGGTCTACACCCATAAAATCCTTACCGGGCGCCGCGAGCGCTTCGCCACCATCCGCCAGCCCGGCGGCCTCAACGGCTTCGCCCTTCGCACCGAGTGCGAACACGACTGTTACGGAGCCGGACACGCCGGCACCGCGCTTTCCGCAGCCCTCGGCATGGCCGTCGGCCGCGACATGGCCGGCGGCACCGAAAACATCATCGCCGTGGCCGGCGATGCCGCCTTCACCAACGGCATCTCCTTTGAAGCCCTCAACAACATCGCCGAACAAACCAATCGCCTCATCATCGTCCTCAACGACAACGAGTGGTCCATCGATCGCAACGTCGGCGCCATTGCCCGCTATTTCCACCGCATCGTGACCAACGAGCACTACCAGTCGCTGCACAAATCAGCCAAAAAGATCGTGCAGAAGATCGGCGGCAAGACCGCCGTCAACGTCATGCGCCGCGCGGAAGAAGCGGCCAAGGGCATGCTCTGGCCCTCCATGCTCTTTGAAGAGTTCGGGCTTGACTACTACGGCCCCATCGACGGCCACAATCTTCCCCAGCTCATCGAAACCTTCAAGTTCCTCAAAGCCGCCGACCGCCCCGTCATCCTCCACGTCCTCACCCAGAAGGGCCGCGGCTTCCAGCCCGCCCTCGATCTGCAGAAAAAATTTCACGGCCTCGGCCCCTACGATCCTGAAACCGGAAAAACCCGCCCCACCGCCCAGGCCACCTACTCCGAAGCCTTCGCCAACACCCTCGTGGGCCTCGCCAATCGCGATAGCCGCGTCGTCGCCATCACCGCCGCCATGCCCAACGGCACCGGCCTCGACCTCTTCCGGCCCCATCATCCCAAGCGCTACTTCGACGTAGGCATCGCCGAAGAACATGCCGTGATCTTCGCCGCCGGCATGGCCACCCGCGGCTTCCGCCCCGTCTGCGCCATCTATTCCACTTTCCTCCAGCGCGCCTTCGACCCCATCGTTCACGACGTCGCCCTCCAGAAACTCCCCGTCATGTTCTGCATGGACCGCGCCGGCCTCTCCGGCGACGACGGCCCCACCCACCATGGCCTGTTCGACATAAGCTACCTGCGCGGCATCCCCGAAATGACCCTCATGGCGCCGAAGGATGAGGACGAGCTGGCCGACATGATGAAGACCGGCCTCGAACTGCCCGGCCCCTGCGCCATCCGCTATCCCCGCGGAGCCGTCGCTGGCGTCGTCTGCAAATCCGAGCCCGTCGCCCTTCCCATCGGCAAGGCCGAAGTGCTGTCCGATGGATCGGACGTTGCCATCCTCGGCCTCGGCCCCATGACCTCCATGGCCTGGGAGCTCGCCGGCCGTCTCGAACGCGACGGCTTCTCCGCCGCCGTCATCAATCCCCGCTTCATCAAGCCTCTCGACCTCGAGCTGCTTGAGAGCTACGCCCGCCGCGTCGCCGCCTTCGTCACCTTCGAAGATCACGTCAAGATGGGCGGGTTCGGTTCCGCCGTCCTTGAAGCTCTCGAAGCCATCGGCTCCAAGCTTCCCGTGGTGCGCATCGGCTGGCCCGATCACTTCATCGAGCACGGCAAGATCGATGACCTCCGCGCCCGCTATGGCGTATCCGTCGACGAAGCCCACGCACGGGTAACGCCGCTGCTGGCTCCTCGTCGCCGCCCCACCCTCGTCGCCAGCTGATTTCATCCGCCCATTCCCCGCGCTGACCGGACCGTTCCGGTTCCCACCGCCCCCGATGCTCGCCGCCCCCGTCCGCATTAAAATCGGCTCCAGCAAGCATCGAGGAGGTGGCCTCTTGAATCAAGCATCTCGCTGGGCGCGTAACTTTACCGACGACCTGCGTCTCGGCGTCCGCCAGATCCGCCGCGCTCCGGCCCATGCCGCATTCACCGTCCTGGTCCTCGCCCTGGGCATCGGAACAGTGACCGCGATGTTGACCATCTCTTACGCGGTGCTGCTAAAGCCACTGCCGTTCAAGGCGGACCGAAGACTCTACCAGCCGGCCATAAAAACCACCGCGGGCAGCGACACCCTGGGCCTCTCTTATGACGAAATCGGAGAATGGCAGCACGCCACTGAAGGAATAGCGGAGGTCGCCTTCAGCGGCGGCGGTTTGAACATCGCCGACGGGCCCGCCGGCGCCGTCCTGATCACCGAGGTTCAAGCCAGCCGCAACCTCTTTCCGCTGCTCGGTGCGCAGCCTCTCATGGGGCGCGGATTTTCGCCCGGGGAACTGGAAGCCTCCCGTTCCGATGTGGTGGTCCTGAGCTACGCGCTGTGGCGGCAGGATTTCGCTGGCGACCGCGAGGTCCTGGGCAAGACCCTCCACATCGGCGGAGTGCCGCACACCGTGATCGGAGTGATGCCGCCGCCGTTCATCTACCCCATGTGGGAAAACCGGCCCGAGGCCTGGGTACCGGTCGACCCTCCCGCCCTCGCCGCCGCCAACCGCGATTCCTATGCCTCTTTCTCTCCCCTGGTGCGAGTCAACCCGGGTGTACCCGCGCAGGCCGTCGAGGTCCGCTTGACGCATGCGCATGCCCGGTTTGCCAGGCCCGGCGAGAGCCAGTTCCGGCTCGCCGGAGTGCGCGACCTGCTGGTGGCGGATGTACGCCCGGCGCTGCTCGCCCTCGAGGTCGCCGTCGCCGTGGTCTGGTTGATTGCGTGCAGCAACGTGGCCGGGCTTCTCCTCGCGCGGGCGGTGTCGCGGCGAACCGAAATTGCGGTACGTACCGCCCTCGGGGCCGGAAGGGGGCGCATCCTCATGCAGTTCATAAACGAGAGCCTGGTGCTCAGTTCGATCGGAGCAGGATGCGGACTGGCACTCGCCGCAGCCCTGTTGCGCGCCTTCCGGCCTTCGCTCATCCACAAGCTGCCGCTGGCCGCGGAGATCCATTTAAGCTGGCCGGTGTGGTTCGCGCTCGTGCTCCTCACCCTGGTCACTACCCTCGCCTTCGGCGCACTCCCGGCACTGCTGGCGGCGCGGAAAAATATAGATGCGGGGCTGAAAAACAGTGGACGCACACAGGCCGGGGTCCGCGGACAAAGCCGCACCCGCGCCGCGTTGCTGGTCGGCGAAGTCGCGCTGTCTGTCACCCTGCTCATCGCTGCCGGGTTGATGATGCGCACCATGTATGCCTTGCGGCATGTGCCGCTCGGCTTCACGACCGATCACCTGGTGCTTACCAGCCTGACCATCCCCAACGACATGTACAGAGACCGCAATGTAGCGACAGCCGTCTGGCAGCCGCTCCTCGATGAGATCCGGCGCATGCCCGGAGTACGGGCCGCCGCGCTCTCGACCGTCCTGCCTATCCAGCATCCCGTCGAACTGATCACCGCCGTCTATGCCACCGAGTGGATGCAAGGCGACGGAAGCGCCAACGTGAGGGCGGCAACCCCAGGCTTGATCGACGCGCTCGGAGTCGGTATGCGGAACGGACGCTTTTTTACGGACGCAGACACCGCGTCCAGCCAGCCCGTGATGGTTGTGAATCAGACCTTCGTCAATCGCTGCCTCGGTGGCGGCAACGCTCTTGGGAAGGTGATCCGCTTCGGTCATGTGCCGCGCGCCGCGACCGTGGTAGGCGTGATCGACGACGTGCATCAGGACGGAGTGGCCGCGCCCAGTGAACCCGAGTTCTATCTCCCCGTTTCGCAGGTGGGACCGGATCAGCAGATCTATCGCGCGCTCCTGGGCCGCTTCATGCAGGTGGCGGTGCGCACCGGCATGCCGCCCGGCCTGCTGATTCCGGATCTCAGGCGCCGCATTCAGCGCGCCAACCCGCATCTGGCCATCGGTGAATGCTCCACGATGGCCCAGGCCGTCGAGGACTCGATCGGCGCGCAAAGACTCGCTGCCCAAGTGCTCGGAGTATTCGGGGTCCTCGTGCTCATCATTACGGTGGTGGGATTGTATGGGCTCCTCAGCTTTCTGGTCGCGCAGAGAACTCAGGAGATCGGGATTCGCATGGCGCTCGGCGCCGATCGCGGCCGCGTGATCGCGATGATGTTGCGCCAGACCCTGATTTGGCTGGGCGCCGGAACCGTGATGGGAATAGGACTGTCGATCGCCGCCGGGAAGCTGTTGAAGGCATTTCTCTTCGGTGTCGGCGCCCTGGATCCGTGGACCATCGGGCTGGCCCCCGCCGGACTTATCCTTTGCGCGCTGCTGGCCGCGATGGTCCCGGCATCCAGGGCTGCTTCGGTCGATCCGGTTGAAGCTCTCAGAACGAATTGAGCTCGGGCCGTGCGCGACCGGCCATGCGCGACCGGCCATGCGCGACCGGACATGCGCGATGGGCTGGCGCGCAGAGGGGCTGCCTCGCCTCTGCCTCTGCTCACGCAGCCCCAGTCCTTGATCGCACTTTGAACGCGGCGTTCGCTACTCGGTGCGCAGGGCCCGCATGGGATCCAGCCGGGAAGCCCGCCATGCCGGAATCAGGCAGGCCAGCACCGCAACTGCCAGCAGCATCGCAATCACGGCGGAGAGAACCACCGGATCCAGAGCCCTGGTTCCGAACAGCATCGACTGGAGAACACGTGTCGCCGCAAAACTCATCACCAGCCCCAGCCCCAACCCGAACAGCGCCGGCCGCAGGCCATCGATCAGCATCAACTGCAACAGCTGATCGCGTTGCGCCCCGAGGGCCATGCGGATCCCCAGCTCCGAAGTTCGCTGCGTGGCCAGATACGACAGCACCCCGTACAATCCCACCGACGCCAGCAGCAGCGACAAGATCGCAAACGCAAGCACCAGCGTCGCGCTCAGGCGTGCGTTAACCAGTGACTCGCCAATCACCTCGTTCATGGTGCGCACCTCCGAAACCGGAAGCCCGGGATCGAGAGATGCGATCTGCTTCTGCACCGGCACTGAGAACTGCAACGGGTCCGATGCCGTATGCACCGCCAGCACCCCGCCACTGACTCCCTCCAGCATAGGAAAATACATGGTCGGCTTCGTCGCCTGGCCCACCTGGTACAACGTGTCGCCGACGACGCCTACGATTTCGTAATCCACGTCGTCCGGCGCTCCGCGATGGAAATGCGCCGGAACGTGCAGGTGCTTGCCGATGGGATCGTCACCGGGAAAATATTGCCGCGCCAGTTGGCGGCTCACGATCACCTTGTACGATCGTGCCCCGCGCTCGTCGTTGCTGAAGAACCGGCCGCTCACCAGCGGAATCCCAAGAGCGCTGAAATAGCCTGGATCGGCCCAGCGCGACAGCGCTTCGGGCAGCTCTTCTCCGGCCTTCACGGGAGGATGCTCCTTCACCGTGAACACGAAATCTCCCCCGTACCCCGCTGCCGGAACTGTGTTTCCCAATGCCGCGCCGCGCACCCCGGGTATGGCTCTCACCCGCTCCAGCATTGCTTCGTTGAATGCGTTCATCTTCTCCGGCGTGTCGTAACTCTTTTCCGGCAGGCTGTACTCCAGCGTGAGCACGTTTTCCGTAATCGACCCCACATCCGCCGAGCGCAGCCGCATGAAGCTCTTGAGCAGCAGGCCCGATGCCACCAGCAACACCACCGTGATGCCGATCTCGACCGTCAGCAGCGCCTTCCGCATCGCCGTCCGCGAAACACTGCTCGCACCGGTGCGCACCGAGGTCTGCAGCGCTTTCAGCATCGTCTTGCCCGTGGTCGAAAGCGCCGGCAGCAACCCCGCCAACAGCGCCGCTGCGAACATCAGCACGCACGCAAACCCGATCACCACACCGTCGATGTGAATGCTTTGCGCGCTGGGCAGGTCTTTCCATGCTCGCGCCAGCAATCGCGTAGCAACGATCGACAACAGGATGCCGCCCACTCCCCCCGCCGCGCAGATCACCACGCTCTCGGTCATCTGTTCGCGAATCAGGGTGGCGCGCTGCGCTCCCAGAGCGCTCCGGATCGCGACCTCCTTCTGTCGTGCCGCGCCCCGCGCAATCAGCAGATTCGAAACGTTGAGGCACCCGATCAGCAGCATGCAGCCAACCGCCCAAAGCAACAGTCTCAGCGGCTTTTTCACATTGCCGGCCAAATCCTCGTTCAGCGAACGTGGCGCAACTTCCTCGTTCACCGGAGCGTGCGGGTACTGCAGATGAAGCTGGTATTGCACCGCGCCCACCTGCGCCACCGCGCTGGCCAGGCTCACCCCCGGCCGCAAACGCGCTACCACCCGGCTCTGATGCCAGTCGTGATGCTGCAACATCTCCGCCGTGGCATCGGCTTGATACGGAACCCATAACTGGATGCCCGCGTCGGGATAAGTGAACCAGGCGGGCAGCACACCCACTACCGTGGTCGGCTTGCCGTCCAGGTGAATCTGCCGCCCGACGATCTGCGCATCACCTGCAAACCGCCTTTGAAACACACTCCAGCTCAGCATCACGACGCTATTCCCCGGCCGGTCCTCTGCCTCGGTAAACGTCCTCCCCAATGCCGGCTGCACTCCCAGCAGCGGAAACAAATTCCATGACCCGGCCGCCGCCCGCACCGCCTCCGGCAACTCGCCTCGTTCGCCAGTCAGGTTGTACCCTGCATAACGCATCACCGCCATGTCTTCGAAACCGTTGGTCTTCGCGCGCCAGTCATAGAAATCCGCCGGTGCCACCCAGTTGTAGTTGAACTCAGTCGCATTCGCTTCGGCTCCGCGATGATGTTCGTAAATCAGCACCAGCCGCCCCGGGTCCCGGAAGGGAAGCGGCCTCAGCAGCACCGAGCGCACAATCGTGAACAGCGACGTAGCCGCGCCAATGCACAGCGCCATCACCGCCACCGCGATGATCGAGAATCCGGGCGTGCGGCTCAGCGTGCGAAACGCATATCGCACGTCATGGCCGGCATTGGCCAACAATCTTGGAGAGTTCTGCTCCCACAGCGATTCACGCACCTTCTGCGGATTGCCCAGCTTCACCCGCGCCCGCCGCCGTGCCTCGTCCGGCGCCATGCCCCGCGCCTCGTTGTCCGCGGTCTCTTCGGCGAGAAATGCATCCATCTCGTCCCGCAATTCGGCGTCGGAACGCCTGTGCCGAAAGAATCGCAACCAGCTCATTGCGCCCCTCCCTCTTCGCCCATCACCAGCCCGATGGCCCGCGTCATCTGCCGCCAGCGGCTGGTCTCGCGCAAAAGCTGCTTGCGGCCTTCCGCCGTCAGCTTGTAGAACTTCGCCTTGCGATTGTTCTCGCTCAAGCCCCAGAACGATGAAACCCAGCCTCGGTCCTCAAGCCGATGCAGCGCCGGATACAGCGATCCCTGCTCCACCTCCAGCAGATCCTCGGATGTATGCTCGATGACCTTCGCAATCGTGTGCCCGTGAGCCTCACCGCCCACCAGCGTCCGCAGGATCATCATGTCCAGAGTGCCCTTGAGCATCTCACTCTGCGCCTGGCTGCTCTTCTGCATCGGTCTTCTCCCCTCGAACTTCTATTGGAACCAAATCATACTCCCCTCGAAGTTCTATTGGAAGGCCCGCCAGAGAAAAATCACGTAGAATCTGAGGGTCTTCAGCCCAGCCATGTTTTTTGGAGCCCGAAAGAATGCAGCGAATCCTCATCCTGGCATTGCTCCTTCCGGCTCTCTCCGCCGCGCAGGAACATGATCACCCCCCGCCCGAAAAGCTCGGCACCGTCTCCTTCCCGACTTCCTGCCAACCCGCGGCTCAGCCCTCCTTCGATCGCGCCGTGGCCCTGTTGCACTCCTTCGCCTACCGGCCCGCGGAAGATGCCTTCCGCACCGTTGCCGCCCAAGACCCTCACTGCGCCATGGCCCACTGGGGAATCGCCATGACCCGCTTCCACCAGCTCTGGGAGCCGCATCTTCCACCCCAGGGATTCTCCCTTGCTCAGAACGAGATCACGCTCGCCCGATCGCTCAGCCCCGACACCGAACGCGAGCGCGGCTTCATCCACGCGCTCAGCTTGCTGTTCAGCGATCCCGCCATCCCCTACAACACCCGCGCCGCAAGCTACGAAGCCGCCATGCACGAACTCGCTCAAGCAAACCCCACCGACATTGAATCCCAGGTCTTCTACGCGCTCGCGCTCATCTCGAATGCATCCCCAACCGACAAAACCCACTTCAAGCAAAAGCAAGCCGCCGCCCTGCTTGAGCCTCTTTATCGTGAACACCCTGATCATCCCGGAATCCCGCACTACCTGATTCATGCCTGCGACAGTCAGGAACTGGCATCCCGCGGCCTCCCCGCCGCTCGCGCCTACGCCCGCATTGCTCCCTCCGCTCCGCACGCGCTGCACATGCCGTCGCACATCTTCACGCGCCTCGGCATGTGGGATGACTCCATCACCTCCAACCTCGCTGCCCGTAATGCCGCGGAGCAGCAGGGCGACACCGGCGAAGAGCTGCATGCAATGGACTACCTCGTCTACGCCTACCTGCAGAGCGGACGCGACAGCGAAGCAGCCCAGGTCATCCACCAGTTGGGCGATCTTCACAATCCAAACATGGCCGATTTCAAGGCCGGCTACGCCGCAACCGTGATGCCCATTCGCTACATCGTCGAACGGCACCAGTGGAGCGATGCCCAGAGAATCCCCTTGCCGCCCGACTCCGCTTCACCGCAGGTTGTCGCCATCGCCGTCTGGACGCGCGGCATGGGATTCGCCCGTGATGGCCATCCTAAAGAGGCTCGCATCGAGGCCGACACCCTGCTTACGCTCCAGGAAAAGCTGCGCGCATCAGGCACTGACTACTGGGCAACCCAGGTCGACATCATGGCCCGCGAAGTGTCCGCATGGGCAGCCCAGGCCGAAGGCCGATCCGATGAAGCCGCGACTCTCCTGCGCCGCACCGCCGACGACGAAGACGGAATCGAAAAACTTCCTGCCACCCCCGGGCCCATCGTTCCCGCTCGCGAGCAGCTTGGAGAACTCCTCCTCCTGCAGGGCAACCCCGCTTCGGCCGCAGCCGCATTCGACACCGCGCTGGTCAACGCTCCCGGCCGCCGTGGCGCCCTGCAGGGAGCCGCTCGCGCCGCGCATGCCTTGCCGCAGAAATAACCGCCCGCCAGACTCGAGGCGCATCAGTCTGCTTGCTTCTCTTGGACTCCGAAACGCCGGCCCCTTCCTTTGGCAAAACTCTTCGCAACTCATTCAGAGGCTCAATGAAAACACTGATCGCGATCGTCCTGTTACTCGGCGCATCAGCGCAGCTCTGTGCGCGGGCCGAAAAACCGGCCTCTACTGGAGCCGACTCGGCTGACGCAGACGGAATCCTGCAGTCGATTGAGAATGCCGTCGTGACTCGGGCTCAAGAGGACCTATTGATCACGCGAAAAGACGCGCGAACCCCAATTGAATTGGTGTTCACCCGTTGCCAGGGTCTGGGCGTTCAACACGAAGCAAACCAGTGGTGGGTGCTTCCGGTCAGTTCGAACGACGTGCAGGTGAAAGCCAATACCAGCCTGTGGATCCTGCCACTCGACGCGGGCTCCAAGGATCACTCCTGGCGCGTCACGCTGCGCGCCGGCAGTCTCACTGCGAAAAAGACCGAAGCGGGATTAACGGTGACTCTCGATGCGGAGCGCGCGACGCTCTCGCCGGCGGAAGCTCGCCCCCACAGCGATCCCTTCGGGCACCGTTTCTCCTTCTCCTTCACCGGCGCCGCCGAACTGGAAAAAACTCTGGCTGGCTTCTACTGGGGCACCATGTTGCCGTCGGTTGTGGAGAAGACCATGGCAGCGACGTTCCCCTATAGCAGCGGATACGTTCTGAGCACGCTAAATGTCAACTCCTACGCCGGCTCTTACCCCGCCGTGGACCACGAATTCCAGATCAAAGGGCGTCTGGCCATGGGCTCTGAGGTCGATCTCGATGTCGTGAAGCGAATGATCGAACTCCAGTTCAAGCTGATGAACGATGACCCCGAACACCTCTTTCGCGCGCCGACCTCAGTGCAACCGGATGGAAGACGCGAGTACCACGTGCGTAGAAACAGTCAGAACAACAAGCAGAATGCCGCCATGTTCCCTTTGACCGGAGACATCGAAGTGATCGAAGAGGCCTGGCACTATTACGAAGCCCGAAAAGACACTGCGTGGCTGCGCTCCAATGTCGGAAATCTCGAACACGCGGCGGGCTGGATACTGTCGAACACGGATCAGTACGGCCGCGTGTGGTCCGACGTTTATTACGAAGACCAGGTGATGAAGGACGGACGTGAGACCGAAGCGCAGGCCTTTGCCGCTCATGCGTTCGAACTGCTGGCAGGCATCGAGAGGCTGTTGGGAAGACAGGATCAGGCTGCCGGATTCACTGCGAATGCCAGGAAAATGGCCGCTGTACTGGTTGCGCCGTTGCCCATGGGCTTCTGGGACGGGGACAATCAGCGCTTCATTGATTGGATCGATCGCGATGGCAAGGCTCACGATCACATTCATCTTCTGGCCAACGAACTCCCCGTCACGTTCGGATACGCAACCGCAGATCAGGCCTCCGCGGTGCGGCGCTTGATCGACGCGAATGCCGTTGAGTTTGAACGATTCCCCAGTTTTCTGGCTGCTCATATCGCCGATTACAACAAGTCCGAAATCGGAGACGGCGGCCCCTATGACCTTTGTGCGGCCGGCAGGTACTGGTACTGGGATGCCGCCTTCTATGCCGCCGAGGGGAAGAGCGGAATGTTGTTGAACCAGCTCCAGGCCGTGGCCGCCGAGGCCTCAAAAGACAACTACTACATGAGCGAACGCTACGATATGGATCATGTTTTTTACATTGATGGGAAGAACTCGCACGGCGCTCAGAAATACTATGAATATCCCAATGTGTTCACGGCCGTCCTGATCGGGAAATACCTGGGCCTCTCCGTTCCCGCCGATGCTGACTTGTCTGTCACCCCGCATCTCACCAGCTACGGCAGTGTGGAATTCGAAATCCCCGAATACGCGGTGCGCTACAGCTTTAGCGAAGATGGATTTGTGCTGAAAAACCTGTCTGGGAAACCGCGCCGATTTAAGGTGGATCTCTCGGCGCTCGGCTTTACCGCCACGCGCTTTCGGCTCAGCGACAGGTCAGGGACGGAAATTGTTAAGACAACTTCCAGTTTGACCTTGTCCGCGCAGGAAGAGGCGCGATGGACCCCGGACAGATGAAAGTCTCGTGATAAAGCCTGGGTTCCCATCGCGTTGACTACGCGTAAGCGTCGGCCGCATGACTCCTTCGCCGCATTCGTTCCAGGTAGCTTGCCCGTCAGACTGTGCCATCCCGGCGAATCCTCTCGCACCGCGCGGCACGTCTCGATAGGCCTGCGAATCAATCCAACTCCGTCCCGTGAAGCGTGTGGCCTGCTGGTTTTGCGTGTGTGGAACATTCTTGCGCCTTGATCAACGACCGCCTCGGAGCGGCTGTGCGACAATCCTCATCAGACCATATATGCGACTGGTTCGTATGATCCTGCTGTGGATGGGCGGCGCGGCTCTGGGGAGTTGCGTGGCCTGGCCGCAGCCCACGCCTCCGCCACCCCCCGTCCCGCTTGTCCTTGCTGGTGGCACCGTGGTCGACGTGACCGAGTGGGGCCACTCCGCAAAGGATCTGCCTGACGCCATCGTCATCGTGCAAAACGGGAAGATCACCGATGTTGGTTCCCGCGCCGACGTCCCCATTCCCAAAGGCGCGCGCGTGATCGACTGCACTGGAAAATTCATCCTCCCTGGATTGATCGATGGCTTCACCGGCCTCAGCAGCCAGGGCGAAGCCAATGCCGATCTCTATATGGGTGTCACCACGGTCGTCGCCAGTGCCGACGCGCGAAGAGGGCACATCTACTCCGCCACCCCCAGCCCCAATATCTACCTCCTCGATTCCATCGGCACCACCGACGACTGGAGCCTGCTCATCGGGCACAATGGCTGGACGGAAAAACTGCGCGAGACCGGCAGGCCAGTCGAGCTCAGCCCCGATGACACCGCGCGCCAGCTTGCCGATACCGCCAGGCTCGGAACCCGCGTCCTCTGGCTGGGTCACAACCTCACCGCCGCCAATACACAATGGATCATTACCCACGCTCACCAACTTGGCGTTGTCACTTATGGTGAGTTCGTGTCCACGCCCTACAAAGTCGGCATCGAAGCGGGCGTAGACGCGCTGCTCCACATGAGCCGCTACGAACTGGGCGTAATTCCCGACGAATTGCAGGCTCCCCTGGTGGAAGATCCCGAAGGGTCCGCCGCGACCACCGCCTACGATTACTCCGAACGCCTGCCCCCCACTGACCCGCACGTGCGCGCCTACGCGCAGTTCCTTGCCAGGCACCACGCCGCCCTGCTGCCGACCTTCAGCCTTTATTACCTGCGCCTCCCCGGCCATCGCAACCTGTGGACCGATCCCGCCGCCGCCCTCCTCGATCCTGCCCGCATGTACCAGCCTTCCGATCGCGCCACCGGCGAGATGAACTATCCCCTTCCCGGATGGTCGCGGCATCTCCCCGCGGTCGCGCAACGCTACATGGAAGAGAACCTGCGCAAGAAGGCTGACCAGTCCGCCCTCCGCCTGTGGCGCATCAATCAGGTGATCTTCGAAGCCTATCCCCACTATCTTGCCGCTTCCGGCGCACCCGCCTTCGGAACCATGAGCGGAATCTCCATGCACACCGAACTCGAGATGCTCGTCCGCATCGGCCTGTCCGCGCGCGAGGCCCTGGCCGCGGCCACCAACAACTACGCGCTCCAATTCAACTGGACAGATCTCGGCCAGGTCACTCCCGGACGCCGCGCCGACATCGTGGTGGTGGACGCCGATCCCACTGTCAGCGTCTGGAACGCGCGCCGCATCTCCACCCTTATCGTCGATGGCAACGTCCTCGATCGCGACGGCCTGCTCAATGTGAAGAAATAGAAAAGGGAATAAACTCTGAGACGGAGCGGCAAAGCGGTGCGCGCGCCGTGGCGCATTCCGTCCCTAAAAGGCTGTGGAACCATGTGTGGGGTAGACGTCTACGGGAGAAAAAGTGACCGTCAGAAAATAAATTTTGCCCGGCCTCTTGACAGCTGCGATCGACTCTAAAAATTCAAATGCCTAAACGACGCCTAACCCAGCCGCGGCCAGCGAGATAACCGGCGCCTCTGCTGAGCGCACTCTGAGATTCACAATCGTTCATAAAATTCCGCATCGCCGGCTTCAACCCGCTCTCGCGATGCCACGATTGTTCCACGTGGAACATTTTCGCCGCACGGGCGTGGAACATTGATTTCGATCTCCCCAGTGCGCCATTCAGCCAACTCCCTGGACGCGCAAATGCGACGGCGAGTTATGAACGCTGCACCGCCTGGCGGGCCGCCGCCGACAATATTTCGGGCAGTCGCTTCCTCCGGAACGCCCATCCCTTCTCTAACTGCGCGCGAACCACTCCGCCACCGAGTTTTCCCAGCCCGCCCAAAGGCAGCTCGTAATCAACCGCATCGGTCACCACTGTTCCCTCAACTCCGTCGCGAATTTCGCGCATCGTCCCGTGGCGATGGTGAAAGCTCTTGAAAGGACCCTTGATCTGCTCGTCCGCGAAGTGGCTGTTCCACTCGAACTCCACAATCCGCGCCGTCCATCCCACGCGCTGGGGAAGAAAAACCACCGGCCTGAAGCTGATGATGATTTCGGTGCCCACTCCGGCCGCAACACTGCGAAACCGGCGCGCCGCCTCCTGCGCCATCGGACGGGGCGGAGGCGGGCTCAGGCGAATATCTTCAATGCGCCCCTGCTGCGTCGGCGGCATCAGATGCGGAAGATTCGATGGATTGGCAAAGAATGCAAATACCAGTTCGATCGGAAAAGGTACCCACTGCCGGGATTCGAATCGCTGTGCCATTGGCTTGATGTTATATGCCAGAGGAATCCTGCGGCGAGTGGCGCGAGGGCGGCGAGTCTCAACTCTCCACCTCCGCGCTCTGCCTTTGCGGCTTCCGCTTAGTTGGGCAACAAAACCGAGTCCACGACGTGAATCACGCCATTCGACTGGTAGACGTCTGCGATGGTGACCGTAGACATCCCGCCCTTTTCGTCGGTGAGAACAACCTTGCCGCCGTCAAGCTTGGCGGTAAGCATGCCGCCCGCGACCGTCTTGAGCATCGCCGTGCCGCCGCCCGCCTTGATCTGCTTCACCAGGTCTTTGGAAGTCACTCTGCCCGCGACGACGTGATAGGTCAGAACCTTGGTGAGCTGGTCCTTGTTCTCCGGCTTGAGCAAAGTGTCCACGGTGCCGGCGGGGAGTTTGTCGAATGCTTCATTGGTGGGAGCAAACACGGTGAACGGTCCTGCGCCCTGCAGGGTTTCCGCCAGCCCGGCGGCTTTCACCGCGGCTACCAGCGTGGTGTGATCCTTCGAGTTCACGGCATTTTCAACAATGGTCTTGTTGGCGAACATGGCAGCGCCACCGACCTCGGGGTCCTTCTGTGCGTGGGCCGTGGAAGGAACGAGACTAAGCGAAACAGCCGAAAGCGCGGCAAGCGCGATATTGCGAATGCGAAGCATGTGTACTACCTCCATCGAGATGACTACACCCGGAGAACGCCGTCGCTCCCGGCGATGGATTTTGAAAACCCCGCGCGTGCTTTCACTGCACGCATAGTCCTCCGCACTGCTGTTGGTCCTGCGAATGCCCCCGGGCCCATCCGCTGAAATGTCAGCCAATCCGGATTGCCCGTGAGCAAGACTGAGCCTGTCCGGCCTCAAGTAAGATGGAGTCATGGGTCCGAGCACGCCGGGGCCGCTGGAGATCATGACGGGTTCCTCACTGCAAATCGCGCAGAAGCCGCGCCGGCACAATAAAGGACTCGTCCTGATTGCGGTTTATAAACTTCTCCAGGCCCTGTTCTTCATTGCCCTGGGCGTCGGCGCGATGCACCTGGTGCACAAAGACGTGGCCGACGTGCTCGGCCAGATCGCCAGCGACCTTCGCTTCAACCCGGAAGGACGCATTGTCAATTTTCTCCTCGACCGGGCTTCGCTCCTCAACGACCCGATGCTGCGCCGGATAGGTTTTGCGGCCTTCTGTTATGCGGGGGTGGGGATATTCGAGGGCATAGGGCTGTACCTGGAAAAGGCGTGGGGCGAATACCTTACGCTGTTCATCACGGCGTCGTTCCTGCCCTTTGAAATCCACGAAATCATGCGGCGCTGTACAACGCCGCGGGTAGCGCTGCTGGTGGTGAATGTGCTGGTGCTGGTCTATTTATTGAAGATGATCGTGGAGCGGGAGCGCTCGCACCGCAATCCAGCCGTGAGCTAAACCACAGCTCTTTTCGCCTTTATTTCGCCTTACACTACGGATACACAAACTGCAATCCCAACCCGGGTTTCGCGAACCAGCCTAGTTACTCCCCACAATATGTAGTGGTTTACCCGCCTCATTGCTTCTAGGGGTGGTGTTTTTAGAGAATTGCGGGGAATTCCTTCACATTTCTGTCGCAAGTTCTTCACAACACGCCACTTTTTCCACCTATCACCCCGAAGTGTTTTGGGTGATACTGGGTCTGCAAGGGCCAATTTGGGGCTGAATGGGCCAATCAGCCGCGAGATCAGCGAGAAACTGGGTCAAACAACGTGGTCGATCATTCCGAACCCGACGAGCCGAAGTCCTCAACAGAGGATGCGGCTGAGCATTCCGGCGGCTGGGCTGATCTGGAATACGGTTTTAGCGGCAATCCGAAGACCAAATTGGACGACCGGGGCCGCTTGAAATTACCGGCGGAATTTAAAGGATTTGTAGAGCGCAAGTACGGCAAAGGATTCAACGCCTTTTATATCACCAGCGTGGACGGGGAGAGCGCAGAGATTTACCCCATGCCGGAGTGGCTGGAGCGGCAGAAGAAGGTATTCGCGATGCCGCAGAGCAATCCGGCGAGGAAGATGCTTCTGACCCGCTACAACCTGTACGGAGACCGGGCGGACATGGATCCGCAGGGCCGGATGCAGATTCCCGAGGAGTTGCGGCGCAAGGCGGATTTGTCGGGAGAAGTGAAGGTATCGGGCGAAGGCAACCTGCTGAGGGTTTCGAGCCTGAAGAGTTTGAGAGAAAGCGTCGAAGGCAGCGAGATGACGCCCGCGATGTTGGATTCACTAAGCGATTTCGGTCTTTAAGCCGAATCGCCCACCCCCCAGGGGGAGCACATGACGAGATCGAGCGAACGCCATGTGCCGGTTCTTTTAAAAGAAGCGATCGAGTATCTCCAGATCAAGCCTGGGAGCACAGTGGTGGATTGCACCCTGGGGCTGGCCGGGCATGCTGCGGAAATCGTGAACAATTTGGGCCCGTCGGGCAGGTTGATCGGCTTTGACCGGGACCCGGCGGCACTGGAACTTGCGAGGGAGAAGCTGGACCGGGTGGTGGCGAGCATGGGCGTGAATGCTCCGGGGGTCACGCTGATTCACGAGGCGTTCAGTGCGGCTCCGCTGCATGTGAAGGCGGGATCGGTGGATGCGATCCTGGCCGACTTCGGGGTGAGCAGCCTGCAGCTGGACGAAGCGGCGAGGGGATTCAGTTTTATGGCGGACGGGCCACTGGACATGCGGATGAATACGCAGTCGGGCCCGACCGCCGCACAAGTGGTGAATGAAGCGAGCGAGCGCGAGCTGGCGGACCTCATTTACGAATACGGAGAGGAAAGGAGATCGCGGAGAATCGCCAGAGCCATTGTTCGAGGGCGGCCGGTGACAACGACGGGGCACTTAGCCCGAATAGTTGGCGCAGCCGCCCCGGCAATGAAACAGGATCGGATTCATCCCGCGACACGAACCTTTCAAGCACTTCGTATTCGCGTGAATCGCGAGCTGGACGAGATCAAGGCATTGATGGAGGCCGCACCTAAGTTGCTTAAGCCCTCGGGACGCCTCGTGGTGATCAGTTTTCACTCGCTGGAAGATCGGATCGTGAAAGACAGTTTGCGCGAAGGGGCGCACAACGGCACGTGGACGGTGCTGACCAAGAAGCCGGTGACGGCGGGTGAAGACGAGATTGATCGGAATCCTCGGTCACGCAGCGCGAAGTTGAGGGCGGCAGAGAGGGATTAGCTTTTAGCTTTTAGCTTTTAGCTTTTAGCTTTTAGCTTTTAGCTTTTAGCTTTTAGCTTTTAGCTTTTAGCTTTTAGCTTTTAGCTTTTAGCTTTTAGCTTTTGAACAATAGATAAGAAGATGTCCGGGTGTTGAAACAGGATGTGGGCAGGACGGCAAGGCGGGGCAGGTGGAGCTAATAGCTAAAGGCTAAAAGCTACTAGCTTGGCATTGAAGCGGCAGCAGAGTCTGAGGTGGAACATGGCGGCAATCGCAACAACGTACTTTGAAACCGGACGGAGCCTTGGAGCGCGGGTCGCCGAGCGGAACACAGAGATCCTGGCACAGCAACCGTCGCGGCGGCGCGGGGTTCCGACCCCGGAATTGCTGTTTGCCAAGCACCTGGACAATTCCCGCCTGGTAAAGGCATCGGACCCGGTTCGAGTGCGGGAGATGCGGGTGTTTGCGGCGGCTCTGACGGTATTGTTTTCGCTGATCATGGTGTATGGCCTTCAGCATTTCAGTGCGATCGAGCGGTCGTACCGGGTGGAATCGGAGAAGCAGGTGCGCGATCAGCTTAAGGAAGAGAACCGGCAATTGCGGCTGGCGGAGGCACAGTTGACGCAGCCGAGCCGGATTGACGGGATGGCGCGGCAACTGGGCCTGGCCGAGCCTGCGCCTGGCCAGGTGGTGCACCCCATTGCACATCCGGATTCCAGCGCGCCCTCTCTTGCACAGGTGACCCTGCCTGCGCCGGTACAATAACGACTACGCCAGTCATTCGGGGACTCACTCGCCATGCAGGCAGCCGTACGGGCGAACCGCAACCGCACCACCCTGCCGCGCGCCATCCCACTGCGGATGGCGCGTTTCTGGATCATCTGTCTTTTTTTTCTGATGTGGACGGCGGCCATCTCAGGGCGGTTGTTCTGGCTTCAGATCATGCGCCATGGGGACTACATGGAGCGGGCGCAGAAGCAGCAGCAGCGCACCTTTGAAGTCTCGCCGCGGCGCGGCATCCTGTTTGACCGCAACCTGCACGAACTGGCGATGACGGTGCAGGCCGACTCGATTTACGCGGTTCCGAACGAGATCGACGACAAGACGGGAGTGGCGCGAACGCTGGCGGCGATCGTGCACACTGATCCGGCGGATGGCCAGACCTCGGAAGAGCAAATCGCAAATCATCTGATCGCGGGGCATGGTTTTGCCTGGGTAGCGCGGCGGGTATCGCCGGATGCGGCAGCGCGGGTGAAGGCGCTTGGACTGAAGGGAATTTACTTTCAGAAGGAATTTCAGCGGTTCTATCCCGACAACCAGATCGCGGCGCAGGTGCTGGGGTATGTGGGCATCGACGATACGGGGCTGGGCGGGCTGGAGCAGAAGTTCGAGCCGCAGCTGCATGGACTGGCGGGGCGAATGTACACCGCCATGGACGCCCGCCGTCATGTGCTGGGGTCAACGGTGCGGGAGCCGGAGCCGGGGCAGAACCTGGTTCTGACGGTGGATGAGAACATCCAATTTCTCGCCGAGCGGGCACTGGATCACGCGATGGAGCGCACCCACGCGGACAACGGAACGGTGGTGGTACAGGATGTGCACTCCGGGCAGATCCTGGCGCTGGCGATCCGGCCAACATTCAATCCCAACCAGTTCCGCCATACCACGCCCGCGTTGTTGAAGAATCACGCGGTGAGCGACGTGTATGAGCCTGGGTCCACCTTCAAACTGGTGACATATTCAGCCGCGCTGGACGCAGGGGTTACGCATCCCGATGACATGATCGATTGTCAGGGCGGCGCGATCACGTTTAACGGGCGCACGATTCACGATAACCAGGGGGAGCACTACGGGGTGATCCCGGTACACAAGGCGCTGGAGGAGTCGAGCGATGTGGCGGCGGTAAAACTTGCCCTCAAGATGGGGCCGGACACGTTCTACAAATACATGCGCGACCTGGGATTTGGAAGCCGTACCGGGACGGAACTGCCGGGCGAGACGCGTGGGTTGCTGCGACCGGTAAGGAAGTGGGGATCGACCTCGATAGGATCCATCGCCATGGGGCAGGAAGTGGGCGTAACTCCGCTACAACTGGTGACGATGGTTTCGACCATTGCCAATGGCGGCACGTATCTGCCCCCGCACATCCTGATGCAGCCGCCATTGCACGCGAGTGGGCCGGGGGCCACGTTGCAATCTGCGGCGCTCCAGGCCGCGCCGTTCAAGGCGGGCGAGGAATTGCCCAAGCCGCTGCCGGATGGGGCGCATCGCGTGTTGTCAGAGATGACGGCGGCACAGATGCGCAAGATGATGGAAGGCGTGGTGCTGTTTGGGACGGGCAAAGACGCGCAGTTGAACGGCTATTCATCCGGCGGCAAGACGGGGACGGCGCAGAAGATCGATCCGGCGACCCATACATATTCGAAGACCATGCACGTGGCCTCGTTTGCGGGTATCGCGCCGATCAACAGTCCCGTGATCGCGGTGGCCGTGATCATGGATAACCCCAAGGGCGGGGTGTATTACGGCGCCACTGTGTCGGCCCCGGTGTTCTCTGAAGTGGCGCAGGGAGTGCTGGAGTATCTCGGCGTGCCGCATGACATCGACATTCGCCAGCCCAAGGCGACGGCCAAAGTCGAGAAGCAGACGCATGAAGACGACCACCAGGACGGTGATGATATCAACGCGCTGTTCGCGGCGGTGAACGATCTTCCCGCGGATGATCCGCTGCGTAATCCTCAGCCGGAGCCGCAGCTGGTGAGGGTGGCGGACTCGGCAGCGGCGGCGGGGTCGGCGTTGATTGAAGGGGCGGAGGCGAAGGCGGACGCTTCAACCGCGGAGACGGCAGCAGAAGCGCCGGGACCGAGGCCGCGCGCAACGACGGCGGTGGTGGTGACGGAGGATGGGCAGCGCAAGGTTCCGACGCTGGTGGGGCTGCCGATTCGCAAAGTGATTGAGACGGCGGCGATGGCGGGGCTGGAAGTGGACGTGATGGGGAGCGGCACGGTGCGGGAGCAGGCGCCTGCGGCGGGCACCATGGTGGGTCCGAATACCCGCATCGTGGTGCGGTGTTCGCGCTAGTTATTTCACCAACGGATTGATTCTGAAAAAGAGCTTGGGCGGGTGCGGCGGCCGACGCAGAATTGCGCCCGGCGCGGCGGGGCGCGGCCAACTGGATACAGCAGGCATACGACGGGATGGAGCAGGCATGTCACGACACAGGGGAGTTCCTCCGCTCTACAATCGAGCACAAGATGAAATGGAATGAATTGATCGGCGAAGTGACGGCGGAGGGCGCCGGGGGAGATTCGGCGGAAGAGATCACGGGCGTTGAGTACGATTCACGCCGGGTGCGAAAGGGATCGGTGTTCGTGGCGATGAAGGGCGGGACCACGGACGGGAACCGGTACCTGGATAAGGCCATCGCGGCGGGTGCGTTGGGGATCATCACCGATTCGTCACCGGCATTCGATCACCTGCTGGTGTACAACGCGGGCTTGCCGGTGCTGGAGGTGGAGCACGGAAGGCGGGCGCTCGCGCAGGCTTCGGCGGCGTTCTTCGGGCATCCGGAGAAGAAGCTGGCGGCGACCGGGATTACGGGAACGAACGGCAAGACCACGACCGCGTTTCTGATCGAAGCGCTGCTGAAGGCGGCGCATCGCAAGACGGTGCTGGTGGGCACGATCGAGTATCACGTGGGCGATGAGATTCGGGCTTCGCTGCATACGACGCCGGAGTCGCGCGACTTGTTTGCGCTGATGGCGGAGGGCGTGGAGCGGGGCGCGAGCGAACTGGTGACGGAAGTCTCGAGTCACGGGCTGGACCAGGGGCGGTCGGCGGGGGTGCGGTTCGACGTGGCGGTTTTCACTAACCTGACGCGCGATCATCTCGATTACCATGGCTCGATGGAAAAGTACTTCGCCGCCAAGAAGCTGTTGTTTGATGGCAGCGTGTATCCCGCGCCGCGGGTGGCGGTGATTAATGCGCAGGATGAGCGGGCGAGGCAACTGGCGGCGGCAGCGCGCAGGGCGGGGGCGGAGGTACGCACGTATGGCATCGCGGCAGGAGAGTGGCGCGCGGCGAGCTATGCACTTCATCCTGGCGGGGCGGTGCTGCAGCTGGAAACGCCGGCGGGGTCGGCGGAAGTCAAGTCGCGGCTGGCCGGGGAAGTGAACATTCTCAATTTGCTGGCGGCTCTGTGCGCGGCGCATGCGCGGGGCGTGGAGTTTGCGCAGCTGATGGAGACGGTGCCGCTGTTGCAGCCGGTGCCGGGGCGTTTTCAAGCGGTGGACGGGGGGCAGCCGTTCTCGGTGATTGTGGACTACGCGCATACCGATGATGCGCTGCGCAATTTGACGGTGCTGGCGCGGCAGATGGCGGAGCGGAGCGGAGGGCGCGTGATCACGGTGTTTGGGTGCGGTGGGGATCGCGATCGCACCAAGCGTCCGAAGATGGGTCAGGCGGCGGGCGAGGGAAGCGATTTTGTGGTGGCGACGAGCGACAATCCGCGCTCGGAGGATCCGCTGGTGATTCTGGCGGAGATCGAGCCGGGGCTGAAGAAGAGCGGAGTTCGCTACGCGTGCGAGGCAGACCGCGGGGCGGCGATCCGGCTGGCGCTGGGAGAGGCGAAGGCGGGGGACGTGGTTCTGATTGCGGGGAAGGGGCATGAGAAGGAGCAGGTCCTGGCGGATCGCACGGTGCCGTTCGATGATGCTGAAGTGGCGCTGGAGTCACTGGCGGCGATGGGCTACGGGGAGAGGCGATGAAGTTCACGCTGGCGGAAGCGGCGGTGGGGATGGGGGCGGTGCTGGAGGCTCCGGCGAACGTGGCGGCCCCCGGGACGCTGATGGTGAGCGGCTACTCCATCGACTCGCGGACGATAGCGGCGGGGGAATTGTTTTTCGGAGTGCGCGGGGAGCGTTTTGACGGACATGATTTTGTCGCGGCGGCGGTGGCGCGGGGAGCGATTGCGGCAGTGGTGTCGCGGGTAAGGCTGGCATCGCTTCCGGATGCGGCGCTGGCGGTGCCGCTGTTGATTGCGGACGATCCGCTGTTGGCGCTGCAGGCGCTGGCGGCGACGGTGCGGCGACAGTGGGGCAAGCGGGTGATCGCGGTGACGGGGTCGGCGGGGAAGACGACGACCAAGGATGCGATTGCGGCGGCGCTGGGCGCGAAGTTCAACGTGCTGAAGTCGCATGGCAATCTGAACAATGCGTATGGACTGCCGCTGCAACTGCTGCGCCTGGAGCCGGAGCATGAGTACGCGGTGGTGGAGATGGGGATGAATCACCTGGGGGAGATTGCGGCGCTGGCGCGGGTGGCGACTCCTGACTGGGGAGTGGTGACCAACGTGGGCACGGCGCACATCGAGAATTTCGCGGAGGGGCAGTCGGGCATTGCGCGGGCGAAGTTTGAGCTGGTGGCGGCGCTGCCGGCTAACGGGATTGCGTTTCTGAATTGTGACGATCCTTATGTATCGCAGTTTGGGCGGGACTTCGCGGGCAAGGTGGTTTATTTTGGCGCAGGTCCGTGTGCCGATCCCCAGATCGTGGTGGTGGCGGAGGATGAAAAGGGATTGCGAATCCGCTATCGCGCCGATTCGCGGGAGATGGATTTGGACATGCGGCTGTTGGGGGTGCACAACGCGCACAACGCGATGGCGGGGCTGGCAGTGGCGCGGGAAGCGGGCGTGAGTGTGGAAGCGGCGGCGCTGGCGCTGGCTGAAATGACGGCGGGCGACAAGCGCGGAGAGGTTGTCGAGATCGGCGGCGCAACGATTCTCAACGACAGCTACAACTCCAATCCGGAAGCGCTACGGTCGATGATTCGGTCGCTGGCGGCGCGGCCGGCGGGGCGGCGCATCCTGGTGGCGGGAGAGATGCTGGAGATGGGTTCGCACGGACCATCGCTGCACGCGGCCTGCGGCAAGGCTGCAGTGGAGGCCGGCATCGACCTGGTGGTGGGGGTGCGGGGCAACGCCGAGCACCTGGCGGCGGCTGCCTGCGCGGGCGGGGTGGCGGCGCTGTTCCTTCCCGATGCGGAGGGGGCCGGCCGGTGGCTGGCGAAGAACCTGCGCGAGGCAGACGTGGTGCTGCTCAAGGGTTCGCGGGGAGTGCATCTCGAGAAGGCGCTGGACATCGCACGCCGCGCATTGGCAGGTTCGGAAGCCAAGTGAGAGTTCAGCCGGAAGCGGGTAGGCCGGGCGTTGGTACCCTCCTATGTTCGTCGTAAACGACGCGCCCGACGCGGCGCACATGATGTTTTAAATCCCTGGAGGCACATTGAAATCCTTGTTCCGCATTAGCTGCCTGATGCTGGCGGCGCTGATCACGTTCGCAACCCAAACCCATGCGGCCATTCCGCCGGAGTGGACTCGCCAGGCCCCGCCGTTCCGGATCGTGGGCAATCTCTATTACGTCGGCAGCGAAGACCTGGCGGCATACCTGCTCGTGACGCCGCAGGGCGACATGCTGATCAACAGCAACCTCGAGACATCGCCGGAGCAGATCAGGCAGAGTGTGGAGGCGCTGGGTTTTCACATGAAAGACATCAAGATCCTGCTGGTCAGCCACGGGCACTACGATCACTGCGCGGGTAGCGCGCGGATCAAGCAGATGACGGGAGCGCGCTACGAGGTGATGGACAGCGACGTTCCGGTGGTGGAGTCGGGTGGACGCAACGACTTTCACTATGCCGCGGATCAGGCCATGTGGTTTCCACCAACCAAGGTGGATCACGCGCTGCACGACGGGGAAACGGTGGCGCTGGGAGGAACGGTGCTGACGGCGCACAAAACGGCCGGGCATACCAAGGGCACGACCACGTGGACGTTCGATGAGGCGGAGGGCGGCAGAACGTATCACGTAGTGATCGTGGGCAGCCCCAATGTGAACCCGGGGTACAAACTGGTAGGCAACAAGGAGTATCCGCAGATCGCCGCGGATTATCGGCACGAGTTCGATGTGCTTGAGAAGGTGCCCTGCGACATTTTCCTGGGCGCGCACGGCGGCTACTTCGGACTGATGGAGAAGTACCCGCGCTGGAAGGGTGGGGATCACGGCGCATTTGTCGATCCCGCCGGTTACCGCGCGTATATCAAGGATCGCAGAGAGGCGTTTGAAGCGGAGTTGAAGCGTCAATCGGAATCAGGAAAGTGACCTGCGATAAACGCTCGAGCGATCGCCGGGGCCTGTAGAATCGAGCTGAATCCCGCCTCAAAGCCGGCTCTGGAGGCCTCTTGCTTTACTGGCTGCTCTATCAAAAGCTCTACCCATATTTTCATCCGTTCCGCATCTTCCGCTATCTCACGTTTCGCACGGCGTTCGCTTCCGGCACGGCGCTGCTGATCGCTTTGCTGATCGGTCCTTACGTGATTCAGAAGCTGCGCGAATTTCAGATTGGCCAGTACATCCGTGAAGACGGACCGAAGTCACATCAGAAAAAATCGGGCACGCCGACCATGGGCGGGGTGCTGATCGCGATTGCGATTCTGCTGCCGACCATTTTGTGGTCGGACCCAACCAATCCGTTTGTGTGGATCACGGTATTTTCGACGGCGGCGTTCGGGGCGATCGGGTTTGCGGATGACTACATCAAGGTGGTGAAGCGGCGCAACCTGGGGCTGACGGCACGGGCCAAGCTGGGACTGCAGGCACTGGTCGCGGCGCTGGTGGCGGGTGCGCTGGCGGTACTGCAGCAGTTCCGCATGTTTCAGACGGAGCTGACGGTGCCGTTTATCAAGTCGTGGCGGCCGGACATGCTGTGGCACGGAGCGATGTCGTTTCACTATGCGCAGTTTTTGATTTACGTGCCGTTCGTGCTGTTTGTGGTGCTGGTTCTGACGGGATCGACCAACGCGGTGAACCTGACGGACGGGCTGGACGGGCTGGCGATCGGGTGCACGATCATCGCTTCAGCGGCGCTGGCGGTGCTGACCTACGTGAGCGGGCACGTGGTGTTCGCCGATTACCTGGAACTGCAGCACATGCCGCAGGTGGGAGAGCTGACGGTGTTCTGCGGATCGATGGTGGGGGCGTCGATCGGATTTCTCTGGTACAACGCGCACCCGGCGGAGATTTTCATGGGCGACGTGGGGTCGCTGGCGCTGGGCGGGGCGATCGGCACGGTGGCGGTGCTGATCCGGCAGGAACTGCTGCTTCCATTCATCGGCGGCGTGTTCATCCTCGAAGCGGTGTCGGTAATGCTGCAGGTGGGCAGTTACAAACTGCGCAAGAAGCGCATTTTCAAGATGGCTCCGATCCATCATCACTTCGAGCAGATGGGGTGGAGCGAGTCGAAGGTGATTGTGCGGTTCTGGATTGTGGCGCTGGTGTTTGCACTGTTTGCACTCACGACGCTGAAACTGCGCTAGAGGCGTCCGCGGCGGAACGCCGGCATAGCACAATAAAGGTATCGCGGAAAGCTGTAGGATCATTGCCATGATGGAGCTCAAAGGCAAGAAAGTTCTGGTCGTGGGGCTGGGCAAGTCCGGCCTGGCCGCGGCATTGTTCCTGCGGCGCCGCGGGGCGCAGGTGACGGTATCGGATATCCGCAGCGCAGAGGCGCTGGCCAAGGACATTCCCGCGCTGCTCGATGAGGGCATCAACGTCGAAGCCGGCGGGCACGGACTGCTCACCTTCCGGCGGCAGGACCTGATCGTAGTCAGTCCCGGGGTACCGGTGGACACGCCCGAACTGGTGCAGGTGCGGCGGTTCGGACTGACGGTGATCGGAGAGCTGGAACTGGCGGCGCGATTTCTGAAGGGCAAGACGCTGGCGATTACGGGATCGAACGGCAAGACCACCACGACGGCGCTGGCGGGAGAGATTCTGAAGGAGGCCGGATTAAAAACGCTGGTGGGGGGAAACATCGGCGTGCCGGTGGTGTCGCTGATTGACGAGAGCACGGATGAGACGTGGTCGGTGCTGGAGGTGTCGAGCTTCCAACTGGAGACGACGGAGCAGTTTCACCCGGCGATCGCGGTGATTTTGAATATCACGCCCGATCATCTGGATCGTCACGGCACGTTTGAGAATTACGCGCTGGCCAAGGAACGTATCTTCGCTGCGCAGGGCGAGCAGGATTTCCTGGTGTTGAACGCCGATAACGAGCGCACGGCGGAAGCGGGCTCGCGTTCGAAGGCGCGCGTGTACTGGTTTTCGGCCGGCCGAGCGGTAGAGCAGGGCGCGTGGGTGGATCAAGGGAATGTGGTGTTTCGCGAGTCGGCGCAGGCGGCAGTGGAAACGGTGATGGCGCTGGAAGGTATAGCGCTGAAGGGGCAGCACAACGTGGAAAACGTGCTGGCGGCGGTGTGCGCCACGCGGTTGGCGGGCGCGACGGTGGAGGCCATCCGCAGCGGGATCGAAAAATTCAAAGCGGTGGAGCACCGGCTGGAGTTTGTCGCCAACATCAACGGGGTGGATTTCTACAACGATTCGAAGGCAACAAATGTGGACGCGACGGCGAAGGCCATCGCGGCATTCCCGGCGGGGATTCATCTGATTCTGGGAGGCAAGGACAAGAATTCCGATTACACGCTGCTGTCGGGGCTGTTGCGGGAGCGGGTGCGGGCGGTTTACACGATAGGGTCGGCGGCGGCGAAGATCGAGAACCAACTGCGCGGTGTGATCCCCATCCATTCGTGCGAAACGCTGGAGAGGGCGGTGAGCGCAGCCGCGGGCGCGGCGCATCCGGGAGAGGTTGTTCTGCTGGCTCCGGCCTGTTCCAGCTTCGACCAGTTTGAGAGCTACGAACATCGCGGACGGGTGTTCAAGGAGCTCGTGCACGAATCGCGAAGGTGGACCGTATGGCAAAACGCGTAGGCGTTGACAAGTGGATCTTCTTCACCACGCTGCTGCTGACGGTGGTGGGGCTGGCCATGGTGTTTTCGGCATCGGCGGTGGTGGCGCAGGAGCGTTATCACTCGCCGTACACCTTTGTCGGCAAGCAGGCGCTGTGGGCGCTGGGGGGGATGATATCGATGGTGATCCTGATGAGCGTGGATTACCAGCGGTACAACACGCCACGCTTTATCTATCCGGCGCTTTCGGCGGCGACGCTGCTGCTGGTGCTGGTGTTTTTCTTTCGCGACTCGCACAACACCCATCGCTGGATCCGCTTCGGAGGGTTCTTTACATTCCAACCGTCGGAGATCGCGAAACCCATCCTGATTCTTTTTCTGGCGTGGTTTCTGCATACCCGGCTGGACGAGATGAAGGACTGGAGGAACACGCTGCTGCGCGCTGCGTTCATGCCGGTGGTGTTCATTCTGCTGGTGGTGAAGCAGCCGGACCTGGGCACAGCGCTGGTGCTGGCGGGGGTGACGGCGATGATCCTGGTGCTGGCGGGGATGGAGTGGAAGTACCTGTTCGCGGCGGTGGCCGCGGCGCTGCCGGGGCTGGCGGTGCTGCTGTTCTGGGTGTCGTGGCGGCGGCAGCGGATGCTGGTGTTTCTGCACCCGGACGCCGATCCGCAGGGGGCGGGGTTTCACATCAACCAGTCCCTGATCGCGGTGGGCACGGGGGGGCTGACGGGGCGCGGGTTCATGGAAGGGATGCAGAAGCTGTTTTATCTGCCGGAAGCGTCTACCGACTTCATCTTCGCCAACATCGCGGAGGAGCTGGGATTCATCGGGGCTATTGCGATCCTGGGGCTGTTCGTGGTGTTTGGGTATCGAGGGCTGCGGGTGGCGTTCCGGTCGCAGGATCCGTTTGCGCGCATCACCGCGTTTGGGATTACGGCGGCGATTCTGCTGCAGGCGTTTTTCAACATGAGCGTGGTGTTGTCGCTGGTGCCGACCAAGGGGATTCCGCTGCCGCTGATTTCTTCAGGCGGAACGTCGTTGTTTTTCACGTTGTCGGGCATCGGGATCCTGCTGAATATTTCGCGGCAGGTGGACTGATTTCGCGCCATGAATTCAATGGTGACGAAAGGTGATTACGGTCTGGCGGCCGAGCCTGGTTTTGGTAGAATCGGGACAAGCAGGGGAGTTCCGGACCGCCATGGAATGCCTTGTGCTGCTTCCTTCCTCCCCATGATCAACCGACCCAAACCCAAGCTTGGAACTTTGCGCAGGGCCTTTAACGTCCGTCCTCAGAGCGAGGCGCGCGAGAGGCTATTGCGGCTGGAAATCTGAAAGGCGGCCGATTGACGGAACTTCGCGTCCTGATCGCCGGAGGTGGAACCGGCGGACACATTATTCCGGCGCTGGCGGTGGCTCGCGAGCTGGTGGCGCGCCACCGCGCCGAGGTGCTGTTTGTCGGCACACCGAGGGGAATGGAAATCCGCCTGGTTCCGGAGGCGGGGTTTCGCCTGCGGATGATCGATGTGGGGCCGCTGAAGAATGTCTCCCTGGTGACGCGGCTGCGGACGTTTGTGGATTTGCCGCGGAGCATCGGGGCGTGCCGGCGGCTGATTCGCGAATTCAGGCCGTCGGTGGTGTTCGGGGTGGGGGGATACGCGTCGGGGCCGGGAATGGCGGCGGCGATCCAGATGAAGATACCGACGCTGGCGTTTGAGCCGAATGCGATGCCGGGGCTGGCGAATCGACTGATTGGCAAGCGGGTGCAGGCGGCGGCGGTAAATTTTCCGGTTGCGGCGCAGTGGTTTCGCAATGCCGAGGTGACGGGGATCCCGGTGCGGCCGGAGTTCTTCACGCTGCCATCGCAGAGCGCGGGGCCTCCGCATCTGCTGGTGTTCGGCGGCTCGCAGGGGGCGCGGCTTTTCAACCAGGCATTGCCGGGGATCGCCAAGGACCTGCTGGAGGCGATTCCGGGGCTGACGATTTTGCACCAGAGCGGAGTGCGTCATTCGGAGTCGACGCAGGCGGCTTACATGGCGAGCGGGGCCGATCCGCTGCGCTGGAAGGTGCAGCCGTTTTTGAACGACATGCCGACGCGGTTTGCGCAGGCGTGCCTGGTCATGGCGCGGAGCGGAGCGTCGACGGTGGCGGAACTGGCGGCGGCGGGCAAGCCTGCGCTGCTGATTCCATTTGCGGCAGCGGCGGATGATCATCAGAAGCGCAACGCGGAAGCCATGATCGGGGCGGGCGCGGCGGTGATGATGAGCGAACTGGAACTGCAGATTCCAGGGAAGCTGCTGGAGACGTTGAAGGACCTGCTGTCTTCGCCGGGGCGGCTGGCGGGGATGGCGGGGGCGGCGCGCACGCAGGCGCATCCGGGAGCGGCGGAACGCATCGCGGACCGGCTGGCGGAACTGGCGGATTTTCCGGTGGTTGCGGAGAAGGCCGCGAAGGCAGCCAGAGCGTCGTGACGGGGCCGGGCTAGCCGGGTCCTGAATTCCAGAGAATTGATTTGACAGAGGGAAACAGCAAAGGGTGCGCGGGTTAGCGCACCCTTGGCTTTGCTGCGTTGAGATTAGACGGCGGCGGCGATGGCGGGATCGGTGCGGCTTTCCTCGCCGGTTTCGACGTGTCCGGCAATCTGGTAGCGGAAGGTGGGGTCCTGAACGACTTCGATGGTGAAGTCGTACCAGCCGTAGGTTTTGTGGAGGGAGAAGGTGTGCTCGCCGTCTTCCCAGGCGGGGACGTCGGAGGTGAGGACCTGGCCGGTGTGGCCGTCGGTGAGGCGGACGGTCACTTTCTCACGGGTGCGATTACGGCCTGAGAGGGTGATGGTGTTGTCGTCGTTGTCGATGGAGGTGTGGACGACGAGATTGGCCGCGCCGGCACCGGAGATGCTGCCCTTGAAGGCGCGGAAGAATCCGTTGGGGCCGTATACGGACAGGTCGTAACCGGTGAGGTTGGCGGCGGTGACGGGGAAGGTGTCGGAGACGTGGGCGCCGGCGCCCACGGTGTAGGTCCAGGGGCCCTGGCTGCTGTTTGCGGAGCGGACCTGGAAGACGGCGGCCTTGCCGGAGTTGCTGAACTGGATGTTGAAGACGCCGGCGGAGAAGTCAGCTTCGCCCCGGACGTGAAGCTGGTAGGGGACGGGGCGGGCAGGACGGGTGCCGGGCTCCTGCGCGGGCAGGGCCTGGTTGGCAGGTACGGCGGGCACGTAATCGGGGTAACGGTCCTGGGTGGGGGGGATATAGGCCGAGGTGTCGGGCAGAGCGACGACCCTGGCGTTGGGGTTGCGGAAGTTGAAAGCGGAGGTCAAGTCGCCGGACACGGCGCGCCGCCATGGGGTGATGTTGCTTTCGATCAGGACGGGATTTTTGTGCGCGTAGCGCGCCTCGATGAAGCGGATCAGCGAGGTGTGATCGAAGACTTCAGAGCTGACGTAGCCGCCCTTGCTCCAGGGGGAGATGACGACCATGGGAACGCGCAGGCCAAGTCCGATGGGACCGGGCTCGAAGGACGTGTTGCCGGCGAATATCTCGTTTGTAGTGGGCACGGTGGAGATGCCCTGGGAGCGGCTGACGGGCGGAGTGGGGGGAACCTTGTGGTCGAACAGGCCGTCGTTCTCGTCGTAGGTGAGGAAGAACGCGGTTTTGCTCCAGACCTCGGGATTGTCGGTGAGGGCGTCGAGGAACTGCGAGATGTACCAGGCGCCGTAGTTGGCGGGCCAGTTGGGATGTTCGCAGTAGGCTTCCGGGGCGACGATCCAGGAAACCTGGGGCAGTTTATTGGCCTTTACATCGGCGCGGAACTGATCGAGGAGGTGAGGAGCCACCTGCGGATTGGGTCCGGGGAGGGCGTTGATGTTGGTACCGGTGCGGGCGCCCTGGAAGAGGGGAGTGCCGGGAGCCGCGTTCTGGTACTGGTGGAAGTAGAGCAGTGAGTTGTCGCCGTAGTTTCCGATGTAGGCGTTGCTCGTCCAGCCCCAGTAGTCGGGTGCATCGAGGCCGACGCCGCTGTCCTGATAGATTTTCCAGGAGATACCGGCCTCCACCAGGCGTTCGGGATAGGTGGACCAGCCGTAGCCGGCTTCGGAATTGTCGAGCACCGGGCCGCCGCCGCTGCCGTCGTTGCCGACCCAGCCGGTCCACATGTGATAGCGGTTGGGGTCGGTGGGTCCGAGCAGGGAGCAGTGATAGTCGTCGCACACCGTGAAGGCATCGGCCAGGGCGTAGTGGAAGGGGATGTCCTGCCGGGTGAGGTGGGACATGCTGGTGGAGCCCTTCTGTATCACCCATCCGTCGTGGTTGCCCCCGTTCCATGCATCGTGGGTCTTGTTCCAGCTGTGATCGGTGTCTTCGATGAAGGCGAGGCCAAGATTGGGAACGTCGGGGCGGAAGGGGAGCACATAGCCCCCTGAGCCATCGGGCTGATACCACACGGGATCGCCGTTGGAGAAGCGGGCGACACGCGGATCGCCGAAGCCGCGAACCCCGCGCAGCGAGCCAAAGTAGTGATCGAAGGCGCGGTTTTCCTGCATCAGGATAACGATGTGTTCGACGTCGGCGATGTTGCCGTTCTGATTGTGAGCGGGAATTTCCAATGCGCGAGCGATGCTCGCAGGAAACGCAGCGGAGAGCGCACCTGAAGACATGAGCTTCAGAAACGATCGGCGATCAGTAGCCACGATGTGAAACCTCCTGGGGGAACGCGATGGTGCGTTCGATCACCGACCATAGCCCTCGATTGTTTCGCGGGCGTGACTACAGCGTTGCAATCCGGTGACTCGGGGTGGGGTGGGGAAAGGGCGAGGGGCTTGCTGCGGAGGGGTCACATGGCTGACGCGCCTCCGCAGCAGGTTGGGGATCAGTGGCTGTCAATGGTCTGGATGTCAGAGTGGGTGGAGCCGAAGAAGCCGACCAGGCCGGGCTGGCCGGCATAGCCGAGGTAGCTTCCAGTGTGGAAGTTGTCTTCCAGGGTGCGGAGCATGGAGTAGTGATTGAAGGGGAAGTTGGACACGGTGCCCCCCTTGAGATGGGGCGAGAGGAGCACGGCGCCGGTGCGGTCGCCGCCGTAGCTGCCGTAGGTGAGGGTGTAGGGGTCGAAGGTGCTGGACTGGGGATAGGAACCGAGGTTGGGCCCGGGCTGTTCGCTGCAGCAGGCCTGGCCCTGAAAGGCGATGACGTATCCGCCGGCGGGATTGGCGGAGAGGGTATAGCCACCTTCGTCGAAGTTGATGAGGATGAGGCCGTCGCGGCGAAATGCGGGCGAGGCTTCGATCATGGGAATCCACTTCTCGAGGAAGGCGTTGGCGCTGACCAGGCCGCCGGGAGCGCCGGTGACGCAAGGCGCATCGTGTCCGTCGTCACAAAGGTTTGGAGTGACGAAGACAAAGTTTGGGGTGGTGTCTTCGTGCTTGAGGTCGGCGGGGAGCTGGTTGAGGTTGACCATGTTGGCTTGGCAGGCCGGGGAATCGATGATGGAGTGGAAGTAGACGAAGGGGTTGTGGCGGGTGGCGTACTGATCGCCGTCGGGAAGCGAGGCAGAAGGCTTCTCTGCCGACTGGGTCATGTCGGTGGTGCCGAGGGCCGGATGGCCGCAGGTGGCGGACTCACGGCTGGGTACCTCTGCTGGGGTGAGTTGGCTGCGGCGAAGTTCTGCCGCGAGCTTCCCGGCCACGGTAAGGGTGCGAGGTTATCCGCTGGTGAAAGGTGGGTGAATTCCATGGAGTGGCGGGAGGAGAAACAAAACGGCCCGCCTGCCGAGGCAGACGAGCCGTCTTATTCTGGTTTAGTTTTCAGGCGCGTGGCTTACCGGTGTCCGCCGCCGCCGTGGAAGCCGCCGCCACCACCACCGCCGTGGAAGCCGCCACCGCCACCGCCGTGGAAGCCGCCACCGCCGGAGAATCCTCCACCAGCGTGACCGCCGCTAAAGCCGCCGCCTACGTGGCCACCGCCGGCATATCCACCACCGACGTGGGCACCGCCGGCATAGCCGCCGCGATATCCGCCACCGTAGTTGCCGCGGAAGCCCTCTCCCGGATGAACGCCGCCGTATCCGCCACGGAAGCCGTAGCCGCGTTCACCACCCCAGCCACCGCGGTATCCGTAGCCGCGGCCATAGCCCCAGCCGCCGTGTCCCCAGCCGTAGTGGTACCAGGGGCCGGCACCGATGAAGAGGCCGCCGGCGAACCATTCAGGGCCGTAAAAGCCGTAGGGCGCGCAGTCGTAGGGGTAGTAAGAATAGTAGCCATATTCACAGACCGGAGGCCCGTAGGCAGCGGGAGCGGCCACGACGGCCGGCCCGACGCCGATTCCAACGGCGACCTGGGCGTTCGCGGTGCTGGTCAGGGCCAGCGGGACGATCAGAAACAAAGCCAAAAGAAACGGGCGCAAGCTGCGCATACATCCTCCTTGGTGCGGGCCCCGGTTGCTCTGCGCATCCGGGAGAGGAGATCTTCTTCCTCAGCACCTGCCGGGCTGGCTGTTTTCAGCCTTTGCCGGCTCACACTATTAGAAACACAGTCTTGGGGGAAAGTTGCGGGGGATTCTGAAGCTCAACTCAGGGTTGGAGATGCGGGCCTTGGGGTGGCGGGCCGGGCCCGGCGAGGCCGGAGCCGGGAGCCGGAGGCACAACGAAAACGGCCTCTTCGGGGGAAGAGGCCGTCGGTTAACGTCGGTTGCGACTGACGGGGTCCAGGCTGGTTGGCCTGGATGCCGGAAAGGCTTAGCGGCGGTCGCGGTAGTTGTGGTCTTCGCCGCGATAACGATCGCCGCCCCGGTCGCGATCGTAGTTGCGGTCACGGTCGTAGTTGCGGTCACGATCGTAGCGGCGATCGCGATCCCAATCGCGGCGGCCGTCGCGGTCGCCATAGACTACGCGGTAGTCATCGCGGTCGCGGACGCCAACATAGTTCCAGCGTCCGGGTACCCAGTAGCCATTGCTCTGGTAAGCGGCTACCCATTCATATCCCGGTCCCGGGCAAGGAGGAACGTAGGCCACCGGCCCGCGGACATAAACTCCGAATTCGGCCGCGTGGGCCGCGGTTGTTCCCAGCCCTAAACTACCTGCAACTACTGCCGCACCCAGCATCCATTTCCGCATGTTTTTCATAGGACCTCCGTCCCACTTGACCCGCTCGTTGAAGAGCAGAGAGTCTGTCCGGCTTTGCCTTTGAGGCTTGGTTACTGCTGCCTCACTGCCTCGCCGGTTATGTCCTGTTCAAACCCCGGTCTATCAGAAGGTTGCGGAGTTTCCCGCGAAATAAAAGGGCGCAACTTTCGTGTCGGTGCGGGGTTTTGAGGCGTCGATTCGGAGTCGGATCGGCGGCAAAACGGGGGCACATCCGGCGCGGGGCAACGGATGGTAACCTAACGTTCAAACATGTTCGCAACATCGCAACACGCCCACTTCATAGGCATCGGCGGCATCGGCATGAGCGGTATCGCCGAGATCCTGCTCAACCAGAAGATGAAGGTTTCAGGCTCGGACCTGCGCCGGACCGCGGTGACGGATCGGCTGGTGCAGCTGGGCGCGATCATCTATGAGGGCCACGAGGCGGGCAATGTTGCCGGGGCGACGGTGGTGGTGACGAGCTCGGCGGTATCGCCGGCTAACCCCGAGGTGATGGAGGCGCGGGCGCGGAAGATTCCGGTGATCCAGCGGGCCGAGATGCTGGCGGAGTTGATGCGGTTGAAGTATGGCATCGCGATCGCGGGGATGCACGGCAAGACGACCACGACGTCGATGGTGGCCAGCGTCCTGGGGGCGGGTGGTCTTGATCCTACGGTGGTGGTGGGCGGACGCGTGGATGCGATGGGATCGAACGCGCGGCTGGGGACAACGCCATACCTGGTGGCGGAGGCGGACGAGAGCGACCGCTCGTTCCTTAAGCTTTCGCCGATATTGGCCGTGGTGACGAATCTCGACCGCGAGCACATGGACTGCTATGCGGATATGGCGGACGTGGAGCGGGCGTTTCTGGCGTTCATGGACAAGGTGCCGTTTTACGGGGCGGTGACGGCGTGCATTGACAATGCGCAGCTGGCGTCGATTCTGCCGCGGGCACAGCGGCGGGTGTTTACCTACGGCACGTCGGCAGAAGCGCATTACCGGCTGGAGTTTCTGGACCGGGTGGGCGAGTCGTATTCGCATTTCATGGTGAGGACGCCGGCGGAGGTGCTGGGGCCGTTTCACCTGCATGTGCCCGGGCGACACAACGTGCTGAACGCCACGGCGGCGGTGGCGATTGCGCATCAGCTGGAGATCGATCCTGCCATGATCGCGGAGGGCATCAGCCGTTTTCGCGGAGTGGATCGGCGCTTTCATCTGCGCGGGTCGGCGCGGGGGGTGGCGGTGGTGGACGACTACGGGCATCATCCCACCGAGATACGGGCCACGCTGGCGGCGGCGCGGGAGTGCGGGTACCGGCGCATTCACGTGGTGTTTCAACCCCACCGGTTCTCCCGCACGCAGGACCTGCTGGAGGAGTTTGGCGGGGCGTTCAGGGATGCGGATACGGTGACGGTGCTGCCGATTTATGCAGCCAGCGAGCAGCCCATTGCGGGAGTTACGGCGGAGCTGCTGGGAAGCCGGATCGAGGGGCCGCGGGTGCGCGTGGTGGCGGATTTCGCCAGCGCTATCGAAGCGGTGACGGCCGATGCGACGGAGGGAGACCTGATCCTGACGCTGGGCGCGGGAAGCGTGAGCCAGCTGGCTCCGCAGATCGTGGCGGCGCTCGCGGTTCCCCAGGCTCAGCACGCCTGAGCGAAGGCTGGTTCGGGAGGCCGGAAAAGCTGCGCAAACGTTTTACTTGCCTTCCATGCGGCTGTTATGATGCCGCCGTTCAATCCACCCTAAAGCCGAGCCACGCTAAAGCCGAGCCAAGGTAAAGCCGGGCATGGTGTAAAACCGGGCATCGCTGACGTTGGGCGGCGCGAAGGTGCGTCCGCGGGCGGAGGCATGCGGGCGGAAGCGGGACGTGCCGGAAGGCGAGGCCGCGATGGACGAGGCTGGGTTGGACGAGGCTGGGTTGGACGAGAGGCGTTACGAAGGAGCGGGTATGGTGCAGGGTTCGCGGAGAAGGTTTTTGAAGACAGCCTCGGCGGCGGCCGCGGTGCTGTCGGCGGGCGGTGCGGGGCGGGCGTGGGGCGATGCGGGTTCTGACGCGGTGAAGGTGTGGAGCACGTTTCGCGAGCGGCGGCATGCGGCCGGGGAGGGCGTTGCGTGGAGGCCGGTGGTGCGGGTGGCGGCGGATGCAGTCGTGATCGACCCCGCGACGGCGAAGCAGGACGTGCTGGGGTTCGGGGCGGCGATCACGGACGCTTCTTGCTACGTGTTGAGCCGGCTGAGCGATTCGGACCGGCAGGCGGTGATGCACGACTTGTTTGCGCCGGGAGAGATGGCGCTGAACGTGTGCCGGACGTGTATCGGGGCCAGCGATTATTCGCGCGATGTGTACAGCTTTGACGAGAGTCCGGAGCCTGATCCGGAGCTCAAGAAATTTTCCATCGATCACGATAAGGCTTACATTCTGCCGGTGCTGAGGGAGGCGCGGAAGGCTAATCCGGAACTGTTTCTGTTTTCGTCGCCGTGGAGCCCGCCGGGCTGGATGAAGCCGAACAAGTCGATGATCGGCGGAGCGATGCGGAAGCAGAGTTTCGGACCGTATGCGGAGTACTTCCGGAGGTTCATCGAGGAGTACAAGGCGGAGGGTGTGACGATCGACGCGGTCACGATTCAGAACGAGACCGATGCGGAGCAGGAGGGCCGGATGCCGGCGTGCCTGTGGGCGCAGGAGCAGGAGATCGAGTTTGTCCGGGACCACCTGGGGCCGGTGCTGCGCAAGGCCAACTTGCCGGTGAAGATCTGGGTGCTCGACCACAACTACTCGTTGTGGGGCCGGGCGATCGATGAGCTGAGCGATGCGGGGGCGTACGAGTTTATCGACGGGATCGCATGGCATGGCTACGTAGGCGATGCGTCGGCAATGACGCGGGTGCACGAGGCGTTCCCGGCCAAGAACGCGTACTGGACGGAAGGCGGGCCGGACATTACCGCACCCGATTACCAGACCGATTGGGCAAAGTGGACCGACGCGTTCAACGGCATCCTGGGCAACTGGGCGCGGTCGATCACGGCATGGAACGTGGCGCTCGATGAGAAGGGCAAGCCCAACATCGGGCCGTTTCCGTGCGGCGGGCTGATCACGATTGAGAACGGCACGAGCGAGACCGGTTCGCACAAGGTGACGAAGAGCGGGCAGTACTGGGCGTTCGCGCACTTCAGCAAGCATGTGCGGCGGGGGGCGAAAGTGCTAGCGACCAATGGCGTGGCGAGCGGGGTGCGGGGCGGAAGCGTTTCGCAGGCAGCGTTCAGAAATCCGGATGGGACGTTTGTGCTGGTGATTGCCAACAAGGGACCGCAGCAGCCGTTACAGGTGGTGATGGGGACGAAGATGCTGGCGCTCGATCTGCCGGCCGACTCGGTGCAGACGCTGGAATGGGCGTGAGCGCGATGCTGCGCTAATAGGCCGAGCCTCCGGGCTGGGTGGAGCGGATGCGCCCGGCTTCTATGAACAGCTGGTAGGAGACGGCGTCGCCTTGCCACGACTTCAGATTGAAGACGTGGGCGGGTGCGACCCGCTGCACCGTGAAAGGGCCGCAGGTGAGGGGCTGGCTGGGTTCTACTCGGCCGCCGGCCGGACCGGCACTGATGAAATACGCCGCGCCGTTTCCGATGACGTGGCTGTGCCCGTCGGGTTCGACGAGGACGGCGGCGCCTTCTTCGATGCCGATGCCGCGGACCTGAGCAGAAGAGGGACTCCCGTGCGCGCGGTTGAGGCGGGCAAGAAAGGCCAGCAATCGGCCCATGCGGTCGCGTTTGGCGAAGTGGCTGTCGGTGATGATGCCGTTCAAAATGGGGATGTCGAGGAAGCTGTGGACCAGGGTGATGCGGGGGCCGAAGGGGTCGGCCATGGCGGTCGTGCTGTCGAGGTTGGGGTCGTCGGGTTTGTCGCCCTGCGCGGAGTAGGCCCATTCGCCGAGCACTGCCAGGCCGGCGCTGGTGCCGCCGATGGGGATGCCGTGCCGGATGGCCTCATTGAGAGCCGACTGCACGGGAGTGCCGGTCCAGAAGTTGATGTAGTTGGCCTGATCGCCTCCGGAGATGAACAGCGCGCCGGCGTGGGATACGATGCGGGCGGCGGAGGGATCCCCAGCAGCGGCGCGGCTGGGCAGGACCAGGGTCGCGACGGAGTTGAGATGGCAGAGGTTCTGGATATAAGGGTTGTAGTCATCGGAGCCGGAGGCGCGGAGGATGACTAAGTCGCCTCCTCCAGCGCGGGCGCAGAGCCAGCGGAAGGCTTCGTCGAGGTCTTTGCCGCCGCCCATGAGGGCGAAGCCGGGTAGCGGGGTGGTGATGGCGTCCTTGGGATTGCCGAGGCGGGTGTAGCGATAGAGCGGCTTTGAATCCGTCGGGGCAGGCTGAGCGCTGAGCACAGCTGAAGCCGCCCACAGCAGAGACAGCAGTGCCCGGAGGATTGGAGCGCAACGCATGCGGCTAGCTTATTGCATGGCTGGAGCGGGTGTGTGAGTCAGATCGCCACGAGCAGGGAGTTTACGGCGGCCTCAACCTGGGCGGGAGTGGAGATGCCCTGGTTGAGAGCGGTGAAGCTTAGCAGGCGAAGCGGCGTGGCGGTTTCGGCTGCGGCCTGCAGCTTGTGGTGTCCATCGATGAGGTAGTGAGTGAAGCACCAGTGCTCGATGGGGTCGGGTTCGGGATCGTCTTCAGTGAGCAGCGGGAGCCGTTCGTCGAGCGTGGGGGTGCGGACGTCGAGGACGGAGAGAGCAACGGCGGTTCCGGGTCCCGTGTCCTGCCGGGCTTCGCGATACTGCTCGACGGTAGCCGCCGACAGCCACCTGGCAGGAATCATGGGAACGATGAAGTTGAACAGTCTTCGTTTGTTGCCGAGATCGCTGTCCCCGGCGCGGTAGTAGGGGATGCGCGGGTCATGGGGCAGGCACCAGAAGGTGTCTTCACCCCAAAGATCGATCTGCTCGTGGGCGAAGTAGTCGTTGCGATCGCCGGGAAGGGCCAGGGATACGGCGGCTTCGGCGAGCAGAACCTGATAATTACCTTCGGGCAATCCCCGGCCCACGGTGGCAACGACTTCCTGGTTGAGATCGCCGACACCGGCGCGCAGGGCTTCGGCGGTGGCCTCGACCCCGACAGGCTGGTTGGCCCCGGCGAGCCGCTCGAAGAGCAGCGAACAGGTCTGGCAATTGATGCCGAGGTTGTAGGCTCGCTTGCCATCGATGAGCAGATAGCGGAGCCCCACCGGCCCGGGATCGGTTTCAAACTGCAGCCGCGAGGCGGGGCTTCCGGTTTTGACGAGCTTCCATTCCCTGACTTGAAACATGCATGGAATATATCGGGTGCTGCCAGGGAGGGTCGGGCCGGTGCGGATATGCGGCGGGTTTGAATGGTGTTGGGTAAGGCGGGTTGCCCGGAACTCCCCGGCGATTTCCACACCCCGTAACCCTACGGGTTCCCCCTGGCGCGCGGGGGACGAAATCCACTTCCTAGCGCCCCATAATTGAGGCTGGCGATTCTCTCGACCCCCGCTCACGCGTGACGGCTCAATACAGCTCGAAAACCCGACCCTTGCCATGGGAGGAAGAATCCCCGGCGCAGACTCGCTTCAGGCGCGCGCAGCAGGTCACGCCTCAATCGGGGCGAAACCTTCCCGGCATGCCGGTGGCGATGCCCGATCCGGACGATGACGACGACTTTCCGCGGGTGGGACGGCACCGGTTCGATACGCCGCGCACTCCATGGTGGCGGCCGGCGACGAAGTGGGGACGGATCTGGCTGGCGACGGGCGCGCTGGCGGCGGTGGCCGCGGTAGCGACATCGGTGTATGCGCTGAAGATTTTTCTAGATCGCGATTCGCGGTTTCGGATTTCGGGGAGCGGAAGCATCGAGGCCCACGGGCTGAGCGAGGTGACGCGCGCCGACATGCTGCCGGTTTTCGGCGAAGACATCGGGCGGAATATTTTCTTTGTACCACTGGCGCAGCGGCGCAAGGAGCTGGAGAAGATTCCCTGGATCGAGCGTGCCACGGTGATGCGGATTCTCCCCGACCAGCTGCGGGTGGACGTGGTGGAGCGCAAGCCGGTGGCTTTTGTTCGCCAGGGGCAGCAGATCGGGCTGGTGGATGCGAACGGGGTGTTGTTGAGCATGCCTCCGGCGGCGATGACCAAGCATCATTACTCGTTTCCGGTGGTGGCGGGAATCGATGGGGGCGACACGCTGGCTTCGCGGCGTACGCGGATGGCGGTGTACACGCGGCTGATCAAGGATCTGGACAGCACGGGGCAGCATTTGTCGGAGCAGATTTCAGAGATCGATCTGACCGATCCGGAAGATGCGCGGGTGGTGATGCCGGAGCAGGGCGCGGACATCCTGGCGCATTTTGGCGACGATCAATTCCTGGCGCGCTACCAGCGCTACAAGGCGCACATTGCGGACTGGCGGCAGCAGTACCCGCGCCTGACGGCGGTTGACCTGCGGTATGACCAGCAGGTGGTGTTGAAGATGGCATCGGGCACGAGCACTTCAGCGCTGGACGATGGCAATGCGGGGAAGCATCTGACCGAACCGGAGCAACAGGTTGTGAACAAGCCTTCTCCGGCAGTGAAGGCGGCGGCTCCGGCGGCTGTCAAAGCCGGGCCGGTCAAGACTGGGCCCGCGAAACCGGCGGCCAAGACGCACAAGGCTCCAGCCAGGCCCAAGGCGGGCAAGGACAAGAAGCACCCGGCCAGCAAGCGGGCCGCGGTCAGGACCAGGCATGAGCAGGCTGCGGTTCCGGCAGCCACCAACCGGCAGGGCCAGTGAGCGACCCGCGATGAGCCAGAAGCACGACAACCTGATTGTCTCGCTCGACATTGGCAGCGCGTCGACGCGGGTGCTGGCGGCGGATCTGAACGAGGGGGCGCTTCGTTATCGCGGGCACGCGGTGGTGGAGTCGGCGGGCATGCGCAAGGGCCTGATCGCAGATTTGGGACCGGCGGCCAAGGCAGTAAGGGCGGCTAGCGAGCGGGCGGAGATCGTGGCCCGGGCGAACATCGATCAATGCGTGGTGGGGGTGGGCGGCGGGCACATCTTCGGGCTCAACACCAACGGCGGATTTGAGCTGGGCAGCCGGATGCGCGAGATTACGCGCGAGGATGTGCGGACGGCGGTGGAGCGGGCGCGGGCGGTGGAGCGGCCGCCGGATCGCGAGATTCTGCATTTGCTGCCGCGGCAGTTCATCGTGGACGACCAGCCGGGGATTTTCGATCCCGTGGGCATGATCGGAGCGCGGCTGGAGGTGGACCTGCACATCGCCACGTGCTCGGGAAGCGCGTTTCAAAGCACGGTGACGTGTGCCAACCGCGCCGGCCTGGAAGTGACGGAGGCGGTGCTGGAATCGATAGCGGCGGCAGAGGCGACGCTGTCTGCGGACGAGCGGGAACTGGGAGTGTGCCTGCTGGATATCGGCGCGCATTCCACGGACATGGTGGTGTTCTTCGAGGGCGCGGTGGCGCACACGGCGGCGGTGCCGGTAGGGGGAGCGCATTTTACCAACGATCTCGCGGTCGGCCTGCAGATGCCGGTGGCCGATGCGGAGGAGTTGAAGCGGCAGTACGGACACGCGGTGGTCACGGCGGTTCCGCAGAACGCGGAGGTCGAGATCGCCAATCCCAATCCGCAGATGCTGGCGCTGCGCAATGTGGCTGAAATTCTGGAGCCGCGAGCCCGGGAGCTGCTTTATTTCGTCAAGGAGAGCCTGCGCCAGGGAGGCGTGGTGGAGGCCCTGGGCGCCGGATGCGTTCTGACCGGAGGGGGCGCGATGCTGCCGGGAATGCTGGACATTACGGAGAGCCAACTGCGGGTGCCGGCGCGGACGGGAATGCCGGTGCGGTTATCGAATATGCCGGGAGAGCTGGTCAATGCCAGCTATTCGACGGTGATAGGGATGCTGCTCTATGCACATCGAACGCGCGTCACGCGCGACTCAGAGAATAACGGTTTACGCGCCAAGCTTCGTTCCATTTTCGCATCGAGTTTTTAGAGTCAACGGATTCAGTCAACAGTTATAGCCACGAGCAGGGAGGCCGCATGGAACAGACGATTCAACAGCCCGGAGAAATGCGCATTCACTTTCACGACGAGACACCCCGCGGAGCGCACATCAAGGTTATCGGCGTGGGGGGAGGCGGCGGCAACGCGGTCAATCGCATGATCCAGGCCCGCATGGAGGGCGTGGATTTTATTGCGGCCAACACCGATGTGCAGGCACTGAAGCTGTGCCAGGCGCCGGTCAAGCTACAGCTCGGAGTGCGGCTGACATCGGGGCTGGGAGCGGGTGCCAATCCTGACGTGGGCCGGCGCGCGGCGCTGGAAGATTCAGAGAAGATCATTGAGGCGCTGGAAGGCGCGGACATGGTGTTTGTGACGGCGGGCCTGGGCGGGGGGACGGGCACCGGGGCGGCTCCGGTGATTGCATCTCTGGCCAGCGAGATGGGCATTCTCACGGTGGCGGTGATCACGGTTCCGTTTGCGTTTGAGGGCAAGCGGCGCCTGCAGCAGGCGGAGCGGGGCCTGAAGGAGCTGCTGGACAGCGTGGACACGATGATCGTGATCCCCAACGAGAAGCTGCTGGCGGTGGCCAAGGACGCCGGGTTCTTTGAGAGTTTCCGCATTGCGGATGATGTTCTGCGGCAGGGTGTGCAGGGGATTTCGGACATTATCACGATTCCGGGCATCATCAACCGCGACTTTGCCGATGTGAAGACGACGATGGCGGGCATGGGGCATGCGGTGATGGGCACGGCGATTCGTTCGGGCGAGAACCGGGCGATCGAAGCGGCGCAGGCGGCCATGGCTTCGCCGCTGCTGGAGGCGGGGGCGATCGACGGAGCGCGCGGCATCCTGATCAACATCACGGGATCGAGCAAGCTGCGGCTTTCCGAAGTGAACGCGGCATCGTCGCTGATCCAGACGTCGGCGCACGAGGATGCCAACATTATTTTCGGCGCGGTGCTGGACGAGAAGATGCAGGACGAAGTCAAGATCACGGTGATTGCGACGGGTTTTCGGGACCAGATGCCGGAGCGCCGGGCGCGCATGCTGAGCGTGGAGGATGCGCCGGTGGTTTCGGTGCCGGTGATGGCGCCGGAGAACTGGATGCAGGAAGCAGGCCAGCCGGTGATCGAGGTCAAGGCACCAGCGCAGCCGCCGGCTCCGCGCTTCATGAGCGAAGACGAAGAGCCGGAACCGGAGCCGGTGGTTTCCAGACAGGTTCAGCCGGTGGCGGCAGAGGCGGTGGCTCAGAAGGACACGTCCAGGACGACTGGCGATGCAGTGCATTCAGACAACGGCCATGGGTCAGGGGCGCGGCCCAAGTTCGGGGAGATGGTTGAAGAGCCGGCTTATACGCCGCTCCCGCGGGACTATTCCGGCGACGTGGGCGGGGGAGTGCACGAAGCGAACCCTTATGTCGATCGGCGGCCTCAGCCGGTGGCAGCGGTGTTTGCCGAGCAGACGCCGGAACAGGACCGGGACCTGGATGTTCCAACGTTTATGCGGCGGATCCAGTTCTAGGTAATTCTTTGGTAAAGCAGGCTTTCGGAAAACCGCGGTTGGATTCATAATGGGTTGTATAGGTTTTCTCGGAGTCGGGTCCGGCGGGCTCGACTCCTTCATTAGAAAGTGTGCTTCGTGTCACACCTTTGGGTTCTTGACGGAGAGCATAGTAACGATAGAGTTCTCTCAAGCTTTCCGAAGTATGCGACGTTAGCCCTGCGGTTTAAGGTGCTCTCAGGGTTATTGTCTTCCACGGTGAGTTGAAAGCTTGCGGTCCGGGTGCGGTACATCTGGTGTGGCGGTATTTCCAGGCTGGACCGGGGACATGGTTTGAAGGATTGCGGTGCGGCAGGGTAACGCTGGCCAGCATGCGCTGAGAAGAACGAAGTGCGCCTCCTCCGCTGGGGGCAGCGCATGGCAAGACTTTACTGTTGAGGGGATGCTGGCTGGATGAGACTGTCTTGCATATTGGCTTTTAACCTGGCCCTGGTTGGACTGGGAGGCGGCGCAGCCAGCGCCGTGGCTCTCGATACGCCGCACACGCTGCATCACAGCAAGACGCCGCACCTGATCGAAACGCGGCGCGGGGCGCATCATGCCCTGGCTCGGAGGGCGGGTGCGAACGCGGCACCGGCCAGTTCGGCCCATGCTGCACGCCACCTGGGAAATGGGGCAGCCACGATCCGCCGCGCCAGCCTGCACGGACGGCATCGCTATTACGAGCGCTTCACGGCCAGTTCCTTTGCTTCTTCCGACATCTTTGCCGAGGACATCACCACGGGCGAGGACCCGGTGGTACGCCGGGCCGCGATTGACGCGCTGGGAGACATGAATGGCACGGCGGTCGTGATCAACCCTGCCAACGGGCGCATTCTGGCGATGGTCAACCAGAAGCTGGCGCTTTCGCCAGGCGCTGAGCCGTGCTCGACGATCAAGATCACGGTGGCGATGGCGGCCCTGGCCGAGGGCCTGGTGACCCGCGACACGATGGTGCAACTGCCTGGCTTTCGCATGAACATGACGCAGGCGCTGGCCAAGAGCAACAACCTCTATTTTGAAGAATTGGGCCGGGAGCTGGGTTTTGAGCGGGTGCGGCACTATGCGAACCAGTTCGGCCTGGGCGAACTGGCTGGCTACCATATCAGCGGAGAGCAACTGGGCGTCTATCCTGACCGTGCTCTCTCCGATGCGCAGGGCGGGGTGGGGCGGATGTGCAGTTTTGGCGAAGGGGTGTCGATGACGCCGCTGCAGCTGGGCGCGTACGTTGCGGCACTGGCCAATGGTGGAACGCTCTATTACCTGCAGCATCCTACGACCCCTGCCGAGGTCGCGGCCTTTGCGCCGCGGGTAAAGCGGACGCTGGAGATCGCCAAGTTTGTCCCAGACCTGCAGGATGGCATGGCCGGGGCAGTGGAGTACGGCACCGCGCGCCGGCTGCGCACCAGCTTCAGGGAGCTGCCGGTGTTCGGCAAGACCGGGACGTGCTCGAATGCGGGAACGCGGTACGGTTGGTTCGCTTCTTATTCGGACTCGCCGTATGGGAGCCTGGTAACGGTCTTCTTCCTCGAGGGCGGCAGGCCGACGTTCGGCCCGCGGGCGGCGGAGCTGACCGGAGCGTTTTATCGGAATCTCTGGGATCAGGAGTATTTCACGCAGAAGAATCAGCCGACGGAGATCGTGGTGCCGGTTGCGGATTCGCCTGCGACGGGCGGGCCTGCGGCGGTGAAGATCGAGAAGCAGTAACGCGATACGGGAACCTGGGGAAGAGGCCGCCTGCGGGCGGCCTTTTTAATTGCTGATAGAGTCATTCGGCGGGTTGGAGAAGAGGCCCGGGGCAAAATCCCTAGTGAATTGATTGGTCTCCTTCGCGAGGCTGAAGGCTTTCGGAAAGCAAGATGGGCTTTCATCGACCTCCGAAGGCCGACTGTGGGCGGCCTCTTCCGGTTCGTGCGACGGCGAGAGCGGCGCCGCACAATTTCCATGTTCGCGACGGGACGGGTTCGTTCCTCAACCGATTTGATTTCCCGGGAGAATTTTCACAAATTTACTGGTCTGTGAAGCCATTTTGATTGAAGATCATCGGATAGGCAGGTGGCGTCGCACCGCCAAGGCGCTTGCGGCAAAACGGCAATTCCCCTAGGACCTCCCCATGGATTTTCCCATTCACATCTTGTTGACGTACGGGTATACGCTGCTTTTCTGCTGGGTTCTGGTGGAGCAGTTCGGCATTCCGCTTCCGGCCACACCGGTGGTGCTGGCGGCGGGGGCGCTATCGGCGGAGCACAAGATCGGGTTTGGGTTTGCGCTGATGGCCGGTATGGTGGCGTGCCTGGTGGCCGACACCAGCTGGTATTTCATCGGGCGGCGTTACGGGCATGTGGTGCTGCGGCTGCTGTGCAAGCTTTCTTTGGAACCAACCATCTGCGTGCGACGGACACAGAATTCTTTTGGTCGCCGGCGCGGCCTTACCCTGATGTTCGCCAAGTTTGTTCCGGGCCTGGCAACCCTGGCGGCGCCGGTAGCCGGCCAGAACGGGATGCCTTATTCCTCGTTCCTGTTTTTCGACGCGATCGGCGCGGGACTGTGGCTGACGGCGCTGCTGGGCGGGGGCAGGTTGTTCGGAGATGCGCTCAAGAAAGATCCCGGGCTGCTTGACTGGGTGGGACGTTTTGGCGGTGCGCTGCTGGTGCTGGGGATCATCGGGTTCTTCGTGGCCCGCCTTTATCGCCGGCGAAGGGTGCTTCGGCAGCTGGTAGCTTCGCGCCTGGAGCCGGAGGACCTGAAACGGCAGCTGGACGCGGGGGAGCAGGTCTATATTGTCGACCTTCGCCACCCGCTCGAGCTTTTGCCGGATCCTTTCACTTTGCCGGGGGCGCTGCATGTGTCGCCGGAGGACCTGACCAAGCGGATCAACGAGATTCCACGGGACCGGGACGTGGTGCTTTACTGCACCTGCCCCAATGAGGCTACGGCGGCGAAGACGGCGATGACGCTGTACAAGCTGGGAATCCTGCGGGTGCGGCCACTGCGCGGCGGGTTCGACGAGTGGAAACGGCTGGGCTACCCCATGGACGCCATTGAGCCGTACTCGCCGGAGACGCCGGAAGCGCCGCTGGTTCACCTGGGAAAGTGAACCGGCCGCGCTCCGCGGGCATGAGTGGCTTGGGCAGGTATACAGGCGGGTAGGTGCTGGACCGCCGCACGTTGCTAGCAGGGCGTTGCGGTTCCGTTTCCATCCGGACCTGAACTGTTGTTTGATCCGGATCCGTCGCCGGTCCCGGGGTCGGTGGAACCGGACACAGCCGATGTCGCATTGAAAAGCTCGGCCAGGGCGGTCCCGATGGGGGAACCGAGACCGGTGCAGGGGTCGGGGCCGACCAGGGCCTTGAACTGTCCGTTGTCGCCCGACGTGATGTCATTGAACGCGCTCGGGTTAGACCAGAGGGTAGCATTGATGAATCCGAGCTTGGTCCCGAAGGCGGCAAACAGGCCGGCGTAAAGGGGGGCTACCGCACTCGTCCCTCCGACGACGGTTCCGGCGCCGTGGACGTAGACATTGTAGCCAGTGTTGGGATCGGCGTCGCCGGCGACGTCGGGGACCATGCGCCCTGTGCCGAAGCTGGTGCCGGTGGGAGCGGGGGGAGCGCCAACCTGCCAGGACTGTACGGGGAAGAGGGTGGAGTACCCGCCGCCGGTTCCTTCGCCGTTGGTCTGTCCGGGGCTGTCATTCCACACAATTTCTTCGCTGGACGTCTTGTAGGTGCCGCCGCAGCCGATGACGTGGGGGCAGGAGGCGGGCACATCGACGTTGGCGGGAGTTGAGCCGCCGTCGCCGGAGTTGTTGTCTCCGGACGCGGCAAAGACGACCATGCCGGCCTGGGTGGCTGCCGCGGCGGCGGCTTCCATCTGCTGGGCAGCGGTTGCGCCCCACATCGCTTCGTCGGCACCCCAGGAGATGGTGCACACGTCGCATCCGTCCTGGGCGGCTTTCTGGACGGCGCTGGCAATGTCCTGGGACCAATACATGCGGATGGTAGCCGGGCGGGCGGTGGCTGCATAGAACGAAGCACCGGCCACCTGGATGTCCAGCGCGACCTCGTAGTCGGCATCGTTGGACGATCCGACGCTTTGATTGGGGCTGTTCTGGGTGCCATCGACGGAGACGTCGGTGATCTGGGGTGTGGGCTGATTGAGGCCGCCGAAGAAGGCGTCCATATCGGACTGCACCCATCCGCCTCCCAGTTCGACAATGGCGATGACGCCGTTGGCGGTGAGGGCTGTGGGCCAGTTATAGGCGGCGCACAGGGAGGGCACGGTCCAGGGGGCAGGTGGCGCGGCCAGATCTGAAGAGACAGTGCTTCGGGGCGTGAAGCTTGGCGTTCGGGAACGCAGCTTGAAGTAGGGCTTACACCTGACCGTGGCGGCCGGGGGAGTGGTCATGGCGAACTCCTTTGGGATATATAAGAACTGCTTGGCCGGGAGTATGGCACAGCGGCTTGCCTCGACGCAAAAGCAACCAAGCTGAATATCGTGCGGGTTGAAGACGGGAATGGGTGCACAGGAGCAGGCTGGGTACGGGTTGTTGTGTTTGCCGGACACGGGGAATTTCGGGCCGGTAGGGACACCGAAAACGCTGTGAGAGACTTCAGCTTGGGGCGTTGTCCGATTATTCTGACGGTGGAGAAGCAGTGGCTTACGACGATCTGCGCGACTGGATCAAGACCCTGGAGAAGCACGGCGAGCTGAAGCGCATCCGGGAAGAAGTTTCAGCCGGAGCTGGAGATCACGGAGATCACCGACCGGGTTTCGAAGATGGGGTCGGGACGCCGCGCCCCGGATGGGGTCGGGAAGTATTCTCCGGGAGGACCGGCGCTGCTGTTTGAAAACATCAAGGGGCATCCCGGCCATAAGGTCCTGATCAACCAGTTTGGAAGCGAACGGCGCATGGCGCTGGCTCTGGGCGTGGATCGGCTGGATGAGATGGCCGAGCGCATTACGGGGCTGATGAATGTGAAGGCTCCCGAGGGGCTTCTCGACAAGCTGAAGATGCTGCCGCAACTGGGGGCGTTGACGAGCGCGTTTCCAAAGACGGTGAACGCCAGGGATGCGCGCTGCAAGGAAGTGATTCTGCGGGAGGGCTTCGACCTGCGGAAATTCCCGATTTTGAAATGCTGGCCGCACGACGGAGGCGCGTTTATCACGCTGCCCTGCGTGCATACGCGCGATCCCCGCAGTGGCAAGCGCAATATCGGGATGTATCGGATGCAGGTGTATGACGGCCAGACTACGGGGATGCACTGGCAGCGGCAGAAGGTGGCGGCGGAGCATTATCGCGAGGCGCTGCGCAATGCCGCGGTGGCCGGTTCCGCGGGGGCGGCGGGATTCAGCGGGAGGTCGGCGCGGGTGGCGGCGATGGCGGAGTCGGCGGGCGGGACGGTGGCGATCCCCGACGGACCAATCGGAGGTCTTCCGCAGGTGGCGTTTGGTGAGTTGAAGGGGTCGCGGTTGGAAGTGGCGGTGTCGATCGGCACTGACCCGGCGACGACTTTCTCGGCGATTGTTCCCGCACCGCCGGAAGTGGAAGAGTTCATGATTGCGGGATTTCTGCGCGGCAGGCCGGTGGAGATCGTGAAGTGTGAAACGGTGGACCTGGAGGTTCCGGCGCAGGCGGAGATTGTGCTCGAGGGGTATGTGGAACTGGGCGAGTTGCGGAGCGAGGGGCCATTCGGCGACCACACCGGTTTCTACACCATGACCGATGAGTATCCGGTGTTTCACCTGACGTGCATCACGCATCGCAAAGATCCGATTTATGCCGCGACCATCGTGGGCAAGCCTCCGATGGAAGACGCATGGATGGGCAAGGCGGTGGAGCGGATTTTTTTGCCGGCGATGAAGATGACGATTCCCGAGATCGTGGATGTTCACCTGCCGGTCGAGGGAGTGTTTCACAACCTGATGCTGATCTCGATCCGCAAGAGCTACCCGGGGCAGGCGCGCAAGGTGATGAACGCGATCTGGTCGCTGGGGCAGGCGATGTTCACCAAGTGCATCGTGGTGGTGGACGAGGACTGCGATGTGCAGGATGTGGGTGAAGTGGTGCTGCGGGTGACGAACAACATCGATCCGGAGCGGGATATTCAATTCACGCTGGGGCCGGTGGACTCGCTCGATCATGCGTCGCGGCTGCCGAATTTCGGGTCGAAGATGGGAATCGACGCCACACGCAAGTGGAAGGCGGAGGGATTCAACCGGCCCTGGCCGGCGATGATCGAGATGGACGCGGCAACCCGGGCGCGGGTGGATGCGCTGTGGGCGAAACTCGGAATCTGATTTTCATACTTATTTTTATTCGAGGGCAGCTCATTGAGTTTGGCTATTTTGAGAGCAGTACGCAGGTTGCGGCGGCATCTTTTCGCAGTCTTTTTCGGGTTGATTCCCCTGGTGCTCCCTGCGATGGTCGACGCCCAGCAGGACTCGTTTCGCTGGATGGACTTTCATTCGCCCAAGGATCAGGACATCGTGGTGTGGGTGACGCGGGCGCTTGACGGGGAACACTGGACGGCGATACGCGATGTGGGCGTGATGTTTGACGCGGCGCTGGTCGTGACGACGGCGCGGGCCACGCCGGAGGCATCGCCGGGCGGGGATACGTTCGAGGTGTGGAGTGTGTCGCTGACGACGCATGCCCGGACGCCGCTGCTGAAGGGCGTGAATCTGCACTGGCTGGACTGGATAGAGTTTGGCGACGGAGGGCCGGCGGAGCTGGGGGCCACCTATGACGATTGCAACCAGTGCGCGGCGACCTCTTATTTCACGGCGTTTCATTATGACCGGGCGCAGCATATCTGGGCTCCGCGGTGGATGCGGGGCGGACAGGCGGTTCCGCTGGGGAGTTCGGCGGCGCCGGAGGGAGTGACGGTGACCCGGGTAGATGCACTGCTGGCGGAGCCGAGCGGGCGGTCGATGCTGGGAACGTGGTCGCGTTTCGACTACGGCAAGCAGAAGCCGGCGGAGGATTTTCTATACCGCTATGATCTGGACCCGGTTACGGGACTTGACCGGACGGAGTTTCTGAGCGGAAAGGAAGCCGAAGGGATGAAGCAGCGGTTATGCGGCGTGCAGCCGGGGACGGCGATCTTGGCGCGCGGGCAGGACTCGCCGCTTTGCCAGGCGGCGGTTCATCCGCGTGCGGAGCGGCACCCGGTTACGACTCCGCCGGCTAACAACCAGGGCCGTTCGGTGCCTCCGGGAAGCCGGAAGCAGCCCCGTTAAACGACCGGAGACGCCGGTTAAGCCTCTTCGTTTCTGCTCTTAGCCAGGCAAACGAAACTACGGTGGCGGGATGGGGTTTTCTTACCTGTGACTTGCGGCCTTCCCTGAGAAGGCACGAGCCTCGCGAAATGAACGCCGAACCTCAACCCCGGGGTGCGGGTGCATCCAACCGGACTGAAGCACAGAAGGGTGGAGACGATGGCGATGCGGACAATTCCCCCATTTCGAATATTCGCGGCACTGGGCCTGGCAGCGACGCTGGCCGCGGCAGGCTGCAAGAGTTCCGGGACTACCGACCAGACAGCACAGCAGGTGGAAACCCCGGCTCAGGACCCTGCCGCCGCCAATGTGGCTCCGATTTCAAATGCCACGGCGGCTGCTCCTACGGGGGCGGATTACAGCCAGAGCCAGGCGGCCACGGATCAGTCAGGTGCTCCAGCTGCGCAGTATCCATCCCAGTCGCGGCCGAGGCCGCGTCCTCGCTCATCATCGGATCAATCTGCCGATGACCAATACCCCAGCGGGGGAGACCAGTACGCAGGCGATCAATATGGCGGGGACCAGTATGGCGGAGATCCGGATGGAAGCTCTTATGACTCCGGCTACTACCAGCCGGTGGAGTATGCGCAGGAGCCACCGCCGCCGCTGCCGGAATATACTCAGCCGCCGTGCCCGGGCGGCAACTACATCTGGACGCCGGGGTACTGGAACTACGCCGACCAGGGCTACTACTGGGCTCCGGGAGCGTGGGTGCTGGCGCCTTATGAGGGCGCGCTATGGACGCCGGGCTACTGGGGCTTCGACCGCGGGCGGTATGGGTTTCACCGCGGATTCTGGGGCCGCCACGTGGGCTACTACGGCGGGATCAACTACGGCCATGGCTACCAGGGTTACGGCTACCAGGGCGGGTACTGGAACAACGACCGTTTCGCCTACAACCGCGCGGTCAACAACGTTAACCCGACGGTGGTGAAGAACGTTTACAACTACACGGTTATCAACAACACCACCAATGTCACGCGGGTGAGCTACAACGGGGGGCAGGGGGGCGTGAATGTTCGCCCGCGACCTGCCGAACTGGCTGCGTTGCACGAGCACCACGCTCCTCCGATGACGGCTCAGGTGCAGTTAGTTCAGCAAGCGCGCTCGGACCGGAACAATTTCGCCGCCGTCAACCACGGCAAGCCACCGGTGGTGGCAGTGAGCCACCCGGTGGTTGCCGATCATATTCAGCCCCCGCCGGTGGTGTTCCGGCCCCAGGCACAGCAGCCGGCGCCGCAGCGTGGAGCAGCGCCGGCGCCTGTCCAGCCGCAACAGCGGCCCGGACAGCCGCTGCCGCAGCAGGGACGCGGTCCGGAGCCGGCCCGTCCCGGAGCACCGGCCCAGCAAGTTGGGCATCCGATGGCTCAACCCAGCCCGGCAGCGGGCAGGCCGCCGGTGGGGCAGCCGGAAAACCGCCCGGCAACTGCCCGGCCTGCGCCGGCTCCGCAGCCGCACACGCCGCCGCAGCCGCAGCAGAGGGTGGAACCGGCGCGGCCCGTGCCACAACAGCATGTGGAGCCGGCACGTCCGGTACCGCAGCAGCATGCTGAACCGGCACGGCCTGTACCCCAGCAGCATGTTGAACCGGCGAGACCGGCCCCGCAGCAGCATGTTGAACCGGCGAGACCAGCTCCGCCTCCGGTACGGCCGGCGCCACAACAGCACGCTGAGCCAGCACGGCCGGCGCCGCAACAGCATGCGGAACCAGCGCGGCCGGCGCCGCAACAGCACGCGGAGCCGGCACGGCCCGCACCGCAACAGCATGCGGAGCCAGCACGGCCTGCTCCTCAGGCCCCGCAGCATCCAAAACCGCAGGAGCATCCCCAGGGGGAACATCCTCAGCAGGAACATCGCCCTCAGTGACACCGGTTGGCAAGAGACTGGCCAGGTTTAAACCTGGCCAGTCTCAGACTTCTGAAAGAGTCGTGCTGCCGCTTGAAGAAAAGGCCGGGGGCTGAAGCCCCGCTGAATTGATTGGCCTTATTCGCGAGGCTGAAGCCTCCCGCGCCATCCGCAAAAAAACTGAGGCGTCACGCTCCCTTCGAAAGAAGATGGGGTTTTTCATCGACCTGAGACTGGCCAGGTTAAAACCTGTTGCTGCAAACAGGTATTGATCCTGGCATGGCGGTTCAATCCCGAGACCCGGTCCGAGGTCCTCCGTAGTCGTCGTATACTGAGCCTATGTCGATTGTGCGCAACATCGCCGGCATCGCCAAGGGAATGAGCATCACCTTCGGGGAGATCTTCAAGCCTACCGAGGTGGAGAACTATCCCGATGGACCGGGGCCTCTGAAAGGCGCGAAATTCGAGCAGCGCTTTCGCGGTGCGCACGTCTTGCAGCGCGATGAGAACGGGCTGGAAAAATGCGTGGCCTGCTTCCTGTGCGCGGCGGCCTGTCCTTCGAACTGCATTTATATCGAAGCGGCGGAGAATACCGAAGAGCGGCGCATTTCGTCTTCGGAGCGTTATGCCAAGGTCTACAACATCGACTACAACCGCTGCATTTTTTGCGGTTACTGCGTGGAAGCGTGCCCTACCGATGCGATCACGCACGGTCACGGCTTTGAGCTGGCGACGCTGAACGCGACCAACCTGGTGATGCGCAAGGAAGACATGCTGGTGCCGGTGGCGGCGCTGACCGGGACCAAGTAAGCGCTCGACCTGCCAACGTGCCGAAGCGGCAAAGCGAATTTTCTTCAACGCCTGGTGACGCGGCGCACAGAACAATCTGCACAGTGCGCGCTAAGTTGAACACATGGCAAATCTGAAGGCATTGCGGCAGCTGGTTTCATTACTCGCGATCAGCCTTCTGTTGTCTCAACTCGCATTTCGACTGCTCTGTACTCAGGGCGAGGTGAATGAGGCCGCGTGTCCGATGGCAGCCAGCACCATGGGTGCAGACTGTCCGATGGCGCATGGGGTAGCTGCCAGCGACTGCACGCTGCCGTGTTGCCGCGCGGCGCTGCCGACGACACCGGGGCAATGGGTGGCTTCAGGCAAGCGGCAATCGATTGATTCAAACACTCTGCCGGCTTTCATCATGGAAGCGGGCAACGCGCGGCCGGCGGTTTCAGCGGTGTTGTCAGGGCTGCACTTCGATTCATCTCCGCCGCGCTTTATCCTTGTTCGGTCTCTCCGGATTTAGGACCCTCCTGACGTGATGGCACGATGCCCGTGCCGCATTTGCGGCCGATATCCGCTACCGCAGTCCCAACGTTCAGGAGAATTCCAAAATGAAGCGCATCTTCGTATCCCTGTCTCTCGCATTGGTCCTTTCAACCACCCTGTTTGCCCAGAACTCGTCCAAAGCGGCCTACTGCCAGGCGTGCTGCCACGACAAGTGCGGCCAAACCTGCTGCACTGACGGCTGCACGGACGGCTGCTGCACCAGCAAATAAATCCAATTGAGGGCTGTAAAGTCCGGGCGCCATTGCGGGGCCCGGATTTTGCTGCGCGGGAAGCCGGGCATATTACCGGCTGTATATCCTCAAAGGGAGCGGCTGTTCGTATGGGCAATCACCGGCCGCTCGTGGAGCGTGCTGCATCATGGCGCATCGCGGGTTTGACGAGCAGATGGCGGCGCTCGATGCGCTGAAGGGATGCGTTCTCGACGACGCCGGGGTCGCGGCGGTGAAGAAGGGGCTGGGCAGCCGGAGCAATTTCCTGGCGGCCAAGGCGGCGCGGCTTGCCGAAGACAATCGCATGACGGAGCTTGTGCCGGAGCTGATTGCGGCCTATGAACGCTTCTTTTCCAATCCCGAGAAAAACGATCCGCAGTGCTGGGCAAAGAATGCGCTGAGCCGCGCACTTTCCAAGCTGGAGTGCCGCAACAAGGAGGTTTTTCTACGCGGGCTGCGCTACCAGCAGTGGGAGCCGGTGTGGGGAGGGAAATCGGACTCCGCCGGGGCGCTGCGGGCCAACTGCGCGCACGCGCTGATTGGTTGCGACGGGCTGGATAACCAGCGACTGCTGGTGCTGCTGCTCGATCCGCTGGTGGATCATGACAAGAGTGTGCGCCTCGAGGCGGTGCGGGCGCTGACGCAACTAGGGGAGGCGGCGGTACCGGTGTTGCGCCTGCGCGCGCTGGCTCCCGGAGAGGAGCCCGAGGAGATGCTGGCGCAGTGCTTCGCGGCGTTGCTGGCGATCGAAGGCGACAGGGCAATCGGGTTTGTAGCGGAGTTTCTCGCGGAGGAGAATGACGGATCGGGGGAAGCGGCCCTGGCCCTGGCGGATACGCATCATCCGGCGGCGCTGGCGGCCCTGCTGGCGCGGTACAAGACGGCAACGGATCCGTGGTTTTCAGGGGTTCTGCTCAGCGCGATCGCGTTGACGCGGCTGGGGGAGGGTTTCAGCTTTTTGATCGGCTTGATTGAAGACGAAGATCGCCAGGCGGAGGCGGCCGTTGAAGCGTTGAGCCGGATCGCGGCCCCGGACGAGGTACGCTCGCGCATTCAACAGGCGGTGGAAGCGACGGGAAGCCGGCGTATCGAGAAGGCGTGGCGGGAGTATTTCAATTCTGCTGCATCGAGCGAGTGAGTGGTTTACAGAGAATTTCGGGGGTGTGTAAGAAATTGTTCGCAGGTTGATCAAAACAGCCTGGGCTCCTTTCGAACGGCCGGAGCAGATGCTTCCGGCCGTTCGTCTTTTCCGGTGCCCGGAGACCCTGGAGAGTCGGATGGTTTCTTCCGCAGCGACGTAAGATGGTTAGGTTCATGCGGGGGCACTAATGCGGCTTGCGGTTGCGGGTTTGTGGATGGTGTTGGGGGCGGCGGGTTGCTGGGGAGCGAATGATGCGGGCAGCGATGCTGCGGCGGCACCGGAGATCACGGCCCGGGCCGCGCTGCATGGGGCGATGATCGTGTCGCTGGGATCCACGACGCCGCAGGCGGACATTTATTACACGATTGACGGATCCGTTCCCACGGAAAAGTCGCAGCGGTACGAGGCTCCGTTTCTCGTCAGTTCGAGGATGACGGTCAAGGCGATGACTGTTGTAAAGGGGCAGCGAGGGGGCGCAATTTCCGCACGCACCTTTGCGGTCAAGGTTGCGCCGGGAGCGCTGGTTTGGAGCGACGAGTTCGAGCGCAAACCGGGCGGGGACGGCCGGCCTGATGCGACGGTGTGGACCTACGACACGGGAAATGGCGGGTTCGGTAACCACGAACTGGAGACGTATTGCGCGTGGGGCGGGAACGATGCGCCTTGTGAGGCAGCGGATCCGAGCGCATATATAGGGGCGGACGGCTACCTGCATATCAAGGCGGCGAAGCGCGCGGCGGGAGCTTTCACTTCGGCGCGACTGAAGACGCAGGGGCTGTTCAGTTTCCAGTACGGGCGTTTTGAGGTGCGGGCGCGGGTTCCGGAGGCGCAGGGGTTTTGGCCGGCGGCGTGGCTGCTGGGCAATAACATTGCCACGGTCGATTGGCCGGCAAGCGGCGAGCAGGACGTGCTGGAGCGTGTGAATGCAGCCAAGTCGCCGGACTGGAACGAAGGCTCGGTGCATGGGATCGGCTTCACGGGGGATACGGGGCTGGGCAAGATATTCAATTTTCCCGCAGGTCAGACGGCGGCGGAGTGGCACACCTACGGCATGATCTGGAAGCCGGGCAGCGTGGCGTATTACGTCGATGACGCGGCGCATCCTTATGTGACCTATGAGAAGGACAGCATCAAGCCGTTCAAGGATGCGGTGTGGCCGTTCGATGCGGGACAGAGCAATTTCATTTTGCTGAACCTGGCGGTGGGCGGGGACTGGCCCAAGTCGCCGGATGCGTCTACTCCGTTTCCGGCGGAGATGCTGGTGGATTATGTAAGGATATACAAAAGCAAATATTAGGTTGTGACTGAATGCTATGGATCGTCGCTGAATAATGAAATCGTGTTCATGAAGACAGATAGGTGCATCCCGCTGTTTTGAGAGGGCATCTCAGCCCGATTAGCGGGAACCTTGTACTATCTCGCCTCGAGTAATTCAACGTGAGGACCTTGATTACTCTCCGGCAACCGGGTCAACCCGTTCTGCTACACGCCACAACTTACAAAGGAGACAAGGCCATGAGCATCTTCGAAGCGGCTTCGCCGCTGACGCGGCGACGCGCGCTCAAACTAGGCGCCGGATTCACCGGTGGGGTAATTACAACTGCCGCACTCGGCTGGAATCGGGCATATGCCGAGTCGGGAGACAACGACGGGGAAAATCACACGACGCCGTCAAAAGACGTACAGATGGAAATAGAAGACATCGTCGACGCACAGGGGTCCGCTTCGGATGGGGTCTTCTCAATTGAGATCGACCGCGACGATATCACGGACGTGACGCTTCACGGCGTCCCGATTCTCCCTTCGTTTCAGATCAACGGGACCTTGTATTTTCAGAGTATCGGCGACGGCCAGGTCATGATGAATTCCGATATGGCTCTCAAGGCCAGCGAAATGGATGCATTCATCAAGGAGTTGATCACGCATGACATCGTGTTTCAGGCCGAACACCAGCACTTCTATGACTTCGACCCGCTGGTGTGGTTCGTGCACTTCCGGGCCAAAGGAGATCCCGGCACAATCGCCAAAGGTGTCAAGGCGGCGCTCAATGTTACGTCGACCCCATTTCCGCAAAGCATGCCCGCCAATCCGAAGACACCGCTGCCTGCAGATAAGATCGGGAAGATTCTTGGAGCTTCTCCGCAGATCGGGGCGAATGGCGTAGTCAATTACAACGTGCCGCGTGCCGAACCCATACGGTTGGGCGGCGTCCGTATCAATCCGTATCTGAATGTTGCCACCCCTATCGCCTTCGAACCCTACGGAGGCGGGCAAAATGCTGCGGTTGTGCCGGACTTCGGCATGATCGCTTCGGAAATTAACAAGGTAGTTGGCAAGATGCAAAGCCAGGGTTGGGATATCGGCTGCCTCTATAACCAGGAGACCGACGAGTACCCGCAGCTCTACTTCTCTCACCAGTTCAAAGTGGGGGACGCCATTACTCTCGCCAAGGAAATCAGGAACGGCCTCAACCTCATGAATGTCAAGTTTAAGTAGAGGCGGAAAAGCAGAACTCTATACCGGATAAGTCTGCCCTGCAGGCGCGAGAAGCCCGTGTGCGCTCGCGCCCGCAGCGTGGATGCGAGAGCCGCGCCTGCTGAAGCGAGGGGCATTGGTGGTACTATGCCTTTTTTGGAGAAGCCATGCCGCACTTGCGCCTGTTCGCCGCCTTCGTCGTGTCCCTCTCATGCGTTTCAGCCTTCGCGCAGTCTGTCGAGGTCGCATCGCCGGACGGGCAGATCACGTTCAAACTCTCGACCGGGCAGGTAGCCGATGCCTCACAGGTTCAAGGCTCGCATGTTCCCGACCAGCTTCGCTTCAGCGTGCAGTTCCACGGAAAGCCGGTGTTTACTGAGTCGGCGATGGGACTGAAGCTCGCCGGCGCGGAGCCGCTGGGACCGGGGATGCGGCAGGCAGAACAGAAGACCGATAGCGCCGATGAGAGGTACTCCATCCCGGTGGGGAAGACGAGCACGGTGCGCGATCATCACAATTCGCTGCTGGCGACGTTCAAGGATGGAAACGGGCGCAGCATGGTGGTGGAGGTCAGGGCGTTCGACGACGGAGTGGCGTTTCGCTACGTGCTGCCGGAACCGGGGGCGGGGAAGCAGGTGGAGGTCGAGCGGGACCTGACCCAGTTCCAGTACAGCAAGGATGCGGTGCTCTATCCGCTGATCGTGGATGGATTCCAGTCGCCGTATGAAGACGAATACCAGATGCGCAATGTGAGCGGTTTGCACAAGGACTGGCTGGTGGGGCTGCCGCTGCTGGGGCATGTGCCGGGTGCGGCGTGGGTGGCCATCACCGAGGCCGACATCGACAAGTTCGCGGGGATGTATCTGCGCAAGGCGGATGGGCGCATGGCGCTGCAGGCGGAGTTGTCGCCGCGAATCGACAAGAGCGGGGTAGCGGTGGAGACCGATGCCCCGGTGACCACGCCGTGGCGGGTGTTGATGATTGGCGACGAGCCGGGGCGGCTGGTGGAGTCGAACATCATTCTGAATCTCAATCCTCCGTCGAAGATCGCCGATACGTCATGGATCAAGGCGGGGAAGTCGGCATGGGACTGGTGGTCGGGCGAGGCGGCGCCGGGAGTGAGCTTTAAACCGGGGATGAATACGGCGACGATGAAGCACTACGTCGACTTTGCTTCGGCGTCGGGTTTCCCTTACATGCTGATCGATGCGGGCTGGGCGGTGGCGGACCGGAAGGGCCCGCAGGATTATTCGGCGCTCGCCGATATCACACAGGTGACGCCGGAGATCGACATGCCGGAGCTGCTGCGCTATGCCAAAGAAAAGAACGTGCGCATCTGGCTGTGGTCGCATTGGACTTCAGTAGACAAGTACATGGACAAGGCGTTTCCGCTGTTTGAGCAGTGGGGCATTGCGGGGGTCAAGATCGACTTCATGAATCGCGATGACCAGCAAATGGTGGCCTGGTATCACCACGTGGTGGAACTGGCGGCTCAGCATCACCTGATGATCGATTATCACGGTGCGTACAAGCCGGACGGGCTGCGGCGGACTTATCCGAACCTGATCACGCGCGAGGGCGTGATGGGCAAGGAGTATCTGAAGTGGAGCGCGCGGACGTCGCCGGTGCATAACGCCACGCTGCCGTTTACGCGGATGCTGGCGGGCCCATTGGACTACACGCCGGGGGCATTTGGGAATTCGAACCTGGCGAACTTTGTGGCGCGGGACAAGGAGCCGATGGGGCTGGGTACGCGGGCGCATGAGCTTGCTTTGTACGTGGTGCTGGAGAGCCCGTTGATGATGGTGTCGGATTATCCGGAGCACTATGCCGGGCAGCACGATTTCGAGTTCATCAAGCAGGTGCCGACCACGTGGGACGAGATCCGGGTGGTGAACGGGCTGCCGATGGAGAACATCACGGTGGCGCGGCGCAGCGGGAAAGACTGGTTCGTGGGGTCGATTACCAACTGGGATGCGCGGACGGTGAAGGTGCCGCTGGATTTTCTGGGGGAAGGGAAGTACACGGCGGAGATCTATGCCGATGCGCCGGATGCGGGGACCGAGGCTACGCACACGACGTTTACGAAACAGGCGGTGGACCAGGCGACGGTGCTGGAGGTGAAGATGGTTTCGGGCGGGGGGAATGCGATTTGGATTCATCCGCAGTGAGCCGGTCTATGGATATTCCGCCCGTCCAAGCGGAGCTTGGACGGGGTGCACGGAGTTTGGATGGGCACCCGGCGGCTCTGCCGCTAAGCCCTCGGAATTAGCCGTTGCTGCATCGGCCTGCGTTGAGCCCAACGCTGGGATACTGAGCAGTATTACATTGACACGATTTAGTTACAGGCCTCACTATCTGGTTACCTGGCGACGGGATCGCTCTTTTTGACGATCTGTTTTCCTCGACGTAGACCTTCCTCACAACTCACAGCTTGAAGATCGGGGTAAACATGCCTGACATGGCTGCGGCTATTGAACACGCCAATCGCTACTGGTCAGAAGTTTGCGAAGATGGCAGAGTCATGACGAAACAAAAGGCCATCGTGATCCAGGAGGAGTACGACCATTTCAAACTTGATCGGTTGAAGTGGACAGCCGTCTTCCTGAAGTACGCCGGGCCCGATGCCAATGCGGTCAGTGAAGGGCTTTTCTTTGTCGCGAAGGGCGATTCCCGGGCCGCCCTGGCGGTGCGGAAGCTGACATTCTTTACAGTCGACAATTTCGATAATCCCGACGGTACTCGCGGCTGGCACTTTATCTGCTCGTGGCGCGATTCCGGGAAAGACAATATCAGGTGGGGTATCGAGCCGCGGTATACAGGCTTAAACGACTGCGCGCATTTTGTCTCTGAGTGCCTATCCAAAGCGGGTCTTAAGAAAGTCGCCTCCAACGAGGTTGGCCAATTGGTCAGCAACCTGCAAAACGCGGGCGCCAAGAAACTCTGTCAATTTGTCGACAAGGAACGTGCCCGACGCATTATGCGGGCCGGCATTCTAAAGCCCGGCGATGTGATCGCTTTCGGAACGCGCGATAGAGTTTTGCATCATTCGGTTCTTTACCTGGGCGACGAAAAGATAGCGATGCACACTTATATGAATCATCCAGACTTCGATAACAATCCGAAGTTAGTCCAGAAAGATGCCGCGACCGGAAAAGTGAGCAACTGGGAAACTGCCTCCAACCCCTCTCATCCGCTCGTGACGATTATGCACTTCGGGTTTGAGGATGACTCGGTCGCTAATTCTCCCAAGGTCGGGTGGTGGAAGGTCTCTTGGAAGCGGGATGAATATTACTATTACCTCTACGGAGACGGTCGCGCCGGCTATATCAAAAACGCACCCCAGAACGTGAAACAACCTCTGGCCGGACCCCAGGCAACGGGATTCTGGTTCGAGACGCAGACCGATACCGTGATCTGCTGGACGAACACGGGAACTGTTGAGAAGTTCCCGATACGGTTGCAGGGGGCCGCCAAGATGGAGGGAAAGTGGAATGACATTGACCCTTTGTCAGCAGTACGGCTTTAGCATGGACATTGTCCGGCGCGCATAGGGCGGCAGAAGGCTGGAATCAGCGGCTTTGGTTGCTTAACAGGAACGGAATGAACGCTCCTCGCTTCAAAGCAAGATAGCGCTCAATTCCTGCGATTGACCGTCCCATTCGCGCCGTTTGCTGCGCGCGCTTGCATCGCACCGGGGCGTGTGATAAAAGAAAGACATTCAAGTTTGCCCCCAAAGGGCAAGCCTGAGTTTCATGCAGAGTGGCTGAGGGACGGGCCCTGTGACGCCACGACAACCTGCCTGGGCAAACCAGGAGTATGGTGTCAACTCTCGCTGGCTTAAATGCCGGGAACATGAGATTCGGGGGTCGCTTCAGCACTCTTGGTTGAGGTGGCTTCGCAGGTTTTTTACGAGTCATATCAGGTTCGCTCTTCATTGAGCCGGTCACGTGCCCGCGTATCCGCAGTTGCTCTCGCACATGCGAGGGACACTGGTGACGACTGCTTACGAATTGCGATGTCGGGAATGCGGCAAGACCTATGGGGTCCAGCCGCTATCGATCTGTGATGAGTGCTTTTCGCCGCTCGAGGTCGCGTACGACCTCGACTATGCACGCAAGCGGTTTACCCGCGAGGCGATATCCCAGGGGCCGCTGAACATGTGGCGCTACCGCGCGATGCTTCCGGTGGCGGACAGCTATGTTCCGCAGACGCCTTCCGGCTTTACTCCGCTGATGACGGCTCCGCGGCTGGGCAGCCGGATCGGGGCCAGCAATCTCTACATCAAGAACGACGCGGTGTGCATGCCCACGCTGAGCTTCAAGGACCGCGTGGTGGCGGTGGCGCTGGCCAACGCGCAGGCATTCGGGTTTGACACGGTGGGGTGCTCGTCGACGGGGAACCTGGCCAACGCGGTGGCTGCGCACGCGGCCCGGCTGGGACTGAAGACCTACATCCTGGTGCCGGCGGATCTGGAGCCGGCCAAGATTCTGAACACCCAGGTGTATGGGGCGACCCTGGTCCGCGTGGACGGGAACTACGACCATTGCAACCGTCTGAGCTCGCAAATCGCGGATCGCTACAACTGGGGTTTTGTGAATGTAAACCTGCGGCCGTTTTACGCCGAGGGCTCGAAGACGGTGGGTTTTGAAATTGCCGAGCAGCTGGGCTGGCGCCTGCCTGACAACGTGGTGGTGCCGATGGCGGGTGGTTCGCTGATCACCAAGATCCGCAAAGCGTTCGGCGAACTGATTGCGCTGGGCCTGGTGGCGGACAAGCCGGTGCGGTTCTTTGGCGCGCAGGCGACGGGGTGCTCGCCGATTGCCAAGGCGGTGAAGAACGGCACGGACATCATCGAGCCGCAGCGCCCGCACACCATTGCGCGCTCGCTGGCCATTGGCAATCCCGCCGACGGCATGTATGCGGCGCGGGCCATTCGCGCTACCGGGGGCTGGGCCGAGGATGTGTCAGATGTGGAGATCGTTTCCGCGATCGAGGAACTGGCGGAGACGGAGGGCATCTTCACCGAGACTGCGGGTGGGGTTACCACCGCGGTCACAGCACGGCTGTACGCACACGGGCGCATCAAGGCGGACGAGCTGACGGTCACGTGCATTACCGGAAATGGCCTGAAGACGACCGATGTTCTGCAGGGCGCATACGACCAGGGTGTTGCGATTCGTCCGCGGCTGGCCGATTTTGAAAACTTTGTTCAGGAGCGCGCCGGGGAGCGGAACTTCAGCCTGGCCGGGGAGAGTTATGTCCGTTAAGGTTTTGTTGCCAAATGCATTTCAGAAGCACACCAACAATGTACGGGAGATGGCGAGCTCAGCTGCGAACCTCCCTGAGCTGGTGACGGAGATCGAGGGAAAGTTCCCGGCGCTGCGCCAGCATCTGCGTGGCGAGGACGGGCAGATCCGCCGCTTCATCAATTTCTATGTGAACGAGGAAGATATCCGGTTCCTGGGCAATGAGAAGTACAGTTTCCAGGATGGGGATGAAGTGCTGGTGATCCCGTCAATCGCGGGTGGGTGCTGTTAGTCGATGCTTTGATTAATATAAGTTGAATAACATTTGACTTAGGAGGCCTCCGCCGCGGCGGGGGCCTTTTTGTTACAGCCTACTTACAAACAGGTCAAAGTGTTTGCAGGGTATTTGCAGCGGTTTCATTGTCCTCTTACAAAGACCGCCCGATACTACCGGTGTGAATCCCAATATCATGTTCAAGGCACCGGTGGGGTCGGCAGTCGGTCCGAGCACGTTGCCGGGTATCTCTGTTCCGGCGTCGCCGCATACGGGTGCGCCGCGCGCGCGCATTCACGCGGAGGCGGGCCGTTACCGGCTGCGTCTTGCGCAGTCGATGGAGGATCGCGACGCGGCTTGCCGCCTGCGTTTCAGGGTCTTCAATATCGAGCTGGGTGAAGGGCTGGAGAGCTCCTACCGCACCGGGATGGATACGGATCACTTCGATCCGTACTGCGAGCATCTCCTGGTCGAGGACAGGCAGGAGACAAGTCCGGGGCGCCGCATTGTGGGCACTTATCGCATGCAGACCGGCGAAACGGCAGCGCGCAACATGGGTTACTACTCCGAACAGGAATTCAAGTTCACACCTTATGAGCCATTGCGTCCCGGAATACTGGAACTGGGTCGGGCATCGATCGACCGTGAGCATCGTACGCCCGAAGTGTTGACGCTGTTATGGCGCGGAATTGCGCAGTATGCTACCGACATGGGACTGCGCTACCTGATCGGCTGTTCGTCGTTGACATCGAAGGACCCGGCGGAGGGCTGGCAGATGTACCGCCAGCTGGAGCACTACCGCGTGGGGCCGGAGTTTGAGACGACGCCAACGGCGGCTTACGCATGTCCCGTCGAGCAGGCAGGCGCAGATGCACAGCCGCCGTCCTGCAGCGGGGAATCGGGCGGTTCGAAGGGGTGCGGCGCGGCGGGCGATGAGGGTGCGGCTGCGACGGTGAAGGTACCGAAGCTGCTAAAGACCTACCTGGCGATCGGGGCGCGCATTGCGGCGCCGCCGGCGTGGGATCGCGAATTCGGCACCATCGATTTCCTGACATTGCTCGATCTCAAGATGATTTCGTCTGCCGCGCGCAGCCGGTTTCTCGCTCCGCTGACGCAGTGAAGTGGCGCGGCGTCCGGCGCGCTGTGTCGCTGGCCCTGGCCCTGGCGGTTTGCATCTTCAAATACTGGATCATGCGGGTGCGCGGCCCGTTGACGCTCGAGGGGCGCGCGCTCTGGCTGCACTCGGCCTGCAGCGGGGTGCTGGGGGCGCTGGGGATTGCCACGGAGGTTCGCGGCGCGCCGCCGGTGGGGGGCCTGGTAGTGGCCAATCACCTGAGTTATCTGGACATCATCATCCTCAGCGCCGCGATGCCGTGTTTTTTTGTGGCCAAGATGGAGATCAACAGGTGGCCTTACTTTGGCAAGGCGGCGCGCACGGGCGGCACCATCTTCATCGACCGTTCCAGCCGGCTAAGCGCGGCGGCGGCGGCGGGGCAAATCGCGGAGCGGCTGGCGTTGCGGGTGCCGGTGCTGCTGTTTCCGGAGGGCACCAGCTCGGATGGAGCGCGGGTGCTGCCATTCCATTCCTCCTTATTTGAGCCTGCGGCGGCCGCAGCGGCTCCGGTTACGGCGGCGGCGGTGCGCTATGCGCTGCACGACGGCGCGGAGGAGCGAGACCTGTGCTGGTTTGACGATACGCTTTTCTTGCCCCACATCTGGAAGACGTTGTGCACGGGGGGCTTTTCCGCGCAGGTGATGTTTGGCGAGCCGCAGAACTACCCCAGTCGGCGGGCGGCGGCGCAGGCGACGCATGCCGTGGTTACGGCCATGCGAAACGCGATGGGCGGCGTGTGCGAGGCGGCAACGGAGAATCCGGCTCCGATGGCGATCTGAGAGCGGAATTTAATTGCTGACGGAAGGAACGCCGGTGGAGCCGCGGACGACGAGGCTGGTTGAGACCAGGAACTCGCGTTCGATTTTGCCGTTGTTGGGCTGTTCGGTCTGGAGGCGGAGGGCATCGAAGGCGGCGCGCGCCAGTTCGGCCCGGGACAGGCGGATGGTGGTGAGGGGCGGCAGGGTAAATTCCGCGAAATCGATGTCGTCGAGACCAATGACCGAGAGGTCCTGGGGAACGCGCAGGCCGCTCATGTAAACGGCGCGGAGCACCCCTACGGCGGTCATGTCGTTGGAGCAGAGAATGGCGGTGGGCTGCGAGGGAAGCGAACGGAGGCGTTCAAAGCCTGCCACGCCGCCGCGTGCGGTGTGATCGCACTCGATGACCCAGGGCGCTTCGATTTCGAGGCCGGCCTCTTTGATGGCGGTGCGGAAGTCGTTCTCGCGGGTGATGGCGGAATGCAGCTTGTGGGGGCCGGCGAGAAATCCGATCTTGCGATGGCCTAGCCCGACGAGATGGTTGACGGCGGCGCGAACTCCAGTGGTGTAGTCGAGGAGGATGGTGCTGGTCTTGGGGTCATCGAGGCGGAACTCCGCGAGGACCATGGGAATGTCGCGATGAGTCAGTTGATCGAGCACGGGCTCTTCTTCACCGAAGGTGAGAACGGCGACGCCCTCGACTTTGCGTTCCAGCATGCGGCGCACGCAGTTGGTAAGGATGGCGGGGTCGCTGTTGGAACTGCTGACCAGGATCTCGTAGCCGTGGGCGACGGCCACCTCTTCAAAGCTCTGGATCAGTTCGGGGAAGAAGGGATTGGTGATGTTTTCAACGATGATGCCGAGGATCCGGCTGCGGCCCGAGACCAGGCTGCGGGCGTGGGTGTTGGGGAAGTAGTTCAACTGCTCGATGGCCTGCCAGACGCGCTTGGTGAGGCGATCGCTGACGGCTGGAGATCCATTAATGGTTCGAGAGACCGTGGCGATGGAAACCTTCGCCAGGGCGGCGACAGTGCGGATATCGGGCGCCTTTGCGACGTCTTTAGGTGTCACTCTTCGAGCCACGCACCCATCGTAAAGCAGTTTTTCATAATACGGAAGGAAGTTATAGGAGGCATTGACTTTCCTTGCCGGTCGGTGAAGGTCCGTTGCGAACGGTCCTAGCGGGGCGGGCTGGAGAGGAGGAGGCGGAGGTCGCGGAGGTTGTGGCCGGTGGGTCCGGTGACGATGGAGTCGCCCAGGGCGGTGAACAGGGGGCAGGCATTGAACTCCGCCAGGGCGCGTTCGGGGTCGAAACCGAACTCGCGGGCGCGGGCCACGGTCGTGGGATCGGCGATGGCGCCGGCGGAGCGGGTATTTCCGTCGATGCCGTCGGAGCCGGCGCTGAGTACGCTAAGGGGCTCTCCGGGGTGGTTGGCCAATTCGAGCGCGCAGGCGAGGGCGAACTGCTGATTGCGGCCGCCGGCGCCGGGGGTGCGGTCGATGGTGACGGTCACTTCCCCGGCCGAGATCAGGCATAGGCGGGAGTGTTTGGAGCGGAGGGCGTGGAAGCGCTCGAGCAGGTAACGGGCCGCAGCGGCGTAGTCCCAGTCATCGCAGCTGTTATCGATGGCGACGAAGTAGCCTGCTTTCTGGGCCAGCGTGCGCGCGGTTTCGACCAGGTCGTGGCTGGAGAGCAGAATTTCGAAGACCGAATCGCGGAAGGCGCCATCTTCGCCGCTCATGGTTGCGGCGGCGGTAACGCGGCGGGCGAGCACGGCTTCCGCCCAGGGCAGTTTGGGGAGAAACGCCGGCTTCCAGGTTTTGTTGCCGGGCGACTCGGGGAGGTCTTCCCGGTCGAAGAAGCCGCGTACGCTGGCGGGCAACCGGGGGCCGAGATTGTACTTGGCGAGGATGTGGCGCACATCCTGAACTGTCGAGTGGTCGGGCGAGGTGGGGCCTGAGGACAGCGCATCGAGGGAACGCAGCGGCACGTCGGGCAGCAGCAGGGAGACCTTGGTCGCTTCGGGGGCGGCGATGGCGAGGCGTCCGCCCTTGACCGCGGAAAAGTGCTTGCGCAGGGTGTTGACTTCGGCGATGGGGGCGCCGGAGGCGAGCAGAGCCTGGTTAAAGGCCTGGGTGTCTTCGAGACTGATTGCGGGGTCGAGGGGCAGGTCGAACATGGCCGATCCGCCGCCGGAGATGAGGAAGAAGATGAGGGTATCCTTGCGCGCCTTTTTGACCAGGGTCAGGGCGGCCCGCGCGGCGGCGAAGGAGTCCTCGTTGGGGAGGGGATGGCCGCCTTCGAAGTAGCGGAAGCGCCAGTTGCGGTTGCGGGGCTGCTGGCTGGTGCAGCAGATGCCGCGCAGGCCCTGGCGTCGTTTCATGCGGCGCAGGAGCACATCGAGCATGGGGTCGGCGGCTTTGCCCAGGGCGATCACGAAGATTCTTTTGAATGCGGAGAGGTCGATTGTATCGGGGCCGCTGCCGTCGGGCAGGAGGCGGCGCAGGACGTTTCCATCGAACCGCAGCCGGCGGTCGAATGCGGCTTCGATATTGCAGCCTTCGAGGGCCCCGGTAAAGATATCGGCAACGGTGGTGTGGAGCGGTTCGAGCATAACGTCATTGACCGGGGTCATCAGGAAAGCTCCTTGAGCCAACCCGAGACAATCGACTGCATGGGTGTGAGCTGGCCGGAAAAGAAGTGATCAGCGCCGGGAATCAAGGCGAGGCGCCGGGGCGGCGCGGCCTGGTTCACTACGCTTTCGAGGTTGGCTGCAGGAGCGAACTGGTCGTGGTCGCCGCTCACAAAGAGCTTGGGAAGATGGCATTGAGCGAGGAACGGATATTCGTAAGTCCGCGGACCGGAGCGAAGGGGGAGGCCGAGGGCCACGATGGCGCGCAGCGGAGAAGGCGACGGAGCAGCGGGGGCGCCGGCGGCGGCGAGGCCGGCAGCGGCGCGGCCGGCAGCGGCGAAAGTCATGGCGGCGCCGAAGCTGAAGCCGACGGCAACGATGGGCTTCGCGAATTCGCTACCCAGCCAGCGGAGCGCGGCGAGCACATCGTCCGATTCTGCCTCGCCGTCATGAATGCCTTCACTGAGCCCGGTGCCGCGGAAATTGAAGCGAAGCACGGGCCAGCCGAGTCCCCATTCGGGGGCGTTGAGGGCCTTCATCGCGTGGTAGACGACCTTGTTGTGCATGGTGCCGCCGCCGAGGGGATGAGGGTGGCAGAGGAGGGCCGCGAAGGGGGAGTCGGAACTGCCCTCGTTGAGCACCGCCTCGAGCCGTCCGGCCGGGCCCGCGAGGTCTATGGTGCGCAGGCGCGGAACTACGGTGTTGGCGTCGTGCGCGGTCGCTCCAGATGTCGTGGCGATCATCCCAGAGACCATTCTACGCCGGGGCGGGTTTCACCGGGCCGGAAGTGGGAAGGCCGTGCCGGGCGGCGCGCCGCGGGCTGAAGGGGACGGGCCGCGATGCTAGTTTATTCTGGCATCACCATGCTGGAGCTTCGAGCGCTTGATCCGGTTGCACTTACCCGCGAACTGGTGGAGATCGAGTCGACCACGTATCACGAGGGGCCGGTCGGCGACTTTCTGGCCGGGTTCCTCGATGGGCGCGGGTGGTACGTGGAAAAGACGGCGGTGCCGCAGCCGGAGGAGAGCGCTACAAGTGAGGAACGCTGGAATGTCTATGCCGGTCCGGCGGACCAGGCTCCCGACCTGGTGTTGTCCACCCACATGGACACGGTGCCTCCACATCTTCCGTTCAGGGAGGACGAGGAGTTTCTCTACGGCCGGGGAGTGTGCGACGCCAAGGGCATTATCGCGGCGCAATGTGCCGCAGCCGAGGCGCTTCGCGGCGCGGGACTGAAGGTCGGACTGTTGTTTGTCAGCGGGGAAGAGCGCGACTCGGCGGGGGCGCGGGTCGCGAACCAGGACCCCAAAGGAAGCCGCTTCCTCATCAACGGCGAGCCGACCGACAATCGCCTGGCGCTGGCCTCGAAGGGCGCTTTGCGGGCGGTGTTGACGGCGAACGGCAAGATGGGCCACTCGGCTTATCCCGAACTGGGAGAGAGCGCGGTTCACAAGCTTATCGATGCGCTGGGGAAGGTCCTGGCGCTGGAACTGCCGGTCACCGAGGGCATCGGTCCCACTACGCTGAACGTCGGGCAGATCCGGGGCGGGCATGCGCCGAACGTGATCGCCGATCAGGCCGAGGCGCAGATGCTGATCCGGCTGGTGGGCGATTCGGCGCCGGTGCGGGCGGCGGTACTGGAGGCGGCCGCGGGGCTGGTGGAGGTTGATTTCACGCTGGAGATTCCGTTCATCCGGCTGCGCGCGGTGGAGGGACTGCCCACCATGATCGCCAAATTCACGACGGATATTCCCAAGCTGGATCGCTGGGGCGAGCCGCTGCTGCTCGGTCCGGGATCGATCCACGTCGCCCATACACCTTTCGAGCGGATCGCCAAGCGGGAACTGCTCGAAGCTGTCGAACTCTACACGCGGGTCGCGAGGCAGTTGCTTGGCGCGTAGCCGCGCGTGCAAATCGCCGGCCCGTCGCGTCGCCGCTATGGCGTCCGCCCCGGCTCCAACCGCATCGAACCCCAAACGTTTTGCCTGAGGAGAACATCTTGAGCGCAACTGTCTATGACATCCCTGTACGCCGCATCGACGGCGCTGAATCGTCGCTTCGCGATTTCGCTGGAAAGGTCCTGCTGGTAGTCAATGTGGCTTCGAAATGCGGGCTGACTCCGCAATACAAGGGGCTGGAAGAGCTTTATTCGAAGTACCGCGAGCAGGGATTCGTAATTGCGGGGTTTCCGGCCAACGACTTCGCGGGGCAGGAGCCGGGGAGCAACGAAGAGATCCAGACCTTCTGCACGACCAGTTTCGGGGTGGATTTTCCACTATTCGACAAGATCACGGTGGTGGGGAAGGACAAGCATCCGCTTTACGCCAGGCTGATCGAGGCCCAGCCGGAGGCTATCAGCACCAAGGAAGTTCCGTTCGCCGAGGACCTGAAGAAGTATGGGATCCAGCCCAACCCGGAGCCGGAGATTCTGTGGAATTTTGAAAAGTTTCTGGTTAGCCGCACCGGCCAGGTGGTGAAGCGCTTCGCACCGAACACGGAGCCTACCGATCCGGCCCTGGTGGCGGCGGTTGAGGACGAGCTGGCGAAGGAATAGACGGCCCGGTTTAAACCACGACGGCGGGGAGCGGGCCCATTTCGTCGAGGCGGGTATCGAGGGGGAGAAAGATCCGAAAGACGGTTCCGCTGCCGACCCGGCTTCGCACCGCGATCCTGCCGTGGTGCTTGTCGATGATTCCCTTGGAAACCCAAAGGCCCAGCCCGGTGCCTTCATCCCCCTTGGTGGTGACGAAGGGCTGGAAGAGGCGTTCCCGGGTGTAGTCATCCATTCCGGCTCCGGTATCGGCGACGGTGACGATCACGCCGGGGAGGTCATTGCGGTCGGAGCCGGGGCGCACGCGCAGGTAGATGCGGGCATCCTTGTTGACGGCTTCGAGGGCGTTGCTGAGGAGGTTGGTGACAACCTGCTGGATCTCGCCGCCCATGCAGAAGACCTGAGGCGATTTGCGGTAGCGGCGCCGCAGATCGATGCTGCGCAGCTGGATCTCGGTCTCGTGGAAGAAGACCACAGACTCGATGACTTCGTCGATCGAGGAGAGGGTGGGAGCGGTGCGCTGGCGATAGAACTTGAGGCTTCGCGCGGTGATGTGCGAAAGCCGCTGCAATTCGCGATCGGCCACGTCGAGCAATCCGCGCGTCTGGCTGGCGAGGTCGTCGTCCATCTTGGCCAGGTAGAGCAGGTTGGTCACGGCTTCGAGGGGATTGTTGATCTCATGGGCGATGCTGGCGGCCAGGCGTCCGGCGGCGGCGAGCTGCTCGGAGCGGCGCAGGGCCTGTTCAGTGCGCCGGGCTTCGGTGGTTTCGCGCATGTAGACGATCATGCCTTCGCGCGGCTGGGGATAAGCCTGGAAGTGGAACCACTTGTCAGTGTCCCCGGCGCGGAAATACTGCTCGAACTCAAGGGGAACGCGCTCCTGCATCACCTTGTCCAACTGTGCCTGGAGGTCAGAGCCGGCCAGCATGGGGTAGAGGTCCCACAGGGTCTGCCCGAGGCGGGGCAGACCGAGGGCCGCAGTGATCTGCAGGGCGGCGGGGTTCATGTAGGTGATCCGGTAGTCGCGGTCGAGGGTGCAGAAGGATTCGGGAATGTGCTCGAGGGCTTCCCATGCGAACTGCCGCGCGCGCTCGATTTCGAGGTTCATCGCGGCCTTCTGCTCGATGGCTTCGCGGCGTAGCCGGGTCATTTTCAACTGGGCTTCTACGCGGGCAATGAGCTCGCGGGCCGTGAAGGGCTTGACGAGGTAATCGTCGGCTCCAGCCTCGATTCCCTCAATTCGGGATTCTTCGCCGGCGCGGGCCGACAGGAGGATGACGGGAATGAGCCGGGTGACGGGGTGTTCGCGCAGCGCGGCCAAAAGAGCCAGCCCGTCCATCTCGGGCATCATCACGTCGCTGAGGACCAAGTTGGGGTGGACGTGCTCCAGGGCGGCGAGGGCTTCGAGGCCGTTGGCGGCAGTGATCACCTCGAACCGCGCGCTGAGCAGGCTGAGCACGTAGTGGCGCATGTCGGTGTTGTCGTCCACCAGCAGGATGCGAGGTTTGTCGCTGGTCTCGATGAGGGAATCGCCGGGGGCCCCATCGCCGGCGGCAACCGGGGCGATCTGCAGGTGCAGCCGCTCCTGTCCGGGGAGCCAGCCGAGGGCCTCGCGCACGTAGGATTCGGCAGAACCCTTGAGCGTTACCGGGGTCATCTGCTCGGTCAGAATGCGGCCACGGGCGAGGTGTTTCTGGCCAAAGGGGATGTCGACCGTGAATGTAGTGCCGACGGCCACGGTGCTCTCGACGGTGACCTGGCCGCCGTGCAACTCGACGAGCTCCTTGACCAGGGCAAGGCCGATGCCGCTGCCCTCGTGGCTGCGGCGGCGCGCTCCTTCGACGCGGCGGAAGCGCTCGAATAGGCGTTCGAGCTGGTCGCCGGGAATGCCGGTGCCGGTGTCGGAGACGGTGAGCCGGGCACAATCGCCTTCGACCGAAACGGCGACGCGGATGGATCCGTCGAAGGTCGATTTCAGAGCGTTGGAGATGAGGTTGAGAACGACTTTCTCCCACATATCCCGGTCGACATAGACGGGTTCGGGCAGGGGCGAGCAGGCGACTTCGAAGATCAGGCCGGCGCGTTCGGCCGCGGAACGGAAGACGCTGGCGAGCTGCTCGGTGAGGAGCGACAGATCGGTCGGTTCATAGAGAGCCTGAAGGCGGCCAGCCTCGATGCGGACAAAGTCGAGAAGGCCGTTGACCATCTTGAGGAGGCGGAGCGCGTTGCGGTGGAGCAACTCGATGGCCTCGGGTGAGGGCGGGGTCTGCGAGGTGATCGCATCCTCGATGGGCCCGAGGATCAGGGTGAGGGGGGTGCGCAGTTCGTGGCTGATGTTGCTGAAGAAGGCGGTTTTGGCGCGGTCGAGTTCAGCCAGAGACTCGGCGCGCATTTTCTCGGTTTCGTAGGCCTCGGCGGTGGTGATGCCGGCGGCGATCTGGCCAGCGACGAGGTCGAGAAACCCGGAGTAGCTTTGGTCCAGCTGGCGGTAGGGATTGACGGCGGCGATGAAGATGCCGGCCGGCGTGCTTTGGCCTTTGCGGACGAAAGGAACCACCCGGGCCTGCTGCGGGGCACGGTCCCAAGGGCCCGCGGGCAAATCGGGGAAAGTGTGGCGCAGGTTGTCGACGGTAACGGCGTCGAGCGCGGTTAGGGCGGTGACCGGCCAGGCGCAATCCTCGGAGCCGATCACCAATTCCTCGCAAGCGGCGGGGTGGTCGGCGGCGATGCCGCATCGCGCTACCAGGGTCAGCCTGGCGCCGTCTTCATCGAAGAGGTAGGTAAGCGAGAAGGGGATGTCCTTGAGGTTGGCTAGGCCGCGCTCGAGGGCAGGAAATACCTCGGCCTTGGTGCTGGCTCCGCCCAGGGCTCCGGCCAGGGTGCTCAGGGCGGCGAGTTGCCGTTCGCCGAGGACGCGTCCGGTGTCTTCCATGACGACGCACAGCATGCCTTCGCTGGTGTCATCGGTCCCGGCCAGGGGGACGTAGGAAAACGTGTGATAGCTTTCCTCCGGGTAGCCGCTGCGCTCGACGATGAGGGGCAGCATTTCGTCCCAAGAGGCCTCGCCGGTTTCGAGTACCCGATCAACCCGGGGTCCGATCTCGCTCCAGATCTCCGACCACACCACGTTAGCCGGCTTGCCCAGGGCCCAGGGATGTTTTTTGCCGAGGGTGGTGAGGGCGTAGGAATCGTTGTAGAGGATCGTATATTCGGGTCCCCAGCACATCCACATGGGGAAGCGGGAGGTGAGAAGAATGCGGACGGTGGTTTGGAGGCTGCCGGGCCAGGTGGCCGCGTCCCCGAGGGGGGTAGCTCCCCAGTTGAATGCCTGAACCAGATCGCTCATCGACGGTGACGGCGCATCCATGGCTGGAGCGTCCGTTTGAGCGAAATCACCCTTCATGCGTATCAATCTCCGGATCTCTGACGGTTTTTACCGTAGAGAAAATCAACGAATCAGGCAAGATGTCTGGAGCGTAAGAGGCGGCCGGGGACGAAAGGTTCCGGTGTCAAATCAGATGTAAAAAGTCATTTTCCGGTTCGCTCTATTTTAACAGCGTTATCGCACCGGAGCAGGGGTTGAGCTGTTCAGTTTCAACAGATGGCCGGATAATCGTCGGTCCGTATATGCTCAGGCCATGCCCGAGGAAGTAGCTTCTCCCCACTCGCCGTCCAACTCGCTTGAACAGTCGGCTTCGTCGTACCTGCGGTCGGCGCTGCACCAGCCGGTGCAATGGCACCCGTGGGGCGAGGCCGCCTTCGCCCGCGCCCAGGCCGAGGACAAGCCGATCCTGCTGGATATCGGGGCGGTGTGGTGCCACTGGTGCCATGTGATGGACCGCGAGTCCTACGAGGATCCGGAGATGGCGGCGCTGATCAATGAGAACTTCATTGCGATCAAGGTGGATCGGGACGAGCGGCCGGACGTTGATGCCCGCTATCAGGCGGCGGTTTCAGCCATCAGCGGGCAGGGTGGATGGCCGCTCACCGGGTTTCTTACCTCAGACGGGCGGCCCTACTTCGGGGGGACGTATTTCCCGCGGGAGGACCGGCATGGCCGCCCCGGCTTCGGGCGGGTGTTGCTGACCATGGCGCAGGTATGGAAGGAGCGCCGCAGCGAGGCTTTGGAGTCGGCCTCGAGCGTGATGGCGGCGATCGAGCAGAATGAGAGCTTCAGCGGGCGGGACGGGGAAGTTTCGCTGGCGCTGGTGGACAAGATTGCGGGCTCGATCCTGTCGCAGTTCGATCCGCGCCACGGAGGATTCGGGTCGCAGCCCAAGTTTCCCCATCCGGCGGCGCTCGATCTGCTGCTGGAGATCGCGATGCAGCGCGACAACGAGCAGGCGCGGGACGCGTTCGTGACGACCCTGGAAAAGATGGCGAACGGGGGTGTCTACGATCAGCTGGCGGGAGGCTTCCATCGCTACAGCGTGGACGAGCACTGGGGCGTGCCGCACTTCGAGAAGATGCTTTATGACAATACCGAACTGCTGCGCAATTACGTGCACGGGTTTCAGAGCGTGGTCCGGCCGGACTTTCTCGAAACGGCAAAGGAAATCATCGGTTGGCTGGACGGGACGATGACGGATCGCGAGCGGGGCGGCTTCTATGCCTCGCAGGATGCCGACATCGACCTTGAGGACGATGGCGACTATTTCACCTGGACGGTGGAGGAAGCCAGGGCCGTGCTGGAGGGAACAGAACTCGAGGCGGCCACGCTTTACTTCAACATCCGCGAACTGGGTGACATGCACCACAACCCGGCTAAAAACGTGCTGCACCGCAAGCACACGGTTGAGGACATCGCAAAGCGGCTGGGCAAGCCGGCTGAAGAGGTGCGGCCGCTGCTGGCGTCGGCGCGGGCGAAGATGCTGGAAGGACGCGCGAGGCGGCCCATCCCGTTTATCGACCGGACGCTTTACACCGGGTGGAACGCAATGGCGGTGACGGCCTACCTCGAGACAGCCCGGGTTCTGCGCATGGAAGCCGTGAGGGATTTCGCCCTGCTGACGCTGCGCCGGATTCTGGCTGAAGCGTGGAGCGGGGAAGACTACCTGGCGCATGTGATTGCCTACCCTTCGCGGCGGACCCCGGGGTCGACGGAGAAGGTTCCGGGCACTCTCGACGATTACGCGTTCACGGTGCATGCGTGCATTGACGGCTGGCTGGCGAGCGGGCGGATGGAGTTCTGCAATGCGGCGATCCGGATTGGAGACGCGATGATCAGCCGCTTTTATGACCGGACGGCGTCGGCCTTCTACGACACGGCGGCGCCGGACAACAGCGCGGTGCTGGGGGCGTTGGCGGCGCGCCGCAAGCCGCTGCAGGATGCTCCCACCCCGGCCGGCAATCCGACCGCGGCAGCGGCGCTTTTACGCCTGGAGAGCCTGACGGACCGCACCGAGTATCGCGAGATCGCGGAGGATACGCTGGCCAGCTTCGCGGGGATTGCGGGGCCGCTGGGCCTTTATGCAGGGAGCTACGGCCTGGCGGTGGAGCGGTTGCTGCTCGATCCCATCCAGGTGATCATCGTGGGCTCCGGCCCCGAGGCGGCGCGCCTGGAAGCGCTGGCGGTGGCCCGTTACAAAGTAAACAAAACGGTGATGCGGGTGGCGCCATTTCGGCTGGTGCCGGGAGGAGTTCCCGCGGCACTGGCGGAGATGCTGCCGGGGGTGCCGAAACCCGCCGGCGCCGACGTGTGGGCCATCGTGTGCAGGGGACGTACATGCCTGCCGCCGATCACCGATGCCGAAGAGCTTATAGCGGCGCTGGAAGGGGATCCGGCTCAGTCCTAGCAGCCCTAGGATTCGCCTGTGAAGGGGTTGGTTTCCTGAGGCTTGATGGTGGTGGGGTCGCGGGCGGGAGGCGCCTCGTGGAGTGGACTCGTGGAAGCCGCGGTGCCGTGACTGGCTCCGCCTTCGGAGTTGAAGGCGTTGAAGACGCGGTTAGGGTCTCCGGGGAGCATGTGGTGTTCGGCGAGGGCGAGGCGAACGCGGCGCTGGAATTCCCGGATGGGCCCATACTGCTGGGTGGCCTTGGTTTTGAAGACGACGGGGAAGATGAGTTGGGAACCGCGCACCGCGTCGACGCCGAGGATCTGGGGGTCGGCCAGAAAGACATTTTTGAAGTCGCTGCTGTTGCGCACATCGGTCGCGATCTGGCGAAGGATGTCGAGCACCTCGTTAGGGTCGGCGGAGAAATCGACGCTGACGTTAATGGTGGCGACCGAGAATTCGACGCTCTGGTTGGCGACGGTGGTGATCTGCGAGTTGGGAACGACGTAGAGGGTTCCATCGCCGCCGCGGACGGTAGTCCGGCGGAGGGTCATCCCTTCGACGGTTCCGGTTACGCCCGCGATGGTGATGACGTCGCCCACGTTGAATTGATCTTCGACCAGGATGAGCGATCCGTTGAGCACGTCTTTGACGATGTTCTGGGCGGCCAGGCCGATGGCGACACCGACGATGCCGGCGGAGGCCAGCAGGGGTGCGACCTCGACGCCCACAGCCTGCAGCACCTGAATGGTCACGATGGCGCCAATGGCGGCCAGCCCGGTGGTGCGGACCACGCCGGCCAGGGTTCTAACCTGGGAGACGCGCACCGGGCTGGTGGCGCGATGTTCCGCGATGCGGATCATGTGGGCGGTGACGGCGCGCAGCAGGCGGCTCAGCACCAGGGCGACGATGGCGACGAAGACCAGGTGGGGCAGCTTGGTGCGCAGGAATTCCTGGGTGTCATAAAACCATTCGTCGAGGACGCGGCCAAAGAAGCGTCCCTCGGCGAACAGACCAGTCCGTAGCACAATGGCGAAGATTGAATACATCCCGACTCACCTCATTCTCAATCTATCTTCCCAAAGGCTGGGGTATGGGGAGGCCGTCCGAGGCGGCATTCGGCCAGCGGCGGAGCCGGTCAAAGCGGTTCCGCTCCGAACGGCAAGACCGAGAGGCCGCCGGGAGTTAGAATTTCCTTCACACGCCACCGGCTCGCCGGGGAGGGGGCCCGGGTCCGCCGCGGGGAATTCAGCGCAGAGCCGGCCAGGGAGGCTTGGCCGGTGACCATTGACGAATTCTCTTCACGTTTGATCGCGACAGGTTGAGGGTGATCCTGGCATGGTGAGCAAGGGAGGTGGCCATGCACATGAATTTGTCCGGGCTACGACGCCGGGGATGGGGCTCGGCCGGGGAAGGCGGAAAGGCGGGTCGCGTCGCCGGAGGCATGGCTGCCGCAGGGATGGTCCTGATGGCGGCGTTGGCGGCATTTTCGCAGAGCACTCCGGAAGTCCCCAAGGCGCCCAAGCCGGTGCTTCGTCCGGAGGCCAACCGGCTGCCCGACGCCAACGAACAGATGAAGCTGCGCGAGGGGCAGAAGCGCAAGGCGAATTTCGATGCGGCTAATTCCGCGCGCCTGCGGCAGATGTCCCAGGACAGCGACCGACTGCTGACCATGGCAATGGCGCTCAAGGCTGAGGTGGACCAGACCCACGGCGACGCGTTGTCTGCCAATGCACTGCGCAAGGCGGAAGTGATCGAGACACTGGCCCGCGGAGTAAAAGAAAAGATGAAACTCACGATTACGCCCAATTGAAGCGGCATGGCTGATCTCAAGCGCCCGAAGGGCGGGGGTGGGAACGGTGGCAAAAGGGAAGCCGAAGACGTCAAAGGAAAGAGGCGCAATTGATCCTTTTAAGGGGAGCCGAATGCGTTTGGAGCCGGTTTGGGGAACAGTCGGGATCCGGTGCTGCCGAAGCGGTGAACCGCGCTGCAAGCCAGTGCAATAACGCAAGCCAGCAAATGAAGGAGAAGTTCATGCAGCCAGGGAAAAAGAGCAATGCGGTCCACAGGACACGGGCAGGCTCTCCCGCTCCGCCCCCGCACAAGACCCGCGCCCTGCGCGCGGCGGCGTGGCTGCTGGCCGGGCTGGGAATCGTGTCGCTGGCCTACCGCGTGAACTCGCAGACTCCGGGACCGCCGTCGTCAACCAACCCGAACAGGCCAATTCTGATTCCGGAAGCGAACCGTCCGCCCGATGCGAATGCCCAGATGGCGATGCGCGATCAGCAGAGCAAGAAGCAGAACATGGACGCGGCCAATATGGAGCGCAAGCGGCAGATCACGGACGACAGCGCCCGGCTGCTGAAGCTGGCCAGCGATCTCAAGACCGAGGTGGACAAGACCAGCAAAGATACGCTGTCGCTGGGTGTAATCCGGAAGGCCGACGAGATCGAGCGGCTGGCGCACAACGTCAAGGAAAAGATGAAGCTCACAATCGGTTCCAACTGAACTTGAAGTCCGGCGCCATCCCGCTGTTGGTAAGGTCATCCGGTTGGCGTCCGAACAGAGATTTTCTGAGGTGACATTGAGTTCTCGTCCCTTCGCCCGCACAACCGGACCGTGCTGCCGGCGCCGCATGCTGGCGTTCGCGGGGGTCGCGCTGCTGCTGGTGTTGCGCGGAGATGGGCAGCAGGCATCATCATTACCGCAATCTAACGACCCCAGGATCAAAGTTCGGTCCACGGATGCCAGCGGCCAGTTCGGCGAGGTGGATCCGGTGGTGCTGCGCAAGCGCATGAACATGCTCAATGCCCAGCGTCAAAAAGAACTGGTTTCCGATACGGTGAAACTGCTTCGATTGGCGCGGGAATTCAACGCCGAGGTGGGAGATGGGGACGCATCCAAGCTTAACGGCGAGCAGTTGAAGCGGTTGGCCGAGATCGGGAAGCTGGCCAAGAGCGTCCGAGAGAAGATGACTTTCAGCCTGGGGGGATCTTCCCCTTCGGTGGCTCCGTTCGGTATAACGCCATAGCCCGGCGGCGGGGGCTGAAGGCGGATTTCCAGAGCCGGGAACGGCAAGGCGGGGCGGCCCGCGGATTGGTACAATCGACGATGGCTTTCCGGTCACGAATCCGGGACCTCGCTTGAGGAGAGAAGGGATGGGACTGCTGCTTTCCAGCGCTCGGGTACCCGCGACAGAAGTGGGAACGGACAAGTTGAGCTCAAAGGACATGGTCGAGATTTACCGGCTGATGTACCTGTCCCGGCGGCTCGACGATCGCGAAATTCTTCTCAAACGCCAGCAGAAGACTTTCTTTCAAGTTTCGGGAGCCGGCCACGAGGCCTTCCAGGTGGGGGCTGCTTTGGCCCTGCGGCCGGGATACGACTGGTTTTTTCCTTACTACCGGGATCGGGCTTTGTGTTTGGCGCTGGGGGTTTCGCCGACGGACATGCTGCTGCAGGCGGTGGGCGCCGCTACAGATCCGGCCAGTGGCGGGCGGCAGATGCCGAATCACTGGAGCAGTCATCGGCTGAACATTGTGAGTACTTCGTCTTCGACCACTACGCAACTGCTGCACGCGGTTGGTTGTGCGGAGGCGGGGCGCTACTACAGCAGGCATCCAGAGGCCGCCGAGAAGGCGGAAGGCGATTACCGGCAGTTCCGCGATGTCACTTTTCACGACGACGAGGTGGTGCTGACCTGCGTGGGCGAAGGGTCGACTTCGCAGGGCGAGTTCTGGGAGGCGGTTAACACGGCGTCGAACCAGAAACTGCCGGTGATCTTCGCGGTCGAAGACAATGGCTATGCGATCAGCGTGCCGGTTGAGGTGAACACGCCGGGGGGCAACATCTCGCGTCTGGTGGCCAATTTCCCCAACTTCTATTTCGCCGAAGTCGATGGCACCGATGCAGAGGAATCGCTGCGTGCATTCCAGGCGGCGGCTGAGCATTGCCGGGCAGGGCGAGGCCCGGGGTTTGTGCATGGGCACATGGTGCGGCCTTATTCTCATTCCCTGTCGGACGACGACCGGCTGTATCGTTCAGCGGCGGAACGGGAAGCGGACGCGATGCGCGACCCCTTGGCGCGCATGCAGATGCGGCTGCTTCGGGAGGGAGTTCTGACCGCCGAGCAGATCAACGAGCTGGAGCAATCGCTGGACCGCGAAGCGGCGGAGGCGGCGGATCAGGCTCTGGCTGCGCCGCTGCCCGAGATTGCAAGCATCCCGAAACATGTTTACAGCGAAGATCTGGACCCGACTAGCGCGGCGTTTGCCAGCGAGAAAGTCGGGCAGGGCGGAAGCGACAGCGGAAAGTCAGCCAGCGCCAAGGGCAACGCACCTCGAACGATGGCGGATCTGATCAACGCCTGTTTGCATGACGAAATGCGCCGTGATCCGCGCATCGTGGTTTATGGCGAGGACGTTGCCGACGCCAGCCGCGAATCGGCGTTGTCGGAGGTCAAGGGCAAGGGCGGGGTATTCAAGCTGACGGCGGGTCTGCAGACGGCGTTCGGGTCGGAGCGGGTGTTCAACTCGCCCCTGGCGGAGGCCAACATCGTAGGCCGCGCGGTTGGGTTTGCGGTGCGCGGCATGAAGCCGGTGGTAGAGATTCAGTTCTTCGATTACATCTGGCCGGCCATGCACCAGATCCGCAATGAGCTGGCACTGATGCGGTGGCGGTCCAACGGGGTGTGGGCTTCGCCGGCGGTGTTGCGGGTGCCCATTGGCGGGTATCTGACCGGTGGCGCTATTTATCATTCGCAGTCGGGGGAGTGCATCTTTACGCACATTCCGGGCTTACGAGTGGTCTTTCCTTCCAATGCTCTCGATGCGAATGGCCTGTTGCGCACGGCGATCCGCTGCGACGACCCGGTGCTGTTCCTGGAACACAAGCGGCTGTATCGCGAGACGTATGGGCGGGCGCCGTATCCCGGCCCTGACTTTGCTATTCCATTTGGCAAGGCGCGCACGGTGCGGGCGGGCACGGACATCACCTTGGTGACATATGGCGCGGTGGTGCCGCGAGCGCTGCAGGCGGCGCAGACGGCTGCGCGACTACATGGGGTGGAGGTTGAGATTCTCGACCTGCGAACGCTGAGCCCCTACGACTGGGAAGCCATAGCGGCGTCGGTCAAGAAAACCAGCCGGGTGATCGTTGCGCATGAAGACACGCTGAGCTGGGGGTACGGCGCGGAGATCGCGGCCCGCATCGGCGATGAGCTTTTCGAGGACCTGGACGCGCCGGTCAAGCGGGTGGCTTCGATGGATACGTTCGTTGCTTATCAGCCGGTGTTGGAAGACGCGATCCTGCCGCAGCCCGACACGATCCTGAAGGCCATCATGGAGCTCAAAGCTTATTGAAAGTGTGCGCGGGGACGGCGCGGACGCGCGGCGCTACGGGTGCGGGCGGCCACGTGCGCACGCGGGTTCCCGGGCCGAAACGTGTGTCTCGGTTCCGTCGGCCAGCAGATACAATATGTGGATGGGCACAGCAAGGCGGTGGACAGGGTTTCTGGCCGGGCAGGTCGCCGCGGAGGCGGTTCGCTCCGCATGAAGCGATTTTTCCGGCTGCTGCGCTTTGGCCTGCCCTACTGGCTGTACTGGTTTCCGGGCGTGGTTCTGCTGGCCGCGGTGGGGCTGCTCGATAACTTCCGGACGCTTCTGTTTCAGCCAATTTTCGACAAGGTGCTGCAGCCCCATACGCCTGAAGGCCCGATCACGCTGGGGGTGACGCAGTCGCAGTGGCACTTCGATCTGCGCGGGCTGTTTCCGCCGGCGCTGCATATCCACAATGCATGGAACGTGGTGGCGTTCACGCTGGTCGGGTCCACCATACTCAAAGGTCTGTGCGATTATCTTGGCACCTACCTGGTGAACTATGCCGGCTTCGGCATGATCACCGATCTGCGCAACCATCTATACGAAACCACGCTGCGGCGTTCAGCAAGCTTCTTTCACAAGCATGCGACGGGGACGATTCTGTCCACGCTGATTAACGATGTGGACCGGGTGCAGGTGGCGGTAAGCGCGGTGATAGGGGAATTTCTGCAGCAGTTTTTCACCTTCCTGGTGGGACTGGTGATCGTGATCCGGCTGGGCGGCTACCTGAGCTGGGCGCTGCTGCTGTTCATTCCGGTGGTGGTTACGTCGTCGCGCAAGATCGGCAGTGAGGTGCGTACGCGCACGCGGTCAGGCCAGGACAAGCTGGCGGAGATTCAAAACATCCTGCACGAGACGGTGACCGGCCATCGCATTGTCAAGGCGTTCAACACCGAGCTGTGGGAAACACTGCGGTTCAAGCGCGCGGCGCGGCGGCTGTTCCGCGCCAACCTGCGCAGCATCCGCATCCAGTCGATCAGTTCGCCGTTGATGGATACAATCGGGGCCATTGCGATCGCGCTGCTGCTGTTCATCGGACGCAACGAGATTCAGCATGGGCGCATGACCATTGGGGCCTTCGGCGCGTTCATCATCGTGCTGTTCAAGCTTTACGATCCGGTGCGGAAGTTTGCCTATTTCTATAACAGCTTCCAGCAGGCGATGGGGGCATCGGCATCGATCTTCGCGTTCCTCGAGGCCAAGGACGAAGTGAAGGAGCGGCCGCGCGCCGCCAATCTCAGGGACTTCAAGCATTCGATTCGATTTGAAAATGTAGGCTTCTCGTATTCGAACGAAGAGGGGGAGCACCAGATTCTTCACAATGTCGACCTGGAAGTACGGGCGGGCGAAGTGCTGGCGGTGGTGGGGCCAAGCGGGGCGGGCAAGTCGACGCTGGTCAACCTGATTCCGCGCTTTTTCGATGTGACCTCGGGGCGCATCATGGTCGATGGGAAGGACATTCGCGATCTGACGCTGGCGTCGCTGCGGCGCGAGGTGGCGCAGGTTACGCAGGAGACGATCCTGTTCAACGACACGGTGCGCAACAACATCGCCTACGGCCAGCCGGATGTGAAGGCCGAGGTGGTGCAGGAGGCGGCGCGCAACGCCCTGGCGCACGATTTCATCGTGCGCATGCCGCAGGGCTACAACACGGTGGTAGGGGAGAAGGGCTTCAGGCTTTCGGGAGGCGAGCGGCAACGCATTGCCATCGCGCGCGCGATTCTGAAAAACGCGCCTATTCTGATTCTCGATGAAGCCACGTCGGCGCTCGATGCGGAGAGCGAATCGCTGGTGCAGATCGCGCTGGGGAACCTGGTGAAGGGGCGCACCGTGGTGGTGATCGCGCATCGCCTGAGCACGATCCGCCGCGCCAACCGTATCGCGGTGCTTGAAGACGGTCGCATCACTGCCATTGGAACTCACGACGAACTGCTATCGAGTTCGCCGACTTATCAGCGACTTCATCACCTGCAGTTCATGGACGTGCCCGAGGCGCGCGCTCTGCAGCAGCTGGATCCGGATGTTCAGGAACCGCAGCTGCTGGAGCCGGCGTTGTCAGGAGAGGCAGAGGTTTAGCACGATGCCCATTTATTCGATGACCGGGTTCGCCCGCGTTCAGATCCGTGTAAGCGATCAACTGGGCTACACACTCAGCCTGAAGAGCGTGAATCATCGCTTCCTCGACATTCAATTGCGGCTGCCTTCCGGGCTGGATGCGCTGGAGATGGAACTGCGGCGCCTGTTGAAGGAGCACCTGGTGCGAGGGCACGTGGAAGTGCTGCTTTCGGTGGAACGGGTGGCGCAGCAGTCAGCCGGATACAACCGGGAGCTGGTGTCGGCCTATCTGGCTGCCTTTGGCGCGGCCCGCGACGAGCACGCATTGAGCGGCCAACCCGATCTCAACGCTATCCTGCGACTGCCGGGCGCGCTGCAGAACGACAATCGCGGCGATCGCGATGAAGACGGCGCGGTACTGGCCGAGAGTGTGCAACAGCACATAGTTCCCCTGCTGGGAGAATTGAAGGCGATGCGTGCCCGTGAAGGGGAATCGCTGGCGGCGATTTTGCGGGCGGCTCTGGACCGTCTCGCCGAGGCGGTGGCGGGGGTAGCAACGCTGCGGCCCGAGGTGGAGCAGCGCTACCAGGAGCGGCTGACGCAGCGCCTGGTGGCGGCGACGGGGACGGAGTTCAACCGCCAGCGGCTGCTTGAAGAGGTTGCGGTGCTGGTGGATCGCAGCGACATTTCTGAAGAGCTGGCGCGCATGACCACCCACATCGGCCATTTTCGGGATTTGTTGACGGCGAGCGGCGAAGTGGGCAAGAAGCTGGATTTCCTGCTGCAGGAGATGAATCGCGAGGCCAACACCCTGCTGTCGAAGACCGGGGGCCTGGGGGGCAAGGGGACGCGCATTACCGAACTTGGCCTGGCCATGAAGGCGGAAATAGAAAAGGCCCGCGAACAGATACAAAACGTGGAGTAGTTAAACCGGCGCCATCCCGCGATGGGCAACGAGGACAATAGCGAACGTGGCAGGAATTCTTTTTATTATTTCGGCGCCGTCAGGTTCAGGCAAGAGCACGCTGGTGAGCGAACTGCGCAAGCAGGTCAGCGGTGTGGACTTTTCGATTTCGTGGACGACGCGCACGCCGCGCGGCTCCGAGGAGCACGGGCGCGAGTACTGCTTCACATCGCGGGCGGAGTTTGACCGCATGGTGAAGGAGGGCCTGTTTCTCGAGCACGCGGAGGTGTTCGGGCACTGCTACGGCACATCCCGGCTGTCGCTGGACGAGGCGCGCAAGGAAGGCCACGACCTGATTCTCGACATTGACGTGCAGGGGGCGGCGCAAGTGCGCAAGGGGATGCCGGAGGCGGTGAGCATCTTTGTGTTGCCGCCCAATCCCAAAGTGCTGCGCACGCGCCTGCGGAATCGCAGCCGGGCGGAGGGGCAGGTCAACGAATCGGAGCTCTACCGGCGGCTGAGCGAGGCCAGCAAGGAAATTGAGAACTACCGCGATTACAGCTATATTCTGGTGAACGATATTCTCGACCGGGCGGTGGCTCAGCTTGAAGCGATCGTGCTGGCTGAGAGATACTATCGAAACAGCGAACCGATAGCTCTTCGCCCGCGTCGCGTGCTGGAAGTGGCCGCGGCTTGTCGCCAGTCCAATTCGCAAGAACGGTTAAAACCCGTGCTCGAGGCCTTTGGGATTCTGAATCCCAGCGGCCAGCAGCAATTGAACTTTGACGAGGATTCCGATGAAGATTGAGACCGAGTTCGATTCCAACTACCGCAAAGTCCTGGTAGCGGCGCGGCGTGCGCGCCAGCTGCAGAGCGGCTCCAGCGCGCTGGTTCCCAGCCACTCCACGAAGGCCTGCCGGATCGCGCAGGAAGAGGTCGAGGCGGGCAAGATCTCTTATGTAAAGAAGGACATCCCGGTGATCAAGCCGCCGGTGGAAGAGACTGGCACTCCCATTATCGGGTGAATAGTGACGGCGGACAGTCGACGGTGAACGGTGGACGGTGAACGGTTCACCTGTGAACGCTGCGGTTCGCTGGTCTGTTCGGGTCGCGACTACTGTTGCCGTGGTGGGAGGCAGGATCAGCGCTTCCCGGAAGCGCTGCGTGTAGTACACAGGATTGTTTGACTCAAGGGTTCCCCGGGCAGAATCCGAACTGTTCACTGTCTGCTGTCCACTGTTCACCGTCCGGTGTCCACCGTTCCCTGTTCTACAATCGAGACTATGCGGGTCACAGTCGGCGTCTCTGGCGGGATCGCAGCTTACAAGGCGGCGGAACTGGTTCGCGAACTGCAGCGCCAGGCGGTCGAAGTGCATGTGGTCATGACCGAGGCGGCGACGCGCTTTGTGCAGCCTCTCACGTTCGCTGCGCTGTCGGGGCACAAGGTCATCACTTCGCTGTGGGATGAGGGCGCGGAAGGCGAATATGCGTCGTCAGTGGAGCATATCGGCGAAGCGCAGTGGGCGGACGCGCTGGTGGTGGCGCCGGCCACGGCCAATATCCTGGCCAAATTTGCGCACGGCCTGTCGGACGATTTCCTGACCACGATGTATCTCGCTACCACGGCGCCGGTGTTGGTGGCCCCGGCGATGAATGTGAACATGTGGGAGCATCCGGCGACCCAGACCAATCTTGAAATTCTGCGCCAGCGCGGAGTGCGGGTAATCGAGCCGGGCACGGGCGACCTGGCCTGCGGCATGGTGGGCGCGGGGCGGCTGGCGGAGCCGGCGGCGATCGCCGATGCGGTGCTGAATGCGCTGGGCCGCCGTCACGACCTGGCCGGCGAGGTGGTACTGGTCACGGCCGGAGGGACCCGCGAGGCGCTCGATCCGGTGCGCTTCCTGGGCAATCGTTCCAGCGGCAAGATGGGCTATGCGCTGGCCGAAGCGGCGCAGGCGCGCGGGGCGAAGGTGATTCTCATCAGCGGCCCGTCGGCGTTGTATCCGCCGACGCACTGCGAAGTCATCAAGGTCACGACCGCCGAGGAGATGCGGCAGGCGGTGCTGGCGCGGATGCGCGAATCGACGCTGGTGATCAAGGCGGCGGCGGTGGCGGATTACCGCCCGCTCAGCATTTCGGAACAGAAGCTGAAGCGGACCGGTCCGCTGACGCTGGAGCTGGCTCCTACCGAGGACATTCTGGCCGAAGTGGTCAGGCAGCGCCGGCCCGGGCAGTTGATTGTGGGCTTTGCGGCGGAGACAGAAAATCGCATGGAGAACGGCCGCGCCAAGCTGCTGCGTAAAGGCGCGGACGCCATCGTGGTGAACGATGTGGGCGGGGAGAGCGTCGGCATCGATTCCGATTTCAACGCGGCAACCTTCCTGACCTTGTCGACAGCCATCGAAATGCCGCCGATGCCCAAGCGCAAGCTGGCGGATCGCATTCTCGACGAGATCCTGACACTGCGCCGGCCCAAGCCGCTGATGGTGGAGATCGAAGGGACGACATCGCAGAGCGACGTACTGAGCCAATCCGCGGCGCCGGCGGGATCGCGCCGCCAGCTGATTGTGGAGTAGGGCGTGGCACCGGCTCTCGATCCAGCGCTGAGGGAAGCCCTTGCGGCCCGGCTTCGCTTCTACCGCGACCTGGGCCTCAGTGATTTTTACCGCCGCCCCATCGATGCTGCTGAGGCCTCCGCCAGTGAAAACGCTGCGGAGCTTCAGGAGCAGGCGCTGCCGGCGATGGTTCCGTCTCAACCCGATGCAGGGATGGCGGCAGCCGGAGCCGATTCAAAACTTCAGACTTCGTTCACGGAGACCGAACCTATCTCACCGCGCAAGCCATTTCCCGCCCAGCCCGCCATCGCACCCGCTATTCCGCCGGCCGACAAAGCTACAGCACTTCGCATGATTCGAGAGGACATCGGGGACTGCACACGCTGCGCCCTGCACACGGGCCGCAACAAGATCGTGTTCGCCGACGGCTCTCCGAACGCGCGGCTGATGTTTATCGGCGAAGGGCCGGGCGCCGATGAAGACGCGCAGGGGCTGCCCTTTGTGGGCCGTGCCGGGCAGCTGCTCAACAACATGATCGCGGCCATGGGGCTGAAGCGCGAGGAAGTCTACATCGCCAACGTGGTGAAGTGCAGGCCGCCGGGCAATCGCACTCCGGAGCCGGAGGAAGCCAACACCTGTTCGCCGTTCCTGTTCGGCCAGATCGACGTGGTGCGGCCGGAGGTGATTGTGGCGCTGGGCTCGACGGCCGCGACTTACCTGCTAGGCCAGCGCCAGCCGCTGGCGGGGCTGCGAGGGCGGGTGCACGCTTTCCGCGGCAGCAAGCTAATCGTGACGTATCATCCCGCGTTTCTGCTGCGCGATCCACGGCAAAAGAAGGAAGCCTGGGCGGATCTGCAGATCGCCATGCGGGAGCTGGGTTTGAAGCTGCCGGCGCGGGGATGAGGCAGGGGCGGGCGGCTTTGTTGAATGCCGCCAGCGTGGTGAAGGGCTTTCAGCACTCCGTGTCGGCTGCGCTATTTTCCCTTGGCGTCAAGGGAGCCTTTGCGGGCCATCAGCACATCGTCCTTCCAGAGGGCGACGCCTCCGAGAAGGCCGGCTTCGTTCGACACCAAGTGTACGTTTTTCCCAGGCGTGAAGGTGATCTTCTTGGTGTTGCCACCTCCGAGGTAAAGGTGGTCCCAGTTGAATGTGGCGGAAGTCTGCGCGATGGCTTCCTCGAGCAACTCGTTCCACTTTTCCTTGCCGTACTTATCGAAGCCGCGCCGTCCGATGTAGTCCTCGTAGGTATGTTTGCGCCAGGGATGATGACCGAGCTCAAGGCCGGGGCAGAGGCGCCCGGCGGTGTAGAGCGATGAGCCCATGCCGGTGCCGAGGGTGATGATCATTTCGACGCCTTCGCCCTTGATGGCTCCGTAGCCCTGCACGGCGGCGTCGTTGGCGACGCGGACCGGCTTGCCCCAGCGGCGTTCGAGTTCGCGCTGCAACTCGAAGCCCACCCAGGCGGGGTGGAGGTTGGCGGCGGTGAAGGTGGTGCCGTGCTTGATGACGCCGGGAAAGCCGACCGAAACGCGATCGAAGTCCGGGAGCAGGGCACGCAGTTTATCGAGAGCCTCGAGTACCGGCTTGGGAGCGGGGACTTCGGGAGTCACGACGCGCTCGCGTTCGCTAAGGGGCTTGCCCTCGGTATCGAGCCGCATGGCCTTGAGGCCGGAACCGCCGATGTCGATGGCGAGGGTTACGGGGCCTTTGCCGGAACGGGTCGTGGAAGACGAAGATTTCTCGGTGGAATCAGCGGATTTGGAGTCTTTAGGCGTCATCAGCAATGAATTGTAATTCGCTGAAGCGGGTAGATGCGAAGCAGAGCGGGCGCGGCTGCCTGCGTTTGGTCGCCTACACTGAATTTTGCCCGCCATGCCAGAGTATTGCGAAGTCTCCCTGCCGGTGCCGCTCGACCGGACGTTCACCTACGCGGTGCGGGAGGGTCAGCGTCCGTTGCGCGGGGGACGAGTGATTGCGCCGTTTCGCAACGAGAAGCTGATCGGCGTGGTGATGGCGCTCGGTTCCAAAGCTCCCGAGGATATGGAAGTGCGGTATCTCGAAGCGGTGCTTGACAGCGGCGACGACGGACCGCTGCTGAGCGATCACCTCTTGCGGCTGGCGGAGTGGATCGCGCAGTACTACCTGGCTCCGCTGGGCGAGGTGCTGCGGGGCATGCTGCCGCTGATGGCGGAGGTGCGGCGCACGGTCTATTACCGGATCACGGATGCGGGCCGGGACACGCTGGCCAGCAGGAGGGAAGGCGAGGACCGCCAGGGAAGGCTGGGCCGCGGGCGCCAGGGTGGCACGGATGAGGTGGGGCAAGGGACGTTGGGGCAGGGTGCGATGGGGCCGGGCGGAGCGGGATCGGGTTCGACCGCGCGCGGCACGGGCGGGCGCAGGCTGAAGCTGTCGGCTGAGGAGCAGGAGCAGGCTGAACGGGTGCTGGAGCGTCTGGCGGAGGGCGAGGCGGTCAGGGCTTCGACGCTGCGTTCATCGACCGGGGCCAGCCAGGCGGTGCTGGCAGCGATGCTGCGCCGAAAGTGGATTGCGCGGGAGACGGCGGCCACCGAACGCGATGCGCGGCGTACCGAGCGCTTTGCGGTGCTGATGGGGGAGACCCGCCTGCCCCGGCTCACGGAGCATCAGCAGGCGGTCCTGGCGGAACTGGCGGCCTGCGGGGGCGAACTTCCCCTGGCGGAGTTGCGGCGCAAGGAGCTGTCTTCGTCCACAGTGCAGACGCTGGTGCGGCGGGGGCTGGTCCGCATTGAGGAGCGGCCCATGGCTTTTCGACTGGGAGGGCTGGAGCGTCCGGCCGCGCCGGTCCGGCTGAATGAAGCGCAGACGGAAGCGCTGGCTTCGATCGCGGCGGGGCTGGGCGGGTTTCGTCCGTTCCTTCTGCATGGGGTGACGGGTTCGGGCAAGACCGCGGTGTACCTGGCGGCGATGCAAAAGGCGCTGGACCGGGGGCTGGCGTCGATCCTGCTGGTACCGGAGATCGGGCTGACGCCGCAGACGGCGGGGCTGCTGGATTCGGCTTTCGGAGCGAGGGTGGCGCTGCTGCATTCGGGGCTGACGCCGGAGGAGCGCAGCGAACAGTGGCGGCGCATCCGGAGGGGCGAGGCGCCGATCGTGGTGGGCACGCGTTCGGCGATCTTCGCGCCGGTGCCGAAGCTGGGCTTGATCCTGGTGGACGAGGAGCACGATCAGAGCTACAAGCAGGAGGAGACGCCGCGCTACAACGCCCGCGACGTGGCGGTGATGCGCGCCAAGCTGGCCGATGCGGTGGTGGTGCTGGGGTCGGCGACGCCATCGCTGGAGAGCTGGCACAACGCGTCGCAGGGCAAGTACACGCGCATCCAGATGCTGGACCGGGTGATGAACCGGCCCCTGCCGGAAGTGGAACTGATCGACATGCGAAGTGAGTTTCAGCAGACCAAGAAGGAGCAGCTGTTTTCACGGGCGCTGGTTGCCGAGACGCAGGCGGCGCTCGACCGGGGAGAGCAGGCCATCGTGCTGTTGAACCGGCGGGGGTACTCGTTCGCGATCATGTGCCGGGCCTGCGGGGAAAGGCTGGAGTGCCTGAACTGTGCGATCGCCATGACGCATCACAAACCGCCGACGGATACGGCGGAGTTTGTGCGTGAAGGACAGCGGCTGGAGTGCCACTATTGCGGCTACCGGCGGACGGTTCCGGCGCGCTGCCCCAAGTGCGACAGCGAACACATGTACTACCTGGGCGCGGGCTCAGAGCAGGGGGAAGAACGGCTGGCGGAGATCTTTCCCAGCGCCCGCATCGGGCGGATGGATCGCGACACGGTGCGGGGGCGCCACGATCTGGAGCGGCTGCTGGCACGGCTCCATTCCGGAGAGATCAACCTGCTGGTGGGCACGCAGATGATCGCCAAGGGGCACGACATCCACGGGGTGACGCTGGTGGGCGTGGTGGGCTGCGACCATGCGCTGTCGATGCCGGACTTCCGGGCGGCAGAGCGAGTATTCCAGTTGATGACGCAGGTATCGGGCCGCGCCGGGCGGGGCGATCTTCCGGGGCGGGTGGTGGTGCAGACCTACTACCCCGACCACTATGCCATCGTGGCGGCCAGCAAGCACGATTACGCGAGCTTCGTAGAACGGGAGTTGAAGTACCGGCGCTGGATGCACTATCCGCCATTCGGAGTGCTGGCCAACGTGCTGGTGCATTCAGCCAAGCTGGAGGAGGCTGCGGGGTGGTCGGCGGAACTGGGCAAGTGGTTTCAGAAAGCGGCACCGGAGGGCATCAGGGTGCTGGGCCCGTGCACCGCTCCAGTAGCGCGGATCAAGGGCATTTACCGCTTTCACCTGATTTTGAAAGCCAGCGCGAGGAAGGCCTTGAACGTGGCGCTGCGAGCGATGCTGGCACATGCGGAGACGGCGGGTGTTCCGCGGCGCAACCTTATCATCGACGTGGACGCGCAGCGGCTGATGTAACGCGAGAGGCGGCGCAGACTTATGTGTCCCGGAAATGTGAGCCCGGGAAGGCACATGTTTCGCAGGCAGGGCTTCTAGGTCCACAAGGCTGCAGCAGAAGCGATCAGGCCGGGGTTTCCGGCTTGGGGGTCGCCGCGCCGTCTTCGAGTGCGTGCAATTCCTTGCCGGGCTTGAATCGAACCGCCTTGCCGGGTGTGATGCTAACCTCGGTGCCGGTGCGGGGATTGCGTCCTATGCCGGTTTTGCGGGCGCGGACACTGAAGACCCCGAAGCCGCGCAACTCGATGCGTTCGCCGGCCGTGAGAGCCTGCTTGAGACCTTCGAAGACCGTGTCCACTGCGGCTTCAGCCTTGGTACGCGGCAAGCCGGTGCGCTCGATCACGTGATGAACGATGTCCTGCTTGATCAAAGGGGAACCTCGCTGGCGCAACCGGACCGGCCGTTGCAGTGCGCCCGTCCGCGACCCAAAGTTACTCCGTGTGACTCTCCCCTGGAGAACCGCACGAGGCTCCCGCGCCTCGAACATCGTGCCTGCGCAACCGGTCGGGTGAAGTGAACTCCGACCTACCATGATGATATTACAGGTTTTGCGGCGACGATGGAACAGCGGAATTAAACCCGCGTGCGGGAGCGGGCAGAGCGGACCCCGTGCGCCGGGCGGCAAAGCTCCCGGCTGCGTCCCACAGCGTACCCATCGTTGTCACGGGCGGGAGACCTCCCGTAAGATAGAGGGTTCAAGCAGGGAATACAAGACTCGGCGTCACACCCGCCCGACGCCGGCGAACTTCCATGACAGGAGAGGCATGTCGATTCAAAGTGACCGCTGGATCCGGGAGCAGGCGCTGAAGCACCGGATGATCGAACCCTTCAGCGAAAAGCAAGTGCGCGAGGGGGTTATCTCCTACGGCCTATCCTCGTACGGGTATGACCTGCGCGTCTCCAACGAGTTCAAGATTTTTACCAATGTGAACAGCGCGATCATCGATCCGAAGGCATTTGACGAGCGCTCATTTGTCTCTGTGGAGGCCGAATCGGTCATCATTCCGCCGAATTCGTTCGCCCTGGCGCGATCGATCGAGTACTTCCGGATTCCGCGGGACATTCTGACCATCTGCGTTGGCAAGTCGACTTACGCGCGGTGCGGGATCATCGTCAACGTGACCCCGTTTGAGCCGGAATGGGAAGGGTTTGTGACGCTGGAGATTTCCAATACCACTCCTCTTCCGGCCCGAGTTTACGCGAACGAAGGATTGTGCCAGATTTTGTTCTTCCACGGTAACGAGCCTTGCGAAGTGAGCTACGCTGATCGCAAGGGCAAATATCAGAAGCAGCAGGGAATCGTTCTGCCCAAGCTCTGATCCAGGCGCCTGTTGCGCGGCGGCAGCACTGCGGGGCGCTGCCGGCTGATTGAATCGCCACTGCTGAAGAGCCGTTACAGCCTTCCCAGACATCAGACCAGGCATTCAGAGAGGTTCCCTGCAGCTATCATCCCCCGGAGCACGCGCCTGTCCACCAATGCCAATCCGCACACTATCCGTATCGGTTTGCTGTCCGGGGAGCCGATTCGGCTGGAGGGACTGCGCACTGTGTTTGAGGCAAGTGCGGCGCCGGGAAAGCCGGAACTGGTGCCGGTGGTGGGTTCCTTGGATGAACTGCTCGAGAACGCGGAGCTGGAGTACCTGGTAATCGATCTCAACGCAGATTCGGAAGGCTTGAAGACGCTGGAATCGGTGCGGCGGGCGCGTCCGGGCATGCGGCAGATCGTGATCGGCACGGAGCGGGACGACGAGCTGGTGCTGGAGGCAATTACCGCGGGAGCCCGGGCTTTTCTTGATTCCCTGGCCAGCCCCGACACGGTGCGTATGGCCATCGACGTGGTGGTCAACGGGTCCATTTGGGCGCCACGGCGGCTGCTCTCCAAACTGATTGACCGGCTGCTGGGAGTGGGCGAAGGCGGTGGGATGCCGGGTGTCGGGCAGCTCCAGCTCACGGACCGGGAGCGGCAGGTGATGGAGCTGATCCTGCTGGCGCAATCAAATCGCGAGATCGCGCGTCAGCTGGGGATCGAGGAGCGAACGGTCAAGGCCCACGTGGGCCGGCTGATGCGCAAGACCGGAGCAGAGAACCGGATCGAGCTGTCGATCATGGCGCTCAATCGGCGGTCGCAGCTGACGAGGGTTAAGGAGAAGGGCGAAGGGGAGTAACGCTCGAGAAGGCCTTCGCGAGTTTCTGTGACTTGGTAGGGGTTACCTTAGAAGTACCTGATAGGTTACTAAAATCCACTGACCCTTCGTACTCTTGTTACTTCTATTGTTTTTCCACAGAATGGTTTCAGAAACAACGCAGATCTGGGGAAAGGAGTTCCCTGCCGGCATGTATTACATGGTGCCAGGGAACTCCTCTTTTTTTGCTTCTGCGGAAGCCGGACTGGTCCATGGGGGCATTTGCCCCGGTGCATCGAGCCTTCGATGCCTGACCTCCGGACCAGTTCCTCGGGGTCGCCGCTCAGCTACATTTTTATAGTGCCGCTTAAGGTTCCGCCGTTTCCGCCATTCATCTTTGGGCGCAGGTAGCTGCGATAGCCTTGTGGCTGGGGTACTCAAAAAGGGTCAGTTCTCAGGCGCCGCCGAAACTCCTGGCCAATTCCTCTGTCAAATACTTGCAGAACCCGCGACGGAGTTGCGGAACGAAAGGATTTTGTCTATGAAGAAAGTGTTTGCGTCCCTTTGCCTGAGCGTGCTTGTTGCAGGCCAGGCGTTTGCTGCGTCATCCCGCGATGATTTGCAGGACAGGCTGGAAGCTGCCAAGACGGTGCTGGATCAGGTCATGAGCGCCGAGGACCACAGCATCCCAATGAATATTCTGCAGCAGGCGACCTGTGTAGGGGTGGTGCCGGGATTGATCAAGGGGGCATTCGTCTTCGGCGCGCAGTACGGCCAAGGGGTGGTGACCTGCCGCACCGGCCATGGCTGGAGCGGGCCGGTATTCATTCGCATGGCGGGTGGGTCGTGGGGATTGCAGATCGGCGGTCAGTCGACGGACCTGGTGCTGGTGGCGGTCAACGACCATGGCTTCCAGGATCTGTTGAAGAGCAAGTTCAAGATTGGTGCGGATGCGGCGGCTGCGGCGGGCCCCGTTGGCCGCAATACCCAGGCCGCGACCGACTGGAAGATGAACGCCGAACTGCTGACCTATTCGCGCAGCAAGGGCGTGTTCGCGGGCATCAGCCTGGACGGGACGTCGGTGAGCCAGAACATGGAAGACACGGAGCTCTATTACAGCCATGCGCACAGCTTCCAGTCGATCCTGAAAGGCGATGTGGCGCCTCCGCAGGGAGCAGAGGCGTTCGTGAAGGATGTGGCGCACTACTTCATCGAAGCCAAGAATCACAGCGAGTAATTGCCCGCCGCGGCGGTCCGATTTTCGCTGACTCGAACCGGCTCTTTTCTGCCATAAGGCAGGCGAGCCGGTTCTGTGTTTTTCGGCACTGGCGGGCGCGGCACATTAAACTTGTTCTTTGCCCTGGACAATGCAGGAAAGACTCGAATACTGGCTGGTGCTGGCGGTGGCGCGCACCCTGGGGAGGTTGCCGCGCAAGCTGGCGCGTCTGCTGGTGGGCGCCCTGACCTCGATCCTCTACCTGGTTTTGGGCCGGTTGCGGAAAGTTGGACAGCGCAACCTTGCCCTGGCATTGCCTGAAGAGAAAGCGGAAAACAGAGAGAAGATCCTGCGCGGGGTGTTTCGTAACCTCGGATGGCAGCTGGTCGAGTTCTGCCGGATGCGGCGCTACACGGCGGCGAATACCCGGAATTGGATTCGTACGGCGGGGCTGGAGCACTACCAGGCTGCGGAAGCGCGTGGCCAGGGGGTGCTGGTCCTGACGGGGCACCTGGGGGCGTGGGAGCTGTCGAGTTTCTATCACTCGTTGATGGGTCATCCCATGGGGATGGTGATCCGGCGGCTCGACAACCGGCTGTTGGACGCCTATGTGAACGAGATTCGTTGTCTCCATGGCAACCGCGTGCTGCACAAGGACGATTTTGCGCGAGGGCTGCTGACGGCGATGCGGTCCGGGCAGACGGTAGGTATCCTCATGGACACCAACATGACACCGCCCCAGGGTGTGTTTGTGCAGTTCTTCGGACTGGCGGCGTGCACCGCATCGGGACTGGCTCGGGTGGCGCTCAAGACGGGTGCGGCGGTGGTGCCGGGATTCCTGGTGTGGGAGGCGGCGGAGGAGCGGTACGTGCTGCGCTTCGGCCCCGAGTTGCAGTTTGCGCACAGCGGCGATGTCGAAGCGGATGTCGCGGCCGCAACCCAGCAGTGCAATGATGTGCTGGAGGCCTGGATACGCCGTTATCCTGACCAGTGGCTGTGGATTCACCGGCGCTGGAAGACGCGCCCTCCGGGCGAGGCACCGCTTTATTGAGCATGATGTTTTCGGGGCATGACGCGTTACCGGCCGGAGCATGCAGGGCGCGGCAGGTTTCGGAAGGAGGCGGGAATGACACTCGGTGAGCTGGTCGAGAAACTGGGCGGCAGGGTGGTGCAGGGGGATCCGGGTGCGGCCATCAGCGGGGTCAATGCTCCGGGCAGGGCGAGCGCAGCGGAGCTGGTTTTTGCCCAGGATGCGGCTTCGGCTGCGGAGGCGCTGCAGAGCGGAGCGGGTTTCGTGGTACTGCGGCCGGGACTGGCGGGGTCTTATCCGGACGGCAAGAGCATCGTGGAGGCGGCGCAGCCGCGGCTGTGGTTTGCGCGTGCCGCCACGACCCTCAAGCCGGTCCCGCCTCCCAAGAACATCATGCCGGGCGCGGTCGTGGGCGAAGGCGTGGAACTGGGAGAGAACATCACGATCGGGCCGTGCGCGGTGATCGGCGACGGAGCGCGGATTGGCGCGGGAACACGTATCGATGCGGGAGCGGTGGTGGGCGCCGGCGTGCGCATCGGCAAAGGGTGCCGCATTTATCCCCGCGCGGTGCTTTATTCGGGAACGACGCTGGGAGACCGTGTTGTGGTGCATGCTGGCGCGGTGCTGGGCGCGGATGGTTTCGGCTTTGTTCGCGATCCTGCCAGCGGAGCCTACACGCAGTTTCCCCAGCAGGGCACGCTGGTGATTGAAGACGATGTGGAGATCGGGGCCAACTGCACCATAGACCGCGGCGCGCTGGAAGAGACCCGCATCGGGCGCGGCACGAAGATCGACAACCTGGTGCACGTGGGGCATAACTGCGATATCGGCGAGGACGTGATCCTGGTGGCTTTGACGGGGATCTCGGGGTCGAGTTCGGTGGGCAACGGGGCGGTGCTGGCTGGGCAGGTTGGCATTGGAGACCACGCCCATGTGGGTCCGGGAGTGATCCTGGGCGGCCAGGCCGGGGTGCTGAGCGGCAAGACAGTGACCAACGATGGCTTGAAGCCGGGCACGGTCCTGTGGGGCACGCCGGCGCGGCCGCTGAAGCAGGTGCTGCGCGAGATCGCGACGGTGGCGCGGATGGCCAAGGAGCGGTCCCGGGCGGCAGGGCCGGACCAGTAGGCGGACTTCGTTCCGTGCCCTTTGATTGAAAATCAGACGAAACCAAAGACCTCTCCATGCGGGTTTGGGACAGGCTGCGCTGACCTGGGTCTGCGGGGTCTGCCTCTTCCTCAAACACACCTCAGGTTGTCGCTTCTGCCGTCGATGAACCTGGCAGGAGAGCGGCATTTCCATGGAAATCGGTCCGATTCTTGGAGTTCGCGCGGTTGCCAGCGTAAAGCCTGACCGGCTGTCGCCGGACCTGTCCCGGGTGTTTGAGCCCGAGTACCTGGGCGGTTCTCCCGACGACGATTACACGGCAGACGATCAGGACTCCGAGGTCGCTCCAGAGGAAGAGCCGGGAGACGAGGTGGTGGAGTGCGGACTCAATGGGACGGCCGAGCTGGACTCGGGAGGGGAACTCGATCGGGGATGTGAAGCAGGAGCCGATTCCCAAGCCACTCTGCAGGATAAAGACAGGGCGGGCAAGATCGACTGCTTCGCTTGAGGAAGTGCGCCCGGTCCTATTTGGGAAATCATTTGAGGAAAATTGACGACTAAATGGCGGATCCGGAGTTGCGGTGGAGCGGTGTTGGGTGTAATTTACTAACCAGTTAGTTAAAAACATGGCGCCCAAACCTAATGTCGGCAATTCCGATCGCTCCGCTGAGACGCGGCAGCGGATTCTCGACGCGGCGCTGCGGGAGTTTGCGGCGCACGGGCTGGCCGGCGGCCGCACCGAGACGATCGCAACCGCGGCGGGGGTCAACAAGGCGCTGCTTTACTACTACTTCGACAGCAAGGAGAAGCTGTACATAGCCGCTCTGGAGATGATCGCCGGGCGGGTCCGCGACAGCTCTCTTGCGGTATTTCTGCGCGAGGGCACGCCCGGAGAGCGGCTTCTGCGTGCCGCGCTGAACCATTTCGACCGTATCCTCGCCCAGCAGGAATTTCAGACCCTGATGCAGCAGGAGATGATCCGCATGCACAAGGGGGAGCCGGGAGCGATGCCGATCCTGGTGAAAAAGATCTTCGAACCGGTGCTGATCATGTTCCGGTCGATGGTGCGGGAGGGCATTGCTTCGGGCGAACTGGTCGATCTCGACTGGCTTCAGATCCAGCTGGCGTCGCTGGGCGCCAACGTCTTCTATTTTCTGAGCGCGCCGGTGTGGCGGCTGGTCCTGGACGAGGATCCGCTCACCCGAGAGGCGCTGGCCCGGCGGCGCAAGGCCATTGTCGATTTTCTGGCCCAGGCTATTTTCCAGGACAGACAGCACGGGGCGGAACTCGCCGCCCGGGTGTATGGGGACACGCCGATGCCTGAGTTCGGCGACGACCGGTTCATGCAAGGGAGGGAACTGTGAACGCACGCAATCGAGTCTTCATCATTCTGGGGATGCTGACGCTGGGGTCGCTGATCTGGTATTTGGCCACGGCCAGGCCGACGGGCGATCTGCAGCTGATCGGCACAGTCGATGCCAATGAAGTGCTGGTGAGCGCACGTATTCCGGGGCGCATCAAGACGCTCACGGTACAAGAGGGACAGGACGTCAAGGCAGGGGAACTGATCGCAGTGATCGAGAGCGACGACCTGGCGGCGGCGCACCAGGCGGCGGAGGCCACAGTTGCCAGCCAGCGGTCAAAGCTCAACGAGACGGAGGAGACGGAAAGACAGACGCGTGGGGAGACGTCGAGCCAGACGATCAATGCCGAGGCCCAGGTGCGCGCTACGCAAGCGGCGCTGCAACAGGCCCAGGCCAATCTCGACCACCAGCAGGCGGATACGCGCAGGACAGTGGCGCTGGCGAGCCAGGGCATTATGAGCGAACAGGCCAAGGACGATGCCCAGACCAGCCTGGCTGCCTACCAGGCGGCGGTGGCGACGGCGCGGGAGAACGTGGCAGCTGCGGAGGCCGCGCTGAGCCAGGCGCAGGCGCATGAGTTGCAGGCGAAGGTGGCGGCGCGCACGGTGGCTTCGACGCGGGGACAGGTGCTGAACGCGCGGGCGCTGGCCGACCAGGCCGGCGTGGAACTGGGTTACGCAAAAGTCCTGGCGCCGATCGACGGCAAGGTGAACGTGTGGGCGGCGCGGCAGGGCGAGGTGGTGGCGGCCGGCAATCCCATCGTCACCATCATGGACCTGAGCCAGACCTGGGTTTATGCGCCGCTGCCGGAGACGCAGGCGGACGCGGTGCAACTTGGCGACAGCCTGAAGGTGTCGTTGCCGAGCGGGGCGACGGTGGACGGCAAAGTGATCTCGAAATCCGCCGAGGCTGATTTTGCGACCCAGCGCGACATCAACGGCGGGCGTAAGCGCGACATCAAGACGGTGCGGCTCAAGCTGCTGATCGGCAATCCCGGAGAACGCTTTGTGCCGGGGATGACCGCTGATGTGTACATCCCCAAGAGCAAGCTGGTGAAGCAGTGAGCGCGCGGGAGGCAGGGCGGGTGGCCGCTGCGGGGGGAGCTTCAGGGGCGGCTGTGGCGACGGAGGTTGCGGCCATCGCGGTGGAGAAGATCGTCAAGCGCTACGGCGATTTTGAAGCGGTCAAGGGCGTGAGTTTCGAGGTGGCCGAGGGCGAGATCTTCGGACTCCTAGGGCCGAATGGAGCGGGCAAGAGCACGCTCATCCGGATGATGACCACGCTGATTCCGGTAACCGCGGGGCGGGCGCTGGTGGGGGGCCACGACGTGACCAAGGAGCCCAACGCGGTCCGCAACATGATCGGCGTGATTCCGCAGGCGCTGACCAGCGATCAGGATCTAACCGTGGAGGAGAACCTGAGTATCTACGCCAAGCTTTACAGCGTTCCGCGGGCCGAGCGGGAAAAGAATATCGCCGAGGTGCTGGCTGCGGTGGACCTGGTGAAGTGGCGCGGCGCGCAGACCAAGACGCTGTCGGGCGGGATGCGGCGGCGGCTGGAGATTGCGCGCGGGCTGGTGCACAATCCGCGCATTTTCTTTCTCGATGAACCGACCACGGGGCTGGATCCGGTGTCGCGCATCGCGGTGTGGGAGATGCTCAACAATCTCAAGAAGACGCGCAACCTCACCATGCTGCTGACCACCCACTACATGGAAGAAGCCGACCGCTTGTGCGATCGCATTGCCATCGTGGATCACGGCACGCTGGTGGCCCTGGGGACCCCGGTTGAGCTGAAGCAGAGCGTGCCGGGGTCGAACGTGGTCGAAGTTCAGTTCAACCGCGAAGACGATCAGTGGAAGACGCGGCTGGAGGCGCTTCCGGATGTGACCGAGGTGCAGTCGCAGTCGGGGGGTGTTTATCGTGTGCTGACTTCAAATGGCTCGCAGACGACGACGCAGCTGGTGGAGATGGCCGCGTCGTTGGGCGAGCAACTGACGTCGCTGAGCGTGCAGAACACATCGCTCGATGATGTATTTGTTCACTACACGGGGCGCCAGCTTCGCGATGAGCAGGTGAAGGCGGTGTTTCAAATGCCGCCGCGGCCGGGAGCGCAGCCATGAACCGATTCCTCGCCATTGTGGAGCGCGAGATGCGGAAGTTCTTCCGCTCTCCGGTGCTGATGATCATGTCGATGATGCTGCCGCTGGTGCAGCTGGTGATTCTGGGGAACGCGTTCGGGGGCAAGATCCGGGGAGCGCGGGTGGCGGTGGTGGACCACGATCGCGGCCCCCAGGCGGTGAAGGTGCGGGAGGCGTTCGATTCGGTGGCCGCCAACATCGCCACGTTCAAAACCGTGGAATACGACGACGAGAAGACGGCGCGGGAGGATGTGCGCACGGGGAGGGTTGATGCGGCGGTAATCATTCCGGCGCAGTTTTCGCGCCGTGTCTATGCGCAGGATGCGCCGCGGATCGGGCTGGTGGTGGACAACTCCGACCAGTTCATGAGCAGCAGCATTGAGAGCGAGATGCAGTCCCTGGTCGATGCGCTCAACCAGCCGGTGATTCCCGACCGCGTGGTGAAAAATATAGCGCTCGAGTTTGTGGAGTTGTATCCATATGTCGAGTACATGAAGTACCTGCTGTCGGGCTCGATCGCGCTGGCGATGTATATCTCGGTGATGATCGGCGGGGGCATGCTGTACATCGACGACAAGGCGCGCGGGGTGCACGAGGGCTACCTGGTCACTCCGATTTCCAAGCTGGAACTGGTGATGGGCCTCAACGCAGCGGGCGCGATCAAGGCGGTGTTGGCGGGTATTTCGCTGACGGTGATCGGCTCGCTGATGGCGGGGCTGGGAGTGATCTTCCATCCCGATGCGCTGCTGAATTTATTCCTGCTGATCCTCGGGACGTCGATTGCGTTTAACGGCATGATGTTCCTGATGATGGTGCGGGTGGACGATCCGCTGGTGCCGCGCGCCATGTTCGGGGTGTTGAACACGCTTCTGTTCTTTCCATCGGGCGCGATCTATCCGATTGCCGCGTTTCCGAAGTGGCTGCGGGCGATTGCGCTGGTGGATCCGTTCACATACGCCATTCACGGATTCAAAGCGATTTTGCTTAAGGACGGCGGCTTTGTTTCCATTCAATCGGACCTGTTGTTTTTGTTTGCGTTCGGGATAGGCACGCTGCTGATCGCGACACCGTTGTTCAAGCGTACGCTCTAGAGCGCGGCGAAAGTTCTGCGCAATCTTTTTGGATTTCCGGCGGCACGCGTCATTAGTCCGGAATGCAGCGAGGCGGTCCATTCCTTGTGGGAGGATGGGCCGCCTCGCTGTCTCTGCTTGACGCAGGGAGAACCACGCGAATTAAATCGACAGAACGTGCAATGTGATGGGGCTGGAGGAACAAACGGTGAACTGTGTTTCGATTGGGAGAGCAACGCTGTCGAAGAAGGCCGGGGAGACGGCTTTACGCCCGCGAGCGATACGAGCGTTGATTGCGGCTGCAGCGTACGTCGCATTCTCAGCCATGCTTGCGGGCGGCGCGGCGGCGCAGACCTCAAATGCGAAGGCTGATCCTTATGAGGCGAACAATCGTCCGCCCGATGCGCGCTTCAAGGCTGACATTCTGCTGGTGGTGGCGCATCCCGATGATGAGACCGTGGTAAGCGCTTACCTGGCCCGCGAAGTTGTCGACGAGCACAAGAAGGTCGCGGTGGTGTATGCCACGAGGGGCGACGGAGGCAACAACGATGTTGGCCCCGAGCAGGCGATGGCGATGGGCGAGATGCGCGAAGCCGAAGCACGCGAGGCGGTGAAGACGCTGGGCATCGAGAATGTGTGGTTTCTGCAGGGGCTGGATACGCCCAGCCAGAATCCGCTCAATTCGCTGGAGCGCTGGGGGCATGGCGCTTGTCTGAATCAATTGGTACGGCTGGTGCGGCTAACGCGGCCTTCGGTCATTCTCACGTTTCTGCCCGATTTCACTACCGGGGAGAACCACGGCGATCACCAGGCGGCGGGCGTGCTGGCGACCGAAGCGTTCGACCTTGCCGGGGATCCTACAGTCTTTGCGGAGCAGGTTTCGCCGGTGACAAATCCGGAAGGGACGATGAATCTGACCGAGGGCCTGCGCCCGTGGCAGCCGGAAAAGATCTACTACTTCTACAATCCTTCGCACGACATCTTCGCGGGCCAGGGGCCGCAGTACCGGTCCGATGAGACCTCGCCGTCACGTCACGAGAGCTATGGAATGATCGCGGCGGAGGCCTTTGCAAAACATCGCACCCAAGGGGGAGACAAGGTGCAGCGGGCCATCGAGGCGCACGCTTTGGAAAATTCGAACGAGTACATTGTGCAGTTGATCAAACAGCCGGTGAAGCTCATCTTTGGCAAAGCGGTGGTACCTTCGGGCACGACGGACGATGTGTTCGCGGGGGTAACGGCAGACGGGGTTTCGTTCCAGAGGGCGGTGGCGGAGGCATCTACGGAAGGCACGGCGCCGTCGTTGAGGATCGGCGATCCGTGGAACTACTACCATGCATTTTGGCGGGCGCACGCTCTCGATCACCTGGCCAACGTGGTGCCCAACGAGATCACGGTGAAAACGGGGGGAACGCTTTTCATTCCTCTCATCTTCGATAACCCCGGCGGTGAGGCGCTGGATGTAAATATCACGGTGCAGGCGCCGGAGGGTTGGGAAGTGGCCGCCCTGGATCCGTTCGCTGTCGCGGCGCATGCGCAGCATTATTTGCGGGTAGTGGCGCGCGCGCCTGCGACCATGGTTCCCGGTTGGCAGAGTTTCACGATCACTGCGCACGGGGGCGGTCACGACCTCGGAAAGGTTTTGCTGCGGGCGGAGCTTTCTACGGGATGGGTTGCGGCGCAGTGATGGGGAGCGGTTCACGAACGCAGGTCATGCCGACGCGGGGATCGGGTCCGATGTGCATGACGTAACGCACTCCGGACTCAGGCGCGGGCATCTCGATGGACTCCTCCAGGGCCAGCAGAGCGTTAGTGGGACTGCGGTCCCACTCGATGCTTCGGGGCTGAGCGCCGGCGGAGTTCTGCACCAGGCATGCGAGCTCGAAGGCGGCTACGGCGCGTAGCAGCGAGTCTTCGTTTGTGCTTGCCCAAGTGAGAAATTGCGCGGCCAGTTCTTCGATTGAAGGGGCAGCCGGAGAGGCGCTGAAGCAGAAGGCGACGGCCTCGGTGAAAACGCCTTTGCGCTTGAGCAGGCGCGACGTGTAACGGCACTGCATCTCGATCTGAAAGCGCTGCCACCAGGCGATGGTCTCGCGAATGATGGCGAGTCCCGGCGACTGCGAGACTTCAGCGAGCCACGCGTCTTGGCGGGTATCAACGGGGCGGCCGCGGAGGATGTCGCGCAGGGCTTCCTGCTGTTCCTGAAGACTCAGCATGATGCGATTGCCTCGCGAACGCGGCGGAGCTCACGGCATAAGCCCGCGGCGCCCATGTTGGGCACTGCTTCTTTGAGCAGTTCATAAGTTACGACGTCGAGATGGGGGCAGCAGCCGATGAGGCCGGTCGCCAGCGACAGGGTTGAAGGCGCGGTGGGCTGGGAGTGGATATCGAGCTTGAAACCCTCGTGCTCAAACCCGCCGGCCACATGAATCTCGCGGACGGGGTCGAGGTCAAGCTCGTCGAGGAAAGCGCGCACGTCGAATCCGAAGTTCTGCTGGTCGCATTCGAGGTTGTAGACGTCGAGTATCAGGCCGCAACCGGTGCGTTCAGTGAGGGCGTTGAGGAAGGCGGCCGGCGAGTAGTCCGCCGGCGCGTCGGGCAGGAGCTGAATAATGTGTTCCACGAGAAAGGGTACGCGGTAGCGCTTTTGGATGCGGAGGATGCGTTCGCACACCAGGTCGAGCATCTCTTCGGTGCGAGGCAGGGCAATCATGGTGCCGATGTTTTCTCCGCAGACGGTGGTGAAGCCGAGATGTTCGCTGTGCCAGCGCGGAGTGAAGCGGGAGAAAAACGCATCGAGCAGGTGAAGGTAGGACTCATTCCACTTGTCGTATGAACCGAGCGAAAGCCCGATGCCGTGCACGATCAAACCCGTCTGTGGCAGGACGGAGGCGAGCTGATCGAGCAGTTCAGGCCGCAGAGTGGAAAGGCCGCGTTCGGTGCGGCTGTAGCTGTCGGGAGGAATTTCGAGGTAATCGACCAGCGGCGCGATGGTTTCGAGCAGATCCGGGCCGAGCCCTTCGTAAGTGGTGGCCAGCGCCGGCTTGCGTACGCCGCTTCGCGGTAGCAGGACTTCGCTGGCCATAGGCATCTCCATCAGTTGAATGGTTAGGCCATTTCCACCGATGCGACGCCGGGGAGCTTTTCGATGGGTGCGAAGTCGCCCGGATCGCCGGCGAGTTGCAGATCGAAGCCGAGCAGGCCGCAGGTGCGGCAGCCGTAGCGTCCGCCGATGGCAGCGACAATGGCGGCGATCTTGTCGACGTCGACGTTGTCTTTAAGGTGGACGCGAACGGTGGTGCGGGCGGAGCCGATTCCAGGTTGTGTGCTCATATTGATCTCCTTCATGGCACATACGCGGAAGCGGACGTGCGAGATGTAGTGGACGGCGGGACTGACTCGTTTCACGAATTGGTATGAATGTGCGGGAAGGGGAGGAGCGGATGTGGGTGTTGCTAAAGCGATTGGACGGGAAGGAGAGTGAGATCGTCGACGAGGCCCACTTCTTTCTGCACAAAGGGCTCGCCGAATTTGACTCCGGCCAGCAGGCCGTAGTGGCGAGCTTCAGCGAAGGTGCGTTCCCTGATTTCTTCTTCGGGGACAAACAGGGAGTTGCCGGCGGCCTGATTAGCGTACTGGGAGCGATAGGCCATGAGCGAGGCGTGGCGCTGTTCGATGAAGGGCGTGATGTCGATGATGAACGAGGGGCGCACGTCGGCGTACAGACTGGCGTACACGATCTTGAACGGGCGGAAAGGCGGGTCGCCGGTTTCGATCCGGGCCAGGCCGGAAAGGAAGCAGGCTTCGTATCCGAGGGGCGCGACGATGGCGTGATCGGGATGGCGGGCCTGCCAGTAGGGCAGAATCACGACGCGCGGCCGCAGGCGGCGCAGCACGGCGACCAGCTTGAGACGGTTCTCCCAGGTGTTCTGAATGTTGCCGTCGGGAAGGTCGAGGGCCTGGCGCCAGCCAACGCCGAGGAGGCGCGCGGCTTCATCGGCTTCGCGGGCACGCTCTTCGGCGGTGCCCCGGGTGCCGGCTTCGCCGCGGGTGAGGTCGAGGATGGCGGTACGGAGGCCGCGCGCGGCCATACGGAGAAGGGTTCCGCCGCATGTCTGTTCCACATCGTCGCGGTGGGCGGCGATGGCGAGCACATCGGCTGCCGTGGTTTGTCCCGAATCCGCCGCCTCAGGCATCGCCGTTCCCTGCGGTATCCATCATGTTCGGATCAGTACACCGTGTTGTTGGCGTCGGTGGTGCCGTCCATGTAGGCGACGTCGTAAGCGGTGCCGGTCACGGTGACGTATTGATTGTTGATTTCAGACCCGTCGGTGGTGTGGTAGATGTAAACCTGCCCACCCTGGGCCACATACACCTTGTGCAGGCCGGTGACGGCGGCAATGCCGGTGAGGTCGCCGAGGTAGGGCTCCAGCATGGTGACGGCGTTGGTCGAAGTGTTGAACATGGTCAGACAGCCATAGGGCAGGCCATGAGCGTAGCGTTCACCGTTGGTGCACTTGGTGGTGCCGATCCACAGGGTGTTGTCGTCTGCAAGCAGGAGGCGGGTCGGTGCTCCGGGCGCGCCGTCGCTGACCGAGACCGGGGCGCTGGCGGTGTTGCTGCCGAGGTCCACCACGGTGAGGTTGCCGGAGAATAGCCCGTCGGCCTGCAACTGCTGACCGAGCACGTACATTGTCGAGGCATTCACCAATGCATTGCTGGCGCCGCCGGGAACCGGGATGTTGGGTATGGCGCCGGCCGAGGGGAGGGTGCCGGACTGCTGGCCCACAAGGTAGATGAGCGGGTTGACGGGGAGGATGGAGACGGACGCGGGGGCAACTCCTCCGCATTCGATGCCGCAATTGAGCACGTATGCGGATCCGCCGTCGGCAGAGAAGACTGCCTTGACCGGCCGATTGAACACGAGCGGGATGGGGCTGGCCTTGGTGCTGGCCGGATCGAGCATCTGCAGGAGGCACCAGCTGGGGGCATTCAACGGCTCGCAGTCTACCGCGCCTAATGGCCAATTGGTGGGGCCGCCAGAGAAATTTGTGGTCTCGGCGGCGGATAGCTTGCGGGCGTAGTACGCAAGGTCGGAGTTCTGCACGAAGGCCAGAGCCGCCGAGCCACCGGGGTTTACGCTGACGCGGTAGATGCCGGGAAGGCTGAGGGCGATGGTGGAATTGCTGAACTTGTCGACGATGGTGAGAACGTGTGTGGCCTGATTGGCGGCGAAGATGTAGCCCTGGTTGCGGGTGATGTAGATGCTGGAGGACTGTCCGTTGAGGCCGCTCTGCGCGCCGCTGGAACTCTCCTTCTGGTAGTTGATCGTGGTCAGGCTGCCGTCGCCCGAGCCGTACACAGCGCCCAGCTGTTCTTCGGGCATGTTCTGAATGGTGGTGGGCAGGGCGCCGGAGTAGCCGGCGATGGAGAAACTGCCGGTCTTGCCGTTGTAGCTGGAACGGATGTCGTAATAAGCGTCGACAATCACCAGGGCGCCCTTGGCGAAGGCGCTGGGATTCTGCACCGCGATGAGAACGCGGTTAGTCAACTGGCTAGGGGGCAGCTGACGGCCTGCAAAGTAGGTGGTGGTTCCACAACCGGCCAGCGCGGCGGCGATCCCCAGGGCCGCGAGGGCGCTCATCCAAAGACTGCTCTTCTTCAAAATCCCTTACCTCGATGGAAATCGCGAGCGCGCCGTTACGGTGCGCGCGGGCGCGGTGAACCACTTCCTGGCGGTTGCCGTAGGGTGCGCAGACTCGCCCAGAGCTCCGGAAAATACCGGTTCCAGCAATGCTTTTGACTCCCGAAGTATAACAAAGCAACCCACCCGCCGGGCGGCGCCGGGGAAGGCCGGGAGCGATGCGGGCGAGGCGACCGCCCATGGGGTAGGATGGCTACAATGCCATCTTTTGCCGACATCTTCGGGGCCCGGCCGGTGCTGGCCGACGGTGCCATGGGAACGGTGCTCTATGCCCGTGGCATCTTTATCAACCGGTGCTATGACGAGCTCAACCTGTCGGATCCGGGACTGATCCTGTCGATCCACGAGGATTATCTGCAGGCGGGGGCAGAGATCCTGGAGACGAACACGTTCGGAGCGAACCGCATCCGGCTGGCGCGGCACGGGCTGGCCGGGAAGGTGGCGGAGATCAATGCGGCCGGAGTGAAGCTGGCGCGGCAGGCCGTGGCACATCTCAAGGAGAAACAGGCGGGCGAGGCGCTGGTGGCGGGCTCTGTTGGTCCCCTGGGAGTTCGGCTCGAACCCCTGGGCAAGACGGGTCTGGATGAAGCCAGGGAGGCTTTCGCGGAACAGATTCGCGCCCTGGACGCGGCGGGCGTCGACTTGCTCAGCATTGAAACCATGCCGGCTCTGAACGAAGCACGGGAGGCGCTGGCCGCGGCTCGCGAAGCGGCGCCGCATCTGCCGGCGCTGGTGATGGTGACGGTGGACGACGAAGGCAATTGCCTGGACGGGGCATCGGCGGAGCAGGCCGCTCTGCTTCTGACCGAGTGGGGCGCCGACGCCGTAGGGGTGAATTGTTCCTCGGGTCCGGCTACGGTGCTCACTGCTATTGAAGCCATGCGCGCGGCGACCACTCTTCCGCTGGCCGCCATGCCCAACGCGGGCATGCCGCGGGCCGTGGAGGGAAGGAATATCTACCTGTGTTCGCCGGAGTACATGGCCAGCTTCGCGCGAAAGGCGATCGCCGCGGGCGCCCAGGTCGTGGGCGGATGCTGCGGCACGACGCCGAATCACACGCGCGCGATGCGCTCGGCGATGCGCGCCATCGAGGCCCAGGCACGGGTGGCGGACGGCTCAGCCCATGCAGCGATCTCTACGGAGACTCCGCCGGCTCCACTGGAGCAGCGGTCTCGTATCGGTGCTCTGGTCGCGGGCGGTGCGTTTGTCACCATGGTGGAGATCGTTCCGCCGCGCGGCATCGATTGTGTGAAGGAGATCGAGGGCGCGCGCCTGCTGGCGCAACTGGGAGTGCATGCGATCAACGTGCCCGATTCGCCGCGCGCCTCGGCGCGGATGAGCGCGCAGAGCCTGTGCATCCAGATCCAGCAGCACACCGGCATCGAAACGGTGCTGCACTACACTTGCCGCGACCGCAATATTCTCAGCATCCAGTCGGACCTGCTGGGGGCTTCCTCCATCGGGTTGCGCAACATCCTGTGCCTGACCGGCGACCCGCCCAAGCTGGGCAACTACCCTGATGCCACGGCGGTGTTCGACGTGGATGCGATTGGTTTAGTGAACATCGTGCGCCGGCTTAATCATGGGCTTGATATCGGCGCCAACTCGATCGGGGCGAGCACCAACTTCACCATCGGGGTGGCTGCAAACCCGGGGGTCCCCGACATCGAGCATGAACTGCGGCGCTTCCGCTACAAGGTGGAGGCGGGGGCGGAGTACGCCATTACTCAGCCGGTGTTTGACCTGCGCCTGCTCGAGGAGTTTCTGGAACACATCAAGGATCATCGTATTCCGGTTATTGCAGGCATCTGGCCTCTGACCAGCCTGCGCAATGCGGAGTTCATGAAAAACGACCTCAGGGTGTCGATGCCCGAGGAGATCATGCTGCGTATGGCGCAGGCCGAAACGCCCGATGCCGCTCGTCGGGAGGGCATCAAGATCGCGCAGGAGATGCTGGAGGCGGTGCGGCCGATGGTCGAGGGGGTGCAGGTCAGCGCGCCGTTTGGCCGTTACACTGCCGCGGCTGAAGTCATTGCCAGCGTTCTGCCGCAAACCGCATAAGACTCGTTGTGCAAAGCGCAGGTCGTGTATTATTCCCGCGACCCCGACGCAACATGCTGTCCCCGCTCCGGAAATCGTCGGTCGAGGAGGACGCCATCCATGTCAGAAGGCTTTACGATTGCGGCCGCCAACGCCGCATCCACCCTATTTTTATGTCCTACGTGCAACGAGACGATTGACTCGAGCGCGGCGCTATGCCGTTTTTGCGGAGCCACGGTAGACCATGATGCCGCATTGAAGGCGGCGGAGATTTTATCGCGAGTCAACCAAGCTTGCAGCGACGCCTCGTATATACGTTCGACGGCGCTGGCTCTGCCGGTCTTCTTTATCGCGAGGCTGATCCCGTTCGTGGCAGGAGCAGGGTCGGTGGATTTCTTGGGTTGTTGTTCATTCTGCCCGCCTGGTCGCTGGTGTGGTGGTTGAGATACGGACGATTGCGGAGCCAGGAACCCGACTTCCACCGCGCCCGGATCACCGTCCTGTGGACCGCGATAGGGACGTCGGCTCTGCTGATTGCGGTAGTGATCCTGTTCGTTTTTGGACTGAACGCCGCCCACCGCTAATGACCCGCATGATTTCGCGATGATCAGTCGATCAGGTATCCTGACGGTGCCGGAGTCGGAATGCCTTCCTTTGAAGAATCGCTAAAACGTCTTGAGACGATCGTCGATCAACTGGAGAAGGGCGACCGCTCGCTCGAGGATTCGCTGAAGCTATTCGAAGAGGGAGTGGGACTGTCCGCCGCATGCAAGAAGGAACTCGACGAGGCGGAGGGCAAGGTGCAGCTGCTGATGAAACAGCGCGACGGGTCGTTTGCGACCCAGCCCTTTCCCAATGACCGGCCTTCCTAAAACAAGTAACCCGTGCTGCAGGGTTGGGGAATTATTCCTGAGACGTGAGGCAGCCGGAACCGTGCTGACACGCCGGGCTGCTGCCCATGGCTAGGCGGCGCGCTGGGTAGGGGGAGCCTCCAACTGATTGCGATTGGCCAGGGCGTGGACGTGGGTGAACTCCGCGCCCAGATAAAAAATCTGCGCTGAATAGTAGACCCAGACGACCAGGACCACGAGCGATCCGGCCGCTCCATAGCTAGAGCCGGGGCTCGACTTGCCGAGGTAGATGCCCAGCAGAGTTTTTCCGATTACGAACAGGATGGCGGTGACGGTAGCGCCGACGCGCACATCGCGCCATTCAACGCGCACCGCGGGAACATATTTCAGGATGCATGCAAACAGCACCGCAATGCCAACCAGCGAGACCAGCTCGTTGAAGATGCCGAGCACAAATGCGGGAATGGGGAGAAGGCCGGAAAAGAACTTCGACACGGCGGCGAGGACGGCGCTCATCAGGAGGGACACCATGAGCACAAACCCGACGCTGAGCACCATGCCGAAGGAGAAGACGCGTTCCCGCACCAGATCCCACACGGTGGAACTGGCGGGGGGCTGGGCGTCCCAGATGTTGTTGAGGTCGGAACGTAGTTCCTGGAACACACCCGAAGCACCGAGGAACAGCGTGACCAGGCCGATGACGGTGGACAGGACTCCCGATGAGGCGGTACGCCCGTGCTCAAGGATGGCTTCGATGGTCTGACGCCCTGCGGGGCCGACCATTGAGCCCACCTGGTCAAGCAGATGAGTTTGCGCAGTGCTGCGGCTATAGACCAGCGACACAATCCCGACCGCGAGAACCGCAAGCGGCGAGATTGAAACGATGGTGTAAAACGCCAGGGCCGCGCCAAGGCGAGTGTCGTTGTGCTTATTCCAATCCTTGAAGCTGGCCTTGAACAGGGGAACCAGGCCTTTGAAATCCACGGGCATCTCCACGTGATCGTCGTCGTGATGTTGCTTTGCGACCGTGAGCTTGGATGCGCTACGAAAAGAGTGCTGTTGCCACGTGCAAATTTTGATTTCACGAGCTCAACGGCGTTCCATCAACAGGCCTTCATCCAAGCGAACTGGGATTGTGGGCGGTGCCGTCGAAGTGAGATGAGGTTTTGTAGGGCTCGAACTGGCCGGCCTGCGCGGCGGCGCGCGTGCGGTCGAGGATCCCGGCTACTTCAGCCTCAGACATTGGCTTGAAACTGGTGGCTGCCTCGATGGCCTGATCCAGGACCTGGGGATTGTCGATGCCAGTGATCTGCACTGCGATAGGCAGATTGAGGCAGTAGTGCAGGCACTCCATCGGCTTCACGGTGTTGCTCTTGAGAACGAAATCGTCGCCGAAGCATTTCATGCCCAGCGGGGCGATGCCTTCGCGAGTGAGCACCGGAAGAACTTCGCGGGTAAAGCTGCGGAAGTGGGCGTCCATCACGTTAATGGGCATCTGCACGGTGTCGAAGTGGAAATTGCGCTGTCGGGCCTGCTCCAGCATGCGCAGGTGCACATAAGGGTCCTTGTGGCCGGTGAAGCCGATGAATCGCACCTTGCCTGCTTTTTTGGCTTCGAGCATGGCTTCCATTGCCCCGCCTTCGGAGAAGATGCGGTCGGGATCTTCGAGGCGGATGACCTCATGAAACTGCATCAGGTCGACATGGTCGGTGGCGAGGCGGCGCAGGGATTCGTCGATCTGCTGGGCGGCGGATGCCTTGGTCCGACCGTCGATCTTGGTCATCAGGAACACCTTGTTGCGGTATCCGTCGGCCAGGGCCTTGCCCATGCGAATCTCGCTCACGCCGTTGTTGTAGTCCCAACAGTTGTCGAGGAAGGTAATGCCGCGGTCGATGGCCTGGCGGATGAGCTGGATCGAATCGGGTTCAGGGATGGACGCCTTTCCGATGTGGAAGCCGCCCAGTCCTATGCAGGAGACGCGTTCTCCGGTGCGGCCGAGTGTGCGTTGCGGGACGGCATGCATGTCGGCGGCGTATCCGCCGGCGCGCGCCAGACGGCTGGTCGCGGCCGCGCCAGCGGTGGAACCTGCGGCTTTAAGAAAATCGCGGCGATGGATCGGATTCATGATTGTCCTCCACATCAGGGATGCAGTTGGGTGCGTGAAGTCTGCCTGCGCCGGACCTTGGGGTAAAGGCCTTCGTCATTATTGCAGGCGCCGGAAGTGGAGGGGTGGCTTGCGGGGGATGGCAGAGAGCGGAGTTTTGCCACGATCAAAATCGGCCCTGTTTTGACTTGGGCTGTTGATGGGCAACGCGCAAAGAGCTGCAAGTCGAATCAGGGGCGTTTGAAGGAGACCGGAGTAGCGAATGCATTCGCGGCGGGAGAGATGGCCGCGGCCTCTTCAAGTTCCATGGCTTGTTTGAGGCTCATCCCGGAGGGAACGGGGGCGAATCCTCCGCGCGCTTCGCTGGTTTCACGGGCGATGGTTTTGAAGAGCATGGCACGGCCGCTCATATGGACCTCGAGCCGCTCTGTCTTCCAGTCGGTGGGGCTCACCTGTACGCGGTGCAGCTTGAACCAGCCACCCTTGTTCAAGCGGCCGAACAGACCGTATCCGAAGTCCACGTTGTCGTCGAGGCGTCCTTCGAGTTTTGCCATTCGCTTCATGCGCAGATCGATCCATACCTCGCCGCTCATGGCATGGAAGATGCGGGACTCGATGGTGCGGGGCGCGTAAGCCGGATTGGGGCGGAAGAGGAGGCGCTGGGAGCCGTTCTCGGCCCGATCGTATTCATAGACAAAAGCGTCGGGAAGCAGCGCCACGATGCGGCCGATGCGATCTTCGTCTTCGGCATAGGCGCGGCGGTGGCTGGCGCGCTCCTGCGGGGAATTGACAAGCCGGTCGAGCCGCGCTTGTTGCTGGCGGCGGAAGCCGTCGTCGAGCGGGTGCCCGTCGCACGATATCACTTCGGTGAGCGGGCCGTCCGCGGTCTCAACCTGCTCTTCAAGCTGGGTCGACTGCCCAGTGTGTTTCTCAATCCAGTAGCGCCAGTAGCCGTGGCGCTGATGATCGTGCAATTCGTTATAAACAACTTCGCGAACGAGCTGTTGAGCGGGGATGGGAGGTTGCTGAGCGGGAACGGCAGGCTGCTGGACGGCAGGCTGCTGAGCCGAGGTGCTTGACAGGCCCAGCAGCGCGGGAGCGAATCCAATCAGCATCCAGAACACACGCATCCTCACATCTCCCCGGCACGACCTGTCGGGTACGAGCCGAGTATGACGGCGGGGGCGTGAAACGCATGCAAGGGTATGGTGAATACCCGAAGAAAACCGGAGGATCCCGGCATGACGGCGGTGTGCGAGCGAGAAGAGGTGTTCAGATCCGGAATGACGTGTCATCCATGCAGCCCGGGGCGTCGATTTGGGTCCGTTCACTGGACAGATGAGATGCAGGTTCCGCAGGACGGGCAGGCTGAACGGCTATTACGAACGGAACCGGTACCGCAACCAGGTCTTATCTGGCTTGCTACACTGGGGCCATGATCGATGAAGTAGAGTTTCGCCGTGCTGCAGAAAGCGCTCTGGAATCTTTGAAGCGGCATCTGATCGCCCGGGAAGAAGAAGAGGGCGCGGGCTTTGAAGTGGAAGAACAGAATGGCGTGTTGAATGTGGTGTTTGAAGAGCCGGCCAGCAAGTTCGTGATCACCCCGAACACGCCCGTGCGCCAGATCTGGATCTCGGCTTTATCGACCAGCTTCAAGCTTGACTGGAATGCGTCGGCGGGTGTGTTTGTGCTGCCCCGTACCGGCGAGCAGCTGGAGAAGCTGCTCGACCGGCTCATCGAGGAACACGCTTAGAGATCAGACAGAGCAGCAGTAGTCAGCGGAACGAGGGGGGCCGATCGGCGGTCCTGGTTCCGCGCTCCTTGTTGGGTTGTTCGCTCATGGTGAATTCAAGCTGGGTGCTGCCCGCATGCAGCTTGTCGACGGGGAGCCACGAGCTTGGGTAGGGTGCCCCGTTGAGCTTCACATCCTGGACAAAGGCGCCATTGCCGTGGCGGGTTACGACGAGCGTCCGGCCGCCTGAGAAGGCGAGCGTGGCCTTGTCGAACATGGGCGCGCCGAGCACCAGACCGCCGACACCGGGTACTGCCGGATAGAAGCCCAGGGCGTTCCACACATAAACTCCCGAGGTTGCGCCGAGATCGTCATTGCCGGGCAGGCCATCGGGCGTGGTCTTGAAGGTGTCTTTGGCAATGCGCGGCAGCAGCTCCTGCGTCTTCCACGGCATGCCGGCGAAGACGTAAGCATAGGGAGTTACAAAGTCGGGCTCGTTCTCCATGTTGAAGCAGGGCTCGCCCCAGCAGCGCAGCTTGGAAAAGAACTTGTCCAGCCGCGGTTCGACTTGCGCGTCGCCGCCCATGGCCGCGAAGACCGCCGGGTAATCAAATGGAATCATGAATGAGTACTGGTAGGTGTTGCCCTCCTCGAAGCCTTTCTGGTCGGTGGAGACGGGGGCGTTGGCGCGCTTGGGCAGGGAGCGTTCGGCATCGAAGTCGGCCTGCCAGCTGCCATCCGTGTTGCGGGGCCGGATCCAGTGCGTCTGAGGATCGACCAGGTTCTTCCAATTCTGCGCGTGATGGAGAAAGGTCTTGTATTCGGCCTCGTGTCCCAGTGCGTGCGCGAACTGGGCGATGGCGAAGTCGGCGCTGGCGAATTCGAGGGTGCGGGAGGCGGAGATGTCGTCCTTGTCGTTGGGGACGTAGCCGAGCTTGAGGTAATCGGCGAGGAAGGGGCGCTCTTCGCCATGGTGCGGTCCATTGCCGGGCTGGGAGCCGGCTTTGACCATGTACTTCAGGGCTGTCCCGGTGTCGAAGTTGCGCGCGCCGAAGGCGTAAGAGGAAGACAGCAGGATCACCGGCGAGTCTCCGCCCATGACGTAGCTGACGTCATTGGCTGCAGGCCAGCGCGGATACCAGCCGCTCTCGGCGGCATCATTGACCAGTGACTGCATCATGTCGCTTTCCCGGGCGGGCTCGAGCAATGCCTGGAGCTGGACGGTATTGCGATAGATGTCCCAATCGGAGAAGTTGGCGTACTGCGCTCCCTGCCTGGCCGCGAGCGGATGCACCTTGCCGTCGAATCCGGGGTAGTGACCGTCGTCGTCGCTGAACAGGTTCGGAGATAGAAGGGAGTGATAGACGCCGGTGTAGAAGAGGGTTCGCTGATCGGGTGTGCCGCCTTCAACCGCGGTGCGATTGAGCAATTCCGTCCATGTGGCGCGGGCGTGGGTATGCACCGCATCGAAGTCCCAGCTCGGGATTTCCTTGTCGAGATTGGCACGGGCGCCGGCTTCACTCACGAAGGAGACGCCAACCTTGAGGAGGATTTGGCGCTGGTTGCCGAAGTCGAGCCATGCGCCGGTATGTTTTCCCTGAGCGGAGTGCGCGTCGGCGGGAAGGGCATCGTCCTGCCAGACCGCGGTGTGCGCAGCCAGCTTGTCGAATTGGCCGGCGACGTAGATCTTGTAGCCGGAGTCGGACCCGCAGAAACGGCCCGCGCTGGACCAGCCGGAGAAGGATCCGTCGGGCTTTATCTCAATGTGATTGCCAAAGGCGTCGTGGGCGTGCGGATTGTCGTCCTTGCCGGGGATGGAATTGGCGCTGCTGCCGGCATTGACCAGCAGGCGCGAGGGAGAACCATCAGGAAACACGAAACGAGCGATGCCTGCGCGCTCGGCGACAGTGATTTCCACGGCGATGCCGTCGGCCAGCTTGACGCTGTAGAAGCCGGGGTGGGCCTGTTCGCCGTCATGGCTGAAGGAGGCGGCGTATAGCGCGAAATTGGTGCCGGGGCTGGCGTGCAGTTCGTCGGCTGTGGGGAGTACGGCAAAGTCTCCATAGAGGGGGCATCCTGCGCCGCTGACGTGGGTGAGGCTGAAACCATAAATCTGCTTGTCGCCATGAAAGTACCAGGCGTCGGTATTGGTGTCGGGGCTCCACTGGATCATGCCGAAGGGGAGGGTGGCGCCGGGAAAGGTATTTCCCCCGCCGGCGGTCCCGATGATGGGATCGACGGATTCATAAGGGCTGGCTGGGGCGTTTTGAGCAAAGCTGGCCGGAACAGAACCAGGCAGGCAACAGACAGCGATTGCAGCCACGTATGAAAGACCGCGCCGCAAAAAAGAGAAAGAAGGCATCGCAGGCATCCTCGGAAAGTAGCTTCTCGTGGAACCTGTCATTGTAGGCGCTGGAGGTGGGAGGGCCCTGTGATCATCGCCGTTCAGAGTACCTGATCCCGTGTCGAAGCGGGCCGCGCGTCGCCAACAAATGAAAAAGCCCGCCTCCGAAGGAGCGGGCTTTCAGACTGCTGACAAAGTTGTTCTGCGGTTTGGAGAAAAGGCCCGGGGCTGAGCCCTCCTGGATTTGATTGGCCTATCCGTGAGGCTGAAGCCTCACGCTCCCTACGCAAAAACAAAGATAAGGTTTTCAATCACCGTGAAAGCCCACCCCAGAAGGGTGGGCTTCAGGGTTTGAAGGGGCGTTTATGGCAGCGCGTAAACAGTCTTCAGCACCTTCTCGGCGAGCTCCTGGGGGAGGGGCGCGTAGGACAGCGCTGAGACTTGGCCTTCGCCGGATTTGATCATCCAGCTCAGCATGTCCTTGAGGACCTTCTCCTTGGTGGCATCGGCGGGTTTGGTGGGGATCAGGATGTAAGTGAAGCTGGAAATTGGGTAGGAGTTCGCGCCCGGGGCATTGGTGATGGAGACTCGATAGTCGGCCGGCATCTGCTTGAGGCTGCCCGCGGCCTCGGTGACGCCTTCGATTGAAGCCTTGACGAAGGCGCCAGAGGCGTTCTTCACTTCGCCGAAGGGGATCTTGTTTTGCAGTGCGTAGATGAGCTCGACGTAGCCGATGGCCCCGGGAAGCTGACGCACCAGGCCGGCGACGCCTTCGTTGCCCTTACCGCCCACGCCCACCGGCCAGCTTGGAGAGGATCCCTTGCTGGGGCCGTCGGCCCATTCCTTGCTCACCTTGCTGAGGTAGTCGGTGAAGATGAAGCTGGTTCCGCTGCCGTCAGAGCGGTGTACGACGATGATCTTCTGGTCGGGGAGCTTGGCTCCGGAATTGTCCTTGGCAATGCGGCCATCGTTCCAGTTGTTGATCTTGCCAAGGTAGATGTCGGCCAGCACGTCGGGGCTGAATTTCAGCTCCTGCACTCCGGGCACGTTGTAGATCGGTACCACGGCACCGAGCACGGTAGGAATGTGGAGGAGCTTGATGGGAGAGGATGAAAGCGCCTGATCGGTCATGGGCATGTCGGAGGCGCCGAAATCCACCAGGCCCTTGGTGACCTGGGTGATGCCGCCCCCCGAGCCGATGGGCTGGTAGTTGATTTCAACGCCGGGGTGTGCCTGGCTGTATTCGCTGAACCACTTGGAGTAAATGGGGTAGGGGAAGGTCGCGCCAGCCCCTGTCAATTTTTGCGCCCGGGCGGTGCCCAGGGTCAACACCAACAAACAAACCGCCGCTATTGTTCTTTTCACCTGTCGCTCCCTTGCATTTTGATGCCAAGGTGATTGTCCAAGAGCAATGTTACGGGCGTTTGAATGCGGCGCGTTAGACGCGCCGTCAGTGTCACCTTTACTTGTGATTTCGCCATTTTTCCGACAGCGCCTTGTCGGCCAGGGCCTTGATGTAAACTCCGCCCACAACCGAGCGGGCCTGGAAGCTTTCCTGCTTGCCGGTCTTGGTGTCGTACCAGTCGGTGAGGGGGACGCGGGAGGGGCCTTCGTTGATCCAGCGCCCGATGGGCTCGAGGAGCGCGTTCCAATCCGCAGGGCGTTCGGCCAGGGTCGCGGTCCAGATCTGCCAGTCCAGCTTGGTGTAGTCTTTGCGGTTGTCGAGGGGCAGTCCGAAGCGGTTGATGTGCTTGAGATAAAACGCCATTTCTGTCTGCCGGACCTGCGCGGGGAACAGGTTGAACGCCAGGATCTGGTCCCACACCAGGTTGTACTTCTGGCTCCAAGTCCCCGGCCGGTCAAAGGCAAGTTTGTAGTGATCGCCGTCGATGGCCATCTTCTGCCACTCCCCGGCCATCTGTTTTGCGGCGTGTTCGTAATCTGAGGCCACGTCGGCTTTGCCCACTCCCTTAGCCATTTCGGCATAGGCGGCCAGCCCTTCGATGGCCTTGATGGAGAGGTTGGAGTTGTGCGCCAGGTGGCCGGCGAAGTCGTCGGTGGATAGCTGGTTGGCGGGGTCGAGGCCTTCCTTGCGGAGGTAGTCGGCCCACTTGGAGAACTGCGGCCAGTACTGGCGAGCGAAGTCCCAGTTGCCCAGTTCGCGCTCCATCGCGGCGACGAGGATGAGCATGTTGCCGCTCTCTTCGACCGGCATCTGGTCTTCTTCAGTGCGTTCGCCGCCACCGTAGACCTGCCCGTCGGCCAGCGGATAGGTGCCGAGATCGTGGGGCGCGAAGGGCCATTTCCAGCGGGGCAGCGCGGCATATTCCATCACCGGTTTGAGCTGCGCCTGGAGGAGTTCGGGGCTGAAGAACAGGAAGAACGGTCCGGATGGGTAGAGCACGTCCACGGTGGAGATGCAGCCGTTGGAGAAGTTCTCCTTGGGAAACAACATGGGGGTGCCGTCGAAATCGGCGGCGAAGCCATGAGCCGCGAGGGTCTGGCGGTAGGCAAGGACGGCGATCTGAGTGTAGGCCGGGCCGCCAACTTTGGTGAGGTCGGCGGTGAGTTCTTCGTCGAATTGGCGTCCGCGCTCTTCGAGGGAGGCGTATTCATGTTCGGCGGCGGCGAGCATGTCCTGGGGTGACTGGCCATTGCGCTGCCAGTAGGGGCGCAGCTTACGTCCGAGGTATTCGATCGCGTAGTCCTCGGTGTAGGCCAGGAGCACGTGTTTGCTGGTGGGGGTCGCTCCCACGCGGCCCAGGGGGAGCATCACGGCAGGGTGGGCGGCATCATCCCGCGGCATGCGGGGCATGTCCATGTCGTCGTCGGTGGGGAGAGCGCCGGTGGTTGCGAAGCTGTGCAGGGCATCGTGGGACAGAGAAGCCTGGGCGCCCTCGCCGTCGGGAACCGCGAGATGGAAGTAGCCCCAGTCGATGCGAAGGTTGTCGCCAGGGCGGTTCAGCACACGCTGATCGCGCGAGCCGACGTTGAGCACGGTCAGATTCCCGGTGCGAGAGCGTCCCCAGGTCACGGCTTCATCCATGGTGTTCACGGCGATCACCGGATGGACATCGATCAGCACCGACACGTCATGGCTTCCGTCGCCGCTGGCGGAGACGGTCAGGTAGGTCACAGGGCGGGAGAGGATGTCGAGGTCGCGGGGCAGCGAAGGGGTGAAGAAGGTCACGGTGAGCTTCACCTGATCGGCCTGGAACGCGTAGACAGTGTGGGTTGGCGTTACCTGGAGCGAAGTCTGTTCCATGGCCGGCATTTCGCGGGGGTCGTCGCCCATGAAGCGGTAGGTCTTGCCGTCGATGCGGGCGAGGCCATAGAGGGGCTGGGGGGAGCCGGTCCAGTGGGTGGTGTTTTCGTCGGTGAGCTTGTCGGCCGCGGACCACACGCTGAAGTAGGGATCGTAGGCAATCAACGGTACCGCCGGCGGCCGTTGCTGGGACCACGCTGCCGAGGAGAACATGGGACCGAGAAGAACGAAGAGACAGGCGGAAGCAAAGGCAGAAACTGGAAACGAGAAGAATGGGCGGGACCGCGTGGGCAGGATTTTCATTCGAGACTCTTCCTGGGCTATATAGCTTTCAAAACAGCAACTTTATCACGCGGGTTCACGCCTCAAGGCGGACTGATCCGGCCGGCCGGACTATTGACATTCTGGGCCAGGCGGCGGTCGCGGTTGCGGAGCTGAAATACGGCGAAGAGTGACCAGGACGGCGGATTGCTTCTCGCTGACCTGCGGGGGGAACTCCGCGAGGGAAATCTTCGTACCGGCCATTAGCACTTCGTCACAAGACCTTCGCATGGGGCGGGGCAAAACCGGGCGAGGCGCGTCGAACCGCCATGCAGACTTTCGGTGACACACTCGGGCAAGTCTTTCGGGCTATCGCCGCCAACAAGCTGCGCAGTTTTCTTACCATGTTCGGAATTGCCTGGGGGGTGGGCTCGCTGCTGGTGCTGGTCGGGCTGGGAGAAGGTTTTCGCTCCGGCCAGCACCGCAACCTGTCCAAACTCGGCAACGACCTGGTGATGATGTGGAACGGGACCATCCCCGCTGTCGCCAACCAGCACACGGGGATGCGGCCCTATCAGCTGACGTTGCGGGACTATGAAGCCGCCAAGGCGCTGCCTGAGCTCCGCGCCGTGACGCTGGAGTTGTCGCGCTCCGATCTTTACGAAGTGAGCCAGTGGAGCAATACGTCGAGCCACGTGATGGGGGTGCCGCCCAACTACCCGGTGGTACGGTTTATTCCCATGTCGGAGGGGCGCTTTCTTGACGACGCCGATCTTGCAGACCGTCGGCGGGTGGTGGTGCTGGGCGCCAAGGCGGCCTCGCTGCTGTTCCCGGGGCGCCCCATGCTGCACGAGACCATTACCATCAACGGCTCGGAGTTCACGGTCATCGGCACGGTGGAGAAGATCAGCCGCGGCAATAACGATTTCGACGACCAGAAGGTCTACATTCCGGTGACGACGATGCAGGAGCTTTTTCCGCTGAAGGGAGAAAACATTCCCGAGGATGCGCTGACGTCGATCCAGTATCAGCCCGCCAAGGCGGGGGACGCGACCGCGGCGGTGGCGGCGATGCATCGGCTCATTGCGGAGCGGCACGGCTTCGACCCGGCGCTCAAGGACGCGTTTCAGGAATGGGACACGATCCAGGAAATGAAGATGGTCGGTGCGATCTTCACCGCCATGGACCTGTTTCTGGGAGGGGTGGGGATTGTGACCCTGGGACTGGGCGCAGTGGGCATCGTGAACATCATGCTGGTTTCGGTCACGGAGCGCACCGCGGAGATCGGGCTGCGCAAGGCGCTGGGCGCTACCCAGAACAGCATCCTGGCGCAGTTTTTCTGGGAAGGATTGCTGCTGACCGCGGTGAGCGGGGCGATGGGAATCGTGGCGTCCGCGGCGTTGATGGGCGTGCTGCAGATGTTGCTGACGGGCAAGATGCCGGGTTGGGATCCGCCGCGGCTGGTGCCGTGGTCGGCGGCCCTGGCCATGGTCGCGCTGGTCCTGAGCGGGGTGGTGGCCGGACTCTATCCGGCGGGCAAAGCGGCGCAGCTGGATCCGATCGAAGCGTTGCGAAGAGAGTGAGAAAGACAGGGATTAGGGAATAGGGAACAAGGCTGCGGATAAGTGGGAGCGAAGAAATACCTTATGCCTGATCCTGGAGCGACACTATGCTGAAAGACATCATCGGGCAGGCCTGGGAAGCGATGCTGTATAACCGCCGCCGCACCGCTATCACCATGGTCGGCATGGCGTGGGGCATCGCTACGGTGGTGCTGCTGCTGGCTTACGGGGCGGGGTTCAGCCGCGCTATCGAGGCCATCTTCGCGCAGTGGGGCACCAACATCATCGGGGTCTTTCCGGGGCGCACCAGCGAACAGGCGGGCGGGGAGAAGTCGGGCGTCAAAGTACAGCTCAAGCAAGACGATGTCGATCGCCTCATCGCCAGTGTTCCGGGCATCAATCACATTTCACCCGAAGCGTTTAAAGACGTGACGGTGCAGAACGATCTGCACTCGTATACCTGGACAGTCAACGGAGTGAAGGCGGTGTTTCAGGACATCTGGAAGCTGGACACCGATCAAGGCCGTTTTTTCAGCGGGGAGGAAGAGCAACAGCGCGCGCATGTGTGCGTGATCGGTTCAGAGTCGAAGACCAAGCTATTTTCCGGGGCTTGGGCGGTGGGCGAAAACATCCGCCTCAACGGGGTGATGTTCACGGTTGTGGGCGTGCTGAGCCCCAAGATGCAGGAAGGCGAAGACAACGACCGCAACCGCCAGATTTACATTCCATTCAGCACCATGAGCGACCTGACCGATACCAAGTACCTGGGCGGAATCTGGTTCAACTACCAGGGCAACTTCGAGATGGTCGAGCAGAACATGCGGGCGACGCTGGGAGCGGCTCATCACTTCAGGCCGTCGGATCATAACGCCATCTATGTCGCCAACCTGATGACGGAGCTGCACCAGTTCAGCATTCTCTCGCTCGCGCTGCAGGTGTTGCTTTCGCTGGTGGGCGCACTCACGCTGGGGATCGCGGGCATCGGGCTGATGAACATCATGCTGGTCGCGGTGCAGCAGCGCACCCGCGAGATCGGCGTCGAGAAGGCGCTGGGAGCGCACAGGCGGCACATCCTGCTGCAGTTCCTGTCGGAGGCGATGGTCATTACGGGTGTGGGCGGCTTCTGCGGCATCGGGCTCGCGTACCTGGTTTCAATCCTGGTGGGGCGCATCCCTTTTTATAGCGAGCTGGCGCTGCATGCGCAGGACGCGGACATCCAGCTGCTCATCTCTCCCACCTCGGTGGTGGTCGCGACCGGCATTCTGATCGTGACAGGGCTGGTGAGCGGGATGATCCCGGCGATCCGCGCGGCCAATCTCGATCCCATCGAGTCGCTGCGGTATGAGTGAGGCAGTGGACGGCGAACAGTGAACAGTGGACGGTGGACGGTGAACAGGGGACGGTGAACGGTGGACGGTGAACAGGGGGACGGTGGACTGGGGGCGGTGAACAGGGGACCAAAAAATGAGGCGGGCGGAATCTTGGGATTCCGCCCGCCCAGGTTTCAGCCCCGGCTTTAAAGGGCCACGGTCACGGCCTTGGTTTCGGTGTAGTTGCCGAGGACTTCGTCGCCCATCTCGCGGCCCCATCCGGACTGCTTGTATCCGCCGAAGGGCAGGGAGGCGTCGAAGACGTTGTGGCAGTTGACCCACACGGTGCCGGCGCGGATGCCGCGAGCCACCTTGTGGGCCAGGCTGATGTTCTGAGTCCACACCGAAGCGGCGAGGCCGTAAATGGAATCATTGGCGCGCTTGATGATGGCTTCGAGATCGGCGTCGGAGAAGGGAACGGCGCAGACCACCGGCCCGAAGATTTCTTCCTGTACCACCTTCATGCGGGGATTGGTGTTGGTGAGCACGGTGGGACGCACGAAGTAGCCGCGCTCGACGCCGGAGACGGGTCCGCCCGCGGTCACCTTGGCGCCTTCCTGGATGCCCGATTCGATGTACCCAACGACCTTGCGGTACTGCTCATCTGACACCAGCGGTCCCATCTGGCAGGAGGGATCGAGGCCGGGAGCCAGCTTGATCTCGGAGGCAACGTTGCTGACGCCTTCCACCACCTGGTCGAAGACCTTCTCATGGATGTAAAGGCGGGACCCGGCGCAGCAGCACTGCCCGTGGTTGAAGAAGATGGCGCTGGCCGTGCCCTGTACCGCCTGGTCGATCTTCGCGTCAGGAAAGACGATGGCCGGCGACTTGCCGCCCAACTCGAGGGAGACCTTCTTGAGGTTCCCGGTGGAGGCTTTCACGATGAGCTTGCCGACTTCGGTGGAACCGGTGAAGGCGATCTTGTCGACCATGTCATGGGCGGCGAGAGGAGCACCGGCGCCTTCGCCGTAGCCGGTGAGGATGTTGACCACTCCGGCGGGGAAGCCCGCTTCATGAATGAGCTGGGCCAGGCGCAGCCCGGAAAGGGGGGTCTGCTCGGCCAGCTTGAGAACCACGGTGCAGCCGCAGGCCAGGGCGGGCGCCAGTTTCCACGCGGCCATCAGGAGAGGGAAGTTCCAGGGGATGATCTGGGCGACCACCCCTATGGGCTCGCGGATGGTGTAGGAGTGGAAGTCGTAGCCGGACGACAGGGGCAAGGTTTTGCCGGGGATCTTGGTGGCCCATCCGCCCATGTAGCGGAACATGTCCACGGCCAGAGGAACGTCGGCAACGCGGGCGACGGAGAAGGGCTTGCCGTTGTCGAGGGACTCGAGCTCGGCAAACTCCTCGAGATGTTCTTCGAGCAGGTCGGCCAGCTTCCACAGCGCGCGGCTGCGCTGGTTGGGGGCCATGCGGGGCCAGGGGCCTTCGTCGAACGCGCGGCGGGCGGCCAGTACGGCGCGATTTACGTCTTCCGCTTCAGCCTCGGGCACATGGGTGATGACTTCTCCGTTGGCCGGGTTATAGACGGGAAACGTCTTGCCGGAGGCCGCGGCGACAAAGCGGCCGTCGATCAGCATGCGGTGTTCAGTCTGAACGAAGTCGGCGGTGCGTCCGCTGACGCGGGGGTCGATAGTAACGGTTGCCATTCTGTAGACCTCTGGTGCGCCGGTCACTGCCTTGGATCAGGGGTGTTGTGCACTTCCGCTTCCCGGGAGCCGGTGCCGTTCCATGGGAAAGGTTCCGGGAGAAAAAGGCGTGCCGGATTTTGCACGCAGGAACACTAACACTCGCGGCTGTGGATTGGCCAGAGGAGGAAAGCCCGGTACCCGGGTGCGGCAGGGCGGTTCCAGAAGAAGAGAAGTCACTGCGCCTTGACGAAATTCCACTGGCGTTGGGTGGGGCCGCGATTGGAAAAATTATTGACGATGAAAACGCTGAGCTGGCCGTTGGCGGGCTTGATGGTGACGGTGGACGTCCGTCCCGGGCCTCCCGAGTTGGGGAACTGCTCGAGATTCCACACTGCGCTGGCTTGCTGGCCGACGACGGTCGCGGTCTGGGTACCCCAGTCGCAATCGGCCGGCAGGCACTTGCCCCAGGCGTGGATGGAAAGCTGTTCGCCTGCGGTCGCAACTTCAATGCGATTGATTCCGTTCTGCGCTTCGGGGCTGGGATTGGTCCAGGTGCCGGTAAAGGCGCTGAAGTCGCCGGGGTGGGGGCGGAAGACGAGGTAGGCAACTACCCCGATGGCCAGAACAGCGGCCACAACGATGCCGAGCACGAGGGGGACGCTGGAGCGGGGAACCGGATCGGCGAGACGCGCCGGCGCTCCCAACCTCTTCTCGCGTGCCGCCTCTCCGGCGGTGCGGGCGGGTGCGCCAGCGACGGGCGGGGGAAGCTGAACCGGAACAGTGGCGTGAACCGGCTCGGTGGCGGAGGCGGTGGCCGGTTTCACGTAGGGGCCGAGGGCATTGATGAGCAGCTGCACGTCGGAGTTCCAGCGAACGTGGCTGAGCTCAACGCTGTTGCGGAAGGCCAGGTCCTTGAGGTTTTGAGGGAGCAGGTCGGGACGGGGCATCTTGGCGTCGTGCACCAGGACCGGGATAACCGCCACGTCGCGCGCCAGGGCGGAGGCGATCTCGAGGCGCACGAAGTCATTGGGATCATCTAGGCGGCGGCCGCCTTCGGGGGTGGAGATCGTGGACCAGGCGGGCCCAATGACGGCGAGCAGGACTCCGCACGATGCCACATTGTCATCGATGGCCTTGCGAAAATCCGCGCCGGGGTTGATGCCGGAAACGTCCATGAAGACCGAATTGTCGCCGAAGGAGCGCGAAAGGTCGTCGTACAGCCGTCCGGCTTCGCCTTCAGTGTCATCCCTGCGGTAACTGATGAAGATTGCGCGCGCCATAGCCCCCCGAACAATGCAGATTCAAAGCGATGCAGCCGCAGTCAGAATAGGCGGAAGCGACCGGCGGAGCAAGAACGAAGCAGCGGGGCAGGGTCAGAAACGGGCGCATGCAAGAACGGGAATGGCGGACCTGGGCACCATGGGACTGGAAAACTCGGGACGAACGCACCTGTAGACTCGAAGGGTGAGCTTCCGCGAATTCCTGGGAAATGCAGCGACCGTGACGCGGCTGCGCGAGAGTGTGCGCTCCGGGCACTTTCCCCAGGCGATGATCCTGGCCGGTCCCAGGGGAGCAGGAAAGTACACACTGGCCCTGATGCTGGCGCGGGCAGTGAATTGCCTGGAGCCCACGGAGAGCGACGGCCTGCCGGACTATTGCGGGCATTGCCGGAATTGTCAGCAGATCGGCCAGGCGGCCGACCTGGACGAAAAAGTCGCCGAGGCGGTCGCGGCGCGCGACGACATGCGCGACGCGGACAAACGCGATACCCGCATCCTGATCCAGACGCACCCCGACGTGCTGATCGTTCCGCCTGATCCGCCGCAGCTGCTGATCAAGATGGGGCAGGTGCGGCAGGTGATTCACGCGGTGTACTACCGGCCTCCGGTAGAGGCGCGGCGGGCATTCTCGATCTTCACGTCTTCCGCATTTATGAAGGAGGCGGCGAACAGCATCCTCAAGGTGCTGGAGGAGCCTCCCGAGAATGCGTCGCTGATCCTGCTGGCGGAGAACCCGCAGGAACTGCTGCCCACTATTCGTTCGCGCACCATCCTGCACCGTCTGGGGGCGCTACCCGCGGCGGAGATCGAGGCGTTGCTGGCGCAGCGGCGGCCGGAGTTGAAAGCGGCGGAGCGGGCACTGGTTTCGAGGCTGGCGGAAGGCGCCGTGGGACGCGCGCTCACGTTTGACCTCGGTACCTATGTGACGGGACGGCAGGACGCGCTGATCATCCTGCGTACGGCGCTTCGGGAGCCGGATTACTCAACCCTGTTCCGGGCGACCGAGGCTTACCGGGCGGGGGCAGACGGCCAGCAGAAAACTGTGAACCTCCTTCGCGCGCTGGGCAGCCTGGTAGAAGACCTGCTGCTGGTGGTGGCGGGGACGCCGCAGTTCATCCGGAATGTGGACCTGGCGCCGGAACTGGCGAAGCTGGGCGAAGGACTGACGGTGGACTGGATTGAAGGCGCTGCCCGGGCACTAGGCCAGGTCGAATCGGGGATGCGGCGCAACCTGCTGCGATCGCTGTCGCTCGATGCGATGACGGCCATCCTGGAGCGGCGGTAAGTGCAGTTCTGACATTCGTCTGTGGGAAACAAATGGCTTGGCGACGGGCCGAAGCAGAAGTGGGACGCAAGGTCACGAGAGCACTTGAACTCCTCCTGAAATCCGCGTAAATTTGAGCAACTACCGGTAAAAGTCAGGCATCTCTGCAAGTACGAGCAATCACATCGACTGGCAGGCAGCTGGAAGATTGCGGATTCATTGTCGCAGTGTCTCCTGCGTCCGATGTCTATTCGGTCTAGTGCATCCGTGGCACGAGGATGCATGGCTGTATCCGCGCGCGTTTCCAGGCGATGGTGTGAGCTCCAGGTTTGCGGGGATTGTTTTTGTTTGATTTGAAGGCCTGTTTGGAGCCGGAACGTGTACCAGGGCCCGGGTTGAGTCGGGCTCATCAGGAAGGACGAGACGCATGAGCAGTCAGACCGTTGTAACCCCAATCGCCCCCAGTCCGGTCAGCGCCCCGGCTCATACGTCTTCCGTGCGCAAGAACAGGCAGCCAGCGGCGGCGGTTCCGATGCGGTTTTCCAGCTATGGCGGGGACGAGGATCTGGCGCAGCGGCATGCGGAGTTGTTCTACCTCCAGAAGCAGATTCAGTCACAGACGCCGATGGTGATCGTTCTGGAAGACGGAGAGCAGGTCGAGGGGCACATCGAGTGGTATGACCGGCACACGCTGAAGGTGCGCGGCCGCGCCAAGACCCTGATTTACAAGTCGGCGATCAAGTACATGTACAAGCTGGGTGAGGCGGGTCTGTAACTTCAGAGCTAATCAGCTCAGGTAGCCCGGGCGGCCTTGCGCAGGCGATCGCGGATGGCTGCGCCCACGCCGTCTTCGGGAGGCAGCGGGCAGAGGATCACGGTGCATCCCTGTCCATCGAGCCAGCGCAGACCCGCATAAAGACGGCGGGCCAGTTCGTCGGGCTGATCCCAGTTTCCCCAATCGAAAACTTCCACTGATTCGGGCAGCGATCCGGCTAGCGATGCAGCCATTTGGGTGGGCAGCATAACCCCGATCTTGCCTGCGGGGAAGCGGCTGGCTATCTCCGCCAGCGATGCCGGGAGCCCGGGCACGCCGGCGTCTACGAGAATCAGTCTGGCGCTGGGGGCGTAGTGGCGCAGCCCGACACCGGGAGAAGGCAGCGCCTGGGGGGCTTCGGGAACGGTTGATTCCTGCTCGCGGTAGAGGTCGACCGGTCCGGCGAGGGCGCGGATCTGCTCGACGGTGACCGCTCCCGGGCGGTAGACGATCATGGGCGACCGGGTGGGGTCGAGCACGGTGGATTCAACGCCGCGGTCGGCAGGGCCGGCGTCGAGAACCGCGTCGATGCGGCCGTCGAGGTCCTCGAGCACATGAGCGGCGGTGGTGGGGCTGATGTGGCTGAACAGGTTGGCGCTGGGGGCGGCGACCGGCACCCCGGCCGCGCGGATGAGTTCGAAGGCAACCGGGTGAGCGGGCATTCGCACTCCTACGAGGCGGCGGCCGGCGGTCACGGCATCGGGCACCTCCTCGGAACGGGGCAGGAGCAGGGTGAGAGGTCCGGGCCAGAAAGCTTCCATCAGGCGCTGGGCGGGTGCGGGGATTTCTCGAACCAGGCGCGCCAGCATGGGGTTGGCGGTGAGGGGGCCGGCAATGTGGACGATGACCGGATCCCAGGAGGGGCGGCGTTTGGCGGCAAAGATCCGCGCCACCGCGGCGCTGTTGAGCGCGTCGGCGCCCAGCCCGTAGACCGTCTCGGTGGGGAATGCGACCAGACCGCCGGCACGGAGGACAGCCGCGGCGCGGTGGATGGCCCGGACTGCGGCCGGGTCGCACACGTGAGCCGGATCGATGACCAGCCTCAGGGTGTCCATTGCTTCGATCCTACGTCGTTGCGGTGACTTGCGGGGAGCGTGCGGCTGGTTGCACAGAACGCGGCCGAGGGGGCGAAGCCGGTTCGCATATACTCACAGATCATGGCAGCGGTCGAGACCGAGATCAAATTCCGCGTGTACGATCTGTCCGACGTGACGGCCCGGCTGAAGGCGGCGGGCTTCGTACTGGAGACGCCGCGCACGTTTGAGAGCAACGTGCTTTACGACACGCCTGACCGGAAGCTGCGTTCGCGCACCGAGATACTGCGTATCCGGCAATATGGGGGCCGCTGGACGCTGACCCACAAACGGCTGCCGGACCAGGGGCCCGCGGAAGATCGCCACAAGCATCGCATCGAGACGGAAACGCAGGTTTCCGACGGCCGCGCACTGGCCGAGGTGTTCCACTCGATGGGGCTGGTTCCGGCGTTCCGCTATGAGAAGTGGCGCAGTGAATGGAACGACGGCCAGGGTCACTGCGTGGTGGACGAGACGCCCATCGGCGACTTTGCCGAACTGGAAGGGGAGCCGGCCTGGATCGACCGCGTGGCAGCGACCCTGGGAGTGCCGGCATCGGAATACATGACGCTGAGCTATGGGCGCCTCTTCGACCTGTGGCGTGAAGCGCACCATTCCAGCGCCGAAAACCTTACGTTCGACGAGTTGAACGCGGCGCCGCAGCCGGACTGATGCCGTGCCGGCGGTGAGGGTGAGTCCCGCATCTATGTGCCACTCCTAAACACATTTTGAGGTTCATCGTTTTTCGCCGATGAGAGTTGTGTGCGCGATGCGCACCGGAGGAGATTCGATGAACGAAACCCGGTCAAAAGCGCCGACCAAGTGGTTGGGCCGCGGTTGGTCATTCCTTTTGAAAGCAGGAGCCGGGCTGTTGCTGGCAACGCTTGTACTGCCTTGCCGGGCAGCGGACGAGCGTGCGGTCAAAGCCAAAGTGCCGCCGGTTTATCCGGAGCTGGCCAAGCGCATGCGGGTGTCGGGGGTGGTGAAGATGGAAGCCACCGTGGACCCCGAGGGCAAGGTGACAGCGGTGAAGACGGTCAGCGGCAATCATTCACTTTCGGAGGCAGCTGAAGAGGCGGTACGCAAGTGGAAGTTCGTCCCCGGGCCGGCGGAGTCGGTGGTGCCGGTCGAGATCACGTTCGCGCCGACCCAGTGAGGCGGATCTGCGGGGGGGGGGCCATTGAGATCCCGGGGCCAGAATCCAGGGCTCAGAATCCAGGGCTCAGAATCCAGGGCTCAGAATCCCGGGCTCAGAAGCCAGAATCCAGAGAGGTTAAGCCGTGGGCAGGGGCCGGACCGGAGCGGGATCTGCTCCGGTCTGTTCCCTGTTCGCCGCGAAGGGCCTGTGTGAGCGAGTTACGTTCAGGCTTCCGCCCCGTGGCATTTTTTGAACTTCTTGCCCGATCCGCAGGGGCAGGGATCGTTGCGTCCGACTTTTTCGCCGGTGCGGCGCTGGTTGGGCTGACTGGCGGCTGAGCCGCCGGCCATGCTGGCGGCTTCAAGCTCGCGCTGCTTGCGGCGGGCAAACTCTTTTTCCAGCGCGTCGATGGTGGTTTGAGGAGCGCGGGTGGGGACGGGAATCTCGCGCTGCGGGGTCGCTTCGAGGGTCGGCGTCCGGTGTGCCTCGACGGACTGCCGGGTGCCGTTGGCGGGGGGCGGAATGGCGGCGCTGGCCACCGGAGGCGCCGGGGGCACGGGCCGTTCGGGACGCGGCGGCGCCGCATTGACGGGGCGTCCGTCGGCATCGACAATCTGCATGCGGAACAGGAAGCGAACGGTATCTTCCTGGAACTTGAGCATCATGGCTTCGAACATGTCGAAGGACTCGCGCTTGTAGGCGACGAGGGGGTCCTGCTGCGCGTAGCCGCGCAGCCCGATGCCTTCCTTGAGGTGATCCATGGCCAGCAGGTGGTCTTTCCACAAGCCGTCGATCACGCTGAGCATGACCATGCGTTCGTGGTAGCGCATGGTGTCCGCGCCGAGGATGTTTTCCTTGTTCTGGTAGTCGGCCTTGAGGTGTTCGAAGATCTCGTTGCCGAGTTCGTGACGGCCCAACTCCAGGGGCTTGATGCCGGCGGACTCGAGGCTCATTCCGAACTGGCCGATGAGGCGTTCGTCGAGGCCTTTGAGATTCCACTGATCGGGGTGTTTATTTTCGGGGGCGAATTCGTCGAGGGTGGAGCTGAGGAGCCCGCCAACGTAGTCCTCGAGGATGAGCTCGCGCTGCTCAACGCCTTCGAGCAGCTGGCGGCGCAGGCCATACACGGCCTCGCGCTGCTTGTTCATCACGTCGTCGTATTCGAGCAGGTGTTTGCGCGACTCGAAGTTTTGCGCTTCGACGGCCTTCTGCGCGGCTTCGATGCGATTGGAAATCATCTTCGACTCGATGGGCACGCCTTCTTCCATGCCCAGCTTTTCAAGCAGAACGCTGACCCACTGCTTGGCGAAGATGCGCATGAGGTCGTCTTCGAGGGAGAGGAAGAAGCGAGATTCTCCGGGATCGCCCTGGCGCCCGGCGCGGCCGCGGAGCTGGTTGTCGATGCGGCGCGACTCATGGCGTTCGGTGCCGAGGATGAAGAGGCCGCCGGCGGCGATGACCTGCTGATGATCTTTTAGCGCCCAGTCGTTGTGGACGGCGAAGGCGGCGTTCCAATCGGACTCGGGGACTTCGAATTCCTGGCCCTGGTAGTAGAAGCGCAGGAAGCCGGCGGGAGCCATGGGGCTGATGGCGCCTTCGGCGACGCTGACAGAGCGTGCCTGACCTTTTTTGACCAGCTCCATGCGGGTCATGAAGTCGGGGTTGCCGCCGAGGAGGATGTCGGTGCCGCGGCCGGCCATATTGGTGGCGATGGTGACCATGCCGAGGCGGCCGGCCTGGGCTACGATTTCCGCTTCGCGCTCGTGGAACTTGGCGTTGAGGACGACGTGACGGACGCCGCGGCGCTGCAGGATTCCGGAGAGGCGCTCGGACTTCTCAATGGAGGTGGTGCCGACCAGCACCGGCTGTTTCTTTTCGTGCAGTTCCGCGATGTTGTCGGCGACGGCCTTGTATTTTTCTATCTCGGTGCGGTAGACGACGTCGGAGTTTTCCAGGCGCAGCATGGGCTTGTTGGTGGGAATGACGACGATTTCGAGCTTGTAGATTTTGTCGAATTCGGCGGCTTCGGTTTCAGCCGTGCCGGTCATTCCGCTGAGCTTGCCGTAGAGGCGGAAGTAGTTTTGGAAAGTGATGGTGGCGAGGGTCTGGTCTTCCTTGCGGATGACCACGCCTTCCTTGGCTTCGATGGACTGGTGGAGGCCGTCGGACCAGCGGCGGCCGGGCATGAGGCGGCCGGTGAAGGTATCGACAATGATGATCTCGCCGTCCTTGACCACGTAGTCGACATCGCGCTTGTAAAGAGCGTGGGCCTTGATGGCGGTTTCGACGTAGTGCTTGAGGTCCCAGTTTTCGGCGTCGGCGATGTTGTCGATGCCGAGCTCTTTCTCGATGGTGATCCAGCCTTCGTCGGTGACGCCGATGGTTTTGTGTTTCTCGTCGACGACGTAGTCGCCGGACAGGAATTTTTCACCCTCGCGAAGCTGGATGCCGAGTTGTTCCTGGCGTCGGGTGTCGCTCCACTCCACCTCTTCGCCGAGTTCGAGCTTGGGAATGATGGCGCGAACGCGAGCGTATTTGTCGGTGGTCTGGTCGGTGGGTCCGGAGATGATGAGCGGGGTACGGGCTTCGTCGATGAGGATGGAGTCGACTTCGTCGACGATGGCGTAGTAGTGCCCGCGCTGCACGCAGTCCTCGATACGGAACTTCATGTTGTCGCGCAGGTAATCGAAGCCGAATTCGTTATTGGTTCCGTAGGTGATGTCGGCGGCGTAGGCGGCGCGGCGCTCTTCATCGCTGAGGTCGTGGACGATGACGCCGACGGTGAGGCCGAGGAACTCGTAGATCTTGCCCATCCACTCGGCGTCGCGCTTGGCCAGGTAGTCGTTGACAGTGACCACGTGGACCCCGCGGCCGGCCAGGGCGTTGAGGTAGCAGGGGAGGGTCGCGACGAGGGTTTTGCCTTCGCCGGTCTTCATTTCGGAAATTTTGCCGGAGTGCAGGACCATACCGCCGATGAGCTGGACGTCGAAGTGGCGCATGTGGACAGCGCGCCATCCGGCTTCGCGGACTACCGCGAAGGCTTCGGGCAGGATCTCCTGGAGGGCTTCCTTTTCGGCGGCCTTGATGGCCTCGGCTTCGGTGATGCCTTCGAGGCGGGCCTTGATGCGCGCGCGGAACTCCGCAGTCTTGGCGCGTAACTGCTCGTCGGACAATTGCTTGATGCCGTCTTCGAGGGCATTGATAGTGGCCACCACGGGAGTGAGGCGCTTGATGACGCGCTCGTTCGCGGTGCCAAAGACTTTAGTGAGTGCCTTATCAAAAAACACGGGTTTCTCCGTATACCAGTGTAAATGGTGGTAAGTTTCAGGGGCGCCGAGGCGGGTCCTGTGCCTGCAGGGAAGCCACGAGGCTATTCCCTGCGGATAATCAGGCGGTCGACGAGCTGGCCGCGGCGGATGCGGCGCAGTTGGCGGCGCAAGTGGCGGACGGGAATGTCGGGGTCGCCGTTGTCGTCTTGATCCGCATCTTCCTGCTGTTGAATCTGGGCCTTGACGAGAAGCGCGAGGCTGGGCCGGTAGATGACCGGCAGGGTGAGGAAGGCGAAACCGAGCGCGGCGGAGGGGACGAAAATGCCGAACCGGCGCGGCGAAGGGCGGTTCTTGAAAAGGGCCTGGTATAGGTGCGACCAGGCGAGAAGCAATGCGATACCGCACATGGCAAGGACCGGCGCACAAAGACCCCAAACTTCAATATTGTCGTTAGTCATCAGCAGCCCTCAAGGACCGGACAGCAGTCCGGAAAATCGATCGTCACGAAGATCGGCCCTGACCTGCGCTAAGGGAGGTTGCGCGGGGCAGGCCGGAGACGGGATCAGCCGATGGAGGCGGGAGGCGGGCGCTGGAAGGACGCGGGGAGAAGGGGAGCCGATGGAATGCCGGCACGCAGCGACGACGGCGCGGACAGAATGCACAGCGGAACGATCAGGCCGATGAACAGGACCGGCAGCATCGGCGCCCAGGCGGTTGAACCCGAATCGTGCAGGAACGCCAGGCGGCGGTGGCGGGTTTGGTGACCAGCGCCGGGGTGGAACTCGTGGGCGGCGGGCGAGCCGGCGGCGGCCTGCTGGGCCGCCAGAAATTCCAATACCGGAGCGGTATAGGTCCGGGCATGCTCGACACCTGCCTGGAGGCGCGCCAGCGACGCGATCGCAAGAGCAGCGATCGTGAGCCAGATGCACGCGTTCCTGTAGCGGGTGGCGGTCATGGGAGTGCTTCAGTCTCATATTGTGCCACAGATTGAACTGACGCCGCAGGCGTTCACCGCAGGGGGCACGGACCCCGCGCTGGACTTCGCTATATTCAGAGCACCGCCGCAGCCGGAACTGTCCGATGCGAACCAAAGCAGTTTTAAAGGCATGGCGACTGCGCCGGATTCTTCTCCCGGGAGCCAACGATGAAACTTGTTACCGCCGTGGCGGTGGGGATAGTGGCGGTTTCGGCAATTGCACAGAGTCCGGTAACGACGTTGCAGGCTTCGCCAGCGACGGTGGCCTGGGGCTATTACTGGGCGCATGCCAAGCCGGTACTGACGGTTCACTCGGGGGACACGGTGCGCATCCAGACGCTTTCGACCTGCGGGCCGACGGAGCGCATGGTGGAAGAAGGGGTAGCGTCCGGGGATGTTCCAGGGTACAACGCGGACATCTACCGCGAGGTGAAGGACAAAGGGCCGGGCGGGCACATTCTCACCGGGCCGGTAGCGATTGCGGAAGCCGAACCGGGCGATGTGCTGGAAGTCGACATTCTCAAGATCGACATCGACGTGCCGTTTGCATGCAATGGTTTCGGGACCGGGCGCGGCTTCATGCCTAACGACTTTCCTTACAGCCGGCGGAAGATCATTCCACTCGACCGGGAGAAAATGCTGGCGAGGTTTGCGACGGGGATCGAGATTCCGCTGCATCCGTTTTTCGGCAGCATGGGAGTGGCACCGCCGGAGTCGGCGGGACGCTATGACAGCGCGCCTCCGTGGATGCACGGCGGGAACATGGACAACAAGGAACTGGTGGCGGGGACGACCCTGTTTCTGCCGGTGCATGCCAAAGGCGCGCTGTTCGAGACCGGGGACGGGCACGCGGGGCAGGGCAATGGCGAGGTGGACATTACGGCGCTGGAGACCTTTCTGACGGGGACATTCCGGTTCGTGGTGCACAAGGACCGGCACCTGCTGTGGCCGCGCGCGGAGACGCCGACGAGCTACATCAGCATGGGCTTCAGTCCTGACCTGAAAGAAGCGACGACGCTGGCGGTACGCGACATGATTAATTTCCTGGTGGACGAGAAGCACATGAGCCGCGATGACGCTTACATGCTGACCAGCGTGGCGGTTGATGTGGACATTACGCAGCTGGTGGACGGAAACGTGGGCGTGCATGCGATGTGTCCGAAGAACATCTTCAAGTGACGAAAGAGAGCGCGAGGTCGGGGGTATGACGCTGCGCGGGTTGTATTCTGCTGTGGCAGTTTGATGAGCCGACCAATGCTCGTCAAAACCAGGTTCCTGCTTTTCTTCTGACATGATCAAATCCGCCAACAAGGGAGGCCCGATGGCTGCTCGATTGACGATGTGCCGCTGTGCTGGAGCGGTTTGCATTCTGGTGTTTTGCTTTGCCAGTTCAAGAGCGGTAATGGCGGCGCCGGCAGCGGATACGCCCTCGGCTGCAGAACAGTCGCGCCGCGGCTATTATCTCGATCCGTCGGTTCACGGGGACACGATTGTGTTCACGTCGGAGAACGACTTGTGGCAGGTGAGCGTGCATGGGGGAGCGGCGCAGCGGCTCACGACCAGTCCTGGCACGGAAGAGGGGGCGGCGATTTCGCCTGACGGCAAGACGGTTGCATTTGTGGCGAATTATGAAGGGCCTTACGAGATTTACACCATGCCGCTGGCGGGCGGCCTGCCGCAGCGCCGCACCTGGGACGGCGACGCCGATCCGCCGGGATGGGTTCCGGATGGACGATTGATGGTCAGCACGTCGCGCTACTCCGGATTGCCGGGGCAAAAGCTGGCACTGATCGATGCGCAGGGCAAGCGCGAAATCGTGCCACTGGCGGAGGCAACGGAGGGCGCGTGGTCGGATGACGGACACACGCTGTTTTTTACGCGCTGGGGATGGCAGGGAAGTTCGACCAAGCGCTACAAGGGTGGCACGGCAGAGAACCTGTGGCGGTTCGACGGCAAGAATGAGGCGATGCCGCTGACGGCGGATTATGAGGGCACTTCGGCGCACCCGATGTTCGGCAACGGCCGGGTGTATTTTCTATCGGACCGCGACGGCGTGATGAACGTGTGGTCGATGGATGGAGAAGGCCACGGACTGAAGCAGGAAAGCCACCAGAAGTTTTTCGATGTGAAGTCGGCTTCGCTGTCGGACGGCAAGATCGTTTACGCATCGGGCGCCGACCTGTGGCTGCTCGATACGGCTACGGGGCAGGAGGCGGCTATTCCGATCACGCTTACTTCGGACTTTGACCAGATGCGCGAGCACTGGGTGAAGAAGCCGATGGACTACCTGACTTCGGCACATATTGCGCCGGATGGATCGAGCGCGGTGTTCACGGCGCGCGGCGAGGTGTTCACGATGCCGGCCAAGACGGGGCGGATCGTTAAGGTGGCGGGGAATTCAGGAGTGCGCTACCGGTCTGCGCATTTCATGCCCGACGGAAAGTCGGTGGTGGCGTTGTCGACGGAGAGCGGCGAGACGGAGTTCTGGAGCTTTCCGGCCAATGGGGTAGGGAAAGCGGAACAGTGGACCAAAGGGGCCAAGGTGCTGCGCTGGGATGGCGAGCCTTCGCCGGATGGACACTGGCTGGCGCATACCGACAAAGACCAGCAATTGTGGTTGTTTGACATTAAGACCAGGCAGGACAAGCGCATTGCGCAGTCGATGAACGGGCGGTTCAACGATCTCACCTGGTCGCCGGACAGCCAGTGGCTGGCTTACGTGGAGGAGGCGGACAACTCGTTTCGGCAGATCAAGATATTGAACGTGAACAGCGGTTCGGTGCAGGCGGTGACATCGGAGCGATTCAACAGCATCAGCCCGGCGTGGAGTGCTGACGGCAAGTGGCTCTACTTTTTGTCGGATCGGATGCTGAAGACGACCATTATGGCTCCGTGGGGGCCCCGCGAACCGGAGCCGCATTTTGACCGCACCATGAAGGTTTACCAGATGGCACTGGTGCCGGGCCTGCGTTCCCCGTTCCTGCCGGCGGATGAACTGCATCCGGATACGGACAAGGACAAAGATAAAGATAAGGAGAAGAAGGACGACGTGAAGGCCGGTGATGACAAGAAGCCGGTTGTCGATAAGAAGAGCGAGAAAAAGAAGGGCGACGACAAGAAGCCTGACGACAAGAAGCCTGACGACAAGAAGGCCGATGAGAAAAAGGCTGAGGAGAAAAAAGCACCGGAAGTGAAGATAGACTTCACCGACATTGCGGCGCGGTTGAGCGAGGTTCCGGTGCCAGCGGGCAACTACAACGGGCTCGAGGCAGCGGAGAAGCGGCTGTGCTGGGAGAACTCCAGCGACGATCGCTTTGAGCACGTGGCATTGGAGTGCGTGGACATCGCCAACAAGGGCGACGAGCCGGACACGGTGATGCACGACATCAAGGGGTTTGAAATTTCGGGCAATCGCAAGAAGATGCTGGTGCGCAAAGGCGATGAGTTTTACATTCTCGACGCGGATGCGAAGGGAGCATCGCTCAGCGATCCGAAGGCTCTTGGGAAGGCATCGATCAACATGGCGCGATGGACGATCATGACGAATCCGCGGGAGGAATTCCGCGGCATCTTTGTGGACGCATGGCGGCTGGAGCGCGACTATTTCTACGACCGCAGCATGCACGGGGTGGACTGGCCGGCGATGCGCGACCGGTATATGCCTCTGGTGGATCGGGTGGCGGATCGCGATGAGTTGAATGAAGTGATTGCCCAGATGGTGGGCGAGCTTTCGGCGCTGCACACATTCGTGGGTGGCGGCGACGCGCGCAAACCGGCGGACCAGATCGACCTGGCCACGCTGGGGGCGGTGCTGCGCCGCGATGAGAAGGCCGGCGGCTTTGTGGTGGAGCACATTTACGGGTACGATCCGGACTTGCCCGACCAGGCGCCGCCACTGGCGCGGCCTGACTCGACCGTCAAAGAGGGCGAGATTATCACCAGCTTCGATGGTGTGGACGCGTTGAGCGTGCCCGATGAGCGCGCGCTGCTGCGGGGCAAAGCCGGGACCCAGGTGCTGTTGCACGTCAAGCCTGCGAATGGCGATGGACGCGATGTGCTGGTGACGCCGATCAGCGCGCGCGATGACCGGCAGATGCGCTATGCGGAGTGGGAGTATTCGCGCCGATCCGCGGTGGACAAGGCGTCGAAAGGATCGATCGGGTATGTGCATCTGCGCGCGATGGGCGCGAACGATATCGACCAGTGGGCGCGGGATTTCTATCCGGTGTTCGACCGGCAGGGACTGATTATCGATGTGCGCCACAATAACGGCGGCAATATCGATTCATGGCTATTGAGCAAACTGCTGCGGCAATCCTGGTTCTATTTTCAGCCGCGTGTCGGCAATCCCTCGTGGAACATGCAGTACGCGTTTCGTGGACACATCGTGGTGCTGTGCGATGCCGACACGGCGTCGGACGGCGAGGCTTTCAGCGAGGGATTTCGCCGTCTGAAGCTGGGTAAGGTCATTGGCACCCGGACGTGGGGCGGAGAGATCTGGCTAAGCGGCAGCAATATCGAGGCGGACAATGGAGTGGCAACGGCGGCGGAGACCGGAGTCTATGCCGATGGCAAGTGGCTGATTGAGGGCCACGGGGTGGATCCGGACATGGTGGTGGACAATTTGCCGCATGACACCTACGGCGGCAACGACGCGCAACTGGACGCTGCGATCAAGGAATTGCAACAGGAGATCCAGGGGGACCCGCGGACGGTTCCGGCAGCGCCGCGGCACCCGGACAAATCGTTCAAGTATTCGCAGTGATCGCTTGTCGGCTGTTTGGCGTCGGACCCCGGAACAAGAGAAGCATCTTTTCGCGGCTTCAGCGAATCCTTCCTTCGGGAGCCGGTGAGCGCGGCACGATTTGAACGGGCGAGGCGGAAATGGATAAAGATGCACAGCTGCGGCAACAACTGGTGGAGTTGTTGAAGGGCGGAAACGCGCACACGAATTTTCAGGATGCGATTCGGGATTTTCCTTCGGAGTTGCGCGGAAAGCGGCCCAAGGGGTCGCCACATTCCCCGTGGGAACTTCTGGAACATTTGCGGATCGCGCAGTGGGACATCCTGGAATTTTCTCGCAACCACGAACACAAGTCGCCGAAGTGGCCGGACGAATACTGGCCGGCGAAGCCGGAGCCTCCGGACGACAAAGCATGGGATCGCAGCGTGCACAGCTTCTGCCAGGACCTGTCGACATTTTGCGCCCTGGTCACGGATCCGGCCACCGATCTGTATGCGCGCATTCCTCACGGGGAGGGTCAGACCATATTGCGCGAAACACTGCTGGCTGCCGATCACAACTCCTACCATCTGGGCCAGTTGCTGCTGGTGCGGCGAATGCTGGGGGGATGGAGCGTGGCGGCATAGGAATCAGCGCGTCGGCCACCTGCGTCGCTGCGGCCGGAGCGGAAGGCGGTCAGCCGCGCTCAGCGGCTGGAAAGATGCGGTGGGCTTCGCTCAGGCGCATGGCAACGGCCTCGACGATCTGTTCGTGGACCTCGTCGATGGCAAGATCGCCTTCGATGACGACAACCCGCTCGGGCTCGCGCGCCGCGATCTCACGATATTTTTCCCATACGCGGCGGTGAAATGAGTCTTGCTCCTGCTCGAACCTGCCTTCATCTTTTCCCGACTCGCCGGCGGCGCGGTCGTTGCGCCGCCGCGCCCTGCCTAGGCTGATGCTGAGCGAGGGCAGCAGGAGGAGAGTGAGATCGGGCTGAAGATCGCCGCAGATGAGGCGGTGGAGTTCGAGCACGATGGCGGATCCGAGTTCGCGGCCGCCGCCCTGGTAGGCTTCAGTCGAATCAGTAAAGCGATCGCATACGACGATCCTGCCGGAGGCGAGGGCGGGCTCGATGACTTCGGCGATGGCCTGGGCGCGATCGGCGAACATGAGCGCCATTTCGGTCATCGATGCAAGGCCGGAAGAGCGGGTGTCGAGGAGCAGTTCGCGGATGCGATCTCCAGCCGGAGTGCCACCTGGCTGGCGCGTGACAACCGGGAATGCGCCGCGCTTCTGCATCCACGCAGCAAGGCGCTTGATCTGGGTGGTCTTGCCCGATCCGTCGAGTCCTTCAAGCGTGATGAAAAGACCGCGGGGCATGGCGAGAGTCTAACATCGGCGGCGGGGGGAGACGGGACTGGCGCAACTGTGTTAAAACTGGGTGATTTTGAGTAAGGGCCGGGCGCGGTCGAGCGTGCCGGGTTGGAGTTGTGAATCTTGAAAACGCGCAGTCTTTTCAAGCTTGTTTTGAGCGGCACATTGGCACTCTCCGCCCTTTCTGCTTCGAGCGTGTATGCGCAAAATCTCACCCTGGAAGGCCAGACCGGCGGATTCATCACGCCGACCGCCTACGTGGTGTATTCACCTAAAAAGCAGTTCTTCTCCCATCCAGCCCTGGGGTATCACTTCGTTAATGTGCCGAAGGTGATCGGTGACGTTCACACGTTCAGCATTGCCGAAGGTTTCGCTAACCGTGCCGAGGTGGGGTATACGCGCAGCGTTCATCAACTGGGCAACGATCCGCTGCTGAGCTCGCTCTGGCACTATGCGGGCATGAACATCTTTAACGGCAAGGTTGTGGCGATCAGGGATGGGCAAGGTAGCCCGCTGACGCCGGGACTGGCAGCCGGCGTGGTGGTGCGCACCGGCGACCATTTTGTGAGCGGCGCGCTCGATGGCAACACCTATACAAACGAAGACGTTTACGTGGTGGCAACCAAGATGTGGCTGCACCCGCCGGTGCCCTTTCTCGCCAACCTGGGATGGAAGGCGACCAATGCTTCGATCTACGGCATTGGAGGGCAGGCGACGCGTTTTGGAGGGCGGCTGTTCGGGGGTCTGGGCATTCCCCTGCCCGGACCATTCCATACGGCGATTGTGCCCGCTGTCGGCTTTACCCAGGAACCGCCGCAGGTGAAGAACCTGGGCGCACTGCTGATCGGCGGCAAGGCGCATATTCCCACCACGCTGGATTACGCTGTGCGCCTGACGCAGAAGGACAATCCGCACTTCGCATTTGATATCGGAATTGGCCAGGTGGCGGGCAACATCGGCACCACGTTTATGCTGCCGGCGGGCCCGGTTCCGGTCAACCTGCAGGCAAGGGCCGTGGTGGGCGTGGGCCTCAGCATCCGTTATTGAGCCGTCCGAATCAAACTCCCGAGCTGGATCTGGCTGACCCGGTGCAACTTCTCGGAGGTCGCGGGGTTGAACTTGATAGCTTCACCGCTGGCCGCCGGAAATGTTCAAAAGCCGCCATGAGATGAAGAAATTGCTGACCTAACCGGGAACCCGATGGGCCCGGAGCAGGCAAGGCTCGAAAGAGTCAGGAGGCTCATATGCGAATTGTTCGTTCTGCACGCTGGCTGTTGCTGGCGTTGCTGATTTCCGTAATTCCCGCCTCGTCTTATGCGGGTGTCTTTATCAGCGTCGGCTTTGCGCCCCCGGTGCTCCCGGTGTATGTGCAGCCGCCGTGCCCCGAGCCTGGACTGATGTGGACCCCCGGGTACTGGGCGTATGGCGACGATGGATATTTCTGGGTGCCCGGCGCATGGGTGCCGGTTCCTTATGAGGGCGCGCTGTGGACCCCGCCATACTGGGGCTGGGGCGACGGGCTTTATGTGTACCACCCCGGCTATTGGGGCATGCATGTTGGCTATTACGGCGGCGTGAATTATGGATTTGGCTACATGGGGATCGGATTTGTGGGCGGCGAGTGGCGTGGGCACGAGTTTGCTTACAACACCGCGGTGGTGAACGTGAACCGCACTGTGATTCGCAATACCTATGTAAACGAGACGATTGTGCACAACACGACGATCGTCAACAACAATCACGTGGCCTATAGCGGCGGCCCGGGCGGGATTCGCCATGAAGCGACGCCGCAGGAGCTACAAGCCATGCACGAATCGCATGTCGCGCCGACCTCGTTCCAGCAGCAGCACATGCAGGCGGCTCGTACAGATCACGCGTCGTATTTCAAGGCCAATAACGGGCATCCGCAGAATGTAGCGTTGGCACGGCCGCTGCCGGCGGAACACCGTCCCGCGCCTGCTCCTTTGGCTGGGGGCGTTCACCCCGGCACACCCGGGCAGTTTAATCCTGGAGGCAATCCCGCTGGCCGTCCGCTGACGAACGGACGCCCTGTGCCGGCCTATCAACAGCAGCCTCACGCGGCGCCGCAGCAGCAGGCAAGACCGGCAACGCCGGGCGGGCGGCCGGAGTACCAGTCGCGTCCGGCGCCGGCGTATCAGCCGCAGTCCAGGCCCGAGCCGCAATCCAGGCCAGAGCCGCAGTCCAGGCCCGAGCCGCAGTCACGTCCGGCGCCACAGTCGAGGCCTGAGCCGCAATCCAGACCTGAACCGCAGTCACGTCCGGCGCCTAACTACAATCAGCCGCGTCCTGTGCCACAGTCCAGACCTGAGCCGCAATCCAGACCTGAACAGCAGTCCAGGCCCGCGCCGCAGGCCAGGCCTGAGCCACAATCCAGGCCCGAGCCGGCTCCGCATTCAGAGCCCAAGCAGCACGAGCCTCATCGGTAACGCAGCTGGTTGACAGAAAGGGCTCGCGCATTGTCGCGGGCCCTTTCTATTTTCAGAAGATTTTCCCGTCGGGAAAAGAGTCAGAATCCAAAGGAAGAGTCGGGTTCAGCACTCCGCAGGCCGGAGGCCGGCAATCTCAATCTCGATTCCGCCGTAGGTTGGGTGGTCGTTTTCGCGAACGCGGTAAGCCACGTCAACGAGGGTGCCCGGGGTGACGTTCATCTCCAGGCAACGTGCTGCCCAGTCCCATCCGACGGCGCGAACGATACCGCTGCGGCCAATCTGCCGGGCGGGATCCTGGCAGAGTTCGAGACGCACGTGACGATCTTTCATAATGCGCGGCGGCGTGGCGAGGCAGACTTTGCGGGCGACGAAGATGGGTTCGGGATTGCCGTGGCCGAGCGGCTCAAGTTTGCGCAGCCACCCGGCCAGCACGGTGGTGATGCGGTCGAGCGGCAATTCGGCGTGAACGCGCAACAGGTGTTCAGGGTCGCGCCGGTCGAGACGCAGCTCGGCGTGCAGGTTGAGGCGGCGTTTGAGCTCGGGAAGGCCGTCGGATGGCATTGCGAACCCGACGGCGAAGGCATGGCCTCCGAAGCGTGTAAACAGGTCGCTGCACGACTCGATCGCTTCGAGCAACTGGAATCCTTCAACGGAACGACCGGAACCGTGGGCGATGCCGTCTTCGACGCTAACGACAATGGCAGGCTTGGCGGTTCTCTCGACGACGCGCGAGGCGAGAATGCCGATCACGCCGCGATGCCAGGCCTCGCCATCGACCACCAGGAGCCGGCTGGAGCCAAGAAAAGCGTCGGTGGCCAGGCGGGATTCAATGGCGGCAAGCGCAGCTGCTTCGACTTCGCGGCGCTGGCGGTTGAGGTGCTCGAGCTTTGCCGCCAGCTCTTCGGCGCGGACCGCGTCGCGGGTACAGAACAACTCGATCACCTCCGCAGCCACGTCCATGCGGCCAGCGGCGTTGATGCGGGGTGCGATGCGAAAGGCGACGTCGAAGCCGGTGAGTTCCTTGGCGGCGGGGTCGAGCAGAGCCGCGGCAAACAGCGCGCGGAGGCCGGCTCCGACGGGACGGCGCAATTCGCGCAACCCTAGGGCCGCAATGGCGCGGTTTTCGCCGCGCAGCGGGACCGCGTCGGCGATGGTGGCGATGGCCGCCATTTTGAGAAAGCTGGGCAGCATCTTGTCCCGCGCCCGCACCGGGTCGCGGCGTTCGAGAAGGGCCTGAGCGAGCTTGAACGCTATGGCCGCGCCGCAGAGGGATTTTTCCGGATAGTCGCAGCCCTGCTGGTTGGGATTGAGAATGGCCAGGGCAGTGGGAACGGAGTCATCGGCCCGGGCGAGGTGATGGTCGGTGATGATGAGGTCGAGGCCGAGGCGGCGGGCGGTTTCGGCTTCGGCGAAGGCGCGCATGCCGGTATCGACGGTAATGACCAGTCGTACGCCCTCGGCCCAAGCAGCCTCGAGCACGGAGGACTGCAAGCCGTAGCCTTCGAGCAGGCGATGAGGCACATGGAAGCGTACGATCCCGCCCAGCATCTCGATCGCGGTCTTAAGGAGGACCACGGCGGTGGTTCCGTCCACGTCGTAGTCGCCGTAGAGCAGGATGGGTTCGCGGGCGGCGATGGCGCGCTCTACGCGCTCCACGGCCAGTTTCATGCCATGCATCAACAGGGGGTCGTGCAGTTGCGAGGTCTCGGGGTTGAGAAAAGCGTGGGCCTGAGCGGCGGTTGAAACGCCGCGTGCGAGCAGTAGTTCAGCCAGAACCGTCGGGATGTGGGCTGCCTGTGCAAGGGCTGAAGCGGGTTCAGCTTGAGCAGCGGCAAATTCCCAACGCTGGCGCGGATGGGTTCGTGTGGCAGGAATCGCGGGGCTGCTGGTCGTGCCCAATGCGCTTACTCGTCCTCGTCGCCGGTGCCCTCGTGCGCGTCGTCAATCACGATGTCCTGAAAGCTCTCGATGTCTTCAAGCAATGCCTGGTAGCGCTCATACCACTCGGTAGTGGTCTCGTGCAGGAAGACGATGCCCTGGTGGACGAAGCCGAGCTGGATGTAACCGAGCATGCCGGAATATTTGCGCAGCCATTGCGCCTCGACGAGTTCGGTAGCTTCTTCGTCGGGAAAGTTCATCTCGCCCGCTTCTTCAATGAGGGCGTCGAGCTCTTCGCGATCAAGGGTCATTTCGCTGAACGTAACGAAGGGTGAGCCCACGTGCTTGGCCATTTCTACGAAGTCTTTCCAGGCCTCGGAATTGCCCTGATCGTCCCACAGGACCGAGGGCACGTCTTCAGTGACGTAGCCGGGCAGGCGCCGCATGCCATGGCCCTCGATAAAAGCCACCATATCGTCTTTCAGAGAAATGAGATTGTCCTTATTCATAGCCAAGCAATCATTTTCGCAGATGCGGGCGGGGCGGCAGCAGGTATTGTGGAAACCTTTTTGCAGGGCTGTGCCGGTTAGAGTGGAGAAAGGAGGAATTCCGGATTGGCCCCTTTCGAACGCCATGTTTTTGTTTGTCACAACGTCCGCCCCGCAGGTGCGCCGCGCCCATCGTGCACAGCCGACGGTAAAAGTGAACTCCACACCCAGCTGCAGCAGTTGAGCAAGGCCGCCGGTTTGACAGACCGGATTCGCATCAACAAGTCCGGCTGCCTGGACCAGTGTGAACACGGGCCCACGGTGGTCGTGTATCCCGACGCGGTGTGGTACGGGTTTGTGAAGCCAGAAGATGCGGCGGAAATTGTCGATGAACACCTGGTGCACGGGCGGCCGGTGGAGAGGCTGCGACTCGCCGATGGCTGCGTGAATACGAAGAGCTGCCCGCATCGCGCGTAATTCAACAGAGCCCAGGATGGTGAGGCGCCCGGGCGTCCGCCGGCATCAAGACTCGGGCGGGCGCGGTCTCGGTTTCAAACTGCTTAGGCGCTTTGAAACTGCGTGTGGCATGGATATTGGCTGCGGGTGTGTACAGGGCGCGGGACGGTGCGGTATTCTGAGCGTTAGTCCATGATTTTCTCCCGCGAATATATTGGTTATCTAGGCCGCCGCACGGTCAAGCACCTGATCGATGCCAAGTTGATTACGACGCGCAACTTGAAGGCGACGGAAGAGGGTGTGACCCAGGCGCTGACCGAAGAGCTGGCGCTGGAGGACCGCATCAACGAAGAGGTGCGAGTGATTCTTGACGCGTACTCGGAAGAAATGCGCAAGTCAGGAGCGCAGTACGCTGAGATGTTCAAAAAGGTGAAGACCGAGCTGGCCCGCAAATACAAGGCGGTGCTATGAGGATCAGCCGGGACAAGCTCAACAAACTGGCGCACACGGTTGCGGACACGCTGGCGGAGATCAACGATGTGGGTTTCATGGAGGATCGGAATACGATCCGCCAGGAAGCGCGCAAGGCGCTGGAAAACCTGCTGACCGAGGAGGCGCGCATCGACACGGCGGCCCGGCTGAAGATCGCCTCTCAGCGGAAGATCATTCTCGAAGGCTCGCAGGAGTGGGAGATACTCTACCGCAAGTATTACAACGAGGAAGTGCGCAAGCTGGGAATCTGACCGCCCACGCTGCCGGCCGTTTTTGGCGCGGTCTGGAATTTTTGTTAGAGTAGACAGGTGGCCGCAACAGCCATCCCCACCAGCGTGGCGCTATCGTCTAGGGGTTAGGACGTGAGATTCTCAATCTTAAAACACGGGTTCGATTCCCGTTAGCGCTACCAATATTCTCCCGAATCGCCGCGATTGTTATTGCTTTCCCGTTCTTTCCTTTTTCAATTGTCACCCTGAGGTGCCGAGCCTCGTCTATATGACGAGAGGTGTGACCGTCCAATTCATGCGAACTGGAACTATAACTTTGTTTGCACTCACGTTGACCGCGGGAGGACTGGGCGCGAGCGGCCAGCAGTCCGGCACCGGGAAGCAGGCACCCGACCCTTCTACACCAACAGCCAAAACACTTTCGCACGAGGTGGCGCTGCCGGTGACGGTGCGGGACAAGAAGGGCGTGCTTGTCACCAACGTGCAAAAAACCGATTTCACGCTGACAGATGAGGGACATCCTCAGACCATCAAAAGCCTCACGCACGATGCGGGCGTGCCGATGAGGGTGGGTTTGCTGGTGGATACCGGCCGGGCTGTGAGCGGGGCGCTGGAGAGCGAACGGAAAGCAGCCAACAAATTCGTCGACGATGTGCTGCCGGCAAGCCAGCCCGAAGGCCGGGACCAGGCATTCCTCATTCACTTTGACCGCGAGGTGGAACTGCTGCAGGACTTTACCAGCTCTCCGGCCAAACTGCACCAGGAGATTGAGGAGATGGGTCCGACGCGCCAATCGCAGCATGACAACCAAGGCCCAGAGACCACCGGCGACGACCGGGAGAGGCCGCGTGGGGGGAACCGCGATGTGACCCAGCTTTACGATGCAATTTACCTGGCATGCGACGAGTTGATGGCCCCGAAGGACGGACGCAAGGCGCTGGTGGTGTTTTCTGACGGAATTGACCGGGGGAGCAAGGACCGGCTGACGGAAGCGATTGACTCGGCGGATAAAGCCAATGTGTCGATCTACACGATCTATTACCGCGGCGAGCAGGAACCCAGCGAGAACAGCGGCTTCCCGGGAAGCAGGCGGGGAGGTGGCTATCCCGGCGGGGGCGGTGGTTATCCGGGCGGTGGGGGCGGCTATCCGGGTGGCGGCGGCGGGTATCCCAACGGGCGTCGCGGCGGCGGGCCGAGTTCCACCGAGGCGGGAGTAGACGGCAAGAAGATCATGCAGCAGATTGCCACCCGTACCGGGGGCCACGCGTTTGAGGCCAAGAAGAAAGAAGATCTGGAGCCTATCTACAACCTGATCAACGAGGAACTCCGCGGGCAGCTGGTTTTGACCTATACACCGGACAAGCTCGATGCGGATGGCACCTTCCACAAAGTCGCGTTGCAGTCCAACAACAAGGACTACTCCGTGGTTACGCGGGAGGGCTATTTCGCGCCGGATTCGAGCAAATAGAAGACGGTTCGCACAACGGGAATGAAAGCCTGTCCAAAACAGAAGCGGCTCCGCCGGATCGGGAGCCGCTTCTGTTTTGGGGAGTTTCCGGTCAGCCCTGGTGCGCCAGGTCCGGCTCAGACGTTGAAGCAGCTACTACTTCGTCAGTCACAACGAAAAACTGTCTCAGGTCAGCCTGGCCGAACGAGGTGGTGATCGCAACGTCGGAGGCGTCGCGTCCGGTGGCCATCAGGACGCGTCCGATGCGAGGAAAGTTGTGGCGGGCGTCGAATGTCCACCAGCGGCCTTCGAGGAACACCTCAAACCAGGCGCTGAAATCCATTGGCCCGTTCACGGGAACTCCGATGTCACCGAGGTAGCCGGTGGCATAGCGCGCGGGAATGTTGAGGGCCCGGCAGAAGGTGATGGCGAGATGCTGGAAGTCGCGGCAGACCCCGACACGTTCGGTAAAGACATCAAGAGCTGTCTTGGTGGGCCGCGCCTGGTGATAGTCGAAGCGCACCTTGCTATGCACCCAGTCGCACACGGCCTTTACGCGGGCCCAGCCGTTGGGGGAATTTCCAAACAGCTCGAACGCGAGATTGGAAAAGCGATCGACTTCGCAGTAGCGGCTGTTCAACAGGTACATGAGTACGCCGTTGGGAAGCTCGCCAACGTTGATTTCCCGAGCTCGCGTCTGGACCGGGTCAGGCTCTCCGGAATCGCGGATGAGGGTGGAATTGGTGAGGCGCAGGTGTCCCGCCGGAGCGACAAAGCGCGCACAGCGGTTGCCGAAGCTGTCGATGTAAGTGGTAACGGGGACGGAGGGTTCGATCCGCAACTCGTCTGGTTCAAGGAGGTCGCTGTCACGGGAAGGGTGCACGTGGAGCAACGCTACCATGGGCACGGCGCTAGGGATGTCGAATTGAATGTCGTAGCCCAGGCGGATAAGCATAGTGATTTAGGCCTTTCAGGGGGGATTGCCGGGTGGGGCAGAGGCGCGAGCCTCCTCGAAGTGGAAGCATGGCCTGTAAGTGAGATGCGAGATAAGTGGAATGTGACAGCTAAAGGCGCGCTTTGGCTCTGAAAGCGCGCCTTTTTAATCTGGAAGCGGGCAGACGTGAGGACGTCTTACGCTGCTGCGCGCGCCGCCGGAGCCGCCGGAGTCTGGAGAAGTTCCTCGGTCAGAGCCCGGAAGATGATCATGGCGCTGCGCAGTTCTTCGGTGGTGGCTTCGTTCTTTCCGGCGCGGACCGTGATGGCATTGGCGCGGCGGTAGGGTTCGATCAGGCGGGAATGATTGACGGACAGGTCGGCCGCGCGCTGGTCGAAGCTGCTGCCCGCATAGCCTCGGGCGAGGAGGAGGGAGTTGATCATCTCGTCGGCTTCGATGACGGCACCGCGCGGGTGATCGATGAATCGCGCCTGCACCGAATCCCATTCGTTGAAGAAGCGATCGCGTTCTTCGTCGGTCAGGGGGCGGATGGTCATGCCGTTGACCCGGTCGATGCGTCCGAGGAGGGCGTTCTCGGCCTTGCGGCGAGAACCGTACTCGCGCAGGGCGAGATCATATTCAGCACCGAATCGGCTGCGCAATTCGGCTGTGCGTTTTCGGCTGCGCTGACGAGACACGGCCACGATGATGGCGAGCAAACCCAGAGCCACTACTGAAACTGCGAGGATGAGTACGGTAGGGTCGGAAAGGTTGAAATTCATGCCAATTCTCCTGTCACCTGGGGCCCGAGCCTCGTGGAAATTCGCCGGGAGATAGCGTGGGATGCGGCGGCGTAGGCTCTTGCGTTGTTTATTGGGATGTGGTTTGGGTACGGACTGTTGCTTTAGTAACACAATCCCAGTAACTCGCAGTGGCGAGCGGTCAAAAAGGCGGGATGAATCTTGAGTAGGATGCTTGAAGCAGGTAGAAACGGCGAAAACGCCGCCCAAGGCCGCGCTTTCGCCGTCTTTCGTTGCGCCGGTGGTTCAGCAGGTGCCGGAGTGGATATCCGGACCGGTTTGTTGCTCCTGCAGAGCCGCCTGAGCTGCCGCCAGCCGCGCCGTCAGCAGGCGGAACGGAGAGCAGGACACATAGTTGAGCCCGATTTTGTGGCAGAACTTGACGGATTCAGGGTCGCCGCCGTGTTCGCCGCAGATACCTACCTTGAGCGTGGGCCGGGTGTTGCGGCCTTTGGCGGTCGCCATCTTGACCAGGGTTCCGACGCCAGCCTGGTCGAGGGTGGCGAAGGGATCCTGTTTGAAGATGCCGGCTTTGAGGTAAGCGGGCAGGAAGTGGTTAATGTCGTCGCGGGAGATGCCAAAGGTGGTCTGGGTCAGATCGTTGGTTCCGAAGCTGAAGAACTCAGCCTCTTCGGCGATCTGATCGGCAGTCAATGCCGCGCGAGGGAGTTCGATCATGGTGCCGACCATATAGTCCACCGAGGAGCCCTTCTCCTTGAAGACCTGCGCAGCGATTTTGCGTATGATGGCCGCCTGGTTGCGCATTTCTTCGATGGATCCGATGAGCGGGACCATGATTTCGAGGTGCGGTTCGCCGCCGTGATTCTTGACGTTGACTGCGGCCTCGAAGATGGCGCGCGCCTGCATCTCTGTGATCTCGGGGAAGGCGATGCCGAGCCGGCAGCCACGCAGGCCGAGCATGGGGTTGACTTCGTGCAACTCCTGAACGCGGGCGAGAAGGATGCGTAGCTCCTTCAGCTTGGGCGAACGGGGCTTGGTGTCTTCGAGGTGCTGGATTTCGACCAGCAGTTCCTCGCGCTGAGGCAGGAACTCATGAAGCGGCGGGTCGAGGAGGCGGATGGTGACGGGCAGGGACTCCATGGCTTTGAACAGGCCGACAAAGTCCTGCCGCTGCATGGGGAGGAGCTTCTTGAGCGCGTCGCGGCGCTCGGCTTCGGTTTCGGCCAGGATCATGGCGCGAACGTGTTCGATGCGTCCTTCGGCAAAGAACATGTGCTCGGTGCGGCACAGGCCGATGCCTTCGGCGCCGAACAGGCGAGCCTGCTTGGCATCGCGCGGAACGTCGGCGTTGGCGCGGATGCGCAGTTTGCGGACGGGGTCGGCCCAGCTCATGAACTTGACCAGGTCCGGATCGTCGGGACGGGCCGGGATAGTTTTCAGCTTGCCGTCAATGACGCGCCCGGTGGTGCCGTCCAGAGAGATCCAGTCGCCCTGGCGGAAGGTCTTGCCCTTGACGCGGAGTTCCTTGCGGTTCTCGTCGACGGTGCAGTCGCCGGCGCCGGCTACGCAGCACTTGCCCATGCCGCGGGTCACGACCGCCGCGTGGGAGGTCATGCCGCCGCGGGAGGTGAGGATACCGGAAGCAACTTCCATGCCAGCGATATCTTCAGGCGTGGTTTCGCCACGGACCAGGATGATGGATGGGTAATGGCCGCTGTTGTGCTGCTTGACGGCTTCCTCAGCGGTGAACACGATCTGGCCTACAGAGGCGCCGGGTGAGGCCGGCAGGCCAGTCGCAAGCACTTCAACCTTGGCGCCCTTTTCATCGAGGCGCGGAACCAGGAAGTCGTAGAGCTGGTTGGGTTCGACGCGGAAGATGGCTTCTTCCTGGGTGATGAGTCCTTCGCGCACCATGTCGATGGCGATGTGGACGGCGGCCAGGCCGGTGCGCTTGCCGTTACGCGTCTGCAGCATGTAGAGCTTGCTGTCCTGGATGGTGAACTCGAAATCCTGCATGTCGCGGTAGTGCTTTTCCATCTTCCAGGTGATAGCGCGGAGATGGTCGTAGACCTGCGGCATGGTGCGCTCGAGTTCGCTGATGGGCATGGGGGTGCGGACGCCGGAGACCACGTCTTCGCCCTGTGCGTTCATCAGGTATTCGCCGAAGAACATGTGTTCGCCGGTGGCGGGGTTGCGGGTGAATCCTACGCCGGTGCCGGAGCTCTCGCCGAGGTTGCCGAAGACCATGGCCTGGACGTTGACGGCGGTGCCCAGCCAGTCGTCGATGCGATTGATGCGTCGGTAGGTCTTGGCGCGCTCGTTCTGCCAGCTGCGGAATACGGCGTCGCGTGCCTGCACCAGTTGATCGAGCGGATTCTGCGGAAACTCCTTGTGAGTTTCCTTTTTGACCAGCTTTTTGTATTCGGCTATGACCTCTTTGAGTGCCTGGGGCTGAAGCTCGTAGTCGAACTTCACGCCTTCGCGTTCCTTGACGGAATCAAAGATGTGCTCAAACTTTTTCTTCTCAATATCGAGCACAACGTCACCGAACATCTGGATGAGGCGGCGGTAGGAATCGTAGGCAAAACGAGGATTATTGCTGCGCTTGGCGAGCGCTTCGACGGCTTCGTCGTTGAGGCCGAGGTTGAGAATTGTATCCATCATGCCGGGCATGGAGAACTTGGCGCCGGAGCGGACAGAGACCAGCAAGGGATTGTCGCCGCTGCCCAGCTTCTGATTCTGCATACGTTCGAGTTTTTCGAGGGCCGCGTGCATTTCGGCGTCGATGTTGGGATTGAGTGCGCCACGCATGTACTCGCGGCAGGCTTCGGTCTGGATAGTGAAGCCGGGAGGCACGGGGAGACCGGCATTGGTCATTTCGGCCAGTCCGGCGCCTTTTCCGCCCAGGGTGTCTTTCATGCGGCCATTGCCGTCGGCCGAACCGCCGCCGAAGAAGTAGACATACTTGGTTGGAGTTGCTGTGGGGCCCGCCTGGGAGGCAGGCTGTTGTTCCATTACGCCCTGCGTCATGGGATGAAACCCTCCGTATGAGATTTCCCGCCCCTCCCGGCGAGGATCTGCCGGTGGGGACCGCGGGATTCCGCGAAGGCGGGTACGCATGGAAGGGTCGCGGACGTTGGCTCAGCTTGTCAACGGGATAAACTGCAGATTTTTCGCTGAGCGCGTGCGAGGCTTGGAGCGGCCGATGGCGCATCGCGGCTAACTTGATTCGCAAGTACGAATAGCGCTGCGGGGACACCCTTGCCTGTGCCCGACGTCACAGACCAATCTCTTGCCAAAGGTGTCACTTTCTATTCTTGGTGGGAATTTTTGCAATTTGAGACGCGAGGCCCTGCTGAATCGAGGAAAGTGCCGCGGTCCGGGCGAATTAGGCCGCAGACCGCGAAAAGCAGGGTTCGTGATGCGGCGCCTGCACCGCATTGTGAGACACTAGGATGGCTTCAAGTCCGACGATTTTGAGAATCTCCGCAACGCGGCCGGACACATTGCGCAGGCTGAAGGCGTGTCCCGAGTTATGCGCGTTGGTGTAGAGCGAGATCAGGGCTGTGATTCCGGCAGCATCGATGCGGTCGACGTGGCAGAGATCGAGTTCAATGTTGTGCCGGCGGACAAGCGGCCCGAGGCGGTCGATGAGCCCCTGCTCATCGCCGCGCACCAATTCAGTCAGCATGGCCGGCGCGATCACCACAGCGTCGTTTAGTTCACAAAAAGACGTATTCACAGCAACCTCCGATTGTCGCGACGCGCGGGGTGTTCCTGATTGGCGCGACGCCTACGGTTAGTGCATTCAGAAGGCCAAACCGTTTCAAAGAATGCGCACGAATCACAGAGTTTACGCGCGCGGGATTGGCCGTCAGGCAGTTTGGAATGTCCGCTCCCGGAAGCATCGTCCGGTGGTGAACACCCATGCATTGAGTACGCAGGGAGGGGGTGTCGCGGTTCCCGGGGCGGTTCGCGAAAGTTGCAGGCGTCGGAGATAATCCGTGACGGAGCGCTCTAATTCCGTGAGGTCACCAGCTGAGGGAAATCCGGATTCTGCCCGGCTCCGCCTCAATCGCGAGGCAGTACGCGCCGCGGCATTCGAGGCGGGATTCAGCGAAGCGGGGCTCGTGGGGTTGCCGCATTCCCACCAGGAGCGCGACGCGGAGCGGTTCAGCGAGTGGGTCAGGGCGGGACACGCCGGCGGGATGGGCTACCTGTCCCGAGCCGACGAGCAAGGCCGGCTGGTGCGGGCGCAGGTGGCAGTGCCGTTTCCGTGGGCGCGTTCCGCGATTGTCTGCCTGGCAACTTACAACAGCGCTCAACCGCGATCGATTGACCCGGCGCCGCCCGCGGCGGGATGGATTGCGCGCTATGCATGGTCGAGCAGGGTGGATGCGACTGGCACGCGCCGGCCCAGCGACTATCACAAAGTGCTGCTCAAGCGGGCCAGATCGCTCCAAGCCAGGCTGCATGGGCAGTTTGGCGAGTTTGAGGCGCGGGCGTATGTGGACACGGGGCCGGTAGTGGAGCGTTCGCTGGCCGCGGCGGCGGGGTTGGGCTGGACCGCGAAGAACACGTGCCTCATTCATCCCAGGATCGGATCGTATGTGTTCCTGGCGGTGCTGTTGACGTCGCTCGAAGCCGAACCGGAGGCTAATTTGACGGTGCCGGATCGATGCGGGAGTTGCACACGATGCCTCGAGGCTTGCCCCACCGACGCGTTGTTTGCCCCGTACCAGATGGACGCGACCAAGTGCATTTCTTATCTCACCATCGAACACCGCGGTCCGATCTCGCCAGGCTTGATGGAGGGAATGGGCCGGCAAGTGTTCGGGTGCGATATCTGCCAGGATGTGTGTCCGTGGAACCGCAAAGCTCCGCTCAGTCGCGACACCGAGCTGGAGGCGCGTGAGGAACTCGTCAATCCCGCATTGGCGGCTCTGGCGGAACTGGACGAGCCGGCTTTTGAGCGGGCGTTCAACGGTTCGCCGGTGCGACGCGCAGGGTTTGCGGGCTGGCGCCGCAACGTTGCCATTGCGATGGGTAACAGCGGAGAGGCGAAATTCGCAGACCGCTTGCGGTCATGGAGCAACGAAGCCGACGCAGGGTTGCGTTCAGCTGCGCGCTGGGCGCTGGCGAAGCTGCGCAATCCGAGCTGAAATCCGGCGGGGACCGCAAGCCATCTCGATTTGAAGGGGCGCGGCCTTCGAACGAAGGCCGCACGAGCGCCGGGTTAGGTGGTGCGCAGGACGTTGGCAGCGCTCAGGCCCTTGGGGCCTTGCTGGCACTCGAATTCGACGGCCTCTCCCTCATTAAGGGTGCGGTAGCCGTTCTCCTGGATCGCTGAGAAATGAACGAAGACGTCTTCGCCGGTGGTGCGCTGAATGAAACCGTAGCCCTTGGCGCCGTTAAACCACTTCACTACACCCTGTTCCTTCATGCGAACTTCTCCTTCGAATTCGTAGGCACAGTTTCAATTGCTGGCCTGGCTCGTGGATCTCCGATGTCTCGCGGAGCGAAGCTTTGCAGAGAGACCTTTTCCCGCACCCAAGCGCAGGGCGACTCACCTAACGAGCGTGAGACGCCGATGGGCGCAGGAACTGTGCCGCGAAAAACAAGACATTCCGTTCGAACGCGTGCTTCACGAGATCCGGCCGCCACGGCGTCGCTCGCGTGCAATCCAGTCTGGCGCTGGACTGAGCGGGAGACAGAACGGCTGAAACCTCTGGGGCAAAACACGCAGAATTGGCCTTCCAAATCGTTTTGGGGTGCGCCATCGGGCGCTGTGCTCCTGTTATGGCAGGATTTCGCGACGTTTGCAAGAGGAAAATGTTAGCCGGGAGCCGCACCCGAAGGTGTCCCTTATTTAGAACGGCGCGCACCGTATCCGCGTGAAAGGCGGTATTCTGAAAGCAATCTTCCCGAGTTGCTATAACCGGCCTTGACCGGCCGAACAATTGCCTTTGAATGTCGAGGATTCACACGTGTCTTCGGGTTCGAATTCCGGTAACGCTGCTGTGGCTGAACCAGCCGGGCAGGAATGCTCTTCCGCGGATCTTTCCGACGAACTGGAGTGCGCGGTCGCGCTGGAACAAGCGGCGAAGATGCCGGGCGCGACGTCTCCGGCGGAGTCCGTGGCGCAATCGAAGTGGTTCAGGCTGCGCCAGGATGGAGCGGCGCTGGTGCATTATCTGCTCGACAGCGAGGTGCACACCTACGCCTTCAGCGTCGCCGCCAATGCCATTCTCTCGTTCATACCGTTCATCGTCCTGCTCTACACCATCGCGTTGTCGGTGTTTCATTCGACCGCGATGGCCAACGTTGTCACCGACCTCGTGATCAACTTTTTCCCCTCCACGGCGACCCCGCATTTCTGGAGCGTGCTGGAAGGGGTGGTACCGAGGCACGTGCAGATCTTCTCGCTGGTGATGATTCTGATCTCCTGCACCGGAATCTTTCTGCCGCTGGAAGTGGCGCTCAACCAGGCATGGGGTGTGGCCAAGAGCCGGAACTACCTGATGAACCAGGCGGTCGCGCTCGGGCTGGCGCTGCTGATGGTTGTGCTTGGCATACTCAGCATCCTGATCAGCGCCTTCCAGCGTACAGTGCTGACCTTTGTTTTCTTTCATCACACAGATAACTTCGTGTTTCGGGGAATCAGTTACATCTGGCTGGCGCTGGCCAGCGGTGCAGCGTGCATCCTCTTTTTCTTTGTGATCTATTGGCTGCTGCCCAACTGCAAAGTGCCATGGCGGCCTGTTCTGCGCACCGCAATCGTCACGGGCCTTATCTGGCTGGCGGCAAAATATGCGTTCGTGCTGGTCCTGCCGCACCTCGACCTGCGGTCCATTTATGGCCCTTTTTATGTATCGGTGGGCCTGTTGTTCTGGGCCTATGTGTCGGGGTTGATCCTGTTCGCGGGAGCGCAGTACAGCGTGACGCGGCTGGGGGTTCGCCAGCGGGAATCTCGCTCGCGCGTCAGGGCAGCCGGAAGGATTTGACGGCGATGGCGTTGGGGCCGCGGCCGGCGGGCAGCATGGTGAAGAGTGAGTGCGAAGCGGTACGTACGACGGCCACATCGGCCGAGCGCGCGTCGACCACAAAGAGCAGGTGACCGGCAGTCGAGAAGGCCATGGCCGAAGGTCCGTCGCCCACGTGAATCGAGCCGGCGCGCTTGCCGTCGTCGATGGCGTAGATGGTCACTTCCTGGGAGCGCAGATTGGCGACGTAGAGCAAGGAATTGTCGCTGGTGACTAGGCCGCGGACGGGATTGTCGCCCATCAGGTACGCGCCCCCCACATCGTCTGTGCTGGTAACCACTTCCGAGATGGAATTGGACATGGAATTGGAGACAAAGAGTTCTCCTCCGTCGGGCTTGAGGGCAAGCTGCACGGGGGTGCGGCCCACGTCCATCAAGGCTTCGAGCCGATCGGGCTGAGCGGGCTGGGCATCGGGTCGCGCCAGGGCAATCGCCATCACCTGGTGACCGCCGGCGCAGGCGATGAATGCTTTGGAGGAGTCGGGCAGGATGACGGCATCGGTGGCCCCGGGGCAGCCTTCAAAGAAAGCGCGAACTCCGCGGGCCGCCGGATCCACCAGGCTGACGGAATTGCCGCGGCGATTGGGGACGACGACGGTTTTGCCGTCGGGCGCGATGCGGGCTTCTACGGGCTCTTCGCCGGCGCCGATGGCGGCTATTTCCCGGCGCGCTTTAACGTCGATGACCGAGATGGTGTTGGAGCCGGCGTTGGCGACGTAGGCATGATCTCCGCTGGCGTCGAGGTCGATGGAGACGGGTTGGCGATGAACCTGGATGGTCGCCGCCACTGAATTGTTTTCTGCGTTGATCACGGAGACCGAGCCGGAGCTGCCGGGGTTACCGGAGTTAACGATGTAAACCTCGTTTCGCGCGGGGCTGGCCGCGACCGCTACCGGATTGGGCCCCACGGGAAGCTCGCGGTCCAATCTAACGTTGACGACATCGAGAACGGTAACGGTGTTGCTCACTCCATTGGTGACGTAGGCGTACTCGCGGTAGTTCGGCTCGTACTTCGGAAAGTCGTGGCGGCGGCAGGCGCTAAACGCGAGGGCGCCAAGCAGCGAGGCCGTGATAAAAGCAGAGTAGCGGACGGTGTTGCGGCAGGGTTTCAAGGCTTTCTTATTGCCCGATTGGGAGCCGACCGCGAAAAGGCGGCCGAGTAGGCCGCCTCTGCTCCATTGAACCGGAAGATTAGCGGGCGAGTCCGTCATGGACTCCGGCGACGGCTGATTCGATATGGATGCCGCGCGGCAAGGTTCGCTCGACTACTGGAGCAATCTGCTCGATCTCGTGCATCATCTTGACGAATTGTTCTGGGTAGATCGATTGGGGCCCGTCGGAGAGCGCCTTTTCGGGCTGGTGGTGGACTTCGACGAGAACGCCGTCGGCTCCCACTGCAATCGCGGCACGGGCCATGGGCAGCACCTTGTCGCGCTTGCCGGTGCCGTGGCTGGGGTCGACCAGGATAGGCAGGTGGCTGAGGCGCTGGACGGCAGGGACGATGCTGAGGTCAAGCGTGTTGCGGGTGTGATCGGCAAAGGTGCGGACGCCGCGCTCGCAGAGAATGACCTGGTAATTGCCCTCGCTCATGATGTACTCGGCGGCCATGAGGAACTCGTCGAGGGTGGCGGACATGCCGCGCTTGAGCAGCACCGGCTTGCGCAGTCGGCCGGCATGCTTGAGCAACGAGAAGTTCTGCATGTTGCGGGCGCCGATCTGGATCACGTCGGCCCATTCGGCGACCAGTTCGAGGGTCTCGTTGTCGATGGCTTCAGTGATGATGCGGAGGCCGAATCTTTCCCGGATCTCGGCCATAATTTTGAGCGCATCGACCCCCAGTCCCTGGAAGGCATAGGGTGAAGTTCGCGGTTTGTAGGCGCCGCCGCGGAAGAACTGGGCGCCGGCTGTGGCGACTTTTTCGGCGATCGCGAAGGCCTGCTCCCGGCTCTCGATGGAGCAAGGACCGGCGACGATGGCCAGGTCGCGGCCGCCAATGGTGGCGTCGGTGCCCGGGAAGCGGATGACAGTGTCCTCTTCCTTGACGTCGCGGCTAGCTAGTTTGTAGGGCTTGGAAACACGGATAACTTCGGCGACGCCGGAGAGTTCTTCAATATTACCGCGTTCGACTTCTCCCTGATTTCCAGTGATGCCGATGGCGGTGCGCTGGGCTCCGGGGAGGGGGTGAGCACGGAATCCCAGTTGTTCAATGTGGTCGCAGACGGCCCGTATTTCTTCGGGTGTCGCCTGCGCCTTCATGACGACCAACATACGTTTTCCTCAAACCATGAGTGTACCGGTTGAGGCAGCAGAGAGCAATTTCGGTTGAGGCCGGCGGCCTTTTCTTTCGTGGTCGCCGTGCCAGAAATTCGTAAAGAGAAAACAAGGCAGATCCGGGGCGGACAGGCTGCGCCGGAAACTATTCCTCAGTAGGCCGGCCGCTGCCAGAGCGGGCGGCAACCAGCGCGGGAGCGACAACCATACCGACAAAAGCGAGAGCGATCAGGACATCATGCATCATTGTGGTTCTCCTTGGGAGGCTTCTTGGGAGCCTGTCCACAAACCAATGATGTCCTGAATCGATCCGTCCAAACATCCCACAAACACCGCCTGTAACTGGAAACGGGTGGGATCGAGCGTGCCGCGAAGGTGTCATTACTTCCGAGAGCGGAAGAAGGCGGTCTGAGAGCCCGGTCACTGCGTACAGAGGGTCAGTTGTGGTAGAGGACTCTCCGGGTCGTATCCTGCGGCCTAACAGCAGGTTGCGGCGGCAGGGGTGGATTACCGCAGGTGGGACGATTTGGGGCGGGCGGCGCGCTTCTCGGCGCGCCACTTCATGCCCAGCCACGCCAGGTAGCCCAACTGCACGACCCAGGTGATGGTATAGGCGGCGACGACAAACTGGTGATCCAAAATGGCTCGCTGATCCATATTCAGTCCTTGATTCCGGAACCATTTCCGGCGTGGCATTCGTTTCTGAGTTCGGTTCAGATTCTTGCTTCGAGAGCTTCAAGCGCTTCCTGGTTGGCATTTTTCTGGTGGGCGCGCTCCACCTGGTACCGGAGCAGCAGGATCAGAATTCCCCAGGCCATCCACGAGAGCATGTTCCAGCCGAGCACGGCCTTCATGGACGGGGCCATGCCGGAGCCTTCGGCACCGCCAAATACCGGCGCGGGGTGCTGGGTACGCCACCAGCGGTTGGACATATAAACAATAGGCACGTCGACGGCGCCGAAGATCCCGAGGACGGCAGCGAGGGTCTGCACCTGGGGTCCGGCAGCAAATCGCCGCAGAAGGAGGTAGCTGACATAGATAAGCCAGAGGACCAGGGTGGTGGTGAGACGCGCGTCCCAGGTCCACCAGATGCCCCAGGCGCGCCGTCCCCACAGCGGCCCGGTGAGCAGGACGACGGTGCAGAAGACCACTCCGACCTCGGCCCCGGCCAGCGCCCAGGCATCGGAAAGCTGGGCCCATTCCGGGTTGCTGCGCCGGAAGGTGAGATATCCGATTGATCCCAGCAGGCTGACGGCAAAGAACAGGAAAGCCACGGCCGCGGAAGGGACGTGGTAGTAGATGATGCGGAAAAGAAATCCCTGCATCGCGTCGTCGGGCGCGACGTAGATGGCCTGGTAATAGCCCCAGACCATGAGGGCAACGACGATGCCTGCATAAAGGCCGATGGCGAGCTTTTTCATGCGATCCATCCAGGTCCAAAGGGGAAGAAGACAACGCATTGTTTCCCGGGAGGACACACCCAGTTTACGTCGTGGGGGAGTGGCGGGTCTCGATCAGAAGATCGATCACGTGATTAATGTCACAAAAAAGGCGTACCTGGAACAGCATCCGAACGCGTTTTCATCCATGGCGAACGTTTGCTCGCAGAGGGCAGCTATTCCGCGTGGAGAATGACGTCAAACAGGAGCAGGCTGACGGTGGTGAAGATGATGTCGTAGCCGAACAGGAGCTTGATCCAGAGGCCGGGGTCGCTTTCGCCGGTGAGGATCGAGCCCGTGGCCTGCACCATGGCCAGCAGCGCCGGCATGAAGATCGGAAACAGGATGAGCGGCAGGAGCAGTTCGCGGTTGCGGCTGCGGATCGACAGGGCCGCGAAAAAGGTTCCATTGGCGACCAGGGCCCAGGTGCCGAAGGGCAGCACCAAGGCGAGTTGCCATGGATTTCCGCCGACCTTGAGGTTGTACATGACCATAAAAACCGGGGCCAGGGCGATTTGCACGACGGTGACGAAGAGGAAGTTGGCGATGACCTTGGCGAGGAAGAGCTCCGACCCGGAGGCGGGCGCCATGCGCTGGGCATCAAGCACCTGGTGGCGGATTTCGCGCGCCCAGGCCTGATTGAGGGCGCTAACAGAGGCGAACAAGATGGCGACGGTCAGCACTCCTCCGGCGATGGTCTGGGAGAACGACCCGCGGGGATCGAAAGCCATGGAGAATAGCACCACGACCAGAAGGGCAAAGAACAGCATGGAGTTGATGGCTTCTTTGGAGCGCCATTCGATACGCAGGTCCTTCACCAGATGGGTCCATAGGGCAACCATCATGCGGCGTTCTCCGTGGGCGGGGGGGGCAGGGGCAAGCAATGCAGACAGGGGCTCCCAGGCTGTCGGGGACAGAAGGAGCGGGAGATCGTTGTGTCCATTTCAGGGCTCTGTCGGCAATTGTAGCGAATCGCCGGCGCGAGCCCGATGACTTACGGCACACCTCGTGGGCGGATGCGGGTGTGGAGAACCCGTCAATACCGGAGGCCGAGTTTCATGGGGAAGTCCTCTTCACCTTCTTCGAGGCTGAGTTGCGCGCAATACAGGCGAACCAGGCCCTGGCGCCGGTGGCGAAGCCAGAGATGCGCGAGCAGGATCGCGGCAAGCGCCACGCCGAGATGCACTCCGCCGGGCTCGATCCACTTTTCAGCGGCGATGGAGACGCCCGTCACTAAGGGGAAGAAGGTAAAGAAGCGCAGGGCAGTGAAGGCGAGATTCTCTTCGCCGGTGGCGGTCTCTCCGGTGAAGGGAAGGGTGGTCACGTGAAAAAAGAATGCGTCTGTCAAAAGAAAGCAAAGGCCGGTGCCGACTACAATCTGCGCGGCAATGGCCATGCCGGTACGCAGCTCTGCGGGCGCGAAGAGCTGGAAGATGCCGATTGCCGCCAGGGTGAGGATGACGCCGCAGAGCGTTACCCAGAGGGTTGCGGCTTCAAACTGGTCAGTGGCCTGTTGATAGGCGGCGGGCTTTCCGTGAATGCTGCGAAAGATCCATCCGCCGCGCTGGTTTCCGGGTGAAACGAAGGTACTGCGCAGGCCCGCGATCACCCAGAAAACGAGGATGCCGATGGCGGCACGCATGCCGTCGGGCGAGACGTGGCTGACTACCTGGCTGCTTTTCATAGAGAACCGGAGCATCGTAGCGACCAGAATTGACAGTCCGGCCCCGCCATAGAGGACCAGGTAGATGCGATAGCGCGGCACACGCAGGATGGTCTGGCCGATGAAGTGGAATATGGCGCGGCGGAGCGGAGACCGGATCGCAAGAAAATGCAGCAGTCGATTCCAGGGGGCGAGAATCCAGGCGCGGCGGGCCCGGGACGTGGTTCCTTGCACCAGAGCCCTCACCCGCCGCAAATGCGCAAATGGATAAGCCAGCGCAGCCACGCACCAGACGAGGAGCGTGGCGAGTTCTCCGGTCCGCGCCAATGGCGCCCACAGCGGCATCGCCGAGGACGTATTCAGTTGCTGCTGGTAAATTCCCAGGAACCAGAATGGCGGGAAAATCCGCGCCCGCACGGAACCGCTTTGCAGGAGATCAGGAGTAACGCCTGAGAGGACTGGAAACAAGAGCAGAAGCATCAGGAAGGCCGCCACCAGCGCTCCCTGCAAAAGCAGTGAGAAGCGCCGAAACAGGCGTTCCCCACACGCTGCCAGCAGCACCCCCTCCACGGCCAATACCAATCCCGCGGCAAACAACCCCGCTGCCACCACTGCCTCCACATGGCCCATCAACAAGCCCGTTAGCTGGGGGGGGTCTGTGGCCATAGGAAGAACGATCGGAGCCAGCACGTTGGCGTCAAAAAGAAAGCCGGCTATGAACACGCCGATCGCGCCCGCCCTGGCTAGAAACAATCTTGATCCCGCCACCGGCAGCGTCCCCAGTACGAAGACATCCAGCAGATCCGGGAAAAAGAGGTCCCACTCAAACAGCGTGATCAATCCCATCACTGCAAAGGAGTACATCACAAAAAAGAAATGGTGGTTGGCCTGTACCCAATACGATGGCGGATCCACGAACGTTTGGCCCGGACGCAATCCGAGAAAGCGATGATACTCAGGCCACAGGTAGATGGCGACGACGAAGCCCGGTAGTCCCGCCGCAAACGCGAGCTGAACCATTCGCGTTTTGCCATCGCCGCTTGAGGAGGCGGTCTCGTGGTTGAAGAACCGCTCCAGGAAATGGCGGATCAGCAGCGAAAACTGGCTGCGGTCCGGCTGCCGGACCGGCCCCAGGGCGGCCTGCACGTTGAGCGACTGCACGGCGGCTGCCTGGGGTCGGGGAAAGATCCTTTGAAAGGCTTCAGACATGAGCGGTCTGCATGACCTCCACGATCTGCTTCGCGGCCGACCGCGTGTCCTGCTGTTCGACCAGTTGTGCGAAAACGCGCTCCAGGTTCGGCAGGCTCATCAAGGCGGTCAATTCAGATGGCGGGGCGTCGGCCAGCACCCGCCCCTTGGCGATAACAACCACGCGGTTGCAGACCTGTTCCACGGTCTCAAGCACGTGGGAGATGTAGAGCACCGCCTTGCCCTGCGCGGCCAGCAGCTCCAGCAGGTCTTTGAAGAGGCGCGCGGAGACCACGTCAAGGCCGGACAGCGGCTCATCAAAGATCAGCAGCGCGGGATCGTGAAGCAGCGCGGCCGCAATCAATACGCGCTGGCGCATGCCTTTGGAGTAGGAAGAAATCGGGGAGTGCTGCCATGACTCGAGGTGCAGGAGTCTCAGCAGGCCTGCGGCCTTGGCCTCGATGAGCGATTCGCCGAGCCCGCGCAGGCGGCCAACCAGCTGCAGGTACTCGAGGCCGGAGAGATATGAGTAGAGGTGCGCTTCTTCGGGCACATACCCCAGGCGGCTGCGGAAGGCGACCATGTCTTCCCGGATGTCTTTGCCCTCAAAGAGCACGCGGCCTTCGTTGGGGCGCAACAGTCCGGTGATGATTTTCACAGTCGTGGATTTGCCTGCACCGTTCGGTCCGAGGAAGCCAATGATCTCCCCGGCTCCTACGCGAAAGCTGACATCGACCACGGCGGGTATGCCGCGAAAGCTGCGGAACAGGTGCTGAACCTCGAGCATGGGTTTCCCTTCCGGGCGGCTTACCCTATGTAGTATTCAGCATAAATGTCATTTTCCGTTTGTCAAGTAGATTGCTACATAGTTATGATGGCTCGCATGGCTGCCGACGCCAGGCTCTCACATACCGCTGCCATGATCCTGCAGGCCATTCAAGCCGGTTACAAATACGGATTCAGCATCATGGAAATGACCGGGCTTCCCAGCGGAACGGTGTATCCCGCCATGCGCCGCCTGGAGCGCGACGACCTGATCCGATCGCAATGGGAGCGTCAGTCGATTGCCGATGCCGAGCAGCGGCCGGCCAGGAAGTATTACAAGCTGACCGCTGAAGGGTTGACCAGCCTTCAGGTCTCGCGCAACCGCTATCCGCTGCTGGAGCGCATGATTCCGAGCGAGGAGGCCAAGGCATGATGCATCGGGCGGTTCTGCTGTTGGCGTCCGGAGGCGAGGGGGCGCTGCTGCGTTGCGCTTCTCTGCTGGTGCCTGCACCGGGTCGCGCGGAGTGGCACCAGGAGTGGTGTAGCGAGTTGTGGCACGTGCGGCTTGCCTGTATGCCCGCCGATGGGTTCACGTGGGAAGCGGAACGGGAGGTGGTGGCATTCTGCCTGGGGGCATTTAACGATGCTGCATGCCTGCGCCGGCTGGGCTGGCAGGCGGCCGCCGAGGCGGTAGCGGTGCATGGATCGGCGGCGCAATGCGTTCTATGGCTGGCGACGACGATGGTGCTGAGCGCGATCGTGGCAGGATTTATTCCAGGCATCCTCAGCGAAGAGGACGCGGCCAAAAATCCGTCGCCAAAGGGCGTGATTCTCATTCAGCGAGCGTCATCAGCCAGTCCGTCCATTTCTGCCGGAGAATATCGCGGGTGGAAGGCGCATCGGCAGCGTTTCTTCTCCGACATGGCGTTTTACTGGCCGGAGCGCACTGCGATTGCCATTGCAGGTTCATCCCGCGACAACTGGGTTGTGGCCCATGCGAGCCGCAATCTTTTTCAATTGATGGGGGTTGAGTTTGCGCCGGGTACAACGGCTGCGCTGCCCCACTCGCGATATCCGCAAGCGGTGTTGAGTCAGTGGTCATGGCGGCGCGACTTTCAGTCGGACCCCGGAGTGATTGGCCGGATCGTTACCGTTGGCGGGCGCATGGTGGAGATCGCCGGGATCGCGGCCATGGGATCCTGGCGCCTTCCCGGTGAACCTGATCTATGGCTTCTTGAGTCCGATGGAAAGATAGCGCGCACGCAGAGTGGCTATGACGGTTTCGTTGTCGCGCGGCTGTCCCCTGAAGGCAAGGAACAGATGGGCGCGAGCTTCATTTCGATTACGGCGGCCTCGGCTGATGGCGAGGCCTTCGAACTGCGCGGGTTCCCGGTTGACTCCGAGGCCAGCGGGCCCGTGCCGGTATTTCTGTTTGCGCTGTTCCTGGCGGTGCTGGGCTTGCCGGCGATCACGTCGGTAGCGAAGAGCGAATCCAACTTTGCCTCGCATCGGCCTTCATTCAGAACCCGGCTGAAGCGCTGGAGTTTTCTGGCCGCCAAGATCGCCCTGATAGGGCTCATCGCCTATTTCGCTTCACTCGACATGGCCTACTGGGCATTCCCGCGTTTTTCCCCGTCGGCGGAGTTTCTCCAGTTCATCGCGGCATTTGTCATCTCGCTGTTTGGGCTCAGGTGGGCGGTCAACGACCAGAGCAAGCGGTGTCCTGTATGCCTGCGGCGAGTGACCCATCCGGCCCAGGTAGGCTTTGCCTCGTGCAACTTTCTGGGCTGGAACGGAACGGAGATGATCTGCACCGGAGGGCATGCCCTGCTGCATGTACCCAGCCTGCCGACCAGCTGGTTCAGTGGCCAGCGATGGACCTACCTCGACACCTCATGGGACTTTCTGTTTGCCGATTCGCGCGTGCCCTGATGGGGGATTTTACATGGACCGCAAGGCGTTTACCGGGTCTTCGCGAGACGCTCGAGCGGCGGGCAACAAAGACCCCAGCATGGCCACGACCAGCATGAGCAGAATGCAGGCCAGGTAGATCAACGGGTCGGTGGAACTGACTCCGAACAGATAAGAGCGGAGCAACCGCGACAGGGCGAGCGAGCCGACGATTCCGATGCCGCACCCCAGCAGGGCGAGATTCAAGCCGGATCGAAGGACGAGCCGCGCAATGCCATCACGCCGCGCCCCGAGCGCCATGCGAATTGCTATTTCCTGGTGGCGCATGGAGACGGTGAAAGACATCACGGCGTAAATGCCCGCGACCGCCAGGGCCAGCGCACCGATCGCAAACAGGCCGATCAACTCGGTCATGAACCGGCGTGGGGCCTCGGTCTTGGAGATCACGTCCTGCATGGACTGCACCTGGGTGAGAGGCAGCAGCGGGTCCACCTCGGCCACGCATTGATGCAATTCGGAAAGCATTTGCTGAGGAGCTAGCGCCGACCGCAGCACGATGAATCCGGACGCGGGTACAGCGCGGTTTTCTGAAGTCGCCGGCCCAAAGAGTGTGGCCGGTTGCTGGACAGGCACATACCACTGATCGTTTTCATCCTGGTCGCGGGAACCGAGATGCGTATTTCCGACCACGCCCACGACTGTCGCCCAGGGCAGGCCTTTCTTCGGATTTCCGGCATGCATCCGCTTGCCGACGGGGTTTTGTCCTGGCCACGAATGTTGTGCCATGGCCTGGCTCACGATCACTACGAGTGGTGTGTCGGCGCGGTCTTCGGGCGTGAAGGTGCGACCGGCCAGCAGGGGAATGCCAAGCGCCTGAAAGTAATTCCCGTAGGTGACGCCAAAGCCGGCGAACTTCAGCTTCCAACCGTCCGCACGTTCTCCTTCAATGGTGTAGGCCGCCAGCCCGGAATTGCCTGAAGAGGGCAGGGTGGTGCCGATGCCCGCGGCTGCAATGCCCGGCGTTGCAGAGAGCCGTTCAAAGAGGGTGCGGTAAAAGGTGTTCACTGCCGCATCGCTGCGGTACTGCGTTTGTGGTAGTTGATATGCGGCGACGACAACATGTTCCGGCATGAATCCGGGATCGATGGCGAGCATGCGCTGGTAGCTGCGCAGGAAAGCGGCGGAAGCCGTCAACAAGATCAAGGCGATGGCAATTTCGGAGACGACGAGCGTCGAACGCAGGCGAGAGTGACTACTGCCTCCGGAGCCGGTGCGAACGCTTTCTTTGAGACTCATCATCAGGTTGGTACGGACGGCAACAAACGCGGGCGCCAGGCTGCAAAGACTGCCGGTAGCGAGCGCCGCGAGGAGCGCGAAGAGGGCGACTGGGCCGTCCACAGCGACGGAATCGACGCGAGGCATGGTATCGGGCAGCAAGCTGGGTGCGGCACGCACTGCCATTGCGGTGAACGCGAGTCCGAGCGCCCCGCCGGCCAGGCTCAGCAGGAGGCCTTCCCAGAGCGCATTACGCAGGATCGCAACAGGACGCGCGCCCAGGGCGAGACGGACGGCGTGCTCGCGGTGCGAGCGAATGGCGCGCACCAGCATGAGGACAGCGACATTGGCGCAGGCAATGAGAAGGACCACGCATACGGCGACAAACAGCGCTCGCAGCAGTGGGAGGGCAGGGCCGGAAACGATTTCGCTCAAAGGGGCGACGTCACCCCGGATGTGAATGGCGGCCATGCCGGCGGGGTAGTTGCGCATGATCTGATGCGCGACTCGATCCGCATCCTGCGCGCCTTCTGCGAGGGTCACTCCATCTTTCAGTCGCGCGACCATACTGAACGACCACACGCCTGCATGCGCGTCAGACAATTCGTCTGGTGTGAGGCTCATGGGGACCCAGAGCTGAGCCTGATTAAGCCTGCCGGTCTGGAGTGGAAAGTCGAACGCCGGCGACATGACGCCAATGATGGTGTAGAGCTTGCGATCGAGTTCGATGGAGGCGCCGATAACCCGCGGATCGCGATGATAGCGATTCAGCCAGACGCTGTCGCTGATGAGCAGCACCTGGGCGCGGCCGGCTTCTTCTTCCGCAGTAAACGCGCGGCCGAGGACCGGCTGCACGCCAAGTGTGGCAAAGAGGCTGGCCGTCACCCGCGCGGCGGGGATTGAATCGGGCGCGGCGCCTCCGGAAATTTCAAAGACGGTATTGGAATATCCGGCCGTTGAAGAAAAGGCGTTGCTCGCTGTCGCGTAGGCTTCGATATCGCGCGCGGTCACACCGATTCCCGGGCCGTTTCCCACGTGCTCGCCCAGCTGCACCAGCCTGCCGGGCTCGCGGAAGGGAAGGGGACGAAGCAAAATCCCCTCGATCAGCGAGAACATCGCGGTGGTCGCTCCGATGCCGAGTCCGAGCATCAGAATGACAGTCAGAGAGAGCCAGCGGGCGTTCCGCAAACGCCGCAGGGATAGACGGAGCTCTTTTAGGAACGACTTCATCCCGGTTTCTCCTCCAGCTTGATGGGATTTCACGGTGAAGCACACCGAGTCTTTCGACACGATCAGTAAAGGTTGACAGAAGTTCTGCATCGGCGCCAGAGGCAATTCAGCTGACGAGTTCAGGATCGGTGAAGCGAGGAACCAGGGGGTATAATTCTGGTTGAAGCGGGAGTAGTTCAGTGGTAGAACGTCAGCTTCCCAAGCTGAATGTCGCCGGTTCGATCCCGGTCTCCCGCTCCATAAAGATCATCTACTTAACAAACCCGACGAAAATTTTTGCTCCTTCGGTGCTTCGATCCCAGGATGAGCAGCTTCAGCTTCTTTTTCATTGATTGACCGCTGGTAGCCTGCTCGGCACCGGAGACTGACGGTAGACGTTCTGAGTGACATGCAGTGTGGGTCCACACTGATCGGCACCAGCTTTTCATCCCCCCCAACTCGCCCATCAATGTTGAGTGCGTCCGTCGCATGACCAGGAAGTTCGCCAAATCTCCAAGCCGATGTCCTGCATGCTTTAGTTCGAACTGAGCGGAGGTTCTAGTGGGCGACCCATGTCCAGATGAGCGCAACCGACGCCGCGGAGATGACGGCAGTGGTAGCCCATCCAAATAGTTTCACAATCGTCGTATTTGTCTGCTGTCCCATGATCCTGCGGCTGCCTGTCATCAGCACGATCAAGAGCATAAGCGGGGGAGTGGAAAACCCTTGCACAATTCCAGCAAACACCAGCGCCTTCATCGGATTCAGGCCAAGAAAGTTCAACCCCACTGCCGCAAGCATCACCAGGAAGATACTTCCGTAGAAAGCCTTACCTTGGGCCAGGGGTAAATTGAGCCCATTGCGTAGCGAGAAGGTCTGACACACGTCATAGGCCGCTCCGGAGGTCATGACTGGAATGGCCAGGAAGCCCACGCCAACGATGCCCAGGGTGAAAAGGAGCGAAGCCGACTTTCCAGCCAGCGGCGCGAGTGCCTTCGCCGCGTCGGCCGCGCTCTGAATATCATGGTGCCCTGACTGGAAGAGGGTTGCGCCCGTCGCGATCATGATGCTGTACATCACCGCGGCAGAGAAGAACATACCCAGGACTACGTCGAGAAGGGTCTTATGCAGATGTGCTTCGGATGTGCCTCGCCGCTGGCTGCTCTTTACCTTTCCGGCCGCAATCTTCTCCTCGACCTCCTGATTGGATTGCCAGGTAAACAGGTAAGCGGACATCGAGGTTCCAATCATTGCGACGAGGATGGACAGAGAGTCTCGATTGAGCGACAAACCGGGATGCAGAAAGCCGGCGGCGACTCTGCTCCAATCGGGTTTAGCCAGAAACATCGAGACGACATACCCCAGTAATGCGAGCGACAGGAAGCGAAAGATCTTCGAGATAAATTGATACGAACTCCAGATCTGCATGGACAAGGACAGCACGCCAATCAGCACAACCAGAATTCCCGGGGGAACGTGGATAACCTGGTTGATTGCGGCTGCGATGCCTCCGATGTCGGCTCCTGCCTCGATGGTGTTGCCGATGATTACGCCGATCAGGATGAAGTACAGCAAGGGGCGGGAGTAATGGCTGCGTATCACAGAGAACAGGCCTTGTCCCGAAACCTGTCCCAGCTTTGAGGACAGGTACACCACGGTCACCATCATCGGAAGAATCAAGGGTGCGGTCCAAAGCAGTGCGTAGCCGAAGCCTGCTCCTGCCTGCGAATAGGTCCCCACGGCAGAACAGTCATCGTCAGCCGCGCCGGTAATGATCCCGAGGCCGAACGCGCGCAAAATCCCGCTTCGGTTTCGGTGTGTTGCTTGAGTATCCACGCGAGATCAGATGCAAATGTGAAAACGAAACGCTGCAATGGATCCCTGCGGGAGGGCAGTTCATGGAGCCATCTTTGTCTCACGTGCTGATCCGTGTGCTTCGCGGGGAGGGCAACCCCAGACGTTGTTTGTACCTCTTAAGCGGCATCAGGGATGTCGGCTGCGTCTATTGTCCGACATAAGGAAACCCGATTGATCGAAGCGATCGTACTTTGGAACGAACCGAATAATTTATCCCACTGGAACTTCCACTTAGATCCAGGCTGGAATCGTTTCGCCGAAATGATCAAACTGGCCTCCCGGTCCATCCGCCGCATCAATGCGGATGTGCCGATTGTTCTAGGCGGTGTGTCGTCCTGCGATTGCGATTTCCTGAGGACCATGGCCGGGCATGGCGTGTTGCCGCACGTGGATGTGGTAGGCGTGCACGGGTTTCCCCTGGACTGGAACCATTGGGCGATCGGTGAGTGGCCGGCCCGCGTTGCAGAAGCGCGCGAGGTGAGCGGCAAGCCTGTGTGGGTGCTCGAGGTGGGCGCATCGTCCTTCGGCGCGGAAGAGGTGCAGCTCTTTGGATTGCAGCGGACCGTTGATCTGCTGCGCAACCGCGTGGAGCGCATTCACTGGTATTCGCTTATGGATTTGCCGCCGACCTGGTCTGCGGAGACGCGGCACAAAGAGGCGGAAGGCTCATCCTATTACCGGCATTACTACATGGGGCTGGTGAACAGCCGGGGCATACCAAAGCTCTCGTTCGACGAGTTTCCCCGAGACGGCTCCGTCGGTTTTTGCCAATGGTTCCACTTTGAAGACCCGCGCCTGGACGACGCGGTGCGAATGATGAAAGACCTGGGCGTGCGCTACCTGAGGACAGGCTTGAGCTGGGCCGACTCGTTCCGACCCCATGCGACGCGGTGGTTTGATCGCATGATGACGGCGTTGCAGGACTTCGATGTTGCCCTCACGCTGTGCTTTACGCCGGCACACCTGGGCCTTGAGGAGCACCACACCAGTCCGCCCGTCGATAACCGGCAGTTTGCGGACTTCGCCGCGTGGGCAGTGGAAAGATATGCTCCACGGAGCGCGCTTCAACAGCAGGTCACCTCGAAGGGAATGTCGACCGTATGAAAAAACAAGTGCTGATCACCGGCGGGGCCGGATTTGTGGGTTCACATCTTGCAGACGGCTTGCTGGAAGCCGGTCACAGTGTGCGCGTGTTGGACGATTTGACGCCGCAGGTGCATCCCTCCGGGCCGCCCGGTTACCTCAACCCGGGAGTTGAGCTCATCCGGGGCGACGTGCGCGACCCCAATCGGCTGAAGGAGGTGCTGGCCGGCGTGGATGTCGTGTTTCACTTCGCGGCAACGGTGGGCGTGGGTCAGTCGATGTACGAGATCAGCCGCTACATGAGCGTGAATACGATGGGGACGGCGGAGCTGCTCCAGGCGATGCTGGATTCGCGCGCTCCCATCGAGAAAGTCGTGGTGGCCTCGTCGATGTCGATCTACGGCGAAGGTCGCTATGAGTGCACGCAATGCGGAGGTAAAGCTGCGCCCGGGGTCCGTAGCGTGGCTCAGCTCAAGGCCGGCAAATGGGACTTGGATTGCGAGCACTGCGGCGGCAAGCTGAAGCCGACCCCGACAGATGAGACGAAGCCTTCCCAGTTGAACTCGGTCTACGCACTATCAAAGCGCGATCAGGAAGAACTCTGCCTGATCTACGGGCGCATCTACGGAGTTCCGGTGACGGCGCTGCGCTTCTTCAACATCTACGGTACCCGGCAGGCACTATCGAATCCTTACACCGGCGTTGCGGCGGTGTTTGCCTCTCGTATGCTGAACCGGCAGCAGCCCCACATCTTCGAGGACGGCGAGCAGATGCGCGACTTTGTGCATATCAACGACATCGTGCGCGCAAACCTGCTGGCAATGGCGCCGGGCGCCTCTGACGGTGAGGTCATCAACGTGGGTTCGGGCCAACCGATAACCATCCGTCAGGTGGCAGATATCCTGGCCAGTTCGCTGGGTATAACTGTAACTCCGGTTATCTCGAACAAGTACCGCGCGGGCGATGTGCGGCACTGCTACGCAGATATAAACAAGGCCCGCCAGATGTTGGGATACCAGCCACAGGTGACGCATTCAGAAGGATTCCGCGAACTGGCGGACTGGCTGCGCGGACAACCCGCGGAAGACAAGGCCGAGACAATGTTGAAGGAGTTGAGCAGCTACGGTTTGACCGCGTGACCTGACGGGAACCGGGTTATAGAGCAACACAGATCGACGAGGCGAAGGGAAAAGGAGACGATGCGAAGCAAAGAAACTCGGAGGGTGTTGATCACCGGGGGCGCCGGATTCATCGGTTCGAATCTGGCTGAGCGCCTGCTGTCCAGTTCCAACGTTCACGTCCGCATCTTCGACAATCTTTCCCGGCCGGGCGTGGAGCACAACCTGGAGTGGCTGCGCTTGCGGCCGGGCGGCGGTCGCCTGCAGATCGTGCAGGGAGATGTTCGCGACCCGCGCGCGCTCGCTGTGGCGGCACAGGACGTGACCGAGATCTATCACCTGGCGGCGCAGGTGGCCGTGACCACATCGGTCGACGATCCGGGGAATGACTTCGAAGTGAATGCGCGTGGAACGCTGAACGTGCTGGAGGCGGCTCGCCGATCGGGCAATCAGCCGTTTGTGTTGTTTACTTCAACCAACAAAGTGTACGGATCGCTGCCTGGTGTAGCCATTGAGGTTGAAGGAACACGCTACCGCGCCAGCGACGCGGGCTTTCGCGGGGTGAACGAGACCCAGCCCCTGGATTTTCATTCGCCTTACGGCTGCTCAAAAGGCGCGGCGGACCAGTACGTGCACGATTACGCACGCATCTATGCGCTGCCGACTGTAGTGTTCCGCATGTCGTGCATCGCGGGACCCAGGCAACTCGGCACCGAGGATCAGGGATGGGTGGCGCACTTTCTGTACTCGGCCATGGCGCATAAGCCCATCACGATTTACGGCGACGGATACCAGGTGCGCGACGTCTTGCATGTGCACGATCTTGTGGATGCGATGCAAGGAGCGTACGCCCATCGCGAAGTGACCCGCGGCCAGGTCTTCAACCTGGGAGGCGGCATGGGACGCGCCGCGTCCGTGACTGAGATGCTGGCCGAAATTTCGCGTCTCACTGGCATCGACCTGAACCTCCGCTACAGCACGGTACGGCCGGGTGACCAGGCTTTGTACATCGCGGATACCGCGAAGCTGTATAGAGCCACGGGATGGAAGCCGCGGCGCAGTCTCAGTGAGACGCTGGAAAGCATTCTTGATTTCTGGAACCAGAACCATGCCAAGGTGCGCCCCGGTGTTGCTGCCGAGTCGCATGCGCCCGCGCTGCAGGGGGAGGTGGCATGAGATACGCACTGGTGAATCCGCGATGGAGCTTCGAGCACTCGACTTACTTTGGATGCCCGGAGCCGCACCTTCCGCTGGAACTGCTTTCGGCGCGGGAATTTCTGCGTGGTGCGGGGCACAGTGTGCTGCTGCTCGACGCAAACATGGCAGAGATGCCGTTGGAAGAAGCGCAGCGTCGGGTGCGAGCGTACCAGCCGGATTTTGTGGTGGTGCCAACGGCACCCTCATACCTGTTCTGGCGGTGCCCGCAGCCGGAGCTGCGCATCCCGGCAAAATGGGTGAGCGCGTTGAAGGAAAGCGCAAAGACGGTGGTGATCGGGCCGCACGGATCGGCGACCCCTCGCGCTACCATGCAGAAGACCGGAGCGGACGTGGTGCTGCGCGGCGAACCGGACCAGACGCTGCCACAGCTTGCTAGCGAGCCCTGGGAGATGATCGACGGCTGCTGCTGGATGGATGGCGAGGGGCGGTCCCGCATCCACGAAGGGCTCGGTGTAACCAACATGCAGGCGCTGGGCACGATCGACTACTCCGATTACCCAGTGGAAAGGCATGCTCATCTGCACCACGTGTTTCCGGGCAACGGGGCGGATCATCTGCGGCGGGGTGCGGAAGTGGAGTTTGCGCGCGGATGCCCTTATGCGTGCACCTTCTGCAACAAAACGCTGTTCCGCAACAAGTTTCGCGAACGCGATCTGGATGCGGTGTTGGCGGAGATCGACGCGCTCATCGCGCGCGGCGTGGACTACGTCTATTTCATCGACGAGATTTTCGGAGTGGGCAAACAGGTGCGGGCGCTCCTCGATGCGATCGCGGAACGGCCTCTGTCCATCGGCTTCCAGACCCGCATCGATCTGTGGAACGAGGAGTCGCTGGCTGCACTGGGGCGCGCGCACTGCGTTTCTTTCGAGTGCGGCATCGAATCCATCACCGAACTGGGTCGCGACGAATTGCACAAGAACTGCCGCCTGACCACGGGACGTATAGAAACCCTTCTGCTGGAGGCGCGCAGGCATATACCGTGGGTGCAGGCCAACCTGATCAAGACTGCGAAGGACGACCCGGCAGAGGTGGCGCAATTCCAGTCCTACCTTAAGGCAAACGGCGTATGGGTCAGCGAGCCGGTGCCCATGTTCCCCTTCCCAGGGAGCCCGCTCTACGTGCAGACTTTCGGCGGGCAGCCCGATGAGCAGGCGTGGGAGCGAGCGCACGCTTACTACCTGCAGTTATTTGCTGACAAGGGATTCAGCGACGTTCAGGATCAGCAGCCGCTTCCATTGCCGGAGCTCGAATGCGTCTCCTGATAACGACCGACACGGTCGGTGGGGTGTGGACGTTCACCCGCGAGCTGAGTGCCGGCCTGCTGGACCGGGGCTGCCATGTGCGGCTGGTGAGTTTCGGCAGAATGCCGTCGGATTCACAGCGAGCGGATTGCGCGGCGCTGGCGCAGCGATTTCCGCTGCAATTCGCCTATGTGGCTTCGGACATCGCGCTGGAATGGATGGATGAGAATGGACGCGTGATGGAAGCGGGATCGCGCCTGCTTCGGCGCGAGGCGGCGCTGTTCGGCCCTGATCTAATCCACTGCAACCAGTTTTGCTTTGGAGCCCTTGAAACCGCCGTACCTCGTTTGATCACCGCGCACAGCGACGTTCTTAGCTGGGCTAGTGCGTGCCGCGATGTGCCGCTGGAACAGTCATCATGGCTGGACCGATACGTGGCGATGGTACAGGCCGGCCTGCTGGCATCGTCTGCCGTGGCGGCGCCCACCCGGTGGATGATGTTGGCGCTTGCGGAGAATTTCACGCTGCCGGAAATTTCGGTAATCATACCGAACGGCCGTTCTCTTGCCACGGATCCGTTGACGAGGGACGATCGCACCGCGCCGCTCCAGGCGGTAACGGCAGGACGGTTATGGGACGAAGCCAAGGGCATCGATCTTCTGGCCGAATTCGAGAGCCCCATCCCGATTGCCATCGCCGGGGAGATGCGGGAGGCGAGCCGGGCGGATTGGAGTGGAGTGCGCTGGACGGGCCAACTCGCAGAGGGCCAGATGATCAAACTGCTGCGGAGCAGTTCGATTTATCTCTGCCTGTCAAAATATGAGCCGTTCGGACTGGCTGCATTGGAAGCAGCGCTGTGCGGTTGCGCGGTGGTGTCGCGTGATATTGCGCCCTTGCGCGAGGTGTGGGCAGAGAGCGCGTTTTACTTTCGCGATGCCCGCGAACTGCGCAGCATTCTGCACATGCTGAAAGAAGATGCGACGGTGCTCCTGCGTGCCCGCACCGGCGCGCAGCGGCGAGCGCAGCTTTTTTCGCGTGACCGGATGGTGGAAGGATACCTTGGCTTGTTTGAGCAAACGCTGCGGGGGGCTCTGAGGGCGGAACATGTCGCGTAAGTTGCGCGTTGCCTATGTTGCTCATTCATTACGTTCGGATTGGAACAACGGAAACGCGCACTTTCTGCGCGGCTTGCTGCGTGCCATGGGAACACTGGGCCATGACGTGGTGGCGTTTGAGCGCGAGCAAGGCTGGTCCATCGACAACTTACGGATGGAGATCGAAGGCGAGCAATCACTGCGCCAGTTTGCGCTCGCATATGCAGAGCTGCGCGTTGAGCTATACGGCGCGTGCAACTCAGTTGAACCGAAATATTGGCGCGAGGCGCTGCGGACATTCGACGTGGTCATCCTGCACGAATGGAACCCGCCGGAACTGTCGCATCTGTTCCTTGACCTGCGGAAGGAATTGGGATTCCGCCTGTTGTTTCACGACACCCATCATCGCGCCTCGTCTTCGCCCGAGCAGATCCGGCTGTTCGGTACAGACCGCTTCGATGGTGTGATTACGTTCGGCGAGGCACTCAGCAGAATCTATCGCGGCCGGTTTGGGATGCGGCGGGTGTGGACTTTGCACGAGGCGGCGGACACGGCGGTGTTCCAGCCGCTGGCGCGGGACAAAGAGCAGGAGGTTGTGTGGATTGGCAACTGGGGCGACGAAGAGCGCTCGAGCGAGATCCGCGAGTTCCTGTTGAAACCAGCCAAGGCGCTGCCTGCGCAGCGTTTCTCTATTTACGGCGTGCGCTATCCAGACGGAGCTTTGAAGGAACTGAACGATGCGGGGGTGGCCTACGGAGGTTATCTTGCGAATCTGCGCGCGCCCGAGGCTTACGCTGAGTCCCGGCTGACGGTGCATGTGCCGCGGCAGCAATATGCGGGGGCGGTGACCGGGATTCCGACGATTCGCGTATTCGAGGCGCTGGCCTGCGGCATTCCCCTCATCTCCGCTCCATGGGAGGATACAGAGAGCTTGTTTCGCGCGGGCGATTTTCTTTATGCCGCGAACGGCGGGGAGATGCAAGAGCGCATCGAGTGGCTATTGACGCATCCGCAAGCGGCAAACGAGCAGGCGCAGCGCGGGCTGGCGACAATTATGGCGCGCCACACGTGCCGGCACCGCGCCGAAGAGCTCACATCCATCTGCGAGGAGGTTCTGGCGTGAAGATTTTTGTGTTTGGCTCGAGCATCGTCTCTTCCTACTGGAATGGAGCGGCGACTTACTATCGAGGTATCTACAAATACCTGGCGCGGCGGGGGCATGACGTCACGTTTGCAGAACCGGATGCGTACGGACGACAGCAGCATCGCGATGAAGGCGATTTTTCCTATGTACAATCCGTGGTGTACGAGCCCGGCCAGGACGTAGAGCGCATGATGGCGCGCGCGGCCAGCTGCGACGCAGTGATCAAGCACAGCGGCGTGGGTGTGGACGACGATTTGCTCGAGCGGCTGGTCGCGGATCTGAGCGGGCAGACGGCCTGCTTCTTCTGGGATGTGGACTCGCCGGCCACATTGGCGCGCCTGCGTGCGAACGAGCACGATCCGTTTCGCGCGGCCATTCCACGCTACCATGCGGTGCTGAGCTATGGAGGCGGACCGGCGAGCCGCGAGGGTTACCGGGAGTTCGGGGCCAGGGCATACTTCTCGATCTACAACGGGCTCGATCCGGAGACGCATCATCCGGTGCAGCCGGATGAGAAGTTGCGCTGCGATGTGGCCTTTCTGGGCAATCGGCTTCCGGATCGCGAGGCTCGCGTTGAGGAACTGTTTCTCAAAGCCGCGAGTCTCGCGCCGGAGAAAAGTTTTGTACTTGGCGGCGAGGGTTGGGGGGACAAGCCGCTGCCTCCGAATGTGCGCTGGATCGGTCACGTGCCGACTGGCGATCACAATCGAATCAACTGCTCGGCTGGCATGGTGATGAACATCAATCGCAATTCGATGGCGGTGAGCGGATTCTCGCCGCCGACACGAATCTTTGAAGTGGCGGGGGCGGGCGCTTGTATGCTGTGCGACGACTGGCCGGGGATCGAGGACTGCTTCGAGCCTGGCAGGGAGATTCTGGTCATTCGCACCGCGCAGGATGTCGTGGACGCGCTGCATCGCTGCGATGACTCGGGACGCAAAAGGATGGGAGCGGCCTTCCGAGCGCGGGCGCTCCGGGATCACACCTATGCGCAGCGCGCGGCGCAGGCTGAGGCGGTGTTTCTGCAGTGCATGGCGCGGCGCGAAGGCATGCCCCGAGAGGCGGTGACAAACGCATGAAGGTCGTCGTGTTCGGATTGACCATTACTTCATCGTGGGGCAATGGACACGCCACCACCTATCGCTCCCTGCTGAAGGCACTGGCGGCGCGCGGGCACCGCGTTCACTTCGTCGAGAAGGATATGGAGTGGTATCGCAACAACCGCGACCTGCCACAGCCAGAGTTTTGCGATGTAATGCTCTACGAAGATTGGGAGCATAGCGCATCCGATTGCCTGCGGCTGGCGCGCGACGCGGATGCGGTGGTGGTTGGTTCGTATTTTCCCGATGCGATTGCGGCCACGCTTGCGCTGCTGGAGAAAGGCAATGAAATGCTCCTCTTCTACGATATCGACACACCCGTGACGATGGCGAAGTTGAGCGCGGAAGGACGGACCGACTATCTCGATCCGAAGCTGATTCCCCACTATGCCGCCTATCTCAGCTTTACCGGCGGCCCGATGCTGCGTGCCATTGAGGAGCGCCTGGGGTCACCTTGGGCCGTCCCTTTCTACTGCTCGGTGGATGCGGAATCGTACCGGCCGATGCAGGTGCGCGACGAGTTTCGCTGTGCGATGAGCTACCTGGGCACCTATGCGTCTGATCGGCAGCCGAAGCTGGATCGCCTTCTGAACGAGGCAGCGCGGTTGCTGGTGCAAGAGCGATTCATTGTAGCGGGGCCGCAGTATCCCGAGACCATCGAGTGGCCTCGCAACGTAGATCGTATCGTCCATCTATCGCCACGGGAGCACCCTGCCTTCTACTCGTCGTCGCAGTTCACGTTGAACGTGACGCGCGATGATATGGTGGCGACGGGATACTCGCCCTCGGTCCGGTTGTTCGAGGCGTCCGCATGTGGCGCGGCGATCCTTTCCGACGATTGGCCGGGCCTGGAAGAGTTCCTGACGCCGGGCGAGGAGATCCTGCTGCCCCGCGATGCCTATGAAGTGGCGCAAATCGTGGAGAAGATGCCGGAGGAAGAACGCGCGACGATGGGTCGGCGCGCGCGGGGGCGGATACTCGACCAGCACACCGCGCGGCATCGTGCAATGCAGTTTGAAGACATTGTGGAGCGATGCTCGGCGCGATCGCTTCAGACCGGAATCGCGAGCTCCTCGAAAGAGTGAAGGCAGAGCTCCGGAGACTCATCCTGCAGTTGCTCATGGGTATAGATACCCGTTGCCACCGCGATGGCAGGAAGGCCGTTGGCGTGAGCGGCGCGGATATCGGCAGGGGTGTCACCGATGACCGCGATGTGCGGGTGATGGCCGGCGAGCGAGCGGGCTAAGTTCACCGCTCGCGCAAAGACGTCGACTCGCTGTTCGAGACCGTCGCTCCAGGCAAAGAAATGGAACAGATCGAGGATGCCCGCCGCGGCAAGCTTGTGGGTGCCGATGGACTCAAGGTTCCCGGTGGCGACGCCGAGGATTGCCCCCCGCGCGCGCAGATGCTCGAGCGTGTCGCGCACCATGGGCAGCGTGTGGATGCAGAGCTCGTGCCTGCGGTCACGGACGAACGCAGCCATGCGGGCACAGATCTCTGACAATCGCGGACGCCAGATGCTTTCGGGCACGCCCGCCCGCACAAAGGCGTCGCGGAGGATGCCGGTATCGGTATTTCCATGGGCAGTGACGCCATCGAGATTGACAGGGCGGCCCGCGACGGCGGTAAGGGCATCGCAGAACGCAAAATAGTGAACTGCGTCGGCGCAGTTGATCAGCGTACCGTCCACGTCAAACAGATACACGTCGAACGTGTCCCACTGGAAAACCGAAGCTTGTTCAGGCTGATTCATGCGATTGCCGTGGGCGCGGAATGTGCGCGGATGAACGAGGCGAGTTGCTGATCAAGGCGTTGAACGACCTCCGCCCATTCCCCGGGCTTTTGCTGCCGGAAGAGACGCAAGGATGGATACCAGGGAGAATCGTCGCGATCGACCATCCAGCGCCAGTCGGCAGCGTGGCGGAGCGGCACCCAGGTGGGGATGCCGAGCGCGCCGCCAAGGTGCGCGGCGAGCGTGTCGACCGTGATGACGAGATCGAGTTGCGCAACGAACGCAGCGAGAGGAAGCAGGCCGGCATCGGCGCAGAACCGGGGGGCGTCGCGTAGAGGCAGGCGCAGTGCGCGCGCGTCATCACGAGCCGGGCCTCCCTGTAGATTCCAGAATTCGACGCCGTCGTTGCGCACCATTTGCTCAAAGACCGCCAGCGGGATGGAGCGGGAGAGATCCCACTCGCCGCACGACCACACCAGTCCAACTCGCGGGCGACCCGACGAAGGGAGTTCGCGCTCGGCGGACCGCAGTGCGGCTGCGGGCAGATGCAGGTAGCGCGTGGCCAGCGGCAGATCGGATAACTCCGTGCGAAAGAAGTAAGGAAGCTCTGTGAGCTCGATCTGCACGTCCCACTGCGGCGGATGGTCCGGTGCCTGATCTCCCCAGGTGATGACGTGCTCGACGCCCTCGATGCAGGGCGCGAACTCGACGAAGCGCGGCGACACCTCGACGATGACATGAGCGGCCTGGGAGCGGAGCATGGGAACATAACGCAGGAACTGCACGGCGTCGCCAAAACCGTGCAGGCAGCGGACGATGACGGTTCGGCCGCGAACGCTTTCGCCGTCCCAGAAGCGGTGTGGATCGGGGTGCCCTCGAAAACGGATCGCATCACATTCCCGCCAGGCATTGCTGTAGTGGCCCAACAGCATCGACGCGGTCCAGCGGCCTCCGCTGCAGCGGTCGGGATCGGCCCCATGTAATTCGGCGCGATGGAACGCCCGCAGCGCTTCGGTCAACTGGCGCTGTTCGAGCAGCGCTTCGGCCTCAAGTAGCAGCGCAGACGGCGGGTTCATTGCGGATCGGCCGCGCACGCGGGATAGACGCAATGAGGGCCGTCAGGCGGCGCGACCACGGGCCGCCAGCGGCATAGGTACACCTCTTCTTCCGGCTGCGCTTCAATGCTGAAACCCGACGAGCGCAGCATGGCCTCAACGCAGGCTCGATTGGGAATCCACCAGTTGGTTTCGTCATGCGAGTAGCGATGTTCGACAAAGTGCATCCTGGGGTAGCCGGGGGAATCGAAGGGCGCCCGATCGTTGAAGTCGTAATCGGGATCGAGGGGAACGATCTCGCGGCTGCCGCGCTGCATACTCTGGAAGAGCATTTGGTCGCGGGCCACATGCTCGTGCACGAGATCGAGCGCAAGCAGCGGATGACGCAGGTGATACAGCACTCCCATGAAGATGACCAGGTCGAATTTCTCCCGGAGGAGGGCGATATTCCACACCGAGAGCTGACGAAATTCGATGTCGAACCGCAGCACCTGCGCAGCCAGGCGCGCCTGTGCCAGGTAGCGCACGTCGGAGTCAATACCGAGTACCCGGGCGGCTCCGCGCCGTTTCATCTCCAGTGAGTAGAAGCCGGCGTTGCAGCCGATGTCGAGCACCGATTTGCCGGTGAGGTCTTCAGGAATGGCATGGCGGAATGCGGCAAATTTGATCGCGGGATAATCTCCCAGAAAGTGTTCCGGCGCGGTCTGGATCCCGTTGAGGCGGAGGTTATGAAACCACGGGCCGAGAGCCTCGATGCGTTCCTGCAGTAGCTCGGTCTCTTCGCCGCCGTTGACTTGCAAGCTCATGTGCACGGATGTTCTCTCCATGGGGTTCAGCGCCCGTCCAATTGCAATTGAGATCGGTCGAGCAGATGCATTGCGGTGCGATAGCCGGTGAGCGTGCCGGTATCGATGTAGCTGGTGCCGGCGCGTACTCCTCGTGCCTGCCCCCCGCGATCGAGGTACGCATTCACAAGCGTGCCCAGGTACTCATCGCCGCGGCCGGGCTGGAGCCATAGCTGATGCAGCGCATGGTAGATCGCGCCCGGCATCATCACAGCTCCCCAGATCCAATGCGTGGAAACCCCCGGCTGCTTGACGTGGATGCGATGCACGCGCCCGTCCGCGTCAAGTGACACGGCGTCGAAAAGTTCGGGGTGTTCCACCGGGAAGAGCAGCAGCGAGAACTCGTCACGGGGCAACAGCGCGAGAGCGTCTTCCGGCTGCCAGATGGTGTCAGGCAAGCCGATGATGACCGGCTCGCTGGGATGGATAAACGGCGCAGCACGGAACAGGGCATCGCAGAGGCCGCTTGGCCGCGGTTGCGCTACGTATGCGATCTCCGCGCCCCACGCGCGGGTGCCGTAATACTCCAGGATGTCGGTTTTGTGCGGGGCAATGATAAAACAGAGCTTGTCTGCGCCGCCGCGGATCATGCGCTCCACCAGGTATTCGCTGACGGCGCGTGGCCGCTCCCCGCCGTTGGCTGCACCATCGCCGATGGGGAGCAGTTCCTTTGAGAATGCGAGAGGTTGGATCCTGCTGCCTGCGCCCGCCGCCGGAATGATGCCCCACATCGTGTGTCTCTCCTCAATACTCAGGCGACGCAGGCTTGCGGCGAAGGCCGGGTTGCGGCATGCTCGCAATACTGCTCAAGCTGTATAGCGCGCTGCCCCGCGGTATGGTCTGACAATGCCCGCTCGCGCGCGTTGCGACCGATGCGCTGGAGTTCTTCGTCAGCAAGATGCAGCGCGCCGCTCACGTCGTCTGCCGTGTCGACGCGCAGGATCTCAAGGCCAGGCGTGAAGAATGTGTCGAGGCCCTCCCAGCCATCGCTGACAATCGCAACCCCACAGGCGGCCGCCTCAAATAACCGGCCCGACGGACAGTAGCCGTACTGCGCCATGACGCCGCGGGTGATGTTGAGGGTGGCGCGCGAAGAGCAGTAGAAGGCGGGATGGAGAGAGGGCGGAAGATGCTGCACAAACCAGATATTGTCGGTCCACGGAAAGTCGGAGGGATATTGCGCGCCCCCCAGGACGAACCGACGTTGCGGCATGCGCCTGGCCGGCTCGACGAAAAGCTCTTCAAGCGCGTGCTGGCGATCGGCGGCCCAAGTGCCCAGGTAGCTGAGATCGGCGCGGAACTCGTCACGGGACGGCGCGGGAGCATGCGCCTCAGGATCAACGAAACCATAAAGCGGGGCGACGTTGCGTGCGCCCAATTGCATACGCAACTCATCGAGGGCGCGCCCACCCGTGTAGCTGAGCACCACGTCAAAGGCGCGGAGACCGCAGGAGGGTAAATACGCAACGGGCTGGCCAGAATGGACCGAGCTAAGAGTGACGGGCGTGTCGAGATCATAGAAGCTCCGCACCGTGGCCGGGGAATTCAGGATCAGCCGGGAGGCAAGCTCCGCGTCGGGGCAGTAACTGGTGAGCATGGCCACTTCGGCACTGCGCAGATCCTCCTCGGCCTCGGCGCGAACGGATTCAAGCGTGCCGTAGAGACGCAGGCGAACGCCGGGGGGCGGGACCCACCCGTCGCGGGCATCCGCGTAGTAGGCGACGTCCTTCTCGTAAAAGGTGACCGTATGGCCACGAAGGCTAAGTGCTTTCAGCAGGCCGCGCCACAGGGTAGCGTGCCCGTTTCCCCATGAAGAGGAGGCTGTAAGGCCGAAAATGGCAAAGTGCATTCGTGCTCCGCGGTGGCAATCACTCCAGCAGTTGCTCTCTGAGATGGCGATGGGAGCAGAGAAGATGTTCGTGTGATTCCGGGGAGGGGGACGACATGCTAATGCGCGACACGAACTGTATGAGCAAACGGTCTCTGACAGATCAGGCAGTTGCGCTTTTTCCCAGACGAGTGATCCTCTACCGCCGGGTGATGTCAGGCGAGAAGATTTGCCACTTTCCAGAGCTTGACTGTCGAAAATCTCCGTGAGGCGCGTTTTTGTGCTCTGGTCGCGTTTGGACGGGATCCTACTCTCGGTAATCTCATTGTCAGAACGCGACGTCACGACTCTATGTTCCTTGTTTTCAATTGACGGCCTGCTACCCAAGCTGAATGTCGCCGGGTCTATCCCGGTCTCCCGCTCCAACCTCCAGTGTAATTACAAGGATGTCGTTGCCGCGTATGGACTCAGGGCCTGGGCTCAGGGCGGCTCTCTTCTGCTTTCACAACGTAATACGTGACCGTGGCGCCGGGTTCAAGGACCATCTGGTGGGGCATGCCGGCGGGAATATGGACGACGTCGCCGGTTTTCAACTCCTGGCTTGCACCGCCGCGGACTGAGGCCCCGAGCGTTTCCCCAGGCCCCGTAGTTTTTGGATCGACGATGTCGCCACCGGTGAGCAGCGTGGCGCGACCATCAAGGATTACGAAGAGATCTGCAAAGTTCTGATGCAGTTCTCCGCCGCCGCTGCGATTGCGAAACGCGAGCATGGTGTAGTGGTGGGGATACTTCGCCAGCGTCTCGCTGGCATTGCCCTTTTCCCGGGCAAGGTCCTGCAGATGCTTCGCACGCTCCAGCAGCTCCGCGTTCGACCAGTGATCACTCTTCATGGTTTGTGCCTGTCCTTCCGCCGGCCAAATGAAATAGATGCTCAACAGCAATAAAGCCAAACTGTATCTACGCAGTCGCCGCCCGTTCATCATCTGTCTCCTTTGGGTTGGACCCTGGCTTCGCCAGTAGGCGTGCCCGTTCAAAAATTGCGAGAAACATCGGGCGCGTAAGCTTGCCCGTGTTTGTGTTCTGCAAGGACGGATGGTAACTCGCGATGATTGTCAATCCGCTTGCTAACGTGTATTCGGCGCCGTGCGCAAATGTGATTCCGGCGCGGGACGGGATTTGTCCACTACGCAACGCCCATGCGAGCAGTCCATCGAAGGCGATGCGGCCCAGGCACACAACCACCCGCAGTTGGTGCAACAAACCGATTTCCTCGTCGAGCCATGGCGCGCAGTTGCGTAATTCGTCTGGAGCCGGCTTGTTGGCCGGAGGGGCGCAGCGGGCCACGGCGGTTATCCACAGATCGGTAAGCTTCATCCCGTCGTTGCGTGAGATGGCCTTTGGCTGTGAAGCGAATCCGGCTTCGTACAGGACGGGGTACAGGAATTCGCCCGACCCGTCGCCGGTGAAGGGCCGGCCGGTGCGGTTGGATCCGTGCGCGCCGGGCGCCAATCCGAGGATCATCACGCGCGCGTTGGAGTCGCCGAAGGACGGGACGGGCCGGCCCCAGTAGTCCCAATCCGCGTATGCGCGCCGACGGATACTGGCTACCTGCATGCAGTGGGCGCGCAGCCTGGGGCACCGTTCGCAGGCCACAATGCGTGCATTCAGATCGTCGAGGGTCGCGGAGCGTGAAGCCATTGAGAGATTTTACGGGATCGGATGTGAGCCTGATTCTTCGGCAATCCGAAAGTTGGGTTGCAGGCACCGCATGGCAGGGCGGATCATCTGAAAGGTAAGAACCTGGCGCGGCCCCTGTTGCGAAGCGGCGCCGCATGGGAGACTCGACTGAGGGAGATGAACATGCATTCTGCGAAGCTGTTGCTGCTGGCCGGAGATTTTGTTGAGGACTACGAAATCATGGTGCCGTTTCAGGCGCTGCAAATGGTGGGGCACACGGTCGATGCCGTTTGCCCGGGCAAGAAAAAGGGCGAGCAGGTACGCACCGCGATTCATGATTTTGAGGGCGACCAGACCTATTCCGAAAAGCGCGGTCATAACTTCACCTTGAATGCAACCTTCGACGACGTAAAGCCGGGGGATTATGACGCGCTCGTTGTGCCAGGAGGCCGGGCGCCTGAATATCTCCGCCTCAACGAGAAGGTGCTGGACATTGTGCGCCACTTCGACAAGGCCGGCAAGCCGATTGCGGCGCTGTGTCACGGGCCGCAGCTGCTCGCGGCCGCCGGTATTCTAAAGGGCCGCAGGGTGAATGCCTATCCGGCCTGCGCACCCGACGTGGAACTGGCGGGAGGAACATTTGTGAAGGTGGACATCACGGGCGCGGTGGCGGACGGAAACCTGGTGACGGGACCGGCGTGGCCCGCGCATCCGGCTTGGCTGGCGAAGTTTCTCGAAGTGCTTGAAGCGCACTTGACGGCGAAGGCGGCCTGATTCAGTCCTGCGGGACCGGAACTCGTGAGGCTCGCACCTGGCGCAGCGGCAATGCGGTCGCTGCGTTCAGCGTCTGCTGGATTTCTGACAGGATAGACAAGGCTATTGAGGCTGCGGTGTCGGCCCCGAGATCGATGCCCATGGGGGCATAAATCCCGGACAGCCATCGCTCCACGCGTTCGGGGTCTGCCGCGAGGTGGAGCAAGCTAGCCGCCTCGGCCAGGGCTTCGCGGGTACGCCGCTGGGGACCGAGCACGCCGACGTACGCCTGCTGAAATTCATACGCATCGCGCAGCAGCAAGGCCAGGATGCGCGTGTCCTGCTCGAAGCTGTGGGTCAGCAGCGCGACGGCATCGGTAGGCAGTATCGACAAGTTTTCCAGGGGCGCATCGGGCAGGGCATCGATCTGCAATGGCACCACCAGGTCGGCTGCAGGGAAGCGTGCTGCGGTCGCCAGATGCGAGCGGCCATCTGCCACGGCGACGAACCAGCCTAGTTCGCGCGCCAGTCTAACCATGGGCCGGGCATCGTCGCCTGCGCCAAACACCCACAGCCCGGGCCGTGCAGCGCGGTAGTCGGCCCACACACGGGTCGGGGCTCCATCGAGAAGTGTGATCCGGTCAAGCGCGCGCCGGGCGAGCAGTGCGTCCTGAGCCGCATCTTTAAGGATCGGAGTTGCAGCGCTGTCTGACTGCGCATCGACATTCGCCGCTGATGTAATGCCGGCAAACGCGCGCGTCCCGATACCTTTTCCGTCGAGAACGGTTGCGATCGCGAGCGGCTGGCGGGTGTCAAACGCGCACTTCAATTGATGCAGCAGGGAACTGGCAGTGCTGCGTCGTTCTAGCAGGATGTAGACAACTCCGCCGCATCCTGAGCCGTAGGGCAGATCGCCGTCGTCTTCGAGGGTCGAATAGCGCTCGACCACAGGGCCGTGTTCGGTCAGCCACCATGCACGCCTGGCAACTTCGGATTCGAGGCAGCCTCCGCTAACGGTGCCGGCGCGGCGGCCATCCTGGGCCAGCAGCATGCGCGCACCCGGACGGCGGTAGCTCGAGCCTTCGACGGCGACAACAGTCGCGAGAACATAGTCCGCGCCCGCAGCTTCGAGTTCGTTCCATAGGGGCAGGATGTGTTCGAGGTCGGTCATTCGCTCCTGTTGTTGCTCATGCCTCCACGATGTGCGATTTGAGCAGGTCCTCAATGCGCACTGGAAGCTCGCGTACTCTCACGCCGGAGGCGTGATAGACAGCCGCGGTGATAGCCGGTGCAATGCCCGCCAGGCCGATCTCTCCCACGCCGCGCGCGCCATACTCACCCATGATTGGATCGGGATAGTTGAGAAACGTCACATCGATGTCGGGAGTATCGGCGCACGTGGCCATCAGGTAGTCGGCCATGTTGCCATTGATGGGCTGTCCGGTGCGCTGATCGTAGACAGTCTCCTCAAGCAGGCCCATGCCCAGGCCCATGACTGCGGCACCGGCGATCTGGTTGGCGGCTGCCTTGGGATTGATGATGCGCCCGCCATCGATGACAGAGACTATGCGGCTCACGCGCAGGCGGGCAATATCCGGCTCCCACTCCACTTCGACAAACTGCGCGCCGTAGGAATGCAACGAGAAGTCTTTGGCCTTGGGGTCTTCGAAGGACGCAATCGTCTTGCCTTCGGCGCTCAGTCCATTGAGCTTTGCCATCTGGAGAAGGTCGGCGAAATGGGTGCCGTCGCTGGGCGATTGGTCCTTCTTGTGAAGGCGGCCTGAGGAGAAGGAGATGGTTTCGAGCGAGGCTTCGTGATACGGAGATCCCTCGGTAGCGGCGGCCACCTGCTGCAAACGCTTGATGGCGTTCTCCGCGCCCGCAGCGATAGCGTTGAGAACCGAGCCGGTGACCATTGATCCTCCTGACATCGGCCCCGCAGGGAGGGTGCTGTCGCCGAGGATCACGTCGATGCGGTCGAAGGGTACGCCGGTCTTTTCGTGCAGCACCTGGGCAAAGATGGTGTAGGTCCCGGTACCGATGTCTTGCGTGCCGCAGCGCACGCAGAGGCGGCCATTGGCACAGAATTCTACGGTTGCGGTGCAGGGGAGCCGCATGGCGACCCAACTGGCCCCGGCCAAACCCCAGCCGAGAATCTTGCCGTCGCGCCGCATTGAGCCGATGGCCGGATTGCGCTTGTCCCAGCCGAATTTCTTGGCGCCGGTTTCGAAGCACTCGCGAAAATGCCGCGAAGAAAACGGGATGTTCTTGTTGCTCTCGTCCTTGTCTGCGTCGTTGATCAGGCGCAGCTGCATGGGATCAATCTTGAGCTCGTCGGCCAGCTCGTTCATGCCCGCCTCAAGAGCGTAGAGTCCTGGCACCGCGCCGGGTCCGCGCATCCACATGGGCGCGCCAACGTGGCGTCGCGGCTGGGCACTGGTGACTTCGAGGTTGGCTACGCTGTAGAGATAGGGCGTGGCCTCGCCGCAGCCTTCGTCGAACTCGTCGAGCTGCGAGGTGACATTCAGATAATCGTGGCGGAGCGCCAACAGCTTGCCTTCGCGGGTTGCGCCGAGCTTGATGTGCTGTTCGGTGCGCGGACGGTAGCCGACGTTGGAGAACATCATGCGGCGCGTGAGGCTCAGCTTGACGGGGCGATTGAGCTTGCGCGCGGCGACGGCGGCCATGGCAGCGTGGGGCCACGGAAACAGTTTGCCGCCGAATCCCGAGCCGAGAAAGCGGGTTATCACCCGCACATTTTCCAGAGGCACGCCCAGAACCTGGGCCATCACCGCGCGATGGTTCACCACGCCCTGCGAAGTTTCGTACAGGGTCACGCGATCGCCGTCCCAGATCACTACAGAGGCGTGCAACTCGATCGGGTTGTGGGTCTCGATAGGAGTGACGTAGGTCTGGTCGATCTTTACCGGCGCTGAGGTGAACGCGGTGTCGGGATCGCCGCGCTTTGAAACCGACTTGCGTTTGCCGTTGTAGTCGTCGAGGTTCACGCGAAGATTGGCGGGCGTCTTCTCATACTCCACCTTGACGGCCGCGGCGGCCGCGGTGGCCTGTTCAAGCGACTCGGCTATGGCAACGGCAACATACTGACCCCAGTGGCGGACGACCTCATCCTCGAAGGGAGAACGCACTTCGCTGTTGGTGGCGTTGTCGTCGCCGGGCGCGGTGCGATACAGCGGCCCGATGTTGCCATGATGCAGAACCAGCAGCACCCCCGGCATCTTCTCCGCTTCCGCGGTGTCGAGGCTGCGAATGCGCCCGCTGGCGATGGTCGCGCATACCGGCATGGCAAAGGCCATGCGCTCGAAGTGGAAGTCCGCGGAATAATCGGCGGCCCCGGTGGTTTTCAGCGGGCCATCAATGCGTGGTGTTGCGGTTCCGATGATCGAAGCCTGTTGCGAATCTGAACCCGTGCTCATACGTTCCCTCTCTTGCCATTACGACCAACGACTCCGCTCATCACGTTGTACATCTCTAACTGCGGATACGCGCGCACTCTCGGATTATGCTTCCATCACTTTGGACTGGAGCAGGTCTTCGATGCGCACTGGAAGATTGCGAACCCGCACGCCGGTGGCGTGATAGACCGCCCCAGTGATGGCGGGAGCCACGCCCGCCATGCCGATTTCACCGATGCCGCGCGCGCCGTACTCGTTGACGATCAGGTCGGGATAGTCGAGGAAGGTAACATCGAGATCGGGCAGGTCTGCGCAGGTCGGAACAATATAGTCGGCGAAGTTGTTGTTGATGGGCTGACCGGTGCGCCGGTCGTAAACCGCTTCTTCAAACAGGCTCATGCCTACGCCCATGATCGCGGCACCGAGAATCTGGTTGGCGCCGGCCTTGGCGTTGATGATTCGTCCGCAGTCGAAGATGGAAAAGATGCGGCTTACTCTGAGCCGCGCGATCTCCGGCTCCCACTCCACTTCGGCAAAATGGGCTCCGAAGGAATGCAGCGAATATTCCTTCGCCTTGGGATCTTCAAAGGAGGGGAACGTTTTGCCGGTCGCGGTGATGCCGCTGATGTTGGCCAGGCGAAGCACTTCTTCGAAGGGCATCCCGTTGGCGGTGAGGTCGGCGCCTGCGTGATAGGCAGCGCCCACCACCTGGGGCTTGCCCTCTTTGGCTCTTACGCGGCCTTCGGCGACCGTGAGCGAGTCAGGGTGGGCGCCGTGGAACGGCGAACCCGGAGTGAGCGCGGCGATGTTGATGAGCCGCGACACAGCCTGTTTTACAGCTCCAGACGCTGCGGGCAAAATCGCGCTGGTGACCATCGATCCGCCGGACGTAGGCCCGTCAGGCAACGACGTGTCCCCAAGAAAGACATCGATGCGATCGAGCGGCACGCCGGTCTTTTCATGAGCGATCTGGGCGAACAGGGTATAGGTTCCGGTGCCGATGTCCTGGGTGGCGCAGCGTACGCACACGCGTCCGTTGGCACACAGCTCTACGGTTGCGGTGCAGGGGATTCGCGCCGCCGCCCACGATGCGCCGCCGACGCCCCAGCCGATCACCTTGCCGTTGCGCTTCATTGAGCCGACTGCAGGAGTGCGCTGCTCCCAGCCGATCTTTTTCGCGCCGGTTTCGTAGCACTCCTTGAGGTGGCGCGAAGAGAAGGGAAGGTTTTTGCTTTCGTCACGCTGGGCGTCATTTTTGTAGCGGAGCTCGAGGGGGTCCATTTTCAGCTTGATCGCGAGCTCGTCAATGGCTGATTCAAGAGCGAACAAGCCGGGGACCGCGCCCGGTCCGCGCATGGGCGCAGGCGTGCCTACGTTGCGGCGCACCATGCCGGTGGTGACTTCAAGGTTGGCGCAGCTATAGATGAAAGGAGTCTGCTCGCCACAGTGCTCTACGAAGTCGTCGAGCTGGGATGTCTCGGAAAGGAAATCGTGGCGGATGGCGGTGAGCTTGCCATCGGGGGTCGCGCCAAGGCGAATGCGCTGCTGGGTGCGGGGGCGATGACCGACGTTGGAGAACATCATGCGCCGGTCGACGCTGAGCTTCACTGGTCTTTTGAGCTGGCGCGCCGCGGCACCTGCCAGGCTCGCCTGTGGCCACGGGGAAAGCTTGCCGCCGAAGCCCGATCCGATGAAACGCGAAATGGTGCGCACGTTCTCACGGGGGATGCCGAGCACTTCCGACATGACCGTACGATGGCCTACAACGCCCTGCGACGAGTCGTAGAGTGTCAGGTCTTCGCCATCCCATACGGCGACGGTGCCGTGCATCTCCATGGGGTTATGGACTTCGACTGGAGTCACATAGGTTTCATCAATCACGATCGGAGCGGAACTGAGCGCCTGGTCGGGATCGCCGCGCTTCCAGCTGCTTTCGCGCGGCCCGTCGAAGGCCACACTCAGATCGGGCCGCACGTCCGGGGTTTCGACTTCGTAGTCCACGCGCACGGCGTTGGCTGCTGCCTTGGCCTGTTCGAGGGTCTCGGCCACCACTGTCGCGATGTACTGGCCCCAGTAATAAATCTTGTCGTCTTCAAACGGCGGCCGCGATTCGGCCATGCTGCCGTCCTGCTGGTGAGGAAAGGTGCGGTAGACGTTCTCGAGATTGCCTTGATGGAGAACGAGCAGCACCCCGGGCATTTTTTCCGCGGCGCTCACATCGAGCGAGCGAATGCGCCCCTTGCCGATGGTGCTCTGCACCGCGACCGCGTGCACCAGGCCGGGAAAATCGTGATCGACAGAATAGCGCGCAGTACCAGTAGTTTTAAGGGGGCCGTCGATGCGCGGTACTGCCGCTCCGATGATGTCGGCGCCCTGGGGAAGATTTGCCGTCGCCATGCGAATTCACTCCAGATCGTTGTTGAGCCGCATCTCTGAGCTTCAGTGTTTCGGCTTCGCAGGGCGCGCTCGGCGCCCCGGCACAGCTCAGGAAATCGGCATTAACTTTCTGTTCGAACGCCCAGGTCGCGGGCTATGCGGTTGCAAGTTTCAAGGTGCGGACGAGGCACCGCCTGGCCAATTCAACTTTGAATGCATTGTCGGTGCGCGGCTTTGCTTCTTTCAGGGCCGCTTCGGCCGCGGTGCGGAAGTGTGCAGCATCGACGGGCTTGCCGACGAGTGCAGACTCGGCTTCATGCGAGCGCCAGGGCTTGGTTCCTACACCACCCATGGCTACGCGCACGTAACGAATGTGTCCGCCCTCAACTTTCGCCACCACCGCCGCCGAGGCTAGTGCAAATTCGTAGCTGGCGCGATCCCGAAGCTTGAGGTAAACGCTCTTTGCGCCTTCGACGGGCTTGGGGAGATCGACATAGGTCACCAGCTCGCCGGTCTCCAGCGCATTCTCAATATTGGGGGTGGCTCCGGGGAGCTTGTGGAACTCGGCAAACGGGATCCTTCGCTTGCCTTTCGGTCCTTCCACCTGGACGACTGCCTCAAGGGCGGCCATGGCCACGCACATATCCGACGGATGGGTGGCGATGCAGTGGTCGCTGGTGCCGAGGATGGCGTGAGTGCGATGGAAGCCTTCCAGTGCGGCACACCCCGTGCCGGGGGTGCGCTTGTTGCACCCGTAGCCTCCGGGCGAGCCGGAGCTGGGTTCGCGGAAGTAGGCGCAGCGGACGCGTTGCAGGAGGTTTCCACCGGTGGTGGCCATGTTGCGCAGCTGCGGCGAAGCGCCGGAGAGAAGAGCCTCGGACAGCACCGCGTAGTTTTTCTGCACTTCAGGGTTCCAGGCCAGGTCGGAGTTCCTCACCATGGCGCCGATGCGCAGGCCGCCATTGGGCGATGGCTCGATCTTGTCGAGGGGCAGCAGGTTGATATCGACGAGGGCTTTAGGCTGTTCGACGCTGAGCTTCATCAGGTCGACCAGCGTGGTGCCGCCGGCGATGAACTTTGCTCCGCTGGCCGCGCCCAGAGCCTTTTCAATACTGGCGGCTTTGACGTAGTTAAAGGTCTGCATGGTTCTCCTTCACCCGGCGGCTACGCGCGGGACTGGCGCACCTGGCGCACGGCGGCAACGATGTTGGTGTAGGCGCCGCAGCGGCAGATATTGCCGGCCATGGCATGTTTGATATCTTCGTCAGATGGCCCGATGGGCTCCTTCAGCAGCGCCACCGCGCTCATGATCTGACCGCTGGTGCAGTAACCGCACTGGTAGCCGTCGTGTTCGACAAAGGCGGCCTGCATGGGGTGCAGGTTGCCGGGCTGGCCGAGGCCTTCGATGGTAGTGATTTCATCGCCCTCGTGCATCACCGCGAAGGAAAGGCAGCTGTTCACACGGCGCCCGTTGACGTGGACGGTGCAGGCTCCGCACTGGCCGTGGTCGCAGCCTTTCTTGGTGCCGGTGAGATGGATCCGCTCACGCAGCGTGTCGAGCAGAGTGGCGCGCGGATCAGGGTTGTCAAAGCGATAGTCTTTTCCGTTGATGCGCAGGGTGAGCGCCTCGGAGCCGTCGACGGCGGCATGGGAAGGCGCAGGCGCAACCGATGGTGCGGCATGGACCAACGGGGAGGCGCCGGCGAGCACGCCGGTCGCTCCCAGCCCGGACAGAAAGGAACGGCGGCTGAAACGGCCTTTGGGCCGATCGTCGCCAGCTAAGGGCTCAAGGTCGATACCCTGCTGATCGGGCGCCAGATCGTCGGGTGACTTATGCGGGGATGAGGCGCGCAGATGCTTGAAGCGCAGGTCGGATGAGTCTGCCACAGTTGACCTCCTCGGGACGGGCTCGTACGCGCGATGGTGGTGCCGCGCTGGTGATTGTGTAGCCGGGCCCGGCGAGAGAGTCGGGAAGAAGGCCCGGTGGAGAGCAGAGATGATGGTTCGGGTACAGTACGCGCCCGTTTTTATCCTAACGGAATATGTTCACCAGTAGGAATAGTGAATGTTGGAAGGGGTAGAGAATCAATTTGATCCCGCCGAATTCGCCGCAGCCCCAAATTGGTATCGTCTGACCCCGCCAAAATCGCTTTATCAATTCAGCGTAGCCGGCGCCGCCGGTGGCATCCAATCGGCCGGGTTGATGCCGAGGCGAACACATCCGGATACTTTTGTTGACGGCTTCAGGGGTCGGTTGGACGCGGGCCGCGGTGAAGGTGGCACGGCGCGTGCCTCTATCCCTTATGCTCTCCGGGGGAGGGAAATTGGTGCACGAATTTTACGAACGGATGCTGGCAGTGGCTCTGGAGGAGGCTCGCATTGGCTTTGACGAAGGCGGAATTCCTATCGGAGCTGCCTTGTTTACGTCGGATGGGGAGTTGCTGAGCCGGGGCCGCAACCGGCGTGTGCAGGAGGGGGATCCCAGCGTTCATGGGGAGACCGACGCGTTTCGCCGCGCCGGACGCCAGCGCAGCTACCGCGACACCGTCATGGTGACGACACTGGCGCCCTGCTGGTATTGCAGCGGGCTGGTACGGCAATTCCGCATCGGCACACTGGTAGTGGGTGAGAGCCGCACTTTTGCCGGGGGCCTTGACTGGCTCCGTGCCAGCGGGGTGAAAGTAATCGACCTCGACAGCCGCGCCTGCCGCGATCTGCTGGGACGCTTCATCGCCCTGCATCCCGAGGTGTGGAACGAAGATATTGGGGAAGACTAAGGCCACCCTATACGATGGTTTGGCCGTGCCGGAGTTCTGGTTGCCGGTCGTGAGTTTTCTCTCCCCCAAAAGCATTACCGGAGGAATTTATGCAGCGCCGCCACTTCATTGCCGCTTCTCTTGCAACATCCGCGCTCGCCGTTGCCAGCAAATCCGGCGCCCAGGCCGGTACATCCGCCCAAGGGGGCGCATCGCACACGCGCGAGTTCTACCAGATCCGGCGCTACAGTCTGCAATCGGGCCCGCAGACGAGCCTCACGGATCACTATATAAACGACGCGCTCATTCCCGCGCTAACGCGCCGGGGGATGGGGCCGGTCGGAGCCTTCCACCTGGACTTCGGCAACGAGACCCCAACGACTTATGTTTTGATACCGGGGCCGTCGGCGGAATCGCTCGCGACCATCGATCTGGACCTGTCAAAAGACGATACCTTCCTCAAGACTGCCGACGCATTCTGGAGCGCGCCCGCAACTGCGCCTCCGTTTATCCGGGTGGAATACTCTCTGCTGGCCGCGTTTGAGGGTTGGCCGAAGATTACGCCGCCGGCCGCCGCAGCGACCAAGGCCAAGCGTATTTACCAGCTTCGCACCTACGAGAGCCCCAGCCATCGCGACCATGTACGCAAGGTAGAGATGTTCAACTCCGGCGAGTTCGACATCTTCAAAGCTGCAGGGTTCAGCCCCGTGTTTTTTGGAGACACCCTGATCGGCCCGCGTATGCCCAGCCTCACCTACATGCTCAGCATGCAGGACGCGGCCGCCATGGACGTGCACTGGGAGGCCTTCCGCACCAACGCGGACTGGAAGAAGCTGTCGTCGGACCAGAAATATGCCTTTGAGCCGATCGTCAGCAACATTACCAACCTGGTGTTGACGCCGCTGGCTTCTTCGCAGGTCTAGCGCGACCAGTGGTCCAGGCGCCGACCGGTGGTCCAGGCGGCGACCAGTTTGGCCACACTCCGATCGTGGTGCGGTCCGCTTACGCCGCCGAGACGGACGCCGTCTGCTGCGCGAGGGGAAGTGAGAAGTAAAACGCGGCGCCATTTCCCAACTCGCTCTCGGCACGAATATTTCCCCCATGGGCCTGAACAATGTGCTTGACGATCGCCAGTCCCAGGCCGGTTCCGCCGGATTCACGCGAGCGCGCCTTGTCCACGCGGTAGAAGCGCTCGAAGATACGCTCCAGGTGCTCTGAGGCAATGCCGGGCCCGAAATCCTGCACGCAGAATTCCACTTCATGCTCGAGCAGGGTCGCGCCGAGGCGGATCAACTTGCCGGACTTGCCGTATTTGAGAGCATTTTCGATCAGGTTGCCGAAGACCTGGTTCATGGCGTCGGGGTCGGCCATGACGAGTACGTCGGGGCCGCCTCCTGAAAGCAGTTCCACGCCGGAATCGACAACCAGGCCGGCGAGAGATTCCTCCGCATCCTGGAGCAGAGCACTGGCGCGGATCGGCTGGGGGACGAGCTTGTAGTCGGGGCTCTCAACGCTGGCCAGGGCCAGAAGGTCCTCGGTCAGCCGGTTCATCCGCGAAGCATTTTTGAGAATAACGCCCAGAAATTCGCGGTTTGTCTCCGGGTTGCAGTCCGGGCCCTCGAGCAGAGTCTCCACATATCCCTGGATGGATGTGAGCGGAGTGCGGAGCTCGTGGCTTACGTTGGCGATGAATTCGCGGCGCGAACGCTCGGCCGCTTCAATCTGAGTCACATCATGCAAAACGGCAAGGGCGCCACCGGAGGGCAGGGGAGCGGCGTTTACTTCGAACACGCGTCCAGGGGCCAGCGAGCTGGCCCGGCCGGTGCGGATCGCGCCCTCTTCGAGCGCGCCGCGTACGCAGGAGAGCAGGTCAGGGTCGCGCAGGGAGTGAACCAGGGGCCGACCCACCCGGACCTGCGTGCCGGCGATCCGCTGCATCACCGTGTTGGACCAGCGGACGAAACCCTCGGGAGTGATCGCCACGACGGCCTCCTGCATGGAGTCGAGCATGGCGGCGAGCTCCTGGCGCCGGCTTTCGATCTCGGCAAAGCTCTTGCCGAGCCGTTCGGCGGTCTGATTGAGGGCCGCTTCCATGGCCAGCAGTTCGTCGCCACCGGACTGATCGAGGCGGGCGCTGAGATCGCCTTCGGCGATCCGGCGGGCGAAGTCGACTACGCGCTGCAATCTCCCCGTTACTCGCGAAGCGACCCATGCCGCCAGCGGCAGTGCGACTGCGAGCGCGATCAGGCCGGACCACAGTGCCTCGCGCCACAGTACTGGCAAAGTGCCGCGGACGGCGTGTCCGAGGAGACGCCGGAAAGCCATCTCCATCACAAATGTCTGAAAGACGAGCAGCAGGGCGAAAAGCCCCAGCAACTTAATGAAAACTTTGCGGGTCACAGGGCTCCGTTCCTCATTTTGCCTACAAACGGCTCTCCGCGCCAGTGCGCGGGATCGCCAGTGTTTGCCCGGTGCCGGCAAAGTCTGGCGGCCGTCGCGCGGGGGTCAAAGCCGGGCAGGCGGCGGCTCAAAGGAGACGATCGCTTTCATCGTCGAAAGGCCTAGTCGGTCTTGGGAATTTCGAATCGATAGCCCGCTCCCCGCACCGTCTTAAGGTAGCGTGGATTCTCGGGATCGACTTCGATCTTTTCGCGGATGCGGCGAACGTAGACATCGACCGATCGCGGTGTGACAAAGCGCGCATCGCCCCACACGGCATCGAGGAGATGATCGCGGCTGTAAACCCGTCCGGGGTGGCGGGCGAGGTAATCGAGCAGCCGGAACTCTGTCGCGGTGGTGGTGGTCAGGGTGCCGCGCACTGTCAGCTGCATGGCATTGGCGTCGATCACGACTTCTTCAAAGCGAATGACCGAAGGCGAGGTGGGGCGCTCAAACCGCCGCAATACCGCCTTGACCCGAGCCACCAGTTCGCGGGTGGCGAAAGGTTTGGTGATGTAGTCGTCCGCACCCAGCTCCAGGCCCAGGACGCGGTCGTTTTCCCCGGCCCGTGCTGTCAGAAATATGATCGGGATGGTGGAGAGTGCGGCATGGCTGCGCAGGCGCCGGCACACGTCCAGCCCGTCGCCACTCGGGACCATGATGTCAAGCAGAAACAAAGCCGGAGCCTGGCGTTCCGCGTCCGGAATGAGATTGGCTGGGGTCAGGTACGGGCGGACTGTAAATCCCGCCGCTTCCAGGTGATGCTGCACAAGGCGCGATATGTCTGCGTCGTCTTCCAGCACAAATACGGATTGGCTCAACCGGTCTGTCCTCGCCCGGCGACCATGGTTGTTTTGTTGCGAAGGCCGCGCGGAATCGTTAACAGAGTACTGCATGGAGGCAAACAAATTGCAAACGTACGGTTAATTCGCCCCGGCACGGAATTGAGTTCGGGGGATCTGGAGAAGGATCAAAGCAGCCGAAATCCCGCACTCGAGTCTTGAGACGGGCTCGTGCTCAGCTGCCGGTCTTGACCAGTACAGTGACTGGGGCGGGCTCGCCGACAACGTCGAAGGCGCCCAGCACCGGGGAATCGAGCGGAACAATGGCCATGGCGGCTGCGTCGCCCGCGGGACTGCTTCCCGGGTCTTTCCCCTGCTGCTGCTGCTCAGCCTTTTTGCGTTCCCGCTCAGCCCGCTTCTTCCTGACTTCGTTCGAAGCAACCACGATGAGAGCGGTGAAAGTTACCGCCAGCAATGCAATGGCCGGGATGCCATGCAGCTGGTCGAGCCCGTCCTGATTCATGTCGCCATACAACAGGGCCAGTCCTGCGAAGACAAAGAAAATATGGGCGCAGAATACTTTGAGCGAGGCTTTGCCCAGGGTGAGGAAAGGCTCGATTGTAACCAGCTTGATGAGATATTTCCGGAACCAGTAAACGACTACCGTGAAGGCGGCCAGATTGATGGCACGCAGCGGTCCGATGTTCCACTTGTCGAGCTTTACGCTGAGGCCCTGCTGGGTCAGATGCGGTCCCCACCACCCGAAACGAATGCCGATGAAGAAGATGCAGGCGGCCCCGGCGGTTGCGGCCAGCCAACCCGGCACCTTGCGGAAAATCTCGGTCTGGGTGGCAGATTTGGCGCCAATCCACAGTCCGATCGTCCAGACTCCCTGCCATGCGAACAGATTAAAGGCGCCGGTCTCCTGCAACGGGACGGGAAGGTGTGTGATTCGCACCAGGGCGTTGTGAACAACATCGCGCAAACCATACTGTGCGAGCAGCCATATCAGCCCGCTTGCAGCCAGTATCCACTTCCACCCCCAGCGCACCGCGGCGGTCAGGATGGCGGGCGTGAAGAAGAGGAAAGTGACGTACATCGGAAGGATGTCGAGCAGGGGCGGGCAATAAAGCAGCAGGACCGATCCGGCAATCGCCACGAAGGGATGGGCGAAGTAGAAGGTCAGCAGGTTCATCAGCGCCACCTTGTGGGTGTGCGCTGCAAAGCCCGCTACGACTGTGAAGGCGAGCGCCAGCATCAGGAGGTGGTAGCCGTAGATCTTGAGGGAGCGTTTCCACAGCCTGACCCGCACATTAGCCGGGTTTTGCATCAGGTCACGAATATAGAGTCGGCCGACCAGCAGCGCCGAGATGAACACGAAACCTTCCGCTGAGGACACAAACCCCAGGGGCTGGTTGACGAAATCGCTGAAGCGGGTGGGCAGGTGAGTCAGGGTCATCCACACCAGGAAGAGGCCGCGCAAGGCATCCAGTTCCGGCCGGCGTTCCAGTTTCGGCAGGTGAATGTGATGGGGCAGATGCAAATGGATGCGTGACAACCACGGCCTCCCGGGGCATTCTTTACGGGTTAGATGACAAGATGAGCGGGTCCGATTACACCCGGCTTGAGAACTTGCCGCAATTTGAGAAATGACGCGAATTCCCGAAGTTTGCGCCGCTTGAGTGACCCGGCTCGATGCTTTCCCCACCCTTAGGGTATTCGACAACTTTTGGAGGAGAATGGCGCGGGGCGCAAACCGGGAAATCGCCTTTCCCGGTTTTGGGTGCTGGTTTCGTCTGGATCCTGAATCGGTTCCGAGTGTACCGCCGGAATTGGAGGCTTGGATTGATCCGCCGGCGTTCAGGCTGATGCGATCAGTGCCGCGTCTTGCGTTTCTTCGTCTTCGTCGGCCAAGGTCAGGCCGAAGCCGGCCCCCGAGAAGCCGAGAGATTTTTTTCGGTTTTCGCGCAGGGGAACGGCCATTTCCTTCATCCGGTCCCAGTCCGGGTGGTTGCGTTGTTCATACTCGGTGCAGGTGTGCACCACGAAGGGGACCACGCGGGCAGGGTCCGGCCTCATGCAGATCACGAGGAGATCCGACTCGCGGTAGCCGGAGGTGAATTGACCCCAGTTGCATGTTCTGCAAAGGTGCCTGCTCCCCACCGGGGTCCCATTTTTCACTTTCATGCTGGTCATAATGCTCTCTCTTTTTAGTCCGGACGTGCCGGAAGGCTTAACGGGGAAATTCCCCGAAGCAGGCATCAATTCGTCGCGACTGCGCACTCGAGGCGACGGCGCGCTCGACGCCAGATCGCTATCGATTTGCGTGTGGTATTGCCGGGGGATGGGTGCGCGTGAGGAGTTTCGCGACGCGCAACTCATCGATGGCGCGGTTCCCGCGATCCGGGTGTGCGTATCACTTGACGAGGATTATCGGGAAGGGAACCAGCACGCGCGGCGGCCGGTACAGATTGCCTGCGGCCGCTCCTGCCTTTGCACCGAATTGGGTGTCGTGTAACGCATCGGGCTGCTCCTGTGCAGATAGTACTGTGCCATAACTTCGGCGGCGCAGCAATGCAAATTTGGGATTTTCTTCACGCGCTCGGCGGTTGAACTCATCCCGCTGCGTGAAACGCTGGTTTAGGCTGGACCTTGGTTCAGAGCAGAGGATTGAGCTACGGGTGAAACATCTTGCCGGACGGAGGAGCTAAAGATGATCGGGTTGGCGTTGCTTGTAGGCGCGGTGATCGGGGTCGTATCCGGCATTGTCGGAATCGGGGGCGGCATCCTGTTCATCCCCGCGCTGATCTGGCTTTTCGGCATGGACCAGCACAAGGCGCAGGGGACTTCGCTGGGCGCGCTGCTGGCCCCGGTGGGCATCTTTGCTTTTCTCGAGTACTACCGCAAAGGAAACGCGGACCTGCGAATTGCCCTGTTGCTGGGTGCGGGGTTCGTCGTTGGAGGCTACTTTGGCGCTGTCCTTGCGCAGCATATCCCGGAGATCTGGCTGCGCCGCGTCTTCGCGCTCACTCTGATCGCGGTGGGCGGGCGGATGTTTTTCGTTCACTAGACCGCGCGGGCAATGAAGCGGAGGCGAACGTAGTCCGCTACCCAGCGGCCGGTCTCATCCTGCAGCGCGGGCGCAAGCAAGGCGCAAGTCTCCTCGACCACCTGGGTCTGAACATCGGGGGGAAGTCCGTCCAGGACGCCGCGCCTGAATGTATGCAGCCACCCCCGCATGCCGCCATCCCCCAAGGGAGTAGGACGCGGTATCAACGCCATGCGTTCTACCGTGAATCCGTGCTGCTCGAGCCTTCGCGCGTAGGCTTCGGCGGTGGGATAGTAATTTACCCCGTCTTCTGCATCAGCGAAACCGTGCCGCGTCAGCACGGCTCTCAAGCCTACCTGGATGGCGGCGACGTTTCCGTGCCCGCCCATCTCCGCGACAAACCGTCCGCCGGGCTTGAGCACGCGATGAACTTCACGCATCATCGCGTCCTGATCATGCACCCAGTGCAGAACAGCGTTGGAGAATACCGCATCGAAGGCTGCGGTCAGCGCAGGGAAGCTGCTCGGCGGGAGCCACCTGGGCGAATACGCCTCGGGAACGCGCGGCAGCGACCATGTCCCGGGACGCATCTATTCCCTCGATCTGCGCTCCGCTTGCGGAGAGCCGCGCGGTGAGCTGGCCATCGCCACAACCAAGGTCCAGGATACGTTCGCCGCTTGCTGCTGCGAGCCATTCCACCGCTCCGCCCGCCATCGCGTGCACAAAGGCTCCATCGCGCGCATAGTTGTCCGGGTTCCAGGTTTGAGACACGAGATCCTCCACTGCTGACAGTGTCCATGTTTCCTGCCCATTCGGCAAAGTTATCCTGGTTGTCATTACGATAAGTTGCGCTTATGGCTTAATTTTCGCCTTGAGCAGTCGCGGTGCTATAGTTCCTTCACTCTCAGGGAATGGCAAGTAAGACGCTCCACGAAGGACGATCATGGACCCTCCGATCCGGCCGCCAACTCCACGCACCAGCTTTCAACTGGTTATCGGAACCCTGGTGATGATCGCTGTCCCTGCGGCGATCACGCTCCACACCGCCAAGGTAAGCCCCACCATCGAAGCGGGCGCTCGCGTCCTTACACCGTATGGTTACACGATCAGCCTTCTGCTCTTCATTGTCCCCATAAGCGCCATCGCCCTGTGGTTCCTGCCGCGGGAGTCGGTCCATCTATCAAAGAAGTCGTTCCTGCTGACCATCGGCCTGATGTTTCCCGTCGGCGCCGGGCTCGATTTCTTCTTCGCGCACCGCTTCTTTCTCTTTCCCAATCCCTATGCCACGTTGCGCATCCCGGCTCCCGCGCTCGGAGGCGGGGTACCTATCGAAGAGTATGTTTTCTATCTCACCGGATTTATCGCGATTCTGCTGATCTATATCTGGCTCGACGAGTACTGGTTGAACGCCTACAGCATCCCTCCCGATTCGGCGCATCGCACGGGCTTTGAACGCCTGCTTCGCTTTCACCCGCAGTCATTTATGATCGGCGTCGCTTTGATTGCGGCCGCGGTCGCGTTCCGCACATGGTTTGTGCCTGCGGCCGGATTTCCAGGTTACTTCATATTTCTGGTGGTGGTGGCGCTAGGCCCGTCGTCGCTGCTGTTTCCCTCGGCGCTGCCGGTGATCAACTGGCGCGCATTCAGCCTCACGTTTTTTCTTATCCTGTTGATCAGCCTGCTGTGGGAAGCCACCCTCGCGCTGCCTTATGGCTGGTGGGGATTTCAGGATGCGCAAATGCTCGGCATCTACATCACGGCCTGGAGCCGCCTTCCCCTGGAGGAGGTGGTGGTGTGGTGTGCCGTAAGTTATGCAACCGTCATCGTCTACGAGGTGGTGCGTCGTTGGAAGGCTTCCGGCCTGCCCGCGATGCACGCCTTCTTTGGCCGGCCGCGTGGCTGAACGCCCTGCCCGCGACGGTGCCCGGCGGAATCCACTTTACGCGTCCCTTCGGTAGTGGTGCAGTTTGGATTTCCACAGGTTGCGGGTCAGCGGTAAACTTGAGCCATCATGGCAAAGAGAGTGACGGACGCAGACTTCGTGGAGCGCATCCTTCAGAGCATGAAGGGAAAGAGTAATCGGCTTGTGGCCGATGCCATCGTGAAAAAGCTAGGCCTTCGCATCCGCAATCGGGCAAGGAACCGCGCAGAGGACGTGAATCAAGCCGCCTTCCGAACAATGAAAGAAGCGACGGAGCGGGATTAGCTTGTCCCTGTAGCGCCAGTCTGCGTTTTCAATGAACGTTTAAGGGCTTTGATTGTTATCTCTACGTAATCGGCCAGCGCGTCGATGTCTTCTTCCGTATGGGCCTCCCCGAATAAATCCATCTTCGCGCTAAAATCTCCGGACAACGCCCATGCGTATGAGCGCATTTTGGGGGCTAGTGGGCCAATCGGCGCTTGGGAAAGCTTGGGTGACCTTGCGGAAGAAGCAAGCGGAGCGACCTGTTCTACTGGCTGTTCGATGACGTTTGTATTCACGACGGTAAGCTCCTTGATCGGCAAGCCAGTATCGCCACCATCCACAAACGCCCAAAGTCCATCTTCCGATAGAGCCCTAACTCGCTTAGGCTCTTTGAACTGCAACTGGCCGCCGGATTCCCATTGAACGAGGTATCCGATTTGTGGTGGAACCGTCTGCTCGCCATTGTCGTTCTGCGACTGTTTCGATTCTACCACCTTCAAATCTGATAAACCAGCGAATTCCAAAGTGTCTCTAAAGTCTTGAACAAAGCCATCTACAGCAGTGGGATTGAATCTTCTAACAGTGATCAGGTCGGACTTCAAGCTAGTATCCGATGGGAGTCCGCTTTCACGGTATTCCTCCATTATTAGCTGGTAAATATCAGGACTTACGGCGGCTTCCTTAATCGCCTTTACCCTAGTTGGATCGCCATGCTGACGTGCCACAATCTCGATTCCTCGTTGGGTTAGCTTAATCCGATCACCCGCTTCTTCTATGAGGCCAAAGCTCTTTAGAGCCGATAGTGTACGCGCAGCTTCGCTGTGCAACCTCTCGTATCCCATGTGCTTAAGAGCGGCTAATTTTGGCGAAGCGGCCAAGCCATCGGCCTTATAGAGGGATTCAATCTTTCCCACCGCTGAGCGCAGCCCCATGCCGGGATAGTTGGGGCTGCGGTGGCGGGGTTTCTGTTCTTTCTTCGAGTTCACATCCTGCTCTGTCATGACGGCCCTCCATCTAGTTGATTATTAGCCTATCACGGTAGATTCTCGGATGCAATGGTAGACCTACATAATTTTTATCATTACTTCTCTTGACAAAAATGTGATAGAGTTGATAATAAGATAGAGACGGAGACGAAATGAATCGCCTGAGCACAGCAAAGCGTGTCCAAGTGGTAGCTGCCCTAGTCGAAGGGAGCAGCATCAACTCCATCGTTCGCATGACTGGGGTTGCTAAACATACGATCCTCAAACTGGTCGAGGACTTGGGCTGCACTTGCGCCTCATACCACCATCGGTATGTGCGCGGCCTTCGCGTTCGCCGTCTCCAATGCGATGAGATTTGGGCTTTTGTGGGAGCGAAAGCAAAGAACGTATCAGTCGAAAAGAAGCAAGAGGGATGGGGCGACGCTTGGACTTGGACCGCGATTGATGCCGATACAAAGCTCTGCGTCTCTTATCTCGTTGGTGGGCGTGATACCGGGTGGGCTACCGACTTCATGATCGATTGCGCGTATCGGATTGTTGGGCGTCCACAGATCACAACGGACGCGCACAAGCCCTATCTGAAGGCCGTGGAAGAGGCATTTGGGGGCGGTGCCGACTATGCGCAGCTTCACAAGGTCTACGGGGCATCGAATGAGCCTGAGCACCGCTACAGCCCTGCGACGTGCATCGGATGCGACATGAAGACCGTGAGTGGCGTTCCGGACCCGGCTCACGTAAGCACAAGCTACGTCGAACGCCAGAACCTAACGATGCGTATGTCGATGCGGCGTTTCACTCGGCTCACGAATGGATTTTCAAAGAAGATCGAGAATCATGGACATGCCGTCGCCCTGCATTTCATGCATTACAACTTTTGCCGGGTACATAAGAGCCTCAGAGTAACGCCTGCGATGGAGTCTGGTATCTCTAACCATGTGTGGACTTTAGAAGAATTGGTAGGACTTCTAGACGTTCCCGAAATGGTTACCGAATGAAAATAAAACTGGTTACGAAGGTAGCTCCTATACGTATAAAATGTAGACTCTTTAAAGAGGTCTACCCCATGATGCCCGCACACGATGTGGCAAAATACTTCGTGTCTCTCGTCGATGAAGAAGCGGGAGACTCGATAACCAATCTCAAGCTCCAAAAATTGCTCTATTACGCGCAAGGGGTGAATCTTGCGCTGAATGATGCGCCATTGTTTGTCGAACCAATTGAAGCGTGGACGCATGGGCCAGTCGTTCCCAGGGTTTATCGCGCATACAAGCAACATGGCGGCGAAGCCATCCCTATTGAGCGGGTGAATCTCGATCTTTATCCGAAGGACATTCGAGAGCTTCTCGATGAGGTGTACGAGGTGTTTGGCCAGTTCAGCGCGGCGAAGCTTCGCGCCATGACCCATAGCGAATCGCCTTGGAAAGACACCCCGCCCGGAGCTGTTATCTCCCCAGAGTCGATGAAGGCATATTTCAAGACAGTGGTGACCAGAGATGACGATCCAAAAACCGGCGCTCAATAAAGGCAAGCATCTTCAATTACGACGTCGGGCATCGGATAGGATCGATTACAACCGCGAGAAACCTACATTTTGCCTTCGATACATAGACAGAAGTTACTGCATCACTGGATGCGAAACAGAAGACAAGGCCGCCTTTGCCGATAAGATTAGGCGATTAAGCGAAATGACATGGAACGAAATTATCTGTGCGCAGAGACACGGCATGGGATTTGAAACAATCTCTAGAGACGAGATTAGACGCCCTATGCCCGCGCACATAACTGACGATACGACGATCATTGCATTTCGCTTTAGCGGGATGAAACCAATGGTCGGATACCGGTCCCAGTCGATGTTCCATATTGTGTGGTTCGATAGGGCTTTCACTCTGTACGACCACGGATAAATCCAAACTGCACCACTACCGTCCCTTCGTACGGCTTTCCCACCCTTGGCCCGAACCCCTACAATGAACCGAGACATATGTTCCCGAGGGAATTTGCCATGCCGCTATCCGGAGAAGCCATCCGCCTCATGAATTACATCGACGACGTTGCCGTAACCCTTCGCCGCGTGCTGGCATTTATTCCGACGCTTTCTCCCGAGGAGCGCCAGCGCGTCAGCGAACACCTGCGCCACTCCAAGCCCAGCGCAGAAGATGTGGCGCGGGCACTCGAGTCAGAGTAAATCCCAAGCTTGATAACGGTCGCTATCATCGGGGCAGGTCCACTGGGCCGCTGGCTGGGCCTGGCCGCCGCGCGCGCCGGTTGTCGCGTTCTGCTGGAGGACGTGATGCCGGCCAACTTGCACCACGCGCAGGAATACATCCGTCAGCAACTCGGCCCCGCGGCGCTGGGTGTCGATGCGCTGCCGATTCGCTTTGTGTCGAGCATCGAAGAGGCGGTGCGCGATGCCGACCTGGCGATCGATTGCATCCCCGACGAACTGGAGTCAAAGCTCGAAATTCTTTTCCTTCTCGATCGCATGGCGCCGCCGCGTACGGTGCTGGCAACCCCCACTTTGCAACTCTCTATCGCCGATCTGGCCGCTTGTACTTATCGCGCTGACCGCTGCGTGGCCCTTGTCGCCGACCCTCGCGGGATGGCGGGCATGCCTGCCCAAGAAGTTCGGGTAAAAACGACCGCGCATACGTCCGGCGACACCATCGAATTAGTGCGGAATTTCTGGCAGAGCCTCGGGTTCAAGCCGGTGTTTGAAGAGGAACAAGCCATCCTTCCCGCTCGCTGAACCTTACCGCAGCGTCAGGCGGTCCGCGCGAGAATCGCCTCGTAGTACTTCTCATACTGAGGCAGAACCAGGGTTGAGCAGAATCGCTTCTGGGCGGTTTTTCGTGCTGCCTCGCGCATGGTTTCAAGCCGGTCGCGATCCTTCAACAGCCCTACAACACCCTCGGCCATGGCATCGACGTCGCCCACGGCGTAGAGCAATCCGGTTTCATTGTGGTCGATCAGTTCCGGCACCCCTCCGACACGCGTCGCGATCGCGGGCACCTTGCAGGCCATCGCTTCCAGGGCGGCCAGCCCGAACGACTCCATTTCGCTCGGCATCAGCATCAGGTCGGCCAGGGGCAGCAGTTCGTTGACCCGCTCCTGCTTCCCGAGAAAATGAATGCGCCCGTGGATGCCGAGGTCGTGCGCCAGCCATTCGGCTGCGGAACGGTCGGGGCCATCGCCCACCAGCACGAGCTGCGCCGGCACTTCGCGCACCACCCGCGCGAAAACCTTCACCACGTCCACCACGCGCTTGACCGGCCGGAAATTGGAAAGGTGAATGAGGATCGCGTCTCCGGGCGCGGCCAGTCGGCTGCGTGCCTCGGCGCGGGTCGCCTCGTCCTTGAAGGGCTTGTAGACGTCGCAATTGACGAAATTGGGAATGACCGCAATCTCGCGGGTCACGCCGAAGTCTTCAAGCGTTTTGGTCTTGAGGTAATCGGAGATACTGGTGACCCCATCGCTCTCCTGGATCGAAAACCGCGTGATGGGCAGGTAGCTGCGATCGAGGCCAACCAGGGTGATGTCCGTGCCGTGAAGCGTGGTCACAAAAGGCAGCCGCCGGCCGCGTGCCGCGAGCATCTGCCGGGCCAGCAGTGCGCTTACGGAGTGGGGAATTGCGTAGTGAACGTGGAGCAGGTCGAGCTCGTAGAACTCGGCCACTTCCGCCATTCGCGACGCCAGCGCGAGGTCGTAGGGAGGGAACTCAAAAAGCGGGTAATTTGAAACCGGCACCTCGTGATAAAAGACGCCGCCGTCACGCCCATTCAGGCGGAATGGTTGCGAATACGAAATGAAGTGAATCTCGTGCCCCATGGCCGACAGCTCGATGCCGAGTTCCGTCGCCACTACGCCCGAACCGCCGTAGGTGGGATAACAGGTGATGCCGATGCGCATGGGGCCTTCCTGGCGTATTGCAGCAGTGATGGTGACAGTGTGTCGTGGCGAGCATAAATTGGCCAACCGGCCATTTCATGGTCGCATTTCAAAGTTGTAGACTCTCGATCGTTCATAAAGGTTGCGAAAAGAGCGCGAGCATTGTTCCGTCGATAGTTCTATTGGCGGAGGCGAGGAAGAGCGTCCAATTCCCAGGACAAACCTTGACTTCATATGCGCATGTGTCTGTTAATATCAGCCTCCATTATCGCGCGGATGTGGCCGGGTACGTTGGCGCCTGGAACAATCGCGGTGCGAAGTCTTTCAAGTCGCGACGCCATGTCTGCCATTCGTGATCGGTACCGGGTGACTCGTAAAACACGTGCTGGATCTTGCCTTCGTCAAGTGAAGCGTGCAGATCCTCGAGTCCAGTCTTCATCCGTTCTGGTTCATTCGTTCCCACGCCAATCCAGAGCAGATGCACTCGGCTCGCAAACGCCTTAGGATCGGCCATCGCGCCGTGGAAAGCGGTCTTTGTGTCCAATTTGTTATTGCCCGTCATGAACACATTGGCCGCTCCGCTGAATCCGCCGATGTACGAGAACAGGTCGAGATGGTCGAATGTCACCTGGAAGGTCTGCATTCCGCCCATCGATAGCCCCGCCATGGCGCGGTGATCGCGATCGGGAACTGTCCGGAACGTCTTGTCGATGAACGGAATCAGCACCTGCGTCATATCGTCTTCGAACGCTCCCATCCGCTCCTGCATCACCTTCATGAATTCCGGGGAGCCGAACGGCTTTCCGGTCAGGTCAGGGACCACATACCCTGCGCGGCTGGCATACCCATTGGCCATCACGACAATCATCGGTTTTGTGCTGCCGCTGGCGACCAGATTGTCGAGAATGAAGTTTGCCTTGCCTTGCCGGATCCACCCGGATTCGTCCTCGCCTCCGCCGTGCTGAAGATAGAGCACCGGATATCGAGCCTTCGTCTGCGCGTCATAATCCGGTGGGAGGTAAACGAATGCGTGCCGCCACGTGCCCGTCACGCTGGAGTGATACCAAATTTCGCGCACCTGCCCGTGCGGAACATCCCTGGGCTGGTAGAAGTCCACTCCGACTTCAGGGACCTCGACCGCACTCGCCCACTTGCTACCACCAAAGTAGGCTGTACTACCCGGATCGTTCACGTCGGCGCCATCAACATTAATCACGTAGTAGTGAAGTCCGGGAGCCATAGGTGCAGTAGTAGCGGTCCAAAACCCATCCGCCTGCTTTTCCATGTCCACTTTGGGGCCGCTCCAGAAATTGAGCTTCACCTTGGCCGCTTCAGGCGCTTTAAACCGAATCTGCACGCGCGAGTTGCCGTCCACCTTCGGATACTGTGCATCCAGGACATTGGACGTCGCGGGCTTGAAGTCACCCGGGTCCTGCGCAAAACAGAAACTCGCTGCCAGTAGCATTACGAATCCAACCATTCTCAAAACGCACCTCCGTGCAAACAACTCCATGACCCAGCCTGCTTGGCACCGGATCACTCTGCAAGCATCAATCATCGGCATCGTAAATCCGTTACCCTAAATAAATAAAGCGATTTATTCGGCTTGTTTTCTAAGGCTTTTCCTGTGTATATTCGAGGGTTCCAGAACGCCCAGGTCTTTCGGGGGAGAGTCCAGATGAAGATGATGAATAAAATCTTCTCGTGCGCAATAGCGTTGGCAGTGGTTGGGCCGGGCGGGTGGCTCGCGGCCCAGGTCCAGACGAACGTTCCCGACGCCGTCGCGGGAGCAAAGCCCGTGAGCGTGGAGCACATCAAGGTTCACGGCACGGCGCTTGATGGCAATCTCGAAGGCGATGCTGTCGATCGTGACGTTATCGTCTTCCTGCCGCCCAGCTATGAGCATGACAAGAATCGCCGCTATCCTGTCGTGTATGCGCTGCATGGTTATTCAATCGGCGCTGAGCAGTGGACGCATGAGATCCACGTCCCGCAGACCATCGAAGGCGCTTTCGCGAACGGTACGCAGGAGATGATCGTTGTTCTGCCGGATTCGAAAACCATTTACAACGGCTCGATGTACTCAAGCTCCGTCACCACCGGCGACTTCGAGAAGCTTATTTGGCACGACATTGTCTCTTATATTGATGCGCACTACCGTACCATTGCTGATCGGCAGAGTCGTGGACTGGTCGGTCATTCCATGGGTGGCTACGGTGCACTACGTATCGGCATGAAGCATCCTGACGTCTTCGGCTCCCTCTACATCATGAGTCCGTGCTGCATGTCTTCAATGACCGGGGGCGGCCCAGGTTCTGCCGACCAGATCAAAGAGCGGGCGATCGCAAGCGAGAAGAAGGTGGCCGCCGCAAAGTCTCCGGCCGACCTGGCGGCACAGTCGCCCGGTTTCGCTTCCGCACCCTACGCAACGGCGGCGGCATGGGCGCCCAATCCCAAGAACCCTCCGCTCTACTTCGATCTGCCGACCAAGGACGGCAATCCGCAACCCGAGATCGTAGCGAAATACACGGCAAATTCACCATTGGCATCTGTCGATCAGTACATCGGCAATCTGAAGCAGTACCGCGCCATCGCGATGGATGTGGGCGACCAGGATGGATTGCGCATCGATGCCGCCAAACTCCATACCATCTTCGACAACTATGGAATCGCGAATACATTTGAAATCTATTCCGGCACACATGTCAGCGCAGTCGCCGATCGTTTCCAGAACCACGCGCTGCCATTCTTCAACAAAAATCTGCATTTCACGGCGGATCGCCGCTAGCGCGTCAGCAACTGACAATTTCGGTCCTTGTCCCAGTTCGAAGCACCTTCCCGTTCCCGTACAGGGCAGGACTTACACGTTGGAGATATGCACCAACACAGAAGCCTACTGGCGTCATCCGAGGGTTATTGCGGTAGGTCTTATATCGCGATTCGGGAAAGCGATACTCTTCTGTAGGCGTGATCTAATCGTCTTCGCGGTACAGGGTGATGAGGAGACAGACATCCGATGTTTGGCCGGACTGTAATCTCGTTCGGGCTGTCAGCGCTTGTCGTTGCCGATCTCGGGATGATCGTTATCGCCGTAGCACGGTATCCGGCTTTCTTCTCCCAACCAGGAGCACGTCTTTTTGAACTAGAGCCGATCTGTGCCTTGGTCGTCTATGCTGTCGCCGTTTTCTGCTTTGCACAGCCGCGTGGTGCAATCTGGAATACCCTACGGACGACCGCAGTGGTCTTCGGCCTTCTCACTGGAACGTTCGAAGTAGTGAACATGGGGATTGAAAACGGAATTCCATTTTCGCTCCATGGTCCAGCTTTCCAAATCGGCTCTATGCTGACAATTTTCACCCTATGGGGGGTGGCAGGGGGCCGAACCGCACGCGCTCTCCGCTCAAAACGCGCGGGCTTGCTCGCGGCCGTTTCCAGTGCGGGCATTTGTATGCTCATCGGGGTGACAGCCGGTTTCGTTATTCAATTGTTCCTGGTTCCTCCTGCGCCTGCATATGTTGCCACGTGGGCGGAATTCAAGCGGAGCGGATGGACGGATGCACGGGCGTTTGGGCTGGCGAATACACTCGATTCAGGATTCACGCATCTCGTTATTGCTCCAGTCGTCGCGGTGATCTTCGGAGGCATCGCCACTATGCTGGAGCGCTTCTTACGTTCGAAGCCTGCCTCAGTCGAACCGTAGGCGCGCGCACTCACCAGGGCTGCGGTCACGTCCGGTTGACCGCACCCTGCGATGACGGCAGCGAGATTTAGCGAGAGTCACAGTCGAGCTGAAAACATCTGAACCGTGTGCAACAGGCCAGGCCTGGTTTCCTGGGGTGCAGATGTCCTTCGGCTTGGATTTTAGGGTGCGCTGCAAGGATGCAGAAGCATGGTTCCAGGTGGGTTAAAGACGCAAGGTCAAATCAGCAAACGAAATCAGGTCGACATCGTGTGCCGAACCGAGCGCTTCGAGGGCGGTTCTCTCCCCATCGCGGGAAGCAAGCAGGCGAGTGTGCGCCCTGGCCAAATCGGCATCGTTATAACCGGGATGCGTGACCAGTTCCCACCTACCCTCCGGGATGGCGCGGAGCAACGAGGCCACTGTCGCCGCGTCCAGCGTTCCGGTCGCGAGCACACCGAGAGCCCCATCCGTAGTTGTGAAACCTTCACGCGCGACGATGCGGCGGAACGATGCTTCGAGGCGCCTCAGCAGGCTGACCTCGGCGCGTCGAATCCACGGAGCACCGGGTGTCGCCCCGACACTCCACGCCGGTTCGAATGGGTTGCGAATTGCTCGTATTCCGGCACCCCTGGCGGCTCGCAGCAACGGGCGCAATACTCCGGGAAACATGTGGGTGTGCTTGTGGGTGTCGATGTGCGTCAGCGTCACTCCGCGCGTTTGCAGGCTGGCGATCTGGGCTGCCGCTTCAGCCTCGATCTCGGCCGGCCGGATGCTCCCCGCCAGCAGTCGACGCAGAAAGCGGCCCAGTGTTGGTTGAAGTCGTCCCGAATGCCGAATGGTGAGCGTGGGCAGATCCGTTGCCGGCAGAGTCGGCGCGCCATCCACCAGCACCACGTGGCAGCCTAAGCTAAGGGTCGGGTTGGAGCGGGCCAACTCGATTGCGTTGTCGGTGGCAGCCGCCTGGGCCATCAACGTGGCGCTGGTCAAGAGGCCGCGCCTGTGCAGTTCGACGACGGCCCGGTTGACTCCAGGGGTGAGTCCGAAGTCATCTGCATTTACAACCAGCTGGCTCACGGGGAGAGTCTATCAACGCGGGCCTCTGCGGCGCGGTGCGTTTACTCCACCGCTGCGATCGAAAGCGCTGATATGATAGGAAGGAAGCCCGCCAGGGTTTCCGTTGAGAGAGTGGGCGGTTAGCTCAGTTGGTTAGAGCGCCTGCCTTACAAGCAGGAAGTCCGGGGTTCGAGTCCCTGACCGCCCACCATTAATTGATTAACTCCTGAAAGAATTCGGAGGGAGCACCTCATGGCTCCCAGGCGCAATCCCAAACCTTGGGGCTTCGCCCTATCAGGGCGCCTTATGAATGCGCGCCCTATCCTTGTCGGGAGCAGCTGGCAATGGCATCGCCCTGAGTCGGGTGAACTCACGTCCACCGGCGAGCTCCTTCGCATTTCGTTCCTGCGAGCCGAAAACAACGGATCTTCCCTGGCGTGCCTCGACAGGCGCTGTGAGTCACGATCCGCTAGAAGCTGATCTTGAGAATTTGACCGTTGTTCCCAACGAACCATCCAGCTTCGGGGTTCGCAAAGCCGACCGCCCAGTAGCCGCTGACCTCGGGCAGTGAGAACCATGTGTGTCCTTCATCGGGAGTCCAGGCAGCTGCCCCGGAGCTGAAATCCGGCTGAGTCTCTGTCGTGATCACCACGGTTCGAGCCAGATCATGACCGTGATGATCTTCCAACTCGCTTTCGTTCCAATCCTCCTCGCGTTTTGAGGTGCCGCTCGCATAGGCGAGACAGAAGATCGCTCCGGGCGTGGGGGGCGGGTTGGTGAGCTTCCAGGTCTGGCCTCCATCGCCTGAAACGGCAGCCTGGGCGCCACTGTTCGTGCTCAGATCGCCACCACCGACGATCCCATGCCACGGATCACGGAAGGCAACCGAAAAGCCGCCCGCGCTGGCGTTGCTTGTCAGGGGGGTGTCGTAAGCAGCCCAACTTTCACCCCCGTTCCGAGTCGCCAGGATCCGAGCAATGTTCGATCCCCCGGTGGCGATCCAGGCGTTGCGCTCGCCTTGTGTTGTAATGCAGGTTCCGCTGGAGGAAAACGAGGCTTCGCCTGCCAGGGCGGCCGGCATGCTATCCGCGATCGAGTGCCAAGTGGTGCCGTCCGTGGTGCGAATATCGGGAAACACTCCATTGACTGAATCGCTGTGCGCAATACCCCGATCGGGCGTCCAGAACGCGAAGCAGTCGTAGAACGCATTGACGGTTGTGTTGGTGAACTGAATAGTCCAGTGGACGCCGCCATCTTCCGTCTTGTAGATCTTGAAGTCTCCCGGGTTGTTCCCGATCGACATCAGATAAGCCACCTGGTCGCTGACTCCCTGGACGTCACGAAATTGCAAGGTTTCCGCTCCGGGCACGACACCTGATTTCCAGGTCGAGCCGCCATCGGTCGTGACCACATAGGTCCCACCCGCTCCTGCGGCCCAGACTACCCGGGAGTTGACCGGGCTGACGGCGATCAGCAGTTGCGTCGTGCCGCTGTGTTGTGGTGTCAGCATCGGCTTACGCCAGCCCCGATGTTCTTGCGCATGGGCGCCGATCGTGGTGGCCGCACTCAAGGCTATTAGCAGCAGAGAACGCATTGACATGACTACCTCCCTGACTAACATCACGAGTGTACAGAAGCAGAGCTGCCATCTTGCTTCAAAAATAAACCCATTGAATATTTCGAGAGACTTCAGCGGGTCCCGGTGGCAGGACATCCAAAGATTGGTGGAGTGCGAGCAGTGAGGGTGCCCGTGGCACCGCGGGGATTACGCAGTGGGCGGGCTCCAAACTAAGGACTGTCCCAAACATAGCAAGTTGGTCAGAGGCGACATGCAAAACGGCAGCTCGATAGCGCAGAAACGTGGCCGCGTTGTGCTTGCCGCGACAATACTTGGATCGAGCATGGCCTTCATTGACGGAACGGTGGTCAATGTCGCGCTCCCTGCATTGCAGAACGCGTTGCATGGCTCCATCGCGGACGTTCAGTGGGTGGTGGAGTCGTATGCGCTAATGTTGGCGGCGTTGCTTCTTGTCGGCGGCTCCCTAGGGGACCTGTTGGGCCGTCGCAGGGTCTATGTGATCGGCGTCGCTGTGTTCGCCGCAGCCTCCGCGCTTTGTGGGATAGCGCGAAACATTGACATGCTCATCTGGGCCCGCTCAATACAGGGCATCGGAGCGGCGCTGCTGGTGCCGGGCAGCCTGGCACTGATCTCGGCCTCCTTCCCCGAAGAAGCGCGCGGCGCGGCGATTGGCACATGGTCAGGATTTTCCGCGATCACTGCCGCGATCGGGCCTGTCATCGGTGGCTGGCTGATCGAGTATTCCACGTGGCGCTGGGTTTTTTTCCTGAACCTCCCGCTTGCCGTAACGGTTCTCGTCCTCTCCTCCAAAGTGCCGGAGAGCAGAAATGAGGATGCCTCGCATCATCTCGACTGGTTCGGGGCTCTGCTCGTGACTGTGGGACTTGGCGGCATCACCTATGCGCTCATCGAGTGGCCGGCTCACACTCATCCTGGCGGTCGCCTGGTTGTCACGACGGGAATCTTGGGTGTAACTGCCCTGGCAGGATTCGTCGCGGTGGAGCATTGGTCTCGTGCGCCGATGATCTCGCTTCAATTATTTCGGTCGCGCAACTTCGCAGGCGCAAACCTGCTGACGCTATTTCTGTACGCATCTCTGGGCGGATTGATGTTCTTCTTCCCCATGGACCTGATACAGATCCAGCACTATACCGCCACTCAGGCAGGGGCGGCATTTCTGCCTTTCGTAACCATCATGTTTGGACTTTCCCGTTGGGCCGGCGGTCTGGTGGCACGCCATGGATCACGACTTCCCCTCACCCTTGGGCCGCTGGTCGCGGCGTGCGGAATTGCGATGTTTGCAGTCGTTCCACAGAACGGAAGCTACTGGGCTACGTTCTTCCCGGCTGTAGTGGTCATGGGCCTGGGCATGACCATAAGCGTCGCTCCATTGACAGCGACCGTGATGAACGCAGTACCCGAATCAGAGTCCGGGCTTGCATCGGGAGTCAACAATGCGGTTTCTCGTTTGGCTTCGCTGTTGGCGGTGGGTGTTTTCGGTGTCGTCTTAGTCACCGTCTTCAACCACTCTCTGGACAGATCGCTCGAACCACTGGGGTTATTGCCCAACATTCGCGCCCAGGTCGATGCTGCCCGGCCTCAACTTGCCGCGGCACACAATCCCGACCCAAGGATTCAAGGAGTGATCACCGAATCTTTCCTCCGCGGCTATCGAGCGGTCATCTGGGCGGCGGCGGGCCTTGCGGCTTTGAGTGCCGCCGCGGCGTGGCTACTCATCGAGCCTCGTACGTCGAAGCCTGCGCGAAAGATATAGCAGCGCATCGGCAGCGCATCTGTTCGTCATCGCCATAGCCAAAATCGCCGCGGCCCGCTGAGTTACGCACCCGGTTTACGCTTGAAAGCTGTGTCTTCTTCGAACAGGATGCGGGCCTGTCCGAGCACGATTTCATCCCCGTCTTTAAGGGCGACGCCTTTACTTGGGCCCTCCGGGACTGGGATAACGGAGCCGTCCCTGACCACGGCGGTCCCATGGGCACTCCGATCATCGAAGAGTCGGAAGACGGCCTTCTCGGGATCAAATTCAAGATGAGCATGGGCCCGCGAGACCGATGGGTTGGGGGCTGGGCCATCGTCCCGGAATGCCACATCATTTTTTCGAGCAAGACGCTGGTCGGTGTCGACGACCTCCGCCAGACGTCCCAGGTTGATGCGTTTCTTTTTCACGCAAAGCTCTTGCTGTTGGGCTGTGCCGGCAAGGATGGTAAACCGGACCTCCATCACCTCTTGAGAAGGCATTGAGGCGGGGGCGCTTCCATAATGCACATCGAAACCCCGAGACGCTACATCCGGAGGCAGCTCGGGCACCAGTTCCACCTCCACAGCGAGCCGCGCAGGGAGTTCGACTCGCTGATCCTCCAGCTGATGGCGGATATCCCGGGAGAGTGCATCGGCTTCGACGAAGATGAGTTCGTATGAACGTCGAAGGGATGGGTCCGGAAGCAAGATCCGAACTTCCAAATGCGTATAAACGAACGCCCGCTTACCTCTAGGTAACGTGTCTACGTGAGCAGCGACATCGTCAAGAACAGCTCGATGAATCTCGAGTAGTTCGCGTTTCTGGTCCGGGGACGAGGATCGCAGCAGGCCGCGCAGCTTTTCATCGATGCGCCGCTCCAAATCATGTAGTCGACTCATGGCGCTCCTTGCAGGTAGCCAAGTGATTTCGCTGCCTTCATTACCTCCGCTGCAAGCGGAGCGGCAGCAGTTCCGCCGTATTGTCCATTCTCGATGAGAACCGAGAATGCCAGTTTGTGGGATCCGCCATACGGTGCGAATCCGATAAACCATGCGTGAGACGGAGCTCGCTCGACCTCCGCCGTTCCGGTCTTGCCGGCCATGGGGATATCCGGCAGGTTTGCGCTGCGGCCGGTTCCGGAGGTCACGACTCCGCGCATGTATTCGCCTATCTGCGAGGATAGCGTGGGATCGAGAATTGTTTGCGGCTGGTCCTGGCGCGGGTTCGCCTGGTCGGTGACCCATCGGCCAAAGGGCATGGAGCCGTCGTGCGCAATGGTTGCTGCCACGCGAGCCATTTGAAAGGGGGTAGCCACCACCTGGCCCTGGCCATAGGATGTCTGCGGCATCTCAGCGCGCAAAGTCTGCACGTTAGAAGGGTTGGCCACCGATATGCCGAGCCGGGTGGCGGTATCGAGCAGCGCTTCGGGTCCGACTATGTACGTGCCCAGTTGCGCGAAATACGCATTGCACGAAACGACGATGGCAGAACGCATGGATAGCGATCCGTGGGGAGCGGTGTCTTTGACGTCGTCATGGATGGGGCGCTTCCATCCCTGGATGAAGTTGCCGGTGCGGCCATCGGGAAGGCGCTTGCATTCGTAGACATGGTCGGCGCTCTTTGGATCCTTCCGGAGAGCCGCGATGGCGGTTACGATTTTGAAAGAGGAACCGGGAGGATACAGTCCGTAACGAGCACGGTCGAGCAGGGCGTCATCAGCGTCCGTCGCCGGAGTGGAAAGGGACTGATCGGGCCACGGATAACTTACGGATGCGAGCAGATCACCGTTTACCGGGTCGAGCACCACGACCGCGCCTTTGTTGCGACCCAGTTTGCGAAGCTGACTCTGGAGCAGATCCGCTGTCTTCAACTGGAGGCGAGCGTCGATGGACATGTGCAGATTGCGATCGCGGTCGAGAACTTTCTTGACGTCAGGATGATTGGGTTGCCAGCGATGCCGCAGCAGGGGCAGCAGTTCGCGCAGGTCGAAACGCAGGATGTGCTGCGAAGTCCTGGTACGCGGGTCGGATACTTCAACGACACTGGCATGGTCGTCATAGCCCTGCAGAGTCTGCAGGAAGTCGCGTTCGGCGTAGGAACTATTGTGGGCAGACCAATTGGCGCGCGTCCGCAGGTCACCTAGTAGATGGAACGCCGCTGGTCCCAGCGGATAATGGCGAGTTTCCCCGGCGGCGGGCTGTTCTCCCACCGACAGGCCCATGGCAAGATATCGGTCGCGGTTCTGCTCAATTTCCTGCCAGTTGCTGGTCGCGAGCGGAAGTCCATTGCGGTCGTAGATCGTACCGCGCGGAATCGAGTGGGCGATGGCGAGCAGGCGAGGGTTGTATTCGTAACGGCGCTCTCCGTCGGCCTGGAGCGCGAGAGCTCCGGCCCCGGCGGTGGCGTCAGCATGGATGACCTGTATGTAAAACGCCTTGAGCAGCAGGCAGGCGCCGAGCCCGGCGACCACGTAGGAAATTCCTCGCAGGCTCACGCGAAAGGGCGCGGTCGTATTCTGCGCGGTCGACGTATCTCTGCTCAGAGAGAAGAGAATGCCGATGATTGCGAAGTTGGTGATAAGACCGGTTCTGCCGTAACTGAGGAAGGGAACAACCACGCCCGATAGCGGGACCAACGCGAGTACGCCGCCGGCAATCAAAAGGATCTGGAGAGAGAATGCCAGGGTAAGACCGAGCGCCAGAAAAAAGTTGTAGTCCGAGCGCGCACGGAGCGCGATGCGAAGCCCAAACCAAACCAGGCCGGCATAGAGGGCCAGCACCGCGAGCACCCCCAGGAATCCCCATTCTTCGCCCAGAGCAGCGAGGATGAGATCGGTATGAGCCGCGGGCATCCACTGTGGGTCGCCAAGTCCGAGGCCCGTCCCGAAGGCTCCTCCCGTGGCAAACGCCCATAGTGAGTGGGCCACCTGTTCGCCCCCGCGAACGGAGTTGTCCCACGGGGATAACCACATCGAGACCCTGCCGGCCACATTGTTCGGAAAGCCGAGGTAGTAGCCCGACGCAAATCCGGCGAAGATCAGAATCAACCCGATGAGCGCGAACAGATACCGGTCGCGGGCTACGGCATACATGGCCAGGAACAGGCACGCAATCAACAGCGCCGGTCCGAGATCCTTCTGCAGAAAGAAGAAGGCGAGCGAGAGAACGACCCCGCCCAGCACCGGCAGTAAGTACTCGAGCCTGGGCACCTCAACCCAACGGGATATGTTCGCGAGTTCTTTGCGTTGTTCGCGCAGCGTGCGAAGGAACTCCCATCGTTCGGCAAAGTATCCAGCCAGAAAAAAGATGAGGAGAACGCGAATTACCTCCGCCGGTTGGAATCCCAACAGGTTGACCTTCGCGTCACTGCCGGTGGGACCGGAACCGAACAGGATGAGGCCAGCCGAGAGCAGGAAGCTTGCGATTAGAAAGACATAGCTGAGCTTACCGCTGCTGCGGCGATAGTCGACAATGCTGGCAAGAGCGAACACGACGCAGCCGGCCGCGACGCCCTCGGCAAAATTCATGAAGGCAAGCGTGTCTCGCACGGGGTCGCGGAGGCTGATCATCAGCGTCAGTCCGACACCGCTCAGGATGAGCAGAGCCGGCAAAACATATTGCGGGCCTCCTATTCTGCGGATCGACCAGAAGATATGTACCGCTGCGAAGGAGAGAAAGAAAAGAGCGGATCCAACGATGAGCTGATTGCGAAACTGTGTTCTGTCCCGGACAACCAAGAGCGGCTTGAGCCGTGCCACCTCGGTGGGGCTGAGCAGCAGGATCGTCTCGGCGTTGGGACGCGCGGTTTGGACCTCACGGGCACGCGATTGCAATCCGGTGAGGCCGTGCGTTTTCAGCACCTCCTGGATGGGGACGCGGATCTGGCTGAGTTCTCCTACGTGCGACACAGAGCCCGAGCCGCTGCGGATATATCCAAAGATCTTGCCGGCCACATACCGGCGTTCAGGGGAAGAAGAAATCCACTGCAGGAAAGGGAGGAGCTGTTCTCGCCGCTCAAGTGTGGACAGGTTGAGGGGGGGACCATCAGAGCCCGCGACTCGTGCGATCTTTGCTGCAGACGTGAGGCTGATTGCCGCAAGTACCAGGGCCGAGGCCACGAGCAAAAGTATGCGCTCCAGCGCTCTGCCGCGCGTTCCGATGCGCTGGCGGGGGTCTTGAGCCCGGTCGGCCGATGTGCTGCGAGTTACCGCCATTCGTTCACCTGGCCTTATTTAAGAGTTGAGATGCGGTTCATAGAGTCATTAACCTGCTGGAGGCTTGCGGCTGTTCCATCCCATGGCAGGATGCTCTCATAGAGGCGGCGGGCCCGCGCCAGGTCGGGGGTTGCCATCCGGTAGTAGTGAGCTGCCTGGCTTTTGTTGCTCGCCTGGTCTCCCAATGCGATGGCACGCTCCGCGCGGTAGCGGTAGCCATCTGCAAGTTCCGCTGTCTCCCGCTTTCCAGTCGCATAGCCGAGATGGTTGGCCTGTCGAATTGCGGCTTCGCCGCGCGGAAGGTCGTGCAAAGAGCTGATGTAGAGCGGAGCCAGGCCGAGCCACGGGTCCGGCGACTTTTTCAGGGACTGGGCCGCTGCCTGGAAGTCCTGACGTGCATCGTCGAGCAGCCGGGGATCCTTCTCGTTAGTGCCGCGCAAACGGGCCAGGTGACCGTCAACGAGTCGAATCTTTCCATGCAATGTCTTATCGCCGGGGTCGAGTTCAATAGCGCGAGATAAGTCGTCGCGGGCGTGGGTCCAGTCGGTCTCAGTCACCGGAGGCCCGTCCGGCGCCCGGAATTTGACGATAGTGCTGTCGGCATCGGCCACCAGGTGTTTCTGCAACTCGGAGCGAACCGCCCAGAGGCTGATGGGGAGATGGGATCGTGACGACAGCTTCTGGTACTCGCCCCAGGCGGCATCCAGATTCTGCTGCTTCTCACTGGAGAGATCGCGCGCCAGTTGGTGAGCGCTGCCCCACACCAGATACTCATTAACGACCAGGTAGCCGATAAAGATCGCGACCGCGAGAATAAACGCACTGACTGTACGCAGCATTGTGCGCATCGGGCTCGGCGGACGGCGAGGCATTTGCGGCATGCGTACGGGTGTCCATGGCGGCTGGACTGTTTTGCGGGTGGCGTCTACGGGCGGAGCATAAGGTACGGGCTGCGGTCGAGTCGTGCGTTTCGTTGCATCGTCATTCGGGGCCACTCTGCGCGTGGCCTCCGCATCGACCGGGCCGGACACCGCTTCGCCATTCCTGAAGGCCTGGAGGTCCCGAGCAAAATCTGCGGCGGTTTGATAGCGCACCAACTGATCGGGATGGAGAGCTCGTCCGAGAATGTTGCGCAACGCCGGGGGGAACGCCTGAGGCAAAGGCAGCACGCGGTTGTAGCTGCGGATAAGGTGGTCGAGCTTGGGGCCGTTCTCCGCCTGAAAGTAAGGATGGCCGGCAATCATCTCGTACAGCATGACGCCTGCCGCCCAGAGATCCGCGCCGACGTCTACCTCTCCGGTAAGGAGCCGCTGCGGAGAGGAATACTGCACACTGCCAAACACGTTCTGGGTGTAGTTGCGCGTCAGCGAGAGCGCCTTGGCGATGCCGAAGTCGAGAACCTTTACCTCGCCCGCCGGAGTGACGCGAATGTTGCGTGGCTTCAGGTCACCATGAACAACGCCCCGAATGGAGCGGCCATCCAGGGTGGTTGAAAAGTTGTGGGTGTGGTCGAGAACTTCGAGAACGTCCTGGGTGATGCGAGCGGCCAGCATCGGTTCCAGGCTGCTTCCGGTATAGAGCTCTGACAGGTCGCGTCCGTCGACGTACTCCATCACGATGTAAAAGTAGCGGGGCATCTCCCCGGTCTCGTAGATTGCGGTGACCCGCTTGTCGATGGCGCACAACCGGGTCTGCAGTTCGGCCCCCAGGCGTTCGGCGCTGACGATCTGCTGGCTGTCCGGGTCTGTACCGAGGTCGATCAGTTTCAGCGCGACGCGGCGCGGGCCAACCGGATCTTCCGCCTCGAAGACGCGGCCCATCCCGCCAGCGGGCAGCTTGCGGTGAAGAGTGAACCGGCCTGCGGTCTCCGGGCTCACTGTGTCTTCACCTTGAGCTGATACTTGTTTGCGCGCATGTCGGGAGCAATCACATTGTCAGACAACAGGCTGCCTGCTTGAAACGAAGGTGAGATCCATATCTGCTCGGCTCCGTTGTCTTCGATGATGTTTCCAAAGAGGGTGGGAGCCGCTGAGCCTTCGATGAGGACCCCAGGCAGAGTCACTGTACCGTGCCCGTTGTGGCGAATGAGATTGTGATCCAGGCGGGGCCTGGCGTCTCCACGAACCGCAACGCCCGCGCCGGGGTTGTCTGCAAGTTCAGAGGCCTGAACACCTGAATTACCCCTGCCGGTGATCTCGATGCCAGCTTCCCGCATGCCACTCACGCGCACGTCTGCGACCTGGATATCGGAGTCAGCGATGCGAATTCCCACTTTCCCCGGACCGGAGATGTCGAACCCGCTGAAACGCGCATTGTGTATGTTTTGAGCGAACACCGCTACATCTGGTGAAAGGATGCGGGCGCCGTGGAGGTCAGTGCTCAGCAAAGAAATGCCGCTCCGGAGAAGGAGGCTCTCGTGATATTCACCGGGACCTACTGCAATCGTGTCCCCCGGGCGCGCGCGGTCCAGCGCGGCTCCTATTGTGGGGATTGCATCGGGTCCGACCCTCCAGGTTTGCGGCGAGGTCACGTTTCCGAAGCGGAGCATGAGTCCCGAACCCGAGCTCTCCCAATACGGCCGCGCGGCCAGGAACACGGCAGATGCTGCGAGCAGTCCGAAGAGAAACCAGGTCCAGCGAGAGAGGTGCCGCGACGAGCTCGCAACCGGTTCAGCCGGAGCCGATATTCTTGCGTAGTCCTCAGTCTCTACCAGGACTACTGTGACATTGTCTTTCCCCCCCGCTTCATTCGCGGCCGCGACCAGTTCGCGCACCGCCTTTTCGGGGTCGGTCGCGTAGCGCTCGACTGTGAGCCGGATGTCGGCAGCTGTCAGCTGATCGGTAAGCCCGTCGGAGCAGAGCAGGAGAGCTGACGGTTGGGGAAGAGCGAAAGAATGGATCTCGGCGAAGTCAGTATCGTTGGGCGTGTGAGCCGCACTCCCAAGATCCCGGTAGACCTCATTTCTGCGAGGGTGGCGCATGGCGGCGTCTTCGCTGAGCTCTTGAGAATCTTCCAGCTCACCTACCGGCGAGTGGTCTCGTGTGATCTTCTCGATCTTGCCGGGAGTGAGGAGATAGAGCCTCGAGTCGCCGACGTGCCCGACCGTCACCTGATCTCCCTCAATCAGCGCGACGGTTGCCACGCATGCCATTCCTGCCCACTCGGGGTGTTGCGAGGCGGCCTCGAAAATCTCGGTGCTGGCCAGCGCTAAAGCTTCCTGTATCCGTTTATCGCTTGCACCGGTCCGGCGTGACAGCCGCGCGGAGATAATATCAACCGCTATGTCCGCTGCTCGTTCGCCCGCTGTATGTCCACCCAGGCCATCCACCACCATAAAGATGCCGCGTTGCGCATCGATGAAGAAGCGGTCTTCGTTCTCGCCACGCTTCCGCCCTGCGTCGGAATGGCCGCCAACCAGCAATTGTGACGTTGTAACCATGTCTTAGTCGCTGCGGCGCAAGAACGCCCACGCGAGGAGAAGAACGACGGCGAGAAGCCCGAGAAGAAACGGGATCCGGAGCCAGAAAAGAGTCGAAGTCATGCGGAAGGCTCCGCCTCGAATTCCAATGTGCAGACGTCGGCGAGCGAAATTGTCGCGGGCGACGGCAATGACACCTCGCGGTTGCGATCAACCTTATCGCCGCCTTCGACTCGCTCTACACTGTTGGGGATGGGAGCACCATTTACCGTTGTTCCGAATTGGCTGAGGTCCTTGATGAAGAACGCACCGGTTTTGGAATCGCGCCGAATGCGGCAGTGTTCGCGTGACACATCCGCTGGTCCTTCGAGCTTCAGATCCACCCAGACAGCTTTTCCGCCGCGTCCGATCACAATTTCATCGCCGGTCATTGCGAAGGTGTTGTCCTTTCCCGAATCGCGATAGCGGAGCCTGGCTAGCACCGGGCGATCAACGCCGTCGCTATTGCCGGCAACGGGCATCCGGTCCCGGGCATTCTGTCGTGTGATCAAGGTCGTCATAGCACCGGCTCCGAAATCCTTCGGGCGAGAACTGCCCAGCTCCGAATAGATCTCGATCTCACCGGGACGGAGCCGCTCCTCCTGGTCTCCATGGAAGTGGATCATCCATTGCTTTTCGAGGATCTTGTATTCGGGACCAGGTTCGCCAGCCAGGCCAAAGCGCTTGACCAGCGGACGTGCAGTGCGTGGTTTGTTCAGGTTAGCGAGGTGCTCCTGAAGAGCGCGGACCGCTTCCTCCTGAATGAGCTCCACGATGGGCTTGATGAGTTCATGATCACGCGGATGCAGGTAGACGTTGAAGATGCAAGGCACGAGAATGGTATAGCGAACTTTGAACCGACCAGCATCGGCATTCCGAATCAACTCGGAGATGATGTCGTCGCCCGTGATCTGGCTCGCAACGATCTCGCTCATACTCGTCCAACCCTCGCAACACGTTCCTGATTGCATAAGATGACACTTACGGCACGCGCGTGGCCCGGGCGCCCGCGTCGCCCTGATTATAGGAGGCTATACGTCCGGGCTGCCGCCGTGGTTCCCGAGCGGATCCCGGACGCGCCGGTGTTTAGACGAACTATTGAGGGTTTTTCGCGGCGGTCACTGCAGTAAGAGAACTTTGCCGATGCCGCCCTTCTCCGCTTCAGCGTGTGCTTTTGCGGCATCGGCAAGGGGTACTTTGCGGTCGACCGGAATTTGGAATTTGCCCTTCGCGATGTCTTCGGCGAGCGCACGCATGCTCGCGGCATCAGGATGAGAGCCGAACGCCTCAACCTTTACCGCAGGGTGGCTTTTGGCATTTGGGGGAGGCCCCACTACGGACGCGTAGATTCCACCGGGCTTGACCTTTGCCATGAGCGCATCGCCGACGCTGCCGCCAATGGTATCCGCGACGACGTCGACCTGGCCGAGCGAGTCCATCTCCTGGCGGCTATCGAGTGCGAGAAGAGCATGGGCCCCGAGCTGTTCCGCCGCTTCTTTTTGTGAGCCGCGGACGGCGGCGATGACATGGGCACCCAGCTTCTTCGCCACCCAGACCGCGGTGCGGCCAACGCTGCCCAGCGCACCGGTGATTACGACTGTCTGGCCAGGCTGAACTTTTCCGGCCTGAACAATGAGTTGTTCGCCGGTGTTGAGCACCACCGGGAGCGCTGCGGCCTCGATGGGATCAAGGCCCGCGGGAAGCTTCGATAAGCCCGCCAGATCGGCCAGCAGGAACTCAGCATAGGTTTTGCTGGCACGACCGAAGACCTTGTCGCCCTTGGCATAACCCTCAACGTCCTTGCCGACCGAGCTTATGACGCCGGAGTAGTCGTAACCGAGGATAGCGGGCAGTTCCAGCGGCATGAAAGTCTTCATAGCGCCGCTGCGAATCTTCCAATCGATGGGATTGACTCCGGCTGCAGTGACTTGAACAACAATCTGGCCGTTACCTGCCTCGGGATCGTTCCAATCCTGATATTTCAGCTGATCAGGGCCGCCGTATTCGTGAAGCACAACTGCTTTCATGACCATACCTCGCACGCGTTTCCAGTTAGATGTGGCTCGACACCTGCTGGGTGCGGATAGAAGAAAGTTTCGCGCACATTTGGCAAAAGTTCACGATCGTCAAGCATGGCAGATTGCCCGGCCTGGGACGGGCTAACGCACGTGACAACACTTCCAGGCGGATGCGACAGGGACACAGAGCAGTGGGCTATTTCATTGCGCTCATGGTGGGTGCAATCCATGAGAGAGCGAAGTCGGTGATTTCCGGGAATTGCGCAACAATCAGACCCATCGCGGGCACTCCTACAAAGCTCAGGATGCGCAGCCAGAAATGCGCCCCCAACTGGCCGGGCACGGTGTTGGTGATGTGACTGAGAGTGCTGTCGCGGTCCAGCCCGGCGTATACCATGCCCACGACGGCCCCGATCACGAGCAGAAGCACCATCAGCGACAGCGAGATGGTGGGGCGCGGAGTGAAGGGATAGAAGCCCATCGACAGGGCGATGGCAGCGAACACGCCCGCCATCGAAAGCATCATGGTGCGCATGCGGCCCAGCAGGTTCTGCAGGTAGCCGACATAGATCATGCAGACGAATTCCTCCCCCAGTCGTACCGGCTTGTTGTCGCTGAGGACCATGGTCTCTTCCACCTTGCCCTCTACGGGGGCATCGCGCAGGTCGAGTGAACCGCGTTCCTCGAGCCACTGCGGTACCAGCAGGTCGCAAATGATCTGCTCGGCGCAGGTGCCGAAACGGACACGGATCGCGTGCGCTTCCGGGTCGTTGACCATGGCGAAGTCTCGCCGCCGGCTCCGCTCCTGGACGAAGCGCCAACCCATCGCCCACGCGCCGCGTACCGCGTGACGCAGGTGCGGACCGCCAAAATCTCGCGCGCCCGAGGCTTCCAATTCGTTTCGGAGGTGCAGCAATGACTCCAGCTGATGGGCGAACACTTTGAAGCGGGCTCGCGACGAAGTTCCGCTGAGCCGCCACAGGGAGCGCATCGACAGGCCTTGCAACGCTGCGAAGGTGCGTCGCAGGGGTAGCCGGTTTAACGCTTCAAGGAGCCTCTTGAGTGCCAGCCAAGTGGTATAAAACTGCAGGCACTCGAGAAGGATGAGGTAGAGCCCAAGGCTCACCAGCAGGTGCAGGGTGCGGTTGAACGCCTGGTTTTCAAGGCTGTGCAGCACCAGGTCGAAGGCCTGCATCCACGGCCGCTGCAGCACGAAGGCAAGCATGATCACCAGAAACAGCGGCAGCAGGTAGATCAGCAAGGTCGCTCTTCCAAACCAGGGGAAGGGCATCGCGGCGCGATCGATATCTTGACTGATGGCGTCGCTGATCTGGTTGAATCCGGGTCTGACTCGAGTACTGCGCGGCAGGACGGGGCGGCCGTTGCCGAGCAGCGCCAGGCCGGACAACGATTGCCAGAACCACCAGTAGAATCCAGCAACCATCAGAAGCAGCGAGATCACTGGAGACACGCCACTCAGCAGGTGTACAGCGCGGTAGGCAGTGGTCACCCCGCTGTCGTTGGAGGCGCCGTAGTCGAGGCTGAGACCCAGGGCGGCGGAGAAGGCCATCACCGCAACGAAGCTGCCGATGACCCAGGCAGGTGAAAAGCTGAGGCGCTTTCTTTCGGCTTCGGCTGTGACCCGGGTCTCGGCATCATCGGCCCACGACGGTGGGGCCGTCCACCACTTGCGTTCCATCGTCCCAAGCACCAGCGCCGCCGCCGCTCCCAGCCCGCAGATCAACACCCAGGCGCGATCCATTCCGCCCAGCCACTCATAGATACGAAACGGAGTGAGGAACAATACCATCAACAGCGAACCTACTGCCGCCCACCCGATGCTGATCAGCGCCGGAGCGCGCTCTCCTTCCAGTGGAGTGAACTGGACAAACATGCCGAGGCTTTGCTGAGCCCAGCCAAAGCGGCAGGCAAAGAAGTGCACGCCGAGTGCCAGCAGGGCTAACACGCAGCAGAATCTCCACGAACCTGACAGGGAAAGCTTTTCGCGCGAGGGCATCATCCGCGCCTGCTCCGCTGTGACCTCGGCGGGCTTGGAGACGATGGCGACGTTGGAGAAACGGGGCGATTTGGCCGGATCGTTCAAAATGGCGAGAGGCCAGTAACCGTCCCGTCCGACAACCGAAAGCCACGTGGATGGCGTCGATTCGGTGGCGGTGCCGATCGGGGTTTCCCAAAACGGCGGCGCAAAGTCGGGTATGTCGGCTTTGGCAGGATGCTTGAAGGGTGCCGGCGACCGCACTTCCTCAGACGTGGTGCCGGGATCGGTAATCAAAAAGCGGGCGGCGAGATACGCGCCCTCCATGGTGTAGCTTCCGAATACGCGATGGGCATGCTGAGGCACTCCGTTGATCTGCTTGGTCCAGTCTTGGCCGCGCGGCAGCAGCGGAAAACTCGACAGCGCCACAACACCGCGGAACTCCGTTGAGTCCACCTCTCGGCCAAAGAGCAGGTCGGAACCCGTGGTAACGATGTAGGCGGTAGGATAGGCGCGGTGGAGAAAGCGCGTCAGGAACAGGTAGTCGAGGCTGTTGGTGCTGCGCAGCAGGACGTAACGAATGCCATGTGTCTTTAGCGTATTCACGATGCCGTACAACTGCGCTTCCTGGGTCAGGGCCAGGTTTGTGCCGCTGAACGGTTGGACGGTATCGGTATTTTCATGCGCGTTCGCATCGTATTCGGGGCGCAGGACGGTGCGAGGCTGACTCCCCGAATCGGACTTGTTTGCAGCGGAAAAAATCGATTGCTCCTGGTAAGCGGAGCGGATGGCCGAAATGTCGCGAGGATAGTAGAGGTGAACGGGCCGATCGTTGAAAGGATAGCCGGGGTCGCATTCACTGATCGTCGAGTGCGAGTCGGGCAGGCCGCCGTAGGCTGTCTCGTCTTCCGAAAGGACCGCCACTTCCGAGAGCCGGTGCCCCCGGTCAGCCAGGTAGCGGAACAAGCGGTCGGACTGCACCGCGTCGTTCTCTTCAAAATCGGCAATGCGTACCGGGAGCGCTGCAGACGGGGCGCCCGCGGCTCCTTTCGCCGCGTCGGGATTGACGTGCGTCTTCAGCCAGTGCCACGAGGCGCACCCGCGTATGCGGCCGGTGTAAAGCAACGTGCTGGTAAAACTTCCAGCGTAAGCACTGGTTGCCTCCAGAGCGCGCACGAACGATGGAATGGAGCCGGAAAAAGTAGGACCGAGCACCCGCAGCGCGCGGTCTTCCCGGGTCTTGCTGGCGTGCGCCGCAATCCAGCGCAGCGAGTTGTCCCACTCGACGCGGTTCAAGCCTGAGGTTGGTTGTTCCGTCACCACGAAGACGAGCATGCCGCAGGCATACGGGGCGTCGCCCGCGTGCACGACCCCGTCATCCTCGACCCTGCAGTTTTCCGGCCGCGCCGCGGACATGTTGCGGCGAAACAGGATCACGCCGGGACACACACTGCGGCGCGCTTCTTCCCTGGTCTGGGCGTCGCGTTCCGCTGCATTATTAGACTCGGCGCCCCGGATCTGCCAAGGAAGCCATGATGAATCGTAGGTGTAGCGCTCATCTTGTGCGGCCTGCTGGATTGCCTCGAGGGTGCGATCGAACTGCAGGCTCAGGTGCGTATGCACCGGATCGGGCACGGAGGCCACCATGAGCCGGATACCGTCCGGAAGCATTCTGCTGCCGAGGTGGCGCTGCTGCGCGGTTCCATAAAGAAATCGATCCACCAACGTTGTGATCTGGCCCGACTCCGCAGCCGCATGTCCTGTGTCGCCAGGGGTTGACTCAGGCGGCAGATCAAGAGCCGCGCATCCAGCTTCGCCCCCGAGGGCCACGCGCGGCGTGGCTATGCCTTCTTCGCTCCTGGCTTCCGCCGCGTTCCTACGCGCAGCAGGTCCGGAAACGAGGTGCATGCCGGTCAGCAGCGCAGTGAGCAGGGCAACTATTCCTGCGCCGCGTTTCATGAGCCGATCCTTTTAGACATGATTCCACTGGGCCGCCCAGGCCCTAACGAAATTGAAGTCATAAGCACAAAAGTATTGCCGCAGAGAGCCGCGGCTTACCTACATACGTGCGTGTCAGGCAGCGTGCGTTTCATTGATGATGAAAACTCGGGATCCCCGAAAGCTCAAAAAGTTGCGAGATTCAACCCGCCCCGGGTAAGAACTACGATGTTACCGTGTCTTTGGCGCACGGTCAGCAGTTAATTTGGCGCGGGTGCAAGCGAGCCGAAGTTCTGAAGGGGCAGTCTCCAGTGGGCTAGTATGAACAGGTGAACGCACGCCTCCCGCATTCGAATTTGCGCCGCGATTACGCTGTTCGCGGCTTTCCTCGTAGGACGACCCGCGGCCGCCTACTCCCTGCTGACGCATGAACAACTCATCGACCTCACCTGGAACCAGTCGATCGTTCCGCTTCTGCTCAGCCGCTACCCGACACTATCGCCCTCCGACCTGGAGCACGCGCGCGCATACGCTTACGGGGGATGTGTCATCCAGGACATCGGGTATTATCCGTTCGGCGACCAGTCCTTTTCCGATCTCACCCACTACGTGCGAAGCGGCGACTTCGTCGTAAGCCTATTTCGCAATGCGGGCAACGCGGACGAACTCGCCTTCGCGGTGGGTGCGCTTTCGCATTACATCGGGGACACGTACGGCCACTCGCTCGCGACCAACCTGGCCGTTCCGGTGGAGTTTCCGAAACTGGAAGCGAAGTACGGGAAGGTGGTCAACTATGCCGAGGGTCAGCGTCAGCATGTGCAGACCGAGTTTGCCTTCGACATCAACGAACTGGCCCATGACCGCATGGCACCGCCGCGTTATCAGAAGCACATCGGGCTGGCGGTGCCGGTTCGCCAGGTCGCGCTGGCCTATTACCAGACTTACGGGCTGACGGAGGACTTTTCCGGAAGGCGGGGCCGCCGGTTCAACGTCGGAGCCTACCGTTTTGCGGTGCGTGCTTTCATCCCGAGCATCGCTCACGCCCTCACCCTGCTCCACCGGCGAAATGAGCCACCGGACCCCGACAATGCCGAAACCGTTGCTCTGCACAACGCCGTGGCTGCGGTGGCTGCGGAGAACCACTGGCAGCAATACCGCCCTAGGGCTGGCATCGGGACCTATACTCTGGCCGGGTTGATATTTGTTCTTCCTAAAGTCGGCCCGCTGAAATTGGCGGCGGTCAAGGGTCCTACGCAGGACACGCAAAACGAGTATGACCATAGCGTCGCGTTTTCTACAGAGGCTTTGCGGCGGATGCTGGCTCGATTTACCCCGCCGCCGGCGACACGATCCACGGCCGCCGAGGTAGCGTCATCCGACGTCAATTCTCAGCCGCCCCCGTCGCGACCGCTCCCCCAGAATCCGTCGTCGCAGCACGCGAGTCCCCGCGACTCGAGAGACCCGCGGCATCCCTTGAAGAATCGTGATCTCGACACGGGGTACGTGGTTAAGCCGGGCGGTTATCCGCTGACGGATTCCACCTATGCCGACCTGCTTCATCGCCTTACCCGCGACCCGAAGCAGCCCATTCCTCCCGGCATTAAAGAAGACATTCAGTCGTACTACGCCAACCTCGACGCGCCTATCAGCACCAAAAAAGATCCGGCCCGATGGAAGGAAGTCCTTTCCGATCTGGACACATTGAAAGCCATGGCAACGAGTGACGAACCCAAACCGTACCCGACCTATGGGGAAGACACTCCCGACGACGATGGCACGCAATAGGCCGGCTGACAGTGCGAAGATGTTTGGGGCTGAGCTACGGCAACGGAGGCAAAAATGTTCATCCTTCGACCGATCGGATATGTGCAGAGTCCTTATAAAGAGACGGGAGATGTTCCGCGGGGACTGGGTGCCCGCCACGAAGCGGAAGGCGTGCTGAAACTGCTTCCCGAATTCGAACCTGGGCTTTCTGACATTGAAGGCTTTTCCCACCTGTTTGTGATCTGGGCCTTCGATCGGTCCGAGGGTTTCGAGTTGATAGGAACGGCGCCCACCGATCCGCGGCCCCATGGCGTTTTCGCCACTCGCTCCCCCTTCCGCCCTAACCCACTGGGTCTCACCGTCGTTGAACTGCTGGGGCGCGAGCGCGAACAGCTTCAGGTGCGCGGCGTTGATATGCTTGACGGAACTCCGATCCTGGATATCAAGCCATATCTTACGAGCATTCCATCAGAAAGCCTGCGGCGAGGATGGCTGGCTGAAATCGAGGCACGACATAAGTGAGAGACGATACAAAAGACATTACGAAGGTCACGAAGCGTTATCCCCAAGCTGTTTTGATCTACAAAAAGCGAGATCATAGTTTTGCGAACGGACGAGTCTGGACTGAAAGCAACGGGATTTTGCATCGCCGCATCCAACCGAACACTGCGAATCCACGACCGTGAACAGATGACTCCTCGGGCCCCGGCTACCCTCGGCTGATTCGAACGTTTGCGGCGGCCCAGGTCTGCTCTGGAAGCCCTAATTTTTCTCAGGAGTTCGTAACATGGCATCGACCATCCAGCCGCCCGACATCGGGCAAGACGGGCAGGGGCCTTTCCCGCCCAATGGTTTGGATCATCCGGCTCCCGAATATCTGGCCGCCATTCTTGAAAGTCTTCAGACGATGAAGAATGGCGATTTCAGCGTGCGGCTGCCCGTAACCTGGACGGGGCTCCCGGGCAAGATCGCCGACAATTTCAATGAGATCGTGGCCGCCAACGAGCAGATGGCATTCGAACTGAAGCGTGTCGGGCAAGCCGTGGGCAAAGAAGGCAAGACCCGCGAGCGCATCCGCGTGGAGCGTCGCCGCGGCGCCTGGGACGACATGGAGTCGTCGGTCAACACGCTGGTCGAGGACCTGCTGCGGCCCACCACGGAAGTGACGCGCGCCATCGCCGCAGTGGCCCAGGGCAATCTTACCCAGACGGTCCGAATGGACGTAGATGGCCGTCCCCTTGAGGGCGAATTTCTTCGTTCAGCCTCGATCGTCAATACCATGATTCAGCAGCTCGGCATCTTCACCGCCGAGGTCACGCGCGTGGCCCGCGAAGTGGGCACCGACGGCAAGCTCGGCGGGCAGGCGGTCGTTCCCGGCGTGGCCGGCACGTGGAAAGATCTGACCGACTCGGTCAACTCCATGGCCTCGAACCTCACTGGCCAGGTCCGTAACATCGCCGAAGTGGCTACCGCGGTGGCCAGTGGCGACCTGTCACGCAAGATCACAGTGGACGTCCGCGGTGAAATTCTGCAGCTCAAGGAAGCCATCAACACGATGGTAGATCAGCTGCGGTCGTTTGCCTCCGAGGTGACGCGCGTGGCCCGTGAAGTGGGCACGGACGGCAAGCTCGGCGGACAAGCCGTCGTTCCCGGCGTGGCCGGCACCTGGAAGGATCTTACGGACTCGGTCAATGCCATGGCCGGCAACCTCACCGCGCAGGTGAGAAACATCGCCGAAGTGACCACCGCCGTCGCTCGCGGCGACTTGTCGCGCAAGATCACGGTCGACGTGAAGGGCGAGATTCTGGAATTGAAAGACACCATCAACACGATGGTGGATCAGCTCAACGCATTCGCCGGCGAAGTCACGCGCGTAGCCCGCGAAGTGGGCACCGAAGGCAAGCTTGGCGGCCAGGCCAATGTTCCCGGCGTGGCCGGCACCTGGAAAGATCTCACCGACAACGTAAACTTCATGGCCGGCAATCTCACCGGCCAGGTCCGCAACATTGCCGAAGTGGCCACGGCCATCGCCAACGGCGATTTGTCCCGCAAGATCACGGTGGACGTCCGCGGAGAAATCCTTCAGCTCAAAGAAACGCTCAACACCATGGTGGACCAGCTTAACCGGTTCGCCGGCGAAGTGACCCGCGTGGCTCGCGAAGTGGGCACGGAAGGGCGGCTTGGCGGCCAGGCCAACGTGCCTGGCGTCGCGGGTACGTGGAAGGATCTCACCGACTCCGTCAATTCGATGGGGGGCAACCTGACAGCGCAGGTCCGCAACATCGCTGAAGTGACTACCGCCGTGGCCCGCGGAGACTTGTCGCGCAAAATCACCGTCGATGTGAAGGGCGAAATTCTCGAGCTGAAAAACACCATCAACACGATGGTGGATCAGTTGAACGCCTTCGCCGGGGAAGTGACGCGCGTCGCTCGCGAAGTGGGCACCGATGGAAAGCTTGGCGGCCAGGCGCAGGTCTCGGGTGTCGCCGGCACGTGGAAGGATCTCACCGACAACGTCAACTTCATGGCCTCGAACCTGACCGGCCAGGTGCGTAACATCGCCGAAGTCGCAACCGCGGTGGCTCGCGGCGACTTGTCGCGCAAGATCACCGTCGATGTGAAGGGCGAAATTCTTGAGCTCAAAGACACCATCAATACGATGGTGGACCAGCTCAATGCCTTCGCTGGTGAAGTGACGCGCGTCGCCCGCGAGGTCGGCACCGATGGCAAGCTTGGCGGCCAGGCGCAGGTGCCGGGCGTGGCGGGCACATGGAAGGATCTTACTGACTCGGTGAACTCCATGGCCTCGAACCTGACGGGCCAGGTGCGTAACATCGCCGAAGTGTCGACCGCTATCGCCACCGGCGATCTTTCCAAAAAGATCACCGTCAACGTGTCGGGCGAAATTCTGCTGCTTAAAGAAACCATCAACACGATGGTGGATCAGCTCAACCGGTTCGCTGGCGAAGTGACGCGCGTAGCGCGCGAAGTCGGCACTGAAGGCCGTCTCGGCGGCCAGGCCAACGTGCCCGGCGTGGCGGGAACGTGGAAGGATCTCACCGACTCGGTTAATTCCATGGCCGGCAACCTTACCGCCCAGGTCCGCAACATCGCTGAAGTCACCACCGCCGTGGCCCGCGGCGACCTGTCGCGCAAGATCACGGTCGACGTGAAAGGCGAAATTCTGGAGTTGAGAAACACCATCAACACCATGGTGGATCAGCTTAACGCTTTTGCCGGCGAGGTAACGCGTGTCGCGCGCGAAGTGGGCACCGACGGAAAACTTGGCGGCCAGGCGCAGGTACCGGGCGTGGCGGGAACGTGGAAGGATCTCACCGACTCGGTGAACTTCATGGCCGGCAACCTCACCGCGCAGGTGAGAAACATCGCTGAAGTGGCCACCGCTATTGCCAACGGCGATTTGTCACGCAAGATCACGGTCGACGTTCGCGGCGAAATCCTCCAGCTCAAAGAAACCCTCAACACCATGGTCGAGCAGTTGCGCTCGTTCGCTGCCGAAGTGACGCGCGTGGCCCGCGAAGTGGGATCCGAAGGCCGCCTCGGCGGCCAGGCCAACGTGCAGGGCGTAGCCGGTACGTGGAAGGATCTCACCGATTCAGTCAACTCTATGGCCGGCAACCTCACGGCGCAGGTGAGAAACATCGCCGAAGTGACCACGGCCGTGGCTCGCGGCGACTTGTCGCGCAAGATCACGGTGGATGTAAAGGGCGAAATTCTCGAGTTGAAAGACACCATCAACACGATGGTGGACCAGCTCAACGCCTTCGCCGCCGAAGTGACTCGCGTGGCCCGCGAAGTGGGCACCGAAGGCAAGCTTGGCGGACAGGCGCAGGTGCCGGGTGTAGCCGGCACGTGGAAGGATCTCACCGATAACGTCAACGTGATGGCCGCCAATCTTACCGAACAGGTTCGCGGCATTGTGAAGGTCGTTACGGCCGTGGCCAACGGCGCGCTCACGCAGAAGCTGACCGTGAATGCCAAGGGCGAAGTTGCCGCGCTGGCCGAGACCATCAACAACATGACCGACACGCTCGCCACCTTCGCTGACCAGGTCACGACCGTGGCTCGCGAAGTGGGCGTGGAAGGCCGCCTTGGCGGTCAGGCCAACGTGCCGGGCGCCGCAGGCACATGGAAAGATCTCACCGGCAACGTCAACCTGCTGGCCGACAACCTCACTAACCAGGTCCGCGCCATTGCCGAAGTGGCTACCGCCGTCACCAAGGGAGATCTCACTCGCTCCATCCAGGTCGAAGCCCGCGGCGAAGTGGCAGAGCTGAAGGACAACATCAACACGATGATTGATAACCTTCGTCTCACTACGGACCGCAATACCGAGCAGGACTGGCTCAAGACCAACCTGGCGCGGTTCACCGGCATGCTGCAGGGGCAGCGCGATCTGGGCACCGTGGGCCGCATGCTGCTGTCCGAACTTGCCCCGCTCGTCAACGCGCAACAAGGCGTCATCTACCAGATGGAGAGTGAGGCTTCGCAGCCGGAAGGCGCGCTGGTGCTGCTTTCCACTTACGCCGACACACCGGAAGGGCACTTCCGTGAAGTCCGCATCGGCGAGGGGCTTGTTGGCCAGTGCGCTGCTGAAAAGCGCCGCATGCTCATCACCGATCTCCCCAAGAAGACCACGCCCATCAAGTCCGGCCTGTTCAAAGCCGTCCCCAAGAATGTCATCGTTCTCCCGGTACTGTTCGAAGACCGCGTCAAGGCGGTCATTGAACTCGCGACCCTCAACAACTTCACCGCATCGCACCTCGCTTTTCTCGAGCAGCTTACTGCTTCGATTGGCATCGTGCTCAACTCCATTGAAGCCACCATGCAAACCGAAGGCCTGCTGAAGCAGTCGCAGCAACTCGCCACCGAGTTGCAGACCCAGCAGAAGGAATTGCAGCAGACCAACGAGCAGCTGGCGCAGAAAGCGCAGCAGCTGGCCGAACAGAATTACGAAGTCGAACGCAAGAACCAGGAAATCGAGCAGGCCCGCCGTGCCCTCGAAGAGAAGGCGCGCGAACTCGCACTTACTTCGAAGTACAAGTCTGAATTTCTCGCCAACATGTCTCACGAGTTGCGCACACCGCTCAACTCCATCCTGGTGCTTGGCCAGCAACTCGCAGAGAACCCCGACGGCAGCCTTACCCCCAAGCAGGTCGAATTCGCCCGCACCATTCACGGCGCCGGAACCGACCTGCTCAATCTGATCTCCGACATTCTTGACCTGTCCAAGATCGAGTCGGGCACGGTGTCGGTCGAGGCCGAGGAGATCTTCTTCGGTGCGCTGCTTGAAACGGTGGGCCGTCCATTCCGCCACGAGGCTGAAAACCGCAGGCTTTCGTTTGAAGTGGCGCATGACCCGCGCATGGGCCGCAGCCTCGTCACCGACTCCAAGCGTCTGCAGCAGGTGCTCAAGAATCTGCTGTCAAACGCGTTCAAGTTCACCGAACACGGCGGCGTCAGACTCAACATTTCGTCGGTGACAACGGGCTGGAGCCAGGATCATCCCATTCTTTCCGGCGCGGGTTCGGTCATCGCGTTTGAAGTCTCCGACACAGGCATCGGAATCCCTCCCGAAAAGCAGCGCATCATCTTTGAGGCGTTCCAGCAGGCTGACGCAGGCACCAGCCGGAAGTACGGTGGGACCGGTCTCGGTCTCGCCATCAGCCGCGAACTCGCGAGCCTCCTGGGCGGCGAAATCCAGTTGCGCAGCACGCCGGGGCAGGGAAGCACCTTCACGCTTTACCTGCCGCAGACGTATGTTGGACCCGCGGCTGCCTCCATCATCAAGCCTGAAAAGAGCGGGGCTTCGATGCCCGCCGTACCTGTCTTTCTCTCTAACGTTGCTGTCGCAGAGCAGGAGTCGCGCCTCGAGGACGATCGCAACAATCTGCAGGAAGGCGACGCCGTCCTGTTGATCGTTGAAGACGATCCGCATTACGGGCGGGTGCTGTGCGATCTCTCGCGCGACAAGGGGTTCAAGGTGCTGGTAGCGCAGTCCGGCGCCGAAGCTCTTGCCCTGGCCCGCGAATATGGCCCCAACGCCATCTCGCTCGACGTTTTCCTCCCCGACATGCTGGGCTGGACGATTCTCAATCACCTCAAGCAGGACGCTAAGACGCGCCACATCCCCGTGCAGATGCTGACCCTTGACGAGGATCGCCATCATGGCCTGTCGCGCGGGGCATTTTCTTTTGTCACCAAGCCCACGTCCACCGAGGACCTGGACGCCGCACTGACCCGCATCCGCGACTATTCGCAGCCCCGCCGCAAGCGCCTGCTGGTGGTCGAGGACAATCCCGCCGAACAGCTCAGCATTTGCGAACTTCTAGGGCACAAGGACATCGACATCGAGACCGTCGACTCAGGTGCGGCGGCGCTTGCCGCACTGCATGACTCCAGTTATGACTGCGTGGTGCTCGATCTGCGACTTCCCGATATGACGGGCTTCGAGGTGCTGGAACAGTTGCGCGTCACGCCCAAACTGCAGGACCTGCCGGTGGTGGTGTTCACAGGCCGCGAACTAACCCCAGAAGAGGATTCGCAGCTTCACACCTTCGCGCGCAGCGTGGTGGTTAAAGACGTCGAATCGCCGGAGCGCCTGCTCGACGAAACCGCGCTGTTCCTTCACCGCGTGGTTGCCGATCTGCCGCGGCCCAAGCAGGACATGCTCGACCGCCTGCATCGTTCCGACGATGCCCTGGCGGGACGCAAGGTGCTGGTGGTCGATGATGACGTGCGTAATATCTTTGCACTGTCCAGTGTGCTGGAACGCCGCGGCATGACGGTTCTCTCGGCCGGCACCGGACGCGAAGCCATTGAGACCATCGAAACCACCCCTGACTTGGCGATTGTCCTGATGGACATTATGATGCCTGAGATGGACGGTTACGAGACCATGCAGGTCATCCGTCAAAATCCGGCACTCCGCCGCCTCCCCATCATCGCCCTCACGGCTAAGGCGATGAAGGGCGACCGGGAAAAGTGCCTGGAAGCGGGTGCGTCTGAGTACCTGGCCAAGCCCGTCAACACCGAACAATTACTTTCGGCACTGCGCATGTGGCTTCATCGTTAACACACCTTTTGGGAGGAGACCGCTTGTTGGAGCAGTATGGGGAATGAGGGCTGCATGGCAGATGACAAAGTTAACATCCTGATGGTGGACGACCAGCCGGCAAAGCTGCTGAGTTACGAAGTCATCCTCGCAGAGCTGGGAGAAAATCTCATCAAGGCCAATACTGCCAGCGAGGCGCTCAGCATCCTGCTGAAGACCGACATCGCCGTGGTGCTGATGGATGTCAGCATGCCGGAGATAGACGGGTTTGAGCTTGCCGACGTCATCCGTCAGCATCCCCGGTTTCAGAAAACTGCAATCATCTTCATCTCCGGCGTGCATCTCACGGATTCCGATAAACTGCAGGGTTACCGCAGCGGGGCAGTCGACTATATTTCGGTGCCTGTGGTTCCTGATGTGCTGCGTGCCAAGATCGGCATTTTCGTTGATCTGCACCGCAAGACCCGCCAGCTTGAGAAGCTCAACAATGAATTAGAGCATCGCGTCGCCGAGCGGACCGACGAGTTGCGGCAGCGTGAAGAACAGTTCCGCATGCGCGCCGCGCTTCTCGACCTTGCTACCGAGGCGATCATGGTGCGCGACCTGAACGGAGCCAATATCTTTTTCAATACCGGCGCAGAAAACCTTTACGGGTGGACCCGGCAGGAGATTCACAATCGGGATATGCACAGCATTCTGCAGACGGTGTTCCCGGTTCCGCGCGAAGAGGTTGAAGCAGAACTGCGGCAGAATCGATGGTGGCAGGGCAACCTGGTGCAGAAGACCCGCGCCGGCTCGGAGATTGTCGTCGCCTGCCGTAAAACCATGAACCAGGAAGGCAACGCGGTGCTCGAAGTCAGCCGCGATATCACCGCCCAGCTGCAGGCTGAGGAAGCTCTGCGCGAGACCGAAAAGCTTGCCGCCATGGGCCGCGTCGCCGGCATCATTGCCCACGAAATCAACAACCCGCTTGCGGCGATAACAAACACCCTCTACCTGGTTCGCAATCATCCCTCTCTCGACGACACCGCTCGCCACTTTGCCGATGTCGCCGAGCAGGAGTTGCAGCGCGTCTCGCACATCACCCGACAGACGCTCAGCTTCTACCGCGAAAGCAAGCAGCCGATCCCGGTAAACCTCGCCGAGCTTCTCGATGATGTGCTCGAGCTTCAGGAACGGGTTCTCCATTCCAGCCACATACGTCTGCAGAAGCGCTACGCCAGCATTCCCATCGTGCAGGGGTTCCCGGTCGAACTGCGTCAGGTTTTTCTGAATCTCATCGGCAACGCCATCCAGGCTATGCCCAGCGGTGGCAATCTTCGCATCTTTGTGCGGGAGTGCGCCGATTGGGGATCGATGCGACGTGGCACGGCCATCTCCATCATCGACACCGGGGTGGGCATCCGCCCGGAAGATGCCAAGCGTCTCTTCCAGCCGTTTTTCAGCACCAAATCCACCAAGGGCACGGGGCTCGGCCTGTGGATCAGCAAGGGGATCGTGCAGAAATATGACGGTTCGCTCACCTGCCGCAGCTACCGCTCGGGGGGGTCCGGTGCAACCTGTTTCCGGGTTTTCCTGCCGGTCAGCGGCTCTCCGCTTGCGGCTTCGCCCGAGAGTTCGCGGCAGGAGAACGAATTGCCGCATCCCAATCATCGCGCCTGGCAGACGGCCTGATCGCTTTCGGGCGAGTTGACCGTGCTCAACACCGGCGCAGAATCGATCGCGGTAAATCCCTGGACGGTAAGCTGCCGGCCGCACACATTCCTCCACTTCGGTATCGGCGGGTATTCTTGAACCTGCATGGTGTACGCTCTGCTCGTAGTGGCCATTTTTGGCCTGATTACCTCCACGGTGTTTGCTGCGATGGTTCTGTGGGCGGTGCCGGGTTACCTGCGCGAGCGCCGTGCGGCTTTTGCGCGCCTCGACGCACAGCCTGGTTTCACTCCCGCGCTTAGCCTGCTGAAACCCCTGCACGGCGGCGAACCCTATCTAGACAAGCACCTCGCTACCTTTTTTGAACAGGATTATCCCTGCTACGAGATCCTTTTCTGCGCACGCTCCCCTGAAGACGCGGGGCTCGCGGTTGCCCGAGCGGTCGCCGCGCGCTACCCGGACATCCCGGTGCAGTTTCTATCGACCGGCGAACCGCCCTATATCAACGCGAAGGTCGCCTCTCTGGAATTGATGGAAACGGCGGCGGCGCACGACATTTTAGTCGTCAGCGACAGTGACGTGCGCGTGACCGCCGATTATCTGCGCGCGGTTGCGTTGCCCTTTGCGGACCCGCATGTTGGGGCCATGACATGTCCCTATCGCGGCATCGCCGCTGAAGGCGGCATCTGGGCTCGTCTGGAAGCCGTGGGAATGTCGGTTGAGATGACCGCCGGCGTCCTGGTGGCCCGCATGATGGAGGGGATGCAGTTCACCCTCGGTCCCACCATGGCTTTCCGCCGCGAGACCATTCGCCGCATGGGCGGCTTCAAGGTGACGGCAGACTATTGCGCGGATGATTTCATTCTCGGCAATGAGACATTCAAGCTGGGCGAACGAGTCGTGCTCAGTCATCATTCCATCGATCATATGGTCATCAATGCGAGCCTGGTTCAGTCTCTCAAGCACCAGGTACGCTGGATGAAATCCACGCGATTTTCGCGGCCCAAGGGGCACTTCGGCACCGCGCTCACATTCAGCGTGCCCTTCGGGATCCTGGGCCTGGCCGCCGCAAGTGCGCTCGGCCATTGGGTGGCCGGGCTGGCCCTGCTGGCATGGAGCATCGTGTCGCGCCTGGCACTGTCGGTCGCCGTCGGCAACCTGGTTGCGCGCGACTACAGCTGGTTTGGGCTGCTGGTGCTCTATCCCGTTCGCGACCTGATGGGGTTTCTCTTCTGGGCAGCCAGCTACACATCCAGCCGCATCCTTTGGCGCGGCCGCGTCTTTCAATTGCTTCCCGGGGGCAAGATGCGCGCGGCGAAATAGCGCACGGCTGTCATCGACGAGTTGAAGTGATCGCAGCAAGGCCCGGGGATCATTTCAGAGGGCGGTCGGTCCACAGCGCCTTATCGGCGATGGACTTCACCGGATAGAGCCGCCCGGCCAGCAAGTGCTCCGCCTTGGGCTGGTTGGTGTCCTGCGCGAACAACCACTTGCGATTTCCTGTTCCCCACTCCTTCGAGAGATCGTCTTCGCTCAGAAAGATCTTCGGCGCATCGGGATAGCAGGAACCCCACAGCAATGATGATCCTTCGCCATGCGGCGAACAAGGTTCGAGCACAACATCGGCCGGCTTACGCAGAAAATCATGCGTGTAAAACACCACCGACGACGCATCCGATTGGTCGCCATAGATGATGAAAGTATCCGAGGGCGATCCTTTCTCGACGATGACATCCGCCAGTTGCCGGGAACTGAGCATGGGCTCGAAGCGCGCGAATGCAATGTGTGCGGCCACCAGAAACACCGCGCTGGTAATCGCCAGCGAGGTGGTTGCGGCGAGATGTTTACGCTGCCGGCGCAGCATCCAGCTGACAGCCGGCCCCACCAGCAGGGTCACCGCCGCCAGAGCCGCCGGCAGTCGCAGGGCCGCAAACGATGGCCCGGTCAGGTCGAAGAAGTGCGACATGGAGAGCGTGTATCCACCCACATCGCGGTGAGCCAGCAAACTCCCGATGTCAGCCACGAAAGGCAGATCGCGCGATTGCCAGAGCCCCCAGCCGAGAGCCACCGCGGCCAGCGCACCGACCACCGCAAACACCGCCTGCGCGCCGGTCAGCCATCTGGTCGAGAGCGGCACCGCTACATCGCCAGATGCCGAGCCAAGGCTCATTCCGGATTGCTCTTCGATTCCTGCCAGGATACCGCCGATAAGGATCAGCAAAGCCGGCCACGCCGGAAACGTGTAGTACTCCTGGTTCGTCGAGAGAGAGAAGAAGAGCAGGATGAAGGCCGCATAGAGCCCCAGCAGCCAAGCCGAACGCACTCGGAACTTAAGCCGGCTCACGTAGCTGGCCACGTCTTCTCGCGCTGCGTAATCGAGATAGAAGTCAACCGTCTGGCCGGCATCGCGGCGCAGATGCTGCATCCAGCGATGCCGCGTGCGCCAGGCGATGACGGCTACCGCAGGGAGGAAGAGACTCCATGGAAACAGCCAGATCAGGTGCGCCAGCCAATACCAGACAAATGGCAGCCGGTTATAGTCATGCGGATAGCGCGTGCCGAGGAAGCGGAACACGTGCTCGTTGAGGAAATAAAAATACCAGAAGCCGTGCACATTTCCCGGGGTGGGGTGATTGCCGATGGGATGGCCCTGGTCGGGATTGGCGAGGCCCGCGAGAATATGCCACGGTGCCGCGATCGCCAGAAAGAGCAGCGTTCCGCTTAGAGGCTTGAGCGCGCGCCAGCGCCTCCATTGACCGCTCAGCAGCAATAGTGGAACCGCCGCTGCAATAAAAAAGACGGGAGCGATCAGCCCTTTGGTGAGCGTAGCCAGCGCCAACGCTGCCCACATCCCGTAGAAGCGCAGGTCGCGACGGCTCTCCAGTCCGGTGATGAAACAGAAGAGCGCACCCAGCAGCAGGAATGAAAGAACTGCCTCGGGGATTGCAAAACGCGTGAACAGAAATGGGCCGATGGCAGTTAAAATCCCCAGCGCGGAATAGAATCCCGCGCGCCGTCCCCATGCCCGTCCCGCCCACAACCAGGCCAGCCACGCACAGCCGAGAATGGCCAGCGAGTTGGGCAGCCGGGTGGCGAAAGCATTTTCGCCGAACACGCGATAAAATGCCGCCTCGATCCAATAAGGCAGGGGTGGCTTCTCAAGATAACGAATGCCGTCAACCTTCAACGTGATCCAGTCGCCGCTCTGGGCCATGTGCTGCGCTGCCTGCGCATGCGAAGCGTCTGCGTCATCGAGCAGCGGAGGCGTGAAGAGAGAACCAACCTGTACGGCGATGAAGATCAACGCCAGAACGAGCCACGCAGTCCCTGTTGAAATCCCTTGCTGCACTCGATTGTTTGTTGGAGGAGCTTTGATCATTGGGGTTCGGTACAAGCTTCAGGATACCAGCAGGTTGATGGGCATTCTGTAAACGGCACACGTGGCCTGGTGCCATGGCCGATCCCTATACGACAAGCCGTAACATCGAAGCAGGGCCCGTTCGTGTATCTTGGCCGCAGAGATTATTTCGCCAGAGGGGAACCCGTTTACGCCGCATGCCGACGTTCGCCGCTATTGATATCGGGTCTAACTCCTGCCGTCTCAAGATCGCTCGCGTAGTTGCGCATCGGCTCAAGACACTTCATGAAGATCGCGAAGTGACCCGACTCGGCTCGAGTGTCTTCGAGACTGGCCTGGTGTCGCCTGAAGCGATGACGGCCACACTGCGGGCTCTCAAAAGATTTCAGCGCGCGGTGCAGGCTCACGCAGTGGACAAGGTGCGCGTAGTGGCCACCTCGGCTATGCGCGACGCGCGCAACGGCCCCGCATTTCAGGCGTGGGTCAAAGCCGAGACCGGCTGGAACATGGAAATCATTTCCGGCCTTGAAGAAGGCCGCCTCATCCACCGCGGGGTAGTGAGCGGCGAGGCGAGCATGGGCGGCCGCGTATTGCTTGTCGACCTGGGCGGCGGAAGCTGCGAGATCACGCTGTCTGAAAACAAGCGCATCCGCGAAACCGTGAGCATGCCGCTCGGCGCGGTGCGGCTCACCGAGGAGTTTCTAACCTCGGCTGATCCGGCGCCGACTGAGGGTCTGGCCCAGATGCGGCAGCTGATTGCACGAGAGTTGCGACGGGCGCGGCGTCGGATTCCCGCCGAAAAGGTCTCGCTGATGATCGCGACGTCCGGCACGGCCGCCGCGCTGTCCGACGCCTGCGCCGCCGTCATCAAGTCTGCGGGACTGTCGGCAAAGCCAGCCAAGAAAGCAGCCCGGCGCGAGTCTTCCCGCCCCGGGAACTGGCGCGCAGTGGCAGCCGGTACGGCGGGTTTCGCGCCGACGCAACTGGTGCGCAAGCTGTCGGCGCGGTTGGCCAAACTGGCGCTTCCCGAACGAGAGGCAATGCCGGGCATCGGACCCCGCCGCGCCGAAATCATTGTGGCCGGCGCCGAGGTCTTTTCCGAACTTCTCGACACCTTTGCGCTACCCGGCTTTCGCTATTCATCGCTCGGCCTTCGGGACGGCATCCTTGCCCAGATGCTGGCCGAATCCGATACTCGCGCCAGCGGTCACCGGGAATTTGAGCACGAACGCTGGGAAAGCGTCCTGGCCACTGCTCGCCGCTATGGGGTGGATCCGCGCCAGGCCGAGCCGGTGCGCGGACATGCTCTGCAACTGTTTCGCGAACTCAAAAGCCTGCACACATTGCCGCCCGAGTACGACAACTGGATCGCCGCGGCGGCGGTATTGCGAGACACCGGCAAGTTCATCAATCACCAGGGACACCACCGCCACACGCAGTACATTATTTCCAGTTCCGAGATGTACGGGTACACGCCGGTGCAGCGCACCATCATTTCGGCGATCGCGCGTTACCTGGGAAAAAGCCGTCCCCAGGCCGGGGATCGAGCCATGCGCAACATTCCCACCGACGAGCACAAGAATGTGTTCCGCGCCGTGGTCCTGCTGCGGCTGGCCGTGGCGCTCAACCAGGATCGCGCCAGCGATGTGCTGCGGGTCGCCGCCAAGGTTTATCCCAAGCGGATTTACATCGAGATCCGGCCGGGACGCACCGGGGCGGAACTTGAGCTATGGTCGCTGCGGAAAGAATCCGCCTATTTTCGGGAAGTTTTCGGACGCGAACTCTTCGCCACGCTGGCGTAGATACCTCGCACCATGCGCGGGTCGATGATCCACTGCAACTGAGGCGGGTGCCGCTCCAGGTCGACCCTGGCTACCGCTGCTTTGCGCATGCGCAGGTTGGCGCCGCCGTTCCCCGTGACCAGCCTGCCGAGAAACTGAAACAGGTTCGGGTTATGTCCCACCGCCAATAATCCCTCGCGTCCGCTGTACTTGGCGATCATGTCCTGAAATTCCGGGTAAGCCGCCTCGGGTGCCAGGGCCGGGCATATTTCGACACGGCTCTCAATTCCCATTTCTGTAGCCACAAACTGGGCCGTCTGCAGCGCGCGCTTGAGTGGACTGGAGACGATCACGTCAACCTGCACCTTGAGCGCGTTTAATACGCGCGCCATCAGCATGCACTGTTCCTTGCCATCTTTCACCAAGCCGCGCTTCCTGTCGAGAAGTGGATTCTCGCGGCTAAGTCCGGCGTCGGCATGCCGCATAAGATAAAGATTCATAGGGCTGTCTTGAGTCAATCAGATAGCTGAAATCACAGTTCCTTATCCGGTCATTTTAACAGCTTTGTAACAAAACCGTAATGGGCAATTCGGGACGTCCGGGGGATCGAACGGTGCAGCATCGTCGAACAGGATGCGTGTCTATTGCGACCCCCTCCAAATCTCGCTCAGCAGCAGTCCTCCCAGCCACTTTCGTCGACCAACACAGGCAAAGCCGGCGCCATTCAAGGCTCCTCGGTGATCGGGCAGGCGCTGGACGGTCAGCCCAGTCATCCGGGCAAACGACCTATAGAGCGCAGCCACCAGTGGCCGCGCGATCCAGCGTCCGAACCATCCATCGGGAACGTCGAACTCTGAAATTATCCACATCACCTCGGGGTGTGCCGCCGCGCGAACGGCGCAAGCCAGGGCGGCAGTCTCCTCAGTGGTGAGGCAATCCAAAAAGAAATGGGTTGCCACCAGATCGAGGGCGCCGGGGTGCTTTGAAGGGCTCCAGCATCTGGCGTCAATTTGGTGGGTGGTCACGCGCCCGGCATCTGCGGCGGCGCGCCGTACCAAGGCCTTGAGCATCGCCCCGCTGGCGTCCACTGCTTCCACCTGGATCGAACGATTGATCCTGAGGAGCTTTTGAGTGAAGCGTCCGTCGCCATCGCCGAAGATCAGTGCGTGGCGGCAAGCGCGGGTCTCGTTCAGGAATGCGCAACGGCAGCGCTGCAACCACGGGCCGAAGCTGACCCACTCCATCCACTTGTAGATGATCGCCAGCCGATTGAAATCCGGCGGCGGCGTTAACGGCTTCAGGATCGGGATATCGGGAGGCGCATCCTCCGCGGGGTGCCCATCCGGCGAAACCGTATCGACCGATTCCGGCGAACACAGGGACCGGGTCATCCGTGCAGCCCCGGGAGCGCGAAGAGGCAGGCAGGGGTGAGCAGCACGAGATCAGCGCAGGTGCGCAGCGTTACGGCCGAGAGCCGCGGCCGCACCACCTCCAGAGTGCCGAGTAGAAATGCGCTCGCCGTTCCCATCGCCAGCAACAACGCCGCGCGCGGAGCAACGGTCGCCAGCAGCAACGCTGTCCCGAGTCCCGTCATGCCCAGAACGCAGGCAATCAGAAAGACCTTCGGCGGCCCTGCGTTGTTGACCGAAGGCGAGCGACGGCTGTGCCGAACCTTCTCCCAATTCGCAATAGCGAAGCAGTTAAACCAAGCCAGTCCCACAAAGAAGATTGCCGGCATTACCAGCTCTGGAATTACCTTGGCGCCGGCGCGCACACGCACCCAGGCGGGCAGCATGCATCCCGCTGTAAAGAGAAGCCCGACGAGAAGTTCTTTGGAGACTGCCGAAGCCAGAAAGCGCGGCATTCGATTCGCAATTTTCCCGCGCGAGTGCACTCCTGAAAAGTAGGCGAGGGTGGCGGCGCCTACTGCCGAATCCGGCGCCCGGGCCCCCGGAGGCAGCAACACCGCAATCATCCACGCACTGGCCGCAGCCGCGCACGCTGCGCACAGTGATAAGACATGCCGATGTCTCCAGTGGAAATGATGCCTTTCTCGCAGATCATGGAGGAACGGGCTTTCCAAGCCTGCCCGCGCATCGAGGAGACGGTCGCAGAGGTACGCGGTCCAGGCCACCAGCGCCAGCAGCAGCGGTGCCCAGGGCGGAAGTCGCACCCCGGCGCTCCAGGCAAATGCGGAGCACCAAACCGCCGCGACGGTTGGCGCATCAAGGCTGGTGAGGTGCCAGAACTGCAACGCACGCAACGCGAGCCGGCAAAGCTCCTGCGCGGGGCGTGGTTGTGGTGTCAGGTCAAGTGCTGATTCGATTGCGACATGATACGGATTGGCCTCAGACTGCAACACCACTCCTATTCTAGGAGGACGCAGCCCGCGTCGCAGGTTGGCTGGCACTGTTCGCGCGGACTAGGTTTCGACCACCAGGGCGCGGAGCCGAGCGTAAACGTCGCCGGGCTTCATGAAAAACGGCGTCTTGGTGCATTCCAGTTTCAGCACTTCCGTGCTGGGCGCATAGTCATAGGCGATCCCCGCGCCATATTTCTGGACCGTTCCATTGTTGCCGATAATGTCGATGCCGGCCGCCTTGGCGCGGTTAACCAGCCGGGCATATTGCTCCGGCGTTACGCCATTGAAGACAAGCGGTTCAATGTCTGCCATTCAACTCTCCTGATACGCTTCCCGGGCGTTGTCGCCGGGCCAAGTCTACTGATCAACTGATTCCGCGGCTTTAAGCTCGATTCGCAAATCGACCGCCTCAGCCGGCAAATGCTGCAAAGGCCAGAGATGTGAAATGCCCCGCTTCTCATGAGATGCCAAAGGTGCCAAAACGGCAAACTGCCTCGTGCAGTTCAGGCACCGGGGCTCTGGTCAATTCTGACGGGAGATGTCAGTCGGCGGCGACTGCCTTGCGCGACGTCCGCTTGGGCGCAGGCTTGGGAACGCTGGGACGCGGGATGGCATCCAGCCCAACCTTGCCCTCCGCGAGCTGCATGAAAAAATTCTGGCTCGAAAACTCAGGCATGTCCTTCATTACTTTGGCCGCCCTGACATAGGTGCCGTCTGGTTGTTGCAGGCGCGCCTTAGTCGTGTCGGCGAGGATGGCAGGCAAAATCTCATCATGGATCCGCGCCAATGCGGCCGGATCGCGCACCGGAAAGACGACTTCGCAGCGTTCGAACAAGTTGCGCGGCATCCAGTCCGCGGATCCAATGTAAATCTCGTCGTCACCGCCGTTGGCGAAATGAAAAATCCGTGAATGTTCAAGAAAGCGGCCCACGATCGAGCGCACCCGGATTCGCTCGGAAAGGCCATTGACCCCCGGTCGCAGCGCGCAAACCCCACGAATGATGAGGTCTATTTCAACGCCGGCCTGCGAGGCTTGGTACAGCGCTTCGATGACGCTGGGTTCGAGCAGGGCATTCATCTTGGCGATAATGTGGGCCTGGCGCCCCGCGCTGGCGTGCTCGGCTTCCCGGCGAATGAGCCCCAGGAAACTTTCCGCCATGGTCAGAGGGGCCACCAGCAGGGGACGGTAGTCGTCGATCTCCGCGTGGGCGGTGAGGTAGTTGAAGACCATGTGCACGCGCTCGGTAATCTGGGGGTCGCAGGTCAACAGGCTCAGGTCGGTATAGAAGCGCGCCGTCACGGGGTTGTAGTTGCCGGTGCCCAGGTGGCAGTAGCGCCGCGTCACGCCGTCCTCGTCGCGCCGCACCAGCATGGCCAGCTTGCAATGGGTCTTCAACCCCACCACGCCGTGAAACACCTGCACCCCGGCGTCTTCCATGCTGCGCGCCCAGCGGATGTTGGAGGCCTCGTCAAACCGCGCCATCAATTCCACCACCAGCGTGGTTTCCTTGCTGGCCGCGGCATCGATCAGAGCGCGAAACATGGGCGAATCCTGGCTGGTCCGATAGAGCGTCTGTTTCATGCTCACGACGGCCGGATCCTCGGCCCCCAGTTCCACAAAGCTCACCACCGGCTCATAGGAGTCGTAGGGGTGATGGAGAAGAATGTCGCGGGTGCGCAGATCTTCGAAAATATTGTTGGCCTTGCGGCTCAGGTGCAGGGGCTTGGGCGTGAAAGGCGGGTACTTCAGGTCCGGCCTTTGCACGTCGCTGTAAAAGAACATGACCCGGGAGAGGTTCACCGGCCCGTCGCCGCGGAATACCTGGTCCTCTTCCAGTTCGAAATTCACCCGCAGGCGTTCCACGATATCGGGATGAGAGCCGGCCTCGATCTCCAGGCGTACCGAGTCTCCCTTGCGGCGGTTGTGCAATTCCACGCGGATTGACTCCAGCAGCGACCGCGCCTCTTCTTCTTCGAAGTAGAGGTTGGAGTTGCGCGTCACGCGAAAGGCCGCATGCGCCAGCACTTCATAGCCGCGGTACATGGCAGTGAGGTTCTGCGCGATCAGGTCCTGGAGCAGCATGTAGTCAAATTTGCCGTCCGACGCGGGCAGCCGGACGAAGCGGGGAAGGGCGCGCGGGACCGTGACCACCCCCAGCACCTGGGGACTGGAGCTGCGGCGTTTGGGTCGCAGCAGCAGGGCCAGGCACAGCGCCTTGTTCAACACTCGCGGGAACGGATGGGCCGGGTCAATCGCGACCGGCGTCAGCAGGGGGTCTACTTCACGTTGAAAATAACCCTGCGCAAAGGCTCTCGCCTCCTCGTCGGCCTCGTTCCACTCGAGCAGGCGAACCCCCTGCTTGCGGAGTTCCGGCAGCAGGCGTTCATTCCAGCAGGCATATTGGGCATCGACGAAGCGGTGGATTTCAGTGGTGAGGGCGGCTAGCGACTCCTCCGGCCGCAACCCGTCATAACCCGGCTCCCGAAATCCGTCTTCAATGCGCTGCATCAGCCCCGCCTGGCGGATTTCAACATACTCGTCCAGGTTGCTGCCGGTAATGGCGAGAAACTTCACGCGCTCCAGCAGCGGGTTGGCCGCGTCCTCGGCCTCCTCCAGCACTCTGCGGTTGAACTGCATCCACGAGGCGTCGCGTCCATTAAAGAGGCTTTGTCGGTTTTTGCTTCTGGCCATCTCTTCAGTCCAATCAGGCGTGTTGAGAGTCTACAGCGTTTGGGTGTCCCGAGTGGGGCAGGTGAGCCGGGATCATACGGATAACACCACCCGTACAATATGAGGCGGACGCAAATATTAAAGCTCCATTAAAGCTCGGCGTATCTGCTCTGGCAGGTGCGGACGCTTCTGCGGATGTCGTGCCGGCGCATTGACCCCGCCCGCCCGCCGGGTTGAGGATAGAGTATGGGCGCACCTGCTTCACCCGGACCCGTTAATTCCCCTTGGAGGAGTAATCCCGATGCCTGAGGAAACCCCTACGAGCAACGCCGCGCTGATCCCCCAGCAGCCGATTCCGGCCGAAGCCGGCGCATTTGTCGACAAGATGCACGGGCTTCTCGATGGCCACCCCAAGGATGAGGAGACGGTCACCGAGGCGTTCGCAGGCATGGAAGGAATGTTCGACGTAATTGCCTCGGGCCTTTACAGCCTGGCGTCCATGCTGGTAGGTGAAGGCGAAGACAGCATCGGATTGGTGGAGACTGCGATTGAGCGTGCCGACATCGGTGCCTGTACCGACGCCGAGCAAGCCCGCAGGAGCAGCAGAACCACCCTTGCCAGCGCTGCCGTTGATCTGCTCGCCGAGCGTGACCCGAACGGCTTGGCCGCTCCCCAAGACCTCGAACCGGCGGTCACCTGCATTGAGAACGACGATCTCGATGCCGCCGCCGGCAACGAGATCGAGCGCCTGATCGAAGGCCCCGACCGCGAACGCGTCCGTGCGTGGCTGGAGAGCCTCCCTACCGCCCTGCGAACCATCTACGTGCTGCGCGCGGTGGCCGGCCTCACGTCAGGGGAGACCGCCGCCCTGCTGGCCGCCCACGGCGGACCGCAGGCCGTTGGGTGGACTCCGGACGCGGTCCGGGAACTGTTCCGACAGGGCCTGTGCTCGCTGGCATCGCAACTGCTTCACGCTTCGACGGGGCACTGAGGCGAAGCGCCCGCACGCGCTGCCATCCGCAAGGTTATGCCCGGCGCTTCCGCCGTCCCCCCGTCCCGGAGTGGATTTCCCTTGCGGGCCTGGTTTGTCACGTCTTCGAGCACACTTCGATACACTGTTTAGGAACCTTGGGCACATCTGTCTGCATCCATTAGTCAGCTAACAATTTGGGCTGTTGCCTTTGCTCCATGTCGTACAAGGTCGAAATCATCGATGCCGTTAAGACACCTCAAGAAGCTCGCGCTGTGTTCCTGCGCCCGAATACTTTTCCCAGGCCTCGTCGTGGTGGCGGGCGTCTCTGCGCCACTTTTCAACTCGGCAAGACTTGCGGCACAGGCGCTGCCCAGTTCTGGCGCCCCTGCCGCGGCCGCGCCGAGCAGCGCCAGTTACCAGGGCAGCGTGCCGGTCGGTGAAGTGTCGGCACAAAGCATCGACCTGACCCTCGACGATGCCATCCAGCGCGGACTTAAGAACAACCTGGGCGTAATCCTCAGCAGCACTCAGACCGCCACTTCGCGCGGACAGCGGCTAAGCCAGCTTCAATCGCTGCTGCCGAGTGTCGATGGCAGCATCAAAGAGGCGGTTTCGCAGGTTGACCTGGCCGCCGAAGGCCTGCGCATCCCTGGGTTCCCCACTATCGTGGGACCGTTTGGCTATACGGATATTCGCGCCTCGCTGGACTGGGCCGTGGTCAATGTCAATTCGCTGCGAACTTACCTGGCTGCCAAGCACAACTTCAACGCCGCGCAACTCAGCGCGCAGGACGCCCGCGACCTGGTGGTACTGACCGTGGGCAACGCGTATTTGCTGGTGGTGTCGGATGAATCCCGCGTGGCGAGCGCGCAGGCGCAGGTGAACACCGCCAAGGTTTCTCTCGACCAGGCTGTACAAAGCCACCAGGCCGGGACGGCGCCGCTGCTCGACGAGCTGCGCGCCCGGGTCGATTACCAAAACCTGCAGCAGCAGCTCATCGTCGCGCAGAACTCGCTCGAGAAGGATCGGCTCGCCCTGGCCCGCACCATCGGACTGCCTTTAGCGCAGAAGTTCAACCTGGTCGACAAGGCGCCGTATGCGGCCTTTGACCAGCTCGATATCGACGCGACCATCCGCCAGGCCCACGCCAACCGCAAGGATCTAGCCGCCATGGTGGAAAAGACCAAGGCCGCCGAAGAGCAGCGCAAGGCGGCGACGGCGAGCCGCTTTCCGACTCTCAAGATTTCGGCCGATTACGGTGACATCGGAGTGAATGTGCGTCACTCGCACGGCACGGTCGATTCCACTGCCGCGCTGAGCGTCCCGATCTTCGAAGAATTTGCGCTGCGCGGGCAGGCCGAGCAGGCCCAGTCGCAACTCGACACGCAACGGGCCGAGTTGAGCGACATGAAAGCACAGGTGGACGCGGACATTCGCGACGCCCTGCTCGACATTGAATCGGCGCAGAAGCAGGTTGACGTGGCGCACTCCAGCGTCGATCTTGCCAACCAGGTTCTCAGCGAAGCCCAGCAGCGTTACGCCGCCGGAGTCAGCGATAACCTGGCCGTGAGCCAGGCGGAACAATCACTGGCCCAGGCCAACGATCAGTATGTCAGCAGCCTTTATCGACACAACATTGCCAAGCTCAGCCTGGCGCGGGCCTTGGGCGCGGGCGAGAACTACAAGAGTTATCTGGGAGGGAAGTGAACGTGGCGGACACATCGACAACAGCAGTGCAAAACGAGCACGATACGACGACTGAGGTCGCTCAGCCGCGCTCCCGCCGCAGGGGCATCATCATTGTCGTCGTCGCCATCCTCATCGTCGGCGCTCTGGCCTTCTGGTGGCACTCCACCTTCACCGAAGACACCGATGATGCGCAGGTCAACGGCCACCTCATCCAGGTCAGTTCGCGCATCTCCGGGCAGGTGCAGAAGGTTTACGTGGACGAGAATCAGCTGGTGCAAAAGGGCGATCCCATCGTCGATCTCGATCCGCGGGACTTCCAGGTCGCGGTCGAAAACGCCAAGGCTGCGCTGGCCAGCGCGCAGGCCAATGCCGCCGCCGCCAATGTCAACGTGCCCCTGACCAGCATCAACACGGGCAGCGCGCTGACCTCGGCAAGTTCAGACGTCGGCGGAGCTCATGCCACGGTTGCGCAGGCCGAGGGACAATTGCGAGCCGCCCAGGCGCGGGTGGTCCAGGCCCAGGCCAACAACGTCAAAGCGCAAGCGGATCTGGAACGCTACAAGCCGCTGGTTGAGAAGGACGTGATCAGCAAGCAGCAGTACGACGGTGCCGTGGCCGCAGCAGCCGCAGCGGAGGCCTCTGTAGCCGACGCCCAGGCCAGTGCCCAGGCAGCCGGAGACGCGGTTCGCGTCGCCCGTCAGCGCGAAGCCGGCGCCCAGGCCGCGTTGAAGTACGCGCAGACCGGCCCGCAACAGGTGGCCGCGCAGAATGCCAAGGCGCGTCAGGCCCTGGCGCAGGTGCAGCAGGCCCAGGCCCAGCTCGACCAGGCCAACCTCAATCTCAGCTATACGAAGCTCGTCGCCCCCGAGGCCGGCATTATCACCCGCAAGAGCGTCGAGATCAATCAGAACGTTTCGACCGGGCAGAACCTGCTGACTCTCGTCTCACTCGAAAACATCTGGGTCACCGCGAACTTCAAGGAGACTCAGCTGCGCCACATGACGGCCGGCCAGACGGTCGATATCCATGTCGATGCAACCGGCAAGGACTACTCCGGCAAGGTTACGCAAATCGGCGGCGCCACCGGCTCGGTGCTGTCGCTGTTCCCGCCTGAGAATGCGACCGGAAATTATGTGAAGGTGGTGCAGCGTGTTCCGGTGCGCATCGACTTCACCGACCTGGCGCACGAAGATCCCAATCACTTGCTGCGGCCCGGACTTTCCGTTGAGCCGAAGGTGCGTGTAAAGCAGTAAAGCGGAGCCTGAATACTTGTGTGTTGCGATCGTGGTGAGAACGGCAGCCACCGGATCCGTGCTCTTTCTAGGCGGTGAGATCTCCCGGGGCGGGCTTCCTCACCGAAGCCGATTCTGCGATCCACTGTTGGAGTTTGGCTTCCCTGATGTTCTCGCGGCCTTCCACCAGCAGCGCGACCTTCTGAGGGTCGAGTTCGGACCGCTGAACTTCGCTTGGGGCCCGGCGTGATCGATGAAGAGATCGCGTTCCGCTTCAAGAGTGAGTCGTGTGCCGCGCCAACGAATCCAGTTCTGCTGAAAACTGAGAGTCTGGTGAAACTTCCAGGTTCGCCTGTGCGGCTCCTCCACGTATCCCGGTATAGCTATGCCCCATCCACTCCGTATGCGTGCCGGAATGGCATCGGTTTTGTTCCAGGGCGTATAGACTGAATTTCGAATCACCGATGAAAGATTCCATTCATGTCTCGAAAGAGAATTACCTCAAGGCGATCCTAGAGGCGGAAGCCGAAGGTCGGCAGGTCATCCCCGCCATGCTGGCTCACTGGCTGGAGGTGTCGGCTCCAGCTGTCACCATGGCGCTCAAGCGCCTCAAGCGCGACGGCTGCGTCGAGGTGGGCGAGGACGGCATTGTCCGCCTCACTTCTGAAGGCCGCGAAACCGCACTTCGCACCGCGCTTCGCCATCACCTGATCGAGCGGATGCTCAGCGAGGTTTTCGGCATGGAGTGGTACGAGATCCACGAAGAAGCCGAGCGTCTGGAGCACGCGGTCTCCCCGGCATTTGAAGCGAAGCTTCGCGAACGCTTCGGCGAGGGGGGTGCCTGCCCTCACGGCAACGCGGTGCTTCCGGAGAACCCCGCGGTGCGCAAACGCCGCGGGGAGGTTCCCCTCTCTGAAGCAGTCGCGGGCAGAACCTATTCCGTTGTGAGCCTCCAGGAGCGGGATCCCAAACTTCTGCTGTTCCTGCACCACCACGGCATCGGACCGAACCAGCGCCTTCGGGTTCTGAGCCAGAATTACGACCAGACAGTTTCGGTCGAATTGCCGGCCGGCCAATCCATACTGGGGCGTCCGGCTGCCGAGGCCGTCTGGCTGCAAGCGGGAGATTAAGTGATGAACGTAAAATAATTTTAGAAATTAACTATGGTTAATGTATCCGTGTCATACTGTCTTTACGACGGGCCACTGCATCTCCCCTCATTGACATGGCTACCGAAATCACAAGTCGGCCTGCGACACAGAATCCCTCCCTGCCGGAGGTGTTCTCCTCTGTCTCCATCTCGCGGTCGCCGTTCTATTGGAAACGGCTGCTGGGCTTTCTTGGCCCCGGCTTTCTGATAGCGGTGGGTTACATGGATCCCGGTAACTGGGCCACTGACATCGCCGGCGGTTCGCGCTTCGGGTACACCCTTCTTTTCGTGATCATGGCCTCCAACCTGATGGCCATTCTGCTGCAGAGCCTGTCGCTCAAACTGGGCGTCGCCACGGAGAGCGACCTGGCGCAGTTATGCCGGCAGAACACTGGCCGCTGGCTCAGCTTCACCTTGTGGCTGATGGCCGAGATCGCCATCGCGGCCTGTGACATGGCTGAGGTCATTGGCTCGGCCATCGCCTTGCAGCTTCTCTTTCATATTCCGCTAATCTGGGGCGTGCTGATCACCGGCCTCGATGTGCTTCTGATCCTGCTGCTGCAGCACTGGGGGTTCCGCTATATCGAGGCGGTGGTCATAGCCTTGATCGGGATTATCCTGGGCCTGTTCGGAATTCAGATGTTTCTCTCCCGGCCCGAGTATGGGTTGGCCCTCCACGACCTGTTTGTGCCGGCCCGCTCGATCATCGCCAACCGCGAGATGCTCTTTATCGCTATCGGCATGCTCGGCGCCACGGTCATGCCGCACAATCTCTACCTGCACTCCTCGATCGTGCAGAGCCGCCGCTACAAGCGCACGCCCAAAGGCAAGCGCGAAGCCATCCGCATGGCCAACATCGATTCGGCCATGGCCCTGACTCTGGCGCTGTTTGTGAACGCTGCAATCCTGATCGTGGCGGCTGCCGTTTTCCATCGCAGTGGGCATTTCGAAGTGGCTGCCATCGAAGACGCCTACAAACTTCTCAGCCCGTTGGTCGGTGTGGTGGGGGCCAGCACCCTGTTTGCGATCGCCCTGCTGGCCTCGGGTCAGAACTCGTCGATCACAGGAACGCTGGCCGGACAGGTGGTGATGGAGGGCTTTATTCACCTCAAGGTCGCGCCCTGGCTGCGGCGGCTGATCACCCGCTCCATAGCTATCGTGCCCACCATCTTCGTGGTCGCCATCAACGGCGAGCAGGGAACCGAGAAGTTGCTCCTCGTCAGCCAGGTCATTTTGTCTTTGCAGCTCAGCTTCGCGGTCGTGCCGCTGGTCATCTTTACCGGGAGCCGAAAGCACATGGGTGAATTCGTGAACGCGCCCGGAGTCAAGGTGCTCGGCTGGGCCACGGCAGTACTTATCGCTGTTCTGAATGGATGGTTTTTGGTGACGCTGCTTTAGCGCCGCACTTGATCTCACCTACATTCGGCGTCATTCCAAAGCTGGTGCGGAGTCGGCGGTCGTCACGGCTTGATGGTCCGTATGAACGTGTCAGCGCTTCCGGCGCCCGGATCCACGAAGTGCACATCGGAGGGATCGCGCCGCGGCGTATCGACGGAGAAAACCACCAGCGGCCCGGCGACAATCTCGGGAATGCTGTGGACCACGTTGCGGCGGAAAAATAGCAGCTGCCCCGGCCCCAGTTCAACCGGGGCGCTTCCATCCACGACGAACACGCCCTGCCCTGAAATCACCTGTAGATATTCGTCGCACGTGGCGTGATAGTGCGCCGGGACGCTTCGATAAATGCGGAACAGCCGCGAACTCGCAGCCGGCTCATCCGTGAGCCGCATGTCGAGAAGCAGGGTGTCGGAGCTCGAAGGAAAGCCCGCCGCCAGTGCTTCCAAATCAAATACCGATGTTGCTTTTTCCGCTTCCGGACTCTCACTCATCTTGTCCCCCTCGCCCACTGCAACCTGATGCCTGACCGGTTTGCGATTCGGGCCCGCACGCGATCTCCGCGCTGCATTCACGGCCGGAATCCCCAACCGCTACCATGGAGGTATGCGAGTTCTGTCCGCCGCCGAGATGCAGGCCTGCGATCGCGCCACTACCGAAGAGTACGGCATCGCTTCCATCGATCTGATGCGCCACGCCTCGGCATCGATTGCGGCCCTGGCGCGGCTTCACTTTCCGCACGCGGCGCGCATCACCGTTCTCTGCGGACGGGGCAACAATGGAGGCGACGGCATGATGGCGGCCCGGCTGCTCGCCGAACAAGGCCTCTCTGTTACGGTGCTTCTGCTTGGCGATCCTGCAGATCTCAAAGGGGATGCCGCGACGGCCTGGAGCGAGCTCAACGAAGCCGGCAATTGCGCGGTTCACACCATCGGAACATCCGCCGATTTCGGCTCTAACATTTCCGCGCTAGGAGCCGACCTGTTTCTCGATGCCATCGTCGGCACCGGCTTCAAGCCTCCGCTCAAGGGCCTGGCTCTGGAAGCACTCAATTGGGTCAAGGCCGGACAGGGCGACACGCCAAAACCCATCCTCGCGATCGATCTGCCCTCCGGGTGGCCCGCCGACTCGACGGACGCAGCCGTCAACGACCCCGTCTTTCCCGCCGACGCTGTAGTCACATTTACCGCTCCCAAGCCCGCACATCTTTTCGGCCAGCTCACCCGCAGCTGGAATCAACCCATCGTCGTCGCGCCCATTGGTTCGCCCGATTCCCTCGTCCTTTCCCAGCTCAAACTCGAGTGGGCCGGCTCGGCGCAGTCGCTCGTTCACCAGCCCCGCGCCGCTGAATCCAACAAGGGGAAATTCGGCCATGTGTTGATCGTGGGCGGGTCATTCGGATCAGGAGGCGGCAAAGCCGGAGCCCCGGTCATGTCCTCGGTAGCCGCGATGCGCGCCGGGGCGGGACTGGTCACTGCGGCAGTTCCTGCCCCCGCCCTGGCGGTGGTTTCATCCCACCAGCCGGAGCTCATGACGCTGCCCCTCAAGGCCAACTCCGCGGGACAGGCCACGCCGGAAAATCTTTCTCCGGAATCGATCGCCGCTCTTACCAAGGGAATCACGGTGCTGGCCATCGGTCCCGGCCTTGGAGAGAGCGACGACACCGCGAAATTCTGTATCGGGCTGCTCGAGGCAACCACCATGCCCGCGGTCATCGATGCGGATGCGCTCAACATCCTCGCCAAGGATCCAGCGCGCCTATCGCAGTTGACCAAAGGCGGACGCGTCGTGGTACTCACCCCCCATCCGGGAGAGATGAGCCGGCTGGCGGGCATCCCGACGGCCGAGGTTCAGGCACGGCGTCTCGAGGTGGCTCGCAACTTCGCCCAACGGTACGGCGTAATCCTCGTGCTTAAAGGCGCGCGCACCCTTGTCGCTCACCCCGACGGCCGTGTCGCCGTCAACACCACCGGCAATCCTGCCATGGCCAAGGGCGGCAGTGGCGACCTGCTCACCGGTATTGTTGCCGGCCTTCTTGCTCAATATGGGAGTGACCCGCAACACGCTGTCGAGGCGGCAGTGTTTCTGCACGGGCTCGCCGCCGACCTGGCGGTGCGCCATTACGACGAACACACTCTGCTCGCGACTGACAGTCTTCCTCAGCTTTCTCTGGCTTTTCGCTTTCGCTCGCAGGCCAACAACGGTTATGTTTGGTTGCAGGGGCTGCCGCCGGGCTTTTTGGGGTCCGCGAACAAATCATCGTCCGCGGGATGTCTGGAGCATGTGCCGGAAATCAGCTCCCGTGAGGCAGCAGAATGAGCAAGGAAGCCCCTGTGGCAGAAGGCCGCATCCACGAGTTCACCACCCGGAGTGGTGCGGACACTGTTGAAGTCGGCCGCAAACTCGTCGCTCTGCTCAAGCCTCCCCAATTGCTCTTGCTGCGTGGCGAGCTCGGCACCGGCAAGACCACTCTGGTCAAAGGCATTGCCCAGGCCCTCGACGCCGCGGAGCCCGACGAAGTCACCAGTCCCACCTTCACCCTGCTGCACGAGTACGACGGCACCCGTGAGGGCAAGCCCGTCAAGCTCTTTCACATAGACGTCTACCGTCTCGACGGGGAGCGCCAGCTCGAGACCCTTGGCTTCGACGAGTTGCTCACTCCCGACTCGCTCGTGCTGGTCGAGTGGGGCGACAAGTTCAAGAGTCTGCGCAAGCGCGCCACGGGCGATATTTCCATTGCGTCTGAAGGCGGCGACGCGCGCAAGATCACGGTTACTCTCAAGGACAGTTAAGGCCCTTTCCGGCCGACAGCGGCCCCAGGGGTTAGAACTGAAGCGCGTACGCCGGCTGTCCGCTGCCCCGCGATATCATTTCTTCATTCCTGGAACGAGATCTTCCCCGGAGGTCGTGGTGCGCCCGTCCCGCTGGTTTCAAATCGCTCTGCCCGTCCTTGCCATCTTTCTTTCTACCGCGTTATTCGGTCTGCAGAATTTTCCCGCCGCCGCCAAACCCCACATCTTTCAGCGTCCCGCGCTCAGCCGCGAACTCATCGCCTTCGGCTACGCCGGGGACTTGTGGACGGTGCCGCGCAGCGGCGGCCGAGCCACCCGCCTCACCACCGGGCTGGGGATCGAAACCGCCCCGATCTTTTCGCCCGACGGCAAAACCATCGCCTTCACCGGCGACTATGACGGCAACACCGACGTCTTCACCATCCCCGCCACCGGGGGCGTTCCTCACCGCGTTACTTATCATCCCGCTCCCGACTTTGCCGTGGGCTGGACGCACGACGGCAAGAAGATCCTGTTCCGCTCCAATCGCGAATCCGCCAGCCGGTACACGCAGCTCTACACGGTGCCCGCTGAGGGCGGTATTGCGACGCCCCTCCCGCTCCCCATGGCCTTCAAGGGAGTGTTCTCTCCGGACGGCAAGCAGATCGCGTACTCGCCACTCGGACCGGCCTTCAGCTTTAACTACACCACCTACGTCGCCTGGGGAAACTACCATGGCGGCCTGGCCAGCACCATCTGGGTCACCACCCTCCCCGATCTTGATTCGGTAGAGGTCCCTCACGAGACCGCCTCCGACTTCGATCCTGTTTATGCCGGCAACCGGCTCTACTTCCTGTCCGCCCGCAAAGGCCACGTCGCCATCTTTCGATACGATCCCTCGGTGAAGAAGACTCCGGTAACGGAGGTTCTTCCCAACGACGGCCCCGACATCCGCAGCTTGTCGGGCGAAGGCGGAACCCTTGTATACGACCGCCTCGGCGACATCTACCTCTACGACACCGCCACAGGGACGAGCCACGTCGTGCCTATCGAGATCGACGCGGATCTCCCTGAGGTGCGTCCACATATTGAATCCGTTCCCGACCAGGTCGAGCACGCTTCCATCTCGCCAACCGGGCTGCGCGCTGCCTTTGAAGCCCATGGCGAGATCTTCACCGTTGCCGCCAAGCATGGCCCGACGCGTGATATCACCAACACTCCCGGGGTCATGGAACGCGAGCCCGCCTGGTCGCCTGACGGCCAGTCCATCGCGTACTTTTCCGATGAGTCCGGCATCTATGCTCTGCACGTCGCCTCGCAGTTCGGTGCAGCCCAGGCCGGCGGGGCAGCGGTGAAAAGATTTGAGTTGGCCAAAGAGCCCACTTACTACTTCGACCCCATCTGGTCGCCCGATTCCAAGCGGCTCACCTTCCACGACAACCGGCTCAACACCTGGATTCTCGACACCGCGAACGGCAAGCTTGTTTCCGTCGGCGAGAAGAACGTTTATGGCGGTTTCTCCGACGGGAGCTACGAAGTTGCATGGTCGCCCGACTCCAGGTGGCTGGCCTATCCGCGCTCCATGCCCAACCATCTGCATGCCTTGTTTCTTTATTCGGTCGAGAACGGGCAATCCACGCAGGTCACCAGTGCCATGGCCGACTCGCGCATGCCCGCCTTCGATCGCGAAGGCAAGTATCTCTTCTTCATCACCAGCACCAACGCAGGCCCCACCTCCGACGGGCTCGACATGACCAGCGACCTTTACCAGGTCACGTCCAACATTTACGCCCTTGTCCTGGCGCGGGATCAGGCCTCTCCGGTCGCCCCCGAACTGGACGATGAGAAACCCGCCGACAAGGAAGGGGAGGGCAAGAAGGGCTCCGAGGCCGAAAATAAGGAAAAGGAGAAAGAAGCCAATAACGACGAGAAGGCTCGCACCGGCAAGACTTCCGTGAAGCCTGTCAAGGTCGATCTCCAAGGCATCGAATCCCGCATCGTCGCGCTCCCGCTGCCGGCCGCGGTCTACACCGGCCTCGCGGCGGGGCTCAAAGGCAGCGTCTACTTCCTTGAGAGACCGGAGTCCGGCCGCTTCGGAAACGGCGGCGGCGCGACCCTGAGCCGCTGGACCCAGGAAGACCGCAAAACCGAGAAGCTGGCCGAGAATGTCGAGAATTTCGAGCTGTCTGCCAATGGGGAAAAGATGCTTCTCGCTCTCGGTCATCACGCGGAGAACGGCGACGCTGCTCCGGGCGGAGGAGGGCAGCCGTCATGGGTCATCGTGCCTGCCGCACCGGTCAAGCCCGGCGACGGTGCGCTTTCCCTGGCGGACATGAAGGTCCGTGTGGATCCGGCCGCCGAATGGTCCCAGATGTACCACGAGGTGTGGCGCATCGAGAGGGCTTACTTCTACGATCCCAACTTCCACGGCGCCGATACCGTTGCCGACGAGCACCACTTCGAGTCCTACGTCGCTTCCATGGCTTCCCGAGCCGACCTCAACTACATCTTCCAGGAGATGCTGGGCGCCTTCTCTGTCGGTCACCTGCGCGGCAATGGCGGGGCGATTCCCGAAGCCAAAAAGGTTCCCGGCGGCCTGCTCGGGGCGGATTACGAAATCAAGAATGACCGCTACTGCATCCGCAAGATCTACACCGGGGGCGTGTTCAACCCCCGCGAAAAACCTCCGCTGGCACAACCCGGCCTCAATGTTGCCGCAGGTGAGTGCATCCTGGCGATCGAGGGCCAGGACTTGACCTCCGCCATCGATATTCAGCAGCTCCTCGAGGGCACGGCGGGCAAGGTCATCAGCATCCGGGTGGGGCCGGCCGACGGCAAGAACGCCCGCGACATCTCGGTCACCCCCGTCGCCAGCGAAGCCACCCTGCGCAATATTGACTGGATCGAGAGCAATCGCAAGAAGGTCGATGAGCTTTCCGGCGGCAAGCTGGCCTACGTCTACCTGCCCGACACCGGCGGCGGCGGTTTCACCAACTTCAACCGCTACTACTTTGCCCAGACAGACAAGGAAGGCGCGGTCATCGATGAGCGCTTCAACGGCGGCGGGCAGGTTGCAGACTACTTCGTTGAAGTCCTCAATCGCCACGTCGAGTCCTACTGGGCGCCTCGCTACGGCGCCATCGAACACACCCCCAACGCCGCCATCTATGGGCCCAAGGTAATGATCGCCAACGAGAATTCAGGCTCGGGCGGCGATGCGCTCCCCTGGCTGTTCAAACAAGCCAAGATCGGTCCACTGGTCGGCAAGCGCACCTGGGGCGGATTGGTCGGGATTGGCAACATCCCGGTGCTGATGGACGGCGGCCACGTCACCTCTCCCAGCGTCGCTTTCTTCTCCCCTGCCGGTCAGTGGGATGTGGAAAACCACGGCGTCGAACCCGACTACCCGATCGAACAAGACCCGAAGGCCGTTAGTGAAGGCCACGATCCCCAGCTCGAAAAGGCGGTCTCGCTCGCTCTAGAAGAACTGGCCAGGCATCCTCCCACCAAGGTGGAGCGCCCGCCGTACCCCAACTATCACCAGTAGGGTTTGGTCGCGATCACCCGCGGCGTTCCCATCGTCACACGGATACCATGAAGCGAATACCATTCGCCGAAGTCGTCTCGCAGCTTGCATCCATTCTGCGCAGCCTCGGTTTTGCCGAGGCACGCGCGGAGCGGTGTGCGCGTCTCTTCGCTGAAACCACTCGTGATGGTGTCTACTCGCATGGCGTCAACCGCTTCCCGCGCTTTATAGCTACGATCCGCAACGGGAGTGTCGATGTGCACGCCGAGCTGGAGTTGATCGCGGGCTTTGGCGCCCTGGAGCGCTGGGATGGCCGCTCCGGGCCAGGCAATCTCAATGCCTGGGCCTCGATGAAGCGAGCTATAGAGATGAGCCGGCTGCATGGCCTGGGGTGTGTGGCGCTTCGCAATACCAATCACTGGATGCGCGGCGGAACCTATGGATGGCAGGCGGCTGAAGCCGGCGTCATCGCTATCTGCTGGACCAACACCATGCCCAACCTTCCGCCCTGGGGCGGAGTCGACCCCGCCATCGGCAACAATCCCCTGATCCTCGCCGTACCCCGCGATGACGGCCACGTGGTTCTTGACATGGCCATGTCGCAGTTTTCATACGGCGCACTGGAGAGCTACCGGAAGCGCGGAGAGCCGCTCCCCGTGGACGGCGGATTTGACGGGGAAGGAAACCTCACCCGGGATCCGGCCGCCATCGAGGCCTCGCAGCGTCCGCTCCCGATAGGGTTTTGGAAAGGGTCGGGCCTCTCCGTTCTCCTCGATACGATCGCGGCCACGTTATCGCTGGGAAACGCGACCCATCAACTTGTTCCCGACCCGCTTCGCGAAACTGCCTTGTCGCAGTTCTTCCTGGCGATTGACCCCCGGACCCTCGGACCAGGGCCGGACGGAGGCGCGGTTGCAGATGCCATCATCGATTCGCTGCATCGCTGCCGTCCGGCCCAGCCAGGCAAGCCGGTGCGTTATCCCGGAGAAGAGACGTTGAGAATACGCGAAGAAAACAAGAGGCTCGGCCTTCCGGTCGAGCCTTCGGTGTGGTCGGAGATTGCGGCTATGACTAGTTGAAGCGGCTAAGCCCAGGTGGTGTTCAAAAGCCCATGATGTTGTAGCCGCAGTCAACGTAGATAGTTTCGCCGGTGATCGCGCTCGACAGCGAGCTGGCCAGGAATAGCGCCGCCCCACCCACCTCGAGCTGATCCACGTTGCGGTGCAGCGGGGCCCGCTCGGCGTGCGATTTAAGCATGTCTCCGAGTGCGCCCACTCCGCGCGCCGCGAGGGTTTTGATGGGGCCGGCGGAGATGGCGTTCACGCGGATATTTTTGGCGCCGAGATTCGATGCCAGGTAACGCACTGTGGCTTCGAGAGAGGCCTTGGCTACGCCCATTACGTTGTAATTGGGGACGACCTTTTCGGCCCCGAAATAGGTCAGAGTGATAATGCTGCCGCCGTTTTCTGACATCAGCGGGACAGCCGCCCGGCTCACCGCGATCAGCGAATAGACGCTCACGTCGTGCGCCACCCGGAAGCCTTCGCGCGAGGTGTTTACGAATTCTCCGCGCAGCTCTTCGGCGGGGGCAAAAGCGACCGCGTGGACCAGCACGTCGATGCTTCCGTACTTCGCCTTGAGGGCGGTGAAGAGCGTTTCGATCTCGGCGTCGTTGGACACATCGCATTGAAACCCAGTGGCGCCGGAAAGCTCATCGATCAGCCCCTCAGCCTCCGACCTCATGCGCTCGTTCTGATAACAAATGGCGAGGGCCGCGCCGGCCGCGTGCAGCTTCTGGGCAATGCCCCAGGCGATGGAGCGCTTGTTGGCCAGCCCGAAGACAACGGCCGTCTTACCTGCGAGATCAATCATTCGGTATCAACTTTCTCCAGATTCAAGTGAGGGGAACTATGGCAAGGACCGCTATTCAGAATAGCAAGCTACCCAGTCAGCTATCCGCCCAGGTCCACCAGACTGACGTTACTGACGGGACGACCCAGGAACCGCGAACCCAGCCGCTCGAATTTCTCCACCGAATCAGTGGCAAAGCAGCGCACCTCGGTTTCGCCCGTGGGGCCGGACTGCCGTGAGGATGCGAACAGGCTGAATGCCGTGACCGCGGTGGACTCCGCGGAATCGATGACGCGCATCCCGGCGGGAACCGCTTCTTCAATCAGCGGACGCAGGAGGGGATAGTGGGTACAGCCCAGCACCAGCGAATCGGGGCCCAGTCCGCGCTCCTCCGCCTCCGCCATGAGTTCGTGGAGGTAGATTCGAATTACTTCGGCGGTGACCCGGTGCTGCGTCCATCCCTCTTCAACCAGCGGCACCAACAAGGGGCAGGCCTTCTCCAGCGCTCTTAGCCCCTGGGAGCGGCAAGCTGCCGCGTAGGCATGGCTCTGCACCGTCGCGTCGGTGGCAATCACCAGCACATCGCCAGTTGCGGAGGCCGCGCGCGCGGCGGCCGCCCCCGGTTCGATGACGCCCAGCACCGGCACCGGAACTGCGTCCTGAATCGCGTCGAGGGCCAGGGCGCTGGCGGTGTTGCAGGCAATGACCAGGAACTCGGCGCCCTGTTCCCGGACCAGGAATTGCGCGCTCTCCACGGCAAAGCGGGCGATCGTTCGCCGCGACTTCGAACCGTACGGTAGCCGGGCGGTATCGCCGAGGAACGCGTAGCGGGCATGCGGCATGCCGGACATGAGGGCCCGCAGCACGGTCAGGCCGCCGAATCCGGAATCGAACACACCGATGGTAGGTGTTCCTGGTGCGCCCGGGCTCAAGGATGCACTCCCTCGGTTGGCATCGATTCGGCGGCAATGTACGTCCGGGTCAGATCAGCGTGCCCGGCCAGCGATGGCCTCGGTTGGCCGTCCACCAGGAAGCGGACTTGGGTAACTCTCGGCAGGTTGGCGTGCAGTGTGCCGCAGATGGACAGCACGGTGAGGGTTTCGGTTTCCAGTCCGGATGGGTGGCTGGCGACGAAGGTGCTGGTCAGATTGACCACAGCAAGTTCGGGACTGCCCTCGGCAGCGCCTGTCTCCCCGCCCACTATGACTTCGTCCCCCGAGGAGACCGGCTTGGCGGCCTTTGCGCCGGAGGCGATGGGCAGCAGGAACACCTGTGCTACCGAAGCCGCGCCGCCCGGCACTGGGTGACTCGCATTGGGAGCGGCATAAACGTCGAGCAAGCGGCCCAGGACGGCCCGGGCGCGGGCTTCCGGGTCGGAAGGCAGGGGCAGAGAGTGGACCTGGTCCAGCAGCGAACCTTCCTGGTCGTTGGCCACGATCAGGGTGGCCTGTTCGGCAGGAGCTACTTCGGGGGCCTTGGTGGGCGCGGAGTCCTCGCCCGCCACCAGGCGCTCATGGGCGCGCTGCCGCAGGTGCCACAGCATCCCTCCCATGCCCAGCGAAGCTAATACGAGCACGGAGAAGATCACGACCTGGTGGCGGGGAATCATGGCTGGTGGCCCTCGGTTTTCCACTCCACCAGGGCTGCAGCCAGGGTCGCCGCCACCCGGGCCTGGTAATCCGGATCATCAGGCTCCGCGACAATCTTGCGGTCCGTGTCCCGCTCGGGAGCAAGCTCCACTGCTACCGCCGGGCAGGTCATGCTCTCGACGGCAGGCAGTGCGGTGCGGCCCAGGGTCACGGTCATCCCGGATTGCAGCAGAGCCGAGTTCAGCACGCCCGCCAGGGCCAGGCTCCTTGTAACCCATCCCGCCTGGGCCGTCTTCCAGGCCGCGAATCGGGTGGGTGTCGAAGGAGGCAGAGAGGAGACGAAGAGGTGGACCCCCGATCCGGTCTCCGCGGCGTGGAGGCTGATGCAGGCACGAGCCTGGGCGTGATTGGCCATCTCCGCTCGGCGATTGAGGTCGACGGACTGGTCAGACTCGCGGGTGGTGATCACCTGGATGCCGCGCGCGCCCAACAGCGACCGCAGGCGGACGCTCATGGCCAGGGTCACTTCCTTTTCGTACTCCCCCGTGGAAAGATGCCCGCCCAGGTCATCGCCACCGTGGGCGGCGTCAATCAGCATCAGAGTACGCGCAGCCGGAGGCGGAGCCGGTGGAGCAGGTTGTGACGTGGATGGAGGAGCCGGGGACTGAGGTGCGGGATTCTGTGGCGCGGCAGCCTCCCGGCCGCCTCCGCCGGGGTCCGACACTGCGGCCGGTAGTCTGCCTGTCGCTAAACAACCTGCCGCCGCCCACACGGCGCACTGTCCCCACTTACTCCAATGCATAGATGGCGAGACCGCTGAGGAGCTTGGGATAAAAATCGGTGGACTTCTGGGGCATGACCTCGCCGGCAAATGCGATTTCTTTCAACTGCTCCATGGTGACCGGGTTGGTGAGAAACGCGACGTCGGCCGCGCCCCGGCGCACCTGGCCGACGGCTTCAGCCGCATCGCGAAGGTATCCCAGGTGAGTCTGTTCGCGGATCTTCTCCGCGTCCAAACCCAGCACGCGATCGAGAACGATGGTGTGGAGGAAACTGAGATCGAGCTGCCTGAGCCGCTCGGGAAGCGCCGCCAATGGGCCGTCCGCGGCTCCAGGCCGGGCGCGCATCAGAAGCGGCCCGCTGCGCGTGACCGCGACGAAAGCAGTGCCGGATTCCCCCTTTAGAGTGGCGATGTATTCTTCAGGATCGGCTGCGGGCAGTTTGGAGATTGAGAAAAACTCTTCGGCGGACTTTGCGAATTCATCCGGATCGAAACCGTCCAGACCGTGAACTACGCGATGGGTGGGCAGCACCACCAGTCCGTCGGAATCCATGTTCACAAACGTCATCATGACGGCCGCCTCGGGACAGGGCGGCTGGGGAATCTGGGTGACTCTCGATTCGGTCCTGGCGGTGCCGCGAGACCCGTGTTCCTTGGAATAGGTCAAGGCGGTTTCATAACGATGATGACCGTCGGCAATGATCAGCCGCTTGTTGGCCATGGCGCTGACCAGCAGCCCGATCACGGCGCGGTCATTCACGCGCCATACCCGGTGAAGCACCCCAAATTCATCCGTGACCTCGGCGTCGGCCGGAGAAGTCCCGTCGTACAGAAGCTGCTCTACCGTCCCCGCAGGGTCGGAATAAAGCATGAAGATCTGGCCGAAGTGGGCACGAGTCGCCTTGAGCAGGTTCAAGCGGTCGGTCTTGGGCTGGGAAAGCGTCTGCTCGTGGCGAAAAACTACCCCTTCGTCATAGTCGTGCAACTTGCCGAGGGCAATAAATCCCCGCCGTTCTTTGACAGCATCCGATCCCGGAACCTGAAAACGCTGCGAGTAGGCGAAGATGCAGGGCGACTTTTCCTGGATCAAAATCCCCTGTTCGCGCCAGGCCCGGAAATCCCGCGCGGCGCGGGTGTAGACACTTTCATTTCCTTCCGCATCGAACAGTTCAGGCAGGCCGAGAATAATGCGAACAAGGTTATACGGGCTTCTCTGGTAGTAAGCCTGCTGCATTGCCGGGGATATTTTGTCATACGGCTGAGTAACGACTTCGTCTAACCGGAGAGCTGTTGGATTGTAACGCCAGGCGCGAAATGGGTAGATGTGAGCCATTCGGAGGGTCGTGCTCCAAGCCAGACAGGCGGCACGCGCCGGCCGGTTCGTTCTTACCTTGCAAAGTGAACCGTGTCAGGTTTCAGGCTCGATTGTATCCCAGTGCCGACCGGGGTCAGAGCGGCCAACTACCACGTGATGAAACCGGGCGTTGGACGCCACACCCAGGAGATGTGCCACCGTGCTAAGATCACGTTCACTTCCTAACGGTGCTGCGGCATGAGGATTGCTTCTTCCATTCTGCGTTCGGCAACCACCGGGAGCGGGCCTGCGCCTTCGCCGTCTCGATCCCGGGCAGGGCGCCGCGCTGCGACCATCATCCTTCTCTTATCGAGTCTTGCGGCGGTCGCGCGCGCTCAGGACGATCCACTGAACAAAGTGCATGTTCCTCCCCCGACCGCGCCCGGAACTGCGCCGGGTGCGGAGCCGGCCGGCGCCGAGGCCCCTGCGGCCACCGGGACTGCCGCCACCCGGGCTCGTCCCGGAGCCATGATCCGCATGAACGTCGACATGGTGCTGGTGCCGGTCACGGTGACAGATCCCATGAACCGCCTGGTCACCGGCCTGGAACGCGACGATTTCCAGGTGTTCGAAAACAATGGAGCGCAGGCGATCAGAACCTTTGCCAGTGAAGATGCCCCGGTCTCGATCGGCATCATTTTCGATCTGTCGGGATCCATGACTTCGAAGCTCATCCGCGCCCGAGAGTCAATTCTGCAGTTCATCAAGACGGCTAACCCGGAAGACGAGTTTTTTGTTATCGGGTTCAACGATCGTCCCGAGCTCATCGAGGATTTCACCAGTTCGGTTGAAGACATCCAGGCGCGCCTGGCCACGGTGCGCAGCGGCCACCGCACGGCGCTTCTCGACGCGATCTATTACGGCGTGGCCAAGATGAAAGATGCCCGCCACGATCGCAAAGCTCTGCTGGTGGTCTCTGACGGCGGCGACAACCGCTCCCGTTACACGGAGGGCGAGGTGCGATCGCAGGTGCGCGAGTCCGACGTCGAAATATATTCGATCGGAATCTTCGATCCGTATGCGGCAACCCCCGAAGAACGCACCGGTCCGCTTCTCTTGAATGAACTCTGCGAGGAGACAGGCGGCCGCATGTTCCGGGTCGATGACCTGTCTGAAATGAGCGACATTGCGGAAAAGATTTCTACCGAATTGAGAAATCAATACGTCATAGGGTATACGCCCAAGGAACTCCATCGGGATGGCAAGTGGCGTAAAGTTAAAGTAAAGCTTAATCCACCACAAGGACTGCCACCACTTACCGTTCATGCTCGCACCGGCTACTATGCGCCTCTGCAATAACGCGATAATCGCGGTCCTTCTGGCCGGAGGAATTCTTTCGCTCAAGGCGCAACAAAAGCCCAACACACCGGCCCAGGCTCCTCCGCTCACCGTGGACCGCGACCCCGTGCGCTCGCCGGACGGTGCGGGCCCGGCGCCGCCCGCCGGCGAAGGCCTTAAAAAGGAAAGCGGCGGATACGTTCTCCACACCGATGTGGAGGAAGTGGTGTTGAATGCCACCGTGCTGGACGGCAACCACCTGGTGCAGAACCTGCAAAAAGACAACTTCACCGTCTTCGAGGACGGGGTGAAGCAGAGCATCATTGGCTTTCAGCACACCGACCTGCCGGTTTCGATCGCGCTGGTTGTGGACAACTCCGGTTCCATGTCGAAGAAGCGTCCCGCGGTGAACAAGAGCGCCATCGATCTTGTCGAGGCGTCCAATCCCCAGGATGAGGCGTTCGTCGTGAATTTCTCAGACGAGGCCTTCATCGACCAGGAATTTACCTCGAACGTCAACAAGCTTCGCGATGGCTTGTCCCATATCGAATCGCGCGGCGGGACCGCGCTTTACGACGCCGTGGTCGCTTCGGCCGACAAGCTCGCGGCCGACGCCAAGCGGCCCAAACAGGTGCTGGTGCTCATCACCGATGGTGAAGATAACGCCTCCACTTTGAACCTGGAGCAGACGATTCGCCGGGTACAACAGCTTTCGGGTCCGGTCATTTATTCGATAGGTCTGCTTTTCGGCGACGAGATGAGCCACTCGGAAGTTCGCCACGCCCGACGCGCTCTTGAAATGCTCTCGACGGAGACGGGAGGCATCGCCTTCTTCCCCAAATCCCTGGAGCAGGTGGACGAGATCGCCGCGGAAGTTGCCCGCGATATCCGCAGCCAGTACACGCTGGGATACCACTCCACCAAGCCCACCACCGAACCTGGTTTCCGCCGCATCCAGGTCAACGCAGAAGAGAAAGGGCTGGGCAAGCTGAATGTCCGTACCCGAACCGGCTACTTTCCCGTGGTGCCAGGGACCAAGAAGGCCGCTCTTCCAGGCAAGGATTGATCCGTCCGGATGGTCTGAAAACCTGGCCACATGATCCAAAAAAGTACTTTCTGACAGCCGGATGGGTACGTTATGGCGGGGGCGCGAATTCGCTCCCGGCCACCTGCTGACTTTCCGGCAGCGGGAGTCGGGGGACTCGACGGCGCATGCATCGACGGGTATAAACTCAACCCCATGGCCGTCGCCAGTCACCGGATTTCGTCCCTTCGCGTCGCGAATGACATCGCTCAGCTGGTCGGTCACACGCCGATGCTTCGCCTCGGACGCATCGTCCCGCCGGATGCGGCTTCAGTCTTCGTCAAGCTCGAGTTCTTGAACCCCGGCGGCAGCATCAAGGATCGGGCGGCGCTGGGGATGATTGCCGACGCCGAGGCGCGGGGCCTGCTCCGCGCCGGGTGCACCATCGTGGAGGCGACCGCGGGGAACACCGGGGTGGGCCTGGCGCTCATCGGTGTGAATCGCGGCTATGCCGTAAAGCTTTTCGTGCCGGAGGGGTTCGCCGAAGAAAAATGCATTCTCATGCGCGGTTTCGGCGCCGAGGTAATTCGCACTCCGGAAAGTGAAGGGATGGCGGGGGCCATAAGCCGGGCCGAGGAAGCCGCCGCCGCGATCCCCGGAGCCTTCATGGCCGGACAGTTCACCAACCAGTCAAATCCCCATTTTCATCACGACACCACGGCGGCCGAGATCTGGGAACAGATGGAAGGCCGCGTGGATGGATGGGTGGCAGGCGTGGGCACGGGAGGCACATTTTCGGGGGTGGCAAGTTTTCTGAAAGAAAAGAACCCGTCCGTTGTTACTGTCGCGGTGGAGACGCAGGGATCGATCCTGCAGGGCGGCCCCCCCGGCAAACACCGCGTCGAGGGTATCGGAGTCCACTTCGTCCCCGAAACGTTCCATCGCGAGGTATGCGACCGTGTCTCCATGGTGAGCGATGCCGACGCTTTCAACATGGTCAGGAGGCTGGCCGCGGAAGAAGGCGTGGTGGCCGGGTCGAGCTCCGGCGCTGCTGTTCACGCGGCAATCGAACTGGCTCGTGAACTGGGCCCGCTCAAGCAGATTGCGACGGTCATTCCCGACTCCGCCGAGCGCTATCTCTCCAAGAATATCTTTGCCGGCGGCTAGGACTTCAGCCACCGGATCGCTCCGCCCCGCCACGATAAGCTAGAAGGCAGGAGCGAATGGCGTAAAGCTGATCATGTCCGAAATCAAGTACTCGACTCTTGCCGTGCACGCCGGCCAGCATCCCGATCCCCTCACGGGTGCTGTCAATGTACCGGTCTATCTTTCCTCCACGTTTGAGCTCACAGGGATCGGTGAGGACAAGGGATATGACTACTCGCGGGCCGGCAATCCCACTCGCGATCGCCTTGAAACCGCGCTTGCGGCTCTCGAAGGCGGCCACTGCGGTCATGCCTTTGCCAGCGGCATGGCGGCCATCTACGCGCTCGTCGCCACCCTCCGCGCCGGAGATCACGTGCTGTGTTCCCACAATGTTTACGGAGGCACGGCACGGCTGTTCAATCAGATCGTGCGCCACTACGGCATCGAGATTGAATACGTCGATACGGGAAATCTGGAGGCAGTCGCCGCCGCTGTCCGGCCTGCCACCAGGCTGATCCACATCGAGACGCCGACTAATCCGCTGATGGCGCTTACCGACATTGCCGCGGTGGCAAAGATCGCGCACGAGCACGGCGTCGAAGTCAGCGTCGACAATACCTTCATGTCGCCGGTGCTGCAGAGCCCGCTGGCGCTGGGCGCCGATATCGTCATGCATTCCACGACCAAGTTTCTCAACGGCCACTCGGACGGGTTGGGGGGAGCTCTGATTGGGACCAGGCCTGAGCATAAGGAACGCTTCCTGCTGGTGCAGAAGGCCGCGGGCGGGATCATGTCCCCCTTTGAATGCTTCCTGGTGCTGCGCGGCATCAAAACGCTGCCCCTGCGCATGAAACAGCACGAGGAGAATGGCGGCGCTGTGGCCGCATTTTTGTCCACCCAGTCCAAAGTGACGCGCCTTGCCTATCCCGGCCTGAAGTCGCATCCCCAGCATCAACTGGCGGTGAAGCAGCAGCGCGGTTTCGGCTCCATGCTCAGCTTCGATCTCGGTACGCGTGCCGCAGCCGCAAGATTTCTCAGTGCCGTGAAGCTGTTTTTGAATGCGGAATCGCTGGGCGGGGTGGAATCGCTCGCGTCGCACTCCGCTACCACGACACACGCCGCCCTCAGTGATGCCGAGCGCGCCGCGGTGGGAATCACGGAAGGCCTGGTGCGGCTCTCCGTCGGCATTGAAGACAAAGACGACCTGGTCGCCGATCTGGAGCAGGCGCTGGCGGCAGTCTGAGTGCCCTTGCAATCCTGACTGCGCCACCCTATAAAGCGATGAACGATGACGGCGGTCTAAATCCGGGTAATGCGGGCGCGATTTACCTGCTCGGGATCGACACCTGCGGTCCTTCGGGATCGGTAGCTCTTGGGCGGTTGAACGGCCCGGGCGAAATGGAGATTCTCAACCAGACGGAACTGGAGGGCCGGTCTTACTCGTCGACGCTGGTGAATGCAGTCGCCGGTCTTTTGGCCATTCGGGGAATTCAATTGCGCGACGTTGGCTGCCTTGTAGCGGTGAATGGCCCAGGCAGTTTTACCGGTGTTCGGGTTGGGTTAAGCGCGGTAAAGGGACTGGCAGAGCCAGGAAGAATCCCGGTGATTTCCATTTCCCGGCTGGAGGTCCTGTCCGACAAAGCCGCGGTGAGTTCTGCAGCGCTCGACGCCCATCGCAAAGAAGTCTTTTTGCGGACAACGGGTCCCGAGAACAACCTTCGCGAATTGCTGGCGGGCGCTTCCGACCTGGCTGCTATTCCGCCGCCCCGGGAGGTGGCGGTGTGCGATGAGCCGGCAGCGGAACTGCTCGGTGCTGTGTGGCCCGACGCGTTGCTCGTCCAGGTCTCACCTCCGACCGCCACAGACGCCCTGCTGCTGGCCGCACCGCTGGTCCGCTCGGCCCAATTCGTTGATCTGGCGCTGCTCGACGGGCACTACCTTCGTCGTTCGGATGCGGAGATCTTCGGGCCTCCGCCGGCCCGGCGTCTATGACCCCGTCGCCGATCGTCATCCGTGCGATGACGCTCGCGGACCTGGGCGAAGTTGTCCGTATCAGCGATCAGTTACGGGAAGCGCCTCACTGGCCGCTGGAGAGCTACTTGGCGGCGATCGATGCCTCGCGGACGCCCCTTCGAGTAGCCCTCGTAGCCGCGCCAAACGACGGTCCCGTACTCGGTTACTGCATCGCGGTGGTGGCCTCACCGGACGCTGAAATCGAAACCATTGCGGTCGCCCCGGAGCATCACCGGCAGGGGATCGCCCGATTCTTATTGCTTACGTTGGTAACCAGGCTGGAGGAATTAAACGTTTGCCAAATTTATCTGGAGGTTCGCGAGTCCAACCATGCTGCGCAGGCATTTTACGCCGCCGCGGGATTCGAAGGTGCCGGTCGACGGAAGCGCTACTACAATGATCCTGAAGAAGATGCGCTGATTTTGCAGCGCATTATCGGGTGAATTCTCCCCGTCATCGCGTGGACCCCTCGAGAACCTCCGCAGCGCTGACGGAAGTCATACGGGATCCCATTTGGCCTGAAATCCACAGCGGATCAGGTTCTGATGCCAGGTTGCGGCTTGCCGTTCTTCAGCGCGCGGAGCTATATGTAAATGTCCGAAGAAAAATCCGAGGAGGAGCCTATGGACGAAATAAACGATCCGACGCTGAGCGAAGAGATTAGCCGCCTTCATGCCGAACACCGTCGCTACGCTCAGCGGCTGGACGAGCTGATTCAGAAGCCGTACCTTTCCGACGATGAGCAGCTCGAGGAAGTCCGTTTAAAGAAGCTGAAGCTCCACGCCAAAGACCTCATATACGCCCTGGAACGCCGTGTGCCACTCACGGTGTAGGCAGGGAACTCAAAGACCGCCGGCGCGGGCTGGCAATTGACGAAGCGGCTGGCGCATCGGCCTCTCAACAGGTCGGTGTGCGCCGGACTGGACGTCCCCGGTTGAGGCCATTCCGAACAAAAGCGCCCAAACCGTATAATCGTTAGGGACAATGGTTCGTGACGGTTACATCTACGGTTTTAGCCTTCTGGCGGTCGCAGCGGTGTCGGTCTGGGCCACAGGACATTGGGCGTGGGGTATTCCCGCGCTGATTCTGGCAGCGTTTTTTCTCTGGTTCTTCCGCGATCCGCAGCGGGTCATCCCCACGGGCCCTGGGCTGATCGTGTCGCCCGGCGACGGACTTGTCACTGAAACCGTGGCAATTTCAACTCCGCATGGTCCGCGCCAGCGCATCTCCATTTTCCTCAGCGTCTTCGATGTACACGTCAACCGCTCGCCGATCGAGGGTGTTCTGAGTGAAGTGCGCTACCAAAAGGGAAAGTATCTCAATGCGCTGAATGCCGCCTCGGCGGAATCCAATGAGCAGAACATCGTCACCGTACGCGGCGAGGGCATGGAGGTGACGTTCAAGCAGATCGCTGGCCTGCTGGCCCGCCGCATTGTGTTCAACCCTCGCGCCGGCGACCGGATCGAGCGCGGCCAGCGGGTGGGCCTGATCAAGTTCGGCTCGCGGGTGGACGTGATCGTACCGGCCGAGGCCGCGCTCGAGGTCAAGGTTGGACAGCGGGTTCGCGGAGGAGCGAGCGTTCTGGCGATTATGCCCATGGGAGGCGCCGGAGCCAGCCCGACGAGCGCCTCGTCAGCCCGATTCAAGGAACAGCCCTGATGGCCGCACAAGATCCAGCCGTGGTAAGGACCCGCGCCCAGGCACGGTTCCGTCGCGGCATGTTTCTGCTGCCCTCGCTCTTCACGGTGGGCAACATCGCGGCGGGTTACTTTGCCATCACCCAGACCATCGACTCGATCGGCGCCAACGGCGACGCCCGCATGCATCTCGACTGGGCGGCAATAGCCATTCTGTTTGCGATTCCGTTCGATGCACTGGACGGACGTATCGCCCGGATGACGAATACCACCAGCGATTTTGGAAAAGAGCTGGATTCGCTGGCGGACGTGATCACGTTCGGGGTGGCCCCGAGCCTGCTTGCATACATCTGGGGATTTCGCTTCCTGCCCGAATCGATCAGCCCGGCGCTTCACGCCGACCTGGATCATGCTGGAGCATTCATCTGCTTCCTCTTCCTCATCGGGGGAGCATCGCGGCTGGCCCGCTTCAATATCAGCCACGATGCGCAGCCGCGGAATCCGGGCCGGCCGGGGCGCAAGTACTTTGTAGGAATGCCTATTCCCGCGGCTGCAGGACTGCTGGCTGCCTCCGTTCACTTCTTCAGTGCCTATCCCAACCAGGCGTGGTGGGTGGCGGTGATCTGGGTGGTCCTGGTAGGCACGTGCGCGTTTCTCATGGTGAGCACGTGGCGCTTCTGGTCCGGCAAGGAAATCAACTTGTCGCGCAGCCATCCGTTCCAGGTCCTGCTGCTGCTGGCGATCGTTTTGTTTTTGATTATCCGTTTCTCTCAAGGCCTGCTCTTCGGCGGGGCGTTGCTTTACATGTTTTCGGGTATCTGGGCGCGCGCGGTTTACTCATGGCAGCGCCGTCGCCGCCGCCGTCCTGACGGGCTGAGTGAGGCTAGACCGGCAGATCCCGACCCCCTGCACCATTCCTGATTTCAGAACCAAGTGCAAAAGGAACCCTCGTGTACAAGATCGCTATTGCGGGAGCTTCGACCCTGCTCGGCAAGGAACTGAAGGACGCCATTTCCGAATCGCCCCTGGCGGCGTCGACGTTTGCGCTGCTCGATGAAGCGGACGCGCTCGGGCAGCTCGACCAGGTCGGCGACGAGATCACCTTCGTCCAACCCATCGAAGCGGACGCTTTCGAGCGAGTGGATTTCACTTTCTTCTGCGGTTCAGAAGACCTGACTCGCAAGCACTGGGGCCAGGCGGCCCGCGCCGGTTCGACGGTGCTCGATTTATCCGGCGCTCTCGATCAAGAGCCGGGCACATTGATTTACACGCCCTGGGTGAGCGGCGCCAACGCCGGGCCCGATCTCTTCACCCCGGCGGTCGCCCCCGCGCACCCCGCCGCCCTGGCGCTGGTGCTGCTGCTCAACCGCATCCAGCAAATCGCGCCAATCCGCAGCGCGGCCGCGACCCTGCTGGCCCCCGCCAGTGAATTTGGGCGGGCCGCGATGGATGAATTGCACCAGCAGACGGTGAACCTGCTCAGCTTCCAAAGCCTTCCGCGGGCGGTGTTCGAAGCCCAGGCGGCCTACAACCTGCTGCCCGGATTCGGTGAAGGCGCCAGGATCAGCCTCACGGGTCTAGAAGACCGGATTCATCGCCACTACCAGGCACTGGGCGGGGGGCGCGGTCCTTTGCTGGCTCTGCAGACAGTTGCCGCGCCTGTCTTTCACGGACACGCTTTTTCGATTGGCGTTGAACTGGAAAGAGCGGCCAGCGTCTCGTCGCTCGAGCAGTGCCTGAGCGGCAATCACCTCGAGCTGATTCTTGAGGAGACCGACTCACCATCGAATCTTGCGGCCACCGGCCAGAACGATGTTCTGGTCCGTTTGCGCCCGGTACAGACCGGTCGCAACCCCGCGGAGGTGACTCGGTTCTGGCTGTGGGCGGCATCCGACAATCTGCGCCTGTACGCTCAGAACGCTCTGGACTGCGCACTTGAACTCAGGCGCTTTCGACCCCAGGGCAAAGTCCAGTAGGGTTTTTATCGGTCCGCGCTAAAGCTCCCCGAATCAGTGTGGACCGAGCTGAGTCCACAACTGCTCGATGAAACCGTCGGTCATGCCGGCGATGTAATCGGCCACGGTGCGGGCCAGTCCCTGGCTCGGGATCTGGGCTACATGGTCCGCCGGCAGCATCCCGGGATCGGCGATCAGGCGAGCGAACAGATCGCGCACTACCGTGTCCGCATGCCGATGGGCCTCCTGCATCCCCGGCGAGTTGTAGAAGTTCGCGTATAGGAATGCTTTTGCAGCGGCCCGCTCCTCTTCCATGGCGGGACTGAGCGCAGCGAGCCGCACGGGGAATTGCCGCACGTCCTGCAACGTCTCGATTGCGTCCCTGGCAACGCGGGCGCGCACCGCTCCAATCAGGTCGGTCACCAGCGCATTCAGCACCCGCTTGAGCCCCTCACTCACCGTGAGGCGCAGGACCGCATCCGGACATTCGTTCAAAACCGCGTCATGGCAGCGCCGGAACAATGCGACTTCATTTCGGACTTCTTCCAATTGCAGAATTCCGGCATCGAGACCGTCTTCGAGATCAGCGGTGAGATATGCAATTTCGTCGGCCAGGTCGATGAGCTGCGCTTCTAGCGGCGGGCGCTTGTCGAGAAAATATTCGGACAACTCGGGATGCTGCGCCGGGTCGTAGTCGTGGGAGTGCTTGACGATTCCTTCCCGCACCCCGAGGGTGAGATTCAGCCCGCGAAATGCTGCATATCTTTCCTCAAACCAGGTCACGATCCGCAGTGCATGCAGGTTGTGATCGAAGCCCAGGCCATAGCCCCGCAGTGCGTGGTCCAGCGCTTTTTCTCCCGCATGGCCAAAGGGCGGATGGCCGATGTCATGTACGAGAGCCAGCGCTTCGGCCAGCTCCTCGTTCAGGCCCAGAGCCCGGGCTACGGTGCGCGCGATCTGGGCGACCTCAAGGGTGTGAGTCAGGCGGCTGCGGAAATGATCTCCGCGCAGATCATCGTGCAACTGGGTAAAGACCTGGGTCTTGCCGGCCAGCCTGCGAAAGGCGCGTGCATGCAGAACGCGGGCTCCGTCGCGGGAAAAGGGGGTGCGGTATGCGTGGGGCCGCTCGGGAAACACCCGCCGCGTCAGCACATCGTCCAGATCACCGCGGACGGCGATCGCGAGGGGCAAAGCGATCGCGGAGGTTAGAGGTGTGGAAGTCATGTGCGGCGCGCGCAGGCTCAGTCTGGTTATACCGCAGTCCAGTCCCATCCCGTCACAACGACCTCTCACACCTCTCGAAATAACGAACGTGGCTCGGATCACGAAACGAGCCCGCCTCAAAGTGCTATAAGATTCTTCAAGCAACGGCGGATTGGACAATCTCGGGCATCCGGGAGTACCATCCAGCCGGATTGGCGGACCCCAGTTCCAAGGGATTTACAGTCCGCTTTGAAAACCCATTTTTCACGCTGGATCGGGAGGCAAGAATGAAAGCGATTCAAAATGCTGGATTGGCGCTGTTGGCGCTGGGAGTGGGGTTGACCTGCGGTTGCGAACGGCACTCGCAAAAGGAAGTTTTCTACCTTCTGATAACCAATTCCTCGCTGCCTTACTGGCAGGCGGCGGCGGCGGGATTCAACCACGCGGCTACCCAGTACAAGGTAAGTGCCCACGTAGTTGGGCCTGAAAACTACGACAAGCAGGCGGAACTCGCGGAGATGACCAGGCTGGTTGCTCTGAAGCCCGCGGGCATACTGATCTCCGTCGCCGATGCCGCCCTGCTTCAGCCCCAGATAGATGCCGCGATCACGGCCGGTATTCCGGTTATCACAGTCGACTCCGATGCATCCGCCAGCCGGCGCCTGTATTTCATCGGGACCAACAACCTTGAGGCCGGGCAACTGGGCGGAAAGCGCCTGATCGAAAAGATGAATGGCAAGGGCAACATAATTGTCTACACCATTGCCGGTCAGCCTAATACGGAGGAGCGCCTTAAAGGATTGAAGGACGCGCTTTCGACCAAACCTGAAGTCAAGATCGTCGATGTGGTGGACATCAAGGGCGATCCGCGCGCCGCTTTCGACAAGACCCAGGAGACGCTGGCGCTGACCGGACCCAAGAAGATTGACGCATACATCTGCCTCGAGTCGGTCTCGGGAAAAATGGTCTCCGACGCCATCAAGCGCGCTAATTCGTCTGACCGGATTGTGGTCGCTTTCGACGTGAACCAGGACACGCTGGACGGCATCAAGGGAGGCACGATTGACTCAACGATCGCGCAAAAGCCCTTCACGATGGGATACATCGGCCTCAAGGCGCTTGACGAAATCTTCCACTATCCTCCCAAGCAGCTCGGAAAAGACTTCAGCGTGGACTCATTCTCCCCGTATCCGGTCTTCGTCGACACCGGCACATCGCTGGTCGACAAGAACAATGTAGACCTCTATCTGGCCTCGGCGGCTGAAGGAAGCAAGTAAGCTTCAGCCGGCGTTTTCAACCATGCTTACGAACTCGGCGAGGCTGCCAAACTCAGCATCCGGTTCTACGGTCGCCTCCGTTACCGCGGAGGCGCCGTAGCGCAACGGTCTGTTGACCCAGACGTTGGCAATCCCCAGGGCCCGTGCCGGGACGATGTCGTGAGGACGGCTTTGCGCAACATGCAGCCATTCATCGGCGCCCAGACCCAGCCCTGCGATCCGGACCTTCATTAGTTCGAAGTTGCGCGCAGAGGGTTTGTACGCGCCCGCCTGCTGTGCCGTGATCACGAGATCGAACTCCACCTCAAGAAGCCGCGCCGATCCGGCGAAAAGATCATCATCCACATTGGAGAGTATCCCCAGACGGTATCGCTCTTTCAGCTTTTTCAGGGAAGGAACGGTGTCAGGGAAGGGAAGCCAGGTGCGCAAAGATTCTGGCAAACGGGAACACTCTGCAGATGTCGGTGTGAAGCCGAAGCGTCGTCCGAGGCCGGATACGATGTTGCGAAGTATGTCCCGGTAGCGGAGGTAGACGCCGGCCTCCGCCTCGCGTTCGAGATCGGCGTAGACCCCAAGGATTTCGGCCGGACCCGCCTCGAGTCCGTGTGCCGCGAGAATCGGACTGAGAGCGCTCACGATTCCGGTCTCCCAATCGATCAGAGTCCCATAGCAATCGAAACTTATAAAGCGAAAGCGGCTGAAGTCCATGGTTGGTCGGCACTCCGTGCCCGCATCATCGCATACGGGATGCACCCAAAACACGAACGGGGCAAGGTGTGCACCCTCGCCCCGTTCATATTTTGTGTTTCTTGGTTCCGAACTGTTTGTCGTTCGCTACAGAGTGTTAGTGGCTTACGGCTTGACCTGTCCGGTGGCGCTCTCCTGTTTGGCCAGTTTCACGCGAGCCGTTTCCAGCTTGTGCTGAACTTTGGCGACGTCGGCTGGTTCCACATCGGCGCTGGCGGACCGGCCATACTCAGTGAGTGAGAGTTGCCATTGCGCCGCCGCCAGGCGGATGCGTCCGGTCTTCTCGTAAAGGTCGCCCAGGTGGTCGTGCACAGTGGGATCGGTCTGGTCGCGTTCGACAGCCTTGCGGAGATTGTCTTCGGCCATTTCGTATTCGCCCATCTTGAAATAAGCCCAGCCGAGCGAATCGAGGTAGGCGCCGTTCATCGGTTCGAGATCAACCGCCTTGCGGATCAGCTTGACCGCCTCGGGCAGACGCAAGCCCTTGTCGGCCAGCATGTAGCCAAAATAGTTGAGGGTCATGGCGTTGGCGGGATCAATTTCCAGCGCCTGGCGGAAGAAAGGTTCGGCCAGTTCAGGGTGCTTTTCGCGATCCGCAAGGGCTCCCCGCAGGAAGAGAAGATAAATGCGGTCTTCCTTCTTGGTGGTGAGGGCCGCGCCCTTGTTTAGTGCCTCGTCGGCTTCTTTCCAGTGGTGAAGCCGGGTGTACATGTTTCCAAGAGCCAGCCAGACCGCTCGATCTTCGTCGGAATTGTTCAGCAGCCCCTTGGCCATGGCGAGACCTTCGTCCGACTTGCCCTCGTCCACCAGTTCTCCCGCAAGCAATAGCTTCAGGTCGCGGTCTTTGGGGTTGGCGGCGACGGCCTTGCGCGCGATATCCACAGCCTTATCGAATGCCTTGGCGTCGCGATAGGTGTCCACCTGCCCCTGGTACCCGCGGGTAGCTGTGTCGCCGCCCATATCAATCATCTTTCCGTATGTAGCGACTGCCTGGTCCACTTTGTTCTGCTCGTGATAGATCGCTCCGAGGCGTTCCAGGAAGATGCCGCGATTGTTCTTTTCCTCAGCGGTATAAGCTCCGTTGGCGTGCGAGGTCTGGTCAACCATCTTTTCATAGACTGCCGCGGCCTCATCGTAGTGACCCAGCACGTCCAGCAACAAGCCCTCGTTGTAGCCGGCCTCGAGGTTTTCGGGATCCTTTTTGCGCGCCTTACGGATCGTGGTGAGGGCATCGTCATACTTGCCCTGCCGCCGCTGGATCTCCGCGATCTTGATCATGGCGCCGGCGTCTTCCGGGTCAGCCGCAGAGATGTCGCGATAGACCTTGAGGGCGGCATCGAACTGGCCGTCGTTGAGCAGAGCCTGTCCGAGCGCGTTCATCGTGGGGACGTCGCCGGGCTGAAGATCGACTGCCCGCTTGTACGAAGCGATGGCATCCTTGGGCCGCTTGAGCTGATCATAGGCGGCGCCCAGGGTGAACTCCATCCGGCCTGTCCGGTCGCTCTCGGGTACGGCTTCGATAAGCTTCGCGGCGCGCTCGACATCGCCGCTTTCCACGTAAACCCGGGCCAGGTTGAGAACCACTTCTTCCGACTCAGGCTCGATGTTCTGGGCAATTTTGAATTGCTCTTCCGCCTTGGCCTGCTGGTGCTTCACGGTGTAGAGCTGGCCGAGGACCATGTGATCTTCAACGCTCTTCGGCAGCAGTCCGACGATTTTCTCGAATTCGGCGATGGCCTGGTCGAGAGCGTTGCCGGATGGCGAAGCAGAGGAGGGAGCATTCTGTTGCTCGCCCAGCTGGCGCAGGTAAATGCGTCCTAACAGCTTGTGCGCGTCGACGTCGTTGGGGGACGTCTTGAGGAGTTCGCGCGCTGTCGATTCCGCTTCTCGTGCCCGGCCGGTGCGGAAGTACAGTTCGGCCAGCCCATCGTAGAGCTGGGTGGAACTGGGGTCGGCGTTGATGGCAGCCTTGTACTCCTCAATGGCATGTTGGACAAATTCTGGCCGTCCCGAGTTAACCGCCTCTTCTTCGTAGAGGTTAGCCAAAGCGGCGTGGAAGTAGGCCTGGGAACGATCTCCGCCCGGGGCAGGCGCCGCGGCAGCGGCAGCCGCAGGCTTGTCGGTGTCTGGCTTGGCGGGTGTTTGAGCGTGAACGCCAAGTGCAGGCAGCGACACCAGGGAGGATGCGGCCAACGACAGCCAGAAGGACGGCGTACGATTTTCTATTCTCATGTGTTCTCTAGAGTTCCACACCTTTCGGGCCTGGCTTCGGATCAAAATCGCCCCGGTTTTCGAGGGCCCATGGGCTGACGAAGCACCCGCAGGGTAGGGGCATGCCTGTTTATACAGACGATTCTAACCGTCATTTGGTGCGCATGCGCAAAGAGGGCACGCTTTTTGCCCAAGCTATCTTTCCGAGAAGTGAAAATCGAGCCGGGAGTTGCCTGGGGGTATTCCGCGGTGATGATTGGAGCGGAAACCCCTCGCTGTCAGTGGCGGAAATGCCTGATTCCGGTGAACACCATGGCTATTCCCAGGCGGTCGGCGGCAGCTATCACATCCTGGTCCTTGACCGAGCCCCCGGGCTGAATGACGGCGGTAGCCCCGGCGGCGGCAACCGCTTCGAGCCCGTCAGGGAATGGAAAGAAGGCGTCCGAAGCCGCGACTGACCCTTGCAGGGGAAGGACCGCCTTCATGGCGCCGAACTTGGCCGCATCGACGCGGCTCATCTGTCCGGCGCCGATGCCCAGGGTCTGGCCGTCGCGAGCGTAAACCACCGCATTCGATTTCACGTGCTTGCAAACCCTCCAGGCAAAGAGCAGCGCGCGCAGTTCGTCCGCTGTCGGGGGACGCCACGTCACCACATTGAGCTCTGATTCCGTCACCCGTTCGGTGTCGGCATCCTGCAGGAGCAAGCCGCCCGACACGTGTTTCACGACCGGCCGCGGCGGGGCGGGCCGGATCTCGACAAGGCGCAGATTTTTCTTGCCTGAAAAGCGCTGCTTCGCTTCTTCAGTAAACGACGGCGCGACGATGGCCTCGACAAACAACTTGGCGATTTCTTCGGCGGCCTCAGCGTCCACCGCGTGATTGATCCCAATCACGCCTCCAAATGCTGAAATTGGGTCGCACTCCAAAGCTTTCCTGTAAGCCTCGAGCACGGTCTTCCCGGTGGCTGCCCCACAGGGGTTGGTGTGCTTGATGATGGCGACTGCGGGCTGTTCGTTGTCATCGGCACGCAACTCCTGCGCCAGTTCCCAGCAGGCGTCGAGGTCGACGATGTTGTTGAAGCTCAGCTCCTTGCCCTGCAGCTGGGTCACACCGGCGACCCCGCGTCCTGTCCCGTCGGCATAAAGGGCGGCCCGCTGGTGGGGATTTTCGCCGTAGCGGAGGGTCTGGGACAGAGGCAGGTTGATGCGCAGTGTGGCGGGGAGAGCGGCGGAATCGGGCTTTGCCGGATCCTGGGGAGCGGGAGGAGCGGCGATCTGATCGAAGGTGTTGGCGATTGCGGTGTCGTACGCGGCCGTGGTCGAGAAAGCCTTTCGGGCAAGCTGCCACCGGGTCTCCCGGCTAAGCGCCCCGGAGGTCCTCTTCAACTCTTCAACGAGGCTCTCGTAGTCCGCTGCCCGGGTCACGATGGCGACATCTTCGAAATTCTTGGCCGCAGAGCGCACCATCGACGGGCCGCCGATATCGATGTTTTCAACCAGGTGTCCGAAAGCCACCCCGGGCTGCGCCGCGGTCTTTTCAAAGGCGTAGAGATTGACCACCACCATGTCGATAGGCTCAATGCCATGTTCGGCGACGGCGGCCTCATGCTCCGCGTTTCCACGAATGTAGAGAAGGCCGCCATGAACCCGGGGGTGCAGGGTTTTGACCCGCCCATCCAGCATTTCCGGAAATCCGGTGAACTCGCTGATGTCCTTGACCGTCAGCCCGGCGTCGCGCAGGGCTTTCGCGGTCCCGCCCGTCGATACCAACTCGACCCCCAGGCCGGCCAGCTCGCGGGCGAACCTGGTCAAACCTGTCTTGTCCGTGACGCTCAGCAGTGCCCGCCGAATTTTCTTTTCCCCGCTCACTCGCGTTCTCCTTTGTCCGCTTCCCGGCGCACCCGGTGGATGGATGCAGATGGGAAACCCAAACATCAGACTACAACTTGGAGTTCCGGCGGTCCGACTCCCTCTTGTATGGCGCGAGTTAGAGCGAACGGGGCATAATTCATAGCTCCGTCGTAACTTGCGGTGACTTGACGCACCCGTAGTCGGGCCTGAAATCAAGTAAAATCGAAGGGATGGGAAGTCACCCCTCCGTTCCCGAAGTTCTACCCCCGGATTCCGGCTACACCCCGCCGACGCCAGCGCGTCGCCCGCGCCGGTCCTGGGCCGCAAGTCCGGCGACCTATCTGCTGTTGGGGATCAACTGCGCCGTATTCCTGCTGATGACGCTGGGCGGTGTCAATCCCATGAGCCCCACCACCGACAAACTGATGGTCTGGGGCGCCGACAACGCGGGAGCCGTGCTGTATCTGGGAGAATGGTGGCGGATTGTCAGCGCCATGTTTGTCCACGTCGGCATTCTGCACCTGGCCACAAACATGTGGTGCCTGTGGAACCTGGGCCTGCTGGCCGAGCCCCTGATGGGATCGGCGGGGGTGATTGCCGTCTACGTCCTGACCGGAGCGGCTGGTAATCTGCTTTCCACGCTGGTCAATCTGATCTCGTATCACGGGGATTGGGCGCGCTATCTCGACATCGGGGTCTTCCCCGCGGGTGCAGGGGCCTCAGGCGCAGTTTTCGGAATTGCCGGAGCGCTCATCATCCTGCTCAAGTCTGACCGCCTGCCGGTGCCGCCAATGGAATTGAAAAAGCTGCGCCGGTCAGTGATCTACTTTGCCGTGATCAACCTCGTTATCGGCGGGTCGATCAGCTTCGGGACCCACGTGATCGGCTCCGGCATTCACATCGACAATATGGCTCACCTGGGCGGCGTAACGTGCGGGTTGCTGTTTGCCGCGCCCATGGTGCCGCGCCTGGGGGCGCCCCGCAACGTCTTCAACCGGCGCCTTCGCATGGCAATTGGCATGATCGCGACGTTGCTCATCCTGTTTGCCTTCTACATCAGCACGCTGGCGCGTTAGAAGGCAGTTTCCACCCGATTGGAACTGCGACCAGCCGTGTAGGCGAGATGAAACTTTCCCTGCACCTTTTCAGTCACGGTTAGAGGCCGGCTCCACCGCGCCCAATTTCGTATGTAAAAATGTTTCCAGCAAGCGGACCAGGGTTTTCGAGCTCGCCCCAACTCTCCTTACCGTGATGGAGGCAGACCATGAAACGCCGTGAGTTCCTCAAGCAAGCCGCTATCGCCGCCACTGTAGCATCCGCCAGCCAGATGCAGGCGGTTAAGACGCCATCCAATCCCATCGCCCGGCGCACCCTGGGCAAGACCGGCGAAAAACTCTCCATCATCGGCTTCGGCGGGATCGTCGTGATGGACGAAGAAAGCGGGGCGGCCCGCAACATAGTTGCCGAGGCGGTTGACCGCGGCGTCAACTACTTTGACATCGCTCCCAGCTACGGCAATGCCCAGGAGCGTCTTGGTCCGGCGCTGGCCCCATATCGCAAGAACTGCTTCCTGGCCTGTAAAACGGAAGGCCGGAACAAGGCCGATTCCCGCAAGCAGCTCGAACAATCACTGACGCTGCTCCAGACCGATCACGTCGACCTTTATCAGTTCCACGGCCTGACCAAGATGGCTGAACTGGATACCGTGCTGGGCCCCGGCGGCGCCATGGAAACCATGGAGGCTGCGAAGAAGGAAGGAAAGATCCGCTATATAGGATTCTCCGTCCATTCCGTCGAGACGGCTCTGGCCGCAATGGACCGCTACAACTTCGATACGGTCCTGTTTCCGGTCAACTGGGTGCTGTTCACGCAGGGCAACTGGGGCCCGCAAATTCTCAAGCGGGCAAAAGAAAAGAACATGGGGATTCTTGCGCTGAAAGGGATGGCCAAGACCGTCTGGGCTGCCGACCAGAAGCAGAATCATCCTGAGCCGAAATGCTGGTACCAGCCGGCACGCTTTCCGGATGAAGCATCCCTGGGGCTGCGGTGGACGCTGGGTCACCCCATCACGGCAGCCATTCCGCCTGGAGATGAACGCTACTTCAGGCTGGCTATGGATGTGGCGCAGAACTACAAACCGCTCGAGTCCCACGAAGAACAGGCACTCCTGGCGGGAGGCCACGGGGTCGAGCCCATCTTCCATCTCGGCAACGACGTTTAGGGCGCGGTTCGTGGGGTTGAGCAGGGCGGCGAGCCGCTCCTGAAACCCGGTCCAGTCTTCGTTGCGTGTCGTTTTAGGTAACGGGCATATACCCGTGGCGTAAAGCCGGCTCGAAACTCGCTCTTTCGCAAATTCGGCGGGCATGCGAGGATCGCAGCACGATGGTTACGCAGGAACCGGCTTCCCCTCCGGACCACCACCTTCGGCGCCAGCTCGGATTGCGCGATCTGGTTCTTTCGCAAATTCTCTGCGTGGTTGGAAGCTCATGGGTAGGCGTGGCGGGCGGCCTCGGACGCGCGCAGACGGTGACGTGGATCGCCGCCATGCTGGTGTTTTATGTGCCCATGGCAGCCTCGGTTATCGAGCTCAATCGCAGGATGCCGCTGGAAGGCGGCCTCTACGTCTGGGCGCGCCAGGCATTTGGTGATCTGGGCGGCTTTCTCACTGCCTGGAACATCGGCATCTACGGCATCGCTGTAACCGCAACCATCCTGTATGCGATTCCTACGGAGCTCTCCTACATGATCGGACCGGCCGCGGCTTGGCTGCCGGAAAACCGTTTCGCGTCCCTCGCGATCGTCGCTATCACCGTTGCAGCCGTTACCCTGGCGGCGCTCCGCGGCCTGGAGTGGGGCAAATGGATCCAGAACCTGGGTGGCATCGCCATCCTCATCGTCTTCGGCGGCCTGATCATCCTGCCCACGTGGGCCCTGGTTCGCCACATGCCGGTGCACTGGACACCGTTCTCTTTGGGATTGCCTCCGGCTAATCTGCGCACCCTTGCCTTGTTTGGACAGATGATCTTCGGGGCTCTTTGCGGGCTTGAATATATCGCGATACTGGCCGGAGAAAGCCGCCAGCCCGCCGAGACCATCGGCAAGTCCGTCTGGATCGCATCGCCAGTGATCTGTGCCATGTTCATCCTTGGTACAGGGTCGGTGGTGGCGCTCGTGCCCCAGGGCAAAATCGACTTCATCGCGCCCATTCCGCAAACCATGCGCATTGGGCTGGGCAATGCTGGATGGGGAAATGTCATTGCCATTGCGGCCATACTGCTGGTTGAAATCCGGTTGCTCGGCGCGGCCAGCCTGCTGTTCACCGGAGCGACGCGTTTGCCCATGGCCGCAGGCTGGGATCACCTTGTGCCGGAATGGTTCACCCGGCTGCATCCGCGCTGGCGCACACCTACAAATTCAATTCTGTTTGCGGGTGGTGTCGTGCTGGTCTTTATCGTCCTCGCCACCCTCGGCGTCCACGCCCAGGAAGCGTTTCAACTCCTGACCAACGCCAGCCTGACGCACTATGAAATTGCTTACCTGGTGATGTTCGCGGTGCCGCTGGCGGGACAAGCAGCGTTGCGGCGCCAGTTCCCGGCGTGGCTCAGATGGACATCGGTGGTGGGCCTCGCCGCGACCTGCTTCAGCCTGCTGATCTCGGCCTACCCGTTTGTCAGTGTGGTTAACGCGCGCACGTATGCGGCCAAGATTTTGGGGACTGTCCTGGTCAGCAATATCGTCGCTATCTGCTTCTACAGGATGAGGACGCGCGCGTCGGGAGTGCGGCGTCCCCCCATCGGCGATATGGTCTCAGCCGCGGAGGATTCCTAGCGCACGCCGGCGGTGGCGAATTTCTTCGCCATGGCGATCAGCAGTTTGCGGTCGTTGTCGTTGAGACTGTTTGAAAACCGCCGGATCTGGGTCAAAAACTTCAATTCATCGTCGGAAATCTTCGCCGAGTTCAGCGGGGCCGCAAGACCGTCGTCGGAGAAGAACTGCGAGATGGGAAGGTCCAGAGCGCCGGCAATTTTTGACAAAGTATCAAGCGACGGCACGGTATGACCGTTTTCAACGCGGGAGAGGTAGCAACGCAGCAAGCCAGTCTTCTTTTCAATGTCTCCCTGCGAAAGTCCTCGCTGCAACCGATGCGCGCGAATGGTAGTGCCGATCTTCATCACGGGCGAATTCCTGTCGACTGCCGGCCGGACTAAGGCGGAAGCAATCCTTGAAATGTTTACTTAAGAGTTAACATGCGGAAATGGCGGTTTGCAACAGAAATGTTTTTCTAAATAGGGGTCTTTGCGGTCGATCGACCGAAGCCCGAACTACCCCAGCGTGGGATCAGATGTTCCCGCCGAAAACTGCGGATCGAATGTCGTTTCTTCCGAGCGATGTTTCGAATCGGCAGCAAGTTTTTCGATCGCCTCAGAGGTATTTCACGAGATAGACGATCCCCTCCACCGGGTTGTCGTTATAAGGTTCGCAAGTAGCAAATCCCAGCTCCAGGTAGATGCGGTACGCTGCGGACATCGTTTCCGGAACCGTATCGAGATAAACAGCTCGCCGGCCGGCCGCCTTTGCCCGGTCCAGGACCGCCTGGGTGAGTGCGCGTCCCAGACCCAGCCCCCGCGCCTCACCGCGCACCCATAAGCGCTTGATCTCCCATGCCTCAGCGGAGAGACGGCCCGGCGCATTTTTCCACGCTACAAATCCGACCGCAGTGCCGCGCGCATGGGCGATGAGGCACCCACCGCCCGCTTCAATGAAGCTCTCCGGCAATCTCGCGGCTTCCTTTTCAAGCGATCCGAAGCAGAATCTCGCCGTGCCCGGCTGGCTGATCACGAATCTGCCGTATTCAAGCAGCAGCTCCTGAGCTGCGGCACGAAGCTCGGGCCCCGCATCCGGCCGAAGCTCCTCCAGCTGGTATCCAGGCGCGGTAATCGGCAGCAGTCCCATGACGGAAGTTTATCGCGGGTTCGAATGACTCGGTTCGTAAACCTTCGCCAGTCCCCACCCGTCTGTCTGAATACGAGCGCGAACGTTGAGGAGTCAGGATGCGGGGATGGGCCAGAGTGTGGCTGACAGCGGGGACAATCCTCAGCGGTGCGTTCTCATTGTGTGCGCAGACGCCTGCCCCGGCCCCTGCGGTCAACGCTCCTCTGCGCGCTCAAAACGCTGCGCTCGCCGATTCATCGATCAATGGGGGGACCCTGCACGGACAGGTCAAGAGCGGCAATATCCCCCTCCCCGGAGTCGCCGTCACAGCTCAAAACACGCTGACGGGAAAGCGCTACTCAACCACATCGGACATCAATGGCGGTTGGTCGATGACCATTCCTCAAAACGGCCGATATGTCGTGCGCACCCAGTTTGCGGCTTTCGCAACAGGCGCGCAGGAAGCGCTGCTCAATGCATCCAGCCATGACCAGACGGTGAACTTCAGCCTGGTCCTCGCCTCCCGCGCAGCTGCGCAGGAGAATCAGCAGCAGGGCGATAGTGCCCAGATACAGCAGGCCATCCGCCAGCTGACCGCGAACGGGGCCCAGAGCCTCAATCTGATCAACTCCCTGACGGGCAGCACTGAAGCGGGTACAGGGGGCGCTTCCGGCTCGATGGGCGCTGCGCTGCCATCCATCGCGGGGAATTCCGACTTTGGCGGTGACTCGGTCGCCATCACCGGCCAATCCGGGTCAGTGAGCCCGCTGGCCGGCTTGGACATGGACCGGGTTCGCGACTTCGTGGAGTCCATGCGCGCCCAGAATGGCGGTCAAGGCCCGGGTGGTACGCAAGTCCCGGGCGGGCAGCCGGGCCTGTTTGGCGGCGGTTTCGCTGGCGGCGGAGGCCCATTCATGGCTATGGGGCCAGGCGAAGGCGGCGGGTTTCGCGGCTTCGGCGGCGGTGGCCGAGGCAACTTCCGTGGTTTCAATCCCAGCCAGCCCCACGGGGCCATCTTCTGGATGGGCTCCAATTCCGCGCTCAACGCGGAGCCGTTCAGCCTGCGCGGTCAGCCCCAGCAGCAGCCCTCCTCCGGATCCAACCGGTTCGGCGTCACCTTGATGGGCGCACCCTTCATTCCCGGCGTCACCAAGCCCAGCGGCAAGGACTCCGTTTTCATTACCGCTTCCGGCGTGCGCAACTCCAGCCCGCTGGACGAATACGCCACCGTCCCCACCGATGCCGAGCGCGCCGGCAACATTCCCGGGCTCGCCGCTCCCATCGTTCCGGTGCCGCAGGCCGAAGCATTGCTCAAGTACTATCCCGAACCAAATCTCCCCGGCGTCACCCAGAATTACCACCTGCTGTCCACTGCCCAATCCAATACCACGCAGGCAGGGATCCGTTACATGCGCAGCATCGGCGCCAACGCCTCCCCGTTCGGTGCCTTTGGCGGCCGCGGGGGCGGAGGAGGCGGCGGCCGCCGGCAACAGCAGAACCAGGGCCTGCGTCAGAGCGTCAACTTCAACTACAACTGGAGCCACACAGCCAGCGACAATGTCAGCATCTTTCCGGATCTGGGCGGCAAGACAGCCTCCGATTCCAATTCTCTGCAGGCCGGCTACACGATCGGCTACCACAAGATTACGAGCATCTTCAATGCCAACTGGAACCGCGCCGGCAGCCACGCCATCAACTTCTTCACCAACGGCACCGATGTGGCCACCGAGGCCGGCATTCTGGGCCCTGGGGGCGCCCCGCTCAACCCCAGCCCACTCAACTACGGACTGCCCAGCATTACCCTCAGCAGTTTCACCGGGCTGAGCGAGCAACAGCCCAGTTTTACCATCGCCCAGACAATCTCTCTTTCAGAGACGCTGGCCTGGATCCACGGCAAGCACAATCTCCGCTTCGGCGGCGATTACCGTCGCATCCATCACGACTTTCTCGGCGGGTCCAATTCCACCGGCAACTTCTATTTCACCGGTTTCTATACCGGGTCTTCCTTTGGCGACTTCCTTCTGGGCATGCCGCAGGAAACTTCGATTGATTCCGCTGTAGCGAAGAGCTACCTCAGGGACAATTCGTACGATGTTTACGCCATGGATGACTGGCGAGCGCGCTCTAACCTGACCCTCAACTTCGGCGTGCGCTACGAATTCTTCGCGCCCTACACGGAGAAGTACAACCACCTTTCTTTCGTGGAAACCAATCCCGCAGGCGGTTTCACCAGCGTGACTCAGACCGCGGCCGGTACCGCGGGGTTACCCGATTCCCTGGTGTACCCATTTCGCACGGGATTTGCTCCACGGCTGGCCGTCGCATGGCGCCTGCCCAAGCAAACCGTGGTTCGCGGCGGCTATGGCATCAACTACACCAACAGCCAATACGCCACGTTCGCGTCCACGATGGCGCATCAGCCGCCTTTCGCCAATCTGCAAACCAACGAAGCTTCATCCGCCTGCCTGGCCTCCGGGACTGGCTGTCTGTCCATCGCCGATGGCTTTCCCAGCCCCAGCTACTACGGCAATTACGCTGTCGATCCACATTACCGCTTGCCTTACGTGCAGGCCTGGAACGTGGATATTCAAAAGGCCCTTCCATGGGGGATTGTGATGAACGCCGGTTACAACGGTTCGCGCGGCAATAACCTCGACGTCTCCATCGCACCGCGCGCCACGCCGTCTAGTCCGTCCACCAATCCTGCAAACGTGCTGTTCAACTACGAAGAGTCGTCGGCTTTTTCCCGGTTTAACGCCGGGACTCTACGCGTCAACAAGCGCCTCTCCCAGGGCATTTCGCTCGGCATTACCTACCAGTACTCGCATTCCATTGACGACGCCGGTGCAGTAGGAGGCATATCGACGGTCGTTGCGCAGAACTGGCAGAACATTCTGGCCGAAGAATCCAACTCCAGTTTTGACCAGCGTCACAAGGCTACCGGGAACTATCTCTATGAATTGCCCTTCGGGAAGGACAAATTCTGGTTCACGACCGGTAAGGCGTCGCATATCCTCGAAGGTTTCTCCGTATCGGGTAACTTCATCTTCGCAACCGGATTTCCTCTTACGCCCAGTTACCAGGCGACGATTAGTGACGTAGCCCGCGGAACAGCCGGAACGCAGCGCCCCGACCGGGTTCCTGGCGCCTCGATCACTGCGGGCGGCAGTTCTCTGAAGCATTGGTTCAACACTGCTGCCTTCACCGCACCCGCGGGCCTTTACGGCACTGCGTCACGCTATTCCATTCCCGGTCCCGGCAGCATTCAGAACAACATGTCCTTGTCAAAGACGATGCAACTGGGTGATACGCGCAGCTTCGAAATGCGAGCCACCATCAACAACGTATTCAACACCGTCCAATACTCCGGGGTCGACACGACTCTCTATACGGGAGTAGATGCAAACTTTACCTCGCCTTTTGGCCAGGTAACTTCCGCAAGTCCCATGCGGTCATTCCAATTTACTTCCCGCTTCAGGTTCTGACTCTGACTAACCGGCGAGTTACTAAGTGGAACAAACCAACTAGCCCGCAGCCGCGGGAAGGAAATTGAATGAAAGGCGTGACGCGGAGGTTCGTTGCAATATGCCTGGCAGTGGCGTTGGCCGCTCCGGTCCTCGAACCCGTGCGCGCGCAGAACCCGCCTCGGTCTGCGACGCAAACAACGGCCGACCAGGGCAACTTCGTTATGAAGGTCAACGCCGAACTGGTGCTAACCAACGTGGTGGCACGAGACAGCAAAACCGGCGAGCTGGTTAGGGGCCTCAAGCAGTCGGATTTCACCGTGTATGAAAACGGCAAGCAGCAGCAGATATCCAGTTTCGATTTCCAGAGCGTCGACATGGCTACGCCGCTCAACGAAGCCACTGTAAGCGGTCTTGCCACAGGGACCAACAGCGGCAACAAAGCCGTGGTGGTAGCCCGGCCAGAAGATTTGCGCAATCACCGGCTCATTGTCATGTTTTTTGATCTGACCTCCATGCAGCCCGAAGACATCGATCGCAGCGTCGAGGCAGCACGCGAGTTTCTTCACCACAAAATGCAGCCGCCGGATCTGGTGGCTCTTGTCTCTTTAGGAGATACCCTAAAGGTCGATCAGGATTTCACCGCCGACAAAGACTCCCTCGATCGTGAGATCGGGATTTACAACGGCACTCAGGGCCAGGGTTTTGCTCAGGGCGCGAACTCCAATTCCAACCAGGTTGAAGACGCGACCAGCTATACGCCCGACGAGAGCGAATACAACGACCTCAACACCGACCGCGAACTGTTTGCGCTGCGCGCGATCTCCAAGTCGCTGGAAAAGATCAACGAAAAGAAGTCGCTGCTTTATTTCTCTGGCGGCATTTCCCGCGACGGCATCGAGAATCAGGCGTCGTTGCGGGCCGCCATCAATGCCGCTGTGCGTGCCAACCTGGCCATCTACAGCGTAGACACCCGCGGGCTGCAGGCCGTCGGCCCGCTTGGCGATGCGTCAACCGGGAGCCTGCGCGGCTCGGGAGGCTTCAACGGGAGCGCCCTCACCAATAACATGAACCAGAACTTCGCGACGCAGGAAGTCATGGCAACGCTTAGTTCCGATACTGGTGGCAAGGCCTTTTTTGATTCCAACGATTTCGCGCCGGCATTCGCCCAGGTACAGCGCGATACGTCTGCGTATTACGCCATCGGTTTCCACTCCGCCAACCCCGCACGTGACGGGAAGTACCGCAAGCTCAGCATCAAAATCAACCGTCCCGGCATCAAGCTCGAATACCGGCCGGGGTACTATGCGCCATCCGATTTCCGGCACTCCGGCAAGGAAGATCGCGAGCGTGAACTCGAAGACCAGCTTGCCTCCGACCTACCTGCAACGGACATGGCCGTGTATCTCGACGCGCTCTACTTCCGGCTTGATGAGAACCGTTTCTACGTACCGGTTTCGCTGATTGTGCCCGGTTCGCAAATCCCGTTCGTTAAAGGCGGCGACAAAGACAAAGCCACGCTCGACATCGTTGGAGAAGTGATCGACGAAGTGAAGCGGCCCATCGGCCGTGCCCGGGAAACTGTCAAGCTCAACCTCGACCAGTCGCAACAGGCACGGCAAAAAAATATTCAGTACACCACCAGCTTCAATCTGCCCCCGGGCAAGTATCACCTCAAATTTGTGGTTCGCGAAAATCAGACCGGCCGTATGGGCTCGTTCGAGGCCGACATTGCGCTCCCCGAGATGAAAAAGGTTCCTCTCAAGATGAGTTCCATCGTGTTGGCATCAACGCGGCAGCCCAGCAAGCAGCAGAGCCCGCTCATCCGGGGCGGCCAGGAATACGTGCCCAATATCAGCCACGTATTCCGTCAGGATCAGCATCTTTATTTGCTCTACGAGATCTACGCGCCGACCCGTGAGAAGCCTGCGGAGAATCAGCCCAGGGGGACTAAGCCCGGGATCAACCTGCTTAGCAGCCTTGAGCTCATCCAGGGTTCGACAAAAGTTTTTGAGACGCCGATCGTCCAGGCCAGGTCGGTTAACGTAGAAGGCCGCGACGCCGTTTCCGTAGAACTGGATGTTCCACTGTCGGACCTCAAGCCGGGCCAGTATCTTTGCCAGCTGAATGTAGTAGACGATGCCGGCGGCAGTTTCGCATTTCCGCGCTTCGCGGTCCTGGTGCGAGAGCCCGCTTCGGCGCCGCCCGCTCAGCCGGCGGCTTCGGGATCCGTGGCGCCGTCCGGCGCCTCACGGTAAGCACGATCCGTTTCGGACGGCGCCAGTCCATAGGGGCAATGTCGGCATCCAGATCCGCAGCAGCTGCCCCGCTTCAGGTGATAGGCAGCCGTGAACACCATGTATTCCCCGTCAATGTAAAAGTCTCCTGGCTCCAGCCGGATGCCAGGGTCGGAGTTTTCCGGATTCATATCCCTATTCTCGCGGATCCAGGTCGTCCGGCCGCATCTAAAATCGAGACATGATAATGACCGCTCATGAACGCGCCCACCGGATCAAAATTATTCTTTTTGACGTTGATGGCGTCCTTACCGACGGCACCATCTGGCTCGTGCCAGGGCCTTCCGCCCCCAACTCGCCGGTCCAGCAGCAATTGGAGAAACACGACGATGGCATCGGTTTTGGTATTCAGTCACCCACGATGATTGAAGCCAAAGGATACAGTGCGCATGACGGCGCGGGCATCTCGCTCGCCCGCATTGCCGGGCTCAAGTGCGGCGTCATTACCAAGCGCGTCAGCGAGACCGTCGCCACCCGTATGCGCGATCTCAAAATCGAATACGTCTATATGGGCCAGGCGTTCAAGATGCAGCCGGTGCGCGAGATTATGAAGAAGGAGAACGTCACCCTCGAAGAGATCGCGTATGTCGGAGACGACGTCATCGATCTCCCCGTGATGCGCCAATGCGGCTTCGCGATCGCGGTAGCCAACGCGCGCAAGCAGGTCAAGGCCGAGGCGCACTACGTGACTCACAATCCGGGCGGGTATGGCGCAGCACGCGATGCGATTGACTTCATCCTCGATGCCAAGGGCATACTCAACCATTGCATCGAAACTATGATCGACGAATCCAACCCCATCTCTCCGTCGATGGATATCGGCACCGGAACCGAACGCGCACCCGATGCGAAACTCTGAATATGGACCATAGTCAAACGCCCAGGCAACGGCAGATCGGATACGTCGCGCTGGTAGTTCGCGACTACGACGAGGCCATCGCATTCTATCGCGACAAACTCGGTTTCGAACTGGTTGAGGACACGCGGCTGTCCGACGAGAAGCGCTGGGTGCTGGTGGCGCCAGGCAATTCGGGTGGAACCTGCCTGCTCCTGGCCAGGGCCGCTGCTCCTGAACAGACCACACGGATTGGCAATCAGACGGGAGGCCGTGTGTTCCTGTTTCTCCACACAGACGACTTCTGGCGCGACTTCCATGACTACACAGCCCGCGGTGTCCTCTTTCGCCGTCCGCCGAGCGAAGAGGTGTATGGAACGGTTGCCGTTTTTGAAGATCTCTATGGAAATCTCTGGGACCTGCTTCAACTCAAACAAAGCAGGTCTTGACCACGTCTTTATAGGTGCTTGGGTGCAGTGGCTGACAACGGTCGGGCCTCTGTGCGGGTGAATTACTTAGTGGCGTAATCTGGAAATACCTTCTCCAATAGAATTGTTCGCAAAGCCTGCCGGAGGTCAGTCCTGGCATCTGGTTCGGTATTGGACTGCGCATGCGTCGTATCGGCGGCAGGAGTACCGGTGTCTGTTGTATTCACGATGAGAACGCTTCCGCTGCCACCCGCAAGGTCGACTAAGAGCTCCGCCGAGAAACCGCCTTGGTCTCCGTCGTGATAAATGAACTTGTGGCCGCCGCTCTGCATCACAAAAAAGCCCAGGCCCATCTGCGGCTTTGTACCATTCATATCGGCCGTATAGGCGGTGGCTGGCTCTCCCGATGTACTCACAGGCAAGACCCCAGCCCATGCCTCTTGGAGCGAACTACGCCTGAGCACCACTTCATACCGCGCATTGCCGGGCTCGCCGATCAGGAACCGCAGATACTTCGCCATGTCTGTAACCGGCGCCTTCAGTCCGCTGTTTGACGTCGTGATGCCAGTGTCAAAATTCAATGGCTGCGGAGAAAGCTTCGAGCCTGCCCTGAGGTAGCTGGCCGAAACGTGCTGCTCAAGAAAATACGGGGAACGGTCGAAGTAGCTTGCGTTCATCTCCAGCGGCTTGAGAATGTTCTTGTCGAGATATACTTCGAAATCATCGCCGCTAAGCCGCTCGATAATCTGACCCAGGAAAACATAGCCGAGATTCGAATAGCTCCATTCGGTTCCTGGGTTGAAAGCTACGTGCGTGTAGGGCAGCATTGCCGCCACCTGGGACCACTTTGCAGGTTCAAACGGCTGCCATTCGCAGTCCTTGGGGTCATCGCAGTCCCATGGCCAGGTGGGGTTACGAAACCCGGCGCTATGGGTCAGCAGGTGCCGGATCGTGATTTGATCGATTGGGCCAAAGCTATCGTGCACCTCGCGTAATTCCGGAATGTAGCGCACCGCCGCGTCGTCCAGCGAGAGCTTGCCCCGATCCCGCAACTGCAGAATCGCGATTGCCGTCATCGTTTTGGTGATGGAGGCCCAGTTATAAGTCGTTTCCGCATCTATGGCCTGGTGCGTGTCCTGACGAGCTTCGCCAAGATAGAAATCCGTAGCAGTTTGTCGTCCGTGTACCAACGCGAAAGCGCCGCCGACAATTCCGTGTCCTCTCAACACCTGCTCAAATTGCTGATGAAATGCCGTGATCGAATCCTGCGAGGGGGGGCGATCTTCAGCGAAAGCCGCGGCACCGAACACCACGCCAAGGAGACAACTGCAAAGCAGTAAGAAAGGAGAGATACGGGGTCGCATGAAAGCCATGATACCCCGCGTCCGGGTCTACCGTGGTTGAGGCGGCCGCACCATGATCGGAAGCACCGTCGACACGGCCATAATGGCAGCGATGATATGCAAGCCGTTCGCGTAGCCCCCGGTGGTCTTCAGCGTGTGCGCTATTAACAGCGGGCCAAATGCGCTGGCCGCTCCCCATGCCGTCAGCATCAGGCCGTAAATCGGACCCACATTCTGGGAGCCGAAATAGTCAGCGGCGAACGCGGGCATGGTTCCGAACCCGCCGCCATAGCACATGAGGATCACAAACGAGGCGGTCGTCAGTATACTGACCGCAGCCAGTGACGGCAGGATCCAGAACAGGCCGCATTGGAGGGCGAACATCACCACAAATGTCCAGCGGCGCGTGATCGAGTCCGAGATCCATGCCCAGAAGATACGCCCCGCGGCGTTGCCAATGCTCACTATTCCCACTACACCTGCCGCCACCACCGCATTCACCATGGCGATCTTCTGAATCAATGGCGCCTCCTGGGAGATGACCGAGATTCCGGCGCACGTGTTGAGGAACAGCAGCAGCCAAAGTGCCCACCATTGCCATGTGCGCAGGGCCTCTCCCAGCGTGTAGTCCTTCCTTGAACGCTGCGCGGCCTGGGTCGAGCTGGATTTCCATCCTGCGGGTGTCCATCCTTGCGGAGGGTTTTGCATGAAGTAGCCCGTCGCCATTGTCACCACCAGGTAGGCGACACCGAGATAAGCGAATGTCTGCAACACGCCGATGGTCTGGATTAGCCGCGTCGCTACGGGCGCAGTGACGAGAGCGCCTGCTCCAAAGCCGCCCACGGCGATGCCGGTGATGAGGCCCCTGCGGTCGGGGAACCATTTCACCAGCACCGCGACCGGCACGATGTAGGAGAATCCGAGCCCGATTCCGCCAATGACTCCATAACTCAGATAAAGCCACCACAACTTGTCCGCTGAAAAGCTAGCCAGAAATACGCCCAGGCCATAGAGGAAACCGCCGGTCAGCGCCACGATGCGCGGACCCTTCCGATTCAGCCATAGTCCGCCAAAGAAGCAGGCCACGCTCAGCACGCAAACGCAAATGGTGAAAGTCAACGTCACTTCCGCGATCGACCAATGGAACCTGCTGGAAAGCGGATTGCGGAAAACACTCCAGGCGTAAACTGCGCCCAATGCCATCTGCATCAAAAATCCTGCTGCCGCAATGCCCTATCGATTCATGTCCAGGTCCAGCCTCCTGTTGGCACCCTTTTGCTCCACTTGGCGACAGCCGGTGTATTGCTTCGCTGGCAATCGATATTTGATGCAATCGGCGTGCAGACATGCGGGATAGTTTGCGGCACGCTGTCAGTCCACGTTGCAATTTATCGTTGCAGGAAAACGATTCGTGGTTATCGGCGCATTCGCACCATCGACCTTCAGGCTGGACACGATCTATAAAGTTGAAGAACTAAAATCCCGGCCCGGTTGCGTCTGGTACGCAGCGGAACTCGCCGGAGTAGATAACGAATCGCCGCCCGCGCAGGAATCCCAATAGCGTCATCCCCGTCTCCCGAGCCAGCTTTACTGCGAGGCTGGAGGGAGCCGATACCGAGGCCAACACCGAAACGCCTCCCGCGAGCGCCTTTTGAACAATCTCGAAACCGCCGCGCCCGCTGACAAGCATCACATGGGAATCGAGCGGCAGCTTTCCCGCCCGGAGGGCCCAGCCTATCAACTTGTCGACCGCATTGTGCCGGCCGATGTCCTCAAACGCCGCGACCAGATTGCCGTCCCGGTCAAACAATGCGGCCCCATGCAGACCGCCCGTGCGGCTGAACACAGCCTGCTCCGCTCGAAGCCGGTCGGGCAAAGTACACAACAACTCTGGATCGATGCGAAAGTTTCGATCCGGGGCTTTTAAGCCTCGCACTCGCACTGCATCGATGGACGCCTTTCCGCAAATACCGCAACTGGACGCAGCGAAAAAATTACGCTGGAGGTCCGCAGAATCGAAGTCGCTGCCGGTGAGGGTCACTTCAACGATATTGCTTTTTCCGCCGCCGGTCGTCGCGGCCATATGCATGGCTGCAATCTGGGCCGAGGTTTGAATGATGCCTTCGGTCAATAGGAATCCGGCAGCCAACTCGAGATCATTTCCGGGCGTACGCATGGTTACCGTCAATGGCTTGACGCCAACTCGAATTTCCAGGGGCTCCTCAGCCGCCAGCGAATCGGTCAGGGGTTGCTTGGTTCCGTCGGTCCACTCGACGACCTGGGTAAATTCGACACTTCGTTCCGGCAGCCGCATGCTTCTCCTAGGGTGGCTCTCGCGTACGATACTCATGGTTGTGATGCAGGGTCGGCCGGTCCAACCGGGCTTACCGTCTGTTCTGATGCCCGACGGCTTCGATAGCATCTAAATAGTAGCGATTGTCATGGGCGACCGCGTGTTAAGCCGCCTGCAGCGCGAGCGCCGGGCAACAAGGGATGCTTCAAATGAAACTTCGTATAAAGGGAAACTCGCTGCGTCTGCGCCTCACACCATCCGAACTCGCTGGGCTGCTCCAGTCCGGTCGTGTCGAAGAGACTATCTACTTCGCCCCGGTTCAAAGCGCAAGCCTCACCTACGCTGTAGAGCACAATCCACAAGCAAGTGGGTTATCCATTCGCTATCTTCCCGAAAACGTGACCATCGTAGTCCCAAGCGCGGAAGTCGAACGCTGGGCTGGCTCCTCCGAAGTGGGAATCTACGACACGTTAGGCTCCGATCTCCATCCGCTAGAGGTCTCGATCGAGAAGGATTTTGCATGCCTGGACAAAGACGACGCTGAAAATGCCGACACCTTTCCTAACCCTCACCAGGGTGCTGCATGCTGATGTAAATCAGCAGGGTTGGTCGATTGATTTGAAGGTCAGACAGGGGAGTTCCGCGCGATCAGCCAGTGGCGATGGTGCCAGAGCAGCATGAATACGCTTTCAATTAAGGGTTGGAGATTTGTCGGGCTGGATAGAGAAAGGCTGGCTGGGCGCTTCGGCTGGCTGGTTCACAGCCACTGCGCTGAAGCGCCCGGAAAAGACTGCTCAGGCTGCCGGACGACTTTGCACGTTGGGCCGCTCATGCCGGGCAGTGGTTACTGTTTGAAGCCGGAAGGCGTTTTCGCCGGCCGGCACTAACGAGAGAGTAACGGGATCTCGGCCCCGGCTACTGTGCATGTGCTTGGTTTCAAGCCATGCGCACAACCGCGGATCGTCAATCTCGGGTTGACCCTGCCAGAAGGCGGGCCTGAGCCCACACCGGATCCGAAGATGATCCAGCTCTATCTCTATCGTTGACACGCTCCTGGGAAAATAGCGCCGCACGTTGTCAGTGCCGACGACCAATCCCGTGAGTCCTCGACCTTTGCTCTGCGCTTTAACCACCATGCTGCACCTGCTCTTCAATGAGGGAGATACGGATCGTTCAGGAAGTCAGGTTATTGCAAGCCTCTTGCCGATGCTGGTTTCGCAGTGAAACTGCTGCTTCCATCGGCCGGAACGTCAGCTCTATAAAATGGTGCTCCGCTTCCAGGCCCATGTCAAGAACCTCGTGAATCGAGTTCACTTATTGAAAATTTGTCCCCACCGAAAGTGTCCGCCTAAATACTTCCGCCACAAAAGTCGGTAGCGGAAAGGCTTCGAGGGTTGCCGCGACCACTTACACCTGCAGGCTAAACCAGGCAGATGAAGATTTCATTGCCGGTTGTAATAGAAGATTTAAATGTTATCGAACTGGGACGGATGCCAGTTATTTAGCCCAAAATGGTCAGCAGGATGTACTAGTTATCCCTGCGGCACCGGTCTGGGCTCCTTGATAAGCAGATTATTAAGAGGTACACCGGTGAGTACATTAACGATCGTGCGCGATGCCGTGCCGTCCCCGTAGGGGTTGGTCATGTCCACTAAGTGTTCGCGGAATTCGGGTTCAATCGCTTTACTTATTGCCTGAGTTATCGCTTGCCGCTCAGCGGGTACATCCAAAACATTTCCTGCGCGCTCACGTCCCTGCTGCCGCATGCCGACGTTGACCACCGGGAGGCCAAACGAGGCCGCTTCCATGATCCCGCTGGAGGAATTACCGACCAATGCATCCACCTGTCCCAGCAGGCTCCAGTAAGTGACCGGGTCGAGATTGACGAACAGGTGTGCGTCCCTCCGGGTCTTCACGATGGCCTGGGTGCGCTCGATCAGTTCGTGCGACCCCGCATCCGCGTTGGGAAAAACAAAGATGACCTGTGCGCTGACCTGTTCGATGGCGGCATAGAATGCGCTGGCCTCCGCGTTGGTATTTGCGAGGATCGTAACCGGGTGCCAGGCGACCAGAACCGCGGGCCTGGCGATCCGGATTTTCAATCTCTCCTCCAGTTCCGACCGATCGAGAAGCTTTGAACGTTGAAGATGGTCCAGAGATGGGGCTCCGGCGCGGTGCACCCGCCAGGGTTCCTCGCCCATTGCGATCACGCGCTGCCGTGCCGTCTCTGTCGATGTGAAGTGAAGGTGCGCAAGCTTGGTGAGCGCGTTGCGCACATGGTCGTCAATGGCTCCCTGGCTCACTTCGCCGCCTTCGATGTGCGCCACCGGAATGCGCATAGCCAGGGCGACGGACGCCGGCGCGAGCATCTCATAACGGTCCGCGATCAGCAGAAGCAGGTCGGGCCGCCATGCCGTCCATGCATCCGCCAAACCCAGGATGGCGATGCCAATGGTTTTTGCCATGGCGGTGTCGGTATCGGAATTGAGCAGGCACTCGATCCTGCCTTTAACTGGGAAACCATCCCGCTCGATCTCCTTTACCGTCATTCCGAACTGAGGCGACAGGTGGGCTCCCAGGACGAAGACTCCCAGGTCCACCTCGGGATGAGCGGCCAGTTCCCGTAAGGGCCAGTAGAGGTGGCCATAGTCGGCGCGCGATGTCGTTACCACGCCGATACGCCGCTTGGGGTTTGCCGTCATGGCTTGAGCCGCTTCGCAGCCGCGAGAGCGTGCCCGTCCATCAACCTTTTCAGATGCATAATTCGACTATAAATCGCACCTCGGCGTGTTCACGGCATCAACCCGCCCGCGCTTGCCCCTGTGTCCGGCTCAGTCGCTCGCATACACTGGATTGTTCCGCCGATTCACGCTCAGGGCAGCTGGCCTGCCGGTTTGTGCGTTCGAGCCGGGAACGGGATGTGCGCCTTCCATGGCGGACGCCGCAACGGGAGAAAGACATTTTGCAATTTCCTGGAAGCCAGAAGATTTGGTTGGTTGCCCTATGCTTCGCAGCGCTCGCCGGACGCGCAGGGGTCGCCTTGAGCCCTTCGGAGTCAGAGGCGATTCGCCTCAATAACCGCGGCGTGGCCCAGATGGGACAGCAGTTCACCGACAAGGCGGCGGATTCCTTCGCCGCGGCTTTCAAGAGGGATCCTCACCTGGCCCAGGCGGCCATCAACGATGGCATCGCGCTTATGACCCTGCAAAAACTGGATGAGGCCAAAAAGTCCCTTCAGCAAGGCATCGCGCTCAATCCCGGGAGCGCCCAAGCCTGGTATAACCTGGGTCTCGCAGAGCACGCCGGCAACGAAAACGAGGCGGCGCTGGCCAGTTTCAAAAAGGCTATTGAGCTCGATCCTCGCGATGTGGATTCCATTTACTTCCAGGGCGTCTGCTACCAGGAGATGAAAGACTTTGGCCAGGCGATTGCCACCCTCGAGCACGCCCTCGAAGTCAATCCCATCCACGCCTCGGCTGAATTTGCCCTGGCCCGGGCCTTGCAACGCTCCGGGCGGACCGCCGATGCCAAAGAGCACTTCAAGCGCTTCAAGCACCTGACCGACACCAAAATCTCTTCGGCCATCGGCCTGGCCTACGGCGAACAGGGCCGCTACTCGACGGTCACACCGGTCGAAGAACGCGAGCAGGCGCGCCAGCCCATGATCCCGGTAAAGCTGGTGGCGCAGCCCATGGTCGGGCAAATGCCTTCCTCGACCGGCGGGGCCTGTATGCTCGACGCCTCGGGCACCGGTGCGATGGACATCGTGCTGCTGCAGTCGGGCCCTCGCGCTCTCCGCGTGCTCCATAGAAGCTCGTCCGGCGCGTGGGGAGACTTCGACACCGATGCGGCGGGCATCAAGGTCTCGGGCCATGCGGTGGCTTGCGCCGTAGGTGATTATGATGGCGACGGCCTCAACGACCTCGCGGTTGCACTGGACGATAAAATCGCGCTCTTCCACAACCTAGGCAAGGGCAAGTTTGAAGATGCCACAGTCGAAGCCGGTCTCACTCCCATCAACCGCCCATCCGGCCTTACCTTCATCGACTACGACCACGACGGCGATCTGGATCTGTTCATAACCGGCTCTCCGCTCGATAAGTCCGCAAGTGCGGCGCCGCAGGCAGGTTCTGAACCGGCGGCAGACCGTCCCTCAAACGTTCTCTGGCGCAACAACGGCAACAAAACCTTTACGGACTGGACCGGCCCCACCGGCCTCGGCGGCAGCGGGTCCACCGCTTCTGTCATCCTTACCGACTTCAACAATGACCGCGCTGTCGACATAGCCATCACCGGCGATGGCCCGGCACCTCTGCTGTATGTCAATCCGCGCGAAGGGAAATACCCTGCCCAGCCGCTCTACGACGAGAAGCTTCCTTCCTCGACCGGCATTGCCGTACTTGACTTCAACAAAGATGGTTGGATGGACATTGCCGTCACCCACTCCGGCTCTCCCGGCCTGACCCTGTGGCGCAACGTTGCGGCCCCAAACAACATCGGACGCCGGTTCCAGCGCGTCGACCTGCCGCTTCACGATGCTATTCGTGCCTGGGGACTGACCCCGGTGGACATCGATAACGATGGCTGGATTGATCTGGCTGTGGTTGTCGAAACCAAATCAGGACCGCAGGTGCGCGTGCTGCGCAACCAGGGAGATGGAACGTTTGAAGATGCGAGCGTCGCGCTGGGCCTTGACAAGTTAACGCTCAACGCCCCGCGTGGCCTGATCGCCGCCGACACCGAAGGCAAAGCGGTGCCGGACCTGATCGTCACCCAACTGGACGCGCCGCCGATGCTTTTGCGAAACGAGGGCGCAGGCAAGCATCATTCGTTGCGGCTGGACCTCACCGGACTCGCCGACAACAAGACCGGGCTCGGTGCGAAAATCGAAATCTTCGCCGATGGCCACTGGCAGAAATGGGAACTCGCCGGAGCCTCCGGCCTCGCTACCCAGTCGGCGCCGCAGTTGCTGATCGGCCTGGGCGACTCGCCGGGCGTCGATCTATTGCGCATTCTGTGGCCCACCGGCGTTCTCCAGGACGAGATCGACCTGCCGAAAACCCCGGTTCTGGAAATGAAGGAAGCCGACCGCCGCGGTAGTTCCTGCCCTGTCCTTTTTGCCTGGGATGGTCACAAATATCAGCTCGTAACCGACGTGATCGGCGCCGCGGTCGTTGGCCACTGGTTCACGCCCCAGCGCCGCAATATCCCCAATCCCGGCGAGTGGATCAAGGTTGACGGCTCGCGACTGGCAGCGGTCAAGGGAAAGCTTTCGTTGCGGTTCATAGAGCCCATGGAAGAGGTCAACTACATTGACCAGCTTCGCCTCGTCGCGGTCGACCATCCCGAGACAGTCGAGGTCAATCCCGATGAGCGTTTCCTTGACGACCCGCCTTTCGCGTCGGGACGCGTCGTCGCCTCGCAAGGGACTCGTCTGCCACTGTCCGCGCTTGATGGTGACGGCCGCGACGTCATGGCAGCGCTAAGCCGCCGCGATCACAGCTTCGCCTCCGGCTTCAAGCCCACGCCGTATGACGGTTTCGCGAACATGCACTCTCTCACCCTTGATCTTGGCGAAGTGCATGCCCAGGCGCCGCTGCGATTGCTGATGACCGGCTACGTCAACTACTTCAGCGCAACATCGCTCTATGCTGCCTGGCAGGCGGGGATCAAGCCGGTTTCGCCCTACGTAGAAGCTGAATTACCCGACGGCACATGGCATCGGGTTCCGGGCGAGGCGGGTTTTCCTGCCGGCCTGGAGCGCACCATCGTCGTCGACCTCACCGGCAAGCTGCCCGAAGGAACGAGGCGCATCCGCCTCCAGACCAATCTCGAGATCTACTGGGACCAGGTGTTGATCGATGAGAGCGCGAATGCTGCATTTCGCACCACGGAGGTTCCGTTGGCGACGGCTACGCTTCACTTCCGCGGCTATCCGAAGCAGCTTGAGGGCGCTAGTCCAGGCGACCTCAACTACGACTACGACCGCGTCAGCCTTACCGGCCCTTTCCAGCACCAGCGCGGCAGTTACACCCGGACCGGCGATGTGACCCGTCTTGTTTCGGGCATCGACGACCGTTTCGCGATCTTCGGCAGCGGCGAGGAGATCGCCGCCGACTTCAATCCTTCCGGTCTTCCGTCCTTGCCGCCTCACTGGAAGCGAGACTATTTCTTCTACGCCAACGGCTACGTGAAGGACATGGACTGGTGGGACGCCTCGCCATTTACGGTTGCGCAACTGCCTTTCCATGGCATGACGAGTTATCCCTACCCGCACGGGGAACAGTATCCTGACGACTCGCAGGCTCTCGATTACCAGCTCAATTGGAATACCCGCTTCGATTCCGGAGAGCCGGTGCGCTCATATCGCTTCGAATACAGAGATCTGCCTTCCACACCCCGTGATGACACCGCTCCGCAGATTCCCCGCCCATGACCGACGTGGTTCTGCAGCCTGCGGTTCATCAGCTGGAAATGCTTCGCTCTGGCCAACTCACGGTCTCCGAGTTGGCCGAAGCTCATATTGCCCAGATCGAACGTTTCGATCCGGTGATCAATGCGTTTGCGGATTTTGATCCGGTCCGGATAAGAGACCAGGCTCGCGGAATGCGGGCCTCAAAGCCGGACCGCGATCGTCCGCTCTGTGGGCTCCCGGTGACGGTAAAGTCGTCGATCGCAGTGAAGGGTTATCTCTGCGAAATCGGAAGCCGGCTGCACCGGGGCGAAATTCCCCGCCACGACGCGGTGGTGGTGAGCCGCCTTCGCGCTGCCGGTGCGCTGATCTTGGGCACGACCAACTGCCCGGAATTTTTGATGGCATATGAAACGGCAAACGATCTCCACGGCGCCACCCGTAATCCCTGGGATCTGGGTCGTTCGCCCGGCGGATCGAGCGGAGGCGAGTCGGCCGCGATCGCCTCCGGGATGTCAGCTGCGGGCCTTGGCAGCGACAGTGGTGGCTCGGTCCGTCTTCCTGCCCACTTCACCGGCATCTGTTCACTTAAGCCCACGCCGGGACGCATCCCGGGCCGAGGCCACATGCCGCCATGTGTAGGCCCATTCTCGGTGCTGGGGGCGATCGGTCCCATGGCGCGAACCATGGCGGACGTCGACCTGCTTTTCCGTACGCTGGCCGGACAGGATAACGAAGACCCCGCCAGTCCTCCGCAAACTTTGCGCACGTATACCCTAGATGAGCTGCGCAGCCATCGCATCGGCGTCTTTGAAGATGATGGTCTTGTACCCGTAACACCCGAGACTCGGAGTGCGATCCGTAGCGCAGCTCGTGCCCTGGGCGAGGCGGGCTTCCGCGTCGAACCTTTCCGTCCGCAAATCCTGGAATCGCTGCGGAAGTTATGGCATACATTCTTCGTTCGCTGCGGCGCGATGTTTTATGAGCCTGAAATTAGCGGGAAACGCGATTTGCTCAGCCCTATCTTCCGGGAGTTTCTTTCCCTTGCCGACGCACACGGCCCTCTGAGCGGGACGGATCTGCTCGACGCTTGGGCACAGCTGGATATGGTCCGCGCCAAAACGCTCAGCGAACTCCGCGACTACCCCGTCCTCCTTTGTCCCGTGGCCAGCATTCCCGCATTTCGCCCGGGAGAGCGGAGCTGGACCATCAACGGGCAGCAAGTGGGCTACCTTGATGCCGTGCGCCATACGCAATGGTTCAACGTGCTCGCCGCCCCGGCCGCGGTTGTCCCCGTCGCCAGCTCGGCGGAAGGATTGCCGATTGGAGTGCAAATCGTAGCGCGACCATTCGAGGACGAAGTTGCACTGGGCATCGCGTCGATTGTGGACGCAAACTTCGGTTACCGTACGCCTCCTTTGATGCGGAGCTGAAGCGGCACCAAATGATCTCGGACCGATCGTGTCAACAATGACGCGGCGCACTTGCGAGGAGCTTTTCGCCCGCCGCGCAGGTGGTCCGATGCGACCCCTTCCATAGTCAAGTTCACCCATCACAGACAAGTGTTCAGCACCCGCATAAAACCGATCTAGGTGCTCTGGATCACACATGAGGGCTCCTCAAACTTTGGATGGAGGCGGAGGCCCGGCACTCAGCGTAGCCTGAGCCTTCCCCAGATTGGAGCAACCGGCGTGCTTGATAGCTGGCACGACCAATTTGCGGACGCGCGCGATACGCTGAAGCGTCCCGGACGCGAGCAGACCATCGTTCCGGTGCTTGACGTTGCGATTGGTGCGAATGATTTCGTTACGATGGCTGGGCCGTGCTCGGTCGAAACCGAGTTTCAACTTCTCGCCACCGCTCATCATGTTCGCCATGCGGGCGCCCGCATCCTTCGCGGCGGCGCCTTCAAGCCGCGCAGTTCTCCCTATGCCTTTCAAGGGCACGGCCTTGCCGGCCTCAAGATGCTCGCCCGCGCGCGTGAGGAAACGGGCCTTGCAATCGTCACAGAGGTCATGTCTGAAGACGACGTGCCCATGGTTGCCGACTACGCCGACATTCTTCAGATCGGCACCCGCAACATGGAGAATTACACCCTGCTCGAGGCCGCTGCCCGTTCCGGACGCCCCGTACTGCTTAAGCGCGGAATGGTGGCTACCATCGCCGACCTGCTTCGTTCGGCTCAGGTGATCCTCGACAACGGCAACCCGCACGTCATCCTCTGCGAGCGCGGAATCCGGACCTTCGAAACGGCCACGCGCAACACCTTTGATGTCGCAGCAATCGCGCTTCTCAAGCTGATTTCGCATCTTCCCGTCATCGCCGACCCGAGCCATGCGGCCGGCCATCGCGAACTGGTTCCCGCTCTGGCGCGCGTAGCGGTAGCCGCGGGCGCCGATGGCCTTCTGGTCGAGGTGCATCCCAGCCCCACCCGAGCTTGGTCAGACGCAGAACAGACTCTGGACTTCGCCGCCTTCGACGAGATGATGGCATCGCTCGATCCCTACCTCGCGCTGCGCGATGTACGCGTGCCTGCCAGTTCGAGAAGCAGAGAAGAACTCATTGAGGCGACCGGATGAAGCTCCGCAACAGCCTTCTCTGCACCCTCGTTTCTGCCGCCTTAATCCCGCTCTGCGGACTCACGACGACCGTTCATGGGAAATTCCAGGGCTCCTTCATCGTTACTTCCGCTCCTGCGTATGAGCCGCTTGCCGCGCTGCGCGGCGGCGAACGATTCGCACGAGGAGCGCGCCTCCTTGTTGTCCGTGATGGAGTCGCCGAACCGCTCATTCCCGAATTCGCCGAGAGTGCTGACGCCAGTGTCGCTTTCGATGCAAAGGCGGTTTTGTTTTCGGGAAAAAAATCCCATGGCGATCCATGGCAGATCTGGGAGTTCACCCTCGCGGATCGGTCCCTTCGCCAGGTCACCAGCGGCTCAGTTGAAGCCCTCCGTCCGCTCTATCTACCCGGCCGCCGCGTCGTCTTTGCACGTCGCTCCGCACAGGGCAACTTTACGCTGGCCGCGGCCGACCTGGACGGCAAAAATGAGACGACGCTGAGTTATGTTGCGGCCAATGCGGTTCCCGCCGATGTACTTGCAGACGGCCGCATCCTCTTCGAGTCTGGATTTCCGCTTGGATCCGGAACAACGCCCGAACTCTACCTCGTCTACTCAGACGGGTCGGGTGTGGAGTCTTATCGCTGCGATCATCCGGCTACGAAAGGCACGGGACGATGGGGCGGTCGTCAACTCGCTTCGGGCAATATCGTGTTTACCCATGGCGCGTCGCTCGCCCGCTTCCGCTCGGCATTGGCCGGTGAAGAGCGTATTCCTGCTCCGGCGGCTGACTATGCTGGCGGCATCGTTGAGACGGACTCAGGGGCGTGGTTGCTCAGCGCGCGTACCACCGCTGGCGCAGATTACGCGGTGAGCCTATGGAATCCGCCCGCCGATGATGGAGAGATCGCAGCCGGCAAGTCCTTAATGTCAGTGCTCGTCCGGGCTGGTGAAAATCTAGTCGACCCAGTGCTGCTTGCTCCGCGCATCCGCCCTCATCAGCACCCATCCGCTCTGCATGATTGGAATGATGCCAACCTGCTTGCGCTTGACGCCCGCCTATCGCGCCAGGGCGCGTTGCCAACCACCCCCGCGCAAATCCGCGTCGAGACGCGCGATGCTGCAGGGCGGGCATTGGAGTTGGGCACAGCGCCGGTAGAGCCCGACGGCTCTTTCTTTGTGAAGACACCGGCCGACCAGCCGATCCGCTTTGCGCTACTCGACAGCAAAGGCGCCGTCCTTCGTCAGGAGCACGGATGGTTCTGGATGCGCCGTGGTGAACAGCGCATTTGTATCGGCTGCCACACGGGTCCGGAGCGCGCCTCGGAGAATCGCGTTCCTGCGGTTCTGCTTCGCTCTACAACACCTACCGACCTTTCCGTCGTACCGGCCACCTCGCTCGGTGGATCGCAGGGGGGTCATTGACCATGGTGCTTCAGATGCGGATTTCACTTGTCGTATTCGCGCTGGCGGCGATCGGGTCAGCCTCCCCGGGCGCACGGGCGCAAGCTGTCGCGCCTCAGGCATCGATTCGCTTTGAGGATGCCACCGAAAAATCCGGCATCGATTTCACTCACAGCTTCGGCTCCCGGCAACTTGGCTCGTTGCTTGAAGGTACCGGCGCGGGCTGCGTCTGGTTTGACTTCAACAACGACGGACTGCTCGATCTCTACGTCGTCAACGGCCGGCCCCTTGCGGATTCGATACATCCGTTCCCGCTCAAAGAGAAGCCGGTGCCACCCCCGCACAACCACTTGTACCGCAACGACGGCAACGGGCACTTCACTGACATCACGGCAAAAGCCGGCCTCAATCCTGACATGTACGCAGTTGCGGTCGCCGCGGCCGACTACGATAACGACGGCAACGAAGATCTGCTCGTCACCGGCTATGGCAAGACCATCCTCTATCACAACGACGGCGACGGCCACTTCACCGACGCTACCGCCCAGGCCGGAATCAAAGTTGACGGATGGACGATCAGTTCCACGTGGCTCGACTACGACAAGGACGGCTGCGTCGACCTTTTCGTTGGACGGTACGTGAAATTCGACCCCGGTTATCGCAACTTCTATGCGGCCGACAACTATCCGGGGCCGCTCGATTACGAGGGAGAAACGAACCGCCTGTTCCACAACAACTGCAATGGCACATTCACCGATGTCACCGACAAGTCCGGCATTGGCGCCTATGTTGGCCGGACCATGGGTGTCACTGCAGCCGACTACGACAACGACGGATGGGACGACATCTACGTGGCCAACGACCGCACTGAGAACTTCCTGTTTCATAACAAGCACGACGGCACATTTGAAGAAGTCGGCAACGATACCGGCACTGCGTTCGGCCAGAATGGGGAATCGACATCGTCGATGGGGCCGGTCTTTGCCGATCTTGAAGGCCGGGGAGTGCTCGATCTGTGGGTTACAGACGGCCATTACAACCGCCTGCTCCACAACGATGGAAAGCAAGGCCTTGAGGATATCGGCGCGGCCAACGGGGTCTCGCAGACCAACGCGCAATACGTCAGTTGGGGAACGGGAATTTTTGACTTCGATAACGATGGCCTGCTTGACATCCTCACTTTTCACGGTGGACTGATTCATCTCATTCCGCAGGAACATACGCTCTTCCGCGGCGTCGGCGGCGCGAAGTTCTCCGATGTTTCCCGTGATGCGGGTCCGGTGTTGAGCGTGCGCACCACTGCACGCGGGGCCTGCTTTGCTGACTACGACAATGACGGCAAGGTCGACGCATTTCTGGTCAACCTTGGTGCGAAGGGCACGCTGATCCACAACGTCTCAGAAAACACCGGTCATTGGATTGCGATCAGACTCAGGGGCTCGAAGAGCAATCGCGATGGCATTGGAGCGCGCGTCGAGGTCGACGCAGGAGGCAGGCGCTGGACCGCCGAACGAGTAGCGGGCTCGGGTTACCTGTCGCAGAACGATGGCCGTCTTCACTTCGGACTCGGGGCCGCAAAGAGCGTGGACAAAGTCGTCATTCATTGGCCGAGCGGTAGAGAACAGGTTATCGAACATCAGGATGTCGATCGCGTGCTGCAGGTTGAGGAGCCCAGGTGACCGCTTCGTTCCAAAGCCGGTTCACTCCTGCCATCGCCATTGTTGCCGCGGGGATCGCGATCCTCGCTTTCTGCTCCTGGTCCCTGACATCTGATTGCGCGCAGGCGGCGGTGACGACGGGCCGCACCGGTGAACTGCTGACGTATGCATCACCGGTCGAACTGCTATTTTCTCCGGATGGAGCGCACCTCTACGTGCTCTGCCAGGGTAGTGACGAAGTTCGCGTCCTCGACTCGAAAACATACAAGCAGGTCAAAAGCATTCCGGTCGGGCACATTCCCCGTGGCATGTCCGTCTCGCGCGATGGCTCGCGCCTCTACGTTGCCAATACCTGGGACGACTCTGTCTCTGTCATCGATGCGCGCTCGCAGGAGGTCGTGGCCACCTGGCCTGTGGGCGCCGAGCCTTCCAGCGCCGTCCCGGATAACGACGGAAAACTTCTCTTCGTCGCTAACCGAATCTCGAATGACATAGCGGTTCTCGATGCACATTCCGGAAACGAGATTAAGCGCCTCGAAGGCGGCCGCGGGTCCAGCTACATTACCCAGTCACCCGATGGATCGCGACTCTACGTCACCCATGTCTACCCCAACTTTCCGCATCAGCCCACACCGGGCGGCAATCGCGTGCCCCCGCAGTCTGAGATCACTATCATTGATGCGGCGCGGGGCGTGGTGACGGAGCGCCTGACTCTGCCGCTGATCGCGCACTCATTTCACGTTGCGTTCTCTGCCGATGGCCGCCTCGGTGCAGCCGCCACCCTTCATCCCAAGAATCTCGTTCCGCTCGCACACATGGAACACGGCGGCGCCTTCGCCGATACCATCACGATCTTCGGCGCCGATGTCGGGCCAGCGCCGGTGGAGTTGCCACTTGATGAACTCGAGCGCTATGCGTCCCGGCCGTTCGGAGTCGCAATCGCACCTGACAAGTCCCACGTGTATGTAACCTGCGAAGGCGCGGAATTCGTGACCGTCATTGATGTTCCGCGCCTGCTGAAATTTATTCGCACTCACGCTGGACCTTTCGCGCAGGATCTTTCCGCCAGTGCCAATTATGTGAGCGGGCATATCAATGTTGGTCACGATCCACGCGGGATGGCTTTTGCGCCTCACGGCAGTCAACTTCTTGTCGCCAATCGACTCGACGACACGCTGAGTGTCATCGACACTCACACCAATCGCATCGCAGCCACGATTCAGCTCGATGGGCCAAAGGAAATTTCTGTCCTGCGTCACGGAGAGCAGACTTTCTACACTTCGCAATACTCCTTTCAGGGCCAGATCGGATGCGCGAACTGCCACATCGATTCCACCTTTGACGGTCTCACATGGGATCTGGAACCGGATGGCTTCGGTCGCGACATCGTCGATAACCGGCTACTGGAGGATGTGAAGGACACTGAGCCCTACAAGTGGAACGGCGGCAATCCAAACCTGCCCACCGAATGCGGCCCTCGCACCGAAAAGTATTTTTGGCGGTCGGAAAACTACGACGACCTCACCCTGACCGATCTGATCGCATACATTCGCAGCCAGCCCGCGCGTCCCAATCGCTGGCGTCTCCCAGGACGCGAACTGACGGCAACGCAGGAACGTGGTAAAGCCATCTTTGAACGTGGCGGCGACAAGTTCGGCAAAGCCATCGCAGATGGAAATCGCTGCGTGACCTGTCACAGCGGAGCAAAGGGCACTGACCAGAAGTCCTTTGATGTCGGAACTAAAAAGTCCACCGACAATTCCGGGCTGCTGGATACGCCGCAACTCGTCAACATCGCGCTCACCGCGCCGTATCTTCACGACGGCTCCGCCCGAACCTTGGAAGAGATATGGACCGTCTTCAACCCGGAAGACCGCCATGGCCGCACCAACGACCTTACCAAGGATGAGCTCAACGATCTGATCGAATATTTGAGGACGCGATGAAAGTTCTTTGCGCCATTTTGCTTTTCCTTTTAGCGGCCTCCGGGCCCGCCGTCTTGGCGTCCCACGCACAAGCCAAGCCCCAAGCCAAACCCGGTCGCGCGGATGTGCCACATGCCGCGCATGCTCCGCAAAAAGTTCACCCTGCGATCGCGGGGTCAGCCGCACCGCAGGTGGTGGTGCCAATGTTCAGATTTGAAAACTTCACCACTTCTAACGGACTGCCCGACAACCACGTGTTCACGGTTCTGGTCGATGGCGATCGCATCTGGGCCGGTACTGAAAACGGCCTCGCGGTTTACGAGAATCATGGCTGGCGCACTTACACTACCGCCGACGGTCTCGCGCATCGCGCGGTGCTCTCCCTCGCTCTCGACAAGCGTACCGGCGATGTATGGGCCGGCACCATGGGCGGGCTCAGCCGCGTCGCTTCCGGTCGGATCGACACTTACACGCAGCTTAATTCCGGGCTGAGCAACGACGTCGTGTATGGCGTCTCGGTCGAGGGTGAAAACGTGTGGGTCGCAACCGCCGCGGGAGCCTGCCGGCTCGACCTGCGCACCAACCAGTGGTCGCTCTACAACGAACGAAACACCCCGATGAACGAGATCTGGATCTATGGCGTCTCGGCCACGTCTGCCAAGGTCTACTTCGCAGTGTGGGGCAGCGGGCTTCTGGAACTCGACCAGGCGACGGGCCGCTGGGATAAATACGACGATCCCGACGGTGAAAACGAGATGGTGCTCTTCAAGGATCAGGGCCTGATCCACGAGATCGTCACCTCGGTCAGCTACGTCGACAACACCGTCTGGGCCGCAACCTACTTCGGGGACAGCCGCTACGACGGCCGCTACTGGCATAACTTCCTTACCAAGGACAGCGGCCTGCCTTCGAACTTCACCAACACCATCAGGGGAGTCGACGCCAGCCACGCCTGGTTCGGTACCGACAAGGGCCTCGCCTACTATGACGGCATTAACTGGGCTGTCTACCGTCCATCTCTATCCAACGGACGTCCCGAGATGACGTTCCGCGACGCCGGAGGGAAGGTCACAGCCATTCCTGTCACCACTGCCCCGGCGCACAACTACATCCTCGGCATCGACTTTCAAGGAGAGGACATCTGGGTCGCCACTGCCAAGGGTCTAAGCCACGGAATTCGTCAGCACTCATTCGCAGCACAAATAAAAGGAGCCAGCCATCATGTCAGCATTCGCAGAGATTCTCGAAACCATCTCCAGGACGCCGATTCAAAAGCGTGCCATGACCAATCACGGCGTACTCAACGAGGCATATCACTACGCCAAGCCCAGCTCGTTCTCGCGCGGCATGCGCATCGACCTTAACGGCCTCACCATCCTCCTCATCTCCGGCACTGCTTCGATCGACGAAGAGGGCAACAGCGTCCACATCGGCGACTTTCGCGCCCAGATGCATCGCACCTTCGACAACATCACGGCTCTGCTGGCCAGCGAGGGCTGCACCTGGCATGACATCGTCCGCACCAGCTGCTACCTGCGCGACATCGATCGCGACTACGACGCCTTCAACGAAGAGCGCACCGCGTTCTTCAAAGCCCAGGGGCTCGACCCGCTGCCCGCTTCAACTGGTATTCAGGCCAAGCTCTGCCGGCCGGAACTCCTGGTCGAGATCGAGGCTATCGCGATGTTCCGCACCGTGCCCGCCGACACCAAGGAGTAGTCCCGCCATGCGGACGAGATGCGTTTGTCTGGCCGCGTGCATGAGTCTCGCGGCCGCCTGGCACGCCAGCGCGCAGGTCCCAATGGTTGCGAGTCATCGATGCGAATGCGGCGCTCACCCGACGGGACCGCCGCGCGATCGTGTTGCGACGCCATACGCCGGCGAGCCTCGGGATCTCAGCCCTTACGCAAAATTTGCCGAGCCCTACGACCTCAACTATGTTCACCCCAACATTTATTCCGGCGCCGGGCGGGATATTCCGGAGCCTCAGGGACTGGATGAAATTCGCATTGGTTTCTTCGGGCCCATCGAACATAATCCTGACGAAGAGAACGGCCTGAGGATGCTGCACGGCGCGCAATTTGCCGTAGAAGAAGCCAACGCGCGCGGCGGATACGGCGGAAAGCCTTTCCGGCTGATGCTGCACAATGACTACGACAATTGGCAGGCCAAGGCAGCCTACGGCGACGATCGCCCCACCGACCCTGCGATCTGGGGTTCGGCCTCCAATGAAGTCGTCAAGATGGTCTATGACGAAAAGGACTGGGCCATCTTTGGTTCCATCAGTTCCGAGTCCACCCACATCGCGCTGAGGGTCGCACTCCGCGCTGAGATTCCCATTGTCAACTCAGCATCAACCGATCCGACGATACCGGAAACCTACATCCCGTGGTACTTCACTGATCTGCAGGACGATCGTGTGCAGTGCCTTACCCTGGCCCGCCGCATCTTCTCGGAACTTGGACTGAAGCGCGTCGCCATTTTGCGCGTAAATAACCGCTACGGCCGCTTTGGTGTGATCAAGCTGCGCGACGCGGCGCGGCGCCTCGGCCATCCCATCGTCATTGAGCAGAAATACCTGCCCGGGGACACCGATTACACGCGCCAGCTTCAGGTCATCCGTTCCTCGCGGGCTGACGCTATCGTGCTTTGGGCAGATCAAGCCGAGGCCGCCGGAATTTTGAAACAGATGGAGTCGCTTGGGATGAAGCAGAGGGTCTTTGGGTCTTACCGAACGCTCGGCAACGCACTGCTCGCGGCGGCCGGCTCAACTGCCGACGGGTTCGAGGCAGTCTTTCCTTATGACCCCACCCGCAGCGATCTCCAATGGCTGGACTTTAACCAGCGCTTCGAGCGGCGCTTCAACGAGCGTCCCGAACAGTTCGCTTCTCTGGCCTTCGATGCCATGAGCGCGCTGCTCGATTCGATCTGTAAGGCTGGCCTCAACCGCGCGCGCATTCACGATGCGCTGGCGAGCCTGGAGACCTATGAGGGCGTTACCGGCCCCATGACTTTCGATCCTAATCAGAAGAATGTATCGCCGATGTATCTTGGCACGGTCCGTAACGGAGTGATCACTTACCGGCAGGCAACGATGGACAAATCTACAGATTCCCCCGGGACCAGCCCAACCAATTTACGCGACCAGCCTCCCACGGTGGCGCCACCTGAATTGGGAACTCCCAAGGCACCCGCGCTTCCGGAGCCCTATGCGCGAATCGGCGAAGAGGGTGTGAGTTATGCCGGCCCGCCGGGCGTGGACATGCCTCGAAACTTCGCGTCCATCGTGCTCTTCGGACCCAATGCATCCACCATTGCCCAGTCATTATCCAGCGGAGATGTTCACGTCCTGCCTGTCGATAGCGCGCAGAACTGGGGTGTGGCTTCAACCCAACTCGTGAATGCCCTGATGGAGAGCCACGCCCTTGCCATTGTTGCCCTGGATCGCAACGCGGCCCATCTCGCTGAGCAGATGGCGCTAAAAGTTTTCGTTCCTGTCATTGCCTTAAGCGACGACCGCACGCTGACCGCAACCAATGTTCCCTGGATCTTCCGAATGGGGTCGGCTACCACGCCGGCGAATGCGCTGGAAGTGCTCCAGGCCGCGATCGGCAGGAGCGGGATGAACCCGGCGCGCCTTCGCAGCGTTCTGGCATCAGGCAGCCCCCTTCATGGTGTCGCCTTCCTTCCCACCGGCGAGCCTCGAATGCAACGGCCACTCTGAGTCAATTCACAGTAGACGGGCGCGGGATTCAAAAGCAGCGGCCGCTGTCATTGGAGTGTTCTTCCTTGCAACGCACGAAGGGCAGCCCGCAGGCTGCCCCTCGTCTTTCTCGATCGTGATGTTTTACGGCAGGTAGTAGCGGAGCGAGGTCCAGAACATGTTGTCGATGCCCTTGGCGCCTACGCCCGGTCCACCAGCTGTCGCCGCCGCTCCCGACCAGCCCTCGCGTACGGCGTAACCGTACTGGAAGCCTTGGCGGAAGCGGCCGCGATCGCCGCGATAGATGTCATACCACCAGCCGCCCGTCGCTTCCTGCAGGTCGCGCGTCTGTGCGCCGCAGGAGCCGGCGGGATAGTACCCCGTCGAGCCGCCATTGAAGCCCGGAGCGCCCGTCGTATTGCATCCGGTGTTGCTCAAAGCCCGCGAGCCGTATCCGAGAGCTGCCGCCGAAGGAGTTCCCCAGTGGCCGCCCCATGTTCCGCCGGCTGCCAATACTGCGGCAGAAGGTTTGGCGGTGCACTGCGAAGGAGCTGTAAACCCGGTCGGGCAGAACGTTGCCGCAGGATTGCCCAGGGTGGTTGCGCCCGCGTTCGCCCAGTCGTCGCGGCCAACGTAGTCGCCGCCGTAGTTGAACCAGAACAACCAGCGGGGATTCGGATTAATTTCCAGGGTGAAGAGTCCCGAGACGTTGTGGAGCGGGGAGAGCCCGCCCCAACTGTTCACCGTCACGTCGGCGAGCGTGGTATCACCGTAGCGGCCTACGCCAGCTCCCACCAGTCCCTTGGCCCCGAACGAAATCATCTTGCCCAGCGGGACGCGCATGCTGGCGCCGGCGCCGCCGAGAGCGATGCTGTTGGAGTAGGCTCCAGCCGTGGTCGATGCCGGCGCCACCGCAAGTCCGGTTTCGATGTCCTTCTGGCCGCCGTACTTCACGGTGTCGGTGGTCACGCCGGGATAGATGGTTTCATGCGCGAACCGGCCGATCCCGAACAGTTCCCAGTGTCCCCAGCCCGGATCGATCGCCAGCTTGGCGATGACGTCAGGCGCATAGTTGAACGACAGGTTGGCGATGTTCGTGTTGGCGACCAGCGTGGAATACTGCGGAATATAGGTCGTCGTTCCCGGTTCGGTCACGTAGTTCTGAACGTAGGTAGTCGGAGCGGCGGCGCTGATCGCGGCGTTGTAATTGCCGCCATTGTTGCCGGCGCTTCCCAGGACCGCGTAGGGCGTGTTGCCGGCCAGCGAGGCGCTGTACAAGATCTGCGGGTTTTCTGCGGCGACGCCGATCGCCATGTGATCCCACGTCTTGGTCACCCGAACTCCGTATTGGCGCGTCCAGACAAAGCCGGTTACGTAGTTCGGGTCGATGGCCTGCGGCGTCATGATGTCGCCAGACAGATTGGAGATGCCCTTCTTGTCTTCCGTGGCCAATGACCAGAGCTGGCCGGCGGTGACGGCAAGATGCTGCTTCGTTTCGGCCTGTCCCCAGATCACGCGCTGGCGCAGCACGTAGCTGTTGGACTGGTTGTTGTTGGAAGTGATGCCGGCGCCCAGCCAGTCAGCCTCGTAGTAGCCGCGCAGCGTGCCCCAGTTGGTCTTGCCTTCGGCCATCAGCGTGACACGCGACTGGCGTGCGCTTCCGTAGAACTCGCTTAACGAATAAGCGTCGGCGTGTTCGTACGGGATGGCGCTGAAGGCAGTTGGAATGTCACCGCCCGTGGCCTTGGTGCGGTTGACGGTTTCAGCCGCCGTGTAGCCTCCCGGCGTGAGGGTGATTCCCTTGTAGTGCAGCGTAGTCGGGTTCGCGATATCCTTCTTGATCTTTGCGGTCTCATCGGAAACCGTGGTCGCGAGCGACAGGGAATTAGCCTTCAGGTCGGTTACCGTGCCCTGCAGCGTAGTCACCGCGGCCTGGTTGTCATTCACCGCCTGGGTCTCAGCGGTAGCCGCTTCCTGTGCTTTTGAAGCGGCGGCCTGGGCATCGGCGGCAGCCTGCTGGGCCTGCTTCAGCTGCGCGTCCTTGTCCGCCAGGCTGTTTTTCAGGCCATCGATCTGTCCCTGCATCTCCAGCCGCAGGTTCTGAATCTGCTCTTCAACGGTCGGCCCTTTGGGCTTCACGGGCCGCTTCGCGTGTTTCTTCGCGGGGGCCGGCGGATCGCCTGCATACGCGTACGTGCTCACTAGGCTGGCGGCCAGTAGTGCTGCCACAGCCGACTTCAATCTCAAGTTCATTGGGCCTCTCTTGGTTTTGTCAGATCGGGTTGAATCGTCATCGCACTCCATGCCGCGAGCGCGCAGTTTCCTGCCTCCGCGAACTTCAGCTTTCGAGTTCTGGTGTCCCCGTCAGTCATGCAGTTGATGTTTTTATTGCTGAATGAATAAAACCGAACAGGCGGATAAAGCCCCGCTACTATCCGCTTAAAACCATCGCAGATTGTTATGAATATTTGACGAATTCAACGGTTTTTAACACGATCAGAGGGCATGCGATTCACGCAGTTACGCCTGCCAACCATCGACGGAGAAGCGCGTGTAACCTTCCTGTAATACACCCATTTCGGGTCGCGATTTCCATTTGGCTGGGGCGTGGCAGTGGCTTCGGACTCGCTCAATCCCACGGCGCCATGCGCGTACACGCCCCTGACAGGACGGCCCGAACGATCGCCGGCGGCGGAGGCTAACGAGCCTTATCCGCTCCCGCGCTGAGCAGGTTGGCAAGGATCCGGTAAGCTCCCGGGACCAGTTCCGGCAATTGCCGATACAAGGCATAGGCAATATAGATATAGGTTCCCTTACCCGGGTGCGCCACTAGGAATCCGCCCTTCTGCGGATCCTGGCCGGCGTCCGATGTCTCGGTAAGAGCCGTATACCCCGGGTCCCAGGTGTCAAGGAACGAGTGCCCGCGCTCCTCAACCCAGCCGTCGAAATCAGCTGGCGTGATCACGTTCGGCCATTGCAGGAGGCGATTGTTCGCATCCAGGATCTTGACCGCCGATTGCTCGTCGACCACCCGCTCCGGCATGCGGTTTCCCATGGCCAGGGTGAGTGGGGCAGGGAAGTTGGCGCTCTGATACTGGACCACCAGGGTTCCCCCTCCCTGCACGAAGTCGTCCAGCCGTGCCTGCGCCGTCGTTAGTTCCGGGCGGGTCGAATAGGCACGAATGCCGATCACGATCACATTCCATGCCGACAGGTCGGACGAGGTGATCTCCTCCGCGGTGAGCAGGTGGGGCAACGCTCCCAGTTCTTCAATGGCGTCGGGCACCAGATCGCCAGGCCCCATTACGTATCCGACTCGTAGCCCCGGAGCGACCTTCACATCCACTTTGCGGGTCTTGAGTTCAGCGGTGCGATAGGTGTTGTAAGGGCGGAGTCCGACATATCCCACGCTTCTCCAGCCCGAGTCGTAGCTCCGGCCGCCTGACTTCACCACGGCTTTTACACTGTAGGCGCCGGTCTTCACCGCCGAAGGGGTCACTGAAAATTGAACAGGCTCGGTGTCGCCGGCGCGTTTCTGCTGGAATCGCGCCTCTGCGGGCTCCGCGCGCCAGCCTTCCGGCAGCTTCAGCGACACGGTTCCATCCGCCGCGCCCTGCGTATGTACCGTGACTTTAACTCGTAGCGGGCTTCCATCCAGGGGCAGAATTCGCGCCTCGGAATCCATGCGCACCCCCACTGCCGGCGTCACCACCAGGGGCTCGTAGAAGCCGCCAGGCCCCGTTACGCGCTGCAGAGTCTGTACCAGGCCCCCGATGCGGATCGGCACTCCATCGAATGTGAATTCCGCCCAGGCCGCCAGGGGATAGGGTGCAAAAGATCTCTCGCGCCAGTTTTCGTTGGAAATGTCATAGAAAGGCTGCTCGATCGATGGGCGAGTGAAGAATGGCCTGGTCGCCTCCGCATTTTCCGCTGCCTTGACTTTGAAGATGGTGTCCGCCGACATCGCGGCTGGATCGATCGGAGTAGTCAAGCTTTCGCATTTCCAGTCGTCACCGGACCGGCTCTCCAGCCACAAGCGGGTCAGGCGCGTCTCGCTGGCGGCCTGCGACGCATGCACGCGCACGCGAAACTCTTCCCCTGGAGCGACACTCTGCGGCGTCTCATCGGGCGACCCTCCCCGAAACCCTCCGTTTTCAACCTTCGTCTCGGCGGTCCGGAACGCGGTCATTTCCAGGCCGAGAAGCTCCTTCAACGCATCCTGGGCTTGGGCGATCTTCGCTCCCAGTTCAAGTTCAATGCCGGCTTTACTCTCGGCGCTCAGCGGGCCGGCCTTGACCCGCGCATCCAACTCGAGGACCTCCCGGTAGATGGGAGCGAGCCGGCGCGCATTGTCGAAATTCTCCCGGCCGGTGCAGCCCGCCTCAAAATCGGCCAGTTCCGCGTCGATATGCTTTAGCGTACCGGTCAGCCAATCCGGCGGCGAATTTCCAGCCAGTCGCGCCAGCCCCGCCAGGGTGGTATCCACGTTGACCTTGCGGTTGTGAAAAAGCTCCTGATCGGACCCATTCTCGGAGCTCCTCGCGACTGGAGCGACCGCCCACAGGTGATAACTGGCCGTCGACGGCCCGCTCAGGGTAGGGTTAGCGCCGCCGTTCTGCGACTTTTGTTCTCCCCACCCCTGCCTTGCGATCTGAACGTAACTCCTCCCCAGCACCGAGTCGCGGGTCCCGACAGGCATGGTCACATCCGCCGAAGGCGTACCCGTGGTCCACTCCCCCGTGACGTAGTTGTGAAACTTGGCCGGAGCCCACTTGCCCGTCGCGTAGTCGAACATTCCCTTGTCCGTTACCGGGGCAAAGGGAGTCATGCTGTAAACCGCCAGCGGCTGCCAGGGCTCGAGCCCCTGTTTCAACTGTTCGGGAAAGACCTTCGGGTCGGCAGCAGCCTTGAACACTTCCTGCGCGATTTCGCCCGAAACCTGGTGCTGCCCATGGCCATCGGTCACGCCGCCCACGAATGTTGCAATGATCACTTGCGGGCGTTCGCGACGGACCGCCAGCACAGCATCGTACAAGACGCGATCGTGGCCCCAGCGGGCGAAAGCCTCTTCCTGGGTCTTGGAAAACCCAAAATCAGCTTCGGTGCCCCACACCTGCTTGACGCCATAGTACTCATCGGCTTTCAGCAACTCGTTGGTTCGCATGACGCCCAGCGCATCGTAGGTGTCCGCCGACATGGCATTTTGTCCGCCCTCTCCGCGCGTCAGCGTAAAGAGGATGGTGCGCACCCCCAGTCCGCGCGAAAGATAGGTGAGCAGGCCGCCGTCTTCGTCGTCAGGATGGGCGACGATCTCCATTACGCTGGCCGTCGTCTTCAACCTTCGCAGGGCCTGCGCCAGCATGGCCGCTCCCCGGTCTTCAGGCAGCGGGAGGGCGATGCTGCTGGGCTCCCTGGCCGGTATCGCGAGGGAAGCACCGCTGCTCTCTCGAGTCGACGGGTCGGAGCCCTGTGACACGCCCGGAAGCGAGCTTCCGCAAGCAAGAACAAGAGCCGACACTACCGCGCAGGGAACTGGGGCGACAAGTCTCATACTTTTCGTCAGTGTAACAATCCCCTGTGCCGAAGCTCCGATATCTCTCCCATACACTGGTCTTTGAACAAGGCCTCCTGAACCCGGCACGGCAAGGAACCAGGCATCCAGACGACCGCCACTCCCGTATCTCACCTCGAGCGCCGCATCGGCCTCCGCTCCGCCGTTCTCTTCAACATGCTGGAGATGATCGGGGTAGGGCCTTTCATCACCCTGCCGCTGGTTATTGCCGCCGCCGGCTTTCGCCTTTCGGTCTGGGCCTGGATTCTGGGGGCGGCGATCGCCGTTGCCGACGGACTGGTCTGGGCCGAACTCGGAGCCGCCTTTCCCCAGGCCGGGGGTTCGTACGCGTTTCTGCGCGAAATCTATGGCCCGCAGCGCGCGGGGAACTGGCTTAGCTTTATCTATGTCTGGCAGCTGAGCTTTTCTGCCCCCCTCTCCATCGCCTCCGGGTGCATCGGGCTGTCGAGCTTCCTGGCCTGGTTCTGGCCGGGACTCATCCACGCTCCCATCGCGGCGTTGCCCGCGCTGCACTACGCGAACTTCGCCGCGGCCGTCACCTGCCTGCTGGTCACGGCTCTGCTCTACCGCAACCTGGGCGCGGTGACCCGTCTTGCCTGGATACTCTTCGCCGGGGTGCTCACTGCAATCGCCGGCGTGATCGTCTCCGGCTTCGCCCACGCCTCTGCCATGGGCGGCTGGCATCTGCCGCCTGCCCCGGCACAGTCCCTGGCCCTTGCCGCTGCAGGTCTTGCTCACGCCACGCTGATCACGACCTACGACTATTGGGGCTACTACAACATCACCTTCCTGGGCAGCGAAGTGCGTGACCCCTCGCGCACCATCCCCCGCGCCATCCTGCTTTCGGTTTTCTTCGTCGCCGTCTTCTACGTTGCCATGAACATGGCGGCCCTGCCCGCTCTGCGCGACGCCGCGGCTCACACGGCTGAATCCGCGGTTACCCGTGTCCAGCTCGTCGCGACGATCGCGCGCTCGGCCTTTGGCGAATGGGCCGGTTACACCATGGCGGCACTGGTCGTCTGGACTGCTTTCTCATCCGTGTTTTCGCTGCTTCTGGGGTACTCCCGGGTTCCCTACGCCGCGGCTGAAAACGGTAATTACTTCCGCTTTCTGGCTGCCATACACCCCCGCCACGGGATTCCTCATCGCTCGCTCGTCGCCCTGGGGTTAGTCGCCTCCGCGTTCTGTTTCTTTACCCTCGACCAGGTCATCACCATGCTGGTCATCACCCGCATCCTGCTGCAGTTTTTCCTGCAGCATATCGGTGTCATCCTGCTTCGCATTCAGCGCCCCGACTTGCCCCGGCCCTTCCGTATTCCCCTTTATCCATTGCCTCCCCTCGCCGCGCTGGCTGGATTCACCTTCATCCTCGTGAATCGGGCTCATGCGCTGGGCGGACTCGCCGTAGCGGCTGGCATCGGCCTGTCCGGCACGGTGCTTTACGCCTTCCGCGCACGTCGCCTCGGCCAGTGGCCCTTTCCCAAACCGGGCCAGGCCGCCTGAGATCCAGGCTGGAAACCCCCGCGGACTTCAGAGACGTTACCGCCCTATCGAAATTGTCGATCCAAACCGGGCGTTCCACGGCATTCCTGTAACCTCTGCTCCCCGGCTCATGTCTAATGGGAGCGGGAGCAATTACCCGCGAGGTCAACCGATGCTCATTGGCAAGCCCGGCGATATTCCTTCTTCCGAGATCACCCCTAAAGACCGTTACCTGGATCGCCGCAGCTTTATGCTCGGCGCCGGTTCTGCGGCAGCGTTAGCGGGATCTTCCGCCCTCGCCCTCGACCGTGTTGCTGAAGTGCTGTCCCCTTCCACGCGCGCGCTGGCCGACACCAAGTTGCAGACGGTGAAGAGCCCCCTGAGCACGACCGGCGAAGAGCCCACCAGCCTGCAGGACATCACGCACTACAACAACTTCTACGAATTTGGAGTGGAGAAGGATCAGCCTGCCAAGAATGCCGGCGTGCTGCCGACCAGGCCCTGGACCGTTCGCATCGAGGGCAAGGTCAAATCCCCCAAGACTCTCGACATCGACGCATTGCTCAAGCTTCATCCTCTGGAAGACCGGGTCTACCGCCATCGCTGCGTTGAAGCCTGGAGCATGGTCATCCCCTGGGTGGGTTACTCGCTGTCAGAGCTGATCAAGCAATGCGATCCGCTGCCCTCAGCCAAGTATGTGCAGTTTCTGTCTTACTACGACAAGCATGTCGAAAAGTGGGCCTCTCAGTCCACCATCTTCTGGCCGTATTCAGAGGGCTTGCGGATGGACGAAGCCATGCACCCATTGACCCTGCTCACCTTCGGCCTCTATGGCGATGTGCTTCCTAACCAGGATGGCGCTCCCGTGCGGCTGGTTGTGCCCTGGAAATACGGCTTCAAATCCGCAAAGTCCATCGTCACGATTCGTTTTGTAGACAAGGAGCCGCCCAGCACCTGGAACCAGCAGGCGCCCAACGAATACGGCTTCTACAGCAATGTGAACCCGACCGTGGATCATCCCCGCTGGAGCCAGAAGACCGAGCGCCGCATCGGCCAGCCGTTCTATTCGCAGCGTCGTACGACACTCATGTTCAACGGCTATGGAGAACAGGTCGCGTCGCTCTACAACGGGATGGACTTGAAGAAGAACTTCTGACGGGATTGGTGATCCGCAGGCTTGCCGATCGGCAAGCCCGGTCAGGCGTTGAGATCGATCAGACCCTCAGGGAGGGCCATCTCTACCCGCTTGCGGTCAAGATCGATTTCGCGCAGGTATTTTTTGGCCAACGGAATCAGGACCTCTCCGTGCGGTCCGCGCACGATCAGCAAGGGCACTGGTCCCGCATCGCGATCGACGTTTTCAATCTCGCCGATGGCTTGCGGATCATCACCGCCGGCAACATCGATCAGCTGACACCCGATGAGATCCCCGATGTAAATCTCGTCCTCAGCCAGATGCGCCCGCTGTTCCCTGGGGATCGCCACAACGAGACCGGCCAGTTTCTCCGCGTCGGAGATCGACTGGACTCCTGCAAAGTGCAGCACCACGCCTCCCTTGTGCAGCCAGTGGTGAACCAGTTCCGCGGGGCGCGAGCCATCACTTGCGTCAGTTGTAGAACCCGGCATTCCACTCGCAGCTTCGGATGCCGGCGCGGCGGTGCCGGGCCGAGACGGCGAGCCGCCGCTGTCCGGCAGTAGCCAGAGTTGGCGCCGCTGCTCAAATTTTTCAGGAAAGTCAGTGAGGATCTCGGCGAAGACTTCGCCCTTGCGTCCTTGTGGACGGCGAATGCGTGCCAACCAGACCCAATCCGCTGCTGGCGCACTCATCCTGCCTCCAGGGTTGTCGAGCCGCCTTACCCGCTCTGCTCCTGATCATCCTCTTCGAGGATATCGAGAGTGTAACGGTGATGCAGCTTCATGCTTACCGCGCCCAGAATGGTTCGCACCGAGCGCGCTGTCCGACCCTGCTTGCCAATGACTTTGCCCACATCCTGTGGAGCCACCTTCAGCTTCAGGACTGTGTTTTCGTCCCGACCCACGGATTGAACCTCGACGGCTGCCGGTTCATCGACCAAGGCCCGCGCAATCTCGCGGACCAGTTCCTCTACTGCAACCATGTCATGTTGCGTCATGCACGTGCCCCTGACCGTTCTGCATCCATTCCTGGCGTTTTGGATCGGTGCGCGAATAGTAACAGCACACACCATTTGCCGTCAGCAACTGTGTGCAAATCGATTTCCCGATTCAGCACACAGCCAGGGGGAGGAAGTTTGCTTTTAAGCAGCAGTCGTTTCAGCAGCCGGAGACTGGGCGGGGAACTTGGCGACCAGCTTGGCAACCGTGGGTGAAAGCTGAGCTCCCACTCCGCGCCAGTAGCTGATCCGGTCGTGCTTCAGGTTGACCGACGTTGGGTTGGTACGGGGATTGTAGGTGCCGACAACTTCGATTGACCGGCCGTTGCGAGCGCGATCCTTCTCAATAACCACCACACGGTAATAAGGTTGCTTGCGGGCGCCTACGCGCGCCAAACGAATCATGACCACGGCGATACGGTTCCTTTCGAAATCCTGTGCTTTGTCTGTGCCTGGTTATGGCGAGATGAGAGGGTCGGGCGGCAAAACTGCCACACGCATGCCTTCCCATCAATCGCCGGACAGGCTGTCCGGCCGCTCAAGACACAACAATTAAGTATCGCCGATCTTGGGGCTTGGGGCAAGCCACGCTTGCCGCCGCTATGGGATTTGGCCAACCAGACCGGAAACCAGCAGCAAAATCCCGGGGTGTATGCCCATCCGGGATTCTGCTGCTCGCCGTCGATTCTGATGTGCGTGCCTCGCCTTGCCGAAGGCTGAGGTGGTTGATTGGTGGTGGAATCAGCTTAAATTCCCGATCCTGCCATCTGCTTTCCTTCGAGCACTTTCGCGTCGGAGCCGTGCTGCTTGACCAGCTTGTTATAAATTCCCAACAGCAGAAATGGCGCCGCCCATTGTCCAATGAACAGTGATTCGTGCTTCTTGCCGCTGAAATGAAGCCCCAGCGACACTCCCATGGATGCCAGCGCCGCCGCCAGGTAGGCGCTCGATGGAACCTGTGATGTCACTTTCTCGATGGCTGCGGTGATCTGGTCTTCTTGGGCTTCCCCTGGGCTTACTCGATAATCGGTCAAATGAGTTCTCCTTTGCGTGCAGTGATTACCCTCGGTGAGATGCAATGCTATCCAGAACGGGACGGGGGAAGGAGAAGATTGCGTGATAGCCCGATGAAAAGTCACCCGCGCTGCTTTCACCCGGTCAAAGTCTCGTGCACCGCCTGCTGATGATCACAGTGACCACACCACTTTCCGGGCGTATATCTGAGAAACTCGTGAGGCGTTCCGGCGCCTTTGGATCAGTTCGGTTATAGCCCGGCGCGCGTCTCTCCGGCCATGTAATCCACCACCGCTTTGAGGTCGCCGCCCGACTCTTCGAAGACCTTCAGCTGTCGGTCGGCTCCCGTCCCGGTTTCCATGATTTTGCGGATCCCGTTGATCGCTTCGCGGCTGCCCAACTCGTCGACCACCGGATCGATCAGGGCGAGGTATTCCTCGATCAGGTCCCGCTCCGGCACTTCCTGCTGCTTGCCGAAGTCGATCAGTTTTCCATCCAGCCCATAGCGCACCGCGCGGAATTTGTTTTCCATCAGCAGCGGCCGCGCATACTGGCGGAAGTCCTGGTTGGACTCGTGGAGCCGGCACAGGTAGGCAGCCGTGGCTTGAATCAGCGCCGCAATGGCTACTGTTTCCTCCGCGCGGAGAGGGATATCGCAGGCCCGCACTTCAACCGTGTTGAAGAAGGGATGCGGGCGGATGTCCCACCAGATCTTCTTGGCATTATCGATGCAGTTGGTCCGCACCAGCAGGCTGACATAGCTCTCGAACTCGGAGTAGCTCGCAAACGCGTCGGGGATGCCCGTGCGCGGAAAGTTCTCAAACACCTTGGCGCGATAGCCCTTATACCCGGTGTTCAACCCCAGCCAGAACGGCGAATTCGTCGCCAGCGCCATAATGTGGGGCAGAAAATACCGCATGGCGTTCATGATGCGGATCGCCGCCTCACGGTCTTCGATCCCCACATGAACGTGGAGGCCGAAGATCAGGTTGGCGCGAGCGACCAACTGCAGGTCTTTGACCACCTGGTGGTAGCGGGGATCGGGGTAGATCTGCTGCGTGCGCCAGTCGGCAAACGGGTGGGTCGCGCCCGCCACCAGTTCGAGATTGTGTTCCCGCGCCAATTTGATCATTTCGCGGCGCAATTCGTAGATGTCCTCGCGCGCCTCGTCAATATTGCGGCAGACCCGGGTGCCCACTTCCACCACCGAGGTATGCATCTCTGCCTTGACGCGCTCCTCCAGCCGCATCTTGCCTTGTGCCAGCATCTCGGTCTCGATGTGCGAACGCAGGTCGCGCGTCACCGGATCGATCGTCTGGTACTCCTCTTCAATGCCAAGCGAAAACGATGGCCGCATCGCGCGTCTCCTGTCGACAACTGTGCGGACATTGTAAGGCAGCCGACAGGCTTCGATTGGGACACGCTCTCCGTGCCGCGGCCCGGAACGACTGTTATTGCGTCGGCTCGGCGGAGCGGCCGCCTCTCAAAACTCGAATCGCATGCCCAATTGCAGCCGGCGGGGCGGATTTACCGCCGTCACATGCCCGAAGTCAGCCGAGTTCTCAACGGAGTCGATGCTGGCGGCGTTCTCATGATTGAGGATGTTGAACGCTCCCGCGGAAAACCCCACCCGGGGCGACTCCTCGCTCTTGTTCGGGGTGATCGGGAAATCGTGTCCCCAGCGCAAGTCGACGTCAACATACGACGGCAGGGTTTCGGTGTTTCTCGGCGTCCCCTCGGGCCGGCTATTGAACAAGTCCGTGCCGTAGGCATCGGTGCCGGTCAGTACACTCCAGGGGCGGCCGCTGTTGGCGAAAATTCCGGCGGAGAGGTTCAGCACGCTGTCGGGATTGATCATTGCGTACATCCCCAGCCGCTGGCGCCGGTCGAAGCTGGCTGTCGCCCACTCCGAGTCGGGATCATATTGATTCTCCGGGAACCACCCTATCCCGTCTGTGTTCGACTCGTAATGCGCCCAGGTATAGCGACCGAAGCCGGTGAAATGCTTGTTGAAGCGGCCGCGATAGGAGATGTCCATGCCGCTGCCTTCCCAGAATCCCTCAGCCTGCATTTCGCGGACGCGTCCGTAAGTGGGGTCCGGACGCTCCGTATAGCCGGACTGGGGCGTAGGAGCGTTCACGTCGATGGAACGAAACGCGCCGATGCCGCGCGCCGAATACACGCTGACCACCGCCGTTGCCTTTTCCCCAAGCTGCCGCTCAATCGAGAGCCCATATTGAATCTGGTAGGGCATGCGGGAGTGAGGATCGAACTGGACTCGAGCCACCGGGGAATTCGCAACATCGATGCACGCCGTGATCGGCACGCAACCGGCAGCTTCCTGATCCGGATGCAATGAAAGCGTCACCGACCGCCTCCTCGGCTGCATGCCCTGGTAACGAGCGAGATCAAGCAGGGAGCCGGAGCCGGTCCGGTCATAGTAGACACCCCCGCCACCCCGCAGCACCGTCTTCGAAGCTTCGTCCAGAACCCACGCGAATGAAACCCGCGGCGAGAATCCCAGGCGCTTTTGCGCAAAGAAGTTCTGCCAGTCATAGCGCACGCCGGAAGTAATGGAGAACCGATCGTTCACCTTGAACTGATCCTGGATGAACGCCCCCATCTCCTGCTGGTGGTAGACGTAGTGCACCTGCCCGGAGTTCTGCGAATACCCTGAGGGTTGATTGGCGGCGTAATTATCGAGTGCGGATCTGGTGACCGTTACGCCGTCACCAGCCAGCGTGGGGCCAAAGGTATAAGTGCCGAGTGCGTTGGTATTGTCGTCAAAGCCCCTGCGGCTGATGTGCGGCGTGCCGGCGCCCATCTTGATGAAGTGGCGTCCGCGAGTCCACGACAGCATGTCGTAAACGCGCAGGTTGTACTCCGTCGAAAGGGCGTCGTTCTGTGCCGAGCCCGTAGAAAAATTTCCCTGCACCACGACCCGCGGGGCCTCCGCGGCATTCACGTTATGGCTGAAGTCGTGTTCGCCGACCACCGACAGCTGGTTCAGCAGCACAGCCGAGAGCGTCGAGTCCACGTGTGCCGTGAGATCGTCTTCGTGATAGCGGTTGTTGAAGCCCGCCGCGGCCAGGGTCTGCCCGCCTACTCCCTGATTCTGCCCTGTCCAATCCTCATAGCTGTACTGCGCATAGGCAGAGTGGCGGTCGCTGAACTGATGGGCCGCGCGGACGCTGAACTCCGTATCGCGGGTGGGTGCCGGAACATTGGCGTTGAAGCTACCTGACGGGTTTGATGCCGTAGGTATCAGCGTGGCGAATACAACCGCATTGACGTCTTCCTCGGCGCGATTGAACGACACCAGGAAACTGCTCTTGGGGGCGAAGAACATTGGTCCGGTGAAGTGGCCTTCATACACGCGGCGCTGTTCAAACGGCTTCGACGGCGCAAGCGCGTTCTGGGCATTCATCGCGGAGTCGCGGAACATGAAATTGAACTGACCGTGGTAATGATCGGCAGCTGACTTGGAGATGACCTCCATCTGCCCGCGTCCCGGCCAGTAATACTGCGCTGAATACGGGTCCTGGTTGATCCTGACTTCCTGCACCGCCGATGCCGATACAGTCGACCGGTTTGCCTCCACCCCATCCACGATCAGGCCCGAACCCCCGGTTGCCGTCGCGCTGTCATCGAGGAAGGCGCTCATCGCGGTGGCGTAGTCGTTGTCGAATATGGGTAGCGACTTCAATTCCTGCGACGTCATCACCGAAGAGTCGTGATTGTCTTCCGACGATGCCAGGTCTTCGCTGCTGTCGGCGGTCACGCGCACATTGGTCGACAGGGCCGCGATGGGGAGCGTGATGCGAAGGTTCAGGAATCGGGTCGCAGGCGTGGCGCCAGTAGCAGCGTTGGTCGTGGCGGCCACAACCACCGGCGTCTTGATGGTGTCGAAACCTGGCTCCGAAACCACCAGCGTGAAGTTCCCCAGGTGTGGCGGCACCATCTGGAAGGTGCCGTCTCCACTCGAAACACTGCTGCCTGCCACGGTTCCATCTGCATCGAGAAGCTGGATCTCCGCCCCGGGCACAATTGCACCGGTAGGATCGGCCACCACCCCACTCACCCGCGGAGTACCCGGAGGAGGTGTCGCCGCTGCGCTGGCAGCAAATGAGGTTGAAGGCACCAGCAAGGCAAAGAAGAAGACGGTAGATCGAAACATCCAAAGGACTCCAGGGCGACTACAAAATCGAATCACTATGGAGATGGTATCGTTTCCAGAATTTGGAAACAATCCACCTTTTGAATTTTTATGGGTTTCGACGAGGTGCTTTCGGCTCCATCCCCAGCAGGCGGAGCTCGATTCTGCCAGCGTGCTGTATCGGCCGGAAGGAGTTTAGGGCCGAGAATCGTTCTCGAACGTCAGGGCACGGGTCCATTCCCGGGCCGAATCCACCACCACGTCCGGTGGGACTTCCATCAGGTTTTGCGGGCCGAATCCAAATTGGCAGCCCAGCGTCCATGCCCCGGCATTACGAGCGGTCAGTACATCGACCTTGCTGTCGCCGATCATGAGCGTCTCGCGGGGATGGACCTCGGCTTCTTTCATGAGCGCCAGCAGGCCCATCGGGTCCGGCTTCTTGATCGGAAAACTATCGCCTCCATAAATCCGAAAGAAAGATGCGCCCATGCCCAGGCCCTCACAGATGGCGCGCGCCGGGCGGACCGGCTTATTCGTCAACACCGCCATCTTCCGTTCCGACCCGTCTGCCAGTTTTCCCAGGGCCGAAAGCGAGTCAAGAACCCCCTCGTACACATAGGTAAAGTCCAGCTTATGTTCGCGGTAATGCTCCAGAAAGAAGTGATAGGCGGTAGCAAGTTCCTCGTCGTGGACTTCATCCGGCGATACGCCGTTTTCCACCGCCAGCGAACGCCTAACCAGCATCGCCGCGCCATTGCCGACGAATCCCGCGATGACTGCGTCGTCGATCGCAGGCCTGTTCATGTGGGCCAAAGCCGCGTTGACGCTATTGCAGAGGTCGCGTGCCGAGTCGATGAGCGTGCCGTCGAGATCGAAAACCAGCAATTTGAGGGATTCAACGGGAAGGGGCTGAAGCACGCGGATCATGCATCCAGTTTACTTGCCGCCCGCGGACAAGCCATTCCCGGCGACCTTCTTGGGGAGAAAGATCGCCGGGTGCGCGTGCGGCCTTGCATACTGTGAATTCTGCGAAGTGTCAAAGTGCCGGAGGCAAAAGGCGACTGCCCTACGCAGCCTGCCTTTGAGCCAGCCGGTTGACCTTCTTGGCGATCTGGGTCAGCTTCTTGTCTGTCTCCCCTTCTTCGCTGAGAGTCTCCTGGAGGAGCTCGGCGATGTCGGACTGGCCCATGAGCTCAGCCATGGTTCTCACCGAACCATAACCGGCGATCTCATAGTGCTCGACTTTCTGCGCTGCAGAAATCATTGCCGCATCCCGAATGTCGCCTTCCATCTCGGCGATCATTTCGGATCCCTCTTCCAGCAGACCCTTCATTCCCTGGCACGTTTTGCCCCCGGGTGTTTTTCCCAGGATTTCGAAGATGCGGTCGAGCCGCTCGATCTGCCCCTTCGTCTGTTCCAGGTGCATCTGGAACGCTTCCTTGAGTTCGGGCGATCCGGCTGCCTTAGCCATCTTGGGAAGCGCCTTGGTGATCTGCTTCTCTGCCGAATAAAGATCCTTGAGCTCATCGATGAAGAGCTTTTCTGCTGTATCTACCTTCATTTTCCTCCTCCGGAAACTCCTGTACGCGTGATGTGATGCTGACCCATCCATTCATGTTGCTGCTCGAAGAGCTTTCTATGTTCAACCAGCTTTCTGGTGCGTCACGTCGCTGCACCGCGTTCGGGGTCATGCCCTAAAGACGATTGCCGACCGATAAGTCTTTGGGTCACGTACAGCACCTCCCACATCGATTTAAGTCGGCACCTTAGCAACCTGCGGAACTCAGCTAAACATCGAATGCAGAACATGACAGATAGTGGAACTATCCCCGCGCGCCGATTCGGAAAAACAGACATTAAAGTCTCGGCGATGGGTCTGGGCGGACATCACCTCGGCAGTGCGAAAGAAGAAAAGACCGCGATCGAGATTGTGCGCAGGGCATTCGACGGCGGCGTTACCTTTTACGATTGTTGCTGGGAATATAACCTCGGCAAGTCAGAAGATTGGCTGGGCAAGGGTCTCCGCGGGATCCGCGACCAGGCATTCCTCATGACCAAGGTATGCACTCATGGACGCGACGGCGCTCTGGCCATGCAGATGCTCGAACAGAGCCTGCGCCGGCTGCAGACCGACCACCTCGACCTTTGGCAGATTCACGGCGTCAGTTTCCCGAACGATCCCGATCTGTTCATTCGACCTAATGGAGCCGCTGAAGCTCTCGAGCGCGCTAAAAAGGACGGCAAGGTTCGTTTCGTTGGTTTCACCGGGCACAAAGATCCCGATATCCACCTGGGTATGCTGAACACCGGCTTCCCGTTCGACGCCGTGCAGATGCCGCTCAATCCGTTCGACGCCAATTTCTTTAGCTTTGAGCAAAAGGTCTTGCCGGTCCTCAACCAGAAGGGAATCGCAGCGCTCGGAATGAAACCGATCGGCGGCCACGGTGAACCGGTTCAGCAGGGCGTGTTTTCGGCTGAGGAACTCCTGAGGTATGCGATGTCGCTGCCCGTCACAACCACCATCACCGGCGTCTCCGACATTCCGATCCTCGAGCAGAACTTGAAAATTGCACAAGGCTTCACGCCGTTTTCAGAGAGCGAAATGGAGGCGCTGCGCCAGCGCGCGAAGAAGTATGCCGGCGATGGCCACTTTGAACTCTACAAAACTTCCATCAAGTTCGATAATCCCGAGGCTCGGCTGGCGCACGAATTTCCACTCGACATGCAGTCGGTCGAAGTCAAGCAGATGGTTCTCGGGTCGCAGAACACGGGGCGCCCTTTCCCCCAGGTGACCGACTCACCCGGCGCAGGTTCATGACGGAGCGCAAAGTATTAAACAACAGCATCATCAGACTTCTTCCTCAAACGAGAGCGAGCAGTTAATGAATTCCCCATTCCATCAGGATCAAAAGGCAGACCCGGTCAAGCAGCCGGACAGCGACATATTGGATCGTGCCCACGGGGTCTCGCGCCGGACATTTTTGCAGGGTGCGGCCCTGGCCGGTGCGACCGCTGTCGTTCCTTCCGCGGCATTGGCCGCGCCAGCCGGAGGCCCGCAAGCTGTGAATGGCAAAACGCTCGAGGCAGACGGTTCGCCCAAGTTGCCCAACCCGGTGGTGCCAAATTTTCCTGGAAAATACGGGCAGGTGACGATTCCCGACTTCCAATCCCCTAAACGCCCTATGGGCAGCACGGGGCTCCAGGTTTCCATCCTGGGCGTGGGCGGCTACCACCTCGGCACCGCTTCCGGCCAGATGGAAGTCAACAACATCGTCTCCAAGGCCCTCGACCACGGCATCAACTTCTTTGACAATGCCTGGGAATATCACAAGGGTTTGAGTGAAGAGCGCGTGGGGACCGCCCTGAAAGGGAAGCGGGATCGCGCCATTGTCATGACCAAGGTCTGCACCCACGGCCGCAAAAAAGATATCGCCATGCAGCAGCTTGAGGAATCGCTCCGCCGACTGCAGACCGATCACCTTGATGTATGGCAGGTCCATGAGGTCATCTACTACAACGATCCGGAACTGGCTTACCAGAGTGACGGTGTCCTTGAAGCTCTGACGGCAGCCAAACAACAGGGCAAGGTCCGCTTCGTCGGATTTACAGGGCACAAGAATCCCCTCATCCATCTCGACATGCTCAATCGCGGTTTTAAATTCGATACTGTGCAGATGCCGATCAACGCCTTTGATCCTAGCTACCGCTCGTTCGAGCGCGAGGTATTGCCGGTCGCTGTGAAAAAGGGGATGGCGGTCTTCTCCATGAAAAGCATGGGCGGTTCAGGCGAACCCATCGTTCGAGGAGCGCTCACACCGACCGAAGCCCTGAGTTACGCCATGAGCGTTCCCGGAGTATCCACCACCATCTCGGGCATGGATTCAATGGAGGTGCTTGATCAGAATCTGCAGATCCTTCACGCCTTCCAGACGCTCAGCGAGCAGCGCATGTCAGAGCTGCGCAAACATGGAGAGCACTTCAACGACGGGCGGTACGAGCTGTTCAAGAGCAGCATGAAATACGACGGCGACCTCGGACGGGAACAGCACCACTTCCCCACGGCGGAGGAACTGCCCGCCTGATAATGCGTTTCCGACTCGTCTCGAGCGGGTGCCGATCAAGCGCCGAATTTCTGCCGGTGGCGCTCTTTGCCGATCAGCGCCATGATTGAAGCCAGAACAAAGACGCTGATCGCTGTTAGCGCCATTGCGCTCGCGTAACTGGTCTTCTGCGCATATACCGCCTCTATGTAAACCACCGTACTCGCGATCACGCCTGCGCTCTGGTAAGCAAATCCTGGTAGCAGCGCTCGCACCGAGTCAGGAGACAGTTCCGCGAGATGGGCCGGGATTACGCCCCACGCGCCCTGCACCATGAACTGCATCAGAAACGCTCCGGTAATCAACAGTGCCTGGCTGGGAGCAAATGCCCACACCGGTATCACCGCGGCGCCCAGGATAAACGCGATGATGATCGTGCGTCGCCTTCCCCAGCGATCCGACAGGTGCCCGAAGACAATACCGCCGATGATGGCTCCCACCCCGGAAATGGCCGTGACGGCGGCTCGTCGCGAGGGGCTGAAATGCCACTGTCTCTGCAAAAACGTCGGATACATATCCTGCGTCCCGTGGGACGCAAACAGCATCATGGTCATGAAAATCAGCAGGTAGACGAACAATCTCCAATGCGAAAAAATTTCCCGCCGCTGTTCAGGCCAGCTCTGCCTCGCCTTGAAGCGCTTGCGCCACACTTCCGATTCCTTCACCCGAAAATGAATGAACAGCACCAGGCAGATCGCCGGCACGCTGCCTAGGAAAAACAATGGGCGCCATCCCAGTCGGCCGAACAGGAAGAAATAGCTCATCGCAGCCAGTACATTGCCCGCGGCATAGCCCTCCTGCAGCAGCCCTGAAAGCATTCCGCGCTTGCTCACCGGGGCGCCTTCCATCGCCAGCGATGCGCCCACGCCCCAGTTGCCACCCATCACCACGCCGAAAAGCGCGCGGACAATCAGCAGCGTCGTATAGCTCGGCGCGATACCGGTGAGGATCTCCGCCACCGCGAAGACCCCGATGTTGATCATCAACGGTCCTCGCCGACCATAGCGGTCCGCGAGAAGGCCGAAAACAAAGCCGCCTACGGGCCTGAAAGCCAGTGTCATGGTGATCACGAGCGCGATCTGCGCGTCCGTCTTGTGGAAGTCGCGCGCGATCGAAGTAAGGCAGAAGGTCACCAGGAAAAAATCGAACGCGTCCAGCAGCCATCCGGAAAATCCGGCGATCACGGCAGGCGGATGGCTCGTCTCTTCCACGGCCCCCGGCTCGAGGTTCGCTATCGGTTCGGTTTCACCTGCGGACATTGATAGGCCCTCGCTTGGAGTTCGGCGATAACAAACCGTATCAGACCCGGCGCTCGCTATGAAACTCTTCGGCGTACCGGATCCTGATCAAGATCAGGCCACCTCTTCTCAACAGCCACCATCTAAGGTCGTGGGCCAAGTGCGCTTTTTGTAAGAATTCGCAAGCCACAGGCGGGCTGTCAGGTTACCGCGCAGTTCCGCTCCAATATGCGGTGGAATTACCCATCCCGTGCGGATAGCCAATCTTTATATGGCGCAATCCGATTGCGGGCATTGTCTTGTATGTGAAGTTACGCTGCTGAAGATAAGAAGACACGGCGAACTGCAAGTCACCGGAAAAGAATTCGATCGCCTCAACTGAGGCGTTTGCGTGGTGATTCGCTGCTCCGGATCCTGCCGCTCGACGTGTGCAGGAGGCTTTCCCCGGACTTGCAAGCGTGGTATCTGCGCGCAATGGCCAAGGAGAGACTCATATGCACTTCCCCCTCATTGAGGCCAGTTCGAGCAAATTAAAGCTCCCTCTCGTCACATCGCTTCGATCCCTTCTTTTGTTGACTGCAATCGCGTCCATTTTTTCCTCGCCCTTGCTAGCTCAATATCGCGCCTCCATTCAAGGAACTGTCAGCGACGTCCAGGGCGGCGTCATTCCCGGTGCCAAGCTCACCCTCACTAACACCCAGACCAACGAATCCCAGGTGCGGACCAGCAACGAGACGGGCCTCTACAATTTCAATGCCCTTCCACCTGGGCGCTTCAAACTTGTCGTTGAGAAAGACGGCTTCCAGTCTAAGACCCTCGATAATGTTCAGATCATTCCTGAACAGGCGAACTCTCTCAACGTTCAACTCCAGGTCGGTGCGGCGGCCCAGACCGTAACGGTCGATGCTTCGCGGGCTCCGCTGCTTGACTCTGAAACAGCCACCATCGGCGGCACGATCACCGAAAATCAGGTTCAGAACATGCCTTCGTTCGGGCGAGACGTTTTTCAGCTCACCCAGCTCGCGCCTGGAACATCAGGAGATGCATCCCAGGCGGCGGGAGGTGGAACGTATGCTCTGCCCGGCACTCAAGGTCCTGGAGGACCCGGTGCCAACTCGGGAATCTTCGCCACCGAAAACGGCCCTCAGACATTGGCCAACGGCGGTCAATATGAAAACAATGGCATCTCGATTGACGGCATCAGCACCACCAGCGCGGTGTGGGGCGGTACCTCTGTCATAACGCCCACCGAAGAGTCCGTAGACAGCGTCAAAATCGTGGCCAACGGGTACGACGCGGAGAACGGGCGTTTCAGTGGCGCGCAGGTCCAGGTCACGTCGAAGTCCGGTGGAAACTCCGTGCACGGAAGCGCATTCTTCCAAGCCTGGCGGCCGGGGCTCAACGCCTATCAACGCTACAACGGAACAGGGTTCTATAACACCGGCGATCCGGGTAGCAGGGGATTGCAGAAGGATACTCAGCAGTTCAACCAGTATGGCGGCAGCCTTAGCGGACCGCTGTGGAAGAACAAGCTTTTCGCTTTCTTCGCTTATGAAACCGAGCGGAATAATTCAAAGGTGACCGGAACAGGCTGGTACGATACCTCGGCGTTCGATGGTTTGGCACCGTCAGGGAGCCTGGCCTCGAAGTACCTGACTTTTCCCGGCGCATCAGTAAGCTCTGCGAGCCTGGTTGACCAGAGTTGCTCCGATATAGGCCTGACAGAAGGAGTCAATTGCCTCACAATCCCCGGCAAGGGGCTCAATCTCGGATCGCCGCTTCATTCGTCCCTCGGCTCGCAGGACCTCACATGGACGAGCCCGTTCGCGCCTGGTGTGGGAGGCGGACTCGACCCCAACACCCCGGATATTGCCCTGTACACCACCCTCGACCCCACCGCTGTTACCGAGGAGCAATACAACGGTCGAGTGGACGCGGACGCGACCAGCAAAGACCATGTCTCTTTTGCCATCTATTGGGTACCAGTTACGCAGACTTCGTTCAATGGTCCGGTGCGCGCTTATAACCTCTGGCACCATTCCGCAGTCAATGAAGCCATCTCCGCTATCTGGAATCACACCTTCACGCCCACTCTGCTGAACGAAGCTCGCGCCAACGCCGCCGGATGGCGCTGGAACGAAGTCAACTCCAATCCCCAGGCACCGTTCGGATTGCCGGAGGATTCGATCGGACAGATTGGAACGCTCGACAATTCGTCTCCGGCCAAGACTCTGAACTATTTCGGAGCACCAGGGCCAAGCATTCTCGATCAATGGACGTATAGCTACCGCGACATTCTCACCAAGATCTCCGGTAACCATTCGATCAAAATGGGTGGCGAACTTACTCGCCTCTATTACCTCAACAATAACCCTGGTTCAGCGCGTCCCACCTTTGAGTTCTTCAACCTGTGGAGCTTCTTGAACGACGCGCCCCGATCCGAATCCGGTACCTTCGATCCCACGTCCGGTACTCCCACAACCGCGCGGCAGGATAACCGCGAAGATCTCTGGGGAGCGTTTGTACAGGACGATTGGAAAGTAAAGCCCAGCCTCACTCTCAACCTGGGCCTCCGCTACAGCTACTTCGGGCCGTTGACTTCAAAGCAAAATAATCTGTATAGGGTCGCGCTCGGCAGCGGGGCTAACCTTCTCACCGGGTTGAATGTCGTCAAAGGCGGAAATTTGTGGCAGGCTCAGAAGGCTAACTTCGGGCCGCAGATCGGTTTTGCGTGGTCCCCCGATCGTTTTCGCCAGAGGATGGTGCTACGCGGCGGATACGGCCTGAATTACAACCAGGAAGAAATCGCGATCTCCGCCAATGTTTACAGCAATCCCGGGCTCACGGTATCTCCGAGCTTTAGCCTTGGCACACCGGCATCACCTAATCCCGGCATTGTGTATGCGGTTCCCAGCGACGTTCACTCGCTCTACGGCTATCCGTCCAATCCGAACGTCACGAATCCGTTCGGGCCCAATGGCTTACCCACCACTGGCGAGGTTGGAGTCACAGCCTTTGCTGCAAACATGCCCACGATGTACACCGAGCACTATTCTCTCGACACGCAATATGACCTGGGTAAACAGTTCGTGGCCACAGTTGGTTATCAAGGCAGCCTCTCGCGGCACACCTACTATCACTACGACCTGAACGCGGTTGCCGCAGTGCAGGGAATCGCTCTCAACCCGCAAGTGGGCGGAGTCAACTTCTTCGGCAACGAAGGCCATGGTAACTACAATGCGTTGCTCGCCAGCGTGAAACACCAGATGTCACACCAGTTCATGATCGACACTGAATTCACGTGGGCAAAGAGCATGGATACAAGTTCTGCGCCTTACACGGAACAGGACTATCCCTACAACACCAGCCTCTCGTATGGTCGCTCCGACTACGACATCGGCAAGTCACTGAAGATCTTTGGCATGTGGCAACCGGTCTTCTTCCACGGAAGCCGTCAGTGGGCCGAGAAAGTCGCTGGGGGCTGGACCATCAGCGGCATTCTGAACCTGCATAGCGGATTCCCCTGGAACCCTGTCTACTCAGTTCCGGGCGGCAGCTTGTACTGCAACAACTGCTTCACAGGCTACAACCAGCTTCTCCCTGGCAAGTATCTCGGCGGAGCGGGGCACGACACCAGCAACGACGCGTTCAAGTCCGGGCCAAAGGTTGGCAGCGGCTTGAACAAGAACTTCCCGGCCGCTGCAACCGCATCGGGCGAGGCGTACTTTGCGCCGCCTGCATTCACTGTAGGTCCGGATTTCCCCGCAACGGGAGCAGCAATTCCGCAACCGCCGGGCGTCGGGCGCAATTCGTGGACTGGTCCCCGTTACCGCGACGTTGATGCCACGGTTGCCAAGAATTTCGGGCTGCCGCACATTAAGGGCTTGGGCGAAAATGCGGCCTTAGAGATTCGCGGTGACGCGTTCAATCTACTCAACAACCTGAATTTCAATCCAACCAGCATCGCCAATAACATCCAGGCCACTAACTTCGGTCAGGCTCAATCCGCGTTGGGATCGCGCACTGTAACTCTGCAGGCTCGCTTCCACTTCTAAGTCGCAGCCCTCTAGCGAAGGCGCAATGCTTGATATATTGTGGGCGGGCAGCAGGGAACATCCAAAGCTGTCCGCCCTTTCTTTTGGCATCTTTCAAAAACTTATCGGGAGCTATCTTTTTATGGCGCGAATAAATACAGTCCGCCGCTTTGCCTTCCTCTGCTTTTTCGCCGCAGCTTCGGTCGCCCTTGCCGCCCAGCAGCGGATCGACATCGATGCTCAAGCTCCGACTACTCCGTTTCCGCACTTCTGGGAGCAGATGTTCGGGTCCGGACGAGCCATCCTTTCACTGCGCGAGAGCTATCGCGAAGACCTGCGCGCCGTGAAGCAGGTATCCGATTTCAAGTACGTCCGCTTTCATGCAATCTTTCATGATGAGGTTGGTGTCTACAACGAAGACGAGCACGGGAATCCCGTTTATAACTTTTCCTATGTCGATCAGATCTACGACGGACTTCTAAAAAACGGCGTTAGGCCGTTTGTCGAAATCAGCTTCATGCCGAAAAAGCTCGCCTTCAATCCCGATGCACTCCATCCGTTCTGGTACAAGCAGAACGTCTCTCCGCCAAAAAGCATGGAGCGCTGGGATGACCTGATTAAGCACTTCGCTCAGCATCTCGTCGATCGCTATGGCATAGATGAAGTAGCCCAGTGGTACTTCGAAGTCTGGAACGAGCCGAACATCGATTTCTGGAACGGTATTCCGCGGGATCGATCCTACTTCGAACTCTACGCGCATACCGCCCGAACCCTGAAAAGCGTCAGCCCGAAACTTCGCGTAGGAGGGCCGGCAACCGCCGCGGCCGCGTGGATTCCCGAATTCCTTGCCTATACGCAGCAGAACCGCGTCCCGGTCGATTTTGTTTCAACGCACGGCTACGCCGATGACACCGTCGAAGACCTGTTCGGCACCAAAGAAGATATCCCCATGGACGAACGTGTCTGCCGGGCAGTTGACAAGGTTCGCGGCCAGATCAAATCATCTGCCAATCCCGATCTGCCTCTCTTCTGGACGGAGTGGAATGTGCAAGGCATGCACGAATCCCGCGACACGACCTTCGTGGGCCCAGCACTCGCCAACACCATTCGCCAATGCGACGGGCCAGTCCAGATGATGTCGTTCTGGACTTTCTCCGACGTATTCGAAGAGGGCGGCCCCATTCCGAAGCCATTCGAGGGTCAATTCGGACTGCGCGCCAAGGGAGGCATCAACAAACCGAGTTATTACGCTTATGGCTTGATGCACCAGCTTGGCGACAAGCGAATTCGGAATGACTCGAAAGACTTAATCGCGACTCGAAGCGCGGACGGCAGTCTTGAAATCGCGGCATGGAATCTCGTTGATCCCGGCAGCACTGGAACGCGCCGGACCATCGATCTAAGCTTCGCTCATGTATCGCCGAACGCCCGCGTCACAATCCAGCGAGTCGATGATGCGCACGGAAATGTGCTTCCCCACTACCAGGCGATGGGCAGCCCCGTTGATCCAACCGCGGCGCAAGTGGATGAGCTCAACCGCCAGACCGCTCTGCCATCGCCGGAATCCGCCAAACTCGATGGAAGCAGGCTGAGGCTTGATCTTGCGCCCAACTCGCTGGTCTTGATCAAGCTTCAGCCCTGATCCTTCGCGCTCTCCGTGGCTTTACCGTCAGGCCGTGGCGCCGACCTTCTGCGGTATCGAGGCGAAATCCTTCTCCATCGCCTTAAGGTCAGCGATGGTGGTCGGCGACTCGTGCAGCAGAAGCTCAGTTGACTGTACAAGGGCGTTGGAATGAAACCATTCCTGAACGATGTCATCGCACAGCGTGTTCAGGATTGCCAGCAGCGACATTCCCTGGTGGTGCGCCATCCACTCACGCACCACTTCGCCCTTCTGCGATCCGGTGGTGTAATCCACCGATTCGTAGAAGCCATAGGGTCCAACCCACCCTGCAGAATTCATATGCCGCAGGTTATTCAACGACTCGATGGAATCCACTCCAAGCGCGAGGAAAGTGGAGTAAGGCGAAATGACCGGCCCCGCCGTGGCTTCCCAGAAAAGTGCGATCTGGGGGATGCCATAGGCCAGGTAGTGGTAGTGTCCGGAGTCGTTCTTTTGCGCCGAGCCAGATTCCGAAATCCCCCACGGAATTCCCAGCGAGCGGGCAAAGGCACGTTGCACATGAACGCAGGCTGCGAGCGTCTTGGCGATCAGCGTATGCGGATAACTGCGCATCCACAGTGAGGGCATCAGGTATTCAAACATCGTGCCGGTCCAGGAAATGACTGCATAAACACCGAACACATGCGTGTAGTCGCGTCCCAGCTTGAACCAGCTTTGCTGCGGCAGTTCGCCGCGCGCCACCGCCAGGAACGTCGCGATGCGGGCTTCGGAAGCCAGCATGTCGTAGCAGGCATCGTGGACTTTTTGCTTCCGCACGTCATAGCCGATGGTCAGAATGCGCCGCGCAGGATCTACCAGGAACCCAAACTCGGTTGCCTCGGCCAGGCGTTCGGAGCGCGCAGCGACATTCTCCAGCGCCGCCCGCACAGACCCAAGATTTTCGACTGCTGCCGGCAGGGCAGCGGAGAGCTTGGCAGCGAGCGGCGGCGATGAACTATTGGGCCTGGCGGCTTCTGCCGCGTGCACCAGCTTTTTCTGTAGCTGATCGGCGAAGGCGTGCGCCTGCTCCACGCTCAAGGTTTCGGACTTGGGATTGATGGCGAATTCAGGCACATCCCGAAGTGGAGAGTACTCGGGAAGAAGCCACGGCATCGCATTTTGAACCAGCCCCAGAACCGCATGCACACGGTTGCGTGTCTCCGCATACCACCACAGGTCAACGGGGTTAGTGCCTGAATATATCGTCTCGTGCTGTGAAGCTGCCGAAAAGGCCGCTGCCGCTATAGGAAGCCAGGTAATCCAATCTGCGATCGTGGCGGAGTGCCCGGGAGGCGAAATCTTCGACAATGGCGCAGCTAGTTTGCCCTGCGCCTGCATCGTATCCCAGTGCTGCCGGATGCCACTGAACAACTGTCGTGAGAGCAGGGGCCGATGTAGTAGATCGAGAGCGCCCGCATGAAGAGTGTAAAGCGAAGCAACGAAGTTACCGCTGTCGACGGTCGAGACGAAGGGATTGGCTTCGAGCGGAGCCCCGCTTTCAGTGTCGTACCAGTTATATAAGTGCCCGCGCAGTTTCTCGAGTCGCTCAATTGTTGTGAGGCTCTTCTGGGTCAGCTCGGCAAATTCAGGAACAGTAAGAAATCCCAGTTCCGTCGCCGCCTGGCGCGCATTCAGCAGGAGTCCGATATTCGTAGGAGAAACTCGCGCGGCCTCAATCTTGCCTTCCTCCATCACGTTATCGGGGATGAGGTAGTTGTGCCGCTTTCCGCCGAATTCGTAGAAGTAGCGCCAGATGCGCAGGGCATGGCAGTGCAGAAAGTTCTTGTCGTTGCTGGTCAGCCGCTTGTTCTGTTCGCGAGGCGGTTTGTTCAGCCAGGTAGTAATGATCGTTACCAGGCACCACAGCACCAGGATCGGAGCCGCAACCAGAAACGCTTTCCGGTTAGGTGCAAAGGCATAGATGAACACCGCCAGCCCGCAGGCAATGAACGGCATCATCGCCAGGTAGCGATCGACGGGTGTCGTTTTCCTGGTTTGAGATTCAGCCTCCGCGGCGGTCTCCCACTCCAGCAGTCTTTCGCCGGTGATGAACCGCCGAATGAGTGCGCGTACGATCGCATCGATCGCCAGCAGCGTCTGGTGAGGCAGGAAGAACAAGTTCAACAGGGCGACGAGTGCGGCTTGCCCGGATCCCGCCAGTGCTTGTCCTATGCTTCCCTCGCGTCCGCTGATTATCGCCCGGCTGACACTGAACACCAGCTGGATGATGGTGGGGAAGAAGAACAGGATCAGCGGAACCACCGTCCAGTACACGGGCCCGCCGGGCAGCACGAGCCACCCTGCAACAAATAACGTGAACGTGAGTGGTTCGACCAGCGACCGGCGCAGGTTATCAAAAATCTTCCAGCGCGATACGGTCGAAATAGGGCTGGGAACCATTCGGTTGGTTTCATCCGGCACCCGCGAAAACATCCATTGCGCGATCTGCCAGTCGCCCCTCACCCAGCGATGTTTGCGCCGCGTATAGGCGCTATAGTGCGAGGGATAATCATCGATAAGCTCAATGTCTGTAACCAGTCCGGCTCGGGCATACGCTCCCTCGATCAGATCGTGGCTCAGAAGCGAATTGCGCGGGAAGCGCTTATTCAGCACAGCGTGCAGAACTGACACTTCGTAGATGCCCTTGCCGGTAAAGATCCCTTCTCCGTAGAGATCCTGATAGGCATCAGAAACGGCGCGGCTGTATGCATCGAAACCACTCTGGCCGGAATAAATTGCCGCCAGGCGAGACCTTGAAGCTGAACCTACGCTCACGCCGATACGCGGCTGCAGAATGCCGTACCCTTCGACAACGATGCGCAGCTTCGGATCGATAATTGCCTGGTTTAAAGGGTGAGCGATCGCTCCCACCATGCGCGCAGCCGAACCGCGCGGCAGTTGCGTGTCGGAATCGAGCGTGAGGATATAGCGAATCTGCCGGAGGATGTCCAGCCGTCCGGCCTTGATGGGAAACGCGTCGTACTCGCCGATCAACAGCTTGTTCAGATCGAGAAGCTTGCCCCGCTTTCGCTCCCACCCCATCCACACCCCCTGCCGGACGTTGAACACGCGATGTCGATGCAGAAAAATAAACGACCCGCCACCGTACGACGCATAACGCGTGTTGAGGTTGTTGATGAGCTGTGTGGCCAGATCGACCAGGGGGTTTGAATCGTCAACGTGCGGCTTGCTGACCGAGTCAGGAAGATCAGTCAGCAGGACAAAATGAAGCTGCGGATCTCGATTTGCAAGAAACCGAACCTCGAGTTCCTTTACGAGTTCTCGCACCTGTTTTTCGTTCAGCAACAGGGTGGGAACCGCCACCACGGTGGTGCACTCGGGCGGTATGCCGGCCTCAAAATCCAGCTTAGGCAGCGGATGGGGATCGAAGATTGCAGTGATCGAGTTGTTAACCAGGTCGACCGCACACTGCATCGCCGGCAGCAGCATCAGCAGAAACGTGATCGCCAGCCGTCCGAATACGGGATAGTTGGGTAGGAGGGGAAATAGCGCCGCGGCGATGAAGAAGATGGTGATCAGCTCAATGCCGGTGATATAGAAATCGTCGGCATTTGCGCGAATGAACGCGCGCACCCGGTCAGCCATGCGGGGATGAAAGTTGACCCGCGAGGCGAGCTGGGGGAATCCCTTGTCGATGATGTAATAGCCAACGTGGCTGAAGCGCTGATGCATGCGCGGATCGCTGAAAGTTTGCCTCGACCCTTCGCGCGCCAGTTCGAGGGCATGGTATGCGACCTGCGTTTCAGTGCAATCGGAGTAGCGCGCCAGGTAGGCCACCCGGGTGCGGTAGGTCTCGCGGGTTTCAAAGTCCATCCTCGAGAAAGCCCCGGCTGGATCCTCGCGCAACGCTTCGTCGATCAAGATGAGGGGCTCAATGATTCCGGGCCAATCCGTGTTGGCAATTGCGCGCAGGCTCTTGAACTGCGCATTAAGCAACGTGGGAGCCGTCGAATCCCACGATCCCAGCACGGTGTTTGCCTCTTCAATCATCAGTTCAACCAGCGCGAACCGGAGGAACGAAGGAATGTTCCACAACTCGAATACTGTGAGAGGATCGTGAGCCTGCAGCAATCGGATAAAGGTCGTGAACGTCGGTGCGGAGAAATCTCCTCGCACTGTCTGCAGGTAGAGCCTGGAAATGGTCGCAATCCGGGGCTCTTCGCCATGGTTCGGCAGCAGCACGCGGGGGAGCTTTTCCATGTCGCGTGGCTTGACATCGCCGGCCATCACCGCCGAACGCAGCAAGCGGGGATTGGCACGCAGATCCGTTAGCGCGATCTGCCGCTGGCTGGGGTTTTGCGGCATCGCTGGCAGCGCTGCCAACTGGCTTTCAAGCTTCAGAATGGCCTTGCGCGCCGAAGAGACACGCTCGTGGAAGCTGCCCGCGGTATTCGGACGCACAGCGACATCCCAAGCCGCAGCACGATGCGCGGCAGTGGCCAACTCATCGTTTATATTGCCCTGCTGCGAATGGTGCGGGTCCAGCATGGTTGCTATATCGCTCATTATGCCTCAACGGTAGCTTGCAGCCTGCATTTCAAACATCGCGGCGTAACGGCCCCCGAGAGCCATCAATTGTGTATGGCTGCCCTCTTCGACCAGCCTGCCGCCTTCGAGTACTACGATGCGATCCGCCATGCGAACCGTCGAGAAACGGTGCGAAATCAGCAGGGCCATCTTTCCTTCGGTCAGCTCTGCGAACCGCTCGAAGACTTCCATCTCGCTGCGCGCATCGAGCGCCGCGGTAGGTTCGTCCAGAATCAGCAGCTGTGCATCTCGCAGGTAAGCTCTCGCCAGTGCGAGTTTCTGCCATTCGCCGCCCGAGAGGTCAACGCCGCCTTCAAATCGGCGCCCCAGCATCTGGTCATATCCGTTTTGGAGCTTTGCGACCACGCCCGCGGCCAGGCTCTTCTCCGCTGCGTATTCGATCTCTTCCGGCGCATGCGGAACTTCGATGCGGCCCACCGCGATATTTTCGCGCGCCGTCATTTCATAACGCATGAAGTCCTGGAAGATGACCCCGATCTCCGCGTGAAGGTCCGCCAGGTCATACTCCCGGAGGTCCACTCCGTCGAGCAGGATCTCTCCTTCGGTCGGGTCATAGAGTCGCGTGATCAGCTTGACGATGGTGGTCTTGCCCTGCCCGTTCTCGCCGATCAGCGCGATGCGTTCACCAGGGCTCAGAGTGAAATTGAAATTGCTCAACACCCTGCGGTGAGAGCCCGGATAAGCGAAGGAGACATTGCGAAATTCAAACCCTCGCCGCACCGGCTTGGGAGTGTGCAGCCCATTCTCCTTGGACTGGACTCTCGGCTTCATTTCAAAGAAAGCAAGCAAGTCGGTAAGGAAGAGAGCCTGGTCGGCGACCCCGGATGCCGTCGAAAACGCTAGTTGAATATTGGCCATCGCCTGCATGATGGCGGTCGTGATCAGGGTGAGATCACCGATGCTGTAGCTCCCCTGCACGGTGCGCCAGATGCTGTAGCCATAGGCCCCGTAGTAGCCCAGTTGCCCGATAATAGCCAGCAGGCCGCCCCAGAAAAGGCGGCGCCGGTTCAACGCCACGTTTTGTTCGTAGATGGTATGCGACAGAGCAGAAAAGCGATCCGTCAGGTACTCGCTCAGGTTGAAAAGCTTCAGTTCCTTCGCCGCTTCCTTGCTGCCGCCCACCTGGCGCAGGTAGTCCATTTGCCGGCGCAATGGTGTCTGGAGGAAATTCTTGGCGTACGTCAGAAAGGCGAAATGGCTCTCGCCCAGAAACGCAGGGATGATCCCGGCTATCAGCAGCAGCAACAAGAAGGGTGAGTACTTGATCAGAACCGCCGAGAACGCAATCGCGGTCACACTCTGCTGGATTAGCCGTCCCATCTGCTGAATCATGGCCAGACGATCGGTAGCCTGGACACGTGCGCGCTCGAGACGGTCGTAGAAGATGGGGTCTTCATAAACCGTGACGTCCAGCGCCGCGGCCTTCCTCATCACCTCGACGCTCACGTGGTGCGTGTATCTATCGGCCAACAAGTTGTCGAAATAATCGACTGAGCGCGAAAGAATCCCGGTGATCACCGCCAGCGTCATTTCTGACCCAACCAGCCACCAGAAATACGGCGGTAGGGACTGATGCAGCCTGATCTGGTTGACCCCGTCGATGATGTAGCGTCCGATGATGCCGATCCCTACCGGCAGGAACGCGACAACGATGCGGATGGTGATGTTCCAGAAGACGACGGCGGGGCCCGATTCCCACACAAAATGCAGGACGGGCGGAACATTCCTCAGGGCGCGCAACCTGTCGCCCCAGGCGCTGCCCGGCTGCTGCGGAGCCTCGGAGACGGTTTTGCTGGCTTCGCCGGCAACTTCTGGGTTGTCGATCGCGGGAGACATTAACTTCCTTCGATATAGGTTAAACTCTGCTGCGTTCAGGGTTTGTCCGGAGTTTCAACCAGGCAGAGAGATCGCGCCTCCGTCCGGCGGCGTATCTCTAGGTGGATACGATGCACTTATGACACCTATTTGTTGTTTTGGCTGTCCGATGGAACCCCAGGTATCCATGTGGAACCCCAGGTATCCATGGTCCGGATCGGCTTGAGAGCGTCGAAACCGTCAGTTGTCGCACTCAGAGTTGTGACTCCAATCCTACAGGCATGACTCCGGCATACTAAAGATGCGATTCGGGTTCCTGGTAAGGCTTGAATCCGGCCGCATCCATCCCACGCTGCGCTTCAGGATTCTTCATGAAAGTCTCCCACACAAACGCCGAGCGCGCGTTTTCAGCCATCAGCATGGTAATGCCTGTGTCGATTCCGATCACATCGGTGTCGTACCAGTCAGTCAGTGGATTGAAAGCATCCACGAAGCCATAACGGCACCATGCCTGCGGGTAATGATCGTGGATCGTGCGCAACACCCGCATGGTCGCCGCCGGCATGAAGGGCAGGGAACCGCCCGCCGCGGCCGGAGCTATGGTCCCGTCGATGGGGCCCATGGCCGGCGGGCCGCCCCACGCGACGTATCCTTTGGCGGAGTCCGAGGCGGTGATACCCCACAGCGCGTTGCTGTAATCCGGAAACTGTTCGTTCAATTCAATGCAGAACCGCCGATGAACGTCCGTAGCGATGATGGAGTTGTGGAAGTAGTCTGCGTAACGGTCTTTTTTGCCTCGAAAATCAAACCATGCCTGCGAATATTGATGTACGAAAAGCGGCGCAAACGAACCGATGTAGCGCAGTCCGTCGTATTCAAACGTGGTGCGCTTCCAGGCAAACCAGGTTTCAACCGGCAGCGGGTGCGACGTGGAACCCATTCCCAGCAAGTACATCATCATGAGTTCGCTATAGTCGTCCCAGCGCGAGTGGATGAAGCCCATCTCCGGCGTCCAGCCGTGCGAAAGAAGCGACGTGTCCTCTGAGAGCCATGTCCAATCGACACGATCGAAGATCGCATGCGCCATTTCGTCAATGTCGCGGTCCTGAAAATACTGCCGGCAGATCAGAATTCCGCACAACAGCATCGCCGTGTCCACCGAAGAAATTTCCGAATCCCAGACCCGCTCGCCGGTATTGATGTTGGCGAAATGATAAAAAAAACCGCGATGCGTATAGACTTTGTGCCACAGAAAATTCAGTGATTTAAGCACTCTGGAACGCGCATCTTCGTAGCTTACGAAGCCACGCATCAACCCGATACAGATGGCCGTCAGGCCGAAACCGCTCGACGCAATGCTGGCCGCCAGGCTGGTGTCTTTGGTCCTCACGTTGCATCGGTCTTTGATCAACCCCGTGTCCGGATTGGCCTGCTCCCAGAAGAAGAGAAAGTTCGCATGCTCGAGCTCGTTGAGGAATTGGTCGTCTTCCGGTGACAGGCCGTTGGCCACGCCTTGTGGAGATGGTCCGGGATGCGCCGCTCCTGGCCTGCGCTGGGCTGCCACTGAGTCCGCGAAGGGCACAAGAACACTGTTGGCGATGGGAAGCGCCAGCGACAAGCCCGCCATGTTGCGAAGCATCTTTCGGCGCGAGAACGCGTTTCCCTGACAATCCCCGGAAATGCCGGCCCGCGACCCCTGATTGATCTTTCGAACCAACTCTCCCGTCCTCTGCCTCGGGCTGCACGCCAAATGCCTCAGGCTGCATGCCAAACTGGAATTTGCTATCGCCATTTTAGATGCATCAGGCCGGCCGCCCGCCGGACTGGTCTCACGGACAGCGATTACTGCCCGCCCTGCGTCAAAATAGAATGAGAGACTGGAAAATCAATGAACTGGAGAAAGTTCATCATCTGGGGCGGGATCATCGCGGTGGCGGCGGCTCTCGTGACCGTCCTGATCGTTCGCAGTCACCGCTGGCGGCCGAGGATTATCTCGATCCAGGGCGCGGTCATTCGCCGGGATAAAGACCCGCGCAAGGAACTTCCCGTCGCCAACGTCGCCGTCACGGCCACAGACGGGCTTATGACCGTCTCAACCCACTCCGACGCATCCGGTTATTACGATTTGAAGTTTCGTGAGAACGTCTGGCCCGGGCAGTCCGTCACCGTCAGTTTTCGAAATCCCGACTATGAGGCGTACGACATCGTTGTGCACCCGGGAATCCGCTCCACAATCCAGAAACTCTACATCGCGGAGCTCACACCGTCCCGGCCTCCAGCTCCTCCCCACCCCAATCAGAAGCCTACGATTATCTCCAACATTCGCATTCGCTATACCGTCAATTCCGAGGGCGCGGTCAACATCGGCAGCGAGGTCAAAACCTTTCAGGTCGTCAACAAGGCAAATGTTCCCTGCAACATGCAGGCGCCATGTTCCCCTGATGGAAGCCTCAAGGCAACTCTCGGTTCGGTCACCATCGACGCCGGACCCGATCATGAGTACCGCAACGTCCGCGCCTCCTGTATCGCCGGTCCCTGTCCTTTTACTCGCATCGACTCCAGCGGATTTTCGCAGGGAGGCCGTGTGGTCACTGCCAAGGCGCTGGACTGGGCTGATACCGCCACGTTTCTCCTTGAAGCTGAAGTCTTCCGGACCTCCATTAATTCCAACGTCCGTGAGTCCTACCCGGTGATGTTCGGGCAAACGCTGAATTTCACCCTGCCACCCACCGAAGAGGGCGTCAGCATCGAAGCCGAACTCGACGGCAATCCGATGGTCTTTCCGCTCGGACCGGCTTTCTACTTGAGTTGGGCCACCTGTACTGCCCGTACCAACCGCGACGGCGAGAAATCTATGGTCTTTCGCTGTGAGCTAAAGCCCGGATTCCAGCTGCAGAGCAACTCCGATGCGCGCAACACGGGAATGTGATCTGAAATTTAAGCGCCGTCGGATCTGCTTCTAAGGCAATTATTTATCAATTGTTTACCCGAAAATAGCGTCGCGGGACGAAGCCTTGGCTCCGCCTCCCAGCAGCTGACGCGAGGTTCATCTCAACCTACTTAAAAATTAGATGAATCTGGGCTTCCGTACCGTATCGCGAATGGACTATAGTGCCCCTACGTTTCATCGGCCTTCGAGCCTTCAAGGCGCACGGCTGGCTGATGTGGCGGGCTCACTGCCAATTCGTAGCTGCGTTGTTCCGTCCGACCATTGACGTTATTTTGCTTTTTTAGCCGGTATGGATTTTCCCGTTCGACGGTTTTTATCTTTGCTTCGCCGCTTGTGTCTTTGAATGTCAGGAGGGTCCGATGAGAATCACCGATACGATTGGATCGGTTCTTAAAAACCGTTCTCGCAATCAGATTCTGTCCATTGCTCCCGAACAGTCCGTCTACGAAGCCCTCGAGAAAATGGCAGAGCACGACGTGGGCGCTCTGTTGGTAGTTTCAGACGACGAACTCGTGGGCATCCTCTCGGAAAGGGATTATGCCCGAAAGGGCGTCCTGATGGGCCACCTTTCCCGAGAAACCAAGGTGCGCCAGATCATGACCAGCCCCGTGCTCTTTATCAGCCCTCAGCACACCGTCGACGAGTGCCTCGCCATGATGACCGAACATCGTTTCCGCCATCTGCCCGTCCTCGAGAATTACAACATCGTGGGAGTCATCTCGATAGGTGACCTGGTCAAATGGGTCATCTCCGGCCAGGAGCAGGCGATTCAAGCGCTGGAGGGCTACATCACTGGCGGTTACCCGGGATAAGGTCAGCATCCCGAATTCCCCCGGGCTCTTTATTGGAGAGTTTCCGTGGAGGGACTCTTCTTCGCCCCGAAGTGGCCTGTGAAGTTGACCCCGGTCGAGCTCTCAGAGAGCCCGGTTCGCCGGTCGCTACATTATTACGTTTAAGTTTCTCCAGAAAGGCCCGGTCTACGCTACGCGTTGATTGGCGCGTGATTCAACTAAAAGGCCGCTTTGGGCCGCCGACTCTCGGGTTCATTGTGCTACCGCAAAGATGCCGTAGATGGTTTGCTTTACGCTTGGACGTTAGTCAGGCATCCATACGAGGCACTATGACACGGTTGCGTCTGCTCTTTGCACTCATCTTGGCCGGGACCATGTCAGCCCCGGCTGTTGCCGAAAGTGCTGCATCGGACTTCAAGGCCGGGGAACGCGCGGAACATCAGAACAACTTCGACGCGGCCTACCAGGCATACAAAAAAGCGCATGACGCCAAGCCGAGTGACCCCAAGTTCACTGCGGCTTACTTACGGCTCCGCTTCTACGCCTCCGCGGATCATATCCATAAGGGCGAATCGCTGCGCGACTCCGGGTCTCTTCAGGAGGCCATGGCCGAGTTTCGCCTGGCTACCCAGATCGACACCAGCAGCTTCGAGGCTATGGGCCAGATGCGCCGCACCGAAGAGCTCATCCAGCGCCAGGCCAGAGAAAAAGAAGCAGCCAAGTCCAAGACCCAGACTACCGATCTGGAGAAGGAAGCGCGCAGTGCCGGCGGCCCGGTCAGCCTCGACATCAAGTGGGATACGCCCATCTCTTTACACCTGACGGGAACCACCTCGGATGCTGTCTACAAAACCATTGCGAAGATAGCCGGAATCAATGTGCTTATGGATCCGGACTATAAGCCTCAGAAGGTGAACTTCGAGCTGCAGGATGTTAGCTTGCGCGAAGCTCTGGAAATGATCTCGATGCAGACCAAGACCTTCTGGAGGCCGGTATCAGCCAATACCATCATGGTTGCTGCCGACACCGGTACCAAGCGCAAGGAACTCGAACAGAACGTCATGAAGACGTTCTATCTTCGCAACGCCGGCACTCCCGCTGATCTGAATCAGGCCGCTGGTACGCTCAAGGCGATTCTGGATATCAACAAGATTCAGGTAACTCCGGAACTTCGGTCCCTCACCCTGCGCGGCACCCCCGATCAGATGGTGCTGGCTCAGAAACTGCTCGATGATATCGATAAGCCCAAGGCTGAAGTCATCATCGATGTCATTGTCATGGAAGTTAGCCGCGACAAGGTTCGCACCATCGGGACCAACCCGCCAACCAGCGCCTCTGTCACGCTCGCCCCCGGCGGTACGACGAGTTCATCGAGCGGATCCAGTTCCACCGCCGGTTCCGGCCTGACGCTCAACTCCTTCACATCGCTCAACGCCGGCGACTTCTCGGTATCAATCCCAGGAGTATCCTTCTCCCTTCTGGCTACAGACAGCAATACGAAGGTTATCCAGCGGCCCGAGATCCGGGTCCTCGATAGTGAAAAAGCTTCCCTCAAGATTGGAGACCGTGTCCCCATCGCGACCGGATCCTTCCAGAGCGGGTTCGGCGGCTCCGTCAACACCCAGTTCCAATACCTTGATGTCGGCGTGAACATCGACATTACTCCCTATGTACACGCGACCAACGAAGTGACTTTGAAGATGTCACTGGAGATATCTTCGGTGGCGGGCGTCCAGAACATCGGGGGCTTCAATCAACCCACCATTGGACAGCGGCGTATTGAACACGAGGCACGCCTGGCCGACGGGGAGGTCAACCTGATCGGCGGCATCCTTGAAGACACCGACACCCAGTCCCTAAGTGGCTATCCGTGGGTAAGTAAGATCCCCATCCTGCGCTATCTGTTTGCGCAGGAAAACAAGGAACGCAACCAGAGCGAAATCGTCTTTGCAATCATCCCGCATATCATCCGTTCCAACGTAATTACGGATCAAAACGAGAAGATCATCGACGTGGGTAACTCTAACTCCGTGACTTATCGCAAGGCCTCTAAGTAAGGCTCCAAATAAATGATCCACCTGGAGCGAGCCGAAAGGCTGGCTCCAGGTGGATTGGCGTCTCAATTGTTTACGATGAGTCAACAGGGCCCGGGCTCGCCGGGCTCTCAATCAATCTTCTTCTGAACTGACCCGTTCGAGCATGTCCAGATCGGGTACCAGCACCGCCTCACGGCGCGGGATGACAACTCCGAGTTCTGCCCATTTCGAGAGGACCCGGCTGATCGTAAACAGGGTGGTGCCGGTTAGCTGCGCCAGTTCTTCTCGTAGACAACGAGATTTCCATCCCACCATGGGTCTTCTTGCCAACCTGTTTGAGAAGTCGCGAGAGGGCAAGCGCCAGCCTCCTGGCCACCTTCTCGGTTGCTACCTCGCGGAAGCGTTCTTCCAATTCATGCAGGCGATTGGCGAGAATCTGGCTGATGTTTCTTCTGAGTTGTGGATATTCCGCCACGAGCATCTGGAGACGGGTGTACTCCCAAACAAGCGCCCTGCACTGTTCCATGGCGCGCGCTGAGCATGTGTGATTGCATGCAGGAGAGTCCGCATGCACACCCATGGCGTCTCCGGAACCGTTCATCCAGAGAATTACTTCGTTTCCGCTGGCGCTTAACTGCGTTAGCTTCACGTTGCCGCTCTGAATAAGCAACAGGTTGCGAACAGGCTGACCCTGCATGAACAAGACCTCGTCCCGGGCAAAGGTTCGTGCGTGTGCGCACGAAGCGATCTCTTTGCACTCTTTGGGTGTCAAGCCTGTGAAGAGCGCAGAGGCACACATCAGAACGATGCGCTCCGCGACGTTGGATTCAATTGTGGTCGGCTCCCCCGATTGGAGGCCTTGATGTACTCCCCGCGAACGTGCTGTCGCCATGCACTTCCCCCATGACAACCAGGGCCCAAAGCTGTACGCTGTGCCGCAAAGAGTTCGTCATCTCTGGGGCACGGCAATTGAGACTCAGGTCGATCGGCGAGCATCGCCCGTGAGATCCCATAAGCAAACGTTCAAATGATTGAGGGTTCCGCCCCCGGTTGCGAAACTCTCCCGTTGCCCGGGCTGGCTGGAAACAAAGGGAAGCGCCCGATGCACGTGAGAATTTCAGCGGAACCTAAACTGGCCGTGAGTTTGACATTCGGCAATGTCAATGTCAACTCATTTTTTGGGGTTACCTAACATGGTTTCTCAAGGTTACTTGAAGTGCGTTTTCGTCCATCACGTTAAATACTTAAAAAGCTGCTACTTATAGGTCGATATAGGTTCCGGTGCTGCCGAGGTTATTACGATTATAAGTTACTGAAGTCTAAACTTTATGGGTACAAAAAATAAGGTAATTTTTCGGCCTCCTGATGGGTGGTGTTTCTCAGCAAGCCTTCACCGTTCCGTTTAGTTATCCCGAAAAGAAATCAGCCTTCATAGTGTGAGACTTGCCCATCCGCTTGCGGCCAAAACTGCAAATTGAGATGACCGGCGGCCGCGATCGACGGCCGTCAAGCTGCCCAAGGATAGTTTGCTCGAACATACTTGGAAATTCAACTTCAGTTCGCAGCAACGCTCGATGTTATGCAGGAATCAACTTGCCGGCTTGGTGAGGTCCACGCAGCTGGAGTTTCTTCCCTTCCTGGCGCGACCCCGAGTGTTCGGGTCACGGACGTTGGAATCGCGGCCGGCCTGGTATAAGGCTGCCTTCGCGGAGGTATCTTCGGCACCCGCGGGCACGCTGCCGACGCCCAACTTATCCAGTGCACGAGCGACAGGAACAGTAGGTATTCGTGCGGACCGGCTCTGGCTGGTTGCCAATCAAAAAATCGTTCTACCAAACTAAAGGTGATGAATCATCACCATGCTGCTTCTGCGTCTTTGCTCAACTAAGCAAACTTCCCACTAAGTTGGCTACGTCGTTGATAAATAGGCTCTTTCTGACTCTTTGCGCGGGAACAAAGACACTATTTAGACCTCCGCTTACGTTCACATAGGATTCGGCCGCCGTGAGAAGACCTCGAGACACGTGTGAGCCGTCGGCAAAAGGAGGCACATGTCTAAGTCAAGCGTAGGCAGGTTCCTGTTCGCTTCGGTGCTCGTCGGTGGTGCATCACTATCGGCAACAGCGCAGTCATTCAGAGTTCAATGCCCTACAAGCACCATTACCCACCCCGACACCAATGGCCTGGGATCTTCAGCAAACAGCGCGGAGCCTGCGTACGTCGGTCCGACGGCGATCGCCAAATGCAGCCCCAACGCACTTATCCCTGGAACTAACACCGTCTGCCCGGCGAGCGGCTTCTATGTACCCAAGTCCCGGATCAATGGCGCTATCAAGTGCCAGCAGGTCTCGGGCGGCGATGGTTATTCAACCATGGCCGATGGGACCCAGACGTTCATGTTTTCGTTCGGTCCTCTCTCCGGCCTGGCGGACATCGCCAATGGCCTCCCCGGCACGGAGTTTCCCAGCGTCTTCAATGAGACCTATTCTGATTGGACCGGTGGGAAGAACCTGGTTCCAGGCGACCCCGCCACCACCGTGGGCGCGGCAACCCCTGCGATTGCCTCTCCGGCCCAGATGTCCAGCTTCACCTACAACGGCGCTGTGGGTCTCACGCCGGACAACGATTGCATCGCCGATAACGCCGCCGCGGCTGCAAGCGGATCGCCGTTGCCCTGCCCCAACCTTCCCGCCGGCGGTCTCGATGGGCACGTTGATCCGCGCGCCATCATGGATGTGGGCGTGATGAACGGCAACATCCCCGCGCCGCTCATGGCCATCGACGAGGACGACGAGTTCTTTCTCACGCTGACCAACGTGGGCATGATCATGCGCCCGGACTTGTTCGAGCAGCATACTATTCACTTCCACGGTTATCCCAATGCCTCCTCTTTCTATGACGGTGTTCCGGATGCTTCGGTAGCAATCAACATCGGCGGCAGCTTCACTTACTACTACCTGGCGCCCGATGCCGGCACTTACTTCTGGCATTGCCACATCACGCCGCCCGAGCACCTGCAGATGGGCATGGTCGGACAGATCTATGTGCGTCCGCGCCAGAACCGTGTGCCGAAGTCAATGACCGTATATGCGGCTCTCAGTGCGCAGCAGACCGACCTTCGCACTGTCTGCAACCCGGCCGCTGACATTTTGTGCACCAACCCTCTTCCGGCCTCGATCAAGACCAGCGGCGTCGATAACTCGCCGACCGGCGGATTCGATTCCACCCAATCTGATCCCGAGACCAAGAAGTACGCCTACAACGACGGCGACGGCACCACTTACTACGATGTCGAATATCCGCTGCAGATCCACGGCTTCGATCCGAACTTCCACTTCGTCGGCATGACGTTCAATCCTGAAATGTTCGTCGACATGAAGGACAAGTACTTCCTTCTGAACGGTCGTAGCTATCCCGATACCGCGTCTAGTGGGCCGCTGACCACAGAGTCTTCAGATGGCCGCAATCACTTCTCGCAGCCCTTGTCGGCAGTCGTCAACATTCCCTTCGGCGGCAAAGCACTGTTGCGCATCTCGGACCTTGACGTGTCCGAATACCAGACCCTCGCATCACTTGGCATTCCGATGCACGTCATCGGATACAACGCCAAACTGCTGCGCGATCAGTCTGGCAACAACATGGATTACTTCACTAACTCCATTACGCTCGGCGGCGGTGAGTCGCTCGACGTAATCCTGGATGCGAGCAACAAGAACGTATACCAGCCCGGACAAGTTTTCTACCTCTTCACGCCGCAACTGGATCACCTTTCGAATGATGCAGAAAACTTCGGCGGGTTAATGACCGAGGTCAACATCTGCAACTCGGTTGATCCGAAAACCAAGGCATGCCTCTAGGAGAGCACGATGAAGCCGATGACCAAGAAATACGCGATCTTCGCCGCGCGAGTTCTCTGCGCTGCGACGGCCGCAGCTGCGTCGCTCGTTACGACGGCTCACGCTGCTGCTCCGGGCATCACAGGCCCGAAATTCAACCTGACCGCGCAAACCGCGTTCATCAACCAGCCTGACGGTTCCGCAGTGTACTCCTGGGGATATGGATGTAACGGCACCCCGGCCGGATATGCGCCCGCAGCGATTTCCAATTCCACCTGCCCGACGATGCAGGTGCCGGGTCCGACGATGATCGTGAAGGAAGGCGACACGGTTCAGGTTACTTTGACTAATAACCTGCCCGCGGCCGCCGGAAACACCTCGATCCTCTTCCCGGGATTCACGGTCACGGCCGCGGCGGCAGCCTCACAGCCCTCCGCTGCCTGCACCGCTCCAATCGCGCAGGGATTGCTGACCACGGAAGTGACCAACGGCTGCAGCGTGACGTATACGTTCACTGCGACCAAGCCGGGAACGCACTCTTACTACAGCGGAACGCAAAGCGACCTGCAGATCGAAATGGGTCTGTACGGCGCTGTGATCGTCATTCCGAACGCTGATCAGGCGGCGTGCGTCACCAAGACTGTAGGGACGCCCGGCTACCTGCATTACGCCAACTTGCAGGTCGAAGCCGCTCATGGCGAGTCGGATTTCCGTCTTGCATCGTCGGCTTTCGACCACCCCAGCACCTGCTATGACCGCGAATATCTTTTCCAGTTTGCGGAAATGGATCCCAAGATTCATACCCAGGCGCTGGCGCAAGTTACCGATCCTAACCGCATTGCGGCCTGCACTGTGGCTACGACCAGCAGTTTGTGCCACCTCGATGTTCCGACCGAGCCTTACCACCCCGCCTACTTCCTCATCAATGGCCGTTCGATGCCCGATGACATGGACCCGAATTACGAAGTCCAGTATCCGCATCAGCCCTACAACGGCAATCCGCACATGCATCCAGGTGAACTGGTGCTCCTGCGCATTATTGGTCAGGGACGCTGGCAGCATCCGTTTCACGAACACGCCAACCACGTTCGTGTTCTGGCCCGGGACGGCAACCTGATGCTCACACCTGACGGCAATGGTCTCGAGGGTCCGGCTCTGTTTACGACCACGACCACACCCGGCCAGACCATCGACGGAATCTTCTATTACACCGGGCGCGGCCTGAACTGGGATATGTACGCGCACAATGGCTCCGATACTCCCGGCACCAATGCGAACCCGACTTGCGTTCCTGACATCAACGGCTATTACACCGCCAACAGCAGCCCGGCGGCCCCGTTCAGCGCCATCAACTATTTCGAATGGTGCCAGGATCACGACAAGCCGCTGCAGGTTGCGCCTTTCGGCGATGTGGGGAACGGCGGACCGGCAACACTGCCCGACGCCAACATTCTGACCAATGGTGCATGGTACAGCGGCAGCCCCTACCTGGGACCTGACGCGACCACCCGCGCCACCGGCCCGAATAGCAGCTTCCAGCCGGCAAATCTCCAGGGCAATCCTGCGAATGAGCGCGGTTTTGCATTCATGTGGCATTCCCACAATGAACGCGAGATCACCACCAACAACGTGTTTCCGGGGGGAATGATGATGATGATGCTGGTCGACTCCCGTGAATTCGTTATTGACGAATCGAACTAGCTAGGAGAACAGAAATGTCAATCAAAACTATCAAATCGCTTGTATCGCGAGTGGTGCGCCTTGGCACTGTTCTCCTTTTCGGAGGAGGTCTTGGAGGGGGCATCATCGCTTCTGCCCAGTCGACTGTAAGTCTGACTGCTGCACCAACTTCCGCTTCTCTACCCGATGGATCAATGGTGCCCATGTGGGGCTACTCGTGCGGCGCCGCCAGCGGCGCATCCTGCGTCGCGGCTAACCCCGCCGTCGCGGGTGGAGGCACGGGCTGGTCGCCTGTGATCATCACGGTGCCCTACACCGGAACGGCCACGGCATCCACCACGTCGCTCACCATCAGCCTGACGAACAATCTTTCCTTCACGACCTCTTCGGGCGTAAACAACATTCCGACTTCGTTGATGATCGTCGGCCAGGTCGGCGGCGGTCTGGGCAGCCAGCCCTCCCGGTCTGCAAGTCCTGCTCACACCGGACAGGCGATAACGTGGCCTGCCGCCGGTGACCCGGCCGCAGGACCAACCTTCACCGCGCCTACCCAGATCGACCGCGTCCGGTCCTTCGGTACGGAAGTTGCGGCGGGGGGCAGTCAGATGCTCACCTGGAGCGGGATGCGCCCCGGCACCTACCTGCTGGAATCGGGCACACATCCCTCCATCCAAGCCACCATGGGTCTCTACGGCATAGTGGTCGTCACCGCGGCGCCCTCCGGGGCAACGCCGGGAACCGCCTACTACGGAGCCGGCAGCGCGCCGATCAACTACAACGCTGAAGTGCCGCTGGTCTTCAGCGAAATCGACCCGGTTCAGAACGCCGCCGTTGCTAAAGCCGTTGGCACTGCGGGGTTCAGCGAGTCCACTGTATGGTCCGGGCTGGCTCCGAACGGTTGCGGATACAACAACCCAGGTAATTCAAACTACGGGACCTGTTATCCGCCCGCGGTAAATTACTCGCCGTTGTACTACCTGATCAACGGCGTGGCATTCAACAAGAACAACGCGAGTGGCTCGCTGTTCAGCGCAGTGGCCGGGTCCGCGGTGACCAACATCAGCGGCAACGTGCTGGTGCGCTTTGTCAACGCCGGCGCCCGCATGCACGTTCCCTCCATCGTTGGTTCCACCACTGGCACAGGCAGCGCTCAGGTGGGCGGCTTCCAGCTCATCGCCGAGGACGGCAACGCCGTACCCGGCACCGCGCGCATCCAGAGCGATGTGTTCATGGCCGCAGGCAAGACCTACGACGTCATGATCAACGCTCCCCCCACCACCGGCGGAATATTTCCGGTGTTTGACCGCGAACTGAGCCTTTCTGGAAACGCCATCAATCGCGATTCCGGCATGCTCGCTTACGTCAGCGTGAATGGCGGTACGCTTCCTTCAACCGGGGCATTCGCCAGCGGCGGAGCACAGGCAATCGCGGATACCTACAACTCCATCATTGCCAGCCACACGTTTACGGTCAGCGATGCCAGCAAGGGCGTGATCGCCAACGACGTCAACATCTTTGGCGTGACCCTCGCAGTTCCTCCCGCGCAGGCCAGCAGCTTCACGCTGAATCCTGACGGCACCTTCGCCTACACCGCCAACACGGGGTGGGCCGGCGGCGACAGCTTCGTCTATTGCGGCAATGGCACCACGACCACCAACCCGCCTCCGGCAACCCTGCCCGGAACCTGCGCCAAGGTCACCCTGGGCGTGGCCTCCGTTGAAGCCAACACCAGCATCACGGTTGCCAACCACTCCTACACATCGACGGTCGCCACTCTGCTGGGTATCAAGAACCCCGGCATTCTGTTGGGCGCGGTCGACACAGCCGGGTATCCTCTGACGGTCTTCAATGCCCAGCCCGCTCCGTCGGGTGGTGCTACGCCGATCAGCCCCTGCACCGGCGGCTCCACAACCAACTGCGTTGCCGTCAATCCTGACGGATCTTTCAACGCGTTTCCTTCCGGACCGGGCACCTACGCCTTCACCTTCCAGGCGCAGAACTCGCAGGGAACCACCAGTTCGAATACCGGCACGGTGACTCTCACCTTCCTGCCCGGCAGCGGACTGAAGGTATCGGTCGTCGACGGTGCCGACAAGGTAACGCCGATCACCGACTACCGATGGATCATCGAGGAAGACAAAACCTTCTACGTGGATCCAGCCTGCCAGGTCAACCCGCTGCCCTCCGGCTGCCCGCAGTACACCACCGGCACCGGACCCTCGATCGCGCCTGAACTCGGTGTGAACTTCCACACCAGCAGCATGCCGTTCGTGGCCCAGGGCTGCGTGGGAGCCATCTCCTGCGAAAACGGTCAGACGGTCCTCGATCCCAATACTGGCCTGCACTCCGGGGCGGTTTGCGATCAGGGCAACGGAATCTGCCACACCGACTCGAGCCAGCTGATCTCGGTTGACCCCAGTAAGGTCTACCTCGATCCGGCCAAGCGCTACTACATCTCGGTGCTGCCCGGTGATGCGGCTAACTCCTTCATCTCCGGCAACACTTCGGCTTGCCTCCCCGCTGCGGATCCGAATTATGATCCGACCTCATGCGGTCACGGCATGGGCGGCGCATCGCTCGCGGCCGGCCAGACCAGCGTAACGGTCCTGGCACAACCTAACCCGTTCCCTCCCGGAGAACTGTCGGTCTTCGTCTTTGAAGACGACTTCCCGCTCAACGGCGAAGTGGATAGCGGCGGCGGCGTTGACGTTCTTGCTCCCAACGAGCCCGGACTGGGCGGCTTCCAGATTCACCTCTGGGACGCGATGGGACAAAACGGCGACTTCACCGGCCAGATGACCTACGACATGTTCAACCAGCCGCTGTCCAACAGCCTGGCGGGCGTGATCGATCCTTCCAACGGCAACAATGCCTGCCCCATCTCGGCCTCGTCGTCGACCTACTTCAACGGGTCTTCCAAGGGGATCAGCGCGACTGCCTCAGGCGCGGGCAACACTATCACGCCGACGGGAATTACAGTCGACAACAACCAGGTCGGAAACACGCTGGTGATCACGGGCGGCAACAACTTCACGCCCGGCACTTACACCATCAGCAGTGTTGATACCACTGCCGGAACCTGGACCCTTGCTCCAGCGGTGACGGGCTCTTCGGCAGCCACCGGCGCGGCCAACGGCATGCAGGGAACACGGTCCGAGTCGGCCATCACCGGCATGATCGTGACCTGCCCCAAGTACGAATCGGACGGCACAACGCTTTCGCCCCTGGCCGGTCAGGCAGTGGTGAAGAACCTCATGCCGGGCCGCTTCGGCGTCATCGCTTCTCCCGCTGCGGATCGCATCGCCCGCGGTGAAGAGTGGCTCCAGACCAACACCCTCGACGGACAGAAGGCGCACGACTCGTTCATCAAGATCGGCGAGCCGAGCTACTTCCAGGAATACGGTCCGGCCAACTTCCACGTCACCGTCGGCTTCGCTAACCCGAAGATCATCAACAACCGTCTTGCCAGTGTCTGCGCCGGCACCGATGTTTACCTGCCGGGTCAGGGCAATTGCAGCTACACGATCAAGGGCAAGGTAACCGGCGAGCGTCTCAGCCGTACCCCGGACGAGCGCCTCTACAGCAGCGGTTCGCACGATACCTTCTACTGGAGCCAATGCTACGTCAGCATCGGCGATCCGGACGGTGAAGACTTCGCGTTCACCAAGTGCAACGCCGACGGCACCTTCCAGATCAGCGGACTGCCGCAGGGCTCCTGGCGCGTAACCACCTTCGACCAGTGGAACGATCAGCTGGTGGACGGCCTTTCCACCCCCGTTGCTCTGAGCGGCAGCAACCCGCTCATCGACATGGGTGACATCGCCACCACCCAATGGCAGACCAACATCTACACCCGCACCTTCATCGACGACAGCAGAGATGGCGTCTATCAGGACGGAGAGGGCGGTATCCCGTTCCTCAATGTGGCCGTTCGTTATCGCGACGGCAGCATGGCGAACCTGATTACCACCGACTTCGACGGCGTCGCCAACTTCAACGAGACCTTCCCGCTGTTCGCCTGGTACACCATCGAAACCGACGTCACTCGCTACAAGAACACGGGTACGCACGTGGTCTATGACGCGGGTGGTCCGGCCGACGGTTCTACCTCCTGCGGCCAGGTTCACTCCGGATATCCCAATTGCGGCACCTCCACGGCCTATAACTTCCTGGCCAACACCAACGAGGCGATTCCGCTTCCCAAGGACCTCCGCGTTCCGGGATCGGTCTATTGCGACAAGGCTGATTGCGGCGGACTCTCCATCGCGACTGGTCCTGAAGCGGGCGGATCCAGCGGTCCTGGCGGTTCGACAGGCCGTATCGACGCACCGTGGGTCGAAACCGAAGCATGGCAGGGTTTCCCTGGCCAGAACGAGTTCGTTGAGTTTGCCAAAGCGCCCTACGCTGCCGGTGAAAACGGCGGTATCAAGGGCCACGTGGTTTACGCCTCGACTCGCCCCTTCGACGATCCCCAGATGCTGGTGCAGACCCAGTGGGAGCCGCTCGTTCCCAACGTCCGCATCAACCTCTACCAGGAAGGCACCGCTCCGGATGGCACCAAGTCGCTGACCCTGATCGACTGGACCACCACCAGCAGCTGGGACGACTATGTCCAGGGCTTCCACAAGGCGCCCGACGGCACCACCGTCTCCAACATGAACTGCCCCGGTCAGACCACCTCGGACCTGTTCTACTTCACTCTGCAGAACCAGCCCGAGTACCTCGACTACTACAACTCGCAGCACGGCGGTGGTCCGGTTACTCCGCTGGCCTACAACTCGCAGTACAAGTGCTACGACGGCATGCATAACTGGAACCAGGTACAGCCGGCGCCCTATGACGGTATGTACGCGTTCCCGAGCGTGACTTCGATGGATCCAGCCAGCGGCAGGCCGGTTGCTGGAGCCACCAACTGCACCATCTGCACTGCGAACCCGACCAAGGCCACGCTCGATCCGGCCAATCCCACCACCTACGATCCCTACCGCACCGGCACGCCCATGCTTCCTCCGGGCAAGTACGTTGTGGAAGTGGTCGTTCCTCCCGGCTTTGAACTAGTCAAGGAAGAGGACAAGAACATCCTCATCGGCGACAACTTCATCGCGCCTGTAACCCAGCAGTTCGGCGGGCTCGGCAACATCTTCATCCTGCCCGACCAGGCGACGGTGGCCAGCAATTCCAACCCGTTCAACGCGCAGAACCCGACCGACAGCCTGGGCGCAAGCCCCTCGAACGGCATTGTCCCCGCCTTCACGCCGGAGCCCCTGTGGCCCTGCGTCGGCGAGGCCCGTGTGGTTCCCGACTTCATCAGCCTGTTCCCGCAGTCTGCTCAGGCATCGCCCTTTGCCGGCGCCACGCGTAATCTTTGCGATCGCAAAGAAGTCACGCTGGGCGACCAGATGAGCGCGACGGCCAAGTTCTACGTCTTCAACTCAACGCACAAAGCCTCGAAGTTCTACGGTGGCATCACCGACGACTTCACGTCTGAGTTCGATCCGTTCTCGCCGGCCTTCGGTGAGAAATTCGCTCCGCCAAATCTTCCGGTCGCGGTTCGTGACTGGAGCGGCGCGGAAGTCTCCCGTGTCTACGCCGACAGCTGGGGCCAGTTCGATGGCATGACCTACTCCACATGGGAAGTGAACCCGCCGAACCCGACGGGCTACTCGCCGAGCATGATGGTCATGTGCATGAACGATCCCGGACCGATGATGGGCACCGACGCAAAGCCGATCATTGACCCGGTCACGCTTCAGACCAAGCGCGATCCTGCCTTCAACCCCGGCTACAGCCAGTTCTGCTACGAACTGCCCTACATGCCGGCTCAGACCTCGTACCTCGACACACCGGTCGTGCCCACCTCGGCATTCTCGGAAGGCTACAACCATCCTGACTGCGAATACCCGGCCCTCACCCCCTCCATCAAGGAAGTCGATGGCGATGGCAGAGGTCCCTGGGTGGCCAACGTCGGCGGTGCCGTCACCTCGGTGACCGTCACCAACGACGGTTCGTATACGGTCGCTCCGACAACGGTCACGTTCTCGGCACCCACCACGGCGGGAGGAACCACCGCGACCGGCACAGTTGTGCTCGGCCCCAGTGGTTCGGTCGCCGCAGTCAACATCACCAGGGCGGGAGCGGGATACAAGTCCACTCCCTCGGTCAGCTTCGGTTCTCCGAATGCCGGCACCACGGCACAGGGCACGGCGGTGGTTTCCGGCGTCGTCTCCAGTGTCAGCATCACCAAGGGCGGATCGTACCTCCTTCCTCCCACGGTGGCCTTCGGCGCACCACCGGCGGGCGGCACGCAGGCGACTGGTACGGCCATCTTCAACCGCACCGGTCTCTTCGGTACCGTAACCGGCGTCACCATCACCAATCCTGGCAAGGGCTACATCACAGCGCCCTCGGTCACGTTCAGCGCGTCGCTGCTGGGCGCAGCCAACACGGCCACTGGTACGTCGGCCGTCACCGAGGCCGTCACTGCAGTCAACGTGACAAACCCCGGTTCCGGCTACACCATTGCTCCCGTTGTCAGCATCTCGGGCGGCAATCCCACCACCACCGCCACCGCGACTTCGACCCTCGGTCAGAAGGTCACGGCGGTGAACCTCACCAACGGCGGCGGCGGATACTCGATGGCACCGACGGTTACGTTCTCCGGCGGAACTCCCATCGTTGCAGCCCAGGCCAACGCAACCATCGGCACGGGCGGCGTCCTCACCATCACCGCGCTGGGCGACCAGCAGGTGATCAACAACGCCTACTCCGGACCTTCGGCGACTGCGGCTCCCTTCAATGCGAAGACCGTCAACCGCCACTATGGCTTCGGAGCAACGCAGGGAACCGGCTCGGTCATGATTGGGGGCAAGACCGCTTCCATCATCGACTGGAACGACTCTGTCATCCACGCCCTGGCACCCGCGGGTGTTCCGGATTGCGCCGTGCAGCAGCAGGCGCAGTACGGCGGCTCCAAGGCCCAATGCGGACAGCTGGTCATCACCACCGCCAGCGGCACGCAGTCGATCGACACCGTTACGGTGACGATTGGCGGCAAGGCCCCAACCCACGTAACCACCAACACGTCGGCCGGCGTCTTTGGCAGCATTCAGGCCGCCATCGACAACGCATTGCCCGGCGACATGATCATGGTTGATCCGGGTCAGTACCAGGAACTCCTGGTGATGTGGAAGCCCGTCCGCCTGCAAGGCGTAGGCGCGGTCACCAGCGTCATCAATGCCAACACCCAACCCGCGGGCAAGCTGGATCCCTGGCGTGCGCGTGTCACCTGCCTCTTCGGCCTGGCCCTCAACGGACAGCCCGCAACCGGCGGCGGCACCGCTACCAACGGATCGAGCCTGTTCTCGAACGCTCCCAGCTCCAACAATCAGAATCCGTACGATCCGACCGGCAACTATACCTGCGGTGGATGGCCCGGGTTCACGGGTGTTCAGAACAATCCCCAGGTCGACCGCCTGCCCCTCGAAGGCATGCTCGGCTGGGATACCACGGTCAACGGCAACCTGGCGCAGCTGCTCCAGGAGCCCACCCTGCTGGGCGCCTATGAAGGAGCCGGAATCACGGTTCTTTCCAAGGGCGTAAAGGTTCCGAACAACTCCGGATCGAGCTACTACGGAAGCGGCGCGGAAGCGACGTTCCCGACCGGTACCCAGATCCTGACAGCGTCGGACTGCACCAGCGGCTCCGGCGGCACGAACCCTTACCCGAGCAACTTCCAATGCAACCCGTCTAGCATCGATGGACTGTCCGTCACCGACAGCTCGCAGGGCGGCGGCGGCATCTTCGTCCACGCCTGGGGCCACAACCTGCAGGTTGCCAACAACCGCGTCTACAACAACATTGGCACGCTCTCCGGCGGTATCAACATCGGACAGGGTGAATCCCCCGATGCCTACCTGTTCGGCCAGACCAACGATACCGATCCCGGATCGTGCGTCTCCAATGGTGTTCTCAACCAGCAACTGCCGTATTGCTTCGACCTCCACGTCAACGTTCACAACAACTGGGTGGCTCTCAACACCTCGATCGGTGATGAGTTGTTCTCCGGAACCCCGGCTGGCGCGGGTGGTGTCACGTTCTGCACCGGCGCTGACTACTACAAGTTCCAGTTCAACTGGGTCTGCGGCAACATGAGCACAGGTGACGGCGGCGGCTTCGCTCATCTCGGATTCATCTGGGATGGCGACGTCGAGCACAACTCGATCCTGTTCAACCAGAGCACCAACCCCACCATCCAGACCAACGGCGGCGGTATCGTCGTAATCGGCGCGGCTCCGGACGGTGCACCCCCGGGCAGCGCCCCGGGCACCGAGTGCGGCGGAACCATCGCCGACGCGGATTGCACGCCTGGCTTGCCTGACGGCACTGGCCCCGGCCTCGTGATCAACGCCAACCTGATTCAGGGCAACGGAGCGGAGAGCGGCAGCGGCGGCGGTATCCGCCTGCAGTCGGTCAACGGAACAGACATCGGTGATGTTCCGCTGCGTCCGGATCTCTGGAACAATGTGTCGCTGACCAACAACATCGTGGTTAACAACGTGGCCGGATGGGACGGCGCTGGTATCTCGCTCCAGGACGCCCTGAACGTCAACATCATCAACAACACGGTTGCTTCGAATGACGCGACGGCGTCGGCTGGGCCGCTCTTCAATACCCTGGGATCGCCCCTGGCCAGCGCTCCGAATCCTTCGATGGCTCAACAAACCACTGCCTCCACCGTCAGCTCCCGGCCCCAGGTCGCCGGCATCGTGTCGATGGGGAACAGCCCACAACTGCTCGCCGGCCTGCCGCCGACGATGGAATGCCTGGCCGGTCACGCGGTCGGCTCGCTCAATAACAACGTCCTCAACGGATCTTGCCGGAGCGTCTCCTATCCACTGATGGCCAACAACATCGTGTGGCAGAACCGCTCCTTCAGCATCTCGACGGGCGGCTACGGCAACGCCTTCCAGCAGAACCAGATCGCCCTGTCTCCGATGTTGAGCCAGGCCACGACTGGCCAATGCGTCGACGGCGCCAGCTACTGGGATCTCGGTGTTCGCGGCGATCTCGGTCCGAATGACCACAGCTCGGGTGTCACGTTGAGCCCGGTCTACTCCTTCCTGTCCAGCACCGCCGGATACACGTCGACGGCCTATACAGGAGCGCCAGCATCCAACAACAGCCAGGCCAACCCGGAAGTCCTGAGCCAGTACTGCAACGGCTCCCGTGTTCCGCCTGAGAATGGCGGGTTGGGTTACGCGGTGCCTCCGGGAATCTCGGATGCCACTGTCCCCAATCCGATCTTCAACCTCACACCGGCAGCCACCGTTGACGAAGGCAACAACTGGGTCAACATCAGCTGGGGTCCGCTGGCTATGACGAACGCGATTACGGGTGCGACTCTGGGCAACTATGCCCCGACGCCTTACTCGCAAACCGTCGGATACGTCCCGGCCAACGACACCTTCGCCAACATCGCCAAGGCTCCCTCCACGGACTTCTTCGGAAATCCGAGGGCGGTGACTGGTACCAATCACTTCGGTGTAGGTGCTGTCGAACTGCAGACTGCAAAGAGCACCTCGGCCAACATCGCTCCCGCAACGGTTGGGTTCGGCGACGTGACGGTGGGAACCACCAGCACGCCGCAGGTCCTCACCCTGTACGCTGGGGCGACCGCCCTGCGCAACATCACCGCAACCGCCACCGCACCTTTCACGGTCACAGCTAACACGTGCCCGGCGGGTGCCCTGGCGACCCTGGCAGCCAACACCTCCTGCACCATCTCCGTGGCGTTCCATCCCACCACGGTTCCCGCAGGCGGCGCGGCGTTCACGGGAACCTTGACGATCGGCGTGTCTGCTGGCGGACCGGTGGCGAATTCGCCAGTGGCCCTCAGCGGCTTCTCGGTGGCACAGATCAGCGTGACCCCCGGACAGCTCAACTTCGGCAACCTCAACGTCAACACGGCAAGCACGGTACAGTCCGTCACGGTCACCAACGGCACCACTAACCCTGTAACCAACCTCAGCGTGGTACTGGGCGGCAGCGACTACACCCGTTCGGGTGGAACCTGCGCCGCAACGCTGGCGGCCAACACCTCCTGCACCATCGGCGTCAAGCTCATGCCGACGGTCGTAGGGCTTGATTCGGGAAGCCTCTCCATCAGCGCGCAGTCCGGCAACGGATCGTTCGTCTCGGTGGTGGGCGGACCGGTTACGCTCACGGGTGTCGGTCTCGGCGCCAACCTCTCGCCCGCAACCCTGACCTACGGCAACGTCATTCAGGGCCAGGCGAGCACGCCGCAGTCCATCGTCGTAAGCAACACGCAGGCAACTGCGCTGACGCTCACCATCGGCGGAGTTACCTCGGCGACCACGCCGTTCGCGGTCACCTCGGATAGCTGCGGCACCGTGACAGCCACCACCGTGACGGTCCCGGCGGGCACATACTCTGCCCCCGGAACCTGCACCTTCAACGTGACCTACACCCCGTCGGCTACCGCAACAGCGGCAGCCAACGGAACCATGACACTGAGCGGCAAGTATGGCGCGGCGGCAACCACGATTTACGCTCCCGTGAATTACTTCGGCGCGCCCTACAACAACAACCAGGTCACGATGACCGGCGCTCCAGTGGTTGCGCCGGCCCTCCCCAGCCTGGCCACGCTCGATAACTTCAACCGTGCCAACTCCATCACCCTGGGACGCAACTGGCTGCAGACCACGGGCAATAACGGACGTGCCTTCATCCAGGTCAACGGCAACCAGGCATTCTGCGATAACGGTTCGGGTCGGGGATCTACCCCCGCCTGCACCGCCGCAGGCGGATCGGCTATCTGGAATAAGACGGATCCTGTCTCCGGGGTCGGCGTGGTGTACGGCAGCAAGCAGGGTGCCGCCATCGCGCTCACCAACGGCAACATGACCGGCGCCTCGCTGATCCTCGATGCAACCGGCATCCCCAACGCCACTGATCTGCTCACCAACTACGTGCGGGTTCTCATCACCAACACCAACACCGTGCACACGGCGGCGATTCAGATCACCACCAACAACGGCACCAACTACACCACGCTCGGCACCCTCAACTTCGGGACCACCATGCTGGCGAACGACATAATCGTCGCTCAGATTGATGGCACCCCGGCGATGGGAGCACCGACCGTCTCCGTATGGAGAGTAAGAGGCGCCACCAAAACCTACGCCGGGTCTGTGCAACTCCCGGCCAGCTCCCTCTGGCAACTGGGCGGCCAGATCGGGTTGCAGTTGCCCGATGGTGCCACCGCGGATAACTTCCTCGGCGGCAACGTTCAGTAGCAGGATCGCTGCGAATCCCGGGACAGGCCGGTGGGAGCTAACCAGCTTCCGCCGGGCCCTCCCCGGGGTCGAGCGAAGCAGTCCACGAGTCAGGAGGGTTCGATTCCATGTTGAAGTCCCTATTGAAGTTCTTTGCCTCCAGCGCAGTGACGATTTCCTTTGCCGCAGCCGCGCAGTCCGGCACCCAGGTCAGTCCGTCGGCTCCTCCCGCCGCCGGCAAGAACCCCGCTGCTTCTGCGCAGGCCGCGCCCCGTTTCCCCCACACCAAGATGTCCAGCCAGGCCCTTCGTTATTACGAATTGATGTGGGGCGTTGACTCCGTCGGGGTCAGGGCTGTCGAGTCCGGCGAGCTCATCCGCTTTTCCTACCGGATTCTCGATGCCGATAAAGCCAAAGCGATCAATGACAAAAAAAAGGAGCCCTTCCTTGTTGATCCGCAAGCAGGCGTGAAGCTGGTCATCCCATCATTGGAGAAAGTGGGACAGCTTCGGCAAAGCAGCACCCCCATCGCCGGCATGTCGTACTGGATGGCGTTTTCCAATCCAGGCCGCCGAGTCAAGCGGGGAGACCACGTGAGCGTGGTGATTGGCGATCTGCACGTAGATGGCCTGATCGTGAACTAGCCTGGCTGCCGAAGATCCGTTCCACCGATGAGCTTTACCACTGTGGAAACTTGGATCACTCAGGGAGGGAGATTCATGAAGGGAACTAAAGCACTGCTCCACACATTTGTCGCCATGGCGCTTACCGTGGTCGGGGTGGCCGAAACCGCCACCACCCATCCGGCCCTGTCGGCTGAAGAGGTTGTCAAAAAGAACGTGGCGGCTCGCGGCGGCCTTCAGGCCTGGCGCGCTGTCCAGACGCTCGAGATGTCCGGCAAGATGCAGGCCGGCGGCAATAACCGCCCCGTACTGCCTCTTCCTGGAACCGCGGCCAGCAAGCACGTTGCTCCTCCTCGGGCCACCGAGCAGACTGAGCTGCCCTTCACCCTGGAGCTGAAGCGCCCGCTTAAAATGCGTCTCGAACTGCAGTTTGCCGGCAAAACGGCCCTGCAGGTTTACGACGGCGCCAACGGCTGGAAGCTTCGCCCCTACCTGAACCGGCTCGAGGTTGAACCTTACACCCAGGAAGAGACCAAGATCGCTCTTTCCCAGTCCGAACTCGACGGCCCGCTGGTTGACTACCAGGCCAAGGGCACAAAGATCGAGTACGCCGGAATCGAGAAGGTCGAAGGCCGCGATACCTACAAGCTCAAGATGACCTTCAAGAGCGGTGAACAGAAGGCCATCTGGATCGATGCCGATACCTTCCTCGACGCCAAGCTCGAAGGCACCCAGCGGCGCCTCGACGGTGTCCTGCGCCCGGTTTTCGTTTTCTATCGCGATTTCCGCAACGTAAACGGCCTGAAGGTCCCCTACGTCCTCGATACCCGTGTGGAAGTCACCCACCCCAAAGGTCCGACCACCGAGATCTCCGAACAGATCACCCTCAGCGACGTGAAGGTCAATCCCAAGCTTGAAGACGCGCTCTTCACCAAGCCGACGGTCAAGGCCGGGGATGTGGCCCAAACCCAGGCGGCGCCTTCTCACGCCGGGACAGAAGCACAGGCTCATCCGTAATAGAGGTTTCAAGGTCGAGCGGGCCGCTTCGGTCGCGGGCCGCCCGGCCTCAACGTCTTGGTTTTTCAACATGGTCATGGCTGTACAGCATCGGGGTTCTGCCCCGCAAGAACCGCTGTGCGCCCGCAACGGCATAGCAGCACTCAACTCATCGTCAACGGAGACCGAAAATGGACCGCGGGAGACTTCCCTATCACATCGACTTATATCTGGAAGGCGGCTCCTGGGTCTTCAGGGAAAACGAAGACCTTTTCAACGCCCGTGGCTTCAAAGAGCACCGCTGGCGCGAAGCGGTTCAGATCGGTCCCGCCACCGGGCCCCATCGCCTGACCAGGAAGCAGGCGCAGCGAGCCGTCTGGGATCGGCTCCCCGTCGTGCAACGAGATACCACTGTTCCACAGCTAGCCATGAACGTCGTCTCCTTTGTCGAAAATGTCTTCGTCCCCGAGCATGTCTCCATCAAGGGACTTTCGGGCCGCACCCACTATCGAGCCATCCTCAAGCACGTTCTCATGCCTGAAGAGGTCCACGCCATCTTCAAGGTGGATGTCGAAAAATCGCGCGCCCGGCTCCGGGCCATTCCCGACTGGCCTTACATCGGCCATCTCGACCTCTCCGAAGTGAAACCGGAACACGTGGAGAGACTGGTGCACGCGGCGCAGGCCCGTGGCTACTCCGTGCAGACCGCCATCCACATCCGCAACGTGGTCAGCGCCATCTTCACCCATGCCAAAAAAGGGGAATACCTGGCCGGCGACAATCCCGCCGTGCTTGTCCCCGCTCCCGGCATGACGCGCAAAGAAGCGCATACCATTTCGTTGCCCCAGATGAGGCTGCTGCTCGAGACCGCGAGATATCCCGAGCGGGAGATGGTTCTCATGGCGCTGCTCACTGGCATGAACGTCGCCGAGATCTGCGGCCTGCAGTGGAAGCACGTCAACCTGTCTGCCGGGGATAAGGAAATCAACGGCGAATCTTTCCGCCCGAGAACCATCGTTATCCGCAAGCAGTGGTACCGGGGCGAGCTCGCCAGCGTGAAGGTCGGCAGGGCACGCCATCTGCCGGTTCCCGATCTCCTTTACCCTGTTCTGTGCGCTCTGGCCCGCCGCCCTCGCTTTACCCGGCCCGAAGACTTCGTCCTGGTTTCCGAAACCGGCACTCCCGTTAACGAAACCAACATCGCCTCGCGCCGCCTCCGGCCCATCGGCAAGGAACTCAACATGCCCTGGCTCTCCTGGCATGTATTCCGCCGCACCCGCAAGGAGTACCTGCAGCGTTTTGGGGCCGGCTACGAGGCCAGGATCGAAGCATTCGTTCGCGCCTGACCGCGGTGTTCTTAAGCCTCGATTGGGCCTCGCATCCCCGTTCTTTCACCGCATTTTCTCCCCCCTTTCGAGCAGTTCTTCCCCCTCCAGGCCCGCCCGTAAGGCTCTTTGCGAAAGCTCAAGGAGCCCCCTCCCGAATCTGGGTACATTTACGCGTGGGATGAAAGTTTGCTAATCGCGCCCGCGCGGGTTTTTCATCCCGCTCTCGAATTTTCCGGATCCATCAGGAAGCTTCGATCATCCGGTCCGCTGCTGGAGGTTCAAGTTGAAGAAGAAGGCTTGGTTCGTCGTTCCGCTGCTCGGTACATCACTCCTCGGTTTTGCCTTCGGCTACCTGCATCAACGGCCTGCGCCTTCCGATGCCCACCGGATTCTCTACTACATCGATCCGATGCACCCCGCCTACCATTCCGACAAGCCAGGCAAGGCCCCCGATTGCGGCATGGATCTGGTTCCGGTCTACGCTGACGGCGTGGGAAAAGCCCTGTCGGCGTCCAGTGAAGACGGCAATGGCTCGCTTAACATCGACCCCGCCGCGCAGAAGATGTACGGCATCCAGCTCGCTTCCGCGGTCAAGGACTCCGGCCGCAACAGCCTCCGCGTCTTCGGACGCGTCGCGGCCGACGACACCCGCATCTATCGCGTCGACATGGGCACCGATGGATACGTAAAAGAAACCCACGACGACGCGGTCGGCAACATGGTGCACAAGAATCAGCATCTCGCAGTGGTTTACTCGCCTGAATTCCTCGCCGTCGAAGGCGGTTACCTCTCCGCCAACGAGCGCACCACCACGGGTAACAAAGACAATACCGCCGCCAATCAGAACGCGGCCAGCGCCCAGGCCCGCGCCGACCGCCTGCGCAACCTCGGCATGAGTGATGCCCAGATCGACGAGATGTCCGCCAATCGCAAGATCCCCGAAGACGTCTATGTGGTCTCGCCCACCGATGGCTTCATCCTCACCCGCAACATCTCCGCCGGCGTGCGCTTCGACCGCCAGCGCGAACTCTACACCATCGCCGATCTGAGCCACGTCTGGATCATGGCCGAAGTCTTCGGTAAGGACGCCGAAAAATTCCGTCCCGGCATGATGGCGCGCGTGACCCTGCCCGATACCGGCGAGACGTTCGATGCCCGCGTCAGCAATGTGCTTCCTGAAGTCGATCCCATGACCCGCGTCCTCAGGGTTAGGCTCGAGGCGGCCAACCGCGGCTTCAAGCTTCGCCCCGACATGTTCGTCAACATCGATGTGCCCGTCTCCCTGCCTGCCGGCATTACCGTGCCCGCCAACGCCGTGGTTGATTCAGGCGAGATCAAGCGGGTCTTCGTCGAGACCAGTCCGGGACACTTCGAGCAGCGCCCCGTTCAGATCGGCTGGCGCAGCGATGACCGCGTCCAGATCGTCAAGGGCCTTAAAGAAGGCGAGGTCGTTGTTTCCGAAGGCACGTTCCTGGTGGATTCAGAGAGCCGGCTTCAGGCGACCGCCGCCCCCGGCGAGCCAAACGGCGCTGCGCCTCCGGCCGATTCCGAACTGAAGCACCGCATGAATTGATGTTCTTGTTGCCTTGCGGCGCCTTTGGTTCGGCGCTCGCAAGCCCAGAAGTACCGGATCAGTTTTTAGAGCAGGACTGCAGGCCAGGAGACTTCAGCTGTGATCGATCGAATCATTGAATGGTCAATCCGTAACAAGGCGGTGGTCTTCGTCGCCGTTGCCATCGGCTGCGCGTGCGGCTGGTGGTCGATCCTCCACACCCATCTCGACGCCATTCCCGATCTCGGCGAGACCCAGGTCATCATCCTCTCCCGCTGGGATCGCAGTCCGGACCTCGTCGAAACCCAGGTGACTTATCCCATCGTCACCGCCATGCTCGGCGCGCCCCACGTCAAGACCGTGCGCGGTGTCTCCGACTTCGGCTACTCCTACGTCTACGTCATCTTCGACGACAAGACCGATCTCTACTGGGCTCGCTCGCGCACCTCTGAGTATCTCGCCAGCGTGACGGGAAGACTGCCCGAAGGCGTCAAGACGGAACTCGGCCCCGATGCCACCAGTCTCGGCTGGGTCTTCCAGTACGCCATCGTAGACACCACCGGCAAGCGCAGCCTCGCCGAACTGCGCTCCTATCAGGATTGGTATCTCCGCTATCACCTTCGCTCCGTTCCCGGGGTCGCCGATGTCGCCCCGGTGGGAGGATTCACGCGCCAGTACCAGGTCAATCTTGACCCCAAGCTTCTCCAGGGCTATGGCATCTCGGTAAGCCAGGTCGTCGATGCCGTGCGGGAAGGTAACAACGAAACCAGCGCGCGCCTGCTCGATTTCGGCGGAACCGAATACATGGTCCGCGGGCGCGGTTATGCCACCACCGCGCAGGATTTTGAAAACATCGTCGTTGCCAATCCCGGCTCCGGTACGCCTATACGCGTTAAGAATCTCGGCCAGGTTGCATCCGGCCCCGACATGCGCCGCGGCGTCGCCGATCTTGATGGAAACGGCGAGATCGTCTCCGGTGTGGTCATCATGCGCAGCGGTGAAAACGCCCTTGAAGTGATCGATCGGGTCAAGGCGCAACTCGCCGAGATCGAGCCGACTCTTCCCGCCGGCCTCAAGATCGTTCCCATCTACGACCGCTCTCAGCTGATCCATCGCACCATCAGCAGCGCCCAGGAAACCATCCTCGAAGTCGTCGTCACCGTCTCCCTCATCATCCTGGTCTTCCTGTGGCACTTCCCCAGCGCGTCCATCCCGCTCATCACCATGCCCGCGGCCGTGCTCATCTCGTTCATTCCGTTCCGCCTGATGGGCATCAGCGTAAACGTGATGTCCATGGCGGGCTTCGCCATCGCCTTCGGCGAGCTCATCGACGCTTCCATCGTGGTCGTAGAACAAACCCACAAGAAGCTTGAGAAATGGCAGAATGCCGGCTGTCCGGGACGCTATCGCGACGTCGTCATCACCGCGGTGAAGGAAGTGGCGGGGCCAACCTTCTTCGCGCTGCTGGTCATCGCCGTCTCCTTCCTCCCCGTGCTCACGCTCGAAGGACAGGAAGGCCGCATGTTCCGCCCCCTGGCCTACTCCAAGACCCTGGCCATGGCCGCTGCTGCGCTACTCGCCATCACCCTCGACCCGGCCCTGCGCCTGCTCATCACGCGCGTCAAGCTTTTCCACTTCCGTCCCGAATGGCTCTGCCGGATCGTCAACTCGCTGCTCATCGGGAAGATTCAGTCGGAAGACAAGAATCCCATCAGCCGCGCCATGATGGCCGTTTACGAACCGACGGTAAAGTGGACTCTGCGGCATAAGTGGGTGGTCTTCCTTGCCATCGGGATCCTCGGCGCGGTGTCCATTCCGGTCTTCATGTCGCTGGGCGATGAATTCATGCCGCCCATGGATGAAGGGGCACTGCTCTATATGCCCACTTCCATGCCTGGCATCTCGATCGCCGAGGCCAAGCGCGTGCTCCAATCGACCGACCTCATCCTCAAGCAGTTCCCCGAAGTCGATCGCGTACTGGGCAAAGCCGGCCGTGCCGATACCGCCACCGATCCCGCGCCGCTGTCGATGCTCGAGACGCTCATTACTCTGAAAGACCGCTCGCAATGGCGCCACGTCGATACCTGGTACTCCTCATGGGCGCCGGAGTGGGCCAAGACCGTCTTCCGCCACGTCACTCCTGACACCATCTCTCAGGATGAGCTCATCAGCCAGATGCAGGCCGCCGTGCATGTCCCCGGCGTCAGCAATGCCTGGACCATGCCGATCAAGGGCCGCATCGACATGCTGACCAGCGGCATCCGCACCCCCGTGGGACTGCGCGTCCATGGAGACGATCCGCAAAAACTTCAGCAACTCGCGCAACAGGTCCAGTCCGCGCTGATGACCGTGCCGGGAACCCGTGGCGCGTTCGCCGAACGCACCAATGAGGGCTATTTCCTTGACGTGGTGTGGCAGCGCGATCAGCTGGCCCGCTACGGAATCAGCATCGAGCAGGCACAGAAAGTCCTCAACAACGCCATCGGCGGCGACAACGTGTCTACCGTCTACCAGGGCACTGAGCGCTACCCGGTCAACGTCCGCTACATGCGCGACTATCGTGGCAGCATCGACGCCCTTGGCCACGTCCTGGTGCCCGCCGGTGGCCAGCGCCAGGCGCCCATCAGCGAACTCGCAACCCTTGAGGTTCGCAGCGGTCCTTCCATGATCCGCGATGAGAACGGCCTGCTCACCGGCTACGTCTATGTCGATCTCGCCGATCGCGATCCCGGCCGCTATATCGAACAGGCCACCGCCGTGCTGCACAGCAAGGTCACCCTGCCGCCCGGATACTCCTTCAACTGGGGCGGCCAGTACGAATCGAGCCTGCGCGCCAACCAGCGCCTGCGCGTGATCGTTCCCACCACCATCGCGCTGGTGATGCTGCTCCTCTTCCTGAGCACGCGGTCTTTTACCAAGACCATGATCATCGTGCTGGCCATTCCGTTCTCGGCAATCGGCGCCGTATGGTCTCTTTACCTGTTCCACTACAACATCAGCGTTGCGGTATGGGTGGGGATTTTGGCACTGCTCAGCATCGACGCCGAAACCGGCGTCTTCATGCTCCTCTACCTCGACTTGTCGTTTGAAGAGGCGAAGGCCAGGGGGCGGCTGCGCAACCTCGAAGACCTGCGCTTCGCCATTCTCGAAGGCGCAGCCAAGCGCCTGCGTCCGAAGTTCATGACCTTTGCCACTACGTGCATCGGCCTGTTCCCCATCATGTGGTCCATCGGGGCAGGCTCGGATGTAATGAAGCGAATTGCCGCTCCCATGATCGGCGGCATCTTCAGCTCTTTCGTACTCGAATTGCTCGCTTACCCGGCCATCTACGAGCTGTGGAAGCGCAACAAGGTTGCGGACCGCGCGATGCACGTCGTCGCCGTGGAACCGGAAGACCAGCTGCGGCCGCTTGGCCTCGTGCTGACCGCAATGCAGGATTGATCATGCAACGACCGCGTCGGAAAACACGCAAGACCGGAAGTGAGGGAATAATGACATTCTGCGCATCACGATTCATCCCGGCTGGCTTGCTCGTCGCCCTGGCAGTCCCGGCGGCTCTCAGTCAGGCCGTGCCTTCTCCCCTTCAGGAAGCCCTGAAAGCCGTTCCTGATTCGGTACAGGCCCCGGTCGCCGAACCTGCCGCTCCCAAACCTCCGCGGGTGGTTTGCAGCGGTGACCAGCTGACCATCTCCGCCAACAATTCCAGCCTCGAGAGCATTCTCATCGCCGTGCGCGGCTGCAGCGGCGCCAAGATCGACATTCCTGAAACCGCCGGCCGCACCCGGAGTTATGAAGAACTGGGCCCAGGTCCTGTGCGCAAGGTTCTCGACGCGCTGCTCAGCGGAACCGAATTCAACTACGTCATCCAGTCTTCCGACGCCTTCCCGCAGCGGGTTGAATCGGTTACTCTCACCGCTCGCAAGAGCGACTCGCCCATCGGCATCGGCGGAAGCACCCTGGACGCGCCCAGTTCGGAAATCGCCATGACCCCGGCGCGCAAGAAGTGGCTGCAGATGCAGAAGTTCGATAAGCCTGATCCCAACAACCCCGAACAGGATCCCCGCCTCATCTCGGACGGCTCCGTCACGTCTTCCGACGCGCAGACCGCAACTGACGCGGCCAAGGCTCAGGACACCCCAGTTGCAGAAACCGCAGCCCCGGTTCCGCCGCCCGTGCCTGACAACACTCCAGCAAGCACCGGGGATCCGGTCAAAGCCACTGAAGAAAAAATCAATTCCATGCAGCAAATGTTTGACCAGCGCCGCCAGATGATCCAGAAGCAATCCGGGAGTGCAGCGCCCAGCCCGACCGCAAGCCCGAACTGAATTTCGGCCGGCCGATCATAGCTTCGCGTCTCCGTGCGCTCGATTGCGCGCGCTCAGCGAAGTTCGCGCCAACCGTTTCCGATACCGATCAAAGGAGCAACAGAGATCGCATGAAAAAGCTATCAATCGCCGCCGCGCTGGCCTGCTCGATTCTTGGTGCCGCCGCCGGCAACGCGGAAACCCGCAAGGCTGGCCTCTGGGAGATTACGACCACGACCACGTGGCAAAAAATCACCGGCGGTCCCGGCTCATTTGTCGATCCCGCCGCGGGTGGAGCCCGTACTCATGACGTGTGCCTTACCCAGGAAATGATCGACAAATACGGCGCCCTGTTGCCCCAGTCGCGCGGGCAATGCCACATTGAAGACAAGGCCATGCGTGCCGGTGGATCAAGCGCATCGTGGGTGTGCACCGGCCGTATGAAGGGCAAAGGTGAACTGGAGACGCAGTGGACCGATGTGGACCATGCCAACGGCTCACTCCATTTCGTAGGCACCATTCAGATCGGCTCCGAGTCCAAGCCCGTGGAGTGGACCACGGTTTCTACCAGCGTCTTCAAAAGCTCGGATTGCGGCAACATCAAGCCTTTGCAGCCAACCCCAGCTTCGCGGTAGAGCTTTCCCTTTACCGGCCGCTTCTCGTTTTCCGATTTATTGCGCGCACATTTCACTAGCGCGAGCACGTTTCCCTTAGCAGGAGCAGATGATGATGTCCCGGAAGTCTCTCGTCGCCTCGGCCACAGTTGCACTCGCTCTAACCGCCGTATGCCACGCGCAGGCGCATAAAGCGGGGCTATGGGACGTGACAACCAAGACCATCATCCAGAAGCGCGGCGATGTTGAAGGACGCTTGAATGCCAGCCAGCTCGGCTCCTCAGCAGATGCCGCTGATCCCGGATCGCTTCCTGCCTGCTATTCCAGCGACCTCATCAATCGCTATGGTGTCGTGCTTCCACCTTCGCTTCGCGACTGCGAGCTCTCCAACGTGACGCAGTCGGCCGGCTCTTTCCGCGCCGACATGGTTTGCAAAGGCAGCTTCAACGGCAAAGGCTCCATTGAATCCACCTGGACCGACGAGGATCACGTAATAGGGAAGGTTCATTTCGTGTCCGAGACTCGCGACGCTCAACCCATGATCGTCCGCTGGACACAGAATGTGACCGCCGTATTCAAGAGCGCAGACTGCGGCAACATGCGCCCGCGCACCGTTCCTGCCAAACCCGCTCACTAACCCCGGCTTCGGACTCCAAGCCACCTATCTGGCAATGCCGTCGATCTGAGCAGCCAGGTCGAAATCCTTCTCCGTCAGGCCTCCCTGGTCGTGCGTCACCAGCCCGAGACGTACCTTGTTATATCGGATATCGATATCAGGATGATGCCCCGCCGCCTCCGCAAGGTCGCCGATGCGATTGACAAATGCCAGCGCCTCGCGGAAATCAGCATGCTTGAAAGTGCGTGTGAGCTCGCCTGATTCGATCTTCCACTCGGGCACTGACTTCAACCTGCTCGTGATTTCCGCTTCGCCTGGTGACGCCATTGTTCCTCCTCCTGATTCGTTCCATGCTTCGAGCCTGATGCCCGGGTCAAACTGTGCGCATTCGATTCTACGTGTAATGGTCCGCGAATAAAATCCGTTCCGGTTTTCGCACAATCCTGCCCCAGGCCGGCCAACCGCACCCGCCGCCTTCTTCACCTCGGACCTCCGATCCAGGGGCCCAATGCATCCAATCCAGCACGGGGAACTCCCCGGCGCCCTTGCACGCGCGGCGAGAGGTGAAGCAATGCTGATGTGGGGACGTTATTTATGTTGGGCATTTATACTTTGGCCCGTTATCAGTCTGCACGGCCAAGACCCGCGGCAGATCGTGCGTGAAGCCGTTCAGACCGAGCTGGCCGCCGATAAGAACGATCACTCCCGCTGGATATACCTCGAAAATGACCGCAAGCCCGACCGCTCGGTTATCCAGTGGGTCGCCGAGACCAGGGAAGGGAATCTTCGCCGCGTGACGGAGCTGAACGGACACCCTGTGCCCGAGTCCGACCAGCGCCAGAAGATGGATTCTTTCCTCCGTGACCCAGGCTCCTTGTCCAAACAAAAAAAGAACGAAGCGCACGACGATGAGCAGGCCGCCGAGCTGCTGCGCCTGCTTCCCGACGCCTTCATCTGGACTTACCAGTCCCGGAAGGAGAGCGATGAGGTCCTGCACTTCCGCCCTAATCCGCAGTTCAGTCCCCCCGACCTTGAATCGAAAGTCTTCGCCGCGATGGAAGGCGATATGTCTGTCGACGCCAAAGATCACCGCATCGTCAGCCTCAAAGGCCGGCTGGTTCATGACGTGAAGTTTCTGGGCGGATTCATCGGGAGTCTCTATGCCGGAGGCACATTTGACGTGGAACGGCGTTTGACCGGCGGCGCGGTCTGGCAGATCACTGAAACCCACGTCCATATCAACGGGCACGTCTTGATCTTCAAAAACATCTCCGAGCAGGAAGATGACGTCAAGAGCCGTTTCAAGCAACTCACCGGGGACCAGGCCGGAACATTGCGCCAGGCCGAGGTCGCCTTGCTCGCGCAAGGCAAATAAGCACAGCAAAAGGCGAGACCACGTGAAAATGTTGGTCTCGCCCCATGATCAAATTTGCCTGTGCCGGACCCCGCGTCAGTGAATCCGTACGTCGCCCGAACCGGTCTGAATCCGGACTGTCGGGCCGCCGCCGTTGATCTTTCCAGTGACGTGGTGCTTGTCGAATGACCCCTGAACCTGCATCTCATGGTCGGTGTGAACGGTTCCGGAGCCGGTCGAGGCGTCCAGCGTAAAACCGGTGTTGCCCGGCCACAACTCTACGCTCCCGGACCCGGTGTCCAGGCGCCAGTCGCTCGCCGGTGAGCCGCTGATCTTGATGTCGCCCGAGCCGGTCCCGGCGTGGAGTGCGCCGTGAATGCCCTTCAACTCGATCCGCCCTGAGCCCGTCTGCGCCTTCGCGTCGCCTTCACCGCTCTGCTCCGCGTAAATGTCTCCCGAGCCTGTCTCCACCTTGAAACCGCCGTGCAGCCCGGTTGCGTGAATGCTGCCCGAACCCGTCGAGAGCTTGGCGTTCTCCCCGATGCCGTCGTCGTTCACATCCCCCGACCCTGAGCTGGCCTCGAGGTAGGCGTCCGCCGGAGCTTCGATGTCGTAGTCGATGCTGATGTTGTGCAGGTTCTCGTGGTGATTGCCGATGCGCACAATGTTGCCGGTCTGCTCGATCGGCGGATTGGCCGCAATCTCGTGAACCCTCTGTTCGGCGTCCGAACCCCAGCTCGATTTCACCCGGCCCGAAATATGAATCTGGCTGCCCGAGCCGTGGGTGAGATGGATGTGCCCTGAACCGGTGGAGACGGAAAGCTCCACCCTTCCGTTGACCGAGAGATTGCGTTCAAACGAAGCTTCGGAAGCCAGCGCCGGAAGCGCCGCAAAAGCCAGTGCCGCAGCTGCTGCAACAACGTATTTCATGTTTCTCCTCACAATCGGGTGATGGTGAACGGGGGATGGGACTCGCCTGCAAGAGCGCTCAACTGGGCAGACCAATCCCGGGAACGAGACATCCGCACCTGGACCCTGTTGCATGCGGATAGCCGATTCCGGAACCGGCTACTTGCCGCATACTTATCGGCTTACACAATCTGAGGCTTGAATCCGCCGCCCCAACCTGTCCATTTCCGGACAACTCTGTGCGGGACCGAACGTCCCCGGAGCCCGGCATTTTGCGGTCCGGCCGCCGAAACCTGCGCTACTGCTGCAGTACAACCTGATCGCCTTCCTTCAATCCGCTGACAATCTCGGTGACCGAGCCGTTGGACAGGCCGACCTTTACTGCCACCTTCCGCTTGCCGTCTTTCTGGCTCTTGTCCGGAATCTCCACCGTCGCGTTCTTTTGCCCGTCATACATGACGGAATTTTCCGGGACAGTCAGCACACCCTTGTGTTCGTCCAGCAGAATTTCGGCGTTCGCGGTCATGTTGGCTTTCAATTCGCCGCCGGGATTGTCGATCGATACCCGCACCTCGAACGTCGTCACATTGTCTTTCTCCACCCCGAGCGGCGCAATCTTGGTCACCTTGCCCTTGAACACCCGGTCCCGGAAACTCTCCACCTTGATCCGCGCCGGCTGGTTCATATACACATGGGCGATGTCCGCCTCATCCACCTTGCCCTGCACATAGACCTGGCTCGTGTCCCCTTCGGTCATCACCAGCGTCGCGGTCGAGCCCAGCACCAGGATCGAGCTCACCGCCGCACCGATCTCCACATCGCGGGAGAGGATCACCCCGTCCATGGGCGCCACAATCGTGGTGTAGCTGTACTGCTCCTCAAGCTGCTTCAGGCTTGCCTCGCTCTGCATCACCTGTGCCCGCGCCTGCTTCAACTTGGCCGTGTCCACTCCGATCTGGGCTTTGGACGAGTCGCGCTTGTTCAGGGCTGCCAGGTAATCCCGGTCTGCGTTGTCGAGAGCCTGGCGGCTCACCACGCCCTCCTTCTGCATCTGCTGGTTCCGATCCAGCGTCGTCTTGTACATCGGCAGGTCCGGGGCCGCGGCATTCACCTTGTCCTGCTCGATGTTCGCCTCGAAAGTTCCCACATTGGCCTGGGCGGCGGCCAGCTGCGCCCGCTGCGCCTCGACCTGCGCCACAATCTCCTGTTGATCGAGTTCCGCGAGTGGCTGGCCCTTCTTTACCCGGCTATTAATATCCACGAAGAGTTTTTCGACGATCCCGGACGCCTTCGACTTCACTTCGACTTTTGTGATGGGCTGAATCTTGCCGGTAGCCACTACCGACCGGGCAACATCGCCGCGTGTCGCCTTGGCCAGCTTGTTCGGATCGATGGAAGACCCCGATGCCATGCGCGCCAGGGCCGCGCCGGCAGCCACCAGCACCACCACCCCCACGACGGCTCCCCAGATCCACCAACGCTTGCTCTTCTTTGACGCGGCCACCGTATACCTCCAGCGGCCACTGGCCGCCCTCCGTTACCCGATCACTTTGAATGACGCCCCACCGGATTGCCCGTCACCCTGGAACCACGATCTTCCCGGTGCGTGACCAGCATCCGGTTCACCTGGACTGGTCGATGAGCTTGGATACGCACCCACCCGCGCCGCAGTTCCCCTGCCATCCCTCCTGCCCGTAGAATGCTATCCTCACAGCGAGATGCAGGGACTCTTGCTGCTGCAATGCGTTGCCGTGGCCATGCTGATCCTGGCCAATGGCTTCTTCGTGGCCGCCGAGTTTGCGCTCGTGTCCATTCGCGAAACCCGCATTGAGCAAATGCTCTCTGCGCGCGTTCCCGGGGCGCGCGCGGTGCGCCGTCTGCAACTGCAGCTCGATGACTTCCTGCCCGCCGTTCAGCTCGGAGTCACCCTCTGTTCGCTCGCTCTCGGGTGGGTCGGCGAGCCCCTGGCAGCGGGAGTCTTTTCCGGCTGGATGGAAATGCTGCCCCATCCCCCCGCTCATGCCCACGTCTACGCGCATGCCATCGCCATCGTCGCCGTGGCTCTCGGCTTTTGCGCCATCACATACCTGCACGTGGTCATGGGCGAACTGGTTCCAAAATCGCTGGCTCTCCGCCGTGCCGAAGCCCTGGCCGTCGCCGTCGCGCCGCCCATGCTGCTCTTCATGGGGTTGGCCCGTCCCGCCGTACGTCTCCTCAGCCGGTCGGCGGCCGTCGTCCTTCGCGGATTCGACATTCCGGTGACAGAGCGGGCCTCGGTGCATTCCCCTGAAGAACTCAAACTGATCGCCACCTCCGCGCGCCGCATGGGACTGCTTCCCAAGTTCCAGGAAACCCTCATCCACCGCGCCCTGGAACTTGACGACGTCACCGTCCGCGAAATCATGACCCCGCGCCAGAAGATCATCTCGCTGCCTTCCAGCATGCTTATTGAAGAAGCCAGTGCACGGGTCATCGAACTGCTCCACTCCCGCGTGCCGGTGTATGACGAAACCCGCGGCCCCGAGCACATCGTTGGCGTGGTCTACTCCAAGGACCTCGCCCGTCTCATGTTTTTCCGTCCTTCCGGCCCCCGGCGGCGCACCCAGCCCGCGCCAGACCGGACCGAGGACTTCATCAGTTTCGTGCCCCCCGGCGCCGAAGAAAGCAGCCCCATCCCCAAGCGATTTCCCGCCACGCCCTTCGTGGAACTACGCGTCCGGCAGGTCATGCACGACGTCCTTGTCGTGCCTGAAACCAAGACCGTACTCGACCTCATCCGGGACTTCCAGCAGCGGCGCCGCCAGATGGCGATCGTGGTCGACGAATACGGGTCCACGGTCGGACTGGTTACTGCCGAAGACGCCATCGAGCAGCTGACTGGAGAGCTGGAAGACGAATTTGATGATCCCGCCCGCCCCCTCATCAGTCCCGCCAGTGGTGTCCTCCTGCTCGATGGCGGAGTCAACCTTCGCGATCTTGAGACCCAGATGCAATGGCGGCTGCCTCGCGACGGCGGCGTTGAAACCCTCGCGGGCTTTGTCCTCATGCGGATGGGACACATCCCCAAGTCCGGGGAGCACGTTGACTTCGGAAACCGGCGCCTCACCGTGATCGAGATGGACGGAAGGCGCATCAGCAAGATACGGGTCGAGCCGCTGCTGCCGGAGAGCCGACCGGTGACTTAGCTCGAATGTTCTTCTGAAATTCCCCAGGTTCCCGGACCTGCGAGCGTGCACTGCTGTGCGTCTTCGCCGTTTGATCGCATCAACCGTCCCTCCCGCCCTGTTCGTCCCGGCAAACCTCCATCCCGTTTAATTGATTTATTAATAAATCCGCAGGTTGTGTTTAATAATGTCCCAAAGGCTCCACGTCATTCTGGAGTCTGGCTCGCCAGGTAGTTAGAAGGCCGCACCTCTTCCCTTACGAACAAAAATAATCAGGCATTTCAGCCTTTTCGAGGAGACCATGAATCTTTCGATTCGAAGGATCGTCTTTGGCTTCGCTCTGCCCCTGTTCGCCCTGGGTCTGGCCGGTTCGCCGGCCGCCTTCGCGCAACAGACACTCGGCTCCCTGAATGGCACCGTGGTCGATCCCGCCGGAGCCGCTGTCGTCGGAGCCACCGTGACCGTCACCAACACCGCGGTCAACGTCACCACGTCCACAACAACGCAGCGAACCGGCTTCTACCAGATCTTCAACCTCCCCATCGGGACTTATACGGTAGAAGTGGAGCACCAGGGGTTCGAAACCTCGAGGCTTACCGGAGTCACTGTCCAGGAAGCCCGCGCGACCACGCTCAACGCATCCCTGAAGCTCGGCCAGGCTTCGGAATCCGTTGAGGTCAGTGCCAACCCCCTGCTCAACGCCACCGATGCCACCAACGGCTACACCCTGGACGCCAATCAGATCGCGGAAACACCCCTGGCGACCGGTAGCTTCACCCAGCTCGCCGTCCTCACGCCCGGGGTGAATGCAGAACTGCTCAGCGGCATCGGCACCAATGCCGGTCTTGGCAACCAGCCTATCTGGGCCAACGGCCAGCGCGACACCTCCAACACCTTCCAGGTCGACGGCGTCGACGTCACCAACCTCTTCAACGGGAAAAGCTCAAGCTCTGCAACCTCGCTGCGCATCAACTTCAATATCGGCTCCGGCGCTTCGGGCGGGGTCGGAACTACCGGAGGCGCGGCCATCACCTCGACCTCCGTCTATGGGTCCAACGGCAACGGCCTGCCTTCGCCGCCCCCGGAATTTCTTCAGGAGATTCGCGTCAACGCCTCGATGTACGACGCCCAGCAGGGCGCCACCAGCGGTGCGCAGGTTGATGCCAACACCGCCACCGGCACCAACCACTGGCACGGCCAGGCGTACGGCAACATCGGAACCAACGACCTCAATGCCGCGCCCTATTTCTTCAAGCAGAACTACCTGCTCGGCAACCTCCCCGAGATCCTCGAGAATCCCGCTCTCCATCGCGTGACCACCGGAGCGACCGCGGGCGGTCCGGTCCTCAAGAACAAGCTCTTCTTCTTCGCCGGCTATCAGCATGTTCATACCACCGACCAGACCCAGGGCTACTCCCAGGTCGGTGTTCCGGTCGGCCTCTCCGACGATCGCAGCGCCTCCGGTCTGCTGGCCGCGCTCAACAGCTGGTACGATCCCAGCGGCGCCACCACCCACTACACCTCCTACAACATCGATCCGGTAGCGGCGGCTATCCTCAATGCCAAGCTTCCCAACGGCAAATACCTCATTCCTTCCGCGCAGAACACCTCCTCCGGCGTATTCCTGGCCAGCGGCGGAACCGATGTCACGCTGCTTTCGCCGACGCTCTTCCTTGCCGACCAGGCCACCGGCTCGGTCGACTACGACGTCACCAGGTCAGACCGGCTCTCGTTGAAATACTTCTTCCAGCACGATCCTGCCACCAACCCCTTCACCATCTCTCAGGTCGATGGCTTCCCTGAAAACGAAGACTCCGGCTCCCATGTCGCCGCACTCGACAATACCATCTCGCTGGGGCCCCACATTAACTGGGAACAGCGTCTCGGCCTGGTCCGCATGAAGGTCTACAGCAACTTCCGCCAGCAGCTCGCCACCGGGACCGACCCGACCCTGGGCATCGCCTTTCCCAACGCCATCGGGATGGCCGGCCTGTCCCTGCGCCAGTTCAACTGCAGACCAAGCTCCGACCCATCCAGCCAGTGCGGATCCAACTCCATCGGGGTCACCGCAGGACCCTACAGCGAGTTTGTCGATGACGGCTACTTTCAGAATCGCCTCAATCCCTCTACTAACATCATCTTCGCGCTCGGCAAGCACACCATCGTCGCGGGCGGCGGATACAGCTACACCCAGCTCAACATCCGCAATCTGCGCACTGGTCTTGGCCAGCTTCAGACCAGGGACTTCTCCACTTTCCTCTCCGGCACTGTCCGCTCCGCCAGCGTCATCGACAGCATCGGCGCCGACCATCGCAACTATTCCAACCGCTACTACCGCTCCAACGAGATCTCCGGGTATTTACAAGACAAGTACCAGCTCCTCAATAACCTCAGCGTTACTGCCGGGGTGCGCTACGACTACCACGGTGGCTTTACCGAAAAATACGGCAATCTCTTCAATTTCGAGCCGTCGCTCTACGACGTCACCGGCGACACCAACACCGGTTTCACCGTCAACAATGGCGGCTTCGTCGTCGCCCACAACAACAAGTACTACCCCACCGCCGGCGTCAGCGACTCCACGCTCACTGGCCGCCAATGGGGCATCTCCCCGCGCCTCGGGTTTGCGTGGTCTCCGGCACGCAATCGCGGCAACGTCGTCTTCTCTGGCGGAGCCGGCATTTATTACGACCGCGGAGAGCTCTACAGCTACCTTTCGCAGCCCGCCGGCGGCGGCATAGGTGGACCCTTCGGCGTCACCATGGCTCCTCCCCTGGCCGCGGCCTACACCGCTTCCGGAACAACTCTGGAAAACCCCATGGGCTCGGTCGTCATCTCTCCGCCCAATCCCAACCCCCAGTTCTTCACCAACACCCTCCAGAACGTGCTTACTCAGGAAGTCGCAAATTGCACCGCGCTCGGCAACGAGTATGACGGCGGAGGAGGGTCCGATTGCCCCACCCCCTTCTACTTCGGCGCCTATGCCCGCAACAACAAACTTCCGTACACCATCAACTACACCTTCAAAATGCAGTGGCAGCCGCGGCATGACACCGCCTTCTCCATCGGCTACACCGGCAATCGCGGCCGCCACCTGATCATTCCTCTTCCCTTCAATGAACCGCAGATCGCAGCCCCCGGCGCGCCCGCCTACGTCAAGGGCAAAGAGCCGCATCCTGACGGAGAAACCTACAGTTACGGCTACCAGGTGCTCAACACCGCCACCAACATTCCCTGCTACACCGGCGGTCCGACCTATTGCTATCCCGCCATCTCCACGGAGAAGTGGAACAGCTATGAAGGCGGCAACATCGACTTCCGTGTGCCCTATCCCGGCTACGACCCGAGCGCCGCGCTCTTCGTAGCATCGGGCATCTCGGCGTATGACTCCCTCGAAGCCCACATCGAGAAGCAGCTCTCCAACCACTTCCAGCTCGGTGCCAGCTACACCTTTGGTCACGCCCTCGACGAGCAAAGCGATATCGGCCTGTTCTTCACCGGCGATAATCCCAACCGCCTGCGCGACTCATGGGCCTCGGCCGACTTCGACCGCACCCACGTCTTCAGCGGGTCCTTCCTATTTGAAGTGCCCAACGCCGCCAAGGCTCACACCCTGCTCGCCTACGCCACCAATGACTGGAAGCTCTCCGGCCTCGCCATCGTTCAAAGCGGCGAACCCTACAGCCTCTACGAGTTTTACGGTGCCGTGGGCAGCGTCTACTTCGGCAACTACCCCAACCTTGCCAATCCCGTCCTTCCTATCAAGAATCCCAGCAATCCGCGCAGTGCCTTGACCGGGCAAAAGGGTGCCTACCGCGATTCGTCCGGACTTTACCATCCGGCCATCGACCCCAGCCAGATCGCGATCCCTTCCATCCAGCCCGGCGACCTCGGCGTGCCTCCCTGCACCGGCAACGAGCCGTGCGATACCTTCGAAACCAACTTCGTTCCCGGTCAGCGCAACATCTTCCACCAGTCAGCTCAGCGCCGCCTCGACCTCTCTCTGCGCAAGTCGTTCCGCTTCACCGAGCGCCTCGCCATGGAGTACCAGTTCAACGCCTTCAACGTGACCAACACGCCCAGCTTCGACATTCCCCAGGATCAGACGCAGATCGGCCAGGCCTGCGTCGGATGCTCCGATGAAGCCAACTACGGACAGGTTGAGACCGCTCGCGGCCAGGAAAGCTCGGCCTTCCAGAATCTCTACATCCTCCCCTCATCGTCTAAAAACTCCAACGGCCAGGTGACCTCCGACAACCTCTTCGGGTCCGTAACCAACACCATAGGAAGCGCACGCATCGTCACCATGGGCATCCACATCACTTACTGATTCAAACCGCACAAGAACAAATGGGGGCCGCCGCCGCGGGGCCCCTTGTTCGGTCCGCAGGACCTATCCTCCCGCGCCAACGGATGCCGCTCACCGTTCCCACCTCGTCGTCTATCATCACCTTGCAAGCGACGAGGACCCGGATGGCTCAAAATTCGCGCTTCCCGATCCGCGGCCTTCTCGTCTTTCTCCTCTTTCTCCTCAGCGCCGTCGGTTACCTCGACCGCACCAACATCTCCATCGCCGGCGCCGCCATCCGCGACGAACTCCACACCGACAACGTCCATCTCGGCTATATCTTCAGCGCCTTCCTTATCGGTTACGCAGGATTTCAGATCGCCGGAGGCTGGCTCGCCTGCCGCTTCGGACCGCGTCGTATCCTCGCCGCCGGCGTCATCTGGTGGGGCCTGTTCACCGCGTTGACCTCGGTCGCCAGCCCCGCGCTCGCCCACGCGCTGCTGATTCTCATCGGGATCCGATTCCTCCTGGGCGCTGGCGAAGCCGTCATCTACCCGGCCTCAAACCAGTTCGTCGCCAGTTGGATCCCCGTCCCGGAACGGGGCCGTGCCAACGGTTGGGTCTTCGCCGGTGTGGGGGCGGGCGCCGGGATCAGCGTCCCCGTTCTCACCTGGATCCTGGCTCACTATGGATGGCGTGCGTCTTTCTGGTTCAGCGCCCTCGTCGGCATCGTCGTCGGCCTCGCGTGGTTTATCGCCGCCCGCGACACTCCCGAACAACACCCCTACGTCACGCCCGCGGAACTCAAACTCATTCAGACCACGCGCACCGTGGAAGGCGCTCCCGCCGGCGCTTCCGCAATTTCGTGGCGCACCGCGGTTTTCAATCGCAACGTTGCGGCTCTCACGCTGAGCGGCTTCACCTTCGGTTATGTCGCCTGGATATTCTTCAGCTGGTTCTTCATCTACATGGCTCAGGTCCGCGGCCTCAATCTCAAGGCCAACGCCATCTTCTCCATGATTCCGTTCATCGCCATGACCCTCTGCTGCCTGGCAGGAGGCTGGATCAGCGATGCGCTTACTCGACGCCTCGGACTGCGCGCCGGCCGCTGCGGCATCGCTGTCGTTGCCATGATCGTCGCCTCGGGATTCATCATCACTGGCGCTCACGCGCGCGAAACCTACGCGGCCAGCCTCATCCTCGCCGGCGGCGCAGGCGCTCTTTATCTCGCGCAAAGCTCTTTCTGGGCCGTCAGTGCCGACATCGCCGGCGAACACTCTGGGGTTGTTTCCGGCGTGATGAACATGGGCTGCCAGGCAGGAGGCGCTGTCACCTCTTCGCTCACTCCATGGATCGCCGCCCGCTACGGATGGAACTCCGCCTTCATCTTCGCCGCCCTGCTCGCCGCACTGGGAGGCCTGTTGTGGCTAATCATCGATCCCAGCCGGCCCCACGGTCCTGCAACCCAAGAAGACCGCGCTCTCCAGTCACTCATAGAGGATTAGTTATCGAGGATTAGTCTTCTGCAGCTTGCTCGCCGCGGCCCGCTTCTGATCCGCGCGACGAACCCCCTTGGGTTGCTTCCCCGCCTTCGGCTTGCAACTTCCTTTTTCCCCCGCCGCCTTGCCCGGCACCGGCTCAAAGCCCGGCCAGCACCTATCCGATTTCGAAGCCTTGGTCTTCGAGGCCGATGACCGGCCTGAAGCGGAACTGGTTTTGGTGCGATTGGTGCCCTGCGAAGATTTCCTCCGCCCTGTCGATTTGCGAGCAGCAGTAGCCATGTGACGCTCTGATGCGTCCCGCGTCGAACGGTTTGAGGCGCCTCCGGGCTTTTCGAGTCCGTCGCAAACCACGGCCGTGCCTTTCCACGGGATGGATCAGACCCCTGTTTTGAAGGCTTGTCGTCGGGACGGAACCGGCGCCCTGAAACCCCCGCCCGGAAATTTCCCCAGACAGACATCCGACCCGGGCCTCATACTACTTTGAGTGAGGCGAACTCATATGAAAACGAACCTTTCCCGCAGAGACTTTCTGGGCGCAGCCGGCATGGTTGCCGGCTCCTTGGTCGCGCGCCCCATGTTCGCTGATACCCCCAAGGCCCCCGCCAGTCCCGTCGCCATCGGCCTGTGCCCGGAGTACAACCGCCAGGTCACCAGCGTTCTTTCCACCATGTTCGACCAGCTCGGCGGTCTCGGCAAACTGGTCAATGGCAAGACCGTAGCCATCAAGCTCAACATGACCGGGCCGCCCAGCGACAAGCTCGATTCCATGCCCAACCAGATGACTCACTGGGTCCATCCCCAGGTCATCGGTTCGCTGGTCACGCTGCTTGGCCAGGCCGGCGCGCGTCGCGTTCGCCTGCTTGAAAGCGCCCCCAACGGCGGCAAGCCCCTCGAGGATTTCATGATCTCCGCCGGCTGGAGCCCCAAGGATCTCGCCTCCGCCGCCACCCGCGTAGAGTTTGAAAACACCAACTTCCTGGGCAGCGGAAAGTCTTACGCCCGGTTCATGGTGCCTGGCGGCGGACTCATGTACGCCGGATACGACCTCAATCACTCTTACCAGGACACCGACGTCTTCGTCTCGCTCGCGAAACTCAAGGAGCACCGCACCGCCGGCGTCACCCTTTCGATGAAGAACTGCTTCGGCATCACTCCCTGCACCATCTACAGCCAGGAAGCCCCCGAAGACGAGCCCAGCGTCATTCCTGTTGGCTATCGCGGGCCCATGCACTCCGGCTCGCGCGTCCCGCCGAAAAGCGCGCCGCAGCCCGTTGCCCATTCCACCGATCCCGGTTACCGCGTTCCCCGCATTACCGCCGACCTGGTCGCCTCGCGCCCCATCCACCTCGCCATCATCGACGGCATTTACACCATGACCGGCGGCGAACTCCCTAACCAGGGAAAGAACACGATCCATAAGCCGGTTCATCCCGGATTGCTCATCGCAGGAATGAACTGCGTTTCCACCGATGCCGTCGCTACCGCGGTCATGGGCTTCGATCCCATGGTTGACCGGGGCACGCCGCCGTTTGAAACCTGTGACAGCACCCTCGCACTGGCCGAACGCCTGGGCGTCGGCACCCGCGATCTCAACCGCATCGAGGTCGTGGGTACACCCATCGCCAAGGCCCGTTACAAATTCCCATCGCTCACACAGCTCACCACCTGAACCGCACAGTTCCCGTGGGATCCCCTTCTGACCTGTCAGGGCAGGGAAGTGGCGGGCGATAGAATGGCCTCTTTGCAGCCTTGCTCCGCGAAGAGGTCCTGCCTGTGCCCATCATCCGTCGTAATATTCTGAAAGCTGCCGCCGCAGCTGGCGCGCTCGTCATCGCTCCCCGCTTTTCCGCCGCGGACGAACAAGTCTCCCGCGCCACCCGCGCCATGCCTTCGCCTCGCATCAAGGACATCAGCGTCATTGAATGCGAACCCGCTGGCGTCCGCCTCACGGTCGTCAAAATCACCACCGACCAGGACGGTCTTTATGGCTACGGCTGCGCTACCTTCACTCAGCGCGCCGACCTCGTCAAACCCGCCGTGGAGAAATACCTCAAGCCCTTCCTGCTCGGAAAAACCACCGACCGCATCGAGGACATATGGCAGTCCTGCTACGACAGTTCCTACTGGCGCAACGGACCCGTCCTTAACAACGCCATCAGCGGCATCGACCAGGCGCTCTGGGACATCAAGGGCCGCCAGGCTGGCCTTTCCGTCTACCAGCTCGCCGGCGGCAAGTGCCGCGAAGCCGTAGACTGCTACACGCACGCCAGCGGCGCCGAATTTCCCGAAGTCATCGACAACGCGCGCAAGTTCATGGCTGCCGGATTTCGCCATGTGCGTGTGCAGGTCGGGCTGCCAGGCATGGCCGGATATGGCTCGTCCCACAAAGATAACGGACGCCCCCAGGCCCTCCATGACAAGCCGCTCTTCGATCCCGCCGCCCAGTTCCGTCGCGCCCTCAAGCTTCTTGAAACCTGCCGCCATGAGCTCGGCGATGAAGTGGAATTGCTCCACGACATGCACGAGCGCCTCACCCCCAACCTCGCCGTTGAATTCTGCAAGCAGGCCGAGCCCTTCCGCATGTTCTTTCTCGAAGACCCGCTTTCCCCTGAAGACCTCGGCTACTTCCGCCAGATACGCCAGAACTGCGCCACCCCCATCGCCATGGGCGAACTCTTCAACAGCCCGCACGAATGGCAGCCGCTCATCGCCGACCAGCTCATCGATTACATCCGCGTACACGTTTCAGAGGCCGGCGGATTCAGCCCCTCGCGCAAGATCGCCATCCTCGCCGAGCAGTTCGGCGTCAAGACCGCGTGGCACGGCCCCGGAGACGTTTCCCCCATCGGCCACGCCGCCAACGTTACCCTCGACCTGGTCAGCTACAACTTCGGCATCCAGGAATACACGCCCTTCAATGACCGCACGAGGGCCATCTTTCAGGGCTGCCCCGAAATGCGCGACGGATACCTGTGGATTAACGAAAAGCCCGGCTGGGGCATTGAGATCGATGAAAGGGAAGCAGCCAAAGCGCCCTTCACCGAAAGCCCTCTCAACGGAGGCTGGGGCGAAATCCGCCTCCGCGACGGCACCGTCATCAAGCAGTAGGACCCGTTCCCTGTGAGCCGATCACGCTGGGTCCACGTTTCCGATCCGCCGATGCGGCAAAACCCTGCTACTTGAGCGCATCAAGAAAGTTCGTCATTTCACGCAGGACATCCGCCTCGTTTGTAACGAACACCTCATGGCCGGCATGAGCCATCCGTACCACCCGCGCCGTCGGCACCCCGGCTTCGAATGCCTTGATTTGTCTACTTCGCCACTCCTCTTGACCGGGATCCGGATCACGCTGCGTGGCGAATATTGCAAGCACCGGCACTGGAATCTTCGTATACTTCACCGGGTTCATCATGATGGCTGTGAATTGCGGAGGCATAGGCGGCATGGCAAGCGGAGCGGCAGGTGGCGACTTCTCGGCGGGCGGAGTCTTTTCATCTATTGCGATACTCCTGCGTAGCTCCTCTTCGTTTTGCTTTATACTAGCCAGCAATTTCCGCTCCAGTTCGAGGCTGAGTTCCTGCTCCCGCGCAGCCGCGTTCAACAAACGCCTCAGCTCGGCACGATCCTGGTATGGCTCGCCCTCCGCGGCGTTGTAGAAGGCGTAGGGGTAGCCGGCATCCAGATAGATGAGTGCCTTTACCTTCGCCGGAAACCGGCTCCCTACCGAGCTAAGCTCTTCCCCGCCCACCGACCAGCCCACAAGAATGGGCCGGTCCATCTTCAGCTTGTCCATGACCGCAAGCACGTCGTCGCCGAGCCGGTCAGCGGAGTAGTTATCGTCCGTTGGGGCAGGATGGTCTGACGCCCCGAATCCCCGCCTCGTAATCGCGTAGACATGATACCGGCCGACAAACTTCGGCGCGAACTTATCCCATTCATGCGCGTCCGGGCCGAGCGCCGCCAGAAACACCATAGCCCGCCCCGTTCCCCCAAAATCGAGAACCTCCAGCTTTACCCCGGGCTCAACTGTAACGAATGCGATGGAGTGGGTCGCAGTGTCGGGAGGCGCCGGCGGATTCCGGGCTGGATCCGCCTGAACCAAAGCCATGCTTAGACACAGCAATGGAAGCGTGAATGGAAGCAATCGCTTTTCCTCCGATTAGGAGTCGCGGATAGATCGCTTACCCTATGTAGCATTCTATATTAACGATGTCAAGCATCATGTCACCTCCGTTGCTCCACAAGGGAAGGGATGAACCTCCGCTGCCACACATGCCATCAGTGGAGCCGTGGCCCCGCGACACGTTAAGATCGCGGCGTGGACACTCTCGCCTGGCTCCTCAATTCGGATCCCGCAATAAGCTGGCAGGCAATGCGCGATGTGACCGACGCATCCCCGGCTGAGATCGCAGCCCGACGCGCTCGCATCCCGAGCGAAGGGATTGGCGCAGAAATTCTCGTCCCGCCAGCAATCCGACGGTGCATGGCGCCGGGCCGGTGCCCCTGTTTGGCTGTCCGACTCTCTTCACCATGGTGTTGTTGCGCGCCTCGGGTGTCGATCCCGCCCACCCGGCCGTGGCATCAGCCGTGGCCCGTCTCGAATCCAACTTGCGCTGGAGCGATGTTGAGTGCTGGGAACTGCGCCCGCCGGCATTCGGCGGCAATCCGTTCTTCGAGGGTGAAGTGGAGCCTTGCATCAACGGAGGCGTTCTCGCGCTTGGCGGCTACTTCCGGCGTCCATCTCAAATCCTCGCGCACCGTCTCATCGGCGCCCAGCTTGAAGATGGCGGCTGGAACTGCGAAGCGCCGCACAGCACCCGCTCGTCTTTTCACACCACCATCTGCGTGCTTGAAGGTCTGCTCGAATACCAGCGCGCCTTTGGATCAGCGCCTGAAGTCGTCGCAGCCAGGCACCGTGGCGAGGAGTACCTTCTAGAGCGCGGCCTCTTCAAAAGGCTGTCCACGGGAGCAGTCGTGAATCCGGCATTTCTCAATTTCGCTTTTCCGCCGCGCTATCACTACGATGTCCTGCGCGCGCTCGACTATTTCCGTGCCGCCGGCGCCAGGCCTGACCCTCGAGTCAAGGACGCTGTGCAAATAGTCGAGCGCAAACGCCAGGCCGACGGGCGTTGGCTGCTCGATGACACGCACGACGAGGCGCTCGCCTTGTCGCTCGGAGAATCTGTGGGTGAGCCGAGCCGGTGGAATACCCTTCGCTCGCTGCGGACTCTGCGTTGGTACGAGGGACAGGGCGTCACGTCCTCCGACAATGAATCATGATTTCCCCATTCGCCCGTGGCCTGTGCCATACCTTCCGAGGCGAACATAATCAGCCATCAGTTAGAACCCGGCTGGTTGTAGTAGCCGCTATTTGTCCTCACCGTCACTCCCGGTTGTTTCATCACAATCTTTAAATCGTGGTACTCGTCCGCTCCAACCGCCGTCGGGGGATCAAACGAAATCTGGTAGAACGCATCGGCGTTGGCGACGCAGCGTTCGATCTGCGCCTCCACATCGTTGTCCGGCCCCAGGATCACGCCTCCGGTTTGTGTCACAAAAACCTTCAGCGCCAGGTGCCCGGATTCCGCCTGTTGCGCTTGGTGCAAGCCCTTCACGTAGTCCCTGAATGCAAACCGATGTGCTTCCAGACTGGCCGTGGTGCTCTCCGCCGGAGAAACGCTGTTCACCACGATCCGTGCCTCCCGCAGCTTATTGGTCAATTCCACGATGGCAGCGAAATACAGCCGTTGATCCCGCTGTGTGGCCTTGTGGTTTGCCCTCTCTAACAGCGGCCATCCCGGTCCGACCCAGATGAGTAGTTTGCGCCCGGGCCGGCTCGCCTCGTTTTCGGCGATCGTTTCTATCTGGCGCAGCGAAATCTGGAATTTCTGTAGCTCCCCCTGTCCGCCCATGGCCGGATTGATCGTGCTGATGTGCGCGCCAATCCCTTTCACCACCATTGAGAGCGCATTGCCGTCGGTAGACGGACGAGGTTGAACACGCAGACCCGCATCCGACAGCAGCATCAGCGATACCGGATGTTCCAGCCGCCCGCCATTCCGCCGCAGGTAGCGCGTCACTTCGTCCCGGGTAAAGGCCACCTGCTGAGGTGACAGATTCAATTCGTCGATCAACAGGATGACTTCCACAGGCGGATCCGGCATCACCGCTCCATTGCTGAACGCCCTGAAGGATTCGATCTTTCGCGACTGATCGTTATCCAGCAATTTGAAATCCCAGGGCTGCAGTCCATTGACCGGCTTTCCGTTCGCATCGCTCACCGTCACATCAAGATGGATTTGTCCCTCCCTCATCCCGTGAACCGGGGGAGCGGGCTGAGGCCGATGTACCAGCACCGGGTCATTCGACGCGCTTGCCGGTATGCTCGGCGAGCTTCCTCCGCCGACCTCGAGTGCATGGTCAGCAGAAGCCGGCGATGATGCATTCTCTGTTGAGTGCTCAGTCGTTTTCTCAACTGATGGCGGTTCATGGACCATTCCGGCACCCGCAACTTCGGGTGACGGCCTTTCCGCTGGCAGTTCTCGCTCGCTTGTCTTGAGAGGAAGTTCAAGTGTCCCAACTGTTCCTACGCCGCAGTTGTAGACGCCGGTGCGTATCATCGTCGCGGACGGTGGCAGATCGAGGTCAAGATGGAGTGCCAGGTCGGGATCATGCGAACCGTTATTCGTGCGCTCGCTGAGTGTTATCGAGTTGACGCTGGCCGCCCAGTTCAACCTTTCGCCCGCGCGGTCATAGGCAACCGCTGCAACCTCAACCTTTCCCGTCTTCGAGCCTGCGGCCTGGTCCACGATGAGCCGGGTGGCCGGCACTTCGAACTCGACTCGATACCTGCGGAGTGGTCCGGAGAGTTTGCTGTTGCCGCCTGCCCGCGTCGCTTCAGCCTCCGGCTCAGGAGCGATCACGTGCGTACCAGCCTGATAAACCAACTCCGTACTTTCGGGAGTTCCTGCCCCCAGCATTGCGGCGAGTGGGTCGGCGGCCTGGCTGTCACTCGTTCTCTCACCGTCAGCATAGTAGCCTCGCCGGTAGGCCAGCCTGTAGTCGCTTTGATTTGTCTTCACATCAATTCGCCGCAGTTTTGCGTCTGGCTTGCTGGCCGGTGGCGTATATACGAGCGTGTAGTAATGCGAGCCGGTCCGAAGCGCCTGTTCTGCCTGCTTACCAAAATCGTTTGCGCCATAGAGCGCTTGCCCGCCCGTCTGGGCCGCCAATTCCTCCATGGCCACCACATCGGCCTGATGTTCTGCAGCCTGCTGCCGTTCTGCACCTGCGACATCCGCTCCGTGTAATGCTTCGCTGCGCACAGCGGCCTCACTCGACAGGGACGCAGTCACTCCCTCTACCGAAACCGGGTACACCGCCATCTTCGCTTCGGCGAGCAGATCAACAGATTGGCGTATCAGGTCCCCGTACTGTTCTTCCTGCCTTCCGCGATCCCGAACCCCATCGGGGAACAGCGAAACAGGAAATGACCCTGCAAACCAGAACAGGCTCTTGCGTCCCGGCGCACCAGCAAGACTGCGCCCCAGCAGTCCGATCGCACGCAAGGTCATGTCTGTTCCGTGATTAGCTTGCTGCTGCTTCATGGCTCTGCCGCCTTGGTATTCAGTGCCGCTTGCGGCAAACACCGCGTCCGTCATCTGGTCGTCTCGGTCGTCTTCCGCGGTGCGGGCCCCCCCACTCACATTCGAAGCGGCTCTTGCTCTTTGAGTCTCGAGCGCGGCGCGAAGTACCCCTGAATCGGTGGTGAAGCCCTGCACTGGTTCAAGCTTCGACCGAAGTACGAAGACCGCCGCCTCTGAATTGACGGGAAGCGCCTGAATGAAGGCCGCTGCAGCTCCGAACATGCCGTCGCGATACTGCGCGGCGGTATTCAATTCATCGAGCAAAAGCACTGTCAGTGATCCGTCACTACCCTCGGCCGGAGCATTGCTCATAAACCCCGGAAAGGGTGACGGAAACCCCGGCTTCTTTCCTGTTTCGGTCGCTGTTGCACCACTGTGCTCCTCGAAAAATCGCAATTCCTGCTCTTTGCCGTCCTCCAGCACTTTGAAATCCCGTTGCTGCAACCCGGTGACCGGCGCGCCAGCGGAGTTGGTCACGACCACGTCCACAATCACGTCGCGAACATTCAATGTGAAGGATGGCGTCCCCGGCTTAGGCACCGCCTGCGGATAGAGAAAAGGAAGAGGGATCAGAAGGAACAATGAAAGCCAGCAACTGCGCTCGCGCATCTCCATCGAAAAAGCACCCGTTTCTTGAACGGCATGCCGGTCTGCGTGGTTTCCAATGCGGCCGGCGTGTGTACGGGTGACAGTATACGTCCGCGCTGATGGCGGCAGCCCGGCTAAGCCGATCCCGCGCCAGCGAGTTCCCTTAGTATGCGCGCCACAGCCTCATCTGCCGCTCTCTGTCCCGCCGGAGAAAGCGACATCGCGATCGGCTGCCTGGGGTCGATCGTGATCGCGTAAAGAACCACGTCGCGGCCGCCGCCCTGCATGTAAAAGACATCAAGCAGGTCTTTCACGCCCACATCGTGCGCCGTCAGTGTTGGCGGATAATCGCGCGAAAACCGCGGCGTGGTGCGGGTCACTGTTCCGATGGGATTCCCGTCAGCGGCCGCGTCGACCAGAATGATGCGGTCTGCGCTCTGGAGCGGGTCCAACAGCGTAAATCCGCCCGTCCCGCCATCGAGAAGCTCCACACCTTCAGGCAGCGTGTGCTTCTCCAGGGCCCTGACGACATAGACGCCTACGCCCTCATCAGCCATCAGAACGTTGCCCAGACCCATCACCAATGTCTTCAGCCCGCCGCTATCAGCTGTCACGCTTCTCCCGATCAAACTTCCAGCCGCCAACTATCGATGAGATCGTCCCCCGGCCCTCGATGTAGTCGTGGTAGAAGGACAGGTACACGTGGACGATAATAAACGCGACGAAGAACCACATGAATGTGTGGTGCCAGTACCGCACGCTCATTTCGCCGCCCATCAACGGCACAATCCAGGTAAACAGCCGCGGCATCCACGCATTGCTCATGCTCGAGTAAAGTGCGAAGCCGGTGATGGACTGAGCCACAAACGCCAGGAACGTCAGAAAATAGATGAAGGCAGCCAGCGAGTTGTGCCCTGTCGAGATGGCGCCGTGCAGCTTGGTTTGCAGCACGTCCGTCTTGATGACATCCACGATCTCCTGCCGCTGCGCCCTCGTCAGCGGAAAGAAGTTGTTCCATCGCGCGTACTTGTTGCCGACGAAACCCCAATAAATGCGAGCCATGAAGTTAAAAACATAAATGTACGCGCAAAGGAAGTGAACGAAGCGTACCGTTCCAAACCAGTACTGCTGGTACGCTTCGCTGGCATAAAACGCCCGTATCGGCGCACCGATCAGGTAACCCGTAATGCACAGGGCTACCAGCGTCACCGCGTTGATCCAGTGATAGGCGCGGACCGGAAGCTCCCACACGTACACGCGGCAATATTCCACCGGATGCCCCGACGCCGACGCGGCCTTGCTTCCTTTTTTAGGTGCAGCGAGAATCGTTGCCATACTCCAACCCTCACTCAAACGAAATCTGGTGAAGGTGCTTGCCCTGCGGATCGTACAAATGCACGGAGCAGGCCAGGCACGGGTCAAAGGAATGAATCGTTCGAATAATTTCCACCGGCTCATCGAGCTTCGCGACAGGCGTGCCAATCAACGACTCTTCAAATGCCGAGCGCTGCTTCTTCGCATCGCGCGGAGAGCCGTTCCACGTGGTCGGCACCACCAGCTGGTAGTTGTCGATCTTCCCGTCCTTGATGCGAATCCAGTGCGCCAGTGCGCCGCGCGGCGCTTCGACCAGGCCCACCCCCTCGGCCTCCTTCGGCCACGTGCTCGGGTCCCAGCGCTCACCGTTGAACGTAGACGTCTCGCGAGTTTTAACGCGCTCCATCAACTGGTCGTAGAAATCCCTCAGCCAAACCACCTCGAGCGCCGCCGAAATCCCGCGCGCCGCGGTGCGCCCCAGTGTGGAGAACAGCGCGTCGACTCCCACTCCCAGCTTGCCCAGCGTCTGACCCACCAGATCCTTCACATCGTCATGGCCAGAGGCGTAGGAAACCAGCAGCCGCGCCAGCGGCCCCACTTCCATGGGATGATCCTTCCAGCGCGGAGTTTTCAGGAACGAATATTTCTCGTGTCCCTCCAGCGTCTCAAACGGTGGCTGCGGTCCGGTGTAGTTGATCTTCGTCTCGCCGGACCAGGGGTGCAGTCCTTCCCCATCCCCGCCGTCGTAGCTGTACCACGATGATGCGATGTACTCCTTGATCTCCTGCGAGTCCCTGGGATTCACCGGGTGCACCTGGCTCAGGTCGCGATTCAGAATCACACCCCTCGCATATTTGAATGTCTCCGGTTTTGAATATCCCTGCGTCGGATATTCGCCATAGCAGAGATAATTCTTCAGGCCCCCGCCCCACTGCGCCCAGTCCTTGTAGAACGATGCCACCGCCAGCAGGTCCGGCACATACACCTGGTTCACAAACTCATCGGCCTGCGCGATCAACCGTCCCACCAGGTTCAGCCGCTCGGTGTTGATCGCGGCTACTTCGTCGACATCGATCGAACAGGGAACTCCTCCCACGAGATAATTCGGATGCGGATTCTTGCCCCCGAACACGGCATGAATCTTCACCACTTCTTTCTGCCACTCCAGCGCATCCAGATAATGCGCAACCCCGATCAGGTTTACCTCCGGTGGCAGCTTGTAGGCGGGATGGCCCCAGTAGCCATTGGCGAAGATACCCAGCCCGCTGGCCGCGAACGCCTTGATCTTGTTCTGCACCTCGGTGAAGTAGGCGGGCGTGTTCTTCTCCCATTTCGAAAACGAGCCCGCCAACTCCGCGGCCTTCTTGGGATCGGCTTTCAACGCGTTGACGATATCCACCCAGTCCAGCGCATGCAGATGGTAGAAGTGCACCACGTGATCCTGGACGTGTTGCGTCGCCGTCATGATGTTGCGAATCAATTCAGCGGTGGGCGGTATCTGGATTCCCAGCGCATCCTCCACGGCCCGCACGCTCGCCGTTGCATGCACCGTCGTACACACGCCGCAAACGCGCTCCGTGATGGCCCAGGCATCGCGCGGATCCCGTCCGATCAGGATCTTCTCCAGTCCGCGCACCATCGTGCCGGCGCTGAATGCATCCGTGATCACGCCGTTCTCCACCACCGCTTCGATGCGGAGGTGGCCTTCAATACGAGTTACGGGATCGACAACTATTCGAGCCATGGTTCCTCACGATTCCTTCTGCTCTTCGGCATGAACTTCAGCAATGACTTTGTGCTTGCGGACATTGGTGACGACCGCGTGCGCTGCAACTCCGGCCAGCGTGGTCACGCCCACCGCGGTGCCGACCGTGTCTGCGGTGCTCTCGATACCAAAGCCCGGGAACTTCGCGAGATGCTGATAGAACGGCCCGTTGTCCCAGAAGCCTTCTTCGCTGCAGCCGATGCAACCGTGGCCCGATTGAATCGGGTAGCTGGTACCCTCGTTCCACTTCACCACCGAGCAGGCGTTGTAAGTGACTGGGCCGCGACAACCCATTTTGTATAGGCAAAAACCCTTGCGCGCGTTTTCGTCATCCCACGACTCTACAAACAGCCCCGCATCGTAATTGGGCCGGCGATAGCAGGTGTCGTGTACCCGCCGCCCATAAAACTCCTTCGGCCGCCCCAGTGAATCGAGCGCCGGAATCTGCCCCAGCACCAGGACATGCGTCACCACCGCCATCATCACGTCTGCAATCGGCGGGCATCCGGGCACATTGATCACCGGCTTGTTCACCAGCTTGTGAATCGGCGTTGCCCCGGTCGGATTCGGCTTCGCAGCCTGCACGCAGCCGTTTGACGCGCAGCTGCCCCAGGCCACCACCGCAGCCGCGTCTTTCGCGACTTCCTGCAAAATCGACTCCGCGGTCTTGCCGCCGATCATGCAGTAAACGCCCCCGTCCTTGGTCGGCACCGCGCCCTCCACGAGGACGATGTACTTGCCCTTGTTGTTTTTGATCGTGTCGTTCAGGCTCTTCTCCGCCTGGAACCCCGATGCGGCCATCAGGGTTTCTGAATAGTTCAGCGACATCACATCAAGCAGCGCATCGGCCACAATCGGATGCGACGCGCGGATGAAAGACTCGCTGCAGCAGGTGCATTCCTGGAAATGCATCCATACCACCGCAGGCTTGTCCTTCTTTTCAAATGCCGAAACCACCTGAGCTACCCCGGACTGACCTAGTCCAGCGGCCGCAGCGGCCGCACCGCAGAAGCGAAGGAACTCTCGCCGGCTGTAGCCCTTCTCCTGCATACTCTGCCAAATTGACTGACCCATGCGTACCTCTCTTGCCATGCATGTGCCGGCGCACTCTAGAGCAATAGGGCATCACAACAACACCTGGAGAGCGTCGGCTGACGAGGTCGAAATTACCTACGCGAAAACACGGCTGACTGTGAGGCTCATCACAGCTGTAAGCCCCTCCGCGCGGAATGATTCGTCGAACCATGATCGGCATCACCCGCCGGCGGCGATGAGCAACCGCATCGCGTTTACGCTGGACCCTCGGCGGGCGGCCGCTCAAGCCCACAGAGTCAGAAGGACGGCAAAAAATCAGGACAAGCCGGGCACCACGACCACTGGTCTGCCAACGGGGTTCATTCAATGCGCTACCATTCGGGCATACAGTGTCTACCGCGCCCACATCTCCGGCTGTCACCCTCAGCGGCTTTGTCCTGGTCATGATTCAGTTCGACGTCTGCGAAGAACTTCGCCTCGACCACCTTCAGCAGACCGTCAGCGCCCGCACCGTCCAGAAGCCGAGCATGAAGCACTCCGCGCCGGCCTACGTGCGCTACCAGCGGCCTCCCGTCGTCGAGCCCCTGGAAACCCTTGTCCTGGAAACCGGCGAGCGCCTCGAGGGAGAAATCAAGTACTACGATTACGGCGTGGTCAGCCTGATCTACCAGCTTCCCTTCGCCGGGGACTGGGAAGGGCTGGTGCACCTTTCCAGCCGCTGGGTGTGGGATGTTGACTTCGCTTCCGTCGTTGAACCCATCGTGCGCCGGCGGCTCGACCGCGCCTCCGCCGCCATGGTCAAGCCCTACGCCCGCTGGCTCAGCGAAGACTACTTCATCTTCCACGTCCGCGAAGCCCAGGGCTCTCCCGCCGCTGCAGTCCTCGCCCGCGACCGCGGACCCGAGATTGCCCAGGTGGTCCGCGGAGACCGGACCCGCCTCGCCGAAGGCGAACGCGCCGAGGTTCTCAATTCTCAAATCTCCTACTACGCCCACGATCTCTCCGTCATCGGGTGGAACGCGGCGTTTCTCTATGACACTTCGGCGGGCGCCGAAACCGCCATTCAACTGCTCGAATACGCCAACTCCCAGTTGCTCGAATTTCGCCACTACGACGAATTGCTCACCGCCATCCTCGACGGCGTTTACGACACCCTGGGGCAGAAGCGCGGCATGGTCGCACGCTGGCGCCTGGCCCGCTCCGCCACCAGCCTCCACACCGTGCTTCTGGAAGTCGGCGAACTCACCGAGCACGCCGACAATGCCATCAAGTTCCTCAGCGACATGTTTGCCGCGCGGCTCTACCGGCTCGCCGCGGCCAAGGTCGGCGTGCCCGACTACAAAGACCTGGTCGCGCAAAAACTAAAAATCGCCGAAGATCTCTACGACTACATGATCGATCAGTACAACCAGGGCCGCACCTTCTTCCTTGAAGTCGCCGTGGTCCTCATCCTTCTCATCGAGCTCTTCTACGCGTTCCGCGGCAGGCCGGTCTAGCCTCCCTTCCAGCGCTACAGTCCATGGTGAATCCATCCCCCTGCATCCCTTCGCCTGCGGCAAAGGGTTCCGCTGTGTCTGCGGTCACAGGCAGTGGTTCAAGGTGCGCTTTGGGGAATGACGCGCGACCTTTGCCGTTCCCGGAATGGGACACTCGCCTTTCCCCGTTTTCGCCTTGAGTTCGCTCTCATTAGGAGAGAACTTAGAGGGGAGCCGCGGATTAGCACACGCTAACGCAGTTGAGCTCGCCGGAGGGGAACAAAGATCTCCGGCAGCGCGCGGGCTCAGGGAGTTTTCTCATGAGGCTTTTAATCGCCGAAGATGACAGGGCACTCGGCATGTTTCTGACCCGGGGCCTGGAAGCCGACGGACATCGTGTTCGCCTGGTCTCCGATGGCGGCGCGGCCGTTGACGGATTTCGCGCTGACCTGCCCGACCTGACCATTCTCGATCTGTGCATGCCGGTCAAAGACGGCGTTCAGGCGCTCGGCGAGATGCGGCAATTCGATACGGAACTGCCCATCATGATCCTCACCGGCCGCCAGGAGGTTGAGACCCGCGTACGCTGCCTCGATCTCGGCGCCGACGATTTCATGACCAAGCCTTTCAGCCTGCACGAACTGCGCGCCCGCTGCCGGGCACTGTTGCGGCGCAAGCGCGAAGCCCGCCTCATCCTGCGCGCCGGAGATTTAGAGCTCGACCGCGTCAACCATACCGCCCGGCGCAGCGGCCTGGACATTCCTCTCACCAACAAGGAGTTCGCCTTGCTCGAACACCTCCTCCTCAATCGCGGCCAGAGTGTTTCGCGGGTTGAACTGCTTGAAGCCGTGTGGAAGATGGAGCCGGTCCAGACCACAAATATCGTGGATGTTTACGTCAACTATCTTCGCCGCAAGCTCAAGGACCCCACCCCGGGAAGACTCATCCGCACCGTGCGCGGGCAAGGTTACACCGTCCCCCCTGAGCAGGAACTCGTCGCCATGCTCGACCTTCCGGTACCGGCTATGCCGCTGCTGGCCGCCGCGACCATCCCGTTTTCTAAAGTGAACTGATTTATTCCGGCCCGTTCCGGCATTCTGGAGGATACCCATGCAGCCCTTTTCCGTCCCTGTTCTTCCTTCCCATCCGGCTCCCCGCATTCGCCCCCGCACGGCTTTGCTGGCCAGCACCGACCGCAACTTCCGTCAACGCCTGAGCCATACGCTTACCGGCATGCGCTGGCAGGTGCGCGAAGCTGAAACCGGCGCCCAGGCCTGGGCTGAAGCTGCCACGGCCGCTCCTGAAGCCCTTATCGTCGACGCATGGCTGCCTGATCTCGACCTGGGAGAATTCCTGGAAGATTTTCGCGCCTCGTTTCCTAAAGTGGATCTGTTGACGACCGAGGGTGAGGCCGGGCGCGAGTCGCCCCGTGGCCCCTATCGTCATGAGTTGCTTCATGCGCTGCGCGTCAGCCAGAACGGAGATACCTCCGCGTCCCCATCCTGGCAAAGCCCTTCCGGCGCCATGCCCTTCGCTCCGCTGCCGCCGGTCAGCGAAACCGCAGCCCGTTCCGTCTTCGTAACTGGGGAGCCACTGTGCGGCGGCTCATCTGCAACCGGCGGCGCGTCCCTGCCCCGCCTCTCCAGCCCGACGCTCTTCAAAGCGGCCACGGCCGGGGCAGATCCTGGCGCCGACCGTCTTCCTGAAATGGTTGGCAACGCTCCTGCCATGCTGGAAGTCAGCCGCCGCATCCGCCTCGTTGCACCTCGCAACACCCCGGTATTGATCGAAGGTCCTACCGGTTCCGGGAAAGAAATCGTGGCCCAGGCTCTACATCGCCTTTCAGCCCGCAATCGCAAGCCCATGGTAGCCATCAACTGCGCCGCCATCCCTGAGGCATTGCTCGAGGCCGAACTCTTCGGGCACACGCGCGGAGCCTTTACCGGCGCTGTCAATGGCCGGGTAGGGCGCATCGAATCCGCCGACGGCGGCACCTTGTTCCTCGATGAAATCGGGGAAATGCCGCTCAGTCTCCAGGCCAAGCTGCTGCGCTTTGTCGAGAGCGGTGAGCTGCAGCGGGTCGGCGACAACGAGACCGTCAAGGTCGATGTGCGTATCATCGCCGCCACCCACCGCCCGTTGGTGAAGAACACCGAGGATGGGTCCTTCCGCTCCGATCTCTACTATCGCCTTGCGGTATTTCTCATTCGCACTCCGGCGCTTTCTGCCCATGCCGCGGACCTGCCTCTCCTGGTCGATCACTTTCTCGAGCGCATGGGCCGTCATGAGCCCATCAAGCGACTCGACTCGACCGCCATGGCCAAGCTGGCCGCGCATCCCTGGCCCGGCAATGTCCGCGAACTCGAGCACGTGCTCGAACGCGCCGCCATCCTGGCCGGCGACTGCTGCGAGATCTCCGCGCTCGAAATCGACTTCGGTCTCATCGTGAACTAGGCAAAGGCGAACGAGCAGAAGGAGGAAGTGAACATGCAGCTGCAATCCACGCTGAGCAACGGCGTCGAGCGCTACCTCGATCTTGCCGCGAGCGCCGTCAAGCTCACCGCGCAAAATATGGCCAACGTCGACACTCCCGGCTACCGCGCCATGGGCATCGATTTCGAAACGGAGATGCGCAGCGCGCTTTCCGATGCGGGGCAGGGTATGTTGGGCGGGAGAAGTGAGGTCAGGCCGGAGGAGGGATTGATCGCCCGTCCCGACGGCAACAACGTTTCGGTGGACCGCGAGAGCCTCAACCTGGCCGAGGCCCAGCTCAAATTCAAAACCGGTGTATCGCTCCTTCGCCAGCAATATCAGATGGAGATGGATGCGATCCACGCGGACAAGTAAATCCAAAGGAATCTCGTCATGAATCTTTTCGGCGTGATGGAAACTTCGGGGAGCGCGATGCAGGCTGAACGCACGCGCGCGGAGGTAGTGGCCGCCAACATGGCCAATGCCGAAACCACCCGCACTGCCACGGGCGGACCCTATCATCGTCAGCACGTCATTTTCTCCGCCAACGGAGGCGACATCAACTCCTCCGGCACTCCCGCCAGATTCGCCGACTCGTTCGCCGCCGTGGCGACGTCCCTGCAAACCGCCGGCAGCCCCCCTCAACCAGCTGGCGGGGTGCACATCGCGGCGGTCGTCGAAGATCCGTCGCCTGCGCTTAAGCGGTACGATCCGGGACATCCCGACGCCGGCCCGGACGGATACGTGGAGTACCCGGACATTAACCCGCTCACAGAAATGGTCGACCTGATGGGGGCCACGCGTGCGTATGGACTGAACGGGTCCGCGGTTCAGGCCGAAAAGGGCATGATCGCCTCAGCCCTCGAGATCGCCAAAGGTTGACGGCCCATGAGGTCGGAACCGGCGCGGACCGATTCGACTTGAGCCAGGGACCTGGATGCGAGTCGGTCAGGTAGAAATTAAACCCGGCAAAACCGAAGTGATCGGATGGCCGGCCGGGCCGAAGTCGGGAAATTCGCGCCCGTTCGGCACTTGAGTTCCCTGCGCGGGATGGCAGAAGGATTAGCAGCATGCAGATCGATTTCAACCCCTTGGCCGCCGTCGCCGGCCGCATCGCAGAATCAGCCGCCGGAATGCTGGCAGGCACTTCGGGGTCCGCAATTGCGCCGCCTGGTCAGACAGCTGCCCCGGCTCCATTCTCTGATCTGCTTATCGACTCGGTCGCGCAGGTTAATCACCTCGAGGATCAGGCGCAAATAGCGGTGACGGGCCTCATGACAGGTGCGGGAGTCGACGTGCACCAGGCCTTGATCGCGACCCAGAAGGCCAGCATGGCGTTTGAATTGTCGCTGGCCGTCCGCAACAAGGCGGTTCAGGCTTACCAGCAGGTCATGAGCATGCAGTTTTAAGCCGTTCTAGCGCCGGGAGCGCAGACAGCACCGGTGGATTTTCGCCGGGTCAAACCAGGATCGGGATGGGACGCACAAGCGATGGCCACGGGCACACAATTGGAGAAAAGCGCGCCGGTAAGCGCGAATTCGGATCTCGCAGGGGGACTGTCGGCCACCTGGAGCAGGGCGCAGTCGCACTGGACGGCGATGAGCCCCTCCGCCCGCTTGTGGGGCATCGTGGCCGCGTTTTTGTTTTCCGCGCTGGCCGGGGGTTTGCTCTGGTACACCTTGCGCACCGACTGGCGCACCCTTTACGCCGGCCTCGATCCGGAGGACGCTCGCCAGATGGGTCTGGTGCTCACCCAGGCGCAGATACCCTTCGATGTCACCTCCGACGGCTCCGGCCTTCGCGTTCCGGCCGCGCAGCTGGACAAGGCGCGGCTGGCCACGGCGGCCAAGGGCGGATCCCGGAGCGGTCGACTCGGCTTCGAGATCTTCGACAAGCCCAACTGGGTAGGCTCGGAATTCGACGAACAGGTCAACTACCAGCGCGCTCTCGAAGGTGAACTGGAGCACACCGTATCTTCGTTGAGCGATGTGGAGTCCGCCCGGGTTCACCTCGTTATGCCCCACGATTCGCTGTTTCGCGATCAGGACCGTCCTGCCAAGGCGTCGGTGGTGCTCAGGCTGCGGCATAGATCCCTGGCCGAGGGTGAGCCCGACGCCATACGCAACCTGGTGGCTTCCGCGGTCGACGCGCTAACTCCCGATCGCGTGGTCCTGGTCGATGCAGCGGGCAACCTGCCCCTCGGTCCCAAGACCGCCGATGCCATGCGGCTGACTGCGGAGCAGGCGCTCGAGCAGAAGTTGGTGGCCACGCTCGAGCCGGTGACTGGACCGGGCAACGTCCGTGCTTCGGTCACCCTCGACTACCAGATGGCTACCTCCGAGCAGACCGACGAAACCTACGATCCCGATGCCACTGTTACTCTCTCCATGCAGCGCACGGAGCAAAGCGCGGGACCGCAGCCGGTCGCGGCCGGGATTCCGGGCACAACTTCGAACGCGCCCAATGCGCAGGCCTTGCCCGTCTATCCGCAGCAGACCACCCCGCCCCAGAGCGCCAAGAGCGAGTCGGGCACCTATGGCGCTTCGAAGACAGTTCGCCACAGCGTCGAGGCTCCGGGCCGGGTACGCCGGCTGACGGCGGCAATCGTGGTTAACCATCGCCTTTCTGATCCTGGCGCGCGCGGCCGTTCCGCTCAATGGCAGGCGCGGTCCCCGGAAGAGTTGCGAAACCTCACTGCCCTGGCCCAGGCGGCGGTGGGCTTCGACACCAGTCGCGGCGACCTGGTGACAGTTCAGGATCTGCAGTTTGACGAGAACCGCCCCGCCGAGCCGGAATCGCCGGTGCGGCGTTTCCTCAGCGAAGCGGAGGGCTCGCCTCTGCTTCTGAAATACGCCACGCTCCTGCTCGGCATGGTCATGGTAGTGGCATTCGGGTTGCGACCGGCTATGCGCCGTGCGTCCGCGGTGACACGTCCAGTCCCCAGGGGCGCCGGCAAAGATCTTCCCGCGGGGGCGGAGATCAAATCGGTTCTCAATCCTCCCCAGGCGCCACCTATCGATCCGGAGCGCATGAGGGCCCAGGAAATCTTCGAGCAGGTATCAGGGCACGTCAAGCGCGAGCCCACGCAGAGTTCGCGCCTGCTGCAGAGCTGGATTCACTCCGACTGAGGCGCACGCCGGCCGGGGAAACGGCACGCGGCTAGCGCCCCAACATCGATTCGAATCGCGCATGACTGGAAGGCCGGTACGCATGGCAGAGGAACTCGAAAACGGCGAATCGCGGAAGCGCAAATCGGCGCAACTGAGCGGCATCCGCAAGGCGGCGATTCTCCTGGTCGCGGTCGGAGAAGACCTGGCCCGCGAGATCCTTCGCGCCCTGCCCGAGCCAGACGTGCAGCGGCTCACCGAGGAACTCGCCGACCTGCACGGCGTCAATCCTGAACTCTCCGCCGACGTCATTGAAGAATTCTGGGAGATGCTTGAAACCCAGAACTTCATGGTGCATGGCGGGCTCGACTATGCCGGCCGCCTGCTGGTTGAGACCTTCGGAAAACAGCGGGCCGACGATCTGATGATGCTGGTACGGCGTTCCCAGGAAGCCTCCCAGGGAAACCTCGCCAAACTGCAGCGCACCGATCCGCAGCAGCTGGGCAAGCTTCTCGACAGCGAACATCCCCAGACCATCGCCCTGGTCCTGGCCCATCTCGATCCCCGCCGGGCTTCGATGGTGCTTGACAACCTGAGCGAAGAGCACAAGGTCGTATCCATCCAGCGGCTGGCCGAAATGCGGCAGTTCTCGCCCGAGATGGCGCAGAAGGTAGCGCACATCCTTCATCGGCGACTGGAGAGCGTGGGCGACACGGCGCGCAAAAGCTACTCAGGATTCAAAGCGGTTGCCGACCTGCTCAACCGTCTCAACGCGGAGGAGTCCAAAAAGATTCTTGAAACCATCGAGGACTCGCAGCCGGAGCTGGCCCTCAGCATTCGCAACCTGATGTTCACTTTTGAGGATTTGGTTACCGTCCCCGCCGCCACCATCCGCGAGATTGTGGGCGGCGTCGACAAGCGGCAACTGGCGCTGGCCCTGCGCGGCGCCAACGAGGAATTGCGCGCCCAGATCTTCAAGGCCATGAGTACGCGCGCCGTCGAAATGCTGAAGGAAGATATGGAAGTGCTGGGACCCGTCCGTTCGCGCGAGGTGGCGCAGGCGCAACAGGAAATTCTGAACCTTGCCCGCCGCCTCGAAGCCGAGGGCAAAGTCATCTTGAAGCTTGAAACCGGCGACGAGATGTTGGTCTGAGTCTTAGTGTCGCCCCCACGCCTGCACTGGTCGGATTACCCGAGTTCAGGCGAAGGCAAGGAAAGCGAGTGCCATGATCGCGGAAGTGATCGAGCCAGATACGACGTTGACAATCGAGGGTTTCGTTTACCCCCCGGTACCGGAACGGCCGGGTCCTGTCTGGGATGGTTTGAGTCTCCGGGAAGTGGCTGCCGCGGACCAATCTGCCTATCCTTCCTGTCGCCCCGGCTCGTCCATCTCCGCGAAGCCAGCCGCATCGCCTGCCTTGGCTGAATGGGAAGAACAACTCCAGGTCGAATGCGCACGCAGCTACGAAGCCGGTCGCGATCGCGGCCGCGAAGAAGCAAGCGCCGCCGCCCGCGAACAATTTGAGCTTGCCCTGGAGGGCCGCCGTGGAGAAGGGGTTCGGCAAGTCTCGTCGCTGTTCGCCAACTTCGCCCGCGAACAGGCGCGCTATTTTGAAGAGATCGAGCCCGAAATCGTTCGTCTCGCCCTGGCCATCGCAGCCCGTATCCTCCGCCGCGAAGCCCAGACTGATCCATTGCTTCTGACCGGCGCGGTACGGGTTGCGCTGGGCCAGATTTCCGCCTCAGCGCGGGTTCGCCTGCTGGTTCCGCCTTGCGAACTCGAGCTGTGGACCGAGGCCATGGCCCTGCTCCCCAACCTCCCCGTAAAGCCCGCGGTCGCTTCCGGCGAGGGAATGGCCGCGGGCGACTGCCGGCTTGAAAGCGATCTTGGATCTGTTGACCTTGGCATCGCCGCGCAACTGGTAGAGATCGAACGTCACCTCTTTGACAGAGCTCGCGGGGGCCTGCCTGCCGAGGATACGACCGGAGAGCCACTGTGACCACGAGGTTGAATCACTGCCTGAAGTCTCTCGACGGGGTGCAACCCTGGCGCTGGCGGGGACGTGTGGCCGAGGCCGTCGGGGGGACGGTGGAATCGGTCGGGCCGCTGGCCTCGGTGGGCGAATGCTGCCGGATCATCGATGGGTCTGGCGTATCCCATCTCGCCGAAGTGATTGGGTTTCGCGGCCCGCACGTTCTGTCAATGCCGGTCGAAACCAGCGAGGGCATCCGTTTTGGCGACACCGTTGAGGCGCTCGCCATCCATCCCGAGATCGGTGTCGGGAGGGGCCTGATTGGCCGGGTTCTCAATGCCGCCGGCGAGCCGATCGATGGCGGCCGCCCACCCTTAGTCGAGGCGGTTCGACCGCTTGACGGCGCGGTCCGTTCGCCCCTGGAGCGCGTGCCGATTCGTACCCCCCTCGGCACCGGCATACGCGCCATCGATTCGCTTCTCACCGTCGGCCGCGGGCAGCGCGTCGGCATCTTCGGAGGTTCCGGCGTCGGCAAGAGCACTCTGATTGGCATGATGACGCGCAACACCGAGGCGGAGATCACCGTGGTCGGTTTGGTAGGCGAACGCGGGCGCGAGGTCGGCGAATTCCTTGAAGAGGCTCTTGGGCCCGAGGGACGGGCGCGCTCCGTCGTGGTGGTTTCCACCTCCGACCAGTCCCCGGTGTTGCGCCTGCGCGCGGCGCTGGCGGCGACCACTATTGCGGAACACTTCGCGGCGCAGGGGCGCCACGTGCTGCTGGTCCTCGACTCTCTTACCCGTTTCGCCATGGCGGCGCGTGAGATCGGCCTGGCTGCGGGAGAACCACCCACCGCCAAGGGCTACACCCCTTCCGTGTTCACACGTCTGGCACGGCTGGTCGAGCGCACCGGCCAGTTCCAATCCGGATCGATTACGTCCTTTTATACGGTGTTGATGGAAGGCGACGATCAGCTCGATCCGCTGGTAGATGCGGTACGATCGCTGCTCGATGGCCACGTGGTCTTGTCCCGTGCGCTGGCCTCCGAAGGTTGGTACCCGCCAGTCCAGATTCTGGACTCGATCAGCCGGCTTATGCCCGCAGTCGCCACCCCCAAGCATCGCGACCACGCGGCCCTGATCCGCCGGCTTCTGGCGGTGCACGCACGTTCCGAAGACCTGGTCCGCATTGGCGCTTACAAACCCGGTTCGGATCCTGATCTTGACCGCGCGCTGCGGGCACGTCCCACCCTGGAAGCCTTCTTCACCCAGAAAGCCAACGAGAGAGTCCACTTTCAGGACTGTCTGGAGCGGCTCGCCAGCCTGGCCGCCGAGGTCTGATCGATGTCCAAGTCTGTCTCCCTTGAGCGGCTCCTGCGGATTCGACAGATAGAGGAAGAGCAGCACCGTCTGGCCATGGCCGCGGCGGTCTCCGAACTCCATACCCTGGAGACGGCGCTCGACGCGTCGCTCGCGCGCCAGCGCCATGGCCGTCGCCTGGTGGGAGCCAGCGCGCTGAGCGGAGACCTGCTCGATCGCCACGCCGGATTGATCGAGGCGAGAAATGCGGGAGGCTGCGCCCGGGCCCTGCAACCATGGGTGGCATCCGCGGGCGACCGCGTAGCAGCCGTCCGCGTGCTGTGGATGGGCAAACGGGTCGAGCGCAAACAAGTCGAGACGCTGCGTGAGACCGCGAAGAAGCAGGCGGCGATAGACACATCTCGGCGGTCCCAGGAAGCGATCGATCAATGGTTCCTGCTGCGCCGCTTTCAGGATGATGCCGGGTCGGTGCCGCCGCGGGCCATAGGACCGGCCGGTAAAGAGGGCGCCGCAACCGTTGAGCCTCTCTGAAATCGATAAGGACGAATCCTCCAACCGAAAAAAGGCCTTCCTGTGGCCTCCCAATCCTTACAGGTTTTTAAAGAGCAGGCGCCCGAGTTTGGCATTCCGTCTGCAATTCCCACCGGCATGAACATCCTCCATCTGCACCAATTCGCAACTCCGCCGCTCGCCGAATCTGCGCCGGGCCCGGTTGGTGCAAATGGCGGAATGGTCGCAGCCGTATCCGTCCGGACGGTTCCGGCCCGGACGGTCTCGGCTCCTAATGGAACAACTTCATTCGAGCAAGCGTGGGAGCGTCAACTGGAGACAAACGTTGCGCCGGTAGAGAACGCTCCGAAGGCCCAGGCACCCTCTCAAGATCCCCTCCAACAACCACCTTTTGCAACCACCCCTCGGAGGGATGACTTGGGCAACATCCTGCTGCGGCCTTTCGCGCAGCCTCACGCAGTCTCCCCGGACACTGCTTTATCACGGCCTCAAAGCTCACCGCAGTCGCCCATCGGAGCCCCGACGTCAGCTCATCCCGCTGCCCCTCGCGCTCATGCGATGCTGCTCTCCGCGAGCTCCTCTACACCCCGCCGCCTGGAAAAGCAGGGTCACGCATCTTCTCCCGCGCTTCCATCCCATCTCGATCCCGCGGCGAAAGCAGCCCTGGTAAGCACGACTAGTACCGCCTTGATGGATGCGCCGCTCCTCACGTCGCTTGCACCTGCGATCGCGGTGACCCAGCCGTCGGCGTCCAGCGTCACCGATGCGCTCCAATCAGCTCTCCAAAGACCCGACCGAAGCGAGCCGGCCTCTGCACCGTGTCCGGTATCGGGCCTGGTATCGTCGGTTCCACGCCGGAACCCATCACTTTCTGCCCCCCCGGATCCTGCGGTCGACATCCCCAATGCCCGGCCCGCACTAGACGCGGAATCCAGCCACGAGCCGGTTGCCCTCACTCAATCACAAGAGATTTCCGCTGCTGTCCATTCCGCTAAGGGCGATCCAGCACCAGCGCACACAACGCCTTCGGATGAGGTTCTTAGCCCCTCCAAGGACGAGCCCCAGGGGTCTAATGTCCACGCGAATTTGTCCGCAATCCCCGCTGTTTCGGATGGGGCTACATTCTCGTCTTCCCAGGGCGTCATAACTCCAAAGCTGCGCTCCGAGGTCTCCGCCGGCAGAGCCGGAGCTCAACGTGGTGAACGGGTCCGCAACGCGGCGGCGGTTACCGGCCGCCCAGCCAGCATTTCGTCCGTTAGTGAGCGATCCGGCGAGCCGGGTAACGACGCCACTAGAAACCCCCTCTCTGGGGTTGTGGCGATCACATCCTCCGGCTCCAACCTCGCTGCGCCGGGTTCGGTCCGTGTGGGCAGCGAACAACTCGCCGGCAAGGAGATCTTCCGATCCCTGGATGATGATCACGGGCTCGCTCCCGGTGCATGGATTCGCGCCGGCGCGCACCGCGCCGAAGCCGGTTATCTTGATCCTGCACTGGGGTGGGTAGGGGTACACGCAGAAACGGTGAACGGTGGATTGCACGCGGCTTTGGTCCCTTCCTCGGCTCAGGCGGGTCAATTTCTCGCCGGCCAGGTTTCGGGGCTGCACACGTATCTTTCTGAAACTCAAACTCAATCCGCAACGGTTACGGTCAGTCCGTCGGACGGCGCGATGAATGGCCTGGCATCGAGCACTGACTCCCGCGAGAACCGGCAAGACCAGCCAGGCGGCGATCAGCAGTCCGGGTCGCAGACTTCCATGCAGGTGGCCCCAGCGGGCACGCGTGAAACCACCGCTCCGGGACAAGGAGATCTGCCTGGAGGCATCTGGCGTTCGTCGGGCGAGTACGTTTCGGTTTTGGCGTGACGAAGCGGGTTGATCCTTAGGACGTGAAATCAACGGTACCAACCGGAAACGCGCTTGTGACGGCGCTGCTCCAAAACGGTCGTTCCCACAAGCGAGGAGAGAAGATGTCGACAACTTCAACCATCTGGAATCACACTTCGGCCGCGGTCAGCCCGCTGACACCGCAAAAATCCGGACGGGCCGCCACCGCGGCTGACGGCGGCACGTCAACCACCGCTTCGGGAACGAGCGGGGATCAGGCGACCATCTCTGCCAACGATTTCCTGACCCTGCTGGTCGCCGAAATGAAGAACCAGGACCCTACCGCGCAGAACGATCCCAACGCTTACATCAACCAACTTGTGCAGGTAAACAGCCTGGAGCAGCTGATCCAGATCAATGGCAGCCTATCCTCGGCGCTGGGCACCACCGCGAGTGGAGCAACCGCCCATGCCCTCCCCGGGCGGGTGGCTGCCTCTCCGGATCTAGGAACCCCGGCCAATTCGTCGGCCCCGGCTTCGGCGCCATCGGCGCCCCCTGCTGGAATCGGCCAACCAGCCTCGCTGAACTCGGCTCCGTTCCGGACAGCCGCCGGCAACTTGTCGGCGCCAGATCCCATGCCCGCCGCGCAACGCGTTGCCCAGGCTCTCAGCGGCCGCCCCTAAAACGTTCGTGGCGAATTCAACCCCGCCACTCTCATAGCTAGACAGCACCAACCGCCTCAACGATCAGGAGAAAAGCATGGCCAGTTTCTTTATTCCGCTTACCGGGCTCACCAGCGACTCCACCGAACTCAACACGATTGCCAACAACCTGGCGAACATGAACACCACCGCCTTCAAGTCGCAGTCTGTCAATTTCTCCGATCTGTTCTATCAACAGATGGGTTCCACTGGTTCCGGAGATCCCATCCAGCGCGGCTCCGGCACCCACGTGTCCTCGATCTCGACCGACTTCTCGACGGGGTCACCAAACACGACTAATGTACCCACCGACGTAGCCCTGCAAGGAAGCGGATTCTTTGTCGTTAGTGACGGGAGCGCCGACTACCTGACCCGGGCAGGCAACTTCACTACCGATTCGAGCGGGAATCTGGTCACTGCCAACGGGTTGAACGTGATGGGCTATCCCGCGGTCAAGGGGGTGGTCAACACCAATGCCTCGCTGACCGCAATCAACATTCCTGCGAACCAGGTGCAGCCCCCCAAGGCAACCACCACATTCTCCATGAGCGCCAACCTTGACTCACAAGCGGCGATCGGCGCCACTACCGCCGGGCAAGTCAAGGTCTATGACTCACTCGGCAATGCCTACGAAGCCACGGTGACCTACACCAAAACCGGCACCAACGCCTGGGGTTACAGCCTGTCCATGCCCGATACGTTGACACCCAATAGCAGCACCGCCGCCGGTGTCACCACTTTCAATTACAACTTCGGCGCCAGCGGGGCCACTCTGGCCACCGTCGATCCGGGAACCAATCTCACCATCACCGGCCCGACCGCCACGTCGACGGGGACCATTTCTGCACCCCCCGTCACCGCGGGTGAAACCGTGGCCTCCTACGCCACCGCCTTGCAGGCGGCCATCACCGCGGCCGGCATCAGCGGGGTCACCGCCAGCGCAACGGCCGCCGGCGTCCTCAGCATTACCGGGACGAACATCTCCACATCCGGCGCGGTCATCCAGGATCCCGTCGCGTCGGCCAATGCCGCCGGCTCTCTTACCTTCGACGTTAACGGCAACCTCGTGATCCCCGCCTCCAACGTGGCCGGCATCACCTTCAGCGGTCTCTCCGACGGCGCTGCGCCGTTGAATATGACCTGGGACCTCTTCAGTTCGAGCGGCGCCGGAAACATCAACCAGGTTGCGCAGACCTCCGCCGTCTCCTCCACCCTCCAGGACGGTTTCGCCAGCGGCGTGTACTCCGGATTCTCCATCGGCACTGACGGCACCGTCACCGCGACCTTCAATAACGGGCAAAAATTGAACGTCGGCCAACTCGCCCTCGGCAACGTGGTTAACCTCCAGGGCCTTAAAGACCTCGGCGATGGCGACTACGGAACCACTCTGGCCAGCGGAACAGCCACCATCGGTATCTCCGGAAGTGCCGGACTCGGCACCATGGTTGGCGGCGCGCTCGAGGCTTCCAACGTGAACATCTCAGCCGAATTCGCCAACCTCATCATCGCGCAGCGCGCCTTCGAGGCCAATTCCAAGGCGGTGACCACCTTCGATACAGTTACCCAGGAAACAATCAACATGATTCATTGACACTGTCCGCTATCCCGGCACGCGGCATCCAAATGATAGGCTTTGGTCACTGGGCAAGCCGGATCGGTCATGCGTGAGCCTGCTGGGAATCACCTCCAGGCTCAATCGCACGTCCGATTGCAGTTCTTCGATACCAACTTGATCTCGATTCTCTGCAGTCCGGACCCTGTGACTTTGGTGTAAACCGTAACCCTGGCTCATTGAGCTTTGCCAAAGAGGGTCATTTCCCGGTTGTTACGATGGGGGCCAACCCATGTTCAAACGCTTCCTCATCCTGTTCCTGTTCACTGGGATAGCGCGGGCTTCGGCTCCATCCAGCGACGGGTGGCTCCAAGTGCAGAGCGATCACTTCACCGTCGTGACCGATTCCAGTGAAGCGCAAGGCCGCCGCGTCCTCGACCAGTTTGAACGCATGCGCTGGATATTTCAGACCTTATTCCCCAGGGCCAATCTTGATCCTTCCTCCCCCATCGTGGTTCTGGCCGCGCGCGACCGCCAGAGCTTCAAGGCGTTAGAGCCTGAGGCCTACCTGGCCAAGGGACAGATGGATCTTGCCGGCTGCTTTCTGAGGACGCCGGATACCAACTACGTCCTGCTCCGTCTCGACGCCGACCAGGAACACCCCTTCGCCACGGTCTATCACGAATACACCCACCTCCAGTTCGGCAGCATGAGCGAATGGATTCCGCTATGGCTCAACGAGGGCCTCGCCGAGTTCTTCGAAAACACCGAGATCGACGATCAGAAGGTTCTGCTTGGCCGTCCCAGCCGCGACGACATTCTCCTCCTCCGTCACAGTCCGCTGATTCCCCTCCGCCAGTTGTTCAGGATCGACGTAAGCTCCCCCTACTACCACGAAGAGCAGAAGGGCTCCGTTTTTTATGCGGAAGCCTGGGCCTTGACGCACTATCTCGAAGTCAGCGATCGCCAAAACAACACCCGCCGGCTCACCGATTACATCTCCCTGCTCAGCAACCGGGAGGATCCGGTCAGCGCTGCCGAAAAAGCATTCGGCAACCTCGCCTCCCTTGAATCGGCCCTGGCAGATTACATCCAGGCCAGCACTTATCAGCAGCTGTTTCTCTCCAGCGAGGCTGCTCCCATCAACGTGTCGGAGGCCCGGGTACATAAGCTCTCGGCCCCTGAAGCTGACGTGGTGCGCGCCGGCGTCCTCACCAGCGTGGGACGCTTCGCCGAGGCGCGGTCGCTGCTCTCCTCCGTGTTGAAGGATGATCCCAGCCACGCGCGCGCCCAGGAAACGATGGGCTTTCTGGAATTCAGGGAAGGGAATCGCGATGAGGCCCGCGCCTGGTACGGCAAAGCGGTGAAGGTTGACCCCGCCAATTTCCTCCCCCACTACTACTACGCGTTAACGTCCATGGGACAGGAGGGCAACCAGGACGACGCTGTCGTCGAAACCAGCCTCCGCACCGCCCTCCGGCTCAATCCCAGCTTTGCGCCGGCCTATGACCGGCTGGCGTTGTTCTATGCGCTGCACCGCGTCAGGCTTGACGAAGCCCAGGCTCTAAGCCAGCGCGCCGTGGAACTCGACCCGGCCAGCTTCGTCTACCGCATGGATGCCGGCAGTGTCCTCATGTCGATGCAACAGTTTCCCGATGCTGAAGCCGTCACGAAGGCCGCCCTCCGGGTGGCGGTTCACCCCGACCAGGTGTCGGCTGCCAGAAGCCGTTTGGCGCAACTGGAGCAGATCGAGCTGTCTCACGGGGAGCGCAAGATGGTGGCCGAGATGCGTCCCGACGGACAGTCCGGAGCTGAGATCGTGGTCATCGACAAGGGGCCGCGATTAACAAGAAGCTTTTCCGACGAGCCCACCCACGAAGCGGTTGGGGTTATCAGCAAGGTGACCTGCCATTACCCGTTCGTGATCGACTTCCAGGTGGTCAGCCCCCGGAACTCGGTGCTGGTGAACACGAGCAACTACCTTGCACTCAATCTCACCGCGGTCGGATTCACTCCCAAGGGAGACGTTGACCCGTGCAAGGATTTCGAGGGCAGGCGTGCGCGTGTCGAGTACGCGGATCCCGCCGACAAGTCGGTTGACGGCAAAGTTACTGCTGTCGAGCTGCGCAACTAGCGCTGCGGACTAACCCCTTGCAAGGGGCCACTGAGCAATGACCTGTCTCTTCCAGCGACAATCTCAATTAATCGCGATCTGGCGGCCTCCGCTCAGCCGTGTGGAGTTGGCTCGCCAGTAAGCTTGACTTGCTCCCGCCGCGGCTTGACCTCGATGAACAGCCCTTTGCCCTGGGCCAGCGCACGGGAGTGCTCTTCCGGCACGGAAGGATCCTCGATCGCCGCTTCGACCCACAGCTTTCGCCCTTCGCTCCGCACCACGCGTCCCACCAGCCGCAGCGGCGTACATGACGGCACCGGACGCTTGTAATCCACTTCGAGGTGCCGGGTCATCGCCACCACATTGTGCGAACGCACCGCCTTGCTCATGGTTTCATCGAGAAGCGTCGCGATGATGCCGCCATGCACATACCCGCGCGGGCCTTCATAGGTGTCCGCCACCGACGCGTAACTCACCACCGCCCCGTCCTCCGCCAGCATGAACTCGAGATGCAAACCAATAGGGTTGGCCTGCCCGCAGCCGAAGCAGCGATTCTGCGCCGTGTGCGCCATGGGCGTGAGATGTTCACTCTTCGTCGGCATCGGCGCCCCATCATCGCGTTCCTGCATCAAAGCACCCCGGCCAGCACGTTGCAATACACATCGCGGTCGACGTTTCCGCCCGTGAGAACTAGGCCGATGCGCACGTCCCTGCACCCATCGTCTTCCTTCATCGCACCAGCCAAAGCAGCCGCTGCTGCTCCCTCTGCGATGTTGTGCGTATCTTCGTAATAGGCGCGCATCGCTTCCGCTATCTCTTCATCCGAAACCGCTACGATCCGTGCCACGTTTGCCCATATCACTTCCATCGCTTTGGCATTCGGCACTCGGCACGCCAAGCCATCCGCGATCCGCGTAGAGGACGGAGCCTCAACCACCTTGCGCTGGCTGAAACTCAGCGCGTACGACGGCGATTCCGTGGCGACAACGCCCACAATCTCCGTCCTGAGTCCGAGCGCATTACGGGCCGCTGCAACCCCGCAGATCGACGATCCCAACCCGATCGGTACAAAAATCCGCGCCAGCGGTGGAGCCGCCACAAAGAACTCCAGCGCATATGTGGCTGTTCCCATCACCAGGCGTTCGTGAAACGAATCGACCATCGCCAGCCCGCGTTCGTTGGCCAGCTTGTGCGCATATTCAAGCGATGCCTGGAAATCATGTCCGTGCTCAATCAACTCCGCGCCCTGCGCCACCATGGCCCGGTTTTTCTCCCTGCTGTTGCCGTGCGGCACCACGATCACGGCCTTCAGTTCTGTCAGCCGCGCCGCCATGGCCACGCCCTGCCCATGGTTTCCGCGCGTGGCTGCCACCACACCCGCGATTTCCGGACGCGTCTGTTTCAACCAATGCACATACACCAGCGCGCCACGCAATTTGAACGCACCCACCGGCGTGTGATTCTCGTGCTTGATCCACGCCTCGGCTCCCAACCTCTCGTTGAGCAGAGGCCAACTATACTGAGGCGTCGGCGGCATATACCGGTACAGCACCGATTGCGCCTCGTGAATCTGGGCCAGAGTAGGCAGCAGCATGGAATCAGCATAACGGAGACGAATGCTCCGCAGGCACGCGCCCGGCAGGGGAGAGAATTCATTTGACGCCTTGCCCTCGCTGCTCCGACACTTTCACTACCCCTGGGGAACATTCAGCGATCTGGAGGTCATTTCCTACATGATGAACAGGCGTTCTGCCCTCAAGAACTTCGGTGCCGCTGCCGGCTCCCTGCTGCTCACGCAACGTCTGACTTCACAAGCTCCCGCAACGGTGCAGGCACCGTCGCCGGCCGCTCCGCCGGCGCCGCCATCAGGCCCCTTCAAATTGCCGGCTCTCCCCTACGCCTACGACGCTCTCGAGCCCAGCTTCGATGCCGAGACCATGCATCTTCATCACGACAAGCACCACCAGGCCTACGTGAACAACCTCAACACTGCCGCTGCCGCTCACCCTGAATTGGCCGGCAAGAGCGTTGACGAGCTTGTCGCCAATCTCAGCGCCGTTCCTGAAGCAGTCCGCACCGCGGTGCGCAACAATGGCGGCGGCCATGCCAATCATGCCTTCTGGTGGCCGACCCTCGGGAAAGGCGGCGCCGCCCCTGCCGGCGAGCTGGCCACCGCCATCAACGCGAAATTCGGTTCTCAATCCGGCCTCCAGGACAAGCTCACAGCAGCGGCCATGAGCGTCTTCGGCAGCGGCTGGGCGTGGCTCGTCAAGCAGTCCGACGGAAGCCTGGCCATAGAAACCACTCCCAATCAAGACAGTGTGCTCGCCCTCGGCCACAAACCAGTCCTCGGTATCGACGTCTGGGAACACGCTTATTATTTGAAATATCAGAACCGCCGCGCCGACTACGTCAAGGCGTTCTTCCAGGTTGTGAATTGGGATTATGTCAGCGGGCAATTTGCGCAAAAAAGCTAAGCCTCGGTCAGCAACGCTCCATCTCCCGCTGCTCTCCGTAGCTACCGCCGCCGCACTACTCGCGGGGTGTCATTCCGCGCCCCGCCTCACCGCCCAAGAGAGCGAAGGCAAGCATCTTTACGATGTGCGCTGTGCGCACTGCCATCAGGACAACGACCTGGCCCTGAAGAAGATTCCGCCTGATCTCCACGGAGTGTTTCGTCGTTCCACGCTTCCCAGCGGCGCGCCTGCCACCGACGCGCAGGTGCGCCAGATCGTGTTGGCCGGGAAAGGCCTGATGCCTGCCTTCTCCGGCCGCTTCTCCGATTCCCAACTGGCCGCCTTGCTCGCCTATCTCCACGCCGGCCTGCGCTGAGCCGAGCCATTCCCGCCTTCCCCGTTACTCGCAGCGGATCGACATCATCGGGCTCACTCCCGAAGCCCGCCACGCCGGAATGGCGCAAGCTATCGTTGCCACCAGCGCCAGCACGCCTGTAGCCGCCAGCAGCAGCAGAGGATCGCGAGCGCTCTCCGAAGCCCAACTCGCGAAGACCTTGTTCAGCGCCAGCGCCAGCAACACCCCTGTGACGATCCCGCCTCCCACGCTCAACACCGTCGAATTGAAAACGATCCCCAGCACATGGCCCCGCTTGGCGCCCAGCGCAATCCGGATCCCGAACTCATTGGTGCGCTGCACCACCGTATACGAGACCACGCTGTAGAGACCCACGGCTGCCAGCACCAGCGCCAGCAGGGCGAAAGCCCCGAATAGCCACGAAATCAGCTGCCCACGCGCCCACTCCGGCGTTCGCGTGATCCAGTGCTCCAGGTCCCGCACATCGCCATTGGTCTGCTGCTCCGCGTCGAGGGAATTGACCTTGACCCGCACCGCGTGCAGCAGCGTAAGCGGCGGCACCTGCGAGCGCACCAGGATCTGCGTGAACATCCCCATGGCCATCGTGTACGGCACAAAGGCCTCCGGCACAACCGGCTTTGCCAGCCCGTCATCCAGCTTGTCGGCCACCACTCCCACAATCACCAGCCAGCCCTCGCTGCCGGGAGCCGTGAGCAGGTAAGGCGGTTGCGCCACCACTTCCGGCATCTTGATGGAATGGCCGACCGCGTCGCCGTTGGGGAAATAGCGCCTGGCCAGCGTTTGGTTGATGACGACCATGGCCGCTCCCCGGTGCTCGTCCGCATGATCCCAGATGTGTCCCTGCATCACCGGGATGTGGAGAACGGGAAAATATTCCCGGCTCACCATGTTGAATCGCGTACTCTGATCCTGCGCCGAGGGCTTGCCCAGAATCTCGAACTTGGTGTTGAACCCGTTATTCGGTGGAGTCGCATTGCTCGAGATTGCGGCCATCGTCACACCCTGCACAGTTGCCATCTGGTCGTGCAGCCGTTCGAAATACGCCGCCCGTTCCGGCCATGTCTTGTACGCGCCGTCGTGAATCGGAATGCCCACCGACATCACGTTGTGAGGGTCGTACCCGAGCTTGGTATGAGCTACGCGCAAAAATCCCTCGATCGCTGCTCCCGCGCCCGCGATCATCAGCAGCGTCAGTGCGATCTGTCCCCCGATCAGGATGCCGTGCGTTCGCCGGCTGCGTACCCCGTCGGTCATCTTGCGCGCGTTGGACTTCATCACCTGGCTAACCTCCGGCCGCGAAAGCTGCCACGCCGGCCACAGCCCGAAGATGATGCCCGTCGCCACCGCCACCACCACGGTAAAAATCAGTACCGGGACATTGATATGAATGGCCGCTTCGTGCGGAAACGAGAATTCGGGAAGATTTGCGACGATCACCGCCACGATCCGGTACGCGAGCAGCAGCCCCAGCATCGCCCCCGTGAGCGATAGCAGCAGTGATTCGGTGAGCAGCTGGCGAATAATGCGCATCCGCGAAGCCCCGATCGCCGATCGCACCGCGAACTCGTGCTGCCGCCCCGTGGCCCGCGCCAGCAGCAGGATCGATACATTGCCACACCCGATCAGCAACAGCAGCGCCACCGCTCCAAACAACAAGGCCAGCGTTCCTCCCAACTGCTTGATGAAGTCTTCATTCAGCCCCACCACGTGGAACCGCGCATGGTCAGTCGGGAAATGCTTCGGCGTCTCCTTCGCAAATGCCTGCAGCAGCGGCCCCAGTGCTCCATCAGCCTGGGCGTGGGTTACGCCCGGCTTCAATCGGATCCCGGCATAAAATGCCTTCACCTGGTCCCCGCTGATCTTCAGCGGCAGGTAAACATCACCGTCGCCCCACGTAAACCGCGAAGCCGCTACGCCGACAACGGTGTAGTTCTTGCGCACCAGCTGAATGGTCTTGCCGACAATCGTCGGGTCGCCGTGATAATGCCGCTGCCAGAAGCTGTATCCCAGCACCGCCACCGGCTGCGGGTCTGCGCCGTCGATTGCATCGGAGGGCTGCAAGCCCCGCCCGTGTGCCACCGGAACTCCGAAAAAGTTGAAGCCATTCGAACTGAGATAAACTCCCTGCACGTCCTCCGGAACATCGCTCCCCGTGACCGTCAGGCTCCAGTCGTCTTCGAGAAAGGTGTCTTCCACCACCGGCGACTTGCGCAGCTGTTGCCACTGCGTGCCGGTCAATCCGAACCCCCGCGTCCCGCCGTCCGGCGTAAGGAAGCGCATGTGGATCATCCGGTCCGGCGCCGCATATGGGTACGGGTCCATCAAAATGGCGTACACCACGCTGAACACCGCCGTGGTCGCGCCAATCCCCAGCGCCAGAGATAGGATTGCGGTGGCCGCGAAGCCCGGCATCTTTACCAACTGGCGGAACGCATAACGAAGATCCTGGAGAATGGTGCGCATAGCAAAGTCTCCTTCACAACGGTTGGGGAATCAGGTTCTCCACTGAAAGCACACGCCGTAGCCATCGGGGTCGGTAAGGTAAAGCTGCTTCATGCCGTACCACGCGACCTTGGGCGGTTTCACATCGGCGCCCTTCGCGACCAGGTGCTGATACGCGGCGTCCACATCCGGGCAGCCCAGATAAAGGCACGTGTCCCCGTGTCCGCTCCATCGCCCCGCATCCGGCGCTTCCGGAACATCCTCCGGATCGTAGGCCGTATTCAACATCACCGTGGCATCGCCCAACTGCAGCATCACCCAGTTCACGTCGTCGGGATTGTCTGACATCGGGTCCGACTTTCCGGTCACTGTGAACCCCAGCACGTCCCGGTAAAACCGGATCGACCTGGGCATGTCGAATACCTGTACCAGCGGGGATACACCCCGGACATCGATTGACAAGACGACTCCTTCCCCACCGGCGAGTGCTACCGAGCGTCGCATCCGCATGGCCAAACCGCCGCTCGCCTAAGTTGCACATTCTGATACGAGCCTCATACCCCTCCGGTTCTCCGCACTGTTCATTCCCGGCTGACCCCGTCCGCAATCGGACGGTAAGCAGGTTTCAGCCTCATGCGCAGTCACGGTATACTCAGGAGTGCTATGGCACCCGAAAAAACCTTCTACCTTGAAACCTTCGGCTGCCAGATGAACGCCCACGATTCAGAAAAGGTGATTGGCACACTCCAGCGTGAGGGCTATCGCCAGGTCGAATCGGAGTTGGACGCCGGGCTGATTCTCTACAACACCTGTTCCATTCGCGACAAGGCCGAACAGAAAGTATTCAACCGCCTCAACGACTACAAGAAGCTGCACAAACAGGGAAAGCGCTTCGGAGTCCTCGGCTGCGTCGCCCAGCAGGAAGGCGAAAAGATCTTCGACCGCGCACCCTACGTTTCGCTGGTCTCAGGGTCCGCCTCATACCGCAAACTTCCCGAGATGCTCTCCCGTCTCGAAGCCGGGGAAGAACGCATCACCGGGCTCGACGACCGCCAGACCGACGAGACATTTGAGACGGAATTCACCTCGCGCCAGAACCCTTACCGCGGCTACATCACCATCATCGAAGGCTGCGACAAGTTCTGCGCCTACTGCGTCGTGCCCTACACCCGCGGCAAAGAACGCAGCCGCACCTCCGCATCCGTCATGGCGGAGGCCCGCCGCATCGCTGACGCCGGATACACCGAAATCCAGCTCCTCGGTCAGAACGTCAACAGCTACCGCGACCCGGACGGCAAAATGAGTTTCGCCGAACTCCTTGCCGCCGTCGGCCAAGTCCCGGGCATCCGCCGCGTCCGCTTCACCACCAGCCACCCCCGCCACTTTACCCGCGATATCGTCCAGGCCATCGACGCCTTTCCCACCCTCTGCGACCACGTCCATCTGCCCGTGCAGTCCGGCTCGTCCCGCATCCTCAAGGCTATGGCGCGTGAATACACCCGCGACTGGTACCTGGAGCGCATCTCCTGGGTCAAAGCCTCGCGGCGCCCCATCTCGCTCTCCACCGACATCATCGTCGGATTTCCCGGCGAGACCCCCGAAGACTTCATCCAGACCATGGACCTGCTGGGCGAAGTGCAGTACGATAACGTCTTCAGTTTCAAATACTCGGCCCGGCCCAATACCCCGGCTCTGGTGATGATTGATTCCATCCCGGAAGGCGAAAAATCCACCCGCCTCCAGGCCTTGATGGACCGCCAGCGCGAGATTCAAAGGACCAATTACGCCAGGCACTTAGGCGAAACAATGGAAGTGATGGTTGAAGGCGTTCATCCGGCGCGCGGCCAGGTGGCCGGCCGCAGCTCTCAAAACAAGCCGGTAAATTTCACCACGTCGCAACCCATCGCGCCGGCCCCGGGAAGCTATGCACAGGTGCGGATAACCGCAACGCATCCAAACAGTCTTGTAGGTGAGGCCGTCTAGCCGGCGCTCAAGAATTGTCCGGCAGGGAGGGGAAGCCATGGACGTTGAAGTCAGGATTCGCGGGCTCATGATGGATCCCGCCACCAACATGCCCATCGTTGTGCTCAAAGACGTGACCTCTGACACGGTCATGCCCATCTGGGTGGGCATCTTCGAAGCCAATGCCATCGCCCTGGAAATCGAGAAGATGGCTGCCCCCCGCCCCATGACGCACGACCTTACCCGCAACCTCATCCAGGGCTTGAACGCCCAGCTGGAACGCGTTGTCATCACAGAACTTAAGGAAGATACTTTTTACGCCGTTCTTTGGTTGCGCCAGGGCGGCGAACTGGTAACCGTGGACGCTCGCCCCTCCGACGCCATCGCCCTTGCGCTACGCTGTGATTGCCCCACCTTCGTCAGCGAACAGGTCATGCAATCGGCCAAGCTCAACACCACCGGCCCCCCCGACGGCCCCACCACCGAGCAGCTGAGGGGGTGGCTCGAGGGGCTCAACGACGAGGACCTCGGCCGCTACAAAATGTGATTCCGCTGCCGATCCTGTCGCCGCGCGTCACAGCTTCTGGTCGTACTCAAACGCCGCCGTCAGGCCTCCGTCCACCACGTGCAGGATCCCTGTGATTCCGTCTGAGTCGTCCGACACCAGGTAGACAGCCGCCCGCGCCACGTCTTCCGGAGTCAGGATCTTGCCCGTCGGAACCCGCGCTAGCCTTTCCCGGATTCGCGCTTCGCCCGGTTCTCCCACCCCCATGTGCTCCCGCAGCATCGGCGTGTCCGTGATTCCCGGGCACAGGCAGTTCACCCGAATCCCGTCTCGCCCCAGATCGAGCGCCAGCGATTTCGTCAGCAGCGCAATTGCCCCCTTCGACGCCGAATACGCCGGCGTTCCGAACTGGCCCGCCAGGCTCGCAATCGACCCCGTATTCAGAATCGCCCCTTTGCCCAGTTTCCGCATGTGCGGCACCACGTGCTTCGTCGCCAGGAACGTGGCCTTGACGTTGATCGCCATCACCCGGTCCCATTCTTCCTCACTCATTGCGTCGATAGCCTTCACCAGCACGATGCCCGCATTGTTGAAAAGAATGTCGATCCGCCCCCATCGCTCCACGGTCTCCGCGACCATGCCGGCAATCTCGGCCTCCCTGGTCACGTCCACACGCGCGAAGAACGCTTCGTGACCGGCTGCCCCGATCAGCTTTACCACTTCCTCGCCCCCGGCCTGGTTCTGATCGACTACCACCACCCGCGCGCCCTCCCGCGCAAACGCTATTGCGCTGGCCCGCCCAATCCCGCTGGCCGCCCCGGTAACAATCGCAACCCGTCCCGCTAATCGATTCGACATGGTGGTCAACTGAACCGCCAACCTATTTCCGTACCGGCGTGCGTGTCAAGCCCGCCACTCCGGCCGCCGGCATGCGCAAAACTTCACCGCCTGCAACAACCTGCTGCCCGCTCTTTCGATGGAGAAACAAATTCAAAATTCTTGACACGCCCCCCAGGGGAGAAAGATCATCGTTGCGCTGTTGACTCCGGTGGTTTTTCCCCCGCCGTTTCGGAGACCCTTCCATGCCTGACTCCATGACGAGGCGCACCTTCGTCCAAACGTTGGCCGCCGCAGCGGTGGCCGGCTCTGTCCCCGCCAGCCTCGCCGAAGAACGCCCTGTGATTTGCGGCGCCCCCACCGAGTGGTCCTGGACCAGCGGCAAGCAGTACGGCGATCCCTTCAACGAGGTCGATGTAGACGCCGTCATCACCACCCCCTCCGGCACCGAAGAGCGCGTCCCCGCGTTCTGGGCCGGCGGTTCCAGCTGGCGCGTCCGCTACGCCCCGGCCGTGCCTGGGCTCTACAAAGTCCGCTCCGACTCCACCGACGCCGGCAACCGCGATCTTCACAACCAGACCCTGACGCTCCGCGCCCAGTCTTACTCGGGCTCCAATCCCCACTACCAGCACGGGCCCCTCAAAGTCGCCCCCGATGGCCGCCACTTCCAGCACGCCGACGGCACCCCCTTCTTCTGGCTGGGCGACACCTGGTGGATGGCCCTCTGCAAGCGCCTCCCCTGGCCCGACGGCTTTGAATCCCTCGCCGCCGACCGCGTCCGCAAAGGCTTTACCATGGTCCAGATCGTCGCCGGCCTGTACCCAGACATGGAGCCCTACGACGAACGTGGCGCCAATGAAGCCGGCTATCCCTGGGAACGCGACTTCTCCCGCGTCAACCCTGCCTACTTCGACCAGGCCGACGTCCGCATCCAGCACCTAGCCGACCACGGACTCGCCGCCTGCATCGTCGGATTCTGGGGCTACTTCATTCCCCGCATGGGCATGGACAAGGTCAAAAAGCACTGGCGCTATCTCATCGCCCGCTGGAGCGCCTACCCCGTCGTCTGGTGTCTGGCCGGCGAAGGCACCATGCCCTACTACCTCTCCAAGACCCCCAAAGAGGACGCCGAAACCCAAAAGCACGGCCTGACCGAACTGGCCCGTTACGTCCGCTCCACCGACCCCCACCACCACCCCATCACCATTCACCCCTCCAGCAGTTCCCGCCTCTGTGTCGACGACCCGTCGGTGCTCGACTTCGACATGCTCCAGACCGGCCACAGCGATCGCGAAAGCGTGCCCAGCACAGTCGACACGGTCACCCACTCCGTCGCCGCCACCCCGCGCATGCCGGTTCTCATCGGCGAAGTCTGTTACGAAGGCATCCAGCAAATGAGCTGGCAAGACATCCAGCGCTTCATGTTCTGGGCGTCGATCCTCAGCGGCAGCGCCGGGCACACCTACGGCGCCAACGGCATCTGGCAGGTCAACACCCGCGAAAAGCCCTACGGCCTTTCTCCCCACGGCCACTCCTGGGGAGGCCCCGCCTGGGACATCGCCGCCGCCCTCCCCGGCTCCGGCCAGCTGGGTATGGCCAAGGCTCTGCTCATGCGCTACTCCTGGTGGAAACTCGAGCCCAGCCCCGACCTGATTGATCCCCGCTGGTCCAAGGAAGACTACTGGAAGCCCTTCGCGGCGCAGATTCCCGGCGAAGCCGTCATCGCCTACATTCCCCCTGCCTACAAGGGTTCTACCTTCCGCAACCTCAAGCCCGGCAACTATCACGCCCTGTTCTTCAACCCCGCCGACGGCACCCAGACCGACATCGGAGCCGTCACTCCGGAAGCCGATGGCTCGTGGAAAATTGCCGAAGTCCCCATCTTCCAGGATTGGGTGGTTATCCTCGAGAACAAAGCATGAGCCTCTCCCCCACTCAATACGCCCCCTTCCAGGTAGCCTTCTCCGCTGACTTCTGCCGCGAGGACGGTGACCTCGCATTTCCCGATCTCGGACTGTCGCTGTTCGATCCCTATCCCGGCATCGACTGCAAATTTCTGCGTGACTACCGCCCCGAGTACGAACCATCGCAACTGGCCGGCGTTGACGTCCTCATCTCCCTCAAGCCCCGTATCACCGCCCGCTCGCTCGAGGGCGTCACCCGCCTGGCCGCCATCGGCCGCTGTGGCGTCGGTTACGACAACGTCGACCTCGCCGCCTGCACCGAGCAGGGAATCGCCGTCTACATCACCCCCGGAGGAGTCGTTCGGCCCGTCGCTGAATCCATCGTCCTGCTCATCCTCGCCCTCTCCCACCGCCTCCTCCAGAAAGACCGCCTCGTCCGGCAGGGCAAGTGGGCCGAAAGCACCCAGCCCCTCGGCCGCGAACCGCGCGACCGCGTCATCGGAACCATCGGCCTCGGCAACATCGCCGCTGAAGCAGTCCGCCTGCTAGGCGTCCTCGACGTTCGCCGCTTCCTCGCCTTTGATCCCTACACGACCCCCGAACGCGCCGTTGAACTCGGCGTCGATCTCGTCCCCCTCGACGATCTCCTCGCTCAATCCGACTACGTTCTCGTCAACTGCCCCTTCACTCCCGACACCCGCGGCCTTCTCGGCCCCGATCAGTTCGCCCTCATGAAACCCGGCGCCGTCCTCATCAACACCGCCCGCGGTCCCATCGTCCAGGAACAGGCGCTCATCGAAGCGCTGCAGTCGGGCCGCCTCGCCGGCGCTGCCCTCGATGTCTTCGAAAAAGAACCGCTCCCCGCTGACTCGCCCCTCTGCTCCATGGACAACGTCATTCTGACCTCCCACTCCATCGCCTGGACTGAAGAGCTCTTCCGCGACATGGGCCGTATCGACTGCGAAGGTGCCCTCGCCATCTACCGCGGGGAACTTCCCCCGCACATCGTCAACCCCGACGTACTGACTCATCCGAAACTAATAGAAAAGCTCGCTCGCTTGAAGTCCGCGCACGTCTCATTCCAGGAGCCCCGATGAAGTCCATCCGCCAGCGTCTTCGCGAAGGCGAAACCGTGCTCGGCCAACTCGTCCTCGAATTCTTTACCCCCGGCCTTGGCCCCATCCTCGACGTCGCCGGCCTCGACTATGTCATCTTCGATATGGAACACGGACGCCTCGACATCGGCCTGCTTGAACAAATGATTGCCTCCTGCCGCGGCAGCCGTATCGTCCCCATGGCCCGCGTACCTGATCTCAATTACGCCCCCCTCTCCCGGGTCCTCGATATCGGCGCCCGCGGCGTGATGGTCCCCCGCGTCGATACTCGCCAGCAGGCAGAGATGATTGTCCGCGCCCTCAAATACGCACCCCAGGGCAACCGCGGCGTCGCCACCGGTGTCGCCCACGACCTCTACCGCATGGGCGGCGCCGAGTTCTTTCCCCAGTCCAACGAAGACACCCTCGTCATCCTCCAGATCGAAAGCGTCACCGCCATGGACAACCTCGACGCCATCGCCTCCACTCCCGGCGTCGATGTCCTCTGGGTCGGCCAATACGACCTCACCGTCTCCATGGGCCTGCCCGCCCAGTTCGACCACCCCCGCGTCAACCAGGCCATGGACGACATCGTCGCCGCCTGCCGTCGCCACGGCGTCGCTCCCGCCTTCATGCCCCCTACCCCCGAGGGTGCCGCCCACTGGATCAGCAAGGGCTTCCGCATGATCAGCCTCGGCAGCGACATCGGCGTCTTCCTCGACGGCATGCGCAAGTTCCGCGCCTTCGTCACCTCGCAGGGCGATGAAGGCTCAGGCGGTGCCGCGTGAACTACTCTGTGCAAGCATTCAATGGCGGCACCTTCTGGGTTCCCGGTCCCGAGGTCTATTGGATGGAAGCCTGGAACCAGCGCGAAGAGATGAATGCGCTCATCTACCTCGTCCGCGGCGGCGGGCACAACATCCTCATCAACACCGGCCCGCCCCGCGACCTCGCCGTCATCAACCAGGCATGGGTCAACTTCTTCGGCTACCCCGAAGCCCAGATCGTTCGCCCCGATGCGCAACTCCCCGAAAATCTCCTTCAGTCCGCAGGCCTCACCCCCGATGACATCTCGCTCGTCCTCGTCACCCCGCTCCAGGCCTACGCCACCGCCAACATCCCGCTCTTCCCCAATGCCACAATCGCCATCTCCCGGCGCGGCTGGATCGAAGATTTTCAGGCGCCGTTTTATCACCTCCACGTCCCCCGCCACCTCCGCATCCCGCCCGACGTGAATCACTACCTGCAGAACGAAGGATGGGACAAGGTCCGCCTCCTCGCCGACGAAGAAGAAGTCCTTCCCGGCCTCCGCGTCTTCTGGGCCGGCGTGCACCACCGCTCCTCCATCGCGGTCTCCATCGACACCGCCAAAGGCCGCCTCATCCTCTCCGACTGCTTCTTCAAATACGGCAACATCGAGCAGGGGCGCTACCTCGGCGTGATGGAAAGCATGATGGAAGCCGACGCCACCTGGGCCCGCATCCGCAAAGAGGCAGACTTCTTCGCCTCCATCTACGACCCCGAAGTCTTCAAGCGCCACCCCGGCGGCATCCTCGCCTGACCGGTTCCGCGCCCGACTCTGTGGTCCCGCGTCCCGGCTTCTCGCGCAGCTACAATCGTCTCCACGGCAGGCCATTGCCGCCGCAGTAACGTCGTAGCCCTGGGAGGGAACACTGTGAACACCTCCGCGAATCTCATCGTCTTCCGCGGTGCGCGCATCTTCGATGGCCAGTCTGAACAACTCATCGCGAACCACGATGTCATCGTGTCCGGCGACACCATTGAAAGCGTCCTCCCCGCGGCCTCTCCTCAGCCTCCCGGCGCCGAAATCATCGAGTGTGCAGGCCGCGTTCTCATGCCCGGTCTCATCGATGCGCACGTCCACGTCTACGCGGCAGGGTTGAACATCACCCGCCTCGTGCAGTCCCCGATGTCCTATCTCGCCCACTTCGCTGCCCAGTTCCTGCACGGGTGCATTGACCGCGGCTTCACCACCGTCCGCGATGTCGGCGGCGCCGACGTCGGCATCTCCCGCGCCATTCGCGACGGGCTGCTCAAAGATGTCCCTCGTCTCTTCTATGGCGGCCGCGTCATCAGCCAGACCGGCGGCCACGGCGACTTCCGCCCCGGTGATCACAGCCTCGATCAGGTCGTCTGCTGCGGCTGCGGATTCCATGCCGATCACATGGCGGTTGTAGCCGACGGCGCCGATGCAGTCCGCCGTGCCGTGCGCGAAGAATTGCGCCGCGGAGCCTCCCATATCAAGATCATGGCTTCAGGCGGCATCGCCTCACCCACCGATCCCCTGGAACGTTCCCAGTACTCCGACGACGAAATTCGCGCCGCCGTCGACGAGACCGAACGCGCCGGCTCCTATGTAGCCGCGCACTGCCACCCTGCCCAGGCCGTCCGCCGCGCTGCAGAACTCGGCGTCCGCTCCATCGAACACGCCACTCTCATCGATCGTGAAACCGCCGATATCGTTGCATCCCGCGGCGCATACGCGATTCCCACCATGGCCACGATCTTTGCGCTTGCCGAAGAGGGCAGGGAACTAGGCCTTCCGGCGGTCAGCCTGGATAAACTCGCCCGCGTCAGTCATCGCGCTATTGAAAGCCTCGACATTCTCAAACAGGCTGGGGTCAAAACAGGATTCGGCACCGACCTTCTTGGCGCCCAGCACATACGCCAGTGCACCGAATTCACCCTGCGCGCCCAGGCCCTGCCCGCCATCGACATCCTCCGCTCCGCCTGCTCCGTCAATGCAGAACTCCTTGGGCAATCCGGAACGCTCGGCTGCATCCGTCCCGGCGCCGCCGCCGATCTGCTTTTGGTCGACGGCAACCCACTCGACGACATTTCTCTCCTCGCCAGAAACGGAGAAGCACTCGCCGTCATCCTCAAGGCGGGTCGCTTCCACAAGCGCCGGCTCAACTAAATCGTTGCGCCGGGTTTCCCCGCACAATGCAATTACCTTGGCACGACCAACGAAATTAGGATCCGCGCAGATGAAAAGCCACACCGAATATCTGGTCTTCGAAACCAAACAGCGAAAGACCATGGTCCACATCACTGACCAGGTCGAAGCCATCGTGAAGCGCAGCGGCGTCAAGGACGGTTTGTGCTTCGTCAGCCCCATGCATATCACCGCCGCGATCTATGTCAATGACCTCGAGAGCGGGCTGATTGAAGATATCGAAAAGTGGCTCGAAGAACTCGCTCCCGCGCGCCCCGACTACAAGCATCACCAGACTGGCGAAGACAACGGAGACGCTCACCTGAAGGCCATGCTGCTCCACCATGAGACCACTCTGCCGGTCACCGGCGGTCGGCTGGATCTGGGAACGTGGCAGCGAGTCTTCTACGCGGAATTCGACGGGCAGAGGCGCAAGCGTGTGATAGTAAAAGTGCTCGGCATCGAGTAACGCACGGCTCGGAAGTCTCGGGGCGCACGGGTTCAGATCAAAATCAGCAATCGCAGATGAGCCGGTCTAGTCGCAAACCAGCGTGGCGTCGGAAAAATCCGGCTGCGTATCTTCGCCCATCGCTTCGGCGCCCGTCTCGAGCTGCCCGAGAAAAAACGCATCCACCTGCTCCAGCACTGCTGCCCCCGTCTTCGCCTGGTAAATCGAAGCCCTGAGTTTCGCTCCGCCCGGCACTCCGTGCGTAAACCACGATGCGAACTGCTTCATCCTGCCGGCAGTCTCTCCCATGCGGGCGTCCCGCGGAAGCTCCCTGCTCGCTTCGGCTTCAGTCAGCAGCATCTGAAAATAGGCGCGAATCATCCGGTAGCGGTCTTCGACCGTTGGCCGCTCATAGCTGCCCGTCGCGGTGTATTGCGCGATTTGCCGGAAGATCCACGGATTCGCCGGCGCCGCGCGCCCGATCATCACCCCATCGCAGCCCGTCTGCGCCACCATCGCGGCGGCGTCCTCGGGCGTTCGCACATCCCCGTTCCCGATCACGGGAATTCCCACGGCCTGCTTCACCGCCGCGATCCACTCCCAGCGCGCCTGCCCGGTGTAGCCCTGCTCCCGTGTGCGCGCATGCAACGCGACACCGTTCAGGCCTTCGGCTTCCGCCATCCGCGCCAGCTCCACGCAAACAATATTCGCGTCACTCCAACCTAGTCGAAACTTGACCGTGAACGGGATCGTCACCGCTTTCCGCACCGCTCTGAAAATCTCCCCGATCTTGGGCAAGTCCCGCAGCAGTCCCGACCCGCCGTTGCACCCCACAACCCGCTTGGCCGGGCACCCCAGGTTGAGATCGATCGTGTCAAACCCCGTATCCTGCACGATCCGCGCCGCCTCGGCCAGCGTGTCCGGATTGGACCCAAACAACTGCGCGCCGATCGGATGCTCGTCGTCATAAAACGTCAGGTAGCGCCGCCGCTTGGACTCGCGCATTCGCGACAGCCCGTCCGCCGACGTGAATTCCGTCATCAGCAGGCCGCACCCGGACTGCTGGTTTGTAACCTCGGCCTCGACCTGGGATCCGTCTCCCCCATTCGCACCGCCAACCCCGTCAGCCGAACCGAGACCCGCCGGCGCAGAGAACAGGCTCGCATGCCGGATGAAGCGGCGAAACACCGTATCCGTGACCCCCGCCATGGGCGCCAGCACCGTCGCAGGCCTCACCGGAACGGCGGCAATCCGCATCTCGGCCGGCACCCGCGCCACCTCCGGCATCGCGTGCTCCCGCGGATTGTCCCAGTCCTTCTTGACCGTGAAGCCTTTACCTGCCATTGACCAGCTCTCGAATACTCGTGGTGCTTCCCTAAGTGCGGCGAGGAGCGCGGACAAACTCGTCATGCTCTTACTGCGCCGAACATACGTAGGCCCCCGCCATGGCGGAGGCCTGATTGTGCTCGACTGGCTGGCTGCCTACTTCGCTGCCGTGGCCGCTGCTGCCTTCGCTTCTCCCGATTTGGCGTACTTTCGACGGAAGCGCTCTACGCGTCCGGCCGTATCCACCAGCCGCTGCTTGCCGGTAAAGAACGGGTGGCAAACCGAGCAGATTTCCACGTGGATGTCGCCCTTGTGGGTCGAACGGGTCTCAAAGTTGTTTCCGCACGCGCATAGTACCCGCACTGCGGCATAATTCGGATGGATTTTTTCCTTGGGCATCGCTGTCTGAAGACCTTTCCTGCAATCCTTTTATTGTAGGCATATTTGTTCTGCTTTGCAATTCCACGAATCACTGGACACTGTGCTAATGGCGCTTATAATGATCGGCAGAAAACCAAGCCAGCTGCAAGATGCCCATTTTTCCCGACACCTGCAACTGAGGAGAATATCCATGCGCAAATCGTTCCTCCTCCTTCCCGCGGTTGTCCTCTTCGCGATCAGTCCGTTTGTCGCTCCAGCGCCCGCCCAGGAAGGTAAAACTGCCCCCAAATCCGGCACCGAGTCCCGCGCCAAGAAGATCTACGAGGTCGACTGCGCCCTGTGCCATGGCCCCGCCGGCGACGGAAAAACCGACCTCGCCAAGGATATGCAGTTGAGTCTAAACGACTTCAACGACCCCAAGACCCTCGACTCCAAGACCGATCAGCAGCTCTTTGACCTCATTCGCAAAGGCAAGGACAAAATGCCTGGAGAGGACGAAGGACGCGCCAAGAACGATGAGGTCAAGGCGATCATTCAGTACATCCGCAACATGTCCAAGGAACATCCCGCAGCTCCGGCCGCTCCCGCCGCCGCGGCCTCAACGGCTGCGCCGACTTCACACTAACGTGGACGGCTGATCTAGCGGCGGCCCCTGATTGGCGGCCGTCCCTGGTTGGCCGCCGTCCCTGGTTGGCCGCCGCCGCTTACTGGGCCAGTGCGCTCTTGATCCCTGCTTCCACCAGCGGAGCCATCACTGCATACCCCGCCGGCGTGGGATGAACCCCGTCCATGCTCAGGTTCTCTGGCAGGCCGTCCCTCTGATCCTTCATCGCCGCGTGGTAGTCCACGTAGACGTACCCTTTCTCCGCCGCATACGACTTGATCCAGGTATTCAGCGCAACGATCTTGGGCGCGGGCTCCAGGCCCGTATGCCATTTGAAGTCATACGCCGGCAGCACCGAACACAACACCACCCGAATATGATTCGCAGTTGCCAGATCCGCCATCGAGGCAATGTTCTCCTCGGTCTGCTCCAGGGTCATCGGTCCGGTGTTCCCCGCAATATCGTTGGTGCCCGCCAGCACCACGACCACCTTCGGCTGCAAGTCAATCACGTCCTGCCGGAACCGCACCAGCATTTGTGGTGAAGTCTGCCCGCTGATGCCGCGATTCACATATGGCTTGCCCGGAAATGAGTCCTGCAGATGCCAACCCTCCGTAATGGAGTCGCCCATGAACACCACCCTGCTTTCTCCGGGCGCCGGGGCTGCCAGTTTCAAATCATCCTCCTTGTACTTCGCCAGCAGCGGCCAGTCGTTCTTCAACTGCTCCTGATGCGATTTCTCCCCGGAGGTCATTGGTGTGGGCACCGGCGCAGTCTGCGTCTGTACCGGGGCAGGCGCTTTGCTCTCCGGCAGGCTGGCCGGCTCCTGCCCCCATAAACCGATACCGCCGAACGCAGCCAGCGCCATTCCAAAAACGCCAATTCGAAAATCGAGTCGTATCAACTGAATCTCTCCCCCGCAGGCCGCAAGGATTTTGTCGGCATCCAAACCCCACCTGCATCCTGCGGTTCGATTTTAAGCATTCCGGTTCCAGCCGGATAGCGAGGCCCTCAATTCGTTCCGTTCGACTATCCTCGTCGCTTAGGCACCCTCCGGCGATCGCCTTAAAAAGTCCTACCCGAAGAAACGGCCAGCCGGTCAGGCTGGCCGTTCCGAGGTGCGTGGCCCAACGGCCTATGGCACGTAATACGTCTGAACCTGGGCGGAATTTCCCTTCTTGTCCTGGTCCTGGATTTGCCAGTAATACGTTGCACCTGGCGTCAGGCTGGGTAAAGTGGGCGCGCTCCCCCACGTCGCCGGATCGGTGGTCCATGGGATGGATGTGACCGTATTATCGAATCCGCCTGACCGCGAGTTGTTCGCCGGGATCTGCCAAATCGGGTTCCCGAACCCGTCCCAGAGCATGAACGAGTAGGTGTAGTTTCCAGCATTGGACGGGTCCGTCCAGCTGAAAGTAGGTGTTGCTCCGACGCTGGTGCTTCCCGATGGTGCCAGACTGGTCGCGAAGTCGCTCAGAATCCCGTTCACCGCGCCCGTGACTGTCTCCGATGTCCCGTCGCTGTAAGTCACCTCGAAGTTATAGGTGTCTCCAACCACCGGCACCGTTGCGTTGATGGTCGTGTTGTATTGGAACTGGACGTTTCCGCAACTCGCGCACTTCGCCATGTCGATCGGGCTAATCACATTCGGACCCGAAATGAGCGTTACTGAAACAGGCAGTTTGTCTCCCTCCGCAAGGTCAAAAGACACTCCGTAGCCCGTATTGGTGAATGGAGTCGAACCCCCCAGAACCGTCTGGCTCCAGTGTTGTGTTGTCACGTAGATGGAGCTCGCTATATCGGTCAGATCCACGTCTTCCGTGCCCGGACCCGCGATCGCCACGTTCTTCTGTTCTTGAACATTGGAGACATCGCCAGGGTCGATCATGCCGTCGTTGTTCTGATCGAGAACGGCGAACTGGATGTAGGTTCCACTCGGAACCTGCAGCGTGAACGGCTGCACCACTCCCGGTGACGAGACCCGCGCCGCGTATGCCTGGCCGGTGCTCATGTCGTAGAACCCGACGTACAGAGGTCCAGTAGCATTAATCCCCGTTGAGGTCACGGTGCCAGTGATTGTATTGCCGCCCGAGGGTGCCCCGATCGTTACTCCGGTCGGATTGCTGGAGCCGCCAAAGTAGGTCCATGGTCCTGATCCGGCAGCAGTCTGGCCCTGAGCTCTGAAGTACAGCGTCGTGCCGTTGTTAAACGTTCCCGTCAGTCCCGTCAGCCCGTTATTCAGCAGCAGCACGCCCGTACCGCCCGCGCCGCCGGCCTTGAAGGTGTAGCTTGGAGCGTTGTCCGGGATCTCCGCCTCGCTGCTCCATTGCACCGTGTATGAGGTGGCGAGATCCGCCACGATTCCGTTGGAATTGGTCCCCGTGATCGCTCCAAAGCTGATCAGCACTCCTTGATCCATCGGGCTGATGCTGTTCAGGGTCGGCCCGGAACTCAGCACTGCGGGCGCGGGATCGTTCATTGTCACCGAAACCGAATCCAAGTCCGCGGAAGTCACCGTAACGCCTGAGGTAGATCCGATCGCATCCGCGATGTCGGGACTGCCGAAGCCCTGGTTGTCTCGCCAGGCCTGCAGTGCGTAAGTCCCCGGAGCCACACCGCGAATGGTGAAGTTTCCTGGCGCCGAGACACTCGTTCCGGCCGAGCCTCCTCCGCACGCATTGTTCAGCGACAAGTAGATTGGCCCCTTCTCGGGTCCTCCGTAATTAACTCTGCCCGAAACGACGTAACCCACTGAAAGGCTGAAATCCTGACCCGTCACCGCCGCCCCCACCACCGAGACCCCGGCCAGCGAAGAGGGGTAGAAAACCGCCGAAGGGCCGGAGATCGAAGGCGTGATTGTGTAGGTCCCGCTCGGAACCGATGCGAAGAAATAGTGGCCGCTGCTGTCGGTGGTGCTGGTCTGCGGCGGAGTTGTATTGATCCTCACCGTCACCGCTGGCGTTGCCGCGCCGCTGCAGTTATTTACCAGCGAAACAGTTCCGCTGACTCGACCACCCGGGCCATCCACCGTCAGGGTGAACGTGGCGCTCCCATAGGTGAGTGAAGAGTCTGTGACCGACACCGTGAAGCTGGCCGTCCCGGCCGTCAAAGGAGTACCCGAGACCACGCCGCTCGTCGAAACCGCGATCCCGAGCGTGCTTAGCGCGCTGGCTCCCGACGTAACCGTCCAAATATAGCCGCTGCCGCTTCCGCCGGCCGCGGAAAGAACATCGGTGTAAGGGACACCGATGCTGCCATCCGGTAATAGGCCCGGTGACGTAACTTTGACCGTCGTGTTGACGGTGAGATAAAAAGTCGCGCTGGCCGTATTGCTGCCCGAATCCTTTACCGTGAGAGCGAAGGCGTAATCGCCCGCGATTGTCGGGTTGCCCTTCAACTGGCCGGCCGCCGTGAGGGTGATTCCCGCCGGCAAGAACGAGCCAACGTTCAGAGTCCAGCTGTAGCCGTTCCCGGTGCCTCCGGCGGCATTTAGCTTCTGGATGAAAGACCCTCCTACCCACGTCGTCGGAAGCGTCGTATCCGATGTGATCATCACACCCGTTCCGATCGAAATCGAGAAAGCGCTGTTCGCGGTGTTACCCACCAGGTCAGTCACTGTCAGCGTGAAATTGAATGAGCCGCCCGCGGTCGGAGTTCCGGATATCAGTCCGTTGTTCTGCAGCCGCAATCCGCCAGGCAGGCTCGACCCGTTCGCCACGGACCACAGGTACGGAGATCCCGCACCGCCCGTCGACGAAACCATCACCGAGTAAGGGACATGGACGTTGCCCGGAGGCAGCGTCGCCGAAGTGGTGACGGTGATCCCCGGCTTTATTGTCATGGAGAGCGGAACCGTCGCCGTTTCCCCGATCGAGTCAGTGACCGTCACGCTGAATGCCGCTGTTCCCGCCGCGGTGGGCTGCCCGCCCAGCGCTCCGCCTGCCGATAACGTGATTCCATTCGGAAGCGCTGAGCCATTTGCCACCGCCCAGGTATATCCCGTCCCCGAACCGCCCGTCGCGGCGAATTGAACAGGCGTGTAATTGAGGCCCACATAGCCGGTCGACAGGGTTGGCGCACTGATGTTGATCTGCCGCGATGCCACCCGCAAAGAAAACACCTGGCTCGCTGTGTCGCCGAACCCGTCTTGAGCTTTCACCGTGATCGAATAAGTACCCGCTGCCGTCGGTGTGCCTGTTATGGCCCCGCTGGCTGAAATCGTCATGCCCGCCGGGAGCGCGCCGCCTGCCAGGCTGTGAGTCAGTGGTCCGACTCCGCCACTTGCGGCCACGGAACCTGTATAGGCGCTGCCCATCGTCGCGTCCGCGAGGCTCGATCCGCCAAACGTCACCGCCGGCGCCGCCGTCACTGCAACCGGCAGCTTCGCCGTGGTCGTCAGTGCGTTTGGCGTGCCCGCATCCGTGACCTGAAACGTCACGTCATTCGTTCCCGCTGCCCCGGCCTTCGGCGTGCCCGCTATCGATCCGTCCGTCCCGAGGACCAGTCCGGCCGGCATCGTGCCGCCGCTCACTGCCCAGGTGTAGGGCGGAATCCCGCCGCTCGCCGCCAGCTGCGCGGCATACGCGGTTCCTACTGCTCCCGCGGCCAGGCTGCTCGTGGTAATCCCGGGCGCCGCCGGTACAGCAATCGTTGCTGAGCCGCTTTTGGTTGCGTCCGCGACCGATGTCGCAGTCACCTTGACCGTCAGCGCCGCAACGCCGGGCGAGGGAGCCGTGTAGGTTGCCGCCGCCGTCGTTCCCGTAACCGTGCCGCCGCCGCTCACCGACCACGTCACTCCGGCGCTGTTCTTGTCATTGGTGACCGTTGCCTTGAGGCTGACCGTGTTAGTCGCATCGATCGTCGCCGCCGATGCCGACACTGCTACGGCGATCGTTGCCGATGCGCCACCGCCGGTCGTGGTGCTGTTCTTCGACCCGCCCCCGCCGCATCCCCACACCCCGGCAAGTACAACCAGACACGCAACGAACTGAGTCCGACCACGATTGCTCAAGATAGCCTCCAAAGCCAGCTGCGGGAGGCGATCACCTGATCTGTGCCGGAGTGCAATGCACCTTGCCCGGCTACCCCGTCCGCTCGCCCGAACCACACACAAAGCCCCGCGGTCCTCCGGAAAGGGCCTGCCTCCGGAGTCCGGGTTTCGCTTGGGTGCGCTCGTCTAATGTTGGGTAAGAGTATGGGGCCGGGGTTTCAGCGCTGACAGTGATGGCGCTCACGTCGTCAAAGCGGCGGTTGCAGTGCCATTTTCCACACCTTCGCCCCGCCCTGCACAAGGCCCCTTGCCCGCTCCGTGCGCTACGCTTGAATCAAGCATGGCCATTTGTGAAATCTGCGGTGGTATCGGACTGGTGCGGGTCATGTCCTCCGCAGGAGCCTGGGTCTCCCGCCCCTGCGAGTGCCAGCAAGTCCAGCGCGAAGAACGCCGCCTCGCCGCCGCCCGAATTCCCGAGCGCTACCGGCACTTTTCTCTCGATGCTTATGAAACCGCATTCCGCGGCGCCGACCCGTCTCTTGGCCGGGCTCATCTCGTCGCTCGGCGTTTCGTCGAAGCCTATCCCGTGGATACTGCCGGAAAAGGGCTTCTCCTCACGGGGTCAATCGGCGTAGGCAAAACTCACCTCGCCGTCGGCGTCCTCCGCCGCCTCATCCAGGAGCGCGGCGTCAAAGGCCTCTTCTGCGACTATCGCGAACTGCTCAAGAGCATCCAGAACAGCTACAACCCGCAGGTCAGCACCACCGAACTCGAACTGCTCCAGCCGGTTTTCAACGCCGAGGTCCTGGTGCTCGACGACCTCGGCGCTCAGAAGCCCAACGAGTGGGTCTGGGACACCGTGGCTCTCATTCTCAACACCCGCTACAACGACAAGCAGACCACCATCATTACTACCAACTACCCCGATCTGGGCGCCGGAGCCGGTACCCTCTCCGACGTGGAGCGCGCTGCTCGCGAGCCCACCCTCGGCGATCGGATTGGCGACCGCATGCGCTCCCGACTGGCCGAGATGTGCGTAACCGTCGAGGTTCGCGGAGAAGATTTTCGCCAGACCGTCAAGCGCGCCCGCTTTGGATAATTACCTGCCCATGCGAACCGCACTCATGGCCATCGCCGTTACCGCCCTGTTTTTTATCTGGGCAGTAACGGCGTACGCGGTCTACGGGCCTCACCCGCTTCCCGCCCAAATCCCGGTTCATTTCGACGCGGCCGGCCACCCCAACGGCTGGGGCCGCCCCGCCATGCTCTGGCTGCAGCCGGCGATGGCCACTATCATCTTTCTGCTGATGTCCCTGGTGGCGCGCTTTCCGTCATCATTCAACTTCCCGGTGCGGGTTACCCGTGAAAACCGCCTCCGCCTCGAAGCCATCGCCCTCGCCATGATCGCCTGGCTCAGCGCTGAGGTCGCCTGTTTGTTTGCGTGGATTCAATACTTCACCCTCAGCCTGGCGCGCAAAGGGCAGGGAACCCTCTCCCCATTGTTCCTGCCGCTGGTTATCGCAGCGGTGCTGGGAACCGTGGTGTGGCACATCGCCGCGATGTCCCGGACCGCTGCCGTACGCTAGCAACAGTCGACGATGCCTGCATTAGCGGGTTTGAAGGGATTTTGATTTCCTGCGCGCCGACTAAAAAATCCAGAGGCTTCCCAGCACCAGCAGGATCGCGGCAACCGTCACGGCTTGATAAACCACGTCTTCCATCGGACGCTTCCGCGCGGAAGCATCGCCGGATGTCATCGGCAGCGCGTTTGCCGCGGTAGGAGAAATGGGCTGCATCGGGCGCCTGCCTTTCTTGTCCCCAAAGGACTGTGTGGGAGTCTCGATTCCATCGTGGCGGCAACGATCCATTCGTTTCGCCAACCGGCCGCAAAATCTTTCAGGCTTATAGGTGCTCTTTCTACCCGGTTAGACGCTGCGACCTTTCCGCGGATTCCAATCCAATTGTGAAGATTTCTTCATAGCCGCAGCTCGGGGCAGCAGGTCCGCTTCTCCCTGCAGCGGTATGGCTCCTTCCAAAAATTGCCAAACTCCTTGCGGACTCAACGCCTCAAGCATCGGCGCGGTTGAGTTCGACCTGTAGGTTGCCGGCGCCGACACTTCCGGGGCGGTATCTTCCTGGTAACGAGGTGTAAAATCCGCTGGTGAGCAACGGTCCCGACTTGATGCCTTCCGCCCCCGTCCGCGAGCGCAACTGGCTCCCGCTGGCCATAGCCGCTGCTGCCGTGCTCGTCATCGCCGCCGCCGTTTTCTTTTTCATGGGACACGGCAAAAGTTCCTCAACCGTCGCTCCCGTTTCCGCCGCCCCCGATCCCTACGCCGCCAATCTGCCCATCTCCAATCTGCAGATGAGCGAATCCGGCAACCTGGCCGGCGGAAAAGTCACCTACCTCGACGGCCACATCGCCAACAAAGGCTCCAGTGTCATCAGCGGCGTCACTGTGCAAATCCTGTTCCGCAATGCCGCCCAGGAAGTCGCCCAGAACGAAACCCAGCAGCTTAAAGTCATCCGCACAAGAGATCCGTATGTCGATCTCGAGCCTCTTTCCGCCGCACCCCTCAAGCCCGGCGAGGAGCGCGATTTCCGCCTCATCTTCGACGCCGTTACCCCGGATTGGGACGGAGCTTATCCGCAACTCCGCGTCCTTCATGTGCAGACTAAGTAATGTGCATGACTAAGGTTACATCGCAGGTTACCGGGTAAGAGTTACCCTCGTTTGTAAAAACTACGCCCCTAACTCCCGGCTTACCCGCAAATTATTCCCCTAGCCTCCAAAGTTACATTTCGGTAAACCATTGCTAATGAGCGCCTTAAGGTTTTACACGCCCAGCTATTCCGTTTGGCATCCGCGTTGCTAACTATAGCGGCGAGCAGCAAGATTGCTCACCCCGCGGTGTCAGCGGAGATCAAGCTTCAACAAGAGGCAGACTTTTGATGAGATCCATCACATCCCGGAACTTGTTCCAAAGCCAGCTGGCGATGTTCGCCCTGGCCTCTGCGATCGCGATCCCCGCCGGGGCGCAGCAGACCCAGTCCAATTCCGGTTCTCAAGAAAACCCTCCTTCGACCTCGCAACAACAGCCCTCCCCAACGGCGAAACCGTTGAACAGCGGGGCGCGGGAGGGTTTTTGGGGTCGCGTTAATCCCATGGCGCGCAAAAAGTGGGTGAAGAAACAGACCGATCCCATTAATGACCGGCTCACTGAGCTCGATGAAGTAACGGCTCGCAACGCCAAACAGATTTCAGATGTTGATAGCCGCGCCCAGGCCGGCATTCACCAGGCGCAGTCCACGGCGGACGCAGCTAATCAAGCTGCCACCGCTGCCGGAACCCAGGCTCAAAATGCCAACACCGTAGCCCAGGGAGCATCGGGCCACGTCGATCAGCTTCACACCACCGTCAGCGGTATCGATCAATACAAACCGATCAACGAAGTTGACGTACCTTTCAAACGCGGCTCGTCGGTTCTGTCGGACGATGCCAAGAAGCAGCTCGACGATCTGGCTGACAGCGTCAAGGGTCACAAGGGATACATCGTCGAAGTTGAAGCGCATTCGCCCGCCCGTGGTACGGTGGGCATTCAAAACTCGGAGCGCCTGGCTGAATCAGTCAAGCGTTACCTGGTTGAACACGACATTCCCGTCTTTCGGGTACACGCGGTCGCTCTGGGCAATGCCCAGGCAGAAGCGGCTAATGCTGGCGGCACCGAGGAGGCTAAGCCCCTCAAGACCAGCAGCGTACACATCCGTTTGATGGAAAACAGTTTGGCGGCCCGGGATGCCGCATCACCCCAGGGTGCTGCATCCACGAACGGTGCGGAGCGGCCCTAAGACCGCGCAGCCACTCCCCCGAGGCTCTTTCCGCGCCGACGGCTACCCCGCCGTCTGGCCGCCAACCAAGCTCTCGTAACAGAGAGAACCAAGGCAACTTGGCCCCCGCCGAAAACGGGGGCCGTTTTTTTTTCTCTGACCCCATCCTCCCGGTTCAGCCGGCGGCGCCGCTATCACACCAAAGTGTTACAGCTGCGGAAAAGATGGCGTCGACTTGGCCCATCAGTACATGCCGCAATGACAGCTGAGGCGACAAGCCACACTACCGCCAATCGCCTGCGCTGTGCGCGACCGAGAAATTCACCCCAGCTTGTAAGGCGAGCGATACGGACGCGAAAGCAGCGCCGTAGCCTCCGGATCGTTGGCGATGGTCTCCTGCTCGACATCCCACTTCAAGGGGCGCCCCACCAGCATCGAAATCAGCCCCAGGTGACCGGGAATGGTTGAGTGATGGGCCGTCGTCACCGGCGCAATGGTCGGCTTGCGCGACCGCACGCACTCCAGAAAATTCCGCCGGTGCTCTGCCGACTCGTAGAGCTTGGCCTTGCGCATGTCTTCGGGAAGCGTCTCCGCCTTGGCCCACTCCGGATTCGACCCGTCAAATCCGTCGCGGTCGACCCACACCCATCCGTCCGTGCCAATCCATTTCGTGCCCATGGCGATCGCCTTCGACCCGCCCGCGATCGTCATCCTCACGTCGCCGGGATACTTCGTCACGTCCTTGCTGTAGGTGCACTCGATGGTGTACTTGGTGGCCGTATTCCATACCGCGTCCCGGGCTGGGAACTCGCCAAAACCGACTACTTCCGAAGGTCCTGTCTCATCGAAACCCAGGCCCCAGTGCGCGATATCGCCGTGGTGCCCGATCCAGTCCAGCAGTTGCCCGCCGCCCGTGTTGTAGTTCCACCGCCAGTTTTGATACACCCGCTGCTCGATGTACGGCTCCATCCTCGACGGACCCACCCAGCGGTCGTAGTCGAAGTCTGGGCTGGGCTCGCTTAACGCCAGCTTCCACGCCGGCGTCCCCGGTACGATCTGGGCCGGACTGTCGATCTTCTCCCCGCTCGCTGCGATCTTCTTCATCAGCGCCGCGGCCGTTCCCGGAAAATCGTGGTGGCCGCCCGGAAGTCCCACTTCCACGTGTGTCACAGTTCCGATAAGCCCGCTCCGCACGATCTCGGCGGCCTTGTGAAACTGGGCCACCGAACGCTGCCAGGAACCCGTCTGCCAGACGATGTTGTTCTGCTGCACCGCCTTCACGATCGCCTGCTGTTCCGCGATGGTGCGCGCCAGCGGCTTCTCCCCGTAAATGTCCTTCTTCCGGTGTGCCGCTTCGGTCGCTACGATCGCGTGCCAGTGATCCGGAACCGCAATCATCACCGCATCGATATCTTCGCGACCCAGCAATTCACGGTAATCGCGGTAGGCCTTGCAGTCCTGGTTCCCATAGTGCCCGTTGATGGTATCGACTGCCTTCTGGAGGTGTTTTTTCTCGATGTCGCATGCAGCCACCACCTGGCAGCCCTTCTCGCCGAGAAACGCCTTGGTATTGGCCGGCCCCATCATGCCCCAGCCGATCACTCCGATGGTGATGCGATCGTTCGCCGCCACCCGCCGTGCGCTTGCCCATGGGCTGCTACTGACCACTGCCGCCGCGCCCGCCGCCTTCACAAAATCCCGGCGACTCCACCGGGAACTCCACCCCTGTGCTGTCATTTCCACCTGCCTGCCTGGGCTGTTCTAAACCTGCCTGGGCTGTTCTAAACCTGCCTGGGCTGTTCTAAAACTGTCCGAGACACTCGGGCCAGCCGGCGCGGGAAAACCTCCCACCCCTGCACACCGCGAGCGTTGAGCCTCGTTAAACACCGGAAGTCTAGCACGCACTCCCGTGCTGCGCTCTTCCGCCATTCCTGACGCCCTCAAGGATTCGGCTATCATCACCCGCCTCTCAACACGCCTGCCTGGTGACATTGCGCACACAACTTCGATCCCGCGGCGTTCATCCCGGCCTGATCCCGTTAAAATCTTTCCAGTATGGAGAAACCCAACCTGACTCTGCCCGCCGAAGAAACCCTCTTCGACGGTGGACGCTTCATTCGCGCCTGCCTGCGCCGTCCCGTCGATCGCACCCCCGTCTGGTTCCTCCGCCAGGCCGGCCGCTACATGCAGGAATACCGCGACGTGCGCAAGCACCATACCCTGGTCGAGATCTGCAAGCAGCCCGACCTGGCCGCGGAAGTCACCATCACCGCCGCGGAGAAACTCGGCGTCGATGCCGCCATCATCTTTGCCGACCTCCTTTTGCCCCTCGAGCCCATGGGCCTCGATTTCGAATTCCAGGCCGGCGAAGGCCCCGTCGTGCACCATCCCGTGCGCACCGCCGAAGACGTCCGCCTCCTCCGCACCGACCGCGCCGATGACCTCGGCTACGTCGCCCGCGCCATTCAGAAAGTTGCCGCCCACTTCAAGGACCGCCTCGGAATCATCGGCTTCTGCGGTGCTCCTTACACTCTCGCCAGTTACATGATCGAGGGCGGCGGCTCGCGCAATTACATCGAGACCAAGCGCATCATGTACCGCGACCCGCTGGCCTGGAACTCCCTCCTCGACAAGATCGTCACCGTCCTGACCGAGTACTGCCGGCAGCAGGTTCAGGCCGGAGCCGACGTCATCCAGATCTTTGACAGCTGGGTCGGCTCCCTTTCCCTCTCCGACTACCGCGACTACGCTTTCGCCGCCTCCAAGCGCCTGGTGCGCGCCGTGCAGGACATGGGCGTTCCCGTCATCTACTTCGGCGTCGAAACCGCCGGACTGCTCTCCGATATGGCCGCGACCGGCGCTGACGTCATCGGCCTCGACTGGCGTCAGCCCATCGACGAGGGCTGGCGCGCCGTCGGCCCAGCTTGCGCGGTGCAGGGAAACCTTGATCCCATCACCCTCTTCGCTCCTCGCGAAATCCTCGAGCAGCGCGTTAAAGAGGTCCTCCGCTCCGCTGCCGGTCGCCCCGGACACATCTTCAACCTCGGCCATGGCATCGTCCCCAATACCCCGGTCGAAAACGTCCAGGCCGTGGTAAAGATGGTCCGCGACTTCCGCCTGGAGACCTGAGCCTCCGCTTCGCTCCCGAGCGACACCACGAAATAAATCGAAGGCGTCATCCCCAAGGAAAGTTCATGCCCAGCCCCGATTCCACTCCCTCCAGCCCCCGCCGCGCGGTTCTCCTGCTTGCCCACGGAACCCCCGAGACCATCGATCAGATCCCCGAATACCTGCGCAACGTGGTCAGCGGCCGGCCCATGCCCCAGCACGTCATTGAGGAAATTCAGCATCGTTATGGCCTCATCGGCCGCAGCCCCCTCACTGAACTCACCCTGGAACAGGGCCGCCTGGCGGAGGCCGAGCTTGCTGCCTCCGGCCGGCCTGTCCCCGTCTACGTCGGCATGCGGAACTGGCGGCCGTATATCCCCGACGTGGTTCGCCAGATGCGCGCCGATGGCATTGAGGAGGCTGCCGTGCTGTGTATGGCGCCTCAGAACTCCCGTACCAGCGTGGGCCTCTACCGCCGCGCCGTTCTGGCTGAAGCCGGACCCCTCAAGATCGACTTCACCGAAGGCTGGGCCGCCAACCCCGGACTCGCCGATGCTTTCGCTGAACGGCTTCGGCCCACCCTGGCCAAACTAGCCGCCGAAACTGGCGCGCCCGTCCCCGTGCTCTTCACCGCCCACAGCGTCCCCTGCCGCACCATCCAGACCCCGGGGGCCAGCGAAGGTCAACCCCGGCACTGGCCCGGCGAAGGCGCCGACCCCTATGCGCAGGAAGCCCGGCGTACTGCCGCACTCGTCGCCTCTCGCGTGCCCGAAATTCCCCGCTGGTTTTTCGCCTTCCAGAGCCAGGGCGCCAGCGGCGGTCCCTGGATCGGGCCTACCGTTGAATCCACCCTCGATGCTCTCGCCGCGGAAGGCGTCAAGGCCCTCATTCTTCAGCCCGTAGGTTTTCTCTGCGACCACGTCGAGATCCTCTACGACGTCGACATCGCGTTTCGCGAATATGCCGCGGGGCTCGGCATCCGCCTCGAACGTCCCGAATCCCTCAACGCCTCCCCCACTCTCGCCAGGTCTGTTGCCGGCCTAGCCGCGGAAGGCCTCGATCGCCTCCAGGCGAATTGAACAGGATCACGCACCCCCGCCGTTGCCATCGCACGGGGGCAAGCCCTTTCAAACTGGCGTCGCCGTGAGGGTTGATTTTTCATATGTTCTTGACCCGATTAATATCGGTATATTGTTGTGTTTGATTTTGTGCTTGGCCCGGCGCGTCTCCCGTTTATTGCTCCGGGTGCAATGGCCGGGCTCTTCAGGCCGATCCGTAACGTGCATCTACTCGGTTATAAGGAAACCGCATGGCTTCTGAAACCGGCCGACTGTCCACGGCCCAGCCGCACGACTTGCTTTGCTCCGAATGCGGACGGCCCATGCGCCGCATCGCCCGCGCCGGCTTCCTCCAGAAGGTCATTCTTCCCTGGTTCGGCTACTATCCCTGGGAATGCATTCTTTGCCGGCAGTTAAAATATTTCCACTTTCGCGGCCCGAAGAGCAGCCGTCGCCGCATCCGGGACTGATGCCAGTTCCCAAGCGTGCCGTACTTCTCGTGGCCCAGCCGCCTGGGTAGCACACACCGCCTTATCTATAATTCCCACAACCGATCCTGTTCCGATCCCGCTCCAAGGAGTGCCCGTGCCCTTCGTCCGCCCCGCCCTTGCCAGTCTGTTGATTGCGTTTGCTCCTTTTGCTCTCGCCGCCGCTGCCGAGCCCGAGACTAAAGCGCCGCCTCCGCCCACCGTTTACGTAAAGGCCGGGCACCTCTTCGACGCCACCACTGATGACCTCCGCAACAACATGATCCTGGTTGTCGACGGCGACCGCATCACCCGGGTCGGAACCGCCGCCGAGGTCGCCATCCCCGCCGGAGCCGACGTCATCGATCTCTCCCGCGACTGGGTTCTGCCCGGGCTTATCGATTGCCACACTCACTTGTCCTACCGCGCCGACCAGTATGACCCCATCAACCAGGTGAAACTCGGCCCCTTCAACTTCGGCTTCTACGCCGTCGTCAACGCCGAACACACTCTGCGCGCCGGATTCACCAGCGTGCGCGATGTGGGCTCGCCGCCTTTCCTCGCCGTTGACCTGCGCCGCACCATCGACGAAGGCTTTATTCCCGGCCCCCGCATCGTTGCCAGCGGTCCGGCGCTCTCCATCACCGGCGGCCACGGCGACATGAATGGCTTCGCCCCCGCCGTCTCCAACGCGATGTACCCGGCGGAGAAAGACTTCGCCATCGTCGACAGCCCTGACGAAATCCGCCACGCCGTCCGTGCCCAGGTCAAGTACGGAGTCGACGTCATCAAGATCCTCGCCACCGGTGGCGTCCTCTCCCAGGGCGACAAGCCTGGCGCCGAACAATTCACCTACGAAGAGATGAAGGCGGCAGTCGATACCGCCCACGCCACCGGCCGCAAAGTCGCCGCCCACGCCCACGGCACTCAGGGCATCAAGGACGCAGTCCGCGCCGGCGTCGATTCCATCGAACACGGCTCCCTGGTCGATGCGGAAGGCATCGAGATGATGAAGGCCCATGGCACCTACCTGGTTGCGGATATCTACAACGACGACTACATCCTCGGCAAGGCCGTGGAATTCGGTCTGCCCCAGGAAAACGTCGACAAGGAAAAAATGGTGGGCCGCCTGCAGCGCGAGAACTTCGCCAAGGCCGTCGCCGCCGGCGTCAAAATCGCCTTCGGCACCGATGCCGGCGTGTATCCCCACGGCGATAACGCCAAACAGTTCCACTACATGGTCAAGTTCGGCATGACCCCCGCCGCCGCCATCCGCGCCGCCACCTCCAGCGCCGCCGACCTCATCGACCGCGCCAAAGACGTCGGCACCCTCGAGGCAGGGAAGTACGCCGACCTCATCGCCGTCCCCAGCAATCCCCTCGACAAGATCGAAATCCTCGAGCACGTCCCCTTCGTCATGAAAGGCGGCAAAGTCTACAAAGACGAACTCGGCGCCGCGAAAAATCCTGCGCATTCCTCAGAGTCTGTCCGGCCCTGAGCATGTCTCCGCTCAGGCTCCGGTCGAGACCCTTTCAAACAAATCCAGCGAGGCAAACTCCGCCTTGATCCGTCGACCGTCGTACTGCATGTTTCTCTGCGCGTCAAAAACCTTCCACTCGCCTCTCGGATCGAAGCTCATGTTCACGAAGTGAGAACGCCCGATCGAACCGATGATCGAGTTCCCCTTCAGTTCCTCTTCCACGTGCCGCTTCATGCTGGCGAACGTAGCCTTCGCCGCCAGGCCGGGACGGTCCATCCGCGCCTCGACAAAATCGTCCAGCTTCCACCCCGGCTTGCTTCTCGAAGCGAACTCGATCAGAGAGTTCAGAAGCTGGCGGTCGCCCGACTTCAATCCCAGCCCGACCAGCGACGCCACCGCCCATATGGTGTAGTTGGCGGGACTGCGGCCCCCCTCGCCCAGCGGTTGATAACCACCCCTGGCGACCGCGCCGTCTACTCCAGGTCCCGGAAAGATCAACAGCCGCGGAAGAGGGTCGCGGTTTCCCTCCTTCTCGATCTTCAACTGTTCCAGCGTCATGTCGTAGATCTTGTCTGCATCCAGGAACGTCCCCTTCTGCTGTTCCAAAGCGTACGAGATCGCACAGAATCCGCAATTGGTCTTGAACCCTTGCGGATTCCAACGCGTCCTGAACAGCGGGTCTTTGTCGCCGGTTGGCCTCTCAGTCGTACTCATCGCAATGCGCCTCTTTCCATTCGCCCATTACACTTGAAAGCGGTAACCAACCCCCAATCGTGACATTCGCTGCCTTACCGTATCCGCCGGCCGCCGTGGTATACGTTTCCTCATGCATTTCCCAGGCAAACTGGCGCTCTCTCTCGCGTTGACGTCGATCCTGCCACAGTTGGCGCGCCCCGCAGGCGCGCAGTTGGCCCCACCGCAGGTGGCGCAGTCAGCCCCACCGCAGGTGGCGAAGTCAGCCCCACCACAGGTGGCGCAGGTGGTGGCGGCGACGCCTCCCCTAGGGTGGAACAGCTGGGACGCCTACGGCCTCACCATCGATGAAGCCCAGTACCGCGCCAACACCGAGGTCCTCGCCGGCCTCAAGCAGTACGGCTGGCTCTACGACGTCATCGACGAAGGCTGGTACATGCAGGATCCCTTCGCCGCCGACGTCCCCGCCCGCAAATATGTCTGGGACGACCACGGCCAGCTCATCCCCGCCATTAACCGCTTTCCGTCCGCCGCCAACGGCGCCGGCTTCAAGCCCCTCGCCGATGATGTCCACGCCAAGGGCCTTAAATTCGGGATTCACATCGTGCGCGGCATCCCCAAAGAAGTCGTGCAGCAGAATCTCCCCATCGGCGAAGGCTTCCACGCCCAGGACGCCGCCGACATCCCCGCCACCTGCCCCTGGGACGAAGGCAACTACGGCGTCAGCGACACCCCCGCCGGCCAGGCCTACTACGACGCCATGTTCAAGCTCTACGCGTCCTGGGGACTGGACTACATCAAGGTCGACTGCGTAAGCGACCATCCCTACCGGCCCACCGAGATTCGCCAGATCGCCGCAGCCATCCGCAAGACCGGCCGCCCCATCGTCCTCAGCCTGTCCCCGGGCCCAACCCAGCTCTCCCACGCCGCCGAGGTCGCTCAGTACGCCCAGATGTGGCGCATCACTGACGATCATTGGGACGTCTGGAATCCCACCGGCAAAAAACAGGAGTTCCCCTTCGGCCTCAAGGAAGAATTCGATCGCATTGCCGCGTGGCAGCCCTACAACAAGCCCGGCGCTTGGCCTGACCCGGATATGCTCCCCGAAGGCTCACTCAGGCCGCACCCCGGATGGGGCGATCCGCGCGCCTCGCGGTACACCCAGGCTGAGCAGCAGACCGAGTTCACTCTCTGGGCTGTCTCCCGCTCGCCGCTCATCTTTGGCGGCAACCTGACCCAGCTCGATCCCTTCACCCGCTCGCTTCTCACCAACAAGGAAGTCCTCGACCTCGATCAGAACGCGGTCGAAAGCGCGCCGCTGGCACTCCCCGCCGGCTCCGGTCCGAGTCCGGATCTCCGTGCCTGGCACGCCCGCACCGGCGGCCCCGCACCCAAAAACTACATCGCCATCTTCAACCTGGCCGACTCACCGTTCAAAGGTCAGTTGCCTGTCTCCGACCTTCACCAGTCTGCTCCGACGCATGGTATCTACGATGTCTACAACCGCAAGCAGCTTCCTGCCGGGAAAACGCTTGGGCTCGATCTGCCTCCGCACGGCTGTGTCCTGTTCCGGATCGACTAGCCAGTTAGTTCAAAGATGCACTTCACTTGCCCGGAAGCGACGCTTTCAATTGCGTTTCCAGCCCCGCTCCCGCTCCGTGTCCATGCCACAGAACCTTCCCATCCCCATCCAGCAGGACCGCGTAGGCGTCCTTGTCCCCGTCCACGCCAAAATAGCTCCGCCACACTTTTTCATCCTGCGTAAAAACAACGAAGTTCCCCTGCTCCGCCGCCGGCACGCTCTTCTTCATTCCGCTCTTGATCATCCCGCGGATGAATCCCGGTGCGCCCTCCAGCATGGCCATTGTGTAGACCGGCACGCCGTTCAGGGCCGCGTCCGCGTGGATCGCCTTCACCAGCGCCCCCGCTTCGTTTCCGCCCTCGCGGCTGAAGCCGGCCACAATCACCGCTTCGTGTCCCCGCACCGCCTCGGCCAGCACCATCTTCTGTCCGCTCAACGTTTCGCCCGCGGTTGAGGGCAGCGGCTGATCCGCAGCCATGCAATGGCTCATCGCCAACCCCACCATCATTCCCGCGCACAGCGCTCTCTTCGAATTCATCCGGCCTCCCGTGTCTCAGTAATTGACGCCAAGCCGTCAGAAATCGTACCCCGGTTCAGCAAACGAAAAATACCGTTCTCTGGTTTCGTTCGTGCCACCACCAAGCCTTCCTCTTCCCGCCGGTGTGCGAAACTAGAGACTGCCTGCGCAAACAACCGCTTGCCGGCCTGTCAGACCATGGCTCTTTTGCGTTCCACCTTTATTGCGCTCTCGCGCAATCGACTCCTCCGCCGCTTTGGCGAACGCTCAACCATTGGAATCAAGCTGAGTTCCCGCTTTGTGGCGGGTATGGAGATCGAGGACGCCCTGCGCGTCGCCGAGGCCGTCAATCGCCAGGGCATGGCCGTCTCGCTCGACTCGCTGGGCGAAAGCGTCACCTCGGAAACCGAAGCGCACAGGGCCGCCGAAGTCTACCATCGCCTGCTCGATTCGATTGCCGAACGCAAAATCAATGCCAATGTCAGCGTCAAACTTACCCAGATGGGCCTTGAACTCTCCCGCGATCTCGCCGAAGGCATCGCCGAAAATCTCGCTCGGCACGCCCGATCCACCCGCAACTTCGTGCGCATCGACATGGAAGATTCATCGCTGACTCAGGTCACCCTCGACATCGTGCGCCGCATTCACGCCAAACCCGGTCTCCGCGGCGCCATCGGCATCGTCATCCAGTCCTATCTTTACCGTGCCCAGGCCGATGTCGAGCAGCTCCTCGCCGACGGCATTCGCATTCGCTTGTGTAAAGGCGCCTACAAAGAACCGCCCAGCGTAGCCTTCCCCAAAAAAGCCGACGTCGATTCCAACTACATCCGTCTCAGCTGCATGTTGCTCGACAGCCCCGTCTATCACGGACTCGCCACCCACGACGAAAACATGATATCCGCGGCCAAAGCCTTCGCCACCCAGCACGGCATCGACTCCAGCCGTTTCGAATTTCAAATGCTGTTCGGAGTACGCCGCGACCTGCAGCGTGAGCTCATTCGCGACGGATACAACGTCCGCGTGTATATCCCCTTTGGCCGCGAGTGGTATCCCTACTTCATGCGCCGGCTCGCCGAGCGCCCCGCCAACGTCTTCTTCCTGGCCAAAAATCTGCTGCGCCGCTAAAGCTCCCACTAAACGCACCGTCACGTCGCGCCGCCGCCCAGGCCCCTATGAAGGTTGCAAGCGCGGCTTATCCCTGCGGTCCGTCATGCCCCAGCCAGCAGCGCAGATATCCCACCTGCCCCACATGGTAAGTCTCGTGGAACGCCAAAAAGTTCACCACCCCGCCAACCGTCCCATCCCCCGGCGGCGTATTCGGCGGAGCCGTTGCGCTCATCGCCTCGACGGTCGCATTCTCCAGCCCCTCCTTGAGCGCCTTGTCCATCTCCTCAAATGCGCTCAGCATCTCCTCCGGCGAAGGGTACTTCGTCGCGTCCTCCAGCTCTTTTCCCCGTTCGAAGTCGGTCAGCCAGGGCCGCGACCACGCCGGTGCCTCCAGGAACTTCAGCGTCGCCGACCTCGCCCAGATAATGTGCCCCGCAATCCACAGGATGTGGTTCGAACCCGCCTCCGGGCTCTTCAGCCACTCTTCGGGAGCGAGCCCCGCGAAGCTTCGCTTCAGCATTCCACCGTTCCTTCGAAATGAAACGGCCGCATTCGCAATCTGGACTGGGACGGGCATGGACACTCTCCTTGGAAAAACTATTTGGAGCATTTCTGAGCGCCCCGCCAGCTTAAGCCCATCCCCGCGCCCCAGGCAATCGGCCCGTCTCTGCTCGCCCAAAAACGCGACAGGCCGGGATGTCCTCCCGGCCCGCGTCCACCCCGATACGAATGGCTTATTCGACCAGCCGCGCCTTCCCGCGTTGCAGGCTCTCATCGATGATCGACTTCACCTTCCGGTCCGCCTCCCGCGCCAGCCGCCCCTGCTCCTCGCCCAGCTTTCCCTGCTTTGCGCCCAGTTCGCCCTGGCGCGCGCCCAGCTTTCCTTGTTCTGCGCCAAACTCTCCCATCCGCGATCCCATGCGTCCCTGCAACTCGCCAAGCTTGCCCTGCAGGTCACCCAGCCTCCCCTGCAGATCCGCAAGTTGCTCCTGGGTGACGGTCCCGCCCTTCAGCGCCTGAAGCTTAGCCATCTGCTCGGTCAACGCCGCCATTTCTTTTGAAATATCCGGCGCCGGAATGCTCACCTTTTCCTGTCGCGAGCCCAGCTCTTCCTGCTCTCTTCCTAACGCCTCCTGTTGCTTGCCAAGCTCTTCCTGCTGCCGTCCCAGTTCCTCCATCGGCTTGTACATGGACTCGATCTGGCTCACAGTCGCGGGGTCATCCACCACGTACGACTTCCCATCCCTCGTGAACCACAGGAAGTCTCCGTGCGCCATCTGCCGGGCCTTGTCCAGCTCCGCTTTCCGGCCGTCAAACCAGTTCCCTGAAAAATGCACGTCCCCTTTATCCTTGCCCGTGATCAGCGCATATGAATTTCCGTCGGAGGAATAGGAATACGAGTACCCTCTGCCCGATGAATCCCGGCTGTAACCCCGCCCGGATCGGCCGCTGGTGCTCGAAGACGATTCTGACGACGTCACCGATGACTCCTGCCCGACAAAGCCGAATCTGGCCACCGGCGCCCGGGCGATCACCACAGGCGACCGCACTGCCATCTTCGGCACCAGCAGGTGCAGAGTGTTGGGGCTGTAGATCGTCAACGCGGGCGGAGGCTCCGGCGCAACCGGCTCCACCGGCGGAGCTTTTGGAGCTTTCACCGCAACGGGAGGAGCCGCCGGCGCGACCGGCGCCACCGCTGCGGGAGCAGCCATTGCCGGCGGTGGCGGGGGCGGCGCAATCACAGCTGGCGCAAGATCAGGCGCAGCCACGGTCGGCGGCGGCGGCGGAGCCTCCTGCTTTGCCTCTACCCGGACCAGCGCCGTGGCCGCGAACAACGCCGCCGGAACCAGCAGCAACGCCGCTACCAGCCGTCCCTTGCCCCCGGTAAAGGCCTGCCGGAAATGGTTTTCGTTCAATAGGCGCTCAATGCGCTCCGTGAAACTTCCGTTCCTCGCCATCGCTACTCCTATCTCCGCCCGATGCGGCATCGCCGCGAATTGCAACAGGATCCGCGCATACGATGTGCGGCTGGCCGCATGATCCAGACCCGCACGGTCGCTGATCGCTTCACCCAGGTCAGACAGCGTGCGCCGCAGCCACCAGCCCAGCGGGCTCACCCAGAACATCGCCGTATATAGTCCCGCCAGCACCTGCAGGTAAAAGTCACCCTGGCGCACGTGTGCCCGCTCATGAGCCAGCACGATGCGCAGCTTCTCCGTGTCCCAATCCTCGTAGTCTGCCGGCAGCACGATTCCCGACCCCACCGTTACCGGTGACGTGATCGCTTCACTGCTCCGCACCCGTATCCCGGGCCCTCCAGGTACTTCTGCGTCAGATAGCACCGGCTCCGCCCCCACCCACAACCGCAGCGCCAAAAATAAACCCCACCCCAGCCGCATCAGCAACACCGCTGTCACCAGGAGGTACCCCAGCGCCGCCAGGGCCGCGAGCGAAGGCCGGAAAGTATTTTTGGCCACGTTTGTCCGGGCTTCCAGCTGTTCCGCATCACTCGCGGGAACCGTCATCGCAGCCGGCGTCCGGTGGACGACAGTTGAAGCAGGGAGGTGCGGAGCCGCGATTGGCCCGACCGCTGGGGAAGCCGCAAAGGCCGGAGCCGTCAGGAGCGCTTCTGCACCCCCGCTCCGGCTATCTGCCTCGCCCGCGCCTGAGCTGTACTCCGAGCCCAGCGCCGGGCCGTCTTCGCGCGGCACATCCTGCCGCGATGGGGCTCCCGGCGCTCCGGCGCTTCTCTTCTCGGCCCACTCCCCTGAAACCAGCCGGTCGGCCGGCAGCACCACGAGTGCCCCGCGTCGTATTCCCGGCAATCCCGCCGTCCAGGGCGCAACCACCGGCATCGAAATCGCCGACACCAGTACCAGAACCCATGCCGACTTCTGCGCCACCACGTTCCGGATTCCGAGAACCCTCAGCCCCAGCCATACCGCAACGCTCAGCAGAACCGACCGTACGCCTGCTTCGACCAGGACACAGGCCACCGCCGACCAGGTCCCGTTTCCCAGGGAGGCATGCAGTGCATACTGCGCTGCTGAACCGAGAATGCTAGTCATCGCTTGCCCTCCTTTTTGGCAGAATTGTCCTTCTTCTGTGTCGCCGCGATCCGCTCCGCAAGCCGCTGCAGCTCCGTCCGGTCCAGCATCTTCGAATCCACCATGCCGACCAGCAGCGCCTCCACCGACCCTTCGCAGAACCAGTCCACAATCCGCTTCGCTGCCCGTCCCGCTACCCGCTGCCGCGACTCCGCCGGCCGGTACATAAACGTGCGGTTTTCCACGCTGTGCATCAGGTAGCCCTTCTCTTCCAGGCGACGAAGCACTGTCCGTACCGTCGAATCCTTCAGCGGCCGGGCCAGCTCATCGCGCACCTGCTCCGCCGTCACCGTGCCCTGTGCCCAGACGATGGACAGAACTTCGCGCTCCAGCTCTCCCAGTTCCGATGGATCGTGACCGTGTGTAGTGTTACTGTTCATAGTGTTACTGACTGTAACACGTGGGCGAGGTAAGCGCGCAAGTGAAAATTTTTTGCGGTCAGCTCCGCTTTGCTGTGAACATCGTGGCCTCGCCATCCGTCATCTGTGTGTGCACCGGCCCGCTCAGCATTCCGCTCTCCGGGCTGGCGTCCCGCCCCACGTCTGATACGTCGTTTCCCGAAAGCACTGGTCCCAGGTCGTCCTAAGTCAACCTGCCGACATTCACGCCTTGACCTTCCAGCTTTATTTAACCAGCGAATCGGAGCGTCCCTATCCCGAAAAGGAATGATTCACAAAAGTTGGACGGGAAGTTCACAGTCATCGCCGGCTGCCCCGTGCAATCCCCTGTGCTGCGTGCGGTAAGCTGTTGCGGGGGTGCTTAGGTGAGTGTTTTTGGTTTTGGGCGTGGAATCGTTGCCATTTTTATCCTGGCGGCTGCTCTGCGCACTCCCGGTCAGCCCGCCGGGAGCTCCGAACCACATCTCAATCCAGCCCTTCCACTGACCCACATCGACAACGGAACCAACTCCGCCAACGCCCGGAAAGCTCACTACCTGGTGCTCGTTTCTCTCGACGGCTTCCGCTGGGACTACGCCCGCCGCGACGGCGCCGCCCACCTGCTGGCGCTCGGCAAGCAGGGAGCATGGGCGCCCGAAGGCATGCTTCCCAGCTATCCGTCCCTCACTTTCCCCAATCACTTCACCCTCGTGACCGGCCTCTATCCGGAACATCACGGCCTGGTCGCCAACGGCTTCTACGATCCCGCCAGAAAAGCCCGCTACGCCATCGCCGACCCCGCCGCCGTCACCGACGGCTCCTGGTACTCCGGCGTTCCCTTGTGGAGCCTGGCTGAAAGCCAGGGCATGCGCACTGCCTGCCTTTTCTGGCCTGGCTCTGAAGCCGAGATCGCCGGCCGCCGCCCCACCTGGTATGCGCGCTTCGATTCCAGGACCGAGGCCACCGACGCGGTCGAACAGGCCCGCATCGACGACGCCCTCGCCCTCCTTCAACTTCCCGAAGCCGAACGCCCCCACTTCCTCACCATCTACTATTCCGAGCCCGACCACCAAGGTCATGAGTTCGGCCCCGATGCGCCCCAGACCAAGGCCGCCGTCCTCAAGATCGATGCCATAATCGGCAAGCTCAAGTCCGCGCTCGACTCCACCCGGCTTCCCATCGATCTCATCGTGGTCAGCGATCACGGCATGATCAGGGAACAGGGACCCTGGATCACCCTCGACACAATCACCGATCTTGCCGGCTTTGAGACCGCCGGATCGCTCCTCTACGGCCCCTCCGAACAGGACAGCGCCCGCGCCTACAACGGGCTCAAGAAAGCTTCGTCGCAGTTTGTCGCGTATCGCAGAAAGGATGTGCCCGCCGGCTTGGAATACAACCAGAATCCTCGCGAGGGGGATCCCGTGGTCGTGGCCACCGGGCCTTACGCCATTCGCGCCCATCTGCCGCCCGCCGGAAAAACCGACGCTCCACCCACGCTCGGAATGCATGGGCTCGACCCCAGAAAATTTCCCGAAATGAAGGCCAGCTTCTTTGCCGCTGGTCCCGACATCCTTCCCGGAAAAACGCTTGCTCCATTTGAAAATGTGAACCTCTTTCCCTTCATGGCCCACCTGCTCGGTCTCAACTCTCCCAGGACCGACGGGAGCCTCAACATCCTGGCGGGTACCCTGCGCGACGGTGGCGTTGAATCCGCCCCCGCCGATTCGCCCACCCAACATTGATCGGAGCCAGAGAAAAGATGACCGCTGCAGTACTGGGGATTGACGGGGGCGGAACACGCACGCGCGCCTCGATAGTGAACGGAAAACAGGTGCTGGCCTTTGCGGAAAACGGCTCCATCAAGCGTCTCCGCGTCGGCCCTGAAGCCGCCGAAGAACACCTGCGCACGCTGCTCGCTGAAGTTTACAAACAGGCCGGCCTAAGCAGCGTCACCGCCGCGTCGGCCGGTGTCGCCAGCGCCACCATGCCCGGCGTTTCTGAATGGATCACCGCCGTCTTTCGCGACTTCTCTATCAATCGGTCGGAAGTGGTCGGCGACGAAGTGATCGCTCTCGATGCCGCCTTCCGCGGCGGCCCCGGCATCCTGCAGATCGCCGGCACCGGCACCAACTGCATCGGACGCGCACCCGATGGCGGCCGCGAAAGCGCCGGCGGCTGGAGTTCCCGCCTCGGCGACGAAGGCTCCGGCTACTGGATCGGCCTCCATGCCGTCCGTCGCGCCCTTCAGGCCTACGACCGCGATGAGCCCTCCCGCGTGCTCGAAACCGTGGCGTGCGCCTGGGGCACCGCAACCCTTGAAGAACTCGTCAACCTCGGCGACAGCTCACCCGGCCCCGACTTCGCCGCCCTGGCTCCCGACATCTCCCGCCTTGCCGAAGAGGGAGACCCGGTGGCCCTCGGCGTCCTGCGACAGGCCGCCGCCGACCTGGTCGATTCCGTACTGCTCGTCCGCAACAAACTCCGCCGCAAGCACAACCTCAACCGGGAAGTCCCCGTGGCCTGGATCGGCAGCGTGATCGGCAAGGCCGGCCTGGTGCGCGAAGCTTTTTTCGCCGGCCTCCGCGCTGCCGTACCCGACATGCCCGTTCTGCCTGACGAGGTCGCCGGCATCGACGGTGCCGTGTGGCGCGCTCAACGGCTCGCCGGCAATAACACTTAAACGCCCGGTCTATTCTGCAAACCGTCTCGGGCAGCGATTCCGAACCGGCATCGCTGCCCCGGGGATAGGTACTACCAGCGTCTCCCGCCCTCGCAGAGAATGCCTCACCCCTGAACAGCCTCCCGGCCATCCACAATTGATGCGATCAGCTTCCCCTTGGCATCGATGGCGACCAACGAAGCCGCTTCGCCCACAGCCAGCCGTCCCGCCCCGTTCCCGACCCCGGTCATCATGGCCGGGTTCCGCGTCAGCAGCGGCAGGGCATCCTCCACCGTCGCGCCCGTGAGCGTCACAAAATTCTCCAGCGCCCGGTCCAGCGTCAGCACGCTCCCCGAAAGCACTCCGTTCGCCATGGCCCTGCCCCCCGCCACCTGCACCGCAAATTCGCCCAGGTGGTATTCCCCGTCCGGCATCCCCGCCGCGCTCATGGCATCAGTCACCAGGATCGCCCGCTCCTTACCCTTGGCCTTCCACCACAGCCTCACCATCTCGGGCGCGGTGTGAATGCCGTCGCAGATCAGTTCGGCATACAGCGCATCGGTGGTAAGCACCGTTCCCAGGATGCCCGGCTCGCGATGGTCGAGAGCCCTCATCGCGTTGAAGGTATGTGTTGCACTCACCGCCCCGGCTTCGATAGCCGACCGCGTCTCCGCCGCCGTCGCATCCGAATGCCCCACCGAGATCCGCACCCCGCGCCCCGTGGCATGGGCGGCCAGCTCGGTCGCGCCGGGAAGCTCCGGCGCCAGCGTCATCAGCCGTACCTGCCCGTCGCTTGCGTCCACCATGCGGTCGAATAAGCCGATGTCCGGCGTCTGCAGCAGCGCCGGAGGGTGCACTCCGCGCTTGGCATGCGAGAGAAACGGTCCTTCCAGATGAATCCCCACCGCGCGCGCCTTTCCGTCCGCTGCGCCTTTCCTGATCAGCTTTCCCAGGCTCTCCACCGACCGCAGCGTGGCGTCGATGCTTGCCGTGACCGTGGTTGCCAGAAACCGGCTCGTCCCCCGCGAAGCAAGAAACCGGCCCACCGCCCCCACCGCCTCCGGCGTGGCCTCCATCACGTCATGTCCCGCCGCTCCATGAATGTGCACATCGAAAAATCCCGGCGCCAGCAGCGCGCCCTCAAACCTGCGCACCTCCACCCCGGCTGGAACCTCCATGCCCGCCCGGCTTCCCATCGCCGCAATCTTGCCGTCCTCCACCACCACCACGGCATCGTCAAGGAATGCCGCTCCGTCCCACAGCCGTTTTGCCGTAAACATCGTTCGCATACGGGAATTATTGCAGCCCCCGCAGACTCGAGTGCCCGCCCGCTGGCGATCGCTCCCTCGCAGGTAATCGCCGAGGGCGGAGGAACCTGTCCCGAGGAGAAAAGCTTCAAGCATTGATAGCGCCGCGATTGAGGAAACAACACCTGTGATCAATGTCACAGCGGGGGGTGAATAATGTCACTGCCCCATCTTCGTGCAAAGCGCAGACTCACTTAACAATAGGTGCCAAGGTGTCGCGAGGTGCCAAGGTGTCGGGCTGATTCAGGCAAGCAACCGGCGCGGGAGGCCAAAATGAGTTTTGCCACAGGCTTGAAAACCATCGTCGTAGCGACCGATCTCGAAGGGCGTTCCCAAGCGGCTCTCGAATACGCACGCAAATTGGCCGGCGCCTATGGCGCCCGGATCGTTCTGGCTCACGGCACCGACCCTGTCGATTACGCCGCCCTCGACGCTATCCCCGGGCGCGTCCTGCGTGGCCTCACCGAACAGGCCCGCGCCGCGCTCGACCAAATGTCCTCCGAACTGCTTCGTGAGGGCATTCACAGCCATTCCGAGGTACGCCAGGACTCCGTCGTGCGGATGCTGCTTGACGTGGCTCGACAATATGAAGCCGGCCTCATCGTCATCGGCACCAGGGGCCATCACGGCGCCGGACCTGTCGCTGTCGGCGCCATCGCCGAAGAGCTCGTTCGCAAATCGCCATGTCCCGTCCTGGCCGTCGCCGCCGATTGGAACGCGGGAGAATTTCGCCCCGTGCCGGGCGGCCCCGTGCTGCTGGCCATTGAAAAGAACAGCGCCAGTGGCGCCGCCATCAGCGCTGCCAAATCTCTGGCCACCACCTTCAAACGCACCCTCCTCGTCGTCCACGCGCGAGGGTCCGCCGAAGTCTCCGCCATCCTCAACCCCGGCTCCAACCGCCTCGAGCAGTTTGGCGTGGAGGCCGTACCGGAGCTTCCCGTACGTTTTTTGGTCAAGGATGGCAGTCCCGTCGACGCGATCAACCAAACCATTCAGCAGTACACGCCGAGCATCCTGATCGCCGGCGTGAAACGCCGCAGCGACTCGCCCGGAACGCACGGGACCATCTTCGCGATGCTGGCCAGTTCCCGCGTGCCCGTCTTGTGCGTGCCCGCGGATGTAGCAACCGACGTTGAAGAAATGGCGTCCGGCGCTTTGACTCAGCAGCGCTAGACCCGTGTCCTCGTGGCTGCGGACTGGGGAAGAGAAGCAGATAGGGAAAATCGAAACAAGGAGCGGGGAGCGAAGACGGGGACGGGAGCCAGGATGGCCCGCAGCACGCAACCAGGGTCAGGCGCAGTCCTCATCCAGGTCGGCATTGGAATCAACTCTCGAACCGCGGACGACGCAACGGCCGTCTCGCGATAGATGACGCCGGTTCGGCAGTCAGGGCCTGACCGCGGCGAGGAAGGGAATCATGCAGCCTGAAGCAAGACCGACGCGATCGGAAGCCGTCGCGCCCCATCCGCTTGCCGAGCTTTTGGCATGTCCTCCGTCAATTGGCAATTTGTTAACCGCCTCTGCCCGCACCGTCGACTACCAACCCGGCACCGTGATCTTTCGCCAGTCAGCTCCCTGCCAGGGACTCTTCCTGATTATTTCCGGCCAGCTCCTGCGCCGTGCCGAACGCATGGAAATGCGCGTCAACCTCGGCGCCGCCCGTCCCGGCGAACTTCATGAACTGGCCGCCGCACTGGGCGACAGAGTTCACACCTACACCCTCATTGCGCAGACCGCCGGCGCCGCCCTCCTGCTGCCGCTCGACGCGCTGCAACAGGCCTTTCAAAGTTATCCGCCGCTGCATATGAGACTCCTCGAAGAGCTCGCCCGCGAAGTTTCGCGAGCCTACCGACTGAGCACTCTTCTAAGTCCCATTCGGCCGCGCCGGCGTAGTTCAACAACTCCTTCGGACTGACGCACCTCGTCGAACGACTCGATTCATTGCGCTGCGGCAGAGAACTGACATGGCCTCGACGCTCCGCTGATTTCAAGATTCACTCTCGCAGCCCGCGCGCCTGCTTTTCCATATCTCTCATCGGTCCACTTTTGTCTTTCAGAGACACTAAGCACTCTTCCGTCTCCAATCGCGCGGTATCCGCGCAGCGCTTGTCGCTGGCGAAAAATACCGTCCCATCTGCATAGATAAAGTGCGCTATACTTCACTTAACATCTCCAACAGAGAACGTATGGCATCATTCCACGCGCATCACCCTCCGGAAGATTGCATAAATTGTGAGCATCGCCATCTGCGCATGTTCTGCAATCTCACCCCCGAGGCGCTGCAGGACTACGACGGAATTGGCATCATGATGAGCCACGCCCGCGGTGCCAAGCTCTTCAATGAAGGCGATCCCGCCCGCAACGTCTTCGTCATCTGTTTTGGACAGGTCAAGATTTCATCGACCTCCCGCGACGGAAAAACCATGATCCTCAAAATTGCAGGCCCCGGCGATGTCATGGGTCTCAGCGCCGTCCTTGCCAATGTGCCGCACGAGGTAACCGCCGAGGCCATCGAGCCCACCACAGTCAAGACCGTCCGCAAGCAGGAATTTGTCGACTTCCTCGGCCGTCACGGCATTGCCAGCATGCACGCCGCTCAGTCGCTGTCAGCGGAATACCTCACCGTCTTCCACGACGCCAAGCGCCTCGCACTTTCCGGTTCGGCCGCCGGCCGCCTCGCGCGTCTACTCCTCGACTGGGGACGCACCTCCGCCGCCGGCAAGCCTGAGCTTCGCTTCACGATGGCCCTCACGCACGAAGAGATTGCCAATATGGCCGGAACCTCACGCGAAACCGTAACCCGTCTTCTTAATCAGTTTCGTCGTGACAAGTGGATCAACATCAAGGGCGCCAGCCTCACCATCGTTCAACCCGATCAACTGGAGCGCCTCACCGCTTAACTCATCGCAATCAAGCTTCAACCGCGCCGGCTCCGCAAGCAGCCGGCGCGTTCGCTTTTCGGCGCGCTTTTTCCGCAGCCAAAGAGGGTGAGCATTGTGCGCTGGGTTGTTCCGTTTGCGACCATCAACGGCGTCGCCGCGCCGCGCATGGAGCTCGCGAAACGCGTTGCCAACGAGGGAAAGTTAAAGATGCGCAGCCAGGCGCGCTACCACTTCGTCCTGCTTCTCCATTCGCCCCTCGCGCAGCGTCAGCACCGGACAGCGTGCGTGAGCCAGCACTTTAAAAACCGTCCTGTCGCGAGTCAGACTTCCCAGCACCGACCGCTCGGTCGCTCCCAGCACGATCAGCGAAGCATGCACTTCTGCGGCCGTCGCCAGGATCTCGATCGCCGGTTCCCCATGCACCACGCGCGTCTCTACCTCAATCGCACAGCCTGAGGCCGTCTCCGCCGCGATATGCTCCAGGCCATGCAAGGCCGCCCCATCCAGCCCGCCCGGCAAACCCCTCCGAGTCAGCTCATCCTGGGGTGGAAGCACAGTCAGCAGCAGCAGCCTTCCCCCCATCGACTCTGCCGCCTCGCAGGCAAGTGCTGCACTCGGTCGAGAGGCCTCTCTGAGTGTGGTGGCATGCAGCACAATCCGCTTCTGATCGTGCCGTTCCACCCCGAGATGAGCCTCGGGTCCCACGGTCATGACCGCGAGATTTGTCGAGCGCAACACTTGCTCCGCCACCGAGCCCAGCAGCAGCTTGCTCATTTTGCCGCGGCTCCGTGTTCCGAGAATGATGAGGTCAGCCTTGAATTGCCGCGCGCACGCAAGCACCTGCTGCGCCGGAGAACCCTCGCGTATCAGCCCTTCGCACTGCAACTTCCGGCTCCGTGCCATCTGGCACCACGATTCCAGGTTCTTGGCGGCATACTCCACCGCGCCCGCCGGATCGTAGTAAGGCATGCCTACCGCGTCCACTGCCATCGCCTCCGACGCCGCCAGCACATGCAGCAGCAACAGGCGCGCACCGCTGGCCTCCGCCTGTTCCAGGGCGAAAGGCATCAGGCGATCGGTTTCACTCAAATCCGTTGCAATCAGAATCACCGCAGGATGATCCCAGCGTTGAGTGACAGGGTTGAACATGGGGACACCTCGCTACCCGTCAGGTTGCCACTGATACGCCAACTCCGATGTGCCTGAACGCACCTGACCTTGTGATCCAGATCACTGGAAGGACGCTGAACAGCCAACCGTCTTCCCGCCTTTTTCGGCTTCCTTCATTGCATCCTTATGCCCCGTCTCCCTAGCATTGAGAATGGATCCTCACCCCCAACCTATCCATCCTCGTAGAGATCCCAGAGAAGCATAGCTATCCGCTCTTGGCCCTTTTTGCCGTACTATTCGATCTTTTTGGGCACCCACAACACAAACAAAAATAACTCCACCTTTGGGAGGTTAGTCGCAATGCGTTTACGACTTACTCGACGTGTATTTGCTCCACTGGCCCTGGCCCTCGCAGCCTTCCTCGCGATGCCGGTAGTCAGCTTCAGCCAGACGTTCCGCGGTGGTATCAATGGAGTTCTGACAGATCAATCCGGTGCAGTTGTTCCGGGAGCAACCGTTGAAGCCGTCGATGTGGCCACCAGCATCTCCCACAAGACCGTCTCCTCCAGCGCGGGAGAATACAGCTTCCAGGATCTGCCTCTGGGAACTTACACGGTTATGGCCAAGGCTTCAGGGTTTCAATCAACCGAGGTGACAAAGGTTCCCGTAACCGCGGGCGTCATCTACACACTCCAGATCAAGCTCTCCATTGCGACCACCGGTGAAACCGTGGAAGTCTCCGCTTCGGGTCTGGCGCTGGACACCACCTCCGCAACCCAAACCACGGACATCCCGGAAATCACGGTGCAGGACATCCCGCTCAACGGACGCGATTTTACCCAGATGATCGGCCTGGCGCCCGGCTTCGCCGGATACGCGCTGGGCGGTTTCGGCTCCGTCAACGGAACCCGCGGCAACCAGGTTAACTGGCAGATCGACGGCGCCGACAACAATGACTGGTGGCACAATATCCCCGCCGTCAATCAGGGCGGCGTTGAAAACATCGCCGGCGTCACCCTTCCCATCGATTCCATCGCCGAATTCAGCCTGCAGACCCAGTCCTCCGCCGAAGTGGGCCGCAACCCCGGTGGCAGCGTCAACCTCGTCACCAAGGCCGGAACCAATGCCCTGCACGGCTCCGCGTACTATTACGAGCGCAACCAGGCTCTGGCCGCCAGCAATCCCTTCAACACCCTCGGCGACCTGCCGCTCTCCAACATCCAGTGGGGCGCCTCGCTCGGCGGTCCGTTCTGGAAAGACCACACCTTCTGGTTCGCCAACTTCGAAAAGCAGAAGTTCAACATCGCCACCGGCAACTCCGGCCTGGAACCTAACCAGTATTATCAAAACGCCGCCAAGGCGCTGCTGGCCAACGCCAACGTTCCCGTCAATCCCGCCACCTCCCAGCTACTCACCATTCTCTGGCCTTCCAAATTGCTCGCCGGAACTTCCCCAGGCTTCTTCCAGTCCGCGGCTCCAGAGTTCGGTTACAGCTACAACGGCGTGGCCAAGCTGGATCACACCTTCAATCAGAAGCACAGCATTTATGTGCGTGCCTTCATGGGCCAGGGCAACCAGACCGCACCGGTCGGACAGACCGACATCAATCCATACTTCTTTGAAATCGGTCCCATCCACGTCTACAACTACTCCGCCGGCCACAACTGGCAAATCTCGCCCAGCCTCAGCAACAGCGTCACTGCCGGCGTCAACTACTTCCACCAGACCTTCTCCGATGCCAACCCCAACTTCGCCAGCGTGGCCCAGGCCGGTTTCATCACCGGGTCTCCCTTCGCGAACGCCCCCAATATCAGCATCGGCAACGATTTCGAGCCCACCGGCAACACCCCGCCCGAAGGCCGGCAGGACGTTACCGGCGCCATCGACGAAGCCCTCAACTGGGTCAAAGGAAGACACGAACTGCGCATGGGCGGCGAGTATCGCCGGGCCCAGGTCGATGAGTTCTATCACCGCCATGCCATCGGTTCCTACAGCTTCCTCGGTAGCGAGGGCCCCAAAGGCGACGGCTCGGTCGCCTGGGCCACTGACGACCAGGACATCGCATCGCTCGCCGATTTCCTCGCGGGCTATCTCACCAAGGGATCCATCGCAGTCGGCAATCCCGAGCGCCTCGTCTTCTCCAGCGGATTCGATCTCTTCGCCCAGGACAGCTTCCAGCTCACCAAGAACTTCAACCTCAACTTCGGCGTGCGTTACGACTACATGCAGCCGATGCACGACAGCCACAAAGATCTTTCCGTCTTCCGTCCCGGCTTGACTCCCACCGGAATCGCGTTCCAGGGCCAGGACATCGGCAGCATCTACGAACCCGACCACACCAGCATCAGCCCGCGCGTCGGTTTCAGCTATCAACCCTACTGGACCAAGGGCACCGTCATTCGCGGCGGCGCAGGCATGTTCTTCGACACGCCCAACGCCAACCCCTTCCTCGACAACCGTCCCGGCAACGAAGCCCCCAACGGACTCGAAGGAAACCCCGGCGGCAGCAACCCGGTCTTCACCCTCACCACCGCGGCCAGCACCGGCGCTCCCGTACAGATCGTGCCCGGCCAGGAGATCATCCCCACCGCCACCCTCTCCTGCACCGTCAACCCCTGCGGCGTTTTCAGTGTGGACAAGAAATTTCGCTCCCCCTACAACGTGAACTTCAATCTCCAGATTGAGCAGCAGATCGGCAAGGCCTTCTTCCAGCTCGGATATGTAGGCAGCGAGGGCCGCAAGCTCCTCAGCCTCCTCAACATCAACCAGCCCCACCTGGGTGGCGCCCCTGGCGCCTACGTCGGCGACGGCACCCAGTTCGGCGGCAACCACTACTCCGACATCAACCAGATCGAGAGCATCGGCACCTCGAACTACAACTCCCTCCAGGCCGTCTTCCGCACCTCCAGCTGGCACGGAGTGATCGCTCAGACCTCCTACACCTGGGGCCACAACCTCGACGAAGTCACCCAGTACCGCGGCGCGCTGCCCCAGGACAGCTACAACTTCAAAGGCGACTACGGCAACTCCGACTTCGACACCCGCAACGGTTTCAAAGGCTACGTCAACTACCAGATCCCCGGCCTGTCAACGATGAAGATGCTCACCAACGGATGGGAGCTCAACACCGCCTACGCCTTCAACGGCGGTCAGCCCATCACTGTCTACAACGGCGACGACACCAGCGGAACCAACGAATACGTGCAGCGCGTCAACCAGGTCTCCAACCCCTTCTCCGGCATCAGCCACAGCATCCAGACCAGCAGCAGTGGAAGCAAGTTCGTGCAGTGGTTCAACCCCAGCGCATTTGTCGAACCGCCCGCCAACACCTGGGGAACGGTCGCCCGCAACAGCATCTACGGACCCGGTTATGCAGACGTGGACCTGTCGGTGCTCAAAAACACCAAGATCAACCTGGGAGACTTCCCCCTCAACGTCCAGTTCCGCGGCGAGATGTTCAACCTGGTCAATCGCCTTAACCTCGCCAGCCCCGCCTGCACCCAGCTCTGCAACGACTATTACGGTGGTGGAAGCTTCGGTAAGTCGGGCTCCACCATCGGCTCCGGCAACTTCTCCCCGGGTATCGGACCCGGCGAGCCCTTCAACGTTCAGCTCGCGATGAAGCTGATCTTCTAAGACTTGACCGCGCCACAACCAGAATGCCGGCAACGACCCTTCGTTGCCGGCATTCCTGTTTTCACTCGGGAGCAGCAAAAAGCCCCGTCCATGACGGGGCTTTTTGCTGCTTACTCTTACTGCCTTTACGACAGGTGCGAAAACGGCCGCTCCGCCAGCCTTCCCGGCAACTTCGCCGGCTCCAGCCCCGCCGTCGAGCTCGACATCACTTCCGTGAACGCCTTGCGGAATGCCGCCATCTCATCCTGGGTTCCCACCGTGATACGCAGCGACTCCGGCCATGCCGGCCAGATCCGTCCCACATACATATCCTTGGCCGCGAGCGCCGCCTGCACGCCCTTGCCGGGACGCTTCACATCCAGCATGAAGCAGTTCGACTCCGAAGGCGTCACCGCATAGCCCTGGCTCTTCAGCCACGCGATGTTCTCCGCGCGAATGTCCGCGATCTTCTTCCGCCGCGTGGGCACCAGGTCCGGATCCAGCAGGCTGGCCTTGGCCGCCGCCACCGCCGTGATCGGCAGCGAATTCTGCCCGCCCAGCGGCACCAGCTTGGCCAGCAGGTCAGGTCGCCCTACCGCAAAGCCCATCCGGATTCCCGCCATCCCATACAGCTTCGAGAACGTGCGCAGCACGATCACGTTCTTGCCTTCCTTGACAAAGTCCAGCGAACGCGGCTCGTCGCACAGGTGGATATACGCCTCGTCGATCAGCAGGATCGTGTCCTTCGGCGCATGCGCCACCGCGTACTCGATGTCCTTCCGCGGCGTGCACGTTCCGGTCGGGTTATTCGGATTGCAGATGTAGATCACGCCCGGATTCGAAGCCGCCGCCAGCATCGCCTTGATGTCGTGCGACGCCGCACCCTTGGGATCCGCCAGCGGAACCTTGATCACCGGCGCGCCCGCCGCCTGCGCGGCCCACATCGGCGCTTCGTATCCCGGATCCGCGACCACCAGCGGCTTGTCCTTGCTCGTATACGCCAGCACCGTGTAGTGCAGCGGCTCTGAAGATCCCGCATACGGCACCACCGACTCCGGATCCAGCCCTTCCTGCTTGGCAAAGATCGCCGCCAGCTCGTCTTCCATCGGAAACAGATATCGCCCGCCCCGCGGAAGGATGTCCAGCATCGCCTGGCGCGCCCCATCCGACGGCCCCATCGGGTTCTCGTTGGCGTCGATGTGAATCCCCTTGTTGGGATCGGCAAAGTGCGGACGCGCCGCCATCGCCAGGTGCGATTCGGTCAGCATCGGCATGGTAGCCAGCGCCGAGGCGCCGGCCGCGAAACGGAAGAACGAACGGCGCGATACGCCGCTACAACCTACGGGATCCATCGATGAATGCATACCAGCTTCCTCCGGGAGATTTGTTGTGTGGCAGGGAACTCAGTTCAAACGCAACCCGATCGGGTGCCGCAACTCATCGGCCGCGCAGCCGCGGGACAGGGGAATCCCTCACCTTCCAAGTTATCGTTGCCGGCCCCCGAAAACAAGCGCGAACTACGGTCTTTATGCCATCCTCATGCGCCCGCGACCTCATTTCTCTGCTACCATTCCTCCGGGCGCGAAGGGCGCAGCCGGTCCGCGGAAAGGGCTTCAAGCCCACCTTGTTTTAGCTAAACCAAGCCAACCTTCTTTCGGCCCGAATCATGCGGACCCCGGGCAACTACGAAAGGAGGCCCCGTGCCTGATTCGCCTGCCGCTTTTCCCCTTCCACTTCCGGATCGACCCGACCTGCGCCATCTCAAAGACCAGGCCAAAGACCTCGTCAAATCCGGTGCCGCCGCCACCCTTGCCGCGGCTCAACTCCGCATCGCGCGTCAGTATGGATTCCCGTCCTGGCCGCGCCTCAAAGCCCACGTCGAGTCGAGTCGGCAGGTCTCCCGTCTCAAGCGCGCCATCGACACCAACGATCTCCCCGTTGTCAAAGCCCTCATGTCCGCCAGCCCTGCCCTTCATCGCGCCCCGCTCGGGTATGGCAAGAACGGCCCTCTCACCTGGGTCGCCGAATGCCGTATCCCCTGGGAACCGCCCACGGCAACCCGACTCGCGATGGCGCAATGGATGATCGATCACGGCTCCGATGTCCACCAGGGCGGGGACGGCCCTCTCATGCGCGCCGCCCTCGCCGGTTACCGCGTGCCCATGATGGAGTTGCTCGTCGCCAACGGCGCCAATGTCAACGCCCAATGGAATGGCGACTTCCCCATCATCCTCGCCCCCTGCGAAACCGTCGACCCGGTGTCCCTTCAATGGCTTCTGGAACACGGCGCCCGGCCCGTCTTCGCCGGCGACCCGGGCCGCGACACCGCACTCGACTACGTCATCGCCACCTACCTGCGCACCGAACGGCTCCCCGCCTGCATCGATTTGCTGGTTGCCGCGGGCTGCCCCACTCGCTTTGGTTCGGCCGCCGTGCTGGCTATCCTGCGTGGATCACCACGGGTGAGCTTGCCGCCCTCCTCGCAGCCGATGCCTCTCTGGCGCACCGCCGCTTCGATGAACTCGATTTCGGCAGCACTGCCGGTCGCCGCCTGCTCCTCACCGGCGCGACCCTGCTCCACGTGGCCGCCGAATACGGCAATGTGGACGCTGCCCGCGTTCTCTTCGATCACGGCGCCGACATCAATGCGCCCGCTGAGGCCGACTCCGCCGGCATAGGCGGACAGACTCCGGTCTTTCACGCCGCTTCCCAGGGCAATGATTACGGGCTGTCCGTAGCACAGTTCCTCGTAGCGCATGGCGCCGACTTGTCCGTGCGTGTCACACTGCCCGGCCACTACGAGCGGCCCGACGAATTCGTCCACTGCACGCCTCTCGGCTACGCGCTTCGCTTTCCTGGGGCCGAAACCGCGACCGTGAAGTTTCTTCGCGATCACGGCGCCCCGGAATGATTTTCCAGAATATTTTTGGACTGGCGCGAAGTGCGCGTTCGAATGGTACACTTCGTCCGGTAAACGCTTACCCACCGGCCTGGCTCCGCGCGCTGCGATCCCGGCCGGTTACGCCGGCCCGGCTCCCCCCGCCGGCCTCACATCCTGCCCTCCGGCGGCTTGACAACCACTGGAGTAAACCCATTTACTTAGGGCGAACGTCCACAGCATCCCGGGCGCCATCACCCCCACTAGGTGACTCATGTTCGGATTCGGCCCCAACTTTCTCGCCGCCGGTTTGCCCTCCGCCGGTTCGCTCCTCGCCCTCGCTGCGCCCTCGCTCGCCCACCTCAGCGGCCTCGACATCGCTGTCATCGCCATTTACTTCGTCATGGTGATCTGGATCGGCTTCTACCTCAAAGGCCAGGCCAACACCAGCGAAGAGTTCTTCATGGCCGGCCGCGAAATGACCGCCTGGATCGCCGGCCTCAGCTTCGTCTCCGCCAACCTCGGCTCTCTCGAGCTGATGGGATGGGCTGGCTCGGCCTATCAATACGGCATCCTCGCCGCCCACTGGTACTGGATCGGCGCCATCCCCGCCATGCTCTTCCTCGGCATGGTCATGATGCCCTTCTACTACGTCTGCAAAACCCACTCCGTCCCCGGCTATCTCAAACTCCGCTACGGTCAGGGTTCCAGCGTAGTCGCCGCGTTTTCGTTCGCCTTCATGACCGTGCTCATGAGCGGCGTCAACATGTTCTCGATGGCCCTGGTGATGAAGGTCGTGCTCGGCTGGGACATCACCTTCTCCATCGTCATATCGTCGCTGGCCGTCGCCGCTTATGTCGCGCTCGGCGGCCTTCGCTCCGCCATCTTCAACGAGGTCCTCCAGTTCATGCTCATCTGGGGCGGCGCCTTGCTGGTGCCCATCCTCGGCCTCATCGAAACCCACGGCTGGACCGGACTCAAGGCCCGCATTGCCGAGAACATCTCCAAGGGCCTCATCCCCGCCGGCGACTACACCCACATGTGGCGCAGCATGGGCCACTTCGCCGATAACCCCATGGGAGTCCACTGGACCGGCATCATCTTCGGCCTCGGCTTCGCCATCTCCTTCGGCTACTGGACCACCGACTTCCTCGTCGTGCAGCGCGTCCTCGCTGCCAACAGCCTCCGCTCCGCGCGCATGGCCCCGGTCATCGGTTCGTTCTTCAAAATGGCGGTCCCGTTCATCGTGATCCTCCCCGGCCTGCTGGGTCTCGTGGTTCTGCAAAATCCCGACGGCAGCTTTCTCCATCTCGTCGGGGAGAACGTAGTCTCCGCGCATCCCGGACAGGGCATGCACAGCTATAACGAAGTGCTCCCCCTCATGCTGGTGCGCTACTGCGGACCCGGCCTGCTGGGCCTCGGCATCACCGCCCTCATCGCCGGCTTCATGTCCGGCATGGCCGGCAACGTCAGCGCCTTCTCCGCCGTCTGGACCTACGACATCTACCAGCCCCTCATCAGGAAGAACGCGCCCGACCAGCACTACGTCGCTGTCGGACGCTGGGCCACCATCCTCGGCGTCATCATCTCCATCGGCGCCGCCTACACCGTGATGCGCGCCTCCGGCATCATGGACTACGTCCAGGCCTTGTTCAGCTTCTTCATCGCTCCACTGCTCGGAGTGGTGCTCCTCGGCATGTTCTGGCCCCGCGCGACCAAGGCCGGCGGATTCTGGGGATTGCTCATCGGAACCCTCACCTCGATCGCCCTGTGGGGATGGGTCAAGGCCGATCCTTCAGCCCTGCGCTATGTCGCTCTCTCGCCCGACGCCCGCGACATGGCTGAAAACATGTACCGCGCCCTCTGGTCGGTCATCGTGTCCGTCGTCGTCAACGTCGGCGTCAGTTTCGCCACGGTGCCGCGCCCCCTTTCCGAACTCCAGGGCGTCGTCTATGGCGCCACCACTTTGCCCGTTGAAGAGCCCGTTCCGTACTACAAGAACGAGTACGTCTGGATGGTGATCGCCATCATCGTCTTCATCGCCCTCAACATTTATTTCTGGTAAGGAGAACAACCCATGCACTCCGGACATATTTCCATCTGGTTCTTCATCGGCGTTCTCCTCAGTGTCTATGGCGCATTGATCATGTGCTATGGTCTGTTCGAACTCGTCACCGGCCAGGTAGCCAACGTGGTTCTGGGCAATTTGCATGCGCCCGTCTGGTGGGGCGCGGTGATGCTTGCCCTGGGGCTCTTCTACGGTCTGCGCTTCCGGCCCGGGCGCGATAATCAATAGGAGAACATGGATGTGACGGCCGCCCACTTCTGTGCACTGACTTCTGTCCACTGTCCTCTCTCCACTGTCCTCTCTCCACTGTTTACTGTCCACTGCATCTGTCGCAATTAAGGAGTTTCAAACATGGCAGCGCAACGAACCATGACGTTTGGCATTGTGGTAGGAAATCGCGGCTTTTTTCCAGATCATCTGGCCAAGACCGGACGCGAAGAAATACTTAAAGTTCTTGAAGCTGCGGGCGCGAAGGCGATTGTCCTCGGGCCCGAAGAGTCCAAGTATGGCGCAGTGGAAACCTACGCCGAGTCGCAGCGTTGCGCCGAGCTGTTCAAAAAACACGCCGAGGAAATCGACGGCATCATCGTAACCCTGCCGAACTTCGGCGAAGAGCGCGGCATCGTGGACGCCATCCGCCTTTCGGGACTGAAAGTCCCGGTGCTGGTGCAGGCCACACCCGACCGCTCCGACGACATGACCATTGCCGACCGCCGTGACAGCTTCTGCGGCAAGATGAGCGCCTGTAACAACATGATGCAGTACGGCATCGCCTACTCGCTCACCACTCTCCATACCGAGAGCCTCAAGTCGCCCGAATTCAAGGCCGACCTCGAATGGTTCTCCGCCGTCTGCCGCATCGTGAAGGGTCTGAAGAATCTCAAGATCGGCGCCATCGGCGCGCGGCCCGCGGCTTTCAACACCGTGCGCTACTCCGAGCGCATCTTTGAAACCTCCGGCATCTCCATCGAGCCCATCGATCTGTCTGAAATTTTCGGCCGCATCAACCGCATGAATGATAATGATGATGCTGCCCAGGCCAAGCTTGCGGCCATCAAGAAATACGTCTCGACCTCCGGAATCCCCGAAGAAGCCCTGCTCAAGATGTCCAAGCTGGGCGCGGTCATCGACACCTGGATGAAGGAGACCAACAGCACCGTCAGCGCGGTTCAGTGCTGGACGTCGATGGAAGAATACTTCGGCGTCGTGCCCTGCACCGTGATGAGCATGATGAGTGAAAACCTCATTCCCTCGGCCTGCGAAGTGGATGTGCCCGGCACCCTGAGCATGTACATGCTGGCCCTGGCCAGCGGCACTCCGTCAGCGCTGCTGGACTGGAACAACAACTACGGCAGCAATCCCGACAAGTGCGTCTGCTTCCACTGCTCCAATCTTCCCAAGCACTTCTTCAACGAAGTCAAGATGGACTACCAGGCCATCATCGCCGGTACAGTGGGCAAGCTGAACACCTTCGGGACCTGCGTGGGCCGCGTCAAGGCCGGCGTCATGAGCTACGCGCGCTACTCTACCGACGATCGGCGCGGCGTGGTGCGAGGCTACACCGGCGCGGGTAAGTTCACCGACGATCCGCTCGAAACTTTCGGTGGGGCCGGCGTGGCGGAGATTCCCCACCTGCAAAAGCTTCTGAAGTACATCTGCCGCGAAGGCTTCGAACACCACGTGGCCGCCAACTTCAGCGACGTGTCGAGAGCGATCCACGAGGCAGCCGTCCGCTACATGGGATGGGAAAGCCATTATCATCCCGAACTGGAAGACTGATAACGACAGGTGGACAGCAGACGGTGAACAGTAAACAGTAAAGAACTCTGCGCCGCCAGCACTGCCTCGCGCTGACCACTGTCCACCGTCCACTCTTGACTACTTTCATGAAGGATCCATGAGCAAGCGAATCAATAAGAGCCTCGTCGTCAACGGCGAAACCATCGTCACCCAGGCCGCGTGGAATCAGGAACTCGAAACCAAACATGCGAAGCTGGTTGAATGGCTGCAGGGCCAGCGCCTGGGCGGCGTGCTTATTCGCCGCAATGAGAACGTCGCCTGGCTCACCGGCGGCGCCGTTGAAGTCAGGGTTCTCACGCCGGCCGAAACCGGAGTCGCTGCGCTGCTGGTGACCGCCGACGGAAAGCGCTACTACATCACCACTGAGAACGAAGCGCCGCGGCTGCACGACGAAGAATTCAGCGCGCTGGACTTCGAGCCGGTGACCTTCCCGTGGTATGCCGATGACACGGCTGCAACCGCAGCAAAGCTGGCTGCGGGACCGCTCGGCTCCGACACGCCTTTTCCTCTAATGACGCCAGTGAGTCTTTATCCGCTGCGCGAATCACTCGGCGAAACTGAAATCGCGCGCTATCGCTGGCTGGGCGCCGAGACCGCGGCAGCAACCGTAGATTCGCTGCACGAGGTCGAACCGGGCCTGAGCGAATTTGATCTGGAAGCGATCACCGCCGCGAACCTGCTGCGCCGCGGCATATCGCCTTCGGTGTATCTGTTTGCAGTCGATGAGCGCATTTTCAAATACAAACATGCGGCCGCGCGGGGCAAGCGGCTCAAGCAGTACGGCATGCTGAATCTTTGCGCGCGCAAGTGGGGCCTGGCGATTTCAATCACGCGTTTTGTGCATTTCGGGGAATTGCCGGCGGAACTGGCGGGGCGGTTCAAGTCAGCCGCTCAAGTCAACGCCGCGCTGCTTGACGCGACACGCGTGGGCGCGACAGCGGCGCAGTTGTTTGGCGTGGCGCAGGCGGCTTATGCGGCTGAAGGATTTCCAGGGGAAGAGCGTTTTCATCACCAGGGTGGATCGACCGGCTATGGCGAGCGCGAATGGGTGGCTACGCCTGACGGAGCCCAACGCGTGGTGAACAGCCAGGCATTTGCGTGGAACCCAAGCATTCGCGGCGGCAAGGCCGAGGACACGGTTATCTTTCGCGATGGGAAGATCGAGTGGCTGACGGCGACACCGAATTTGCCGGTGATCGAGGCGACGGCGAACGGGACCGTTTATCCCGCGGCTGGCGTGCTGGTGAAATAGTCTGGCGGAAGCGCCGTGGGCAAACGCGATTTGCGTGGCGCAACGATGCTCCACGCGGAAATTGTTCCACGTGGAACAATTTGTATCGCCGATCACATGAGGCAATGAGCCGGTGCGTGTTTTATGCGCGGCGTGTGCATAGCCCGAAAAATTTGCGGCCCGCTCGCGACGTAAGACATTGACTTCGGGTGGCTTCGATGCGGCCCGGGCTGCAGGCCGGAAAGGCCCGGACGGAGCTGTCAAGCGGGTGGCAGCGAAAAGTTTTTCGGCGACCCCAAAACGTGGGGTAGACGTCTAGGGGAGTCACTCAGCCAGCCGTGGAACATTGCGGGCGGAACGCAAAAATCCCCGTCCTGGCGCGCGGCGAATTTAGCCGTTTGCTCCCACGGGCTCAAGCGTGAGCCGGGCAGTCAACACGATCAAGGCAGCCCAGAGGACGTCGGCTCCGAGCAGGTGCAGAACCTGCAACCACACCGGGGCTAGCAGCGCCACGTCGAGAACGCCGAGCACATATTGCGCAGCGAGCAGGATGAGAACCAAGGCCGAAAGCCCGCGGTTATCCCAGTGGACCGATCGCCTGGAAGCGCGGACCAGCAACCAGATGAGGAACACGCTGGCGCAGAATGCAATGGCGGGGTGGGTCCAGCGCCACCGCAACAGCCATCCGCCGGTACCAGAAAAGTCCTGGGCCAGCGCCGCGCTGAGAGAGGTGGCGGGGAACAGGGTATCGCCGAGCGCAGCCAGCGATCCGGTAACGCCGACGACCAGCACGACTGCGATGCCGGCTATTGCCCCCAGCGGAGCCACGATCCGGATGGTGCTGCGGGTGAAGCCGGCGGGACGGCTCAAAAGGTGAGCGGTGAGCGCGAGCGCCGCCAGCAGCAGCAAGGTGTTGGTGAGGTGGAGTGCGAGGTAGGGCGCGCGCAGGGGAGAATGGCTCTGGGCCGTGAGCCCAAGCTTGACCAGGAGGGCGCCCAGGATCGCTTCGAGAAGAGTGAAGACCACGACCGCGGCGGACGCGGAGCGGGCGAGGTGGCCCCGGACGGTTCCGGGGATGGTCCAGATCATGAGCCCCACCGCGGAAAAGAACGACAATGCGCTGGTGACGCGATGGGTTAGCTCGATCAGGGTTTCGACGCGCGGGGAATGCTGCATCACGGTTCCGTTGCAGAGAGGCCAATGGTCTCCGCAGCCCGCGCCCGACCCGGTTGCGCGCACCAGTGTGCCCCACAGGATCACGGCGACGAAATAGACCAGCACGGCCCAGGAGAACCGGCGCAGGGCCGGGGAGGGTAGCTTGGCGGTGCCGGCAGGAATTGTCGCGGATGACATGATGAACTCCATCTCCACACTTCAGTCTAGAGCAAGGAGCTTATACCAACTACCCGGACCAAGCCGCGATGCGGTGTTCCCAGGCAGGCATGCGACAAAGTTACAGCGAAACCAGATTCGCTGTGCCCGGTGAGGTTGCTGGAAGGTCGACGCTTCCTGATGATCGCGCCGACTATGGTGCAGTGCCTTCGGGACAAACCGACCCTGGTTTCGCTGGAACCGTCTTCAGGAGGCGGTGACTTGTCTACGTCGCTGCTCGCTGGCCTTGATTATTTCGCTCATGTCACCTGCCGGCCGAATCTCGAAGCTGGTGCCAAACGTCAGCGCCGGATGCTGGCTGATGAGTTGTACAGCATGATTCATGTCTCTCGCTTCAAGGACAAGAATGCCGCCGAGTTGTTCCTTGGTTTCGGCATAAGGGCCGTCCGTGGTCGCCACTTTGCCGTTCTTCCAGGACAGAGTCAGGGCGGTTTCCGGCCCCTCGAGCGCCTCTCCACCTGCCCAGTGCCCGTGGGTGCGAAGATGGTCGTCGTATTCAAGGCATTTGTCGAACATGGTGTTTCGTTCGTCCTCGGCCATGGCTTGAAATTTGCCCTCGTCGTAATAACCAAAACAAATGTACTTCATTGTTCTTCTCCTCTATCTTCCGGATGGTCATCAGCCCGTGAAATCGCGCGGGCTGGTTGGGGTGCGTGTTAATGCGGATGACGACAGGTCTTCGGCCGCGTGGCGCTTCATCGCATGGCTAAAGAGGCGCGGCTCCCGCGTCACGGCGGACGATACTATTCCGCTGCATTATCCGGAGCCGGGAAAAAAAGAAGCTCACGCACCTCGCCGACCACATCGCAGGCGATGGCACCTTTCTTCGCCCAAGCCAGCGCCTCGTCCATATCGGCGCATTCCAAAATCCAAAATCCGCCCATGTGCTCCTTGGTCTCGGTGTACGGCCCGTCGGTGACGAGAACCTTGCCGTCGGACTGGGCCCGCAGCGTCTTGGCGTTGGCGGGCGGGGCAATGCCGCAGGCGAACTTCCTCACGCCGGCAGCAATCATTTCGCGGTTGAGAGCATGGATCTGCTCCATCATGGCTTCGGTTACGGTGGACGGGTCGAAGTCGTCGGGCATGTAGTTACAAACGAGGTATTGTGGCATGAGTTTTCCCCTTGGTCTCTTTGGTATTTTTTCCGATGACCCGTTTCCTGTTCACCCAGGAGCGGAAGCTCATCGTTCTTTCGTCCTATAGTCGTTGGCAAGATGGGAAATCGACAGCTGCCGGATCTTTATTTCAATTTTTTATTTCAACTCGCGAATTCGCGCCTGCAGGAATTGCCGCTCCGGTTCCTGGTGGGTCAGGGCCAGGGCTCTCTCATAAGAGGAGCGGGCTTCAGCGATTCTTCCCAGCCTGCGGCACATGTCGGCACGGGCCGAATGCGCAAGGTAGTAGTCTGCCAGCCCCCCATGTTCGAGGACCGCATCGATATGTTTGAGACCGGCCTCAGCACCATCGCGCATGGCAATGGCCACGGCACGGTTGAGATGCGCAACGGGCGAAGGGTGAATTCGCACTAACTGGTTGTAGAGTGCAACGATCTGCCGCCAGTCGGTCGCAGCGGGCGATTCCGCTTCGGCATGAACGGCCGCGATGGCAGCCTGAAGCGTGTAAGCGCCGAAGCGGCGGGAGTTCAGGGCTTTCTCGACCAGTGCTACTCCCTCGGCGATCTGTTCCCGGTTCCAGAGCGCGCGGTCCTGATGGTCGAGCAGGATCAGCGTTCCGGCCGGAGAGGTTCTCGCGGCGCGGCGGGATTCCTGAAGCAGCATCAGGGCAAGCAGGCCCAGAACCTCCGGTTCGGGCTGGAGGTCTTTCAACAACCGGCCCAAGCGGATCGCCTCGCCGGTTAGTTCAGCCCGCGTAACCTCGGCTCCCGCCGCAGCAGAGTAGCCTTCGTTGAAGACGAGATAGATGACCCGAAGCACCGCGTCGAGGCGCTCCGGCAATTCCTGCGGCGCCGGCACTTCGTAGGGAATGGGTGTCTCCCGGATCTTTGCCTTGGCCCGCACGATGCGCTGGGCAAGGGTGGCCGGCGTAACGAGAAATGCGCGGGCGATTTCCTCGGTGGTCAGGCCGCAGATTTCACGCAGGGTGAGCGCGACTTGTCCTTCCGGAGGCAGAGTGGGGTGACAGCAGGTGAAGATGAGGCGGAGGCGATCGTCCTCGATCTCTTCATCCGCGATAGATGCATCGGTGTCGGGGGCGAGGTTGACGCGCGATTCCATGTGGGCAACAAGTTCTCGCTGTGCTCCATCGAAGCGCGCGCGCCGGCGCATGGCGTCTATCGCCTTGAAGCGTGCGGTGGAGATAAGCCAGGGGCGGGGCTTTTCGGGAATGCCGGTTTGCGTCCAGGACTCCAGAGCCGCAGCGAACGCCTCGTGCATCGATTCTTCGGCCAGGTCCAAGTCTCCGATGAGGCGCACCAGCGTTGCCAGAACCCGGCCCGATTCGGTCCGGTAGAGGGTCTCGATCGTCCTGCTGAGTTGTTCGGGCACACGCGGCGGCTGCGACATCGGCATCCAGGTCAAACTAGCAAACGGAGTGGCTCGGCACAACTGCCCCCAGATTTCGTCTACCACGCTTTATCGCGTTGTGAAGTTTCGGACGGCGTCCATAAGCGCACTGTCGCCAAGACATTCAGGATCGCGTGTCGCTACTCGCCTGATCCGGCCATGAGGCGGATCACATGATTGACGATGATGAGGTCTTCGGCGGGCGGGATGACGCGGACGGTTACGGGCGAATCCGGGGTCGAGATCACGGCGGCGCCGCGGGAATCGTTGCGCTGGGGATCGATGCGAATGCCCAGGGCACCGAGGCCGGCGCAGATTTCAGCGCGGGAAGCGCTGTCGTTTTCGCCGATGCCTCCGGTGAAAACAAGCAAATCGAGACCGCCAAGTTCGGCGAAGAACGAGCCGATCCATTTGGCGATTGTCCAGGTGAACTTGTCGACGGCGAGACGCGCCCTGGCGTTTCCGGTCTTGATGGCTTCGCGGAGGTCGCGCATGTCGTTGGAGAGGCCGCTGACGCCGAGCAGGCCGGCTTTTTTGCTGGCCACGGTTTCCAGCTGATCGGCTGCGGCGGAGGCATCGGAAGTTTTCTCGGCGATTTTGCGGAGGATGAAGAGCAGGACGCCGGGGTCGATGTCGCCGGTGCGCGTGCCGCTGATGATGCCGCCGGTGGGCGTGAGTCCCATGGAGGTGTCGAGGCATTGGCCGCCACGGATCGCGGAGATGGAAGCGCCGTTGCCGAGATGCGCGACGACGAGTTTTTCGGGAACGTCGGGCTGTAGCTGGTACACGATCGATTCGTAGGAGATGCCGTGGGCGCCATAGCGGCGCACGCCCATCTCCGAATATTCCTCCGGGATAGGCATGTGGCTCACGACTTCGGGCATGGTGCGGTGAAAGTAGGTGTCGAGGACAACGAAGTTGGGAATGCCCGGGAACAGCCGCAATGCTTCGCGCATGATGTAGACGGCGATGGGCGTGTGCAGGGGGGCGAACGCGGTGTAGCGTTCCATCTCGTCGATGAGCTCGGGGGTAATGCGCTGGTTGTCCTGCACGGTGGGTCCGCCGGATACCATGCGGTGCCCGATGGCGACCGGGGCAGGGAAGTCGCTGGAATGGAGCGCGTCAGCAACCAGCCCAAAAGCGACAGCACGCGTGGGCAGAGCCGGAGTCTGATCGACGACTTTCTTTCCTTCGGCGTCCTTGATCCAGAATTTGCCGAGGTCGGTGCCGATGCCGTCAACCGCGCCTTCGTGCAACTTGTTGCGACGTCCGTCGCCGGCTTCGTAAAGAGAAAACTTGATGGAAGAGGAACCGCTGTTTAAAACCAGAACCGGCAAAGAAGACATGCAGAAAGGCCCTCGTGCTTAGGAGAACAGTGGACAGAGAACAGTGAACGGTGGACAGTGAGCGGTGGACAGTGAGAAGTATCTCCCGGCCTCATGGTGAGACCGGGAGCATGGGGTGGATGGGCTAGCTGTGCCACTGCCAGTCCTTGATCTCCGGCATGTCGTCGCCGTTTTCCGCAACGTAAAGGTGATGGCGCTGGATGGCTTCGGAGTACCACTGGCGCGACGGCGTCGTGCTTCGATGCCAGGCGTGGAATGCGCAGGATCGCGTCCTGGGTGAGCTGAAAGCGATCGATGTTGTTGAGCACGCACATGTCGAAGGGGGTGGTGGTGGTGCCTTCTTCCTTGTAGCCGCGCACGTGGATGTTGTCGTGATTGTGGCGGCGGTAGGTGAGACGGTGAATGACCCAGGGATAGCCGTGAAATGCAAAGATGACGGGACGGTCCTTGGTAAAGATGGCGTCGAATTCTTCGTCGGCGAGGCCGTGAGGGTGTTCCGACTGTGGCTGCAGAGCCATCAGGTCGACCGCGTTGACGAAGCGGATCTTGATGTCGGGAACCTGGGCGCGGAGAAGCGTGACTGCGGCCAGCGCCTCGATGGTGGGCACATCGCCGCTGCATGCCATCACGACGTCGGGATCTCCATCGTCGTTGGAAGCCCATTTCCAGATGCCTACGCCGGTGGTGCAGTGAGCAACGGCTTCATCCATGGTGAGCCACTGCGGACCGGGCTGTTTTCCGGCGACGATGAGGTTGATGTAGTTGCGGCTGCGCAGGCAGTGGTCGGCGACGGAGAGCAATGTGTTGGCATCGGGCGGGCAGGTAGATGCGGACCACGTCGGCCTTTTTATTGAGCAGATGGTCAATAAAGCCGGGATCCTGATGGCTGAAGCCGTTGTGGTCCTGCCGCCACACCAGCGAAGTGAGCAGGTAGTTGAGTGACGCGATGGGCTTGCGCCAGGGCATGCTGCGCGTGACCTTGAGCCACTTGGCGTGCTGGTTGACCATGGAGTCGACGATGTGGATGAAGGCTTCGTAGCAGGAGAAGAAGCCGTGGCGGCCGGTGAGCAGGTAGCCTTCGAGCCATCCCTGGCACATGTGTTCGGAGAGCACTTCCATGACGCGGCCGGTGGGAGAGAGTTCTTCGTCGACAGGGAGGGTGGCGGACATCCATGTTTTGCCGGTGCCCTCGATGACTTCGCCGATGCGGTTGGAAGCGGTTTCGTCGGGACCGAAGACGCGGAAGTTCTTGTGGTCCATGTTGGCCTGCATCACGCCGTGCAGCAGGTGTCCGAGGACGCGGGTGGGTTCGGCGACGGTCTGGCCGCGGCCATCGATCTTGACGGCCATATCGCGGAAGCTGGGAACGCGCAGAGGCTGGAGGAGGAGGCCGCCGTTGGCGTGGGCGTTCATGCCCATGCGGCGCCGGCCCTTGGGGGCGATGTCGGCGAGTTCGCGGCGGAATGCGCCTTTTTCGTCGAAGAGTTCGGCGGGCTTGTAGCTGCGCATCCATTCGTCGAGCAGGCGCAGGTGGTCGGGCTTCTCGCGTAACTCCGAAAAGGGAACCTGGTGGGCGCGCCAGGTGTTTTCTACGGGCTTGCCGTCGACGAACTTGGGGCCGGTCCACCCTTTGGGTGAGCGCAGGATAAGCATGGGCCAGCGGGGACGGTCGGTAGAGCCTTCTTCGCGGGCTTTTTTCTGGATGGCGGCGATGCGATCGAGCATGGTGTCGAAGATGGCCGCGCCTTGTTGCATGCATGGTTTCGGGATCGTCGCCCGCGAGCGTGAAGGGCTCGTATCCGTAGCCGCGCATGAGGTCTTCGAGTTCTTCATGGGGAATACGGGCGAGGATGGTGGGATTGGCGATCTTGTAGCCGTTGAGGTGGAGGATGGGGAGCACGGCGCCGTCGGTGGCGGGGTTGAGGAACTTGTTGGAGTGCCAGCTGGTGGCGAGGGGGCCGGTTTCCGCTTCGCCGTCGCCGACGACGCAGGAGACGATGAGGTCGGGGTTGTCGAAGGCGGCGCCGTAGGCGTGGACCAGGGCATAGCCGAGCTCGCCGCCTTCGTGAATGGAGCCGGGGGTTTCAGGCGCGACGTGGCTGGGGATGCCGTAGGGCCAGCTGAACTGGCGGAAGAGGCGCTTGATGCCGTCGCGATTCTGTTCGATGTGGGGATAGATCTCGGAGTATGAGCCTTCGAGATAGGTGTTGGCGACCAGGCCGGGACCGCCGTGTCCGGGACCGATGATGTAGATCATGTTGAGGTCGCGCTCGCGGATGAGGCGGTTCCACTGGACGTAGAGGAAGTTCAGCCCGGGGGTGGTGCCCCAGTGGCCGAGGAGACGGGGCTTTACGTCGTCGAGGGTAAGTGGGCGTTCAAGGAGGGGGTTGTCTTTCAGGTAGATCTGGCCGACGGAGAGGAAGTTCGCGGCCCGCCAGTAGGCGTTCATGCGATCGATCTGTTCCTGGGTCAGCGGACCGGTGGGGGTGGCTTCGGTCGGGGTTGCTTCCATTGCAGTCGCTTCGCTCATCATGTGTACCTCGAAAGGGGAATTGCGTGAGTGTCCAGCCTAGCAGCGCCGAGTTACAGGCTAGAGTGATTGATGTCACACGCCGGGAAAGGTAGGGGTTTTTGTTGGGATTTATTGGCTTTGTGAGAGGCAGGTGAATTTTCTGCAAGCGTCCGTATTCATGTAATCCAAGCTCAGGAATCCAGGGACAAAATCAGGGCAAACGCTTACGAGAGGAAGGATACTACTAGAAGTTGCCCGACGTTGTGTACCAAGCCGCCTGTCTTTCCTTGTCAAAGAACAGTGTGTATCGATGCGAACCGGGGAGGATGTATTTTACGGTTATTTTTCGACCTCTAGTTCTTACTACTTTTGGTCCAAATGTCAGGCCTGCCACCTTAGGATCGAACTTGGCAGAAAACGTGGTTTCAATTTCGACCGACGATGTTTCGGTTATCGTTTTCAGCATTGAACTGCCGACTTGAGTGAGGTCTTGGCTGGGCCAGGATGTGTCGGTCGCCAGTGTTTTGAGTGTCTCATTCCATTCAATTTGATCCAAAGGTTCAGGTCTAACTGTACCCTCTCCCAGTTTTGATATGTATGTGCGTTCCGAGATGCAGTAATTTCCCCACAGCAACCTCGCAGGCAAGAGTTCCACTTTAACCTCAAACTTCTCGACCCAATTTTGACCAGGCTCCGCTGCGAATTCAGAAACGCACTTCAACCCGTAGCTGACATGCCCGCTGAGTCCTATACCAAAGACCCGTAGCGACAAATCCACTCTATCTTTCAATTCGCTTCCTCGCTCGAAGCTTATCCTCGAGCCCTCGATGTTCTCGCAGCTCAGATAGTAGAGCGGAACAGTAATGTCATGGCCGGTGGCGTGGTCACTCGAGACTTCGAACTTGAAATTCAATGCTGCAAAAACTGCGAAGAGCTTGAACTGTGCGTCGAGCATAGCCGCCCCGACTGATTCCTCAAGTTTCTTTCGAAGCGGGGTGGTCTGTGGTTCGATGGAAGAAACAATCTCTTTGATCACCTCGGGTCCACAACCGTGCTCGGCCAGGGCAAGCCCTAAAAAGTTCTCATCCTGGACCGCTAATACCTTCCAATCCAACAAAGAGCCCTGCTCTACCTTCCAATATGGCTGAAATTGCTTCATCTCGTCCCTTCTTTGAGCCGCCTCAGCCTCGCCACTTTGTGATGTCTCGCTTCCGCGATACTTTGCTATGAGTGCGCGAACTTGGGTTTCGAGATCCGTAGTCTTGACACCGGCTTTCGTTGCCGTGTCCACGATCTCGTTCCACTTCTCTTTGACGAGTCGTTGAAAAACGATGCGTCTGGTAGCGTTTTCGGGGATCGCCTCATTTTTCACGCAAAACTCGGCAAACTCCGTCAATACTTTTCGAAGTTCATCGTCGAGAACGTTCATTTGTTCACCGGGTGTCTGGAAGGGCATCATCGTCGGGCTTAATTCGCGGGTGTGACGATTTCCAGCGGAATGCTCAACAGGCTCGACAACCCCCGCGCGATTACTATAACTTAACTTTTTTTATTTTGGAGTTTATTTGGTCATTACTTCCAACCCGGAAGTGACGAAGACAGACGGCAAATCTTCCTGCGTTCAGAGTTACGGTGGAGAACCGGATGATCGACAACGCAGTGTTGGCCGAGTGGTCTTCAGAAGAGCCGCTTGAGGCGGAGGATGCGGGATTCGAAGGCGTACCAGAGGACGGTAGCGGCGGCGGTGGCAGCGATGAGGCGGAAGGCAACTACAGCGAGGTTGCCGGGGATGCCGTAGGCGTCCATGCGGCGATCGAACCATCCGAAATAAATGAACACCATGATGTGGGTCATGTACATGCCATAACTGATGCGGCCGTAGAACGGCAGGGGGCCGCGCCGCAGCAGTGCATGGAGCGCTGTTTTCGATCCGGTGCTGGCGATGGCAACCAGCACCGCTCCGCCAAAGCCGGCGGTGAGCGCGGTGTCGAGGAAGGCGGTGCCGCCGGCGAACGTAAAGGCCGCGGTAAATCCGCAGAACACGCCGGCGATTCCGAGCCCGATCCAGACGCGGCGGGGGAGCTGAAGGGCATGCAGGCCGATGCCGATGAGGCTGCCCATGGCGATACCGTCGAGGTGAGTCAGAGTGTGGGTGGAGGTGATCCACGGGTGGTGGCTCATCCGAAAGAGGGGTGATGCGATCAGGGCGATGCAAAGGGTGGCGACCAGCATCCAGGTGCGGTTGAAGAAGCGCACGACCGGGGCCCAGAGGAAGTAATACTGCTCTTCGATGGCGAGGGACCAGGTGGGGCTGATGGCGGGGGGAAGAGCAAGGTGAAAGAGGTTCTGGACGAAGAGCAGGTAAGCCCACCAGGGAGCGGTGGCGATGGCGCGGCCGACGGGGAGACCGACAAACCATTCCGCGTTGAGATAACAGATGGCGAGGACCAGGAGGTACACGGGCCAGATGCGCAGCGCGCGGCGGCCGTAGAAATTGCGGAAGTAGTGTTTCTGATGACGGGATTCGAGGAGGATGGACGTGATGAGGAAGCCGGAGAGGACGAAGAAGAGGTTGACGCCGGTCCATCCCCACAGGGAAGCGCGGTAGAGGGGAGTGCCTTCGAGGCGGGGATGGCTATGGTAGATGACCACTGCCAGGACGGCGAGGCCGCGCAGTCCCTGCAGTTCCGGGATGTAGGCGGGAAGCCAGGATGGACGGGCGATGGTCAAGGTTGCGGGGTTGGCTGAGTTGGCTCGTAATGGTAATAACTAATCGGGTTTCGTGCTTTCATGGTCTCAAATCGCAGATCCGGGAACATCCGGGGTATGGAAGACGCGAGTGGGAGTCCCACATATTTGGACGATAAGACTATCCCTGCATGTGGGGGCCCGGCTCAGATCCTGGGTCCGGTTGAATCCGTTCAGCCTGCAGCCAATTCCTTGGCACGCTGAGTGGCGCGCATGACGGCCTTGATGAGAGTTACGCGCAGGCCGCCTTCTTCGAGTTCGAGGATGCCGTCGATGGTGCAGCCGGCGGGAGTGGTCACGGCGTCTTTGAGCAGGGCGGGGTGGTAGCCGGTTTCGAGCACCATCTTGGCGGCGCCGAAGGTGGTCTGCGCGGCGAGCTGGGTGGCGGTGTCGCGGGGCAGGCCGACCTTGACGCCGGCTTCGGCGAGGGCCTCGATGATGATGTAGATGTAGGCGGGTCCCGATGCAGAAAGGCCGGTGACCGCGTCCATGTGCTTCTCGTCCACGATGACGGTGCGGCCAACGGTCTCGAAGATGCGCTGGGCCAACTCCATCTGGGTGGCGCTTACAAAGCGACCGCGACATAGGCCCGCGGCTCCGGCGCCGAGCGCCGAAGGCGTGTTGGGCATGGCGCGGATGACGGCGATCTCCATGCCGGCAGCTTCTTCGATGGAGCGGGTCTTGACCGAAGCGGCGAACGAGACCAGGGTCTTGGCCGGGGTGAGAGCGGGGCGGATTTCGGCGACCAGGTCCGGGACCTGGAAGGGCTTGACGCCGAGCAGGATCAGGTCTGCCTGGCGAGCTGCTTCTAGGTTGTTGGTGCTGACGTCCACGCCCCACTGCGAACTCAGCGCGATGGCGCGCTCGGCGTGGGCAACGGTGGCGAAAATCTGATCGGGAGCAAACAGGTTCTGCTTGAGAAAGGCCTGCAGCAGGATCCCGCCCATCTTGCCCGCGCCCAGAACGGCTACCCGGACATGGGGCAATTGCGCAGGTATCTCGGTGGCCTCAACGGCTATCTCCGCCATCTTGTTCCTTACTTTGAAGAAGAGATGTGTTGCTCCCAACAGGATACGCGCCTGGACGGGCCCAAGCCATGGGACTGCTACGGAATGGCTGCGCGCCAAACAGAACTGCGGCAACCGTTCGCGACTTATTTCTGGGCCGGGTTGCCAGCCAGGCTCCCGCTCCAGGTCTTGATGTGCTCGTCGAGGACATCGAGCGGCAGGGCTCCGGAGTCGATCACTTCGTCGTGAAATGCGCGAATGTCGAATTTGTCGCCCAACTCTTTTTTGGCACGATCCCGCAGCTCGAGGATTTTGAGCTGGCCGATCTTGTAGGCCAGGGCCTGGCTGGGCCAGGCGATGTAGCGGTCGACCTCGGCCTGGATGCTGGTTTCGTCGATACCGGAGTGGTCGTGAAAGAAGTCGACCATCTGCTGGCGCGTCCAATGCTCCGAGTGGACGCCGGTATCGACAACCAGGCGAATGGCGCGCCAATTGTCGTTTTCCAGGCGACCGTAGTCGGAGTAGGGGTCCTGATAGAGGCCGACGTCCTTGCCGAGGCGTTCCGAATAGAGTCCCCAACCCTCGACGAAGGCGGTGTAGCCCTCGTGCTTGCGGAATTCGGGAATCCCGGTAACTTCCTGCGCGATGGAGAGCTGCATGTGATGGCCGGGCAGGCCTTCGTGGTAGGCGATGGCCTCAACCACGTCGAGATTGCGGTCGGTCGCGTTGTAGGTGTCGATGTTGAGGCGTCCGGGGCGGCTGCCATCGGGCGTACCGGTTTCGTAATAGGCGGGCGAGGAGTTCTTTTCGAGGTAGTCGGGCACCGGGACGACTTCGAAGGGCGCCTTGGGCAGGCGTCCGAAAAGGGTCGGCAGCTTGGCCTGCATGGGGATCAGATATGCGCGGTAAGCATCGAGCAGCGCCTCGCGGGAGGCGGGGTGAAGTTTGGGATTGACCTTCACGCTTTCCCGGAGGCTCTTCAGATCTTTGAAGCCGAGTTTCTGCGCGATCGCCAGCATGTCGGCCTCATTCTTCTTGATCTCGTCGAGGCCGATCTGGTGAATCTGGTCGGGGGTAAGCTTCGTGGTGGTGGTGCGGCGGATGAGGTACTCGTAATACTTCGGTCCGTCGGGCAGGGAAGAGATCCCTGGTTCGGTCCGTCCTGCCGGGACATAGCTTACTTCCATGAAACGGGCGAACCGGGTGTAGGCGGGCAAGACCTCCTTAGAAATTGCGGACAGCATTTCTTCGCGGATTCGCTGCTGCTCGGGCGCGGGTACGGATGCGGGAAATTTTTTAAGTGGAGAAGAGAGGGGCGAATCTTCGGGCTTCTGGTTAGCGAGCTGCTTGACCTGTTCAAGGGCCTTCTCGAGGAGATATTTAGGTGGAACGCGGTGGTCTTCCATGCCGATGGTCATGTTGGTCGTGACCTGGTCGAAGGCGTGAGGCAGCGCCTTGAGACGCGCGATCCAGTCGTCGTAGTCCTTGACGGTGGTGAAACTGAGCTGGGCAACGAGCTGGGGGTAGGTGGAGTAGATGCCGCCCATCTGGTTGACGGGCATTTCCCATTCTTTGTATTCGGCCGCTTCCTGGTCGTCGACGATGTCGCGCATCAGCAGTTCCCGGCTGGTGGCCTCCTGTGCGCTGAGGCCGGTGGGATCGATCTGAGCGAGGCGCAGGAGGAGGGACTGCTCCCGGGCCAGCGCTTCGTTCTGGGCCTTGACGGAATAGTCGGTGATTTTGTCATTGAAGCGGACGTCGCCGAGCTGGGAGGCGTACTCGGGGGAATGCTCCATTGCGTCGTCCCAGTACTGCTGGAAGACGGCATTGAGGGCCTTGCGTCGATCCTCGAGCGAAGTGGCCTGCGGCGAAGCGGTAAGGCGGGCCTGGGCCGGGGAAAAGGAGGTAAAGAGGGAAGCGGCGCCGAGCGCCAGAATGGACAAAACAGCCTTACGCAAAGGAGTGCTCCTGAAGCCGGTATGGCGACCTTGGAGCCCGGTGAGAACATGGGCTCGAATAACTATCGTATCCCGGCGCCTGTTCCGCGCGTGTGCTGAGAGTAGATGTTCGGATCCCGGGGCTCAACCACAAAGGGACGAGCCGGCCGGCGGCTCGGAGCCGAGAATTCTGTACAAAGTGGACCGGCTGATCCCGAGTTGCCGCGAGGCGCGGAGCTTGTTGCCGTGGTTGACGTCGAGCACATGCTGGACGTGGCGGCGAATGCAATCGTCCAGCGAAAGCTCCGCCCCAGCGTCGGGGGCAGCCGAGACTTCGCGGGAATGGCCAGTGTCGCGGTCGAGGGGCAGATCAGCGGGGCGCAGCAGGTCGTCAGCTGCCTCAAGCAGGGCTGCCTCGAGCACGCTTTCCAGTTCGCGGACATTGCCCGGCCAGTCGTGCTGAAGGAGCCTTCCCAGGGCGGCCGGAGCCAGGGAGACGCGGCGATGTTGATAGCGCGCGCAAATCCGCTCAAGGAGAAACTGCGACATGGGCACGATGTCTTCCTTGCGCGCCCGCAGCGGCGGAATCAGCAGGCGGACGGCGGAGAGACGAAAAGCGAGATCGGGCAGCATCTGCCCCTGTCCGGCAAGCTGCCGCAGGGAAGCCTGAGACGAGACGACAATCATGCAGCCGCTCATGTGCCGGTCTTCGAGCGTTTTGAGAGCGCCGAGCAGCAGTCCTTGTCCGGGGGGCGCCAGCAGATCTACCCGGTCGAGGTAAACGAAGCCGGCCACAGAGGCCGGGTCGGCCAGCAGCAGCCATTCACGCGCGTCGTGGCGCTCAAAGCCGGTGTTAGCCAGCGGTGAAACACTGTAGAGGTAGCGCGCCAGCGTGTGCTTGCCGCTCCCCGGCTCGCCCTCGATCGATGCCAGCTGCGCATGTGGCGCCACCATCCGTGCCTGAAGAAGCAGTTTGCGCCAGGCGCCGCTGACACCGACCTCCACCTCGCTTCCGGAGATTGCGAAATCGATCCCCGCGCTGCTCCGACCGGAACTCTGCGCAAACGATGAAATAGCATGGCGCACCAGCATTGTGGACCCGCCTCCGTCGCGGTCAGGAAGTATGTTGCCCACATACTCACATCGGCGTGCGCCCTGAAAACATGAACCGGCGAGGCGTGTGCCTCACCGGTCCGAAGAGTGCCTGAATGTGTCAGCGAAAGAAAGCTAAGCCTTGCGGAAACGCCGCGACGGCTCGTCGGAGAAGATCTGCCCGTCGCGGATGTGGACGACGCGGTGAGCATACTCGGCGATGTCGGGCTCGTGGGTGACGAGCACGATGGTGTTGCCGCGGGCGTGGAGGGTATCGAACAGCGCCATGATCTCTACGCCGGTCTTGGAATCGAGGTTTCCGGTGGGCTCGTCGGCCAGGATGATAGACGGATTGTTGACCAGGGCGCGGGCGATGGCCACGCGCTGGCGCTGTCCGCCGGAGAGCTCATTGGGCTTGTGATTCATGCGGCTTTCAAGGCCCACGCTGGTCAGTGACTGCTTGGCTTTCTCGATGCGCTCCGCGGACGGCGTGCCGTTGTAGATGAGCGGGAGTTCCACGTTGTGCAGCGAGGTGGCGCGCGCCAGCAGGTTGAAAGTCTGGAAGACGAAGCCGATTTCCTTATTGCGAATGCGGGCCAGCTGGTCGTCGTCCAGTTCGCTGACGAGCTGGCTGTTGAGCCAGTATTTTCCGCGCGAGGGCGTGTCGAGGCAGCCGATGAGGTTCATCAGGGTCGACTTGCCCGATCCTGAAGGACCCATGATGGCCACATACTCGTTGCGGCGGATGCGCAGGTTGACGCCGCGCAGAGCCTGGACCTGCTGTTCAAGGCCCATGTCGTAAGTGCGCCAGAGGTCTTCGACCACGATGATGTCGCCATTGGGCGCCGTCTCGGGGAGCGTTACGTCTTCAGTGCTGATGCTGTCCAAAGCCATACCCATATATTCCTCAGCGATCTCGTGGTCCGGTTTTGCCTCGGCACGGGCGGAGCGTGAATTTCGGCTCTGCCCTGGCGCACGCTTCTCTCTTTCGACTCCCGATCGCGCCATTCATATGCCTGGCGCTCAACTTTTTCCGCGCGGTTAGGAATTGCCCGGGGCGGGGACGACGGGCTTGGCGGTATCGCGTTTAACCAGCGACCCGTCTTTCAGTGCCCGCAGCGTCTTGTACGGCCCGGTCACGACCTCGGAACCTTCCTTCAAGCCTGAGACGACCTCGATGTCGGTGGCGCCGGTGATGCCGGTGCTGACCGGGACGAACTTGACCCGCAGCTTGCCGCGGGCGTCCTTATCCACGACGAACACGCCCTGCTGTTCAGGCGCCGGCTTGGCGGCCGGAGAGACGGAGGCCGCTTCAACCTTGCCGGAGTTGGACGGAGCATCCGGCGCATGCATGGTCAAAGCCTGGATGGGCAGCGAAACCACGCCCGCTTTTTGGGCGGTTGTGATCTTCGCGGTGGTCGAAAGCCCGGGGCGCAGCTCGTCTGACGGCGCGTCCAGCGTGACTACCACCTTGAAGTCCTTGGCTTCTTCGGTGCCGGTGGTGGACTGCGACGTCGATGCACCGCTCGAACGGAGCAGCGCCTGATCTCCCACCAGGGTTACGTGCCCTTTGAAGACCTTGTTGGGAATAGCGTCAACGGTCACGTCGGCCGGCTGGCCGATCTTGACGTTCACAATATCGGTCTCGTCGACCTTCACTTCCGCGGTGATCACGCTCATGTCCGCGATGGTCATCAGCGTGGAGCCTTCGGCGTTCTGGATACCTTCCACGACCGTCTCGCCCTCGCGAATCGGCTCGTTGGTCACGATTCCGTCGTAGGGAGCGATGGCCTGGGTGCGGCCCAGCATGTCGAGATTGGCGCGCAGGGTGGCTTCCTGGGTATGCATGTGACCCCGCGCCGAATCGGTTTGCGCCTTGGCCTGGTTGAGCTGCGCCTCGGCCTGCGAGACGGAAGCCATATCGGTGTCATAGGCGGCCTTCTTGGCATCGAAATCCTGCCTGGCCATGATGCCGGCCTTGAAGAGCCCCTGGGCGCGATCCCAGTCCAGCTTCTTCTGCTCCAGGTCGGCGCGGGCATGCTCCAGGTTGGCTTCCGCGGTCTTCTCGGCCGCGATGTAGGACGCGATATCGGTCTGGGCAGCCGCGATGGCAGACTTCTGGCCGGCTACGGTAGCTTCCTGCTGGACGTTTTCGATGGTGGCGACTACCTGGCCGCGCTTGACCCGCTCACCTTCCTTAACGTTCAGATGGGTGACCCGGCCCATGGCGGTGGCGCCCAGATTCACATAGGTCTTGGGCCTGATTTGACCCGTGCCGCTAACCACGGTAGCCAGGTCCTGGCGAACGATCTTGGCGGTCAGAACCTTGGTGTAACCTGATTGCTGCTTAACGACATAGAAGGTCACGAGCCCGGCAACGACGAGTACGGCGAGAACGATCAAAAGTATCTTCTTCATGTTCAGTGCTTGCTCCCAGGTCTCCCCGAAATCAGTTTACGCAAGTGTCATCCTGATAGTTCCCGTGCGTCTGTTTTGCCTTGGCCTTACCGGAAAAAACCGCGTGGGCGGCTCTTTTTCGGCTCGATGGAAGAAACCTGCTCTGAACTCGGGCAGTCCGTGTCCGGGAGGGTAACTCGACCGCGGCCCTAATGCGGCGTCGGACGGAGCCCTTCCAGAGATCAGAAAACGGATTCTCATGTGATGAAGACGGCCGGGTAGATCGAATGTTAAGGATGGCGCTATCGTTAGGACGATTGTAAGGGTTCCTGGGACGCAATGCCATTGAAAGGATGGCAGGTTGGCAGTGACCTCCGGATAAGTTGCACGTCTAATTAACCGGCTACCTGACAAGGATGTCTTGCCCGGCGTTGTTCCGGACCCGTAGAATAAGGCATCCAGGAGTTTTCCACGGCAATGAAGTTTCACCTGCGTCCTCTCTTTCCCGTCGCTCTGGGCTGCGGTCTGGCTCTCCTCTCTACATCCAGTCTCCATTCCCAGGCACCGGGCAGTGCACAGGCGGCCCCGTCGGCTCAATCCCAGGATCCGGATCCCCTCAAGCGCGAGCGTACCGACAAAGAAAAGTTCGAGGCGCGCAAAGCCCTGCGCCAGGAATTGAAGGGCGCGTACAAGACGTGGCTGGAACAGGACGTGGCGTACATCATCTCCGACGACGAGCGGAAGGCCTTCAAGACGCTGAGCAACGATGAGGAGCGGGAGTCGTTCATCGAGCAGTTCTGGCTGCGCCGCAATCCCAATCCTGATTCGCCGGAAAACGATTTTCGCGAAGAGCATTATCGCCGCATCGCTTACGCCAACGAGCATTTTGCCGCCGGCAAGCCGGGATGGAAGACCGACCGCGGCCACGTTTACATCTCCTTCGGAAAGCCCGACTCGATTGACTCCCACCCCTCGGGCGGATCCTATCAGCGGCCCATGGAAGAAGGCGGCGGCGAGACTTCGACCTTCCCATTTGAGATCTGGCACTACCGCTACCTGGAGGGTGTAGGCGAAAACGTCGACCTGGAATTTGTCGACACCTGCCAGTGCGGCGACTATCACTTCACCATCGACCGCGGCGAGAAGGACGCCCTGCTTCACGTTCCGGGCGCCGGCCAGACGCAGTGGGAAGAAATGGGCATGGCCAAGAAAGCCGACCGGTTCAAGGGCGGCTTTGAAAACCTTGGCACCGGGCCGCTGGCGTCGTCGGAGCAGTCCAAGCAGTTCGATCGCCTGGAGCTGGCCGCAAAGGTGTTCGCTCCTCCGCCGGTCAAGTTCAAGGATCTGGACAACTTCATCTCCGAGCACAAAGTCATCAGCGGTCCGATATTTCCGTTTGACGTGCGCACCGACTTCATCAAGGTCACGGAAAATACGGTCCTGGTTCCGGTCACGCTGCAGATCAAGAATCGCGACATCACGTTTGTGACCAAGGACGGCGTGTCCAAGGGTGTGGTGAACATTCTGGGCAAGGTCACGACCCTCACCCACAAGACTGTGCAGACATTTGAAGACACGGTGGAAGTCGACCAGCCCGCTGAACTGCTGGAGAAGTCTCTCGACCGCAAGTCGATCTACTGGAAGGCCCTGCCGCTTCTTCCGGGACTCTACCGCCTGGACATCGCAATCAAGGACGTCAACAATCCGGACCATGTAGGAATTTACGGCCGTGGCATTGATGTTCCCACCTACCACGATGAGAAGCTGGCTACGTCTTCGCTAATCCTGGCCGACGCGATGAGCCCGGTGGATTCGCACTCCATTGGCGCGGGAAGCTGCGTGATTGCCAACACCAAGATCTGCCCCCGGGTTACTGCCAACCAGGCCACGCCAGCAAATTTCAGGCGTAACCAAGATCTGAACTTCTGGATGCAGGTCTACAATCTAGGCATCGACGAGAACACCAAGAGTAACCTGGCCACGGTGACGTATCAGATCACGGATACGGCATCGAACACGGTTGTTTTTGAGAAAGAATTGAATTCAAAGGACTTGGGTGCGCACAGCGATCAGCTGACGGTCGAAAAGTCGCTTCCCATGGCGGGTCTTCAACCTGGCAAGTACAAGGTGACGATTAAAGTAAATGACACAATCTCAAAACAGGAGATTGCGCAATCGGCACCTTTTGTCGTGGAATAGGATGTACTGTCCCGTGCTGGGGAGAACCGGGCAACAGACCCGGGGCTTGCGCGGTGAACATTTTTCAGGATTTTTCGCCAGGGACGCCGCCGGGTCACATCGATAAGTGATTATGCGCAGGCTCCATCTCGCGTTGTTCGCCGTGCTGATGACGGTAGGGACGGCTCCCGGCTGGGCCGCCTCGCCGGCCTCGGTGTCGGGATTTGTGCGCGACTCCGCGGGCGTTCCGCAGATTGGCGCCGTTGTCCAACTGCTGCGGGCCGACATGTCGGTGGCTGCAACCGCGTACACCAGCAGCAAAGGTCAGTTCGATTTCTCCGCCGTTCTTCCCGGACACTATGCAGTGAAGGCGATGGGCGCTTCGTTTCTGCCCTCGTTGCGGGAAAACGTGCGGGTGCGCACCAGCGTCGTCGTCAATCTCACCCTGAATACTCTTTATGAAGTGATGCAGTGGCTGCCCGCAGAGCCGCGGGCCGGCGATGCCCAGAAAGACGATTGGGCGTGGACGCTGCGGTCGGCGGCGAACCGTCCGCTGCTTCGCTGGCTTGAAGACGGCCCCCTGGTGGTGGTTTCGGAGAAGGCCGGCGACACCCCCAAGCTGAAAGCGCGCCTGATGGCGACGGGGCACGAAGGCACATTCGGTGAAAACGGAGAGCGCATCACGGGATCGATCGAGGAGACTCCGTCGGACAGCCGGGAGCTGCTGGCGCGGGTGGAGTTCGAGCCGGGCACGGACGCCGGGATCGAGTCGATGCTCGGTTTCCGCCAGGACCTGGGCTTCGCGGGATCAGTGCAGTCGGTGGCGGCGGTATCGATTCATCCTGAGATTGGCGGGGCCGGCGGCGCTGGCCTTGAAGAGGCTGCGGTCCGCACCTGGGAAAGCCTGCATCTCGGCGATGAATTTGAGGCCGAGGTAGGCGCCGAGCAGGTTATTGCCCGGCTTGCGGAGAGGTCTCCCAGCTCGGTCGCCCGCGCCCTCCCCTTTGTGACCGCCGGTTGGCGTGACGGCGACTCGGTTGTGCGGTATCGCATGACGACTATCGTCCCGGGGATTTCGGACGAGGATGATACCGACGCTTCAACATGGCTTCCCGCTGTCGCAGAAGGGCACGGCCGGCTTCAGGTCGAGCACGGTCTTCACAATGAAATCGGCTGGGACCGCAAGACGGACGCGTCAGATGTTTCGCTACTGGTTTACGCAGATCGACTCAACAGCCCCATGGTGGAAGCGATGGCCAGGATGAAGCGCGGGGATGGCGAAGCCGTTCAGGGCGCGTTGTTCGATCCGTCGAGCGGATTACTGCGGACTGCGGGACCGAATCTTTCCACGACTGGATTTGCGGCGTCGGCTCAGCACCGGCTGCCTGGCGGCAACACGCTGCGCGTAAGCTACGCCAACGGCGACGCGCTGACCCTTCCCGCTGCGCGCAGGCTTCTGTCGCTCAACCAGATCATGGCGTCGGCGCGCCCGCGTCGTTCTCCCATGTATTCGATCTCTCTTTCGGGCACGCTCGAGGGCAGTGGAACGCGGTGGCACGCGAGCTATCGCTGGCAGCCTGAGGATACGGTTACCCGCGTTGCGACCTTCTCGAACGACGCGGCCGAGCCATTCTTCAATCTGCATCTTCGGCAGCCGGTCTCTTCTCATCGTGAAGGACATCGCAGAAACGTCGATGTAGTAGTCGATGTGCGTAATCTGCTGGCGCAGGGCTATCGCCCGTTTGTACTCAGCGACGGATCGGTCGTGATGTTCGCACAGGACCAGCGCGGCTTCAGCGGCGGTGTCGCTTTCACGTTTTAAGTTGACCCAGCACCGTCCGGCCCCCGCACGCAGCTTGTTTTATCGCGTCGCGTGAGGCGGTTCTGGTCCTCTGCTGTTTGCATTGCAAGCTGGGTCCGCAGGCGGTTTACCGGCGTTTTGGAAACACCTTGCGTTGTGCTATATTTTTGAAGTGGCTGCAGAGTTCCCTGCGCCTTCCCGGACAGTGTGATCATCACCCACACGGTCAAGCTTGATCTGGACGCGTAGCTCAACTGGCAGAGCATTCGGCTCTTAACCGACAGGTTGTAGGTTCGATTCCTACCGCGTCCACCAAATAAAATCAATAACTTAGAGCTATAGGAAGCGAGCTGTAAACAGCGAGAAAGTGGCGATTGTACCCATTTTTGTACCTACCCCACTTCAAAATCGTTCGCATCAGCTAGCACCGATTCTCAGAGTTTGCTGATCGCGCGGGGCCCGAATCTTCCTCTAAAATTTGCGCGAGTTTTCCTCCTGCTTCATTGTCCATTTCGCCTGGTGCCCGGCGGCACCGGAGCCGAAGCACGATGAGAGGAGCAGAGGATGAGTGTCTTTCAAAGAGGAAGAATCTGGTGGTACAAGTTCTATTTCGCCGGGCGGGAAATCACCGAATCGTCGAAGTCAAGATCCAAAACCATGGCCAAGGAGGCCGAGAAGCAGCGACGCCGGGAATTGGAGGCGGGGTTTAACAATCTCAGTAACGCCCGAGAGCAACGCATCCGGCCCCTCAAAGAGATCATCGATGAGTACCTGGTCGCATACCGACTTCGCAATCGTGCGCCGCGCTTTGCGAACTACGCGCTTGGGCACGTCAAACGGCTCGTCGGAAGCAGACTCACTGTCGATATTGACGCTGCGGCAGTTCTCGCTTACCAAGAGGACCGACTACGGGAAGGGGCGTCTCCCAAATCCATCAATGAAGAGGTGCGCTTTTTGCTGAAGATGCTCGGCGATCCAGGTGAGATCGTCCGTGCGCAGCTGCGCAAGGAGAAACAGCTCAAGCTCAAGGTGCGGACTACGATTGGCAAAGCATTTGACACATCCGAGACAAACAAACTCAGCACCGAAGTAGGAAAGTCGAGAAGTCCTCACCTCTATATGGCGTTCATGCTCGCGCGTAATACTGGCCTTAGGGACACCGAGATCAAGACCCTTACCTGGGGACGCGTGAACTTAAATGGCCGTTTTCTAACGGTGGGAAGAGCAAAGACCGAAGCCGGTGAGGGACGTACGATTCCATTCAACGATGACCTTTACGAAGCATTTGTCCAGCACCGGGCCGGCTATGAAGAGAAGTTCGGGCAAATCCAGTCGGATTGGTTCGTGTTTCCGTTTGGTCGCCCACGTCCGTCCGATCCGACCCGCCATGTCACGACACTCAAGACAGCCTGGAACACGGCTCGCCGAAACGCGAAAGTGACCGGCCGGTGGCATGATAACCGACACACGCTGATCACGGAACTTGCTGAGAGCGGAGCCGGGGACGAAACGATCATGCAAATCGCAGGCCACGTGTCGCGAAGCATGCTTCGCCACTACAGCCATATCCGGATGAACGCGAAGAGGGCCGCACTTGATGCAGCACTCGCCGCCCGGAAGAAGAACTGACCGAAGCGCGGCGAGCATCCTCTCCCCAATTTGACCGAGTTTCAAGATCAAATTACCTTCAACCCCTGCATACCCCGGCTCTCGTTCGATCGGGGATGCAGGCCTACTGATCAATACGAGGTGCTTATGGAATCCCTTCTTACGGAAAACGAAGTTTCGGCCCATCTCAAGGTGAGCCTGGCTTGCCTGCGTCGCTGGAGGCTGTGCGGTGAAGGCCCTCAGTACGTGAAGGTCAACAACCTGGTCCGGTACCGCGAATCGGATCTCAACAACTGGTTGTCGAAGTTGCCCAGCGCGGGCAATGGAAGAAGGCTCTCTCCTCGAAGCGTGATTCGGACCAAATTGGCTGTAAGTGCATGACGTCGGGAAGAGTGATCCGAATGTCCGACCTGGAGAGGCGCGGGGGCTGCGATGTTTGACTCGATTCAAGATTTTTCCGAAAGACTACGCAGAACCGGGTATTTCATCGACCCAGTCATGACGCAAGTGGTGTTTCTTGCGATCAAGCTTCACAAGCCCCTGCTCCTGGAAGGGCCCGCGGGCAGTGGCAAAACGCAGCTCCCAATCTCGATAGCAGAGGCAGCTGGAACACATGTAGAACGCCTGCAATGTTACCGCGGGGTGACAGAAGAAAAGGCGATCGGTCGATTTGACGAAAGTCTCCAAAGGCTCTATATGGATTACGCGAAAGGGCGGCATGATAACTGGCAGACCTTGCAAGCTGACTTGAAGGGGCGCGATTTCTTCCGTCCTGGCCCGCTTATGCGGGCTCTCGAATACGAGCGCCCTTGTGTCCTGCTCATTGACGAGTTGGACAAGGTTGACGAGGGTTTTGAGGCGATGCTCCTGGAAGCATTGTCAGCTTGGACTCTATCTATCCCCGAGTTTGGCACGATCACGGCGAAGAGCATTCCTTTTGTGGTGCTGACGAGCAACGAGGAGCGCAGGCTGGGCGACCCGATCCGCAGACGAAGCCTGTATGTGCGCGTCGAGCATCCGACGCCCGAGCGTGAGGCCGAGATCATCGCCAGTCGCACACCAGAGGCGGACGACGGTTTTCACCGCGAGATGGCCGGAATTGCACTCTCATTTCGTAACTACTCGCTGGAGAAGCCCCCGTCGGTGTCGGAGATGATCGACTTCGCTAATGCCTTGCAGTTGCTCGCAACCAAACACGTGACCGAAGAGCATCGCGACGTGATGCTTCCGTTTTTAGCTAAGACTGATGACATCCTCTATCTTCTTGCTCTTGAAATGCGAGGCGCCCGCAAGCGGATCGGGTTCGCTCTGAGCGAATCTTTCCGTCAATCGCTACTCGATACACGCACCTTGACCAATACTCCAAATTCCGAGGTCGTGCCTCTCCGCCACCTGATCGAAGCCTGAGATTGCCGGCTCATTGCGCTTCCATTGACCTCACAATGCCTTTCCATTAGCTAGCGATTGACCTCCTTTGCCAATCCTTTGGCCGGAATCGGTAGGCCATAACCATCGCAGCATCAGGCGTTTGCTTCTTGACTATCCCCTTGTTGATAGGTGTATGGAGTCGGATTTGTTGGCAAGTGAGGATGCGTGTATTGGAAAAGCTTATGCGCCGCGTCGATTCGTCTTGGGCCCAATCAATGCGCCAACGACCGCCCGACATTGGCGCCCAAACAAGCCGTTTCTGGGGTGTGCCGCGCGCGTGGTGGTAAAGCACGGCAGCACGTTCATAGAACCCGAGAGTGTGCCAAGAATCGGGGAAGCCGAACTTCTGAAAATCGAGATGATGGCAGAACTCGTGACATAGGGTGCTCAGAAGTGTGCCGAAAGATGTGATCTCCTTACGCACTGCTGTTCGCATCCATACGCACACTAGCTTGGTGTCTGGCGCGTAGTCGCCAAATAACTCTGTCGTCCAATGCTCGTGGACGCGCAACGGTCTCGACGCAAGGACGCGAACCGTGCACTCCGGAACGTCATAGAACTGAGACGCCGCTTTCAGAAAGCCGGTACAGGCGGTGCGGACTTTCGGGGTCTGCTGAGCCTTCACCGCCGATTCAATCGCCGTTGCGAATGCGGGCAAAACTGCGTCATTTGGAATGTCGAGCGTGGTGATCCGGTCACTTTCCCGCAATGCGTCAAGGTCCGATTTGCGCGGAGGAGTGTCGGTGAGCATCGGCTTTGAGGTGTCTCTTTAAAACGAAAATGGCACCATTTTACGACCCCGCCCCCTGATGGACCTGCAAGTCTGCCGCAATGTCCGTCGGATATACGCCCGCTCTGCACAGGCCTCTTTGCTGTGTCTTGTCCTTTCTCTCCTCCCAATCCCGCCTTCCCGCTGCACTAGCGCAGTCCCTTCCCAAGGCTTCAGGGCGCTGAGCCGCTCCATTCAGCTCCCATCAATTCCATTCCCTAGGAGTTTCCATGGCTCACCTTGAGATTCAATCTGCACCCACGAATACGGCGAGCAAGCCCGCTTTGCCGCGTCCGTTTGTCGCCCGTTTAATCGTCAGTTCGGTTTCGAGTACGGCCGGACTGGTCAGCCTTGTCCTGACCGGGCCGGTCGTGAGTCGCGTCGCGGCCATTGATCCGGCACTGGAAGCGGTTTATCTCGCTCTCGTTGTCGGCTGGTTCTGGTCAATAGCCAGAATGTGGTCGCTCACCTTTGAAGTCCGCAACCGCCACTGTACAACCTCAGTTCCAAAACCAAATCTCAAGGAAAGGAGATGTCATCGTGCAACCCAGCCTCGGAAAGATGTCCGCGTACAAGATTCTGAACTGGCAAGATCGTGCCGCCAGTTCCATTGAGCAAACCGTCGCAGCCTTCCTCGAAATCGGTGAAGCCATTGCCACGCGGTGGATTCAGACCGCAAAAGGTGTCCTGCTTTTGCAGATGGTTCCGGATGACCATGCGTCCGGGGCCATCTACGTCTTCGATCGCCAGCACGACCAGTGGTACATGCTGTCGTTCGAAGATTGCGAAGACCAGTTCACTTCGGAGAAGTTCGACCGCGCTTTTTCCGAATACGATCTTTTCCGCCTGGTCGAGCAGCCCGGTCTCATGATCTCTGAACTTCAACCTGCCAACGCTTAACTCACCCCTTCTTTCTGTTTCCCACGACAACCAATTCAACACCCACGAAGGAGCCGCCATGCGCCTATCCGCAAGCCGTATCCGTTCGATCAATCGCCGACTCGCTCAAGCCCAGGGATTGACCTGGCCCGCGCGCGAAACGAACCAACGCACCTCCTCAATCGGCTCAATCCACACTCCCGTGCCAATCACCCGGATCCCGACCGTCAAGGTCATTGCCGTTCCGAGAAGTGCTGCCGCCTGACCTTGGTCTGAAAGATCATCGCTGTCCAAGCCGGAAGCGGCAGCCAGACGCCGCTTCCCAGGAAATTTGACCGAGTTTTGGAGCCGGGGTACAACGACACCACCTGAAGGAGGCAGTTCCATGTATGCCAAGTTCTGCGTGACCCGGGAGACCGCCAGCAATTTCATGCGGTTATTTGTGAACCGGCGCGCCTACTCGATCCAGGCTTCACGGCCACTCCCAAACGGTTCGTTCCCTTATTACCTGGCACGAGATTGGCGCACCAAAGAGCCAAAGCCGCTAGATGAAGGCGCCGTCCGGATGCATCTGAATGGCGACATCACCATCAGTCTTTACGCAATCAACCCGGAAACCCAACGCTCGAAGTGGGTCGCGATCGATGCCGACTTCGATGGAGCTATCGAAGCTTTGTTCCAGTTGCAATGGGAACTGAAGCAGGATGGCGTCCAGGCGGCGCTCGAGCAGTCGCGCCGCGGCGGACACCTTTGGATCTTCGGAGCCGAACCGTTACTCGCGTCTGAATGCCGGATCTACGTGTACAACCTTGCGCTCAGACTCGGAGTTCCGGTCAAAGGCGGAGGCCTCAAGGAAGGCATCGAGGTATTTCCCCGTCAAGACCGGCTGGAAGGCGCGGAATATGGCAACGCGATCCGTGCTCCTCTCGGAGTGCATAGGAAAACAGAACGGCGCTACTGGTTCTACGAAGCCGACCTCTCACCGGAAGCCCAACTGGCGTATCTGGATGGGCTGAAGAAGCTGACCGACGACGAATTGAAGACGTTTATCCAGGGCATGAGTCTGCCTGAAGCGTACAGACCCGCACCTCTGGTTCCGTACACTCCGACGACCACGCGGGTCAATAGCGAAGAATTCCGAATCCTCGATTTCGTCCGCCCGACACGCAAGGACAGCCGAAACTGGTGGGCGCGCTGCCCGTCCTGTGCGCAGGCCGGGCGAGATCGCTCGGGCGACAATCTCGCGATTCAGATCAAGAACCCGCGGTTTTACAAATGCTGGGCGGGGTGTTCGAAAGAGGAAATCCGTGCTGTGCTTGGGAAGCCCATCCACAAGCGAGCGTCAGCCTAGGAGAGCGTGTGGCAAACCTGAATATCCAAGTTAAGACCCGCCCTGGCGCTGATCGTTACGCGCTCCACGGGCTATCACTTCCTCGTTCTGTGTTGAATGCGCTCGACAAGCGCGGGATCTACTGCCAGCCGGCGGTCTCGCTCGAACATCAACACCTGGCGAATCGGTACGTCCTCCGCGGTGTGGAGTCTGGTGGCGCGGTTTCGGATATCGGCCGCGCCTGTGCCTTCGTTGCGCCGGATGGAAGCCCTTTGCCGTGGCTGCAACGGATCGACTCGATTGGCGTGAACGGGCGGCATGCGATCTATCTCGCAGAATCCCTGGTGCGACTTGAAATGCTGCGGGTCGGCCAGACATGCGAACTGGTGGTCACCTTACACACATTGTTTCGTCTCGACGACCGCAAACGCCCAGAGATTCGGTCCGAGATGATCTTCCACGGACGCGACGGCTCAGTACCGCGCGATCTATGGAAGCAACAGCGAGCAGTTCTTGGCAATATTGTGCCTGTCTTCTATTCCCGTGCCGGAGAGGCCCTGAAATTGCCAGAAGCGTTCGAGCGGGCAATCAAAAACATCACCGCCTGTGTTTGCTGCATTGGCTGCAGGCATTCGCACGTTGGTGTGCCATCCCCCGCGGCCGGGGAGAGAGTATGACTTCGATCGACCGCAATCCGATCATCGCCGGCGAGCCGAACTGGCGTCCACTTGAGATGGTTCTCGCGCCTGGCGAATGCGAGGACTTCATGTACATGGGCCGCACGGGAGAGATCGAGTTGTACAAACATCGCTGGACACGGCGCTACCTCAATATCAGTTCGGATGGAGGGCGGTTCTATCGGCTGGCAGGTAATCCCTACATCGAGATCTCCAGGGGCGAAGCCATCGAGAACGTGTATTCGTGAAAGTCAGTTCAAGAAAAGTAGGGAGCATTGTCATGCCGAAGAGTGTCAATAGAACGTTCCTGCTCGGAAACGTGGGCAGGGATCCGCAGATCAATTCCACGCCGGGCGGTGTCGCCGCGCACTTTTCTCTCGCAACCACCGACCGCGAGAAGGACCAGCAGGGCAATTGGACGGACCGGACCGAGTGGCACAATCTCGTGGCCTTCGGTCGCACGGCCGAGATTGTCCGTGATTATGTAAGCAAGGGAAGTCAGCTTTTCATCCAGGGAAAGATCCAGACCCGCTCGTGGGATGACAAGCAATCCGGCCAGAAGCGGTACCGGACCGAGATATTTGTCCATGACCTGACACTGCTCGGCAATGGGCAAGGGGTGGATGGCACCAACTACCGCCGCCGGAGAAAAGACAACGCGCCAAGGAGAGAGACTACTGCGGCGCAATTCGAACAGGAATACCAGGACCAGGAACTCAGCCCGGATGAAATTCCGTTCTAATTCAGTTTGCCGAAGTGCTCGGGTTGTGCGCGTGACATCCGAATTCATTGACAGGCCACGCGCCGGGCATCGGGCGATCAATGCGTGACTCGCGCTGAGGTCGTCATTCGAGGCGACGCTCCAGGCCGCCAGTGGTCCCCATCACCGACGTGATAGTTACTGGAGCTGTAGGACGATTTTTCCGGGCTTGTGCGGGGCTCCCGCGAGCATCTGGTGCGCGGTGCGGGCGTCGTCGAGTGGAAGAATGGAACCGATACGCGGTGAGATGCGTCGATCCTCAAACAAGGTCGTCAGGGTGCGCAGACGTGCCGTGGTCACCTCTGCGTAGAAGAAGATGGGCTGCACATCGGCGCGCTGTGGGTGTGGTTGTGTAGAGACGACCGTAACCAGCTTGCCGCCCAGCTTCAGCGCAGGAAGGCAGAGCTCGAGTATGCTGCCGCCGACGCAGTCGAGAATGGCGTCAACCTGCGGCAGGTGCTTCTCCAACTTCGGTGTGGCTGAGTCGACAATGCTTTGCGCGCCGAGTGAGTGCAGCAGCGGCTCATCTTTTGCATGCGCAATCGCAACCACGCGCACACCGGCGTCGATTGCCATCTGCACCGCGTAGGCCCCCACGTTGCCGGCAGCACCAAGGATCATCACACTTTCGCCGCGTTTCGCCTGCGCATATTCAAACAGCATCTGCCATGCGGTCACCGCGATCACGGGAACAGATGCAGCCTCGGAGAAGTCGAGCAATGGAGGCTTGAGTGCGATCATTCCCGCTGCAGCGACGGCGTACTCGGCCTGTGCCCCGCAAAACTGGGGATTTGTGACGCCGTAGATTTTGTCACCGGACGCAAACCCGCTTACGCCCTTGCCAACGACCTGTATGACGCCGGAGAGGTCTGAGCCAAGCGTAAATGGTGGCTGCGGGCTAACCTTGCTCAGGCCCTCGCGGATGAGCGCATCCCACGGCGCAACCCCGGCAGCTGCTACGCGTACCAGAACTTCCTGCTCGCCGGGCGTGGGCACGGGCACATCCTCGATCACCACTACTTCGGGGCCGCCGAAGCGGTGAATTCGCACTGCCTTCACGCGATCACCTCGAAGGAAGCTCGGCAACCCATCCATTATCTCTTGCGAGCGCTCTTCCGTCACCCACTGTCCGGTATCAGGCAGGCCAATGGCCTTGACCTGGCGCGAGTCGATTTTTGCACCATCGCCGAATCGCTCATTGAGAGCCTTGGTGCCGAGAAGCGCGTCGTGTGGCCGTTTCTGGCCTGCCGACCGATAGGGAGATAGCGCTGGATCTCGGCGTCAGAAGCAGCTGGAACGGGCAGCTTTAATTCCTCCAATTCTCAATCTAAGAATTCTTTTCAGATCGATCTCTCCGATCAAGTTGGAACTCGGCGCGCATCCCTGCGCCCATCTCTATCCAGGAGCAAAGCGATGGCAACAGAAGAAACCAAAGCAAGTCCTGATCCGAACAGTCTCTTCGTGGAGTTGGCAGAACCGTTCGATTCCTCCGAGATCAAGTGGCGTGTCACGCATACAAATCGCGACGGCAGCCGAGGCGCAGTGATCGCCTTCGCCGATCCTCGCGCCTACACTGACCGGCTCAATCAGCTGTTTACGCCGACCGGGTGGACGCGTAGCTATGAGGTTTCGACAATTTCGTCGGTGACTCGGATGAAGAAGGACAAGCTCATCCAGACTGGCAAAGTGCTCGTGACGTGCATTCTCACTATCACCGGACTCGGTTGCCACTCCGGAAGCGGAGAGGAATGGGCGGATGAAGAGAATGCGATGACTTCGGCGGAGGCGCAGGCGTTTAAGCGGGCAGCAAGCTGTTTTGGACTAGGCCGCTATCTCTACAACTTCACCGAAGTCTGGGTATCTCTGAACGAACACCGTCAGCCAACGCAGTTTCCCCAGCTTCCCGAATGGGCACTCCCAAGAGCTCACCGCTCGGGCAAGGCACCGGCATCCGGACCACGTCCTCCCGCAATCCAGAGAGGCCCCATCGATCAGAAGACGACGGCGAGGATTGAGGGATTCCGGCGCATCCTGGGCGATGCGATCTACGGTGAGATTCTCTGGCGCGCTGGCCACGCGCGACGAGCGAATGACATCCCGAACGCACACTTCCAGGCAAATGCAGCCGAAGCGATGGAACGCGCCGCACGCGGGGTTCACAAGGCGAATGCCCTGGCACAGCAGATTGGGGAGGCGTCATTTATTGCAGTTATGGATAAGCTGCGAATCGAGTCGATGACCACCATTCCGAGGCTCGAATCCCTGAAGACCCTGGTAGCTGAGCTTGAAGAAGAAGCGGCGAGGTCCGTCGCCTGATCCAAGCGTGCCACGACTTCCTGAGACTGGAGCATCATGCGGAATGTCACTATGATTCGATTGAGCCCGGGCTCGTCTCGATTCCACTAGAAAGTGCGGTGTATTGCGAGGCTTGCGAAACGATCTCAACGTCATCCAAGCGATGTGGTTTGTGCGGATCGGAGCGGCTCATAGAGCTAGCATCGATGCTGTCAAATCCATGGGATCCGGGCCCCGTCCCTGCAATTCCCCTGGCGGCATGAAAGCAAAGACAGTCCGGCTCGATCTGATACTTGGAGATGTATCACTCCTCGAGGATCGTAGGTGCCTCGATGCACGTTCGCCCGCGAAAAGGTAGCATTGAGCAGCGCGCACGGGTAGTCATAAGGCAACGAACTGTTCATCGACCATACCCGGACCGGAAGACACACCGACGGGGACATTCAAATAATCTGACTTGCTTCAAGACTTAGAAGGTTTCGACCCGTGGCTAGCGAGCTTGGGATTGAGGCCGCGTCGGGACGACAGGACTCATGGGGCCTTCAAAGTACTTCGCAGAGCCGAAGAACTGAGCCGCAAGGGCCGCGAGACCGAAATCTACAGCGAGATTCAGGTGGGAGACTGGTTTCCCTTGATCGAGGCGCTGGAAGCGCATGACATCTTTCTTGCTTTTCAAGATGATCCTTCTCCGGCAGTCGCTGTGGCACTCAAGAGAGCTCTCTCCGGCCCGCTGCATCCAATTCATGAAAACCCCAGGAATCGAGATGGAAGAAACGTTTGGTTTGAACTCGCCCTTGCAGCCGAATGGCGACTGCAGGGTGCTTCAGTCTGTCTGGGAGAACCGGACTTACGCCTCACTCGGGATAGTGTCTCATTTCTCGTCGCGTGCAAAGCCCTGCGACGATCGAGAGCATCGAGGGTAACCTTCGAGACGCGATCAAACAACTTAGGCGCAATCTGAACACCTCGCCGTCCGGCACTTTCGGGGTGGCCGCGATTTCCCTGAGCTGCACTTTCAATCCCGGAGACAGGATCCTTTCAGGAGAGATTCAAGGCCTGGGAGCACTCTTCGGAGAAGTGCTTGACCAGCACAAACCTTACCTTCGAGGGATCGATGATCCGAGAATCTGCTGCGTTCTTTTCCATGTCGCGACACCGAGCGTAGGAGACGGGGTAGATCTTGTGCGCGCATCGTTCTGCGCTGTGCAGGAGTTGCATCCGTCTGTAGGCTCGAAAGCCTTCGCGGGCCACAAACGAGAGATACTCCGCAGTTCTAAAGGATGTTGAGGGTATAGCGCCAGTTGCAGACGTCGCCGCAATCTCCTGACGCTATGCCGTAAGGTTCGAAGCCAATCGATGCAAGAAGGTCTGTTCGTCAAGATTCATCGGAAACATTGTTCCGCAGGATGCGCGGGTGTACCCTGCTCCGGGCACATAGCAGGGATTTGAAAGGTAAAAAAGTATAGCCGACACCGAGGGCCTCGCTATTCGTACCAGCACTGGTTCAGCGCGGCCGGAGTAGTTGATGCAACTCCGCGCTGAGCAGATCATGGGGATGCGTGCCCTCTGGGGCGATCGCGACACGATCTCCTGGATTGAAGAGTTTCGCGAGCGATATGGCAACAATTCCGACGTCATCGGTTCCACTCCGAACTGATTTGGTCAGCTGCTCTATTCCTTCTTCAATGCGCTCGAAGATTTTGTTCTCTGAAATAACCCTCTTGCATTTCGTTCATACCCTTCGATTCTCAAACTGGAAACCGACATCGGGATTCCTTGTGCTGAGAACTGGAGCAAGCTGCCGGAAGCCGCCATCGCGCCCATGGTCAACTCAAAGGTCGCGTTCCTCGCCTGGTTGGACCGAGCATCTTCACGGAAAAGATCCACGGGACCCGACAACGCTCTTCTCGACAGTTCGAGCGAAATCACGACATCTCCGTCGATCAAGGCCGGAATGGTCTCGACGATTTCAATGCTCTCAACAAGCGTGGACAGGACTTCGATGCTGAAACAGCCTGCCATGTGTTGATGCCGTCAGAATGATCGCAAAGAGAAAAAAGGCGGACACCGTCAGCAACCCTTCCGAGGGATGCTGGCGAACGGGAACGTTGCCCAGAAAACCGGGTAGGAAACGGTTGGAAGCATTGAATGCGGAATGCATCAGAATGACGACAATAAGAGCTTGTCCTGAAGCATTGAAAGCAAATGTCATGATGAATGAAACACCAACGAGGATGAGCAGGAAGAGCGGAAACGAGGCGCCACCCCATCCCACAATGAAGAGCGGCAGATGCCATGCGGCCCACATCACGCCTGTAACAATAGCTGCTAGCCAGGGCGGTAGCGTGCGCTGAAGGCGAGATTGAAGAAATCCTCGCCATCCAAACTCCTCAAAGAGAGGGCCTCCAAAGAGGTTGTAATTCAGCATTGGAATCCAAAGTCCGGCAAGAGCACCGACATGCCAGCGCCACGCTGCCGGACCTCCTTCAGTGGCCATCGCGGCGAAGACAAACACTCTGGCAAAAACAATTAGCAGCGGACCGAGAAGTAGCCAGATCCACTGGAAGGGCCGCTTTGGAATAAGTTGAACTGCCCGCCAGTTCCCGGTGTCCCATCGATGCACGACAAAGCAGGCCAGCAGCGGGCCCAGCGTTCCGACGCAGACGAACACAGGAAAAGAAACCGCTGTCCTAAGCACCTTCAATCCGTCGGGACCTAGAATTATAGGTGCCCAGACCAACCATGAAAATCCGCAGGCGATGGCATAGAAAACAGCTACTAGTTTCGAGATCGGGATGGCCGTTTCTGATCTAGGCTGTTTCGCGGTCTGCGAGGACATGGCGCAATTTTAGTAGGCAAATCGAGTGCTCATTCAGCTTGGCGAGTTCAGGTCGATGGACGTCTCAAATCCGAGCGCTTGGCGAGTTATTTGGCGATTTGACACCAATCGAGAAGGTCATCGACGTGAAAGGCGTTTCTCGTTACCTATACTGCGGGCCGCGTCGTCTCACTCGTGACAGCTTCATTCGCGTGACCCCTAGGCTTCTTAGAAGACGAGGCTACTAAACAAACAATCCATGTGGGATACAAGAGAAAGTCGAGCAGAGCGTGGCCGCCATCGGGTGGATAGTGATGACCAATCACCGGTAGTAGCTGAGTATGTGGTGCATAAAAGCTAAAACGAGCGTAGTTCGACGCGGAGTTCTGCATGTAAGGAAGCCACCAGTCGACGAAGTGAACGCCAACCCACAGACCCAGTAGAGCAACCGCAACCCACATAGCAGACCGCCAGAAGCGGAAGAATGCGACGACAAAGAACATCAACAGGAGCCCGATCACAATGTCGGGATAGAACTGGTCGTTCTGCACAGGCCAGCGAAACTGCCAATTCCATCGTCCAAGAGGAATCCACCGATACACCTCGTAGTACATCAGCAAGATGGACACGAACCATCCAGCAGTTCGGCTCTTCTGAATCATGAACACCTCATCTCAGCGATTCTCTCATTGGGACGTTCCCACTACTTATTGACTCCTGTGAAGTCGCCTTGTCGGATGCAATCCGCCCAAGCGTTCTCCGCTGATGAGAACAGACCAAATCCCTCATGGAACGGGCAACAACTGTCCAACCATGTCTGAGAATCCGCTCATTCCTCGTGATCGTCGGCGGGGAGCGGAGCCCCCACCACCAGGTCACAACCCAAGGTGAGTGAACCATGCGCAATGCGGCACGCCTGAAAATGGGCTACTATCCGCTACCTCCAAGCGAAGGACTGAAGCTTCGCTCACTTCTGACCTACACGCAAATGGCCTCGGTGATCGATCCTTGTGTCGGCAAGGGCACTGCGTTTCACTTGATCACCAGTGACGCAATCGTTCGACGCTATGGAATCGAACTAGACGCCGAGCGTGCCCGCATCGCCAGGGCGAGCGGTATCGAAACGATTCAAGGCAATACATTCGACGCGATCGCAAAGCCAGAATCCTTCTCGCTCCTCTATCTCAACCCGCCCTACGATTCCGAAATTGGCTCGATTGCGAACCGGCGGATGGAAGCCGTCTTCCTGGAGCATACCTACCGCTGGCTGGTGATGGGCGGTGTCCTTGTCCTTGTGATTCCGTACGAGCGGTTGCATGACTGTGCAGGGATCTTGAGTTCGCATTTCACTACGTTGAATGCGTTTCGAATGACTGATCCCGGATCGGTCCAATACCGGCAGATCGCTATTCTGGGAGTCCGTCACGACGTTCGGGGCGCGACCCTCGAAAAGAACAAACGGCAGCTTCAGAGCATTGGACTCTATGGAAAGTTCCACGAGCTGCCGGAGTTGCAGCCGGGTGTTTGCCAACCCTACTCAGTGCCCCAATCTGGCGAAGCCACCCTCACCTACCGTGGCCTTCCGTATGACCTGCTCGAAGATCTGTTGCCTCATTCGCCGGCGTGGAAGCAAGTGGCATCACTCCTGTTGCCGAACGACGATGTGACGACAGGACGACCCATTACACCGCTGCACGGCGGTCATGTAGGACTGCTGTGCACGGCCGGCTTGCTCAATGGCGTCTTCGGCGAAGGAAGCGACAAGCACATCGCTCGCTGGCGCTCAGTCAAGCATGTGACCACCTTTGTCGAGCAGGAGGGCGACGCCGAGATCGTGCATCACCGCGAGCGGTGGGCGAACGAACTGCGGCTGGTGTACGCAGACGGGAGGACCCTCAAGCTGACAGAGACTCCGGCAAAAAGGGAGGACGAAGGCGATGGAGAATGCGCATCTGCGGCTCGGGCTGCTTGAGTATGTTCGCTTTACGGAAAAGGCCTCGACCCGCATTCGTCTGCGGGTCGATCGCTATATCGGGGAGGACCGGCAGGCCCATCTTCTGAGCGTCTTCGGAAACGATTCGGACGTAGGTGCGATCACGGCTGCAATCCACGAGAAAGCCACTTTCAGCATTACATTTCCGAATGGAGCCGAGAAGGAATTCTCGTTTGGAGAACATCCTTCCTGCTACAAAGGCGCGGTGATTCTGCCGGGAAGGAAGCAGCCAGTCCGGCACCTGATCGCTGTCTCACAATATCTCCATGCGAATGGGAGGGCGGGGCAGACGATTCTGTTCCGTTACGAGCGGAAGGAGGCGTGGGCCGTCTTGGTGAATTTTCTCGGATTGCCCGCCGACCCGCGATGGGCAGACCACATCCTTGGCATCATCGAGAGCAAGCGCAAGGTCGAAGAGATCGACGGAATCGGTTGCGAGCCTGTCGTGATCTCAGCAACGACAGAAGAGGTGCTTGATTGGGTAGGTGAAGGGGTACGATCCGGAAGTCTCGGCTTTCCAGAGGAAGCAGGGCCGATCATCTGGCCTCATTACGCATTGACTCGATCGCTCCAGGCCAGTTGACTGGCGCGGCAAATCCCACTTCGCCTGAAGACTAAGGTGCTTACGCCGTCCCCCAAGCACAGGCCGAAGCCGCTAATCATCTTTCCGTTCGCCAATTCACATCACAATTTCGTTGCTGCCAGGAGCGATCTCAATGGAGACGACCTTCGACTATCTGCGCCAGTTCGGCCCGGCATTAGCCGAACGCATTCTCGCGACCTATCCGCCACTCCAAAGCACGAAAGATCCGGTCGCACCCTGCAGCAACTCACTGCTTCGCAAGCCGCTTCCCGCCCAGGCACTCGTCATTACAGGTACTGCAAAGTATCTTCGTGATGGAAAAGCAGTGCGCATTGTTGCCGAATGCGGGGCCGGCAAAACCTTTATGGCGCTCGGCACCATTCATGTCCTCGGAGGTGGGCGGCCGAGTTCTACTTTGGTGATGTGCCCCTCGCACATCACACACAAGTGGGCACGCGAAGTGCTGCTTACGATCCCGCGAGCACGCGTGTTCCTCATCGAGGACATGCGCAACGGGGGCGATCCGAGCCGGCCTCACGGCATTTGTGAGGTCAAACTCAACAAGGGAAAGACGGTTTATGAAGGGAAGCGTCTCTCTCTGGCGGACATGAGGAGGATGGGGCGGAAGGAATGGCAGAGGCGCTTCCCAAGTCCGACATTCTTCATTATTGGCAAGGATAAAGGCAAGCTGAGCTACTTCTGGGACCATGTCTATCTCAAGGCAAAATCGGGACCCGATCTTGGCGGCATCGTCAATCCTGATTCAGGACTGGCGATCCTCGATTCTGAGATGGAGAAGCTCACAAGTCTCGATTTCAACGACAAGGTAAAGGTCGCAGAAACTCTTCACGCCGTGCGTGGCGGCTCGACGCGTTATTCGCCGCTTTGGCAGGCCGATCGCAGTCGCATCCAGCGCATGGCGCCAATTGAATATATCGGCCGCTATATGAAGGGCTGGTTCGACTTTGCCATTGCCGATGAATTGCACCAGTTGGCCGGAGACACGGCGCAGGGTAATGGCCTCGGCGTGCTTGGCCGTGCTGCCCGCAGATTGATCGGGCTTACCGGAACTTTGATGGGCGGCTACGCCGACGATTTGTTCAACATCTTCTTTCGGATGGAGCCGCGTGTGATGGTGCGTCAGGGCTTCGCTTATGGAGGACAAGGAAGACGCGATTTTCAGGAGCAGTACGGTGTTCTTGAAACCATCGAGAAGATCGAGGATTCTGACAATGCCTGCTCACGGGCAACCAAGAAGACCGTTCGGGTTTTGCGGAAGCCTGGCGCATCTCCCTTGCTTTTTGGCAAGTTTCTTATGAGTTCGACGGCGTTCCTGTCGCTCGAAGACATCTCCGACAATCTTCCCCGGTACGACGAGAGCGTGATTTCAGTCGATATGGATGAAACGCTCCAGAAGGCGTACGAGCAGTTGGAGGAGGAGATTCGCGCGGCGATGAAGGAGCATCGGGGCAATAAGAGCCTGATGAGCATTCTGCTTAACACTCTGTTGCTCTATCCGGACCATCCATACGATTTCGATCAGATCTGGGCGCGGGCTTTCGATCCTCAATCCCGGGAATATGTGAAGTTCCTGGTTACTGAGCCAGAAAACCTGACCCGGGACACGCTGTACGCGAAAGAACGCGCACTCATCGCTGACATCAAGGATGAACTGCGCGAGGGAAGGCGCTGCCAGGTCTATGCCACTTACACGGGCGAAAAGGACGTCACGCTCCGTTTGCAGACGGTACTTGAGCGGGAGAGCATACGGGCGGTGGTGCTTCGTTCCTCGGTGGCCACGGACAAGCGGGAGGACTGGTACGACCGGCAACTCAAGGCAGGCGTGGAAGTAGTGATCTGCCATCCCAAGCTGGTCGAAACTGGTTTGGATTTGTTGGCGTTTCCGACCCTTTACTTCTACCAAACCGGATATTCGCTGCACACTTTGCGTCAGGCCAGCCGCCGGTCGTGGCGCATCGGCCAGCGCCTTCCGGTGCGAGTGAAGTTCGTCACGTATGCGGGCACGATGCAGGAGACCTGTCTGAGGCTTATGGGCAAGAAGATGCTCGTAGCCCTGATGATGGAGGGAAAGTTTACCGGCGAGGGATTGCAGGCGCTCGATACGGACGAGGACCTGATGAGTGCAATGGCGCGCGAGCTGGTGGAGAAGGCTGGCATCGGGGAGTCCGCCGACGCAGTATGGCGCGACCTCGACAAAGAACGCGAGAAGATCCAGCCACAGATTGCAGTGGTGGTCGAGTCCGAACCCGAAGAGGGCTCCGCATCCATGCTCGAACTGTCGGGGCAGCCCTCTTCAGAACCTGTGACAATAACCTTCGGCCTGGATCTGATCGAGCCGGCAGTGGCTGGTAAGCGCAAGAAGACGACGCTCTGGCCGAAGGAAACTGAAACCAATGTGCAACTCAGCCTGTTCGACTAAGTTGCGCACAAGCACTTTGGAGGTCGCACAATGAACGAAGAGCGGAAGAAAATTCGCTGCCGGAATTGCGAACTCGTCCAGTGGAGTGAGCAATCAAATTGCCGCCGATGCGGCGCCACGCTGCCCGAGCCAATCGTGAAGATTGTCGAGCGGGTTGTCGAGAAGGTTGTGATCCGGCAGGATCAGGAGTGCGTCGCCACACTGGAGCAGGCGCAGAAACTGATCGCGATGGCATCGGAACGCCTGAGCATGCAGGCGTGCGAACCGGTATCCCTGCTTCGGGCAACAACTACCTCGTTTCCCACGATGGCTGAGGTGGAACGGGCAATGATCGTGGCGGCCTATCACAGATCAAGCCGTAAGCCGCTCGAAGCCGCGCGGTTGCCGGGCATTGGCAAGACGACCATGTACCGGAAGCTGCGGGAGATCAAGCGGGCGGCGTGAAGGCACGATACAAGCTTCTCCCAATGTCCCCGTCCAGATCAGCCTTTTCTGAGCCGATCTCGATCACGATCCATTTGTGGCCGCCTCTCCCCCGAGCGGAGACGCTGGCGATTCTACGATCGAGCGCACGTGAGGCCGTGCCCCAATGCGCTCGAGCGGATGGTCGGTCCCCTGACCTTACCCGGCAACACCCTTTGAAGGAGATACGCGATGAACACCCTCAAAGCCGGAGCCCTCGTGCGCGAGTTCCACTACAACGGGATTCGCATCCCCGATCCCTCTCCCGAGCTTTCTGTCGAGCAGGTCCGCGATCTGCTATTTAAGAAAACACCAGTCACAGAGATTCACGGCAAATACATCTAACAGCAATGACGTTGTATGCGGCGTCATTGCATAGTGAAATGGAAAGGCAAAGCCGAGAACATATCAAGCATCATTTCGTTAGTTTTGGTTTTTGCCTTTGTTTTGGCAACTCAGAAATGAGTTGCCTGTGCAAAGAATGTACAAGCTGATTTCAACTCCGAGCGTGGCCTACCGCCATCAAGTTGTCGACCACGACGGCCTGCCAGTGATTGCACTGACTCTTTTCGCACACGATCAGCAGATGTCGCTGTCCGAGTCGTCGGTGCCGATGTACCTTCGTGAAATCATCTTACTTGCCAACTGGGCGACCAGTGATCAGGTTGCCTTGGCGAATGGCTGGACACTCTTTGGCAGTCCACAAGAGGTGCGCGCACTGCTGCGCGAGTATCTGACGGTTGGATCGCAATGTAAAGTGACGGTGAGAGCTGACCTATGCGGCCTCAAGGTGTCTTACATCAACGCCACGAATGGAACTAGAGTCAATGTGCGCACATTGTTGTCCGCGCTCAAACGGCTCTATGACTTCCTGATTATTACTCGTCGGTACTCCTTTACAAATCCCATGATCCATGAAGACGCAGCAAGGGTCCGACTCGAATTGCGGGAGCAACACCGACTATCAATCCGGACGCTTAAAGGGCGCGATCCTATGCCGACAAAGAGCGGAGTAGATGAACGATCCGGCATTCGCCTATCAGAGAACTATTTCCGTTTCATTCAGCAGGAGTGGAAGCCACAAACAATTGATGATCCAGAGCTCCCACGCATAGTTCAGGAGGCTGGCAAGCGTTTTGGCTGGAAGCTGCGGGAACTCTGCGTGAGCCGAACCTTGTTTGAATCGGGCGTGCGGATTTCGGAAGCCGTCGGGCTGACTGCGCTTGATTGGGCCCAGGGCGCCTTTCGCAACGTCTTGCAAAGTCGAAATAAAGGCAGCTTCGGTCTGCGAACCAAGACCATCATGATTTCAAATCCAACCACGAAGCTATACCGACGCTACTTCGATGATGCGATGAACGGCCGAGCAGCAGTGGATCCACAACGGCTGCGAGTCAGCAATCTCACAACGCTCTACAGGGGAAATCCACAGAGTTTGGAGAACGTCTCTCTGTTTCTCACCGAACAAGGCGCACCCCTGACGGCGAAGCTATTTCGGGATCAATACTGGAAGCCGGCACTGATGGCATCTGGAATTGACGCAGATCCGCACCAGGCCCGTCATTGGTTCGTAACAAATGCATTGAGGAATATCGATCGAACAGCCAAAGATGAAGCATCTCGGTCCCGGTGTCGTCAGGAGTTGATTCGATACATGGCGTGGAATTCAGGGGAACGCACCTTGCGTTCGTACGACCATCTGCAGCGGAAGGCCGATTTTCAAATCCGGCTTCAAACGATTCATAAGAAATGCGACGACGGGAGCGCGATAGTCTGGCGCCAGGCGTTTTTTCTGCCTCTCAATCGACAGACTCCGTAACTGCGATCGCAGAGCGGAGCAATGAAGATCTGGCCTTTCTCCTTGGAGAGGATGATGACGATTGAAGATGCCGTCTTAAATGTGCGGGGAATAATGGGATCGAAGTGGCCTAAGATGACACCACTTCCAGAGGACGCGGTGATCGTGCTGTGCGAGGCCCTCTGGGTAGGGGGTTATCGCCCTAACCAAAAGACTCTCACCCTCTACTTCCCGGGTGTATCAACGCGCCCAATTGTTAATGGAATGGAAGCCTGGCGTCGTTCTAGCGGCTTCAAATCAAAGGCGAGAAATCCGTCGATCAGTCGTCTTGAAGACCTCATTCCGCACATTGCGCCCGAAATCGCCAAAGCTCCATTGACATTCTTTGATTCAAATAATGACGGTCGTTGGCCCATTCCGTCGGCAAAGATCATTGGTTATATTCGAGCGATTGAAAATCGATCGCTGCGGAACACAGTGGCGCTCTACTCGGTTCTCAAAGATTCAAGCCGATATCACTTCTACATATAGATTGTCGGCTATGTCTCCGCGATGCGCGTTGTGATGAACGATCTTCGCCTTGATGACATTTCTAGCATTGATCCAGACGAATGTTCAGGCAGCTTCGCGAGGATCGGGTTTCCTCGGGACTGACGGAATACCAGCGAGTCACTCTGTGCTGTACCTGGAATAGCATCCGACATTGCTTTGACGACTATGCAGAGCGTTTGCCAGAACTGCAGCGCCAGGTCATGGAAAAGTTCTTCGTCAGGAGAGTTGTGGATCAAAGAAGGATCTCGATGACCGGCGAATGGACGTCATGGAACCAACAGCGAAAGGCGAGAATAAAGGCAAAGACAGACACAGTTCATAGCAGGTTTCATCAGTTGCGGCATCTGGCCAAATCCCGGCTCAACCAAGTTAAACGAATGCATACAGCAAGCCAACAGGCGATCGCTTCAGTTCAGGCACAGAACCTTCCACTACCGTATGACTATAGCTACGAGGAGACTACGCCGTTGGAAGGCGGCCGACTATTACGCCAGCGAGTGCACATGACGCTCTGGGACGCGATATCCAGGTGGGATAGGCTGGTCGAGCTTGGCTACACTTCCATCCAGAAAAGCCGCCATCGCAGGCACCGTTCTGACGAATTCTCGCCTGATAATAGCTGCTACCACGTCGAGTATAGACGCACCGAGGCACTCGATAATGGCGTTACACCCTCCGAGCCATGGTTTCTTGAACTGTGCGATAACTACGTGTTCTCTGACGTGAGTGATGCCGACCTTGTGCGCAAGCGCGTTGATTTCTACAAACGCTGGGGGTACAACAACTCCGATCATTGGTATATGCCACAGCGCATCATTGGTTGGAGTTGTCAGCTCGCCGAATGGGCTTGCATGAGGGAAAAGGGAGGCCACCTCCTGTTCTCCACAGAAGGGCTATTGGTCGCGTGGCTATTCGCACATCTTGCGATTCGCATTCAGACCATCACTGGGGCACGACTGGGAGAAATTCAGCAAATTGCGCAGAGTCCCGACTGCATCGAGCAACTGATTAATGTGGGCCCCAAGGCGGCTACTCGCTGGTTATTGCGCATGATTCCAAAAGGAGCAACGGAAAGGCAGAACTACTACATTGATGAGCGTACCAAGGACGACCTGATGGAGGTCATATCATTTCTGCGCGAACACGCACAAGCAAAGAAAATACCTGTCGTCGTCCCAGAATTCAACAAGACTCTTCCTGATCGATACGTGTTTCAATGGGGCGGAATGATCATGGATCAGTGCACGCTCAACAGCTCGATTCGCTATCTTCTGCATGGAGCTGTCGTTCGGGCCTCTGATGGGCAAGGCATTCATTTGACATCGCACATACTGCGTCATGCGTTCGCAACTGAAATGGCGAGCATGAAAGTATCTGTGGATGTGATTGCGGCTTTGCTGCACCAGCGCGATACGTCCGTCACGAAGTACTATTCCCAGCCTACTGGAACGCAAGTGACGGAGGCTGCCGAAATGGTGTTCGTTGATCGGATCGACGTTGCCGCCGAGGCTCTACGAAGCCCAGCAGAGATCGGCCGTATGCTCAACGAGGCTGAAGGGAAAGTGGGCGCCCTTACCGAGGTCATCGGGGGAACGTGCGTAGTAGCGAATCTCTGCCAGCTAAGTTCGCCTGCATTGGTTGTGCTGGCAATGCGCCAGATCCCGAGAAACGTTACCAAATCGAACAGAAGATGGCGTGGGCCAAGGAACATGCGCTGTGGTCCACCAGCGAAAAGCTGTTTGCAGAGGAACGACGCCTGAATCAGCTTGTGCAGGATTGCGAATTGATGCTCGAAGAGATGAGTCTCATTGAGCAAACCCGGGATGACTCTCTTCAGAATGTTCAGATAGCATTCAGCACACTAGGCAAGGCATGATCAAGGGCGATCGCAAGCGAGTAACGCCAGTCTGGCTTGTCTCGGCATGGGAGAGCAAGAAGAGAGAAACGCTCAACTGTGTAGAGGCTGCAATAGGCAGCCTGCGCGACGCAAACCGATCCGTGACCTTGTCGTCGATTCGTGGCGAGGTGCGCCTTCTCTCCGGGCGGTCCTTATCGACGAACACAATTATCCGGAACGAGCGTGCCAATCAGTTGTACCTCGCCAACCGGTTTGCGCCACGGACGCCTCAGATCAAGAGCCGCTTGATTCTCGAATTGTATGCACGGACGGAACCAGCAAAGAGGGCGGCAATACAAGCACGGGTTGCGCGGCTGCGACGACAGGCAAAGGACGACCTTATCGTGCGTCTCATGGGCATCGAGGAGTCACTGATAGGGCAGATGGATGTGGCAAACAGGCTGCGAGAGAAGATCATCTTGGCGGATGCTGCACAACATCGAGACAAACTACCCAGTAACGAAGGAGACATGATGCAGGTCGAACAGATGGAGAGAGAATTTACCTACAACGGTGTACGGCTACCTGACCCTGACCCTAAGCTTTCTGTCGATCAGGTTCGAGATACTTATGCCGCGGCGTACCCGGAAATCGCAACAGCATCCCTTGAAGGACCTGAGGCTGTTGGCAACAAGCTCGTATACCGCTTTTCTCGAGCGATAGGATCGAAAGGCTGAGCCCTGGTTGATTCGACGCCAACACGGGCAAGGCTGAAGTATCCCACCGGATGGTTTGCTGCCGGAAGGGAAGTTGCTTCTGCGATGACTTTGCTTTCTGACGGAGCGTTCAAGCTGTAGGTCTTCCTGTGCCTGCGTGCGGACCGCAACAGTGCCCGTCTGGAGATCGATCAGACAAGCGTTGCGAAGTCTCTCGCGAAAAGCCGACGATCCGTTATCGTCTATTTCGAAGAGCTAAAGCAACGAGGCGTGTGCGAGGTGAGATTCGCGGCCAACCAGCATACTCGCGGCGTGGTGCAGATCTGCGATGCATTCTGGCCTTATGTGATCCCCGTTCCTGCAGAAAATACCGAGAGCGCTTACAACTACATGAAACGCATTCGGACGCTCTTGGAGACCCGCAGGTGCGTTTGTCTCACATTTGCGCCGGCAGACGAAAAGCTGGCCCAGTCTCTCTTTTCTGATCATGTTCCGATTGAAGATATTGAGCATGCATTTCTGTTAGGGTGCACGAGAAAGTATGTCTCCTGGCTTAATGGACAGGTCAGCGGACCCATTGCCAGCTTCGGATATTTTCGAAGCATTGTTGACGAAGTCTCTCAGATGGATACGTCGCCTGATTATTGGCGCTATATCAGCGAGAGCCTCGATAAGTATGAACGGGCGTGGATTGCGCATAGCACGAATTGAGGGTAACCGCGCTCAGCGCTCAACTGTGCAATGAAGTGACTCACTCCTCGCGCAGTAGGATCAAAGGATTGACCGACAGCGCGCGTTGCGCCGGAATCCACGTGGCCACCAGGCCGAGCAGAGCCATCGCGACAACCACGCCTGTCAAGACCACGGGATCGCGGGGCGTCGCCTGGTACACGATGAAGGCCAGGATGCGTGATGCCAGAAGTCCCAGTCCAAGCCCCACCGCCGAGCCGATTGCCAATAGATTGAATGCTCGCCCAAGCGCCGCCTGCATCACCTCTCTGCGCCGCGCGCCCAGGGCCACGCGAATTCCCAATTCTTTAAGCCGCTTGCTCACCGAATAAGCCGCCATGCCGAAGATTCCGGTAATCGACAGAATAGCGCCCATCAGGCCAAGGATGCCCAACGACAACGCCGCCATTCGCGAAGCAAAAAAGGCGCCGTTCATCTCCTCGCTCCACGTCTGGATAAAGCACGGCAACCCGGGATCGAGATCGTGCAGCTTGCTCCGGACAGCGGTGCCAAGTAGAGGAGCGCCGCTAGTGGAGCGCACCACGAGCCAGGTGTCGGTACGAGGACTCTGCAGGATGGGCACGAAGATGGCGTTCTGTGGAGCTTCGGCGACGTTGGCCGTATATTTTCCGTCCTCGACAACGCCCACCACCTGGATGCGCCCGCCCTCTTTTGTCCTGAAGTGGCCTCCAATTGCCTGGGCCGCGGAACCAAACAGCCGGCGCGCAAATTCCTGGTTGATCACCGCAACATGCGGGGCGTTCTGATCATCGTGCCATGTGAATACCCTTCCCTTGAGCAGAGCAGTTCCGGCCGCCTGGAAATACTCGGGAGAGGCGGAGAAGAAGATGGCGTCGGTTGTGGCATTTGACGGCCTGAGGTCCGACGTTTCATCGGTAAATATATCAACGTCGTCCCATCCCATTTTCAAAGGTGGGCTGCTGACCAGTCCTACTTGCGCCACACCGGGAAGAGCCTTGAGCGAGTCGATCATGCGGCGCTGCAGGGCAGGAACCTGGCTGTCTTTGTAGCCCGCCATGTGCGGGTCGGTATCAACCAGCAGCGTGTTGTGCGGATCGATGCCAAGCCGGGTGTGCATGGAACGTACCAGCCCGCGGACGGCCACAATGGACGAAGTGACCAGTACTGCGCAAACGACAATTTGCATTACGAGCAGGACGTCCCGCAGCCGCAGTCTTCCTCCTCGCGCGGCACTCGTCGACCCCGCCGAAGCCGATTTAATCACTTGGTACGGATCCGTTCGCAAAACCTGACGAACGGGAACAATGCCAAAGAGGAATCCACTCACCACAGCGAGCAGGAGCGCAAGTGCGTAGACGTTTGCGTCGGGATTGAGCGGGAGATTCATCGGAAATTCAGGAAACGGTCGCCACGCAGAAACGGCGCGCAACAGAACCACGCTTCCCGACAGTCCCACAGCGCCGCCCGCAAGGGAGATCAGCAAGGCTTCGGTGAGGAGCTGTCGCAGGATGCGTGTGCGTCGGGCTCCCAGCGCAAGCCGCAGGGCAACTTCGCGGGAGCGATCTGCCGCACGCGCGGCAAACAGGCTGCCCAAATTGGCGCACGCCGCCAGCAGGATCAATCCAGACAACAACATCAGCCCCGCAAGAAACGCCTTTATCGCGCCACCAAAAGCGCTGGCGACGCCCGGGCGCTGCAGTTTGAATGTGAGCAGGTTTGGATCCTCAACGTCCGGATAGGTCTTGGCGAGCAGGGAGCCGATGGCATCCAGGTCGGCATCCGCCTGCGCCGAAGTTACACCCGGCTTCAGGCGCCCCACCAGCTCGCTCATCCACCGGTTTGCTCGCTGGTTTAACAATTCATCGCTCTCCAACCCGCTATTCACCGGGACAAACAATTCGGGAGAAAAAGCGATGAATGTACCTACAAACCCGGGCGGCGTAACGCCGATGATGACGAAGGGATGCTTGTTGAGAAGAACGGTTCGGCCTACAACGCCGCGGTCCCCTTCAAAATGTTCCTGCCAGCCGGCGTAGCTCAGAACGACATACGGCACACTGTTGGGCCCGTGTTCGTCGGCGGCGTTAAAAAAGCGGCCCAGATAGGGTTGCAATCCCAGCACATCGAAATAATTACCGCTGGCTTCAATAAGGAATGCCTGCGAAGGGTTCTTGCCGGTGTCCAAGCCGGCCTGCGTGATGTTGTCACCGGCCAGCGCTTCGAAGCTGCGATTGCGATCGCGTAGATCGAGATAATTCGGGTACGATTCGTACCCCCAGATACTGTGAGCGTGACCTACGATATAGATGCTTTTAGCGTCAGGCACGTTCAAGGGGCGCAGCACCAGCGCATTCAATACTGCAAACACCACCGTGTTGGCTCCTATAGCTAAAGCCAGCGTGGCAACCGCCGCGAACGCAAATCCGGGGGACTTCCGGAGTTGCCGAAACGCGAATCGAACGTCGGCCCAGATCGACTCAAGGGTCGGCCACTGCCAAACCTCGCGGCTGCGTTCTTCAAGCATCGCCAGGTTCCCAAATGCTACGCGCGCTTGCCGCTGGGCCTCCTGGGGGCTCAGGCCCTCGCCAGTCAGATGCTCGACGCGCTCTTCAAGATGAAGACGCATCTCGTCGGAGAGATCGTCATACAACTTGCGGCGTCGGAAACTGTTGAGGATCCAATTCATCGGAAGCTCCTGCTGGCTAGGCGGACGACTTGCCCGGACTCAGGACCAGGGTGATGCCCTCGAACATAAGCTCGAAACTGGAAATCTGTTGCTCCAAATGGCGAAGGCCTGAAGCCGTGATCTGGTAGGTTCTTACGCGCCGATTGTTGGACGAGACACCCCATTCGGCCTTCACCAGCTTTGCTTTGAGCAGCCTTTGAAGTGCCGGATAGAGCGAACCTTCTTCCACCTGCAGCAGGTGGTTGGATCGCTGCTGGATGTGCTGGACCAGTGCATAGCCGTGGGCTGGCTGCCGACGAAGTGACTCGAGGATCATCATTTCGAGTGCGCCGGGAAATAGATCGCGAGGAGCAGTTTTCGCCATAGGCCTATTCCCTTCAGGCATAGAGTAAATAGGTGAAGAGTGCTTGTCAAGAAGAATAATGGCGGCACTCTCTTGGCTGACGATTACAGATCTGATTCAACGAAGAGATTGCACACCATCCGTTTAGACGAGATGACGCTTCAATATTCGGTAACGCCACATAGAAATCAATCGATTGGAGAAAAACTTCCATGAAAAACCACGACGCTGGCGGAAACACTCCCAACTACCCGGAGATTGCCACGGCATCGGTCTCCGGACCCGAGGCCACAGGCACGGTGCTCCGCTACACCTTCAGCCGAGCCATCGGCACCAAGGGCTGAGCGATGCCGGAGAAAATAACGACTCGAGAGGAGTTGATTGCGCTCTTCAATAAGAAGGCAGCGGCTCCGCCTCCGCAGTCCAGCCGCATGTTCGCGAGGCACCTCCAATGCAGAGAATCTCTCGCAGTCTCTCGCTTTCTCACCGAAGCGATGGAGCGCCATGCCGGCGCCGAAAGCAATCCCCTCGCTGTACCGTCCGACCTGTTGCCTCCGCTGGGGTAGCGACCCTTGCGCCTGCCTTCCGACAGGCGTTGCCTGCGCTCGGCGCGATCCCCGCCGCTTATAGCCACGAACTCCGCGCTGAGCTGCTCTATGAACTTTGTGCGGCGCTGGCGCGGGAAGGACTGGCGGGACCGGAACTGTGGTCGAAGTGCGAAGGAAGCTCTGTCGTCTTTGCCCAGCGCGCCATCATGGACTCAGTCGGCGAAGAGCGGCGGAACCTGCTTCAGCGCAACGTCGAATACCACCTCTCGATCAGCGACGTTGCCGAGCGGGATGGTGAAGAGAACCTTCTCGGCCGCGGCTGTCTGGCGGTAACCATCGAGTGCGGCAGCGCCGGATACCTCAAGATCGGTCCGGCGATTGCTGCTCTTGAAGAGGAGGCAGAAGGACTTGGCGCGGCGTTCTACTGGACGCTGACGTATGCCCTCTATCGCGTTATGCGGATCTACAACCACGATGATGCCCTCCAGTACGAGGAACGAATGCGGGAGTACGCCGAAGAGGACGAAGAAAACCGCGAGCAGTATGAGTTTCCCGAGGTCGAAAAGGCGCTGCCCGATTGCATTCAGAAGACCCTCAAGAAGGAACCCGATCATCCCACCTTTATCCGGAATGCGCGGCGCCTCCTTGCCAAACACAGAAGAGGAAAATACCGCTCCTGGATCGAACACCTGAGGAACATCGACCGGCTCTCGCGGGTGAAGATGCCAAGCGACGGGTGCTTTCGGGAGGATGGCGGATACGACAGCATTCCACTGCCGTCGCTGCTGGTAGCCTTCAAGGACCACGACGCCGTCATTGCTTGTTTCGACGAAGAGAGCCAATACATGCTCGAAGGCTCGGCAGAGCCAGCCCTTGGCCTCGTCTTCTCTCCACAGAATCCGGAAGAAGTGAAGAGGGCGATACACGTAGTCCGTCGCTTCGTCGCATTCAATATCGAACTGTTTGAGATGGTCGAGGAACTAACTGAATGGGAGAAGCGGCATGCAGGTACAAATCTCGATCGGGGAGAACCATCGCTTCGAACTGCGTGAGGCGCTACTCGTCTACGGAGACCGCCAGCGGAGCTTCGTGACGCGGCACGCCGTCACACTGCACGACGGTGCGCCGCCGACGCTTGAGCCGGCGCAGCCGCTCACGCTCGGATTCGTCGAGTCGCTGGTTCGCTCCCTTTCCGGAGGCTCCGCCGCCGAGGTCTTGCCTGGGAACGTGCTGGCCAAGGGCGAGCGCATGATTGTCTGGTGGACCCCGCGCCGCCGCCGGCAGATGTTCTACGAAAACTCCGAGTGGAAGGCCGCCCAACTGAACGGCTGCACATTTCCGCAGCCGCCGCTGGTGTGGCGTGTTCAGAACGGCGATCTCAAGATCCGGGCGCTCGAGGAAAACAAGCGGCCAGGCGCGGCTACAACCCTCGCGGTCGCGCCCTTCTGGAATCTTTCGGAAGATGGCCGTGTCTGCACCGGCTCGATGCGCCGGCCGGACAATGCCACGGCGGCTGCGATCCCGGAGTGGGAGCGCGGCTTCTATGAAAGCGCCTTCACGCATGCCAACGTAGGCCGCCTGACGCGGCACCGCGGCGGTTTCGAGGCTCTGTGGAGTGAACTTGCGGACAAGCGCAAACCGTTTCCCGTATCCACGCTGATCCGTTTACCGCAGACACTCGCAGAGTTCGTGCGAGGAGAGAGGAGGTAGGATGCGCGTTGAACACGCCTTACCTCCGGACCTCACGCAGAACCGAGCCGTTCGCATTCTCGTTATCGGCGCCGGTGGAACCGGGAGCGCCGTTGCGATGGGACTGCCGTACCTCGACCAGGCGATGCGCGTCTGGGGTCACCGCTACGGACTGGCCGTAGCTCTGATGGACGCCGATGTGGTTTCAGAGACCAACTGCGTTCGCCAGCCGTTCTCGGTCTCTGACATCGGTCAGAACAAGGCTACCGTTCTCATCAATCGCATCAACCTCTTCTGGGGCTTAACGTGGCAGGCGGTACCCCATCAGTTTCATGCGCGCTCCTTCGAGCGAAACCATGACTGCTGCCCGGACCTCGTGATCGGCTGCGTGGACACGCGAGCCGCGCGGAAAGCCATCGAGGGCTCCTTTTCGCGTGCCCTGAACCGCGCCTGCTACTGGCTCGACCTCGGCAACAGCGCGGCCAGTGGGCAATATGTCCTCGGCCAGCCGCTCAACGCGCGCAACCGCAGGAGAGCGGAACGGCTGCGCACGGTCAGTGAGCTATATCCGGAGATCGTCGACGAGGAAGCCGGCGAAGATCGATTGCCAAGTTGCTCGGCCGTCGAAGCGCTCGACCGCCAGGAGCCGTTCATCAACCAGACGCTGGCGGCAAGCGCGCTGGCGATGCTCGCACAACTGTTCCATTACGGAAAGCTTCAGCATCATGGCGCTTTCTTCAATGCAAGAACAGGGCAGATGTGCGCTTTGCCAATTGATCCTGCGCTGTGGCGTAAAGCGAGAAAACGGATAAAGAGGTCGCGCGCGGCGCATTGACGCGATAACAGCATCGGGAATGCGGGATCTGTGCTAACAATTCGTAGGAACATTCGGAGCATCCCGATGAAGATGACCTTCGATCCCGATCTCGCCAACGAAGTGAAAGCTCTCGTAGCCCTGGCTTTCCGCAATGGACCGATTGAAGAGCTTCACGCAGGCGGACCGTGCACTCTGTGCAGCGGCAAGCCTGAGATCTCCCACATCACCGACGAAGAGATGAAGCTCCTAATGAAGTCGGCCGTCAATGCTCTTTTTCGCCTTCTCTGGTTGCGGGAGTTCGATCCACGTTCCTACGACGAGCAACTGGCGCTGGGGCGCCGCTACACAATGCATTGGGACGATCCGGAACTGAAGAAACCTGTGGGAAGAGGATCGGGCCCCGATTAACTCAATTTCAAGGAGAATCCCCATGTTCAAAGAGCTGGCTCCGCTTCTGCGGCAGCGCGCTGTTCTGTTGACCGTTACCCATCTCGAAGATGACCAGATCCGTGTGAACGTCGTCCCACAGAAGACTAAGGATGGCGACAACGCGGCTCTGACCACACCATTGACGGTGACCGGAACCCTCGAGGAACTCGACCGGGATCTGCCGACGACTCTGGTCAACTTTGTTGGCGCACATCTTGGGCTCAAGAACACGCTGGACCGTGTGAAAGAGGAAATGGATACGGCAGCCAAGGTCGCTCAGGCCGAGGCCCGGTCAAAGAACAAGTCCGCGGGAACCAAGCCTGCACCGAAAGCTGCAAAACCCGCGGAGACTCCAAAGCCTGCGCCTCCGCCACCATCCGAACCTGCCAGGGCGGCTAGCCTCTTCGACGCGCCAGCACCGCCGGCGACTTCGATCGCCGACACGGATGAAGAAGAGGAGGTTCTTGGGGAGACTGCCGAGCAAGAACAGTTCGATGGAGAGGATGAAGAGTACGGCGCGGCCTGAGTTTCGTCTGTGTCTGCTCCAAGCCAGAGGCAAGTGCTCCCGGTTTTGAGGCGCGCCGTTGACGGAAACAAACCTTCAGGAATTGCGTTCTGTTCTGGTAAGTTCATATCTTTCAATGCATTCCGGGTCGCACGAAAACCACGCCCCATTAAGGCAGATGCCAAAGGCTGGTTGACCAATGATTACAAGAAATGCGATAATTTTTTCGTCAACCATGAGGTGGTCGGTGATGATCGAATCGCAGACGGAACGACCTGCTTCTTTAGAGGATGTCCAGAGGATTATGAGCCACTGGATCGAGTCTCTCCCGGCTCCGGATTCCGTGCGCATCCGAATCTCTCGGACGGCGGGAGCACCGACGCGGCTCTTGATGTCAACCCCATTTCTCGGAGACCTGAAGTTTGAAGTAACTCCGGACAAGGTCTCCCTCGAGGCAAAGAGCCGGAGAATATCGCTGGAGGTTCCAGACTTCGCGTTGACTACCGAGGTGGACGGAACGAAATTCGTCGTCATCTTCGAACTCAAGAATTACTCCCAGCTCAGGCCTCTCACAAGGGTCATTGATTCGCTCTATCGAACCGAGCATCCAGTCTTCTTTTCCCGAGCATTCAACGCCCTCACCTCGATAGCGAATGAACTTCCTGCGCAGAGCGTCGAGGAGCTTACCGCTTCGTCCACCGATTTCGAACTCCTGGTCAATGCGCTTTTCGCGGCCACGATAAACGCAGAATCGACCGAGTCGGATTCTTTGATCCGAGCGAAACTTAGGGGCATCGAGCATAGGAAGAGAATCCTCGAGAAGCTGGGAGGAACCCTGTCCGCTGAGCAGGTGTCAGAACTGATCGGTATCAGCCGGCAGGCTGTAGACAAGCGGCGAAGTCAGAACCAGCTGATCGGCCTGACTCAGGGGAAGAGAGGCTATGCATATCCAGCTTTTCAGTTCGAGGACGGAAAAACAATTGACGGCTTAAAGGAAGTCCTGGATGCGCTAAGTGGGCACGATCCATGGATGCAATCGATCTTCTTTGCGAATGACACCGACAGGCTGAACCGCAGCACTCCGGTCGAAGCTCTGCGTCAGGGAAAGACTGGAGCAGTCGTTCGTGCGGCTGAAGCCTATGGCGAACAGGGGGCGGCGTGATCGATTTTCCGGGCGAGCACCCGGAGCCGCCAAGCGATCTTCGAACTCGCGAACCGCTCCTGGCCGAAATGCCGGTAGGTGCCATTCTTTCCCGCCTGCACGCCAAGGGCAAGAGCCCCCTCTTCTTTGGAAGAACTGGGAACAACCGTTTCGATTCGCCGGATTTTACCTACGGTGTTCTTTACGCTGGTCTCGACGAGTACTGTTCGTTCATCGAAACGTACGGCCAAACAACCGGAATCCGGACCGTGACCGAGAGTGCTCTTGACGGACGCCACCTAGCCCATCTCGAGCTGGTGCGCTCGATGAAGCTGATTGACCTGTCCAATTCAGGAGGACTGGCCCGCGTCGGAGCCGACTCGCGTCTGTTCAGTGGCTCTCACGCCGTGGCACAACGCTGGTCCGCCGCTCTTCGCAGCCATCCCATCAAACCAGACGGTATCCTCTATCCCGCTCGCCATGATGGGGCGAGGAACGCATGCGCGATCTATGAATGTCCTCCTTCCGTTTTTGAGCTGCATGCGAAGGGTTCGCTTCTTGAAAATCAACACTCCGCTTTGCTCGGAGCGATCCTTGACACTTACGGATTCGCTCTCATTCCGTAGAGTGATCTTGAAAGACAATTCCTGTTGACGGGTGGCAGGAACCCACCCAGCCACCGCATAAATTCAGACTCCGGCCTTTCCACGGCCGCCCTTTTTGGGGTTGAGCAACTCTCTAGCCAACCTCTCCCGCAAAAAAAAATAACCCAAGGAATTCCCATGAAACCCTCGAAGCTCTATGAGGCGCTCCGTGCGCTCATTGGCGAACGCGTGCCTGTCCACATTTGGGGCCCGTGTGGCACCGGAAAGTCACAGATCGTCGGCCAGGTGGCCAGCGATCTCAATTACGAGTTCCTGGACGTGCGGGCCGTCCAACTCGATCCGGTCGATCTACGTGGACTGCCTCGTATCTCCTCTGATCAGACCGAGTGGGTTCCGCCCAAGTTTCTGCCGACGTCGGGTAAGGGCATCCTGTTTCTCGATGAGCTGACTTCGGCGCCACAGATGACGCAGGCCGGCTGCTATCAGCTGGTTCTGGATCGTCGTCTCGGCGAGTACAGATTGCCCGACGAGTGGGTGGTAATCGCGGCCGGCAATCCGGCGTCGGAACGCGGGGTCCATTTCGCGATGCCGCGGCCATTGCGAAACCGGTTTGTGCATCTCGATCTTGAGCCGGATCTCGACGACTGGTCGAGGTGGGCGGTCAGAGCTCATGTTCGCCCTGAGATCATCGCATTTCTGCGCTTCAAACCTGAACTGCTGCACGCAGCCGATGTCACCTCGGATGCGAATGCCTGGCCCACGCCTCGTTCGTGGGAGATGGCCTCGCGGGTTCTTTCCGGGATTGCGCAGCGTACCAGTGCGCGCTTGCTTTCAGGAACAAGCGAGTTTGAAGCGCAATTGCTCGACGGGACCGTGGGACAGGCGGCGGCGTCCGAACTGGTCGCATTCCTGCGTCTGTTTCGTGAACTGCCGTCGATTGATGAAATCCTTCTCAATCCCACGGCTGCCAGAGTTCCCGTAGAGCCTTCCGCACAGATCGCCATCGCTACCGCCCTGGGACGGGTGCTAAGCGACACCTCAGTCGGCCGGGGAATCACGTATCTCGAACGAATGCCGACGGAGATGCGCGTGATGGCCATGCGCGACGCGGCGGCACGCGACACCGCTATCACGCATACTCCTGAGTTTGTGCGCTTCGGAGTGGAATACCGGGGGGTCATCCAATGATCACGGAGAAAGCGATGCTTGCCGCGGTTCATCTCAGCGTCTGGACGGCGGTGAAACATGATCGCAAGGTCAGCAGGGAAGTAGCCGACCAGCACGGAGCCCATCAGCGCGCCGGCCGCTACAACAAACAACTCCTGCACGGAGCCGCGAAGCTCGAGGAGTTGCGGACGCTTGCCGGACAGATTCGGCAGCACTTCTACAAGGTGACGCTGCCGTGGTCCGATGAAGGCTTTCGTCTCCTGCCGGCCAACCTCTACTTCGATCTCATGGCCCGGATGCGCGAATTCGAGGCGAGCTTCGAAGCCGGTGTGGATGCGTTCCTGCGTGTGTATCCGCAGTATGTCGAGCAGGTGCGCCCGGAATTGAACGGGCTCTTCCGCGAAGAGGACTATCCCTCTGGGGAAAAGCTGCGGGCCAAGTTCGGCGTGAAGCTCGAGGTTCTGCCGATCCCCACCGGGGCGGACTTCCGTGTCCAGATGTCGGCTGAAGAGCAGGCCCGGATAAGCCGCGAAATTGATTTGAGCGTGCGTGAGTCGCTCATGCGGGGAACCGAAGACCTCTGGAAGAGAATGCGCGAGGTTGTTGCTCATATGGTCGACCGGCTCAACGAGCCGGAGTCGCGTTTCCACGGTTCGCTGGTCACCAATGTTCTCGATTTAGTGGAGATCCTGCCGCGGCTCAATGTCAGCGGCGACCAGGATCTCAATCGCTTCGCAGAGCAAATTAGGGAACGGTTGTGCAACCACTCTGCGCAGGAACTCAAGAAGCATGATCTGCTGCGCGTGACCACTGCCGCCGATGCCGCCAACATCGTGGCCGAGATGGACGGGGTACTTCGCGATCGGGAATCGGCGACACCGGCTGAACCCGCGAGTGCTGATGAGATCTTCGCTCACATGTCGGCCTATATGGAGGCGCCAACAGCAGCATGAAAAACCAGACGCCGAATTCACTCCGCATTCAGAAGGCGCGAACCGCTCTTCTGCTCGATCATCCTTTTTTCGGGTCTCTCCTGTATCGGTTAAAGGATCGGGAGAGTCGCGCCATCAAAACCATGGCTACCGATGGCGTTTCACTGCTCTGGAATCCTGAATTCGTCGAAACGCTGAATGCGGCCACGCTGGCGGGAACGCTCGCGCATGAAGTGATGCATCCGGCCCTCCGCCATCACCTTCGACGCTCGGGGCGCGATCCTAAGAGATGGAATATCGCGTGTGACTACGCCATCAATCCGCTGTTGGTGGATGCGGGACTGTCGCTCCCGGAAGGCGTTCTCATCGAGAATCGATTCCGTGGCATGAGTGCGGAACAGATTTATAACCTCCTCGAATCGGAACAGGACTCGGACCCGAATCCTGACAATGATCAACCGTCGGCAGGTTCGGACGGCTCGAACGGAAGCGCGCCTCAAAACGAATCAGGCGATCCGTCCGCTCCCGAGACGGATGGGGGGATCGGGCAGGTTCTCGATGCGCCCCTCGAGAGCGGGGATTCTCCCACCCAGCAAGAGCAGGCAAGAGAATGGGAGATCGCCGTCAAACAGGCAATGACGGTTGCTCAGCAGGCGGGCAAGATGCCCGCGGGACTCGATCGGGCGATGGAAGGAGCTGCCGAGGCTGCCGTCAATTGGCGGGAACTGCTGCGCCGCCTGTGGTCGGAAACAACCGCGGCCGATTACAGCTGGATGCGTCCGAACCGGCGCCATCTCTGGACAGGGCTCTATCTACCCGGAGTAGTAAGCGAAGGCGTGGGAGAGATCGTAATCGCCGTCGACTGCTCCGGCTCGATCAGCGGGCGGCAGTTGCGGCTGTTTGAGGCCGAAGCGCGATCCATCCTGGAAGGGCAGAGGCCGGAGCGCGTCTACGTGCTCTACTTTGACGCGGTGGTTCAGAAGGTCGAGATCTACGAAGCAGGCCAGCCCATCTCTCTCAATCCCGTGGGCGGGGGTGGTACTGAGTTCGGGCCATGCTCTGAATGGGTTGAGGAACACGGGATCATGCCCCAAACGATGATCTTCCTGACGGATCTCTACGGATCATTTCCGTCCTCGACTCCTTCTTACCCCGTCTTGTGGGCTTCGACCGGGCGCCGCCAGGCTCCTTTCGGCGAAGTCATTCCCATGCGGGCCGCGTAGCGAAAACGGATTCGCGGCTCCAATACACCAAATGGATTCAAGGCTCGTGCGGATTCGTGCTGTAGCGAGCATCAGGAGGTGGCTGTGTGAACCAAACCTATCGTGTGTTTACGGACGGCTCGGCGATTGGCAATCCCGGACCTGGCGGATGGGGCGCCCTCGTCATGAACGGCACAAGACGCCGGGAGATGTCTGGGGATTATCCCCGAACGACGGTCTCGGAGATGGAACTCGTCGCCGCGATTGAAGCGCTTCGTTCGCTGCCGGCTGGAGTCCGGGTCGATCTGCACTCAGATTCGCAGTACCTGATCTACGGCATGAACTGCTTTACCTCCAAATGGGAACGGGATGGCTGGCGGAACCGTCGAGGCTGTCAGATCCAGCACCGGCATCTGTGGACGGAACTCACGTTGCTCAATGCCAAGCGTGAGGTCCGCTGGATCTGGCTCAAAGGCCATAACGGGCATCGCGATCAGACCCGCGCCGATTCGCTTGCCTACCAGGCTGCGCGCGCCTGTTGGTTGCGTGAAAGAGCCGCGGCCTAGGTCAGTCAACAGAACAACCGATTCCGAGAAGGAGTACCGACATGGCTTCGATTGCCGAAGCAAATTCGCTGTTTGAAATTGATATGGAATTGGACACGCTTCTGGAGGAGATTGAGCTGCAAATTGAAGCAGAGGGTGAGCCGTCCGAGGAATTGGTGGGACGGTTTCAGGAATTCTGCGAGGCGCGTGGAGAGAGAGTCGATCGGATCGGCCGTTTCGTCCGCATGATGGAAGCCCGCGAACAGTATTGCCGGAGCGAAGCGGTGCGACTGAGCGACCGGGCACGATCCGCAGCAAACAGAATCGAGCGCACCAAGAATATGGCGCTCTATTACTTGCTGAGCCGCGATCTGAAGAAGATTGAGGGTCAGCAATTCACCTTACGGGTCCAGAAGAACAGCCAGGATTCGGTGCGGATCACCGACGAGGCGGCGCTGCCGATGTGCTATCGCAGGATTGATGCCAGGATTCCGGGGCTCGTTTGGGACATGCTTCGGTCATCCTTGCCGGAAGAACTCGTCCGATTGCTGGAATCCTCCATCCAGGAGACCCGGCCGGACATCGAAGCCATCAAGGCTGCGGTTGCGCAAATAGGGGTGATTCCGGGAGCTGAGGTACGACGTGGATCGCATTTGAGAGTAGCCTGATTACTCGTTGATCAACTGTCACAGCTTACAGCTGGAGCGCCAGGCTTACCCTTAGACCTGCACTTTTAGGAGCGCTTGTCAACGCGACATGTCTCTCCTTTCACCTGCAAAGCAGCTCTGTTCCTACCCACAATTGAGCCAGATCTCTGAGGTTGTGTTTGTACATACGCGTTACCACGTAATTCGTCCCGCCCTTTACACGCAGTTTGTACTCGCCTGTAGGAAGAGGTTGGAGTTCCTCAACGGCGGAGATATTCACGACGACCGAGCGGTGGATGCGAATAAAGCCGTAGGGTTTGAGCTTCTCGGCCATGGACGACAGTGATTCGTGCACCAGGTAGGGATTAGGTCGGTGTTGCAACGAAACGCAATTGCCTTCGGCTTGCACTGCCAAAATATCGAACAGATTCAAGAGCAGAATGCTGCCTTGGTCTTGAACGCGATTCGCGGCGCCTGTTGTTTCGCAATGCTCTCCAACTGCCGTGAGACTAGCATGAGGCTTGCCGCATCAAATTGGACGCCTGGAACCAGTGATGTATCTGCCCCACAAGACTGGTCGACTGTTGCTCCAGGGGTGTGACTCTCTCTGCTTTCGGTGGAGAAGAGCGCAGCTCTGCGCAGTGGGTCAGCCGGATCGTCCGCACCTGTGTGAGCAACTTGCTCAACAAATGTCTCACCTGTAAGTCTCGGATCTTCAATGGTGCGGGCGCGCATGATGTAACCCCTAGTTCCGTGTCGATTCTGCTACGTGACTGAGGACGATGCGTGCACAGCTTCTATTCGCTGCTCTGCTTTGATCCGTGCCTTCCCTAAACTGATATCACCGCCCTCGCCGGACAACATGTTTTTTCGAGATCGGTCGCCCGCCTTTTGGAGATTGACGCGGCGCGCGAAGAGACCTCAACCACCCCACGATGTTTCTAATGCCCACTTCCCACACCTTGGCATCTTGAGCATTCTTCGCCAGTGAGGCATACCCCTCGACCATAGCGACCAGAAAACTGGCACTCTCCTCTGGATTCAGGGCGCGGCGAACTGTTCCTTCGGACTGTCCCCTTCGCAGGAGCGCAGCTACTCCTTAATTCCCGGAGATTCCAACCTCCTGATAATCGCGGCTAGCAACATCAATGAGCGCGGACAAATCTCAGGTATGGCAAAGGTGGTCACCGGGCCGGATACGGGCAACATCCACGCCATTCTTTTGACCCCCACAGACCGACGCATAGACGAATCCATGGCAGATTTCGCACGAACACACCCGGATTCCATTTTGCCCGCGAATGCTTGCAACCACCATTTGAAGAGATTCGGACTCAGCCAACTCCAGCGATAAAGGCTTCCGTTCCCTTGTGTATATGCGTGACCTCTTCTCGGTTTAATTCCCCAGGGCACCCGGAATCTGAGCCACCCACGAACTTCAAGAAGCTGCTGTTGTCGAGAATCGTCGGAAATGGTCAATTGAGGCGATAGGCACATTTCCAGAGTTCCGGCGCGATGTAATGCCAATTGTATGTTGCGCCAATGCGCAAGGGCTGGAGTCGTGCGACCAGTTCTGGGTCACGTCGGATATCAAGTGACCCAGGATGCACCCACGTCAAGACGCCGCTAGGAAAGGACTGTTACGCTGGAGTCGCATTGAAAACGAACTTGAATCGAGGATAAACAATGCGCTTTCGCGCCCTGCTTCTTGCAGCTGCTGTGATCTCGGGTGGTCAACTGATGCGCTCACAGATGAGCGGACCTCCACCGTCGCCGCCGGTGGGTACGAAGGAAGACCCCGCGAAAGCAGTGGACGGTTTGGTGTCCATGATGGAATTCCAGGTGGCGGCGGCAGCGAAGGCGATGCCCGCTGATAAATACGGTTTCGCGCCAGCGCAAGGCATCTTCGCCGCGAGCCAAACCACGCAGTTCGACACCGTACGCACCTTTGCGGCACAGGTGACCCACTTGGCACAGGCGAATTACTTCTTTTTCGGCTGGAGCGGCATTAAACCTGACCGGGACGTGAAGGCGATCGGGTCAATCACGACTAAAGACGAAGCAGTGGCTGCATTGGAAGCTTCGTTCGTCTATGCGCACAAGGCCATAGCGACCATTACGGCGGATAATGCCTTCGTGGCCATTAAGCCGATTGACGGATTCAGCACGCGGACGACGATCACCGCTTTTGCTGCTGCCCACGGGAATGATCACTACGGCCAAATGGTGGAATACCTGCGGATGAATGGCATTGTGCCATATGCAAGCGCGAAGTAGAAGTTACCCTCGACGGACGGCGTTATTTGTACGAGCAGGCGACTACCGAGACAAGTGGATCGCCAGCCTGACCGCAATTCCGCCGAAAGGCAATCCTGAATACTGCCTCGTTTTCCAGGACGAATCGGATACCATCCTCTCCAAGGAGAATCCAATGCGGAAGAACAATATCAGGATCAAGGCCTTTGCATGTGTTGTTCTGATCTTTTCGTCCTGGCTGGCCTGTGCACAATCGCAGGTTGAGAAGGCTTCTTATCCGGGCATGGCTCCTCTCGAACAGTATTTGATTGCGGATGAGAATGCCGAGATCGCGCTGGCGCGCAGTGCAGCTCCAACATCAATTTCCAATGCAGCCGAAGTGATGGTACTGGGACGGGACGGCTATGTGAGTCGCGTGAAAGGGTCGAATGGCTTTGTCTGCATTGTCGAGCGATCCTGGGCCAACGTGACCGATGATCCACAGTTCTGGAATCCCAAAGTACGGGCCCCTCATTGCTTCAATCCGCCCGCAGCTAGGACTTTTCTACCCTTCTTCCTGATGAAGAGCAAACTTGTGCTGGCAGGAAAGTCTAAGGCGGAGATCGCAGCAGCCATCGCCTCGGCACTGGAAAAGAAGGAGATGCCGCCGCTTGCGCCTGAGACGGTGGTGTACATGATGTCGAAGCAGCAGTATCTGAACGATGACGGCAAGAGCTGGCATCCACACGTGATGTTTTATGCTTCCGGGGATGCGATGAAAAGTTGGGGAGCCAACCTGCCTGGCTCGCCGGTAATGGCGGCATACGACCCTGAACAACGGGTGACGACTTTCTTCATTTTGACCAGCGAATGGTCTGACGGGACGCCAGGCCCTCCAAAGTCGCACTGACCCCGCAATTAATGAGAAGACCCGACGGCGTTTTCCGGGAGTAATCAAGGCACGGTATGCCGTTCCGGGCCTGAAGTTAGGTGGCACCCCGAACTCCAACTGCGAGAGACCGGGGCACCTTCAGTATGTCTCTTCCCCGGGCGTCGAGACCGAGGCCACCCGCCATGACCGCGGTGTTGTGACTTAAAATCCCAGAATGCCAAAAGAAGGTCCAAGCTAAAAAATGATCGCGCCGTCACTCCCAGCGAATTACGTAGACTGAGCAAGAACGCTCAGGAAGAGGTAATGCGGCACTGGTTCGGGCGAAATTTCATGGACCCCAATGAACTGCCGTATGACTCCGGCGCAGGTGGATATCAATGGATCTGGGCTTTCCATCTGATCCAAAGGACCCGCAGAGAAAGAATTTTCTGGGAAGGTCTCGGATGAGTTGATTGAGAGTCTAGCCGACGAGTATATCGAGATCAGCCATGAGTGGTCCCCGCAGCCGGACGAAGATGACTTCTGCCGAGACGACTGGGTTCCAGATGATGATCTGGAAGGTCCTTACATGGAATTGATGGCAGCGCTCACTCAATTGAAATGTCTGCGAAGGAAAATCGTCTGCTGATAGATGGACCGCTAATTACACCGTCTGCTCTATCTCAATATCATAATCTCTCTTGAAACCTATCTCGGCGACTCATTCTCCGCCGTGGTATTCGAGCAAAGCCGTGGCTTGAACACTTCGTCCACCACAGTTCGCATCTACGGGAACAGAAATACCTTTGGCAGACGTTTTCAAACGGGTGAAAGCGATCAAGAAGGATGTTCGTGATCTCGTTGGAGGTATCTCCTGGCACGACCTGTCAAACGTCGCCAAATCTATAAACAAGCGTTCGGGATAAAGATGCCAGAAGTACCGGAACTGATCCAGACCGGCATAAGAGACCGCCACCTATCGTCCACAGGAATGGCAAATCTCCGGATGGGCAGGAGCTATTGTGGGATCAAGTCCAGATTAAAGCGCTGAAGCAAACGGTTGAGCTATTTGTCACGGAAGTTGAGGGTCTGTTGCGTGGCCTTCCAGCCAACCCAGATCCGCCTAGGCAGGAACAATTCTGACATTCCTTAGACGATAGTCTTGTGAAGCCAAATAGAGACGGCTGTGGCGGCGAGGGCATCCTCGCGGACTCAATCGTGATCTGCCTCAACCCGAGGTGCACGCTCTCGAAGTCATCTTGACCTGGGCGGGGTGTGATCTCGCGTAGTGAGCGTTTTCTTCCCTGAAGTACTTTGCGGCCGGTTCAGCGCTTTACACTCGGCGAACTGCTGGAGGATTCGGAAGTGTCTCCGAATAACGCCTCGAATGCCCTTCTACCTGTCAGTCCTCGCGAGGGCGTAGCAGAGCGCAACTGAGCGAGATTTTTCCCAGCCTCTCTTTGTCGTTTCGCTTCCTTTGCCGAAACGACAACCCACCCTGTAGGTACCGGCTTGCTGGAGGTTGCGGCTGGCATTGGGGAAGTCTCGAGCTTCGTAGGGGCTTTCTTCTGCCGCACAGGTCTACGACCTTGCGGCGTAGCTCGCGTGTTTCCCTTCTGAACAGACAGCGTTCTTTCGACCTGATGCGACGCTGATTCTGGAGCCGACAGAGCGGGCTCGTTTCTTTCAGCAGCCTCGACCGTCACAGAAACTCCGCCATGCGATCCAAAGATGTTCTCAGCCGCGGGTTTTGGCTTGCGAGTCGTGATTCCAGCCGCAAGCTTCTTCTCGGGAAACTCTAGAGCGTTTCGCGTGGCCCGAACGCGCCTCCGGGCGTTGGTTGCCATTTGGCGGCTGGATGCCGGCGAACGCTGTTCAGCCATCGTTGAACCAACTAGAAGATCGCGAGCGTGTTGAAGGCGGAGCACATACCTATCAATTTCATCAATGATTTCGGCTAGACGCACGATTATGGCCACCTAACTTGGACGAGGTGATGTGGCGAAAGGCAAAAGGCCACTTCCTTATGATGCTATCAGCGGGGAAGAGCTTCCGAGCTGGTGCCGCGATACGCCCGATTCCGAGAAGTGAGTTGGAGAGAAATACAGGATTGCAGCTATGGAACACCAACGACGAACACACGAGTGGACGCGACTGCGGAGTATATTGTCAGCAGCCAAGAGGCTACATGAAACTCCGGCGTACAACAGCAGATAAGCTGTCCCGATCACCGGGCAGGTCACAGGCACATGTTCAAACTTTCTGCGCTCCCGCTCGCTATACGCAGGGCCCCACGCCACAGAACAACTCGGCTCCGAAATCCGCATCCTCGGGCTTGAAGGGCCACCTTTTATCGTCGCCGGACGCAGTGCGATCCGCTTGGTCTCGAAGACTGGAGCAAGACTTTCACAGCAGTGGAGATGAGACATGTGATCTTCCCGTTCGGCGGTGAATGCACCGCGCGGAAATCGGGCGAGAATGCCAACGACGCGAGATGCGAAGGCACGGGCTGTAATCGGAGCCGGAGGGGGCAAGGTTCTGGACACCGAGGCGCGCTTAAGTTCATCGACTTTGACCTTGCGATCCGCAACGTGGCCCAGTTGCACGCCACGCTGGCGAAGTGGATTCTCAAGTTCAGCAAGGCGGAATTCCATCTCGAGAATGTCCGGTGCGAAGGCCTCCCGGAACTGATTCGCTTGTTCGGTTGATTTCCAGTAGTGAAGTCGGATAGGGCGCTCGTTGCATTTCGACGATGACATACTCGACCCTGTCCTGAGCCCGCTCGCCCAGGCCAGGATTGCTTTCAACGATCGCCGGATCGGGAGTTTCACACCGACCGCAATGAAGCGAAAACCATTCGCCGCGACATCCTCTTACCTCGAATCAAACCAGTCCGCCGCAACCTGGCCAGCACCGGCGCTCATGTCGGCAAGGATGATGGATGCACCGCTCTCCAGGTGGATCGACGAAGACAGGAGTCCTGCCCGCGTGTGAATGTTGACGTTGCTGACGTTACCGTTGAAGAAACGCTTCCAGTCGCGCCATCAAGTCGCCCAGCCGGTCTGAAAATACACATATATGCCTGGCCCCAATGCGGACCGGTCTTCCAACGTCCTGAGTGGTCCATCTACCATTAGTGTTTTTGCGATTTGACGTCAATCAACCACGCGCTGGCCGTGTGCCATACCCTGTCTTGCCGTCACACGAAACTGGCTTTCTATGAGGGCCCAGTGCCAATCGGGTGTCTCGGCTGTTGCGAATGTCTCGGGCCGTCTGCTAAGCGCTGTACCGCCCGCTTAGCGTTGCCGTCTGGGGCCTAGTTTGAGCCCGGCTTCGTTCACGATGGGCAGGACCTCGGGGTCGGATTCGAAGGTCTGCAAGCCGTTCTCGTCCCAGTTGAAGACCACCCAAACTCGGTCGCCCTAATTAGGATCGCGAAAAAGGAGCGCGCCCTTCGACCCGCCATCGACAATCACATAGAGACCCCTCGCCGGCTCGCCGGACAGAAAAAGCATCTCGCCTTTTTTGAGGTGCAGTTCGATGGCTCGCTGCGCGATGTCGGCGAGCTCTTCGGTCGTAAGGTCCCCGAACAGCTTCGTAGATTGCAGTGCGGCGACCCGTTTTGTTTTCATGGGCTTCCCTGCAACTCGTCTAGCAGCCCGGACGAACTTGCGACCCTCTGACATAAGTCATGGCATATCGTGCAACCGGGGCCTAGTCTCTGTGTAAGAGCCGTTCATCGGTTCTGCAGAGTAGAAAAGCGGCGGCTGGGCAACTGGCTCAAAACTACGTCAAGACGGGCGGCACGACTATGGCAACGCTATCCGCCAACGTTCAAAAAGACAAATGGACGGAAATGCTCTTCTTCGACTGGTGAGCGCCAAAGAAGCCCCGGTGAGGAAAAAGGATGAACCTGGTTTGGATACTGTTCGCGATGCCGATCTTGGGTCTAATTTGTTTCGCAGTGCTCATTGGGCGCACGGGAAAAACTCATGGACATTAGCCGTTGCTGAGCCTTCGAGGATATTCCCTCTGATCGCAAGACAACCAAGGTGGCGCCTACTTGGACTCGACCCTAAGAATGCCGGTCACGCGGCACGCCCAAGGCGCTGCGTGTCGATGTCACTAATACCGGCATGCATTCGTGCTGGGCGTGCGAGTAATTGAAGTATGTCTTCGTCTACAATGACTCTTAGGTAAGCGAGACACATGGACAAACCCCTGGACGGCCTGTGGATCATCAATACGGAAGCGAAAACGGCTTACGCGAGCGACCACATGGCGGAGATCTTGGGTACCACTCCGTCGGAGATGAAAGGGAAAGCCTCGTTTGACTACGTCTTCCCCGAAGATGTAGCTTCCGCGCAGCGCCTTTTCGATCTCAAAAAGGCAGGCGATCCGGCGCCGTTCCACTTCCGACTCCGGCGCAAAGACGGAAGCGCTATTTGGGTTGATGTACAGGGAACCCCGCTCTACAACGCGGCTGGCATATTTAATGGGATCGTTGGTACATTTACTGTTGCAGAGCGCGGGAGTGCTCAAATAGGCTAATTCCTTGGTTCCTCCTAACGATTAATTTAAAATTGGCCTGGGGCGGAGGCCCATCGGGGATGAAGACAGTTGATGATCGGATCAGAAGCCGCATAGTGAAGATCAACCTGTCTCTCGAAAATTTGAATCACCTTGAATGTCTTCTGACTACGAGTAAACCACTCACCGAGTACCAGGTCAGGTACTGCTTAATGCTGCGTGAGGAACTCGAGAAGCTTACGTCGCTTCTTTTACGCGACGAGAATTGAAATCCCGCGCGCCACGCAAATGGCCCAGGTTTGGTAAAAAGCCGCTCCTGTGATCGAATCTGCCGCATGACCTATCGGCACAACCGGCTTGAAGTCAGACACAGGCACATAGAGCACCCGGGCCTGTTTGGGGCCAACATCCGTGGTAGGTCGAATAAGCAGGGGGCCGATGAGCAGGCCCGGCGCATTCTTCCTGAAGGACCGGCATGAAAAGTCGGGAAGTGTATCGGTATCGTGAATCCGGATGGGCGACCGCTAGCCTGGAAACTGATCGGGTGACCACGTCGCCTTTGAGCAGGTTGCTCATAGGGTCCATAATGTCCCAGAGGGGCGGATCGAAAACGTATGGTTTCGGGAAATTTAACCCTCCAGACGAAACAGAATTGTTCTTCGCGGACCCCGAGCCGCGCTCTATGTTTGAATAGCGTTGGATAAGGAGAGAGGTTAGAATCCCATCACACGGATGACAAGTAAGCCCGAAGGCGCGCGAATTCTAATTGTCGAGAACCATGAAAGGGACATGGGGATCGCCTCTGAGGTAGCCCTCGCGGCAGGATTTAGCCATTTCGACTGCGTGTTTGGGCTTGTGTCGGTAAACCGCCTTTTCGAAACGGCCCTCGGAGGCCAACGTCCATTTCCAGACGCAATGCTCGTGGATCTTGACCTCGGTCCGGAGAGCGGGTTCGAAGTTCTGCGGATTCGTTACACGACACCCAGGTTAAAAGCGATTCCGATTGTCGTTTGGTCTCAGCTCGGCGATGAGAACAGGGAAATTTGCGGATTGTTCGCCATAACTGCCTACGTCCCGAAATGGTTGGGGGTTCCAGCCTTGAGAGCCGCGTTAGAGAGTCTCGTTCCCTCGCAGCGGACGGCGGATGACATTCGCTGATCCCCGGCTTTGTTCTCCACAGCGGAACATCAGAATCTCCGCCTAAGGTGAGTGGCCTCCGCTAGCCCGGCAACCGCGGCCGCGGCCGAAAGCATCAAAAACACGCAGACAGATGTGGCGGTAACGAGTCACGTTTGATCTCCTGGGTAAGACACACAGCAGGATTGGGCGCCCGTTCCGCGGCGCCCTTTTTTTGGTCTCTACTTGATTGGCCAACTTGCCCCTGCACGACGTCAGACCGGCAGCACCTGACTTGTGTGAGGAATTTTCGCCTCCTGTCAAACGTCGTTCCCGCCTGATCCACCAGAGGACTGGTTTGAGTTGTTCCTGACCTGTCCTCACCTTCGGAGCTTTTGATACTGCTCTTCCGTAAGTTCGAGCCACACTCCTCCCCGGCCAGTGCAGATCCCGTGCTCGAGGGCTTGGAGACTCTCGAGGTTTAGGCTTGCGCCGCCACGGCATGCCAGTTCGCGCACCTTCTCAGCGGTGTTGAACCTAAACCGTTTTTGTAGGGGCGTTTTTAGGTCTTCCTCGAGGAACTGGCACTGCCAGCCCTCACGGAGCATATACGCCATGTAAACGCGATGGCGGCCTCTCGCCTGGCGACACCGGCGGCAGAGCTGCTCGCCTGACTGGTAGGGCGGCGGAAGGGAAGCTCGGCATGTGGCACAGATCCGACCGGCTCGGATCTGGCGCACCGTCGAGGATCGCTCATTGCCCATGTGCGACAGCCTAGCATCTATTCGCCTTTTATTCTCCACAGCCACATGCTTATCAAGCCTTTCAGCGGAGGAACGCGCGTAAGCGTCCAGAGTTCCCCCTCTTTCCTAGGCGCGCTTCAGGGCAGAACATCGCTACATGGTGCAAGCAGAGGATTCGGGTTCAGGCCGTCGAGTGCGCAGGTGGCGATCGGTATCTGAGAAGCGTCAGATCGTGCAGTTGACTATGGAGCCAGGTGCGAGCGTTGCCGAAGTGGCTCGTGCGCACGGTTTGAACGCCAACCAGGTGTTCAATGTATGGTCCGTCGCCGTACTGCAAGCGAAAATGAAGATGGCGGGTTTGGTCTGCGCAAATGTATCCGGCCTTTTTGTGAGCAATTGCTCTGGGCACATGATGGAATGCGCCGCGCTCTCGTCCTAATTAGTGGCGCAGCCTTGGAGGGCCTGTGAACACCTTCAGGTTTGGAGAACGCCGGGTTCGACCGTTTTTGCCATCTCGTTATTCGCCAGCAGACCTGGCAGATTTCGCATCATAAGTTTGTCCGCAGTCGCCGTCGGGCTGCGATTGTGGGAATCGCGAAGGCGATTTCCAAGCCTGGCGCTCTTGCCAGGCGGCAATTGCAGGCCGCTGGAGTCAGATCATGACCACTTCATGCCTCAGCATTGGTGGCCGGTATTTCTCTCCCCTCGCCAAAAGAGCCCGCGCCATGCGGGCGATCTTATTGGCTAATGCAGTCGCAACGACGTTAGGATGTGCACGCGAGACCAGTTGACCCAGCCACGCACTTAGGCCCGGGGACTGTTTCTCTCGGCATCGAAGAACAGCTCGTGCTCCATGCACCATAAGTCTCCGCAGATAACCGTTTCCTCGCTTGCTGATGCCAAGGAATTTCTGTTTGCCGCCTGTGGAGTACTCTTTGGGTACCAACCCCAGCCAAGCAGCAAAACTTCGTCCCTTCTTGAAATCAGCACCGTTCCCGATCGCAGATACGATGGCGGTAGCAGTTACTGGGCCGATTCCGGGGATCGCCATGAGCCGCTGACACGCTTCATGCTCGTCAGCTCCGCGCGCGATCATCGCATCGAATTCAGCGATCTGGGTCTCCAACCGGCTAAGCTCCGATGCGAATTGCGCTATCAGGAGACGAAGAACTCCAGTCAGCTTGGTCTCCGAATGCTCGAGTAGCGCGGGCAGCGCCGCTTCGGCATACCGACGACCCTGCCTGATTGTGATGCCGCGCTCCAGCAAAAGTCCTCGGATCTGGTTTACCAGAGCGGTGCGAGATCTTACACAACGTTCCCGAACCCGGTGCAGCGACTGCATGTCCAGCTGCTCGTCACTTTTAATCGGTACATAGCGCATCCGTGGGCGGTTCACCGCTTCGGCGATCGCTTCTGCATCGATGTAATCATTTTTGTTCGTCTTTACGTAAGGTTTGACATACTGGGCTGGCATTAGACGAACTTCATGCCCTTGTTCGCGCAGTGCACGGCCGAGGAAGTGTGATCCTGGGCACGCCTCCATGCCAATCAATCGCACCCGCAGATTGGCAGTGAAGCGCAGTAGTTGAATCCGCGAAAACTTCTTCCGAAGCATCATTTCTCCGGTCGAGCTTAACCCAACAAGATGAAAAACTGACTTGCCCAAATCGATCCCGACGGTATCAAGTTCCATTGACCACCTCCTTGTTCACTTCTTATATCTCATCAAGTGTCTAGGCGACGGACCATACCATTAGTGGCGTCGAGCATTTGAGTGCGGCGAGTTAACCGAGCCATATGCCGCGCTGCTGCCCGTGACGGTGTCGAGTTTGACTGAGCCCGAGATCGAGCCTGCAGAGCAGCTTCCAGAGAAGCAGGCGATGAGTTCAGGCTCGATCCATATCGAGCTTCCCGGACGGGCGATGATCAGCATCGAGAGTGGTGCTGATCATGTTCTCATTCGAGCGATTCTTGAGAGTCTGCGCAAGTGATCCAGCTCCCCACTGCAACGAAGATCTGGATTGCGGCCGGAGTTACCGATATGCGCCGCGGGTTCGATGGACTCAGTGGCCAGGTGCAGACTGTGTTGCAGCAGCAGCCCTTCTCCGGACATGTGTTCGTGTTTCGCGGGCGGAGAGGAGATATCGTAAAACTCTTGTGGTGGGACGGCGATGGTCTGTGCCTGTTCGCCAAGCGACTGGAGCGCGGCCGCTTCATCTGGCCGAGGGCCGAGAGCGGAACGGTTCACCTGAGTCGTGCTCAGCTTTCGATGCTTTTAGAAGGCATCGATTGGCGGAGAGTGGAGAGAACATGGCAGCCGGAAGTTGCAGTCTGATGACGAAGCTGATTCTCCTTTATTCATGCGGCTTTTGCGGATGATTTCTCGCTTTTTCGATGGCATACTTTGTCCATGGATCGCGCTCCTCTTCCCGATCTGAACAGCCTCGATCGCGAAGACCTGCTTGCCCTCTTCATTGCGCAACAAGAGCAGCTCGATTCCCTCATCGCAGATCGCGACGCGGAGATTCGCCGGCTGGAAGCCGAACTCGATTCCCATCGACAGACACTCTCCGATCAGGCTGATGAGTTGCGCTCCCGCAGCGAGCGGATCGAACATCTCAAGCTCATGGTCGACAAGCTCCGGCATGTGATCTTTGGTACCAAGAGCGAGAAGATCGTCATCAAGCTCGAGCAGATGGAACTGGAGCTTGAAGACGACGAGACTACACATGCCGAGCTCGAAGCCGGAGCCGAACGGGTCTCCTCGGCTAAAGAGCCGAAGGCGCGTCCCGAGCGCAAGCCTCTCCCGGAGCATCTGTCACGCGAAGTGGTCACGCACACTCCGAGCAGCGATTGCTGTGCTGATTGCGGCGGCCAGTTGCGGCAGTTTGGTGAAGATGTCTCTGAACAGCTCGAGTACATCCCCGACAGCTTCAAGGTCATCCGTCACGTGCGGCCGAAGTTCACTTGCACAGGCTGCGATCGCGTCGTTGAAGCACCTGCTCCCTCACGTCCGATCGAGCGCGGTCTTCCCGCACCTGGTCTGCTTGCTCACGTGATCGTGTCGAAGTTCGCTGATCATCTTCCCCTTTACAGGCAGTCTGATATCTACGCCCGGCAGGGCGTGGAGATCTCCCGCTCCACGCTGGCCGGCTGGGTAGGCGCCGCCAGCGATCTTCTTGGTCCGCTCGTGGACGCGATTAACAAGCATGTTCTCGCTGGCCGTAAGCTGCACGCAGACGATACACCGATGCCCGTTCTTGCTCCCGGCAACGGGAAGACCAAGACGGGCCGTCTCTGGACATACGTTCGCGACGACAGGCCGGCTGGCGAACAGACAGCTCCCGCAGTATGGTTTGCGTACTCGGCGGATCGCAAGGGGGAACATCCCCGCCAGCATCTGAAGACCTTCAAGGGCGCCCTTCAGGCGGACGCCTACGCGGGCTTTCATCACCTGTACGGAGAAGACATCTACGAGGCCGCGTGTTGGGCACATGCCAGACGCAAGTTCCATGAGATTCATGTTGTCCACACATCGCCAACCACGACCGAAGCGCTGAACAGGATCGGCGCCCTGTATGCGATCGAGGATGAGATACGCGGCAAGCCAGCCGATCTGAGGCTAAGCATCCGGCAGACTCGATCCAGGCCTCTGCTCGATGACTTGCGAGGATGGATGGAAAAAGCACTCCGCAACTTGTCATCGAAGAGTGAGACCGCGGCTGCCATCCGATACGCTGCATCGCGATGGCGCGCCCTGACGCGCTTCACCGATGATGGCGCCTTAGAGATCGACAACAGCGCGGCCGAACGGGCGCTACGAGCCGTCTGCTCTTGGTCGAAAGAACTTCTTATTCGTGGGATCCGACGGCGGCGGAGAACGTGCCGCTGCCATGTACAGCCTCATCGGCTCGGCGAAGCTGAACGGGCTCGATCCGGAGCTCTACCTTCGAACTGTGTTGGCGCGAATCGCAGATCATCCGGTGAGCCGCATCCAGGACCTCCTGCCATGGAACCTGGCGCCTGCCCTCCAAAACAACGCTACCCAAGATGCTTAAGACACACTCATCAAGCGTCCGCTAAAAGAACAAGCGGACACCTGATGACACACTCTACCTCAGGTCAAGAGGGACTCGGCGTACGGTTACACCTATCTCGACAACCTTGATCCATTTCTAAGTCCTCTGATTTGCCAAGCTCGGTCGTACCGCCTCGTTTTATGCAAGCCGTTTCACACGAAGCGAACCGCAGGCTGGGATAAAGGGAGCCTCCGCCGACCGGGGGTGACAATGCCTACGAAGGCCTGCCCCGAAACCGACCGGTTGGCCCCACTTTTACATTCTCAAAATTAGAGACGTTCATAAGCTCAGACTATCTGCCTGCGCGCTCCGACCGCTTCCTAATTTGGCGTGCGATGGGCCTCGAAGGCCGAGACCACTCTGTCCGGCGGCCGCCTATGTGCCTATATCAGGCTGGGACATTTTGGCCGCGGCTCGTATTCAGGGATCATGAATCTAGCGCAGATATTTGAACTGGTGGCTGCTCGGGAAACGGTCATGATGTGTCGCGGGCGAAGGTGCCCATTGGCAATGACCGACAGTGTTTGTCTGATCAGTCTTTTGCGACTGGACGTTATGCTTTGATCGCCCTAGGTTTCGTTAGTCGAGGGCGTAGAGGACTGCGTGAGCTGTGTGACGCCGCTCCACTGGTACCTCTCGGAACAACTCGTCTCTCACGAGCTACGACGCCCATGTTCAACTCCGAAGAAGTGGGTACTCCCAATCCGGACTCTCTCAAGGAATAACCGGCTCGAATCTTGATTCGCAGTGCGAAGCGACCTAATCGTCAAAAATCGTGTTTCGAAGCTCAATTGCGAGATTACAGAACGCTGTGGCGTCTTTTCAGGACTGATTCTGTGGGCTGGGTTAGGTTCGTGCTATCTCACTCAAAATCGAGACCTGGAGCACCCTGCGCCTAAACAAAACCAAGTCCTCTTTCTTTTAAAGTCGTCATCAGTTTACTGGTGCTGTGTGGAGAAAGATTTCCGAAAAAATATCGCACGACATCGTCACCGACATGCCGACCTTGGAGCCGCTTCCATAATTCCGCGGCTTCCAATCCGTCCATTTTGGTGAATATACTTTCCAGCTGTTTGACGCGTGCGGCGGGCCCGTCCGAATCCTGTTGGGCAAAGCGTAGCTTGAGAATCGGCGTCAGAAGAGCGTCTTGGCGGGTCCGAATCGCTTCCGGTTCCCTCGACCAATCATGCGCGAGTGTCGCGTGAGGCAGTGGCGTGACCCTCGGGATCAGCCAATTGTAAGCTACTTTTTCTCCGCGAATATTAGCCTTTATGTAATAAAAGCGTTTGTCTCCTATTCCGGTCTCGGGATCGTATTCTTGCATATTGTTCGTAAACCAGTCTTCCACGATGTGCGCCTGCTGCTCCATCCCGTAACTCTCCCAGTCGGGGTTCAAAAATTCGGAATCGTAAGCATAGGGGTCGCCAGGGCCCGCCTGAGTTACCAAGCCTTTGAAGGCATAAAAAGCCGCGTTGTCGTATTCATTTTCCCCCTGCCACACGTGCGTCAACTCGTGAATCAGCGTGGCCCGGTCATTTGGAAGTTTGCTCATTCCATAGTAGCCATCGCCGGCGTGGATCACATAATCGCCAGCATCTCTTGGCACGTTCAAAACAGGCGACACGGGCACGCTGGTCGGCAGGGTTACTGGGCGATCGTCATAGCCCAGCCCATCACTAATCACGACTCGGTTATAGTGAATCGTGTGACGGAACACCATCATGGCTAGATGCTTTTCTCCGTCCGCCATATTTCGAATATTTGTTACCCTGCGCATCGTGCATACTCTCCCTTACAGTCTAAGGTGAAGTCACTGCCAACCGCGTGGCGTACAAGCATCAGCCGATCACTTCAATAAGACTTTTATATCTTGCCGATTTTGTCAGTCCGCTTTCGATGGACTGCAGATCTGACCGTCCATCCGAAAACAACCAAAGATTTACAGCTTCGGCAAAGGGATTAAAGCGCCTAGGAGTAGATATTAGACCAATTACCTAAGATACACAGTTTTTATTTCAACCAAACCGCTGTCGAGTTTTTAGCTATTTTCGTCTAGGGCTGGAATTCGCTCATCAGACGACTATTTGTCTCACGGCATATTCCCTCCCTGCTTCCGGAAAGGATGTCACAGACGCGTTTCCCGGGACGAAACAGCAGACTCTCGCTGGCACGTTGGTGTATTACCGGAATCACCACGGCGATAATGCCCTAGGGGGCCAAGCCTGATTTTGATTCGCCAGATCGCCGGATTAGGCTCATGACAACCAGGCTGTGAAGGAGGCGATCTGATATCCGCCGGCCGAACGCTCAGTAGGACTTTAATCTGTGTGCAAGATCGTTCCTCAAATTTATTTCCCGTCGATCAACGTAGAGACTCCAGTGTATTGAATCCTGGCATTATCGTGCGGTTAAGCAATGCATCGCTAAAAAGATTTGGCTTATCAGCCAGATAGGAGGATGGTGCGTCTCCCGGTCAGGCCGAGAACCCACATTTGAATAAACAATATCCATCGTTTGTCCCAATTGAATTGGTAAGGCAGAGCCGTCGATCTCGTCACTCCGATCGTGAAACGCGGCACTGCATCTGAGGATATGATCAGGTCCAAAGTCCAGCTTTTCAGCGCCTGCCTTTCAAGACCAGGCCCTTCTCGCGCCCGACGCCCCGTCCGATCGAACGCAAATCGGGGGTAGCCTAAAAAAGCTGTAGGGGCAAATCACGCCGACTCCTTTTTCGCGCCCGGGCGGGAGAGTCGCCGCGGAAAGTTTCACATCGAGTCGCTCGCAGAACCGCAGTTGCCACTCTCGCGTCATACGGCCCCAATCAAGAAGCAGCCGCGCATTCTGGCCCAGTGCGCAAACAGAGTAAGCGTTCGAAGGTCCCCATTGGCAAGGCGATGATCCTAAATAGGTGTCCGCCTAATTAAGCGGACACCTATTTGGCGTTTAGGCGGCTTCTGCGGGTGCGGACTGGAGTGAAGGGCCCAAGTTCCATGGGAGAAGTTCGGTGATGCGATTGATCGGGTGCTCTGCGATGCGGGCCAGGACGCTGCGGAGATAGAACGATGGATCAAGGCCGTTGAGCTTGGCGGTGCCGATGAGCGTGTAGAAGGAAGCTGCGCGGACAGCGCCGGAGTCGGCGCCGAAGAAGAGGTAGTTTTTTCCTTCCGATCGAGACGGCTCTCAGAGCCCGTTCGGCGGCACTATTATGTGTGCCTTGATAAGGTGCATTTTCCTTCCCGGTGCAAATCCGGGCCGGCAAACTCTCGCTCCAGCCGGAAACAATCGGGGCGGGTCAAGAGGCGACGAATGACCTGAAGCCTCCGAGAAAAGGCCCCTTCAGGGGGTAAGTGATCCATGCGGGCTGCAACGCGAGTGAACGTCGAGCAGGCCTCGAAACAGCCAATGTGGAAGCCGACCCGCCATAACTTTGGGGAAGGCCGATGTCATCGATGAAGCGAGCGAGAAACGCAGTCGGTGATTCCACCGGGGTAGTGACGGCGGCACGTGTGGGAGATGGAAGATGCGCAACAAGGGAAGTCTGCGACCGTGAGTCGGACTCAACGATGAACCCGTGAGGGCCAGCATCGGCGGACACAGATGGCGGAGGGGCTCGTAGTACCGCTGATGCCGGGTAATACCGGAGGAGGGAAGGGGCCCTAACCCGATTTGACGAGGAAAACAGCAGAGAGCCAGGTGATTGACGATGAGTCTAGGAACGCCGAATACGGTTGAGACGCTGCGGACCTCGCTACAAGCGAAAGCCAAGACAGAACCTGCCTACCGCTTCTACTCGTTGTGGGACAAGGTCTGCCGCGAAGACGTTCTTCATGAAGCTTACCGACGTTGCCACGCGAATGCGGGCGCGTCAGGAGTGGATGGAGAAACCTTCGATCAGATCGAGGCTCATGGAATAGAGCGGTGGCTTGGAAAGCTGCGGAGGGAGTTAGTGGCGGGAACATATGCGCCCATGCCCCTTCTGCTAGTATGGATACCGAAGAGCAACGGAGGCCAGCGACCGCTCGGCATTCCAACCATCCGAGACCGAGTGGTCCAGATGGCGGTGGTGTTGGTGATCGGGCCGATTTTCGAGGCGGACCTGCTGCCACAACAGTATGGGTTTCGTCCCGGACTCGATGCCAAAATGGCCGTCCGTAGAGTCTTCTGGCATGTGACGCAGCACCGGAGACAAGAGGTGGTAGAGGCGGATCTACGCGATTACTTTACCTCGATTCCACATGCTCCGTTGATGCGTTGTCTGGAGCGAAGAATCGCAGATGGCCGGGTGTTGAAGACGATCAAATGCTGGTTGATAGCATCGGTCGTCGAGAACACTTCCGGTCGACGCATCCAGACAGCTGAAGCGCGGAGAAGGAAGCGGGGAACGCCACAGGGCGGGGTGATCTCGCCGCTGCTGGCCAACTGCTACTTCCGACGCTTCCTGCTGGCGTGGCAACTTCATGGCCATCAGGAACAGCTCGATGCCTACATCGTGAACTACGCTGACGACTTCGTCATCTGTTGTCGTCCGGGTAATGCCGGGGCGGCGATGGCAAAGATGGAAGCGCTCATGATGAGGCTTGGGATCGAGGTGAACAAGGCCAAGACTCGCATCGCCCGATTGCCTGAAGAATCGTTTGATTTTCTGGGGTACACGATCGGAGGCTTTCATGGGAAGGATGGGCGCATCTTTATCGGCACCCGGCCATCCAAGAAGGCTGTGCGAAGTCTGCTCATGCGTATCCATGAACGGACGACCCCTCAGTGGTATGCGGATACACCTCTGAGTACGGTGGCACGCCTCAGCACGCTATTACGTGGCTGGTGCGGCTACTTCAATCAGGGGCCGATCATGGCTACTCGTGAGCGGATCCGTCGATACACCGAGGTGCGACTCCGTCGCTGGTTAATGCGCCGATCTGGATTTACGGGCACCGGACTAAAGCGGTTCCCGGCCAAGTATCTCCACGAGACCCTTGGTCTATACGACGTCCGGGTCACGCGCCGTGACTTGTCGAATGCGAAGGCTTGATGAAACGGGGGTAAGCCGGATGCGGGAAATCTGCATGTCCGGTTTGATGAGCGGGATGTGGAAACGGGGCACGGCCAGGATACTGAGGCACCGGCAACCGAAAGGGTCGGAAACGGCTAGACCAGACCTAAACTACCGCGCCACATCTCGACTCGACGGATCTCCAACATGCAATCATCGGTGAAGCGCGTCAGGGCGCGCCATCGTGACAGAGCGTATCGAATAGCAGCCGCGGCCTCAATCTTCCAGGACAAGTTAATGGTGCCAGGTAACGAAAGGGCTCTCCACGAAGACTCTGCCGGAAACATTGACCGCCAAAGTCAACGCCAAGCGTGCAGCAGAGGATGAGTCGCGACAAGCGATAGACACACAGAAGGTGCTAATTGAAGAATGGGACGAGCTACGGCCGCGCCGGAAACCTCTCGAGGACCTGAGGCTGAAAGCAGCCGTAGCGGTCTTGCACGACGAGGGGGACGGTCTCGCGCGCGAATTCGCGGAGATTGACGCAAAGCATAATAAACTTGCAATGCTCATTCACGGAATCGCCACCGTAAGTCCGATCCGTCGAACCTGTCGGGGACCGGCGCTACAAATGTCAGGTACTCAGAACCACCGCCTTACAGTCCGTGTTTGGAATTGAACGCGTCCTTTTAGCGCGAGCCGACGCACGCCTTTAAGCGCGGGGTCGTTTTGCCAGAGACCTCGTGATCTAGCAAAACGGATAACGGCCCCGCTTTAGGAACGGGCGGCCCGGCATCGGTTTCAGCTGCGTTCAAAACCTCTTGTTTTCCTGTTTTCCCTGCCTCCGCCAATTTCGGGGAAAAAAAGGCCCGTGGGACAACGGACCCGAGCCAGAACTGCTTTGGTATTTCTCTTTCAACGTGTACGGCGGATTATATGCAATTTCGCATTGTAAGGTCGCTTACAAATCCCGTTATATTAGCGCTTCCATGGAAATTACAGCTCTCTCGGCGCTTCGGATCCTTGAATACTTCCAACGGACCCGGACCATTGTGCTGGTCGGAGGCAAGATTCTTGGAGAGGACGCCGCAGCGCCGGCAATCATTACAAGCGTAGATGAGGAACCTCCGGCCATTTGTATCCGGATCCTTTCCGATGAACAGGTATGGGATCGAACAATTCTCCTCAAAAATGCCAAGTTCTCCTACACCCGTCTCGAGGATGAATTGAGACCCGACCTCCAGGGTACAGAATGGCAGTCGGTCTTAAGAGCAAGCTTTCCAGACGAAACAGAATTGTTCTTCGCGGACCCTGAGCCGCGCTCTATTTGTTAATAGCGTGGGGTAAGGGGAGGGGTTAAAATCCCATCACACCGATGACAAGTAATCCTGCAGGCGCGCGAATTCTGATTTTCGAAGACCATGAAAGGGACATGGATATCGCCTTCTGAAGTAGCCTTAACGGCTGGGTTAAAGGCGATTCCGATTCTCGTTTGGTCTCAACTTGGAGATGAAAACAGGGAAGTACGCGAATCGTTCGACTTAACGCTTATGTCCCAAAATGGCTGGGTATCCAGCTTTCAAGCTGGCTTTAGAAGGCCGGATTCCATTGGAGCAGCTGGCCGAGGACGACAGCTGATCCGGGATCGTTGTGTGCCAGCGTAGGGCGAAGGGGACGGCTACTGCAGCTTTTCCTCTTGACCTTCAGTCATATAGATCCGTAGATCTCGCCGATCTGAACTGAGGATCAAAACTGGCCCTTCGACCCCCTACGAATTCAAACGCCTGACCGGACTGATGACAGTTTAGGGTAATCACGGCCAAGGGCAGGTTTGTTCGTGGTTTGGGTCCACGAATACAACGCACTGCATTTCAATCGGAATCCTTGAGCAGCTGATTACGCCAGCATGACAGACCGTGTGCGGGTGTGGAAGCAGTTGGTTAAATTTTCGAGCGCTGCAGGTAGGGGATCCAAGGCTTTCCTCTGATGAACTTATCGTTATCGCGAAACTGGCCCAATTCGGAGAGAACGCAATGCCAATCCTGAGTCAGGGGGTTGAACTCGTTCCAACGCGAGGCGAAGCCCATGTCGCACAGTTCAGAGTGACTCCACTTTGAAATCAGGTTGCCATCCCAAGCAGGGGCAGGTGTGCAAACCAATCCATTCCTGCGAGGGTCGTGTCGTTGTTCACGTAGATGCGCGGCTACTCCGCTCGGACTTTCAAACTTTTGCCATTCCATTCCCTCAAACCATCGCGCGGCGAGCGCAGCCAGAACCCGCCGCGCATTTCCCTCCTGCCCCGCTTCCGAAGCCGAAGGGAACCCTGAAAATCAGAGACCAGCTGGCGCGCAATATCCGGCGCATAGGCTTCGAGGTGATTATTGCACTACAGCACCGAATCCTTGTTGAACTCGCATTGCAGGTGCTCTTTCAGCACCTTGGCAACAGTGCCCATGATAACCTTGTCGCAGGCAAATTGTAGAGGAAAGCGATGACACCATGGACCCGCCATACGTCATCAATAACATGCAGCTGAAAATCACCGTGAGCCTGCTGCCTATGCATCGGTTCTCAGCGCCCGGGTGAATCGGGAGTTTGGAACCCGGAACTTAGACAATATGAGCGCGCAGTGGCAATAGTGGTCCGTTTTGACCAGACCTGCACCAAATCCTCCTGCTACCAGTAAGGAAGCCCCATCGCTTCAACTTGAACGTTAAATCTGGCCGCGAGGTAAGTGTGAACGCAGGCGCAAAGATTCTAATGGTTGGGCGCGATGACTTTCTTCTTGAAACGCGGAGACAGGTGCTTTTGGCATTGGCTCCGGTGGAGTCAAGCTATCCCGTGGAAGCGGCGAAACTCATCGGGGATTGCTGCTTGGAGTTGTTAGTTCTTTGCCATTCGCTCACAGAAGTTGAGTGCCGCAATTTGAGCGATATCGCGCGCCACAAGGTTCATCCGCCTAAGATATTGGGACTCTGTTCTCTGCGAACCCGCGACATGGACGATGTCGTGGATTTGTTGTTACCATTCGGATACGGACCAGAAAACCTGTTAAAAGCTGCGGCGACGATGATCAATGGCCACCCGATCCGCGGGCAAATCCCCCAAAACAACATCCACTAACGTGCAGAGGCCTGCAGTTCGAAGAGGTTTTGGCTGCTTACTGGCCGAGTAGGTGCAGGTATAAACTCTAGCTTTGTGTGGAACCCGGCATCTGGGCAAACGATCGGGGTTTCGAACTTGTAGATCTGGCGTTGCGATCCCCGCAATTCCGCCGGAGTTTTGTCCGAGGATCCATGCCGTCGGCCTCTCGTTTCGTAGCAGACTGTGGGGTTTTCCTCTCGTTATCGGAGTTCCCCTGCTGTCGACCATCCAAACTCCCGCCTGAAACGGCAGACACTCTACGTCAACTGAGACGGTGAATGTCTGTCCCGTGTAGGCAAATTCGAAGTCTTGCGATCGCATATATCAGGTCGTCAAATTAAGGGGTAGAGT
>CAVXRC010000003.1:0-457835 GCA_963764145.1 uncultured Acidobacteriota bacterium | reverse complement strand
CTGATGATGGACGGCGGCTACACCGCCCAGTAGGGAGCCTTGATGAAAACGATGCTTGCGGCACGTTATTTGGGACCACACCGGGTAAAGCCCCAGGAAGTGTCGCTGCCGGAGATTGGTGACGAGGAAGCGCTTATCGAGGTCGAGGCGTGCGGGTTTTGCGGCTCGGATATCAATATCGTTGCCGGACTTATCGCGCGCCAAAGCGCCCCTTACTTTGGGGCATGAGTTGTCCGGAAAGATCGTCCAGATACAGACCACCTGCAGTCATTTAGCGATTGGCGATCGCATCACCACATATCCGCTAATCTCCTGTGGCCACTGTCACGCTTGTACGCACGGAAGTCCCCACGTGTGCCGGGATCTGCGCCTCTATGGATTCGATGTTGATGGAGGTATGGCGCAGTTCGCAAAGCTGCCTGTCTCATCTTTAATCAAATTGCCGAAAGGAATGTCGGCCCGGATCGGAGCGTTGATAGAGCCGCTGGCGGTTGCGGTTCATGGTGTGGCTCGCGCGAACCTGAAGGATGTGGAGTTGGCCGTGGTCCTGGGGGCCGGTCCGATCGGATTGTTGACGGCCCTCGTGGCGCGGGCGCGCGGGATATCCAGGGTGATCATCAGCGACGTCCTGACCTCGAGGAAGGAATTTGCGGAAAGCCTGGGTCTGCAGGCAGTGGAGGCAGGCGAAAACCTTCGCCAGCTGGTAATGGAGTTGTCGAATGGTGATGGAGCGGACCTGCTGTTCGAGTGCGCGGGGCATCCATCATCCGCATTGGAAATGAGTAGCCTGGTACGGTCGCGCGGTGTGATTGTTAATCTCGGCGTTTTCAAGAAACCAGTTGCGGTCGACATGCAGGCGATCAATTTCAAGGAGATCGAGATTCTCGGATCGAGAGTCTATGAGCGTAAAGACTTCGAAACAGCGATCGAACTCGCAACCGAGCTTCCGCTCGAGCGCATCGTGACACATGCTTATTCGCTGCAGGATGTAGGTGCAGCATTTGAAGACTTCCGATCAGGCGAAGTGTGCAAGGCGCTGATACTGCCGCAGGAGGGTGCTCGATCCATTTTTCCATGAGCTTTGAGTACGCGCACAGCTAGCCATAAATCGCGCTTCGCTACGCCGGCGTGCGTCAAGGGATACAGACTTATCCTATTGGTCGTAGAACTTCTTTCATACGGAAGGCACGAGTATGGATCGCAGGCAGTTCATCAGGAATTCGGCGATGGCCGGAGCAGTTCTGACCGCTTCGCATGGCAGGACGTGGGCTCGGGAAGTGGAAGCACGCATTGAAATCTTCCGGGATGAACCTGTGGGTTTCATTTCTCCGAACCTGTTCGGACAGTTCACGGAACACATTGGCGGAGTCATCTACGACGGAATCTGGGTCGGAGAAGAATCGGCGATCCCCAATCATTTCGGCATCCGCTCGAAACTAGTCGATATGCTGAGTGCCATCAAAGTGCCGGTTATTCGATGGCCCGGGGGTGCTTCGCAGATACCTATGATTGGATGGACGGTATTGGGCCGGCAGCCCAGCGTCCGACGCGCACGAATTTCTGGGAGGTGGACCACGACGCCGAGAGGCTGCACGAACGAGGAAAGCAAGTCTTCGAGACGAATCGTTTTGGAACCAATGAGTTCATGCGCTTTTGCCGGCTGGCTGGAGCTGCTCCATACTTTGCCGCGAACCTGAGGAGTATGTCTCCTCTTAGTTTTGACCGGTGGGTTGAGTACTGCAACTCTCCGGCGGGCAGCACCACCCTCGCCCAGATGCGAGCGGCCGCAGGATTCTCCGACCCTTTTAACGTGCGGTATTGGGGTGTCGGCAACGAAAGTTGGGGATGCGGAGGCAACTTCACGCCCGAAGACTATGCCGCGGAGTTTCGCCGTTACACGACATGGCTTCCGCGCTATGGTCTGGATCTACAGCTTATTGGTTCAGGACCCAACAATGACGATCTGGATTGGACGCATCGGTTTTTCGAACAGTTATATGGAAACCATTCTTATCAGAATTCGAGCTTCACGGGGTGGTCTGTCCATTGCTACGCCACGGACCTGAGCCGGGGCAAAACGAAGGACTGGGACTTAGCCAAGGGCGATGCGCTCTCATTCGAGGCGGTGGACTGGTATGAAGTGATGCAACAGTGCGACCGTCTCGGGCGAATCATCGACGATCAGTGGACGCTGATGGGGCAATATGATGTCGAACATCATGTAAAGCTCGTGGTCGACGAATATGGGCCGTGGTATCGGGAGGGAACGGAAGTAGACCCCACGCACATCTTTGGCCAGCAGGTGACGATCCGCGACGCGCTCGCGACGGCATTGACTCTGGATACGTTCATACGGCATTCAGAAAAAGTGTGCCTGGCGACTAATGCTCAATTGGTTAATAACATCAATGCGCTCTTTCTCGCGCACGAAGATCGGTTCGTGGCGACGCCGAATTATTACGTGTTCGGGATGTACGCGGGCCACCAGGGAGGGCAGAGTATCCGCACGCAGTTTTCGGCTCCCGACATTCACTACGATCGCGATGGAAAACCCGCGCATTTCTGGGGACTTAACGGTTCGGCATCCTTGAAGGGGAAAGTGGTGACTTTGACGGTGGTGCATCCCGGATTGGATAAGCCGATGGACACTCAAATTGCTGTCAATGGCACGAGAATATCTCATGTTTCAGCGACCGCCCTGGCCGCCAGCGACATGCATGCGCATAATTCGTTCGATGCACCAGACACGGTGAAGCCGGTAGCGCTTCATGCGGAGGTGACAGACGGACTTGTCGCCGTGAGTCTACCACCCGCGTCGGTAGTTAAACTGGAGATCCAGCTTGGTTGAATAAGCCAGCGTGGACGTCGGGATTAACGGCACTGAGGCTCCATCTTTCCATGTTTATCAATACAAGAGTTGCTGGTTATCGCAAGCCTCGCGGGGCGAGGGGTGCAGCCAGACGGAGTAGATCGATAGCCTTATGGGGAATCCTGGCGAGTGTTTCGCTGGCATGTCTGGTTGCGCAACAGCCGGGACCAAAGCCCGGGGACGAAAATTTGCATCGCGTTGCTGGCCTTATGCAGCAGGGCGACTTCGCGGGGGCGCTGGCAGCGAGTACGGAGGCTCTGCATCTGGCTCCCAATGATCACCGAATCTGGACATTGCGCGGCATGGCCTATTCGGGCCTCAAGAAAACGTCGGCGGCTGAGGAGTCATTTCAACATGCGCTCACGATAGCTCCCTCCTACATTCCCGCGCTCGAGGCGGAAGCCCAATTGCAGTACAGGGAAGGGAATGACGATGCGAGGCCCAACCTCTTGCGTATCCTCGCCAGGCTTCCAAACGATCCGACCACGCATGCGATGCTGGCAATCCTCGACTACAGGAAGAAGGACTGTTCCGGTGCGGTGTCTCATTTTGAACGCGCGGGTGAGGCGATATCTTCGCAGCCCGGCGGTCTCGCGATGTATGGCAGATGTCTTGCGACTCTGGCTCGCTATCAGGACGCGGTGCCGGTGTTCGAGCAGGCGCTCTCGCTGGACCCTGAAAAGCCTGGCATCCGCTATGATCTTGCTCTCTGCCAATGGAACACAAACCGGAGCGCTGACGCCCTGGCGACCCTGCAGCCGCTGGTGGCCGCGGGGCAAAGTGACGCACGAGCGCTGGAACTTGCGGCGGGCGTGGATGAGTCCATGGGCGATACGCAGAATGCCATTGAGTTATTGCGAAGAGCGATCCTCGCGAGTCCAAAAGATCCGGAACCTTATCTGCAGTTTGCTCAACTCACCTATGAACACGGCTCGCCCAAGATCGGTGTTGATTTTCTGAATGCCGGGCTGACGCAGATGCCGCATGAAGCTCGGCTCTATCTTGTTCGCGGGATCCTGCGCTGCCAGTCAGGGGAATTTAGCAAAGCCGTTGACGACTTTGAAGCAGCGAATCGATACGATCCGGGACTGTCCTATGTCGATGTTGCGAAGGGGATTGTGGAGTCGCAGGTTCATAAGCCGGCCGAGGCCCTGGCGGAGTTTCGCGCTGCGGCTAAGGAGCATCCCAACGACGCGCTCACTCAGTACCTGCTCGCCGAGGCACTGTCACAACAGGAGAAGCCGGACGTTGCAGAAGAGATGAAGGCCGCCACCCGCGCAGTCCAACTCGATCCAAAGATGGTTGCGGCTCAGGATCTGCTTGCCGGTATCTACCTTCAGGAAGGGCAAAAGCAGAAGGCGATCAGTCACTCCGAAGCTTCCCTGTCCGTAGATCCGAATGATCAGCAGGCGCTCTATCACCTGATACTTGCCCTGCGCGAAACAGAACGGAAGGGCGAAGTTCCAGCCTTGATGAAAAGGATGAGCGAGCTGAAACAGCAAGCACAATCCGATAACTCGCCGCAGAAGAGGCTGCATCAGCTCTTTGAATTGCCAGAACCGGGTCAGTCGTCACCGGCCGAACGCCGGCAATGACGGTCTTCGCGAGAGGATTCGTTGACAGCGTCTCACTTTAGATTATAGATTATCGTTGGAGTTTGCCCATGAAGCGTACAGAACTGAGTCGTCGCGCGTTTGTTCGGGATGTTTCCGCCTTGGGGGTGTCATCGCTATTAGCGGGTGTGCCTCGGGGCGCGATCGCAGAAAGCCCGCGGACTGATGCACCGGTTGCTCACGGCGATACTAATCGCGACGAGAGCGACGTACTTCATGTGCTTAAGCCGGTGGCGATTGATCATGTCGTGGTGGACGACGACTTCTGGTCGCCCAAGCGCAAGGTTTGGCAAGAAGTGACAATTCGCGACTGTTTCGCCAAATTTGAGAGTGATCGCGGCGGCGCCATCAACAACTTCGACAAGGTCCGGGCTGGAAAGACCGGCGGACACGCAGGCGATCCGTGGATGGATGGGCTGGTTTACGAAATGATCCGCGGAGCGGCCGACTTCCTGGCAAGCCATCCTGACCCGGAATTGGAAAAGCAGATCGATGGATACATCACGCGGATCACTGCCGCCGCGGCCACCAATCCGCATGGCTATATCAATACGTATACGCAGCTGATGGAGCCCGGCCACGAATGGGGCCTGAACGGCGGCTTGCAGCTATGGCAGCACGAAATCTACAACCTGGGAGCGCTCATCGATGCGGGCGTGCACTACTACCGTGCAACGGGGAAGACCGAACTGCTTGCTGCCGGCGTGAGAATCGCTAATTACATGTCGGAGTACATGGGGCCCCCTCCCAAAAAGAATCTCGTTCCCTGTCATCCGTTATCCGAAGAGGCGCTGGTCCGCCTCTATGAGCTTTTCAAGGAACAGCCTTCATTGAAGGCCAAAATTCCGTTGCCGGTTGAGGAAAGCGCTTATCTGAAGCTTGCCGAGTTCTGGATTGAAGACCGCGGAAACAACATCGGGAAGCCGGACTGGGACAAAGATCATCGCGCCGCGGAGCAGTTTGTGCGCAACCAGGAATATGGCGAAGGGCGTCCTTCCTGGGGCGCATACGCGCAGGATGACGCTTCGGTTTTCGAGCAGCAGAACATTCACGGACACGCCGTGCGAGCCACTCTGCTCTGCACCGGGATAGCTGCGGCGGCAAGGGTGAATGATGAGGAGCGATACCGCAAAACGGCGCTCCGGCTGTGGGAGAACATGGTGTACCGCCGCATGCACATCACGGGCGGGGTGGGCGCCTTCGCCAATGAAGAGAAATTCGGACCCGACTATGCACTGCCCAACGACGCCTATCTTGAAACCTGCGCAGCGGTCGGGGCTGGCTTCTTTCATCACAACATGAACATGGCATTTGGCCACGCGCGATACGCGGACGAACTGGAGCGAACGCTGTACAACGGGTCTCTCTCCGGAGTGTCGCTTCATGGAGACTCCTACTTCTACGAGAACCCGCTGGTAGCGGGAAAGGATCGGACGCGCTGGTCATGGCACGAATGTCCATGCTGTCCACCGATGTTCCTCAAGATGATGGGCGCGATGCCCGGATACATCTACGCCACCGACGACGACAGCGTTTACGTCAATCTCTTCGTCGCGGGCAAGGCATCGATCCAAATGAAGGGGACGCCGGTCTCCGTTCAGCAGAAAACGCGCTATCCCTGGAACGGCAACGTCAAGATTGCGGTCGACCCGAGCCAGCCGAACTCGTTCGCAGTCATGCTGCGAATCCCGTCGTGGTGCAGTGGCGAGACCGTCCGCGTTAACGGGCAGAAGATCGCCACCGAAGAGCGAACCCGGGGTTATGTTCGCATTTTGCGTAAGTGGCAAGCCCAGGATGTGATCGAGCTGGATATGCCCATGCCGGTGCGGCAGATGCGATCCAACCCCATGGTCCAGTCTGACGCGGGGCGCGCCGCGATCATGCGCGGCCCCCTGGTCTATTGCCTGGAGTCTGAAGACAATCCTGATCCTGTTCGCATGCTGAGTCTTTCGCCGGGGACGGTCTTTTCGACCGAACCGCGTGAAGATTTGCCCGGGGGCGTGGTCTCAGTCAAGGCCGCGGGAGTCGCCACTACGGCCCCGGCCGGGGGGCTCTATTTTGCGGCTGACTCCAGGCCCGCAAAGCGACCCGCGACGATCACGGCAATACCGTATTATGCCAATGCGAACCGCGGGCCGGTGGAGATGGGAGTCTGGATTCCGGTCGAAGCATAAGCGGGCGTGCGACGATGCATCCAGCCGGACCTATCGTCTTCGTGATTTGATTCAGGGTATAAAAAAATCCTTGCTCCGAGGTGTCCTGTTGCTTCCAGCGGAACGGTCGGCCATTTCAATCAATGAACAAAGCGGCACCCGGGGCAAGCAGACTCTGAACGCGCTCTTGATCAAGAGCACGATTGTCGCGGCTTTGGGCGGGTTGTTATTCGGCTTCGACACGGCGGTGATTGCTGGAGCGACCGGGGCTCTCAGCGCGCTCTACCATCTCACGCCCGCCACATTGGGACTGACCGTCGCGGTCGCCTTGTGGGGAACAATCATAGGCGCGATGCTGGCGGGGATTCCGGGTGATCGATTCGGGCGACGCGACAGCCTGCGGGGCCTGGCTATTTTATTTTTCGTTTCGGCGCTGGGGTGTGCGGCCGCCTGGAGCTGGCTTTCGTTTGTTGTCTGCCGATTTATTGCGGGGCTTGCGATTGGCGGATCGTCGGTGCTCGGCCCCTTGTACATCGCGGAAATTTCTCCTGCAAAGTGGCGGGGCCGGCTGGTTGGCTTCTTCCAGTTCAATGTGGTTTTCGGAATTCTGCTCGCCTACCTTTCCAACTATTTGATTGGGACTCTTTCGCTGGGCGCGGACGAATGGCGGTGGAAGCTTGGCATCTCCGCAGTGCCCGCCGCTCTCTTCTTCCTGATGTTGTTCGCCATTCCGCGCAGTCCGCGATGGCTGGCCAAGAAAGGCCGATTCGACGAGGCTGGAAAGGTTCTCAAGGAACTGGGAGACAGCAACGAGCAGGAGGATTTACGGCAGATCATCGCGTCGATCGACGCCGAGCACGCCAACGCCAGGCAGCGTCTATTCTCGCGTCGATTCCGATTCCCGGTTTTGCTCGCGATCCTGGTAGCGATGTTCAACCAGCTAGCGGGAATCAACTCGATTCTCTACTACCTCAACGACATATTCGGGCGAGCGGGATTTACAAAAGTGTCGGGCGACCTGCAGGCGGTTGTCATCGGCGGGACCAACCTGTTGTTCACCACGATCGCCATGCTGGTGATTGACAGGCTGGGGCGGAAGAAGATGCTTCTGATCGGCTCGGTTGGAACATGTGTTTGCCTGGCGATGGTGTCGCTTTTGTTTTATACCGGCAAGCACGAGAATCTCCTGATCTGGCCGTTGATTGGATACATTGCATTCTTTGCTTTCTCGCAGGGCGCCGTCATCTGGGTCTACATCAGCGAGGTGTTCCCGAATTCTGTTCGCGCCAAGGGACAAAGCCTGGGCAGCTTTACCCACTGGCTCATGACGGCCGTGTTGTCATGGATATTCCCGCTGTTGAGCGCTCATTCGAGCGCCGTGCCATTCGCTTTCTTCTCGGTGATGATGGCCGCACAGTTTTTCGTAGTCCTCACGATATTCCCGGAAACGAAGGGGATTTCGCTCGAGGATATGCAGAGAAAGCTGGGAATCGACTAAACCGCGGACTGGGGCACGGGGCACGGGTTGACATCCGACCCAAGCGGGGATGATACTTGGGTCGAATGGCTACCCAAGAAAGCAACGACGATCGCATTGCCCTGCTGCAGGGAACCCTGGACCTGCTGATCCTGAAAACCCTGCTGTTCGGATCCTGTCATGGCCAGGGCGTGGCCCGCTCCATCCAGCGACAGTCCGAAGAAGTTCTCTTCGTCGATCATGGTTCGCTTTACGTTGCCCTGCAGCGGCTGGAAGACAAGAAGTGGATTCGCGCAAAGTGGGGAGTGAGCGAGAACAACCGCAAGGCGCGCTTCTATTCATTGACTCCCAAAGGCCGCGAACAGCTGGTGGAGAAGGCGGGCGAGTGGCGGCGTTTGACGCGGGCCATGGGCCTGATTCTCGACTCCACCGCGAAGCCGCTGGACGAGGAGGCCTAGGCATGTTCGGACGCAAGCGCAGCGCAAAGGACTTTGCCGATGAGATCAAGGCGCACCTCGAGATCGAGGCCGACGAACTGCGGGATGAAGGAATGAGCGCGGAAGAGGCTCACCGGAGAGCGCGGGTGGAGTTCGGCAGTGTCAACCGGGCACAGGAGCGGTTCAACCTGAGAGGGCGCTGGGAACGACTGGAGATGTTTCTGCGCGGTGTGCGCTTCGCGTTGCGGGCGCTCGTCCACAGTCCGGGGTTCGCGATCACGGCGATCGTTACGCTGGCCCTTGGGGTAGGCGCAAACACGGCAGTTTTCAGCGTGATGAGTTCGGTTTTGCTGCGGTCGCTGCCGGTGCGCGATCCTGATCGCGTGGTCTACCTGAGGACCACGAACCCTCCGCAGGGAACTGGCACTATCGATTCGAACCAGACGTTTTCTTACGCGGTTTACGATGTCCTCCGGCAGCGGGATGAAGGGCTCTCAAGCCTGATTGCGTATGTGCCGCTGTCGGGCAGCAAAACTTCGGTCCGCTTTGGCACTCAGCCGGAGGAGGCGGAAGGCGACATGGTGAGCGGCACATTTTTCTCCGGCCTGGGCATCAATTTGCCGTGGGGTCGCGGTTTTAGCGATGAGGACGAGCGCAAACATGCCGCCATCGCAGTGCTGAGCTATAACTACTGGACGCGGCGTTTCGGGCACGATCCGCATGTTCTAGGTCAGACCCTCTTTGTGAATGGGATCGGCATGACCATAGTGGGTGTTGCCGCGGAGGGCTTTGAGGGGGTGGAGGCAGGCACGTCCACCGACTTCTGGATTCCTTTGCAGACCCGTCCCGAGCTGAACGCGTGGGGCAATGCACTTCAAGATGGAAAGGGCTACACCGCCAACCCGACTTGGTGGTGCCTGCGGCTGATTGGGCGGCTCGCGCCGGGAGTGACGGAAGCCAGGGTGCTGGCGCAATTGCAGCCGGCGTTCCAGGCCGCGGCATACACGGGCCTTGGGTCGCGTATTCCGGGCGAGAGGCCGCCGGTGTTGAGCTTCGCCGAGGCCAAGAGTTTTCCCGGCTACGACGAGATGTACGGCAAGCCGCTTCGCATCCTGATGGCGATGGTTGGCTTGGTCTTGCTGATCGCGGTGGCCAACGTGGTGATGCTGTTGATGGCGCGAAACGCGAATCGGCAAAGGGAATTCTCTCTGCGGCAGGCGCTGGGCGCGGGGCGCGGCGAATTGTTCAGGCAACTGGCCACCGAAGGCGCGCTGCTGGTGGTCGCGGGCGGAGTGCTGGCGTGGGGATTCGCGGAGGTAGCAACGCGCCTGATGGGAGACTGGGCGCAAATCGAGTCGAGCCTTGCGCCGGACCGGTCCGTGCTGTTGTTCACGCTGGGAGTGCTGGCCCTGGCTGCACTTCTGTTTGGCCTGGCGCCTCTGCGCATCGCGGTGGCAAGCGGGGCAGGGCCGGCCCTGAAGGTGTCCGCAGCAACTTCACACACCGATACAGGGAAGTCCCGCGCCGGAAAGATCATCGTCGCCCTCCAAATGGCGCTCTGCGTCGTCCTGCTGGTGGGCGCGGGCCTGCTGATTCGAACCCTGCGCAATCTTGAAAACACGCCGCTTGGCCTGCGGGTTGACGGGCTCGTGGTATTCGGAGTGAAACCAAATCCGCGATCTGTCGCTGAGGGCACTGCGTTCTACCAGGAGTTGATGCGGAAGCTGCGCGCGTTGCCGGGCGTGGAGTCGGTGACGGTGATGGAAGATCGCATCGGCTCGGGAGCGTCTGACAACAGCGACATGATGGTGGACGGCAAACTGCCCGAGGTAGCCAACGGCGGATCCAGGACTGTGCGCAGCAACGTGGCGGGCCCGGATTTCTTCGGTACGCTGGGGGTCCCGATCCTCGCCGGACGCGACTTCCTCGACTCCGACAACGCGTCGACACCGCATGTGGGCATCGTCAACGAGGAGTTCGCACGGCGCTTCCTGCCTAACGTGAATCCCCTTGGACACGTGATCGGGCCCGATAACGGGCAGTATTCCATGACCATCGCCGGGGTGGTGAAAGATCACAAGTATCGCAGCATCGCGGAAGATCCTATCCCGATGGCCTGGTACATGTATGCGCAGATTCCCATCACAGGGCCGATGCACGTGGAGATGCGTGTGCATGGCGCTCCGCTCGCTATTCTTCCGGCGGCGCAAAAGGTCGTGCAGCAACTGGATCCTAACCTCCCGTTGATACGGCCGATGACTCAGCGTGCGCAATACGACCGGACCATCTCCAGCCAGATTCTCTTTGCTCGCCTGGCGGGGTTCTTCGGCCTGCTTGCGGTTGTGCTGGTGGCGACAGGCCTCTATGGAACGCTAGCCTACCGCGTCAGCATGCGAACCGCCGAGATCGGCGTGCGCATGGCGGTGGGTGCGCGGCGCGGGCAGGTGGTGTGGCTGATTCTGAAAGACAGCCTGGTGCTGACCGGGGTCGGAGTGGTGATCGGCATTCCGCTGGCGATGCTGGTAGGCCGCGCTCTGACTTCGTCTCTCTATGGCATCAAGGCGCTGGATGGGATCAGTTACATGCTCGCGGTCGGAGGCATCGCTGCAGTTGCGCTGGCAGCAAGCACCATCCCCGCGGGGCGCGCTGCAAGTGTCGATCCTTTGAAGGCACTGCGTGCGGAGTAGGGGCAATTGAGTACGCACAATGGGGTGGTGTTGGTGATCCGCTGTGTGGGTCTTCAGGCGTGGGCCAGGGCATGCATCTCGCGCGCGATCCACTCATAGGTCTTGGCTAAACCATCCTTGAGGCGGATGGATGGCTCCCAACCGAGGTACTGAACGATCCTGGTGTTATCGCTGTTGCGGCCGTTGACGCCCCTGGGAGCATCGGGCTGATAGCGGCGCTGCAGCCTGACGCCTGCTATCTCTTCGGCGATATCGACGAGTTGGTTGATGGTGACCAACTCGCTTGAACCGAGATTGATCGGCTCGCGGATGTCGCTTTCGGCTATTGCCAGTGTGCCGCGGGTGCAGTCGTCCACATACATGAAGCTGCGGGTCTGCCTACCGTCGCCCCAGATCTCGATTTCGTGTTTGCCGCTCATCTTGGCTTCGAGCACCTTGCGACAAATAGCCGCAGGAGCTTTTTCGCGGCCACCGGTCCAGGTTCCAAACGGGCCGTATACGTTATGGAAGCGGGCCACCCGGCACTGGAGCCCGAAGTCCTCTTCGAAGTGCCGACACATGCGCTCGCTGAAGAGCTTTTCCCAGCCGTAACCGTCCTCGGGAAGGGCAGGGTAAGCGTCTTCCTCCTTGAGCGGAATTGCTTCGGGAGTCTTTTGCTTGTCGGCGTTGTACACGCAAGCAGAAGAGGAGTAGAAGAAACGCTGCACACCCGCCGCGTATATGGAGCTGCGGGTCTGCCGAGCAGAAGAGGAGTAGAAGAAACGCTGCACACCCGCGTCACGGTGTACGTATCGCGCAGCATGAGCGCAACTATGATCGTTCCCGCCAAATTCTCGATCTGGAACATTATCTCAATGTGCTGGAACGCAAGCCCGGTGCGTTGCGCGGCTCCAAGCCGTTGTCCGAGTGGCGAGCACAGGGGCGATAGCCGGCGAGCTATGGCCGGCTCTGGGAACTGGTAACTGGTAAGCAGGGACGCCAGGCAGGCGCGCGGTCGATGGTGGCGGTGATCCGCATGGGCTGTGAGTTCGGCCATGGGAAGCTGGAAGCTTCTGTTGCTGAGGCGCTTGAGCTTGGCTGCACAGATGTGGCCGCGATCCGACATCTCCTCATGGCCGATCAGTTGCAACATGTGGCCCAGGAGACGATCGAGATCGGGCCGCTTGCCGCATACGAACGCCCGTGCCCACGATGATCGAGTACAACCAGTTGCTTTCCGCTGGGATCAACGGGGTGCGGGCATGAGCATGGAAGACGCAAGCATCGCACAGCACTGCAAGACTCTCCGGCTCTCTTCGATCGGAACACAGTTCGCATCGCTGGCTGAAGAAGCGAGCAAGCAGAACCACTCGCATCTTCACTACCTCGAAGCCCTACTCCAAGCTGAGGTCGAAGACCGCGAACGGCGCTCGATCGAACTGCGCCTTAAGGATGCACACTTGCCGCGGATGAAGACACTTGAGGATTTTGACTTTGCACAGTCGCCGCACATCCCGGCCTCGCGCATCCGCGCACCGGCCGCAGGCAGCTATCTTGAACGTGCCGAACCAGTACTTCTGGTCGGTGAACCCGGCACCGGAAAAACCCACCTGACAACCGGCCTGGCCATCGCCGCATGTTGGCAGCGGAAGCGCGTCCGCTTCACCACCGCGGCCGCACTCGTCAACCAACTCGTCGCAGCACAGCGCGAACAGAGTCTCACTCGCATGCTGAAACGGTGGGCCACCGTGGAACTGATCGTCATCGATGAAACTGGGCTACGTCCCGCTCGCGGAGGTCGCAGCCGAACTGCTTTTCTAGGTGATCGCTCAACGAGCCGAAAAGGCTGCCGTGATCGTGACCATCAATCTGCCGTTCTCCGAGTGGCCACAAGTATTTACCAACGCAAGGCTATGCAAGGCTGTTCTCGACCAGTTACCGACCAGGCACACATCATCGAGACCGGCGCCGAGTTGTACCGTTTCCGAAGAACGCTGGAAAGAAGCGAAAGATGTAATCACCGGAGGAGTCCCCGTTCTGTTCTGCTTCCGCTCCGCCCTACGGGCTCCGCTCCCGCAGAACAGGACATTACCCTCTAAACTTCAACGTTCCAAGGGTGGGCCAGATTAAACCGCCGAAGTGGGCCAAAGCAAAGCAAGTTGCCAAAAGCAGTCGCGCGCGCCGGTTGCGATCCTATGAGGATTTTCCCCTGAAGTCTGGAAGTACCCGGTTTACGGGTAACGGCGCTCGGGTTGCAACTCGCGCTGGCGGAGCTCATCACTCGACACGCGCGCGCCAGATGTCGGCGAATCCGGGGTAATTCCAGGAACATGAAGTTCGCTTGAATCCGTACGAGGATTTGCAGACAGACGGTTGTGAGAGCAAACGCGAGCGTGTGCGATCCCGTTCCATTTGGGGAAACGTGGAAGGTTACCGCGGCCTTGCGGAGGTAGCACAAAAGTGCAAGCGATCTCTATGTGGATTGTCTTCAATGGCCTGCGGGAGGATTGCCGCCAATGTCACATCCAGTCGTGACCGCTGTCACATTGTTGCGTGAGCGAATTCGCCTAACTTCACGCATGCATAACAAAAGGGCCGAGTACCACCCATACCGGGCGCGACTCATCGAGAACGCCTGGCTTGAAAGAGGATTGCATGACTTCAAGTTGCCGGTTCCCTGTAGTTCCCTGTCTTTTGCGAGGTCTGTTCGTTGTGTTGCTGGCCCTTAGCAGTGCTGTCAGCGTCATCCGAGCGGCCGCGCAAGTTGTCCCGACCACACCTTTAGCCAGTCCAACCGCAAGCACGCTGTCGCGCATGCGCGGGACGACGAATGCCCAGCGCCAGGCGGCCGCCGCACACGCGGCAGTGCGTCGCGCAGCCAGTCCCGTCAAGGCTCCCCGGAGCATGATCACGGGCATCCACTCCAACGCGTTTGTTGGAGCTCCCGGAGCCGGCGCCGGAACGACCCTGAGCCTCGACCAGTTCTACTTCAGCGGTATGTATCCCAATTACGCCAACAGTCCGCTGCCGAATCCCGCTGACACCGTGAACTGCGCCGCCCCGAACTTCTGCGGCATGCGCAAGTTTGTGGATTCGCTGCCTCTGTTGAACCAGGTCAATGATCTGGGTATGTCGCTACCGATTGCGGTCCCGGACACGATTACCTTCCCCGGATCCGACTACTACGAAATTTCGCTGCTTGAGTATCATCAGCAACTGCACGCCGACCTGCCCAAGGCGGGAACACAGCTGCGCGGATATGTGCAGACCAACTACGGCACCGACGTGACGGGGAAGAATACGATCGCGCCCCAGTCGGTGAGCTATCTTGGTCCGATTATTGTCGCCCATTCCAACAAGCCGGTGCGCATCAAGTTCACCAATGCGCTGACGTCTGTGAATAACGGCGGAAACCTGTTTGTTCCGGTTGACACCACCGTGCTTGGCTCCGGCCTTGGCCTCAATGGTCCTTCTGCTCCGTACCTTCAGAATCGCGCCACCGTTCACCTGCATGGCGGCAACACGCCATGGATCAGCGATGGGACGCCCCATCAATGGACGGTGCCGGCGGCTGACTGGAACAACACGCCTTACACACGCGGTGACAGCGTCGCCTTCGTCCCTGATATGTTCTTTGTCAACGGCGCGGTGGTTCCGCAATGCGGAGCTGTGATCAATGGCACGACCTATACCACTAACTGCTCGGATCCTTCCGGAGCTAACAATGCCATAACGCTTGCCAGCCAGCGCGAGCAATGATCCGGGGCCTGGTGCGCTGACGTTTTATTATACCAACCAGCAGAGCGCCCGCCTGCTGTTCTATCACGATCATGCCTACGGCACGACGCGGCTGAATGTCTATGCGGGCGAAGCCTCGGGTTACGTGCTGCGTGACAACGTTGAGGGTGATCTCAGTACCGGCACCAATACCACGGGTGTGTTTACCTCGGCGGGTGTTGCGGTTGCCCCGGCGATTCCCTCGGGAGACGCCGAGATCCCGCTGGTCATTCAAGACAAGACCTTCGTGCCGCAGAATCCTGTCTCGACCAACGTCTACAGCGTTCCTCTGCTGGAAAACGGTTCCGGTTACTCAAAGGCCTCGGTAGGCTTCACCGGTGGATGCACCACCGAACCGGTAGCGACCGCCACGGTCAGCGACATGATGGATCCGTTCGGACAATACATCGTAGGCGCGGTAACTGCGATCAGTCTAACCTCGCAGGGGTCGGGCTGCACTTCGGATCCGGTCGTCAGCATCACGGGCGACGGCTCCGGCGCGGTCGCATTTGCCTCGATCGCCACCCTAAGCCAGCAAGATCCCACCTGGGATACGGCGCTGTGGGGCAGCTACGGCAATTTGTGGTACCCGCATGTGTACATGACCAACCAGTGGCCCGGCAATCCGGATGGCAGCAGCATCAATCCCATGGGCCGTTGGGATTACGCCAGCTGGTTCTGGCCGCCTTTCAACGGAAATCCCAGCCAGTACACCGTGCGCGGAGAGATCCCCTGCCCCACGACCTATGACCCGACCATGACGTGCCCGGGCTTTCCTTCGACCCTGGCCCCGGCCCCGGCCAAGGAAATTAACGGCGATGTTCACCAAGGCGTAGGCAGCACGGTCTCATTAACGCCGGAAGGCTTCATGGATACCGCGGTCGTCAACGGCGTACCCTATCCGGTTCTGACCGTCGATCCAAAGCCCTATCGCTTCCGTATTCTCAGCGTAGCCAACGAGCGCACGTTCAACCTCTCGTGGTTCCTGGCCTGCGATCAGACCGGCACGCAATACGCGCCGACTCCTGGCGCTTCCTGCCCTGCTCCGACTGTCACCGGCATCTCCGGTCTCACCGAAGTAGGCATGGTTCCCGCGGTCACGACGGCGGGATTCCCGGTCCAGTGGCCTAACGATGCGCGCGCGGGCGGCGTGCCGGATCCCAAAGCGATGGGTCCGAGCTGGGTGCAGATCGCTAATGAAGGCGGCGTTCTGCCGCTTCCCGCGGTCATTCCTCCCACGCCCATCAGTTACGAACAAAACCTGCGCAGCGTCACGGTCACCAACATTCAGAACCATGGTTTGTTGCTGATGTCCGCCGAGCGCGCCGACGCTATCGTCGATTTCACCCCCTTTGCCGGCAAGACGCTGATCCTGTACAACGATGCTCCGGCTCCGGCGCCAGCCTACGACACGCGCTACGACTATTACACCGGCGACCCGGATCAAACCGGCACCGGCGGCGCGCCCACCACGCTGGCGGGCTTCGGTCCTAACACCCGCACGCTCATGCAGGTCAAAGTCCGGGCCACACTGGCCGGCGCGGCCCAGCCGGCTCTGAATATGGCTAACCTGAACGCCCTCATCCCGGCGGCATTTCGGCTTACACAGCCGGTTCCGGTGGTGCCTGAGCCTGCTTACAACAAGACTTATAGCCAGACCTTCAAGGCTGTCTATCCCACCTTGTCGAGCACGACACTGACCTTCACGCCGTTGAACCCCGTGACCCAGAAGCTGGCGACCACGCCGACGACGTTGAATCTAGGCTTCAAGACCATCCAGGAACTCTTTGACCTCGACTACGGCAGAATGAATGCGACGCTTGGCACCGAGTTGCCGCTTACCAACTACAACACCCAGACCACTATTCCCCTGGGCTATGTCGATCCGTTCACCGAAGATATTCATGACTCGGCCAACGTTTCGGCCATGCCCGTGGGTACGGCCGGCGATGGAAGCCAACTGTGGATCGTCATCCACAATGGGGTGGACTCCCACGCGATTCACTTCCACCTCTACAACGTCCAGATCGTAAACCGCTTTGGCTGGGACGGAACCAATCGTCCTCCGTTCCCGAATGAACTGGGATGGAAAGACACGGTCCGCATGAACCCGCTGGAAATCGACTTCGTCGCTTTGCGGCCGGTCTCCCAAACGATGCCGTTCCCGATTCCCGACAGCCAGCGGCTGTTTGACGTGACCAAGCCGGCCGGTTCGGGCGACCAGGCCATGTCGGCATTCGGCCCGACCAATCAGGCAACGCCGCAGGCTAACCAGATAATTCCGATGGGCTGGGAATATGTCTGGCATTGCCATCTGCTCGGTCACGAAGAAAATGACATGATGCGCGAGCAGGTCTTCCAGGTCCCGCCGCAGACGCCGGTAGGTCTCAAAGCGGTTGCGTCGGCGAACGGAAATCTGCTGACTTTCACCGACATGTCGCTGAGCGAAGCCGGCTTCAATGTGCAGCGCGCCGACGACGCTCTCTTCTCTTCCAACGTAACGACCCTGAACGCAGCCATTGGTGCGAACCAGGGCTGGAACTCTCCGGTGAGCTGGACGGACGCAACGGCGACGAAGGGGCATTCGTACTTCTATCGTGTGCAGGCCTACAAGCCGGATGCCGATTACTGGAATGCAAGCCTGGGGACGGGGCCGCTTCCGGACCTGGTTTCCCAATGGTCGTCGAGCGCTACTTTACTGGCCACTGCGGCGATCGGGGCCAATCCGCTGGCCCTGGCTTTCGGCAACCAGGCCTACAAGACAACCAGTGCAAGCAAAACCGTCACTATCAGCGACCTCGGGCTGGCCAACCTCTTGACGAGCAGCATCAGTATCACCGGGACTAATCGCAGCCGATTTCGCATTGACCACAACCTGCCCGATTACGCCGACGAGCGTGGCGCCCGGCGCCACCTGCACTAGTAAGCGTGACCTTCAAGCCCACGTATGCAAATGCGCGGACAGCAAACCTGGTGATCAGCTCAAACGATCCGACGACGCCAGTCCTGATTATTCCGCTGACCGGCAATGGAGGGTTGATCCCGCTGACGATCACGGCCAGCAGTCCGACGGTGGCGTGGGGTACTGGCGTTCCGCTGATTACTCCGATCGTCACTGGGTTGGTGGCGCCAGATACGATTAACAGCCTGACCGGTCTCAATTGCACAACCACTTACACGGTGATCAGCAATGCGGGAACTTACCCTACCATGTGCGCGGGTGCGGTCAACTCTGCTTATTCTTTCGCTTATGCTCAGGGAAAGCTGACGGTGAACCCAGCGACGGCGGTTATGTTGACGCCCACGCCGGGAAGTGTTTTGCCTACCAGTCCGGTGACGTTTACGTGGAACACAGGTGGGTCGGTGACTTACTACAACCTTTACGTCGGGACGACGGGAGTTGGTTCGAGAAACCTTCTCCTCACCAATCAGATAGGGGCGCTTTCTGCAACCGTTACAGTACCTGCAACGGGTGGAACGGTATTCGTCCGATTGTACACAATCATCAAGGGTGTATGGCAGTATGTTGATTACACCTACAAAGCCGCACCGGCGCCGCCGCCACCGACGCCTGTCACGGCTGCGCTTGTGACGCCCACCACCGGTACGATTTTGACCTCCACTCAGCAGTTCACGTGGAATACCGGAGTTGGTGTGACCTACTACAAACTCTACGTGGGAACGACTGGGGTTGGCTCCAGGAACCTGCTCCTCACAAATCAAACTGTAGCCTTGAGCGCCACCGCAACGGGCATACCGACCAACGGCTCAACAATCTACGTGCGGCTCTATTCAATGATCAACGGAGTGTGGCAATACACCGACTACACGTTCAAATAGCCGGACTTAACTGATAAGCGCAAGCAGCCTCACGTCGTGCCAAAAAGCCGGCGTGAGGTTAATTTTTGTCGAAGTGATGGCACCAAGATAAGGGATTCTCCTAGTCCAGTAAAGCCCGAGATCATGTAACTCCGCAAGCAGATTGGACCCGCGTTTTATACTGCAATTAAGTACAACGTCGTGAGCGGAAGACGAGGTTCGATAAATCTAAGGAGCACTTTGAAACATAATGCCTTCCTTGACGGGATTCGCGGTGCGGCGGTCGCCGTCGTTGTGATGTTTCATTTGCATACCCTTCTGAATCTGGGAATTGGTAAGAACGCGGCCGCGCTGATCGCCGGGCGATTGATGCAGCTAGGGTGGCTGGGAGTAGACATCTTTTTCGTGCTTTCGAAATTTCTGATCACCGGAATCATCCTTAGGGAACGATCGGACCGGAATTCTAGACGACATTTTAACTGCGCCGCGCGTTTCGCATCCTTCCAGCCTTTGCGGTGGTCTTTGCTCTGACCCTCGCAGCCACACATTCTCTGTGGCCGATAATCGAGACTCGGCGCTCGTATGTCCTGATGGCAACTTGTTTAGCCAACTTGGACGATCGTGACTGATTCCGAACTGCCGATTCTCGGGCACCTCTGGTCATTGGCCGTTGAGGAACAATTTTATTTCCTTTGGCCGCAGGCGGTGAAGCGGTTACGCGTAGAGACGGTTTTCAGGCTAAGTCTGGTCCTGGCCGCAGCGTGCGTCTCCCTTAGAGTTGGCATGGCGCTGGCACATGTCAATCCCTATGTCCTCCACAAAATCATGCCCACCAGCATTGATGGCCTGGCCATCGGAGCTTTCTTGGCGGCGGGTATGATGATTCCACCAGTCAAGAAGTTTTTGGAACGGTGGTGGGCGTTTCTTGCATGGGCTTCCTTGGGAGCCCTTGGCGGGTCCTTCATTTTGTTTCGTGGCAGCCTTTTTGTTTTCAATGTATGGACTCAGGTGGCCGCAATTCCGACGTTGGCCATCTTAGTGGCGGTTCTCATCTATGCGTCTGTCGAAGCCGTTTTGCCGCATTCTCTCGGCAGAGTTCTTGGGCATCCGATCATTACCTGGCTGGGAAGTCGGAGCTATGGTCTTTACCTTATCCACGAGCCAATCCGTTTCGGGGTGGAAGAAAGCCGGACGCATGGATATCTGGCTCATCTGCGCTCCGGCCTCGGTATCAATGTGGTTCTGTGTATCGTCGTGATCGCGCTGGCGTTGATACTGACGGAGGTCTCCTGGCGCGTGATCGAGGCACCGGCACAAGCTCTGCGCCGCCGCTTACAGCGGAAGCGTTCAAGCGTTGGCTTGCTTGATAAAGCGGCGGCCAATCCCGAGTCCTAAGTTCGCAGTCTGGTGTCTCTCGCGTGGACGAGGTTGGCTTCCTGAAATTTTCGAGGAAAAAGGCCTACGGTATACTGTTTTCGAAGTACCCGTTCCAAAAATAGATTGGTAGGTATAAACGTGGCGAAAATTGCTTTGATCACCGGCATCACAGGCCAGGACGGAGCGTACTTGGCGGAGTTCCTTCTTCGGAAGGGCTACGAAGTTCACGGAATAAAGCGGCGCAGTTCACTCTTCAATACAGATCGCATCGATCATCTCTATCAGGATCCCCACGTTGGGGATCGAAATTTCGTCCTGCACTATGGCGACCTTTCAGACTCGTGTAGCCTCGTGCATATCATTCAAAAGGTTCAGCCAGACGAAATCTACAATCTCGGAGCGCAGAGCCACGTCGCGGTGTCGTTTGAGCAGCCTGAGTATACGGCGCAGGTGGACGGCGTCGGAACGTTGAGGATGCTGGAGGCGATCCGCATCTTGGGCTTGGAAAGCAAGACCCGGTTCTATCAGGCTTCGACATCAGAGCTTTACGGGCTGGTGCAGCAGATTCCGCAATCGGAAAAGACGCCGTTTTATCCCCGTTCGCCGTATGCTGTGGCCAAACTCTATGCCTACTGGATTACGGTGAATTACCGGGAGGCATACGGCATGTATGCCTGCAACGGCATCTTGTTCAATCACGAATCCCCCCTGCGCGGCGAGACGTTTGTCACCCGCAAGATTACCCGCGCACTTGCTCGCATCAAACTGGGGCTTCAGGACAAGCTTTATCTAGGAAATCTGGATTCGCTGCGCGACTGGGGTCATGCCCGCGACTACGTCGAGATGCAATGGCGGATGCTGCAGCAGGAATTCGCTGAAGATTTCGTGATTGCGACCGGTGTCCAGCACAGCGTGCGGGAGTTCGTCACCCTGGCGGCAGAGCGGCTCGGCCTCAAGCTGACATGGGAAGGGCACGGCGTGGACGAGATTGCCGTCGACCAGAAGGGCGTAACGGTCGTGGCAGTTGATCCAAGATACTTCCGCCCCTCGGAGGTCGAGACTCTATTGGGTGACCCGAGCTACGCTCACCAGCGCCTCGGTTGGCAGCCGACTGTCACCTTCAGCGAGCTCGTAAGGGAGATGGTCGATGCCGATCTGGTTGCAGCCGAGAGAGACCAACTCGTCAAGAAGCATGGATACAGCGCCTATGAGTATTTCGAATAGCCCTGCTCTAGTCGGCTCGAAAGTGTACGTAGCAGGGCATCGCGGTATGGCCGGTTCGGCTATCGTGAGGCGGCTGCAGGCCCAGGGTTGCATCAACCTCATAACGCGTACCCATGCGGAGTTGGATCTAACCAGGCAAGAGGACGTTTTTCGATTTTTCCAGGAGCAGCGTCCTGACCACGTTTTTCTGGCCGCCGCCAAAGTGGGCGGGATTCTAGCCAACAACACGCTGCCCGCTGAGTTTATTTACCAAAATCTCGCCATCCAAACTAACGTCATCGGAGCTGCTCAACAGGTCGGAGTCAAGCGATTGCTCTTCCTTGGCTCGAGCTGTATCTATCCGCGCGACTGCCCCCAGCCAATCAAAGAAGAATACATGCTGACGGGCGAGCTTGAGGCGACCAATCGGCCGTATGCGCTGGCCAAGCTGGCGGGCATCGAGATGTGTTGGGCTTTTAATCGGCAGTACGGCACAAACTACCTTGCCGCAATGCCGACTAATCTTTACGGGCCTAATGATAACTATGATTTGAAGAGCTCCCATGTGCTTCCGGCTTTGTTACGCAAGATGCACGAAGCCAGGGATCGAGCCGTAAAAGAGGTTGAGGTGTGGGGGACCGGTACCGTGCGCCGGGAGTTCCTGCATGCGGATGATATGGCTGATGCCTGCGTATTCCTGTTGAGTCTGCCGAGCGAAATTCATGAAGGGATTGTCCGATCCGAATTGGAAGCGCCGTTATTAAACGTGGGTTGCGGTGTAGATCTCACCGTGCGCGAACTGGCTGAGCTGATCAAGGATGTGGTGGGTTTTGAGGGCCAATTGGTGTTTGATTCTTCGAAGCCCGATGGTACTCCGCGGAAACTCCTCGACGTGTCGCGCTTAAAGCGATTGGGATGGCAAGCCTCCATTTCGCTTAGACAGGGGCTTGAAACTGTATACCGGGAATTTGCCTACTCTGTGGCAAATTCCGCGCGGTGAGCGTTTAAACATCCCTAGCGCCGGGCATCCTTCGAACCTCAATAGTGACGTGATGTCCTCGACTTTATTGGTTGGGAAAAGATCAAACGCTGCGCACAGTTTTAGGGAACGTTCCGGAGTGTGAAAAGACTAGGCATTACCCCCCCAAAAGATAGCGGCTTGACCCCTTCGTCGTGGAGGGCACCGTGAGAATTAGGAAAGCCAAATTCCCGATTTTCTACCGCCAAGTAACCTCGGTTAGAAACGATACGTCTGAACCCTGCCCTATTATTGGAATCGTATCGAAACGTGATCTCGCTGCGTTTCAAGCGCTGAATTTACCCTTCCGGCTCGGAATCTGAATACGAAATTCGGTATGCGGCACGAAGCCGTACGGTATCGGGGTCAAGCCGTGCCCTCGTAGTTGTGGTGCCCAGGTCGGTCAGATGGCGCAATTGCAATCGCTTCTTTATGTGCCGGAAAGGGAAAAGAGCACGTAAACTCAAGATGTTAGAGTGCAATATAGGAGATGGTGCAGAGCCATGACTAAACCTATAGTTTCCTTATTTAAGACGGTATTCGCCGGGGCGCTTCTGATCACATCCTTTTATGGATTTGCTGAACAGCCGGGAGCCTCCCCGGCCCCCGAGTCAGACGGTGCTGCCGCTGCGGGCCAAACGGGCGCCAACAACCGGCCGCCCGCGTCTGTCTGCGAGCCGGGAACGATGGGCTCCCCTTATGTCAATGTCGACAGCTGGCTCTACCCGGCCATGGTGCGGTTGTATTCGCTGGGGTTCCTGGATCATGTTTTCCTCAACATGCGCCCCTGGACACGCAGCAGTATGGCCCACATGCTGGAAGACGTGGCGGTCCGGATCGAAGATTCGGATCCCAGCCCGGCACTGGACCAGGCCCAGGAGATCTATGACTCGATTGCGCACGAATTGCGCAACGACATGTCAGGGCCCTGCATGCAGCACGAGGGCAATACGCGCCTTGAGTCCGTTTACACAGTGGCCCGGGCCATGAGCGGAACGCCGCTGCGCGACAGCTATCACCTCGGCTCAACCGTCATCGATGACTATGGTCGTCCCTATGCCAATGGCTTCAACAACTATTCAGGGCTGAGCGGTTACGCTTCGTCGGGACGCTTCACGCTCTATGCGCGCGGAGAGTTTCAAGGTGCTCCCTCCGCCACCGGTTATTCCCCCGCCCTTGCGCAGGCGTTGTCAACGCTGGACGGGTCCCCATTTGTGAACCTCCTCACCGGCCTCCCTTTCAACCAGGCCACTATTCCGCGGGGACCAATCGGATCAACCGTGACGGGCCGAGTGATGGAAGCCTATGCGGGCGCCCTGGTCCTAAACCACGAGATTTCGTTCGGCAAACAGGACGATTGGCTCGGGCCGGGAATGGGAGGCGCGTTTGCCTATTCCAACAATGCGGAGAACATTTATTCTTTCCGCATCAACCGCATTGAGCCGCTCAGGGTTCCCGTGCTGTCGCGACTCACCGGGCCATTCCGTTACGAGTTCCTGGTGGGTTCGCTGAAAGGTCATACCGCTCCCAACGACCCGTGGGTGCACGTCGAAAAAGTCAGCCTGCGTCCAACCGAGAATCTTGAATTCGGCTTCGAACGCACTGTGATCTGGGGCGGCAAGGGACACGTGCCGATCACCCTTCATTCGTTCCTGAAAAGCTTCTTCAGCCTCGCCAATGTACCCCTCTCGGAGAAGTTCAGCCGCAACGACCCCGGAGCCCGCTTCGGCGCGTTTGACTTCTCCTACCGCCTTCCCTTTGTGCGCAAGTACCTCACGCTTTATGCCGACGGGGAAGTGCATGACGATGTCTCGCCGATCGACGCGCCGCGCCGCGCTTCATGGCGCCCAGGAATCTTTCTGTCTCACGTTCCGGGCGCGCCTCGCCTGGATCTTCGGATGGAAGCAGCCGATAGTGATCCACCTGTCTCGAGAAGCGTGAACGGGCACTTCATGTATTTCGAAGGCGTCCAGGTACAGGGATATACCAACAAGGGGCAGCTCTTCGGCGACTGGATAGGCCGCGAAGACAAGGGGGGCCAGGCGTGGGTGACATATCACTTGAGCGGCAACGAATGGGTACAGGTCAGTGTCCGCAATCAGAAGGCTGCGAAGGATTTTGCCGAACTCAATAACACGAACGAGTCCGGAACTACGCTGAATGACATCAACTTTCAGGCTGTCAAACGAATTGGACCCGACATCGAACTGAACGGCACCTTCACCTATGAGCGGTATAAGGCGCCCCTCTATCTGCCAGGTCAGCAGACCGTCACCAATACCAACATTCAGCTCACCTGGTATCCGGGACGAAAAGTCAGCTTCTGAACGAGCGATGCGGTTCGCCTTGAGCCGGCTTTGCCGAGAGGCTAAGAGGGAATCCGCGAATCTCGTGAGAACCCAGCATTGAAATATATAAGATCCTGCCAGTCTCTTCAAGCGTGCACATCTCGGAAATCTGCCCTGGCAGCTTTCAACGTAAGAGCTCCCGGTAGGCTTTCCGGGACAAGTATGAAACTAATCGTTCTTTCCTCCAATGTCGCAGCTCCAACAGCGCCGGCACCGATACCGGCAGCTTAATCTCGGCATTCCATCAGGTCGCAGACGCGTCGCTCACTGGACATGAACTCGTCCAGCGAGCGACGTATTTCCGGTCGCATGGTACGAGCGCAGCGTTTTTCGGAGCACTCATTGCAGCATCCCTTTGTCCAGCTATTTCAGTCTAGAGTTCTAATCGCGCAGATTAGTCCGGCCGTCGTACTTTGCATTCCATACATAAAAAGTGTCTGCTGACATTTTAATTTCCGGGGACATTTTCAAGTACGGGCAGTCAAACTTGCTTAAAGCGCCAATCATCGGCCCTTCCGTCTGTTTTCTTGACTCATCCATCACCCATTTATCAAATCGTATTACAACATGGGCGAATCCCGGGGTCAGGTCAAATCGTCCTGCTCTCATCGAGGTCAGGATGACCACGATGAGAAGGTGAAAGACGGGCGGAATCGAAGAAGCGATCCGCCAATGGTGGAGTACACCTTGGCGGGCTTGCCTTTGTCTTAGCTTCGCTGAGGGACCTTACGCGTGGGTAAATGCCCGCATCGCCCGCGCGATCCACTCATAGGTTCTGGCTAAACCATCCTTGAGGCGAATGGACGGCTCCCAGCCTAGATACTGCACTATCTTGGTATTGTCGCTGTTGCGGCCGTTGACACCCTTGGGGGCATCGAGAATGTAACGCCGCTGCAACTTGATGCCGGCAATCTCTTCAACTACATCGACAAGCTGGTTAATCGTAACCAACTCACTTGAGCCAAGATTGATAGGCTCGTGGATGTCGCTTTCAGCTATGGTCGTGGGTACCATTGGTGCAGTCGTCGACATACATGAAGCTGCGGGTCTGCTTGCCGTCGCCCCAGATTTCGATTTCGTGTTTGCCGCTCATCTTGGCTTCGAGCACTTTTCGACAAATCGCCGCCGGGGCCTTCTCGCGACCGCCGGTCCAGGTTCCGAGCGGGCCGTATACGTTATGGTAGCGGGCCACGCGGCACTGGAGGCCGAAATCCTCTTCGAAGTGGCGGCACATTCGCTCGCTGAAGAGCTTTTCCCAGCCGTAGCCGTCCTCGGGAAGCGCCGGGTAGGCGTCCTCTTCCTTGAGTGGCAACCACTTCCGGAGTTTTCTGCTTGTCGCCGTTGTAGACGCAGGCGGATGAGGAATAGAAGAAGCGCTGCACGCCGGCTTCGCGCGCGGCCATCAGCATATGGGTGTTGGTCAGCACGCTCAGCATGCACAGGGCTTTGTTGTTTTCGATGAAGCCCATGCCGCCCATGTCGGCAGCCAGCTGGAAGACTACATCGACGCTCTCCGCGGCCCGAAGGCAATGGCCGCGGTCCTTCAGGTCCAATGCCAGATTCTCCACTCCCTGCGAAGATTGATACCACTCATGTATCGGTTTCACGTCGACTGCGCGCACGACGTTGACGCCATTGGCCAATAAGCTCTTGACCAGATGTCCGCCGATGAAACCGCCAGCCCCACAAACTACCGCTCTCTGACCCTTAAGCCTCATTTACTTTGCTCCCCCTTTTATTGTGGCCGTGTTGAGCCTCGGGTTGCGAGGGTGCACACTGGTTCATCCTGTTCGCCAGACACGAGCATTTGTCCGTGGTCATTGCGAGTGCAGAAGCAGCAATCGGACAGTTCAAACTGATGGAATCGGGCATCTTTTGACATTGAAAACTCATGAAGGGTCAACGCCAACCGGAATATTTCGTGGATTTAAGATCAAGATTACAAAAGTTTCATACGTGTGCGGAAGTTTGAAAGCCAGTGTTCGTCTGTGCTGATTCAATTGTAACTTCGCGCGCAAACTTCGGCAATCACTTGCTGGACATTGTCGGTTACGTATGGCAGGGCTGGACTCGAGCCCGTTTTCCAATGTGGGGCTGGCTGTTCAAAGACGATGAGTCGCAGATTTTTGACCGCCCAGGCTGCACACCGCATTGAATCGTATAGGGGTTGAATTCAGGATCCTCACGGTGAATCGCAATGGCACGATTCCAGTCCGATGTATGGTAGAAGTAGCTTGCGGGCCTTATCTAAGGCTGGAGGGCGAATATTCTGAACCGTCATGATCGCGATGTACGCCAAATCTTGGGGGTGCAATTCTTTGACGGGGATGCGCAACTCGCTATTGAGCAGATATCGAGCCGTGGCGGCCTGCTAGTGGTTCCTGCTGCCCCGGCGCTGAAAGATATAGCTTTCAATCGGGCGTACCGCGACGCCTTGATGTGCGCCGATATGGCGATAACCGATTCGTCGCTGATGGTGGTGCTTTGGAATCTGTTCGAGCGCGACTCATTGCGCCGGTTGTCGGGGTTGAAGTACCTGCGTCAGCTTCTGCTGCAGCCTGACATTCGCACTCCTGGAAACACGATGTGGATCATGGCGGGTTCGGCAAGCACGCGGAAGAACGTGGACTGGCTTGCTTCCATGGGAATCCCGGTGCCTACCGATTGTATTTACGAGGCTCCGATGTATAAGGAATCCATCGACGATAGGGAACTCATCGAGCGGCTTGAGAAACTGAGGGTGAGGCATATAGTCATTACCATCGGCGGCGGATCCCAGGAACGGCTTGGCCTATTTATCAAGCGTCATCTAGATTACCTTCCTGCAATCCACTGTATCGGGGCGGCCATCGCGTTTTTAAGTGGCGATCAGGTGAGAATCCCGGATTGGGCCGACCATCTCTATCTGGGTTGGCTATTCCGCTGCATTTCCGCGCCAACTCGATATATTCCCCGGTATTGGTCCGCGATCAAACTGATTCCGCTTCTCTGGCGATATCGGGCGATGCTCCCGCCGATGAAGACTGTTTCTGACCATCCAGAAACTTCTCGATAATCAGGTAGGGTCCTGGCGGGTTTAGCTCCGCCATTGGAATAAGAGGTTGTCGCGCTCGCCACCCTCAGTCGCTCCCGCAAAGTACTAGCACGGTCACATCGAGCCACGGTTCAACCGAACACACCAGTTGCACAGGGCGTTTCGGCTTATCCCCTCGTCGAAATGCCGGCAGCCGCGCCTTCCGTGTTTGCCCTGGCGCAAACGGAGCTTGGCCGCTGGACTCTGGAAGCAGTCCTGTCGCCGCTCCTTCTTCACTTCCTCCTTGTTTCCCTCCGAACCATCTTCCGCTGGCAAGCCACACGGAAGTGGCACTCGGTCGCTCTACGCATTCGAAACAGTGGCATACGGCTGCAAAATATGGCTTGTCACGCGAAGGGTTTATCACCGTCACATTTTGATGTGAGTTCATCGCATAACTCGCGCGAGGGGAACAAAAGGAAAATGGGCTACGTTTATCCGACTAAGCGCTGCTCAAAAAAATCGTTTGGCCTGAAGAGGATTGCATGAATTCCAATCCCGATTCCCTGTTTTGTCTTGTCGATGTCGGGGTGTGTTCGTGCTGTCGCTATGCAGTGCTGGCAGCGCTATCCGAGCGACCGGGCAGATTCCCCAGCCTCAGATCCCTAACAACACCACGCCTACCACGCCGGCCCGCATGAGCGGAACCACAAATGCCCAGCGCCAGGCCGCCGAGGGCCCACGCAGCAGCTCGACGGGCAACCAGCCCAATGAAGGCTCCGAGGAGACTGATGACAGGCATCCATTTCAACGCTGTCGTGGGGGCGCCAGGCGCAGGTGCGGGAACCTTGCTGAGCCCTGACCAGCTCTACTTCAGTTCGGTGTATCCCAACTACGCGAACAGCCCGCCGCCGAATCCCGCACACACAGTCAACGGTTCCGCTCCCAACCGGTGCGGTATTCGCAAATTTGTCGACTCGCTGCCGCTGTTGAACCAGGCGAATTTTCTGGGTACGTCATTGCCGATAGCGGTGCCCGATACGATTGCATTCCCAGGATCAGACTATTACGAGATCTCGCTGGTCAATATCACCACCGATTGCACACCGACCTGCCCGAGGTGGTACGCAGCTTCGGGCTATGTTCAGGCCGACTACGGCACCGACGCAACCGGCAAAATCACCACGCACCGCATGCCGTCAGCTATCTTGACCCGATTATCGTTGCGTGTTCAAACAAGCCGGTGAGGGTCAAGTTCATCAATGCCCTGAGGTGCGTAAACAGCGGGGCCCTGTTCATCCCCACGGATACAACCGTTCTCGGATCCGGCCTCGCCCTCAACGGCGCCTCAGCTCCTTATCTTCAGAATCGCACCACCGTCCACCTGCATGGTAGCAATACTCCATGGATAAGTGACGGCACTCCGCATCAATGGACCGTACCTGCTGTCGACTGGAACAATAGGCCCTTCACTCGGCGCGACAGCGTTTCGTTCGTCCCCGAGATGTTTTTAGTCAACGGCTTGTGGTTCGATCGTCGTTCCGCGGTGCGCGCAGTCATAAACGGCACCACATGTACCACGAATTGCTCGGATTCCTCGGGCACGCACTACGCAACGACCCTGCCCGCGGGAGCCACCACCAACAACCAGGCCTGGGCGCCCTCACGTTCTACTACGCGGACCAGCAGAGCGCCCCGCCTGCTCTTCTACCACGATCACTCATATGGCACGACGCGACTGAACGTCTATGCTGGCGAAGCCTCGGGATACGTGATCCGGGACAACGTCGAAGCCGATCTGGTGGGGGGAACCAATAACTGGGGTGTATTTATGTCGGCGGGGATTTGCCTCTGCTCCCGCGATCCCTTCCGGAGACGCGAGAATTCCGCTGATTATTCAGGACAAGACTCTTGTACCGCAGAATCCGATGTCAACCAATGTCTACAGCGTTCCCCTGTTGGAAAACGGCACGGGTTACACGACAGCCTCGGTTGCCTTCAGAGGGGGCTGCTCGATTGAGCCCACTCCCAAGGCTACGGTCGGCGACATGATGGATCCATTTGGCCAGTACATCGTCGCCGTCGTGACAGCGACTACGCTTACATCGCAGGGTTCCGGGTGCACGTCTGATCCGGTTGTCACCATCAGAGGCGACGGATCAGGGCGCGCAGCATTTGCATCGATTGCCACGCCAACAAGACCCCACCTGGCACTCCGCCGCGCTGTGGTGCAGTTACGGCAATCTGTGGTACCCGCACGTTTACATGATCAACCAGTGGCTCGGCTATCTGGACGGCCCGGCGCCCGGTAGCTCTGCTACGCTCGCTAGAGCGGCGTTCACCTGGACCATTGGTGTCGCTGTTGCGCATTACGAGCTATACGTCGGAACCACTCCGGGAAGTGCGAACTTCGCTACATAACGCAGGGACAGCAACCACCGCAACCCTGACCAATTTGCCCAAGAAGAACAGCACAGTCTTTGTGACGTTGTTCTCGATGATCAACGGGACTTGGCAATCCTCAAGCTGCACATATGTTGCCGGTCCTTAAACACTGGCGTCAAGCATAATTACACGACCGCACACGGTTCGCCGTGTGCGGTTCATATTTCGGGCAAATTTGCAGGCAGTTCTCTTATTAGCCGCACTGTACTCTTCGACCTTTAATGCCATCTTTTGGAGTACCGGATGCAATCCTTGATGCCCGAACGCCGGCACAGTTGGCTGAAACATCCGCTTCATGCGAAGATAAGGGTACGCGAAGTCCCCCAAAGTGGCCTGCGCTGCATGCTGGATAAGTGCGGTTGTCAATGCTGGATCTGCCAGGAAGCCGAAACAGGGCGCCAGAGTCGGTCTGGAGTCGCCGAAAGTGCAAACGCGACTAGATTGATAGATTTAAGCTTTCGTTCGCCATGCGGCGGACTTCCTCTGTGAATCTGGCGCCTGCCTGTGGTGGAAGGAACCGGAGAGTGCCGGGTACAGCTTTAATCCCTAACTTTGAGAGACTATGAGCCTTCGCCGAATTGCCAAAACAGGTAGTGCCCTCATGAGCGGACAGGGTGTAAATGTAATCACTCAACTCTTACTTCCACCACTTTTTCTGCGAAAGTATGGCATCCCGGTATACGGGGAATGGCTCACCCTCACAGCAACGGTCAGCTATCTTGGCACGCTCAACTTCGGCCTGCAAACATTTGCCAACAATCAGGTTGCGATCCACTACAACCGTGGAGAGATCGATCAGGCGCACACAATGCAGTCCACGGCCCTGCTCCTTCTATTCACCATCATTGCGGCTGCGGCTTTGATTACGTCGTTTGTCTTTTTCTTGCCCGTCGGCGCATGGCTAGGCCTCAAGACTGATTCATTTATGGTCTCAACCACCGTCTATTTGCTGGGACTACAGATCCTTACTCGTATGTTGTTCGGATTTATCGGGGGGATCTTCCTGGTGGTAGGCAGGTCGTATCGTGGTACGAACTGGAACAATATACAGGCCATTGCCGGCACTGCAATTACGGCTGTCATGGTTTTCCGTCACGCTTCGTTCGCCTGGCTCGCCGCTCAGCAAGAAATCACGCTGGCCCTCTTCAGCCTTTTCGTCCTAGTTGACTTGCGTATCAATGCACCAGATATATTCCCTCGCATGAGGTATGCGAAACCCGGCCGTTTTGGAGATGTTCTCAAGCCAAGCGGATATTTCGGCCTTCTTTATTCCTCGAATTTCTTAGTCTACCAACTTCCGGTCGTTCTCCTGCAGCGAATGCTAGGACCAGCGAGCGTGGTTGTGTTTTCTCTCACGCGCACCATCTTTTCAATGTCCCGCCAGGCACTCACCTCCATGACCCAGGCCATCGGTCCGGAAATCACCGAACTCTACGGAAGGCAAAGCTGGCAGCGGCTGTTTCGCCTTTACGAACTCTCCGAGCGCGTCATCTTCGCTCTGGTACCTCCGATCACTATCGGTACTCTTCTCGCTACCCCGCTGTTGATGACAATCTGGCTGCACAAGCCAGGCCTGTACAACCCGTATGTGTGCTTGTTAATGGCGATGATTTCTGGAACCATGGGCATCAAGGAACACAAGTATCAGTTTCAGACCTGCAGCAATGAACATACGGTCCTAGCAAAGTTGATGTTCTGGAGCTACATCGTCATGGTGGCAGTGGCGGTTCCGGCGATTCACCTGTTCGGCGTGTTAGGTTTCCTGACCGCGTGGCTGATCGTCGAATTGTTTCAGGTCCTTGCGATCCTTCGTCTCAACCAGCGCCTGTTCGCCAACATCTCACCGCTCGACTTCTCTCCCGTGTACAAGCTTTTTGCCTTGATGGGTGTGGCGACGGTATTCGGCGCTTGGCTCGCGATCAATGCGGGGCAAAAGAGTTTGCCGGTCATCGCGATGATCACGACTCTGTTTGTTATCGCCTTGCTGACAATCTCCTATCCTTTGTTTGGGCTTCAGGAGGTCCGGACATACTTGCGCGCTCGCGTCTCCCTAGCGGACGGGCGATAATTTTTGTGCGCGGAATAACAGAATCCGCGCATGGGCGTGATGAATAGCTGAGGCGACGTCTCTGCGAGGCACTCTGTTTTGAGATTATGGCGAACCTGAGAGAGCTGAAAGTCACGGGCCCGTTAGTGCGCGGCAGCTTCCGTGCGATGCGGTTCATGTCTCGCTTCTTAGCAGGAGCGCGACCCTACCCTAGTGATTTGCGTGGGATCAGGCATTTTCTGTTCCTCGAATACACGAGCGCTCTCGGCTCGAACGTGCATGCATCGCCGATGTTTGAAGCGCTGAAACGTGCTGTTCCTGATGCGGTGACGATGGTTGCATGCACGCGCATGGGGTTTGACGTGTTCCGCCACAATCCGTTTATTGATTTTCTTGCCGAAACGCCCAAGCCATCAACCCAGATCATTCAGGCGATTGCCTCCTTACGTAAGCATTTGAGGATGACGGGCTTCGTTCCCGAGATTGTCATAACCAGCCATGGGAACAACCCCCGGGGAGTCGCTTTGCTGAGCCTCGCAGCTGGCGCGGCGATCCGATACGGCCATACTTTCGCTCCCGAGCTCTACGATTTTGTGTTGCGATATGACCGCGAGCGTTGCCTTATAGACAATCAATTGAACGTGATTCAGGGACTGGGATATCCTGGGCTAGACCTAGAACCACTCGTCGCGTTTGGACCCGACGACCTTGAACATGCGCAAGGTCTGCTCGATCCGCTGGAGACGGGAAATGATATTCCACGCGTTGCCTTCATTACTCAGACGAGCCCTACACAACGAAAGAGCTGGCCCGATGATCGCTTCGTATCCGTGGCGAATCACTTGGCGGACGCTCATCGCGCATGCGCGGTCTTTGTAGGAACAGCCAACGAGGTACAGGGAATCGAGGCGATTCGCCGGAACATCCAGAGCAGAAGTGTCTCGCTGGCCGGTAAAACTACCATTTCCCAGCTCGCCGCGGTGCTCAGTCTTTGCGACTACGCAGTCACACTCGACACAGGCAACATGCATATCGGGCGCTCAGTGGGCCTGCCGATGGTTATACTTGCGCCAGCGTGGCAACCGGTAATTGAGTGGCTGCCGCTCGGACGCGATCGGTACCGGATCTTCAAGGGCGCAGACATTCCGAAGGCGCCTCCTGACTATGTGATGGACGAAATGGGGAGCGACGAGGTGATAGCCGCCCTCGACGATCTTTTCGTTCGGTACCCGGCCTCGTCGAAGAGCAGGGAACAACGGATCGCGCGCAGCCTCGCGAGCGTCTCACCTCAATCCAGACATACTCTGGCGAAACTGAAACGCGGTGGCAAGATCCGTACCGGCAATGCGGCTTCGACCGGAAAGCAAACCATTGGTTGAAGCAAAAACAAAATCGATCAGAGCCGAATTACGCTAAGCGTTGGCAGGCTCAGGCGGAGCCGAAACATTCATCCGTGCGATGGTACCGGTTGTGCTATAGCCGGGAACGGTGGGAACAATCTCGATGCGCCCTCCCCAGCCCATCACATCTTCCGCGCCTACTATTGTTGCGGTTGTGTAGTCTCCGCCCTTCACGAGCACATCGGGCCGGATTCGTCGGATCAGGTTAAGCGGGGTCTGTTCGTCAAAAATGGTGACGGCATCTGTCGATGCCAATGCCGCCAGGACTCTCGCCCGTTCGTTTTCGCCAACCACAGGCCTGGTGGGTCCTTTCAGGCATTGCACTGAAGCATCGCTGTTGATAGCAACGATCAGCTTATCGCCATATTGACGGCACTGCTCCAACAGGGTTATGTGGCCGACGTGCAGAATGTCGAAGCAGCCGTTGGTGAAGACAATCCGGTGGCCGGTCGCGCGCCACTCGGCGATTCTGAGTAACAACTGCCCGTCGTCAAGCACCTTCTCGGGGCTGCTCATGCGGGTAGATGTGGTTAGCTCCGCTACCAGCTCGTTGCGAGAAATCGGCGCGGTCCCGGTCTTGCCCACTACGATGCCTGCCGCGATGTTCGACAGGTTGACGGCAGATTCCGTGTCCAGCCCGGTCGCCAGGCACAGGGCCATGGTGGCGATCACTGTGTCGCCCGCTCCCGACACATCAAAGACTTCCCTGGCTCGCGCAGGAGAATGAAAAGACGAATCGGGGAAGAGAACCAAAATACCCTTCTCGCTCATCGTCACAGTCAGAAAATCGATACGCGCCTCGGTCACAAGGTGCTCGCCAGCAACGATCAACTCACCCTGATTTGTGCGATCAATGCCCGTAGCCAGCGACAACTCCGCAAGATTGGGACAAATTGTAGTAGCGCCTTCGTACTTGGCAAAACTCTTGTCCTTCGGATCGACGAGCACCGGGATGCTCCGGGCACGGGCAGCGTCAATTACGCCGCGGCATAGCGCAGGGGTCAGCGCGCCCTTGGCATAATCGGACAAAATCACGGCGTGGGCGTCGGGTAATAACTGCAGGGCGCGATCGAGCAATGCATCATGTTCGCTCTGCAGCCGCACTCCGGCATTTTCTACGTCCATTCGCAGCAACTGCTGCTGGCGTGCCATCACGCGAGTCTTTGAAATGGTGGGATGAGCGGACGTCATCATCCCCGATGTGTCCACATTGGCGCTGCGGAGTAGGTCGTCAAGTTCACGCCGCTCGAGGTCGTCCCCCCAATAGCCAGCCTGGATAGCGTGCGCCCCGAGGCCGATGATATTCATCGCGACATTTGCAGCGCCTCCCGGGACTCGCGTGGTGTGCACCGATTTCAACACCGGCACCGGAGCCTCCGGCGAGATACGGTCCACGATGCCCCATACATATCGGTCGAGCATCACGTCGCCGATGACGAGGACGCGGATCGATCGAAAGTCGTTTTCAATCAGGTTCAATATGCGAGAGAGGTCCATCATCCGCGGTTCCTTCTGGTTGAGTGTTTTGGGGGCTGTCGCGTTCATGCAGCGAAGGTTTCTTTGATTCCGTCTTCGAGTTCCGTAAAAGGAGCGGTATAGCCGATCGCGCGCAACCCGGCGACGTCGGCCTGGGTGAAGTGCTGGTATCGCGAGTTCAGATCGGCTGGGAAGGGAATGTACTCCATTTTTCCCTGTCCGTGGACGAGCATCAAGGCTTTCGCGACGTCGTTGAAGCTGCGACTCTTTCCTGTCCCCGCGTTCACAATGGCGGTGCGCACTTTACCGAAAGCGAAGAAAACATTTATTTTCGCCAAGTCGCGAACGAACACAAAATCGCGTCGCTGCTCGCCGTTGCCATATCCGCCCGACCCTTCGAACATCCGGATCGTGCCGGTGTCCTTGAGTTGCCGGGTAAAGTGGTGAATAACGGAAGCCATGCGCCCTTTGTGAACCTCACGCGGCCCGTAAACGTTGAAATAGCGAAGACCCACTACGGTGCTCGCAAACGAGACCTGGTGATGTCGCACGTAATTGTCGAAGGCTAGTTTGGAGAATCCGTAAATATTCAGCGGGCGCTCGTTTTCGGGCACCTCTTTGAACTTCTCCGACAACCCATAAGTCGCGGCGGTAGACGCGTAGACGAAGGGAATTGCCTGCCCGAGCGCAAAATGGAGCAATTCCTTCGAATAGGTGAAGTTATTGTCCATCATGTACTTTCCATCGTCCTGCAGTGTGTCAGAGCAGGCTCCCTGGTGCAGGATGGCTCGGATCCCGCTCTTGTCGAATCGACCTTCCGCGACCGCCCGGCGAAATTCGGCTTTATCCAAGTAGTCAACGAAGCGTGCGCCGGTGAGATTCGGAAATTTCTTGTGAGGTTTCGCGGCATCTGAAAGATTGTCGACAACGATGATCGAATCTTCCCCTAGGGAATTAAGTTCGTGCACCAGGTTGCTTCCGATGAAGCCAGCGCCGCCAGTAACTATAATCATATTTCTCCGCGCAGTCTTAACGGAACGAGGGAGCAGGTCCCTCAGGGAAGACCGGTTATCTTCAATTTAACAAATCGAGAGACTTCCCGCGATTGAAGGGAACTCTCCGGATCATTGAACCTGCGTGACACCCTCCTTCGATCCCCTTATATAATGATCCGTGGTAGTTCGGATTTCGAGTAATGCTGTCGTTCTAGAGGACCGTCATGGCAAACCAGGCTCACGCAGTGAATTTATACCTGAAAGCGATCCACGATCATCTGAAAGTCATCGAGCAACTGGAACATCAGCAGGAACTGTTTGAGCGGATCGCGGAACGCATGACCAAGGCCATTCGCCTCGGAAACAAGATACTGTGGTGCGGCAACGGGGGCAGTGCGGCCGATTCGCAGCATTTGGCCGCCGAAATTGTAGGCCGGTTTCGGCGTGAACGACGCGGATGGGCCTCGATTGCGCTCACGACTGACACCTCGATTCTCACCGCGGTTGGCAATGACTACGGCTACGATGCTATCTTTGCGCGCCAGGTGGAAGCCTTGTGTCGGCCAGGCGACGTGCTGGTAGGGCTCACCACGTCCGGCAATAGTGCCAATGTCTGCCAGGCTCTTCAGTGCGCGCGGACGTTGGGGGCGTTCACGGTAGGAATGACCGGAGAGGGCGGTGGCAAATTGGCCACACTTGCTGATGCTTGCCTGCGGGTCGCCTCGAGCGAGACAGCGCGGATCCAAGAGTGTCACATCTTATTCGGTCACATGTTATGCGGCCGGGTGGAATCGGAACTATGTGACGAAAACAACTGATTCGAATTAGTGAGTTTCGGGTCGGATCCAAGTCCCTCGAACTAGGACCGAGTCAGAGACACTGCCCGGTCAGCTGGGCGGCCTTCTACTCGAACGCAGCTCTCAAAATCTTTTCTGCAATTTTCATATTTGTCCAGCCATTCTTTAAGTAACGCTGATGTCCGTTCTCCGCGATCGATCGTCGCCATGCGTCGTCGGCCAAGAGGGCCTGGCATTTGGCGGCACATTCTTCGGCGGAACTCCAGAAGACGGCTTCCTTGTTTTCCTCATACAGCGCCAGATGGTCCTCTGTACGCTCGGCGCAGAATACTCCTCCGAGCGAAGGGATCTCAAGAGAGCGTGTGGTATGCAGGTCCCGATTGCCCTTCGAGAGCAGCCCTAGGCACACCTTCGCGGATCGGATTGCGGCGCCATAGTTGTATTTTTCCACAAGGCCTGGGCCCTTCCAGTAGGGTTGGATCAATTTCCATTGCTTTAGCTTGGCCCAATCGCTCCCGTAGATGGAAAGTGGCACGCCGTGACCAACTAAATCAGCAAAGAATTCGCCCCTCTCCGGGAATCCGGTTCCAATGAACAAAACTTCCGTCGCCCATCGGGCTTGCTCTTCTTTGCTCATAAGAAACGGCTCATGGGCCACTTCGTCGGCAGATCGGTAAACGAGAAGCACTTTCTGAGCCCTGAACTCCTTGGCTTCCTCCACGTTCTCTTTTCTAACCACGACGACCAGGTCATAAGCGCGGACTGCCGAGCGATATTGGCGCCAGAGATTCAGATCCCGAGTACCGTACGGATCATCAACGTTGTAGTTGAGCACCCGCTTGCCCACCTGCTTCAGGTCCAGGACTAACTGGCGCGAGACTATTGCGCCTGAATCGACCCAGACGACATCAAAGCCGGAGCGGCCTGCAAGTTTATCCATGACACGATTGCGAATCAAGGTCGCCAAGCCGACGGAACCGCAATAACGTAGCCATGCACCAATCAACGGAATTCCGGGGACACAAGCGCCGGGGTCCACGACCTCAACTCCGTGCCCGAGTCGCCGCAACGCATTGAGACGATGCCCCGAAGTGCCTGAATCGCTACCCAAGTAAAGTATCTTCATCGCGGCATGGCTCCCTATCTATGACGTTATTGTTGTGACGTGACCGGCTGCGCGCTTATTTTCCCACCCGGGGATCGGCCGATGCGGCCTTTCGTAATCGCGTTCTCTTATGTAATCCTAGAACAGGCTTGGCACAGAAGCGTCTCACGGTCGTGCGAGGTCGTGTGCGCCGCCCTCGATTTAACCGAAGAGATATAAACACATTGGGAAACTCATGACAACGCCTTTATCCGCTTCTTTTAGTGCGCTACGGTGCGCACTCCTGGGAACACGCGTTCCGGTACGAGGTATCTATGGCAGCGTTGCCTAGTAGGGGAGCTTTGGTTGACGAGGTCCAGAGTGCACGCACCCGCGTAGCTATCGTGGTCTCTCATCCCATACAGCATTTCTGCCCCATGTATCGCCACATCGCTGCGGATCCGGGGGTAGAACTTCTCGTCATTTTTGCCGAGGCTGGGGCCGCTCCGCGATACGACAGCGGTTTTGGCCAAGTGATCAAGTGGCAAGACGATCTGCTCGACGGTTTCGCGTACACGTTGGTCGCGGTTGGGAAGGCTGAGCGATCGCAGGCGATTCAGCGCGAACTGGAGAAATTCAAACCCGATGCAGTTTACGTTCATGGTTACGCGCTGGATTATCTTCGTGACACGATTCGCTGGGCAGGTAAATCGAGCGTTCCTGTCCTGATGACCACCGACAGCGAACTTCGCCATCCTCGGCCATGGTACGTAAGCCTGGCCAAGCAGTTCATTCTGCCTCTAATCTTCCGAAAGGTAGATTTATTCCTAACTGTCGGGGATGAAAATGAGCGCTACTACGCGCACTATGGTGTGCCGCGGGACCGTTTTCATCGAGTGCCATTTTCGATCGATAGCGGCTTCTACAACACGACGCTGGCCAATCGATCTACGGTGCGGATGAGCCTGCGGCAAAGACTGGGGATCTCTCCCGAGACTGTCGCCATCCTTACAGTCGGGAAGTTGATACCCCGCAAGGAGCATGCTGCTCTGATCAGGGCATTCGCGACCGCGATGAAGGAAGGCGATCGCTCGGCTGTTCTTTTGATCGCCGGAGACGGTCCCCTGCGGTCGCAACTGGAGGTATTGGCGAAGCCGCTCGGTTCTGCGGTGCGGCTGCTGGGGTTTATCGGTGTCCAACAGTTACCGGAGTACTACGCAGCCGCTGATGTGTACGTTCACCCCTCGAGCCATGATCCGCATCCGCTGGCGATCAGCGAGGCGCTGTATTGCGGACTCCCGGTGATTGTGTCGGATCGCATTGGAAGCATCGGACCGACGGATGACGTGCAGGTCGAATTGAATGGCTGGGAATACCCCAACGGAGACGAGACAGCCCTTTCCCGGACCATTGCCCGCCTTATAGACAACCCGGAAGTACGCGCAAGTGCAGGGGTTAAATCACGAGAGATTGGGCTTCTTCACTCGTCGGATCGGTGCGCCGTTCAATTTGTGGATGGAGTCATTCGTGTTCTCAAAACGCGGGGAAACAATCGTATCTGACCTTTGGGAAATGATTTAAGTTCCGGCTGACACACCCAATTGCCACTGTACAATTGGCCGCGGTTTGAAAGTCCGAGCGATGAATAACCTTCAAATGTATAGTAATAGAGTCGGGTAGTGCCCAAAGCCATGAAAGTTTATTCGTTAGTCCACCTTGCGATTACTGCCGCGGTGTACGTCAGTGGATCAGGTCTGCTGCATGCGCAGTCCACGCGCACCGCCGATATGATTTCAGGTAACGCTGCTACCACTGGCCTCGCCGGACAGTACCACCGTCGCACTCCCGTCTCCGCTTTGGACGGCATTGATGCCGGAGCTAGCTTTACGGTGACGCTGGATGCGATTGAGGCCCCTGGGCTAACAGCTGCTGACATCGACCAGAACCCGCAGGCCGGAGGAAAAACAAAGCATCTGCAATCGAGAGGACCGCTTGCATCCGTGCCCGGTTCTTTAAACATCACTAGGACCCTTTCTGCGACCGCTGCCGGAGCCTTTTCCACTGCTTTGCTGCAAGCCAAGAATTCAGGAAGATTGACTGGATCTCTCGGTTCTTCGCAGGCTTCCCCGCAGCAATCTACTAATCCCCTTCGGGCTCTTTCTGTGGGAAACCCTTCGAAGGGCGGTTCGCTGGGAGGGGGTCGCGCCAAGTCGAACATCGGCGAACTGGGAACTTCCACACAAATGGATTTGGGAGTATTCGGAGCGACGACGGCTGGATTTAATTCCGAGAGCGTGGACGGGTCTGCCGACGGCGGGTCGTCCGCAGCCGGCGAAAATGTTGACGAATCCGGCACTGTGTCGAAGGCTTCGACCTCCGGTCAGAGTTCGTCTGGACGTTTCGAATCTCCGAGAGATCCCTTCGAAGAGTCGGCTACGAAAGGGTTTGAGAAGCTTGGAGGTCATCTGAACTTTGAGCGACCTTGCGGCGATGCATGTACTGCCGGTGGGGGAGGATACGCAGCCGACTCGGGCGTACACGAAAGCGATGATTCAACCGACAAAGCGCCTTCTGGCGGCCTGCGCTCCAGGCTCGACGCAACGTCCGGCAGACTTTCAGACGAGTCTAGTGCCTTGGGGACTTCAATGCCAGGACGCTTGCCCAGTAGCGCTAAGTTAAAGTCGGGTTCACGGAGGTCGACCGTGCAGTCTGGCCACTCGCAATAGATGTCGTGTTTAGACGGCCTCGTATTGCCTGAGGTACTTTGGGCGGGAATTGTTTACTCGATTGTGGTTAAATATGGCTAGTGACCTTTCGGGCTCGTTCTCGCGGGTTTGCAATATTCCAGAATTTCACTCTTACAACTCTTGATTGCGGTCGCCGTGGTCGGTGCAAGTTGCTACATTTGAAGCATTATACCTTTGGGTCGTACAACAAATCGAAAGGCTCAGGTCGAAGCGGTTTCAGAGCTGTCACATATGCCAAATACCATTGACGCCCCCCCGAGTACAACCGGCTCAACCGCGTCGCCTTTCCCCGTGGTGCAGTTCGAACAAACGAACAAGACTCCATCGCTGATTGATGCTCGTCGGGTTCTCTTTACACGTAAATATCTTGTTCTTTCAGTTGTCGTCATAGCGCTGACCGTCTCGTTTATCTACGCGAAGACGCGTGTCCCGATGTACGAAGCGACGGCCACCGCCGAGATCGACACGTCACGCTCTGAGAGCATTGGCCTTTCCGACATTGTCGGGTCGTCATCCGAGAGCGGCACCACGAAGGTACAAACAGAAGCCTTTCGGATAACCGGCTCTTCGCTGATTTTTCGTGCGGTAGCCGAACTTGCTGCAGAAAACCGAGGCCCCTCTCCGGACTCTTTCAGGAATGTCCCTTCGCCCGTAACTGAGGATTCTCTGCCTCCCGCGAAGCGAGCTTCGATCGTCGCCTCAGTCGCAGGCGCACTGAAAGTGACGATCGTCCCCAGGACGAACGTGGTCAGGGTGACCTACCGAAATCCTAACCCAGTAATTGCTCGTGACCTGGTTAATAAGTTGCTGAACGTTTTCATGGAGCGGAGCGTCGAGGACCGGCTTTTTGGAGCGAACCAGGCCGCAGATATGTTAACGGTCCAGATGGAGGATCTCAAGAATCATGCGGCCGAGGCCCAGCGGAAATTAGCCAAATATCAGAAAGAACACAATTTCATCGGCGTCGATGAAAAAGACAACCTTACGACTGCCGGCTTAAAGATTATCAACCAGCAGCTGGCGGAGGCTCGGGCAGACCAACTCATAAAGCAGGCACGGCTCCATCTTGTGCAGTCGGGCAACCCAGAATTGCTTACCTCCGTGGCTCCCACACCCACCTTACAGACATTGCGTTCCCAAGAGACAGAGGTCAAGATCGAGCTGGACCAGTTGACTTCGAAGTATGGACCGGGATATCCCAAGGTTCACGAGTTGCAAGTGCAATTACCCAAACTCGAGAGCTCGATCGCCACGGAAACAGCAAACGTTACGCGGCGCGTTCAAGAGGAGTACGACACCTCTTCCAACACCGTTCAATCTTTGGAGCGCCGCCTCAACGATCAAATGCAGCAGGCATTCAAGCTGAACGAGGGTGCATCTCAGTATGCTCTACTTCGTGAAGATGCAGAATCGACTCGGGATCTGTACGACGTCATGGAGTTAAAGCTCAAGGAATCTAGCGTCTCGGCCGCCTTGAACGCAGCCTCGATCTCAATTATTGATCACGCAGTCATTGCGTCATTTCCTGTAGAGCCCAATAAGCGCAGAATCATCATGACTGGTGGCTTGGCGGGATTGATCTTCTCGATCTTTCTTGCTTTCGGGCTTGAGGCTTTGGACGATACTCTCAAGACCTCGGAGGATATCGAAACATTCTCTCCTTTCCACACCTTGGGTGCGGTTCCACACTTTCAAGAGGTTGCTTCCTCGACGCGGGTTACCGGCGTGAACAAACGTCAAACGCCGGCGCGGCTGATCACGCTGACGGCGCCGGAGTCATTGGCGGCGGAGGCCTTCCGCAGTCTTCGCAGTTCGATCCTGCTTAGCTCTGCCGATAGAAGAACCAAAGTAATTCTCATTACGAGCAGTTTCATGTCGGAAGGCAAGTCGACGCTTTCGGCAAACATTGCCATTACACTCGCTCAACGCGGCGCCAGAGTCTTGCTTGTTGACAGTGATTTGCGACGCAGTACCCAGCACAAGGTATTCGGACTAGAGGGGCCACGCGGCGGCTTTTCCAATCTTCTTAGTCAGGTTGACGCCCAGGATGTTTACGTCACGCCCAACCCGGAATTGCCCACCCTCACGTTACTGCCAGCAGGTCCAAAACCCCCGAATCCCGCAGAACTTCTGGCGTCGAATCGCATGGCTGAACTTGTTCGGCAGTGGCGGGAGGAGTACGACCACGTGATCATTGATAGCGCACCGATCCTGATGGTTTCTGATTCTCTCGCGCTCGCGGCGCGAGCTGATGGCGCCGTTCTGGTGGTTCGGGCAGGGCTTACCCGAAAGAAAGCGATATTGCGTTCTTTTGATATCCTCAACCGGTCGAATATTCGAATCCTCGGGGCAGTTATGAACGATATCGACCTCAAGATCGAAAACTTTTACACTTACTCCAACAAAGCATATGGTTATTACAATGGATACAAAGGATATGGCGCAGCCTATGGTTCTGAGAGCGACCAAGATGAGCAATAAGCGCCATCTCTGGTGGGCCGGTGCGGTTATTCTTCTGAGTTTGGCTCTCCAACCTGTCATTGGGCGAACGCAGGCAGGCGTAGCCGCACAGAGCCAGACTCCGCACAACATCGCCCCGGCTCCGCCCAGTCTGCCAATCTCATATGGGGATCTGATTGAAGTCACTGTGTTTGACAATCCCGAGTTGTCCAGCGCCGTTCGTGTTAATTCCAACGGAGAAGTGGTACTTCCGCTGGGCGGTGCGGTCAAGGTAAAAGGGCTTACCGCGGCAGAAGCAGGAGAGGCGATCGCGGCAGAGTTGAGAAGATCCGGTATCTTGCTTGACCCGCACGTCACGGTCATGATTGTGGAGTATCAATCGCAAGGCGTTACAGTCACCGGTGAAGTGCGGAGCCCAGGCGTATATCCGATGCTAGCCAATCGTACCGTCCTCGACATGATCGCGCTAGCGGGTGGATTAAATGAAAACGCTGGGAAGGTTGCGACGGTGTTCCACCGCGGAGATCCAAGTGATATTCGCCAAGTGCATTTAAATGTATCGGTGCAAAATGCGGCATCGATAGCTGAGGGTAGTGTAGAAGTGGTTCCCGGTGATACGATCTCGGTTTCCCGGTCTGGAGTCATTTACATCATCGGCGACGTTGGGCGACCTGGCGGCTTCCTGGTGGAACACAATGACCGTCTGAGTGTATTGCAAGCGATTGCGCTGGCACAGGGAGCCAATCAGACAGCCTCCCTTGGGGCTACCCGCTTGATGCGCAAGACAGAAGGAGGGAGGGTTCAGGTAGAGCTTGACCTCAAGAGAATCCTTAAGGGTGATAGTGCCGACTTCCTCATGGCTGACGGAGATATTCTTTATGTTCCGGTGAGCTATAAAAAGGTCTACAGCCTGCGAGCCATCGAGGCGATGATCGGCGCGGGGACACAAATTACGATCTACAAATCGGCGTATCAATAAAGTTTGTGGCTGGAACCACAGACTGCCACTACAAACTATCGATCCTCCGGCCTCGTTTTCCTCGTTGACGATTGTACAGATTGGCTGGGGATTGATTAGCTCGGGACTTCAATCGGTGATTTGGATCAAATCGCGCTTCGGCAAACTTGATCAGCTATGTAAAATCGCACTCAACGAAGGAACAAGGAAAGCCAGAGTGCGTTCTGTCTCAGCGGGAATCGCGCATCTCAACATTTTGAAATGAGAATAGTGTATGGACGTCGAGACACTTTCAGGACCACATAAGCTGGATGAACTTGGTGCTCACTCCGAACACCTGCTTGCGCTCGACGGTGTCCGTGGACTAGCTATTTCGATGGTTCTTGCCTTGCACATCTTGACTTCGAATGTGCAAACCGGTGAAGCATTTTTCGATTTTATTTCATCTATTCGTTCCTCTCTTTGGGTTGGAGTGGACCTTTTCTTCGCGTTGTCGGGTTTCCTGATTACCGGTATTTTGTTTGATTCGTTGCAAAAGCGCGGGTATTTCCTTAACTTCTATGCGCGGCGCGCGCTTCGTATCTTTCCTCTGTACTATGGTTTCCTGCTGGCGCTTATCGTTCTTACCTATCCGCTTCACCTCCAGTGGCAAGGAAAGCAGTATCTGCTCCTGACTTATACGCAGAACTTAGGTATCTTCACCAAAGACTACATGGGGTTTACTCCTGCGCCTTTCATAAATCTAAACCATTTCTGGTCTTTAGCGGTCGAGGAGCAGTTCTACTTCATCTGGCCATTGATCGTCTTTCTGGTCCGTGATTGGCGCAAACTGCTTGGCATCGGGCTGGGACTTTCTCTGGGGGCACTCGTTCTGCGTATTGTGTTTTTTTCGGACGGCGCGCTGCCTGCCACCCTATATGAGTTCACGCCATGCAGAATGGACGCTCTCCTCATGGGCGGCTCACTAGCTCTCTTGTACCGGAGCACTTACCGGTCGTTCATATTACGATATTCGACGCCGGCTTTTCTTTTCCTTCTGGTCTGCCTCATTTGGATGGCGCTTCCGCTCAATGGCTTGATATGGAGTGCGCCGGTAGTTGAGACATACGGATATAGTCTGACTGCTTTGACAAGTACACTGCTAATCGCGACAACATTGGCGCGCGGTTCGTGGTCGCGGTTAGTATTTGAAACCCGTCTCTTGAGGTTTCTCGGAAAGTATTCTTACGGGATATACGTGTTTCACTATTCGATCGACGTAGCGATCACTGCCTCACTCCGTCGTTGGCTCCTCGCGACCTTCCACTCCAAACCGATCGCAGTAATTCTTGCTTCAGTTCCCGTGGTGTTACTCACTATTGTGCTCGCGGTTGCCAGCTACCATCTGTACGAGAAGAGATTTCTGAGCCTCAAGCGCTATTTTGATCCAAATCGAGCTGTTCCTTTAGGAATAACGATTCACTCGTGAATTAAGCATAAAACGGGAAAACTGGACAATACCCACCTGCAACGGATGGCACTGGTAAATGGTGAACTCCAATACGAGAGAAAGAGCAGTTGCCGGAGACTTGCATCACAAGCGGTTTCGGCATGTCCGCGAACTCGATGGAATCCGCGGCATCGCCGCACTTGGTGTGCTCTGTCATCATCTTTTCTTTACCAATATCGCCTGGAATCTCTGGCCCCAGCCGGAGCGTTGGGCAGGTGAGATTAGTCGTTACGGGCAGTACGGTGTCGATCTATTCTTTGTTCTGTCCGGGTTCTTAATTACATCGCTTTTGTTCCAGGATCGGGATGATCCGCATTACTACCATAATTTCTACTGGAAGCGGGCATTAAGGATCCTTCCCCTATACATTGTCCTCCTTGTCATGCTTGTTGTATTCGACCATAACGCTTTCCGATATGCGTTGCTGTGCGCCGTATTTCTGGCGAATTTCGCACATCTATTCAAGATTCCTTTCGATGGACCGTATTGGACCTTAGCTATTGAGGAGCAGTTTTATCTGGTGTGGCCCAGGATCGTTCATCGTAAGTCCGTCGGACTCATTTCGAACCTGGCCCTCGCGATCGTGATTATCGAACTTGTAGTGCGGCTTATATCTGCTGCATTCGGCCACGTTAATTTCGTGTTCACATTTTATCGATGCGATGGGTTGGCTTGCGGGGCCCTGCTCGCGTGTCAGTCCCAGAGTTGGCGCCCCGAACCTTTGCCTCGCGGTAAACGGTCTTTCGGCGTATTCCGCTGGGTGGCCGCGGGCGGCCTTTCGCTTGCTGCAATCTGCGTCATGTTGATGCGCACAGACCTCGCTAAATTTGGGCCTGCGCTGTTACTCAGTGCGATCTCTCTTCTATTCTACGGTTTCATTGGGGGCGTGCTAAAACACTCCGGAAGCGCCTTCCTTCTTCCGTTCCGGTCTGGACCGCTGTCGTTTTTCGGAGATATCAGTTATTGCCTGTATATGGTTCATCCATATGTACTTAACTACTACGATTCCCACCGCGGAACCGTTCCTCCTGGGCACATTTGGCAGTACTTCGCCAGGGCCTCTACAGTGCTCGCCATTAGTGTTGGTCTTTGCATGCTATCCCGTTACACCATCGAGCGGCCTGCGCAATCGCTGCGAAAATATATCTTGCATCGAAAGCCGGCCCCAACCGTCTCAGAATCGATGGATGCCAATCAAGAAGCAACCGCGGCAGGCACCTAAGGGGCCATAATGACAACCTATTTGCTTGTAATGACAGCCTGTGTGGATCCCAGCCAAGGCGAATATCTTCTCAAACGTGCGAACCCCGAAATCCGCTTGTCGGATTACCAGACATCACTTCGGTATTGGCTTGCGCTGCCGGATCCGCGGTTGACTCATATCTTGTTCATCGAGAATTCGTCATACCCATTGGATAGTTTGGAGAGGATCGCCCGGGAGGACAATCCACTCCGAAAGCAGGTGGAATTCATAAGCCTCGACTGCAACGAATACCCCAAAGGCGGCCATTATGGCTATGCCGAATTGAGGATGTTGGACCTTGGGCTAAAAGCTAGCAAATTGCGAACAGTCACGAGCCACATGATCAAGATATCAGGCCGCTTTCGATTTCCGGCCCTCGGAAAATTATTGGATAAAATGCCTGCGGACTTCGACGCGGTGGCCGATGCCAGGAATTCTATGTTTGCATTTCGAAAGGGCGCCAAACCTTACGTTACAACCCCGATCATTCTCTTTAGGCATGAGTTTTACAGCAACTATCTGCAGGACTGTTACAGAGAGCTTGAGTCCGGGAGGCTGACTCATATGGAGAGCATCTATTTTGAGAAGCTGATTGGTTTGAAGAAGGGCCATAAGATCATTTTTCGCTTTCCGTGCAACGTGCCGCCCCTTGGCTTTCCGGCTCACCGAACGTCGTCCTATTCCGCGCCAACCGAGGCAATCAAGAATATGGTTCGAGCAGTTACTCGAAAGGTGATGCCGAGTTGGTGGATTTAGAGTTCCAGGCTGCGAACGGCGGAATTTCCGCCTATTCTGAGCCGGTAAAGGTAAAGCCGAGGTGAGTGCACAGTGAGATTGTTACGGGTTATTCGCAACACCGATCCTGAGTCCGGAGGACCTATAGAAGGTTTATTGCGTACTTCACGCGTGCTTATCCGGGAGGGGCACGAAGTGGAAGTGGTGAGCCTGGAAGATGCTGAGTCGGCGGCTCAGCGTCCCTTTGATTTTCCGGTGACGGCGCTTGGACGCGGGACAGCCCGATACGGATATAACCCGAAACTTGTACCCTGGCTTTTAAAAAATGGTCCACGATTCGACGCGGTGGTGCTTCATGGATTGTGGAATTACTCGTCGTACGGATCCTGGAGGGCTCTAAGACATTTGAATGTTCCTTACTTCATTTTTACTCACGGTATGATGGACCCTTGGTTTCGCGAGGCCCATCAGTCAAAACACCTCGCCAAGCAACTATTCTGGTTGCTCGCCGAAGGACGCGTTCTTCGAGACGCCGAGGCTGTCCTGTTCACATCTGAAGAGGAGCGCTTGAGGGCCAGAAATGTATTTCGAGGGTACACGTACAACGAAAGCGTGGTTCTGTACGGCACCGGCGGCCCGCCAGGGGATCCGACCGGTGATATCCAAGAATTTTCGTCGGGGTATCCGGAACTTGACGGGAAAAAGTATCTGTTATTCCTAAGCAGAATTCATCCGAAAAAAGGGTGCGATCTACTGCTGCGTGCGTTTGCGAGGTGTCAGGACGTGATCCCGCGAGATCTGGATCTGGTGATGGCTGGCCCAGACCAAGTTGGATGGGTACGAGAGCTCAAGACCCTTGCAGCTAACCTTGGAATATTTGATAGGGTACATTGGCCAGGGATGTTACAGGGGCGACAAAAGTGGGGAGCATTCCGTCGTGCTGAGGCAGCAATTCTTCCTTCCCATCAGGAGAACTTTGGCATAGCAGTTGCGGAGGCAATGGCGTGCTCCACTCCGGTATTGATAAGTGATAAGGTCAATATCTGGCGCGAGGTAATGAAGGCCGAAGCCGGCCTCGTTGAAGCGGATACTGCGGGCGGAACGGAGCGTTTGATCCGAGGGTTTTTCGCCATGTCAGAGCAAGAGCGCCAGAGAATGCGAGGCTCAGCGCGAAATGGATTTTTACAGTATTTTGAAATTGAGGCGGCTGGCCTCGATCTTATGCTGAAAATAGGGTTCGCTCGATCTTGAGTATGCATTAGACCGACTGGTAATTGTGCTGCGGCCCTTGGAACGCTTCAGGAATCGGTAAATTGTTTGAGTAGCCACAGAAGATGGTGCCGGATCTTCGAAGACTCAAGAGTTGTGTCGGCTTTCGAACAATTTAGCGTCGATGAGGAATCGAAACCAAAATGTCTGTAAGATCCAAAATATGAATCCTTCGCGACCATCCAAAAATCCGAGTCTCAGAAAAAAGCGGTAAATAAATAACGCAAACGGGCGGAGAAGAAGTGGAGCATCGTTGTAGTAATCTCGAAGCCGCCTCTTGCGCTCCACGCTGTTACCAAAGAGTCGGGATTTGATTTGACCTGAGGGCGTACGGGAAAGGATCTCTGCGACTTCGGCGTCTGACCATCGATTGTGACGTGCGGTCCATTCCGAAAGAGACATACGAATGTCATCAAGCATTAGGCCGGGCAGCCGTGCGGTTGTGCCGCTTTTAACGAAGAAATGTTGGTCATAAAGGCGGTCTTCACAGCCTCCAACGCCGGTTCGGAAGAGACGAAGATGCCATGTTGGGGACATACCCCCGTGGAGTAATTCTCGACCAAGAAAAACCAAGTTCCTGGCGATGAAAAAACCGCTTGGGTCCGCGTCCTCCGGTAGCGCGGAAATTGCAGCGCAAAGGGTATCGTTCATGCGCTCGTCGGCATCAAGATGCAATTGCCATAAGGACTGGGTGCCGGTGTTCTCGATCGCCCAGTTTCTTTGTTTGCCGTAGTTTTCGAAGGCATGCTGCAGTACTCGAGTGCCGAGGTGTTCTGCGAGGAAAACTGTGTTGTCCTCGCTAAAGGAGTCGACAATATAAATTTCATCGGATACCTTTCGGGCAGACTGCACAGTCTGTGCAAGCGTATCGGACGAATTATAGGTGAGGATAATGACGGCTGGCTTCATAGGTCTGATTGCAGTGTATTCGATTCTTCCCTGCCAGGAACTTGTTAGTGATCCTAGGGATCGTCTTGTTTGCCATGAGCGTTAGGTGACTGGGAACGACAAGTTGACCAGATGTTTGATTCGCGAAGGGTTTTAGAATTGGCTTGAGGCTTTGGCGCCACGTTAAAGTTCAATGTCAGAGATACCAAATTCGAAATAACTCCCCGTAAACCACCGCTCGCCGATTTCACGGTTCCGATTTCGTGAGATATATGTAACATTATAGAGAAGCGCTAAAAATTCCGAAGCTGTGGACAGCGCACGCGAAGTGGGTCGGAAACAAATCTTAACTAAAATTCACTATCGATTTCATAAAGATGCGACAGAGTCGGAGGAATCAAGGGGAGTTCTCGATGCGCCGGATTACAGAGCTGGACGGGATGCGCGCATTTGCGATTATAGCGGTAATCGGATGCCATTATTTTCCATTGAGCACCATGCTTTTCAAAATCCCCGAATTTGGCTGGGCCGGAGTCGAACTGTTTTTTGTTCTTTCGGGATTCTTGATTACCAGCATACTTCTCCAAATGAAGAACCGGCCACATCCGTATAAGGTATTTTACGCCCGGCGAATTCTGCGGATATTTCCACCATACTACGCGGTAATGATCTTTGTGCTGGGGGTTTCGTTGCTTCAGCACGAGCCTTTTGGTGGACTTCGCTATTTGGGAAGAGCACTGTTCCTGCAGAGCTTCAGTGATGTTTTCAAAGTTATTCAGAACATCGCGGAGATTGTGAGGCATGCACGAGGCATTCCAAACCCCTTCGAGTCCGGGCTTCTGCCTCCGGCTTCTGACCGCTTCAACATAAAGGGCTTCACTGCGAGTTTTGGTCCCACATGGTCCCTGTCGGTCGAGGAATGGTTTTATATTCTTTGGGCGCCTTTAGTATTGAATTTACGTCGAAAGGCTATGGCGTTAACATGTTTCGCCGTTTGTCTTGCAGCCCTCTTGATTCGCTGGTTTGGTTTTATTGGAGAACGCACCTATTTCGATTTTTTCTCTCGTGTTGACATTCTTCTGGTAGGCGCCTTACTCGCTCTGTGGGTGGAGAGGCGCCGAACACTAGCTGAGTCCGCAAGACGGCGAGGGGATTCAATTCTCCTTGGGATTGCAGGAGGGGCAGTTCTAATATTGCTCGCGATCCTGCATTCGATTCGGCCTGTACTCGGACGAGAAATCCGGCAAAGCTTAACCTTTTCGGTTTTTGGCCTGCCATTAATTGCGGTAGCGTTTGCGGGCCTTCTGAGTTATGTGATTCTGCACGCGGGCAGTACTCATCCGCTGAGTCGTTTTCTGCGGCTGAAGCCTTTGGTGGCACTTGGAACAGTAAGCTATACCCTGTATTTGGTTCATGTCCCAGTCTACTTTCTGGTGTATGAGGCGGCGGTAAAGATAGGATTTGATCCCCGACGTTATCGTGCTGCTCTAGTTATATCGATCGTAAGTCTTTGTTTGTCAATATGCGTGGCGCAGGTCTCATTCAAGTTTTACGAAACACCCATTTTAAACTTCAAAGACAAACTGACCGATCGAATCACAGGTAGGGCGGGGCAAGATGCGTCGAATGCGGCAGCAAGAATTCCCGCATCGGCCCGGATTAAGGACTCTGGAATGGATGAAGTGACAACGCGCCCATAGAAAACCGAGTCGCGAAGATCTCGTAACACAACGCAAGGCTGACGCGGCGTTCGAGGACGGTGGTATTAGTACAACAGGTGGAAACTGCTTCCGCTTCTTGGCTAAGTTGCTCACAGCGGCGCGGTCGCCTTCGATGTATTGTCCCCAACTCCATATTGAAAACGCGATTTTAAGGCCAGGAATCGCTTCTCGAAGAGTTCGTAGCTCAACCCGGCTATGAGCAGCACTCCGAGATAGCTGGTGGCCGCGTAAATCAGACCACCGATCAGCATGGAGTGGAAGAAAGCGATGCTCCAGAGCAAATATGCAATTCGCGCTCTGTCAAAGAGCATGTGGTAGATATAAAAGCCATAACTATACTTCCCGATCAACCGGAGAGGGTAAACAGAAAGCCAACGAAATACGATTGTGTTTCCCTGGATTGCTAAAGCGATCAGGCCCGCCGATGCCAAGCTAATAAATGAGAGACCAATCGTCAGGTTGTAGGGGTCCCGGAACCCAAAATTTCCTCGCCAAATGGCCAAGGCAAAGAAGGCGCAAGTTCCTGACACAAAGAAGAGCCACGATCTGCTGAGCCATCTCGCGGCTGCAGGTCCGCGCAACAACAGAGCCATTGCGCCTCCTACCAGCAGGTCGTCTGACCGGGTAGGCAGCATGCGGAAGGCGAATTGTTCCGCGGTGTTAAGAGGAAGGGTTAAAACCATCCCAATCCTGAGCAGAAGCACAAGAGGAATCACTGCAAGGGTCAGGCGGATTAACCGTACCCGGTCCCTGACCAAAAAAATCACCACCGGCCAAATGAGATAAAACTGCTCTTCGACAAACAGGGACCAAAAGTGCCCGAGATTCATCGACAGAACGGGATGTGTTGGGGAAGTCAGGATGTAAAGGCCCCAGTTCCAATTTGCAAAAACATTCCCAAGGTAGAAAACAAAAGCGATGTGGCCCCGTTGCAGGGGGTATTGCAGAATGGGTGTCAGAATTAGGACGAGAGTCATTACTAGATAGAAAATAGGAAAAATCCGCAGGCTTCGTCGCGCGTAGAAAGATTTAAAGTAGTGTTTGTTTTGAAGGGTATCGTAAAGAATTCCCGTAATCAGAAAGCCGGAAAGGACAAAGAAAAGGCTCACGCCAGCGGAACCAAAAATCCGGACCCGGTTGAACGAGTCCAGGAATCGCCCTCCATGGGAACCGCCGCCGAAATGCTCCATGAAAACCAAGGTCACGGCAACGGCGCGAAGCCCATCCAGCGCAGGATATGTAACTTTTGAGCTGATCCTTCTTGACATAGTGAACCCTGCGGTCGTCTGCGAGGTAATAGTGTTGGCAGAGTGCTGCAATGGACTCCTATAGCTAATTCTGCAGGACTGCTTGTTTCATTATCCTTAGCCTACCATCGATTCTGTTTTGTTTTACACGTTAAAGTATTCGGGAAATACCGAACGGTGATGGATCGGCACAATCAGATCAAGTATCATGAAGATACAGCACTGGTTCCCCTGGGAAGGAAGTTTTCGGGCAAGTCGAGCGTGCCTAAGGTGGAACACGGGAAGTTGAAGTATGCGCATACCCTTTCCAAAAGCCATTCCAGTCCGCCCATTGATGGTCGTCCTTACAGGAATCCTGTTCATTCAACTCGCTCAGGGCACGGATCCTACGTTCGCGGCGATGATGTGGGTGGCGCAGCTTGCGGCTGCAATTGCGTTCAATCGTCTGGGCGGAATGACGCACATGGGGGGGGCCTTTTGTCTTTTTTCGATCCTTCCGAACGTTACGGTTTCAGAACTGGCTCATCTTGTCCTAGGGCAGCCAGGGGACTACAACCTAGAACACCCCTTGTTGACAGGCGGAGTTTGTTTGGCTTTTTTTCTCTGTGTAATGATTGCTGCCCTTGTCGTTACATCCCTTCGCCAACCTGAACCCTATCTTGATCGCATTAGGTTTTCGATCCTTGAACTGCGGATCGTTAGTGGCCTCTCCTGTGCTCTCGCGGTTCTAATTGCTGCCTCGATGCTTACGATCAGCGGACCACTACAAGAAGGGTCCTTCCAAGCTGCCGTCAACCGTTTTTTCCCGATTCTGCTAGCCATCTCGATTATGCTCGCCACGTATGTCCGCTTGTCAGCGACTGGCGGCAAATCAGGACTTAGTTGGTACGTCGCGTTTCTCCTCATCCTAGGTGTCGTGCCAGGCCTTCTAAGCGCTTCGAAGGAAGGAATGCTTACACCCGTTTTCTGCTGGTTTGTGGTGGTTGCATCTTCGCGGCATCGCTTTTCCTGGTTGGGGACGGCCGGGCTGTTTGGTGTGCTGCTCCTTTTGTGGGGGTTCGTTTATCCCTTTTCGCAGAACGCGCGATTTCCTGTCCGAGAGGCGGAGTCGCTCACTGACAAAGCGGCGCTTATTATTCAGTTTATTCGTGACCCTTCGTCGTTTCCCGATTCGATCTCGGAGGCGGATGAGGCAACGGAGTTCGGTACTTCCTCGTCGAAGGTTAATATTGTAGCCCGTTACTCACTGTTGCATACCATTGATATGCTCATCGATGCCGACGGAAAGGTTGGGTACACTTCGATCGATCGATATATCCCGGCTCTGTTCGTTGTCGTTCCGCACGCTATTTGGCCGGATCGCCCGGAGCCAATCGGTACCAATGAATTAGGGCACAAAGCAGGCTTTAGGATTGATGAGAACAACACCGAAACAGGCATTGCGATCGGAAGTCCCGCGTTGTTTTTTGACATTGGTGGTTGGCTGGCCCTTATTGTTTACACGCTGCTTTCATTTTTCTTCTTTTTCCTGGTTACACGGCGCGCCATTAGCACGACCGACCATGGCGTATGGGGTCTTGTGCCGATCGGTACAGAAGCACTCATCGCGGGCGCTGCCTCAGTGGCAGGGATGTTCGGCCTTATAGTCATGTTCCTGGGCACGTTTTTCGTGACAATTATGATGCTGAAGCTGATCAGCTACTTTACGGAGGCTCTTATCTCTCGACCATTGGCCAACAAGATCTAAGCTGCGGGCGATTCGCGCTGAGAGCGTCATAGCACCTCCATTTACACCAGGAGATCTAGGATGGAACAGCGGAACAGGTGACCTCTGTATTTTACGAGTAGCCTCTGCCGACCCAGCGGATCAGAGGATAAGAGTCGAAGTCTTTGCTCCTCAAGCGCAAACCTCGGGAAATGGACTGACCTGCCCCCGGAAAACTCTACCAGTTGAAGCTGGAGTTCTCTCGTAATCTGAACGGGAGGACTGGGATGAAGAAGAGCCGGTACACGGAAGAGCAGATCATCGGGATTCTGAAGCAGCATGAGGCTGGGGTGAAGACGGCGGATCTGTGCCGGGAGCACGGGATCAGCGCGGCGACGTTCTATGGCTGGAAGTCGAAGTATCGGCGGCATGGACGTGAGCGAGGCGCAGCGGCTGAAGGCGATGGAAGACGAGAACCGTCGTCTGAAGCTGCTGGTGGCGGAGCTGAGCCTGCACGGCGAGGCGCTGAAGGCGGTGATCCGAAAAAACGGGTGGAGCTTGCCGGTCTGAGAGAAGAAGTGGCGTTCGTCTCGGTCGAGTTTCGGCTGAGCGAACGCACGGCCTGCAAGCTGCTGGGCGTGGAGCGGTCGAGCTATCGGTATGAGCCTCGGCCGGACCGCAACATCGAACTGCGCGAGGAACTGGTGAAGCTGGCTCGGCAGAAGCCGCGCTATGGTTATCGACGGCTGCATGTGTTGCTTCAACGTACGGGCCACGAGGTGAACGTGAAGCGTGTCTACCGGCTGTATGTGGAGGAGAGGCTGGCGGTGCGGCGACAGCAAGCGCAAGCGGCTGGTGCGGGATCGTGCGCTGGAGCCGCGTCTGGTCCGGCCCAACCAGGAGTGGGCGATGGACTTCATCGTCGATGGCCTGGCAACCGGGAGGATGGTGCGCATCCTGAGCGTGGTCGATGCCTACACGCGCGAGTGTCTGGCGCTGGAGGCCGACACCAGCCTGGGCAGCGGCCGCGTGACCCGGGTGCTGGAGCGGCTGATCGAAGAGCGTGGCCGACCGGAGAACCTGCGCTCGGACAACGGCCCGGAGTTCACCTCGCGGCGCATGCTGGGCTGGGCCGAGGACTGGAAGGTCGGGCTGGTGCACATCCAGCCCGGCAGGCCGATGCAGAACGGCCACGTCGAGAGCTTCCACGGAAGGCTGCGCGACGAGTGCCTGAACGCAAGCTGGTTCCGCACGCTGAACGACGTACGAAGCACCCTGGCAAGCTGGCGGCAGGAGTACAACTGCGAACGCCCGCACAGCTCGCTCGACTACAGAACGCCGGAGGAGTTCCGGCAGAAAGCAGGCTATGCAAATGTGGAAAGCACAGAACGCTTCCCACATTTACACAGCCTCGACGGCGGCTGCGAGATAATCTCAGAGCTAAACCAAAACCGAGAAACTCCAGTTATCAATGGTTGAGAAATCGGGGGCAGGTCAGGACTATGAAGGGCAGGGTAAACGGCGAGGTGCCCATCGAGAAGACCCTGCACCGAATCGAGCAGCCGACCTATGTCGCTTGTATTCGAGCGAACAGGCTCCGAATTACCCGCCGAGAGGGTGTTTCGATAAAGCGGTAACTCAGCCAGGCAATAGGAATAACAACTAGCGGAATGTATAGATAGTCGACCACAGGACTGTTGTGGAGCTTCGGAGAGGTAAGAAGCCAAATCTCGACCGGGTACCTTAAGAGGTACATCGAGTAACTTATTTCACCAGCCAAAATGATAAGCGGTAGAGAAAGAAACCGGCTTACCCATGTGCGTTCCACTGCAAGGCCATAAAGAAAGCACGCGAATGAGGGCAATGTCAGACCCTCCCAATGACCCCTCGCTAAGCACAGCACGAAAATGGAAGAAACCAGACCGAATGTCGTCAAAACCGGAATCTTGGTGCGGGGGACCCTGGAGGTCAGCCTTTTTGATAAGGTCCTACTTTCGAATCCTCGAGCCAAGATCTCAGCCTGTAAAAAGATATTGCCTATAACGATGCCCGCGATGAATGTAGGAAGGTGAATTATCGGCTGAGTTATATAAAACCAAGGACCTGGATAGCGGGTACTCATTCCATGGGAGGGAGTGTCAGCTAAAATTGCAATCGCGGCAATGGCTGCTCCAAAGAGAAGTAGGGGCACCCATCGAAGTCTCTCAACCAATGTTTGCAGCAAAGGGAACATTAGATAGAAGAACGCCTCTACCGAAAGGCTCCAGCACACGAAATTCCAAGCGCCTGCAATCAGAGGATGAAAAGGATCCCAAGATTGGACCATGCAGATCGTAGCGATGGCAACCGGGAGATCGGGCAGGCCCGGAAAAGGGATCACGAGGTACGCTACGGTGATGAACAGGAGAGAGAAGATGTACGCAGGCCATATCCGGGCGAAACGGGCTTCCCAGAAACGAAATACATGTTTGCGCGACTCGATCTGACCGCAGTAGTTGTAAGCCAAGATGAAACCGGACAGCATAAAGAAAAGGGTCACGGCTAAGTACCCGTTGGCCACAAAAGTACTTGCGTGAGCGAAACCGCGATTGTTTAGGACTGCGCCGAGCCGCGAATGAAAGAGGATGACATAGGAAGCGGCAAAGAAACGAAATCCGGTAAGGGCGTTTAATGGGCGTCTATGGCGTGTTAGGTTCCCAGACGAGCGCGCCTCCAAATCATCGACCAGTGAAGACGGCGATAAAAGCGAGCTGACCAGCATTGTCGGAATATTATTTTTCATATTTCAGGTTCGATTTAGAGGATATGGGTTCAACATGATTCGAACAGGATAAACAAAACCGTTGCAATTGAGTTAAAGATATCTGAAACAGTGTGCCCAAAAAGCAATCACGGCAGATGGGTCGTTCGTCGGGGAGCGAAGACAGTTGCGCGAGTAAGATGAAGCAGACTGCTAGATTTCTTGCGTGGTACTCGCAAACCCTGCCGCCGAGGCGGCAGTCGGTCCCGAGGTGTCAGCTGTCCGTTCGGCTTTTGAAAGCAACGGCTTCTTGTCATCGCGGAGATAAGGTATACGTTCTCGCCAGCGCAAGAAAGGCCATTCGATGACTCGAGTAGCAACGACAGCAATCAAGGCTGCACATCCGATCTCTACGGCGAGCCCGACAGGGAACCACAAAGAATGAGGAACTCTCTGTTCGACGATATGCCTCACACCGTCACGCACAGTGGAATGCCACAAATACAAGCCGTACGAATAAACTCCAAACCATGCAACGATCCGGTAAGGTATCCAATTTCGGATCCGCGCAGAATGCTCCATGGTTAGCAGCAGGAAGGCTCCAAAGGTCACGGTAATGAACGAAAATCCAACCGTGTACATGAGAACTGTTTCAGACGGAATCAATATTAACCAGGCGAGGCCACTTAGCGAGAGCAAGACAAGAGGCAATGCCCTCCGGGTGACAGCCGCATACACACCCGGCGTGACGTGATATAGCAACGCCAGGATAACGCCGAACATCAGGCTGTCCAGCCGGTTCTGAGTCCAACGCTGGGCACCGGGCATCGTTCCCCAAAAAACGGTGGCGACTCGCAAGGCCGCTGAAATAACGCAAACGCTGCTGCAAAATAGGAAGAGGCCCCTGGTGCTGAGATGGTTAGCCGTAAGAATTCCAAGACTGATCGCGAGGAAGATATAGAAGTGCTCTTCAATCGAAAGAGTCCATGTCTGCTTAATGCTGGTGCCCAAGTAGTTCTGCAGGTGGAACATGTTTTGGAAGAGAAATGTGTTAATCGGATGCCGCCGAGTTATCACGTGGAAGAGCAGTAAAAAATAAAAGGCGGGCCAGATTTTAAAGATACGCCTGATGAGAAAGCGCTTCGCGTTCACTTTTCCTGTGTCTTTGTACTCCTTGACCAGCAGCCCACCTACCAGGAACCCGCTCAAAACGAAGAAGAGTTCGACTCCCTTACCGCCCCATTGGCCGATTTGCTGCGAGAATTTGTCAACGAGATAGAGACCTGTGTCAGCCTTCCAGAAATGCGCAATCATCACCATTAGGATGGCGATGCCCCGGACAAAATCTAACTCGGCTCGTCTCGGTTTTCCCGGAATCGAAGGAGTAGTCATAAGTTCAAACGATTGGCGGATACAGTAGAGTCCCCTGGCATGCGTAAACCTAGGACCGGTGTTTCAATATGGGGTCAATTCAGCGCAGAATCGGAAAGATGCCGAACTTCAGTTCACTTGCACGATCCATTATCGTTTGTAGCGGTAGCAAAAACTCGTTGCCTCATCATACTACAAGTGCGTTTCCCTTTGAGCGTTATCTGCAAACTGACTCTGATTGCGAACGGCTCCCCTTAAAAACGGCGGAGCATGTAAAACTTAGGATTGAATGGCGTGCGACTGGAAATGCAGAAGGGGAGTGCAGAATTTGCGCTCGAACATGGTTTGCAGAAGGTTGATGGCTCCCGTCCCGTCATACACAATGCCGCTAGAGCCTCTGGCGTACTGAAAGAATAATTTCGTAGCACTAAAGGAGTCAGCTATATGTTATCAATCAAGATTCTCCGAACGTCGACATGGATCGCCAAATGTTTTGTGAGCTTGTTGCTGGCGAGAGCCTTTGCGGGGATGGGCTGGGCGGCAAACGCTACCCACATCCAGGGGTCGGCAAACCAACCGGGTGGTGCTGAAGTCTCGGGTTCGCTAATTATAAGCTGGCCAGCGTTTACCACTGCATCCAACGAAGACATTCCAGCCGGGCGGCTCACCACTGCCATCGACCCCGATGGGCGTCTGTCAGTTGACCTCGTGCCGAATGCCGGCTCCGTGCCCTCGCACACCTACTATACGGCTGACTACCAGTTGAACGACGGAAGTTTCCGTCGCGAATACTGGCTTGTGCCCGCGGTATCGCAAGTTTCTCTGGCGGAGGTTCGCAAAGGAGTCGGCACCACCGATCCCCCGCAGGTAAGCCAATCCCTGGCAGCGCCAGCTGATGCTTGGCAAAAGCCAAATGCTCTTCCGGAGCACACGGAGATCGAACGGTACGGAACGCAGGGTGACAAGCCGCGATCGCCCGGGCCGTCGCAGACCCATTTGGTTGACACGGTCAACGGCCATCAAGGCGACTTTTTCCACGATCCAGACCGTAACCCATTCTCCAATCAATACGATTCCTGGCTTCAAGTGTGCAACTACACATCTCAACCGGGGTGGACCGGCGGAGGTACCGGCTGGGCTGGCACAAAAAATAATTGCATGAATCAATATGCCTTCAATTCCAGTCCGGGGCTCGATCTCGGAAACCCGGCGGTGGGACCGGGCGGCTGGTCAACTCATTCGGGAATCAGCGTGAACAGTGTTGTCAATTCTCCCGGAATTTCGAACACCATAGGTGCGACTCAGGTAAAAGCGGGAATCGGCGATACAACCGGATTCTACTTTTACAACTATTCGTATGGAGGTGTGGTCGCCAAGTCGGACGAAGGCAATCATCTTACAGCTGCGTTGGGCGGAGAGCAGACCGCCTTGTATACAGGAAATGTGAACAGCGGTGGAACGGGCGCCACCTCCCTCAAAGTTCATTGCACAGCTGACTGTCAATATCCGGGGGATGGACGATATCTGATCGACACGCAGCAGGCGGTTGTCAGCGGGTACGTGACAGGCAAAACAGATCCGATCGGTAGCTTTACTCCTGGGACCTTCACAATCGATGTGGGCATAACCCCATCTACGGCATGGGGAACTCTATCGGCTGATGTTGTAACTCCGATTGCGGCCCAGATCGGGACCGGATTCACGAACATGACCTTCAGAGTGAATGTTACTCGTGGCCGCTTTACGCCAGGCACTTTAGTATGTTTTGGAGGGCAATACCACGAGCAGGCCCTTGTCTCGTCGGTAAGTGGCAGTGGCACAGTGAGCCTCACGGTGCCACTGCGACATGCGCACGAGTCTGGAAGTTGGATCATGCAGGGCGGCCCGTGCGGAACCTTTATCGAATTTATGGCGAATTCAATTGCGGCTGGTAATCAAAAGATTCGCTTTCCGATCGACATCCTTGGCGCGACCGACTCGCACACGCTCGTCTACCGGTATTTCGCGTATTCAAGTGGAACTTTCAACCGCGGATACTGGCCAGGCAATGTCACCTTTGTCAGGCTACCATCATCCAGTCTCAGCAATACCGATGGAACGGTAACGATGAATCTCGCAGCCGGTAACCTTGCACAGCACCCGGAGCTTTACAATGCTGCTTCGGTATTCATTTCGAATGCGGCAAACCCCAGATTTAATGGTGTCTGCTCCAATACCAAGATAACTTCAAATGGCCAATTCAGTTGCACTCAAAATTCCAGCTTAGGTGCAATATCTGCATCTGCCGAGGTTTCCTACGGCAGTGCGATGTCAGGCAATACGGGCTTTAACCTATGGTCTGGGGCGGAAGTTCTTGATGTGCTAGATCACAATGTCACACCCCCCGCGGTCGACGGTACCTTTACGATCGAGCCTAATTCCGCGGATTGGGCTACAAATGACACAGTCGAGAACGTGCATCACTATGCGACTTCGATCGATGCTCAACATCTTGCAATAAACATTCTCAATCCAATGAAACTGAACGGGGATGCACGCGTGCTCGCCTTGAGTGGTCCGGGCGTTTCCGGCGGCAATCCAACACAACCCACCTTTTACGCCGCGGATCGACTTATCAATTACGAAGCGGCGACCAATTATGCCTATCACGGGGGTACCGTTACTCCGCCAGGCGGAATCTATCTTGGAGGATCCGGCAACAACGGACTTTTCGATTACGGATTAGCAATGGAGCACGCACCTGATCCGCCGGGTAGTTCGGCAATCTATGTAGGATGCCCGCTCTCGGGATGCAACGATGGAGCCTTTTTCTACAATCTATTCACCTTGAATGGCAGTGGCGGGCCCACCGCCTTAACCTTTACACCCGCGACCAACACTCTATCGCTCTCCGGCAAAGGCCTCAATCTAGAAAGTGAGCCGTTGATCGACGCTTCCTTGCAGAGTGAAGCTAACGGAGGCCCTGCCCGTCTAAGATTTAATGCCATTGACTCTTCGGGGCATCCGCATGCATGGGTGCTGAGCGCGCCTCCTACCGGTGACGGCGTCACGCTCACCTTGCCGCAGGCTAACGGCACACTCGCTTTGACCAATCCGTTTAGGGCGAGCGGGCCGAATCATAATGCTGGCATGGTCCCGGATCCGGGCCCGAATCCCGGAAACGCGCGCTTCCTGCGTGAGGACGGAAAGTGGGTAGCGCTCGGCGAGCAACAGGAGGCGGCCGCTGAGAATTCTGTTCGCCCCGCGGTGCTCCGCGTAGGTTCACAGCGAGATTACGAGACGTCACAGAATCATCCCAGGTTTCCTCTAGTTGTAGCTCACGTCTCAAGCGACTCGCAGAGCGCCCCGCTCGGCAACATGTTTGACTACGTTCCTGAAAGTGACGGCACGTTTCGCCTGACCATCGCCGTGTTTCTTAAATCGCCTTGCGACTCCGGCACGCTTGCTGTAAGCGCATTTCTCTCTCCCGTTGCCGGGCACAGCGTCGGCCAAACGAACAATGCGGCCTGCGACACCCCCTACATTAATACGATGTCGACGGTAACCGCCCACGCAGCGGCTGGCGTTCCGATCAATCCGAGCGTGCAATTCGATGGAGTAAAAGTGGGATCGCTGAGCTATATGGTGGATGCGGTACTGGAGCAATTGCAGTAGGTGACCAGGGCATTCCTTGTCTCCGCGTTTGGTGAAGTGGGAGACGAACTGCTCTTCCGTACCAGCGCCCAAATGACCTGCTCCTCTAGATCTCACACAACCGAGTACGATTTTCGAATCGATGGCGAGGGCGGAGCATGTCGAAGAGGAGCATACGGAACGCATATGGTGGCTGCGTTGAAGCAGGTCGAGGCAGGTCGTGAGGTGCCCCATCAGCTAATTTGTGTGAGTGAGAGCACCCGGTTTTGAGTTTAGCTGCAGACTCTGTCCGCAGCCGTCGTCAGGGCTGTGCAAATGTGTGGAAAGCGTCCTTTCCTTCCCACATTTGCATAGTCCACTGCGAACTCCTGTGGTGTGTGCGTATCCGAATGCGCTGTGATCAGCGACAATTCAAATTCCCGGCGGGCGACAATTGTTTCTCCCTATCTGAAGCGAGTTGAGACGATTCGGAAGGCGTTCCAGGAGATCGCATTCCGGATGGTGACAGGCCAGCAGATAAGGAGGCTTTTTAAATTGTCTAAGACTGAGGAAACCCAAGAGAATGCAGCGTCGAAGGCCGGGATGGATGTGAAGACGGCGCGGAAATACCTGAAGGCGCGGCGACTCCCGAGTGAGATGAAGGCCGCGCGCCATTGGCGGACACGGCCAGATGGATTTGCCGAGGTATGGCCCGAGATCAGCGAACAGTTGCGCACAAATCCAGCCCTATAAGCAAAGACGATCTTCGCGGCGCTGAGACGGCAGGATCCGGATCGGTTTGCAGATGGCGAGTTGAGGACACTGCAACGTCGGATTAAGACATGGCGTGCCAGCGAAGGCCTTTCGCAGGAAGTGTATATCGTGCAGGAGCATCGGGCTGGGGAGCTGTGCGAGTCCGATTTCACTCATCTGACGGAGCTTGGGATCACCATCGCCGGGGAACGGTTTGCCCACATGCTACACCACTTCGTGCTGACGTATTCGAACTGGGAAACGGGGACCATCTGTCAGTCGGAGAGCTTAGCCAGCTTGAGCGAAAGCCTGCAGAATGCGCTGTGGGAACTCGGCGGGGTGTCGCGATTGCACCGCACTGATCATATGACAGCGGCGGTGAACAACCTGACAGAGCAGTCGGAGTTTCAGAAGAACTACCATACACATTTGCATCCTACGGCATGGAAGCACGCAAGATACAGACCGGCCAGCCGAACGAAAACGGCGATATCGAACAGCGTCATTACCGGCTGCAGCGGGCGTTGGAACAGACCCTGCTGCTACCGGCAGCCGGGATTTCGCGAACGTGGACGAGTACCGCTCGTTCTTGGGCAGGCTGTTTGCCCAGCTCAATAGCGGCGCCGGGCTCGTCTGGCAGAAGAGAGGGAGCTTTTGCGGCCGTTGCCGGAGCGGCGTCTTGAGAGCGCGAAGCGAGTTCGCGCACGCGTCAATTCCGGCAGCCTCATCGTGGTGGAGCGAAACAGTTTTCGGTGAACAGCCGTTAGATCGGCGAGATCGTGGAGGCGCGAGTCTATTCCACTCATGTTGAGGCCTGGTATTTCGGGCAAAATGTGGATCAGTTGCCGCGTCAGGGTGGCCGCACCAATTACCGCATCGACTACCGCCACATCATCGACTGGCTGGTGCGCAAGCCTGGCGCGTTCGCCAATTATCGCTACCGCGATCACCTGTTTCCGAGCAGCCGGTTCCGGATGGCCTATGACCTGTTGAAAGAGCGTATGCCGAACCGGTGCGACCGACTCTATGTCCATATCCTGGACTTGGCCGCCAAAGAAGGAGAAGCGCGGGTGGAGGACGCTCTGCGGCTTCTCCTGGGCAGTGAGCCCGCAAACAGACCATCATCGATAAGGACTCATTCGAGCGGTTCCTGGCACGTTGCGAACAGGTCCCGGCGATCAGCGACGTCCCGATCCCCGAGGTGTCGCTGACAAGCTTCCATCAACTGCTCAGCTCAGGCGGTGTGCAATGAGCCGCACCGTGGATGTGGAAGCCGAACTGACGCAGAGGTTGAAGTATCTGCACCTGCCCACTATCCGGGGATGCTATGAAGAGGTGGCCAGGCAGGCCGAGCGCGAATCGCTCAGCTACGAACGGTATCTTCACGAACTGATCCAGCGGGAGTGGGACGATCGCCAGGAGAACCGGATCATCAAGATGCTGCGAGAGTCGCAGTTGCAGCTGGAGAAATCACTGGAAGCGTTTGATGTAAAGCGGCTTCTACCTAAAGCAGCGCGACAGACGCGCTCTCTTCTCGACGGCAGCTTTCTGGAGGGGACGGATAATGTTTTCGTTTTTGGGAATTCCGGAAGCGGCAAGACCCACATGCTGCAAGCGATTGGCCAAGAACTGGTGCGCCGGCGGGCATCGTATGCTTTTCATGACCTGCGAAATGCTGGTGCAGGAACTGCTGATCGCCAAGCGGGATCTGAAGCTCAGCCGCCTCATCAAAAAGTACTCCCGCTATGAAGGCATGATCATCGACGATCTGGGCTACATCCGACAAACCATGGAGGAAATGGAAGTGGTCTTTACCTTGCTGGCCGAACGCTGCGAACGGGGTAGCGTCCTGCTGACCAGTAATCTGCCGCTTTCCAAATGGGAGGGCATATTCAAAGATCCGATTTCGTCCCATACTTGACGCCAAAATGGCCGTCCGTAGAGTCTTCTGGCATGTTACGCAGCACCGGAGACAAGAGGTGATAGACGCCGATCTGCGCGACTAGTTCACCTCGATTCCACATGCTCCGTTGATGCGTTGCCTGGAGCGACGAATCGCAGATGGCCGGGTGTTGGAGACGATCAAGCGCTGGTTGATAGCGTCTGTTGTTGAGAACACTTCCGGTCGTCGCATCCAGACAGCCGAGGCTCGGAAAAGGAAGCGGGGAACGCCACAGGGCGGGGTAATCACTCTCTTTACACAAGAGGTAATTTCGAATTTGAGAGGGTACTGAAGGGTTGGCGAACTAGTGCCCCAGTTATTGACCTCCGCCTTAAGAGGCAATACGTTTATAACGGATGCGAAGGTCTACCAAAGCGGACAAGGCTCGGCAACTGAATGCCGCATATTCCTTGCTCCGACAGGCTATTACGTTGCGGAGGCTATGCAGGCTTTAGCGCGCGAGTTCGGCCTCTCAGAGCGTCAAGCGTATCGATACCTGGACGAAGCGGCCCATCTAGAAGGGCCGGTCCAAGTCTCCGAGGCTACGGTGCCGATCACGATCAAGCTCCCTGTGAGAACAGCGCGTATTTTGCGAGCGTACGCAAGAAGCAGCGGGCTGACCATGGGAGCGGTTGTCGCGCGCGCGTTGGCTTCGTTTCTCGGCACTCAGAGAAGACATGGCTAAGCCGTGCAAACTGCACGGCCCTTCAAGTTCGCGTTGACTTTGTATTTGATCGCCTGCACGACTCAAAGCTCGGACAGGCTTACGGCATTCTTGTGCCGGTTCGAGAGCGTCCGGCTGGCGGCAGCATAAAGGAGAATGATCATGCGGACGGCGGCGATCTATGCACGAGTCTCGTCCGATCATCAGCGCGAGGCGAACACGATAGCGAGTCAGACTGCATTGCTGATCGAATTCGCCGGGGCGCACGATCTGGAAGTGCCAAAACAGTGGGTCTTTGAAGATGACGGTTACAGCGGAGCCTCGCTTGAACGTCCAGGACTTGAGCGTGTGCGGGACCTGGCCGCCGAGGGGCAAATTCAGGTAGTGCTGGTATACGCCCCGGACCGGCTCAGGTATGCATATCAGATTTTGCTGATCGAAGAACTGGCTCGCAACGGAGTCGAAACGTTGTTTATTAAGGCTCCCCAGGGCGACAGCGCAGAAGATCAGTTGCTGGTGCAATTTCAAGGGATGATCGCCGAATATGAACGAGCGCAGATCCTGGAGCGATCGCGTCGCGATAAATGGCACCGGGCCCACTTGGGTGAGGTGAGCGTGATGAGCGGCGCTCCCTATGGTTATCGTTACATCCGCAAGACCAACGATGCACCCGCTGCATACGCCGTGGTTGAGGCTGAGGCGCGCGTCGTACAGCGCATCTATGACATGTATACGGTTGAAGGAATCAGCATTGGTGAGATAACTCGTCCGATTAATACCGAAGGCATTCCGACGCGGAAAGTAAGCGCCCGGTGGGAACGCTCGACCGTGTGGGCCGTCTTGCGCAACTCGGCATATCGTGGTCTGGCCTGTTTCGGCAAGACGCGCACTTCTTCGCGAACCCGGGTTATTCGCCCGCTGCGCGGAAGAGGCGTGACGACGCCCAGTATGACAGCTGGGCATGAGCGCCCTCGCGAAGAGTGGATCCACATACCAGTGCCGGCTCTGGTAAGCGAAGCGTCCTTCTCGCGTGCACAGGAGCTCCTTCAGGAAAACAGGAAACGATCACGTCGTCGCACCATCCAGCCAAGTATCGTAGGGGTCTGGTCAGCTGCCAGAAGTGCGGCTACGCGTTTGACGCACATCGACGCAGACCACCGCACGCAAGATCCACTACTACAAATGCATTGGTTCTGATAGCTGGCGAAAACTGGGCGGTCCTGTTTGCGACAACGGCCGCTTGGTCCGTCAAGATCTGCTTGACCAGATCGTCTGGGCCGAGGTGATCCGACTTCTGGAAGACCCCAAGCTCATACAACTGGAACTTGACCGTCGCGTGGTTGCAGCACGTTCGTCGGATCCAGCCCAAAAGCGCGCGCAGAGCCTGCAACGGGAATTAGTGCATGTGGGCAAAGGTATCGAACGGCTTCTCACTGCTTACCAGGAGAACTCATGTCACTCGATCAGATGCGTGAACGAATGCCTGCGCTACGCCGGCGAGATCAGACGCTCCGTGCTGAGTTGCAGGCAATCGCTGACCAAGCCAATGAATGGTCAGTCTTCCTGCGCTTGGCGGAAACCCTCACCGCGTTCCTCAATCGCATGCGTAGCGCTGCTGATACCCTGAGTATCACTGAACGACAACAGATCGTGCGGTTAGTTGTGAAAGACGTCCTAATTCGAGACGGCACAATCACCATACGACACAGCATTTCGATTCCGCAGGGTCAACCACACCCCGAAGGGCCTACGCCAAGCCAGAGAGGCAGCCCAAATGACCCTTTGTGTAAGGGAAGTGATCTCGCCACAGCTGGCCAACTGCTACTTCCGACGTTTCCTGCTGGTGTGGCAACTTCACGGCCATCAGGATCAGCTTGTGCCTTCATCGTGAACTATGCTGACGACTTCGTCATCTGTTGCCGCCCGGTTAATGCCGCGGTGGCCATGGCCAAGATGGAAGCGCTCATGATAAAGCTCGGACTGGAGGTGAATAAGGCCAAGACGCGCATCGCCCGATTGCCCGAAGAATCGTTCGATTTTCTGGGGTACACAATCGGCGGCTTCCATGGGAAGGACGGGCGCATAAATATCGGCACCCGGCCGTCCAAGAAAGCTGTGCGAAGTCTGCTCACGCGCATCCATGAACGGACGATGCCTCAGTGGTCCGCGGATACACCTCTGAGCAAGTGGCACGCATCAGCACGCTGTTACGTGGCTGGTGCGGCTACTTCAATCAGGGGCCAATCGTGGCTACTCGTGAGCGGATCCGCCGATACACCGAGGTTCGACTCCGTCGCTGGTTAATGCGCCGATCCGGATTCACGGGCACCCGACTCAAACGGTTCCCGGCCAAGTATCTCCACGAGACACTCGTTCTGTACGACGTCCGGGTTACGCGCCGTGACCTGTCAAATGCGAAGGCTTGATGAAACGGGGTAAGCCGGATGCGGGAAATCTGCATGTCCGGTTTGATGAGCGGGATGTGGAAACGGGGCACGGTCAGGATACTGAGGCGCTGGCAACCGAAAGGGTCGAAAACGGCTAGGCCAGACCTAGACTACCGCGTCACATCTCGACTCGACCGATCTCGAGCAGGCCGTCATCGACGTAACGCGTGAGGGCACGCCATCGCGATAGCGAATAGCGGATCGCCGCGGCAGCGTCGGATTTGGCCGACATCGTCGCGAGCTTTAACTCGAACCATCGATGAAGGCTCTCGAGGAGCGGCTTGGCCCTGGCCTGCCTGATTTCTCTTCGTCGTTCTGCCGTCTGGCCGCCTATCTCACGCTCGATTCCGTAGGGTGCCCCGATCCGGTCGAGCGCTTCGGTTGTGATCCGCGACGGATGAATCTCGTGGATGTCGTGCAGCTTCCCGAGGTATGAGCCATGCAGGCGGCTTCCTGTATGCTGCCTGCCGTATCGAGGTGCCCGAACCCCGCGTACGCGTCCGCTTGTAGAACTCCGCGGAAGTGCTTGACTTCGCGTCTAAGATGATCGGGCAGCGGCTTGCGCGCAGGCTTGTTCTTGATCGGCTTGTCGGGGGTAGGTGGCTCGACTACATCATCTGCGGCCTGGCCCGACACGAGCTCTTCAAGCTTCAGTTCCAGTTGATCAACGTTGCGTTCGTGCTTCTCACTCTTGGCGCCGTATGCGTTGTGCCGCATCTTCTCGAGTAGCAGCGTCAGGTGTTCGATCTGCTGGTCGCGTGAAGAGAGCTTCTCGTCTCTTGCTGCAATTGCGGCATGTCGCGATTCAATCAGCGCGTCCTTCTCGGCCAACCTTGGATCTCTTAATGCGAGTTCTCGCACCTGTGCTTCGAACAATGCTCTCACTGCTTGCTGATCGGAGAAATCAATCTGATCCGAAGCAGTGAACATGGCCGAAGTATGCCACACAATGCGAACTCGTCATCAACAAAATGACGCACGATTATGCTGATGAATCTGGTTCCCATGTGCGATCCACGCGCCTCCAATCGATGCCTTCGGGAAGCATCGATAACTGCGCACGTATAAGCGATAAGGCACCGCTCTCGGCCTTCGTTCAGATGATCCCGCCTCGCTCGAGACGCTTCGCGAAAAGACCTAATCCATCGCTATCTGCCCAGAGGAGTTTTACGATGTCTCCTCTGCGTCCCATGAAGGATGAATACATGTCCAGACAGTGGCTCCTTCTGAAGCGCTCACTGCACTTGTGCACTGAGCCGTATTCGATCCAGCACCCTGACTACGCGCCGCGCAGGCAGCGACGTATCGACTTTGATGGCCGGATCTATCGTCTATAGGCGTCTTCGATCGCCAGCGTCCGTACCTTGCATCCAGTTGCCAGCGCGTCCTGCAGGAAATCCATCGTCCAGGTCTCTGAAGCAGGTCGAGGCGGGTCGCACAGTGGACGATGTGGCCAGGGAGTGCGGCGTAAGCAAGGCAACGATCTGCGCCATGGAAGGCCAAATACAGTGGGCTGGAAGTGAGCGAACCACAGCGGCTTCGATCGTTGGAAGATGAGAATTCGCGTCTGAAGCGTCTGGTGGTGGATCTGAGCCTGGACAAGGAGACGCTGAAGGCGATGATCACAAAGAATGGCCTCAGCTCGTAAACCGAGGGACGCACGCCCAATGGCTTAGCATACGGTATGAGGCCCGCGAGCGCCGGGTATGCGGGCTGCTGTCAGTTGCGGTGTCGAGTTATCGGTATAGGTCCCGGCGATCGGATGAAGCCCTGCGCGAGAAGCTGGTGCGGCTGGCCAGAGAAAAGCCGCGCGACGGCTATCGGTTGCAGGTGCTGATGGAACGCGAGGGCGAGCGAGTGACCATAAGCGGCTGTGGCGGGTATAGGGCTGTGCCTGAAGCGAAAGAAGTGTCGTCACTGCGTACGCATTGGCTCCCCGCGGCCTGTGCTAACGGGCGCCAACCAAGAATGGGCCCTGGACTTCGCTCATGATGTGTTGGCCGCGGGATGCAGCATCCGAGTGTTGAGCGTCGTGGATGCGTTCACGCGGGAGTGTCTGGCGCTGGAAGTGGACACGGGCTTCGCCAGACGGCGTGTGACGCGAGGTATCGGGCGGCGCGGACGGCCCACGAGCGATTCGCTGTGACAACGGCCCGGGAAGTGACTAGTCGTCACATCACAAACCTTTTTGATGCGCGACGGAAAGTCAACTACAACGCTACAACGAACAACGGCCACGTAGCAGTTTGAATTATCGGACATCAGCAGAGTTCGTCCAGAAAATGAGCTTTCGAAAAGACGTGGGCTGGCTTTACTTGAAAACGCCGATGGCATTTCCAACTTTTCCGCTGCTACGGCGGCTGCCGACTAAGCCGTGAGATCACCGTGCAGAGCACGGGGGCAGGTCACAAGGGGAAGCATATGAAAACCCTAATGAGCAATTTACGAGTGAATCTTTATCGTTATGCCCTCTTCTTATAAGGTGTTTACCTGCATCTCAAAGACATGAAGGTTTCGGTATTCGCGATGGAAGAAACCATGGCGTGCGGTAGCATCCACCACGGCTCTCAGGCATTCAGGCCCGTGAGTTTCGATCACAATCATTCTTGTGGTTGAAAGCCAATCGTCGGAATCTATCGAAAACAGAGCTTGTTCTGCGCCCTCAATATCGCACTTCAAGATATCCAGCCGCGGAAACTCATATTTCTTCATCAACTCAGGAATGGTCAGACCCAAGCAATTCCCCTGGTCCGATTCCAAGACATTCACCGCATCCTTTGCACCGTCTTCCCTGAGTGACAGCTGCGCCGATTTTGGCCATACGGCTGCCTGTACCGGTAGAGACCGGGCACCATAGGGCGAAATGTTCATTTGGAGAATCGAGAAGTTGTCAGGATCCGGTTCCACAGCAACGACCTTTGCCTCTGGAAAGCGTGATAAAAACCATGCTGCACTGTCTCCAATATTAGCTCCGGCATCCAGGATGAATTTCACCTCACTTTGGGGAAGGTAACTCTTGTAAGTTTCTCGGACCACAGTATAAATGAATTCATGAACGTCGGATGTGCCCGGGCGGAGATGTAAGGGGAAGCGCAGATTGGGAGACTTGACGACCCGCAGTGCCTGATCGAGACTACGTCGAGGCGTTCGCTGTGCCTTCCTCAAGGTACGGGCCTGACTCCAACCAAGAAATCGAACGGCGCTGGCCCAATTCAGCAGTTCTGATAGAAGCGTGTAGTATCTGCGTGGAATAATGGATTCCGCGGAGTGGCGCGCCAATTCCATAAGCGTTCGCGCAGGCTTTGTCATCTAATGATTTCGTCCTTACATTTCGGTTGAATAAATCGCTAAGGGTGATCAGGCTTTACTAGGGCTTGCCAACAGCCTGAGAATGCGAAGAACGAACGAAAGTCATATATAGATGAAGCCGATGCAATACAGGGAGAACGGCTCGATTCGGATTCGTGCACGATCACGAGCAGGTGCTTACTTCCGTCCGGATCCGTTTGATCCCGAATCGCGGCGTCTCACCTCCTACATTGTAAATCCCCTCGGATTCATCGACGAAGACATCACGCTTCGGGATCATTCGCGATCCAGGTGGGATTATTCAGCACCGACTGAACCGCACTTGCCATGTCGTTCACCGAAATCGCAGTGAGGCAGCGGCGCTTTTCGGTGACGCAGGTTTCAAGATTGCAGCCGGAGCAACTCACGTTTCGGTAGAGGACCTTGTGCCGATTACCAATCGGATACCAGACGCCGGGAAGCCCGCGTGCTGAGAATGCAATGACACAAGGCACTTTCGCGCAGGCGGCGAGATGCATCGGCCCGGAATCCGGTCCCAGGAACACGGAAGCATGCTCGAGAATTCCGGCAGTCTCTCGAGGAGTCAACCTTCCACACAGATTAATCTTCGGTCCGTGCCAATCGCTTAGAACATAATCACCCACGGGCGTGTCATCGTTGGCCCCAACAATGGCTAGGCCGTAGTCCGGATAGAGAGTGCGAAGTTGGCGGAGCAGTGAGCGCCAGTTTTCCTGGCCCCAGTCCTTGGCCTGCATCTTGGTGCCGGGACCACATACGAAGAGTGGTTTGCCGGCCATCGCGCCGAGGGCTTCCAGCGAACTCTGCCTCTCGGATCGCGTGAGCCGCAAACTCCAGTTGGTTAGGTCCGGGGTTGCGGCATCTCCCAAGGTTTCCAGGGTACGTGCCAGGCGAACAGCTTCGGATTCGTACAGGGCGGTTGACGGGTCTTGTATCCGCACCGGCTCTGCCGCTTCAGTCAGACCGACGATGCTGCGAATGCCACATGCAAATTTAAAAAACCGCTTGTCTCTTCGAAGCGCCTTGGGGCTTCGCAACGGCATGAGATAAATGAGAACGTCAGGGTTCAGCCGACGGATCTGCCGCGCCAGATGGAGAAGCTCCAGCGGGCTGCGCGTTCCGATCGAGTATCGCATGTATCCGCTGATCAACCCCGATTGCCCGAGGACCTCGGCGGCAAGCGGCGCCTTCGCGTGGATGGGAAAATTGGTGAGGAGAATCCGCTCCGACGCGGGATAAGTTCGTTCAATCAGATGAAAGCATGGCAATGAGACAATGATGTCACCCAGGCTGCCGATCCGATATATAAGGGTCTTTTTTATCGCAGAATCGGGACGCAAGTCACGGTCTCCAGAGCAGATTGGCAACGATCACTCATGTGACCTTACAGGATGTATAGTCGCACACGATAAAGGAGGACAGCTGTTGCCTTGCTGAAGTGAGGCGTATCACTCAAGACTAATCGAGTATGCTGGCGTACTCCTTAATACTCGCCAGCTATACTTGGCTAGGTTGCACGCTTCCAAACTGCGGACGATCAGGTGGGGTTGTTTCGCTTGCGAAGCGGCTGAACCTCACAACTCTGCATCTGTGCTTCAAGCCGGACGATCTTAGCATTGGTGCCGTCAGGCTACCGGAAAATCAAATAGCTAAGCCCCGCGCTGAAGCCGTTGGGTGTCAGTCCGCCCGTTCCGCTCGTAGTATTCGTAGCGACCCCCTTGAAGGATGGCCACAACTGGTATTCATAGTCAGCGCGGACAGACCATCGCCTGAAGGCTCGATATTCCACGATAACGCCAGGGGCGTATGCGAAATAAGAGCCGTTGCCCAGATCGCCTTTAGGCAGAGTGATGTTGGCATCCCCGACCAGGACCTTTGCACTCAAGTACAGTTTTTGCTTGAAATGAAGCAAATTCACCCGCGGACCCACCAGATATGAAGCCTCTGTCAGTCCGCCCGGACCGTGCCAGTGCATTAAACGAGCTTCCCCCTCCCCACCGAGCCGCTGAAAAATCAAGTGATTGGCATCCACAAACGGAGCGATCCCCACAACCTGCCGACTGCAAGTAAACGGAGAGCTATCTTTACACCCATAATCCGGATTAAAACTGGAAACTTCCGCACCCACCCACACCGCAATTCTGTTGCCTTCCGCAGCCGGTGAGCTTTGAGCATGTAAGGCCGAAGATGTCAGGAGACACGACGAGGCGACCAAAATCGATCTAAGCATTTTTCATTAACCTCTCTGTGAAGTATGCCATGACTGTTGGTGAAGCATTCCCTACATTTTGTTTATCGAGTGCCCGTAAATTCCGGTCGGTGATCGAGGCTGGCGCTGAGGTGGATTACCTCAACAAACCCCAAATTGGATTAAAGTTCTCCAGGCAAATCGTACGCGTTGCAAAAGCTGCGGGCCGCGACCCATCCAAGAATTATAGGGTCTAAATTGCTGATTTACAGCGGGTTATAGCTATACGGTCAACCCTAAGAGAGTGAGATGACAAAAAAGCCCTGAGTTAACTTTTCAAATTTCTACACTCGGCCGGCGATATCAGGCTCTCCCCCCGATTCGTTGTCAAAATTATCTTCTTCTTTGTACATCGCGTAGCGGGAAGGTCACTCCCACTTTAGTGGGTACCGCTGTCCTGGCGGTTCCTTTCCTTTACCTTCATTGCGGGCATTCCAGCGTATACTCCCCAGGGTTCAAGGTCGCGAGTGGCTACCGAGGCGATTCCGAGCACTGCGCCTTCTCCCACGTTAATTCCCGGGCTTAATACGGCACGAGCGCAGATCCATGCATATGCACCGATGGAACACGAGTAAGCCAGCAGAGGGAACGCCGGGTCGTCAAAGTCGTGTGTCGCGCCGCAGAGATAGGCCCCTTGCGAGACAATCGCATGCGAGCCGAACCGCATCGGAGCAGGGTTATAGATCTCGGCGCCGTCTCCAGCAGTGACCTGGTCCGCACATAGAAGGTTCCAGGGTGCCCATATTTTCGATCCGGGATAGAAATGGCAATTCGGGCCCATGGTGGCACCAAAAAAACGCAGAAGCATCGCTCTCCAAGCGTGAAGGGGGCGCGGCGACATGCGATAAAACAACGTCCAGCAAATATTCCAGACAAGCCGCTTTAAACGGTTCCGCAATGAGAACGCCGGCCGAAGATACGGATCCCTGGAAGTGCTCTCCGGAATATGCTCTGCTGCATGGTATTGAAGCTGCTTGGCCATTCGAGTTCCTTCGAAGGAGTCGCGAATTTTAAGTGCTGGATCCGCCGGGAATACAAGACTAAATTCTCTACTCCACACCGCCGCCGAAGCGCGTAGCCCACTCTTTTAACTTTACCATTGGACTCGGCCACTCCCTTTGATGTGGCCAGGCTTTAACGCACCTCATCTAACCCTAGGTGTTCTCGGTACGCGTGTGCGTATGGCTCTGCGAGGTTTACGCTCAGTGCGGCGGCATCAGAGGCGTAAATCGTCGCGCCCGACTGGCCGGGCGCTTTGACCCGCAGCACGATCCGCAGCCCCTCTGGATGGGCGTGCACCGCCTGATCGATCTCGTCGCCGTCGAGTGCCAGCACAATGCCAGCATGCTCGGCCGGCCGTGCCAGAGCCTCCCGGTACACATTCTGGTCGGTCTCGTTGATCGTCTCGCGCAGTCTGATACCCGCAAAGGCGAGCAACTCCGGATGCGCGGAGGTGTTGACCAAAATTTCCGCGGTGGGTCTTGCGCTCCGCAGCGAGCGCAACACAGGCGGAATCTCGCGGTCGAGCGCGCTGCGGGACTCAATGTTTCTGGTTCCTTCGACATAGACCAGGGGATGGTCGCGCAACACCAGCCACGCATCGCAAAAATGGGAACGAACAGCGCGGCAGCTCCCGCCGCGCATCAGGCGAGGCGCAAACGTGTCCAAGCCGGTCAGTAGCAAATTGCCGGCAAATGCCAGCCCGAGCGCGAAGGCAGGCAGCATTTCCATGCCGTAACGCGTGTTGTAGTACGAGTGCGGCCACCACACCGGAAGGAAGATCGGCACCGACCCATACGCGACCGAATAAGCATAGAAGGGAAGCGGCAGCCACAGCAGCATCGACCAGGCGAAGGCGTGTCGGCGCTGTGTCAGCCATGCCCACGCTGTGCCCAGAGCGCTTAGAACAAGTAACCGGTTGCCCCAGGTCTCGGGCGCGCAGTCCATTTCTGCAGCCTTGACAAAGAACTCCATCGCGACCCAGGGATTGTGCCACCCGGGATGGGGTGGGCCGCCGCCGGGCGTGGCAGTGCGCATTTCAATGGCGGCAGCCGAATAGGGACCGCGCATGAAGTCCAGCCAGTCCCCGAAGATCAAGCCGTTGTACGCGAACCACGCCACGGGTGAGGCGACCACGATCACGCTCGCGGCCCAGAATGCGCGCTGTCTCAGCCGGCCGCGACGCAGCAAAGTCATGCCAATGCCCACCCATGCCAGCAATGCCATGATCCATCCGTCGTAACGCGTGAACACCGCGGCCGACAAGCCCGCTGCAACGAGGTACAGCAAGCGATTGGAGCGCGCCGTGCTGGCCGCAGAATCCACTTGGTCAAGGCCCTGCCGCCATTCGACCAGCCACGCCGATACCCAGATCATCTCGCACAGAAACAGCGGCTCGGTCATCGCGGTGGTCTGCAGGTAAAGCAGATTGGGATTGAGTGCGAAGAAGGCCAGTGCGAGCGCCGATGTAATGGGCGTCAGCCAGCGCCGCGCCAGCCGATAGATGCCCGCACATCCGGCCAGGTAAGCCAGCGCCGACGGGATCAGTCCGGCCAGACCATTGGCCCACCATGCGAAATTCGCGACTAGCGGAATCATCAGCACATGGGGCAGGGGGAGCCACACCGAACCCAGTTCCGACAGGCCGGGGCGGCGCGAATCGATCACACGGCGAGCTATTTGCAGGTGGGCCACGGCGTCGCCGTAGTTGAGCATCGCACCGTTGCGCCAGCTCCATGCGGCCGCGGCTAGCGAAGCCGCCGCGCTGCAGGCCAGAACGACCAGCCATTCTGCGCGGCGAATTCTCCGATCAATCAAGGTGAGTCAGCTCACGGAAGTTCTCAAACCGCGCATCGATTTCCTGCCGCGAGAGCTGCTGCAGGCGCTCGGTGCCAAAACGTTCTACGGCGAACGAGCCCATCACGCTGCCATAAAACATGGCCTTGCGAAACGCGCCTGGGGTTAACTCTTTCTGCGCGGCGAGATAACCGAAAAATCCGCCGGCGAAGCTGTCGCCTGCTCCGGTAGGGTCCACAACTTCCTCGAGGGGAAGCGCCGGCGCACGAAAGGTTTTGGTCCCTACCGCGTGACCGACCGCGGCGTGAAAGGCGGTCGCGCCATACTCTCCATGCTTCACCACAAGCATGCGCGGACCCATCTCCAGAACCGCCCGCGCAGCTTGCACCAAATTGCTGTTGCCGGCCAGCATGCGGGTTTCGGTATCGTTGATGAGCAGAATGTCCAGGCCCTTCAAGACTTCTGCCAGGGCGGCGCGATGATCCTTGATCCAGTAGTTCATGGTGTCACCCGCCACCAGGCGAGCCTTCGGCATGGCGTCGCGCACGCGGCGCTGCAACACCGGATCGATGTTGGCGAGGAAGAGAAATTCCGAGTCAGCATAGGCATCAGGAATTTTGGGCTGGAACGAGCCGAAGACATTCAACTCCGTAGCGTGAGTCTTGGCCTCGTTGAGGTTTTCCATGTACGAGCCTTCCCAGAAAAAGCTCTTGCCGGAGGCGCGCTCGATGCCCTGCGTGTCGATGCCGCGCCCATCGAAAACCGATTGCTGTTCCGCCCCGAAGTCTTCGCCTACCACGGCGATCACCCGGACTTTCGTGAAGTAACTTGCAGCCAGGGAGAAATATGTTGCGGCGCCGCCCAGGCAACGATCACGCCTGCCTGCAGGGGTTTGGATGGAATCGAACGCTACACTTCCGACGACGGTTATTGCCACTGAATCTCCTTTTAGTTTATGGGTGAACGAGTGAGACGCTGGTATCGCCGGGCATGCGCATCGCAGCCGCTGCGCTACCAGCCGAAATATTTTCCATAAAGCAGCTTGAGCCGCTCCTTGGCTGCGGCGGGAATCGCATCCGGCGCAGTAAGGACCGCATATTTTCCCGCGGTGGCACAGGCGCAGGTCCGCTCGGCGGGCATCACCGCCACTGCCTCGCGCACCACGTTGCAGGCATTGGCGGCATTCTGATGCAGCACGGCCACTATTTCTTCTATGGTGACGGAATCGTGTCCCTCGCGCCAGCAGTCGTAGTCGGTAACCATCGCCACCGTCGCATAGCAGATCTCCGCTTCGCGCGCCAGCTTGGCTTCCTGCAGATTGGTCATACCAATCACATCGGCGCCCCAGCTGCGATAGAGGTGCGACTCGGCCTTGGTGGAAAACTGCGGGCCCTCCATGCACACATAGGTGCCCCCGAGTTTGCCGACAACTCCGGCGGCACGACACGCCTCATTTGCGCTACTGGCCACCGTCGCGCAAACCGGATCTCCGAACGCCACATGCCCCACGATGCCCTCGCCAAAGAAGGTGGAGACGCGGTGGAAGGTGCGGTCGATGAATTGGTCCGGAATGACGAAGTCGGTTGGCTTGTGTTCTTCCTTGAGCGAACCCACCGCGGAGACCGACAGGATGCGGTCCACGCCGAGCTTCTTGAACGCGTAGATATTGGCGCGGAAGTTTAATTCTGAAGGGAGCAGCCGGTGGCCGCGGCCATGGCGCGCCAGGAAAGCCACCTTGCGTCCCGCGAGTTCGCCGAGAACGAACGCATCGGAGGGATCTCCAAACGGCGTTTCCACTCTCTCCTCATGAACATTGCTGAATCCCGGCATGCTGTACAAGCCGCTGCCGCCGATGATGCCGATCTCCGCTTGCGCCAATCCGCTCTCCTTGCCCCTATGCGCTTACGAGCCCGCGAAGCGGTCACTCGTAGACACCTAAAGTATAAAGGGTGTGCAGGCAGGCAAGTGGAGCCGCGCCCGACAGGCTTGCACCCATCACTCCCGGACTGGACCTTGGCGGATCGAGCGACTAGACCGCAGTAGCAGCGGTTCCTGTCGGCAACACCACATCCCGACAAACCTTGAGCGACCAGCCGGCCAGAAGAAGGCTGGGGGCCTCTGCTTGCGGGGCGTTGCCCAATTCAGCCAAGGTGGTTGAGAACACCCGCTGATCCGGTTGCGCGGCGCGCGATACTACGGCGCAGGGGAAATCACCCGGCAGTCCCTGGGCCAGCCACTCGGCGGCGAGCAGGCTTAAATCGCGGCCCGGCATGTAGACCACGCGGGTAGCGTCTTCCAGGGCCGGCACCGGCGCGTCGTTGTGCGATTGCGCATGATGTCCGGTTGAGAAAGTTACGTTCGACGCGCTGTGACGATCGGTGAGCGAGCAGGGAATCGCCGCTGCCGCAGCCGACGCCGCAGTGATGCCGGGGATAATCTCAAACGGCACGCCAGCCCCGTCAAGCGCGCGCATCTCTTCCGCAGCGCGTCCAAAGATGAGCGGATCGCCGCTCTTGAGCCGGACCACGCGGCGGCCCCGCCGCGCGTGTTCGACCATGAGAGCGTTGATCTCGTCCTGGGTAATGCTTTTGAAGCCGCAGCGCTTGCCGACGTTGACCCTCTCTGCATTGGGGGCAAGGTCGAGTACCGCCTGTGTCACCAGGTCATCGTGCAGAACAACGTCCGCCGACTGCAGCGCACGCAACGCCTTGATCGTCAGCAGGTCGGGATCGCCCGGGCCTGCGCCGACCAGCCAGACCTTGCCCGTCTTTGGACCCTCGGCTTGGGCCAGCGGCGCATAAGCCATCAGCCGCGAAGGGCACGCCGTCGATGCGCACACCTGCCGGGAAGCCAGCTGGTGCAACAGGGCCTTGCGTTCTTCACTGCGGGGATGAATAGCGAGTACCTCGCGCCGCAACGCACCAAGGTTCTCGAGCCACGGACCGAGGTCGCGGGGCAATTGCTCGTCGATCTCGCGGCGCAGCCGCTGCGCCACCGCGGGGCTCTCGCCCGCCGTGGAGATGGCGATCTGCAGCGCTCCCCGGCTCACCACCGAGCCGAAGAAGAAATCGCAATTGGGAATATCGTCCACGCTGTTGCACAAGATCCCGCGCTCCACCGCAGCGCGATACACGGCCTTGTTCACTGCGGGCGAATCAGTCGCGGTGATCACCAGGTAGTTGCCGTCGAGATCGGCGGGAGCGAAGGCGCGCTCGACGAATTCCAGCCTTCCTTCGGCGGCCAGCGAGCGCACTTCCTCACGAGCCCACGTTGCCACTACGCGGAGCTTCAGCCCGGTCTTGAGCAGGCTGCCGATCTTTTCCAGCGCAACCGTGCCGGCGCCGACCAGCAGGCAGTCGCGCCCCTCGAGATTCAGAAAGACCGGAAGCAGGCTCATGGCATTCCTCGTTTTCCTCGCGATTTACTCGGCAACGGCGTGCGGCACCCGTCCGGTGGGCAGATCGCGCTCCACCGGGCTGACAGCCTCTCCGGCCAGGTGCGCGCGCAGTTCATCGTTGCTGTGGCGGCCAAACCAGGCGCGCAGATTTTCTTCCGGCTGCCGACCCGCGAGGTACTGGCGGAGCAGCCGCTCGATCGCTTCCGGCACCAGCGGCGCGGGACAACGATAACCCACCGTACGCGCAATGCCCGCGTGCTGGCCGACGGAGCCGCCGAGGCAGAAGTAGTACGCATCGGTGAGCTTGCCTTCATGCTTGATCTTCTTGCCCTCCATCCCGATATCGGCGATCCAGTGCTGGCCGCAGCCATTGGGACAGCCGGTGACGTGCAGGCGCAGCTGCTGATCAAACTGCGGCAGGCGCTCCTCAAGCTCGTCCACAATCCAGCGCGTGAAGCCCTTGGTCTCGGTTATCGCGAGCTTGCAGAATTCAGTGCCGGTGCAGGCCACCGCTCCGCGCCAGAAGGCGGAGCCTTCCACATGCAGTCCGATCTGGCCGAGTTCCCGCGCCAGTTCGCCGGTCTTGGCGGTGGGCACGTCGATGAAGATCAAATTCTGCGACACGGTGGCGCGCAGCGACCCGCTGCCGAAGCGCTCAGCCAGCTCCGCTGCGGCGATCAGCTGCTCGCCGGTCATGCGGCCGCGCAACACCGACGCGCCCACATAACTTAGCCCCGGCTGGCGCTGCTGATGAATTCCGGCGTGATCGCGGAACACATCGTCAGGGACGATTTCAGGCACTCCGGGCCGCAGCGTGAAGTCGAGGCGCGATTGCAACTCAGCCAGAAACTTCTCTGCCGTCCAGCCTTCCTTCATGAACAGGTATTTGAGGCGCGCGCGGTCGCGGCTTTCGCGCAGGCCCTGCTGATCGCGGAAGATCTCCGTCACGGCGCGCACCACGCGCACGGCCTGGTCTGGCTGGACGAAGGCATCAAGGCGCACGGCGAGGTGCGGCTCGTTCGACAGGCCTCCACCGACGCGCAGCGAATAGCCCACTTCTTCGCCATTGCGCACCGGCGTCAGTCCGATGTCGTTGATCTCCGGATAAGTGCACCAGGACGGGCAGCCGGTGGCCGAGATCTTGAACTTGCGGGGAAGGTTATAGAACTCGGGATTGGCCGTAAGAAGGTGCGCCACTTCCACCGCGATCGGGGAGGCGTCGATGATCTCATCGTGCGCGATGCCGGCCAGCGGACAGCCCGTCACATTGCGCACGACGTCGCCGCATGCGCCCTTGGGCGAGAGCCCGATGGCGTCGAGCGCATCCACCACCTCGGGCAGAGACTCGATGGTGAGCCAGTGCAACTGGATGTTCTGGCGCACGGTGATGTCGGCCAGATTGCGCGCGTGATTGCGCGTGATTTCGCCGATGGTGCGGAGCTGGCTCGAGGTGATGATGCCATTGGGAATTCCGATGCGCATCATGAAGTACTCGGTGGCCAGGCCTTCACCGCCCTTGCCGCCGGTGGCGCCTACACCGTCGCCCTGGGTGTAGACACCCCACCACTTGAAGTACGCCGAAGCCCACTCGGGCACAACGCTGGCACGGCCTTCACGGGCAAACGCGCGCACTTCATCGAAGGCGTTCCAAGGATTCTTCTCGCGCTTGAGACGTTCCATCCGCTGGGCTTTGGTTTCTTTTTCGGGAGCAGCTTGAGCCATCGTTTTCCTTCACGGCCGATATCGGTTGAATGGATTGCAGAAATAGAACGCCCGCGTCAGCTAGGGCTGTATCGCGGGCGTTCTGGAAACCTTTGGGAGCTTGTCTGAAACAGCCGGTTCAGGTCACCTCTGCACGCGATGCGTGTAACAGCGGCGACAACAGAGCGAACCTTGCATACCCCGATGATATGCACCACCACCCCAAATTGCAACAGCTCAATCGGCGGAACCGAGGCTCGATTGCTCAACTGTCCGGCGAGCTGTCAATCTCCGGCCACCGGGTCCTCGGTCTGGGTTGAATGTTCGTTGACCAGCGCCGCCGGATCGGCCAAGGGAAGATCGATCACAATCACCGCCCCGCCGTTCGGCCCATTGCCGGCGCGGATCTGTCCGCCGTGAGTGCGCACCACGGCTTCGGCAAACGCCAGGCCCAGGCCCCGTCCGGCCGAATTTTGTCCCTTGGCGTATTTCTCAAAGGGCCGGTCTACGATCTCGGGCGGGAATCCCGGTCCGTTGTCCTCGATTGCGACTCGCCCGAAATCGCCGTGCGGCTGCACCTCGATCCCGATCGTGGTTCCTGGTGACAGGTGCTTGATGGCGTTGTCGAGCAGGTTGGCCATCATGCGATGCAGCAGCCCCTGATCGGCCGAAACCAGCAGGCAGGAATTGCTCCGCAGCGAAACGTTCAATCCCCGTTCCGCGAAGCTCGGTTCGTAGAGATCGACCATGGTGCGCAGCAACTCATCAAGGTCCACAGGCACGCGGCGCAGCCGCAGGGCATCGGCATTGGCCTCCGCCACATCGAGAGACTTGGTGAGGAAGTCGGAGAGCCGGTCGAGTTCTTCGAGTGCCGCCGCGATGTGGTCCGCTCCCGCGCTCTCGTGGTCGGCCAGCAGCGCCAGTTCCAGCTTGCCGCGAATGGCCATCATGGGACTGCGCAGGTCGTGGGCCAGCGAATCCGTAATGGTGTGCAGCTGGTTGACCGAGTTCTCGATGCGATCGAGCATCCGGTTCAGGGTGCGGGCCAGTTGCGCGATCTCGTCATTGCCGCGCCCTTCAGGGACGCGGCTGCGCAGATCATTTTGCCCGATTCGAGTCGCGGTCCGGGTGATGCGGTGGACGCGATCCAGCATCCGCTTGGTCGAGAAGAACACGATTACAAAGCCCAGCAGCACGATGCTCGAGCAGATGGAAAGCAGTCTCAGGCGCATGCGCTTCAACACCTGGATGTCATGCGACTCGGACAGGCCAAGGTGGATGCGATCTCCCTCCGGGGTGACCAGGGAAACCACGCGAAACGGGTGATAGTATCCGGCAATCGCCACGTGCACGGGCTTGCCCGGAGGGATCGGCGGGTTGGTGATCGCGTTCAGATAGGGTTTGCTGTCGCCCTTGCCCACCCACAGCTTCAGCCGGTTGTCGTTGCCGGTTTCGAGAAAGAAGACCGCCTGATTTTGATCGGTGCCGTCGGCTTCCAGTTCCAGCGGCACTTCTTTGCTGGCCAGCTCCGCCACTTCGTCAACGATGCGGTCGTAGATCGCGTTCTTCGGTGTGCGCTCGGCCACGTCGCCCAGCGTCTCCACCTCGCCGCTCAGCCAGGAGTCGGTGCGGTGCTGGATCTCGTGAGAAGCAAACCGCTGCAGGAGGAAAAACAGCACCACCGAACCGGCCGCAAAGGCCAGCGTGCTCCACAGCGAAATGCGCCATGCGGCGGTGTGCCCCTTACTTGTCTCGGAGTACATAGCCCACTCCACGAATGGTGCGGATCAATGGCGGACTGCCGGGCTTTTCGACTTTGCCGCGCAGCCGGTAAATGTGGACGTCCACTACGTTGGTGTCGGGCTCGATTCGCATTCCCCAGACCTGGTCGAGGATCATCGAGCGGCTCACGATGCGGCCGGCATTGCGGCACAGATACTCGAGCAGCGAGAACTCCTGGGTGGTGAGCTGCAAGAGCTCATCTCCCCGGGTGGCTTCGCGCCGCAGCAGATCTAGCTTCAGGTCCAGCACCTGCAGCACCGTCGTTGCGTCCGATGGGGGCGCATTGCGGCGCAGCAGGTTGCGCAGACGGGCCAGCAACTCCGGCAGAGCATAGGGCTTGGTAAGGTAGTCGTCCCCGCCAATCTCCAGGCCGCGCACCCGATCGTCCAGCGTACGCCGTGCCGAAAGAATCAGCACCGGCGCGCGCACTCCCTGCTGCTTTAGCCGCGTAATCAGCGACAGCCCGTCGTCGTCGGGCAGGCCCAGGTCGAGAATGATGGCGGCGTGGTTGCCCCCCGGAGCCATCTTTTCCGCGGCCCGTCCGGTTGGCGCTATGTCCACCTGGAACCCGTTCTGTGTCAGCGAGCGTTCCAGGAAATTCTGGTTGGCTACATCGTCCTCAATGACCAAAAGGCGCATTCATTCTTTCCTAGGGGACCGCCCGGCGGCCCGGCCGCGTCTACCTGCTGACCGTTCCTGCCAGCTTGAGATCGATCTTTACTTCTTTGGCCACTTTGAGAAACATGATGCTCGGGTCTTTGACGCCCCAGCTCACATAGGGCACTACGAAACTTCCCATGGCCGTGAAGCGGTCTCCCTCCGTATGCACCGTCATCGGCACCGTGATCGGATGGGCTTGTCCGAGCAGCGTGAACGTGCCGTCCACCTGCCCGGTTGAATCGCCGCTGTCTTTCACCTGCCCGGAGAACTTGGTGGGGGCGAAAGTCACAGAAGGAAAAGTCTGCGCCTTCAACTGATCGTTTGTCATCTTCTTGTCGCGGCTTTTTTCCCCGCTGTCTCCGCTGCCCGCGTCCACGGTGACCGTGCCGGTCATGATTCCGCCGGCGGGATCGAGGGTGAAGTCGCCGGCGCTGACGTGGAATGTGCCATCGACCGCGTGTCCTGAACCGCCCAGCGAAAAGCGAACCTGGCTGCTGGCGGGATCGACCTTGTAGTGCTGCTGCGCCAGGGCGAAGGTCGAACCCAGCGCCAAAATAGCAATCGCGGCGCTCGTCATCCGCCTGAATGGGCGAATCCGCACCTGCCAACCACCGGGCACGTGCAACCGCATTTCAGCGGCGCAATCGAACCAGGCGCTACAAACAGACTCCAGCTTCACGCTTCTCTCCTGTAAGAGTTGCCAGGCGACTATACGGGGGACTCGCCTACTAATCTGACGGTTGCGTGCTCTTTGCGTCAATGCATCGAAAGCGTATATGAAGACATTGTCATGCTCGAGGCAGCTTTCTTTTCCCGGCGTTCACACTGTGAATGCCCGCACGCAACGCCGGGACACTGCCTGGTGACACGCTGGCCGCCGGACTAATCACCCGATCGGTGCGGGAGAAGGCCAACTTTCATCGGCGCGTCATTTTTCGTTCTAAGCCCATGATTAAATGGAGAAATACCGGGAACAGAACCTAACCAAACTTCACGGGTGGCCGCTTAGTGGACCGGAACAGGACACTTGCCCGCCCACAGGGCGCCTCCGAAGCGCTACTTTTGATCCCCGGTGTCGTCTATACGAACACTGCCGCAAGCCTGGAGTGTCGATGAAGGATTCAGCCGCAAATCACGCGTTGGTGCATTCCCGCCTACGCCGTGCATTTCAGGCCAGCATGCCGATGCCCCACGGGGCCGAGCCTCATCTTTTCGGAGCCCTGCTCGACACCCTCGAACATCCCGGAAGCTTGGTGCGCGCGGTGCTCGGCTACCGCATTGCATGCTCCTTCGGGCTCAGCGAAGAGCGCGCCGAGCATCTCGCCATCGCGATTGAATATTTCCATACCGCGTCGCTGCTGTTCGACGATCTGCCCGCCATGGATGATGCGCAACTGCGCCGCGGCGTGCCCTGCGTGCACAAAGTGTATGGCGAAGGCGCTGCCATGCTCGCCGCACTGGCCCTCATCAACCGCGCCTATGCGCTGATATGGAAGTCGGTCGCCGGACTTCCCGCGCAGGTTCAAACCGAGGGGCTCGGCTATCTCGAGCGCTACCTCGGCATCAGTGGGTTGCTCAACGGCCAGAGCCAGGACCTGCATTACGCCCGCCTGCCGCGCAGCACCCGCGATCCGCAAGCGGTCGCGATGGGCAAGACCGTCTCCCTGATTCGGCTCTCGCTGGTTCTGCCCGCCATCGTGGCGCAGGCAAGCCCCAATGAAGCCCGCCTTCTGGAGAGGCTGTCGGTCTTCTGGGGACTCAGCTACCAGACCCTCGACGACCTCAAGGACGTGCTGCACGCGGAAATCGTGCATGGCAAGACCGGCGCCCGTGATGCCCATCTTGACCGGCCCAACCTCGCTCTCAGCATCGGCACGCAGGAGTCCTTCGACCGCATCGACCGCCTGATGTCGCTCAGCAGTCGGGTCATCGACCGCCTGGTGCGGCGACGTGACAATCTCGCCTTTCTGCGGGAAGTGCGCGTCCAATTCAACAGGGAGATTCGAAAACTCTCCGAGGTGCGTCTCACTCGGGCATCATGATCTTTCTCAGGCTGATCGTCACCAATCTTGGCCGTCATCGCGTACGCACCCTGATCAGCATCGCTGGCATTGCCTTCAGTGTGGCTGCCATGCTTACCGTGGTGACCATCCTGCAGGGAGCGGTCGGCATGTTTGCCGGGCTGCTTTCGGCCGACAGCCAGCTCATCGTATTCGAACGCAACATCTCCGACTTGTTTTTCTCGAGCGTGCCTGACGCTTCGGTGCAGCAGATCCAGGGCTGGAGCATGGTCGACAAGGCCAATCCTGTCCTGTTCGGCATCGTCTCCAGCCAGGACCACCCCATCATCACCTGCTTTGGCGTAACCGGGCAGGATGCCCGCATCCAGGACGCGACCTGGCTTTCCGGCAACAAGAACGCATTCGGCATCAACCGTGAGGAAGTGGTGCTGGGAGAACGCGCCGCGGAGTTTCTCCACGCGGCAACCGGCTCACGCGTGGCCATCGGTCACGGCACGTTTCTGGTCAGCGGAATCATCCGCACTAAAAATGGCTTCGAAGACGGTGGAGTCTTCATGCCCCTCAAGAGCGCGCAGGACTTCTTTCACAAGAGCGGAACCTCCTCGGTGCTCCTGGTCAAGCTGAAGAACCGCAACGACCAGTCCGCCTTTAAAGCCGAGGTCAAACGCCAGTACCCCAGCCTCATCGCCCTCGAAGATGAAGAGTTCAACCGCTCCTACTCCCAGTTCAAGATCCTCAAGGCTACCGCCTGGGCGGTGGGCGGATGCGGTGTATTGCTGGGCGGCCTGGGCGTCGCCAACACCATGATCATGTCGGTCTTTACCCGCATTCGCGAGATCGCCATCCTGCGCGTCAACGGATTTTCCAACGGCCAGGTCGCGGCCTTGATCTTCGGGGAATCGGGCGTCGTCTCACTGGTAGGCGCCCTGCTTGGACTGCTCATCGGGGCCGGTGCGATCATTGCCTTGAAGCTCATACCCGCCCTGCACGGGTATGTCGATGCCGACGTGCAGCCCGCAGTGGTGGTTGCCGTCGTTCTGCTGGCCTGCATTACCGGCGCTGCCGGGGCTCTTTATCCGGCCTTTTACGCCATGCGGGTTCGCGCCGTGGAGGCGCTTCGCTTTGAATAGCTCCGTCACCGCCGCAGGTCACGCCGACTCCAGCCCCGCGGCTGCAGTCCCGGCGCCCACCGCCGCGACCCCTGTGCTCCGAGCCGAGGATGTGTGGAAGAGCTATGAGGGCGGCTCCATCCCGGTTCTCAATGGCGTCGATTTTTCTGTCTACGCAGGGCAGACGGTAGCTCTTTGCGGTCCCTCCGGATGCGGCAAGAGCACCCTGCTGCATCTGCTCGGCGGCCTCGACGAGCCGTCGCTGGGCCGCATTTTTCTGCATGGCAACCCACTTCAGCAGCAGCGCCGCACTCATTACCTGCGCCATGAAGTGGGCTTCGTCTTCCAGCTCCACAACCTCATTCCCGACCTTACCCTTGAAGAGAATTGCCTCATCCCGACCGTCGCCGCGGGCACCCCGCGCAATGCCGCCCTGGGCCGCCTGCATCAACTCGCCGGGCGTACCGGCCTTTCTCACCGGCTCAAGCAGCGCATCCAGAAGCTGTCGGGCGGCGAACGCCAGCGCACCGCCCTGTGCCGGGCGCTGATGAACAAGCCGGGGATCCTGCTGGCCGATGAGCCCACTGGCTCACTCGACGAACGCACCAGCGCCCAGATCTTCGAACTGCTGCTGGAGTTGGCCCGCACCGAAAGTATTACCCTGATGATGGCAACCCACGATCGCGGCCTGGCCCAACGGTGCGACCGGCTGGTGGAGATGCGCGATGGCAAGATCTGCGAATAGCAGCTTCGCACCCGCTTCAGCCGTATCGCCCCCCGCCCGCGCCAGGCAGGCTCCCGGCCTCGCCATCGATGCACAATCGGCTCTTTCCACCGACGAGCAAGCCGGCTCCGTCCTTACCATCGCCGCCTGGCACAGTCTCGGCTGGCTGCTGATCGCCAACCTCATCGGTGTATGGCTGGCCATCCTGCTCCTCTATCCGGCGGCCGGCCGCTGGCTGGGCGAGTGGAGCTACGGACGCTGGACGCCGGTCCACCTCAACTTTCAGCTTTACGGCTGGATCGCCCTGCCCCTGGTCGCGTGGGCCATCCGCCTCTACGGCGCCGACCGCGCGCCCTTCGCGGGCTGGTCGCGCGCCGCGCTGATCTGCTGGTCGCTGGCGCTGACCATCGCGGCGGTCTCCTGGCTGAACGGGCAAACCAGCGGCAAGCTCTTCCTTGACTGGACGGGCTACAGCCGCGTGCTTTTCCCCGCCGCCATCCTGTTTCTGTGGCTGGTTCTCGCCCTTGCCTATAGCAATGCGTGGCGCCTGCCCGGCAATCGGCCGGCGCATGTCCGCGCCGCCAAGCTCCTCGGGCTGGGGACGCTCCTGCTGGTCCCCTTCGCCATCTACTTCGCCTCCAGCCCCGGCCTCTATCCCGCCGTGAATCCCGACACCGGCGGACCGACCGGGGCCAGCCAGCTGGAATCCACGCTGGCAGTGGTCTTCATCCTGTTCCTCCTGCCCTACGGCCTCACCCACCGCAAACCCGCAGGTGAGGGCCGGGGAGATCTCTGGATTCGGACCTCGTGGATTGTCTTCGCGATCGAAGCCCTGCTCTGCCTGGGCCTGGGCCGGGAAGACGTCAGCCACCACCGCCCCATGCAGTTCATCAGCCTGGGTAGCCTGCTGGTGTGGATCCCGCTGGTTCCCGCTTATTTCAGCGCCTTCGCCTGGCCGGCCGCTACCCGCATGTGGCGCTTCGCCACGCTGGCATGGTGGGCCTTGCTGGTTCCCACAGGATGGGCGTTCTTCCTGCCCGGCATCCTCGACCGCCTCAAGTTCACCGATGGCCTGGTGGCTCACTCGCTGCTGGCTATGGCAGGCTTCGTCACGAGTGTGCTCCTGCTGATCCTCTCGGTTTTGCTGAACGATTCCGGTCCGGCCGGAGAGGCTCATCCCGCCGGCGAGACGCGTCCCCTGCTGAACTCCGGTTGGGCATTCGCCGCGTGGAACCTCGGCACTCTGTCCTACGTTGTGCTGTTTCTGCTGGCCGGATGGCGCGAAGGAGTGGACCCGGCATTCACCATGATTCCCGGCCCCGCCCGCAACATCCTCTACATCCTTCGCCTGGTGCAGGGCGTGGCCATGACGGCTGCTTCGGCGCAGTGGTTCTGGCAGGTGACTCGCCGCCTGAGCAGCCGCGCCGCCATCGCCAGACAGCCCGCCGCGGCACCCCTCCGGCAGAGGCGGTCGGCATGAAATCACCGGCACGGCACTGGCTCGTTCTCTATCAATACCTCGCCGGCCTGAGCGACGCCGGAACCGGGCTTCTGCTCATCGCCGCGCCGGCCTGGACACTTCATCTGATGGGCCTCGGCATCATTCCCCAGCCGGTGGCTTTTGTGCGTTACATCGGCGTGTTCGTGCTCTCGGTGGGGCTGACCTACTGGTGGGCCGCCCTGCGCTGGCCGTTCATGGCGCATGCTCACATCGGCTGGTCTACCCAGTGGAAGATCACCGCCCTGGTTCGCACCCTGGTCGCGCTGTTTATTGTGTGGCAGGTGGCCGCCGGTTCTCTGGAACCTCGCTGGATCACCGTCGCGCTCTCCGATGGAGCGTTCGCTCTCATTCAGTGGGCCGGCCTCGCGCTGGGATGGCTCGAACGTGCCGCCTGACCCAAACCGGCTCGACGGCAACCGGGCCGCCCCGGTCCACCCTGACGCCCACAGTCCTTCGTCCGCCGAAGGCTGGCAGGGGGTCCTGCTGATTGCAGCGACCTACACCTACTTCCTGATCTTTGCCCAGTTCGGATTTCTCAAGCGTCTGGCCGAACTCGGCATCGGACCCGGCGTCCTGCCAGCGGTGATGGGAGCCATGGCCGCGGGCGGCATCGGCATGAGCCTGCTCGCTCCCCGCATCGGCAAGTGGCCAGACGCCGCTCGCCGCCTCCAGGCCGGGCTCTTCGGGTGCCTGTCGGCCGCCCTCCTCACCCTGCTGCCGCTGAATGCGGTAACGGCTGCGCTCGTTGCTTTGGTCGTTGGCGCCTCGCTGGGGCTGCTCACCGTCACCCTCGTATCGAATCTCGCCTTGTGGACCGGGACTCGCGCGCCGCTGTTCAAGGTCGCTCTCGGCACCGGCATTGGCTACTTCATCTGCAATTTCCCGCCCCTGTTTACGGCGCCCCCTCGCGGCATCGCCATGTCCGCCGCCGGTGCCTGCCTGCTGGGCGCGATCGCGGCCCATCGCACCGTCATCGATCGCCGACAGCCTGCGAAGGATGAAACGCAACCGGGCGCTCCGGCCCACCTCTCGCCGGTGCCCTTCGCGCTCGTCCTGGCCTGGTTCACGGCGCTGGTCTGGCTGGACTCGGCGGCCTTCTACATCATTCAGAACTCACCCCAGCTCAAGGCTGGAACCTGGCAGGGCGACCTGCACCTTTGGCGTGCCGGTATCCTCCACCTCGCCGCCGCCATTCTCAGCGCGTGGCTTTTAGCGCGCCGCGGCGTCTTCGTCACGCTGGCCCTGGCGCTGGGCGTGCTCGCCTCTGCATGCCTGCTGCTTCTCGACCCTTCCCAGGTCCCCCTGGCCGGCGTCCTCTACCCCATCGGCGTCTCGCTTTATTCGGTTGCCCTGGTCGCCTACCCCTCGTTTCTGATCAGCGGCGCCCATGGCCTGCGCGCCCGTCGCGCCGGCTCGCTTTACGCGGTCGCGGGATGGATCGGCTCCGCCATGGGCATCGGCATGGCCACCAACCTGCACGGTGTCCCCCCCGCCTTCGTGGCGGTTGCCGGCGCCCTGTTTTTCGTTCCATGGATCTGGAACGCCTTGAGAGCCGGCCGCCTCCATCGTTCCGGTGAAGGCCAGTTTCTCGCGGTCGTGCTGGTCCTGGCTGCGGCGTTCGTCGTTACCCGCTGGCTGCACCCGCCGGCGCGGCCGCTGGCCGGGTCAGCGGCTCTTTCTGCCGCCGAACGCGGCCGCCGCGTCTACATTGCCGAAGGCTGCATCAACTGCCATTCGCAATATGTACGGCCGAACAGCCCCGATGTGCTCATGTGGGGCCCGGTCACCAGCGTCGAAGAGATTCACCGCCAGCAGCCGCCCCTGATCGGCAACCGCCGCCAGGGACCGGACCTGAGCCAGGTCGGCACCCGCCGCTCCCCGCTGTGGCTGCGCATCCACTTCATGAATCCGCGCGACGTGAGCTATCAATCCCCCATGCCGCGCTACGATTACCTGTTCAACGACAGCCGCGGCCAGGACCTGGTCGCCTATCTGGTGAGCCTCAATGCCCCCGGTCACTGGCAGCAAATCGCGGGATGGCAGCCCTCCGGTGCGGTTCATGGCGAAGCCGCCGATGGCGCTCAGCTATTTGCCGAACACTGCGCCACCTGCCACAACCCCGACGGCGTTGTTCGCCGCGCCTGGGCATCCTCTTTCCGCCGCCTTCCGCCCGATCTGGCCCGCGATCGTCTCGACCACTTCGACTCCGGCGCATCCCTTGCCCGGCAGCGCCTCGACCTGGCCCGCATCGTCAAGTTCGGGATTAAAGGCACCGACATGGCCGGCCACGAATACCTGCCCGACTCCCAGGTTTCAGCCCTGGCCGACTACGTTCTCACCCTGCACGGGACTTCACGCCCCTGAATCCTCTCTGTCCCCGTTTGCACCTGCGGCAGCTAACCATTTCCTTATCAATAAGGAAGAAGATTATCCACCGACCGGGCTTTGACAACCGCCGGGGAATGCGCGAATCTAAGCGAACAAAAGGCGAAAATATTCGCCTACCCCATGTCTGCCGCCACCGCCCTTCGCCTCCATATCGAACGCAATCTCGCCAGCCGCTTTCCTGCCGCGCTGTCGCCGGCGCCGCGCGTCGTCCGCGAAATGGCGTCGACCGGCATCGACGAAGTGGATGGACTGCTCGATGGCGGGCTGCCGATCGGAGCCATCAGCGAAATCAGCGGGCCGGTCTGCTCCGGCCGCACCAGCCTCGCCCTGGCGTTCCTCGCGCAGCGCACCGCCGAAGACCGCGTCTGCGCCTGGGTAGATGTCAACGATGCGCTTGATCCGGAATCCGCCGCCGCCAACGGCGTCAACCTGCGCCGGCTTCTGTGGGTGCGCTGCACTGATGCCAAAGCCCCGGCTGCAAAACAGCCCGACACCCATGCCTCCGGAGCAGGAAAGGCGCAGATGGCCAGGCGCGAGCAGGCGCCCTGGAGCCGCCTCGACCAGGCCCTGCGCGCCACTGACCTGCTGCTCCAGGCGGCAGGCTTTGCGGCTATCGTTCTCGATCTGGGCGACACCGCTCCTGAACACGGCCGGCGCATCCCCCTGGCCACCTGGTTCCGGTTCCGCCAGGCTGCCGACCGCACTCGCTGCAGCCTGCTGGTCCTGGGCCAAAGCCACTATGCGCAATCCAGCGCCGCCCTCGCCCTCGATTGCTCACCCCTGGCCGCCCCAGCACCCGGAAAAACCGTTTTGCGTTCCGTTACGTTCCAGTTGCAGCGTGGTCGTCAACGCTTTACTCCTGGCGCCGGCGCTTTGCGCAAACCACCCGCGTCCACCTGGTCGGCCACCGGCGCCTGGGAACGGGAGAAGCAAGCATGAGTGTCGCCACCTTGTTTGCCTGTATTTATGCGGCTGAGTTTCCAGCCCAGGCGGTGCTGCGCCTGCGGCCCGACCTCAGGGAACAGCCGGTCGCCATCATCGAAGGCCGCTCCCCGCAGGAATATGTCTGTGCCATGAACCGCCATGCCCACGACAAGGGCGTCTGCCTGGGCATGACCCGCCTTGACACCGATGACATACCCGCGGTCCACATCCTTGAACGCTCTTTCGACACCGAGACCGCGGCCCGCGCTGTCATGCTGGAGTGCGCAGCGCAATTTTCGCCCCGCATCGAAGAGACCAGCCATGGAACTGCCTGTTCCTTCGTGCTCGACATCGCCGGCACCGAGCGTCTCTTTGGAACCCCCGCGCAGCTGGCAGAACGCCTTCGCAAGGCGCTTGCCGCCGCCGGCTTTCGCGTCTCCATCGCCGTAAGCGTCAACTTCCATGCCGCCCGCATCAAGGCCGCCAACCTGCGCGGCATAGCCGTTCTTCCCCCCGGCCGCGAAGCCGACGCCCTCGCCCGCCTGCCGCTTAACGCCCTCGACCTCGATGAAAGCCCGCACCTCACCTTTGCCATGTGGGGCATTCGCACCCTTGGAGAACTCGCCGCCTTGCCCGAAATCGAACTGATCACCCGCCTTGGCCCCCATTCCCGCGCCTGGCGGGCCCTGGCCCGCGGCGAGCACCCGCACCTGTTCGAGCCCATCGAGCCGGACTTCACCCTGCGCGAATACTGCGCCTTTGAAACCCCGGTGGAGCAGTTGGATTCGCTGCTGTTCATCGGCGCGCGCATGATCGACTGCCTGGTAGCCCGCGCTACCGACCGCGCCTTCTCGCTGGCATGGCTCACCGTGCGCATGCAGCTCGAAGGCAAAAAGGTGCATGAACGCGTCCTCCGCCCCGCCATCCCCTCCAGCGATCGCAAATTTCTACTCAAGCTGCTGCAGCTTGAAATCGCCGCGCACCCTCCCAGCGCCGCCGTGGTCGCACTGGAATTGATCGCCGAAGCCGGCCAGTCCGGTACGGTGCAGCTTGGACTCTTTGCCCCCCAGACACCCGAGCCTTCGCGCCTGGACGTAACCCTCGCCCGCCTGCGCGCCATCGTGGGCGACGACCGTGTCGGCTCGCCGGTGCTTGAAGACACCCACCGGCCCGGCAGCTTTCATCTCGAAACCTTTGCCGTCGCAGCCTACCCGGCACCGCCTCAACCTGAGCCGCCGCGCATGGCCATGCGGCGCGTACGCCCGCCCATGCCCGTCCGCGTGGTGCAGCAGGAACAACGGCCCGCGTCGTTTAGCGATGCGGAGAGCCGCTTTGAAATCACCGCCGCCTACGGCCCCTGGAAGACCAACGGCTGCTGGTGGTCCGCCGGAGGGTGGGACCTCGAAGAATGGGATGTGCTGGCCGAACGCAGCAACGGCGCCTCCGTCGCCTGCCTGCTGATCTGCGATCGCGCCCGCAATGAATGGAGGCTGGAGGCCTACTATGACTGACGTCCTGAGTGGGGCGGCCGGCCACACTGAGGACTACGTCGAGCTGCACGCCTCCAGCGCCTTCAGCTTTCTCGACGGCGCCTCGCAGCCCGAAGCGCTGATGGAACGCGCCGTCGAACTCCAGATGCCCGCCATGGTGCTCGCCGATCGCAACGGCCTCTACGGTGTTGCGCGCTTTCACACCTCGTCCAAAGACACCGGCGTCAAGGCCCGCATCGGTGCCGAGATCGCCGTCTCCTCCTTCGGCGATCGCCTCACGCCTCAATCCTGGCTTCCTCACCAATGCCCGAACGAGCCGCCCCGCATCACCCTGCTGTGCGCCTCCCAGGCGGGATATCAGAATCTGTGCCAGCTCATCACCCGCTTCAAGATGCGCGAGACCACCAAGGCTGAAGGCGCCGCCACCCTCGATGACCTGGAAGAATTTTCCGCCGGACTCATCTGCCTCACCGGCGGCGACGAAGGCCCGCTGGCCTCCGCGCTCGTTCAGAATGGCGCGGACGAAACGCGCCGGCGCCTCGACCGCCTCGCCGCCATCTATGGCCGCGGAAATGTCTACGTTGAACTGCAGCGCCATCATCTGCGCGATGAAGAGTGCCGCAACCAGGCCCTGCTTGGCCTTGCGTCTTCGTGCCATCTTCCGGTGGTAGCCACCAACGGCGTGCGCTATGCCCAGGCCAAGGATCGCGAACTGCTCGATGTCTTCAGCTGCATTCGCAACAAGACCACGCTCGACGACGCCGGCCGCCTGCTCACCGCCAACTCCGCGCGCCATGTCCGCACCGCGCGCGAAATGGCGTCCCTGTTTCGCGACATTCCAGAAGCCATCGCCAACACTCGCCATGTGAACGAACGGCTGGCGTTCACGCTCAACGATCTCGGCTACGAATTTCCCCGCTACCCGCTGCCCGGCGGCGAAACCATGGACAGCTTTCTGGCCAAGCGCGTGGAAGAGGGCGTGCGCAAGCGTTACGGCTCGCCCGCCAAGCGCCACCTGCTCGACAAGGCCCGCGCCCAGGTGCGCCACGAACTCGCGCTGATCGCCAAGCTCGGCTTTGCCGGCTACTTCCTCATCGTGTGGGACATCATCCGCTATTGCCAGTGGAACGGCTTCCTGGTGCAGGGACGCGGCTCCGCGGCCAACTCCGCCGTCTGCTATGCGCTTGAAATCACCGCCGTCGATCCCGTGGGCATGGAATTGCTCTTCGAGCGCTTTCTCAGCGAGAACCGCGGCGAATGGCCCGACATCGATCTCGACCTGCCTTCCGGCGATCATCGCGAACAGGTCATTCAATACGTCTATGAGCACTACGGCGTGCTGGGCGCGGCGATGACCGCCAACGTCATCAGCTATCGCAGCCGGTCCGCCGCCCGCGAAGTCGGCAAGGCGCTGGGCTTCGAAGACGAACAGATCACGCGCCTGTCGAGCCTGGTGGGCCACTGGGAGTGGCGCGGCGATAACGACACCATGGCCAGCCACTTCGCGCAGGCCGGCTTCGATGTGCGCCATCCCCGCATCGCCCACTATCTCGACCTCTGCATGCGCCTGCAGGAATTGCCCCGCCACCTCGGCCAGCATTCCGGCGGCATGGTCATCTGCGCCGGCATGCTCAATCGCGTGGTGCCTATCGAACATGCGTCCATGCCGGGCCGCAGCGTGGTGCAGTGGGACAAGGAAGACTGCGCCGACCTCGGTCTTATCAAGGTAGACCTGCTCGGCCTGGGCATGATGGCGGTGCTCAAAGACAGCATTGAGCTCATCCCCCGCCACTACGGCCAGCACGTCGATGTCGCCACGCTCCCCGAAGACGATGTGGTCTATTCGACCCTGCGCAAGGCCGACACCGTGGGCATGTTCCAGGTGGAGAGCCGCGCGCAGATGGCCTCCATCCCTCACAACGCGCCGACGCGTTTTTACGACCTGGTAGTGCAGGTAGCCATCATCCGCCCCGGTCCCATCGTGGGCAAGATGATGCATCCTTACATGCGCCGCCGCCAGGGCAGGGAAGAGGTCACCTATCCGCATCCTTCGCTGGTGCCGGTGCTCAAGCGCACCCTCGGCGTACCCCTCTTTCAGGAACAGCTGTTGCGCATGGCCATGGTGGTGGCCAACTTTTCGGGAGCCGAAGCGGAAGAGCTGCGCCGCGCCGTGGGCATGCGCCGTTCCATGCAGCGCATGCGCGATCTCGAAGGCCGCCTGCGCGAAGGCATGACCGCGAACGGCATCGGCAAAGACGCGCAGGACAACATCGTGCAGGGCATCTCCTCGTTCGCCATGTACGGCTTTCCTGAATCGCATGCGGCCAGCTTCGCGCTTATCGCTTACGCATCGGCCTATCTCAAGGTGCACTACCTCGCCGCGTTCACCTGCGGCCTGCTCAACAACCAGCCCATGGGCTTCTATGCTCCCGCCGTGCTGATCAAGGATGCGCAGCGTCACGGCCTGCGCGTGCGTCCTATCGACGCGCAGCGCTCCGAGTGGCTGTGCACGCTCGAACACGAGCCCGACAACACCATCTCCTTGCGCATCGGCATGAACTACGCCAAGGGCGTGCGCCAGTCCGCCGCCGAAGCGCTCATCACCGCGCGCCTGCAGGGCGGCCTCTTCCGCAGCGTCGACGATCTGGCCCAACGCGTGCCCGCGCTCAATCGCAAGGAACTGGTCACCCTGGCCCGCATCGGCGCGTTGAATTCACTCGGCGATGTGGCCCACCGCCGCGATGCCCTGTGGCAGGTCGAGCAGGCGGGCCGTCCCGTCGGACCGCTGCTGCGCAACGCCGCCGAGCCTGCCTCCGCTGCCCGCGCACTTCCGCTCCGCCAGATGACTACTGAAGAGCGCCTTGCCGCGGACTATTCCGGCACCGGCCTCACTACCGGCCCTCATCCGCTGGCTTACCATCGGGCTGCTTTCCGCCGCGACGGCATCGCCACCGCCGACGAGCTTACCCGCCTCCCCAACAATCAGTTCGTGCGCGTAGCGGGCTGCGTCATCGCCCGCCAGCGTCCCGGCACCGCCAAGGGCTTCGTCTTCCTCTCCCTTGAAGATGAAACCGGCATCGCCAACATCATCATCACGCCCGACAGCTTCGAGCAGAACCGCGTCGTGGTCACGCGCAGCCGTTTCGTCCAGGTCGAGGGCCCCTTGCAGCAGCAGGATGGCGTGGTGCACGTAAAAGCCAAACGCATCACCCCGCTCGATATCAGAGATATCGAGATCCGCTCGCACAACTTTCATTGATGCGGTCAGGCTTTGACCCGGCCGGATTTCAGTGAACCGCACGCGTGGGCCGCGGCGCCGCGCTCCGATGCAGTGCGCCGTTGATTGCCGCCAGCAGCTTGCCGCTCGGATCGCTGGCGTAATCCCAGAACATTACCCCGCCCAGTTTGTGCTCCAGAACATAACGGCTCTTCACGGCGACGGACTGTTCATCTTCATACGAAACAAAAATCCGCCTGGATGGGTTGTACAAATACGGCACAGACGAGGCCGCGTCCCAATAGCGGGTAAATCCATGGCCCAGCATGGACGACTGCACATCGCTGAACGACACCGGCACGTCCGGCGCCGGCTTGCCACGCTGGAAAAGCCCGTGATTGACCCCGGCCACCTTGCTCCATGCATGGCCGTACCAGGGCACGCCGAGCAGAATTTTTTCCGCCGGGACACCCGCCGCTTCAAAGGCGCGTACCGTGTCATCGACCGACACCTTCTCCGGATCGGCAGGATCGGCATAGAGCGGCGCATGATTGCCCGTGGTCGCGCTGGAGCTTGACTCGTAGTAGTCATAAGCCATCAGGTTCACAGTATCGATATACTGCTGCACCTTGGCCATCTCGGTGTGCGCGAGGTACTCATCGGAAGCTCCCGCGGCGATAGTCAGGTACTGCCTGCGCCCCGATCTCTTTGCCTCCGCGTCCAGAGCAGCGCGCATCTCCGCCAGCAGGGCGGTGAAGTTCTGCTTGTCGTCGCGACGAAACCGGTGTCCTGCGCCAGGCAGGCCCGGATACTCCCAGTCAATGTCCACGCCATCGAGACGATATCTGCGTACGAACTCGACCGCGCTGTGAATAAAACGCGCCCGGCTCGCGGGCTTGCCGGCCATCGCCGAGAACTCGCCGGACCACTGCCACCCGCCCACCGACACCAGGATGGTGAGCGATGGGTTCTCCTTGCGCAATTCTCCAAGCAGGGCGAGATTGGCCGCGTCCTGGGCAAAGCCGGCGACCATCTGGCCGTCCTTGATATTTGCAAAGGCGAAATTTACGCGCGTGATTTTGCTGCCATCAACCGCCCCAGGCTGGAGCAGCGTGTCTTGCGGAAACACGTATGCGACCACGGCCGGGCCGGCGGCCCATGCCCGTAAACCCGTCAGCACAACAGAAAAAAGACCTATCCAAACCCATCGAATGGCCTGCACCAGGATCACTTCCGTAACCAGAATGCTTGCTGACCTAACGTACTACGACACGTCAAACAGCAACGCGCAGCGCACGTAATCCGTGCCATATCGCTACATATCGCGCGTTCTGTAAACGATCGATTATCTAAACAGGAACCTTTAAATTGCTCCTGCGCAACGAATTGACTCATATTTAACACCACTATAGGAGATCGTGCGATTGCACTGCCTTACGCGACACGCGAACTGGGCCCATTTGTTTCCTACCACTTTTGTATGGCAGGCGCAGTCACGGGCCAACAAACCAAGTCGTTGCCATCGTGCATCTGAACTACCAGCAGTCTGTCAACAGAATCAGCCTTTCCAAGAAAAAACAAGCGGTTCCAAGGTGTGCCCAATGAAGCCCTGTCAATATTTCCTCCTTGCAGTTCTCTCGTGTGCTTCCCCGGCGTTTGCGACGGTTTCGGTAACCAGCCCCACTCCGGGCTCCACGGTTCCATCGCCGGTTCACTATGTCGCCACTGCGACCACCACGACCTGCGCCGCGGGCGTTGCCTCCATGGGCGTGTATGTGAATAACGTTCGCGTGTACGTTGTGAACGGAACTTCACTCAACACCAGCATCGCCATGGCCAACGGCGCTGAGCACACCGTAGTCGAGGAATGGGACAAGTGCGGTGGCGCCACCGTTTTCACGGATAACATCATCGTCGGAACGCCGGCTCCCCCCAGCGTCAGCATGACTGCCAACCCGCTCACCGTCACCGCCGGCACTTCATCGAAGCTCATCGTTACCGCCGCTCAGGCGTCTACGGTTACGGTCTCCGGTTCCGACGGCAGCGTCTATCACCTGGCGGCAACGGGCGGATCTCTGACGGTCACACCGTCCGCAACCACCACGTATACCGCTGAAGTGAGCGGCAGCACCGGCAACGCATCGCAGGCCAGCACCGTTACCGTGATTCCCGCCGCCAGCCTCAACGCCATCAGCCACGTGGTATTGATGCTGCAGGAAAATCGCTCCTTCGATCACTACTTCGGCATGCTCAATCCCTACCGCAAGGCCAATGGCCTCAACATTGGCGACGATGGCAAGGATTATGAGGTAGACGGGGTCGACGACAAGCTGACCACCATCAGCAATTCCGATGATGAGGGTACATCCTACCCGCTGTTCAAACTGAAGAGCACCTGCGTCGATGACGAAACCTCGGCGTGGCTGGAAAGCTACGGCGACGTCAACCGCTGGGACTTCTCCACCACCCGGGCCATCAAGATGGATGGCTTCGTGCACATTGCGGAGGGCTTCTCCACCCGCTGCAACAACGGCACAAGCAAATGCTCAGGCCAGTTCACCGACACTACCGGGGAACGCGCCATGGGCTACTACGATCAGGGATTCCTGAACTACTACTACTACATGGCCTCGCAGTTCGCGCTGTCCGATCGCTGGTTCTCGCCAGTCTCGAGCAAGAGCATTCCCAACCGCATTGCTACCTTCACCGGCGGAACCACGCAAGGGCTGGAGTTTGACCCCGGATCCGACGATCATCTGCCCCAGCTGAACATTCCCACCATCTTTCAGGAGTTGGATACGGCCAAGGTTTCGTGGAAGATTTACTACACCACGACTGATGATCTCTGCCTGGCCTCGAGCCCGTGCCAGACGACCAATCCCTACGGCAACTATCCTGATACGACCTTCTCGTCGTTGAGTTATTCGTTCCGGTACCTCTACTTCAACTCCACGCACGCGGCCTGTACCGGCACCACCAAAGCATCGAGCGTGGTGGGCGACTCAACCAACTCTTTCTGCATCGATCCCAACCACATCGCCCCGCTCTCGCAGTACTACACTGACCTGACCAACGGCACGCTGCCCAGCTTTGCCTTTATCGAGTCTGGATCGGGCGTGAACGACGAGCATCCCGGCTCCGGCAACTCGATCCTCAAGGGACAAACCCAGGTCGCGACCGTCGTCGCTGCGTTGACCAAGAGCTCCTCGTGGAAAAACACGGTCTTCTTCCTGACGTACGACGAGGGCGGCGGTCCTTACGATCACGTACCGCCCGTGCCCGGCCATTCCAACCAGAACACCGACGCATCGCTCGGTTCGATTCCTGATATCTCGTCCATTGCCGTCAACCCCGACAGCTACCAACCCTGCCAGCCCAGCGGCGCGCCGACTACGCATTGCGATCTGGTCACGGGCGATCCCGGGACCAAGACCACCGACGCGGAGTATGTGAACGGCGTGTCTGCGCAGCTTGGCTTTCGCGTCCCCAACATCGTGATCTCGCCCTTCACGCGCAAGCACTACGTATCGCATACGCCCATGGACCACACCGCCATCATCAAGTTCGTGGAGAACCGCTTCATCGGCAGCTCCACCCACCTGACTGCACGCGACGCAGCGCAGTCCAACCTGCTTGAGTTTTTCGATTTCACCAAGATTCCATGGTCGACGCCGCCCACTCCTCCCACGCCGATCAGTGCGACCTCGCTGGGATATGACCCCTGCTCCGCTTCGAATATGTAGTTCTCGAGCGCGCAGCCGGACCATCCTACCCTGGGTGAAACCGCCAACCCCACAGGACACGGTGAATTGGAAAACGATACATCAGAAATAACCATTCGACCCGGGCCGGAATCGACTCAGCCGGTCAGCCGCCGCAACTTCCTCAAGACAGGACTTTGCGGAGGCGCCGGTCTCGCCCTCTACTCGGGCGAGATCGAACGGCACTGGATCGAAGTCAAACCGGTGGATATTCACATCGCATCGCTTCCGCCGGCTTTCGACGGAATGAACGTCGTGCAGCTTAGCGATATTCATCTCGACGAATTCACCGAACCGTTCATGCTCCGCCAGGCCATCGATCGCATCAACCGGCTGCAGCCGGAGATCGTGCTCCTCACCGGCGATTACGTTTCCTGCCAGATCACAACCCGCAACTATTGCGAGCGCTCGGCATGGCATTGCGCGCGCATGCTCAACGAACTCCAATGCAAGCAGCGCTACGCCATCCTCGGAAATCACGACCTGTGGCTGGGCCGCAAGGAAGTCGCCGACGCCCTCGTCTCTAACGGCATCACCCTGCTTGACAACGCCTCCCTGCCTCTTGAGCGCGACGGCAGCCGTGTCTGGCTGGTTGGCCTCGACGATCCGGTTTGCGGCACCCCTAACCCGGATGTGGCGATCCCCACCCGCATTCGCAATGTCGTCAACGAGCCGGTTATCGTCATGTGCCATGCCCCGGACTACGCGGACAGCCTCATCGCCCAGCCGGTCGGAACCGCCATCGACCTGATGCTGAGCGGGCATACGCACGGCGGCCAGGTGCGGATGCCCTTTGTGGGCCCCCTGAACCTGCCCCCCGGCGGCAAGAAATATGTTGAGGGCTGGTTCCAACTCAACAAGATGCAGTTGTACGTCAACCGAGGGATTGGCACCGTGGGCGTTCCCTTCCGCTTCGACTGCCCGCCCGAGATCACATCCATTACGCTGCGCTCCGGGCATCCGGACATCGCCCAAAAGCGGCACTTCGGCTTCCTCAAGGCTGATGGATAATGGAAGTGTGCAACACCCGCGCAGCCCGCTTGAAGCACGCGTATCCATATGGGCGCCATTTTGGCGGCCTTTTCGGTCCCGGTACCGTGGGAACGTGGCTTCCGGGCGCGGTTATGCATCCAACTGTTTAGGGATCATCTCGCATACAGGCGGCTTCTGTTCCATGCTCTCAATTCCTTACGTTTCGTTCCATCCCGTGCGTCCGGCAGCGCTGGCAACCCTGTTGCTCGCCGGTTTCGGAACGCTGGCTTTTGCCCAGGCGCCGGCTACGCCGGCAGCTCCTGCGACCCAGGCAAAGCCCACCGCGCCTGTCACTTACGATCCGACCCGCCCGGAAATTCAGCCCGACCTCTCACTCGACCACGACCCCATCATCTCTCCCGATCCCGACGACAATATGGCCATCAATCCGGCTGCTCCCACCACTGAGCGCGCCGGGGCTCTGAAAAAGGGACAAAACGGGGTCTATACCCTCCATGAAGACGTGGACGAAGTGCTGCTCGACTGCACCGTGGTTGACGAAAGCGGCAAGCCCGTAACCGATCTCAAGCAGGCTGATTTCCGGGTCTGGGAAGATGGCACAGCCGAGGCGACCAACTCCTTCCAGCACCAGGACCAGCCCGTTTCCATGGGCATTCTCATCGACAACTCCGGCTCCATGCTTGACAAGCGCACCGCGGTCAACGCCGCGGCCATGAACCTGCTTCAGGAATCGAATCCCAAGGACGCCACGTTTGTGGTCAACTTCTCCGACCACGCGTTTCTCGACCAGGGATTCACGTCGGATCTTGCCGCCCTCAACCGCGGCCTCGCTCACTTCGACTCCCGGGGCACCACGGCCCTCTACGACGCCGTCGCCGCATCCGCGGATGAGTTGTCAAAGCATGCCAAGCAGCGCAAGCAGGTGTTGCTTATCGTGACCGACGGCGCCGACAATGCCTCTCGCCTGGGCCTTGAACAGGCCATCCGCCGGGTGCAAAACCTTGGCGGTCCGGTGGTCTACACCATCGGCCTGCTCTACGACACTAGTAAGTCCGAGGCCGAGCGCGCCCGCAACGCCCTCGACAGCCTCTCCACCGAGACCGGCGGCATTGCTTATTTCCCTTCATCGCTGAAAGACGTGGACGAGATCGCTTCCGACGTTGCCCGCGATATCCGTAACCAGTACACCATCGGGTATCACTCTTCCAAGCCCTCCAGCATCGAGGGCTATCGCGTCGTCCATGTGGAGGCGCGGGCGCCGCACCGGGGCCGGCTGATTGTCAGGACCCGCAAGGGCTACTTCGCCAGAAAGCCCGCCGCCCAGCCCACCCAGACCGCGCAGGATGCCAAGCCGCAGCCCTGAAACGATTCCCGGATTGGATTTGCAATGCAAAACGCGGCGATTGCACTCGCCGCGTTTTGTGCGTCCGGGGGTTTTCCCCGGCATTGCTCCCTCAGGTGATGTCTTCGGTGTCGTACACGGGATCGATGATCTTTTTCTTGGGCACGCCGTGAACGGACGCCAGCAGGTCATCGACCACGTCTTCGAGCTGGCGCTGGCTCTCGATCACCGCGCTCATGCTCTTCAGATCATCGTCGTCGAGGGAGCGCTCCACCAGCGCCACCGCGTGACACTGGGCCACGTGATCGAGCCCCAGGCCCTCCGGCGTCTTGGCCTTGATGCTGACCTGGTCGAGATCCACGCCCAGCAATTCCGCGACCCGCAAGCGCATCTCGCCGGCAATCGGCGAGATCTTGGGCGCGGCCAGGATCAGCGTCGTGTCCACGTTCACGATCTGGTAGCCGGCGTGGTCAAGTTCTTCCAGCGCCAGCCGCAGAAAGATCGCAGAGTCGGCGTCCTTCCAGCGCGGGTCTCCGGGCGGAAAAAAGCTGCCGATATCGCCCGCCGCCACCGCGCCCAGCAGGGCATCGGTGATGGCATGCAACAACACATCACCGTCGGAGTGGCCTGCCAGCCCCTCGGGGTGCTGCAGCGTCATCCCGCCGATGCGCAGTGGTACGCCTGCCTTGAACGCATGTGAGTCCCAGCCGAATCCGATCCTTGTGTCCATTCGCTCCGTGCCTGTCGCTGCTCTAAAACTATCCCAGGTGCCGGCCCGCGACCACGGTGCGCTGGCGAAGATAAAACTCCGCCAACTCCAGATCGCCGGGCTGGGTGATCTTCAGATTAACCTGAGAACCGGGTACGACGGCGACCGGATGGCCGGAGCGCTCGACGACTGAGGCCTCATCGGTACCCACAAAGCCGTCGGCCGTAGCTTCGGCAAACGCGTGCTGCAGCACTCCGAAACGAAACCCCTGCGGGGTCTGCGCCAGGACGATGAACTCACGCGGAATCGTCGAAGTAATCAGCGCCCCATGCGCGGTTCGTTCCACCTGCTTGATGGTGTCGACCGCCGGCATGCCCACAATCGCCGCGCCGTGTTCGATGACCGCGTCGATGGTGCGTTCGATGGTGGCCGCGTCGATCAGCGGCCGCACCGCATCGTGCACCAGGACAATGTCGTCCTCGTTGGCAGCCACGGCCCCCAGCGCGTTGGCGACCGATTCCTGGCGGTTGTCGCCGCCCTCCACGACCGTCACCCGGTCGGTGAACCCGTACTCGGCTATCTGGCTCTGCACCCGCTCCATTTCAGGCTTGCGGACGGCTACGATGATCGAGGTCACGCGGTCGGCCGCGGCGAATGCCCGCAACGAATGAATCAGGATCGGAATCCCGTCCAGGGCAAGAAACTGCTTCGGTTTGGGGCCGGCCATCCGCGTTCCCAGGCCTGCCGCCGGTAATATCGCAAACACTTGCATAACTGGCAGAGTATACAACTTCGCCAGCTTCCATCGTTCCGCGATGCGCTCGCAGACCGCGAACGAAAATTTTGTTCGCCGTCAGTCAAACGCATAAAATGGCCGCGCTGCCACTTTAGGCACGCGCCGCAACTTCAGGGAAGGATACACACGATGCGGGTTCTTCCAACCATGCTTGCCTGCGGGACCTTTTACTTTGCCAGCTCCCTCGCCCTTGCTCAGGTTTCCGCCGCGGCTCCCACCGGAGACTCGACGCAGGCTCCTTCCAGCCGCTGCGAAGGCCTTACTAAAATGGTTCTTCCCAACGCCACGGTTACATCCGCGAAAGCCTATGCTTCAGGCTCGTTTCCCGCCCCTCCCGAGCCCGGCCCCGGTCCTGATCTGTCTGAGTTCTACAAAAAGCTGCCCGCCTTCTGCCGGGTCACGATCACCGCCCGTCCCACTGCGGATTCCGACATCGCCGTGGAAATCTGGTGGCCTCTCGGCTCGTGGAATGGAAAGCTCCAGGGCGTGGACAACGGAGGATTCGCAGGCGTAATCAACTACCTCGAATTGGCCGCCGCAGTGGGGAAGGGCTATGTCGCGGTCGGCACCGACACCGGCCATGCCGGCTCCGGCATCGACGCATCCTGGGCCCTCGGGCATCCGGAAAAGGTTGAAGACTTCGGCAACCGCGGCATCCACGAAATGACCCGTCTGGCCAGGCTTGTCATCGCCCAGGTCTATGGCTCCGCTCCGAAACACGCTTACTTTGCCGGGTGCTCCGACGGCGGCCGCGAGGCGCTCATGGAGGCACAGCGATATCCCGACGACTACGACGGCATCCTCGCCGGAGCCCCTGCAAACTACTGGACCGCGCTGCTTTCATCCGCGGTGGTTGATACCCAGGCGCTCACCGCGACGCCCGGGAGTTTCATCCCGCCGGCGAAGATCCCGACGATTGCGGCTGGCGTCCTGGCCGCCTGCGACAAACTCGATGGCGTTGCGGACGGCATCCTGAACGACCCGCGCCAATGCCATTTCGACCCCGCAACCATTCAGTGCAAGGATGGGGAAGACACCGAAAAGTGCCTGACCGCACCGCAGGTGACTGCACTGAAGGCGATCTATGCGGGCCTGCGGGATGCCGCCGGTAAGGCAATCTTCCCGGGCTACCTCCCCGGATCCGAAACTGGTGGAGGAGGCTGGGGTCTCTGGATCACCGGCCCCGCTCCGGCAAAGAGCCTGATGGCGGCATTCGGCAACGGCTTCTTCTCCGACATGGTTTACAGCAAGCCCGACTGGGACTACAAGTCATTTACCGTCGAGAGCGGCATGCAGGCAGCCTCGGACAAAACCGCCACCGCTCTGAATGCCGTCAATCCCGACCTGTCGGCGTTTCGCGCGCACGGAGGCAAGCTGCTGATCTATCACGGCTGGAACGACCCCGCCATCCCCGCACTCAACACCGTGAACTACTACGAGCAAGTGCTTGCCAAGATGGGTCAGGCCGATGCCGGTTCTTTTACCCGCCTCTACATGGTCCCCGGGATGCAGCATTGCAGCGGCGGTCCGGGCGCCGACAGCTTCGGGCAATCCGGCACCTGGGCCGCGGAAGACCCCGCGCACAATATCCGCGTCGCGCTTGAAACCTGGGTCGAAAAGGGAACTGCGCCTTCAACGCTGATTGCCGCCAAGGTCACCGGTGACTCCCAAGCTGCGCCCGCCATGACCCGTCCACTGTGTGCCTACCCGCAGGTCGCACAGTACAAGGCGGGCAGCGATCCCAGTCGCGCGGAGAGTTTTGTCTGCGGCAACTCAAAATGATTCGCGAACGATGGGAGCACCTGGGGAATCGAGTAGATCAATTTCGATAAGCGGCGCTCTTAGGGTTCAGATTTCGGCGCCGGAACCCCGCGCCTTATCATCCATTGGTGCCCCCTTCACCCGCGCTCCCGCTCGATACATCGCTACTCAAGGCCGGCATGCGTCTCGCCGTGGGCCTCTCCGGGGGAGCGGACTCCGTGGCCCTTCTGCGCATCCTTTCCCAGAGGAGCAGGGAACTGGGACTGGTGCTCCATGCCGCCCACCTGCACCACGGCCTGCGCGGAGCTGAGGCGGACGCCGACCGGGATTTCTGCCGGGAGCTGGCCGCCAGGCTCGATGTAACCTTCCACCAGGCCCGGGCCGACACCGCCGCCGCGGCCAGACCGGATCCGGCGTCCGCCAAACCCGCCGAATCCATCGAAGAGGCAGCACGCCGGCTCCGCTACGCCTGGTTCCGCGAACTCCTCGCCTCGGGCGCAATCGACGCCGTGGCCACTGCTCATACCCGCGACGACCAGGCCGAAACCGTTCTTGGCCGTTTTCTGCGCGGAGCCTGGACTGAGGGTCTGGGCGGAATTCACCCAGCTGTCAGGTTTCCCGAAGGCCCGGTGATCCGCCCCTTGCTCGGCGCCTCTCGCTCTCAGGTCGAGGAGTACCTGCGCGGCCTTGACCAGCCATGGCGTGAAGACTCCTCCAATCGCGACCTTGCTTTCACCCGCAACCGGATTCGCCACGAACTCCTGCCCCAGATGGAAACCTGGAACCCGCGCCTGCGCGACCACCTTGCAGCCATGGGCGAGTTGGCCCGCGATGAAGAGGCTTGGTGGCAGGCCGAACTTGCCCGCCTGGCTCCCCAGTTCCTCCTCCCCGGCCGGCCCGTCCGTGGCGGAGGCCGCGCTGCCGCCGGCGGCCTGGCTCTCGATGTCGGCCGGTTCGCGGAGCTACCCCCCGCTTTGCAGCGCCGCCTGCTTCGCCATGCCGCCGCCAGCCTCGGCGCCCACCTTGACTTTGCCGCCACCGAGACCCTCAGAGCGCTTGCGCTTGACTGGCCGGGCGGGACAGAAAGTCGAACTGGCGCAGGGGTTTCGGGGCGAACGTACCTACCGGGAACTGCAACTCTCCGTCGGCGCTTCCGCTCCCCCGAATTCCGACCGGCCGATACCCCTGGCGCGTTCCGTAGAAATTCCCGGCGAGATCCTGGCGCCGGAACTAGGTCTTCGATTGCGCATCCGTGGCGCGGGCACCGCCACCCTGCGCCCCTGGAAACCGGGAGACCGCGTTCGACTGCGCCACACCGCCGCTCCCCGCAAGGTCAAGGAAGTGCTTGAGCGCCTGCACGTTTCCGGCTCCGCCCGGGCCGATTGGCCGGTCCTGGAAGTTACCCCTCCGCAGCGCCAAGCCAATGAGTCAGACGGGCGGAAAAATCTCGCCGGCCCCCGCCCGACGCGGATCGTCTGGATGCAGGGAGTTGAAGTCGATCCGGATCCGGAAGTCGGCATTGAACTGGTCCTGATTCGGGATCCAGATTCCGGTGACGCGGCCTGAGAGCCGTGGGCTCCCTGGCCATCCAGGGAGGCGCCGTATCACCCGTTCGTCCGATACCCGTTTTTCTGGGTCTGGGAGTACAATCGTTACTACTGCTCATCCCGGGGAGACAGGCATGCCTGTTACCCATAAAGGACAAGGCGAATTTCTGTGACCATTAAAAGGGAACAGGCGTCTTACTTAGGATGAAGTAGGCGGTGCCGGAGGCCATTCAGCGGTATCTCCCCCGCCGGGAAACGAGGAGTCCTGGTGAACTCAACCGTCAAAACGATCATGTTCTGGGTCTTCATCCTCATCTGCCTGATGCTGCTCTGGGGTGTCGTCCAGCGGGGCACGAGCATGGGGAAAGATGCGGAAATCCCCTATTCTGATCTGCTGGACAAGATCGAAGCTGGACAGGTGCAGGACGTCGCTATCCAAGGCACGGAACTACACGGCCATCTTAAGGGAAGTCCCAAGGACCAGTTCCATACCACCATCCCTGCCAATACGGATTCCCTGGCCAAGGACCTGCGCGCCGCCAAGGTCAACTTTGTTTACAAAGAGCCGCAGAGCAATCTGCTGCTGCCCATCCTCTTTAATGTCGGCCCCTTCGTTCTGATCGGCGCCATCTGGTTCTTCATGCTTCGCCAGATGCAGTCGGGCGGCAACAAGGCCCTATCCTTCGGCAAGAGCCGCGCCCGCCTGCTCTCCATGCAGCAGAAGAAAGTCACGTTCAAAGACGTGGCCGGCGTTGACGAAGCCAAGGAAGAACTCAAGGAGATCATCGAGTATCTCCGCGAGCCGCAAAAGTTCCAGAAACTGGGCGGTCGCATTCCCAAGGGCGTGCTCCTGGTCGGACCTCCCGGAACCGGCAAGACCCTGCTGGCCCGCGCGGTGGCCGGCGAAGCCAACGTGCCGTTCTTCTCCATCTCCGGTTCCGACTTCGTGGAAATGTTTGTCGGCGTCGGCGCCAGCCGCGTGCGCGACCTCTTTGAACAGGGCAAGAAGAACGCGCCCTGCATCATCTTCATCGACGAAATCGACGCGGTGGGCCGCCATCGTGGCGCCGGCCTCGGCGGCGGACACGATGAGCGTGAACAGACTCTCAACCAGTTGCTGGTCGAAATGGACGGCTTTGAGTCCAACGACGGCGTGATCCTGGTCGCGGCCACTAACCGCCCCGACGTGCTCGACCCTGCCCTGCTTCGCCCCGGCCGCTTCGATCGCCGCGTCGTAGTGGGACTGCCCGACGTCCGCGGCCGCGAAGAAGTCCTCCGCGTCCACGTGAAGAAGGTGCCCGTCTCCGACGACGTCAACCTCAACGTGCTGGCCCGCGGAACACCGGGTTTCTCCGGCGCCGACCTGGCCAACATGGTCAACGAGGCTGCCCTCAACGGTGCTCGCCTCAATCGCAAGCAGGTCACCATGTACGACTTCGAACTCGCCAAGGACAAGGTCCTGATGGGCGCGGAACGCAAGTCGATGCTGCTGACCGACGAGGAGAAGCGGGTTACCGCCTATCACGAGGCCGGCCACGCGCTGGTGTCGTACCTGCGTGACCACTCCGATCCGATTCACAAGGTGACGATCATCCCCCGCGGCATGGCTCTGGGCGTGACAGTCTACCTGCCCGACGACCGCCACAACTACACGCGCGAGTACCTCGAAACGCGCCTGGCGACGGCCTACGGCGGGCGATGCGCCGAGGAGATCTTCCTCAACCAGATGTCGACCGGCGCCGGCAGCGATATCGAGAGCGCCACCGACCTGGCCCGCCGCATGGTTTGCGAATACGGCATGAGCCGCCTCGGCCCTCTGACGTTCGGCAAAAAGGAAGAGCAGATCTTCCTCGGCCGCGAGATCGCTCAGCACCGCGACTTCTCCGAAGAAACCGCGCGCCAGATCGATCTTGAGGTTCGCCGCCTGATCGATGAGGCGTACCAGTCGGCCTACACCATCATCAACGCCAACCAGGATGCGATGCACCGCATCTCCGCGGCCCTGCTGGAGCGCGAAACCATCGACGCCGAAGAGGTAAGGATGCTGATCGAGGGCAAGCAGCTGCCCCCCATCCGCTCCGTGCTGGCGTCGCCTTCCGACGGCAGCGGCGGCATGCAGCAGGTCATCAAGCCTGAAGGCAGCCGCGGCGGACCGATCCACCCCGAGGGCTCTCCCTCCCCGGCATAACCAGCCAGTAAGAACCACGAAGGCCGCTCACTCCGAGCGGCCTTTTTGTTTTTGCAATTCAGATCTTGCCGCATTCGAGCACGACTTCGAAACGTGAGTTGACAGGGGCAGGCTTCCTCAACTACTACGGGTGCGCTCACAAGCAGGAGCGAAATCACCACCCGAGGTAATCCCCCCATGTTCAACTCGCCACTCCCAAGCTGCCGTAAGAGCATCCTGGCAGCTTCAGCGACCGTATTCCTCTGTGCAATTTCAGCGCTTGGCCAGTCAAAAACAATTCCGGCCGACACCCGCTTCCTGATCCCCACTCCTTCCGCCGGAGCCGTGCCCCAGGTCGAAGGTCTCATCCAGCAGGGCAGGTGGAAAGATGCCCTTCTCCTGACCCTGATGGAGACAGTCCCGCGAGCCGTCTGGCTGACCTCAGGAACCCCAGCGGAGGTTAGTGCGACTACGACAGAGACTCTCCGGCAGGCGCGCGGGCAGCGGGCTCTCCCGGTCCTGGTGCTCTACAACATTCCCGGGCGCGACTGCGGTAGCTATTCAGCCGGCGGCGCGCAAAATACCGCCGCTTATGAATCCTGGATTGACGCGGTAGCAGGCGCCATCGGCGACCAGAAAGCGGTTGTGCTTCTCGAGCCTGATGGGCTGGCGGACCTGCCCAGCGATTGCGGATACGACCCCGCCCAGGTGAATATCCCCCAGGCGACCGCTGACCGCTATACCCAGATCAGCTACGCGGTCACGAAACTTGAGACCGGGCCGGGTACGCTGGTTTACATCGATGGCGGCAACAGCCACTGGCAGGCCGTCGGGACCATCGCGGCACGCCTGATGAACGCTGGACTAACCCAGGCGCAGGGATTTTTCACCAACGTCTCCAACTTCAATCTCAGCAACTACGAATCGCACTACGATACGTGGGTCTCAGAGTGCATCGCCTTTGCCAACGATGCCGAGGAAGGCGGATGGCGGCTTGGTCACTATGACTGGTGCGCCAGCCAGTACTATTCCCCCAACGGCCCGGTCGATCCCAACAACATTGCCACCTGGGTCAACACCGACGCTTGGTACCAGGGGAGCATGGGCACCGCCGTGCCCACCATGCACTTCGTGGTCGATACCAGCCGCAACGGACAAGGGCCGCTGAATGCGGGCATCTATGCCAATCCGCCCTACAACCAGCCCAGTTCGGTGGTTCAAGTCCTGACGGGCGGCTCCTGGTGCAATCCTCCCGGACGCGGCCTGGGCACGCATCCGACCGCAAAGACCGGCGTTCCGCTGCTGGACGCTTACCTGTGGGTGAAGACTCCCGGACAATCCGACGGCACCTGTGACGCACAGGGAGGAGCGCGCGCGTGGGATTATGCCGCCTACACCCAGGCTGGCTGGCCCACCGCTGCGGCCGGACAAGCGATCTTTGATCCGCTATGGGGATTGGACGACCCCGCCGCAGGCAGCTGGTTTCCGCAGCAGGCACTCGACCTCGCACGAAAAGCCAACCCCGCACTGCTGCCGTAATCAGCCACGCACAACCATCAATTCCAGGCGCCTGCATGCGAATCCCGGCGCCTGGCCAACTCGGTCAGCTCTTCGGCTCCGCCGCCCCCGAGCCACCGACGCGCAGTACGCGCGGAATCCGCGTCTCCGCTGCCGGCAGGGCAGGGAAGGCCGCGTGGGGCTCGGTCTGATACCAGTACGCCACTGAATAAAAGTTGTCGGAGCGATGATTGGCGTGTCCCGACTCGATCGTGACCTTGATCGACTTCTCAAACGTCAGCGGGCTTTCGGTGTGCCAGCGATACAGACAATAGCGTCCACCAATGCGTTCCGGGTCGACCATGTATGGCGCCCCGTTATGCGCGTACGAAAACGGCTGCAAGCCAAAATCCCATGCCCCGTTGTAATAGTCCTCGCTGCCCGTCCCGTTGATGGTGGGCGACGTGTCGCCGTCGATGAAGATCATGTCGTCGCCTTCGCCGAACCACCCGTCCTGGTTCTGCTCCACGGCGTGCGTCACGCCCACGAAGTGCCCCCGGCCCGTAGCTTCCATGAAGACGTAGTTGCCTTCACCGTTCAGGTTCTTCTTGTCGTTCACTTCGGTGGTGTATTCGTTGCTCCACTTGTCCGTCCACGCCTTGCACGGCGCCGCCTGGCGATACTGCGCGTGGAAGCGCGCCACATCCCCCGGCAGCGAAGGCAGCGTCACGTAGTCCGCAGCAAAGTAGAGGCTGTCAGTCTTGATGCTGCTCTCATTGGTCACGGTGATCTTCGCCCCGTTCGCAAACGGCATGTTGAAGTACGAGTTCAGAGCCTTGACCGGCGCCACCGTCAGCAACGCTGACTGGTAGGTGAAGTACTCGCCCAGCCCCAAACCGAAGAAGTCGCCGATCGGCGCCTCCACCGAAGGCGAAGACTCCCCGTCCCACCACGCGCGGATCACCAGGTTCTTGAGGTGATGCGGATCTTTTGAGTTGATGGTGAACCACAGATGCGTCACTACCCCTGCGCCCTGCACTTCCAGTATCGTTGCGGATTTCCCTCCCTCTACCGGCACCGCATCGTTATTCCCTCCGCTGCGATCCCAGCTCGACGAGCGCCGCGCCTTGTAGCTCCGCAGCCGCGCCAGGGCCAGCAGGTCGTCTACCTCCGCGCTGTTCACTTCCGCTGCCTTCGCCGCAGGCGCACTCGCCGCTCCAATCCCCAGCAGCGCCCCCGCCGATGCCATTGAACCCAGCAGCTTGCGCCGCGTCGCCGCGTTCTTTTCAAGACCGTCTGCATTCATCGCGTTCACCTTTTTCGTCGTATTGTCGTGAAAGCGTTTTGTAGATGCGTGCGCCGCATCGTGTCAAGCCAACCGGTTCAGCCGCAACCACCGACCGTCCTCTAACCAAACGAGAACCCATCGAACGCAGGAAGATTGCATCGAGTTATTCGTTAGCGGATTACCGCCAGCGGAAGATCTTCACCGATACCGCGAACGGCACCACCACCCACGCCAGCATGATGCTCACCGGCACCAGCAGGTGGCCGATACCAACCCCCTGCAGCATGTTGCTGCGCAGCGAGTCGATCGTCGCGGTCAGCGGCAACGCCCTTACAAACGGCTGAATCACTGCCGGGAAGCGGCTGGCCGAAAAAAACACTCCCGACAGAATCCACATGGGCAGCATCACCAGGTTCATCAATCCTGATGCTGCCTCCATCGTCTTGGCGCGCGAGGCCACCAGCAGGCCCAGCGCCGAAAACGCCATCGAAGCGATCAGGCACAGTACCGCGAGATCCAGCAGCGATCCGCGAAGCGGCACACCAAACGCCAGCCGCGCGAAGCTCACAAACACCACCACCTCGATCACCAGCATCGCCAGCCGCGACAGCAGGAACGAAGCCATGTATTGCCACCGCGGCATCGGCGAAGCCACCAGCCGTTTGAGTAGCTTCTTCTGCCGCGCCTCCACGATGGCGAATCCCATGCCCCAGATCGCCGAGCCCATCAGGTTCATGCCCAGCAGTCCCGGCACCACGAAGTCGATGTAGCGCGCGCCCGCTTCGTGAATGTATTCGTTGCTGGTCGCCACCGCATCGCGGCGGCCCGCGGCATTTTGAATATCGCGTTCCGTCAGCAGCCGGGCGGTGCGCGCATCGGGGTTGGTGTCGTCGTACTTGTACACCACGCCGTTCGCACCCTGGATCGCGAGCAGGTTGATTTCGCCCGTGGCCAGCGCATGCGTGCCCGCCGCCTCGTCGATGGTCGACACCTTGAGACCCTTGTCCGCGGCGAGCGCCGCGGTCAGCTGCGTCGTGGTCGCGCCTACCGGCAGAACGTCCGCGGGCCGGTTGCGAAATGCGATTCCCAGTCCCACCGCCAGCAGGATGGGAAAAATGAAGACCCAGAAGATCGCTTCCGGCTCGCGCAGAAAGAGCCTGAACCGCGTCGACGTCAGTTGGTACAGCGAACTCGTCTCAAGGCTACTCATCGCGCAGATTCCTCCCCGTCAGCCCCACGAACACGTCCTCGAGCGACGCCGAGTGGGTGCGAAACTCGCTCAGGTGCAGGCCCATCCCGTGCAGCGCGGAAAAAATGCGCGGCACCGTGGTATGCAGATCGCTCACCGAGAGCTGGTGCAGTCCCGCGTCCACGCGGTGCGACTGCACGCCGGGAATTTCCGTCAGCGGCCCGGTATCGACTTTGCCGCGCGCCGCATCGGCGTCCACCACCGCGAATGCCACGATATGATCGCCGCCCACCGATGCGATGAGTTGCCGCGGCGTGCCCAGAGCGATGATGCGCCCGTGATCCATAATGGCCACGCGATCGCACAGGCGCTCCGCCTCATCCATGTAATGCGTGGTAAGAATAATCGTTCTCCCCGCGCGCTTGAGATCGTCCACCAGGTCCCACAAGTGCCGCCTGGCCTGCGGATCAAGGCCCGTAGTGGGCTCGTCGAGAAACAACAGCTCCGGATCGCCCACCAGCGCGCAGGCCATCGCCAGCCGCTGCTTCTGGCCTCCTGACAATCCGCCCACGCGCGCCGCGCGCTTCTCCTCGAGTTGCGCCGTGCGAATCGCTTCGTCCGGAGAAATACCCTTCTTGAAGAAGCTGCGGAAAAGCCGCAATGTTTCTTCCACCGTCAGCTTGTCGGGAAACTGCGTCTCCTGCAGCTGAATGCCGATCCGCTGCCGCAGCTGTTTCGCTGCGGACTTCCAGCTCAGGCCCAGGAGCTCGACCGTTCCGTGATCCGGCTCGGTCAGCCCTTCACAGATCTCGATGGTGGTGGTCTTGCCGGCCCCGTTCGGTCCCAGCAATCCGAAACATTCTCCGCGCATGACCTGCAGATCGAGGCCATTCACGGCCACCACATCGCCATAGGCTTTGCGCAGCCCGCCCAGCGAAAGCGAGACTTCCTGTCCGTTTGGTCCGACGCGCATGACGGATAATTCCTCGCAGCAAGACTACTTGCTGGCACTCCGCCGATCAACCCGGCCTCAGGACATCTCGCAGGGCCGCACATTCCTGACCCCGGCGCGTCCATTATGATGGCTCGATGTTGCACAACCCCAACCCACCGCCACCAGCGGACTCCACTGTGCCCGCTGCCGACGGCCGGTCGCAGCTGCGCAAGACCATGGGCTTTTGGGACGTGCTGCTGTTCAACATCGCTACCGTCCTCGGGCCGCGCTGGGTTGCCGCCGCGGGACACAACGGAACGTCTTCAATCAGCCTCTGGGTTCTCGCCGCAATCTTCTTTTTTGTGCCGGGCGCGCTGGTCATCAATGAACTCTCCTCGCGCTTTCCCCAGGAAGGCGGTCTCTACGCCTGGTCGCGCGAAGCCTTTGGTCCCTTCCACGGCTTCGTAGCCGGATGGACATACTGGATCTACACCGTCTTCTATTTTCCCGGGCTCCTGCTGGCCAGTGCCTCCATGTCCGCTTACATCATCGGCGGGCGCGGCTCCATCCTGGCTCAGGACCGCACCTTCCAGATCACCGTCTCGCTGGCGTATCTGCTGGTGGCCGTCGGCCTCAACATCGTCGGCCTCAACATCGGCAAGTGGCTGCAGAATGCCGGCGGCGTCGGAACTTATGTCCCGCTCCTTCTGCTGGTGGGAGTCGCTGCCCTGGTCGTCTTCACGCACGGGTCCGCAACCCGCTTCACGGTTCACAACATGCTCCCCGCCTGGAACTGGGACACGGTGAACTTCTGGTCGCAGATCGCATTCGCTTTCACCGGCCTCGAGCTGGTCTCCGCCATGAGCGAAGAAGTTCGCAACCCCCGCCGCACGTTGCCTCGCGCCGTCTTCGGCGCCGGAGCTCTCATCGCTCTCATGTACATCGCGGGCACCCTGGCCATACTGGCTCTGGTACCCGCCGCCGACATCGATCCGCAGAGCGGTGTCTTTCACGCCATCACGATCGGATCGATCGCCTTGCGTGTGGGTGCGCTTGGCATGCTCGCCGCCATCCTCGTCACCGTGGGCAACGCCGGCGGGGTGGGAAGCACCGTGGCCGGCATCGCGCGCGTGCCCTTCGTAGTTGGCATCGATCGCTATCTGCCCGCCGCGTTCGGCCGGATCCACCCGCGCTGGAAGACGCCCTACGTTTCCATCCTCGTCCAGGCCGGGGTCTCCGGAGCCATCCTGCTGGCCAGCCAGATCAACGAGACTACGCGCGGCGCCTACCAGATCCTCATCGATGCCGCGATCATCCTCTACTTCATTCCGTTCCTCTACATGTTTGCCGCGATCATCAAGCTCGCACGCCGGGCCGATCGCGCCGCCAATTCCCAGGCGGTTCTCGTTCCCGGCGGCGCGGTGGGCGTATGGATCGCCGGGGGCCTCGGCTTCAGCGTTGTCCTGGTCGGCATTCTCGTTTCCCTGATACCTCCCGGCGACTCCTCAAACAAGCTGGGCTTCGAGCTCAAACTGTTGGCTGGAACCGGCGCCAGCATCCTGCTGGGCCTGTTCCTCTACTGGCGCGGCGCCCGGGCCAAAAAGGGCATTTCGCCTCATTGAGGTTTCGAAGCGCCTTTCCGCCCGGCAAGGTAAGCATCGATGGCTTCCTGCCACTCCTTGCCCGCGCGCCTGTCGCCTTCCGTCATGATGGATACATGTTGGTTGCCCTCGCCGCTAAGCGCGGTGCGTTCATAGGCCACATGAACCCGCGTCGTTCCCGCGTCCGGGGTGTCGAAATGGAGATCGATCTTCGCCACCAGGATGTCTGGGATCACGTAGGTGTACTGGATTCGCCGCCCCTCCCGGTCAAACGCGGTCACCACCCACACTGCATGCGTTGTCCCATGAGCAATGGTGAATACCGCTCCCTCGGTGTCGCGGGCAGGCCGCGGGTACGCGAACTGCGGATTCCAGTGTTCGCCCGCCCACGCGCGTTCACCATCCGGGCCAAACAGAGGGAACGCCTCTTGATAGCCGGCCTTCACCACCACGTCGAATTTCGTTTGAGTCCGCATCAGTCTCTCCTTGGTTGGGGAATCCTCTTGGCCTGATCGGGGATGTCCTGACCGCGGCTGTCCAGCGCAGGATGGCGGATAGGGAAAACCCATGAAACTCCCCGCCCCCACCACTGCCAGCATCGTCCGCACAATACCGGCGCCTGGATGACTTCTCATCACTCGCTCTCCTGAAACGTGTGGCTCTGCTCCGCCGTCAGGGTCAGCCCATAAAGCCGCTTGAACTCGCCGATGGCCTTCAGTGTCTCTGGCGAGAAGGGCGTCTTGTTTTCGAATGCGTGCAGCACGATCCCCTCCAGCAGATCACCGAGCGTCATATCGTGCAGCTCCGCGACCGCCTTGAGGACCTTGAGAATGCGTTTCTCCATCCGCACCCCAGTCTGTATCCGCTCAATCCGAATGGTCTCCATATCTCCTCATTAATGTACCAACGTACCAAGGTACATAGCTTGAGTCAATGATCTGCTTTCCATCACCCGACGTAAAGCTACTTAGGGTCAGGGATCAATCGCCATCGCTGCGGCTTGTCTAGCAGTAGCCAAGCATGGAAAGAATCCTTTCCGGCTCGGCAAGGGGAAATCCATTGGCTGGCTGGCACCGCCCGCAAACCAGGCGCGGATTGGTGGAAAATGCCGGTGCAATCAAAAGCTCAGGACGGCTTCGGATCGCCGCCCGCAAGCGAGACAACGCTTCGGCGAAGTCATCAGGGCAGGCAGCCTTCCGGTGTTCCTGCCACACGCTTTGGATTTCCCCTGCGGAAACTAACGCCGCCATTCTAAGAAAATCGCGAGCGTACTTTGGCGCGAGCGGCTTGCCTTCCGCCAGGTCCCAGTTCAGCCGCGCGTGCCGGGCCACCAGATCGTGAAACGAGGCCATTCGGAGTCTGGCTCCCGCGATAGCCGTTTCTACCGTTCGCTCCATCTGCAGCCCGTAAGCCCGAAACACGTCCACCCGCACCGCGGTGTCCCGATGCACCCCCTGAAGCAGGGTTTTTCCCGGTGGATCGTGGGGGTGAACGTGGCGCAGGTAGAGTTCCTCCGCGACGCTCGCAGGAATCGAGGCGAAGGATGCGGCGATGAAATCTATATCGTTCAGCGGCCGGCGGATCGGATCCCCGCCCCGGGCCATGATCTGAATTTCAATCGCCAAACCGCCCGTCAGCGCCCAGCCGGACACATCGTGCCGGGCCAGCCTCTGCAACGTGCGCTCCGCCCGGATCGCGTCCTCTTCATCAAGGAAGGCCCTGATATCCATTTACTCCTCGCCGGACTCCGCAGACAGGCAAGATCGCCCTTGACCGCAACCCTCTACAGCCCCAGATCCGCCGACTTCTTCTGCATGGCCGCGATGCAGAACGCGATATGAGCATCGAGATCGACCCCCAGTTCCGCTGCCCCCTGGATCACATCCTGCCGGTTCACGCCCTTGGCAAATGCCTTGTCCTTCATCTTTTTGCGCACGCTCGGCACTTCCACATCGGCGATTGCCTTGGTCGGCTTGACCAGCGCGCAGGCGGTCAGGAATCCGGCCAGCTCGTCGCAGGCAAACAACACCTTGTCGAGATGAGTCACACGAGGCACGCCTGAATATTCGGCATGACCCAGGATCGCGGTCCGCATCTCCGCCGGCCAGCCCAAGCGTTCCAGCTCGCGCACCCCTACAAAAGGGTGTTCCTCCCGCGAAGGATGCCGCTCGTAGTCAAAGTCGTGGAGCAGGGCAGTGGTGGAGTAAAGCTGCACCATGGACGCGCGCTCCTCGCCGCTCAGCCCCAGCCGGTCCGCCTCGGCTTCGCCATAGGCTGCCACGCATGCCTCCACCGCCAGCGCGTGTTTGCGCAGGCTCTCCCCCTCTGTCCATTCCGTAAGAAGCTTCCAGGCCTCGTCCCGGCCGTGAAGTTGACCGTCGTTGCTCATCTTCATAAAAAAAATCTCCATGTTGCTGCATTTGGTTCGTGTTTCTTCGGGTTTTCAGGGTTATTATGGGGAAGACTTCGGGTTGACCCTAAGTTTCTACTTGACAATTATGGTTCATACCCCTCAAATTAGCACATGTAACGGTGCTGAAAAGCGCCAGGAACGCCCTGCTCTGGCGGACCGCGAACAACCCATGGCCACAGCCCTAGTGAGTGTTGACACTCGCGAAGTCGTGCGCTGCGAGCACTGCACCCTGGTGCAGTACCGTACCAGCAATTCCCTTTGCAGAAAATGCCACCGGCCGCTGGCCATCGAGGAGCCAATCGTCCTCGGGCCGCAACCGGTCCCCAGCCAGCCTGTTCACAGCAGCGCCGAAGCCGGCCTGCACGTTGCCGGGCAGGTCAAGGAAATCCGCCGCGCTCGCCACCTCAGTCAGCGGCAGTTGGCCGGCCGGATGCAGGTGCCGCGTACCTACATCTCCAAAATCGAAAACGGCAAGGCCATCCCCACACTTGGCTCGCTCGAGCGTCTCGCCGACGCCCTGCAGGTTGACGTGTGTCAGCTGGTTCGGGATTCCCGCAGCCGTCGCGATGAGGAAGTGGCCGCGATCATGGCTGACCCGTTCCTGGCCGAGATTGCGGCTCTGCTGCCCCGGTTCGACCAGTTGCAGCGGACCCTCTTCTACGGGGCATTGCGGGACAAGGCGACAGGGCAGCGGCGGACGGCCTGATCTTGTCCGCGGCCGTCCTGTTCCGCGCTACGGCGCGGTTTCCCGTCGCTTGCGCTGCACCTCGATGATCGAGGTGGCGAGCCGGTGATACGGCTCGTACAGGCCCAGGTCGGAACCGCCCGGCAGGCGGATGGTGGTGGTCGTTCCCCAGCCCGCGTCGCGAATCTCCCCATGCTCCGCCCCGAGCGTGGTCAGCGCGCTCAGGGTCGAGTCCAGGTTGTCGCACATCAGGTAAACAGTGGGTGCCGCAAGTCCCCCTGCGCGTGGCTGTCCCGCGGCTTTCTCGGCTGGGTGAATGCCCAACTCCGCCGGAGGCAGCGCGAAGATGAGCCAGCCTTCGCCCGCATCGACAAAAGGGAACTTCAGCACGTCGCGGAAAAACGCCCGGTCTGCCTCTGGATCGGTGCTCGAAAGCAGCAGATGGGTGCCGTTGATCACGCTCAGAATTGTAGCGCCGTCTGCGATTATGACGGCCACATGACAACCAATTTATGCACCGGCCTCATGCAATTGCGAGGCCTAAGGCGTTGTGCTAGGGTCGATGATGTTTGGAGCTTTCCCTGCATCAAACTGGGAAAGTGAACGGCCCCACACCGGCCGCATGATCGGATTTGACTCCATCGCGCGCTACTCTAGTGTTGAGCGCCACCCCGGCAGCGGCATAAAAATCGGCGCGTCCGGATCAAGAGGCGGGTTATTTGTATTCTGCAGGCACGTTGCGCATCCAGGAACTCACACCGGAGGAGCGCGCAGTTTATGCGACGCTGAAGCCGGAGTGCCTCCCAGAGCACGTCGCCATCATCATGGATGGAAATGGCCGCTGGGCCGGGCATCGTTCCCTCAAGCGATTTCTCGGGCACCAGCAAGGCGCTAAGAGCGTCCAGCTCGTTACCGAGACCGCCTCCCGCATCGGTTTGCCCTGGCTCACCCTCTACGCCTTCTCCCTTGAAAACAATCTCCGCCGTCCCCGTGCCGAGGTGAATTTCCTCATGCGTCTGCTCAAGACTTATCTCGAGAGCAACGTGCAGCGCATGATGGACAACAACATCCGCATCCGCTACATCGGACGCACCCACGAGCTCCCCACAGAAGTTCAAGACAAGATGAACTGGGCTGCCGACCTGACCGCCCGCAACACCGGCACCACCCTCACACTGGCGCTCAACTACGGCTCCCGCTCAGAAATTGTCGACGCCTTTCGCGCCCTGGCGGCCGAGATGAAGCATCGCCTCGTCGCGCCCGATCGCATCACCGAAGAGGATATCCACCGCCATCTCTACACCGCGCACATGCCCGACCCCGACCTGCTTATCCGCACCTCGGGAGAAATGCGCATCTCGAATTACCTGCTCTGGCAAATCGCCTATACCGAAATCTTCGTGACCGATCGGCTCTGGCCTGATTTCCGCGGCATCCACCTCCTCGAAGCTATCGCCAACTTTCAGCGCCGCGAACGTCGCTTCGGCGGCCTGAGTGACAGCGTCGGCCTCACTGACGAAGAAGCCGAGCGAATCAAGATCGCCGCCAGCTGACCTCCCGCCGGTTCTGGCCACGGCGTATACCCTTCACATTTGAAGGCGATTCTCGTCCGTTTACATCCCTCGCAAAACTATGTCATGCATCTGATTTATGGTTGGGTGCCATCGTTCGGCAAAAGGAGAAACACATGAAACTCTCGCGCTTCCGGCTCACCTTCCTCAGTCTGGCCGCCTTCGCCCTGTTCAGCATGCTTCCCATGGTCCATGCACAAACGCCATCCGGCGCCAAGCCTTCCGCAGGTGTCTCGGCCCATGCCAAGTCTTCGGCCGCCGCCGGAAAGATGGTCGATATCAACTCCGCCTCCGCCGATGACCTCAAAGCCCTCCCCGGCATCGGCGATGCCTATTCGCAGAAAATCATTGCCGGACGCCCCTATGCCAACAAGTCCCAGCTGAAGAGCAAGGGCATTGTGCCCGCCGCGACCTACGACAAAATCTCCGGTCAGATCATCGCCAAACAGCCCGCCAAGAAGTAGCCGGAACCTTATCAGCTGATCTCAACCGCCTGCTGCGCCGTGTTGCGGCAGGCGGTTGCCGTTTTCGTGCAGGCCTGATGCTCCGCGCATGAGCGGCAGGTCGACCGCGAAAATCACCCGCGCACCCCACACGAGCCAAGCGCACCGTGTATCCTCAACCCTGAATGAAACGTGTACTTACGGCGATTGTCCTGGTCCCGGTTGTGATCCTACTGGTCTTCCTCGGACCGCGTTGGCAATGGCTTTTCACGAGCGCGACGGCCCTGGTGGCCGCCCTTGCCGCCTGGGAATACCTGGGCCTGGTTCAGCACAAAGGCGCCAACCCTCCGCGTATCGCGGTAGTGGTCGCGATCCTGGCCCTGTTCGCCGGAAATTTTCAGTGGCCTGACGAACTCGCGGTGATCATCGGCATCCTGAGCCTGGGACTGCTGGTCTACTGCACCTTCTGGAGCGCCACCCCCCACGCATTGCTCGACACCGCGGCCTCCGTCTTTTGCCTCATCTACGTCGGCCTTACCCTGCTTGCGCTCCCCGACCTGCGCGCTCAGAACAACGGCCCCTCGCTCGTCGTCTTTCTGCTTTGCGTGGTCTGGGCCGGCGACATTGCCGCGCTCTACATCGGCCGCCCCTTCGGCCGCCACAAGCTCGCCCCCTCGCTCAGCCCCAACAAAACCTGGGAAGGTTCGATCGCCTCGGTTGTCGGCAGTCTCCTGGTGGCAGGCGCCTTGTTGGGAATCGCCAGTTACCTGGCACGCTACAACTCCGTCGCGCTTTCCTATGCCGATGAGAGCTGGCGGTACTGGCTGCTCATCGCCGTCCTCGTCAACGTCGCGGCCCAGGTTGGCGACCTCGCCGAGTCAGCCATTAAACGATCCGCCGGAGTCAAGGATTCCGGTACCCTGCTGCCCGGCCACGGAGGCGTTCTTGACCGCATCGACGCCCTTCTGCTGGCCGCTCCAACCCTGTGGTACGCTCAACTTATTCACCAGCGTTTCTAGTTGTCATTGAGCAGAGCGCTTGCTAGGAAGTGGCTCTTATTCAATAAGTTGAAGCCAATAACGAATCTGAAGGTTTACCTCCGAATTGAAACGTCTTGCGATTCTCGGTTCCACCGGCTCGATCGGACAGAGCACCCTTTCCATCGTTGAGCAGTTCCCCGACCGCTATTCGGTCGCATCTCTCGCCGCCGGCCACAATCTTGACGAAGCGTTTGCCCAGGCGCAGCGCTGGCGCCCATCCCTCATGTCGATGGCCACCGAGGAACTCGCCGGAAAACTGGCGGCCCGCCTTTACGCCGCCGGCGTGAAAGGAATCGAGGTCATCGGGGGAGCCTTTGGCCCCGTCGCCTGTGCGACTCTGCCCGCCGCGGATTTCGTCGTGTCCGCCATCGTCGGCGTCGCCGGCCTTGAAGCCACCCACGCCGCCATCCTGGCCGGCAAGCCTGTCGGCCTCGCCAATAAGGAGTGCATGGTGGCCGCCGGGGAGATTCTCACCGCCGCCGCCCGCCAGCGCAACGTCCCTATCCTTCCCATCGACAGCGAACACAACGCCGTCCATCAGTGCCTTCGCGTCGGAACCCACAACGAGGTCAAAACCATCTGGCTCACGGCTTCCGGGGGCCCTTTCCGCCAGACCCCGCTCGAGCAGTTCGCCAGCATCACCCCGGAGCAGGCGCTCAAGCACCCCACCTGGGTGATGGGCCGCCGCATCACCATCGACTCCGCCACCATGCTCAACAAGGGCCTCGAAGTCATCGAGGCCTGCCGCCTCTTCGATGTCCCTCCCAGCCAGGTGCGGGTCACCGTGCACCCCCAGTCCACCGTCCATTCGCTGGTCGAATATGTCGATGGATCCATCCTGGCGCAGATCTCCGTCACCGACATGCGCCTGCCCATCCTCTACGCACTGGCCTATCCGGAACGCCCCGCCTCGCCGCTGACCTTCGACCTGGCCGCCCTGCGCCACCTCGATTTTGAAGAGCCCGACTTCGAGCGCTTTCCCTGCCTCCGCCTGGCCTTTGAAGCGGCCGCCCGGGGAGGATCCCATTGCATCGCCCTCAACGCCGCCGACGAAATCGCAGTCGAAGCCTTCCTCGAACGGCGCATCCCGTTCATGGGAATCCCGGATACAATTGAAAGAGTGCTCGCTTCCACCCCGGAGGCGCATCCGGCCACCATTGCCGAGGTGCTCGCCGTAGACCAGGAAGCGCGTCAAAGGGCTCGAGCGCTGCTGCCCTGAGTGACGGTCCCGGACGGACCGGCTCTCCAGGGAGCACGAGGATTAGTCACCGATCGTATGCAGAACCTTCATGATGTAGTCGTTGCCATCGTCGCTTTCATCGTTTTGATTGGCGTCATGGTAGTGGTCCACGAATTTGGCCACTTCTTCGTAGCCAAAGTCTGCGGCGTGCGCGTCGAGTCGTTTTCAGTTGGCTTCGGGCCGCGCCTGTTTGGCGTGAAGCGCGGCGACACCGACTACAAGGTCTGCCTGCTTCCCCTGGGCGGTTACGTCAAGATGACCGGCGAAAATCCGACCGAGGGCGAAGCACTCAACGATCCCGCCGCCTTCACCTCCCATCCCCGCTGGCAGCGCATGCTCATCGGGCTGGCCGGTCCGGTCGCCAACTTCATCCTCGCCTTCCTCCTCATGCTGTTCTACTTCTGCTGGATCAACGAGGTGCCCAAGTACGTCGTCAACTCGAGCGTCGTCGAGTGGGTCATCCCCGGCTCCCCAGCCGCCCAGGCCGGATTCCAGCCCGGCGATGTCATCAAGCATTTCGATACCGTCAGCGATCCGGACTGGATGCAGGTTGGCACCCGCGCCTCGATGAACCTGAACCAGACCGTGCCGGTGACCGTCCAGCGCAACGGCCTGACCATCCCGCTGACCCTGCATATTCCTGCCCTGGCCAAAGGTCAGGACTTCGAATTCAATGATGCCGGCATCCTTCCCCAGTTCATGCCCGGCCCCATCGGCGTCGAACAGGTCCAGCCCGGCACTCCGGCCGACAAGGCGGGCCTGCGCAACGGCGATCAGATCGAGTCCGTGGACGGCCAGGAATTTCACACTGTTTCCACGCTGCTGGCCTATATGCAGTACGGACAGGGAAAAGCGATGAACCTTGCGGTCCTTCGCAAGGGCCAGCACCTTGCCCTGGTCGCCCAGCCGGCCAAGCTCGATTCCAGTTGGAAGCTCGGCTTCCAGGCCGTCGGCACGCCGCTACGCACCGACCCGCTGCCCTTCGGAAAAGCCGTCGTCCAGGCCCGGAATTTCTGCGTCGACAACTCCACGCTAATCGTCGAAGTGCTCGGCCGCCTGTTTACCCGCAAGGTCGCGGTGTCCCAGCTGTCGGGTCCGGTGGGCATCGCCCGCATGGCCGGCCAGGCAGCTGAGACCCAGGGCTGGCTGCCCAAATTCGGTCTCGCATCGGCCATCAGCATCAATCTCGGCATCCTCAACCTGATGCCATTTCCCATCCTCGACGGCGGGCTCATCCTTCTGCTGCTGATCGAGAGCGTGCTTCGCCACGACATCAGCCTCAACGTCAAGGAACGCATCTACCAGGCTGCTTTTGTCGTTCTCGTCGTATTCTTTGCTTTCATCATCTTCAACGACGTCACCAAGTTACCGATCTTTACTCACCTAAAACCTTAGCTTCAATCGAGAGAAAGAGAGCGGACAACGGAATGCCCGTCATCACCCCCGTGCGGGTGCGCTATGCCGAAACCGACCAGATGGGCGTCGTCTACTACGCCAACTACCTGGTTTGGTTTGAAATCGGCCGCGTCGAAGTGATGCGCAACCTGGGTGTCTCCTACCACCAGCTGGAGACCGAGCACAAGCTGATCCTCCCGGTTGTCGAGGCTTCCTGCCGCTACCGCGCACCGGCCCGCTACGACGACGAGATCCTCATCGAGACCCGGCCGTCCCTGCTGCGCGGCTCGGTCATCAAGTTCTCCTATCGCATCCTGCGCAAAGCCGCTGACGGGGAGCCGCACCAGCTCCTCGCCGAGGGCGAAACCGTGCACGTGGTCTGCGATGAGAACCTTAGGAAGATGACTCTGCCGGCGGAATATACCGCGGCCCTGCGCTCATTGATGGAAAGCTGAAGGCCCTGCCGGAATTTCTCCGGTTGATACCCCCCAATGCTGTGTGCCCCTCGTCGCGGGCGGGAAGCTCAGATTCGCTTCAACTGACTACCACCGCCATCGAGAACCCGTCATAACCCCGCGCCCCCACGGTGGGGATGGCGGTCGCGTTGAGCCGGGGATCCGCTGCCGTCATCTCCAGGAACGTTCGCACTCCCTGCACGTCGGGATCCTTGGTATCCGGTTCGATCACCTTACCGTCGCGCACCACGTTATCTGCAATGATCACAGTCCCGGGACGCGACAAGTTCAATGAAAGCGTGAGGTATTCGGGCAGGCCTCTTTTGTCCGCATCGAGGAAGATCAGGTCGAACGGAGGATCGCCGACCATCGCACGCATCGATTCTGCCGCCGGCCCGACCCGCACCTCGACCCGGTCCGCCACCCTGGCGGCCTCCAGGTTTTGGCGTGCGATCTTTGCGTGCCGGGGATCGAGCTCGAGCGTAATCAGGCGCCCCTCCGGCGGCAGCGCGCGCGCCATCCACACCGTCGAGTAGCCGCCCAGCGTGCCTGCCTCCAGCACCCGGCGAGCTCCGGAGATCGTGACCATCAGCCCGAGAAATTTCCCCAGCACCGGCGGAACATCGATGGGAGGAAGTTTCGCATCGGTATTTGACACCAGGATTGACGCCAGCGCGTCGTCGGCAGGCGCAAGCAGGTCTTCGAAGTAGCGGTCGACCCTGCCCCAGATTTGCTCTTTTTCCATGGCTTTACTTCTCGCGTGCGACCACGAAGTCGGGTACCCACAGGAGGGCGCGTTTGAAATCGGAATCGGGCAGCGAAGACAATGCCAGCCGCGACTGCTCCGCGTAGCGGTCGGCCACCGACATGGCATAGGCCACAGATCCGTTGCGTGTCAGGATCTCCTGGACCTGCTCCCGGCACACGCTGCCGAAACTGCGATCGTCGAGCACCCTCTGGATCATCTGCCGGTCAGCCGCCGTTCCGTGGTCGATCGAATGGATCACCGCCAGCGTCGCCTTGCCCTCGCGCAGATCGTTGGCTACCGGCTTGCCAAGAACCTCTTCAGTTGCGGTCAAGTCCAGCACGTCGTCCACGATCTGGAAAGCCAGGCCGACGGCGCGCCCATAGGCCGCCATGTTGTTTTCCTGCGTCTCCGTGGCGCCCGCCAGCACCGCACCCAGGCGCATCGACACCGAGAACAGGCACGCCGTCTTGCGGAAGATCAGGTCGTAGTACTCGGCCTCAGACACCGCCTTGCCGAGTTTCTGGATCTGCAGCAGCTCGCCCTCGACCATTTGCTGGGTCAGCCCGATCAGCAATTCCAGGACACGGAGGTTCTTTTCTTCAAGGGCTACGCGGAAGGCCTGCATGTACAGCCAGTCGCCCACCAGCACGCATTTCTCGTTGCCCCAGGTGGTGTTGGCCGAAGGACGCCCCCGCCGCATGTCGGCCCCGTCGATGATGTCGTCGTGCACCAGGGTGGCGGTGTGGACCATCTCCACCACGGTGCCCAGGCGGATGGCGCTCGGTCCCGAATACCCCAGCATGTGCGCGGCCAGCAGCAGCAGCGACGGCCGGATCCGCTTGCCACCACCCTCGCGAAGATATTCGGCTATCTCCGTGATCGTGCTTACGCTGGAGGCAGCGTCCCGGCCCAACTCCTGTTCGATCGCCACCAGGTCGTCCCGGAGCAGATCGAAGACTTCTCTCGCCGTCGCTATCGCCAGTGTGCTCAAAGTTATCGGTTTCCTGGTTTTTAGGATCGCTCTGTTGCTGGCCGCGAACCGGGCAACCGGGTCCGCCGTCGCAAAGCGTATTCAGTTCGTCCGGTAGTTGGTGAATTGCAGATCGACACCCAGGTCTTTGCCCCGCAACAAGGCAATGATGGCCTGCAACTCGTCACGATCTTTGCTCGATACTCTGACTGTATCGCCTTGGATGCTGGCCTGTGCCTTCTTTTTCGAGTCTTTGACCAGTTTAACGATTTCCTTCGCCTTTTCTGTCGGGATGCCCTGCTGCAGGCTGATCTTCTGCCGCACGCTCTGCCCCGCCGCCGGCTCCAGCTTGCCGTAAGTGAGATTCTTCAGCGATACCCCGCGCTTCACCAGCTTCTGGCCCAGGATCTCCTTAACCGCCTCCAGCTTGTACTCTCCTGCCGAAGCCAGCTGAATCGCGTCGCTGCCCTCCATGTTGATCTCGGAGTGCGAGTCCTTCAGGTCAAACCGCTGCCGGATCTCCTTCAGTGCTTGATCGATGGCATTGCGCACTTCCTGGAGATCCACCTTGCTAACAATGTCAAATGAGTTTTCTTGAGCCATAAGTCCCTCGTTCTCGCTTGGGGGGCAGCACAACAGCAAAGCCCCAACTGTCTAGTCTCCCACGTCCTTGCGCCGGCACGTTCAGTTTTCAGGCTGGCCTTCGCCGGATCAAAAATACCCAAAGACAGGGTTTCCCCACAAAGACGAATCTTACCTACCTCTGGCCGATAGGGGAAATGGCAGGGAAGAGCCGGCAGAAATTTGCCGTCGTCGCCGTCGCGATCTCCTCTGCTGAAACGCTCTTCAACTCCGCCAGCGTCGCGGCCGTATGGGTGACCAGGCCGGGCTCGTTGCGCTTCCCCCGGTGCGGCACGGGCGCCAGCCAGGGGGCGTCGGTCTCCACCAGAAGGTTTTCCAGCGGCACGCGGGCGGCCACGTCCCGCAACGGCTGTGCCTTTGGGTAGGTGATGTTTCCGGCGAACGAGATCAGAAATCCCAGCTCAAGCGACCGCCGCGCCTGCTCCCACTCGCCTCCGAAGCAGTGCATGATCCCGCGGATGCCGGTCCTCGTCCAGAATGCATCCAGAACCGAAAACAGATCGTCCCAGGCGTCGGTCGCGCCGTCCTTGGGCCGGCAGTGAATCAGGATGGGCCGCTTCCGCGCCGCCGCGATTTCCAGCTGCTTGATCAGGCCCTCGCGCTGCACGTCGTGCGCAGCCCCGTCGTGGTAATAGTCCAGGCCTACCTCGCCGCAGGCGATCACCTCCGGATCGGACAGCAGGGAATCGAGCTTGCCCAGCGCTGCCTGGTCGGCCTCGGGGGTGTTGTGCGGGTAGATGCCGGCGCTGGCATAAAGACGCGGCATCCCCGGCTGTCCATTGAACTGCCGGCACAGGTCCCGCGCCCCCTGCATCTCCGCCGGCCCCTCGCCGATCCCGATCGCCAGCACCGCGCCAATGCCGGCTTCGGCGGCCCGGCGCAGCATGGCTTCGCGATCCTCCGCGTAGCGTGGACTGTCCAGGTGAGCGTGCGAATCGATCAGCAATGGCCCCTCGTGCTCATTCGTCCGGCGGTGACGCAATCCTTACTTCAACCGCGCCCCTAGCGGCACGTCTTCCAGGAAGCCCGCCAGCACCGGCGCTCCATCCGTCGGCAGCGACGCGGCCAGCAGCATCCCGTTCGACTCCAGCCCCCGCATTTTGCGCGGAGCCAGGTTGGCCACGATTACGATCTTCCGGCCAATCAGCTTCTCCGGCTCGTAGTACTGCGCGATGCCGGCCAGGATCTGGCGCTTCTCATAGCCCAGGTCCACTTCCAGGCGCAGCAGCTTGTCGGCCTTGGGAATCCGTTCGGCCACCAGCACCTGCGCTACCCGCAACTCCACCTTGGCGAAATCATCGATGGTTATATGCGCCGGTTGCGGCGGCGCTTCAGGAGGGTTTTCGGTCTTCTTCTCCTCGGGATGCAGCGGCGCTCCCTCGGGAGCGGCTGCGGGAGTGGAGCTGAGCCTGGCGCTGGCCAGTTCCTTGGGAACCGAGTGCACCTTGGCCGTGTCCACCGGCTGCTCGGAATCGTGGGGCACGTTGGTGCTCTGCGTCAGGCCTTCATTTTCCTTCGCCGTGTCCTTGTCGGTCGCCGTAGTCGACGATACCGAGGTGGAGGCGGGAGCCCTGCTGGGCTCTGCTTCCTTGCCCTGGCCCGAGGCGGCATCCACTGCGCTTGCGTTGTTTTCGTCTTCGAGGTTCTGCATACGTTCGATCGCGTCCTTTTCTGCGCGGGGAAACAGCGGGGCGGGTTGATTAAATTGAGTTCCCGGCTTAAGCCGGCCCCATGCCAGGGCGGTGGTGAGAAACGCCTCTCGGGCGGCGTCGTTAATGTCGCCCAGACCCAGTTGCTGCCATACCTTGGATGCCGACGCCGGCAGGACCGGGTAGGCCAGCGCCGTGATGATCCTGATCGCCTCCGCCGCCGTAGCCAGTACCCGCGCCTGCAGCGCCGCGTGGTCGCTCTCGGAGCGATCCGCCGGACGCTTCCAGGGAGCATTCGCGGTCAGATACCCGTCCGTCTCCGCAACCAGCTGCCACAGGCTCTTCAGCGCCTCGGCAAAATTCAATTCATCAAACAGCGGCCCGAAGTCCGCGACGGCTTTTTCCGCGGCCGCCCGCAAAGCTGTTTCAGCGTCCGTATTCGGTCCTGCCTCCGGCACGACGCCGCCGAAGTACTTGTGCATCATGTTGACCACGCGGCTCACCAGGTTGCCGTAGCCGTTGGCCAGATCGCCGTTGTAGCGCCGCACCAGCGCATCGAAGCTGAAGCTGCCGTCCTGCCCGAAAGGAATCTCGCGCAGCAGGAAGTAACGCAGCGCATCCGCGCCCAGAACCGTGTCCACCGTCTCTGCGCGCACGATATTGCCCAGCGACTTCGACATCTTGGTGTCGTCGAACAGCAGCCACCCGTTGGCTTTCACCGACTTCGGCGGCGCGATGCCCGCCGCCATCAGGAATGCCGGCCAGTAAACGCAGTGGAAGCGGCTGATCTCCTTGCCGATCAGGTGCATGTCCGCCGGCCAGAATTTCTTGAACTTCGCATCGTCGTCCGAGCCATAACCCAAAGCCGTGATGTAGTTGGCCAGCGCATCCAGCCACACGTAGATCACGTGCTTCTCGTCGCCCGGAACCGGGATGCCCCAGGAAAAACTGGTCCGGCTTACCGACAGGTCCTTGAGCCCGCTGCGAACGAAGGAAATCACCTCGCGGCGCGTCGACTCCGGCTGCATGAACCCTGGGTTCTGCTCGTAAAACTCCAGCAGCTTGCGCTCAAACGCCGACAGCTTGAAGAAGTAGTTCTCCTCGCTGACCGTCTCCGTGATGCGGCCGCAGTTGGGGCAGGGCGTCCCCGGAGGACCATCCACATATAACTCGTCCGACACGCAGTACTGCCCGGTGTAGAAGCCTTTGTAGATGAATCCCCGATCGCGCAGCGTCGCGAAAAGGTGCTGCACGCCGCGCTTGTGGCGCTCTTCGGTGGTCCGGATGTAGTCGTCATAGGTGAGCCCCAGCCGGTCCCACAGCCCGCGAAATTCGCCCGAAATCGCGGTGGCAAATTCCATCGGAGTCCGCCCCGCCAGCCGCGCCGACCGCTCGATCTTCTGCCCATGCTCATCGGTGCCGGTCAGAAACCACGTCTCAACTCCCAGGGCCCGCTTGCGCCGCGCCAGCGCATCGCACACGATGGTCGAATACGCATGGCCGAGATGCGGCCGCGCATTCACGTAGTAAATCGGCGTGGTCAGGTAAAAGCGCTCCGCGCCAGTTGTATTCCCAGGTGTGCTCATCGACGTGCCTGCGGCCCCTCGTGTGAAACTGCGCAACGTGCTGCCAACCTCCATCGTAACGGATTTCGTTGCGCCGTCGCTCCCTCCGCGCTCCTCGCCCCGCCGTCACGCATCCCGCCGCCTGCTAAAATCAACCTTTCATAGTCAACGATTTCCGAGGCCTTTCTCTTGTATCTGGAATTACAAAAGCGGCTCGATGAGCACTTGCGCGCGGCTCTGCGGGCAAAATATCAACTGGACTTCGACCGCATCCCCGTCGAGATTCCTCCCGACCTCAAGTTCGGCGAATTGGCCACTCCGGTCGCGCTGCAGCTGGCCCGCACCCTGCGCAAAGCGCCCAAGGTCATCGCCCAGGAGATCGTCTCCGCCCTCGGCCCGCTGGAGGGATTCACGTCTTTTGATATCGCCGGCGCCGGCTACATCAACGCCCGGCTCGATCGCGACGCCTTCCTGCGGTCCGTAGTTCGACCCGCTCCCGCGAGCCCCACTACCGGTGCACACTCCCTGGTCGAGCACACCAGCATCAATCCCAACAAGGCCGCCCACATCGGCCACCTGCGCAACGCCATCCTCGGCGATACTTTCGTGCGCCTGTTGCGCGCCGCCGGGCAAAAGGTCGATGTGCAGAACTACATCGACAACACCGGCGTCCAGGTCGCCGATGTTGTGGTGGGCTTTCTCCATCTCGAAAACAAATCCCTCGCCGAAGTGCGCGCCCTGCTCGAAGATCTGAACACTCGCGGCGAGCGCATTGACTACTACTGCTGGGACCTCTACGCCCGTACCTCCGCATGGTACGAACAGGGAACTGAAGAAGAGAACGCAGCCCGCAAGAAGAAGCGCTACGCCACCCTGCATGAACTCGAATCCGGCGGCAATGAGACCGCCGAAGTCGCGGAACTGATTTCGACCGCGGTGCTCAAGCGGCATCTCGAAACCATGCTGCGCCTCGATATCGAGTACGACTTTTTGCCCCGCGAAAGCGAGATCCTGCACCTCAAGTTCTGGGACGCGGCCTTTGAACAGCTCAAGCAGACCGGCGTGCTCTATTTCGAGCTCAACGGCAAGAATAAGGGCTGCTGGGTCATGCGGCGCCCCGGCGCCCAGACCGTCGAAGGCGAACTCGACGAAGACGCCAAGGTCATCGTGCGCTCCAACGGCACCGTCACCTACGTCGGCAAGGACATCGCCTATCACCTTTGGAAATTCGGCCTGCTGGGTCGCGACTTCGGCTATCAGCCTTTCTATCGCTATCCCGATCACGAGTGCTGGATCTCCGCCGTGCACGGCGTCACGCCCCACCCCCACTTCGGCGGCGCCAGCGCCATCTATAACGTCATCGATGCCCGTCAGTCCGATCCGCAGGCCAACGTGATCCAGGCCCTGCGCGGCATGGGCCACACCGAACAGGCCGATCGCTACACCCACTTCAGTTATGAAATGGTCGCGCTCACACCGCGCTGCGCGGTTGAACTCGGCTACACCGTCTCGGCTGAAGACCTCACCCGCCCCTACATCGAAGTCAGCGGCCGCAAGGGCTTCGGGGTCAAGGCCGACGACCTGATCGACAAGCTCATCGCCGCCACTCGCGCCGAAGTCGACGCCCGCCAGACCGGTCGCGACGACGCGGAACGCCAGCGCATCGCCGAACAGATCGCCATCGGCGCCCTGCGCTACTTCATGCTCAAGTTCACCCGCAATTCGGTGATCGCCTTCGACTTCAAAGACGCGCTCAGCTTCGAAGGCGAAACCGGCCCTTACGCCCAATACGCGGTGGTGCGTATCCGCAATATTTTCCGCAAGGGCAACACCACCCCCGAAGCGGTGCTCGCCGACTTTGCCGCTGCCTTCGTCGACCAGCCTGCCCCTCTGCACGAGTCGGCTCCCGGTCTCGGCGCCGACCTCGTCGCCTCAACTCTCGACTCCACGCTGGCTTCGTATCTCACCGGCGAAGACGCCGAAGACATCTGGGCTCTGTGGCTGCGGGCTGGCCGCCGCTCCCTGGTGCTCGAGCAATGCATCGCCACGTCCGAGCCCGCGCACCTTGCCAAGCACGCATTTCAATTAGCGCAGGAGTTCAACAACTTCTACCACAAGCACCACATCCTCACCGAAGAAGACCCCGCGCGCAAGACCTTTCTGCTCGCCACCGCTGCGGTGGTGCTGCGCGAATTGACGACCGCCCTGAGCTGGCTGGGCATCGAGAGCCCCGAAGCCATGTAGCTGGTGTTGCGTGAGGCTTATGATCCCGGCCGGATCACAATCACACCGGCATTCAGCTGCCACCACTTTTTGCCGCCGCCGCTCTGCACGGTTCCGAGCATCCTCGTCTGGTTGCGCGGACCCCAATGGCCCTCTCCATCTTCGGCGCCGTTCGACTCGGCGCAATCCACTCCCGCGCTGTCCACGTCCACAACCAGCGAGATATGGCCGGGTGATCTCGTTTCCGGACCACCGCCCGACTTCATCCACATGATGATGTCGTCCGCCCGGATGTCGCTCGTCTTCCAGATCTCAGGCTCGTCGGCGTACTTGCGCAACTGCCAGTTCTTCTTGCCGATGTTCTGGTAGATCCATGGACATCCCGCGCCACCGTTCAGCGTGGAGTTCCACTGCAACACACCGATCTCCACCAGATAAGCAATCACAAAGCCGGTGCAGTCGACACCAAGATTGGCGTCTGCCCAGTGCTGCAGCGCCGGCTGATCGGCTTTCAGCGCCCCGGACTCGACTCCCGCGCTCAGGATGAGTTCCATATCGTCCGGACTGCCCTTGCCGTTGGCCAGACGAGCCGCGGCCCCACCGTCGAAAGCGATCCCCTTTTGGCGGATCTTGGCGATCACGGCGGACTGATGCGAGCGAATATCGCCGATGTTCTTTTGCGTGGCGATCAGATATTTGTTAATTGAAATGTCGGCGTGAAACGGCGCGTTGGGCATGTCCGCGTCAACTGACAAGTTCCAGTAGCGGTCGACGAAATCACTGGCGTTCATAACTCTCCCTGGAATCGGTGCTTCGGGCGGACGGGGAAAACTCCCGCACGCATCTCTGATCTCACTCTGGGCGGAACAGAACTGCTGATTGATGACGCAGTCATTGCACACCCTTTTCGTTCATCGGCTCGCAGCTGCTGACGTAGCCCGCATCACATTGAATCCCGCAGCATCAGACGTATAGTGCACCGGGGTGAATTTCCGTGACAACAGCTATGACCAATGCCGAAATGATGTTGCCCATCGACGAGATCGCCAAAAAGCTCGACCTTCTGCCTTCCGAATACGAGGCCCTCGGCACCTACGGCGCCAAGCTCAAGCTCGAACTGCTTGGCAATCCCGCTCTTCCGCCGCGCGGAAAACTGATCCTGGTCACCGCGACCACGCCTACTACTTCCGGGGAAGGCAAGACGGTCGTGTCGATCGGTCTTGCTCAGGGCCTCTCGCACATCGGCCGCAAATCCATCGTCACATCGCGCGAACCCTCGCTCGGTCCCGTCTTTGGACTCAAGGGCGGAGCCGCCGGCGGCGGTCTCTCCCAGGTCGAGCCCAGCCAGAAAATCAATCTTCATTTCCACGGCGATTTCCCAGCTATTTCGGCAGCCCACAACCTGCTCGCCGCCCTCATCGATGCGCACCTGTTTCACGGCAACGCGCTCGACCTCGATCCGGCTCGCATCACCTGGCCGCGCGCCGTCGACATGAACGACCGTGCCTTGCGCCGCGTCGTTCTCAGCGTCGATTCCAAGCCAGCCGAGTCGAGCCGCGAGGGCGCCAATCGCGAGTCCGGCTTCGTCATCACCGCGGCTTCTGAAATCATGGCTATCGTAGCCCTCGCCTCCGGCCGCGACGATCTGCGCCGCCGTCTCGGCGCCATCGTTGTAGGCGCGTCGCGCAACGGCAAGCCGGTCACCGCGCATCAACTTGGCGCCACCGGTTCCATGATGGCCCTGCTCACCGACGCCATCCTGCCCAACCTCGTGCAGACCACCGAGGGCACCCCGGCCATCGTCCACACCGGCCCCTTCGGCAACATTGCCCATGGCACCAGTTCTGTGATCTCGCAGGCCATGGCGCTGCGCCTCGCTGACTACGTGGTCAACGAAGCCGGGTTCGCCGCTGACCTTGGCGCGGAAAAGTACTTTGACATCGTGATGCAGTCCTCCGCCATCCGCCCCTCCGCTGCCGTGCTCGTAGCGACGGTGCAGAGCCTGCGCGCCCAGGGCGTGGGTTCACTGCAAGCCGGATTCGCCAATCTCAACCACCACATTCAGACCCTGCGCAAGTTCGGCGCGCCGCTGGTGGTAGCCGTCAATCGCTTCCCCAGCGACACCGCCGAGGACCTTGAAGCCATCCAGGCCGAGTGCGCCCGCCAGGGAATCGAGTCCGCCATCGTCGAGGCTTTCGCTCGTGGCGGTGCAGGAGCAGCGGACCTCGCGCACAGGGTCGTCGCTCTGATCGAGGCCAACCCCTCGCCCGACATCCGTTCCGTCTACACGCTTGACCAGCCGCTCGAGGAAAAAATCCGCGCCGTCGCAACCGAAGTCTACGGCGCCGACGGCGTCACCTTCAGCGACACGGCACGCGCCCGACTCGATCAGTTCACCCAGTGGGGCTTTGGCGGCCTGGCGGTCTGCGTCGCCAAGACGCAATATTCCCTTACCGACAATCCCAGGCGCATGGGCGCGCCCCAAGGATGGTCGCTGCACATCAACGACGCGACGCTCTCCGCCGGTGCGGGATTTGTGGTGGCGATCGCAGGCAATATGATGCTCATGCCGGGACTGCCCAGCCATCCGCGCGCCCTGGATATCGATGTGGACTCCGACGGCAATATCGTCGGAGTCTGAGCCGGATCAGGCTTCGAAGCTGCTGCCCGGTTCCAGCATCGCCGCGATGTAATCCTCGATCGAGGGCCGCCGTTGGCTTCGATCCAGCAGGTAGAGCTGATAGCGCATCTGTTCAGCGGCTGCATGGCGGATGACATCATCCGCTGCGGCCCCGTGCATGGCGCCGGCCAGCGATCGGCTGGCGTGGAGGTTGAATTCACCGCCCGGGGTCTGAGCGGTTGCGGCGCTTCGGCCGGGTACTCCAGCTTCGTGCATGATCATGGCGCTGCCCTCCGTTGGGGGATAGGTTGGTAGCGGAGAAAAAGTGTCCTGCAACTGCAATAGGTCCGTCATATCACGGGCAGCTTGGGTGCAGCCATGAAGGCCGCATAAGGAATCTCGATTCGCCGCAAACAAAAAAACGCCGTTCCGGTTACCTCTCAAAAGGGGCAATCCGGAACGGCGATTGACGATGTAGCTTGCTGTGGCTAGCCCGCGTAGCTCCTCACCCACTCCAGAATCGAGCGCACGCCCACCCCGCTTGGCCCCTTCGCGATATACGGACGCGCATCCTCCACCCACGCCATGCCGGCGATGTCCAAGTGAATCCACGGCGTCTCCTCCGCGAACACTTTCAGGAATTCGGCCGCGGTGATCGCGCCGCCCCAGCGCCCTCCCGTGTTCTTGATATCGCCGATATCCGACTTGATCATCTCCGCGTACTCTTCGCCCAGAGGCAGCCGCCAGAACTTCTCCCCCGACGTGGCCAGCGCGCTATTGAACTTGTCGAAAGTTGCATCGTCATTGGAAAACGCGCCGCCGTTGATCATTCCCAATGCCACCACGCAGGCGCCGGTCAGCGTGGCCGCATCGATGAGGTGCGTTGCGCCCAGCTGCCGCGCGTAGCTCAACCCATCGGCCAGAACCAGCCGCCCTTCAGCGTCGGTGTTGATGATCTCGATGGTCTTGCCCGACATCGCCGTCTGCACGTCGCCCGGCTTTTGCGCCTTGCCGTCCGGCATGTTTTCAGACGCGCACACAATGCCGATCACCCGGACCCTCGGCTTCAGCAGCGCAATCGCCCGCATCGCGCCCGCCATGGCCGCGCCGCCTGCCATGTCGTACTTCATCTTCTCCATGTTGTCGGACGGTTTGATCGAGATCCCGCCCGTATCGAAGGTGATGCCTTTGCCCACCAGGCCCAGCACCGGGCCGTCCTTAACGCCCTCCGGCTCGTAGCGCATCACGATCAGCGCGGGAGGCTCCTCCGAGCCCTGCGACACGCTCCAGAAGGCGCCCATCTTCAGCTCGTGCAGCTTCTCGGTTGAATGCACCTCGCACTGGAGGCCCACATCCTTCGACATGGCCGCCGCGCGCCGGCCAAACTCCGTCGGCGTCAACACATTCCCCGGTTCGTTCACCAGCGTGCGGGCGAAATTCTGGCTCTCGCCGATGACCCCGCCTTCTGCGAACGCCGCCTGCACAGCTGCCTTGTCACTGCCGCCGGCTGCAACCGCGGCAAATGAACGCACGCTGAGATCCTTGCGATCGCTGCGATAGGTGTCGGCGTCAAAGTCGCCTACGAACGCGCCTTCCGCGGCCGCCCGCGCCGCCGCCGCCACCGCCAGCCCCTGCAATTCGGGCAGCGCAAAGGTGACCTCGCGAATTCCGCGCGGCTTGGCAAATCGTACCGCTGTCCCGGCAGCATTGCGCACTGCATGCACCGTTGCCTTGGCCTGCTTGCCCAGTCCGATGATCAGCAGCCGCCGGGCCTTGACCCCGGCGGGCGCGTGCAGCAGCAGCGTCTCGTTGGCGCCGGCCTTGTACTCGCCGCTGGCCAGTACGTTGGCTGCGGCCTTCCTGACTGCCTCGTCGCCGGTCAGCAACACCGGGTCAGGCTTGGCGTCCGGGCTTTTCCCGGTCTGCGCATCGACGGCCAGCACTGCCAGCAACTCGGTATCAATCCCAGCGAGAGGAGCGAAAGACAATTCAGTCTGCATGCTTCCTATCTTTCACGGTCGGAGCGCAGGCTGGCAAATGCTGCGGCGCATACGCCGCGGCCCGCCGGGCACCGTCCGCACGGTTTACTCGTAACCGCCAACGGCGAAGATGACGGATAAAACCTGAATGTCGAAAGGGGAAGAATCCCGGCCTGCGACTGCTTGCTTGGCTAACGGCCCATGCGGTGCTTGCTGGCATTCACGGCCGAGCGCGCTTCCCGGTCGGCTTCCCGGCGGCGCTCCGTTTCCCGCTTGTCCCAGTCCTGCTTGCCCTTCGCCACCGCCAGTTCACACTTCACCCGCCCCTTGCGGAAATAAAGCCGCGTCGGAATGAGCGTGTGTCCCTTGATCTGCGTCTTTGACATGAGCTTGCGGACTTCTTCACGATGCAGTAGCAGCTTGCGAGTGCGGGTCTCGTCGTGATTGGCAATATTTCCGTGAGAATAAGGTCCAATATGTACATTCAAAAGGAACGCTTCGCCGTCCTTGATCAATCCGTACGCATCCTTGAGGTTGGCTTTACCCTCCCGGATCGACTTGACCTCGGTGCCGCGCAGCGCCACGCCTGCTTCGACCTTTTCCAGCAGAAAATAATTGTGGCTTGCCGCCCGGTTGAACGCAGCATCCCGCTCGCCCGACGCCACAGGGTCGCGGGGACGCACCGCCTTCGTCGGTCCGGTCCGGTCCGGCTGGGTAATCACATGGCTGGTTTGGCGGGCCATCGGCAAACATCCTCGAATCTTCATCCTAGCACCGGCATGATCGAACATCGCCCCGTAGTGGAGCTTTGCTAGAATGAGGCTTCGTAAGTTGAGCAGAAACGACCAAGAAAATCGCGCCTTCGCAGCATTTTTCCCGCTGCCGTCGGCGCCAGGGAGTTCGATGAACGGCGCCCGTTCTGCGGCTGGCTTCATGTCTGCCTTCGGAGTAAAAATCCTTCTTATGCTCGCGCTTTGTACGGTCGCGAGCACTTCACTTCACCCCCAGTCGGCGGGCAACTTTTACAAGCGCGGCCAGGCCGCCGAGGCCCGCGAGGACTTCGATGCTGCCTTCGACAACTACACCAAGGCCGCCGCCAAAGCTCCCAAAGACCTGCGCATTCGCACCGCCCTTTATCGCGTCCGCGTTTCTGCATCGGGCCTGCACCTCACCAAGGGCAGACAACTGCTCGCCTCCGGTGACGTCCAGAATGCCCTCGCCGAATTCCTCAAGGCTGCCGAGGTCGACCCCGCCAACGAGGCCGCGCAGCAGGAGATCGCCCGCATCCGGCAGAAGGAAAACGCGCTTCCGCGTCCTTCCGATGTCCCGCCTGAGCTGGCCAGCGCGCAGGAAGAGATCGACTCCATGGGGGCCCCCGTCCGCCTCAAGCCTGTGTCCAACGAGCCTCTGACGCTGCACATGTCGGAAGACGCCAAAACCGTCTACCAGGCGGTGGGCCGTGCCGCCGGCATCAACGTCCTCTTCGATCCCGATTACGTCTCCAAGCGCATCCAGGTCGACCTCACCAACGTCACCCTGTCCGACGCCCTGCGCATCGTCGGCACCATGTCGAACACGTTCTGGCGTCCGGTGACAGCCAACACCATCTTCGTTGCCCAGAACACCCGCGCCAAGCGCACCGAGCTCGACGAGCAGGCCGTCCAAACCTTCTACCTGACCAATGCCTGGCAGCAGAATGACCTCAATGACGTGCAGACCGCCCTGCGCAACGTCCTCACCAACATCAAGGTCTACGGCGTCGCCAGCCAGAACGCCCTGGTTGTCCGCGGCACCCCCGACGAACTGCTCCTCGCCCAGAAGCTCATCAACGACCTCGACAAGGCCCGTCCCGAGGTCGTGGTCGACATCGCCGTCATGGAAGTCAGCAAGAACTGGGAGCGCAACCTCGGCCTGCAATGGCCCTCGAGCGCCAGCGTGGCCCTCCAGACCAGCAACTCCAGTTCCACCACCTGCCCCACCGGCAGCACCACCTGCACGCCCGGGACCACCAGCACCACCAACACCAATCCCTCGTTCTACAACCTGGCCCACCTCAACTCCAACAACTTCGCCGTCACCGTGGGCAGCGCCACCGCCAACCTGCTTCTGACCGACTCCAACACCCGCATTCTGCAGAATCCGCGCCTCCGCGCCACTGACTCGCAGAAGGCCACCATGAAGATCGGTGAGCGCATTCCGATCGCCACCGGGTCCTATCAGACCGGCGCAGCCACCGCCCTGGTCAGCTCCCTGGTCAACACCCAGTTCCAGTACCTCGACGTGGGCGTCAACATCGAAATCACCCCTACCGTCCACTTCGACCACGACGTAACCCTGAAGATGAAGATCGAGGTCACCGCGCAGAGCGGCTCGTCCACCATCAGCGGCGTCACCGAGCCCATCATCGCCCAGAAGAGCACTGAAGAAGTGGTGCGCCTCCGCGAAGGCGAAGCCAACATCCTCAGCGGCATTCTCAACCAGCAGGACCAGGTCACCTGGAGCGGCATTCCCGGCCTCAGCTCCATTCCGGTCCTCAAGTACATCTTCGGCTCCAAGGACCACACCACCACCGACGACGAAGTCGTGTTTCTGATGGTGCCCCACGTGGTGCGTTCTCAGGACCTGCGCCCGGTCAATCTCCGTACCATCGATACCGGCGTCGGCCAGGCCATCGAACTGCGCCACATTGCCGCCGACGGGCCGGGAGCGAACTCCCCCGCGTCTGTCCAGCCGGTCACCACCCAGTCCATGGTCGGAACCGTCCCGGGCTCGTCCGCTTCGGGAGCCGCGCCCGCCGCCATGGCCCAGATGAAGGCCGCCGCCGAGGCCGGAGGCGCCACCGTCAACGTGCCGCAAACCAACCTGGGGACTCCGGCAGCTACGCCTCCGCAAGCCAACCCGCCACCCGCGACCGCTACCCCGCCCGCAGCTGGTCCTTCGAAGGTGTCCCTGCTTCTCAACTCTCCCGGCCCGGTCGCCAGCGGGTCGTCCTTCCAGGTGCCCGTGGTCATCACCGGAGCTGAGGACATTGCCTCGGTTCCCCTGCAGATTCAATACGATCCGGCCAAGCTCTCGCTGGTAAACGTGGATTCCGGTGACTTTTTAAGCCGCGACGGCCAGGCCGTCGCCCTGGTGCACCGCGACGACGGCCCCGGCAACATCACCGTCAATGCCTCCCGGCCCCCCGGGGCTCCCGGCGTCGCCGGAGCCGGCGTGGTCTGCGTTCTCAGTTTCCAGGCCAAAGAGGCGGGCGACAGCACCATCTCCATTACCCGCCCGGGAGCCATCACAACTTCGCAGAAACCTGTCCAAGCGCAAGGATCACAGATGACAGTAAGTGTTAAATAAGGAAACGGAAGCAAAAAGCAAATGATCACAACGCGGCCAATTCGGAAAAAGGGTGAGCGCGGCCTCACCCTGGTCGAGCTGATCGTGACCGTGGCTATTCTCGCTATCCTCGCCGCCGGAGCGGCGCCCATCGCCCGCTTCAAAGTCAAGCGCGACAAGGAACGGGAGCTGCGCTACGACCTGTGGACCATGCGCGACGCCATCGACAAGTACAAGGACGCCGCCGATCGCGGCGCCTTTCAGACCAAGGTCGACAGCCAGAATTACCCGCCCGATCTCGACACCCTGGTTAACGGCGTCGACGTCCAAGGCAAAAAGGTGAAGTTCCTCCGCCACATCCCGGTTGATCCCATGACCGGCAAAGCCGACTGGGGAATGCGCTCCATGCAGGATGATCCGACCTCGGACTCCTACGGCGGGCAGAGCCTCTTTGATGTCTATTCGAAGTCTCAGGGCACGGCCCTGGACGGCACCAAGTACTCCGACTGGTAGGGGCCAACCATGCGTAAGAATCGCAAGACCGAATCCGGCTTCACGCTGATCGAACTGATGATCGTCATGGCGATCATCGGCGTGCTCGCCGTGGTCGCTATTCCCAGCTACGTCGGGGCGGTCCGCCAGGCCCGCGAAGCCGTGCTCAAAGAAGATCTGCACGTCCTGCGCGACGCTATCGACTCCTACACCGCCGACAAACAGAAGGCCCCGCAGTCGCTCGAGGATCTGGTCACCGATGGCTACCTGCGTTCCATTCCCGTGGACCCCATGACCCGCACCGCCGAGACCTGGGTCACCGATTCCAGCGACGCCCTGCATTCGCTCGACCAGACCGATCCCGGCATCGACAACGTCCACTCCGGGTCGCAGGAACAAGGCTCCGACGGCCAGCCCTACTCATCCTGGTAATTTCACCGCACAAAACATATCCCGCCACCAGGCAGATCCACCAGGCAGATCCCGACAAGTTCGCCACCCTTGCCCGCTAACATGGAGGCAATGGAGCCTTCCTTCTCGTCCGGTGTCGTGCCCCAGCCAGCGCTGGGGGACCGCGAACAGCTTTTGCAGGAATTCGACCTTTATTTGGCCCTGGTTGCGAATGCGGGTTCCCCTGGAGAACCCGACGCGGAGCCATGTCTGGGCGGTCAACTTGTCTATATCGGAGAACTGGATGCTCCGGGACGATCGCTGGCCGTCGCGTCCAATGTGGCCGGGGCCGCCTCGCTCAGCGCCACCGCCGATCGCGAACTGCAGCGCCTCGTCATCCGCGAAGGCCTTGTCGACTTCGTGGTCAATTCCCTCGACGAAGCTCTGCGCATCCTGAAAAACGAAGTCCGCAAGAAAGAAACGGTGGCCGTGTGCGTGGCCCAGTCCCCTCCGGCCATCGAGGCCGAGATGCAGGAGCGAGGCGTGCTTCCCGATGTGCTCCGGGAATCGCTGTTTCCCCTCACCACGTCCTCTACCGAAAGTCCTGCACCCGCTGCCGATCAGCCGCCACGACCCCCCGCCGTCGTCTTCTGGAGTGTGACCAGCGGCGCTGCGCAGTCGCTGCCTCGCCTCGATGCCATCGCCGCCGGCTGCCTGCCTCCCAACGCCTCAGCCGCCCGCCGCTGGCTGCGCCTCGCCCCCCGCTACATGGGCCGCTCCGCGCGCCATCTGCGTCTCCTCCGCGCCGACGCCCACTTCGCCGCCGCCTTCAGGGAAAAAGTCCAGGCCGCTTTCGACGCCGGTGAATTCAAGGTCCCCGCGCGGATCGAAGTCCGCACCGGGAACGGTTCCGGGCAGCACGACTTCACTCCCGGTCAAGCCTTCACCCCGCCTGGCTGATTCGGCTCCTTGACTTATTGAAAAGGAAAAGCCAGGCTCTACAACGTCGCGATAGTTTCTCTCTCAACCAATCGGAGGAAAACTGGTGTCCAGGTTTCAAAAAGAAGTCTTCCCCACCGCCACGCTGTTCGCGGTCTGTTTTTTGGCGGCCGCAGCGCACGCAGCGACGGAACCGCCCGACCCCTGCTCTCTTCTGACGCCTGCGCAGGCCGGTAGCGCACTCCAGGCCACGTACTCCGCCCCGTCAAAGAGCGTGGCGCCCCGACCTTTTGCGACCGCGGTGACCGGCACGGATTGCCGCTACAGCGGGCCCAACCAATTGTGGTTTCGGATCTATTTCGATGGGTCGGCCAGGGATGCCACCACGCTGTTCGCCAAGCTCAGCTCGTTTTATGGTCCCAACACCCCTGCGTCCGGCATTGGCGACGAAGCCTACTTCGACAAACGCGGCGCGTTACACGCACGAAAAGGAAACGTGCGCTTCTACCTCGATGCCGGCTCCGACAAGATGCAGGCAGCGCTCACCAAGCTGGGCCAGATGGTCGCGGGCGAGTTGTAGGAATTCCCCGCCGACCTCATCCCTGAGCAACCTCAGCGGCCTCGATCCGCGCCCAGAGCTCCTTGATCCCCGCCCCGGTCTTGGCCGACACCGGCAGAATCTCCTCCACTTCAAGACCCTTCTTCAGCGCCGCCAGGTTCCGCGTCCGCACATTCCCGCTGAGCCGGTCAACTTTGGTCGCCACCACTACAAAAGCGCGCCCCGCGTGCTCCATCCAGTCCACCAGCTGCTTGTCGCGCGGCTGCGGCGGCACATTGGAATCCACCAGGCACACGCACAACCCCAGCGTTTCGCGCTCCGCAAGATAGGGTTCGATGAACTTCGGCCATTCCGCCGAAATCGACTTTGAGATCTTCGCGTAGCCGTATCCGGGCAAATCGGCAAACATCAGCTTTGGCCGCTGGCTCGCATCCAGCAGAGAAAAGAAATTGATGGCCCGGGTGCGCCCCGGGGTCGACGACACCTTTGCCGCCTTCTCACCGACCAGGGCGTTCAGCAGGCTCGACTTGCCCACATTGGAGCGGCCCAGAAACGCGATCTCCGGCGGCCCCGGAGCAGGGAACTGCTCGGGTGCCAACGCGGACAGAAGAAATTGTGTGCCATAGCGCATAGAAGCCTCCCTGAGCATACAGGACAGGCCGGTCCTGCCCTGCGCGCTGCGGTTGTCCACCTCCTCCCCCGGGACACCACCCCAGATGGACTCCCCCGGGACACCACCCCAGATCCATCCTCGCCAGTCACCTCTCCTATACAAAACATTCAACTAAATGGTTGACAGAGCGCCAGGACCGGGCTACATTCAACCACATGGTTAAGTCTTCCTCGGCGCGGCTGGATTCTATCTTTCACGCTCTTGCCGACCCCACCCGCCGCGCCATCCTGAACGACGTCTCGGCCGGAGAAAAAACCGTTGGCGACGTGGCCAAACCCTACGCGCTGACCCTCGCGGCTGTCTCCAAACACCTCAACGTGCTGGAGGCGGCGGAGCTGATCGCCCGGCAGCGGCGAGGCAGCTTTCAGATCGTCCGCCTCAACGCGGCGACGCTGCGCGAAGCCGATCAATGGCTGTCGTACTACAGCAAGTTCTGGAGTTCGCAATTCGATTCCCTGGAGAAGTACCTGGAGGAGAAGGAACATGAGTGAGAATTTGACGTTGCAGCTAAGCCGGGTCGTGAAGACGAGCCGGACCAAGGCATTCGCAGCCTGGACCCAACCCGACGCCCTGCTGCGCTGGTTTGCTCCCGGCCCCATGCGCCCGCAGTCTGCTGATGTCGACCTGCGCCAGGACGGCACCTTCCGTCTGGCCATGGCCGGCCCGTCGCCTCACACCGGTCAGATGATGAACATCGTCTTCACCGGCACTTACCAGCAGATCGTGCCCGATGAACTGCTCAGGTTCAGCTGGGAGGTCGAGGGCGATCCCGGGCTGCCGACCCTGGTCACCATCGCATTCAAAGATGTAGAAGGGGGAACCGAGATCGCCCTCACCCATGAACGCATCCCCAACGCCGAACTCCTCAATCGCAACCGCTTCGGCTGGAGCGCCATGCTCGAGAAACTGGCGGCACTGCGCGAGGAAACCGAGCCTGTCGCCGCAGGTCTTGGTCAATAACACCCACCGCCTCATATAACCCCGCGCCGGATCGGTCCCGCCGCCATCCGGCGCTGAAGCACCAAGGCTTCTACGGTGCGAACAGGCCAGGAGCTACCGCGAAACCAGGGCCGGAAAGCCGTTCTCGATGCGGGATACGCGCAGCCCCAGGGTCAAGGCTCGCAGCACCATGAAACCGCAGAAGGCACCCCACAGCCCGTTGTTCCCGAACCAGTGCTGTAGCGCGATCGCCAGTCCCAGGAAGCCAAGGAACGACAACACCATGGCATCGCGCAGGTCTCGACCCCGCGTCGCGCCGATGAATACCCCGTCCAGCACAAAACCCCACACCGAGATCACCGGCAGCACGATGGCCCAGGGCAGATAGCGCTCCGCCTCAGTCGCCACCGCCGGCTGGTTGGTGAACAGGTGAACCAGCTGGCGCCCAGCGGCTAGCCACACCAGCGTATTCAGCGCGGCCACGCTGCCGGCCGCTATCGCCGATGCGCGCAGCACCGCACGAAAGTGGTCGACCCGCCCCGCGCCCACCGCTTCACCCACCAGGGCTTCGGTCGCGTTGGCAAACCCGTCAATCCCATACGACGCAATCCAGTGCAGGTTCATCAGCACTGCGTTAGCCGCCAGCACCGCGTCACCGGCCCGCGCCCCGCTGCGCGTGAACCACGCGTACGCCGCCACCAGGCTCACCGTGCGCAGCAGGATGTCGAAGTTGAGCACGAACAGCGATTTCAGACTTGCCCCATCGAGCAGCTGCTTCCAAGGCACCCGCCGCCCGGCATGCGCGATCGACGGCCACACCAGGATCGTCCCGATCGCGCAGCCTGCGTAGTCCGCGCACAGCGTGGCTGAGGCGATACCGGCCACGCCCCAATGCATTCGCACCACCAGGACCAGCGCTACCGCCACGTTCACCACGTTGACCGCGGCCTGCAACGCCAGCGCAGTTCTGGCGCGCTGCCGCCCCAGAAGAAACCCCAGAATGACGTAATTGGCCAGCGCCGCCGGAGCTGACCAGATGCGGATGTGGCAATATTGCAGCGCGTTCTCCCGAACCGCATCATGCGCGCCCAGCAAGCCGAGAGACCCGGAGATAAGCGGGTGCGCCAGCGCCAGGATCAACGCGCCCACCATCATCGCCGAGCCCAGCGCCCGCAGCAGGTGCAAACGTAGGCTGTCTTCGTCCCCGGCCCCGAATGACTGCGCTACCAGCCCTGTCGTGGCCATCCGCAGGAAGCCGAACGTCCAGAACACCCCGTTGAAGAAGATCCCGCCCATGGCCACGCCGCCCAGCGCCGCCGATCCCGGCAGGTGTCCCGACAGGACCGTATCTACAGTCGACAGCAGCGGCTGAGTCAGGTTCGACAGGATGAGGGGAACGGCCAGCAGGAAGACGCGCCGGTACCAGTAGGCCATCGTAGTTTTTCAGGGGGAGATTTTGTCCGGTGCAGGCTGTAAAGCCCGCACCGGGATTGGGTATTCGCTACTGCCGCGCCGGTACGCCGGCCGGAACTTCTCCGGCAGGAACGGAGGCGAGCACTTCTGCTTCGGCGGGCACTTCCTTGGGCAGCGGACTCTCCAGCGCCAGCGCCAGCACCTCATCCATCGAATCCACAAAGTGCAGCTTCATGTGGTTCTTGATGTTGTCGGGCAGCTCGGCCAGGTCCTTCTCGTTGGCGCGGGGAAGGATCGCTTCGAAGATGCCGGCGCGCAGTGCCGCCAGCAGCTTTTCTTTTAGTCCGCCGATGGGCAGCACCTTGCCGCGCAGCGTGATCTCGCCGGTCATGGCGATGTCGCGCCGCACCGGGATCTTGGCCAGCGCACTGGCCAGCGCCGTCGCCATGGTGATGCCTGCCGACGGGCCGTCCTTGGGAATCGCGCCCTCGGGAACGTGCAGGTGAAGATCCACGTTGCGATAGAACTCGCGCGTGAGACCCAGCGCCTGTGCCCGTCCGCGGATGTAGCTTAGCGCGGCCTGCGCCGACTCCTGCATCACGTCGCCAAGCTGCCCCGTAATGGTCAGCTTGCCCTTGCCGTCGAGAACCTGCACTTCGGTGGTAAGAATGCTGCCTCCCACCTCGGTCCACGCCAGGCCCGTCACCAGGCCCACTTCGCTCTTCTCGTGGGCCTCGGAATCGCGGTACCGCGCCACGCCGAGGAACTCGGAGATGTTCTGCGCGGTCAGCTCTTCCTTGTGCTTGGACCCGTTCTTGACCACCTTGCGCGCGACCTTGCGGCACACGTTGCCCAGTTCGCGCTCCAGGTTGCGAACCCCGGCCTCGCGCGTGTAATAGCGGATGATCTCCAGAATCGCATCGTCTTTGAACGTGATGTTCTTCTCGCTCAGCCCGGTCTGTTCGCGCTGCTTTTTCACCAGGTACTGGCGCGCGATCTCCAGCTTTTCCTGCTCCGTGTATCCCTGCAGGCGCAGAATCTCCATGCGGTCCTGCAGCGGCGCGGGAATGGTATGCAGCACATTCGCTGTAGCTACAAACAGCACCTGCGACAAGTCGTAATCCACATCGAGATAGTGATCCTGGAACGACGTGTTCTGCTCCGGATCGAGCACCTCGAGCAGCGCCGAAGCCGGATCGCCGCGGAAGTCCGAAGCCATCTTGTCCACTTCGTCCAGCAGGAACACCGGGTTCTTGGTGCCCGCCTTCTTCATGTGCTGAATGATCTGCCCCGGCAGCGCGCCGATATACGTTCTGCGATGTCCGCGAATCTCCGCTTCATCGCGCACGCCGCCCAGCGAAAGCCGCACGAACTTGCGTCCCGTCGCCTTCGCGATCGACATGCCCAGCGATGTCTTGCCCACGCCCGGAGGTCCGACAAAGCAGAGTATCGAGCCCTTCGGATTCTTCACCAGCTGCCGCACCGCGAGGAATTCCAGGATGCGGTCCTTGATCTTTTCCAGGCCGTAGTGATCCTCGTTGAGAACCTTCTCCGCGTACTCAATCGAACGCGTCTCTTTGGAGCGCTTCTTCCACGGCACCGCCAGCAGCCAGTCGATGTAGTTGCGGCTGACCGTGGACTCGGCCGACATCGGAGGCATCGCTTCCAGCTTCTTCAACTCCTGGATCGCCTTGTCGAGCACATCCTTGGGCATGCCCGCGGATTCAATCTTCTTGCGCAGTTCGTCGAACTCGCTCTTCTCGCCCCGGCCCAGTTCCTTTTGGATAGCCTTGATCTTTTCGTTGAGGTAGTACTCTTTCTGCGCCCGCTCCATCTGCCGCTTTACCCGCGACTGGATGTTGCGGTCAAGATCGAGTTTCTCGATTTCGATATCGAGCACGTCGGCGATCCGCGCCAGCCGCGCCGCCGGATCGAAGATGCCGAGCAGTTCCTGCTTCTCTTCAATGCCGATCTGCAGATTGGCCGCGATGATGTCCGACAGCTTGGCAGGCTCGTCCATCCGCACCGTGGCGATGATGGTCTCGTAGTTGAGCGACTGCTGCAGCTTCACATACTGCTCGAACAGGCCGGTCACGCGCTGCATCAACTGTTCCAGCGACGGAGTCATTTCAAACTGTGACTTGCCTACCCGCACCGTGGCCACAAAGAACCCGTCGCGATCGTTGACGTCGGTCGACTTGGCGCGCTCCACGCCCTCCACCAGCACCTTGATATTGCCGTCCGGCATCTTGACGCTCTGCACAATGTTGCAGATGGAGCCGACCTGGTAAATTTCCTTGGCCTTGGGCTCGTCGATCGAAGCGTCATGCTGGGTGGCGAGGAAAATCTTGCGATCGCCGGTCAGAGCCTCTTCGAGGGCGCGCACGCTTGACTCGCGGCCCACCACAAAAGGCGTCATCATGTAAGGAAAGATCACCATGTCCCGGATGGGCATCATGGGCAATTTGCGCAAATCGGACTTCTCGCTGGACTTAGTCATAAGGACACCATCCCTGTTTGACGCGCGCGCGGAGATCCGGATTCGGGTCGGTTTCGACGGCTCATGTTGGGATTGTACAGCGGAATGGCAGCCGGATTGACGCCCTGCCGCTGCCAATGGCTCACTTAGGTCGCCTTATCCCCGTCGGGGAATGCGCGGCCCTCAAGGGGGCGCGCGCACATAGTGCAATCCCCTATGAGTTGCTGTTCCAGATATCGATATGCCACTTCCAGAGGCCGTCTTCCTTGCCCCAGAAGACGACGTACTTCACTTCCATCATCGCCTCGGACTGTCCGGGCGGCGCAACGATCAAAGTCGCGTGTCCAATCTCAACCGCGTTCTCCCCGGCGGGCGCTACAAAATCGGAGACAAGAACCGCGCTTTTGGCGTTTACCGACTGAATCATGTCGGACCAGAATTTCTTGATCGACTCCCGGCCCGTGATCATGGGCGCGCCCGGCGGCATGATGCGGGCGCCGGCGGTGTAGATCAGATCGAGCGCGTCGAAGTTGTGCTTGCCGAAGACCTCGGCGTTGAACAACTCATTGGTCTTGGCCATGCCGGCCTGAATTTCGTCGAGAAGGGAAGTGTCGGCCAATTTCATGGCGCGAATGTTAGCACAGAAATAGCCGCGCCTTGAATTCGATTAAGAACAAAAGACCCGCCGCGGTCTGCGACGGGTCTCGAGTTCCGGGCAATGGCCGCGAAGGTCAGCCGGCTTTTTCCAGCAGGCAAAGCGACAGGTCGCGCCGCTCCACCATCTCGCGGGTGATTTCCAGATCGCGCACGCGCTTGCTGTTGGGCAGGTGATACATCAGGTCCAGCATCAGCTCTTCGAGAATCATGCGCAGTCCGCGCGCACCCACCTTGCGAGCCAGCGCTTCGCGAGCCACGGCGCCGGTAGCGTCGGTGGTGAAATGCAACCGCACGTTTTCATACTCGAGCAGGCGTTGATACTGCTTCAGGATGGCGTTGCGCGGCTTGGTGAGGATCTCCACCAGCGCCGGCTCGTCCAGTTCGTCGAGAATCCCCATCACCGGAAGTCGTCCCACAAACTCCGGAATCAGGCCGTACTTGATCAAGTCCTGCGGCTCGGTCTTGCGCAGCAGTTCGGTGTCGCGATGATTGCGCGTGGTCGCGGCATCCGCCTCCGCATCGACGTTCTTGAAACCCAGTGCCTTCTTGCCGACGCGCCGCCCGACCACCCGCTCGAGCCCGACAAACGCCCCGCCGCAGATGAACAGGATGTTGGTGGTATCGACCGCGGTGAATTCCTGGTGCGGGTGCTTCCGTCCGCCCTGCGGCGGAACATTGGCTACGGTCCCCTCGAGGATCTTCAAGAGCGCCTGCTGCACGCCCTCGCCCGACACGTCGCGGGTGATCGACGGGTTCTCGTCCTTGCGGCCGATTTTGTCGATCTCATCAATGTAGATGATGCCTTGCTGCGCCCGCGTCACGTCTCCGTCGGCCGCCTGCAGCAGCTTCAGGATGATGTTCTCCACATCTTCGCCGACATACCCGGCCTCGGTGAGTGTGGTCGCATCGACGATCGCAAAGGGAACATCCAGCATCTTGGCCAGCGTGTGTGCCAGCAGCGTTTTGCCCGAGCCGGTCGGCCCGATCAGCAGAATGTTGGACTTGGCCAGCTCCACTTCGTTGTTGCGCATCCGGTTCATCTGGATGCGCTTGTAGTGGTTGTAAACCGCCACCGCCAGCTTCTTCTTGGTCTGATCCTGCCCGATCACGTAGTCGTCGAGGAAGCTCTTCACTTCCTGCGGCTTGGGGAGATGACCGGCAGCCGTTGACGGGTGAGAGTCGCCGCGATCGTCCTCCAGGATGGAATTGCACACCGCGACGCATTCATCGCAGATGTAGGCCCGGGGGTAATCGCTGGGCGACGAGATCAGTTTGGCTACGGCGTCCTGGGATTTGTGACAGAACGAGCAGCGCAGTGCTTCTTCAGGTCCCGTGCGCGTCTTCATGGTTGGATTACTCCTAGATGCCTCTGGTTGAATTCAGCCCATTCAGGCTGTCCCTACGTGCGGGGCCGGTCAATGATTTCGTCGATAATGCCGTAATCCTTGGACTGCTGCGCGTTCATGATGAAGTCGCGTTCCACGTCCCGTTCGATCCGGTCGAGAGGCTGGCCCGTGTGCTTTGCCATCAACGTGTTGGTGATCTCCCGAATGCGGAGGATTTCACGGGCATGAATATCAATGTCGGTCGCCTGGCCGCTCAGCCCGCCCATCGAGGGCTGGTGGATCAGGATACGCGAATTGGGCAGCGCGAAACGCTTGCCCTTGGTCCCGGCCAGGAGCAGGAACGCTCCCATGCTGGCCGCCTGGCCAATGCAATACGTCACCACGTTGTTCTTGATGAATTGCATTGTGTCATAGATCGCCAGGCCCGCCGTGATCGAACCGCCCGGCGAATTGATGTAGAGCTGGACGTCCTTTTCCGGGTCTTCGCCGGAAAGAAACAGCATCTGCGCCACGATCAGGTTTGCCACCTGGTCGTCGATCGGCGTCCCGAGGAAAATAATGTTATCGCGAAGCAGACGGGAGTAAATGTCGTAGGCGCGCTCGCCCCGGCTCGTCTGCTCAACCACCATCGGTACTAATGCCATCTTTGTGTTCTTCTCGCTGTTCCGTTGGGGGTGGTCCACCCCGGTTAGCAAGCGCCGCACACCCTCGTTCGATCCCTGCCCGAATGAGCGGCAAAATCTGCCAAAGCGTCTTCAGCCAGGCAGTCGCTCATACAACAGGTGTGCAGTTTTCTCACGTTTCAATTGTTCACGGATTCTAGCTAGGCTGCCGTCCTCCGTCAATCGCACTTTCATGGTATCCACGGGTTCACGCGACTGCAGCGCCGCCATATGGATCTCGCGGTCCATCTCCTCGTCGCTAACCGTAACACCTTCAGCCTGGGCAATGCGTTCCAGCAGCAGCGATGCTTTTACCTCCGACACCGCCGAATCCCGCTGCGCGCCCCGCAAACGCCCAAAATCAAGCTGCCGCATCTGCTCCGTGTTCATCCCCTGCGCCGCCAGCGCCCGCAGTCCGCGCTCCAGCCGCGCATCGATCTGCTCCTGAACCAGGCTCTCCGGGACCGGGAAAGGGAACCGCTCGATCAGGGCTTCGAAGAGCTTGTCCTTGGTCTCACCTTCGACGCTGCGCTGCTTGCGGTTCAAAAGGTTCTCCCGCACCCGGCCTTCCAGATCGGCCAGGGTCTCGAACGCGCCCACTTCCTTGGCAAATTCATCGTTAAGTTCGGGCAGCGTCCGTTTCTTGATGCCTTTCACTTCAATGCTGTAATCGACGGTTTTGCCCGCCAGCTTAGCCTCGGGGTATTCAGCCGGGTACTCCGCCGACACATCCAGCGTCTGCCCCGCCTTGGCCCCCCGCAGTGCGACCGTGAAGGCCTCTACCGTGTCTTTGCCGCCTACCTCGACCAGCGAGTCCTCGCCCGCTACCGGTGCCGCCTCCGGATCGCCCGCCAGGGTGCCGCGATAGGAAATCTGCGCCCAGTCCCCGTCCACCAGGGCGCGGTCCTCTTCCACCGGCTCCACCGTGGCGCGGGACTCGCGCAGCTGCTCCATCTCCTGCTTCACCTCGTCCTCGGTCACCTCTACCGCGGGCTTGGGAACCGTGACGTCCTTATACCCCTCGATCGAAAAGTCGGGCAGGTATTCAAAGACCGCCTTGACGTGCAGCGGCGATCCCTCTTCCACCGTCAGTTCGGTCACCTGCGGCTGGCCCACCGGGGTCACGCCCAGGTCGCGTACCGCCTGGTTGAAACGCTCCGGGAGGAGGCCGTCAATCACTTCCTTGCGGATCTCGTCGGCATAGCGCCGCTTCACCACCGTTTCGGGAACCTTGCCGGCGCGGAATCCGGGAATCCGGGCATGCTTCTGGTAATTGCGAACCACTCCGCGAAACGCCTTGGAAACGTCTTCAGAGGGGACGTCGAGCACCAGCTCCCGGGTGCAGTCGGGATTCAGCACTGGCCCGTGCTGATGGCCGTGAGCGTGGTCATGACCCTCGTGGTCATGAACGTGCTCGCCTTCGTGAGGGTGGGGAATTTCGGCCGGGGTCGGCTCGGAATTGCTTTCTACTGTGTCGATTGAGCTCAACTGATGTGCCTTCCATGCGCTCGCGCGCCTAGCGTGTCTCCATGCCGAAGCCGTTCTGCCGGTCAGGATTCACGGCGTCCGCCTGGACGGGGAAACTATCTGTTTCATGGTAAGAGGGTTTGCCGGAAGGGTCAAACCGGCGCGGTGGGAAAGAGCGGCGTTAGTCCCGGGCAGGGAGCGTTTTCCCGGACTGGTCCCCACGGGTGCCCGAAAATCAGTGCTCTTCTTCCCGCGGTTTCCGAACGTACGGCAAAAAACGCGGGTGCGCGGCGCCGCATTCGGCGAAGTAGACACGAGCTTGTTCCAGACTGAGCGCCCCGTTGACCGTGAGGCGCGCTACCTCCGCGTCGTCCTCCTGCCCGTCATCCTCCCACCAACACACCGGGCACAGCGCCATCGCATCGGGGATATCCAGGGTTCTAAAACCGCAACAGGGGCAACGGTAAAAAGGTTCCATCTAACGAGGTTGGACGGAACCCGCCCTTCCGCGTTGACGTCACTCAGTCACACGCCCACCCCGGAGACCCCCGGCATCCGAAATAGAGTTCCCGATTATCGATCCACTCAGAAGCGAAAGACCAGCCCCGTGTTATATCGCGCCTTGGTCGCCGTCGATGGCGATACCGTCGGCGCATCCAGCCGGTCCGCCGAAAACCGCCACGCAAAAAACGGCGCGATCGGCAGGTCCACGCCGCCGCCCAGGGCATACGCGAACGAACCCTCTGAAACCTGAGTCCCGCCCGTCCCATTGGCCGAATGCTCGCCGCCCACCAGCCCGTGAACGAACACGTTGATGCCCAGCGCCTTCACGCTGACCCGCGGGCCCACCAGGACGGTGGTCGTCCGGGGCACCGACGCGTCCGTCCCCAGCCCGTAATGGGCGACGTCGCCCTCCACGCCGGTAAAGGGATGGAGGTGAATCTGCAGCGCCGCTTCCCAGCCGTTGAGCCCGCCCGTGCCAGGGTAGAAGGTGTCGGAGCCGGTACGGCTGTATCCGAAAAATGCATCATGATTGCGAAGCTGCGCTCGCGCCACCTCCGGCCCGGCAAGCAATACCACCGCAACGAAAAGGTAAAAGCTGGCGCCCAACATGAAACGGCGAATAGTCATGGCTTCTCCGTATCTGCCACACCAGGCGCGGTCTGTCCACCCGCGACACTCCCGGTTGCATGGCATCTGAGTGCAAGGATGGGCTGAAGGTTGCTGCGGTTGCCCGCCGCGGGGATGTCGATGGTGATGTTGATCTTCCCGGTGAGCTGTGCGGAGTAAAATCGTGGCCCAGGGAGAACCTCACTCGTCCATGACACTCTTTCGTCTTCGCACCCTATCTCGACTCCGCGGTTGGTTTCTCATGGGTTTTGCATTGCTTGCCGGCACTCCGGCGTTTGCGCAGGACGCGGCCCCCCTGCGGGTCGCCATCATCGGCCTGGTGCACGACCACGTCGCCGGATTCCTCGGCCAATTGCCTAAACACAAGGAAGTCGAGCTCGTCGGCATCGCCGAGGCCGACCCCGCCCTCATCGCCAAATACGAAAAGCGAAACTCGCTGGCGCACGAGCTGTTCTTTCCCACCCCTGAAGCCATGATCGAGGCCCGCCATCCCCAGGCCCTGCTCGTCTATACCTCCATCGCCGGCCACCGCAAGGCCATCGAGACGGCAGGGAATTACGGACTGGCGGTGATGGTTGAGAAGCCCCTCACCATCTCCCTCGACGACGCATTGGCCATTCGCCGCATCGCCCGGGAGAAGCACATCCAGGTCCTGGTCAATTACGAGACCACCTGGTACCCCAGCAACCGCGCCGTCTACAACGAAGTCGAGCAGGGCCACATCGGGCCCATTCGCCGTGTGATGGTTCATGACGGTCATCAGGGCCCCAAGGAAATCGGCGTCAGTCCCGACTTCTTCAAATGGCTCACCGATCCGCAGCAGAACGGCGCCGGCGCTCTTTACGACTTCGGCTGCTACGGGGTCGACCTTATGACCTGGCTCATGCGCGGCCAGGCTCCCGTCACCGTGACCGCGGTGGTCAATCACGACAAGCCCGAAATCTACCCCAAGGTCGATGACGACTCGACCATCATCCTGCAATACCCCGAAGCCCAGGCCCTGATCCAGGGTTCGTGGGTATGGCCCTTCAGCCGCAAGGACATGGAAGTGTACGGGGCCAAGGGCTACGTCATCACCGTCGGTCCGGACGGCCTGCGCACCCGTATGGAGCACGATTCAGCCGAACACACCTCCACCGCCGATCCGCTCAGCCCCGACCAGGCTACTTCGCTGTCTTACCTGGTCGCAGTTCTCCAGGGCAAGGTTCAGGCCAAGGGCGATCTCTCCGCCCTCGACACCAACGTCACCGTGATGCAGATCCTCGATGCCGCGCGCACCTCGGCCCGCACCGGGAAAACCATCACTCTCCCCAAACTGCCCGATTAGGCAGTCAGCCCGTCATCGGGCTTGCATTTCCGCATACGCAAACAAAGCGAGCGGCGGCCGGGTTCTCCGGCCGCCGCTCTTTTTGCTTCTTCGTCCGAAGTCTACGGCACAAATACATGCAATCGTACGTGCCACCGCGTGCTCTGCCCGGGATTGAGCGTCACCATCCCCGTATCCATCCCTCCCCAGATCTTGCTGAACGGATCGGCGAAGTTGTACTGGTGCTCGATGGCGACATATTTTTGCGTCGGCGGGGCGTAGGCCTGGATGGTCTTGATCTCCGGCGACATCCCGATCACGTCCACGCCGTATTTGGCCGCCGGGTCGATCACCTTCACCGTGACCCCGCCATTTTTCGCCGCCAGTTTGCTCCAGTTGTCGTCGTAGAAGTTCTTCCCCAGCGGCACTCCATCGGCGGCGCGCAGGTCATACTGCGTTCCGTCTACCGGCTTCAGCTTGCCGGTGGGAAACACGTTGTCGTAGTTGTCCACCTCGGCCATCTGCGATCCCGGAATGTGCAGGCGCGCCTGGGTACGGTCCCCTGAAGGCAGGTTGAAGTAAGGATGCCAACCGAGCGCGATCGGCTCCGCCTCTTTTCCCGCGTTGTGCGCCACCACCACTACGTCCACCGCGTCGGCCGTCAGGGTGATGGTGAAATCGAGATCGGTCTTCGAGAGCCAGTGGCCGCCGAAGTCGCCGGCGTGAATCACTCCCGTGGCCTGCTCGCCCCCGGGAACCTTTTTCACCGCCACGTTCTCCGCCTTGGCCTTCAGGATGAGCCCGTGCATCGCGTGCCGTTCCGCCCCGGGATTCTTGCCCACGTTGTTGGCCGGCAGCGTCAGGGTGTGCCCGTGCCACTCCGTTGTGAGCGTCTTGCCATCCTCTGACAACTTGCCGCGAATGCGGTTCGGATATGGCGCCAGGAACGCTGCGCCCAGTCGGTACCCCAGGTCCCCATTGGCATCGTCCTGCTCGTCCAGCATCTTTGCCGACGCGGCCAGATCCGGCGACGCCAGCACATCCACGCTGCCCTTGCCGGGGAAGTTGGCCGTCACCTGCTGCAGTTCCATCCCGCGGCCCGGCAGAATCGTGACACTGGTGAATTCAGGCTTGTTCTGGTTTGTTGCCTGGCGGGTCAGCACCACCACTTTCTCGCCGCCAACCTCGGTTACACTCTGCGCGCCCGCGTGACCATACGACATGCAGACCATCATAAGCAGCATGGCCGAAAAACAAGTGAATCTCTTCATCTGGGATCATTCCTGGGGTGACTCAAACTCTTCGAAATGAAGCCCGCTCCGCGACCGCCTAGCCGTGTCGGGAAAGCGTATTCCGAAGGCGAGCCAATTGTACGCCAGCGTCGCCCTGGCCCTGCGCCGGCGCGGCCGCCTCCACCACGCCCCGCGCCACCCTCGCCGTCTAGTGCGTCATCGCGTAGAGCACATAGTTGACCCCGATTTTGGTTCCCAGCGCCGAGAACTTCACCGGGTAGCGCGGATCGTCGAGAAACTCCCACGAGTCCCCTATATCCGAGTTCAATGAGAACGCCACCATGATCCGGCCCTTGTCGTCGTAGATCCCCTTCCAGTGGGCGATGTATCCGTCCTTCTTGTGGCCCGTCGCCAGATGCTCCGCGCCGGGTATCTGGAAGCGGTCATCGAGGTCAAACAGCGTATGGAAAATAGGGTCTTCACTGGGGATGTCCACCAGGTGGCGTTCCGGAAAGACCAACTTCATCGTCTTCTCGAAATACGCCTGCTCCTCCGACCCGTGACAGTCATCGGCCATGAAGAAGCCGCCGCGCAATAGATAATCGCGCAGCTTCTTCGCCTGGTTGGGAGTCAATCCCCACTCCCCCACCTGGACCGCGTACAGAAACGGCCAGTTGTAAACCTCATCGCCATCGTCGAGGTTGACCGGCTGCTCCACCGAGCGCGCATCGATCCGGGTCAGCCGGCGCACCGCGTTGGCCATGGCCCGGTCGGCGCGCGGATAATCCTGCGTCCACAGCGAAAGCCCCTCCTGCCACGGCCCGTCGAAGCGGCCCCGGTATCCATCGAGCGGCCCGGGTGGATACATCAGCCGGGCAAACGCCCACTCCCCGGGTTGCGACCAGTCGGCAGGCAAGGGAATCGAGCCGCCATACTCCACCGAGGGATAGGCGCGGAACGCCCTCTGCGCAAACACGGCGCTGATCAAGGCTGTCGCCAGGATCGCGAGAAACCCGTGTTTCCAGCCAGCCTTCATTCACCCTCTGGGATTCCCGAAGCAATTGCGAAAGCTGGGCCGCATTCCGGTGCCAGGCCCCAGCCCTGTTGTAACCAGCCCTTGTTGTAATTGGACGCTTGTCCGCCATTCCGGAAGCATCGACGCACCAGTGAGATGTTTCTCCTCACCGAATAAGCCGGTTTGATCCACGGAATCATAATCGGCTTCCACGAAAAGCCACTAAAGGCTCGGAAAACCGGTTTCCGTCGCAACTGCGGCTGCGCCCTGGCTTCAAACCTCGGGAGTATTCCGGAATGAACTGCCGCCCTGCCGGCTTGCGATCAGGAACCAGGTTCCGTCGCGATACGAACTTCTTTGGTCAGATCGGCGGTGGCGACTGGAACATCGAGCGAGCCCGCGGCCCGCAGATAGTCCTCCGGGCTGAGAATCAGCTGCGTGCCACGCGCCCCCGCCGACACGCTGATCGCATCGAACAGGATCGCCGTTTCATCCACGAAGACCGGAAACCCCTTGCGCGCTCCGAAGATCGTTACCCCGCCGCGAACATAGCCGGTGAGCGGCTGAACTTCCTTCAGCGAAACCATCTCCGCCTTGCGAAACCCTGCTGCCCGGGCCAGCTTTTTGAAATCGAGCTCCGCGTCGCCGGGGATCACGGCGAATGCAAACAGGTTCGGACCGCCTGTCGTCAGCAGCGTCTTGAACACCTGCTCCGCCGGCATTGCGATCTTCTTCGCCACCGTGATCGCCGACAGATCCTCCGGATCGACCTCGTATTCACGCAACTCGAAGGGAATGCCCAGGGTCTCCAGGAACCTGGCCCCGTTGGTCTTCATAACGTCGGATTCCCCGGCTCGAAGGACGCCACCCGCCCCGCTCGCAACGCCAGCACGTAGTCGGCAATCGGTGCGGCCAGCTCCCGCTGGTGGGTCGTCAGCACAATGGTCCGGTGGCCGTGACGGAACCGTGCCAGCAACTCCACCATCTGCCGCGCCGACTCCACATCCATGTTGGAAAACGGCTCGTCCAGCAGCAGCAACTCCGGCGCCGACAGCAGCACCCGGGCCAGCGACGTGCGCTGTCGCATGCCCTGCGAATACTGCCCCAGGGTCCGCGGCAGGTCCGGATCGAGGCCCACCTGGGTCAGCGCTTCGGCCGGCTCGAGGCACTCCCGCCCCGGATAGAGGCTGGCCCAGTAGCGCAGGTTTTCCTTTCCCGTCAGCTCGTCATACAGCATCGGGGCATGGCTCATGTACCCGATGCGGGCGCGGGCCTCGTGCGGATCCTGTCCGTCAAAGACTTTTACGTTGCCGAATGTGGGCCGCAGCAGTCCGGCCAGGATGCGCAGCAGGGTTGACTTTCCCGCTCCGTTTTCGCCGATCAGCACATAGCAGCGGCCGGTTTCGAGCTCCGCCGAAACCTGGCGAAGCGCCGCAAACGATCCAAACAGCTTCGACACTCCCTCCAGCCGGGCACACGTAGCCGACGCCGCGGGAGCGCTCATGGTGTTAGTTGGATGAAGCCGGTACCGAAGTCGCCGGCGATGGCGGTACCGCCGAGTCGGCGCGCGGATTGCCCACCGGCTTGGCCGCGGTCTTGCCCGGCGCGGGAGTCATGCCCGGCTGGGTCCCCGGAGCGTACTTGCTGGCGCATTTGGCCTGCAGCGTGTTGGCGTGCAATACCCCGTCCCGGCCAATGGTGCCCTCAGCCAGCGCCTGCGAGTCGTCTTTGAACGTGTCCGGCGGAGGCTCCGTGCCCTTGTAAACCACCTTCAACACCCGGCCCGTCGCGGCCTTGGGAGAGTGGCTCTCGAACTCGTTGAGAACAAACGTGACGTGGGTCCCGTTCTGCTCAATCGAACCCGGTTGGACAAAACCCTCCACGCGCAGATTGTTCTTGTACGCCTTATCGCCCAGACCGCCCAGCTCCGCGATCGTGACGTAATAGCTCTTGCTGGCTCCGTAACCGGAGAACGCCAGCCACCCAATGGTTCCCAGGATGACCGCAACCGCGATCCCGATGCGCAGATTTCTGGAGGAGTTCGTCATATGATCTACCTCCAACGATACGAGCCGAAGGTGGCCGGGTCAACCATCTTTCAGGTGATCTCCATCACACCTGATGAGCAGCCGGACCGAATCCGGCTGGCATTCCCGAAAGCAAACAATCACAAGTCAGGGTCAGTGCTTGCTCCCCGCAGCTTCCCCGGCCGCGGAACCCAGCGTCCGGGCGGCCCGGTCGAGCGCCTCCGTCAGCACCACCAGCTGCTGTTTGGCCCGGCCGGCGTCCTTGGCCTCGATAGCCTCGTTCACCCCCGGAATCACGACCGCGGCGTACCCGGTATATTCGCCTGGCGCATAAATGGTGTGCCGGTACCAGGGCCGGTTGGGCAGCCCTTCCGGGTTCACCAGCGCCGTCTCCGTCGCCCGCAAGGCCTGGTTCAGCTGCTCCAGATTGCCTCCCGGGGTGGTCTGCATGGCCCGCACCCGCTGCGCCGCACCTGCAAACCGGCCCACCGCCGCCTCCGCTGCGTCGAAATCCAGCCCCGAAACCTTCAGTTCGCCGGCCTTCTTTTTCGCCGCCTGCAGGTACGAACCGATATCCCGGGCATACGCTCCGTAGTCGTACGGCAGCACGTCAGTGTCGGCCATCCGCACCGCTTCAAGGCCAAACACCCGCGCCATCTCCTGCAGGTACACGAAATGCGGATCGGCATTCATGGTGAACCACGCATAGTTGTCAAACACCGAGTGGTACACGCCGTAAGCTCCGCCCGAGCCGACATCGGTTGACGGAACCCCGACATGCTGCAGAAACGGAGTGAAATCCGATCCCGATCCTAGGTCGCCTACTCGCGCATCGCCATCCGAAGGAGCGTTCGCCATGCGATGCTCGTTCCCGTCGCCGTGCGCATTCTTCCAGACGTCGTACAGCATGCCCCCGGCCGGGCTGGGCACTGAGCGGGATATGTCGCGCAGGAACTGCTTGAGCGATGGCACTCCCGACGCCGAAAAATCCGGCCCCGCCACCGCTACATCGGTGTTGATATAGATGGGAGCGTTCTCGAGCGCCTTGGCGTGCTGCTCCACCCACTCTGTAGAACCGATCAGGCCTTCTTCTTCCGCGTCCCAGCTGCAGAAGATGATGGTGCGCTTCGGCTTCCAGCCGCTTTTGAGCAGTTCGCCGACGCCGTGCACCGCCTCCAGCATGGCCGCGGTGCCGCTGTTCGGATCGACTGCCCCATACACCCACGCGTCGCGATGATTCCCCGCCACCACCCACTCGTCCGGGAATTCCGATCCTTTGACCTTGCCGATCACGTCCCAGATGGTCCGGCGCTGATAGTCCTGGTCCGACACCAGGTGGACCTTCACCCCGCCCGGGCCCAGGTGGTAGCGGAACGGCAGCGCCCCCTGCCATCCCTGCGGCACGCTTAACCCTTTCAGGTTTCTCAGGATGGGCTCCGCGTCGTGATAGCTGATGGGGATCGAGATGATGTGCGGCTGGTTCCCCTCCGGAGACACCCGCGACGAATCCGGCAGCTCAGGCGTCGATGCCACGCCCGGCGTCTCCGGATCGCCCGGATACTTGAACAGGTACTGCACCGATCCCCGCTGCACCCCCGACTCCGGCCGGTATGGGCCCATCGGATAGGTGTCGCCCTTGTAATACCCATCGTCCTGGGGGTCGGAATAGATCAGCACGCCGGCTGCCCCCCGCTGCTCGGCGATGTACACCTTTACCCCGCGGAAATTCGCCCCATACCGCACCAGCACGATCTTGCCGTGCAGATCGACATGCTGGGCCGCCAGGTGATCAAAGTCCTCCAGCCGGCCGTAGTTCGCGTAGACCACCTCGCCGGTCACATCCCCCGACCCCGACGACCCGTTGAACGGCATCACCACCCCGGGATTGTCCTGAAAAGGATCGTCGCCATCGACGTGTTCCCGCGCCGGCCCCTTCATGATCGATTGGCCGGCAGCGTTGAACGCCTCCACCGTGACCGTCTTCGGCTGGTTCATCAGCACGCGATAGGGCACGATCTCGGTATCGAGACCTGCCGCCTTGAACTTCTGCGCCACGTACTCGGCCGTCTTCCGGTCTCCCGGCGTTGAGGCCAGGTGCGGCTCTGCGGTCAGCGTCTTCAACTCCTCCCCGGCGAGCCTGGCGTCCGGTCCGGCCAGAAATCTGGCTTCGATCTTGGCCTCTTTGCTGAAGTCAAAATAACCAAACACCGTCTCCCGGTCCGGCGCTTGCGAAGGAAGTGCGCCTGGAACCACGAGGAACAGCAGGACATAAGCCAGCGGCTTGCGAAAATTCATCAGGTAAGCCCTTTATTTTGCAAAATATGAAGAGGCACAATGCGCCGTAGCAGAAGAGGGGAGATACGCCGAGCCTAGCCCCCGTCTATCGGCCACGCGATAATCCCACAGCTTACACTAGATAGAGAGACAAACTGACCGAGCAGATCCCTGCCCGCTACGGGCGAATGGTGAACCGGACGACTGCGTCCAGGAATGTGGAGAGCCCCTTCTGAAGGCAGATGAGCAGATTGAGAATCCCCTGGGCGTTCCCGGGGAGACGGAGACGCATGCCGCGCCGCCCCCGCCTGAGCGGGAATGGCCGCAGGTCGTTCGTGCCCTCCGCAATCCCAACTTTCGCCTCTTCTGGAGCGGCAACTTCCTTTCCAACATTGGGACCTGGATGCAGAACGTGGCCCAGGGCTGGCTGGTCCTCACCCTCACCAACTCCGCCTTCTGGCTGGGCGTCATCGGCTTCGCCGGATCGATCCCTTTCCTGGTCTTCTCCCTGTTCGGCGGGGTCATCGCCGACCGCGTCAACAAGCGCCGTCTTCTGCTCGTCACCCAGACGGCCATGATGCTGCTCGCCTTCCTGCTGGCCGGCCTGGCCTGGTTCAAGATCATCACCGTGTGGGAAATCGCCGCTATCGCATTCTGCAATGGCGTGGCCATGTCGATGAACGCGCCCAGCTACCAGGCCCTGGTCCCCCGGCTGGTGCAGCGCGAAGACCTCACCAACGCCATCGCTCTAAACTCCGCGCAGTTCAACATGTCGCGCATCCTCGGCCCCACCCTGGGCGGCTATGCCATGGCCGTCTTCGGCGTAGCCGGAAACTTCCTGCTTAACGCCATCAGCTTTGTGGCCGTTCTGTGGGCCCTGGTCCGCATCGACTACCCGCAGGAGAAACCTGCCCGCCGCGAAACCATGTGGTCAAGCCTGCGCAACGGTTTCGCATACCTGAACAGCGAACGCCAGATGCGCGTGCTCCTGTGGATGACGGCCTCCCTCAGCCTGCTGGGGATTCCGTTTCTGACCTTCATTCCCTACTTCGCCAAGGTCCAGCTCAACGCCGGTGAAAGCGGTCTCGGCTGGCTGCTAGCGGCCTCCGGCTTTGGAGCCGTGCTGGGCGCCCTCACCGTGGCCGTGCTCGGAGTCCTCCGCCATCGCGGCACGGTGCTCACCGTGTGCGGCTGCGTGTTCTTCCTCGCCATCATCGGCTTTAGCTATTCGCACGTCTTTTTTTTGTCGCAGTGCCTCGCCTTCGTCGAAGGCTACAACGGCATTCTCATGATTTCGTGCTTCAACGTCTCGATTCAGCATCTGTCCAACGACGAGATGCGCGGCCGCATCATGAGCATCTACACCACCAGCTTCCTCGGCCTGCCGCCGTTGGGATCTCTGCTCGCTGGTGAGTTGTCACGCCACATCGCCACCGGCCACGCGCTGGCGCTCATGGCCGGCCTCGCGATGTTGTCCTTCATCGGGTTTTATCTCTTTTCAAAGCCCCTGCGCGAACTCGACTAGAGTGCCGCGGTCGCCAGCACCGGCTGTCCGCAGTGCGAGCAGCGCTTGGCTGCCAGAGGAATATCGCTGAGGCACTCCGGGCACGGCCTGGTCGAGGGAGGAACCGCCGGCACCGGCTTTTTGAACCGGTTCATCAGCGCATTGATCGGCACCACCATGGCGAAATACACCACACTGGCGACAATCAGGAACGAAATCACGTGGTCGAGGAAGTTGCCGATCTTCACCTGGCCCTTGCCGACCTGCCAGATGACATGACTGAAGTCCGGCTGGCCGACCGTGCCCGCAATCAGCGGGTTGATCACATCGCTGACCAGCGACGTGACAATCGCATTGAAAGCTGCGCCGATAATGACCGCGACAGCCAGATCAACTACGTTGCCACGCAGAATGAAATCGCGAAATCCTTTGAGCACAGTGTGTCTCCCTTTGTGGAGCAGCCTAACAGGGCGCCCCTCGATCCACAACCACCTCGCGCCTCAGTCACCATCTTTTCTTCAGGGATACAGAAACAGCACAATGGTCATCGCCAGGATCATGAGGTCCGTATACAGCAGTAACAAAACACTGGCGTGAAACAGCGTCCACCGCCGTTCCAGGCAGCGCGCCGTCTCCACCATGCCCCAGAACGCCAGCGCCGTTGCCGCCATCTGCCAGCGCGAAGAATGCAGCGTCCTGATTTCAGGAAATCCGCCCAGTCTCAGGCTCAACGCGAATGCTCCCAGGGCCAGCAGCGTGCCCCGGAGCAGAGAGCGCTTCTTCAACTGAAACACGGAGGGGCGAGGAAAGACCACTTTTCAATGTAGCGCAACAATGCACGCGGAGCAGCCTGGAGGCCCGCTATCGAATCTCACCACACGAGGAGCAACCATGCAGGCTTTTGACAGGGTTTCAACCATCACCATCGCGGTGGCCAATCAGGACGAGGCGCTCACCTGGTATACGCAGATCCTCGGGTTCGAAAAAAAGATGGATGTGCAGTCCCAGGGATTCCGCTGGCTAACCGTCGCTCCTCCGCAGCAGGTTGATGTTGAGTTCCTGCTCGCCTCATGGTTTCCCAGCCTGGTGGGCAAAAACGCCACCTGGGTGCTGTCCACCCGTGACTGCCAGGGCGGCTACGAAGAACTGAAATCCCGCGGCATCGAATTTTCACAGAAGCCCGCGGTGCGGCCCTGGGGCATTGAAGCCGTCTTCGCCGATCTCTATGGCAACCAATACTCCCTGGTGCAGGAGTCCGCACAAGTGGTCAGCGACGAAGCCGAAGAGTCCGCGCTCGGTGTTTCCGCACTCTCCACCCATCCCGAGCCCTCTGCAGTCGAGACCGAGCCAGCCTGAACCTCGATCCCGCAACGCCCTTCGCCTTGACGGAGGGCAACGTCAGAGCGAAGAACCGATGGTATGATCGCCCCGTCGATCAGTCGACAATGCGGCCGAGGGATATTCATGCGCCCATCGATGGCTCTCCTCATGCTCGTCGTCTCCTCCGCAATCGGCCGTTCTGCGCTGCTTCAAGGGGAATGCGCCGCTTCTGACGCCGCTCCGGATGCGATCGCGATTCATAGCGAGCCGCGCCGCGGCGCTCCCACCATGCACACCATCTCCGGCGAGAACGCCAACACTCTCGTGCGCGTCGATGCTCTCAGCACCCGTGGCGGCGACTGGCTGAAGGTCCGCTTGTCCGGTTTTGAAGGCTGGGTGTCGGCCGCCGACCTGACCTGCCGGTTGTCACCCGCGGACGCGCGCAGCCGGGTCTCCGCGCTGGCCGCATCTGTTCTGCAGGCGCTCAAATCACGCAACATGCAGACTCTTGCTGTGACCGTTCACCCGGTGAAGGGTCTCCGCTTCTCTCCCTTCGGCACCATCGATGCGAAGTCAGACCGCGTGCTGACCGCCGCGCAGTTGAAGACTGCGCTCGATAACGGCACCCGCCAGGTGTGGGGACATGATGACGCCTCCGGAGCCCCCATCCGTCTGTCTTTCTCCTCCTACTACGGTAAGTTCGTCTACGATCGCGATTTTGCCCGCGCCAGAGACGTCACCTACAACCGCGACGACGACGGCAACCGCAAGGTTTGGGACCAATACCCCAACGCCATCGTCGTCGACTATCCTCTCCCTGAGACCGCGACCGGCCCCCAGGAACACCTGCGCCTGGCCTTCGAGGAGCAGGGTGGCAAGTGGTATCTCTCTGGCATCATCCACGACGGGTGGACCATATAGAACGGGGGCGAGATCCAGATGCTCACATTCAAACTCCGCAACCGGCTGCACACGGTCGACAACATCAAGGGCGCCATCGTCGAGTTCTTTGACACGGCCGGCAAGTCTGTCGCCCGCTCCACTCCCACCAACGCGCACGGCCTGGTCACCATGGATCTCCACGCCGTTCCGCCCGGCAACTACGACTGCACAATCACAGCCGCCGACACCTGGGATGATCCCGTGGGCCCCGACCTCCTCTCCGGAAGCGGATCGGTGCCCCATCGCGTTTACCGTCCCGTCACCCTGACGGTCAAACTCGTCGCCGGCAAAGTCTTTGGAGCCGTCCCCACCGTCCCCGCGCACGCCTCCATCAGCTGGAGCGCCAGCTCCATGTTCGTCAATATTCAGCCCGTGTGGATGCGCTCCCCTGCCCACAAACTCCGCGGTCCTTCGGTCTCGATGATCGTCATTCATCACACCGCCTGCAACCTCAGCAAAGCCGTCAACACCTTCCTCAGCGACAAGAGTCCCCACTACATGATCGATACCGATGGCCAGATCGTGAAATGGGTGCAGGACTCACTGGCCGCCGCGCATGCGGGGGTTTCGCGCTGGCTCGGTCACGCCGACATCAATTCCCGCTCCATCGGCATCGAGATCATCAATATCAGCGGCGCGTACACCGAAGAGCAGTACAACGCGCTCCTCGCCCTTCTCGATCGCCTCACCACCGCCTTTCCCAACATCAATACCTTCGACATCGTTGGCCACAGCGATGTGGGCACAAGCTCGGACGGCACCGTGGGCCGGAAATCCGGCGATCCCGGCATGAAGTTTGAATGGACCCGCCTCGAACGTCGCGGGTGGGGCATGCTCATCAGCTATGGCCCGCCGGTCCCCGGCTTCTACGGCGGATTCTTTACCCTCGTGCCGACCGGCTTTCTGCGCGCGGGTGATGACGACAGTCACCATCACGTCGGAGGCAAGGTCCATAAGGGCTTCACCGGCACCCCCGTCCGCGAACTCCAGGATGACCTTGCCGCGATCGGCTATTCGCTCGTCCCCAATGGAAAGTTCGACAAGAAAACCGAGCGCGCCGTCATCGCCTTTCAAGAACACTTCTTTGCTGCGGGCCGGGGCAACGGAACCGCCAACGGGCATGTCGACTACAACACTGCGTCCATGATCAAAGGCGTGCGCGACGCCTCCGGAAGATAGCCCGTCAGGCCGTCAGCAGCATCGCCCCGCTTGCCGTCACCAGCATGGTGTGCTCGTGATGCGCCGACAATGACCGGTCGCGCGTGCGCACCGTCCATCCGTCCTTCTGCGTCACCGTGCGGTGCGTGCCCACCGCGATCATCGGCTCGATGGTGAACACCAGGCCCTCTATGAGCACATCGGAAAAACGCGGATCGAAATAGTTCGGTATTGTCGGGCTCTCGTGAATGGTGCGGCCGATGCCATGACCGGTCAGCTCGCGCACCACGGAATAGCCTGCCCGGCGCGCCACTTTGTCTACTGCGCGCCCGATCTCAAAAGCCCGCGCTCCGGGACGCACCGCCTCCATGCCCGCATCGAATGCCTCTCGCACGCACGCCATGAGCCGCGCGCCTTCCTGGCTCGGTGCCCCGACGCTCACCGTCTCGCATGCATCGCCCATGTAGCCGTTCAGCTCGACCGTCACGTCCAGGCTGACCAGGTCGCCGTGCTGCAACTTGCGCTCCCCCGGCACCCCGTGAACAATCTCCTCGTTCACGCTGATGCAGTTGGCCCCGGGGAATCCATACACCAGCCGCGGCGCCGAGCGCGCGCCCCGCTGTTTCATTGTGTCTTCGCCGATCGCATCCAGTTCGCGCGTGCTGATCCCCGCGCCCACCGCTGCTTTCATGGCTTCGAGCACTGCGCGCGTTGCCTGCCCGGCGGCCTGCATGCCTTTCAGGTCTTCGTCCGACTCAATACACATCGCGTCTCCTCACCCGTGCCGGCGATGAAAGGAGTATCGCGGGCTGGTTCAGCGTGCCGCCGCCAGTTCCATCTCCCGCAACGATTCCGTATAAGGAGAGCGCAGCACCCCGCGCTCCGTGATAATCGCCGTCACATACTTGGCCGGTGTCACATCAAACGCGGGATTGCAGATGCCCACTCCATGCGGCGTCAACTGCTTGCCGCCGTGATGGGTCACTTCGATGGCGGCGCGCTCCTCAATCGGAATCGCATCGCCCGTGGCCGTTGCCGTGTCGATCGTCGACCACGGCGCCGCTACATAAAAAGGAATACCGTGTTCCCTGGCGAGAATGGCCACGTTGTAGGTCCCGATCTTGTTGGCGAAATCACCATTGGCGGCGATGCGGTCCGCGCCCACCACCACCGCCTGGATCCGCCCCGCGCGCATCAGGCTGGCCGCCATGTTGTCGCAGATCACGGTGGTCGGAATCCCATCCGCCATCAGCTCCCATGCCGTCAGCCGCGCACCCTGCAGAAACGGCCGCGTCTCGTCCGCGTACACGTGGATCTGCTTGCCCTGCTCTACCGCCGCGCGGATCACGCCCAGCGCCGTGCCATAGCCGCAGGTGGCCAGAGCGCCCGCATTGCAATGCGTCAGCACCCCGGCTTCGGCCGGCAGCAGCGCGCCGCCGAACGCGCCCATCGTCTTGCACGCCGCAATGTCTTCTTCATACATCGCGTGCGCCTCGGCCAGAAACCGCTGCTTGATCTGCTCCAGCGACGCCCCGCTCGCCCGCAGCTTCGCGAACAAGCCCTTCATCCTGTCGATCGCCCAGAACAGGTTCACCGCCGTTGGCCGCGTCCCCGCCAGACGCGCGCAGATCTTCTCAAACTCCGGCGCAAACTCCTCAACCGTGGTTGCCTCCGTATGCAGCGCGCCCAGCACCACGCCGTAGGCCGCCGACACGCCGATAGCCGGCGCACCGCGCACCACCATCGTGACAATCACATCGGCTACCTGTTCATAGGTGGTGGCGAGCACATAGCTCTCTTCAAGAGGAAGCCGCGTCTGGTCGATGAAGCGGACCCCTTCCGGAGTCCAGGTCAGTGTAGGAATCATGCGTTCTTAGTTTACCTGTTCGCCGCTCCAAAGTCAGGGCCCGCCGCCGCGCTGAAAAGGTTTTCAATTTGCACTGGACGCACCCGCGGTTCTCTGCGTACATTGGTTCGGTATCTTCTGGCAGTAGTGCGTCTTGGTGTCGCCCCCGGTTCAAGGAGCCGGACATCGTGAAACTCACGTCCGTCGATTGGTTGATCATGGTGCTCTACTTCGTGTTTGTGCTGGGCATCGGCTTTGCCCTCAAGCGCTACATGAAGACCAGCAAGGACTTCTTCCAGGCCGGCCGCGCGCTCCCCGCATGGATCTGCGGACTGGCCTTCATCAGCGCCAACCTCGGCGCCCAGGAGGTCATCGGCATGGGCGCCTCCGGCGCCAAGTACGGACTCGAGACCGCTCACTTCTACGGCATCGGCGCCATCCCCGCCATGATCTTCGTGGGCATCTTCATGATGCCCTTCTACTACGGATCGAAAGCCCGCTCCGTTCCTGAATTCCTCCGCCTCCGCTTCGACGAAAAGACCCGCGCTCTCAATGCCTGCTCCTTCGCGGTAATGACCGTGTTTTCCTCCGGCATCTCGATGTACGCGATGGCCCGCCTCATTCAGGCCCTGCACGTCTTCGACAGCCTCTTCCGCGCCATCGGCCGCCCGCCCGAGGAGATTTTCACCTTCTCCATCGTGCTCTCCGCCATCATCGTGCTCGGCTACATCTTCCTCGGCGGACTCACCAGCGCCATCTACAACGAAGTCCTCCAGTTCTTCCTCATCATCGCCGGCTTCCTGCCCCTGGTCCTGCTGGGCCTCAAAAACGTCGGCGGCTGGGCCGGCCTCAAAGCCGCGCTGCCGGTCGCCTACATGCACGAGTGGAAAGGCGTCCTGCACGCCAGCACCAATCCCATGGGCATCGACATCATAGGTATCGGCATGGGCCTCGGCTTCGTGCTCGGGTCCGGCTATTGGTGTACAGACTTTCTCGTCATTCAAACCGCCATGGCGTCGAAAAACATGGACTCGGCGCGCCGCGTTCCCCTCATCGCCGCCATCCCGAAAATGCTGTTCCCGTTCCTGGTGATCCTGCCCGGCCTGATCGCCATCGCCCTGCCCACACCCCACTCCGTCACCTCTGTCACCACCAACGCCGACGGCTCCATCGTGCACAACATCCAGGTCGTCTCTCCCGAGGTGGCCGAAGGCAGGGGCATCGTTCCCGCCAAGATCAACCCCATCACCGGCCAGGCCATGCTGACCGCCAGCGGCCAGCCCCTGCTCGACTACGACATGGCCACCCCCAACATGCTGCTGCACTACTTCCCCACCGGCATCCTCGGCCTCGGACTCACCGCCCTGCTGGCCAGCTTCATGAGCGGCATGGCGGGCAACGTCACCGCGTTCAACACCGTCTTCACCTACGACCTCTACCAGTCCTACATTCGCAAGGGCGCCAGCGACCGCCACTACCTCGCGGTGGGACGATGGGCTACCGTCGGCGGGGTGCTCTTCTCGATCGGCACCGCCTACGCGGCCATCAACTTCAACAACATCATGGACACCCTGCAGCTGGTGTTCTCCTTCGTCAACGCGCCCCTGTTCGCCACCTTCCTGCTCGGCATGTTCTGGAAGCGCGCCACCGGCCACGGCGCCTTCATCGGCCTTATCTCCGGCACCCTCGCCGCGGTGATACATCACGGACTCACCCTGCCCATCGAAGCGCATCCCGGCATTCACGGTGGATGGATCACCGTTATTCACAGTTACCCCAGCGACATGGCGCAGAACTTCTACGGCGCCATCTACGCCTTCACCATCAACTTCGTCATCACCGTGGTAGTTAGCCTGGTCACCAAGGCCAAGCCGGAATCGGAACTCGTCGGCCTGGTCCATTCGCTCACGCCCAAGCCGCCGCACGGCCATCTCGCCTGGTGGCAGCGGCCCGAAGCCCTGGGCATCGCCATCCTCATCGGCGCCATCGCGCTGAACATCTTCTTCGCCTGAGGAGTACCCCGATGAATCTCGATCTGCGCATTCCCATGGGCCTGATGTTCACCCTCGTCGGCATCATCCTCACCGCCTTCGGCTTCGCCACCCGCGGCAATGCCGACCTCTACGCGCGCAGCCTCGGCATCAACGCCAACCTGTGGTGGGGCATCGTTCTGCTCATCTTCGGCCAGCTCATGTTCCAGATGGGCCGCCGCTCCCAGAAGCGCCTCGCCCTGCTCCCTCCGCCACCCCCAGAAGAAGGCGAAGTCCGCCGCGGCGGACACTGAGAGAGGCGCAGGGAACAGGGATTAAGAACTAGGGATTAGAGGTTAGGGATTACAAATCTCGCGTGCCTCTGTTCCTTCTTTTGCGCTTCTGTCATGAGGTGTGGCGGCCCCGATATCAGACCCATACGACCGAGGAGTAATTGCAAATTCCCCCGTCACCTGTGGAATGTTTTCCCTACCCCCTAATCCCCACTCCCTAACTCCTATCTCCCCTACTCCCTGCCTTCATCCCTCACGCTGAACCGCATCGTCCGGTAGTCGAATGTATAACTCTGTAGCTGGTCCAGCACGTCCATCCCCAGCACCCCATACACATCGTCGAACACCGAATTGCCCAGCGGATGGGTCAGCACTGGAATGAAGTGCACCTGTACCGTCGTCGTCCCGACCGCCAGCGGCAGCGTCTCCGCCGTGTACGCGGGCTGCGGCTCCATCGCCTGCGCCGACGGGACCTGGAACAACTCCGCCTTCCCCTTCGCAAAGTCCCGCGCGTGATCGTCGTAGTAGCGCGACGTGAAATACGACTGCTGCCCCGCCGCGTCCACGATGTACATGCCCTCATCGCCGCTCGCACCCAGGGCCACGATCACCTGGTCGCCATCGAGAAAGAACCGCGCCCCATCCGCGCCCCCCGCCGCCTTCGCGTCCACCGGCTCTTTTCCCGGATGAATCTCCAGCGTGGCGTTCGCCGAGATGGTCAGGCTCCCCAGCGCCATCAGCGCCGGATATCCCAGCACCCCCTGCACCTGGTAGCGCGATTTGGGAAACGCATAATCGGCATCCTCGTACACAAACGCCGTCATGTTGCGAAACGTCAGCCGCCCGCCCACCGTGAAGCGCGGAATCACCGTCGCATGCACCTGCATCGGCCGACCCGTCAGCGTATGAATCGTCGCCGCTTCCTCTGAAACCTTTAGCCCCACCTCGCGCGCCACCGACCGCGCAATAAGATTGAAGGGCGCCGTCGGGTCCAGCATGAACGTGTGCGGCCGCGCATCCACAAATACCGGGATATCCGTCAGCCCCAGCGGATTCCGGCTTACCGGCATCGCAAACGACTCGCACGGGTCCACCGTCATCGGCGGATTCGCTGCCGCCAACGGCAGCAGCTTCAGCGGCATCTCGATCTCGTCTCTTTCGTCCTGGCTCAGCTTCGTGCCCAGCCGGCTCTCGAGGGCGCTGTACTGCTGCACCGCCTTCGTCCAGTCGCCGTCGCGCAAATAATCCTCGGCCAGAGCCTTGCGCACGATCTTCTCGTGCGCCGCATCGCCAGACTCCACAACCTTGTCCAGCAGCGGTTCCAGCACCTCGATCGACTGCTTCGCATTATTGTCGCGGTTGGCCAGCACCCCGCGATACATCTGCGCCTCTTCCGGAGGCAGATCCTTCAGCTCCGCGGCCATGCGCAGGAACTGGTGATCCGCGAGCAGAATCTGCATGCGCGCGTCCGGCTCCAGCCCGCTGCTGGTGCCCGTGTGCACTTCCGCTCCCGAACCCGGCTGCTGACCGGCCCCAGGCTCCGCGGGCTTTTGTTGTGTTTGGGTAGGTTTGTCCGGAGTTTGTGCTGCGGCGAAAGCCGCGAAGAGAGAAAGTCCAACCACCCCCACCGCGAGGCCCCGCCCAACTCCAAAGGCTTCCCTGTGAACTCCGCTCATCTTTAACTACGAAGTTAGCAGATCGAAGGACATTCCCACTTTCCTGCGCATTGAAACCGCGTTAGTTGGTCCCGGTACACTAAAGCCAGTACCCATGAAGCGCAAGACGATCGAACATTACGAAATAGAACGGCGACTCGGTGCCGGCGGCAGCGGAGTCGTCTACCTTGCCAACGACACTCTTCTGCAGCGCCCCGTGGTGTTGAAGATGCTGCGCGCCGGCATCATGTCCCCCGAGCAGATGCGGTCCACTGTCCTCCGCGAAGCCCGCCTGGCCTCCGCTATCGAACACCCCAACGTCTGCGCCATCTATGAAGTGGGCGAGACCGCCGACGCCGGCTACATCGTCATGCAATACGTGCCCGGGCAGTCGCTCGATCACCTCATCGCCAACGGCCCCGGCAATCTGCAACTCGTGCTTTCCGTCGGCATCCAGGTCGCCGACGGTCTCCAGGCGGCGCACTCTCTCGGCATCTTCCATCGCGACCTCAAGCCGCAGAACGTCATGCTCACCGACGGGGGCCTGGTCAAGATTCTCGACTTCGGCCTGGCCCGCCGCCTCCGCCCTGAAGATGCCAGCTTCGATCCCAGCAAGCCCGGCCTGGCTAAAGACGCCACCACCGCCGCCACCTACACCGCCCGCGGCGGCACCATCCGCTACATGGCCCCCGAACAATTCGTCACGGGCCAGTCCAGCGTCCAGTCCGATGTCTGGGCTCTCGGCGTCATCCTCTACGAACTCGCCAGTGGACGCCACCCCTTCTCGCGCCCCGACGCCGAAGACTTCCAGGCCATCCGCGCCATCCAGTTTTCCGATCCCCCCGACCTTGCTGGAATCGTGCCCGGCATCTCGCCGGAACTCAAGAGCGTGATCGCCGCCTGTCTCGAAAAAAATCCCGGCGCCCGCTATGCCTCCGCCGCCGAAGTTCGCGAAGCCCTCAAGACCATCATGAAAGCCTCGCAGATTGAAACCGGCATCATCCCCGGCGACGCCGCCGCCAACCTGCCCACTACCGGCCCCGAAGCGGAGAAGCGCAACACCAGCTTCCTCTCCATGCTCGCCGAGCGCTTTCGCGAATCCAATGTCGATCGCACCCCCCAGAACTCCCTCGTGGTCCTGCCCTTCACCAACCTCGGCGCCAAAGAGGTCGCGCCCCTCTACGGATTCGCCCTCGCCGACGCCATCGCCGCGCGCCTCGCCCGCATCCCCGCGCTCATCGTGCGCCCTTCCAGCACCCTCATGACCCTGCCCATCTCCCAGATGGATCCCCTCTCCGTAGGGCAGCGCCTGCTCGTGTCCTATGTGCTGGTAGGAAATTTTCTTCGCTCTGAGCAGGGCTTTGACCTCAACTGGCAGCTGCTCGACGTCGCCGCGCAAAGCGTCCGCTCCGGCGGCGCCATCCGCGTTTCCTCGCTTGACCTCATCGCCGTTCAGACGGAAATTTCCAACGAAGTCTTTGCCACCCTGCACGGCCTCAGCGCCCGCGATCGCATTCAGACCGCGCAGCTCGAAGGGCCGCGCGCCAGCCAGCGCAATGGCTCGCTCCCCGGCCCGGTGAGCGAAGAATACCTCCAGGCCCGCGCCCAGCTCAGCTCCTTCATGGTGCGCACCGGCTCCCGCTCCGATCTCGACCGCGCCCACGCCCTCTTCACCAGCGTCACCACCAAGGATCCCGGTTTCGCCTCCGGCTGGAGCGGTCTCGGCATCTCCGAACTGCAATACGTGCGCCACGGGTTCGGCGGCCAGAGCCACGTCATGCACGCCCGCCGCGCCTTCGACCAGGCCCTCGAACTCGACCCCGGATCCACCGAAGCTAATCTCTATCGCATCTACATGCTGCTCTCCCGAGGCGAAAAGGAAACCGCGCGCCACGGCATCGCCAACCTGCTCTCGTCTGCCGGCAACGACTGGAACGTGCACATGGTCGCCGGCCTCGCCCTGCGCGCCGACGGCATGTACGACGAATCCCTGCTCCAGTTCAACCGCGCGCTCAAGCTCAACCCCGCCAACGCCGCCATCCTTTATAACCACCGCGCCCGCGTCTACCACTATCAGAACCAGCTGGAACTGGCCGGCGACGAACTCGAGAAGGGCTTGGCCCTCGAGCCGCGCCATCCGCTGCTGCGCACCTCCGCCGGCTACCAGCAGATGCGTCTGGGCCACCTCGACGCCGCCATTGAGATCCTCGAAAAAGTCATTCGCGACGACGAACTGCTCCGCATCGCCGTCCCGACCCTCGCCCTCTGCTATGTGCAGGTTGGTGATCGCGAACGCGCCGCCGCCCTGCTCAAGGACGACACTCTGGCCGCCGCCGAAGCCGACAGCGAGATGGCCTACCGCCTGGCCAGTTACTTCGCCGTCGAAGGCGACTCCAGCGAAGCCCTCCACTGGCTCCGCCGCGCCGTCTACCTGGGCAACGAGAACTACCCCTGGTTTCAGAAAAATCCCGCCTGGAACAACCTCCGCACCAATGCCGATTTCGAACGCATCCTCGAAGACCTCAAGCGCGCCTACCGCCGTAATCAGCGCGTCTGGAAGCGGCTCCTCGAGCAGGTTCCTCCGGAGTCTGAATAAGGCTGGCCCGCCCGAGGCGCTGAACCAATGGTTTGTTCCTCACATTCCATGCCGTTTAAATTCATAGGGTTAATTCCGTTTGCAGCCAGCTAAAAAATTTAGCTGGTCCCTCCGGCTCCGGATGGCATCAAAGGCAATGTGAGTCGTTAAACCCAAACTTCAACAACCCGTGGAGAATCATGCCAATACCCGCGAAACCATGCGAGGGGCGCTTCAACGATGAAGTGCTGGAACTGCTAAACAAAAATAAAGATCGAGCTCAATGGGCGAACCACACCTGCGAGGTCTGCGGCAAAGCTGTTGGTGCAACTCAGGACCGCGGAAAATGGGTTCCTGAACAACACTGGCCTTCAGTGAAATATCACCCCCGTCACGGTTCGGAAAAGAAACCGGCTGAACCGGCCGAGATTCTTGCCGCCGACGCTACGATCATCTCCGATGACAACGTCGCGTCCGAAGACGCCGAAATTCTCGCTGAGTCCTCTCGCTGACACCAGCCCCACCCAAAGCTTCGGTCAAAACCGGACAATGCGCGCCGCCGTGGATCTTCCTTCTCGAGAGGTCCCGGCGGCGCTTCCTTTTGGCTCGGGCAACCGGTCCCGATCTGAGTCAACGCAAACCGCGCTCCCGTCCCTTCGATATAATTCCGCCAGCCTCTTAAGCGAGCCCAAATTTTGCCTTCGGCGCCAGGAAGACCGATAAATCCAGCCTCGCGGCGAGAGATCCGCGCGCACTTCGGCCTATCCCCCGGGAACCTGCGCACGCTCAAAGCGCTGAAATCCCCGTCGCAGATTCAGAAATTCATCGACTCCCTGCCTTACCAGTACGCCAACACCGCCAGGTCCCCGCAGCGTGCCCTGCGCGAGCGAAAGGGACACTGCCTCGAAGGCGCCCTTCTCGCCGCCGCGGCGCTGCGCCTCAACGGGCATCCGCCCCTGCTGATGGATCTCGAAGCCGTCCATGACGACGACCACGTGGTCGCTCTTTACCGCGAACGAGGCCTGTGGGGCGGCATCGCCAAATCCAACTTTGCCGGCCTCCGCTTCCGCTCTCCCGTCTACCGCAATCTCCGGGAACTGGCCCTCAGCTATGTCGAGCACTACTACAACCTGCGCGGCGAACGCACCTTGCGGGCCTACGCCGGCCCCGTCAACCTCGCGCGCCTCGACAGCCTCCACTGGATGACCGCCGAAGAAGACGTGTGGTGCGTGCCTGAATTACTGATCGCCGCCCGCCACTATCCGCTCTTTCCCGACAAGGTCGCGCGCTCGCTGCCCCGCCTCGACCGCCGCAGCTTCGAAGCCGGCATGCACGGCTGGACGAAGCACTGAACCGGCCCCCAAAACACCGCACTCTTCGCCGTCACGAACAAAGAAAAAATCCCGCCGGCATTCACCCCGGCGGGACTTGTCCTTACCCTTCCGCGCTTATTGCAACTTCACCGCCGCCTTCAACGGCAGCTTGTCCGATGAGCCGCCCACCATTACCGAATAATCTCCCGGCAGCAGCGACCAGGCGTCCTTGGCTTCGTCCCAGATCGACAAATACTTCGGATCCACATCGATCGTCACTGTCTGCTTTGCCTTCGGCTCCAGCTTTACCTTCGCGAACCCGATCAGCCGCTTAGGCGGTTCCTCCGCGCTCGCCGGCAATGACGCATAGACTTCCGCGATCTCCGCGCCCGCCCGCGCTCCGGTATTGGTGACTGTAAATGCCACCTTCACCGTCGGTCCCGGCGTCACCGTCAGCCCCGCATAGCTGAACGTCGTGTACGACAGCCCGTATCCAAACGGAAACAGCACCGCCTTCTTTTCCGCGTCGTACCACTTGTAGCCCACCTTCACGCCTTCGTCGTACGCCACCGGAAACGCCGGCATCCCCTTCGCCCACTGCTCCGGCGTCGTTGCTCCATCAAAATGTGCCGACGCCGGGGGCGGCATCGTCACCGTGGGATGCGGCAGGTCCGCCTCGCTCTTCGGGAAGGTATTGGGCAGCTTCCCGCTCGGGTTCACGCTGCCAAACAGGATGTTGCCCAGCGCATTGGCGCCGTCGCTGCCGCCGTACCAGGCCTCGAGAATCGCCGCCGGCGCGTCCACCCATGCCATGGTGACCGGGCTTCCCGTCTCCAGCACCACCACCGTGTGTGGATTGGCCGCCGCTACCTGCGCGATCACCGCGTTCTGATCCACTTCCTGGTCGCCGTTCTTGTACTTGGGCAGCGCCAGCGACGGCAGGTCCATGCCCTCGCTCTCCCACTGATACCCGAACACAATGGCTACATCTGCACCCTTCGCCGCGGCAGCTGCGGCGGCCGGATCCGTGCCCGCATCGAACTTCACCGTCGCATGCGGGGCCCGCGCCTGGATCGCCTTCAACGGCGACGTGGGAAACCAGATCTGCTCCTGCCAGTGCGTCGCGCCTTCGCCCGGCGGCTTGATCGCGTTGCCGCCGATCGGATCCACCTGCGCCGAGCCTCCACCCGAGATCATGCCCACATCCGCATGCGCCCCGATGACCACGATGGTCTTGACCCGCCCCGTATCCAGCGGAAGCACCGCCTTCGTGTTCTTCAGCAGAACAATACCGCCTTCTTCAATCTTGCGGGAAGTCTCAAACCCGGCGAACGGATCGATTACGCTGCGCTGCCGCGGATGATCGATCACACCCACCGCGAACATCGCGCGGAGGATCCGGTGCACGTGGTCGTCGAGCTCTTCCTTCGGAATCGTGCCCGCTTCCACCGCGGCCTTGTACTTCTCGTCATACCAGAATCTTCCTGGCTGCTCGTTATCGAGCCCCGCCGCGGAAGCTTTTTCCGTGCTGTGGGTGCCGCCCCAGTCCGACAGCACAAAGCCGGGAAACTTCCAATCCTTCTTCAGCACATCGGTCAGCAGCCACTTGTTCTCGCAAGCAAAATCGCCGTTGACGCGGTTGTAGGAACACATCACCGCAGCGGGATGGCCCTTGCTCACGCCAATCTCAAATGCCAGCAGGTCGCTCTCCCGCGCCGCCCGCTTGCTGATGCTGATGTTGACCGCGTTGCGCCCGCTCTCCTGGTCGTTCAGCGCATAATGCTTGATGTCGCCGATCACATGCGCCGACTGCGTGCCCTCGATCAGCCGCGCCACCAGAGTCCCCGCCAGCACCGGATCCTCGCCAAGGTATTCGAAGGTGCGCCCGTTGCGCGGCTCGCGGGTGAGATTGGTGCCGCCCCCCAGCGTCATGTTGTAGCCCTGTGCCCGCAGTTCCCGCCCGATCAGCGCGCCATACTCAAACGCCGCGTCCGGATCCCAGCTTGCCGCCGCCGCCACGTTCGCCGGCAGCGCCGTCGCGTAGCGACCATTCACGCCGCTCGAACGCACCCCATACGCCGCATCGCTCATGTCGATGCCGGGTATCCCCAGCCGCGGCACTCCCACGTCATAGCCCACGCCGCGATTGGACGGCGCATTCTCCGGGGTCACCGGATCATCCGTCGGCATGCCCACGCCATGCAGCATGGCTACCTTCTCATCGAGGGTCATCTCCTTGAGCACCAGGTCGGCCCGCTCATCCGGCGACAGGCTGGTGTTCATCCACGGGCCCGTGGGCGCCGGGGGCCCTTGGCGTCGCTGTGCATAACCAGCCATCCCGAAAAATACAGCAAGTGCCAGGGCGGATTGCGAAGCAGTCCTTACCCGGCGCCAAACAAGTTTCATATACGGTTTCTCCTCAGCTAAAACGTTTATCTGAACCGCTCCTATTTAACTCCTGCCCTCCATCCCCCCGCAACCGCCGCGGACCTGCTTTACAAGAATTAGTGCTCTCGCATTACAACAATCAGGGCCGGCCCGGCAGTCTAGGATGGAAAGGAAATCACTCTTGCCCAAAAGGCCCGCGCGGGCCCCGGCACCCACGAGGAAGCATGGCTGCACTCATTGACGCGATCGATATCAAGCGCAAGATGTACTTCGAACTGGAAAATGTCCCCTACTACTGCCTCGACGTCGAGGTCTCCACCCCCACCGCGCGCGGCGGACAGACCCTCGTCCGCCTCAAGATGCGCAACCTGCTCACCCGCGCCGTCTTCGACAAGACCTTCAAAGCCAGCGACAAGTTCAAGGAACCCGATCTCGAGACCGTCGAGGCATCCTACCTCTATAGTGACGGCGACGGCTCCTACTTCCTCGACCAGACCACCTTCGAGACTCTGCAACTGTCCCCCGACAAACTCGGCGACGCACTCGACTTCCTCGTTGAAGGAGCAATTATTCAACTGGACAAGTACAACGGCAACCCCATCGGGATTCAGCTGCCCGTGCAAGTCGAGCTCGCTGTCGAATACACCGAGCCCGGCGTCCGCGGCGACACCGCCAGCGGCGGCGTCACCAAGCCTGCCCGTCTCGAGACCGGCCTCGAAATCAAGGTGCCCTTCTTCGTCAAAACCGGAGAAAAGGTCAAGGTCTACACCGAGACCAAAGAATTCGCCGGCCGCGCCTGAATCGCCGAACCTCGATCTTCGTATCAGCGCAAAGGCGCGTCCCGCTCCGGTAAACGCGAGCGAGACGCGCAAGCAGTGTGCAGACGAGAATTGCCTTGTCCGGAGCGGGTCTTCTCCGGCTTGGCACCGGGCCCTATCTGGGGCAGGTATAGTTCCCCGGTCCGCGAATCAGCGATGTCGCATCGCACGAGACGACCGAAAACGAATCGTTCCCAATAAACGTGAAATGCGACCCGAACGACAGCTTGATGTCCGGATTGTTTCCGATGATATAGCTGTTCAGACTTCCTACCGGGATGGTCTGCCCGAAGCTCACTGTACTGCCATCATCGGCAGCAATGCCGGCTGACCCATTCTGCTGCGAAAAGATGGCAGCCACGTTGTCGTCCAGCACATGCGAGCCGGTGAGCGCGTTAATCCCGTTTCCCGAGTTCTGTTGCACGGTGAGTGAGGTGGCTCTTGGATTACCCGAAAAATTTGGATTGTTGAAAATTGTCAGTTCCGAATTTTGCTCCATGTGAACCCCGTCTCCCTGATTGAAAAGGGATGTTACCTGCGAGCCGGCGTCGAGATCGAGTCCGGCTTTGGAGTTCAATGAAATGCCGTGAATGGCATTCGATTCCGTCTGAATCGTGCCGCCAAAATCGACGACGTGTGAACCCGAGACGATCGTGATCCCGTCGCTGAAATTCTGGCTAGCCGCCAGTGACGACTGGCCATCCAGAAATCCAGATGCGTTAGTGCCGAACTGAATCCCGAGGGTGTTTTGCATGACTGTAAGGTTGGCGGCCTTTAGCGTCAGGCTCGACCCGTTGTTGACATTGATGCCGAACACCCCGTTGCCAGTGATCGAGTAAGAACCGGTCACGATCAGTGCCGAGGTCGCTTCTACATCGATGCCGTGAACCCCGTTGCCCTGGCTCGATCCCCCCGTGACCGTCACACTGGAGTTAGCCTGGTCGACGATGCCCGACACCGCATTCCCCGAGACCGCATCGTTCTCCAGCAGCACCTGCGCGCCGTTTTGCGCTACCACACCGTTGGCTCCCCCGGTGATCGAAAGCCCGTTGAGGGTCACCCGCTGCGCCCCCGTGACGGTCACTGCGTCTTTGCCGCCGCCGTTGATTGAGGCAGTGCCCACCGCATTCAATTGGAGCCCATTGGTGGCGATGTTAACCGGACCCGTGCACGCCCCCTTGATGTTGATCAGGGTGTTAGGGAAACGCAATGCCCACCACGGCCGCCAGGGATTCTCCGCGGCTGCAGTTGAGATTGATAGTCGGCCTCAACTGCCCGAACGCAGGCACAGTAAGGCTCACCAGAGAAACAATCAAGGCCGCAAAAGGCCTCATACGGTCGAACATGGTCGCTCTCCTCGATAGGGAATCGCTGCCGCCGCCGAAAAGAGACTTGCTCTCAAGCCTGCGGCTCGGTTGCGCCACCTGCTCGCGTTCGGTCAGATTGCCCCTCGACTGGATACGCGACGTGGCGCACCGAATCATCGCACGCTTCGCAGATTTATTTTCCACATTCGCGCCCAACCCCGTTGCCGCGTGGCCGGTTCTTTGGTGTCCAGCCCTGTCAGCCAATCCGTTTGTGCTTGCCGATCAGGGCCGCCGGGACAATCCGGGAAACCATCCAACTATCAGCCTCGCGTCGTAACTATCTAAGTGAAGTCTTCCTTTTGTTAAGTTTGTTAAATCGCCACTGTCCCGCGCAAAATAAGCCAAAAGATATTGACACCGTATATTTGCATAACCTATGCTGCGGCCGGTTGCTTGTCCAGAACTTCCCCGCCAATTACTACCGATCTGCACGGCCTGACGGCTGCCTCGAGGCCTTTCGGCAGCAACACACCCAACCCATTCAATTCAGGCCATGTGGCCTGGAGGAGGTCGTATGTTCAACGGAAAACGGCTGCTCGCACGCCTCAATCTAAGCAGAGACGCGAGACCGCTGTTCACCTTCTTCGGAATTTCGGCGGCAATCACGGCAACGGTTTTGCTGACGATGACGGTCAAGACCCCTCGCATTCACGCCGGCGAAGATGATGACCACGATCAGGACAAGACAAAGATCGCCATCGGCTTCTCCATCGCGCCTGTTCCCCTTAACCTCAGCGGAAAAAGCAAGTCGCTGGTTGGGTTGGGTAGTTACATCGTCAACGCCCAGTCGGATTGCAACGGCTGCCACACGATGAACCCGCAGACGGAATATGTCCCTACCGGTAATCCTTATCTGCTGCGTCCGCCGTTCACGGGAACGAAACAAGTCAACCCCGCAACTTACCTGGGTGGCGGCGATGATTTCGGTCCGCTTCCCGGCCTCGCGCACCTTTATTCGCGTAACCTGACTCCGGACAAGACCGGGAGACCCGCAGGCGGGCTGACTTATAAGCAATTCCTCACCATCATGCGAACCGGGAAAGATTACGACCACCTGCATCCGACCTGCACTGGCGCGCCGGATGGGTCATGTATCCTCCCCCCGTTCAATGGCGACCTGCTTCAGGTCATGCCCTGGCCGGGTTTCCAAAGCATGACGGACCACGATCTTCGCGCGATCTATGAGTATCTGAGCGCGATTCCCTGCATCGATACCGTGGTGGCCGGCGCTCCCGTACTTAGAAACAGTTGTAAGTAAGAAACGTTACGGATAAGTGGGCTTTGCATCCCAGGTTTCGAGATTGAGACCTGGGATACGCCCATCGGGCATCGAAGATGTTGTCCGGCTCTATCGAACCGTCATCCAGGAAATCGCCAACTAACAAGGCCCAATCACGCGCTGGTAGGGATGATACAACGGCTCCCAGACATAAGCCCGCAGCCTTTCCTTCAACTGCGCTGCATCCTCCACCCCGGCCACACCTTCGGCGATCGCTTGCCGCGCTGCTGCTTCGGCTACCTCCAGCCCCACCCGCCGGGACTCGCCGATAGCCGGCAGCAGCGGCGCCTCGCGGTCGTTGACGGTCGGAGATTGCGCCGCCAGCGCCTTCGCCGCCGCCATCATCATGCCTTCCGTGACGCGGTTCGCCTGTGACACAAGAATTCCCAGCGCCAGCCCCGGAAAGATGAACGAGTTATTGATCTGCGAAATACGCACCTTGCGCCCCCCCGCCTCGACCGGCGCAAACGGACTCCCCGTTCCAATCAGAGCCCGTCCCTCCGTCCACTTCAGCAGGTCTGCGGGGGTCGCCTCGGCCACCGATGTCGGATTCGACAAGGGAAAGATAATCGGCCGCTCCGCATGCCTGGCCATCTCCCGCACAATCTCTTCGCTAAATGCGCCGGCCTGCGCCGACACTCCCGCCAGCACCGTCACCTTCGCGTTGCGCACCACATCCAGCAGCGAGATCGGCCCGTCGCCGCTCAATTTCCATCCCGCCACATCTTCCCGCTTGCGCGCCAGCCTCACCTGGCTGGCCCGCATGTTCGCATCGCCCTCCACCAGCAGCCCGTGGCGGTTGAACGCATAAATCCTCCTCCGCGCCTCCGTCTCCGTCAGCCCCTGCTCTCTCATCGCCGCGACCAGCAACTCGATGATGCCCACCCCCGCCGATCCCGAGCCGAACATCGCGATGGTCTGGTCGCGCAGCGGAACTCCCGTCGCATTCACCGCCGCGAACAGCGCTCCGGTCGTCACCGCCGCTGTGCCCTGGATGTCGTCATTGAAGGTGCACAGCCGGTCCCGGTAGCGGCTCAGTATCTTCAGCGCATTCTCCCCCGCAAAATCCTCCCACTGCAGCAGGATGTGCGGCCAGCGCTGCTCGACCGCCTGCACAAACTGCTCGATGAAGGCGTCGTATTCCGGCCCGCGCACGCGACGATGCTGCCATCCCACGTAGATCGGGCTCTCCAGCAGCGCCTCGTTGTCCGTCCCCACGTCCAGCAGGATCGGCAGGCAATGCTGCGGAGGAATGCCGCCCAGCGCTGTGTACAGCGCCATCTTCCCGATCGGAATGCCCATCCCGCCCGCGCCCTGGTCCCCCAGTCCCAGGATGCGTTCGCCATCACTGACCACGATGCAGCGAATCTCCTCATAGCGAGGATGCGCCAGTATCTGGTCCATCAAATGACGATTGGGATAGCTGATGAACAGCCCGCGCGGCTTGCGCCATATCTCCGAGAACCGCTGGCACCCCTCGCCCACCGCCGGCGTGTACACGACCGGCAGCAACTCCTCGGTATACTCCGCGATCAGCGAATAAAAAAGCGTCTCGTCGTTGTCCTGCAGGTCGCGCATCAGCGCGTACTTGCCAAACGCGGTGGGCTCGTTATCCAGCGCCCGCTTGCGCCGCGCCCGCTGATCTTCAAGCGTGCCGATGTGCGGCGGCAGCAGCCCGTTCAGCGCAAACGCGTCGCGCTCTTCCTGGGTGAACGCGGTGCCCTTGTTGAGCCCCGGATGCAACAGCAGATCGAAACCGGACAGGTGCGTCCGAATCGTGCTCAGCCCCGCGCCGCCGTTCTCCGAGGTGTGTTCAGATGATTCCGTCTCCGACGATTTCAGCTGCGCTGCTCTCAACCCGGCTGAATCCAGCCCTGTTAACTCCAGTCCCGACACGGTGCGCGCCTCCTGCCCTTTTCTTCGCGAAAGGGGAAACGCCCCCATCCTACTCCGGAGAAGAACAGCGGCCAGTGACGGATGTCATTGCACCGCGACAGCCAAATTCAGGCAAACGTGATCAGCACCACTTCCGGATCCGTACCCACCCTCATCGGCGGCCCCCACGTTCCCACCCCGCTCGAGGTCAGCACCTTCAGCTTGCGAAAGCTCTGCAGCCCGTAGGTAAACTTCCCATAGACCCAGCGCGTCGCCAGCGTAAACGGAAAGATCTGCCCGCCGTGCGTGTGCCCTGATACCTGCAGGCTCACCCCCGCCTGCTCCACGATCGGCAGCCGGTGCGGCACATGGTTCAGCAGGATGCTCGCCGGGCCGTCGGCCAGCTCCAGACCCTCGAGAAAACTGCGCAGATGCGCCGGGTAGTTCGAGTCTGCAAACGACACCCCGATCACCTGCAGCCCGTCCAGGTCCACCCGCTCGTTGTGCAGCACGCGAATGCCGCCCTGCCGGATGGCATTCTCATACTCCGCCGCGTCGCCGAAGTCCTCGTGATTGCCCCCGCAGAAATACATTCCCAGCTCCGGCCGCAGGTCAAACAGCGGCGCGGCGATGCGCACCGGGTCCGCCTTCGACCCGTCATACAAGTCCCCGGCAAAAAAGATCGTCGCCGGATTCAGCCGCCGCGCAATCTGCGCAATCCTCCGTGCAAAGCCCGCGCCGTTCACGTTGCCCAGATGCATGTCGGTCACCAGCAGCGCCGTGCGGCCCTTCCACTGCGCTGGCAAGCCATCCAGCGCCACCGTAACCCGTCGCTCCCTGATGAATCGCGCGTTGATCACGCCATACAGACTGATCAGCAGAGCCGCCCCGAACAGCACCTCACCGATGACCGGCTTCGTCGCCATGCCGGGCGCTGCCATTCGCACCGCCTGCCACGCAACCCAGCACAGGCATGATGCCCAGAAGAGATAATTCAGCGTGCCCAGCCACACCGATGCGGCCTTGTAAATAAAAGCCACCGCCGGGTTCGAATAACGAAACCCGAGCATGGCCGCAAAGATGAAACTGAAGGAAAGCACCAGCAGAGCGATCCTCGCCGCCACGGTGCCGACGCTGCTCAAAGGCACAAACGACACCAGCGTCTGATAGATGAACCAATGGGCCGCGAACAATAAGATCTGGATTAAGGCAATAGCAGGGATTGCCCAGACTTTCAAAAGGATTCTCCTTGGCGGTGCGATAACTCTGCAATCCATCGAGCCGGCGCTGCAATCGACTAGCCGCATGTCTCGCCCCGAAGATTAGCGCGCCCGGGCTCGTGAAACAATACTCACAATGTCATTGATGCGCAACCACGCGCTCGGCGTCTACATCTCGATTCCTTTTTGCCGGTCCAAGTGCACCTACTGCAACTTCGCCTCCGGCGTCTTTCCTGCCGGCGACCACGTCCGCTACGTCGACCGGCTCCTGGAGGATTTGACGGACTATCCTGCCTGGACGACGCAGATGGGCCTCGACTTGCCCCGCCCCGTCGATACTGTCTATCTCGGCGGCGGTACGCCGACCCTACTCGAGCCCGACCTGATTGGCCGCTTGTTCGCGGCGCTCCGCGGCCAGTTCGCCCTTGACCCCGACGCAGAAATCACCGTCGAGTGCGCTCCCGGACAGCTTCCCGACGCCACCCTCGACGCCCTCGTCTCCGCAGGCGTCAACCGCGTCAGCCTCGGGGTGCAGTCCTTCGTCGACGAGGAAGCACACTCGAGCGGCCGCCTGCATAACCGGGCCATGATCCTCGACGATCTTCGCCGCCTGCGCAGCGCCGGAATCACCAACCTAAGCCTGGACCTCATCGCCGGCCTCGCCGGACAAACCTTCGCCTCCTGGAACGAGTCTCTCGACACCCTCCTCGCCTGCGAAACTCCCCACGCCAGCGTCTACATGCTGGAAGTCGATGAAGACTCCCGCCTGGGCAGGGAACTGCTCGCCGGCGGCATTCGCTATCGCGCCGGACTCGTGCCCGGCGACGATGCCATCGCCCGCATGTACGAGGGCGCCTGCCGGCGGCTTGAACAGGCCGGCCTGCGGCAATACGAAATTTCCAACTTCGCCCGCCCCGGCCACGCCTCCCGCCACAACCTCCGCTACTGGGACCGCCGGCCTTATCTCGGACTCGGACTCGATGCCTCGTCCATGGCTGTTTCCGCCACCAACTCCACGGCCCTGCGCTGGAAGACCACCGACGATCTCAAAGCCTATCTCGCCGGCGATCGGTCCCGCGAAACAACCTTCCTGTCTCGGAGCGAACAGCACGAAGAAGCCTGGTTCCTCGGCCTCCGCAAAAATGCCGGCGTCTCCCTCCCTGAGCTCGAAAACGAATTCGGCGCCCCCGCGCTCGCTGAAGCCCTCGCCGCCGCCACCCGCCTCGAACAGGAAGGCCTGCTGGCGATTGACGGGCGCACCGTGCGGCTCACCGACCGGGGCAGGCTTCTGTCCAACGACGTCTTTCAGGAATTCCTCGGCCTCGGAGCCTCCGTGCAACCGGACCCCGCGCTCCTTGGAATTTGAGCCTGTGGCTCCTATGTCCCCCAACCTGCTCTAGCCCATTCCCCGCTTGAGCCCGGCCATCCGTCTTGGCGACGCTCCGCAGCCATCAACGATCTCCCCATCCCGCGTCCAGATCGTTCCCGCTCCCGCGGCTCTCGCCCGCTCCAGCAACTGTTCGGCTTCCCTTACCACCACCAGCGGGGAGCGCCCATGGCTCTCCACAACCCCGAAACACGTCTCGCTGCCGTGTCTTCCGAACTTCCCCGGACCCATTGCAGAGAACACCTCGGCTCGCGCCCGCTCTGCCAGCCGCACCGCGTTCGCCTCGTTACATCCGGGCAGTGCGATCAGAAATGTGTCCCGCTTGACCTCGCCCACCAGGTCATAGCTCCGCAGCAGCCGGTTGAGCCGCGGAACAACCTCCCGCATCGTCTGCCGCTCACGCGTGCCCGCCGCTCCTCCGCTCCTCCGGCCGTCAACATCAAACGCAATCATGGCCAGCGCCACGCCCATCCGCTGCACCCGATCCGTCTCGCGAAACAGCAACGGAAGCAGCGCCGCCCGGTAATAGATCCCCGTCAGCGGGTCAGTCGGCGCCGTCTGCCGCGCCGCCTCCCGCATCGCCTTCAGTTCCTGCCGCCTGCTGAACTCCCGCCACACCATCTCCAGTCGCAGTTGAAAATGGCACGCCGGCCCGGCTACCGGAAACACATCGTCGATCAACTCCTCTGCGATGCAATCCCGCCAGCGGGGGGTCACCGTGTCCGTCACCATCACCACGGGAAATCGTTCCCCCACCGCCGCATGCAATTGACGGATGCCGGCTCCTCCGGCCGCGATTGCCGGGTCCACCAGCACCACGCCCGGTGAGCCGAGCCCCGCCACCCCCGCCGCGCCTTCGCCCACCTCAACCAACGCGCCCATTGCGCGCAGCCAGGGTTCAACCGCCGCGATCATCTCTCGATCGCAGCCGGCAAACAACACGTGCAACTGGCTGGTAAGGAGCACCGACGCAAAGCTCACACCCCTTGAATCGGCGCAGATTAGAAAATATTTAAGAACGGCGAAGGTAATTCTTCTAATCCCTCAATGACCTTCGGCGGAAACAAGGCTCCTCAGGTAACTGCGACCGAGTGGAGATCAAGTCAGTTGAAGAGTCAGCCGCGCCAGTTACCATCGCCATCGGACTTCCAGGATCAGCATTTCTCCAACCTGGGAAAAATCTTGGTTACTGCCGTGTGAGTGTCCAGCGTCGGGCAGATGGTAACCTGCACTTTGGAAACAATGGTTTTATCACGTTGCTGCAGGATTTTTCCCCGAATGCACCAAACCTTGAATCAGAATTCGGTCCTCTGTTATGGGCACGATGAGATGCTGCTCATGACCAGGCAGAGGCTCCTGGAGTCGCTGGGGCTTCAGGTCACAATCGTTTTTACAGCTGCCGAATTCCAGGCCAAACTCCAAGCCGTTGACCCTGCGCTTATCCTGCTGTGTCAGTCGTTATCAACCGACGAACGCACCAGCGCTGGCGCATTTGCTCACGAAAAGAGGCCTTCATCCAAAATCTTGATCATGCATTCCGGAAGTGGTGACTCTCATTTTCCTCAGCATTGCACTGACTTCTTCTCTTTGGACGGTCCCACGGTATTTCTCGAAACTGTAAACACCATCATTCACTCGGCGCCGCCTGACCTGACGAGGGGAGTCGGACAGGGGGAAACGAATTGCGAGTGTCGGGAAGCGGACAACTCAATCGGCGGCATGCCTGTATAGTCGGCTCATGCAGCAGGATCCGCTGTAGCGCAATTTTTCCCGGCTGGCCAAATGGATGCCCTTATGGATGCCGAGTATTCCTTGCGTGTTTCTTCCGAAGGGATTTCCATGGGTTTTCCGCGAAGCAATCTCCTGCTCGAAGCTCTGCCTCCCGCAATAAAGGACATACTCCTCAAACAGCTTGTTCCGATTGATATGCCTGTCGGCGCCGTCCTTTTCGAGGCCGAGGCTCATCCGCGTTATGTGCATTTCTTGACCTCCGGAATCGCCTCCACAGTGACGGTTCTTGCAGGAGGAGACGCCGTAGAGGTCGGGCTCGTGGGGCGGGAAGGAATCGGCGAGAAGATTCACCTTCTCGGACCGCAGGTGGGAATGACCCGCTGCTTCATGCAGGTGGCCGGATCGGCCCTGCGCATGGACTTCGGGAATTTTGAGCGGATGTTCCGGCAGGATGCCGATCTGCATCGCGCGGTCTTGCGACTGGTACAGCATGAGGCACTGGTGCTGGCTCAGCTCGGCGCGTGCAATCGGCTTCACGAAGTGGAAGAACGCTTGGCACGCTGGCTATTGATGGTGCAGGATCGGACCGGCGAGCCCGAGATGCGTCTGACCCAGGAATTTCTTGGGGAAATGCTGGGTGCGCGCCGATCGACCGTGAATCTCGCCGCGGGAACCCTTCAACGCTCCGGGTTAATCCAATTTCGCCGCGCATATATTCGAATCTTGGATCGGGACCAACTCCAAGATGTGGCTTGCGAGTGTTACCCGATCATCCGAAGACTGTTCGAGAACGTATACACGGGGCTGCTCGGAGACTGACGCTGCAACTCTCTGGAAGTTTCGCTTTTCCCAATCCTGAATGTTCTCCGACGGCTCGCCCGGCATATAGGGATCGCAGACTGGGATTAAGTTCCGGATCTGTTTCTCGAAGAAGCATACATGCGACTCCGAACACCCTGTGGTTCGGCGATGCCTTCGGATCGGAGCAGCGAAGAATCTCAACCGGTCAGCGATCCATCACGAAGAGTCTCGACCCAGTCTCGTACTGGCCCCGCTTCACGGTTTCCTGGTACTCACGTTCAATCGACGAAGTCCACCCGCGGGACCATGGGAATGATTCCCCGCTCATGCCCCAGTTCCAGAAGTTTCTTGATCGCTTCCCGGCCGTCCGCGCCGTAATCCAGCGTCCGCTCATTCACATACATGCTCACAAAGCGGTTGGCCAGCGTCGAATCAAGATCCCGCGCGAACTGCATCGCATACTCCAGCGCCTGCTCGCGATGATCGAGCGCGTGCTGAATGCTGTCGCGCAGCGCTTTGGAAATAATCCGGTGCGACTCCGCGCCCAGTGACCGCCGGATCGCATTCCCTCCCAGCGGCAACACCAGCCCCGTCGTCTGCCGCCACCACACGCCCAGGTCGATCGCCCGGTAGAGTCCGCTCGACGAATACGTCAGCTGCCCCTCGTGAATGATCAGGCCGGCTTCGTACTTGCCCGCCAGGATCGCGGGAATGATCTTGTCGAACGGAACCACCTCCGTCTCGATGTTCGGGTTGAACACCTTCAGCGCCAGGTACGCCGTGGTCAGCGTGCCCGGGACCGCAACCTTGATCTTGTCCAGATCGTTCGGGCCCAGCGGCCGGTTCGACACCACCATCGGGCCGTAACCCTCGCCTACGCTGCCCCCGCACCCCATCAAGGTGTAGTTGTCCTGCACGTACGGATAGGCGTGAAAGCTGATCGCGCTCACGTCAAAAAACGCTTCGTCCTGCGCCCGCCGGTTCAGTGTCTCGATATCGCACAGCGTATGAGAGAACCGATAGCCCGGTACGCGAATCTTGTTCGTGGCCAGTCCATAAAACATGAACGCGTCGTCTGAATCTGGACTATGCGCGATCGAAATCTCGTGAATGGCCGCTGTGGCGGCTGGTTCTGTCTGCTGAGTGCTCACGGAGGGCAGAGATCCTTTCGGCAAAGACTACAGGGTTGAAGGCAACGAAGCGTTGCGTTTGCGCCAGCGTTGCCATCCGGCCGCCAGCGAAGCGGCCGCAACGACCTTGAGCGCGTCGCCCGGCACAAACGGCACCACCGACTGGGTCAGCACGGTCCCCGCCGGCGCGTGCGTCAAAACCGCCAGCCAGCTCGCTCCGCCCAGCAGAACGAATGCATCGCCTGCCGCCGCGCTGAGCAGTCCCGCTGCGAAGGTCCGGTTCCCCTTGCGCCAGAGATAAGAGATCAGCATCGCTGCCGCCGGATAGGCCAGCAGGTACCCGCCCGTCGGCCCGAACAGGTGCGCCAGTCCCGGAGCCGCGGGCCCCGGCGAAAATACCGGCAGCCCCGCCGCACCCTCGGCAAGATACGCCAGCAGGGTCGCTCCCGCCAGCCGCGGCGCCAGCAAAAGCCCCACCAGCAGCACTGCGAACGGCTGCACCGTCAGCGGCACCGGCGTGAAATACAAGGGCAGGGAAATGTGTGCGCAGGCCGCCACAAACGCGCTCCCCGCCAGAACCAGCGCGATCTGCCTGAGCCACGGCGCCACGGCGGACGTCGAAGCTGCGGGTATCAATTGCGCGGAATTCTCAGTGTTCATGGCGCTTCCTCCGGTTCAATGCCAGCATCCTCAGTACCCGATGTCGCAGCGCTTTCCCGGCTCCGCGGCCCCGGCTTGGCGTGCTGACGCCAGATGTGCCACGCAATTCCCCCCGACGCCAGGATCAGCGCGGCTACCGAGACAAGAAGGACTACCATCAACCAGCGCATCGGGCTTCGGTACGATTCGGCATCCTTCGACCTGTTGAAAAAACTCCCCTCGTCCGCAACTCGCCCTTGGGGACTTGCCGGGCTCAAGCTCTTCCTGGAGTCCTGATTTCAAGCAGCATCGACAGGGAAACCGCTGTTGCCCAGAATACCAGAAGGCCACTCCACCGCTCCCCGTCAAAAACCCTCGCCCCCAATCTGGCTTCGATCCCGCGGCAACGCCATCGGGGACCGGCTGCGCTCCTCAGCCGCCCTCCGCCTCCCCAGCTGCCTCCGCCCTTCCCATGCCCCCCACATTCCCATGCACCCATCCCAGGTAAGCCGCGCTCCCCGCCTCCACCGCCAGCACCATGAATTCCGGGGTGTCATAGCTGTGCAGCGCATGCAGCCGCGCTTCCAGCGCCGGCAGCGCCGCCGTCGTGGTCTTGATCAGCAGCGACGCCTCGCCGCTCGTCTCTACCTGGCCCTTCCACCGGTACACCGACTGCACCCCCGGGATCACCGTCGTGCACGCCGCCAGCCGTTCCTCTACCAGCGTCCGCCCCAGCCGCATCGCCTCATCGGCATCCGCGGCCGTCGTCACCACCACGCGTACTGATTCGTTTCGCTCCAGCATGTTTACCCCCGCCTGCCTCAATACGTCAGGTTGTACGTCTGTCCTACCGACCCCGCGTCTGCCACGTGCTCCAGCAGAAACGCCGCCACGTCCGCCCGCGAAATCTTTCCCACCGTGATCCCGGTCAGGTTCGTCAGCGCCCGGTACTTTCCCGTTGCCGGGCCATTGGTCAACGCGGCTGGCCGCACCAGCGTCCAGTCCGCCTGCGATCGCCTCAGGATCTCCTCCTGCCGGTCCTTGTCGCGATAAATCTCCTTGAGCATTAGCGGTTGAAAGATCCGGTCGTAGAAAAATCCGCCGTGCCCCCGGCTATCGCCCGCGCCCACCCCGGTAATGCACAACAGCCGCTTCACCCCATTCGCGCTCATCGCCGCCAGCAGGTTGCGCGTTCCGTCCGAAAACAACGTGGTCGGCTCCCTGCTCAGCTTGGCCCCCAGAGAACAGAGCACCGCCTCCTGCCCCGCCAGCGCCTTCTGAAGCGAGGCCGCGTCCCTCACGTCCCCCTGCACCTCGTTCACGCCGGACGGAAACGCCGTCGCTCCGGGCCGCCGCACAACCGCCGTCACGTCATGCCCCTGCGCCGCTGCCTGTTTCACCAGCTCCAGCCCCTGCGGGCCCGTTGCTCCAATGATTGCGATCCGCATACCGTTCCTTTCTCTCATGGCATCCAAACGCCCGTAGGCATCCAATCCCTCAACTTGAGGATCCACGGAGCTCAGACATGTCTTCCGCCGGTGCCGCATCCTGACACCTTCAGCGCTGTTACTTGCCCAACCCCGGGGGCCCTCAGGCAGTATGATCCTTGCGGCCTCACCAGGTCGCCGTCAGGCCCACCGGGCCCATGACTTTTGTTGAAATTTCAAGCACGTGGAGAACGCACATGAGCACAGCGATCAAATTTGGCACCTCCGGCTGGAGAGCCATCGTCGCCGACGAATTCACCGTGGCCAACATCCGCCTCGCCGTCGCCGGCATCGCCGCCTACGTGAAGACCCAGCCCGCAACCGCACCGCGTGCTGGTCGGCCGCGATCCCCGCTTCCTCGGCGAAAGCTTCGTCGCTGAAGCCGCCCGCGTCCTCGCCGGCGCCGGCGTCACCCCCATCATCATTCCCGACGCCGCGCCCACCCCGGCCATCGCCTACGCCGTGCGCACCCTCAAGACCTCCGGCGCCATCAACTTCACCGCCTCCCACAATCCGCCCGAATACAACGGCATCAAGTTCTCCACCCACGACGGCGCCCCCGCGCTCCCCGAAGTCACCAAGCAGATCGAGGCCGCCATCGCCAAAATCGAAGCCTCCGGCAACATCCCCAGCGCCAACCCGCCTTCCGGCGGCTTCGAAACCGTCGACGTCAAGGACTGCCTTCCTCAGCCGCCTCGCCGAACTCGTCGACCTCAAGGCCATCGCCAAGTCCGGCATCAAGGTCGTCTTCGATCCCTTCTGGGGAGCGGGCCGCGGCTACAGCTGCCACATCCTCCGCGAGGCCGGCGTCACCGTCGAAACCGTCCACGACTACCGCGACGTCCTCTTTGGCGGCCACGCCCCCGAGCCCGACGACCACCTCCTCGGCAAGTGCAAAGAGAAGATGAAGGAGATCGGCGCCGCCATCGGCATCGCCACCGACGGCGACGCCGACCGCTTCGGCATCGTCGATGAAGACGGCACCTTCATCCAGCCCAACTACGTCATCGCCCTGCTGTTCGACTACCTGGTCGAAACCCGCGGCTGGAAAAACGGCGTCGCCAAATCCGTCGCCACCACCAACCTCGTCAACGCCCTCGCCGAACTACCACAAGGTCCCGCTCTACGAAACCCCCGTCGGCTTCAAGTACATCGGCGAACTCATCATCGCCGACAAGATCGCCATCGGCGGCGAAGAGTCCGCCGGCCTCACCATCCGCGGCCACGTCCCCGAGAAGGACGGCATCATCGCCGGCCTCCTCGTCGCCGAAATGGTTGCCGTCCGCGGCAAGAGCGTCGGCGTGCAACTAAAGGAACTGTTTGCCAAGGTTGGTTCCTTCTATCCAGTTCGCGAGAACTTCCGCTTGACCCCGGAGGTCAAAGCCAAGTTCACTGAGAAGTTGAAGGCCGATCCCACCGAGCTCGGCGGCCGCAAGGTCATCCAGCGTCGTTCGCACCGATGGGCTCAAGCTGATCCTCGACGACGGCTCCTGGGTCTGCTACCGCCTCTCCGGCACCGAGCCGGTAGTCCGGGCCTACACCGAGGCGCGCAACGAGCAGGATATGGAATCGCTCAAAGCCGCCGCCGAACAGTTCGTGAATTCCTAGTCGACGCACAAGTTCCTTATCACTGTCGAGGTCCAATGCAGGACGAGATGTTTAAAAAGGAAACCGAAGCAAAGGGAGCGCAGCGCAAGCCCGCTACGCCTCCCCAGCTCTCCTTCCGTGTCATCGAGTGGTGCCTGCGCATGTGGCGCCCCGCCGGTACCGGCCTCGCCGTTGTTCTCGCCCTGCTCCTCGGCTGGCACGTGGTCAACGGCAAGCACGGCCTGTCGGTCTGGGAGCAGAAGCGCGTCGAAGACCAGCGTCTGCAAAAGGAGATCGACAGCCTTCAGCAGGAAAACGCCCGCCTCCGCGGCCGCGTCGACAAGCTCAAGTCCGACCCCGACGCCATCGAGCACGAGGCCCGCGAAAAGCTCCACTACGCCAAGCCCGGCGAAGTCATCTACGCCCTGCCCGAAGCAGCCAGGTCGCAGTCCACCCCCGCGTCACGCTGAATCTATCCCCGGCGGCCAGAGCTTCGCGGGGGCACCTCCCCGAACGTCAATCCAAAGGCCTATCCCCGCCCCACAACCCGGGTGCCCCATATCCGGCGCTGCAACCATGACCGCAGCGGAAAACTTCCCGCGCCGGATGTGGGTCCCTCCGTTGCCCCTCTCTAAAGGCTTCCCAGCCAGACCCCGCATGCCCGCGCCTCGAAGCGCACTCCAGGGTCAACAATTGGAACATTCAGCATGTGTACCAACATCTGCGAACGGTTCGATCAGCGGCGATTTGTTGCTGCAAAGTAATCACCTGCTCCTGCCGATCTGCATCTAGTCCACCGCGAACGGGGCGAAGGCAAACCAAAGCGAAGAGCAGCCCACCCCACGGGCGGTCGTTCATCACGTCGATCTGGAACCAACAGGACGCGGCCCGCGTAGGGGACAGGATGAGATCACTCTACTGCGCCGCGGGGGCTCTCCTGACTTTAAGTATCCCCGGATTTGCCCAGACAAAGACCCCCTGCAGCCAACCTGTCAGTTACCCTCTGCAATCCAGGGCCGTGTTGATCATCAAATCGAGGCCCGCCGGACTTCACATCGTTGGCACCGATCAAGCAATGATTCATATCTCTTGCTCGGCCAGCAACGACGAAACCGCCATGAACGTTGCGTTTAATTTTTCGCCGACAGCGAATGGCGGCAAATTGTTCATCGAGGGCCCTCATATCCAACACGGCAACAACGGTTTTCAGGTCAAGATTGAGGTTCCCGTAAGAACAAATCTGAGCATTAGGATGTTTGCGGGTCAGATCACGGTGGAAGAAGTCAAGGGGGATAAGGATATCGAAGTCGGAGCCGGGCAGATCACAATCTCCTCCATTCACGATGGTGACTACCGCAAAGTGAACGCTTCGGTCAGCGTGGGCGAAGTCCAGGCACGGGCCTTTCGCACCGACCAAGGGGGCTTCTTCCGGAAATTCAGCAAAGAGGATTCAAAGGGAGACTACCAGCTGCGGGCGCATGTGACGACTGGACAAATCGAACTGCTGGGGAATGCAGAGCAAAGAGGCCACGCAGCCAAATCTGATTGAGTTTGGAGAATGTCCCGCACAGAGTCTGCTGGACGTCGCGAGCGAATGACCGCAGGCGACTTCATGAAGCTTCTCAAGAAGACTAAACGCCCGGTAGTCCTCACCGTGAACGGGAAAGCGGCAGCTGTCGTACAGGCCGCGGAAGCTTATCAGCGACTGCTGGACATCGCCGCCAGGGCGGACGCTGAGGAAGGTATTCGCCAGGGCTTGGACGATGTGGCGCGTGGTCGCACTTGGCCGGCGAGCGAGGCATTTGCTGAAATCTGCCGCAAACACCGCATACCGCGTTGAGCTAACCGCTCGTATGCCCAACGCTCTTGAAGGCCTGTACCTTGAAAAAATGCGCTAGTCACACCGCAGCGCGGTAGCCGGATCGACCTTTGCCGCGCGCCGTGCCGGAAGCCACCCGGCCAGCACCGTCATCGCCGTCACCACCCCCAGCGCCGCTGCGAATGACAGCGGGTCGGTCGCGCCCATCTCAAACAACTGATCCTTGATCAGCCTCGTCGCCATCAACGCCAGCGGCAGTCCCAGCGCCGTCCCGATCCCCAGCAGCAGCAGCGACTCGCTCATGATCATCTTCACCACGTTTGCCCCGGCCGCGCCCAGCGCCAGCCGGATTCCAATCTCGTTGCTGCGCCGTGCCACGTTATAGCTCATCACCCCGTACAGCCCAATCGCCGCCAGCAGCAATGCCAGCACCGAGAACAGGCTGCTCAGCGTGGAAATAAGCTCGTCGTGAGAAATCAAGGTTGAAACCTGCTCCTCGATGGTGTTGATCTCGAGCAGCGGCAGGTTCGGATCGACTTGCGCAACCGCAGCTCTTAACGCGGCAATCGTCTTGGCGGGATCCTTGGTTGTGCGAATCACCATCATCCGCGCGAAGCAGTCCTCGTTCGCTTCGCGGGGAGCCGGGTTGCCGGCCTTGCCCTTGGCCAGGTCTGCGGCGCTTTGGGGAAGAAACGGGGCGATCTGCGCCAGCGGAATGTACGTCATTCTCACCGGGTCGGTGTCGCGCGGATTGCCCGATTTGGTATCCCGGGCAATGCCGACAATCTGCCATGGCCCGGCTACGGAATCGATCCCCACCGTGAGCATGTGCCCGATGGCGTCGCCTTTGGGAAAATAGTGCTTGGCGAGCGCCTGGCTTACCACCGCCACCTTGAGGCTGTTGGCGGTGTCCGCGGACGTGATCCCGCGCCCCGCGATGATGGGGATCCCCGCCGTTTCAAAATACTGCTCCGAGACTCGATTGAGAATCGACACCATGTTTTCTTTAGGTGCGGGCGTGTAACCGGACAGCGAGACATTGGAGCTCCACGTGCCTCCACTTATCGGCGGAGCAGAAGAAAGCGCCGCCGAGCGAACCCCAGGAATCGCCGCCAGCCGTTCCAGAAGAGCGTTGTCGAGCGTTGCGGCCTGCTCGGGTTTATACCCCGCCAGCGGTGCGTCGAAGTCGGCCAGCAGCAGGTGCGTCCGCTCAAACCCGTAGTCCTGGTCCTGAAGATTGCGCAGCGTACGCAGGAACAGGCTCGCCACCACCAGCAGCACCAGCGACAACATCACCTGCGCCGTGACCAGTGCCTTGGGCCAGAATCTCGCCATCCGGCCGCCGCCGCTTCCCGCTGTTCGCACACCCGAACTGAGCGTGCCGCGCACCCCCATGCGGGCCGCGTGGATCGACGGGGCCAGGCCGAACAGAATCCCTGTCAACAGCGACACTCCCAGCGTAAACAACAACACGCCCGCATTCGGTGCCGGGCTCATCGCAATGTACGCATTGCCGCGGCCTACAAACGCAATCAGCGCGCGGGTTGCGGCAAACGCGATTCCCAACCCCGCCGCTCCGCCCGCCACCGACAGCAGAAATGTTTCGATCAGCCCCTGCCGGACAATGCGCATCCGGCTCGATCCCAGCGCCAGCCGGGTGAGAATTTCGTGCCTTCGAGTCGCCGCCCGTGCCAGCAGGAAGTTGGCCAGGTTGGCGCATGCGATCAGCAGCACCAGCGCCACTACGAGCATCAGCATCTTCAGCGAATCGCCATACTGGCTGCGGATGAGCGAGACTCCATGCGCGGCCGGCACCAGAGGCACGTTGACCCGGCTGATCTCCCCCTGGCGCTCGGCGGAAACCACCCCACCCTCGCGCTCGCGAATGCCATTGCGCACCTGCTCGTTCAGCCAGTTCTGGCTCTTCGCGAACTCCGCCTTGCTCGACGCCGCCTGCGGGCTCAGCCGCGCAAACAGATGCAGGAAGTAAAGTCCCGAATGCGGCTGAAGCATCGAAAGATTCTGCAGCACCACCGTCTGCATCGTCTCCGGTGTCCACACTTCAGTCGGCTTCAACTCTTGCTTGATGCCGTGAAATCCCTGCGGCATGACCCCTACCACTTCAAATGGAGTGCCGTTGATGGCGATCGATTTCCCCACGATGTGAGCATCGGAAGAAAGCGATTCCTGCCAGAAGTGATAGCTGAGAACCGCAACCGCGCCACTGCCCGGCACCGCGTCGTCCGCCGGCTGAATCGTCCGCCCCAGCAGCGGCCGCGCCCCCAGTACGCTGAAATAATTTCCAGAAACCAGGTTGGCCGCCGCCAGCATCGCCGGCCGGTTCGCATTCCCCGCGCCTTCCGCCGCCAGCGTCCGGATGCTCACCTGGTTTGAAAAACTGCAGTAGGAGGCAATCCCCTCAAACGGTCCCGGATCCGCCTCCATCTGCCGCGCAAAATCCCACGGAAAATAGCCTCCGAAGGCGCCCAGGTCGATACCCCCGGCGATCCCCCCGGATTCGGAATTGTTGAATGCCACCAGCCGTTCCGGCTGGCTAACCGGCAGATTGCGCAGCAGCACCTGGTTGATCAGCGTAAAGATCGCAGTGTTGGCCCCGATCCCCAGCGCCAGCGACAGCACCGCCACCGTCGTAAACCCCGGGCTCTTCGCCAGCGTGCGCACACTCACGCGAATGTCCTGCATGATTCCTTCCACGGTTGATTCCCAGCGTGACGACCACACCTGGTGCTTCACCGAATTGCTGCTGCCCAGTTCGGCGCGGGCCGCGCGTCGCGCCTCCTCGGCGCCCATTCCGCTACGCCGCTTGTCGGCCTCTGAAGCTTCAAGGTAGCCCTGCAGTTCCTCGTCAAGCTCCCGTTCGACGCGCTCCCGCCGCAACAGCGATATCACTCCACTGGAGAAATTCCTGAGCCAATTCATCTGGGTCCTCGACTGGTCCACTGCCGTGGGCATTACGCTTCGAGAATGCGCGCGATCGCGCCGATCTGCCGCTGCCATTGCTCCGTCTCTGCGGAAAGCGCTTTGCGACCCTTCGCCGTCAGGACATAGTATTTTGCCCGCCGGTTGTTCTCCGTAGCCCGCCACTCGGACTTCAAATTTCCCGCGCGCTCCATTCGGCTCAGCGCCGGCAGCAGGGAACCGGCATTCACCTGGAACACCCCCCCGCTGATCTGCTCGATGCGCAAGCCGATTCCGTACCCATGCATCGGCTCCATCGCCAGCGTCTTGAGAATCAGCATCTCCAGCGTTCCCTGCACCAGGTCGCTCGATTTCTGTCTGCTGCTATCACTGTGATCGGTGGGCGGTGACATGGCCTCTCCTCTAGATTATCTGGAGGATAATCCATCTCCTCTAGACCGTCAAGATAAACACTCCGCCGGCCGCCCGCCCCCTTTAAAAAATAGCGTCCCCCTGCGACATTTCCCGCAAAACTGTCGCTTTCAATAGTGAGGACCACCAAGGCGGTCCATCGAATTGTGCGCGGGTTGACTTCTCAGCCACGCGACCCCAGGAGGATTACATGGCCACCGAAGCAACCAACTTGAATGATGCGCAAACCATCCTCAACACCCTCTTCCCTCCCGCCAAAAAAGACCGCCTCGGCGCTCTCCGCCAGGACTATGAAAAAATTCTTCTCTTCATGTCCGACGGTCCACTGTTCGAACGCGGTCTCCTCGAACTCTCCAAAAAGCTCTGGGATCTCTACCGTCAGAAGGATGAAGACGCCAAAAACAAATTCTCAACCAGCCTCATCCAATACGGCATTCAATGCGGCTTCCCCTCCCAGAGCACGACCATCCTTTCCGCCGGAGACGAGGACTACCCGACCTACCTCAAAAATGGCATCCTCATCAAGGACGAGATGGATTTGCTCCACGGCGAATACGCCCACTCCCTGCAGTGGCTAGCGGCGGCCGCCATCAGCAATGAGTTGAGTCTCCAGAATTCGGTGGGCGCGCTCTATCAGGCGCTTGGCGGCGAAGGGCTGATGTCCTCCATCGGAGTATGGCGTTATGAGAAGGCCAAGAAGGCCAACAACGTGGGCAAAGTCCACCTCTGGGCTTACCTCGTCGACAGTTTCCCCATGAAGATGGTAGGTAATCTGACCGAGCACAACAATAACTACTCGCTGTTCACCGCGACTTATCGTTGCCCGCAGAACCTCACCACTTACCTGCTCAATCTCAGTGCCGCCAATCACTTCCTCGCCCGCTATCTCCAGTGGCGCTATCTCAAGCGCAAGTTCCTCACCAAGCCCGCCAACGGCGGTCCGTTGGAGATCTCCACCGGTGCCACCATCAAGAACTGGGCCGACAGTCGCTACGGGAAAAATGCGAATTACACCAAGCTCGCCAGCGGAGCGGGCTGGACCAAAAACGGCCCCGCCATTCTCCCCGACCCGCCCAACCATACGCCCGCGCTAAGCCAGCGCGACCTCAAGGAACTTTCCCAGGTTACCTTCCACGGTAAGTCCGCCATGCTCCCGGGCAAGTGGGAACACGTCTAACAAAATCGCGGGGAATGAAGCACCGCTTCATTCCCCGCGTTAGAAAAACTTCCCGCGCCTTCTTGCTATCACGTAGCGCTTGCTCTCAATGGACAGATGCCGTAGTTGCCAGCCCGTCCTGCCTCGTCCCCGCCGGCATTGCGATCGTTCCTGTCACTCGGTGTTGCTCCGCCTCGTAGCGCGTTATCCGAATCTGTGGGCGTCTGTACTCCTCAGCCGCAGTCAGGACCGGCCTCGCATCTCCAGCCTTCGATGGATCCCGCTCCGCGTGGGCGACGAAATCAATCCTTGCCCTGGCGCCGTAGTGAATTCCAATCACCAGGTCATCACAACCAGAAAGCGCCCGGGCCCATTCAACTCCCGACTGCGCCTCCCGGAGGTGCCTCGCCAGCAGTTCGGGCGGCATTGCCATTACCGCCCAGGCCTCCGCATCGGCCCGCAGGGTTTCGATACGGCCACTCAACGTGGTGTCAACTTCTGCATGTGTCTTCCATCGATTAAGCGCCTTCTGCACCAGCAGGGGAGTTCCAAAGATCGCCGTCCGGTCGTCCGGCATCGCCATCCACCGCACCCCCACGCTGGCGCCATTGTTACGTGCGAACGGGATAACCACCATGACGTGCACGCCCGCAAATTCCGCGTCCGTCGCTCCGTGTGCTCGCGCCGCGCGAAAAACGCGTGCGGCATCGAATCGTCCATCCACCAGCAGCAGCCGCTCCACCAGCTCGCCGCGCGGAGAACTCGCCGCTGCTTCCACGACGTCGCTTCCGCTCATCCGCGGATCGACGCTTGCCAGTCCCAGCCAATCGGCGAAATCCACGTTGTTGTTGTGCGTTACCAGGGAAAGTTGTTCACGCGTCCCGGACTCCCGTGACGCCTTGACCCCGGTCACGATCTGCGCGTCCTCCGGCACCAGCGCCAGCAATCTGCCGCCTGCCGGTTGTGCCGCGTCAGCGGCGAATGGAGAGATCATCATCACTATCATCATCAATAAGCGCTCAATCCTCATGCTCCCCTCCCTTTTCGATCCGGTCGGCCACGCCGTTTAGCCGTTCGTTCATTCTGCTCAGCATCGCGTCTGCTTTCTTCCTCTGGTCTGGGTCCAGCACCCGGGAATAAATCTCCGACTGCATGCGCTCCTTCTCTTTCAGCAGCCTCGCGATCGTGGCTCCCTCCCTCGATGCGATATCTTCCAGCTTTCCCGTGTCCTGTGCTTCTCTTGCCGATTGCATCCCCGCATTTTCCGCGGCCAGTTCGCGCAGCATTCCCGCGATCTGCGGGCGCTCGCCCCGCCAGATTGTCGCGATCTGCTTTTTTTGTGAATCCGACAGCCTCAGTTCGTGTGTCAGGTACCAGCGGGGCCCGAAAGGTCGCTCGTGCCCGCGCCATCCATACCACCCACTTGTCTCGGCCCGGATCGCCGCCCCCGCCGCTACCAGCAACAAACCCGCGCCCAGCCATGTCATCGCCCGCCGCTTCTTCATAGTCCCCTCCACAGTGCGATTCCAACACCGGCCCAGCTCCAGTGCGATAAAGAATGGTTAAGTACCGTAAAGATTTGTAAATCCAGCGCCGGTTTTTCAGGCCATCAGCTAACATCAAGTCTGCGAGTGCGGGACTTATGGATCGGGTGCTTATCGTCGACGATGACCTTGAGCTTTGCTCCCTGCTCAAAGAACGCCTCAGCACCGAGAACTTTGTCACCGAATCCGTGCACGATGGCCCCGTCGGCCTTGAACGCGCTCTCTCGCAGGACTATGCATTGATCGTGCTCGACCTCATGCTCCCCGGCATGGGCGGCCTCGATGTTCTGCGCAATATTCGTACCCGCTCGTCCGTTCCGGTACTCATCCTCACCGCCCGGGGAGACGACGTGGAGCGCATCCTGGGCCTTGAGGTCGGCGCGGACGATTACCTCCCCAAGCCCTTCAATCCACGCGAACTCATTGCCCGTATCCGAGCGGTCCTGCGTCGTTCCGGTCGCGTCGCGCTCCCCAACGAGACACTCATCTTCGAAGACCTTCGACTGGACCGCGGCGCTCGCGAAGCTCAGGTAAAAGGCATGCCGCTGGACCTGACCAACGCGGAGTTTGCCGTTCTCGAAATGCTTCTCCACAACAACGGCCAGGTCGTTACCCGCGAACAGCTCACGGAATCAGTTCTCGGCCGCAAACTCGGACCCTTCGATCGTGTCATCGACGTCCACGTCAGCAACATCCGCAAAAAGCTGGCCACTACCCATGGCGGCAATCGCATCAAGGCCGTACGCGGCAGCGGCTATATCTTTGTCTCGCGAGTTGAAGCGAAATGAAGCCGCCCGTTCCCCGTCTCTTTCTCAAGATCTTCCTCTGGTTCTGGTCAACCCTGCTCATCTCGGCTTTTTCGGTCGTGGCCACCTTTGTCTTCTTCCGGCCCACGATTGCTTCGCGGTGGCAATGGCGCTGGGTCGTGGCCCTCATCGCATCCGCATTTATTTGTTACCTGCTGGCGCAATACCTGACTGAGCCGATCGTGCGCCTGCGCCGCGCGGCGCATCAGCTCGCGGCAGGTAACCTGCAGACCCGTGCCGTCGGTATGGACCATCGCAGCGACGAGTTTGGAGAGCTCGTTCGCGACTTCAACGTCATGGCTGCGCGCATCGAAGTGCTGGTTTCCCGTCAGCGGCAGCTCATATTCGACATCTCCCACGAGCTGCGCTCTCCGCTTGCGCGCCTCAATGTCGCCCTGGATCTCGCCCGCGAACGCAAGGGATCTGACCCGTCCTTCGATCACATGCAGCACGACATTGAGCGTCTCAATGAAATGATCGGACGCCTGCTCACCATCGCCCGCCTTGATACCGCTGCGACTCCCCTCGCCATGACGTCAGTCGACCTCTCGGAACTCGTCGCCCAGATCGCGCACGACGCGGGCTTTGAAGCCAGCCGGCGCAACGTCGAAGTTGCATTCTCGTCTGCCGCCAGTGGTGCCGTCACCGGCAACGCCGAACTGCTGTCCAGCGCCATCGAAAATGTGGTGCGCAACGCTGTCCACTACACCGACCGGGATTCAAGTGTCGCTATCGCCCTCCAGCCGCATCCGTCCGACCCGTCCGGCTTTGTCGTCCTCTTGGTGCGCGACTCCGGCCCCGGCGTACCGACATCGGAATTGACCAATATTTTTCTGCCCTTCTTCCGCACCAATGAAGGGCGCGATCGCAAGTCGGGCGGGGCCGGCCTCGGGCTCGCCATCGCCGATCGCGTCGTTCGTGCTCACGGCGGCGCCATCACCGCCGCCAATCTCGAACCTCATGGCCTCGAAATTCGGGTCACGCTGCCACTGGCGCAATAAGGCCCTTTAGTGTCGATCCCGGAAGCCGCCCCGTCGTCCGTGCATCACGGGCGCTTCATTGCGTGGCGCCGCATCGGTCCGGGCGGGACGCCAGGGGAGGCTGACTAAGACGTCTAGGGCAGCAAAAAGGCGGGTCTGATTAAATTTGCTGTCAGGACTCTTGACACCGCGGTTGCGCTCCTCACGGAGTTGAATGCCCGTCAGCTGCAACACGCAGTCCGGCAGGAACTTCCGCCCCTGGAATGGCGGCACAATTTCTCCCACCCGCAACGGGCGAAAAAGTTCGGCAGCCCTCACAACCACCTGTGTCCATCGTCACCAATTGTTCCACGTGGAACAATTTCGCGTGGAGCAATTCGAGTGGAACAATTTGCCTCGAGCAATTCGCGTCGAGGCTCCACGCTCTTTCGGTCTGCTTCCTTGTATTTCGAAACTAGAAATCGACGTGCGCGCGCACCCCGCCGACCCACGCCGGCCCGCGATCGCGGTTGTAACCGGGATTGCCGATGTGCTGCACATCGGCGGAATAAAACAACCCGCGCCACGCATGCCAGTTGTAATAGGACTCGACGATATTTTCACGGCCGTAGTGCAGTGCTCCGTCGCCCAGCAAAAATCCAAGCCCGCCGTAACGGAGATAATTCTGGTGGTCGCGCTTGATCGCATTGCTCACTAGCGCGACCCCGGCCTTGTCCTGCGGGCGCTGCCAGCGTCTGCCGAAATAATCCGCGCCCGCTTCCACCGTCTGATCCACCTCGGTATATGCAAACGATTCGTGCTGGCCTTCATTCCATCCGAAACGACCGAATGCCCGCAGATTCTCCGTCAACTCCTGCTGCACGTTGTAGCCGAATCCATATTTCAGCGCGCTGAAATGCTCGTGCGCCGTGATCGTCGGCGTCGCATCCCGCCCGTCGAGATAGGCCTTCACCGCTTCCCGGTACACGCCCATGTGGGCGTTGTTGGCGTAGAACAGCACCCGCGTTGTGCCCTTGCGCTTCGCAACCAGTGAGCGCCGCACTTCCAGCTCTCCGTTTTGCCCGCGCGCGCGGCTGAATGCCCAGTCCATATCGATTCCGTTCGCCACCACCGGCATGGCGAAGATCCCGTATCGCAACGTCCACGAACGATCGTCGTATTCGGCAATGCCCCCTACCGTGTATCCGCGCGTATCGGCCGCGTAGTCCCACGCGCCGTTGTTGTCCACCGTCCAGTTGGTGAACTGCAGGTGGCTGTCCGAGCCGATGTCGTTGAAGTCGAAAAAATCCGGAAGCGTCAGTTTGCCAATACGAAACTCCACCCGCCTTACCGGTACGCTGGACGCGAGCGCAAAGAAATTTGCTTGCTGGGCGCTGGTTTCGCTGCTCAGCCCGACAACCTGGTGAATCTGGTAGCGCGCGATATATGGCGCCTTGCCGAGATACGGATTGCGCACCACGTCAAGGTTTGTGAAACCGGCCAGCCCCAGCGCCTGGCTCAGGCCTCGTCCTTCGGCGGCTTCCAGGTCGAAAATCAAATCGGTGTTATAGCGGATGGAATGTGTTGCTCGCATCGCGGTGTACAGCGTGCCCACCATCGAGGTTTTGTATTCCGCGGAATTGCGAAAGCTGTTTGGCCCCTGGTATGGAGAGTGAAAGGGAATGCGGCCCTGAAAGATGATGTTGGCCTGACCTGAAAGCCAGTAGCGGCTCCCTTCGGGGTGAGGCGCCATGGTCAACTGCGGGTCATCCTGGACCGGTTCCGCAGCAGTCGCTGCCGACTCCGCTATCTGAGCTGCCGCTTGCGGGCACGCGAACCCGAACCGCGCGAGCGACAAGACAGCTGCGGCGGTCAAGGTGGCGAATCGGCAAACGGAGGATAGGCGCACGCGCGAGGCCTTTCGACGGGATCATGATCGGGGAAGGGGGCGTTAGAATGGAGGAGCAATGATACCCCCGCACCCCTTATACCATACCCAGGGAGGGTATCAAAGTCAAACCGGAGAACGTGCATGGGACACCACGAAAGGGAAACGATCAAGATGGTGCAGCGGGTGCGCAAGCTGCGCGGCCAGCTTGATGCAATCGAGCGCTCTCTTACATCCGACGGCGACTGCGGCGATCAGCTGATGCTCCTGGCGGCGGTGCGCGGCGGCGTCAATGGGCTGATGGGCGAAGTGCTCGAGACCCACATTCGATTCCACCTCACTGACGGGGCCAAAGAACAGATTGCGCCCGAACTCGGTGAAGACCTTATCGACCTGGTCCGCGCCTACCTCAAGTAGGCCGCGAACGCGGGCGAGGCACGAGTGCATGTGACCGCTCCCGGCCCGGTCCTTGCCGGTTTCAGACATCCCTGCGGCAGCTTCGGTCATGTTCCGAATGGTAGCGGGGAAGCGCCATTCGGATTGTGAATGCAGGGTTGATTTCGACCGCGGGCAGGTTGTGCGCAGTTCTTCAGCCCGCGCGGCTTTGAGGCAGAGAAGCCTGTTCAACTGGTCATGCGGCAGCCGCTTCCAGCGTTGAAACCCGACGTGGGTTAATGCGCGCCATTCCAACCCATCTTCATCGACACGGCGCGGCACATTGTTTGTGCTCGATGGCCGTGTCTCGACGAAATGTTCCGGGCGCCAAAGTCGGACAATGGGAGTCACTGCGCAGGCCGGGAAGACTCAGGGCCCTGCCGGAGCCAGAAGGTTTCGATTTCTTCAAGGGTGCGGTTTTTGGTTTCAGGAAGACGGAAGTAGATATAGGCGAAGGAGAGGACGCAGAGCAGCGCGTAGCCGAGGAAGACGCCGGAGGCGCCGAGGATCCTGATGAGGGTGAGGAAGGTGGCGGTGACACAGGAGACGGAGATCCACAGCACCATGGTGGCGATGGACATGGCGCGTCCGCGAATGCGATTGGGGAAGAGTTCCGCGAGACATACCCACACGCCGGTCCCGAGGCCAAAGGCGAAGAAGGCTACGTAGCCGAGGATGGGAAGCAGCAGAACCACGGCGGAGAAGTGGGCGGAGGCATGGAGGAGCGCGGCAAATGCGAGCAGGCAGACGGCCATGCCTCCGGCGGCGGTGAGCAGCAGGGGGCGGCGGCCGAGCTTGTCGATGAGGAGGAGCCCGAGGATGGTGAAGGCGAGGTTGACGACGCCGACCAGGACGTTCATGCCGATGGCCTGCGAAGCGCTGGCCCCGGCGTGCTGGGCGAAGATGATGGCGCCGTAATACATCACGGTGTTGATCCCGGTGACTTGCTGGATGATGGCAAGCATCACGGTAAGGACCAGGGGCTTGCGCAGGGCCGGGCCGAAGAGCTCGCGATAGGTGCCCCTGTCTTCGTTCATGGCGGCGGAGAATTCGAAGAGGGCGCGGTCCACCTCGGCGGGAGAGAGGGTCTGGCGCAGGACGGCAACGGCATTTTCGCGGCGGCCGCGCTGCAGGAGCCAGCGGGGGCTCTCAGGGATCCAGAGAAGGGAAACGCAGAGGGCGAGGGCGGGAGCGGCGCCGACGGCGAACATCCATCGCCAGTTGGCGGGGCCGAGGCGGGCGAGCTCGTAGTTGATGATGAAGCCGGCGAGGATGCCGCTGACGATGGCGAGCTGATTGAGGGTGACGAGGCGGCCGCGCAGGCGCGCGGGGGCGATTTCGGCGATGTAGAGCGGGGCGATCACGGAGGCCGAGCCGGCGGCGATCCCCGCCAGCATGCGGGCAACGAGCAACTGGGCGAGATGAGTGGCCGAGGCAGCGGCGAAGGACGCAATACAGAACAGCGCGGCGGCGGCGAACAGGGCCTTGCGGCGGCCGTAGCGGTCGCTGACCCATCCGGCGCCGGCAGCTCCGGCGGCACAGCCGAGCAGCATGACGGTGGGAATCAGCCCGGTCTGAGCGGGGCCGAGGTTGAATCCGGTCTGGAGAAATACCAGGGCGCCGTTGATGACGGCCACGTCGTAACCGAAGATGAGGCCGGCGGTGGCCGCGCTGGCGGCGATACCGAGGACAACGAGCGAGGTCTTTCCGCCTGGCTGCATGGTGTGAACTTTCCGGGGATGGGTTGTGACTCCAGTGGGAGCGGGCGAGGGGGTCCGGAGCGGGTGGCGCCGGGGCGGGTGCGATGAATCGTTCGGGAGAAGTATATATCGGCTATGCATCATAATTTTGCTCGTTTTCATTGAAATGGCGCATTGCCGTGCCTATAATCGGTCAACATGAGCACAATTGTTGCGAAAGACCTTAGCTCCGCGGGTCCTGGTCCTGACGGCCCCGGCCCCACGTTTGTGGACTGGAGCACGGGTGAAGTTCGCGGGCCGGGCGTGGAAGAGTCGGTGAAGACCCTGGGGCAGCTGGAAGGCATGTTTCGCGACGAAGTGGCGTGGCGGAACATGGACCCGGCGACGGAGGTGTACCGGGTGCGGTTCTGGCGACCGGTCCCGGATGGGACTGAAGGTGGCTTGTTCTGGGGCGCGACGGTGTTGCAGCCAGGACAGGTGGGCAGCGAGTATTTCATGACGCATGGTCATTTTCATGCCATCCGTGACCGCGCGGAGTTTTACGCCACGGTGCGAGGGAGGGGCGTGATGCTGTTCATGGACGAGAGCGGCAAGGCATGGAGCCAGTCAATGGCGGCGGGCACGGTGCACTATATTCCCGGAAATGCGGCGCACCGGGTGGTGAATACGGGGGTCGAGCCGCTGGTGTTTCTGGCCAGCTGGCCAAGCGATGCGGGGCACGACTATGCGCGGATCCGGGCTACGGGGTTCAGCAAGCGGGTGGTGGAGCGGGATGGCCAGCCGTGCGTGATCTGACGGCGCTGGCCATTGACCTGGGCGGTTCGCATGCGGCCTGCGCGGTAGTGAGTGCGGCGGGGGTGGTGGCAGGGAAAAGCGTGAAGGCGGAGGGCGCTTCGGGGCTGGGCGTATTGTTGCCGACGTTGCGCGAGACGCTGGGAGAGTTGCTGACGGCGGCGCAACTGGAAGTCCGCGATTGCGCGGCGGTGGTGCTGGGATTTCCGGGCATTGTGAGCGGGCGGTCGGCGCAGGTGCTGGCGACAAATGCCAAGTTTGATGATGCGGCGAAGCTGGATCTGGGCGCGTGGGCGAAGGAATCGTTCGGGCTGCCGTTGCTGCTCGAGAACGACGCGCGGCTGGCGCTGCTGGGTGAGTTTGGATTTGGCGCGGCGCGGGGCGCGCGCGACGCCGTGATGGTGACGCTGGGGAGCGGCATCGGCGGGGCGGCGATGCTGGACGGGCGGCTGCTGGAGAGCCGGCACGGGCTGGCGGGGACGATCGGCGGCCATTTGCCGGTGGTGCTCGACGGACGGCTGTGCACGTGCGGGAATCGCGGGTGCGCGGAGTCGGAGGCATCGACGGTGTTTCTGCCGGAGATTTACAAGCAACATGCGGGCGGTGAGCGCGGCACGTTGAGCGACGGCCAGCCGTTTGGATTTGCAGAGCTGTTTAATGCTGCCGCCGGTGGAGACAAGCCGGCCATGGCGACGCTGGAACATTGCCTGAATGCATGGTCGGTGCTGACGGTGGCGTTGATTCACGCCTACGACCCGGAGGTGGTGGTGTTTGGAGGAGCGGTGATGAAACGGGCGGAGCAGATCCTGCCGCGATTGCAGTCGTATGTTGACGCGCACGCATGGACGCAGGGGCGCGTGGTTCCGCTGCGCGCGGCGCAACTGGGCGCCGATGCGGCGCTGCTTGGAGCTATTCCATTGATGGAGTCGAGCCTTTGACGCGCGCTATGCAATTCGACAAGCACCCGGCGGTGCCGATCAGCGAGAGCGACGCGGAGTGCGCGCTGGGCTGGAGCGAGGTACTGGATCAGCTGGGGAGGGACGGCGAGGCGCGCAGGATCGCGATTGAATGCTATCCGGGGGTGGCGCTGGAACCGCTGCGGCGGGAAGTGGTGGCTCGGCTTTGCGCGGAGCTGGTGCTGGAGAGCGCCGATGCGATGTTGACGGCGACCGCGATCGAACAGAAATTCGGGGAAATGCTGGGCGATGATCCGGTGTTCGGGCGGATGGAGCCGGTGAGGCTGGAGGAGTTCTTCGATCCGGAAAAGGTCAGGTGGGCGCGGCGCGATGCGGAGAACGCGCGCGGCCGCGTGATTGCGATAGGGACGGGCGCGACGGTGCTGCTGCCGGAGCCTGACCTGCTGATCTACGTCGACGTAGCGCGGTGGGAGATCCAACAGCGGCAGCGGCGGAAGAAGGCGCCGAGCCTGGGAATAAACAATGCGGACGCCACGCCGGGGCAACTCTACAAGCGGGCATTTTTTCTGGACTGGCGAGCGGCCGATGCGAAGCGGCACGAGCTGTACAACGCGGTCGATTACTGGATTGATGGGAACGTGCCGGAGCAGCCGGCGATGTTGAGCGGTGCTGCGCTGCGTGGGGCGCTCGAGAGTGTGAGCCGAAGGCCGTTTTGCCTGGTGCCTTTCTTCGACCCCGGGCCGTGGGGCGGGCAGTGGATGCGCGAGCACTTCGATCTTCCGGAGGGTCCGCCGAACTATGCGTGGTGCTTTAACTGCGTTCCCGAAGAGAACAGCCTGGCGCTGCGTTTTGGGGCGAGGGTGTTTGAACTGCCGGCACTGACGCTGGTGCACGAGCATCCCGAGGCGCTGCTGGGGGAGCGCATCGTAAAGAGGTTTGGCGCGGAATTTCCGATTCGCTTCGATTTTCTGGACACGATGGAGGGTGGCAATCTTTCGCTGCAGGTTCATCCGCTGACCAGTTATATCCGCCGGGAGTTTGGACTAACGTACACGCAGGACGAGAGCTATTACATGCTGGATGCGGCGGCGGATGCGTCGGTGTACCTGGGGCTGCGGGACGGAATCGACCGCGAGGCGATGGCGGCAGACCTGCGTGCGGCGCAGGCGGGCGATGCTCCGTTCCCAGCTGAGAAGTATGTCAACGTTTGGCCTGCTCGCAAGCACGATCACTTTCTGATTCCTGCAGGGACGATTCATTGTTCGGGGCGGAACAGCATGGTGCTGGAGATCAGCGCAACACCTTATATCTTCACCTTCAAGCTGTGGGACTGGGGGCGGCTCGGCCTCGATGGACGGCCGCGGCCGATTCACCTGGAGCATGGTCTCAAGAATATTCAGTGGGATCGCACGACGGATTGGGTGCGCGCGCATTTGATCGATAGAAATAGTCTCGTGGCTCGCGGGGATGGCTGGTGGGAAGAGCGAACGGGACTGCACGAGCTGGAGTTTCTGGAGACGCGGCGGCACTGGTTCACGGGGCCGGTTGCGCATGACACAGAGGGGAACGTGAACGTGCTGAACCTGGTGGAAGGCGAGGCGGCGGTGATCGAGAGCCCCACGGGCGCGTTTCCGCCGTTGACGGTGCATTATGCGGAGACCTTTGTCGTGCCCGCATCGGTGGGGGCGTACACGGTCCGGCCCGCGGGCAGTGCCGACCAGCCGCTGGCAACGATGAAGGCGTATGTGCGGGAAGAGGCGTGATGGGTACTCCGCTGGAGTGCGATCCTGGGTTGCCGCTGCAGTTAGCGGAGACACGGCTGGAGTTTGAGTATGGGCCGGGGATGTTCGGTCCGGAAGCGGAGATGCGGCGGCTCGATGCGATTCGCGCCAGCCTGCGCGATCCTGATTGCAATGGGCCGGATCCGGTGTATGGGATTGCGATGGATGTCGGGCGCGACGAAGATCGGCCGCTGCTGAAGGAACGCATGCTGCTGTTTGGCGCGGTGGTCTATGCGGCGGGCACGCTGGGCGCGGAGCCGGTGCGATCGCAGGGGCACATTCACGCGATTGCGCCGCATAGCGGATGGTCCCCGCCGGAGGTGTTCGAGATTTGGAGCGGGCGGGCTATTGTGTATGCGCAGGAGCGCGCGGAGGACGATCCGGGGCGGTGCATCGCAGTGACGGCAAAGGCGGGCGACAAAGTGGTGGTGCCGCCGGGCTGGGCACATTGCGTGATCAATGCCGACGCGCAGGAGCGCATGGCGTTTGGAGCGTGGTGCGATCGCGAATATGGATTTGATTACGCCGGGGTGCGGGCGCATCACGGGCTGGCGTGGTTTCCGCTGCTCGATGAGTCGGGCGCGATCAGGTGGGAACGCAATGCGCGCTACGCGACCAGCAAGCTCGAAGAGCGTGGACCGCGGATGTATCCGGAGCTGGGGCTGGACGGCTCGCGCAGCATCTACGGGCAGTTTGTGGAGAACCCGGATGCAGTGATGTTTGTGGCAGAGCCGGGGCGCGCGGCGGCTTTGTGGCCGGAGTTCATTCCTTAAAAATTTGGAGCGAGTTGCCGGGGATCAGACGCGGCGGACTTCTACGCCTTTGGCAAGAAAGGGCGCGATCATCTCGTCGGTGGCGCCGCAGTCGGTGATGAGCAGGTCGATCGATTCGACGGGGCAGATGACCCAGCTGGCGACGACGCCTAACTTGCTGCGGTCGGCGACGGCGATCTTTCGCTTGGCCTGTCGGACCATGCAGCGATTGATTTCTACCTCGTTGTTGTTCAGGCAGGTGAGGCCGCTGTGGGCGTCGATGCCGTTGACGCCGACGAAGAGTACGTCGACGAAGACGCCGCTCATGGCCGCGACGGCGGGGGCACCGACGAGGGAAAACCAGTCTCCGCGCAAGTGGCCGCCGGTGACGAAGACGTGGATGTCGCGGCGGTTGCTGAGCTCCATGGCCACGTTGACGGTGTTGGTGACGACGGTGAGGCCGCCAAGAGCGGGCAGGCTGCGCACGACTTCGGTGGTGGTGGTGCCGGCGGTGAGGGCGATGGTGTCGCCGGGATGGATGAGCTCGGCCGCGGCGAGGGCGATGCGGCGCTTTTCTTCGGCGAAGCTGCCCACCTGTTCCTGAAAGGAGCGGTCGTGGCGGAAGGCTTCATAAAAGAGCGGCTCGATGGGGATGGCTCCGCCGTGGGTGCGGCGCAGGAGGCCGCGCTCTTCAAGCTCTTGCAGATCGCGGCGGACGGTGGCGAGCGAGACGTCCAGTTTGTCACGGAGCATTTCGACCGACACGCTCCCGGCCTGGCGAAGTTCGCGCAGGATGAGAGCGTTGCGGTTGGATTTTTTCTCAGTGTCCTCGGCCATGTGTGTGCCTGTCGCTCGAGCTCCGCAGGGAACTGGGTTGTTGCATACGCGAGCCGCAATCTCGATGCTGAAGGCCTGGCGCACGAACTCATGAGCGCGGGCGGCCGGCAGCTAGTGCGGCTCCTGTTCAGTGGATACTTTCAACATAACATCCCGGTAAGAGACGGTTGGATGGGCGGTGTCATCGTTTGGCGTAGCCACGGCCTGCACGGTGAATTTGCCAGGAGTCTGGGGGGCTTTGAGGGCGATGGTGAATGACTGCGCGCCCAGCGGGGAGAGGGCGAAGGGCACATCTCCGGACGCGGCGGACTGGCCATCGCTGCCGACGAAAGAAAGCTTCAGCGTGCCTGCGCGAGGCTTGTCCAGATCGTTGACCATGGCGATGACGTAGTCGCGCGGAGCGCCGGTGGCCAGGGTGGGCTGCCAGAAGTTGAGATAGACGCCGAGGGGGTTGAAGGCCTGCTCCATCGCTTTCAGGAAGTGCGGTTCGAGCTCGAGCTTCTTGAGGTCGCGGAAATGGTCGGAGGTGAAAGCCTTGGGATCGCTGGCGGTGAGATAGACGAAGTGGAGTACGCCGGCGTAGTGGCGGTAGGCGCGCCAGAATTCGGTTTCGCCGCCCAGCATGTAGGCCTGGAGAGCGAAGCGATTCTCGGTGGTGTTCTGATCGGCGGGCAGGAGGCGCGGGTAGAGCTTGTCGGTGAGCAGGGTGGGTGTGCCATCGCGATTGAGCCATACCCAGCCGTACTCGTTAAGAATGTTGGCGTGGCCGGACTTGATGGTGGCGCCGGTGGGGGCGGGGCCCATCATGTCTTCAAGGTCGGACATTTTGAAGGGCGGGTGGCCCTTTGTGCCGGTGGCAGAGCCATCGCCCATGGCGAGATCGTAGAGCAGGTACTGATGGTCTTCGACGGGATCGTCAGGTCCGGCGGGGACGTTGTAGCTGTCTTCCCAGGGGCGGTTGGACAGGTCCAGTCCGCGCACGGCGGGAATGATGGTGCTGGAGAATTCAGGCAGCCATGATTCGTTGGTGGCATCCCAGATGGCGACGCTGGGATGGTTCCAGTTATCGCGCATCCATTCGCGGTACTCGGTGATCATTTCGGCGGTGTCGTAGCGGGCGCGGTATTCGGCGCTCCAGCTGGGATGGCCGGTCCACACGAAGTATTCGTTCTGGATAAGGAGGCCGTTTTCATCGGCGATTTCGAGCCAGCGATCGGGGACGGGTCCGATGCAGAAGCGGAAGGCGTTCCAGTGAAGCTGCTTGGGGATTTCGACGAGGAGGCGATGGAGCCAGGCTTCGTCCCAGGGAAGGGTGCCGCTGTCGGGGTCTTCGAAGAAGCGGTGGAGGGTGATGTTGGAACCGCGCAGGAAGTAGGGACGGCCGTTGAGGTAGGCGCGGCGGGTGACGGTGTCGAATCGGAATTCGCGCATGCCGAAGCGGGTCTCTGCGGAATCGCCGCCGGTGGTGGTGGAGACCTGGTAGAGGAAGGGGTCTTCGGGGGTCCAGAGATGAGGATGAGTGAGGGGAACGGTCTGGGTGACGGTCTTGCTTTGGCCGGCGGGGACTGCGACCGAAGTCGAGATCCTGGTGGAGGCGGCGGCGTGAGATTTCCGTTCGAAGGCCTGTTGATCGACGGACGTGGTGATGGCGTGGTCTGAATAGTTATGCAGTTCGGTCTGGACCAGGATGCTGGATGTCGATAACTGCGGTGCGACCTGGACGGTGGCGATGGCGGGGTTATCCATGACGGTGAGGCTGACGTCGTCGTAGATGCCCGGGGTCCAGCGATTCTTTTCGAAATCGGTGCCCTCGGAGACGTTGGCGGGGAGGACGCCGGGGTGGGCACCGATGCGGATGACGATTTCGTTGCGCGCGCCCCAGTGGAGGTGGGAAGTGATGTCGAATGTGGCCGAGGTAAAGCAGGGATCGTGTTCGCCGATGCGGTCGCCGTTGAGGTAGAGGACGGCGCCGAACTGGGCCTTGTTGATCCTGAGGAGGGCGACGGTGTTGCGGGCCGGTGCGTCGAAGGAGCGGTGGTACCAGAAGTAGTTGCGCTGCTGGTGGGATATGCCGCGGGCGTCGCCAAGCTTTTCGAATTCGGCCTGGGTAAAGCGGCCCTGGCGGACGAGGTTGGAGAGCAACTCGCGGCTCTGGTACTGGTCGACGTCGGGGAAGGCGGGAGTGGCGGAGTGGGCGAGCCCGGGGACTGGGGCCTGGTGCGTGAAAGCCGCAGGCGGAGAGTCAGCGTCGACGCTGTCGGCGATGTCCCATTGGCCGTCGAGTGAAAGGGTGGTGCGATGCGCGCGAGCCGCGGTGGGTGGCGCTCCGGCGGCGTGCAGCCGCGCGGTTGAGGCAAAGGGAAGAAGCAAGGCAATAATAGCCAGCCGCGCGGACAAGTGACTTCCTTTCATCGAAGGACTCCCCGAAGTGATGCGTAGGTGTTTGGGTGTGTGGTGATGGCCGCCAGATATCCAGGTTTCGGCCCATTGGCGCCAAGTTGAGTGCTGGTTGTGAAGATCTGGGGTAGATGCAAATCCGGGGCTAAAGCCCCCATTGACTCAGCGATGATATGCGGGGGTTGAAACCCCCGCCTCCCTCCGCAAGAGCGGCCCTTCGCCTTCATGAATAGTCTTGTTGCCTCCGCCGAAAGAGGAGTCTTTCGCGTTCCTAAGAAATTCGTTGCCTCGCCGGGAAGAGCCGACCTTCGCATGCATGAAGAGCCTTGTTGCCTCCGCCGAAAGAGGAGTCTTTCGGGTTCCTAAGAAATTCGTTGCCTCGCCGGGAAGAGCCGACCTTCGCATGCATGAAGAGCCTTGTTGCCTCCGCCGAAGAGGAGTCTTTCGGGTTCCTAAGAAATTCGTTGCCTCGCCGGGAAGAGCGGACCTTCGCCTTCATGAAGAGCCTTGTTGCCTCCGCCCCGGAAGAGGAGTCTTTCGGGTTCCTAAGAAATTCGTTGCCTCGCCGGGAAGAGCGGACCTTCGCCTTCATGAATAGCCTCGTTGCAACTTCTGAAAGAGCGGCAGCCCTTCGTCTTCATGGAGAGTTTCGTTGCCTCTTTCCGAAAAGGGTCCTCTCGCATTTTGAAGAATCTGTTGCCTGTTTCGAAAGAGCTGTCCTTCGCCTTGATGAAGAGTTTCGTTGCCTCTTCTGAAGAGCCGCCTTTCGCCTACTAAATGAAGGATCCCTGCCTCTCCCGAAATAGCCTTTCGCGCTCCTCGAAGGCTCTGTGGGCTGTCCCGGAGAAGCCTGGTTGGAACCCCCCGGCGGAGGGAGACGCGGGTGAGGGCGTCTCCCGCCAGGGAGGGAGGTGGGACTGGCCACTAGAAGATCAGCTTGAGAGCGAGCTGGATCTGGCGAGGCGACGAGCCGGGGGTGGTGCTGTTGATGGTGGCTGAACCGTTGCCGGTGGTGCCTACTCCGTTGGCGTCGTAATGCACGGTGCCGTTGGGGCTGTTGAAGGTCGGCGTGTTGAGCAGGTTGAAGGTTTCGCAACGGAACTGCAACGATGCGGACTCGTAGATGGGGAAGTTTTTGAACAATGAGAAGCCGAGCGCCTGGGTCCCGGGGCCGAAGACGGAGTTGCGGTGTTCATTGCCAAGGAGGCCGGCGCCGGGGAGGCGGAACATGGTCACGTCGTACCACTCGTTGAGGCTTTGGTGGAAGCCGGGGGTGGTGGACTTGACCTGGTTGGGGCGTTCGGTGACGGGCAGGCCGCTGGGATTAATAGCGCTGGTGACAGTAATCGGGTTGCCGGTTTGCGCGAAGTAGATGGAATTGATCGCCCATCCTTTGACGGCGTACCCGCCGATGCCAGTCATGTTTTTGCCGAAGGGGAGATCGTAGTTCATGGTGAGGGCGACGCGGTGACGGGTGTCGAGGTCGGCGTTGCCGTAGTCGTACTGGTAGAAGCTGTTGTAGGTAACCGCCTGGCCGCTGCCGTTGTCGACGTGGCAGGGTCCGACGCAGGCGCCAACGGGCTGGCCTTCGTCGACGACCTGGGCATTGGTGAGGTTATGCGACCAGGTGTAGTTCACGTTGGCGGCAAGGCCGTTGCGGATGCGGCGTTGGACGGAGAGCTGCAGGGCGTTGTAGTTGGAATTGAGAATGCTGCGCCGCTCGTTGAGGGTGACGCCGGGCAGGTTGGGATAGGGATAGGGCGCGTCCGGGTAGGGCCGCTGGTTGACATTGACTCCGTTGAGCACCAGGCGTGCGCCGCGGTTGCCGACATAGGCGACGGTGGCGACGTTGCCGTGAAAGTCCTTTTCAACATTGAGGCTGAACTGCTGCAGGTAAGAGCTCTTGAAGTCGAAGTCGGTGATGTTGAATGCGCCCTGCGAGGCGTAAGTGGTGGGGTCGGTGGCCAGGGTGAGGTTAGTGGAGGGAACGGGCAAGCCGCCGTCGAGGTACCAGGCGCCATCGGTGCCGTTGAGCGGCGCGCTGCAGGCGGTGGGCTGATTGATGGGCGCCGCGGTGTCGCCGCAGGAGAAGTTGAAGCTGTAGGGAGCGTTCTTCATGAACGAACCGGAGGTGGCGTTTCCGGGGAAGAAGGTGAGGCCGTATCCGCCGCGGATAACGGTTCCGGGGCGCACGGTGTAGTCGAACCCGAGGCGGGGGGCGACATCGCCGTAGTCGGTTTTGATCCCGCCGGTGGGGTTCGACTTCTGCGCTCCGGGCAAGCCGGGACCGTAGAGCAGGCCGGTGGCGAAATTGAAATTCGTAAAGGCGTTGTTAGTCGCGGTGAACGGCGTGTAGACGTCGTAGCGGACGCCGAGGTTGAGGGTGAGGTTGGGTCTTACGCGCCAGTCATCCTCCACATAGAACGAGGGCTCCCAGGAGCGGAAGTCAGGCGAGACCACGGTATAGCCGCGAGTGACCTGGGTGGTGAGACCGCTGAGCAGCACGGCCAGATCGTTGCCCGAGCCGGGCAGGGCGGGATCGGTGCTGCTGATGTACGCGTTGCCGCGGGGATGAGAGCTCTGGCCTTCTGAAACCTGGCGGCGGATCAGGCCTGCGCCCATCTTGAATGAGTGCCTTCCCTTGACCCAGGAGAGCGAGCCGAGGTACTGGAAGGTGTTGTTCTGGTCGAGCAGCGGAACGTAGTCGGCATCGCCCAGGGGGGCGTAGCCCTGCACGTTGGATGAGATGTTGGGCAGGCCGGAGCTGACCTGGTCGCCGCCGAGGTTGATGGCGTAGCTGGATCCGCTGGGGAAGCCGAATGCGGTCGCGATGTCCTTGCCGATGTTGACGGGGCTGGACTGGTTGTTGAGGCGCATGTATTGCGCCTTGAGGTCGAGGATGAGGTTGTTGGTGAGGAGGTGAGTGTAGCCGAGAGCGGCACTGTGTTCCTGATCCTTGGCGGGCCCGGCAAAGTTGGCACCGTAGGGGCCGGCGCCGGGATTGACGGTGACGCCGGCCACCTTGGTGATGGGCAGCGGTCCGGGAATCACGACGTCGACATTGTTGAAGGTGTAGCGGGCGAAGACCGAATCTCTTTGCGAGAAGTGATGATCGACGCGGGCGTCATAAGTGCTGGTGAACTGCGTCTGTCCCGAGGTGTAAGTGAAGTTATTGGCGGGAGCGGCGCAGTTACCCGGCGGAGTTACAGCGTTGTTAGGCGCGGGATAGAGCTTGAAGTAGTTCAGGCCGATGGGGTCGGGGGTCCAGCCGGTCTTGGCGGTGAGGTTGACGCAACCGGCCCCGAGGTCGGAGAAGTCGCCGGGGTTGGCTTCTTCATAGGCGGTGGGGACGGTGGAGGTGTTGGTGACGCCTTTGACGACACGGAAATTTTCGTAGTCGAAGAAGAAGAAGGTCTTCTGCTTCCAGAGTGGTCCGCCGACGCTGCCGCCGAACTGATTCTGGCGGAGTTCGGGCTTGGGGCCGGTGGTGGCGAAGTAGTCGCGGGCGTCGAACTTGTCGTTGCGCAGAAACTCGTAAAGGGTTCCGTGGAACTTGTTGCCGCCGGCCTTGGTGATGAGGTCGACGACGCCGCCTCCGGTGCGGGAGATTTCGGCGGTGTAGAGGTTGGTCAGGACGCGTACTTCTTCAATGGCATCGATGGAGGGGCGGACGCCGACGCTGCCGATGAAGCGCTCGTTGTTGTCCATGCCGTCGATCATGTTGTTGTTGATTTCATCGCTCTGGCCGTTGGCGGCGAAGCTGGAGCTCTGACGGCGGTCGTCGGGGCGGGTGCCGCTGTTCATGGCGTTGCTAAGCCCGCCGGTGACGCCGGCAGCGAGGGTGACGAGGCTGGTGACGTTGCGGCCGTTCAGGGGCAGGTTTTGCGTCGCCTGGCTGGTGATGAGCGTGCCGATGGAGGAGTCGTCGGTCTGCAGAGCCGGCGTGGAGGATTCGACGGTGACGGTTTGTTCGGCGGCGCCGAGGGAGAGCTGGGCGCTGACGCGGGCGCGATCGCCGGCGGAAACGCTCACCTGGGTGGCGTAGTTCTTGAATCCCTGGGCCTGGATGCTGATTTTGTAGGTGCCCACCTGCAGCAGGGTGAAGGTGAAGTCGCCGGAACCGGAGAGCGCGACTTTCTGGGAGACTCCGGTAGCGGTGTTGGTGGCGGTGGCGGTTCCGGTAACGACCGCGGCACCGCTTGGATCGGTGACGGTTCCCACGATGTCAGCGGTGGTGACCTGGGCGCGGGCGCCGGCCAGAGCCAGCAACAGCACACATAACCAAGCTGCTAAGCGGGGAAGTGCGCGACGAATTCGAATCAACATGGCAAGCCTCCAGAAGGTGTTCCCTCGCAAACGATCTGTCTTCACTCTGGTGTTCGGCTGGCTGAGGGCGGGGAGTCCTAAATTGCCTCAGTTCCCATTCAGGTGAAGTTTCCGAGGAGCATCCACTATAGCGCCGATACGCTCATAATAGTCAAGTTTTGAGGGAAGACCGAGCAGGATTTTGATGGTTATAAATCGATTCGATCAAAAAGACGGGAAGGGACGGGTCTAGGACGGCGCGGTCAGGGGGCCGCGGAGCCGCCCCGGGGGGAGGGGCTGGAGCGTCTGTACGCCGGTGTCGGCCGACCCGTGCAGCAGGGTCGTGGAATCCGGCTGTGTTAGAGACGGATGGCCCGGCCGGCGAGTAGCGGACGTGGGGTGATTGATTTAGCGGGATGGAAGTGGGTTAGTGCGGGAGGTTAAACGGGACTGCGCATGGCTTCGAGAGCGCCCTTGAGATGGTCTTCGAGCTGTTGCTGCATTTCGGGAGTCAGCTTGCCGTCCTGGCGGGTGAGGTAAAAGACGTCGATGGCGGTTTCGCCTTCGGTGTCGATCAGGGCCACCTCGATGTTGCACTGGTGGGTGCTGAGGACGAGAGCGATCTGGCGCAGGAGGCCGGGGCCGTCCTGGGCGACGACCTGAAGCAGGGTGGAGTGAGTGGAGGATTCCGAGTCGAAGTTGAGGCGGGTGGGCACTTCGACTTTGGGGACGACGGAGCTGCTGTTGTGGCGGCGCGCCTGGAGGAGTTGTTCCACGGGAGTTCTCTGGGCGACGACATCGTGAATGTAGTCGAGGAAGCGGGATTTTTCAGTAGGGTTGAGCTCGAGGGTGCGGAAGACGTCGGAGAACTGGAAGCTGTCGACGATGACTCCGGCCTCGTTGGAAAAGGCTCCGGCCTTGACGATGTTCATGCCCCAGGCGGCAAGGGCGCCGGCGACGTCGGCGAAGAGGCGGCTGCGGTCGCGGGCGATCACGGTGAGGTCGAAAAGCTGGCGCTGGGGCCGCAGGTCGAGCTGCACCGGGTCGTTGTCGAGGTCGACGGCAAGCAGGAAGTGATTGCGGATGTGTTCGGGGAGGCGGGTCTGGAGGTAGCGCTGCGGAAGTCCCTCGAGGAACTGGCCGAGGGCCTGGTATTGGCTGGCGGGGACCATGGAGCGGAGGCGGTTAAGAAGGGTGGGATCAATGGCGGCGTGGTAGCGGATTTCGTCCACGCTGCGGTCCATGTAGTTGGCGGTAGCCATGTAGAGCTGCCAGAGGCTTTCGGCCTTCCACGGAGTGAGGGCTTCGGGGTTGACGGCCTTGATGTCGGCGTAGGTGAGCAGGGTAAGCATTTTGAGCAGCATGGGGCTGCCGATTTTGTCGGCGAAGCCGCGCACGTTTTCGGTGTCGAAGATGTCACGGCGCAGGGCGTTGGACATCTCGAGATGGAGGCGGATGAGCTTGAGCACGGACTCGCGTTCTTCGGCGTCGAAGTCGAGGCGGGCCATGAAGGTGTCGGCGAGCTCGACGCTCTGGCCGGTGTGTTCCCCGGTGCGGCGGGCCTTGCCGGTGTCGTGGAGCAGCAGGGACAGGAGGAACAGGTCGAGGCGGTCGATTTCGGGGAGGAGCTGGGCGAGACGCTGTTCGTAGTCGTGGGCGGGGCTGCGCAGGCCGTGCACGTTGTCGATAGTAAGGAAGGTGTGTTCGTCGACGGTGTAGCGGTGATAGCTGTCGCGAATGACGAGGGCGTCGATGCCGTGGAACTCGGGGAGCAGCATTTCGAGGACGCCGAGGGCGTGCATGGTGCGGAGGGCGTGGGCGGCGTGGGGCCCGAGCAGCACTTCGCGGAGAGCGTTCCAGAGGTAAGGGCCTTCGGGGATATGGATGGCGAGCGCGGGCAGGGCGTCGGTGATGCGGTCTTCAGCGGCCTGGGAGAGGGTATAGCCGTGGGTGGCCATGAGGGAGAAGATGCGGAGGATGGCGCCGGTATCGCTGAACTGGGCGCCGGGAAGAATGTCGATGCGGCCCTGGTCGAGGATGAAATCGGTTCCGGCGATGGGGGTGCGTCGGCGGCGGAACTGGCGGTAGAAGCTGACCGGAGCGGGCAGGTTTTCCATCAGCAGAGCGGCGCGGCGATAGATAACGCGGGCGTGGCGGTAATAGGTCCGCATCCAGTAGGCCGGATCGGCGGTGCCCCGGGTTTCAAGGCCGATGGAGCGGGCGGCGGCTTCGTCCTGGGATTGCCAGTCCAGGGTGTTGTCGTCGCGGCCGTGACGGAAGTGAAGGAAACATCGGGCGGCGGCGAGGAAATCGAAGGCGGACTCGGCATCGCCGCGGGCGCTCTGGAAGACTCCGCCGCGCTGGCGGGGCCACTCCTTGGTCTCCTTGAGGTGAAAAAGGAGGGCGAACCAGACGGCGAGATGGTAGTCGCGGAGGCCGCCCGGACAATCCTTGAGGTTGGGCTCGAGGTGAAAGATGGTGTTGCTGTATTTGGCGTGGCGCGCGCGGGCGATTTCGCCGAGTTTCTGGGTAATGGTGTTCCACTCGCTGAGGACCAGGCCGGGGAGGATGGTTCCGTGGAGTTGCTGGTAGAGGGGAAACTGTCCGGCAAGGAAGCGGCGGTCGAGAGTAGCGAGGGTGAATTCCAGATTGTCGGGATCGAAGCGGCCCGCTTCTTTGAGGGTGCGGGAGGTGGGACTGGCGCGCAGGCCGATGTCCCACATGCCCTGGATGATGGTGCGAACGGGATCCTGGGCTGCTTCTTCAGTCTTGTCGTCGGCGAAGGCGAAGAGCACATCGATATCGGAGAAGGGGAAGAGGTCTTTGCGTCCGTATCCGCCGAGGGCGACGAGGGAGACATTCAATCCGGGCTGGGCGGCGAAGGCGCGGCGCCACATTTCGATGAGGATGCGATCGACGATGGCGGAGCGGCGGCGGATGGAGGCGGTGCCGTCGCCGGTGCGCTCGTAGGTCTGGCGGACGAGCGCCATCTCCCGCAGATACTGCTCCCGAAGATCGTCAACCACGATTCCGTTTGGGTTCATTGTTGGGTGTGCAGGGCTTGCCGAAGCAAGGGGGTATTTATTCAGGATAAGCGAAGTTGAGCGGAAGGTGAACCGGAGGCAGACGGATCAGGACGGCGGGAACAGGTGTGGCTTCCCCGGCGAAGGGGCGGGCTTGAGCAAAGAGGCCCCTTCGCCGCAGGAGGGTGGAGGGCAGATCAGAGGGCGGTTTCGCCGCGTTCGTCGTTGCGGATGCGGATGGCGTCGTCGATGCGGCTGACGAAGATTTTTCCGTCGCCAATGCGGCCGGTGCGAGCGGCGCCGATGATGGCTTCGATGGCCTTGTCTTTGATTTCGTCGGGGACGACCATTTCGATTTTGACCTTGGGCAGCAGATCGACAGTATATTCACGGCCGCGATAGAACTCGGTGTGGCCCTTCTGGCGGCCGTGGCCGCGCGCTTCGAGGATGGTCATTCCTTCGATTCCCGCCTCGAGCAGCGCATCCTTGACAGCATCCAGCTTGGAGGGCTGGAGAACCGCTTCAATCTTGAGCATGAGCAATTGCCTCGTTTGTCAGCGTATCAGGCTGGACAGGGCTGTGCGCCAGGGGCGCTGCAACTTTTGCAGCAAGGGGAATCAGCCATTGAAATCGTAGCCCTCTTCGCCATGCTGGGAGAGATCCATGCCGGTCATCTCGTGTTCCGGGGAAAGGCGCAGACCGATGATCTTGTCGACCACGAAGAGGAGGACGAGGGTGCCCGCGACCGAAAGGGTCCAGGCGATGGCGATGCCCGCGGCCTGGTTGCCGAGCTGGGCCCAGTGGCCTTCGATCGCACCGGTGGGAAAGGGCCTGCCCTGGGCGTCGACCCCGAAGGCGGGATTGATGGCGCTGACGGCGAAGATGCCGGTGAGGACGGCCCCGAGGGTGCCTCCCGCGCCGTGAACGCCGAAGGCGTCGAGGGAGTCATCGTAGCCGAGGCGGCTCTTCACTTCAAAGACCATGAAGGAGCAGAAAACGCCGGCGATGAGGCCGATGGCGAGGGCGGACATGGGCTGGACGAAGCCGGAGGCGGGGGTGATGGCGACCAGACCGGCAACCGCCCCGGAGATGGCTCCCAGGGCGGTGGGCTTGCCATTGTGGATCCATTCGGCGATGGTCCATCCCAGGGCGGCTGCGGCCGCGGCGAAGTGGGTGTTGACGAAGGCGCTGGTGGCGAGCGGCCCGGCGCTGAGGGCGCTGCCGGCGTTGAATCCGAACCATCCCACCCAGAGCAGGCAGGCGCCGATGAAGCTGAGCACCATGGAGTGGGGCGGCATAGCGGTTTTGGGATAGCCGATGCGCTTGCCGAGGTAGATCGCGGTGACCAGGGCGGAGACTCCGGAGGTGACATGCACGACGGTGCCGCCGGCGAAGTCGAGACTGGGGAAACGGCCGCCGGAGGAATTGAGCAGTCCTCCGATGCCCCACACCATGTGCGCCATGGGGCTGTAGACGACCAGCGACCAGAGCGAAAGAAACAGCGCCATGGCGCTGAACTTCATGCGTTCGGCAAAGGCGCCGGTGATGAGCGCGGGGGTGATGATGGCGAACATGAGCTGGTAGATCATGTAGGTCTGTTCGGGAATGGTGGGGGCGTAGGGAGAAGGGGCGAGGCCGACACCGCGCAGGAAGAGGTGATCGAGGCTTCCGATGAAGGCATTGCCCTGGCCGAAGGCCAGCGAGTAGCCGGCTATGGCCCAGATGATGGTGACCAGGCCCATCATGGCGAAGCTTTGCATCATGGTTCCGAGGATGTTTTTGCGCCGGACCAGGCCGCCGTAGAAGAGGGCGAGTCCGGGGCCGGTCATGAGCAGAACGAAGGCCGCGGAGACGAGCATCCAGGCATTGTCCCCGGCACTCTGAGCGTTCTTGACGGCCTGCTGGAGGGCGGCAATCTGGGCCTGCGTGGCGGGCGCGGATGGATTCGACTGGGCCAGGGCCAGGGCCGGGGCGGCGGTCAGCAGGGCCGAGAGCGAAAGGGTTCTCTTGATGCGCATCGGGTGTGGCTCCGGATAATGATGATGATGAGCAAAAAAGCTGTAATCAAGGTTTCGTTACGGGCACGCGCCAGAGTGAATTGGGCACGCGGCGGCTCCGTCACGTGAGCCCGGCCAGCATGAGCAACGGGATCGCACCGGCAGGGCGGCACACGGTCTGTGTGACCCTTCGAACCCTGTGATGCTCACGCGAACCTTTCATGATAACGTAACGGAAATTCAGGGATGCAGGGTGCGGCGGAAGGCGCAGTGCCAAGAATGCAGGGATGAGCCTGCGGGGTGGAAGGGTAGACATCGGCCAGCTATTGCACATTCCGGGATGGGTTTTATTTGCCGCAATCGCGCTCGGTTGGGTACGCGGCGCCCTGGGGTCTGACGTGAGCCGCTGCAGCCGCGTGACGCTGGAGGGAGAGGTGGCTGCGGGACGGGAGTGGAGCGCGGAGATCGGCGGGGGCTGGAAATTCCGGGTGATGCCGGTGGCGCCGAGCGGGGGCGGATACAGCGGCTGGGACCTGGTGATGGACCGCGATCAGCCGGCGGGCTATCCGGACGCGCTGCTGCTGGCAACGCTGCCCTACAATTCGCTGAACGAGCGCGAGATTGCCACGACGTTCGGGCTGAGGGCGCAGGATGCGATCGGGTGGAATCCGCGCAGCTTTCGTTTCCTGGCTGACCCGGCGGCGTTTTCAGAGGGCCAGCAGGTGTTTCGTTCCCTGGTCCGGAGCGGGGCGATGGGCCCGGACGCGCGCAGGAGCGCGGAGGGTGAGCAGGGGATGAATCGTTTGCTGCAGCTCGAGCAGCGAGCCGCGAGCGGGGAGTTCCGCATTCTCGATGCGCACCTGGTGCCGGGAAGCGGCGATCCGGCGGGGTACGCGCAGAAATGGGCTCTGGCAGCTGCGCGCACGCCGCACCAGAACGACGCGGCGCCGTCGGGGCAGGCGAGTGCGCGCGGATCGCTCGACTGGATGCGATTTTCGATTACGTTGTGGCTGCCGGGGAAGTGGACGGTCCCGCACGGGACGAAAGCGGTGGGCGCGGCTTGTCCCTGATCCTCTCTCATGAATGAGGGAAGTCTCCGGAATCAGCGAAGTCTCCTGAATCAGGGGTGCTTTTTGAACGCAAGGAGTGTGGTGGCGGGGCTTAAAAGAATCGAAAATGAAGTTACAGACTGGATGACCGTTTCTGTTTAGTGCGCATCACAAGTGATGGTCTGCCCGTCAAATTTCGGTTCCCAGAGGTATTATTGTCAATATGGCGGAGATAGCTGAACGCGATCGCTACTTGTTCGGAAACCTGGAGAGCAGTGCGAACAATCGCGCCAAGGTAAGGGAAGTCAACTACGGTTTTGAGCAGCCCGAGGGTGTATTTCTCACGTCCCTTGATTTCGCCGTGAATTGGGTCCGGAAGAGTTCGGTATGGCCGATGACGTTTGGGCTGGCCTGTTGCGCGATCGAGATGATGTCGATGGGGGCTTCGCGTTTTGACATAGCGCGTTTCGGTGCGGAAGTGTTCCGGCCGTCTCCGCGGCAGTCGGACCTGATGGTGATCGCGGGGCGGGTTTCGCAAAAGATGGCTCCGGTTATTCGCCGGCTGTATGACCAGATGCCGGAACCGAAGTGGGTCATTTCGATGGGTGCCTGTGCAACGTCGGGCGGGGTGTTCAACAACTATGCGCTGGTGCAAGGGGTGAACCAGATCATTCCGGTCGATGTCTACGTGCCGGGATGTCCGCCGCGGCCGGAGCAGCTGATGTATGCCATCACACTGCTGCAGGAAAAGATCCAGCGTGAGCCGCGGAGCCTGCTTAAAACTTTGAATGCAAGCTAGGATCCGGGGGGCAGAAGAGCGGCCCCGTCATGAACCACATCGCGGAACGCGGGCGCGACCGAGGCTTGACAGAAGTTGGAAGCTGTACTTATGCAGGCGTGACCGGGCCTGTTGATTGAGTTGGGAACCGGGGGCATCTCATTGAAAAAATGTGCTCTGCGGTCTGCAGCTATGGTACGGTTAAAGTGCTGTAAGGCAGCGTGAAGACGCTGTATGTGGACGAAACGAGCCGACTGCACGCGCGTAAAGTGCTCGCAAGACGTCCCAATATTTTCATTGGTTATTCAGCTTGATTGCGGAGGATAAGCGCATGCACTTTCGTGTTTTGAAATCTTTGAGCCGGGTGGTCGCAATGGCGGTCGTGGCTTCGGTGCCTGCTTCCCTGGCAGCCCAGGAAGCGGCGAAACCGGCGGCGACGCCGTCCCAGGCGGATTCCCCATCCCGCTGGGATATTTTTGTCGGATACAGTTATCTGGCCCCGAAGGACACGCTCGACGTGCTCCAGCGAGACGGGGTGACCGTGTTGCCGGAGGCTTACAAGTCGGCGCAGTACGGGGTGATCGGCAGCGGCGCGTACTTCTTCAACAAGTACGTCGGCTGGCAGGTGGAAGGCGCGACCCACGACACCTTCGTCAACGATTCGTCGAGCAACGACGGCTTCAGCACGGGCGCAACGGGCTTGATTTTCCGTTTCCCGACCTCCGACATCACGCCGTTTGTACACGGCCTGGTGGGCGGGGCGGATGTGGCGGGGCCGCAGCATGAGCCTTACAAGTGGGGCGTGGATCTGACCGCCGGCGGCGGCATGGACTATGCCACCCCGTTCTTCAACCATCACCTGGCGATTCGCGTATTCCAGGCTGATTACGAGTACATGCACGTGAACTTCGGACCCGGGATCTGGCAGGGACGCGCGAACATCAACGCCGCCCGTTTGAGCACCGGGCTGGTGTTCCACGTAGGTTCGATCGCTCCTCCTCCGCCAGTGACCCTGGCGTGCTCGGCCAGTCCCACTTCGGTATTCCCGGGCGAGCCGATCACGATCACCGCGACGGCCGGCGCAGTGCTGCCGAAGATGAACACCATTTACACCTTCTCGGGTGATGGCGTCACGGGCAGCGGCAACACCGCAACGGTGAAGACCGACGGCCTGGCGCCTGGTTCGCACACCGTCAATTGCGGTGTGAAGGAAGGCAAGTCGGGCAAGGAAGGTCTGAAGCCGTGGGAGAGCGCGCAAGCCACGACGACCTTCACGGTGAAGGAATTTGAGCCGCCAACCATCAGCTGCTCGATCAGCCCGACGACGATCAAGCCGGGTGACAGCGCGACCATTACGGCAACCGCCAACAGCCCGCAGAACCGTCCGCTCACCTACACCTACACGGCGTCGGCAGGCACGGTGAACGGCAGCGGCGGCAGCGCCACATTCTCCTCAACCGGAGCGCCGACAGGACCGATTTCTGTCACCTGCAATGTCGCAGACGACAAGGGCCACAACGCTTCTGCGAATACGTCGGTGACGATCGAAGCTCCTCCGCCGCCTCCGCAGCCGCACACGCAGACCCTGTGCTCGATCAACTTCACCAACGACAAGACTCGTCCGACGCGTGTTGACAACGAAGCCAAGGCTTGCCTTGACGAAGTTGCACTCGACCTGCAGCGGCAGTCCGACGCCAAGGCATACGTGGTAGGCAGCTCCAATGCCAAGGAAAAGGCGAAGACCGAGAAGCAGGAGAAGTTCGCGGCCAAGCACAAGAGGGCCAAGGTGGACGACTACGCGGCTGAGCGCGCGGTCAACACCAAGGACTACCTTGTGAAGGAGAAGGGAATCGATCCTTCGCGCATCAGCGTGGCCACGGGCACCGCGGATGACCAGAAGGTCGAAGACTACCTGGTACCGGCCGGTGCGAACTTCAGCTCCGATGTGCAGGGTGCGACGCCTGTGGATGAGAACACGGTCAAGCCACAGACCCGCAAGGCCCTCCCGGCGCGCAAGCACCATCACAAGGCTGCATCGAAGTAAACCAATGGGACGGGGTATGTCGCTCAAAACGGCGACATACCCTGCTTCTAAAATCAACGGCTCGCCGGTAGCTGCGGTGCCGGGCGAGCATCTAACGAGTGTGCATCGAAAGATCCTCCTGTTGGGTTAGAGGCTGACCGGTGCGCCGGTCAGCCTTCTTGCTTTTGCGGTAGTTGGTTTGCCTTTCACAGCTCACGCCGAGTTCTCCTCCTGGATGTACTGCTTGCGAATACATTGGAAAGTTTTGTGCCGGCCGGCCCGGCTGGCATTGACGGTCCTGGGCCTGTTGCTCCTTTTAAAAACTGCAGCCGCTCAGACGTTATGGGACGCGATCGGCCCGGACGGCGGAGACGCGCGATCGCTGGAGGCCGCGCCCGGGGATCCGGCGCACCTGTACCTGGGCACGACGAACGGATGGATTTTCGAGTCACGCGACGAAGGCGTGAAGTGGCATCGCCTGGCGCGGCTGGACCAGGGTGACGACCTGGTGGTGGACGACATCATTGCCGATCCTCAGGATGCGTCGCTGCTCTACGCGGCGGCGTGGAAGTTCGACAAGCCCGGAGGCGGATTGTGGATCAGCCACGATGCGGGCAAAACCTGGAAGGCGGCTGCGGGCCTGAACGGGCAATCGATTCGCGCCTTCGCGGCGGCCCCGTCGGATGCGAAGACGTTGTTCGCAGGAACCCTGGAGGGGATCTTCCGCTCGAACGATGCGGGCGCAACCTGGAAGCTGATCAGCCCGGCGGGGAGCAAGGAAATCCACGAGGTTGAGTCGATCGCAGTCGATCCCAAGGACCCCAACATCGTTTATGCGGGCACGTGGCACCTGCCGTGGAAGACATCAAACGGCGGGCAGAACTGGGAGAACATCAAGCAGGGCGTGATCGATGACTCGGACGTGTTCTCGATCATCGTCGATCCCCAGGAGCCGAACGTGGTTTACGCCAGCGCATGCAGCGGGATCTACAAGAGCGACAACGCGGGAAGCATGTTTCGCAAGATCCAGGGGATTCCGGCGACGGCACGGCGGACGCGGGTACTGCGCCAGGACCCGGTGCACCGCGACACGGTGTATGCGGGCACGACCGAGGGGCTGTACAAGACGACCGATGCGGGCAAGACGTTCAAGCGCATGACCGGGCCGGACGTGATCGTGAACGATGTGTTTGTCGATCCCAAAAATCCGGACCGCGTAATTCTGGCCACGGATCGCGGCGGCGTGTTGTCGAGCGAGGATGCGGCGGTCACATTCAAGGGCTCGAACCAGGGATTTTCGGCGCGCAAGGTGGAGGCGCTGATGGTCGATCCGGCCAATCCGCAATTGCTCTATGCCGGGGTCGTGAACGACAAGAGCTATGGCGGGGTGTTCGTGTCGACGGATGGCGGCACCGCGTGGAAGCAGTTCGCCGAGGGCCTGGAGGGCCGCGATGTGTTTGCCCTGGCCAAGGCAGCGGATGGAACCGTGGTGGCGGGAACCAACAGCGGCATCTTCGCGCTGGAGGGTGAGGGCGGCGCGTGGAAGCCGCGCAACACCATTGCCAACACGGTCGCGAAGCCGGCGGTACAGGTGGTGCATGGCAAGCACCTGACGGTGGAGAAAAAGGTAAAGGCGCCGTTGACGGAACTGAGCAGCCATGTGTACGCGCTCGACGTTTCGGGTGGCGCGTGGCTGGCAGCCACCAACGGCGGACTGTTTACGAGCAAGGACAAGGGCGCTACGTGGCAGGGTGGCCCGGCGCTGGGGTCGGTCGATTTTGCTTCGGTAGCGGCCTTGGGTCCGGTCATGGCCGCGGCCAAACCGGATGGCGTGGTGCTCTCGAACGATGCGGGGCAGACGTGGTGGCCGATGGGCATTCCCACGGTGCTGACGCGAATTCACCGGGTGGCATTTTCAGCGGATGGAACGTTGTGGCTGGGGGCGAGGGAAGGGGTCTATTTCACTCGCGACAAGGGCAAGACCTGGATGTGGGTGCATCGGCTGCCGCTGACCGGGGTTGACGACCTCTTTTACGATGCCAAGGCGGACAAGGTGCTGGTGAGCTCGCGGGGCAGCGATTTTGTCTACGCTATCGACGCCAAGTCGCTGGACTGGAAGTGGATGCAGACGGGATTTCACCTCGCGCTGGTGCGGTCGTCGGGAGCCCAGATCGTGGCGGCTTCACTGGACGACGGGGTGCTGGCGGAGCCGCGCCGTGGCGGGCCGGAAACGAGCAGCCGCTGAAGCTTCCGCAGACCCGGTGTGGGGAATAGGTCTCACTGGATGCAGGTCGCATGCGGGTGCTAACCAATCCGCTGTTTCTGTATCATTAGGTTATGCAGGCTAACGCGCAGGAAGCTTCCGACCGGAAACCCTTCAGGACCTATGATTCGCGGCTTGAGCCGATTGCCGACAAGGTGCTCGCGGGGGCGCGGCTCGACCTAAACGAGGGGCTGGCGTTGTATCGCAGCTCGGACGTGCTGGCGGTGGGCTGGCTGGCCAACACGGTGCGTGAGCGGATGCACGGGGACGTGACCTACTTCAACGTCAACCGCCACATCAATCCGACCAACGTGTGCGTTGCCGCCTGCAAGCTGTGCGCCTTCGGGCGCAAGAAGGGCGATCCTGCCGGTTATACGATGGCCCTGGAAGAGGCCTGGGAGACGGCGGCCTCGGGATATTCAGAAGCGGTCACGGAGTTTCATATCGTGGGTGGGCTGCATCCCGACCTGCCCCTTGAATATTTCCTGGACCTGGTGCGGGGGCTGAAGCAGCGCTTCCCCAAGGTGCACATCAAGGCATTCACGATGGTGGAGGTCGCGTTCCTGGCACGGCGCGCGAAGCTGAGTATCGAAGAAACTCTGATCAAGCTGCGCGAGGCGGGGGTAGATTCCATGCCGGGCGGCGGCGCGGAGATTTTCGCGGCGCGGGTGCGGTCGATTATCTGCGACCACAAGATCGACGGCAGCGAGTGGCTGGAGACGGCGCGAATGGCGCACAAGCTGGGATTCCGGTCCAACGCGACGATGCTGTACGGCCATATTGAAAACGATGAAGACCGCGTGGATCACCTGCTGAAGCTGCGCGCTGTGCAGGATGAAACGGGCGGGTTTCAGACGTTCATTCCGCTGGCGTTTCATCCGGAGAATACCCCTCTTGATCACCTACCGGTGACGACCGGGCTGACCGATATCCGCCAGATTGCGGTGAGCCGGCTGTTGCTCGACAACTTCGCCCACATCAAGGCGTACTGGCAGATGCTGACGCCGAAGATTGCGCAGATCGCGCTTCGCTTTGGCGCCGATGATCTTGATGGCACGGTGATCGAAGAGAAGATCTATCACGATGCGGGGGCGACAACGCCGCAGGGGATGACGCGGAAGGAACTGTGCCGGCTGATTACCGAAGCGGGCCGGGTGCCGGTAGAGCGGGACACGCTGTACCACGCGGTGACGCGCACGGAAGACAGCTTTGTCGTGGCGGTGTAGTCGAATGCCGCAGAGGAGGCGGGCACGATGATCTCCTTTGGCCCTGCTGCGGTGCTTGGTCTCTGCTTCGGTTTCATGTGGGGGATTGGGTGCTCGCTGGCGATCTTGTATTCGATCTACCTGGGCGGATATCGCAAGGGGATTGAGGATTCGCTTGCGGAGCTCAAGCCGGAGCGCTATGTGAAGACGCTCAGCCAGATCGAAGCGCGACGGGAAAGTGAATCAACAAAGACCCGTGGCTGAAGCCACTCTTTTTCCGGGACAGGATTCAGGGTCCTGAAGGCCCTGCTCCCTCCGTTCTGTCTCTTCAATTCAGGTTCCTTCGTTTTGTTCCGCGCCGGCTTTCTCCGTCCGCTTAGCCTTGATTTCCTCCGACCAAATTCCTTTAGGCCGCTATGGGCGCAGGATAGCGCCGTCTTTCATGACGAAGCTGACGTGCTCGACGGCGGATATGTCGTCAAGGGGATTGCCATGGACGGCAATGACGTCGGCGAGGAAGCCGGGCTTTAGCTGCCCGATCTGATTTTCCCAGCCAAGCAGTTTTGCGCCGTTGATCATGTCGGCCTGGAGCGCGGCGAGCGGCTTCATCCCGTACTGCACCATGAGTTCCAGTTCGCGGGCCTGGGTGCCGTGGGGGAACGGGCCTACGTCGGAACCCACCGCGAACTGCACGCCGGCGGCTAACTGCTTTTTGAATTCGCGAACTTTGTAGTCGAGCATTTCCGCTTCAGAGGCGGCTTGATCCTGGGAGTCGCGGTGGTGCGCGAAGTATTCCATGATGGCGAAGGTGGGGACCGCAAAGATGTTCTTTTCCCGCATGAGGCGAATGGTTTCATCGCTGAGCTGGGTGGCGTGGTCGATGGATGCGACGCCGGCCTGCGCGGCGTAAAGGGTACCGGGTTCCCCCATGGCGTGGACGGCGACGACGCCGCCGAGACGACGCTGTTCCTTGACCGCGGCGGCGAGTTGTTCGGCGGTGTACTGATAGGGCGAGTGCAGTTCGCCGTTGATCATTTTGTCGGGACCGGTTTCGTAAATCTTGGCGAAGTCGGAACCTTCTTTATGCTGGGCGCGGATCACTTCGACGATTTGTTCGGCGGAGTTGGCGTAGTCGGCGTTGGAGAGGACGTGCTGGGCGGGGTTGTAGCGGTTGGCGTCTTCGTGGCCACCGAGGATGTCGATGGCGTTGCCGCAGATGCGCAGGCGGGGGCCGGGAATCATGCCTTTGTCGATGGCGTTGCGGACGGCGGTGTCGGCGGATCCAGCGCCTTCGGTGCCCATGTCGCGTTCAGCGGTGAATCCGGCCATGACATCGTCCTTGGCGGCTTGTTCGGCGAGGATCACGCGCCAGGGCACGGACTCCTCCACGGTCTGCAGATCTTCAGCGCCGGGATGAAGGAAGAGGTGAACGTGAGCGTCGATCATGCCGGGCAGCAGCGTGACGTCGCCGAGGTCGATGACCTTCGCGCCCTGCGGATGGGGAACGCTTTTGCCGGCGGCGCTGATGTGCTGTCCTTCGATGAGAATTTCGCCGGGCAGCAGGACGTTGCCGCTGTCGACTTCGAGCAGGCGCGCGGCATGAAGGACGATGGGCTGCCGGGGGGCGGGCGATTGAGCGCCGGCAGAAGGGAGACTCGACAGTACTGCGATGGCTACAACGGCGGCAGATGCGTGGAACCGTCGACGAGAAGAGAGCATGGATACGAATATGCCGTATCAGGCACGGGTTGTCGATGGGGGACGGGAGGCGCCGCGAGAGATCTGAGGTGAGGGCGTCACCAGGTCAGCCGGCTTTGAGGGCCTGCCGCCGGGATTCACGATGCGGATCGCGCGGAAGCATGATCGTAAAGGATGCACCGCGAAGGACGTTGCCGCCTTCGGTGGGGTCACTGCCGGCACCGCGTCCGGACGCGGTGATTTCGCCGCCGTGTCGCTCGATGATTTCCTTGGTGACCCATAGCCCGAGGCCGGTGCCGATGTCTTTCTTGGTGGTGAAGAAAGGTTCGAAGATGCGACTGAGGACTTCGGGGGGGATGCCCGGCCCGTCGTCTTCGATGGTGATCCGGAGGGTGCCGCCTTCGTCGTCGTCGATGTTGCGCAAGCGGAATCGTATGATGCCGTGGTAACCGACAGCGTCGAGTGCATTGGATACCAGGTTGGAGATGGCCTGTTTCATCTCTCCGGTGACGCCGATGATCGGCGGCCCCGGTTCGATGTCGCGCTCGACGTGGATGTCTTTGGCGGCGATTTTATTGGAGAAGAGCCGGAGCACGGATTCGATGAGAGCGGGGATGTCGACGGGCTCGGCTTCGTGGGATTCGCGGTAGAAGCCGAGGGTCTGGCGGGTAAGGTGGGCAACGCGTTCCAGTTCGCGCTCGGCGAGCTCAAGCGTGCTCACCAGGTCCTGCGAGCCCGGTACCGACTGTTTGGCGAGATAGATGAGATTGCCCACGGCCTCAAGGGGATTGTTGATCTCGTGGGCGACGGTGGCCGATAGCCGCGCGGCTGCGGTGAGCTTTTCGCTTTTGCGCAGCAGGTCCTGGGACTTGCGCTCGCTGGTTACGTCGCGAAAGACGAGCACCACACCGATGAGGCGGCCGCTGTCATCGCGGATGGGAGCGGCGCTGTCTTCGATGGGAATCAGGTGGCCGTCGGTGTGCTGCAGAACGGTGTGATTGGCGAGCCCGACGACGCGGCCCTGTTCCATGACGCGGCTGACCGGGTTGTGAGTTTTGGCGCCGGTGAATTCGTTGTAGATCGGAAAGACGTCGTGAATGTCCCGTCCGCGGGCAGACGCGAAGGTGGCCCCGGTGTGAGTCTCGGCGATGGGATTCATGAAGCGGATCTTGCCTTGCTCGTCGGTGACGATGACGGCATCGCCGATGCTGGTGAGAGTGACGCGAAACCATTCTTCCTGCTCGCGGATCTCGTGGGTATATTTCTCGCGCAGGGCGATGTCGCGAAGGATGTAATAGGCGAGCAGGATGAGGCCGATGGCGGCCAGCGCGCTGGCCAGGTAGATGCTCCTTATCGTGACGCGAATGCTGTCTTCGTACTCGGCGGTGCGCGCAGCCTCGAGGGCGGTTTCGCGCTCTTCCGCAGTGTCAACGACCTGGCGAATGTGCTCCATGGTGAGGCGGCCGAAGTCGGAGAGAACAATGGCGCGGGCCTGATCAGGCTTGCCGGATTGATACAAGCTGATGGTGCGAGTCAGTTCGCTGATCTTTGCGCCGCTGAGCGACTGCAGATCCGACAGGTAGACCAGCCGCTGGGAATCCCCGGCGGCGAGGCGGCTCAATTCATTCAGCTGCGCATCGACCTTAGCGCGGGCGAGGTTGTAAGGCTCCAGGTATTTTGGATCCCCGGTGTAGAGATATCCGCGCTGGCCAGTTTCGGCGTCCTTGAGAAGGGACTCGGTTTTTTCCAGTTCGAGGAGCAACGTTCGGGATTCAGCCAGGCGCGACTGGGTCTCCACGAGGGCGACGAGTTTGCGGCGAGTGAGGATCCCGTTGCCGATGACAAGGATCAGCAGGACGGCGAAGCCCCCAAGGATGCTGAAACGCTTAAAGGTAGTCCGCATGAGAATGGCCCGGTTTCAACAGCACCTCTTGGGAAGAGTCATTCAGAACAAATCGCCGGCAAATCAGGGATCGGAAGCACAGTATCTAACGGACTGCAGTGGAAATAGGAATTACGGCTTTCCCGAGCCGTAGTGCGGGGAAGTGCCCGGCACCACGCCGCGGGTGTGCAAATTATATCCCGCAGAGGATGCACCGCTGCAATGCCGCAGATGACTAAAGGAGTGTCAGTAGGCGGCGATGCCGGTGATGTGCTGGCCGAGGATCAGGGCGTGGATGTCGTGAGTTCCCTCGTAGGTTTTCACGGATTCGAGATTCATCATGTGGCGCATGATGGGGTAGTCCTCGGTGATGCCGTTGGCGCCGAGAATATCGCGCGCCATGCGGGCGATCTCGAGAGCCATCCACACGTTGTTGCGCTTGGCCATGGAGATATGTTCGTGGCCGACCTTGCCGGCATCTTTAAGGCGGCCGACGTGGAGAGAAAGCAGCTGCGCCTTGGAGATCTCGCTGATCATCCAGACCAGTTTTTCCTGAATGAGCTGGTGACTGGCGATGGGCTCGCCGTGGAACTGCTTCCTGGTTTTGGCGTAGGTGAGGGCGGTGGAGTAGCAATCCATGGCCGCCCCGATGGCGCCCCAGCTGATGCCGTAGCGTGCCTGGTTGAGGCACATGAGGGGGCTCTTGAGGCCGCCGGTGCCGGGGAGGAGATTGGCGGCGGGCACGCGCACATCCTGGAGCGCGAGGCCGCTGGTGACGGAGGCGCGCAGCGACCACTTGCCGTGCACGTCAAAGGCGCGGAATCCGGGGCGATTGGTCTCAACGAGGAAGCCGCGGACCTTGTTGTCTTCGTCGGCGACCTTGGCCCAAATGACGGCGACGTCGGCGATGCTGCCGGAGGTGATCCACATTTTTTCGCCGTTGAGGATGTAGTCCTCGCCGGAGCGGCGGGCGACGGTGGTCATGCCGCCAGGGTTGGAGCCGAAGCCGGGCTCGGTAAGTCCGAAGCAGCCGAGTTTTTCGCCGCTGGCGAGGGCGGGTAGCCACTGGTTCTTCTGCTCTTCGGATCCGAAGGTGTAGATGGGATACATGACCAGGGCGGACTGCACGCTGACGAAGCTGCGGAAGCCGGAGTCGCCGCGCTCCAGTTCCTGCATGACGAGCCCGTATTCGACGTTGGACATGCCGGCGCACCCGTAGCCGTGGAGGTTGGCTCCGAAGAAGCCGAGTTCGCCCATCACCGGGACCAGCTCGCGGGGAAATCGGCCTTCGCTGAAGCAGGGTTCGATGATGGGGATGAGATTGTCATCGACGAAGGCGCGCGCGGTTTTGCGGACGAGGAGTTCGTCTTCGTTTAAGCTTGCGTCGAGATGAAGGAAATCCACGCCCTGGAACTTGAAACCCATTCCGCACCTGCCGTTAAGTTCGACCCAAACAGCAAGGCTAGCAGATGGGAGGGAGGGCGGGAAGACCGGGCGGGAGGCTGGTTGCGCGGGATGAAAGGACTGGCCGGAGACCGGTCACGGCGACCGGCGCAATCGAATTTCACATTAACCAAGTGAAGCACGCTAAGAAGCTTAGACGGTCAGCATGGGGTGGCGAGCTGGGTGTTTGTGGACTGGCATGACAGTCGAGGAAGTTTGTGGTTTCACAGAGGAATTACCGGGGGATTCTTTGATCCAGCCACGTAGACTTGCTGCCGTAGACGTTTTTTTATTGGGACCCACGCTGGTCATCGTCGAGTTTGCTGCGGCAGTGATCATCGGAGTCGGCCTTGGCACCTTCATCTGCGCGCACGCCCACTCGTTGGGGCAGGAACTCTTCGGAGGGTACATTGCTCTGCTGGGGATGAATTACGCGCCGATGCTTTGGCACGCCTTGCACATCAAGACTCGAAAGCGCGCCAAGTCGGAGATCGAGGATGAGTTGGATCAAAGAGGCACGATGGCGGCCAAGTATCGTCGCCAATCACTTTATCTTCTGATTCCGTTCGTGACCCCGATTGTCGCATTCCGTGATTTTCTGGTGGGGCGGTGATCTCAGGTTATGAGTTGTTAAATTGTTGAAACTAAACATCATATTCCGGAGCGGCTGGCGCTGATTCGGAAGGGTTTAGAACTTGGCGGAACATATAGCGTGGGGCAAAAGTGGGTTCAACGTGATTCAAAAATTGCATCTCGATTTCCTCGAGTATTGCCCCGAATCTAGGGCAGTCTCTTTGGGCGGAAATACCGAAAAAAGAGGGTTTGAAATGGCCGGATTCCGCGCGTTTCACGCGTTGGCGATCGGGTGTCGTTAAAGGGCGGTTGAGATTTTTGCAGCCTATTACTTGAGATTGTGTGGCACAAATATACACAAAGCGTGCTACATTCTTAATGGAGGTTCGTCCAATGGCCCAGGCAAAGGTGCTCCAAACAACTCGCGGCTCAAAGCGACTGAAGCCGGCTGTGAGTGGTCGCCGGCTTGGCGATGCTCTCTCCATCGTAGAACAGCAGGGGCTCCTTAGTGGCGGTCGGACGCTCGTGGTGCGTGGCCGCATGCCCTCGCTTCTCGTCGAGCAGGCAAAGAAGAAAAGTGGTATCCAATCTGACTCCAAGCTGATCGAAGCAGCGCTCGCGAACATTGTTGTCGCCGACGATTACGCTGACTGGCTTCTTGCCCAGCGCGGTACCGTGAGCAAGGACCTCGATCTTGAGTTCTAACGCCCCGTTCGAGCGGTCGCTACGTCGGCTGAAGCCGGAGAAACATCAGAAGGGGCTCCCGTATCGCGATCGCTCATTGTTGCGGTTTCTGTCGGACTTGAAGCCTCCGTTTCCGAAGCTAATCCTCGACACTACCGTTTATATAGACGCTCTGCAAGGAAGGCTTCCAGATTACGTGGATGTCGCTCTCCGGACCGGGAATCTCTGGCACTCTACCGTCACAGAAGCGGAGCTTGCGGCCATCGCTGGCCTGCTAGCGCCGAAACATCCGGATACGGCTGGTGTGATTACGCAGGTCGCCGCATCCATCGACATGCGACCTGCCCATCGCATCCTCACACCGGATCGGGGTGCTTGGCGTGAAGCCGGCATGCTCGCCGGGCTTGTGGCGCGGCTGCAGGGGTACGGGAAAAATGAGCGGCGGAAGGCTCTCAATGATGCATTGATCTTTCTCACAGCTTCTAAGAATGGCTGTGTGGTGCTCACTCGAAACGTTTCGGAATTTGACCTGCTGATGCAACTCGACGCAAGAGGGCAGGCTATTTTCTACGACTCGGTCTGAGTATCCCTTGCCATAATCTGATTCGAGTTCACTTTTCGGTCGCACTTGCAAAGAAGTCAGTGGCCTGGTGGCGGCAAGATGATCTTCGCTGATAAGGGCTTCGGCTCGTGCCCGGCGTTCGGACGACGAGGAATGAGAGCGGAAATACCCAGCCACCCATCGATCGCCAGTTGACTAAGTTCACCTGTTGGTGTGTTTGCGTGGACGAGTGGAGCGAAGTGAAAGTCAGCCCAATCCTGTTGCGGAGTGTAAGCGCGGCTAGATGATCAGGCTCTCGAAAAGACGGCCCAACAGCCCTGACGAACAGATTAGTATCGTGGCTGCTGACGATCACTCAAGCGGAATTACCACGTTGATGGTTCAGCGCGAACTTGTGACACCGCTCCGAGCACTCCTGTTCCCACGTAACGAGGGGACTACTTGCGCGCTCTCCGACCAGCACACCTGCACCGAAAGTGCGAAAGATCCGCAATAGCTTGTGACTTTCTATCGCCGCTTGTAGACTGATCGCTCCTAGGAGTTCAACTTGTCCTTTTCACCAATTTTCCAACCAATTAAGGCTGTTTCTAGTGGCGATTCTGACGACTGCTCTTCTAATGCTGCGATAAGGCTCGCAACGGGCGGTGCCTGTGAGTAAGCACTATTACGTGGTGGGAATAGCCACGATAAGCTGGATCGACCCTCAGACCGGCTTACCTGAGGTCGACTCGGGCGGGTCGCCAGGGCCCTTCATCTCTCGTGCCACGATAACGGCTGAAGAGGGCTACCGCTTTAGTCATTTTCTTGAAGCCTGGGTTACTGTGGATTCAACCGCCGGCTTGATAACGGGCGGCGGTTTTACGCCCGCCAGTGGGATGTATCGAGCACCGTCATTTCTAGGAACGCCCAGTTCCCCGGTAGGAACCATCGGTCGAAAGAGAACATTCACTCGGACGTCCGCAACCTTCCGGCAGCTTGTTGGCTGCCGCACGGAGGCCCCCGAAATAATCGGCCGCTTTGCGTTTGAGGAGACGGGCGTATTTGCCCCAGGACGCGGACCACTGGCCATTTATATGAACCACAGGTTGGGTGAGATGGCGGCAGAAGCGTTCAAAGTCTTTCCACCAATTTGGACGGAACTCGAGCTAACGATCAGCGCTGATGGCGGGTATACTCACAGCCTTCTTCGTCACAGTTACTTTCCGAGCGTCAGCCATTACGTCCAAGAAAACGTACCGCCCGGCACCCCGTATCTCTCGGAAATACCGGATCTGAAGACGATTTTCCAACTAAAGAGCAGTTACGACGGTGTTCCATACCTTGATTCTTGGTATGCAAATGGGTGGGGTCCCGTGGGCGCAACTTTACCAGGGACGGCAAGGACTTTGGGAAATCCTTGGGAGATGCGGATTCCAGATCCAATTGCACGACCCTTCAATCCATATGAGGCAGTCCCATACCTGGGTGTTATGGCTGCAGTCAGTCCTATCGCCAAGGTTACACCGCAAGGATACTAGGGTTGGACTGTTAAAGCGTGAGGACGCTAAGGAAGCTCCGAACAACGCCCAGTTACGGGGCGCAGAATCTGGGTTTAACTTTTCGTCTTGATTTTGCGGTTTTGGCGGTCGTTCTGTGGTTCGCTTTACCCGCTGCAGGCTGCTTGGATGTCGCGGGACTGTATCAACGGTGGGGGCGGCACATGGCGGTTGGCTCTCTCACGAGGTGGTCCTCCTTGATGATAGGGCTCAGAAATGCCTTTCTGCGAGTGACTTACAATTCTTCAATATCTCGAATGCGGGCACCTCCGCACTAGCCGCACGTTGACCGCCCCAGCTTTGATACAGTTCCTCGATCAGCGTGTCGGTATATCGGATATCAGCAGTTACAGCGATGGGGATGGGATTCTGGAGTGGCGACGAATTTAGTTTGTAGGCACGTTCCAGTCCCGTGTCGTAGTTCGTCGTAAAGATGGCGCGCCAGCGAAACGTGGTAAGCACTGGAGATGCTCGTCCGGATCCAAATCTGCAAACAATTTCTTGACAAACAGGTCAAGACTGTTCCGAGACGTCTTCAACTCGGCATATTGAGCGACCAGCGGCAGGTCAGTAGGTTTGATGCCAAGCTTGAAGTGATTAATTAGATCCTCGGCAAGCTTCGCCCCATCAGGCGCAGGAGTCCCGTGGGCCGCTTGTAGTGCCGCCGATTCCGGTGCCAAGGAAAAGTACGCAACTTCCCCTTTCGAGTGCCTGTCGAAGCCCGAGCGGAAGTCGTGTAACCGGAACGCTGTCTGCAGCCGCCAAAAAAAACACGCTCCATCGACGTCGATAAGCGATCACCAACGCCTTCATGAGGATATTCACATCCAAGTGGGGTCCAATAGAGCCAGCCAGCCGCTCCGCGTGGATTTCAAGGAGAGCAGAATGAAGTTTTCACGCGAGCGTTTTCAAAATGGTTCATTGCGGCGAGTACCGCGTAAGACGGGCCCCGATGTCTGGGAGTTCCGCTTTCGCGATCACTCAAAACCGGGACTGCCGATGCGACAGATGACGTTAAGTACGCTCCAATACCCAACGGAGACTGCCGCCCGGCGGGCGCTGCAGGCCCAGTTGCTCGGAATCAACGGCAACGAATCCTACATCGCCCAGAAATCACCAACCTTCGGAACTGTTCTCGACAAGTTCATCGCCGAGGAGCGCCTCGAGGAAATCAAGGCGTGCCGCCCCGGTGAAGTCGTCGATGACGGCCTGAAGTTCAGCACAACTTATGGATACCTCTCCGTGATCAAGCAGCATTTGCGGCCAACATGGGGCACAGTCCAACTCACTGACATCAAACCGCTCGCGGTGCAGGAGTGGCTGAAACAGATCGATCTCTCCCGTAAGACCAGACAAAACATCAAGGCCGTATTCCACAGGTTGATGGAGCTCGCAATGCTCTGGGAACTCATACCCGCGCAACGGAACCCTCTGAGTCTCGTGGAAATCAAGGGCGGTTCCAGCCGGCCGCGGCGGAAGAAGATGATCCTTACTCCGGAGCAATTCCAGCAAATCTGCGAGAGGCTCGATGAGCCTTTCCGGACCATGGTGGTAATTGCGATGTGCCTGGGCCTCAGGGTGAGCGAGATTCTGGCGCTGAAGTGGTCCGACTTTGATTTCGAAGAGGGCATCCTGATGGTCACCCGCGGAACGGTGCACGCCCGGATCGGTCGGGTGAAAACCGAATACAGCGAGGACGAGATGCCTCTGCACCCCGCGTTTGCTGAGATCCTTTTGGCTTGGCAGGCGAGGTGTCCGGCCAGTCAGGAAAGCTGGGTTTTTCCCAACCCGAATACTGGCGGAGTCTGGCACGCTTCTGTGCTGCAGGGAGACATCCTTGTTCCTGTAGGCAGGGAACTGGGAATCGAGCGACTTGGCTGGCACACTTTTCGGCACAGCTACCGTTCGATGCTCGATGTCTGCGGAGCCCCGATCGGAGTGCAACAGATGCTGATGCGTCATGCGCAAGTAAGCACACCATGAAACACGGGAATGCTTACATGACGGAAAAGCGGAAGGCGCACGGAGCTGTTGTGCAGATGGTTCTTCCTGCACAGCGCAAAGGAAAAGCGGAAACATTGGAGGTTTCCGCTTAGCGTGGGGTTACGTGGGGTTTTCGCCGCTGTTTTTTGTAACCCGAAAGCAACATTAAGTCGCTTATATTCAATTTGTTGCGGGGGCTGGATTTGAACCAGCGACCTTTGGAATCCGGGAGTGTGAGCGGGCTTCACGCGGCGAGTTTGGCGCGGTGTTCGAGCAGATGGAGCAGGTCGAGCTCTTCCTGGCGCAGGGCCTTGGACGAGTTGGAGAGCGCCTTCTTCACTTGCTTGTCGAAAGCCTTCAGCATCTCGCCTCCGAGGTAGGTGTCGAGCACAGCGGGATGGACATAGCATTTGCGGCAGACCGAGGGGGTATTCCCCAGGCGTTCGGCGACGGCGGCAACGGCCTGCACCACATTCTTTTTGGCTTGAGTTTGAGACTCAAACACCTCGAATTCGCGGAGCATGGCGCAGGCGAGAACGGTTCCCGCCCAGGTGCGAAAGTCTTTGGCGGTGAACCCCTGGCCTGTGATTTCCCTGAGGTAGTCATTGACGTCGGCGGCGTCAACGGAATGGGGAGAGCCGTCGTCATCGAGGTATTGAAAAAGCTCGTAGCCGGGGAGATCGAGGCAGCGCTTCACAATTTTAGCGAGGCGGCGGTCGCTGAGATCGATATTGTGGACCTTGCCGCTCTTTCCCTTGAAGCGAAAGGTGACGGTGGATCCTTCGACGTCCACGTGCTTGTTGCGCATGGTGGTGAGGCCATAGGACTGGTTTTCGCGCGCGTATTCTTCGTTGCCAATGCGGATGAAGGTGGTCTCGAGCAGGCGGACGATGGTGGCGAGCACCTTCTCACGGGGGAGACCGGGAAGTGCCAGGTCCTGCTCGACGCGGTCGCGAATTGCGGGCAGCGCCTCGCCGAAGAGCCGCATGCGCTCGTACTTGGTTTCGTCGCGGACTTCGCGCCAGCGGGGATGGTAGCGGCTCTGTTTGCGCTTGCGCGCGTCCCGTCCGGTGGCCTGCAGATGGCCGTTGGCGTTGGGGCAGATCCATACATCGGTCCATGCGGGCGGGATGACGAGCGACTTGATGCGGGCCAGGACGGTCTCGTCTTTGACGAGCTTTCCGTCGGGGTCGAAGTAGCGGAAGTTGTTGCGGAACTTTTTCCGGGTGATGCCGGGCCTGGCATCGGTGACGTAACGCAATCCCGCATCGCGGGCGGACTCGACTGGATCTGAGATGACTTCGACGGCTGTTGGCATTTTCCCCGGATTGGTTGCAGCGCCCGAAACATTGGATGCAGGCGGCGGGGAAAGAGGGTGGCTGGCGGGGCGCGACTCGGACGAGGGGGCGGAGAACGGGTGGGGTATTCAAGAGGCGGCGTCTGAAATCGGGGTAGAATGGGCAACGCTTATCGCCTGAGAGTCACCATTGGCAGAGTTCAAAGGAGGGTCGCGTGCGACCGCAGGATAAAACCGTGTTTCTCGAAGCTGCCCGGCATTTCAACGTCTGGATCCTGGTGCGGCGCACCAATGTGGCTTCGTTGCAGTACATCGGGCGGGCGGGATACGTCCCGAAGCGCATCGACTGCAAGGCGAAGACCGCGGATCTGGATGTGGCCCAGTACAAACTGGCGGGACTGGTGGTCGATCCGAACCTGCAGCCGAAGGCGTTCAGTCTCGGGCGGCAGGGCAAAGCGAAGGACTCATGGGCAGCAATGAAAGGCCTGGTCGGCAGTGTGTACCAGGTGGACGGGGACCCAAAGTCGAAGCATTACGGATGTCTGAAGCTGCATGGATCCTACATCCACGGCGACTACGACCTTTATGACATCATCGACGTCACGCAGCCGCACCGGAACCTGGCGGCGGTCGAGACCCTGCTGGGACAGCCGCATCGGCGCGGGGCGAAGGTGCTTCCGGTGCAGGAGTTCGTGAATGCCAGGATCGGGACGCCCATGGTACAGCACGGAGGAGAAGCCCAGTATGCGGATCATTCCGAGCAGTCGATCGATGCCTTCGGCCCGAACGGCGAGGACGTGACGATCCTCAACGAGTTCAGCGTGCGCGGATGGTACGAGGGCCGGTTCAAGGGACGACAGACGCTGGGCTAACCCGCAGCAACGGCGGAGAACAAACGCCTGTGGAGAAAGTCCGCCGCGTGGAGAAGGAGTTGAAACTGCGCGGGGCCGGAGAACCAGTGCGTCTCTTTGGGAAATATCTCGATTTCATGGGGCACGCGGCGCTCCTCGAGAAGCGTCTGCAGCTTGTAGGCTTCTGAAACCGGCACGATGTTGTCGTGTGCACCGTGCAGGATGAGGGTGGGCGGCATGTTGGATTGCAGGCGGTCTTCCCAGCCGAGGGGCACGCCGCCGGAGAGTTCAACCACGGAGCGGATGCGGGGATCTTCGATGCCCAGCGCGACGGCGAGGAAACCGCCGAGGGAGATGCCGAGGACGCCGATGCGGCTGGAGTCAACGGATGGACGGCCGGCGACGTAGGAGAGTGCATCCTGGACCGCTGTGAGCCATGCGACGAAGTGTCGCCCATCGAGGATGATTTCCGTGGTAGCGCGGTGGGTTTCGGTTTTGTCGAAATAGTGAGGGGCGTAGAGGGCGAGGCCCGCCTGGTTGAGCATGGGCGAGAACCGGTCCATCCAATAGGACGCCGCTCCGCCTGATCCATGCAGGACCAGAAGAGCGGGATCAGAGCCGGGGGTAACCGGCTCAAGCTGATCGATGTGGATGGTGGCGGAGCCGCTGCGGAAGGTTCCCATGGGAGCTAGAGATGCGAACCAGGCGCGCGGGGCTGGCATGGCTGTGACTGCACCGGCGCGCGAGGCTTGGAAGAGGCTGAAGACAGGGCGTTCAGCTACTCGAGGAATTCGCGCACGAAGGGATCTTCGCTGTGCACGAGGTCGTGCAGAGATCCGTTGAAGATGAGCTTGCCCTCGTTGAGCATAAGGAAGGTGGTATTGGGATCGGTTTCTCCCTTGCCCAGCGGGACCATGCCGTTTGCCTCGGTGTCGTAGCGATGGCTGCACATGGTGAAGGCGTCCTGAAGGCGATGGGTCACCACGATGGACGGGGTTTTGTACACGTCGCGCTGCTTGACGATGAGCTCGATGATGGTGGTCGAGGTGACGGGATCGAGTCCCCCGGTGGGCGAGTCGTAAAGCACCATTTCAGGATGGCGGATAAGGGCGCGGGCGATGGCCACCCGGCGTCGCATGCCTCCCGAGAGGCTGCCGGGGAAAAGGCTGAAGGTCTGCTCGAGGCCTACGAAGCGAAGCGACTCCATGACCCGCTCGTCAATCTCGGGGTCAGGGACGCGCTCCTGAATGAGCTGATACGCGACGTTGTCGCGCACGGTGAGCGAGTCGAAAAGGGCGCCCTCCTGGAATACCATCCCGGTGCGGATGCGAAGGGGGAAGAGCCTGCTCTCGTGCATTTTGGTGATGTCTTCGCCGAACAGCCGGATGGAGCCAGTGTCGGGACAGTGCAGGCCGGTGGCGAGCTTGAGCAGGACGCTTTTGCCGACGCCGGCGGGACCGAGCAGGACGCGGGTTTCGTGGGGACCGACGGAGAAGCTGATGTCTTCAAGCACCGGCGGGCCTTCAAAGGCGATCGAAACGTTTTCGAATACCAGAACAGGGTCTTGCCCCGCGGCCGCCGCGGGGGCTTGCGGAGCGGAAGTGGGGACAGTGCTCATCGGCTGAAGGCCGCCACCATGATCTGGCTGACCAGCAGGTCAACAACGATGATGAGCACGGAAGATGAGACCACCGCCTGAATGGTGGAGAGGCCCACGCCCTGGGTGCCGCCCTTGGTCCTCAATCCGTAAAAACAGCCAATCGAAGAGATGATGAATCCGGAGAAGAGCGGTTTGACCAGACCCTGAAGAATGTCGGGATAGCGAAGGTACTGGTAGGCCTCGGAGAAGTACTGGGTTCCATTCTGGCCGTTCATGAAGATGGTGACGATGGCGCCGCCGAGGATGCCGAAGAAATCGGAGATGATGGTGAGGAAGAAGAGCATGGTGACGGTGGCGATGACGCGGGGAGTCACGAGCTTGCGCATGGGATCGACGCCAAGGGCGCGCATGGCGTCGATCTGCTCGGTGACGACCATGGAGCCGAGTTCGCTGGCCATCGATGAGGCGTTGCGACCAGATACCATGATGCCGGTGAGCACCGGACCCAGTTCGCGGATCATGCTCATGCTGACGAAGCGGCCGGTAACGGCGGTGGCTCCGAAGTCGGCCAGGGTGGCAGCGGACTGGACAGCCAGCACCGCGCCGGTGAAGAAGCCTGCCAGCACCACAATGGCGGTTGAGCCCACACCGATGATTTCGGCCTGGATGAGAAAGTCAGTCCAGTAAACCGGGGGGCTGAAGAGATTGGTGGCGGCGCGCCAGGAAAACAGGGAGTAGTCCTGTATGGTCAGCACCAAATCTTTGGCGACTCTATCGATCCGGGTGAACGGCATCGGGTGCGGTGACTTATCCTCTCATGGGAGCGGGATGCTGCCGCTGGCTCCTGTCTCTCTGTCGACAGGATAGCGCATCGGGCATATTGGGCCTTTGCGGAGGGGGAACATGCCGCATCTAAGCCATCAGGGGAAAAATTTACCCAAAAATGCACTAATTTCACTCTTCGGGCGCAATTAGGCACCACTGGGAACCATGTTTTGAGCATCTTAGTAACTGGCCCCCGGCGTGCCTTCTGGAGCGGCAACGTCGGAGTGTGTCCACTTCCGGGAGAGGGGTTTGGATGCGTTCTTTTCGCATAAGGCTGATCCTTGCGCTGATCGCGGGAATCACCATGGTTTCCCTCGCCTCTACATATTTCGAGGTTCTGGCTCGCAAGCACGCGCTGCGCGTGGAACTGGTGAACCAGACGGGGTGGATCGGAACGAGGCTACAGCCGGAGATCGAGCAGATGCTGGCCAGCGGCAAGGTCCCCGATCTGACCGCCCAGGCGGCGCTGCTGCGTAAGCAGCACCTGGCGCTGGGGCTGGCTGTGTTTGATGTGCACGGCGCGCTGGTTACCCTGGACGGGCCCTACAACATCTTCAAAACGCTCCCTCCGGGTCCGGTGAAGCAGGCCATGAAGAAGGGCGAGAACGCCGCGGCCTTCGGACACACGGATGGGGAACAGTGGCTGGACCAGGCGATCCCCCTGCACGTGAATGGACAGCCGGCGGGCGCGCTGGTGCTTTTGCAGGATGCCAGCTATATCCGCTCGGAGGCCAACGGGGTGTGGCGCCAGAGTTTCTGGCGGATCGCGATGCTGGTGGTGTTCATTGCGGGCGCCACGTTCCTGATGTCGCGCTGGTTTGTGATGCGGCCGCTTACGCGGCTGGCCGAACGGCTGCGGCGCCTGCGCATGGGGCATGCGGATGACGGGACGGGGGTGAACGACGCGGACCTGAACCTGTTCTCTCCACTGGCCAAGGAAGTGGAGACGATCACCGAGAGCCTTCTCGAAGCGCGGGCGGCGGCGGCGGCCGAAGCGCGCCTGCGGGCCTCGGGGGAGAATCTCTGGACGGCGGAGCGGCTTTCCTTCCACGTGCGCGAGCGGCTGGGCTCGAGCAAGATCTTTGTGGTGTCGAACCGCGAGCCCTACGTGCATGTGAAGAAGGGTCGCGAGACAATCTGCATGACACCTCCCAGCGGGCTGGTAACGGCGATCGAGCCGGTGCTGCTGGCGTGCGACGGAGTATGGGTCGCACACGGCAGCGGCAGTGAGGATGCTTCCGTGGTGGATGCATTCGACCGGCTTCGGGTGCCGCCGCAGGATCCGCGCTACACACTGCGCCGGGTATGGCTGTCGGCGGACGAAGAAGCCAGTTACTACGACGGGTTCGCCAACGAAGGGCTTTGGCCGTTATGCCACATTGCCCACACCCGGCCGATCTTTCGCGCCTCGGATTGGGAGAGCTATCAGAATGTCAACCAGAAATTTGCGGACGCTCTGGTGCAGGAGATGGAAGGAAGTCCCAACCCTATAGTTTTTGTGCAGGACTATCACTTTGCCCTGTTGCCGCGGCTTATCAAGATGGCGCGGCCGGATGCGCGGGTGGCGATCTTCTGGCATATTCCCTGGCCGAATCCGGAGGCGTTCGGAATTTGCCCCTGGCAGAGCGAATTGCTGGAGGGCCTGCTGGGCGCGGACCTGATCGGCTTCCACATTCCGCTGCACTGCAATAATTTTCTGGACACGGTGGACCGGGTGCTCGAGGCGCGGACCGATCGAGAGCACATGACGGCGCGGCGCCGGGGGCACACGACTACGATCCGTCCTTACCCGGTGAGCGTGGCGATTGAAGAGGCGCCGGCGGAACGTCCGGACTACGGCAGCAAGCGCGACGAGATGCTGAAGGAGTACGGGGTCCGCGCGCAAAGCGTCATCCTGGGCGTGGACCGGATGGACTACACCAAGGGCATCCTGGAACGCCTGATGGCTATTGAACGGCTTTTTGAGGAGCGTTCGTGGCATCGGGGCCGGGTCACCATGGTGCAGATCGCGGCACCCAGCCGTACCCGTATCCCCAGCTACATGGAACTGGGGCGGCAAGTGGAAGAGCTGGCGGCGCGCATCAACGCGCGTTTTCAGACCGGGAATTGGCGTCCAATCGTGCTGATCGTACGTCAGTGCAGTCACGAGGAGGTTACGCAGTGGTATCGCGCCGCGGACATCTGCCTGGTGACCTCGCTGCACGACGGGATGAACCTGGTGGCCAAGGAGTATCTTGCGGCTCGCGACGATGAAGACGGGGTGCTGGTGCTGAGCAAGTTCACCGGGGCAGCAGTGGAGCTGCGCGACGCGCTCATTGTCAATCCCTACGACATCGACGGTGTGGCGGACGCGGTGCATCGCGGGCTGGAGATGGGATTTGGCGAGCGGCGTATGCGCATGCAGCGGATGCGCCGGCAAGTGATGGAACACAACGTTTATCGGTGGGCGGCGAGCGTGCTCGGCGACCTTCGCGACCTGCGCCTCGAGAACGCTGAAATATCTAACGTAATTCGCCCCGAGCCGGTATTGGTTCAGGGGGGCGACAGGGCCCACCGTAAAAGGGCGTGAAGGCGAGAGGGTTGTGACGGACGAGACGGCGAAGAAGCTCGACGATTTTTTTCTTACATTTACTGAAAAAACTAATCCACTTCTGTTGTTGGATTACGACGGCACGCTGGCTCCTTTTCGCGTGGATCGCTCCAAGGCTCGTCCCTGGACCGGGGTGCGGGAGGCGGTGGGCCGTATTCAGCGGCAGGGCCGTACACGAATCGTAGTGATCACCGGGCGTCCCGCCAAGGAGATCATCCCGCTGCTGCGCGGAAACCCGCCGGTGCTGGAGCACCCGATCGAAGTGTGGGGACTGCATGGGGCGGAGCGCCTTCATGCCGACGGCAAACGGGAGATGGAACAGGCTCCCCCGGACACGCAGCGCAAGCTCGACGAACTGCGCGAGCACCTGCGTCACAACAACCTGGGCGGGCAGTTTGAAGACAAGCCGAATGCGGCGGTGATGCACTGGCGCGGAGCCTCGCCGCGGACAGCGAAGTTCATCGAGACGAGGACACGGGAGCTGTTTGTGCCGCTGTCGAAGCTGCCGGGGTTGAACCTGCTGGAGTTTGAAGGCGGACTGGAACTGCGTGTCGGCCGCGACAAGGGCGGCGCTATCGGGGTGCTGCTGGAAGAGACGCCGCGTGGGACGCCGGTGGCTTATCTCGGGGACGACTACACCGACGAAATGGCGTTTCGGGCGCTGAAGGAGCATGCAGACGGACCGAAGCTCGGGGTGCTGATGCGTCCGGATGCACGAGACACGGCGGCGGATGTGTGGTTGCGGCCACCGGCGGAGTTGAGGGGCTTCTTAAAGAAGTGGTACCGGGCGCTGGGATAAAGACCGCGCAGGTTGTGAAGAGAATCGGGGCCGCGAGAGCGGCCCCGATGTTTTTTTGGCATGAGACGGCGACGGTATCAGGGTCAGTTCATGCTGACGTGGGTGCGCATGACTTCAATGCTGGAAGGGGCGGTTACAGAGTCGCTCTGTTCGGCAGTGATGAGCACGTCGAAATCCCTGGCTACCGTTTCCACGGTCAGCTCGCCATTGAGATTTTTATCGACGCCGATGGCGCCCTGCTTGAAGACGTCGCCGCCATTGGGACGGATCCAGACCAGATAGCTGTCGGCGGAGGGAGTGAGGCTCGAGGCCCGGGCGAGGTGCTGCACTTTGATCTCAAGTTTTATATTGCCATTTTCTTTGGCTCTTTGAGCTTTCACCATTCCTGTCGCCCCGGGGACGACGGTACCGGGGGTCATCCGGTATTCGCGTGTGGAAGCAAACGGCCAAACGAACAACAACGCCATGGTTGCGATTGCGAACTTCATGAGTTCTCCAAAACCTGCCAGGATCGCGCGATCATCTGCTCGATCGAATCACGTCCGATGCATGGAGCGGCAGGCCTAAGGCGTTATGCTCGCCCTCCCATTGTACGACAGGAGAAGATGCGCATGTCGGTCACTCTTGCTCACACTGCCCTTCGGGACGGGGATGAGCCGATGAATCGAGAAGGCCGGGTGCGCCGCCCTTCGAAATGAAGCAGTCGGAACATCGGCACCGCTCCGGTTGTGCTCGCTGGTGTCGTTGCCACTCTTAGAATAGCCTCATGCTTCGCCAGGGCCGGTAGACCTGCACGGTAGGGGTCGCAGCTTTGATGTTTTGCCTTGGGAGTGATCATGTTGGAAGCAGGGAAGCATCCCGCTTCGTTGACCCGCTATGTCAAAAAATTACGCGGCGGATCGCAGGCGATTCTGGCTCTGGCCAGTGACGATTGCTTTTATGTCGTCAAATTCTTCGATAATCCACAGGGCCGGAATGTGCTCTTCAACGAGTGCCTGGGAACCGAGCTCTATCGACACTTTGAACTGGAAGTCCCTGATTACCCCTCTGGTAATTACGAAGGATTTCATCGAACAGTACCCCTCCTGCTGCTTCAGTCGCAAAGCGAGAGCGTGCCGCCGCGTCCGGGCTTGTGCTTCGGGTCCAAATTCCTGGGCTGGGCGGGATGTCGGTTTTTCGAGATTCTCGATGGAAACTCGATCGAGCGCGTGCACCATCGCGAGGACTTCTGGCTCGCATGGCTATTGGACATATGCAGTGTCCACTGTGACCATCGTCAGGCGATCTTCGAGCGGCTGCGGAACGGCCAATTCAAAGCAGTTTTCATCGATCATTCTCACATGTTTGGCGGTTCAAACGGAGATAGACGCCTCCAGATCATGGCCCCGTGCTATCTGGATCGACGGATTTACCCGCAACTCACCGTGAAATATATTGACCGCCTGCGCGGCATAGCATTAGGTCCTTTAGGGGAACGACTCAGATTGGCGGCGCGGCTGGTTCCGAGCGATGGGAGAAGAATCGGGAAGCGCAGATTCGACTACTGCCTGGAGGCACTCTCGACCAGATCGACGATCGAAGGCGCCCTAGAAATGATGCTGGGCTCTCACATCTCCGGCGCCGTAACCGGAACTTCGCGGTATGAGACAGCAGAGCAGAAATTGCCTTTAGCCTGGCCTGGCGAGTCCGACATCACTCGCTCTCTTGTGAGCATGCTTTGAGCCCAATGGGCCGGTGAACCTCAATCGAGGACGAGAAACGGCCTTTAGAGGACGCGTGAAAGCGGGCTTCTTGACTACATCTCGGTAAACGACTGCACGGCGTCGAACAATCCGGGGTTATCGGAAATGTCGTTGCCTGTGCTGTGTGTAATGAGCGGCCCGACGGAGACTGAACTCGCTTGTCTCAGAAGGCGTCCGGGTCAACCTTGACGCGCAGCAGGAAGTCCTCGCGGAGTTGTTGAATATATGGTTGATCGTCTTCCGAGACGATCTGGGTCCAGTCCGGATTAAAGAACAGGCGGACACTGCGATCCTCCTCTCCCAGTAGGAGGATCAATACGTTTGAGTCTTGGGACGGGCAGGGGCCAATTCGTCGGAACTGTATGCCAGTGCGCAGAAGAAGACTGGCCGGCTTTCGTCTTGGGCGAAAATCATCGATTCACATTGACGCTGGAAGGACATTTTTCTTGCGCCACCTGCGTCGTCGTACATTGACCGGGAGGTTCGGTTGGTCGGGTCATCCGCGGAATTCGGTCCGAGGAAACCGTGAGTGTCTGCGAGTCAAACGAAGCGGACCAAAAAGCGAAATCGAGTTTAGAAATACAGTAGCATAAGCCGGCAAAGCGGCCCCACGGCTGCGGACATCCGGAAGGGCAGACGGTCAAAGCCAGGGCGGGAGTTGGTCTGCAGTAGCCCGGGTGACTTTCGAAGAAAATTCGCTGTTAGCAACCGAGCGTTATTCGCGGCCGCGCTTGCGGATCTCTATGTTGAGGCGCTTGATCTTCTGGTTGAGCGTGGACAGGGGGATGCGGAACTGCTCGGCGGCGTCGGTCTGGTTCCAGTTGCAGCGCTCCAGTTTTTCGATGATGATGCGGCGCTCGATGTCTTCGAGGATGTCGAAGAGGGAAGCGTTGGGGTTGTGTTCGAGCAGGGCGTCCTGGAAGCTGCGGCCGGTGATGTGGCCGGGCAGCAAGTCGGAGCCGATGATGGGGCCGGAGGAGAGCACCACGCCGCGCTCGATGGAGTTCTCGAGTTCACGCACGTTGCCGGGCCACTCGTAATCGATGAGGGCGCGCAGGGCGTCGGCGGAGAGCTTGCGGGGCGGAAGGGCGTTCTCGTTGGCGTAGAACTCGAGGAAGTGGCTGGCGAGGAGAGGAATGTCTTCCCGGCGGGCGCGCAGCGGCGGCAGGTCTACGGTAATGACGTTAAGGCGGTAGAAGAGGTCTTCGCGGAAGCGGCCGTCGCGGACGGCCTGGCGCAGATCGACATTGGTGGCGGCGATGATGCGGACGTCGACCTGGATCTCGGAGATGCCGCCAAGGTGCATGAAGCGGCGGTCCTGGAGGACGCGCAGGATCTTGGCCTGGGTGTCCATGCCCATGGTGGCGATTTCATCGAGGAAGAGGGTACCGCCGTTGGCCACTTCGAAGAGGCCCTTCTTGGAGGCGACGGCGGAGGTGAAGGCCCCCTTGACGTGGCCGAAGAGGGTGGACTCGAGCAGTTCCGAGGGCATGGCGCCGGTGTTAATCGGGACGAAGGGCTTGTCGCGGCGCGGGGAGTTGGCGTGGATGGCCTTGGCGATGAGCTCCTTGCCGGTACCGCTCTCGCCCTGGATGAGCACGGTGGAGCGGCTGGGCGCGACCTGTCCGACGAGGTCGAAGACGCGCAGCATGATTTCGCTCTTGCCCACGATGTTGGAGAAGTTGTAGCGCTGCTTGAGGGTGCGCTTGAGCTGGAGGTTTTCTTCTTCGGCGCGATGGCGGGCAACGGCGGAGCGGATGTCGGCGAGCAGCTTCTCGTTGTCCCAGGGCTTCTGCACGAAGTTCTCGGCGCCGGCGCGGACGGCTTCGACGACGTTGTCGACGGTGCCGTACGCGGTGATCATGATGACCGGCAGGTCGGGCTGGCGCTCCTTGATCTGGGGCAGCAGCTCAAGTCCGCTTTGGCCGGGCAAAGCCAAATCGAGGAGCACGAGGTCGAAGTTCTCCATCTCCAGGGTGCGCAGGCCCTGGGCTCCGTCGACCGCCATGCGCACCGCGTAGCCCTCGAGGGTGAGAAGCACCTCGAGCGACTCGCGGATGCCGCCTTCGTCATCGATGACGAGGATTGTGGCCAGGGTGGAGTTGCTGGAACCGGGAGTGGCGGACACGGAAAGCGGGAGATCAACCTCAGGCATGGACAGAATTCCTCAAAAGGGGAAACTCAAGATGGAACGTGGTGCCGGCGCCCACGGAACTCTCGACGTGAATTTTGCCCGCGTGTTCCTGGATGATGCCATAGGAGACGGAGAGTCCCAGGCCGGTGCCGCGTTTATCGCCGGGCTTGGGCTGGGTTTTGGTGGTGAAGAAGGGGTCATAAATGCGCTTCATGTGCTCGGGGGCGATGCCTGATCCGGAGTCGCTGACGACGGCTTCGACGTGCCCGTTGACCAGGGTGCCCACGCGCAGCTGGCCACCGCCGGGCATGGCTTCCTTGGCATTGAGCAGGAGGTTAAGAAAGACCTGCTGCAGCTTGCCGGGGTTGCCGTGGATGGTGGGCAGCTCGGGCGCCAGCGTCAGTTCGACCTGGATCTGCGCAGTCTTGAACTGGTGGTCGAGCAGGGAGATAGTTTCGCGAATGACCTGGTTGAGATTGGTTTCGCGGAACTCGGTGGTGGAGGTGCGCGAGAAGTTCAACAGCCCGTTGGCGATCTCCGCGGCGCGAAAGCTCTGCTGGGTGATTTTTTCGAGAACCGGCCCCAGGCGGGTGTCGCCGCGCATTTGCTTGGAGAGCATCTGGGCGTAGCTGGAGATGACGGCCAGGGGGGTATTGATTTCGTGGGCCACGCCGGCGGCGAGCAGTCCGATGGAACTGAGCTTGTCGGCCTGGGCTAGCTGGGCTTCAAGGGACATGCGCTCGGTGATGTCGTCGACCAGGATGATGCGGCCTACCGAGACGAAGTCGCGGGAGAGCAGTGGCGCGACCGCGATGTTGGCGGTGCGCTGTTCGCCGGCGCGGGTGGTGATGCGGAACTTGTAGAGGTTGTGCACGCCGGATTCGAAACGGAAGCGGTCGAGGGAATCACAGAACTCTGCCGGGAAGACGGAGCGCAGCGATTGGCCGAGGGCTTCGCCGCGGCTGAGCGCGTACATGGCCTCCATCTGCGCGTTCCAGCTTTCGATGCGGTCGTCGAGGTCGATGGCCAGGATGCCGACGTTGATGGATTCGACGATGTTCTCGTTGAATTCCTTGAGGCGTTCGAACTCGCTGATCTTCTTTTCGAGCTGGGCGTACAGACTGGCGTTTTGAAGGGCGATGCCGATGTAGCTGGCCAGGGACTCGAGCAGTTCGACATCTTCGCTGGAGAGGAAGTCGCCGCCGATGGTGCGGCCGAGGCCGATGACGGCAATGACGCGGCTGGCGGAACCGTCCTGCACGCGGCAGGGCAGGTAGTAATTGAGGTCGAGCAGGGCGGCGGTGCGGCGCTGGCTCTCATTGAGATGGAGCGTCTGCTGCGCGTTCTCGAGAAAGATGTGGGTGTGAGCGGCGCCCTTGTCGAAGTTGATGAAGCTCAGATCGAGAGAGCCGAGGGAAGTCTGCGAGGAGGGCTGGCCGGGGCGGTCGAGGGAGTAGCGCACCTCGGCAGGCAATCCGTGCGAGGCGGCGAGGCGGAGCGCGCCGCCGCTGATGTCGCGGCGATCCTGATCTGCGCGAATCTGATCTGCGCGAATCTGGTCAGCGCGATGCTGCTCGCCCCGGTTCTGGTTGTCGTGATCCGTGGCCAGGAAAACGGCGACGCGGGCTACGAGAAGGGTGCGGGGCAGACGTTCGACGATGGATTCGAGCAGGGTGCCCAGGTCGGTTTCGGCGTTGAGGCCGCGGCCGAAATCGACCAGGGCGCGGCGATAGTCGTAGCGGTGGCGGTCAAAGACGCGATCGACCCAGCTTTGAATCCTGCGCTTGAGGGGCTCGAAGATGGCAGCGACGACGAGGATGGCGATGCCGAGGCCCCATTCGCGGACCGCGGCAGGCAGCAGGCGCGTGTGGACGATTTCGGAGATCAGGGCGATGACCCCGAAATAGCCGCCCAGCACCGTGCCGGTGGCCAGGGTGTAGGCCACCCCGCGCTTGAAGATGAGGTCGGTGTCCATCAGCCGGTAGCGGACGATGGCCCAGCTGAAGGTGAGGGGCAGGAAGATGATGGAGAACCCGGCCAGGCGGCTGACCGTCTCCGGGATTCTCAGGTCGAACAGGAACGGCACGGCGTAGAACAGGGTGAAGGGAACGACGGCCAGCAGGGCGCCGCGGGTGAGCCACTTGAGCTGCTGGCGGAGCAGCGGGGTGCTGGCGCGCTGATAGCTGCGCAGGAACAGGGCGGCGCCGAGGACGTAGAAGACTGCTTCATACGCGGTGCCGGTCTGGTCCATGCGGTGCTTCAGCAGGGCGGTGGCCTCCCAGTTGTTCATGGCCCAGACCCAGAGGCCCAGCACCACCGCGCCGGGGGCGTAGATCAGCGGCAGGAGGAGGCCGCGGTGAGCGCGTTTGAGGCGCTCTTCGGGAAAACTCAAGGCAAAGTGGACGAACAGGGCGGGCTGCAATGAGTCCGCAACGATGTTGGTCCAGAAGGTGGTCCAGTCGAGGAAATCGAGCTGCCCGGTGTATTTGAGCGCATAGAGCGCGAAGGACACGAGGCAGAAGAGGTAAAAGTGGGTGGCGCGGGGGGCGGTCCAGCGACGGAAGAGAACGTAAAGCCCGATGGCCAGGTAAACCAGTCCGATGACCCGCAGGCCCATGGCCAGGCTGCGATCGACCGGGCCGGGAATCACGATGAGCGGATAGCTCAGCGGCGTGCCGCCACGGGTGATGGAATAAGCAGCCCTGCCGTATACCTCGGTATGGTAGAGCACGCGCTCCAGGTCGGAGATATGCGGGGTGGGGAGGTAGTGGATGTTCTGCAGGGGCCGGCCCGGTTGCGCTCCCAGGGCACGGGGCAGGGGGTCGACCGAGGAGAGGGGTGTATGGCCGCCTTTGGGAGTGGAGAGAGAGCCGTCGTCGAGCGCCGGAGCGGTCTCAGGAAGCAGGTCTTCGGGCATGGCATTGCGCTGCCCGGAGGTGTCAGGCACCACCTGCGCCCCGGTGAGGATGTCATGGACGTGAATCCCGGCGTGCTGACCGGGACCGTTGGGAAGAACCTTGACCGCCTCAAGGCCGCCCGTGGTCTCGCGCCACCAGATACCGTCATCCGGTTGTTCGAAGCGAGTTTCCTGACGGAAATTCAGAATCGCCAACAGCACGAGGCCGGCCGTGGCAACGGCCAACAGGATCGCCTGCATGCGGTTTGAGAGATTCGTCTCCATTCCGGGGGTACCCTAAGACATCATTACACTGCACGTCCGTTGCCACGTGTGGGGTAGTGCGCCCAAATCGTGAAGCGTTCCAGCCAATTTACTGAACCTGCACGAGATATAGATGTTCTCCCGAAACGAATGTCACCAGCAGGGCACTCGCTCTGAGGCCGGTAATGCAGGATTACGTAGATGCTCTCCGTGATTCGGGATGCCCCTATGCATTTCGAGAACGGGCTTCGGGCAGCCTTCGACTCATTTCGAACTTTGCGCCGTTATTCGATTGATTCTACACGCCTGGAGTTTGAGCCCATCCCGAGCTCCTCCTCGTGTCAACCCTGTCCGTAGGTAGCTTTCGGACCGTGCTTGCGAAGGTAGTGGTGTTCGCCAACGTATGCGGGGATGCCACATTCGGCGGCTCCCAGCAGGACGCTGCGGAAAGCCAGGCGGGCGATGTATTCGAGCACGTCGGCGTGTTCGACGGCCGCCATGGGAGATTTTCCCCAGGCGAAGGGAGCGTGTCCGGCCACCAGCACTCCCGGGACGGCGAGGGGATCGAGGTTGTCGCGGCGGAAGCGGCTGACGATGACGGCGCCGGTGTTTCGAACATAGCCTTCGGTGACCTGGTCCTCGGTAAGGTGATCGGTTACGGGAACGGGGCCGTGGAAGTAGTCGGCGTGGGTGGTGCCAAGGCAGGGAATGGGGCGTCCGGCCTGGGCCCAGGAAGTGGCGAATTCGGAATGGGTGTGGACGATGCCGCCCAGGGCGGGGAATTCGCGGTAGAGGAGGGTGTGGGTATCGAGGTCGCTGGAGGGACGGAGCGAGCCTTCGATGATCTTTCCCTGGAGGTCGGTGACGACCAGATCGGAAGGCTTCATGGTGGCGTAATCGACACCGCTGGGCTTGATGACCACCAGGGGCTCGGAGCTGGTGCGGTCGACGCCGCTGGCGTTGCCAAAGGTGTGAGGGGCGAGGCCGCGACGGGCGATCTCCTGGTTGGCGAGCAGGACCTGCTCCCGGAGTTCGGCAAGGATCATGTTGCACCTCAGGGTGAATCCAGAAAGCGTTTACCCGAAACAGTTTAGCAGCCCGGAACGCCGTTGAACGACGGGAACGGACAGGCCGGCGCTGGCCGCACTAGAACTTGCGCCGAGGTTATTGCCGCCGCCTGTAAACTTGCTCGCAGGAGCCGCGTCTACCGGAGTGATGGCAGCCGGCACTGCATTGAAACCGATGAACCTAGCCACCGACGAAGAGTTTGCGGCCGACGAATTCTCGCGGGTGGTGACGACTCATCGACCCCATATCTTTCGATTTTTGCTGGCTTCCACGCGGGATGTGGAGCTGGCCGAGACGCTGACGCAAGACTGTTTTTTGAAGGCGCACCGGCATTGGGCGAGTTTCCGGGGCGAATCGACGGCCCTGACCTGGTTGATGCGGATCGCGATCAATCTGCAGAAGGACCACTGGCGCAACCGGCGGCTGCAGTTCTGGCGGCATACCAAAAGCAACTCAGTCGACTGCGATGAAGCCAGCGACTGGCTGCCGAGCGGTGAAAGTTCGCCGGAGATTCAACTGCTGGCCAAGGAACAAGTGGCACGGGTGTGGCGGGCGGTAGATGGATTGAGCGCGCGGCAGAAGACGGTATTTCTGCTGCGGTTTGTGGAAGAGATGGAGATTGCGGAAATAGCCCGCGCCACGGGATTGAGCGACGGCACGGTCAAGGCACATCTTTCCCGGGCTTTGGGAAGAGTCCGGGGAGAATTGAAGGAAGCACATGAAGCGAAATGACAAGGCGGAATCATCGGAAGCTGGCGACCGCGGGCCGGGCGACCTGCGGGAGGTGGAGCAGATGCTGAGCGACGATCCGGCGCTGGCCCGGGCCCTGGGCGATTTCAAACGGTCTGTTCACGCGTGGAGCGACGCGGCCGGGAGCCGTTCCCGCATCCCTGCGAGCGCAACTGTAAGAACCTGGCGGAAGACGCTGGTCTGGGCGATGGGATGTCTTCTGACCGTAGCGGCGGCCGGGGGCGGCTTGGTGGAGCATCAGCACCGCAGGGAACTGGCTCGCATCGCGGCAGAGCGGGAAGCCCAGCGCCAGGTTGCAGAACAGCGGGCGCAGGAAACCGAGGACCTGCTGGCCAAGGTGGACCGTGACGTGTCGCGTGAAGTTCCGGATGCGATGGAGCCGCTGGCGGGGTTGATGGTGGACGACAACGGCCAATAGGCGTCGCGCGGTAGCGAGGGTCGGCGCGCCGCGCAGGGTTGAGCAGCAAAGTAAAAAGCTAAAGCCGGTAACGTTTCCTCTTGTGCCGTAACAGGGGAACGGAGCGGAAAGACGGGAAGCCTGATCCAGGTACCCGCAGGGAACGTGCGCCTTTTCAGGGTCGAACACGTGCGAGAGGGCTAAAGCCGGGACAAGGACCACGTTCCGGCACGGCCGAGACAGTCTCAGGAAATCTGCAACACGAGCGAGGAGAAACGAATGAAGTTCACGATCGGAGCAAATCTGACTTTGGCTGCGCTGCTGATGGCGGGAGGCGCGGCCTGGGCCCAGGGGCCGGGGAGCGGTCCGCGGATGGGCGGTCCTGATGGCGGCCCCGGCTTTGGCATGCATCGCCCACCTATGGAAGACGCACTGGGACCGCGCGGTGCGCACGGGCGCTGGTGGAATGATCCCGCGCTGATTGAAAAGCTGAAACTCACCGATGATCAGCGGAAGGCAATGGATGCGATCCTGCTGGAACATCGGGAGAAACTCATCGACCTGCGCGCCGGGGTGGAAAAGGCGGAGCTGACCATGGAGCCGCTGATGCAGGACGAACATCCCAACGAGGGGCAGATTCTGGCCCAGATTGACAAGGTGGCGCAGGCACGGGCGGAACTGGAGAAGGCCAATGCGCGTTTCCTGCTGGCGATCCGGAGCAAGCTGTCGCCGGATCAGTGGAAGCAGTTGCGGGAACAGCGCTCCGAACGCATGCAGCGCCGCGGCGAACGGCTCCGCGACGGCGGACCGGGACGGCCAGACGGAGCCGGCAGGCAGCCAGGGCCGCCCCCGCCAGGGGAGAGCGGAGCCGGTCCGCAGAGCATGCTGGATCCCGAAGCGCCGTTTCCGGGCATGGAGCCAGCTTCACACTGAAGGCGACCCGGAAGAAAAAATCTGCATCATAGGTATTAGGCAGAGAGCAAATACGGTTGAAAGCAATACCGATGGCGGCGAAGGGCATTCCCTTTCGCCGCCGATTTTTATGCTATTGAACCCATTGGCCTTACGGCCGTTTTTAAGCAAGCGATCATGGTCCGAAAAGCAAGCTTCAGTGGCGTGCTTATTTTTCTTCAAGGCTCGCGATCAGACGTGCTGGACAGCCTGAGAAAGGTGGCTTAGGCTGGATTTCGCGTCCCCGTAGAGCATGGATGTGCAGGACTTGAAGAACAGCGGGTTCTCCAGTCCCGAAAAGCCGCGGCCCTGTCCGCGCTTGAGAACAATGACGCTTTTGGCGCGATCTACTTCGAGGATCGGCATGCCGGCGATGAGTGATTTGGGATTGTCGCGCGCGTCCGGGTTGACTACGTCGTTGGCGCCAATGACAACGGCGACGTCGGTGGATGGGAATTCCGGGTTGATCTGTTCCATTTCATAGAGCGATGAGTAGGGCACGTTGGCTTCCGCGAGGAGCACGTTCATGTGTCCGGGCATGCGGCCGGCTACGGGGTGGATGGCGTATTTGACGGTGACGCCGCGGCTCTCCAGCAATTCGGCGAGTTCGCGGACGGCATGCTGCGCCTGAGCGGTGGCCAGGCCGTAGCCGGGAACGAAGATGACCCGGTTGGCAAAGGCCAGCTGCATTGCGGCGTCATCCAGGCTGATCTCGCGCATGACGCCGCCGGTGTCGGCAACCGTTTCGGCGATGACGGAACCGAAGCCGCCGAACAGGACATTGGTGATGGAGCGGTTCATCGCCTTGCACATCAGCACGGACAGAATGAATCCGGAGAAACCATCGAGGGTGCCGGCGATGATGAGGACGTTGTTGCCGAGCACGAAGCCGGTCGCAGCTGCGGCGAGGCCGGCGTAGGAGTTGAGCAGAGACATTACGACGGGCATGTCGGCGGAGCCGATGGGAATGACCAGCATGATTCCGAAGAGAAACGCGATGCCGAGCATGGAATAGAAGACCGCGACGGCTTCAGGGTGGGTCCAGAAATAAACAAAGCATCCGAACATGCCAAGGAAGATGGCGAGGTTGATGAAGTTCTGCCCCCGGAACTGGATGGGCTTTCCGGCGATGAGCCCCTGCAATTTTCCGGCAGCGATCAGCGAGCCGGTGGTGGTGAGGGCTCCGAGCATAACTTCGAATCCGAGCGCGCCGCGGGTGATGGGGCCTAGTTCGGCGCCCTTGACGAGGAATTCTCCGACGCCTACGAGGGCCGCAGCCAGCGCTCCGAAGGCGTGGGAGAGCGCGGTCCGCTGGGGCATGGCGGTCATGGGGACGGTGACGGCCATCCATCCCCCGATGATGGACCCTAGGGCGAGGCCGGCGATGAGCCAGGTCCAGGTGACGATGTGGGCTCCGACCAGGGTTCCGACGATGGCGGCAAACATCCCGCCCTCGGCAAGAAACATGCCGCGCCGGGCGGTGTCGGGGTGCGACATCATCTTGAGCGAAAGAATGAAAAGGATGGAGGCGACAAGGTAGGTCGCTTCCATGAAATAGCTGCTGAGGGTGAAACGATGAGGGGTTCATTTGGCGGCCTCTTTCGGGGCCGTTTCGCGTTTGCGGAACATCTTGAGCATGCGATCGGTAATACCGAAACCGCCGACCACGTTGATGGTGGCGGTGGTGACCGCGACGAAGCCGAGGATGTGGGCGGGAAGGGTGTATCCGCGGGCGCCGGCGAGTACCAGAGAACCGATAAGCGAGATGCCGGAGATGGCATTGGTGGCGGACATCAGCGGGGTGTGGAGCAGGGGCGGGACGCGGCTGATGACCTGGTAGCCGAGAAAGGCGGCCAGCGCGAAGACATAGACAGAAGCAATGAGTACGGCAGGGTTCATGGGATGCTCTTTGAGACGGTGGACGGTGGACGGTGGACGGTGGACGGTGGACGGTGAACGGTGGACGGTAAACAGTGAACAGTGGACGGTGGACAGTGGACGCGGTGGAGAGTGGACAGTGAGCGGACCCGGCGGTGAAGCGGAGGGCAGGGGTTCAGCCCGCGGACACAGCTTCAAGGAGTTTGGCGACGCGGGGATTCACGGGCCTGCCCCCATGCGCGACACAGGCGCCGGCAAGGACTTCGTCGGTCAGATCGACAGTGAGCACGCCTTTCTTCGCGATCAGGCCAATGAAGTTGAGGATGTTGCGCGCGTAAAGCTGGCTGGCGTCAACCGGTACCTGTGCGGGAAGGTTGAGGGGAGCCAGAAGGGTTACGCCGCCAATCAGCTGGGTTTCGCCGGGACGGGTGAGTTCGCAGTTGCCGCCGGCCGGAGCGGCGAGATCGACGAGCACCGACCCGGGCCGCATGGCTTCGACGGCGGCGCGGCGGATGAGGCGCGGAGCGGGGCGTCCGGGGACCTGGGCGGTGGTGATGATGACGTCGGAGTGCGCAGCGGTGCGGGTGATGAGGTCGCGGCCGCGATCAAGCGCTTCTTCTGTCAGTTCAGCGGCATAGCCTCCCCCGCCCTCGGTGCTGATGCCACCGAGGTCTACGTCGAGGAATTTTGCACCGAGCGACTTGACCTGTTCTCCGGCGGCGGCGCGAACGTCATACGCTTCTACCACGGCGCCGAGCCGGCGGGCGGTCGCGATGGCCTGGAGTCCGGCCACGCCCGCGCCGATGACGAAGACGCGAGCGGGAGGAATGGTGCCGGCGGCAGTCATGAGCATGGGGAACAGGCGCGGCAGGATTTCCGCAGCGGAAATGACTGCCTTGTAGCCCGCGACGGTGGCCATGGACGAAAGCGCGTCCATGGATTGGGCGCGGCTGATGCGCGGGACCAGTTCCATGCTGAACAGGGTGGCGGGGCGATCGATGGCGGTGATGAGCGCTGCCGGCCCGTCGAGAGGGCGCAGAAAACCTATCAGGATGGCGCCGGCTTTCAGCAGGGACTGATCAGCGGCGTCGGGCGCATTGACCACGGGGAGCAGATCGCTGCCGGCGAGAAGAGCGGCGCGGTCAGAGGTGATGGCGGCGCCGGCTTGAACGTAGGCCTCATCCGAGGCTCCGGCGGCCACTCCGGCACCCGATTCGACGGTAACGGTGATTCCCTGGGCGACAAGTGATTTGAGGCTCTCGGGCACCAGCGCGACGCGGGTTTCACCGGGAACGGACTCTTTTAGAACCCCTAGGAGCACAGGGCCTCCGCGAGCGACTGGGATGGAGAATGTAAGGACGAATACCACCCGAAGGTCGCGGACGTCCATGAATTTTCAAGACGAATTATTCAGCAGTCAACGGCAGAAGGGTGTGATAGGTGTCACTTGGCAGTCAGCGGCGTGTGGGGGTTGCGGGTTGCGAACAGCAATCCTTCACGCGGATGAATGCGGGAAAGGCTGCTGCTATAGTTGGCCCATTCCACGAAAGAGGTGTACATGGCACGTCGCTCATTTCTGCGCCAGCTGATCGCGCTGCCGTTTCTCGGGCTGGGAACAACGCTTGCCCAGAACCCCAGTCACAAATCGCTCAACATCATGATGAAGAGCGCCTGGGGCTCGGATGATCCGACCAAGGCGGCGTTTCCATTCCTTCATGGGCTGGCGTTGTCGGAAGCAGGCCATACGGTGCAGATTTTTCTGCTGGGAGAAGCGGTTTCTCTCATGCGGAAGTCAGAGGCAGCAGCAGTGGTCCCGGTAGGCTGGCCGCCCCTGGAGCAGACGATGTCGAAGATGGCCGAGCGTCATGTTCAGATTTACGCATGCGGCGCATGCAGCCGCGCGCGCTCGGTGGTGCAGGCGGACCTGGATAACTGGGGTGCGAAGTTCGGCAATCCTACGATCTTCGTATCCCTGGTGGAATGGGCCGACCGGGTGATCACGGAGTGACCGCCGCGTTAAACTGCAGTCGAGATCATTTCGGCAAAGGGGCGGTTCCGGTGATGCTGAATCCGGCTTCGGATTTGGCCTCGGTTTCCTGTGGTTGCGCGCCGCCCAGTGAGAGCGTGTACTTACCGGCGAGGATGGAACGATTTCCCTGGTCGTCGACGCTGGACAGGCTGCGCGGATCGATGGTGAGCGTCACTTCCTTGCTGGAGCCGGGCTCGAGGCGGATGCGTTCAAAGCCGACCAGGGAATGCGCGGGGCCTCCGGGCTGCGGCGTCTTCAGGTAGGCTTCGACGACTTCGTCGCCGGCGAGGCTGCCGGTGTTTGAAACGGTCACGGTGGCCTTGAGGGGTTCGCCCGCCTTTAGCTGATCAGACGAGAGCTTGACGGCCCCGTATTTGAACTTGGTAAAGCTCAGTCCGTAACCGAAGCCCCAGAGCGGCTTGCCGGTGAAGTAGCGGTAGGTGCGGTTCTTGAATCCGTAGTCGGTGAACTCGGGCAGTCCTTCAAGCGAGGCGTAGAAGGTGACGGGCAGGCGGCCGGCGGGGTTGTTGACGCCGGCGAGGGTGCGGGCGATGGCGGTTCCGCCTTCCACGCCGGGATACCACGCTTCAAGAATGGCGGCGGCGTGCTGGTTGGCCCAGTTGAGGGCAACCGCGCTGCCGCTCTGCAGGACGACAATTAGGGGCTTGCCGGTGGCGGCCACGGCTTCAAGCAGCTTCTGCTGCGGCGCGGGCAGGTCAAGGCTGGTGCGATCGCCACCGCTGAAGCCAGGAATTTTAATCGGCATCTCTTCGCCTTCGAGCTGCGGCGAGAGACCAACGAATGCAATCACCACGTCGGATTCTTTGGCGCGAGCCACCGCTTCATCGAGCTGGGCCTGAGCGGGAGCCTGCCATTTGAGCGTGAGACCGCCGCCCGCCTGGTCGCCGGAGTGGGAGTATTCAATGCGGATGTCGTGCGGATGGGTGTCGGCGAAGTCCACCTCGATGACGGGCGGCTTGGCGAACTTCATGACCGGCGGAGCGGTGGGAGAGGCGCCGGGCGCAGCCTTGAAGTTGCCCATGGCGGACATGTCCGAACCGGCGCGCAGGCTGCCCTCGGAGAGCACCTTGCCGTCGAGTACAAAACGGTAAGTTTCGTTGGGCGAGTATGGGAAGCTGTCGCCGGGCTCGAGGGTGAAGACGTAGTGTCCCGCCCCGGGTGCAGCGATGGAGCCGCTCCAGCGGACGGAGTAATTATGGGTATCGAGCCCGGGCACCGGCTGGGCGTTTTCCCAGTCGGTCTGGACGGCGGTTTCGGTTTCGACCGCTACCGGACGGCCCGTCCAGTCAGGGGTAGCGAAGAATTCGGTCTTCAGTCCCTTATTCAGTCCGAAAGCGGTGCGGGGAACGGGCACACCGACGCCCTCAGCCAGGGTAGACCCTTGCGCGTACAGAATGGGCGAGCTGTGGAACTGGCTGGCGATTCCATCAAGAGGCGTGACGGGATGGAAGGGTGTGCCGACGTAGTTGCCGAGGATCGAGGTGAGTTGATCGGCAGTTGGTCCAACGACGGCGATGTGGCCGGGAGAGCTCTTAAGAGGCAGGGCTCCATTGTTCTTGAGGAGCACGATCGATTCTTCGGCAGCCTTGAGCGACGTCTGGCGGTGCTGGTCTGAGGCAGCGCTGCTGAAAGGGATTCTGTCGAGCGCACTTGATCCCTGGGGATCGAAGAGACCAAGCCGGAAACGGGCGGTGTAGAGACGTTCGGCCGCCTGGGTGAGGGCGTCCTCCGTGATCAGACCCTGCTTTACGGCATCGGCGAGGGTGTTGAACCCGGGCGTCCAGATGCTGCAGGACAGGTCGGTGCCGGCCTGGATGGCCAGTACCGAGGAATGCATCACGTCGGGAGTCTTCTTGTGGCCCTGATTGACGTCGACGATGGCGCCGCAGTCCGAGACGACGAAGCCCTTGAATCCCCAGGCGTCGCGCAGGTGTTCCTTGAGGAGCATCTTGTTGGTGCAGGCGGGGAACTCATCGATGGAGTTATAGGCGCACATGACCGATTGCACATGGCCCTCGGTCACGGTGGCGCGGAATGCGGGGAGGTAGGTTTCCTCGAGGTCGCGGGCGCTGGGATCGACATTGAATCCATGGCGCAGCTGCTCGGGACCGCTGTGCACCGCGAAGTGTTTGCTGGTGGCGATGGCACGGGGATGGTCGGGGTCGTCGCCCTGCACGCCGCCGATGAAGGCGATGCCCATGCGGCCGGTCAGGAAGGGATCTTCGCCATAGGTTTCCTGGCCGCGTCCCCAGCGGGGATCGCGAAAGATGTTGATGTTGGGAGACCAGAAGGTAAGCCCGTAGAAGATGCGGTGATTGCCTTCGCGCTGGGCCTGGTTGTACTTGGCGCGGGCCTCGTCGGAAATCACGTCGCCCATCTCATGGAGGACGGAGCGATCCCATGTTGCGGCCATGCCGATGGCCTGGGGAAAGACGGTGGCATACCCGGCTCGGGCCACGCCGTGCAGTGCTTCGTTCCAGGTCTGATAGTCGGGAACGCCCAGGCGGGGGATGGCGGTGGCCCAATCCTCGAGCTGCGCTGCCTTCTCTTCGGTGGTCATGCGATTGACGAGATCGTGGGCCCGCTCGGCTGCGGGAAGGGCGGGGTTGAGGTAAGCAGGCTCTTGGGCCGAAGCCATGGCGACACAGACGACCCACAGCAGGGGCAGCAGCAGTGCGCGGCGTTGAGAAGAGCCAATGCGATGCAGCTGAGCGATGCTATCCAGAAGGGTGATGCGACCCAGAAGGGTGATACGACGAATGGACATCGAAACTTTCCTCCCCGCGAGTAGCGAGCGGCGAATGGGCGAACGGTAGGGTCCTGGCGCCGTTTAACGCCAGATCGCGGATGCTTCAAAGCGGAAATATCAGGCGCTGGCTGATGGAACACCCGCCCGGCCCCCAAAGACTGTACAAGCCCGGGGGCGCGTCTGGCCAGCTATATCGGTTTAGTTATGGGATAGGAACGTCTTATGCCTGGAACTCGGAAGATTCGCCCGCGGCAGATACGAGACTGTTGAGCGACGCCTGCATTTGCTCGAATTCCGGATGGCCGTGAAGATCCTTCAGACGGGGATCGGCGAGCGACTGGAAGAACCATGGACAGCGGATGTCGTTGCCGGCGCGCAACTCGGAGAGGGCCGAGTCGACATCGCCTAGGGCAAGATAAGCAGCGGGTTGGAACGATGTGAGCACGAAGCGCTCGCGGCTCAACCACTGCATGCGTTGGAGCACTTCGCCGCCTTCGGCGTTGCGCCCGCTCCGAGCCAGGGCATATGCGTGTGCGGCAGCGGCAAGGTCGAAATAGGGCTTTTCCCGGACCAGTGAATTCGCCATTTTTTCAGCGCGCTCCGCGTCTCCCTGGTAGGCGAGCAGGATGCTGCCATAGAAGCGGGTGCTGTCATGTTCAGGGAAAAGGCGTATGGCGTCTTCAATCTGGGTCCTGCTGGCATCGACGTCTCCGGCAAGATGGGAGGCCCACGCCAGGGTGGCATGGAGCCATGGCGCGTAGGGATCGACAAGGAGGGCGGAGTGGAGCCACTCGGTGGCTTCCTCAAAGCGCCGGCAGCTGAGCGCCAGCATCACGCGCAGGCGAGTGGTCCACGCGTCGTGGGGAATGTGCGCCGACTGCGAGAACAGTTCCAGGGCCAGCCCGAGATCGCGGTCGACGTGAAACGCGATCCAGCCCCTTGCGGGAAGCAAGGCAGGTTCATCGAGCCCGCTATCGGATATTGCGCGGAAGATCCCGCGGATGCGGTCGGCGGCAACGCGCGGGGGCATGAATCCGACGAGTTCCTGGGCCATGATGACGCGGGCAAGATCAACTTTCGCTGCCAACAGGTTAGGATCGAGCTCGGCCGCCAGCAGCAGGCTCTGCATCCCATCGACCATGCGATGGCGGTCAAAGGACTGCCAATCATGGTGGCCGCGCAGGAACGATTCGTAGGCATCCGGGCGTATGACGGCGCTCGGGGCCTTTGCGAGCCGGATCTTTTCCCCGGCCAGATCCGCCCCCAGGCGCGCTTGGAGACGGCTTGCCAGCTCCAGCTTCAATTCGGCGACCTGGGAGCGCGCGACCATCATGTCCTCGATCCAGACCTGTGTCGCATCTTCAACCCGGACCATCTCGGTACGCAGCCGAAAGTGCGATGGGGTGGCGAACACTTTGCCGGTCAGCACGAGGTCCGCACGCAGCGCTTTGCCGACTTCGACGGCGCTGTGGCCTCTGTGAGTGAGAGCGAAAACCGAATCGCGGGCCAGGATGGCCAGTGTGGGGTAGTTGATTTCGGTGAGTCGAGCGGTCGCTTCCTCCGCGATAGCCGGCCCGAGAAATTCGTCGGCGCCCTGGCCGACGGTGAAGGGTAAGATGGCCAGCCGGTAAGCGGGTTGGGCGGCGGAGCCATAACGGACAACGTTTCCAATCAGGCGATAGCCGCGCTTATAGAGGGTCTGGATGCAGCGGTCGGGTTCGAGGCGCGCGCGCAATGACGACAGGCAGCGCGGCACGCTGTCGGGGGTGACGTGAACGTCGCCCCATAATTCCTGCTTGAGCTGGGCGCGGGTGACCACCTGTCCGGCGTGCATCAACAGGACGCGCAGCGCCGCCAGTTCTTTAGGGGGCAGGTGGACTTCTTCATGGCTTCGCATCAGGGTGCCGTCGGATGCGAGGCGAAAATTACCAAAGGTATATTCAGGATCGGGGAGATTAGAACTGGTCGGAAAACCCGGTACATGTGGGGCCATAACACTCTCGGACCAATCGCGAATCTATCCGAAGATTCAATAAGCTTCCGAGGTTTAAGGAAACTCACCGCTCCACGGTAGAACGCGTGGTCGTGCGTGAACTCCGTGGGAAGCATTTGGACCTCGGGTGCTTGTTTCCAGTCCCGCCCCGTTGACAGTCAATGGAAACAATTATGCACCCGGGACTATTTGAAAACAACCAATCCCCACACGCGACGCGGTCACTAATGTACTTATGTTGATAACACAGGCGGGTAGTTACCCTATCTAGGCATTGCTACCCCGTTTATGAACAGTTTGTGACGTTGGAGGTTAGTTCGTGATGCAGCTCACTCCACTTAGTACTTTGATTTGATCGCATAAGTAAGGCCCATGGTGAACTGAAACGAATTTCTTTTCGTAGGAGGAAGAGATACCGGGGGATCGTTTAAGTAACTGTCAATTGTTCCGAGGCTAAAGCTCAAACGTTTGTAAGCTGGAAACGCAAATGTATCTGTTTCGCTCGCGGAATATGCGCGCGGTGTGTTATAGGCGGGAATGAAAGAGAGGTTCTGAGTAAAGGTAACTAGCTTTAGGTGAAGCAAGTAATTCGCCGCGAACGTGGAGCCGATCAAATTTTGGTTTGTCGCGGATGTGCCGTTGATGAATTGTTGTTTCTCATATTGCATGGTGGCTTTGAGATCGGCTTCCTGGGTGGGCGTTTTGAGCGCGGTCCAGCCGAGGCCAGCGCCGTAGATCTGCTGCAGCTGAAGGTCCTGGGCGAAGTTGTGATCGAAGGCTGTCTGCGCCAGCACGAAGAAGCGAGGAGAGAAGAACAGGTCGCGTTCTGCGTCGAGGTGAGCGATGGCGGACTTGGTTACGGTGGCGGGAACCAGGAGGCCATCCGCAACGTAGGCGGGCTGGGTGATTTTTCCGTAAGAGCCGCTGAAGTCGGCCGAGGTGCGATTGCGGGGCGTGAGCCAGCTGACGCTGGGGACGGTCTTGACCAGGCCAAGCGATCCGGAGACGGTGTACTGGTTTTGGGTTGCGGTCACCAGGGTTGCGCCGGCGGTCGCGGCGCCGTTCCAGCCGGACATGAAACTCGGCTCATGATTCATCTCCTTGTCGAGGGTTGGCGCGTCGACGATGTAGATAGCGTCCTTGGTGGGTACGGTAGCGGGTGCGCTGGCATCCCCGCCGTGGATGGCGATGCCATCAGAGGTGACATCAATAGCACCGATGGGAATGCGCGCTGCCTTCTTCTTTCCCAAAAATTTAACATTCTTGTCGAGGACGGCGAAGCGTTCCCCGGCGTGGAGTTCCTTGATCTTGGCCCAGTCCACCGTGACGTCACCGAGGGGATCGCTGTGAAAAGTGACCTTGCCGCCGATTTCGCTGACAAATTTTCCATGCAGGGTGTCGCCGTTGCTGAGGATGAGGACATCGGGTGCGGCATCGGCGGCGGGCTTGGACTGAGCCGGGCATAACAGTGCCGCAGTTGCGATTGCGACCCAGAGCAAAAGGGGACGGGGACGGAGGAAGGATGCGACGCGGGAAAGAATGATCATAAGTAAGATTGCCTCTCTTCCGATTTGGAGCGGGAGTGGGACCGCCTGTTGCACAGTCTCTGATGGTTGGCCGTTGAGATGCCTTGCGGCGGGGAAAATTGCTGTGCCCGTTCCGGGTCCAAATTCACTCTTTTGGTGAATTGTAGCCGAAGGCCACAGGGGAGCCGCTCCAAATCTCTCCAGAATTCTTCCAGATTGCCGATGCAATACGGCAGCAAGCTTGGTCGAGAGGAAGCAATGTCTAATACGCTCTCATACGCGCAATGGTCGCTCGAACCTTATTGTATCGGCATGAAACTCCGCGCTCTGCGCACCCAGAAGAGACTTACCCTGGCGCGCCTGGCGGCAGAAACGGGTCTGTCCACGGCATTGTTGTCGAAACTCGAAACTGACCGCATGATTCCCACGCTGCCCACCCTGGCCACGATAAGCCGCGTGTATGGCGTGGGCATGAGCCATTTTTTCACCGAGCCCCATCACCACACGCTGTCGATTACCCGCAAGGCGCAATTGCGCAGTCATGGAAGAGGATCGGAACCGGAGAGGCCACTGCCGCTGCACGCGGTGATGAGATCCCCCTGTCTGTTCGCGCAGCTCGTCAGTGTGTCACCCGATGGGGGCGATCCGTTTTCAGAAGGCGAAACCCATCCGGTGTGCGGACTGGTGTATGTGGTCGAGGGCAGCCTGGAATTGAATGCCGGAGGACTGCGCGAAGTGATGGAGTCCGGGGACTGCATGTATATCGACACGCACATGCCGGTCTCATGGGCGGCAAGGGGCAAGGATCGATGCCGGGTGCTGTGCGTGCGGCCGGGCGTGCCGCAGGAGGAAGCCGCGGCTTGAAAAGAGGGCGGTATGTGCTGCCTCGCCGGCTGATTGCCGCATAAGGCCGCAGTCTGTAGGATGAGTGGGTTATCCAAGGAAACCCCAACGATGCGACCGAACGTAAACCTCATGAAGGCCACCCTGACGGGTGCGCTTGGCGGCCTGCTTTTTGGCTTCGATACAGTGGTGATATCCGGCGCTATCGATGCGCTGGTCAAGCTGTATCAACTAAGTCCCCAGGGCAAGGGGTGGACGGTTGCGATCGCGCTGATCGGGACGGTGGTGGGCTCGCTGGCTGCCGGGGTGGTCGGCCAGAAACTGGGCGGGCGGGAGACGCTGCGCATTACGGCGATCCTTTACGTGATCTCCGCGATAGGCGGAGCGCTGGCGTGGAGCTGGCCCTCCCTGATGGTCTTCCGGTTCATCGGAGGACTTGGTATCGGCGCGTCATCGGTGCTGGGGCCGGTGTACATTGCCGAGCTATCTCCGGCCAAGTGGCGGGGGCGTCTGGTAGGCGCGTTCCAATTCAACGTGGTGCTGGGGATCCTGTTGGCTTACACCTCCAACTATGTCATTCGCACGCTGCACCTGGGCGCGAACGAGTGGCGCTGGCAGGTGGGCGTGGCAGCGATTCCGGCGCTGGGCTTCCTGGTACTTCTGTTCGGAATCCCGCGCAGCCCGCGGTGGTCGGCTTCAAAGGATCGCGTCGACGAAGCGCTGGCCGTGTTGAAGATGATGGGCGAATCGGATCCGGAGGGAGAACTGGCGGATATTCGTTCAGCCCTGGCCCAGGAGCATGCGAGCGCCCACGAGGCGGTGTTCCGCTGGAAGTATCGCTATCCTCTGTTTCTCGCCATCTCGATTGGCGCGTTCAATCAGCTGGCGGGGATCAACGCGATTCTCTACTATCTCAACGATATTTTTATTGCCGCGGGGTTCAGCCAGATTTCGGGCGACGAGCAGGCGATCGCGATCGGGTTTACCAACCTGCTGTTCACCATGGTGGGGATGAGCGTGATCGACAAACTGGGTCGCAAGACGCTGCTGCTGATTGGCGCGGCGGGGACAGCGGCTTGCCTGTTCGGTGTTTCCTGGATCTTTGCGTCGCATTCGCACCCGGGCGCACTGGTGTGGCTGCTGATCATCTACATCGGGTTCTTTGCGCTCTCGCAGGGGGCGGTGATCTGGGTTTACATCGGCGAAGTGTTTCCCAATCATGTCCGGTCCAAAGGCCAGGGAATCGGCAATGCCAGCCACTGGATCATGAACACGGCCATTGCGCTGGCGTTCCCGATTCTGGCGGAAAGCATGGGCCGCCAGGTGCCGTTCATCTTTTTCGGCGTGATGACGGTGGTGCAGTTCGTAGTCGTGTTGCTGGCCTATCCCGAGACCAAAGGGCAGACGCTCGAAGCATTGCAGCGCCGCCTGGTGCCGACGGCCTGAGCGGCGTCAGCGGGGCGGGGGAACTTGATGCGGGGTTTCGATCGATGAGCGCGGCTGGGGCCGCCAAATAGCCGCCGGAACCCCCGCCGGCAGCAGCTAAAGCTTTCGCGTGCTACAATAAAGCCACGCTCAGTGTATTGGTCGTGAGCGGCGGTTTGCCTTGATAAGGCAATTCAGCCTTGCACAGATTTCCCCCAAGCCCCTACAGCGTAAACCCATTGGTCATATGCCTTGACCGCTCGTGCAGTTTGAAACGCTCGCGAGAGAGTCGGTAGTGCGTGTCCTCAGGATTGCGCCACGCCGATGGGTGGGTTGCCGGGCGGCAGTGTGCCGCGAGGCGATAAATCAGCGTGGGTCAGCTCCAGGCGAGCAGGCAAACTCTCAGTGAGTGCCGGTGCGCCAGTCCCGTGGACGAGGTTGGTTCTCTCTTACGCATATTTTTAAAGCAGGCAGGTACGCGTGCAGTCGTCGTGTATTCGCCTCAAGTCCGATTCCGCCCGCAGGCCCGTTGGGAAAAGAGGCCCCGGAATCAACAGGAAAGTTTTCTAACTTGACCAAGAATTTTTCAGAGTTTTCTCTTTCGCCCGCGCTCATGGCGCGACTCAACGCCAATCAGTTCGAAGTGCCGACACCGGTGCAGACAGGCGCGATTCCCGCCGCGCTGGAGGGCCGCGATGTGCTGGCCACGGCGCAGACCGGTACTGGCAAGACCCTCAGCTTCCTCATCCCGGTGGCCGAGATGCTGCAGAAGGTAGACGGCCGCGGCGCGCATGCGCTGATTTTGCTGCCAACCCGCGAACTGGCCATGCAGGTGGAGCAGGCCTTCCGCGCGATCCGTTCAAGCAACGCGCACACGGTGGCCCTGGTAGTGGGAGGCATGCCGGAAGCCCGTCAGCTCGACATCATCAGGAAGGGCGCGCGCCTGATCGTGGCGACCCCGGGACGGCTTGAGGACTTTCTCAAGCGCAAGCTGGTGCGGCTGGACCAGGTGAAGATGCTGGTGCTCGATGAAGTTGACCGGATGCTGGACATGGGCTTCCAACCGGCCATCGCGCGCATCGCTTCGGCGCTGCCCCCGGTGCGGCAGACGCTGTGCTATTCGGCCACGCTGGAAGGCGCGGTCCGCGAGGTGGCGCACAAGTATCTCGCCAACCCGGTACGCGTTGAGATCGGCTCGGTGTTGAAGCCGGCGGAAAATGTGGAACTGCGGACCTTTGAAGTGGAGCAGAACAAGAAGCAGGAACTGCTCGAGCACCTGCTCGATTCCGAGCGGGGCAGTTTCCTGGTGTTCGTGCGGACCAAGCACGGGGCTGACAGGGTGGCGCGCCGGTTGACGCGTTCGGGCTGGTCGGCGACCCAGATTCACGGAGACCGCACGCAGTCGCAGCGCAATTCCGCTCTGCGCAGCTTTGCGGAGCGGCGTCACCGCGTCCTGGTCGCTACGGACGTGGCCGCCCGCGGCATCGATGTCGCTGACATCGCACACGTGGTGAACTATGACCTGCCCAAGATGGCGGAGGATTTCGTGCACCGCGTAGGCCGCACGGGTCGCGCCTCCGCGCACGGCGTGGCCTCGACGTTTGCGAGCCGGTCGGAGCGCGGCGATCTGCGCAAGATCGAGCGGACGCTGTCGATTCAAATGAAGCGATTCAGGGTTAGTTCGACGGACGCGATCGCAAGCTGAATTAGGGGCGAGCGGTGGTGTAGCAAAACAATGCAAATGCAAAGGGCGACGGCTGATTGGCCGTCGCCCTTTGTGCGGTTTGACTGCTGCGGTCAGGTTGCGGGCCGCGCGGTCTTCGTTCCGGTTGGCAATCAGTAGGCCGAGCCGGTGTCGTGTCCGACGAAGGCTTCGACGCCTACATACTCCGGATAGGAGATGAGGTTTCCGCTGTTGTCGAGCATGTCGACCGGGGTGGAGGTGGCGATGTCGTAGAACGCGGCATCACCCTGCGTGTAGGCGTATGAATCCCAGAACGGATCCATGATGTAGTTGGTGAGCGTGGCGAGGCTGCCGCTAACGCTGGGACGCTCGATGACCCATTCCGCGGAGTTGCCGACGAGGGGGTGACCGGGGTATGCGCTGAAGGCGATGTTGACTGCCTGACCGGTGTTGTAGTTCACGAGATAGGCGTGGCCTGCGGTGGATGAGGTGTTCCAGACTTCGATGAAGATGTCGTCGCCGGGAGCGATGGGCAGGCTGGGGATGCGGACTTCGCCGTAGGGATACCACTCATACCACGCGGAGTAGTAGGCAGAGCGCGCTCCGCCGGAGCAATAGGCGTCGAACTCGATGCCGGCCTGGAGAACGTCGCTGGAGCCCCAGCCGTCGATTCCGTTCCACGCCGAGCCCCAGTCCCATCCGCCGGTGCAGGCGCCGAAGGCCTGCTGAGCCACGGGAACGGTGAGGTCGTTGACGGTGAAGTAGTAGGACTTCGAACCGTAGCTGGTGGCGCCGCTGAAGGAAACGTAGCCGCTCCAGTTGGAGGAGTTGTAAGTGTTGCTGGGCTGGCCGGCAAGCGCGATGTTGCTCTCGAGCGCGGAGGCGTTGACCTTCTGCTTGAGCTGCACGGGGCCGTGGAAGACGGAGGTCTGCTCGAGCTTGGGCGTGACGCGCGTCTTGGAGCCATTCATCGCCTTGACCCAGGTGGCATAAGCCTTGGGCTCGGTGTTCTGGTTGGGGCGCGGCGGAAAGCCGTGATAGGCGAGGTCTTCATCGGAAGCGTTGATGGGGTCGAAGCCCGCAGGCGGCGCGAGGATGGTGGTGACGCCGGGCAGGTTGGTAGCTACTTCGTTGGGCTGCATGTGCTTGGTGTTCTGTGCGAGGTTAGCCATGGGAGCAGAGAGCACCAGGACCGCCGCGAGGGCGGAAAATACGGTTTTCATTTTGATCATTTCCTTTTGGGGGAGGTCTCTGATAAAGCATCAGAGTGTTACAGCGCAGTAGTGGGATGCGGAGAAAGATCGTTACACGCGGCGATGCTAATTTCGCGAATTGTTGCAGGCGCAAGGTAAGGTACGCGTGAAGGTTACGTGTGTCACTTTGAGGCGCGAGCCGGCACAAACACGCGGTTGTGCGGCGCTCAGAGAGCCTGACGATTGCATCGCGACGGCTGTTATCGAACCTCGATACTTGCGTGGGAGACTATTTTTTTGTCGAGCTATTGGTAGCGAGATCGAACGCGCGGAGTTGGGTGGACCCGGTGGTCAACTGATGCCGGCAACAATGTCAACGAAGGAACCCAGAGTCAAGATCGGCCTGAGGGTCTCGAAAAGGACGTTGCTCAAAAGAGCCAGTCCCAGAGAGAGCGTGAAGACGCGGATGGGGGTAGCGCGAAGGAAAATTTGGGGAGAGAGAACCGGGCAGGAAATCCAGGTGTGGGGTCGTTCGTGCCGCTTCGAATCCATCTGGCACCGGCCCGCTGCCATCGAGCAAGCCGGTGCGGCGGCTCGCAGGCGCCGAAAGAGCGCGAAAGTGTTGAAGCAGCGAGCGGGGGGGCATTCCTCCCCAATGGGAACGCCCTGGAGCGGACAGTCTGATCGCCTTCGGATGGGCGGTCGGCCACCGTCAAAGTACATGAAAAGGGAAGCGGGGAAGAAGCGCAAGTAAAGTCTTGTAAAATATGCCGGAACGCCAGTCCGGGCAGCGGAGGCGGGAAGCGACAACGATTGGCCGGAAATGTCCGGCTGGAAATGTCCGGAGCCAAGCTCCAACTCGTTGACTCTGCCTGCCGGATCGCGTATTCTGGAGTCCTTGTGCGGTGTTGCGCCTCGGGTCTGTGTCATAACCCGGACTCGGCCGGTTGGGCCTGACAGGGTTTGATCGGAAAAGGCACCTTTTGCTGGGGCGGTGTGATTCCAGCAGAGCCAGGAACCCGGAGAGGGTAAGCCCCGCAGTTCTCACCCGAACAGTTTTGTTTGGCAGTGGGCATAGTACTAATCCCGTGCGCAGAGCGAGCGCGGGCAAACGCGTTTGCGCGGCAGTTTTTTGGCCAGCCGGAGTTTTCCCGGCGAGAGAGTTTTTTAAAGGGCAGGAGAGAAATGTCGACCTTTGTTCCGAGCGGCAAGGATATTGACCGCAAATGGTTTGTGCTTGATGCAGATGGCCAGACGCTGGGCAGATTGGCCACCAAGGCCGCAAGCGTGTTGAGCGGCAAGCTCAATCCCCGGTACGTCCCGTACATCGATATGGGCGATCACGTGATTGTGATCAATGCGGAGAAGGTTCGCCTGACCGGATTGAAGAGCCAGAAGAAGGTTTATCGCCGCTACACGGGATTTCCCGGCGGATTGCGCGAGGAGTCGTTCACCCGGCTTCTGGTCCGCAGGCCGGAAAAGATCCTGGAAGAAGCGATCAAGGGCATGCTGCCGAAGAGCAAGATGGGTCGGCAGATGGCAACCAAGCTCAAGGTTTACCGCGGCGACAAGCACCCCCACCAGGCGCAGACGCCGGTGGCCATGGAAGTGGCGTAAGAGCAGCTATCAGCTCTTAGCATCTGGCTCCTGGCTGGTTGTTGCCGGGACGGAAGCTGAGGGCGACACCAAGAGCCTACGACGGCACGAATGAGCTAGAAGCTAAAAGCTAGCGGCTAGCAGCTAAAGAGGATGAATGGCAGATCTGGTTCAGTATTACGGCACGGGACGTCGCAAATCGGCGATCGCACGCGTGTTTCTTCGCCCCGGAACGGGTGAGTGGAAGGTCAACGGCAAGGGGTTCGAAGAGTACTTCGTGACCGAGCAGCAGCGGGTTTCCGCCAAGCGCACGCTGGTGGTGGCCGAACTGGCTGCCAGCTTTGATGTGCTTGCCACCGTCAAGAGCGGCGGCGTGGCGGCCCAGGCCGATGCGGTGAAGATGGGTGTGGCCCGTGCCCTGATCGAGTTCAACCCGGAACTGCGCAAGACGCTGAAGGCCGAAGGCCTCCTGACCCGCGATGCCCGTGTCAAGGAGCGCAAGAAGTACGGTCAGAAGGGCGCCCGTAAGCGGTTCCAGTTCTCGAAGCGCTAGATGCGCTTCAGGGAATAGGGATTAGGGGAGGACTATTCCCTACTGCCTGTTCCCTCAGTTTTCCATCTCCCGCGCGAGCGGGTTCAATCCGGGCCAGACGAAGGTTAGCCCGGATGCAATTTCACAAAGGAGGCCAATGGCCACGATCACAATGAAGGAGCTGCTCGAAGCCGGTGTTCACTTCGGGCATCAGACCAAGCGCTGGAATCCCAAGATGAAGGAATACATCTTCGGCGAGCGCAACGGGATCTACATCATCGACCTGCAGAAGACGCTCAAGCTGTTTAAGGATGCGTCGAAGTTTGTCACCGATCTGTGCGCTTCCGGCAAGATGATCCTCTTTGTCGGCACCAAGCGCCAGGCCCAGGACGCCGTAGCCGAAGAGGCTAACCGCGCGGGCATGCCCTACATCAACCAGCGCTGGCTGGGCGGGCTGCTGACCAACTGGGTAACGGTGCAGAAGTCGGTGAAGCGCCTTCAGGAACTGGATGAGATGGCTACGGATGGCCGCTATGAACTGCTGACCAAGAAAGAAGTGATCAAGCTGGAGCGGGAGCGCAAGCACCTGCAGGCAAATCTGGCCGGCATCAAGACGATGAAGCGCCTTCCCGACGCGCTGTTCGTGATCGATTCGAACAACGAGGCCATTGCCGTGAAGGAAGCCCGCAAGCTGGGCATCCCGGTGGTTGCGGTGGTCGATACCAATTGCGATCCGACGGTTGTGGATTACGTGATTCCCGGCAACGACGACGCGCTGCGTGCGATTCGCCTGTTCACCTCGAAGATTGCCGATTCGGCTGCCGAGGGCGTGAACCTGGTGGGCGACAAGGCATTCGCAATCGAGGAAGCACCAGCGGCGCCGGCTGAAGAGGGTGTTGCCGTCGAGGCTGCTTCGGGCGAAGACATCGACTTTGACGCAGCCCTGGGCGCGGGTGTTCGCAAGGCTCCTGCCGCCGTGGCCGCACTGCTGGAAGAGACAGAAGCTGCTGAGGGTGCCCGTTAGTATTCCTGGCGCGTGAATGCGCGCAACGTGGAAAGCGTGGCCGCCCTCATCCGGTGCCACGCTTTTCTTTTGTAACCACCCGCGGCGGAGCTCATCGCGCTTCGCGGCCGCTGAACGTGGCTGACCGTGATTGTCAAAAGACTTGCGGTGCGGGGCGGATCGAGTAATACCAAATTGGAACGAGGAAACGAGAAGAGGGAATGACGACTGTGACTGAGAAGATTGATGCCAAGCTCGTAAAAGACCTGCGCGAAAAGTCCGGCGCGCCGATGGGCGACTGCCTCAAGGCGTTGCAGGAGTCGAAGGGCAACATCGAGGATGCGTTCGTGGTGCTGCGCAAGCGGGGCATGGCCTCGGCGCAGAAGAAGGCCGCGCGCACGACCAACGAAGGTTCGATCGGAACCTACATTCATGCCGGCGGCAAGATCGGCGTTCTGCTCGAGATCAACTGCGAGAGCGATTTCGTAGCGCGAACCGAGGACTTCCAGGACCTGATGAAGGATATCTCGATGCACATCGCCGCGACCGATCCTCGCTACGTAAAGCCCGAAGATGTGACCTCGGCCGATCTCGAGCGCGAGAAGGAGATTTTTCGCGCCCAGGCCGCGGCCACAGGCAAGCCGGCCCCGGTGATCGAAAAGATCGTGGATGGCAAGATGGCCAAGTTCTATGAAGAGGTTTGCCTGCTGGAGCAGCCCTTCATCAAGGATCAGGGCATCTCGATCAAGGAACTGATTGCTCAGAAGGTGGGCAAGCTGGGCGAGAACATCACGGTGCGCCGCTTCGCGCGGTTCAAGGTGGGCGCTCCCGACTGGACGGTCGCGCAGACCAAGGCTGTGGAGACCGCGGGCGAGTAGTCGCGCTTCGCGAATCAGAAACCGGCGTCCTGCTTTTTGGCGAACTTCGTTCCCAAACGGCAGGGCGCTTTTTATTTGCCGGAAGGCCGGCCCGGACTGCGGCCCTTGGCATCCATGATGCGGCCAGTTATCCACCCGAGGACGCCGCTGCTTATGACCACTGCCACATGCCACACGATGACGTGAATGGCCTTGAGATTGGCGCAGTGCAGTTCGAGCATGGCGAGGCCTGCGAGGCCCGCCAGCACCCCCGCCGCCAGGCCAGCGGTGGTCCAGGACAGGATGAACCCTCGACGCAGGATCACGGCGACGATCAGCGCTGTGGGAATGGCGACCAAAAGGCCGGCACGGAGGCAGGGGATGCCTTCGGGAGCGAATCGGGCCAGGCCGTAGCCGCGGAAGACCAGCGCGAACAAGGCAGGAAACGCGGTTGACGCGAGCGCCAGAGCCCAGGGCGCAAGGGAAGCGCCCTGGGCGGGGCGCATGGCGCGGGCGCAGGCTGCGGCGGCGATCCACATCACGGAAAGAAGCGTGGCGAAGATCAGGGCGCGCTGGGAGGGGGCCAGGGCGTGGAGGCCGGCCAGGCCGAGAGCAGATGCGGCTGCGACTGCACACCCTGCGCAGACTGCAACCAGGAGCACAGTGATGACACGGGCATCGGCGAGGGGCCGCACAGGGCTCAGACCGGCGAGGATCTCGCTTCGAGCGCGCAGGGCGGCGGCCCGATCGATGTCGGGCGCTGCCGGGCTTGCGGCAGCGCGCGCGAAGATGTCATCGATGTCTTCGGGCTTCATTGCTTCCTCGCTCGGTGGGACAGAATTTCGCGCAGTTTCCCGTAGGCGCGATGCGCTTTCTGCTTGACTGAACCGGCGGTGGCCGATGTGGCGCTTGCTACTTCTTCGATGCTCATGCCGGTAACTTTGAGCATGACGATAATTTCCCGCTGGCTCTCCGGCAGCGCGGCAAGCAAAGTGTCGAGATCCGCGTCGTGGGTGGAGGGGGACGGATCGGGCGCGGCAGTCTGCGGCAGTTCATCAACCTGGGTTTCGCGCAGTTCGACGCGGCGGTATTTGCGGAATGCATCGACGCCGGTGTGACGCGCGATGGCGAAGATCCAGGGCAAAACCGGTTCACGGTAGCGCCAGGTGTGGCGCGCCTTGTGAATGCGAATCCAGGTTTCCTGCAGCAAGTCTTCGGCATGCCTCCGGCTGGCTGGCTGCATGCGGAAATAGCGCAGCAGCAGCGGACTCACCTTTTCGATGAGCGCCGTAGTTCTCTCGTGGTCGGCCTGCTGATAGGCCGACATCAGCGATTCCAGATCCACGGACGAAGTGGATTCCGGCGCCGAGCGAACAGGCATCTTGCCATCCTCTTCCCGGGCCCAGCGATATGCGGGGCGGCGGTGTACCGCAATCAAGCCGAATGAGCTTCCGGATTCATTATGCCCTCTGGCGTTGCGGGTGATGCGGGCAATCCTAACGAGAGAGAGCCCGCACCCTGTCCGCCGACGCGATCAGTCTTCCGGTATGACGACGACGCCGTTGGCGCTGGCGGTGGTGGCAGCACCTTTCAGGGTTAGGTTCCCGTCACCGTCCGCGGCAAAGATGGACAGGTGCGAGACGGTTCCGTTGCTGTCGATGACGGCGACCAGGCCGGCCCCGTATTCGATGTCGGTAGGATTGCCGCTGAAGGTGGCGGCGACGGCGGCCTGCTGCACGATTTTGGTCCCGTAGACGAGATAGCGCGAGACGCTCATGCTGGGAGAGTTGGCGGAGAACAGAAACGGTCCATCGAGAGTGACCCAGCAGGGAGCGTGCTGTGTAACCGAGGGCGTCACGGTGACTACGGCGTCATTGCGGACGAGGCTGATTTCGTCGGCGTGCGCGATGGTGACGTAGGCGTCGTTGCCGCGGGTAGCCATGCCGAAGGGCGCATTAACGTTGGCGGGAATGTTCTTCACCGTGGTGGCAGCGCCGGTAACGGCTCCGTTGCCGGTCAGGTTGACGCTCTCGATGACGTTGTTTTTCTCCGAAATGATGAGCTGGGTTTCAATCACGCCCACCTGCGCGGCCGATCCGTCGGCGAGAACGAGGGAGGCAACGCCGTCAGCGTTGGCGTCAACGCCATAATCGTAAAGGCGATGGGATTCGACCTCCGTGGTGCCGAGGATGTACAGGTGACCGTGACCGAAGGCGACGCTGACCGGGCTGGAACCGGTCGCAACCAGCTGCTTGAGCTTGAATGAAGCGTCGTCGTGCGCGAAGATCGATACGTTCTTCGATCCGAAGTTGACCACCGCGAGCCGGTCATGGGAGAGGGCGATGCCGCCGGCATTGCCGCTTACCCCGCCCTGGCCCCCGGTGGCAACGGTTTCGACCAGTTTGCCCGCGGCATTGAAGACGAGGAGTTGATTGCTGGTTGCATTCGATGCGGTGACAACGAGCCTGCCCTCCGCGGCAGCTAGGGAGGCGGCGGCTGCCAGCAACGCAGCGCCGGCGAGAGTGGGGAATATCTTCATGGAAGTTCTCCGAGGGGTGTGAGGGGAATTCTCGCCGGCGTGCGGACCGGCCCGAGGTGGGCAAGTCCCGCACGTGCGGCTTCACTGGCTGGTTCGCGCGGGGACGCCGAGAAGTTACGGTGGTGACATATTTTTTTGTGGAAGCATTGTCACAGCGGCGTTAACACCGGGGATTCGTCAGGTTTTCCTCAGTGCCGGGCGGGACGTTTGCGAGGTTTTTTCAGGGCTACAATGAGGTTGTGCGTAAAGTCCTTGCTGTTTTAGTTGCTCTCGTCGTGGCGGCGATTGCCGTGGTGTTTCTGCGCTCGGCAACGCCTGTGATTGATCTGCAAAATGCTCCCTCCACGCTCGGGCAGGCGACACCGTTCAGCGTCCACGTGCACGATCCGCATGGTTTGAAAAAGTTATCCGCGACCATCGAGCAGGGCGGGGCGAATTACCTGGTCTTACCCGGTTCACCGCAACCGGTGAAAAGCGCGGATGTCATTGTAAATTTCACCGCAGGCGTCAAGACGACACCGCAACTGAAGGACGGCAAGGCGAAGCTGATTGTCGAAGCGACCTCGAACGATTTGCGGGGGAAGACAGCACGGCTGGAGCGTGATCTTACCGTGGTCACGCAACCGCCGACGGTGAGCGTGGATTCAGAACAGCACTATCTCTACATCGGGATGGCGGACCTGGCGACGTTCAGTGTATCCGGCACCTATTCAGAAGCGGGCGTGAAGGTCGGCGACCAGAAGTTTCGCGCGTGGCCGATGACCGGCGGAAAAGGTGGGTTGTTCTCGCTGTATGCGTTTGCGTGGAACATGCCGCCGACGACCTTGCCGCTGGTGTACGCCGCCAATGGAGCGGGCAATGACGTGACCAGTCCGCTAACGGTGATCTTCCCCAAGAAAGAACAGCCGCATTACACGGTGCATGATCTGCAGGTGAGCGACGCGTTCATGCAGAAGGTGGTTGGCGAACTGGATCCGAACGGGTCGGGCGATCCGGTGCCGCGATTTGTGAAGATCAACAGCGAGATGCGGAAGGCCAACAACAAGACGCTGTCGGACCTGCAGTACAAGACGGCCGACCATTTCCTGTTTTCGCAGCCGTTTCAGCGGCAGTCGCACTCGCAGAACGAGGCGACGTTTGCTGATCTTCGCAACTACATCTATCACGGGCAGAAGATCGACCAGCAGGTACATCTCGGGTATGACCTGGCGGTGACGCAGCATGTGGGCGTCGAGGCTTCGAATGACGGCCGGATTGTCTGGGCGGCGCCGCTGGGCATTTATGGCAATTGCATCGTGGTCGATCACGGGTACGGGCTGCAGACCATTTACGGGCATCTGAGCCACATCGATGTGCATGAAGGCGACCCGGTGAAGAAGGGCCAGGTGATGGGGCAGAGCGGGATGACGGGCATGGCCGGAGGGGACCATATTCACTTTGCCATGCAGCTGGACGGGGTGCAGATCGATCCCAAGGAATGGTGGGATCCGCACTGGATCCAGGATCATATTGCGCGGAGGGTTGACCTGCCGGGGTTCAGTGCATCGTCGGCTGCTGCTGCGGCGGCTCCATCGGGACACCGGGCGGCGGCGCACCGGCGGAGGCGCTAAAGGGCCGGACGCCAGGTCATGGAGAGCAATGTCGTGTCGACCGCGGAAGGCGATTTGTTGACGGATCTTCCTGGGTGGGAGAGGAATGCTGAAAGCACCCTCGAGCGGCCGGCGAGCATCTGAATCCATGGCTACCGAGCCAGAAGCTCCAAAAGAAAAAGGCTCCAAAAGAAAGGAATTGCCAGCATGCCTGAAAAGAAAGACGAAGCTGCAGTCCAGACCCTGATTAATGCTCTCAACGACGATCTCGCGCGGGAGTACCAGGCAATCATCGCCTATGTTGTGTATAGCAATGTGCTCACGGGAGCGAAGTGGATGAACATCGCTGCCGAACTGAAGAAGCACGCCGCGGAAGAGTTGCAGCACGCGCTGATCATTGCCGACCAGATCGATTACCTGGGGGGAATGCCGACGGCCGTTGCCAAAGAGGTCAAGATTTCAGAACAACCTGAAGACATGATCCGGTTCGATCTTGATAACGAGACCGAGACCATCCGCAACTATCGGGTGAGGGTCAAGCAGGCAGAAGAGCTGGGCCACTTTGCCCTGGCCGAGCAACTGCGCAAGATCATCGCGCAGGAGCAGGAGCACCAGCACGATCTGGCGACGGCTCTTGGCGAAGACGTGCCCAACGCGCTTTCGCTGGGCGCGTAGGCGTCTAGCAGGAAACGAGCCCCGCCCTGGAGCAGCCGGTTTGAGGGAGCCAGGGCGGGGCGCTTGTACCCAGCTATTATCCGCCTCACTATCGTGAAGGTTCTTTCTCAACGAAGCGGGAAGACGCGACGGGCCTTACCCCAGTGCCCTGCCAGCCGCGCGACCTGTATGCGATACTCGAAAAGGCATGTATAGAAGGATTGTTCTCAAGCTTTCGGGAGAAGCTCTTGCGGGCGCGCGCGGATTTGGGCTCGATGCCGACAAGGTTGCGGAAATCACAGCCGAGCTGGCCGAAGTGCACGCAACCGGCGTAGAGATTGCCGTTGTTGTCGGCGGCGGGAACATCTTCCGCGGGGTTGCCGAGCAGGCCAAAGAGATGGACCGGGTGAGCGCCGATAACATGGGCATGCTCTCGACCATCATCAATGCCATTGCCCTGCAGGATGCGCTCGAACAGCGCGATGTGCAATGCCGCGTGATGACCGCCGTCTTCATGAACCAGATCGCAGAGCCCTACATTCGGCGCCGCGCCGTGCGCCACCTCGAGAAGGGCCGCGTTGTGATCTTTGCAGCCGGCATCGGGAATCCATTCTTCTCAACCGACACCGCCGCCAGCCTGCGCGCCATGGAGATCAAGGCCGACGTGCTGCTGAAGGGCACCAAGGTTGAAGGCGTCTACAGCGCCGATCCGGTTCTGTTCAAAGACGCGGTCAAGTACGACGAGATTACTTACATGGAAATCCTGCGCCAGGGTCTGAAGGTGATGGACCTGACGGCGGTGAGTCTCTGCAAGGACAACAACCTTCCCATGATCATCTTCAACATGAACCAGCCCGGGAACATCAAGCGGGTGGTGATGGGTGAGAAGGTCGGCTCGCTGGTCACAGCGTAGTCCGAGCGCGGCCGCCAGCCCTAGAGGCGTGCCATATATGCCGCGTGTTCGGAGCCACCGGCTTCACTGCGTGAATCCCTTTTGCAGTCTGTATCGTATCGGTCGGTGGAGACGTCTAGAACAAAGTGGATGCGCGCAAGCCAGACCGGCTGAATGCCTTGACCGGCCTGCGCACGTTCGCGGCTATCAACATCGTTCTTTTCCATTTCTCCAACCCGCAATGGTTTGGAATCTTCGCCCCGGTGGTCAACGCGGGGTATGCCTCGGTGAGCTTTTTCATATTGCTCTCGGGGTACGTGCTGGCCTACAACTACGCGGGCCGGGCGCGGGCGGGGCAACTGGACAAGGTTCGGTTCTGGAAGGCGCGGTTCACGCGGCTTTATCCCATCTACCTGCTGAGCCTGATCATGGCGTGGCGGATCGTGCCGCAGGAATACGTCTCGCATTCGCACACCATGTTCTGGACGGGGATGGTGCTGACCCCGCTGTTGCTGCAGGGGTGGATTCCCGAGATTGCGACGTTTCTCAACACGCCGGCGTGGACGATGTCGGCGGAGTCCTTCTACTACCTGCTGTTTCCGTGGCTGGCCCGATGGAAGCGCCCCGACCGGACGGCGCCGCTCCTGGGTCGACTCGGGCTGATCTGGCTGGTCGGGCTGATTCCGGGTACCCTCTACATCGTTCTGAAGCCTGACGGGATCGCGCATCCTGACCGGTTCAGCACCGGGCAATGGCTGCAGGCTCTGAAGTTCACTCCGCTGCCGCACCTGGCGAGCTTTGTGTTCGGCGTGGTGCTGGCAGGGCTGGATGAGCTGCTGCCTCGCGGAGGGCTGCTGCGGCTGGGACTGGGGCTCGCGGGGTTTGCGACCATCTTCTTCCTGCTGTGGCTGGGCGCGGCGATCCCGTACGCGATCATTCACGACGGTTTGCTGATGCCATTGTTCGGGTGCGTGATTCTGGGGCTCTCTGGGGACAACGTCCTGGCCAAGGTGCTGGGCGTGAAGCCGCTGGTCTTTGTTGGCGAGGCCAGCTATTGCCTCTACCTGCTGCACTTCAATTTCTGGAACCTGATCCACGACACGCATGTTCTAGACACGCTGCACCTGGCACGGTTCGACCCCTGGATCAGTTACGCGATCCTGATCGGACTGGCGCTGGTTGCGTTGCATTTCGTGGAGAAGCCGGCGCAGCGGCAACTGCGAAAGTGGATGAAGGCGTAGAAGGAAGGGAATAGGGAATAGGGAATAGGGAACAGGACCGGGTAAAAACAAGGCCCAGCCGTTTGGCTGGGCCTTTGTTGCTTAGGCGATCAGGCGGCGGCTAGGGGGCCACGGCTTGGAGCGAGTGGTTGCCGTGGGGAATGCAGGCTACCGCGGTTGGTCTTGCGCCAGTGGGATAAGGAGTGGCCTGGGCTTGCTTGAGGGTGCCGGCGGTGGGGTCGAGCTGGAAGCCGGAGACCGAATTGCCCAACTGATCGGCTGTATAGACGAACCGTCCCAGGGCAGGGTCCACGATGATCGACACGGGCTGGGTGTCGGTAGCATTGACCGTGCTTCCGGTGGTGTTGATGGCGGCGGAGGGTGTTCCGGTAGACAGATCGATCACGTAAGCCGATACCGTCGAATCGAGGGAATTGGCCACGTAGATGAACTTTCCGCGCGGGTCGATGGCTACGGCGGCGGGCTGGTTCCCGGTTTTGAAGGGTCCGTTGATCAGGAAGTTGAGTACGCTGTTGGACTGGATTCCGTAACCGATGAGCTGGTTCGAAGCAAAGTCGGTGACGTAGATGAAGCGGTTGGTGGGGTCGGCAGCGAGGGCGCTGGGTTTCACGCCGGCCTTGAACGGGCTGCCGCCGGCGGGCGTCAGGGCGCCCCCCGAACCCACGGTGAAGGAATAGATCCAACCAGGATTTGCGGTGCTTGAAGTGGTGCCGCCGGGGTTGTAGGCCGACTGGTCATAGGCGGTCACGAACACAGCGCCGTTGTTGGCCAGGGAGATCACGCCGGTCGGAACCAGGGTGTCTCCGGCGAATCCGGGGACGGTCAGGACTTCTTCGGCAGCTGCGGAGCCGATGGTTCCTGAAGAGATGGGATAAGCCGTCAGCGTCGCCGAGGTGGTACCCGATACGACATAGAGATAGGTCCCGGCCTGGTTGACGGCGAGGGAGACGGGAGCATCGGTCGTCGTGATCGCGTCCTTCTTGGAGAGAACCCCGTTGCTGCCAATGGCAAAATGCACCACCGAGTTATTACCCTGGTTGGCCACGTAGAGGTTGGTGTAATCCGCGGACACTGCCATGGCGACCGGCGAGGCGCCGCCGGTGTCAACTGACGGAACCCCCGAGCGCAGGGCGCCCGACTGGGAATCGACTGCATAGCCGGTAATCTGCCCGTCGCCGCCGCCCGAGCCCCCACTGGCCAGGTAGAGATAATCGATGGTCACCAGCTGGCAGGCGGTCAAAAGAGTGGCCACGAGGAGGCTGATCCCCGAGACCAGGACAAGCCGGCTCAAGCCACCCCAGCGATGAGGACCCGTCGCTGGGGACCCCGGTAGTTTGCTCAACTTCATGCGCTTCCTTCGTCATGGGCTATCAGGTTGCAGCCCCGAAAACTGTTACGGTTGCTCCGTTCACATTGTAAAAGCTGCAACGGAGTGTTGCTGATTGCCTGCTGCACCGGTGCGGCGCCAATCACCGCCGGGTCGGTACGCGCAGCCGGACAGGCGGTTTATTTTTTCGAGCCGTTGTGAGGAATCGCGGCGACGGCCGTGGGTTGAGCATTGGCAGCAAACGGAGAGTTCTGCGTTACGAGCAGATTCCCGGAGCTGGACTGCAGTTGAAATCCTGAAACGTTGTTGCCGAGAAAGTTCGCGGTGTAGATGTATTCGTTCAACGAGGGATCGATACCGACCGCTACCGGCTGCAGGCCGGTGGCGAAGGTTCCGACCCGCGAAAGGGCGCCGGCGGAGATGGAGTAGGTCGAAACGGTCGAGTCCAGCGAATTGGTGACCGCGGCAAACTTGCCGGCGGAGTCGATGGCCATTGCCGAGGGCTGACTGCCGGCGGGGAATGGGCTGCCGGCCAGCGGCGTCAGAGTTCCCGAGCCGACCGCGAAGCCGAGGATATTGCCGCTGGTCGAATCCGTGACGTAGACATAGCTGCTGGACGGGTCGCTGGCGATTGCAGAAGGATGAACTCCGGCCGGGACGGGAATGCCGTTGTTCAGAGGAGTGAGCGCTCCGCCGCTGGCCGCGAATTGAAAGATGTAGCCCAGTCCGCTGGTGGCGTCGTAAGTGGTTACATAGACGTTGGAGCCGGAGGCCAATGCATTGATGGCGGTCGGCACCATGACATCTTTGGTGCTTGAGGGCATGATCAAGGGCCAGTAACTGGTGCTGTCGGTGGTGTTCGCAGCGGGAGAGCCCAGGACTCCCTTGGCGCCGATGGGAAACGAGGCAATCGAACCCGAGCAGGGGGCGGCGGGAGAGCACGTGGAAAGCGGCTGATACGTGTCGGCAACGTAGAGGTTCGATCCCGCGATCGACACCGCCATGGGGAACACGCCGGGGGTATTCACCGTGTTCTGAGGATAGATTTTGCCGTCGTTGCCGATGGTGAACTGGACGATGGTGTTGTCGTCTTCGTTGACCACATAAAGATTGGTGTTGTCGCTGGAGACGGCTTCAGCCACCGGGTTGCGGCCCCCCGAAGGGAAGGGCGAAGTGGGAATCTGGCGCATGTGTCCGGACTCGGAGTTGACTTCGAACACGTCCACTTCGCCGTAGTTGTTGGCACCTGCGGCGCGGGCGCTGGTGACATAGACAAAATCCACGGTCAGCGTGGCGCAGGCGGTTGTGAGTGCAGCCACGGTCAGGCTGAGCGCGGAGACCAGCACCAACTGGCCCGATTTGTTCAACTTCATGCGCATCTTTCGTCCGCGGACCGCTACGGTCCGAAGTCCCTGTTGTCTCTCCGCACATCGGAGCGCCGGGGGGCGCTGCGATGGGGATATTGAATCGATGTCGGCGGGAATCCGAAACCGGACCCCGAGGCGGGATTTCGAAGGCCCCGCCTCTCGCAACCCGCTTCTAGCTGGTGCGTCCGCTTACCAGGCACCAGGCCGCCGGCCCACCGAGCGGAAACGCGCGATTGGCCTTGCCGGGCAGGTTATTCAACACGCCGGAGTTCTGATCGATCACGCGGCCGGTGGCGCTGGAATCGTTGAAGTTGGCGGTGTAGATGAACTGGCTGGAAGGATCTTCGAGCAGGCACTGGGGACCGGCGCCGGAACCGAAGGGACTGCCTGCCATGGGCTGCAACTGGTGGGAGGCGGGATCGATGACGTATCCCGTCAGGCCGCTCGCAGCATTATTGGGGTCGGTGTTATTGCCCTGGTTGGCCACGTAGACCCATTTGCCCTTGGATTCCTGGAGCAGGTAGATGGGGTTGGACTGGCCCGAGGCAATCGGAACGGTGCCGCCGGACTGGGCCTGGAGCGCGCCGCCGGTGCCCACCGAGAAGGGAAGCACGCCGCCGGGGTATGTGCCGGCCGGGAAGAAGCCGCCGGACTGGATGTTGACCTGCTCGTTATCCAGCACGTAAACAAAGCCGCCCGCCGCCGTAATCGCAGTGCCGGCGCCGATATTGAGAGGCTGCTGGCTGTTCTGGTTCACGGTCAGCTGGCCGCTCGAAGCGCTGTAGGTGTAGGGGAACGCGAAGTCGCCGGTCGCGGAGGTGCCGCTGAGCGTCAGCAGGTAGGAAGACGTCAGTACCATATCGATGGGGTTGGCGGGAACCGGGAAGTAGGGCAGGGCTGTACCGCTGGCCGAGGTGACCTGGGCGTTTACGACCAGGGTCAGGCGCCCGGTGGATGTATCCACTTTGAACGCGGTGATGTCGCCGCAGGTGGTGGCGGCGGAGCCCAGTGCCAGGGCGCAGGCGGCGTTCGACGGAGCGTCATGGTCGAGCACATAAAGATAATTTCCGGCCGAGTCCGAGATGAGCCGGAAGGGATTTGTGCCCTGGGAGTAGAAGATTTCCTGCTGGGTGAGGATGCCGTTGCCGCCCACCGCGAACTGAACGATGTTGGAGTTCTGGCAGGGATCAGTGGTGGTGCAGGTGGTGCCGCCCGAAGCGGTGGCACCCTGATTGAGGACGTAAAGGAATCGTCCGCCGGTGAGGAGTACGGCCCGGCCCGGATTAGCCCCGCCCGAAGCCACGGGCATGCCGTTGATCGAAACCAGGTTTCCGGTATTGTGATCGATTTTGAAACCGCTGATGATGCCCTGGCCTTTATTGCCGGAGGTGGTCGTCCCAGTCACATAGAGAAAACCGACGGTGTAGCTCTGGACGCAAGACGTAACGCTGAGGATGAGTCCTGCCGATAGGGCGCTCATCAGAAGGGTCTTGCCGAATTTCTTCAACTTCATGCGATTCCTTCATCCTGGTCCGGCGTGGGCCGCCAAGTGTGCTAGTTCCGCAGCAGGGCTGGGTTTGGGTTTGAGTCCCTGATGCATTTTAAAGGCCAAGGGCAGGTTGTGCCTAGTTTGCGCCGGAGCAGAGGAAATCCCGGCACCTATCTAGTCTCTCCTGATGTGCGCGAAGTCCGCCTGCCCCGTAGCCCGTTGCTGTATTTCGGGTTCAGGATGACTACTTGGACTGAAAGAAATGTGTAAACGTCATCGCCGGCGGGCTGGAAGATGTGGCGAGCAAGTGACGCAGAATCACCGCGACAGGAGTTTTTGTTGCGGAGCCGCGCGGCGGGCGCGGCTCCGCAGGGCGGTGCTACCACACCCGGCAGGAATTCACCGGGTACATGGGAGCGCCCTTCTTGCATCCGAAGGCCTTGCCGAATTCGTCGAAGTTCTGCACGCTGCCGTTGACCCGCCACTTGCCGGGCGAGTGAGGATCGGTGAGGGCCGACTGGCGCGCCGACTGCTCTGTCTCGTTCTGGCACCAGACCTGGGCGAAGCCGATGAAGTAGCGCTGCTGCTCGGTAAACCCGTCGATCTTCTCGTCGATGGATTTGCCGTCCGCCTTGAGGGTATCGAGCAGAGCCATGTAGGCGATGCGCAGGCCGCCGTTGTCGGCGGTGTTCTCGCCCAGGGTGAGCTTGCCGTTGAGCTTCTGTTCGGGCTGAGAGTCGTGCGCGGGAGCGGCCGGGAAGTCGCCGTATTCGCTGACTTCGCAATCGGTGCGCTCAACGAACTTTTTACGGTCATCGGCGGTCTGCCATTCGCGCAGATTGCCCTTGCCGTCAAACTTCGAGCCCTGGTCGTCGAACCCGTGGGTCATCTCGTGGCCGATGACCACGCCGATGCCACCGTAATTTACCGCCGGGTCGATGCTGGGATCGAAGAAGGGCGGCTGCAGGATGCCGGCGGGGAAGTTGATGTCGTTCATCGACGACATGTAGTAGGCATTCACGGTGGGCGGAGTCATGCCCCACTCTTTCTCGTCAACCGGCTTGCCGAGCTTGCTGAGCATGTAGTTGCGTTCGAAGGTCGCGCTGCGGTGGATATTGCCCAGCAGGTCGTCGCGCTCGACTTTGAGCCCCGAGTAGTCGCGCCACTTTTCCGGGTACCCGATCTTGTTGCGAATCATGGAGAGCTTTTCTTCAGCCTGCTTTTTGGTGTCCTCGCTCATCCAGGGAAGGGTCTTGATGTCGTCGGCCAGGGACTTGTCGAGAGCCGCGACGAGCTTATCCATGCTGGCCTTGGCGGCGGGCGGGAAGTTCTGTTTGACCCAGTCCTGGCCGACCGCTTCGCCGAGAGCCTGGTCGGTCATCGCGGTGCACTGCTTCCAGCGCGGAGTAGGCTCCTTCTGTCCCGCGAGCACCTTGCCGAAGAAGTTGAAGTTCTCATCGAAGAACGGCTTGGGCAGGTTGACGGCCGAAGCGTGCAGGGTGTGCCAGCGCAGGTAAGACTTCCAGGCATCGGCCGGTTCGCTGGCGATCAGGTCGTTGAGCTCCTTGAAGAAGTCGGGAGTGGCCACGTTGAGGGTGTCGAAGTGGCCGATCTTCACGTCGCTGAAGTATGTGTTGAAGTCGAAGTCGGGCGCGAGTTTCTGAAAGTCGGCCACGGTATAGATGTGGTAGCGCTTTTCAGGATCGCGCATGTCCACGCGGCTCATGGAGGACTTGGCCAGTGCGGTCTCGATCTTCATCACCGCGTCGGCTTCCTTGGCGGCCTGCTCGGGGGTGTCGCCGGCCAGGGTGAACATCTTTGTGACGTGTTCCACGTATTGCTTGCGGATGCCGTCGAAGTGTTCCTTCAGGTAGTAGTCGCGATCGGGGAGCGAGAGGCCGCCCTGCGAAATGCTGGCGATCTGCTGGGTGGAGTCTTTTTCATCCTGCTGAATGCCGAAGCGGAACAGCGGCGCGGGATCGCCGGCGGCGGTGAGTTCGCCGATGACGGGGGCCAGCGACTTGGTATCGGTGAGCGTCCCGATGCGGGTAAGGGCGGGCTGCACCGGCTCCAGGCCCTTCTTCTCGACCAGGTCGGTATTCATGCAGGCGGCAAAGAAGTCCCCATATTTTTTTTCGAGCGGAGATTTCGGGCTCTTGGCGGCGGTGTCCAGTTCCTTCCAGAGCAGGTAGCGATTGCGTTCCTGCAGGATGGAGAAGGTTCCCCCAGCGGACCTGGTCGCTGGGAATGGGATTGTTCTTGACCCAGTTGCCGCAGGCGAACTGGTAGAAGTCGGCGCAGGGGTCGGCGGTCTTGTCGATGGCGGAGGCGTCGAAGCTTTTCATGGTGCGTGGCGGCGTGGGTTGCTGCGAGTTGTTCTGAGCGGCCGCCGGGGACTGCGCCCACCCTACTGCGGTACCCAGCAGCAGAAATGGTGCGAGGCAAAAACGGTTCATCATCGGATCCTCTTGAGGTTGGGGGGACCGGTCCGATCCCTGCCCTGCGGGTCGAAGCACAAGCCCTTGCACGAGTTCCGCCCGGGCCTCCGACACACCAATGGATAGGAGCCTATCATGCCCCAACGCGTGCGCCGCAAGGCGCGACCTCCATGCCGGGCGGGAGTGGAGGCTTGTTTTGCTACACTCCCTTCACAGTTCTTCACCCAGCTTCAAATCAATTTCCAAAATTCCATCAGGGAGACAAAAATGCTCGCCAGGATTGTCGTGGTTGTCGCGCTCGCACTGCATGCGTTGGGGTTTTGCCCGGTTGCCACCGGCCAGTCCGGGCCGGCCGCATCAAAGCGCACCCTGGTCCGGGCCGGCCATTTGCTCGACGTGAAGACAGGCAAGCTGGCTGATGCGCAGACGATCGTGGTGGTCGGAGATACGATCCAGTCGATCGGACCGACGGCTGCTGCAACCGCGCAGCCCGGAGACACAGTGTTGGACCTGGGAGGGATGACGGTGATGCCGGGGCTGATCGATGTGCACACGCACATTACCGGCAACCCCGACTTTGATCCCTATCGCGAACTTGCCCAGACGGACGCCAGGGAAGCCATCAACGGGGTGGCGAACGCGCGCACCACGCTGCTGGCGGGATTCACGACGGTCCGCAACGTGGGCGCGGGCGGCTACACCGATGTAGATCTGCGCGATGCCATCAACGAGGGCCAGGTGCCTGGTCCGCACATGGAGGTCAGCGGGCCGCCGCTGGGGATCACGGGGGGCCACTGCGATGAAAACCTGTTGCCGATGAAGTATCACCTGACCGCGGACGGGGTGGCCGACGGCATCGCCGCGGTGCAGCAGAAAGTACGGCAGAACATCAAGTACGGCGCGGACCTGATCAAGATATGCGCTACTGGCGGCGTGCTGTCGAAGGGCGACGATCCGCAGGCGTCGCAGTACACGCTGGAGGAGATGAAGGCGATCGTCGCCGACGCGCACCGGCTGGGCCGCAAGGTGGCGGCGCATGCGCATGGATCGCAGGGAATTCTGTGGGCCAGCGAAGCCGGAGTGGACTCGATCGAGCACGGCAGCTACATCAACGACGAGGCCATCGCCGAGATGAAGAAGAATGGGACCTACCTGGTGCCGACGCTTTATCTCGAAGACTGGATGCTGGAGAAGGGAAGCCTTCCGCCGTTTTACCACCAGAAGATGCTCGATGTAAGCAAGGTGGCCAAGAGCAACATCAAGCATGCGATGCAGGCAGGGGTAAAGATTGCGCTGGGCACCGATGCCGCGGTCTATCCGCATGGGTTGAACGCGCATGAACTGGATGTGTATGTGAACCAGATCGGAATGACGCCGCTGGCGGCGCTGCAGTCTGCGACGATCAATGCGGCGGATCTGATGGGGTGGACCGCCAAGACGGGCACGCTCGAGAGCGGCAAATGGGCCGATATCATTGCGGTCGAGAGGAATCCGCTGGATGATGTGCGCGTATTGCAGGACGTCAAGTTCGTGATGAAGGCGGGCGTGGTTTACAAGGACGAGCACGAGCGCAAGTAAGCGGTTGGAGGTTTGCCATGAAACCAGTTCGTGGTCTTCAGATGTTGTTGCTGTGCGCTGCGGCAATGTCAACCTTGGCGATTGGCGCAGCAGCGCAGACCCCGGCGCCGTCGCTCGACGCAGCGCAGACCAGGGCGATCGATGAGTTCGTAGCAAAGGAGATGGCGCGGCAACATATTCCGGGGCTGGAACTGGGTATCTACAACCGCGGGAAAATCCTGCTGGCCAAGGGCTACGGGATGAGCAATGTTGAATTGCAGGTTCCGGTCAAGCCGGAGACTCTTTTCCAGTCGGGGTCGGTGGGCAAGCAGTTTGTATCGGCCGCCGTGATGATGCTGGTCGAAGACGGCAAGATCTCCCTCGACGACAGCGTGACCAAATATTTTCCCGATGCGCCCGCGACGTGGAAGCCGATCCTGATCAAGAATCTGCTCTCGCACACTTCCGGGCTGGCGGAGTATGAGAGCGGCGACCGGATCGGGCCGAAGGGGCAGTTTTACCTGCGCCTCGACTTCACCGAAGACGAGCTGGCAACGCGGATCGAGGCCCTGCCGATCGAAGCTGCACCGGGCGCGAAGTGGGATTACCGCAATACCAACTACGTTTTGCTGGGCATCATCCTTCACAAGATCACCGGCAAGCGCTACGACGAGATGCTGACGGAGCGCATCTTCAAACCGCTGGGCATGACCTCGACGCGGTTGATCAGCGAGAGGGACATCATTCCCAACCGGGCAGCGGGATATGAACTGGATGCAAACGGCCAATTGAAGAACCAGGAGTGGGTGTCGCCGACCTTCAATTCAACCGCGGACGGAACCCTGTACTTCAACGTGCTGGACCTGGCGAAGTGGGATGAAGCGCTTTACGGCACCCGGCTGCTTAAGCAGTCGAGCCTGGACCGCATCTGGACGGTGTTTCCGCTGAACGACGGCAAGCCGAATCCGGCGGGATATGGATTTGCGTGGATGATCGGGGACCAGAATGGCCACAAGCGTATCGCGCACGGAGGCGCCTGGCAGGGGTTTACGTGCGACATCTCGCGCTACCCGGACGATGGTCTGACAGTCGTGGTGCTGACCAATCTCGACGCCGGACACTCTCAACCGGCTCTGATCTCCCACGTGGTGGCGGGGATGGCGGTTGCAGCGCTGGCGCCGCATCGTCTGGGCACGATAGCGGACGACCAGCCCGAGACTGCGGCGACCGTGAAGAAGCTTCTGGATCAGATAGCGGCTGGAGAAGACATCCGCCCGCAGGTAAGCGCGCAGCTGGCTGCAATGATCACCCCGGAAATGTCCATGCGCGTGAAAGAACGGCTGTCGGCGCTGTGGCCGGGCGGCACGTTGACGTTGGTGAAGCGCGTTCCGTCACCGGCCGGGAACGGGCTGACGGTCTCTACCTACCGCGTGCGCAAGGGCGAGGACGGGATGCTGTTGGTTTACGGCATGGGGGCGGACGGAAAGATAGCGACGCTGGGGCTGGCTCCGGACCGCGAGTACGAATAAGAGCAGCGGCGAGATCCGCCGGGATGTTCTATGAAGCGATTTGCGGCTGGTTATGGCTGGATTCAGGGCCGGCGGCATAAAGGCGCGCGCAGTTCCGCCCGTCGCGCTTGGCCATGTAAAGTGCCTGGTCAGCTTCTTTAAGGAGCGATTCCCATACCAGTCCGGAGCGCCCGGCACCCGCGGTGATTCCGAAGCTGGCGGTGATGCTTGCCGTCCGGCCGCCCGCAGAAAACGGGTGCTCGTTGAGCCTGCGGCTGAGATTTTCGATAGCCCGAGCGGCTCCGGCGGCTTCGGTTCCGGGGAGGAGGAAAACAAACTCCTCGCCTCCCAGGCGTCCCACAATGTCGGAAGTGCGAAGGAAGTTGCGCACCAGTTCCGCGGCGGCCACCAGCACTTGGTCACCGGCGTCGTGACCGAAGGTATCGTTGAGGCGCTTGAAGTGGTCGATGTCCATCAGGACCAGGGAAAAGTCTTCTCCGTCGCGCTGATGGCGTGCAATCGCCAGTCTGCCGGCGTTTTCGAGGCCGCGGCGATTGAGGATCCGGGTCAGCGGGTCAGTGGTTATCTCGTGGGCCATGAAGGTGTGCAGGCGGGCATTCATCATCCAGATGAAGTTCATGGGGAGCACGGAGCACGAAACTACGTAGACGATGCCGCTGGCCACCTCGACCCAGGGCGCAACATGATCGGGCATGTTGCCGGTTATGACGAAGACGGCGACGCGCGCGAATTCCACCGCGGAGTAAACGGCAAGGAAGGTCGCCATCACGCCGCGAGGCCACAGGGTCACTGATTCGCGAGTGGCATAGAGAAGCGATGCGCTGACCGCGGTTTCGATGGCCAGGGTCAGATCGGACAGGGTAGCCATGCGGCCCATCTGTTCAAAGTGCGCGTTGTAAGCGGGCAACGACCAGACGATGTAGAGCGGTACGGTTCCGAGGACGAGGGCCAGCAAGACCCAGCGGGTACGCCGGCCGCGGCCCAGGAACTCGACGATGCCGGCATGGATACAGGCATACCCGACCGGGGGAGCCAGCATCACCGCGGGGATCCAGAGCCACGGGGCCAAATGGTCACTGCCGCTCTGAAATAGGGCGCCCAGCAGGCCCGAGACATAGGCGAACGCCAGCCAGCGGAAGCTCATGTTCCTGCGGTCGAGCCACGCCATCAGTACGAAAACGATCGCGAAGCAGGCGAGCTGGACGTTCTGAATGAACCCGATGGCAAGCGTTAGTTCGGTTGGATGATCGAAATTCACTAATTCAAGGGCCCGGGAAAGTTGCACGGTAATATTACCGCCCGGCGAGGCCTGCGGCGCGGAGAACTTCGTGCACCTTTCGTGCCATATCGAGCGCTGCCGGGGGGCTTGACGGCGCTGCTTTACACGGCGGCGTGGCCCCTGCCACACTGAAACGTGGACACCCAGACAATCGTTATTCTCGATTTTGGCTCGCAGTATACGCAGCTGATAGCGCGGCGTATTCGCGAGCTGAACGTGTTTTCCGCGGTCGTTCCGTGCACCGCTCCCCTGGCCGAGATTCAAGCCTACAAACCGATTGGACTGATTCTGTCGGGCGGACCGTCGTCGGTGTACGATGCGGATGCGCCGCCCGCCGACCCGGCCCTGATCGATATCGGGGTGCCGGTCCTGGGCATCTGCTACGGGCTGCAGTTCATCGTGCACCACCTGGGGGGCAAGGTTCGTTCCGCTCCCAAGCGGGAGTACGGCCATGCCGAAGTCAATATCGAGGTGGGCGAGACTCCGCTGTTCGCGGGGCTGCCGCCGGCCATGCAGGTGTGGATGAGCCATGGCGACGAGGCCCTGGAATTGCCGCCGGGCTTTCATCGCACTGCGACCACTTCAAACGCGCTGGCCGGCATCGCCAACGAGCAGCGCCGCATCTGGGCGGTTCAGTTTCACCCTGAAGTGCATCACACGCCGCTGGGCCCGCAGCTGCTGCGCAATTTTGTCTTCGACATCTGCGGCGCGAAGGGCGACTGGACGCCCGCGCACTTCATCGAATCGACGGTGGCGTCGGTACGAGAGAAAGTGGGCTCCGATCACGTGATCTGCGCGCTGTCGGGCGGGGTGGATTCATCAGTGGCCGCGATGCTGATCCACAAGGCGATCGGAACCCAGCTGACCTGTGTGTTTGTGAATAATGGAGTGCTGCGCAAGAACGAATTCACCCAGGTGCAGAAGAACCTGCGCGACAAGCTGGGGCTGAACCTGGTGGCGGTCGATGCCAGCGAGCGGTTTCTCTCCAAGCTGGCGGGCGTGACGGACCCGGAGAAGAAGCGGAAGATTATCGGCGGCGAATTCATCGCGGTGTTCGACGACGAGGCTACGCGGATTGCAGAGCAGACCGGCGGGGTGGACTGGCTGGTGCAGGGCACCCTCTATCCCGACGTGATCGAGTCGAGCAGCGTGAAGGGCCCGAGCCAGACCATCAAAAGCCATCACAACGTGGGCGGCTTGCCGGAACTGATGAAGCTGAAGCTGATCGAGCCGCTGCGCGATTTGTTTAAGGACGAAGTGCGGCGCATCGGGCGCGATATGGGCATGCCCGAAGACATCCTCGGGCGCCAGCCGTTTCCCGGTCCGGGGCTGGCGGTACGCATTCTGGGCGAGGTGACGCCTGACCGCGTGGCGCTGCTGCAGGAAGCCGATGACATCGTGGTAAGCGAGATCAAGGCAGCGGGTCTCTATACCAAAATCTGGCAGAGCTTCGCGGTGCTGCTGCCGGTGATGAGCGTGGGCGTAATGGGCGATCAGCGGACCTATGCGTATACCGCCGCGATCCGCGCCGTGCATTCGGAAGACGGCATGACAGCCGATTGGACTCCGCTGCCGTACGAGGTCTTGAAGCGAATCTCGAGCCGCATCGTAAACGAAGTGCGCGGAATCAACCGCGTGGTCTACGACATTACGTCGAAACCGCCCGGCACGATCGAGTGGGAATAGGACTGGCGGTCCCGGTATTTCATGGGGGCACCGGGAGCCCTCTTGATATCGATCAACTGACTGATTGGTCAGTCAATCTGCGTGGATCCGGCCGAGGCGTCAAATAACAGGTGCGTTCCGCACCGCTGAAGCGCTCTTCGGGCGGGTGTACCAGGCGTAGGCGACCGTGCCCGCCGCGATCATTCCCAGCATGCCGAGCCAGGTGAGGCCGGCCATGGCTTCCACGTCGGCGATGCGAGCCTCTACCTCGCGCATCGACCGGCCGGCGAGCACAAAGCCGGGCTGCGAACCGTTCACGCGCTCCAGCACCGCGGCGATGCGGATGCCGCGTTCACCGCCGACGACGGGCTGCCAGCTCAGGCGTTCTTCGCCATGCTTGCGGACGAAGTCGAAGACGCCGGCGGGTGGGGTGGGAGTCTGCCCGTCCAGCTGCGCGTTGGAGCCAAGGGGCTGACCTTTATCGTCAAACACGATCAGAAAAGGCGACAGGCTTCGCCGTAAATCCACCACCCCCGCCTCATTCTTCGTCAGTGCACCGTGCAGCAATCCGTCGTTGACGCCGTAGCGCTCGAGAAGCGCAGCCATATCGGTCGCCATCTGGATCTGCGGATCGTTGGCTCCAGAACGGAGCACGTGCTGGGGGATGGCATAGAGGGCCAGTCCCAACAGGGAAGCGATTCCTGCCAGGACAAAGGCATTGAAGATCAATGCAGGACGGCCAAACGTATCGCGCAGCATGGCGAGGTTCTCCTTGAGCAGCGAAGTAATCAGGTCTTTCATAACGAGGCGCAGCAGCCAGGGACGAGGGAGGGAAGCGTCGGCTAGCGCATCGTGCAACGACTGGCGCATGGGCTCGGCATATTCGGCGCGGAAGGCTGGTGGATACAGGCGGAGCGCACGCTCGTAGGCCCTTTCAATCTGGACGGGAGTGAACCGCCGGGCAAGCATCAGCGCCCCCCCTGGGCCAGCAGGCCCATGGCGCGTGCCGCCGATACCGCGGCATCCAGACGCTCCAGCTCGGCGGCGAGGACGGTGCGTCCCACCGCAGTGAGGCGGTAATAGCGGCGGCGCTCGTCGTCGGTCTGGCCGGTCTCTTCGACCAGCCTGTCGCGCATCATGCGGTCGAGCGAGCCGTAGAGCGTTCCCGGACCCATCGGAACGCTGCCGCCTTCGGGAGCCCGGGCGTCTTTCATGATCGCGTAGCCGTGCTTGTCGCCTTCCGCCAGCGCCAGCAGAATGGCGAAGACGGCGGGCGACAACGGCGAGGTCGGTGACGTTGAGAGCGGCATGGAAATCAATCTACTCCTGTTTGTTTTGGTGCATCAGAACCGAGTCAATGCAACGGAGTTTCAGCGGCGGTGTAGCGGAACAGACCGAGGGGTTTTCTCATGAAGCCGTAGCCGATGAGCAGGGCCGAGGTGCCCGCTCCAATGAACATCGCGGCGACGAGCAGGAGGCGATCCCGGGGAATGCTGCCTGATCCCTCGCCGAATACCTCGCCGGCAAGCACCATGCCTCCCAGGGCTATCCCCAAAGCGGAGGTGACGATGAAGGGAATCCATGCTCGTCGCGACGGCATCTCCACCGCGCGATAAGGAGCCACCGCGATGATGAACGCTGCCATGGGAGCGGCGATGAGCAGGTCGGCAAGAACAATGATCAGAAAATGAAGCAGCGGGGAGTTGATGAACGAGATGGGGACGATCGCGAGAACAACCAGAGCGGCGAGCGTGGTTAGTAGAGCTCTGGGCCACGCGGCCACGGCCCCGTCGAAGTTGAATTCACGAGCCGACCGGCTGATGGGAATCAGCACCGCGAGAGCCAGGATTGTCATGCCGGCCATGAGCCCGAACAGTTCGGCGGCTTGCGGCTTTCCGATCCACTGATCGGGATGGCGGATCATGGCGGTGGCGTCTCCGGCAAGGGTAATCAGCACGCCCAACGGAATGGCAGCCTCCGTCCGCAGTAGATAAACGACCCGCGCCGGGGAAACGTGCCCAGCCTTGTACGGGCGGAAGGCGCGAACGACCGAGATGAGCCCGAGAAGGATCGTCACGATCAGGCAAAAGGAGCCCATTGCGTCATAGGGATCCTCGCCGAATGGAACGATGGGCGCCACGACCGGATCATGCTTGGTGAACATGAAGAACCAGTAGAAGCATGCTGCGAGGCCTGTCGTGGCGAGGGCAGTGAGCTTTAACCGGATAGGCATGATGGCCCTCCGTCGGAGGGAGATAGCGGAGCCCCTCTCCTTCGACAGAGATCACTATATCCGATTCGGATATATCTGCAACGGAAATATTTTGGAGCAACAGAGCTATTGCTCTGCGGAGGGTTTGAGGACGGGCGCACGAAGGGGCGTGGTCTCGATTTCGATGCGGGTGTCTTTGGGGAACACGACATCGCTGCCGTTGCGCAGGAAGTTCTGGTAGAGGGACAGGCCGGCGGCGTAGAAGCCGAGGCCCGCGGCGAAGTTCCTGTTGCCGGCGGCGATGCCTACGACGCGGCCCACCAGGCCGAAGCCGTTGGAGGCAACGCCGGTCTGCGCGGTGAGATTGCCGTCGTCATCGAGGGCGCGGCCGGCCAGCAGGGTCAGCAGCAGCGGTGCGACTACGCTGGACTTGCTTTTAGGAGTGATGGTTCCCTCGGCATCGAGGTTGAGGCCGGTGGCGCCCTCGGTGGTGGCGCCGGCGAGGGCGCCGTTGACGGGGCGGTCGGACGCGGGGAGGCCTTCGCCGGGAGGAAAGCGCACCTGCTGAAAGGTGAAGCGGAGTTTGCCGCCGCGGCCCAGGCTGCGCGCGGCCTTTGCCGTGGTGACTTTGCCAACCAGGGTGGAGCCCTGCGGGACGACCAGCTGCCTGTCGGCGTCGAACACCGGCTCGATGACGAGCGCTTGCACGGAGTCGCCCGGCTTGGCGGTAGCGGAGGTCAGGTCGCTGGTGAGCAGAGCGCGGACCGACCATATTTCCGGTTTGCCGGGGGCGGCGGGCGGAGGGGCATCGGGAACCGGCGCGGGAGCGAATTCGGGTAACTCCACGGGAGCGGAAAGTTCAAAGGTCCAGGCGGTGTGCGCCGGGATGCGCTCGGGATGGTAGGGGAGCTGATGATAGAGCATTTGCTTTGCGCGATCGCCCAGGCCGGGGTCGGTGAAGAGTGCGACCTGCTGGTGGAGGCGGGTTTTGGCCAGGTCCCATTCACGCGCCACCAGCGACTGCTTAGGCCGGGTCCCGGCAGCTTCAAGGCGGACGGCAGGAGCGCCGGTCACGGTTCCTGATGTCCTGATCGGCATGGGGCCGCGGGGGAGCACCAATGCGTCGAACTGCACCCTGGCGATGTGAAAAGGAGTGAAGTCGCCGAGCAGTCGGCCGTGCCACCGCTCGTTTCTGTCGGGCTCGAGAGCGGTCACGGTGCCCCGCACCACGGTGTTCTGCGGTACCAGGAGGCGGCCGCCGGCATAGAGGGGATAGACAAGGTGGCCCTCGATGCTCTCGCCGGCTTTCATGGGATAAGGACGGAGTATTTCAACCTGCAGGCTGGTTCCGGTCGGCAGCGTCGGGCTGGCGGCGGGGCTTGAAAGCGTTTCTGCGGGCGGCTTCGGCGGGTTCTCAGGCTTGGCGGGACGCTGTTGGAGGGTCTGTGCGGGCGATGGAATGGCCGAGGCAATGAGAAAGGTTGAAACCAGCGTGAAGCGAAGCGACACATCCATCAACAACTTCATCCAGACCCGGTCCCTCTGCTTTAAGTTTACTGATTCAGACACCCTGGCGGGCCAAACGCGAGCAGGGGCGCGCAGATTTCATCCGGTTGTCATTCACTCGCGGTTTGAGGGCGCAGGGCAGAAATCTCGCGAGTGAGAGCTTCGAGCCTGGCCATCACTTCGGCGTGCTGACGATCGGCGCTCGAGGGCTCGAAGGCTTCCACGTAAAAGGACCCATTGGGCTCCAGTTCGCAATGTTTGACCTGCTTGATGTGCTCGAATCCCTGGCGGTGGATCACCTCGAGGAGTTCTTCTTCGGTCAGCGATTCGCGCTTGAGTGCTTTCTGATCGATTTTTCCGTCGACCACGAGGACTGCGCAGCGGCCTTCGACCAGGCGGGTGAGGCGCGGAGAGCGGTAAAGGGTTCGGACCACGAACCAGTTGATGGCAAGCAGACTGAATGCCCCGATGACACCGCCGGAGACGGTATTATCGTCGCCGATGATGGCGTTCTGCACGGTGTTGGAAAGAGACAGCAGGACGACCAGGTCGAAGGGATTCAGCTGGGCCAGTTCGCGCTTGCCGAAGAGGCGGAGAAGCACCACCAGCACGAGGTACACCAGGACCGGCCGCAACAGCTTCTCAAAGATGGGAAGCTGCAATTGAAACATGTGGGTGTAAAGAAGGTGCTGCATGCCACGAGCATATCTCGCGGCGGGAGCCTGCGGCGCTGGCTAACATGGTTTCGAGCAAATCCCTGCGCCGCATAGGGAGACGAGCCGCGGAAGATCCACGCGGCCCGTCAATGGGAGGGCGATCTACTTTTGCGCGGCCGCTCCAGCCAGCTGGTAGTTCTTGTACTCGGCGGTGAACAGCGTGCAGCGGGTGGAATAGCGTCCGGCGCCGGAATCGCCGTTGGGAACCACTTCAGTGTTGATCACGGTTTTTATTGGAAGCACCATCGATTTCCCTCCGAGAGTCGCGGGGGCGTAGTCGATGCGGGTGTCGAGCTGGTGTACCACGTCGCTGGGCTTGAGTTCGGCCTGGGTAATGAGGCGCACGACAGTGCCCGTGTCAGGGTCGATGAAGAACTCGCCGTGGTATCCAACTGTGGTTTTGAATTCATGCCAGTCGGTGTTGGTCTGGAAGCTGCCTTTGACGCCGCCCGAGCCGCCTCCGGCCAGCGTTGAGTTGTAGAAGGAAGCGGAGCCGGCCTGGCTGATGTTGGGGAAGCAGCAGACACGCAGCTCCGTTTTGGTTTTGGAGCGGGGCACGGAGAAGGTGTAAACACCCGCCGCCTTGCCGTTAACCGTTTCCCATCGCAGCCACTTCAGGCCGCCGGCGGACTGGGCCTCAGAGAAGACTGAAGCAAGGTTCGGGTCGGGCGACTTCAAGGCGATCATTTTGTTCGCGCCCCAGGGAGTCTTGTCTTTTTCGGTCGGGGACTTCTCAACGCCATGCTCGCTGGCAACGGTGGTCTCGCTGGAGTTGATGTAGTGGACGAACTGGAACGCGCTCACGAACGATGAACCCACCGAGACGTCGGTTGCGCTGCCTTGGAGGCCGGAACTGGGCGCCACGGCTTCAACGTTGTCCTGAAAGCGAAGCGACGTCCGCGTGGCCTGGAGCGCGGGCAATTGCGCGTAGGTTGAGGTCACGTAAGTGGTGGCCTTGTCGAGGATGGCCTTCTGGCCGGCTTCATCAGGCGTCGCGGTGGCGGGAATATCCCCGGATGGAGGAGCGAGCAATGCGCTGCGCGCTTCGAGCACGTAGATCTGCTCAGTGGAGAGCTGCCCGGGCACATATTCCACCAGCGCGTTCATGACGCCGCGCGTGAGCTCTTCGCTGAGCTGCACCTGCTTGAGCGCATTGGCGACGTCGGCATCGCTCTTCTTGTCCCGCTGCATTGACTTGAGCATTTCGGTCAACTCGCCAACGGTAATTTTCTTGGCTCCCCAGGCAGGAATTCCGATCAGCGCGAGCAAAAGAAAACAGCACAACCGTTTCATCTCATGTTCCTTTCCGTGGATTGGCCGCCGGCCTCGAGAGGGTAGCTGATGCGCCGGACCAACCTCGTTATCCGTTCATTGTGGTGGGCGGATGGAATCCCCCGGAATCGTGACCGAGCCCATACGCCCCGAATTTTCGTCGACTACCAGCACGCGCAGCGAGCCCATTCCCGGCTGCATGGCCACGGCATGTTCAAACGGCACGCCCTTGGCCAGGACATTCTGGTAGGTTGCCGGCTTCAGGCGCAGGCCCAGCGTCTGGCCGTCGAGCGACGCATGCAGCCCGGCATCGTCGCGCTGGATGAAGAAGATGTCCAGTTTGTCCATCCAGCGATCGGCCTGCTGTTGCATGCCGAGATCGCTCCCGGCGATGTTGAGCTTGACCGAAGCTGACCCGCCGGCGCGCGCGATGTCGGCGGATACGGCGATTTCGCCTGCATCGACGGGGCGCCACACCTCCTGCTGGAAACGTTCCTTGAGGGTGGAGGGCTCCCTGGCGAACAGGTAGCCGGTGCGATAGCGCAGGGTGACGCCGCGGCGGGAGGTCAGTTTGACCGCGATGCTGTGGTACCGGTCATCGGCCTGGGCGGCGGGCGAGAAGCTCAACTGGTAAGTCGCGCGGCCATCGTCAACGATGGCGCCAAGGGCGGCGGCGAGGTCGCCGGACCGCCGCACGGCGCGGCCTCCGGTGGCCTCGGCGAGCTGGCGAACCGGCCCCTGGATGGGATGCAGGTTCTGGTTCATCTCCGCGGTAATGCGTCCGGGCTGCATGTTGCGGCCCCCGGGGGCAGCGCCGGCTCCGCTGGCGGCGGCCGCGGTTGCAGCATTGTCCTGGGCTGCGGGGGTCAGCTCGACGTTGCGGTTTTTAATGTCGGCGCCAATGGTCCCGGCTTCCAGCTGGGACACGTCGAAGGGATACACCGCGGCATGGGCTTCGTTCATCGCTTCCTGCGCGCGGAGGGCGAAACGGGCGGTGTCTTTAGGGTCCTTGTCGACAGACACTTCCTGGTCCTGCCAGTCGGCCAGCACGTTATCGCTGGACACCCAGACCAGGCTCTTGTGGCCGGGAATAGCGGCGAGGTGGCGGGCGACCTGGGTGAGGATGATCAGTGAGGCGCGAGCGGGATTGCTACCCATGGTGAGCAATTGCGGATCGACAGGCTGCGCGCCGTCGGCCACGTCATTGTGGTTCCCGTTAACCGAATTGAGATCCGCAACGTTCTGTACCTCTTCAAAGCTTTGGCGGTTGCGGGTTTCTTCGTCCTGGGCCTCGGAAGCCGATTGAGCGGTGGGCGAGAATTTTTCGAGACGGGCTCGAAGGGAGGCGTGGTCAACGGTGGGTTCGAGGAGCACGCGAAAGCCGCGGCCGTCGATGGTATAAAGCCCAAGCAGTTCACCGGGCGCGACTCCGGCGAGGAACTTCAACATCTGACCGCGGGCATTGTTCAGATCCGGCCAGGCGATATGGCTTTCATCGACCAGCAGGATGGTGGCGCTGTGTTCGGGCGGGTTCGAGGCGCTGTTGGGGCTTGCGGTTTCCGGGGCGCGGTTGGAGAAGCTGCGTTCCGGGCCAGCGGCGGTTGTCGGTCCGGAAGCCAGCGGGGTTGCAGAAGCTGAAGTGGCAGCGGCACTGAAAAACCGGATGTCCTGCTTATGGCCATCGTCGAATAACTTCGAAGTCCTCGGGCTTCAAGTCGGTGACGGGGCGGCCCTTCTTGTCGTAGGCCACGATTCCTACGTCCACCAGGCGGGAGGTTACGCGCAGTGAGAATCCGCCGTCGGCGGATGGGGGAGCGCCTGCCGGCACATCGGGAACGCCCGAGGCGGCGCTCATGCTGATCTCCGGAACGACCGGCGGCGACGGCGGAGCGGGAACAGCACCCGTGGTTGAACGCACCTCGGGTTGAGTGGATTCGCCGGAGCCGATGGCGGGGGGCGGAGCAGAAGCGGAGGCGGTCACCGCCGGGTCCGGGGAAGGCGCAGCGGCGGGCGCGGCCGGGTTGGCTTGAGGCTGTCCGGGAGAATCATGCGGCGCGGGCTGAGCCGCGGATTGGTCAGCCAGGATGCGCGCGGTTGAGCCCAGCCGGTGATAGTCGGTGAAGCGGGTTTCGTTGATCAGCAGCACGGGATTGCTGTCGCAGCGGCTAAGACGGCTTTGCCATGCGGAATCGTCGCCCACTCCGTTCAACGTGCCCGGGCGCCCCGCGCAGCCGCTGAAGTCGCCCGGCTCGACCGACAGGGCGAGGCTGCGCACGGGGCAGATAAAGGCGCGTTCGCCGATGGTGACGGGCGCGTAATCAATGGCCGTGGCGGCACGCAGCAGAGGCGCTCCGTGGCGCAACTCGGAATCGATGGTGATGCGAAGGACAGCTCCCGTGGCGGGCTCGATCGCAATGGTGCCGTGATAAGGCGGGGTTTCAGTGACGGTGTGCTGCTCGGTGGTGCGGGGGATGTTGGCCACCTGTTGCGGCGAGCGCTGCTGTCCGGCGTAGCCGAACTGGGTGCGCCCGAGTACCTGCTGGTTCTGGGTGCTGAAAGTTACGGCGTAGTGGGAGGCCTCACGCGGCACTTCGTAGCGGAAGACGGCTGCGAGCCGGCCGGATTCGAGCTCCCATCGGGCGAACTCAACACGATGGCCGGCGAGATCGGACAGCACCACGGTTAGGGCGGGGCCGAATTCTCCCCAGCTGTGCAGGCCGGATTCTCCGCTGGATTTGCGGCCGGAAGCATCCTGACTGGCGGGATCCTGATCGGCGGCCTCTTTGCCGTCACGAAAGGTAATGCGGCGGGAAGTGCTTCCGACCACGTGCAGCCCGGAGCGCACTGGCCATTCGCCTTTGTGCACAATTTGGGCGCCGTCATCGAAGCGGGTGGTGACGCGCGACACGAAAAAGTTGGGCAGGCGGGACCAGGTCTCGACGGCGTATGCGCGCGCCCGCTGCAGAATCTGCTGCTGCGCGGCCGCGTCGGGCGCGGCAGTCGCGGGGATCTCGCTGGCGGGAGGGTCGAGGAAGGCGGATTGATCGGCTAGCAGTTGCAGAGCCAGCGCCGTCCGGGGCTGCAGCCCGCGGCCGGCTGCAAATCCGTCCAGGGTCTGGTCGGTGAGGCGTTCGGTCAATTCGAAACCGGCCAGCTGTCTGGCGATATCGGCGTCGGGCCGGTGTTCCGCAAGGGCTGCGGTGAGTGCCTGCTCCAGTTGGGAGACGTTGACGCGCCGAGCCGCACGGGCTCCGAGCGCCGCGATCAGCATCATCCCGAGAATCATCAGTCTCCGCATCGTGCAGGACCAGCCGGGCGGTAAATGGAATCCCTGCCTTTGAGACGATTCTCGCCGGGCAAAAGCCGACAAGTTGAGCACAAAACGGTTTTGCAGTGGTTTAGCACGCGCGATCCATGGTCTCACTTCCACCGGCGGGCCGCGACTTCAAGTTCAGCGGCCGGTGCGCGGATCCTGGGCCGAGTTGCGACGCTTGACGTGAAAAGTCCGAATCAGCCTCCTGCCACATCTAAAGGAGGTGCGCGCGCCGGCTGCCGGGTGCAGGATCAAGGTCTGGATGAGTATGCTGGCGAGCATTGCAGATGCGAACCGCAGCATTGGCGAAGGAGAATTCTGGGCATGAAGGAAGCAGTGATCGTTTCGGCGGTTCGTACCCCGGTGGGCAAGTTTCAAGGCGCACTGCAATCGTTCGCGGCTCCGCGCCTGGGAGCGCTGGCTGTCAAGGAAGCCATTCGCCGCGCCGGCGGGCAGGGGGGATCGCAGGCTGCGCTGACGGCAGATGAGATCGACGAGTGCATCATGGGATGCGTGCTGCAGGCGGGGCTGGGGCAGAATCCCGCGCGGCAGGCCGCCCTTTATGCAGGCATGCCGGCGCAGTCGGCAGCGTTGACGGTCAACCAGGTTTGCGGATCGGGACTGCGGGCAGTGTCGCTGGCGGCGCAGGCCATTCAGACCGGCGACGCGCAATGGGTGGTGGCCGGCGGCATGGAGTCGATGACCAACGCGCCCTACCTCCTTCCCCAGGCTCGTTCCGGATATCGCATGGGAAATGGCAGCGTGGTGGACGCCATGATTCATGACGGGCTGTGGGAGGCCTACAAGGGCTATCACATGGGGGTCGCGGCGGAGATGATTGCCGCCAAATACGGGATCACCCGGGAACAGCAGGATGCGTTTGCCGCCGAATCGCACCGGCGCGCCGCGGCCGCTACCGCCGCTGGAGAGTTTCGCGACGAGATTGTGGGGGTGGAGATTCCTGCCGCCAGAAAGGGCGAAGCACCGCGCATCTTCGACAAGGATGAGGGAATTCGCCCGGAGACGACGGTGGAGATCCTGGGGCGGCTGAAGCCGGCTTTCCAGGAAGGCGGAACCGTGACCGCCGGCAATGCGCCGGGGGTCAGCGACGGTGCCGCAGCGTTGGTCGTGACCAGCGCCGATCTGGCCCGGGAGCGGGGCCTTAAGCCACTGGCCGTGATCCGGGCGCAGGCTACCGCGGGGCGCGAGCCGGAGTGGTTTGGGCTGGCGCCGATCGACGCGGTGCGCAAGGTAGCCGGAAAGGCCGGCTGGACCCTGGATTCGGTAGACCTGTTCGAGCTGAATGAGGCGTTCAGCGTGCAGGCGCTGGCGGTCAACCAGGAACTGGGCCTCGATCCGGCGCGGGTCAATATTCACGGCGGATCGGTGGCCCTGGGGCACCCTATCGGGGCCAGTGGCGCCCGGGTGCTGGTGACGCTGTTGTATGCCATGGAGCAGCGCGATGCCCGGCGGGGGATTGCGGCGCTTTGCCTGGGCGGGGGCAACGCGGTAGGGCTGGCGGTGGAGCGGGTCTGAGGTTCGTACCGCCCGAGCCTGCAGGAGAGCCTTTTCGGCAGGCGGCGAGAAGGTCCCAAAGTGTCCGAAATCGAACAACCGCTGTGACGAGCGGTCAGTAGCGGCCCGCCGAGCCTCTTGGAGGGAAATCACTAAGTGGCTCTATCCGTTACCCTTGGCTCCCTGCCGGTTTTGGCACCCCAAGTGCAACCATACCGGCGAAATGGATATCGCTCGCCCTGATATAAAACGCAAAAAGCAACGCCAGATGCTGGTCTGGGCTGGTGTAGGAATCGTCGTTATTGCTGGAGCCGTGTTCGCGGTGGCCCGCCTGAAGCCCGCGGCCCCCACAGTCGACACATCGACCATCTGGCCCGACACGGTGAAACGCGGCAACATGATCCGCCAGGTGCGCGGCTCGACCGGAACGCTGGTGCCTCGCGAAGACTCGATCGAGCTCATCCCCACGCTCACCGATGCGACGGTAGTCCGGATCCGCGTGCTGCCGGGCGCGCTGGTTACACCCAATACGGTGCTGATGGACCTGGCCGCACCGGAACTGCAGCAGAAACTGCTCGATGCCAAGCTGGCCGAAAGGGGCGCGGAGGCCGATTACAAAAGCCTGCAGGCCACGCTGCAAAGCACGCTGATGGACAAGAAGATGGCCGCGGCGCAGGTGAACTCCGAACACACCCAGGATGATCTGCAGGCGCAGACCGACGAGCAGTTGTACAAGCTGGGCGTGATCGCCGGGCTGGCCTACAACAAATCGAAGAACACCGCCGACCAGCTGACCTCGCAGCACAAGCTCAGCCTGGAGCAGCTCGATGTGAACGAAAAGAACATCGAGGTGCAGCTGGCGTCATCGCAGGCCAAGATCGACCAGGCCAAGGCGCTACTGGGGCTTTATGAGAAGCAGGCCGCGGCTCTGCAGGTCAAGTCAACCATCTCCGGTTCGCTGGCTCCGCTGGCGCAACCGGTGCAGGTGGGCCAGCACATCACGGCCGGTACCTCGGTGGCGGAAGTGATTCAGCGCGACAAGCTCAAGGCGGCTCTGCAGATTGCTGAAACCCAGGCGCGCGACATCCAGATAGGCCAGCCAGCTTCTATCGATACCCATAACGGCGTCATTCCGGGACATGTAACTCGAATTGATCCCGCGGTAGTGAACGGAACGCGCACCGTTGACGTAGCACTGGATGGGCCTTTGCCAGCGGGCGCGGTGCCCAACCTGAGCGTGGACGGCACGATCAATCTCGAGAGCCTTTCCGACGTGCTCAAAGTGGGCCGGCCGGCGCTGGGCAATGAGAACTCGACGCTGAGCCTGTTCAAGGAAGATCCGGATCACAAGGGCGCGGTGCGGGTGCCGGTCAAGGTCGGCCGCGCATCGGTCAATGAGATCCAGGTGCTGGAAGGGTTGAAGGAAGGCGACACCGTGATCCTCTCCGACATGTCGCGTTACGACAATGTCGACCGGATCCGGCTGGAATAAATCCAGCGCCGGACAACGAGGTTTCAATTCGGTTGGACAGTAAACAAACTCAGATCAACACGAAGGGACGGGATGGCAATGAATGACACCCTGATTGATATTGAAGACCTGACCAAGGTCTTCTACACCGATGAAGTGGAGACTCACGCTCTCTCCGGCATTCACCTCACCATCTCACGGGGTGAGTACGTAGCCATGTCGGGCCCTTCGGGCTGCGGCAAGTCAACGTTGCTGTCCATCCTGGGGCTGCTGGACACGCCCACGGGTGGCCGCTACCTGCTGAACAACAAGCCGGTGGAGAATCTCAGCTTCAGTGAGCGCTCGCGCATTCGCAACCAGGAAATCGGCTTCATCTTCCAGAGCTTCAACCTGATCGGCGACCTCACCGTGGAAGAGAACGTGGAACTGCCTCTGACGTATCGCGCGGGCATGCCCTCGGCGGAGCGCAAGAAGCGGGTGAAGGAAGCGCTGGAGCGCGTGAACATGGCGCACCGCATGCGCCACTATCCCGCGCAGCTCTCCGGCGGTCAGCAGCAGCGTGTGGCCGTGGCCCGAGCCCTGGCCGGTTCGCCGTCCATCCTGCTGGCCGATGAGCCCACCGGAAACCTGGACTCGAAGAACGGCGAAGCGGTGATGCACCTGCTCTCCGACCTCCACCGCGAAGGCTCGACCATCTGCATGGTGACCCACGACCCGCGCTTCGCCAAGCATGCCGACCGGGAAGTGCACCTGTTCGACGGCAAGGTGGTTTCAGAAGACGAACTCCGCAAACTCACCCAGGAAGTCGAGGCCTAGTCACATGCTCCGCAACGCAATTCACGATTTGCGTTACGCCCTGCGCCAGCTGCGCAAATCGCCCGGCTTCACCCTTACGGCGATCCTGACGCTGGCCCTGGGCATCGGAGCGATGACGACGGTTGCGACCTGGACCAATGCGGTGATGTTCAGCCCCTATCCGCATGTCGTCGAGCCGCGTCAGCTGGGTTTCATTGACGCGACCGTGCTGGGCGGTGAGGGATACTCGGTCAGCTATGAACAGTTCGCGTTTGTGCGCGGGCAGGGCCGCTCGTATGGAGACGCGGCGGCCTTTGCACTGACCCCGGTGAACCTGACGTCCGCGGGCACCCAGCCGCGGTCGATTGCCGCGGGCGTCGTGTCGTCAAGCTATTTCCGGCTGCTCGGCCTCACCCCGCAGGCGGGCCGCTTCTTCACCGCAGACGGCAACGACAAGGCCTTCGGCGCGAACGACGAAGTGGTTCTCTCTGACCGGATGTGGCGGGAGCAGTTCGGCGCGGATGTTTCCCTGATCGGACGGCCCATCTCGATCAACCGCCATCCCTTTACCGTGATCGGGGTGGCCCCGGCCGAGTTCTCAGGAATTTTCGGCGGAATGGCCGAATCGGCGTGGCTTCCGCTATCGGGACTGCGCGATCTGTCCGCGGACGCTCCCTCCGATCCGCTGCTTCACTACGGGCTTCAGGTGGTGGTGCGGCTAAAGCCTGGAGTAACGCGGGCGACGGCTGCGGCCGAGGTTCACACCCTGGCCCGTTCTTTCGCACTGCAGAAGAACAACGGAAGCTTGAACAGCTGGAACCTGAATCTCAGGGATCTGGCCCATTTTCAGCGCGGCATGCTGGGCGCGATTGGCGAACAGCTTCCTATCCTGTTCGGTGCTTCGCTGTTGCTGATGATCCTGGTGTGCATCAACATTGCCTCGCTGCTGGGCCAGCACGCGGCGCGGCGGCGGCGGGAAGTTGCGATTCGCACTGCGCTTGGCGCGACGCCATGGCGAATCGCGTCGCAGGTCTTTGCCGAGACGGTGGTGCTGGCGATGGCCGGAGCGCTGGCGGGATGGACGGCGAGCACGATCCTGGCGCGGGGCGTGTATGTCCTGCTGCCCAACTTTGGTTTTCCCATGGCGTTCAACCTGCACACCGACGTGCGGATCCTGCTGTTTGTTGTCGCAGTGACAGTCGCCGTAACACTGCTGTGCGGTTTGTACCCGGTGCGGCAGTCGTTGCGCGCTTCGCAGAATGAAGCGCTGCGCGCCGGAGGATCGGCCATCGCAGGGCGAACGCGCAGTCGCCTGGGCGCCCGGATCCTGCTCGGACTGCAGCTGGCGATCTGCTTCGTGGTGCTGGTGTGCAGCGGGCTGCTCACTCGCACCGCGTTGAACATCTTCAACCGCGATACCGGCTTCAAGCCGGCCGGAGTGATGACCGCGGAGTTTGACCTTTCGCGGAACGGTTACAACAGCGATCGCGCGCGTGTCTTTCGCACCGAACTGCTGGAGCGCCTGCGCAGGGCACCCGGTGTGGCGGCCGTCACGCTAACCTCCCATCTGCCCATGGGAGACGAAGGCTCGGGGAATACGCAGGGTTTGAGCGTTCCCGGCTATGTGCCCGCCAAGGGCGAAGACATGGAAGTGGTCACGGATTTCGATGGCCCTGACTTCTTCAGCACCATGGGAATCCCGCTCGACGGGGGCCGCGACTTCACCGTGGCGGATAACGAAAAGGCCCCGCGGGTCGCGATCGTCAACGAGGTGATGGCGCATCGCTACTGGCCGCACGACAATGCCATCGGGCACAACGTCGAAGTGGGGCATCATCTGTGGCAGGTGGTCGGCGTCGTGCATGACTTCACTTACCACAATCCTCAAGACACCGACCCCAGCCCGCTTCTGTTTCTGCCCATCAACCAATGGGATTATCCCGCCTATACGGTGGTTGCGGTGCGCGGGGCGCACTCTGCCGATGCCGTGGCCGGGCAATTGCGCGAGGCGGTGCGGGTCCTCGATCCCGCGTTGCCGCTGGAAAACATGCGCTCCCTTCAAACGGTCTCGGGGCAGATCTACCAGATGTCGCGAATCCCTGCCGAACTGCTGGGCGTGTACGCCTTCGCCAGCCTGGTGGTGGCGATGATGGGGCTGTATGCGGTGATGGCGTATTCAGTGATCGAACGCTATCGCGAATTCGCCTTGCGCATGGCCCTGGGCTCGACCCGCGCCGGGGTTTTCGCATTGATCCTGCGCGGGAGCCTTTCCGTGGCCGGCATCGGTTTTGCGGTGGGCGGCCTGGCGTCGATTGGAGCGGTGCGCCTGCTTCGTTCCATGCTGTTCGGCGTGGCCCCGTTTGATCCGGTCAGCTACGGCGCTGCCGCCGCCTTCCTTGTCCTTACGGCGCTGTTCTCGGGATTGATTCCCGCGCGCCGCGCCGCTGCCATTCAACCGATGCAGGCGTTGCGCACCGAGTAAAAGCTACTTCCCCAGAGTAGTTCCAAGTGAGGCCGAACCGGAAAGGAGGGAAACGCGATGAATCAGATGCTGTCAGATCTTCGTTATGCACTGCGCCAACTTCGCCGTTCTCCCGGATTCGCTCTCACTGCAGTGTTCACTCTCGCCCTGGGCATCGGCGCCAACAGCACCATCCTGAGCTGGATCAGCGCCACGCTGCTCAATCCCATTCCCGGGGTGGGCAACACCGCCAACATGCTGACCATCCAGCGCGGTGAACGCAGCGAACACGCCTCACCGCCGCTGTCCTATCCCGACTTTGTCGATCTGCGTTCCAACGCACACAGCTTTTCGGGCATGCTGGGGTATCACGACGACTTCATCTCGATTACCGGTGCGGGGCAGCCGGAGCGCATCTATGGCGCGGTGGCCTCGGCCGATTACTTCGAAGTGCTCGGAGTGCGGCCGGTCCTGGGCCAGAGCCTGATCAATACGCGCGGCAACGAGCGCGCCGGCGCGGCCGAGGCGGTGTTGAGCTACAGCCTGTGGCAGGACCGCTTTGCCGGCGATCCTGCGGTAGTGGGCAAAACCATCGAACTCAACCTGCATCCTTACACCATTGTCGGAGTGGCGCCGCAGGGATTCGAAGGCTGCAAGTCAGGCTTGCGCACGGATATCTGGCTGCCCCTCGGCGTGGACCGGCAGGTATGGGGATCGAACCGCATTGAATACCGCGGGGAGTCATGGCTTAACGTACTGGGCGTGTTGCGGCCGGGAGTCGACCACCGCCAGGCGGAGAACGAGCTGAACCTGTTGATGCAGCGCATCGTGAGCAACTCGCCGGCGGCGCACCAGGGAGCCAATCAGCTTTCCACCGATCCGCTGTGGCGCTCACCCTTCGGCGCCAATGTCTACCTGTCGGGGACGCTGCCGATCCTGCTGGCCCTGGCCACGGTGCTGTTGCTGCTGGCCTGCGCCAACGTAGCCAATCTTCTGCTGGTGCGTTCGGTGGCGAGGCGCCGTGAATTTGCCATCCGCCTGTCGGTGGGGTCGGGACGATGGACGCTGGTGCGCCAACTGATGACGGAGAACCTGCTGATCGCGCTGGCAGGCGGAGCCGTGGCGCTCTCGACCACGGCGTGGACCGCGCACACGCTGGCGGGATTTCTGCCTCCCACCACGCTGCCCCTGGCGATTAACGGCAACATCGATCGCCGGGTGCTGCTTGCCACCATCCTGATTTCGCTTTTGACCGCGGTAGTTTCCGGAGCAGCCCCGGCCCTGCGAGCCTCAAAGCTGTCGCCGATGGCGGTATTGAAAGACGAGGGGCTGAGTTCCGGCGGCGGGCTCAACAAGTCCCGACTGGCCTCGGCGCTGGTGGTCGCGCAGGTGGCGCTTTCGCTGGTGCTGCTGGCGTGTGCCGGGTTGCTGGTGCGAAGCCTTCAGAATGCTCAGAAAATGAACCCGGGCTTCGATTCCGGCCACGTGCTGCTGGCGCGATTTGACCTGCAGCCGATGGGGTACAGCGATGCGCAGGGCATGGAGTTCGAGCGCCAGCTGATAGCGCGGATCAGGCAGTTGCCCGGCGTGCAGGCGGCCACGCTGGCGGATTTTTCGCCGCTGAGTTTCACCATTCACTCCGACGGCGTGATGCCGGAGGGATATGTGCCGCGGGTGCATGAATCGATCGAGGCGGATCGCGGCATCGTAGGGCCGGGATATCTCGAAACCCTGCGCACGCCGCTGGTGGCGGGGCGGGATTTCACCGAGCAGGACAAGGCCGGCACGCCGCCGGTGGTGGTTGTGAACCAGGCGCTGGTCGATCGCTACTGGCGAGGGCAGGACGCGATCGGCAAGCGGATCAAGGTGGATTACAAGTGGTACACGGTGGTGGGCGTGGCGGCCAACGGAAAGTATCGTCGCCTCGTCTACGATCCCGCTCCGCTGGTGCTGATGCCGCTGGCGCAGCGCTATGAAAACGAAGTCATCCTTCATGTGCGCGCCAAGGGCGATCCGCAGGCCATGCTCGCGGCGGTGCAGAATACGGTGCATCAACTCAATGCAAATCTTCCGCTCTATAACGTCACCACGCTGGAAACGAGCGTGCGGATGGGCAGTGTGTTCGAGCGGATCGCGGTCACGTTCGCGGGCTCTTTCGGCCTGCTCGCACTGATCCTGGCCGCGGTTGGAATTTACGGCGTGGTGTCGTACACGACCCGCCAGCGGACCCACGAAATCGGCATCCGCATCGCCCTGGGCGCGGGCAAGGGCGCGATCTTTCGCCAGGTGCTTCAACAGGGGATCGGCCTCGCGCTGCTGGGACTGGCTCTCGGCGTAGCGGCTTCAGTCTTTCTCACTCGCTTTCTGCGCAGCATGCTTTACGGCGTGGGGGCAAATGATGCCGCCACGTTTGTGACCGTGGCCATCGTGCTTTGCTTTGTGGCATTGATCGCCTGCTTTCTCCCGGCGCGCCGCGCCGCGTCCGTCGACCCGATCGAAGCACTGCGAACAGAATAGGAGCTTCCCCTGATGCAGACGTTTCTGCAGGACATTCGCTATGCGCTGCGCCAATTGCGCAAGTCGCCTGGCTTCACCATGACAGCGCTGATCACGCTGGCGCTCGGAATCGGCGCCAATACCGCCATCTTCACCCTGGTGCAGGGCATCCTGCTGCGCTCGCTCCCGGTTGCCGATCCTGCCGGGCTCTATCGCATCGGCGACACCGACGACTGCTGCATCGATGGCGGATTTCAAAATGAGAATGGCGACTATGCCATCTTCTCCTACGACCTCTACCGGCAGCTGCGCGACGTGGCGCCGGAATTCGAGCAGCTGGCCGCGGTGCAGGCCGGACAGAACAGCTATTACGTGCGGCGCGGAGAAACGGAGCCGCGCAACCTCAGGATCGAGTACGTCACCGGAAACTACTTTGCGACCCTGGGCGTGAATGCTTACACGGGCCGGGCGCTGGCGGTTTCAGATGATGCCCCGGGCGCGGCGCCCACCGTGGAATTGAGTTATGCGGCGTGGCAGAGCGATTTTGGCGGGGATCCGACCGTGGTGGGCTCCACCGTCTTCATTCAGACCCGGCCATTCACCGTGGTCGGGGTGGCTCCGCCGGGATTTTTCGGAGACCGTGTCACCGTCGATCCTCCCGCGGTGTGGATCCCGATCAACAACGAGCCCATCATTGAAGGCACCAACACCATCCTGCACAACGGCGACTCCAACTGGCTTTACCCCATCGGGCGGCTTCGCCGCGGGGTCAGCATTGCCGCGCTGGATGCGAAGCTCTCCGCATCGCTGCGGCAATACCTGAAGTCGCGGCCGATTTATGCGCAGTACGGCGCCGTCGGCGAGATCCCCAAGCAGCACGTAAAGACGGTCCCCGCGGGCGGCGGCATCCGCAACATGCAGATGGAGACGGGCAAGGGCCTGAACATGCTCATGACCCTCTCCTCGGTGGTGCTGCTGATCGCCTGCGCCAACATTGCCAACCTGATGCTGGCGCGCAGCATCGCGCGCCGTTCGCATGTGGCCATCCGCATGGCGATGGGCGCCAGCCGGACGCGCGTTACCCGGCAGATCATCACCGAGAGCGTGCTGCTGGCCTGCCTGGGCGGACTGGCGGGGCTTGCGGTGGCGTACGCGGGCAGCCACAGCATCCTGACTCTCGCCTATCCCGACTCCCGCAATATCCCCATTCAGTCCACACCATCGCTGCCGGTATTGGGTTTTGCGTTCCTGGTATCGCTGGCCACCGGAGTGTTGTTCGGCTTCGCTCCGGCGTGGCTTTCTTCGCATGCCCAGCCCGCCGAAGTTTTGCGCGGCGCTACCCGCTCCACCCGCGACACGTCCACGGTTCCGCAGAGAGCGCTGGTGGTGCTGCAGGCGGCGCTTTCGGTGGTGCTGATCGCGGGAGCCATCCTGCTCACGCGTTCGCTGAACAACCTCGAACACCAGAACTTCGGAATCCAGACCGCGGATCGCTACGTGTTTCACATCGATCCGGCCGGGGCAGGCTACTCGGTCGATCGCTTGCCCGGCCTGTACCGCCAGATTGAAGATCGCTTTTCGGCGCTGCCCGGCGTGGCGCAGGTTTCGCTCTCGATGTACAACCCGCTCTCCGGCGATAACTGGAGTGACAGCGTCTTTGTGCAGGGCCGCCCGGCGCCCACGCCCGGCGAGCAGAGCTGGGCGACGTGGGACCGCGTAACCCCCAACTTCCTGGATAGCATTGGCGTCCATGTACTGCGCGGACGCGGGCTCACCGCGGACGATACCGCCAATTCCCGTTTTGTCGCAGTCGTTAACGAATCGTTCGTCAAGCGGTTCTTCCCCAACGAAGACCCCATAGGCAGGCATTTTGGAGTGAACGGCGCGCAATTCGCCGGCGCGTTTGAAATCGTCGGGGTGATCGCCGACTTCAAGATGAATGACGCGCGCAATCCCGCTCATCGCCTTTTCCTGCGCCCCTTTCCTCAGCAGTACATGGGATTCAAGAACGAAGCCGGGACGGGCGAAACCCGCTCCATGTTCCTGCGCGGCGTCATCGTTCATTTCAGCACGCCGCAGCAGAACGTGGATGAAACCATACGCCGCACCCTGCAATCGGTGGATCCCAACCTGACCATTACCGACCTGCGCCCGTTTGACGCCCAGGTAGCCGACAACTTCACCCAGGACCGCCTGCTGGCGCGGCTGACGACGCTGTTCGGGCTGCTGGCACTGATTCTGGCCTCGGTCGGACTTTACGGCGTGATGTCGTACCTGGTGGCGCGACGCACGGGGGAGATCGGAATTCGCATGGCCCTGGGCGCAACGCGGTCCCGGGTGCTGGGCAGCGTGCTGCGTGGGGCGTTGATTCAGATCGCTCTGGGATTTGCGCTGGGAATCCCGGCCGCCCTGATCGCCGGGCATTTCATGGCCAGCGAATTGTATGGAGTGAAGGCTTATGATCCGCTGGCTTTTGCGGGAGCGATCCTGGTGCTCGCGCTCTGCGCCGGCTTCGCCGGGTTCATACCGGCGCGGCGGGCAGCATCGATTGAACCGATGCAGGCGCTGCGCACGGAGTAAAACCGCTCTCCATGCGCAGCCCTGACCAACAGCGACGTCGAAGTGCCAGAAATCCATTGATGAGTGACACCAGCATCGGGCCGGCAATAACGGCACGGGCCCCCGGGACAACATCCGGTGAGGAGAGACGGGATGAATAGTGTGGGCAGGGATTTTCGCTTCGCTTTGCGTCAACTGCGCAAGACGCCGGGCTTCACGGCCACGGCCGTGCTCACGCTGGCGTTCGGCATTGGCGCCACCACGGCGATTTTCTCCATCGTGGAGGGGGTGCTGTTGAGGCCGCTGCCCTTTGCCGATCCGCACAGCCTGGTGGTGGTGGGCGACATGCTGCAGGGCGCGGACCTGTCCTCACCGCAAGTGCCCGCGCCGGAGGCAGTGCGCTACATGCGCGAAACGCACAGCTTCTCCAGCCTGGGCGTCTATCGCCAGACCGTGTATGAGCTGTCCGGCCAGGGCAATCCCGCGCAGGTCAGTGTGGCGCGCCTGAGTGCCGGCACGTTCACCACGCTGGGCGTATCGCCCCTGATGGGCCGCACCTTTACACCCGGGGAAGACGAAGGGCATGAACAGCTGGCGGTGCTCAGCTACCAGACCTGGCGCAGCCGCTTTCATGGCGATGCGCAGATCCTGGGCGCGAAGATCGAGCTCGACCGCCGGCCGTACCAGGTAATCGGGGTGATGCCGCGCAGTTTTGAATTTCCGCTGGTGCCGGGTCAACTGAACCGGACCGAGCTCTGGATTCCCATGAGCTTCACCGCCAGCGAACTCGGCGTACAGGGGCAGGGAAGCTGGAACTTCAACATGGTGGGACGGCTGAAACCCGGAGTGAGCGCGGCCCAGGCGCAGCAGGATGAGGCGCGGGTAACCGAAGACATCATCCGCGCGTTCCCCGCGGCCATGGCCGGACTGCACCTTACCGCCGCGGTGGTGCCGCTTGATCAGAACACGCTCGAACGGGCGCGTCCCCTGGTCCGCACCTTGTTTCTGGCGGTGATCGTGGTGCTGTTCATCGCCTGCGCCAACCTGGCGGGGCTGCTGCTGGTTCGGGTGATTCGCCGCCGCCGGGAGATCGCGGTGCGCCTGGCGCTGGGAGCCAGCGGATCTACGGTAGTGCGCCAGAGCCTGATCGAAACCATTTCGCTGAGCCTGGGCGGCGGGCTGCTTGGGCTGACGCTGGCAGCGATCGCGATCCGCGTGGGCATCAGCCTGCTTCCGGAGACGCTGCCCCGTGTCGACTCGATCGGGCTGAACTGGATGGTGGTGGTCTTCTCGATCGCCCTGGCGCTGATTACCGGGCTGCTTTGCGGGCTGCTGCCGGCACTGGCTGCGGCGCGCACCGGCGTCAACGACGCACTGAAAGAGGGAGGCCGCACCGGCACCTCGGGCGCTGGTCATGCCCGCTGGCGGTCGGCGCTGGTAGTAGCGGAGATCGCCGTAGCCTTGGTGCTGCTCACCGGCGCGGGACTCTTGCTGCGCAGCTTCGAAAAGCTTCGCTCCGTCGACCTGGGCTTCCGCGCCGACCATGTTCTCACCGCTTCGTACAGCCTTCCGGCGCAGCAGTATTCCACCCAGGCGGCGGTGGACACGTTCAACGATGCGGTGCTGTCGCGACTGGCGCAACTGCCGGGAGTACAGGCGGTAGGCACGACTTCAGCGCTGCCGGCGGCGGGCAATGACGACACCAGCGGCTTTGTTCCCGAGGGCTACTCGCAGCCCAGCGGGGTGGGCCTGAACTCGGGGTGGTCTTCGCAGATCATCGGCGATTACTTCCAGGCGGCGGGGATTCCGCTGTTGCGCGGGCGATTGTTCAACCAAGCCGACCGACGGCCGGATGCGCCTCTGGTTGTGATCGTCAATCGCAATCTGGCGGACCACTACTGGCCGGGCCAGGATCCGATCGGCAAGCGCCTCCACATCGGCGTTCACGATACGCCGCTGCCGTGGATGACGGTGGTGGGAGAGATAGGCGATATCAAGCAGGGGACCGCCGATGCTCCGGTGCGGCCGCAGTTCTATATACCGTCGGCGCAGTTCAAGCGCGAGCTGGGCATGTTCGCTTCCCCGGAGATGAAGAGCGGGGACTACGGCTCGCTGGTCCTGCGCAGTTCGTTGCCGCCGGAGCAGATGGAGGGGGCGCTGCGCTCGGTGGTGCATTCGCTTGACCCGCAACTGCCGCTGACGCAGGTGGAGTCGATGGATCGCGTGGTGTCGGAGGGACAGGCGCCCCGTCGTTTCAACGCCATGCTCATCTCGAGTTTTGCGGGGGCCGCGGTGCTGCTTGCGGTGCTGGGCATTTACAGCGTGATCGCGTTCTCGGCGACGCTGCGCACCCATGAGATGGCGATTCGCCTGGCACTGGGCTCGCAGCGCTCGTCCGTCATGCGGTTGATCCTGGTTTCCGCGGCACGGCTTGGACTCAGCGGTTGTGCGATCGGACTGGTGGCGGCATTTTTTGCAACCCGGCTGCTTCGCTCCATGCTGTTTGAGGTGGACCCCCTCGATCCCATGGTCATGAGCGTGGCCGCGGCCGCCATCTTCGCGCTCGCTTTGCTGGCGTCGGTGCTGCCCGCGCGGCGCGCCGCTTCAGTCGAGCCCATGCAGGCATTGCGCTCCGAGTAGTTGTTTTCGACGAGAGGAAAGGAGGCGGAACATGAATGAGCTGATGATGGATCTTCGCTTCGCGCTGCGGCAGTTGCGGCGCGCACCGGGCTTCACGCTGACCGCGGTCATTACGCTGGGTCTGGGAATCGGTGCGACTGCGGCGGTGTTCAGCGTGATCCAGACCGTTCTGCTGGCCCCTCTTCCTTATGCTGAGCCGGAGCTGCTGGTGGGCCTGGCTCTCACCTTTCCTCATGATCGGCCCAACGCGGAACAAGCCGGAAGCTCCGCCGATTTTCTGCGCGAGAACATGCAGGAGTTTTCGTCGACGGCGATCATGGACGATGGCGCTGTCTCGGCGAATCTTTCCCTCGATGCGGGGCAGGCGCTGAAGGTCGTCTCGCTGCGCGCATCGGAAGGGTACTTTCGCACCCTGGGTGTGAAGCCCGAACTTGGCCGTACGTACACTCCCGACGAAGACCGTGCCGGCGGCGGGCGCGTAGCCGTATTGAGCCACGGGCTGTGGGTGCGGCAGTTCGGAAGCGATGCGACGATAGTCGGCCGGGCGATGCGCATCAACGAAGAAACCTACACCGTCATCGGGGTGATGCCGGCCAGCTTCGCCACCACGGCGGAGACCACGCAGGGCGTGTTCGGTTCACCGGATCTGTGGAGGCCTCTGCAACTGGACTCGAAAGACCCGGGGTATGACGGCGACAACTACCAGATGATCGCGCGGCTCAAGCCGGGCGTGACGATGGTCCAGGTTCAACAGCGCCTCCAGGCATTGGTCGGACCTTTCTACCAGAAGTTTCCCAACTACAAGACCTGGTTTGACAAGGCGCACGAGCTGCATGAATTCCGGGCCTGGAGCCTGCAGGACGTGTTGGTCAGCCAGGTCAGGCGCAGCCTGCTCACGGTCATGGGTGCGGTGGTCGCGGTGCTGTTTGTCGCATGCCTCAATCTCGCCGGGCTGATGATGGCGCGCTCGATGCGGCGCTCACGCGAAATCGCGGTGCGCTCCGCGCTGGGCGCCACCCGCGGACAGCTCGTACGCTTATTGCTTGCGGAAGGGATTCTGCTTGCATGCGGCGGTGGTCTGGGGGGCGTCATCGTGGCGCGCATCGGTTCGGACCTGCTGCTGCACGCTTCGCCTCTGGCAGTCCCGGCCTTGTCGTCGGGACCATCGCTGGGCCTGATGGGAGCCGCGGTCATGGCGATCGCGCTCCTGTCCTGTTGCCTGTTCGCGATCGCGCCGGCGTTCTTTCTGTTGCGCAGGGCAGGCCGGGAGACCCGCCTGGGCGGCCCATCGCTGGGAGAGACGATTTCGCACGCGCGGCTTTCGCGCAGCCTGATCGTGGCCCAGGTCGGCCTGGCCATGGTGCTGCTCTCCACGGCCTCGGTGCTGCTCGGAACGTTTCTGCGGCTGCGTTCCGTTCCCTCGGGGGTCGAACCAAAGCAGCTTTCCGTGTTCCAGGTGGCCTTACAGGGTGGGGGATACGCCAACACGCGCCGCACCACGCAATTCGTAAGCTCGATTCTCGAAGCGCTGCGGCGCCAGCCGGGCGTAGAGCGGGTTGCCGCAATCAACGGCCTTCCTCTTGACCATGGTCTCAACGTGGGCGGCTACCCGGTGAATGATCCCGACCATCATCAGGTGATTGAATTTCGAACCGTCACGCCGGGATATTTCCAGGCCATGGGGATTCCTTTGCTGGCAGGTCGCGATATCAGCGATGACGATCGCGCGGGCACCGATCGGGTCTGTCTGATCAGCGCCGCCGCGGCGCGTAAGTACTGGCCCGGCCGTTCGCCGATCGGAGATGCGTTCCGGGTAGGCAGCGAAACCAACTGGCGCATTATCGGAGTCGCTGCCGATACCCATGAGCACTCGCTGGTTTCAAGCGGCGACGTGGTTCTCTACGCGCCGATGGCGCAGCTCTCCGATGAGTTCACCGGCATCATCAACGGCTGGTTCCCCACCACCTTCGCGATCCGCACAGCCGCGCACGTTGACCTGGCGGCAGCGGCGCAGCAGGCGGTGGAACGCGCCGATGCGCAGATCCCCATCGCGCGCTTCACAACCATGCAGGCGGTGATTGACTCCACCATTCAGGAGCCGCGCTTCTTCTCGTTCCTGGCCGCCGGCTTCTCTGTGTTCGCGCTGGCGCTGACGGTCATCGGTCTTTTCGGCCTGCTGAGCTACCAGGTCACGCAGCGCACCCGCGAGATCGGGGTACGCATGGCCATGGGCGCCGATCGCGCTAACATTCTGCGCACCATCCTGCGACGCGGACTGGTAATTGTGTCGCTCGGCATAGGCGTTGGCCTGGCCGGCTCGTGGATGGTGCGTCCTGTATTGAGCCGGTTGCTGAACGATGCCGGACTTGACCCGGGCACGGAGGCGCAGGCGCTGGTGATGAATGCTCCCGCGGCCATGCTGCTGGCTGCTGTCTTTATTTTCGCGGCGGCCCTGGCGGCCAGCTGGCTGCCCGCTCGCCGCGCTGCTTCGGTGGAGCCGATGCAGGCTCTGCGCACTGAATAACAACGATGCTGTGAGGTCGAATCGTCCATGAGCTCTCTCCCCAATTCGCTGCTTCAAGATACCCGGTACGCACTTCGCCAGTTGCGCAAGTCTCCCGGATTCACGTTCACCGTGGTGCTTACGCTGGCGCTGGGCATCGGCGCCAACGCTGCGATCTTTACGCTGTTCGACCAGGTGCTCTTGCGCATGCTTCCGGTGCTCAAGCCCCGGGAACTGGTTCGCTTCGAGTGGAACGGATCGTTCTCCGGATCCATGAGCAGCTTCGGCGGCGATTCGGAAGGCCATCAGAACTACTTCTCGTATCCGATGTACAAGGATCTGCGCGATCAGAACCAGGTGTTTCAGGGAATGCTGGCTGCCGACAAGACATTGGTGGGAGTTTCGTGGCGCAACCAGGCGGAGAGCAAAGACGCGGAAGTTGTGACCGGCAATTACTTTGAATTGCTGGGACTGAAGCCGGCGGTCGGCCGCTTGTTCACGCAAAATGACGATACGGTCAAGAATTCCAACCCCGTGGCCGTGCTCAGTTACGGTTACTGGCGCTCCCGCTTTGGCGGATTGCGCGACATCGCGGGACAGACTGTGTTGATCAACGGCCACACCTTCACCGTCCTCGGCGTGGCTCCGGAGAACTTCGACTCGGCGATCGGCGGTTACAAGCCCGGGGTGTTCGTACCCATGAGCATGGTTGAAATTGCGATGCCCTGGATGGCGCCGCGCGATGACCTGAACAACCACCAATCGGTTTTCCTCACGCTGGTTGCGCGGCTCAAGCCCGGAGTGACGGCAGCGCAGGCTCAAGCCAGCATGGGACCGCTGTGGCACTCGCTTCGCGCTTATGAACTGACACTTTACAAGACCAAATCGGAGCGGTTCAAAAAGAACTTCGTCGATAACTCGCATTTAAGGGTTCTCGACGACTCAAAGGGCTTTTCGCCGGGACGCATCGATCTGGAAAAGCCGCTGATCATCCTGATGAGCATGGCCGGGCTGCTGGTGGCGATGTGTGCCATCAACGTGGCGACGCTGCTGCTGTTGCGCGCTTCAGCACGGGCGCGGGAAATGTCGATGCGGTATGCCTTGGGCGCCAACCGCGGGCGCATCGTGGGGCAACTGTTATCAGAAGGGCTGGTGCTGGGACTGAGCGGGGCGGCCGCCGGCCTGCTGCTGGCCCCGGTGCTGGCGCGCATCCTGGTGAGGCTGATGACCAGCGCCGATCCGGGTTCCGAGCCTTATTCGACGACCGTTGACATGCGCGTGCTGCTGTTCACACTGGGTGTGTCGGTGCTGGCCAGCCTGTTGTTTTCGATTGCGCCGGTGCTGCACTTTCTGCGCCCGGACCTGGCCGGCACGCTGCGCCAGACCGCCGGTACCGCTTCAAGAGGCTCACAGCTTTTCCGCAAGATCGCAGTGGGCGTGCAGATTTCGCTGAGCGTGATGCTGCTGGGCGGAGCGGGTTTGTTCGTCCGGACGCTCGATAATTTGCGCCAGGAGCGGGTCGGCTTCGACATCGGCCACCTGGTCACATTCAATCTCGACCCGACCACCTCGGGCTACGGTGAAGACCGCACGCCCCAGATTGTTCGAGACGCGATTGACAATCTCAGCCGCATGCCCGGCGTGACTTCGGTCGCGGGAACCACAGATCCAGAACTCACTGGCGACAACAACACCTCGAACTATTCCATTCAGGGGTACAAGCCGGGAGAAGAGGAGCGGATGAATTTCGAACAGCCGCGCATTTCGCCGGGCTACTTCGCGACGTTGCGGCAGCCGATACTGGCCGGCAGGGAATTCACGCTGGCCGACTCCAAAGGCCAGCCCAGCGTCGCGGTGGTCAACCTGGCATTTGCCAAACGCTTCTTCGGGACACCGCAGAATGCGATCGGCAGGCAGATCGGCGAGGGCGGTGGCGACGATGTCAAATACGACACCACCATAGTCGGGGTGGTCGGCGACATCAAGCATACCGATCTGCGCACTCCGCTGGGACCCGCTGTCTATGCGCCTTACCTGCAGCAAAAGCATCCGGTGGGCGTGACCATGTATTTGCGTACGGTGCAGGCGCCTGAGTCTGCGCAGGCGGCAGTGAGGCAGGTCATTCATCAGCTCGATCCGACACTGGTTGTGGACGGACTTCGCACCATGGAAGCCCAGGTAGATCGCAGCGCTTCGGATGAGAGGGCATTGGCGCTGCTGGCAATCGGGTTCTCCGCGCTGGCGCTGGTGCTGGCGGCAGTGGGGCTCTACGGCGTGCTCGCCTACTCCACTGCGCAGCGCACGCGCGAGATCGGCGTGAGACTGGCGCTGGGGGCGCAGCGATCGAGCGTGGTGGGACTGGTGCTGCGGGAGATGCTGATAATCGCAGGGATCGCGACGGTGGTGGCATTGCCCGCAACCATCGCCCTGGCGCGGCTGTTCAGCAGCCAGTTATATGGCGTAACCGCGGCTGATCCTGTCACCTTGATGGCTGCCGTGGCATTGACGGCGCTGACAGTTGTCGTGGCGGCGGCGCTGCCGGCGCGACGGGCGGCCGGCGTGCAACCGATGCGTGCGTTGCGCAGTGAGTAGTTAAACAGCGAGAGCAAGAAAGGAGATCGCGATGCAATCGATTTTGCCGGACCTGCGCTATGCGCTGCGCCAGCTGCGACGCTCGCCCAGCTTTACGCTGACCGCGGTGGCGGTGCTGGCGCTGGGCCTCGGCGCCAACATCGCGGTCTTCACGCTGCTCAACGGCATTCTGCTGCGGCCGCTGCCTTACGCGCATCCTGACCGCATCGTGGCGATCGAACTGTCGGGCCCCCAGCCTTACTACAACTTTGCGTATGCCGACATGCTGCAGTTGCGCGATGCCGTGGGGCCGCGGCTTCAGATCAGTGCGGTATTCGATTCGGGTGGACCGGCCAGCGTTCCCGGACCCAACGGGCGGATGCAGGTGAACCAGTCGACTGCCACCGCGGGCCTGTTCGAGATGCTGGGCGTCAAGCCCGCGCTGGGGCGCACATTTCGCGAAGACGAAAACCAGCCGGGGCGCAATCGCGTGGTGATGATTGACGACAACGTCTGGCACAAGCTTTATAACGCGGATCCGAATGTGCTCGGGAAAACGCTGACGCTGCACCAGGCGCCCTACACCATCATTGGCGTTCTACCCAAGGGTTTCTTCTTCTGGTACTACGACGAGATGGCGGTGTGGTCGCCGGAGGAAATTGTTCCGGCTGCCCGCTCCGCGATGGCCGGCAACGCGAGCAAGCCCGGGTGGATGTATGCGCGATTGCCAGAAGGCATGACGGCAGCGCAACTGGCCGCGCGCCTCAGTTCGACGCAGGCGATCATCGCGCGGGAAGCCCCCAACGAGGCGATTCCCGGCGCAATCAAGGTCACCGAATACCAGAAGCTGCTGATCAAAGACGCGGGCAAGCCGCTGACGCTTCTCTATGCGCTGGTGGCGGGAATCTGGGCGCTGGCCTGCCTGAACGTGACCAGCCTGATGCTGGCGCGTACCATCGCACGAGCCCGCGAACAGGCGGTCAGGACGGCCCTGGGCGCGAGCCGCAGGCGCCTTCTGCAGCAGGCCATCGTAGAAAGCCTGCTCATCAGCAGCACCGGCGCGCTGTTTGGATTGCTGCTGGGCCAGACCCTGCTCAAGCTCCTATGGCGACAGATCAAGCAGTCGCTGCCTCTCACCCAGGCGGTTCATGTGGATTGGCGCGTGGTGACTTTGTTTGTCGCGCTTACGCTGCTGACGGCGGCGATCACCGGCGTATTTCCCGCCCTGCGCGCGATGCGCCGCGACGTACGCGAGCGGCTGAGCGGGATGGCGACGACATCTTCGGCTCGCGCCAATCTCACCCGCGAAGCGCTGGTGGTTACGCAACTGGCGCTGACGCTGGTGTTCCTGGTTGGAGCCGGATTGTTCCTGCGCACCATTCATGCGCTGCGACAGGTTCCGCTAGGGTTCTCGCAGCAAAATGTGCTCACGGGTGGGGTGATCATGAACCCCGCCATGCGGCAGGTGGAAGATACGCCCGCGACACAGGCCAACGTCGTGCGCGACTCCTATGAGCCTCTGCTTGACCGCATTCGCACCATGCCGGGGGTGCGCTCCGCCGCGCTCAGCTCAGTGCTGCCCATGCGCCCCGAGATGAGTGTGAGTATCGCCACCGATATCGATCATAAAAAGACTCCGCGCGAGCAAACGCCGACTGCCGATGGCCGCCTCGCGTCTTCGGGCCTGGTTGAAACGCTCGGAATTCCCATGATTCGTGGCCGCTTTTTCACCGACGAGGACACCGCAAACTCTGCTCCGGTGGTGGTGGTGAACCAGGCATTCGCGAACAAGTACCTTCCCGGAGTTGATCCGCTTGGGCACGTGGTCTCAATGGGAAAAGGACGTTTCGACAGCATCCGCATCGTTGGCGTGGTCGGCGACATGAAGCAGTTGAAGCTCACCGAAGCCACGCGGCCGGAGATTTATTTCTGCCTGGCGCAGATCGAGCCGGGGTCGAGCCTGTACGGCATTGCCACGGCATTTATCCAGGTGGCGATTCGGTCCGCGGTGCCTGCAGACACGCTGCGCGGGCAGTTCGACAAGGTGTTGCACGAAGTGGCCCCGGACTCCACCACGACCGATGTCAAAACCATTCACCAGGCGGTGGAAGATTCTTTCGGAAGCCAAACCCTTATCGCCCGGCTGCTGGAGAGTTTTGCGGCACTGGCGTTGATCATTGCCACGGTCGGACTGTACGGACTGCTGTCGTTTGCCGTTGCGCAGCGGACCAGGGAGATCGGCGTAAGGCTGGCGCTCGGCGCTCCTAAAAGCAAAGTACTGCGCATGGTGTTGGGGCGGGCCCTGTTGCTGCTGGCGCTGGGGCTGTCGTCAGGGGCGTTGCTGGCGTGGTTCGCGGTTAGTTTCGCCCAAAGTTACATCTACGGCGTTCGCATTCATGACGCCATGACTTTCCTGGTTGTCCTTATTGTCCTCACGGCGGCATCTTTTCTGGCTGCGTGGCTACCTGCGCGGCGCGCTGCCGGTGTGGATCCCATTCTGGCGTTGAGATCGGAGTAATCAAAAACCATGATTGAACTAAAAAATGTTGAACGCAGCTACAAAACAGGGCACACCGAGACTTGGGTGTTGCGTCGCGTATCGCTCACCATTCGCGAAGGGGAATTTGTCACGGTGATGGGCCCGTCGGGGGCAGGGAAGTCGTCGCTGTTGAACGTGCTTGCGCTGCTGGATGACAGCTGGCTGGGCGAATACTGGTTTGGCGAAACGCCGGTGCACGCGCTCAATCGCAAGCAGCGCGCCGACCTGGCGCGGCAGCGCATCGGCATGGTGTTTCAGAGCTATCACCTGCTGGACGATCTCACGGTCGCGGAGAATATCGACTTGCCGCTTTCGTATAAAAATCTGCCTTCGAAGACACGGCAGGGAATGGTCGCCGACATCCTCGACCGTTTTCAGATCGTCGCCAAGAAAGATCTGTTTCCCAACCAGCTGTCCGGCGGGCAGCAGCAGCTGGTCGGCATCGCTCGCGCCGTGGTGCACGCCCCTTCACTGTTGCTGGCCGATGAGCCGACCGGCAATCTTCATTCCACCCAGGCCCGCGAGATCATGGAGCTTTTCCGCGAACTCAACAAGGCAGGCACCACGATCGTGCAGGTCACGCACTCAGACGAGAATGCGCGCTATGGCACGCGCATTCTCGAACTGCACGATGGCTGGCTGACCCGCGACGAAGCGGTGACGGACGCTGCGGAGGTCAAGGCGTGAAAGTTTACTCATCCCGTTCGAAGCACATCCGTCTGCTCCCCGCCAAGTCACTTCGCACCCGCATAAGTGCGGTTGCGGCGCTCCTGTTGATTCAGCTGAACCTGGGGCTGGCCAGCGAACCAGCACAATCGCAGCAGGCACCCGCGTCATCGCAGACCCAGCAGCCTGCGCCGGAGGCTCCCGCTCCGGCCTCGAGCGGCACGACTGCGACACCGCCAACGCTGTCACAGCAGATGCAGGATATGCAGCGGCAGTCGGCCGCGCAGCAGCCGTTTCACATTGACCTGCCGCATTCGCATAATCCCTTATCGCCTTACCGGGCCAGCGATGCGCCGCTGCTCGATCTGGCTAACTCCCCGCGTCTCCCGAGTCTCATTCGCGAAGGCAAGCTTTACATTTCTCTTCACGACGCGATCGCACTGGCCATCGAGAACAACCTCGACCTGGCGTACTTCCGCTATAACTTTCCTATCGCCCAAACCGACTATGCGCGTACCAAGGCCGGCGGACAGGTAAACGGCGTCAATACGGCAGTCGTGCAGTCTTCAACTCAAGGCGGCTTCGGCGGAAGCGGTTCAGGCGGGGGAGGGGGATCTGGATCTGGCGCTGCCGGCGCGGGCGGAATCGTGACCTCGACCCTGGGCGCCGGAACGTCGGTTCCATCCTTCGATCCGTTCCTTAACTTCAAGGGCTTCGTGGATCACAACGTGACCCAGGAGGGCAATCCCTTCCAGGTGGGTGTGCCTCTGTTCAAGCAGAACACGATTGAGGCACTGGTGTATTACACCCAGTCGTTTCCCATGGGAACCAACGCGACCATCAATTACGAGGCTCAGCGGTTCGCCAACAACAGTCCTTACCAGGCCATCAACCCCGAACTGTTTTCAAACTTTCAGCTGACCATCTCGCAACACTTGCTGGCCGGCCTGGGATTGGCGACCAATGAGCGCTACATGCATATCGCCAAGAAGAATCTCCAGATCACCGACCTCGCCTTTCGCGCGCAGGTGATCGCGACCGTGACCCAGGTGGAGAACATCTACTGGGACCTGGTGGGTGCATATCGAGATGCCCAGGTGAAGGAGCACCTGCTCACCTTTGCGCAGAAGACGCTCTCCGACGATCAGAAGCAGCTTGAACTGAATGCCATTCCCGCCATGCAGGTGACCAAGGATGAGTCGGACGTGGCTACCAGCGAAGGCGATCTCACGGTGGCCAGAGCTACCCTGCGCCTGAACGAATTGCTGATCAAAAATGCCATCACCAAGACGGACGATCCGACCATTGACGAAATGCCGGTTGTTCCGCTCGATACCAAGGCCCCGGAAGATCCTAACGCGACGCAATCAATTGACGAACTGATCGCCGAAGCCGAAAAGAAACGTCCCGATGCCGCGCAGGACGAAATCGCCATGCAGGTAGCCCAGGCGAACTTGAAATCCATTCGCAGCGAGCTGCTACCCACACTGGACGTCTACGGCCTTTATGCCGGATCCGGAACGGCCGGACCGAAGAATCCGAACTGCAGCCTGGGCCCGCAACAATGTTCTTCGGAAATCCCGGTGGGCTTCGGCAGCATGTTCGGAAACACGTTTAACTACACCGCGCCGGACTATCAATTTGGCATGACTCTTTCAATCAACCTGCGTAACCGCCAAAACAAGGCCGACCAGTTCAGGACGGTCCTGGAATACCGGCAGAAGCAGATCACCTTTGAGGAGCAGAAGAAGACCATTCGCTTCGACGTACGCAATGCACAGTTCGCACTGCAGCAGGCGCAGGCCCGGGTAGTTTCTGCGCAAAAGGCCCGCGACCTGGCTCAGCACACGTTCGATGTCACCGCGCAGGAACAGAAGCTCGGCGCCAAGTCCAGCTACGACACGCTCCTGGCACAGCACGATCTGGGTGTGGCGGAGTCTGCCCTGGTAACCGCGCAAACTGCATACGAAAAAGCTAAGGTGGATATCGATCGTGCCACCGGAGCCACTCTGGAACGAACGGGCGTCTCAATCGAGGATGCGAAATCGGGGGTGGTGACACGCGCGCCCTAGATGGCAACGCGATGCGGTGGACATTGGATACTATGCAGAGGGAGCAGCGGCCATTACCAGGAGCGAATCGGCAGGCCCTGGAAGGCAGCCGGCCTGTTGTCTGGTGAGCCGGCTGGGGCTGATGGTGAAGTTCCCGCACCAATTGAGTCGAGCGGCCATGTTCATCCTCGAGGTACATCGGGGACGTTGATTGCCGACACGAAAGACGGCATAGTGGAGGCAAGCCATTCCTAGTAAGCAAGAAAAGATACGCGTCCTGGTCGCTGACGATCAACCCCACATCCTGGAGGCTGTGGAACTACTGCTGGAACCGCAGGGCATGCATGTCGAATGCGTGCGGTCGCCCCAACTCGTGCTCGAGGCGCTGGGGCAGACCGAATACGACGTGCTGCTGATCGACCTGAATTACACCCGCGATACGACCTCGGGCCAGGAAGGCCTTGACCTGCTGGCCCGTATTCACGAGATGGATGCGCGCCTCCCGGTCATCGTGATGACCGCATGGGGCAATATCGATCTGGCCGTTGAGAGCATCAAGCGGGGGGCTCGCGACTTCGTGCAGAAGCCGTGGGAAAACGAGCGGCTCATCAGCCTGATCCGCGTGCACGCCGAGTTGCACCAGGCACTGCGGCGGGCGCGCCAGCTGGAAATGGAAAACCGCCTGCTGCGCGCCGAAGGCATGCCGGAGTTTGTGGCCAGCGCGCCTTCCATGCAGCCGGTTCTGGAACTGATCGCACAGGTAGGACCATCCGACGCCAATGTTTTAATCACAGGCGAGCATGGCACTGGCAAGGAGATCGTTGCCAAGCTGCTGCACGCCGCTTCTCCGCGTTCGCGCATGCCGCTGGTGGCGGTCAATGCGGGCGGGCTGCCCGAAGGCACTTTTGAGAGCGAAATCTTCGGGCATGTTAAAGGCGCCTTCACCGACGCGCGGACCGACCGCATCGGCCGTTTCGAACTGGCCAACAACGGCACACTCTTTCTCGACGAAATTGCCAACGTTCCGCTGCGCCAGCAAGCCAAGCTTTTGCGGGTGCTTGAGACCGGCGAGCTTGAGCGGGTGGGCTCATCGCAGACGCGGCGGGTCGACGTGCGGGTGCTTTCCGCCACCAACGCCAAGCTGCACGATGAGGCGGCGGCCGGCAATTTTCGCGAAGATCTCCTCTTCCGCATCAACACGGTCGAGATCAATCTGCCTGCGCTGCGCGACCGTCGAGAAGACATCCCACGGCTGGCGGCGCACTTTCTCAACCGCAGCCGGTCGCGGTATCGCAAGCAGGTGGAAGGCTTTTCGCCGTCGGCCATGCAGCAGATGATGCAATACCCGTGGCCGGGAAACGTGCGCGAGCTTGAGCATACGATCGAGCGTGCCGTGCTGTTGTGCCGCAGCGACGAAATCGAGCCCGCAAATCTCGCCATTTCAACCTCGCGCCTGTCTACGCAATCCTTTGAGAACATGAGCATCGACGAAGTTGAAGCTCTCCTGATTCGCAAGGTTCTACGGCGCTGTGACGGCAATATATCGCAGGCCGCCGAGGCGCTCGGCCTGAGCCGCGCCGCCCTCTATCGCCGCATCGAAAAATATGGCCTCTAACCGTGGTGCGCGCCGGCATTCCCGGTCCGCCGTCGGCCGGGCGTGGCTCTACTGCTTTTTTCTGGCGTTACCGGCATTGTTGTTCGCGACGATCCTGATGGTGCGCGCGGGCTTCACGCTGGCGCCCAGCCTGCTGATCACGGCGTCGCTGCTGCTGTATTTGCTGTTAATTGCCGGAGCGCTGATCGAGAGTCTGATCAGACCGCTGCAGACACTTTCAAACGTGGTTGCTTCGCTCCGGGAAGGCGACTATTCGTTTCGCGCGCGAGGTGCCGCTTCGCGGGATCCGCTCGGCGAACTGGCCGCGGAAATCAATGCGCTCGCCGATCTCCTGCAAAAGCAGCGGGTCCGTTCGCTGGAAGCGACGGCCCTGCTGGCGCGCATTCTTGAAGTGATGCATGCGCCGCTGTTCGCCTTCGATCGCGAAAACCTGCTGCAACTGGTGAACAACGCGGGCACGGAGTTGCTGGGCCGTCCCTATGCTCGCTGCTTTGGACACACCGCTGCTGAGCTGGGCCTGGAAGCGCTGCTCGCGGCTCCGGATCAGACGATTCACTCTTTTGGATCAAAGCCCGCGCGCTGGCTGTTGCGCAAGGCTGGTTTTCGGCAGGATGGCATTCCGCACACGCTTCTGCTGCTTGCCGATGTCAGCGTGCCTCTGCAGGAAGAGGAACAGGCGGCATGGAAGCGGCTCATTCGCGTCCTTGGCCATGAGTTGTCTAATTCGCTGGCGCCGATCAAGTCCATTGCGGGCAGCCTGCTGGCGCGGGTAGATCACGTGGACGGCGAGCCTGACACGATACGCGATTTTCGCCGCGGTCTTGGCGTCGTCGAGAGCCGCGCCGATGCCTTGCACCGGTTCGTTCAGTCATACCGCCTGCTGGCCCAGCTCCCGCCCCCTCACTTGCGCGCGGTTGCCCTGGGTCCGCTTATCGAACAGGTTGTGTTGCTGGAGCAGCGAATTCGCGTGGAACTGACGCCGGGTCCCGCAGTCGTGCTGCGTGCTGATCCCGACCAACTCGAGCAGATGCTCATCAATCTGCTGGCCAACGCTGTAGACGCGACGCTGGCTAACAATGCAAGTGTTGTGCAGGTCTCGTGGCGGGTGGCGGACTCATTCGCGCAGATCGCCATCGAAGACAACGGGCTCGGCATCGCGAACACTGAAAACCTTTTTGTGCCGTTCTATACCACCAAGCCCAAGGGGAGCGGTGTGGGTCTGGCTCTCGCCCAGCAGATTGCGCGCGCTCATGGCGGCGAGATCCGCCTGTTGAATCGCGACGAAGGCGTCGGAGCACGAGCCACAGTGCGACTCCCCGTGGCATGAGAAGTTGCTAGTGCCGGGCTCGTTTGTGCCCGCACCAGTCGCGGCATCACCATGCGCCCCTGTGATGAGATGACAGATTGCCGGGGTGGCCTGTTGCCAATTCGAGAACGGCCATCTGGATCGGCCGCATAGCGCAGAGTGGGAGCGCTATCACGGTGTTTCGGTGCGGCCTTTAAGTGCTCGAATCGCTTTGATCCGAGAGCAAAATTCAGACTGCGTTCATCTCCGGTTCATGTTCCTCTAACCGAGGAAGTGTTCCATAGAAATGGTGCGGCCACGCCGCTTTATTGACGCCAAATTCATTCGCTGGCCAACTTCCCCATCACCGCGAACAAGAAAAATTAAGAGGAAATTTCCATGACGCGATCACGTTCGGCGAGGACTCTGTGTGTCCTCGTCGCCCTTGCTGCAGGGTGCATCATGCACGCGCAAATCAACACTGCGAGTTTGTCCGGTCTTGCTACCGATCCCAGTGGCGCCGCGATTCCCAACGTCACGATCACCGTGCTCGACAGTGCCACTGGCTACACGCGCACGGTCCAGACTGATTCAGCCGGAGCCTATTCACTGCAGGATCTGCCTATTGGCCAGTACGCGCTGACCATCAGTGCAACAGGATTCAGCCCGGTGACCGAACACGTCACACTGGAAGTCGGGCAGAGATCCCGTGAAGACTTTCATCTGAAGGTGGGAGCCGCGCAGCAGTCGGTAGAGGTTGACGCCGCAATGGGCATGCTCTCTCCCGATGACGCGTCGATCAGCACGGTGGTGGGCTCGACCACCATCGAAGAGACCCCGTTGTCACTGCGCAATTGGGACGACCTGCTGCGCGTGGTTCCGGGCGTGCAGATCAGCCGCTTCACGCAGCAGAGCGGCGCCACTTCGGCCGGCCGCGTCGGCGACTTCAACGTCAATGGCATTCACTCCCTTCAGAATGACTTCATCCTTGACGGCATCGATAACAATACGTTCTCTGAAAATGTGCAGGAGCTGAGCACGGAATCGGCCCATCCTTCGCTCGACACCATCGCGGAGTTCAACGTTATCAACAATCCCTATTCTGCTGAATACGGACGCAGTCCGGGCGGCGTGGTTTCGGTGAACACAAAGAGCGGAACCAACAGCTTTCACGGTCTCGCCTATGAGTATGTCCGGAACAATTACTTCGACTCGAACGATTTTTTCTCGGACCGCCATCATTTGAAGAAGCCGAAGTACAACCAGAATCAGTTCGGCGGCAATCTCGGCGGTCCGGTGATCAAGAACCGTCTCTTCTTCTTCTTTGACTATGAAGGCACCCGCATCAAGCAGGGGGTTTTGCGCACCAGCACCGTGCCTCTGCCCAACGAACGCATTGGCGACTTCAGCCCGGCCACGGCGGCTGCGGTGGGAGTGAAATATCCCACCATCTACGATCCCACCACCTGCTCAACCGCGTTCTCCGGATCGAACTGCCAGCCCTTCGCAAATAATACGGTGCCCGCTGACCGGCTTGATCCGACCATGCAGCAGCTGATGGCGTTGTTTCCTCTGCCCAACACCACGACGGCCGGCAGCCCGCCGGACGTGAACAACTACATCCGCAATGCGCTGCTCACCGACTTCGAACATAACTATGACGCGCGCGTGGACTGGACACCTTCTTCATCAGACAACGTCTTTGCCCGCTATAACTACTCAACGCGTAACCGCGACATTCCCGGCTACCTGGGCGGACTTGCAGATGGCACTTCCACTTCGGCCTGGGGCAACCAGATTCTCAAGGCGCACAGTGCAGTGCTTGGCTGGACACATATTCTCAACCAGAGCATGGTGAACGAATTCCGCTTCGGCTGGGTGCGCAACTATTCTTATGCTCAGCAGCAGCCATTCTCGCTGGGCACGCTGGCGGGTACTTTTGTCCCGGGCATTCCCAACAATCCGGCAATCGGTGGCGGCGTCCCCCTTACCACCTTCTCCAACTTCGCCTTTGAGGGATCCGCGGACTTTCTGCCCAAGAAGCAGATTCCCATGCAGTACCAGTACAACGACACCTTTTCGCTGGTGCGCGGCAAGCAGACGCTGAAGTTTGGCGCAAGCGTTTATCTGCCCATGCGCAACGTGTTCCAGGATGAGCCGGGCACGCGCGGCGATCTTGGCTTCACGGGCGTATTCAGCTGTCAGCACAGTGCTCCCGGCAAGTGCGTCTCGGGCACGGGCCTGTCGTATGCCGACGGTCTGATGGGTTATGTGCAGAGCACTCAGCTTACCAACGTCTTCTTTGTCGACCAGCGCCTGTGGATGGCCTCCGGCTTCGTTGAAGACGACTGGAAGGTGACGCCGCAGCTCACCATGAACCTGGGGCTGCGCTACGATTTTGCGACTCCGCCGCTAGAAGCCAAAAACCGCATGGCCGACTTCGACCCTGCCTCAGGGTCGCTGGTATTCGCGTCCAGCGGATCGGTAGGCAAGCGCTCCATCGTCGACACCAACACCAAGAACTTCGGGCCGCGCGTGGGCTTCGCATTTTCGCCCGATGCGCGCACTGTGATCCGGGGCGGCTACGGCATCTACTATGCACTCTTCGAACGTTTCGGCAGCGAAGACGAACTCGCGCTGAATCCGCCCTTCCTTATCAACAAGACGCTGACCAGCAACACTTCGCCGGTGCTGAGCCCGTCGGTGGGCTTTGCGCCCAACTTCCTCGATCCGACCACGGTCAATCTGAATTCGCTGAACTCGTTCCACATCCGGTCGGTGGCCATTCACGATCCGCTCCCTTATGTGCAGCAGTGGAGCTTCGGCGTTCAACGCCAGATCGCGCAGCAATGGGCTGCCGAAGTTGACTACGTGGGAACCAAGTCCACGCATCTCGACGTGATTCGCGACTACAACCAGCCCATCATTTCAGGCGGTGTGAGCACGGGCGTGGTGCCGTATCCCAACTTTGGGCAGATCGAATATACCCAGCCCACCGGGTTCGGCAACTATAACGGACTGCAGGCCAGCCTCACTCGCCGCTTCGCCGACGGATTCGAACTCCGCGCGGCCTTCACCCATGCGCGCAGCCTCGACAACACGCCCCAGGAACTCGAGTCCAACTCCGGAGATGCCCCGGACGGACGCAACTACGCGGCGTGGTACGGCCCCAGCGATTTCGACGTGCCCAACCGCGTCGCGGTCAGCTATGTGTATAACCTTCCATTCGGTCGCGGCAAGTCAATGCTGCAGCACGGGGCGCTGTCGTGGATCCTCGGCAACTGGCAGACCTCCGGCGTATACACCTTCTATAGCGGCCACCCGTTCCAGGTGAACGAGAACGACGGCAACCACAACTCCATCCTCGACCCTTATGGATACACAACGGCGACGCCGAACCTGGTCGGCAAGCCGCGCGTGGTGGGCGATCCGGACTGCTGGTTCTACGCCAGCAAGAACTCCGCATGCGCCACCAAGGCGCCCTCGGGGTCGACCGATTCTTACGCGGTGACCGCGGTGGGCACGCTCGGCAACGTGGGCCGCAACACTCTGCGCGGGCCTCGCATCGACGTCTTCGATGGCGCTTTGTTGCGGAACTTTCCCATCAAGGAGGGCTGGAACGTGCAGGCTCGCTGGGAGGTCTTCAACGTGACTAACACGCCCGAATTCGGGCAGCCGAGCGGCAACATCACCAGCGGCGGCGTGGCCAGCATTACGTCGCTGTCCGGGGATCCACGGGTGATGCAGTTCGCCCTGCGGCTTTCGTTTTAAAGCGATTGGCAGATAAAGAGAAGGGCGGCCGCCGGATAACTCCGGTGGCCGCTTTTTTATGCCGCGAGATTTCTGTGTTTCTACCGGGAAGATCCTGAACGGTCGCGAATTGACATGACAGGCCCGCTCCCGGATAATGATCCCCTGAGTTCAGCCGAGATTTGGACTTGTCTCATGTCAAGGGAGACCATCGACGTGCAGACTTTCGCGCGCAACCTCGAGCGATATCTCGAGACGCCCCTTGCCGGACAAGTAAATGTCACCACGCGTTTTGAGGATCTCCCCGGCTGGAACTCTCTGCAGGCGTTGATCATTTCCGCAAGTCTGGAATGGGATTATGGCGTGACGATCTCAGCAGACGAATTTGTGGCAGCGAAGACGGTCGAGGATTTGCATCAGGCGGTGGTCAGGAGAATGGCGGGATAATGGCCGTATTCTCCGTTCCGCATGTTCGACTGAGGGCCATAGCGGCAGCCTTGCCGCGCAACGAAGTCCACAACCAGAATCTGCTGTCGCTGAACGAAGTAGACCGCCAGGTGTTCACCCGTAGCGTGGGAATCAATGCCCGGAGAGTTGCACCGGCTAACGTCTGCGCTTCTGATCTGTGCATCGCGGCATCGCGCCGACTTATGGAAGAGACGGGGGTGCGCCCGGATCAGGTTGGGCTGTTGGTTTTTGTAACTCAGACCCCGGACTATCCCTTGCCGGGTAACAGCGTGCTGGCGCAGCAGCGGCTGGGACTTGAGCGGTCAACCTATCTGCTCGATATCAATCAGGGTTGCGCAGGGTATGTGTATGGACTGGCGACGCTGGCGGGCCTGATGCATGCCGCGCATATCGACCGAGGTCTCCTGTTGGCCGGCGATACGCTCACACGCATCGTATCGGAAAAAGACGGCAGCGCCGCGCCCATTTTCTCCGATGCGGGTTCTGCCACGCTTCTTGAGGCCGATCCGCATGCAGATCCGATGTACTTCAATCTTGGCAGTGACGGAAAAGGCGCGAGTGCAATTTGCGTTCCAGGGGGTGGGGCGAGACAGCCCTATGAGGCAAACAGCCTTGCTCTGGCTCAGGAAGCTCAGAACATAGCGCGCGCGCCGATCCACATGGCCATGCGCGGGCTGGACGTTCTGCACTATTGCGCGAAATATGTGGCGCCGAATATCACCGAGCTGCTCGAGTTTGTGCCGTCGGGTCTGCACCCGCCGGACTATTATGTCTTTCACCAGGCTAACCGGATCCTGAACGAGACCCTTTTGCGGCGGCTGAAGATTCCTGCCGAGAAGGCGCCAGAGACGCTGAGCGTTTATGGCAACACGAGCAGCGCGACCATTCCCATTACCATCTGCCGCCGATTGAGCGAGGAGTTGGCGTCAGGGGCGAAGACACTGTTGCTATCTGGCTTTGGAGCGGGATTCTCGTGGGGAAGTGCACTGGTTCGTGCCGAGGGACTTCGATGCGCTGCTCCGCTGGAAATCGATGAAGAACATGAAACCAAAGCCTGACATCTCGGTTGTCGTCCCCGTCTTCAACAGCGCCCAGATTCTTCCCGAAGTCTTTGCGGGTGTCCGCGACGTCATGGAAACAATGAATCTCGAGTTTGAGGCCATCTTCGTAGATGACGGCAGTTCGGATGAATCGTGGGACACAATCCTTGCTTTGCAGGCGGCCCATGGCGGGCTGGTGCGGGGATTTCGCCTGGCGAGGAATTCAGGGCAACAGGCGGCTACTTACTGTGGTCTCCTCCAGTCACGAGGTGACTGGGTGGTGACGCTGGATGACGATCTGCAGACGCATCCGCGCGAAATCAAAAAGTTATGGACACATGCCCTGGAGTCCCAGGCCGACGTTGTCTATGGGGCGTATGACAGCCTTCGGCATCCTTTGCTGCATCGGTTGGGATCGCGCATCTTTCATGTTCTGCTCCGGCGGGTAGCCCCCGCATTTCCGCGGGGATCGTCGTTTCGCCTCATACGCGCCGAAGTCTTGCAAACGCTCTCCCGCAATCCGGGCCCGTGGATCATTGTCGATGCCCTTCTGGCGTGGCAGAGCTCGGATATGAGTACGGTACTGGTTGAGCACAACGATCGGAGATCGGGGCGGTCAGGGTATTCGTTTGCGCGCCTTTGCGGCATTGCCTGGACCCTTCTCATTACCTACAGCAAGCTGCCGCTGCGCCTCATGGGCGGATTCGGCTTTCTGTCTGCATTTTTCTCGATTGGACTGGGGCTCTACTACCTGGTGCGGAAATTCACCGTTGGTGCGCAGGTGGGATTCTCAGCGCTGATCGTGACCATCACCTTCTCCTCCGGGGTGATCCTGCTGAGCCTTGGGATTTTGGGAGAGTATATTTCGCAAATTCATACCATGGTCTCCGGACAGCCGGCGTTCAGCATCAAGGCCAAGACGGAATGAAATTCGTCCGCTACGGAGTGACGCTGGAGCGAATGCGCAATGAGCACCTTGAGATGGTGCGGCAGTGGCGCAATTGCGAGTGGGTGCTTCCGCGGATGCGCTATCGCGAGGTGATCGAACCGGACGCGCAAGTGCGATGGTTCAGCGCCCTGGATCCCAAAACTAACTGGTACTTCGTCGCCCTGTCAGGGGACATACCGTATGCGATGCTTCACATCAAGGACATCGACTGGGGCAGACGATGTGGCGAGGCCGGCGGATTTGTAGGGGAACGACAGTTCATCGGAACGCCGGCGGCAGGGCAGGCCACCATGGCCATGATGGACTTTGCCTTTTTTGTCCTGCAGCTGGAAGCACTCCAGGCCCACTATCGTTCGCAGGTTGAAAGTGTAGCGCGATTCAACAGCAACCTCGGTTATCAGGTGGTGAGCAGAGAAGTCGACGGATTTGATTGCGCGCAGGTTACCCGGGAACAGTATCTCAACGCCGCTTCAGCCTTTCGTGCGGCGGCGGTTTCGCTCTACGGCATGTCTGCAAAACTGCTCGATTCGGATGCAGAAATGGTGGAGAGAGTGAGTCGGCCGCACCGATTCGAGCCTCCGGATTTCAAGCTCGAGTTATGACGACGTGGAAAGATTGCGTCGCCAGCGCCGGGGCTCGAGCGTCATCGCCAGCCGGATCGGGATGGCCGGATGGAGTCCCCATTGGAACATGCGGTAGACAAGGTTGCGGTGTCCCCAGGGAAACCTGCGGCTGTCCAGCACCGGCATCAAGGTGCGAATTGTGCGCCAGAATTCGTTCTTGTTATAGGCCAGGTATTCCGAATCCCGCTTCTTGAAAATATCCATTCCCAAGTGAAATGTAAGATGATCTTCTTCATAGAGTGCGAATCGCTCTGCGTGACAAAATAAATTCTGGGAGAGCATCATCTCGATAAACGGAATGCCGATGCATACGTTCCCGAGTTGAAATTTCGGAACCAGCGAACGATGGAAGATGAAGCAGTCGAACCCCGGGTGGGGAGCGCCGCGAAGAGTAACAATTTCCGGTAAGTCACCCACGGCGCGATACTTTGGCTGCACCCGACGGCGATTGATGATGAATGCGTCCAAGCCGGACCGAATACGGTCTGCCACAACCTGGTAGAAGGATGGATGCAGGATGATATCGGCGTTTGTGTAAATTAGGTACGGAGCGGCAGATCCATGATAGAGCCGCTCGACTAAGTCTGCTATCAGGGGTAACTTCCGCGGAACTCGAAAGGTATGGAGATCCGTCACCGATCGATCCAGGTCAGGGGTGCGGGTGAAGAACGAGGGAATGATCTCGTGGTCTTCGGCATATTGCGCGGTCAACAAGTCTACACAGGCAACGTCCTGCGCCTGCGCAGCGGCCTGGCGCATCGACTCGAATGTAATGGGCTGGGTGTAAGACAGCTCGTGATCCGGCGCCACGCGCACTGGGTTCACGAGGTGAGCGATGTGAACTCGGGTTGTCATTGCACCGATTCTTCAACGATCATGGGCTTGAAACGGCTGGACCATGGGAGACGAAAGTACCGCCAGCGCCAGCGTATTGTGAGGGTCTTTGCTGGTCGCTTCGCGGGCTAATTTGAACGCGCCGCGGTAATCCTGCTTGCGAAACAAGTAAATGGAGTAAAGAGCAGTCAAGTCGGAATTTTCCGGGAACCAGCCGTGGGCGGACTTGACCATCGCACCCAGGTTATCGATGTTATTGGACTGAAGATAGTCTTTCCCGAGCATGACATACGCTTCTTCCATTCTCGGATTGAGCAGAACGGCTTTTTCCAGATATGGAGTGGCACGATCAGCGTCCTGCTGGGCGAGGTAGAGAGTGCCCAGGCAGAAGTACCCGTCAGGATTGAGAGGCTCGAGGCTCTGGGCTTTGAAGAAAGCCAGTTCCGCCTTGTCGTAGATGCCGCGTTCGGCGAAGAGCTTGCCGATGGCAATCCATGCCGACTGAAAGTCAGGATAGATGTTTACGGCTCGCATAAAGGCGCGCATCGCTGCACCCTGGCGCTCCTGCCGGGCTTCCGGGGACGTTAACTCGTAGCTCTCCTTGTTGAGCATGAAACCGTAGATGGCTTGCGCGGAGGCGTTGTTCTCCATGTATTGAATGCGGTTTTCGATAAGCGTTGAATCATTTTGCCAGTCGCGACTGGCGGCCAGGGACTTGATCATGAGGATCACGATGAACGGAATCGCAATACCCGCTGCCAGCCTGGCTCTCGGGGTCGCGATGCTCACGCGGGTGAAACTGATCCCTCCCAGGCGAAACACAACGTACGCGGCGACGATAGCGAGTCCGATGGAAGGGATGAACATGAAGCGATCGGCCATGGTGTCGGGAGCGTAGAAGAAGAAATTTGAATAGACCGAATAAGTGATGACAAAGAACAGGACACCGAAGGCGAAGGGCAGTTTGTCCTTCCATGTTTTGACGACGAGGAAGACAATTGCCGCCATGGCGGCGAGGACGATCCAGGGTAGGAAGTCACTCCAGCGGCTCAGGGCAATCTGGTCGTATCCGTAGAGGTGAATGAGGGGGTGAGGATAGAGGAAGAGGCCAAGATAGCGCCCGATGATGACTACCGCCGTCGGCTTGATGGTTTCGCTATGCGCCGTCCAGAGAAAGATATTGTTCAGCACACTCGAGTTCAGGTGCATGGGTACGTCGTCGGCCACCGTGCTCTGGATATGGCGCAAGGCCACTACGAGAGCGAGGCAACTGGCGGCGATGACCACGGACGCGACTACGAGGGTGCGGGTGAGCTTGCGGTCCCCGGAGCGATACCAGGCCACGAGAAGAATGATCGGCAGCAGGGTAACGGCGTTGCTCTTCGACAGGAAGGCGACCCCGAAGCATAGAGTCGCGGCCAGTGCCAGGAGCCAGCGGTGTTCCTCCAGTGCCCGTACCGATAAGACGACGGCGGCCAGGCCGAAGAGCATGGCCAGGATCTCATCGCGGCTCTTGATGTTGGCGACAACCTCCACATGCAGTGGATGGACGATGAACAACAGGGTTACGAGGAGCGCAAAACGGTAGTCGTAGCGTACGAACGCGAAGCGGACGAAGATATACACCATCACGCAGGCAAGCGCATACCAGAGGACGTTGAAGGCATGGCCGGCGTGAGGGCTGCCGTGGAATAACTGGTATTCGATGGCGTGAAGCGCCTGCGGGATTGGCCGGTATTCGCTCTTGTAGGGAATGCTTACCCGCTTGGTGAAGATATCGGGCAACGCTTGAATGCCGCGCGTGGTGTAGTCGTTTCCGGTGATGACTAACTTGTCGTCCCAGGCATAGTCGTAGGAGACAGTCCGGATGTATTGGAGGCAGGCGAGTAAGAAGAGCGCCAGGGGGAGAACCTTGGGATGGACCCTTCGCCGGATTGTCGGAGCCGTCTCCGGCACGCGCAGGGCACTCCCATGACTGCTGTGATTCTTGCCTGGAGAACCAATCTCTGAACATCCTGAGCGCCGCGCGCGCAGGCCTAGGGGGTTTCGAGGACCACTTTCCTCACGCCTGCGCCCCTGGTTCCCACCCAGACGTCGAAGTCGGTGGTGGAGGCGTTGAACCTTCCCGGGCTGAAGTAGGCGAAGATCGGGGCCGGAATGCCCGGGGACTGCGAGGTGGGGTTGATGTTATTGGAGACCGCTCCCCAGCTTCCGCCATTATCCAGGGAAACGAAGACGCCCGCATCGATCGCGCCGGCAACGATGGTGCTTGGATCCAGAGGGTCGAACTTGAACAGGGAGGGCTGCCAATAGGTGCCAAAGCTGAGGAATCCAGTGGTTCGGCCCTGGGTTGACTGGTTGAGGAAGACCGGCGCTCCGCCTGCGGGACCAACTCCCAGCATGAGGTTCTCGAGGTTGTTTAGTTCGTTCCAGGTCCCGCCAAAGTCCTGAGTGAGGAAGATCTGGAAGTTGCCGGTGAGGTTGTTGATGCCGGAGATGATGATGTGATTGCCGTTGGTGGGATCCACATCGTAGGCATTAACGGTGCCGATATTGGCGGGCAAAGGCAGCGGGATCCAGTTGCTTCCCGCCAGTCGTCCCGTAGCCAATCCAGATCTGAAGATCACCCCTTGAGACTCGGGATTGCCGTTTCCAGTGTGATAGAAGATGTTGGGCGCGCCGTTGAAGGTCGCGACCTTGACGTTTCCAACGCTCGACGTGGCGGCGGTGGGAGCGTTCAACGAGGTCCAGGAGATGGAGCCGGCGAGGATGTTGTTGGTGAAATAGACGCCGTCGGCCATGTTCAGCACGAAGCCGTTGCCGGGGAGCGGGAATGCGTCTTTTCCATTTACAAAAGCCGGGACCGGCTGGGGTGAAGGGTAGTTGGCGATCTGGTTGCTGTTGGATCCATCCTGATTGCGGGTGAATAGCTGGAAGTTGCGGCCCGTCGAGAAGAAGCCTTCGAGGGAAAGAATTTCTCCCGGCCCTTCTTCATTGATCATGATGTCGCAGCAGGTGTAGGTGTTCCAGCTGGGGATTGGAGGGCTGAAGCCCTCCTGCACGTTATTGGCGGCGTAGCCACCATCGTCCTGCAAGCCATAGGTAAGGGCGTGGGTACCGGGGCTGAGCCGTTGCCCATCGAAGGCCCACAGCCATGTGGCGTGCGGGGTGATGTTGGGCTGAGTCCAGTTGGGGCCCTGGCAGCCGGGATTCAGGCCATTCGTGTTGCGGAAGATGCTGCCGTCGCCGCTGAATAATGCGGGACAAGCGCCGGAGGCAAAGCGCGGGTCGAAGAGCACGTCGCCATTGTCGTCGTGCGCGCCATCCTGCTGGTCGGCCCAGCTGTTCAAGGGAGCGCGCGGGGCGCCGCCCGGAGACTGCGTGCTGGGCGTGGTGGCGGTTTCCTTAAAAAGGTGAATGTCGCCGTACCAAAGATCAAACTGGCTGGACGTGGAGAGCTGGTTGGTTTTGAGGAAGGGGATGCGGCCCTGCACATTGGTGACGCCCCCACCCTGCAGCGGCAGGTTGAGCGATGTGGGCCAGGTCGCGCCGCCGTCATCGGATTCGAAAATATTGGTACTGCCGGCTCCTGCAAAGAGGACGTAGTTTTCGCGGGGGGAAGCGGCCATGGTGCTCGCAGTGCCGCTGTTGCCGGCCACGGGACCGGGAGGGGCTCCGATGGCGCTCCAGGTGGCTCCGTTGTCGGTCGAACGGAAGTGGCCGTTGTTGCCAATCACGTCCACGATCTGCGGACTCTGCGCCACGACCGAAAAGATCTGCTCGCCGGGGCCGCCGGTGACCGGCTCGATGAAGGTCCAGCTCCCGCCGCTGTCGAGGGAACGCGCCAGGCCGCAATTAGTGCCGACGAATACCGTGGAAGGGGTGCCAGGGTTAATCGAGATCTGCCAGGCCGAGGGCTGGGTCTTGTTCAGAGCGTTAGTGCAATTGAGCCCGTCGGACTTGGCGAAATTTACAGGGTTCCAGGTGGCCCCGGCGTCGTTGCTCACGCTGATGCCGGCGTTGGGATTGACGCGGCCGTCAAAAAACGAAGTGGCATATACCTTGCTGCTGTTGCTGGGGTCCACCTTGACGTCCCAGGTGGCGGAAGGCGTAAAGGTGTTGATCTTTACCCAGGTGTTGCCCTGGTCGAAGCTCTGATAAAGGCCGCCCCATTCTGAAGCCGCGTAGACTTTGCTGAAGTCGCTGGCCGCGCCGAGATGATTGACGCGACCGCCGCTGGCGCCGTTGCGGCCATCGTTGGACTGCGAGGGGTTGATATCAAACCAGAAATTCCTGATCTGGGCAAAGATCGGCGGGCACAGGTTCAGGCAGGTCCCAAGCAGGAGAGCTGTTCGCCAATCGCGGATGTGTCGCATGCGGTGTTTACCTCGCACAAAATGGTTCACGACGAAGTGGGGCACACCGGAGGAGTCACGACGAATTGTTGTTCGGTGTTCCAGTCATTTCCCGCCAGACGGCTTACGCGCAGGTTGGCAGTGATGCCTTCGCTCATCTCCCGTACGACTACGGTCTGGTGGTAGAACTGCTGATGCGAAGCGGAATCGTTAAGCAGTGCGATTTTGTAGTCGGCCAGTAGCGGGAACAAACCGGGGCCGGTAAGCATCACGGCTTCAGGATTGTTGACCAGGGTACTGTTCTGCGGCAGGTTGAAGCGCGTGGAAGGAGCCGTGGAGAGCGCACTGGAGAAGTAGTTGCGCTGAAATGCATTGAAGTGCAGGCCGATATCGAAGCGGCGAACCTGGTCCTGCGGCGCCTGCGCAGCGGCGTTGGTGGTGCTCTGCGCAATCTCGTTCCAGATTACGGTCACCTGGGGTACGTAGCCGCCGGCCTGCGTGGAAAGAACGCACTCGGAGTGGATGATGGGCGGCGGCGTCGGAACCTCGCGTTTGACGGGAGCGTTAACGGGCAGAATCAACTGGGGCGAAACGCTTATGAATTTGCGCCAGTTATGGTTGAAATCGCGGAACACAGGATCGAGAGGCTTGGACATCACCGTAACGTTCTGGCCCAGTTCGACCTGGTCGCCATCGCCATGGTGACCCGCAGTCCTGCCGCGGCAGCCGCTGCTCAGTGCGGTGCACACGACAATCGGAAGCAATAAGATCCAGCGCATAGAAGTCGAACTTAGCAACCGGGTGCGTGTTATAGTAAGCGCGCGATCTGCACCAGTCAAGGCCGATTCACCGCGGTAGGCGTGATTCTCGGCTGAGCGCCTTTGCCCAGCAGCCAGGGCGGGATGGTTGAAACGGGAATCATGGATAAGAATCCGGCCCACCGGCGGTTTTGGGAAACTTATACTCCGCACAACATACTGAACGAAGTCAGGTTGCGGTGGGCGGCGTGGGCGGACCGCCACACCCGGGCGCGGGCACGGCACAAAGCCGGACTGAACTACGACGGCAGGCACGCCGTTGGCGTCGGAGAATTCTATGACGCGCACCACGCGCAGTTCATGCGCGTTTACGGCGAAGTGATCCAGGCTTTCCGGACCAGGAACGTGGTGGATCTTCTGGATGGCCAGATGCGGAGCATGGCGCTGGCGCCCGGGCAGCGCGTTCTCGATGCAGGCTGCGGCGTGGCGGCGCCCGCGGTCCACTTTGCCCGCCATGCGGACGTGTTTATCGACGCGATTACCATTTCGCGGGTGCAGGCCGAGGCGGCAGAAAAGAAAGTCGCGGCAGCCGGTCTCGCGGAGCGGGTCAAGGTGACACTCGGCGACTACCACCGTTTGGATAAGTACTTCGCTGCGGAAACTTATGACGTGGTGTACTTTCTCGAGTCGTTCGGCCACTCCGCCGCGAAGAAGGTGCTGATCGACAGCGCTTGGAACGTGTTGAAGCCGGGGGGAACGCTGTATATCAAAGACCTGTTTCGGAGAATTCCCCTCGCGGCCGAGCATGCCGCAAGCATCGACCGGGAGATCAGGAAGATCAACGCCGCATACCGCTACCAGGTCGGCGATCTGAACGAAGTGCTCGATGCGCTACGTGGCAGGGGATTCATTCTGACGTCGATGAAAGCCGTCGAACTGGAACTGCAGCAGTTCGAGGACCTGGCGATCTCGAATGAGTTCCAGGAGCTGACCGGCCTGGCTCGCATCGAGGACTGGAATGCCTATGTATTTCCCGTCGACTTCTTTGAGATCAAGTGCGCGAAGCCGGAGTTTTCTTTGACGGAACGGCTGGACCGTTATTTCCTTCAACACCGCTATCATCGGCATCTCGCTGGCAGCAGGGAACCGGACGGCGAGCGGGAGCTGAACGGCGAACCGGAGAAGAGACCGCCGCAGAATAGATGACCGTTGAGTCCGGCGTTAGATCACTCTGAGGCGCCTCAGGATTTCAGCAGGATTTTACGGACTGCCTTGACGACGCGTTCCACGTCGTCGCCGGTGAGCCCGGGACCGAGCGGCAGGCTGACGGTCTGTCTTCCGACCCGCCACGCCATGGGCCACTGTTCTGGCTGCCAGCCGTAACGGTCGCGATACACAGGATGCTCGGGAATGCTGAGATAGTGGACGCCGGTACCGATGCCGTTTTGAGCCAGAGCTTGAATGAAGTCATCCCGCGCCATTCCGGCGCTCCGCGGATCAACCAGAACAGTGAACAGATGGTGGGCGTGGCGAGTTTCGAGTTGCGGCGCAGCCGGAAGCTGGAGGGGCAGGTCCGCGAACGCCGAGCAATAGCGCGACCAGATCTCCTGGCGGCGCAGCCAATTGGCCTCCAGCCGCCGCAGCTGGTGAATCCCGAGGGCGGCATGCAGATCGGACAGGTTGTATTTGAAGCCTATGCCGACGGCGTAATAGTGCAGGTATCCGGCATCCTGGAAACGCCTCCATGCGTCTTTGCTCAGGCCATGCAGGGCCAGCGTTTTGATCTTGTCGAGATCGTGGGGGCGGCGCGCCAGGACCATGCCGCCTTCCCCGGAGGTAAGGTTCTTGGTGGCGTAAAAGCTGAAGCAGCCGAAGTCGCCGAGGGTGCCCGTAGGACGGCCGCGGTAGAGAGCTTCGGCGGCGTGAGCGCAGTCCTCGATGACGCGGAGGTCGTGGCGCTGAGCCAGCGCGAGCAGCGCATCCATGTCGCAGGGGCGTCCCCCGAAGTGAACCGGCAGCAGTGCCCGGGTGCGCGGCGTGATGCGGGTCTCGACGTCGTGCGGGGCGAGATTCATCGTGACCGGGTCGATGTCTGCAAGCACGGGCGTGGCGCCGGTATGGATGATGGAGTTGACGGTGCTGCAGAACGTGAGAGCGGAAGTGATCACCTCGTCACCGGGCCCGATCCCGGCGGCGAGCAGGCTGAGGTGCAGCGCGGCGGAGCAGGAAGAGACCGCGGCCGCCTGGGCGACTCCCTTGTAGGCGGCGAATTCACCTTCAAACCGGGCAGCGCGGGGGCCGGTACCAATCCAGCAGGAGCGCAGGCAGGCGATGACTTCCTCGATCTCGTCGTCGAGGATCTGCGGCTGCCCGAAAACGATGAATGCACGGCTATCATCTTCGGGGCCGGGAGGAGGCTGTGCATTCAAAGGATCGGCCTCGCGAAATTGCGGTTGAGGGTTCTGCTTGAGTGAATACTATAATCACTCACGCATGACATGCCAGCCGCTGGACTGCGGAGAGACGCCCTATCTTTCCGTCGTTGTCACATCGCGCAATGACGAACACGGCGGAGACATTCTCAAGAGAATGCGGCTGTTCCAAGACGGATTGCTCCAGCAGTCGCGGCGTTTTCGCTTTCGGGTCGAGCTTGTCTTTGTGGAGTGGAATCCCCCTCCGGATCGGCCTCGCCTGCGCGACGTTCTGACCGCGCCGGCCCAAGGAGATTTTCTGCAGCTCAGGTACGTGACGGTGCCGGCGAAGATTCACGGCCGTTACCGCCGCGCTCCGGATATTCCCTTGTTTCAGATGATCGCCAAAAATGTCGGCATTCGGCGGGCGCGGGGAAAATTCATCTTGTGCACCAATATCGACCTGCTCTTTTCCGATGCCCTGTTTCGTATCCTGGCGGCCGGCTCGCTCCGGACCGACACCTTTTACAGGGCCAATCGCTGCGACGTGCCGGACGGACTCAACCCCGAATGGGATCTAACCCGGCAGCTGGAATGGTGCAAGACGAATGTGATTCGCAGGCTGGGCCGGGATCTGCGCTACAAGAACATCAACCTGGAACTGGTAGGGCTGCAGAACAAGAATCGACTCAAGAAGTGGCTGTTCGACAAGATGGCGGTTGCCATGGCCTTCTTCTGGAGTCCGCAGCGACGGGTCTACTACCAGCTTGACCTGTTTGCCTGCGGGGACTTCACGCTGATGGCGCGGGAGGCCTGGATGGCGATCCAGGGATATCTGGAACTGGACCTCTACTCGCTGCACGTGGATTCGCTGGGGCTGATCGCGGCGGCGGCGCTGGGGTACAGGCAGCATGTGTTTCCGCCCGAGGCGTGCACCTACCATATCGATCACCCCATGGGCTGGGAGGCGCTGTCGCCGCTGGAGAAGGTAGGGTTCGTGGTGCAGCGGCCGGCATTGGACTACAACCTGGTGCAGGAAGTGGGAATGCACGTGCTGGAAACGGGAGAACCATTTAATCTGAATCCCCCTGACTGGGGATATGCGGACGAGGAACTGGAACAGGCTTGCTTTCCGGCCAAGGAAGTCCAGGACGGGTCGGGCTGACCCGCATGACTTGTGACGGGTGAACGATATGCGACGGATTGCGGTCATCGGGGTAGGGAGAATCGGCCTTTGCCTGGCGCTGAACCTGGAGCGAGCGGGCAATGCCGTGATGGGCATCGACAAGAATGCCGAGCAGATTCAGCGCATGCGGGAAGGAACCTTCCAGACTCCGGAACCGGGCGTGGAAGAGGCGCTCAACGCGGCGCGGTCGCTGTGCCTCGTCGCAGATCTTGAGGCCATCCGCGAGTTTGATCCCGAAGTGGTGTTTGTGGCCGTCGACACGCCTACGGGCGAGAACGGTGTCTACGATCACGGCCATGTCGATCGCGTCATGGCGGGACTTTTTTCTCGTCCATCGAAGCGCGATCGCACTGAACTTTCACTGGTGTGCACGACCATGCCGGGCTACTGTGATTCCAAGACCGCGTGGGCCTGGGAGCATGGGTATGCGTTGAGCTATACCCCCGGTTTTGTAGCCCAGGGAAGCATCTTGCGCGACCAGCAGCTTCCTGACCAGGTGCTCATCGGCGAGGCCGACGCCGTGGCAGGAGAACGGCTGGAGAGGGTCTACCGCAGCATCTGCCTTCATCAGCCGGCTATACACCGCATGTCGGCACTGAGCGCAGAAATCGCCAAGCTCGCGACCAATTGCGCGCTGACGATGAAGATAGCGTTTGCCAATGCCATTGGAGACCTGGCGGCCAGCGTCGGGGCGGAGCCGGACCGGATCCTTGCAGCGATCGGTGCGGATACGCGCATCGGAAACAAATTCCTCAACTATGGATTTGGTTATGGAGGTCCCTGCTTCTCGCGCGATAACACCTCGTTGAGCTGGTTTGCACGGGAGCAGGGGTGCGAATTCCTTCAAGGCTATGCGACCGATGAAATGAACCGCAGGCACCTGGCATTTCAAGTGAGCCGCTATCTGACCCGTTATTCCGAGAGCGAACCTATCCACTTTGACCACATAACTTACAAGCCGGGCACGGATACGCTGGAAGAATCGCAGCCGCTGTTAGTGGCGCTGGAACTGGCACGGGCCGGACGCACGGTGATCATCCACGATGGCCCGGCCGTGGTGGCCGCGTTGCAGCAGCGCTTCGGAAATTTGTTTCACTATTACGCGCACCCCGAAGAAGCCAGCCGCGAGATCCGGGCAAAAGTAATTTAGCGCGGGAAGAGTCCCGCCCCGCAGGTAGCATGCAATAACGCGCCCGGCGATGGGGAGACGATTGCGATGGAGCCGGGATCCGCGTCAGCTGGTTATCGCGGAGCGTGCTGCCAGGGCGCGAAGGCCGTCCACCCCCGCCATGCCGGGGAAATCGACCAGGGCCGCGACGGCGGCATCGAGATGGCGCTGGCGGGTCTGCATAACCCGGTCCAGTACGCCGTATTCCTCCATCAGGCCCAGCAGGTCGCGCGGATTCCAGCCGTTCTCGGCCAGCTTCTCGAGTTTGTTTTGCACGGTGGCATGAGAGATCAGCTGGCGCAGACAAATGAGGGGTAACAAGGGCCGGCCATGGGCAAGAGAATTACCCACCGGCTTGCCCATCGAACTGGCCTCGCCGGTGAGATCGAGAAGATCGTCTTCGATCTGGAAGGCGATACCGACCTGGTGGCCATAGATTCGAATGCTGGCGAGCTGCCGGTCTGTACCGCCTCCGAGCAGTACGCCGAGCGCTCCGGCTGCGGCGAAGGGAGCAGCGGTCTTTTTACCGATCAGCTCAAGATAGGTTTCTTCCGAAATCCAGCGCGGCGCGCACAATTCGTCGAACTGTCCGCGGCAACACTGGAGGGCGAGCAGGTTGAGGGTATCCATAGCTTCAAGGACGAGGGAAGGAGGGTGGCAGGCGCGGGCTTGGGCCAGTGCGGAAAAGGCGCGCAGCAACAGGTCGTCGCCAACCACCAGGGCCTTGCCCAGGTCGAGCTGTTCATGGAGCGAGGGCAGCCCCCGGCGCCAAGCCGCGTGGTCGATGATGTCATCGTGAAACAGCGACGCGAGGTGGAGCAGTTCGATGGCCTCGGCGGCCATGACGACCTGCTGGGGGTCGCTGTCGACGGCCGCCGCCGCGGCAAACACCAGGAAGGCGCGCAGCATCTTGCCGCGATCGAAGAACGGGCGAAGAATGTCGCTCGCGGGAGCATCGCTCAGACGAAGGTTCAAGGCTTGTCGCGTGCGGTCGAGGTACGGCACGAAGCCGGACGGTAATTCGCGAGAGTCAGGCAGCGCAGGCATTGCCGGAACCCGATCAGTCACAGTGAACCTTTCATCTCGATGCGGGTCAGGCGAGCTTGAGCGCCGCTCCGATGCCGTTGGATCGATGTGAGAATAGGCGGCTTCCCCGGTCGATAGAGCGCGCGATCGAAAACAGAATAATTCACTCGAAGTTTCGGGAGAATACCACAGCGAGCCATCCTGCCGCGACGGCCGTGCACAGCCTAAGCCTGGGCGATCACGTCACCCAGCAGGCGGTCGAGTATCTCGATGTGGCGGCTGATGAGGGGATGTTGGTGGATAAATCCGCTGGCGTTGTGTCCCAGGCGCCGAGCCAGGTCATCATCCGTAGCCAGGCGGATCATGGCCTGGGCCATGGCCTCGATTGCGTATTCGGAGACAAGCAGGCCGGTAACTTCGTCTTCAATCAATTCGACGATGCCGGAATGACGGGTGGCGACCACGGGAAGGCCGCTCGCCATCGCCTCGATGATAGCGACGGGTTTGCCTTCCATGTCGCCATTTTCGGGGGTAGTGACAGAATGTTGAACGAAGACGCGTGCCTTTCGCATCTCTGCGGCCACGTCCTCATGGGAGAGGGCGCCTTTGAATTCCACGCGATCTTCCAGCCCCAGAGCCTTGACCAGGATGACGCAGGCTTCGAAGAGTTCGCCGCCGCCGCCCTTGCCGACGAGGGTGAGAGTGGCCTCTGGGATGACCTCGACGATGCGCTGGAAGGCGAGGATGGTCAGATGAGGGCTCTTGGTTTCAGCGAATCTGCCTACGGCTAGAAAGCGCGGGGGCAGGGAACTGTGATCAGAGGGCGGAAACTTTTCCAGATCGACAAAAGCGGGAAGGTGAACCAGTTTTTCCCGCGGTGCACCCAGTTGCTGGAGGGCGGCCATCATGATCTCGGACACGGCAATGATGCGGGCGGCCTGGCGAAACAGGCCGGCGTAACCATCGGCCCACTCCCGCAGAGTCTCCCTGTTGAAGACATCGTAGCCATGAAAGCAGACGACCAGGGGAATGCCGAGATCCGCGGCGAGAGGCGAAATCCTGGCGCCCACCGGGCCGAACTCCGCCAGAATAAGCCGAATGCGCCTGGCCTGCAAATAGCCGGCGATGCTGTGCTTGAGAAAGTGATCCTTGTCCAGGCGAAGTCCCACTTCGAGAAGGTGCGCGAGTGGTTCAAGATTGGCGAACAGATAGCGATCGTCATCATCGTAGATCGGCAGCTCGCCGCCATGGAGGCGATAGATGTTGTAAGGAAGGCGGGAGACTAACCCATCGATGAACGTCTCGGTGTATTTATCCCGGTGGATGCTGACAACAGCGATGGACGGCCGGCCTGCGACCTTGGCGGATGGTCGATCTAAGCGGTCAGCAGCGGCGGAATGAGCCGGTCCTGTCAGCGATTTCACGCGAAGGCTGAGGCGCTCCAGGCGGTTCCCGACGAGCAGGGCTGGCCATGCGAACAGGGCAACCGCAAAGCGGGCGACGGCCCCGCCGTGAAACAGAATCGCATGGGCAGCAAGGACGACGAGGAACCGGCGATCGTCGAGTATCAGGCAGGCGATAAGGACCAGCGGCAAAACATTCTGGTAGATCCAGTCCGCCTGAATTTTGGAGAACCGGCAAGTGAACCAGGGGTATCCGCGCAAGAGCGTCAGCAAGATGTGGTAAGACGCTGCCAGGACAATGACGGCGCCGATGATCCCCACCAGAAGGGGTGCGGTGCGGCCCAGGATCACGAGGTAGGCCAGGAAAGCGGCGCATTCGATGGGCAGAATGACTTTGCGGATCAGTTCGTGAACGAACCGGTTGCCCTTGCGGGTGGCCAGGGTCTCCGTGCCGCTGCGCAGGTCGTTGTTCCGGTCCAGCGCGAGATGGTTGAGGAAGTGCCTCACGCCAAGCGCTGACTGCCATGCGAGAAGGCAAGCCAGAAAGGTGAGTTTGTCGCGGCCTGCCGCGGCCAGGAAAAACGTGTGTGCGGCCAGGACAGAAGGGACGGCGTAGGCATACCCTGCGTCGGCCAGGATCGCGCCGACCGGGCTCGCCTTGAGCCGAAAGGGCGGCATGGGGTACGCCAGCAGTAGGGCGAACTCAAGGCCCAGGAGAGCGAAGGATAGGGAATCGGCGGGAAGCACGAGCCATGGCGACAGGGCCAGTGCCAGCAGGGCGACCGTGAGAGCGAAGCGTTTCCACGAAGCCAGCGAAGCGAGGCGATTGGCCTTGCCGGCCACCTTGTCCGCATCGATATCGAACCAGTCATTAACGATGTGGCCAAAGCTTCCGATGCCAAGGATAGTCGCGATGGAGAGAACCGATAGAAACAGGGCGCGGGCAAAGGGTAAGTGGGTGCTCCACATAACCGCGTAGAGAATGCCCATAAGGTTAGCGGCCTTGGGTTTCCACCAGCTTTTTAGCTTGACGGTGGCGAGGACCCGCGGGGCGGCCAGCGGCCGCATCGCAGCTTCGGTTTGGAGGTGGGCTCCCGTTGAGGCCTCATGGGGTGAAGCGAGTGGGCTGATTATAGCGATCCCGACAGCTGCTAACAAAGGCTCATCGCGGCGGTGCTAAGATGACATCCACCAGTTGGGGCGGCGGCGAGTGGGCTTCACCAGAATTAGCCCAGGGCCGGCGGACTGAAGCGGGAAGAAGGTTCGAGCGGATCGCCATGCGCAAGATATTCGTGTCCGACGAGCAGGAGAGCGAATTTCTAAAGCAAGGCTATGTGCTGGTCGATCTGCTCGATAACTCGGCTGTAAGTGACTTATGGAACTTTTATGCCGAGGCCTTCCAGGCCCGGAGGCCGGTCGTCGATTACGCGCAACAGCTGCCTTACTACATATCGGTATTCGACAAGGACACCGAACACAAGCAGCAGGTCGACCGTCTTATATCCGGCTATGTCGGCGAGAGCATCCGCCCGCTCATGATCGATTATGAAGTTTTCTATTCCAACTTCATGATCAAGTTTCCAGGAGATGGGCAGATCGAGGCGCACCAGGACTTCAACTTCGTCGATGAGACCGAACACGTGGCTTTCAACCTGTGGTGTCCCCTGGTCGATACCGGACCGGAGAACGGCGGATTGTACGTTATTCCGGGCAGCCATCGGGCGTTTCGGACCCAGCGCGGTCCAAACCTTCCCAAGGCGCTGACCGAATATAACGACCTGCTTAAAAAGTTTGGACACTGCCTGCCGACGAAGAAGGGCCAGGCGGTAATCTTCGATCACAAGCTCATCCACTACTCGTCTCCGAACGGTTCGGACGGGGTGCGGGTTGCGATTCAGTCGGTTTTGAAGCCGGTCGAAGCGCAGGCGGTGCATTACGTCTTTGACGCCGGGACGGACCGCATCAAGGCCTACCGCATCGATCGGGAGTTTGTGCTCCAGACCAATCTCTGGGATGCAAACCTTGACCGGCTCGAACTCGATCACGAGCAGGCACTTATTCCGCTGCTGACTTCCCGGGAGATGGTGCGCAGGCTGGTGGAACTGCGTCTCGCCGACGGACGGAACAATGCCCGGCCTGCCCGGATCTTTCGGGACGAGGCAGTGCAGCAGGAGTTCAGCAACAACGGATTTGTGAAACTCCCGGTGCTGGGCGCCGAGGACGTTGCGCGGCTGACGGAGTTATTTCGAGAGTCCACAGGCGGCACGGTCGATAACACCGAATACGGTATTTACATCGGCCTCGAAGACCGGAACCTGGAGCGCAAGCGGGCACTTATCGGCAAGATAACGGAGATAGCAGGGCGTAACTTAGGCCGCCACTTCCAGGGTTACAAGACTCACTTAGGCAGCTTCCTGGTCAAGGCGCCGGGCGAAGACAGTTATACCTATCCTCACCAGGATTGGACCTTCGTGGATCCCCCGCACGTGTCCGTCACTGTCTGGATCGCGCTCGTGGATACGAACGAGGGGAACGGTGCGCTGGGTTTTGTGAAGGGCAGCCATAATTTTTTTGACAAGCTGGTGGGGTCACCCTCGCCGGAATTCCGGACCTGCACCCAGGGACATGAGACGGCGCTTTATGAATATCTAAGTTTTGTTCCGCTCCGGGCGGGCGAGGCGGTGGCGTTTGATAATCGCACCATCCACGGTGCGACGCCTAACCGGACCACGGAGTTGCGCACCGCGGTCGCGATCGGTGTGACACCCACCGCGGCGCAGCTGTTCCACTACTTTCTGCTGCAGGAGAGCGCGGGGCCGGGACGCCGCCGTGTAGCAAAGCTCAAGGTGGAAGAGGAATTTTTTGAGAAGTATTCTCTGGCTGCGCTGAAGGCATGTTTCCTGGAGAATCAGATTCCCGGATACTGCACCCTCGACGCCGTCATCGAGGAAGATTTTGTCCCATTCACAAGCGAGGAATTGGTGGCGCTGTGCGAGGCAGCCGGTTTGAGCAGGAATGGCGCGCACCTTACGCGCGGCCAAACGAGGCATCCGGACGCCGGCCTGATGACTCACGTAGCGCGCCGCCTGGGCGCGATGGCGGGGTGGATGCGGAAAGCGATTGCGGGGGCGTGAGCCGTGAAGACTCTGCTGAGAAGCGCGAACCTGCAGGCGGAACTCGAACGCGACGGATTTGCGGTGACTCACCTGCTGTCTGCCGAGCAGGTACAGAGTCTGCTGGGTCTTTACCACCGCCATATTCAGGAAGAGGTTTCAGGGCTCTACGAGAGCAGCCGCCATCAGAGCCTGGCTGTTAACCGGTCGATCAACCAGGCTATCCGCGCGCAGGTGGAGATAGCGGGTCAGCACCTGTTTGAAGATTGCAGGATTTATGGCGGAACCTTCATGGTGAAGTCGCACATCAACTGCGAGGTGCTGCCGCTGCATCAGGATTGGACGGTTGTCGAGAAGCAGAAGTACCAGACGTTCTTTCTGTGGTGCCCGCTGATGGACGTTTCCGTGCGCAATGGATGCCTGTTTGTGCTGCCCGGCAGCCACCGCTACTTTGACACGCTCCGGTCCGGGACTTATCCCAGCGATCGCTTCATTTTGCCGCCGGAGTTGCATCGCTCCGTGATTGACGTGCCGCTCAGGGCAGGCGAGGCGATCATCTATTCCGACGATGTGTTTCATGGCAGCCACGCGAACAATGGATCTGCAGGACGCATCGTTGCCACCGCACGGGTAATGGAGAAGGACGCACAGTTGGTGTATTTTCACAAGTCCGGCGACAGCGTTGTCGACGTGTATCCAGCCGATGAGGATTTTTATTTGAAGCATATCGACCGCCTGGCCAAGGGCGGCCTGCCGGACGGAATGAGCAGGCTGTATCAATGCCCTTACCGGCATTTTGCTGTGCGCAGCGAAGATCTCTATACGAAGATCCGCGAACATTTTCCGATCGCAGGAGGCAAGACGGCGATGAAAGAGCTGTTCAGGGATGCCCGGGTTCAGACTGAATTCGAAACAAACGGGTATGCGGTTATCGACTTTATCGACGCGGGACAGGTGGCAGAGTTGAAGGCCTTCTATCACGGTCTTAACCATACCCCGACATCGACGCGGGGCTTCCAGGTCAGCCTCGATAATCCCAGCCCGGAGTTTGTGCGCACCGTGTCGGAGAAACTGTTCGATACGGTCCGCGCCAGCGTGGAGAAGCACTTCAAGAGCTACAACATGTTCACGGCCAGTTTCGTCACCAAGGGGTACGACCCGCAGGGTGTCGTTCCCCCGCATCAGGACTGGACCTTTGTCGATGAAGCAGAGTATTGGTCCGCAACCATCTGGTGTCCGCTGGTCGATGTGGATTTCGACAACGGAGCACTAGGAGTGATCAAGGGTAGCCACCGCCTTTACGATCATGTGCGGCCCTCCCCGTCTCCGCGCTACGAGCCGCCCTTCCGGGATCAGCTGTCTCTCATCTTTCCTTTTCTGACGCTGATCCCGCTGAAGGCAGGGCAGGCGATCGTTTTCAACAACAAGACCATCCATGGCTCGCCGCCCAATATCAGTGCCGACGTCCGGGTGGCCTTTGGGATCGGCATAACCCAGGAGCAGGCGCCGTTGCGGCATTACTACATGCTGCCGGGACGGGAGACGCCAACGATGGAAGGCTTTGAGGTCACGCCGGAGTTTTTCTACAGCTATAACAACGCGCGCCTGGCAGCGATGCACGAGGCTGGAACCAAGCCTCAGGATCTGAACTCCGTCGGTGTGTTTGCGGTGAGCGGGAAGAGGTACGAACCAGCAGACCTGAGCGAGGCGATGCGGGCGGCCGGAAACACGCCAGATCCCGCTTTGATCGAGAAGATGAAAGCGCTCTTTTTCCAAACTCCGGATGGGGCGGACAAAGGTTCGTCGAGCTCATCTGGGCCGGCATCGGGCGGTAACCAAAAAGCCAGGCGGCCCTTCTGGAAGGTTTATACCCCGATCAATATCCTGCGCGAGATTCAATACCGCCTCAGCAAGTAGGCGAATGAAACTAATCTCAGGCAGTCTTCAATCCCGGGCGGCTTGAAGCCAAACGAGTACCGGATCAGGCCGGGGCGAAGTCTGCCCCGGATTAACCCGCACGGGCGAGCAGGACGAGCTCGAAGACGAGTTCGCAAGGCAATTCAAAAGGTATGGTAAACAGGGTGTTTATGGCGGAGAGGGGGAGATTCGAACTCCCGGTACCCTTTCAGGCACGTCCGCTTTCGAGGCGGGTGCATTCAACCACTCTGCCACCTCTCCGCACTTTTGCCGGCCGGCCCTCCGGCGGCTATCACGACAGGCAGGCTGATCTCCGCTTGCCGACGCGATGCTCCAGTTTGCCCCAGGCGGTACCGGAAGCCAGACCCCGGCGCAGACACAAGAACGCACGGACTCATTCAGGTACCCGTTCAGTGTACCGGCAACCGCGCGGAGTGGCAATTTCGCCGGGGCGAGAGCCGGCATGAGGCCGCTCTGGGGGTGTTGAGGTTTATCCCCGGCTGGCCGGTTTCCCGCCAAGCGACCGTCGGCGCGCTTCCATGCATCCATACCAAGTTCATCGCAGTTCTTGACAAGACCTCTGGCCTGAGTCTGTGCGGGCTGGTTTGACGCCGGAAACAATGCTGCTCTCCGTACCACACGGCACAAGTGCCGGGCAGCGCCGGGCAGGCTCCGGGTGTTAATTTACTTTTGCGACATCGGGCTTGCATGCACCGGGACAAGTAGACGGTTCAACGGGATTTATTTTCACCAGGATGGATGCGCCGGGCCAGACCGCCGGGCCGCGCCTCCGGCAACGGCGGCATCCGACTGCGGTTGGCGGTAGCCATTGGGAGCACGACTTTTATGATGGAGTTTCACATTTCGCGCGCCGCGCGCGAGCGCTATCAATTCCCCGATACGCTGTTTTCGTTCAACGGCAATGTGGTCTTTGCCGACATGCCCGCCTGCCGCACCTTCGCGCACCGGATGAACCAGGTCCGGGAGGCGGACAAGCACCCGGAGCGCGCCATACACGCCGGCTCCCTCTACGCCATGGGCCTGATCGACGAGGCCAGCCACATGATCATCACCCGCTACCGCGAACAGTTCGACCAGAACGTGATGGCCGACGCGCTGGCGTGGTTCGCGGCCCAGACCGGGGAAGAGCAACTCGACAAGATGCTGCTCACCTTTGTCGAGCATTTTCCGGGCTCGACGGTGATCAGCGGCGAAGACACCCCGCAGCAGTGGCTGCAGGGTTCGACGAACGGAATTCCTCACCGGGAAGCGGCGCTTGAAGAGTTGATGTTGCTGTGGACCGCCAACCGCAATGAGGCCTTTCAGCCCTTCGAAGAGCTCTTTGCCGACAAGCCGCTGGCGGAGCAAACCGTCTACCGGCAGGTGACGCAGCAGTTTTCAGATTACTTTTCCACCCGGCCGCTGATTCCCGTGCCGGGCGCCAAGGCGGTCAACCTGGTGGAACTGTTGCGGGCGCCGGCTACGGCAGCTCCGAAGTCGCTTCGCGAGCAGCTGGAATTTCTGCGCCGGCTGTGGCGGCCTCTGCTGGGGGACAGCCTGGAGCGCATCATGCAGATCGCCGGCGAAATCCTGCACGAAGAAGAGCTGGCCATCTGGATGCAGTTCAATCCGCCCGCGGTGCAGGCTCGCCTGGCCGCCGAGGAAGCCGCGCGGCGCCGCCGCGAGGCGGGCATGCAGATGTGGCCGTCCATCGCCAGCACCGCCGACGTGCCTACCTTTGGCGATCCGGCGCACGAATACGAGAAGTTCTCTCCCGACACAGCGTGGATGCCGACCACGGTGATGATCGCCAAGAGCACTTACGTGTGGCTGGCGCAGTTGAGCCGATTCTACGGACGGCATATTTCCCGGCTCGACCAGATCCCTGACGAAGAACTGCAGACGCTGGCCGACCGCGGCATGAACACGCTGTGGCTGATCGGCGTTTGGGAGCGCAGCCGCGCTTCAAAGACCATCAAGCTGCTGTGCGGCAACCAGGACGCCGTGGCGTCGGCCTATTCGCTGTTTGACTACCGCATCAACGAAGATCTCGGCGGAGAAGCCGGATACATCAACCTGCGCGACCGCGCCTATCGCAAGGGAATCCGGCTGGCCAGCGACATGGTGCCCAACCACATGGGGATCGATTCACCATGGGTGGTCGAGCACCCGGAGTGGTTTGTTTCCCGTTGGGAATCCCCATATCCGTCGTACAGCTTCGAAGGCCCCGATCTCTCTCCCGACGGACGGGTTGAGATCAAGATAGACGACCACTACTACACCCAGACCGACGCGGCGGTCGTGTTTCGCCGCCGCGACAAGTCCAGCGGAGAGACGCGCTACATCTACCACGGCAACGATGGCACCAGCTTCCCATGGAACGATACGGCGCAGCTGGACTACCTCAACGCCGCGGTTCGCGAGCAGGTGATTCAAACCATTCTCTACGTGGCGCGGCTGTTCCCGGTGATCCGGTTTGACGCGGCCATGACCCTGGCCAAGCGCCATTTCCATCGCCTGTGGTTTCCGGGGCCGGGGGCAAGCGGAGCCATCCCTTCCCGAGCCGAATACTCCATGAGCGATGAGGAATTCAATCGCATCATGCCGCATGAGTTCTGGCGCGAGGTGGTGGACCGGGTGGCGCAGGAGGTGCCCGGCACCCTGCTGCTGGCCGAAGCCTTCTGGCTGATGGAAGGCTACTTCGTGCGCACGCTGGGCATGCACCGCGTGTACAACAGCGCCTTCATGGTGATGCTGCGCGACGAAGACAACGCCAAATACCGCTCCGTGATCAAGAACACCCTGGAGTTCGACCCCGACATCATGAAGCGCTACGTGAACTTCATGAGCAACCCCGACGAGCGCACCGCGATCGACCAGTTCGGCAAGGGCGACAAGTGTTTCGGTGTGGCCGCGCTCATGGCCACGCTGCCCGGCCTGCCCATGTTCGGGCACGGGCAGGTGGAAGGGTTCACCGAGAAATACGGCATGGAATACCAGCGGCCGCGCTACGAGGAGTGGCCGGAACAGGGCCTGATCGATCGCCACCAGCGCGAAATTGCGCCGCTGTTGAAGCGCCGCTGGCTGTTCGCGGAGAGCGCCAACTTCCTGCTTTATGACTTCTACACCGATTCCGGCGCCGTCGATGAAAACATCTTCGCCTATTCCAATCGCACCGGCGGCGAAGCGGCCTTGATCATCTATAACAACCGCTATGGCTCGACCCACGGCACGGTGCGTATCTCCGCCGCCTACGCGGACAAGGGCTCGGGGCAATTGCGGCAGCAGTCGGTCTGGGAGGGCCTGGGACTGCAGGATCGCGGCTCTCTGGTCATCTACCGCGACTCGCTGACCAGCCTGGAGTACATCCGGCGTGCGCATCACGTTGCCGACGGCGGCATCACCGTGAGTCTGCATGCCTACCAGAGCTATGTCTTCCTCGACTTCAGGGAGGTGCATGCCACCGCGGAAAAGGCCTGGGACCGGCTGTGCGATCAGTTGAACGGGCGCGGCGTTCCCAGCCTGGAAGAGGCGCTGCTGACGCTGGAGTTGCGGCCAGTACACGACGCCCTGCGGGCGGCGCTCGATCCGGCACTGGTGCGGATGTTTGCCGATGTGATGGATGCGCCGGCAGCCCCAGGCGCATCGGGCGAAAAGAAGACCAGCAAGCGCCAGAGCGAAGCCGTGGACGCGGCGTGGGGCCGCTGCGAGCAGTTGCTTTACGTGACTCATACCGCGTGGGCGCGCACGTCGGGATTCTCCGCGCCGGCTGTCCACCCGGAGTCGATCGCGCCGGTATACCGCAAGTGCCTGCGGGCGGCGATGCGCCTGCCGGCCGCCGAAGTGCTTTTCGGCCGGCCCTGGAAACAGTCCGCTCGCCGCGTGCTGCCCACCTCAAGCCCGCAACTGCCCGCGACCGCAGTCTGGGGACCGGTGCTGGCCTGGTGCCTGGTGCAGGTGCTCGCGGAATCGGTCAGCACGGATAAACCAGCGCAGGCCGCGCTGGACCTCTTCGATCGCCTGCGTTTGCGCGAGCCCCTCGCGCACGCCTTCAATGCGCTGAGCCTCGAAGGCGAGGACGGCTGGCGGGCGGCGGCAAGGCTCAAGATCTTGCTGCTGGTGAACGCTGCCGCGGAAACGGAAGCGCATATCGATACGCTCGCGGCGAAGAAACACATCGGGGCGGACGCTCCTTCCCGACTCACCGCGGTTGCGGAAGCCCTCGCGTCCGAGGCCGCTTCGACGACGCCCACGGGCGCCGGACTCGCGCCCGGGAAAACTGAGGCGGAGGAGCCCGCATCCATCATCCCCGCAACACTCTGGGGCGATCCCGATGTCCGTTGGCTCACCGGCTTCAACGAAGCTGAAGGCCACGCCTACGTGGGCCGCGAGCTGTACGAGGAACTGTTGTGGTGGCTCCAGCTTCCCCATCTGCTCAGACTCGCCAGCATGGCTGCGCCCACTCGGGCCGCTGCTGCGGAAATCAATTCACGGGTGACCCTGGCCATGGAACAAATCGAAAAAGCCGGCTATAAAGTCGACTCGCTCATCGGCAAGAAAGAGCCGGAATCAGAGCCGCCGACGGCGAGCGAACCGCAAGCCGAAGTTCTCGAAACCGCCGCCTCCGAAGAACAGCCAATCAAGAACGCCCCCGCGCCGCCGCCAGATAAAGTCGAACCGGAAGAGCCGAACCTGAAGGAGCCGAACCCGGACGATCTGGAACCGGAAGAACCGGTCGCCAGCAAGCCGGTTGGCCCCGTCGACCCGGAAGGTCCGCCGGAGACCTACTAAGCCGCCGGAGGCTCCGATCCGCTGTCTCCGATCGGAGCCTCTGCCGCAGGTTCCACCGTGCCCGGCCTCCCGCCGAGCTGCCTTCGGAAATCCGCGCCACAATCTGCGGTGCGCGCCTCCACCAAAGGGGGGAGGACGCCGTGCCGTGCTGTCCGGCAAACTGCTCTGAAGCCCGCTATGTTCGCTTGTGATCGCGTCCCAGCGCAAGTCCGCAACGCCGCAGTAAACGCCGCGTACCAACAGAACAAGCCATGATGAAGCTCCCCGGTTTGCCGAGGGACACCCGCACGACGTTTTCGGAGCGCCATGATTCGCAAAGTAATCTTCCTCGCCGTATGCCTGATCGCAGCACTAGTCCCCGCTTTTGCGCAGAGCAACTACGCTGTCGTGCGCGGCTCCGTGCTCGACCCTCACCACCGTCCGGTGGCCCGTGCCCACATCCGCATCACCGCCGACGGAACCGGGCTCACCCGTGAAGCGGTAGCCAACGAGGCCGGCCTGTACGAGTTTGCTGGACTGCAGCCGGGCGGCTATGAACTGGCTGTAGACACAACAGGGTTCCAGCCGGCCGCCGAGACCATTCAGCTCGAAGTGGGCCAGCAGGCGACCATCGATCTGCAACTGCGTCTCGCGGGTGACAATCAGACTGTCACCGTGCACGGAGCAGCCGGCGAATTGCTCAAGACCCAGGACGCCAGCGTGGGCGAGGTTGTCGATCAGCGCTCCGTCGACTCCCTGCCGCTGAACGGCCGCATGCTGATCGACCTGGTGCTGACTGTACCGGGAGCACATCTTTCGCATGGCGCGGCGACCGGCGACATGAACCCGCTCTATTGGCGTCCGGGTCAGCGTTCAGCGGTGTCGATCGGAGGCAGCCGCCCCAACGCCAACTACTTCCTCCTCGACGGCGCGACCAATACCGATCCCACATTCAGCACTCAGAACCTGTCGGCGTCGCCCGATGCGGTGCAGGAGTTTCAGGTTCAGACCGGCAGCTACTCCGCCGACATGGGCGGGGCCGGCGGCGGCCAGATCAACATCGTTACCCGCTCGGGCACGGCCAACTTTCACGGAACGGCGTATGAATTCCTGCGCAACGGCGCCATGGACGCAGTCTCCTTCAACCAGATGGGCAACAACTTCCTGGTCCAGAACAATTTTGGCGCTTCTGTCGGCGGCCCGGTGCCCCATGCCGGCAAGACCTTCTTCTTCGTCAACTACGAAGGGCTGCGCCACGTGGAGACCATGACCATGGTCGACACCGTGCCGACCGCTGCCGAGATGAACGGCGACTTCAGCGAGAGCGGCGTCGATATTTATGACCCTAACACCACTGCGCCGAATCCCTCGTTCAACCCCGCGGCTCCCGCCAGCAAGGCGAATCCGCAGTACGTCCGGCAGCAGTTTGAATACAACGGCGTCAAGAACGTGATCCCGCCCAGCCGCATCGGGACCGCGGCGTCGATCATGCTCAACAAGTACACTCCCCAGCCCAACACCATGGACATGGGCTCGATGACGATGATGGGCCAGCCTACCGTCGTCGGTGCGGGCAACGATGCGAACAACTACCTCGACGCCCGCAAGGAGCGCATGTTCGACGACCAGGGCACGGTGCGCATCGACCACAACTTCGCCAACGGCGACTCCGTCTTCTTCCGTTATTCGGCCGCCGGGGAAAACGGCTTCATGCCGGAAGGCTTGCCCGGCTTCGGCTTCTATCACGACGATCTTTCGCAGCAGGGCATCCTGGCCTGGACGCGCGTCTTCAACTCACACCTGGTCAATTCGTTCAGCGGTGCAGTTTCGCGCCTGGCCATGATGCACTCGACCGAGAGCGCCAATCGCCGCGACATCGTCACCGAACTTGGCATCACCGGCACGGGCTTCGGCGGACCCGCGGCCTGGGGCGCACCCTACTTCAACGTGCAGGGTTATTCGCCGCTCGGCGACAGCTATCTCGCCACTCCCATGCATGCCTGGGACACGGTGGTCGAAGGCCGCGATTCGCTCAACTGGCAGATTGGCCGCCACAGCGTGCGCGTCGGTGGCGCTTACCAGGATTTCATCTGGCCGATGTGGGGATTCTTCCAGAACCGCGGCTACTACCAGTTCACCAATGGCTTCACCACCGCCCACGCGCTCAACGACGGCGTAAGCGGGTCGGCGCTGGCCAGCTTTGAACTGGGCCTGCCCGCGGCCCGGCAGGGACAGGCCGGAGTTCCCCAGATGGATCTCCGCCAGTGGTATGCCGACGGCTTCGCCCAGGACGCGTGGCGCCTGGCATCGAACACCACGCTGACCTACGGAGTGCGCTACGAATTCATGAGCCCGCTGGTCGATATTCGCTATACCAACAGCAACCTCGACCTGTCGACAGGCACGCCGCGCGTGTTTATCGGAGGGCAGAACGGCTATCCCAAGGGCCTCATGTTCGCCCAGAAGGCCAACTTTGCGCCGCGCCTGGGGCTGGCGCAGAACTTTCCTTCGCTGGGTCTCGTGGCGCATTTAGCCTATGGCATCTTCTACACCCCGGTGGACATGAACACGTGGTGCAATCAGCGCCACAACGTTCCCTACGTATTTCCGCTGACCTCGCAGAGCGATCCCTTCCTGCCCAGCATCACGACTCTGAATTTTCCCGCACCGGTTCTCGGCACCTCGGTGGTGAGCTTCACCGGCTTGCAGCTGCACGCACCCGCACAATACATCCAGCAATGGAGCGCTTCGCTGGAGAAGCAGCTTGGCTCCGAGACGACCCTCGAACTCGGCTACCTCGGCGCGGGGGGATTTCACCTGCAGCGCTCGCACCTGATCAATAATGCGGAGCCGGGACCGGGGCTCATTCAGCCGCGCCGCCCCCATCCGAAGATCAGCTTTGTTCCCGACAGCACCTTCCCGGACGGCGTCACGGTTGCGAATACCACGTTTCCAGTAAGCACCATCAACCTGCTCGAGAACGAGGCGCAGAGCTGGTATGACGCGGGTTATGTGAATGTGCGGCGGCGTTATGCCGGCCGGTTGAGCTTTCTGGCCAACTACACCTTTGCCAAAGCGCTCGAGAACGCGCCGGATTTCCGGTCCCCGATGTTTGAAGCAGCGACGCCGCAGAATAACGACGATCTCAATGCCGAGAAGGGGCCCGGCTGCGACATACGCCACCGGCTGGCAGTGAGCGCCGTTTACACGTCGCGCGCTTATGGCTCGCGTTTGATCGAGCGCGCGTTGACGCGCGACTGGCGCGGCTCGCTGGAGTACCAGGCCCAGACCGGCTTCCCGCTGACGATCTCCGTATTTGGCGACACCGCCAACGCCGGTACTGTAGTGGGCGAGAACCCGATTCGCGCCAACCTCACCGGCCAGCCCGTGTTCGGCCACGGCACGCGCAATGCCACGACATGGTTCAATCCCGCCGCATTCGCCACCCCGCCGGCGTACACCTATGGCAACTCGGGTCGTAATTCTGTTTATGGGCCGGGCATGCAGACGATGGACCTGGGCGTGGTGCGAGAGTTTGCGGTGGCGGAGAAAGCCCGCTTCGAAGCTCGCGCCGAATTCTTCAACGTCCTGAACCACACCAACCTTGGAACGCCCAACCGATTTGTCAACACGGCCAGCTTCGGCAGCATTACCGAATTCGCGAGCCCGGGCCGCGAGATCCAGGTCAGCGGCAGGATTTCGTTTTAACCAGGGTGTGCTCACTTCTGGCTTGAGGTGAGCGCATCCGCGATCAAGGTCACTGAACCGCCGACGGATTCATCCACACTGTCTCCCAGATGTGGCCGTCCGGATCCTCGAATCCGCGGCCATACATGAAACCCAGGTCCTGCACCGGTGTGGGGTCAGCCGTTCCACCTGCTCCCGTTGCGCCAGCAACTATAGCGTCCACCGCCTCCCGGCTGTCGCGGGATAGGCAAAGCAAAACCTGGGCCGTCGTCTTCGCGTCAGGAATGGTCTTGCTCGTGAACCGTCCCCATTTTTCGTGGGTCAGCAGCATGACCATGATTGTTTCCGAAAGCACCATGCACGCCGAGGTGTCGTCGCTGAACAGCTTGTTGTTGGAAAATCCGATCGCTTCGTAGAAGGATTTCGAGCGACCCAGGTCGGAAACCGGCAAGTTCACAAAAATCATCTGTGGCATTCCTGTGCTCCCTTTTCAATGGATGTGCAAACCAGCTACGTGCTCACTGTAAGGTGAGCCGGCATTCTCTTCCTTTACAAATGTTGAGACGGGCCTTCAACGGCCGGACACCACCAGGCGGCTGAACTGGGTGGGAGTAATCCCCAGGTACGAAGCGATGTGATGTTTCTTTAAACGTGCCGCGAGACCCGGGTAGGTCTTTAGGAAATCGCGGTACCGTTGCGCGGCACGATCGTGCCGAAACGAAATTTCGAGCGGCTCTTTTTCAAGAATCCAGTGCCGTTCCATGTAACGGATGTAAAAGCGCGCGATATCTTCGCACTGCTCCGTCAGCTGCTTGAATTCTGAAAAGCCGTACGAAATTACCTTTGTGTCTTCCAGCGCCCCGATGGAGAATTTGCTGGCCGTTCCAGCGAGCATCGCTCCCACAGAAGCGGCGAACCGTCCTTCCGGAAAGAAATACTTGATGGTGGCATCGCCGGACTCCGCAACATACTCCTGCGCGAACAAACCCTCCAGAACAAAGCCGACTCGGTTTGGCGTCTCACCCAGGGAAACAAAGGTTTCCCCCTTCCTGTAGAACCCCGGGCGCAGGAGTTTTTCCCAGCGACTTTGGCTGGCTTGGGACAACTCTGCATAGGTTCTGACTTTGCTGAAAAGCGGCTCGAATTCCATAGCGGCGGGCTCACCCATGTCGGGTCAGAAGACCCACGATTCCCAGCTCCAATTATCATTGAGATTGTGGCAGATCCTCTAAAAAGACCGGCCGTCGTTCTCCTCAGCGGAGGCCTTGATTCGGCCACCGTCGCTGCCATTGCTGCCCGCCAGGGCTTCGCGGTACACGCGCTCTCGTTCTCATACGGGCAGCGGCACAGCTGGGAACTGGAAGCGGCGAAGCGAGTGGCCCGATCGCTTCAGGTTGCCGACCATCGCGTCGCGACGATTGACTTGCGCATCTTTGGCGGCTCCGCGCTCACCGGTAATATCGACGTCCCTAAGGATCGCGGCGGAGACGAGATGGCGGCGGGCATCCCTGTCACGTATGTTCCCGCGCGCAATTCCATCTTCCTCTCCTTCGCATTGGCGTGGGCGGAAGTACTGGGCTCGAGCGATATCTTCATCGGCGTGAATTCGCTGGACTATAGCGGCTACCCTGACTGTCGCCCGGAGTTCATTCAGGCATTTGAAAAGCTTGCCGACGTGGCGACAAAAGCCGGCGTCGAGGGAACACAGAGGCTCCAGATTCATGCGCCGCTCATCGCGATGACCAAGGCGCAGATCATCCGCACCGGCCTCGATCTCGGAGTCGATTACAGCCTCACCAGCAGCTGCTACGACCCGGGCGAGCGGGGGCAGCCCTGCGGGCGCTGCGATTCATGTTTTCTGCGGCGCAAAGGATTTCGCGAAAACGGAGTGGCTGATCCGCTCGCTTATCCCGACGCGCAGGTGCCGGCATGAGCTATGCGGTGAAGGAGATTTTCTACACCTTGCAGGGGGAGGGAGCGCAGGCGGGACGGCCCGCCGTCTTCTGCCGTTTTGCCGGCTGCAACCTCTGGTCAGGCCGCGAGGCGGACCGGGGGAGCGCCGTTTGCACCTTCTGCGATACCAACTTCGTGGGAGTGGATGGTCCCGGGGGAGGGAAGTTTGCGACCGCCGATGAACTTGCCGGGGCAGTTGCGAAGCAATGGCCGGAGGATGCAGCAGATTCGCGACGGTTCGTGGTGTGTACGGGCGGAGAGCCCCTGTTGCAACTCGATGCGGCTGCGATCCGGGCGCTCCATGAGAGAAACTTCGAGATCGCGGTGGAGACCAACGGCACCGTGCAGGCGCCGCCGGGAATCGACTGGATCTGCGTAAGCCCTAAGGCCGACGCCCCGCTGCTGCAAACCAGCGGCCATGAATTGAAGCTGGTTTACCCGCAGGTGAGTGCGCAGCCGGAGCGATTCGAGAGACTCGACTTCCGTCACTTTTTTTTGCAGCCGATGGACGGAACTGACCGCCTGGTCAATACCGAGCGTGCGGTGGCCTATTGCCTGGCTCATCCGCGCTGGAGGTTGAGCCTGCAATTGCATAAATTCCTCGGTATCCCATAAAAACTGATTCGCCCAGGCACATTACGCTGGGTGCGACGAGTAATCCTGCGACGAGTATCCCGCGACTCGTCCCAAATTCTTTGACAAACAAAACTAAACCGTTCAGTATTGTTTGTCGGAGGTCGGGCTCATGATCCGTGTACGCAACCTCATCAAGACGTTTGGATCGTTTACCGCCGTGAACGATGTCTCCTTTGACGTGGAAGAAGGCGAAATTTTTGCATTCCTCGGCCCCAACGGGGCAGGAAAAACCACCACTATCAAGATGCTTACCACGCTGCTGAAGCCCACCGGCGGAAGCATCGAACTCGATGGACTGGATCCGCAGGTGAAGCACAACGAGGCCAGGCGCCGCTTTGGCATTGTCTTCCAGGATCCCAGCCTGGACGGCGACCTGACCGGCTGGGAAAACCTCGAATTGCACGGGGTGCTCTATCACGTGCCCACCAAGGTCCGGCGGCCGCGCATGGAAGAGCTGCTCAAGCTGTTTGAGCTCTGGGACCGGCGTAACGACCAGGTCAAGAAATATTCGGGCGGGATGAAGCGGCGGCTGGAAATCGCGCGCGGGTTTCTGCACACGCCGCGCATTCTGTTTCTCGATGAGCCGACGCTGGGCCTCGATCCGCAGAGCCGCAACCAATTGTGGACCCACGTGAAGAAAGTCAACGAGGCGGAACGCGTGACCGTGTTTCTCACCACCCACTACATGGACGAGGCCGACCGTGTAGCGCACCGTATCGGCGTCATCGATCACGGCAAGCTGGTGGCGCAGGGAACGCCGAAGCAGATCAAGGAACAGACGGGATCCGAGACTCTGGAGGACGCATTCCTAAAGCTGACCGGTTCAACGATCCGCGATGAGAGCGCGGGGTCGGCGGACATGATGCGGCAATTCGCCAAGATGTGGCAGGGAGGCAAACGATGAGCGCTATCTACATACTCTGGCTGCGCGAGTTGAAGCGCTATACGCGTTCGCGCGCGCAGATCGTTGCGTCGCTGGGCCAGCCGATGTTGTACCTGCTGGTGCTTGGCTTCGGGCTGGGTCCGGTATTTCAGCGCGCCGGCAACGGCAACTATCTGCAGTTTGTGGCGCCCGGCGTGATCGGTATGTCGGTGCTGTTCTCTTCGATGTTCTCGGGACTGGGGATTTTGTGGGACCGGCAATTCGGATTCTTGAAAGAGACACTGGTGGCGCCGGTGCCGCGCATTCAGATCATGATCGGGCGGACGCTGGGGGGCGCGACAGTGGCGATGATCCAGGGCGTGTTGGTGATGCTGATCTGCGTGATCGCCGGATTTCGCCCGTCGACGTTCATGGCGATTCCGATTGCGCTGGGATTCATGGTGCTGATCGCGCTGCTGTTTGCGGCGCTGGGGATGGCGATCGGGTCGGGGCTCCAGGACATGCAGGGATTTCAGCTGATCATGAACTTCCTGGTGCTGCCCATCTACTTTTTGTCGGGCGCGCTCTTCCCATTGACCGGCCTGCCCATCGTGCTGAGCTATATCACCAAGGCCGATCCGCTGGCGTATGGAATCGACGGGATGCGCAGCGTCCTGCTGGGGCATTCGGCCTTTGATCCGCGCATCGATCTGCTGGTGCTGGTGGTGCTGGGCGCGATCCTGCTGGTGTTCGGCGGGTATCGTTTCTCGAAAATCGAGATCTGAAAGACGAGATCGAAGCAATATGGTCAGGCCGCGCAGTCTCGAAGCGCACGACAAAGTGATCAATGCCGCGCTGACCCTGTTTGGGGAGCGCGGCATCGATGCAACCAGCATGGATGCCATCGCGCGCGAGTCGGGCGTGAGCAAAGCCACGATCTACAACCATTGGGAAGACAAGGAAGCGCTTCTCATGGAAGTGATGCTTTATGTGAACGGCCTTGATCGCGAGCCGGAAGACGTGGACACGGGTGAGCTGTGCCGCGACCTGGCGACGGTGTTGAGCCGGCGGCCCCCCGGGCAGTTCGAGGAGGCGCGAAATCGCATGATGCCGACGCTGATCGCGTATTCGGCGGTGCATAACGAGTTCGGCCAGGCGTGGCGGCATCGGGTGATGGAGCCGCCGCGCAAATGCTTGAAGAAGATCCTGCGGCGGGGAATGGAGCGCGGCATCCTGGTCGCGTCGCTGGATCTGGAACTTGCGATGGCCCTGTTGCTGGGGCCGATGCTCTACCGGCACATTTTCGACAAAGGAGCGCCGGGCTCTCCCGAGGACATTGGTCAAGAGACGGCGCAGGCCTTCTTCCGGGCGTTCAGCGCGCGCGGAGGCGACCATCGCAAGGGCACGCGGCCAGCGAAGCGCTAGAAATTGTTCCACGTGGAACAATTTGTGAAGCCGGCGGGATGCGACGGGTCCGATGCGGTCAACACGCGCGGAGAAGGATCGCTGCGGGGGAGCCCGGAAATTGTTCCACGTGGAACAATTGGTGCCGGCCATCACACTCGACCGCGGAATTTGCAGAACATTTCACGCAAGTATGATAGCGGCCGAGCGGGTGCGGATTTCCGGTTGCGCATCAAAACCAGCGAAGTCAATTGAGAACAAATGGAGGATGTGAATGAGCCAGACGCAAAGCAATTCTGCCCCACCGGCGCAGATTCCACCGGACGACCCGCAGCGCAGCCTGGTGGTTGCAGATGCGGAGGATGGCAAGCGGCCGCACATCGGCCTGGTGGGGGACACGTACACGGTTTTGTTGAACAGCCGCGACACCGCAGGCAAGTATTGCCTGATCGACATGCACGTTCCGCCGGGCGGCGGACCGCCTCCGCATCGTCACGATTTTGAAGAAACGTTTGTGCTGCTGGAAGGGGAGATGGTGGCCACGTTCAGAGGCGCGAAGTCGGTGGTGAAGGCGGGGCAGACAGTGCATGTTCCGGCCAACGCGCCGCACCAGTTTCATAACGAGAGCGGCAAGGCGGTGCGGATGTTGTGTATTTGCGCGCCCGCGGGTCAGGAAGAGTTTTTCGCCCTGGTCGGGGTGCCGGTGGCAACGAGGACGGAGGCACCGCCGCCGCTGGATGAAAAGGCGGGTGGAGAATTTCGAGCCAAGGCAGAGTCGCTGGCGCCGCAGTACAGGACGGAGTTTGTGAAACCGGCGTGAGCTGGGGCGGGTGTGCTGGTGAGGCTGCGAGAGCCCTGAAGGAAACGCGACTGCGTTCAGGCAGGGCTCCCGCGTCGCGTTAGCGTGCGATCTTGAAGACCACGCCACAGCTGGTGCCGCCGCTTATGGTGGAGCAGCTGAAATCTCCGCCTCGCGAGGTTGTGCCGTAGAGAGCGGGCTTGGCTGGATCTAGGAGCAATTGGCCTTGCGGGTTGTCCCCGTCCGGACCGGTGAACCTGTGGAGCACGGTTTCTTTCCAGGTCCCCGCAGCCGTTGGGGAAAGTTGAAAGACCACTCCGCAACCGAAGTTAAAGCACTGACTGGTGACGATGCCTCCAGAGTAGGTGGTGCCGTATAGATTGCCGGCGGAATCAAGAATCAGCCCGTTGGGCTGGTTGCCGTCTGCGGCTCCGGTAAACGCGTAAATGGTGGTGAATTGCCCGGAGGGTGTGAGTTTGAAGATGGTGCCGGCGTTTTGTGCCCCGCCCGACGAAGTGACTCCGTAGAGATTGCCGGTCGGGTCAATGGCCAGGGCGCCGGGGTAGTAACCGTCGGGCCCGGTAAAGACGTGGAGGACCGAGAACACGCCTTTGGCGTCGATCTTGTAAATCACTCCGCAGCCCCCGGCAGGATGACAGGCCAGGTCGCCGGCGCCGCCGGAGCCGTAGATGTTCCCGCTGTTGTCGCGCACGAAGCCCAGACCGCCGCTGGTTCCGTCCGCGCCTCCGACGAAGGTGTAGAGATCGGTTTCTCCGCTTCGGTCGAGGCGGTAGACGACACCTCCGTAGAAGGGTGCGCCGCCCCCGGCCGGGCCGTAGAGCGCGTTGGTGCCGGCGACGAGTTTGCCGGGCTGTGCGGCGCGGGCTCCGCCCTGGAACTGGTAGAAGGCGCTGAACGCGCCGGCAGGGGTGGAGCGGAAGGCGGTGCCGAAGCCGTTGGCGCCCCCACCGACGGCGGTGCCGTACAGGTTGCCGTCGGAGCCCACAACGACGCCGAAATTGGGATCCTGACCGTCAGTGGAGCCGGTAAAACTGTGGAGGACGGTCTGCTTATTTTTGGTGTCAATCTTGTAAACCGTTCCGAGCCCGTTGGCGCCGCCGAAAGCGGTGGTGCTGTAGAGGTTGCCGGTCGAGTCCATGGCCAGGGAGGCATTTTCAGGGTCGCCGCCGTCAGGCCCGTGAAACACGTGAAGAAGAGTGAAGGTTTGACCGCACATTGAGGCCGCGGCGGCCAGCAATGCGCAAAAGGTAAGGGAGTATCTGATCTTCATTGCAAATCTCCGGTGCTTCAACTGAAGCGGGTTCCCCAAGTTGCGAACGGTGCTGATGATCATGGCAACGTCACCGAATAGACCACGCCGCAGCAATTGAAGCCGCCGCTGTAGGTGGTGCCGTATGCCACAGTTGCGTTCCCGTTCAGGAGGAGATTTGCGGCGGGAGACTGGCCGTCAAACGAACCCTGGAAGGTGTAAAGGACGGTCTCATTTCCGGAGCGATCGATCTTGTAGGCGGTTCCCACACCGTTGTTGCCCGCAGTACCGCCTTTGAAGGTGGTGCCGTAGAGGTTTCCGGCCGCATCCAGGGTTACTCCGGCCATCGGGTACGAACCGTCTGGCGGGCCGCCGAAGTTATGGAGGATGGTTTCAGTTCCCGTGGTTGTGAGTTCAAAGACAGTGCCGTTATTGGAAGCGCCACCTTCGGTGGTGGTGCCATAGATGGCGCCGCTGGGCGCGAGAGCCAGCTGGGATTGCGGATAGGCGCCATCGGGCATTCCCGCGAAGCTGTAAAGAACAGCCTGATTTCCGCTGGGGTCGAGCCTGAAGACAGTGCCACGGTTGGCGGCGCCTCCGTATTGAGTGGTGCCTAAAAGGTTCCCGGTGTGGTCGAGAGCCAGGGCAGCGTTGGGGTGCGCCCCGTGGGCATTGTCGGGAAAGCTGTAGAGGACACTGTATGCTCCCGCCGAGGTCAGCTTGAAGACGATACCGAGCCCGGCGGCGCCACCTGTGTAGGCCGTGCCGTAGAGGTTGCCGGCTTTGTCGCGGATCAGGCCGCCGTTGGGAATGGCACCGTCCGAACCCCCGCTGAAGGAGTGAAGAATTTTTCCGGCGCCGGCCGCGTTGACTTCAAACACAGTGCCGTAGTTGTTGGCCCCGCCGTAGGCCGTGGTGCCGAAGAAGGCTCCCGAAGCATCCATCACGATGCCGGCAACCGGGTTGGCGCCGTCGGCGGGCGGTCCGGCGAAGGTGTAAAGGGGAGTCTCGTTGCCGGCCGAGTCGACCTTGAAAAGGACTCCGCACCCAGGGTAAGCGCAGGACGACTCGTTGCCCCCCGAGTAGGTGGTTCCATAAAAGTTGCCGGCCTGGTCGCGAACAAGGTTCGCAAAAGGATTGCCCCCGTCGGAGCCGCCCTGAAAGTTGTAGAGCTGGTTAAAGGCCTGGGATTGTGCGAGGGACGCCGAGACGAGCAGGGGCACCCCCAGCAAGGCGATGGGGATCTTCATACCTTCTCCTATGTCGAGCGTGACGAACCACGGCGGGGCGGGTAGATATCGAGCGCTTGTATTTTTGGCCCTGATGCCGCTTGGAACGAAAGTGAGATGGCCGATTGCCAGGATGAGGTTGCACGCCAGGTTGCCGCCCACCGAGGGGTCGCAAAAGGATTCATTCACCGTTCATGTGGCGCAGAGTTTAGAGGCCAATGCGGGCTGCCTCAAAGCCCCTTTTGCTGGCGGAAGGCGCGGACCACTTCGGCGGGGTCGCGATGCTGGCCGTCGATGGCTTCGTTCATGGCGCGCATGTCGTCGGCGGTGATCTTTCCAGCGAGGGCGGCGAGTGCGGTGCGGATCTGGGGCCAGCGGGTGAGGGCCTCGTCGCGGACCAGCGGGACGGCCTGGTAGGGCGGGAAGTAATGCTTGTCGTCTTCGAGGGCAGTGAGGCCGAAGGCCTGAATCGGTCCATCTGTGGAGTTGGCGGCGATGATGTCGACCTGGTGGGCGTTGAGAGCGCGGTAGAGCAGGCCAAGGTCCATGGTGCGGGGAGAACTGCTGAAGCGGAGGCCATAGGCGGCGCTGAGGCCGGGCAGGCCGTCAGGACGCTGTTCGAATTCATATCCGACGCCGAAGCGCCATTGGGGCGTATAGCGGACTGCCTGGCTGAGGGTGGACAAATGCAGGCGGCGGGCATCGTCTCCGCGAATGACCATGGCGAAGGTGTTTTCAAAGCCGAGCGGATCGGCGGCGGTGACATGGTAGCGCGAGGCGTAGAGGGAGCGCACGGTGTTGAAGACGCGCGAGGGGTCGCGGTCTAAAGGCTGCTTGAGGATGGCGGTGAGGGCGGTGCCGGTGTATTCGACGTAGGCATCGATGCGTCCGGCGACGAGGGCCTGCTGGCAGATGTAGCTGCCGGCGAGGTAGAAGCGGCGTTCGACTTTGAGGTGGGAACGGTCTTCGATCTCCTGGGCGAGGAGTTCGCCGAGGACGACCTGTTCAGTGAAATTTTTGGCGCCGATGACGGGATGGTCAGGGCGGGGCGGGGAGCAGGCAGTAAGGAAGGGAAGCAGGGAGGCGAGAACAAGCGCGCTTGTGCGGAGGGATGTGTGGAGACGGTAGCGGAGCGTGGGTTTTCGAATTGCGCCGCTGGTCGAGGAGTTGTTTGCGGGCGACGGTGCAACGAATAAAGCCAGGTCCTTCGACGTCTCGCTGCGCTCCCCGCTCAAGACGACTGAAAGAGGGAGATCGCGTTGCCCGCTCAGGAAGAAGGCGCCGGCCTTGCGGAAGGGAATCATGCGGGGACTTTGAGCAGGCGCTCAAGCAAGCCGAGGGCGGCATCTGCGGCGAGGGCGAGAAGAGCGGCGGGGACGGCGCCGGCCAGGACGAGGCGATTGTCTACCGAAGCGACGCCGCGAAAGATAAGTTCGCCGAGGCCGCCGGCGCCGACGGCGGCGGCAATGGTGGCGATGCCGACGCAGGTGACGGTGGCGGTGCGGAGTCCGGCGAGGATGAACGATGCGGCCAGGGGGAGTTCGACTTTGAAGAGACGCTGGGAACCGGTGAGGCCGAGGGCCTGCGCGACCTGTACGACGTTGGGATCGATGCCGCGGATGCCGGTGTAGGTGTTGCGCAGGATGGGCAGCAGGGCGTAGGCGGTGAGGGCGACGATGGCGATGCGGGCGGCGCGCTCGCCGAGCCAGGGGAGGGGAAGCAGGAACCCGAACATGGCCAGCGAAGGGATGGTCTGAAGGATGTTGGCGGCGGCGATGACGGGCCGCGCCCAGCGGGGCGAACGGGTGAGGGCGATGCCGGCGGGGATGGCGATGGCCGCAGCAAAGAGCATGGCGGCGCCGGTGAGCCAGAGATGCTCGAGGGTGAGGTTGGCGATTTCACCGCCATATTGGGAGAAGAACCCGGCCGTCATGAGCGGGCTCGATTGGAGCCGGAGGCGCGGCGTTCGCCACGATGAAAGGCTCGGATGTAGTCGACAATCTCCGGCTCGGAGGAGGCCAGAAATTCTTCAGGGGGCAGGTTGGCGACGATTTTTCCATCGCTGAGCAGGACGATGCGGTGGCCGAGGTAAAGAGCCTCGTCGAGGTCATGAGTGACCAGGAGGACGGTTTTGCGGAGGCCGCCGAGAAGGTGGCGAAGCATGTCCTGCATTTCGGCGCGGGTGAGGGGATCAAGGGCTCCGAAGGGCTCGTCCATCAGCAGGAGGCCGGGTTCGGCGGCGAGGGCACGGGCGAGGCCGACGCGCTGGCGCTGTCCTCCGGAGAGCTGGTGGGGACGGCGTTCCGCATAGGTGGCAGGATCGAGGCCTACGGCGGTGAGGAGTTCATGGCTGCGGCGGGTGCGTTCTTCGCGGGGGCGGCCTTCAGCTTCAAGGACGATGCCGGTGTTGCGTTCCACGGTGAAGTGAGGAAAGAGGCCGGTTTCCTGGATGACGTAGCCGATGCCGCGGCGGAGAGGGATCGAGGTCGGCCTGGGCGACGTCTGCGCCGTTTACCAGGACGCGGCCGGAGGTGGGCAGGACCATGCGATTGACGGTGCGCAGGAGAGTGGTCTTGCCGGAGCCGCTGCGGCCAAGCAGGACGGTGGTGGTGCCTTGTTCTACGGACAGCGAGACCGCCTCCAGAAGGCGGCGGCCCTGGGGCGTGGTGAGCGACACATCATGAAATTCGACAGCAGCGGGCAAACCGAGTCTCCGTGTGAAGACAGTGTACGGGGGTGAAGGCAGGGATTAGGGATTAGGGGATAGGGATTGGGAATAGGGAATAGGGAAACGAGACGGTGTGGATTTGTCGCTTGCGGGTCGTACCCTTAGAATCAGGTGAGTTGCCGTGTATCCTTCGGGGGCAACAGGCTAACCGATGAGCGAACAGCAACCAGTCAACATCCCGCAGGCGAGCTCGCCCGCGTGGGATAGAATCGAGCGGGCGCGGCATCCCCAACGGCCATACCCCATGGAATTTATCGAGCGGATCTTCACAGATTTCAGCGAGATTCACGGGGATCGCGCCTACGGCGACGATGAGGCTGTCGCTTGCGGGATGGCGCGGCTTAACGGCGAAGAAGTGCTGGTGATCGGCAACCGCAAGGGCGGAACGACGAAGGAGCGGGTGAAACGCAACTTCGGCATGCCGAATCCCGAGGGGTACCGTAAAGCGCTGCGAGCGATGCAAATCGCGGAGAAGTTCGGTCGGCCGGTGATCAGTTTCATCGATCTCCCCGGGGCTTATCCGGGACTGGGCGCGGAAGAGCGCGGACAGGCAGAGGCGATCGCGCGCAACATCCTGGAGATGTCGCGGCTGCGGGTGCCAACGATTTCGGTGATCAGCGGTGAAGGCGGTTCGGGCGGCGCACTGGCACTGGCGGTGAGCGACCGGGTGCTGATCCTCGAGAATGCGCTGTATTTTGTGATCACGCCGGAATCGTGCGCTGCGATCATGTGGCGCGATGCGAACCAGAAGCAGCTGGCGGCGGAGGCGATGCGGATTTCTGCGCCTGAGGTGGCCAAGCTGGGCTGCGTGGACGAAATCATCGCCGAGCCTGCGGGCGGAGCTCATGCCGATCACGAGGCGGGAGCGGGTCTGCTGGGAACGGCGCTGAGCCGGCATCTCAAGGAATTGCAGGCGCTGCCGGTGGAGGAACTAGTGACTCGCCGGCAGCACAAGTTCCGCAACATCGCGCAGTTCTATACGGAAGGTTAGCGCTTGGCTTCTGTCTGGCAACGGGAGTGTGGAGAGGGCCGTGTCCGGAGGCTTGTGTCTCAGACCGGCGTGAACGCGCCTGAAGCCGGAGGGTCGCCTGGACTGGCGGACCTTCTATGAGCACTCCGCGCGTGGTTGATACCCGGGCTCGCGCTTTCGTTCAGTCTCTGGTCGCGCTGATTTATTTCTTTCTGGCGCGCGCCCTGGCACGGCACGGCGCGCTGGGCCTGTCGAGCAACGGCTGGTCGGCGGTGGTGGAGCAGGCGATGCTGGTGTTCCTGCTGCTGCTGGGTTTCGCGGGGTTTGGTTTCACGCTGAATCGGCAGATGCACCCGATCAGCGCCCAGGGGCTGCCGCGCCGGCCGGGTTGGACCCGGGAAGCGGCGATGGGCCTGGCGGTGGGATGGGCGGTGGCGCTGGTTTGCGCAGCGGTACTGGCGCTGGACGGCGGGATCGCGATCCGCGTGCAGGGGGGCCTGGCGGCCTGGGGCTGGCTGGTGGTGGACGCGGCGTTCTTTGCGCTGTTTGCCCTGGCCGAGGAGATCGCGTTCAGAGGATATGCCTTTCAAAGGTTTGTGCGGGCCCTGGGACCGGTGGGCGCGGTGATTGGGTTTGCCGCCCTTTACGGATTCATGCAGGCGCTTATTCCGGGATCGAGCCGGGCCAGCACGGCGGTGGCGATTGCGTTCAGCGTTCTGCTGTCGGTGGCTTATTTCAGAACCAGGGCGCTGTGGGTGAGCTGGGGGATCAATTTCGGTTGGAAGGCGACGCGTGCGCTGCTGTTCGGGCTGGCCGTGAGCGGAAACAACAGCCAGTCTCCGGTGGTGCAGGGCGATCCGATGGGCCCGTTCTGGCTGACCGGCGGCGGATTCGGGCTGGATGGAAGCTGGCTCGCATTTTTGCTGCTGCTGGCCGCAATCCCGGTGGTATACCAGGCGACGCGGGATCTCGATTACCAGTTCAACGTCCCCGAGATTATTCCCGGCGGCATCGCCGTGGATCTGGACGCAGCGGCCAAGCGGCAGCATGAGGCGGCGATGGGACCGGCCGAGCCGGCTGCACCCAGGCTGGTGCAGATCGCGCCGCTGGCAGCGGGCGGGATCGAGACCGGCATCGCGAGCGCGGGGACCCGCGGCGAGGCGGTGGCCGGCACCCCCCACGATGTTGTTGCGGATCCGGCCGTCTTTCCGCCTGTCAGGCCCGCTTCGGAACTTCCGGAGGCGGCGTCCGGCAACGAATCCGATTGATGTCGGGCAACGCGATCCGCCAGCGCCACTTCCAACCCTGCAAACCTGTCGTCTCAAGGGTTTTTGCGGTGGCTTCAAACCAATTTGACCTTTGCCCTTGCTTCAGACTAGTGTCTGCTCCATGCTGAGTACAGCCATGGGAGGGTCCCATGAAAGTCGATGTCACGGGTTGTAAAGTGGGTGTGTGTTCGGAGCGCGCCCGAAACCGGGTGGGGCGCGGGTCGGTTTTTGGCGCCACGGTGTTGTGTGCGGCGGGATTCCTGGTGAGTTTGCCCCAGGCATCCGGCCAGGTTGTTACGATTGACTCGCAGGGACGGGCTACGACCGACGGGCACTCCACGGTGGACCGGAGATTTGCGCAGATCGAGCCGACCCATGTCGATCTAGCCAAGACGGAGCTGGACCCCAAGACGCGCCAGGAAGTCATTCGCATCATGCAGTCCGAACAGGGCTTCGCAATGCGGCCTTTTCCCAAGGGGCACAAGGGTTTAACCCTGATTGCTAACGGAAAACTTGAGCCCGCCGGCGAACCCTACCTCAACATGATTACGTCGCAGGGGACATCGGCCAAGCCGGGTGACCGGGTGGTGCTGACCGACGTCAAGATCGATCACGCGAAGATCATCTTCGATCTGAACGGCGGACCTGACAAGAGGCATCGTTTTCTCCGCCACGTGCAGATCGGGGCGGGGCCGAATATGAATCCTGTCGTTCAGGGTGACGACCAGGAACCGCAGGGGGCGAGGCTTACGCTCGATTTCAAGGACCGGGTTCCGGAACTGACCGGATCGCAGATCAAGGCTCTGCTGGCGCCGCTTATCTCGTTTGACGTGAAGACACCTGTCCAGGCGTTTACTGATACCCTGCCGCCCAAGCTGAAGGACGCAATCCTGAACCATCACGTGATGGTGGGAATGAGCACCGAGATGGTGCTGTTTTCGCTGGGCCAGCCGGACAGCAAGACGCGGGAGATGGAAGGCCAGATGCCATTTGAAGAATGGATTTATGGCCGGCCGCCCAAAGATGTGCAGTTCGTGCGGGTCAACGGGAACCGGGTTATCCGGGTCGAAGTCGCCAAGATCGGAGAGTCGCCGCAGATCTTCACCAAGGACGAGGTGGAAGGCCTGATGCGCACCGACGGGACGCCGCTGGAACCGTCCACTTCGCGCACGGTGGCAATGGGTGATGTTGTGCGGGACCCGGACAAGCAGGCGCCGCAGGCGCCTCCCAGCCTGCGCAAGGATGGCGAGCCGCTTCCCCAGGACACGCGGACGGGTGCACCCGGGTCGATGCGGCCCGTTCAGTTCCCCAAGCAGAAGCCGTCCGATCAGCCCGACGCCACGAACCTTCCGCGGGATCCCAAGCCGGCGACGGCCCCCGACCCGGCGGGGGATGATTCCGATGAGGCGACTCCCACCGTCGCTACTCCAACCAAGAAGGCGCAGCAGCCGAGCCAGGTCCCGCAGGGCCAGGTACCGCCGGGTCAGGCCGCGCCGAGTCAGGCTCCAGCACCGCCGGGGCAAACTCCGCCAGCACCCAGGCCTAACTGATCGGAAGCAATCCTGTTGTAAACTGAAGGGAGCGAGTCCAGCTCCCTTCGGCCCTTCCAGCCCTAAAGTGAAGAGTTTCTGAGAGCGAACGACCGCGCCGTTGAAGCCGCGTGTTCCTAGAAGCGTGTGAGCAGAGACACCTAACGAAGGAGAAACTCCGACCCGATGGCCAAGATTGCGAAAACAGGTGACCGCAAGAAGGTAATGGATACGACGAAGTCGACCGACTGTCCAAAGTGCAGCAAGCCGACGCGCATCGTCAAACGCGTCAAGGACCGCGAGCGCGGTATACCCGGCGGGGTGTACATTTCATGCTCCGCGTGCGACTTCTACGAAAAGCTTTAAGTAAAACTTGAAGTGCGCAAAAGGTAGAAGCCCGGCATGGAGCCGGGCTTTTGCTTTTGCGATTTTAAAATTTGGCTGGAGATCCCGACGGACAGCCGTGCCATAAACCTGACAGGCGCGCCATAAGAAGTCTTCGAATTCCGCAGGCTCCGCCTTCGTCCTAGTGGATGGTGAGATTGCCGAGGCAGGCGGTACGCAGCCATTCTTCAAGACACTCGTCGGGCTGGTCGGTCCACAGCGAGGCTAAGTTGTCGGCAGGCAGCGCATCGATGGAACGGATGTCTTCGCGCATGAGGGTCAGCACCAGGTGCATCTGGTCGCAAAACGCCAGGGTTCGAGAGAGCGCCTCGAACTGTCCGCGGCTGGTGGTGTCGTCCAAGTGGAGGTCCCGCTGAAAGTCGGCAGCTTCGGAGTTTAGCTCGATGAAGGCCTGGTGCAGGGACTCGAACTTCTCGCTGAGGGTGCTGGCGATTCGGGAGGTGTCAGGGTTCATGGTGGCCTCCGTGATTCAGGATTGACCGAGTGTACGCAGTTCCTGAAACGAAAGTTGTGACCTGAATCACCAGACTTGAGGAAAAAAGCTGCCCGCAGGTTGGGTGCAAATTGGAGCTAGAGAACCGCGGCCATCTCTTCGACGATCGCCTGCGCTGCAGCAGCCGGATCGGGGGCATGAGTGACGGGCCGTCCGACGACCAGGTAGCTGGCTCCGGAAGCCATCGCTTCGGCTGGGGTCGCGATGCGTTTCTGATCTCCAAGGGTGGCGCCGGCGGGGCGGATTCCGGGAACGACGAGGATGCCATCGGGGCCGGTGATCGCGCGCAGAGCCCCGACTTCCTGAGGCGAGCATACGAAGCCATCGATGCCGGCGGCGCGGCCCATGCGGGCGAGCAGTTGGACCTGGTCGGAGGGGGAGCGGTCGAGGCCGGTGGCGGTGAGTTGGGCGGCATCCATGCTGGTGAGGGTGGTCACCGCGAGCAGGCGGGGCGGGTCAGGGAGGCCGGCAAGGGCTTCGCGCGCGGCCGAGAGCATGGCGGGACCGCCAGCGGCATGTATTGTGAGCAGGCGTGCGCCAAGGTTGGCGGCGGACCGCACGGCCCCGGCGACGGTATTGGGAATGTCGTGGAATTTAAGGTCGAGGAAGACGGAGTGGCCGCGCTCGAGGATGGGCTCGAGGACAGCCGGACCGGCGGCTACGAAGAGCTCCAGGCCGACCTTGAACCAGGCGCAGGTGCCTTCCAGGCGGCGGACCATTTCGTGGGCGCCGGAGGCCTGGGGAAAGTCGAGGGCGACGATCAGCCTCTGGCGGGCGGCGTCGAGGGGGTCAACACCCCGGGGCGACAGTTCCGCAAGGGTGAGGGCGGAAGGATCGAAGGAGGCCATGGTTCGATGGTAGGTCAATTTGGGCTGATCCGCACGCGGGAATCGGGAGGTGGCCGGATGGGAAGCACCAGAGCGGTCAAGATGTGAGAGCGGTCGACAGATGAGGGCGAAAAGGCTTCAACGACCGGAGTTCGGCGTATGGGGTTCTGTGGGCGCCGCGGGCGCGTCTAACCGGAGAAGGCTGATCGAGGCATCGACGGAGCGAAACGGCTTGAGGGAAATGAGAAAATGGAGTGTGAGAACGCGATCTAGCGGTATGCGCATGCTGAAGCTGAGAGTCCTGCTGTTTGGGCTGATGGCGGCGATGGGTACGGGACGAATCTTCGCGGCGCACACCAATCCGCTGAATCTCGACCCCCAGGTGAAAGATGCATATGAGCACTTCTACCTTCTGGACTATCCGGGGGCGGTAGAGCGCTTTCAGCACGTTCATGATGCGCATCCGGGAGACCCGCAGGGGACGGCATTGCTGCTGGACGCGGTGCTGTTTCAGGAGCTCTATCGCCAGGACCTGCTGGACACGACGTTCTATGCCAATGACGGGTTTCTGACCGGCAAGCACGCAACGCAGGAAGACCCCAAGGTGCGGGACCGGATCTTCGCGCTGGCGGACGAAGCCATCCGCGAGGCGGACGACCGGCTGAGCCGGAATGGCAACGACATCGATGCGCTTTATGCACGGGGTTGGGCGCGAAGCCTGAAATGTACATACATGGCGATGGTCCAACGCAGTTTCGGGGGCGGACTGCGGCAGGCGATGAAGGCCAAGGACGATCACATGAAGGTGCTCCAGCTCGATCCCGAGTATGTCGATGCAAAGCTGGTGACGGGCGTGTATGAGTACGTGGTTGGTGCGCTGCCATTGCCGTTCAAGCTGGTGATCGGGATGGCGGGAATCACGGGATCGAAGGCGCGGGGATTACAGATGCTGAATGACGCCGCCAGCCGGGGCACCGTGACCAGCGTCGAAGCGCGCACGGTTATTGCCCTGTTTCTGCGCCGCGAGGGGCGCTACAAGGACGCCATCAAGGTGGTGCGCAGCCTTAAGGATCAGTATCCGAGAGATTACCTGTTTTGCCTGGAAGAGGCGAACCTGCGCAAAGACGCGGGCGAGGGAATGAGCGCGGTGGGTGCCTACCGGGAGATCGTGGCGAATGCAACAAAGCCCGGGTATTTTGCCTCGGCGCGGCTGGAGCTTGCCTATTTCGGGCTGGGTGACGCGCTGCGCGGCCAGCGGCAGTTTCGCGACGCGGCGGCGGCTTATGAGCAAACGGCCTGGACGGTGAACGTGGGGCCGGAACTGAAGATCCGTTCGCTGCTGGCGGCGGGGCAGTGCCACGACCTGAACGGGGAGCGGCAGCTGGCGCTGAAGGACTACCAGGCGGCCATCGACTCCGGGCCCAACACCTCGCGTGCCGATACTGCGCGGAAGTATCTGCGCAGCCCTTACCAGGGTACGTAAGCGCCTTAGTGGAACCAATCCGCGGCGTCTGTCGTAGTAGGGAATGAAAGCAGCTTCCCCCCGGAGGATTGGTCATGCCCGTATTCTGCCAGCGCTGCGGTACCGGATTACCTGGGACAGCGCGCTTTTGTTCCAACTGTGGTGCAACGGTCACAGCCGCAAACCCGTCGTATGGGCGTCCCCTGGTGCGTCCGCAGGTGGGGCGTCAGATTGCCGGAGTGTGCATCGGCCTGGCCCAGTCCAACGGCTGGGATGTGGGCATGGTCCGCATCCTGACGGTCATCGGATTTTTCTTTTCGGGTGGCCTGGTCGCGGTGGCCTACCTCGCGGGCTGGATCGGAATCCCGGATGAGCCGGTGGTAATGCCGGGCATGTATCCTCCTCCTAATCTATGAGCAGTCATTACGAGTCGGATGGCGCGCGGCTGAACTACCTTGATAGCGGCACCGGCTTGCCGGTGGTCTTTCTTCATCCCACCCCTCTGGATCAGGATTACTGGCGTCCGCTGATCGAACAGCTGGCGGGGGTGCGGGCGATCGTGCCGGATTTTCGCGGACACGGAACTTCAGAGCTGGGACAGTTGCCGGCGGGTGGATTCGGGCTGGTGCCGGATGCGCCGGTGCTGAGCATGGCGCGGCTGGCGGCCGACGTGCGGGCGCTGCTCGATCAATTGAAAGTGAATGCAGCGGTGTTTGCCGGGTGCTCGATCGGGGGGTATGTCCTGCTGGAGTTGTGGCGGCAGGATGCGCAGCGCATCGAGGGACTGGCGTTTGTGTGTTCCAAGCCGCAGGGGGATTCCGATGCGGCGAGGGAAAAGCGGGCGGCGAATATTGCGCAGGCGCGCAAGGAAGGCGTCGGCGAGTTGTTCGATGGCATGACGCAGTCGCTGATCGGGGCCACGGCGCGGCAACGACGGCCCGAGATCGTTGGCCAGCTGCGCGGGCGCATGACGCTGACGACCGAGGCCTTGGTGGCGGTGCAGGCGGGACTGGCCACGCGGCCTGATTCACTGGCGACGGTGGCGGGCATCTCGGCGCCGGTGCTGGCGATTGCGGGCGGCGAGGACGGCGGGATCGCGGCGGCCGATGTCGAGGCATTCAAGGCGGCGCCGGGGGGATGCGAGTATCACCAGCTGGCGGATGCGGGGCACTTCGCGGCTTACGAGCAGCCGGAGAAGGTGGCAGGGATGCTGAGCGATTGGCTGAAGCGATTCAAGGCGTAAGTCGCCGGCAGCATATGTAAAGCGGGTCTTCGTTTCTTCGGCGCGCTTAGGTCGCCGAGCGTAGCAGCGGCTGCGCATCCAGGCCCGATCATTCCATCCAGGCCCGATCATTCCGTCCAGGCCCGATCATTCTTCGCGCAAAATGTGTGTGCGTTTTCCGGCGCTGCATGGGCTGCGTAGCGCGGGACTCTATAATCGGCTGAGATTTTTTGAGGTGGGGAAGCGGAGCCATGTTGAGACGATTGTTGCTGGCGGTAGCGGTAGTGTGTGCGGGTTGCAGTGTGGGCTGGTCACAGCCGAACAGTGTTGACGTTGAGCGCAACGTGGCAATGAAGACCCGCGACGGCGTGACACTTTACGCCGATGTTTACCGGCCGGGCGGTGAGGGCACATTTCCGGTTCTGCTGCAACGCACGCCCTATGACAAGAACAACGGCGCTGCGTTTGGACAATTGGGCGCGGGGCGCGGCTTCATGGTGGTGATCCAGGATGTGCGCGGGCGCTACCGGTCGGAAGGCGAATGGTATCCGTTCAAGCATGAGATGGAGGACGGCTACGATGCGGTGGAGTGGGCGGCAGCGCTGGCCCACGCGAACGGCAAGGTCGGCATGTTCGGCGGATCGTATGTTGGGGCGACGCAGATGCTGGCGTCGGTAACGCATCCTCCACACCTGGCGGGGATCTGCCCGGTGGTGACAGCCAGCAATTATCACGAGAACTGGACCTACCAGGGCGGAGCTTTCGAGCAGTGGTTCGACCAGTCGTGGACATCCGGCCTGGCGCAGGACACGTTCAATCGCACGGTAACCGCGGGCACCAACGCGATGGTGGGAAGCAAGGCGCTGCCACTGAAGCAGTATCCGTTGTTCAATCTGCAGATCAGTCCCGATCCGGCGAAGTGGACGGGCGAACTGGCGCCCTACTATCTCGACTGGCTCGCCCACCCAACGTATGACAGCTACTGGAAGCAGTGGGCTATCGAGGAGCACTACGCGGATATCCAGGTGCCGTCGCTAACGGTGGCGGCGTGGTATGACCTGTTCCAGGGCGGGTCGCTGAAGAACTACATTGGGCTCAGGGCAGGAGCGGGCAACGCGCAGGCGCGCGCCGGGCAGCATCTGCTGGTGGCCATCGGCGGCCACTCGGGATGGAGCCAGAAGGTCGGCGATGTGGACTTCGGCGCGGACGCGCAGTTTGATGAGAACGAAGTGACGCTGTCGTGGTACGAGTACCTGTTCAAGGGCAAGCAGAATGAATTCGCCAATGGCAAGCCGGTGAAGTTGTTTGTGATGGGCGAGAACAAGTGGCGGTATGAAGACAGCTGGCCGCCGGCGCGCGCAAAGGAGACGAAGTACTTTCTGCATTCGGCGGGAAAGGCGAACGGGTTGGACGGGAATGGGGTGTTGTCGACGGAAGCGGCGAAGAGCGAGAGCGGCGATACGTACACCTATGATCCGGCGGACCCGGTGCCTACGACGGGAGGGCCGCTGTGCTGCGACCCGGCGCACCTGGCCACCGGCCCGCGCGACCAGGCCGCGGTGGAGAAACGAGCGGATGTGCTGGTCTACACTACGCCGGCGCTCGAACAGGATACGGAAGTGACCGGGCCGGTGACGCTGGATTTGTTTGTGAAGTCATCGGCAGTCGATACGGATTTCACCGGCAAGCTGGTGGACGTTTGGCCGAACGGGTTTGCGCAGAATCTCACGGAAGGGATTCTACGGGCTCGGTATCGAACTTCGATGACAAGCGCCGAGCCACTCACGCCGGGCAAGGTGTATGAGCTGAAGATCGATCTTTGGTCGACGGGCAATGTGTTTCTGAAGGGCCACAAGATCCGGCTGGAAGTGTCGAGCAGCAACTTCCCGCGCTTTGACCGCAATTTGAATGACGGAAAAGATGCCGCGGATACCGCGGAGTTCCGCAAGGCCGAGAACACGGTCCTGCATGATCGGGAGCATCCGAGCGCGCTGGTGTTGCCGGTGACGGCGCGGTAAGGGGCGGGCGCCTGCGCGTGCGCGTTGTCAAGTTGGCTCGGCCATGCAGATTCCTCGATTCCTCACGCCGCTCCGAAGTCGCTCCGCACGGCCGCGCCCGGGACCCTGCAAGCGGAGGGCCGGGGGCCTTGTATCGGCTTGCTCATTTATGGTGAGAAGCGAGCATGAAGCAGACCTTGACGCGGCTGGTGTTGACGCTTCCGGTGGTGTGGCTGGTGGTTTCGCTGGTGTTTCTGCTGATTCACCTGGTGCCGGGCGATCCGGTGCTGCAGATGCTGGGCGAAGGCGCGACACCCGCGGATCTCGATGCGCTGCGCCATCAGTACGGACTTGACCAGCCCTTGTGGAAACAGTATGTGCATTACTGGGCCGGCGTGGTGCATGGGGACCTGGGCAATTCGATCCGGCTGCACGATTCGGTGGGTCACCTGGTGGCGCAGCGGTATCCGTATACGCTGGCGCTGACGGTAGCGGCGCTGGCCATGGGCCTGGTGCTCGCGCTCCCGGCGGGCGTGGCGGCGGCCGTGCGGCGGGGACGCGGCATGGACCAGGCAATCTCGGTGGTGAGCTTGTTCGGGCTCTCGGTGCCGGGGCTGGCGCTGGGGCCGGTGCTGATCCTGGTGTTCTCGATCCTGCTGGGATGGCTGCCGGTTTCGGGCGCCAACAACGGAGGCAGCAAGGCGATCGACTGGCACTACCTGGTGTTGCCGGCAGTGGCGATGGGGGCTTCGCTGGCGGCGATACTGACACGCATGGTGCGGACGGCGATGCTGGAAGAACTGGGGCAGGACTATATCCGGACGGCGCGGGCGAAGGGCTTGAGCGAGACGGCCGTGGTGTGGCGGCACGCGCTGCCCAACGCGCTGGTGCCGATTGTCACGGTGGTGGGGCTGCAGTTTGGAGCGCTGCTGGCAGGGGCGATCGTGACGGAAAAGATTTTCAGCTGGCCGGGGCTGGGGCGGCTGGTGGTGGACGCGATTGCGAATCGCGATTATGCGCTGGTGCAGGGATGCCTGCTGTCGATTGGGCTCACTTATGTCCTGGTCAACCTGCTGACGGATGTGGTGTACCGGTGGGTAAATCCGCGCATGCGGTGAAGGTTGCAATGGCGATCTGCTCGTCGCGGGCGCCGGCTTTCGCTCTTCACAGGGGGACGTTGAGGTCGAGGATCTCGGGGGTCACGGTGCCGTCGGGGGCAATGTGGAGATAGCCCATGGTGACAGCCAGGTTGAAGCGGCGGGGTCCGCAGGAGCCGGGGTTGAAGTAGATCACGCCCTTGTGTTGCCAGATGCTGGCCTTGTGGGAATGGCCATAGAGGACGGCGGCAAACTTGGCGGCGGCCGGATCGAGGTGGAGGGTGCCGAGATCGTGGAGCAGGTAGAGATATCCGCCTTCGATCAGGAGCACTTCGGTTTCGGGCAGGCGGGAGCAGGGACCTGACTTGTCGACGTTGCCGCGGATGGCAGTGAGAGGCGCGATTTTGGCCAGGGCATCGAGGATGGCGGGGTCGCCGACGTCGCCGAGGTGAAGCACGGCATCAACGCCCTCGAGGGCGGGCAGAACTTCGGGCCGGAGCAATCCATGGGTGTCGCTGACGACGCCAATTTTCAAATCACAGCCCCATTTCGAGGCGGGTGCGGGGATCGAGTTGATCGCGCAGTGCGTCGCCGAGGAAGTTGAAGCCGAGGACCGCGCCGGCCACGGCGGCGGCGGGGAAGAGAACCAGGTGGGGAGAGTCGAACAGGTGCAGGCGGGCGTCGTTGAGCATGGCGCCCCAGCTGGGCGCCGGGGCCGGGATTCCGAGGCCGAGGAAAGACAGCGTGGCTTCGGCGAGGATCACGCCGGCCATGCCGATGGCGGCCTGGACGAGGATGGGCTGGAGGATGTTGGGCAGGATGTGGCGGAAGAAGATGCGCAAGCCTCCGGCACCGAGGGCGCGGGCGGCATCGACGTATTCGCGATCACGGACGGCCATCACCTGGGCTCGGACCAGGCGCGCATAGCCGGCCCATCCGCCGATGGCGAGGGCAAGAACCAGGTTGGAGAATCCGGGCCCCAGGAATGCGGCGAAGGCGATGGCGAGCAGGATCCCCGGAAGGGCGAGAAAGGTGTTCATGGCGAAGGTGGTGAGGGTGGTATCGACCCAACCGCCGAGGTATCCCGCGAGGCCGCCCAGAACCAGTCCGAGTGCGAGGGACACCGCGACCACCGTAAGAGAGACAGCCAGCGAAAGCCGCGCGCCCCACAGCAGGCGCGAGAGGGTGTCGCGGCCGAGCTCGTCGGTGCCGGCCCAATGGGCGGCGGAGGGGCTCTGGAGGCGGTGGAGCAGATCGATGGATGCGGGGTCGTGCGGGGCCAGCCAGGGAGCAAAAAGCCCGCCGAGAAGGAAGGCGGCGAGAAGCACGGCGCCGATGACGGCAAGCGGTTGGCGGCGGGCGCGATTGCGGAGTGCGGGAAGAACAGACACCGGTAAGAAAAGCATACAGCGACTGCGCGGGAGGAGTCGGGTCTAATGGAGGCATGGATAGTTTGCATCTGAGGTCTTTGCTGCCGGTTGCGGTTCTGATTGGGGCGGGGTTGTTGGTGGAGAGCGCGGGGGCGCAGCGGGCATCGCAGCCTGCCAAGGCGGAGCAGCTCTATGCCCTCGCCAACCAGTCACGGGCGCAGGAGGGGTTGAAGCGCCTGGAGTGGGATCCCGCGCTGGCCGAAGCAGCCATGAAGCACTGCATGCGCATGGCTGCGGAGGGGCCGATCTCGCACCGCTATCCGGGCGAGCTCGATTTGACGGAGCGCACGGGCGCGGCCGGCGCGCATTTCAGCCTGATCGAGGAAAACATCGCAGTAGGGTCTTACTCGGCGAGCATTCATCAGGGGTGGCTTGATTCCCCGGGGCATCGGGCCAATCTCCTGAATCCGGAGATCGACCGGATCGGAGTGGCGGTGGTGTCGTCGCAGGGTGTGCTGTACGCCGTGTCGGACTACGCGCGCGGGGTGCCGGTGCTGACGCCGGAACAGGTCGAAGGCAAGGTCGCGCGGCTGTTGCAGGGGAGCCGGGTGGCGGTCAGGCGGAGCGCAGCAGATGCGCGCGCGGCGTGCCGGCTGGATCATGGCCTGCCCTCGCTGACGGGGGATCAGCCGCAGTTCGTGATGCGCTGGCAGGATGCCGATCTTAGCCATCTGCCTTCGAGCCTGGAGGAGAGGCTAGCCTCGGGACGCTATCGCCAAGCCGAGGTGGGGAGTTGTCCGGCCAGCCACGGGGAAGGGGCATTCACGGCGTACCGGGTGGCAGTGCTGCTGTATTAAGGCGCGATCAGCCGAACGACTGGTGCTCCTTCCAGAAGACGGGCCAGGGGTCGCGGGGCGGCCCGCAGACGAAGATGTCGGGGTGATACTTGCTCTCTTCGTTCGCGACGCCGGCGGAGTTGCCGTTGTGGCCGGCGAGGCGGCAGCCGGTGAGGGCGCGGTCAACGTCCTTCCGGGATGACCCGATGACGATGAGGGTGGTGGGAGGCGGGGAGGGGTAGCCGCGCAGCCAGGCCGAGTTGGTGAGGCTGATAGGTGGCGGAAGGTGGTAGGCGGGGCCGAGCATTTCGATGGCGCCCGCTTCGCCGTAATTGCCGACCAGGATGCCGACGCCTGCCTGCTGATCGGGAGGCAGGGAATCGCGGATGGCGGCGACGTTCTGGACGAGCTCGGTCCAGCCGAATTCTTCGCGCAGGTCGCCATTGTTTTTAAGGGCGAAGTCGCGCAGGGGGCCGCTGGGTGCAAGCGGAATCAGGATGGCGCAGATGTAAGCGCCGACGGCGACGATCCCGGTAAAGACAACCGCTTCGATGGCGATGCGGGCGGGGCGCCTGAGGCGTACGAGCCAGCGTTCGCCCGCGACCGCACCCATGGCGAGCAGCATGGGATAGGCGGGCGAGAGGTAATAGAAGCGGCCCTTGGCGACCAGGAACATGGCAAACGGAACCAGGTACATCCAGGCGAGCATGCGGTAGCGGCGGTCGCGCAGGTAGAGGAAGAGGCCGGCGATCCAGATGGGAGCCGCGGCCGCATTCACGCATAGCCAGAACTGTCCGCTGATGAAGCCTTTGGCGCGTCCCTCGCCCACGTCGCGGGCGTGGATGTGCTGGAGGAAGGTGTAGGAGATGAAGTCGTGGCGCGCCAGCCAGAGAAAATTAGGCAAGAAGATCAGGCAAGCCAGGGCGATGCCGGCCCAGAACCATTTGCTCAGCAGGTAGCGGCGTGCGGGGGTCAGGACCAGGCCAGCAACGATGCCCGCGATGTAGAAGACGATGGAGTACTTGGTGAGGAGTCCGAGACCCACCGTTGCGCCGACAGCGAGCAGCCAGCGGGGATTTTCAGTGCGCAGCAGGCGGATGACGAAGAATGCGATCAGTACCCACCAGAGCAGGTCGAACGAGGAGTACTGGAATTCCGTGCCCTCGAAGATCGGCAGCGGCGACAAGGCAACCGCGAGGGCGGCGGTGAACTGGGCGAGGCGGCGGCCGCCCAGTTCGCGGGCCATCATGCCGCTGATGTAAATCACGGCAGCCTGGGCGATGACGGAGAACATGCGCAAGCCGATCATGGAAAGGCCGAAGAGGCCGAGGCCGACGTGTTCGATGAACGGGGTGACGGGCGGGTACGCGACGAATCCCCAGTCGAGGTGGCGGGCGTCGTAGAGGAATTGCAGCTCATCGCGATGAAACCCGTAGCGGCCATTGGTGGCAATGTGGAGCACCATCATGGCGGCGCTGAGCGAGAACAGGATTGCGTGTTCGATGGGGGGCAGAGTGGCGGCGCGGGAAGGCGTGTGAGCTTCAGCCGGGCGGGTGGGCAGGGGCATCGGACCTCGCTCTGGAGCAACACCTGCAGGTACGGTGAATAGAAGCTTACAGTTCCCGCACTCAGTGAAGTGCGCGGTGAGATCGCATGCGGAATCAGTCAATCATGATTTCGCCGGGGAGGATGGGGCGCGTGCGGGGCAGGACACCGCGCCAGGCGAGTATTCCCATGAAGGCCAGGATGCCGGCGTAGACGAGGAGCTTGATGAGGTCGCCGGGCTCGCCGCGGGGCAGAATTTTCCAGAGAACGAGCAGGACCGTTTGCCCGGTGGTGACGGCCCAGACGGAGCCGTAGAAGTAGCGGCGCTCGGTGCCTTCGCCGCGCGTCGATCTGCCCACGCGGGGCAGCAGGCCGGCAGCGCCGAGCAGGAGGATCAGGATGCAGAGGGGCAGGTAGACGTACTGGTAAAGCTGCTGCATGATCCATTTCCCAGTGAAGACCGCGACGATCAGACCGGTGAGATTGAGCAGCGCGAAGTTCAGAACCGCGTTCCAGGCGAAGGTGTAGCAGACCTTGCGGTAGAGGGGGTTGGGCTTGTCTTCGTCGAAGCGCAGGATGTAGGGTGCGGGCTCGCAGCCGGGCATCTGGCCCTTGAGGAGGCCGATGCCGGTTCCGATGAGGACCAGGGCGAGCCAGATGGAGTTGGCCACGCTGAAGCCATGAGCAAAAAGGCTGAAGGTCAGCGGCCCCGGGGCGAGAAAGAAGACCCAGATCCATATCGGCCAGTGCAGGGCCCGGTAATACCTTTTGTTACGCACGCGGATTTTGCGCGCACTGGCGTACTCCACCTTGCCGCTGTATCGCATTGAGGCGAGTCTTTCAAAGGGGGAGGGAGGGAGTCAATTCGCGGCTTCGGCGACGGTGGTCCCGGACGCTGAAGCGTGACTGCCGGGTCGCGTTTCCGGCACGAAGATCTGAAGCAGAACGGCGGCGAGGAAAGCGACCGCGGCGAAGACGATGAAGGTGATGCGGAATCCGATGCGTTGGAGGAGGATGCCGGAGGCCAGCGGACCGATGACTCCGCCGATGCCCTGCGCGGTGGCCAGGACGCCGAGCAGGGAATTGAATTGGCCCTTGCCGTGGGTAAGGTCGGCGGCAAAGGCGACGATGGCGACGCTGAAGATGCCCGCGCCGATGCCGTCGAGCGCCTGGAGAAAGACAACCAGGCGGGGGTCGTGCGCCAGCGTGTAGGAGAGGATGCGGAAGGGAAGGACCCAGAACGCGACCGCCATGACCGGCTTGCGTCCCCAGGAATCGCAGAGGCGGCCGGAGATCCAGGCAACCGGAATCATCACCAGCTGCGCGGAGAAGACGGTAAAGGTGGTGAGCGCGCTCGGTCCGCCGAGTTGCTTGATGTAGAGAGCGGTGAGAGGCAGGATGGGCGCGTTGGCGAGATGGAAGGCAGCGACCGCGGCGAGCAGGAAGAGGATGGGCCGTTCGGTGAGGAGGGCGCGCCAGTTGGTTCGAGGCTTGTTGCCATCGCCGGCGGCCGCCACTTCGTCGAGTTCCCGGCTGCGGATGAGGAAGACGGTGGAAGCGCCAACCAGCGCCGCGATGGCTACGGCGTAAAAGATGGAGGCGCTGCCGAAACGCCGGATGGCGAAATACGCCGCGAGGGCCGCGACGATATTGCCGGCATGATTCCAGCCCTGGTTCTCGCCGAGGGTGCGGTTCAGAGCGCGGTATCCAACCAGAGCCAGGGCGAGTGCGCCAAGCACGGGGATGAAGATGCTCTGTGCCGCGCCGGAGAGGAACAGGAGCGTGTCGATGGCGATAGCGTTATGTCCTTCGGCACGAGGTACGAAAGGGATCGCGCCGAAGCATAGGCCAACGGCGATAGAGGCGACACAGAAAAGCGTTCGCCGGCTCCGCATGCGATCGACGAGGATGCCCGCGGGGGTCTGGAAGACCAGGGTACCCAGGCCGAGCAGGGCAGTGGCGAGGCCGATCTGGTCGTAGCGCCAATGCGCTTCCTTGAGGAAGGTGTCGAGTACGGGCAGGACCACGCCCACCGCCTCGGCTTGAAAGAAGTTGGCGGCGTTGAGACCGATGCGACTCTGCAGCGAGGGGGTTTTCCTGTTGGTTTTGATCCCGTACCCCCGCGGAGGGGAGGCGACCAGGGTGCGCCTCGTGATGCCCTCAACGGTGAGATGGCAATTCGTCCACGTCCGTCGTGAACCAGCCCGAAAAATCTGCGGTCATCTTGAAATGGCGGAAAGGCGTTCGGATTTGAGCAGAGCCACGGTGGCCTGGGGGTTGATCAGATTGCGGCGGCCGTCGGCGCTGCGGTCGGCTCCGCGCCTGATCAGGGCGATGGTCTGTTCGGGAGTCAGGGTCGGGTCGAGGGCGATGAGCTTGGCGGCGAGGTTGACGACGTTGGGTGAAGCCATGGAAGTGCCGGACATCTTGAGGCGGGTTCCGCCGGGAACGTAGCTCTCCACCTGGTATCCGTCTGCGTCGACGACGACAGTGTCGCCGTAGCTGGTGAAGGACGTTTCTTCTCCGGCCTGGTCAACGGCGCCCACCGCGATGAGGTTGGGCAGATGCAGCGAATTGGGCACGGCGCCGCCGAAGGCTGTGTCGCTGTCGGAGTTGCCGGCGGCGCAGATGAAGAGGGTGTGGGGCGCGCTGCGGATGGCGTTCTCAACCGCGTCATGCCAGACGTTGTAGACCGCGGTGGCGGACTGCTTGCGCGCGGCCGGATCTTTCTCGGAACTGGTTTTCGTCAGCCATTGCTCGAACTCCGACACGTCGTCGCTCCAACTCATGTTGACGACGCGGACGTCGTTGGTGCGGAAGTAGTCACCGATCTGCTGAAAATCGGCCTTGAATTTAGTGGCCCACTCGACGGTGGGAGCGAAGGGGATCTCGGGCAGCGAATCGTAGAACTGCGCGACTACCAGTTGGGCAGCGGGGTTGCCGCGAACTGCAATCCCGGCGACGTGCGTGCCATGCATGTACTGGCCGAGGAAATTCAGTTGCTTCATGAACTCAGGGAGCCGTTCGGGCGGCATGGTGGCGAGCATGCTCTTGGCTTCACTGGCCGCGGACGAATCGATACTGTTGAACAGATCGCTGAAGCCCTGTTCGAGCTTGAGCACTTTGGGGTAGGTATCCTTCTGCTCGGCGGTCAGGGGCTGGAGGTCGCCATTGAAGAGATCGCCTTTCAAGTCGTAGGCGAGGCCGTGGGGGCTGTGCGGGCCGGGATTGGGGTCGGTAAAAAGCTGATTGGGGTAGAGGCTGGTGTCCACGCCCGTGTCCCAGATGGCGATGCGGACAGGGTGGAGTTTCTGATCGGGCGTAAGCCGGACATCGCGCGCCGCCCAGATATCGGGCTTCTGTATGTTGTGCGCGGCGATGTAGGCGGTCAGGGCCTGAAGGGCCGGCTCTTTCAGGGGAACGTACACCGTGAGATAGAGGCGGTCAGCAATCAGTTGTTCCGCCGCCGGCATGTCTACGCTATTGGATTGAGCCGCGGCGGGATCGAGGGACTGCTTTTCGCCGGCAATGATCAAGGTTGGTGAGACGATCTCGAAGTTGCCCTTCATCCCTTTCACGGTGTCCTGCACCAGTCGCCAATCGGACGCATTGAGAGCGCGCTCCAGGCTCTTTTCGAAGGCATCGGTCATGGCCGCACCTGCGGCCGTGTGGGCAGTGACGCGCGCGTCAATAATCGGCCGGTCAAACAAGCCCGAGGATGCCTGTGCCTCGGGTTTGTCCTGCAAGCTCTTGATTTTCTCGATGGAGGAGAGGGCAGCCTGATTGTCGCCGGTGAGCAGGTCCAAGTTGAGCTTGGCGGAATAAAACTCGCGCAGTGTCGAGCGGTCCTCAACGTCGTATTCGCCGAGAACCGAATCGATGTCGTGAATCACCCTGGCGGCGAAGGCGTTGAAGGTCGCATCGTCAGCTGTCAACAGCGTGCTGGGCGGGGTGCTCATCGGGTAGCTGAAGCGAGGCAGGTCGGTGGCGGAGTTGATTTTCTTTTTGACTGCGGTGGAATGGGGCTGAGCAGGGGCGGAGACGAAGACGAACGCAGCAGCGAGAGCGAAGACGGGAATCCTCTGGAAAATTCTCACGGTGGCACCTCGGATGGGGAACGAAAGTATCCCCTTTTAAGGGCAAGGACGATGATGCCACAGAAGGCGGGAACATTCCTGAATTTGTGCCAGGGCGCGGGCGGGCCCGCGAACTACATGAGGCGGCGGCGGATGAGATCGAGGGCCTGGGTGGCGGTCCATTCGCGGACGCGGGTACGGCCGCCGCGGAAGGTGTGTTCGAGGACCTCGGTCTTCTGGGCGTCGCTGACGGCAATGTAGACGCGGCCCACGGGCTTGGTATCGGTGGCGCCGCCGGGCCCGGCGATTCCGGTGATGCCGAGGCCGAGGGTGGCCCCGGTGCGCTGGCGGATGCCCGAGGCGAGGGCCTTGGCAACCTCTTCTGAAACCGCGCCGTGCTGGGTGATGAGATCCGGAGCGACGTTGGCAAAGGAGATTTTGAGCTGGTTGGAATAGACGACCGCGCCACCGAGGAAGGAGCGCGAACTGCCGGGAACGGAGGTGATGCGCGACGCGACCAGGCCTCCGGTGCAGCTTTCGGCGACAGCCAGCGTGGCTTGCCGAAGGCCGAGGTAGTAAAGCACGATCTGCTCGAGAGAATCTCCCTGCGACGAGTACAGCCAGTCGTCGAGGGCTTCTTCCATGCGGCTGGCCAGTTCATCGACGCGCTGCTGGGCGGCTTCCTGCGAGGCTTTGGAGCACAGGAGAGACAGCTGGATATCGCCGGCGTGGGCCAGGATGGTGGTTTCGACGTCCCTGTAGGTGGTGTAGATGGGGGCAAGCAGCTTGTCGGCCTGAGACTCAGGGATCATCGCCGCCTTGAGAGTGCGTTTGGCGATGAAGCGAGGCGGCAGGGCTTCGCGGAGGCGGGGCAGGCATTCGGTTTCAAAGAGCGGCTTGCATTCTCCCGGAGGACCGGGGACCAGCATGATGAGCTTGCGGTAGCCATCGTGCAGCGTGTCGATCCACTGGCCGGGAGCGCTCCCGTTGGGATTGGGGAGAACCGTGGCGCCCTGGATGACATCAGCCTGCTTGAGGTTGTTGTCGGGCATGGCGATTTTCCAGGTGGCGGCGCGGGCGTGGAGGGCGGCGACCTGGGTGTTGTCGCGGCGGATGGTGAGGGAGAGGGCTTCGGCGACGGCCTCGCGGGTGAGGTCGTCTTCGGTAGGGCCGAGGCCGCCCACGAGCACGATAATGTCGGCGCGCCCGAGGGCGGTGCGGACGGCGTTGACGAGGTCTTTGCGGCGGTCGCCCACGATGGTCTTGAAGGCAACCGTGACGCCGATTTCATTGAGGTTTTCGGTGAGGAAGAGGGAGTTGGTGTCTTGCCGGTAGGGCGTGAGCATTTCCGACCCGACCGCGATGATTTCAGATTTCATAAAAGCAGCTTCCAACTCCTGGCTCTTTGCTGTGATGGCGGGGAAAGCGACGTGCGGCGCGGCCGTTGATGCGTCAAGTGCACCAGGCTAGCCCGCGGGCCAGCGGCTGACAGCTAGAAGAGACTCATTCCCTCAACACCCAAGTCCACATCATAAACGGCTTCGTTGGTGGCCAGCACGGTGGTGCCAAGGGGAGAAAACGCGAGGCCTACGAGATTGGTTCCGGAGAGCACCAGGGAAGCCTGGCCGCGGGGGTTGACGCGGACCACGCCGCGCTTGCCGTGGAGGCATGCGGCCACGTATACGCTGCCATCGCTGGCCAGGGCCAGTCCCTGGGGACGGCCGAGGCCGCGGAACCAGGCGCGGGTATCGCCGTTGGGCTCGATCAGCCACACCGCGTCATTGGAGGAAAGCGTGGGGCCGGTGACGTAGAGGTTTCCTGAGCGATCGACGGCCAGATGGTAGGCGGCGACGCTGGGCTCGAGGGTGGCGTGAACGAAGATTTGGCGTTCGGTGTTGATCTTGAAGATAGTGCCGCTGCGGTCGCCTACGAAGAGATTGCCCTGGCGATCGAAAGCGGCGCCGGTGGCGACCCCCATGCCCTCGGCGTAGGTGGTGAATTCTCCGGCGGGGTCAACGCGGTAGACGGTGCCTTCGGCGCGCGAGGTGACGAAGAGGTCGCCTTCGGGATTGAAGGTGAGGCCGGTGGCGTTGAGGATGCCGGTAACAAAGGGAGTGCCGCGGCCGTCAGGGCTCACGCGGACTACGGAGACCGGGGTGGACTTGCCGCGCTGGCCGGAGATGGTGGCGTAGATCATGCCGGAGCGGCTGATGGCCGGGCTGGTCACGGGATGGAGGCCCGACGTCAATTCGCGGGCAATGCGAAGCGGAACCGCGTTGCTGCCGGTGTTGTGGGCGCGGACTTCGACCAGGCCGGTGGAAGCCAGTTCGGGAACCTTGAGGATGAGGCGTTCGGGGCGGCTGAGCAGGACATGGGCCGCCACGCCATCGACCAGCGGCGTAGGGGGTCCGGAGGAGGAAGGGCCCAGGTGGCTGCCGGTGATCTCGACTTCGCCCAGGGGCAGCGCGGCCGCGGGGCTGACGTCATCGATGTGGGGCACGGGGAAGGACTCAGCGGGTTGTGTACGCGAACGAGCCATTTAGATCCTATATCCAGTGCCGCAACAGTGAAGCGACTCCCCAAGAATACAACCCGGCGGCGACGTCGTCGAAAACGATGCCCCAGCCTTCAGGCAGGCTTTCCAACTGGCGGGCCGGAAAAGGTTTGGTGATGTCAAAAATACGGAAGAGCAGAAGGGCGATGAGGCCGTGCCGCCAGTCGGTGGGGCTGCCCAGGAGGGCGATCCACTGGCCGGCAACTTCGTCGATGACGACGAAGCCGGGGTCGTGCCGTCCGGATTCGCGGGCAGCAACCGTGGCGGCAGGCACACCGAGGGCAATGGACAGGACGATGCCGGCGAGGAGGGCGAAAAGAAGGCCGTCTGCGGTGGGATGGAATAGCCAAGCGTAGCCGGCCCAGACGAGCAATGCGCCGATAGAGCCCCAGGTGCCGGGTCCGGGTTTGCCGAGTCCGGCTCCGAAGAAGGTGGCGACGGTCCAGGCCCAGAGCGTGCGGCGAGCCGGGAGGGCTGCGGTGGGGTTGCCGGCGAGCGGGGCAACCGGCTCAGTCATGCCGGTCGCCTTTGTCCTGGCCGCCGCTCAGACCGCCGAGGTCTTCAAGGACATCGGGATCGAGGATGGGAGAGCTGATTTTGTAGGCGCCGGTCGCCCACTTGCCGAGGTCGATCTTGCGGCAGCGGTCGGAGCAGAAAGGGAAGTCTTCGTCGGTGGCCTGCACGAGCATGCCACAGGTGGGGCAGTGGAGAAGCTTAACGGATTTTTTGCGGGCCGGCATGGTGGTTGTGAGGCGGCGCAAGAGCGGCGCCTGTATCTATTTTATCGAGTACGGCGCTTTGGCGCAGGTGGCCGTCCTGACGGCGATCACCACTCCCGTGGCCCAGCGCAGGGGAACGAGAATGAAGTCGCGCCGGTCCGCCAGCCTGCGCATCAGGGCGGGAACTTTCCCGGCGTGGCCCGGCGGCCAGTTGGGTTGAGGGAGCATATCGTCGACAATATAGAACCCGCCGATCTTGACGACAGCGAGGGCTTCTTCGAGCGCTTCATATTTGCCCGGCATGGCATCGGCAAAGACGAGATCGAAGGTCTGCGGCGCCTGGCGGCGGAGAAAGTCCGCGCCGTCCTCCTGGACAAGTGAAAGGCGCCGGTCGTGACCCAGCGATTTGCGCGCGACGGCCTGCACGGCGCCATCGACCTCAACGCTGGTCAGCGTCGCAGACGCGTCCATTCCAGAGAGAAGCCAAGCGGTTGCGATGCCCGTGCCGGTACCCAGTTCGAGCAGGGAGCCGCCGGGTTTGGACCCGGCAAGGGTACGCAAAAGCGCGCCGGTAAGCGGATCGGAGGCCATGCCGAAGGAAAGAGCCTCTGTGTCGGCCAGGATTCCGGACAGTTCCGGCGGCTGCTCGATGTAGAGAAGATCGTCCATCGCAGCTCGAGTCTACAGCGGGCCTGAGACCACGCGGGCGACCACGTCGTATTCGTGCGATTCAGTAATCTCGGCCTTGTAGAATCGGCCGGGCTGTAATGCGTCGAGATCGCCGTAATCGTTGATGTAAACCTTGCCGTCGATTTCAGGCGCGTGGAACTGGGTGCGACCTTCCCACAGCAGGTCGGTCTCTTCGCTGGGCCCCTCGGCAAGCACGACGACTTCGCGGCCTATCCACTCCTGCTTGGACTGGCGGGAAAGGAATTGCTGCAGCTTCATGAGGCGATTGCGGCGAGCCTCGATGGTGCGGCGGGGCACCTTGGTGTCGAGCGAGTGGGCACCGGAGCCTTCCTCGTCGGAATAGGAGAACACGCCCAGCCAGTCGAACTTCGCCGCGCTGATGAAGTCTTCGAGGACGGTGATGTCCTCCGCGGTTTCGCCGGGAAAGCCCACGATAAATGAAGTACGCAGGGCGATGCCGGGGACCGCGGCGCGAACTTTTTCGATTGTCTTGAGGAAGATGTCTGCCCCGGCACCGCGCTTCATGCGCTTGAGGACGGCGGGGGAGGCGTGCTGCAGCGGCACGTCGAGATATTTGCAGATGTTGTCGTGTTTCGCGATGGTCTCAAGCAGGCGGCCGGTGATGCGATTGGGATAGGCGTAGAGGAAGCGGAGCCAGCGCAGGCCGTCGATGCCGGCGAGCGCGTCGAGCAATTGTGCGAGGCCGTCTTTGAGGCCAAAGTCTTCGCCGTAGCAGGTGGTGTCCTGGCCGATGAGGGTGATTTCCTGAACGCCGCGAGCGACGAGCTGGCGGGCTTCGGCTACGACCGATTCAAAACGGCGGGAGCGGAACTTGCCGCGCAGGTTGGGGATCACGCAGAAGGTGCAGGGGTGATCGCAGCCCTCGGCGATCTTGATGTACGCCGAGGTGGCGCCGGTGGAGAGCAGGCGCGGCGTGGTTTCGTCGTAGAGGTAGGTCGGGAGCAGGTGGGCGGCGCCCTGCCAGTCGTCGCGGCGGAAGCGTCCCTGCTGTTCGCGGAGGTCACCCTCGGCCCGGGAACTAGCCGGTCCAGCGTCAGCTTTGTGGGTGCCGGCGAGGGCCTCCTGACCGGAGCGGGCGGTGGCGTTTCCGCTGAGAATGTTGAACGGGGACGGGGCCGCAGCAGGGGCGGGGGCAATCCCGGCGGCCTCGAGAATCGCTTCGAGCTCACCGGTGCCGACCACCGCATCGACTTCGGGAATGGTCTTGCGGATTTCGTCGCGGTAGCGCTCGACCAGGCAGCCCGCAACGATGAGCCGGGTGGCGCGGCCGGCGGTCTTGTGGCGCGCCATCTCCAGGATCGTGTCCACCGATTCCTGCTTGGCGGTGTCGATAAAGCTGCAGGTATTGACCACCAGGATATCGGCGTCTTCGGGGCGGCCGGTCAGGCGCGCTCCGGCGCGGTCTAGCAGTCCCATCATCACTTCAGAATCGACGAGGTTTTTGGGGCAGCCCAGGGAAACAAAGCCCACCATCGGGCCTTGGGATGTGGATTTCTCGGTCACTTATCTATTGTAGTGGGATCTAAGGTTCAGGCAAAGCGGGAGAGCCCGGTTGTTCCGGTCTTCAGCAAGTTCCAGAGGCCCAATCTCGACCGGTCCTGCTGCAGTGTAGCCTGCTGGGTTGCGTTTGAAGCGTGGTGAGCCCGCTGGGACTCGGACCCAGGACCCACGCCTTAAAAGGGCGTTGCTCTACCAACTGAGCTACGGGCTCTCACCATTTAAACCGCGCATGTGGAGGGACGAACGTTGCGGCGGAGCGTCCGGACCAGTCCAAGTTTACCTTAGCGGTTGTGTTCCGACCAAACCCGGCCCTGCTATCCGGCAAAAGTAGCAAGCATTTTTCTGCGAAGTTACGATTCATCCTAGAGACCTTGACCTTCTACATGTCCCCTTGTATATGTAGAAGCGTGAGGTATGAGGAAAGCCGCCAGGTTTCATCTTCCACTGCCAATTCTCATCTGCTGATCTCGCGGGCTGTCTTCCTGGGCGCCCTCGACGGCTACGCAACTGGCGCGCAGAGGATTCAGCAGATGTCGGGATCGAGAAGGGCTCGTTTTTCGAGGTGGTTCGATTCATTTCTTCACGGCGCGCAAGGAGATTCGGCATGAACTGGTGGCAGCGGCTTGCGAACGGCAAGCGAATGGAGCGGGATCTTGATTCGGAACTTCATTTTCACATCGAGCAGCAGATCGCCGACAAGGTTCGCGCGGGAATGAAAGAAGACGAAGCCCGCCGTACCACGCGCCTGGAGTTCGGCGGGTTGGCACAAATCAAGGAAGATTGCCGCGAAAGCCGGGGCACGCTGTGGATCGCTTCCGTGGCGCAGGATCTCCGCTTTGCGGTGCGCCAGTTGCTCAACGCTCCCGGCTTCGCGGTCACCGCGATCCTGACGATGTCGCTGGGGATCGGCGCGTGTTCAGCCATCTTCAACGTGATCGACGCGGTGTTGTTGCGCCCGCTGCCCTATGCCAATCAGGATCGACTGGTCGTTCCGGTAATGATTGGGCGCACTGGGGACACCTTGAGGTCGTCTTATCTCGGCTATGTCGATGAACGCGCGCAGCAGCGGAGCTTTGATGCGCTGGCGGGCTTCTCCATGTTTGGAACCGCCAATCTGGAAGGGCCGGACGGTCCGGCGGCGCTGCGCGTGGTGAAAGGCACAGACAATTTCTTCGATGTGTTTGGAGTAAGGCCGCTGCTGGGCCGGACCTACCTGCCGGGGGAGGACCAGCCCGGACGGGATAACGTGACCGTGCTCAGCTACGAGGTTTGGCGGAACAATTTTGGCGGACGAAGGGATGTTGTGGGCCAGGTGGTGCAGCTCGATGGATCGCCCTATTCCGTCATCGGGGTCATGCCCGCGGGGTTTCGTTTTCCGCTCGACGCACGCGAGGCGATCTACACACCGCTGCACCCCAATCCAGCGTGGGTGCAAGCACGCGGCATGCATTGGATGCAGACGATCGGGCGGCTGAAGCCTGGTGTAAGCAACGAGCAGGCGCGCACCGATTTGAACCGCGTGATGGCCAACCTGGCTCGCGCCTGGCCCCAGCAGGAGACCGACCACACGGTGGCTCGGCTGCTGCCCCTGGACATTGCGGTCAACAGCCTTGACCGTTTTGGAAACCGTACGCTGGCGGGGCCGTTGGGCACGCTGGCCATGGCAGTGCTTGCGCTGTTGGGAATTGCCTGCGTCAACGTCGCCGGCCTGCTGATGGCGCGCGGCATCAAGCGGGAGCGGGAGATGGCGCTGCGCTCGGCCGTCGGCGCCAGCCGGGGGCGCCTGATGCGGCAGCTGGTTAACGAGAGCCTGGTGCTGTGTGTGGCCGGGTTGCTGGGCGGCTTGCTGGTAGGTTCAACCGTTCTCAAGGCGATGAACGTCTTCCTGGTGCATGCCATGCCGCGCAGCGCGGACCTTCATTTGAACCTGGGGATTGTCGCGTCCACCGCGGCGCTTTCGCTCCTCGCCAGCCTGCTGGCATCGTTGTCTCCGGCGCTTCGCCTGTCCGCCGCGGCTCCCGACCGCGCCCTGCGCGCGGGCAGCGCGGGAGCGGGTACCAGCCGCAGCCAGCATCGGCTACGGTCCGGATTTGTCATCACGCAAGTGGCGCTGTCGCTGGTCCTGCTGGTGATTTCCGGACTCCTCCTGAAGAACCTGGAGGGCCTGCTTCACACCAACCTCGGGATCGATTCGGGCAAGGTCCTCACCACGCGCATCGATCTATCCAAAGGCCACTATGCGGGGCGCGATCCCATCGCCACGTTCTACACGCCACTGCTGGATAAAGTCGGTCACCTTCCGGGCGTCGAGAGCGCAGGGCTTATCGATATGCTCCCGGTGCAGGCCTGGGGCGATGGCTACGGTATCCACATCACCGGACAGCCGCCCTATCCTCCCAATCAGGAGATGAGCGCCGAAACGCGCTACGTCTCAGCCGGTTACTTCGCCGCGATGGGTATTCAGTTGAGGCGGGGACGGATGCTGTCTCCGGCGCTCGACAAGGCGGAGAATCCGGCCGGAACGATGGTTGTGAACCAGGCCTTCCAACGTAAGTTTTTTCCGAATGGCGGCGACCCTGTAGGGGCGCACATCGACGACGCGCCCAAGCCTGAATTGAAGAGCGGCATTGTCGGGGTGGTGACCGATGTGAGGCAGTCGGTGCGGGAGCCGGAGATGGCGGAGATGGACTGGCTCATGGACGAGATCACCCCCAAAGACCGTTTGCAAAACCTGAACAGCATGGCGTTGATTGTGCGTTCGAACGGCGACCTGAACGCGCTGGTGCCGGAGCTTCGCAGCGCCGTGCATGAAATCGATCCGACCGTCCCTTTCAAGACCCCGGAGACCATGAACGATGTGGTCAGCGAGAGCCTGACGCTGGACCGGCTGGAGGGATGGCTGTTCGGGATCTTTGCAGGTCTCGCTTTGCTGCTGGCCGTGGTGGGGCTGTACGGGTTGGTCAACCATGAGGTAGAGCTTCGCACCCGCGAGATCGGCATACGCATGGCCCTGGGTTCAACCCGCGTGCAGGTTACCCACTTGCTGCTGGGCAAGGTGGTTCTCCTTTTGCTGGCGGGGCTGGCCGTTGGATGGACGCTTACACTGTCCCTGCGAAAGCTGCTGGCGACAGTGGTTGAAATGCATGCCGGGCATGATCTCCTGCTGCTGGCAGGGGTGACCGCCGGCCTGGCACTGGTTGGGATCGTGGCCAGTCTCATTCCCGCGCGCCGCGCGGCTTCCGTCGAACCGGTCCAGGCGCTGAGAGCCGAATAGGCGGCGTGAGCCGATAGCGCCAGCCATGCCTTAAGAGTCTTCGGTAGCGAGATTGAAGCTGGATTTAGTGTTCGTGCTTGCCGGGGCGGAGCATCAGGTCTTTGATGGCCTCGCGTGGATCTTTGCCTTGTTCGAGGATCAGTTCCATCTGCTCGGCGATGGGCATCTCGATGCGGCATTGACGGGCGAGGCCGAGCGCAGCGTGGGTGGTGAGCACCCCTTCGGCAACCTTGCCGCCCAGCGAGGCGAGAATCTCGGGGAGTTTGCGGCCCTGTCCCAATGCGAATCCCACGGTGCGGTTGCGGGACAGCGATCCGGTGCAGGTGAGCACCAGGTCGCCCACGCCGGAGAGGCCGGCCAGGGTTTCGCGGCGTCCTCCGCAGGCGACCGCGAGGCGGGTGATTTCGGCAATGCCGCGGGTGATGAGTGCGGCTGAGGAATTGAAGCCAAGGCCCACGCCTGCGGCGATGCCGGCGGCGATGGCGATCACGTTTTTCAAAGCGCCGCCGAGTTCGACGCCGGTAAGGTCGGTGGAGGTGTAGAGGCGGAGCGACTCAGACGAAAATTCGCGCTGCACCAGGGCGGCGACGGCAGGATCATCGAAAGCGATGGTGACCGCGGTGGGCTGGCCTTCGGCGACTTCCTGCGCGAAGCTGGGGCCGGACATCGCGCCGACCGGCAGCGCGAGCTCCGCGGTGTGTTCGGCGATCACCTGGCTCATGCGCAGGTAGGTTCCGTTCTCCACGCCCTTGGTGGCGCTTACGACGATCTGGCCGGCATGCATGTGCGGAGCGAGGCGAGCCAGCGTGGGACGCAGGAACTCTGAAGGCACAACGGAAACGACGATGTCTGCATGCGCAACCGCTTCGGCTTCCCCGGTGACGGTGATGGAGTCGGGAAGCTTGAATCCGGGCAGGAACTGGATGTTTTCGCCGGCGGCGACGATCTCGCGCGCGGCTTCAGGACTGTGTGCCCAGAGAGTGACGTTACGCCCGTTGCGAGCCAGCGAGAGGGCAATGGCTGTGCCCCAGGCACCCGAGCCCAGCACGGCGATGCGGGGAGCGATGGGCAGAACCGTCATGCCGCTCTGGGTGCTCCAAACCGATGTTCACTGCCGGCCAGCAGGCGGCGGATATTGGGATGGTGCTTCAGGATGATGAGGAGTGCGACGATGGCCTGCACGGCGATGAAGAAGGCCGGCCGCGGCCCTTTGACGGTGAACCAAGCGAAGACCGGAAAGCTCGCCGCGCCGAGAATCGACGCCAGCGAAACATAGCGGGTGATGGCGAGCACGACGGCGAACAGCATGATGGCTGCAAGCGCTCCCCACGGCGCTGCCACCAGGAAGACGCCGAATCCAGTAGCTACGCCTTTCCCCCCGCGGAACCGCAGCCATACCGGGAACATGTGCCCGAGCACCGCGCATAATGCGGCGAGCGCCTCCACGTTGCGATGCGGCAGCGTGGGTAGCAGGGAACTGGCGACCAACGATGCGAGCAGCACGGCCAGCGCGCCCTTGACCACGTCGAGGGCAAAGGTGGCAGCGCCGAGGCCCTTGCCTCCGGAGCGGAGCACGTTGGTAGCTCCGATGTTGCCGCTGCCCTGGGTCCGGATGTCTTTGCGGAGAAAAAGGCGCACCAGCAGATACCCTACCGGGATCGATCCGAGCAGGTAGGCTGCCAGCGCAATGCCGCTTAATGCGAGGAACATACGGGACTGAGTGTAGCAGGTAAGGGGCACTCGCAAGGGGGTGGCGCGCCCCTTGCAAAGGCCCCTCGCGCGCCGACTTATCTCAGTGTTGTTCGTCCGCCGAGGGGCCGTAGAGAGCAGGCACCTTGGAGTCTTTGAGACGGAGATAGACGGTGAGCTGCCCGCGGTGATGAGCGAGGTGGCTGAACACGGAATCAGTGATCATGATGTGCCGCGGACCTTTCTCTACGACCTGGGCGGAGTTTGTGAAAGCCCAGGGCTGGAGAAGATGTTCCTCGGTGGCGGAGCGGAGTGACCGGCGCGCTTCCGCCACCGAGTTGTCTAACGAATCGAGGAGTTCGGCGCGGGTTGCGGCCACCGGAGGCGAAAAGCCCTCGGCCTTGGCCTGGGCGAGATCGAACTCGTCCCGGTCGACGATCAAGGCGATCCATCCCGGCATCCTGGCGACCAGCGATGCCAGGTATCCCAGCGGCATGGAGCGCTCGTGGGGCTTGAAGTCGTTGCTGCCTTCGGGCACGCGTTCCAGGGTTTTGCGCGTGAGTTTCGCTTCCCGTTCAAGTTGCGCGGTGAGGTAGGCGGTCAAATCCATGGCTGTTATCTCCAGGTTGAACTGTTCATGCTTTATCAACTCTCTTAGCTTGGCAGGTGATATATGACAGCGAGTGTCATATATTGTGGAGGATCATGAAAAAGATTTGGCGAGCACGGTGGGAATGGGAGGATAGCGCCCGTGAAGGCTGATCGGCTGCTCTCGATGCTGCTGCTGATGCAGGCGAGGGGTCGCGTGACGGAGCGCGAACTGGCGGAGCGGCTGGAAGTCTCGCAAAGAACCATCCATCGCGATCTTGAAGCTCTCGCGGCGGCGCGCGTTCCGGTGGTGGCGCTGCGCGGCGCGCAGGGCGGATGGGAACTGGAAAAGGGATGGCGTACGCAGGTTCCCGGGCTGGAGGAGGGTGAGTTGCGGGCGCTGATGATGGCGCAGCCGCGCATCGTCGGCCATCCCGGTCTTGCTGCCTCGGCGCAAAGAGCGCTCGACAAGCTGATGGCGGCGCTTCCGGGCGCGATGCGCGAACAGGCCAACGCGATGCGCGAGCGGCTGCTGATCGATCCGGCAGGATGGTGGCAGACGGGCGAGGATCTGTCCATGTTGAACACGGTGCAGGAGGCGGTGGCGCACGAGCGTCAACTCGCGTTTGACTACACCCGCGGCGACGGCGAGCGAAGTGCGCGCAAGGTTGATCCGCTGGGGCTGGTTGCGAAAGGCGTGAGCTGGTACCTGGTGGCGCAGACGACGAAGGGGATGAGGACGTTTCGGGTTTCGCGCATGAGCATGGCAACGGTTCTGGGAACGAAGTTTGACCGGCCGGCACGCTTTGACCTCGCAGCTTACTGGGCAAAGACCAGGGCCGAAATCGAAGGCCGGCAGGGCCACTTCGCGGTAGTTGTGGGAGTGGATCCGGCGGCAGCCCAAAGCCTGGCGTCGCATCGGCCGACTGAGCCAGTTGAAGGTGCTGGTGGAAAGCTGCGTTTACTGCATGGCTGGCGGATGCGGCGCGTTTATTTTGATGATGCAGAGCAGGCGCGGTTTGTCGTAATGGGTTTGGGCGCACGAGCGCGCGTGATTGAACCGGCCGCTTTTCGACGCAGAATCGCGGCAGAGTTGCGGACCGTGATGAAACGCATGCAGCGCAAGTGACCGGGCTGACCAGGCCGGAGCGCTTGGGCTATACTGCGGCGTCCTTCATGCCGGCTTTAGTCTCTGCTGAAAGGTGAAAGAACCATGCCGCTCTATCTTGTGCAAGCTTCGTATACGTCGCAGGCTTTGACAACCCTGGTGAACAACCCGGCAGATCGCACTCCCATTGTGCGCAAATCCGCCGAGGGCCTGGGCGGGAAGCTGGTGGGTATCTGGATGTCATTTGGAGAGCAGGACATTATTGCCCTGGTGGAGATGCCCGACAACATCACCGCGGCGGCGATGTCGCTGGCAATCGCAGCGGGAGGATCCTTGAAGAGCTCAAAGACCACCCCGCTGTTTACGTTCGAAGAGGGTCTGTCGGCGTTGAAGATGGCAGCGAGGAGCGGATACATTCCGGTTTCGGCAAGCTGACGAGAGCTGGAGCCGGAGTCGGGTACGCAGGAGCTTCGCGAGCCGAAGCCGTGACGATGCGTCTCCCATCCGGTTGCGTGCTACGGCACGGCTGCGTGCCGCGGCGTTTTTTTCAGGCTCGTTCAAGAGGAAGAGGCACCCGGACCGCCGCCATGCCAGCCGCTTCGGCGGCTTGGATGCCCAGATCGGTGTCTTCAAAGACGAGGCAGTCGGCCGGCGCAACGCCGAGCTTGGCAGCAGCCATGAGGAAGCAGTCAGGCGCCGGCTTGCCGCGGGCATAATCTTCGGCACACACCAGGACATCGAATTTGTCGAGCAGGTGCAACTGCGTCAGCGAGGTGACGACGGAGTTGCGGCGGCTTCCGGAAACGACCGCCATGGGGATGTTGCCGTGCTGCGCGTGCACGTGTTCGACGACTTCGGGAATGGCCTGGAGCTGGGGCAACAGCTCGTAGTAGAGAGCCTCTTTGCGGCGCCCCACCGCGTCAGCCGGCATGGAAAGGCCATGCTGCTGATTAAGGTCGGCAATGATCTCCGTGACCGGCCTGCCGCCCCAGGCGTAGAAGAGGTCTTCAGGGAAATCGCATTTCCATTCGGCCAGCGTTTGCTTCCATGCCACGTAGTGGAGCGGCATGGAATCGACGATGGTGCCGTCACAGTCGAAAAGATAAGCGCGGAACGAGCCCGCGGGAATAGATAGCTTCATGCTGGGGATAGGTTCTCCGGGATAAGGGTGGGTAGATTGTTCAGCCGGCCGAGGTAGTTTGAAGCGGCGGCAGCGCGGCGCATCCGCCTTCGCCGGGCCGGGTGGGCTCCATGTGGAGCGCGTTGTTGAACCGGTTGAAGTAGTTGAACAGGCCGATGGCGCAAAGGAGCTCCACGACTTCGCCTTCGGAGTAGAACGTGCGCAACTCTGCGAACTGCTCGTCCGTGACCCCATGAGCATTGCGGGTGACGGTCTCGGCCAGGCGCAATGCGGCTTTTTCTGCGGGGCTGAAATCAGTGCGGCTGGCCCAATCGGCGAGGTGGGAAAGCTGGTCGTCGCTCCAGCCCAGGTTGCGGGCGAGAATGGTGTGGCTGGCCAGGCAGTAGGGAGTGTCGTTGACCTGGCTGGTGCGTACGATGATGAGCTCTTTGAGGCGGGTGGAGACGGTTCCGGTGTTGAGGACCGCGGCGAAGTGAGCCTGCATGGTGGCGAAGATCTCGGGCCGGTGCGCCATCACGCGGAACATGTTGGGCACGTTGCCGCGCTGTGCGAACGCCTTGTCGTAGAGCGCGGCGATCTGAGGCTCTACATCGCTTCGATCGAGGCGGGAAATGCGGGCCATGGTGGACCTCCGGAACGAAGGGATGACCTGCCCTTCTACACACATTGTAGAAGCGGCGTGCTGGGGTTGCAGAACCGGTGCGGGCAATCTTGGGCAGCTGGCGCGTCTTCTTCACTCCGAAGCCGAACTAGAATCCAGGTTAGATTTCGACAATCCCGGATAGATTTTGACGACCTGTGAAGGGTCTGGTAATTTGGTAGAGGACAATTCAACGCTCACACTCCTCAGTAGCTCAATGGCAGAGCATTCGGCTGTTAACCGAAGGGTTGTAGGTTCGAGTCCTACCTGAGGAGCCAATCAAATCAAAAACTTAGAGCAGTTGAGAGCAGCAGAAAGACACGGAATTGGCTGGATTGTAGTCAATTTTGTCGTCACTCACTTTCAAAACGGGTGCTAACCCATAGCAACCGAGCTCAGTTGTGGCCTCCATGGTAAACCAACTCCAGACCTCCAACCGAATGTCCTGAATCACGCCTTCGCGTGGTGCCGGACCCTCTGAAATTTGATCGAGTTTTGCCTTCGCCTGAACCTTCAGTCGCGCGCCCAAACAGGCGCGCTCACCGACAGGACAGGAGTGACCGAATGGCAACTTATCAGAGAGGAAAGTATTGGTGGTACCGGTTTCGCTTCGCCGGAGAACGCATCGACGAACCGACAAAATCGACATCGCGAACCGTAGCGAAAGAGGCTGAACGGCAACACCGAAGAACACTCGAAGCTGGCTACAACAACTTCAAAGAGGTTCGGCAGAACCGAATTCGGATTCTTGAGGAGATCATCGACGAATACCTCACTGGCTATCGACTCCGCTACCGTTCCGCGACCTTTGCGGAATACGCGCTCGGACACGTCGGCCGTCTTCTCGGCACGAAGATCGTCGCCGACATCACCGAGGTTTCGGTTCTCCGTTACCAGGAAGACAGGCTCCGTGAGAAGGCCGCGCCAAAGTCGATCAATGAAGAAGTCCGGTTTCTTCTGAAGATGCTGGGAGACCCGGGCGAAGTGATCCGCGCTCATCTCAAGAAGACCAAGCAGCTCAAGCTGGCCGTTCACAAAAGCATCGGCAAAGCCTACGACACTGAAGAAACTGAGAGTCTCGCAACCAAAGCAAAGAGTTCACGCAGTCCCCACATGTACCCAGCCTTCATGCTGGCGCGCAACGGGGGGCTGCGAGATACCGAGATCAAGACCCTTACCTGGGGCCAGATCAACTTCGTCGCGAATACGGTCCAGGTAGGCAGAGCCAAAAGCGAAGCCGGAGAAGGGCGAATCGTTCCTCTGAACTCCGAGGTCTACCAGGCGCTCATCGACCATCGTGCGTGGTATCGCAAGCGGTTCGGCGAGATCAGGGACGAGTGGTACGTCTTTCCCTGGGGCAAGCCCAGGCCCTCGGACCCGACGCGCCACATTACCTCGTTTAAGAAGGCTTGGAACACTACGCGAGAAAAGGCAAAGGTGAAGGGTCGATGGCACGATAACCGGCACACCCTCATCACAGAACTGGCCGAAAGCGGCGCCGGCGACGAAACGATCATGGAGATCGCCGGGCATGTCGACCGCCAGATGCTTCGTCATTACAGCCATATCCGGATGAAAGCGAAGCGCGAAGCGGTGGAGTCCGTCATCGCCTCTCGAAAGGGAAACTCTCGATTGGGTTCTGCCTCGAAAGCAGGCTCCTCCGCGTAGCAACGGGGGAGGTACAGGTCGAATTGACCGAGACTGAACCTCGGGTTAGCCTCTCGGTCAGTTCGGCCTCGGCTTTCAGCCACAAGGAGAACAGTATGGAATCATTCCTGAATGAAATCCAGGTTTCAGAAAAAATCCAAGTTAGCTTGGCGTGCTTGAGACGGTGGCGGCTTCGCGGAGAAGGACCCCAGTACGTGAAAGTGGGGCCGCTTGTGCGCTACCGTCCTGAAGCGATAGAGCAATGGGTGGATGCCCTGCCGACTGGCGGGAATGGCCGTAAGCCGAGGTCAGTCCAGGCAGGGCGCAACCGGCTTGCCCGAACGGCTTAGCCGTTACCGTTTCTGGGTATTCCGCCCGGCCGGAATCGTGAACGGAATCGGGCGGAGTAAATCCACAGCCTCAAATGGAAATTTGACCGAGTTTTGATGCCGTCTCATGCTGTCTCAGCATTGGAGGAGGTTCAGGTGAAGCGGAAGACATTTTGGAACGCAGGCTTTTGGTCCTCCTTGCTGAGTTGGGAGTCACATCGCTCGCGAATGTCTGGACGCAAGTGGTTCCCGCACCAAACGATCCGCCTTGCGGTCGGAAAGCCGACCGTGAGCAAAATGCAACGGGGATTCAAGTAGAAGCGTGAGGCCAAGTAGATGTTTGATTCAATCGATGACCTCGGGACCAAACTCGCGGCCACAGGCTACTTCATCGACCCGGTGATGACCCAGGTGGTCTTTCTCGCCGCCAAGCTGCAAAAACCGCTGCTGCTCGAAGGGCCCGCAGGATCTGGTAAGACTCAGCTTGCCATTGCCGTTGCTGCTGCAGCCAGAACAACCGTCGAGCGGCTTCAGTGCTACCGCGGTGTGACCGAGGACAAGGCGATCGGCCGCTTCGACGAGAGCCTGCAGCGGCTCTACATGGAGTTCTCAAAGGCCCAGCACGAAAGACTGGCAGAGCGTTCAGACGAACCTCAAGGGGCGGGACTTCTTCCGTCCCGGTCCGCTGATGCGCGCACTCGAATGCGACAGGCCCTGTGTGCTGCTCATCGACGAGTTGGATAAAGTCGACGATGGTTTCGAAGCGATGCTGTTAGAAATCCTTTCGGCCTGGCAGCTCTCGATTCCAGAGTTCGGCACCGTGGCTGCGAAGAGCATTCCGTTCGTCGTGCTCACCAGCAACGAAGAACGGAGGCTGGGCGACCCAATCAGAAGGCGAAGCCTCTACGTGCGGGTCGAGCATCCGACGCCGGAGCGCGAAGCCGAGATCATTGCCAGCCGCACCCCGAAGGCCGATGAGAGCTTCCATCGCGAGATGGCCGGAATAGCCCTCTCCTTCCGCAACTACTCGCTGGAAAAGCCGCCATCGGTCTCGGAGATGATCGACTTCGCCAATGCACTGCAACTCCTCGGGACCGACCACGTAACAGCGGAGCACCGTGACGTGCTGCTTCCTTTTTTGGCGAAGACCGAGAAGGACCGTCGCCACCTCCTATTGCGGGAGGGGTTCAAGAGCTTGCTCGACGACGGAGCCAGGTTCGCGCAGAGTCTCGCGCTCCGAGGAGGATCAGCATCATGATTCGGTGCGTACTCATACTGCTGGTATTTCCCAATCTTGCCGTTGGGAAGACGGATCCTGTGCCGGCAGCGCGGATCGTAAGGCAGTATGCGGCGCACTATCGCGTGCCGCCGGAGTTGATCGCAGCGTTCATCGACGTCGAATCGCGTTGGAACCCGCGAGCGGTTTCCAACAAGGGAGCGATGGGGCTGATGCAGCTCATGCCAGCGACGGCGAAGCGATTTGGCGCTTTCGAGCCCTTCGATGTGGAACAAAACATTGCCGCAGGCACCCGCTACGTCACGGCATTGATGTGGGAGTTCCACGGGGATCTGCGCCTGGTCGCCGCGGCCTACTACGCCGGCGACCGCAACATTGCACGGGAACAACTGGATTATCGCAATCCGGACGTTGTCGCCTACGTGCAAGCGGTGCGAAGGCAGTACATGCTTCGCAGGTATCCGGCCGCTCGGCCGTCGAGGAGGTCAACCCCATGAAACTTCGCTGGCTCATCCCTGTCGCAGTCCTGCTTCCGCTTCGTCTCAGCGCGAGCGACACACCAGTTGGAGCACGTGTCGCCACTGTCACGATCAATCCGAGAGAAGTCACGGTCCTTCATCTGCAGGCCGGAGTTTGAGTCGACCATCCGCATGCCGGAGGAGATCACATCCGTCATCCTCGGCAGTCCGGGTGAGTTCAAGGCAGAACATAACGAGGGCGAGCCGGAGTACGTCTACGTCAAACCGATCGTTAAAGAGGCTGCGCAGTCGAACCTCCTCATCGCAACTAAATCAGGACAGCATGTGACGCTGGAACTGGTCAGCGATGGCTCGAGTGTCACGAATCCAACGCAGCCGGTTGATTTTCTGATCGAATACAGAACGACGCGGAGCTTCCTCATTTCCGCCGATCCTGAATCCCTGGCGACGCGAAGCGCGCCCACTAAGGAACCCGCGCAGGGCGTGAGTGGCGGGACCGCCGGTTTGCGTTCGGCGCCGCTGTCGAGCCTCGACGAGGTGTTCAAGCTGCAGGAGAGCGTGAACGCTCCGAAGTGGACGAAATGGGAGGACAAGCAAATCGAGACATCGATTGGCGATATGCGGCAGTTGAGCAATCAGACCATGATCTCGTACTCCATCCTGAACAACTCGAATGAGCCTATCGAGATTGTCCCTCCGCAAATCCAGATCACAGGTCGCAAGGCCACCAAGAAGAAAAAGAAGGAAGGGAAAGGCATTATCTCGGACCAACTGGAGATCCGGGACTACAGGTTGAGCACAACGCGCCTTGAGCCGGGAGAACGCGCCGATGGCGTGGTCGTCTTTGATCGGCCGAACTTCAAGGAATCGACCGAAAAGCTATTTCTGCAGATTGCCCAAGCGGATCAGGTGGATCATCCGATCTTGATCCATCTTCCGTTCACTCCACCCATATCCGGCGATGGCAAGTAGAAGGGAGCCCCAAGGTTATGAACGCCAATGAGAACAACAGGAATGGAAACGGGAGCATGAACACTACTCCTGTCGCAGAATCGTCAGAGCCGGCGGTTTCGCAAGGATCGGATTCGCGCGCCCGAGCCTATCGATGGCGCGGAGAAAGCGGAACCCGTCACCCGGTTTGCAACGCGAACTGCCGTCAAGGGAGCTGAAGGAATAAGCAAGGGCAAACTGATGCTCCTCGGAGGCGGACTTGCAGTTGCGGTGCTCTTCTTTGTTTTCACGGCGATCGTCGGCAAGTCTCCGAAGAAACTGGCGGCAGTAAAGCAGCCGTCGCAGCAGGCCAAACAGGAGCAGTCGCCGCCGCCCAAAGGGAGTGTGACACCCCTCATGGATACCGTGCACACGCCGGCGCCGGACAACAGCAGTGGGCAGCTCGGTCCAGGGGATATTCGTCGGACACGAACACTGGACAATAGCTCAGGTTTGAAGCCGTTTGCCGGCAAGCCTGCTGTTGCCAGCTCCCTGGGAAATGTACCCTCTTTCGCAGACACGCAACAGAAATGGGAAGATCCGGCACCCTATGGCGGAACTCCCAACGCGGAAACGCCGCAAGCGCAACAGAACACCCTCAAGGAGCCGTCTCTGGTCTTTGTGCGAAGTGTGGCGCAAAGCCCGGCGTTGGCTGCACAGAAGCTCAATACCGGCGAGGATGGTACTCCTCGCTTGGAACTGACACCGGGTACGCGCATTCAGGCGAAGCTTGAGACGCAGATATCGAGCGCTGTGCTGGCCCCTGTCGTAGCCGTAGTCGAATACACCTACGCGATCGGCGACAGAATTATCGTCCCTGCGGGCGCACGCGTGTACGGTCAGCTCCAGCAGGCCGACCGAAGCGGACTGGTGAGCGTGAAGTTCGACGAGATCGAACTTCTCGATGGAGCCCGGGAGAAGATCGACGCTGTCGGCACTGGGCTGGACCTCGGACCCATCAAAGGAAGCGTGTACGGGAAGAACACGGGTAAGAACTTTCTGGTGCGGGCGGCGTCGGGTCTCGGCTCGGTGCTTGCAGAAGTTGCCGGGAACAACACCAGCGCTGCGTTTTCTGAGGACGACATGCTTCGTGAGCGGCTTGCCGAGAATATCGGCACGGCCGGAGACTCGGAGGTGATGAGCCTCAATGCCAACAGCCGTGTGGTAGTTTCCGTTCCGGCCGACACGAAGATCTACGTCGTGTTTACCAAACACGAACAAACGCCTTCCGAGCTTCACAAGGTCAGCCCAACGGTTCAGTAGATTGCCCACTCGCCGCACGACTCTCTTCTGCGCCCTGGCCCAGTGCCGGGGCGTTCTTGTGTTTGGCCATCATATTCAACTGGCGGTTGCCTTGCGGCTCATCTGTTCTTGCGTCGCGTCTCTAAGAAATGTGCCTGTAATGCGCCCTTCCCCTGGACGCACTTCACGTTCGGGTCAAGGTCGGTCCGCATGACCCAGTACGCAGTTGGGCAATCTTTGCTCCCGATGCCCCAATGTGAAGTTGGGCAAAGATCGGTCCCGTTGACCCAATCCGCTAATGAGCAAACAACGGTCCCATTGACCCAGTTTGCAGATTGAGTCATTTTTGTTCCCGATGACCCAATTCCGAAGTTGAGCAAAGATCGGTCCCGTTGACCCACTTCGCGATTGGGGCAAGAGACATCCCGATTACCCAGTGTGCAAATTGAGGCATCTTTGTTCCCGATTACCCAATTCCGGATTGGGTAAAGATCCTTCCAAATGACCCAAAGTGCGACTTGGGTAATCGTCGTTCCCGAATAGCCGGTGTGCGTACATGAGAACGATCGCACCGAGAGTCTCAGAGACTCAACCGTTATGCCGATTAAGTCCAGATGAATCCAGCCAGGTGTCTGAGCTACGGAAGGAATCAAGCGGAACCGTCCGCAACGCCTGCAGATATAGGTGTGCTCCCAGTTCCAATGGAGTCGAGGATAAACTTCACGGTTGTAGCGCGCAACTCTGCGAAAACTAAAGACCATGCCTCCGAGCAGAACTGACACCCAGAAACAGAAGATAGCGACAGGCCAGCTCTGGCCTTGCATGCTGTGATCTTGGGTGCTCCAGAATCGAGCCGAACCCGACGAAGCGTCCAAAGAAGAAAAAAGCAATTGCGGGTTCCCCAAAGCAAGAAAGGCCGGAGATAACCCGCGAGGACGCGGGTGGTGCTGACCGCCTGCGCGGAAAAGGACTGGGTCGTCCCCGAATGGAACCTGGTGGAGTAAGTGTGTGTTCCCTGTTGATAGAGGACGGGCGCAGCCACGATGTTCGCGGTTCCGCATTGGTCGCATTGATACGGATTCTGCTGCGATACGGATGCCATGCCGTTGTCCCTGAGCTGGCGACAGCTTGCGACACCGGGCTCTTCGATTGAGATTTTAGCTCGATTTCCCGAAATCGATCCAACGCTTTCCAGAACGGCGGAAGCTCAGTCTCGGCATCTCTCGGTCCCTAGAACCTCCTCAGACGATTGGAGATAGATCAATGGCCCATCCTGGTCCGGCCAGCTCATTTGACCGAATTTCGGATCCGACCCATTCTCTCCCTCGACACGGATGCCCGAGAGCAGCCGGGTCCAGGAGAGAAAACCTATGAGAACCGCACTGGCCTTCTGGCGGCGCTCCCAAGTGTCCGCTTCCACCTCCACGCACGTCTTTCATCGCCCCGACAAGATCAATTGGTTGCACGTCGCCATCAAGTTGGGACTGAGTTTGATCCTCGCCGGCAATCTGCTCGCACCCTTCGCGGCGAGAGCGCAGAACCTCGGAACCGCACCTGCAGTTCGGCCAGGCCGTGCAAGGTCAGCAGGCGACCACGGTCGAAGGCACCGTCCTCAACATCGTGAACTGGGGCTGCAATGTCATTGCGCCGGTCATCGCAGTCGCGTGCCTCGGCATCGCGGGATGGCATTTCAAATCCGGACGCGGCTACATGGGTTGGGGTGTGAGCGGCGTCGCCCTCATGGTGATCTCCGGTCTCGGACGCATGGCGGAGGGCTTCATCACTCAAGCGCAAGGCATTCAGTAGTAAAGGCGGAGAGTGATGCAGACGCCACAGTTCCTCCTCGACCTCCTCCAGTTGCTGCTCGATCTCGCGGTGCCGGCGGCGTTCTGCACGCTGGCTGCCGCGGGAGTGAGCCTACGACATGAAGGCGGGATCAACTTCCACGTAAACGGCCGGGCCGGAAAGTGGATTCTGTGGACCGTCGTTCTTCTGACCCTTCCGCAACTGTTGTCGTGGGTCGCCGCGCAGGGCATCAACATACCGTCCGCGAGCGGATCGGTGAGTACGAGTTGGTTGGCCAGCATGGAAACGGTATTCAAGAATTTCGTGAACCAAATCGTGGTCGCCAAGCTGGTGCCAGTCCTTGCGGCGTACTTCGTCCTGAAAGCAACGCTCGACGGGGCCGCAGGCGAGAATCCGCTCGGCTCGATCGTTGCCGCACTTTTCCTGATGTCGCTCTCGGCAACAATGCAGCTCTTTCAAGGATGGAACTCAGGGAGCCAGTACGCGATGACCGATATGCTCGCTTCCCTTTGGAACTACATCGCCGGACAGATCTTGCCGGCCGCGGCGGGGCTGGCCTGTGTCGGAGCAGTAATCAATTTCGTCCGACACAGACCCTGGACCAGGCTTGTCTTCGCCGCGATCTCTTTCCTGAGCGTGAGTGGCCTTCTGTCGCTGTTTCGAGCGATGGCGGCGTGAGGAGCAAGGTTATGAGTCTTGATGGGGCCATCACGAACCTCGCATCCTGGGCCGGCAACACCATGATGCCCACGATGGCGGGACTGTTCTTTGCAGGAGCCGTGTATCGCTACAGCAAGGGTGGTCCTTTCGAGCAGCCGTTGTATGGAGGCTTCGCCTCATTAATGTGCTCCGGGATTCTGCGTGCTCTGGAAGGGTTTGTGCAACACGCGGGCGCTACGAATGCTGATGCGTTCTGGATGGCCACGATGAGCCTCGTGAACTGGACGGCTAACGTGATCCTGCCCATGTTCGCGCTCACGCAGTTGGCAGCGATGGCCATGCACATGGGCGGCGTAGTTTCGGAGATCTATCCGGGCTCGACCTGGATCAGAAAGTTCGTCGCAGCAATCGGCGCACTGATGGTTTCGGGAATGGTGCGGCTGGCCGAGTCGATGGTGACGCAAGCGCACGGAATCGGAGGGTAATGTCATGAGTCTCGATATGACGCCGGTTCACCGCAACCTCCACACCAAGGTGACGTTCCTTGGCCTGGAGTTTGAGGACCTGATTCTGGTGCTCGCGTTGGCCGCGATGATGAACCTCCTTGCGCACTTCGTGAATGGCAATGCGCATGTGTTCGGAATTCCGCTGAACGTCTTCATGGAGTTCATCGTGCCGGCGTTGGCTGTGCCGTTCCTGATTTTGTTCAAGTATGGGAGGCCGCGGGGATATCTCACCGACCTGGTCCGCTCGTTCTTCGCTCCCAAGGCCTGGTGCGCGCTTGAACGAGATTCGGAACTGACTCAACCTTACGTGGTCGAAGAGGAGGAATGAGGATGCAGGCATCGATCACAACGCAGAGGAGCGGGACGGTCGTCGCTGTTCTCGACGCGGAAGCGGCACGCGTCACGTTCGCGTGCGTCATCTTCGCAGCACGCTTTCATGAGGAGATCGCTCCACTCGCACGGATCGTGGAGCAGCAATTGCGGATCGAGGTGGATGGAACTCTAGAGGGAGACCTTAGCTATGCCGGTGACCCAAGCAGAACACGATAGAAGGCTCAAAGTACCGGCAGTATGCGAGTTGCTGCCTCTGCGCGATCTCCCCCTTGGGGACAACATCATGGTGCGCACCAACGGGGCGTTTGTTGCGGGTTACGAGTTGCAAGGGGATCCTCGCGTACTTTGCCACGGATGGAGATCGCAACCAGAACAAGTCGATGCTGGAGGCGCTGTTTCGCAGTGTTCCCGATGTCAGCATGCGCGTTCAGTTCCGCTACGAGATTTCCGAGCATCTCGGAGATCTCCTCGAACAACTACATCCACGAACAGCGGACTGAGCAGTCGGAGGTGATGGCGCTCGATTCCCATCGGCTTCGGATGTGGCGGCAGAAGGAAAACAGCGGCTTCTTCTTCGAGAATCGGCTGCATGTGTACTTGATCTGGGACCCGCGCATTCATGCGAAGCTTTACCACTCCACTCAACAGAATCGCAGTCTTGGTGGATTCACTTTGAGCCAGAAGAAGGCCATCCAGCGTGCGCGGAAGGAGCACGAGACCTATCTGGCCGAGTTCGAATCCATCCTCCGGGGCATCGAGGGGTCGATGGAGGCGGCCAACCTCGGGCCCCGGAGACTCTCGACGCAAGAACTCTTCGAGGAGCTGAAGCATGCGCAGCACCCAATCCGGCGCGACCGGCGGCCGTATGTGCCTCCCGAGGAGATGATCGAGTATCGGAGCGCGAGGTCCCAGGCGGTCGAGGCGAGCATCCTCAACGAGACCGAGACCTACCTGAACATCGATGGGTATCTCTACGCCGTTGTCAGTCTGAAGGAACTTCCCGATGCGACTTTTCCGGGGATGCTGCAGAACTTTTCGACACTTGGCTTCCCGGTTGTCGTCAGTGGGCAGGTCGTGATCCCCGACCAGGTGAAGGTCCTCAAGAGCTACAAAAAGCGCCTCCAGAAGATGACAGCCGCGCAGAAGGATGCGAACGGAAACTTCAAATCGAATCCGGAGGCCGAGGTGGCGCAGGCGCAGCTCATCCAGGTGCAGCGAGACATCATCTCCTCCTCCCTCAAGACGGCCAAGCTGAGTCTTTCGGTCGTGGTGCGCACCTCGCAACCGGCAATCACCTTGCACGATCTCGAACGATCCGAGCGCGAACTCGCCAATCGGACTCAAGAGGTTCTGAACGGCTTCACGCACATGAATGGCGCGAAGGCTGTGGCTGAGACGATCGCCAAGCGGCGGATCTTTCTGGGGACGTTACCGGGCATGGCCGAGGCCGACAAACGTGATCAGGACATGCTTACCTCCAATGCCGCCGATCTTGTGCCCGTAGAGATGCCCTGGACCGGGACACGGAGGAGCCCGCTCATTCTCTTTGAGACGCCCTATCGCCAGCTCATCCCGTTCTCGATGTTCGATCCGGATCTTTCCGATGCGAACGGCTTGCTGATGGCGAAAAGCGGCGGCGGTAAGACTCTCGCCGCTCAGCAGATGCTGCTGATGGCGGCGCGCGCGAACCCGCTGATCTCCATCCTCGAGCGCGGAGACTCCTATCAGCCACTGGTGGAGCTGATGGGCGGCGAGATGATCGAGATGTCGCTCGACAGCGACCAGACGATCAATCCCTGGGACTTGCCCAGAGGAGAAGACCAGCCGTCCAACGACCAGATCTCGTTTCTTAAGAACCTCACGCGACACATGCTGGGCGAGAATACGCCGCCCGACCTCGACATCGACCTGCTCGACAGCGTCCTGCTCGAAGCCATCGCCTCAACGTACAAGAGGTGCAGCGCGAAGACCTCGAACCCGATTCCGCTCTTCGGAGATCTGGCCGCGGAACTGGCCCACTGGCAGGATCGGGATCGCAATCAGAAGATCAACGCGATGGCGCAGATGGCCTCGACGAAGCTGCGGGCCTGGGTTGATGAGGGACCTTATGCGCGACTCTTCGACAGGCCGACCACGGTCCAACTGAACAATCCTTGGCTCTACTTCAATGTCGAGAAACTGAAAGACGATCCGCGCCTCGAACGGGCCATGAGTCTCTTGATCGCGCACACGGCCACGTACCGCGCATCGGGGATGACCGGCCAGCCGAGCATCGTCCTGCTCGACGAATGCTGGGCGCTGCTCGAGTCGCCGATCCTCGCAGGCGTTGTCGTGCAGCTCTTCCGCACCGCCCGCAAACGCAATGCCAGCGTGTGGGGCATCAGCCAGACACCCGAAGATTTTGTCGGCACGCCCGACAAGCCCAATGAGCATGGCGCCGGAATCGTGAAGAACGCGACCACAAAGATCATCGGCAAACAGCCGGGCGATATGACTGCTCTCCGCGAGCACGTTCACTTGAACGAGACGGCGCTCAATCAGATCAAGACCTTCGCTCACCCGAAGAAGGGCCACAGCGCAGAGTTCCTGATTGCGATTGGGGAGAAGGCGGAGTCGACGCACGCGATCCGGATTGTTCCCAGCCCCGTGGACTACTGGATCACTACGACATACGCACGTGAACGAGCATTTCGCAAATGGTGGCTGCGCCAGCACCAATCACTGCCGTTGATCCAGGCCTACGAAGAACTTGCCGCCCAATATCCGAGCGGGCTGGCGGAACTGGCGCCGTTGCCGGTCGAGCTCTCCGGAGAGATGCAGGAGGCGATGAGCCAATGACTGAACAATACCCAACCCGAGATGGAGCTACTTCTGAATGGAGAGCCGTATACGGGCGATCGAGGATGCGGCCGAAAGCGGGGTACCGAAGTTCGCTGGAAGAGGAGAGTGCTCATTCGTGTTCTCCTGATCGAGACGTGCTTTGCCCTGCCCAAGCTTGCTCATGGGCAATTTCTTAGCGTGTTCGACGCGATTTTCAGCTCGATTCAGAACGACATCGGCAGCTCGCTCAAGACCATCAACCAGATTGCCCAACAGATGCAGAAGCTCTATCAGACAACGGTTGCGCCGCTGGCGGCAATCAACCAGGCCCGAGGCTTCGTTGCAAATTCGATCAACACTTATCGCGGGCAGATGAATCAGGTGTTCAACACGCCGTTCACAAGCGCCGTGACTCCGGGGCCGCAACAGTTCGAAAGCATCCTGCATAGCCGCCTGTCGACAGAAATTCCCGCATTGCAGACGAGCTTCACTTCGAATTACGGCGCTATCCCGCAGCTAAACACCGCTTCGCCGCAAGACCGCGTGATGATGGACGTGGACGACGCGCTAGGGCAGGAGAATCTCAAAACAACCTTGATCGCCGATCAGGGCGCGGATGTCATTCTTCAAACCGCCAATCAAATGGAAAACCAGGTTGCAGTGAGCACACCCGGTTCGAATCCGTTCCTGACCGCCCAGGCGCAGGTCGCCAATCTCCGCTGCCAGGCGTACATGCAGAAGATGCTTGCGGCGGAGTTGCGTCAGGAGGCAGGCCGCATTGCGCACGACAACGTTCTTGTGAAACGCAGGACAGCCGCGACCGGTGGAATAAACGGTTTGATTACCGGAGCCCTGACCGCGCGATAAGGAGCTTTCGATGACCGATCCCAAGAAAAACCCGAACAAGCATCGCAGGTCATTTTTCTGGCGCCGCAGGCCCCAACTCCCGCTGGAACCGCCGAAGCCCGCGCCCTTAGAGGATGGGTCGAGCGCAGTTCAACCCTGGTACCGGCCCACTCTGCTGAAGGTGTCTGTCGTCGTGCTTGGAGTCCTCGCAATCCTGCCAACCCACGCGAATGGGCAGTTTGGGATCGACACGGCCGCGATCCTGGCGGCGCTATCCAAGATGCAGTCGCTCATGAATACCTATATTGCCGCACCCCTGAGGACAATCAACCAGTACGAGCAAAGCACTGCGAAGTATGAGCAAGAGGTCATGTACCCGCTTACCGCGATCAATCAGGCAAAAACTTCGGTGATTCAGTTTGAGAACCAGTTCAACCAGGTCAGCGGCATGTTCCGTGTCAACGTATCGAGCGCCACCCTGCCGCAGTCGCAGAATCTCGAAGCTCTCCTGCTCTCGCGCAACGCGGGCAATGTGCCAACCCTATCGGGCCAGTTTCAGAACGTGTATGGGGTTGTGATGCCGCAGAACGCTGCGTCCCCGCAGATGAGAACGATGACCGACATGACCGACGCGCAGGCCCAGGACGCGATGAAGCGGGCGATCGAGATCGATGCCCTCGCGGACGCGGAGTTGAACGAAGCGAATCAGATGGGCCAGCAGATCTCGCAGGCAGCTCCCGGAAGCGCGGAGATCCTCGAGGCCGAGGCCGACGTATGGGTCGTGCGCGCCAATGCCTATACGCAGGCTGCACTGGCTGAACTCATGAGGACACGGGGCATCGACTTGGCAAATCAGAGCAAGGCTTCAAAGCTCGCAACCGCAGACAACACGAACAACAACGGCCTCATCAACGGAGCGCTGACCAACAGGTGACAGCGTATGCTATGCACCAACTTACATCCCGAGGCGATGCTCGCGTTCTTCCAGTCAACGCAGCTGAATCTGTTCGAGCGATTTCTGACTCAGGCAAGGTCCGGGATCGACTCGACCGGCATTACCTCCGGGATGCAGAACGTTGCGTATGTGGTCCTGCTCGTGGGCTTTCTCTGGCAGGTCTATCAATCGGCCTTGCACGGAGGGGACGTCCGTGGATTGGGCACAAGTCTTATCAAGTATGTGGTCACCGCAATTGTTGTGATGAACTACGGAACCATATTCACGACGGTCAATCAGGGCTTCGTGAACGCTGGGCAATTGGGTTAATAGCGCTTCGGGAGCTGGTAACGTCTCTTCGAAAACTGGAAGACCGATCTTGCAAGCGCAGTTCAACCAGGTGGGCTTCCAAAAGCTGTGGGGCCTGATAACCGGGGATCTATCGCGGGCTCTGATCGATGGCCTTCTGATTCTCGTTGCCTATCTGCTCTATCCGATTGTCGATCGTGATTTTCGGCTTCTTCTACATCTTCTACGGAAGCATTCTGTATATTTTCGGGCCGATTGTCATTGCCCTGATGCCTCTCGGCGGCGCGAACCGCCTTGCCAAGTCCTACGTCGAGAACATCTTTATTTGGAATGCATGGCCGATTCTTTACGGCGGCTTCGGCGCGCTGCTCACTGCCGTTCAGATGGGCCAGATTGGGCAGATGCTTAGCCAGAACAACTTCCTCGGCGGGCTTGGCAACCTCGAAGGTTCCATTCTGATCGGCATCGTGAGCATTGTCTATTCCCTGGCGATCGCCGTCATTCCGTTCATTGCCAAGCGCATCGTCAGCGGCGATGTCGGTAGCACTGCGGTCGCGATGGTGGGTACGGCGGTCACCGCGCTAACCGCGGGCGCTGCTGGCATTGAGGGAGCGGCGGCCGGTGTGGCAGCAGCGCGAGCGGGATCTGCAGGTGCAACTTCGGCAGGAGCATCCTCCAGCGCTGCGACCGCAGGATCTGCGCGTGCGCTCACGGCCGCGGCCGGCGGCAACCAACCCGCGGCACCGCAACAGATTCCCGCGGCCTCGTCCTCGACTGCAACGGGATTCTCGCTCGGCAACGGCAGTCCCACTCTGGAAGGGCATGCCGACCAGATTCGCAATTCAATCAGTGACGTGATGGGCACGCAGCACCGCCGGGGAGGAGAGCAACGGAGCACTCACTGTCGCCGCTCAGAACGCTCGGCGGCTCGCAGATTCAACCGAACGGTGCAGGCGCAACGCCGAGAGTCGCAAGCCAGATCATCGGCAGCAGCGAGAAGAGGGCCGAGTGTGCATCGCTACAACCTGGGAACATGGACCGCCTACCATGCCGCCCGGATCGCGGCGGGCAGCATCGCGGGAGCGACTAAGTCGCTCGGACGGATCAGGAGTAGGAGGAGCACATGAAGAACAGCACGGTTGCAACGGATGAAGCGGCCCTCTCAAGGCCGAAGTACTACGAGATGGATGGAGCACTCAGGGCGAACGCAAATCGCGCATGGCTGCTCGCTTTCTTGACGATACCGATTGCGCTGCTCGCGATCGGATTTGCAGTCTTCGTACGCTTGCAGCCGCCGACAGTGATTCGCATCGGCCCGAACGGCGACGCCTCGGTGCTGGGCAAACCAGCAAAAGGCGCTGTCACAGATCTCGCGACCGCCGGGACTGATCAATTCCTTGATGAAGCGTTTGTGAAGCGGTTCCTGGCGAGCTACCTTAACTATTCGCCGGCGGATGTGGACGACCACTGGGCGGCGAGCCTCAATATGATGACCCGCAACCTGCGGGCGTACACGCTGAAGGCAATTGCGGACGACAATACGCGCGGCAAGATCGATGATGGCCAAATCCAGTCCGCGTTCCATCTGCGCGAGATCGAAGCGGTCAGTGGTGAGCCGCTCACTTATCTGGTCTATGGCGTGAAAGACGTTCATCATCTGACCAACGGAACAGAGACAACCGACCATTTCGTCAACGAGTACCGGGTGCGCCTCATTGCGGACAAGCGTTCGGATGTGAACCCGGACGGGCTCTGGATTGCGGATTACAGCGAACGCCCGATCGACGGCGAGCGCCGCGACCGCATCCTGAATTCCCCCGATGCTATTCCGGAGAGTGGCGCCGCTCAAATCAAAGGAGGCCAGTGATGGAAGCTACGGTCGCTCGGGTTGCGGAGATGCAGCCGCAACCTGCACAGGTATCAAAGCCCAGGAACACGCGCAAATCTCGCCGGCAAGTTGAGGAGGGTGTTCGGTACTTTCTCGCCAAGGACGGATCGTCGTTTGAGAAACCCGAGCTTGGCGCGGAAGCGGCAAGCGAAGGCGAGGCTCTGATCAAAGCGTTTCAGTCGAAGAACGGCGTGATCTATACGGTTCTCGCCTACAAGGCGGAAGCGGAGATACAGGGAGGATCTCCGACATTGGTAAAGCGGCCCCTGCGCAAGTAGGGCCGACAGAGGTCAGCTCGGATTCAAAGAGGAGACAAACCTGAAATATGGCTCATGTCGCCTCATTTGACGCCTTATCGCTTCACGCGATGAGGAATTCCGCTGACCCGGTTTGCACTCTCGAAGCCTGGTTCGGCTAACACCCCACCCCTAACCCGGGCGGCCAGGCGAAGAGATTGAGGACCGGCGTTCAGCCAAGTCTCTAATCACTTCGTCTCGAAGCGCCAGACAAGTGAGGAGAACATGACAGCGAACAGGACACAAAACGCGGCACTCGATCAGCAGCTCATTCTTGAACTGAGGATTGATGCGTCCGGTGAAGTGACCCGCAAGCCAACCAAGCTCGGACGGAAGGATACGCTCGAGGGAAAGCTCCTCGGTCAGCTCTATCCTGGCATCCGAGTCGCGCGCGTCAGCGTGCCGTATGAGTTGACGCCGTATGAGCAGTCTGTGGTCGAAAACCGCATGGCGAGTCTTCATTACGGTGGGGTCGAGTACAAGCTAGTGGGCGCCAGCGGTTCGGCGAAGGATGGCAAGTTTTACTTCGTCGATAAGGCGCACGCCGGCCCGATAGCTGAGCGCTTTCAGCATTGGCCCGAGGCGGCGATCGTGTACTTTGCGATCCTCGTCTCCGACTGCAAGCTGATGGTCGAGGAACCCGACCTGCGCATCGCTGTGGTCAAGGATCATGTCCTTGGCACCAACGATTGCCGTGGCTGGGCGCGTGAATCCCTCTACCGGAAGCTGAAGATCGGCACGAATCGTTTTTGCCAGTTTCGGCTGGCATTTGACGCAAGCGAACCGAAGCAGGCGAAAGGCGCATTAAAGGCGATGAGTGATCGTGTGGCCGACAGGCTCGCGGTCGATGTCATTCTGCCTGAGAGCTCCTGCAAACCGGCCCTCAAAGGAGGTGTGCGATTTCTTCCCCAGTTGGGCACATCGGGCCGCATGTACACAGGTCCGGCGATTCTCGGGATTAAGCAGATCTCCCGTCAATCGGAGTTTGGGTCAAGCTATACCTTGATCGAACACGCTTCGGAAGAGGCGCTGCAGTTTGAACTGAAGCTGTGGGCGCTTGAACGAATCAAGGCGATGAGAAAGGCATGGGACGAGGGTGACTACCAGGCTCTTTTCGAGGTAATCGGCAAGTCCGAGGTTACAACGATCGAAGATGGTGTCGGCTTTGACCCCGACTCTCTGGAGCGAGAGGACGATCCGGCTTCAGAGGGATGTGACCCGGCGGAAGCGGTTCTGTTGGCGGACCGTAGCGGAAATGCAATCAAGATTCCCTATGTCTTCAACCAACTGAACCGCAAGCTGGCCCGCTGGGCATTTCGCGCCTGCACGAGCGCGGATCTGAAGCTGCCATCGTTCGCTCTGGCGGACGACGGTGTCCTGATTGAGCACCGAGGAAAGATTCTCTCGGCCTCCGATTGGATACCTGAAGACAGCTCGATCACATCCTTGGCGGCGGAGAAGGGCCTGTGCATCCGGTATCCAATACGGATGCAGGAGGATCTTTTACCCGTTCGTCATCTCACCAACACCGAGCTTGTTCCAGCGCTCAAACAGGCGCTCGGAACAGCCGACCTTGACGAATCGCAGGTCGCTTATCTTCTTGATCGGCAGCTTCGCATGGAGGGGACGTACATCCTTCATTCGAAGACCGCGAGCAAAAACGGCGGCGACTTCGACTTCGACACCATTTGCGTAATGCCCTCCGATCAGTTCCCGAAGTTCGTGGCGGGAAGGATCGCATATGGGGAGAGATTTCACCAGGAAAAGACAAAGCATCAGAAAGCCAAGTCTCCCTGGTGGAATGCCTGCCCGGTTGCCATGAAGGCGCGTGGAAACCGGATCGGCTCGATCACCGATCTGAAGACCTCATGCCTTTCGGCGGGACGGCCAGACCTGGCCTACAAGCTCGTCGAGCAACTGCAGAACGCACTCGATTCCCTTAAACACAGGGTCGAGATCGATGAATCCGTTGTCAGTGAAATCAGGAAGGAGGTAGCACCGGCGCCCTGGCTCCGCTACAAGCGTGAGCGCAGAGTGTCGGACCTGCCGTCCCATCTTGAAGTCGCGGATACGGATAAGGTTGGGAGGCTCTATAACGTCCTGCGCAAGGAGGTTGGCTTTCTTCCCGACGAAACTGGGAACGGTTTCGAAGAGAAGATGTCCATCGAAGACTTCCGAGGACTCTTTTCGGGTGAAACCGTTACTCGGGAGATGTTCGAGGAATGCCAGTTGATCAATTCCATCTACGGGGATATCGCAAGTCGGATTGTCCAGCGCGAGGATGAAGTCAAACAGCAACTCAAGGACGCTCAAGCGCAGTGGGAAGTTGTACGCGGGAGCGAGGACAAGGAGAAAAGAAAGTCTGCAGTGCTTGCGCGAAACAAGGCGCAGGCAGCCCTGTGGGAACACGAACAGGACGCACGGGATCAGTTCAGCTCGTTGCATCTATTCGTTCACTACTGGGCGCAAGGTAAACAGGAGAACCGTCGGGCATGGGCGCAGGCGATGAACGGTGTCGTCACAGGTGGCTCGGGTTCCGGCGCTGTCCTCTTCCAGTCGTTTCCGCAAGAGGTGATCGATGCCTTCGCGGAGGTTACCGGTGGTCAGCGGGTACGTGTGCGACTTCCGAAAACTGTGAACGGCTATGTCTGGTTCGACGATGAGCAGCGGGCATTTCTGGTCGAGCGGATGGCGAATCCTCAAGGCCCGGAGTGTGAGAAGAGAGTATTTCTCTTCCAGTACGCGGGAAAGCGCTCGCTTGTTTTCGAAAACACGAGTGTTCCTAATTCAATGGAGCATTCCTAACCGGCAAAAGAGAAGCTGTGGCCTCGCGCCCCGGCTTCTCTTTTTCTTTTTGTGACTCACCCCGCGCCCAGGGAGGCCGCTATGAAGACGATCACGATCCTTTTTCTTGCTCTCGGTGCGATCGCGGCCGGGGCGCAGACGACCAGCCAAAGCCAGATCCGTCATATCGAGACGTCACTCAATCATCTGACGGTTCTCGAATTCGGCGAATCCGTGACGACGCTTGCCATCGCCGATCCAGACAGCTTTCAGGTCGAGCGACATGACGACAAGGTTTTTGTGAAGCCTCTCCGGGAGGGCGTGTCCACCAATCTATTCGTCTGGACCGCGTCGCGCGAGCTGAGCTACGAGCTCGATCCGGCGGGCCAACTCGCTCACATGGATGTCTTGGTTCGCACCGAACCTGCGCTCAACCCGCATAGCAGCGCGCAGGCGTCGGCCGAGCCGTCAGATGTAGAGATTCGCAAGATCGCTTCGCTGGTACTTACGCAGGCAATGATGGGAGTCGAAGACGTCGTGCATGACGCGGAAAAACCCGCCACGGGGCGCGTCGAGGTCGTTCTAGAACAGGTCTATCGCGCGAAGGATCGTATCTATATTCGCTATTCGGTAGCCAACGAGACCAAGGCTCCCTTCCGGGTCACGACTCCGGATGTGTGCGCCCCTGTCCCGACCGAGCACCCTATCTCGCTCGTGAGCCTCAGAAATCATCAGATCACGTCTCGGACCTTCAGGACCTTCAAAGCGAAACAGGTTTCAGGCATCGATGTGATGCAGGCCGAGTCAGGTACGCGCGATCTTGCGCCGGGAGAAAAGACGATGGGGGTAATCAGCATTGGAACTTCCACGGACAACCCTCCGCAGATTTATCAGCTGAACTTCGGCGCTGACCAAAACGGACCTCTGAAGGTCGAGGCGGTTCTCTAGTGATGGACGCACATGGCTATATTTCGCCGGACGAAGTGCGCCAGGCACTGAGACAGATCTACTTGAGCGATGCCGAAACCAGTCTGCAAGGCTCCCTCCTCGACTCTTTTTCTGATGAACTCAAACCCATCGATGAGAAGGGCCACTGGAAACCCAGCTCACTGAGCATTCTCACTGTGGTTCTGCTGTGCGCTCTGCTTGGGGTCTTTGCCTATTTTTCAATCGGAGGACGCTCGTGAGCCCCTACTACGATCAGTCCACATTGCGCCAGAGAGGACCGGAAGATGTCGCTGGGATTCTGGTGTTGGTCACCTGCGCTGTGCTCGCGTTCGCGTGGTATGTTGCTGTTTCACGCCTCCATCTCAACAACCAACAGTGCCTTGAAATCTTCCTGTACGGCGCGATCCTGTTTTTCGGCGGCGGCCTTCTCATTGCACAACTGGTTGGTCGCAGACGAAGAAGAGAGGAGAATTGGCCGCATCCCGCCATCCTTATCCCGGCATCAAAGGATGCGGCAACAGTCCGTGCCGCCAATCAAGGTGAAGCTACTTTGCTCGGCTATAACGTGCACAAGGAACCGTGGCTCTGGCCCGACATCGTGCGCATGAAGCACGGAGTCATCGTGGGCGGCACGGGTTCTGGCAAGTCAACTTTTCTCGAAAATATCATCGCACAGGATGTGATGCGGCGCTTCGGCTCGCGCAAAATGCCGATGATCATCTTTGACGGCAAGGGTGAGAGGGAGTTTCTTCATCGCCTTTTACCGCATATCGAGGCTGCCGGCCGCCTGCAAGATCTGCGCGTGATCGATCCAACCCACCCTGCGGAATCGGCGCGATATAACCCGTTTTATGCACTCGACGATGCCTACCAGGAACACGTGAATTTCATTTTCCGGTCCTTCGGGCTGCGCGAAGACTTCTTCAAAGGACACCAGGAGGCGTACCTCTCGGATCTTGTTCGCATACTCCAGTACACGGGAAAACTGTTCAACGTCTACGACGTGCTGGTGATGGCGCTCGATGAGAAGGTTCTGGAGGAACAGATCGGAGTTGCGAAGGCACGCCTGGCCACAGTGCCGGGTATCTCCATGCAAAAGCGGTTGAACTTCGAGATGTCGGTCAAAATGCTTCAGAGATCACTTGCAGACAGGGAGCGGGTGGAGAAGATTCAGGGGCTTTTAAACGAGCTTTTGAGTTTCCTTGAGGACGAACTGTCGATTGTTACCGGCTCCTATCAGGACCTGCTTACGCTCGACGACGTTCTCAACAAGGATCTCATTCTGTTTGTCTCCCTCAACGCAAACCGCAACCAGCGTGCCGTTGAGGCTTTGGGAAAGATCCTGCTTCAGAACATTCAGCTGATGGTTGGCAAGCGCTACGCACAGCCGACGAGTAATCGGGATGCCGATGAACCAATGCTCTCAGTCATCCTCGATGAGTTCTCGCCCGTTCGCCTATCCAGGGTTTACACAGGTACTCCAGACCGCACGCGGAGCACGAGTCTCATTCCTGTTTTCGTTCCAGAGCATTCCGCAGTTGCAGCGTGTGAGCCAAGCATTTGCGGATGAAGTTTCCTCTGCCCCGGGAACGAAGATGATTATGAACGTTTCGGAAGAGCACACGGCGCAGTGGTTTTTGAAAGCGTCGTCCCGGATTGCAACCAAGCGCCGCAGCCTGTCGGTGCGCAGAACCGGGATCTTCTCCACCAAATATACAGAGACCGGAACGGGAAGCGAGAGCGACATCAAGGAGACGCGTGCGCGCGAAGACCACATCAAGAACCTGCCTGTCGGCCAGATGGAGATCCTGATGGTGGACAGCCGCGAAGGCACCCGCCACTCCCATTTGCACGTGCGGCGTGTTCCGCGGTTTCAGGTCGAGGGACTTGAGCCTTCTCTCTATCCGAAGATGCACAGCTATTTCGACCCTGAGATCGGTGTGAATCTCCGCTTCAAAGAGGCGGAAAACCGGAAGCAGCGGCGCAGGAGAACGGCAGGATTGTTTCTAGGCCAAGCAGGTGGAGAATGAAGATGCGAAGCTCAGCCATCATCCGATGGGTGCTTATCGCGGTCGCATTTTGCTGCGTCGCCGGCCAATTCGTCGGTCAAACCCCGAGCGAGCCAGGCGTTCAAACCCTGCAGTCGGCGCCCAAACGCCAAGGGTTCCTTGATTACGCTTTGGGCAAAGTAAATCCGCATGACACGGACTACGGCTCCAAAATGGCGTCCGCACGGAACGCCGTCGTCGGATACACGATTGACGATCTCTACTTCTGGTCGAATGTAGTGACGCTCCTTCTGCTCTGCGGACTGGTCGCAATCGTCCTCTTTCAGTGGCGCGCTATGAACAAGCGCGAACTTATTGCAGCGTCTCTCATTGCACAGTTATGGAACGGCCGCGTCAGCGACCGGGTCGAGATAGAGCGCCGGACCGAACAGTTCAATCAGTTGGTCGAAGCGCATAATGCCGATGCTGAAGCAGCCCTTTCACGCAAAACAGGGCCTTCGGAACAGGAATCCGGCACGAATGGGAGTTTGACGAAGAGCGTTCGCGCTCTGGCGGACAGCAAAGGAATTTCGCCAGCAGAGGCAGAGAAGATCGCCGCCTCGGCGCCGGATGCAACTGCAGCCAGCCTGCAACAAAGCAATCTCTTACTGCAACGGCGCGTGGAAGCGTTGCAGAACAGTGAACAGAATCTGAAGCAGCGCCTCAACCAAACGACAGTCTTGCTCGACCAGGAGCGGCGCCGTAACTCAACCCTCAAGGGCGCATGAGAGGACCAGAATGACCAGAAAGACCCCATCCGATTTTGGAAGTCATGACGATTGGCTGACGCATGTCCGTAGTGAGATTCCCCTCCCGGAGCAGCCTTATGCGCTAGCCGTCGGCCGCATGGATCTATTTCGGAGCTTCTATCGGATCCAGGGACTTCCGTTTCCAACTCAGTTCGCGGAGGAGGCAAGACGCACTGTGACCATGCAGGACCCTGAGCGAACAGCCGCATTGGAGGCACTTAACGACCTGATCTTCAAAAGTCTCACGGTGTATCTCTTCAATCGGGCACAGCCGGCTACTCCCTTCGATGATCTCGAGACACCACCATCTCCACGTAGACAGATTCAGGAACTGCTCACGCATCTTGTGCAGAAGAACCCCTATTTCGCGCTTTGGAGTGGTTACAAAAGTGGTGTATCCAACCGCTCGGTTGCCGAGGAGTGGGACGATTATCTGGCTCAGGAACTTGGGCCGCATCGCGGCGAGGAGATCGACTTCACCCGCTCAATGGTCGAGTTGGACAGACTTCTCACTCTGTTTCATGACGATAATCTGCCACTTCCCAGGCTCGCTTTCGAGCGCATCTGGTTCCTCCACTGTGTCCGGGGTCCCGAAAGAATGGCCCAAACACGCGCTGTCCTAGGCACGCTTATGGCGGAGTTGGGGGCATGCACATCCGCGTAATCAGCTTCGGTACGAACTGGTGGGCGATGCATTCACGCGACACGAGCGATCCATTGTGCTTCCGGCGGAAGGCAGCCTACTTCAACGCCGCTGGACTTATGTCGGGAAGGCGTCTCCACCATAGCGCGATCTTTCCCGGACAAATTCGCTTCAACGCGAAGAGCGGATTTGACCCGGAATTTCCATTGCGCGCGCTCGGCAAGACATTTCTTTGCTCTGCGCCACGCCAATTCGCCGGGAAGATGCACCTGCTTTTCGAGCGCCGCGCGGGTGAGATGACGCCGGACGCCTATCTGGTCACTCTCAAATCCGGGGAGCATGGTGCGATCCAGTTCGCTAAATCCGGTTGGAAGTCGACAGGAGTCCGGCCAATTTCGATCAGCCTACGTGGTGAAAGGTACGAAGCAATGTTGCTGTTCGGCCCGGGAGACTGGGTCGAGAGCGACCTTGGACGGTTGCAGGTTGATCAGGTTGGATGCCGAATTCGACTCGGCGAAGGAGCGCTCACGTGAGGTATTACAAGGGTTATATCGCCCTGTCCGACACATGTGATGTGCCGGTTCTGCTCCAAGTTCGGAACTCGCGCGCCATCACTTTCGATCAGCTTCGCGACCTGCTTGCCCACGAGATGCTGGAGGCGATCGTTCGCTCGTTGCGCTGGCGGGTGACGCGACTCGAAAAAGTTGGCCTGATCGAAAGATTGAATGGACAGCGGTTTCTGGGTAAACCTGTCTATGGAATTACCCAGCAAGGTCTTGAATGTCTTGAGTCGCGCGGTCACTACCTGGTGTCGTTGCCTAGTGACACGGAGCAGATTCTCCACCCGTCGAAGGTCGCTCACGCGCTGGAACTGGTCAATATCCATCTGGCTCTTGCCCGATCAGGCCTGCTTCGGTCGTGGAAGAGTGACGTAGAGATCACCTCGCGAAACCTGGTTGCCGCCGGCGGAACGATCAAAGACTATGACGCCGTCGCGGAGATCGAAGTCGACGGATGCACACGAACGATCGGGATCGAATACGAGAGAAGCGCGAAGGCAGCATCCCGTTATGACGCAATTTGTGAGGCTCTCAACAGAGACAAAGCTACGGATACGGTCTTGTACCTGACCTCAAGCGACGACATTCTGTATCTGCTTGCCATGGAATTGCGCGCGACTCGGAAGCGAATCGGCTTTGCACTGAGCGAAGCATTCCGCCGTTCTCTCCTTGAGACGCGCACTCTGACCAACACGGCGAGCTCAGAAATTGTGCCGCTCCGCGAACTTCTCGATTTGAGAGTGTCGTAGTTCGCATTGCGCTGGGCAAGGCATTCCTTCGACTGTCCTTTGTGGTTGTATTTACGTCGCATTGACGTTTCAATCGCATCTGCTTTGACCTCTTTTGCCTCGTTATTGAACGGAATCGGCACTCCCTAAGTTATGGCCGCTCAAAAACTTCCTTTCTGACTATCCCCTTGTATACATGGCGATTTTGAGGTGACGGGAAGAAGTTGAGAGAGAAGGAAGGAAGAAAATGGGTGATTTTCAATCGGGCCAACGAGCGATGTGACGCCAGTCAGGTCGATTGTTGGGCCCCAGTCCTCAACGCTAGCTGAGGACGCACCGCGGCGGAACTTCTTCTACTAACGGGTGCATCCGCTCTCAGTACACACTCCCAAACATTCAGAGCCTCCGAGGCAAGTTCAGGCGCCACCCTTGGCGCCAACTCGTCAATGTCTCCCTGCGCGCCCACCCCAAGAACGACAACCGGCCCACCATGCCACGAAAGGAAGGAAATCGCCATGCACCACTACGCCCCGCCGCCCCCAACCAGAACGGCGGAAGGAGAATCTCCCTCAAACCCCTTCCAGCGCCGCCTTGCGATCTGCCTTGTGCAGACCGTGTTCAACGCGATCATCGTCGCGAAGTACGCTGGAACGCTCTATGGAGCTACCAGCCACGACCCGCTTCAGCAGGTAGGAGTGACATTGCTGTTCGCAGCTCTGCTCGGATCGCTTGCTCGGATGTGGTTCCTGACACTGAAGAGCCGGACCTGCTAACCCGCGGTCCGTTCCATCAACCCCAACCCAGAAGAAAGGAGAATTGCCAACCGCGGAGCCGTGATCGCGTTCGCGGACCCCAGAGCCTACACTGACCGCCTCAACCAACTCTTCACTCCTACCGGCTGGACCCGAACCTACGATGTTTCCACCGTGTCATCCGTGACGCGGATGAAGAAGGACAAAGTCATCCAGACGGGCAAGGTGCTGGTGACCTGCACGCTGACCATTACCGGGCTGGGTTGTCACGCCGGCAGTGGAGAAGACTGGGCCGATGAAGAGAACGCGATGACCGCGGCGGAAGCACAGGCCTTTAAACGTGCATGCAGCTGTTTTGGCCTGGGCCGTTATCTCTACAACTTCACTGAGATGTGGGTTCCGCTCAATGAATATCGGCAGCCGGTCGAGTTCCCTAAGCTCCCGCATTGGGCGCTGCCCAAAGGGAACAACACGGGCAAGACCCACCCCGCGGCCGGTTCACGGCCTCCAGCGGTGCAACGAGGTCCCATCGACCAGAAGACAACGGTGAGGATTGAAGGATTTCGGCGCATCCTGGGTGACCCAATCTATGGGGAGATCCTCTGGCGCGTGGCGCATACACGCCAAGCAAACGCCATCCCGAATGCACAGTTGCAAGCCAATGTTGCCGAGGCGATGGAGCGGGCCTCGCGCGGATTCAGTAAGGCACACTCCCTCGCCGAGCAGATCGGAGAGACATCCTTCATCGCGATCCTCGACAGGTTGCGAATCGAGTCCATGACGACGATTCCCAGACTCGAAACGCTGAAGACTCTGGTGGCCGAGCTTGAACGCGAGGCGGCCCGAACTGCCGCCTAATCGCACGCACCTTCCACCTTGGACCCACCGGAGGGCTTATGCGCAATGTAGTGATGATTCGACGCGAGCCGGGCCTGGTTTCCATTCCCGTGGAGAACGCCGTCTATTGCGGGAACTGCGAGACAGTCTCGACATCATCTGGGCGGCGCTGCGGACTCTGCGGATCGGAGGACATAGCTCGATTGGTTCCGCCGATTCCAGGACCGTGGGATCCGAGCCCGGCTCCAGCCGCGGTCTTGGCCGCATAACAACCCAGATTGATTCGCGGCGACATGAGCGTTTATTAGTAGTGAAAAAGTCTGCGCCAGATTGTGAGTTCACTGCTCGGCGCAAGCCCAATAGTTAAACGCGAATCTGAGGTCAACTGTGGGAGGGGTTACGTTCCCAGCGAGGATACTACAAGGGCATGTGAGGTAATCTCCTCCGCAATTCGAACATGTCGCCGAAGCCACCTTAAACGCTCGTCGAGTCTCCAAACCGGTTTCATTCATTTCCACGGTTGCTGTTCCTGACTCAACCAGATCAGACGCCACGACCTCGACAATTTGGGGCGGAACTGCGAGTGGCGGTGCTATCTTCCGTCGCGGATATAAATTCAGGCTCTCTGCAATGGACATACTCCAAAGCAGTATCTACACCCTCGCCAAATGACGCGATAGCCTCTGCGCTATTCCTAACCCAGTCCGCAACTGATTCCGTTGGCGGAAAAGGTTGGTCTCGGTTCAGCCAATCTAAAACCTCAGTGCATCTCCCAAAGATAGAAACGGAAAGTGTGTATTCGGGAAGCGCAAGAGAAAGATTAATCAACAGCGGGGAGGCAGGGTCTGCCTCGTTCACTTTTGACACAAATTCTCGATAAGCCTCGGTCGTGTGGTCGAGCGTCTCTCGGGTGCGATGAATCACTAACGGCATCTGCAAATAGTTATCGTCGAACGCGATGAAGCGTGCGTTGGATGCGAAAGTCAATCGATGACCATCCCGCCCCAAAATCTTCATCAGCTCCACAGCCCGCAAATCGAAAAGAGCATATTCTGCTTTTTCGCTTTGCGCCCATGCATAAGGGACTGCAACTGGTTCGTCAGGAATGTGTTCGAGGATGCTAGGCTGATGCGTCACTAAGATGCGGAATGATGTCGGGCCATCGCAGAGCCACGGAACCCGTTTGTCGAAGCTTGAGGGATTGTGGAAACACATCCGTTTTTTCCAATTCCTCGCGGATCTCCGTTTTGGATTTCTGGCTCCCGAAGTATTCCGAAACCAGCTCGTTGTCTCGGAAGTGATTATGAATAACGCTCTTCCAGCGTCCTATTTCAATGGACCCATCGACGCGCCAAAGCTTCGTATATTCAGTCTGGCGACCGGCGCGTTTGAGATCCACGTCGAGACGAGTGATCATCTCTTCTGGCGTATAGGCACGTATCGAGCCATCAAGATGTTCGATACGGTTCGTCATTGCATCGATCACACTGTGGACGTAACGGCAATGCAGCTTCGTCCGATCCGCACCACTCTCACTGTCACGCAACTCCTCGGCTTCGAGGATAAGCTCCGCACTCGTTTCCTTGGCCCTTCGTTGCCACCAGAATTCTGTGCGGGAAATTTTATGGTAGAACCGCTGACGTTCGTCCGCTGTGTGTACCGTTACTCCGGCCTGAAGCGATGACAAGTCTTCATTGAATTTCGGCCCGTACCAGTAATCCAACTCCATCGTGTGTGCAGCCGTGTCGGCCAATCCCACCATGTCTGGATCGAGCCTCACTCTCACATTCACGCTTGGAATCTTGAGCCATTTGGTGCAGTGTCCCCAAGAGCTCTTCGTTGAAGTGATTGACAGGGCTCTCCGAGCGCCGCATGAAGTGGTGTGCGAACACACAAAGCTCCCCGATCTGAAATACACCTGGCCGAATCATCGTGAGAGCCGTGAATGGGATAAGACCGTCCTTGTCCACCTGCTCGAAAAGTCTCGGGAATGCTCTCTGCGCTAGACCTGCCGCTCTCAGGGCGTGCGCTCCCGAATCCCAAGGGATTTCAGAGCCTGTCAGAACGTCCGGCCCTAAGAGTTCTTTCAGCCGAGTGATGGACTCTTGAGATGCATCATGGATTGTGGAGGCGATGTACTTCTTCCATAGCTGCTTTATCTGCGCATAGTCTTCGTCTGTTTCAGGCTCAATGACATGGGCCAAGACGCGGGTGAGACCTGGCTCTAGGTAGACCCCGGCAGGAACAACCCATCCCGCTGGTCTGTGACGATCATGGCTGATGAGTAGGGGCATCCCGACATCAAAGCTGTCCTTCATGGAGTCGTAGAGGGCGCCCGTGTCCATCCTCATGGACTTTCGATTGACTGAATCGCTCATGGTAGCCGCAATTTGAGATTTCACGGAGTTCCTCGACCAGCGAAATCATCTTGGATCAATGATCATCAATTATCTCAGTAACGACAAGTCGGCATCGCGCTACGAATTGCTGGTCGCGGTCAGAAAAACCTTCATTCCAACATGCGAGGTGACTCGATGAGAAGCGCGGCGCGCCTCAAGATGGGCTACTACCCGCTGCCTGAAAGCGAAGGAGTAAAGCTTCGCTCTCTGCTCTCCTTCGACGGCCGAGCTTCAGTGATCGATCCCTGCGTTGGACAAGGAACTGCGCTGAATCTCGTAACGAACGATGCTCCAGTTCGACGCTATGGCATCGAACTTGATGCCGAACGCGCTCGCATCGCCAGTTCAAAAGGCATCGAGACCATCCAGGGGAACACTTTCGACGCCATTGCGAAGCCCGAATCGTTCTCGCTGTTGTACCTCAATCCGCCGTATGACTCCGAGATCGGCACCATTGGGAATCGGCGCATGGAGGCTGTGTTTCTCGAACACACTTACCGCTGGTTGCGAATGGAAGGCGTTCTGATTCTGGTGATCCCATTTGAGCGGTTGCACGACTGCACCGGCATCCTGAGTTCTCATTTCGCCAGCGCTGAACGTCTTTCGCATGACCGATCCCGATTCGGTCCAGTACAGACAAATTGCTGTCTTCGGCGTTCGCCACGAGGTCAGAGGCTCGGCGGTTGAGAACAACAAGCGTCAACTCCACAGCATCGGCCTCTATGGGAGTTTCCTGGAACTGGAGGAGTTGCAGCCAGGTGTGTGCGCACCCTATTCCGTTCCTCCTTCCGGGGAGGCGACGCTGAACTATCGCGGCCTTCCCTACGACATGTTGGAAGACCTGCTGCCGCAATCAGGCGCATGGAAGCAGGTGGCCCCGCTGTTGATGCCGCGCGAAGACGTTGCGACTGGTCGTCCCATCACACCGTCTGCATGGCGGCCATGTCGGCCTTCTTATGTACCGCAGGACTGCTCAATGGCGTCTTCGGAGACGGAGAGAACCGGCACATCGCCCGCTGGCGGTCGGTCAAGCATGTGACAACCTTTGTTGAAGAGGATGGAGACGCCCAGATCATTCATCATCGGGAACGCTGGACCAATGAACTCCGCCTGGTCTATGCCGATGGGAGAGTGCTCAAACTCACTGAGACCCCGGCGAAGAAGGAGGACGAAGACCATGGAGAATGCACACCTTCGACTCGGGCTGCTTGAGTATGTGCGCATTACGGAGAAGACCTCGACCCGCATTCGCTTGCGGGTCGACCGCTATATGGGGGAAGATCGGCAAGCGCATCTTCTCAGCGTCTTCGGCAATGACTCGGATGTCGGTGCGATCACGGCGGCCGTTCATGAAAAGGCCGCCTTCAGTCTGACCTTTCCCAATGGAGAAACCAAGGAAGTCTCGCTCGGCGAACATGCCTCCTGCTACAAAGGCGCGGTGACACTGCCAGGCCGGAAACATCCAGTGCGTCATTTACTCGCGGTCTCTCAGGAACTGCACACGAACGGCACCGTCGGAAGAACTCTGCTGCTGCGCTACCGGCGCGAGGAAGCGTGGGCCACGCTCGTGAGTTTTCTGGGCCTCCCAGCAGACCCAACATGGGCCGACCACATTCTTGGGGTTGTCGAACAGAAGAAGCGAATCGAGGAGATAGACGGAATCGGCTGCGAGCCGGTGCTGGTTTCAGCGACCACGGAAGAGGTGCTCGAGTGGATGGGCGAGGGGCTGCGGTCAGGAGCTGTGGCCTTCCCGTGCGAGACCGGCGCAGTCGTGTGGCCGCGATCGTCCATTGCGGAATTGCTTAAGATAATTCCGGTATCTGTTTGAATAAACGTGACTTGTCAGCCGTTCTCGCTTCATGGGCGATTTGTGGTAATTGTTCTCCTGGAGGAGATGAATTATGATAGAGAACGTGGAGGTGCCCCATGGAAGCCGCTATCGAGAATCTGACCACCAGTGAGGCAGCCATCGCGGCAGGCGTCACCGTTGCCAAAATCAATCGGATGATCGACAAAAGGATTCTGCCGAAGATGCTCTATAAGGCATCGCAGAATCGAACCGTTCGCAAAGATGCTTGCCTATGGATCGCCTTCTACTTCGAGACGGAAGACGTGTTGACATCAGTTGCGCGTGTCAAAGCGATGCGGAACGCGCTGGCACACAACCACTCCTGGACCGAGCTTCGTCAATGCAAGTTCGAAGAGTCCCGGACGGTGCAGGTTTTGCTGTCCTCCATCTGGGACGATGTGGATCGTCGCCTGAGCCAGCTGAGGGAGGCACAGGAACTGGTCATCGAAGACCCGGAGATACTGCGTGGCACACCTGTCATTCGGGGAACGCGCATCCCGGTGTACGACGTTGCCAGTCTGGTCGATGCCGGGACGCCGCTTGAGGAATTGCGCGAGATTTACCCCAAGCTCACGCCATCCGCAGATCGAATTGGCTTCGATGTACGCGAAAGCAAACCCGCAACGGGGGCGCCCACGGCGCCGGCACCTGCCCAAGGGCCTGTCGGTCTCAATTTCCAAGAAGCGACTTCGTAGCTCCTCATTAGGAGGCTAGAAGTTTGCAGAAAATCCTGATCGACGAAAACCTGAGCCCTTCGCTGGCGGCCGACGCACAGCAGAAGGGCTTTCTCTGTTCGCACGTCAATCACCTCGGGAAGACAGGCTCCAAAGACTGGGAACTCAAGCGCGTCATCCTCGAAGGCGACTGGATATTTGTCACCAACAACAGCGCCGACTTTCGCGGGCCTGCGAATGAGCCAGGCTCTTCTGGCGAATACGCGGACGTGCGCCTACACGCGGGGTTGGTCTGCATCGACGCCCCATTTAGCTTGAACCTGAACCTGCAGCGGCAGATTTTTAATATGGTCCTCGACGACCTTGCGAAGAATGGCGACCTCACCAACCAGGTATTGCAGGTTGATGTGAGGAAGGACGGTCGAGTCGAACTCGAGCGCTTCGCCTTGCCCGCGGAAGAAGCTGACCGCTCCTAAGCAGCCCTATTCACCCTCTAGTACCGTCGACGAGTCACCCCCCTCCTCATCGTGAGTGATCTCTGACTTGCGCCTGAACAATCCATCACAAAAGCCAGCTTGAAGGAGGTGTCCGCATGGAGACGACCTTCGACTATTTAAGGCAGTTTGGTCCTCTCCTGGCCGAACGCATCCTTGAAACCTACCCACCGCTCCAGAGCACAAAAGATCCGGTCGCACCTGGTCTCGCCGGGCTCCTGCGCAAACCGCTACCCGCTCAGGCCGTGGCCATCACCGGCACAGCAAAGTACCTCCGCAAGGCCAAGGCCGCACGCATTGTCGCCGAATGTGGTGCTGGGAAGACTCTTATGTCTTTGGGGACGATCCATGTGCTATCCGAAGGGCAGCCAACAACGACGCTTGTGATGTGCCCCTCGCACATCACGCACAAGTGGGCGCGCGAGGTGCTGCTGACAATACCCCGTGCACGGACGTTCCTCATCGAGGACATGCGCAACGGTGGCGATCCCGCAAAGCCCCACGGTGTCCGCGAGGTCAAGCTCATCAAGGGCAAGACAGTCTACGAAGGCAAGCATCTCAGCCTGGCGGAGATGCGTCGGCTGGGCCGAAAGGAGTGGCGTAAGCGGTTCGCGGGGCCGACCTTCTTTATTACCGGCAAGGACAAAGGCAAGCTCAGCTACTTCTGGGACCACGTCTACCTCAAGGCAAAGTCCGGCCCGAACCTGGGCGGGATCGTGAATCCCGATTCGGGTGAGGCCATTCTCGACTCGGAGATGGAGAAGCTCACGACCCTCGACTTTCGCGACAAGCAGAAGGTCGCGGAGACGCTGGTTTCACCCCGCAACGGGACGACGCGATTCTCGGCTCTCTGGCAGGCGGACCGCAACCGGATTCAGCGTATGGCGCCGATCGAATACATCGGCCGCTATATGGCTGGCTGGTTCGACTTCGCGATTGCCGACGAACTGCACCAGTTGGCCGGCGACACGGCCCAGGGCAACGGCCTCGGCGTCCTCGGACGCGCCGCGCAGCGCCTGATCGCGCTTACCGGCACGCTGATGGGCGGCTATGCGGACGACCTCTTCAACATCTTCTACCGCATGGAGCCGCGCGCGATGGTGCGCGAGGGCTTTGCTTACGGCGGACAAGGCAGGCGCGATTTTCAGGAACAGTACGGCGTCCTTGAGACCGTCGAGAAGATCGAAGGCTCAGACAACGCCTGCTCGCGGGCCACGAAGAAGACGGTGCGCGTCCTGCGCAAGCCCGGGGCTTCGCCGCTGCTGTTCGGCAAGTTCCTGATGAACACGACGGCGTTCCTGGCACTTGAAGACATCTCCGACAATCTGCCTCGCTACGACGAGAGCGTCATCTCGGTCGACATGGACGAAGCTCTCCAGCAGGCCTACGAACAGCTGGAAGAGGACATCCGCTCCGCGATGAAGGAGCATCGCGGCAACAAGAGCCTGATGAGCATCCTGCTCAACACGCTCCTACTCTATCCCGACCATCCCTACGACTTCGACGAGATCTGGGCGCGGGCCTTCGATCCGCAGACCAAGGAGTATGTGAAGTTCCTCGTGACGGTGCCGGAGAACCTCACGCGGGAGGCTCTCTACGCGAAAGAGCGCGCGCTGATCGCCGACGTCAAAGAGGAGCTGCGGCAGGGAAGGCGCTGCCAGGTCTACGCCACCTATACCGGCGAGAAAGATGTCACGTTGCGGTTGGAGACTGTGCTGCGGCAGGAGGGCATCCGTGTCGCGGTCCTCCGATCATCCGTCGCAACCGATAAACGAGAGGACTGGTACGAGCGGCAGTTGAAGGCCGGGCGTTGAGGTGGTGATCTGCCATCCCAAGCTGGTCGAAACGGGATTGGACCTGCTGGCCTTTCCGACGCTCTACTTCTACGAGACCGGGTACTCGCTGCATACCTTGCGGCAGGCGAGTCGAAGATCGTGGCGCATCGGGCAGAGATTCCCGGTGCGGGTGAAGTTCGTCACTTACTCGGGCACGATGCAGGAAACGTGCCTCCGTCTCATGGGCAAGAAGATGTTGGTCGCGCTCATGATGGAGGGCAAGTTCTCGGGCGAAGGCCTCCAGGCGCTCGACACCGACGAAGACCTGATGAGCGCGATGGCGCGGGAACTGGTCGAGAAGGCCGGGGTTGGCGAGTCTGCCGACGCCGTGTGGCGTGAACTCGACCACGAACGTGAGAAGGTGCAGCCGCGATCTGCTGCTGTGGAACCCGGACTCGAAGAGGAGCCCGATCCGGTCTTGGATTTGTCAATCGGGGAACTTCCGGTCGTGGCGGCTGAGGAGCCGGCTCCTACTCCATTCGGCATCCACCTGATCGAACCGAATCAGCCTTCAAAGAGGCGTAAGAAGACCGCGCTTTGGCCGACGGCCACAGAAACCAATGTGCAGCTCAGTCTCTTCGATTGAGCCAGCACGCTTTCAACTTGAGAGGTGACATCATGAATGAGGAACGGGATAAGGTTCGTTGCCGCAGTTGCGAACTCGTCCAATGGAGTGATCGAGCCAGTTGCCGGCGTTGTGGGGTGGCTCTGCCTGAGCCGATCGTGAGGATTGTTGAGCGCGTAGTGGAGAAGGTCGTGATCCGGCAGGATCCGCAATGCCTTCAGAAGCTCGAACATGCCTCCAGATTGATCTCGACGGCAACCGAGCGGTTGACGCAGCAGTATGTGGAGGCAGTAGCTCCCATCGGCTTAGCGCAGGTTTCAGAGACAGGAGTCTTTCCAACTATGGCTGAAATGGAGCGGGCGATGATCGTGGCCGCCTACGAGAGGTCGAATCGCAGACCTCTTGAAGCTGCACGGTTGCTCGGAATCGGCAAGACCACCGTATACCGCAAGCTCAGAGAAATAGGCGAAGCGGCGGCGTGATGCCGTTCCCGCATTGGCAGCATCGTGAATGCGGCCCACTCTCTTCCGGTTCAAAGAGCTGCTCCTTAACAACGTTCAACGATGATGGTGGGTTGTGTGGGAGTATAGGTCCAACTAGGCTGGTGCTCCCCGGCCTAATCAAGGCAATAAAAGAGGTCAGCTTCGGCTGGCCTTTTGCTTTGCACGAGGCGATTATGCCGAAGGGTCCATTCCTCCCCAACGAGTTCGTTCCCACACAGTTTTCTACTTCGGCCGAAAAGGCGAACTTCGGCAACGCATTACTGCATTTTCTTGACGCCAACTGTGCGCGAGAGCTTTTCACGAAGAAGTTCTACAACCGGCTCTCGATGACCTTCGGCCACATTGCTCACTACGACATCGAAGGGTTCTACTCAACGTGGTTTACGGGGGATCGACACAGGCTTGGATTCGTCCAGAAATTGCTCCATTGGCCCTGCCACGGAGACCCGAAGTTCACGTTCAGTGACGTGGAGCACGCGGTCCAGCAGATCATGCTCAAACGCAATTATCTGGAGCGGTACGAACTGCGGGCTAACGAAGCACTGCGCGCCGCAGAGTTGCGCGAATTCAATCGTCTGCAGGCGAAATATCGATTGGCTCCGGCGGCCGGACCTGAAGAGGGGCGATCGCAGGACACAACGCGCTGTCTGGTCGAAGCCGAAGACGCTCCGCCCTCCACCTCGGTTCAGATGAGCCTCTTTTAGCCAGCCCTCAGTCTCACCCATATACAGATTCCCAAGGAGAATTGCGATGACCACTCTCAAAGTTGAAGCGCTGGTGCGCGAGTTCCACTACAACGGGATTCGCATTCCCGATCCGGGTCCGGACCTTACCGTGGAACAAGTCCGCGACTTGCTTACACCCAACTATCCAGAGATTGCCACGGCGTCGGTGTCGGGCCCCGAAGCCACGGGCTCAGTCCTGAGATACACCTTCAGCCGAGCGATCGGCACGAAGGGCTGAAGTATGCGATCGAAAGTGACGAAGGCGGCGGACCTGGTGGAACTATTCGCGGCGAAGGCGATCGCCCCACCTCCGGAGTCGAGCCAGATACTCGTGAGGCACTTTCAATGCAAAGAATCTCTCAAAGCCGCTCAGTGTCTGGTCGAAGCGATAGATCGGTACAGCCCAAGCGACGGCCATCCGCTGCCGACTCCAATCGAACTATTGCCCCCGCTGGGATAACCACGCTCGCGCCGGTTTTCACGCAGGCACTGCCTCTGCTCGGTACGGTGCCAAGAACCTACAGTCACGAGTTCCGCGCCGAGTTGCTCTATGACCTCTGTGGAGCTTTGGTGAGAGAAGGGCTGGGAGGACCGGAAACATGGCAGAAGTGCGAGGGAAGCGCACAGGTCTTCGCCCAGCGCGCCATCATGGAGTCAATCGGCGAGGAGCGTTGGAACCTGCTTCAGCGCAACGCTGAATATCACCTGAACGTGAGTGACGTAGCCGAACGGGACGGCGAGGACAAGTTACTCGGCAATGGACGGCTGGCCGTGACGATCGAATGTACCGGGTGCGGATTTCTCAAGATCGGCCCGGCGATTGCGGCGCTTGAGGAGGAGTCCCCGGGTCTCGGTGCGGCGTTCTACTGGACGCTGACTTACGCGCTCTATCGAGTGATGCGGATCTATAACCACGATGAAGCCCTGCAGTATGAGGAGCGGATGCACGAATACGCCGAGGAAGACGAGGCGAATCGCGAGCAGTATGAGTTTCCCGAAGTCGAGAAGGCGCTGCCAGAGTGCATTCAGAAGACGTTGAAATCCGAGGACCATCGCGCATTCACACGCGGCGCGCGGCAACTTCTTATGAAACACGCGAGCGGGAAATTCCGCGGCTGGATCGAACGCCTGCGAGCGATCCAGCGCCTTTCGCGGCTGAGGCTGCCAGCCGACGCATATTTTCGAGAGGATGGCGGCTATGACACGATTCCTCTGCCGTCCCTGCTGGTGGCCTTCAAAGAGCACGACGCAGTTGTCGCATGTTTTGACGAAGAGAGCCAGTACATGCTGGAGGGGAGCGCGGAGCCGACATTGGGAGTGGTCTTCTCTCCTCAGAAACCTGAAGAAGTGCAGCGGGCGCTGCGCATGGTTGGCCGGTTCATCGCCATCAATTACGAACTCTTCCAACTGGTGGAGGCTCTCGCGGAATGGGAGAAACGCCATGCAGGTACATGTCTCGATCGGGGAGAACCATCGCTTCGAGCTGCGTGAGGCGCTACTGGTCTATGGAGACCGTCAACGCAGCTTTGTCACCCGGCACCAGGTAACACTCCACAAAAACGCCGCGCCAACACTCGAACCGGCCCAGCCGCTTACGCTTGGATTTCTCGAGTCGCTGGTGCGTTCGCTCTCGGGCCCATCCTCCGCCGAAGTTCTCCCTGAAAATGTGCTCGCCAAAGGCGACCGCATGATTGTCTGGTGGACCGCGGTGTGCCGCCGGCAGATGTTCTATGAGAACGCCGAGCAAAAGGCCACGAGCCTAAATGGCCGAACATTTCCGCAGCCTGCTTTGGTATGGCGCGTCGACAACGGAGATCTCAAGATTCGAGCTCTTGCCGAGAACCGGCGGCCGGCGGCAACGACGACACTCGCGGTGGCGCCGTTCTGGAACCTGTCGGACGACGGCCGTGTCTGTACGGGCACGATGCGCCGCCCAGACAGTGCAAGGGCAGCCTCAATTCCTGAATGGGAGCGTGGCTTCTACGAGAGCGCTTTCACACACTCCAATGTGGGTCGATTGACGCGCCACACGGGAGGCTTTGAGGGACTGTGGAGCGACGTTGCGGACAAACGCACACAGTTTCCCGTCAAGACATTGATCCAGTTGCCGCAGACCTTGGCGCAGTTCGTGCGGGGAGGGAGGGAGTAGCATGCGCATCGAGCACATTCTCCCGCCCGATCTGCTCCGACATCGTGCAGTGCGAGTTCTCGTGGTCGGAGCCGGCGGAACCGGGAGCGCCATCATTATGGGCCTGCCGTATCTCGACCAGGCTATGCGCGCCTGGGGCCACCGCTGCGGCCTCGAAGTTGCCTTGATGGATGCCGACCAGGTTTCTGAAACCAATTGCGTCCGGCAGCCCTTCTCAATCTCCGACATCGGTCAGAACAAGGCAACTGTCCTCATCAATCGCATCAATCTTTTCTGGGGTACGAACTGGTCGGCGATCCCAAATCATTTTCACGCTCGATCCTTCGACCGTAACCAGGACCGGTGCCCCGACCTTGTCTTTGGCTGCGTGGACACCCGCGCCGCCCGCAAGGCAATTGACGATTCGTTCTCGCGCGCCTTAAGCCGCTGTTGCTATTGGCTCGACCTTGGCAACAATGCGGCGAGCGGCCAATTTGTTCTCGGCCAGCCGCTGAACGCGCGCAACCGTCCGCAAGTCGGATCGTCTCCGTACGGCGAGTGAACTATTCCCGGAGATCATTGACGCAGAGTCGGGCGAAGACCCGTTGCCGAGTTGCTCGGCCGTTGAAGCCCTGGATAGGCAGGAGCCTTTCATCAACCAGACGCTGGCTGCGAGTGCGCTGGCCATGTTGGCGCAACTGCTTCGGTACGGCGGGCTGACTTATCATGGCGCCTTCTTCAATGCGAAGTCAGGAAAGATGAGCGCATTGCCTGTCGATCCCGATCTATGGTCGAGGATGCGGCGGCGATCAAAGAGGGCAGGTCCACGGACAGTTAAACCCTTGTGATGACTGCAGGCGATTCTACCGAATTCTGCCATGTATTCCACGTGGCAGCGGCCCCTGGGCGCGCGAAGAGTTTGCACCGGTAAATATTGGGGACTACTCGTTTGGCTCCTCGTCAATGGCTCGGTGAGTGACTTGGTGATTTCGCATAAACCGAGATCTCGGTCGCTCCGGTCTAGCCGATTACTGCAGCGCCAATATCAATCTCGGACGTTGCTCGCCAGAACATCAGGTGTTCCCTAGAGCCTCTTGACATAGAGTGTCTATGGCAGTAGGGTTGTGGCATAGGATGTCTATGCCAGCGAGGATTGTTTGACTGAGGTGTTGCGTGCAACGTGATGAAATTCCGCAGGGGACGCTCGATTTGCTGATCTTGAAGACGCTGGCGTTGCATGGGCAACTGCATGGGTATGAGATTGCCAATTCGATCCAGCGCACGTCTGACGAGGTACTGCAGGTGGAAGAGGGGTCGCTGTATCCGGCACTGCAGCGGATGCTGATCAAAGGCTGGGTGACGGCGGAGTGGGGCGTGACGGCGGGCAACCGGCGGGCGCGGTACTACAGGTTGACGGCTGCAGGGCGGAAGCAACTGGTGATAGAGGTTTCGCAGTTTGAGCGCGTAATGGGAGCCATTGCACGGGTGATTCAGACGGCCTGAGGAGATGAGCGATGAGTGACGCGCGCGAGCTTTGGCGCCGAGTACGAATGCTGTTTCATCGTCGGCGGTTTCAGGCGGGTCTCGAAGACGAGATGCGCCTGCACCTGGAATTGAGAACACAAGAGCAAGCGGAAAATGGGCTGAGCGCCGAGGAAGCGCGGCGCATGGCTTATCGGAGATTTGGGAATCCAACCGTACTCAGGGAGACGAGCTATATGGCATGGGGGTGGGGATGGCTGGATAGCCTGATGCAGGATGTGCAGTTCGGGCTGCGGCAGTTATGGAAGACGCCAGGATTTACCGTGACGGCGATCCTGACGCTGGCGCTGGGCATTGGCGCGAATGCGGCCATCTTTACCTTGGTGAATGCCGTGCTACTGAAGGACCTGCCGGTGGTCGATCCTCAATCTCTCGTGCGTTTGGGTGACTCCAACCAGTGCTGCGTGAATCGCGGTCCCGAGAGCAGTGATAACTACTCTATCTTCTCCACCGACACCTGGCAGCGGTTCCGTAAGGAAGATCCCGAGTTTGAAGAGTTGGCCGCAATGCAGGCGGGGCAGAATACGCTGGTGGTGCGGCGCGAGCACTCGGACGAATCCGCACACTCGGTCAATGCGGAGTTCATCTCCGGCAATTACTTCCATACCTTCGGGCTGCGGCCGGCGGCTGGACGGCTGCTCGAGGACAGCGATGATGTGCAGGGCGCGCCAGCTACAGCCGTAATGAGCTATGCGCTATGGGAGCGTGACTATGCCCACGACCCCTCGGTCGTCGGTTCTACTTTCAGGGTCAACACCAACCCTGTAACGATCGTCGGTATCGCTCCCAGACAATTTTATGGCGATCGCATGCAGAGCACACCGCCAGCGATTTATCTTCCCATCGAATCGATGCCAATGATCCGCGGCGACGACTACGTTCATGATCCGGAGGCCCGGTGGCTCTACCTGATCGGCCGTGTGAAACCGGGCACGGCGCTCGCGGCCCTACAGCAAAAGCTTTCCATCCAGTTGCGGCAGATGTTCGCAACAAATAAGTTCTTCTCGGGCATCCACCGCGCCGTGATTGATCGCGTGCAGGTTCCTCTTACCCCGGGCGGTGCAGGCATTCAGGGCATGCAGGACTCCTACCGGTCGAACCTGCATCTGCTGCAGTGGATCGCCGGTCTGGTGTTGTTGATCGCCTGCGCCAATGTCGCGAATCTCTTGCTTGTACGTGGCATGGCGCGCAAGATGGAGATGAGCCTGCGCACTGCGCTGGGTGCGGCTCGGGCGCGCATCGTGCGTCAGTTGCTTACAGAGAGCCTGCTTCTGGCTTTGATCGGCGGCGTCTCGGCGCTGGCTGTTTCGTACGGTGGTGCGGAACTGCTGCTGAAGCTGGCGTTCCCATCCTCGCAGGATCTGCCGATCCATGCGACTCCCTCGCTGACGGTACTGGGATTTGCGATTGCGCTCTCGCTCTTGACCGGCGTGCTGTTCGGTGTCGCTCCTGCATGGTTCTCGGCAGGCGCACAGCCAGCGGATGCGCTCCGCAATGGCTCGCGCACGACCACCGGAGGAGCCTCGGTGCTGCAGCGCACGCTAGTGGTGATGCAGGCGGCGCTCTCGCTGGTGCTGCTGGTGGGCGCTGGCATGTTCGCCCAGAGCCTCAGCAAGCTCGAACACTTCGATATGAAGCTCGATGCCACCAACCGCTATATCATTCACTTCGATCCTCAATCTGGGGGTTATACCTCGGTGCAGTTGCCGGTTCTCTACCGGATGATCGAGGACCGCTTCCACCAAATTCCGGGCATGGTCAAGGTCGGTCTCAGCACATACACGCCAATGGAGACGTATAACGACAATATGGATGTCAGGATCCAGGGAAAGCCGGATCTGGATAGGAGTTCGTCATACGTCTGGGTGAACTCGGAGTACTTCGACTCGGTGGGTACAGGCGTGGTGATGGGCCGCGGCTTTGTCCTGCAGGACACCGCTACCGCTCCTCCGGTAGCGGTGGTGAACCAGTCCTTCGTAAAGGCCTACTTCCGGCCGGGAGAGAACCCAATTGGCGCGCATCTGGGAGGTCCGGATTCCCCGGGCGATTTCACGATCGTCGGCGTGGTCGAAGACACCACATATGGCAGCGTAGGCTGGAAGGACCACTCGATGTTCTTCCTGCGTTTTCTGCAGCAGCCGGCGGGAGACAAGAAGCCGGCCGACTACGTCTTTGCGAAGGCGATCGTGCTGGAGACAGCGCGGCCCGTGAACAACATGGAGGAGCTGGCAAGGCGAACGCTCTCCAGCATCAATCCGAACCTGTCGGTGGTGAAGTTCCAGACTTTCAGCTCGCAGATCGGAGAGCAGTTCACAGATGCGCGGATGCTCTCGCGGCTGATGACGCTCTTCGGCGCCCTCGCGCTGCTGCTGGCTGCGGTCGGACTATACGGAGTTACCGCCTACGGGGTCGAGCGGCGGACGAGCGAGATCGGAGTGCGGATGGCCCTCGGGGCCGAGCGCGGTAGCGTCGTTGCGATGGTGCTGGGCGGCGCGCTGCTGCAGACAGTGATTGGGCTGGCAATCGGACTGCCGGTGGCGTTCTACGGGGTGGCGCTCGTGAAGTCGCAGCTTTATGAGATGAAGACGGTGAGCGCCGGAGCGCTAGGAGCGGCGATCGGAACTTTGCTGGCGATGGCGTTTGTAGCCGCGTTGATTCCGGCGCGGCGTGCGGCTTCTGTCGACCCTGCGCGCGCCCTGCGAGAGGAGTAGATCAGGTGTTCAAAACCTTTCAATTCGCGCCTTCAGGCTTTACCGCTCATCGAGCGGGAGGGCTGGCACTGATGGTTCTGAAGACGATCGACGTATTGGGACCGCAGCATGGCTACGGCATTGCGCAGCGTATCGAGCAGATCAGCGGCGATGTGCGTTCCGTAAACCAGGGCACTTTATATCCGGTGGTGCTCAGGCTGGAGCAGGAAGGAGCTGTTGCCTTCGAGTTTGCCCCTTCGGAGAACAACCGCAGAGCGCGCTTCTACAAAGTGACGCGAACAGGCCGCAAGTTGCTTGAAGCTGAGAAACGAGACTTTCAGCAGACAGCGGAGATCGTCGCGCGGTTCTTTGACCTCAAAGCGGAAGACATGGCATGAGGCCTCTGAATCGTTTCGTGAGCCGCGTCCGTAATGCGTGGGTAAGGCGCCTAGCCAATGACCGGTTGCACGAAGAGATGCCGCAGCGTCTTGCGCTGCAGGCAGATGAGAACATTCGCGCCGGCATGAACCCGCTTGAGGCCTATCGCCAGGCACGGCTGAAGTTCGGAGCCATCGAGGCAATCCGTGAAGGGTATCAGGCGGAACAGGCACTACCGCTGATCGCAAACGTGCTGCGTGACGCGCGCTTCGCCATTCGCACTCTGCGTAAGGCAAAGGGCTTTACAGCTACGGCCGTGCTGACTTTGGCCCTGGGTATCGGTGGAACGGTGGCCATCTTCAGCGTGGTGAACGGAGTTGTACTGAAGCCTTTGCCGTATTCCGATCCGGAGAGACTCATCGAACTCAGGGTTAAGGCTCCTGGCATCAGCGCGGGTGATGTCAACGCCAGCAATTGGGGCTTGTCTCAGGCGGACTACTTCACCTTTCGCGAGCTGAGCCGCACATGTGAAGACCTCGGTTTGTATGATCTGGAAACGAGTTCCTCCGGCAACGCGGTTAACGTGACGGGCATTGGACAGCCGGAACACGTGCCGGCTCTCAGCGTGACCGAAGGTCTGCTTCCTGTGCTTGAAGTTGCACCTCTAGTCGGGCGCAGGTTTACCCGCGCGGACGACCAGCCCGGCAGCCCCGAAACAGTCATGTTGAGCTATGGCTATTGGCAGAGCAAGTTCGGCGGCGATCCTGGGGCAATCGGAAAAGCAATCGATGTGGACGGCAAGCCGCGCGTCATCATCGGCGTGTTGCCGAAGCGCTTCCGCTTACTAGACGATACAAAGCTGGCCATGCTTTTACCCATGAAGATCAATCGCGAAGCGACGCAGCTGGGAGGATACAACTTCGGCGCGGTAGCGCGCCTTAAGCCAGGAGTTACGCTCGAACAGGCGAAAGCGGATGTGGCTCGAATGATCCCGATCACTTTGCGAAGCTTCCCTCCTTATCCAGGCGGTGCCGTCAAGGAATTCGAGGACCTGCGGCTCGAACCAGATCTGCAGACATTGAAGCAAGAGATTTTGGGGAATGCCGAGAGGGTCTTGTGGGTCCTGATGGGCGGTATCGGTCTGGTGCTGCTGATCGCTTGTGCCAATGTCGCAAATCTCCTTCTACTTAGGGCAGAAGGGCGGCTGCAAGAACTGGCCATTCGCGCTGCGTTGGGCGCGAGCAGAGGCCACATTGCCGCTCAGTTATTGACAGAAAGTCTAATTTTGTCCTTGCTCGGCGGATTGCTTGGTCTAGCACTGGCCTACGGGGCCCTGCAGGTATTGATCGCGATAGCTCCCGCCGGCCTTCCTCGCCTGGGTGAAATCGGCCTTGATGCACGGGGCGTGAGCTTCTCAGTAGCCGTCTCGCTGCTTGCCTGCTTGCTGTTCAGTTCTGTTCCTATCCTGAGGTACACCGGTTCAGGCTTCGGGATCAAACTGCGCGAAAGCGGACGTTCGATGAGCGAAGGCCGCGAGCGTCACCGGTGGCGGAGCCTGCTCGTAATCACCCAAGTCGCTCTTTCCCTCATCCTGCTGGTCGGCTCCGGACTCATGATCCGTACGTTCCTGGCCCTGACCAATGTCGATCCAGGTTTCGTTGCGCCGTCGGAAGTCGAGACGTTCCGGCTCTACGTCCCCGAAACACAAATAAAAGACGCTACTCGCGTGACTCTCCTGTATCAAGAGATCTCTCGCCAGATCGCGGCTATTCCCGGCGTCTCTTCCGTAGGCATCTCCGAAAGCCTCCCCACAG
>CAVXRC010000002.1:0-2093588 GCA_963764145.1 uncultured Acidobacteriota bacterium | reverse complement strand
CACCACATTAACTTCTTTGTAATCAGTAGCTTATAGATTTCGATAGAATCGCGTACTTGCAAAGTACTAAAATATTTCATGCTCACGATCTATCGACGCCACCGTGCGAAATGCAAATGTGCGTCCCGCAAGGCGAAGTGTTTCTGCCCAATTTGGGTTCAGGGGATCTTGCGTGGCGAGGAAATGCGTAAGTCCCTCGATCTCACCAATTGGGAAGCGGCGAGCAAACTGGTGCGGGACTGGGAAATCGAAAAGCCCAAGGATGTCCCCACCATCGAGGAAGCTTCCAAGCGGTTCATTGCAGATTTGAAATCCCGCGGCCTGTCCGCCGACACCGTCAAAAAATCTGAATTAATGACGGGGGAACTTTCGAATGAATTCCCCAAGTGGTTGGTAGACCGCTTCACGCCAGATGATCTGGCGAAGTTCCGGGAAAAATGGGGAGGGAAGCCGAGCACCGCTGCGAAAAAACTGGAGCGGCTCCGGTCGTTTTTCAAGTTCTGTATGGACCGGAAGTGGTGCGATAGCAATCCGGCAAAGGCCCTCCGGGCGCCCAAAGAATCTGTGATCGAGAGAAAGCCATTCGACACCTGGGAGCTCGAAAAGATCGCATGGGCGATCCCTCTCTTCCCAGTCAAGGGCATTTATGGGGAAGGTAATCGGGAACGGATCAAGGCATTCGTGTCAGTCCTGCGATGGACGGGGCTCAGGATTCGGGATGTCGTCCAATTGAAGCGGAGCGCGATTCAGGACGGATTTATTACGGTCCGGACCCATAAAAATGGAAAACCGGTCAAGCTCCCAGTCCATCCCGATATTTCGGAGTCGTTACCCAGCGGATTTGGCGAGTATTTCTTTTGGTCTGGGGAAGGGAATCCCAAAAGCTGTGTGGGCGACTGGCAACGGACCTTGCGGCGGCTCGATGCTATCGCGGGCGTCCATGTCCACGCCCTTCGCTGGCGCCACACGTTTGCGACGCAGTTGCTTTCGAAGGGCGTGCCGGTATCCGAGGTCGCAGCGATTTTAGGAAATTCCCCACGGATCATAGAAAAGCACTATTCTCAGTGGATTCAGGCGAGGCAAGATTCCATTAATACGGCCGTGAAGGCAACATGGGGGTGAGTGTGATAACCGACAATCAAAAGTTGTTTATCGGATTGCTCGTGATGGCGATGGGGACATTCGTTCTCATCATGATCATGGGCTTTGCAGGAGCAGGAAACATTCCGCCGATCGAGACGGGGATCGCGTGCGGCACAATGATCATAGCCTTCATGCTGCATAGGGTTGCAGAGGCGATACGCAAAATTCACTTATGACGAGGGAATGCGAGCAAGCCACCGACTTTTTCCTGAGATGAATATAGGAAAGGAAAGAGCCAGGTTTACATCCGCCATTTGCGCTTGATAATTTGCGCGAGAGCGGCGCCGATTTTTTTCTAGTCCCCGCTAAACATGATGGGGTCATCGCTACAGAAACACTCGCCATGAGAATTCGGAAAACTCGCGCCGCAAAACACAATTACTTCTTTTCTTTTTCTTCATTTTCTTAAATATGTTTTCTGTTCTCTTTTGGAGGCTCCCCCCTACCCCCCTCTTTTTTTCGGGAATTCCGAAATGATAGGTGGTAAGACGAAGCCAATATGTCCTTGTTCTCTAATCGCCATTCTGCCGGACGATTTGGCTTATTTGATACGGGCAATTTAGACTCCCCCGTTTTAACTCCCCGGAGTATGGAGATTCCCTGAAAGCTGAAGGCGAGGATTTGGGATTGTACACATCCCTTGACGCGCAGAACTATTGCAAGTCCTTCTGCGTACCACATGACCTCGCATGAAACTGCTCCTTGTCTAATTACCTTGCCCTTACCAGTTAGGATGCCGCGCACTATCGCAGTATTTACTCTCGCCCGATTTTGCAATTCCTACCCTAATACTGCTTGCCGCCACACCACCGCGATCGAAGTATATTCCCCGCTAAGGGCGTCCACCTCGATACATATCAACTGAGACTACGCAGGTATCGGTCAACCTATACGTTCGGGACTCGGTCCACCCGTAAGAGTCTCACCGCCATTGATACGCGCTTCGCGTTTATTGTTTTCCGACAGTTCAGCTCACGCCCTTTCGGACAGAACGCGCACTGTCGTTGTGCTGGTCTAAAGGACTCCTAGACTTTCAACAAGACGAACGCCTGTTTATGGAGTTGTAGTTTCTGTTTAGCGTCTACTATTCCGCCACTTCAGCTTTCAAGGAACCGCCACGAAAAAAACCCTTTGGCGTAGCCGTGAGGTTCTCAGCTTTTAAGGCCGATAGCAGGATCTAGCCTTGCGGCTGGAAGCCCACTCCTCCCGACTAACCCAAAAGGTTCGTTGTTAATCGGTGTCTACGCCATCCATCTCTGGACCTTTGAATTAAAGCAAACGTACAGAATCTCGCAAGGAGGGGGTGTGGATAAACTGGTAGCACATTAAAGGTGTAGGGGAGGAGTGGAAATGCTGGGGAGCGTGCCGTGGTGGGGATGGCTACTCATGGGGGCGGTATTTTGGTACGTAACAATGATGATGGGAACCTGGACCTACAAAGGGGGCGCCGGAGCGTGGATCATACGTATAGCACTTGGCGTCGCGATGGTGGTGTCGCTCTTAATCGGAGTGATTCGCTTTGTTAAGTGGGCATGGCAAGGATAAAGGGGTCAGTGCAACCGCCAAATGAATTGAGCAATACGCATGACGACAGTCTCATCTTTGTTATCGAGATGGGGCCGCGTGAAGCCGTCGTCCCGCACTTCCATCGTGGGATCGTGGGGGTTGATTTTCCATAATCCCATCTCGTCCTCGAAGATCCGGTCCTTGCGCTTTTGCTCCAGCCATCGGTCGATGCGTTCACATACGTAATAGCCAATGAGAACGGGCATTGCTTCCCAGAGCGGCAGATGAAACGCGAGGAAGATGGCAATGATGAGAAAGTAAATGCGGATTTTCATTCATACCCTTCATTTGTAAAAGAGATGCAAGAGGTCGTAGATGGTACGAAGAATGCTCGCGGCGCCGAGAAGAATTTTCGCGGTACCTTCAATACTTGGGTCGTGATCGGTTTTTTTACGACGGCGGGATGCAGTCACACCAATCTCCTTCTCCCGGCGAAAGAAGATTTGGTACCAAGCTTTATCGCGTCCTACATGCGAAGATGCCCTGCCGGGTGGGCTGTTCGTTTGTCGGTATCCAACAAGCGGGGCCTTGCGGGAGGTATGGTATTCACCGGGTCCTGTATCGTTCGGATTGACACGAGGTCAATGCTCTCGACCACAAACCGATGGTACCCCGGAGGTCGGGGTACGACACAAGCCAATAATTCGGTAACTGCCGGTTTTTTTGTCATTGGCGCGGAGAGTAGCATTGTTCCGCCTGGGGGCGATAAGAATCCACATCGCTCCGGTCGCCTATCATGACGAACATGGATTATCGGTATGTCGGATTGATACTGGGAATCGTCCTTGTCGTAGCTTCGATCTATTACCTGCGGATGCGGTCACAGCACAAGGTGCGGGCAACACTAGTCCTTTTAGGTGCCCTTCTGCTTGTGCTTAGCTGGACGATTTGGCTTATTTGATACGGGCAATTTAGACTCCCCCGTTTTAACTCCCCGGAGTGTTTGAAACGTATTGAGCTACATCTCGCGCGCCAGCCTCAGCAGATGGCATCAATTGGTTCGTCTACAATGGCTCCTAGGTAAGCGAGACGCATGGACAAACCCCTGGACGGCCTGTGGATCATCAATACGGAAGCGAAAACGGCTTATGCGAGCGACCACATGGCGGAGATCTTGGGTACCACTCCGTCGGAGATGAAAGGGCGAGCCTCGTTTGACTACGTCTTTCCCGAAGATGTAGCTGCCGCGCAGCGCCTTTTTAATTTCAAAAAGGCAGGCGATTCAGCGCCGTTCCACTTCCGGCTCCGGCGCAAAGATGGAACTGCTATTTGGGTTGATGTACAGGGAACCCCCCTGTACAACGCGGCTGGCGAATTTAACGGGATCGTTGGCACATTTACGGTTTCAGCGAGCCAGATTGCCAAGTAGGCTAAAAATATTGATAGGCCCGGTAAAAAGTTTGCAACCGTACCCGCGGTGCTCCGCATCTGTAGCCGGCATGAACTGGATGCCCCATCGGATGGAGAGCCTGGATTATCAGATCAGAAGACGTGCAGTGAAGGTCAGCCTTTCTCTCGAAATTTTGCGTAACCTCGAATATCTTCTGACTGCGAGTGAGCCACTCACTGATGACCAGACCATGTACTGCTTGATGCTCCATGATGAAATCGAGAAACTCAGATCGCTGCTTCTATGCGACGAAGGCTGATCATGTGCTCTCGCCTGAGCTTTCTATTCGCCCTGCACACTCACACTTCGACTCGGCATCTCTTGGAGGGCATAGGCTTCTCGTAATGGGATGTCCCGCCGGAGATGAAAGGTGAACGAGTTGAGGCAGTTGAAAATCTTGTAGTGGAGCGACCCTTCATAGGTCATGGTCAGGTAGGATTCGTCGCTGGGCGACTTCACGATGGTGAATTGAGGCGTGGCGTGTTCGTAGAGAGGGAGGGTTTTCATGGCGGGATTGTACCGCACCCCCTTCATGCTGTTTTGAGGATATTGCGGGCCGTTTCGCTGCATAATGCGTTCATTAACTGGTTGAGGCGAAAAATGTCATTGGACAGTTCAAACACTCGGCTCCGGCCAGCAAGTGCTCGAAATTCCTGGCGCTGTTCTGGCGTAGTTGCGTCGGAGAGCAGGTGATTGAGTTGGGGGGTCAATAGGATGGTGGCCTGTGCCAAATTGTCGAGCAACGCGATTGCAACCTCGTTGGAAATGATTTCATTCTCGGTGCTCATGGCGGGATTGTACTGCTGATTCAGTCACAGCGGCGTATGATTCTCGCCATGAAAGAAATTGTGGGTGTTATCGCTGGTGTTTTGGTCGTCTTCGCTTCAATCGTGTATATGCGCACGAAGTCACGCCAAAGTCTATTCTTCATGATTGCTGCACTTCTCCTGCTCCTTGCGGTCATTATCTTGGCTGGGACGCACGTGCTGCTGTAGCCTTTGTCGGGATTTTCTCTTTTGCTCCCTGATGATCTCTTGATGACCTTGGACGTAGGCGTTTTGCTTTTGCCTCTTCAATAGCTTTTTCCGTTCTTTGAGGGCCGCGGCCCACACACTTAAAGGCATCATTCTCGAAGTATGTAAAACTGGCGTGGAAAAGCAAGGGATAAAAAAAGCCCTAGTCCCATGCAAGGGAGGCCGTAGGGCGCAAAAACAAAGTTTTTAGCTTTAGATAAGGTCTTACATGGACAGGATTAACTTATGGATTTTCGACCTGTTCGACCTTCTGCCCGCGCCCATAATAGCGAGCCTATACAGGATACCGTGGCAAAGATGAAGGAATTATGAACCCCAGCACGTAGCTTTGCTGGCTATCCATGGTTGCGTACCGCTTTCTAGATATAGTTCGTAGCCAAACCACACGTTATCCCATTCATTGGTCGTCACATCAAGATGCTGCTTCTCGAGTTCGCCAGCGTGCGCTTTGGTATTGATCTGGGCTTCTCCGACATCTCGCTTCACGACGATTGTTTTGCCGGTAACAGGATCCTTCTCACGTCCCCAGAGAATGCTGCCGTCGGCGTTAAATTGCCTCGGAGTACCGTTTTTATCGCCGGTGGACTCACAGGCAAAGATAGGCTTCAAAACAGGCGCCATGGCGTAAATTTGGACAATGGTGAGGGGGTGGCGGGGTGGCGTCTGCGCTTGGGCGCGAGGAATGACGTTATAGCGGGCTGTCGGGGCTAATACGGCTAAAAATAGGGCTCCAATACATATAAATTTCATTCATTGCGGGTTTCCTGTCACTACCCCGCCGCCCTGTTGGGCATCGGCTTCATTTAAGAGCCGAGGTTGGTTTGCGACATATTCAGCATGAAGCTTTTGTGAAGGAATGCAAGCCCGCTATTCACAGGCCGATAGTGGATCGCTTTCTGAAGCAGGCGTGGTTCATGACGTAGGTGGCACCCCGAAGGAGAGTAAAGCGAGGATGATGACATTCATTGCAACGGGGAAAGTGGTGACCATAGACGCATACAACGTCATGGTCTCCTGCGTGGGGTGGGTCGTGGATGACACGGTATATGCCAGTTTGAGGAACTGGTTCGCCTGGGCAATAGGACATCGACTTGGAACTCCGATTGGGAACGAATTAAGAATGCCGAGCGTCCGGGAGGGGAGGACCATCCCAAGAGCTTTGCACACGCAGTCAATCGCCTTCTTTGCGCAAGGCCAAGGATTATGCCCAAAAAAAGCAGGCGAAGTGGTTCGTCTGCTTAAACTGCTACTGAGAAGCGGGGACTTGTGACTCCTGGCTCAAAAGTTTGATCTTCTGTGCGAGGCAGTCGTTCGGCCCACGGTTGTGGAAGGTATACGTGAGAGTGACTCCCCTGTGTTCCAGATGGATGGTCGTGCCGTCGTTCTGGGCCACGGGCAGGGTACACATTTCGCAGATCACGACGGACATGGTTCCTCCTATCGGTTCTCGTACACAGTGCCGGCGGGATACGTGCGCCCAATCGAGGCTACACGTGGTTGAGGGTTGTCCGCGAGGAATACGTGTACGCATCCGAACGTGGGACAAATCACTGCCCATTCGGGGACTTCCTTTCTGCAACCTGGGCATTTCTTCATACGTCTCCTTTCCAGATTCTTGATGCTGGGGTGCGTTTGATTCGTGAGTGTCTAACCGAAGCTCTCGGTCTTCCCTTGAGGAACCATGGAACTTGGTGGTACCGGAGCGAGTAGGTCTGACGTTTAAACGGCAAATGGGTGTGTTTCCGAGGGATGGAGCGCGGGCTACGAGGAGTAATGGAACTCGTCTGCAATCCGCGCAAGACGTTGTAGCGCATGGGATCTCTCCTTCTACGACCCTAATGAGTTCCTGCGTGGGACGTAAGAGAAAGACAGGCATAGACATTGCGCCCGATTTGCTGCAATCGCTAGTTTCGAAAAAAAGTTCCGAGACTTGCGGTCGCTTTGAAAAGCGGGATAGGTTCGAGCAGTTTGAAGGATGAAGTGAAGGCATTTTGCAGGCTCCACTTCGTGCGTGGTGCGAACTCCGGATGCGAGGGAGTGAAGTACTCCGCATGGACGATCCGTGCCAGGTGCTTCGGTGCTTCCAGGTGGTCTTCGATGAAGGCACGGTAGATCACTTCCTTGGCATCGCGGTCGGTTATTTGTGCCGCGCGCCAATTGACGATCTGATCCGCCATCGGCTTGAAGTTGCGTTGCATCTGTTCGAGGCCGATTGCGAGTGCCGTATTGAGATCAAAGTGTTTCGAATGTTTCGCCAATACGGGTTCGAAGTCCCCAGAGAATGCCATGTTGTCACAACAGAGAACACGTACTCCGACAACGAGGCCGAGCCGCATGCTTTTGTCGTTCGCATTGCGAAGTCCAAGTGAGAAGCGAAAGCCGTCACCGAGCGTCTCAAGGTCGAGACACCCGAAGAGCTTCATGCCATCAGCGCTCACGGCGTATTCCTCCTTCACGACATTGATATGCCGGAAAGAGAGGGATTCGATGAGCGAGGTGACGAGGAGTGAATGGGCGATCGGTTGATGGGTTGCCGTCCGTTCGGGCGGGAGGATTTCAGCGAGCTGGTCGCGGGTCATGAGTTCGGTACCCGTGTGGGCGAGGAGTGTCATGGTTCACCTTCCTATCAAGTTTTCTGCTTCGGTTGTGGCGCGCATGAAATCGCATCCCTTACTGCCGCACATCCGGACGAGGAACAGTGTCCGGTTGAGGCACTTCGGGCAGGTGGTGATACGTTCTCCTGATGCCGGAAGGACGCGAACAAAGATGACGATGTTCAGTCCAAGACTTGCGATCGATACGAGGCTGAGAAAGATGAGCATCATTCCTCCAGGTCTTTTGCCAATTTCTTGGCGAGTTTGAGTTTTTGGTAGGGATGAAGCCCTTTCGCTTCGTCGGCCATAATCTCGCAGAGCAGGTTGTTAAGCTTTACCTGTTTAGAGAGTTCATTCCATCCCTCGATGGAACCCGTAAAGGTGTACCGAACCCCAGCGATGCTGAAATTCTGTTTCACCATTCGGTCTTGAGCGATCACGATGATCGTCCAGAAAAGGGCGAGGAGAAGAAAGATAAGGAGCCGTCTCACGGGAACCTCCTAGATTTTTAAGGAACTGTTGGAGCGCCCACGGTGGTCTGCTTCCCAGCAAGACCGGAGGCTGTTTTGCCTCTTTTTGTGAGCGCCCCGCGCTGGAGGTCGCTACTGGTGATGGGTCGAATCATCACGTTCACAACCTGCAGCGCGCGACGCTCAGCGCCCGCGCCAGTAGTTCTTCTGTAGGAGCAAGCCGCGCGGCTTAGCTGGACAGTCCCGTCCGTAAGAGCTACTGGCGAGGAGGTTCGACTAGATGCACGAATGCGTTGCGAATCGGAAAGCAAGAGAGGACGTTGATGAACGTCCTCTCTTGGCCTGATCTAGGCCGAAGGGGTCGCTGCCGGGGGGACGGGCGGCTTCGGGAGAACGGTCTCTGCCGAAGGAACGGCCAATTGGCCCGTCTGGATCAGATGGACCGCATAGGAAGGGTCGGTGAATGCGTAGATCACTTGTGCCAAGTTGAACACGAGAAAGATCACCGCTACCCAAGCGACCGGAAGCAACGATGGAAGGATCGCGATTATCGCTGCATTGCCCCCGATGTTCACAATGCCATGCAATACGAGCTTTGCAGTGGCGCCTATTTTTTGCATGTGTAGGTATGGATGTTTTGTTTTCGACCTTTTATGGTATTCCGATTTCTTTTTTAATCAGCCCGACTTCCTGCGCAATATCGTCAATTATTTGCTGGATGATGGACTGCTTTTCCGCCGGTGTAAGTGTTGGATGGTTCACGACCGTCTGGACTGACGGCGGCATTTTGTAAAGCACGATTGCATTCTTGATAAACGGAATATAGCTCTTATTGAAATACCCGAAGCCGTTATGGCCCCACTCCGTGCTCCACGAGTTTGCGAACCATGTATTGTTAGCGTCGTACTTCCCGCCCGCGACGAAGAAATGGGAATCTACGACCGCCTTCGGAGGCCGGATCGGCAATATGTCGGCTTCGCGCCATGAGATCGAACCGTTCGGCGCGGTCCACCATTCGTCGCCTACTTGAGCCTCGATGATGACCGCCTTGTATTTTGAGATCGCGCTCTGTATTCCGTTCCATGAAAGATCGGTGAGGAAAAGGGAGAGCCAACCCGCACGCGTGAGTGCGTCGCTGATCGCCTGTGGAGTAGCCGCGTTCCATTTGGTCGTGGGTGTTCCTTCCGGGTTCGTGCCATCATCGGGGAACAATTCTTTGAGGCAGATTCCGGCGGCCTGTGCGACATCTCCGAGGGCGGCGATATGAGTGCCGTCAATATTCGGAACACCGTCCACCGTTTTTTCGTATGCATAAGCAAAACTGCCAGACAGCTTCACCAAGAGCCCGAGCAGATAGGCGAGATAAAAGCCAACGCTAAATCCCCCGCATTCGGGAGACTTTCCTTGCATATCAATCGGCGTAGCGAAAAACGCGGGGTCTTCATAAGGTGTCGGTGCGGCGATCGGTGCCGCGGCCTGTCCCACATTAAGCTCGGCGCCCGTTCGTTTGTACGGAATCGCACCAAGTTTCTCGAATGAATGAGGGGTTTGTGGCATTGCCTTAATTGTGATTGTTCTGTGCTATTTGTCGAGGGCTGGCCTGGGGATAAGAGCAATCCCCTACCCTCTCGTGGCCCTCATGTTTTCTGACTTTTCACGGTGGGGGAGTGGTTTGAGTGAGGCATCGGAGAGGGGATAGGGGATCGAGGCATCGCTACTTGGAGTTCGTTATGCTAACCGTCGGCTGCTGTGCCGATTTGAGGAGTTGCTCCAGTGACTTTTCGATTGCGAGAAGCGAGGTGTTGGTGTTGACCATAAACTTCTGGAATTCTGGGTCACGATTGCGAAGGATGTCATAGTATTGATCCTTCAGTTCCTCCGTGACTTTAAGCTTTGCCTCCAGCACCGCGATGAGTTTTCCCATCTCGTTCACGCTGCCTGTGAGGTCGGTCACCCGCAACTCAAGGCCCGCGTTTGTCTCATTTACGAGTTTGACGGTTCGCTCTGCTGACAAGAGCTCTTCCGATTTCTTCGTGCTTTTCCCGCCATACCACTGGGCGATGCCGTTTATAACGAACCCACCCAAGATGATGAAGTTAAAAACATTTTGCGCGGTAAGGTATTGGTTCATGATTATGCAAATTCGGTGTTTAATGTGACGAGAGAGAACCCGTTTGCCCCTCCGCCGCCGCCACCGTAGCCGGAGCCGCCCGCACCCCCCGATGCACCCGTTACAGTATAGGTTCCGCTATTCGCCGTGAGTGTGTTGTAGAGAATGACGATACATCCTCCTGCGCCCCCTCCGCCGCCGCCACCGTTACCGCCGGCTTGGTTCGATCCGGCGGTTCCCGCTGCGCTGATGGTCGCTGTGATGTTTAATGCTCCGGCACATTCGACATAGAGCGCTCCGCCGCCCGCACCGCCTGCACCCCCCTGATTCGCATAGGTAAATCCGTTACCTCCCGAGCCGCCGCCCGAGCCAGGCAGAAGTCCCATCTTTATGTATTGAGCCACCTTAGAAGAAAGAGAGGGTGTTGAGCCACCAGATCCGCCCGTTGTGCCTCCACTTCCATTAGAACCCGAACTTCCAAGACTCGTCGCACTTGCGCCCCCTCCGCCGCCGCCTGCGCCAGGGTTTCCATTCCCTGCGCCCCCTCCGCCGCCTAGGAAGGCCCCAATCCACGAGCCGAAGGAAGAACCCCCGTTTCCAGATGCACTCGTGCCACTTGGCGTTGCACCACCAGCCCCGCCCACCCCGACGAGCACAAATGCCGACGTCGCGGACGTTGAGACTGTTACATTCCCTTGAGACTTCAACACGACAATCGTGCCGCCGCTCGATGGATTGCTGAATGTGATATAGCCGGTACCTGTGATGCTGATGCTCGTATAGTTTTTTGTCATGATCGCAGCACCCCCGAGGTCGATGTTTGTCGCTCCGCTTGTGGCCGAGAGCGAACCATCTGCGCCCGTTCCGCCGAACTTCGCGCCGGCAACGGGAGCTCCGCCCACGAAGACATTTTTGCCATATATGCTCAACCACTCATGGCTCGACGAGCCGAGCGAGCGAGTATCCGTGACATCCGGCAGTAGGTCGTCAGGAATAGAACTCAGGATCGGGCCTGACGTGGTCGTGGGCCGCACGTCGTTATAAATGTATCCTTGTCCGGCCTGCTGGTTTTCGCCGTCATACAGGAAGGTTTCGCTGACGACGTTGTAGAGTTCGCATATTGCAAGTTTGTTGGCGGGATAAGTGGGAAAAACAGGACTGGCGTTCTCGGTTCCGGTCGTCCATGCAAGGGATCCTGTCGTGTCGATCGTAAGTACGTCGATGCGCGGATTCGAGATGGGCGCGCTGACGGTCGGTGTCGATCCGCCATTAAAGAGATAGCGCGTGCCGTTGATGTAATAGGTCCCGTCCTCAACGTAAAGCTGCATCGTCTGAGCGCTCCACGATGCGCCCGTCACCGTGGTGCTCACTGCGAGCGAAGAGAAATTGGACGTTGCGCCATTGACGCTTTTGTTCAGCGAGAACGGTGTGATAGTGGTAGCCCCGACTGGCAGGGACCAGCCAAGGTAAAAGAGGAGTGCTTGGTTGGGAACTGTGGCCGCAATCTGGTTTGCGTTTGTCACATCGGGGCGGCGGAGGAAATTGACAACGTTCGCGGCGAAGCCACCCGGTGTGCCCGGAGCTTTGACGTCGTTTGGATTCGTCGGTGTTCCGGTAACCGCCGTAATCACGATTGCTGTTCCATTGATTGTGATCGTGATCGTCTGGCCATTCGTAGGATTTGTCGGCAACGCAAGGGCACCCTGCTGCTGGTGTGGCAAGAGGAAACTTCCGCCGCGGGCGTCATCACGACGCGTGTTGTGATCGGTGGCAAGAATGGATTGAATGCCAAGAGGTCGGGACTTCATGTGAAGGAAATATCAATTTCTAAAGTCGTGTCTGTTCCGCTGGATTTCGAGTACGGTGTTGCAAATGATGCATGATTAAACATGTTTCCCGTACCGATCGTTGATGTTCCGCCGATGAAGCTGCCGCACTCGTAATAGGTGCCGTTAGCAAGGCTCGAATCAGGGAAAAAGAATTGAAGCTGTGCCATCTGCAGCGCATTGTCGGCTGCATAGGCTACGGGCGCGCGATTTGCGGGCGTAGTGAGTGCTGTATCGCCAACCGTCGGGGTGGCGCTTCCCGTGCCGATCTCTCCCCATGCGATGCCGAGCGGAAAGGCGAAGGAGCCGTTGTACGAGCTGATGAGGTACTGGACGAGGATGTCTTTGCCATAGTTGGGCGAATCGACGATGAGATTCTTCTCCTCGACCTCAATCTTGCCGTCAGCTAAAAGTCCACGTGCGAGATCGATTTTCCCAAGGTCAACGAGCGTTCGGTAAAGGTGAAGGGTGCCGGCGGGATACGAGCGTATAGTAATTTTCCCTGAAACTTTAAGGCCTTCTTGCGTTTTAACGTTCATGAGAATAGATAGGAGGGGATTTACTCTTAGTATAGTTACGAATACGTTGCAAAGCCATAACGGGCCTGTGGAGAAGTCGGACCGTACATGTATGGACGAGTGCTGGCGGTCGCGCTCACAACCTCGGAAGTGGCGATCGTCTCGGAATTGACCTCAAGATTCTCGTTCACTGTTGAGTCGTCTACCAGTGTCTGGCTGGCTTCCTTCTGCAGAATTGTGGTCATGATGTCCACGAACGTCACCGTATCGGAGCCGATGGCTTCAACCTGATATTCGAGTTGGGCATTCGCACCCGGAACAAACACCTTGGCTTCTACCCGCTTGATGAGCAATGGATAATTCGTAAGGCCGAACTTGGGAAGGTTCACGGCAAGCACCTGGCCGAGGCGGCAGCCTGGTACGAGGGTATTGAACTTGACATCGTAGACTGCATGGCCGAATTGGATGATCTCCGCCTTCGCACGCTGCTGCGCTTCCGTGACGGTCGTGATCTTCCGGTCAATGATGACGTCCTGGAATTCCCCGTAGGTCGCTATGCCCACGGCATCTGAGGCATGAGCCACAATCGGAATCATCGCTTTCCCGTATATCTTCACGGTCTGGCCCGATGTAGGTGCACCTGCGGTGAATTTGATGAAGCGGTTCTTTTCGTTGTAGAGCACCTGCACGGTGCCGGGGTCGGTCTGCTGGTCTGTCCCCACGCTTTGCGAGACGCCCGCCAGCGTCACGGTGATCGTGCTGATGTCATAAGGATAGGCGAGGGCGAACACGCCTGCGATCCCGTCCGTTTGGTAGACGTCGGACGTATTGCCTGCGTTGAAGGTCTTGGAATACGAGCCTCCGATCACGTAGACGCTGTTCTTCATGTTCTGAAGGTTCTGGTTGATGTCGATCGAGTTCCATTCGATCTCCCCGCTCGTCTCGTCAAGAATGATGGGCGCATACCCACCTTCGCCTGCCCCGCTCAGTACGTCGCCAAGAAAGAAATGGATGTCCTTGTTCGCGTCGATATACCAGTCCCAGCCGATCAGTTTCGCAAGGGACTCAAGACATTTCGTCGCCGGCTGATAATTGAACTTGATCGACGGCAAGAGGAAATTGGCCGTTTGAACATGGGTGGTCGTAAAGCCCTTGCCGGGTGCGAAATTCGCCACAATATCGAGCACGATGTCGTGCGGATCCATCATGGCGTAGTTTTTCTTCACCAATGTCCCGTCGAAGAGGTATCCCCAGTCCGTGCAGGTGATCTGCCATGTGAGCATGAGACCCTGGATAGTGGCCTCCACTTCCGTGACCTGGCCGCCGAAGATAATGCCGCTCGCATCGTAGAACTTGATAATGTCGTTGAGCTTCGGGACCGTCTTCGCAGGATACGTCTGCCCCGCGCCTATCCTTACATTGAAATTGAGGGTCGATACTTCTTTCGTGAGGACCTGCCGCGTGATCGATCCGACGACCAGTCGATGGAATTGGAGATGTCAACGGAATTGCAAGTGATGTATACAGGATTTGGCATCAGTGCGCGTAGTTCGTGAGTTTAATTTGCCGCAAGATCTGCGCAGCGAGCGCGTTGCCGATCATTGTTGCACCGCCGGAATCGAGGTAATTGCCGCCATTGATATTCACGACAATACTTCCGCCGCCATTTCCCCCGCCGCCTTTCGATGAAAGCGACATGCCGTTGTTAAATGCCGAAAGAGGAATGACGGCCTCGGGGCCTGCTTCGCCGATGAGGGCGAGCGTAGGGCTTGATACTATGCCGCCATTGGCGAACTTGGGAATGACACTCGATACCGCGCTCCCTACGCCCTTCCCGACACTCATCGCGGCACCCACGGCCGAGCCGATGCCATTGATGACATTTTGAAGCGGCTGTAGGATGCCGGACGCCCAGCTCACAAACGTCGTAAATTCACCACGAAGGAAATTAAGCGCGTTCGTGAGGGCGGTTTTGATGCCATCCCAAATGTTGATAAAGAATGCGGAAACGCCACCCCACACGGCGTTCCACATCGTCTGCAGGCCATCGAGAAATATCTGCATGAGGGCGCTGATCTGATCCCAAGTAGCTTTAAGGAATGTCTTGATCTGCGTCCAGTGCGTGACGATCAACGCAGCAACGGCGAGGACCGCGATTCCTATTGCGATTGGCCAGATGCCTATTGCAGCGACCACAGTGCCAAGCGCGGCAACCACCGGACCCATAAAGGCGATGACCGTGCCCATGATGCTGATGAATCCGCCAATGAATGTAATGACGCTCCCGATTGCACTGATCAGAGTACCCACCACAATGAGTAACGGTCCAATGGCTGCGGCGAACATCGCGACGTAGATGATCGCCTTTTGCATGCCGGGCGACAAGTTGGTCCACCACATCACGAGGTCCTTGAGAGCGTTGATGACAATAGGGAGCACCTGGTTACCGATCTGGAGCAGCGACGTACCAACACTATCTCGGAAGACCTGAAGGTTCGCGTTCATGTTGTCGAGCTGACCGTTCCAAGTATTTGCCTGTACCTGTACATCAACGCCGAACGAATTAACGTCCTGCGCAATGACCCCATATTTGCTTTGGAGCTTGCCTAGATTCTGTATCAAAAGTTCGATGCTCGTCCCGGTGCGCGCCCCGCCGAATGCCTTTGTCATCACGGCAGTTTGTTCGTCGGCGGTCTTGCCGGAACTCTTGAGATGGTCCTCCAGGTCCTGAAGCGCCGAGAGAAGACCGTGGTTACGCATGTCGTCGGCAAGCTGGAACTGGGTCATGCCGATGCTCTGTAGAGCTTTTATGGCACCGTGGGTGGGGGCCGCCATGAGTGAGAAGGTCATTCTGAGACGGGTAGCTGCATCGGTGGCCGGAACGCCGTTGTCCGTCATCGTGGCGAGGGCTGCGCCCACATCTTGAATGGAGAGGCCCGCCGTTTTCGCGGATGCGAGGATGCCAGTGCCGAGCGCACTCACAAGATCAGTCATTCTCATGTTTCCGGATCCGACGATCGCGTTCAGCGTTGCCATCGTTCCTGCATAATCGGAGGTTCCTTTGATTCCCGATGAGATTGCGCCACCAAGGGCGGTCGTTACCGCCTCAAGATCGGCCTGTCCCACGGCTGCGCCCTCTGAAGCGATTTTGAGTGCGTTGAATGCGTCCTTGGCATTGAGGCCGAGAGAGATAAGGTGGTAGAGGCCGTTTGCTAGCTCTGTCGGCCCCTGTTGGCTCGTAGTAGCGAGTTGCATCACCTGTTGCGAGAGCGCCGCCACCTCGGTGGCGGATGCGCCCGCTTCGGTCTGCACAAGGGTCATTGCCTGCTGGAAATCCATTGCGCCTTTAACGGCATAAGTAGCAAAAGCCACGAGCGGAAGGGTAATATCCGTCGTCATGGTCTTTCCTACTGAGGTCATGCTCTGTCCAACGCTCTGCAAATTCTGGCCGAGTCCCTGCATCGCGGCCGAAGCCTCGTCTTTCAATTTAACGAGGATTTCTAAAGTGGTGGATGCGGTCGGCATTGCAGTGTGATTACGCGTTCAAGAGTTGGTATTTGCAGTTCGTGCAGATGCGGCCGGGAACGAAAATGCTCGCGAGTATGACCACTGCGCCGAGGGAGCTGACCCACGCGCCAATGGTAGGGAAGAAAATGCATTCCCACGCTCCGCATAACAATATGACGATTCCGGTAGCCAAAGGCTGTATTCTCCGCGCAACGAGCTTATATTGTCCGCACTCAGGACACTTATTATTTTGTTTCATGATGTGTCTAGTATTTGCTATTTCGACCTTTGCCTTAACCCTGCCATGAAATCAGCGCTCTTGCAAGGCGGGCTACTTGGACTGCTTATTCATATGCTCGGATTCGGCCTGCATCAGGAGGAGAAGCGATTTAACGAACCATGCGGGTTGGTTAAGATATTCTTCCCAGCTCCACTTCATTTCCCTGCAGAGAATGACCGCAAGTTGCTCCGGGTAATCAATGATCCCCTTGAAGGCGAAATAGCGGCTCCATGCCAGCTCTATTTCGCCTTCTGAAAATCCGTCCTGGTGATTTTATTCACTTCGGCAACAATCTCGCTGTACTCATCGGAACGGAGATCGAGGAGGCGTTCGGCGATATTATCGGCGCCCCCGTCAATGCTCACGATCACGAGTTCAAGTGCCTTCAATTCCTGTTCGAGCAATACTCCCGCGGGAATATCTTTTACTTCGGTCTTTCCGGCTTCGACGTCGCTCATGCTCATTTTGATCTGGGCATAGAGCGTTTGGCGGAGCTGATTCGCTTCACGGGCTGTCAGGTACGTCTTTGCGACGATAGTATGACCGCCCGCACTGAATGATGTGGTTTCTCTTTCCATGGTGAGGATTTTTGTGAGGATTTAATTTATGTTGCTGCGCTAGACTGTCGCACTCGTATTCGTCGTCACGATGTTCAGCATCTCGCTGTTCGCCGTCGAGTACACTGCCTTGAATTTGACGGTCTGGTAAACGAGATTCTTGACCGTGATCGGCCGCGAGAACTCGGTGAAGTACACCTGGTCGAGCGTGATCTTTACCTCCGGATGCGACGGCACAACGCCGATGTTCACGTCCGTGTTTTTGATGTCGATGAGCATCGCCTGGGCGACATTCGGTGTGGCGAGCGCGATCGTCTTGAAGTCCGACTCGTTCTGCCAGATGGCCTCAAGCGTTCCTTCTACCTTGAATTCCTTGTTGAGGAAATCCACGGGGGCAACGCTGCCAAGTACTTCGTCATCTTCGACGCTGGCATCGACCGAAAGCTTGATGGACTTCAACTGGATCGCCGTCGCGCCCGAGAGGCCTGAGACGGTGGTCGCGTATTTGAAGGTCATGTACTGCGGGAGAAAACGGTTTTCCGCAGCGATGGACGGGGTGAACGATGACTGCACTGCTCCCTTTTGGGCTTTTACGCTAAGCGTGAGCTCGGCGAACTTCTTCAACTGCACGTCCAATTCGAGCTTGTGGATGACGCCCAATGCGTGGGAGTAATCCTGCGCGGAGAGCGGATCGTGGATAAAGAGCGTGAGGGACTGATGCTGCGCTGACTCACCTACTTTGGTCGTGTGGTCGTACACGGTCGTCTCCCCTGAGTGGGTCGTGTCCGTATTTGCGCCGAACGCCGAGTAGAGGATGAGCGGCAAGCTGAGGTCCGTGAGGGGAACCTTGAGCGTGCCCTCCGCCCAGTTCTTTACGCGGAACTGGCCCACGGAATCCTCAATGACCCCGTATGCCTCGTCCTGCGTAACGTTGTCGTATTTCTCCTCGATCGATGCGTCGCTGAACGGGAGCCAATGGGATGCAGAAGCGATGGCTGTACCGCGGGTGACTTCTTTTGCGATGCCGATGCTGAATAGTCTGCCTATTCCTTTTAGAGACATAGTTATTCGTTATTGGTTTCTGTTTCTGCGACCTTTTCCGGATTCACCGGCTTCCTTCTTTCGAGATAAATCTTGTGCGCGTCCTCGCGGGTAGCGGCGCGGACGGAGAAAGCTTGGTAGCCGTTTGATTCCGGATAGAAATACTCGTTTTCGAGCTGCGACGTGGCCTTGATCGTCGTAGGCTGCACGTCCTTGTTCTCGACGGAACTGCCGTCGATAATTTTGTTTACTTTGTTGGGAATGTCCACTTGATGTGATGAGTTAATTTATTGCACTGCCGCTGGTACGAGGACCTTTGCTCTAAGCGTAATGTACACGGTGACAAATGTCACGCCATTACTACTCACAGGCCCCGGCGGGTCGAGGATGGCGGGAAGCACGCCGCCATTCGCCATGCCCTGCAGCGTCACATCATTATCGAACACCTGGAGCGTCTGATCGATCAATCCCTCTAGGTACGTCGGATCGGTGGCTGAAAGGTTCTCCGGTGTCGTAATGACCATCACATACCACGTGTACTCGCGGAGGTTGGTCGCTACGTCGTAATACTCGGAATTGGTAACGGTTGGTGGAATGACGAGGGCGGACGGAAAGCCTGGCCATATCCGGTCGAGGGGATTGAGCTTTGTGAAATCATCTGCGATGACTGCATTCAACACGCCGCTTGTGACGAGCGATTGAAGATCAGTGATGATGGCGTTCTTTATGTTTTGGGCGGGCGTGTTAGGCATTGGTGCGATTTGCTATAGCGGTCGTGACCTCGCTGAGCGCAACTCCGAACAACGCTTCGATGTCCGGCTGCGCGGAGGCAAGGATGCGTTCCATGAATGGATTGGCCTTAGTTCCAGGATGATGCACGAGCATGCCGAAGATCTGGCCCGTTTTCTTGTTCGCGAGCACGCGTGCGTTCACCGGCCGGATCTCGTGTGGCGCAGTGCCAAACTCAACATACGGGGCATACTGCGCTTTGGGATACCAGCGGGCCTGCAGATTGCCGACTTCAAAAGCCCAGTTCTGAACCAAATATCCGGTCCTGACGGGAACCGTGGCGGACGTGGTGAACTTTGCAAGGATTGCCTGCGCGGCGACGATAGCCTTCTGGACAATGGGCGTTGAGATGCTCGGATACTCGGCGAGCGCGGCTTGGAGCTTTGGGAGATTGGGGATTTCGACTGTGAATGTGGCTCCTTGCATGTGATTAGAAGGAATTGACGATACGGCGATAGTGAGCGATGACGTCGAGATCCATCATGTCGAGGTCGTTGCGGAAGGCGACCGTTGCGCCCTGCATGCTCTCGCTTGCCTTTCCAGCGAGACCGCGGCGTTTGAAGATGCGCTCGACGATGTTGTCGCAGGTATTCGAAAGGTCGGCGGGGAGCTGATGGGAGGCGCCGTTGCCAGCATTCGGCCAGTCAACCGGATAGCCCGCAACGTACGTCGTTCGGATCATGTTGTTGTACAGTCCTGGGATCGAACCATAGACGCGGATGATGCCCGAATGCCCCTGCTGGTCGAGTTCGTACTGGTCCTGGATGAACGAGGTCCATTGCGGATTGCTCGGGGTGCCGGAGCGCCACTGGAAATTGATAAGACCGGAGATTTCGAACACTGCCCCGGCCTGCGTGACGCTTGCGGGCTGACTCATCGTAAGCGCACCGTTGCTGCCAACGGCCGCGATGGTCGTGCCCTGCGGGAATAGCCCCTGAATGGCATAGAGGGGCATGCCGGCGACAATGCCGGTATAGGGCGCGACAGACACCGACGCGGATCCTGCCGTAAGATTGCCCGTGACGATGAGATAGGTGACCGGCGCATTGCGAAGTACTAGGCTCTGCTGGTTCCTCCCCCGCGTGGTGTACACCTCGTTCGTATAGGTCTTCTGCATGAAGTGGCCGTCGTTTGGGTACATATCGAGGCCGCTCTTGCCGCACTCGCGTTCAATGAGATCGGTCGCGCTGTTTATGGTCCGCATGAGTCCGGTGTCGCTCTCCGTATTCGAAATCTGCATGCGGTCTTTACATCGCTGCAACGTCGTCAGTGCGTAAGAATAAACTTGTTCTCCGGGCATGGGATGTTCGAGGGATGTCCTCGTGTCATGGCTCTTACCTCACCGGAAGAGCCATGGGAACGAAGACTCAAATACTAGGTATTTGAGACGGCGGATGTGACGGGGAGCTGGCCTGCGCCGCCTCCGAACACCAATTCGCCGTATGCGAGGATCGCGGGGGACGTACCGGCCGTGAATGACGGGGTTACGACCACGCGAAGGTATCGCTTCCGATTAAGGTTGAGGCCTTCGACGCGTGCCGCATTGACCGCAGCAGCCGTTTGAAGGGCCGTAAGCGTAAACCCGATCACCGTGCTGGTGTTGTCGAGCGCATCATTCCAAGTGCTGTTGTCAGGAGATTCCTGGAGTTTGACGGCGAGCGAAGCGGCAGTCGGAGTGCCCGATGCCTGCGCCGCATAGACGTGGATCTTGGCGTTGTCATAGCCCTGGGTATCGACCGAGGCACCATTGACAGCGCTTGATCCAGTCACGCTCTGTGGAGCGATGCTCGTTGCGTTGCGAATATCATCATAAGCGTTAATTCTCATGAAATAGGTTGTTGGCCCCTGCCTTCCTTCGACTTTAATCGGAAGGGATGGAACATTTGCACGTTCCAATGGGCGGTTTATTTTCCCGTCCGCTCTGGCCCACGCCCTGGAATAGGCGAAGGCCGAAGGCGGATGAAGCTGACTAGGACGCCGACGTATAGACGACGGTGAAAGCCTTGGGGAGCACGACCACGAATGCATGGCGGTGCTTGTACACGATGCCGCGCTGGTCGGTAAGAGCAACCTCTTTGCCGCCAAACGAGCCTGATTCGAACTGAGCCACGCGCATATCGCCCTTGTCGCCGAACGCGCACGCCTTCATGTTTCCGAAGATCATGAATGCGGTGCCTGCCTGCGAGCCAACGGTGGTAGCGGGGAGCCAGCGGTTCGTATAGACCGGGAAACCTCCCATGTCTCCTGCAGGCTTGATCGGACCGCCAGAAGCATCATGCGTGAGTTCGTCCTTTGCTCCGCTAAGGAACAAGAACGGAAGTCCCGAGCTCGAAGCCAACGCGGTGCGGATTGCTGCCCAGACAGTGCGGTGCATGTACCATCCGGCGCCATCTAAGATCGATTCCTCCAAAGTGGCGATGACGTTTCCGGCATCGGTCACTGGATTGAATTTCGCGTAGGTGGTGTTGCCGGTTGCGAGCGTGTAGGTGTTGACGTTCGCGGTGTTCAAGATGCCAACGAAAGGACCCGGTGCGGTACCTGCGGTACCACCGATGAATCCCTGCTGGTCAACCATGTTCGCGAGCGCCTCGCCTGCCATCGCCATGAGCCAGTCCGCGAGCTGCACCGAGGCGTCCGACAAAAGGTCGTTGCCAACGGTGAACGCGAGCTGCCACTTGCGGGCAATAAGGACCGCCTGGCCGAACGTGAGTCCGGTGACGGTTCCTGGAAGGTCAACGCCGATGTAGGAGCCGGTAAGGAAGGATCCCGTGTAATTCGGGATGCCCAATTCGTCGGTCTTCATAGGCCAATTCTGGCACTGCTTCAAGATCGTTCCGACCGATGCGGCAATGCGAAGAATCGCTGACGCAACTTCCGGTTCAACCAAGTAGCCGCCGCGGTTGTCCTGCTCACCGATCAGCGCTTCGTTGGACTTAACCTTCAAAGCACCTTCACGGTCGCCACGGAACACCGACTGCACTTGCTTGGCAAATGCGATCTTCTGCTCCGTGTCCATTCCGGTGAGGTCGCGGCCCTTTACCGATCGCTCGATAAGCGCCAACTCGACGACCTTGCGGGCGTTTTTGACGGAAACTTCCTCCATCGTAGGGATGAGGGACTTTTCCATGAAGTCGTTAAAGGACGTTTTTACGGTCTCCGTAACGGCTTCCAAAATCTTTTCTTTTTCCACTGAAATGATTGTTGAATTGTAGATCGAACTTACTTCCGGTACTTTTTGGCGAGCACATCATTGATCTGGCGCAGGCCATTCTCGGAAGCAGTTTTGATCTGCCTCACGAGCCGTTGGGCGAACAAGTACACTTCCAACTCTTCCGAGGGGGATAGGTTCTTATGGGGTGCTGCTCCTGAGGTGCTCGACCTTTGTTTCGGGGCCGCGGACTTTTCGTCCGGCGTTTCCTTCCCCTCGTCCTCCTTGGGCGGACCGATAAGGTCCTTAAGGCTGGCGATTACATCGTTGGTGGATTTCTGGTGGTCGGCCGCGAATGATTCGTGGTGAGCCTCCAGAGCTTTGATAGCAGCGTTGATCTTCTCCTTGTTCTTTGCGGAAATGCTTGCACCGGCTTTGCCGATGAATCCGGCGACAAAGGACTTTTCCTTTTCACCCTTCATCAGGGCAACGGCCTCATCGAGGAGCTTCTCGAAATCGCCCACGCCAACGCTGTCGTCCATGTAGGCGCTCGTGAAGGCATAGAAAATGTCATAGACCTGATCGAGCTTCTGGTACTTCGCTTTCAGCACATCGTCTTCCGCAAGCTCTTCGGCAACCGGGCCCTTCTCTTCGATGGCTTTCGCCTCATCGCTCTCGCCTTCGCCCATCTCTGCTTTACAGAGGTCAATGCTCGTGGTCTGGTGGCGGTCAAGCTCGGTGCCGGCGGACTTCGTAAATTCCTCGATCGCTTTGGCCTGGTCGTCTTCGCCATCGGCGGCGCTGTGGGCGCTCTTGAACTCGTCGATAGACTTGTCGATGGCTTTTACATGAGTCAAATGCTCATCCTGAATGGCGCTCTTGAACTCGTCGATCGATTTCTTCTGGTCCTCAAGTTCGTAATTCTCGTCAATCGCTTTCGTGCACTTTTCAAGGTGCTCGGCCTGTTCGTCGCCGATGGACTTCTCGAATTCCTCGATGCTCTTATCCGATGCGGAAAACTCGTCGATTGCTTTCGCAACCGCCGTACCGTGCCGTTCATGTTCTGCTTTGAATTGTTTGGTGAGTTCGTTCATATCTTTATCGTTGGCTTTCGCTGTCTTGTCTTCCGTCGGGACACAGATCAGCACTCCGGGGCTGTCCCCTTCGGCAAGAATGCCGGGCGTGCCGTCATCCTGCTCGCAGTGGTCGCCGATCGCTTCCTTTTTCTGCTCGATAGTTTTCTCATCGAAGAAGAAGCCCTTTGAGATGAGTTCGCCGGTCGAGACGCCGAGAGCGGACACTTGGCGCAATGAGAGAGCGTACTTGCCGGCAGGCACCGGACAGAAACTCACCTCCAAAAGTTCACGGGTGCCGTCGTCGTTCTGGATATAGCCGGGGGAGACTGCACGGAGGATTTTCTGCTGATACAGGGCGCATGCCATATCTGCTTCGGGATTGATGCCTGCTGGCGCGAACTTCCCGGTGGCGATCGCCTTGTCACCTTGGATCACGATGTCGGTCACAATACCGATCGGGAAGCTGGAATAGTTGTGCGCCCAAAGTACGACCGGGTTCATATCGTAATACTTTAAGTCCCATTTGGACTGGTCGAGCTCGTCGCCTTGGCGGTCCTCATCGGCCGTGCTCATCACGACTTCAAAAGTCCGGTCATCGCCGGATGCCTTTACTGTGCTGATGAATTCCGAAGTCGCCCTCGCCGCCACGTGCACCTTTAAGGCATCGGCGAGTTCCTTGGAGAATTGTTTTAGGGCTTCATTCATTGACTCCTAATGACTTCAGTTTAACGGGCCGTAGATTTTGCGCTATGTGCATAAGTGCCTTTGTTCCTTTGCCAGCGGGCGTTCGCCTTCACGCGCTTGCACTCGGTGCACATCGGGTTCACGACGCCCCGCCTCCGCTGCAAAGGATTGCCGCATCCGGCGCAACGCATCGTGACGTAGGTGGTTGATTTCAGATCCTTGGGCATTGTGCTATTGAGGGAGCTTCGGCTGCACGATGATCGTGATGCCGGACCATGTGAGCACTTCACTCGAGGACCATGTCGCCGTGACCTGGGCAAGGAACGTTCCGGTGCTCGGAAAGTTACCTTGTGCCACGGTGTAATGGCATGTGCCGGCCGGCGCGCTGTCCACGGTCATAGCACCGGTGAACAGTGCGACGCCTGGCTGGTACGGGCTCGCCTGCACAGTGATGGTGAGGATCGCGCCAGTGAGGTTAACCGAATTGCCGTTTCCATCCTGGAGGGTGAAAGGAAGCTGGTAGCCGTAATCGTTCTGGCCGACGATCTGGGGTTGGAGGATCATAGTTCGAGTGTGCGTTGGTTTGTTTCGGGATTCGACAAGGTGAGATTGCGGTATTTGAGATTCAGTATCATGGCGATGCTGTAGCCGCTTCGGACGATACGCATGCCAAGCGTGACGATTGGGCTGCTGATACCCTTCCGCTCCGATCCGTATGGGTTGGTTCCATAGCCGCAAAATCCGTACATTTCAGTGTGTCACCGGCGCGGGAAGCGCGACAAGATTTGCAACCAGGTTATCGGAGATTCTTCTGTTCGAGCGATATATCGAAAGCATTGTCATTAGTTCGCCTTACTGGCACCAATTGGGTTTGGTATAGGTTAAGATTTTGGTGGGACTGCCCGCAGAAGATGATGCATACTCATATACCTTTCCTCCCACGCCGGAAGCATCCCAAAGAACAACACAGCCGGGGTTTGAAGTCCCTGAAGCCGTACCGAGTGTAATCGTGGATGAGGGCGCCTGTAGTTGTACATTGCCCGTTGCGTTAATGTTAATCGTGTTATTTGGCCCGTTCGGGGTTACGGTCACGATGGTCTTTGAGTTCGTGCCGTCGAATATCGAGAAGTTCGTAGAACCGAATTGTCCTATCTTCCAGTCAATGCCTGTGCCGACCTCCTCCAGTGAAACGTAGTTGCTCGCTCCGCTTACCCTCACATACGCCCCGTTGCCGGAATTGGTGTTTTGGAGTTCGATCTGGACATCTCCCGATGTGCTGCTGTTCTTAACATAGAACGCGTCAACCGACGTGCTACTCGTTCCGTTTACCCCGACCTGTCTGCTGCCATTATTCACAACGGTAGAAAGACCTGACGTAGCGGTAAGCGCATTTCCAGAAGCGTTCCATTGGGGGAAGTAGTTTCCCGTTCCCGTGGCGTTAAATGTGGAAGTGGTGATATAGCCGTTCGGATTCGACGCGGGATAGAAGGTCGAGGAATTGACCCCCTGCCACGTTCCGGCCCAATTGCCCGTATTCGTCGCAAGGCATGTTGGACAGGAGATGGTCGAAGTGGTGGACCAGAGGATGGGGTTACTAGCCGTCACAGAGCTGTTCGTGAGACCTCCGAAATTGTTGGTTGAGGTCGTGATATATCCGGCATCGTTCGTGAACTGAGAGATATTATTTGCAATGGTCGTGCCGGGGCTGTTCGTATTATCCGTTCCCACCTGCGTCGAAGTTCCCGCCCCCGTATTCACGATAAAGTTTGGAGTAGACGATGGACTGGCCCATAGGGCCGCGTTCGATTCATGCACCACTCCAGCGTTCGTGATGAAACCCGATGCGACGTTTGCGCCCGTTCCGTCCTGCTGATAGTCGCCATTCACTTCGGTGAGCACGCCTCCCGCATCAACTTTGACGGGATAGTAAGCACCATAGGTCGATGCGTTTATCGTTTCGTGGTGTACACCGCTCATCGAAACGTGCGCGAGTCCTCCTACCTCGATCGTGCAGGCGTCATTGCTCTTGCCGCTGATATTGGTGCTTTGAGTATTGAGATACACACAGTGGCTGGTCGTGCTATTTCCAAGAGTGGCCAAAGTGTTATCGATCAGGGCATTGCTCTCGCCGGAATTGCCGCTGTTCGGCGCATATATTTCAGCATACCCCGCATAGCCGAAATAGTTATTCTCGATGGTGTTGAGGTACGTGTTCGTGTTCAAGAAGATCTGGATGCTGAACTGGGTGAAATGATCGTCGCGGAAGGTGACATACGGAGCATTGACAAGCCAACCGATGACCCCGCCATTAGCCGAGGTCGTGGCTACCGTGTTCGCTCCAAAAAATGCACATCCGAATACTCCGGCGCCTGCGGTCGGTACTGTTCCCCACGCTATCGTTCCGATGGTTCCCGTTGCTGCATTATCTACAAGTCTTGTTCCGTCACCGGCCGCACAATGAAGCTGTGCCTGTTCACCAGGATTTGTCCATTTGAACCCCGTAGGGTCGGTCCACGTATAAGTGCCGTTAGCGAGATAGAAGTCCGTCGAGGATGCAGTCGAAGAATTATTGTTATAGAGGTCATTCACGCACGTATCCAGCGTATGGTCGCCCGAAAAACCGAACGGGCATCCATAGGTCGTGAGATATGCCTGATTCGGGATGAATATCGTGGATGAATTGATATTTAAGGAGGACGGCGAAGTCGTCAACACGGATACGCCATTTATCGTTATCGAAGTAGAGGCGTTTATAGTTCCTGATGCGTTGATGCTGTTAAATGTAGGACTTGATGTGGTGTTGATATTCTGCGGAGTGGAAAGAGTCACTGATCCTGTTGAATTCGAGACGTTGACCTGTCCTGTGGTTCCCGTAAGGGAAGACACGCCGGTCGAGGAAGTGAGAAAGGTCGAGCTGTTCACTCCTTGCCATGTCCCCGCCCAATTTCCCGTGTTGGTTGCGATACATGTCGCGCAACCGATGACATTGCCGCCTGACCATGTGATAGGGCCAGTAGTGGTGATTGAAGCATTGCTAAGAAATCCGGGATTCACGAAGTTCCAATAGAGCGAGGTGCCGGATACATAGGGCTGCATAATGCTCGTCGAGCCGAACGTGAAGACATTGCCGTTCAGCGTGGTGCCTGACGCGGTAATGGTTGTCGTCGCGACCTGGCTGGGGAAATTGATGGTGATGCTTGTCGTGGCATTTGACCCCGACGACGATGTTGCGATCGAGCAGCCTGAGGCGCACGTTATGGCGTGGTTCGCGTTCGTCATGCCGTTTATCGAAAGGATGGCGGCCGTGAGGAAACCTGCGTTGTTCGTATAGGCCGAGAGGTTTGCGGGAACGGTAAAGGTGATGGTGGAAGAGCCGTTGGAGGTCGATGAGGTGATAGTGAATGACGAGCCGGACAATGAGGGAGTGAAGGTGAATTGTGCCGGTGCGCCGTTGATCGTTGTAGTGGCGGAGCCGGAGGGTGTTCCGCACGCTACCGCACCTGTAGCTGAAAAGCCCGTGACATACTGCCCACCTCCGCATGATGATCCAACGTAGCTGGTGAGCTTTCCATTGGCGTCATATTGGCCGAGCGAGCTCGTCGCAAGATTGATCGCCCAGGCGCCCTGCGAGTATTGCAAAGTCCCCGTGGTATTCGCCGGAAGCACCTTGCCGTTCAATCCCGTTACCGTGATGGAATCGGTGATCGCCGTGGCGCCCGATGCGGTGCCGGTGGCGTCGCCCGAGATTGTGAAGGTGATGTTTTGATTTCCGGAAATGCAAGTCACCGCAAGAGCAACTGATCCCGTGGAATTTGCCGCTGTCACGCATCCGGTTCCCGTGAATGAAGTGACCCCCGTGTTTGTTACTGTGGTCGTACTGTTCGTTGAACTCGCGGTGGTTGATACGCTAATACCGGTCCCACCGGTGATCGTTTGCGCGGAACTGGTTGCCCCATTTATCGAACTGATCGCAGCCGGGAAGGTGATCGTACCGCAGCTCGTGATACCGGTCGCATTCACCTGGTTCACGAATTGGTTGGCGGAACACGTCTGGGTCGAACCATTGTTGATATTGAGCGTGAGCGTCGTTGTCGCATTCGATCCGGACGTGGATGTGGAATATGAAAGTCCGGTGCCGGCAATGACGGCCTGGTTTGGCGCACTCATGCCATTGAGCGTGAGCAGGGCCGCGGTGAGGTAGTTGAGCGCGAGCGTAAGCTGGATATTCGGGCCGGTGGGTGCCGAGACAATTACTTGGGTCGATGACTGCAAAGAGAGTACGCCGGTATTCGTGATCGTCGTTGTGGTATTCGTGGTTGAGGTGGCCTGGCTGAGTGAGATTCCTGCACCTGCGACAAACGTATAGGTCGGCGCCGTCGGGAAGGTGATCGTGCCGCAATTCACAATCCCTGATCCCGTGATCGAATTGACAAACTGGTTTGCGCTGCAGTTCTGTGTCGATCCATTGTTCAATGCGATCGTGATCGTCGTGGTCGCGCCGGATACGGTCGAGGTGACACCGGTCCCGGGCACAATGTTGTAATTCGTCGCCTGGTTGCCATTCACTGTGGGCCACACGACGCCAAGCGTGCTTGAGGTGATCGTCACGACGCCGGATAATCCATTGACGCTGATGACCTTCTGCGTACTCGATGAAAGAAAATCCGAGGGATTATAGAGCTGCCATGTCCCCGCCCAATTCCCGGTATTCGTCGCGACGCCGGTCCCGGTAATCGTGATGCTGCCGCTCGCATTCGTGACTTGGCAGGTCCCCGCGCATAGGATGTATGCCGGAGTGTATGTTCCGGCGCCGTTCCCAATCGGAACCATGCCCGAACTCGGTATGACAGTCGTGCCCGTGCCTCCGAGCGCGGGAGGATACGGCGCGGCGACGACGGCATCAACGAAACCCAAGAACATGAAGACGGAAGCGATGCCGACGAGTATGGAAAGGGTTTTCTTCATTGATATTGGGCGGTGTGTGGTTGGCCTGCGAGTGAGGCGTCCGGTGGGGTTATATAGGTAATCGTACCGCCTGTGATGGTGTAGTCAATCCCCTGAATCTGCGGCTGGCGCGCGAGAATGAGATTGAGGGAGTTTGGATCGAACGGCGTGGGCGAAATCGTAAAGGTTGTATTGATGCCATTCACCGTACCTGACACGTTCACATACCGCCACGGCTTCTGGAGATTCGCACCGATGTCGGCGATCATCTTCGCCGTGATGCCGAGCATGAGCTGATAGGTCTTGCCTGCCGTGTTCTTGGTCGTTGCTGTGGTACCTTCCTGCGCGCGGGTAATGGTGAGCGTATTGCCCGAAACGGCGGTCACACGGACGATCTCGACGTTCGGGTCGTTCGACGGATCGGGGAAATCAGTGCTGTTCCAATACGTCGCATTGAACGAAGGCGCTGGAAGACTGGAACCGCCCGAAAAAAGCACGATGATGGTTGCAGCCGCATCGTATCCCTGGGACACGGTGAGCTTGATGAAGTTGGCGACGGGATCGAGCGTCATGGATTATATGGATACGTCTTCGGGGCGGACTACGCACCGGCACCGTGGATGAAGTGGCGGCGCGCCGACGTCGCCATAGTCCAGGGACATGGTGCGCGCGTTGTCGCCTTCGCCAGCCGTAATGGAGTCGCCGTTGTTAAAGAAGTTATCGTCGATGCCGATCACTTTGCCATCAAGCTGTTCACAGAATATGCACGGCTCGCCCGATGCCGTGTACCACTTGATCGTGTGCACGACGCCCGACTGCTTCCATGCAGTCTTGAGTGAGTCATTCGCGGTTCGGAATGATTCGGTCGCGGCGACCATCTCGGCGCGGCTGTTGTCGCTCCATTCGTAGATCTGCTCCACGCGCTTAGTGATGTCGGCAAGGCTTTCACCCGCGGCGAGGCCGTCATTGATGTGCGATTCGAGCGTTGCAAGCGTGGTCTTGTTGTAGCTGTCGGCCATGAGCGCGACGGAACGCTTCACCGCGGCACGGGCCGTGTCATTGAACGGATTGAGTTCAGGCTTACCAATCTCCGCGGCTGCTGAGCGCGCCTGGTGCTCAAAGAGCGTTTCCATGATCGGCGTTATCGCGTCGGTAGTTATCGAGATCCAGTTATCAATGTCGAACAGCTTCGTCGGGTCGATGGACTTTTCTATCACTGTCGGCAGATTGGCAAGCACTTCCTTCTTCTGCTCACCATTTATTTTGCGCATCGTGTCGGTGACTTCTTTTTCCGCTGCGGCTGTGTAATCGCTGAATTCTTTCCAGCGAGCCTGATTCTGTTCCTTTGTCGCACCGAATTTCTTTGTGGAATGTTCGAGCCTGTTCTTGAGGGCTGCCTTGATGTTCTCGGCAAGCGAATCCCCCATCTCCTTGCGTCGCTCGGCGCGCTTCTGGAGATTCGTACGGGAAAGACGGAATGCAACGCGCTCGCCGTTCGCTGCCTTCGTGCGCTGCGCTCGCCGCACCTGCTTCATCTGCTTACCGCCGGTGGTCGGGTCGATCGCGCTGTCGTCCTGTTTCTCGCCGGACGGGGTCATTGTGTTCGGGATGAGGAGGGTGTCGCCGCCATCCACCGGCCCCAAGCCCATGAACTCTTCGCGGGCTTCGTTCTGGGTGATGATCGGCACGCCGCCACTTGCGGTCGCCATTTCAGTCGTGCGGGCCGCGCGGTCCTCTGGCACGGGATCGATGAACGAGAGATACAGATTGTCGGCGTAGCGGGGGATGAGGCGCTCATTGAGGAAAGCGCGGATGAGCAACATATGCGGCTTCACGACGCGCTTGCTGAACACGTAGTCCGCGGTCTCAGCCGTCGCGCGGTTCGTATCCGATTCCGCGGTGCCCAAGATCGTGCGCGAGACCCCGAACATGGCAAGGATGCGCTGCTTCGAATCGTCGGACAGGTTCTTGAAGTCCATGTCCTTGGGTGATGCTCCGGAGGGCGCCCACTTCACGCCCTTCGGCAGGACCGCAATCCGGTTCATGTTCTCGATGCCTTCGTGGGCATTCTCAAAACCTACCTTGAGCGCGTCGATCTGCGTCTCGGCCATCATGTCGGTTTCGAGGAAGCCTGCGGGGCGCGCGCCGTTCTTGAAGAACCTGCGATTGAAGTCCTGCGCGTAGTTGTCGTTGTCGATGTACTCCGCGCCCGCCTGTACCGGGCTCATGCCGGTAAAGAAATCGCTCGGGTTCGGGAGCTGCAGGTGGATCACCTCATACGGCTTAAACACCATCTCGATGTTTTCGAGCTTCATCTTGTAGCCCACCACCTGGAACGGCCATGACCGGCGGTCGATCACGGGGACCACACGGTCGGGGGGCATGAGGTGGATCGCCTTCGGTTTGTCGAGGTCGCCCTTCACGCCTTCCAAGAACACATACGCGTTGCCCGTGAGCGTGAGACATGCCGATAGTAGGTACTTGAAGCTGAGGCTTATCATGCTGTCGTTCACGGTATCGAGCAGGTCGAGCACTTCATGCTCGGTCTTTTCCTTGTGGTTTTTGCCATTCACCTCGAACAGGCGCCAGTCGATCGTCATCACCTCGCGGGCGATGGCGTTCATGGACGCGTACACGAAGCCGCGGTTGTTGGCGAGGGCCTTCCCCGGCTCGATCGTCACACCAGGGGACGGGCGCTCGACGCTGAACTGGTTGTTGCTATTTGAAAACTCGCCGAACTGTCCGCCTACGGCTTTCACAATGCCGTACCGGGTCATGCCTATGCCGCCCTGCGATTGTGTATAGACCTCCGGTTCAATGCGCGCGGCGAAGGGATTGAAGCGCTTGAAGACGCTGCGGATGGTCCAGCTTGGGGCTTTCGAAGTGAGGCTGCGGGGCGGTTGGTTCTGGTCTTGCGGCATGCGTTAAGTAAGTGGTGAATTCTGCATCACGTCGGCGATTGGCTTCCAAAGTCTGTCACACGATTCGCATATTCCGTTTTTGAATATCTTAAGGTCTTGGCAGAAATAACAAAGGGCGTGGAACATCGTCGGTTCTTTGCCGTCGCAAATTGCGTCGATAAGTTTTTGAATTGCGATTTGGTCCATTTACGCGGTTATCATTTTGCCTTCCTCAACCTTGAACGTCTGCGTCTTGCAGTACGGGCAGGTGAGCGGGATCTCCAGCGTGAGCGGCTCGATGGAAATGATCTTGTGGTTGCGGGTCGTCGCGCACGGGCCATTGCATACGGGGCAGTTTACGATGACCGTGTCGATCTCCGGCCACAGAAGCTCAAGCACTTCACGCAGCGCGAACTTCTTCCCGAATGCGTTCCACCACAGGCGGCGAAAGCGGTTCGTGGGCGGGTCGATGGCGATCTGCTCCACGGTGCGTATGGGTTGACGCTTTGGTATGAAAACGTATTCGCCTGGATGGAGGAGATCGGCAGAAGTCGATACGCGGTGGACTTCGAGGGCTTGCATGGAAGGTTTGCCTTCAGTCTAGTACAACGGTAAGAAAAAGCTATGGGGATAACAAGAAATCAATTGATATTTGTCCAGGGTTATGCGTATAGTTTTCGCAAGCAAAGAGAGGGGGGTCCATATGCAGCTAAGAAACGAAGTGGCCGGCGTAGTTTTGTTTGCAATGCTTTCTACTGGCTTGGCTTCCGCTGAACTCATAAGCGCGACTCAAGACAAGAGCGGTCAGCATCCGGGGACCGCCGCCATCTCTGGGCCAAAGACAATCACCTGCACTAATGCGACTAGCAACGTGCCGAACCCTTCACTAAAACCATCTTGCAGTATCACTGCACCCGGATACAGCGGCACAGTCGAAAAAGGAAAATCTGTGGGTGCGAGTGGCGCGGGTACGGTCACGTTGACCTGTAACGGGCAGGGAGGCTTCCTCTCCTGTTCAGCGAATGTCCATTAAGTGCAAGTAACTACCTACGTTTCGATGAAGTAAATCTTCGGCAACTCCAAACCCTGACTGACAAGCCCTTGCAGCAGGTACACAAGCGCATCATTGAGATCATCGTGCGACTCCACCCCTAAGTTAAACATCTGCCCCAACAGCTGCTCGCATCCGCTCCGCGGAAAGAGCACCGTGCCGTTCTTGATGTACGGCGCTACCACCTGCAGCCGCGCACGCTTGTCACCCTGCGGCTTCATCGGCACGACCGGCAGCATCGCGCGTTCCATCTCCTGAATCGCGGCTTTCTGGTACGCCACGTCCTCCACAAAAAACATATGTGAGCCGCCCAGTTCGCCGGGGATGTTCCTGACCTTGAGTAAAAAGTTATGGAACGTCACGTGCTCGTTGTACGGGTTCGGCCGGATGAATATCTTCGGCCCGTCGTCCACATAGAACACCTCGCCGCTTACGATCGCTGTATAGTCCGCGCCTTCCTTCTGCGAGATGGCCAGATCGATGCCATGGCCTTTGATGGCCGCGACACCCATGGGACGCTCATCGTAGTAATGGATGTCCTCTGGCCGGATGATCGCCTCGTCATCCGACACGATCTTGAGCAGCATCTCGCGCTGCCATGCGATCGGCCCCATGTCGCGTTCCTTTGTCCTTCAACGCCTGCTTCGTTGGGTACATCGCCGGCCAGGTGCATATTCCCTTGTCATCCACAAGCGGGAACTCGAGCACTTTGAAACCGCTACCGGCAGCCTTGAGGCGGGAAAGCAAAGCGTCCATGTGGAGCAGGTTGCCGATGACCACGAGCTTGCCCTTGCGCGCGTCCATGCCGCCGATGACCTCGGAACGCAGCCAACGCTCGGTTTTGTCGCGGTTCTCCTTCGTGCGCACCCATTCGCCGTCCTCAGGGTCGTCAACGATGACGAGCATTGGGCGGTGCTGGAGATGGCGCAGACCGCGCACCTTCTGCCCGCGGGAACGGGCAAGGATCCGGACGCCGTTCGATAGCACGAGGTTTTGCTTCTGCCATTCCTCGCCGTCGCCCTTCAACGAGAAATCCTCGATGACCGTGCCCTTTATCTCGCCGTAGTCCTGCTTGATGAGCTGGTTCGTTTCCAGTTCATTCTTTATGGCGCTGATATTCAGCGTGGCTTGGCGTGATGAGTCTGCGACGAGGAGAATGAAGCGGTTATGCTCCGGACGCTCCAGCGCGGCCCACAAGGGCAAGGCGAGCGATCCGAAGGTCGATTTGCCGGAGCCGCGGAAGCCGACGATAAGCAGACGCTTCTCTGCGTCGCTTTCGAGGTTCTTTACAAGTTCGGAATGGAACGTTGCCGGCGGATCGGTGAAGTAATTGGAAAGATAAACCAGCGAGAAGCCGAGCAGCGATTTACGGCTCTCTCTGCGTGCTTCGAAGGTTTCGAAGGGATCAAGCTGTTGGAGTGTCGGTGGTTGGTGCATCCTCCTTCGGGGCTTCTAAGAGTCCCCAGTTTTCAAATACCAAACGGATGGCTTGCTTGCGATCCTCCGGGAGCGGCGTGTTGCGAATCGTCGCGTCGAGGGTGCCGAGCTTGCGTTCGAAAACGCCGGCGTCAAAGAGCTTCTCGAACATGGCGTTATACGATTCGCGCACCTCGCGCAGGGCTGCGGCACGATCACGGCCGGGCGCCATCTGATCATTGGCGATCTCCCAGCCTACGCGGGCGATCTCTGACATGGCATCCTGGAACGAGGCGAGGGCAAGGTTCAACGTCCAGGTGTCGGCGCGCTTGGCCCTTTCGACGTGGATCTCGCCTACAAGCTTGCCGACATAATGACGATCAAGCTTTAAACCCTGCTGTTCGAGCCGTTGGGTGATGCCCTCGATGCTGGTCTGTGGGTTTTGTACCAAAATACTGCGTATGCGCTCGCGATAATAATGCTTGGTCTTTGTGGATAGAGCTGGCATGGCAGGATGTGGGGGTTTGGTTTAACTCTAGCAAATGCTGGCGATTGTACAAATGTCGATGTGCTATCTTCTACCCGAGTGGGTATGCACATGGGAGAGAAGCTCAAGAAAATCTGGCATGACCCGGTTTGGAGCAAGGTCATCGCAGCTCTGATACTGACGATACTATCGCTTCTTGGTGGAACGCTGTGGAAGTCAGGGGCGAGTGTTTTCGGTATCTCTGTCCCATTATGGCTTGTTGTCGTGGTGGCAGCTGGAACGTTCGCCGTATCGGTTGTGATGATGTCGGGAATCTTACGGTCGATCTATGGGTTTACTCCCGAGCTAAATCTCGTCAGTGAGATCATTCCTGATCCGGATCCGAACCAGGCGTGGACTTTTCCCTTAAAGTGTTTTGTTCAGTTCCGTAACGACTCGCGAGGCTGCATAGATGTAAGCATTTCGGATTATGAGCCACAGGCAGTGACGTTAAAAAGTTTGGGCATAGCCGTGCTCCAGGTGCAGCTGAATCAAAAGTGGCTTCCGGCCGATCATGGGATGAATCGGCTGGCGGTGCTTCCGGGACAATTGTTGCAGGGCTGGATTGCACCGGATGAAACCAAATTCAATAGCACACAGGTAAGGAATTTAAAAGGAAGTCTTGGCACATTAACGCTTCTTGTCAATGGGAAGAAGCTGAAGTACAAATTGTGAGACCTGGGGCCTCCCGGCTACTTCTCATCCTCGCGGTCCACGTTGTTGCGGCAATGCTTGATGAATTCGTCTATCGTGCGCAAGTCTTTGTAATCGCAAATAAGCTCGATGCGGCCTTTGAGCTTGTGCAGGTTTTTGATCTGCGGGGAATCAGTGCCTTCATGCAGCGCCTTCTCAAGCTCCTTCTGGCTGACTGCTGGGGCGAATTTTATAGTGTAGCGATCGATCATGTTGTCGGGTTGTCTTCAAAGTGCCGCACGGCCTCCACCATTCGCAACTTCTTTCCGCAAAGCGAGCACCAACTGACGAGGTACCGAATATCGCCAAGGCCAATCACATTGCCATCCTCGTCCTTCTTTTCGCTATATTTTTCCGAGGTGTAGCGATATTGTTCACAATCATGGTCGATCATGCTTTTGGTTCAATTATTTTGATTAAGCTGCCGCTCTTGAGATTGACGATAGTCCCGGTCTTCACATCCACAAGCTGAATCACATGAGGAGACCGGTTAGGATCTGACGGATTGTATTCGAGCGGCGGATTCTCCTGGTAAAGGCATTGGTCGGTCACGAGATATTCTTTTTCCCTCACGGGCTTGAACGTCTTAAGTTTCATTTGAAAAATATTCTTGCTTTAGGTTTGCCGCCATATTTCTCAGCGCATTCCTTCACGAGCACCATCACTTCAGCCTTCATCGCAATGGGAAAGGTTACGCTTTCGTCATTCAATAGGCGCTGAAAGAGAAGATACTTCGCCTTCTTCGCGTTCATCTTACGTTGCGGATGTGCTGGTGCAAATGTCTCGATCATGCTTTTAGCAATAAGGACAATTTCGGCTTTTGAGAACGAAGTGCCTGCACAACGGCCACCAGATCACCTTTGCCCGGTGAATGATATATGCGCTGTGAGCAAAGCCATTCATCGCTTGCGTGTCGGACAGAACATTCACGCTCACGACATGGCGACCTGCTCCCTCAAGGGCTTCTATAGCGTTCTCTAGGGAAGTCTCAAAAGACTTGGTCTGACACTCGGAAACATATGTTACTTTGCTCATTTCTCTAAATATGTGTTTAAAAAGTGACAGGGAGATTGGCCGGGAAGTTCCTTATACCCGACGGATGGGGCGGTCGCAAACGTGAAATGAAAATTGCCGTCCGGTTCGGTTCCGCCAATTAGTGCGTTTCAGGGGATTGCTCCGTACTGTTCCCGGCCCTTACTCTGACTGACTATTCTTCCGTCTTCTCTTCGTCGCTCTTGGCGGACTCGTCGGTTGAAGTATCCTCCGTGGAACCCTCTTCCTCCTTATCGCCTTCCTCATCGGACTTCTCATCTTGCGACTTCTCCGCATCCTCTCCGGCCTGATCGTCCGCTTTGTCGGCGTCCGTGTCGGTGGAGGTATCCGCTGCAGTCTCGGTCGATCCCGTGGTCGAGGTTTCAGCCTCGGTCGTGGTCTCTACCTTCTCTGCCTCGTTCACCTTGGCTGCTTCCGCAATCGCGGACTCTGTCGTGACGCCTCCTTCCGGGTGCGCGACGAAATGATTATCTTCTGGCATGTGAAATATAGGTTTTAGGTTTATCTCGACCTTTGGTTCAGGAAAGGGATCATAGTGCTTTGACCTTCTCTGCAATCGTCCGATTGTTCTTTGCCTGGTCCGTGAAGTATTTGGCGGTCTGCTCGCTGCCGGCGACGTTCTCTGCCTCTGCCTTAGCCTGCGCGCGCTTGCTCGCGGCAATCTGCTCGGCCTCCTTGCGCTCCTTGTCGGACTCGTACTTTTCCTGGCCGGTCATGAGGTCACGTTTGATGAACTTGGCGGAGGCACCACATCGGACGCACGTGTTAGCGTTCGCGATTACTTCCTCATGTCCATCCACACACTCCCAGTAGCCCGCGGTAAGCTTCTCATCCACGGCTTTGATGTTCGCTTCGATCTCGTCCGCCTCGCGATTCAGCGTCTCGATGAGCGCCCGCTTCTCGGCGGCAAGCTTGAGGGACAGGCCCGCGTGCAGGTCTGCAGTAGCGGCTTGGATCTCCTGGCTAAAAATGTATTTCCAACGGGCAATGACTTTCGCGATGATTCCGGTCATGAATGGTGAGGTTAGTTATTTTGTAAACAGCCACCGGACACCTTCGACAATGGCGGTGACCTCCAAGAACACGAGTGCGACGACTGTCATCGAACGCAGAATTGCCTTGAACCGGGCGGCTCCCATGTTTATTTTCATTGGTTACGGGATATAGATTAAGAATACAATTGCTGGATATTCTGTCAATCCACAGGGAAAGCCGGCTCTACATGAAACTGCTTCGATGGTTTATGGTCGCCTTCGTTCTCGCTGTCGTTGTTCCAGCGGCCTCGCACGCGCAAAATGATAAAGCCCTGCTTTTGTTCGGCGGCGAGGATCACAAGACATTTCTCGGATGTCTTAATTGTTTGTCATCCAGCGAAGCATCGGTCTGCAATTCGCTCGGTAAATTTGGCTCCAGTTTCCAGGCAAATAGCATTTGGAACAGTTTTGGACCGTTTGGTTCCCGTTTTTCTCAATATAGCCCGTGGAACAGTTACTCGAATAGCGCACCGATCATTGTTGATAAAGACGGGACATCATATGGGTATTTCAGCGTGAATAGTTTCCATCATGATCGAACACAGACGAAGTGGATTGTCGCGATTTTGGATTTTCAGGAAGAAAAGGATGACTTAGATAAAACGCGGGATCGAATGTGCGGGGACTAATAAATGGCAAATGTGCCCCTATTGTCCGCTGTACCCTCGCCCTCCTTCATTCCTCGTCGTGAGGTTTATGGCAATCACACTGGCAAGGTACATCATGCTCGTACCACTCCTTGCGCATCTTGTAGCCGTCGCAATCCGCGTGCTGTCTTTCTCTGCATTCCGCGCTGACGGGCTTGGAGTGGGGCATCACAACTAGAGGTAATGTATGAGGGCGATGAGCATTACGACGACCGACCCCAGTACGAGGAACAGGGGTAGGAATAAGAGATCATTCTTGTCGGCGACCCTATGGATCGAGCGAAAAAGCCTGTCTGTCATAAGGGAATGTCTTAACGATACAATGGATTGCGATTCTGTCAATTCACAGGGGTGGTCAATGGGGTGGCTACATCATGATGCGGGTTGGTGGGGGATTGTGCTGAGCATCACGGCGATCGTCTTAGCGATTCCATTATCGATAGTGGGAAATCTCGTCACGCCGACAATCAGCAACTGGTGGGCGTCTCGGTCAGAACAGTCCGCGAAACTCCGGAGGGATGTTCTCAAGGATCAACTGGCATATTATGAAACAACTTTCCCATCACTCGGCGCGACAGAAGATCAGACTCTGGCAGGCATTGAGGGATTGGGTTCTATTCTCATTCTTGCGTTTGATTGCATCGGGATACTTATGATTATGGTCGCAGCATATTTTCAAAAGCGACAGATTTTCACATCATGGCACGAGCACTTCATTTTCGTTATTGTGCCCGCGGGGCTGAGCGCGTTTGGCGTCTGGTCGAGTCTTACAATATGGAAATCGAAGTTAGTGCCGTTACGAGTATATCGATACGAGCGATCTCCCATGGTTCGGGAGCAGCTAAAGAAATCGATTGAACAGTTGGGTAAACGCGCTATAAGGTGAGTGCCCCAATCTCGAACGCCGCGTACTCCTGGCCCTTCGGCACAAGCACCTTCTCCACTTCCCATCGGTAGATGTCCCTGTCATTAAACCCGTACTTCTCGGCAAGCACGTCCTGAAGACATTTGACCAGGTTGTCGCCGTCGATGGTGGATCGGGAGACACCGAAAATATATTTGACGCGGAGCTTTCCCTGGGGAATGGTGAGTGGCGGGAGCTGATAGAACACCGCCAATTTATAGGCTTTGAGAGTGGGAGAAACAAACCGGCGGCCTATGTACGCATTGTTTAATGAAAGGGGTTTGATCGATACTCTGATCATTCCCTTCAGTATGTCGGTTTTTGCTAACTATGCAAGGGAGGTTAGCAAGTGATTGTCGGCGGCCATATATTTGGATATTGAGGCCAATTTGGATAGTGTGGGAGGGGGCAAGGAATGACTTGTGGTTGTATGTTTTGCCGTGCTTTTAATACCTCGTTTTCCTTTTCAAGCGCGGTGACCCTTTCTTGCAATGTGGGCTTACGTTTTATCTTCTTCATAGCATAGTTATTAGTTCATATATCCCCCATACGACAAGGGAGGCATTTAATGTTTATCGGTTTTTAGGGATTTCTTTTGGTTTTTTTCGGGGCGATTTTTCCTTCTCTCCACCATTTTCCAAAGCTAGTGCCGCATAGAACGCATAACTTTTGTTTCCGCTCGTCCAAAGTATCCATTAATTCAAAGAAATGCACAGCATCACCCTCTGGCGGCGCGACTATCTTGCTGCCACATCGCCCGCAAGAGAAGGAAAATTTATCTATCTTCTTCATATATTTAGTATTAGTTTTATTATTTCGACCGCCGCCCAAAGCACAAGGGAGAGAATCAGGGATGTGAGGATGAGGAGCGGGGCGAAAAGAAAATACTGGTTGCGGGTCATTGTCGATAAATTGTTTCCGTCTTACTATCCCAAGCACATTGATAAAGCTGACCGCCGAATAAGTCTGGGCAAGGAAGGATAACTATTGTGCTTGTGGGTCGCGGGGCGGGCTGATAGGCGTTTAAGGTCTTTTTCCATCCGTCTATACATTGCTGGGTCGTTGCTTGTAGACCTCGGAGATCAGTGACACACCTATTTCCAACATCAATCGCTTCCTGTGTGACATCGCTCGCTGTGGGGGTTGGGTGGGGCGGCAGGAAAGTAAAAACAATATAAAACGTCACTGATATGGCGATTCCCGCCAAAACCCCTGCGGTGAAAATAGATTTGTTCATTGGTTTGCTTGAGACTTGATTGCCCACGGGCACTCCGGCGCGTGATCGATCTCGCGGCCGTCTTGGGTCGTATGTATCTCCTCGCCGCATTGATCGCAGCGCTTGAATGGTGGGTGCGTCATAGTCCTGGTGATGGCCTATTGTTGCGTGGACTGCAAAATCTGTTTCCGGACCAAGACGATCGCAGTACCATTCTCGTCGGCAATCTCTGCTTCATACCATGCATGTGTACCGCCCGCCGTTTTGCGGATGACGCGTTTGATCGTTACCTTTCCTTTTTGCTTTTGTGGTTGTGTCATCAGAATAGTGAATTTGGATTTGTTTGTTCGGCCTTCTCTGCGGGCTTCTCGAACGCCGGCGGCAGCACCGGATGCTTCGCGCGCCAGGCATACGCCATACTCCCCGTAACTCTACATCGCCTACGGCATGATTCAAGCACGAGGCCCATCGTGCGGAGTTCGCCCATCCGCGGCGTCACGCGATTAATTGGCCATGCGAGATGCGTGGCGATCTCCGCGTTCGTGGCATCGGGGAAGAACCGCAGGGCGTCGAGTACTTGCTTCTGTTTTGCCCCAAGGTTCTGGGTGGCGAGGGCGTATGCGTGGAGTGAGGTGTCTTGAATCATGGAAGCGTTGCTTAAATGGTTATGGGCGCCCTGATCTACTTTTTGATTGACTTTTGGCGGGGACCATGTTATAATAGAGGAAGTAGCTGCTGGCTCACCGGAGGATGTCTGTGCACCCTGACTTTCTTGCCTATCTGACGACGATCAAAATCTATGCGGCCGAGATCGCGAGCACCGTCGTCTTTGTTGCGTATGTCACTCGTGAGGCCTTGCAAGCACTGAAGTCGCTTACTAACTCAGAAGAGAAGTGAATCAACCGGGAGGGCCGTCATAAGGTTCAGAAAGTGACCTACCTTCCTATTCCCCGGACTTATTCAGAAGGCGGCCCTCAATGATGCTAAAACGGCTCCTCGTCCAGCAAAGGTTCCAGGGATCGACCTTCCCCTGCATCTTCATCGTCCAGATTGATCACCGGCACATCCTCATGCACCGGCTCTACCGTTCGTGCCGACGCAGGCTTCACCGCCGGGGTACCTGCAGGGCGAGGGCCGAACTGAACGACGTCCGCGACGATCTCCGTGACCCTTCGCGTTGCGCCCTGCTTATCATCCCAGCTCCGGGTCTGGAGCCTTCCCTCAATCAGCACGAGCGACCCCTTCTGCAGGTACGCACTCGCGGTCTCGGCCGTCTTACCCCAGATGACTACGTTGTGGAATTCCGTCGATTCCTGGGCGTGTTCCGCTCTTATCGGTCCACTGCCTGTTTGTTGCGACCCCCATCGTTGCGATAGGCTGGCCGCTTGGTGTTGTGCGTAGCTGAAGATCTGCCGTCACCCTGCCTGCGATTATGACTTTGTTCAGATTCATGGATGAGCGAATTAATTTATTGTCTCGAATGTTCCTGCGCGCTTCCAAAGGATGATCTTGTTCTCCCCACGCTCGATCTTAAAATGGCCTCGTGCTTCAAGCTCCTTCGTCCAGCCCATCTCCGTGAGGTAAGCAGTGATCCGCTCGTTCTTCCTCATTTCGGCTTCTTCGCGGGCTTTCCTCTCCTCTAGCGCGACTTTCTCCCGCTCCGCCCTTTCCGATGCCGCCTGCTTTTCACGGGCCTCGCCCGCCTGCTTCTCTAGTGCCTCCCGCTCGACACGCCCGCGCTCCTCACGACGTGCGTTCTCTTCCCGTTCCCTCAACTGCTTTTCCCGCTCAAGATCCGCGCGCTCCTGCTCAAGCCGCCGCTTTTCCGCGTCAATCGCATTCTGCTCCTTCTGGTTCTTCGCCGCGACGCGCTGGTTCAGGTAGCCTTCGAATTGAGGGCCGTCCATATCAAGCAATACCTCATCGCCAGGAAACGGTTGTCCGTCTGCGATGGCTTCGATGCGCGCCATGCGCTGGGGAACCAATGCCTTTCGTTCCTCGCGTTCCTTAGCAAACTCAATCTCCTCCTCAAGGGCAGCGATGCGATCTTCCTCTGGCTTGATCATTTCAATCAAATCATCTTGTTTCTTGATGACGGCCTTCTGAATTTGAATTGCTTCCTCTCTCATTAACTTGCCCATGAGGGCGATCGCCGTGCGCTTCTTCACAAGACGCATCCGCATCTCGTGCATCTCTTGATCGCTGCTGTCTTTTGTAATAAGCTTCGCTTTCTCTACGAGGCTTTCAAGTTCTGCTTTTACTGGCGAGAACTTTTCAATGTCTAATTGCATGGAAAAGGATGATTATTTATTTCCTGGCGCTCGATTCGAGTACGAGCTTTATGTCTTCGGTAAGGATCTCAATCTCACGGCTGTCCTGCGCCGCTTGCGGGAGCTTGGCCCAGATTACGCTCAACTCCGGAATGCTCTTCGCCGCGCGCAAGAGCGCCTTTTCCTTCTCAAACCCTTCGGATGCTTCCTGCTCTGGATGATCCCATGGGCCGGACGTTTTGCTTTCGGTCGTGGACTCCAACAGCCGGGACGGCGGAAACATGGTGTCATAGGCCGCCTTCGGATCGGTCAGCGCTAAAAGCTTTGAAACGATGTCCGTGAGGTTTGTGTCCGACAATTCGATCCCTGTGAGCCGCTTCACGGCATCTGCGATGAATGCCCGCTTTTGATCGCGGTCTGGAGGGAGAGGGATTTCTAGGCGTTCTAGCTGGCCCAGTACTTCCCGCTTTAAGGCGTTTATGTCATCCTTGCCCTCGTTCAGCCACTCCGAAAGCCGCTTGCCGGTCGCCTCGTCCATGATGAAGACCTCATCCTTGAACATGTTGGTGCGGTCTTTCGTGGTCTTCGCGTAATGATCCTGTGAGATGTCGAAGAACACCGTGAACTCGTACTCCATACCCTCGCGCTGGACCGGCGCAAGACCGAGCTTCTTGACGCTGTTCTTCCCCTTGTCGTCGGTCTCCATTGCGTATTCCTGTTTCGAACGCATCGTGCCGATGATGTGCTTTGGGCTGTTCAATAGCGCGTTCACAAGGCGGCGGTGCTGTGGGGTGAGGTCCGCCCACAAGGTGAACCTATTTTTCCCGCTGTTCTGCATCTTGTCCGCCTGGTCGAGGATGCCCCCTTCGTCGCTCCAAAAGTGAGAGAGGGAATCAATGATAATGACATTGAAGCCGCTCTTCTCAGCCGCGTGGATCGCCTCAATGAGCGTGTCCGGTTTAAACGGCGGCTCAAGAGTGATCACCGAATAATCGTAGAGGTTCGCGTACAGGTCGCCCGAACCGCGCTCGGTGTCGATCAAACACACCGGCCCACCGATACCATTTGCCACCTTGAGTGCGCTCATTGTCTTTCCAGACCCGGACGGGCCAGCGAGGCCGAGACGGAGTTTGGACTTGACCCGCTCTGCTTTTCTAATTTCGATTGACATGATTTTGATTGTTATTTTTATCTTCTACAGGAGCCAGGCAGTTCGTATGCCGAGCACTCCATTTAGTTGCCCCGAATCCAGCTTCTCCCGGATTCCGCGGCTTCTGTTCTACAACGCCCTGTTGCTCCGGGACCACTTCACCGCACACATAACAATAGTCCTCGAATTTGTTCTTGATGGTCCGGCGGAGTTCTGTTTCGCCGGCGATCGTTGGTTCTGCGTGCTTCATCTGATCATCCGCAAGTATCTCCATGATTTCATCTGTGTTGTTTTGCATGGTGATGATGATTAATTTATTTACCGATAGTAGGGGAGGCACCGATGCCGACGCTCCCCCTAGTGCATCCGTGCTATCTCTGCGGTGCGAGGGCTACTGCGATTGCGATGGCTGCGGCGAGGATGAGTGCGGCGGTGAATACTTCTGCGGCGAGGCGGGTAAACGCGATTCTCTTTACTGGCTTGAGTGCCTCTATGCTGTTATGTACCATTTCTCTTTCTATGTTCATGGGGTTTATTTAGTCCAACGCGCATCGAGATTTTCTTTGCCGCTCTCGATGTTACTTTTCCATTCAGCGAAATTAACATTGAACATGTCGCGGTCTTGCGCATAGAGATAATCTCCATATGGCCGCTTCGTATTTTGGTATCTATTGTGCTTCCAATTCTTGAAGCCGAACTGCTCATTGAGCAATTCCCGAAACATCTTCTTTGTTATTTTCATTAGAGTGGGTAGTTGGTTTATTTCCGACCTTTTCCTTTTGGGGGCGGGAGTTTCCTTGAATGGGATGGGAAGAGTGTTAACCTTTCCGTCCTGCTTTCTTGGAACCGCCCCTTTAAGGACTCTTTAATCATAGCGCAGGGATAACCCATGTCAAGCGAAACTGGGGATAACCTATAACCCTACTTACGCCTTATATTACAAGGGCTTTCTGCCGCTCTCTATATGCCCGCTTGTGAGCAAGTACCTTCTTGTGATTGTTTTTCCGATATGCGCGGTGGTAATTCCGATATGCTATCTTGCCCCGCCGCTTTCCAAACTTATTGATATACCAATCGAGTGATGCCATTGAGATAAGTAAAGCACATCTGCGGGTTATGTATAGGTGGGGATAACCGCTTGTATTTTCGCGCGCGCATGCTTTAGTTATTGCAGCCCTTCGATAAAAGGAGGAACTATGCCGCTCTTCGTATGGGCGAAGGAACCCCGTGCGCAAGCGTACTGGCGCAAGGTAGGACAAGCCGTCCGCAACGAAGACGGCTCGATTACCTTTTTTCTTTTCTCGCTCAAACTATTAGCCTTTCGCATCAGCGAAACAAAACCCCAATAGGAGGAAGTATGTCAGACAGCAAAGGAAACAAGAAAGCTCCCGACTTCTTTGTGTGCGTCGCGGAAACGAGCGATAAGGAACGCAAAGACAAGGTCAAGAGTTATCCCGTGCGCGTGGCCGGAGCATGGCTGCGGGTGAAGGATGGCAAGGAGTACATCCAATTCGGTCGTTTCAAAATGAATGTCCTTGTCACCCGCAACACGCAAGTCGTTCTCTTTGAAAACACGACAAACGAGGAAGACGACAGCCTTCCCACTGAACACGATGACGGCGTGCCGTTCTAACCAAAAGCCCCGCCATGTGTGGGGCTTTTCTACAGGAGATGAAATGGATTTTAAGGAGATGAAAGACCGCATCCTGATTGTGGATGTGCTCTACCGGTACAACGTCCGGCTCCGTAAAAGTGTGGGAAGCGATTACGCAAGCTGCGCCTGCCCGCTGCCCACTCATCCACCGGACGACCGAAACAACAATGCCTTCGGGGTTCACCTGCCAAGCAATCGCTGGCAATGCAAACACCCAACCTGCGCCAAAATAAATGGCGTAGGGGACAAATGGGGCGATTGTGTAAACCTTGTGGCAACGATGGGAAGGATGGATTTCAGGAGCGCGGGCAAACAGCTTGACTCCTGGTTTCCCAATAAAAATCCCGCGCCTAGTGAAAGCACGCGGGAAGATGAAAGGGCCGAGGCCCCATCACCACATACGGAGAATAACAGTTCGGCAATAGCGGTCAAGTACACCGAAAAGGTAAAAATCTGGTTCGAAGAATTGGTTGTCGTTCGTGAGGGTGAAGATGGCGAAGCGTACCGGAAACGATTGCTTCGCGCCATCACTACTCAGTTGATTGAGAATTACAAGTCTGGTCGGGCTGGGAAAGTCCTGTGACTTTCCCAGGCCTTCCCCGCTTCTTCATTGGAGCGGGGTTTTCTTTTTGATACCCTAAGCTGGTCAATTCCTGATCTATCTGCTCCCGCTCATTGAGGAGCAGTTCGATCGCTTGTTGTTTGAGAATTTGAACCTGTGCGTTCAAGCAGCTTCCTCCTCGTATGCGGCGAGAAGTGAAACGGAGTAGATGGTTGCGATGAAAACGCGAGGCGCGGTTCTGGTGATCTCGTCACAAGTGAGATTGCCGAGGCAAGCGTTAAGGTAATGAGCCTGGTCGTCCCATTCGCGAGTGGAGTTGGTGTAGGTGAAACCGGCAGCGATCTCCGCGCCAGTGATAAAGGATTCAGGATCATGGAGATTGTGGCCGGTAGTCCGGCGAGAAGTGAAGTTGTCTTTTACAAAGAGGCTTGGAAAATCGATGCCAGCTTTCATTTAAAATCCTCCTAATGCGATTATTAGGAGACAGATAAAGTAAGTATAGAGTGCTAGAAACGCACGATACGCTATTTACTACTTGGACCGTTTATGGGGATATTACGAAGGGTGGATGAGTACGTCGCGTCGCAGGGATGAGCCGTTAATTAATAGTTCAACCGCTCCAATTGTTTTACCAATGTGTCTATCTCATGCGGGGCTACGATGGTGAGCTTCTGCGCGCCGTCATACAATGCGCCAACGAACGCTTCAAGATTGCTCAATACGTTTCGTTCGTCCCTGAGCATATCTATGGATTCATCAACGTATCGCCTGACCGCTTCATCAGTTCTTTTCAGCAACCTCGCCATTTCTTTTAACTGTTTCGCTTGCAATATTTCGATGTTGTTCATTTGTTCAATTACTCATCCGTGCTTCCGCAACGATGACCTTTTCGAATGTCCTTCCGCTGGGCGGTGGTACATCGTGAAGATCATGAAAATAGTATGCGCCGGAAAATGGTGTGGCGAACGGTAATTTGCGAGAAGTACAGACGCTAGTTACGCAAGCACCTTTTTCGCCCTTTTCTTTTTCGGGGGCGCTGGAATTCCTGGTGGACGTTTGAGAAGGGCGAGTTGCTTCTTCTCAATTTCGGCGCGGTCGGCTCCCCAGCGCCTGATGCTTTCTGCGATGACGGCTTTCGCGGGGGGGTCATCCTTGCCATGTTTAACCTTGCTCTTTGCCGTGGTGTCGCCGGAAGTGGTTGGGGTGTCGTCTTGGATGTAATGGGCGACGAAATGATAATTCGGAAGGTTCACAAGCTGGTTGGCGAGGCCGGCGAATAAGAAGTTGTCCTCAAGGATCATGGCGTCCTTGCCGCTCACGCGATACATGATGCCGTTCGGAAAGTTGCCAAAGAGTGCGGAGAGCGAGGGGAAGTGATCAAGGTATTGTGTAACTAAAAAGAGTGGGATATTGAATTTACGCATCTCCGAGGCAAAGGTTTCGAAGTCCACACCGCCCAAGAAGTTCTGGCACTCGTCGATAAAGAGATGGAACTTTGGGGATTCAGGCTTCCGCCCAAGGGCGGCGATCTTGAAATTGAGGACCACCATCGCCCCGATCATTTTTGAAATTTCCTCCCCAATCTCCCCCTTCGGGATCCTCACGATGATTATTTTGCGTTCGTCCATTGCACGCAACCAGTCAATCGGCTTCTCGTTTGACACGGCGGTGCGCATGATGGGCTGAACGAAGGCGTCTACTTTGTTCAACGGAGGCGAGAATTTTGCCATCTGCTCGGAGGGCCGGAGCTTCTCGTCATATTGTTCGGCGAAGTCAGCCAGGAGTGGGTTTTTGCAGTTTGCCAACACCATCCTTCTGAAGCTGTCACGTGCGATGAAAAGATAAATGGCGACGGGGTTAATGTATCCGTAAAACTCGGTGGTCGCCTCCAGTGCTCCGGTGATCACGCGCTCGGTTTCATCGCCCCACCGGTCCTTATATATCGAGCGGAGAGCGGAGACGAAGCCGGACTTAAACAATTGCTCCTCCTGGGCATTTTTAAACCGGGGGATGATGCTTGGAATGCGCGGGAGGGAAAGATCATAAACGATCACATCGTTCATCCGATGGCGTGGGACGAAATTAGCGATCTTGTCTGCGGTCGGGCCGTGAGGATCGATTATTGCAAGACCATCGCCGTCCTGCATCACCTGAATGGCAGCATTGGTCATCACCGTGGACTTCCCTACACCGGATTGCCCGATCATCCAGGTATGAAGATCGAGGTCTATATCTAATCGTCCTTTGGTGTTTGTGCCGAGTGTGGTCATGGTGATGCTCGCCGTCCTTCCCGCCGAGCGGACTGCCGAAGGCGAGTCCAAGCGGGAAGGTACGGGGAGCGGAGTACCCGCTCCCTTTGTTGGAAGGGATTATCTCTAAGTATGGCCGATTACTTAATAATATCTAGGTAGGAAAACGTATTACCCGCAGTCGTTCGAAATATTTTTCCGGCGGTATTCTTGACCATCTGTTCGTGGGTCGTAAACCAGAGAATGTCCGTGATGAGCTTGAACGAGGCGTTCTTGTGCATCCTGCGAAATTTCGGATCGATGCAGTTGCACTCTCCCCTGAAGTGGGTGAGGACGCTTTCTACGGCTTTTTCGTCGCGCATCGGAATGGTCACGTTGTACCGGGAGAATCCCCAGACTTCTTTCATCTTCGGGGTGTTGTGATAGTCAACATAGGGCTTTAGCTTTTTATAAAGTTCTTCGAGGGACTTGCGCTTGTTTTCTTCCTCGTGGAAAAAATGGGCGGTCTTGGTTTTCGTGATCTCGTACATATCGTCCTGCTTCACGAGATGGTAGCCGCCTTTTATCCAGCCGAGGCCGAAAGATTCCGTCTCGCAGAACGAATCAATAGCGATATGAGTTTCAGCGCGCAAAATATCGTGGGGTATGCCGAGGGGCGAACGCTCTGAGGCGAAAGACTTGGGGTTCGTGACAGGCCAAAGCTCCTGAGCTTTTTCCTTGCCCTTTTTGGAGAGCCATGACACGTTCGGCAGATTCCCGCGGCCGCCGTAGTTATCAGGGCGGTAATACTGGCGGTGGATGTAGTGATATTTGTCGTCCAGGATGTCGAGGACTTTATTCAGGGTCGTGATCGTGGAGTGCTTGTCGTTTTTGAAAACCAAGCTTGGCGAGCATCCGGGCCGTGACCGTCTCAAACCGGGCGATGTTTTCCATCACCGGGATCTGATTGCCGACGATCAATTCCTGTAGTTGGCCCTTCATCCTTTAACTCAACCACGTTTGGCGGAGGTTGAGAAGGTGGGTTTTCCCCAGCGCGTTTCTGGCGCTTTTTAGCGGATTCGGCGGTATGCTCGATGATCTCTTTTACAAAGTCATAGGAGTCAGGGATGGGAGGCTCGATAACTTTGATACGGCTCGTTTCTCCCGTGTGCTGGACAAAGATCGCCTCGCCTCTTGGGAGTTTAGGTATCTGGCTCAGGAAAGGTTCGGGTTCTATAGGTTTCGGAGGTTTGGGCTTTTTGCCGAACTTGATTTGTTTTATCTCTAAATCTTCGAGTGCCTGTTCAATTTCATACACCTTGTGAGCGGCTTCCCTCCAGCTTTCGGGGTCTTTGTCGTCTTCGGGCCGGTCTTCTCCCCAATATTTCTCGCGCGCCTTCCAGAATTTGAGGGCTTCTTTTAATCGGCTTTTTTGTTCGCGAAACTCGAGTTGAAAGACTGGCGGGATTTCGGATTCTGGCTCAGGGATTATGAAAGGTGGGTCGTTGATCTTGTGCCGGAGCATATAGGCTTGTTCACCGTCCATACGGAAAATGACGTAGGTCGAAACGCCTTTTACGTCGTCCCAGATGTCCTTGACTTGGCCTGGGTAATGGTTTGCGAGGCAGAGAGATAAACCGTAACTTCGGCCGTCGGTTAGCATCGTCCCGAATCCGGAAGTTTTGAAGTGGTGGAACTCATCTGCGTACACCGTACAAACAGGATAGGTTTTTTGGGGATCACGCCGAAATATCGCTTGCTGAATCCGGCTCATAATCATCGCACCGATCATCAAGCCGTTTTTGCTTTGCACAGGGCTCGTATCAACGAGCAATATTTGGTTCTTTTCAATGATCTCCGCAATGCTTATTCCTTCGCCTCTTTTCGCTTCAACAATTGTCCTAAGCGGTGGCTCGTCAAAATTGCTCATGCGGCGGGCGATAGGAGCGTAATCAGCGAGCTTGGGTTTGTTTTGTTTCCAGTACTTTTGTTTTTCAAGGGACACCTGACGCAAAATCTCATCGCGCCGGTCTTCATCTTCGAGGAAATTTCCGATGTCGAGGAATGTTGCGTCGGGGGCTTCGAGTAGGGTGGGGATGAGTTTGTTCATTATCCCCTGTAACACGGTTCCCCATGCACCGTAGGAGAAGTGTTCGAGGATTGTGATTAAATCTTCTTTGATCTGGTTCTTCTCAAACTGGCCGTCAAAGTTCATCATGTCTATGGGGACGGGGTGACGCTGGGAAATATAAAAAACACTGGGGATTAATTCTTTCGGGATGTGTTTGATGACTCTCTCCACCAGCCCTTCGGCGCTGCCTTTTGGATCAATAATAATTACCGGCCCGTGGCCGTACTCAATATCATCCAAAGCAAGGTTCGCCATGAGGGAGGTTTTGCCGTACCCTGACTGGCCTGGGATGTAGAGATGTCGTGTCCGCACATCGCGGTCAGTGTCCCAATAGAAATCAGTCATTTTTATTTGTGCCGAGAAATCCTATCCGACGACGGGGTTTTTCGGGTTCTGGAGCAGGAGGAGGGGTGGGTGGCCGTTCTACTTCTTTTAGAGAAATCGGTAAAGGTTTTTTGGGTCGCGCTTCATATTCCTCGATAATCCGCCGGAATCCGGTCGGAGGGAAATTGACCGCTTCTTTATGTTCGATCAGCACGGCAACATATTCGAGGGCTCCTGGATGTTGACACATCATTGCAAGTTCAGAACCTGGGGGAAAATTACTGGCGAATATTTTGAGGACTCTTCGCGCTTCTAAAATGGATTCGGGTTTCATAGTTCCTCCTTTAATCTTTCTTCTCGGTGCCAACAAAACCACGACGACGGGTGGATGATTCCGTGTGATATGTAGGGGTTGGCGCGGGTTTTCGTTCGATGGAAGTAATCGAAATTCCAAGAGCGCTAGCGTGGAGGTTTAGATCAGAATTGGGATTTTGCCGCAGGATGTCCCGTATCTTCGAATCAATAATTTTTTTCTTTATTTCCCATTTTTCAGGGTCAGTGAAAAAAGCTTTAAGCGGATCATGACTGTAGGAAACGGTAACCCCATTTTCGGTAAGGGTATTATGAGGTACAAAACCCCGGAAGTGGGATGATACTTTCCTGCTTTCTTCTTTGCGCTGTTCGGGGGGCATGGATTCAAGTTCTTTATTGAATTCCTTTAAGTCTTCAGTAAACTCCTTACCGCTTCGAATCATGGCAAATACCAGAATGGCGAGGAAGAGAAGACCAACACCGCAAACGATAACTATTTGGACATTAGTGAATGGCATCAGTTGCCGCACCGTCCTAGCCGATAGGCGTACCCCGATAGGGGCGAAGCGAGAGCGACGGGCAATCTTCTGCGATAGCCCGATAGGGTGGAAAGACGAAGAGCAATAGCGATGAGGAGAGAAACAGAAGATTGCCCGTCGGTAGACCTTCGGGACGGTGCGGCATACCAGTCATACCAGTACCCCAGTAAAATCAGTGGGATATATCGTTCGCGGGATACTCGCGACGATATTTCTGGGCTTAATAGTAAGCAATCTTTAAGCCGAGCGGATTATACTACGCGTTCGCCAGAAATGCGGGTATAATTTTTGCCAGCCTCTACCCTGCAAAGGGTAGGGGGTACACGACTCTCACCTGTCTAACAGGATGAGAGGCGTGGGCTTCACAACAATTTGATGGGGTAGCAAGGCCCTGAAAAGGAGTCTTATGCTGCTCGATCATGTTGTTCCAGAACACTGGTACACCGTCCGGGATGCGGTAACGCTAATTGGCTGGGAAGTTGACTCGATTCGCCGGTTCATCAAGGAAGGTCATTTGCAGGCACAGGTGAGACCGGAGAGGATAGGCCGACGACGGAAGCGGGACTATAAGGCCCTGCGGATTCAGGGATGCGAAATCATCCGGTTTGTGCGGGAGAACCTGACAGTTCTCAAATCTGCCAAGAAGCTGCGCTTACACACGGCGTACTAAGAGAAAAGCCCCGGCGATGAGCCGGGGTTTTTCTACGCCAAGGTAGACTTGTGCACAGGGGGAAAAGCATGGCTGTTGATTCGCTTGACTGGGCCATATTGCCCGCGCCGAAAGAAGGCGAATTTATCTTGGCATTTCGAGATTTGGACGCGGGACGAGGGGAGCCATTGACGAGGGAGTTGGGACCGATCTCCGAAGAAGAGCTCCGGGCAGAACTCAAAAGAATAGAAGCGCCTGAAATGTTGGTTGACGTGAGGGTAGCGAAAGCGAAAGAAGAGTGGAAACAGCCATAAAACCGGGTATTATGGCGTACTTCATAGGGATCTTCGTGTAGTTTTTGACTTGGAGCTTCAGTAGGTCACTTTTCGGCATTTTCAAGGTAGGCACAGACGTCTTTCAATGCGCCAGCTAAGCTTCGGGTTTCCGTGGAGAAGACGCGATCTTGGGTTTTGAAGAGAGTGAACTTATATGGCTTCCTGCCAGCTCCCGCCCCTGTGTCCCATGCTTCCAAAGTGTAATCGGCATGCTGTAGATCTTCTGACACGACGACATTGGGACAATGCCGGTCGAGCTCCTTGCCTACTTCCGACGTGGACACATTGGAACGCGGCGTGAGCGCGATCCGAGACTTGTGTTTATTCTGGGCCGTGCACACAAGACAGAAAAGTGCGGATAAAATCCCCGCGGTGCTAAGTATTCTTTTGATTTCCATGCCACCCATAGTACCTTTTTTAGGTAGATTCTCGGTGGGAGGGTCATGACTAAGGAAGATGGCGATGCCTATTTGCTGCACTCGTTCGAAAGACAGATCCGGGACCACGAGCAGCGCGCAAAAGCATTGGAGACTGCATACCCTGGCGTCGCAAACCGTATGGAAGCGGAGTCGATGAGACGAGATGCAGAGTTTCACCGCGAACAAGCGGAACGGCTCAAGCTACTCCACGCGGAGCGGTCCAGCCGATAAAACTCGTGTACCTGTGGCGTACCTGACTACCGCGTATCTGGCGTTTTTCGAGTATCGTGATTGCATGTGTTTTCAATAACTTGAATGTTTTCAATATCGTGTCCTAATCCGACTCCCGCCGCCTCCACCATCACTACTTACTTATTTTGAGCAGTTTCTTCCAAGGGCAAAGTGAACGCGCAAATTTGTACGTGATTTGTACGTTGTGCCCTTTTGACCGGGTCCGAAACAGCGGGCAATCTCACCTGAAGAAGTGGGAGTCCGATGCTGCTTTCTGTCTTTACCCGCCATTCCACCCATTGTAAATTCTCCAAGGATCGCGCCTGCCGCCGGTGCAACTGTCCCAAATGGGTCGGCGGCCAAATCAACGGCTACTACTTTCGTCAAAGCGCCAAGACCCGCCAGTGGGCCGAAGCCGAAGCCGTTCGCCAGCAACTCGAGGAAGCTCTGGGCAAAGGTCTGCAGCCGTTTGGATCCGCCGTGGCGACGCCGCATCAACCCTACCCACGAACCACAGCGCCACCTGCTCCGCCAACGACCTCCAAAGAGGCGCCAGCAGTTCCTCACCATGAGATCCGGCCCAAACCCAGGCCAAGGGTAACAAGTCGCCCAGGCAGTCGAAGCATAAAATGGTGATCATGCCGCAAACGATGGTCTTCCTCACTGATCTCTACGGATCTTTTCCGCAATCCGCTCCTTTCTATCCCGTCCTGTGGGCTTCGACCGGGCGCCGCCAGGCTCCTTTCGGCGAAGTCATTCCCATGCAGGCCGCGTTGCGAAAAGCGTGACGCGTCCCCAATACACCAAATCAATTCAAGGCTCGTGCGGAGTCCTGCTGTAGCGAGCAGCAGGAGGTCTGTGTGAACCAAACCTATCGTGTATTTACGGACGGCTCCGCGATTGGCAATCCCGGACTTGGCGGATGGGGCGCCGTCGTCATGAACGGCACAAGGCGCCGGGAGATGTCTGGTGGTTATCCCCGAACGACCGTCTCGGAGATGGAACTGGTCGCCGCGATTGAAGCGCTTCGTTCGCTGCCGGTCCGGAGTGCGGGTCGATCTGCACTCAGATTCGCAGTACCTGATCTACGGCATGAGGTGCTTTATCTCCAACTAGGAACGGGATGGATGGCGGAACCGTCGAGGCTGCCAGATCCAGCACCGGCAACTGTGGACGGAACTCACGCCGCTCAATTCGAGTTGTGAGGCCCGGTGGGTGTGGCCGAAGGGGCACAACGGCCACCGCCATCAGACTCGAGCCGATTCGCTTGCATACCAAGCTGCACGCGACTGTTGGTTGCGGGAAAAAGCCGCGGCGTAGTTCGCTCGAGAAAAGCAACCGATCGCAGAAGGAGTACCGACATGGCTTCGATTGCCGACGCAAATTCGTTGTTTGAAATCGATATGGAACTGGACGGGCTTCTGGAAGAGATTGAGCTGCAGATTGAGTCAGAGGGACAGCCCTCCGAAGAATCAGTGGCCCGTGTTCAGGAATTCTGCGAAGCCCGTGGAGAGAAAGTAGATGGGATCGGCCGTTTCGTCCGCATGATGGAGGCCCGCGAGCAGTTTTGCAGGAGCGAAGCGGCGCGACTCAGCGACCGAGCACGATCCGCAGCAAACAGAATCCAGCGCACCAAGAACACGGCGCTGTATTACCTGCTCAGCCCGGATCTGAAGAAGATTGAGGGTCAGCAATTCACCTTACCGGTCCAGAAGAACAGCCAGGATTCGGTGCGGATCACAGATGAGGCGGTGCTGCCGAGGTGCTACTGCAGGATTGAAGTCAGGATTCTGAGCAACGCTGTCGATCCGGGATGGCTGCCAACCAAAATGGGGGGCGCAGGCGCGACAGACGACCTCGAACTCGGTCACCTGACGCAGACATGGCTGGCAGGTAGCGACGATGCTGCTGCCGCGGTGAGTGGGCGGTACTGGCACCATCGCCAGGTGCAAACCCCTGCTGCTCCGTTAATGGATAGTCCAGGAGATCCGGTTTTTCCGGCCACTTGCCGAGAACACCGATCGACTCGAATAGCTCAATGAGCGCATTAGCCTGAATGATGAATTGAGACGGGCCGGACGCCTTCGCCGTCGCCTCACTCCCAGTTCTTCAACTTTGGCCACAGCGCCTGCAGATTTTCATGGAGGCCTCTGCAAATGAAAACCGGCCCACGCTCATACGGCTCCAAATACGGATTTTCATCCTGTGTAAATTGCACTACCGAGTCGAACTCGGTTTCGAGCGTCCCGCGGCTTTCGCCAAACACGATCATTACGCTACCCGTATACGTGCGCGGTCCCCACAGAAAGTAGTTCTGGTGACCGCTGATGGCCTCCGGCACATCCGGCCGGTATACGTTCACGGCGCTCGCGTCGCCATAGTTTTCCGTGTAGATCACGGCCTGAGCGCGCTCCGCCTGCGGCAGCGAGTACCAGGCAGCGGCCAGCAAGTCCGCCTTCTGCCGCCAATCCAGCATGTCGGCGAAGTACTGCGGCAGGGGTGCGGTGGTGCCATTCTCCGTTTTCGGGGGCCGCAGATGCAGCCGATTCTGGTATGCAAGACTCTTTGCGGGGGGCAATACCGGGAGAATGATTGGCAACAGAATCGCAATAAAAAGCACATTCATCGTCACGTAAACGGGCGTGAGCACGCGCCGCAACAAGGTCTTCCGGAAGAGACAGATCCCGCGCGGCCGCCCCAGCCGCAAAATAGAGCGGATAAATGGCCGCCAGGTAATAGTCCTTAGCGTGCAGAATCATCATCAGGGGCAGATACAGTAGATAGGTCACGCCCAGGAAGCGGAACGGTCGTGCCGCCCGGTTGAACACCAGCCAAAGAATGCCTCCCACCCACAACGGCGCCATCAGAGGGCCGAAGACCTGCATCTGGGTCAACACAAATGTGAGGGCGCCCACACGAAGGTTCTTGCCGTTGATTTGATCGTTGTGCAGCAGCTCGAGCGTCGCCCAGTGGTGGTGCATCTCCCACAGCAGATTAGGCAGAATCAGAACCACCAGGAGCGAGAGGCCGATCGGGAACCATTTCGAAGCCAGTAGCTTTCTCTGGCTGGTCATCAACAGCGCCGCCAGCAGACAGATGAGGAAGAAAACCTCGTTCCATTTGTTTTCGAGGCCCAGGCCGGCCATCACGCCCAGCACCACCCACCAAAACGCCACTGCGCGGCCACTGCGAATGCCGCGACCGGCCAGCCGCGCCAGCTCGATCGTCGCCAGCGCCACCGTCATCCAGAAGAGCGGCTCAAAGGTGCTCGTCGAAAAGGTCGAACTGGTCCCCATCGCCATGGGCGCCAGCAGAATCCCCGTCATCGCCAGCGCTTGGGCCCAGCGGGAAGCGCCCATCCGCCATGCGAGCAGCCCCGTTATCGCAACTTCGGCGGCGCCCGCCAGGGAGGCAAAGGTTCGGAACAGGGCCAGCGATTGCAAGCCAAACAGCAACTCCGAAACGCGTGCGACCAAAGGAATGATGGGCGGCTGATCCACATACCCCCACGCCAGATGCCGGCCGCACACGATGAAATACAACTCGTCACGAAAAATGCCGTACCCTGCATGCTGGATCGTTATCTGGGCCAGCGTTGACAGAACATACTTCAGCAGGCCAAACCCTACCGCCAACCACACCACGCCCTTCACTGATACCGCGGCAAATTCCTCTGGCGCTGCAATTCTCGTCTCAATCGTCACCGGGTCCCGCCTTCCTCCGGGTACAGATATACCCAACATCCATCCCTATGCATATTCCGAGAATTGGTGCCCGATAAACGCCCTTCACGACGCCGATCCTGAAGTAGGAGAATGTCGTCACATTTCAATAGCAATGCCGACATTCCGGCGCTAAATCTTGGCGAAAGTCGTAAAACAAAGAACTGCAGACAGTTTTGCGACAGAAGTCCTGTGTTTCAGTTGATCGGCGAGAGGTCATTTGTTCGCCAAGGCGACATTACAGACACGTGGCACGACGAGCGTGCGATGAGTGAACGGAACCCCAATTACCTCGATACGAAACACCAGGGAGGCCGCAATGCGCTTTCGTGCCGGTGTCGCTGATTGGCTTTGTGTGAACGGCTTCCGAGTCGTCGACAATCAAGACGGAATACCAGAAAGGCCCGTTCATTACTCGTTGATCAACTGTCACAGCTTACAGCTGGAGCACCAGGCTTGCAATCAGATCTGCACTTCTAGGAGCGCTTGTGAACGGGACATGTCTCTCCTTTCACCTGCAAAGCAGCTCTGTTCCTACCCACAGTTGAGCCAGGTCTCTGAGGTTGTGTTTGTACGTACGCGTCACCACGTAATTCTTCCCGCCCTTTAAACGCAGCTTGTACTCCCCCGTCGGAAGTGGCTGGATTTCCTCAACGGCGGAGATATTCACGACGACCGAGCGGTGGATGCGAATAAAGCCGTAGGGTTTGAGCTTCTCGGCCATGGACGAGAGTGATTCGTGCACCAGGTAGGGATTAGGTCGGTGTTGCAACGACACATAATTACCTTCGGCTTGCACTGCCAGAATATCGAACAAATTTAAGAGTAGAATGCTGCCTTTTGTCTTGAACGCGATTCGCGGCGCCTGTTGTTTCGCAATGCTCTCCAACTGCCGTGAGACTAGCATGAGGCTTGCCGCATCAACTCGGACGACCGGAACCAGTGATGTGTCTGCAGCCTCAAAAGACTGGTCGACTGTTGCTCCCGGGGTGTGACTGTCTCTGCTTTCGGTGGAGAACAGCGCAGCTCCGCGCAGTGGGTCAGCCGGATCGTCCGCATCGGTGTGAGCAACTTGCTCAACAAATGTCTCACCTGTAAGTCTCCGATCCTCAATGGTGCGGGCGCGCATGATGTAACCCCTGGTTCTTTCGTGTCGATTCTGCTACGTGACTGAGGACGACGCGTGCACAGCTTCTATTCGGTGCTCCTTTGATCCATGGCTTCCCTAGACTGAAATCACCGCCCTCGCCGGACAACATGCTTTTTCGACATCGATAGTCCGCCTTTTGGAGATTGACGCGGCGCGCGAAGAGACCTCAACCACCCCACGATGTTTCTAATGCCCACTTCCCACACCTTGGCATCTTGAGCATTCTTCGCCAGTGAGGCATACCCCTCGACCATAGCGACCAGAAAACTGGCACTCTCCTCTGGATTCAGGGCGCGGCGAACTGTTCCTTCGGACTGTCCCCTTCGCAGGAGCGCAGCTACTCCTTGCTGCCAGGCCAGGAAAATCCTCTCCAGGCGCTTGCGAAATTGCTCGTCCACCGGAGACATCTCCGTTGCCAGATTGAGCAGCGGACAACCGGTCCGGATATCTTCAGGTCGAACTGATATGCGCCGGACGATGCCAATCAAGATCTCAATCGGCTGACCGCTGCCCTGTAGAGGGCTTAACCACCCGTCACGAACGATCTTCGCGACGATCTCGTCAACAACCGCATATCCAAGGGCTTCTTTGCTATCGAAGTGATGATAAAGCGCTCCCTTGGTCACATTGGTTGCTTCAAGGATTGTATCGATGCCGGCACTCTGGAAGCCCGATCTGTGGACCTCCCGAAAAGCCGCTTGCAGCAAGCGTTTTCGTGTACGTTCTGGATCACGAAGTCGGGTCTTCTTCTCGCGACCGTTTAACATACCGACCAGTTTGTACGTGAAGCATCTGGAAGTCAATCCAAATTATCTGCCTGACTTTTGGCTGCGCGGCGTTCTCGTATTCCGTAGCCTCCCGTCAACTTGGGTATGAGAAGTTGGAGAAACAATCGACTAAGGCCGCTTGGGATCGCCTCCTTAAGACTGTTAGCCCGCCACCCGAGATAAAAATCTGAAACCTTCGTCCTGTTGTCTCACGTAATTGTTGTGAACGTGGAACACTACGTGCTCCTACGAACTGCGTATTATCGGCACGCACACTTTCATCGGAGGAAAACAAGAGACATGAATACGCAAAGACAGGTGCGCAATTTCCGGACACTGTGGGTTACGACGATTGCTCTGGCTTGCTCCGGCAATGCGTTTGCTCAACGGAGCTACAAAATCAACGATCTGGGTACCAACAAGAGAAGCGACAACTTCAGCATGGTCATGGGCCTCAATAACCTGGGGTGGGCGGAGAACATGGACGGCTTCGTGAACCCGCCCATCACTTCGACCGGCACGTCCATTGCAAATGGACGCGCGGTGATCGGCATTTACGGATTCAATATCGACCTCGGCACGCTTGGAGGAAAAAACAGCTGGACCAACTACGGCGGGATCAACGATCGCGGCGAAGCTGTCGGATTGGCCGAAACTTCTGTTCCAGATCCAGACGGTGAAGACATGTGCGGCTTTGGCACAAAACTTACGTGTCGTCCTTTTTATTGGCGACACGGCCAGATGAAAGCACTCCCGACGCTGGGCGGAAATAACGGGCAGGCCAGCGCTATCAATAACCGCGGACAAATAGTAGGCATTTCGGAAACAACGGCGCCGGACCCAGGATGCCCGGCCAAAAAGACTATATTGCCGGTATTGTGGGAAAAAGGCGAAGCCCGACCTCTTCCTACATTGGTTGGCGACCAGGACGGATTTGTACAAGGCATCAACGATCGAGGCCAAGCCGTAGGCTCCTCGGGAACCTGCACCAGCATATCGATGCACGCAGTATTGTGGGAAAACGACACTGCCATCCCGCTTAAAGACTTCGGACAGCCTGGAAATGCCGCCTACGCCATTAATGACCACGGGCAAATTGTCGGGTATGTCTCGACCGCCGACGGCACAACCATCGTCGCCTCTATTTGGCAGAATGGCGAAGTTACAACCATCCCTATTCTGCCGGGAGATTCTGCCGCCTTTGCCACCGGCGTCAACAACCGGGGCCAGGTGGTGGGAAGTACCTTCAACTCCATGGGCTGGTCCCATGGCTTCATTTCGCAGGACGGTGTGTTGACCGACCTTAACACGCTAATTCCCGGAGATTCCAACCTCCTGATAATCGCGGCTAGCAACATCAATGAGCGCGGACAAATCTCAGGTATGGCAAAGGTGGTCACCGGGCCGGATACGGGCAACATCCACGCCATTCTTTTGACCCCCACAGACCGACGCATAGACGAATCGATGGCAGATTTCGCACGAACACACCCGGATTCCATTTTGCCCGCGAATGCTTGCAACCACCATTTGAAGAGATTCGGACTCAGCCAACTCCAGCGATAAAGGCTTCCGTTCCCTTGTGTATATGCGTGACCTCTTCTCGGTTTAATTCCCCAGAGCACCCGGAATCTGAGCCACCCACGAACTTCAAGAAGCTGCTGTTGTCGAGAATCGTCGGAAATGGTCAATTGAGGCGATAGGCACATTTCCAGAGTTCCGGCGCGATGTAATGCCAATTGTATGTTGCGCCAATGCGCAAGGGCTGGAGGTCGTGCGACCAGTTCTGGGTCACGTCGGATATCAAGTGACCCAGGATGCACCCACGTCAAGACGCCGCTAGGAAAGGACTGTTACGCTGGAGTCGCATTGAAAACGAACTTGAATCGAGGATAAACAATGCGCATTCGCGCCCTGCTTCTTGCAGCTGCTGTGATCTCGGGTGGTCAACTGATGCGCTCACAGATGAGCGGACCTCCACCGTCGCCGCCGGTGGGTACGAAGGAAGACCCCGCGAAAGCAGTGGACGGTTTGATTTCCATGATGGAATTCCAAGTAGTGGCGGCGGCGAAGGCGATGCCCGCTGATAAATACGGTTTCGCGCCAGCGCAAGGCATCTTCGCCGCGAGCCAAACCACGCAGTTCGACACCGTACGCACCTTTGCGGCACAGGTGACCCACTTGGCACAGGCGAATTACTTCTTTTTCGGCTGGAGCGGCATTAAACCTGACCGGGACGTGAAGGCGATCGGGTCAATCACGACTAAAGACGAAGCAGTGGCTGCATTGGAAGCTTCGTTCGTCTATGCGCACAAGGCCATAGCGACCATTACGGCGGATAATGCCTTCGTGGCCATTAAGCCGATTGACGGATTCAGCACGCGGACGACGATCACCGCTTTTGCCGCTGCCCACGGGAATGATCACTACGGCCAAATGGTGGAATACCTGCGGATGAATGGCATTGTGCCGCCGGCAAGCGCGAAGTAGAAGTGACCCTCGACGGGCGGCGTTGTTTGTACGAGCAGGCAACTAGAACGAAGCCGCTGGCGCGGCGGACACTGCCTTGGCGTGCAGCTATGAGCAGCAGTGGCTGCGGTAGGTTGATTCACAAGGAGGAAGATCCTTGTGACCAACTTACGCAAGCGGATGCTGGAAGAACTCCAGCGGCGCAACTATTCACATGCCACGATCCGCGGCTATTTACTTGCCGTTGAGCAGTTTGCTAAACATTCTGTAAAATCCCCTGACAAGCTGGGGCCAGACGAGCTCAGAAGCTATCAGGCCTGCTCACGGAGCGCAAGCTGGCCGTGGGAAGCGTGGTGGGCCGGGTCGCCGCGCTGCGATTCTTCTTTGTTCGTAGCCTCAAGCGGCGCGACTTTTGGGAGGAGTTGCCTTATCCGAAGGACCCGAAGGATCGGCGCCGACTCCCGACGATGGTCAGTCTGGACGAGGTCGCCCGGCTTATCGATGCCGCCGGCAACCTCATGCAACGCGCCCTGCTGATGACGCTTTACGGCACGGGCATGCGACGGGCAGAAGTATCGCTGCTCAAAGCGAGCGACATCGACAGAAGGCGCATGATGATCCGCGTGGAGCGTGGCAAGGGTGGCGGCGGTCGCGACATCCCACTCAGTGCGGCTCTGCTGGAGACGTTGCGAGAGTATTGGCGCTGGAAGAAGCCTCGCATCTACCTTTTTCCCAGCAGTACAGGACACCGCGGACAAGACAGACCCATGTCGGACAAGGTTGTCTGGTACACATGTAAAGAAGCCGCCCGCTATGCGCGCATCAAGAAGCATGTAACGCCTCACACCCTGCGCCACAGCTGGGCGACGCACTTGCTCGCGGCCGGAACAGACCTGCGCACGATCCAGGTCCTGTTGCACGATCTGCAGAGATAGACCGCCTGGCACAAGGGACGTGAAGACATGCGACTCACGCTCTTGATTATCCACATCCTTGGTGGCACGATTGGATTGCTGTCCGGCACCGTCGCATTGCCGTCAGCAAAGGCAGTCGTTTGCATCGCGCCTCCGGAAACGTCTTCACGTTCGCGATGTTGACCTTGGCATCGAGCGGCATCTGTCTTACGATCCTCAAATCTCAAAACGGCAACATGATCGGCAGCATTCTTACCCTCTACATGATCGCCACGGCTTGACTGGCCGGCCGTCGCCGTAGCATTGGAAGGCTTGACATCGCCGCATTCCTCGTTGGCATCGGGGGGGGCCGCCGCCATCATCGCAATCGGCGTCTGGACAATCCACCACCCCGACAAGAACGCCCCCACTGCGATGTGCTTCTTTATGGCAACCGTCCTGCTCTGCGCTGCCGCCGGAGACATCCGCATGCTCGCTCGCGGTGGCGTCTCCGGCAGACCGCGCATCAAGCGTCGCCTCTGGCGCATGTGCTTTGGGTTCTTCATTGCAACAGGCTCTTTCTTCCTCGGCCAGCAACAGGTCTTTCCGGCTTTCTTGCAAGGCTCCATGCTCCTTTCAGTGCTCGCTGTCCTGCCGTTCCCCATGATGGTCTATTGGCTCATTCGCGTGCGCTTCACCAAGGCTTACAAGTTGCGGCCACTACCCGCACCGGCTTTCACCTCTCGTTAAAGTCGTTGAAGAGGCGTCGAGCTCACGACCTCACTGTGATTGAACCAGTGCGCAGCAGTGGGTTTAGCTGCATTCCGGGTGTATCACCGCCATGGGGAAATTACCACTTGAGCAACACAGGTCCCGGCGTTTCTTGCTAAACTTGCAACTTCCGGTTGGATCACAACTCACTCGGAAAGTACGGAGACACACCTCGAACAGTTACGATTAAGGCATGGATCGATCTGTTCAATCCTGTTAGCAACAGGCCCCGCCGCCCGGATTCGCTATATAGTGATTGAGCGCTTCGAAACCCCGGCAAAACACCATTACGGAGTTCCAAATGTGCGCGCGGAGGAAGCAAAGGTGGGCGCCGTCTTCATCAGCTACCGGAGGGGAGATAGCGAAGGTCAGGCTAGGGCTCTGTCGATTGAACTCGGTGAACTTGTTGGCAAAGAGCAGGTGTTCATGGATGTCGACAGCATCGAGCTCGGGCGAGACTTCCGTCAGGTTTTGCAAGAACGCCTGGAAAGCTGCGATATTTTACTAGCCCTCATTGGTCCCCACTGGCTCGACGCGGAAGACGCAGCCGGGAACCGGCGCCTCGACAGCCCTACCGACTTTGTGCGCGAAGAAATCGCGGCCGCTCTCAAGCGAAAGATACCCGTCACGCCCATCCTGCTGCAGGGGGCGACCATGCCTCCCGCCGACTGCCTGCCGCCCGACTTGCAAGACCTCGCTTTTCGCAACGGATTCGAGTTAAGCCACGTGCGCTGGGAGTCAGACGTCCGGGAACTTTTCAGGCGCCTTGGAGTGACTGCGACAAGCACAACGGGGAGAGACGCCGGTGCCTCGAACCAGACCACCTCGGCCGCGATGCCGGCTTCGCCAACGAATCCCGGAGGCAAATCCCGCAGGCTCTTGATTCCCTTCGTCGCAACCGCCGCCGTCCTCCTGCTAATCGGGATCGTGGTGTGGATCAAGAATTCGCCGACGCAGCCGGCTGCTCCATTGCAGTCTTCGCCAGCTTCAACAGAGGAAGCGCCTCGGCCCGCCGCGCAGCAGCCGGCGGACAGCCATTCCCTCACTTCCGAGACTGGGAAGGTAGCTAAACAATGCCTCGAAAACAGCGGTGAAAACCTTCCCGTGCAGATGAATCCGTGCAACGGTTCGCCTGACCAATCGTGGACCGTCGAGACCGCGAGCGCAGGATACATCCGCTTGAAGTCGGCATCCACCCATCCCGGCAACATGTGCCTGAGTGTTGGCGAGACCGGATCGGCCACAACGACTGCGTGCGACGACACGCCCGGCCATCTTTGGAAAAAGATGGCGACTTACACCCCCGGGTTCTACTTCCTGAAGCCCAAGGCCGAAGAATCTGAGAATCTGTGCCTGGCAAGCTACGACGGCAGCCGCCCCTCAAAAGTGGATCCATGCGGCCATATCGCGAATCAGGGCTGGAAGTTGCCAGATTAAGAAACTACCGCATCTGTCCCGTAATTTCCTGGAACCTCGCTCCAAGTTGCGGAGAGTGGGCCCAAGCCTATAGCTGATTCACGGTTATCAAACTCGACGCCCAATAACGCTTCGCTCTCATTCTCGACGACAACAGCCGACGCGACTTTTGCTGGGCTCTCATTCCCGATTCAAAAGGAAAAGAATATCTATGGCTTGAGATTTAACGCCTAAGGCAGTCCGGGCCGGGATTAGAGATCGCCATTACCTTGACCGCACCTGGCTTCAGCCACAGCGCTCTTCCGTCGACTTCATGCGCTACGTCGCGATGAATCGAGCTGCCATGCCTCCGAGTGAAACCCGTCCCAAAGTCGCCATCTTTGCTCGAAAGGCGCTGTCAATCGATCCCGGACTTGTTGAAGCCCACGTCGCCTTGGCCAACGTCCTTCAGGAGGAGTGGCATTGGACCGAAGCGGAAGCGGAATACAGGCGTGCTCTTGCGTTGAACCCGAACAGTGCAGAGGCTTACCGGTGGTTTGCTCTATAGGTGGTGTGCCAGGGACGTAACGATGAAGCAATACGCACGGTTGAGCGAGCCAGGGCCCTGGACCCGGTCGGTGTTTCGGGCAACGACGTGGCCTGGATACTGATTCAGGCCCGTCATTATGACGAAGCCATCCGCGAGGAGAGTAGCGCACTGGCCATACAGCCGGACAATGTCCTCACGCTTACCGGTCTCGGGTTTGTGTTGATTGCGAACAACAAAGCAGCCGATGCCATCCCATTTCTGGAGAAAGCAGTCGCCCGTTCCGGAAGTCCCGCTGCCACAGGCGTCTTGATCCGAGCCTACGCCCATGCGGGGCGGCGCGGCGATGCGCTTCGTCTTCTCGCTCAACTCACACTACGCAAGCAGCAAAGCTACATTCCTGCAGGTGCCTTTGTGAACGCATACCTAGGCCTTGGGGACGACGAACAGGCGTTTTATTGGCTTGGGCAAGCTTTCGATGAAAGATCGAATATTCTGCAATTTGTAAAAAGTCATCCGTATCTCGATCCAATCCGCAACGATCCTCGATTTCGTGACCTGGCGCATCGAGTGGGCCTCTCCTAGATCGATCGGATTGAAACACTACGGAAGCTCAAGTGGCAAGCCGAGCGCACAATGATGTTCGAGAGCCTCGACTTTCCATTACCAATTCCTACTCGATACGTGCAATGAAGGTTTGGCACCAATTTGTGGAGGTCCTTCCATCTCCTTTTCTTCATCTCTTTGCACATCTCCTTAGAATTTAGTTAGAATTCTAAATAACGGCAGCATCCCCGGATAAGGAGACTTCCATGGCGCCCGTCGCACCCCGTTTTTCACCCTCCGACAGCATGATCCTGCTTGTCGACCACCAGTCTATGACCATTGATTGGGTCAAGAGCCTGCCAAAGACCACGGTCATCGCCAGTTGCCGTGTCCTCGCCCGCATGGGCGTCACCTTCTCTATGCCACTCTTCCTTACGACCACAATGGAGGAGTACGTAGGACCTACTCTGCCCGAGATTCAAGAGGTCGCGCCCGACGCCTTCGCCGCACGATTCAAGCGCGGCGGCATCCTAAGCTGCTTCGACCAACCTGAACTCGTCGCCGCACTGAAGGCTATGGGCCGCAACAACCTGATCCTAGCGGGCCTCACCACCGACATTTGCCTGTTCTGGGCGGCCCGTGATGCGGTTCGCCTCGGCTACAACGTGAATGTCATAGCCGATGCCTGTGGCACCATGTCCACCATCGGCGACGACACCACCTTTGACCGTCTCCGCAGCCTCGGTGCGACTGTCAGCGTCGTCAACCAGATCGTGACCGAGCTCGAAAACGACTTCGGCAGTCCCGACGGCCTCAAGGCCCAACAGATCCTCTCCGACGAAGTGATATCCAAACTCAAGTAGCCTTACATCTGCTTCGCCCGGAGCGAACCCTCTGGGCGAGCTCTCTTAGAAAGACAACCGGTGAGCGCTCGAGCCTCTCTTTCCATCGCGACGATATTTGCTTCGGCGATATATGGAGCCAGTCTCCCGCTTACCGCCCAGACTGTAAAACCAACCGTCGTACACACCACGGGTCTGGGACATTGACTGGTCTTATATGGCCCAGGCGGCAGCATCCGGGTCATGCTGCGGGCCGGCCGCCAGCTCACCTCGCTTGGTTCTACACGCCTGGTCGCCACTGGGGCCGGGCTCAATCTCGAGCAGCCCTTTGATGGTTCCGTCTCATGTTCCACGCTGGACAATTAGAGCGCCGATGGACTTGCGGTTCGTTCAACGAAGGTCGAGACCGGTAACTTCGGCAACGAAGCGAACTCCGCTGCGGATCCTTCGGGGCTTTACCTGAGCCGGGCTCTTCCGCGATTCCACACCAATGTCGATCTGTATTGCCTTGGCTACGACCACAAATCAGTCCGATATACGCAGGCAATCCTAGCCGCGGGGATTCCGTGATACAAACACCTGTCCAGCAAGCCGCTGGTCCTCGCTGTCATTCTGCTGAACGCGTACTGCCTCGGCGCCAGCTGCGTGGAGCGCTTCGTCAACTATCAGACCTGGTTTCTCATTCCCGCGAAGGCTTTCAAGGCCTATCACAGAGCGCAACAGCCGCTGATCCTGGCGTTCGTGGTGGCGCCGATGGCTCTCGGGTTCGTTCGCCTGATATGGTTGGCCATCGGGCTACCCCTTGGCGTCGAGCGCCGGGTCGTCTGGCTGATGGTCGCCGCATCCGCAGCCGGGGGCGGTCTCGACGGTCATGCTTCAGCTTCCGATCCATGCAGCCTTCAACCGGAGCGGCTCACCGCCTGAGCTTCTGAGCAAGCTGCTCCTCACCGATTGGATCAGGAAAGCCGCAGATTCTGTCCGGTTGGAAGCGACGGTAATTTTCCTTAATCAGTTACTTAGTGTTCGTTAGGCCCGAGCCCGCGCAGCTTGCGCAATAGCTGGACTGCGGTCTTCTTTTCTTCGATGGAGAGACGATGCATCGCTTCAGCAAGCTCGGTCGCATGCAAGGGAGCAATCCTCCGCGCCAGCGTCCGGCCCTTTTCGGTGATGACTCCCGTTACCACCCTCTTGTCCTCGCATCGCGACTCGCGTGCGATCAACCCACGCTTCTCCAACTTTTTGACCGTGTAGGTCGTGCTTGCGCCGGTGAGCAGAATCCGCTCGCTCAACTCACCTAACGGGGTCGGTCCCCCATGCCAAAGAACCATCAACACCGAGAATTCAGTCATGGTCAGGCCCTGCTTCTGCATTCGCGGGCGCACATAATCATCGACAAACTTGAACGCTTTGCCAATTGACAGGATGAGCTGTAGCGACGCGGCCTCATCCGGTGCAGGTTCCTGTGGCCCTCTCGGCCCGGAAATGCCGCTCGATGGAGATCTTAGCATCCACTGATTTTATCGCTCCGTCTAGTCTTCCCGGTTCGCGACAGATCGCCTGTGCGCTCACCAAAGACGGATAAGTCGCGGGAAGCCAAATATATCGGTACTGATCTTCCCAGTGGTTAGGGTGCCCGTTCCGGGTTGTTTCTCAAGTAGTAACTGACGTGTTTCCGGTCATAACACCGGGACCGGTGGTTGAGGTCGGTCGTCAAATTAGCAGCAGTTCCGCATTCAGTAGGACATGCTTCAGCTTGCCCATCCGATCCCACCCACGCATCCCTACCAGGAGCCACTGCCCGTCTTTGGCGCAACCGAGGAACATCCAGGCCCACCTCTCCGTATCTCTCCCCAGATGCAAATCCAAACCAGCCGGTCGAACATGCGCGCCATGCCCAGCACCCTCCTCTGCTTGGCGACCGTCCTCGCACCTCTGTCTTCGCCGCGACGCGAGCCATCCCGCGCCCCGACGGCACTTCGATCCCAACCGCCCAGGTCGACGCCACCGTGAACCGGCTCATGCAAGCCGCTCACGTCACCGGAGCCGACATGGCCATCTTCCACAATCGCCGCATCGCCTAGCTCAAGTCCTACGGTCTCCGCGACACCGAACACAACTTGCCCCTTACACCCGACACCGTCATGACCTCGGCCTCGCTCAGCAAGGCCGCCTTCGCCGTTCTGGTCATGAGCCTCGTCCGCGACAAAGCACTCTACCTCGACAAGCCCATCTCGCAGTACCTGCCCAAGCCGCTCCCCGAATACCCCCATTACGCCGACCTTCCGGGGCGGCCCCGCTGGCAGCGCCTCACCTTGCGCATCCTCTTTAGCCACACCTCCGGCTTTCTCAAATGGCGCGACTTTGAAGACGATCACAAGCTCCACATCCAGTTCGACCCCGGCACCCGCTACCCCTACTCCGGCGAAGGCATCGACCTCGCCCAGTTCGTCGTCGAAACCGTCACCGGCAAATCCTTCACGAATCTCATGCAGCAGCGCATCTTCGCCCCGCTGCACATGACCCGCACCGGCATGGTCTGGCAGCCCGCCTTCGACTCCGACTTTGCCAACGGCTACGACGCATACGGCAGGTCCCTCGGCCCCGAGAAGCGCGCCCAGCCAGAGGCCGCCGGCTCCATGCAAACTACCCTGCGCGACTACGCCACCTTCCTCAGCCGCCCTGCTGCAAAGCAATCCACTCGGAATACCCGCCACCGGCCAGCTCTTCAACCGCCAGATCACCATACATTCAGCTGACCCTGGGGCGCTTTCCGATACCGATCCTATGTATGACGCTCAACGACTGTTCGACAATGTCGTGGGCAGTTACCGTTCGTTCAGAATTAGCCGTGCACGCATCAGCAAGGCTCGCACAAGGGATGGTAAGACATCGAGCGGGTGGCACACCTTTTATTCTTCTTTTACTACCGCACAAGTGGGTACTCTTATCTTCGCTGGTTTTGCTGAGGGTGGACCAGCCGAGGTAGTTACGGAATTCGCTTCAGTTCCAAATCTCTGCCTTCCAAGTGAACTACCAGGACCTGGGCGGGATCTGGGCCGACGGGACTGAAGGTACAGTCGTAGATGGAGGTCGCGGAGTAGAAGTCGCTGGGGCTTTCGGCAGATACTCGTGTCTGGGTTGGCCGGTTTCCTGGGGGAAGAAATGGCCGTTCTTGAAAGTAACTGTGACCGCTTCTCCGTCCCCGGCCGCGGTTTCAGAAAGACACCAAGTTTAGTCTTGATCAACACAGATCCTGCCGATGGCGAAGTTAAGCCGACCGCTACCTGGAAATCGGGGACGCTTGCCGACTTCCCAGGACCGACTTCGCAACTTGATGGGAAGGAAGTTTATTTGGCGATCTGTTCCGCGCCCGGGAACTCTGCATCTCACTTATTACGCCCGAAGGTGTGCCGTCGAGCTGAACTTTCGTACAGAAATACCCTCAGTGTCCACCAATGTCCAACGTCATTGCTCTCAACTCGATGATTTGCGGCTGCCCGACCGATGGTACCGATCGCGCTTTCGAACCTTTTGATACAACGGGACCGGCCAAATGAGCGACCGCGGGTTAGCGTCGCCGACCTTGACACATCCGCCAGCAGAGCGAAGAGTGCCGATCCTAACGCCGTTAGGAGAACTTGGCAACGATTTCTTCGAGTGGTTCGGAAGTCTAGGAATCTTCGCATGGAACGTCGCCCGTTCGGCTTGCAGCCCGCCCTTTGAGGGGGCCGAGTTGGTGCGCCAGCTCGATGAGGTCGGTTCGAAGTCGCTGCCGCTGGTTGCGCTTGCCGGATCTGCTATCGGTGCCGTCCTGGCCATGCAGGCCCGTCAGAGCCTGACCCAGTTTGGAGCCAAGTCCCTCTTTCCCTCAGCCATCGTCTACTCCGTCGTGCAGGAGATGGGGCCCATCATCACCGGCCTCGTCGTTAGCGGCCGAGTGGGAGCCGGCATCGGAGCGGAACTGGCCTCGATGAAGGTATCGGAGCAGATCGACGCGCTCGAAGTTTCTGCCGTTAGCCCGTACCGTTTCCTGGCCGCACCGCGCATCCTTGCCTGCATCCTGATGATGCCCCTGCTCACGGTTGCTGCCGATTTTTGCGCGCTGCTCGTCGGTTGGTTCGCCAACGCGTTGGTGGACCCCATGTCGCTGCATCGCTTCATCGAGAGCGGCTTCAACGGCGCGACGCTAAGCACTTTTCTGCCCCCTACTTTAAAGACCGCTGTCTTCGGACTGATTGTGGGACTAATCTCGTGCTTCCAGGGAATGACGACAACGGGCGGCGCTGAAGGCGTCGGGCGCGCCGCAACAAAATCTGTAGTGCTGGCTTCCTTGTTCGTTATCCTCGCCGACGTTGTCCTGGTCAAATTGATCCTCGCGGTATTCCCATAGTGAATTCCAATCCTGCAAACACGCGAATTTCTTCCCGGGCGACGCTTCCCGTCTCTGACGTTCCAGAGGCCGCGGACGGTGATGCTGCTGCCATCGTGAACGTCCAGAACGTGTACAAGGCGTTTGGAGCGCAGCATGTGTTGAACGGCGTCACTCTGACCGTAAACCCTGGAGAAACGCGCGCTATTCTAGGCCGCAGCGGGACCGGAAAGAGCGTGTTGCTGCGCCTCATCGTCGGGCTCCAGCAGCCAGACTCGGGCACCGTCAAGGTATTCGGAAAAAACACCGCCGGACTCTCCCTGGACGAACTCGCGCCGATCCGCAAGAGGATGGGATTTCTCTTTCAGCACGCGGCCCTCTATGACTCGCTCACCGTCGGAGAGAATGTGGCCTTCCCGTTGCGACATCATCGTGCAAACATGGCCAGAAGCGAACAGAACGACCGCGTACACCAAGTGCTTGGTGAAGTGGGCATGGAAGACCAGGCCGGCAAGATGCCCGCCGACCTCTCCGGAGGTATGCAAAAGCGCATCGGTCTGGCGCGCGCTCTCATCCTCGACCCTGATCTGCTGCTGCTCGATGAGCCAACTGCGGGCCTCGACCCAATAGGCTCAGCGGAGATCAACGAACTGGTCCTCAAACTGCAAAAAGAGCATCACATGGCGTTCATTGTCGTCACGCACGACATGCATAGCGCCCGAACGATTGCCAACCGTCTCACCCTGCTCAACAAGGGTTGCGTGGTAATCGATGGCAGCTTCGCAGAACTCCAGGACAGCAGTATCGGCTTTGTCCGGGAGTTCCTAAAGCATTCTTAGGAGAAAACATGTCCAGAGTCGCGCGGCTGGGGGCCTTCATTATCGTTACACTGGCGGTGTTTGTCGCCGGTATCTTCATCATTGGAAGTAAGGAGTACTTATTCAGTTCCACTTATCGAGTGAAGGCCCAGTTCGACAACGTAGTCGGTTTGGCTGAGGGAGCCGATGTGCAGGTGGGAGGAGTGCACAGCGGTACTGTGCGCAGCATTTTGTTGCCGCATCATCCCGGCGAAAAGGTTACCGTGTTCATCGATCTTGAACGATCGACACACGAAATCCTCAAGAAAGACTCCGTAGCCTCGATCGAAACCGAGGGTCTGCTGGGAAATCAGTTCGTAGCGGTGTCGTTTGGATCGCAGGGAGCCACGGACCTTCGCGATGGCGATACGATCGCCGGTGAACCGCCCTTGCAAATGGGAGACATGCTTAAGAAAGCGAGCGGGATGCTCGACACCGGCGAGGAAGCCCTCGGAAGCGTCAACGAAACGGCGGCCCACCTGAGTTCTATTGCCGCGAAAATCGATGGGGGTAAAGGAAGTATCGGCGGCCTGATCAACGATAAGTCAATCTATACAAATCTTCAAAAGACGACGGCCGGGCTTCAGGATACGGTGAGTCATGCGGATGCTGGAGTCAGTGACTTCAAAGATAATATGGATGCTCTGAAGAGCAACTTTCTCCTGAGTGGGTATTACAAGAAGCGCGGTTATAAAGACGCCAGCGCCCTGATTGCCAACGAGGTGGAACATTTACCCTCAGGCACGCCGGCAAAGACCTTCGACTTCCCGGCAAAGGACATCTTCTCCGGACGCGACTCGGCAAAACTCAAACATGAGAAATCGCTGAACCCGGGAGGCGAGTACTTGGCAGCCAATCAGTTTGGTGTTGCCGTAATCGCCGTGTCGTCGGGGATGGCAGGCGACGCGCAGGATCAAATCGTTTTGACCGAGGCACGCGCCAATGTCGTGCGCGATTATCTGGTGAAGCATTTCGGCTTTAAAGATGATCACCTGAAGACTCTCGGCCGAGGGAAACAATCTGACGACGCGTCTGAAAAGGGTGAGGGCAACATTCAGATCCTGGTTTATCCCGCGGGAACCGGCATGCCCCCGGCGAAACCGAACCCCGCGGGCGCAGCCGCCAAATGACGGACCGTGGATTGATCGCAAAGCCTTTCTAGTTGCATTCCGGCTTGACTTCACCCCTTCCAGAACTTTGGTGATGTCGGCGTACTCGTTCCGTTTCTGCTGCCCACGCGTATGGACAGCCCGCTTTGACGAGCGTTTAACTTGGGCTGTTCTCATCATGCAAGAGAGGTCCATTGGCTATGGAGCTGACAGAATCGCTGGCGCAGGTAAGATGACTGTGTTTTAGGTCCGCCATTCCTGAGATAGCAGTCGCGACACAACATTTAGACGAGGCGGTTTCGGCCCACACTTCCGGCGACAGCATCCGGTCCGGAGAGCTAATCAAAGCTGCGAATATTCCTGCCATACGTGATTGGGTGGAGTCCCTTTGGGGGAAGGCAAGCCCGTTCGTGCAATTCAGACGTGTACCAGATGCGCCACCGACTATGAGCCGCGCTGAACGGGTTGTGCTGAGGATACCCAATTCAATCGAGAAAACGTCTCCTGCATGAGCGGGATGGTTTCCATTGTCACTTCTGCGGTATCCCGGTGATCCGAACCGAGGTTCGGGATCGACTGAGGAAGCTTTACCAGACGCACTACCGTGGCCGACGAACAGCAACAAGCTCCAGAACGACTTCGACAATTTAATCATCACGTGCGCTCCCTGCAACTTCGCACGGATGAACCATACGCTGGATGAAGTGGGATTAGCTGACCCGCGACTGCGGGAGCCTTTCCGCTCATCGTGGGATGGGCTGGAACGGTTATTTGGAACGTCAAGAGTGTCGGCACTGTCCGGGGTACATCCAATTCCCCTCTTGAAATGTTATTGGTGTGACGTATCAGCAGCAGAGCCAAAAAACTCATGCGTCAACAGCGATGGAGCCGCAATCGCTGTTTGCAAGACATCTACGATCATATTGGTGACGTACATAGCAACGGGCTCCGCCCCCAAGCTTCAGGATTGAGCCCGCCGGCCCGTATCCTTGCCGTCATAGGTGAAGAGGAAGTTTCGCTGGGCAACTAGATCAATCGTTGCTTCAGCTTGAATGGCACGCCAAAGTTCCACATCGGTGTGCCCACGATGATCCAATCCAGCTTTCTGGAACCGCTTAATCAATGATTGAATGCGTTTCCAGACCTCGGTTTCCTTTGCAGTCATTTCGACGCGCGCTTGATGGCTTTGTACTTCGCGCCGATCGCCTCATAGTCGAACTCTGGAAGATTCTCGTTCCAGACATTGAGTGTGTCGACATTGATCGCTTCATTTGCCGACTGGCATACCTCTACAAACGCGTTTGTGAGCTCGTTGGAACTCGACGTTTCTGCTCGCGGGGAGGACTGAATATGGAGGATGTTTATGGCGTCTGCCTTTCTATTTCTGATCTCTTCGTTGGATTCAGCCCTTTGAGCCTAGTGGAGGTGGATCGAGCTGCCGCTTGACATACTAGCGCGCTAGAGCAGGGATGATTTCGCGGTCGCTTCCATGATCGAATTACGCTCCAGCGATTTCATCTTGCACGGACATTCTGTCAATCTTCCGCAGCAATGATTACTGGAAGAGGATCTTTGCCATCATTCCCTTGTCCTCGTGCTTCAGTAGATGGCAATGAAATACAGACAGTCCGCGGATGACTGGATCTGTAAAATCCATGATCAGATCAGCAGATCCTCCCGGCACTATGTTTACCGTGTCCAACCATTCTGGACGGTCGGCTGCCTTTCCGTTCTCCTGATAGACGAGGAAATGAACCTGATGAATGTGAAAGGGATGGATTTCATGCGAGTCATTCACAACATGCCAATGGACGTAATGCCCGACCTTTACAGTGGTCATCGGTCCGTCTGTCGGTGCGAATTTCTTGTCGTTGATATAAAAGCCGTTCTTGTCTTCGGTGAATTTCACAGTAAACTGCGGTGGGCTATCTTCAAGCGTACGTGTCAAAGTCGGCGAGAGCGTCTTATGAATAGCCCTTTCCGTGCTCGGAGGTCTATCTGGAACTCGAGCAGTCTCGCTTGCATTTCCATCTAGGTCTGCCACCACCATCGCGGGATTTGGATCGCCGTCAGGGCCTGTGTCGACACAGCGCGTACGTAGGGAGGCGCTCACCCCCAATTTTGGTCCGATGACAATGGCCTCGACTCGGCCGGCCGGAGCCAGCAGCACATGCTGAAACTCTTCAGTTCGTCGAGCTGCATCATGGTATGAAAGAGGCATTCCGTCCAACGCGACGACCGTCATCTGCTCTGAGTCGATCGCAAGATCGGCATAGAGATCAGGAGAGGCATTTACGATACGCCAGAACTGCTTCTCACCCGGCGCGATGCCGATCTGTGGGCGAACAACACCGTTCACAGTAAAGACCCGTGCAGGTTCTCCAACAGCTGCACCGCATTTTGATGAAGAGACCTGAACGCGGACCTTCAACGCTAAAGAGCCGGGGTCATCCTGGCGCAACTCCGCGTCGCGAAGGATCAGGATTCGCTCTCTCATGAAGCGCAATTCCGGAACATAACGGTCAATACCATCGATCACAATGGCGCCGGACATTCCATCAAGTGATTGTTGATAACTTTCCCCGTGCGGATGAGTGTGGTACCAGTACAACCCCGGCGGTTGATCCTTAGGGACATCGACCACATAGTGTAGGGATTCTCCGGGCATCGCCGTCATCGAGAGGACATCGTCCTGTGGCGCATTGGGCGAGACGTGGAGCCCATGAAAATGTAGGTTCGTCATATTCATGCACGGTCCGTCGACACAAACCTCGTCAGACTTCGATGACATATGATTTACATATTCCACTCGGATCTTTTCTCCAGGCTTTGTTCGGATGACTGGCGGGATTTCGTGGCCGTCGAACGAAAACGACGCCTTTCCATTCCTTGAATCGTTCACAGCCGTTAGCACAAAAGGCAGGCGAACCTCTGGTAATGTCGGCAGTTTACGGCTACCTTCGGTCTGTTGGACCTGCTGCGCATTAAGCATCGGAAGAATAAGCAGGCCAAACACGCTTGCAACCTTGGTGGCAAGCGATCCAATCGATTGCGGCCAAGTGCGGTGAACGGCTTTGAGTGCTAACTTGCTTGAAACTGCTTTCCACATTCAATGCTGTTCCTTTCTCCGTAAAGATGTAAAAGCGTTTTCACAATCGTCTTGCGATGCTCCCTGCGACAATTGTGCTACTGAACGTGAGACGCGGCCTCTTCGATGACGGCTGCAACCTCCTTCGGCCTGGAAGCATAGACCGAGTGGCTGGCGCCGAAGATCTCGACCTTGTGGCTCTTGGCTCGTGCCGCATACCACCGCTCGAGATCCGGATTGATTATTCTGTCTTTCGTCGCAACGATCATCCAACTCGGTTTGCTTTTCCATGCAGGCGTGGTGATGACTTCCTTGAAGTTGTCAGCGGAGTTGAGAACCTGCGATCTCGCCATAAAAGCGGTCTGTTGAGCAGGCAAATCGGCAGCGAAGAACTCACGGAACTGCGCGGGATCCAGGTGGGTAAAGCCGTCTGCGGTGGTGTTGATTGCGGTCGACTTGCTCAGGTCACTCGGGAAGCGCTCTCCGTCATCCGCTTCGTCTTCTCCGGAATCGGGCATGTGAGCCGCGACGTAGACCAATCCGACAACGGACGGGACTGTTCCCGCCTCGGTAATGACGGCTCCCCCATAGCTGTGAGCCACAAGAATGCACGGTCCATCTTGCAGTGCAAGGATGCGCCTCGTTGCGGCCACATCCTCTTTGAAGGAAGTCTCCGGCTCTTGAACGATGCTGACGCTGTAGCCATCCTTGCTGAGGATGTCGTAAACGCTCTTCCAACCAGACCCATCCGCCCAGGCGCCGTGAACCAGAACGATGTTACGAACATGATGCGTTTCACTCTGTGCATTCAGGCAAACTGTAGCCGTACCGAGGAAGCCGGCAAGAGCGAGAACAGTCGTCTTTATTAAGTTCTTCATGTGCATAAACCTTTCCATATCGTTGGGCCGTGCAGCCGTACTGGAGGACACTGGCCCGCCGATTGGTTGGAGTCGTGCAGATAATCCGGCCACCAGCGATTTGCGCAGTTGTGATGGCCTTCAGGTCAAGTCCAACGATGGATGAACGCAAACTCATTCTGCAGCCGCAGTCAGAATCCTCTCGACCTTTGCGTCCAGTTCCCGCGCCACTGTGAGGGCATCGCTGTTTCCATAAGGTGCGAGATAGGAGGCCATCCTGTCATACGAAATACGAACGCTATCGGGGCGCTCCTGAATGAGGATGGTCACTGGCGCATATGAGCCAGCGTCAACAACATGCTTCACCATCTCCTTCATGATCAGTGGATTCCCTGCAATAATGCGGAGAATTCTTGGCTTGGTGGTTCCGTTCTCTTTCTGGAGGACCCCGCCGAGGTCGAGGCGCATAAATTCCATTAGACCGTTCGGTTCCGTTGCTGGATCGACGACGCTATGCATTTCGGCTTCATTCTGCGCGGCTGCAAAGGCTTTGTTGAATGCGACCATATCGGGATGACCGATTGCAGCGCCGATTCGGGCAACAACCGTGTCAAACGGGTTGGCGGTAACAATATTGACGCGTTGGACTTGAACCTCTTGAATTGTCATTGCATCGCTTCTCCTGTTGTTGGGGCCTGACCTTGCGACCCTAATTCTTGCTTTCAGGCACAGGCGGAAGTGGCAGGATGATCTCCGAGGCTACTTCCCATTCCTTCCCAACCTTCATCCAAGTGAGAATCAACAGAAATGGTTTGGGAGTTCCGTCCTGGCCCGCATAAGACAGCGTGATTGCCGCCGGTACATAGGATTCCGCAACGTCCTTGGTCAGGCCGACCACCTTGATCTTCGAATAGTCCGGCTGAAGTATGGCCGGTCCGGACGCGGCGATATCGTGCAGCTTCTGATCGATCGCCTCGTTTCCCCAGAAGCCTGCCCAATTGCCTTCAGACGGCATCGCACTCTTCGCGACCAGAAGGGCAGAAGACGATTGCCAGAACATTTCGTGCAGGGCTGTGAGATCGTGCTTATTGCCAGTTCCATGAGCTTACCGAACCGCGAACGCACAGTATCAAGTTTCGAAGCGTCAGGCTGATCTTTGTTGGCAGCAGCTGGCGCAGCAATTGATCCTGTAGCAGCAGTCGCCAGCACAAGGGCAGCAGCGAAAACCATTCGGCGCATCTTCATGGCTTCTCCTTGTTTGGAACTATTGAACGGATGGGATCGGCGGTTTTCTCGCAGCCGTAGCGCCTCACCATAGGGAGCCTGGGTTTGCGGGGCTAGGGTGGTAGAGCTCCAGCATGGCTTCATAGAGTTCGCGGACAGTGGTGGTCGCTTCATCCAGACGATTGAAATCGCATAATGTCTCTTTGCGTCAGATGTCTTCTCCCACTAGTGAAATTGCCGGGTACTTGAACTCTTCTTGCGATTTCTTCGTATGACGCTTCGATCTTGCATGACAACTCAATCGTCAGCAGTTCTAGAGACGGGTTGCTCCTTGCGGCGGCAGGATTGGTGTTGACGAATATAGTTGGAAAGCAGCAGGTGTGCCCAAAAGGGTGCAAATGGACACAGACCTGTGTCCATTTGCAAAATACTCCCGGTTCGACCGAGGTATTACCGCCTGTCGAACGATGTCGCGGCCTGCTCAATGAACTCTGCGACTCTCCGCGGCTCTTGAAGCATTGCGAGATGGCAGGTAGGCAGGGTGATCGTGGTGGCGTTGATCTTCTGCGCCATCTGCTCCTCAAGACCTGCCGTTATCGCCTTATCGTGCTGAGCGACGATGAACCACGAAGGTTTCGTCCGCCACGCAGGTGTGACAGTGGGCGATGTCGAGAGCACAGCAGCCGCCGCCGGCCCCTGCGTCACTGTCAGCAGCGCCTGTTCAGGTTTCGGGAGGTCTTGAGCAAAGGCTTCGGCCACGCCTTGCGCGGAAAGGGTGACAAATTGACCGGCCGGATCGAAGACAAGAAACTGTGCAAGTGGAGACGGTGGCTGCAGCGGCGTGAGCAGGGACAGCGCGGACTCACCAGTGTCGGGGGCAAATGCAGCAACGTAGACAAGACCCGCGACGTTGGGATCGTTCCCCGGCGTGTCGCCGATGACAACGCCTCCGTAGGAATGTCCAACGAGCAGCACCGGGCCGGGGTATGCCGTAGTGATCCGTGCGATCGCACGCTCCGTTGCGGCGTCATCTTCTGCAAGGGTGGAAAGAGGAAGCTGCACCGCAATCACGTGGTATCCATCCTTCTCCAGCAGAGGAATCACGCCAGACCAACTTGAGCCGTCGGCCCATGCTCCGTGCACCAGCACGATGTTTTTGACGCCCCCGTGACGCGAATTGTCTGGTGCTGACTCTGGGTTCTGTTGGGCATAGCCAACGCTATGGAATCCTGCCGTCAGCAGAAGTCCGGCACTCAATACTTCCCGGATTAGTTTTCCTATTCTCATGAATTCTCCTTTTCAGGTTTTCGTTCTTCACCGCGTCGTCGGAAGGTTCTGCCAACGCGCTTTGGGGCTCGGATTCGCTTTTGCCTAATTCGTGCCAACCTTTGACACAGCATCGAAGATCACAGCAGCGACCTTCGACGGTTGCGCCAGCATGATTACGTGGCTGGAGGTGACAGTAGTGGTTGTCGCTCCGATTTTCTTCGCCAGAGATGCTTCGAGATCGGGTGATATAGCCCGGTCATTTGCGGCGATGATGTACCAGGATGGTTTTGACTTCCAGGCTGGAGTCTCAACCTCTCCCTTCATTGCGGCGACGTTAACCGGCACCTGTGTCGCGGTCAGAACCTCAATTTCTTTGACGGAGAGGTCCTGGGCAAAATCCTCCGCAACTCCCTTCGGAGTCAGTTTGAGAAAACCACTTTTGTCGGGGCGCAACTCTGAGCCGATCGGTGTTGCAACGCTCGAAATCAGACCAAGAGTCGATTCGCCATGATCCGGAGCTACGGCTGACACATAGACGAGGCCAGCTACTTTGGCGTCGTTGCCGGCTTCGGTGATCACGGCGCCGCCGTACGAGTGCCCGACCAGCAATACCGGCCCGTCCTCAAGAGCAATGGCCCGTTGTGTTGCTGCAACGTCGTCGGTGAACGAGGTCAGCGGGATCTGAACAGAGACAACATGAAGGCCCTTCGCCTCCAACAATGGAATCACCTTCGACCAACTCGAACCGTCCGCCCATGCCCCGTGAATAAGCAGCACGGTCTTAACGCCTCCTGCCGGTGGTGTTTGTCCCGTCGCCTGAGCGTCAGGAGCGATCATTGCGAGTAGTGCGACGCACGTCGACACCAAAATCCGAACAAACCTGGATGCCTGCATTGTCTTTCTCCTTGATATGGGGAAGAAGTCTTGAAGTCGTTCTCTTAGCGCCCGTTCGGAGCGGGCGAATGCCGATAAGCCACCAGGTTTGTGGCCACTCTCACATTCACCTTCCTACTACGCCTGAGCGTAGCTTCGGGTGCGGAAAGCATCTAGGCGAAAACCGTCACAAACAGGCGATTCCTGCTGCAATGTCGAGGGAGAGTACAGATAGAACGCGCAATGAAACGTCGACTACGCTGCAACCCGGCGCCGCCGCGAGTCGTCTTGCCGCCATATTCCGGGAGTCACACCATGGATCCGTTTGAACGAGCGGTTGAGTGCAGATTGATCCGCGAAGCCACACCTGGCAGCGATGTCGGCAAGAGGTAGACGGGTATTCGTCATGAGATCTCTGGCCCTATCCACACGGCGTTCAATCAGCCACCTGTGAGGCGGCGTGCGAAAGCTTTGTTTGAAGGCCCGGGCAAAGTGGCTTACCGACAATTCACACGCTTCCGCGACCTGCTGCAGGCCAATATTGCCGTCCAGATGCGCTTCCAGCATTTCTGTCGCTCGTCGCATTTGCACAGACGAGAGCCCGCCCCGAAACGGGGGAGTAGACGTTCTGACGCCGCCATAAGAGCAGACTAAATGAGTGTTCAAGGCCTGCAGAACATGGTCCAGGAAGATCTTCGAAGCGTGAAGGGGTCGCTCCAGCGAAGAAAGGAGGGGCTGCCCGAGGTGGTGCACGACCGAATCAAACGCTCCTTGCGGCCATACCAGTTGCCGCACTCGTGGCGCCCGATGAGCATAGGCAACTTCATCCAGAGCAGCTTGAGTGACGTATAGCACCAGTGCGTCGAAGGGATTCGGAAGCAGAACGGCTGGTTCCTCCGTCAAGTCGATTGCACTGACTCCGCCAATTGGGTAAGAACCACTCGATACCTTTTTCTTGCCGAAGAATTGCTCGATGAAAGGTATTGGTCTTAGTTGCAACACAACCATGTGCCCACGTTGACCGACAATATGCTGCGTAATTTCTGGAAGCCCTGCGGTGCTCCGAATCCGACCAAACGAGTACGAAGCACGTTCGGACAGGCTCACTTCGGCCGTAGGTGAATCCCTGAGATACAGCACGTCGGCGAGTTGACTCCAAACTGTGGGAACTTCGGTGGTCGTATCCATAGGTGGTGACCTCGATCCTCTTAAATTGAATGGGCCTCAGAATTCCAGTCATATTTTAGAGCGCGCGTGTACTCTAAAAGCAACAAAATTTATACTTGAGGAAACAAATGCGAAAATCACGAGCCGAGACATCCGAAACCAAAGCACGAATTCTCTCGACCGCCTCAAAGATGTTTTTGGATAAGGGCCTGGAAACAGTAGGGATGCGCGACATAATGGCCGGGGCAGGTCTCGCGCCGGGAGGGTTCTACCGGCATTTCGGATCGAAGGACCGGCTAATCGCCGAAGCAAGCCATGCCGCATTCGATCGTGCCTATGAAATGTTGGAGAGCGAAACAGCAGGGAAATCGCCGGCGCAGGCCATCGAAAGGATTATCTCCGTGTATTTGGGGCAATCGCAAGTTCGAGGGCGGCCTTATCTGTGCCCACTTGCGATGCTGGGTGCCGAACTCCGTCATTCAGACCCAGAAGTACGGGCAATTGCTATTAACGGCTACCAGCGTATCGTTCAGCTCATCGCGAAACATCTCACCACTTTAACCAGGCGCCGGGCTCTTGCCACTGCAAGTGGCATCGTCAGCGGGCTCGTAGGTGCCGTTACGCTTGCTGAAATTGCGCCGGACCCGGCGACGGCCAGTTCGATTCTCAGCAACGCGAAGTTCCTTATCAAAGAGCATATTCTTCGGGCGTAATTTCGTAGATTGAGAATCTCTCCTTTGGTACCGTCGCCGTAACTGAGCAATCAGTTCAGTCGTTTGGTAGCCAGCCTTGAGATATAGAGCGGAAAGCGCCAGTTCTTGATCGTTTTCGCCTAGATGCTTCCCATCTTCAAAAGTACCCTCAGATGAAATGAAGGTCGCAAATGTGACAACGCAGCCTTCGTCATCGGGCGCCAGAGGGAAGGCAACCCTTCGACTTGCCCGCACATGCAGAGTCGATGCTTCTTCGGCTGGCGCATTTCGGAATTGAGCACATTACCCCTGAAGCAGAAATGCGTGCGGCGCTCAAGATCTGTTGGAATGCTGATCCCCCTCGATGTCGCGGACAACTGTTTGCCATCAGCTCAAACACAAAGGAGATCATCACTATGCCCACCGCAACAGCCAGTAACATCACAGCTCCAACACAATTCGTTCAGACAAAGACTGAGACATATGCGTATCGACGCTTTGGCAGTGGTTCGGGCCTTCCCTTGCTGCTTCTGCAACACTTCACGGGTACATTGGACAACTGGGACCCGGCCGTCACGGACGCTCTCGCAGCAGGACGCGAAGTCATCCTCTTCGAAAGCGCCGGAATCGGACGATCTTCAGGTACAGTTCCGCAAACGATGGACGGTATGGCTTCACATGCCTTGGCGTTTCTCGATGCTTTGGGGTTGAGGACCGTCGACGTGCTTGGATTTTCGCTCGGAGGGATGGTTGCTCAACAAATGGTGTTGGAACGTCCCTCGATCTTCCGGAAGCTGATTCTCGCCGCGACGGCGCCGCGTGGGGGAGAGGACATCATGCATCTTCAGAAGCCAAGCCTCGCGAAACACTTCCGCGATCCGGCTCTAAAAGGATATGCAATTCTGCAGAAGATCTTCTTCACAGCGACAGAGTCCAGCCAGGCTGCCGGCGCTGGGTTCATCGCACGCCTGATGCAACGTGAGACTGACCGCGAGCCAATCTCCGGAGGGGACGTAGCTGCAGCTCAGATGGCGGCCTTCCAAGAGTGGGAGCAGATCAAAGGTGAGCGCTTCACGGGCTTGAAAGCAATCCATCAACCCGTCCTCGTCGTGAACGGAATCTTTGACGAATTGATCCCGATCCGAAACTCATACTGGCTCAGCGAGAACCTGCCAAATGCAGTTCTGCTGACGTATCCCGATTCTGGACACGGCTCGATCTTCCAATTTCACGAGTTCTTCACCCGTCAGGTTTCTGCATTCCTCGCTTCAAAGTCGAGCGTCGCGCCCTACTGAGGGAGACGCTGGAAGATTCCGGAGTTCTGATGCGAGCGGCGTTCTACTGGGGCGGCTTTTTGACTGCGGGCGTGCCCATCGCGGCGAAAACCATTAAACGCTGCTCATTCAATCTGTATTCTCGGAGTTCTTTCTTGTCGTTTGCCACCAAGCTCCGATGCAACAGGACAGAGAATCTGAGAATGTGAGTGTGATTTATCACTGACCAGCCTTTTCAGAAGGAGCAATTCGTTATGGCGTTGCGTCCGCCTCTCCCCTGTTTACGCTGGAGACAGCGATCCAGAAAGTCCGTCTCGCTGAAGAAGGCTGGAATACGCGTGCCCCTGAAGACGGTGCGGAAAGAATAGCCACTCGCTTCCATCCATCCCACGTACCTATCAATTTGGGAGCCAAGCCAACTGTCACGGACTCGATCGATGGTTGAAGGTTTAGCGTAAAAGTGTTCGAGCATGACACTCTCCATTTCGGAAATATCCGATGGAAACAATCATGCACCTCGTTTCGCCTATCAAACAGCGATACGGGCGTCAGGTCTAAGTTGTTTTGAAAGAACTCAAGAACCGCCGATTGCAGCGTCGCTGGACTCTGTTCGTCCTAGCGAACGAACCAATCATTCCAGAAGTGATTTCCAGCCGATCAATTGGGCTGGGCAACTGCTGCAGGCAAGAGGACCATTTCATTCTTCTCAAGAATCGTCTGCACCGCGTTTTCAAGCTGCTTCTGGTCCTGATTCTGCGGCGAAATGGGTATCAGCGAGAACCTCGTCCCGCGCGGAAACTGAGCGATTTTCGCTTCGAGCAGTTCAAGCGATTTCGGATTGTACTGAGCAACTTGATAGTTCTCATTCCGGCCCGAGCGATAGGCAGAAATGCGATATGGTCCTGATCCGGATTCCGCTTGGTCGGCGATCTGCTTCAATTGCGTGCACATTTGCTCGCCGACACATCGCTCCAATACCCGGGAAATCAAATCAGAACTTGCCAGCCATCCCTGATTTTCTATGAGTGTCCGCGCCAAATTCTCTCCAAGCCCGACGTCTTGCCAATTTTCGACCGAAGCAGCTTCACGCGACTCCAGAACATCTGCGCGGTTCCGCCACTTGTCGCTCCACTCCACGTATCGGCCCCACAGGGGCTCTTCGACGGACTTGTCTCCGTAACTCATTAGGTAAATTAGTGCATCCATCGTTACCTCAGCATCGGGGCCATCCAGTGCTTTCAGAGCGATATCGATCAGGATCGGATCTGTGGCATACAGAGAAATGTCCTGAAAAACCGACCGGTCGCATGCCGTTTTCCCCTTGCCCCGTTCCGTCACGGCTCGTTCAATTAGAGGACGGGCCGACACAGGATCGAACTCCACCAGGTATGCGAGAGCAGCGCCTTGCGGCGCACACGCCCATTCGCCGACCTTGGCATTCGCCTTTTCTCGAACCTCCGCAACCGCGGAGCCAGTGCCAAATCGCGCCATTAGTGCGGCGAAGACAGTTTCTCTCTGGTAGTCATCTGTGGCCATGAGCGCATCGCCCCAGAGGCTTTCAAACTGCGGGAGCTTTTCCTTGGCTAGAAAAGTAAGAGAATCTGCGGTAAGTGACGGCTCAGCTGAGCCAATCTGCCTCAGTGCCTCTTCATGCGCGCTCATTGGCTCAAGCTCGAACCATCGTTGCAGTGCCGCTGATTTCAATTCGCGAGTCGCATAACCGTTCATTTCGTTGCTGCCAGGATTTCTTAGAGGGGTCTTTGCTAAAAGCTCCAGGGTAGGGAGCAAACCAGCGGGCCGAAGAACATCCCAGTTGTATTGGAGCTCCATGACCTGGCTCTGAGCCGGCAAATCCTTCAAACTCGCCGCCAGAATTCCACCCAGCTCGGCCTTCTGTTGTGGTGAGATTTGTTTAGGCTGTGAGCTCGACAATGTCTGGACAGTAACCGCGCGAGCGCTGCCTTCCTTCGAGGGAAGTGCCTGAAGCGCAACCGCCCAATCGGCATCCGTGAAACTCGCCCTTTCCTCGCGTTGCACCGCGGGATCCGAATCGCTCAGTTGAAGCACCGACATTGTGTTGAGAAACCATGAGGAAACTGGGAAGGCAGGATCGTCGATCATGCGATTCATCGTTGCAAGCGCAATAGGGTGCAACTTCTCCCGCAGCCCGTCCAGCCCAAGGGCACATTGGTACATAAGAGTGGGTTCGTCTTCCCGTAGGTGCTGCGCCATCAATCGAGCTGCCGCTGCCGTGCCTAAAAAGCGCAGGTCGGCAATGGCACCCTTCAATGAATCGGGTTCGATGCCGGTTGGTTGTGGATTCTCCTCCAACTCCTTCATGATCGACAACAGCTTCGCTCTTTCCCACGCCTTTGTTGCAGGAATGACGCGAAGCTGAATGGGGTTTGAAGTAATGCTCAGGCTCGGTGCTCCGAATCGGCTGCCTTTGCCAGTTGATACATCGGAGACTCGACGACTAACGACCACGAGTGTGTAAGTGCCCGACCGATCAAAGCGCACCCATTCGTTTAGATTGAGGTTTATCACAGTGGGCTTTGCCGACAAAGATTCAAAGCCGGTGAGTCCTCCGCCAATGAAACCACTGCTGCTACCGAAATAGACGTGAAGGGGATCAGCCCAACCGGCGGCAGGCGCCACGTTAAATTCCTCATATGCCATCCTGCCACTGCGATCGTAACTGGCCATGTTTATCTCGAACCGCTTGTTCTCAGGCCCGGTAAAACTCAGTTTGAGAGGAATTCGTTCTCCAATGCGGTAAAGGGTCTGCCCCTCTGGGGTTCGGACCTGCAATCGCGGCGAAGCGTCTTCGGCAGACGCCAAAAGCCGCGTGGACAACGCGACCGTGACTGCCAAAGAGACAAGTGTAAAGGGACGCACCATCATCTAAATAGACACCGCTAGGCTCCTGTTCGGCAGGTCTTTTCTCAAATATATTTGTGCATCATCATCCGTTATGTCCCCTCCGGAACGTGGATCGTCAGTTGTCACTAGCCATTTGGCGCCCTATGCCACAAAACGGCGACCGCCACAAAATGCAGCCAGCCTTAGCGCGCAGGGTCTTATCCAGCCCATTGTCGCCAGACCCAATGCCGATGGCTTTGAAATTGTCGCTGGCGCACGTCGCTACGCTGGGTTCTTGGATCCGGCGACGGTGAACTGCAAGGAAGGCGCCGATTCCGAGGCCACGTCGAGCCGGTTTCCATCGGGCGAAATTACAAGGCTGGGCACAACATCGCCGATCGGGATCTGACCAATTGTGCGTGGATTGCGCACTCGTCCCCTTTGATCGATTCCTGTAAAAGTTACGCCCACACTGCCTCGCTGTCCTTGGATCACTCCGTATTCATTCGCGGAAAAGACATTTTTACCATCCGGGGTTGCGGCGACATCGAACGTGCGGGCTCCCGTGGTCTGTCGTGCGAGCTGAGGAGCACCCCTCCCACGCTCAAGATCTCGGACGTCTAGAAAATGCAATTTCCTCATCACCCACGCCCACTACAAGTGTTCGCTCGCGCGGAAGCAGTGCTAATCCGTTTGCACCAGTTGAGCCCGTTCGCAGAAAGCCGATGGGCTTGATCTTGTGCGTGGTCAGATCGCGGCGAAAGAGTTCTATCCCAGATATTGCATGATGCTCGAGCGGCGGCCCAACTGAATGACATCGAGGCCCAATTCGATAAGCAGCCAGATGAGAATCGGTTCATTCGCTCAGATCAGGCAAGTTTTGTGAAGTACGGGATCCCGGCTTTGGCATTCAAATTCGGTTGGCTTTCAGGGTCCGCCGAACAAATTACCTTTAATAACAGGATTAACGATCGTTACCACCATCCATCTGACGATTTGAACCAGACCATCGATCCCCAAGCAGCCGTCCACTTCGATCGAGTGTTGCTGACACTGACCGTTAGAGTAACTAACGCGCCGAAGCCACCGGAGTGGTATCCGGAGAGTTTCTTCTCTACCATTCCGCGGATCTGATCCCAACAACCTCCGAAGACAAGCTTCAAACCAATGCAAGAATGAGGTATTGAAATGCCACCGATCGCTTTCCTTGAATGCACCCGCTGTGAAGCACGTCTCTCCGCGGACGAGCCGCAAACTGTTTGCACGGAAATCCTCGGCTTCAAACGCACTGTCCACCCAACAAGTCTCAAATGAGAGAGCGGGACAGCGGAGAGGGAATCGATCCTGAGGTCTATCTCATGTGGCGAAAGCATGCTCGATCATCCCGGCTCTACTGACATTTCACTGCTCTGCTCGAGAAGTTTCGTACTACCCGCGAATTGGTCCTCCTCATACCGTGGCAGCAAGAACATCAAGAGACAAGGAATGAATGCAGGAACCACCAGCAGTTCAATCGTTATGGCTCTATAGGATCCAAGCGCGTCGAACAGCCTGCCGACGAGCAGCGGGCCCATGGCTCCGCCGATCGCGTACGCAGTCCAGGTCAGTGCGTATAGTGTCGACAGTCTCTTGAGACCAAAGTAACGGCTCAGTAGGTACGGTGTTATGTCGCCCTCGCTACCCATACTGAACCCAATCAGGGACGCGGCGAGTAGGCCCAAATGCAGAGAATGTGCGACAGAAAGAACGGAGATGCCGATCGTTGACATCGCGAGCATAAATTGGGAAACACGAGCGCCAAAAAACCGGTCGAGGAAGAATCCAGTGAGGACTCTTCCGATGAGAGCGGTCCCTCCAATCATGGAAACGGCATACGCTGCTCCCTTAGTTGATACGCCTCGATCCGTTAGAAGCGCTGAAAAGTGAGCGAGTGCGCCGTTCACGCTAATGGCGTACAGGCATACAGTCGCAGCAATGGTCCAGAAAATTCTGCCGCGCAAAGCGTTTCGCACAGTTCTGTCCTGTTTGCCCGAATCCCGCATGGATCGAACGCAACCCGACCGTTCCCGTAGGAACAGAGCCGCGAGCGGAAATCCAAGTACGAAAGCGATGACGCCGAGAATAGCGTAAGCATTTCTCCAGCCGTAATTCGTGATCGCAGCCTGTGCAATGACGGGAAGAAGCATAGCGCCGCAACTTGCTCCCGCCAACATCATTGACAGAGCTAGGCCGCGACGACGATCAAACCACGTCGAAATCGAGCGCGAATAACCCAGATAGGCAGTGCCATTACCCACAACACCGATAACAACGAATGCTGCGTAGAAATGAAACAGATGAGGCGTGAGCCAGGCAAGTGAAACATACGCTGCGCAGAAGGTTATGACGCACGGCAGAACAATGCGCCGCGGTCCATACCGGTCGAGAAGAAAACCCAGGGCGGGTGAAGCCGCGGCCACCATCAAAGCCGCGATGCTGAAACCTGCCGAGATCGCTTCACGATGCCAGCCGAAAGCGATCGACAAGGGCTTCAGAAATACTCCGAAGGTATACGGGACCACGGCAGCAAAGCTCCCCATGACCCCGAAGAATCCCGAGAGCACAACCCTCCACCCTGGGTAAGCGAGACTCGACTCAGATCGGACGGTTTGCGCCACTCTCACCCTTCCACCTAGAACAGCAGTTTGAGGGCGAATTGCGTAAGTCGCGGAGGTGATGCCCGGAGGATTCTACCGAAATCCTGAGATGCGATGTCAGCGATCGGCAATCCAAAGTTCGCGTGGTTAGCCACATTGAAGGACTCGGCCCGAAATTGGCCTCGGAGCCGCTCAGTAATGGTCACACTTTTCATTACCGAGAGATCGACGTCGGCAAAGGCCGGCCCACGAACGGCATTGCGACCTTCGTTGCCAAATTGTCCGGCTTGAGTCTGAAGATTCAATCGCTGAAAAGTTGCCGCATCTATCCAATGATTGACACTGTGTGGTCCATTGTTAGGATCGCCCACCAGATTCGGGCGGCTCGCGAAGAAACCGGAGATGGGCGGTGCCGAAGCCTGCAGCGAAACATTGGCGCTGTCATAAACAGTAAACGGAGTTGCTGAGTTTGCGCTTGCGATGGCGTTCAACTGCCATCCATCCAACAATGTCTTTCGAAACCCCTGCGACTTACGCGCAAATGGTATCTCCCAGCTGGCGCTTGCAGTGAAGCGATGTCTTGCGTCGAAAATCGATGGACCGTGTTCCGCCTTCAGATCGAATGGATTCTGAGCAAGGTCGTTCTCGCCGCTCAGCGGCTTTGCCGAAGCTCCTTGCAGATTCATCGAGGAGAGATAGTCGAGCGTCTTCGAGAACCAGTAAGACACATTGAATCCCACCCCGCGCGCATACTGTCGAGAAAAGCTCACCTGTCCCGCATGGTACGTCGAGTTCTGCCCATACGTCAGCTCTGCAATTGTTGCAAACTGACATGAACCGCCACTGGGAGCGCAGTTAGCATAGAGCCGACGTCGATCCGCGTTCTGCGCGGTCGCACCCGGGCCGTACACGGCCGGATTCGCGTCTATGTTGCGGGGTAGATGCGTCCCCTTGGTGCCTACATACCGAACCTCGAGCACGTAGCTCTTCGCAATCTCCCGCTGGACCGAAAGATTCCAGTCCTGTGCATTGGATGGACGCGCTTTTGCATCCATCACGAAGGGAGTTGAAGGGCTTAGGAACGTGTTCGGCGCAGGAATCGGGACAGCGTCATACGGAGAGTCGAATTTGAGCTTTGGCGGTGTGATTTGCTCGAACTGCGCCCAAGGCAGCGAACTGATCGGCCCTTGCGACGTAACACCGGATCCATTTGCAAATGGATCGTAGAAGATGCCATAGGACGAACGAATGGACCAGCGCCCCTCTCCGGTGGGATCCCAAACGAACCCAACCCTGGGCATAAATGCCTTGTAATAGCTAGGGGCAATCCCTTTCGAAACTCCCGGATCACCGGGAAACAGCACGCCAGTTGGTGCGGCGGGCATGACGTGGGACTGAACACCCGGAACGAATGCATTCAAGCGGTTCCGTGTCTCAGTATTGGGATTGATGATTTCGTAGCGCATTCCGTAGTTGACTGCGAATTTAGTCTTTACCCGCCACTCGTCCTGGTAGTAGACCCCCATGTTCCAGTTCCGCACGTACCTCGTGAAGTCTCCTCGCCCCTGGTAGAACACCACCGGCGCACCAAGCAACAGATTGGCAAACGCGTCGTTTGTTGGAAAAGATGAAGCGAAGATAAAGAAAGCATTCGGGGCAATTGACTGGAAGAGATTCATCTGATTGCGCCGGAATTCACCGCCAACCTTCACCGAGTGATTGCCGTGGAACCACGAGAATCCATCATGAACTTCATACGTGTTCTGCACTGAGGTCCGCGGTCCCGTGATCGCACCGCCAATCGGCGAGTAGCCTGAAAGGTTGAAGAAAGGCGGCCCCTGGCCAATCGCCGAAGCAGAATCATAGTTGAAGCCAAGGCTCCGAGGCGGCGTTCGGTTCAAGCGCTCATCGAACAGGAACTCGTACCGTAAGAAGGAAGCCTCAAACGCGTTCACCTTCGAGGGGGATAGCAGGTATGTGTTCGATGCGACAACCGAGTGAGCGCCGTAATCATCGCGGGTCGGAAAGCCAGGGATGTCGGAACCACGAACTGAAACGGGGTTGATGTTGTAGCCCGTGAAGTAAGAATAGCGACCGAAGAACTGGCTCTTTTCCGATTGGTGAAAGTCGAGCCGCATACCTGTCTGGTCATCGTCGTTCGTGCCCACCACCGTGGCCGTGTAGATGGAAGGTGTCACGTTGCCAGTCGGATACAGGTTCGCCACGTTCACAGCCACCGGATCGAACGCCGCCTGTGGGATCTGGTTATTCGGAAACGGCACCCCACCGGCCGCAAAGTTAATAAGCGGATGGCCAATCCCGGAGAAGTCGCCGTGCCTTTCTGCATCTGTGGGCACGGTCGCTGACGTCGTGATTCCCTGGCGGTTGCGAAATCCTTCGAAGTAGGAGAAGAAGAACAACTTGTCCGTCTGGATCGGCCCCCCTGCGGTCACCCCAAACTGATTCTGCTTCAGTGGCTCCACTGCTGGTGAAAAATAGTTCCGCGTATCCAACGCATCGTTGCGGAAGAATTCGTATGCAGTGCCATGGAACTGGTTTCCGCCCGCACGGGTAACCACGCTGGTGGTTGATCCCGTATTCGCGCCGTATTCCGGAGGCGCCGTGTTGGTCAGAATCCGGAATTCTGCGATGGCGTCGATGGGAATCTTTAGGGCGAAGCCTCCATCCATCCGGTTCACATTCTGCACGCCATCCAGCAAGAAGTTGTTGCCTTCAGGGCGCTGCCCGTTTACTGCATACGCCTGGCCCGAACGAAGCGACCCACCTTCGGTAGCCAGCCCTGCTGAAAGCGGTGCCACACCGGACTGCAATAGACCAAGCTGCGCGAAATTGCGCCCATTAAGTGGCAGATCGAGAACTTCTCGGCTCTCAACAACCTTCCCCAGCGTATTGGTCGATGTATCAATCGAAGCGGTTGTCGCTGTCACCTCAATCGACTCATGAGCCGACGCAAGCGCAAGCGGAATATCGACCCGCTTCGTCTGGCTAACCAGGATCTCGATCTGAGATTGAAAGACGTGCGCGAATCCCGGCGCATCGATCGACAAAGAATACTGCCCCACCGTCAACTGAACGAGCCGATAAAGTCCATCTCCATCGGATGTTTGAGTGCGAACAGCATTCGTCTCAGTGTTCTTAAGCTGCACGGTCGCATTCGCTATTGGCGAACCGTTTTTATCGGTTACTCGGCCCTCGAGTGACCCCGTCGCATCTTGAGCGCGTGCCACGCACAGCACAGTGGACATGATCAGCGTCAGGAGAAATTGAAGAAGTACACGATCAGTGAGAAGACGCATACGCCTCTTCGAGCAGAGAACAGCTTGCATCGTGATGGCCTCAAAAGTGGGAATTACTTAGTGCGGTCAGGCGTAGGCCTTCTCCCATGACGAGGCGCGCTGCCGTACCGTAGAGCAAACAGTAGCTGTCAGCAACGAATGCCGTCTTCCCTCGTTGGTTGGGAGTCTTTATCAACCGATTGGACGACCAACACAGAGTTAGTCGAATCAGTGCGACTCGGCTTTGGAATTTGAACCGACCGGTCCTCGAAAGCCGGCAGCCTCCGACAATCAATCCTGAACATTGAAGGCGACAAACTCAGTCCATTCCGTTGGCTGAGCTGTCATCGTGAATCTGGATGGCTTTTGCTACGATTTCAGTTGTTAGCCGTGCCGGGAGTCTGAAGGGCGAGATGAATGGTGCGCGAGTGCGGAGGGTTTCTCTTCCAAAAGTAAATACCCAACGTATCCGACCCAAAGCATCTCTGCAGGCAATCTGAATGAGCAATTCAAGTCACATGAGAGCGGGAGAGGTGAACCTTCTGAACCGCTTCAGTGAGCAGGACTTGATCAGGTCTATGGTGCAGGGGAGTTCGCGGTGCCGATCCGGTGCCACCGGTCGGACAATCCGACTGGAAAGGGCGCCGGCGAGGAGCCGTTCTCCATCCTTTGATGGAAGCGTTTGGGGAACGAGGCCCGGTAGGATGACCAGGTCTTGTTGTAGCCTGTCCTGTCGACCCGCAACGAATGCCTGTACTCACAAGAATGGAGTGTCATTGATGGCTCATATTCAACTCCCCATAGCCGAGGAACTCGGCAGAGAGTTTCCGGGAATCGTCGGTCCAATGACGTCTCGTCCAGAAACTGCGGCACCCCTCAACGAACTGGTCAATGTCCGCTGAAGGAATCCGGAAGAGCACCTGCCGGAGTTCCTGAAAATCTTTATACGCGATTTGTAAGCTAACAAGCCAATCGTGGAATTCGGCACATTTCAGGCATTCTCAGTTTCAGTAACTTGCGTGTTTTCAGTGCAGGCGGCGGGTTCGACTCCCGCCGCCTCCACCAAACTTCTACACCGCGAATCTTTAGCCACCCGCGACGACCAGACCGCCCAGCCGGAAGGTCATCCCATCCCGCTCGAGTGCTCCTCGAAATCGACGCCCCTCACCAATTGCACCGCGCCACGTCTCATTCCCTCGCGTTCAGCCTCGGCACACCCATGGACGCTCGGTAGATGGTGTACATTCCCTATGACTGCAGATTCACTCGCTTTCAAAACCATTCCCGTGCCCGCGAAGGCCGCTCTAGGCCGCCAGCACCTCGGGTGGAGAAAACATGGAATGCAAATCAACGCGCCTGAAAATTGTGTGCACCGCCAGCCTCGTGCTCAACGTGGCGCTGGCCCCGCTCCTCCTCTCCGCTCAGCCCGCTCCGCCGCATCCCCCTGACGCCTTTACCGGCCATCCCCGCGTCGTGATTATCAGCGACATAGGCAACGAGCCCGACGATCAGATGTCGTTCGTTCGCCTCCTGCTTTACTCCAATCAACTCGACCTGGAGGCGATGATTGCTTCCACGTCCACCTGGCAAAAGAACGCCGCTCATCCCGAAACCATGCACGCCATTGTGCAGGCTTACGGCCAGGTTCGCGGGAATCTGCTGCTTCACGCATCGGCATGGCCGGAGGCTCAGGACCTCGACCGCCGCATCTTTGCCGGGCAGCCCGGATATGGCATGGCAGTCACTGGACCCAATAAAACTTCCCCCGGCTCGCAGGCGCTCTCTACAGCAATCGAGCGCGATGATCCACGCCCACTCTGGATTTGCCTCTGGGGCGGAGCTAACACCCTCGCTCAAGCCCTGATTGATTTGCGCACCAGGCACTCCATATCAGAGATGCAGAACCTGGTCGGGCGTCTGCGCGTTTCCTCCATCTCTGATCAGGATGATGCGGGCCCGTGGATTCGCCGCGAATTTCCCAACCTGTTCTACATCGTTAAACCAAGCCCGCCAGACAGCCAGGAGTATTACTCGGCAACATGGACCGGTATAAGTGGAGACATTTACTACCGCAACTGCGCGGGCGCAGACTCAAGCGTTGTTACAAATGAGTGGCTCGAAACAAATATCCGGGCCAAGGGCCCATTAGGAAAGCTGTATCCGCGCTTCTTGTTCATCATGGAAGGCGACACTCCGTCATACCTGGGATTGATCGACAACGGGCTGAATGCCTACCGGCGCCCTGACTGGGGCGGATGGGGTGGCCGCTATATCTTTCGCCAACCCTATGGCGAACCACACGCCATGTGGACCCAGGGAGGAGACGAATTCTTCCGAGCCACTTCGCAGGATCGGGTGGTTGGCGGGGACGGCCAGGTGCATATCTCCGATCAGGCAACAATCTGGCGATGGCGTGAGGCCTACCAGAATGATTTCGCCGCCCGCATGGATTGGACGATCAAAGATTTCAGCCACGCAAATCACGCCCCCGTATTAGTCGTGAATGGGCAACCAGGAACCGGGCCATTGGAATTGACCGCCGAGTCCGGGCAAGTCATCACCCTTGACGCCGGCGGCAGCAAAGACCCTGACCGACAAGCGCTCCACTACAATTGGTGGGTGTATGAGGAAGCCGGTCTCGACGGCCTTCGCGGCGCTGATGTCACCATCAGTGATGCGAACGCCCCGCAAGCACGCGTCACTGTCAAAGCGCCCTGCCGTGAGCCCTGGCTGCGCGGGATGATCCCGTGCCGCGGAGAAGGTGTTGCGCACATCATCCTCGAAGTCACCGATGAAGGAATGCCGCGTCTCACCTCGTATCGCCGTATTATCCTCCAGGTTCGTGCTCTTCCTTCCAGCCAAACCCCGTAAGGACACGATCCGACTTGACACGCGCTCTTGCAACAAGGCCTTGGTTGATTGGGGGCAAAAGATAGGCATTGGTAGCTCCCGCGGCAGTCACAGTAACCTGGTGTGCATCACCAAAGCGACCGCGCTTCGCAGCCGCGCTGTGTCAGGATTGCTGGCCATGCGCAGAGTGGGAATTCCGATCAGCGGAAACCGCCGTAACTCGGCCTCAATAACGGGGGAAATAAGCGGCCACAAGCGTGTGATTTCGCCCACCAGGATAATCTCGCCCGGTGCAAGAGCAGAAACCACCATGTGCATGCCGCGCCCGAGAGCTGCGCACATCTTCGTTAGAGCTTCGACGGCGAACTTGTCTTTCGCCTCTGCCAATTGCAAGATTTCTTCAAAAGAGGGAGCTGATCTCCCACTGCTCTGTTGGTAGTAGCGCACTGCGGCGCGATTCGAAGCCATCGTTTCCCAGCATCCACGGCTCCCGCAGTTGCACTGCAAACCTTGTGGGTCAAGTTGCACGTGTCCAAATTCTCCAGCCGCGTCTTCGTTGCCGCGTAGCAAACGCCCGTTGGCGAAAATGCCGGTCCCGATCCCCTCCGATACATTCACCACCACGAGATCGCAGGTTCCATCACTCGCGCCAAACCACACTTCCGACAACGCGCAGGCATTCGCAACGTTATCAACCACGGTGGTCAGGCCCGTCGCCTTCTCCACCCGCAACTTGATCTCCCCGATCGGCCATTGCACATTGGGTGCAAAGATGGCCTTGCCAATCTGATGATTGAAGCGTCCCGGAAGGTTAATGCCAATGCCCTCAAAGCTGCGGTCGCGATGCGTTGCAATCAACTTGGCGATAGCCCGCAGCATGGCGCCAATCACACGTTTGGGATCTTCAGGAAACGGAACCACGGTCTCGCCTGAAACATGTCCATTCAGATCGATCATCGCCAGCATCGCCCTTGCAGGGTGTATATCGACCGCAATAACAGCCCGGCGGGGATTTACAACCAGGAATGTAGGTCTTCGTCCGCGTCGACTGTCTCCCATCGAGTCTTCGACAACCCACCCGGCGGCGAGAAGCTCTTCCACGATGATCGAAACCGTGCTTCTCTGTAGCCCTGAACTTCGTGCCAGATCCGCACGCGAGATAGGCTGCCTCGTGCGGATCTGGTTGAAAATCAGGTTTCGGTTTATCTGTCGCGGTGTCCTGTTGGATGCGCTCTGTTTTTCCTCCCAGACCAGCCGGCGCCCATGCATCATCGGGTTGAAACCCCTCCGGGCCGCTTCGCCATCACTCCAAAGACGTCTCGCCTCACGCTCATCCGCTTCACGTCTCCTTCGCTCTCTCGCATGAGGCCGTCATAAGCCGAATCGACAAGTCAGAAACTGAATCGTGCCGACCCTTGAAGCGTCCGTCCGCCGCCCACGCCGTTTACGCTGCCTTGCCCGCTGCCGAGCGTCCCTGTGATAGTGCCGAAGCTTGAGGAGGTAACACCGCTGCTGTTCGGCTGGCCAAACTGCGGCGTGTTACTGAGTTGAAATGCGTCAACGCGAATCTCCAGCCCCGTCTCGCGATAGACCGTAAACCTTTTGAAGATCGAAAAATTGTCCTGCAGATACCCTGGTCCCCGGAATTGGTTTCTTCCCGTGTTGCCGAGGTCGGGATTCGTACAAGGCGATTGCCCCGCACACCCGTTTGGCTGCGAAAAGGACGCCGGATCGAACCACGGATTGCTCGCTCCTATCCCTCCAAGTTTGTGGAACGGCCTGCTGAGAGTGGCGGTCTGGGTTGTTCCCGGCGTATTCAGAGTGCCGCCATTCGCGGTTACTGTAAACGGCAGCCCCGACAGTGCCGAGATGATTCCGGAAAGCTTCCAGCCTCCCAGCACCGCATCGCCCACTCCGGAACTGAGAATTCTGTGCCCGTGCCCGAATGGCAGTTCGTAAGTAAAGCTTTGCTCAAAGTTCAACGCCCGATCGAAGTCGAGAGGCGCATAGTTACGACGCCAGTTGATAAAGAACGTCAGGCCGCCATCATCACCGCTGATATAGCCAAGGGCCTTTCCCCATGTGAAAGCGGACGTCAACGAAAGCCCGCGCGAAAAGCGCTTGGTCAACGAAGCCTGCAGCGACTGGTAATTCGATGAGAACCCAAGAAAGTACTCGTTGGTGGCCGCCGTCCGCTTGAACGGAGCGTATTCAGGGTCGGAGCTTGCTCCTCCACCATAGGTGCTTGGCAGGTTGATATTCTGTGCCCCTGACATATCTGTGCCATGGTTCGCAACATAGGCGAGTTGCGAAGAGAAATCATAGGGCCAGGCCTGTTGCAGTGCGACATTCCACGAAGACGCGTACGGGTTTTTGTAATTCTGTGGGATATAGGTGTAAACCTGACTGGTGAGGAAAGGCGTATTCGCTGCGATGATCCCATTGGAAGGGATCGCGACAGGAACCGGGGCAGGGAAGCCCGCCTGGAACGTCGCCACCGTGACCCCATCGCCCAATACGGCCGGCGTGAATCCCGAACTCCCCGTAGGCTGATAGCTATTGTTAGCGCGTACGGGGTAGTTATAGGCATACGTGTTATCCGGGAACGGCGTATAACTTACCCCGAACCCGCCACGGATAACTGTGTTATTCCTGACCCGGTAAGCAAAGCCCGTCCGCGGTGCAAAATAATGATATTGAGTTTTCATCCCCAGGTTAGAAGGGTTTCCCCCGATCCCGGCCAGCACAAGATTATTGTTGACCGGGTCGTAGTTGGAAAACCCGCCGGCGATCGTCGGAGTAGCGGGAGGATACAGGTCCCAGCGAACCCCCAGGTCCAGCGTTAGCTTCGATGTAGCCTGCCACTTGTCGCTCGCGAATCCAAAGATCCACCACTGCCGGTAGCGGGGAAAGAACGTGTTCAAATCTCTTCCCACCTGGCTGGGCTGGTCCAGCAAAAAGCTGGCGATGTCATTCGCAACCGTCGTTCCCGGAGAATTCCCATCCGAGGTCTGAACATCGGAAAACGTGAACGCTCCACGAGGGCTGAATGTCTGGTCCTGCAGCAGGTCGTCGTGAATGCGACGGATATCCACGCCCCACTTGAAAGTGTGATTGCCCGCGATCTTTGTCCAGTTGTTGACGAAGTCGATGTTTGATTCGGCGCGAATCCACGGCTCCGATGCCGAATACCCAATGACCGGATTGGAAAATCCGCCGTTGATCGTCATGGCCACTTGGCCGCTCGTAAACGGCTGCCCAGGAATATTCACACCGGGCACACCGAGAGTAGTCGCATCACTGCTTCCGTAGTCGTTGGTCTGTGCACTGTTCCCCAGATGCGCTACCCCGATGCGCGCCTCCGTGAAGAATGACGGCGAAAACACATGGTCGTAGTTAATCCCGGTGCTGAAAGAAATCTGGTTTCCCGTCCCTTCGAAACCCCCGCCTTGCGGGCCGCCCAGGAATCCTCCAAACGCCGCCTGCTGAAATGTCACGGCCTTCTGATAGCTGTACCGTCCTGTGATGTGATTCTTCTCCGTGAGCGAGTAATCCGCCTTGATGTCATAGCTGTCGGTGGTCTTGGTAAATGGCAGGTTGGTCGTGTAGTTATTGGCAGGGTTATTCAGCGGCTTGGTGCTGAACTTCCCATACTTCAAAGCTGCCGCGTTCACGTCCTGAAGTGAGGCAAGCGAAACCGGGTTGACCCGGCTGATCGGAATCTGGTTGTTCGCAAACGGAGTGCGATGCGTAGTCTTCCCGTCACCCGTCGCCGGATCGTATATTTGGCCCTTTGATCCGTTGAACGCTGCGCTGAGGTCGATGCAGCCCGCCGGATCCGTGCAACCGGGAGTTACACCTGCATTTGCAAAATAGCGCGTGTCGGGAATCGTAAAGGTGCTCGACACCGCCTCGTGATCGGTAGTGTGAAGATAGTCGCCAAAGATAAAAAGTTTGTCCTTCACGATCGGCCCACCGATCGCCCCTCCGAAATAGTTATAGGAGAGATGCCCTAGCGGGCCTCCGAAGTAGCTGCGCGCGTTGAGATCGTTGTTTTGAATAAACTCAAATGCCGACCCGTGAAATTGGTTAGTTCCGGACTTCAACGTGACATTGGTGACGCCGCCCGTCGCTCGCCCCAGTTCCGCCTCGAAGTTATTCGTCGATATGTCAACCGAGGCGATCGCCTCCGCCGGAGGAATGATGATCTGCAGCAAGCCGGTGCGTTCGTCGTCATCGATGCCCTCGATCTGGTAGAGATTCCCCTGCCGCGGAAGCCCGTTCACCTCGGTCTGCAAAGAACTTGAAGCATTGAAAAACTGCGAATGTTGAAACGTCGCCGGGGCGGCCCCTGGAACCAGGTTCAAGAGAGACTGAAAGTTGCGGTTCGTCCCCAGCGGCATGTCCACGACTTCCTGGGTCTCAAGCTTGGTGCTGATGTCCGCTCGGTCGGTCTGCAGCATCGGCGGCGCCGTCGTAACCATCACCGTCTCGGACACGTCTCCCGTCTGCATCACAAGGTCGACTCGGGTCGCAGAATTGCTCGCCAGGTGAATATTTTCCTGGGTCGCCTTCTTGAAGCTTTTGGCTTCTACAGTCACGCTGTATGAGCCCTGCTGCATGTCGGGAAAGGTGTAGTTGCCACTTTCGTTGGTCGTCGACTCGTGCAGCGAGCCGGTCGACGTCTCCGTCGCGGTGACCTTGGCTCCAGCCACGCTGGCCCCGGTTGCATCGGTTACCGTTCCAAGCAGCGTTCCGTTCACCGCCTGCCCGGCTAATGGCTGAGCGATGCTGACGAATAGCATCGCCAAAAGGGATCCCAACAGCGCGTTCAGCGCGCGGCGCGAAGACATGTTGACCTCCAGAAAAAAAAGCGAATGGCGTGTCTTGACTCATTAGTTCGAACAGCGAACCAAACGTATCACCGCCGCTAATTGCATTGTCAAGTGGGAATTGGCTTGGACGAGCCGGAGAGTGCTCCGCAACCAAAGGGGAAATGATTTCCGCGCGGCTATGCAGTCGAATTCACTGCACAGCGACAGAGTTCGACGCGCGCCGCCGCGCATGCGTCCATTTCACGCCAAAACAGATGGTCCTGTGTTTGTCGCTTGTCGCGCCACTATCAAGACAACTCGCCCCTGCTCGCGCATCGTTGTCGTGATTTGTTGGCGTCTGACTGTGCTCTCTATCTTGAACAGCGCGGTGTCAGCGCGCCTTCGCCCGCGGGTTCTGCGCAACTTCGAATGAGGAAAATCGGCGATTCTGCCCGGTTATTTCCGACCGAAGCTCATGCCAAAGTTCGTTCGGTATCTTCAGGAAGACTTCCACGACCGACGGATCAAACTGCGTTCCGGAGCAGCGCAGAATCTCTTGCCGGGCCACGTCAAAGCTCCGCGCCTTGCGGTAGGGCCGGTCGCTGGTGATCGCGTCGAGCGTGTCCGCCACCGCAAAAATCCGCGCTCCCACCGGGATCTCCCCGCCCCTCAACCCGGTCGGATAGCCGCTGCCGTCGTAATGCTCCTGGTGCGCGAATACAATCTCGGCCGCTTCACTGAGGAACGGAATCTTGCGAAGAATATGGAATCCCCGCGTGCAGTGCTCGCGCATCACCGCCTGTTCATCCGATGTGAGCGGGCCTGGCTTGCGCAAAATTTCGTCCGGAATCGCCATCTTCCCGATGTCGTGCAGAAACGCACCGCGTGCAATCACCTTGATCTCCGCTGGAGAAATACCCATGGCCCGCGCCAGCGCGATCGTGTATGCAGTCACCCGCTTGGAATGGCCCTCCGTCTCTGAATCCTTCAAATCCAGAGCGTCGCCCAGCGCTTCAAGCGTCACGTCGTAAGAATGTTCCAGGTCTTCCATCGCCTGGCGCAACATCTCCGTTCGCGCCCGAACCACCTGCTCCAGGTTCTGCTGATAATTGTGCGACTCCTGGAGAGCCTGCCGGTGCTCCAGTGCCCGAAACACGGTCGCCACCAGGTGTTCCCGTTCAAAAGGCTTCAGCAGGTAATCAAACGCACCCCGTCGCATCGAATCGATGGCGACGCTGATGTCGTGAATTGCGGTAACCATGACGACAGGAAGATTCGGCTGCAACCCGCGAATCCGGTCCAGCAGCACGATCCCGTTGCCGTCCTGCATCACGATGTCGGTCAGAACTAAATCGAATGCATCGTGCTCCAGCAATTCGATAGCGTCGTTCCCGCCGGAAGACAGCTGTACGTCGTATCCCTGGCGCTCAAGGGTCGCGCCAATCATGGAACGGACGTGATTCTCGTCGTCTACAACCAGGATTCGCGCCGGGCGGCGTACCCGCCCCAGGGTCCTGACCTCCGGACTCGCTCCCGCTTTCGCGGAACTCTTGCGCGGATCCGCTCCTGTGAGCTCTAAACTCAAGACCAATGTCTCCAACCCCCAGTCCCATTAGCGTGCTGAATGCCGTCGTCCCTTGGGACACGTCCCCTGCATCCGCACACACCATCCCACGTCATCTTCAATCGAGAAAAGAGGCGGTAGTCGCTCCGGAACCCTGACGAACCTCATCCCCCGATAAGATTCGCGCTCCGGAAGAAAATACCGCCCTCCCTGTTCATCGACAGGATGGGAAGTTCAATAACTCGACCGGGGAAAAAAGTAAAACCAAGCTTGCAATGCTACGTAGTCTGAAGTGCCGACCGCGTGTCCAGACCTGAATCCTTGGCCTTGGGTGGAACGCGATCCGATCCTCAAACCCGATCTATGTTTTGCCGAAAGAGGGCTAAATGAATCAGATGCCGCCACCGTTCTCCTGGATGCTGCGAAACCAGATTATATTTCCCGGGGCTGAAAGGATCTATAGCGCTTTCGTTTGATACGTCTTCAGCCGAATCCCCGTTCCGTCCACACGGTCGGCGACCTTACTTTCCCTGCTTCTGCCGCGACCGGCGGGCAGTTGCCCACCCTTCCTTCGTCACCTGACGTGATCGTCCCACCGCCAGGGCGCCCTCCGGGACCTCCCGCGTAATACACGACCCTGCCCCGATGTACGCACCATCCCCGATTGCTATGGGTGCCACCAGGGTGGAATCGCTTCCCACGAACACCCGGTTTCCAATCCGCGTGGTGTGCTTCTGCACGCCATCGTAATTGCAGGTGATCACTCCCGCGCCGATGTTCGTCCCTTCGCCAATCTCGGCATCTCCAAGATAAGCAAGGTGGTTAGCCTTTGATCCCTTTCCTAGTCGCGCCTTCTTGGTCTCGACGAAGTTTCCCACGTGCGCTTCCTCGCCGATGTCGCTACCCGGGCGAAGATGCGCAAACGGGCCAATCTGCGCCCCCGCACTCACTCTGCTCTCGGCCAGCACGCAGCTCTGCCTGATCAGCACCCTGTCTCCGACCGTGCAATTCTCCACCACCGTGAACGAGCGGATCTGGCACCCGGCACCGATCCGGGTCGACCCCAGCAGCTGAACAAAAGGCTCGATTACCGTGCCCGGTCCAATTTCCACCGTGGAATCGATCACGCACGTCTCCGGGCGGTAGATTGTGACCCGGGCCTCCATCAACCGGGACGCCGCTGCGGCCTGCTCGTCAGCGCGCCTCGCCACCATCTCCGCAATGCTGCCGCCACTGTCCGCCCCGTCAGTTCCAGCTGGCACCGCTCCCGCCGTTCTGTCCGTTTTCTCGCTCACTGCTCTTTCTCCCCCCCGCCCGGTGCCCCTTTGGGTCCCGCAGGCTGAGGAATTGTGATGTCGATTTCCTTGGGCTGGCCCAGTTTCAACTCATCCAGTCCCGGCTTGATCTCCGACTTGTTGCCCACCACCAGGATTGCCAGCTGATCCGGATGGATATATTTTTTCGCCGCGGCGTTCAAATCGGCCACCGTCACATTCTTGATCGCCGCCTCATACTTCTCCAGGTAGTCCGCCGGATATCCATAAAACTCCAGCCGCTCTCGCTCCGCCAGTACCTTGTCCGGCGTGTCATAGAGAAACAGGAACGAGTTCAGGATGTTGTCTTTGGCGCGCTTCAACTCCACCTCGGTGAAGGGCTTCTTCGGCAGGTCGCTGATCTCCGCCAGCGCCGCCTTGGTCGCATCTACCGTCGAGGTGCTTTTGGTCATCACCTGAACCCGGAAAAGTGCCGGGTGATCGTATGAAAACCCGTAACCGCCCCCCACCGCGTAGGCCAGCCCCAACTCGGTTCGAACCTTCTGGAACAGCCGGCTGGCAAAGCCCCCGCCGAGAATGTCGTTCATCACCGCCAGAGTCGGAACGTCCGGATTATGCCGGTCCGTCCCCAGGCCCACGATCTGAACGTCCGACTGGTTCACGTCCTGTTTGTCGATAAAGAACACCGCCTGCTTGGGCTCGTGAAATGTCTCTTTCAACGGGGCCGTCGGTTTTACCACCGGCAGCCCTTCAAAGGCTCCGCGCAGCCTGGCTTCCATCTGGACCGCATCAAAATCCCCGCTCACCCCCACGATCAGCTTCCCGGTGATCGTCTTGGCATGCCATGCTTCGAGGTCCGCCAGGGTGATCTTTCCGATCGTCGCCAGTTCCGGCTGCCGGGTATACGGGCTGTTTTTTCCATACACCAGCTTGGCCGCCTCGCGGCTCGCGATCGGTCCTTCCTCGTCGTTGCGCCGCACAATCGACGTGGCTACCTGCTGCTGGGCCAGCTGCAGCTTCTCCGCGTTGAACTTGGGATGGAACAGCAGGTCCATCGCCATCGAAAAGACCTGGTCGGAATCCCCCTTCAGCGAATCCCACGCCAGCGAAGTCGAATTCGAGCCCCCCGTCGTCTCGATGTGCGCGGCCTTCGCCTCCAGTACATCGTCCATTTCATCGCCGCTCATCTTCGCCGTGCCGCTGGTTCGCCATGCCTCGCCGTACAGGTCCACCAGGCCCGTCTTGGCCGCGTCCTCGTCTCTAGCGCCCCCCGGGATCAGCACCGACCCCGACACAAACGGCAGCTCGTGGTCCTCCTGCAAAAAAAGCACAATCCCGTTCTTCAACTCGATCCGCTTGGGCTCCTTGGGCTTGAACTCCTTCAGCGGCCGGACCGGTATCTTCTCCCACGGCTTGTTCTCCTGCGCTGCCGCCTGACGTGCCCCCGCGCCCATCAGTGCCGTCCCCGCCAGAACCAGCCCCCACACAACCTGTTTTGAAAGAAAGATCACTGCGCCCCTCCGTTCTGCCCCGCGGGCGCCTTCGCGGCCTGCGCCTCGGTTTCAATCACTGCGCTGGTCCGGTTCCCCGCCACAAATACCTTGTTCGCCACTCTGCGGATGTCCGCCTTTGTCACCTTGTCCACACGATCCAGCTGCTTGAACAACTCCCGCCAGTCGCCATACCGCGTCTGGTACTCAGCCAGCGCATTGGCCAGCCCCTGGTTATCGGCCAGCCCGCGCAGCAGATCGGCGCGCGTCCGTGTCTTGTACATCTTCAACTCGTCGTCGCTGACATCGGCCGTCTTCAGCTTCTCAATCTCCTTGTGCAGGGCGTCGCGCATCTCCGCCGGCGTGTGACCCGGCAGCGGCGCCGCGTAAAACGCAAACAGCCCCGGATACTTCTGCCCCGGAAACCCGCTGAATCCCTCCGCATCTGCCGCGATCTGCTGATCCCGCACAAGGCTGCGGTAAAGCCGCGAAACCCGTCCGTTCGACATGATGTCGCTGATCGCGTCATAGACCGCGTCGTCCGGGTCGCGGTAGCTCGCCCGGTGATACCCCTCGATATACAAAGGCTGAGTCTGCTCCCGGATCACCACCGATTTCTCCGCAAACTGCTTGGGCTCGATCGTGGTCAGTTCCTCCGGCTTGGGGCCCGCCGGCACCTTGCTGAAATACTTCTCCAGCATCGGCATTGCTTCGGCGGCCTTAACATCCCCTACCACCGTCACCACGATGTTCGATCCCACGTAATACTTGCGGTGGAATGCCATCGCCTCCGTTGCCGTGATCTGGCTCAACTCGCTCGGCCACCCTACACCTGGCCGTCCATAAGGGTGAGCAACGTAGGCCGTCGCCTGAAACTGCTCCAGCAGCCGTCCAAACGGATTCGAATCGGTCCGCATGCGCCGTTCTTCAAGCACGACGTCCCGCTCCTTGTAGAACTCTCTGGGCACAACATCCGCCAGCCGCCCACTCTCCAGCCACGCCCAGAGTTCCAGCCGGTTTTCCGGCATCGACCAGTAATATTCCGTCTCATCGAGCCCCGTCTGCGCATTCAGTCCATTGGCTCCATTTCGCTCTGCCACCTCGGTGAACTGGTTCGGGACAACGTATTTGTGCGCTTCCGCCTGCGCCTTTTGAAAAGCGTCCTTTAACTCCGCCAGCTTCTTCGGGTCAGCTCCCACCGGACTGCGGAATTCGGCCTCGTACGCCGCGTTAGCCGCTTCCACTTTTTCCAGCGCAACCTTTTCCGCCGCATAATCCGTCGTGCCGATCTCCGTCGTCCCCTTGAACGCGAGATGTTCGAACATGTGCGCCAGCCCGCTCTGCCCGCCCGGATCATCCACGTCCCCTGCATCCACAAATGTGGTGTAGCTGAATACCGGCGCCTCCGGCCTCTCGCAGACCAGGATCGTCAGCCCGTTAGGCAGCACCTTCGTGGTGATCTTCTGTTCAAAGCTCTTCAGATCCTGCGCCGATGCCGCGCACAGCCCCATCACCCCGCCCAGTACCCCTGCGGCGACTTTCGTAAACCGGGAAATATTCGACATCCACACTCCTTCACGGAAAAGCAGCGACAACCCGGCAGCGGCGGGCATGATCCCCCGCCCGGCACCCCGTGCTTGCCCCGTACTCTCCAAACTAGTTTGCCCGCACCCACCCGTCAAACCTGCCCGTCACACTCTGGAGGTTGTCCGTCCCCGCCCCACGCCAGCCCCGGTTACCCCGTATTGAACGTCTGTCTTCAGTTCTGCGTACCTGTCGGGATAAGGAAATCCCTGCATGCGCTCCTGGATACTGCGTTTATTTCTGGTTTTGGTGATTCTGATCCTGCTCGCCTCCGGCGCCGTCTGGCTGCTGGAGTTCTACCCCCGCCACGGATCGCATCCGCCCCTCCGCCTCGCCCGCGGAGTCCTCGCCATACCGCATGCGCGTGTCTATGTCTCCCCAACGGATCCCCCGGTGGACGACGCTACCGTGCTCGTTCGCGACGGCCTCATCGCGGAAGTTGGGCCCGGCGTCGTCATTCCCCCCGGCGCGCAGGTCGTTCCCTGTGATCGCTGCACTGTCGCCGCCGGGTTTTGGAACACCCATGTGCACTTCACCGAGCCCAAATGGAACATGGCCCAGTGGAAGCCGGCCGCCGAACTCAACCCGCCGCTGGCCGACATGTTTCTCAGCCGCGGATTCACCACCGTCATCGATCTCGGCTCCAATCCGGCCGACACCTTCGCCATCCGCCGCCGCATCGAAAAAGGTGAGCTTGTCGGCCCCTACATCTACACCGCCGGCACTGCCCTTTACCCGCCCCACGGCGTTCCCTTCTACCTGCGCGAAACCCTTCCGAAATGGGTAGTCGCCATCATGCCCCAGCCCGCCTCGCCCGCCGAGGCCCAGCGCCTGGTTCGCTCCAACCTCAACTCCGGAGCCGATGTCACCAAACTCTTTACCGGGTCATGGATTCAGCGCGGCCAGGTACTCCCCATGCCCCTCGACATTGCCGCAGCCGCGGTCACTACCAGCCACCTCAACGGCAAAATCGTCTTTGCCCACCCCAGCAACCTCGCCGGAACCGGCGTCGCCGTTCACAGCGGCGTCGATGTCCTCGCTCACGTGCCCGACGACACCCGCGGCATCACCCCCGACCTGTTCGCCGCCATGGTGCGCCAGAACATGGCCATGTCCCCCACCCTCAAAATGTTCCAGACCACCGTCACGTCCGACCCCCACTACATGGATCCCATGTACGCCGAAGTCCGCCAGTTCCACTCGCTTGGCGGTACACTCCTGTTCGGAACCGACGTCGGCTACATGACCGACTACTCCACCGATGGCGAATTCGAAGCCCTCGGCCGCTGCGGCCTGGACTACCGCGATGTCCTCGCCATGCTCACCACCAACCCCGCCGCACGCATGGGCGTGCAGAACCGTAAAGGAACCATCACCCCCGGCAAACTCGCCGACCTCACCGTCCTGGCTGCCGACCCTGCCGCCGGACTGACAAACTTCTCCCGCGTTCAGGCAGTGATTCGTTCCGGCGCCGTCGTCTGGCACCGCTGAACACACCCCACCCCAGTTGGTTTGGCCGTCTCGGGAAGGGAAGCGCCAATGAAAGCCATCACCTACCATCGCTACGGTCCTCCGGAGATCATCCGGTACTCCGACATCGAGAAGCCCCAGCCCGCCAAAGACGAAGTCCTGATTCGGGTCTGCGCTGCAAGTGTCAATCCTTACGACTGGCATTTCCTGCGCGGAAAACCCGCCTTCGTTCGCATCTTCACCGGCCTGCGCCACCCCAAATCGCCGCGCCTCGGCGCCGACGTGGCCGGCTATGTCGAAGCGAACAGCGACGGCGCCGCGGGATTTAAGCTCGGCGACGCAGTCTACGGCACCTGCAAAGGCTCCTTCGCCGAATATGCCTGCGCTCCGGTCTCCACCCTGGCCTTGAAGCCCGCAAACCTGTCTTTCGCCCAGGCCGCCGCGGTTCCCATCGCCGCCATCACCGCCCTGCAAGGCCTTCGCGATGTAGCCGGCCTGCAAACCGGTCAATCCGTTCTTATCAACGGCGCAGCTGGCGGCGTGGGAACCTTCGCGGTACAGCTTGCGCGCTGGCTCGGCGCGGCCGTCACTGGCGTGTGCAGCACCCGCAATCTCGAACTCGTGCGTTCCCTCGGGGCAAGCCAGTGCGTCGATTACACCTGCCAGGACTTCGCGACCATGGGCACCCGCTATGACGTCATCTTCGACCTGGTTGGCAACCGCCCCCTCGCCGACTTCCGGCGTGCGCTGGCTCCACGCGGCGTCTTCATCGGATGTGGCGGTGGTGGCCCCGACCAGTCCGGTTCAGTCCTGATTGCCCGCATGCTCACCCAATCAGTCCTCTCGCGCTTTGCCTCCCAGCGGCTCACCGGCGTCCTAGCCAAGGTCAACCCCGCCAATCTCAACATCCTTCGTGAACTCATCGAGTCCGGAATTGTCACCCCGGCCATCGATCGCACCTACCCCCTCTCCCAGACCAGGGACGCGATCCGCTACCTCGAAAACGGGCACGCGCGCGGCAAGGTCGTCATCTCAGTCGATGAGTCCATCCCCACAGCCTTGCCTGTAGCATGAAGGGCGATGATCGAACTCCAGACCGACCGCCTTCAACTCCGCCGTTGGCTGCCCGCCGATCGCGCCCCCTTTGCCCGTATGAGCGGCGACTCGGCGGTCATGGAGTTCTATCCCGCTCTGCTCTCCCGCGAAGAAAGCGATGCCATGGTCGACCGCATCGAAACCCACTTCGCCCTGCATGACTTCGGTCCGTGGGCCTGTGAACTAAGAGCCACCGGCGAGTTCATCGGCTACGTCGGCTTGGTGGTCCCGCGCTTCATTACCGCCTTCACCCCCTGTGTCGAAATCGGCTGGCGGCTGGCCGCGCCTTATTGGGGCAGGGGACTCGCCACCGAAGGCGCACGTGCCGCCGTCCAGTACGGATTTACCACCCTCGGCCTCGACGAAATCGTCTCCTTCACTGTCCCGACCAACGTCCGTTCCCGTCGCATCATGGAAAAGCTGGGCATGACCCGTGATCCGGCCGATGACTTTGAGCACCCCCTGCTTCCCGAAGGCCACGCTCTCCGCCATCACGTGCTCTACCGCCTCCGCCGCCCGCTTCCTTGACCCCGTTCCGCGCCGCCTCGTATCCTCGGGACGAATCCGCGCGGTAGGCTCTCTCCATCTGAAGCCGCGCTGGGGGAGCCCGCATGAGCATCACCGCCCCGGCCCCGATCTCCGCCTCCACCGCGACCCTTGCCCAACCCTCCGCGCAGCCATTTCTTGTCCGTCGCGCCGCCGTCCTTGGCGCCGGCACCATGGGCTCCCGGATCGCTGCCCACCTGGCCAACGCCGGCATCCCTGTTTACCTCCTCGATCTCGTTCCCGAAGGCGAAACGCTCCGCAACAAACTGGCCCTGTCTGCCCTTGAAGCCCTGGCCAAATCCAAGCCGGCGGCCCTGTATGACTCAGCCTTCGCCAGCCTCATCACCCCTGGCAACTTCGACGACGACCTGCCTAAACTTGCCAGGTGCGATTGGGTCATAGAAGCGGTTGCCGAAAACCTCGCCATCAAGACCGCCCTCTTTCAGCGCGTCCTTCCTCACATCGGACCTCGCGCCGCTCTCACCACCAACACATCGGGCCTCCCGGTCAAGCAAATCGCCGCCGCCTTCGGCCCAGACGCCGGCAACATCGGCCGGCGGTTCTTTGGAACCCACTTCTTCAACCCGCCCCGCTACATGCAGTTGCTCGAAATCATTCCCGCGCCCGACACGGACCCCGCCATCCTTGCCTCATTCGCATCGTTTGCCGATCGCCTCCTCGGCAAGCAGGTCGTGTTCGCCAACGACACCCCCAACTTCATCGCCAACCGCATCGGCGTCGCCATCACCTTCACCGCAGCCAGGCTCATGCTCGAGCAGGGCCTCACCATCGAAGAGGCCGACGCCCTCACCGGCCAGGCCATCGGTTGGCCCCGCACCGGCACCTTCCGCCTCGCAGACATGGTCGGCATCGACATCCTCGCTCATGTGGCCGCCAACTTTCCCCAGGGAGTCATCCCGGGAGGCTTCTCGAAAATTTTGGAAGAGATCGTGCGCCGAGGATGGCTCGGCGATAAGACCGGTGGCGGCTTCTACAAAAAGGTCAAAGGGCCAGACGGCAGGGAAGAGCGTTTCGTTCTCGACTTGAAGACATTTGAATATCGCCCCTTGTCCAAGGCCGCCATCCCTTCCGTCGACATGGCGAAGAACGCGCCTACCCTCAAGGAACGCCTCAAGCTCCTTCTCGCTAACGATCCCGCGCGCGACAAGGCCGCGGCTTTCCTCTGGCCCCTGCTCTCCACTGTCTGGAACTACTCCGCCGACCGCATCGGCGAGGCGTCCAACGACGCCCCCTCCATCGACCGCGCCCTCCGCTCCGGCTTCAACTGGGAGATGGGCCCCTTCGAAATGTGGGACGCCGTGGGCGTGCGCGACACCGTCGCCCGCATGAAGAGTATGGGGATTCCCGTCAGCAAAGCAGCTGAAGACTTGCTCGCTTCCGAATACGACTCGTGGTACGCCTCTGACTCGCCCCAGTGCTTTAATCCCGTCACCGGCCACTGGGAGCCGATTCCTCAAACCCCAGGCCACGCCAGCGTCGCTGACTTCCGCCGCACCCACGGCGTCGTTCGCTCCAATGCCGGAGCCTCCCTCGTCGACCTCGGCGATGGCATAGGCTGCATCGAGCTTCATTCCCTTAAGAACGCGCTCGGAGGCGACGTCGTCTCCCTGGTGTCCTCCGTTCTCAATCCGGGCTCCGACGCGGTTCGCGACTTCGCCGGCTTCGTCATCACCGGCGACCGCGACAACTTCAGCGTCGGCGCCAATCTCCTCCAACTTCTCCTCACCGCCCAGGAAGGCGAGTGGGAAGAGGTGGACGGAGCCATCCGCGCCTTCCAGCAGATGACCGCCGCCATCAAGTTCTGCCCCCGTCCGGTGGTAGTCGCCCCCTTCGGCCTTACCCTCGGTGGAGGAGCCGAAGTCAGCCTCCATGCTGCCCGTCGCCAGCCTCACGCCGAAACCTACATCGGCCTGGTCGAAAGCGGCGTCGGTCTCATCCCCGGCGGCGGAGGCACAAAGGAAATGCTGCTGCGCGCCATCGACGCTGCTGCAGCCCTCGCCCCACCCGATCCCAAGAATCCCCCTTCTCGGTTTGCCCAGTCTGCCGAAGTCCAGGCCGCTCTCCGCCGGGCCCTTGAAACCATCGCCATGGCCAGGGTGTCCACTTCCGCCGCCGAAGCCCGTGCCCTCGGCCTGCTCGCCCCCTCCGATCGCATTACGATGAACCGCCGGCGACTCCTCCTCGACGCCAAAGCCCAGGCTGTCGCCCTCGCCGAAGCCGGTTTCTCCGCGCCCCCTCCCCGCACCCAGATCCCCGCTCCCGGCCTGGCCGCCCTGGCCTTACTCGAAACCGGCATTTTCCTCATGGGCGAGGCCGGCTTTGCCTCTGAACACGACCAGAAGGTCGCCCGCTGGGCCGCCTACATCCTCGCCGGAGGCCGCGTCACGGCCGGATCGCTCATCTCCGAGCAGTACCTGCTGGACCTGGAACGCGAAGCCTTCCTGTCCCTCTGCGGTGAACGCAAAACCCAGGAACGCATTGCCTTTACCCTGAAAACCGGCAAACCCCTGCGCAACTAGCACCCCGGCACGGCAGGGAAGGGGCGCCCGCAGAAGCGGCCTGGTCCTCCGTCCTAGTCTTCGCCGCGGATCAGCTCGTTCATCTTGGGCTTGTGCTTGGCTTGTCGCCCCGTTTTCGGTGTATCCTCCACTACCCGCGCAGGGGGCGGCTGTCCCACACGTTCGCGCGCGTTGGCTTTGACGGCCTTGGTGGCCGAGAATCGGGCTGGTTTACGGCGGGGCATGTCTTGCCTTCCGAAGGGGCCAAGGTCGAGTATGGAATAGATTCGGGCGGAGGGAAAGTGCAACCGGCCGGATGGCATTTCCCGGGGCGGAGACCGAGGACCATGGAAGAGCGGGAATTTTTTACTGAAACCACGGAACAGCGCACTCACACCCTGACCTGCCCCAAGTGCGGTCAGGCCGGCGAATACCGCGTCACCTGGGTCGTCCGCCGCAAGCGCTCCCAACTGCCGCGGCACGCCGACGAACGCGACCGGGCGCGCTTTGCCAAAGCCCAGTCCTACATGGTCCGACGCGACGACAAACTGGCCTGCTCCAACATGCGCTGCCGCAAACCCTTCGAAATCGCGGGTCTGCAGACTTTGGCATTCCTCAACGAGTAGCCGGGGGGGACCCCGTAGATTCAGCTCATGCGCAAACTTCTTCCCATCGGCGTCATCGTGTCTGCCCTCGGTGTGTGCAGCGCCCAGGCGCCGGCCCCCGTCCTGCACCTCGACCGGGAAATTGCCTTTCCCGGTGTACAGGGTCGCATCGACCACATGGCGGCCGACGTCGCCGGTAAACGCCTCTTCGTCGCCGCGCTCGGCAACAACACCGTGGAAGTCATCGACCTGGCCCAGGGTAAGGTCACGGGCGAAATCAAAGACTTGAAAGAGCCGCAGGGCATTGCCTATGTAGCCGAAAATAACACCGTCTACGTGGCCGGCGGCGGCGATGGGACCGTCCGCTCCTTCGATGCCGGCACCCTCCAGCCCTCTCACAACATCGCTCTCGGCCAGGACGCCGACAACCTCCGCTACGACCCTGCCAACAAGGAACTTCTGGCCGGCTATGGAGCCGGAGCCATCGCCGCGCTCGGCCTCGATCTCGCTCGTCACGCCAACTACGTACTGCCGGCTCACCCTGAGTCCTTCCAACTCGATTCAGAAGGCCAGCGCCTCTTTGTCAATCTTCCCGACAACCACACCATCGCCCTCATCGACCTCAAGACAAAGGCCGTTAACCCGAATTGGGCCCACCCCAGCGCCGGTTCCAACTTCGCCATGGCCTTCGACAAAACCATCCAGCGCCTCTTCGTCCCTTGCCGCAAGCCGGCCCGTATGCTGGTGATCAACACCCAAACCGGGGGGATGACCGCCTGGGCCCCCTCAATCGGTGACGTCGATGACGCCTTCATGGATGAACAGCACCGGCTCGTCTACGTCATAGGCGGGGACGGCTTCGTCGATGTGGTCTTTGTTCGTGCCGCAGATGCCATGGTGTCGCGTGCGCGCATAGCCACCGCCCCCGGCGCCCGCACCGGGCTCTACGTCCCCGAATGGCACCAGCTGCTGATCGCAGCCCCCGCGAACGGGGCAAAGGCCGCTCGGCTAATGGTTTTTTCGACGGGCGAGTAGCCCTGGCTCGATCGTCTCCAAAATGCGGAAACCTCAGGATCCGCCCTCTTCCTGCACCCCGCCCGGATGTGATTGAATCGAGGTGTGAAGCGGTGTGCCGCGGCCCCGCGCCAGGAGACAAGACAATGCCGAATCCCCTGCTTCCCCCCGAAGAGCGCAATTTGACCCCGGACCAGGTCGAGGCCCTCGACAAGCGCCGCGATCTGGGTCACACCTTCCTCGTCATCGCCGGCCAGTTTTCCGTCATTGCCGTGGTGCTTTTGCTCTGGGTGGGACAGGACCTTACCTACTCCCCGGGCTGGGCGCACCCCATGGCCTATTACTTCCTGCTGGCATGCGGCATCATTTCTGTCTTCGGTATCACCGGTCTCGTCCTGCGCCGCGGCACCCCCCGCATCGACTGAGCCACTTAGCCCGTTTCCAGGCTCCCTCCCTGCACCACCCCGCGCTGCATGCGGAAAGGGTATAGCCTAGTTAAGTGCCGATGGCCGCTTTCCCCACTCCTTCCCCTGCCGCGACTAGCACCGGCCGCCTGACCGACAGCCACGGGCGCGTCATCCATGATCTGCGCGTATCCGTCACCGATCGCTGCAATTACAAATGCGTCTATTGCAGGACCGGAGAATTCGGCGCCCAATTCGACGAACTCGGTATTGACGAATACTTCCGCATGATTCGTCTCTTTGTCGATCTCGGCATCACCAAGGTGCGTCTCACCGGTGGGGAACCGCTTCTTCGCCGCGGCCTGCTCGACCTTATCCGTGAACTGGGCAAGGTCCGTACCATCCACGGCGAACCGCTCGACCTGGCCCTGACCACCAACGGCCACCTTCTCGAATCGCTTGCCGGCCCGCTGAAGGCTGCGGGACTCGACCGTGTCACTGTCAGCATGGATGCGGTTGACCAGCCAACCTTTGAGCGCATAACCCGCGTTCCCGGAAGCTACACCGCGGTCCTCAGTGGAGTTCGCGCCGCCCGAGAAGCGGGCCTGACCCCGATCAAGATCAACTGCGTCCTGTTGCGTGGATTCAACGACGATCAGGTGGAAGGCTTCGCCCGCTTCGCCCGTTCCGAAAACGTCATCGTGCGATTCATTGAGTTCATGCCCCTCGAAGAAGGCCGGCTCTGGACTCCGGAAATCGTGGTTCCGCTGCGGGAAATCGTGCAGCGCATCAGTAAGGAAATGCCGCTGGTCGAATTGGCTCCCAATGAAACCAGTGAGACCGCCCGGCGCTATACCTTCGCCGACGGGGTCGGAGAAATCGGTATTATCGCCCCCGTAACTCAGGCCTTCTGCGGAGCTTGCAGCCGTGTACGCCTCACTTCCGATGGCAAGATTCGCACCTGCCTTTTTTCGCAGACCGAACATGATCTGTACGGACGCATGCAGGCTGGGGCCGGCAATGAGGAACTCCGCGGTTTCATCCTGCGTACTGTGCAAGGGAAGGAAGCGCGCCATCACATCGGAGAGCCCGGTTTTCTCAAGCCGTCCCGCTCCATGGTTCACATTGGGGGATAGCACCGCGATGCGAATGGCGTCCTCGCGCATCCAATGAATGCTTGCTTTTATCGATTGAAATTTCCGTTGTCGCGGCGGGTCATCTCTGTGACAGAATGACTAGGATCTCAACTGGAACCCCTGGCCCCCGATGACGAACGAGACGGTAACCCGCATCCCGCTCGAGGATCTCCTTGTATTCCATCGCCTTGCGCGTTCGCTGACGTCGAGTTTTGATCTCGATACCATCCTGCGCACAATCCTGGAACACATGGAGCGGATCATCGATGCCGAACTGTGGACGCTTCTCATGCTCGACGAAGCTTCGCAGGAACTCTATTACGCTCTTGCCGCCGGCGGCGAAGAAGCAGCGCTCCGGGATTTGCGTGTAGCCGTCGGCGAAGGGGTGGCAGGCTGGGTCGCTCAGCACGGCGAGACCCTCATCGTCCCCGAATCCCTTGATGATCCTCGCCTCCATACCCCGTTCGCGGCGCGGCTCCACAAAGTACGTTCGGTTATCGCCCTGCCTTTGCGGGGCCGCAAAGGGACCCACGGCGTCATCGAAATCCTCAACCCCCGCGCCGGGCAGCTGACCGACTACAGCATTGCCTTTCTCCACATCCTCGCCGACCATGCCGCCATCGCGATCGAAAACGCGCGCGACGTTGCCCGCATTCAACAGCTCACCATCACCGACGACACCACCGGCTTATTCAACGTACGCCATCTCTACGACGTTCTGGGGCGTGAACTCGAGCGCTGCCAGCGCAACAAGATTCCATTCAGCCTGGCCTTCCTGGACCTTGATAAATTCAAACTCGTCAACGACGTTCACGGGCACCTGATCGGCAGTGAGTTGCTCGCCCGCGCCGGTCAGCGCCTGCAGGAATTGAGTCGCGCGCAAGACCTCTGTTTCCGCTACGGCGGGGACGAGTTCCTTATCCTCATGCCCGACACCGATGCCTACACGGCGATGGATCAGGCCACCGTGCTCCATCGCGAATTGATGAGCACGCAATTCCTGTTAAAAACCGGCCTTCAGCTAAACGTAAGTGCGAGCGTCGGCCTGTCTACGGCGCCGGTCGATGGAATGACCGTTCACTCCGTTATCGGAGCCGCCGATGCCCGCATGTACCAGGTCAAGACCAACGGGCGGGGACATGTTCGCGGCCGGTAGCAAGCCCGTCTCGCTCACGGTCTCTAGCCATCTGACTTATTCGGTGTCGTCCTCGGATGGCTTTTCCGCCAGTCTCTCCAGCTGATTTCGCCAGTCCAGCGATTCCACAAATGGTTTGGACTCGCGCCAGCCCGGCTCCACAATCACGTGCAACTCAAGGTAGACCCGAGTCCCGAGCAGGCTCTCGATCTGCTTGCGCGCGCCCGTCCCGATCTCCTTGAGCTTGGAGCCCCCCTTGCCAATGAGTATGGCTTTCTGCCCATCGCGCTCACAGTAAATGGCAGCGGCAATCCGGGTCAGCGGCAGCCTCGTGGGTTTGCCTTTCTTAGCGGCGGGTGCCGCTTCCGGCTCCTCGAAACGCTCGATAACCACGGCCGTCGAATATGGAACCTCTTCGCCGGTTTCCACCAGGATCCGCTCCCGAATCAACTCGGCAACCATGAAGCGCTCCGGCTGATCGGTGTACTGGTCCTTGGGAAAATACCGCTCTCCCGTCGGCAGTACTCCGACGATCTTGCGCATGAGCACATCCAGACCGTCCCGCTTGCGGGCGCTGATCGGAATCACCTCGGCAAAGTTGTACTGCTTCATCATTGATTCGATCAGCGGCAGAAGCTTGTCCTTGGCCACCAGGTCGATCTTGGTCAGCACCAGGAATACCGGGCAATCCAGCTTGCGCACCAGGCTGAAAAGAAACTCGTCTTCGCTTGCCCACGCAGCCGCTCTGCGCGATGCCTGCTTCTGTCCCGGGGAAAGCTCTTTTTTGGTTTCCCCTTCCACCAGCTCTGGTTCCGGGTGGGCCAGTTCTACCCGCCGCGTTGCGTCAACCAGGACGAGCACAAGGTCGCGGGTGTCGAGCGCCTCGTGGACTTCCTGGAGCATGCGCCTGTCCAAATGCGAGCTGGGCTTATGCACACCGGGGGTGTCGACAAAGACGATCTGCGCCGCCGGATGCTTGCCCTTCTGGGCTGCCACTTCAACCACGCCGGCAATACGGTTGCGCGTCGTCTGCGGCTTGGCCGTCACGATCGCCACCTTCTCGCCCGTCAGTGCATTGAGCAAGGTGCTTTTCCCCACGTTGGGGCGCCCGAGAATCGCTACAAAACCAGATCGCAAAGAGTGATAGCTCCTGCAAGAAGTCTACGCGAACCCCATCTCCGCTGCTTTCCCACCATCCGGCTTCAATCTGCGATGGGAGCGATTCGCCCTCAGTCCACCCTCACCCGATCCAGTCTTCAGCGGGTGACTCGTCGTGCACATCGGTATGGGGAATAGCGGAGGGTGGGAAGACGCGGACGCGGTCGATGCGGCGATCTGTGGATGCGACCACTTCCATCCGCAATCCCGCATTCTCCAGCAGCACCACTTCGCCGGCGTGGGGAATGCGGCCACCCACCTCGGTCACCAGGCCTCCGATCGTGGAGGCATCAAATCCATTCCCAATCTCGATGGGCCCCTCAAACAGCGTCCCCAATTGGTCGACAGGGAAGCTTCCCGGCACCACCCACGCTCCGCTGGGCTCAGGCTGCGGCCTGTCCAGAACCGGATCGTCCTCATGCTCGTCGCGGATGTCGCCCACGATCTGCTCCAGCAGATCTTCAATCGTGACCAGCCCGGCCACCCCGCCGTACTCGTCGATCACGATGCGCATATGCTGCTTCTCGCGCTGCATCTCACGCAGCAACTCGTAGCCGCGCTTGGTCTCGGGCACAAATGCGGCAGGCCGCTGGATACTCGCCACCGTCCGCGTGCGCGCCTCCACATCCGTGATCTGCAGCAGGTCGTGGGCAAACGCGATCCCCGTGATGTTATCGATCGACCCCTGGTAAACCGGCACCCGCGAGTAGTTGTACTGCTTTAGCTGATTCAAAAATTCCTCGAGAGTCGTCGTGTCCCGCACCGCAAACATCCGCGGCCGCGGCGTCATCACCTCTCGCACCAGCTTGTCGCCGAACTCCACCGCCGAACGCACCAGGTCCCGATCCGTCTCCTCGAGAATGCCCTCTTCCTCGCCGGCTTCCAGCAATGCTTCTACGTCTACCGCGGCCTCCTCTTCCGGACTGGTAGGCGTTTCGGCCAGAGCCACGACCGAGAAAAAGAAGCGGATCAGCACACTCACAGGCGTCATCATCCACAGCAGGATGCGTATCAGCCACATCAACCGCGCCGTCCAGCGCCCCTTGGTGCGCTCGAACAAAAGCCAGGGCAGGATCTGGTTGCAGAACACGACCACCAGCACCACCGCCAGCACCGCCTGCGCAATCTCCGCATAGGTAGGCCGCGCCAGGTGCGGTGCGCGGTCGAACAGCACTGCGCCGAATTCCAGAGCGATCACGCAGAGCGAGAGCTGCTGGGCTACTGCCGCGGAAATTGCGGCGTGTTCTCTGGTGAGGCCCAGGTGCGGCTCGATCTGCTCCTCCCAGGCGTCCAGGTTCTCCTGAACTTCCCGCGACAGGATCTTGCCAAATTCTGCGTAGACGCGGCTGATGTAAGAGGCGAGCGTTTCCACGCCCGCCAGCAGCACCACCACCGCGATGGCGGTCGGGCTCATGCGCGCTTTCTCCGCGACACCGGCCCGGTTGCGGGCTTTGCCGAAACCTGCCGCCCGCCCCGGACTAACCCGTTTGACATTCGCTTCGACCCTGAACTTCCAGCAGGCGACTTCCTGCGAGTCGTACCGGCAGCGTCTCCATCGACCGGCACGATGCTTTCTTTCTTTGCACGCAGAATTCGCCCTCTACCCGCAGCCGTACGCTCAATCAGCCCCTCTGGAAGCCCTAACCGTCTCCGCAGTGAACGTTCCCGTCGCGCCATTTGCCCATCATCGATTTCGTGATCGTAGCCTCGGAGATGGAGAAGCCCGTGCAGCATCAAGACCTTGATCTCGGTCGCAACCGCGTGGCCGTGTTCCTGCGCCTGGGCCCTTGCAATCGCGACTGCAATCGCCAGATCACCGGCCACTTCGCCGGCCATCATCTCCGCCGCCGGAAACGATAAAACGTCGGTAGCCTTGTCTTTGCCACGAAATTGTCGATTGAGTTTACGAATGGCAGCGTCAGTCGTCAGCAGAACGGTCACCTGTCCACGCAATCGAACCGCCGCCTGCGCTTCGCGAAGAAAACGACTTAGCGTCCGCGCTGTGGGCAATCGGTCTTTGCGTTCATCTGTGCTCGATTTAGCCGCGCCATTCCGTCCGGCTGGCAGGGCACCGCGGGTGCGGGCATGTTCCGGGGCGGGGTCCAGGTCTGGGTCCAATACAATCATCGTGCGCGGGGCTCGGCCGTAAGCCAAGCCCCGGGTCACTTCCCATTTTACGCGAACCGCCGGTTTACTGCGGCTTCACCGGGTGAATCGGCTGCGTCGCGGAACGGTCGCGGGCCGGCGTCTGAACATCCATCCCTCCCGCCATTCCATCGTTCAAGCCAAGCGGAAGCTCCTGCTGCTGCGGCTTCGATGACTCGTAGGCGCGGACAATGCGCTGCACCAGTGCGTGCCGCACCACGTCCGAATCCTCAAAGTGGCAGAAGTGGATGCCTTCCACCCCGTCGAGAACATTGATCGCATCCACCAGCCCCGACTTGCGCGGATTCGGCAGGTCGATCTGCGTAATGTCTCCCGTGATCACCGCCCTGGAGTTGTTCCCCAGGCGAGTCAGGAACATCTTCATCTGCTCAATCGTGGTGTTCTGCGCCTCGTCCATGATGATGAACGCGTCGTTGAGCGTCCGCCCTCGCATAAACGCCAGCGGCGCAACTTCGATCACGTTCTTTTCCAGCATCTTGTCCACTTTTTCAGGATCAAGCAGGTCGTAGAGAGCGTCGTAAAGCGGGCGCAGATAGGGATCGACCTTCTCCTGCAGCGAACCCGGCAGGAAGCCCAGCTTTTCGCCCGCTTCCACCGCCGGACGAACCAGCACGATGCGGCTCACCTTTTTGGCATTCATGGCCGCTACCGCCATCGCGACAGCCAGGTAGGTCTTGCCAGTTCCTGCAGGCCCCACTCCGAACACCATGTCGTGCTGCTCGATAGCCTCGACATACTTGCGCTGATTGATTGACCGCGGCTGGACCGTACGCTTGATCCCCGCCGAACGCTGCTTGCCCGAATCTGCCAGCGACCGCAGCGTCACCGCCACGTCCGCCACCACCAGGCGCAGCATTCCGTTCAACTCCCCATTGTGCGGATTAATGCCCTGCCGGCGGAGCGCTTCGAAGTCCTGGAACACGCGCTGGACTCGAGCTACACCTGCTTCTGGCCCCTCCACGTGCACAGCGTCGGAGCGGAGATCGATCCTGACGCCTAGTGAATCTTCCATAAGCCTGAGGTTTTCATCGCGGGTCCCGAACAGGGGCTCAAGATTTGGCGTGATCTCCAGAGCGATCTTCAATGGTGTCAATACCCTCCACAACAGCGTCGCAACGCTGCACGGTTGCGGCCTGGCGCCCCGCTGGTCGGTAGACCGGAATACCAGGGTGCGATGATCAGGCCCTCTTCATTGGATGCGGCAGCATCGATCAGGGAACATGGCCGCGGCAGGCGTTCCGGAGTGCACTTGATTTTCAATTTGGGTTGGGATACTTGGACGACCCGGACAATAACTTTATGGCGCGCCGACAGTGCTTCCGGCAGGCGGCTCCAGGCTGCCTCGAAGATCGACGGGATGGTGTGGGCGACCAAATCCGGTATCTGGGGTGAGACTAGCGCCATCGGCTTCCCCCGTCAATGCGCTAGGTCAAGGATTTTCGATGAATTTATGACTGGGTAGGTTCCGCCCGGCCACAGAATCAACCGGCGCTCGTTCTCCGCGCAGGACCTTCCGTCAAACGACCCCGGTTTCCCCCGAAACCAGCTTGGTTTCCGCAGATACCTCGGCCGGCGTTGGAGTCAGAAGAGGCCACCCCTTGCGAAGAACAAACTCCAGCCATGCCCCCGCGAATTGCGACGTCACCACCGCTGCCACCACCAGAGTGGTATAAAACCGCGGGCTGATGATGCCGGCCTCGAATGCCACGCTGGCCAGCACAATTCCCGGCCCGCCCCGGGCGTTCGTGGTAATCGCCAGGTTGACCAGGTCGAGACCGCGAAAACCCGCGCACCATCCCGCAAACGAAACCGACAGCACCTTGACCAGGCAGCTTCCCAGCAGAAATGCTCCCAGCATCCACAGTGAAAGCCCGCGCACCAGGTCCAGCTTCAGTCCCACCACCGCAAAATAGACCGGGATGAAGAACGCGAATGAGACCTTGCCGATCGCGTCCAGCGCATCGGCAAAAAGCCTCCTCTTACGATGGACGACCGCGAAGCCCGCCAGAAAAGCGGCAAATACCAGGCTTACGTCCATCACCCCCGCCAGCACGCAATACCCCAGCAGCACCGCCAGCGCGTACCCCACCGGAGAGTTCTGCGCCATCACGTTCCACGACGCTTTGTTGATCCTCTTCACCGCCCGCGGAAGCAGCGTCAGGCCGACCAGAAAAAATAGCACCGTCGTGGCCAGGTGAATCGTGATCGCCCGGGGCTGCAGCGCCGCCTTACCCGCCAGCGCCGTTGAAACCGCCAGCGCCAGCCATAGCACGATGTCTTCCAGAACCGCGACGCTCAACACCAGCCGCGCGAACCGCGTGTGCAGGATCTTCAGATCCGAGAAAATCTTCGAAACCACCGGCACCGACGTGACCGCCACCCCCACCGCGAGGATGATGGTCAGCGAAAAGCGGTTGCCATTTGGACCAGCCAGTGCCGGGCCGATCAGCCATGGCCCGCATCCCAGCGCCAGCAGAAACGGCAATCCCGTTCCCACGATCGTCAGCCAGCCCACGTCGCGGCGGTCATGCCGGGTAAACAGCTGCTGCGTTTCCGCCCCGGAAAGGAACATCAGCAGCAGCAGCCCCAGCCAATAAACAAAATCGAGCAGGTGGCTTTGGTGATTTGCGGACTGGACCAGCGCCGTAACCGCAGGAATCCGGCCCAGCAACGCCGGCCCCATCACCACGCCCGCCAGGATCTCGCCGATCACTTTCGGCTGGTGCAGGCGCACAAATAAATAGCCAAGCACCTGCGCAAGGCCCACCAGGGCCAGGATTACCGTCAACGCTGAAACTAATTCGGAATTGGACAATGTGAGAGGCCGCTTTGACAGCTTATGAAACTAGTAAATCAATTCGATGCAATTGCCGCCGCCCCCTTTGCATGCGATTGACCACAAAACCCCTTTCCCGTAGACTAGGAAATTGCGAGGGATGCGGCCGTGTGTGCATTCCGGCTCGCAACATCCCGGAAGGAAATTAAGGAACAATAATGGCAAATCACGTATCTTCGCTCAAGCGCGCCCGTCAGACCGTAACCCGCACCGCGGTGAACCGCGCCAATCGCAGCCGCGTCCGTGGCAGCCTTCGCCTGCTGCGCGAGGCCCTGGCCAGCGGCGATGTCAAGGCCGCAAACGAACAATACCGCGCCACCGTCTCCGCTCTCGACAAGAGCGTGCAGAAGGGCGTGCTCCATGCCAACACCGTCTCCCGCTACAAGAGCCGCCTCAATGCGCGTCTCAAGGCCATGGCGACCGCCAAGGCGTAGCTTTGATCAGGCGAATTTAATCGACAATGGCCAGGGTCGACCCTGGCCATTTCTGTGTTTCTAAGCCCCGGCCTCTCAATTCGCCCTTACACGGAATCTGCCGCCATCAGAATTCCCCCCCACCCGAGCCACCCTTCCCGCTCCAGCCTCCAAGATCCAGCGCGACGGCCATGCACGCGGCGCGCAGCTCATCGGCATGCGTCCGGTCGGCGATGGTACGGGCAACAATCATGCCACCGATGGACAACGCGGCGATGGCTTGAGCAGTTTTGCGCCGCGACTGGCCGTTCCCGTCGATGCTTCGTTCAAACAGGTTGACCATCGCCTTGAACACCGTTTCGAAAGCATCCCTCGTGGCATCCCCGCTTCGCGCAACGTCACTTGGCAGCGCCACCATAGGGCAGGAGTTCTCCACGTCTTCGAAATGTTGCCGCGACAGGTATGCGCGAACGACTTGCGCTCCCGCGTCGGTCGTTGACGCGTCCACCTCCACCCCCTCCCAGCAACTCTCCCATTCCGGATCGGTGAAGAAGCACCCCAAAACTTCAACATATAAATCGCTCTTGCTGTTGAAGTAGCTGTAAAACCCTCCATGCGTCAGCCCGGCGCCGGCCATGATCTGCTGGAGGGAAACTCTTTCAAAACCGTGTTGATTGAAGAGTCTCCGTGCGCTCGAGACGATTTTCTTTTTCACTGCCGCACGATGACCGTCGGGATAAGCCATTCCGCCCCCTCAAGCTCCGGGAAAGCTGCACCGCCGACAGAGATCCAAACCACGGCAGCGGCGCCAAAAATCTAAAGGAACGCCCAAGTATGGCTGGGAAAGTTCGCCGCGGGGTAAATATGTTCTTGAACATATTTAGTCCCGCTGTTCTCCTCTGACTGGAACGTGAACGATCGGGGGAGGGAACCATGACAAACGCAATCAGCCGTCGCCGCGCCCTGGCTACCCTGGCCGTGGCATGGGGAGGAATGGCATTTGGGGACGATGAGGTGCGCGCAGATTCCGGAAGCGACGTTTCGCACTCTGCAGAATCAATCCATCAGGAGCCGCTATTTCAGGCGACCCGCAAGCGCGTCTACGATGCGCTTATCGAAACCCGTCAATTCGACAAGGTGATCGAGATCAGTGGCGCCAAAAAATCGACCGCCCTGGGCACCCGGCCCACCCGGATCAGCAGCGTGGTTGGAGGGCCATTCATGCTCTTCGGCGGACACATCATAGGCCGCCACATCGAATTGGTGCCAAATCAGCGAATCGTCCAGGCTTGGCGCGTGGTCGACTGGGAACCAGGCACTTACTCCATCGCCCGCTTCGAACTGACCGAAACAGGAGCCGGGACCAGGGTCTTGTTCGATCACACAGGCTTCCCCAAAGGCCTTGGCCAGCACCTCGCGGACGGCTGGAAGGGGCATTACTGGGAGCCGCTCGCAAAATTTCTCGCCTGACCCAATCAAGCGCTTTAGAGCCTCTCGAAAATCCCCGCAGCCCCCATACCCCCGCCTACGCACATCGTGACCATCCCGTAGCGAACCTGCCTGCGCAGCATCTCGCTCAACAAGGTCGCGGTCAGCTTCGCGCCGGTGCAGCCCAGCGGATGCCCCAATGCGATCGCCCCGCCGTTGACGTTGACCTTTTCAGGGTCCAGCCCCAGCGTCCGGATCACTGCCAGAGATTGCGCCGCAAATGCCTCATTCAATTCGATCAGGCCGATATCATCGAGCGTCAGGCCGGCCAGCTTCAGGGCCTTGGGAATGGCGTGAATCGGCCCGATTCCCATCTCTTCCGGCAGGCACCCCGTGGCGGCATACGCCACCAGTCGCGCCAGTGGTCTCAACCCCAGTTGCTGCGCTCGGCCGGCCTCCATCAGCACGGAAATGGCCGCCCCGTCCGACGTTTGTGACGAATTCCCGGCCGTCACCGTGCCCTGGGCGTGAAACACAGGCTTCAGCTTGCCCAGCGCTTCGGCCGAAGTGTCGGCGCGCGGTCCCTCGTCCGCGGCAAATAGTTTCTCCTCGACCACCGGCTTGCCCGCCTTCGCTCCGGGCGTTGCCGAGCTGATCGAAACCGGCACCAGCTCCCCCGCAAACCGGCCTGACTCCTGCGCCGCCAGGGCCTTCCGGTGGCTGGCCAGCGCGAACGCGTCCTGGTCTTCTCGGGATATGTTGTAATGCCTGGCCACCCGCTCCGCGGTCAGCCCCATCGTCAGCAGCGATGCCGGATAATGCTCCGCCAGCCACGGATTGGGGCTGGGCTTCGACCCCCCCATTGGAATCATGCTCATCGACTCGGCGCCGCCCGCGATCACCACTTTGTTCATCCCTGTCTTAATGCGCATATCGGCCTGCGCAATCGCTTCCAGACCCGAAGCACAGAGCCGGTTGACCGTCACCCCGGGTACCTCGATCGGCAGGCCCGCACGCAACGCCGTAAACCGCGCCATGTTGTACCCCGCCTCCCCCTCCGGCTGCGCGCAGCCCAGGATGACATCGTCAATCTCCCCCCGGTCGAGGCCGGGAAGCTTGTCCAATGCCGCGCCCAGGGCCCACGCGGCCAGGTCGTCGGGGCGGGTTGTGGACAGCGCTCCCTTGGGGGCGCGGCCGACCGGGGTTCGAACGGCGCTGACCAGCACAGCTTCTGGCATGAAAGGCTCCTGCGGGCATCGCTCCGCTCCGCTGGCTCATTGTTAGTTCCTTGCGGCCAGGGTGGTCAAATCCCCCCGGCTCGAACATTCCAAAATGCGCGATAACCACCCGGTCTGGTTTGCTCCCCGCCTAGCTGTCCGGGATGATCACCGCCCAGGCATGCTGCGAATAGACGTGATAACGCGTCCCGTGTTCTATAACCGAATCTGCCAGTCCGTCGTGATCCATCAGCGGCGTCCGATCGGGGCCCGACTGAGCCTCGTGGATCTTCTCCGCATCGGCAGAGTCGATGCCCCAGTTGAAGCCGTACACCCCGCTCGAATCGTGTCGCTGCAAACGCTTGATTTCCGGCGCCTGGGCCAATTCGGCCGGCTTGGCGGGGGTACTTCCGAAAAACACCAGCAGCGACACCGCCCCACGCGCAGAACACAGCACCGCCCAATCCGACGATCCGGCCCGCTCCAGGCTGGCGTGCACCACGTTCTCCGGGTGGTGTGCTTCATACGTCTGGGGAATCATGCACCCGCGACGCTCCAGCTGCGCGGCCACCGTTCCCGGCAGATCCGGAAAGGAACTCACCGGCAAACGGTGAATTCGGTACTCCGCAACCCGGCCGCTCACTGTGACCTGTCCCGCCTCGAGCATCTGGTTGCTGCTCGCCTCCGGCTGCTGGCCCGCCTCGGCGCACACCACCGCCACCACCGCCAGCAGCAGAAGGCTCGGTATGCGACCAGTAGAAAGCATTGTGAAGACTCAAACAGAATTTTAGACCTGGCCCGCCGGCGTGATGCTGTTTTCACGATGCTGTTTTGACGATCCTGGTCTGACGCATCTCCCCTCCGCCCGATCGAACGGAAGACTGTTCTAGGGGGGTAAAACAGGGCGCGCCTCTCGAGTGACCGATCCGTCACTCTTCATGTCAGCGGCCCGGCCCGGTAAGACGCTCTCGCAAACGCCACCCCCCATACGTTCGCCACCGTGTCTTACGCCCGTCTACCTCATCTCTTCGGTAAGACGGGGCATTCTCACCAGGTCTCGGCGTCTTACGCGGACTGAGACTCCAGCCAGACTGCCAGTTCCTCATGTCCCCGCTCCCGCGCAAAATCAGCGGCCGTCTTCCCCGCGTCAGTGCGATGGTGTGCGTGCGCCCCGCGCGCCACCAACATCTCAGCCAAATCCTTGCGATTTGCCGTGGCCGCGGAAAACAGCGCCGTGAATCCGCCCGCCTGTACCGCGTTCGGCGATGCTCCCTCATTCAACAGCAGCTCCACCGTCTCCGCATTGCGCGCCAGCGCCATGGCCGCGTGCAGCGGCTGGTTCCGCTGCGGATTCTCGGAAACTGCATCCACCCGCGCCCCGTGCTGCAACAAGACTTCCACCGTGTCCGGCGTACCGAAAGCCGCGGCCAGGTGCAGCGGGGTCCACCCGTCCCCTGAAAAACCATGCAACGCGGCCGGATCGACAACCGAAATATCTTCGATCCGCAACGTGTCTCCCACTGCCGCCGCTTCAAAGACGTCCAGCAACTCTCCCTGCGCCGCCAGCTGCGCCAGCAGGTAATCGCGCACCATCGGTTGGCCTGTGTACACCGACCACATCAGCGCCGATACCCCTTGCCCATCGCGTGCCTGCACCAACCCCGGATCGGCCTCTACAGCCTCGGCAATCTCGGCGGTCACGCCACTCTGGATCAAACGAAAAAAATGCTGGCTCATAGTACTCAGACTACCGGCTCACGGCTGCTTGGGCGCTTCGGGCACTGACTGCCTCACGGTGTAAGGTCCGGGTAGAGGCGCTCCGTCCTGTGCTGCCGCGGTCGATTCAGTCGTGCCGGTCGCAGCTGTCCGCTTCGAATAGATCCGGAACTGTACCACCAGGTCCAGCAGTACAGAAACCGGCTTGCCATCCTTGATCGCTGGCTCGAATGACGCCTTCCTGATCGAATCCACCGCATTTTCATCCAGGCCGAAACCGATCGGCCGTCCCACCGAGATCTCCGCAGCCTTGCCGTCCGGCCCGACCACAACGTGATATTGCGCCATGCCCGCCACGCCCGCCATCTGAGCAAATTCGTTCGAGGCCGGCTCAAACGTCGACAGCAGCCGCGCCTTGCGATCCACGGCACTCTGGTGAAGCGTCCCCGCATCTGCCGGCCCCGCATCTTTTCCCGAAGCTGTCTTGAAATACCTCTGCCAGAAATCCGGCAGCGACGCCACCATGCGTTCATCCAGTCCGCTGGAGAACACGTGATCGATCGCTTCTCTCAACTCCTGGTTGGCCCGCGCCTGGGTGTGAAAAATAGTGCTCTGTCCTGGCGTACCACCCTCGCTCGGTCCGGTCGCTTCCGCATCTTCCTGGCTCGGTGAAGGTGCAGCCTCCGCACCCTTCTTGTGCTTGCTCGTTTTCTGTTTCTTGGGCGACTGCACCATGGCCCGCTGGATGGTGATGGTCACCGCCTTCTTCTTCGGCGTAATGCGAACCTTGTCCGCCGTGGCCAGCGCGTCCTCGCTCGGCCCTTCGCCCAGGAAGTGCAACCCATACCGCACGCCCTGCAGTTCCAGGCGGTGCTTGGTCAGGTGCACCTTGTCGATCTGAATCATGCTCAGCGTGTAGGGAGCTTCAGGCGATGAACCTTCCAGGACACCTTCTTCGGTAAAGTGCAGCGAATTTTCAAAATAGCCGTTGCGCAGATAGACAGCCTTACCCGCGAACTGCCGCTTTAATTCTTCTTCGGTGATGCTCTTTTCATCTTTGGCTGGCGCCGCCTGCGTTTTCCGTGTCGCTCCGTCCCCCCCTTGCGATGGGGAAGAGCTCTGCTGCGCCAGCATGGCTGCCGGCAACCCTGCCGCAAGCGTTGCCATAACTGCAACCCGCCCAAGAATCAATGCCCAACCCGGGCTCGTCCGGTGTTTGTTCAAAACCATCAAATCGATACCCTCGACCGCACTCTAGCAGGATTCCGCCGCTGCCAAAAATAATTCTTGTCCGCGATGCACCGCGCTCTACAAGGCTTCTAGCTACTTCTCCACGCCGGGTCCGTCTCCTGTCGCGGCGCCACGCTGCAAGCGAAACAAAATCCGTCGGAACAAACCCATCATGCGCCGCACATCGAGCGGCGACGGCCCAAGCCGGCGCAGCAGCAGCCGCAGATCGTGCCGATTGGCCGCCTGCATCGCACGCGGAGAATACCCTGCCGCCGTCATCGTCTCTTCAATCAACCCCCCCAGCCGGTCCAATGCTTGCCCCGCCGCACGGCTTCTGCCGTCCCTGGCCTGGTCTCCCTCCGGCGCTGATTCGTCAACCACCGGCGGCAACGCCAGTTTCGCGGACGCCCCGCTCCGCGCGCCCCCGCAAGCCACTTCATAAAAGCACACCGCGGCCGCCTGCCCCAGGTTCATGGAGGGCTGTCGCGCATCCGTCGGTATCTCCAGCAGCACATGACAGAACGAAAGGTCCTCGCGCGTCAGCCCATGTTTCTCCGGTCCGAACACCAGCGCCATGCGTCCCGCCTTGTCCGCTTCACGCGCCAGCAAGGGCCCGAATTCCGGCAAGGAAACCACCCGCTGTTCAGGTTTTCGGAATTGGAGAGTTCCCGTTCCCGCCACGAACGAGCACTCCGCGACCGCCTCTCCCAGGGTGGCGCACTCGCGAGCATCCCGCAGCAACTGCGGCGCACCCACCGCCGAACGCGCTTCCCGCCAGTGCGGCGCATAGGGATCGACCACCGCCAGCCGCTCCAACCCGAAATTGGCCATGGCCCGCGCGACCGCGCCGATGTTCAGCGGATTTCGCGGCGACACCAGAACCACGTCGATGCGATCCCGCAGCGCGTCAGCGCCGCCCTCGTTCCGCATGAACTCGTCATGTATTCGCTCTTCCTGCAAGGATTCGATTTTAGCCGCGCAACGTCCTGCTTTATTCCTTTTGCATCCTCAACCTGAAACAGCGAGGGATCTCGCCCGCGGACCACTACCCACTGTCTACTTCCCACCGTTCAACTACCATCCGCATTCCGTGGCGGCCCCGTTGATACACTCTGCTCACGTTTATGATTCCCGCTTCTCTCCACGCCGAAGCCGACTCTCTCTGCTCCACCGCTCGCTGGTGCTACGCGCGTGGCTGGGTACCCGCCACCAGCGGCAACTTCAGCATCTGCGACCGGCATTCAGCCCGGATCCTGATCTCTCCCAGCGGACTCGACAAGGGCACGATGACGCCTGACCACCTCCTTCTCGCCGATATGGAAGGCCGCGTTCCCGACCCGTCCCGCAAGCCCTCCGCGGAAACCGCCCTGCACGTTGTCCTCTACCATCACCGCCCCGACGCAGCCGCCGTCCTCCATGTCCACACTGTCTTCAACACGCTGCTCTCCGCCCGGTATGCTTCCATCGGCTACGTCCCCATCGAAGACTATGAACTGCTCAAAGGCCTGTCCGGCGTTGCCACTCACCAGCACCGCGAACGCGTTCCCATCCTCCCCAATTCGCAGGATTACCAGCAGCTGTCAGAACAACTCTCCATTGCGCTGCGCCAGTTTCCCGATGCTCATGGCGTTTTGCTGAGCCGCCATGGGCTTTATACTTGGGGCAAATCGGTGGCCGAGGCGCGCCGTCATCTCGAAGCTCTCGAGTTTCTCTTCGAGGTTGAAGAACGCCGCCTTTCCGGCGCCCATCCCAGCGATTGATGGAGAGCCCGCATGGCCGTTCTTCGCTTCCCCGACACCGGCGCACACCTTGAGACCGAGTCCGAGATTCGCGCCGCCCTCACCCCGCTCGGCATCGACTACGAACGCTGGGCTCTCGATCGCGTGCCGCCCGATAGCCCCGCACACGCCGTGCTCTCCGCCTATGCCGATGAGATCGCAGAAATGAAGCACCGCGGCGGCTACGTCACCGCCGACGTCATCGACGTGAATCCGGGCACTCCCAACCTCGAATCCATGCTCGCCCGCTTCGACAAGGAACACACCCACGACGAAGACGAGGTCCGCTTCATCCTCGCCGGACGCGGCATTTTTTTCCTCGCTTTGGAAAAAGGCGTTGCCGCAGTCGAAGTGAATCCCGGCGACATGCTCCGCGTTCCCCGCGGCACCAGGCACTGGTTTACGCTTTGCGAAGACCGCCGCATCCGCGCCATTCGCTGGTTTCAGGACACCTCGGGCTGGACCCCTCACTACACCGGCTCCGGCGTCGACCAAGGCTATCAGCCGATCTGCTTTGGTCCCGCCTATCTCGGTCCCCGCGCACAAGCCTCCATCAAGCTCGATCCCAACCCATGAGCGAACTGCCGCCGAAGCTCTACCTGCTCGACGTCGAGGGCACAATTGCACCGATCTCGCTGGTAACCGACCAGCTGTTTCCCTATGCGCGCGCCCACTTCGAGCCATTTCTCAGGCACCACATCGCCGCACTCGAACACAAGGGAGATGCTCTCGAGCCGAGCGACATCGGCGAAGGCTCCGTCCTCTGGGATCTGGCCACGTTGCGCCTTGAAAACCGCGCCGAAAGAGATCCTCTGTCCCCGCAGATTATGCCTGATTCCGTCGAAGAATTCGGGTTGGATCCGCAAACCGCAACGACGGCGCCCGGCTACGCGATTCCCCGCATCCTGAAGTACATCTACTGGCTCATGGACCGTGATCGCAAGTCCACCGCGCTGAAGAGCCTGCAGGGAAAAATCTGGAAGTCAGGCTTTGAAAATGGAGAACTGAAAGGCACGCTGTTTGACGATGTTCCGGATGCGATCATGCGCTGGCGTGAAAGCGCCAGCGTAGGCATCTATTCATCAGGCTCCGTCGAGGCTCAGAAGCTTTTGCTGCGCCATTCCACCTTCGGCGACCTGACCCCGTGGGTGCAGGCGCATTTCGATACCCGCATCGGAGCGAAGACCGCCGCCGCGAGCTATAAAGCGATCGCTTCGGCGATGGCAGTCGTGCCCGGTGACGTGCTGTTCCTTTCTGACGCGGTCGGCGAACTCGATGCCGCGCGCGAAGCCGGATGCGGAACACGACTCGTCGTTCGTCCTGGCAATGCCCCGCTGGTCGATCTCCATGGTCACTCTGCGGTTGAATCATTCGCAGGCCTCTAGCGCTCTAATAAAACGAGACATTCAGTGAACGTTTTTTCCCAAAACCCAGCCGCAGTTGCATTCAATGAACTGAGCCACGCCCCAATCGTGCGTTTCTCCGTCCTCGCGCTCAGCTCCATCTTCTTCCTGGTCGACCCCTTCGCCGCCATTGGTTCGTTCCTTGCGATCACCGCGGGAGCCGATGCCGAACGGCGCAAACGCATGGCCCGCAAGGCTGCGATCACCTGTTTTATCGTGCTCACGTCGTTCGCGCTGGCCGGACAGCTGATCTTCCGCATGTTCGGCATCACTCTGCCCGCATTCGAAGTGGCCGGAGGCCTGATCCTGCTGCTCATCGGCCTCGATATGCTGCAGGCCAAACGATCGGCCACCCAGGAAGCGTCCGGAGACACTGAAGAGGCTGCTGCCAAGGAGGACGCCGGCATCGTGCCGCTGGGCATTCCCATGCTCGCCGGCCCCGGTGCCATCTCTTCGGTGATGGTGCTTGTCGGCCAGGTGCCCAGCATGATCCATTGGCAGATGGCTGCCATCCTGGGCTCGATCGCGATTACAGCCCTGGCCAGCTACGGGGTATTGGCAGGTGCGGGACGCGTGCGGACAGTCCTTGGCGAAACCGGCATCCGAATCCTGGTCCGCATCATGGGTTTGCTGCTGGTCGCGCTGGCCATGCAATTCTTCGTCAATGGCCTGACCGATCTCGGGATCATCTCCAAACAAGGCTAAGTGAAACTTCGCAAGCCCCTGTATCTGCGCGGGTGTCAGCGGCTTTTCCTCAAATGAGGGCTCTTTCCCACAGCCGCGAGGGTTGCGCGATTGCCGATCGGTTGCTATTCTCAGGAAGTCGCAACACGGACGGCACGGCAACAGCAGCAGGGAAGCGATAAGCTGAGCGCTGCAGGTTGCAAAGCAGAGAAGGCTGTGCTAGTCTAGAAAAGTTGCAGATGAGCAGTGGAGCTTCCCGGTGGCCGTTTGGCCCGCCTGAAATTGGAAAAGGGAAGCAGGTTAGTTCGTAGGGTCGGGTGAGGCTGATAATTTCCCCGGACCCCTGTAGGGAATCCCTCAGAGAACAAGCCATTGCAAGACCCGGGAGGTAGATCTCCCGCGAGCCTCAGCGGCTCGGGCGAATGCTGGTCGTTGTTTGATATTTTGCGCTGCGCGATTGACCTGATTCGGACTTTTGCTAGTCCCCCGATCGGCTCACTCAAACGAGGAACTACCGCCCACAACGAGTTGGCGCGGCCTCCGGTGAGAAGAAATTAATGGGGTTGACATAGATCAAGGAGTTCGATAGGGTTAGAAAGTTCGCGTAAAACACCCTGTAGGTGCTGCTATATGCTTACGGGACGTGCGCAACAAGTTCGGGGACACCCAGGCGTCACAGTCTGGGCCTCGATCCAAAAGGCACCGCTCAGGCGGACCGCCTCAAGGATCTTTGACAACTAGGTTGAACATGCCAGTCGTGAGATGAGATCAAGTTTTGGCTTGGTCATTTCTCACAAGGTAAGGCATCTGCGCTGCCGGTCTTCGGACTCAGCGCGCGGACGCAACGTCGATGTCTAACTGACCTCCGTCAGGAAGACTCGACATCAGGTTTCAAACGAGAGTTTGATCCTGGCTCAGAATCAACGCTGGCGGCGTGCCTAACACATGCAAGTCGAACGAGAAAGTGGAGCAATCCATGAGTAAAGTGGCGCACGGGTGAGTAACACGTGACTAACCTACCCTGGAGTGGGGGATAACTGAGGGAAACCTTAGCTAATACCGCATAATACCTACGGGTCAAAGGAGCAATTCGCTTTGGGAGGGGGTCGCGGCCGATTAGTTAGTTGGCGGGGTAATGGCCCACCAAGACTGTGATCGGTATCCGGCCTGAGAGGGCGCACGGACACACTGGAACTGAAACACGGTCCAGACTCCTACGGGAGGCAGCAGTGGGGAATTTTGCGCAATGGGGGAAACCCTGACGCAGCAACGCCGCGTGGAGGATGAAGTACTTCGGTACGTAAACTCCTTTCGATCGGGACGATAATGACGGTACCGAGAGAAGAAGCCCCGGCTAACTTCGTGCCAGCAGCCGCGGTAATACGAGGGGGGCGAGCGTTGTTCGGAATTATTGGGCGTAAAGGGTGCGTAGGCGGTTTGGTAAGTCTGATGTGAAATCTATGGGCTCAACTCATAGTCTGCATCGGAAACTGCCGGGCTTGAGTGTGGGAGAGGTGAGTGGAATTTCCGGTGTAGCGGTGAAATGCGTAGATATCGGAAGGAACACCTGTGGCGAAAGCGGCTCACTGGACCATAACTGACGCTGATGCACGAAAGCTAGGGGAGCAAACAGGATTAGATACCCTGGTAGTCCTAGCCCTAAACGATGACTGCTTGGTGTGACGGGTACCCAATCCCGCCGTGCCGTAGCTAACGCGTTAAGCAGTCCGCCTGGGGAGTACGGTCGCAAGGCTGAAACTCAAAGGAATTGACGGGGGCCCGCACAAGCGGTGGAGCATGTGGTTTAATTCGACGCAACGCGAAGAACCTTACCTGGGCTCGAAATGTTATGGACCGGGGTAGAAATATCCCTTCCCCGCAAGGGGCCGTAATATAGGTGCTGCATGGCTGTCGTCAGCTCGTGTCGTGAGATGTTGGGTTAAGTCCCGCAACGAGCGCAACCCTTACTTCCAGTTGCCATCATTAAGTTGGGCACTCTGGCAGAACCGCCTCGGATAACGGGGAGGAAGGTGGGGATGACGTCAAGTCCTCATGGCCTTTATGTCCAGGGCTACACACGTGCTACAATGGCCGGTACAAACCGTCGCAAACCCGTGAGGGGGAGCTAATCGGAAAAAGCCGGCCTCAGTTCGGATCGTAGTCTGCAACTCGACTACGTGAAGCTGGAATCGCTAGTAATCGCGGATCAGAATGCCGCGGTGAATACGTTCCCGGGCCTTGTACACACCGCCCGTCACATCACGAAAGTGGGTTGCACTAGAAGTCGGTGAGCCAACCGCAAGGGGGCAGCCGCCCAAGGTGTAATTCATGATTGGGGTGAAGTCGTAACAAGGTAGCCGTAGGAGAACCTGCGGCTGGATCACCTCCTTTCTAAAAGAGAACCGATGGCATGGCATTCCTTCCGCGATAGCGGACTACCTTCGACGTGAGTCGACAGGCAGCGAATGCGATGTCCATCAACCCCGCAAAGCCGTCCCTGACGGTCGCGCGGGAGCCTGACACAAGCTTTCTTTACTTGGTACTCAGATCTTGATGGTCACGGGTGGCGTAGCCACCCAGCATGTTCAACCTTGTCCTCGAAACCCTTTAGCAATGAATGAAGTTTGTATGAGAGCCGCCGGGCTCCTGGCTATCCTGAAATTGATCGCATGGACAAGCCGGCGGGGGTAACGGCCGATCTTTGGGCCTGTAGCTCAGTTGGTTAGAGCGCACCCCTGATAAGGGTGAGGTCGGTAGTTCGAATCTACCCAGGCCCACCATTCTGGCCACAGGTTCCCCTGTTGGGGCTGTAGCTCAGTTGGGAGAGCACCTGCTTTGCAAGCAGGGGGTCATCGGTTCGATCCCGATCAGCTCCACCAGATTTCATTCCTCTGCTTCCAGATTGCCGTCTGCTGCTTCAGGCAGAAGGCTTCAATCTCGAAGCAGGCTGGCAAGCTCACAAGTTGAGTTCCGGCAGGTTTCAACAGCCTCAGGGCTGGCCTTTCTCGGCGAAAGAGAAAGGTTTGGATGTTTGACAACGAAATTGATTGGGTAACGCGTTTAGAGCGCGGAAGCCGTTCCAACCGCCGTGAGGCGGATGAACACGGCCAGGCGAAATCTAAACGACGTATACATACAAGGCCGAGCACAAGCAATGAACTCCAGCAAGTTGAGAGTTCAGGCAAAGTGTTCAAGTAAGAAGAGTGTCTTTAGGAGATGCGGCAACTCGACAGCGCGTGAGCGTCGCAAGGCTGCTCTCAAGGCGGATTTACGTAGGTTATCTCTGATCAGGACCGAAGCGATTCGGCTCCCTGCGCTGGAGTTAATTCTATGGTCAAGCTACTAAGGGCGCACGGTGGATGCCTTGGCAGAGACAGGCGATGAAGGACGTGGCAAGCTGCGATAAGCTTCGGTAAGCCGCACACAGGCGTTATAACCGGAGATCTCCGAATGGGGCAACCCTCCTGAGCAAACCTCAGGAACCTCCCGCTGAATACATAGGCGGGAAGGAGCGAACTCAGGGAAGTGAACCATCTCAGTACCTGAAGGAAAAGAAAGAAACCTCGATTCCGATAGTAGTGGCGAGCGAACTCGGAACAGCCCAAACCCGTAGCATTTCGGTGCTTCGGGGGTTGTAGGGTCCGCAACAGTAGAGTTACCAATCTGGTAGTTAGCCGAATCTTCTGGAAGGGGGATCCATAGAGCGTGACAGACGCGTAGGCGAAAATAGTCCAGACTCGAAGCGGATACCTGAGTAAGGCGGGGCACGTGAAACCCTGCTTGAATCCACGGGGACCATCCCGTAAGGCTAAATACTCGTCTCTGACCGATAGTGAACCAGTACCGTGAGGGAAAGGCGAAAAGAACCCCGTCGAGGGGAGTGCAAAGTACCTGAAACCGTGTGCCTACAAGCAGTGGGAGGACTATGCCCGCAAGGGAATGTCTGACCGCGTGCCTATTGCATAATGAGCCGGCTAGTTATTCTTGTCAGCAAGGTTAAGCGTAAGCGAGCCGAAGCGAAAGCGAGTCTGAACAGGGCGTTCAGTTGGCAGGAATAGACGCGAAGCGGGATGATCTACCCATGGCCAGGTTGAAGGTGGGGTAACACCCACTGGAGGACCGAACCGGTGTTTGTTGAAAAAAGCTCGGATGAGCTGTGGGTAGGGGTGAAAGGCTAATCAAATTCCGTGATAGCTCGTTCTCTCCGAAATAGCTTTAGGGCTAGCCTCGGACGAATTGCGCTGGTGGTAGAGAGATGGATGGACTAGGGGGCTTTCCGGCTTACTGAATCCAACCAAACTGCGAATGCCAGTGACAACATATCCGGGAGTCAGACGGTGGGGGCTAAGCCTCATCGTCGAGAGGGAAACAGCCCAGACCGCCTGCTAAGGTCCCCAAGTTACAGTTAAGTGGGAAAGGAAGTCGGAACGCTCAGACAGCCAGGAGGTTGGCTTAGAAGCAGCCATCCTTTAAAGAAAGCGTAATAGCTCACTGGTCAAGCGGTCCGGTGCCGACAATACAACGGGGCTAAAACTGTACACCGAAGCAGCGGATGCACACCCTAGGGTGTGCGTGGTAGGAGAGCATTCTCAACAGCATTGAAGCCAGACTGAGAAGACTGGTGGAGCGTTGCGAAGAGACCCTGCCGGCATAAGTAGCGATAACGGAGGTGAGAACCCTCCGCGCCGAAAGTCTAAGGTTTCCTGAGGAAGGTTAATCCGCTCAGGGTTAGGCGGTCCCTAAGTCGAGGCCGAGAGGCGTAGATGATGGACAGACGGTTAATATTCCGTACCTCCCAATGTTCGTTTGACGATGGGGTGACGCAGAAGGATAAGCGTGCCGCACTATGGCTATTGCGGTAGTTGCACGTAAGCTGGATTCGATAGGCAAATCCGTCGAGTCTTAACAGTGAGGTGCAACTCAGTCCCGTATGGGGCTTACGATGCTGATTCCACGCTGCCGAGAAAATCCTCTAAGGAGAACAAAGGGAACCGTACCCCAAACCGACACAGGTAGACGAGGAGAATATCCAAAGGCGCTCGAGTGAAAGCTCGTTAAGGAACTCGGCAAATTGGCTCCGTAACTTCGGGAGAAGGAGCGCCCACGCAAGTGGGCCGCAGTGAAGCGCGTACGGCGACTGTTTAACAAAAACACAGGTCTCTGCTAAGTCGAAAACGACGTATAGGGGCTGACGCCTGCCCGGTGCCGGAAGGTTAAAAGGAGAGGTTAGCGCAAGCGAAGCTTTGAATTGAAGCCCCGGTGAACGGCGGCCGTAACTATAACGGTCCTAAGGTAGCGAAATTCCTTGTCGGGTAAGTTCCGACCTGCACGAATGGCGTAACGATCGTACGACTGTCTTAACGAGTTGCTCGGCGAACTTGTAGTACCGGTGAAGATGCCGGTTACCCGCAGCTAGACGGAAAGACCCCGTGCACCTTTACTACACCTTAACTATGAGTTATGGTTCTCGCTGCGCAGGATAGGTGGGAGGCTTTGAGGCCGGATTCTCGGATTCGGCGGAGCCAATGGTGAGATACCACCCTGCGAGTGTTGTGATTCTAACCTCCTCCCGTAATCCGGGAGAGGGACATAGTTAGGCGGGTAGTTTGACTGGGGCGGTCGCCTCCTAAATTGTAACGGAGGCGCGCGAAGCTACTCTCAGACTGTTTGGAAATCAGTCGTCGAGTGCAAAAGCATAAGAGTGGTTAACTGTGAGACCTACAAGTCGAGCAGGTGCGAAAGCAGGCTTTAGTGATCCGGTGGTTCTGTATGGAAGGGCCATCGCTCAACGGATAAAAGGTACGCCGGGGATAACAGGCTGATCAATGCCAAGAGTTCATATCGACGCAATGGTTTGGCACCTCGATGTCGGCTCATCGCATCCTGGAGCTGTAGAAGGTTCCAAGGGTTAGGCTGTTCGCCTATTAAAGCGGTACGTGAGCTGGGTTCAGAACGTCGCGAGACAGTTCGGTCCCTATCTGCTGTGGGCGTAGGAGATTTGAGGAGGGCTGTCCTTAGTACGAGAGGACCGGGATGGACGAACCTCTTGTGTTCCAGTTGTCCTGCCAAGGGCACGGCTGGGTAGCGAAGTTCGGTTGTGATAACCGCTGAATGCATATAAGCGGGAAGCACGCTCCAAGATGAGATCTCCCTGAAGGGCCCAGAAAGACCATCTGGTTGATAGGCTGGAGGTAGAAGCGCAGTAATGCGTGCAGCTTACCAGTACTAATCGCCCGTTCGGCTTGTCCATAGAATTAACTCCGCGCAGTTATACGGACGTTCTTCTTGCAAGCCTTGTAAAAACCAATCAATTTCGTGTCATTCAGCTTCCTGAGCTGTTCCAATTTTTAGCGCCAGATTGCAGTACGCGTTCCTGCCCGCCCGGATGAAACCAACCGGCCTTGGCAGATGTCGCAAGTAAGGCTGCGGGAAAAACAGCCCGCCAGGCGCTACCAAGATGAAGCGAATCGCTTCAGACAATTTGCCGGTGACCATACCGCGAGGGTCCCACCCGTTCCCATCCCGAACACGGAAGTTAAGCCTCGCTGGGCCGATGGTACTGCACGGGCGACTGTGTGGGAGATTAGGTGATCGCCGGCAATATTCTTAGGAAAAGGCCATGCCTCCGGGCATGGCCTTTTTGCTTTCCTGCGTACTTGCTGCTCGATCTGTTTCCCTCTCGCCCTCGTCGCCAGCGCAATCTTTGGCGGCTCTCATCCGCGCACGAGTGCTGTCCCTATTACGCTTGTCAGTCCCCTAACTCCTCCACTCCTTCGCGTCCTTCTTGCTCTTGTACTTCCCCAGCAGAGTCTTTCCCTTTGCCGCCAGCTTCTTCGCCGCGCCCATTGTCTTCGGCACCGGCTCTCCCCACGCATGCGCGGACAGCGCCAGGCGGGTCGGCTTACTGTCGCGTTCCATCGGCCCCCGCGGATTAGCAAAATGTCTTCGAAGAAATGACCCCTTGCGTCGCTGCTTCTCCGGGGTATCGGCTGGTCCCTGAACTCCCGGCTTCAGATGCGAGCCTTCTTTTTTCTCGAACTCCGCCCGCCCTGCTGCCGTCAGTCCGCCCCGGGGATCCTTGGTTGCAGGCTTCTTTTTCACAGCAGCGGCACGCGTCGGCCGTGAGGCCGGTGTTCTCGGCGTCGATTGTTTACTCAATTGTTTTGCTGCTTTAGTCTTGGGCATTTCCGCATAGATGCCTCTTCCCGCCGCATAGGGCATCTCCGCCGCGCATTCAGCTTGATACGCGTAAGTCCCGAAACTCCTCCTGTTCAGTTGCGCAAAACCGTCCGCCCCATACCCAGGGATTTTCACCTTGCGCTCTCCACGCCATTCACCCTAAGCTTGCTCCTCATCGCCTCGGGAACTCAGCCGTTCACTCCAGCTTCCTCAGGAGCCTCCATGCCCAATCAGGTCGTGAATTACGACGGCACTATCGCCGCACATCCCCAGCAACTGGTTTTTCCCCAAACTGTTGACGAGATCCAGGCCGTCCTGCGCGACCCCGAGCAGTATCCCAGCCCGGTGCGCGCCGTGGGCAGCTATCACTCCCTCACCCCCTGCGCGTCTTCCGACGGCACCATGATCAACATGTCCAAGATGAACCAGGTTGTGAACATCGACGGCGCTGCGATGACCTTCACCGCCCAGGCCGGGCTCCAGATCATCCAGGCGTCCCAGGCCCTCCGCGAACACAACCTGCAATTCATGCTGAATATCGAAATCGGCAATATGACTATTGGCGCAGCCGCCTGCTGCCACAGCAAGGACGCTCTTGATGGCATCGAGTTCGGGCAGGTCAGTTCCTACGTCATCGCCATGAAATGGGTGACGCCGAATGGCGACCTCGCCGAAGCATCCGAGACCGGCAACTTCGAGTTGCTACGCCTCATGCGCTCCAGCTACGGCCTCCTGGGAGTGATCTACGAAGTCACCTTTCGCATCAAGCCCATCGAAGCTCTCCATCTGACCTACCATCCCTACCTCGTCGAAGAACTCACCCAGGCCCAGGTCGACAACTATCTCGACACTTCAGAAGGTCTGATCTGCTGGACCGTCGGCCGCACCGTCGTATTCCAGCAGCGCCAGCGCATCAACGAACCCGGCGTCCTTGGCTCGCTCCAGGCCGCCATCCGTCGCAATCTATGGAATTTTCAGGGAGCTTACCTGGGCCATCTCATCGGCCAGTTCAGCGGAGACAAGCAATTGCGCGATTCGCTGCAGCAGGGCAGCTTCGACATCGCCAAACTCCTCTACGATCAACTTCATCTCCTCGGCGGCATCACCCTGCTCGCCCCCGACAAGACCATCGATTACCACGACACTCCGCAGGACGCCCGCTACGCCTTCACCTTCTGGGCCTTCCCTCGCGCCCAGTGGCTAGGGATCCTACGCGAATATCTCGATTTCGCCGACGGATACTTCAAAGACACCGGCTTCCGCTGCAACATGCCCCTGGGTGCCTACCATATACGGGCTGATCGAGGTTCGTTGCTCTCTTACACGCACGACGGAGAAGTCTTCTCCATCGACCCGATCCACGCCAGCACCGACGATACCGCGTGGCACGACTTTCTCAAGGCGTTCAACACTTTCGCGGCGCAGCGCAACGGGCTTCCCCTGCTCAACCAGAGCCCCTTCGTCACCCGCGCTCATGTTGAGGCGGCCTACGGTGATCGCTGGAAGCAGTTCTCAGCCATGGTTCGCCAGGTCGACCCGCAAGGCCGATTGCTCAATCCCTTCTTCGCCGACTTGCTTTCCCCAGCCAGTCCCGCATAGGCCTCGCCCATTGGCTAGGCGCAAAGTCTTGCCCATTGGCTAGTCCCAAGCTGGACATCCGGGGTCAGCCTGCGTCGATCCCGACCGGCAGGCTGGGAATATTTCCCTGCGCCTTGGCTTCTTCCACGACCGCGTCAAGATGCGCCAGCACCTCGTCTACGGTCATGGTGTAGATTTCGCGCCTGCTGTCATATCCCTCGTTCATCAACTGCTTGAGATACCGCCCCGCGATCTGGGCCGCCAGCAGGTCGGTGATCACCTTCCCCGTCCGCTTCTTCTGTTCCACCCACGCGGTGCAGGGAAGCGCGATCCACATCGGCCCGCCGTTCACGTCAAACCGCACATCCACCGCGTCCGCATGGCGCGTGGCGATCGCAACGATGTTGGCCTTCCAGGAGCAATGCAGGTCTTCGCCTGTCCAGCGATCGGTCACGTGAAAGTCTTCGTACATGCCCCTAGCCTATCGCCCCGCCACCGCGCCTCGCAAGCAGCTCTGCTGCTCATCGAACTTTCGTTTCCGCTCCTCCGCCGCTCCCCGTACGTCTTTAATGGACTCCCCCCTGAGCCGCTGCTAAACTAGTAAGGATGCAGTCGTAGTGCCTCCACTCCAACGGACCCGCCTGCAAGTCAATCGCGAAGGACAAAAGAAACCCAGTGGATACTCAAACCCGTCACGCCTTGAAGCAGGATAAGTTCGCCGCGGCCACCGCAAACAGCATGGGTTGGTTAAGCGGGCACCGCTCCGGCGTTCTGCGCTGGATCATCGGCGCTGCCCTCGTGCTGCTCGTGATCATCGCCGCCCTCGTCTTCTGGAGTTTCCGCTCCTCCGCCGCCGACAAGGCCCTCGGTGCCGCTCTCGACGTCTACACCAACCCCTTGGCCGTGCCCGGCGCGCCGGCCGAAAAGAACGTCTATAACAACGCCGCGGACCGCGCCAAAGAGGCCAATCGCCAGTTCACCGCTGTCGCCCACGATTACGGCTCGACAGCCGCCGGAGCCAAGGCTCACTACTTCGCCGGCATCACCTTCGAGGAGCTCAACCAGAACGCCTCAGCCGAGACCGAGCTCAAGGCAGCCTCCGGCGCCTGGGATCACAATCTCTCCAATCTCGCCAAGGTGGCGCTCGCTGGCCTTTATCACCAGACCGGACGCGATGCCCAGGCCATCGATCTCTATAACGAGCTCATCAAGAAGCCGTCCCTCACCGTCTCGGCCGGCGTCGCCCAGTTAGATCTCGCTGACCTCTACGCCGCCACCGGCAAGACCGATCAGGCGCGCGCCCTTTGGGCCAAGGTCAAGGATTCCGACAAGGACGGCATGGCCGGATCGCTCGCCGCCCAGAAACTCACCGGCAAGCAGTAGAGGCCTCCCCGCGCGAGAATTTCCTCGCTGCGGCCCCGAGTGCATGAGCAGTTTCCTCGAAGCCTGCGTCTGGTTGGAGTATGAGCGCCAGCCAGACACTTTTTCCGGCATGGATGGAGATCGCCAACAGCACCGTGCATGACGAAGCCCGCCAGCATGCGAAAGAACAGGCGCTCGCCGCCCTCGTCGAACAATACGCCTCCACCCTCTATCGCGTAGCCTTCTCCGTCCTTCGCAATGCTTCCGACGCCGAAGATGCCGTGCAGGAAGCCTTCCTCCGCGTCCTCCGCCATCGCGACAGCCTCGACGAAGTCCGCGACCACCGCGTGTGGCTCATCCGTATCGTGTGGAACATCGTTCTCGACCGCAAGCGCCGCGCCAAGTCGCGCCCCGAGACCGACGATGTTTCCGAACTCGCCCGCGTTCTCCCCGCCAATGGGCTCAGCGCCGAACACCGCGCCGCCGCCGCCCAGCATCACGCCCACGTCCTTCGTTGCGTCGACCTGCTGCCCGCCAAGGAGCGACAAGTGCTTATGCTGTCCGCCTTTGAAGAACTCTCCGGCGTTGAAATCGCTTCCGTCCTCGGTATCACCGAGTCCAGCGTGCGCTCCCGCCTGTTTCGTGCCCGCAACCTGATGGCCGACCTCCTCCAGCACGAAAGGAGCTCCCGATGACGCTTCCCCCCGATCGCTCCTCGTCCCCCGGATCAGCCGAAGAAACTCTCCGCCTGGTCGCGACCCTGCCCGCGCCCCATGGCCTCGCTGACCGGATCCAATCCGGCCTGCATTACGCTCCGCGCAACGCCAGGATTCTCTTCTGGCCCGAAGCCCTCGGACCGCGTGGGAGCTTTGCGCGCGGCGCCGCGGCCGCTGCCATCGTCTGCGTCGTAGCGGGCGGCGGATGGCGCATCTATTCGCGTGTCCCCGCCCAGGCCTCTCCGCAGGTCATCCAAATGCCGCATCGCTACGCCCCCGGAGGATTCGGCGCGGCCAATGCCCGCCATGTTCCCCAGACCCTCGACGGACCCGTGCTCATCCAGCACGCGCCTGTCCCGCTGCAGGCGGAACCGGTCAAGGCATTGAACATACCGCCTGCCCCGGCAATCCCTCTCAAACCCAAGAAGAAATTCGCTCACCCCGTCGCCGCCGCCCCGGTACACTAGTCCGCCGCCGCTTTGGAAAGCGCACCAGCCCTCGCTGCCCTCGGGTTCTGCCACCCAAGGTTCGCGTCTACGACTCGCGCACGATAGCCCGGAAAAGCATGCCCAGCACCGCCAGCGCGACCGCCCCCCAGAACGCCGGGACAAACCCGTACACCCTGAAACCCGGCACCAACGCCGACGCCACCAGGATCATCAGTCCGTTGATCACCAGCAGAAACAGCCCCAGCGTCAGAATGCTGATCGGAAACGTAATAATCTTCAGAACAAATCCCACCGTTGCGTTCAGCAGCCCGATCACCAGTGCCGCGATCAGTGCCGGAGCCAGTCCCCGCACCACAAACCCGGGAACCAGCCGCGACACCAGCAGCAGCGCAACAGCACTCAAAATCCAGTGCAGCAGAAGCCTGAGCATATCTTCATCCCCCCTGTGCGGCTTGTGTGCCGCAGCGGCGATTCCCGGCCACCCTGCTCAGACCAAGCCTGAATCATTGATCCGGGATTCGCTCTCGTCTTGCACTCTAAATCACTCAGCTGGATGCGCCGCTGCCGAAATTCTCCGCGCTCTCCCGTTTACAACTCTCGTGCGTCCCAACGGAGTCAGATCCGCCGCGGCCCATGAAGCATCTCCTTCCTATAATCGTCTTGAGGACCGTCATGCGCCTGCGAACTCTCGGTTGTATCGTCCTTCTGGCCGCGTTGACGCTCACCGCGGCCGCGCAGAACACTGCGCCTATCCCTGACGTCCGCCAGCTCCTGCGCGAAGTGCAGGATCACCAGAAGCAACTAGAAAAGATCCGCGAAACCTACACCTACAGCTCCTCGCAGACCATGCAGGACATCGACGCCCACGGCAGCGTCACCAAGACCGAAACCTCCGACCATGAAGACTTCTTCGTCAACGGCCACGTCATTGAACGCACCGTCCGGAAGAACGGACAGCCGCTCAACGAACACGACCAGCAGAAAGAGACGGAGCGCGTCACCAGGCTCGTCGAGAAAGCTGAAAAGACCCCCTCGGATCAGCCCCTTGAAGGCCCCTCCGTCAGCATCAGCCACGTCCTCGACATCATGGATGTATCCAACCCCCGCCGCGAAACCTTCCGCGGTCGCCCGACCTTGGTCTTCGACTTCATTGGCCGCAAGAACGCCAAGACCCACGGCCTCGCCGAAGACGCCTCCAAAAAACTAAAAGGCACCATCTGGATCGACGATGCCGACCGCCAGGTTGCCCACCTCGAAGTCACCTTCGACGACAACTTCCACGTCGCCGGCGGACTCATTGCCAACATCCAGAAAGGCTCCAGCTTCCGCTTCGACCAGGCCCCCGTCGACAACCAGCTCTGGCTTCCCACCGGAGGCGAAGGCAACGTCCAGGCCCGCGTCCTGCTCCTCAAAAACATGCGCCAGCACTTCCTCGAACGCAACTACGACTACAAGCGTTTCCGCGTCGACACCCAGCAGTCCAAAGACGCCCAGGTCGTTCCCCAAAAGCAATAGCCCGCGTTCAGAATCCACCATGTGCGAACTACTCGACGTCCTGCCCAGCCCAGCGTCGTCGGTTGTCATCTCGTAACTTCCAGATACGCGGTGATACGCCCGGAACCCTGTGCGGGAGGCTAAGACGCAAGGCCAACATATCCTATGTAGAATACTACTTTACGCCGGGCGCGGTGCGAATACAGAATGCTTAAAGACGGAATCGGAGGATTAGGATGCAACTTCGACTCATGGCCAGCTTGACGTTCCTTACCTTTTGTTGTGTCGCGATCTGTGCCCAAAGCAGCGCTTCCAACACCTCGAAGCCGCCGAAGACGCCCTCGGCGACGCACAAGCTGTACGTCGAAGATCAGGAGGATACGAAAACAATAAAGGACGAAGCCACCAATGCTGAATACCTTCAGCGTGTGAAGGTCCGCCAGCAGACTCTGCGAACCATGCTGGCTGCCGGCCAGATCACGTCGGGTGACGACTTCCTGGAGGCAGCGTTCATCTTCCAGCACGGCGACACCGCCGACGATTGCTTGTTCGCGCACATACTCGCCATGGACGCAATGGCGCGGGGAACAGCGTCCGCCCGGTGGATCGCGGCAGCCACCCTGGACCGGTACCTGCAATTCAGCAAACAGCCACAGGTATTCGGCACACAGTACATCATGGACCCAACCCACCCCGTTCACGTTGCTGGAGCCCGGTTCCCGTCTGGAAGAACCCTCGAACCCTATAACGACAGCTTCCTGTCCGACTCGGTGCGGACCGATTTTTGCGTACCGACATTGGCCCAGCAGAAGCAGAACATCGCCATGTTCAATGCTGGCAAATGGCCACGAGAAACCATGCATCCGTCTTGCCCTTGATGGATACGCCAGAGATGCCGACCTTCTTGTTTGCTGTTGATCCAGAATTGTGGGCGATGCGGACCTTTCGACCCATCCAGATCATTAGCCACCGAGGCCAGCCATCACGCAAACCGCTGACGTGCGCCGCGCTACAGTGAATACATGTTCGCCCGAAAACTCTCCATCCAGCGCATCGACGCCGCCGGCATCCGCCATCCCTGCCCCATCCGCTGGATCGACAACTTCGCCATGCGCAACTTCACCAACGATGCCGTCTTCGACGACACCCTTCCCGCCGCAGATGGCCTGCTCGAGGCCGGAACCGGCGTCCCGCTCGACCGTCTTCACCCCGCCATGGAGGACTGGTTTCGCCGCAAAGGCTATCTCAAAACCGGCGAACTCCTCGAGATCATGGAACTCCCATCCGCTCCCGGCACGCCGCAATCCTCACCCAAGCCCCGCTGATTTGAACGGGCTTCCAAGTCCCAAAACGGGAAAATCGCGGCCAAAAGTCGTGCGATGTAACCTGCATCACATCAATAGCTTGCCCGGCCAGCATTGAATGTTCTATTTTTTCGACAAAACGTCTGACTTTGGCCTGAAGATTGCTAAGCAAAAAACGTGTCCAAATGGCTGTTATTTCTATAAGATAACGAGATGGTTATTCGTCGAAGGTCAGGCTCTTCGGGCCTGAATGCTCCGCTCCGAATCTGGTACCTGGCAGGGGTGTCTACCCTGGCCTTGGCCACCATGGCGGGAATCTTCACCACCCGCTCGGTGCAGGCTGACGTGCATTACCGCAACCTGCTCGCTGATGTGCCGCCCGCCTCCCCGACGCCCGCGCGCCCACCGGCCAAGCGCTTTTCCAAGGCCGCCATCGATGCTCAGCGCGCCGCCATGCTTCGCGGCATTGCCACCTGGTACGGCACTGTATTTCACGGCCGCAAAACCGCCAGTGGGGAAACCTTCGATCAGAATGCGATGACCGCGTGTCATCCCACCCTGCCCTTCGGCTCGCTGGTCAAGGTGATCAATCTCCGCAACAAGCGCTCCGTCGTTGTGCGCATTAACGATCGCGGCGATCTCGCCGCAGGCCACATCATCGACCTCTCCAAGGCCGCCGCCGATGAGCTCGCAATGACCGAACGCGGTCTGGCTCCCGTAGTACTCGAAGTCATCTCCCGCGGCCGCCCCTGAAACGATCGCTCTGAACTACAAAAGCCGATTCCAGTGCGAACCGGCCTCAGGTTGTAAAGACCATCGTCGCTTTTCCGGAGGGAGCGTGAGGCTTCAGCCTCACGAATAAGGCCAATTAAATCAAGGGGGCTTCAGCCCCGGGCCTTTTTCCGAGCCGCAGAACAACTTTGTCAGCAGTCTGAGGCCGGTTCCAGTGCGAACCGGCCTTATGTTGATGAAAGCTTATCTTTGCTTTTCCGGAGGGAGCGTGAGGCTTCAGCCTCACGAACAAGGCGAATTAATTCAGGGGGCTTCAGCCCCGGGCCTTTTCTCCAAAAGGCAGAACGACTTTGCCAGCAGTCTGAGGCCGGTTCCAGTGCGAACCGGCCTTTTCTCTGCCGCATGAGCGCTTGCCCGCTCTCCGGCACTTCACGTGCCCAATCCTGACTTGCCGATAATTTCATCCAGCGAGAGCAGAATGGCAGCAGGAGTTAATCCAGGTCCGGCAAACGCCCTCTGGGAAAAGGCCTTTTTACCCCCCCCCCCCCCATACCCCAGGGGGGTATCTTGTGGGCACAACCTCGACCCATCGCAAGGCCAGGAAGCCACTCCGTGGCTCGCGTTCTCGCAATTAAAAGGAGTTGAGACGCTACTGTTCCGCCGGCCGCTGATAGGGCTTTTGCAGGTAGAGTCGCGCTTCATTCACCGCGCCCTGCGTATTGTCGTTCGTCTGAACCGCCAGCCTGTATTCATTGACTGCCCGGTCTCGCTGCCCCGTCATGTCGAAGATCTTGCCCAGTTCGATATGGCTCCAGACCTCCGTCCACCGCGGCTCGCCATCCCCACGCAGCGCGTCACGATAAGCGTTCACCGCCGCCTGGAAATTCCTCTGCGCCAGCAGCACTTCGCCGATACGGTAGTTGGCCAGGGAACTTTGAGAATTCGACTCCAGCGCCTTCTGGTACTCCGCCAGCGCCCCCGGCAGATCGCCCTGCGCTACCAGTTGCTGGCCTTTCAGGATCGCGATCCTGACCAGCAGGTCCGGCGAACTCTTGAGCACCCAGTTCTGCGGATCGATGCTGATCCGCCGTGGCCGTCCAAATGTGTCCACCACGTACTGCGAATCTGTCCCGACCACGTCGACCTTCTGAATCTCCGTCTTGCCGTCGGTTTCAACCCGCAACTCCACCGGCATCCGGAACAGGTCCAGGTCCTGGTTGATCTCACCAATCGTTCGAAACCCCTTGTTATTCCCCAGCCGGTATACCGCGTATTTATTGGTGAACAGCGGCGCACCCGTCCCGTCCACCCATTGCGCAAAAAACGGCGTCAGCTGCTGCTGGCTCTGCGCCTCGGCCACCTTCTCGAAATCCGTCGAGCGCATGCCCTGATCCGTGTACTGGCTCAGCGCTCCCTTGAGCGTCGCCAGAAATGCCTTGTCCCCAATCTCCCACCGCAGCATGTGGAAGATCATCGCGCCCTTCTCCAGCGTCATCGACTGGAACTCCGGCGAGAACGGGCTCAGCCGGCTGGCGCTCGACAACGGAATCGTGTCGTATGCCAGCGCGCCCGCGGCCACATCCTGCAGTCCCGCGCGCAAAGCGTTCTTGCCTTGCTCTTCCTCTACGTACATCAGCTCGCCGTACCGCGCCATGCCGTTCGTGATCCAGGCATCGTTGAGCGTCTTCGGGCTCACCTCCGAGCCCCACCACTGGTGCGCGATGGTGTTGGCCAGCAGCCTCACGCCCGACTTGTCGCCCAGCCGCGATCCCATCATCCCCGCAAGCTCCGGAGACCAAATTGCCGGCAGCGTGTCGTCCGGAATCTCCACCACGTTCAGATGGCTCGACTCGGGATTCCCGAAGCTGTCAGTAAAGAAGTCGTATTCCTTGGCCGCCGTCTGGGCCAGTTCGCTGGCCGACTGCTGGTGCGCAACCGTGACCCACACCTTCACATTGCCCGGGCCGGCCGTCGCCGGATTAACATACCGTCCCGCCACGATCGTTCCTGGAAACCCCGGCTTGGTCCAGTTGAAATCGTACTGGTCTCCGGGCTTGCCGTCCGCCAGCGTCACTGAATGAGAAGCGCCCGTGCTTCCGCTCGCGAATACCCGCATGCCCTGCGGCACCCGGATGTGCATCTCCGCTGTAAACCGGTCGATCATGTAGCCCGACGTGGGGAACCACCGCGCCGGGTAGAGCAGGTAGCTGATCGGTTCCTGGATCGCGGCCAGCTTCAGCCCTTCTACCGGGCCGTCTTCCGTCCCGCTGATCACGCCCTCATACTCAAACGTCCAGCTGTACGTCTGGCCCTTCGTAAACGGCGTCGACGGGCTCACTCGGATGGTCCCGTCCGCAGAGCGCTCGCCCGTCAGCAGCTTCCCCTGCTCGTCCGAAATCTTGGTCACCTTCAGCGCCGGGTGAAAGCCGAAGCTCAGCATCTCCGCGTTCTCAGGAGCGGTGAAATGAACCGCCGTCTTGGCCGTCAGATGATGGGTCGCCGGCTCCAGCTCGGCATCGATCACGTAGCCCGTAATATGCAGCGAGGGCCGCTCCTGCCTTTGCGCCGGCGCGTGCACGGCCAGGGCCGCCACTGCTGCTGCCATGGCCAGAGCGCTGGCCACCCGGCGCAATTTCGATTCAGTTGTCATCATGTAATCTCGTGCTCGCATCGGCTCTCTGTTCAGGAATGCACCGCTTGTTCGATTCCTGCCGGGGAAGCTGCTCCGAGCAGTTCGAGCGTAATTTCGGCCACCCGGCCGATGGCGCCATCCGCGGTTGTTTCCTCACCCACTCCTGCCCGGAGCTCGCCGCGGATAGCCGCAAGTTCCTTCATCATGGACTGTCGAGGCACCCCGTCGGGTAGCAACGGCTGCAACTGTCTGACGATATTGGATGCAGTGAAATCTGCCTGGATCAGCTCCGGGACTACCCGCTTCCCGGCGATCAGGTTTGCCATCGCGATATGAGGCACTCGCACCACCCGTTTGGCGATCGCATAGGTGATCGGCGACACCCGGTACACGACGACGAAAGGATTTCCGATCAGAGCCGCCTCCACGGTGGCTGTTCCGCTCGCCACTATCGAAACCCGCGCATGAAACAGGGCCGCCCTTGCATCATTGACCAGCTTTACCGTCACCTCGCCGCGATGGGCTTCCACCAGGTCGCGGGCAAAGTCCTGTTGAACCGCATCCAGCGTCCCCGCAACAGGCAAAACAAACTCCAGTTGCCCCCGCATGTTCCGGTCAAGCTCACGCGCTGCCACCAGCATCTCCGGCAGATTGCCTCGAATCTCCTTCGCCCGGCTGCCCGGCAGCACTCCCACCCAGGCCTTGTTGGGATCCAGCCCGCTCTCCGCCGCAAACTGGGCTCTCCCAATCGTGGGCTCCGGCAACTCCGCCAGGGGGTGCCCCACAAACTCCGCCCGCACTCCGCGCTCACGGTAAAACGGCTCTTCGAAAGGAAAAATCACCAGCATCCTGTCGACGTACTTTTGGACCAGCCGGATGCGGTGCTTCTTCCAGGCCCATAACTGCGGGCTGACAAAGAAAATCACCGGCACCCCAAGTCCATGCAGCTCCTCTGCCAATTTGAAATGAATGTCCGGAAAGTCGATCAGGACTGCCACCCCCGGGCGGCGCTCGCGGATCGATTGCTTCAACCGGCGAAACTCGCGATAGATTCGCGGCAGATGCCGAACCACCTCGGTGATCCCCATGACCGCAACATCTTCCGCTCTGACGACCCGCTCCAGCCCCGCGGCCGTCATTCGCGGACCCCCCATACCGAAAAACCGCGCCTCGGTTCCCATCCGGGCAAGGCGTTGCCTGAGCGCGTCGATTAAAAGCGCGCCGTACTGCTCCCCGCTCGCCTCGCCCGCCGAGATGAAAATAGCCGGTACCATGAGCCTCTTGCTGGTCTCATGATACCGGCTTTGTGTGCCCGCCCTGATAATTGGCTTTCGGATCTGCGCTTGAGTGTGGGATTTATGCGCTCCCCCATCCCACGCTTTTGCCTCGCCCCGCCGGAGCTACCAGCGGTAGATCGTCATCTTATCCAGATACACCGTCGCCGATGTGCTGCCGGCGCTCGAGCCGTCGACCTGGAAATTGGTCATCAACGAAGGGCCCCACCCCAGTGCGAATCCCGAAAATGCCGTGATGTAGAAATCCTGCTCCGCATTGTCCAGCCACACCGACTTGTAAGTCACCCATCCCGACGGATTGCGGGAATAGAGAATCTGCAAGTGGTGCCACTGGTTCGGACTCCAGTCGTGCGGGTTGCACTTCGCGTAAGAATGGATCCAGGTATCCCGGGGGCTCGTTGGTGATCCGCCGTTTACGGTGTAATCCCACGTGCCGGTCCACCCGTCGCACTGGAACCCCATGATTGCCGTCTCGCCATTGGCCATCGTCTGGTTGAGATCGAACTCAAGGTTCGATAAACCGTCGGCCGATCCGGCAATGTACACCCACGCGTCATAAAAGAAGTTTTGCGCGTTCACATCGTCGCCCAGGTGGGCGGCGTAACGCTGTCCGCCAAAATTCCAAAAACTGGTCGCAAATTCACGCGCATTTCCGCCGACCGACGGCGATGACGTGATTCCCATCCAGCCGCTCGAACTGCCCGGCGTACCGCCATCGTGAACCGACGTCCAGTCCCCCAGGGTCTGTATATCGGTAACGCTGACTGCGTTCGACGGCACCATCCAAAGGCCGCCACCGCCGCTGCTGCCTCCACTGCCGCCGTTCCCAACGTTGAAACTCACGTCTGTGACGCAAACCTGGCCCCAGTCATTCCACACCTTGACGTGCAACGTGTGCCCGCCGTCGGACGCCGACACCGGTCCGTTGATGGCCGTATCGGCCCAGGCCGACGTGTTCGGATGGTTGTCCAATGAATAGCCCACCACGATCACCGGTCGCGATGAGCACGTATCCGCTGACATCGTCAGCGTGAATGGAGAAGAAACATTCGTCCCGTTCGCAGGGCTGCTGATGGTTGTTCCAGCGAGTGCGGGGATGGTCATGGTCAGGAGCATCAAACAGGCAAGTGAAAACTTTTGGGTGAGCTTCATACCGAATACCTTCAAGAGGAAAATTAGTGATGCCTTACTTATCTGTTCTGTCTGCGCTGCGCAGAGTCTCATTTTGGTGGCGACAGTGTCCCGGCGCCCGTTCCTTTTAGCAAACTTTCTCCGCGTATCCGTATCCCATCTGCTACATGATCCCGGGCTCGCGGACGCTGATAGACACAAGGCTCCCCAGAGCTCTGCAGGACGCGCATGCTTAAGCATGCTGCGCGCAGAACTGCACTCGGGTCTTCACACCTCGAAGAAACCTTCGTGTCCTGTCACATTTTCAATGGGCTGATCTGAGTTGCAGACGAATGTAAAAGTCTGGATTGAACTACTCAGCGAACCTCGTTATTTGAAAACTCCCGGTGAAACATAGAGGCGCTTGCAACTCATATATCCGGTGAGAAATTCTTTAGTGCTACAACCAATCTTGCGGCAGATGTGCCTGTCAAATGATTCAGTCGTCCCGATGCTCATCGTTCCGTTTGATAATATTTTGACCCGGCAGGCAACCAGGATCCTAGTTTCGTTAACGCAATAGTTACATGCGAATTTGACTATGGACAACCTTTTTGCAAAAAAAATAGAGGAAAATTACAGGAGGCGGGCATCCCGGAAATTATTTCGCTCATCGTGCAAATTGTGCTCCGTGGTTCGCGTAACAATTACGCGAAAATGCCTCTAAGCTTTTTATTTGAATACTTCTAAGCGCCGTCGCTCCCGCGTCCCTCTTGCGTGAAATGGCTTTGTAAGCGGCCATGGCTTCATCCAGCGAGATTTTTTCTGGCGCGCACCGCCGACGCCAGCTCGTTCAGCAGCTCGTACGTCTCGCGCCAGTCGATGCATCCGTCCGTAATGCTCTGGCCATAAACCAGCGGCTGACCGGGAACCAGCTTCTGCGCCCCCGCCACTAGGTTGCTCTCCAGCATCACCCCGATTATGTTCCGATTGCCTGCCGCTATCTGCCCCGCAACGTCGCGGCATACTACGCCCTGCCTTAAGTAGTCCTTGTTGCTGTTGGCATGGCTGCAGTCGATCATGATCCGTGCGCCCAGCCCCACTGCTTCCAGCTGCGCTGCTGTCTCCGCCACGCTCTTCTCGGTGTAATTCACGAGATTGCGGCCGCCGCGCAAAATGATATGACAATCGGAATTGCCCGCCGTTACAAAGATAGCTGACTGTCCGTGATGCGTATGGCCCAGAAACGTATGACTGTGCGCAGCCGAAAGGATCGCTTCGATAGCCACCTGCACGTCGCCGGACGTCGCATTCTTGAAGCCCACAGGGCATGACACCCCCGACACCAGCTGCCGATGTACCTGGCTCTCCGTGGTGCGCGCCCCGATTGCTCCCCAGCTTGCGAGCCCTGCGATATATTGCGGCGAAATCATGTCGAGAAATTCCGTCCCCGCCGGAACTCCCATCTCCGCCAGATCCAGCAGCAGGTTCCGCGCCATGCGCAGCCCGTCGTTGATCTTGAACGAGCCGTCCAGGTACGGATCGTTGATCAGGCCCTTCCACCCCAGAATCGTCCTCGGCTTTTCAAAATACACCCGCATCACGATGCACAGCTCGCGCGAAAAATCTCCGATCGCTGCCTGCAGCAACGCGGCATATTCACGGGCCGCTGCCGTGTCGTGAATGGAGCAGGGACCGACCAGCACCAGCAGGCGCGCATCTAGCTGCCTGATGACGCGCGAAATATCGAGTCGGGTGTTGAAGATGGTCGCGATCGCAGCTTCTGAAGTCGGCCGCTCCTCCTCGAGAAAAACCGGAGGAAGCACAACCTTTGTCCACTTGATGCGAAGATCTTCTGTCGGATGAGACATTGCGTTCTTTCCTGGATGTGCGCCGCATGCTGACCTGCAGCCCCGGGCAGGGCTCGATCCGCTGGTTCACACGTGAATTGAGGCCTTCATCTGACTCTAGCAGTCTCCCCACCCTCAGTGGGAGTAGCGCTGCTCCCCCGCCTCGATCGCAATATTCAGACGGTTCTGCTCCGGAGGCAGTGGGCACGTTGCATATGGCGTGTAAGCGCACGGCGGATTATAGAGCTCGTTGAAATCCAGCGTCAGCGACCCGGGCTCGCTAACTCCGTTGGTCGGAAGGCCGGTATGGAGAAAGCGCGCGGCCTGGTACGTTGTGGTCCGGCTGGTCGCATCGCGGAGGATGAAGAACAGCTTGTCCTTCTCGCCTCCTTCGATCACCGGCTCCAGCGTGAGTTTTGTGCCGTTGAGCGTGAACTCGGCAACTCCCGGAGCGGGCATGTTCAGCGTCGTTCCGATGATGGTCGGGATCTTCTCCACTTTAGGCGGCGAATAAGGAATCCATTTGGCCGTCACTCGATATCGTGGGTCCGCCGCGTACCAGTGCAGGCCGTGAAATTCCGTCCGCGTCGGGGAATCCGCATCCTTGATGCGCAGCGCATAGCGGCCCCCGCGCGGCAACACCACCATCGAAAGCCCTTGCCACGTCAGTACGGATGGCTTGTTATCGTCGGCGCTCAGCGTTCCTTCGCGCGCCTCCCTGCCGTCAAGCTTGAGCCCGCTTGGAAATCCGCCCTTCGGTGCCAGCAGCTGCACCGTCGCTCCGGATACAGTAAGCAGACCAACGTGCTCCGGCGCCTTTGAACGAAGCTTGATCCCGTTATCCGCAGCGCTCCCAAAAGAGTTGATTCCCGGCTTGAGCCACTCCAGCCCAACCAGCGTCAGCCACCCGTCCGGAGCCGTCAGTTCGCGGTCACGCTGCGCGCGCCACGCCTCCACTTGGCGTTGCCATCCCGGGTCCGCTGGGGTGGGTGAATTGTCATTTGACTGGCTGCTCAAGCCAATCGCCCCATTTCCTGCGATCGCCAGAGCCAGCAAAATCTCAGCCGTCAGCTTCCTCATCGTCCCGGCCATCTCCCCCTCAAGACTTCATCCACTATGTTACCCATTTAATCGTGGCGAAATCTCCAGGCAAGGGCCGGCCCGCATTTCAGGAGGTTCTAAACGCCCCGTACGCGTTCTTGTACCCGCGCTTGGTCCGCCACCAGCGGCTCTTGCGCAACCACCACAGCGATGATCCGGTGGCCAGCCACGCGCCACAAGCCAACCCGAAAACTGTCAGGGTGCCGATGTGCGGCAAGCCAAATCCACAGACCAGTCCGAAAGACACAAGCCCTACACAGCCGAGCGACGTTCCCGCCGCGTCGACACCCGCCACCACCCGGCCCCGGCGTGTTCCGTCCAGTCCCGCCCGGGCTTTGTGCTGCTTTTCGTGCGCCTCCACCAGGCTTGCGCTGGCCGGAAAAATGGCCGGAAACGCCAGGAACAGGCCGCCTATGCCCGGCCCGAATCGCTTCGCGATTAGTCCCGCTGCGACACACACCAGGCCCCCGAATACAAAACGCAGCAGCCATTCATGTAGCTTGATGCCCTTCAACGCAGCGAGTCTGATCTCCACCGTCACTCTACCGTCCCCGCAACGTCAGAAACCACAACGACAGCGAAATTGCCAGCCACACGGGCATCAGCGCCGACGTCGTTGCCAGCGCCGATGTTTTGTGCCTTACCAGCAACCGGCTCGCGATCGACGCGCAGCAGAAAAATGCGATCGCTCCCAGCACCATCGCGCGCGTCTCGGTGGCTGCGTAATCGCGTCCGTGCTGCGCGATGCTGAGGCCCAGCGTCGCCAGGGCGATAGAAGGCGCAGCCCCGAACAATCCCGCGAAGCTCTTGGGCCGCGCCATCTCGGCGATCGCCGCAAATGCCGACACAATGACTCCGCCGATCACAAAACGTGCTGCCAGTTCTCCCATCGCCGATGTCCACCCGCGCAGATATTCCGCTCAGGCTGCTTTGCGCGCCCGCTTGATCAACCGCGTCGCTTCGTTAACGCCCTTGCAGCCAAGCAGCCTGTACTCTCTACCCTCAAGCCGGTGGTAGTTCACAAAAAACTGCTCCAGCTCAACCAGAAACGGCTTGGGCAGATCTTGAAACGTCTTCACATTTGCATAAAGGTGATTTACTTCTGCCACGGCCAGCAGCCGGTCGTTGCGGTTCTTCTTCTTGCCGTCCACCTGCTCGCCCTCGATTACCCCGATGAGGCGCGATCGTACTACGATCCCCGGAAACGCCGGCTCATCCATGAGCAGCAACACGTCGAAAGGATCGCCATCCGGCGCAAGCGTCTGCGGCAGGAATCCAAAATCATACGGAAAGGCCATTCCCGCGGGCAGTACGTTCTTCAACGTGAAGACCCGCTGCTCCGGATCGAATGCGAACTTGTTCCGGCTCCCCTTCGGCGTCTCGATAATGACCTGTAGTTCACCGCTTTGCTTGTCCATCGGCTCCAACACGGTCGGATCAGCCAGGCCCCTCGACTTTTTCTTGGCCACTTTCTCTTCCTCATCTCTCGCAATTTAACGCTGCGTTAACACAATTGATGAGAGCCGCATTGACTTGTTTCGGTTGCCTTTCCCGTCGGATGCGACTGACCTGGTCAGTCCTCGGCGTGTCTCGTTGACGCCGCACCCGTCCCGTCAGGCCTAAGGTGTTAACGCCTTTCTCTTCAAGGGAAATCGTCGACGGAATCAGGGGCGCTAACGCCGCCTTCGTTGCCGCTCGCCGCGGATCGGTATGCCCACCCAGCAAACCTCCCTAAAACGAGCCTTTCCTTGACTTTGCGCTGAGTCTCATCCTAAACTGATAAGGGGAATTACACCCTTTCTTCGCCGCAAGATGTACGGAGAAAAGGAATGGATTTGCCGGTGATACGGGCTTCTGAGTGCCTGCCGGCCATGGGGAGAGCAGGGAAAATGTCGGAGATGCGCGTCAGTCCGCGGGAGCGGCTGGTGCTCACGGCCATTATCGAGTTGTATATTGCCACCGGCGAGCCGGTGGCCTCCTCGGCAGTCGCACGATATTTTGAGAACCGCGAGGGCCTCAGTTCTGCAACTATCCGGAATGTAATGGTCTCCCTAGGCGAATCCGGCCTCCTCGATCAGCCCCACTCATCCGCCGGACGGGTCCCCACCGCCGCCGCATTTCGCTATTACGTTGAACAGATCACCCAATCCGGTCGCGTCGGCGCCGGGGCCGCAGCCAACTCCGATCCTCGCAATCCAGGCGTTATGTTTGCTCTCAGCGAAGAGCGGCGTGGTCAGATCGAGGAGAGTTTTTCCGGCGTTTCAAGCACTGCCGAGTATCTGGAACGCACCTCGCACGTGCTCGCCCTGCTGTCCAGCGGGTTGGGCGTGGCCCTGGCTAACGCCAACACCGAACAAGTGCTTGAGCATATTCATTTTTCCCGCCTCGGGACCGGACGCGTCCTCGCCGTGCTCGTTACCCAGGCGGGTGTCGTCCATGACCGCGTGCTCGTTCTCGGGCGAGAACTTAGTCACTTGGAACTTGAGACGGCGGCACGATATCTCAACGAGAATTTTCACGGGTGGCCCGTCGATCGCATCCGGTCTGAAATCACGCGCCGGGTCGAGTTGGAACGCGCCGCCTATGACCAGATGCTCGCCTCCGTCGAAGAACTATGCCGGCGGGGCGCCCTTGCCGGCGGCGACGGAGCCCCCACGGTCTTCGTCGACGGCATGGCCAACCTCATCGCCGCCGAGCTGGACCGCGAACGCCTGCGCCAAATGCTGATTGCGCTCGAGGCTAAGCAGCGCCTCGTTGAACTTCTCGCTGCCTACGTCGATGGCCGCCAGCAGGAAGTGCGCGTCGTCGTCGGGCTCGACCAGGCTTCCCCCGCCATGCAGGACATGGTCCTCATCGGCGCCCCGGCTCGATTGGGTAACGCCAACCGCGGAACTGTAGCAGTTATCGCTCCCACCCGCATCCAATATCAGGAGATGATCCACGCGGTTCGCTACATCGCCCGCCTCTCGGAACGCCTCCTCGAATTACCCACGGATTAGCCGGCAGAGACCGGGATTCCGCCCCTTGGTCTGAATCCTCAAATCCTTTGCCCGGCACGGAATTATCATTGAAGAACATAAGCAGGATCTTTCGGAGAAGTCACAGAAGCATGTCAGATCATGAATCAGAAGTGAGCCTGGACGATACCGGTCGCGCGCCGGAATCCGCCAATCCGGGCGAATCCGGTTTCGACTCCGCCGCGCCCGAAGCGCAAACCGTACCCGCCGGCGGACCGGCTACCGAAGAAACCATCAGCCGAAACGAATTCGACAAAATCAAGGCCGAGCGCGACCAGCTCGTCGATCGCCTCGCTCGCCTGCAGGCCGAGTTTGAAAACGCTCGCAAGCGGAGCGAACGAGAACGCGCCGACTTTCGCGACTACGCCACAGGAAACGTCGTAGAGCAGTTTCTGCCCGTACTCGACAACTTTGAACTGGCCCTCAAATCCACCGGCTCCGCGGACCAGCTCCGTTCCGGCGTCGAGCTCATTGTTAAGCAGATGGAAGACGTCCTGCGCCAGTTGCAGGTCACCGCGGTCCCTTCCGTAGGCGAGCAGTTTGATCCCCACGTCCATGAGGCCCTCGGGTCCGTGGATCGTGATGACTTGCCCGATCATCACATAGCAGAAGAGATTCGCCGCGGCTATAAGGTGCGCGATAAGCTGTTGCGCCCCGCGTTGGTCCGCGTCGTAAACAATCCAAAACAGAGACTAGAATAAATTGCGAGTGAGCAAAGCAGATTACTACGAGGTTCTGGGGGTCTCGCGCGACGCCAGCGATCAGGAGTTGAAGAGTGCCTACCGCAAGCTGGCGCTCAAGTTCCACCCTGACCGCAATCCGGGCGACCAAGCCGCAGAGGAAAAATTCAAGGAAGCCAGCGAAGCCTACCAGGTATTGTGCGACGCCGATAAGCGCGCCGCATATGACCGCTACGGGCACGCCGGCGTTGGTGCCGCCGGACAAGGCGGCGGCTTCGGAGGCCCGTTTGCCGGAGGCGTCGACATCGGCGACATCTTCGGAGACCTGTTTGGCGAGATGTTCAGCGTTGGAGGTTCCCAGCGCGCCTCCCGCCAGCAGCGCGGCGACGACCTGCGCTTCGATCTCACCATCGACTTCGACGATGCCATCTTCGGCGCCGAGACCGAGATCAAGATCCGCCGCCTCGAAACCTGCACTGTCTGCAGCGGGCGCGGCAGCGCCTCGGGACGCGGCCCCACCGTTTGCGCACAGTGCCAGGGCCGTGGCCAGATTCGTTATCAGCAGGGCTTCTTTTCCGTTGCCCGCACCTGTTCCGCATGCGGCGGCACCGGCTCTATCATCGGTGATCCGTGCCAGACCTGCCGCGGCGAAACCCGCGTTGCCAAGGAACTCAAGCTTCACGTCAAGGTTCCGCCCGGCGTCGAGGACGGCACCCGAATCCGCTACGCCGGCGAGGGCGATGCCGGCCGTTCAGGCGGCACCAAGGGCGACCTGTACGTGGTGCTCGCCATTCGTCCCCATGACTTCTTTGAACGCCACGGGCAGGATCTCTACTGCGTGGTTCCCATTAGCTTCCCGCAAGCGGCCCTCGGCGCGGAGATTGAAATCCCCGGCATTGATGGTCCCGTCAACCTCAAGATTCCCGAGGGAGTGCAGAGCGGCAAGGAACTGCGCATCCGCGGGCGAGGCGTTCCTTTCCTCAACGAAAAAGGTCGTGGAGACCTCGTGGTCAAGGTCATTGTGCAGGTCCCGCGCAAGCTATCCCGGGCGCAGCGCGACCTCGTCACCAAGCTCGCGGAGTTGATGAACGTCGACAACAAGCCCACCTCCCCAACCCTTCTTGAGAAGATGAAGGACCTCTTCAACTAGCCCACTGGTTCCATCAGGACTGGCCCGGCCTATCTTTCGGTCGGGCTTTTTGCTGCTTGCTCCGCTCGGGCTTGAAAGGGAAGGAACAAGGTGAACGCGGTACCGTGGCGCCCGCTTCGTTGCGTGCTTCGCACCCGCAGAGTTCCATTGTGGCGCGCCACGATCTCCTGGCAAACCCACAGCCCCAGACCGTTTCCGGCCGTTCCCTTGGTAGTGAAGAACGCATCGAAAATATGTTTCTTCACCGTTGGCCCGATGCCCGCACCGTTGTCTGCAATCGTGAGCACGAGTCCCGGTTCCCCTGTCTTCCAGCTCCGGCCTTTGCGGCTGCGGATCAGCAGGCGGCCGCCGAACGGCATCGCTTCAAGCGCATTCGCGACCAGGTTGTTCAGCACCTGCCGCACATCGCCTTGAAAACAGACGACCGGCTGCTCAGTGCGGAATTTCTTCTCCACCCTCACCCGCGCATTGCGAAGCCGGCCCTCGTAGATGCTCATCACCGTCGAAAACAAGTCGGCGCTCGTGGTTGGCTGCGGCTTCGAGGCCTGCTTGTGGAAGCGCAGCGTCTGATTGGCAATGATGGAAACGCGCCGGATCTCCTGGTCCGCCAGGTCCAGGTACTTTTGCGCGTCCGGCTGCTCGGCATGCCGCGCCAGGTAGATAAGGTTCATCACCGATTCGAGAGGATTGTTAATCTCGTGTGCAATCGACGAGGCCAGCCTGCCCACCGCCGCCAGTTTCTCGCTCTTCAACAGCGCCGTCTCGGTCCGCTTCACCTCGGTGATGTCGCGCGCTTCCGGCACCAGAAAAACCACATTCCCGCTGCTGTCACGCACGGGGGTCAACGAGAAGTCGAAGATTATCGCCTCCCCCGATGGCCGGATCAGCGTCATCTCTGACCGCACCGTCTCCCCCGTTCGCGCTCGCTCAATTCCTTCTCTCACTCGCTCTGGCATCCCCGGCGTACCGGTGAACAACGGAGTATCGGCGAAATACATCCCTACAACATCGGCGCGCGAATTCCCCGCAAACTCCAGCGATGCGCGATTGCAGTCGATCACCCATCCTTCTGGAGAAATCAGGCCGATATATTCCAGGCTGGTGCTGTAGATCGCGTCGAGGCGCGCCTCCCGATCGCGAAGCGCCTCTGCCTCCGCGCGCTGCCGCGTTACGTCTCGAAAAAACAGCACGATCCCGAACTCAGCCGGCTCCACGATCACTGAAAACCACGCGTTCAACGGCTCCGGATAGAAAGCCTCGAACCGGCTCGGGATCCCGTCCGACATCGCCCGCGTGTAGTGCTCAACATAAGGCGATCCTTCGAACACGGTAGCGGGGAATGTCTCCCAGAATGGCCGTCCGGTAAGCTCTCCAGATGCCTGCAAAAATTCCTGCGCTCTACGGTTGCTGTAGACAATCTTCCAGTTCCGGTCCAGCATCAGCACACCATCTGAGGTCGCATCAAGAACCAAAGACAACTGCGTTGCTATGGCGCTTCTCTCTCGCTCGGCTGCGCGACGCTCTCGAATGTCCCGGAACACCAACACCGCCCCGGTCAGATTTCCGGGCTCGTCAAAGATCGGCGAACCGCTGTCGTCGATCGAGACTTCGCTCCCGTCCTTCCGGATTAGGATGGTGTGGTTGGCGAGCCCGACCACGGTCCCCAGACGCCTGACTTTGTCGACGGGACTCTCCACCGTCTCCCGCGTCGTTTCGTCCACGATGCGAAATACATCATTCAACGCGCGTTCACGTGCCTCTTCCAGCGCCCAGCCGGTCATTCGCTCCGCCACCGGGTTCATCTGCACCACGCGCCCGTCCCGGTCCGTCACGATGACAGCTTCGCCAATGCTCTCCAATACCCGGCTCGCTCGCATCTCGCTCTCACGCAGGTTGCGCATTGCCACCACCTCGCCGGTCACATCCTGCAGCAGCCCGAATAGGCCCGCGATCCGGCCGTTTTCATATACCGGGCTATAGGTGTAATCAAGATAAAAATCCTTTACACCGTGGCCCGAATCTATCGGCACCAGCAGCTTGTCGAAGTAAAAGGTTTCACCATTATTAAAGGCGGCCTCAAGCAGCGGTCCCACCACGTGCCAGGCCTCGCGATACACTTCGCGTGCAGGCTTGCCAAGCGCTTCCGGGTGCCGCTTTCCCGGAATCGTCCGATAGCGGTCGTTGTAGATCAAAATCAATTCCGGACCCCATAAGGCCCGCGCCGGCGTTGGAGAGCACAATGTCAGGTTGACGATGGCCACCAATTCCTTTGACCATGACTCGATCGGCCCCAGGGGCGTCGCAGCCCAATTATGGGTTCGGACGCGGTCCGCCATCTCCCCCTTTCCAACAATCTTCGCCGCCGCGGAGTTGGCGCCGGAAGTCGCGACGTTAGGGGGGTCGGACAGTCTCATTACCGGTGCTCTCCCTCAGCTCGAAGATTAGGAGATCGCTGCGGAAGGCTATACGTCGCCTCGACCAGCATCTCCTGAAAAGCGCTCGTTTCCAGTCCTTGCAGGCCCGGCCGCTCTCTTGTATGGATGCACGATTTCCCGCAGGTTATGTCGCGAGTGTAACGGAATGGCAAAGAAAGGTGTTTCGATTGCACTACATCGAACTTCGCGAACACCAATAAGTTCGCTTCAAGCCGACCAGGCATCCAAATAAAGATCCCCAGGTCTGGCTGACTTTCCGAACGACGGGCTCAACTTACCTATCGAAAGGCACTGAATGACAACAGCGTATATCTCGCGTATCGCGACAGCCGTTCCCCAACATGATGTACACCAGCCCTTCATTGCCTTCGCTGAAAGCTTGCTGCCGGAAGGCACCCTGCGCTCCCTGTTCCGGCGCATGGTCCGCATGTCGGCCATAGAACACCGCTACTCTTTCCTCCAGCCCATCGCCACCGGCGATGCCTCCTGGCGAGACTCCGAAGGGCTCTATGCCACTGGCAGCTTCCCCTCCACCACGCGCCGCATGGAAGCCTTTGAGAACTTCGCCCCGCGCCTGGCGCGCTGCACCCTCGACAAGCTGGCGTTGAGCCTTGAAGAACGAAACAGCATCACCCACGTCATCGTCACCACCTGCACCGGGCTCTATGCGCCCGGCCTCGACTTCGACATCGTCAACCACCTCGGCCTCAATCCTTCCGTCGAACGCACCATGATCGGCTTCATGGGGTGCTATGCTGCCATCAACTCCCTGAAGTCCGCGTACCACATTGTTCGCTCCGAGCCCCGCTCGCGCGTGCTCATACTCAACCTCGAACTCTGCACCCTCCACCTGCAGGAAACCCAGGATCTCGAGCAACTGCTCTCCTTCCTCCTCTTCGCCGACGGCTGTTCGGCCTGCCTGGTCGGCGCTGAACCAACCGGCCTGGCCATCGACAGTTTCCTCGCAGTGCGCCTGCCCCAAACCAGCGATCTGATCACCTGGCGTATCCGCGAAATGGGTTTCGATATGCACCTGTCCGGGAAAGTTCCCGGAGAAATTCGCCGTAATCTCGGCGAATCCCGCGATCAGGTCACCCAGGGCCGCCCCCCGGAATCCATCGATCTCTGGGCCGTCCATCCCGGAGGCCGCACCATCCTCGACGCGGTTGAACACGGCCTTGGTCTATCCCAAAACGCCCTTGCCTCTTCGCGCGATGTCCTCGCACGCTTCGGAAACATGTCTTCCGCGACCGTGATGTTCGTGCTCCAGCAAATTCTCGGCCGCGCCCAGCCCGGCCAGACCGGTTGTGCCATGTCCTTTGGGCCGGGCGTAACCGCGGAGACGATGCTCTTCCATGCCGCTTGATCGCTCCACCAGGCACTCCCGAGCGTTCCGTCCCGCCGACAATTCAGCAGCGGCGAATGCCCCTGCCTCGCCGGGGAATGATCGATCACGCCCAAGCGCACTCGATTTCGGGTCCCGCGCGCCGCTCACCGAGTGGATGGACGAGCCCTGCTCCCGCGACACCATGCGCGCCTGTCTCCGTGATCTGGCTCGCGTCAATCGCTGGTTCTGGGCCTACCGCCCCGTCCTCAACTGGCTGGCTCACCTGCGTCTCCCCGCGCATTCCGTTCCCCTCCGCATTCTCGACGTAGCTTGCGGCTATGGAGATACACTTCGGCGCATCGAGGCCTGGGCCGGCACCCACAACGTGCCCGTCGAACTCACCGGTCTCGACCTCAACAGCGACACTATTTCCATCGCCGTTGAAGCCACCCCGCGCTCCAGCCGCATTCGCTGGGTCTCTGCCGATGTTTTCGGCTACGAACCAGCAACCGCCCCTCACCTCATCGTGAGTTCGCTCTTCACCCATCACCTCGCCGACTCCGACGTGGTCCGCTTTCTTCGCTGGATGGAACAGACCGCGGTCCACGGCTGGTTCATCAACGATCTGTCTCGCGCCCCCATCCCCTATCACTTGTTCCGGTGGTTTTCCCGTCTCGCTCGCCTCCACCCGTTCGTTCAGCACGACGGGCCCGTCTCGATCGCGAGGGCATTCTCGCCTTACGACTGGTATCGCCTCGCTGCGGCTGCCGACCTGCGCTTCGGCGAAATCGACATCGTCCCATTTGCCCCCGCCCGCCTCTGCGTCCGTCGTACCAAACCCGCATGAGTTCCTCGTCTACCACCGCGGAACACCTCGTCATCGGCGCCGGACTCGCCGGCTCCATGGCCGCCCTGGGGCTCGCATCCGCCGGAAGAGACGTTCTGCTCATCGAGCGCGAGTCCACCACCGGGCACAAGGTTTGCGGTGAATTCCTCAGCACAGAAGCGGTGGCTTACCTGCAGCAGGTCGGCATTGACCCCCTCGCCCTCGGCGCTTCTCCCATTCAGAACCTGCGCCTCAGCTGCGTCGGCAGCACCGTCGAAAGCAGGCTGCCATTCGTTGCGCTGTCTTTATCGCGCCAGGTGCTGGACAGCGCCCTGCTCCAACGCGCTGGCGCAGCCGGCGCGCGCATCCAGCGCGGAACCGCGGTCGACTCTCTCGCGAAAAATGACTGCGGCTGGTCAGCCCGCGTCTCCACCACCGACAACCCCGCCATCGCATCGAACGAACGTCGCACCGTCCAGGCGAAATCAGTGTTTCTCGCCAACGGAAAGCACGACCTGCGTGGATGGCCCCGGCCAGTCGGTAGCCAGAACGGCATGATCGGGTTCAAAATGCATTGGCGCCTCAGCCCCGATCAAACCCAATCACTCCGAAACTGGATGGATCTGTTCCTTTTCCGCGGCGGCTATGGCGGTCTGGCAATGGTCGAGAATGATATTGCCAACCTCTGCCTCGTCGTTAAAGGAAGCGAACTGCGCCGCGCCGGCAATTGGAATGGCATTCTCACCACCCTGTGCCGTGAAAATCCGCACATCGACCTCCGCCTCCGCGGTGCCTCTGCACTCTGGGAGCGCCCGCTCGCTATATCTTCGATTCCATACGGCTACCTTGCCGCCGCTCCCTCCGACGCCTGGCGCATCGGCGATCAGGCTGCCGTCATACCGTCCTTCACGGGAGACGGCATGGCCATCGCTCTCCACTCCGCCGCTCTTGCAGCAGACTGCTGCCTGTCCGGACAAACTCCTGAGCACTATCGTCGCGCCCTGCATGCCCAACTCAAACGCGGCATGACCCTTGCGACCTCTTTGTCGCGCGCCATGGTCACCCCGGCCGGAAGGTTCCTCGCTCCCGTCTCCCTCAGCCTGCTCCCCGGCGCCATGAGTTGGATCGCTTCGTTGACCCGCATCCCCTCGCGCGCGCTGCTGCGCGAACTCAACGCGTTGGCGCGGTGAGATGCTAGGCCGGCGCACACCAGAGCCGGTCGAAAGATCTACAGAAATTGAAAGGGAAGCGACAGGGAAGAGAATTGGTGGAGCTGAGCGGGATCGAACCGCTGGCCTCCTCGTTGCGAACGAGGCGCTCTCCCAGCTGAGCTACAGCCCCACGACTTTTCTATCTTACCAGCGAGCAGCCAATCGGAAAAGTGCGCAACGAGTCAACCACTCGCGGCCGGCGCAGATTTTATGCGTCCCGTCTCCTCGCTTCGGAATAGAATCACAAATCTGTCCAGGCTCCCCCTGAAACGAGGCCGTCAGCAGAAATCCGGCCCTCAACACCATCCACCTGCCATCTACTTCTGGACCACAACAAGGCCTGGAAGCATCTTTCACTTGGACCATCTCGCGCCGGCCTCCTGTCTTGCGCGTGACGTTCGACTCCCGGAGGGACCGTCGCATGCCTCACACCTTCGCCAACACCATGTTTTCCAAGCCAGCCCGCGACCTGCAGGCGCGCTTTGGCTCCCGAACCCAATACGAACGCATGGCACGTTCTGGTGACGGCGAACAACAACTCGGCCCCGATGAAGCCGAATTCATCGCCGCCCGAGACAGCTTTTATATCGCGACGGTGACTCCCGACGGCTGGCCATACATTCAACACCGCGGCGGCCCCGCGGGCTTTCTGCGAGTCCTCGACCCTCACACTCTCGCCTTCGCGGACTATTCAGGCAACCGGCAATACATCAGCACCGGCAACCTGACCGCCAACGATCGTTTCGCTCTGTTCTTGATGGACTATCCGCATCGCGCCCGCCTCAAGATCATCGGCCACGCCCGCACCCTTGAACCTGGCGACGATCCGCCGCTTGCAGTCCGCCTCGGGCCTCACGATCCGGGCGCCCGCCTCGAACGCATCTTCTTGATGGATGTGGTGGGATTCGACTGGAATTGCTCGCAGCACATTACGCCGCGTTATACACAGGAAGAGCTTCCTGCGCTTTTTCCCGGCCTGGTCGAAAACTCTCCAGACCGGGATCTCTGAATCGGACTATCTGAACCAGCTGCGCAAACTACAACTGGTTCATGTTCTGCAGAAACTCCGCGTTGTTGCGAACCTTCTCCAGGCGGCTGATCAGCAGTTCCATGGCTTCAACCGGCGATAGTGGATTCAGCACCTTGCGCAGAACCCAGATACGCTGCAGGTCTTCCTTGGGGATCAGGAGTTCTTCCTTGCGGGTGCCAGAGCGCTGAATATCGATGGCCGGGAAAACGCGCTTGTCGACCAGCTTGCGGTCGAGGATGATTTCCATGTTGCCCGTGCCCTTGAACTCTTCAAAGATCACTTCATCCATGCGCGAACCGGTATCCACCAGCGCCGTCGCGATGATCGTCAACGAGCCGCCTTCCTCGATGTTGCGGGCCGCGCCGAAAAACCGCTTCGGCCGCTGCAGCGCATTCGAGTCCACGCCGCCCGACAACACCTTGCCCGACGGCGGCACGATGGTGTTGTAAGCGCGAGCCAGGCGCGTGATCGAGTCGAGCAAAATCACCACGTCACGCTTGTGCTCCACCAGCCGCTTGGCCTTTTCAATGACCATTTCAGCCACCTGGACGTGGCGCGCGGCCGGCTCATCGAATGTAGAACTGATCACTTCGCCCTTCACCGATCGCTGCATGTCCGTCACTTCTTCCGGACGCTCATCGATCAGCAAAACAATCAGCACCACTTCCGGATGGTTCGAAGTGACTGAATTTGCGATCGACTGCAGCAGCATGGTCTTGCCGGTACGCGGCGGCGCTACGATCAGGCCGCGCTGGCCCTTGCCCACCGGCGTCAGCAGATCCATGACCCGCCCGCTCGTCGCTTCCCGCACCGTTTCCATCTTGATGCGCTCCTGCGGGTAGAGTGGAGTCAGGTTGTCGAACAGGATCTTGTTGCGCGTTTCTTCGGGAGACTCGAAGTTGATCGCTTCGATCTTTACCAGCGCAAAGTATTTCTCGCCTTCGTGCGGCGGCCGCACGTTGCCGCTGATCGAGTCGCCCGTTTTCAAGTCAAATTTGCGGATCTGCGAGGGCGAGACGTAAATATCGTCGGGACCGGGCAAATAGTTATAGTCGGGCGAGCGGAGAAATCCGTAACCGTCCGGCAGGATTTCCAGAACGCCGTCCGCGAAAATATGACCTTCCTTTTCGCTCTGCGCCTGGAGAATCTTGAAGATTAAATCCTGCTTGCGAAGCCCGCTCGCCCCGGGAATTTCCAGGGTGCGCGCAATGCGGCTCAGTTCTGTGATGTTCTTCTCTTTTAGTTCTGCGATGGTCATGTTCACCTGCAAGGGGGATGGAAATGGAGAGGATCGGAGGAGGGAATTGCTCCGGAAAATCAGGCGGGGGATGGCAGCCAACAAAGCGCCGGTGCGCTCGTGCCTTCTCCCGTACTGTGGCAGTGGGGTGTTTGAAGCACCGAGAAGAGCGGCCCCTGCTAAAAAGAGCCGCTTATGAAAATGATTTGCTCGACAAGTGGTGGCGCCTGCCCTAACTAGGCGGCGCGGCGCTGCTCGATGGCCGGAGCCGCAGAAGTCGCTATGGGCGAGATCGTCCCGGGATTAGTTGTGTGAAAGCGGACCAGAACCTCGTTTGTCGTGTCCTGCAGCCGCGTGTTGGGCTTGTGAAGCTTACGGGTCGCTTTGCTCGCCAGCTGGCAAAGCTGATAGCGATTGGACACATGAGACAGTGCCCCGAATACCAGATCAGAACGCATTACAGAATTCTCCTTGAAAAGTGGCCACCTGGACGGAACTACTTGGCGCCGCCAGTGCAGCTGGCAGCCAAGAACGACGGGCGGCTGCCGATTTTTTTCCATTTCCCCGAAGTTATAGACGCGCTCGCAGCCCGTCCAGTTCACAATCTTTTGATGCGGTTTCGCACATTATGGAACCACACCAGAATTATTTTCGTGACACTCATCACTCGTGTATGGGCACTTTCCCACGCGGTCCCCTCTGCGGCGCGTAAAAACGCACCGATGCACCTGTTTCAGAGCTGGAACCCATGCAATTGACGTGGGAAACGGCCGATTAGAGATATCCGGTCGTAGCTGTGCTACCTACCCGAATGGATGGCACTCATGAATGTAAACCCGTTTGGATAACAGGTCAACCTATTTTTCCGACATTTTTACAATGAGAGGGCCGCCCTGTCGGACGGCCTCTGTCCGAAGCCTAACTACCTACGGATGTGACAGATGGCTTTCCTTGACGACAAGCTTTTCCACGCGCTTCTCCGTGCCCTCGACCCCGATTCGTCAACGCCCTCTATTCCCGGACAGCCAAATCTGGGTAATTTGAGCTCGTTCCGTCCGGATCGAACAAAAGCGCATTTCCCGAGCCGTCCAGCTGGGAGAAATGCCTTCGCCGCTTGTCCCGCTTGGGCGCCGCCAGCTTCTCATCCAGCCCCAGCAAACTCAACGCAATCATCCCCACGAAAGGAACCATGATCAGGGCCGTATCCCACCCCGAAGCAAAAATTACATCGTGCATCGCCACTCTCCGTCGTCCAGCCAGGAGATGAGAGTTTTCTCATGTCCACAAGCCGTTCATCGACGAAGATTGGAAGTTCCTTAGAATCGGACGTAACGCCAGCGTCTTCAATTAGGACAGTGTCGCTAGCCCTTTCGCACCCGGCCCTCATCCCACTTCCGGCCGTCCGGGTCGCTCAGCATCGCGGCCTCGTACAAGCGCAGTTCCGGCGCACTGTGCTTCATCGGAGGGGGAGGCCGACGCTTGACCACCGTCCTGCCGCCCTTCTTTCCCGCGAACACTTCATCCAGTTTGAAAAAACCGAAAAACAACAGCGCGAGTAGAGGAATGCCGAACACATACACGTCCCACGCGGCTGAAACTCTGGAGATCGGCAAACGCCCTCCTTCGAATTCGCAATGCTGCGACGATTGGATTATAGGGCGCGCGGAAATGAGTTCAAATCAATCGAGAGCTTTGCCAGATCCCCTGAAAGATGTATTGTCTGACGGTCTTGCCGGGACCGCCGCAAACGCCCACGTCTTTTCGGCTCCGATCGCCGATGAGCCTATGCCCAATAGCTGCGATCCAGCGTCCGGTACTGTATCGCTTCGGCGAGATGCGCTACGCTCAACGCCTCGGCGCCTTCCAGATCAGCGATCGTCCGCGCCACTTTCAGGATGCGGTCATGCGCCCGCGCGGTGAGCCCCTGTTGCCGCATCGCCCGCTCCAGCAGCCGCTCCGCGTCCGCGCCCAGTTCGCAATACGTGCGAATCTGCCGCGTCGTCATCTGCGCATTTGAATAGATCCTCTCGCCGCGCCCCGCGAAACGCTTCTGTTGCCGCTCCCGCGCCCGCATCACCCGCTCGCGTATCTCCGTCGATCCCTCTGCCGCCGCTCCGCCGCGCAGTTCCTTGTACTGCACCGCGGGCACTTCGATATGGATATCGATCCGGTCCAGCAGTGGTCCCGAAATCTTCGCCACATAGCGCTGAATCATCGGCGGTGTACACATGCACTCCCGGGACTTGTCGTTGAAATAGCCGCATGGGCACGGGTTCATCGCCGCAGCCAGCATGAACCGCGCGGGAAAACTCAGCGACATGCTCGCCCGCGCGATGGTTACCGTGTGATCCTCCAACGGTTGCCTCATCACTTCCAGCACGTTGCGGGGAAACTCCGGCAACTCGTCCAGAAACAGCAGACCATTGTGCGACAGAGAAACCTCGCCGGGACGAGGTATAACTCCACCGCCGATCAGCCCGGCGTCGGAAATCGTGTGATGTGGCGAACGGAACGGCCTTTGCGTCACCAGCCCCGCCGATGCATCCAGCACTCCCGCCACCGAGTGAATCTTGGTTGTCTCCAGCGCTTCGTCAAACGTGAGCGGCGCGAGAATCGAAGGCAGCCGCTTGGCCAGCATCGTCTTTCCTGAACCGGGCGGCCCGATCATCAGGATGTTATGACTGCCCGCGGCGGCCACTTCCAGCGCCCGCTTGGCCGTCTGCTGCCCGCGCACATCTTTGAAATCCAGCGAGAAACTTTCTAGCTGGCCCAGCAGCGCTTCGCTTGATACACGGAACGGCTGTCGCTGTACTTCTCCCAGCACCACCCCATTCAACAACTCGACGACGTCAGCCAGCGAGGTGACGGGGAACACGTTCACCCCTTCCACTACAGCCGCCTCCACCGCATTGGCAGCCGGAAGAATGAGGTTCGGGATTTTTTTCTCCAGCACGTGAATCGCAACCGGCAAAACACCCGGTACGGACCTCACCTTGCCATCCAGCCCCAGTTCGCCGATCAGGACGAATCCACTCAGGTCCTTGACGTTCAGCGCCCCATACGCGCCCAGAATCCCAACCGCAATCGGCAGATCGAATCCCGAACCCTCTTTCTTGAGGTCCGCCGGGGCCAGGTTGATCGTGATGTGCGTGGGAGGAATCAGGTACCCGGAGTTCTTGATCGCCGCGCGCACACGATCCCGGCTCTCCCGCACGGCTGCGTCGGGCAGTCCCACCGTATGAAAATGATCCTGGTCTGAAGTGACCCCGCTATATTCGACTTCAACCTCGATCAAGTTGGCGTCTACACCGTAGACGGCAGCGCTGAGTGCTTTGAAATGCATGGGCGACTGTCGGAGTCTAGCAGTGAGCGTTTGTGTCCCGCTGCGTCATCCGTCACAGACCTTTCGCCGTTTTGGGGTCCGCCATGCGACCGCGCGCTCGTTGCCCCCGCCTTCCGGTTCTTCGATTGCATCGCGATGGCGATACAATCTTGTGCGTGAGTACCAGTCTGTTCGATCTGTACAAGATAGGTGTTGGGCCTTCCAGTTCACACACCATGGGCCCCATGCGCGCGGCCTGCCGCTTCGCCGTCGAACTTCCTTCCCGCATTTCCGGCCGTTCCGTCCACCGCGTCATCGCCGAACTATATGGCTCCCTCGCCCTCACCGGCCTCGGCCATGGAACCGATCGCGCTGTCCTGCTCGGTCTCGCCGGCAATGAGCCCGCCACCATCGACCCAGCCGCCATAGAATCCACCGTGGCCACCATCCGCGCCGAACGGCAACTTGCACTCGCGGGTAAATCATCGATTCCTTTCAATGAAGACCGCGATCTCCTTTTCCACCGCAACACGATGTTCCCACCCGGCGCCCGGAACCAGCACCCCAACGGTCTTCGCCTCACCGCGCACGATGCCGCCGGAGGACAACTCGATCAGCGCACCTTCTTTTCCATCGGCGGCGGATTCATCGTGGAAGACGGCGCCGACTCCAGCCCTGCCGCTCGTCCTGAAGCCGAATTGCCTTATCCCTTCCATAGCGCGGCCGAACTCCTCACCATGGCGCACGACCACTCCCTCCGCATTGACGAGGTCATGTTTGCCAACGAATGCGCCCGGCGACGCGCAGGCGACCCGGACATCAGCGATGAGGGGATCGAAAGGATCATCCGCGTTGGAATCGAAACAATACACCGGACGATGAGCGAGTGCATCGATCGCGGCATCGCCACCGAAGGCATTCTCCCCGGCGGCCTCAACGTCCGCCGCCGCGCCCGTCGTCTCGCCGAACGTCTCCGCGCTCGCGAAGCCACCGGCAAGCCGACTGATCCCCTCGCACCCCTCGACTGGGTCACCGTCTACGCCATGGCCGTCAACGAAGAGAACGCCGCCGGCGGCCGCGTCGTTACTGCACCCACCAACGGAGCCGCTGGCGTCGTCCCTGCCGTAGGACGTTATTACGAGCGCTTCATCCCCGATGCCGATCGCGAAGGCATCCTTCGCTACTTCCTCACCTCCGCCGCCATCGGCATCCTATATAAGGAGAACGCTTCCATCAGCGGCGCCGAGGTCGGCTGCCAGGGAGAGGTAGGCGTTGCATGCTCCATGGCTGCCGGCGGACTCACTGCCGCCCTCGGCGGAACCAATGGCCAGATCGAACACGCGGCCGAGATCGCCATGGAGCATAACCTCGGCATGACCTGCGACCCCGTCGGCGGCCTCGTGCAGATTCCCTGCATCGAACGTAACGCCATGGGCGCCGTCAAGGCGGTTCACGCTTCGCGCATCGCCCTCAACGAACAGGAAAGTCACAAGATCTCCCTCGATCAGGTCATCCGGACCATGTATCTCACCGGACTCGATATGCAATCGCGTTATAAAGAGACGAGCCTCGCCGGACTCGCTCTCAACATCATCGAGTGCTGAAGTCCCGTCCTTCATTCAGCGCTCCATCACATCCTTCTTCCCCCTGCGCCATCGAAAGGAATGGTTTGCACACTCCTGAATTTCCCCTCAGTCCCGTTCCCTCCGACCCGCGCGCCGATGCGTTCATGGCTTCCACCCCCGTCGCGCCTGTATGGCATACCGCTGTCCTCATCGCCGGCATCGTTGCCTTGTCCGTCCAGAGCGCGCACGACATCGGCGGCCTTCAGCATCCCATCAATCGCCTCCAGACCTATCTCTTCACCGCGGGCAATGAACTGCTCATGCTCGCCTGGATCTACTTCGGCCTGCGTTTGAAAAAAATGCCGCTTCGCGCGCTGATCGGCTCCAACGCCGGCGGTCTGCGCACTGTCGCGCTCGATCTCGGCGTCGCCGCGGTCTTCTGGATCTCCGCGCTCATGATCTTGGGCGGCATCGGAGTGACATGGGAAATCATCGACGCTGCCGTCGCCCACCGTCCTTTGTTCCCCGCAGGAAATCAACTCACTCCGGATCCTACCCAACAACAGACTATTCATACCCTCGCGCAATTGGCGCCCGCCAATGCGGGCGAAGTGCTGGCGTGGATTGTTCTTTGCTCCATTGCGGGAATCGCCGAAGAAATCATTTTTCGCGGCTACCTTCAGCGCCAGTTCGCGGCCTGGTCGCATGGCACCGCCATCATCGGTGTCGCCCTCTCGGCCCTTCTCTTCGGTGCCGCGCATGGTTATCAGGGCGCGCGCAATATGGTTCTGCTTGCCGTGTTCGGCGCGCTGTTCAGCGCTCTTTCGCTGTGGCGCCGCGGTCTCAGGCCGGGCATCTTCACTCACGGATGGCATGATCTGATCGCTGGCATCGTGCTCGCCGCGCTTAAGGCTCATCACGTCGTGTGATCTTCACGCGCTTCATCCGATTCAATGCGAAAAAATTGTTGCCACTTTTTCCACCTGCCATTCGTTTTTCTCTTGACACTGATGATGCATGAATCTATACATTCCTCAACTGCAATATTGTTTTGCAGGTTCGATGCAACCCATCGAAAAAGGGAGAATAGGCAAATGGCAACGAAAAAGGCAGCCAAGAAAGCACCAGCGAAGAAGGCCGCAAAGAAAGCCGCAAAGAAGAAGTAAGCGGGCTTCCTAACCAAATAGGCAACACTCTAGGGGGCGCTTCAAGCGCCCCCTAGGTGTGTCTGGGCTCTTTTGTTTTCGCCGCGCCGATTTCTTTCGCAGCCTTTCTTCTCCATCTTCCTTCAAAGCAGGGCAGGGGATACCGCGTGACACGCCGTCGCTGGATTGCAGAAAACTGGAACGAGGCCACCGCCTCCATTACCGGCCCGCAGGCTGAACACATGAGCCGCGTTCTGCGCGCCAAGCCCGGCGAACAAGCCGACATCGTGGCCGGTGGCCGCGTGTTTCACGCCCAGGTGGCCACCGTCACACCAGGTGAAGTGACCTTCACACTTCTCGCTGAAGCCCAAGCCGATCCGGCCCTGCCCGTTACTTTGGTCCTCTCCGTGTATAAGTTTGATCGCATGGAGTGGGCCATCGAAAAAGCAACCGAGCTGGGCGTCGCCTCCATCGCCCCCGTCATTTCCCGCCGCACTGAAAAGCATCTCGCCCAGGCCGCGCTCAAACGCGTCGAGCGCTGGCGGCGCATTGCACATGAAGCCGCCCAGCAATCGCGCCGCTCCGACGTGCCCGCCATTCTTGATCCATCGCCGCTCGCACAACGCATCCAGGCACAAACATCTCCCCATCGCATCGTCCTTGCCGAACAGGAGCGCGCCACCAGCCTTCGCTCCTTGCTCGAGTCCGCGGTCTTTGCATCGCTCGGCGATGTGCCATCGTTTGAAATCGCCATCGGGCCCGAAGGCGGATGGGCTCCCGACGAGGAGACGCTGTTCACATCAGCCGGCTGGCAAGCCGCTTCACTCGGTCCGCGCATCCTCCGCGCTGAAACCGCCGCCCTGGCCGCGCTCTCTCTCGTCGCTTCCTTCCTCGAATGAATCTGCGGGCGGAACTTCGGCTCAAAGCGATACGCCGCGCTTCCAGGGAATGAAATCGTTCTGCCCCAGCAACTCCGCTTTGGTGTATCGCTCGCCGTTCGCCACCTCGATGCACAATTCCAGCAGCCTGCTCGCGCATTCGGGAATGGTCGTCTCTCCCGTTACGATTCCGCCGGCATCGAAGTCGATAATGTCCGCCATCCGCTCCGCAAGCGTGGAGTTGGTCGAAACCTTGATCACCGGAGCCACCGGATTTCCCGTCGGCGTTCCCAGCCCCGTCGTGAACAACACCAGGCTCGCGCCTGATCCCGCCTGCGCCGTGACGCACTCGACGTCGTTGCCCGGCGTACACAGCAGGTTCAAGCCCGGCGTCGTCGCATACTCCGGGAAATCGATCACGTCGCGCACCGTCGCCACTCCACCCTTGCGCGCCGCCCCTGCGGACTTGATCGCGTCGGTGATCAGCCCGTCCTCGATGTTGCCCGGCGATGGGTTCATCTCAAATCCCGAATGCACTGCCTTGGCCCGCGCCGAATATGCGTGCATCAGGTCATAGAAGCGCTGCGCCACCTCATCCGTCGCGCACCGGTTAATCAACTCCTGCTCCACACCGTGCAATTCCGGAAACTCCGACAACAGCGTCCTTCCTCCCAGCTCTCCCAGCAGGTCCGAAACATAACCCAACGCTGGATTGGCCGAAATTCCGCTGAACCCATCCGAGCCCCCGCATTTCAACCCCAGCGTCAACGCCGACAACGGTGCGGGCCGACGTTCCACCCGGTTCGCCTCCGCCAGCGCCGCGAACGTTGCGTCCAGCGCATCACCCATCAGCTTCGACTCGCGGCCCGACTTCTGCTGATCAAACACCAGCACCGGCTTGGTCATCTTTGGATCGCGTGCGCGCAGCTCATCCATCAGCATGCTCACCTGCGCATGCTGGCAGCCCAGGCTCATCACCGTGGCTCCTGCGACGTTAGGGTGATGAATGTAGCCCGCCAGCAAGCCGCACAACGCCTGTGCATCCTGCCGAGTGCCCCCGCATCCCCCCTCGTGCGTCAAAAATCGAATTCCATCCAGGTTCCTGAATACCCGTTCAGCCTGCGCCGCGTCCGTCGAGACATTCGAGTGCCCATTTCCGCTCGCTTGCGCCCGCACCAGCTTCCTTACATGCTCGCGATAACTGTTATGCGCGCTGCCATACCCTAGCTCTTCCTCCAGCGCCTCCCGCATCCGCTCCACGTTGCGGTTCTCGCAAAACACCATCGGCAGCACCACCCAATAATTCCGGGTGCCGACCTGCCCATCGGCGCGATGAAAGCCCTTGAAGGTACGATCTCGCCACCCCGAAGGATCCGGCAGCGTGAACGATGCCGGCTGTCGCGTTGACGTATACGGATCCGTCCTGTGCCTGAGGTTGCGCGTACTCACCAGCCCTCCCCGCGCAATCGGCTGCGTCACCTCGCCCACCACCATGCCGTACATGCGCACCACATCGCCAGGTTGGAAATCTCCCAGCGCCATCTTGTGCTTGGCCGGAATCGCCTCCGTCACCACGCACGAAGCAGAAGCCGGCGGGTGCGCATAATGGACCGTCGTGCCGGGCGTCAGCGGCGTCAGCGCAACCAGCACATTGTCACGAGGGTCGAGTTGAAGAACGTTCTCAGCCATATTTATTCCTCTACTTCACGGGGATAGCAGCCGCTTCGGCCGCTTCATTTTCATCGAACGAACCACGGCCTCCGTCGGCGGGCCCAGGCACGTCCATACAACATCGCCAGAATACAACTCGCCGCATCGCCGCGGCACCTTCCTCCATCGACTATCATCGACTCGTTCCGTCATTCGCCCCACCGAGGTTCATTCCATGAAGGCCATAGTGCTTGAAGGCCCCGGCAGCGCCGCACTCGCTCGGGTCTCAGACCCCGCCCACGTGACCGGCGACGATATTCTGCTCCACGTGAGAAAAATCGGACTCTGTGGCAGCGACCTGAACTCTTATCGCGGCCGCAACCCGCTCGTGACCTATCCCCGTATCCCCGGACACGAAATCGCCGCGACCATTGCCGAACTTAATCCGCGTCATCCCCATTGGCAGCCGGGCACGCACGTCACCGTCTCGCCATACAGCAACTGCGGCCAGTGCGCCTCGTGCCTGCGCGGCCGCCCCAATGCCTGCCAGTTCAATCAAACCCTGGGTGTGCAGCGCGACGGCGCTCTCACGGAATACATCGCGGTCCCCGCCGATCGTCTTCATCGCGCCGATCTTTCGCTCAAAGAGCTATGTCTCGTAGAACCCCTCACGGTCGGCTTTCATTCCGTTGCTCGCGGCCGTGTCACTGCTGCTGATATTGTTGCCGTGTTCGGTTGCGGCGGAGTCGGCCTAGGCGCGGTAGCCGGCGCGGCCTTCCGCGGCGCCACCGTGATCGGCATCGACCTCGACGACAACAAGCTCGCCACCGCCGCCAGCGCAGGCGCAGCGCACACGATCAACACCACCGAGCACGATCTTCATTCGCGACTGTCCGCCATCACCGGCGGTCGCGGCCCCGACGTCGTCATCGAAGCCATCGGTGTTCCCCAGACCTTTCGCGCAGCCGTTGAAGAAGTTGCCTTTACCGGACGCGTCGTTTACATCGGCTACGCCAAGGAGCCGGTGGCTTACGAGACTCGCCTCTTCGTACAGAAGGAGCTCGACATCCTCGGCTCGCGCAACGCCCTGCCCGAAAACTTCGCTGAAGTGATTCGCATGCTTGAAGCACGCCGCTTCCCCGTAGATCAGGCCATCACCCATTCCATCCCCATCGAAGACGCGCCCCGCATCCTCGAGGCATGGAGCGCCGACCCCACCCACTACGGCAAAATCATGATCGATGTAAGTTGATCCGGCCGGTCCTTCACCAGGGATGCGCGACTCGCAGCAGCAACCCCGCCAGCGCCGCGCCGATAAGCGGTCCAAACACCGGGATTGGCGCATAAGACCAGTTCGACCCGCCCTTGCCCGGAATCGGCAGCAGCGCATGTGCCAGCCGCGGTCCCAGGTCGCGCGCAGGATTGATGGCGTAGCCTGTTGTTCCACCCAGCGAAAGCCCGATTCCCCACACCAGGCTCGCAACCAGCCACGGACCGATGCCTGCCGCCGGACCCTTCTCCGCAACCCCGGGAGAAAAAATTGCGCCGGCTACGACCACCAGCAGCGCCGTGCCGATCACCTCGCTCAACAGGTTCGCTATCGGGCTGCGAATCGCCGGCCCCGTACAGAACACCCCCAGCTTCGCCGCCGGGTCTGGCGTCTGGCTCCAGTGCGGCGCATAATGCAGGACCACCAGAGAAGCTCCGCTAAACGCGCCCAGCATTTGTGCCGACCACAACCACAGCACCTGGGAGAAATTTCCTGTCAGCACCGCCGACGCCAGCGTGATGGCTGGGTTCAGCATCGCATCATGGCTTCCGAATCCCTGCGCCACGATCACGCCGCACATCACCGCCAGCGCCCAGCCCGTCGTGATAACAATCCATCCCGAGTCAGCCGCGTACGACTTGCGCAGATTCACCCCGGCACAAACGCCGTTGCCCAATAGCACCAGCACCAGCGTGCCAAGAAATTCGCCAAACCAGGGAGAATGCATTGGGGCTCTCCTCGTGCGTTCCTTCGCGATGGTCCCAACGGCAGGCAGCCGTTGCTCTCACGTCGCTCAAGTCGGCAATTTGCGGAACTCAAGCATTCTGCACTGCCAGACCTCGTTCCGCCAACTCGCGACATGCTGCGCGGAACTAAACCCGCGGCCGTACCTGTCCCTCCCGCCTCACGGAGCCCCCGGCGCTCTCTCCGCGTATCTGCCCCAACCCGAGATCAATTCCTTTACCACGGCATGTCCCACCGCGTAAGCGGCCTCGAGCGACGGCAGATAAGCGCTGTAGGTTCCCACCCGCTGATGCGCAAGACTCTCCGCCGCCGACATCCCGCGCGGCTGTTGATCAAAGTTGCTCACCGTTCGCAACACCATCACTCGCTGCCAGTCAGCCTTCCCCGCATTCGCCAGGTAGCGCAACGACTGCAGCGTCCCCGTATCTTCCATCGCGGTGGTCGCGAACGTCCCCTGACCCCCAGTGAAGTAGCTCAGCCACTGGTCCGCCCATGCGTCTGACAGCTTGCCATGCCAATATGTCGATGACGAAACTTCGTCACCGATACTAACAAACGGTGTCCGCTGCGCCGCTGCCCCGTCGAAATGACTCCGTGCTTCCTTCAGCCGATCAGAATCCGCGAGCTTTGCATCCTTCGTCAATCCGAAAGCCCACGCCGTCAATTGCGAATTCAGCGCGTACACCTGGCCGTCCAGCGGCACTGCCGGCGCCTCGAACGGTTTGGTCTTTCGCAACGGGACATAACCCGTAGACCACTCCTCCGGCATCTCTCTCGCGTCGATTTCGTAGCCGAGGTCTCCGTCCACCACCCACCTCGCCCACACCGCCGATCCCAGAGAAGTGCGCTCCGGAGATCCGCCCGCGATTCCCGCGATCACCCAGTACGCATGGCTCAGATCAAACCGTGGATCAAGACCAAGCGCCATGATCGTAGCCGCTGCATGAGCCGTTCCTTGTCCGGTCAACACCGCCAGCTCGCCATCCTTATTCATGCGCACCGCGTGATAACCCGCGGCCAGCGGATATACCTTGTCGAGACGGTCGCGTTCCACCCAATACTGCAACTCGCCCGGCGTATCTCCACTGTCCTCGCCCACTTCGAACATCGCCACGACCACCACCTTCACCGGCAGCGGCTTCTCCTTCGCCTCGCACCAGCTACCCGCCGCCGCCATCCACACGCACATAGCCAGCGAGCCGCACCACCGTCCGTGCCCGCGACCCGAACAAATCCCGAAACAGCCCGTATCAGAAAAGCGAATCATGGCTGCGATCTTAAATGCAGTTCCACGCATTGCCGTCCAGGAAACGTCCAATCTCACGGATAGCGATTCCTCGCCCTCCGCATGCGATAGGATGGCGAGCTAGGAGATATTCCGCGTGATCAGGCAATCCGGCTTTCTGTTTGGAGCAGTCATGTTAATAGCCACAGCGGCATCGGCGCAGCAGGCAGCGTCACCCCGCCATTGGGCCATCGTGGTTCACGGCGGCGCTGGCGTCATTGAGAAAGCCGCGCTCGGCCCGGAAGGCGACACCGCTTATCGCGCCGGACTCAAGCAGGCCATAGAAGCCGGTTCCGCTGTTCTCGACAAAGGCGGTTCCTCACTCGACGCCGTTGAAGCAGCCATCCACGTTCTCGAAGATGATCCTCATTTCAATGCCGGCCGCGGCGCCGTCTTTTCGGCCGAAGGCAAGAACGAAATGGACTCCTCCATCATGGATGGCGCCACCCTCAAGGCCGGTGCCGTCGCTGGCATTCAGCGCACCCGCCATCCCATCAGTGCCGCTCGCGCCGTCATGGACAAGTCTCCCCACGTCATGATCGCGGGGCCCGGCGCCGATGCCTTTGCCGCCCGCGTCGGACTCGAACAGCAGGAGCCCAGCTACTTCTTCACCGAGAGCCGCTGGCAGGGCCTCGTCAAGCAGCTCACCAAGGATGGCAAACCCATCCCTCCCCGCCCCGCCGGCGTTCCTCCCGCCGGATCGCTCATCCCCGTCGCCGCACTGGACGAATCTCCGGGCAGCCGCCAGTACGGCACCGTCGGGGTCGTCGCCCTCGATCGCCAGGGCAACATTGCTGCCGGCACGTCCACTGGCGGCATGCAGGGCAAAATGCCCGGCCGCGTCGGCGACTCACCTATCATCGGTGCCGGCACCTACGCCAACAACCAGTCCTGCGCCGTGTCCGGCACCGGCACCGGCGAATACTACATCCGCCTCGGCGTCGCTCGCGAAGTCTGCAACCTCGTCTACTTCCGCAACATGAAACTGCAGGACGCGGTCGACCAGGTCATCCACAAGGAACTTGAAGATTTGCACGGCGATGGCGGCGTCATCGCCATCACCCCCGACGGACAACTCGCCTGGGGCTTCAACACTCCCGGCATGTTCCGCGCCCGCCTAACCGAAGGCGGCAAACTCCAGATCGGTGTCTACAACGACGAACCCTAGTTCGTGACCGGAGAATCCCTGATGGCCCTCGAATTCACCACGTCCTATCTCACCGACTCCATCGCCCTCTTCCGCTACTACAAGAAGCTGGGCGAGAAAGCCATCGAACAAGTCTCCGACGATCACCTGTTCGCGACCCTCGACCCCGAAGCCAACTCCATCGCCATCATCATCAAGCACATGACCGGCAACATGCGCTCACGCTGGACCGATTTCCTCAGCACCGATGGCGAAAAGCCCACTCGCGATCGCGATTGCGAGTTCGTTGATCCCGCCCACTCGCGCGAGTCTCTTATGGCCGATTGGGAGAACGGCTGGTCATGCCTCTTCGGAGCGCTCGACCCGCTCACCGATGCGGACCTCGCCCGCACGGTCTTCATTCGCGGCGAAGCCCACTCCGTCACCCAGGCCATCAACCGCCAGGTTGCCCACTATGCCTATCACGTCGGACAGATCGTTCTCCTCGCCAAGCACCTCGCCTCCGACCACTGGCAATCGCTCAGCGTCCCGCGCAACCGTTCTGCTGACTTCAATCGCAAAGTAGCCGCAGGAGAGGCGAGTCAGAGGTAGAAAAATTTGTCAGGGATGCGTCTCGCTAAAGCATCACTTCGAATTTTTTCCAGGCGCAATTGCAAACCGGGCACATCACGGCCTCCTGCACCTCCGACGTATACCCGCATACCGGGCATACATAGAAAGTGCGAGCCCTGATAATCCACGATTCTTCGGCTTCCATCTCCACCAGTTCTACGGCTTCTTCAAACAGCCGGACATGCGTTTTCTCGGCCCGCAGTGCCCAGTAGAACGTCCGCGTCGCCGCCGCATCCCGACACGCCGTCGCATATTCCAAAAAGCGTGGGATACATTTTCTCGACCGCGTAGCATTCGCCGCTCAGCGCCACGCGAACGTTGTCCAGTGTCGTCTTTAACTCGAATCGTCGCGGGTCCACCGGTCGATAGCCCTGCAACTGGTTGAGGATGCGCCTGCTCTGCCGGGGCCACCGCACCGAACAGACTGGCAATTCCATGCCACCCCTCCCCATCGGCCTTTTCAGCGAATGCGACGTATCGTTCCTGGGTGTTCACCTCGGCGTCGTATGCAGTCCGCAGAGCCTCGATCAAATGCACAGTTCCGGAGGCGGCTTCGAGCATGTAAACCTCCCCAGCGTGTCCTCCAGCGTATAGGCCGTCATGATGGCACGCTGTGGTCTTACTCACAAGGCGGCCGGCGTTCCCACGACGCAGTGGGTCATCCCTTCAAGACAACGAAACGGGGACAAGCCGTCGGCCTGTCCCCGCTTTATCTTACGAACTGTTGAGTTTCATCCTTACTGCTGAGCTGCCACTCCCGGCGTTCCCGGGTTGCGCGCCTGGGCCTTCTGCGCCAGCACCTTGTGGGCGTTATCCTCCAGCGCCTGCGCCTCGGGCAGATAGGTCAGAGCCTTCTGAATCTCGGGGTCCCAGTCGGCCAGCGTGCGCAGCCCCTGCAACTGGCCGAACTGGCTGGTCATGATCTTTTCCTTGATGTTCACCTTCACCCAGTCCGCGTTGTCGTTCAGGTCCTTCTCCGAGAAGGGAACATCCTGGCTCGACAGAAACTGCTTGAAGTCCGCCATCACCGCATCGTCCACCTGGAAGTTCTTGTCCACCGTCTTGTTGGCCAGATAGTGCGGAGCGAAGTGGAAAAACACATTCTTGAACAGCAGCTGGTCCTGGAAATGATTGGCCTTGGGCGAGTCGATCTTTTCGTCCGGCGTGATTCCCCCGCCGCCGTACACCGTGCGCCCCGAGTCAGTCATCTTGACCTCGCGATTGGTGGTGTCCGCGGGCTGTGCACCGGCATGGTTGTAGTAGTAGTCGTAAAGCGAGACGCCTGTATAGTTGCGCTGAATCAGTCGCCCCGACGGCGTGAAATAGTGGTAGGTGGTCAATGCCAGCCCGGTGTTCTCGCTGAGGTTATAGACCGTCTGGACCAGGCCCTTGCCGAACGTCGTATCGCCCACAATCAGCGCCCGGTCGTGGTCCTGCAGAGCGCCCGACACGATCTCCGCTGCCGAGGCTGTGTTGCGATTCACAAGAACCACGATCGGAAATGCCTTGCCGTCGTTGCCGTGCGTCGCCACGTAGTTCTGGTCAGGATAGGCCCGTCCCCGCTGGGAAACGATCGTCTGTCCCTTGTTGAGCAGGTGATCGCACACCTCGACCGCCTGGCTCAGCAGCCCGCCAGGGTTATTGCGCAAGTCCAGAACCAGACCCTTGATGTTTCCGAAACTGTCCACCGCATCCAGCACTTCCTGCGCGGTCGTCTCCTGGAACTGGGTCAGGTGAACATAGCCCACCCCGGGTTTGATCTCGTACTTGAGGTCCACCGATGGGTGGGGAATCTCGTCGCGCACCAGGTCAAACGTCATCGGCTTGGCCTGTCCCTCGCGGACCATCGTCACCTGCACGTGCGTTCCCTTGGGCCCCTTAAGCGCCTTCGCCACCAGGTCCGATGTCATGCCGTCGGCGCTCTTGCCATCCACCGCCGAGATAACGTCTCCCGGCCGGATCCCCGCCCGGAACGACGGCGTCCCTTCATAAGGAGTGATGACGTAAACTTTGTTGTTCTGCTGCTGGATCACCATGCCGACGCCGTAATAATGGCCGCGCTGGTCTTCGCGCATCTTGGCGTAAGCCTTAGGGTCATAGAAATTCGAGTGCGGATCGAGCGTCCGCAACATCCCCGGGATCGCCCCGTCATAGATCGCCAGGTCGGCTTTGTCGCCCTGGATCGGCTCCGCGTAATTCTGTTCCACCAGCGCATACACGTTGGTGAACGCCTTCAGGCTGTCGCGGATCTGGCTCTCGTCCTGGGATGACTGCGCGCCAACCTTGCGCTGCAGCACGGTCCCGGCTACGGCACAGACGGCGAAGAAGAGAATCAGGGAAAAGACAGCGCGGCGGGCGCGAGGAGTCATGGGCGGAAGGTACCTCCGTACAGCGTTCCGGGGTCCCCGGGGAAGCGGTTCTGCCATCCGGGGTGGAGCAGGTGCGCCGGGCGCCGAGAACGGGCCTCGCAGGGCAGCCTTGTGCTTGAGTATAGCATCGGTTTGTTTGACTCAAACTGCCGGCTTCGGGTAGCCACGCACCCCCCGTAACCACCTCTTCCGGCCGCCCCGTCCGTCCCTTCCCGCGTTTCCGGTTCGACCCTCTGCTCCCCAGCGATTTACAATGGCGTCTATGCCTACAGGTGAAGTCCGACAAGCTTCCCTGCCCATGTTGACCTTATGACCCTTCGATTCCTTCGCATTCCCGCGGTGACGATGCTTGGCACGGCACTGCTTGTCTCCTTCGCCCCCGCACAGACGCGCCCCGCTGCCCCCGAAAGCCCCTATGGCGGCGTCACGGTCGAAGAGATCATCGCCCGCGTCAACGACCAGATCATTACCCGCGCCGACTACGACCGGGCCCAGAAAGAGCTGGACGATGAAATGCGCCAGCGCGGGTCCACCATGCAGCAGATGTCAGAAGCCCACAAAGACCTGCTCCGCAATCTCATCGATCAGCAGCTTTGGATCTCCAAGGGCAAGGAACTCGGCATCACCGGCGACACTGAGCTCGTCACACGCCTCAACGAGTTGCGCAAACAGTACAACCTCGCCTCCATGGAAGACCTCGAAAAGGCGGCCCAGGAACAGGGCGTCTCCTACGAGGACTTCAAGGCCAGCATCCGCAACCAGATCGTCACCCAGGAAGTCATGCGCCAGGAAGTCGGCCGCCACGTGATGATCACCCCCGGCGAGGTCCAGCGCTACTTCGACTCCCACAAGCAGGATTACGCCCAGCCCGAAAGCGTCAAGCTCAGTGAGATCCTCGTCTCCACCGGCGCCGCTGCCCCTTCTGCAACGGTTCCCGGAGTTCAACCCGATGATCCGGCCAGGGTGGCGGCCGCCAAGGCCAAGGCTGACGACATCGAAGCCAAGCTCAAATCCGGCGCCGACTTCACTGAACTCGCTCGCACTTCTAGCGACGGTTCCACCGCCGCGCAGGGCGGCGACCTCGGCCAGTTCCGCCGCGGGGCCCTCGCCAAAGTCCTTGAAGATGCCACCTTCAGCCTCCAGTCCGGCCAGTACACCGAACCCATCCGCACCAAGCAGGGCTACATCATCCTCAAAGTGATGCAGCACGTTCCCGGCGGCGTCCCGCAATATAAGGACGTCGAGCAGGACGTCGAGCAGGCCTACTATATGACCAAAATCGAGCCGGCCATGCGCGAATATCTCTCCAAGATGCGTGACGACTCCTACATCGAGCTCAAGCCTGGCTACCAGGACACCGGCGCCAGCGGCAACCAGCGTGTGCTGCCCATTACCTATGCGGCCTACACGCCTCCCGCCCCCAAGAAGCGCAAGAAGGTTGAACGCACCCGGTTCCGCGAAACCACCCACACCTTCCGCCAGAAGTCGCCTCAGGCGCCGGCTCCGCCCGCCGAAACGGCTGCCGCTCCAGCCGCCGCAGCAGCAGCTGCCCCCGCCACTGCCAAATCCGCCAAGGATGCCAAGAAGGCCGCTGCCGACCAGGCCTCCATGAAGCCCGGGAAGCGCGAAAAAATCCGCTTTGGCAAGGCTCCCACCAAGACGCTACCCAACGCCCCCGCAACTACCACCGAGGATGCCGGCGCCGAGCCGCAGGTCGCCCAGAACAACGAGCCTGCCAATCCGCTTGAAGCCAACACGCCTGCCGAAAAGAAGACCCGCTTCAGTGACCGCGCCAAGGAGAAGAAGCCCAAGCAGAAAGGGCCGAAAGTGGATCCCATGGCCCCCGCTGCTCCTGACGCCGGCGAAGTTGCCGATCGCCAGACTCAGTCCGCCCCCCTCGGCCTGGCCGGCGACACCGCCAGCAAGAAGAAGAAAAAGTCTTCCACCACCGAAACCGAAAAGACGCGCTACAGCGACCGTACCCGGCCAGAAAACCAGCAGCAGTCGCCGCCCAACGCTGCCAGTCCGACACCCATTCCGCCGGTCCCCGGCGCTCCCGCTCCCACCCCGCCGCAGCAGTAGGCAGCGGCGATTTCCAAACGGAGCCGGGCCTGGAACCGCAACCGCGTTTCCAGGCCCGGCTTTTCACGTTATTTGCACCTCTGCCCTCACGCTCTCCCTCTGTGCCGGCCCGCTATCCTTCCCGCCTTTGGCAGCGGCCCCCGTTTGCGGTAATCTTCCCCCAGAATGAAAGATGTTTATATCCGAGACCTCGCCTCCTTCGAGGAAGGCAGACTCTTCGACAGTTTCTTCCTGGTTCTCTCCCGGCAGCTGCGGACTACCCAAACCAATAAACCCTACCTCCACTTGAACTTCTGCGATAAGACCGGGCAGGTAGAAGCCCGCGCCTGGGAGCCCGCCGACCCGCGCATCGCCCGTGATTTTGACCGTGGCGACGTGGTCAAGGTGCGTGGCTGCATCTCCCGTTTCAATGACCGCCTGCAAATGAAGGTGGAGCAGCTTCGTCTCGCCGCTCCCGGCGAAATCGACAAGACCGACCTGATGCCGGCCACCACCCATGACGTGCAGGACCTCTGGCGTCAGCTGCAGGGCTTCGTCGAGTCTTTCACCGACCCCCACCTCAAGCTGCTTTTGAACACCGTCCTCGCTGACCCCCACATCTCCGGCGCCTTTCGCGAAGCTCCTGCCGCCAAGCAGCTGCATCACGCCTGGCTGGGCGGCCTGCTTGAACATGTGGTAAGCCTGCTCACCCTCGCCGACCGGGTCGCACCCCATTACCCCATCCTCTACCGCGATCTGCTCCTGACCGGTGTCATCCTGCACGACATCGGCAAGCTTCGCGAACTCTCCTGGGACGTGGGCTTCGAATACACCATCGAGGGCACGCTTCTCGGCCACATCCAGATCGGCACCGCCCTGGCCGAACGCACCATGGACAGCCTGCCCGGCTTCCCGCCGCGCCTCAAGATGCTGGTCCTGCACCTCATCCTGTCCCATCATGGCAAACTTGAATTCGGATCCCCCAAGCTTCCCATGATCCCCGAAGCCCTCGTACTCAACTTCATCGATGACCTCGACGCCAAAATGCAGGCCATGCAAAGCGAATTCGACAAGTGCGCCCGCGAAGGCCGAGCCGACGAGCTCACCGGCCGCGTCTGGGCTCTCGATCAGCGGCAGCTTCTCAACACCCGCGCCTGGCTTGCCTCCAGCCCCTCGCCGGAAGCGGCGCCCCAGGAACCGGCTCAGCTCGAACTGCTCATCGCCGCTCCCGCAACCGACGGCCAGGACCGCTAGCCTCATGAAGTCCCTCAGCCGGCCCGACTGCAAACAAGAGCTCCTCACCCGGCTCGCAAGAATCCGTCCCGACACCCCGCGCCAATGGGGATCCATGACCTCCCCGCAAATGGTCTGTCACCTCAGCGATTGCTTCCTGGCGGTCATGGGTGAAAAGGAAATCGAGATCCCCTCCGGCTTCACCTTCATGAGCCTCATAAAGCCCCTTGCCCTCTACATGCCCATGAAATGGCCTCATGGCGTCGCCACTCGCCCCGAGCTCGATCAGCTCGCCGGCCGCGGCACTCCGCCCGCACAATTTACTTCCGACATGGCCTTTCTCCAGGCCGCGATAGACAGGTTCACGGTGACCCCGCGAACCTGGCAGCTTCGCCCTCATCCCATGTTCAAGAAAATGTCCGAACGCGACTGGATGCGCTGGGGCTACCTCCACACCGACCACCACCTCCGCCAGTTCGGTCAGTAACCCAGCCCCTCAATTCGCCAGCACGACGCGGCATTTTCCCGCGCCTTTGGCTCGGTACATGGCGCTGTCCGCAGCCTGCACCAAACCCTCCGCCGAATCCGCATGATGAGGATATGCGGCAACCCCGCAGCTCAGGCTCGGCACGATCGGCGTCCCCTCGTGCTCCCACGTCTCGCAGACTGCCTCGATTACCCGTCCAATCGCCTGCTGAAGTTGCTCCATAGTGTCCACATCGGTGACCACGAGGATGAATTCGTCTCCGCCCAACCGCACCACTGTATCTGAACCACGAGTGGCGCCTTGCATTCGGCGCGCGACCTCCTTGAGAAATGCGTCGCCGGCTTTATGCCCATGGGTGTCGTTGACGTCCTTGAATGCGTCGAAGTCGATTAGCGCAACTCCGCAGAGGTTCCCATTTCGCCGCGCTCGCGCCATCGCCGAAGAGACTGATTCTGATAGCAGCACGCGATTCGGCAAACCCGTCAGAAAATCATGCGTCGCCAGCTTCTCGGCCTCCAGCTTTGCGGTCAAGAGCTGCCGCTCCAGTTCCTTCAGCCGCGACACATCCGCCACCTGGACCGAGAACCCGACCACCTCTCCGTCCACGATGTCCGGATAGTACGAGGCCAGGCTCTGGCGGATCGTGCCGTCCGGCAGCGGAATCTCACGCTCGAAAACCTGCACCTCTCCGCCCAGCGCCGCCCGGATATGAGGCAGGTTCAGCTCGTACAGCGGACCCAGCAGTTCCTTCATTTCAATGCCCAGGATCTCGTCCCGCGACCGCCCAAACCAGGTCTGATAAGCGGCATTCGCAAACTTGCATCGCAGGTCCCGATCCCAATACGCAAGCATCGCGTCGACATTGTCGACTACTTTCAGAGCCACAATGAAGAGTTCATTCGGCAAGAGTTGTTCCAATCAAGAGACATTTGCTACAGGCCCGACAGCACGAACTCTCATTTAACAGCCTGTATCGGATACCGATCAGCCCCCTGCGCGACTCTCGATTTCAACGGGCAACGCCAGCTACGCCCAAAGACTGGTTCGTACCAAGTTCAATTCACAAACCACTCCCACTGTTCTTCCGTAAGCGGCACCACCGACAGCCGACCGATCTTCACCAGCGGCGATTCCGCAAACAGCTTCTCCTTCTTGATCGCATCCAGCGTCTTCGGCGTCTTCAACCGCTTGCCCACCTTCACCCGCACCACCGGCACCTTCGGGTCGCTCGCATCCACGCCCGTCACCGTTCCCGTGCCCACCGCGGTCCGCTCATCCCCAGTGTGATAAAAGATCCACTTCGTGCCCTTCTTCAACTCCCGCAGATGCTTCACCGCGGTAGGATTCGTTACCCCATCCCACACCGTTTCCTTGTCGCGCAGGAGGTCGTCAAACGAATAAGCATCGGGCTCGGTCTTGAACAGGTAGCTGGCCATGTGCCCCATCCTATGTCAGGTCCCCCTGCTCTGAAAACAAGTTCGCCAATCGCCGCCTCTCTCTCTCAGGCACGCCGAAAATCGCCCGCACCAGCCCGTGTTACCCTGACCCAGATGTTTGACCCGGAACCCCTTCTGGCCGGTGGATATCAGGCTTGTCGCGAACACCGGTTTGAAGAGGCTCGCGACCTCTTCGCCCAGGCCGTGGCCGAGTCCCGCTTTCTTCCCGACCGCTCTGCCCTCATCACCTCTCTCAAAGCTCTCGGCTCGGCCGAGCGCGATCTCCGCCACCCCACCACCGCCATCAAGTGCTACCGTGATGCGGCCGCTCTTCAGCACACCACCGGCGATCAACTCGGCTGGGCTCACAGCATCCGCCACGTCGCCGACATTCTCCGCGAACAAAAACTTCCCCGTGAAGCCGAAGCCGCTTACGACCAGGTTCTGGTCGTCTACGCCCAACGTCCCGACCCGCCTGTTCTCGACTACGCCAACGCCCTCCGCGGCCTCGCCCTGCTCAAAGACCACGCCGGCGACGTCGAAGAAGCTCTCCACCTCTGGCGCGCCGCCCGCGCCAAGTACGAAGCCGCCGGCGTCGAAGCCGGCATCACCGAGTGCCAGACCCATATCGCCTTCCTCCTCCATTCCTGACCGGCTGGCCCCAACTCCCCCGCGCCTTTCCTTCACCATCCCTTTACAATCAAAAACATGATCCGCTTCTCAACGGCCGGCGAGTCGCACGGCGAAGCTCTCATCGCCCTCGTCTCCGGAATGCCGGCCGGCGTCCCCGTCGATCTCGACTTCATCAACCGCGAACTCTGGCGCCGCCAGCAGGGCTACGGCCGCGGCGGTCGCATGAAAATCGAAACCGACAAAGTCCATGTGCTCTCCGGCGTCCGTCACGGCAAAACCATCGGCTCTCCCATCGCCATCGAGATCGTCAATCGCGACTGGAAGAATTGGGAGGAAAAACTCCCCGTCGCAGCCGGCGATCCCGCCAAACACCAGGCTGTCGCCTCGCCGCGTCCCGGCCACGCCGACCTCGCCGGCGCCCTCAAGTACAACTTCCCTGACGCCCGCTACGTCCTCGAACGCGCCTCCGCCCGCGAATCCACCGCCCGCGTCGCCGCCGGAGGCTTTGCCAAGCTTCTCCTCCGCGAACTCGGCATCGAGATCTCCAGCCACGTCATTCGCGTCGGCCGCGTCGAACTCGACCGCACCGCCGCCTGGGATGAAATTGCGGCCCTCGCGGCCCGCAGCGAAGTCGTCCTCGCCTGCGTCGATCCTGATACCGAATCCCGCATGAAAGGCGAAGTGGAAGAAGCCTCCCGCACCGGCGACACTGTCAACGGCGTCTTCGAAGTCGTCGCTCACGGCGTCCCCGCCGGCCTCGGAACGTACGCCAATTGGGACGAGCGCCTCGACGGCCTCCTTGCCTGGTCCGTCATGAGCCTGCAGGCCGTCAAAGCCGTCGAAATCGGCCGCGGCGTCACCGCTGCCGAATCCTTCGGCTCCCAGGTTCACGACCCCATCCACTACGCCGACAACGATACCGGCCACCCCACCCGCTTCACCCGGCCTCACAACAACGCCGGAGGCCTCGAGGGCGGCGTGTCCAATGGTGAAGACATCGTCGTCCGCGGCTACCTCAAGCCCATCTCCACCCTCCGCCGCCCCCTCCAGTCGGTCCGCTTCGATACCCGCGAGGCCACCAGCGCCAGCTACGAACGCAGTGACATCTGCGTCGTGCCCGCCGCCGGCGTCGCCGCCGAAGCCATGGTGGCTCTTACCCTTGCCGGCGTCGCCCAGCAGAAATTCGGAGGCGACTCCGCCCTCGAGATGAAACGAAATTTCACCGGCTACATCGAACAGATAAGGAACTTCTAGGCTGTGATTCTCAAGATCGTCAAATACCCAGAGCCCGTGCTCCAGCAGCCCGGAGAGCCGGTCACCGAATTCAACGACGAACTCCGCAAGTTCGTCGCCGACATGTTTGAAACCATGTACGCAGCGCAGGGCATCGGCCTCGCCGCCCCCCAGGTCGCCGTCGCCAAGCGCGTCACCGTCATCGACCTCAGCCTGGGCAAAGATCCCGCGCAAAAGCTCGTTCTCGTCAATCCCGAAATCATCTTTCGCGACGGCAAGCAATATGAAGAGGAAGGGTGCCTTAGCTTCCCCGACATCCGCGAAAAGGTGCAGCGCGCTTTCAAAGTCACCGTGCGCGCCCAGGACGAGTACGGCAAGTGGTTCGAGATGGACGGCGAAGAGCTCCTCTCCCGTGCCTTCCAGCATGAAATCGATCACCTCGACGGCATGCTCTTCATCTTCCGCATGAGCGCCCTCAAGCGCGATCTGGCTCTGCGCAAAATCCGCAAACTCCAGCGCGAAGGCACCTGGTAGACGCGGTGAATCTCGTCTTCTGCGGCACCCCGCAATTCGCCGTGCCCACCCTTCAAGCGCTCCACGCCGCCGGCCACTCCATCGCGCTCGCCGTCACCCAACCCGACCGCCCCGTTGGCCGCAAGCAGGAACTCGTCCCGCCGCCTGTCAAGCAGACCGCGATGGCTCTCCGAGTCCCCGTCACCCAGCCCGACAAAATCCGCAACAACGCCGAGTTCCGCGTACGGCTTGAATCCATTGCTCCCGATGCCATCATCGTCGTCGCATATGGCCGCATCATCCCTCCCTGGATGCTCGCCCTGCCCCGCCACGGCTGCATCAACCTGCATGGCTCGCTGCTTCCCAAATACCGCGGCGCCGCGCCCATCCAGTGGGCCGTCGCCAATGGAGAAACCGTAACCGGTAACACCACCATGCTGCTCGAAGAAGGCCTGGACACGGGCCCCATCCTCCTGCAACAGACCATCTCCATTTCGCCCCAACACACCTCCGTCGAGCTGTTCGAAGAGATGGCCGCCGCCGGTGCGCCCTTGATGCTCGAAACCCTCGCCGGCCTGGCCGAAGGCACCCTCAAACCGCAGCCGCAGGACCACGCCCGCGCCACCCTCGCGCCCATCCTTACTCGCGACGATGGCCGCATCGACTTCGCTGCCCGCACCGCAACCCAACTCCACAACCGCTGGCGCGGATTTCAACCCTGGCCCGGAGCCTTCACCGCCCTCGAGGGCAAGAAGCTCATCGTGTCCCGCATGTCAGTAACCCGTGATCCCGCTTCCACGCCGCCTTCAGCGTCGGTGCCCGGCGGTATCATCAGCGACAACGGCCGCCTCTTCGTCCAGTGCGCCCACGCCACTTGGCTCGAGTTCCTCGAACTTCAGCTCGAAGGCAAGAAGCGCATGACCACCGCCGAATTCCTGCGCGGCATTCCCCTCGCCACCGGCGACCGCCTCGGTTGATCCGATGAATGCCCCAAGGTCAGCCGTCAAGTCCGCGGTATCCCCCGCGCGCCAGTCCGCCTTCAAGATACTCATGGCCGTCGAGGGCGGACAGGCCCACGCTGACGATCTTCTCCGCGGACGCGCCGTCTCCGCTCTTTCCCCACCGGACCGCCACCTTGCCACTACCCTCGTCCTCGGCGTCCTCCGCTGGCAGATCCAACTCGACAATCAGGTTCGCCAATTCCTCAACCGTCCCAACGCCCGCCTCGATCCCGAAGTGCTCATCGCGCTCCGCCTCGGCGCCTTCCAGATTCTTCGCCTGGATCGCATCCCGGCCCGCGCCGCCATCGACGAGAGCGTCGAGCTCACCCGCGATGCCGGCCACAAGTTCGCCTCCGGCATGGTCAATGCTGTCCTCCGCAAACTCGCCGCCGCGACCGGACCTGCTCCACAAAAAAGCGCTCCGCAAAACCCCAACCCGAAAGAAACGCAGTCCCCATCTACAGCCGCGCACCCGGTGTGGATGGTCAGCCGCTGGAACCAATTCTTCGGCGAAGACATCTCCTGCGCAATCTGCGATCACAATCAGGCGCAGCCCGCCATTACCATCCGTCTTGCCACCGCTGAAGCGGAAAGGGAACTGACCGATGCCGGCATCGCCCTCTCGCCCGGCCAACTGCTCACTTCCGCTCGCATTGTCACCGCCGGCGACATCTTTTCTGCCGCCGCCTTACGCGAAGGCCGTGTCCGCATTCAGGACGAGGGCTCCCAACTGGTCGCGGAACTGGCCTCGGCGTCGGTCGGCCAAAAGATCGAAAACATCCTGGACGCCTGCGCCGCCCCCGGCGGCAAAACCCTTATCCTCGCCGAACGCCATCCCAACGCCCACATCACCGCTTGCGAAGCCAGCGCCCCGCGACTGGAAACCCTCCGCGAACGCCTGGCGCCGCTCGGCCCCCGCATCGATTGCCGGCTCGCCGACGCGACCGCCCTTGATTACGAATCAGCCTTTGACCTGGTCCTCGCCGACGTTCCCTGCAGCGGTACCGGGACCCTCGGCCGCAATCCTGAAATCCGCCACCGCCTCACCCCCGGCGAACTCCCCCGTCAGGCCGAACGCCAGCGCGCCATCCTTCATTCCGCCCTTCGCGCCGTCCGCCCCGGAGGCCGCGTGGTCTACTCCACCTGCTCCCTCGAGCCTGAAGAAAACGAGGAGGTCGTCGCCGCCATCCTCGCTGAAAATCCCGCCGCCAAAATTGCCCCTCCCCATGCCACGATCCAGAAGATGATCGCCAGCACGGCAGTTCTTCCCTCCGCCGCCGAAAGTCTGCGAGCCTCGATAACACCCCAGGGCTTCCTCCGCCTCTTGCCCGGAACCTTCCGCTCCGACGGCTTCTTCATCGCCATCCTCGAGCGTGCATAACTTTAAGCGCGGGCGGTCTACGGCGAATTCTTAATCCATCGCTTTAACTTACGATGTGTCTTCCTGATCTCATGAGCCGCGCCGATTTCGAAGCAACAGCGTTCGTTTCGGACCGGCCGCGCCGCTCCTGAACCGTCGCGTCAACTCACTGCTTCGCCAGCGCCAGCTCCCCGTATTTGCGTCCCAGCATTCCACACAGCGCCTCGACCACCAGCTCATGGTCGGCTCGCTGCGGCAGCCCTGAGACCGTCGCGCTCCCCACTACTCCCGCGCCGACGACGCGCAGCGGAAACGCCCCTCCGTGGGTCGCGTACTCCGTCACCGCCAACCCCTGGCTCTCCGCCAGCGACTCGCATTTCAGCTTCTCCTTCAACCCGGCGATATAGGAGCTGTGGTGAAACCGTGCCACCACGTTGTTCTTGCGCCGCACCCACTCCACGTTGTCCGGAGTGGTGCCTTCCATCGCCGCATAAAATAACGGCTGCCCAAACCGCCGCACGTCGATCACCACCGCCAGGGCGCGTTCGACCGCCAGCGCTCGCATCCGCGATCCAAGATCCCAGGCAAGGTTTGCATCCAGACGCGGCAGCTGTAGCTCGCGCTCCTGTTGCGCAATCCGGTCGATGTCTTCTTTGAATCCCACGCGCGCCCCCTCCCGATCTTCGCAGCCATCTTACAGTCCGGTGCGTCACTGCGCGCTCAGCTCTCCGCGCCTTCCACCGGCACCTCGCGCCGCGGCACGATTCCCAGCCGCTCATAAATAGGCCGCATGTCTTTGCGAATCGCCCCCAGCTGCGTCCAGAACCACAACCCTCCCAGAATGCAAGCCACGCCGCTCACCACCACTGTCCGCGGCGCGCCGATTGCATGCGCCAGCGCTCCCGCCAGCAGGCTGCCGAACGGGGCCATTCCCACAAACGCCATGGTGTAGTAGCTCATCACCCGTCCCCGCATCTTCTCGTCCACCAGCGTCTGCAGAATTGTGTTGCTCGTCGTCAGCCCCTGCATCATGCCGAACCCCGTCACCAGCATCATCGGCAGCGACAGCCACAGGTTGTTCGACAGACCGAAGGCGATCAGCCCCGCCCCGAACACCACCGCGCCCACCGGGATCACCTTGGTCAGCCCGCGCACCGACTTCCGCACCACCAGGCTCAACGCCGAAATCAGCGAGCCCACCCCCACCGCCCCCATCAGGAAACCCAGCGTATGCGGCCCCCCGTGCAGCACCTGCGCCGCAAATACCGGCATCAGCACCATGAACGGCCAGCCCATCAAACTCAACAGCCCAAACAGCAGCAGGATGCTCCGAATCGGCACCGAGTCCGTTACGTACACCCAGCCCTGCCGCAACTGTTCCATCATCGTTGCCCCGCCCTGAGCGAGCGGCTCATGCGTCACCCGCATCATCAGCAGAGAAACGATCACCGCGATGTAGCTCACCCCGTCAACCAGGAAGCACCAGCCCTCGCTGGTCGCCGCTATCACCAGCCCCGCCAGCGACGGCCCGATCAGCCGGGCCACGTTCACCATCGAGGAATTGATCGCGATCGCATTGGAAAGATCGGCCCGATCCTCCACCATGCGGATCATGAACGACTGCCGCCCTGGCATGTCGAACGCATTGATGACGCCCTGGCACGCGCTCAGGATCAGTACCTCGGCGATCGTGATCCGGTGCGAAAGCGTCAGCCACGCCAGCAGCAGCGACTGCACCATCGCCAGCGCCTGCGTCCACACCAGCACCTTGCGCCGATCGATGCGGTCCACGATAACGCCCGCCAGCGGCGCCAGCAGAAACGTGGGAATCTGTCCCGCAAATCCCACCGTCCCCAGCAGCAGCGGCGACTTCGTCAGCCGGTACACGAGCCACGATGTCGCCACCCGCGTCATCCAGGTGCCGATCAGCGAAATGCTCTGCCCGCCAAAGAACAGCCGGAAGTTACGGTGGCGCAGCGCCCGCCACGCATGCGACATCCCGGCATCCGCGGTCGCCTGGTTGTGATTCGGTTGCGGCTCAGGAGGTGGGGCTGCCATGTCTACGCCTTTGGATGCTGCGGCCTGGGCAAGGGGCTTGCGCTACTTCGCGACCGTCAGTTTCACCGGCATCGACAGGTCCACTCGCCCGCCTGCCGGCGGCTGCTGCGCAATCACCGATCCCGGCACGATCGGCAGCTTGGGCGGTCCCGCGTTCGCGCCGCCGACGTCTGGCACATGCACATCCACAAACTCTGGCGGCGGTCCCTGCAAGCCCACCCGTGCCATCGTCGCCTGCGCCGCCACGATCGGTGTTCCCACAAAATCCGGCATTACAAATCCGTCCGGCTTGTCGTCGCCCGGCGCCGCCACCAACAGGCTGATGCTCGGCCCCGAAATCCCCTGCGCTCGCGGCGGCGGGTCCTGCGCCAGCACCACCCCCTCCTGCGCCTTCCCAAATGGCAGGTGCGCCGTCGTCCCCACGGCCAGCCCCGCCCTTCGCAGTTTCAATGCGGCCACCCGCTCATCCACGCCTATTGTGTCCGGCACTTCCACTTTCTGCGGTCCCAGGCTCTCGGCCACCCGCACCCGCCACTCCCGTCGAACCACTGTCCCCGGCGCCGGCGACTGCGTGAGAATATGCCCCGTCGCCACGTCCGAAGAGTAGTAGCGATTGTCCACTTCCAGGTTCAAGCCCAATCCCGACGTCTGGCTGCGCGCGTCCGCCACTGTCATGCCCTTCAGCGAAGGCACCTGCACCTCCGCCCCGTGGATCACGAAGTGCATGGTCGTGATCGCCGCCAGCAAGCCCACCACCACCAGGGCCATGATCAGCGAAGCGATCTGGAAAAAATTGATAAACGGGCGCCGCCGCCCTGTCGAATTCATGGTTCCGGCTCTCCATCCGGATACACAATCTCGTAGTCCACCACCGCGGCCTTCTCCAACATCTTTGAAACCGAGCAATACTTGTTCTTTGATAGCTCAACCGCATCTTCCACCGCCATCCGGCTCAGCTTGCCGCGCACCGCGTAGGTCAGGTGAATATGCGTGAACACCCGCGGCGCCGTCTCCGCCTGCTTGGCATCAGCCGTGACTCGCAAGCCGGTCAGTTCCTGCCGCTTCTTCTTGAGAATGCTCACCACGTCCACGGAGGTGCACGAACACAGCGCCATCAGCACCATCTCCATAGGGCTCGGTCCGTGCGTGTGCTCGGGGTCCGTGTCAAATGTCACCCGGTTTCCGTTTTCCGCGATGCCCTCGAAGACGCTGCCCTGCTTCCATTCGCTGTGCGCGATCATGCTCCCTCTCCTCAGCGTGTATTGTCTGTGACCGGTTCGGGATGAATCGTCACGCGCGTAACCTCGGGACACTCCAGCTTGAACCGGTCTTCCAGCGCCGTAATAAGCTCGTGCACCCGCTGCATCGTCAGCCGGTCAGGCAAAGTGCAGTGGCACGATACATCGATGTGATCGCCCGCATGTCGCACGCTCATTTCGTGCACGTCCACGATGTCCCCAAATCCCTTGGCCGCGCGGCGCAGCGCCGACTCCAGCCGTCGATCGGCTACCAGCATCTCTTCCGGCTGCTCGATCGTCGCCGGCTCACTTTCGATGTGGGTCAGCACCGAGTCGATCTCCGGAGTTTCCCGCAGAATCTCTGCTTCCATCGCGCTCACAAAATTGTGCGCGTCCAGCAGCAGCATGTTCTCATCCACCTCCACGTGCTGCTCCACCCGCAACCGTCCATGATGCGATTGCACGCTCAACTCGTGCACCGAAACGTTGTTGCGCGCCGCCACCGCGCGCACCCGGTCAAAGATGCTTTCCGCCCTCCCCACCCGCGGCACCGTGTGAATCACCACGTCCGCTTCCGGCAGCGCCCGGTGCACCGCGTCGGTCGCGGCACGGACCAACTCGCCCGTATGCTCAAACGTGGTCAGACGCGGCAGCGCCAGCGTGAGGTCCGCAAAGTGTGATGCCCCCGACCGGCGCACGCGCGCCTGCTCCACCGCCAGCACCCCCGGCACCCGCTCCACTTCGTTTACCACCTGCCTGCGCGTCTCTGCGGGGATCTCGTCCATCAGCACTGCGACCGTCTCCCGCGTCAGGTGCAGCGTGATTCTTAAAATCATCACCGAGACCACAATCGCCGCCACCGGATCGGCATATCGCAGCCAGCGTATATCAAAGTGCACACCAACCCAGCTCACCCCCAGCCCCACCAGCACTGCCAGTGTCGACCAGATATCCGAGGCAAAGTGAAACGCATCCGTAGCCAGCGCCGGAGAACCAGTCCGCTTCGCTACCGCGCGCAGGTTTTGCGACCGCCAGTAATCCACCGCGATCGACGTCAGCAGCACCAGCACCGGCCACAACGAATGATGCAATTCCGTAACCTGGTGCACAATCCGGTTCACCGCTTCAAAAATGATCCAGGCGCAAGAAATCGCCATCAGCCCGGCTTCAGCTAATGACGACACATTTTCGATCTTGCCGTGTCCGTAGGTGTGATCTTCGTCCGCGGGCTTGTCCGACACCCGCACGGAGAAAAATGTAAGCGCCGCCCCCGCCAGGTCCAGTGCCGAGTGCGCCGCGTCCGACAGCACCCCCAGCGATCCTGAAAACAGCCCCGCCGCCAGCTTCAGAACGGTCATCGCCGCCGCCGCAAGCATCGAATGCAGGGCTGCGCGCCGCTTTTCGGCAGAGAATCCCGAGACGCTTGAAACGGCTGAACTCATTGCAGTTCCTAGACTACAGGCGGCCGCATCGCCGTGTACAACCCCGCGATCCCGAACGTGTAGGGAATCCACCTGCCCCCGCCATAGCCCGCCCGCTCCATCATCGCCATCATCTCCACGGGCGGCGGAAATCGGTTCACTGACCGCGGTAGATAACTGTAGGCCCCGGATTTCGTCCCCGGTTCACCGCGGTAAACCATGCGTCCGATCGCCGGTAGTACCCGGCGGAAATAGATCGAATAGGCCTTGCCCACCAGACCACCCGGTTCGCTGAAGTCGAGGATTCCGAGCTGCCCGCCCGGCTTCAACACCCGAAAGAACTCCCGCAGTCCGGCATCGTAGTTGGCCAGGTTCCGGAATCCGAAGGCCGACACGATTAGGTCCAGTGACTGCGACCGCAACGGGAGGTGCAGCGCATCGGCCTCCAGCGCCACCGCGCCCCGCGCCGCAAACTTCTGCGCCCCCCGCGTCAGCATCTCCCGCGCGAAATCCGCTGCGATGATCGGGCGCGCCTGCGCCGGCCGATGCTTCAAGAGCGCCATTGTCATGTCCCCGGTTCCGCAGCAAATATCCAGCACCGCCGCATCGGGATTGGCCAGCACCTGGCGAAAATGCCGCGCCGTCCGACCCCACCACACCCGGTCCACGCTGGCCGACAGCACATGGTTGAGCAGGTCATAGCGCGGGGCAATCGAGTTGAACATCTGCCGTACTGCCGTGGCGGCGCTCGTTTCGTCCTGGGCTCCCTCCGGCTTGGCACCCGTCGCCGGGTTCATGCCAGCGCCTCAGCTGCGCGTCCCGCCAGGTACCCCGCCGTCGATTCCAGCTCCGCCGCGCTGACGTCCTCAACCACCGTCGCATCGCCAATGCCCACCGGCAGCACGAATCGCCTCACCCCGCCCACGTTCTTCTTGTCCGCACCCGTGGCCGCCACCAGCCGCGACGGCCGCAGCTTCACCCCCGGCAGCGGACCATAAAGGTCAATCAAGTTTTCCGCCCGCTCCCATTGCGCCCGGGAAACCGTGCGCCGCTGCGCCGCCAGGTAGAGTGCCGCCACCATTCCCCAGCCCACCGCCTCTCCGTGCAGCAGAGCCTTGTACCGCGTCACCTGTTCGATCGCGTGCCCCAGCGTATGCCCGAAATTCAGAATCATGCGCAGCCCCGACTCGCGCTCGTCCTTGTTCACCACGTCCGCCTTCATCTTGATCGATGCCGAGATCACTCTCTCCAGCGCGCGCGGTTCCCGCCTCAACACGTCGCGGACATGCTCCTCCATGAAACGCACCAGCCCCCGGTCCCGGATGATGCCCGCCTTTACGCTCTCCATCAATCCCGAGCGCAATTCCCGATCGGGCAATGTGCCCAGCACTTCGATGTCCGCAAACACCGCCAGTGGGTGATGAAAGCTCCCCACCAGGTTTTTACCCTCGGGAAGATTCACCCCCGTCTTGCCACCCACTGAAGAGTCCACCTGCGAAAGAAACGTGGTCGGCACCTGCACATACTGAATCCCGCGCATGAACACGGCTGCCACAAACCCGCCGACATCGCCAACGATCCCGCCGCCAAATGCGATCAGCAGCGAGCCGCGATCGCCTCCGGCTGCGGAAATCTGCCGCGCCAGCCTCTCCACGCTGGCCAGCGTCTTATGCTTCTCTCCCGGGGCGAGAAACAATGCAATCGGCGGCTCCGCAAACGAACTGGAGAAAGCTTCGCCCCACAACGCCCATATCTCCGGCGAAGTGATCACAAATACGCGCCCGGGCAGCCGCCCCGCGATCCGTTCAATGCGCGGCGCCAGGGATGTGAGCAGGCCCGTGCCCGCCATAACTTCATATTTTGCTGATGGTGTGTCGACTCGAATGGTTTGCACGCTGCCCCTATCGTAAAACAACGGTCGGCCGGCAAACACATTTCCCCGAAGTCGAAAAGCCGAAGAAGAAAGAGAAGGGAAGCACGATTGCTGCCTTGGCGCGCTTATCGCCGCGGCCAAACCTCCTTCGTCCTACGGCCCGGCGCCCGGATCACTGACCGCTCCGTTCGACATCGCCCACGCTACAAACCCCGCTGGGGCATTCTTCACTCCCGCAACATTGGCTTTCCCCACGCCGCCGGCATTCTTCCACGCCACGTCCTTCAAATCCGCCATGCGCAAATCTGCGCCCTCCAGATTTGCGCCTGAAAGATCTGCGCCCGACAGGTTGGTGCCGGTAAGATCGGCGTCGTGAAGATCGGTCTGAATGAACCGCGCGGCGCGCAGATCCGCATCGCGCAGATTCACTGAACTCAGGTTGGCCAGTGTGAAGTCGCTGTGCGCCATGTCGGCATTGCGCACATCGGCGGAACTGAAATCCGAGCGCAGCAGGTTAGCTCGCTCCAGCCGCAGGCCCTGCAAAAACGCAGCTGAAACATCCACGCCGACCAGCGGCACCTTGTCCCGGTTTAATTCCTGGAGAGCCTCGATCCGGCCCCCGCTCCCGCCCTTGCCCTGCGCCGTGTTGATCACCTGCCACGCCTGGTAGTGGCGCAGCTTCACCCGATCGCCCGATTCGGAAAAATAAAATATCACCGCGATCAGCACCGAGAAGGTCCCCAGATAATCCAAAACTTCAAGGAACGCCCAGTTGCTCAGCGCATACGCTGCCCACTCCCACACCCACTCCAGCGCCGCAAGTGGCAACAGCCATCCCGCCGGTACCTTTTGACTGCGAACAGTCCACGCCGCAGGCCGCGTCCTCGGTCCATGTACGATCATCCGCGCCAATCCTACACCAGCCGGCGTCTCTGGACCGCATCGGCTTGGCCGCGCCTTCGTCTGCATCATGCAGGCTCTGCGCAGTCAGGCGGAGGACCGATCTATTTGGATATCGCGACTTCTCGTACAAGCAGCTGCTGCGCTTCCGGCACTCCGGCGTAAAAATTCTCATAGAGCGCATGCACTGTGCCGTAGCATTCGCACGATTCCCGCACCAGCGCTGCTGGATCGAGGATGTGAATTTTCCCGCGGCTGTAGCGAATAATTCCCTTGTGCTGCAGTACTCCCGCGGCTGCCGTCACCGTAGTCCGCCGCGATCCCAGCATCGTCGCCAGGAATTCCTGGGTCAAATAAAAGGTGTTGCTCTCCATACGGTCCCGCACCATCAAAAACCATCGCGCCAGCCGCTCTTCCGCCGAATGCAACCGGCTGCACGCCGCGAGTTGGCCAAGAATGAACCCCTGGCTCTGAACACATTGCAGCACGCAGTCGCGAAACTCCTCCGACTCTCGAAACTCTTTTTGCAGCTCCTTGTACGGAATTCGCAGCGCTGTCCCGTCCACCTGGATGAAGCAGCGGGTCGGAACGCGCGCGCCACCGAGAAGATGAAAGCTCTCAACCAGTCCTTCCTTGCCCCAGATAGCCACTTCAGCAGTCGCGCCATTGGCCATTGATGCCACGATTGATGCCACCCCCGACGTGATGAAATGCCCAAACTTCGGCGTCATATCAGGCTCGTAGAGTGACTCCCGCGCACCGAATGAGACCGGTCGCATCCGCGAGATCAGATAGGCACGATACTTTGGCGAGAGATTCGCGAGAAGCATGTTCGATGAAGAATTGTCGAGCATGGTGTTTGTCCGTTCTAGGGACCGCCCGAGCTTCAGCCGCACAACGGCGCAGGCTAACTGCTGGTCCCTTGAAGCCCCTGTGTTCGTCTTGGTCCGATTATGTCAGTCATCGACCATTGATAATTCGCTCCATCCGACAAACTGCAAGGAAATCTATCCGCCACCCTAGGGCATTCCCTAGGTGTGTACGCAGTCGGACAGAAACTGGCGCCGCAGGAAGTCTATTCTCCCTCTTAATTGAGGACTTGTAAGCGCACAACCAGACCCCCGGAGGATGGAATGGCCATCAGTCAACACGTACTTTTAGTCAGCACCGACAGAAATCTGCTGCACTCACGAAAGCTGATACTCGGTGCGTTTTTTCAAGTGGAAGGCGCAGGTCGCATCCAGGAAGCCGAAAAAGCCCTCGCCCAGAGGCAGTTCGATCTCATCGTCCTGTGTTATTCGCTCTCCAATGCTGAACGAGAATGCGTCCTCGCTCTGGTAGCAGCCACAGAACCGCAACCGCGGATCCTCACCATCAGTTCCCCGCACAGCCGGACGCTCACCGCTCCGACCGATCTCATGCACATGCTCGAAGCAGGTCCTTATCTTTTGCTAAAGCGGTCCGCCGAAATCCTCGGAGTTGAAATCAAAAATAAAGGCCGCTTCATCGCAGCCTGATGTTCCTTGCCGCCATGGTCGTTCGTCGCATCATGAGTCCGGCTATTTGCAGCGCAGTCGTTGCCGCAATACAAACCAGCGCGATAACCACATAGGGCGTGTGCTGCTTCTCGATCGCCTGGTATCCCAGCGCGTGCATCGCCGTGCCCGCGAACACAACGTAGTTCCATCGTTGCAGCCGCTTCCACCGGGGCGTCCCAAGCCGCCGCAGTGAGTAGTCGTTCGAAGTCGCAAACAGCGCCAGGAGGAACAACACCGCAACCGCTCCGGTGTAATTCGCGAATCCGAACAGATCGTGCCGCACCGGGAACGTGTGCCGCTCGCTCGGCCCATAAACGTAGTAGAGCCACGGCCGTCCCCGCAGATGTACGCACTGGCCCACCGCCGTATGCAGCACCCCCAGCACCCCCGCCCATATGCCGAGGTCGCGCCGCAGATCGCTCGATAGCGGGTTCGTCCGGCCGCGCAGCATATTCCATGGGCCGATCACCAGTGTCAGAGCCAGTAACACCAGCGCCGGATACGCGGTCGCGAAACTGGCGCGGCTCAGCGCGTCCGCATACGGCCGCGTAAAATAAAGCGCCGCCACCGTCCCGCCCGACACCGCCAGCAAAGGCAGATGATGTCGCACAATCCGCGATCGCAGCCGCCTATTTTTTAAAGTAGAAGGAAACGACCGCAACTACACCCTCGCCCGACTGCCGCATCGCGCAACTCACCGGATCCGCTGCGCCAAAACATCTCGGATTATAGCTGCACAAGCATCTCCCATTGACACCCCGCTGGCCCTGACGGCAGCGTCTAAATCTGAACGTTGTCAACCGGAGAGAACAATGACGTGGGAACACGCATACAAGCCGCATCTCGCACGGGACCCAGCGAGCTATACCAACCCCATGTCATAGCGGCACGCGCGTCTGCAACCCTGAACCCTGAAACCTTACCCGGGACACCTGACCCCTGTTATGGCACTGCCGCAATTGCCACGGCCTGCACCGGATCCGAACCTGTCGCAGATGTGGTCGACGCGTCCAGCTTGCCCGCCGTCGTCGTGTCATAAGTGAACGTGCTCAGGTCAGGACTGCCACCCGAATTCACTGCCAGCAGGTACGTCCCGGTGCTGTCCTGCGCCATGCCCGCTGTGCTCGCCCCGGCAGTGATGGTGTTCACCGCCGTCAGCGAAAACACCGAGCCCGTCGATGTGATCGCGTAGCCGGAAATATTGCCGCTCGTGCTGCCGCTCACCGACTTGTTAGCTACGTAGACATAGTTGGCCGTGGGCAGGATCGAAGATGGGCCCGTTCCGCCCGTCGCATACGGAGATCCCGTGATCTCGGCGAGCGTGGTCCCCACCGTGAAGACTCGCAGTCCGCCCGTCTGCGTGCCCGACACCGCCACCGTCTCGCCGATGTACACCAGGCGGTTGGTTGGATCGACCGCCACCGCCGTCGCTCCTCCCGAGGTATTCTTCACCGCGATCGTTTTCAGAGTCCCGAAGGGGTTGGTGTTGGTCGCAGTGAAGGGCACTACCGCCGTCCCACCTGTCCCCAGCGCGACAAACACGTAAGGCGTCGTCGAGCTTCCCGGCGATACCGCCAGCTGCTGCACAAACAGTGATGGCAGCGCAATCGTCTGCTCCGAGGACCCTGAAACCACCAGGCCGGTCGTCGAAACCAGCGGAATCGCATTCAGGGTTCCGCCCCCCGACGGCGCCTCGATCAGCCATGATCCGCTGGGGTCTACCGCCATCGCGTACGCCGGGTCCGCCGAAATCACCGCGTTGCTGTTCCCCAGCGTGAGTGCCCCGGTACTGCTGTCGATCGTGTACAGATAGATCCCTGCAGCTGTGCTCACATACAGGAACCCGCCATTCGGCGAAACCGCCACCGCGAACGGAACCGAACTCAGCGCATAAGGGCTGCCCGTCACCGCCGTCACCGTGCCCGACGCGATCGTGTATGCGGCAACCTGGCTCGTCTTCTGATTCAGAACATAAAATGCCCCGCTGCTCGTCCCCGTGCCGGTACCGGTTCCTGTAGTGCTCGGCGCATTCCAGAATCCCTTGCATCCGGAGAGAAGCGGCAATGCCGCCAGAAACAACCGTGCCCAACTGCCGATCTTCATCACCACTCCTCCAGAAGCCTTCCCAAAGCCTACAACCCGTAACCCGGGGAGGGTAGACACCCCGCGAACACACCTCGACACGGGCCCGGAAAGCCGGACAATCTCCCGCCGCTCGAACCAGCAACTACGGCCTCAGCTTAACGCAGCAAACTTCAATGCACCTTGATCGAAATCAAGCACCCGTTCCCGCTCCTAACTCCAGCCGGAACTCAAACGAGGTGACGGACAGACCGGTCCTGTTCGGTCACATACAAGACGCTCGCGAGTGAACTCTCGCTCGCCGCTTTTGGCATGTTGGCGCACCTGTGACGAATTGCATTCTCCCGGTGTCACATAATGTCCGGACAGCTCCCGCCACTTGCAAATATGGAAACCGTCACCGTCTCCCACAGCAACGTCCGCCACGAATCTCGGGCACTTCCCACGGCACTATCTCGCTGCACCCCTCGCCCGCCATATCAGCCGCGCCGCTGTCAGGTCTTCGATCGCCATTCCCACGCTCTTGAACAGCACCCGGCCCCCGCGAGGGACCTCCTTTTTTTCCGCCATTCCCGCCGCCAGCTCGCCCAGTTCCGCCGCTGACCCTCACCCCCGACCCCAGCACATCCCCCGACTCGCGCTCCACGCACGACCGCGACTCGGCCACCACAAAGCTGGTCTGCATCGTCTCGTCGTCCAGCTCTCGCACCGTCGCGCCCGTCGCTCCCACCGCCAGCACCAGCGCGTCCGGCCGCAGCCAGCGTCCATGCAATACCGGCTCGGTTGCCGACGTTGCCACCAACACCACCTCGGCAGACGCTGCTTCGTCCGCTTCCACCGCCCGGCCGCCCACCTCCGCGGCGCAAGCGGCCGCGTGCTCCCGGTTGGGGCTCCACACCCGAATTGCGTCCATCTCCGGCCACACCTGCCGCAGCGCGCGTACGTGGGCCCGCGCCTGAACCCCGGAGCCAAGAATTCCAAAACTCGTCGGCGCCTTCTCAAAATGCAAAGGAGACAATACTTCCAACGCCACCGCGGAAACCGCCGCGGTGCGCATCTCCGTGATCAGCCGTCCATCCATCACCGCCAGCGGCTGGCCCGTAGCCCGGTCGAGCAACTCCACCATCGCCATGTGCGTATGCATCCCCAGCTCTGCATTGCCCGGGTAGAACGTGACCGTCTTGACCCCCATCACGTCGCCATGAATGACGGGCATCAGCGCGAACCACCCGTTGCGCCGCCCTTCGGCGTTGCCCGCCCGCATGATCATCCGCGCCGGCTGTTCCACGCGCCCCGCTGAATAATCGACCAGCGCCTGCCGGATCGCCGGGATAAGCGCTTCATAAGTGAGCACCGCGCGAACGTCGTCTTCAGAGATGTACATGGCCAGCTAAAGATTAGCTCGCCCAAAAAGGAAACGGGCCGGGGACGGCCAGAAAACACGGCCTCGCACCCCAACCCGCCGACTCCAGATCTTTATTCCTGACCCTTAATCCCTATTCCCTATTCCGTGCCTCGATCAATTCGGCCTGTTGCCGCCCGACGCCGACCTCCGCCGGAATCGCTCATCCACAGGCTGCCGGCCTTTGAACCCGGACTCCATGGTGTGCCAGTGCTCGATCGCGGTTTCGCCCATGCGCCAGCACAGCAGCACAATTTCCTCGTCCAGGCGGCAAGGGAAATCCAGAAGCCCGGCCTCCAGGTCCTTTACCTGCACCCCAATCGAATCAATCTCGGCTACGCTTTCCCTTACCCGCTGCAGGAGCGTCTCCATCTCCGCGCGCTGACGGGCCACCTGCGCCAGGTCCACCCGCATGCCACCGGACAGGTAGATGCGGCGGCTTAACTCCGACAAAGTCGCCTCCACCTCCTCGGCAGATTGTTTGCTGTCAATCGCCCGCTTCAGCAGCGACTCCATCACCGGCAGCAGCGCCTGCGCTTCTTCCAGCGTGAATGTCTTCATGATCGTGTCAGGTTCCTGTCCTAAAGATAAATGAGCCCGTAGTCAGATCGATTCCACCTTGCAATTCGAAGGAAACCCCGACGCTCCAAACCAACACGCCCGGCCCTTCGCCCTACCTGATTCGATGCGCGCTCCGGCCTTCGCGGCGGTCATTGCACCCCCCGAGGTACCCTCTGAGCGACCGAGGTCTCAATGAGGGTACGGAATTCCGCGTCATCCGGATTGCCCTCGCCACCCGGTTTCGTAAAATCGCCGGGCAGAGACCGGTGAAAGCCATCCTGGCCGCCTAAGTTTCCCCTTTTCCTGCTCGCCCCGGCCAGGAAAACAATCCATGCGGCTGTCTCAGCCCGTTTACCCCATGGATGCGGCGCCCGGTCTGCTATTTCCAAACCTTAGGCTTGTCAAGCCTTGCCGGCGGCGTTAGTCCGACAATTGAAACGCGGCATACTCCAATCGGTTTGTGAGGCTTGCGCGCAGAAAGGTATCATGGTGCTTCATGGGGACACCTCCGCCAATTGAACTCGCCAACCTCGGAATGGCCGACTCTCTTATTCTGATGGTCATGGCGCTGGTTGTGTTCGGCCCGCGGAGATTGCCCCAGATAGGCCGCCAAATCGGCAAGCTGATGTACGAATTCCGTAAGGCATCCAACGACTTCAAATTCCAGATGGAAGAAGAGTTGCGCCTTGCCGAAGACGCCGAGCGGCGCAAAAAGGAAGAAGAGCGCCAGCGCGCCGCCGCCCTGGCTCCATCCGTGCATCCCGCCATCTCCGTCTCCGCTGACGCCCCGGCTCAGATCCCGGCCGACGTTCCCGTCCAGACCATCGAGGCTCAGGCCGACATCGGCGCCATCGACCCCCCGGCAGAATCTCCGTTTCCGGCCGAGACTAACTACCCTCCGCAAGACCCGGCCGAATCACCTCTCCTGCCCGCAGGGGAGCCCACCATCCAGCCTCCGTCAACCGGCGAGCAGGTCGCCGCATCCCGGCCCACTCCGCCCGCACGCCACTACATACCATCCGAGTCAAACGGTGCCGATTCCAGCCACCCGGCCACCAATCCGGACTCCTCGCTCTCTTCCACCGAAGCTCAGCCCCCCACGGAGTCTGTAAGCCATCATGGTTGATCCCGCCGATGCCATTGGAAAAGCGCGGGCGGCCGTAAGCCAGCGCGCAGATCTCCCCGGCATGAGCCTCATGGAGCATCTGGACGAGTTGCGCCGCCGCATCATTCACTCCGCGGCTTACCTCGCCGCCGGCTTTTTCATCGCCTTCTACTTCCGCGAACGCCTCTACGGCCTCGTCCAGGCCCCCCTCGATAACATGCACATCAAGCTCAACTACACCCACCCCATGGACCCCATGAACCTCTACCTCCAGGTAGCGCTCATCGGGGGGGCGATCCTCGCATCGCCGTTCATCCTGTTTCAGGTGTGGCTGTTCATCGCGCCGGGCCTCTATCAGCGCGAAAAGCGTTTCGTGGTCCCATTCATGGCGGCCACCGTGGGTCTCTTCCTGGGTGGAGCCGCGTTCGGCTACTACTACGTCTTCCCCGGCGCCCTCAAAGTTCTTATCTTCGGCTTCGGCAGCAAGTTCAACCCCATGGTCACCATCGAGGACTACACCGGGTTCTTCCTGTCGATCATCCTCGGTCTGGGCGTCAGCTTCGAAATGCCGATCCTCATCTTCTTCCTCGCCATGTTCGGCATCGTCAGCCCGCGCTTTCTGTGGAAGAACATCCGCTACGCCATCCTCATCATCTTCCTGGTCGCCGCCATCATCACCCCCAGTCCCGACCCCTGGACCATGTGCGTGTACGCCGTCCCTATGCTGTCGCTTTACATGATCGGCATCGCGGTCGCCTGGTGGGTCCACCCTGACCACCGCCGTGCCAAAGAGGCCGCCGCCTCATGAGATCGTCGCTCCCGCGTCGCAAGAACGGGGCGCCACGCATTCCGTTCTTGAGATCCGGAATGTTGGCCGCCTTCTTCCTTCTCGCCCTGGTCCCAGCTCGCGCCCAGCACTTCGATGGCGCCAGGGCCCTTCAGTACACCCGCGAATTCGTCTCCATCGGCCCCCGCTGGCCCACCAGCCCCGGCCACCTCAAGGCCGAAGCCTTCCTCCATTCCCACCTCCAGCACGATCAGCTCGAAGAAGACACCTTCATCGCCAACACCCCCATCGGCCCCGTCAGCATGCGCAACTTCATCGTGCGCTTCCCAGGGAAAAAGGATGGGGTGATCGTGCTCGGCACCCACTACGAAACCAACTACCCGCTGCGCAAAATCGACTTCGTCGGCGCCAACGACGGAGGCTCCACCACCGGGCTTCTCCTCGCCCTCGCAGACCACTTCCGCGAAGAGGTCGCGCGCAACAAGCAACTCGACGGCTACTCCGTCTGGCTTGTCTTCTTCGACGGCGAAGAAGCCATCCAGACCTGGTCCCAATCCGACTCCACCTACGGCAGCCGCCACCTCGCCGCCAGGTGGGGAGGAGACGGCACCCTCAAGCGCATCAAGGCCTTCATCCTCGCCGACATGATCGGCGACAAAGACCTCGACATCCAGCGCGAATCGAACTCCACCGGGTGGCTGGTCGCCATCGTCCGCGCCGCCGCCCACAAATACGGCTACGACAAATTCTTTTTCGCCCGCGACGAAGCCGTCGAAGACGACCACCTCCCCTTCCTCAACCGCAACGTCCCCTCGGTCGACGTGATCGATCTCGACTACGGCCCCGGTAACAGCTACCACCACACCGCCCAGGACACCTTGGACAAAGTGAGCGCCCACAGCCTCACCATCGACGGCGACGTCTTCCTCGAATCCATCCGCCTCCTCGACAAGATGTAGCCCCGAACAGCAGACCCCGATTTGCAGGAATTGCCATGAGGATCGGATTTCTGGGACTCGGCCAGATGGGGACACCCATGGCCCTCCGGTTACTCGCTGCCGGACACGAATTGTCCGTGTGGAACCGCAGCGAAGAGCGCACCAAGCCGCTCATCCACGAAGGCGCCATCGCGGCCGCCACCCCGGCCGAGGCCGAACTCGGCTCCGATGCTCTGGTCACGATGCTCTTCGACGACGCGGCATACGAAGAGTTGCTCTTCGGCGTTCACCGCCTTATCGATGCGCTTTCCCCCGGATTGCTTCACATCCTGTGCGGCACCATCAGCACGGACTTCTGCCGGCGGCTCACCCTGGAGCACGCCGACCGGGACATTGATTTTGTAGCAGCGCCTGTGATCGGCAGCCCCGGCGATGCCGCAGCTGGTCGTCTCTGGGTCATTGCGGCTGGTGCAGTCGAAGCAGTAGAACGTGCCCGTCCGCTCCTGGCCGCATTTTGCCGAGGAATCACCGTGGCTGGCGCAGAGCCGCGCCTGGCATACGCCACCAGGGCAGCGGATGTTAACCCGACGCAGTGATCCAGCTATTTCGCGGGCACGAATCGCACCAGGGCCGGCAAGCCGGTTCTTTTCGAAATGCACATCGCCTACTGTGCCGGTTGTGATGGTGCAACCGCCCAGCCTCCGTCAGCGCTCTTGACCAGGGTTGCAGTGGCTGACTGAATCGCTGTGTCAGCGGCGATCTTGCGAAAGGCCCTCATCGATTCGGGGGTGCGGGCCCATTCGGGAATGCCTTCGACCTCGTAACGGTACTTGACCGTATATTGCGTGGGGTTGGACGGGTCATTGGGGATGGCGCTGTCGATGGCCGTGACGTTGAAATGGCCAAAGCAAAAGTTGCCATAACCGGGCTGGCTCGGGTCAGCAGTCCAGGAAGAGTGGCCTTTGTCGGATAGATCGTAGTTGTTGACTTGCTTGGAGCCAGCGAGGAAGCGCTTCTTTTCCACGGCCTCGCGGATGAAAAGGCCGGCATCGGTGAGAGCCTCGTAGTCGCGCACCCTTTCGTCCTTGGAGGGATCGGCCTGGGCAGGCAGCTTTATTGGTTCGGGCCAGATGCATTCGTGACGGCCGTCAAACGACTTGTTGATTGCTGATTTGAATTGCGACCGATCCACTTCTTTCTTGCAACCGCTCGCACATGCAAATAGCCCGCTCAATGCCAGCGTCAGGACGATTCGTTCACGCATCCCTATTCACCTCAATAATTTGGATGCCGGAAAATGCGTTGTAACGAACCAGCCCGATGAGCTTTTCAAAGGACGAATGCACCCAGGCCGACCTACCCCACCGGAATTCGCCACACCGTCATCGAGTATGCATCGAGCGACACCGCATTCGGCCCCGCGTTCACCTCCGCCGTCGACTTGACCGGAGACACCGCCGTAGGATGATCGAAGCTGTTCTCCGCATTCACATCCGCGCTCTCCAGCTTGATCACCTTGGCCGTTCCCGATGGCTTCATTCCCTCCACATCGAGCGACGCCGCCTTCGCCTCCCCGGTCGTATTCACCGCCGTCACAATCAGCTCATGCGTGCGCTCATCGAGCGACGCCGTGGTGTACAGCCCGCCTTCCGCATGCGGCGTCACCGGCACCACTCGCGTCCCCACGTTGTTTGCGTACATGCTCTGCACATAGAAATTCGGCGTCCCGTATGAGCGCAGGTTGTCGAACCATATCGCGTCCGGAGTCCACTGCCATGCGTCCACACGCGCCAGCAGCGGCGCGTACGAAGCCATCCGCACCACGTCGCCGTTGCGCTCGAGCCCGGTCATGAACGCGGCTTCGGCGATCGCACCCTTCCAGTTGTTGTGGTTGTCTGACTTGGCTACCCCCGACGTCTGTGCCGCATACTCTCCCGCAAATACTTTCGGACCCGACCGGTCGTACTTGTCATAGCGGTCGCTGTTGGACAAAAACCACTCCGGCGCCATGTAGTAGTGCTCGTCCACAATATCCGCTTTCTGCTCCCGCCACGTCTTCCACATCGTCTCGAACGGCTCGCCCGCCGGCGATGGTCCCGCCGCTACCACCAGCTTGATCTCCGGATGCTTCGCCTTCAACGCCGCCGCGAACACCTTGTACCGCTCCACGTAGCGCTGCCCCCACTGCTCGTTGCCGATCCCCATCATCTCCAGGTGGAACGGCTCGGGATGCCCCATCTCCGCCCGCAGCTTGCCCCATGGCGTCGAAGTAGGCGCATTGGCAAAATCGATCAGGTCCATCGCGTCCTGCACATACTCGTCCAGCTCATTCACCGCGGCTGTCTCATTCGAATTGAACTGGCACGCCATCCCGCAATTCAAAATCGGCAGCGGCTTTGCCCCTACATCCTCCGCCAGTTGGAAATACTCATAGAACCCCAGCCCGAACGATTGGAAATAATCCGGCGCGGGCCTCTGATCGAATTCGTCATTCCACCGGTTTACGATCGTCGTTCGTTCGGCGATGTCACCCACCGTCGTCTTCCACCGGTACCGCGTCGTCAGCCGCCGTCCTTCCACGATGCAGCCGCCTGGGAACCGGATAAATCCCGGATGCATGTCTGCCAGCAACTGCACGATATCCTTGCGAAGGCCGTTTGGCCTGCCCTTCCACGTGTCCAACGGATACAGCGACACCATGTCCAGATCCACCGAACCCTTTTCATCCACGAAGAGATTCAGCTGCGCATGGTCCTCCGTCGCGTTGGCGCGGATCACCGTCTCGTACTTCTTCCACCCGCTGCCAAAACCCTCCAGCTTGCCGCTTCCCACCTCGTGCCCGCTGCCATCGGTCAGCGTTGCGCGTATCGCTTTGGGTCCTGCGGTGCGCACATACGCCGAGAAGCGATACTCCTTCCCGCTCTCCACACCGATCCCGCGAAATCCCGTGTTGTAGAACCCATACCCCGGCTCATAAACCTTTACCCGCAGATAATGCGGATTGGTCGCATGCAGCGGCTCTTCCGTCCGGATCCACAACTCGCCCTTGCCCGGCACAATCCCCTGCGCATTGATGGCCATAATCTCGTGCCACGCCGCCAGCGGCTCGCTGAATTCGAATGACCGGTTCTTCACCAGCTCCGGATACAGGCCGCCATCCGCCGCAAAGTTGATGTCCTCGAAGAAAATTCCGAACATCGACGGCGAAATCGCCGCGCCCGGATGCGCGCCGTCTACAACAATCGCCGCACCCGTCTGCTGACCGCGGACCAACACCCCAGCCGACACCACCACCAACGCCAAAATCGCGAACCGGATTTTGCTTGTCATAAGATTGCGCACCATCCTAAAAGACCCATCCCGGCCGCGTCCATCCGCCCGTGCCGCGAGTCGGTGAAACCGTCTCAACCACGTTTTGCAGATTGCATGGCGTCGCGTCACCTCCGTTCTGCCGTGAGGTTCGCCAACCCACCCGCCCGCGCACAGTACGATGAATGTCAGATCAATTCCACATGCGCGCCCTCATCCTGTCCGACATCCACGCGAATCTCGACGCCCTCGAAGCCGTGCTCGCCGCCGCTCCGCCTCACGACGTTGTCTGGAACCTCGGCGACATCGTCGGCTACGGCGGCAACCCGGTCGAGGTCCTCGAACGCGTCCGCTCTCTTGGCCACGATTTTGTCCGCGGCAATCACGACCGGGCCTGCGCCGGCATTACTTCCATAGAAGACTTCAGCGACGACGCGGCCGCCGCCGTCCGCTGGACCCGGACCGTCCTCACTCCCGATCACCTTGAATGGCTGGCCCAGCTACCCACCGGTCCGGTCACGCCGTCAGGCTCGGCGGTAGCCTGCGTCCACGGTTCGCCCGTCGATGAAGATGAATACCTCTTCGCCCCCGACGACGCCCTCCTGTCCCTCAGCATCAGCCCGCAGCGCATCACCCTCTTCGGACATACCCACATGCAGGCCGCCTTTGCCAGCAACGGTGAAGAGTTCTTTCGCCTCCGCCCGCAATACGATTCACAGCGCGAAGCTGAATCCGACACCATCACCCTTCGCGGCGGCATCCGCTACCTGATTAACCCCGGTTCTGTCGGTCAGCCGCGCGACGGCGACTGGCGGGCCGCCTTCGGCCTCTACGACGATGCCGAAGCCCTGTTTACCTGGCATCGCGTACCTTACCCCGTGTTTGCCGCCCAGCGCGCCATCCGCCACGCTAACCTTCCGGAAACACTCGCTTTGCGCCTCGAAAGGGGATTCTAGCGCCGATCTCCAGGCGCCCCCTGTCCCATCTCCAGGCAACTCCCCTTAAAGACCGCCGCATCGCATGCCCAAGGCAAAAGAACGACCCGCGACGGGGCTTCGGCCCGGCGGTGATGCCTCTCAGAGAGGAGATTCGATGTTGAGTAAATTAACTCGCAATAAGATGTGGTTGTGCTCGGTTCCTGCGTTGCTCGTCTCCACCGCCCTCGTTGCCCAGAATCCGGGTGGCGGAGGTGCGCAGCAACCCAGCGCGCCTTCACAGGCTCCCTCCTCCACCATGGGCAGCGCGGGAGTTAGCCCGGGCGTTGCGCCCGCTCAATCCATGGGCGATCAGTCCTTCGTCTCCAAGGCTCTCGAGGGTGGAAACGCCGAGGTCCAGCTAGGACAGCTCGCAGAACAGAAATCCCAGAGCAACGATGTCAAGCAATTCGGCCAGAAGATGGTCAATGACCACACCCAGATGGCTGAGAAATGGCTTAAGCCCGTCGCCAAGCAGCTGGGCGTCAGCGAACCCAAAGGTCCTTCAAAGAAAGATAAGAAGCTGATCGAAAAGCTGTCCGCTCTGTCAGGCCAGGAATTCGATACCCAATACATCCAGGCCATGGTCAAGGACCACAAAGAAGACCTGAAAGAATTCCAGGGCGAAGCGCAGGCCGCGCAGGATCCCAGCGTCAAGCAGGTCGCCACGCAGGGCGCCACGGTCATCTCTCAACACCTTCAGCTGATCGAGCAGATCGCTCAGGCACACAACGTTCCCATCGACGGCAAGGGCAAGGAAATGTCCAGCCGCTAACCGCGGAGACACCTTGCATCTGAACGTGGTGTCCCGTAAAACAGCGAATGAGCAAGTCATGAAGCGCGCGTTCTTCGCGCGCTTCATTTTTGTACACCGAACTGTCTCGCCCCGGTTTGCTAGATGCCTCCCCGGATGTCATCCTCAATGCATGCCCCGAAGTCTCCCCAGCGCCGCCCTTCAACTCGCCTTCTTCATCGCCGCCTGTTCTTTCCCGGCTTCAGCTCAGGACCGCGGCAATTGGCGCGCTGCCAGTTCCACGGCCAAATCCATCACCGGCGACATCGCCATTACCGATGGAAAGCTCTATATAAATTTTTTCCCCTTCACTCTTGCCCAGATTCGAAAACTCCAGCCCGCCGAAACCGGCGCCGTCTTTGTAGGTGAGGGCAACGGAGGTGGTGCCGGTGCCCTCTACCGCCTCAGCATCCCGGCCTCCAAACGCTTCCTTCGACACAACAGCCTTTGTGGCAGCGAAGAAACGCAGTGGATGGTCACTAGCCTGGTCGGAGGGTCTCTCGATGTAGCCTTCTTCTCCGGCTCCGACATGCCCGTACTGACCCCCGAAGCCATGGCCAACTCGACTGACCTCTGCGGCACATTCTCCTTCGTGCGCTGATTCCAGCCACCCCTCCCAGCCCGGATTTCACATCGATAAACCCCGCTCGATAGCCCCTCCCGGTGATTCCTCCCCCCGCCTCGATCTCCCCCTCACACAACCGCAAACAAGACGCGATATGATGACTTGTTTGCCTGATGCCGTCCGGCCGGGCAGGCCGAATGATTTTCATCGAAGAACAGGGGTTGGATGAGCGAAAAGCGGTGGGTTTTATTGATTGCCAGTGAGGTCGGGCGAACCGACTCGGTTTCCGATCGCGCCATGGAGCGCCTGGTCGACGCCATCGGTGAAGAGGGCTACGAAGTCGTACGCACCACCTCCCCTGAAGACGGCCTCTCCCTCGTCACCTCCGACCCCAGCTACTCCGCCATCCTTCTCGACTGGGACCTCGAAGGCGACTCGCAATTCGAAGAACGCGCCGCCCTCGACATCATCCGCGCCGTCCGCCATCGCAACAAGAAAGTCCCCATCTTCCTCATCGCCGACCGCACCCTCGTATCCGAACTCCCCCTCGAAGTCATCAAGCAGGTCCACGAGTACATCCACCTCTTCGGCGACACCCCCGCCTTCATTGCCTCGCGCCTCGACACCGCCATCGAGCGCTACCACGAACAACTCCTCCCCCCCTACTTCCGCGAACTGCTCAAGTACAACGACCAGTCGGCCTACTCCTGGGACGCCCCCGGACACATGGGCGGAGTGGCTTTTCTAAAACACCCCGTTGGGCAGGAGTTCCACCGCTTCTTCGGCGAAAACCTTCTCCGCTCCGACCTCGGCATCTCCTCCGCCCCGCTCGGGTCGTGGCTCGATCACATCGGCCCTCCCGGCGACTCCGAGCGCAACGCCGCCCGCATCTTCGGCGCCGACTGGACCTTCTACGTCCTCGGCGGCTCCAGCACCTCCAACCAGATCGTCGGCCATGGCGTCATCGCCCAGGACGACATCGTCCTCGCCGATGCCAACTGCCACAAGTCCATCTGCCACTCCCTCACCGTCACCGGCGCGCGCCCCGTCTACTTCAAGCCCATGCGCAACGGTTATGGCATGATCGGCCTGGTTCCCCTGAAACGATTCTCCCGGGAATCTGTTCAGCAGCTCATCGCCCGCAGCCCCTTCGCCGCCGGAGCCCGCTCCCAGCAGCCCACCTACGCCGTCGTCACCAACTCCACCTACGACGGCCTTTGCTACAACGTCGACCAGGTGGTCAAACAACTGGCCGGCTCGGTCCCCCGCATTCACTTCGACGAGGCCTGGTACGCCTACGCCAAATTCCACCCCATCTATCGAGAACGCTACGCGATGGGCGTGCCCGACGACATGGCCGACCGGCCTGCCATCTTCTCTGTGCAGTCCACCCACAAGATGCTGGCCGCCTTCTCCATGGGCTCCATGATTCACATCAAGCTCTCCGACCGGGCTCCTCTCGACTTCGATCAGTTCAATGAAGCCTTCATGATGCACGGCACCACCTCACCTTTCTATCCGCTCATCGCCTCGCTCGACGTCGCTGCCGCCATGATGGACGAGCCCGCCGGCCCCACTCTCATGGACGAAACCCTGGCCGACGCCATCAGCTTCCGCCAGGCCATGAGCTCCGTTGCCCATCGCCTGCGTGATGAATCGGAAAACGGCGAAGCCTGGTTCTTCGGCATCTACCAGCCTGAACGCGTCACCGACCCCACCAGCGGCGAGAGCATCCTGTTTGAAGACGCCGAAGACGAACTGCTCGCCGCCCAGCCCAGCTGCTGGACCCTCAAGCACGGCGAAGACTGGCACGGCTACCAGGACGAAGACTCGCCCGACGATTACTGCATGCTCGACCCCACCAAGGTCACCATTCTTACCCCCGGCGTCAACGCTCAGGGCGTGATCGCTCCGTGGGGCATCCCCGCCGCCGTCCTTACCGAATTCCTCGATTCGCGCCGCGTCGAGATCGCCCGCACCGGCGACTACACCGTGCTCGTACTCTTTTCTGTCGGAACATCCAAGGGCAAGTGGGGCAGCCTCCTCGAAAACCTCTTCGAGTTCAAGCGCCTCTACGACTCCGAGGCCTCCCTCGACGAAGCCCTCCCCGAACTGGTGCAGCGCTTCCCCGGCCGCTACCGCAACCTCACCCTCGCAGACCTCTCCGATGAAATGCACCGCGCCATGATCGAACTCGATCTCGCCGGCCTCGTCAATGCCGCCTGTGATGAAGACTTCGACCCGGTCCTGACTCCGGCCCAGACCTACCAGAAGCTCGTGCGTCACGAAACCGAGCGCATCCCGTTCCGCGAAATGGCGGGACGCATCGCTGCCGTGATGCTCGTTCCCTACCCGCCCGGCATTCCCATGTCCATGCCCGGCGAGCGTCTCGGCGGCCCAGAATCCCCCGTCATCAAGCTCATCCTTGCCATGGAAAAGTTCGGCAAGCGCTTCCCCGGCTTCGAGCGCGAAGTCCACGGCATCGAGGTCGACGGCGACGGAAACTACTGGATGCGTGCCGTCATCGAAGAACCGGAAAAGAAGCCCTCGAGGTCCAGAAAACGTACCGCCAACGCCCCGCCGCCCATCCCTCCGCCGCGCCTCCCCAGCCGCCCCGTCCGCCACTCCACCGAGTAGCGGACACACCCTCCATAGCCAGCGCGCGGCGTGCTGGACCGTCCCCGCACACTACGCACCGTATTGTTCGTCGCTCACCTGCTCCAGCCAGTCCACCGTCTTGCCATCCAGCTTCTCCTGGATCGCGAAGTGCGTCATCGCGGTCTTCGGCGATGCGCCGTGCCAGTGCTTTTCTCCCGGCGCAAACCAGACCACGTCTCCCGGCTTCAGCTCTTCAATCGGGCCATCCCACTTCTGCGCTCGCCCATAACCTGACGCAATGATCAGCGTCTGTCCCAGCGGATGCGTGTGCCACGCCGTGCGCGCTCCCGGTTCAAACGTCACGCTCGCCCCCACCACCCGCGCCGGAGCCGCCGCTTCAAACAGCGGGTCCACCCGCACCGTTCCCGTAAAGTAGTCTGCCGGCCCCTTGCCCGAAGCCTGCGAACCGCTGCGCTTGATCTCCATAACCGTTCTCTCCTCTGTTGATCTATGAACGTGATCTCTACATCCTGGCCGATCACCAATCCGGCCCACAAAACGAAAGGACTCGACCCAACCCCGTCGAATCCTTTCCCCTCACGTCCGGCTTAACGTCCGGTCATCTTCTCGATGTGCTCCGGATACCGCGCCCCTTGAATCTCGATCTCGGCTGCGGCATTCTCGATCTGCGCAAGGTCATCCGCCGACAAATCAACCCCCGCTGCTCCCGCGTTCTCCTCGAGCCTGTGCTTCTTCGTCGTCCCCGGGATCGGAACGATCCACGGCTTCTGCGCCAGCAACCATGCCAGCGCGATCTGCGCCGGTGTCGCATTCTTTTGTTTCGCGATCTTGCCCAGCAGATCGACCAGCGCCTGGTTTGCCTTCCGCGCTTCCGGCGTAAATCGTGGCAGCGTGTTACGAAAATCGCCCCTGTCCAGCGTCGTATTCTCGTCCATTTTGCCCGTCAGGAAGCCCTTACCCAGCGGGCTGAATGGCACGAACCCGATACCGAGCTCTTCCAGGGTCGGCAGCACCTCCGCCTCCGGTCCTCTCGTCCACAACGAATACTCGCTCTGCACTGCCGTCACCGGCTGCACCGCGTGCGCCCGCCGGATCGTCTTGGCGCCCGCCTCCGACATCCCGAAATGTTTTACCTTGCCAGCCTGGATCAAATCCTTCACCGCGCCGGCTACTTCTTCGATCGGCACGTCCAGGTCTACCCGGTGCTGATAAAACAAATCGATAGCGTCGATCTTCAGCCGTCGCAGCGATGCATCCGCCACTTGCCTGATCCGCTCCGGACGGCTGTTCAGGCCCTGCCCGCCCGGCGTTCCATCCTGGTTCACGTTGAAACCAAACTTCGTCGCAATCACCACCCGATCCTTCAGCGGTGACAACGCCTCGCCCACCAGCGCCTCGTTTGTCCACGGGCCATACACTTCCGCCGTGTCAAAGAACGTGATCCCGAGATCCACCGCCGCGTGCATCAGCTTGATCATCTCCGCCTTGTCCGCCGGCGGCCCGTATCCAAAGCTCATCCCCATGCAGCCAAGTCCCAGGGCCGAAACCTCCAGGCCGCTGTTTCCCAACTTCCGCTTCTGCATTTGTCACCCTCGCCTGTCTTTACCTAAATGTTTAGGAGGAGCGCCAGCCGGCTCCGCGCTCACGCGCCTCCCTCGTTTCCCGCTACTCGGATTTAAGAGAAGCCATGTCGATCGAGAAGCGGTACTTCACGTCCGACTTAACCAGCCGCTCATATGCTTCGTTCACCTTCTGAATTGGAATCACTTCCACGTCCGAGGTGATGTTATGCTTCCCGCAGAAATCCAGCATCTCCTGCGTCTCGGCGATTCCGCCGATCAGCGACCCGGAAAAGCTCCGCCGCGCAAAGATCAGCCCGAATACCGACACCGGCAGCGGCTTCTCCGGCGCTCCCACCATGGTGAGATTGCCGTCCCGCCGCAGCATGTTGATGTAGGCGTTGATGTCATGTTCCGCCGCCACCGCGTCCAGAATGAAATCGAAGCTCCCAGCATGCTTGGCCATCTCGTCCGCGTTGCGCGAAACCACCACTTCATCCGCGCCCAGCCGCAGCGCATCTTCCTTCTTGTTCGGCGACGTCGTAAACACTACCGTGTGCGCGCCAAACGCATGGGCGAACTTGACTCCCATGTGCCCCAGCCCGCCCAGCCCCACCACGCCTACCTTCTTGCCCTTCGTCACTCCCCAGTGCCGCATCGGCGAATAGGTGGTGATCCCGGCGCACAACAGCGGCGCGGTCCCCGCCAGGTCGAGGTTCGACGGCACGCTCAGCACGAAGCGCTCTTTGACAACAATGCTGTCTGAATAGCCGCCGTACGTTACCCCACCCGTATGCTTGTCAGGGAAGTTGTACGTAAGCGTCATGTTCGGGCAGAACTGCTCCAGCCCCGCCTTGCACTCCGGGCACGTGCCGTCCGAATCCACCATGCAGCCTACCGCGGCAAGGTCGCCGGCTTTGAACTTGCTCACCGCCGGACCAACCTTCGTCACCCGCCCCACAATTTCATGGCCGGGTACGCAGGGATAAACAGTCGGCATCAATCCGCTCCATTCGTTTCGCGCCTGGTGCAGATCCGAGTGGCAAATCCCGCAGAAAAGAATCTCAATTTGCACATCATCTTCAGCCGGATCGCGGCGTGCAATGGTGGTGGAAGCAAACGGCGATGTCGCGCTCGAAACCGAATATGCTTTTGCTTTGTACATTGGAAATTTCCTCGAACCTTTCAGTGGGTAGTTTGTGCATGATCCATCTTTTGCAACCAGCGGCGATGCGGCCTCGCCTTCAGGCCGCATCGCCCGCTTCAGGCGGGCCGCATGCCCGCGGAAAGGCGTACCTGCTTGGCGAAACCCGCTTCCCCCATGGAGGGGTCATCAGGCAATCCGCTCGTTGATAAGACTACTCAAGGCCCCCACGGTCCCGCTATCCCGATCCTGCCGATCTATTGCCTATTCCTGTCGAAACCCCATCGTTTGTGCATGCATGCAATCTGAGTATGAACGCCCGTTTAATGGCTCCGGGACTCTGAAAACCGGCCCGCCGCAGGCACCCTCGCTTCGAGTCGCAGCTCAACGCGCGAATCGGGTCGTTCCTCGATGCGCGGCATAGCCTTACCATCGGGCTCCCTGGTGTAAAAGGATCGCTGTGACAACTTTCCGGTTGATCTTCAAACCGGCGATTCAATGTTTGACCTGCTGCTATTCGCCTTGAAAAGATCCTTCATCAATGACGAGTTTCATCCGGGCCAGGCGTTTCCCCGTTCGCACCCTCGCGGACAAATTCAAATCCACCCAACAACGCCCGGACGGACCTCGAGCCGGCGTCTCTGGATCAAAGCTCTAGGACTTTATGCGCCGTGTCCGGGCTGCGAAGTTCCCGGTGAACGCGCCGACCTTCCCCACTCCCGCGTCGTGATAAGAATCTACGAGCCGGGGATCACTTCACCCGGTCGCTTGTGCTACCCGGGATCATGCTCAAACAGTGGGAGCCGCAGTAACCCGCGCTCCCTCCGCGAACGAATGACGCCGGGTCCCGTTTCCTGCATCTGGACATGGGAGAAATGACTGGGCGAAACATGCGTTGTAGACGTCTGCCCCGCCCTTCGCTATATTGTCCGCCGCCATCTCTGCATTGTCCGCCGCCATCTCTGCATTGTCCGCCGCCATCTCTGCATTGTCCGCCGCCATCTCTGCCATTCTCGATCCTGTAGCATGCAAACATGATCGGCGGCGCCTCCTGGACTTGGTGGTTAGGATTTCATGCGGCGGTCGCCGCCTTGTTGGTAGCCGACTCTCTCCTCACCGGGAAGCGCCGGGCCTCCCGCCAGACCGAACTCCTGGCCTGGCTGTGGACCGCCGTCCTGGCCGTCGCCGCCGCCCTCTTCGCCGCCTGGATCGCCATCGGCCAGGGACACGTGCCGGCGCTCCAGTTCATCGCCGGATACACTATCGAGACTTCCCTCAGCATCGACAACCTCTTCGTCTTCCTGGTCCTCTTTCAGGGATTCGAAATCGACATCGACCGCCAGCACCGCGCCCTCACCTGGGGAGTCGGCGGAGCCATCCTCCTCCGCGCCCTCTTCATTGCTGCCGGTGTCACCCTCATTGCCCGCTTCCACTGGATCACCTGGATCTTCGGCCTCTTCCTCTTGTATGCCGCTTGGCGCCTGGTGCGCGGAGGATCCGCCCGCGCCGCAATTCCCGCATGGATTCGCCGCCTCCAGCCCGCTGAAGGATCGCTCCTCCCCGTCATCCTCGCCGTCGAAGTAACAGATCTGCTCTTCGCCGTTGACTCCATTCCCGCCGTTCTGGCCGTCTCTCACGACCCCTTCATCGTCTACACCTCCAACATCGCAGCTATCCTCGGGCTCCGCTCCCTCTACTTCGCCCTTGCCGGCTTCCTCGACCGCTTCCGCTACCTTCACTTCGGACTCGGCGCTCTCCTCGCATTTGTCGCTTTCAAGATGCTCGCCGCCCGCTGGATCGAAATTCCCATCTCTCTCTCCCTCGGCGTCATTGCCGCCATTCTCATCATCTGCATAGCCGCCTCATGGCTCGCCGGACCCCGGCTGCCCACCTCCAGCCCCCACTGAATCGCCGCCAGCCCCGCGAAATTGAAATGCACAAAATTACCCCGCCACCTGTTACGCAAAACAGCCCCGGCTGACAGGGAATCACAAACCGGTGCAATGGTCTGCACCTGAACACCCGCCTGTGATCGCCGGCACCAATTGTTCCACGTGGAACAATTTCCGATGTTCCACGTGGAACAGTGGGTGAGGAACACTCTCGCAATGCGGTCGAACCGATGCTCCGGGTGCTATCCTCTTAGCAGATTCCTGCTGTGCAGACCCGCTCCCAATTGCCCTCAACGGTCTTTACTCCCCGCCTGACCGCCCTCGTCTTTTCCGCAATGTGTGTCCTCGTTATCCTCTCTGGCTGCAAACACCTGCGCAAAGACCAGCACGAAACTGTCTATGTTTCCGCCCGCCAGGTTTTCCTTCACGATCGCGTCGCCGCCGTCTCCAACCGCGTCGCCGAAGTCACCAACGGCCAGCCGCTGGAAGTGGTTGAGCGCGGGCGGCGTTTTTTGCGCGTGAAAACGCAAAAAAACGAAATCGGTTGGATCGAGCAGCATGCGGTGATTGACGGGAAAATTTACGATGCGTTCGCGCAGTTGGGAACCCAGCACAAACAGGATCCTGTGATCGCTACCGCAGTACTGCGTGACGACGTGTATCTGCACCTGATGCCGGGGCGGGACACGGAGCGGTTTCTGCTGCTGCCCGCCAACACCAAGTTGCAAATGCTGGCGCGGGCCTCAGTGCCCAAGAACGGGCAAGTCGCGCACAAGGTTCCCACCCAGGGAAATGCGACCGGAGGGGCGCCGGCCGCGAACGGGCAAGGAACTTCTCCGGCCAAGGCTGGGGATGGTTCAAACAAAAGCGGGCGCGACGGAGGAACTCCATCTATCAAGGCCGGAGCGGCATCCGGCGCAGCCGCCCGTGAGCAAGCGGGTTTTTCCGCCAGGGACGCTGCAGCGGCGGAGGCGAAAGAGCCGGAAGGGCCTCCGGTGGCGATGGAGGACTGGTGGCTGGTGCGGGACGGACAAGGGCACGCGGGGTGGCTTCTCTCCAGCCGGATCGATGTGGATGTGCCGGATGAGGTGGCGCAGTACGCAGAGGGCCAGCGCATCGTCGGAGCCTACCTGCTGGCCAAGGTGACGGACCCGCAATCGCAGGCGCCGGATCATGAAGTCCCGGAGTACGTGACGGTGCTGAGTCAACCTCACTCGGGTCTTCCCTACGACTTTGACCAAGTGCGTGTCTTCACGTGGAGCGTGAAGCGGCACCGCTACGAAACGGCATTCCGGCTGCGCCCGATCGCGGGATACCTCCCGGTTAATGTGACGCGGGTTCCGGTGGCCGGCGGAAGCGTCCCAGGGTTCAGTTTTCTGCTCGGAAACAATGACAACCTGAACGTGAATGCCGAGACCGGGATCACCCGCCCGGTGGCTCCGAGAACGATCAACTACGAAATGATCGACACCACGGTGAAGCGGGTCGGTCCCGACCTTGATCCGATTGTCACGCCGCGCTCCGGAGAGGGCAAGGCCGCGAGGGCGAAGGCGGCGAGGATGGCCAAGTCCGGACGGAAGCGCTCCCGGTAAGGATCGGACAAGAGCGCGTGCGCGGAGAAGGGTCACGGAAGGGTGTTTTGCCCGGCCGGTCTGAAGCAGTTTCTTACGTGCCGGATCAGCAAAACGATTTTGGTGACTCCGCTCCTTTGTAATCTGATCTCGCTTCGCGGGCGGCACACCTGTTCCGAAATGCGGTTCACCTTCTGAAGTTCTCCTCAGTCCCCGACAGACAGATTGGAAACACACGTGCAGGAGAAATGCATGAGCCGGCCTCGAGTGGCCGAGATGTGTGATGCACAAGCTATTGCTGTCTGTGGCGTTGATGTGCGTTTGGGGGCTGGGATCTTCCAGCGGTCTCGGCCAAACTGGCGGCGGTGCTGCGCCGGATGTGTCTCCAGCGGAAAACACTCCACCGGTGCGGAGTAAACCTCCGGTTGCGGTGCGAATTCCAACTCCAGCGCCAAAAGTCGAAGTATTGCAACGGAGAGCCGAAGGTGTTGGCGCGAGCAGGGGCCTGGATGAGGCAGATGGAGGGCGTTACGCTACTCCGCAGATCCGGGTGATCAATCCGCCCAGCACTCCTGCGCCGTGGACGCTGCATGAGCGGATCGGCTGGGCAGCTAACACGGGCCTGGCGTTGGTGGGATATCTTGCGGTTCTGCTCGCGCTGCGGATGCTCCGCCAAGCCCGCGGACAATTGCAGTTGACGGAGACGGTCGCGCAGTCGGTGATGGAGGCGGCGCGCGCGGCAGAGAGGAATGCGCGGGCAGTGATCAATGCGCAGCGGCCATGGGTCCGGATGTCAATTGAGCGGTCGCGAGATTCCGCCAACACGCTGCAGATTGTGGCCACCAACCACGGACGAACGCCCGCAGAGATTATCGATTGCCCGGACAAGATCAGCCGGGTGAAGGACGCGGGCCAATTGAAGGCGGACCTGGTCAGCGAACTGGCAACCTCGAGTGTTTTGAAATCTCCGATTCTGCTTCTTCCAGGAGAGTCGGCAATTTTGCAGCGATTTGGAAGGAATGATGCGAAGTGGGTATGCAAAACGGACGAAGCGCTGGCGGCGGTGCGACGCTGCGAGGAATCGATATTTCTTTTCGGGCGGGTGGTCTATCGGGACATCAGCTTTGAAGACGGCCAGGAGCAACACAGCACCGACTGGTGTTTCCGTTACGTGCATGGAGAAAGCATCAGCGACCTGGTGATGGACGGGCCATTCGGGTACAACAGGCATCGTTGAGCGATAGTTCGCGCGAGGCGATCAAGCATCTTTGGGCGATGCGCCCATTCAGCGCCGTGCTGCCGGCGATTCTCTCCCAAGGAACTCCTATGATGATGGCGAGGGGAAATTCATGTTCACTCTTGAAGGGGTACGTAAATTGCATGGCTGGACTCACGCCAGTCTCACTCTTTTGCTTGACCATCTCTCCACGATCCCCGCGATCGCCTATGGGAAAGAATTGCCGGACTTCGGTTTCCCTACGCTGCGTAAGCAAGTGATACATATCTTCAACTGTGAAGGTTTTTGGATCCACACGCTTCAGAGCCTCCCGTATGCGGATCGCGACCCTTCAGATTTTCCAGATGTGGCCGATGCGCGAGTCATGCAGCAGGAAGTCAGTCAGCGGACCCGAGCGTTTCTATCAACCTTGCCAGATCAGCAGTTGAACGCGGATACCGAACTTAAGTTCTCTGATGGGGACAGGGCGGTCCGCACTCCTGCGCTCATTCTCCATCATGTCTTGACGCATGCGTTTCACCACAAGGGGCAGATCGTTGCCATGTGCCGAGCGTTGGGATATCCAGCGCCCGACACCGATCTTAATCAGTTTGAATAGTCCGGAGACGGCGGAAGACTGTTCGTCGCCTGCATCGTTGCGGACACATTGGCGGCTCAGTTTTCAACGACGTGTTCGGCATTGCGGAACAGGGCGCGCAGAGCTCGCGCGACCCAGCGGATGGCGAGAACGATGAAGATGACCAATGCGGCAGCGATTGAGGCGGCGACAAAGGGATGACGGGTGGCCAGCCAGGTGAGCGCGATGGACAGCGCGTCTTCGCCCAGGCTGAGGGAGATATTTGAGAACGGCTCGGGTGACGGCGTTACAGCGGCGCGCGCGGCGGTTTTGCCGCCGTGGGCAGCGAGCGCTATAAGGCCGCCGAGGATGCTGACCGCGAGCTGCTCGCCGGGAGAAAGAGTGGCCGTGGCGCGCCACGCGAGCAATGCGGCCACAGGCACTCGGATAAACGTATGCAGGGCATTCCAGACAAGATCGAATGCGGGAATTTTATCGGCGAAGAACTCCACTGCAAAGAGCGCGGCGCTGGCACCGATCACCCACCAGCTGGAAAGCAGACCAAGCGCTGCGGGCAGGGGGAGAAAACCGGAATGGGCCAGCAGACCGAGCGTGGCGACGGTGGCGTAAACGTTGAGTCCGGCGGCGAACGACACCGCGACAATCAGCGCAACCAATTCCTGGCCGTGGAAGGGGAATTTCACTTCCCAAGTATATGACCACCGAAAGATATTCCGGTACGTTGGCCGGTTCGGCTCTATCCGGACGCAGGCAAGAATGCGGCGATCGATCCCGATGGAGAAGCGGGTGCCGATTTAATGAGCAGGCACAAAAACGGCGATGTGATCCGGATGAGGAGGGCTGTCGGTTGTGAGCCAGGACTCCATTGCGACGGTGCGGGTGCAAGGTCCGAAGGCGCAGATCCTGATTTGCCTTTTGCGGCTCTCGGTTCGGAGCCGGCGGAGGACCCCGGCGAGGTCGAGCCGGTAAATGGCGAATAGAGATTAGAACACCGTCCCGCGGGCGAGGTCTCCTGTCCTGGCGTCCCCGGAGTGAAAATGAACGCGGTTCTGGACGAAGAGGCTCCGGGCAGATTCGAGCGCAGTGGCAACGTATGCAGGTTCGACTTCGATGCCGACACCCTCTGCCCCAGTGAGTACCCATGCGAGCAGCGGCACATGACGTAGTCCGGATCCCAGGTCGACCAAGACATCGTTCTCGGATAACCGGCCGGCGGTTATGAGGCGGAGGATTTGGCGAACAGGTGTGGGTTGATACACCGCCATTTCTCGGTCGATGGGGGGACTGACTTCGCGCGTCTCACGGAACTGCTGAATGCCGGCGAGTAATTCGTCACGGTAGTCGTACGCAGGGCCGGGAGACGGGATTCCATTTGTGTCCAGCTCCAAATCTTGAAACTACTGAAGCAGGCGGTGTCGTGCGGCGCCAGCCATGATTTCTGATCGCACGGATCGATAGAGCTCTGCGTTGATAGCTTCGAGCCGAGAGCGCATCCTTGGGCTCTATCCAGGATTTGGGAGTTCGCGGGAGTTCGGGAAGATTCTGAAGCGAGGTCTCCGCAGCCCGCGTCGAGCGAGTCCAATGCATCGACGCGCTGTCGCAGTTTCTGAACGGCCTCCAAGCTGTTCATGAGGCCGTGACGGTTTTCCGTCAGGATGAGTTGGTGTTCCGACGCAGGACGCTGAGCATACAGGTTGTCATATCAACCAAAATATCCCTGATCAAGTTGTCGTGTCAACCTCGGATTGATATGCTGTCATGCGAATGATGTCTACCAAGCTTTTGTCTCCGCGCGAGCTCGGTGTGTGGCACGCGTTTCAAGTGATGAACGAGGATGTGCTTGGCCGGGTAGGCCGGGACCTCGCGCAGGCGGTCGGCCTTTCGGGGCCCGAATTCGGCGTGCTGTCCCGCCTCGCCGCGATAGGAAAAGGCGAGATGCGGCAACAAGCACTGGCTACGGTGATGGGTTGGGACAAAAGCCGGCTGTCGCACCAGCTGACGCGAATGAAGGAGCGAGCACTGATAGAGCGGCGACCCGGGGAGGGGAACGCTGTGCTGGTGGTGCTGACGAAACTGGGGCGGGACAAGCTGGAGGCTGCGCGGCCGATCCATGCGGAGTCGGTGCGGCGGAATCTATTGTCCCGCCTCAGCCAGGAACAGATCGAGACCATCGTGCGCGTGAGCAATCTTCTCGGCGAAGAGTTCTAAGGAAGGTGGGTCGATGGCATGCGCGTGACCGGGAGCGGGGTTCGAATGGCGAGGCGGGGGGCCGGGCCCATTTTATAAATGAACGAGGCAGTGGGGGTGTCGCGCGGCATCGGTGGACGATGCCGCGCGAGCGTTTACTGGACGGAGTAAGGGACGGCGGTTGCATGGATGATGTTGTAGTTGCCGTCGAGGTCAAGAACTGTGACGACATGGAAACCAGGTGACAAGCTGAAGTATTCGTTCACGTCAGCGCCGATGTAACGGCCGAGCTTGATGCCGTTATCCCAAACCTGCACCTGGCTGATCGGCACCGACTCACTGGCATGAGCAACGACGTGGACGGTAGAGGTGATGGTTTCATCGGAGGTTGGCGATATGATCTGGAGGCCGTTGAGGAGGGGTGCGACGGTGTAAGTGACCGAGGAATAATGCATGGTTCTGAAGGATGAGTCCTGATCGAGGACCGTGGTGGTGTGGGTTCCGGGCGTCAGATTGAAGACGGCGTCGACCTGCTCGCCATAGACACCCAGCTTGACCCCGTTGTCCCAGACTTGCGTCTGGCTCACGTTCTGACTTTCGGAGGCAGACGCGAGCAGGTGGACTGAGCCGACGACGGTGGCGCCGTTTCCGGGAGTGGAGATGACGACACTGTCGGTTGGGTTCCCGGGGGTGGAGCCTGACGTGAAGAAGTCGGCCATGGGTTTAGCGCCCTTGGCGGCGCCGGGGCACGGCGCAAGGCCCATGGCTGCGCAGATAGTCCTCAATACGCTCTCATTGTGATAGGTGATGGTTGACTGGTATCCGGCCTTAACCTGGGGGCCAATCACGAGGTTGGCGGTGCGGCCTCCGCACCCGATAGAGATCGAGTCAGAGCAACGTCGGTCCGAAGAGAGATTGCCTTCATCCCAGACGATGAAAAGAATGCCATCGCCTCCGGGGCCGAATTCGGGCCGAGCAAGGATTGCCGGGACGTTGGCCTGGAGCCATTGATCGGCGGCCTGGAGAGTGCCGTCATGGGCATCTTCGTCTCCGGCCGGAGTTACGTAAGCAAAGTTGACGGTGTTGCCTTGCGCGAAGTCTTCTGCCATCTGGGCTAAAGGCACACTATTGGTGTCCTGCCCGGCTCCGGGGCAGACATCGGAGAAGTCAATCAAGGGATTGTGGCGACGGTAGTAGGCATCGGTTGTGCCCGCTTTGAGTCCCTGAAATCCGGCATAGGGAAGATTGCTCTGGTAAGTTCTCCACGAATAGCCACGCTTGAGGAGTTCGCGGACGATGTTGTCCTTGGTGTGCTGGCATGAAACCGTGTCGTTATTCGGCTCGACCGCGGCGCCCGCGACGAACCACATCAGGGCGGGGAGGGAACTGTGCTGATCGGAATAGAACTGGGTAGCCAGGCCGTAGTTCTGGATCAGCTGATTGTAATAAGGCATTTGGGAGTTGCCGACGATGTCTTCATAACTATGGTTTTCTTCAGTGATCATCCACACGTGGGAGGATCGCGGAACGTTCTGCGCGGCCAGGAGGCTGGCTCCGGCGAGGCCAAAAAATAGACACAGGTTCTTTAATGGCATAGCGGTGACCCATCCATTCATTTAAGACGTAATTGTTGCGAGCGAGCTTAGGGTTAGGTATACAGCGAAGCTTTTCGGCCCGGAGTTAAGTTTACGTAAATCGGGGGAAGTTTGATTCTACTTCAACTCTGGTGATAAAAGCGAGGCGGAGGGCCGAGCGAGGCGATTCGATGAGATGTGTCGGGAGGAACTTTGCGAGGCGCCTGCGTTTGAAGGCTGAAGGCTTCCGGTTGAAGGAAGCGGTCATAGCGGGCCTGGGAGCGATGCGGCTCAACTCGGAGGCGAGGCGATGAGCGGCCTGTGACAACGAGGCGCTGCGGGCAGGAATTCTATATCCGCCAGGACGGAGCTGGTTACTGGACATGCCGCGAAGGCGGCAGCGGATCTAGAAAGCCACGGGTTAATCGGCGTCGGGCCCGAGAAGAGCCAGGCTGGCGGCCAGGACCAGGGCCAGGGCGATGGTGGTAGCAATCAATGCATTATCCATGGCGGGCGCCCCTTTGTTCGGCGCGTGACGGCGTAACAACATTCATGGCGAAGAGAGCCGCGAGCTGTGACATTTGCCGCGGGGGCAGGCGGGCGCGGCAGATGGCTTGCAGCGCGGCGATGAAATGAAGCTGGAGGGGCGGTCATATCGCTTCCAGTTCGGAGCAGGCTGAATCCGCAATCTGTTCGTCTCCGCCGACGCGGAGGAGCCGGTGCAGATAGGCACGCGAAATGTTCAGGCTGCGCGCGGCAAGGGTCTTGTTGCCATTGTTCTGGCGAACCGCGGCCAGGGCGAGTTTCACTTTGTAATGCGCGAGCTGTTCTTCAAAAGAGCTGTCGGGCAGATAGCTGCCGATATCGACGACGTTGTGCTCTTCGGTCTGCAGAGCGTCGGGCAACATGCTGATGCGGATAGCCTCTCCGCGGCAGAGGATGATAGCGCTCTGGATGATGTGTTCCAGCTCGCGCACGTTGCCGGGCCAGGCATAGGCCTGCATCAGCGCGAGCGCTTCAGGATCAAGCTCGGGCATGGGAAGGTTGTAAGTGCGCGCATAGAGGTCGAGAAAGTGAGCAGCCAGCTGGGGGATATCTTCGGGATGTTCTCGAAGTGGCGGGGCATTGATGCGCACGACGTTGATGCGGTAGTAGAGGTCCTGGCGAAACGCGCCGCGAGCCACCATTTCATCGAGGTCCTGGTGGGTGGCGAAGATGATCCGGGCGCGCAGGGGGACGAGGCGGTTGCTGCCCAGGCGGCGGAACTCGCGCTGCTGCAGGACGCGCAGCAGCTTGACCTGGGCGGCATGGGAGAGGTCGCCGATTTCATCGAGGAAGAGGGTCCCGGTTGCGGCCTCCTCGAAATGTCCCTGGCGGGCTCCGACGGTTCCCGTGAATGCGCCTTTTTCGTGGCCGAATAATTCGGCCTCGAGGAGGGTTTCGGGGATGGCTCCGCAGGAGACGGCGACGAAGGGCTGATCGGCGCGATTGCCGAGGTTGTGAATGGCCCGGGCGATCAGTTCCTTGCCGGTCCCGCTTTCGCCGGTGACAAAAACAGGAACATTGATGTCGGCGACGAGGCGCACCATGTTGGTGACGTTCTGAATGACGGGGCTGGATCCGATAAGCCCGTCGCACCTGGTGTATTCGAACAGCTCCGCAAGGGGCGGAGGATTGTACTGGGCACAGGGGGTGGAGTTGCCCTGGAGGGCGCGCGCGAGGGTGTTCCTCACCTCGCGGAATACACCATCGTTGCGGAAGTAGCCGCGCGCGCCGAGGTGCACGATTTCGACGGCAGACCACTCGAAGCCTTCGTCTGCGGCGATGACCAGGTCGACCTTGGCTTCAATGAGGCGGCGGGCGAAATCGAAGCGGCTGCGAATGGACTCGCCGCAGGAACTTAGATGGAGGATGCAGGCCCCGCACGCTCCGGAGCCGAGTAACTGGAGAACGCCGGCTTCGGTGTGTTCGAGTAGAAATTCAAAGTCTTTTCCCAGGCTGCCGGAAAGTCGCCTTTGTAGTTCGCGATCTTCTGAATACAGTGCGATGCGCACCATGAATCGTCTCCCACTCTTTCCGCCTGTGTTTACAACCAAAAGAGATGCACGACCAGGGCCCGTGAACACGTCACATTATTAAGTGCGACACATATCCTCTGCGGACACGCGATTGACAAGGATGTGAGGGGGGTCACCTTGTAACTGGAGCAGCAGCTGAGTGCTCGAGGGAGGATATGTTTGTTACTGGCCATTATTAAGTGCTGTCGGCAGAAGTCAACGATAGTCTCAGCGGACAGGTAACACTTTTGTGTCAAGCCGGGCGGAGTTATCCAGCATGAGTTCCATTTCGGAACTTCGCTGCTCAGCAATGTGGGCAGTGGCTTTGACGCACGATCACGTGCGCGTGGGCATAGCTGGGTTCGGAACCGGCTTGTTTTTCTGCGGTGTTCCCGGCTATCGAGATGACCGCGAAGAGCCCGGCCGTCAACCCCGAGATGCAGAGACGGGACTGAACTGTAAACCCCCGTATACGAATCGAAGTTCGCCGCGGGCATGAGTTGGGGAAAGCGGAAACTTCCCGGGTCCATTTCATTTGGAACGGCGATTGCAGGTGCGTTTGTACTGACCTCACAGAAAGGAATTCCGCCGATGCACTCGCTTGCCTGGTGGCCGACCGTGATCGTCGTCGTGATTGCAAGCGGCACCGACCTGCGTATGCGACGCATTCCGAACTGGCTGGTGGGCCCGTTTCTCGCCGGCGGCCTGGTGGCGTCGGGATGGACCGGTGGCTGGAACGGAATGGCACAGAGCCTGGCGGGGATTGCGACGGGGGCGGCGGTGTACGGAATTCTCTGCTGGATGGGTGGCATGGGAATGGGCGACGTGAAGCTGGCGGCAGCGATCGGGGCATGGATCGGGCCGGGTCAGCTGGCAATAGCGCTGGTGCTGACGGGAATTGCCGGAGGCGTGATGGCTTTGGCGTGGGCAGCGGCAGGCGGGTTTGTCGGGGAGCTGTTTCATAACGCCGGGCGCCTGGTCAGGAATGTTAGAGAGCACGGGTTGACACCGCATCCCGAACTGGTTTTGAGCAATGCGCGCGCGCGGAAACTGCCTTATGCCCCGGCGATCGCCATTGGCACGCTGGCATCCTTTTTTGCCCGCTGAGGATGGGGCGGGGGAAGCAAATGCGCAAGCGGCAGGAAGAACAAGGGAAGTTGAGCAGCTATGACTACGAATGGGAATTCATTCTTTGATCCGAATTTTCCGCAAACGCTGACCGCCAACGATCTGTCGATTGCGGTGATCGGTCCTGACGAGCGGCTGCGCGCGGCCCTGGTGACGGCGCTCGAGCATTGCCACCATGGCGAGGTGCGCGAGTTCTCTTCCTATCCTCCGGGACTTGACGACCTTCCTCACCTGCTCGATCAAAATCACGGCATCATCATCATCGAACTGGACAGCAATCCCGAATACGCACTGGACGTGATGGAAGGCATCTGCGTAAGCGGCGGCTCGACGGTGATGGTGTATTCCAAAAAGACCGATCCGGAGCTGACCGACCCTGACCTGCTGATGCGCTGCATGCGGGTGGGCGCGCGCGAGTTTCTAAGTCTTCCTTTCGCGGAGAGCGCGATCGCGGAGGCCCTGGTGCGGGCGGCGGCGCGGCGCCCTCCGGCGCGGGGGGTCAAGAAGGCGGTCGGGAAGTTGTATGTGTTCTGCGGGGCCAAGGGCGGCGCAGGGGTGACGGCGATCGCATGCAGTTTTGCGATGGCGGTGGCGCGCCAGTCCGCCAGGAGCACCCTGCTGATCGACCTGGATCTGCCCCTGGGGGACACCGCGATCAATCTCGGGATCACCCCGGAGTATTCCACCATCGATGCACTCCAGAGTGCGGCGCGGCTGGACGCGAGTTTCCTGTCGCGGCTGCTGAGCAAGCATGCTTCGGGATTATCGGTGCTGGCTGCGCCCGGGACGTTTTCGACTTATTACCCGACCAACGAAGCCATTAGCAAACTGCTGAGCGTGGCGCGCAGCGAATTTGAAAATGTGGTGGTGGACGCGGGGTCGAAGCTGGACTCGACTGCCACGGCAGCGCATTTCAAGGAGGCCAGCACTCTTTACCTGGTGACCCAGTCGGGGATCCCGGAGCTGCGCAATGCCAATCGGCTTATTGCCCAGTATGCGGGGACCGAGGGCCCGAATGTAGAGGTGGTGCTGAACCGCTTCGAGTCGAGGGGCACGCGGGTTTCTGAAGACGATCTCAAGAAGGCCCTGACCCGCGCCGCGGCCTGGAAGATCCCCAACGACTACAACGCGGTGCGGCGGATGCAGGACACGGCCATGGCGTTTTCTGACTCGTCGATCTCCTTGCAGATCGACCAGATGGCGCGCTCGGCATGCGGTCTGCCGGAACCGACCCAGAAGAAGAAGGGATTCAGCCTGATGGGGCTGGGAAGAAGCGCGCCGGCCAAGGAACCGGAGGCGGACGGTTCGGCGAGCCTGCTACGGCTGGGGCTGTTGAGCGGATCCGAGCCCACGGAAACGGTGGAGACTGCACCGCCAGACGATGTGCCGACCGCAACTGTTGCCGGAAATGCACCCGTCGGCGAGCAGAGGGCGAATCGTATTTTCAACGGACGCATCTACAGGCGCGGCGAAGATGGCTGGCAGGTGACCGAGGGGGTGACCGCAGAGGCGGTGGTGGAGTGGAAAGCGCCGGAGCCGGTGGCCTACGGCGCGCCGCTGGGCAGTGCGCAGTTCAACGCGACCGCGACGGTACCGGGGCGATTCGCGTACACGCCCTGTGCGGGATATTTGCTGCCCGCGGGGCAGCATACGCTGTGGGCGACGTTTATTCCCGAAGATACGGCGGCGCCGATGGTGGAAACCGCGGTGGTGCTGGGAGTGACGCGCGCCAAGCCGGTGGTCGAGTGGCCCAAGCCGGCCGCGGTCTGCTACGGCACCGCGCTGGGGAAGGAACAGCTGAACGCCACGGCCTCGGTGCCGGGCGCGTTTGAATACCTGCCCGCGGCGGGGGACGTACCGAGTGTCGGCACGCAGTCACTCCTGGTTCGCTTTACGCCGGACGACGGGTCCAATTACGAAGAGGCGCTGGCGGAGGTTGCCCTGACCGTGGTCAAGGCGCCGACCACTATTCGCTGGGCGGCACCGGCCGTTGCTACCTACGGAACTCCGCTGGGGGCGCAGCATTTGAACGCGGTGGCTTCGGTGCCGGGAACGCTGAGCTATGCGCCGGCCGAAGGCACGGTCCTGGGGGCAGGCCGCCACACGCTGACTGTGGAGTTTATTCCGGCGGATGCGACCAATCACACCGAGGCGCGCGCCGAGGTATCCCTGACGGTGGCCAAAGCGAGGCCGACGATTCTCTGGCCGGCGCCGCATGCGGTTTCCTACGGCACACCGCTGAGCCGTACGGAACTGAATGCCTCGTGCCCGGTGGCGGGGAAATTTGTCTATATTCCCGGCGAGGGCGCAGTTCTGGGCGCGGGACGGCACATGCCGCGAGCGATATTCACGCCGGAAGATACGGCCAACTATCACAGCGCGCAGGCAACCGTTCCCCTGGTGGTGACCAAGGCAGTTCCCGTTGTGAGCTGGCCCGCTCCGGAGGCGATCGAGTACGGAACGCCGCTGGGCGAGGTTGAATTGTGTGCGACGGCACCGGTGCCGGGCACGTTTGCCTATTCGCCGGTAGCGGGTTCGATTCCCGGCGAAGGAAGCCACACTTTATCGGTTACTTTTACCCCCATCGACGCAGCCAGCTTCACTACGGCCCGCGCCACGGTTCCGCTAAGCGTAAAAGCAGCCCGCCCGGTGGAGATTAGCTGGCCGGCGCCTGCGGCGATCGCTTATGGAACGCCCCTGGGATCGGCGCAGCTGAATGCCCGGGCCGCGATAGCCGGCTCGTTCACCTATGAGCCGGCTGAGGGCGAGGTGCTGGGCGCGGGGATGCACACCCTGAGTGCCACCTTCAAACCGGCGGACGCGAACCGGAAGGAAGTCAGGGCCACGGTTGAGCTGGCTGTCACCAAGGCCATGGCCGCGATCGAATGGCGAGTGCCGCGGACGATCGCATACGGTACAGCCCTGAGCGCAGAGCAGCTGAACGCGGTCGCCGCGATGCCGGGGACGCTTAGCTACAGTCCCGGAGCAGGAGAGATTCCCGCCGCCGGCACGCATCAGCTGGCGGTCGCTTTCACCCCTGCCGATGAAGTCAACGTGGAGAACGCACATGCGGAAGTTGCATTGACGGTCACCAGGGCGACGCCGGTGATTACGTGGGCAGCGCCCGGCCCCATCGACTATGGCACCGCGCTCGACGGCACCCATCTCTGCGCGGCTTGTTCGATCGAGGGCAGCTTTGTGTATGCGCCGTCGCTGGGCACAGTTCTGACGCCGGGCACACAAACTCTGTCGGTGAGCTTTGTCGCATCCGATGCAAGGAATTACGCAATGGCACAGGCCTCGGTCTCTATCACGGTCAACCAGTCGCCGGCTTTCGATCTGGAGGGCGGAGGGGACTTGGAGGATCTCGAGGAGGAGACGGCGGATCCGCTGGAGCCGTTCTGGTTGCGGGACACGAACGAGGAGAGCAAGCGCGAGGAGGAGGGGTCACGGATGGTGTGTATTGACGTGGGCTCGGCGCGGATGGCGGATAGTGGGAGCGCGGTCTGCGCGGTCGTGGAGGCGCCGCCGTTGGCCCCCAGGGTGATGGCGATGAAAGATGCAACGGAAAGTGACGCGGATACCCGCATGTATCGCGGAGCGATGTACAGGAAGGGACCGGACGGACAATGGCACCTGGTTCGCAGCTAGCACAGGAACGGCCCGGAACGCTTCCCGCCGATTTCGGGGAATGGGATGGGGGCGGACCGCCGGAGACGCTTCCCGCCGACTTCGACGGCTTCGACGCGGTGCCGGGAGTGCTATTGGGAAGTTCGGCGCCGGCAGGGCCATTCCGCAAAACGGAGAGAACGGCAATAGCCACGAGCGAAGCGAACTCCGGCGATGCCGCTGTGAAGCGTGATGGTCCCGAGAAGCGCGAAGAGGGCGTGAACAAGGACGAGCCGGAGACGGACAGTGTCGCGCTACCTGGGAGGTCAGAGGAGATGCCGAAGCTGTTCTCGGCGATCGGCAGCCGGAGGAGATGGTGGTGGAGGTAACCGGAGAGTGCGGCTCCGGGCGCCAAGACCGAAGATGCATCCACGGATGCAGAGCAGGTTGTAGCGAGGATGGCTGGTCGTGGAATTACTGAACCTGGCGAAGTATAAGGCGGAGATTCACCGAAACCTGCTTTCGAAACTCGATCTGGAGAAATTGTCCCGGGTCAACTCGAAGCAGGCCCGCACGGCGGTGTCGACGATCGTGCAGGAGATCATCGCCGACCAGAAAGTTCCTCTGAGCCTGGAGGAGCAGAATCAGATCCAGGCTGACCTGCTGGATGAGGTGTTCGGTCTGGGCCCGCTGGAGCCGCTGCTGCGCGATGAGCGCATCTCCGACATCCTGGTCAACGACAAGGATCACGTTTTCGTTGAAAAGGGCGGGCTGCTGCAGCGCATCAACACGTCGTTTCGTGACGACCGGCATTTGCTGCAGATTATCGACCGTATCGTTTCACGTGTGGGACGCAGGGTGGATGAATCGTCCCCCATGGTGGATGCTCGCCTGCCGGACGGGTCGCGCGTGAATGCAATCATTCCGCCGCTGGCCCTCGATGGACCATCGCTGTCGATCCGGCGGTTTGGAACCGGCCCTCTGGCCGCCAACCAACTGGTGGGGATGAAATCCATTTCGCCGGAGATGATGGAAATGCTGGCGGCGGCGGTCCGCGCGCGCATCAGCATCCTGATCTCGGGCGGAACCGGAGCCGGCAAGACCACATTTCTCAACATCCTTTCGCAGTACATTCCGCAGAACGAGCGGATCGTCACCATCGAGGACGCGGCGGAACTTCGCCTGGCGCAGGAGAACATCGTGCGTCTTGAGACCAGGCCTCCCAATGTGGAGGGCCAGGGGGCGATTCGGCAGCGGCAGCTGCTGATCAACAGCCTGCGCATGCGCCCTGACCGGATCATCATCGGCGAGGTGCGCGGCGAGGAAGCGTTCGACATGCTGCAAGCCATGAACACCGGCCACGAAGGTTCGATGGCAACTATTCATGCCAACACCACCCGTGATGCGCTGAGTCGCCTGGAATCGATGGTGGCGATGACCAGCATGAATCTTCCAGAGAGAACGGTGCGCCAGCAGATCGCCTCGGCGATCAACATCGTCATCCAGGTGACGCGCATGAGCGACGGGACCCGCAAGGTCACGAACGTGTCGGAGATCACAGGGATGGAAGAAAACGTGATCAGCATGCAGGACATTTTTGTGTTTCACCGCAAGGGAATAGGGGCCGATGGGAGGATTGTGGGCACGTTCGCACCGACCCGTATCCGACCCAAGTTCCTGGAGCAGCTGCGTACCGCGGGGATTGTGTTTCCGCCCACCATGTTCGAAAGGACGATGGAAGTCAATTGAAGGATTGAAGGGCTGAAGGATTCAAACGGCGCACGATCGCGAAGGTCGAGAGACTTTCGAGTTCTAAGTGGGAAGCGTCGAGGGTTGAAAGGTCGAGCGAGATGATTGTCCTGTTGCTGATCGTATTTGCGGGCGCATTTTCGGTGATGGCGCTGGTTCTGCTGGCCACCGGCGATGTGGCGCCCGAGTCCGAGGTGCGGGCAACGGCGGCCAGGAACCGCAAGAACGCGGCCGGTATCGTGGATGTTCGCAAGATCGTCATGTTCAGCGCGATTCCGTGGGTAAACCGCCTGCTGCAAAAGATGGAGCTGGCGCCGCGGATGCGGCTGATGCTCTACCAGGCCAACTTGAGCTGGACGGTGGGTGGGCTTTTGCTGATGTGCATGGGCGCGGCGGTATTTCCCGGGTACCTGGTCTCGCTGCGCACCGGTTCGATGATCCTCTCGGTGCTGACGGGCGCGGTGTTGAGCGTGACTCCGATCGGATTCGTGTTGTTCAAGCGCAATCTGCGCTTCAACAAGTTTGAAGAGGAGCTGCCCAAGACGCTGGACCTGATGGTGAGCGCGCTGCGGGCGGGACACAGCTTCAACACTGCGCTGGGACTGGTGGCGCAGGAGAGCGGGGAGCCGATACGAAGCGAGTTCCGGGTATGTTTCGAGGAGCAGAACTACGGCCTGGATCTGCGGATTGCGATGGAGAACCTGACCACCCGGGTGCCCCTGCCGGATTTGCGGATCGCGGCCACCGCGGTGCTGATTCAGAAAGAAACCGGCGGCAATCTCGCCGAGGTGTTGAACAACACGTCGGAAGTGATCAGGGAGCGCGGCCGGCTGAAGCGGCAGGTGCGGGTGCACACTGCTCACGGCCGCATGACCGGGTGGGTCATTGGCTCGCTGCCGCTGGTACTGCTGTTGCTGCTTTACCTCATCAACCCCGACCTCGAGAGCCTGCTCTGGAAGCGGGAAATTGGGCAGAAGATGCTCTACGCGGGTGGGGGAATGATGGTGATCGGCGGGCTGATCATTCGCAAGATTGTGCGCATGGACGTGTGAGGAGACGATGGCGATCGCGATTCTGACCTTTGTTGCGGTGTTCGCCCTGATGGGGAGCGCGGGAATGCTGTTGATCGATCGCGAGAAGAAGCCGCAGATCGCTGATGTGTTGATTACGCCGGAACAGCGCCGGGGGCTGTCCGGATCCTTGAAGCAGGCGGGCGCCTCATTCGGGACGCTGGTGGAGCACTTCGAAGGGGTTCTGCCCAAGACACAGGCGGAGGTGTCGGTTCTGCAGCAGCGCCTGATCCGCGCCGGATTTCGAAACGAAACGGCAGTGAAGGTCTTCTACGGCGCCAAGTTTCTGATCATGGTTTCGTTCCTGGTGATCTCACTGGCGACAGGACTGGCCAGCCTGAACTACTTCTTCGTGATTCTGCTGGCGCTGGCACTGGGTTTTCTGTCGCCCGATTTCTGGCTGGGAAGACGGATCAAGAAGCGGCAGCGCCAGATCCGGCTCGGACTTCCCGACGTGCTGGACCTGCTGGTGGTGTGTGTGGAGGCGGGACTGAGCCTGGACCAGGCAACGGCGCGCACCGCCGATGAGATGGGTAGATCGCACTCGGCGTTGAGCGACGAACTGGGCGTGGTGGTGCTGGAGCAGCGGGCGGGATGCCCGCGCACCGACGCCTGGCGCCACCTGTCGCACCGCACCGATGTGGAGAGTGTGCGCAACGTGGTTTCGATGCTGGTGCAGTCGGAGCAGTTTGGCACCAGCATTGCAAGGACATTGCGTGTGCATTCGCAAACGCTACGGACGCAGCGCATTCAGCAGGTGGAGGAGCAGGCGGCGAAGACAGGAATCAAGATTCTTTTCCCGCTGGTACTTTGCATATTTCCGAATCTGTTCCTGGTGACGCTGGGGCCCGCAGTGATGCTCATGATGGATTCGCTTCGCCAGAATTTCGATCATTGAGGGAAAGGAGACCAAGATGGACAATGTCATGCTCGTTCGCATCATCGCCGGCGTTCTGTTCGTCGTTCTGCTGGGCGTTCTCGTCCAGCGTCGTCGTACGCGCGTTCGTTAAAGGCAGGCCAACATCCGGGGAGCCGGTGGCGGGGTGCGCATGCGCGAGCCATGTGCGCCGGCTTTTCCAGAGCCCGGGATCGAACGATTTTCCTCGAAGGAATGGGGCGGCCTGCGAATGGCCGCCGAAGTCCCGCGGCTGGAGAGCGGATCGGGCCGGGGAGGAGTGGTCAACCGCGGTGCAACGCCGAGGGGTGGAGACCGTGCGCAAGGAATCGGGATGGCTCAGACGTTTGTTTTCGCCGGATCGCCGGAGGGAACAGCGTCGCCGCCTGCCGGGGCTGGTGGCGCACTACTGGGACGGCTCGTCGCCGTGCGCGCGGGACGTGGTGGACATCAGTTCGGCGGGCTCCTATTTGCAGACCGAAGAACGCTGGTATCCGGGCACAGTATTCCGGGTGACGTTGCAGACCCGGGGACCGGAGGCAGGGGGGCCGGATTCGGGGGTTCAAACGCTGGTCATACTGGCCGAGGCGGTCCGGTCCGGGCCGGATGGATTTGGCCTGCGATTCATTTTTCCTGGAGATGGGGATGCACGGCTGAATATTTACCCCGAGTGTGGCGCAGACCGGCGAACACTGACCCGGTTTCTGAAGCGGGCGGAGGGCAATCACAGCGCGGTGACATTCTCTATCGATCCATCTCCTCTTGACCGGGAGTGAATGCGCATTGCCGCGGCGGGTGCAGCGTAAACGGGATGGTAATTTTTGGGGCGGAGCATCGGTTATGAGCAGGGGCATCAAGGAAAGCAAATCGAGGGGCCGGAATGCGGAACGGCAGTTGTCATGGCGGCGCCGGATGCGAGATGAAGGTGGAAACTCGATTCTCGAAATTACGCTGACGTTGCCGATTCTGCTGACGGTCATGACCGCGATCTGGCAATTCGGAATTGTCTACAACCAGTTGATCTCACTAACCCAGGCCACCACCATCGGCGCGCAGGTTCTGCAGACCGATCGATTGTCCCCCTCCGGAGACCCATGCGCCGACACGTTCGCCGCCATCAGCGGGGCGGCGCCGACGCTATCCTCCGGGAAAATCGCGATGACCATCACCATCAATTCAACCCAGCTGAAGAAGAACACATGTTCCGGACAGGCACTGTCGATGGGCGACCAGGTATCGGTGCAGGTCACATATCCCTACAGCCTTTCCATTGTGGGGATCAGCATGGCATCAGGAAACATGAATACCGGGGCGATTGCGGAGACGGAATACTAACCGAGAGGAACGAGGCAGGTGCGATGAAAAGCAAGATGTGGTTGATGTTTCGCCGCGCGCACGGCGACCAGCGCGGGCAGGCGCTGCCGTGGGTAGCATTCGGAATGGTCGGGTTTCTTGGCATGGCGGGAATGACGATCGATGTGGGCCGGGCATATGTGGCTTATAACCATCTGCAGGCCACCACCAATGCGGCGGCGCTGGCGGCGGCGCAGGCCACCACCAATACCTCGAACATCACGGTCAGTTCGGAAGCCTCTGCGTTCGGGTCGGGCACGGGAGGAAAGAACATTATTGCGGGGCTGCAGAACGTGCAGGTCACGCCCAGCACACTGTGCCTTAACATCCTGATGCCGAAGGGGTCGACCTGTTCGGCGGGCAGCGTGCCGAACGCCGTGAAGGTGGTGCAGACGGCGCAAGTGAACACTTACTTTCTGAAAGTGCTGGGAATTCGATCCATTGCGCTGAAGACAACGGCGCAGGCGGCGATGCAGGGATTGGCGCAGCCGTGGAACGTTGCGATCATTCTGGATGCGACGGGATCGATGGGAAACTTGGATTCGGACTGTGGCGGAGTGACCGAGTTTCAGTGCGCGACGAGCGGAATCAAGAGCTTGTTATCGGTAGTGAATCCGTGCGCATCCGGGTATACCAATTGTGCAACGAGTAATGCCAATCTTCGGGTTGCCCTGTTTTCATTTCCGGGGGTGTCGACCAGCACGGTATCCTACGACTCGAACTGCGGCGGAACGCCGGACTACATGCAGTACACGCTGCCCCTGCCGACAGCCACTTCCTACACGCCTCTGACTTATACCAAGTCGACAACCAGCTACGGACATACCACGACATCGAGTTGGACGGCCACTTACCAGATCGTCGATTTCAGCAGCGATTACTACGCCAACGGCGCCCTGAATACCAATTCAGCGCTGGTGAAGGCGGTGACAGGATGCATGTCACCCATTGTCCGTGCGAGCAGCGCCACGGGCGGGTTAAACGGCGCCAGTTCGGGTGGCATCACCTACTATGTCGGAGCCATCTATGCCGCACAGGCTGCTCTGCTGAATCAGCAGGCGCTTCATCCAGGAACAAAGAACGCCATCATCCTGCTCAGTGACGGGCAGGCGAACCTATATCAGAGCACCAGTGACTTTCCCGGGGACAACGGCTATTCTCTCGCTGCGGGGCAGTCAGGATACGCCAGCGCCGGCGTGAACGGTACCAATAAGTACCCGGACATCCACGATGAATGCCAGCAGGGGATCGTCGCGGCGCAGAGCGCGCAAGCGGCGGGGACGACGGTGTATTCCGTCGCTTACGGGTCGGAACAATCGGGTTGTGGCATCAGCTCCAGTGCGGGTTACACAGACAAAGGGACTGTGGTGGCCACGGGAACGAATGCGCCCTTCGGGAGCGTATCTGCGCTCTCGCCGTGCGTGACGATGGAGAACATGGCATCTTCGCTGGGAACGTTCTATTCCGATTTCAACCAGAGCGGTTCAGGCAGCACCTGCCAGGACAGTTCGCACTCGGTGAGCAGTCTGCAGGATATTTTTCTATCGATTGCGGGAACCTTGACCAATCCGCAGCTGTTACCCAGGAATGCCAAGTAGTCAGGATGCAAACGGAGGCTTCACATCGGCCGGTTCCTGTTGAGGGATCGGCCGATGTGTTGTTGCTGGCTATTGGTCCTGACTGGGAATGACGAGGAGAATCTCGAGGGTGGTGGGCTGTCCGTTTTGTATTGCGGGGCGGAAGAGCCATTCCTTCAGTGCTTCGAGAAGGAAAGCGGAGCGGGAGAAGCGGGGCGGAAAGACCACGTTCAACTGTTCGAAATGGCCTTCAGGGTTCAGGAAACCGTGAAGGACGACGGCATCGGCCTGGGCGGAGAAGTCCTCGATGTTGGGAATCAGCATGTCGATGGGCCAGGGGGCATCGACACGGGGGATGGCGCCTGATCCGCCCGCCTGTGCAGAGCGCGGAAGGGAATACTGCAGGATCCAACTCCGGGGTTGGCCTACGTGGAGATAGACAGTATAGGCGAGCCGGCCATTCCAGGTGTTTGCTGCTTCGGGATATGCGTCAAGGGAAGAATCTCCCACCATTACCATGGAGAACTTTCCGTCTCGCGGCAAGGCGATGTGGCGGGCAGTGGGACTGGTCGTGCCGGCGGCCCGACCGGGCGTTGAATCCAGGGGGGCGGCCGCATGGAGGTTCTGCGAAGGCGCCTTGCCGGAAGGGTCGCCAATGGGGTTTGTCGCCGGCGACATTGCCGTCGCCAAGCGCGGCACTACAAATGTCCCACTTACCAGCTTGAGATCGGACAGAGACAGGACGCGGACAGGCGAGGGTGCGAGGGCTGGTTCAGAGCGCGTTTGCGGCGCGGGGACAGGCTGATCGGAGTGCGCGAGGGCGACGGGACTGGTCGAACTGGCCGGGAGGTTGAGTTTTTCTGAGTTGAACGGCGTTGAGGTGATTTGCACGTCAGCGAGACCGGCCTCGTCCGCCGGCAGATCGACGACGGGGCGAGCCTTCGTGGCGGCCTCTGTGGAGGCGGCCTGCGGCACGATGCGGCGGACCTCGATGATGGCCCGGGGAGCGAGGATGAGCAGGCTGGGAACGAGTGCCTGATCGATTTCGATAACGGGCGCGTGGAACTGGAGCAGGACCTGCGAGGCTCGCGGTTTGGTGACGGATCGGTAGGCAGTCAAGCTTCTGCTCCCACGTGATTGGCTGCTCGGGGGATCGTTCAAGATCGGCGCAGCCACGGAACCAGCGAGGGGAGCGGGCGAAGATCGGGTGGGGTCCGGCACTGTCATATGGACAACCTGTACCGAGTAGGCCGGTACTCGAGGTTCAATGATGCGGGGGTTCTCCATAAGGCCGGCGGAAAGTCCCGCGATGCTCGCGCCGTGCAGCACGGCGGAGAACAGGAGCGAGGTTCTTGACCCGGCCACGCCTCCGGTTTGTGTAAAGAGGGTGACGAGTTGCGGAGACGGCATGCTGACATCCGTGAAAAGGGATTACCGGCCCGTTGCGAACTCGGAATTGCGGCGGCCTGACCGGAGTTTTTGCTCCGCCAGCCAATTCATGTGCAATCGCAATGCCAACCCCCGGCGCAGCAATGGGCGCGCAGGACGCACGCCGCAAGGTGTATGTGGCCTGTCGAATACACAAAGTTCCGGCGGGTAAACAGCAGGCGACACCATGCGCGGTGATTCCGCGGGGTTGAAGGCAATGACGGGGGAAATGAAAACCGCTTTTCTGGCACGGCAATTGCACCAGCCACATCAACAGAACTCATGTCGCAAGGCAGCAAAGGTTTCTCATGAATCGTCGCAAGAGCCTCGTTTTGGTTATCGCATTTGTAGTGGCAAGTCTGTGCACGCTCGTGGTGTGGCGACTGGTGGCTGGCCGGATCGCCGCAGGCGGAGCGCGAAAAGGGACGAATGTTGTGGCCGCCGCGGCCGATATCAAGATCGGGAAGGTACTCGCGGCCAGCGATGTGAAGACGATTGAGATCGTCGGCACAGTGCCGCCGGGCATGATCCAGGATGCCAAGGCGGCGATTGGTCGCGGAGTGGTGTCGGACCTTTATGCAGGCGAGCCGATTCTCGAGAGCCGCCTGGCAGCGGTAGGTTCGGGCGGAGGCCTTGCCGCGACGATTCCGCCCGGCATGCGGGCGTGCGCGGTGAAGGTCGACGAAGTCGTAGGCATCGCCGGATTTGCGACGCCCGGTATGCGGGTGGACGTGCTGGTGTCGGGAACGCCGCCGGGAGCGACCAATCCGACCGACGGGCCGCAGGTGAGGACACTGTTGCAGAACATCGAAGTAAAGTCGGCGGGCACGGACATCGAGAAGGATGCGCAAGGCAAGCCTCAGCAGGTGCAGGTGGTGAACCTGCTGGTTACACCGGAACAGGCCGAGAGCCTGAGCCTGGCCAGCGGGCAGACGCGCATTCAACTGGTGCTTCGCAATCCTCTGGACACGCAGATCGCCCATCCTCCAGGTAACGGCGTGGGAAATCTGTTCTCGGGCGGGAGGCCAAAGGCCACGCCGGTGGTGGTGCGCCGCGAGCCACGAAAAGCGGCCGAGGTTTACACGGTTGAAGTATTCAACGGTTCCAAGGGAAGCACGGCGCAGTTTGCGGCGCCCGGGGTAAAGCAGTGAAACCGATGACTGGATTTCGCGTTGCGTGTGTTTGTTTCTTGTTCTGTGCGGGGCCGGCATGCGGGGCGGCCAGGGGCGAAGTGATTCCCCAGGAAACTCCGGCTCCATCCATGGCAGGTCAGGATTCGGCCAACGACCTGACGGTTACAGTGGGCAGGGCAGTGCTGATGAACTTCGCCAAGCCGATTCAGCGCATCGCCGTGGGACTGAGCGACGTGGCGGAAGCGACGGCCACCAGCCCGACCGAGATCATGGTCAATGGCAAAGCGCCGGGACAGACCAGCCTCATTGTGTGGCAGCGCGGTGGCGATCGCCAGTTTTACAACATCACGGTTCGCAGAAACTCGCAGGACACGAACGACCGGCTGGAAGCGGTGCGCCGCGAGTTGCGCAAGGAACTGTCCGACCAGCGCGTAACCGTGGCCTTTGAGAACGGCTCCATCTTCCTGCGCGGGAACGTAAAGGATCTGATCAGCTCGGACCGCGCGGTCGCGATCGCGTCGACGGGTTTGGCGGCGAGTCCGGGCGGAGACCCCTCCAGCAAAACGCCGGGCCTCGTGCCGGCGGCGGATGCATCGTCGGGCAAGGTGGTGAACCTTCTCTACGTCGACGTACCCAAGGCAGAGAAGCAAATCATGTTGAAGGTGCGCTTCGCCAGCCTGGACAGGACCAAGGCGCGGCAGATGGGCATCAACCTCTTCAGCCTTGGCTTGGGAAACACGGTGGGAGGAATATCGACGGGACAGTTCAGTCCGCCCATGATTTCCGGCAGTTCCGGCTCGGGGAGTTCGGGTTCTGTGTCGACGTCGGGTTACCAGGCGACGTTCACAAACGAGCTGAACTTTCTGGCCTTCTTCCCTGGATTGAATGGCGGAGCGGATATCCAGGCGCTGGAGACGAAAGGGGTGGTGGAGATATTGGCGCAGCCTAATGTGGTGGCTGCGAATGGCAAACAGGCGAGTTTCCTGGCGGGCGGGGAATACCCATATCCGGTAGCGCAGGCCGGGTCAGCCGGTTCAGGCCCGACGATCACCATCATGTTCAAGGAGTATGGCGTTCGCTTGAATTTCATTCCGACGATCACGCCGCGCGGGACCATACGGCTGCAGGTCGCGCCAGAGGTGAGTTCGCTGGACTTCACCAATGCGGTAACAATATCCGGATTCACGGTGCCGGCGATCAGCAGTCGCAAGGTTAAAACCGAAATTGAATTGGGCCAGGGCCAGAGCTTCGTGATCGGCGGTCTGCTGGACAACCGGGAGACGAGGACCTTCGAGAAGATTCCGTTTATCGGCGACATCCCGGTGCTGGGAAAGTTTTTCCAATCGGAAGTGAAGAACAGAACCAACACCGAGTTGATCGTGCTGGTCACACCGGAGCTGGTTGATCCGATTCCGGCCGGGGAGCCGCTGCCGGAGATCAAGTATCCGGAACAGTTTCTTCCCCCAAATTCAGGCGCGCCGCTGCACCAGCCGGAGAACAAGAGCGTCACAGCTCAGCCAGCGCCGGAGGCAGTGCCGGTGGAGAAACTTGTGGACAGCATGAAACCTGAGAAGCCCCTCATTATCGACCAGGGATTCACTCCGAATGCAGCTTCGAGCAGCGGGTCAACGCCGCCGTAGTAGCCAGGGGAAGAGTAGCTGTCCAGGAGGTTGGGTGTGCACGACGTGGTGATACTTTTTGCATTCCTGGGAATGATTATCATTCCGGCGGTGTTTTGCAGTCTGCCGCGGTTGTGCGTCTGCGAGGCGGAACGCGAAGTCCACGAGCGCGAGGAGCGGAAGTGCAGGGACCCGCAACGCAGGAACCAGCAATTCAAATAGCAGCCATGGGAAGACCGGGCTCCCCGCAACCGGAGCCGTTGGAGAGGGTAGGCATGATCGAGACAGATGTTTTACCGATGACGGGCCGCAGACGCGATAGCTTCGCGGGACGGACTTCACATGGAGAACTGATGGTAAGTCCGCGCCAGAGCTCCGACCTGAAACTGCTGGGGCCAGTCTGCGTGGCGATCCGCGATCTTCTGGCGTCACGCAGCGAATCTAAACCGCAGGTTCGCATGCAGATTCTCAATCGTACGCGGCAGGTAACCGTTGCCCAGGATCTGGCGATTGCAAAGACATCTGCGCAGCGAAGGCGCGGATTGCTGGGACTGGACGCGCTCAAGCGCGGGTCAGGTTTGTGGATTGCTCCTTGCGAATCGGTACACACAGCGGGAATGCGCTTTCCGATTGACCTTGTGTATCTCGATCGCGACTACCGGGTTCGCAAGACGTGTCACAGTGTGCGTCCGTGGCGAATCTCGGCCTGCCTTTCGGCGCAATCAGTGATCGAGCTGCCGGCCGGGACCAACCGGGCGACGGGCACGATGCCGGGCGATGAACTGGAGTTCTGCTGCGCAGTGCCGGTGGGATGAGTTGGGGTGAATGGATCGCGCAGAGCAGCGGGCACCTTCGGGTGCCCGCTCGGATTTTTGCGGGCCGGCGGAGACCGTTCAAGTGCGGCTGGAACGTTAGTAAACAAAATGCATCACGCACAAAACCATTGTCTACGCTGGTTCACACCGAGCATCGATACAGGCGGAAAATGGGGCAAATCGGGCAGTTAGAGGGCCAGCGCGATTGGTAATCAGACTGCAAGGAACAGGGCAGCCCTGCCGGTGGCCGGGAAATTATTCACTGAGGAGAACAAACGTATGAACGATGTATTTTTGAAGCTGTTGGTGAAATTGCAGACGATCACGATGCGCGAAGAAGGACAGGACCTGGTTGAGTATGCGCTGGTCGTCGGACTGATCTCGATTGCGGCCGTGGCGGCGTTGAAGAACGTAGCCACCGCGATTACGGGTGTGGTTGGAAACATTACGACCACCCTCAACGCAGCGTAGTGGAGACCGGGCATTGGTAGGTAGCAAACGCTCGATCACGGACTCCTCTGGGGGAGGGCTGGGCGCGGCAGGAGTGCGCGGCTGCCCTCCCTGGCTAATGGCCCGCGATGAATCCAACCCTGTCGGGATCATTCAAGGCGGACAGAATCCAGCCGATATGAAGTGCAGACAGCGCCGGACGTCCAGGATTGGGCGGGCACAATGAGATTCTTCCGGTGCTGCGGTTTTCGCAGCAGGCGGGATGTGCATAACGAACGCGACGGCGGTACGACAAGGGCGACAAATCCCCCGGCCCTTTTTCTCGCGGTGCGTGGGTCGGTTATGCGGAGGAAGGGCAAGCGAATGGGTGACAAACAACATAGCAGTTCGTGCGCCGCGAGCAGAAAGAATAGAACCGCCGGCGGGTCATGGCGAAGCCGAGGCTGGCGTGCCTGGTGCTGGCTGGCGTGCGTCGACGGGCAGGACCTGGTGGAATATTCCTTGCTGGGGGGACTGGTCTCTACGGGAGCGGTTGCCGCAGTGCGCGGGTTGGCAGCCCCGCTGATTGCCCTGATAGGCAAGGCGACCACGGCGTTAAACGGCGCGTAGCAATGGCTGGCGACAAGACGATTGAGTTAGCAGCAGAGTTCTTCGAAACGGGAACGACAGGACAACCGGTTCGGGGCAGGGTCACGCGGGAGGCTTTGGCTCAGATGCCGTGGGTGACCGATCTGACCGCTGAGGAGCCTGCCGCGCTGGAGAAGGTAAGCCACCGCGGGCACCCTTCGAAAATCTATTTAGCCTTTCTATTATTTGCGTTGCTCAGCGGTCTTTACCTTCTGCCCTTCATGCGTGTTCTTCTGCCGTGGAGCAACGAGGGGACACTTGCGTCAGGAGCGGTGCGGGTGTTGAACGGAGAGGTGTTTGGGCGGGACGTTTTCGAAGTGATGGGTCCCGGGACTTTTTATTTGTTGGCTGGGGTATTCAAGCTGTTGGGGCCGACATTCTTTGCGATGCGCGTTTATGTCTTTCTGGTCTCGTGGGGAACGGGCCTGGCGCTATGCGGATTAACGATGTGCCTGCGGAGCCAGCGCCGGGTACTGCCGGCGCTGATGGTGGCGGCCACCTGTTATGGGATGCAGTGGCCGGGTGCGAGCCATCATTTGGACGGAATTTTTTTTGCGCTCACGGCGGTGGTTTGCATCGCCATGTGGTATCGCCGGCGGGAGGCGTGGCTGCTGGTTTCGGCAGGGTTGTTCGCAGGTGTGACGGCTTGCATTCATCAGCCCAAGGGCCTGCTGGTGACTACTGCGATGCTGTTTTGGCTGTTAGCGCGCGAGCGAACCAGCGGGCGCAGCCGTCGAATGGCGTCGCTGCAGTTGCTGACGGGAGTCGCAGCCGTGTCAATGGCTGCCTGCGCTTATTTTTGGAGCCACCACGCGCTGGGCGATGTTTTTTACGCGAACGTGGTGTGGCCGGCGCAGCACTATGGAACGGTGAACCAGGTGAGCTACGGGCTGGGCATCTTCCACGAGTACTGGAGAGGATGGGCATTCCAGAAGGGGTGGCTGAACTGGCCGGCGGCGATGGCAAGCATTCTTGTCGTGCCCTTCTTGTATGTAGCGACGTTGCCCCTGATCATGGTGCTGCTTCTGCTGTCGAAAGGCTGGTCGGCTCTGGGTGAGTTGGGCCAGCTGTACTTGTTTTGCGGTATCGCATTGTGGGTTTCGGAAGCGCACCGACACGACATCTACCATCTGGCGTTCGGTTCGCCGTTGCTTGTGATTGTGAGCCTTCACCTGCTGGGCGGGATGCGCGGGCGGGGGATCGGGATAGCAGTCCAGAGCCTGGCGTTGACGGCGGCGTGCCTGGCCGGGGTGAATCTTCTTTCGGCGGCGACGGCGCAGAGGGTGCCGACGCGCGTGGGCGACGTGGGGCTCTATCGGGATAGCGGACTGATCGCGGCTCTCGACTCTCAGGTTAAGCCGGGAGAGAAGATTTTTATCTATCCCTATCGGCCTATCTATTACTTCCTGTCGAAGACGGTCAACCCGACGCGATTCCTCACGCTGACTTACAACTACAACACCGAAGCGGAATTTGACGAGGCGATCAGGTGCCTCGAGGAGAGCCGGGTGCGGACCGTGGTGTGGGACCGGAAATTCCAGGCCGAGGTGGCTCCAACGGTGTTTGCACCGGCGGCGATGAATCCTCCCGGAGGATTTGTCATGGAGAACTACTTTCGTTCGCGTTACCGGGTCGTGAAGGAGATCGACGGGGTGTTCCTGATGGAGAGAAACGACGAGTCGGGCTCGCATTGACGCTTTGAAAGCGTTGGAAGGGTTATGTGGTTTTGCGAAGCCACCGGGTGGGTGAGGGTTGTCACCTGGATTGGACGCGAAAGGAAAATCTCTTGTGTCCCAGAAAACTGGTGAAGACGGTGAGCGCGGTGACGATGGCGGCGGCAAGGTAAGGCGTGGCGCCGGGCCGCGGGAGGCGCGGCCGGAGTACCGATACCAGGATGGGAAGGCAAATTAAGCCGGCCAAGGCGCTGGTTCCATAGACACTCAGGCAGCGCAGCCATTCGAGCAGGTAGTTTCCGCGGGTGCGGAACACAAACCACTTGTAGCCCAGAAACGCGACGGTGATGGCGACGAGATTCGCAAGAGCGGCGGCGTACATGTAGCTGCCGTCACCGATGTGGCGGAAGCAAAAGTTGAGGAGTGCAAAGAGCGCGTACCCGAAGAGGGTGTTGAAGCTGCCAACCGCGACGTAGCGGGAAAATTGCGACGCGGTCGGATGGACGGTTCTGTTCATTGGACGGCGAGTGCGGAATATGTTTCCTCCCGTTCCGGTTTCGGGGTGGAGGGGGGAGCGAAGTTGATGCGTTCCTTTTCTGTGACTAAAGGGCGGCCGAGGACGAAGGTGTGGATCGATCCAATGTATTCGCCGATGAGGCCGAGGGCGATCAACTGGACCGATCCGAGGAAGAAGAGCCCGATCACGGCCGGGGCGAGGCCGATGGTGAAGCTTTTCCAGAAGATTAGTTTGTAGGCCAGATAGAAGAGACCGGTGGAGAAGCTCAGCACCGCGCAGAAGAACCCGAGGAAGATGACCAGGCGGAGTGGAACCTTGGACAGGCTGGTGATGCCGGCCATGGCGAAGTCGTAGAGGGTGTAAAAGTTGTTTTTGGTGACGCCCCGGGCGCGGCGCTTCTGATTGTAGAAGACCTTGGCGTGGGGCAGTCCGAGCTCGGCGATCATGCCCCGGAAGTAGGGATAGGGGTCGCGGAAGCCGGAACGAATTTTTTCGATCACGGAGCGGTCGTAGAGGCCGAAGCCGGTGAAGTGTTCGATGACCTCGACGTTGGTCAACCGGGCGACGAGACGGTAGTAAAGGGTGCGAATGCGGTACATCCAGCCGCTTTCGTCGCTGGTGGACTTGATGGCAGCAACGATGGGGAAACCATTTTCCCATTCTCTGATCATTTCGACGAACAGTTCGGGAGGGTCCTGCAGATCGGCGCAGAGGGCTCCGATGGCGTCGCCGTCCGCCTGCAGCAGAGCGTGCATGGGCGAGCGGACCTGACCAAAGTTGCGGGTATTGGCGATGACTTTTACGGACGGGTCTTCCGCAGCCATTTGGCGGAGCACGGACAGGGTGCGATCGGTGGATGCGTTATCGATGAAGAGGTGTTCGAAGCGGTATTGCGGGAACTGGAATGCTACCGAGAGAACGCGGCGGTGCAACTCGCGGACATTGGGCTCTTCGTTGTAGCAGGGGGTCATGATGGTGATGAGTTTCCGGGACATTGCGCATCCTTGAATCCGCGCCACGGAGTTCTGCGAGAGCTTCAAGGGCCGCAGCAGGTCCGGGCCGGCGGGTAGTTGCCGCGTGAGCCGGTGGTGAGAATGGGTGGATACGGTGCGCTACACCTGTCTCCCGGTGTCTACACGTGAGCCGAGGCACCGCGCCTTATCCGCGTTTCCACCTGCATTAATCGAGGCACGACTTGCTGAAGCAATTACGAAGCCATCGGAGGCGCGCAGGAGTGCGAGCAGGGGTTGGCAGGAGAACTAGTTGGCGTTCTCATTCTGCTGGTTGCGTCACGTGCAGCAGTTCGCGCGGGCTCGATCATGGAGTTGCCCGCAGGGCGGCGGTGGAGGTTGAATGGGCGACCTGGTGGCTGGAATCGGGGTGCGGAGTTCCGCAGTCGAGGACACGGAATTCGGGATCGGCAACGACAGGTGCGAGCTGCCAGACCCATCCCTGTTGGTCACTCCATGCGGGGTCGTATGTGCGCGCGACGAGGTAGCGGATCTGGTAGCGGGAACAGACGGTCCGCGCCTGCTGTGCGCTCGCGACGCGGAAGAGTGCGGGGATTTCAGCTGCCATGAGCGGGCATCCGGCGGGGTCACCGCCCAGTTCGGAACCGCAAAGGCCGCGCGCGGTGATCATGGCGACCTGGTGGTTGACGCCGAGCAGATCGGGGTAAGACCAGAATGCGGAAGGAGGAGAGGGGTTGAACTGGACGGTTGCGTCAGGTGGGATTTCGAGGTTCATTCGGGCATAGCCGGAAGCGGAGGAGCCGGCATTGCGGGAGAGGCTAAGTGCATCTCTATCGTGGGCCCATTCAGCCAGGGGGAGAGTGAAACGGAGCATGAGCACCTGGTAGACGGTGCTGAGGACTCCGATGGTGAGAGCCAGGGAAGCGAGAGAGCGGACCCAGGCGGGAGAACCGGAAGCGGGGCTCGGCGCGGGAGAGGAGGAGCGTGAGGCCGGGGCTAGCCGTCGAGCAGCAAACAGGTCCGAAGCAAGGAGGAGCAATGCGAACTGAAGAAAGAGGGCGGAGCGGAAGCCGAAGTCGTTGAGGGTAAGTACCCAGGAGCGGAGGAAGGAAGTTAGCACGAGTGTGGCGATGGCGAGAAACAGGAGGGTCCGCTGCGCGGGCGTGACGGGGGAGTTGCCGCGCCAGGATGGCATTGCATAGAAGGGAAGCACCAAGAGAAAGAAGCCCAGTTCGATGAGGTATCCGGGAGGCAGGAGAACGAGTTTTGCAACGTTGGCGGCGAATCCCGGGTGCGCGGCTGCGAAGGCGTGCAGGGCGGGAAGGGACAGGATGGCCTGGGGAGGGATCATCTGACGTACGCCGACGCCGAAGGCTGAGCCGCCTTGCATTCCTGAAGACGTGTGAAAGAGGTCCAGCAGATAAGGAACGAGGAGGAAGGCAGCGAACGTCCCGGAAACGGCGAGGAACAGGGGAGCTTTGAAATTGCGATGCCCGGTGAGTTGCCAGAGTGACCAGGCGAGCATCAGCAGAAAGAACGCGAAGGTTACGTAGATGGAGAGCCCGAAGGCGCTTGCCATGGAGGCGCCGGCGATGAGAATGCAGGAGGCGCGCTGCGCGGACGTTTGCCCCGGAGAAAGCCAGGCGAGGAGGAAGGCAAAAAGACAGCAGGCGAGGGCAACTGCATGATGGGGAGCCCAGAGCAGGGTGTCGAACCAGCTGATGACGGGATCCTGCGACCACCATTCGAGATCGGGGCTGGGTGGAAGGTGGAGAACGAAAACGTTCCAAAGGATGGCAAGGATGTCGAGTCCGGTTACAAAGAACAGGCCGATGGTGATGAGGAACTGGCGGCGCAAGCGCTGGCCGGCGGCGAGGAAATACTTGAGGAAGAGGCCGGCGATGGAGGCCATCGTGAAGCCTGCCCAAACGGAGCCGGCGTTGAGGACGGCGCGTACGGGCAAGTGGGCGCCCCTGGCGACTAATGCGCAGAGGGCGTACCAGAAGTAGTAGTTGCGCATGAGCGCGGGGTGCCCATAGAGGTAGAGCGAGTTGGCGGGGGGGATGCCGGTGCGGAGGATGCTCTGTGTCCAGTTCACGCGGAAGGCCTGGTCAGCAACGGGAACGCTGAGGAAGAGTTGATCGTTACGCTGGAGGTCGACCAGGGAGAGAATAACGAGGGCGATCCAGGCCAGGACCAGCAGGAACGCAGTAGCGCCGAGGGGACGGCAACCAAGGAGCAGCTTGCGGCGGCTTCGGCGGCGAGGGAGCTCCTCCGAGGCGATAAGAGCGGCCGCTGCCACCGCCAGCAGAGAGAAGATCGCTACGGCGAGTTCCAGGCTGAAGGTTTTGCCAATGAGGAACACGGCGATAGCCGAAATGCCGATCGAGAGGGGCAGGCTCCAGAAGAGCCGTTCGACGAGGGACCGGGAGCGGAAGCCGTGGAGGTCGAGGATGTATCCGGCGAGGTAGCCGGGAAAGATGGTGACGGGGAGGAAAGCCGGCACGGCGAGGAGGCTGTCGCGAATCTGTGCCGCGGTAATGGATGGTTCGATGAGAATTTCCCGCTCCCCTGGCGAGCGGACGCGTGCACGGTGAATTGCGGGACGCGCGTCGGGCTGCGCCGCACTGGTGATGGGTCGCCCCGCCCCCGACGAAGCTCGGGAACTGGTGCCACGTGAACCGGGGACCTGTCCGATGCATCGAGTCGGCGCATCTGTCCGGGGGGTACGGCACTTTATGAAGCGAGGGCGGCCCTTGATTTTGCTAGAAGGCTGACACAGTCGCGCCGGACTGCGCAAGGACGTAGATCACAGCAGGCGCGTTGGTCTGGGTGAGGGAGGAAGTTCTTATGCCGTTTGGGAACAGAGAGCGCGGTACTGGAGGAGCATGCGCATACGCCAGTGCACGATCATGCCGAAGGCGAGGATAAAGAAGAGGGCGGCGGACTGCTGGATGGAGATGATGTGGTCGAGGTAGTTGCGGGCGAGAAAGCGGATGGCGGCGAGGACGACGATGACGAAGAAGAAGGCGTTGGAGCGGCGCATCATGATGGCTCCGCCTTCCCGGACGAGGTTGGATGTGAGGAGCAGCGGGTAGGCGAGGAAGATGGCTCCGATGAGGAAGGCGAGAGCGCCCCAGTAAAGGGGGATGCGGAAGGCGGGGACGACGAACATGGAAAATCCGGTAGCCATGCCGAGGGGTGGAATGACGATTTTGCGGAGGGTGACGGGAGAGCGGCCTTCGCGGACGCGCCAGAGCATAACTCCGACAAAGCCGACGATCGAAGTGACGATGGAGGTTGTAACGAGCTGCATGGGGTGATCCCTGTGTCTATTATGCCAAATTTGGAGTGAGAGGCTCCGAAATTGGCGGCGAACTCGCGGCTTCGTGCGAGCGGGTGAACCGGTCGACGAGAATAGGGCGGCAAGTAGAGCCGCGCAGTTCAGGAGTATTTGTCGAAGGCTTCGAGCTGGCGGGAATGGTAGTCGCGATGTTCTATGGGGGAGGAGAGGACAGTCGAGGTAGAGGTTGCTCCGAAAGCGGAGAGGCGGTCGATGAGGGCCTCGAGGTGGCGCACGGAGACGAGGTGAGCTTCGATGACGAAGGACTCGTTGCCGGTGATGCGGTGGCAGCGGATGATTTCCGGCAGTTCCTTGATGGCCGCGACGGTGCGGCTGATCTGGAGGTCGCCTCCGGGGATGGTCAGGCGCATGACGACATGGATGGGGAGGCCGAGCTTGGACATGTTGAGGTTGGCATGGTAGCCAGTGATGACCCCGGCTTCTTCGAGGCGGCGCACGCGTTCGGCAACGGCGGGGGTGGAGAGGCCGACCTTGCGGCCGAGCTCAGCGAAGGAGATGCGGGCATTGTGCTGCAGGCACTCGAGAACCTTCCAGGCTATGGTATCGAGTTCAAAGACGCGAGGATCGGTTTTGTGGCTCATTCGGGTACGTTCCTTAACTTCAGGCCGCAACCAGCCTAATTTGCTTAGGCGGTTGAGCGCAATTTTCTGCGAAATATCATTCTCGGGTGTGTCTCGCGAAGCCTATGCTAACGGCTGGCTGGGACGACTTCCCCTGGCAGGTGCCGACCCCTGGCACGCCAGCATTGTCCCGGCGTGGAGGTCGAGATGAGCGCACCTGCGCGTTCCCAATTCAATGCAGCGAGCACTGAGACGCTGGCTGAGCCGGCTGTTCCCGAGCGGGATTTCCTGCCGCTGCGAGGAACGGATCATGTGGAGTTTTATGTCGGCAATGCGCGGCAGGCCGCGTATTTCTACCGGGTGGCGTTCGGCATGTCGCTGGTTGCCTATGCGGGCCCGGAGACGGGGCAGAGAGACCGGGCCTCGTATGTATTGCAGCAGGGCAAAATCCGTTTTGTGCTGACCACAGCGCTGCGCAGCAACGATCCGATCGCGGAGCATGCGCACCGACACGGAGATGCGGTGCGAGTGATCGGGTTGTGGGTACATGATGCGCGCAAGGCCTGGGAAGAGACGACGCGCCGCGGGGCGGTAAGCGTAGCCGAGCCGTATGCAACCTCGGATGAATTTGGCAGAGTGGTGCTGGCGAGCATCAAGACGTATGGCGACACCATTCACACATTCGTAGAGAGGGATGCGTACCTTGGGCCGTTCCTGCCCGGCTTCAGAGCCGTGGAACACGATAACGTCGCGCGGCCAGTGGGGCTGATGCACGTGGACCACATGGTGGGCAACGTGGGCTGGCACGAGATGGATGAGTGGGTGAATTTCTACGGGCGGGTGATGGGGTTCTCTCTCTACCAGCATTTTGATGACAAGGATATTTCGACGGAGTATTCGGCCCTGATGTCGAAGGTGATGGCGAACGGGAACGGGTATGTGAAGTTTCCCATCAACGAACCGGCGGAGGGAAAGAGGAAGTCGCAGGTGGAGGAATACCTGGACTTTTATCCGGGGCCCGGCGTACAGCATATTGCGTTGGCGACGAACGACATTCTGCACACCGTGAAGAAGCTGCACGAGCAGGGAATTGATTTTTTGCGCGTGCCGCACACGTATTACACCGAACTGCAGAAACGCGTGGGGAAGATCGATGAGCCTCTGGAGGAGCTGGAAGAACTTGGAATCCTGGTGGATCGCGACGATGAGGGCTACATGCTGCAGATCTTCACCAAGCCTGTAGAGGATCGGCCGACGTTGTTCTACGAGATCATTCAGCGCAAGGGCAGCAAGAGTTTCGGGAAAGGCAATTTCAAGGCGTTGTTTGAAGCAATCGAGCGCGAGCAGCAGGAACGCGGAAATCTGTAATCCGATGGGGTGGATTATGCAGACAGAGATGTTGACGGTGGCCGCGCCTTACCTGATCGAACAGAACTACGCGGGATACAGCGACGAGCAGCACCGGGTATGGGCGGAGCTGGTGGGCCGGGTGCTGCCGGAGCTGGAGAAGCATGCAGCACGCGAATACCTGGAGGGTTTCGAGATTATCGGGCTGAGGCGGGACCGGCTGCCGAAGCTCACCGCGGTGAGCGCACGGCTGGAGCCGCGGACGGGTTGGAATTCGACGCCCGTAAGCGGGTTTTTGCCGGCGCCGGCTTTCTTTGAGATGCTGGCGGCGCGGCGATTTCCGACCACGACGTGGCTGAGAAGCAGGGACTCACTCGAGTACACGCCGGAGCCGGACATTTTCCATGATGTGTTCGGGCATGTGCCGATGCATGCGCATCGGGTGTTTGCGGATTTTCTGCAGCGCTACGGGCGGGTGTGCGCGGCGATCGAGGATGAGGCAGCGCTGGAGAGGCTGGGACGGCTGTTCTGGTATACGGTCGAGTTCGGCCTGATCCGGCAGGGAAACGAGATCAAGGTATTCGGCAGCGGGTTGATCAGTTCGCACGGCGAATGCAAAAACGTGATCGAGGGAAAGTGCGCGGTGCAGGAATTTTCACTCGATGCGGTGCTTGACACGCCGGTAAAGGTGGATGAGCTGCACAAACTGCTGTTTGCGATCAACAGTTTTGACCAGATGTATGAGGCGATGCATGAAGCAGAGCGGCGAGTCGAGCGCGGTTGTCTTTGAAGCGGAAGCGGGCCCGGTGCAGCTGAACTACCAGTCGGGCTTCGGGAACGAGTTTGCGACGGAGGCGGTGCGGGGCGCATTGCCGGAGGGGCAGAATGCGCCACAGAAGCATCCGCTGGGGCTGTACACGGAGCAGTTCAGCGGCACGCCGTTCACGGCGCCGCGGGCGGTGAACCGTCGGACGTGGACGTATCGCATTCGGCCGTCGGTGACGCATCGACCCTATGAGGCGATGGCGCTGCGGCTGATGCGGAGCGGACCGTTCACCGAAGTGCCGACGGTGCCCAACCAACTGCGTTGGGATCCGCTGCCGGTGCCGCAGGAGAAGACGGATTTTGTGGATGGCATTGTGACGCTGGGTGGAAACGGGGACCCAGCGATGCAAACGGGGCTGGCGATTCACCTGTATGCGGCTAATGCGTCGATGGAGGATCGCTTCTTCTACAGCGCCGATGGTGAGTTCCTGGTGGTTCCACAGCTGGGGGTGGTGCGTTTCCACACGGAGCTGGGAATTTTGGAAGTGAAGCCGGGAGAGATCTGTGTGATTCCCCGCGGAGTCAAGTTTCGCGTGGTGCTGATGGAAGAGCATGCGCGGGGATATATCTGCGAGAACTACGGGCTGGCATTCAGGCTGCCGGAGCTAGGGCCCATTGGGGCGAACGGGCTGGCGAATCCGCGGGACTTCAAGGCACCGGTCGCAGCGTATGAGGATCGCGATGGGGAGTTTCACATCACGGCGAAGTTTCTGGGGCAGATGTGGTCGGCCTTCATCGACCACTCTCCGCTGGACGTGGTCGCGTGGCACGGCAACTATGCGCCGTACAAATATGACCTGGCGTTGTTCAATTGCATCAACACGGTTTCGTTCGATCATCCGGACCCGTCGATTTACACGGTGCTGAGTGCGCCGTCGGCGGTGCCGGGGACGGCGAACTGCGACTTCGCGATCTTTCCGCCGCGGTGGATGGTGGCGGAGCGGACGTTCCGGCCGCCGTGGTTCCATCGCAACCTGATGAACGAGTTCATGGGCCTGGTGTTTGGCGCGTACGACGCGAAAGCGGAAGGTTTTGTACCGGGCGGCGCGAGCCTGCACAACTGCATGGCCGGACACGGGCCGGATGCGGACACGTTTGAGCGGGCCAGCAACGCAGAACTGAAACCGCAATACCTGGGCAATACGCTGGCGTTCATGTTTGAGACGCAGCTGGTGGTGCGTCCCACGGAATTCGCGATGAATACGCGGATCCTGCAGCATGAATATTTTGAGTGCTGGCAGGGATTGAAGAAGCGGTTCGTGCCGCCCGGGCACTGATGCGGGCATGACGGCTATTAACAGCGTTTTGGCGGGCCTGATCGACTACGCGGGTCTTTATCCTCCGGCGGGAGTGGACATGCGGACCGCGGCATGGAACTACTGCGCGTATCGACGGGGAAAAGATGGCGAGGCGCTGGGGCGGTTCGTCGTGGATCTCGCGCGGGTGGATGAACTGCGCTCGGCGGCGGGAAACGCGATCGAAGAGATCAGATTGAGCGTGATCGCGGGGCCGGATGTTGATGGGAACGGTATCGCGTCGTTATGCGACGAGGGGTTCAAGGTCGAGGCGGTCGAGTGCAAGGCGCCCGCAAGTGAGTGGGGCAAACTGTCGCGTTGGGTAGCCGCGGGGATGGAAGTCTATGTAGAAATTCCCATCACTGAGTTGACGGCGGAGGTGGTGAAGGCAGTGGCCGGCGCGAATGCGCGCCTGAAGCTGCGTACAGGCGGGGTGACGGCGGAGGCGTTTCCATCAGTTGAGGCGTTGTCGCGTGCAATCGCGCTGGCGGCCCATGAGGACGTGGCCTTCAAAGCGACGGCAGGGCTGCATCATCCTCTGCGTTCGGAACACCGGCTCACATACGCGCAGGGGAGCCCGACGGGAACGATGCACGGTTTTGTGAACCTGGTGTGCGCTGCGGCGTGGCTGTATGGGGGCGGCGGCGCCGAAGAGGCCCAAAAAATCATTGAGGAACATGATGTGGAGGCATGGACGGTGACGCCGGAAACGATCGCGTGGCGTGAACGTGCGTGGAGTGCCGAGGTGTTGCGTTCGGTGAGGAAGCGATTCTTTGTCAGCTTCGGGTCGTGTTCGTTCACGGAGCCGCTGGAAGACTTGGAGGCGCTGGAATGGCGATGAGGAGCTGGGTGGAATCGGCAAACGATGCGGAGTGTGATTTTCCGATCGAGAACCTGCCGTATGGGATCTTTCGCCACGAAGGTGCGGCACGCATAGGAGTTGCGATCGGCGACAGCGTGCTGGACCTGCGCGGATGCGCGCGGGATGGGCTGTTGCGGGGAGTGGGAGACAAGGTTTTGGAGGCATGCTGGAGGGACCGGCTCAATGCCCTGATGGGACTGGGGCGCGAGGAGCGGAGTTCTCTGAGGAGGAAGATCGTGGCGCTGCTCGACTCAGATCAGGCTAGTCGTGACATACAGGAACGCGCAGGGCATGTGCTGGTGCCAATGAAGGAAGTGGAGATGGAGGTTCCAGCGAGGATCGGAGACTACACCGACTTTTATGCATCGATCCATCATGCGACACGGGTAGGAAAGTTGTTTCGCCCGGACAATCCATTGCTGCCGAATTACAAATATGTGCCGATTGGGTATCACGGGCGGGCGTCATCGATCGTGGTGAGCGGGACACCGGTGCGACGGCCGTGGGGGCAGACCAAGGCAGCTGCGGCGGCAGCACCTGAATTCGGGCCAGCGCGTTCTCTGGATTACGAATTGGAAGTCGGAGCCTTTGTCGGTCCGGGGAACGGGCTGGGTGAGGCGATTCCTATCCAGGATGCGGAAGAGCGCGTGTTCGGACTGTGCCTGTTGAATGACTGGTCCGCGCGGGATATACAGGCATGGGAGTACCAGCCGCTGGGGCCATTTCTGGCCAAGAGTTTCGCTACGAGTGTGTCTCCATGGGTGGTCACGATGGAGGCGCTGGCTCCCTACCGCGTCCCTCGGGAGGAGCGGGCAGCGGGGGATCCGCCGCCTCTGGCTTACCTGGCGGGGTCAGATGAGCGCGACGGCTTCAATGTGTCCCTTGAGGTGTGGCTGCAGTCAGCATCCATGCGGAAGTCCGGGATCGCGGGGACGCTGGTGAGCCGGGGGAATCTCCGCGATCTCTACTGGAGCATTGCGCAGATGGTGACGCATCACGCGAGCAACGGGTGCAACCTGCGACCGGGGGACTTGCTGGGGACGGGGACGATTTCGGGAGCAGGAGAAGGATCGGAAGGATGCCTGCTGGAGATGAAGCATCGCGCCGAGCCGGTGCGGTTGGCTTCAGGGGAGACGCGGACGTTTCTCGAAGATGGTGATGAAGTGATTTTCAAGGGGTACGCGGAGAGGGAAGGGCTGCCGCGGATCGGGTTTGGGGAGTGCCGGGGCCGGGTGATGGAAGCTACCCGCGGATAGACTGTCGGCGCCGTTGAGGCAGGGCCTGAATCGGTTTCGCGGATGGCGGGAATTATTCGGCGGGGGTGCTGGGAGCCGGGCTCGCGGGGGGAGCGGATTTCAGCTGTTCGAGGGCGGCCTGAACCTTTTGCCTGCGAGCCTGATCTTTTTTGCTCGTCAACTTTGCGGGGTCGGCATAGAAAGCCAAAAGATCGCTGCGCAGGTCGGGGGCGGCCTGGGCGAATTTCTTGTCGGCCAGTTGGGTGAGAAGTTTTGCAAAGGCGTCGTCGGCGAGGGAATACTCGGCGGCGAAGGTGGGTTCGCCGGTATCGAGATCCCGGTCAGACAGTTTGGGCGGCTCGGCCTTGGCTTGAGTAAGCAAGCGGCGGTAGTCGTCGTAGGTTTTATTGATGCTTTTGATGTATAGGTCTTCGGTTTGCGGATTGGGGCCCATGATGTCAAGTCCGCGGAAGGGGCCGATCTTGGGGAAGATGCGCAGGATGGCAGCCAGGAATCGAGTGCCGAAGCCGGGCCGCTGGTAGGACTTTCCCCAGGATCGCTCATAGTCGGCGCGTGAAAGGCGGTATTCGAATTTGCGTGCGGCGAAATTGGGCGATTCGGCCATCAGCTCTTTTTTGTGAGTCTGAAGGGCGACCTGGGTCATGTGGGGTATGAGGCGGCTGATGGCCCAGCGATAGGTGCCGATGGCGAGGTCTTCGTGGGGAAGGACCTGCTTGAGTTCCAATCCGTAGACGGCGGGGAACACGCGTTCGAGGAGCGGTTCGGAGACTTCGAAGCCGATGAAGTCGTGGTATTGGTCGGGTGCGTAGCGGCTTTTGGCGACCTGCGCGACGTCAAAACCGAATTCAACTTTCAGATGAGCGCCGGTGTCGTCGGCGTAGGTGACGGAGTTTCCGTATTTCGCTCGGAGCTTGGGGAAGCGGAGTGAAACAGCCTTATTGACGGCAGGATGGCCATCGACATCGGAGACGTAGTGGGCGAGGGCACCGAGGGCGAAGGCGTATTCCTTTTGGTCCTGGCTCTGGCGCAGCATTTCTTCGACAAAATCGCCGCTGCGCACGTAGTGAACCAGGTCACTGAATTCCTTGCTGCCGAAGGGATAGTATCCGAGGTCCTGGATCACCGAGCCGCCGTAGGCGTAGGCGTGGGCTTCCTTGATTTGGTCGGGGGTGAGACCGGGGAAGCGCTTTTCAATCAGAGGCCGGATATCGGAGGTCCACAGCAGGTCCACGATTTCTTCGTGGGTGAGGACTGAATAAGCGAAGGAGGCGCGACAGGCGAGGAACAGAATGCAGATGATTAGCGCGCGCACGTAGAACAAGGTCGATCTCCAGTTTTTACGCGCCGCTTGGCCGAGGGCGTGAGAACAGCCTGGTCAGATGCGATTCAGGAACAGCAGCACGATGGTCAGCACCAGAATTGCTCCAACGCCGCCAGTTGGATAATAGCCCCAATTCTTGTTGTACGGCCAGGTTGGCACGGTGGCGACTAGAACGAGGACTAAGACGGGAATCAGGAAGAGTATCACCATAAGTCACCCCTGCACGAAGCCGAACGCCAGCTAAAGATATGGAACGAACTAACTTGAGCCTACGAGGGACATAGATGCCAGGAGTGCCGGGCCAGTTGTTTTTGGGATTTATGTGCGCAAAACGTGAGCGAACGAGGGGAGGAGGCAGCAATGGTTTTGACGGAACGAGGATTGTGAAGCTTTGATGAATGGCGGGTGCATCCAACAAACAGTGGAAATGAGCGCACGAGGGTCAACCCTCCTGGAAGAAATCCTTCCGAACACAACTTCAATGCGACGGGTGGTGCTGGTCGATAATCCTGCATCGGGGCAAAACTCGTCCCGCCGCACGGAGACGGTCCACCGGGCGCTAGCGGCACTGCGCGCGGCGGGCGTGGAGGTGGAACACCTGACGATCGATGGCCCGGGCAGCGGAGCGAAGCTGGCGCGGGAGGCGGTCAACGGGAATTTCGATACGGTGCTGGTGTGCGGCGGCGATGGCACGGTGCATGAGGTACTGCAAAACCTGGTGGGGACAGATGTGGCGCTCGGCGTGATCCCCATGGGAACGGCAAACGCGCTGGCGGCCGACCTGGGGATCACGAAGTCGCCCACGAAGGCGGTTGAGATGTTGCTGGGCGCAGAGCGGGTGCGGGTGCCGGTGGGACGTATCCGGTATCGCACGAGCGATGGTTCTGACCAGTGCCGTTATTTCACGGTGGCGGCGGGGGTGGGTGCGGACGCGTTGCTCATGGCGCGGATGGACCCGGTTCTGAAGCGGCGTCTGGGCTACCTGCTTTATGTGATGGAGGCATTCCGCATCTGGGTTACGCATCCGTTTCCGCTGTTCAAGACGCGGATCGGGACGAAAGGGACAGCGCGAGTGACAGAAGCTTCGCAACTGCTGGCGGTCAGGGTGCGATCGTTTGGCGGAGTGCTGGGCAAACTCGCGCCGGGGGCAACGCTGCGCAGCGAGAATCTTTGCCTGCTGGCGTTCCGAACGCAAAGCCGGCTTCGGTACCTCAGTTTTTTGCTCGCCGTGGTGGGCAAGCGCCACACCTTTTCGCGTGACGTGGAACTGCTGGAGGCGGAATCGGTGGAATGCACGTTGAGTGAAGACCCGCAGCCGCGCGTTTTTGTGGAGGCGGATGGCGAGGTACTCGGGCATCTCCCCGCGAAGATAGAAATTGCATCCCAGACGCTCACCCTGTTGATCCCGCGAAACGCGCACCCTTAGGCGCACATTCCGTAAGATCGGCGCGTTGCCGGGTGGGGGCCCGGCCTGCGATGATCCAGCCGGAGAAATCCGGAGGATTGCGGATGCTGAAGCCAGGGCTGATGGCAGTGATGCTGGGCATGATGTCGACTACATTGATGGCGCAGAAGCCGGCGTGGGAGCCAGCGGCAGGACATACCCAGATCCCTATCTGGCCCCATGGGGTACCGGGGGGCGGGGCCGGTGCCAGTGCGGCGCCTGAATTGGATACCACGACAGCGAAGGACAACCTGATCGCGGGAAAGCCGCTGGTCCGGCTGGGGAATGTGTCGACGCCTACCGTTACGGTCTACAGGCCCAAGAAGAGCAGCGGCAGTGCGCCGGCCATGGTGGTGTTTCCCGGAGGCGGCTACAGGATCCTGGCTATCGACCTGGAGGGCACGGAGGTCTGCGACTGGCTGACGTCGTCGGGCGTGGCCTGCGTTCTGCTGAAGTATCGCGTGCCGGATACGGGGCCGTATCCGAAGTCGCCGGCGGCGTTGCAGGACGCGCAGCGCGCGGTGGGACTGGTTCGGCAACATGCGCAGGAATGGGGCATCGACGCCAATCGCGTTGGGGTACTGGGGTTTTCAGCGGGCGGGCATCTGGCGGCGGCGTTGAGCACGCACTTTGACAAGCGGCTATATGACCGTGTGGATGGCGCCGATGAGTTGAGCTGCAGGCCTGATTTTGCGGTGGTGATTTATCCGGGGTACCTGGCGCTGGCGGAGCAGAACATGGCGGCCAATGCGGATATCCAGCCGACCGAGAAGACACCGCCGACGATCATCGTGCAGGCCGAGGACGATCCGGTGCATGTGGAGAATGCGACGACATATTTTCTTCAACTAAAGAACGCGAAGGTGCCGGCGGAGCTGCATGTGTATGCCGAGGGCGGGCACGGATACGGACTGCGGCGGACACCACTGCCGGTTACAGGATGGCCGCAGCTGGTGGAGACGTGGATGAGGACGATCAAGGTGCTGCCGGCGAAGTAGCGAGGCTAGAATCGGGAAATGCTGCTGGGTGTGTTGACGATTTCGGACCGGTGTTCGCAGGGGTTGATGACCGATACGGCGGGCCCGGCGGTGGTGGAGCTGCTGCGGTCGCAGTGGCCTGATGCGGTGATGCAGACGGGGCTGTTTGCGGATGAGGAGTTCACCATTGCGGCGAAGCTGGAAGAGCTTTGTGCCGAGGGGGCTGCCCTGGTATTGACGGTGGGCGGCACGGGATTGGGTCCGCGGGATCGCACGCCGGAGGCTACGCGGCGGGTGATCGATCGCGAGGCGCCGGGGCTGGCGGAGGCGATGCGAGCCGAGGGCGCGAAGAGCAACAAGTATTCCTGGTTGTCGCGGGGCGTGGCGGGTCTGAAGGGAAGCACGCTGATCGTCAATCTTCCTGGCAGCAAGCGCGGAGCCGAGGAAAGCCTCAGCTCAATCCTGCACCTGATTCGGCACGGGATCGAAGTGGCGGCGGGTGGAAACAGGCATCCCTGATGACGGTTCGCGCCGATGAATCCGCGCGACAAGATGCCGCTGGAGGTGACCCCGGTGTACTTCAAGCTGCAGCGCTACAACACGGCCAGCGTTGCGCCCGCGAATGCCAGCCAGGGCGGCGACCAGCCAAACGGTGGCAACGGCTAGTTGAGGAACATGGTGCGATAGAGAGTGTCGCGCTGAATGGGCTTGAAGCCCGCATCACGGATGATGCGGCGAAGCTCTTCTTCGGTGGTGCAGTTGCTGGTGCCGGCGGCCTTGACGACATTCTCTTCGAGCATGACGGATCCTACGTCGTTGCCGCCGAAGTGCAGGCCGAGTTCGAGGACCTTGAGGCCCTGAGTGACCCAGCTGGCCTGCACGTTCTCGATGTTGTCGAGGTAGAGCCGGGAGATGGCCAGGACCTTGAGGTATTCGACGGAGGTGGCCTCATCCCAGCCGCGGCCGCCGAGAGCGGTGTGCCCGGGCTGGAAGCTCCAGGGGATGAAGGCGGTAAACCCGCCGGTCTCTTCCTGCAGCTTGCGCACAACCTCAAAGTGGTTGATGCGCTGTTCATAGGTCTCGCCGACGCCGAACATCATGGTGGCGGTGGTGCGCATGCCGAGCTGGTGGGCGGTGCGATGGACACTTACCCAATCTTCAGTGCGGCACTTGAGGCGGGCAATGCGGAAGCGAACGTCGTCGTCGAGGATTTCAGCGCCGCCGCCGGGGATGGAGTCCAGGCCGGCGTCACGGAGACGGGCGATCGTGGTGCGCAAGTCGAGATTGGAATATTCGGCGATGGCGAGCACTTCCGAGGCGGAGAGGCAGTGGAGCCAGATCTGCGGGAAGCGCTGCTTGATGCCGGTGAACAGGCTCTCGAACCAGTCGATTTTCAGGTCGGGGTGGATGCCGCCCTGCATGAGGACACCGGTGCCGCCCATCTCTACGGTCTCGGCAATTTTCTCGTAAATCTTTTGGAAGTCGAGGATGTAGCCTTCACTGGCCTTGGGCCCTTTGAGGGGACGGTAGAAGGCGCAGAAGGTGCAGTACTCGGTGCAGAAGTTGGTGTAGTTGATGTTGCGATCGATGATGTAGGTGACCACGCCTTCGGGGTGGAGGCGGCGACGCACGGCGTCGGCTTCAAACCCGAGGCCGATCAGGTCAGGGGACTGGAAGTATTCGAGGGCCTGGGGGCGGGTCAGCGACATAGATCGATTGTACCAACGGGGGAATTATCGGGGGCCGGTTGAGACGCCGGGTGGTGACTGGGGCGGTTTTTTTTCGGCTTTACGAAAGAGGAACAGCCCGCGGCCGATGACGGGGGTTTTCCGGGTACGGGAGAGATTGGAAGCGGTGGAGACTCCACCGAACAGGACGAAGAAATCCAGAAATGCACGGAAGAAGCTCTTATTTGCCTTAACCATGACGGCCCATCTGTCGCTAACATCTATTGGACCACGGGGAGCTGTCCAGGTTGCAGAATTATTGCCGGAGTTGAGCCTGCGCGACGCAGAGCAGGTCACACGCCCCCTGAGCAGGTCACACCGATGCCGCGTTTCGAGAGATGCCGGGAGGGCTTTATTCGGGAGGCGGAGAAGGGGCGACGGGCGGCTTCTTGCGATCGGGGCTGGACACGCCCATGCTCATGAGGACGAAGCGGAGACCGTTACGCAACTTGTCGAGAAAGCTCATCCAGTCCTTTGAGTGGGAGAGTATGCCGGGCGCGGCTGCCAGGCAGGAGGGCCGCGCCTCGCGGAGATTATTTGGCGGGTGGGGGAGGAGGTAGCGGAGGGGCCTGCATGGTTTCCCCGCTGAGGACCGCGACCGCGGCTGGTGGAAGGGGTTTATCGGCGTTGGCCAGCAACAGGCTGACCTGCCACATCTGGGTGTCGGTCAGAAATTCCTTGTAGGCGGGCATGCCGGTGAGGCGAATGCCGTTGGCGACCTTCCAGTAGGTTTCGCCGGGAGGGTCATCGCTGACGCCGACCACGTCGCCGTGGCGGTGTTTTTCCCAGAGCGCCGGGGCGGTGGGAAACTCGTGGGTGCCGATGCTGGAGGCCTTTCCGTGGTATCCGTGGCAGACAGCGCAATTTTCGGCATAGACATGCGCGCCGTTGACGAAGGTGTCTTCGCTGGGCTGAACGGGAGGATTCTTGACCAGTTCGCGGTCGATACGAGCTTCAAGAGGAACGCTGGTGATGAGCCGCTCTTGCGGGAGAGGGGGATCATTAACGGCGACTGGCACGTTGCCGAATTTGAAATAGAGCAGAACAACCGCAGGCAGAAGCACAATTCCAACGATCAATCCGAGCAGAAATCGACCCATAGCCGGTTGGCCTCCAGTGACTTTCATCGTAGTGCATTGGGGTTTGGGTCCGTGAAGCTGCGATGAAGAAACCTTGTTAGGCCATTCCCCAAGTGGCACTTACCAAGTAGACGAACATCTAGCGATGGAAGACGACAGGATGCCGTCTATTCAGGCGGAGATGCGTCCAAAGCACAGCCGTGTTCCTCACAAGTGTCGCCTCCGGGTGATTTAATACCTAAGGGGGAAGCGCTGCCCAGGGCAGTTTCCAGGAGGCGCCGGCCGCAGCAGGCGGCGTGGCGCGGTGGAGACTGTGACTGTGTTGGAAGGCCAAGGGCCGGCTTCTGTAATCCCGTGGAGGAAACCCAAGACCGATGTTTTCTTTTCGTCCTTTTGCTCTTGTACTGGCCGTGGGTCTGAGTGCGGCGCAGGTTTTGTCAGCTCAAAGCTCGAGTTCGAGCAGTGATTCCTCCAACCAGGCGCAGGCCCAGGAGCCAGCCGCGCAGAGCCAGCCTGCGCAAACCCAGCCTGCGCAAACCCAGGGACCTTTAACGGTGCAGGCGCGCATCCGGGCGCGCCGCGAACAGCGGCGGGCGCAGGCGATCAAGGATGTGTATTCACATCTCTACGAAGCCTACGTCGGGATGGGGTATCTTCGCTTCGCGCCGGGACCGAACCTGCAGCACGTGACGGATTATGCGTGGGACGCGGGCTTCACGCGCTATTACAACGAACGGCTGGGGGTGACGCTGGATGCGCGGGGCTACTATGGCACGCCGTATGTCGGACTGAATTTCAGCGGTGTGACGCGGCCGGCGATCAGCACCTACACGTTCATGGGCGGACCGACTTACCGGGTCTACATGCAGCCGAAGTATTCGGTGTCGGTGCGGGGGATGGGCGGGATGGCGCTGGGGAATTTTTCGGGCGACACCAACGGGTTCGGGAGCACAGCCCTGGGGATGTACGCGGACAGCAACACCTATGCGATCAATGGCGGCGTGCTGGGCGAGTATAACCTGAGCCCCGCGGTAGGCTTCCGCCTGGGCGGCGACTACCTAGCGACGGGCTTTGGATCGAAGATGCAGAATAGCTTCGGGTTCACGGGCGCGATCGTCTACCGTTTCGGGAAACAGTAACGATCTACCCTTTCGGCTTGTGAGCCGCGTAATCGGCGGCGCCCATGAGATGAAGGGAGACGTACGGCTCATCGCCAACGACCCAACTGTCATGGCCCGGCTCGATGTAGAACACGTCGCCCGGCTTCATCTCAAAGATGCGCCCATCGTCCATGGCGGCGGTGGCGCAACCGGAAACAACGATCCCCACGTGTTCCACATCGCAGCTGGTTTTCCCCAGTGCGTGCCCGACGTGCGTTGACCATTTCCAACCGGGCTCGTAGGTGGCGCGTCCGATGGTCATTCCGCCGATGTGGACCAGTTCGAACCGGCCCTTTTCGAACACGCGTAATTCATCGGGTCCTTCGAAACGCTTAAGAATCACCTCGTGCATAAAACACCTCCCGCGCGGAGCACACGGAATTGTCTCATGGCTGGAGGATGGGGATGCCGGCGATGCGCTGCTGCCATTCGGCGGGGCCGGTCTGGTGAACGCTGGTGCCCTTTGAGTCGACGGCGACGGTAACGGGCATGTCGCGGACATCGAATTCATAGATGCCTTCCATGCCGAGGTCTTCAAAGGCCAGCTGGCGGGCGCCGGTAATGGCCTTGGAAACGAGATAGGCGGCTCCGCCGACGGCCATGAGGTAGACTGCGCCGAATTCTTTGATGGCTTCGATCGCAAGGGGGCCGCGTTCGGCTTTGCCGATCATTCCCAGAAGGCCGGTTTCGGCGAGCATCTGGCGGGTGAACTTGTCCATGCGGGTGGCGGTGGTGGGGCCGGCGGGGCCGATGACTTCTTCGCGGACGGGATCGACGGGGCCGACGTAGTAGATGAAGCGGCCGCGGAAGTCGACGGGAAGTTTTTCGCCGCGGTTGAGCATGTCGGTCATCCGCTTGTGGGCGGCGTCGCGGCCGGTGAGGAGTTTGCCGGTAAGGAGCAGGACTTCACCGGGCTTCCAGGTGTCGGCTTCTTCGCGGGTGACGGTGTCGAGGTTGACGCGCTTGGCTCCGGAGACGTCGTAGGTGAGGCGTGGGCCAGTCTTCGAGACTGGGCGGATCGAGGTAGGCGGGGCCGGAGCCATCGAGTACCACGTGGGCGTGGCGGGTGGCGGCGCAGTTGGGAATCATGGCGACGGGCAGGTTGGCGGCGTGGGCGGGGGTGTCGAGCACCTTGACGTCGAGGACCGTGGTGAGGCCGCCGAGGCCCTGGGCGCCGATGCCGAGGCGGTTGACCTTGTCGTAGAGTTCGACGCGGAGCTTTTCTGCGGTGGTCTTCGGTCCGCGGGCGATGAGGTCCTGAATGTCGATGGGGTCCATGAGGGACTGCTTGGCGAGGAGCATGGCCTTTTCGGCGGTGCCGCCGATGCCGATGCCGAGCATGCCGGGAGGGCACCATCCGGCGCCCATGGTGGGGACGGTCTTAAGCACCCACTCGACGACGGAGTCGGAGGGGTTGAGCATGGCGAACTTGCTTTTGGCTTCGGAGCCGCCGCCCTTGGCAGCGACGGTGATCTCGACGGTGTTGCCGCGGACCAGTTCGACGTTCACGACAGAGGGTGTGTTGTCCCTGGTATTTTTGCGGGCTCCGGCGGGATCGGCCTGGAGCGAAGCACGGAGCTTGTTGTCGGGATCGAGGTAGGCGCGGCGGACGCCCTCGTCGGCCATTTCCTGCAGGTCGAGCGGCTTTTCGCCGGGAGCGGCTTCGAAGCGGACGTCCATGCCCACCTTGACGAAGACGTTGACGATGCCGGTGTCCTGGCAGATGGGACGGTGGCCTTCGGCGCACATGCGGCTGTTGATGAGGATCTGGGCCATGGCGTCTTTGGCGGCGTGGGACTGTTCGCGCTCGTAGGCGCGGGCAAGGCTGGTGATGTAGTCGACCGGGTGATAGTAGCTGATGTACTGCAGAGCGCCCGCGACGCTGGCGATGAAGTCTTCCTGGCGGATGACGGTCATGGATGGGTACTCCCTGGGACGGTTTAACTCCATAGGGTAACGGATGTAGGAGGCGAGTGGCTCGGAGGGCTCGACGAGAGCAAAACAGAGGGTGCGGAGAATAGGAATGCAGAAGATGGTGATTCCGGAGAGCGGAAGTGGGTTGGCCGTGGTCGGGGTCGGACAGGAGCGGGACGGACAGGAGCGGGACGTCAGGGCGCGCGGCGGAAATCTTTGGGTCCGGGCTCTCCCGGTATGATTTCGCCTGGAATCATTTCAGCGATTGGGGAGGCTTCGAGGCGGCTGTCTACTGCGCCTGCGGAGCGGAGGGAATGGATGGGTCGCGGGTGGAATCGCAGAGAGTTTGTGGGGGGAGCGGCGGCTGCGCTGGCGTTGCGCGCCGCAGGGCAGAAGGGCGGCCCAGGGCCGAGGCCAGGCGGAGGATTGCGCGGGCGGTTTGTGACCCATGTGTCGGTGGTCCGGGTGAACCAGATTGAGGTAACGCCCACCAAGTCGATTGGGGAAGACGAGGCGGCGGACAACCGGCCGGAGCGGATCCAAGGGCGGCGCGATGCGTTTGCGCGGGGATGTCCGGACGGGAAGATGACGTGGGCGATCAGCTGGCTGGCCTTGCATGACCAGCGCAAGGAGTACCAGGAAGCTCGACGGCTGCTGGCGTCCTATCACGATAAGCACGGCGACGAGGTCACGTTCATTCCGGGCGGGTATTTTGCACCGATGTTCGACACGCGGGAGCACAACCGGAAGACGATCCACACTGCGCTGGGAATGGTTTCGGAGATGGTAGGGGGCGGGTATCGTCCGCAGTGCCTGGTCGCAGGTTTCATGGATGCGGAGAACCAGCGGCTGCTGGCCGCAGATGAGGGGATTCATGTGTGCCAGGGGCAGATCTGGAGCCAGCATGGCATCGATAACGGCGATGGAGATGGCGGCATTTGCTACCCGTACTATCCGAGCAGGGAGCACTACCTGAAGCCTGCGCAGGGCAAAGAGGACTTCATTGACTGCGTTTGCCTGGATGGGTGGACCTGCGATTTTTTGACGGCGCGGAGGGAAGGGTTTGCGGGCAAGTTCAACAGCCGGTTGGGGGTGGGGCCGATCGAGGCGGTGGGGAACCTGGGTACGGTGGTGGGCCGGAAGGAAATGATGGACACGACCGCGGTTCATTTCGATGGCGGCCATGCGCGGAACGGGTTCGGCTGGGTGACGGCCATCTGGGAGACGTCGATTGGGCACGATGAGGATCTGACGTACTGGCTGCAGGCGATCCGGCAGCGCTGGCCGGATACGAAGGTGATCACGGAAGGGGAGTTCGGGCTGGCGTGGCGGAAGGCTCGGCCGAATAACCAGGGGTTGAATTATCGCTTTGACGAGAAGGGCACAGGGGCGCCGGGATCGGAGCCGGACCTGGAGATCGAGTGGTTTATGAATCAGGGGTTCCGGCTGGCGCTGCTGCGGGACTGGAAAAAGGGCACCCCGCCACAGGTCATCGACTTTACCCGCTATGACCTGCCGGCGGCAGAGCCCGCAAGCCCGCAGAGAGAGTGGAGCCTGATGAACGTTTTGAACCAGAAGGGAAATCGGCCGCAGGACAAGCCGGTGGCACTGGGGCAGATGGATGCGGGGGATCAGAAGCGGATTCTGGCGAAGTATCCGGAGTTGCGGAAGTGGTTATGAAGTGCCTGTGAGGTGGGTGCTGGTTCAGGACTGCCTGAGGGCGGAGCGCAAGTCAGTGCGGGCGAAGTCGTCGCCTTTGAAGAGAACGGGTTCGTGGCGGACGCGGGCCAGGGCGTAGGTGAAGCAGTCGCCGAAGTTGAGATTGGCTGGGTGACCTGAGCCTTTGCCGTAGTCGCGATAGGCTTGTCGGGCGATGCGGGCTTGTTCGACCGTGAAGGGCTCGATCGCAACGTCGAATTCTTCGAGCAATTGATCGAAGCGTTGGCTCAAGATCGGATCTTCCCAGGAGTCGACGAAGATCCCGATCTCGAGGTAGGTTCCGGCCGAGATCAAAGACGGTTCAGACTTGTCCAATATTTGTGAAAAAGCTTCCCAATCCGGCTCTCTTTTCAGGATCGCAACGATGGCAGAGGAATCGACGATCATTTGGGTAGCCCGGTTTGAGGATCGTGGAGTTCGTCGAACAGCTCTTTGCTGGAACGGGCGTCGTTCATGATCAAGGAGGTCTGTTTGGTGATTTCGTGGAGCCACTGCATCCGATTTCGACGCTTGCGGCCGGTATTTTCTCGCTCAATCCGTTCGCGCAAGGCGACGATCACTGCGGTGGTCAGAGTTTCTCCGGTGCGCTGAGCCAGCTCCCTCGCCAAGCGCTCGGCTTCTTCGTTTTTGAGATTTAGCGGCACATGATCCACCTTTCTTCCTTTTAATTCTACCATTCCTCCAACCCAAGTGGCAGATTCAATGCCCTAAGCTGGAAAGATGAGCGATTTCCCATTGGATGCGGTGCCGGAGACTACCCCCAAGACCAGCTTTGACCCCGGTTCCCAGCCGGGGGCGGATACGTTATTTGATTTACTGGTGGTCGGGGCCGGGCCGACGGGGCTGGCGTGCGGGATCGAGGCGCAACGGGCGGGGATGAGGGTGGTGCTGATTGATAAAGGATGTGTCTGCAACTCGCTCTTCCACTATCCATCGCACATGACATTTTTCACCACGTCGGAATTGCTTGAAATCGGTGACATTCCGTTTCCCAGCCCGCACGCCAAGCCGACGCGGAACGAAGCGCTGGAGTATTACCGGCAGGTGGCGGCGTTTTACAAGCTGGATGTGCGGCAATACCAGCTGGTGGAACGGGTGGACGGGTCGGACGGGAGGTTCGAAGTTCACGCCGCGGACCGGTTCGGGCGGCGCTCAGTGCTGCGAACGCGGAAGCTGGCGATTGCGACAGGGTATTACGATTTGCCGAACTACTTGAATATCCCCGGGGAGGACCTGAGCAAGGTTCACCATTATTACAACGATCCGCACCCTTATTTTGGGACGGACGTGGTGGTGATCGGGGGGAAGAACTCGGCAGCGATTGCGGCACTGGAGTTGTGGCGGCACGGTGCCAGGGTGACGCTGGTTCACCGGGAGGGCGGGATTCACCGGCACGTGAAGTACTGGATCAAGCCGGACATTGAGAACCGCATCAAGAACGGGCAGGTGAAGGCATATTTCGACACCAGCGTGACGGAGATTACGCCGGATACGGTGGTGTTGCAGACGCCGGGCGGCCGTGAAGTGTTGCGCAATGACTTCGTATTTGCGATGACGGGGTATAGGCCTGACTTCGGATTTCTGGAGGGCATGGGAATTGAATTCCAGGGTCCTGACCGGCTGCCGGTGTGCGATGCAGAGACCCTGGAGAGCAATGTGCCGGGGATTTATCTCGCCGGGGTGATCGTAGCGGGCTCGCGCACCAACGAGATCTTTATCGAGAACGGGCGATTCCACGGCAAGCAGATCGCGCAGGCGCTGTTGGCGAAGGCCGGACAGCGGTGAGATAAGTACAAGAATCGAACATGCTTTTGGTTCTTCCGTTACACTGAGGTTCGAATCCCCATGAGTATTGAGGTCTAGATGCGCTGGTGGCCGCGCACCATCCGTTGGAAGATGCTTTCAGGGCTGGTGCTTCTCGAGGCGCTCTCGATCGGGCTGTTTGCGCTTCTGCTGGTGCGGTTGCAGCTGCGCGATGTGCAGCAGCACGCGCGGGAGCGGCTGGCGAGCCAGGTGACGTCGGTGGCTTCGCAGGCGCAGGAGGCGATGCTGGAGGGGAGGCCCGACTGGCTGGCGCTGGCGGTGCGGATGATGGGCAAGGCGCCGAGTGTGAAGCGAGCCAGGGTAACGGACGCAGCCGGCACCACGCTCTATGTAAGCCCGGGTATGGCAAAGACATCGCTGCTGGAGGCGACGGAAAAGGCGCAGATCGGGCTGATTCACGACGAGCGGCCGCGGGTGTTCACGTTTGCGGACCATCGCCTAGAAGCGGTGGAGGGGATCTATTTCGGCAAGGAACTGCGCGGGTTGGCGTGGGTTGAATCGGACCGCGAGTGGGATGACACCCAGTTGATGACGGTGGTGCGTGGAACGCTGATCTTCGGGGTGGTGTGGATTGTTTCTTCCAGCGTGCTGATCTGGTTCATGTCGAGCTCGATTTCGAAGCCGCTGGCGATTCTGCATGCGGGGACCAGCGCGCTGATGGAATCGCCCGATTCGACGGCGGGGTTTCCGCTGGCGATGACGGGTGATGACGAGTTCGGGGAACTGATCGAGGCGTTCAACCGGATGGTGGCCTCGATTGAAGAGCAGCGGCTGGGGCTGAATGACACGCTTGCGCTGCTGGAATCGATCCTGGCCAATGCTCCGATTGGATTGGCATTTTTTGACCGGCGGGGCCGTTGCGTGCGGGCCAACCAGGTGTTTGCGGATCTAAGCGAGGTGCCGCTGGGGCGGCCGTTGGGCAGGACGCTGCCGGAATTCCTGGCCGAGCCGAACGGGCGACTGTTGGAGGATGCGGTGCGGCGGGTGATTTCCACGGAGCTGCCAGAGCGCGATCTGGAAATCGAGGGCGTGGGAGCCAAGCCGCAGCGCGCCTGGACCTGGCTGGTGAATACATATCCGATCCGCACGCACTCAAAGCACGTCAGGTGGGCCGGAGTGATCGTGCAGGACATCAGCGAGCGGAAGCGCAGTGAAGAAGCGCTGCGCAAGACGGAGAAGCTGGCGGCAACGGGAAGGCTGGCGGCGTCGATTGCCCACGAGGTGAACAACCCGCTGGAGGCGATTACCAACCTGCTTTACCTGCTGCGGAATTTCTGCAACCTGGATGAGATGGCGCTGCGTTACGTGGCGATGGCGGAGCACGAAGGGCGGCGGATCGCGGAGATCGCGCAACAGACGCTGCGTTTTTACCGGCAGTCGACGATGCCGCATCGCGCCAACATGGCGGAAGTGATTGATTCGGTGCTGGACTTGTACCATGGGCGGTTCAACGCCCAAAATGTGGAGATTCGCCGCGATTACGACCCGGGACTCGACTTGTTCTGCTTTGCCGGGGAAGTGCGGCAGGTATTTGCCAACTTCATCGGCAACGCCATGGACGCGACCACGAATGGAGGCGTGCTGGTGGTGCGTGCGCGCCGTTCGCGGAACTGGAAATTTCCGGAGGTGAACGGAGTCCGGTTTACGGTCGCGGACACGGGCACGGGGATGAAGGAGGAGGTGAGGAAACGGGTATTTGAAGCGTTCTTCACCACCAAGGAAGAGACCGGCACGGGGCTCGGGTTATGGGTGAGCCACGAGATCATCCAGCGGCATCGGGGGCTGGTGCATGTGCGCAGCCGGGCGGCCGAATCGGGACATGGGACGGGCACGGTGTTCCAGATCTTTCTTCCTGACGATGAGAGATTGACGCACGCTCCGCGGCCAGTTCTGGGCTGAGGGCATCCAACAATAAGAGGCAGGGACGGTTTGAGCGGGCAGCGGGAACGCGAGGCTGGACGAGCGAGCTTGCGCAACGGAACTTTTTCCCATGGCTGGGGTTCAAGCTGTTGACTGCAGACGCGGTTTGTCCGTCCAACGAAGCAGATTCCTGGATGTTTCGACCGCGAAGGCGTTGCTGAACGGGCGCTCATTCCGGGGTAGTTACCGGCGAAGGTCCGGGCCCCGCTCGGAGGAGATATCGAAAGATGAAAAAGACATTCCTCAAACCGACTTTATTTCAGGCATTGGCAGTTGCTGTGGTTCTTGCAGGTCCCGGGTCGGGCACCCAGGGGCGAGCTTTGGCGCAGGATGTGCCGGCGCAGTCGGCCCCGGCGTCAGGACAGAGGACGGACGGCCAGATTGAGATGGACGTGGTGAATGCGCTTGATGCTTCGGAGGCGCTCAAGAACGACCTGATCACCGCGGCAACGATCCAGTCGCAGGTGACGCTGTCGGGCACGGTGTCGAGTGATGCTTCGAAGCAACTGGCGGAGTCGATTGCCGGCAAAGTCCCGGGTGTGACGAAGGTCAACAATCACCTCAAGGTTGGCAATCCGGCGGATGCGCAGAACGAGCTGGGAGCGCCGGCGCAGAATCAGGCGGACCAGGGAATGGCGGACAACCAGCCAGCAGACCAGGCAGACGCCAATAGGCAGGGCGGCAATCCTCCCAGCTATGCCGGGCAGGGTGGCAATCCCAACGATGGGCCGCCGCCGACCTATTCGCAAAATGCGCCACCGCCACCGAACGGGCAGAACGCTCCGGCGCAGGGGTATCCACAGAACGGCGAACAGCCGGGCTATCAGCCTCCTCCGCCTCCGGCTTATGGCCGGCAGGGGTATCCTCCACCGCCCCCGGGGTACGGACAGCAGGGACCGCCTCCTGGGTATGCCCAGCAGGGACCGCCTCCCGCTCCGCGATATTCGATCCCGAGCCAGCCGATCACCCTGACGCCGGGGACGGTGCTGCAACTGCGGACGAACGATTCGCTGGATAACAAGCGGGCCAAAGATGGAGCGCCGGTCGATTTCACGGTCATCCGCGACGTAAACGTGAACGGGTGGCTGGCGATTCCCCGGGGCGCAACGGTGCACGGGGTGGTGACGGAGAGCAAGAGCGCCGGAGAATTGAGCGGAACGCCGATACTCGGGCTTCGACTGACATCGCTGGATCTGGGAGGTCGTAGCTATCCACTGGATTCGGATGAGTTCAAGGTACGCGGACCCAACAAGACCGCTCATACAGCGGGCAACATCGTGGGCGGCGCCCTGCTGGGAGCTCTGATCGGTGGGGCGGCGGGCGGCGGTGGAGGAGCGGCGATCGGCGCGGCAGCGGGCGGCACCGTGGGCACGGCTGCTTCCGCGGCGGGTAATCCGCGGGCGTGGATTCCAGCCGAAGCGCTGGTCACATTCCACCTGAACTCACCCTTGACGGTGAACCCGGTGAGCCAGGAAGAGGCTTCGCGGCTGGCGCAAGGGCTCTACCCGGGCGGCCCGCAGCTCTATAGACGCGGCTACTCCGGGGCCTATTACCGGCCCGGATACTATGCTTATCCCCCGGTTTATTACCGGCCTTACTACATGGTCGGGGGGACGTATTACTGGAGATAAGTGCTGCTGTTTGAGAGCAACCGGGCACCTTGAGAGTGCCCGGTTGCTTTTGCGGGCAACGGTCCGAGGCCGCCTGGTGGGTTGTCGTGGCGGAATGGGTTCGGGCTTGCCAGGGTTGGCCGACGGCCTCGCCCCTTTGGGGCAGCGAAGCTTGCTCTTGCGCAGATTTTGGAATTCAATGTCGGCTATAATGAAAGGCAATCGCGACGAGAGCTTCTTCTTAAATGCGGTCTCATCGAGTTTGGTTCCTCAGCGCTTCCCGAGGGGTTGCTGCTGATGCCGCCATCTCGCTGTCTGGCTGTGACATTTGGGGGGCTCCCAAGCGGTAATTGCGTGTGCGCGGAAGGCGTGGCGGGTGTGGTTTGGACCGACGGGACCGGCATGCGCGTAGAGAGTTGAAGGCTTAAATCCAACCATGATTCGTTTCCTGCAACGAGACAATCGCCTGACCAAGGCACTTTTCGTCGTCATCATCGCCGCAGCATCGGTATCGATGGTGGTCTACCTGATTCCAGGGCTCACCGGCCAGGGCGCGGTGGCGGCCGACACCTACGCGGTGGTCTATCCGCATTGGTACAGCCGCTTTGTTTCGTCGGGCGAGGTGGTGAGCCAGCAGCGCGTGAACCAGATTGCGCGGCAGGAGATCCAGCAGCGGAATCCGCAGTATGCGGATAACCCGATGATCGTCAACTTCTTTTCGCAGCAGGTAGGGCAGCAATTGGTGCAGCAGCAGATCCTGCTGGCCGAAGCGCAGCGCCTGGGCGTCAACGCGACCAGCGACGACGTGGTGCAGTACCTGCACACGGGGCCGACCGGCGCGGTGATCTTTCCCAATGGAAAATTCATCGGCGACCAGCAGTACCAGAACCTGGTGGCGACGCGGCTGAACATGTCGGTGGCGGATTTTGAAGACAACATCCGGCGCGACATCGTTCTGCAGCGCCTGCGCGCACTGGTGACGGGCGGGGTTTCGGTCAGCGAGCAGGAAGTGCGCGAGCAGTACCGGAAGCAGAACATCAAGGTGAAATTCGACTACGCGGTTTTGTCGAGCGACAGTCTGCGTAACTCGATCAATCCTTCGGATTCGGATCTTGAGGCCTTCTTCAAGAAGAATTCGGCCAGGTATGCGAATGCGGTTCCCGAGGAGCGCAAGATCACCTATTTTGCGTTTACGCCGAACCAGCTGCCGGGCGGAGTTCCGCAGCCTTCGCAGCAGGAAATTCAGAACTACTACAACGCGCACCAGAGTGAGTATTCGGTGCCGGAGCAGTCGAAGTCGCGGCACATTCTGATCAAGCTGGCACCGGGCGCGGATGCGAAAGCGGATGCGGCTGCGAAGGCGAAGGCGGAGGACGTTCTGAAGCAGATCCAGAACGGCGGCAACTTTGCGGAGCTGGCCAAGAAGTATTCGGACGACCCGGGCAGCAAGGATTCGGGCGGCGAGCTGGGCATGTCGCAGAAGGGCCGCATGGTGCCGGAATTCGACAACGCAATTTTCACCCAGAAGATCGGCGACACGAAGATCGTGAAGTCGCAGTTCGGGTATCACATTGTGCAGGTAGAAGAGCGGCAGCCGGCTCACGCACAATCGCTGAACGAGGTGCTGCCCACGATCCAGGCAACGCTGAGCCGGGAGAAGATAGCGCAGGCGGAAGAGAACTATGCGCGGCAGTTGACCTCCGAGGCGATCAAGAACGGCCTGGACAAGACGGCGGCAGCGCATCAGCTGCAAGTTGTGACGACCCCGCCGGTGACGGCGCAGGGAACGATCGCTGCTCTGCCGGACGGATCGCAGCTTATTTCCAAGGCTTTCCAAGCCAAGCCGAGCGATCCGGCGCAGTTCGCTCCGACGGGGGAGGGCTACGCAATCTTCCAGGTCAACGCGGTATCGCCGGCGCACGCGCCGACTTTCGCGGACTGGAAACAGCATGTCCTGGACGATTACCGGGATGAGAGACTGCCGGCGCTGCTTAGCGAGAAGACCAAGGAACTTGACGACAAGGCGAAGGCAAGCAACGATCTGGCGAAAGCGGCCAAGGAGTTCGGAGCCACGGTCAAGACGAGCGACCTGGTCGGGCAGTCGGGGCAGGTACCGGACTTCGGCCAGGTGGGACAGGTCGCACCGCAGTTGTTCGACATGACGCCGGGCACGATCAGCGGGCCGATCAACGCGGGGCGGACGGGCGTGGTGGCGAAGCTGCTTGAGAAACAGGAGCCGAGCGCGCAGGACATCCAGAAGAATTTCGACCAGACCCGGGATCAGATCCTGGATCAGCGCCGGAACGAAGCTTTCGAGGTGTTCGCCAGCACCGTGGTGAACGACTACAAAAAACACAATCGCATCCGGATTAACGCGAAGCCAGCGGCACCGGAACAGGGCGAGTAATTCAACAGGAAACCCCGGGCCCGGCATCGTGAGGTGGCGGGCCTTTTGCGTTCAGGATTACTTCGACGCGGTAGCCAGACAGGGAGTCAGCGAGCTGTTACTTCGGCTAAACCGCACTGACGCAACCCGTTGTACACTGATAGTCGGCTGGTGCACCTTTCAGACCCGCAGGCATGGCAATGTTGTTCAAAAGCATGCCGCGAACTTAGATTGACTTTTTCCCGCCTGATGGTTTCTGCTGCAACGCGGGGACAAGAGTTTTCTAATAAAGGTCCTGCGGCAGGCGCCATACCCTAGGATGAAGTGAAAGGATTTTTGTGTCAGAAGATAGTTACAAGTCCCGTATCCTTATCGTGGATGACGAGCGGAATATAGCCGATACGCTGGCGATGGTGTTCCAGATCAAGGGGCACGAGTCGATGGCGGTATACAACGCCGAGAGCGCGGTCGAGGCAATCGAGACTTTCGAGCCGGACGTGGTGCTGAGTGACGTGATCATGGGCAAGATGACCGGCGTAGACCTGGCCATCTACCTTTCGCGGGCAAGGCCCGAGTGCAAGGTGATCCTGTTTTCCGGACAGACGGCAACGGCTAATCTGCTGTCGGAGGCAAACCGGAAGGGACACGACTTCCGGCTGCTGGCCAAGCCGATTCATCCCGAGCAGCTTCTGAAGGAATTGGGAGTCGCCTTTTAAGTTCGGCGGGTTCATCCGCCCGGCAGATTGTCACCCACTATGGGGTCGGCCGAATCCCGTATAAGACGGTTGAAGACCAAGGCCCGCGTCGCTACCCGACGCGGGCCTTTTGTGTTTGCGGACCACCGAGCCGAGGGGTTAGCGAAGGCCTTTGGTCTGCAGCGGCAGGCCGGACGGCTTGGAGTGGCTGGGATCGGCATCGGGGTTGGGAGCAATGGAGACGCCGGAGCCTGAGTTGGGCGCGACAGTGGTGTTCCATCCATCGAGTACGAGGAGGGCCTCTTCGCTGTTCAGGTCCTTAAGGTCGGCTTCGATGTTGATGACGCGGCTCTCGTCCGGGGCGAGGGAGACATAGTTGTTGTCGTAGTAGACGGGGAGCACGCGCAGGCCGGAATTCTTACGGCGCAGCTGTACGTGGGACATGAGGGCGATGTTTTTGGATGGATTGTGGAGCGTGACGGTGATGCGGCATTTGCCGTCGGTGTCCTGGCGTGAGAGCTTGGCGTCGAGGGTGACGGGGGGGAGCTTGTTCAAGTCGGTGAGGTCGTCCTGGTGGTCGGCGAGAGCGCGCCAGTAGAAGTTAGTCGAGATGAGCTTTCCCTCAGAGTCGTGCAGGTCGGCTTTGATGAAGTGAACGGCGGAGAGGCTGGAAGGGAACTCGACGGGTCCGAGGCTGGTGGCGGAAGCGGCGGGCGCGGTGACTGGTGAGTCGTGCTGATAAGCGACCGCCCCGTCGAGGTTGTAGACGGTGAGGTGGGCGGTGGCGTTGTCGAGGGGGGTGGGAAGGTTATTGATGACCTGCAGTTCGCCGTTAGCCTGGTTGAACTGGATGTGCACCATCTCTCCGGCGCTGCGAACGGCATAAAGCGAGGCGTTGGGCTCGATGTCGTAGTGGTAGAGCTGCCAGACGAAGCTGGGCTGGGCGGGATGGCTCATCCAGGTGATGATGGCGGTGGCGGGATGGAAGAGCTGGGCATTGCGGCCCTCGTACATGGCGCGGAAGGCCTCGTAGTTCATGAGCTGGGCCTTGCGGACGAAGTCGGCGAGGTTGGCGATTTTGCCGTAGCGGGAGGCGATGATGCCGGGGTACTTGTCGCCTTCCTGCGCGCCCTTGGCGAAGTCGTGTTCGGCCCAGTCGTCGTTGATTTTCTCCCAATCTTTTTTGGGCATCATGCCGTGGATGGATTCGAGGGTGGGCACGGACATGGAGCCGGTCTCGGTCTTGAAGAAATCGTCGGTGATGGTGTAGAAGTCGCGGGGCGTGCGCCAGTGGTACGGGCCGTGGGAGCGGACGCCGGCGCCGGAAGTCGAACTGGGCTGATAACGGCGAGTGGGTTCAAGTTCGGCCATGAGGACGCGCAGGCGATCATCGATTTCCTTGGGAGGGAAGCCTTCGTTGCGCGCGCACCAGACGGCGATGGCGGGGTGGTTGCGATAGCGGAGGATTTTGTCGCGGACGTTGGCCATGTAGGTGTCGAGGTCGGTGGGATCGGGGCCGTCGCTGGGGTTGGGCTGGAAGAATTCGTCCCAGAGCAGGATGCCGTATTTGTCGGCAGAGCTCGTAGAAGTCTTCGCTGGTGCTCTGGCCGACCCAGTTGCGGATCAGGTTGAGGTTGGCGAGCTGATGCAGGTGGATCTCGGCGTCGAGGCGCTCGCGGGGGATGCGCTTGAGACCTTCGTCGAGGCCCCAGTTGCCGCCGCGGATGAAGACGCGGACGCCGTTGACGGAGATGGTCAGGTTTTCGGAGTCGGGGACGGAGTAAGTGATTTTGCGGATGCCGAAGGCGATGTCCTGCTGGTCGGACGGGGCGTTGTCGAGCTCGAAACTGAGATGAAGCTTGTAGAGATTCTGAGGGCCGTAGCCGTTGGGCCACCAGAGGCGGGGATTCTCGATGTGGAGTGCGGGTGTGGAGCTGGGATTGAAGGTGATCTTCTGAGTGGCGTGGGGGGCCAGCTCGACGGGCTGTTCAAAGGCGATGTTCTCGATGGTTCCTTTGAGGACACCTTTCAGGGGCTGGTCTGTGACGTTTTCCAGGGTGGCCTGGACGGCGACGTCGGAGGAGTCGGTGCGCGGCAAGGGAAGGTCAGTGGTGACAAGAGGATCTTTAACGAGCACCGGGCCAGTGGCGGAGAGATAAACCTTCTGCCAGATGCCGGTATCCCGGTCGCGGATAGCGGGTATCCAGTCCCACCCGATGGTGGAGAGGAAGGTGGGGCCATCGATGGCGGTAATGCCGCCATTTTTGCCCATGCCGTCGCGGATGGTGTGCTCGTGGGGTTGGCCGGGGTGGGGCTGGGGGGCGACGAGGACGGCAAGGACTGCTGTCTGGCCCGGGGTGACGTTTGAAGAGATATCGAATTTGCCGCGGATGAAGGCACCCCGGGTGGTGCCAATTTGAACGCCGTTGACCCAGATCGTTGAGGAGTAATTGATGCCGTCGAAGTTGAGCCAGATGTGTTTCCCCGCGTATCCGGAGGGCACTTCAAAGACGGTGCGGTACCAGTAGGAGGTGCGGTTGAGGCTTTCAGGAATGTGCTCGGGCCGGTTGTTCTCGCCATAGAGCGGCTCGGGGTATACGTGGTCGTTGACCAGCGAGGTGAGGACGGTGCCGGGGACGGTTGCCGCGCGCCAGCGACGGGGCTTGAATTTGAGCGAGGCGACCTCCGCGCCGGGCTGCGAGACCTTGGCGACGTCCTGCAACTGCCAGTTGGCGGTGAGGACGACAGTCTCCGGCAAAGTGGCCTGGGCGGCAAGAGAGCAGGCGGGAAGAAACGTTGATACCGGTATCAGGATAAAAAACAGGAGGCGGGCGGCGCGAGTCTGCAAAGCGATGTCCTCGAGGTGAACTTTACCGGGGTCCGGCATGGTAGCGCGAAGTCTCAAACATTGTAGACGCGGGGGGGTGGAGCGGGAAGGTCAGCGAGCACGCACCGCTGTAAGCCGCGAGGTCCTGAGCACTGTTCAGAACCAGGACGGTTGGTCGGGGCGACGACGCTGGAAGGGATGTCTGCATCGGATAATACGATCATGGATTTTCAACGTTCATCCGGTGTCCTGCTCCACGTCAGCTCGTTGCCTTCTTATGGAGGGATCGGCGACCTGGGGCCTGCGGCCTACGATTTTCTCGGATTTCTGGCGGAGGCCAAGCAGCACGTGTGGCAGGTGTTGCCATTGTGCCCGACGGGGTATGGGAATTCCCCATATGCAGGGTCGTCGGCGTTTGCCGGCAATCCGTTCCTGATCAGCCTGGAGTTTCTGTCGGACTGGGGCTGGATCGAGGGAAGCCGGATTGCGGGGCTGGCGGGACGGGGTGGCAGTGTGGATTACGACGAGGTCGAGCGGCGGAAGCTGCCACTGTTGTATGAGGCGGCCGAGAATTTTCTGGAGCGCGGACCCCACGAAGAGCGGCTGGCGGAGCAGTGGAAGCTTTTTGAGACATTCTGCGCGGCAGAGTCGAACTGGCTGGACGATTATGCACTGTATGCGGTGCTGCGGCGCGAGTACAACACCGGTGCATGGACGGTCTGGCCGGAGCCGGTGCGGAAACGCGAAGAGGCGGCGCTGGCCGAGGTGAAGGAGAAACATGCAGCGGCATTGTCGCGGGAGCAGGTGCTGCAGTTTGCCTTTGCGCGGCAATGGAGCGATCTTCGTAACCTGGCAAGCCGGGCGGGGATCCGGATACTCGGGGATATCGCGATTTTCGTGAACATGGATTCGTCAGATGTGTGGACACATCCTGACATTTTTGAGCTCGATGCGGAACTGCAGGCGACGAATGTAGCAGGCGTGCCGCCGGACTATTTTTCAGCTACGGGGCAGCGGTGGGGCAATCCTCTGTACCGGTGGGATGTGCTGTCGGAGCGAAAATTTTCGTGGTGGGTGCAGCGAATCTCGCGGTCATGCCAACTGTACGACATCGTGAGGCTGGATCATTTCAGGGGATTTGCGGCGTACTGGTCGATTCCTGCCGCGGAGGCGACGGCGGTAAACGGGCAGTGGATCAAGGCTCCGGGTCTGGAGCTGTTTCGCGAACTGGAGCGGCAACTGGGACCGCTGCCGCTGGTGGCTGAAGACCTTGGCCTGATCACAAAGGACGTTGAGGAGTTGCGGCTGGAAATGAAGATGCCGGGGATGAGGGTGATTCAGTTCGGGTTCAGCGACAAGGGGGCACATATACATCTGCCGCATCGCTACACGCCTTCGATGGTGGCGTATACGGGGACGCATGACAACGACACGACGCTGGGATGGTGGCAGGGAGCCAGCGAGGCAGAGCGGCAGGCGGCGCAGACTTATGTCGGGCCGATTCCGGAACGTGACGGCAAGGCGAGCCCGGTGTGGCCGATGATTCGCGCTACGGCAGCGAGCGTGGCGCAGCTTTCCATTGTGCCCGCGCAGGATTTGTTTGAGCTGGGCTCTGACGCGCGGATGAACAAGCCGGCAGTGGCAACGGGGAACTGGAGCTGGCGCGCGCCGGAAGGCGGCTGGACCGGGGAGCTTGCGACGGAACTGGCCGCGATTGTGGAAGTGACGGATCGCGACAATGATCCGATGGCGGCTCCGGAAGAAGACGCGAGCGCGTGAGTTGCATGCAGCGGAGTAGTCCAAAGAGAGTGAGTCCCTTCTTGAAGCGTGGTTGTCGAGATGCGGACACGGTTCGAAATGGTGGGGTGCGGTGGGTTGGTGAGACTCGTAATCCTTGCTATGCTGGCGGCACATGGAAATTGCTGCGATTGAGACACGCGGGCTGACGCGCCGGTTTGGTGCGCTGACCGCGGTGGAGGACGTGACGCTGCGGGTTGCGCCGGGGCAGTTCTTCGGATTTTTAGGACCGAACGGGGCGGGGAAGTCGACCACCATCAAGATGCTGACGGGACTACTCGAGCCGAGCAGCGGATCGATCGAGATCCTGGGTGAGCCGTTCGAAGCCGGCTCCCTCGACCTGAAGCGGCAGATCGGGGTGGTGCCGGAAGGGATGGCGCTGCTGGGGCGCCTGACCGCGGCTGAATACCTTCGGTTCGTGGGCCGCATGTATGGTCTTGACCGGGAGACCACCGATCGCAGGACGGAAGAACTGCTTGAGTTCATGCAGCTGGCCAACGAGAGCCGGAAGCTGGTGACGGATTATTCGCACGGGATGCAGAAAAAGCTGGCGCTGGCCGCGGCGGTGATTCACGGGCCGAAGGTGCTGTTTCTTGACGAGCCGTTTGAAGGCGTGGATGCGATTGCGGCGGGAATGTTGAAGACACTGCTACAGGGCATGATCAGCCGCGGCGCCACGATCTTTTTAACAACACATGTGCTGGAGATCGTGGAGCGTCTGTGCAGCCACGTTGCGATTATCAGCAAAGGGCGGCTGGTGGCGAACGGGTCGCTGGCGGAGTTACGCGCGGGCGTGGCTAGCGCAGGAAGGCGATGAAGGGCGACGGTTGACGCTGGAAGAGATTTTCCTGTCTATCGTGGGCGCGAACGCACTGGAGCCTGCGCAGGAGTTGTCGTGGCTGGCGTGACGGAAGCGGGTCGGCCGCGGGAGGGACTGGCGGGAGGACCGTTTGGAACGCTGGCTCGCGCACAGTACCAGGCGCTTGCGGCGATGCGGTGGAGGAGTTTTAAAAACACGCTGCGGTCGGGCAAAGGCGCGGCGGAGCTGGGTGCGACAGTGGTCGCGTATTCGCTGTACTCGCTGATGGGGCTGGGCCTCGCGGGCGCGATGGGTGGCGGCGCTTACGCAGTGGCCTCGAGCGGCAAGTGGATCATCATGGCGGCCCTGTTCTGGGCCGTCTTCATCGTCTGGCAAGTGGTTCCGGTTTCGATTGCATCGTTCCAGGAGCAGTTCGATCCGGGAGGGCTGTTGCGATTTCCGGTGAGCTTCGGAACGTTTGTGATGTTGCATATCATCTTCGGGCTGGTGGACGCGTCGAGCATTGTGGGCGGGGCATGCTGCGTGGGGATCTGGGTAGGCGTGGTGATCGCGCGGCCTGACCTGGCGGGCTGGATGGCGGTTACGCTGGCCGGGTTCGCAGTGTTCAATGTGCTGCTGGTGCGCGCCGTGTTTGCATGGATCGACCGTTGGCTGGCGCAACGACGCACGCGGGAGATCGTCAGCGGCTTATTCCTGGTGCTGGTGTTAGGCGCACAGCTTTTGAACCCGGCCTTTCATTCGCACAGAAGCGGGGGGATGATGGGCACTCAGTCGCGGGCCGAAAACATGCGCCGCCTGCACTCCGCGGCCGAGATTCAGAAATGGCTGCCGGCGGGGATGGCGGGACTGGCGATCGAGCGCGCGGTGGAACATCGACCGTCGCAGGGCCTCGAAGCACTGGCAGGGCTAGGCGTCTATATTTTCGGCGCGGGGGGAGTGCTCGCGGTGCGGCTGCGAGCGGGATATCGCGGAGAGAACCTGAGCGACGCACCGGCGCGGAGCAAGCAGGTGCAACGCAGACGAGCGCACTTTGGCGGCGGCTCGGGTCCCATTGCGGCAGTAATGGAGAAGGAACTGCGTACGCTGTTGCGGTCGTTGCCGCTGCTGTACGGACTGGGCGCTCCGCTGTTCATGGTGTTTGTGTTCTCTGGAGTGTTTGTCAAACACGGTGCGGCGGGAGGCAGGGCTCCGTCGATGGCGCTGATGGTGAGCCTGGCGTACGCGGTGGTCGGATTCACGCAGTTGTTCTATAACAACCTGGGGCCTGAGGGGCCGGCCGTGCAGCTGCTGTTTCTTTCGCCAACGCCGGTGCGGACCGTGATCCTGGCGAAGAATCTTTTCCATGCGGGGCTGTTTGCAGTGGTCGCGGTTCTGGTGTGCTCGATTGCGATTCTGAGGCTGGGGGCGCCCGAGGCGGCGGCACTGGCGGGTACGCTGGCATGGCTGCTGTTTGCATTGCCGCTGCACCTGGCGGTGGGAAATATTTTTTCGCTGATGATGCCGTATCGGTTGAATCTGGGCCGGATCGCGCGACAGCGCGGGTCGCAGGCGAGCGCGCTGCTGAGCATGGCGGTTCAGGCGGGGGTGCTGGGTATCGGTGTCGGTGTGTTTGCATTGTTCGGCTATTTCTCGCGTTTGTGGCTGGCGGTGCCGGTGTTCCTGGTGCTTGCGGCCGGCGCTGTTTTTGGATGGGTCAGGATTTTGGGAAGGGCGAACGAGATGGCGAATGCGCGACGGGAGTTGCTGCTGACGGCGCTGGTCAAGGCAGATTGAGATTGGATTTGGTAGGCTTGTGGACAGTTTCTGACAACGACCTGCGGTGCAAGTTGCTCTCTCTCCCATGCGGAGAGTCGCAGGCTGAGGGAACCGCCGAACGATCGGGATACGATCAGATGCAGCGAGCGCAGTCGCGAAGGGTTTCAGGGAGCGGGCGGCTGGCATTGCCAGCTCTGCTGATATTGAATTTCGGCTTCATGTGCACCGCACAAGGGCCGGGGGGTGCGCAGAGTGCTCGCCCGGTCATCAATGCAGAGGCGCAGGTTCCAGGGCGGTTCGTCGATGTGACGGACAAGTCCGGAATCAAGTTTGCGCACGTGGCTCCGCATACTTCTCGAAAATATTTGATTGAGACGATGGGGTCGGGCGTGGGGTTGTTCGACTGCGACAATGATGGGCGTCTCGATATTTTTCTAGCCAACGGAGCACCCTATTCCGACCCGACGCCGAAGGGATTTGTTCCCAGGAAATCGGGGCCGCAGGATTGGAATCGGCTTTATCACCAGAAGGCCGATGGGACGTTTGAAGACATCACCGAAAGAGCGGGGCTGCAGGGCATTGGCTACAGCATGGGTGTGGCCGTTGGGGACTACGACAACGATGGCAACGAGGATCTGTTCGTTACGGGTTACGGGGGGAACCGGCTCTACCACAACGATGGAAACTGCACGTTCAGCGACGTGACCGACAAGGCGGGAGTGGGTGGGAGCGGATGGTCGAGCTCGGCCGCGTGGGTGGATCTGGATAACGACGGCAAGCTTGACCTGGTAGTCGACCGCTATGTGGATTGGGACTGGAACGATTTGTGGTGCGGGGAGCACCGCGAAGGCTATCGCGGCTATTGTCATCCTGACGTGTTCGGACCGATATCGATGCTGGTGTATCACAACAATGGGAATGGGCACTTTTCCGAGGTGGCGCACAAGCTGGGGCTGGATACGCCGGCCAAGGCATTGGGGATTGCGATTGGGGATTACGACGGGGACGGTCGAATCGATCTGTTCATTGCGAACGATTCGATGCCGGAGTTCCTGTTTCATCAGAAGGCGGACGGGACATTTGAAGAGGTGGGGCTGGAATCGGAAGTGGCGGTAAATTCCGAAGGCAAGACGTATGCCGGGATGGGCGTGGATTTTGCCGACTACAACAATGATGGCTGGCCTGACCTAGTCATCACGGACCTGGCTAATCAGCGTTATGCGCTGTATCGCAATAACGGCGACAAGACGTTCGATTACACCAGTTTCAGTTCAGGCCTGGGCAGCATGACGATGCTGCACTCGGGCTGGAGCCTGCGGTTTTTGGATTATGACAATGACGGTTGGAAGGACCTGCTGATTGCACAGGGCCACGACCTGGACACGATCGAAAAGAGCTTTCCGCAACTTCATTATCGAGAGCCGATGATGCTGGTGCGCAATACCGGCAAGCAGTTCGTAGACGTATCCGGGATTTCGTCGGAAGTTTTTCACGAGGCGTGGGTAGGCCGCGGCATGGCAATCGGGGATATCAATAACGACGGACGCATCGATGCCGTGGTTACGACGAATGGCGGGGCAGCGCACGTTCTGCTCAATCAGACGGAGACAAAGAATCATTGGTTGACGCTGCGCCTGGTGGGGCACAAGAGCAATCGCGACGGGATTGGCGCGCAGGTGAAGGTGGTTACGGCACAGGGCAGCCAGTGGGCCATGGTGACGACTTCAAGTGGCTACATGTCATCGAGCGACCCGCAGGTACACTTCGGGCTGGGAAGCGCATCTTCGGTGGAGCGAATCGAAATTCGATGGCCAAGCGGGATTCAGCAGGTGCTGACGAGCCAGAAGGTGGATGGGCGGCTTCTGATTGACGAGCCGTCCGTGTCCAACAGTTCCACGGTGGCCGCCGCGCCAGACAAGCCCAAACCCTGAGCGGGGGCAGCGAAGAGCCACTTCCGGGGGCGATTTATAGAATGATTACACTTTTCTGAAGAGACTGGTGTTGCGCAACCAGGGTCCCACTCGCTGCATGACGTTGAAGAGCAAATCCAAAATGCTGGGCGCTTTCGCTAGACGAGTGCTTCGCATCTCCGTCGGCGGAACCGTGATCCTGGTTGTGCTGTTTGCCTCGTCTCTCCTGGCACAAAGCAGAACGATGCACATCTCGAAGCGCTATCTGAATATTCCGGTGGCACGGGCGGCTGAGATGCGCGTGTTTCAGATCCAGGTTGGAGGCGTTCAAAGACGGGAGTTTCCGGTGCAATTGGCGGAGCATTCTCCGGACTACTGGATCTTCATTGACGTGCACGAGTTTCGAGGACAGACGGTTACGCTACTGGGCCCCGGTTCACAGGCAGGTCTCAATCGGATATACCAGGCTGACAAGATCGAAGGCGCAGATTCGCTCTACAAGGAACGCAACCGGCCCCAGTTTCATTTCACCGTCAAGCGAGGCTGGAGCAATGATGTCAATGGGCCCATCTTCTACAAGGGCCAATTCCATTTGTTCTGGCAAGCTTTCCCTTTCGGCGTGAAGTGGGACACCGGTTTCATGTATTGGGGACATGCCGTGAGCGCGGACCTGATCCACTGGCGGGAATTGGCACCCGCTCTCATGCCCGACCAGCTCGGCTCCCCCTGGTCCGGCAGCAGCCTGGTGGATCACAACAACGATGGAGGATGGGGAAAGGATGCGCTGGTCCTGTTCTATACGGCCTTCGACCGCCATACGAAGAAACAGGTCCAGTGCATTGCTGTAAGTACTGACAACGGAGCGACGTTCACTCGGTATGCCGGCAATCCAATTGTGGACAGCAATCGCGAGGTAGGTTCGAATGACACCAGAGACCCGAAAGTCTTCTGGTACGAGCCTGCGAAACATTGGGTGATGGTGCTGTTTGAGAAGGATGGAATGTCCTTCTACACTTCGACGGACCTGAAGTCGTGGACGCGGAAGAGCCACTTCAACGGCCTGCGTGAGTGCCCCGATTTGTTTGAACTACCTGTAAACGGAGAACCGAGCCGACTCAAATGGATTTTGCATGGGGGTTCGTCGAGCTATTTTATCGGTACTTTCGACGGGGAATCGTTTCACGCTGAGTCTCCTGAACTTCATTATGCAGAAGGAAAAAATGCGCGCGGGGACGATGCGCTCTATGCTGCGCAGTCTTTCGCGGAAATACCGGATGGCAGGCGAGTCCAAATGGCGTGGGGACGGATAGAGCCCGAGGGAATGGCATTCAATCAAATGATGCTTTTCCCCACCGAATTCAAGCTGGTGACTACGCGGGATGGCCTCAGGATGCGGGCCTCGCCCATTCAAGAGATAGAGAAATTGCAACGGAAGCCACACGTGTGGACGTCGCTAACGGTTGGTGATGCCAATCAAGCGCTGCAAAGGGCCGGGAGCGGACCGCTCGACGTGAAACTAGAGGCGACCCTGGATAGCAACGAAGAACTTGCCATTCGGTACAAGGGGAACACGATTGCTGCCATCCATTCGACGGATCTTGAGAACGGCAGGGGTTCGGTAGAAGTGTTGATAGACAAGGCTGTCGTCGAGATTTTTGTTGATGGGGGAGCTCGCTACGTCGTACGAGAAATTCCCACGACCCCAGGCGGGGGGCTGCAACTTGGCCTCGGGAAGGAAACCGGCACCATTGACCGGCTTGAGATCTTCCCAATGAAGTCGATGTGGGCGGGGAGCGAGTGGAGCAAGAGATAAAAGCGGCGCGGCTCGTTTGAAGTTTGAGTGACGATATCGAGCCGGATCGTGCAATTCATCGCCGACTTCACTGGAGTGTGCCAGCGAAGTCGTTCCTAAGGCGAGGCGACGCGGGCGAAACACATTTGGAAATGGAAACGGCAACACGTGCCGAGCGGCCTTGGAGAAGTGCCGAACCGCTACGGGCATACGCCGTTGACCACGGCCGGCGAAGAGGTGAGCGGGAATCCCTTCGCCGGGCTCGGCGTTCCGATGGCCCAGATTTGATCTTAGAACGGGATGTCGTCGTCGGAGATTTCGGTGGACTGGGCGAATTCGTCATGTGCGGCGGGCGCTCTTTGATCGAAGCTGGCGCTGGACGAACTGCCGGCACGGGCGTAACCGCCGCTACTGGCACCGCCTTCATCCCGGCCGGATAAAAGGGACAGGTCGTTCACAATGATTTCAGTCCGGTAGCGTTTCTGGCCCGACTCCTTGTCGTCCCAACTGCGGGTCTGGATCTTTCCCTCGACGTAGAGTTTGGACCCTTTTTTGACATAGTCGCGGATGATTTCGGCGGTGCGCTGAAAGGCGACCAGGTTGTGCCACTCGGTGCGATCCTGCCAGTTTCCCTGAGCGTCCTTTTGCCGGTCGCTGGTGGCGAGGGTGAAATTAGCTACCATGGTGCCGCCGGGGGTCGAGCGGATTTCAGGATCCTTGCCGACGTTTCCCAGAAGAATGACTTTGTTGACGCTCTTGGCCATTTTGTTTTTCGAGTTTCTTGTCCGCTGCGCTTGACTTATCGGGTTTCGGCCACCTTTTCACGGTCGCTTGCTCATCAACGCAAACCTCACGACGGTGACTATTGCCGATGCTGTCAGGATGGCTACCGAGTGGGCATTTCGAGCCTTCGCCGGTGGGCCTCAGCGAACTCCTTTCGCGGGAATTCCTATTCAGCAAAAGTATAACGTTTCAGGGGATTGGCCTGTGGAATGGGGGCACATAACCTGCTCCAGAGATTGGACCGAACGAGAAAGCTGGAGATGGGTGCGGAACCCGGATGAAATTTGGAGATTCGGTCCAGCTTCAATGAATTTACACACCGTGCTCGGGGTGATAGCTTGCTTCGGGCAAGTGTCACCAATCCGTTGAGAATGTGATCTCTGCGAATTCGATTCATCGCGCCGTCATCTTCGATCGCGGCTATTGTGCTGGTTTATTTGGTCTTTTCCCCGTGCGTTGGTGCTTTTCGGACAACTTTTTTGTTGGAGCGCGCGGGGGGTGTGCTGTAAGCTGACTTCGTTGCGACAGGTGATTAGGATCACATATGCCGTCGCAAACATACTTAGAGTCTGCTTTAAGTTTGAAGCTCGTTGCCTTTACTCCAACACTCCCGGACGCGTTGAACTGACATAGAGAAAGTCGCCGCCAGATAGACGAAGCCTGTTCCCGCTTGATTTGGCCGCCGCGTAAAGACTGTTCCGGTGAAACCTATTTTCTGAGAATCCGGTTTGCCTAGCCCGCTGCTGGCTGTGCGTGCGCTCTATCGTATTGAGCGCTCAAGAGCCTAGGCGAGATGTGCAAGCAGTGTGTCCAGACCAAGGGGTCTGGCGGGATTGCCCAGAGCTCTGCGCGGGATCGGCTGGGATGTAGAGTGCCTGTCCGTTCCGCATGAACGTTTTGCACGGAGAGAACGATGAACCGCGCACGCTGGCTCATAACGGCGGCCCTCGGGCTTGCACCCATGCTTTGCGGCATGGCCTTGCAACCGCCACCGCCGAAGGCTGCGCCGCCTCCTGCCAAGACCGGAACGGCTCCCGTGGCGAGCGCCGACGCACCTAAAGCGAAAGTGACAAATCCGCACGGGCCGCTATCGATTCCCTGCCAGAACTGTCATAGCTATACGAGCTGGAAGCCGATCCGATCGAATCCCGAGTTTAATCACGATCACACGAGCTATCCGCTGCGCGGGATGCACGAAAAGGTCGGCTGCACGAAATGCCACACGAGCCTGATATTCAAGAACGTCAGTTCGCAGTGCGCCGACTGCCACGCGGACATACATCGCCGCCAATTCGGCGCGAACTGCGAGAGCTGCCACACGGTGAAGGGATGGCAGGTAACGAGCCAGTCGATCAAGAATCACGATAATCGTTTTCCGCTGGTTGGGGCCCATGCCCTGGTGCAGTGCGAGCAGTGCCACAAGAATGCCGCGGCGGGACAATTTGTCGGGTTATCCACTGCGTGTTATTCGTGTCACCAGCAGGACTACCTCACCCCCGTGCTCGATCACGCCGGGTTGAAGCTGCCGACGACATGCGAGAGCTGTCACTCGATGAACACGTGGTTTGACGCAAAATTCGATCACCTGCAGTACACGGGGTATGCGCTGACCGGCGCGCATGCGACGCTGGCCTGTTCGGCGTGCCATCTCAATAACGTCTTCAAGGGGACTTCGGCGCAATGTTACTCGTGCCATACCGCGGACTTTACGAACAGCAATAATCCGCCCCACGTGCAGATGGGATTTCCGCGCGATTGCGCGATCTGCCACACCACCGTGGACTGGTCGAGCGCGAAGTTCGATCACGCGTTGTATGCCCATTATCCTCTGACGGGCAAGCATGCGGCGGTCAGTTGCGCTCAATGCCACACGAACAATAATTACGCTTCGACACCGACGGACTGCTTCGCGTGTCACCAGACGGACTTCAACGGGACGGCGAATCCGCCTCACGCATCAGCCGGGTACCCTACCAATTGCACGCTGTGTCACACTACGGCCGGGTGGAGTCCGTCTTCGTTCGACCACAATACGGTGTTTCCGTTGACGGGCACGCACAACACGATTCAGTGCGCACAGTGCCATGTGAACAACAACTACACCAGCCTTCCCAAGGATTGCTTCGGGTGCCATTCGGGGGATTTCAACAACAGCAATAGTCCCAGTCACGTTCAACTGGCGCTGCCGCACACGTGCGAAACGTGCCACTCGACAACGAATTGGATGAACGCGAAGTTCGATCACGTGGCCTACGCCCACTACCCGCTGACCGGCGCCCATGCAACAGTGGCGTGCGCGCAGTGTCACGTGAACAATAGCTATACATCGACATCCACCGATTGCTATGCATGCCACCAGAAGGACTTTACCGCTACCACGGATCCGGCCCACGTAGCGGGCGGCTTCCCGACCAACTGCGCTATTTGCCACAGCACGAGCGGGTGGACCACTTCGTCGTTCAATCACTCGTCTGTGTTTCCGCTGACCGGCGCGCATGCTACGGTCGCCTGTGCGCAGTGCCACACGAACAACAATTACACGTCGCTGCCCAAGGACTGCTATTCGTGCCACCAGAAGGACTTCACCGGTTCGGCGAATCCGAGCCATGCGCAGTTGAACCTGCCGCACACGTGCGAGACCTGTCATACGACGACCAACTGGCTGAACGCAAAGTTTGACCATACGCTGTATGCGAATTACACGCTGACGGGCGCGCACATTACGCTGACCTGCGCGCAGTGCCACGCAAACAACAATTACACGGCTACCTCGACGTCCTGCTATGGGTGCCACCAGGGCGATTTCGACGGAACCAATAATCCAAAGCACGCCGCAGCCGGTTTCCCGACCAACTGTGCGCTATGCCATACGACAAGCGCCTGGGCGCCATCGTCGTTCAATCATTCTGCGACCTTCCCGCTGACCGGCGCGCATGCGGCCGTAAGTTGTGCGCAATGCCACACGAACAACAACTTCACTTCGCTGCCGACTGACTGCTACGGATGTCACACGAAGGACTTTACCGGGGCGGCGAATCCGAACCACGTCGCGGCTGGGTTTCCCACCGGCTGCACCCTCTGCCATACGACGAATGCGTGGACCCCTTCAAGCTTTAATCACGCGGCGGTATTCCCGCTGGTGGGTGCGCACGCATCGCTGGCGTGCGCTGCGTGTCACACGAACAACAACTACGCGACGTTGCCGAAGGATTGTTTTTCGTGCCACACGGCTGACTTCAACAACACCAACAATCCCAGCCACCCGCAGTGGAACTTCCCTCATACGTGCGAGACGTGCCATAACACGACAAACTGGCTGAATACGACATTCAATCACTCGCTGTACGCGAAGTATCCATTGACTGGGGCGCATGCGACATTGACGTGCGAGCAGTGCCATACGAACAATAACTACACGGGCACATCGCCGAATTGTTATGGCTGCCACCAGAAGGACTTCACCGGTGCGACGAATCCGAATCACGTCACATCCGGATTCCCGACCAACTGCGCGATATGCCACAACACCGGGGCGTGGATGCCGGCAGCGTTCAACCACGACAATACCGGGTTCCCGCTGACCGGAGCGCACAAGACGGTTCAGTGCGCGCAGTGCCATACGAACAACAATTACACGACGGCACTCCCGACGGATTGCTATTCTTGCCACACCAAGGACTTCCAGGGAACGACGAATCCGAATCACGTGACCGCGGGATTTCCGACCGGTTGCGCCGTATGCCATACGACATCCAACTGGACGTCGGCAACGTTCAACCATGCGACAGTCTTCCCACTTACGGGAGCCCACGCAACGCTGCAGTGCGCGCAATGTCACACGAACAACAACTACACGACGCTGCCGACAGATTGTTATGGATGCCATAAGGCGGACTTCACGGGGACGACCAATCCCAACCACGTGACGGCGGGATTCCCGACTTCATGCGTGACGTGCCACAACACGACCTCGTGGAATAATGCCGTCTTCAATCACAACAACACGCCGTTCCCGCTAACGGGAGCGCATGTGAGCGTGCCGTGCGCTTCGTGCCACGTTAATAACAACTACACGACGCTGCCGACGGATTGCTATTCGTGCCATACGAAGGATTTCACCGGGACGACGAACCCGAACCATGTATCGGCCGGATTCCCGACGACCTGCACGTTGTGCCACACAACATCTACCTGGACGACCTCAACTTCAATCACGCGTCCGTGTTCCCGCTGACGGGGGCGCATGCGACCGTGCCCTGCGCTTCTTGCCACACGAACAACAACTACACGACGCTGCCGAAGGACTGTTACGGGTGCCACAATGCCGACTTCACCGGGACGACCAATCCGAATCACGTATCGGCAGGTTTCCCGACGACGTGTGCGACCTGCCATAACACGACAACGTGGAACAACGCGGTCTTCAATCACAACAACACGCCGTTCCCGTTGACGGGAGCGCATACTACTGTGCCCTGCGCATCTTGCCACACGAACAACAACTACACGACGCTGCCGACGGATTGCTATGGCTGCCATAAGGCGGATTTCACTGGGACGACGAATCCCAACCACGTGACATCGGGATTCCCGACGACATGCACGACATGCCATACGACGACAACGTGGAACAATGCGGTCTTCAATCACAACAACACGCCGTTCCCGCTGACGGGGGCGCACACGACCGTGCCCTGCGCCTCGTGCCACACGAATAACAACTACACGACGCTGCCGACCGACTGTTATTCGTGCCATACGAAGGATTTCACCGGGACGACGAACCCGAACCATGTGTCGGCCGGATTCCCGACGAATTGCACGTTGTGCCATACGACGTCGACCTGGACGACCTCAACGTTCAATCACTCTTCGGTATTCCCGTTGACAGGCGTTCACGCGACTACGGCGTGCGCCTCTTGCCACACGAACAACAACTACACGACGCTGCCGACGGATTGCTACGGCTGCCACTCGGCGAACTACAGCTCGGCGACCAATCCGAATCACGCAGCGGCCGGCTTCCCGACGACGTGCGCGACCTGCCACGATACGACGTCATGGACGGACGCGGTGTTCAACCACAACAACACGCCGTTCCCGCTGACGGGGGCGCACACGACTGTGCCTTGCGCCTCTTGCCACACGAACAACAACTACACGACGCTGCCGACGGCCTGCTACGGATGCCACCAGTCGGACTTCAACGGAACAACGAATCCGAATCACGTTTCTTCGGGATTCCCGACCACCTGCACGTTGTGCCACTCGACGACCAACTGGACGTCTTCGAGCTTCAATCACGCTTCAGTGTTTCCGCTGGTAGGCGCCCACGCAACGCTGCAGTGCGCGCAATGCCATACGAACAACAACTACACAACGCTGCCGACCAATTGCTACGGCTGCCACCAAGCCGATTTCACGGGCACGACGAATCCGAATCACGTCACGGTTGGGTTCCCGACCACGTGCGATACCTGCCACACGAATACGGACTGGACGGTAACGACGTTCAATCACTCGCTTTATGCGAACTACGCGCTCACGGGATTCCATGCGACCGTGACCTGCGCACAATGCCACACCAACAATAACTACACGACAACTTCGACGGCTTGCTATTCGTGCCACCAGGCAGATTTCACGGGTACAACTAACCCGAACCACGTGGCGTCGGGATTCCCCACCGACTGCTCGATCTGCCATACCACAACGGCCTGGAACCCATCGTCGTTCAACCACAACAACACGCCATTCCCGCTGACGGGGTTCCACACGACCGTCCCGTGCGCTTCGTGCCACGTGAACAACAACTACACGACGCTGCCCACCGATTGCTACTCGTGTCACACGGCGGACTACACAGGCACTACGAACCCGAACCACGTGGCGGCGGGCTTCCCGACCACGTGCACGACCTGCCACACGACAACGTCATGGGCCGGGGCGAGCTTTAATCACAACAGCACTCCGTTCCCGCTGACCGGGGCGCACACGACGGTTTCGTGTGTTCTTTGCCATATCAACAACGTGTTTGCCGGAACGCCGACTGATTGCTATTCCTGCCATACGACGGACTACAACGGGACCACTAACCCCAATCACACCACCGCCGGGTGGCCCACAACGTGCACGACCTGCCACACGACGACTGCGTGGTTGCCTGCGAACCTGCCTTCCAGTTACCATACGTTCTTCCCGACTAACCACGGGAATGCGGGTGGCGTCTGCACGACCTGCCACACGAACTCTTCGGATTACTCGGTTTTCACTTGTACGACTTGCCACGGGAATAACAACGCTGCCAACTTCCATCACGAAAACGTGAATGGGTATCAGTATCTCAGCTCAGCTTGTTATCAATGCCATAAGAATGGCTCAGGTGGTTAACCGATGAAATCGTTGCTGTTCTTCTTCCCGATTGCTGTTTGTTTCTGTTCCGCGCAAGAAGTCAGTCCCCCAGCGATAAGTGCACCGGCGAGCGAGGCAGCCCCGGTGCGGACGGAGTTTCACGTCCGGTATATAAGCGGGCCGAATGTATATATTGATGGCGGGCGTAGCGCGGGGCTCACCGAAGATGAATCTCTTGTTATCAAGCAGGATCCCACCAAGGCCGCGGACGACCCATCGAATGCGGCGATTGAGCCTGGGGTGATTGCCAAGCTCAAGGTGATCTCGGTGGCCAGCACTTCGGCGGTGTGCGAGGTGGAGGCAAGCAAGCGCGACTTGTCAGAGAGTGACGTCGTTTCGGTTCCGGATTCGGAAGTGAAGAAGATGGTGGATCGTGACGCGCTGGGAAACACGCGGCAATTTCCCATGGTGGTCAGTTTCACCGAGGGCGATCCTCTGGACGAAGAGGTGCGCGACAAGATTCCCAGGCCGCCGCTGCCGGAGGTAAACGAAGCGCGGGGAAGAATCGGCTTCGACATGAGCTCGATCCAGCAGCTGGGGCAGGGGGGGATGACATCGAGCGAGTATGGGGTCGTCCTGCGTGCCGACTGGAGCCGGATGTTCGGATCGTACTGGAACCTGAACGGATACTGGCGCGGCAGCCTGCAAAAGAGCGGTGGGGCTTCGCAGACGACTCTTCAGGATTCACTGAACCGCACTTACCTGATGAGCCTGACGTACATCAATCCCCGGTCGAGGTTTACGGCGGGTGTGGGTCGTCTGTATCTCCCGTTCGCCAGCAGCCTGGAAACGCTTGACGGCGGGTATTTTGGAAGGCAATTTGAAAATCGAAGCCTGCTGGCGGTGTTTGGGGGATCGACACCCGACCCGACCGCCTGGAACTACAATCCCGATCGGCGGATTTTTGGCGGCTTCTATAACCTTCACCGGGGAAGCTTTGACAGCTTTCGCATATCTACCACGGCGGGCGGGGGCATCAACTTCCTGAAGTGGAATGTCGACCGGCCGTTTGGTTTTACGGAAAACGATTTTTCGTTCAAGCGTTTCTTCTCTGTCTATCACTCGATGCAGATCGACAAGCCCACCGCGAACCCCGGTGCGACGGCCGTGAACTGGGGGCTTGGGCAGAGCCTGCTGAGTGTGCGAATTCAGCCGATTCAGCGGGTCTCGCTGGATCTGACACATACCTACTTTCGCGACGTGCCCACATTTGAGACATCTTTGGTGGGGACGGGATTGCTGGATAAGTACCTGTACCAGGGATTGAACGGTGGAGCGCGTGTGGAACTGCCACTTCACTTTGTGGGTTATTTCAGCCTGGGTAACAGCAGCAATTCGAATGACAAGAAGGATTCGTTGAATGAGATGGTGGGAGCGGGCCTGACCCATCTATGGAAGACAGGCCTACAGCTCGATGCGCGTTATTCCAAGTTCGACAGTTCATTTGCTTCGGGAACTTATCGTACGCTGACGGTTTCGCGAGATCTTGGGGAGCGCATGCGGCTCAACCTCCAGGGCGGGAAGTACAGTTACGGCTCGACGCTTGCGGGCAGTGATAACTCCTACTTTGTGAACGCTATGTTCGACACAAACCTGGGAGCGCGGCTGTTTTACCAGAGCTACTTCACAACGCAGCGGGGCGGAAGTCTGAATTACAACCAGTGGACGAACACGGTGGGATACCGATTCAATAATCGCTCGGGACGGCACAAGACGGTCGAGGTGGCCAAGCCCTAATTTCAAATCCGCAGACGGCCGGTTGGCTGGGAGCACCGAGGAAGGGAAGCAGGGTGCCCGGGCGCGACTGGCCGGTGCTATGTTAGGGGATACGGCTGGAGACTGGTCGTTCTCTAAAGTGGATCGAGCCACAACACGAATACAGGATGTGGGAATGAAGACGAGTTTTTTCGGGACTAGATGCGCGTTGTTGGCGAGCCTTGTTCTGGCAACGGCGGGCGCGGCACAGGCGGCGAGTTACAAAGGCACGGTAACCAACAAGACGACCGGCAAGCCTTCGGCTGGCGACAGCGTTTCCCTGGTGGATGTGCAGGCGGGAATGTCGGAAGCGGCGACGGCAACGACGGATGCGCATGGACAGTACGCGCTGGAAACTCCCAATGCCGGCTCGTACCTGATCCGGGTAAGTCACCAGGGAGCCACTTACTTCATTGCCGCGCCGCAGGGCGGGGCTCCAGGGGATCTAACCGTCTATGACGTGGCCGCGAAGGTTGACGGCGTGGCGATCGATGCGGACATGTTGCTTGTGGAGGGCGCGGGGGGCATGCTGCGTGTGCAGGAGCGATATCTGGTGCGCAATTCCAGCCTGCCGCCGAAGGCACAGTTCAGCGACAAGACGTTTGAAGTGGCATTGCCGGCGGATGCGGAACTCGATGGTGCGTCTGCGACGCGTCCGGGCGGGCTGGCGACGGTGACACGCCTGATTCCGCTTCAGCCGAAGGGCCATTACAGCTTTAACGTACCCATCCAGCCGGACCAGGGCCAGAAGGAAACGCTGTTCGAGGTGCAGTATCACATCAACTACAGCGGCAAATATACATTCAAGCCGCAGTTGATGATGCCTGCCGATAACCTGGTGATCTATGTTCCCAAGACCATGAAGTTTGCGGGGCAGGGATCGGACTTTCAGTCGACGCAGGACGATCCGCGCGTTCTGACAAATATCGCGAAGAACGTGCATCCGGGCCAGGCTGTTTCTTTCACGGTTTCGGGCGATGGGCAGATGCCGCGGGACACCCAGCAGAAGGCGGGGATGACGCCCCAGGCGGCGATGGGAATGGGCGATGGGAGCGCGGGCGCCAGCGCGCCGGCGACGGGCGCGGGCCCGGGCGGCGGAATTGGTAATCCGATCGGAACACCGGACCCTCTTACGCAGTACAAATGGTGGATTCTGGGCGGACTGACAGTTTTGCTGGCTCTGGGCGCGATCTACATGCTGCGAAGCCGCGGGGTGGAGACGCTGGGCGCACATGGCGGGATTATCCCGGATGTGGAGAGAAGGCCGTTTGAGAGCGATGAAAGGCCGCCGGTAGAGGTGGAAGGCCGGCCGCTGCCTACGTATCAGCGGAGGGTGGAGGCAGCACCGCCGCCGCGGGTTCCGGAGATGCCGTCGGTGGCGTACAGCGCGCCGAAGACGGGGAACGCCGCACTGCTTAATCAACTGAAGGAGGAGCTTTTCGCGATCGAGAGCGAGAGGATTAGCGGGACCATTACGCAGGCGGAGTATGACGAGGTGAAGTCTGGCCTCGAAGCCATGCTCAAGAGGGCGCTCAGGAAAAGTTGAAGAATGCCAGACAAGAAGTGGGAAAGAAAGACGAAGCCCGGAGAAGATTCCTTCTCCGGGCTTCGTGTTGATGAGAGCAATTGGCGCCGCACACAAGAGTTCTGCCACGAACAGGTTCGTGATGATTAGTGGATGGTTTTGGATTTGTGGTTGATGTAATCCATGAGGAGATATTCGCCGAGGGTGTCGGGAGTGGTGAAGTATGCCTTTCCGCGGCACATTTGCGAGACCTTGTGGACGAATTGGACAAGGCCGAAATCGGACGCCAGCATAAAGGTGTTGATCAGGATGTTGGCGCGCTTGCAGCGGGAGACTTCTTCGAGAGTTTCGCTGACCACCAGAGGATCGAGGCCGTAGGCATTTTTGTAGATGCGGCCATCGGGGAGGGTGAGGGCGGAGGGTTTGCCGTCGGTGATCATGACGATCTGCTTCATGTCTTTGCGTTGGCGGGCGAGGATGCGCTGTGCAACGCGCAGGCCTTCGCGAGTGTTGGTGTACCAGGGACCGACTTTGACGCGGGCCAGTTGGGAAACCGGCATTTCTTCGGCAGAGTCGTGGAAGAGAACGAGCGAAAGGGAATCGCCCGGGTACTGGGTGCGGATGAGATGGGAGAGCGCCATGGCGACCCGCTTGGCGGGGGTAAAGCGGTCTTCACCGTACAGGATCATGGAATGGGAGCAGTCGAGCATAACTACGGTGGCGCATGAGCTCTGGTATTCGCACTGGTGAACGTGGAGGTCGCTGTACTCCATGTTGAGGGGAAGGCCGAGGCCTTCGCGCGAGATGGCTGATTTCAGGGTGGTGGTGGTGTCGAGGTTGAGGGTGTCTCCGAATTCGTAGCGCTGGGAGCCGCCGCTGACTTCAACACCGGTGGCCCAGTGGCGGGTGTCGTGGCGGCCGAAGCTTGATTTGCCCAACGAACCAAGCAAATCGCGCAGCGCCTTGTAGCCGAGAAAGTCGAGACTCTTGTCAGTGACTTCGAATCGAGTCTCGCCTTCACCACCGGTCTGGCCGCCGGTGTGCGCGGTCGAGGTTTGGCCCTGCCGGCCTTCGGAAGAGATGTAATTCTGCTGTTCCATCTGCTCCATGAGTTTGTCGATCAACTCGTCAAGTTTGCCTTCAGCCGAGAGTTGATCGATTTTCTGCTGGGTCTCCTCATCGAAGAGGTCGCCCGATTCAAGCAGGCGGCGAAGGGCTTCACGGAGATCGTCGAGTGTGTGATCAAGCTCCTGAAAACGGGCGAAGGGGTCGCGGAAACCGGAATCGAGCAGGTATTCGGACAGGGCCTGGAGGAGATCTTCGAGATCGATTTCGGAAGCAAGATCGCCGTTGTACTTGGTATAACGAACGCTTTTCATCGAGTTGAGTCCCCGGTTGGGTTTGGTTCAAGTACTCGCTGCTGTCGGCGAATCAGTTGTAGCCGCCCTTGCGGGACCGGCGCGTCTGTTGCTGCCATTCGTCGTAGTCGAGCTCCGGCTCTGCTCGTTCCTGCTTGCGCTGGCTTTTTTCCTGGGCGGCGAATCCGCGTTCTTCGCTGCGGCTCAGTTTGCGGTGAGCGACGAGGCCCTCGAGCAGGAATTCGGCGGCAGCCACGACCTTTGAGGGGTGATCCGAAGCCTTGACAGCGAGCGGCGATAGTTTCTCGAAGAGGCCCTGGATCTGCTTGAGGTCGGTGTGGGCTTCAGCAGTGGACTGGCTGTCGTCTAGTTTGACTGCTCCGCCGAGATTGAACCACTGCTCGATCTGCTGGGTGTTGGTAGTGGAGAAGTAGCGATCGTAGATCTTGCCGACGGCTGAGCGGATGAGGTCGCGCACCACGGTGTCGGGGCCCTTCATCTCGCCTTCGTACTCGAGCTCAAGCTTGCCGGTGATGCCGGGGAGGGCGGCATAGAGGTCGCTGACGCGAGGCATGACAAAGGCTTCACCGTGCACCAGGGCGCGGCGTTCGGCATTGGAGACGACCAGTTCCATGGTGGAGATGGGAAGGCGCTGGCTGACGCCGCTGCGCTTGTCGACTTTCTTGTCTTCGCGGGCGGAGAAGGCGACCTGTTCGACCACTTCGCGAACGTATTGGGGGATCTCGATGGGAGTGGCGCCGCGTTCAGACCAGGCTTCCTGGGTGGTGATGGCGATGCCCTCTTCGAGGGTCTCGGGATAGTGCGTGCGGATTTCAGAACCGATGCGGTCCTTGAGGGGGGTGACGATTTTGCCCCGGGCTGTGTAGTCCTCAGGGTTGGCGCTGAATACGAGGGCGACATCGAGGGCGAGGCGCACCGGATAGCCTTTGATCTGAACGTCACCCTCCTGCATGATGTTGAACAGTGCGACCTGGATTTTGCCGGCGAGGTCGGGGAGCTCATTTACGGCGAAGATGCCGCGGTTGGCGCGGGGCAGGAGGCCGTAATGCATGGTGAGTTCGCTGGAGAGGTCTTGGCCGCCGCGCGCGGCCTTGATGGGATCGAGGTCGCCGATCAGGTCGGCTACGGTGACATCGGGAGTGGCGAGTTTTTCGACGTAGCGTTGGTCGGGCGAGAGGTAATCGATGGGGGTGGCGTCGCCCCGTTCGGCGATGAGGTCGCGGCAGCGCTTGCACAGGGGATGGTAGGGATTGTCGCGGATTTCGCATCCGGCGACGTAAGGCATTTGCTCATCGAGCAGCGCGGTAAGAGCACGGAGGATGCGGCTTTTGGCTTGTCCGCGAAGGCCGAGAAGGATGAAGTTCTGGCGCGAAAGGATGGCGTTAACAATCTGGGGAACAACGGTGTCTTCGTACCCGACAATGCCCGGAAAAATTGTCTGCCTGGCCTGTATGCGCGCAATGAGGTTTTCGCGCAATTCGTCCTTGATGGAGCGCGCGTTGAGGCGCGCCGGGGAGAAGCGGGGATTCTTGTGCAGTTCCCCGAGAGTTCGAGGAAGGGATTGCGCTGCAGGCATTCTTGGCTCCTGTGGGTCGCTTGGAGGGGCGAAGCGGCCGTGTAACAGAGTAGACGTTCGACCGGACCGATTCGGATTGAATAGTCCGGTTTGTTCGGCTTCTGCTCGTTCGGGTCCTCGGACTGAGGGCAGGGGTCGGGGAAGAACCCGCCGGGGGTCTGGGAGGTGCGTAATCGAGAGGGCACCTCGGTACGGAAACAAACTCTTAACGCAGTATCGTACTGTTTGGCCGAATCGTAAAGTACCGCTGCGTCCGACGCGGGGTTCTTGTTGATGGCGTGGAGTTTCCCCGTGGGATTCTTTCCGGGGGCCTCCTTCAGTGGCCGGGGGATGTGGGGGGTAGCTAGGCCATGACAGGAGCCATCCAACTGGATATTCTGGTCGGAACAGCATGGGACGCCGCGACGAAAATGTGATCCGCTGGTTATTCGATTCGCGCTACGGTTTGGCGGAGCGGCTAATTCCGCGATGGATTTTTCTGCGAGCGCTCGCGGCCATCTATTTTTCTGCGTTCTACTCGTTGCTGTTTCAGATCAAGGCCTTGATCGGGCCGCGGGGGATCTTGCCTGCGCAACAATACCTGGCGGCCGTAGGGCGCGCAATGGGCATGACGCGCTACTGGTTTGCGCCATCGCTATTCTGGATCTCGACGAGTTCAGAGATGCTGATGGCCGTAATGGTTGTCGGCCTCATTGCGTCGGTTGCGGCCCTGGTGAATATCTGGCCGCGCGTGACTTTCGTCGTCTGCTGGTTGTGCTTTTTATCGTTTGTGGCGGCAACGAGCGTATTTTCGAACTATCAGTCCGACGGAATGCTTCTGGAAGCAGGGTTTCTGGCGTTGTTTTTGGCACCGCCGGGGATTTGGCCGGGATGGGGCGCGTCGCACCCGCCTTCGCGGGCGAGTTACTTCCTGCTCCAGTGGGAGTGGTTTCGGATTTATTTTGAATCGGGCATGGTGAAGCTGTTGAGCGGCGACGAGCAGTGGCGCCACCTGACGGCGATGGACGAGTACTACCAGAACGGACCGCTGCCGACATGGATCGGGTGGTATGTCGAGCATTTGCCCCACTGGTTTCACGCAGCGTCGGCGGCGGGGACGCTGGTGATGGAACTGGCGCTGGTATGGATGATGTTTTTCCCGCGGCGGGTCAGGCTGATCTGCTTCCTGATCGTAACGCCGTGGGAAGCGGGCGTGATCCTGACGGCGAATTACACGTTTCTCAACTACCTGGTGCTCTCACTGGGTTTTCTGTTGCTGGATGACGGGTTCCTGCGGAGGTTTGTACCGGAGCGGTGGCGGCCGGAGCCAAGGGTTGCTGTTGGGGAAGTGCGCAAGGATTTGTCTTCGCTGTCGACCGTAACGTCGACTGCTGCGAAAGAGGCGTCAGGAGCGGCCGATGTGCGGGCTGTTCCACGAGGGAGCGAAAAGGGGCGGCAGTGGTTTGCGGAAGCGTGGAGTGCGGCCGGTGTGGGCGCGGCCGCCATCATGCTTTCCTGGATCGCATACGATACGACAGTAGAGATGGTCGAGATGCCGTTGCACGAATTGCCACTCCCAACGTGGCCAATAACAGCAGTGGACCCTTTCAGGATCGCCAACCAGTATGGGCTCTTCGCGGTGATGACGCGAGGCCGGTACGAGATTGAATTCCAGGGTTCGCGCGATGGAAAGGACTGGGCGGCGTATCCGTTTCGATATAAGCCCCAAGCCTTGAATGAAGCGCCGGCGATCTACGCCCCCTACCAGCCGCGCTTTGACTGGAACCTGTGGTTCGCATCGTTGGGCAGCTGGAGGGAAAACGATATGGTCCCACTCACGGAGGAGAGGCTTCTGGACAACGACGGGGACGTGCTCAAGCTGTTTCGCGGAAACCCGTTTCCCGGGGAACCGCCTCGTTTTGTACGCGCGGTGCTGTGGCAGTACTGGTTTACGACGGAAGAGGAAAAGCAAAGGACGGGGAACTGGTGGCGGCGCAAGTTTATCGGGGTATATGCTCCGGAGATTACTCGCGGAATGGACGGACGCCCGGAGATCGTGCAGTTTCCCGACGAGCTACCCGCGCATGACTGAGCGTAGAGAGGGGCGCGGGTGAAACGGGCATATGTAATCGGATCGGGTCCGAACGGTCTGGCCGCTGCCATCGCGCTGGCACAGAAGGGGCTGGCGGTAGAGGTCCAAGAAGCAGCAGCAGAGCCGGGAGGCGCATGCCGGAGCCTGCCGCTGACGCTGCCTGGCTTTGTCCACGACTTCGGGTCTGCCGTGCATCCCCTGGCCGCGGGGTCTCCTTTTTTCAATAGCCTGTCATTGGGCAGGTATGGCCTCGAATGGATCCATGGCGATGCGCCGCTCGCACATCCGCTGGACAACGGCACAGCGGTACTGCTGGAGCGCGATCGAGCGGCGGCAGAGCGAGAACTGGGCGAGGACGGGCGTGCCTGGGGACGCCTGGTCGGACCTGTTGCGGCGCACTGGAACGAGTTCGCGGAGGATGGACTAAGGCCTCTGCTGCACATTCCAAAGCATCCCTTGCTGATGGCGCAATTTGGGATCTCTGCAATGCAGCCGGCGGCGACGCTGGCGCATGGACTTTTTAAAGGCGAGCGGGCGCGGGCGCTGTTTGCCGGTATTGCGGCACATTCGTTCTTGAGCTTTGATGCGCCGATGAGTTCGGCTGCCGGGGTAATGCTTGGGGCGGCCGCGCATGCGGTGGGATGGCCTATCCCACGGGGAGGGTCGAGCGCGATCACCAACGCGCTTGTCGCGCACCTGAAAGAGCTCGGGGGCGAGGTGCACACATCGCGGCGTGTGAATGCGGCAGAGTTTGAGCAACTGCAGCGGGATGCCTTATTGACGCTGTGCGATACCGCGCCCAGGATCCTGAGCTCGATTGCGGGGGCTCGATTGAAGCCAAGCTACAAGCGAAAGCTGCAGCGTTTCGAGCATGCTCCGGGGGCCTTCAAGGTGGACTACGCGCTGTCGCAGCCGGTTCCCTGGCGGGCGGCTGAGTGCCTGCGGGCGGTCACGGTTCATCTGGGAGGAACCTTTGAGGAGATTGCTGCTGCCGAGGGGATGGTGGTTCGGGGGCAGCATCCGGAACGCCCATTTGTGTTGATCGCCCAACCGACGATTTTTGATCACTCGCGCGCGCCGCAGGGCCGGCATGTGCTTTGGGCTTACTGCCACGTTCCGAACGGCTCGCAGGTCGACATGACGGAACGCATCGAGGCGCAAATCGAGCGCTTTGCTCCGGGCTTTAGGGACTGCATACTGGCACGAAATGTTTCCTCGCCAGCAAGGCTGGAGGAGATGGACGCAAATCTGGTGGGCGGCGATATCAGCGGCGGAGCGTATACGGTGAGACAGTTTCTGATGAGGCCGACGCTGTCAGGATATGCAACAGGAACACGCAGCATCTATCTGTGTTCGTCATCGACGCCGCCGGGCGGAGGGGTGCACGGGATGTGCGGTTACCACGCTGCGCGGCTGGCTCTGCGCGAGCTCAAGTCGCGGTGATGCGCGGCGAGACAGGCGGATTGTTGAATATCGGCTTGCAGGCGCGATTCCCTCAATGATGGTGGTCAGGGCCACAGTTCTCTGCAACGAAGTTGGCGAGCCGTCAAGGCTCGGCTGACTCCGCATTCTGTATAATCGTCACGGAAGCTCCTCAGTAATTCCCTGGGCGCGGATTCGTATTGTCCTATCCGACCTGCGACTCCCGTCACGCAAGTGGGAGCACCGGTGCGCTCGCGAACGGTAAGGCTGTTCTCTCTCTCTGGGATGTTTGTTGATTGAGTTTTTGCCTGCTGGAAACCGTGATTCGGCGTCTTCCGCGAGCAGGATCTTGGTCAGGGGTGCGGCGGACATATAAATTGGAGTCATATTCTTATGACGGGGCGCAGAAACCCAATACTTGTAACTGGCGGGGCCGGATTTATCGGCTCAAATTTTGTACTGCATTGGATCGAGCGGGGCAATGGCAAGGTCATCAATCTCGACCTGCTGACATACGCCGGGAACCTGGGAAACCTAGCCGCAATCGAGGGCAATCCTGAACATGTGTTTGTGCAGGGAGACATCGCAGACCGCTCCCTGGTGGACAGACTGATCGCAGAACATCGTCCGAGTGCCTTCGTGCACTTCGCGGCGGAAAGTCATGTCGATCGTTCGATTCTTGGACCGGAAGCATTTCTAAAGACCAACATCTACGGCACGTTCCACCTGCTGGAGGCGGCGCGCGCTTACCTGTCTCAGCTGGCGGGCGAAGAGAAAGATAACTTTCGCTTCCTGCACGTTTCGACAGATGAGGTGTACGGCACGCTTGAGCCTGAAGATCCGGCTTTTCATGAAGACACGCCGTTCGCTCCGAACTCGCCATACGCGGCTTCAAAGGCCGCCAGCGATCACCTGGTGAGGGCATGGGTGCACACCTACAAAATGCCGGCACTTATCACCAACTGCTCAAACAATTATGGCCCGCTGCAATTTCCCGAGAAGCTGCTGCCACTGATGATTAACAATGCGCTGGCCGGTAAGCCGCTACCGGTTTATGGAGACGGACGGCAAGTACGCGACTGGTTGTTTGTGCGGGATCATTGCCGCGCGATTGAAGCGGTGCTGGACAAGGGCAGAGTAGGCGAGACGTATAACGTGGGCGGGGGAAATCAGCAAGCCAATCTGGACGTGGTGCACCTCTTATGCGATTTACTGGATGAGCTTGTTCCCCAGTCGCAATATCGTCCGCATCGGCAACTGATCCGTTTCGTCGAGGATCGGCCGGGGCATGACCGCCGTTATGCGATCGACGCGCGCAAACTGGAGAACGAACTGGGATGGCGTCCGCAGGAGACGTTCGCCACCGGCTTGCGAAAGACAGTCCAGTGGTATCTGAACAACCAGGAATGGATGAATCAGGTAACTTCAGGTGCGTATCAGAAATGGGTAAATGCCAACTACGGTCATCGATCCGATGACGGCAAGCTGACCCAGGCGGGTGCGCGATGAAGGGGATTATCCTCGCGGGTGGTTCAGGTACGCGTCTGCATCCGGTGACACAGGCGGTGTCAAAGCAGCTGCTTCCGGTGTATGACAAGCCCATGATTTACTATCCGCTGTCGGCGCTGATGCTGGCGGGGATTCGGGAGATCCTGATCATTTCGACGCCGCAGGACACGCCGCGCTTCGAGAGCCTTCTGGGTAGTGGAGAAGATTGGGGACTGCAACTGCAGTACGCAGTGCAGCCTTCGCCGGACGGGCTGGCGCAGGCATTCATCATAGGCAAGCAGTTCATTGGCGATAACGGGTGTTGCCTGGTGCTGGGGGACAACATCTTCTACGGTCACGAATTCGCGAAGGACCTTCGCTCTGCTGCTTCGCAACAGGACGGGGCCACGGTGTTTGCCTACGCGGTGACTGATCCGGAACGCTATGGTGTGGTGGAGTTCGATGCGAACCGTGTTGCGATCTCTCTGGAAGAGAAGCCGGCGAAGCCCAAGTCTAGATACGCGGTAACTGGCATCTACTTCTACGATAACCAAGTGGTGCGAGTGGCGGAGAATCTGAAGCCCTCGCCACGCGGCGAACTGGAGATAACGGACGTAAATCGCTGGTACCTGGAGCGGGGACAGCTTCGCTGCGAAGTACTCGGCCGCGGCATAGCCTGGCTCGATACGGGTACGCATGACTCGCTCCTCGACGCGAGCAATTTCATCTTCACCCTCGAGCACCGGCAAGGTTTGAAGGTGGCATGTCCAGAAGAGATTGCTTATCGGCTTGGATATATCAACGGCGATCAACTGAGTGCCCTGGCAACCCGGATCGGGAAGAGCACTTACGGCAAATATCTTCGCCAGATACTTACGGAAACAGTTTACTAGCTGCAAGAACGTGTCGCCTGCGCAGGTTCACTTAAGGTAGAAAATGGAAATCAACGATACACCGTTGCGCGATGTGAAGCTGGTGAGGCCGAAGAAATTCGGCGATGATCGCGGCTGGTTTTCAGAGGTTTTCAACGCGCGCGCTTTTGCGGCCGGGGGACTTCCGGAACATTTTGTCCAGGACAACCAGTCGTATTCGCGCCGCGGCGTGCTGCGCGGGTTGCACTATCAGCTGGGAGAGCCACAGGGCAAGCTGGTGCGCGTTCTGTCGGGCCATATCTGGGACGTAGCCGTTGACTTGCGGCCCGGGTCGCCGCAATTCGGGCGATGGACAGGATTTCACCTGCGCGGAGACGAGATCGAATTCGCATGGATTCCCGAAGGCTTCGGTCATGGGTTTCTGGTGATGTCGGAAACGGCAAACGTCCTTTACAAGACCACGCGATTTTATTATCCGCAGGGCGAGCGATGCGTGCGGTGGAACGATCCAACGCTTGCGATTGCGTGGCCGCTGGAAGATATTGGCGAGCCGGCGCTTTCGCCGAAGGACGCGGCCGGAACCTGGTTGAGCGAGGCCGAATTGCCGCCGCCCCATTCCGGCGCGGCGCGTTAGGATTTGACGAACATGGCGACTTCCATGCGCATTCTGCTGACGGGTGCTAGCGGGCAAGTGGGTGGCGAGCTGTTGCCGATGCTGCGGCAAATGGGCGCAGTCATCGCACCATCCCGGTCAGAGATGGATCTTTCAGACCCTTCAGCAGTAGCTCGATTCGTGGAGAACACGAAGCCCGATTGGATTGTGAACCCTGCGGCCTACACCGGTGTGGACAAGGCTGAGAGCGAGCCGGCATTGGCTCATGCCATCAACGTGGAGACTCCGCGTGCTTTGGGAGACGCCGCAGCGGAACTTGGGGTTCCGGTCATTCACTTCTCGACAGACTATGTTTTTGACGGAACGGGCGACAGACCATGGCGCGAAGATGATGCGACCGGACCGCTGGGAGCATACGGCGCCAGCAAACTGGCGGGGGAAGTTGCTTTACGGGAAAGCGGCGCAGCCCATCTGATATTCCGCACTAGTTGGGTTTATGGCAGCCGGGGCAAGAACTTTCTGTTGACGATTTTGAACCTGGCCCAGCACAAAGAGGAGCTGCGGATCGTGAATGACCAGCACGGAGCGCCGACATGGTCGCGCAATCTGGCGCAGATGGTTATTCACGCGATGAAGCGAATCTCACGCGACGGAGCGTCCCTGGGCAGAACCAACGCCGAGGTTACGCGGTCATTGCCGGACGTGTATCACGCGGCGGGCAGCGGCGAAACGACATGGTTTGGTTTTGCGGATGAATTCCTGCGGGTGGCGGCATTAGCGCGCCCGGAAATCCGCTGGGCGCGGTTGACTCCGATTGCTTCCAGCGATTATCCGATGCCGGCGCGAAGGCCAACCAACTCGCGTTTGAATTGCGATCGCCTGCGCGAGACCTTCGGGTTTGAGTTGCCACAATGGCGGGACGCGACTGCGGCGGTGATCGCGGAAGTGCTGGGATAAGCGGGGAAAGCCGCAGTGGGTCTCGACGCGACTGCAGGCTCGTTGCCGATCCTTCACAAGCAGTGCACGCACTGAGTGCACACGGCGGCCGGCGGGGTCCGCAGGTTAGGCCTTTGGCCACTTGAGGCGCATGCATGCCGGCGAGGCGCCCCGATGGAGCGCCCGACAGCGCTGTTACTTCTTGGGTGGCGGAACTTTCTTCCCGGCGCGGCGTGCTTCGGACAATCCGATAGCGATTGCCTGTTTGGGATTGGTAACCTTCTTGCCGCTGCGCCCCGACTTGAGCTGACCTTTCTTCATCGCCCTCATCTCGGTTTCGACATTCTTGCCGGCGGCCGGAGAATATTTGCGAGTAGATTTTTTTGCGGCACTCTTTTTCGCGCCCGCGGATCGAGTACTCTTTTTTGCCGCGGTGCTCTTGCGTGCCGTGCTCTTCTTGCTGGTTGCAGTCCGGCCTGATGCGCTCTTCTTAACGGGGGAACGCCTCGAGGCAGCCGCTTTCTTTTTCGCGCTGACGGATTTCTTCCTCGTACCTTTCCTGGTTGCGCTCGATTTCTTCTTCGCAGCTTTCTTTGTAGCCATATTTATTCTCCTCTCCAATCAGATGTTGGAGCCGCTGACCGCAGTTGTCTATATTACGCTCTTCCATCTTTTCCGGTTTGATTCCCGAGCGGCTGGATGCGCGCTAGATCACGCGGCGCAGCAACGGTGTACGCACCAGAGGATCGGCGATGAGCCAGCACGCAACGCACGTGAGGGAACCTGTGACAAAGAATTTAACCAGAGCGGGCGCAATGAAGCCGTGGAGAAGGAGACTGATGCCGACGAGAATCGGGGGATGAATGATGTAGACCGCATAAGCGCGACGATTAAGCCAGGCCCAGAATGTCGACGGCTGATTCATGTGTGAACGAAACACCAATAACCATGCGGCGATCAGACCCCATGCGACGAGCGGTTCCCAGAGTGCATAGGTGATGGAAGGCCACGAGAGTCCGCCCGAAAAATTGGCTTTTCCGGGACCGTTCGATGCTCGCGCTACTGCGATGGAGACGGGGAGCGCTGCCCAACTGATCGCGAGTGTAATGATCCACGGGCGCGCATTTTTCCACGTGAGCCGATTGAGCCAGTCGTGGCGCCACGCGGCGATTCCAAGCGCAAACAGAAAGATGTACATGGAGAAGTAGCCGAGCTGGAGGCCGAAGACATTCTGCCCCACCGGGACTGCCATGCGAATCATGACAGCGCAGATGGCTACGCCGATTGCGCTCATGAGCCATGCGGACTGTGAGGGAATTGGTTTTGGCGTCCGCGGGGAGGTCTTCAGCGGTGCGCCGAATGGAGCGCGCCACGCGCAATAGACAAGGCAGAACATCAGCAAAGCCTGCGCGAACCAGAGCGGGCCGTTGATGATCCGCCCGTGACTCCACAGCCACAGAATCGTGGACCAGAATCCTCTGCCTTCAGCAGCGGTAACCAAAGCCGCGGTAAAGGGGCCGATTATTACGATGAAAACGAGGAGAGGGATGCCGAGTCGCACGAAACGGTCAGCGATAAATTTTGTGTAGCCTTTGCGCTCGAGGGATGCGGGGGTGAAGTAGCCGGCGAGGAGAAAGAAAAAGCCCATGAAATAGGCCTGGTTGGTGGCGACAAAGAACGTGAGCAAGATGCTGGCAATTGATGATGAAGGCCTGAGCTCGTTGTAGAACCAGCCGCCTGGCGCACCGTAGGTGATGGCCGTGTGATGCAACAAAACAAGCGCGGTCATTACACTGCGCAGGCGATCTATATAGAGTTCACGGGCGGCCATGAGCCATGATATCCGGGTCCATTCGCGATGGGGCGAACTGATCGGGAATCTCCAGGCCTCGCTGAGAGGCCTGGGATCCGCTGATCAATACTTGACGATGGCGGCGAACGAGTCGGGTTTCAAGCTGGCGCCGCCGACGAGCGCTCCGTCGATCTCTTCCTGGCCAATGAGCGCAGTCGCGTTATCGGGCTTAACGCTTCCGCCGTAGAGGATACGCATCTTGGCGGCAATATCATTGCCCAGCAACGACGCCACCTCGGCGCGAATGATGCGATGCGCTTCAGCGGCCATTTCGGGAGTGGCAGTTTTGCCGGTTCCGATGGCCCAGACGGGCTCGTAAGCAATCACGATGGACGCTGCAGTTTCTGCAGTAATGCCGGCGAAAGCGCCAGTGACCTGAGTCTTGAGAACCTGTGCGGTTTTACCGGCCTCGCGCTCGGCGAGAACTTCGCCAATGCAAACGATGGGCACGATGCGGTGCTTGAGCGCAGTGTGCAGCTTTTTGTTGACGATCTCATCGGTTTCGGCGAAGTACTGGCGGCGCTCGGAGTGGCCGATGAGGGTGTGGGTTCCACCGACAGCCTGCAATTGACCTATGGAAGTTTCGCCGGTGTAGGCGCCTTCCTCGGCGAAATGGATGTTCTGCGCACCCACTGCAACGTTAGACCCTTTGCAGGCTTCGATGACGCCAGGCAGAAGGACGGGGGAGGGAAACAGCGCGATTTCATCGCGAACATGGCCGGCGACGAGAGGCAGAAAGGCTTCTACAAATGCCTTGGCTTCTGCGGGTGTCTTGTACATCTTCCAGTTGGCGGCAATCAGAGCTTTACGGGGCATGCTTATTGGTCCTCAACTTGATCTTATGTTTATCGGTGAAAACGAGGAGTGATGAAAGGCACAAGCCAAGCCGGGCCGACGAGGAGTGCCGGTCCGGAGAACGCCGGACCGGCGACCAGTGGCTACTTGTCGGTGAGGGCTTCTACGCCGGGGAGCCGTTTGCCTTCGAGAAACTCGAGGCTGGCGCCGCCGCCGGTGGAGATGTGAGTGATCTGATCGGCCACGCCGGCCTGGTTAATGGCAGACACGGAATCGCCTCCGCCGATGATGGACGTGGCGGCTTTGTTGGCGGCCACGGCTTTGGCGATGGCATTGGTGCCGACGGCGAAGCGCGGAAACTCGAAAACGCCGGCGGGGCCGTTCCACACAATGGTGCGCGCGGTGGAGATGACTTCTTCAATGGCGGCGACAGATTTGGGGCCGATGTCCAGACCTTGCCAGTCGGCCGGGAAATTCTTTGACGTATCCCAGGTCTGCGTCTTGGCATCGGGCGAGAAACTGTCGGCGAGGATGTTGTCGACGGGAAGCAGGAGGTTCACACCTTTTTGTTTTGCCTTGTCGAGTGTCTCTTTGGCCAATTCGATCTTGTCCTCTTCAACGAGGCTTTTCCCGGTGCTGACGCCGAGAGCGCGTTGGAAGGTATAAGCCATACCGCCCACGATGACGAGGGTATCTACTTTCTCGAGCAGGTTCTGGATGACGTCGATCTTGCCGGAGATCTTGGATCCGCCGATGATGGCGATGAAGGGTTTTTCAGGGGCTTCGAGGGCCTTGCCGAGATACGTGATTTCTTTTTCCATCAGCAGGCCTGCGACGGCGGGCTTGAGGTAATGGGTGATGCCTTCAGTGGACGCGTGGGCGCGGTGGGCAGAGCCGAAGGCGTCGTTGACGTAGATCTCGGCCAGCGAGGCGAGCTTTTTGGAGAAGGCCGGATCGTTGGCTTCTTCTTCGGCGTGGTAGCGCAGATTTTCAAGCAGCAGCACCTGGCGGGATTCGAGCTGGCGCGCGAGTTCGCTGGCGATCTCACCGACGCAGTCGGGAGAGAAGGCGACGTTCACGCTTTCGCTGACGTCTTTGTCGAGCAGCTCGCGGAGGCGATCGACGACGGGACGAAGCGAGTATTTCGGATTGGGCTTGCCCTTGGGACGGCCGAGGTGAGAGGCGAGGATGACCTTGGCCCTGTGCTTCAGCGCGTACTCGATGGTGGGGAGGGTGGCCACAATGCGGGTGTCGTCGGTGATGGTGGTGCCATCTTCGCTCAGCGGCACATTGAAATCGACGCGGATAAAGACATGCTTGTTGGCCAGGTCGATGTCGCGGATGGAGAGCTTGGGCATGTGAAGGCCTTTCTGAAAAGTGGGAAAGAAGAGTTCAGGGATTGGAACCGAAGGAAGTGGCTTCAGGAGAAATGACGGCTTCCATTTCGATTTCGACGCGCCAGGCGGGGTTGAGGAGTTGCGCCACCACGAGCATGGTCGCGGCAGGCCGCACGTTGCCGAAGAATTCGCCATGAATGCGGCCTACGGCTTCCCAGTCGCTGACGTGGGTCAAGTAGATGCGGGTGCGCACGACGTCATTGAAGGAGCAGCCCGCGCGCGCGAAGGCGTCGGCGGCTATGGCGAAGATGCGGCGCGTCTGGCCGGCAGCGTCTTCATTGTCGGCACCGACTGGGCCGGTGCCCGCCAGGTGAACCACGTTGTCAACGCGCACGGCGCGGGAGAAGCCGATGATGGGCTCGAAGGGAGAGCCGCCACTAATGTTCTGGCGCATAGAAGGACGGTGGACGGTGGACGGTGAACGGTGAACAGTGGACAGTGAGCGGTGGACCGTAGGCAGTGCACTGTGCATCAACGTCCGATCACTGTGCACTGCCGCCGGTTGCTGCTTTACAGACCCTTGGAGGTCAGGAAGCCGATCAGGTCGACGACGCGGTTGGAGTAACCCCACTCGTTGTCGTACCAGCTGAGCACCTTGACGCTTTGTCCAACGACCTTGGTGAGAGGTGCGTCGACGATGGAAGAAAGCTTGTTGCCCTTGAAGTCGGAGCTGACCAGCTGGTTCTCGTCGTAGCCGAGGATGCCCTTGAGCTCACCTTCCGAAGCGGCCTTGAGGGCAGCATTAACTTCTGCAACCGAGGTGGGCTTTTCGGAGATGTAGGTCAGGTCGACGATGGAGACGTTGGGGGTGGGGACGCGCATGGAGAAGCCGTCCAGCTTGCCGTTGGTCTCGGGCAGGACCAGCTTGAGGGCCTTGGCTGCGCCAGTCGAGCTGGGGATCATATTTATAGCTGCCGCGCGAGCGCGACGGAGATCCTTGTGGGGAAAGTCGAGAATGACCTGATCGTTGGTGTAGCTGTGAATCGTGGTCATGATGCCAGAGACGAGGCCTGTGGTGGCGAGCAGAACCTTGACAACCGGGGCCAGGCAATTAGTTGTGCAGCTGGCGTTGGAGATCACGTTGTGCTTGGCCGGGTCGTACTTTCCTTCGTTGACGCCCAGGACCAGGGTGATGTCTTCGTTAGTGGCGGGAGCGGAGATGATGACCTTCTTGACGGTCGAGCCGAGGTGGGCCTTGGCTTTGGCGGCATCTGTGAAGTGTCCGGTAGACTCGACGACGATCTGCGCTCCCACATCAGCCCAGGGAAGTTTGGCAGGGTCGCGCTCGGCCCATACCTTGATTTTTTTGCCGTCAACGGAGATGAAGTCTTCGCCGGCGGTGATCTTGTTGGGCAGGTTGCCCAGGATCGAATCGTACTTGAGCAGGTGAGCAAGCGTAGCCGGGCTCGTCAAGTCATTGACGGCGACAAATTCGATATCGGAATTGCCAAGAGAGGCGCGCAAAACGTTGCGCCCGATGCGGCCGAAGCCGTTGATGCCAACCTTAACTGCCATGTGTGAGTTCTCCTTCATGCGCGTTGAATCAGTAGATTTGAAGATGAGTGGCGTTCGGCGGCATTAAAAGACGCCCATGAGGCAATTCCACCAAACCCATGATGCTAACACTGTTGTCAACGGGAACCAAATGGATCGACGGCGGTTCCCGCGGTACAAAATTGCCCTCAACGCCAGTTTGAGGCCCGGAGCGGACGCTGGTCTGTGACGAGTTGCACAGGATTTGCAGCGCCCGGCGCTGGTATGGTATCCCGGTAGTACCAAGCAGGTGTTTAAGGCGGAATGAGAAGACGCTCCAGACGCGCACCTAATCTCTCGGAATCCACCGGCAAGATCGGTCAGGAAATCCCATCCAATCAGCCCGCTCCTCTGGTACCGCTGTATCCGGAAGACACGGCGAGCTCGCCTCCATCCCGGCAGAGGCCGGTTGAGGGCGCTCGTTCACAACCGGCCCGGCCGCCGCAGGAATCGCGTCCGAGTTTGCCGGAGCGGCCCTCTCGGCCAGACCGCTATGCCCGTCCCGAATGGGACGAACCCGGTTCGGGGGGCAGGCTGGAAGTGGAGACACAGCCGGAGATTCCCTCCATGCCTCCGCCGGAGGCCCAGGCAGCGGATCGGTCGGCGCAGGCCATCAAGGGCTATGTGGTGCTGGCGATCGGCCTTCCAGGATCGGGAAAGACGACCTGGTTCCGGCGGCGCGGGGTCACTCCGCTTTCCAGCGACCTACTGCGCAATATCCTGTTTGACGACGTGGAGGAGCAGCGCTACCAGGGGCTGGTGTTCTCGACGCTTCGTTCGCTGCTGCGGGCTCGTCTGATTGCGCGTATGCCGTGGAATTATGTGGACGCAACGAATCTGTCGATTCACGAGCGGCGGCAATGGATCAAGATGGCGAAAAGCTTCGGCTACGAAGTTCAGGCTGTCTTTTTCGACGTGCCTCTCGAGGTATGCCTGGATCGTAACCGGCAGCGCGACCGGTCGGTGAGCGAGGACGTAATGCGGAAGATGGGTGAGAAGCTGAAGCCGCCGGTATTTGAAGAGGGCTTCTCAAAGATCACGGTGGTTCGCGTAAAAGGCGCGAGCTGACCGCGGTGACAGCAGAGCTCGCGTGGCGGAGGGTGGCAATCCTCCCGCGCCGCGAAGCCGTTGTCTAATTACGGACGCGGCGCGCAACCCCCGCTTCGCCTCAGCCATCCAGTGGAGAGATCGTTCCGGCGGCGAATCGCCGTTAAAGGAGATTCCTAGTCATGAGTACTCCCTCAAAGGCAGCGCCGTATACCGAACCATGGCTGAGCGGGACGTATGTCGAGGTACCGGCGGTGGCGAGGGCGGTGCTGCATGCACTCGACCTGGCGAGCGATGACCTGGCCAAGTGGACGGAGGGTCTTTCGGACCTCGAGGTGCATGCATCGCCGCTGGGACTGACACCGGTTTCTTACCATCTGAAGCACATTGCGCGATCAATTGACCGGCTGTTGACGTATGCCGAAGGCGGCCAGCTCCAGGCGGGGCAGCTGGCTTCACTGAAGGCAGAGCAGGCAGGGTCGGAGACGCTGACGGAATTGCTGGCGGAGGTGGAAGCAGCCCTGAGCCAGGCGGCGGAGCGGATCCGCACCTTGTCTTCAGCGGACCTGGAGCAGCCCAGAGGGGTGGGGCGCAAAGCCCTTCCCACCTGTATCGGGGGCGCGCTGGTGCACGTCGCAGATCACACCCAGCGCCACGTGGGCCAGGTGGTCACCACTGCCAAAGTGGTGAAGGCGATGCGGAACTAGAGACACGGTCAGGCCGGGCGGCTTTCCTACGCCGCCGGATCATTCTGATGCACATGACCGATTCACTATCTCATCGTTGTTGTCGCGGCTGCATTTCGGCTTACAGGCCCGGATGGCCGACTTGTTTCACGTGGGGGATGAGCTTCAGGTAGACTTCGCGCGGGATGCTGGTTTGCCAGTGGTTGGTGGCTCGCGCTCCCAGGATGATGGCGAAAAAGATATAGGCCAGGATGCAGGTAACGGCCACGGGATCGAATGCGCGGCGGTACCAGCGTCCGGCGGGGCTGCGGGCGGCTCGCGGAGGCAGGGCAAGCTGGAGAGCGTTTTCCGTAGGGCAGGCGGCTACGCAGGCCATGCACGCAGCGCACTCCGGAGAACGGACCTGCTCCAGGCTGTCGATTGACATTCCGGCGGGACAGGCGCGGTTGCAATTACCGCAATCGATGCAAGCCTCTGCATCCCGCCGAATCTTCAGCGGGCTGAACAGGGAAGCGAGTCCGAGCAGCGCGCCGTAGGGGCAGAGGTAGCGGCACCAGGCATTCTGAACCAGCACGGAGAGAAGGGCCAGCGACGCGATGACGATGGCCGCAGCAAGGCTGAGATCGCGGAAGAAGGTCAGCATTTTCACGTCGGCGATGATGCCGTAGGGCGACGTCATAAAGGCGTCGAGCGCCTGGCTGGACATGCCGGCGACGATGACTACGAAGAAGGCCAGCAGCAGGTATTTAAGGCCGCGAAGCGGGATATCGAGCCAGCGCGGAAGGCGCAGGTTTCGACGGAAGAGCCAGCGGCCGAAGCGGGCGAGTTGTTCTGAGACCGTCCCGATGGGGCAGAGCCACGAACAGAAAGCCTTCTTAACCATGATGCTCATCACCACAAAGGCAAGGAACAGGAACATGGCCGCGGGATGAATCGCGGGCACCTTTCCAGTGGTCAGGAAATATTTGAAGTTCATCAGGCCGGCGATGGGGAGCCAGCCATCGATCCCGGCGGGGCGGGCGAAGGCCGGCTGCATCGAGCCGGGCTCGAACGATCGCACCCACAGGATGAACTCAACACCCAGCCAGCCGTTGATGGTCAAGAAGACAGCTTGCACGATGTGGCGCAAGCGCTGCGAACGGTCAGCGATGAGGCGACGTTTAGGGGGCTTGCGCGAGGTCGAACAGGGGGTTGACGCTGCCTTGGGCATGGACGCACCTTCCGAGGTCTGTAGACAGCCTACGGAGGGGCACTTCAATCGGCCTATGACTCATGTCACAGGCGATAGGAAGGATGGTTGGCGCCGGGTCTGAGTGCCAGGCGGGACGAAGTGGCTTTGTTCATCGAATGATCAAGACGGAATTTCACTGATCGGCTCGAGGTCCTGCGACGGCGCTCCTAAAAGACAGGACGCAGGAATTAGAGCGGACAGGAGCGCGGGAGCAGTCGGACCTAGCTTATGGGGTCGGCGACTCCGAGGTCGCTGATCTCGTGACCGATCTCGAGGATGTGGCCCATCTTTTCCTGTTTGGTGCGAAGGTATCGCTCGAAGGTATCCTGCGCTTCAACTTCAGCCGAGACGCGTTCAGTGACCTGAATGCCGCCGGTTTCAAGGGCCGCGACCTTTTCGGGGTTGTTGGTCATGAGGCGAACCGCGGGCACATTCAGGATTTTCAGCACTTCGGCGGGCAGCTCATAGGCGCGGCAGTCGGGAGCGAAGCCCAGCTCGACGTTGGCTTCCACTGTATCGAGGCCGTGGTCCTGCAACTCGTACGCCTTCAGCTTGGCCATGAGTCCGATGCCGCGGCCTTCCTGCTGTTCGTAGAGAAGGATGCCGGCGCCCTCGGATGCAATCTCTTTCAAAGCTAATTCGAGCTGCAGGCGGCAGTCGCAGCGGAGAGAGCCGAAGACATCGCCGGTGAGGCATTGGGAATGGATTCGGACCAGCGGCGGCGCAGCGTGGATGTCACCCATGACGAGCGCGACCAGGGCTTCGACGCGCTTGCCTGACGCTTCGCCGTGATCGCAGCAGGGGCGTGCGGCAGGTAGAGTCCCCTCAAAGCCCAAAATGCGGAAGGCGCCCCAGCGGGTGGGGAAATCCGCCTCGGCTACCTTGATGACTTTTTCAAATGCCATGTTTTCATTTTACTTGGGTGCGTGCCGGGCGCAGCGGTACGCGTCACAGGGCGTTCACCCCGGACGGAACGGAGCCAGGTGGACGCTTCAGTGCCGGGCGTATGGATGGCGCTGTAGAGTGGTTCCATGGCGGACAACAAGCTGATCCTGATCACGCTGCTGGTTCGGCTGGGCGTGGCGGCGGCGGTGGCCAGCGCACTGGCGCGGTCGCGCACGTTTCAGCAGTTGTTATTCGCGGACCGCCGGCGGCGGGCACAGACGCTGGGATTGCTGGCATTTCTGCTGGTGCCGTTGACGCTCGGGGTGTGGGTGCGGGTCACGGTGCCTAACTTTCTGGCGGCGGATATTTCCTTTGAGACGGTGATTCTGCTGGGGTTGCTGGTGGGGCCGGGCTGGGCGGTGCTGGGAGGCATCGTGCTGTCGACTCCCGCGGTCTATAACCACGAATACCTGACGCTTCCTTTCAACATGGCGTTAGGTGTTGCGGCCGGAATCCTGGGTCGCATGGTGGAGAAAGAAGAGATTTGGGGGTTCACGCCGTTTATCGACCTGAGCCTGTACCGGTGGGTGCGGCGCAACCTGCGTCAGCCGCGCATCGACCGCCAGTTCCTGATGTTGTTTCTGATCGTGGTGTTTGAGATCGTGCACGAATGGTTGGCGCGCCTCTACCCGGGCAGGCTGTTCGCGCTGTTCTCTGACTCATGGGGTTTGAGGGTGTTGATGTGGCTGGCCCCGCCGGTGGTGGTGGGGATCGCGCTGAAGGTATGGAACGCCCTGCGCATCGAACTCAAGCTGGAGGAACAGAAGCATCTGCTGCTGGAGGCCCGCCTGGATGCACTGCAACGGCAGATCAATCCCCATTTCCTTTTCAATACGCTGAATTCGATCGCGTCGTTAGTGCGCAGCAAGCCGGAGCTGGCGCGGCAGATGACGGTCAAGCTGGCCAACATTTTGCGCGCGCTGCTCAAGGATCATGACACTTATGTGCCGTTGAGCGCGGAGCTGAATTTCACGGACGATTATCTCGATATCGAGGTGGTACGTTTCGGGGCAGACAAGTTGCGCGTGGAGAAAGACATCGATCCCCGCACGCTGGGAGTGCTGGTGCCCAGCATCCTGTTGCAGCCGCTGATCGAGAACAGCATCAAGCACGGGCTGGAGCCACGTATACACGGCGGCACGGTGACTCTGCGCAGCCGGTTGCAAGGGGATCGGGTATCGATCGAGGTGGCCGATGACGGAGTGGGTATCGTGGCGGGGAGTGACTCGGCGCTGCAGCGGCAGGGCAATGGAATCGGCATGAAGAATGTGCGGGAACGCCTCGAAGTGTTGTACGGGTCCGAGGCGCGCTTCACGGTAGTCAGCAATCCCGGGCGGGGCACGCTGGTGTCGATCGAACTCCCGGCTGACCTTGAATAAATTGCCCAGTAAGCCCCTAGCGGTGGCCGTGTTCAAGGGCCAGGACGGCGTATGCGGTGGCTGCGTCGCTCATAAACTTGCCGGTATCGGATTGGGGATCACGATTCTTGTTCAAGGACCATGCCGGCCATGCGCCGGTGGTCTTGTCCTGGTTGGCAGCCAGCCAGTCAAGGCCGCGGAGCATCATGGGGGAAGCCTGCGGGTTACTTCCGCGGGTGCGGAGCTGGTCCTCAACGACCAGGGTGACCAGGCCGGTCGCATAGCCGTCAGAACGGGTTTCGAGGGGTGTGAAGTCGCGGCGAACCCGGCTCTCCAGAGAGCCCAGGGCCCACCCTCCATCGGGATTCTGCAGCGAGGATAGTGAATTCAACAGGCCGTCACGCTGGGTGCTGGACAAGAGATCGGGGTCATCCTGCGAGGCCCAGAGCGCGACCACTTTGTTCAGCAGCGGCTGCGGTTCGAAATGCGTGCGGAGGTAGGAACGGAGCAGGGCGAGATGGACAGCGATTGAGGGATCGCCACGATAATGGCCGGGTGCGTTGGAGACGGCAACCGCCATGAGGGCCGCCCAGTGGTACTGCGACTCGGCGGATTCCCAGGGCGCGTAGTCGAAGTTTTGCCACACCCACGCGCCGGCATCCGGGCCGCTGGTTGATTGCAACACCCAGGCGTGGTCGAAGGCGGATCGGGTGAGGGCGTTGAGTTGTTGTTTTGGCGCGTCATAGCTGGCCAGGATCACGGCATTCAGGACGGCTTCAGCGTTGCGGGATTCCACTTCCTTGCCCTTGCCGTATATTTCGTCGCTGTAGAAGGGCAGCATGGTGTCCCAGGCGCGCACCCGCTTCTCAATGCCGGCTAGCATCGCTGTTTCGGACGGGGAAGGTTTCGCTTCCCCAAGCTCTTTCCGCAGCACCGGACGAGCCAGAGCGTAAGGAGCCTGGGTGTGACAGGAGACGCACATCGTGCCGTGGTCACGCCGGGCGTGATCCCACCCCTGCCACCACACTTCACGGCTGTCGAGGTAGCGCGCGGCGGCCTGGCTGTCCCATGGGTGTGGAGGCGCGGGAGCCGGCTTGTCGGCTGCGCTTGCGGAGGTCGTCGATATCGCGGCCATTGATCCTATTGCCGCGGAGACCGACCACAGTGTCAGCGCCAGGTATCGGGGGGCCGAGGGGCGGCTGAGTCGGCCATGAATCCATTGGCCGGGGCTGAAACAGCCGAGACGGCGCCAGCGGCGGCGACTTAAGCAGTTCATGGGCGAACCTCCGCGCAGGATAGTCCACCGGGTAATCCGGTTGCTACCCAGCATACCTGCAGGGTTGAATTCGTTCACCCATTTCAGGACGGCGGCGGGGAAGTCCCCAATGGGGTGGAGTGCCCTTGCGGTAACCCCCCAGGCCCGTGCGCTCCACAGGGCATCGCTGTATGCTCAGGAGAATGGTCCGTTTCACGGTACTGGCTTCGGGGTCAAAGGGCAACTGCACGGTTGTCTCAGGCGGCCACACGCGCATCCTCGTGGACGCCGGACTCAGCTGCCGGGAGTTATTCCGGCGCATGAAGTTGGCCGGCGAGGATCCGGGGACACTCGACGCGATCATCGTGACGCATGAGCATCAGGACCATGTGGGCGGGCTGGCGGTTACGGCTCGGAAGCTGGGAATTCCGGTCTACTTCACCGAGGCCACTTACCGGGCGTGGAAGAAGTGGCTTACGCCGCGCCGCAGGATGAGCTTCCTTCAATGGCTGGAACAGTGCAGGCAGGAGGCGGCTCTTCGCCAGGCGGAGCCTTCAATCCCCGAGGAGTGCGAGTGCGAGGATCCGGAGGGCAACGTCCCCGATTCTGTTTCGGCGAAGGATAACGCTGTTGCTGATCCGTCGATGGGCGGAGTTGAGAGCGGGAAACAAGAATCCGTCAAGCCCGATCCGACGTGGCTGCCGGCGGTGGAGTATTTTCAGGCCGGGCGGTCGTTCCGGATCGGCGACATCGCGGTGAGTCCTTTTACGATTCCGCACGACGCGGCAGATCCGGTGGGGTTTGTTTTTCAGGCCGAAGGTGTGAGGATGGCGCTGGCCACAGATCTGGGCTACGTTACTCCAAATGTGAAAGCGCAGTTGAAGAACGTTGACCTGCTTCTCCTCGAGTCGAATCATGATCTGGAGATGCTGCGGGACGGGCCATATCCGTGGTCTGTGAAGCAGCGGGTGCTGTCGCGGGTGGGCCACTTGTCCAACGATGCGGCAGCGGAGTTTCTGGAAACGAGTTATGACGGCCAAGCAACATATGTGATTCTTGGTCACCTGTCGGAGAGCAACAATATGCCTGATCTGGCGCGGGTTACGGCGGAACGCGCACTAGTGGGCCGGGCCAGCCTGTTGGCGAATCGGCTGATGCTGGCAGTGCAGCACGAACCCCTTGTGCCTATCTCTTTTTAGATCAGTTAGGTTACAATGGTAAGAGGCACTTCGCCCGCAGGCCTGATTCTGGAATGCGCTTGTAATATGACGAGTGAGTGACCCGCTTTAATTCTTTTTGCCGCATGCGAATCAACGGCCGCGCGGGAAGCATCGAAGAACAAAGCCGTTTTTCGGCAGTCTCAGGAATGACCATTTTCCGGCCGGAAGACGCAGATAAATTGAGCAGAGAGAGTGAAAAGAATGGCTCGGACCCGATGCAATGATCACGTCGTAGGCGCCATCCTGGCGAGCTGGCGATATGACATCTCCGGGATCTCGCCGGAGATGCGCAGGGATTACGAACAGCATTTTTCAGACTGCGGTCATTGCCGGTCGCGGCTGAAATTTCATCGTAGCCTGGACGTAAGCCTGGCAGTGCTCACCTCGCTGGCGGTCGTCTTCTTTCTGTTTGCGCTGGCCGTCATGCAGCACGTAAAGCCGCTTGAGCATGTGGCTATCAATGTTTTAGGCCTCGATTTCTCGGATATGTATCACATGTTGTTGTCGGCCGGAGTCGCGGGTCTGGTCTTTTCGGTCATTGCGCTGGCGCTGGTGCTGACCGCTACGCCTGCTCCAACATATCTGAGCGACATGGCGGCGGAACGCAAGAGGCATCTGGAAGAGCATCTGCCCGCCGCGATACGATCATTGCGTTCACGTTAACAAGGTCATAAGCGTGGAAAGGCCTCCCGGTGCAGCCGGGAGGCCTTTTTCAGTTGCGTCGCTGACGATTCGATCGGGATTCTACTTTTTTCCGTTGGCGGCATGCGCCTTTTTCGCCGGAGTGGTTCGGGGCCCTTCAGGTCCGTGAACGTTGTTTGAGTATTCAAACTGGACAGGAACCTTTTTGCCGGATGCCACAGTGACTTCCTGAAAAACCAGGTTCAGGTCATTGCCGGCTTCGAAGACGGGGAAGTCGCCGCACTCTTCGCCTTCCTTTGATGTCCAACCCAGGAAGCTAGTCGCTTTGGGGTCGTTTCCCGCGCGGATTGCATCTTCCACGTCTGCATCGGTGCGGGCCTCGTTGAGTTCGTGGTAGAAGGTCCCGACCACGTTTTTCCAGGGCTTGTCGAACACCGGGATCCCGTTCTCGGTGCCGTCGGGGCGGGTCTCAGAGTACACTCCGACCGCGTAATAGACCGTAGCTCCGCCGGCAGTGTGGATCGAACCGTGATATCCGCCCAGCCCGTGGAGCGAGTCGGCTTCGTCATCGTCGGGGATGGGGTTTTTCTTTTTCACTTCACTCTTATCTTTGTCCTCAGACGCGTCAGCGGACGAAGCGGCATGGGACGAGTCCGCGGAAGACGTGGTGGAGTTGTCGTTGAGTACGGTTCCGGGCGGCAGCATGAAGTTGAAGACTGTGGAGGTCAGGTCTTGTCCGGCAAACTTGCCCGCTGCTGCCAGAGATGCGATCAAGGCTTCGATATCACCCTGAGATACAGTGGCAGGCGCAGGTCCACTCAACTTTTCAGAACCCAGAAATGTGCTGGAGATGGATCCCGGGAAATACTGTTCCATGACGTTGTTGAGATCAGTGTCAGACAACGCCGCGGCGAGATTGGTGTCGATGTTGGTGATGTCGCTGGCCGGCCACACGTCCGCGCCGACGTAGAAATTTTTGAAGTGCAGGTTGGGGATGGTTTTGCCACCGTGGTAGTGCAGGTCATGGGAGGGGCTCGGCTTCAAGCCCGGTGCGATGGCCTCGGCCACCGGTAATCCCGCGCGCTGGCGGAACACCCGCTCGGCGGAAGAACCGCGGCGGAACGATACGTTGAGTGGGCGCTTCTTGATTTCTGAGCTCACATAACACCTCGTACAGGAATTGCCTTGGCGCTTGGGACAACCAGTGGCCGATACATCAGCCGTCGAGTGGCGGCAGACGCGCGGCATCTAGGATCCGATGTAGAACACGGCCAATGGCGGCTTCGAAGCTGCAGGGAACAAATGAGCGGGGCCAGGGAATTCGCCGGTTCCAAAGTCGGATCGCAAGATCTTACTGCTGCGTGCATAGTGTGTCGAGAGAAATTAGCGTTACAGGCCGAGTCATGGGAGAAGCGGATTTTCTCGGGTCCGGCGAATCGGGGGGATTCGAGGTCACGTTGGAGTGAGCACCGGGCCTCGGGCCGAATCTCGAGGAAAAGGCGGCCGCGTAGAAGACGGGAAGGGAAGAAAACAGGGAACTCCCGGAGAGAGTCCCCTGCTCGGGTTCGAGCTGTGCCGTTGCAGGTCGGGAGGCGCTCGGGTTTCGATCTCGGATCAGGCCACAGCGTCTCGAGATTTGGGGCGGGATGTGGTCGCCCTTTCGCGCTCAACGCCGCTGTCCGGGGAGATATTTGGGGCGGCCGTCGTGGAGTCCGAAACCAGGTCTTCGAACAGAGCGCGATAGTGGATCATGGCCTTGCGCAGATCTTCGGTGCTGGCTTCTTCCTTGACGTGGCGCAGTGCTATGTCGTGGGCGGTTCGATAGTTCTGCACGACCTTGGGGTGATCGACCGATATGTCGGCAGCACGTTGTTCAAAGTCCGCCACCGGATATCCGCGCGCAGCCATGACCTCGCCGAGGAGCCTGTCGGCGTCAGCTACCGATGCGGAGGGATCATCGACGAAGCGCGCCTGCACCCGGTTCCATGACTCTGCAAAAGTGGCGCGGTCGGCTGCCGTCAGCGGGCGCAGGTTGAAGGAACGCACGCGATCGGCACGCTCGGCCAGTTTGGCTTCGGCCCCACGACGGTCGCCGCCTTCGGCCACTGCACGCTCGTACTCGGGCCCGAACTGTTCGCGCAGGCGGGCGCTACGCCGTTTCTGCGAGGCGAAATAGACAACGATTCCCACGATGATCAACAACGCAAACGCGATTGCGATGATTTCGGGGGTGGTTAGTTGAGGAAGATTCATTGTTTTCCTTCCAATCGGTTCTCAAGTTCTGTTCGTCTTGTGCGGTGTGGCTAAATGGCGGAGAGCGATGGAGATGTGGAGCACGCCAGTGCCACCTATATTGGGGCTACAAGACAGCCAATTGGAGACGCACTTCGCGCGGCAGGTTGCTCCACGTTCAAACGAACGGAATTCACCCAGGACTAGCCACAGATTTTCACTTCCCTGATTTTTGAAGGAGGCATCTCAATAGACGCACAGGCTGAAAAGAACATTGGAGGGACGAATGAGCGAACGAATTTTAAGCGAAGACCGCTCTGTTGACGAACGCATCACCACGGCAACTCTCGCTGGCCTGGATCAGCGTCCGGTGCCTTCAAACGATGGCCCGAGGGCGGAACGAGAAGTTGAGACTCGCACCATTGAAGGCGATGCGGCACCCGCGGACCCGGCGACGATGGGTAGTGAAAGGGTGACTCGCAACGACGCCGGCTCGACCGCGGCATTAGCGGCACGCACCGCGCAAGCCGGCAGTGCATCGCCAAATGGATCACGCGCCGAAGAGGAGGCGGCCCCGCTGTTTCCGAGTGAGGAAGCCGCCGGGATGCATGCGCGCTGGGATGCGATTCAGGTTGGATTCGTCGATGAGCCACGCCGCGCGGTGGAGCAGGCTGATGCACTGGTGGCCGGAGCCATGCAGCGACTGGCAGAAATCTTCGCTGAAGAACGAGCACGTCTCGAAGGACAGTGGGACCGCGGCGACAGTGTGTCCACGGAGGATCTGCGGCTTGCGTTGCGACGCTACCGGTCGTTCTTTGGCCGGGTTCTTGCAGTGTAGTTATTCAATTCGCGGTAGAGAGGTAAGGCGAAACCATTGCGATGGTTTCGCCTTGCTGCTTTCCGTTTTACAAACCTATAGCGATTGAAAGCGCTAAGCGGTGACTGGAACGCGGAGGTCGCCGCCCGTCATCTGCTTCGGCAATCCGAGTTGGAGCAGGTTGAGAAGGGTTGGCGAGATGTCACGCAGAGAGCCGTCGGAACGAAGGCGATAGTTGGCTGCTTCCTCGCTGACGTAGACCATCGGCACGGGATTGGTGGTGTGGGCGGTGTGCGGCCCGCCGGTCACCGGATCGACCATCATTTCAGCATTGCCATGATCGGCGGTGATCAACCAGCTGCCGTTTCTCTCCCGGATGGCCTTGTAGATGCGGCCGAGTTGCGCGTCTACGGCTTCGATGGCTTTGATGGTTGGCTCGAGCTTGCCGGAGTGTCCCACCATATCGGCGTTGGCGAAGTTCGCAACGATGAGGTCGAAGGCGGTGTCGTTGATGGCTTTGACGATGGCGTCGCCGATTGCTTCAGCCTTCATTTCCGGGGCGAGGTCGTAAGTTGCCACTTTGAGTGACGGCACCATCACGCGATCTTCGCCGGGGAAGGGCACTTCGATTCCGCCATTGAAAAAGTAGGTCACGTGGGCGAATTTTTCGGTTTCGGCGACGCGCAGGTTGCGCAGGTTGTGGGCAGAGAGAATGTTGGCGAGGATGTTGTCCATCGACTCGGGCGGGATGACCAGGGGTAATTCGTAGAGCTTGTCGTACTGGGTCATGCAGACGTAGTGAAGGCTCTTGGGAATCTCTGAACTGGGAATGGTCTCGTCCAGCGACTCCCACCCTTCGAGATCGCGGCCACCCTTTTTGTTGAGGCTGCTTTCGCGGGCAAGAACACGAGTGATCTGACGGGCGCGGTCGGCGCGGAAGTTGAAGTTGATACAGACGTCTTCATCGCGGATCTGCCCGACAGGCTTGCCGGCGCTGTCGCTGACGACGAAGGGAATCAGAAACTCATCGGTGATGCCGTTGTTGTAGTTTTCCTTGATGCGCGCGACGGGATCTGCATATGCGCCCCCTTCGGGTTTGCCGGTGACCATGGCGTCGAAGGCTTTGCGTTCCCGCTCCCAGCGCTTGTCGCGATCCATCGCATAGTAACGGCCGTTAACGGATGCAATTTTGCCGACGCCGTACTCGCGCATTCTTTGTTCCAGCGCGGCGATGTAGCCGGCGCCGGCCGTGGGTCCGGTGTCGCGTCCGTCCATGAACGCATGCACGAAAACGCGTTCAATCTTGTTTTCGCGGGCGATGCGGAGCAGGGCATAGAGATGCTCTTGGTGGGAGTGAACTCCGCCGTCGGAGACGAGGCCGAACAGGTGAAGCTGGCGGCCGCCTTCGCAGGCGCGCTGCATTGCTTGAGCGATTGCCGGATTTTTTCCGAGCTCGCCTGCAGCGATGAGAGCATCGATGCGAGTGATGTCCATTTGCACGATGCGTCCGGCGCCGATGTTGAGGTGGCCTACTTCGCTGTTGCCCATCTGGCCGTCGGGCAGGCCTACGAAGTGCTCGGAGGCGCGGATCAGGGTGTTGGGAAATTCGCGCAGCAGTTTGTCATAGGAGGGCTTGCGAGCAAGGGCGATGGCGTTGTTGGCGGTTTCGGCACGAAAGCCCCATCCATCGAGGATGGTAAGAACGAGAGGACGCTTGAATTGGGACACTAAGAAAGCACCTCGATCAGGCTGATTATTGTCCCATTCAGGATAAACCGGCGAAAAGGCGATGAGGTGTGCTGATGCTCACACGGAATGTTCTGTTGGCTCGGCTTTCCGCAGGTTTACCGATGCCGGCTCGACTACAGGGAGGCGGTTCTGCCAGGATGGCCGACAAGAAAACGGAATTGTAGTTACGGGCACGCACCGTAATCTTTTGCCAGTTTTTCAACCACAAATTGGCGCGCGCCGGAGCCATTTTTCTTCTTTTTCTTGCCGGATACCCGTACGCGATCGCCGGGCTTGATGGCGGCAGTGTCGCCGATCAAGACCCAGACCTGCGCATCATCTTTCTGGCGCAGTTCGAGGCCGGTCGCGGAACTTGCGGTGCAGCCGTTCAGCGAGTTATTCGCATGGATCAGATAAAACACGCCGATGCCGATGCCTGCACCCACTGCGGCGATGGCGATGGCAACTCCGATGACGTCATTTTGGATTTGATCGGCCTTGGCCCGCGAGGGAGTTGCGAGGAGCAACAGGCACAGGACGCAAACGATGGTACGGTGACGCAAAAAATCTTTCACGCGTTGGACCGCCTTGGGGATCGACTTGCAAGACGGTCCCACCGGCGAGCGGCCTTGTCAAGGCAAATTATGGAATTCGATGGTTGCGGTCGGAGTACAGCGCCGGGAACGGGCGAGAAGGTATGAAGTTGAGAGGGCGAACGGGATCTGAACGGCGAAGGAGGAAGCCGAAGCTTCCTCCTTCAGTTAACGGCGACCAGGGATGAATCAGTCGTTATAGTTGAGGCTCTCGAGACCGAGGAAGGCGGCGCCGGCGCCGAGTTCTTCTTCGATGCGGAGCAACTGGTTGTACTTGGCAATGCGATCGGTGCGGCTGACGGATCCGGTCTTGATCTGGCCTACGCCGGTGGCGACGGCGAGATCGGCGATGAAGGTGTCTTCGCTTTCGCCGGAGCGGTGGGACATGACGGCGGTGTATCCGTAGCGGCGGCCGAGATCAATGGCCTCAAGCGTTTCAGTGAGGGTGCCGATCTGGTTGACCTTGATCAGGATGGAGTTGGCGACGCCTTCTTCAATGCCGCGCTGCAGGCGTTTCACGTTAGTGACGAACAGGTCGTCGCCGACGAGTTGGATGCGGCTGCCGATGCGATCGGTAAGCAACTTCCAGCCTTCCCAGTCGTCTTCGGCGAGACCATCTTCGAGAGAGACGATGGGATACTGGCGGGTCCAGTCTTCCCAGAAGCTCACCATCTGCTCGCTGGTCAACTCACGCTTGTCGCTCTTCTTGAAGATGTACTTGCCGCTCTCCTTGTCGTAGAACTCGCTGGAGGCGGGATCGAGGGCGATCGCGATCTGTTCGCCGGGCTTGTAGCCGGCTGCTTCGATGGCTTCGAGGATCAATTCGAGGGCTTCAGTGTTGGATTTGAGAGAGGGGGCGAAGCCGCCTTCATCGCCGACGGCAGTGTTGTAGCCCTTCTTCTTAAGCACGCTCCTGAGGGTGTGGAAGGTCTCTGCGGACCAGCGCAAGGCGTCAGAGAAGCGTTCCGCGCCGACGGGCATGATCATGAATTCCTGGAAGTCGACGTTGGAGTCGGCATGGGCTCCGCCGTTGAGAACGTTGAGCATGGGGGTGGGGAGGATGCTGGCGTTGACTCCTCCGAGATAGCGGTAGAGGGGAATTTCAAGCGACTGGGCGACGGCGCGGGCGGCGGCCATGGAGACGGCCAGGATGGCGTTGGCACCGAGTTTGCCCTTGTTGGCGGTGCCGTCGAGAGCGATCATGGTGGCGTCGATGAGACGCTGGTTGGCAGCATCCATGCCTTCGAGCTCGGGCGCGATCACGGTCTCGACGTTGGCAACGGCCTGCAGGACGCCCTTGCCCAGGAAGTGGCTTTTGTCGCCGTCACGCAATTCCACGGCTTCGTGCTCGCCGGTAGAAGCGCCTGATGGAACGATGGCGCGTCCCAACGCGCCACTCTCCAGGATCACATCCGCTTCCACGGTGGGATTGCCACGCGAATCGAGCACTTCGCGTGCGCGAATTTCTACAATCTCGGTCATATTGTTCCTCGCAATGCGATGCAGCAGCCGGTCGTTCAGTTTGGGGCGGCGATCCACGGCAAGACCTTCTCCGGCGGCGCTCTGAATCGTTGTCAGAAGCTCCTGCACGTTGCGCATACGCTCTCCGTCCCCACAAAAATTGGTTGAGGTTCCATGGGGATTCTAGCAAACGGGGGGTGGTCGGCAGGTGTGGCCTCGGTCACAGCGCGCGAAGGCGGCGTTCATAGCGTCCGGGGCATTGGGAGTGTCTTCGTTGATTCGTGACGGGTTAGGCACAGTGCGCGCGGAGGCGGGAGGTCGGAAGCGGGGTGGGGCCCTATCCTGAGGTAGGAGAGGTGGCTCGGGGTGTCCCCATTTTTCCGTATCGAGCGAAACTCCCGTCCGCGGACCGGGTTTCAATCTATACGGTGAACTTCGCCCACCTGAAGGAGACTTGGATGAATAGGCCGATCGTAGCGTGCGCTTTTTTCGCATTTGCCACTGCCGCGTTGTGTGCGCAGCAGCAGTCCAGCCCCTCGGACCCCTATTCGGGAACTTCCACTCCACCGCCGGACGACACAATTGAATCGTCGGCTCCGCTGGTGCCGAAGCCACCGGCTGGAAAGCCGATGGACGCGCCGGCACTGCCTCCAACGGCCGCGCCGCAGGTTTTGCCGCTTTCGCAGGCACAACCGGGCGATCCCTCTGCTGCGAACGGCGTGGATCCAAATGGAAACATGGTCTCGGGCACGCCAGCGGGACAGCCGGCTCCTTCAGAGCCTCCCGTACTGAACAAGCCAGCTTACAGTGGCGACCCGGATGGAGACATCGTGCATCCGGCCCCGCTTCCTCCCGGAGTCCTGGGTGAAGGGACGAACATTCGAGTCCACCTGGTGGAAGGGCTGTCAACATCGGAGAGCCAGAAGGGCGATACGTTTCGCAGCACCGTGGCCAGCGACGTCGTTGAGGGCGGCCAGGTTCTTATCCCTGCGGGAGCCGAGATCAACGGCCGGGTGGTAGAGGTGACGAGCGGGCATTTGGGCGGCCACGGGTCAATGCGGCTGCGTCCCGAAACGGTGGTCATGCCCGATGGAAGGCGGTTCCGGCTGAGCGCTTATGTAGCAGGGGCGCCGGGTTCGCACAGCCGCGTTGATCGCGAGGGTGCGATCGGGGCTGACTCCCGCATCAAGCGGGACACCATCGAGTATGGCGGGGTAATGGGAGCGGGAGCAGCCACGGGTGCGGTGATGGGTGGTCCGGCCGGAGCGCTGGCGGGAACCATCATTGGCGCGGGAGTGGTGACGGCACACCTGCTGGTCAGCCATCCGCAGGCGCGACTGGAGCCGGGCGCCACGCTCATGTTCACTCTGACCGAACCTCTGAACCTGGTACAGGTCAACACTGCGAGCAATTGATTCCGTTCGCGAGATTTAAGTGCGGGCTACCAGCCCGACAAGTTTTGCCTATCGATTCCCAATTTCGAGCGCGCCGGCTTCTCCATCAGCCGGCGCTTCTTTTTATTGGGCGAAGTCGAGATTGATGGGATGGTTGGGGAAGCGGGGCGGGTCAGGTGATTTTTCGGCGGTGATGGCGACATCCTTGCCTACCGGTTCAAAACTCACATTGCTGATCCACATTTCGCCTCCGCCGCTCAACAGCGCGCCGTATGAAATTTCGGTAGCGTCCTGAGGAACATCGAGCACTACATCGTAGGACTTCCAGTCGGTGGTTGCGTGAATGGGTCGTGCCTGCATGTTGTCGAAGGCAACGACCGACTTTCCCTTGTCAACGCGCATCCAGACGCCAGCCCAGCCGTCGAGGTCCTGTGATTTGGCCCAGGCCCGGAGGCGCATGCGTTTGCCGGTGTAGTCGGCGGCAGCGATGGTTTGCATCAGAGTGCCAAACCCTTCGACCTTGGCCACGGTCGCAGAAAAGAACGCGCAGGGTTTGCCTTCGTGAAGCAGGTTTGGCTCAATGCCGGCGTGATAGAAGGCCGGTTTGCTGCCCGCCACGTACCAGCCGGCGGGCGGACGATCAACGAGCGGTGCGGACTGAGATGGCTGGGGCGCGGTGGGCGTGGGAGCGGGCGCCTGGGCCAGGTTGTGAAGAGGCATGACAAGTGCGGCCGCAAGGATGCATCCGGTGATGGCCAAGCCCCCAAGATTTACGGGGATCGTTTTTGGGACTTTCCTGGATATGCGCATCATTTTCCTCGGCGTTCTCTTCGCCAGTTAATCCGCACCAAAGACACGTTTGAAGAAGCCGCCGATGCGACCGAAGAAGCCGGGCTTCTTTTTGGGGGCTGGGGCGGGGGCCACGGCAGTGGGCTGCACAGGCGCGGGCTGCACGGGTGCGGGAGGAGGCGCCGGGGCGGTCTCGGGTGGCTTCTGGGCAGGCGGGGCCGAGTAGACCAGCGGTTCGGTCAGGGGCCGGCTGGGCTGATCGGGGGCAACTGGCGGGGGCGCCTGCGTTGGAGCTGAGGGTTTGGGGAGAGGAGCCAGGCCGGCGCTTTGGGCGAGTGGGAATTCGTTGGTGTTGGGGTGGGTCTCGATGGGACAGCCGCAGGGCTCTTTTTCCTGGTCGACCACTGCGCTGAGGCTGCCGTGTTGAAACATGACGCGCTGGCCGGGCTGAACGCGGTAGGCGCCGCCCTCGAAGACGCTGGAGACGACCACATAGGGAGCGTCGGCGCCGGGGTTATCGACACAGGTATCGCCGTGTTCGCCGAGGCGAACCTTGAGTTCGGACGAGCCCTGCCCGCCGATGAGGATGCGGAAGTCGGGGGTGAGCAGAATGTCGGAATTGTGCCCGGTTGCGAAGCTGGTTTCAATGGCGCCGTGATCGAGGGCGATCATCAGGCCCGGAGTGTCGGCCGAGGGCACGCTTTTGTCAGTGGATAAATTAACGGTGGTCGAGGCGCAGACGCGGAGGGTGCCGCGGTGAGGGAGGAGGACTTCGGTGGTTCGAGGACCGGAGGTGACCGCGCCCTGGCCGGTGATGACGGCTTTACCCAGGGTGATCTCGGCAGCGCCGGACACGCTGGCGGCTACATCGGTGGGTACGATCGCGATAGGGGAGTTTCGCGGCGGAGGAGGAGCGGAGGAAGATTCCTGACCGTGCGCATAAGCCGTAAAGACAGTCGCGGCCAGGGTCGCGGCTCGCATCGTCCGCTGGCAAAAGCATTTGCAATTGAGGATGAACAGGAATGGATCGGGCTGGGGCGAGGCGGGCATGGGTCTTACATTTCCATGAAGTTGCGGATCATGTGATGCCCGCCTTCGGTCAGGACGCTCTCGGGATGAAACTGGACCCCCTCAATGGGCAAGGTGCGGTGGCGCAGTCCCATGATGATTGATCCGCCCTTATCCGCCGGGGTGCGAGCCGTTATTTCCAGTTCGGCGGGCAGCGAATCTTCTTCGACGATCAGCGAGTGGTATCGCGTGCAGGTAAGTGGGGTATCGAGGCCGGCGAAGACGCCTTTGCCGTCGTGCTCAACGGGGCTGGTTTTCCCATGCATGAGTTTTGCTGCGCGGATCACGTTGCCCCCGAATGCCTCGCCGATGGCCTGGTGACCGAGGCAAACGCCGAGAATGGGCGTCTTGCCCGCCATATGTCGAATGAGCGGAACCAGGATGCCGGCTTCGCCGGGCGTGCAGGGCCCGGGCGAGAGCAGGATGCGTTCCGGCTTGAGGGCTTCGACCTCTTCCACGGTCAACTCGTCGTTGCGCCGCACCTCGATCTTCGCTCCCAGCTCGCCCAGGTACTGGACCAGGTTGTAGGTGAACGAATCGTAGTTATCGAGGACGAAGATCATGATTGGATTCAGTGTAGCGCGAGAGGAGCAGCCTTGCAGCCATCTTCGCTTGCAGGGAACAGCATCCGGTTTGGCCGGGCCGCAGGCGACGCAGGAGTTTGCATCGGCGCGCTCGCCTCTGACAGACTGAACCATGATGAGCGCCGCGCGATGAAGCAGCGCTCAACGGGAGCCGGCTGACCGGATATGGTCCTTCACTTTCTTATTCGCGGACGGGTGCAGGGAGTAGGGTTCCGGTGGTTTGTTCATCGCGAGGCCAGCGAACTTCAGCTGCACGGCTGGGTGCGCAACACCGAGGATGGAGATGTCGAGGTGGTGGCTGCCGGTCCGGTGGAAGACCTCTCGGAATTACGCAGCAGCCTGCGGCGAGGACCGCGCGGGAGCCGCGTCGATCACTTGATCGAGCACACGCTGGATGAGAGCGAAGGCAAGGGACTGAACGCGTTTCGCATCGAAGGCGCGTGGTAGAGCATCATCCCGGAAATTTCGTGGGGGCCTCAGTTCGGCTTGGTGATTGACCGGGCGGTTGAGACCAGTCCGGGCTGGCGGATGAAGCGGCGTTTGGCGGGGTTGGCGGACTCGGGTTGCGGCTGGGTCACGGCATCGTCGAGCAGCTTGCCGATTTCGTCGAAACCGGATGCGGGGCCTTTCCAGCGCAGCTGGTCGATGTCATCGAACAAAGGCAGATCGGACCGGAGCGTGGCGAGGGTGCGAAACAGGAGAGCCTTGTCCATTCCCTGGTGCAGGGTTTCGGCAAGGGTGAAGGCATTGGCGACACGAACGTCCCAGGAGCGGCTTTCGGCGGGGATCGCCTCGAGATGCTCGTAGCGCGCGAGGAGGGTGGCGGAGGACTTTGCGCCCCAGCCCGGAAGGCCGGGGTAGCCGTCGGCGGTGTCGCCGACCAGCGCAAGGTAGTCGGGAATGGACGCGGGGGTTACTCCGAATTTTTCGCGGACAGCTGCCTCATCGCGGGTAGCGCCGGTGATTCGATTGAGCTGAACAACGCGGGTGCCATCAATACACTGAGCGAGATCCTTGTCCGGGGTGCAGATGATGACCTGTTCGACGCGTGGGTCTGCGGCAGCGAGAGCGGCCCCCGCAGCGAGCGCATCATCGGCTTCGTACTCGACCATGGGCCAGACGAGGATGCCGGCGGCGGCCAGCACTTCTTCGAGCAGGGGAAACTGGGCGAGGAGGTCGGGTTCCACGCCCTCGCCGGTCTTGTAGCCGGGCCAGAGATCGTTGCGGAAGGATTCGATTACGTGGTCTGTAGCCACGGCGACATGGGTGGCGCCGGCCCTGAGCATGCCCAGCAGGGAGGCGAGAACGCCACGGACCGCAGCGACCTCGCGGCCGCGGGCATCGCGGGCTGAGGGCAGTGCGTGGTAGTGACGAAACAGCTCGAAGGTGCCGTCAATAAGGTGGATTTTCAAAAGGAAACTCCGTCGCCAACGTAGTGTAACGGTGCGGCAACGGAAACGCGAGGTCGGGGTGATGCAGCCAAGCGGTGCGCGGGGCTGATTGCGCAGAATTCCATGTTGAAGTCACATACTTTCGAGCAGGGGAATTAATACATGCTGACGCTCGAGAATCTGTGCCAACTGTGGCCCGATGGAAACCAAAAAATTCCCGGTTTGCGGGAGGGAATCGCCGCATCGGCTCCGAAGGTCTTCGCTCGCTACGGGCTCAACGACGACCTGACCATCGCGCATGCCATGGCGCAGTTTTCCGTGGAGTGCGGAGCAGGTGTCGCAATGGAGGAGAATCTGAACTACAGCGCACAAGGGCTGCTGGTGACGTGGCCGAAGCACTTCGATGAGGCGACAGCGAGTGCGTGTGCGAGGAGTCCGAAAAAGATCGCCATCATCGCTTACGGCGGACGTAACGGCAATGCGGCTCCGCCCTCGGAGGATGGGTGGACGTTTCGTGGGCGCGGGTTGAGCCAGGTGACAGGGCGCGCTAATTATCGAAATCTCTCCGCCAAGGTGAACAAGGCCAATCCTGGCACGCCGCCCATCGACCTGGTAGCGCACCCTGAGCTTCTTTCAGCCCCGGTCTACGCGCTGGAGTGCGCGGTCGCCGATTTCTGCCATTGTGGGTGCCTGCCGTGTGCGCAGAACGATAACGTGCACGACGTGACATTGAAGCTCAACGGCGGCCTTATCGGTTACACGGATCGGGAAGAATGGCTCGCGCAATGGAAGGTAGCGCTGGCCGTGGCGACGCTGGCGGTTTAGCGAGCTTGGTTCGTGGCAGAGCCGGTGGCGAGAAGAGCGGCCGCCAGCGGGTAAACTGGAACTGGATCCGGAGGCCGAACCGCGGCCCCAGCTGCCGTCGTCCCAGTTCATTGAAGCCTGTTGCCAGGAGCGCACTGAGTTATGCCCGAAACGCCGAAGCCCGTCAATGTTGAAGCACTCAAAGCCCTGGTGCGCACCGTGCCTGATTTCCCCAAGCCGGGCATCCTGTTCTACGACATCACCACGCTGCTGAAGGACAAGACCGGCTTTGCGCAGCTGATCGATGCGCTGGCAGCGCACTATATCGCGCGCAAGATCGACCTGGTGCTGGGCATCGAAGCGCGCGGATTCATTTTTGGGCCCGCGCTGGCATATCGGTTGAACGCGGGTTTCGTGCCGGTGCGCAAGCCGCGCAAGCTGCCGGCGCCGGTGGCGCGCGTGACCTACGACCTGGAGTATGGCTCCGACATGCTGGAGATACACCTGGACGCGATTGCGCCGGGACAGCGGGTGGTGCTGGTAGATGACCTACTCGCGACAGGCGGCACGATGGAAGCTACAGTCAAGCTGGTTAAGCAGTTAGGCGGCGAGATTGCAGGGCTGGCGTTTGCGGTGGAACTGGACTTCTTGAAGGGGCGAGACCGGTTCAAGGAGCACGACGTGTTCAGCCTGCTGCACTACGACGAGTAGCTCCTGCAGTCCTGCGGTCCTGCGCGGACGGCGAACGTTGTCCTGGGACCGTGGACGTATCAAGCCGAAGTTATTTTCCGATCACATCGATGGGGACCGTGATGGTCTTGGGGGGCAGGCAAGCGTTCTGGTCGCAGGCCTGGTAGCGGAGCTTGGCCTCGACGAGATGGTTTCCGGGGGTGGCCACAATGCGTGCCGCGATTGTGAATTCGCCGGTATAGACGGTGAGTTGGGTTTTGGGCTCGACGGGCAGAGTGAATTCGATGCCGGCCGGATAGGCGGCGTGTTCCAACCTGACGCCCGAGGACTCGGGGATGGTGAAACTGGTCGGGATCAGGAATTCGTCTTTTGGATCATGGGAGTTGATGTGTAGCCCCTGGGCCACGCGGAAGTGCAGGTCGACTGGGCTCGCCTTGCCCGCGGCCACGGTGACCTGCTCGGGATAGAGGTAGGCGACTGCATTGGCGCGTCCGCCCGGTTTGGTGGACGCATCAGGTTTGTCGAAGAGAGGTGTCTGCGCAGCGGCTGAAAGCGCCGTGAGCCCGAGCGAGATGGTCAGAAGGAACACATTTTTCATCACTACGAACCTGACGCCAGCGCTTTTTTGATATTCGATTCGAGGTCGTCTTTCGAGGTGATGCCCATCTGCGCGGCTACGATGGTGCCGTTGCGATCGACGAAGAAGGATGTTGGCATGGCGTCCAGTCCGCCGTAGGGGTGGCTGAGCGTACTTCCATCGATAAGGACGGGGTAGGGCATGCGCATCTGCTGAACGAAAGTGGCGATTTCCTTCTTCTCCTGGGAGAAGGCGCTCTTATCCTGGCGATCGATGTCATCGGTGGAGACGCCCAGAATTTCAAATCCGCTGGAGGCGTACTGGTTGCGCAGGTCAACGAGCCAGGGGGTTTCTAGCTTGCAGGGTCCGCACCAGGTGGCCCAGAAGTTGATCAGGACGGTCTTTCCCTTGTAGTTGGCGAGGGAGACCTTTTTGCCGCTCAGGTCTTCCAGGGTGAAGTCCGGCGCCGGCTTTCCGATCATGGGTGAAACCGACTGCGGGGTGTCGGCGGAGGCAGCGACGAGCGCTCCCTGGGCGTTGGCAGCCATGGCGCGATCAGCGGCTTGTTTGCGGTACTGCCAATTTGCCCATCCGGCCCAGCCAAAGACCGCCAGGACCACCAGGACAATGCCGAGAACAACGGTATTGCGCTTCACCGCGATAGACCTCTCTCGGTCTATTGTACGGAAGCGGGCGGACTCCCAGATTCGACCGAGAGGATGAGACGCCCTCAATCCGGGTTCAGTTGCGGGTGCGAGGAGCGGGAGGAAGCTGACGCCTGGGTGATGCCATCCTGATACCATCAGACCGATGAATCCCCAGGATGATCAAGGGCTTTCCGCCCGGGACTGTCTGCAGCCGGCGGCGCTGGTGCGCACTGAAGCGGCGGCGCTGGAGGCGTTGGCGTCGCGGCTGGAAGGGCCGATGGCCGCAGACTTTGAGCGGGCGGTTGAGCTGATCCTGCGCTGCGGCGAGAGCAACGGGCGAGTTGTGGTTACGGGGATGGGTAAGAGCGGGATCATAGCCCAGAAGATCGCCGCGACGCTGAGTTCAACGGGATCGCCGGCGCTGTTCCTGCACCCGGCCGAGGCGGTGCATGGGGACCTGGGTGTGCTAATGCCCGGCGACGTGGTGATTGCGCTGTCGGCGAGCGGCGAGACTGAGGAGATTCTCCGGCTGCTGGCAACGCTTAAGCGAAAGGGCGACGCCCTGGTGAGCTTCTGCTGCAATTTGTCATCGACGCTGGCCCAGGCCAGTGACGTGGTTCTGGACTGCGGTGTGGAGAAAGAAGCCTGCGTGCTCAATCTTGCACCGACGGCGTCAACTACGGCGATGCTGGCGCTGGGGGATGCGTTGGCGGTGGCCGTGAGCCTGCGGAAGGGATTCCGGGCCGAGGACTTCGCGGAATTGCACCCAGGCGGGAAACTGGGCAAGCAACTGGCCAGGGTGAGAGAGTTAATGCACTCCGGAGCGAATATCCCGGCGGTGGCGCCAGGGACCAAGATGATCGATGTGATCTATGAAATGTCGGCCAAGAAGCTGGGCATGACCACGGTCCAGGAAGAGGGGCGGCTGCGGGGGGTGATTTCGGATGGCGACCTTCGTCGCCTGCTGGAGCGGGAAGGTGGCTCGGCGCTGGCCCGAACGGCAGGCGAGACCATGAATCCGAATCCGCGCACGATTGGCGCGGAGGAACTCGCCGCCAAAGCACTAGCGCTGCTGGAAGAGCGGAAGATCACATCTCTTGTGGTGGTTGACGGAGACGGGCGGGTCGAGGGTGTAGTGCACCTGCATGATCTCTGGGGCCTGGAACTGATTTAAAAAGAGTGGAACTCCGGGGGTTGCACTCTGAATGTGCTCGCCGCCGGGATTCCGGCCCAACGTTTAGAATAGAAGGGACTCTCATCGTCCCTGCGTCCGTCGACCGGCGGACGGGAAAGCACGCTCACTCACGCTATGCAACGTTGGTCCAGACTGTTTATTCCCACGCTTCGCGAAGCTCCTTCAGACGCCGAAGTCGCCAGCCACAAGTTCCTGCTGCGCTCCGGCTACATTCGCCAGCTGGGCGCCGGCATCTACAACTATCTCTTTCTCGGCCAGCGTTCGCTGAACAAGATTATCGGGATCGTGCGCGAGGAGATGGACAAGATCGGGCAGGAGTTTTACCTGCCGGGCATTTTGCCCAAGGAACCTTGGGTGGAGAGCGGCCGCTGGACGGGCATGGGTGAAAACATGTTCCGCCTCAAGGACCGCAAGGGCGCGGAACTGTGCCTGGGAATGACGCACGAAGAAATCATGACCACGATTGCGCGAAGCGAGCTGCGCAGCTACAAGCAGCTGCCGCAGATCTGGTACCAGATCCAGAGCAAGTATCGCGATGAGCCGAGGCCCAAGGGCGGACTGCTGCGGGTGCGGCAATTCACCATGAAAGACAGCTACTCGTTCGACATCGACAAGGCGGGGCTGGACAAGAGCTTCGACCTGCACGATGGGGTGTACAGGACGATTTTCACCCGCTGCGGTTTGAAGTTCGTATCCGTGGAAGCCGATTCGGGGGCCATGGGCGGGTCGCAGTCGCAGGAGTTTATGGTCTACACCGACGCCGGCGAGGACCTGATTGCAAGCTGCCCGGTATGCGGGTACGCGGCAAATCTCGAAAAAGCTACGTCGAGACTCGAGCCGGTCAACGAGATGGACGCGACCGGAGACGGTAAGCCGGAGCTGGTGTACACACCGGGCTGCGCAGCCATTGTGGACGTGGCGGAATTTTTCAAGATTTCGCCAGCCTCGGATATCAAGTGTGTGGCGTACATGGCTTTGAAGCGTGGCGCCGGCAAAGTGCCGGATTCGTGGCATGGTGTAGCGACGTTCCTGCGTGGTGATCACCAGGTGAATGAAACCAAGTTGCTGGGGGCGATCGGCGGAGCGGAACTGCGCACCATGCAGGCCGCCGAGCTGGAGCTGTTTTTCAATGGACCGGCCGGCTACCTGGGACCAGTGGGCTTGAGGTACAGCGACAAACCGCTGGGCGACGGGTTGACGGTGGTGGTGGACAAGTCTCTCGAGGGCCGGAAGAACCTGGTGTGCGGAGCCAACAAACTGGATTACCACCAGCGCAACGTGGTCCCCGGGCGGGATTTTACCTGGACGCTGGCAGCCGACATTCGCAGCGTGAACGAAGGTGAGGCCTGCCCCGTCGATGGGTGTGGGGGGAAACTGGTGGTGGGCAAGGCTGTGGAGATCGGACACATCTTCAAGCTGGGCTATAAGTATTCCGAATCCATGGGCTTGCGGGTGCTGGATGTAAATGGCAAGGAAGTTACACCGATCATGGGCAGCTACGGAATCGGGATCGAGCGCATTTTGACGGCGGCGATTGAGCAATCGAACGACGCGAACGGGTTCTGGCTGCCGGCATCGATTGCCCCGTTCGCCGTGGTGGTGACGGTCACCAATGCGAGTGACGCCACGTTACGGGAGACCGGCGAGCGGATTGCCGGTGAACTGGAAGCTGCCGGGTTCGATGTTTTGCTCGATGACAGGGACGAGCGGGCGGGCGTCAAATTCAAGGATGCGGACCTTGTGGGCATCCCGGTTCGCATCAATGTAGGTAAGAAGGCAGCTGCCGGGATGGTAGAACTGGTGACCCGGGCAACGGGCCAGAGCGTGGATGTGGGCCTGAATGACGTGGTCGCGAAGGTGAAAAGCACGATTGAGGAGAGGCAGTAGCGGGAGCCGGCCGTTAGTTTGTGGCTACCGGCCGCGACCCCGGAGCGAATCCGGTCGACTTTGTTCCTTGCTGCGAGCGTCAAATCTTGTAGGGGCACGCACGCCGGGGTTCTCCGCATCCGTCCCAAGGCAGGAAATTGGCTATTAGCCAGGAGATGAAGCTGTAATTTATGGCATTGAAGATCAAATTCAGGATGCCCGGTAAGAGTAACGATTGGGCATCCGTGCTGCTGCGAGTGGTGCTCGTCACTGTTGCCGTCGCAGCGGTTGCCGTTATGACTGTTGGCGGGTATTTCTACGTCAAGTATCAGCACATCGTGGACGAGCGTCTCAAGCAGCCGCTGTTCAAGAACACGGCCAAGATCTACGCGGAGCCGCGCGAGGTGCGCCCCGGGCAAAAGCTGACGGTAAAGCTGATCGGCGATGAATTGCGGCAGGCTGGATACACCATGACCGGCGCGCAAAAGACCTCTCCGATGGGGACGTTCAGCGAGTCGGAAGACAGCATTAACGTATATCCGGGGCCGCAGTCGTACCATGCGCAGGACGGCGCAACCATCCACGTGAGCGGCGCGGGTGTGGTGGACTCGATCAAGGACGATCGCGGCGCGGCGTTGGCCAGTTATGAACTGGAGCCGGTGCTTATTACCGGACTGAGTGAAGACGCCAACCGCACCAAGCGGCGGCTTATCTCCTATGACGAGATTCCTCAGAACCTGGTGCACGCGGTGCTGGCCATTGAAGACCGGCGTTTCTTCGAACACAGCGGAGTGAATTACTTCCGGTTGATGGAAGCGGTGGTGCGCGACGTAACGACGGGGCAAAAGCAGCAGGGCGGCTCCACGTTAACCATGCAGCTGGCGCGCGGCTTCTTTCTCACGCCGGAGAAGCGCATCAAGCGCAAGATCATTGAAATTGTCATCACCTTCCAGGTGGAGCATCGATTCAACAAAAAGCAGATCTTCGAAATGTATGCCAACCAGATCAACCTGGGGCAGCGAGGCAGCTTCTCGATCAATGGTTTTGGCGAAGCTGCGCAGACCTATTTTGGGAAAGACGTAAAGCAGCTGGATCTCTCGGAGAGCGCGCTCTTGGCAGGGATGATCCAGCGGCCCAATTACTTCACGCCTTTCCGGCACCCGGACCGAGCCATCGAACGACGCAACCTGGTGCTTGACTCGATGGTGGAGACGGGTGCGATTACGCACGACCAGGCGGAACGCGCGAAGGAAGAGCCTCTGCATCTGGCTACGACCAGTGTCGACGCCAGCGAGGCGCCATATTTCGTCGACCTCGTGCATGACCAGTTATTGCAGAGGATCGGGGAGCGCAACTCGACGCTCGAAGGGCTTCGCATTTACACGACGCTCGATCCGGATTTGCAGCGCGTTGCAACTGCGGCGGTCGACTCGACGGTTCACGTGGTCGACGAGCAGGTGGAGAAACTCCATGCACGCCACCGAAAGAAGAAGGGCGAGGAAGAACCTCCCCCCGGTCCGATCACCTACCCGCAGGTGGCGCTCATTGCGCTTAACCCGCATACCGGACAGGTGCTGGCCCTGGTGGGTGGCCGGAATTATGGCATATCGCAGCTCAATCATGCAGTAATGCACCGGCCCACCGGCTCAATCTTCAAGCCCTTTGTGTATGCGGCGGCTTTCCAAACGGCGGTGGAGGGCACGCAACTTCCCGGGCAGGACCACCTCTTCTCTCCGGTCACCATGCTTACCGACGAGCAGAGCACATACGTGGTTGACAACAAGGAATACAGCCCGCGGAACTTCGAAAATAACTACCACGATCAGGTCACAGCGCGCTATGCACTTCAGTGGTCGCTCAACAATGCGACTATCGGTCTTGCCTCGATGGTCGGATTTGATCGGGTTGCAGCGCTGGCTCGCGATGCCGGGGTGAAGAGCGCTCGAGGCACACCAGCGATGGCCATCGGTTCCTACGACGCGACACCTCTAGATATGGCGGGTGCCTACACCGTCTTTGCCAATGGCGGCGTGCACCTCGATCCTTGGATGCTGGCCAGTGTTCGCACTGCTACGGGCGACGTGATGACGTCGTATACGCCTAACGCGCACCAGGTTCTTGACCCTCGCGTCGCCTACCTGACGACGAATCTGATGGAAGCAGTGCTCAACGGCGGTACGGCAGGACGCGTGCGCTCGACCTACGACTTTCGTCCGCCGGCGGCAGGGAAAACAGGGACCAGTCATGACGCGTGGTTCGCCGGTTTCACCTCAAATTTGCTGTGCATCGTCTGGGTAGGGAACGATGACTACTCAGACATCAAGATCGAAGGCGCGCGTGCGGCGGAGCCGATCTGGGCGGAGTTCATGAAGCGTGCGGTGAAGTTACCGCAGTATTCCGACACCAAGCCCTTCATGCCGCCAGACGGCGTGCAACTGGTCGATCTGGACAAGACCACGAACCTTCTGCCTGATCCGGCGTGCCCGACCACCTATACGGCGGCTTTCCTTGATGGAACAGCGCCGACTGACACGTGCAGTCATCCCCCGGACCACCGCAACCTGTTTCAGAAGATCTTCGGGATGGGCAAGACCGGGCAGTGACGATCTTGCCTAAGCGAATTCCGGATGAGATCAATCCATCACGCGCGGCCGTCAGCCGTCAATGTCGCTGCCATCGGGCATGACCTGGCACCGGGGACACCAGTAAGTAGCGCGCGCATCCATGCCCTGAAGTCGACGGCGAATGGGCGTGCTGCAGCGGCGGCAGGGCTCGCCTTTGCGGCCATACACCCAGAGATTGGCGCCCGGATCGGCTTCGCGGGTGGTGCGGCGATTGGATCCGCGGTAGGTGACGATCTGGTTGCCTGAGTCCTCGAGCACATTGGCGGCGAGCTGGCGCTGAGCGGTGGCGACAATCTCTCGCGCTTGCGCTTCAGACAGCGTGGCCACCTTGCGGAAGGGGTGAAGGCCGGTGGCGAAGCACACCTCGGACTTGAAAACATTTCCGACTCCGGCCAGGATTCTCTGGCGGAGCAGGGCATCGCCCAGTTCCCGGTCCGGTTCTGAGAGCAGGCGCTGAACGGCCGCAGCTTCGTCAAAGCCACCGCCCAGCACGTCGGCCGCGGCGGGAGGGATGCCGCGATCCCGGGCTAGAGATTGCGCGGTGTGAATGCGTGCGACCGGAACGTTGAATCCAATGGCGTGAAAGTCGGCGGTCTCGAGAACGATCCGCATGGCGCTGGAGGGCATGTGCCAGCGTTCGCCGGGACGGTAAATGTGCCAGCTGCCATTCATCAGCATGTGGGTGACGAGAATGCCGCCGCCGGAGAAGTGGATCAGCAGCCACTTGCCGCGCGACTCGACGCGCTCGACGGTCTGGCCGGTGAGCGGGGTGTTGTCGTTAAACCGCGTCAGCAGCGGATAGGTAGAGCGGAAGCCGGTAACGGGCTTACCGGCCAGGGCGCGGTTCAAGGTGCGGGCCGAGCGAAAGATGGTGTCGCCCTCAGGCATCGGCTACTGCACCTCGTCGGCGGCTGGCTCGGCCTGCATCATGGGGAGCGGGATGCGGCGGAGGTGAAGGCCGAGCGGGCCGGGATGGAACCCCGCGTCGAGCAGGAAGCGGGACATGGGATGGGCGGCGACAGGGACGCCGTTAATGGTGGTAATCAATACTCCGGCATGGCTGTTGGCGTGCATCTTGGCCTGCCCGCGCTGCCACAGGAAGTGGGCCAGGCCGGCGGCGGTCCGGGATCGCTCGGGCTCGTCGGCGGGCAGGAAGATGAGCAGGTTGGGATTCCCACGGCGCAGCCACGCAACCAACTGGCCGTTGCGGAGGATCACTTCTGCGTAGGCGGCACGGGTCACGACGCGCGGAGCCGGCTGGCCTCCCGCTGGTGATGGCCTGTCGTTTGCTGTCCCGAGTTCGGACTCGTCTTCAGCGCCCGGCAAGTTGGGCCAGGGAAGCACGGAGCCGTAGGGGTTGGCGGGATCGGTTGCGGCAAGCTGCACGAACTCGGGTTTCTCGTCGGGAGGTGGGGTTCGCAACTGGCGCAGGAGGTCAACAGCGGCGGGCAGGGCAAACTGGGTTGCGCCAAGGCCGGCTACGAAGTATCCGCGCCGGATGCGGCCGCTTTCTTCAAGCACCTTGAGGACGCCGTAGACGGCGCTGAAACCGCCGGGGACGTTTTCGGCGGCAACTGACTCGCGCAGCAAGACACCATAGCGGTTAAGGAGTTGCAAGGCGAGCGCATGGCTGGCTTCGGTTGCAGACGGGCTGCTGTCGTTCCCGGCGCGCGAGCGGAGCGGGAGGATGGACCAGCGTCCCTGCGCAGTCGGGGGTGTGGTGCGACGGGAGCGGAAGGCGGCGCCAGTTTGAGCTTTGCGCGGGGTGCGGTTTGTGTCGGGGCGGGTGGTGTAGGCGCGCAGGGCGTGCAGGGAGTCGTTGGTTACGAGGCCGCGCCAGACAAGGCTCCATAGAGCATCGATGGATTCGCCGGGATAGCCGCCCCCAACGGCTTGGTGGAGCGGCTCAAAGAAGCTGGCGCCGGTGGCTTCGAGAACGGCGAACAGTTTCTGTTCGCGTTCGGAGAGCGGCTCGGTGATGGGTCGCGTCTGGGCCAGCAAGGGCAGCTTGTCGGAGAGGAATAGCGCAATGCGGCCATCGCGTTCCCCGAGCGGTTCGACGCCGGCCCATGCGACTTCGCCGGCAGCGATCAGGGTATCGAGCCCGGAAGGGTCGTAGCCGGCGACACGGGCGGGGAGTATGGCGGATTCGAGCAGGGAAGCGGGGATGGGCGCTCCCTGCAGGCTCTCGATGGCATCGAGCAAAACGTCGAGATGGGCGTGACCTCCGCGGCGCGGGACGAGCAGTCCTTGCCAGTGAGTGAGGAAGCGGGCCAGAGTTTGTTGTTCGACAGGCTCGACTTCGCGGCGCAGGCGGGCGAGGGACTTGCGTCGGATCTGGCGCAGGATTTCCGCGTCGCACCACTCGCGATGCATGCCACCGGGGCGGAATCCTCCTTCCAGCACGCGGCCCTCGTTGACGAGTTGGCGTATGACGTCTTCGACTTTGTTGAGATCGAGGGCAAAGCGGTCGGCCACCTCGCGCGAGGTGAAAGGACCGTGGGTGCGGGCGTAGCGGCGAACGAGTTCGAGGACTGGGTGGGCCACTGGCTCGAGCAGAGCGATGGCCAGGCCGGGAGGCAGGGGGACTCCGAGGGCATCGCGATACCGGGCAGCGTCTTCCGCGGCGATGAGACGGCGTTCACCGGCGATGCGGAGTTCGAGCAGGCGCCGGGAACGGACCAGACGGTCGACCTGGTTTAGAAGATCGGGCGTGGCGACGCGTCGGGAGAGTTCATCGCGGGATAGGTCCCCGAGGCGAAGGCAAAGGTCATGGATGCCATCGGCAGAGCGCGCATGGTAGTTTTCCGGCAGACACTGTGCCGCCGACTCGACGTCAGCGATGACATCGGCATCGAGCAATTCACGGAGGTCGGCTTCGCCGAGAATTTCCCGGAGCTGGTCTTCGTCGATGGTGAGCGCCTGGGCACGGCGTTCGGCCAGTGGAGCGTCGCCGTCGTAAAGGAAATTGGCTACATAGCTGAACAGGAGCGAGGAAGCGAAGGGCGAGGGCTTGCGGGTATCGACGACGTGGACGCGAAGCTGGCGCTGTTCGATGGCGCGCAGAGTTTCAAGGAGCGCGGGCATGTCGAACACGTCGCGCAGGCATTCCCGGTAGGCCTCGAGCAACATGGGAAACGATGGGTAGCGGGAAGCTACGCCGAGGAGGTCGTAGGAGCGTTTGCGCAACTGCCAGAGGGGCGAGCGGGCGTCGGCGCGGCGGCGCGGCAGCAGGAGAGCTCGGCCGGCGGCTTCGCGAAAGCGTCCGGCGAAGAGTGCGGTTGAGCCGAGCTGGCGCAAAACCAGGGACATGGCCTCGGCCGATTCGACCAGGAACCAGTCGGAGTCAGGCGGTCCGTCGGCGTCAGGGAAGCGTAGGACGAAGCCGTCGTCGCCCCAAAGCGCTTCGACGTCGGGCCCGCCGGCGGCACGAATGCGGGCGGTGGCGGCCATGGCCCAGGGGATATGGATGCGACTGCCGAAAGGCGTCAGGACACACACGCGCCAATCCCCTAACTCGTCGCGGCAGCGCTCGATGACGATGTTGTGGTCATCGGGAACAATGCCGGTGGCGGCCTCCTGATCGGAAAGAAAGGCCAGCAGGTTATCGGCAGCGCCGGGGTCGAGGTCGTGTTCTGCGACCAGGCGGGTCAGGGCTGCGGGTTTGGGAAGGGCGCGAAGTTCACGGACCAGGGCTCCGATGCGACGGCCGAACTCAAGCGGGCGTCCGGGGCCGTCGCCTTTCCAGAAGGGCATCTTGCCGGGTTCGCCGGGGGCGGGTTCGACAAGGACGCGGTCATGGGTGATATCGACGATGCGCCAGGTGGAGGCCCCAAGGATAAAGGTTTCGTTGGTATGCGATTCGAAGACCATCTCCTCGTCGAGTTCTCCTACTCGAACCGACTTGCCATCGGAGTGGGCGAGGAAGACGCCGTAGAGGCCGCGGTCGGGGATGGTACCGGCGTTGAGGATGGCGAGGCGCCCGGCACCTTCGCGGGCGGTGACGACATTGCGAATCCGGTCCCAGGTGAGCCGGGGGCGGAGTTCGGCGAATTCGTCCGAGGGGTAGCGTCCGCTGAGCAGGTCAAGAACGCCTTCGAAGGTGGAGCGGGAGATTTCCCCGAAGGGCGCGGCGCGGCGTACGAGGTCGTAGAGGTAGTCGACCGAGACCTCGGGCTGAAGGTCCGGCACCTCGGAGTCGGGTTTGGCGGATTTGGCTTTCTTTTTGCGCGGGAGTGCAGAGGCCGTGGGCGGTTGCGCCACCGTCGCGACCAGTTGCTGAGCGAGAACGTCGAGGGGATTGCGGGGGTAGCGGGTGGATTCGATGTGGCCTTCGTGCATGGCGCGGGTTACGGCGGCGCAGGCGACGAGATCGGCCCGGTACTTGGGGAAGAGGATGCCTTCACTGACGGCGTTGACAGTGTGTCCGGCCCGGCCGATGCGCTGCATGCCGCTGGCGACGGATGGGGGCGCCTCGATCTGGATAACGAGATCCACAGCGCCCATGTCGATGCCGAGCTCCAGGGTCGAAGTCGCGCAGAGAGCCTTGATCTGGCCGGCTTTCAGCTGCTCTTCGATGATGGAGCGCTGGGCGGCAGCGAGGGAACCATGGTGAGCGCGGGCGACCGGCTCCCCGGCGAGTTCGTTGAGCGCACCCGCGAGGCGTTCAGCAACCTGGCGGCTATTGACGAAAAGGATGGTTGAAGTGCGGGCTTTGATGAGCTCAAGGAGGCGAGGATGGATGGCGTTCCAGATAGAGACCCGGCGGGGCGATTGCGAGGCGGGACCGCTGGGGATTTCCTCAACCGCTCCGAGCCGCGCCATGTCTTCAACCGGAACTTCAATGCGTAGCTTCAACTGCTTGACGCCGCTGGCATTTACGATTGTTACTGGCCGGTAGCGAAGGCCGCCGTGATCGGGGTTCTCACGGGCCCAGTCGGCGGAGTTTTCCACAGGCTCCAGAGCTGCGAGCGGCTGGTCTTGGACAAGCGCCGACATAGACACCACTTGTTCATCGTCCAGTTGAGGTTCGCGGTGGTTAGTTGCAGAAGTAGTTAGGGTTATTGATTGCTTCGTAAGCTTGTCGAGGTGGTCAGAACGAGGTGCCTCATTTCCGGGCGGAACAAGGCCGGAGTCAGAGAGTGGGAGGCGGCGTGCGGGGATGTGCACCCCTCCCAGGAAGCGCGCGACCTCTTCCAAGGGGCGTTGCGTGGCGGACAGGCCGATGCGCTGGATGGGCTTTTTCACCAGAGCTTCGAGTCGCTCAAGGCTCAGGGCAAGATGAGCTCCGCGCTTGGTCGGGACGAGAGCGTGGATCTCATCGATGATGACCGTGTCGACGGTTCGCAGGGACTCGGCGGACTGGGAGGTCAACAGCAGGTACAGGGATTCGGGCGTGGTGATCAGAATTTCGGCTGGGTGTCGCCGAAAGAGGGCGCGCTCCTTCTGGGGGGTATCGCCGGTGCGAACGCTGATGGTGGGTTCGTGGAAGGGTACACCCATGCGGCGGGCCATGTTGGCGATCCCGGCAAGCGGGGAGCGGAGGTTGCGTTCCACGTCCACCGCGAGGGCCTTGAGAGGGGAGATGTAGACGACCCGGCAGCCGTGGCTCTCCCCGCGAGGCGGAGGATGCAGCATGAGGCGATCGAGGCACCAGAGGAACGCAGTAAGGGTTTTACCGGTGCCTGTAGGCGCGAGGATCAAGGCGCTTTCGCCGCGGGCTATGACGGGCCAGCCCATTTGCTGCGGAGAGGTGGGGCCTTCGAAGACGGCCTTGAACCAGGCGGTAGTGACGGGATGGAAGACGGAGAATGCGTCGGCCTCGCCGGCCGGCTGATGTGGGGGAGCGGGGGTGGACCGGCGCGGCGACATCTCACAACAGGATACAGCTATTGAGAGCGAACAGGAAGCGAAGAGCTTTGAGGGCGCACGTTAGGTTCAGCGAGACAATGGACAGGGTGGGCCGATGTCCGCAGGGTGAAATCCCTGGGCGATTCGCGGTCAGGACGGGTGGAAGGGCGGCTAAAAACGATCGTCGCCGGCCGGAATACCGCGCAGACTGGGAAGCGCTTTCGGCCATAATGCATCGCATCAACCAAAACGGTCTGCCTGCTCTTCCGGGCGCTACGCGCCTGCCTTTTTCTCGATCTTGGCCCAGGAGTCTTTGAGCGGGAGAGTGCGGTTGAAGACCAGGCTTCCTGCCGCAGAGTCGCGATCCAGGCAGAAGTAGCCGACCCGTTCGAACTGGTAGTGATCCCCCACTTGAGCGTTGGCAAGGGAAGGCTCGAGTTTGGCACCGCGCACGATTTCGAGGGAAGCGGGGTTCAAGTTGTCGAGGAAGTTGCGGCCCTCTTCAACGTCGGCGGGGTTGGGGCTGGTGAAGAGCTTGTCGTAGAGGCGGATTTCGGCGGGGAGGGCATGTGTGGTCGATACCCAATGGATCGTGGACTTGACCTTGCGTCCATCCGGAGAGTTGCCGCCGCGGCTGGCGGGGTCGTACGTGCAGCGAACTTCAAGGATGTTGCCGTCCGGGTCTTTCACGACGCTCCGGGCGGTGACGAAGTAGGCCGCGCGCAGGCGCACCTCCTTGCCCGGCGAGAGGCGATAGTACTTAGGCGGAGGGATTTCGCGGAAATCATCCTCTTCGATAAAGATCTCGCGGGAGAAGGGCACCTGGCGAGTTCCAGCGGAGGGGTCTTCGGGGTTGTTGAGAACATCGACGAATTCCTCCTGACCTTCCGGATAGTTTTCGATGACGAGTTTGAGGGGGTGGAGGACGGCCATGGCGCGGCTGGCGCGACGGTTGAGGTCGTCGCGCTGGAAGTGCTCCAGCATTTCAATGTCGACCATGCCGTTGGTTCGTGTAGCGCCAAGGGAAGCACAGAGGGCGCGGAGAGCTTCGGGCGTGAACCCGCGGCGGCGGATGCCAGAGAGGGTAGGCATGCGCGGATCGTCCCATCCGCTTACATGGTTTTCCTGTACCAACTGGAGCAGTTTGCGCTTGCTGAGCAGGGTGTAGGTAAGGTTGAGGCGGTCGAATTCGATCTGCTGCGAGGGGAAGATGCCGAGGTTCTCGATATACCAGCGGTAAAGAGGCTGGTGGTCGGTGAACTCGAGGGTGCACATGGAATGGGTGACGCGCTCGATTGAATCGGACTGGCCGTGGGCGTAGTCGTACATGGGATAAATGCACCACTTGTCGCCAGTGCGGTGATGGGTAGCGTGAAGAATGCGGTACATGACAGGGTCGCGCATGTTGACGTTGGGAGAGGCCATGTCGATTTTGGCGCGGAGAACGCGGCTTCCATCAGGAAATTCCCCCTCTTTCATGCGGGTGAAGAGGTCGAGATTCTCCTCAATTGTGCGGTCGCGATAGGGGCTGTTCTTGCCCGGTTCGGTAAGTGTGCCACGATACTGCCGGATCTGGTCGGCGGAAAGGTCATCTACATAGGCCTTGCCGGCGCTGATGAGTTGCAGTGCCCATTCATAAAGTTGATCGAAGTAGTCGGAAGCGTAGCAAAGTCGTTCCCAATCGAAGCCCAGCCACCGAACATCATTTTGAATGGAATCGACGTACTCCTGCTCTTCCTTTTCGGGATTGGTATCGTCGAAGCGCAGGTTGGTTTTGCCTCCGAATTCGTCCGCGAGGCCGAAGTCGAGACAGATGGCCTTGGCGTGGCCGATGTGGAGGTAGCCGTTGGGCTCGGGAGGAAAGCGGGTCTGGATGATCGCGTCGCCGTACTTGTGAGTGCGCACATCTTCGGCGATCTGGTCACGAAGAAAGTTGGACGTGGTGCGAACCTCGGGACTTTCGGTATTTGTGTTGGTCATTGCGGCATTTCCTTGCTCAATGAGAAGTCCTGCGCTGCGGTGAGCGATTGGAGGGAGGCTTCGGCTCTGGCCATGCGGTCAAGGCATACCTGGCGACCGAGAATAGCCATGGTTTCAAACAGCGGTGGAGCATTCTTGCGTCCGCATACGGCGACCCGGATGGGCTGGAACATCGGTCCGGTCTTAATGCCGAGCGACACGGCGGCTTCGCGCAGCGCCTGCTCGATCGACTGCTGATCGAATGGGATTGTGGCGAGGGCATCCTGTGCGTGCCGCAGGATGCGAAGGGCGAGAGCGGCATCGCCTTTCGGGGGTATCAGGTCGGCGTGGTCATAGGGCGGAAGCTCGTCAACAAAGAAGAAATCGGCAGCAGATACGGCGTCGTTCAGATACTTGATGCGTTCGCGAATGAGAGGAGTGACGGCGAGCAGTTTCTCCGGCTGGACATGCAGTCCGGCATCCTCAAAAACGGGCGCGAGGCGCGCGCTGAGTTCCTCGACGGGCAGGGCGCGAAGGTATTCGGCGTTGTACCAGGCCAGCTTGTCGTTATCGAAGACGGCATTGGACTTGGAGATGCCCTCGAGAGAGAACATCCGGATTAACTCCTGGACGGAAAACATTTCTCGGTCTTTGCCGGTGTCGTCTTTGACGGGACCAGGGCTCCAGCCGAGGAGGGCGAGGTAATTCACGAAGGCCTCGGGGACTATGCCCATTTCCTTGTATGCGGTAACGGAAGTAGCGCCGTGACGTTTGGAGAGGCGAGTTTTGTCAGGGCCGAGAATGAGCGGGACATGGGCAAAGACAGGGAGGTCCGCGCCCAGAGCACGATATTGCAGTATCTGCTTGGGGGTATTGGAGATGTGGTCGGCGCCGCGAATGATGTGGGTAAGGCGCATGTCAATGTCGTCAGCCACGACGCTCAGATGGTAGGTGGGAATGCCGTCCGAGCGGAGCAGTACAAAGTCCTCGATCTCGGCATTGGCGAATTCGACATTGCCAAAGACGGCATCCTCGAAGCTGGTCGATCCATCTTCAGGAACCGCGAAACGTATGGCTGCGGGCTGGCCTTCGGCCAGGCGACCCTGGGCTACATCGCGAGCGATGCGGCGGCAGCGACGGTCATACATGAGCGGACGCCCTGCGGCCGAGGCTTTGGCGCGGCGCTGCGCCAGTTCATCAGGCGTGCAGAAGCACGGGTAAGCCTGCCCGGCGGCGACAATTTTTGCGGCGGTTTCCTGGTACAGATCGAGACGTTTTGACTGGTAGAACGGGCCTTCATCCCAGTTGAGGCCCAGCCAGCGAATGCCTTCGAGGATGCCTTCAACCATGGCTTCGGAGGAGCGTTCGAAGTCAGTGTCCTCGATACGCAGGATAAAAGTGCCGCCGGTGTGGCGCGCGAAGAGCCAATTGAACAGGGCGGTACGGGCACCTCCCACGTGAAGATACCCGGTGGGCGAAGGCGCAAACCGGACGCGGGGGAGCACAGCAGGCGATACAGATCCGTCGGACATCGAAGGTTTCCCTCTTCGATGCTAACAGTTACGACTCAGGCCTGGGGCGGGTAGGGCGGAGGGACCTGCCAGACCTGGGCAGGCACCGGAGCGACCTTCCACTCGGCAAAAGCGAGCACATAAAGAAGGATAAGCGTCCCGAAAGGAACGATATTCAGCAGCGACAACCAGGGTGAAAAGCCAGCTTTTTTGCAGATGAACCAGGATGGAATGATGATGATCGCCAGGCCGATGATCATCAGGATGGGAAAAATCGCCATTACAGCCAGGGCGGCTCTCTGAATGTCGGCCGGGCTCGGTTGATTTTGGAGAAGAAACAGCGCGAAATGCATTGCAGACTCTCCAGACTGAAAGATTGGATCGTGAGCAAAGGGTAAGGCTAAAGCGCGTGAATGTGCAATAGGGATGGTTGCCAAGAGCAAGCTAAGGCGGAAATGCAGAAAGGAGCCGCGAGCGGCTCCTTTCGGGTGAGTGAACAAGCGCGGATCAATGCAGGTGGAAGTCCACGTCGATGACCATCTGAACCGCGACCGGGTGGCCTTGGTACAGGGCCGGCTTGAAGCGGTACTGCCGGACTGCATCGATGGCCTTTTCATCGAGACCCATGCCGAGGTGGCGAAGGACGTGAACGTTCTGCGGATTACCCTGGGCATCAACAATGAGCTGGATCGAAACGCTGCCCTGGAAGTTGGCTCCGCGGGCTTCCGGGGTGAACTCCGGCTCGACCGAGTGAACCACCACAGGCGCGCTGACGCCGCCGCCGACGCTCATGAGGCCGCCGCCATAACCACCACCACTACCCGGGCCGGCTCCGACGCCATGACCCGCGCCGAGACCGCCGCCTATACCGGAACCAAATCCGGAACCGCTGCCGCGACCCTGGGAGGCAAGCGCGATCTGCGGGGAACTGGACAGGCCGAGGTTGGGCGCGTTGCTGCTGTCTGGAATTTTCACCAGCTCGGATGGCTCGGAGGCCAGCTTGGGACGATCGACGCGAAGGATCTGGGGCGCGTTGACCACCATCTTGGCAACCTCAGGCGGACGGCCCTTGGTCGGCTCGATGATCTGATGCGCACCACCGCCGCCGCCACCACCCGAGATGGCCGCGATCGGCATGACCTTGGGGGGCGGAGGAGGGGCATAGAGCTTGAAGTCAACGTGCGTAACTTTCATGTCGGGGGGAATGACGCGGACACGCGAATTCAGGCCCAGATAAAGCACACCGCCGATGATGATGACGTGAACGATGGCCGAGACCACATTGGAGGTCTTGGAGCGCTTGACCTTGAAAGGATCTTGGCCCTGCCAAATGGCTCCCTGGGGAGCGATCGCCGCTGGCGGGTGAGGCCACTCCACCACGTGGGATGAAGAGTGTTTTACCGGTTCTGCGGTCTCCGGTTCATAAGCCAGCGAGGAGTGGTTATACCCGTCCGTTTCAGAATGGGCCCCCCCTGCGCTCTCGACGTACAAGCGGCCGCGCGCGATGGATTTCGGATTTCTCGGTAACAGATTGGCCATAAAGTCGTCCCGGAACGATTACGGTCCGGATTCTCCTCTCGGTCTAGCAAAATGGGTCGTGCCAACAGAAATGGGTAATGCAGGGTAAGCATCTGGATTGTCCGGTTCTCATCGTGCGAACGGCGAGACCGTGACTTATTTGTGCTTTCCTACCAAATGCCCTTGTCACTTCCGGTTATTTTTTGTCCGACGACGGCCGCTGTAGCTAGCCACGGCAACAAGCTGAGTCGGGCACCACTGTGAATTTCGCGCCTCCGCACCAAGCCGGCGAGCTGTCTTCCGTACAGCTTCGCCGATTGCGGCATGATGGGGACGCGCAAAAAGTCCTTGTTGAAGAAGATCTGATCGCCGCCGAAGCGTGCCGTATCGCGGACGAACCAGGGCAGGTCGAGACCCCAGCCGCGATAGCTTTTCACATAATCGGAAACGATGACCATGTAGGTTGCTACACCTTCCCAAATGCCTGCATTGAGAGCCGTGGTGCGAAGATCCTCGTAATCGATCCCACCCGCGTCCGCCAGCCCGGCGCTGTCGACGACGTCGCAAAGCCGGAAATAGAAGTGGCGGTACATGCGCTGCAGAGAAGAGATCATTAGCCTGTCGGATGCAGAAGGTACCCTGAAAGTATGCTCGAGGGCCTGGATTTCCCGGCTGCGCTCGATCAAACTGCGAGCGATTTTTATTTGCTCGCCGGTCTGTCCGAGGCGCCCCATATGGATTTCTACCGACTCCGGCAGTCCCGGCAATTCGAAGTTCCATTTGCGAGCCAGGCGGTCGCCCCAGCTCCGGAACGACATCTTGGCCCCGAACTTGCGGCTCATCAGCTGCCAGACGTCATGGTTGTCGGCATTGGTGTAGAGGTCGAGATCGCTGCCGAGGTCAGGCATGTGATCGAGCGACTTGATGACCGCTACGTCGTAGCCGGCGGCCCTGAAGGCGCTGCAGATCTCGTCAAGAAAGCCGACGGCCGTGCTGACCCGTGCCTGTTCCTTCTTCAGGGCTTCCTGCGCCCAACCCAGTCGTTCCTGGTCGCCTGATTCGCGCATGATGTCGGAGAAGACCAACATTCCGCGCACGATGACGTGGTTCAGATCGGCCAGATTTACGAGTTCGTCGAATTCTTGGCGTCCCATGGAGCGCAGGGTCGACTCCACCTGAGCCATCGCTCCGGCGGTCGATTGTTCGTCGCGCGATGTCAACAGCAGGTGAGAAAGAGTCACCATGTGTTGTTTAGACAGGGACTGTGTGGCCGAGGCGGTCATTACGCAAAAATCCTTTGGTCGAAGCTACTGGGGAAGCGGGGAAGTTGGCCCAGCCGGTGGTGTTGCTGGCGACGGGGCCTGTTGAGGTGTTTGCGGCGAGGGGCTCTGATCCGGCGTATTCGAGCCGCCGCGCGGAGTCAATTCAACCGGACCAGTCTCGCGCCGGCGCTCCCGGCTGTACTGCTCGAGCTGGTCATCTACTTTGCGATTGCTGTCGGATGCGATGGGCGCGAGGGGCTTGCCTTCAGCGATACGCTCGGTGGCCATGCCAATGCGGGCCTGGGCATCCTCGGCGCGGCGCGCTTTTTCATAAAAGAACTGCGCGGTTTCAAGGTCGCCGTCGTGCTCGGCAACATAGCCGCGATTGTTGAGCGAGAAGGCGCTGCTGGGATTGATCGAGTAAGCCCTGAGGAAGGCCTCACGGGCTGCGGGCCAATCGTTGCGGTTGGCAGCGGAAACCCCGCGCATGGTGTACATGACAGCGCGAGCTTCAGATTCGGACATATCCTGCAGATGCTTGCGCAGGCGCCGGGCGCTGTCGGCGGACATTTTGCTGACGGGACGACCGCGCCAGGAGTTGTCGAGGGTGACGATGACCGGCTCGGATGAATTCTGGTCGGCTGAATACGAGTAGTTCTTCAGGGCATTGTCGTAGTCGCCAATGGCCTCGTCGGCGACGCCCAGATTGTTCAGCGTGAACGGATTCTGAGGGTCGAATTTCAGCGCCGAATTGAGCAGCGCCACGGCCTCGAAGCCGCGATTCTGAGACAGCAGCACCATGGCGTCGACGTTCATGCGGTTTACGCGCATTGGAACATCCTGCAGGTTCTCAAAAGCAGCCTTCATCGGTTTGCCTTGCAGGCCCTTGGTGTTGCTGCGGTCGATATCGGCGTTCGATCCCTGCTTGGAGGCGAGGTCATAGAACGACTGAGCCTTGTCCAACTGGCCCTGCAACTCCGACATGAAGCCGAGGTTGTTCAGGGTGAAGGGGTCAGTAGGATCGTAGAGGTAGGCCTTGTAGAACAGGGACCCAGCCTTGTCGAACTGGTGCTTGCGCACGGCTTCGACACCTTCGCGATTGAGTTTCTGAACAGGTGTCAGTTCGCTGCGGCGGGGGATAGTAATTTTCAGGCCTTCACGCCCCCAGGCAGCGACCGCGAGGCCGGCGACCAGAGCGAAGATTCCTGATTGGTATAGTTTCCGAGGCATCGTGCGTGCTCTACGTCTCCACATCGAGCCCCGGAACTTTCCAGTCTTAATTGGAGAGGCTCAAATAATAAGATGCGTGCGGGCTCTGAGTGTTGCTTTCAGCTGCAAAAGTGAGTCACGGAAGGCACCGGGATAGCCCAATTCACCATCTAAACTGGAGAAGCCAATACCAGGTGAGTTTAATGGAACGATTTTCTAAAGTGATGCTACTCTGCAGCGCTGCGGTTCTATCTTTGCCGTTTGCACATGCCCAGTCCGATCCGAATGCGGACTCCAGCGCGACGATGGCTACCAAGCCGTCGGGCATGCCGGGACTTCCCCCCGCTCCACGCGGGAAGAGCACGATCATCGGCGGAGCTATTACTAAAGTGGACCCAGTGCTCGACCAGTTCTCGTTAAAGGCGTTCGGGCAAAAGCCGATCAAAGTGCTTTTCGACGAGCGCACCGAGGTTTACCGTGACGGAAACCGGATCCCACTGCGGGATCTTTCGCCCCAGGATCATGCGTCGGTTCAGACCGTACTCGATGGGTCCAATGTATTTGCGCTCAGCATCCATATGCTGTCTCAGACGCCTCAGGGCGATGTGCAGGGACATGTAGAGGATTTCGATGCGGGAACGGGGCAACTGACGGTGCGGTCGTCGCTATCGCGGCAGGCGATCCGTTTAGAGGTGCGGCCGGATACCCAGATCTCGCGGCAGGGCCAGTCCGCGTTTACCGCGGAGCACTCCGGTACCGCCGACCTTATGCCTGGTGCGATGGTGTCGATCAAATTCGAAACCGGCAAACAGGGTAAGGGAGTGGCGTCGCGCATCGTCATCCTGGCAACCCCAGGCGCGACATTCATCTTCAGCGGAAACCTCACCAGCCTCGACATGCATACGGGCGTGCTGGTGCTGGTGGATCCGCGGGACGACAAGAGCTATCAAATCAGCTTCAGTTCGACGGGCCTGCCCGGTACTCAGAATCTTCACACCGGGGATCATGTGCGGGTGAGCGCGAACTTCGATGGGAATCACTACGTCGCCACCGATATCACAACGTATTAGTCCGGGACGCGTTTAGAACAGTTGCAACCGGTTCGGTTAGAACCGGGAATCCTGAGTGTGTTCCGGAACAGTAACAGCATGACTGGAGATGCTCCCGCGAGGGGTCGAGCATGTCCTTATAGTCCGAAGCGCGACCCAGTCTTATAGCTACCTGACGCGGCGTCCTGAGCTGCAGTCGCTACTAAACACTTAACGGCGAAGCCCCCCCCCCGGGGACTGACGAGGGGCCTCGCCGAAAATTAAGAAGCGCCTATATTCTCGAGGATTGCTTTTGCGTGCTCGTGGTGTGTCCCCGAGTCCGAATACTATCTGTGTGGCTCCCCGGGGTGAGCGGTGTGTTTCTGGTCGGCTTCCAGTTGGGATCGATCCTCGGCTCCTCTTGAAGCCAGCCATGTGAATGGATCAGAGTAGCCATCGCCGCTGGGGGAATCGGCCGCGGGGTTGAATCCCGGGACCAGACTCTGTCCGCGGCGAGAAGAGGCCTGAATGGAGGCTCCATCCCGGCGACGCATCGCGCTTGGCCAGATTGCGCAGCCAGAGCCGCCGCCGCTGGCGGACCACGCCGGCATCCTTGATAACCCGCTTGGCCTTGTTGAGCTCAAACCAGCGGAGATAGTTTTCAACCACGCTGGACATGGTCATGTTGACCCCGGCGGCGAAGTTGTGTTCGGACATCTGGCGCTGCAATTCGGGAGAGTTGAGAATCGCGATCAGCTGATCGGCCAGGTCGTCGGAGTTACCAGTCTTGTAGAAGCGTACCGCCATCTCTTCGTCTTCGACCATTCCATGAAAGTCGGGAATATCAGCGCAGACGATGGGAACGCCGTATTCGCAGGCCTGGTGCGCGGGTCCGCTGGACCCGGTAGCGGAGTCGTAGGGCAGTACCAATGCGGATGTTGAGCTGAACAAGTCGGGGATGGCGTCTTCGGGGACGTAGCCGCGAAACTCGATCGGCAAATGAGCCGGCTGAGCATCGCGAATTGATTCCCAGTAGCCTGCTCGGGTGTGGTGGTTGGCACCGGCTACGACAAGGCGTGCGTTGGGGACGTGCTTCAAAACCTTGGGAAAGGCGTCCATCAAAGTTTCGAGACGCTTATATGTCCCCCAATGCCCGATGGCGAGAATGCGTTGATCGGGATTGCCGCGTTTGGAAAAATCGGGGGGGCTGGGAATGGAGGCAAATGTGCCGTGAGTGCCGAGCAGAACATTCTGCGCGGAGTACTTGGTGATAAGGGTGCGCCGATAGCCGGGCAGGAGTACGGAAACGGAGTTGGCGCGCAGCAGTGCGCGTGTAGCGAGGTCGGTGCCAAAGCGGAAGAGGCGTTCGCGTTTCACGCCCGCGGCAGCGAAATCCACGTGCTCGATGATGTGGTGCAGGGTGATGTGGGTGTAAAAGCCGGCCGCGCGGGTAAGGGCGGGCGCGGAGAGGCCGGCGAATGCGGCGATCGGTTTCTCCGGGGTAGCAAAGCTGGAGAACACGAGGTTGAACCAGACGACATCCGGCTTGATCTTACGAATGGTTTTGAGCAGGCGCACGGGGGTGCCCAGCGCGCCGAACTTCCAGCATCGGACCACGTTGAATCCGGGAAGCTCAGACTGATCGCTGACCTTGATGGGCTTGCCGTGTTTGTCAGTGGCGAATTCGTATTCCGTGAGTTCGTCCGCCAGAATTGTGAGTTCGACCTCGGGATGGTTTTTCAGTTCCCGGGCGATGTGAAAGGCATACTCGTTAAGCTGGCGGCCGCTGGGTGGAAACGTGGCCACTAAACAAATTTTCATTGATCTCCGCCTTAAAACAGACTGACTTGAAAATAGGGCCTCATCTGTTGATTTTGAGTACCCTGAAAGTTGAAGAAGGTTTCCTCCTGCAGACCTGCCGAAAAACGAATGGGGTATTGCAAAACTACGGCACCCGATTCGTCGTTGAATTTACGCCGGAAGGGGCGGGCATAGGAGACCGAAAACCCGTTCTGGGTAGCATCGTAGGCATGGAAGCCGCGATTGCTGGAGTAGGCCGAGGAGAATTGGAAGTCCCAACTGCGATTGAGGGCGAAATTTACGGTTCCGGCGGGACGCAGGTTCTGTGCGATGCCCGAGCTGCCGTTGGCCACGCGCCAGGCGCGCACGTCCTCCACCAAAGCGCGGACATCGAGGCGCGGGGAAAATTTGCGCTCCAGCCCGATGTAGGACGAAGTGGCGTAATCCTCATAGTTGACCGGGGTAAAGAGCTGATCGTTGGCGTGCCAGCCGGTCACCAGCGCGTTCTTGCCCCACGGGGCGCCGACCCGGAAGTCGATTCCGCCGCTGAGCGCACGGGAATGCAAATTGGTATCGGTGAAAGGGCCCGATTCGCGGATCGCATAGCCGCTGACCGAGAGCGCATTGAAGAAAGAACTGGTTTGCGCGTATGCGAAGAGGCGAAACAGGTTCTGGTTCATCTGCCGGGGTGATTCGGAATCGCGCCGGACGGTTGCCTGGACGCCCCCGTCAAAGCTGATCACGTTGTTGCGGAGATTGACGGTCGGATTGAGGCCGATGTTCCAGGTCCAGTCGGTGGTATTGCGATTGACGATGGAGTTGGTGGCCGGGACCGAGATAGCGCCGCGTTGATTGCGGATCTGAAAGAAGCCTGCCGGTGTCGGCCAGCGCCCGACGTGCAGGTGGAAGGCGTTGGTCTCCTGCGTCTGCAGCGATGACCGCGGCGGAGGCAGCAGGGAAGTGATGGTGCTGGGGACGGAAAAGGGTGCATCCAGCTTCGAGTCCAGCACATACACGGTGGTGTCTTCAAAGACCGGGCTGACCGAGAAGTCCGACAGCAGACTGACGTTGGGAGTGACGCGCAGCCCTTCGTCGGCACCCGTCTGCATCAGGCTGGTAGCGACGGATTCGTCGTCCCCGCCGGCGTTGGTGGCCTCCGCGAAAGACGTCAAGGCCTGGGCATTGCGGTGTTGCTGCCGGTAGACATTGGCCTGGGCGAGCAGGAACTGGTAATCCGGAATGGTGTCGGCCGAGGTGCGGACCGCGGCGAGTTCTCCGTTGGCGCGGGCAGTGTCGCCAAGCGCCAGGTAGTTGTTGGCCATCCCGATACGGACCTGCGCGTCGGGTGCACCCGCGGTCTTGGCGCGCTGCAGATAATCCTGCGACAGCTGGAAGTCGTGCATGGAACGGAATACGTCGGCGGCCAGGATGTACTGGTTGCCGCTCGGAGGAGAGGTCTCGCCAGATTCGGCCTCCATCAGCGCCAGGGCGATTTCGCGCTCCGCCTCTTCTTCATGACCCTGCTGGGACATAACCTGGGCGATGGCGAGGCGCACCGCGACGCGATTGCTCTTCGGGGTGGTGAGAGCACGGCGGAACCGTTCCATAGCGGCAGTCTGATCGCCAAGAGTTCCCAGTGCTTCACCAGTCGCAACGTAGACATTGCTCAAGGTGGATTCGAGCGAGCGGGGATCGTCAGGCCCGGCCTGCGCCTTCTGCTCGGCGAGTTGAACATAATGCATGGTCTGGTCGCGTTCGTCGAGGTTGGCGTAGGCGCGAGCCATCATTGCGTAGACTTCCGCGTTTTCGGGCGAATATTTCTCGGCGGCCTCGAACTCGTCGATGGCGTCGTGGTAATGGCGCCCGGAGAACAGCACTCCGCCCAGGCCGAGGTGCAGCGCGCCATCGTCAGGAGTGAACTTGATGGCGGCGCGGTACTCGTCGGCCGCTTTGGCGAGCATGTCTTCCCGTCCGTAGGCGGTGGCGCGAATGACGTGGACGTTCTTGTTGTCGCCCATGATCTGTTCAGCCAGGTCGGCCTCGTGTATGGCGGCCTGAGGTTTATGCAGGTCAAGGTCGGAGTATGCCAGTCCGAGACGGGCTTCGCCGTTTTTGGGTTCCTGCTTGAGCGCGGACTCGAAGTCTACGGCGGCCAGGTCGGGCCGGTGCAGATCGTTCAGCATGTAGCCGCGATTCACATATGCCGTGGTTACGTTGGGATCCCGTTTGAGTGTTTCGGTGAAGTCCTCACGCGCCTCCTCGGACTTGCCCTGGTGTTTGTGAACGTAACCCATAAGGAGAGGAATATCCGGCTCTTTGGGGAATACATCGAGATTCTTTTGGGTGAGAGCGAGCAGTTCGTCCCATTTTTGGAGGTTGAGCAGGTCGTAACCCAGGTAAACGACGACGTCACGATCGGTCGGAAGCACCTTGAGGGCTTCCTGGGCGATGTCGGCTGAGCCCTGGTAGTCGCCCTTGAAGCTGAGGTAGCGTTCCTTTTCGCGGAGGAACTGCGGTTCCTGCGCGGCATCGGCAGGAGCGCGGCCAAGCCAGGTGGCGCCCAAACCCAGTTCGTGGGATTCGATGGCAGCGTTGAGGCCGCCAGCGGTAATCAGAGCCACCTTCGGAGCGAGCGCGAAGGCCTTCTCGTACGAGGCTTCGGCCTGCTTGAAGTCGCGCCTCGCGGTGTAAAGATCGCCGAGGGCGAGATGTGGAATGTAGAGGGTGGGATCCACCTGGGCCAGACGGAGGAAATATTTTTCCGCATCCTTGTCCCGGCCCGCGGCACGCGAGGCGTAACCGAGCGATGTCAGGGCAAAACGGTTATTGCCATCGATGCTGAGGATCTGCTTGTAAACGTTGATCGCGTCTTCGGTGCGTCCGATCTTCATCAGGATGTCGCCGTTGAGCTGCAGGCCATTGGGATCACGCGAGTCCACGGCCAGAGCGCTCTTGACGTCGGCCAAGGCTCCGTCGAGGTCACCAGCGTTCATTTTTATGAGCGCGCGCAGGCGCAGAAAAGGAGCGCGCGGGACGCCCTGCTCACTGAGTTGTCCGATCTGCTGCAGGGCGATATCCAGCTGGTGACGGGCGTCAGCCTGGTTACGCTGAGCCTTGTAAATATCCATCAGGTCCATGTGCAACTGGATGCCATACAGGGGACCTTCGGCGGGTGCAGCGGGCAGGGCGGATATGGCGCTGTTGTACTCGCGGACCGCATCAGGAAGCTGATCCCGCATCCTGGCAATTTCGCCACGGATGGCGTGAAGCCGGTAGTAGTTGGGATCGATGGCGGTAGCGCGTTGAAGAAACGGTCCGGCCTGATCGATGGAACCTGCTGCTACCTGTGCCTGGGCCGCGGCAAGCTGCAGGCTCATATCTTTGGGCATGGCGTTTGCGGCTTGTCCGTAGAGGCGCGCGGAGTCGTTGAGTTTGCCGGCGAGCTGGTAGGTATAGGCCAATTCGGCGACGACATCGGGCCTGGGATTGCGGATAGCCTTGAGCGCGGCGATGGCTTCGTTGTACTTTCCGGTTTCGCGATAGTATCCGCCGAGAGAGCGCTGCACCTCGGGATTTTCCGGATCGCGCTTTCGAGCTGCCTCGAGGTAGCGGCTGGCCATATCCATGCGATTGAGATGCTCGTAGCAGATGGCCATCAGCAACTCGGGGCGGGAGTCGGCGTGAACACGATCGGAACGGCTGAGCCAGTCCAACGCGGTGGTGTAGTCACCGGCGCGCATATAGAGATCGCCCAGAACGAGGGCATCGTTTGAGCGTCGCGGGTCGGCGGTGAGGGCCTGCTTCAACAGTTTTTCCGCGTCTTCGCTTCGACCGATGACGGCATAAGTCTGGGCCAACCCGGAAATGCCATCGAGCGAAGAGGGGCTCAACTTCACGCCGCGGTTGTATGCGTCCACCGACTGCTGAAAATGCCCTGCAAGGCGCGCCGCGTAGCCAAGTAGAAACCATAGTTGCGCATCATTGGGGGCGGATTGGGCTGCACGCTGGGCGAGGTCGTAAGCCTGCGCATGATCACCGCGCTGCAGGGCCATCTGGGCTGCGCGAGCGAGGCGGGCGTTCTGAATATTTGATCCCCAACCGAGGTTCTGTCCGGCTGCGGGGGCTTGTTTATTTTGATCCTGCGGCGGAGGCGAACTGTCCTGCCCTACCTTATAGGTCTGCGCATCGAGCGCAGAAGATGCAGCGATCGACAGGACTACAGATGCAAAAATCAAAAAACGTGCCAAAGATGTCACCGGTATTCTTTAGTATCTACATCTTTTTTGATTCCAAAGTGCGGAATAATGTTGGTTAGCCGTCCATTTTCCAGCCAGTTACGGCCGTGCAACGGTCTCGAGTTCCAGTCACAATTTTGACCGGAAAGCAACCGGTACCCTATACGATGAATCGAAGTACATGTTTGTCGAACTCTTCAGTTCAGGTTAGCGTTACGTCCACCACTAACGGTCGGCGTCATCGCGGCGCCGAGATTATTCCGAGAGGCACAAGTGCAGCGAGCTGAACCGTTCGTACCATCTTCACGGCCAATACCCCTCACTTTGATTCTGATGGCAGTCGCGGCGGTTCATCTGCCACTTCTGCTCATGAAACTGCCGCTGAAGTCGTACGACACTAATCTTCATATATTCTTTGCTTCCCATTACGTACATCACTGGTTTGACCCATGGAATCCGAAGTGGTATGCAGGATTTTCCCAGACTACATATCCGCCCCTTCCCCAGCAGTGGATAGCGGTGATTTCACACCTCACAGGCCTCGATATGGCCTACATGGTGGTACAGTTTGCCGCGATTTTTCTCCTGGCTGTCGGCGTTTACAGGTTTTCGGTCCTCTGGGTTAGTCCGCGCGCGGCGTCGTACGCTGCGCTGGCCAGCGTGTTTCTTGGTTCCGAGAGCTTCCTCGTTTACAACGCCGGCCAGTTGGGGACGACTTCAGCAGCGCCCATCTACCTGAATGCGTTGCCGTTCCTTTTTGAGTGGCTGAGGTATGGCAGGGGGCGATCGTTTCTGAAGGCGATGGTCCTCTTTGCCGCGGCAGCGGCCGCTCACCACGCCACGCTTCTGTTTGGCTCATTTTTCTTCGCTCTGCCCATCCTGGCCCTGGTGTTTATCGACCGGGATAGCGGCGAGGAGCGCACATCAACCTCTACGTTCGTGTTTCGCACAGTAGCTGCGGTCGTGGTGGCGGTGGTTGCCATCGCAGTTGTGCTTCTGCCCTTCTGGATCGCGCTGATCAAGTATCCGGTGACGCAGGCGCAGATTCCCCACGCCAGCCGCGCCAACTACATTCTCAGCCCGCAGTTTGGCATTAACTATTTCGTCGTCCCCTACGGCGCACTGATCCTGGCGCTGCCGTTCATCTTCCTGCGCGGAGCTTCGGTGGCGCGGCTGCGGCCTCTGCTGCTGGGCTTCTGGCTGGCGTTCATGATCGGCCTGGGAGGGACGACCCCTGTAGGTCACCTGATCCTCGGGCGTGCGTTCGGCGTGCTGACCATGGAGCGGTTCAGCTATTGGGCTACCCTTCTTGCCCTTCCATTCGTGGGATTGCTCGCGACCGAGATCGTGGATCGCTTCCGGCGCTGGGGTATCATCGCGCTGGCGGTGCTGGCGGCAGGGACATGTGCCCTGGCGGTCTCATGGACGACATATCATCCGGCTGACGCCGAGGATTTCAAGCTGGACTCGGTCGCTTCATGGCTTAACCGCGACGGTCACGACAAGTACAGTTATGTGACCCTTGGGTTCGGGAGCAAAATCGCGCGGCTGGCGGTACTGACTGACGCCACCAGCGTGGACGGCGAATGGAACTCCGGCCGCATGCTGCCCGAGTTGACCAGCCATGGGGGAGCGGCCCTCACCAGTTCAAAATATTTCGGCAAAGCAGGGCTCGACGCGTTGCGTGCGATTCTCGAACACTCCGACAAGTACGGCATCAAATGGGTGATCGTACGCGACTCTTATTACGATCCGTTGCTGTCGTTCGCCGGGTGGCGTCCTGTAGACAACCTTGAAGACCGTACGATCGTGATCTGGAGCAAGGACGGGGTACCCCCCGCAACGCCCATGAATGCTCCCCAGATGCCTCCGCACTGGCAGGGCCTGATGTGGGGCATTCTTCCCTTCGGAAGCAGCCTGCTGGCGATCCTGGTGTTGTTGATACCGCAGAGAACCCGGTCGCGGGACGAAGAGGAAGAAGAGTATCCCGCAGACAGAAAGCTCGTACCGGGGAGGCTGGCTTCGTGAACAAGGGAAGACTTTTTGCAGTGATTCTGGGCAGCGCCACGGTACTACTGATAGCGGTTGGCACATTATGGCCCAACGAGACGGCGGCAGGGTATGCGGGTAAAGGAAGCCTGTTGCGTTCCTGGAGCACGCCTGAGGAAGCGGTGCGTAATCTGGGCGAGGACATTCGCCAGCAGGCGTGGTTCCGGGCCTACGACAACCTGGGAAACAAGGCGCAGTTTACCGAGCAGCAGTTTTATCATGATCTCACCGGAAACTACCCCAACCTGCGCAGCTACGCGACGCCTGAAGGCTATGAGGTCCTCCCCATGCGCGCGTCGAGCACAGACGCGGATGTTCAGCTCAAGATCCGCTGGGCGACGGTGGTGGGAACTTCGGTGACCTCGCGGGATGTGCATGTGGTCAAAAACGGCGACCGGTGGCAGCCTGAATGGCCGATCAGCAAGGAACCGGTGCTTCCTCCCCAGGTTATTCCAGTGAATTATCTGCGCTGGGACGTGATCTATCGGGGTGGGGGTGATGATTGGGGAGTCCAGGATGTGGAAGCACCCCACGTCCGCATTATCGACATGCACCCGGTGGAACGCGCCGACGGCGTGGTGATTTTGGGAGAATTGCTCAACGAAGATGTTGTGCCGGCCGCGGTCTCAGTGAACGCAACGTTGTTATCGAAGCGCGACACACCCATTGCGACTGAAGGCAGCTTTGACAGGATTTCGCATCTTCTTCTCCCCAAGCAGGTCACGCCGTTCTTAATCAGCTTCCCCGGCACCTCACTCGCGGATGTCGGAAGCGTGAGGATGACGCCCTTCTCCAGCCTGGTCGCGGCTTCGGCGGACCCGGTCATCGAAATCCAGGATGAGAAGCTGAATCCGGCTCCTGACGCTTCGGTTACAGGTCAGCTGACCAACCAAAGCGGACAGATCGTGAACGTGGCGCACGTGCTTGCTACGTTTTACGACAAAGGCGGCCAGGTCGTTTGGGTGGCCGATCAGTACATCGACCGCGCCCTGCTTCCCCAAACGCCGGTTCCGTTTAACGTGCACATTCCGGAGGATCTAGCGCGCAAAGTGAGCACCGAACGCACGGTCGTGGCGACCTACGTGGCGGGAGGGACGCGGTGACTTTGCGCGCATTCCTACTCGCAGTTGGCGCCCTGGCGGGGGCTCGGGCATGTGTAGCTCAAAGTGGCGGCCTGACGTTGCCCAAGACGGTAAGTGCCGGAAGTGCGATTTCTATTCCGACCTCCGGCAGCGGAAAAGCAACTTTTTACATCATAGGTATACAGCAGGTTATTAAACGGGATGTGCAACTTGGCGAGACAGTGTCGTTTGCAGCGGGAACCCTTTTCAACGCAGGACATTACGTCGTCGTTTTGGCCGGGGAATCGTCGAACCAGAACGGTGAATTTGACGTCATCCCTTCCGTCAAGCCTGCCGATTTGACGTTTCTCGCTAGGCCATCCAGGTTACCTGTCAGCCTCCAGGGAGGCATCACCGGGGCAGCTTACGTGTTTGACGTCTATCAAAATCTGATCGTCGCACCTATGCAAGTATCATTCGAGCTCACTAGTCCTGCAGGCGCGACGCAAAAGCGCGTCGTGAACACGCGAAATGGTGCCGCCTGGGTGCAAATGGATTCGACGCCTCAGCAGGGGAAGGACAAATTTGTGGCGCGGGTTGGAGATGTGAGCAGCGATCGAGTGGTAGGCCAGGTGCCGGGCGATCCCTGCTCGCTGAAGATGAGCGCACAGCCGGCCGGCCAGCAGGTCCACCTGCAGACTGAACCGGTCAAGGATTGCAGTGGCAACGCGGTTCCAGACGGTACCATCGTCACCTTCACGGAGAGTTACGGTGGCGCGCAGTCGACAGTGGATGTTCCGCTGAAGCGTGGGATCGCCGAGGTGAAGATGCCGGCGCATCCGGGAGCGCTGATTTCGGTGGCCAGCGGCGTAGTACTTGGAAATGAAATTCGGTGGGAGCGATAGCGATGTCGGCGAGGTTTGCAACGGGTATCGGAGCGATGACGGTAGCTGCCCAACTGGCAGTGGCGCAGGCCGACGTCCGGATTGAAAAGCCGATTTTGCAAGGACCGAGAGAATTACAGCAACAAACTCAGGATTCTGTTGTTAAGAACTATTTGCAGGCGTGGCAGATCATGGGTACCGCATTCGATCAAAACCGCGTTGATTTGCTCGATCAGGAATTTACCGGTATCGCACGCGACAAGATGGCGGCGACGATTCAGCAGCAGGCCGCAGCGGGACTGCACACGCGCTATCAGGACAAGTCGCATGACATTCAGATTGTGTTTTATTCCCCGGAAGGACTTTCGGTGGAACTGACCGACACTGTTGACTATGACGTCCAGGTTGTCGATCACGACAAGGTATTAACGACGCAGCATGAGCACGCCCGCTACGTTGTGGTTCTGACGCCCGCAGAGGTGCGTTGGAGGGTCCGGGTCTTCCAGGCGCAAGCCGAGTGACTCCCCAACACTCGAATTGCTTTGGTGGCTCGATGAAAGTGCAAGACGAGCAAGCGAAAACAGAAAGAGAAAGATCAGTCAAGATTTTGAAGGAGCTGACGATATGATCTCGGTTGTCGTACCGATCTACAACGAAGAAGAACTCATCTTACGCTTCCATGAGGCGATTGCAAGCGCAATGGAAAGCATCGGCATGGATTGGGAAGTCGTGTATGTTAACGATGGTTCTGCCGATTCGTCCCTGGAACTGTTGAAGGGCCTGCATTCAGTAGACCCACACGTTGTGGTCGTGGAACTTTCACGCAACTGGGGCCATATGGGGGCAATTTCGGCTGGTCTTCGGACCGCCCGGGGCCGTGCCGTCATTCTCATGGACGGGGATTTCCAAGACCCGCCCACGGTGTTGCCGCAGCTGGTGAAGGCATGGCGCGATGGTGCCGAGGTGGTGGTCGCGGTTCGTCGGAGTCGGCAGGAGAGCCGTAAGGTTCTGGCCAAGCTGTTCCCCATGTTCTACCGCGTTCTCGGAGCGCTGTCGGACTATCCGATTCCGCTTAACGCAGGCATCTTCGGCCTTATGGACCGGAAGGCCGTCGACGCGGTGAATGCGCTGGGCGAGCGGAACCGTTATCTCCCCGGGCTGCGCGCCTGGGTGGGCTACCGGAACGCGGTGGTTTATTACGACCGCCACGATCGTGCCGGCGGCGACGGAAAGCTCTCGTTCATCAGCCGCATCAAGTATGCGATGGACGCGATCACGAGCTTCAGCTACAAGCCGCTGCGCATGAGCTTCGCGTTGTTTGGTATCACCAGCTTCGCTTCGCTGGCCTTTGCGCTGTCAATGCTGATCCCGAGCAACCCGGTGGCCATCGTGGGCCTAGGCGTAACTTCGGCAGTGTTCTTCGTGGGCGGGTTATTGCTGCTGAGCATGGGCGTTCTCGGCGAGTACGTCGGTCGGGTCTACGACGAAGTCCGCAGCCGCCCGCTCTCGATCATCAGCAGGGTCTATGCCACTTCGGCCAAGGGCGCTTTGCCGGTCGGCATGATCGCGGTTCCGAGCGGATACCGCGAGGACGATGTCACGGAAGCGGCGTAAAGGAACGGCGTGTCCGGTCTGTACGGCGGACACGCTTTAAATTCAGGGTTTGAACTCAGTCTTGCCTTCGATCTACCGCGTCAGCGGGGCGGATCGGAGGCAAGCTTTTTTGTGCGGTATGCATTGATTGGCGGCAGGAAGATGTCGCCGGCCCGTCAAGAACGCGTCGCGGAGCATGGCACGGGGGAACATCGCCTGGTTGATGCCAGGCCGGAGGACAGCTTCCAAATCCCTGAGAAACAGCGCAGATGGCCGATCCCGGAGTTCGATGGGCCGGGGGAATCGATGGCCTCAGGAATAAACCTGGGTCAGCTTCTTCATCTAAAATTTGGGGATCTTATCATTTGCCCTGAGAAGAAGGCGCCGGTCCCGACTGCTGGCTGGTGATCGCCGGCATTTGTGAGTGTTCGGGTTGTCCTGGGCCGGCGCAGGTGGCAATGCCGTCCTCGATGGCTGTTCCTTCTTCATGGTCGTTCCAGGTTTCAACCAGAACGAAGGGAGGAGGATCGTCGGCTGGGAAATCCTTCTTCCAGAGGTTGAAGGTGTCCTGGAACGTCTGCCCGCAGCGGGGGGAGATGTGACGGTTGAGCCCCCATGACGCCTTGCTGTCATCGAAACCTGCCCATGCGGCGCCGACAATGATTTTGTCGGCGAACTTTGATTGCATGGTGCCGTAGAAGTTATTCAGGTACTGGTCGCCCCAGTTGCTGCCGTCCGCCGCCCATCCCTTTTCACCGGGGTTGACCCAGGCGTAGAAGCCGTCGAAGGCGTCCGCATATTGCGCGGGCAGGTTCTCCTGGATGAGGAGCGGAGGATTGCTCCATTTTTTCACCTGTTCTCTAACTTTGGTCCAGTCGGTGTGCCCGGCTTTAGGAAAGATGAAGATGACAGGGCGACCTTCGTAAGTGAGATAGGCCTGTTGGCCGGATGCTTTCGAGCTGAGGTAAGTCTCGTGGAACAGTGCGAGGTCAGCGATCGCTTCGTCGGTGGCGCCGTCTTCCTGATCCGTTTCGTCGTACATCATCGCGATTTTGAACTTGTTTTTAGCGGCAAGCGACTGCATCAGGCCATAACTTTTGTCGATAAAAGGTTCACGGTCGCCGTACCAATCCACGACAAAGGCAGAAATCCCGACTGCTTTCGCCTTTTTAATCTGCTCGGTTAGCGCCGAGGGGTCCTGCGAGGAATAGCCAACCGCGATGTGCTTGGGGTGTCCGAACCATGCTTCGTAGAGGGCCAGAACTTCGGGGGACTTTCCAACTGCCTTATGTTTCAGCGGCATGGCATGACTCGACGCCGGTCCCGTGCAGGCATGAGGCAAAAGGAGCATAGACAACAGGGCAACACTTGTGCGAAACAGCATATATACCGATTAGAAGCGATTGAAGAGCTGTAGGTTTGTCGGAGTAAGTGTCCGGGCGCTCCAGTTTGGAACGCGGAGCAGCCACAATGACTGTAATCGCATCTTAAATGATTGACTGCTTACCAATCGCTGTATGTAACGCTTCCCTGCATTGCCGCGGGAGAATTGGATTCTGAGACCTTGGTGGATGGTGTGACCCACAATACGAAATCGCTGCAAGCCCGTATTATTTCGGGAAGCATCGTACTCCTTTCCGGCTCCGGCCTGGCGACTGCAATCAACCTCGCCTACAACATAGCCGTAGCCCGTTTCCTGGGCCCCACCGGGTTTGGCTATGCGACTGTTGTCTACACGATCCTCACCCTGATATCAGCAGTTACGCTGGCGTTTCAGATCATCTCCGCCAAGGCCGTGGCGCAGCATTCTTCCATGGAAGAAAAGGCTGCGGTTTATCGCAGTTTTCAGCGAGCGGCGTGGGTCAGCGGCGTCGTGATCGCCCTGCTGCTGGTGATTTTCCAGCGGCTGATCGCAAGCTACCTCAATTTGCCCAGCAGCGATTTGGTGGCATTGATTGCGGTGGGAGTCGCCTTTTACGTTCCGCTTGGATGCCGGCGTGGTTACATCCAGGGCACCTATGGATTTCGGGGGTTGGCTACCAACCTGGTGCTGGAAGGAGCGGTCAGGCTCGGTGGCTCCTTCGCGCTGATCCTGATGGGATGGGGTGTCCGCGGCGTTGTTGAAGCCAATTCCCTGGCGATCGCCGTGGCGTACTTTACCATCACTCCAAAGCTGACGGGAAAGATACCGAACCCCATGCATCAGTCGCACGCCATGCGCGAGATGATGCAGGCGATGAATTTCTTCTCCGGGCAACTGCTGATCAACAATTGCGGCATCGTCCTGGTGAATCACTTTTTTCCCGCGCACGAGGCAGGTCTCTACGCGGCCGTAGCGATGGTGGGCCGCGTGATCTTCACGTTCTCGCAGGCGGTCGTCAACTCGACTTTCCCGCTGGTTGCAGGGGGCCGCGAAGAAGATCGAAGGGATCTTACCGTTATCGCCACGTCGCTGATGATGGTGCTAGCCACCGGGGGCGCAATCGTTCTCAGCCTGTTCATTCTTCCTGCCAGCCTCTGGGTGCGGCTGTTCGGTGCGGGTTTTGAAATCGCAGGCAAGTACAACATTCCCTACTTGATGGCGTTCTACGCGATCGCGACGGTCGTCTATTCGCTCGGCGCGGTCATCATCACGTACGAAATGTCCTACAAGATCGCGAACACCAGCTGGGTTCAGCTCGGCTTCAGCGGGTTGTTGATCCTGGGTATTTGCCGATTCCACTCGTCCCTGCGTGAAGTGGTAATGGTGCAGCTTGTACTGATGTTGCTGTTGTTCATGCTGGTTTCGCTGCCGTTTCTGGTCAATTCGCTAACGGATCCCAAAGAACTTCGTTCTGGACAGTTTGGCCGATCCGTCCGTTTGATTCGCCGGATCCCCGAGGATGAGGTAATTGCCGAATTTCTCAAGAGCGATTTTCATCGCCACGAATTTCGCGGCTATCAGACGCCTCTGGGGGAGATGGTTAGCAATCCCAATCTCGAGGACGCGGATGAAAACGCCAAGCGGCGCGCTCTCTTTTTTATCAGGCATCTGGCCTTATGGAAGGAGATTCCGACGGGGACCGAGTGGTTCGAGGTGGAAGTCAGCGAGTCGGAACTGGAGCAGATCAGGGTATTCCCGCGGGCACATTGGCGGAAACTCGGCCGCGGCAATTTCTCGATGAAGCAAATTCTTGAAGGCATGCATTCGCGCAGTTCGGTAGCGGACGCTCCGTTTGTGACCAAGATTAAATCGATTCGGAAGAAGATGATCGAGAACGAAGGGCAGACGGTCGGCTCGGTGGTCCTGATCGGCGTGAATGAGAATGAGCCGTTGACGATCGTGGATGGAAATCATCGTATGGTCGCGGCCCTCCTCGAAGAGCCGAAGAGGCTGAAGCAGCTGCGCTTCCTTTGCGGATTTTCACCGCGAATGATGGAGTGCTGCTGGTACAACACCAACCTGATGACATTATTCCGATACGGGAAAAACGTTTTGGCTCATACTACCCGGAATCCCGAAGCTGAGCTGGCACGGCTGCTTCAAACTACCAGCTAACTGAATGAAGAGTCCAACAAAGACGCAAAGCGGTAGCCTGGAAGAATAGAGCACGATAGGGCCGAGGCGGCTGGGATAGCGCCGAAGCGAGAGCAAATAGATTTTGAAAATTCATCACGAAGAGGGCTTCGACATGAGATTCCGACCTTGCAACGTTTCAGTCATCCATTTACCTGAGACCCTGGGCATTAAACAGGGCCGCAGCTTTTTTAAAGAACTTGAGACCCGGATGAATGTAGGTCGTCCTTGTGTCGTGGTGAACTGCGCGAAGATTCGCCAGATGGATCGCTATGCCATCCACATGCTTCTGTGCTGTCTTGAAGAGGCACTGAAGCGCGACGGTGACGTGAAGCTGGCTGCGGTGCATGGGGATGCGCGGGCCAATCTGCAAGCAGCGCGAGCGGATCGTCTTTTTGAAATTTACGACACTGAAGCCGATGCTGTGAACAGCTTCTATCAACCGCGAGTCAATCGTTCAGCGCACGCTCAATCTGCGGATCAGGTCGCTGAGAACGCGGCCTAACGAGTCCGGAGAGCCGTTAGTCTTGCTCATTCGGAGGAGAACCATGCAATTTTCTACATCTCTCTACGGAAGACTGGTCGCTGGGAGTCTAGTACTGGCGTTGTTGGCGCCTTGTGCGGAAGCCGTGCCGGTTCAGGGATCTGCGGCGGACCCGCAAACCAGCGAGGCTGCTCCGCAGAGCGTTTCGAGCGCAAATTCTGAGCCTTCCTTGCCAGACAACCCCAGTCCGGCAACACCAGCAGTCGCACAAGATGCTTCGCAGGCGCCGGCAGCGCCTGCCCCGCAGCAACAACAACCCGTCAATCCGCAACAGGGTTCAAAGCCGGTCGGCACCGCCGCAGCCCCGTATGAGAAAACGCTGGGAGTTGCCGCGTCTCGTCCGGCGGGTGCGGTAATCGCACCGGCGAAGCAACGCAGGGTGAGAACCATCTGGATCAGCGTAGCCGTTGTGGTGGGCGCTGGAATTGCGGTCGGCTCGGTCGTGGGGCTTTCAAAGGCCAGTTCGAGCCGCCCATGAACGGGGAGAATCTGGCCACTACCGTACCACGGAGCGCTGGCATGCGAACAGATCCTGAACAGCGACGCAGAATTGCGATAAGTTTTTCCGGCATTGACGGCGCGGGGAAGAGCACGCAGATCAATGCGCTGTGCGCGACGCTCGCGGAGATGGGTCTGCGTGTCAGCATGATCCGGTTCTGGGACGATGTCGCCCAACTGAAGCAAGTAAGAGAGACCTCGGGTCACAAGATTTTTAAAGGTGACAAAGGGATTGGCAGCCCTGAAGCGCCCATCAACAGGCGCGACAAGAACGTGCAGTCATGGCCGATGACCGGGGTGCGCTTGTTCCTTTATTTCGTGGATGCCTTGTCGATGCGGCGAGTGGCGCGAAGAGCCCTGAGGGGAGAAGCTGACGTCGTCATCTTTGACCGCTATACGTGGGACGAACTGGCAAACCTGAACTTGAAGAATGGGTTTCTGCGCGCCTATGTGCGGTTCATCCTTTGGCTGGTTCCCAGACCTGATGTCAGCTACCTGCTAGATGCCGACCCGGTGCAGGCGCGGGCGCGGAAGCCGGAATACCCCATCGACTTTCTCCACAAGAATCGCGCGTCCTATATGGATTTGGTACACCTTGCCGGCGGTATCACGATCATTCCTGCGATGTCTGTTGAAGCGGTCAAGGAGGAGGTGCGGAGACACGCTCTTGCCGCCCTGGCCACCGAGTCACCCGTGCTCGCGGCGCGAGCAGGTACGTCCGCGCTTACCGCCGGGCCGGAACCGGCAAGCACGTATCGGAAGCCTGTCGTTCACTGAGCCGCCATAGGGATTCTTGAGTAACTGTATCGCCGGTTAAAGCTCCGGCGCGCAGCATCTAAATTGAAAGGACAGGCGGAACGCCCGTTGTCCTGAACGATTGTCCGGAAGGACTGAAGCCATGGAATCCAGTATCAAAGGTTGTACTCGTGCCCTGGCGCTGGCCGCTCTTGCCGGCGCGGTGTTGAACTTGCCTTCGGCCCGGGCCGCTTCGTGCAAGACCGAATCGCAGTTGACGGCCGCCGAGCGCGAGACGTTGTCCAGCGCCACGCGATCTATCACAGCGGCGGTGCAGAGCGGGAACGTCCAGGCGTTGCAGGCCGATACCATTCCAGCTGTTGCTTCGGACTTTGGCGGAATCGCATCTTCAGTGCAGGCGCTGGCTCCCCTGGTGCAGAAGGCCACGGTAACGATCGACAATCTATATGGGCTGGACGCTTCTATGGAACAGGCAGGCGCGGCGCGAACTGATTTCTACTGCGGAACGCCGGTCGTAATCCTGAATTTCAACGGGTTGCCACCGGGAAATTACGCGCTGGCCATCGTGCACGCCACCGGGGTGCCGCAGCCACAGCAGATTTCCTTGATCCTGGCCAAGACGCCGGAAAATCGATGGATGCTCGCCGGATTTTTCGACAAGCCGATGGTTGACGCCGGACATGACGGTCTTTGGTATTGGGTCAATGCGCGGCAATTCGCACAAAAAAAGATGGATTGGAACGCGTGGTTCTATTACAAGCTCGCACTCAATCTGCTTGATCCGGTGGATTTTCTTTCCAGCCCCAATCTCGACAAGCTCCGCCGTGAAACCGACCAGGTGCACCCGACGAACATGCCCGGCAACAAGCCGCTGTTGCTCAATGCCAACGGGATCGCTTACCAGGTCAACACGATCGACACGACCTCGGCGCTTGGGTCCCTCGACCTGGAAGTACATTATCTTCCCGACGCTTCGCAGGTGAGCCAGCTTCGTGATCCTCCCGCGGCGCGCAAGCAGGTGCTGGACGTGATGACCACGCTACTGGCGTTGCATCCCGAACTGCATGACGGCTTCCATGGCATCTGGGTGCATGCGGATCAAGGGGACAATTCTCTGTTCTCTCTGGAACTGCCAATGGACCAGATCGCGGCAATTCCGGCCCCTGCGACTACTTCAGGGAGTATTGCCCGCTGAACAAAGTTCGCCGGAATGAAGTGACGCGGACCTGCCGGCCCGCGGGCGATTTCCCAATTGGTTGGGATCATGTACGAGAAGATACGAGGAATATCTCCGGTTGCGGTGCTGCCTATGGGTTGACCATTCCTCGCGACAGGGCATAGCGAGTCAGCTCGGCGGTGGTACGCATTCCCAGTTCGTTCATCAAGCTGTTGCGGTGGAACTCGACTGTCTTGGTCGAGATGTTGAGCGCCAGAGCGATTTCCTTGGTGGATTTGCCTTCGGCAACCAGTTGCAGCACTTCTCGCTGCCGGGGTGTGAGGCTTGCCCCAAACATCTCTGCGGGATTCTTTCTGGGATTGAAATTGGCCAGGCGGGCGGCGTCCGCTCCTGCCAGCGGCGTTACGTAGTAGCGGTCCCGGAGGGCGAGGCGGATGGCCTCAACGAGTTCGTTTGCAGCAGATTGTTTGGCTACATAAGCATTGGCGCCTGCGGTGAAAGCCGCGTGCACATAGGCCGGATCGAGTTGTTGAGTGACGATGACAATTCTGGTGGCAGGCAGGGATTTGGTCAGGCGCCGGGTAGCCTCAATGCCGTTCAACTCCGGCATTCCGATGTCGAGCACGATCACGTCCGGTTTGAGCCGCTCGGCTTCCAGCAAAAGTACCCGTCCGTTGGTGGCGGTACCAACGATCTCAAACTCGCCGGAGAGGAGACGCGAGAGACCTTCGAGCATGAGGGCATGATCGTCGGCCAGAAGCAGGCGCTTGAGGCTAGTCATGTTGCTCGATCGGAACATCTACAGTCACAGATGTTCCTTCTCCAAGCTCAGAATGAACTACAAGCGTTCCTCCGGCCAGGCGGGCGCGCTCCTGCATGGAAATAAGGCCCAGACCGTTGGCTCTCTCCTCGCTGTCCTGATCGAAGCCTACCCCGAAGTCCATCACTCGGAGGCGCAGCATTTGCCCCACCGTTTCGAGCACCACTTTAACATGAGTCTTTCCCGCATGCTTGGAGACGTTGCGCAATGCTTCCTGGGCGATGCGATAGATGGCCGTGGCAGCCCGAGGCGAAAGGTCTTCCGGGATCCCGTGGCCCAGGTAAGTGGCGGGCATTCCCTCGCGCTCGCCAAACTCCTTCACCATCGCTCTGAGTGCTGCCGAAAGCCCGAGGTCATGCAGGATTGCCGGGTGCAGACGATGGGAGATAAGTCGAACATCGGTATTCAGCGACTGCAGTTGCTCCCGGGCGGCGCGAAGCTTTTCCTGGTCTTCCGGGTCGCAGCCAGCGGCGTTCACCTGCTGCAGCGACATCTCCAGCGCGCTCATACGTTGACTGATGTCGTCGTGGAGATCGCGAGCCACGCGCTGGCGCTCGTCTTCCTGCGCGCTAAAGAGGTGAGCGGTCAGCCCGCGCAGCTCCTCCTGCGTTCGCGTCAGATTGCGCGCCGCAACCTCAATCTCACCTTCCAGCGCCTGTTTTTGACTGGCGGTCAACATCTCGGCTTCATGTCGAAGCGTAATGTCTTCGATCATCATCAGCAAAACGCGGTCGCCGTCAGTGGCGAGTGCCTGCGCCTTGATTTGCAGGGTTCTCCGTTGCGTGGTGGAGGACTGATGCTCAAACTCGAGCATCGTGCTGGCCGGGGATTGAAGCAGAAGATCGAGCTTTTCGCGCATCTCGTGCACGCCCCATAAATGATTGGCGAGGTCAGGCAAAGAGCGACCTTCGAGCTCTTTTAGCTGCATCTGAGTAAGCCGGCGGAAGGCCGTGTTGACCGTGCGGATCGTGCAGTCACGGTTAAGCACAACGATGGGGACAGGCACGGATTCAACCACCGAGCTGGCAAAGTCGCGAGCGTCAACCAGGTGCTGCTGGCTGCGGCGCAGCAGGTCGATATCGACCAGGACAACCACGAGGCCATCGATTTTGTTGTCGGTTGTTCGATAGGGGCGGACTCGCAGCAAGTGCCAGCGATTGTCTCGATCCTGCACCTCCATCTCGCGGGTGCCCAAGGTATCGAGCACATCGGTGAGAATCGGTTCGATGTTCTCGATACTCAGCTGGAGGCGGATTTCGTTGATGGAACGCCCTATGTCCGCGGCTCTGACATTGAGCAGGCGTTGCATGGGCGGCGTGAATTGGCGGATGTGGAGATCGCTGGTCAGCATCAGCAGCGGTATGTTGACGCTGTTGAGCAGATTGGTCAAATCGTTCCCGGTTTGCGTCAGGATGTTATTGCGCTGCTGAAGTTCATCGTTGACGGTCTGCAGTTCTTCATTGGCGCTTTGCAGCTCTTCCTTGGTGGTCTCGAGTTCCTCATTGGTGCTCTGCAGCTCTTCGTTGGCCGATTGAATTTCTTCATTGGCCGACACCAACTCCTGGTTCCGGGCGTCCCGCTCCTCGACGAGAGCCTGCAGATGGAAGCGCGTGGACGTGAGGTCCTGTCGCAGTTGGCCGATCAGGCGATCCTTCTCGTCCATCGTCAGCGGCGATACGCTTAGCGGTTCCGGCCCGGGCTTGTATTCTCCCTTTCTGAGGGTCTGGAATAGAACTAGAAAGCAGCGAGGCCACGCCGATGCGCTGGTAATCGGCAGCACGTCGACCTGGAGGTTCTCTTCTTCTCCGCTGTTGTTCATCGACGCGCAGGATATTGGCTGTCGTCGGCACATTCTCATGGACTGACCGTTGAACCGCTATGCGAATCTCAGGGGCAATCGTGTCGCGCAGCACCCGCATAAGGTTCCAGCTGACGCCACCCGGGGTGATCTCCAGGAATTGGGATATTTGACCTCGCGACTGCAGCACATTCATGCGTTCATCGATGATGAGACCCGGGGGCCCGAATCGCGCCAAAACGATGCGATCTGCCGCCCTCTGTAATTCCAGCTCAGGCCAGATATGGTTCTCGAATTCCAAAGGCGGCTGACGGTTCGTCGCGCCCATCGGGGTCATGCTGTAGGTGCGCGGAGGATCGAAGGCGAAAGGCAGGCTGGCACCAGTTTTCATGTAGATCTTGTATTTGCGGTCGACGGTGTTGAAGACATCGCCGTAATCCCGTAGACCCTCTGACATGCCAAGCAACAAGTAGCCGCCTGGTTCCAGCGCATAGTGGAAAGTCAACATCACCTGCCGTTGCAGGGCTGCGTTGAAATAGATCATGACATTGCGGCAGCTCAGAATGTCAATATGCGAGAAGGGCGGATCGACGCACAAATTCTGGCGGGCAAAAATGCAGGTGTCCCGAACGCGCTTGGAGACCTGGTATCCACGGTCCACCTTTACGAAATAGCGGCGTAGCCGGTCAGCCGAGATTTCAGTCAGAAGCGTGTCAGGGTAAACGGCCCCGCGCGCCATTTCCACGGACTGTTCGCTTACGTCTGTGCCGAACACCTGAATTGGTGTTTCGAGCCCATGCTGTGAGAGATACTCAAGCAGCACGATGGCGAGCGAGTAAGCCTCTTCGCCGGTGGAGCAACCTGCGCACCAGATGCGCAGTGGCCTTTCGGGGGGCCGGTTCTGGAACAGCACCGGCAGGAGGTTGGTGCTCACCGACTCCCAGAAACCCGGATCGCGGAAGAAACGGGTCACGTTGATCAGTACGTCTTCCTGCAGGGTGCGGAGCTCGTCGCCACGCGCTTGCAGAAACCGCTGGTACTGGGACAGGTGTTCCAGGCGCAGCAAGAGCATGCGGCGGGCAATGCGGCGGCGGATGGTTTCCGACTTGTACTCGCGGAGGTCCAGGCCGGAGAGGCCACGCAGCATTTGCAGGATCTTCTGGTAAGACTGATCGTCTTCCGGGGTGGTTATTCCTGAATCGAGTGACCGCACTTCGGGCCGCGTGAACTGGTGCGCAAGCCGAGCAAGTTCCAGGGCGATTTCCGCGGGCGGGATAACCAGGTCGACATGATCGGCGGCGATCGAACTGCGTGGCATATCGCTGTGAGTAGCGGTGTCGGGGCGTTGCACAATCGCGATGCCCCCCTCGCCCTTTATCGTTTTGAGACCGAGAGCTCCGTCGGCGTCGGCCCCTGACAGGACCACCCCAATGGCATGGTTCTTCTGGTCGACAGCGAGGGAGCGAAAGAACTGATCTATAGTGCGGGGAACCCGTTCGGCGGGAGAGCGCGCCTCGAGTCTGAAAGCGCCTCTGCGCAGAGTCAAAATCTGGCCAGGTTGCAAGACATAGACATGATTCGGAAGGGGGATATGCCCGTCCTCGATGGACATGACCGGCATCTGGGTATACCGCTCAACGATCTCAGACAGAAAACTCTTCTGGTCGGGGGCCAGATGGGTTACGAGAACGAAGGCCATGCCTGTAGATGGGTCAAGGTTTTCAAGCACTTGGCGAAAGGCCTGCAGGCCGCCCGCAGATGCGCCGAATCCTACGACGGGGTATAGAAGTGCCGGCCCCTGCGGCTCTTCATTTGCCTGGTCGATCTCTACGTCATCGAGCGTGGAAGCGCTTTCGGGCCGACTCAGATCTGACACCAGCTCAATTCCGTGCGCATCGGAGACGGGTGGTTCCTGGCCCGGCTTGGGCCCGGAGTTTTCAGCAGCGTCCTGTGACGAATTCGGATCCCGCTCATCGTCTGCCATGGTGTCCTTTCCCGGTTGCATCAAGGATATACTTCGCGCCGGTAAGGGGTATTCACAGCAGAAGGGCTGAACAGGTAACGAGGTGGAACGAGGCTAGCGCGCGCTTAGCAAGATGGCCGAACAGACAGTCAAAAGCAGCGACAACGGCATGATGAGCAAGCCTGTTTTGAGGAATTGCCATCCGCCCACATTCATCCCTTCTCGTCGAATTGCAATGAGCCAGAGGATGGTTGCCAATGAGCCGGTTATTGACAAATTCGGGCCGAGATCTACACCGATCAGCGCTGCTTCGGAGAGAAGGGCGTGAAATGGAACGGTGTGCAACACGGCGCCGGTGATCAGGCCCAGGGGTAGATTATTCACGAGATTGGAGCCAAACCCGATTGTGGTTCCAAGGACAAGCGCGCCGAGGGCCGAGGGCCAGTGCATTGCGTGTTCCAAGGCGTAATGCAAAGAGTCGAGCGCGCCGGCGGTCTTCACGGCTTCGACGATGACAAAAAGCGCAGCCACCAACGGCAGCACGCTCCAACTGATGTCCCGAATGAGCCGTACCGGGCTGCTTCGGCTCTTGAGCAGGGCGATCGTTGCGACGACGAGCGCCGCGATGCAAGTTGGCAGGCCAAGATCAATGTTGAAGGCGGAGGCGATCAACAGCACCAGAGCCACCGCGATGATTCCGAAGAGGCAGATCCTGCCCATGGGAGAGAGGTCAACCCTCTCTTCGGAACGCGCGCATGGCAGCGCCAGAATTTTTCGGTTGGACCAGCGAAGCAACAAATACGTCGTTACCACCGAGACGGCAGATGGAACCGCAAACATGGCGAGCCATGAGCGCAACGAAGGCATCGCGGAATGAAAGACGACGAGATTGGCCGGATTAGAGATCGGAAGAACGAAGCTGGCGGCGTTAGCGATGAGCGCGCAGGTAAAGAGATGGGGCACAGGCTCGGCCTTCGCTCGTTTCACCGACGAGAGCACCGCCGGCGTCAAGACAACCGCGGTTGCATCGTTGGACATGAAGATTGTCACTAACGTGCCCACCCCGTAGATGAGGGTGAACAGCCGCATCGAGGATCCTGCGGCACGTCGGACCGCGATGTTTGCGAGCCAGTCGAAGACGCCGTGAATCTTGGCCAGCTCCGACAGCAGCATCATGCCGGTGAGAAACAGGTAGACATCGAGGCCCTCCGCCACGGCATGGGCGGCGAGGCGAACAGGGATCAAGCGCAGAATGCAAAGCAGCAATGCTCCCGCACCAGTCGAGATTGCCTCAGGCAGTCGAAAGGGCCGAAACAGCATCATCAAGATGCTGGCAGCGGCGATGCCCCAGATCAGGGCATGCTCCATTACCACTTCCTGCCGTTCTTATTGGGCCCAAGCTGGGTTCCGAGGATGCCTCGATCCGGCCACGCTCCTACCGCGTTGTCCTGATCCCGTTCCGCAATGGGCTTTTCGACCGAGGCAGGTTCGGTAACCACGATGCAGTCGGACCCGCTCTTTCTGCCGGCGGATTCGACTGTTACCCGAATGTTTCTAATCTCTCCGGGGGGAAGGTGGCACATCCAGAGATTCGAATCCGGGACCGGCGAGAGCGTCAGCACGACGGCGTCATTCACCCGAGCATAGACGTGCTTTATGGGTTCCTGGCACCAGATGCGGACACGAACCAGGGAGGAACCGGCATCCTGATTATGGCGTCGCGGACGCAGCCTCCAGTCAGCGGGGTAGGTGATCATCACGACGGGATCTTCGTCCGATAGTTCGATAAACTTCCAGCTCACGCACCCCTGGTCAATATTTGTGATCGAAAAACCGACGGGGCCCTCCTCGATTTGACCGGTCGATCGGGTGGCGGCGTACACGGTCCAGGCGTCGTGAGCAATTTCGTTGTAGTGGGTGTGCCCCATCTCCACAAGCACCGGCTTGAATTCCCGGATCGAGATCCCGAATCGGCTCGTAACCTTGCTTGAGATCGCTTGGATAGCAATGCATGAAGATGGCGATGCGCAGGCGTCGGGAAGCCGCATCGACGAGCTGCCTGCGAAGCCATGCAACCTGGGCATCGTCGACTGTGAAGCTGTCAGGCACAGGCACGGAAAATGTATTGAGCGCGATGAACCTGCAACCGCCTGTTTCCATTGAATAAGCGCCAGCAGGACGCAGCGCCTCCTCGTAAGGAGTGAAACTTCCCGTCAGCACATCGTGGTCTCCGACAACGCAAAAACAGGGCAACTGCAGCCGGTCAATCGCGGAACCAACCAGCTCATATTCGTCGCGCGATCCGTGCTCGGCATGATCACCAGGCAAATAAACGAAGTTGAGCCCGGCCACGAAATTCCGATTAAGCCGGTCAACGATGCTCATAAAGTCCGCATAATTTTGATGACTTCGCGTGGTCAGGTGCAGGTCGCCAATGTGCGCCCAGGAAAGCACGCCGGAGGCATCTGACCGCAGTGGGACAGGGTTGATTGCAATGTTTTTCATGAAAGGCTTGCGTTCTCCTCGTTCAGGACTGGATAGAGCCCTGGGAGTATGCTTAGCGCGTGAAGACCGCGCCAGTTTTGGCGGGCGATTGCCCTCCCGTTTCACCTTTTTCCCAACAACTTTGATGACGAAATTAGTGGCGGCTGGTGCTTGGATCACGAGAAAAATCGGAGAGGGAGAGGAGTTACAGTTTTGCGCCCGTCAATGAGAGTTGCCTGAACCTTCCATTGGATTGTTTGATGCTATTCGATGCGGTTCTGCGTTTCCGGAGAGATAGAGGTCCAGGTTTTATCCCTGCCGAATGGGCGGGTTAGCATGTCATCTTGGGGATTCATTTTTGTTCACAGGGGTGGATGCAGGTTACACGATGCGGCTTGAGAATTAACGATGGTGCAGGAATGCGATTACGCGATCGATCGGATGCGGGGCAAAGGCTCGCAGACGTGCTGCAGAGCTACGTTAGCCAGGATGACGTTATTGTCATCGCGCTGCCGCGGGGCGGTGTGCCCGTTGCATTCGAAATTGCGCAACGCTTAAGAGCGCCTCTCGACGTGCGGCTGGTGCGCAAGATTGGCGCGCCCGATCAGCCGGAGTACGCGATAGGCGCCATCGCAACCGGCGGAATCGAGTTCTTGAATCGCGATTCAATCCGTAAACTGAGGCTGACGGCGGACCAGCTCGCGCAGCTTGTCGAACGCGAGCGAATCGAGCTTGCGCGTTGCGAAGCAGAGTTGAGAGCAGGTCATCCGCGGCTTGGGGTTTCGGGCAAACGCGCCATTGTGGTCGACGACGGGCTCGCGACTGGCTCCACGATGCGCGCCGCTTTAACCGTCTTGCGGGCGGAAGGGGCGAGCCGTATTGTGATGGCTGTGCCCGTGGGCGCACTTTCCGCAATGCGGCTGCTGGAAGGGGATGCCGACGAGATGATTTGCTTGTTTGCGCTGCAACACTTCGATGCGGTCAGCCAATGGTATGACGACTTCACCCAAGTGAGCGATGAACAAGTACGATCCCTGCTTTCCAGATCACGCCATGGGACGGCTCTCTGAAAGGTTCGCTGGGATCACCACTGCACTCCTGGATAGAGACTGGCCCATCGGTTGGCATGGTATTGCGCCGCCCCGGGGGTAGTTGCCCGCCACACGGGCGTGAGGGTGGAGGGGTCGAGTTCCTCGACGATGGCGCCGCTGGGAGCGGAAGCGAAATTGACTTCGATGTTTCCGTTGGACAGAGGTTCCGCATTTCCACCAAAGTAACTGAAATAGGCGGGCGGCGGAACGTAGTGCCTGACTAATGTTGCTGTCATGTTCGCCTCGTTGATCTCAATCAGTTGCATGCTGGAGTAGCAAACTGCGGATGCCGGCTTGGCCGGCCCGCAGCGAACCTGTCCGTCAGGAAGGAAGCGGTCGTTGCCGTTGTCCATCAACGTGAGGCGAAAGACGCCAGTGGTGTTAGCGGTTGCGTAGTTCATTCCGTGCTGCGCGTAGAACCAGTCAGTGGGGTCAGTGCCCCCGGCGAGCGCGAAGTCGCCCTGGTATCCAAGGCGCCACATGATGTTGCCGGAGCCTTGTCCATCGAGAAAATTGATTTTCACGATCCAGTTCTGGTGGCGGATCGATAGCAGCAGATTGTGATCATCGGCTGAGTAGAGCATGTTGTTGGAGTGCGTCCAATCGGCAAAGTTCATCGGGTGCCGATTGATATCGAGATGATCGAAGGTGTTCCAGACCCAGTCGGGATTCCCGCTCGAATCCACGTCAATCAGAGCATCGCCGAGTACGACAGTATTCCCGGGAATGCCAACCAGGTTGCTATATCCCTTTGCATAGCAGGCCAGCAAGACCCAATGTCCATTGGGTAAGGGCAATACGTCATGATGGAAGCTCTTGAGCGAATATGGGTGACCCTGCGCATCGTGGAGGGGCGATGCGGATAGCTTCTTATTGAGCGCATCGACGGTGATGGAGCGGATGGTGTTGCCGGCAAGGTCGATTTCCCTGATCTCGTTTATGAGCGAGGCCTGGGGAGGGAAATCCAGAGATGACAGATACGAGATTGTCATCAAGATGTCTCCGTTGGGCAGCAACTGAACACCTTGAATCGAGTCTTGAATTGCGTGAGGGTAGGCATACGTCCATATGACGTTGCCTTGCAGGTCCGTGGCTACGGCCTGAGTGACATTTTGCGGGATGACGGTATCCCACATTTCGATGCCCGGTTGGGGCGATCCCAACGTGTTGGTCTGCACCGGCGACGACACCGGGGGCGCGCCCGTGGTGCAGGTCTCGTCGGCGTCCTCTAGCGTCGCGCCATTGTCAAGAGAAATGCGGCCCCGCATATGGTAGGCGGTTTGGCCTAGCATGCCAGCCACCCACACTTTCGCCTGCCCGCCGCTGGGCGAAGAGGGGGACACCTGCCAAGTATTAAGTCCGTAGTTGGAAGTGACGCCGAATTCTACAGAGATCTTTCCAGGCGAAGGAAGATATACGCTGTATTGCGCGACCTGGGGATTGCCCGTTGCCGGGGGGCACACGATGCTTCCGGGCTGAATCACCGCGACTACGGCAGTAGCGAAATCCTTCTGCGGCGCAGACGCGAGAGAAGCCGTTACAGTGATGTTCTCGCTTTCTGCGACGGATTCAGGGCCAACGAAATCGCCTGACTGGGTGATGGAGCCGCCTCCGGAAACCGACCACTGGATGGGACCGCCGTTGGTGGCCGACGCGCTGAATTTGACAGATTGCCCCGGAGCAATCGCGGCATACTGCGGAGTGATCGTGACGTTGCCATTTTGTCCGGCGACAGGCGGCGGTCCCGATGGCGGCGCCGGCACCTGGGGTGCAACCATCGAGAGATGGATGTTGGCGCACCCGATCATCACCAGCATCACGACACACCCCAGACATGAGGCAAGTATTGAGGGCCCGGTGAACAGTCTCTGACCGCCCCGGGTGTGCCTCCTCAAACTGTTTGGCCCGATCACCTGCGAATGGCTCAACATGCTCCTGGAAATCAGAGTGCCAACAGAATCTATCCCCATCTAAAGTTCTCTCACTGGGACCTAAATCATAGTTCAAACCGAGAGGTCATTGCATCTCTGCTCTGACCTCAGGATCTCTCGCACAATGGGATTGCACTCGACTCAGCCGAAATGCCCGATGATTTACACGATGGATTGGGCGGGAGTGGAGCGGAGGGGTGCCAGGTACAGGAAGAGCGTGACCGTAGACTTGCGCGAACCGTCTGCTCCAAGTCTGAGGAGTGATCTCGGTCGCCGCCGTCGGCTACCGCCGGCTTCAGAGAGCGGGGAAACGGAACTGTACGGTGGTCCCACCCGTTTTGCGATTGAAGGCGCGGACCTCCCCGTGATGCAGTTTCACGGACCTCTCAGCAATGGCTAAGCCTACGCCGAATCCGCCTGTGTGCGGACTGCGAGCCTGGTCGACGCGATAAAACGGGCGGAAGATGGACTCTATTTCGTCTTCGGGAATTCCGGGGCCGCGATCGCTGATTTCGAGCGTCGCCAGCCGGTTTCCATCTTCGAGAACCCCAGCCAACCGGATTTCGACCTCGGTCCCAGCTTTGGTATAGCGAATGGCGTTTCGCACCACATTCTCTATTGCGCGATACAGCAAGTCCCTCTTGCCCTGCACGATCACCTCACTGTCGGGATGGAACGACACCGACGTTTGCCGCTGATGTGCTTCGTAATCAGCATCGGGAATCAACTGTTCAATCAGCTGGTTGAGCGAGACGCGTTCGAAGTGATCGGCTCCTTCCATGGCTTCCATGGAAGACAGCGTGAGAAGCTGCCCGATTAGTTGATTGAGCCTCTCGGTTTCGCGCTCGATGCGATCGAGGTGAGATGTCATTTCTTCGCGCGCATCCTCGCGAGCCAACTCCAGGGCCACGCTGAGGCGGGCAAGCGGCGAACGCAGCTCGTGCGAAACATCGCGCAGCAGCAGCTTCTGCGCGTCGACCAGCGACTCCAGCCTTTCCGCCATGTGGTTGAAGTCATGGACCATGGCCTGAAATTCGTCGCCGCTGAAGAGGGAATGGTTCGACACCGCGTGTCTTGAGCCATTCTCCTTGACCCGGGCACTTAGATTGCCCTGAGCGAGCTGTCGGGCCGCCACGCGCAAACGACCAAGCGGGCGAGTAAAGACAAGCACCAGGACAAAGGTCGTGAGGCCACCCACGGCGATTGCCACTGGCAACTGCGGAAACGAGAAGTGAAGTATGTCCTGGTACCAGGTGTGCTGAATCGGGGTGTAAAGCACAGCGATTCGGAAAAGATAATTTCTTTCACCGGCACCATGCGTGGGCACGCTCCAAACGTATTTGTTGGCGACCAGGGAACCTGTAATCTGGCTCGGCGCGTGGACGTCTGGCGGAGCTGGGAAGCGGTCACCGGAGTTGCAAAGAACCCGGCCGGATGCGTCTTCCAGGCTAAGGTCGAGACGGCGCGCAGAGGCATAGGCCAGGACACCATTGCATCCGTTTGTTTCAAATGCGGCCACCGTTTCCGCTGCCTGATTGTTGAGGCTGCTGAAGAGGGTTGCGCGCAGAGCGTCAGGCGCGGGGAACCGATGGCGCAGGATCAATGCCGTCGAAATTACAAAAATCAGGCTTTGTGCGAGCCAGAAGATGGCGAATATTTTGAGGAACAGACCGCGCATCGTTCAATCCTTCCGGCCGGCATGCGACCTGTCCACAGCGAGCTGGTATCCAGCGCCGCGAATGGTTTTTACCTGCTCGGTGAACTCGCCCTCTTCCCCCAGTTTGCGACGCAGACGACTGACGTGCATATCGAGACTGCGATCGAAGGGATCGAACTTGCGTCCCAACACTTTCTCAGAGAGTTCTTCGCGAGAGACTACCTTGCCGGGCGCGCGCATGAGGGCCTCAAGAAGTGCGAATTCCACGTCGGTGAGATCGAGGCGCCGTCCAGCCTGCAGCACCTTTCGCGCTGCGGAGTCGAGTTCCAGGTTCTGAACGCGCAAGGTGCCCTCATCTCCATCGGGTTGCGTCGAACTGCGGCGCAAAACTGCGCGCATCCTCGCGAGGAGTTCGCGCGGGTTGAAGGGCTTGGGAATGTAATCGTCCGCGCCGATTTCCAGGCCGATAATCCTGTCCACATCCTCGCCACGAGCGGTGAGCAGCAGAACTCTGACGTTGGAGCCGGAACGAATCTGTTTCAGCACCTCCAGCCCATTGAGTCCGGGGAGCATCACGTCGAGCAGGATTAACGGCCAGCTGCGTTCTCGCGCCATGTCCAATCCGGAATCGCCGCGGTGGACGAGGCTCACGCGGAACCCGTTGCGGCCCAGGTACTCCTTGAGCATGGAACAAAGCTCAACATCATCGTCGATCAGCAGAACATCTTCCACCCGGAGTCTCCACTGAACAGCCTACGCCATACTGAGCGCCGTCGGAACAACAGAAATGTAACAAATGGTCACCCCCGACGTGACAATTCGTTACACGGCTTTACGCATCTTGACCGCAGTCCAGCGCAATCTTTGTTGTTCTTGAGTTAGCCCACAACGGGCGGAGACTTCCAATGATCACGCTCTCTGTCAGAAAGCTGCTCTTCGTATTCATGCTCCTCATCGGGCTTTCCTGCGCTTCAATGGCCCATGCGCAGTCAGCCGGCGGCGAAATTCGCGGAACGGTCACAGATCCTACCGGCGCGATGATTTCGTCAGCGACGGTTGTGGTTTCCGGCGATACCGGTTTTTCCAAGACGGTGCACGCCGGAAAAGACGGAACATTCACCGTGTCCGGCCTGGCGGCGGGGCGCTATGCATTGGCGATCACGGCGGAAGGGTTTGCCCCTGGAATTGCGGAGGGTGTCCGCGTCGTTGCTGGCAAGCCGACCGCTGTTAGCGTGACTTTACAACTGCCGGTTGACGAGCAGCAAGTGCAGGTTAAGGAAGACAGTCTCGGAGTCAGCACAAGTGCGGACAATAATGCCAGCGCGATCGTAATCAAAGGAAAGGACCTCGATGCGCTGTCGGATGATCCTGATGAATTGCAGAACGAGCTCTCCGCACTGGCAGGCCCATCCTCCGGTCCCAACGGAGCGCAAATATTCATCGATGGCTTCACGGGCGGCCAGCTACCACCCAAGTCTTCGATCCGCGAAATCCGCATCAATCAGAATCCATTTTCCGCGCAGTACGACAAGTTGGGCTATGGACGCATCGAGATCCTAACGAAGCCGGGCAGCGACAAATTGCATGGGTCGTTCATGATCAACGGAAACGACTCATCATTCAACTCACTGAATCCGTTTGTCAAGGAAGAGCCGCCCTACTACAGCACCTTCATGATGGGCAATGCGGGCGGGGCGATGGGAAAGAAGGCGTCTTGGTTTGGCAGCGTGTTTCGCCGCGACAACGCGTCGAACTCGATCATCAACGCAGAACTCCTCGACTCTTCGTCCAATGTCTATAACTATGCAACGGCTGTGGCTAACCCGCAATCGAGGCTCGATGTAAGCCCGCGCCTGGATTTTCAGCTCGGAGCTAATAACACGCTTACGGTCCGCTACATGTTCGACCGGCAGGTGGAAACCAATAGCGGCGTATCCCAGTTTGCCCTGCAAAGCCAAGCGTACAACGTGATGAATCACGAAAACACGCTGCAGATCAGCGACACCCAGGTTCTCGGAGCGAGTGTAATCAACGAAACGCGGTTCTCGTACACTCGCGATCGCAATAATCAGGTTGCGCAAAATACCGATGCCACCGTTACCGTGCAGGGCGCGTTCACAGGTGGCGGCAGCAACGCCGGTGTGGTGCGCGACAATCAGGACCGCTATGAACTGCAGAACTACACCACCGCGGCCAAGGGCGCACACACACTTAATATAGGCGGCAGGTTGCGCCTGACTCGCGACTCGAGTTATTCGACATCCGGATTCAACGGCAACTACATTTACTCTTCCCTAGCCGCGTATGGCGCGCAGACACCTTCAGAGTATGACGTCACCGCTGGTAATGCAGGCTCGAAGATCGACGTGTTCGACGCCGGCGTTTTCTTCCAGGACGATTACAAGGTGCGTCCCAATTTCACGCTGAGCTATGGTCTGCGCTATGAGGCTCAGAATCGCATCAGCGATCACAACGACTGGGCTCCTCGCCTGTCGCTCGCCTATGCGCCCAAGTGGGGGAGCAACAGAGGCAAGACTGTGATCCGTGCAGGTTACGGGTGGTTCTACGATCGCTTCAGTTCCACTCACCTTCTCGATGCCATCCGTCAGAACGGGGTAAACCAGCAACAATATGTGGTCAAGAACCCCGGCTTCGCTTCCAACGCGCCGACCCCGACGCAGCTTGCTGCACTCAACACGGTGGCGCCGACAATCTACCAGGTCGCTCCGAACCTCAAGGCCGCGGTAAGCATGCAGGCAGCCGTTGGCGTTGAGCACCAATTCGGCAAGGTGGCCACGTTTTCGGCAACCTATATCAACTCACACGGAAGCCATCAATACTACAGCGATAACGTCAATGCATATCTTCCCGGCACTTATGATGCCACGACGGGGACAGGTACACGGCCCAATGGAATTGATGAGAACATCTACCAGTTTCGTTCGGGCGGCGTATACAACCAGAACCAGATTGTGATGAATTACACGGTGCGGGCGCAGCGTGTATCGCTGTTCGGCTTCTACATGGTCAACTTTGCAAAAGCCGACACGTCGGGGGCGACGTATTTCCCCTCCAATCAGTTCAACCCCGGAGCCGACTATGGAAGAGCGAACTTTGATGTACGCAACCGATTCCTCCTTGCCGGCAACCTGCAGGCACCTTACGGGATATCGTTCAGCCCTATGCTGGTGACGGACTCTGGTCAGCCGTTCAATCTTACGATCGGCCAGGATCTCAACGGAGACAACCAATTCAACGATCGTCCCGCATTCGCTTCAGTTGCGAGCAGCAGCACAGTGCAGACCAAGTATGGCCTGCTGGATCTTAATCCGACTGCCAGCGAGGTTCGTGTTCCATACAACAACGGAAACGGCCCTTCTCAATTCAGCATGAATATGCGGATGAGCAAATCGTTTGGCATCGGTCCACGCGTTGAAGGCGGCGCTCCGGGCGGCGGCTTCGGTGGGCCGGGTGGCGGGGGCCCACCCCCCGGGGGTGGCCCGCGCGGCGGTGGTGGCGGCGGACTTGGACCCGGCGGGTTAAGCAGCAGCGGCGGACCTCCGCGGCTCGACCAGGTGGTGCCGCGGCGTTACTCGCTCAACTTCGCCGCCATGGCCCGGAACGTATTCAACTTCGTCAATCTGTCTCAACCGGTTGGAGTCCTGGAGTCGCCCTTGTTCGGCAAGTCGAACACACTGGCCGGGGGATTCTTTTCCTCCCCGGCCTCCAATCGCAGCATCGACCTGCAGGTCAGCTTCAATTTCTGACAAGCATGGATGCTTTGCTGACGTGGCGGTTGTTCTTAAGCACTGTGCACGCCGCGGTGTTGATCGTGCACGCGGTATTATCCACGGGGCAGCTGCCGCGCCAGAGGTTTTCGCCGGCAGCTTATTCACCCGGCCAATCAGCGCAGCAGGGACTGCATCGGGATCGGCTCCAGAACCCGCAGGCCCTTCACCCGCGCGGACTGGATGAAGTGCTCGGTTCCACCCGGCCCATCTCCGCGGGCTCCATCCCAAAGTGCAAGCAGCGATCGATGCGGAGCCGCGGCGATCGCTTCATCGATCATCCAGAGGTTGGCACGTTCCCAGACCGTGGTGGAGTTGTCTAGACGATTCGACCGAGCAGGCATCACAGATAAACTCTCGGTTCCTCGCCGCATGATCAGGCTTTGAAAACGATCGATCCACGTTTCCCCGGCAGGTGCCACGGAATCCGCGATGAATTCCTGCGGCGGAAGAGCGAGGAGAATTCGCGTGGGAATCTGAAGCTCATCGCACACTTCGTGGAACAGCAGGTCGCCTCCGGATGCGGCACCGCCCATACCCAGGAGCGCGCCGGCATCGGCCCAGTCGATGTGCTGAATTGCCGTTCGGATCGCCTGGCGGACATTTCTCTCGGCCCAAGCGGGAAATCTTGGCTGCGCTCTCCCGGGGCGATCGATCATGTGCCCTGTAAAAAGCAGGGCATTCACAAATTTCCCGTCGACATGCGGTTGAATCGCAGTGTCGAACGCATCAATCGGATCTGGAAGCGGCATCGGATCGGCCATAAGGTGAAGGATCAACTTGCCGGCGTGATGGCAAGAAAATGCCAAAGCCGTTTGACGTTGCGTTCGAAATCGGGATCGACGTCCGTCTTGGAAGGGTCGGTTACACCATGCCCCAGCTTCTCCAATTCAGATCTAGCTTCCGCAAGTTTACCGGAGATCCAGTTGGCATTTGCTTTTTCATAGATGAATGCTCGCCGCAGGCCGTCGCGCCGTTCTTGCGGCAGGTTTGATCGCTCCAACTTGTCGATCGCTAAATCAGCCAGGCTATGCATGCGGGCTGTTTCTCGCGTTTCAGCAAGGCAATCGAACAGGATCTTCATGGCCTCGCCCCAGCCGCGCCAGTTGTTGAGCACTTCGAACAAGTTCGCCGAATCGACGGCGTTCTCGATGGCACTGCTGTAATGACCCGCGGTGAGAGCGATGCGAGCAGAGGTGTCGAGGCAGTAGGCAATCTGCAGCCTTCGTCCGTGAAACGAGTGGATGGCCATGGCGCGGGCCAGCAGCGCCTTCGCCTTGTCAAGACGCCCGGGTGTTTGCGAAAGCAAGTCTGCCCAGTCGCGAAGCACTTTACCTAGGGCATCGTGCCAGCGATAGTCGTGCTGTTCGGGAGGGCACCCTTCTAAGTCAGCGAGTGCTTGACCATAGAGCATTTCAGCCACGCTCGCTTTTCCCAGGGTCTGCAGCATGTAGCCCAATTCGTGTTTGGCGCGTCCCAGTTCCCGTCGCAATGCCTGGGTATCAGGGCTCATGACCTTTCGAAAGCAGTCTTCCTGGCAATGCTGCTGCTGCAGATTAGTGAGTGTGCCCTCGGGGTGGTGGATCATCCAATCGGGCTTGGGGTTCGGAATGACACCGCGGCGGCTGATGAAGTTGGCAACGAGAAGCAATAATTCGGCCTGATAGTTGATTCGCCGCAAGTATCCTTTAGCAGTTTCGATGTCTTCACTGCGGGCGAAAGCAAAATATGCCGCGGATAGCATGTCGTCGCCGGCGTCATCAGAGATGCCGGCGCACGCAGCCTGTGCCTGTTTCAACCGGTCCTGGCTCACCAGGTCTATAAGCGTCTCGGTGGGCTCGGGTCCATAGATCAGCAGAAACGTGAGTGTGGAACTGGGCGCAATATTCTGCAGGAAATTCATATGGCGGTCAGCCGCGTTCGTCCAAACGACGAGGGGCGAGCCATACCGCTCGATTTTTCCAAAGAACCAGACGAGCCGGTCGGCCTGATCGGTCGCGGGCATATCGTCGCTGGAGACATGCAGTTCCGCCAGCATGTCGAGCCAGAAGGCGTCGCCGTCCCCATCGATGCGGATTACGTTTCCGCGCCAGGCTTTGAAGGCCTCTTTCGGAAGTAACGCGGTGGTATTGCCGGGCAGTTGATCGAACCCTCTGAATTCATTCAGAGTTCCAGCCTGCAACTTGCTTACTAAGTCGGCAAGGTCAGCCCACAACTGTCCGGCGGTGGGCGGGGTGTTATCCGGCGTGGGCAGGGGAGGAGGAGTAATGGCGGGGGCGGGATCAGCGGCAGATGGAGAAGGGGAGGGTGACAACGCGGCGGCGACTGTGCCGGGCTCAGCGCAGGCGCACGGATCAACGCCGGATGGACCAACCTGCTCCCCGCTCCACGCCGCCTGCGGCACACGGGGACCGTTCAGCGGCAGAGCGCTCAGGTCGAGCGGGGCGCGCATGTACATGGTCATCGAAGCCCAGTTGGCATTCGGGAACTCATCGATGTTCTGATATTTGCCGGCTCGGATCTGGACCAGGGCGGTCTCCGGATCGCGGCTCGCTGCAGGCCCGAATACGTCGCGATAGAATTGCGTCGAAATCGACTTTGCATCGAGGTCATGCAACTCGGCAAGAAAGGACACCACAAATTCGGCCCCGCTGCGATGGAGGCAGAGGGCCGGCGATTCGCCCCACGAGTTGACGGCGCCGGAACTGCAACTCCACAACAGCGCGATCTTCACTGAGGCAAAGGTTTCCGCGAATTCATTTGCGCTTACTCCCTCAATCTCGTTTGTCACGGCATTACCGTGTGCTTCGAGATTGAGGATATCTACGTTCCTGACCGGAGTGCGTGCAACGAATGCCTGTGCACCGTCGATTACCGTGATTTCAGGCGGCAGATGCATGACTGGCTCTACCGTGACCTGCTTGGTGTCCTGGCCTGACACCGACATCAGTTGCAGAGTGCTGCCGGTCGTCGCCGCCATGGTGTCGAAGTCCGACAGGCATTGCACCACTGACAGATCAGTCGAAGCGAGGAAAGTCCCGGAGTCGTCGACCATGGCCGCCCAGGGCAGCAGGTGCAGTTCGGGCCGGGTCGTCTCGATAACAAGGCGGCGGGGGTCGCAACCTCTCAAGAAGTCGCGCAGCGCGGGGCTCACCGCGATCAGACTCTGATAGAGCTGACGGCACAGGCTGCGAATGGCTGCGGCATCCCGGGCGCCGGAGGGCGAGTGGTTTACGTTACATCCCCGCAGCCGCGCATAGAACTGCCGCCATTGTTCATCGTTGATCGGCGACTTGAAGTTTTGGGCTGAGAAATTGACCCCATCGATGCTCAGCGTAACCGCAAATTCGCGCTCGGTTGCCAGGGGAAGGCTGCCTTCTGTGGCTTCACTGAACAGGACAAGCCGGATGAGCGCGGTTTTCCTGTAGGAATGCATGCGAATACGCTAACACACGTGTGATAGGCTCTTGCACAGCCTACGGCCAGCTGGTTTTCGGACGGCTCAAGGACAAATCCAGGAGAAGAGATGGCGCCACTTGCCAAGAAGAAGGATCCGAGTATCACCTTCCTGAATAAGTTTGGTTACAACGTGGTCAAGCTGCCGCGCACGGGCATCGAACCAATGGATGTGATCGGCCGTGACCAGGTCACGCAATGGCTTGGTCCCCTATCGAAGGTATGGTCAAGTAACAATGCCGAGCCCCAGGCAGGGCCGCCGCACCCGGCAGCGGCCGTCAATGGCCAACGCACCGACTCCCTGGATCTCTCGCTGGGGCTGAGCGTTCTAGCCAATACTCTAGCCGCATTCGGCGCTTCGGTGCCATCGATCGATGTGGCTTACAAACATGCTGCTTCGGTGCAGTTCACTTATACCGATGTGACCTCCACATCGGTTGCACCTTTCGACGCGGGTAACTACCTGGCCGAAGGTACACTGGGGACGAATAACCCGGTGGTTAAGAATTATTTTTTCGGGGAGAAGGCCAAGGCATACCTGATCGTTGAGGTACTCAAGTCAAACTCCATCACCGTGACTGCGACGGATTCGCGCGGCGTGCCCGTGGAGATCGACATTCCCGCTCTGCAGGGCGTGGTCAGCGGCAAGGTAGGGGTGAAGCCCTCGAGCGATTCAAAATCCACGGTGACGTTTACTGGTCCGGTGGCGGTGACTTTTGGATTTTCGGTGCAGGAGATTGCGCGGGAAGCCGACGAGTGGGTGTTGCGCGGAGCCGCTCCGGGCGGAGAGATAGCTTTTGCCGCGCCTGGATTCGGCATGGAAGAGGCGTCGGAAGAGCTCGGCAACCCGCTTGTGTTCGAGACTGGAGAGAACGAATGCCGGTTGGAATTGGAAGTTCATCCCGTGGTTTAGTGCGAAAGAAGGGATCACCGCCATGGGCAGCTTACCTGTAGACGGAGCCAAGCTTCCATACCCGCTCCTGGTTGATGCGCTGACGGGAAATGCCACGCCCGCGGTATCACTCGGCGATCTCAGCCGGCTAGGCGTCGATCTTCCTGGCGCAGATCAGCGCGTCGCCAACTCCAAGGTCCTGGGCACCGATTACAGTGTCGACGATCCCAATGACCTTACCCAGGCCGGGTGGGGAATTCTATTTGCATCCGATGCTGATCCCGCCATCCAGGCAAATCTTCAGCCGCTCATCGATCTGCGCAAGAGCCAGGTTCAGGACGACCGGCTGTTCCAGGTCTTTTCAGGAGACCGAGGCGTGCAGCCGGGTCAGACCGCCGCGAGTTGGGCGCAGGGGCGAGGCGTTTCGCTGACGGCGCCGGTCAGTCCGTATCAGGGTGGAGTGCCATACTACCTGCTCATCGTCGGCGCCCCGGATCGCATTCCGTTTGAATTTCAGGTCCTGCTCAAGATGCAGTGGGCGGTGGGTCGCCTCGCCTTCGACGATGTCGCGGACTACGGGCAGTACGCGCAGGCGGTGGTCGAGTATGAGAGCTCGACCTTCAAGCCGATTCAGAGCCGAAGCGCCGCGGTATGGGTTACGCGCAATCCGGGAGACCTGGCGACAGCAATGTTATCTGGATCCATCAGCCAGGACTTTCTTGCCCCACAAAATTCGCTGGGCGCGCGGAATAGCTTCAATCTCAATGCGTTCACCAATGGTAAAGCGACGAAGGCTCAGCTCATCGATATTCTGCGCGGTAACCTGCCGGGGGGCACTCCGGCCGTGATGTTCACCGGCTCGCATGGCTGCAACTATGCCGGCGCGGATGCCGCTTTGCAGCGCCGCCTGCAGGGCGCATTGGTGACTCAGGAGTGGGTGCCAGGAACACCGGCGAGTCCGCTTAACCAGTTTTCTGCCGCCGATATTCCGCCAGACGCCAAAGTGAAAGGTAGTGTCGGCTTCTTCTTCGCGTGCTACAGCGGCGGCTGCCCGACCACCAACAATTACTTCTTCAACAAAGACGGCTCGCCCATCGCCCTCGCGCCGGCACCGATGATCGCGCCACTCGCGCAGGCGATGTTGAGCCGCGGAATGCTTTCGATGATCGGTCACGTCGACATGGCTTTTCCCTACGCATTCCAGAATGTGAACGGAACTCCGCAGGTGCAGGCCGTCCGCACCCCGCTCGAACTGTTGATGAAGGGGAAGCGCATCGGCCTGGCGGCCGACTCGCTCAGCATCCTGTGGAGTTCGCTGTCTTCGCAATTGGCACTGGCACAAAGTGCGCCGCCCGCACCCGGGGCAGCGCAGTCACCAGCGCTCTCTCCGGCATTGGCGCAACTAACCATTGCCCGAGACGACGCTCGCAATTACATCGTGCTGGGTGATCCCGCTACAAGGCTCCGCGTGGAAGACTTGAAGTAACTCCAAACGACGACCTGGCGCGGCTTGGTTAGTGCCCGGACGCCATTGTTTCGTTTCCACCCGGACCGCCAAAACCCACCGACACGGCGCCTAGGGTATTGAGATACAACTGGTCAGAGATTTCGGGAGGAAAGGTTCCCGGCGCACTGGACCCCACGGGCCCATAAAAAGCTGTGTATGATCCGGGCTTCGATGTTGTCATGGTAAAGACGGCCTTGGTTCCCTTGGGAACCGCAAACGCGGGTTCCGGCTTTGGTGACAGGGCATTTGTTGCATCCGGGGAGAAGAAGAGTACGAATGCGCTGCCGTCGTCCGCGCCTATGGTCAGGGTATTCCCGCTGACGACAGGAACGGAGCCTGTGTCCGCCACGAGCATGCCCTGTGCGCTGATGAGAGTGACTACAGTATTGGCCATGACCCGAAACTAAAGCATCTTCTCAACACGCGTCTAGTTCTTTTTGGTTCCTTGCGCGTTGAGGGCAGAGGCTAAGGCGGGGTCGGCGCGCAGGCCCGCGAGAGTGGGATTCTTTTCGAATTCGATTTTGCCGTAACCGGCCGCCAGCGCTCTCGCCATAAGGGGAATTGCCTCCGCCCGATGGCCCAGCGCTTCGGAGGCAACAGCCAGGGTGTAGTCCACGCTGGGATTGGGATCGGTCGATGACAGGGCCTTGGCCTGGCGGATCATAACGGCGCTCGACGAAGCGTTCCCGATGTGTGCGTAGTCTTCAGCGAGAGTGGCGAGCAAGTCGGGGTCTTGCGGGTGAGTGACACGCCGCGCCTGTTCCAATTCGATTGCTTTCCGGAAAGCATTCATCGCTTCGTCATGATGTTTGCCACTCCACAGGTAAGCGTCCCCGAGGTTAGCCCATTCGGAGTAGCGTCCGGGGTCCAACTGAATCGCTTTTTTCTCCATTTCTACGGCACGATCATAATCGCCCTGAAACATGAGTAAGGTCCCCATCTGGGAATAGGCTCGCGCCGACGGTTCCACGTCTATCGACCGTTGCAAGTCCAGGCGCGCCTCTTCGATTTGCCCCGCCGCCGAGTGGGCGATTCCCAGATCAAAGAAGGCCATCGCGTTGTCGTTCGCAAGAGCGACGGCGCGCTCCAACTGCGAGATCGATTCTTTCAAATTGCCCTGTTGATACTGTGCAATACCCAGGTTGACGGCCCAACGCCAGTCATCAGGGGCCAGGTCCGCGGCGCGCTGATAGGCATTCATCGCGTCGGGTTTTCGCCCTTCGGCTGAATACACATCGCCCAACGCGCCCCAGGCTTCGGCGTTGTTGGGGTCTAGCTTTCGCGCCTTTTCCGCGAGTTGAGTGGCTTCAGGGGTTTTGCCCTGCGTGGCCGCGATGCGTGACTGGGTGATGTAAGGTACGGCCAGATCAGGCTCAAGGCTGATGGCGCGGTTGGTGGCTTCGGATGCAAGGCTGAGCCATTTCACGTCATTCTTGTTTTCGTACTGAACGAAGTAAGCCTGCCCTAAACGCGCCTCCGCCATAGCATGATCCGGCTCAGCCTGAAGCACCGCTTTGAAGCCATCGATGGCATTGGCTACGTTGCTCTCTTTGTAGGAATGCAGGAGCAATTCCTGAGCTTTTTGATACCGGTCGTCAGTTCCGCCTCTCATCGCGGCTGCAGGGTTAGTGGCGCGGTGCAACCATGTATTTATCTTCCCGGTGGTAGTGAAAATGCCGACGAGGAGGGCGGCCGCCAGGACCGCGGCTGCAACAATCCATTCGCGCCTGAACCTTCTTTTAGGAAGAGGGGGAACCGGGGCAGTGTCTACAGGAGCTGGCGTTCCGAGAGATTCAGCGAGGGCGCTGGCCAGTTGGCCCGCGCTGGTGAATCGCTTCGCAGGGTCAACTTCCATGGCGGTGCTGATGGTGCGCAGCAGCGACTCCGGCAGATCGGGGCGGAGGTCGATCAAAGGCGTGCGCTTCGCCATGGCCTGCTGAACGGCGGGCGGGGATGTCGCGTTGATCCGGACGGGGAAGGCTCCCGCGATCAGAAAGTAAAGCAGTACCCCCATGGCGTAGATATCGCTGGCAACGCTGCTGGGATGGCCGTCAAACAACTCCGGCGCCATGTAATTGGGGGTGCCGGCGGTGTGCTCTTGGCGTTGGCTCAAAGTGCTCAAGCCGAAGTCCATCAGCAGAATTCTGCCGCCTTCCTCCCGCATAACATTCTCAGCCTTGATGTCCCGATGCAGCAGGCCGGCACGGTGCACAGCGCTCAGTGCACGAGCGATATCGAGTCCGATGAGGGCTGCCTCCCGCGCTCCAAAACGGCCTTGTTCTGCGACCAGGAAGGAGAGCGTCTTGCCGTGCACGAAGTCGGTCCAGAATCCTACGCGTCCGTCGTGCCGGTCGATGCCGTATACCGAAACGATGTTGGGATGGCGCACTGAGGCGAGCGCACGTGCCTCACGCAGAACGGCTTCATATTCGGCGTCGCCGGCAAGGGTGCCAGCCAGCAAGAGCTTCAAAGCAACTTCGCGCTGGAGCGACGGATCCCAGGCGCGATAAACTTCGCCGAACCCACCCATGCCGACCCGGGCAACCAGTTTAAAGCTGCCCCACGCAGCACTCGCAGCCGGCACTGCGGTTCGCACGGCGCCATCGGTGGCGAGCGGAATGGTAGGTTCATCGTGCATTCAAGCGCTTGTTGAAGACTCGCCGGACCATCCCGGAAACGATGCTGTCCGGAGCGAATGTTTGCGGATGGACCCGGGCCGACGGTACAACTCGGTGGTACTATCCTATACACAATTGCAAGATGAAAGTAATCCCCAGCAAACGCAAGTACCCCTGAAAGCAATGGTCACGAGGCAAAGCTCGAACGCCCGCCTAACGCTGCCGGCGCAGGCAAATGATGCGGCGGGCGCGCCGCCCAGGGTCGTTACCGTGGAACGGTTTCCGTTCACGCTGGGCCGCAGCTCGGAGTGCGATCTGTGCATCTCGAGTCCGGAGATTTCACGATCGCATGCGCTCATCGACCGCGACGCCGAGGGCTACTTTCTTCGCGATACCGGAAGCCGGCACGGGACTTATGTGAACGGCATTTGCATTACGACCACGCGTCTGCGCTCGAATGATCGGATAGCGCTGGGCACGCCCGACCATACTTTGCTTTTCGAGGTACCTGACGAACCGAACTCCGGTAACTCACCCAGGTCTCTCCTCGAGCAACTTTCGCAGACCGGTGTGACGACGTTTATCAACACCACGTCGGTCGCTTCGTCGGATCTCGATACGCTTTCCCTCTTTTTGCGGGCGGCGCAGAGCCTCTATCAGCACGGAGCGCGCGCAGATGTGCTGTCGACGATGCTGGAATACGCAATTCGATTAACAGGTGCGGAACGCGGTTTTGTCTTCTTGGGTGAGAGCGCGGAAGCGCTTAAATTCGAGTGCGGGCAAGAGCGCAGCGGGGGGGCGATCGCGGTGCCGACGACGGTTTCGCGCTCGGTACTGCGCGATGCAGCAAGTTCGAGGCTCGCGTTTATCTTTTCAGATTCGTTCGAACAGGCAACCGAAGGGCGCGAAAGTCTCATACTCAGCGCCATCCGCAACGTGGTCGCGATTCCCATGCGCAGCCAGAACGCAGGCCAGCTCCTCGGGATACTTTACCTCGACAGCCGCGCAGCCACTCACGATTTCACGCGGATGCGGAAGGAAATCCTGGAGGCGATCGCAAGCCAGGCCACCACGCTGTTTGAGAATCTGCGCATGCTCGACGCGGAACGGGAATTCGTGCTGCTGCGCAAGGAACTGGAGATTGCCGCCAGCATTCAGCGGCAGATCATTCCGCAGACGCTGCCGGAATTTTCCTATGTGCGGTTCGGTGCGCGCACGATTCCGTGCACGGGAATTGGCGGTGACTTTTACGATGTGATTCCTCTGCCGAACGGTTTTGCTGCCATCGTTGGCGATGTGTGCGGAAAGGGTGTGCCTGCAGCATTGCTGGGAGCGATGGCTCAAGGAATGTTCCATGCGCAGATCATGTCGGGAGCCTTGCTGGTGGATGCGGTGCAAGGCTTGAACAACTTCATTGTCCAGCGTGCGCCCGGAGAGAAATATGTCACCCTTGCAGCCATACGCTACACGCACAACGAAACCGGGAGCGACCATGTCGAACTGGTGAATGGAGGGCACGCGTCTCCGCTGGTCGTTCGGGCCAATGGAGCAGTCGAAACAATCGTCGATGGCGATCCGCCGGTGGGTTTGTTCGGATTCGCGTCATTTCATGCCATTCCCATTGAACTTCACCCAGGCGATCGCTTGCTGCTGCTCACCGACGGGATCACGGAGGCCGAAGACATAAACGGGGCACAATTCGGCGCATCGAACCTCGCCCAATACCTGAGTGAGCCCAACGCCGTGCAGGCGATGTTTTCGGCGCTCGAACAGTTCTGCAAGGGGACCCGCCCGCAAGACGATCAGACCGTGCTCACCATCGATCGCGTGTGAGTAAAGAGACTCGCCCTGCTGGTCAGACGTGCTTCCGGTTCACTCAGGATGTTTCTTTCTGCTTGACATGGTCGAGCAAGCGGTCGATGAATGGCTCCTGGCTTTTGAAAATCCGGACGCGCGCTTCGTCTGCTGTGAACCAGTTACCTCGGTCCACCTCCGGGATTCGAATCAGACGACCGGAACGCGGAGGCCATTCGATTTCGATGAAATTACTCACCAGCAGTGCAGGATCGCAATCTCCCTCCGCGGCCCACGCAGTCACCAGTTTTCCACCTGCCTGCCGAATTTCACCCAGCGCGACCAGCCCGTCAGGCGCGGCAAACCCCGTCTCTTCGTGAAACTCGCGCAGTGCAGCCGAGAGTGGATCCTCGTCATCGAGGTACTCGCCTTTGGGAACGGTCCATGACCCCAGGTCTTTTTTCACCCAGAAGGGTCCGCCGGGGTGCACCAAAAATACCTGCACCGAGTCTTCACGGCGGCGGTAGAGCAACAGACCGGCGCTTCGCTTGGCCATCGAAACCCCGTATGCTAGCGGCGGAAATGGGAAATGAGGTAGAAGATCAGCGACAAAACGATGCTGATCAAAATTGACGTGCCGAGGGGAAAGAAGACCTGCACGTTCCTGCCGCGATAGGCGATATCTCCGGGCAATTTTCCCAGGGGAAGGCCGGTGCGCTCAGCGATCATCAGCAGGGCGCCGATTATCGCCAGGAGCAGTCCCAGTCCTAGAAGCGTTTTACCCAAATCGGCCATCAGTGATTGAGATGCGGTCGTTCACGGCTAGAATACAGGGAATCGGGGCCTGGCGAATGCCGGGCCGTTGCTGACAAGGAGGTTTGCTTGCACGCCGTCGCGTTCATTGCCGGCATCGTTTTGCTACTTGGCGTGCTGGTCGATGCGTTCCAGACCATCATTGTGCCGCGCCGCGCCATCGGGCGTTTCCGTTTGACGCGCCTGTTCTACGTCCTCACTTGGAGGCCATGGGTCGGGGTCGCGGAACTGGTCAAGGATATCCGCAAGCGCGAATCCTTCTACAGCTACTACGGACCCTTGTCCCTGATTCTGCTGCTGGTGATGTGGGCAGGCGGCATGGTGCTTGGATTCGGCCTGATCTTTTATTCGCAAGGCAGCCCTTTTTCTGACAATGTGCAGGGCGCCGGTCTGCGCTCTGACCTCTACGTCAGTGGCACGACGCTGTTCACGCTGGGACTGGGCGATGTTACCCCGCGCCGGCCGATTACCCGCGAATTCATCATTCTCGAGGCCGGCGTAGGGCTGGGGTTCCTGGCCGTGGTGATGGGCTATTTCCCGGTGCTTTATAGCGCCTTTTCGCGGCGCGAGGTCAGCATTTCGCTGCTCGATGCGCGCGCGGGATCGCCCCCGACGGCCGCGGAACTGATGCGCCGCCACTCCTTCGCCGGTGCCGACTCGGCGTTGTCTTTGCTTTTGATGGAGTGGGAGCGCTGGTCCGCCGAACTGCTGGAAAGCCATATCTCCTACCCTTTGCTTTGCTACTTCCGCTCACAGCACACTAACCAAAGCTGGATCAGCGCACTCACCGCGATTCTCGATACATCCGCGCTGCTCATAGCCGGGGTGCGCGGACACGAGGCGCGGCAGGCCCAGTTGACATTTGCCATGGCCCGTCACGCCCTGGTGGATCTTTCACAAATATTTTCGCTGACTCCAATTCGTGATGCTCCCGACCGTCTGCCGGCCGAGCGCTACGAACAGCTCTACGGCATGTTGTGTCAGAGTGGAGTGAGTGTTTGTCGCGACGATCGTTCGTACGAGCGGCTTCGCGAGATGCGCGGACTCTACGAAGGCTATGCGGAGACGCTTAGTGCCTATCTGCGCATGCCGCTTCCGCCGTGGGTCGCGGATCATCCCAACAAGGACAACTGGCTGGTGGTGTCCAAGGTGAGAGCCCGCGCCGAGGCGGCCAATGCACCGACAGGACTGGAGGGACCGGCGGCGGTGAGCGGTTCGGTGCAAGCCGTAGCCCGCTTTGTCGACGAACATCACGACTTCTAAGGCGCCTTCGGCGGGAAGCCAGGCTGTCTCAGTGCGAGCGGGCGATGGAGCGGTTGCGCAGCCATTTGGCGACGCCGAGCACCAGCAATAATCCGCCGAACGGAATGCACATCAGCGCCACGATCAGTGCAAACCATCCGCTGTTGGTGCTGGCGCCTGTCTGAGAAAAACCTCCCAGAACGGTCTCTAGCAGCAACGCCGCCAGCACGCCCGTGCCGAGCATGGTCCCGCCCCAGCGCAACAACTGACGGGTTCCGTCGTCATTTGGATTGGGTGAGCGGTCAGGGCGGATGGGTCGTGCGGGGTGATCGGGCATAGCGCGCTTTCCTAACTCATCGCCAATCGCAGCATCACGTACGTGATAACGCCCGTCACCGAGACATATAGCCATAAGGGAAACGTCCAGCGCGCAATCCTGCGATGCTGCGGAATCCGCCCGCTCAGGGAGAAGAAGAACGTGACCAGTACAAGAGGCAAAGCCACCACGGCGAGCAGGATATGGCTGCTCAGCAGCCCCAGGTAGAATCCGCGAAAGGCGGCGTGCACCGGATATCGCACATCGCCATGCAGCGCGTGGTGCAGAATGTAGCTCACCAAAAACAGGGTCGAGAAGCCAAAGGCGGTCATCATCGAAGCGCGATGGGCCGCGATGCGGCGGGCGCGAACGAAGGTGAATCCGATGAGAAGCGCCGTGGCACTGAGCCCGTTAAGCACCGCGTTGAGAGCCGGCAGGAACGGCAGCCTGGTGCTGGCGGCATCCGCCGCCGGATGCACATAGATGAGCCAGAACAGGAACACTGTGGCAGCCGCGCTGATCAGCAGGATCGCGGCAATGGCCGGGCCGGTGCCGGGCTTGCGTCTAGAAGAGGGAGCAACGGTGGTCATCGGGTCCTTAGTGCCTGGCAATCGCGCAAAGCATCAGAGTGGTCATCAGCAAAGGCAGGTAGATGACGCTTACTTTCAGCAGGTCGCGCGCCAGCATGCGGCTGACATCGGCTGAAGGTGCACGCAGGATGCGGGCAAAACGGATCGTATATCCCAGGTAAAAGATACCGAGAATCGTGGCCAGGACGGCGTAGGCGACGCCGGTCATGCCTAGCTTCCAGGGAGCAAGACTGACCGGGATCATCAGCACTGCATAGAACAGGGCCTCAATCACGGTTGACCAGCCATCAGGTTGGACCACGGGTAACATGCGTATGCCCGCGCGAGCGTAATCTTCGCGGTAGAGCCAAGCGATGGCCATGAAATGGGGAAACTGCCATACGAACAAGATGGCGAACAGGGCAACGGCCTGCCACTCGATCCGTCCTCGCGCGGCGGTCCAGCCCAGCATTGGTCCCATCGCGCCGGGGAAGGCCCCGACGAAGGTGGCCAGGGTTGTTACCCGTTTGAGCGGCGTGTAGACAGCGACATAAGTAAACGCGGTCAGCAGGGCGAGGGCAACGGTAAGGAGATTAGTGTGCAGCAGCAGCCACCAGCCGCCGAGAGCCAGTGCTGCGATTCCCGCCAGCACCCCCGATGCCAGCGAGATGCGTCCGCTAGCAATGGGCCGCTGTGCGGTCCGGATCATACGGGCATCGCTTTTGCGCTCCAGGGCCTGGTTCAACGCACTTGCGCCGGCTGAGATCAGGCCGATCCCGAACAAAGTGTCGACCAGGCCGCGTTGAACGCTGGAGATTCCCGACTGCATCGAGCCGAGATAAAATCCTGCCCACCCGGTGACCACCACCATTCCGGAGACGCGGACTTTGAACAGTTCCCTGAAGTCGTGAATCAGCGTAGCCGTGGAGCCTGGCTGCGGAACCGCCAGTGCCGGGTTTTCAGCAGCTGCGGATATGTTGGCCGGAATAGCTGCGTGAGAGAGTGGGGCCATCGGGGCTGGAGTGTACCTCGGGGAGGAGTGGCCGGTTGCAGAGATCTCCCGGCCTGTCCTGATGATATCAAGCGGGGACATTTCCCTGCGGGTGGGGCCGGGTCGAACGCTTTCGAGGCTAGTGAACGCCGGATGGCCTGATTTACGGAGCCTGACTCGTAGCGGCCGAGCGCACGACCGCGTCGGCGACCTCTGCCGGCGTGATGGCATCGGCGGCAATCGTGACGTGAGCCATCCGATAGAGGGGCATTCGCCGCTCAAAACGGCGGGCGAGATTGGCCTGATCGGCCAGCACCGGGCGCGTGGCTTCGGTTCCGCCGCAACGTATCAGTGTTGTTGCGAGGGTGACTTCGAGGTGAATCAGAAGCGTCCCAGGGCCGTTAAGGAGAAGATCGCGGGTGTCGGAACGCTCGATAGCGCCGCCGCCGAGCGCCAACACCAGTCGCGGCTCGGAAGCGAGGCGGGCGATGGTGGCATGTTCCCGGTCACGGAAGGCGGCTTCGCCATAACGGGCGAAAATTTCCGTGATTGGGGCTCCCGCTTCGGCTTCGATTACGCTGTCGACGTCCAAAAATCGCCACCCAAGGCGTTCCGCAACCAAGGGCCCAACGGTAGATTTGCCCGAACCCATGAAGCCGGTCAGGACAATCCTTTGCGGAGTGAGAGACGGGCGCGATGGGTCGTTCTGGTTCGCTGGGATAAGGGCCATGGGATGGGTCGGTGCGGGTCTTTCCTATTAGCGGGTCTTCCCTAGTATAAGAGGCGGCCGGGGGTAGCCGTGCCGCTCCATTGGGCGTGGTTCCTATCCGAGGACCATTACTACGGCGCCGGCAGTGATCAGGATGCCGCCGGCAATGGCCGGCAGGGTCAGTTTTTCGCCCAGCAGCAACCAGGCAAAGATCATCACCAGAGGAACGCTGAGCTTGTCGAGCGGGGCCACGCGCGATGCCGATCCCAGTTGCAAGGCACGGAAGTAGCAGATCCAAGACAGGCCGGTAGCCAGCCCCGACAGGACCAGGAACATCAATGTGCGGCGGTCGAGCTGTCGCAGTTCGCCGTGCTTGCCCAGGGCCAGCGCGATTCCCCAGGCGAAAATCACAACCACGGTGGTGCGCACCGCGGTCGCGAGGTTTGAATCCACGTGTGCCACCCCCACCTTGGCCAGCAACGCGGTGGCCGCGGCGAACACGGCGGACAGCAAAGCCCATCCAATCCAACTCATGGTTCCATCGTACCGGCCTGGGCCGGCGGCGCTCGATAGACTTGAGGCATGCAGACTGGTCGCGCCAGCAGGACAGCTTTGCGCGTCGCCATCCGCCGTGCCGCGCACCAGATCGTGGACCATCCTCCGGTTCTTGATGATCCCATCGCCGCGCCACTACTGGGTCCGGGTCTCGAGCGCGACCTGGAGCGGGCGATGCACACGGTGGCCCGTGATTTCCGGGCTTTTATGGCCGCTCGCAGCCGCTACGTCGAGGACCTGCTTGCCGAATCGGTCGCTGCCGGAATTTCGCAGTACGTCATCCTGGGCGCCGGGCTCGACACCTTTGCCTATCGCAATCCATTCGCGTCGCTGCGCGTGTTCGAAGTTGATTTCCCGGCAACGCAGGAATGGAAACGTGGATTGCTGAGCCAGGCGGGTATCGAGGTACCGGAAAACCTGACATTCGTGCCAATGGACTTCGAACACCAGAAGCTGGCGTCGGGGCTGAAGGACGCGGGCTTCGATCCCGCGCGGCCAGCCTTCTTCGGTTGGCTCGGCGTGGTGCCGTACCTTACCCGGAACGCCTTTCGCGCAACCGTGGCCGACATCGCAGCACTGCCGGCTGGAACCGGGGTCAGTTTCGATTATGTGTTTCCTCCCGAGAGCCTCAGTCCAAGGCGGCGAATGGTGTTCGACGGCCTGGCGCAGAGAGTTGCATCGGCGGGGGAGCCGTTTCGATTGTTCTTTTCACCCGAAGGCCTGGAATCCGAACTGAGAACGGCCGGTTTTCACCGTATCGTGCGCGCCGATGCGCATCGGCTTAACCAACTTTATTTCGCCAGCCGGGAAGACGGACTGAGGCTTTCGTCGGCCGATCTGGGTGAACTGGCTGCTGCCTGGGTGTAGCGGACGCGAAAAGGGCGGTCCATGCGCAGGCCGGGATAGGTCCGGATTCGATCTGCTGCGGTCACGGGCTAACATGATCACATGCGCAGATTTCTGCCCGTATCGCTGGTTGCGGCGATGCAAGTCCTTTCCGGATGCGGATATCACACTCTTGGAGCGGCAACGCACCTCCCGGCCGGAACCCGCAGCGTGGCTGTGCCGGTCTTCGCCACGCGCACGGAGGCCTACCATACCGAGGCGTTGATGACGGACGCGGTGATTCGCGAACTGGGTACCCGCACCCGGCTCCGCGTAGTGCCGACCGTCGCGAGCAATACCGACGCGGTTTTGCGCGGAACCATCCTGACCCAGACCGTGGCTCCGCTCACCTACAACACCACCACCCAGCAGTCCTCCAGTTTTCTCATCACCATCGTTGTGTCGGTGACTCTGACCGGCCGGGATGGCAAGGTGCTTTACCAGAACAACAATTACGTCTTCCGGCAGCAGTATCAGTCCACCACTAACCTGGCTACCTTCTTCGATGAGAGCCCCGCAGCAGAAGAGCGATTGTCGCGGGAGTTTGCGAGCGCGCTGGTGGCCGATGTGCTCGAAAGCCTGTAGCTTACACAGTCACCTGTGTGGTTCCTCTTTTGCACATCCAGGGGAACGTTGCCATCTCGTCCCGAGTTATCCTTGAAAGCGGATGATTCCGACAAGGTCATTTTGCGGGGACCGGCGTTGAGCGCGGGGCGCTGGGGCGCGGGTTTCACTGCGACCGCCCGGTTCATCGGGGAGATGGAGGCCGCCGAGGCAGGGAAGGGAACTCCTCGACCGGGGTACGTCCTCGCGGGCGACGAACTTTTCCTCCACGACCGCTGCCGCGCCGCGATCATCAAGGCTTTTGTCCCGGAAGACTTTAAGGATTTCTGCCTGTCCGATCTGGACCTCGGCGATACCTCGATTTTCGACGTGCTAGACAGGGCGCAGACCCCCTCGCTGATGGCGCCGTTCCAGGTGCTGTTCGTTCGCAACGTCCGCCAACTGTATACGCGCGGCGCGAAGAAAGACGAGTTTGCCGCACTTGACCGCTATTTCAGTTCGCCCAACCCCCAGGCGCTGCTAATTTTTATCGCGGATTTTCTGCGGATCCCATCCGACACCCGGCGCATGGAGATGGAAGATAAGAGCCGGTTCGAACGCATCGCGGAAACGCTGGGAGAACACTGCGGCATCGTGGAACTGGCCAGGGTCAACGAGGAGGACGCCATGCGCTGGGCGGTCGCAACGGCGCAGGAATCCGACACTCGCCTGGAAAGCGATGCTGCCCGCGAACTGGTGGACGCTCTGGGCGCCGACATGATGTGCGTGGCTTCGGAGCTGGAGAAACTGCTGCTCTATACCCATGGCCGCGGCCGCATCACTCTGGGCGATGTCGAAACCATGGTGCTGGGCGCCAAACAGCGCTCGCTTTACGAACTTACCGATGCCATCAGTGCGCGCAACCGGGTGCGGGCGCTCGCCCTGCTTCACGGTCTCCTCAACAACTCCGATGGGGGTGAAGACTCCGCCATCGGTCATCTCTATATGCTGGCCCGCACGTTCCGCCAGATGCTGGTGATCCTGGAGAAGAATGTCCGTGATCAAAGGGCGATCTGGCAGGCGCTGTGGCAGGGATTCCGTATTCCGCCGTTTGCCGCCGACGATCTGATCCGGCAGGCGCGTCGCTATAAGAGCCGGCGCGACATCACTCGAGCTCTCCGCCTGATCGCCCGAGCCGACCTGGAACTTCGCTCTTCCCCACCCGACAAGCGCCTGGTGCTGGAGCGACTCGTCTACGATCTCGCTTCTGATCCGAAGCCAGAACCGCTGTTCGCGTCAACGCAGCTGTCTTTTGAAGGCTGACATCCAGCGGACTTTGCGGGTGCACGGGCGGCCATTGGCGCATTGCCCCGGTCAGTGAGTTCCGTGGGCGTTGAGCCAGGAACCATAGGCCCGGTCTTCTTTCTGAATGTGAACTGTCAGCCAGTCGCGCAGGAAGTGCAGCAGGTGCACACTCAGGGCGCGCTCGCCAGTCTGCATGCGCTTGATGTATTGCTCGACTTCGTTGTTCAGCTGAACGTGCTTGGCATGATGGGCAGTCAGTTGCGGATAGCCCGTGCGGGTCAGCAGCGCTTCCTCCGCCTGGAAATGGTTCCGGGTGTACCTGGCCAGTTTAGATAGAAGCTGGGTGGCGACAGCCGTGGCCTCTCCGTTGGACATCGCAGCATGCAAGTCGTTCAAAGCTTCCATAAGGTTCTTATGCTGTTCATCCATTGCTACTACGCCCACCGAAAAGGTCGCGTCCCACTTCATCAAACCCATCTGTTTCCTCCAGAAAGCCATGTCCCACACCCCTCTATCGGCGTTGTAACCGGAGACTTGAGTCGGAGAAGGCCAAGGCGGGTGGAATGGAGGAGTCGTGAGCCGCATTGAATGCGTCGCGTTGCAAGATCACGCCATGGAGCGCCCGCTTTGCACGGCAGCAGCCGGCCAGAGAAGTCAGGACACGCCGCGCGTGTTCAACCACTCTCCGTACTCGCGATCCAGATGCTCAACGTGGCTCAGATACCAGTCGCGCAGAAACAGAAGGAGGGATCGGGTATGCATCTCGTCCTGGTGGGCCGTTCTCAGCGCGGCGTCTTCAAGCTCCATCAGGAGCCGCTGATGCGCTTCTCGATGGACAGATAGGCCAGGGAACTCCTGCTGCTCGAGGAGGCGCTCCTCGCAGGCAAAATGCATGCGGGTGAAATCGATGAGGCGGCCCAGCCCTTCACCAACCTGCTCTCTTCCCCCGCCACGCACCAGGGAGAGCCGCAATTCGTTGAGGGTGTCCATCAGGATGCCGTGCTGCTCATCCATCGCGCGCACCCCAATCGTGCAGGCGTGGCTCCATGTAAGAAGTGTCAATTCGAGCCTCCGCTCGTGCAATTAAGAGGTCCCGTCTGAGTGCTGTCCGCGAGTGGTCCTGCCCACCCAAAGCATTTGGCTGGCCGCCGATTGCTCTCCAGTGCTGATTTCTGCACATTACCCGTTTACGAGGGCGCTGAAGTTGCTCGAAATCAATGAGATACAGATCGACTGGGTAGAGCCGGGCATTACCAGATATTGGAAAATCCTGATGACGGAAGTGCCAAAACCCAGATGACTGCTCACCGCACACCTGCGGAGTTTCGGCCGCCGCCTCTAGCGCCCATGACCGCGCGCAAGTTGGGGCGAAGACCAAGCACGATGGCGGAGAATAATGCAGTGAACCTGCTCTCACTTCCTGCTGTGGTCGCCGCGATCATGCTCCTGGTACCTTACCTGCTTGCGGCTTTTCTGCCGAACCGGGTGGCAGGACGGGCGAAAGCGTGGCCACGCTGGATGCGAACGGGCGCTCCGGCACTGTTATGTGCACCGTACATTCTCGTCACGGTGTATGCCGGGATGTTTTCGTGGAGATGGTGCGTGCTCTACGCTGCGCTGCCCGCGGCGATCGCCGCCCTCCTTGAACCATCTGTTTCAGCGCGCATCAAATCAGGCGCTGACTGGCCGGCGTTTCTCATCCTTGCCACGTTGGGCCTGGCCGTCGACCTGCGCTGGTTTGAATCGGCGTGGCCGCCGCACCTGTCCATCTTCAACAAGATGCTGCTGCTCAATGCGGGTATCTACGGTTTCATGGCAGTGCGCGACCTTGAAGGAGTCGGACTGGATCTTCGTCTGCGGAAAAGCGACTGGTGGTCCGGCTTGCGCGAATTTCTGATGTATCTCCCCGTCGCCCTCGCGCTGGGGCTCGCGCTGGGCTTCCTTCATCCGCACCCGTTGAACTTTGAACACGGCCTCGTAGTCGCCAGGTTTGCCGCTGCGTGGGTGTTCACATTTCTGTTTATTGCCGTACCGGAAGAACTTTTTTTTCGCGGATGGATGCAGAACCTGCTGGAGCGTCGCATCGGCCGGTGGCCGGCCCTGGGTGTGACGGCAATCCTCTTCGGGCTGTCCCATTTCAACAAGCGCGCGGCATTTTTCAACTGGCGATATGTCTTGCTGGCGGCGATTGCCGGATTTTTCTATGGGCGGGCATGGCGGCGGGACAGACGGGTGGGCGCCTCAGCGGTCACCCATGCAACGGTGGATGCGGTTTGGTCGCTATGGCTTCGGTAGCCGCAGCGCTTTGGTCAGCGCGGGCTTTTCCACGTAAGTGAGATAACTGATCCCGACCCTCATGTTGTGGTCGAGGTTTCCCGGTATAGTGATGCCGATGCAAATTCCGAGAATGGCATGGGCAATCGCCAGAGGCACCAGATTCCGATAGTGGATGAAGAACAGGCACGAGGCCATTCCAAAGAACAGCGTGATAACTGTGAGGATGGGGTTTGGCAGGTGCGCAACGGCAAACAATCCGGCAGTGATGGCAGCCGCCGATGTAGCGTCGGGAAGCAGACGAAGGGAACGGGACAGGAAGAACCACTGCAGGACGATCTGCTGCATCGCGGCCCACAACGCGTAGGCTCCATAATGCCGCGCGAATAACCAGGCGTTCGGGGGCAGGTGCAGGGTGTGCAGCCTTAACGCAAGCAGCACGCTGGCCACAGCTATGACGGAAGCCAGCCCTACCGCCCAAAGCGAGCGCATAAGGTTGGCACGGCACAGGCCCATGGGAGTGAATCCCTCGAAGGACCGCACAGCGACGGTCCCGAGAATCGCCGCGCCCACGCCCCACAGAACCACCTGCCAGGGGCGAGGCGTCCAGATCACGATGAGGATGAGCAGATAGATCCCGGCGAGTTCGAGCAAATCACGCCGACGGCTTCGATTCGTGTTGCACACCGGGTTGTCGGAAGTGAAAAGCTCGTTCCCTTTCATACTGCTGTAATGAGATGCGCATTCTTTATTCGAGGATTGCGAGCGAGTGGGGTTCGTGCTTCCGCGTGGTGAGCGTGATTGCGGCGCCAAGTATCAATGCACCGCCAAACCACGCGAACGGTCCCAGGTGCTCGCCCAGCAACTTGACCCCGAGGTAGGAACCCAGCGCGGGCTCGATGTTGAGGAATACTCCGGCGCGCGATGCGGGGACGTGATGAATGCCCCAGTTCCACAGGAGCGTGGTGATGGCGGTGCAAGCGAGGCCGCTGATGGCGAGCGCTGTCCATGCGGTCGTGCTGATGTGTGCAAACGGCGGCGGCTGGCTGTGGTTCGGAATCCAGGGTTTCGCCAGCCAGGGACCGAGAATCCAAGCCGCGAGCATCAGCGAACCGGCCAAAATGGTGTACGCGGTGACCACCGGGGGACTGTGCCGCAGCATGAGTTTCTTACTGACCAGGATCCATGCCAGCGCAGTGCAGAGCGAGGCGACGACCATCAGATCGCCGGTGAGGCTTGGCTGGCCATGAGCGGCGTTGCCGTGAGTTCCGCCCAGCACGATCATGCCGGCGCCAGTTGTTGACACTGCAAGTGCCAGCCAGCCGATCCAGTCAAGCCGCTCGCCGGCAAAAAGCGCAGCGGCCGCAGCCAGCAGAACCGGCATTGACCCCACCATAAGGGCAGCATGGCTGACCGTAGTTCGCGCCAGGCCGTGAAATTGCAGCAGGAACTGGACGGGCACGCCGAAACTGGCGGAGATCAGAAGCAGGCGGATTTCTTCGGCGGTGAAGCGCACCCGATTCATCCACAGGACGGGGATCATGCCCAGGCACGCGAAGAAAAAGCGGTAGAGCACCATGTACTCCACGCTCATCTCGTTCAGAGCGAGGCGGCCGAAGTAAAAGCCTGTACCCCAAAGGCAGCCGGCCAGCGCACAGGCCCCGTACCCCAGGAACCGGGTACGCCGGCTGATGGTTTTTCCGCTGGTCATCGTGTTTCTACTCTCGCATATGGGTTCCCCGACTGCCGACCGGCGTCTAACACCAGAGTTCATGCAGTCCTCTACAAACCCGCGTGGTTTGAGTAAGAATAGGCAGGTGATGGTGAAGTGCCGTAAGGCGAATCGGGTGAACATAGGCCTCGGGCTGGCCCTGGCGGCCTGCTGGCTGTGCCCAATATGCCGGGCTTTCCCCGCCGCCCCGTTTTCATCTGCCTGGGCAGGTTTTTCCTCGCAAAAAAAGAAACCCTCGCCAGAACCGCCGCAGATCAAGGCGACCCTGCCGCCGGCGCTGACGATCCCGGTAGAGCCGCTCGGTTTTTCGCCGCCCGGCCAGTTTTATCTGGGAATGCGTAACAGCTTGGCTTCACTGGACTTCCTCGACGAAACCCACCTGCTTTTTACGTTTCGAGTGCCGGGTTTGCTGCATCGCGACATGAGCACTGCCGATCCCAGCGACGAACGGAAGGTGCGCGCGGTGGTCCTGCAGCTGCCACAGGGAACAGTTCAGGCGGAAACGGTTTGGACCCTTCATGACCGGCAGCGCTATCTTTGGATTCTCGACAACGGCCAGTTCCTGCTCCGAGACAAAGACAACCTCGATCTTGGCGATGCCAGCCTGCAGGTCAAGCCGTTCCTTCACTTTCCCGGGCAGGTGCTTTGGGTTGACCTCGATCCGAGCCATAAGTACGTGGTGACCGGGTCTTTGGAGCCCCAGGCGCACGCCTCGCGGGAGGGCGAAGTGCCCAGCCCGGCTTCCGCGGCGGCCACCCTGGTCGATGACGAGAAGCGTCCGAACGGCGACCCCGATACGGTCCTGCGCATTCTCCGCCGCGACGACGGCAAGGTGATGCTGGTGAGCCATGTGCATTCCGCGGTCCACCTGCCCATCAACAGCGATGGCTACCTGGAGACGATACGGGGGCACGCCAACTCTTGGGTTTTAAACCTGAATTACTTCAGCGGCGGCAGCCGGACGTTGGGGTCCGTGGACTCCGCCTGCTCGCCGAAGCTGGACTTCGTCTCGCCGATCGAGATTGTTGCGACCGGATGCAGTCCCGGAGGCGATCCTCGACTTTTCGCTGTCACCACCAGCGGGCGCCATCTGTGGGAGCAGCCGGGAATGGGCTCTGCCATCTGGCCAATCCTCGTCGGGGGAGCCGACGGCTCGCGCGTGGCTCGCGAAACCCTTCTCTCAAACCACTCGGTCAACACCATGTCGCCGCTGGATACAGACGACATTCGCGGGCAGGATGTTCAGGTACTCGATGCTGCGACGGGGAAGATGGTCCTGCGGGCGGCTGCGAGCCCAATCTTCGACGCCGGGGGAAACGTGGCCATCTCTCCCTCCGGGCGCCAGGTGGCCATCCTTATGGCGGACGGCATCCAGCTGTTCAATTTGCCCCCCGCTCCAGCGGTAACTGAAAACCTTGGTAAGCAGCCTGCCCGCTAATCGGGTGCGGCGGGGATGCCCAAGTAGGTTCCCCCCGTGTACACTGAGCAGCGGGAGATAAGTTTTGGCGACGGCTGTTGTGCGCTACACGGCCGCGGCACTCAGTGACCGTGGACGTAAGCGCCCCTCCAATGAAGATGCATTCGGTTATTCCGTTGAGGACGGAGTGTACGTGGTCTGCGACGGGATGGGTGGGGCGGCAGCCGGCGAAATTGCCAGTTCGCTGGCAGTCGATGAAGTGCTCAACAATCTCTCCGCACGGGAGCGCCACGAAGCACCGCTTCCTGTCCAGGCCGAAAAGGCCGTCTGTGCCGCCAACGCCGCCATCTTCACCCGCGCACAGCGCAATCATCGCCTCAGCGGTATGGGTACCACGCTGGTTGCCTTGGTGGCTGAAGAGCGCCGGGTGTGGGTCTTCAATGTCGGCGATAGCCGATGCTACCGTTTACGCCATGGCCGCCTCGAACAACTTACCCTCGATCATTCCCTGGTCGAGGAGCAGGTACGGAATGGGCGCATGAGCCGCACCGAGGCTCTTCGCTCCCCGATGCGCAACGTGATAACCCGCGCATTAGGTACGCAGACGTGTGTGACCCCCGACTGTTTCGAACTCGAGGCGGAGCCCGACGATGTATTTCTGCTCTGCTCCGACGGGCTGACGCGGGAGCTTTCCGATCAGGCGATCGAGACGATTCTTTCGCAGGATCAGCCGCTGGACGACCGCTGCGGCCGCTTGGTTGAAGCCGCCAAAAAGGCGGGTGGGCATGACAATATCACCTGCGTCATAGTCCGAGCGACGCTTTAGAAGTCGGGCGTAACTAGCACAAAACAGAGATAATTTGTCAGGCAAAGTCAGCCGCGTGCGCGCGGTCACAATTGTTCCACGTGGACCAATTGTGGCGAGGGTTCGCTCTTCCAGGCGGCTGACGCATGTCCCACCACTCATGCGTGCTCGAAGTATTTTTCGATTTCTTCCAGTGTCTTGCCTTTGGTCTCAGGCAGGAACAGCGCCACGGTGATCCAGTAAACGACGGTAAAACCCGCGAACAGCAGGAACATTCGCGAGTAGCCGTACTTGCCCACAACGGGCAGGAAGATCCCGGCCAAAACCGTGGAGACGAGCTGGTTAAGGACCAGCGCGACGCTCATCCCATTCGAGCGGATCCGGGTAGGCATCAACTCCGATAATGCCAGCCAGACACAAACTCCCGGTCCCATCGCGTAGAACGACACGAAGGCATAAAGACAGAGGGCCATGAGCCACCCGTTGAGAGCGGGGGGAACAGGCGAAAGGTATGCGTGCTCGATACGAAGCGGAGCGATTCGGGCCTCATCGAGGTCGGCGAAGGGATTGCGAAAAAAAGCTTCCACCTTCCCGGCCGGAACGCACGAGGCACGGTCGATGGCAACCGGGGCTGGCACGTCTTCCCCGGTGCGGGCGGGAGTTGTGGTGGCAGTAAAGGCGCCATAGGAATAGATAACCGAGAGGGCGGAACGCTGGTCGTTGAAAGCCCCCGCAGGCAGAAGTTTCTGCGCGGTCTGCCCGTCGAAAAGGAGGCTGAGCTTCTGGTCGGGCGTGACCATGGCCTGAAGGGCTGAGGCGGCGTCATAGCGGTGAGCTTCGGAACGGATGAAAAGACCCGACGCGCAGAGCAGCGAGACGATGATGCCGGACGTGCCGACCAGAAACAGAAATTTGCGGCCCTTGCGGTCGACGAGGGTCATGCCCACGATGGTGGCCAGAAAGTTCAACGAGGTGAAGACGACATAGCCCCAGTGAGCGCGTACGTCGGAAAGACCGCTTTGGAGAAGGATGTCGGTGTTGAAGCCGATCAGCGAGTTGATCCCGGTTGCGGTGTTGCATGCCAGGATCACAGTGGCCAGCAGGAAGGGAAGTACGTAACGTCGGCTGAGGAGAGACCCCTGGGCCGTACCGCCATCTGCGCTAGAGCGGGCCGCATCGCGAGCGATCTGCTCCATTTCGCTCATTTCCAGGGCGGTTTGTTCCTCGGTGCGGGAGCGGAGCAGGGCTTCGCGCGTCGCCTCGATTTTGCCGCGGCGGAAGAGCCAGCGCGGAGATTCGGAGACGAAGAGGCTGCCGAGGACAAAGAGGAGTCCAGGCGGCATGGACATCCAGAAGATGCGTCGCCATGCCTGGTTCTTGATTTCGAAGAGCTCGGACGGTGATGCGGTGCGGGCCACTTCCGCCACGTGATAGCTGTAATAGATGCCAATTATCGCTGCGACCACAATGCCGGCAGTGAGAAGCCACTGAAAGACCCCGGTGCCTCGGCCGCGTTTGCTGGCGGAGAGGCATTCTGCGAGATAGAGCGGGACAACCACGCCCACCAGGCCGCCGCTCACACCTTGCAGCAGACGCCCAAAGAACAGCGGTCCGTAGCCGTGAGCCAGGGCAATGACCGGAATGCTGAGAACGAAGGAAGCACCGCTCAGGATCATGAGTGGTTTGCGGCCCATCCAGTCGGCCAGCAGGCCTGCAAACAAGGTGGAGAAGACGCTGCCGAGCAGTACCGCGGCAACGATGATGGAAAGCTGGCTGCCGTTCAGGTTGGATGTAGCCTCGAGGTAAGGAAGCGCGCCACCGATGATGCCGACATCGATGCCATATAGAAGGCCGCCCAATCCGGCGACGAACAGGAGGATCCGGTTATACCGCTCCAGTTTCTTTTCAACTTCAGCCATCGACATTCAGTTGGGCTCCCATCTGGCGTTGCGGATTCTCCCGCGGCTGCCGGCAATTGGCGCAGGTTCCGAGGGAAGGCTCAATCAGGATGAATCTCGCTTGCCAGACTACATCATGTACGTGGGAAAGTTGATACCGACGAGAACCGAGAGCGCGGGTCAGACCTTGGTTTCCTGGGCCACGGGTGCGGTGTTTTGAACGGCCTGGTCGCGCCAGAAAGCGGCGGCGCCAACGAGTGCGGCGCCATCCAGCAGCTGAGACGGGACGATGCGCAATTCCAGCCCTTCCAACTGCGCCTCGGCAGCAGGCAGGAACAGATGGCCGGATTGGGAAATGCCGCCGCCGATGACGACGATGTCGGGATGGAACGGAGCGACGATGTCGCGGATGACCTGGCCAAGGTGAGTGCCGAAGGTCGCAAAGACCTGGCGCGCATCAGCGTCCTTTGGAGCCGCGTCAGCGATCTGCTTGACGTCAAGATCCCTGCTGGTCCGGGCAAGATAGTCGTCATGCAGGGCGCGGGTTGAAATCAAATCTTCGACGATGCCTCCACCATAAGGGGTGTTCCAGATCTCGCCGCCGGGGGGAACGCCTTCTCCGCTGGTCACGCAACGGCCCTGGCTGCTGAAGGCCGAACCAATTCCGGTGCCGAGGGCCAGGCCGACCGCGCGCCCGGCGTTGCGCGCCCCGCCGGCGTGGACTTCGCCCAGCAGGAATGCGGCCGCATCGTTGAGGAAGCGGAGCCGGTCTGGTTGCCAGCCGAACCGTGCCGCCAGGGCGCCGCGCAGATCGCGTCCGTAAAGGTACTGCAGCTTGTGCTGCATCAAGCTAACGCCCGCAACGCAATCGAAAGGGCCGGGTACGGCTAATGCGGCGCCCACGGGGCGCTCTGTCCCCGCAGCATCACGGCCTAGAAAGTAGAGAAGATCGACGAAAGCATCGAAGCCGGTGATGCCGTCAAGGGGCGCGCTGACCTTCTCCGCCACTTGCAAAGACTCGACAGAACAGAGGCCTGCGCTCACGTGGCTTCCGCCTACGTCGTATGTCATGATGAACGATCTGGAGAAGTCCAAAGCGAAAGCCGCCTCTCAAGCAGTATTTCCGCCGAGCGTTAGAGCTTCGGCGTACAAGCCAAAATTCAGGCGCAGAGCCCGGGAATTCAGTCGTGGGGGTGGCTGTTCAGGCTTTTGATAACGATACCATAGCCACAATCCGGCAGGCCACGATCTATGGCCCGCCAAGGCTCAATCGCTTCGAACCGGTTTGGGTCAGAACACCACGCTGGCCGCCACGGCGCCGAACATCATCTGGGAGAAGACCTGCGTCCAGTCAATAATCCCGCGCAGGGCAGACGGCTTGATGTTCTTGTCAGGAACCACTATCGTGTCTCCGGGATTGAGCTTGATCTTGTAGAACTCGTTCCCCCAGGCACTTTTCACTGAAGCCCGGCTGACCACGGAACCGTTGGCCCGCACGATGAAAATCCGTTTGCGATCCGCATCAGAGTTGGGGCCGCCGGCCAGTTCGAGGTAAGAGGAGACGTGAGCCTGGGGCCGATACAAGAACGAGTTCTGATTGAAGATCGCTCCCACCGCATTCACGGTCGATGGAACGGAGGGGATCTGGAAGACGTCGCCGTTTTCGAGCGGCACGTCCGGAATGCTGTTGGTGCCGGACGAATCGGCATTGAAGGTGAAAACGATTCTTCCCGTCGCGCGCACCTGCTGCAATTCCGCGATCAGTTCCCGTTCGCTGGTTTGGGCCGCGCTGATTCCAGCCAGATCCTGGGCATTGGAGACGGGCGATGACGCCAGCGCCAGGTTTCCGCGCTGCATCTGCAGGACCATGGTGTGGATGGTTTCGTCCATGCGGCGCTGCTGAATGACGCGAGTCGATTCGCGGGTGAAGACGGAGCCGTAAAGGTAGGCGTTGGGCGAAAGGCCGCCGGCGCGCTCCACCAGCGACCGCAGGGTCTCTCCGGCATGAACGCTGTAGGTGCCCGAATGCACGAATTCGCCCTCGAGTCGGACAAACTTTGTCTGCTCCGCAATGGGCACATGAATGTCGGCCTGGGAGAAGACAGTCACGATATCTCCGGGCTTCAACTCGAGATCCTGAGACGCGTCATGCTGAAGGACGAGCTTGCCGAGGTCAAAGTTAACCAGGGTGGTAGCGAGATTGGTGGAGTCCTGGCGCTCGATGACGGCGTTGCTCCAGTCGATGTCGGGCACGCTGAGACGAACCACGTTGCGCCTGACCGCCTGGCGATTCATCATCTGCTGATCGTTGGACTCATTACCCTGTTCTGCAAGAGAGCTCTGGCTGGCGCGAGGGGTGCTGGGGCGCTGTCCGGCGGCGTCGGTTCCTCCGGGCTGCGAGGAGTAACTGCCGTCGGGATTCTGGCTGGTGGTGTCGTTGGGGTTGGGCGGATTGTAGTTCTCTGGAGGGGTCGCGGATTCCGGCGTCATCGTCCAGTAGTAAGAGGGGTCATCCAGCTGGGGGTTGGAGTATTGAGGCGGGTTCTGGTTCGTGAGTCCATTGGTGGACTGGGCGGTTTCGGCCTTGGGCTTGATGGCGGCGCGGCGTCGCAGGGCCAACTGCTGCTGCTGTGGAAGGTCGACCGGGCTGATGGGCTGCTTCATCGCGGCCAGAGCGGGAACAGGTTCGAACTCCGGAGCGGGCAGTCCGAGGTTCACGCGCTTCCACCAATAATCGCGGGTGATGAGCGAATCGCGGTCGGGGATAAGGTCGCTGAGGCGCATTCCGGGGTGCCACGCGAAGCGTCCCGGATTGGCAGTGTTGCCGCGCAGGGTCACCGTTTTCTGATAACGGGACACCATGGGAATGATGTCGAGGATGTCGCCATCTTTCATGGGAGTGGCCATGCCGGGGGTGTCGAGGCGGAGTTCCATCGCTTGGCGGCCGCTGCGATCAACGGTGCGTTCAAGAGAAGCGCGGCTGTCGGAGGCGACGGCGGAGAGGTCTCCAGCGGCTTTTATCGCGGCGCCCACGGTTTCGCCGGGCAAAAGTTCGTAGATGGCGGGACGCCGCACACTGCCAAAGACAGCCGCTACCGGGCCGACCGGGGGGATGAAGATGACGTCGCCGGGCAGCAGTTTGGAATCGTGCGATTTGTCGCCGGCGATCAGCAGGCTGTAGAGATCGAGGGTGGAGACGGTGGCGCCGGAGCGGCGCAGTTCGATGCGGCGCATGGAGCCCTGGACGGACGGGCCGCCGCTGGCAAACAGGGCATCGATGAGGGTGCTTAGCGAACTGACCGTGTAGACACCGGGGCGGCGGGCATCGCCGGTCATGTAAATCTGAATGGCGCGGATGCGGCCGAGTTCAGCGGAAAGCTGAAAGTTGCGATAGATCTTGCTGAGGGCATCGCGGATTGCGCCTTCAAGATCGGAGAAGTGAAGACCGGCGACGTGAACCGAACCTACCTGGGGTAGAAAGATATTGCCGGAACGATCCGCCCGGACGGTGGCGTCGAGGTTGACTTGTCCCCATACGCGGACGCGAACTTCATCGTCGGGTCCGATGACATAGTCCGATGGAACAGGAGCGTTGTCGAGCGGGGAAAAGGTCGAGGGCACGCTTTGAAAGTTGTTTGCTCCAAAGATGGGGAGCACCATGCCGGTGGTGGAAGCGGTGAACTTCTGGAACTCGGTCAGGGGTTCGGGAGGAAGGGGAATCTGGGTACTGCGGCCTTGCTGGGTCGCGAGAGAACGATCATCCGTGTAGGTTTGAATCCGGTTTTGTGAGTTGTAGCCCATGCCCGGCAGCGCGGAGTTCCAGTTGCCGGTAGGGAATCCGCCACCGCCTGCGCCCCCCTGATAGCCGCCGCATTGTGCAGAGCCCGCCATGAGGGGGTCGGAGCAATTGCCCTGGCCCTGTTGCTGGCTGTACTGCCCGTAGGGGTCGGACAGATTATCGCCACCCGAGCCTGGGTTGGTGGAGGGGTACTGCTGGGCAGAGGCGGCGATAGTGAACAGGGTCGCCGCAATCGAAATCAAAAACCGCTTCCGCATTCTGGATGAGCCTTTAGCAAACTTAGCAAACTAACCGCAAACGAGCACTTACCCCAGTGGTGTTGGACGTGCTGGCCCGCAGCAAGGATATGTCGCGAATCGGGGTCACGTTATTCCGCGGAATCTTCGATTCTGAGCCAGAAAGCCGCGTTCCGGTATGCTCCAGGGCTTTGCTGTCGTTCCCAGTAGATTCTGATTAGAAGTGTATCTCACCGAACGCAGTAAGCAGTTCCTTCGCGGGAGCGGGACGGAGCCATGAACCAGGCATTCGCCGGGTACAGCCGCGGCGGTTTTCGGGTAGTATGGGTGGGCAGTCCGATCCGACAAGAGCTTTTGAACCTTTCGAAGCGTAAGTTTCAAGACTCTCCCGGCGCGTGCCAACGGGAGTTTGGGATGGCAGGGTTGTTGGGACCCCGATCGACGGATCGGTTGCGTGCCGACCAGAACCGCAATGGTAAGTCGCAAAGGCGGGAAAGGGACCTCCCGCGGACGCGCGAGATTGACGCAGACGTTGGCTTGACTGAAAGATGCCCGAATTGAAACGAGAGAAACCCGAGGCCATGGGACGCACCACCACCATGGCGGATGTCGCACAGTTGGCTGGCGTGGGCAAGATGACGGTTTCGCGCCTGTTGAGCGGCAGTGCAAACGTGTCGAAGGCCACCGCGGAGCGCGTGCACCGCGCCATCCGTTTGCTCAACTACCAGCCTAATGAACTGGCGCGGAGCCTGCGTTCGGTTCATAGCAAGACAATCGCCGTCATTCTTCCATACTTGTACGATCCGTTCTTCGCCACCTGCGCGCATGCCATTTCGACAGTCGCGACGCAGCGCGGCTATTCGGTTCTGATCACGACTTCGGACGAGAAGACGGAGATCGAGCGTAAGCAGGCGAGCCTGATGCTGCGGCGACGCATCGACGGCATGATCATTATTCCCGCGCCGCACGAGGACGGGTATCTGCGCGACGAGATGTTTTCGCGGGTGCCAATCGTGACGCTGGACCGGCCGGCCCCGAATTCGCGATTCGACTCAGTAGTAGTGAACAACCGGGCAGGCGCGCGTGCAGGCATCGCCCACCTTATCGAACATGGCCACAAGCGGATCGCTTTTCTGGGAATGGACCGGAGTTTGTTTACCATGCAGGCACGGTTCGGAGGCTATCGCGAGGCAATGACCCGCGCCGGGCTGGCGTCAGAGAACTATGTGGTCTGCCGCTCCCAAGAAGATACAGTGGCGACGGTTGGTGCGCTTCTGTCGGGACCTAAGGCGCCGACGGCACTGTTCGCCGGCAACAACCTGACCATGCGCTACCTGCTGCACGCGCTCAGGGTGCTGCGTATCGATGTACCGGCACAGATCGCACTGGCGGGGTTTGATGATTTCGATATAGCCGATGTGCTCCAACCGGCATTGACAGTGGTAAGGCAGCCGGTCTACCAGATGGGCGAGACGGGTGCGAATCTATTGTTCGAGCGGATTGCCCACGGGTCGAACTCTGCGAAAGGCCGGCGGGTGGTGTTGCCCCTGGAACTGGTTCTCCGGCGCTCTTGTGGGTGCCACGAAATCCATTCAGATGCGGCACGCCGGAAGCAATCGATCGCGGAGAGGGAAGCGGATTGACCGGGATGGGTTGATTCCGACCCGCTCTGGACAGCCTGGTCATTCTCGCCGCCTGGAGAGCCTGGTCATCTGATCGGGCGTTGAGCTTCGACGGCGGGCGCGTTTTCCCATCGGTACAGCTGGAATTCGCGGATATGCGCTTCCGAGGTGCTGGAGAGGATATTAAGGCGGACGCGGGTTGATGTGACAGCAGCAAACTGGTCGAGTTTGGAGTGGCCGACGGCCTGCCCCTCAGCAACGCGCAGCCATTTTTTCCCATCCCAAGTCTCGATGGCATATTTCTCGATGTGCTGTCCGTCGTTGAGCCACTCCATGGTCAGGGCATGATCGAAGGTTATGGGCTTGTCGAAGCTGAGCTCCAGGGTGGCGTGATGGGAACCGGGGGGCGCTGACCAGAATGTGTCCGGATCACCATCGACCGCCCTCTTGAAGTCGGTTGACGTATGACCCAGCTGTGCGGCGAGGTTATTGCTGGAGCGGGATTGCAAGGCGGAGCCGAACTCCCTCAGGCGAGCGGCGTCTGAGTCAGGGAGAAGTCCACGCCGGTCGGGAGCAAGTCCCAGCATGAGCTGCGCTCCGCGGCCGACCGTTTTGTCGTAGATGTCGAGCAGTTCAGGCAGGCTCTTCAAAGAAGATTCATCATCGGGATGCCAGAACCAGTGCAGCTTGCGCAGCGGGGTGTCGGCTTCGACCGGGCGCCAGCGCCTGTAGCCGTGGCGGTCGATGATGTTCCAGTTTTCATAATCGACGCTGCCGGCTTCGGTGCCGACCCAGCGAGCGTCGCCATATTCAAAGAGCCCAGTGTCGGCGAAGACCACGGCGTTGGGTTGATAGGTACGGAGGGTCTCAATGATCTTTTTGAAGTCGTAGACGTGGCCTTCGCTGCCTGCGCCATCGAGCCAGAATTCGACGAGGTCGCCGTAGCGCGTAGCGAGTTCTTCAAGTTCTGAATTGTAGTAGCGATCGTAGGCCGCCGCGTCTTTATAGCGGGGTTCGTGACGATCCCAGGGAGAGAGATAGACGCCGAATTTGAGACCGTATTTGCGGGCGGCACGTGCGACGTCGCCCACCACGTCTCCTTTGCCGTTTTTCCACGGGCTGTTTTTCACGCTGTAGTCAGTCTGCGCTGTGGGCCAGAGGCAGAATCCATCGTGATGCTTCGCCACAAGAACCACGTAGCGGGCGCCGGCATCGTGAATGGCGCGCATCCATTGTTCGGGATCGAATTCGGTAGGGTTGAAGGTCGACGGGCTGGCTGTTCCGTCGCCCCATTCCCGATCAAGAAAGGTGTTGGTTGAAAAGTGAATGATGACCCCGAACTCGAGATCCTGCCAGGCGACCTGGTAGGGGGCAGGCTTTATTTCTCCACCGGCATCTTGCGCAGAAGCGGCTGCCTGAGCAGCAAGAGCGAAGATAACGAGAAGAAACGCGCGCGAAACCAGGCAGCAACGATCGGTTTTCATCAGGGATACCCCTTGTCCAGTGGAACTCAGCATCACGCGCCCCGGATCGCGCGCCATAAAGCTCCACGCACCGGATCTACAGGCTCGGGGAGGATTAGGATGTCAGGATATCGCGCGCTCAGCCACTGCTGGAACGATGCCCGCACCGGTTCGACCTTGGCGAGGATGCTGCCGGCGAGCGCCACTCCCGGAACTTGAAACCGGTCGCCATCGAAGGCGCGCATTCGCTCAATCAGCAGGCTGACAAGGTATGCCAGGTCCTGTCCACCGCGTTCGAGGATGTCCCGGGCGACCGTGTCGCCGCGCTCAGCGCAAGCGACAACGTCAGGAGTAAAGCGAGAAGCATAGCGCGCAGCCGGCTGGGTGTTGGCAAATTCGATGAGCGCATCGACGGAGGGGAGATTGAACAGCGTCCGCGCAGCTTCGAGCAATTGCGTCGGGCGTCCTTCATCGCGCGCCAGAAATCCTCTCCGCAGTCCTTCCATCCCGATCCAATGCCCCGAGCCCTGGTCTGCCAGCATGGGTCCCCAACCGCCGGCGGTGATGATTTCTCCGTCGCTGCGCCGAGCGGCAACGTTGGACCCGGTGCCGGCCAGCGCGAGAATGCCAGGGGCGCTTGCGAATGCGGCGTCGAGCGCAATCTCCACATCGCCGAGAAGCAGGAGAGGGCATGGGGCATGGCGGGCGAAGCTGGCGCACAGCCAGTCGGTGACGAGTGGAACGGTGTTGCCTGAGGTACCGATACAGGCGCGGGTTACTTCATGCATGCCGATTCCGCTGGCACGTTCCAACTCGGAGAAGGCGGACACCAGATTGCTTTCCGCGACAGCTTCGTCGGCGTTGACCCGCTTGATGGTTCCCGTTCGTGTCCGGGCCAGTTCGCGATCCTCGGTGGCCAGTAGAAACTCGGCCTTGGAACCGCCAGCGTCAACGGCCAGGTAATAGGGCATGAAGGGGCTCCCGGTGTGTTGATGTAGGACGAGGAAAGTGTAACGTCACGAGGGGCCCCAGCGTGCGCAGCGGGAGACGAGAACCGCAGGATCCTGAATATCGATCATTGATCATCGCGCGAACGACCAGGCACGACGGAGCTATAAGCTTAGAGAAATCGAAGGTGGGAAGCAGGAGAGAAGGAGGGACGGGGATCGATCGAGAGCGGTGACTGTCTTCGTGCAGAAGAGACTGAACCCCGCCGCTGGGCGCGACGTAGCAGATTATCGTCGTAGCAACTGTCAGCGGTGATGCCGACAAAGAGTTGAATCTGCAGACCGCGGCGCACAGCGGTACTGTGCGTCCGCGGCTTGCAGATCAAGAAGACGATTGGGGGGTCCCGTAGAACAGGTCTTCACCTGCCGGTGGGGCCGTGCGACACCTCTAGACGGCGCGTCGACCGGTTATCAACTGGATGATCAGAACAACAACGGCGATCACCAGCAAAAGGTGAATCAGCCCGCCGGCAATGTGGAAACTGAATCCCAGAAGCCACAGTACCAGAAGGATGACGAAAATCGTCCAAAGCATGCGCGTTCTCCTTAATGTTTGTTCGTGCACCACGCGGCAAGCCGTTAGGGGTGCCTGGGTAGTTTGGATGCAAATATTCGGCAGATATTCAAGGCGTGCGGAGGTTTTTGCGTGATGCGGAAAGAATTTCCTCTTTCGGCGAGGAAGGGGTAGTGCGAACTTTGTATCAAATCTCGGTGGTGTCGCGAGAAAGTGAAGTCTCCACCCGGGGAATCTCGGCCACATGCCCGGCCTGTGGGAGCGGATCTCGAACAGGAATTGTTTCGGGGGAATTTGCTTGAGTTTGAAGGAAGCGTGGCGTCACGCCAAGAATTTATCAGGGTAACGGTGTGAAATGGTCGGGGCGGAGGGATTCGAACCCCCGACCCTCTGCTCCCAAAGCAGATGCGCTACCAGACTGCGCTACGCCCCGACGGGATGCTCCGATTGTATCGCGAAAATGCTTTGATTCGAGAGGGGTGCGGGGTAAAGCGCGATGACCCCGGGGCTGATCTCGCCCCGGGATGAAGTTGCTAGCGACGATGCGTCCGGGCGCCATAGTTGCTTCGCGTCAGAACTGATGCGCCGCCCGTGAGAGCAGCCAAAGCACCAGCCACAGAAAGAGAACGACGGGGATCGCGAGAACTGCGGCGATCGCCAGCAGGAGCCCGGCCAAATAAATCCAGTCGCGTCCGGTCCGGCGCTGCGGTTCGAGCACGTGACGCTGCAACAAGGCATAGTTGCGCCGGTTAGCTTTCCAGAAAAGGTCGAAGATGTCGCCGAACAGGGGTATGGAGCCGACCAGAACTCCGACGCCGGTGTTGGCCAGCATACGGACGAGGGTGATGTAGGGAACTCCACGCATCCACGCGGCGAGTGGAATGACGAGTGAAAGCACGCCCCCAACGGCGTCGCCAAGGAAAGGGATCAGTCCGATGATGGCATCGAGGCCGAATCGGACCGGCGTAAAGGGGATGCGGAACGCTTCGTCGAGAAGAATTTCCAGCCCCTGCAGGGTGCGGTCGCGGAAGATCCAGGCGCCGCGTTGCCAGCGATTGGAAGATGACGGAAGCAGGGGGTGAACCGACGCGTCCCGACCGGTTCCTGGGTACGGCTGCGATGTCCTGGGCAGGCGAGCAAACTTGGGGGTCATAAGGGCGGCCCTCCCCGGCCTGCCAGAACTGTTCGATGTTACAATCGACTGCGTAGATGGCGGCTATAGTTCAGCGGCAGAACGCCTGACTGTGGCTCAGGATGTCGTGGGTTCGATCCCCACTAGCCGCCCCAATCAATATTGCCTTATATTACTCAGACTCAAAGATTTAGATGCCCGCGGCGGGACAATATGGGCCAATTAGGAATATTTCTGCGGTGCCCTCCCTCACTCTGTCGCCACAGACGTGAATGCAAAGGTCAACATGCGCGTGGCCTACGCATCACTTAATACGAGGAGCGCAAGAAGGCCTCGAACCGCTGCCGAGTGTCCGGATCTTTGCGTCGGATCGCTTGGCGAATTCTTCAAGCGATACGACACGGGGGCAACGCATGCAAAGGCGGTAGTTACAGCCCTCGAATGCGCGGACCCGGGACCACGCAACCCGTACGGACGCCCGAGTCCGAAGAACCACAAATGACCACAACGGTGGCAGACATTGCGGTTATGACGTCGGCTGCGCCTTCTGAGGATCACGATCCTATACAGCCTGTTTGTGGGTAGCGATCTTCGCCGAGTTCGTTGTCGATCGACCCTGCACATGGGGCGCGTGAGCCGGCTTGAGCGCACGTACGATATCGGCACGCTGATGAACAGGACAGCGGGCCGGAATCAACTCATGGGCGGCATCGTGTGCGGCATCAATTTCGCTTGCATGCGTGAGGACATGTCGATCCGGTGACGGCCGGATAGTGAACAACAACATGGCGGACCCTATGTTCGCGTACATCGCGACATTGGACACATCGATGTAGGCGGGTTGGATGTTCCGGATACCGAGTTCAATCCGCCACGCGCGAGGTATCAGTGAGATCGGCACCACCACCGCTGGCAAACGCAATAGTTAACGCCACCGGCGAGCGCATCAGGAAATATCCGATTACACCCGACACGATCATGGAAGCGCAGAGTTTGTCAGACCCTTTGTACTTGTTTCGGGGTACGTACGTGAGGTTCGAGGCGATGGAACTTGAGTGGAACAACGCGGTCTGAGTCGGTGCTGGGCGCTCGATAGGGCCGTACAATCGCTAGCTTCCTTCTTCCTGCGAATGCGCATCAGAGACATGATGAGTTGCGGGCTACGGCTCACGAGCGGTGTCCCGCGGGGCAGCAATGCCTGCATGGGAGGAGGAAATAGGTGGCTAATCCTGAAGCTGCACCAGTGCAGCCCGTTCCAATGGACGATATCGCTGACGGGGTGCGAGGGCTGCGGATCGGATTTGTGAATGTCTTCGCTGTGACCCATGCCGACGGCACGTGGACACTCATCGATGCGGGGATTCCGTTTTCTGCGGCCGTGATCCGGAACTGGGCAGAAAGGCAATTTGACGGCCCTCCATCCGCGATTGTCTTGACGCACGGACATTTCGATCACGTGGGTGCAGCGCCGGACCTTGCGGAGCACTGGGATGTGCCCGTAATAGCCCATCGATTGGAGGAGCAGTATCTGACGGGTAAGAGCGAATACCCGCCACCGAATCCTGGGACGGGCGGTGGGTTGATGGCCATTCTGTCGCCCATCTACCCGCGCGGGCCGGTGGACCTGGGAACGCGTCTGCGGTTCTTTCCCGAAGGTGCGCCGGATCCGGGGCAGGGCATGCAGATCGATGAACTGCCGAACTGGGAGGTGCTGCACACACCGGGACACACTCCGGGGCATGTGTCGCTATTCCGGCGCGCAGATATGACCCTGATTGTGGGTGACGCCTTCTGTACGACCAAGCCGGAGTCATTTTTTGATGCGGCGGTAAGCCAGCCTGCTGAGTTGCACGGCCCACCCGCATATTTCACCTCCGACTGGGAGCAAGCCGCGCGTTCCATTAAGAAACTGGCGGCACTCAAGCCGCGGGTGATTGCTCCTGGCCACGGCCGACCGCTAGCGGATGCGGAAGCAGATGTTCAATTGCAGAAATTCGCGGCTGGGTTCGTGCAAGATGTAGCGGAAGGAAAGGCGCCGAAGGCTGCGCGTTAGCGAGATCAGCGATGGATTTTGACAAACCCTATATCGTCATTGCACACGATAGCTTGGGCTCGAAAGAGGGGACATGAACGCCGTTTTGCTTTATCAGTATGGTGGTCCGGAGCAGCTTCGTTACGAAGAGACGGATGTTCCCGATTACGGCGACAATGAAGTTCTGGTGAAAGTAAGAGCGACCAGCATAAATCCGGTGGACTGGAAGATTCGCAGCGGGGAGGCTAAGAACCGCATGCCCGTGGAGTTTCCGGCGATCCTGGGGCGGGATCTTTCCGGCGAAGTGGTGGAAGCGGGCCGCGCGGTGGCCGGTTTTCGCAAAGGCATGCGCGTGATGGGTCTGGCCAATGGCACTTACGCGGAGTACACCGTGGCGAAGGCCGATGTACTTGCGCCGATTCCCGAGGCTCTTAGTTATGAGCAGGCTGCGGCATTGCCGTTGGTGACGTTGACGGGCGCACAACTGATCGAACGGGCCGTGAAGCCGGCCCCGGGATGGAAGGTCTTGATCACCGGCGCTCTGGGAAGTGTCGGGCGTTCGGCGGTGCACGTGGCGCGCCAGCATGGCGTGCATGTGATCGCGGGGGTGCGCAGCAGCGAGAAACAGAAAGCCGAGGAGTTGCTGGCCGACACGGTCGTGGCGCTGGATGACGATCAAGACAGCGCGGCGTTGGTTGAACTGGATGCGATCGCAGACACCGTGGGCGGTCCCACTATTCAATCACTGCTGAAGAGGATTCGTGCGGGTGGAGTGCTTGGATCCGTGCTGGGCAAGCCGCCAGGCGCAGATCAATACGACATCCGCGTAGAGGCGTTCATGGCGGAGCCGGATGCTTCGCGGCTGTATCAACTCGCGGATGATGTGACGCGCGGTCAGTTTTCGATTCCGGTCGCGCGCACCATGAAACTGTCGGAAATCCAGGAGGCGCACCGCCTGGCTGAGAAGGGCGGAACGGGCGGCAAAATCATTGTGGTTCCTTAGGCGGCGTAGAGAGCGCGTACCAGACATTGATGAATTGACGATATGGATCGCAGCTGGAACATTTGCCAAACATCAACGGAGTCTGCATGTACGCTGTACAAACTGTCCCCGGAAAGAGCGGAACTATCTTCTCTCTATCATTTCGAAGTGAGTTCAGGCAAGGAAACGAATACGGGGGCAGGGGGCCAGTTTCAAACTGACCCACTATCAATACAGGAAATGGCCAGAGCCCGAAGCTGCAATGTACTGTCTATCCCAATTCGATTTTCAGATCGTGCAGATCGCCGCTCCCTAACTCGTTTGAGGCGGCGCTTGTGAGTTGGCGCACGTGGTAACGCGCCGGAGCGTCTGTTGAAATAAGAGTGGCCGCAGAATCCCTGCACTGTAACAAATTCTCTTCGCTTCAGACGCGGCAGAGTAGATACTGGAAGGGGATTACCGGCGCGACTCATGCACTTACACGAATCGTTGTCTGAGTTCAGCTAACCTGCCGCGAGTTCCTTAGAGATGGTTCCTGCTGGAGCCCACCCGCCCTGAAAGACGCGGTTCACGTTCTAGTATCTCCCGGATCTTCCGGAAAGCCTCATCTGGCTTGCCGTCCAATGCAACGTCGACAAAAGCATCGGGATTTGGGGAACCGGTAATTGAATACACTGGTGTATTCGTCCCGGAGGCTCGAATCAGGAAGGCCAATCTCTCGCGGCTTTCTTCAGAAAGTGCATCGCCCAGGAGGACCAGGTCGAAATCGCCCACTCTCAACCATTCGATTGCCTCTCGTATCGAATTTGTCCATGTGACGAAATAGCCGGCGCGTTGCCATTTCTGGCGGACGGCGCTGGTTTCTTGCAATTCCAACCCGACCGCCAGGATCACCGTCGAGAACATACTACATCCTCCAAACTTGCCTCATAAATCGAGAGAAATTAAATGTGGTTTGAGGGCTCCCGATAACCAACGCAATCGGGGAAAAATCGTCTATCGCAGCGGTCGATCATGCGCTCCACCAATCCAACCGGAGTTAGATGCACTATTGCGATCGTGCGGTCATCGGCGTTTAGAACAAGTGAAGACGAAGCGAGGTGAAGGGATAATTTCATCGAACGCATCGACACTGCACCCAACTGCGGCGACTAAGTCATGAATCGGACGCCCTTCTAAGTCAAGCATTCGCACTTGAAAAGTATAGAGAACTAATGGGTTGGGTCGGCACGAAGCTTGGCTAACAAATCTACAGGATGGACAGGTTTCGGTATGACTTCAAAGCTGTGTCCTTGCACCCGAGCATCCTGCAACAGATCGGCGCTTGTGGCCTGTCCGGAGAAGAGAAGAATCTTACAATCCGGCCTTCGGGAGCGAATGAGAATGGCCGCTTCGATCCCTGTCATCCCAGGCATGACGACATCGCTTATGAGCACATCCGGATGAAAGCTGTTGGTCGCTTCAACCGCGGCTTCTCCGCTGTACACAGCACGGGCTTCAAAACCCGAGCGATTAAGGATGAGCATCAATGTGTTCGCGATCATCTGTTCGTCATCGGCAACAAGGATTTTCACCGTAGAAGTATCCCCGTGTTCGGCTATCTGGGCGTCTGATGAGGCCTCCAGAGAGGGCAAATCACCCTTAGTTGAGCAGTCAACGCCCACGCAGGCTAAATCGTTTCGAAACGAAAAGTAACGTCGTGCCTCCGTCTTCACCAAAAGATCACCCTCAACCTTTCCTTTATTTGAGCAGAACGCATCTTCCAGATGGTCAGCGCCTAATCCGCGCGGCGCCGGCGGCGACTGGCCGCACGATTTAGACTTCTCCGCCTCGTTTTTTTCGCCGCGGGCCGCGGGTGAACCGCCTTGCAACGCAACCCGCCCGGATCCTCAACGACACTTGGTCGATAGGAACAACCTAATCAACGATGACCGAACCAATGGCTCTCTATCTGCCATCTCGCCGACACATAGAGGGATTTTTACGAGGCCCCCAGTGTCTTAGACATTTCCCTGGGACGTTGGTAGGCTAATCGCAGGCTGTTCACGGAGATGCCCGTGTCTTATCCGCTTTCGAATATTCTGATTGACGGGCTTCCCGAGGACCCGGGCAAGAGACTGCTCGCCCAGCTCGAAAGAATTTCAATCCCCGTGCGGACGTCGCTCTATGAACCCGGCGACACACCGAAGTACGTGCATTTTCTGACCTCGGGTATCGCGTCGATCGTGACATTGATGGCTAACGGAGACACGACAGAGGTTGGAACCGTCGGAAGGGAGGGCCTTCCTCAAGGGCTCCACCTCCTGGGATCGTCCGTCGTTCCAACACAGTGCTTCATGCAGATTTCTGGTACGGCTCTGCGCATGGAATTCAGTGCCTTTGAAAAGCAGTTTAATTCGGATTCGGAAGTGCGCAGAGGCGTAATGAATTACGCGCAGTATCAGTCTTTACTGCTCAGCCAGATAGCTGGCTGCAATCGGCTTCATGATGTCGAAGCGCGACTGGCGCGATGGCTTCTAATGATCCAGGATCGAACAGCGATGACGATTTTGAAGCTAACGCAAGAATTTCTTGGGCAGATGATAGGGAGTGAGCGAACAACGGTGAGCGCGGTAGCCGGGGCGTTGCAGGCGCGTGGCCTTATCAACTACTCCCGAGGAAACGTCAGGATCCTCGACCCTAACGGGCTGGAAAAGGCCGCTTGCGAATGCTATCCAATTACCAGGAAACTCTTGAAAGGCCTCTACGATAGAGCTCATCAGCCGCTTTTCGACGGAAGCTCACCGCAGCAATGACGATCAATATTACAACGACAGATTAGATCCCAATTCGCTTGTCGTCAGGCTGCGAAATGCCATCTTTATGACTATCTCGTTTCGCGCTCGCGACTTACTTCCGTGGTGCTTGTAGAACCTTCTACTGCGAGCGACACATGAGGTTGACGAGAATTCCACTGCCTGGCGTGCGCCAACGCATTGAAACTATCCAATTCTCCGTGCCTCTGATTCGCGAAGACTCAGGCTTCGTGGCAGCAAACCTTTGGGGAGCCGCATGTCATCTCAGATGCAGCGCCGTGTTTCGCCGCATGTGATCGCACTCATGGAGAGAAGGCTTTGGCAGTTTATACGATACTTCGCGCGATTTTCGGTTACCTTTTTCTTGTATTAATGGTCAGGATCGTTGGCCGTCGCCCAGGTAAACAACTTACCCCCTTCGAGTTTGTTCTCATCTTCTATCTTGGCGGACTCACGCTCACTGGAATTGTCGGGGCGGAAGCTTCGCTCACGAACGCCGTCTGCCAGATTTTGACCATTGCACTCTGTCACTTTGTGCTTTCGGAAGTACGTTTCCGTTTTGACGTGGCTGCCAAACTGCTAGACGGCACGCCTCTGATCCTGCTGAAAAAGAACGAATGGCGGAGCGAAACGCTCGCAAAGATGGGCATCCAGGACGACGATGTGATGGATATGGCCCGTGGTGAGGGAATCCGAGACCTATCGGGCATACGGACGGCGGTTCTCGAATCGTTCGGTGAGATCAGTATTGTTCCCGACCCAGATCGCAAGCAGGGTGCTTGACATGAGTCCACAGCCTTTGACAAACCCGGTAGAAGATTCAGTTCCAAAGGTCAGCGAAGATATCGCTGTCGGCGAGAACTTAGATTTTCAGCATAAATGGTGGCGATTTGAACGCGTGGTATGGGCGGTCTTTCTTGTGATCCTAGTCTGCGATGTACTGGGACTGTTTGGGAGAGGGTGGCTAGCCCAGGCTTCGCGTGCAACTTCGGACGGCGCGTTGAAACTGAAGTACGAGCGCATCGCAAGGGCAAGCACGCCCTCCGTCATGACGCTGGAGTTTGGAGATGGCGCCATCCAGAACGGCCACATCCAGGTGTTTGTCAGCGACTCCATCGTCAAGCCTCTGGGAGCGCAGCGGATATCTCCGCAACCGGAGCGATCTTCTCTAGGGGAGGATGGCATCACATACACCTTTCCTGCGACCCAGGGCCCCGCGACGGTGCAGATCGCACTGGAGCCGTCGTTTCCCGGGCTGCATAGTTTCAAAATGCGATTGCCGGGTGAAGACCCAATCGAAGCCAAAATCCTGGTGGTTCCCTGATCGCCCATGCCCACGATTCTTCACGCTGTTGTCGGCTACTTCATTCTTCTGCTTGTGGTGCGCGTGCTGAAACGACGCGCGGGCTCGCAGATGACGATGTTCGAGTTTGTGCTCATCTTCCTGCTGGGGGGCGTGATCATTCTGTCGACGGTGGGGAACGATCGCTCCACAACCAATTGCACGTGCGCGGTGATTGCGGTGGGGCTGTTGCATCGGAGCCTTTCGTGGGCCAAGAGCAAAAATCCGCACATCGGCGCAATCCTCGACGGAACCCCGCTGGTGGTGATCAAGAACGGCGAGTGGCAGAGGGAAGTAATCCGCAAGATGCGTCTTCGACCAGAAGATATTGAAGCGGCCGCTCGCAGCGCCAATATACGCAGCGTGGACGATGTTGATTTCGCAGTGCTCGAACGCAATGGGCGGATCAGCGTGTTTCCCAAAGAGTCTAAATAATTCGAGGTTTCCTGTGTCCGCTTCGTCGAATCAACAAGACAGAACTGTTGAAACCGAGATCCCCGCACGGATGGATCGTCTTCCCTGGTCCAGTTGGCATACGCGCATCATCTTTGCGCTCGGTACCTCATGGCTGCTGGACGGACTGGAAGTCACCCTGGTTGGTTCTTTGTCCGGCATCCTGGAGAGTAAATCGGGCTTGCACCTGACCGATCCGCAGGTGACGGGGGCTGCGACGACGTACCTTGCTGGTGCGGTGCTGGGCGCCTTGCTCTTTGGATATCTGACGGATCGGCTGGGCCGCCGCAAACTGTTCCTGGTTACACTCGCAACGTATTCGATGGCCACGGTGGCAAGCGCCTTCTCCTGGAATCTTTTGAGCTTTTCGCTCTTCCGTTTTTTCACGGGAGTTGGAATCGGCGGAGAGTATGCGGCGATCAACTCCGCGGTGGACGAACTCATTCCCGGGAAAGTTCGCGGCACGGTGGACTTAATCGTAAACGGCACCTTCTGGCTGGGAGCCACCGGGGGAGCCCTGGCTGCGATGTTTCTCCTATCAGGTCACTTGCCGCAAAACACAGGATGGCGGTACGCCTTTGGCATTGGCGGAACGCTCGGTGTTGGGGTGCTAGTGCTGCGGCTCTTCGTTCCCGAGAGTCCGCGCTGGCTTATGCTGCGTGGTCACGAAGACGACGCGGAAAAGGTAGTTGGCGACATAGAAGACAGGGTGTGCAAGCATCAGCGCGGCAGCCTGCCGCAGCCGGAGGGAGGGAAACTCAAGATCAAAGTTCGTTCCCACACGCCTCTCGGAGAAATCTTCGCCAACATGGCAGGCGAGAACCGCATGAGGTCCGTGCTGGGGCTCGTGTTGATGGTGTCGCAGGCATTCTTTTTCAATGCGGTGTTCTTCTCCTATGGATTGGTTGTGAAGAAGTTCTTTCATGTCCCTGACCGTTCGCTGCCCATGCACTTGCTGCCGTTTGCGATCGCCAGCTTTCTCGGTCCTTTGACCCTCGGTCATCTCTTCGACAAAGTAGGCCGCAAACCGATGATCACAGCATGTTATGGGCTTGCCGGTCTGGTATTGGCAGCGACTTTGTATCCCTTTGCCCACGGCTCCATGGGAACGCGCGGCCTGGGCATTTGTTTCAGCGTGGTGTTCTTTATCGCCTCTTCAGCTGCTAGCGCGGCATACCTGACGGTGAGCGAGATATTTCCTTTAGAGATTCGCGCCTTCGCCATCGCCATCTTCTATGCGCTGGGAACCCTGATCGGCGGCGTCGGCGCGCCTCTACTCTTTGGGTTTCTGATCGCTACAGGTTCCCAGACGAACGTCGCGATGGGTTACGCATTAGGTGCGGCGCTGATGATCGGCGGGGCGGTCTGCGAGCATTTGATTGGTGTGGAGGCTGCTGGAAAGAGTCTCGAATCCATCTCAAAACCGCTGCAGAGTAGCACTTGAAGGTTCGTCGAGCGCCGGCATTCGAGTGGTTCACAGCCAACGAGTGTCGACCTCGCGCAGGGCATTACGTGAGGCCCCCATGTCGGTCCCTGGCAGCGTCCGCCGCTTCATTGTGCCCTGTCGTCCGGCTGGACGTTGCCTGCAAGTACAGCAACGTGTATCCTTTAGCTTACAAAGCTTCGATGTTTGGCAAGCCACGACTCCCGCCACTCTCTAATGCGGCCGGGATTCGAGAGCGGAACCAATATTTCTCGCAAAGCATCCGTGAACCCCAGCGACTCTCACGAAGTTGATCCACCCGACACGCAGGGCCGTTCCGGAGTTCCGGAGTGGCTGACGGCCTTTGCGCCTCGCCAGGGGCTCCTAAATGGCCACGTCCAGACTATTGTCGGAAACTATCTCCCCCGCCCCGTGTTTCGCCTGCCTTTCACAACCGAGGTTGTGGAGGTGGACACAGAGGACGGAAGCCGCGTAGTTTGCAATCGCCATTGGCATTCCGGAGACGATGCAGGCAGGCGGCTCACGCTGGTACTGGTTCACGGGCTCGAAGGTTCATCCGACAGCCGGTATATCCAGGGGATGACTGTCCGTGCATGGGAAGCGGGCTGCAATATCGTGCGCATGAACATGCGCAACTGCAACAATTCCGACAGGCTGACGCCCACCCTTTATCACTCAGGTTTGTCAGGCGATGTCGCGGCGGTGGTAGACCACTACACGAGCAAATTCAATCTGGAGCGCGTGGCGCTTGTCGGCTACTCAATGGGCGGGAACCTCGTATTGAAACATGCCGGAGAGCGGGGCCAGCGGCCACCGGTTTGCGCAGTAGCAGCGGTGTGTCCGGCGATCGATCTGGCGGCAGGTTCCGACGCGTTGCACGAACCTGTGAACCGGTTGTACGAGTGGCATTTTCTGCGCAGGCTTCTTCGTCGCTATCGGCGCAAGGCAGCGATGTTCCCACATATTTACGAGAAGAATGGATTGGGGCGGATTCGGTCGCTGCGTGAATTCGACGACAAGATCGTTGCACGCTATTGCGGGTTTCGCGACGCGGATGATTATTATTACCGCGCGGCCAGTGCCCGCGTGGTGGACCGGATTACGGTGCCGACGCTGATTTTGCGTGCACTCGATGATCCTTTTATCCGGCTCACCCCAGAGACGCGGGCTGATATTCTGAATAACCATCACATCAAGTTGGTGGAGACTGCGCACGGCGGCCACTGCGCATATCTGGGACGCGACGCCGGCAACGAGATCCATTGGGCTGAAGCTGCGGTGATCCGTTATCTGCTGCAGGTCGCCGGGCCGGCCGATGGAAGCTGATTGGGAAGTCGAGATCGGCGCGGAAACGCCGGTGATCGATGTCGAATGGTCGGGTCGCAGTGACCTGAGACGTAATCCTCAGGGCGCTTTCGAACTGCCGGAAGCGGACGGGTTTCCGGAATTGGCCGAGGCGTTGATCCGGCTCAACACATCCGGTACGGGATGGGCTACGAGCAAATGTGATGTGTGGCAACCAGATGCGTACGATGGCGACGAGATGGATGCGCCCGAGGATGCGAACTTTGCCATGGCATGCTACATCGACTTGGTACCCGAGAACGCCGATGCATGGCCAGATCCCGAGGCGGCGGTCGGGTGGTGCAGGGAAGTGTGCGGGCAATTGAAGACGGTGCCGCTTCGAGGATCCCGGGCCGACCTGGTGGTACGCAGGGCGGTTCGCAGCGGGGATAAATCGGGATTTGAAACAGCCGTTGGGGTTACGATGTATCTGACCGCGTGCGGTCCAGGCGCAATGGATGCGCTGCGGACGCTCGGCCGGTGTGCGAAGGTTGTTACCGATGCGGTTCTTGCGTTCGCGCCGGCCAAAAAGACCGCGCAAAAGCTACAATGAGAAAGCGCGGGCGAGTAGCTCAACTGGACAGAGCACCGGCCTTCTAAGCCGGGGGTTGCAGGTTCGAGCCCTGCCTCGCCTACCAAATTCAATTGCCTGCCTTTCAGGTACCTACTAAGAATGCACTTTGCGGTTTTGCCGTAGATCTTGCTGCGCACGTTTGTGCGCTTTGGACTCCGGTCGGTGCGTCGGCTCAGCACTGAAAAGGGCGGATAGCGCCTATTCGACTTCCAGCCCCTAGGGACATCGGGGCCGCCTCAATTGGAAGTCTCCCTTGGAAAACTCAGCACAAACGAAGTGCCGCGCCCGGAATTATTTGTGACGGCGATGCTTCCGCCGTGGGCCTCCATGATCCTCTTGCAGATGCTCAGGCCGAGTCCGTACCCGCCGGTTTTCTTTGAGCGAGATCGATCGACGCGATAGAACGGCTCGAACAGATTGCCAATATCGGATTGTGGAATTCCGGGGCCATCGTCGCGAATCCTCACTGTTACCGTGTTCGTGTTCTGCTCTATGTCAATCTCGATTGGGCGGCTGTCATGAAGGCCGAATTTAACCGCGTTGTCGAGCAGGTTCCTCAACACGGTTCTGATCTTCTCCCTGTCGATATCGAGCCACACCTCTCGGGACGGCGACATGATTCTGATCCCCGGTTGCCCCTTGGAGTAGTTCTCAGCCAGTTCTTGCACAACGGATAAGAGGTCTTGGGTTTGGCGGCGAACTCCGTGCCCGTCGCGGAGCCGCTCCATTTCCAGCAACTCCGCAATCATCGCTTCCATTTCGTTCAGGTCGTCGACCATGCCGGATCGATTCTCGTCATCGGGAAGCAACGCCATGGCTACCTTCAACCGGGTGAGCGGCGATCGCAGTTCGTGACTTACGTCGAGCAGCAGCTGGTCGCGGGCCTGGACCATTTGCCGCACGCGACCCACCATATTGTTGAAAGCGTCGGTAAGGGCGCCAAATTCGTCGCGCGTAAGCACCGGCACCGCGACGTTGAGGTCTCCTCTGCTGAGCTGTTCGACACCCTTATCGAGCAGTCTGACCGGGCGCAAGAGGCGTTTTTGAAAAATGTAAGCGGTGCAAATGACGCCGGTCACGAGAAACAAGAGAAGCCAGAGCATCTTTGCGTGCAGGTCGCGTACATGCTTGCTGAAGTCCCACGCGAACAAGTAAGTACCGCCGTCGGGGGATGGCTCGAGGTAATAATTGTGCCCGATAGGAGCACTGATTCTGCGCTCGCGAATCTCGAGGACGCGGGGAAGATAGTCCGCGGTGGTCCACGAATCGCGCGGTCCCTCATAGCGGATCTGGACGCTGAGGCGATGGGCAAGGGCTTTGGCGGCGGGCAGATCTGGCGACGTTGCTGCGATGCCCTCGGAGTATTGTTCAAATGCGTGGCCAACTTCGGCGGTGGCACCTGGGAACACTACAAAAACGAAAAAGAAGCCGACAATCAGCAGCAGCGTGACTGCCATGACGATCATGATGGTCAGCAGCCTGGCAAAGATGGATGCTCGCACTCGCCGGGTCGGGTCAGTCACCGACCCCTCCGATGAAGACGTATCCGGCCCCTCGAACAGTGCGAATGAAATTGGGGTGTTTTGAATCATCGCCTAATTTCTGGCGCAACCGGCTGATAAGAACATCGATTGAGCGATCGAATGCTTCCAGGTCGATGCCGCGCGTGCCGTCGAGGATGCGTTCGCGGCTTAGTACCTTCCCGGGGTTTCGCACCAGAAGGCCAAGCAACTCGAATTCAGCCGTGGTGACGTACAGATCGCGCCCCTCGAGGCGTGCAGAGCGCGTCGACCAATCCACCTCGAGACTGCCAAAGCGAAGCCGGTCTCCGGATTCGCGTCCTTGGCCGCGGCGCAGTACTGCCTGCACGCGAGCAACGAGTTCGCGGGGCTCAAAAGGTTTGGCGAGATAATCATCGGCACCAAGCTCGAGGCCCACGATGCGGTCCATTACGTCACCGCGCGCGGTGAGCATGATGATGGGAACACAGCTGGTCTCACGTACCTTGCGGCAAACGGCAAACCCGTCCATATCAGGAAGCATGATGTCGAGGATGACGATGTCGGGTGGATCGAGTTTGAGCGACCGGAGAGCAGCTTTGGGATCGATCGCTGAACGCACCGAAAACCCGAAGCGGTCCATGTACCTGGCCAGCAGGGTGTTGAGACGTTCGTCATCATCGATGACCAGGACCTTGGTTCTGGCCGTACTCGCGGGGATCATGGCATCTGCTCTGGGGATCATTATTCCATCTGGAGAGCACGTATTGGTGGAATTAAGGAGGCCTTCAGCGCGGGCCAAGTTCCAAAGCCGATCCCCGCGATGAGCACAGTCGCAAGCGAAGCGAGCAGCATTTGAGGGGAAAGCTCGACTTTCCAACGCGCGAGAAAAGCAACCAACGCAGAGCCGACAAGCCCGAGGATCAATCCTGCCAGCCAGCCTCCAGCGGCTAGCAAAGCAGCCTCAGCAAGAAACTGGAACAGAATATCTGCGCGCCTTGCCCCAACGGCCATGCGGAGGCCGATCTCTCCTGTGCGTTCCTTTACCGACATCAACATGAGGGCCAGGATCCCTATTCCCCCTACCAGAAGAGAGACTCCGGCAAGACCTAGGGCCAGCTTGGTGAGGGAATCAGCGATCTGCTTTTGGGTGGCGAGGACACTCGACTTATTTTGGATCGCGAAGTCATCGGGTCTGCCTCGGGATTCGAGGCGATGGCGCGAGCGAAGGATCTTCGCCATTTCAGCCTCGGAAGAAACCATCTGACGGGGATCGCGAACACTGACAAAAATTGGGTTGAGCCAGTTGAGATTGAAAACGCGGCGCGATGCGGTGCGGATTGGGATGAGGATCTGATTATCCTCGTCGGAGCCGTCGGCCAGGATCCCTTTGGCTTTAAGTACGCCGATCACCTTGACTGGAATCCCGCGGATTCGAATGTCGTGTCCAATCGCGTCCCGGCCAGGGAAGAGCTCATCGTTAATGCGTGACCCCAGGACGGCCACCAGGCGGGCTTGGCGATTGTCGTCTTCTTCGATGAAGCGGCCGCGCGCGACCGCAAAGCGGCATACCTGCAAATAGGCGGCGGTGGTTCCGAGTACGCGGGCGGACATGGAACCGCTACCAGCCTTGGCCGTAAGCATACTCTCGAACCCAGGAACCGCCGATTGCACCGACGCGAGGGCGGCAATCGCTTCGTAGTCCTCCACCGTGAGGGTTGAGACAACTCCACGGAGTTGTTTTCGAGCCGCGGAGCTTTTGACCTGGGCTGGCCTAACCACCAGCAGATTGGTTCCCATCGTCTCGGTTTGACGAACAATTTCCATTTCCGTTCCGGTTCCGATGGAACTGACCACTACGACTGCGGCCACGCTCACCGCGACGCTGGACAGTGCGAGCGCTGTCCGCACCCTATGGGCAAACAGAGCGTGCGCCGACACCTTGATCGCGCGTAAAAGGTTCATCGCAGTGCGTCAACTGGGGACATACGTGCGGCTCGCTGGGCCGGCCACAAGCCGGCGGCAAGACCGACCGAAGTTGAAGAGAGTATCCCGAGCAGTGCCGCCCCCCACGGCGCAACACTCCCGAGGTGCATATGGGTTGCACTCATATGCGCCAGAACATAACCAAAGAGGATGCCAGCGATGCCGCCAGTGAGCGTGGTCGCCGTCGTCTCGATGAGGAACTGTAGGCGGATATCCTGTGTGCGGGCTCCTACGGCGCGACGAAGGCCGATTTCCGCAGAGCGCTCATTGACCGACGCGACCATCAATGTGGCTGACACAATTCCGCCGGCAAGCAGAGAGATCGCGGCAACCATCGGCAAATAGAGGGTAAGAACTCTCTTGATCGAAGCCATCACCTGACGTACTTCGGTCGCGGTCAGAATCGAGAAGTCATTTGGCTGGCCAGCCGCGAGGCCGTGGCGTTCGCGCAGAATCGTTTCGATGGATCTGACCAACTGGCCCTCCTGCGCTGACGGGCCTAATAGCAATTTCGCCCCGGTGATGGTGTCAACGTTGGTGAGGCGGCGCATCAGCGTCGAGATAGGAACGATGATTTCATTGTCTCGATCCATGCCATGCGGATCGGTACCCCAGGGTTCCAGGATGCCGATGACGCGGAAGGGTACTGAACCAATCTGGATCTCCTGGCCTAATGGATTCTCGTTCGCGAAGAGTTGCTTCGCGACTGTCTGACCGATGAGAGCAACGCGTTCCAATGATCGGACCGACGAGTCATCGAAATACGCGCCCTGGACCGCAGGCCTTCCCCAGACATGCTCCGATCGCTCGGACTCGCCGAGCACCTGCGCAGTATCGGCCGTGTCTCCGCGCCGTACCGAGACGGTGAGACCCTGCTGGCCGTCCCATGATTCAATCTCAGGGAGCTGTTTTCCTACTGCTTCGAGGTCGTCTAGTTTGAGCCGCTTGCCCGGATTGCGCGGGCCGCCCATCATGTGGCCGCCCCCGTCGATAATCATCAGGGAAGACTCACCGAACATCTGGTGTGTGAGTTTCAGTAATCTCCGCTCTGCGGCCAAACCCACCGAGACGACCAGGGTTAGTGCCGCAACCCCAATGAAGCTACCGATCATCATGAAGACGGAACGAAGTTTGTGGCGGCCCATCAAGCCAGCGCTGTGACTAACCAGTCGCATTGTGTTCATAGCGCCTCCTGCAGGGCGATTCTCTGTTCCGTCACTCGCTCGTCGGTGACGATGCGGCCCCGCTCAATGCGAGCGATTCGGAGGCAATGGCTGGCGATCTCAGCATCGTGCGTCACCAGTATGATGGTTCGACCAGACTTGTTGAGACCCTGGAAGATTGCCATCACTTCGTTGGCGGAACGGCGATCGAGATTGCCGGTTGGCTCATCCGCCAGCAGCAAATCAGGTTCATTGACGAGCGCCCGAGCGATTGCCACGCGCTGCTGTTGTCCGCCCGACAACTCTGACGGCCGGTGAGAAATGCGATCGCCGAGACCAACTGACTCAAGTGCTTTTCTGCCGAGACCGTTGATGGAGGCGCGGTCGGAGTAAAGCAGCGGAAGCTCGACATTTTCGAGAGCGCTGGTGCGAGGCAGCAGGTGGAAGGTCTGGAATACGAAGCCGATCCTCCGGTTGCGCCATTGCGCCTGTGCGTCCGGGGCAAGTCCAGTCGTGTCCTTTCCACGCAGACGGTAGCTGCCTGCGCTAGGGACATCCAGAAGCCCCAGGATGTTCATCAAGGTTGACTTACCCGAACCGGAGGTGCCCACTATGGCCAAAAACTCGCCGTCATCAACCTGCATGGAGACATCCATCAAGGCGTTGATGGGTTCTCCCCCGGGGCGGGTATACGTTTTTGTAATCCCATTCAACTCGATCATGCCGTCCTTCTTCCTATTGTGAATTCGCGTCACCAGTCAGCACTTCATCACCCTCGTGGAGTCCTTCAACAATTTCGAGATAACTGTCATCACGGATGCCGGTAGAGACCCAAAGTCGTTCTGTTTTATCCGCACTCCGGCAAAGAACGAAGGCTCGGGATCCATCGCGATGAACGGCACGGATAGGCAACGTCAGCACGTTCGATCGTCTTTCTAAATCCACTTTCACTGTGGTCGTCATCTCGGGGCGCAGGATAAATTCCCGCGGCGGCGTGAAACGCAACACGACTACATAGTCGACAACGTTGTCGCGTATCTCTGCCTTTGGGTGAATTGCCGTAACGAGGCCATTGAATTCGCGGTCACCATAGGTGTCCACGCTGAATCGGGCTTTCTGGCCCACCCGAATGCGCCCGATGTCGGTTTCGTCTACGTATGCCCATACTTCCAGCCGCGTGAGGTCGAGAAGGGTGACAAACGTCGGGGCGGCAAAGCTCGCCGCTACGGTTTCACCCTCTTGTGTCGTTACGGCCGAGACAATACCTGATATTGGTGCAACAATCTGCGAATAGCCCAGTTGCGTCGTCGAGTCAACCAGCGTGGCCTGGGCTTGAACTCGCTGCTGTTGTGCCACAGAGAACGCCTTCTCCGCCAGATCGAGGTCGCTGCGCGCGATGATTTTTGCGTCTTGCAACTGCCGCTTGCGCTGCAAATCGACCTGCGCGTAGTCCAGGTTTGCCTGCGCCAGCCGCAGCGCGGCAGTGTCTGCGTCGCGCCGCGCGACAAATTCGCGATTATCCAATTCTGCCAGCGGTTGTCCCTTCTTTACGTGATCGCCGATTTGTACAAAGAGGTGCATCACCACACCGGAAACACTTGACCCGACGTTGACTTCCGCGCCAGTCATCGGCTTTATGACTCCGGTAGCCTTCACCGCCGTTCCAAGGTTTCGCCGCGTGACCCTTACCGAATCAGAGTTCTGAAGGAGTTCCTGAGAATGAGCGACATCGAACCGCCTCCACATCACGATGCCGAAGGCAACCACTCCGAAGATGAGACCACCGAGAATAATCCTGCGCATTCTGCGCCCTCGTGCGCAGATTCAGTGTCGGCTAAGGGGGTATCTGGACTATTTCTGAAATGTAACGGAATGTAATTTCCTACGGATCTTGCGGGTAACTGCTGGAAGCGGCCTTGTGCGCGCGGATCAATCAGGATGGAACGAAAAGCTTTGAGGGGTCGTTGCGGTATGGGAGAATTTAAAGTGGTCCCGTCGATAAGCTTGGGCGCGTTGCTAATTTCGGTAATTACCAGTCCACAGCATCAGGGGTGCGAAGAACGATAAACGATGGCAAGGGAGCGGAAGCTCTCGTGGGAAACTTCTAGGTTGAGGTCAATGCTTGGTATCCGTCTCAACTACGGCGATTTCGTTTGGCTCAACACTGCGTGCACACGCCGCCTGGGATTAAATTCATGTCACTGATTGAGAGTTCTCCTGTGAAGTCGCTAGCTCCATTTTTGATCGAGCCGCGGTATGTGAACAGGGTCTGGGGTTATCGGGACCTTCGCCCTTGGTATGACCGCGCCGCTGGTGAGGATGGGTCAGATCCTGCGAAGGCCGAGCCCATCGGCGAGGTATGGCTCACCGGTGACGATTGCCGTGTTGCAACGGGGCCCCATGCCGGCTCTTCGCTGGGCGAACTTTTCGCGGCGAACCCGGAGTTGATGATAGGGGCAAACCCGGCATCAGCGGAATCGCCGCTGCTGGTCAAGGTCATCTTCGCGCGTGAGAAGCTGAGCGTCCAGGTACATCCTGATGATCGGCTGGCGCAGAAATATGGGCAGCCCAGGGGTAAGACCGAGTGCTGGTATGCACTGTCCGCGGAGCCCGGTGCGGAGGTTGCGGCCGGCGTGAAGCCCGGCGTCACGATGGATCAAGTAAAAGCCGGTATCAGTGATGGAACGCTCGAGCAGTGCCTTACAATCCTGCCGATTGAGCAGGGTGATATGGTGTTTGTCGACGCGGGCACCGTCCACGCTATCTGGCCTGGTTCCATTCTTCTTGAGACGCAGCAAAATTGCGATCTTACTTATCGCATGTACGACTACGGCCGTCCGCGGGAACTGCACATCGAGAGGTCGCTGGAAGCGACCCGGCTCCATACGCGCGCTGGCAAGGTCCCACCGCGGACTCTGCCGGATCGCACCGTTCTTGTGGATGCGGAGTACTTCTGCGTTGAACGCATGCACGTAACCGGCGAGCGTGGCAGCGAGACGCTTCCGGGCGTCGACGAAGCGAAATACGGACTCGCATATCTGTTTGCGGCGTCAGGGTCCGCCCGCTTAAGCGGCGATGAAGTTGAAAGCTTTGAGATTCCCGCGCGCGGGATCGCGGCGATTCCGGCATCTTCGCCGCCGTTCGGGATCACCGATCTTGGAGGGCTGGACCTGATCCGCATCTCGCCGCGCTGGCCGGCGAAGGCATGACTTCAATGGGGTGGCGCGACTCTGTCGTTGAATACATTCGTGCGGAAGCGCGGCCCGTGGACAAGTATGGCCATCAGCCCAGGCTGTATGCATTGACCCGGCTTATCGGTGAAGGCATCAGCTATGACGACGATGTAGTGTTCGCAGCAGCGTGGCTGCATGACCTGGGAGTGTTCATTGGTCATCGGCCAACCGATCCTGCCGAACTGGCGCACTGGAATCATGTTCCGTACACGATTGAGCGCAGCCGCGAATTGCTTCCGAATTGGGGTTTTCCTGAACAGAAGCTGGATGGCGTCGCAGAGACTATCCGCACCCATCAGCCGCACGATACCCCAATCACGGCGGAGGCAATTATCCTTCGGGACGCGGACATTCTTGAACAACTGGGTGCAATCGGAGCGTTGCGGGCCATCGCAAAAATCGGGCGCGACGGGCGGTACCCGTCGTTTTCCACCGTCTTACCGGTGCTGCGCAAGGCTCTCGAGTTACCCCAGAAGATCAGGCTTGAGCGGACTCGCGAGTTGGCTGCACCGCGAGTCAAATTGCTACGCACATTGATCGAAGCCATCGAGACTGAATCTGGCGATCTCCTGTTCTGATCTAATTGCCAGATTCCGGCGGGGCAGTCACTTTCAAGCAATTGTGGCTCATGCACGCGGATCATGCGACATCGCTAATCTTCTGACGGAAAATAACTCGGTCAGTCGAGCTTGAGCGGAAGGGGCGCGTCGTTTCCCAGCAAATCGGATTCAGCGGTGGAAGACGTGCGCGGCAGGCAGTGGCGCATGGATGGCGCTGCAGCTGAATACGAGCGTGTGACGTGGAGGCGATCCATCACGATGTAACGGGTGCGCAACCCGCCTGAGGCTTGAGGCAACCGTGTCGGGATGCTCTGGCGGTCGACGTAAATGAGCAGAGCAGGTTCGCGGGGGTCGTCCAGGCTTTGAGAAACACCGATGGCGAAGAAAGCCCGGTTCTTCTTCATCAGTTCCGCGGCGATCTGGCGTTTGGTGGCGAGTGCGGCGTTGAGTCTGGATGCCTGTATCGCCGGTGCTCCAGAGGCAAAATTCGACAAGGGCGCGGTACCGAGACTTACTGCGCGGACGTTAGTCGGAATAACCATAGTCCGTACCCCTTCGATAGTTGGGGGGACGGCAGCTGTCGCGGTTTCGTCGATATACACCAGAATGGCCGCTTCTCCGGGATGATCGCTGCTCTTACCGATGCTTACTCCAAGAATTCCAAGGGCCGGATTGACAAGGACACGGGCTGCAGCGACGGCCTGCTGACTGCGCGCAATCTCCTCGTCGCTCAGCGACCAGGACTGCGCGGCGGAGACGGTGCTGTCGCCGTAACTGAGGCAACTGACCGGATGATCAGTTGTGCCAACAAAAGCAAAGCTGGTGTTGCTTCCTGACTGACTGGCCAGTTCCGAGAGCACGTCCGGAGCGGGGCTCGCAACCCCTTGCACCACGCCGGCAGCATCGGTGCCCCCGGCAAAGAAAAGGCCCACAGGTTCTGCGGTTGCGGTATCGACCAGCAGGGCCCCGGAGTCTCCCGCGTCGCTGAAGCGATCGCCGCTCACGGCAATCTGGTTGGTAAACGTCTTCGTCAAATAGGGCTTGGTCTCGGCACAATTGCGGTAGTAGTCGACAGAGACGTCAACACTCAAAGCGGAGATGCTCCCACAGGTCAGGCCGGTGGTGCGGCCGCTTTTGGCGACGCGCATGCGCAGTCCGGCGGCCTCGCCTTTGCCCGCGGTAGAGGAGACTCCCGGAGCCGCAGCACCGAGGGTGCCGTCGGGCTGACGCGCACCAAGTTCAAGGATGCTGCCGGTGGGATCGACAGTACGAGAGGCGACCTGGGCGATGGCTGCGTCGGCGTTGGTTTGAGGCGACTTGAGGGGGAGCCAGGCCGCGAGGACGCCTACGGGCACGGTTCCCGCGCCGTCGCCGTTGGGAGTGCAGTTGTTGTCGATGAGGCCTGGCTGCACGATCCCATCGCCTACGGTGGCGTGATCGCTGCGCGCCAAAACGTGATTATTGCTGAGGAGGTATTGCTTGCCGGCGCTGTCCTGGAGGAGGGCGCCCAGAGTGCCGCTGCAGCAGTCAGCAACGGTGTTGCCCAGGGTATCGAAATCGTTGTTGTTGCCACCCGAGGAGCCGAGGGGCATAAGCGTGGAGAGCTGACCCTGGTGCGCGACCGGGTTGCTGTTGACACCCGAGGTGTTGAGCAGGATTGCGACCTCGGTGCGAGCCGGAGCACCATCGACCTTGGCGATCAGATAGCTGACCTCGGTGGAAGAAATGGAGGCTGGCGCGGTGTAGGTGACCGAGCAGGCGGTAAACGCCTTGGCGGATCGCTGACAGGTGGTAACGCCGAGAGATCCCGCACCGCCGCTCATGCCGTCCCGCGTAGATGCCAGGGCGTACTTGATCCCCGCGCTTCCACCGGTCATGGCGAGCCGCCCTGTTACCGTGACCGAGCCGTTCGCTCCCACCGCCAGGTTCTCTGGTGTGAGCGGTTGGAGGAACCCTGGGCTGACGGTAATCTGCGCGCTTGCGACCATCCTGGGATCGGCGGCAAGCCGGGCGGTGATCACTACCTGCGCATGATCCGCCGTCAGATAGCTGGGCGGATAGTAGTTTCCGGCCGAATCGATTCGGCCGGGACCTGCGCCGTGGTCACCGCCCGACACTGACCAGTTGACCGCTGCTGCTCCGCCGGAGGCGAGAATCGCAGAGAAGTGTTGCACGGATGCGCCGCGCCGGTCCGTTGAGTTGCACCCGGTGCAGTTCGTATCGAGGGCCGCGATGCCCGGGGAGATGGCTAATGTGGAGTTGGAACTGTTGGCGGTGACCGAGGCGGTGCTGCAACCAGCAAGGATGAAGGGAATCGCGGCTAGTCCGAGCGGCGCGAGTCGGCGCGCGAACTGCATAAAAAGTGAGCGCGAGCGCGGAAACACTGGCCGGCTGAATAACGGGGCGAACAAAGGGTATCCCGCAGAAACGGAAAAAGCTGGCGCGGGATTACGACGACGCGGTGACATCACTCCAACTGTCTCGCGGATCGGTCCCTACCTGTGGGAGGCGGGTAGGAAACGCAAGCCCATCGGCTTTTCGCACAGGCAGGCGTTTTGATGATCCTAGCTAAGTTTACAGGAGATTGATTGTGCACGTTTTTGCGGCCGGATCAATTTCCGAGCCAATCCATGGGAGGTTCGGGGTAGAGCGCGTCAGCAGCAAGGCTCTAGCGAAGAGCCTCGAACTGCGTCCATTGCTCCGTGGTGGCGAGCGGATGGTGCATCCCGCTTCACCGCCGGGCGGATAGGGAAGCCCGAGGCGCGGGCTGAATTGCGGCCGCAACCTGGGTCAGCCGACGGTAAGAGTCCAAACGGTCTTGGTGCGAATAAGTATCGGTGACAGCGATGATTTCGCTGGCGCCGGTGTTGCGGATGAGGCGCTCCAAGCCACCCTTGACGGTCTGTTCCGATCCAACGATAGCGGCCCCAAGCCGGTTGAACACGGCGGCGCGCTCTAACTCGTTCCAGAGCGGTTCCATGGAGTCAACGGGAGGGAGCAATTCGACGGGCTGATTACGAATAAGGCGGAGAAAGCGTTGCTGGGGAGTGGTGAAGAGACGCTGTGCCGCCGAATCGGTCTCGGCAACAATAACTGGCACGCCGACCATCATGTAAGGCACGGCGAGCACCTCGCTGGGCCGGAATTGTTCGTGATAGAGCTCTGCCGCCGCGTAAAGAGAATCGGGCGCAAAGTGGGCCGCAAACGCGAAGGGCAAACCCAGGCGCCCGGCCAACTGCGCGCTGAACCCGCTGGACCCAAGCAGAGTAATGGGAACATTTGTCCCCTGGCCGGGTATAGCCTTCACGGCCTGTCCGGGGCGCACCTCGCCTAGGTACTGGCGCAGTTCCTCAAGAAGCTGCGGAAAGTCGTCGCCGGACTGTTGCAGGTCGCGCCGGAGGGCGCGCATCGTGGCGTAGTCGCCGCCCGGCGCGCGGCCCAGTCCAAGATCGATCCGCCCCGGATACAGGGCCTCGAGCGTTCCGAACTGTTCGGCAACCACCAACGGCGCGTGATTCGGGAGCATGATGCCTCCGCTTCCCACTCGAATGGACCTGGTCGCGCCGGCAACGTGGCCTATGAGCACGGCGGTAGCGGAGCAGGCGAGGCCGTCGATGGAGTGGTGTTCGGCAAGCCAAAAGCGCTTGTAGCCCCAGGCCTCAGCATGCTGCGCCAGATCAACTGTGCGTGCAATTGCCGGGCCGGGTCCCTCGCCAATGCGCATTCCAACCAAATCAAGAATCGAGACTGCCAATCCGTTTGCCATGGATATTGGATTCATGAACCACTCCATGGATGCCGCCGGGAGCGGAGTTATGCTCGAGACGACGCGCAATCGAGGTGACAATGGCTGAGTTGAATACGGTTTCCGGTGATATTACAAAACTGGCAGTTGATGCCATCGTGAATGCCGCTAACACGTCTCTGCTGGGCGGGGGCGGCGTGGATGGGGCAATTCATCGCGCGGCGGGACCGGAATTGCTCGAAGCATGCCGCAGACTGGGTGGCTGCGATACGGGCGATGCCAAGCCGACTCCGGGTTTCCGGCTGCCTGCCAAATGGGTGTTTCATGCGGTAGGGCCGGTGTGGAGCGGCGGGCAGAACCACGAAGACGAACTGCTTGCGGGCTGCTATCGACGCTGCCTTGAATTGGCCAGCGAACACGGCGTGAAGTCGATCGCGTTCCCCGCCATCAGCACCGGGGTTTATGGGTTTCCGCCGGAGCGCGCCGCACGCATCGCGATCCAGACGGTGCGGGATAATAGCGACTCGAGCGGGGTAACGGCAGTGACCTTTGTCTGCTTCACGGACAAAACGCAGCGCATTTACGACGAGCTGCTGGAAGCAGGAGGCTGATTTGCTGCCGGTGGCGTTCTGGATTGGAGCGCCGGTCGCGAAGGCGTGCATCTTTCTCGCCGGACCCGGAGTCTTAACGCACGAGGCTCCGGGTGTCGTAGGACACCGTCGATCAATCCATCTGAACCCATCTGAACGCCAACCCGATTTGGGGCAAGTTTAGGAGAAGCAATGGAATATGTGAATCTCGGCAAGACTGGCATGAAGGTTTCTCGTATTTGCCTTGGCTGCATGACGTATGGTTCACCAGCAAAGGAAGGGGAAGCCAAGGGCGGCCGTCACTACTGGGCTCTCAACGAGGAGGAGAGCAAGCCGTTTCTGCGCCAGGCGCTTGACCTGGGAATCAACTTCTTCGACACGGCGAACGTGTATTCGAGCGGCGACAGCGAGGTGGTGCTGGGGAACTTCCTCAAAGCCAACACCCGCCGCGAAGAGGTGGTCATCGCTACAAAAGTCCACGGGGTGATGCGGGATGAGCCGAACGGGCGCGGGCTGTCGCGGAAGGCGATCCTGTTTGAACTTGACCAGAGCCTGCAACGCCTTCAGACGGATTACGTGGACCTCTATCAGATCCATCGCTGGGATTACGAAACTCCCATTGAAGAGACGCTGGAAGTGCTGCATGACGTGGTGAAAGCAGGCAAGGTCCGCTACATCGGTGCCTCCTCGATGTATGCGTGGCAGTTTGCCAAGGCGCTGTACCTCGCGGATCAGCATGGGTGGACGCGCTTCGTCACCATGCAGAATCACTACAACCTGCTCTATCGCGAAGAGGAGCGGGAAATGATGGGCTTGTGCGTTTCAGAGGGGGTGGGGGTAATTCCATGGAGCCCGTTGGCCCGCGGCCGGCTTACCCGGCCCTGGCAGTCTGAAACCACGAAGCGGTCAGAGACGGATCGGTTTGGAAATACGATGTACTCACGGACCGAAGAGGACGATCGTGAAGTCGTCGAACGCCTGGAGGCGATCGCGGCTAAACGCGGAGTGCCGATGGCACAGGTGGCGCTGGCATGGTTGCTGGGAAAACCCGGGGTGACGGCACCGATCGTGGGGGCTTCAAAGCCCAATCATCTTGAAGACGCGGCAGGAGCCCTGACCCTGCACCTGGAGCCGGACGAGATCACCGCGTTGGAAGAGCGTTACGCGGCGCACCCGGTGCTCGGATTCAACTGAAGTTTTGACTAAAGGGCTGGGGTGCCTGCGGCAACTCAACCACCGGACGGAACGGCGCTCGGAACGGTCGCAGGGATAGTGGCCGGTCCGGCAGGAAGGAAGGAATTGAAGAAATGCTTCACGTCCTGTTCCCGGCGCGCATTTTCAGAGGGAAACAGTGCCAGAAGCGTATAAAGCCGCTCGCCCGCGTAGATCAGGCGTGCATTCAACAGGCCTCCTGAGGCATTACGGGCAGAGATGTCACGGGCCGGGTAGCCTTTGAAAACCAGCCGGCTTTCAAGCGAGAGAGTCGTGCGGGTGCGCGCAAGCATCCCATCGCGGGCCATTTCGAGAGTTCGTTCCGGCATGCGGTTGTTGACCCGTGCTACGGGCGGATTATCTTGCCAGGTGACGGCGAAGGTCACCTCGCCATCCGGGCTCGCGACGATCATTTTGATAGGTTCGGAACCCCCAGCCTCGTTATAGGCGGGAACTTCCAAATCCTTGGGATCGTTGGGCAGGTCGACACGGAACCCCTCGTCAGGTCGTTGTATCGTCTGCCATGAGACAGAGTCGGGTCGTCCCGCCGAAGAGTTAGCCCCAACAGCGGCTTCAGTTGGGGCGCTTTTTTTCCATAGGTTGGAGAATCGTCCGGAAGCGACTTCATTCCGACCAAGGAACCAGTAGGCAGCCCCTGCGAGGCCGAGAACTACGAAGGAAATTAGTAACCAGCGTTTCACTTGTTCCAGATTGATGCTGGCAGATGGGCTTTGCAATAGCATTCCCGGGTGATATTCAAGGACGAGCGAAAGCACCCAGGCCGGTTCCCGTATCGGGACCGTTGGCACGGTGGACCACCAAGATCTTTGTGGAAAAAAACCAAAGCAATAATCGAGCAACCAATTTCACCGGGGCTGCGTCATAGAGATTAACAAGCAGAGGCTTCCCCGAATTATGGCCCTTCCAAGGTAGGAATCTCTCCTCTTTGAAGGTCCTTCACAGGACCCCTTCTCTCATACCCCCTCCAGGACCCCCTCCAATCAAATGCCTCTCGAGCGGGCCTGCCGGAAGGCAGGCCCAGATGCTCCAAATCCCCATCTGCGAATGTCATTGTGCATCTAAGTTGTTTAAAATCGTTGTCTGACTAATCCCCAAGTGACAAATGTCTCATTAGAATAGGGTCGATGCCGACCGATTCCGACCCTCCCCAAGCCAAGGACCCTCAGAAATCCCCAGGTGACCGCGCTTGTTTTCCCGCGAAACCCTCCGAAACCCCTGGAAATATCCGCGAAACCAGGACCGATGTTGCACCCGGCCAGATCGTTGGTGGTTTGGGCCGAAATTCTCTCCGCGAGCGGGTCGATTCGGGGATCCAGCCCGGTGCACCGCGGATTTTTCGGGGTGAAATCTCGTCCCCGAAGAATAATCCCGAGAAATCCGTCAACGGGGTGGAATATTTCCGGGTTCCTCAGTGGGGCGACCTCTCATGGCTCTGGCATGGGTTCAGCAGCCGTCGCGGCGGCGGCACGCGCGCATATTGTCCTGAGGATGCCCCCGGGGAGTTGAACCTGGGTTTCACCGTGGAGGATGATCGGGCCATCGTTCTTCGGAACCGGGCTCTTCTCTCTGAGGCAGTCACGGGCAGCCCCGAAACCCCACTGGTTACGGTCCGCCAGATTCACTCGAACATCGTTATCGCGGACGAGCGAGGGCGGACGCCTGAAAAGAGCGGAGAGCCTTGCGAGGGAGATGGGCTCATGAGCGATGAGCCTGGCCGGCTCCTCGCCATTCAAACAGCGGATTGCATTCCGGTCCTGGTGGTAGACACCAGGCGCCGGGCCGTGGCGGCGTTCCACGCGGGCTGGAGGGGCACGGTAAAGAAAATCGTGGAGTCAGGGATTGCTCAGATGCATGCCAGATTTGGTTCGAAATCTGAAGACCTGAGGGCAGCGATTGGGCCCGGAATCGGTGCCTGCTGTTATGCGATCGGCGAAGAAGTCATGACCGGTTTCGAGGCGCAGTTTTCATATGCTAAGGAGCTGTTCCGCGAGGTATCCGGGCATTCCCCAGCTAGCCCGAAACTCCACCTGGACCTGATCGAAGCCAACCGGCGTCAACTGCTGAGCGCGGGTTTGGCGGATCAAAACGTGGAAATAGTTCGCGGCTGCACCAATTGCCATCCCGAAATGTTCTTTTCCTATCGGAATTCGGGCGGCCGCTGCGGCAGGATGATGAGCGTTATCGGGGTTCGTCCGTCTGAACTAGCGCCGGAGCGGGCCGCAGAATAAGATGTTTTCGGCCCGCCGCAGATAGCGCCGCTGCCGATGGACTGGCCGTTAAAATCCGTTTTGTATGGTGGAAAGTTTTGGTGATGATGTGAACGCCATGGGCGGGAAGGGGTCGAACTCAGGCTTCTTTTCCGGCTTCTTCAGGGTTCACGAGATCGCGGAGTTCTTTGGAAGGCTTGAAGTACGGGACGCGCTTGGCAGGCACTTCTACGCGTTCGCCGGTCTTGGGATTGCGGCCTATGCGGGGGTTTCGCTGGCGGATGCGGAAAGAGCCAAAGCCGCGAATCTCGATCTTGTCCCCGGTCTGAAGCGCGGAGATCACCGAGTCGAAGATGGTTTCGACGATGATTTCGCCGTCTCGGCGAGTCAGATCGCCCAACCGGGTTACCTTTTCCACCAGATCTGCCTTGGTCATTCCGTGTTGGCCTCCGCAAACAGCATACCCAAATTCGGCGTAAGCGGGGATGAAAAAGAGCCTTCCCTGTGGAATTGAACCCTTGTGCATCAGCAAGTTGCCGGAAAAACAGGCGGGTCAAAGAAGACTCTTGGCAGGTAGCCCGGAGACGGTCTTATGATGGGCAGAGTCTTTCCTCCTGTCGGCGGCATCAACAAGGCAGGAATCCGCGACAAGGACCAAGCGTGATGCCCTACCCGAAATACAGCATCATTATCCCGGCTTATAACGAGGGCGGCCGTATTCCGCGCACCCTGCGTGCCGTGGTTGACTGCATCCGGTCGCGCGGGTGGATGGCTGAGGTTGTGGTGGTCAACGATGGGTCCACCGACAATACCGCGGAAGTCGTCCAGGAGATCGCGGCGCTGGCACCCGAAGTCAGGCTGCTTCAGAATCCTCGCAACTGCGGCAAGGGGTACAGTGTCCGAAACGGGCTGCTTCATGCGCGGGGCGACATTGTGATGTTTACAGATTCGGACCTGTCTTCTCCCATCGATGAAGCGGAGGGCCTTTTCGCGGCCATCGAGAAAGGGGCCGACATTGCGATCGGATCGCGCTGGCTGGCCCCCGATCGGCAGACCCATCGTCAGCCCTTGTACAGGCAGTTCTTCGGGCGCTGTTTCAACGCGCTCACCCGCCTGGTGATGAATTTGCCGTTCGCTGACACGCAATGCGGCTTCAAGGCTTTTACCCGCTCGGCGGCACAGACAGTCTTTCAACTACAGACGATCGAGCGCTGGGGTTTTGATCCCGAGATTCTCTTCATCGCTCTCAAGCGCGGGTATCACGTCGCGGAAGTGCCGGTGAGCTGGGCCCACGATGCGCGTACACGTCTCAGTTATTTGAAAGATGGCATCCAGATGCTGAGAGAACTCGCCATGGTGCGCTGGAATGCTCTGATTGGACGCTATGCAAGGCCGGTGCACGCTATCGCACGGACACCTTGAGCCGAGTCAGGGGCCGGTCCGTTTTAGAAGATAATGACTAACTCGGTCGCCGTGCACGGATCTTCTCAGTCCGGCCCCGGTTTGTCGGGTATGTGGGCGGAAGCCCGGGGACAGATCTTGTTCTGTTTCCGGCACTGTCCTCGCCTGGGATTATAAAGTGAACCTGATTGCCGAGTTTGTTCGCGGAGGCAACTTGCCGTCTTCTCCTCGCCGGAAATTTAGCTCGCATGGTCGATTGTTCGCCGTCGCAATCCTCACGGTCATGGTTGCGTGGTGTTGTTCGCAGAGCCGCGGCGAGCAGGCACCGCGGGCGCCTGTTTTCGACGCGACACGACTGCACGAACCCCAAATTCTCCAGCAGACCTGGTTGGTTCAGTCTGGAGACGACGCCTCCTGGGCGCGGCCAGACTTCGATGACAGCAACTGGATGCGCTTCGATCCGTCCACATCAATCGTCAAGGTTTACGGCAGTTCGCGTCCGCGAGTGATGTGGTACCGGATGCACATGCAGGTGGATCCAAAATCCAGCGGTTTGGCGCTGAGCGAACTCAATATCTCCCACGCATTCGAAGTGTTTGCCAATGGCGAGCGTCTGATGGCATCGGGCGGAATATCCCCGTTTGTGCCGTACACCATGACGCATAGACTCCTGGCGTCGATTCCCGACCGCATGGCACAAACCGGGAATTTAGTCATCGCAGTGCGGGCTGGGATATCGCCAACGGAGTGGAGCGATACGCAGAATCCCGGCTACTACGCCAACAACCTCTCGATTGGCCAATACAACACCCTCGCCAGTGGAAACTGGCTGGATGTTATCGGGCAGAACGCGCTCTTCTGGTTGGATCACCTGTTGCTGATTTCGGTCGGGATCGTGGCTATCGTTTTGTTTGTCGATCAGCGGCGACAGAGACAGTATCTTTGGATTGCTGCTCTCGGGGGTCTCATCTTTTTGGAGACTCCCTTCCCGGTGGTCACCGTATTCCACAATGTGCGGGCCTACTGGCAAATCATCGCGGACTTGCCGCGGCTGGCGTCACCCTTCATCTGGACCTCGCTGTATTTTTCTTTTGTCAACCAGAGAATAGGTTGGCGCTGGCGGGCATTCCTGGTGGTGGCGGGCGTGTGCAATTTTCTAAGCGCAGTGCAGCCCTACCTGTTTCACGTCCCGTCAGTTTTCATGCTTTTTGGAAACCTGCCGTTTGCGATTTTGCTGGCCGGGGTCATCCCCATTACGCTGGGCGTACATTGGTGGCGTGGCAACCGGGAGGCTGGCATCCTGCTCATTCCGGCGGTGCTGCTCAGCCTGACTATCTACGCCCAGGCCTTTTTCTATACGATGTTTCAGTTCCCGGCGACGCGGGCAACGGCCATCAGCGGACTTCAATTGATACAGGAATACCGCGTTGGCCCCTTCACGGTATCGTTGAATACCGTCTCCGACATGTTGTCCGCGATTGCCTTGGCCATCATTATTCTTCTGCGGTCGTCCAGCACCAGTCGTGTACAGGCGCAGATGGAAGCCGAACTCGAAGCTGCAAAACAGGTGCAGCACGTGCTGGTGCCGGATGAGATCTGCGCCTTTCCCGAATTTGCGATTGAGTCGGTCTATGAGCCCGCACTCCAGGTGGGCGGAGACTTCTTTCAGGTCCTGAAAGCAGAGGCCGGCGGGGCACTGGTAGTGGTTGGCGATGTAGCAGGAAAGGGGCTTCCGGCCGCCATGCTGGTCTCCGTCATTGTGGGGCTTATCCGCGGCTTCTCCGAATACACCCGCGATCCGGCGGAACTGCTGGTCCGCCTCAATGAACATCTCATTGGGCGGTCTGGCGATGGATTCTCGACGGCGCTGGTGGCGTTGATTGGAGGAGACGGATGGGTCTCAATTGCCAACGCCGGCCACCTTCCGCCGTATCTAAATGGGAAGGAAGTCGGATTGCCGGGAGCGCTGCCGCTCGGCGTGGTGGCCGGAGCAGGATACGAGACGACTCAGTTTCAGATGGTTCCGGGGTCGCGATTGACGTTTTACTCGGATGGTGTGGTCGAAGCGCAGAACCGGTCCGGCGAGCTCTTCGGATTTGAGCGCAGCCGCGAGATATCGATGGAACCGGCCGCGGTGATTATGGAAAAGGCCAAGAGCTTCGGCCAGCAGGATGACATCACGGTTCTGACCGTGGAACGGAAGGCCGCTCGAACTCAGGCGGCGACGCCAGCGCTGCATCAGTCGTCTCTAACCGAGGCGGTGGCGACGGATTAAATGCGGAGCCTTGAGGCGGCCAGGTCAGTGCCGGGATGGATACAGAAATTCGGTGGCGCCTTTACCTGCTCAGCAGACCAGGGCGAGATTTGACGGGCTAGCTGCCAGCTGTCCCGAATGGGAACCTATCAAGCGGTCTGCCGGGGCTTGGAGATCGTGGCTCGACGATTGGTGTTGATCGAGCTGCTCGATCATCCGCCAGTCACCGCCACCCGTGAGGAAATGCTGAGCGAAGGCCCGGAGGGTACCAGTGCTGTTCTCTATGAGAATCCTGTCAATCTTTACGCCCTGGCCCTCCAGCGCTTGAAGGAGACGGACGGCGTTTTGGTCTGATGCGCTGCCGGGTCCGGAACTGAATCGGATCGCGAGGATGAGTCCATTGCGAATACTCATCGTTCCCGAGCACGCAAGGGGTATGTCCCGTAGCCGGTCGTTTCGGTCTTCTGTCGCGTGGCAGTCGTACTGGCTGCTCCGGTTATTGACCAGGTAGATATCTCCCGCTGCCCCCATGACGAAGGTGGCAAATTTTTCCCCGGAGCTGGATTGGGAAACGCCAGGTATCGGCTTTGAGGAAGCCAGTACCCACTCCTGCAACGGATTGTCTCTCCACCATGCGAATTGGAAAGCCCTCCCGTCTACGAAGCGGAGCCGAAGGGGCAAGACCGCTGACCGCGTGATGTCTTCGGCCACCCTGCCGCCAGGGTCAAGCTGCTTGTCCACGATGGACAGCGAGGACCCATAGAAACTCTCGAGCTGGTCCGGGAGTGAACGCATGGCGCATTTGAAAATGCAGCAGAGCAGGCTGGCGGTGCAGCGGTAAAGCGCCAGCATCGCATCGGCAAGGCGTGCGTCTGCCGCAGGCACTTCGCCGGACACCTCAACCCAATAATCCAGAGTGAAAAACAGGTCGCTGAGCACAACAATGTCGGCAAACCCGTTGGCCTGCCCTTTGTAGCTGGTCAGCAGGGTGACGATTCGAGCAAGGACAGGGTCATCGTTTTTCGTGCTGGCGATGTAGCAGTCGGTTTGCCATTCATCCGGCGTGGGAATGGCGATGTAGTCGAGCATGGAAACTCCTTGACGACGAAGCGCACCGGCCAGTATTTCGCACAGGTGAGGTGCGCCTTCATCACGGTTAAGCGACATTTCTGCAGGAATCGTCGCATTTAACCGTCGGAGGGCTGGAAAAGTGGGGAGGAGATCTATTGAGGGGCGAAATGAAGCGCGGCGGCCACTGTCAGGCGGCCGTGATCTATCCGAATGGGCGCGCGCCAGGAAAATTCTGGCTGAGAGTCCAGCCGGCCATCAGATTGGCTCCGGCCCATACACGGGAAGCATCACAGCGCACCGGGGCGCCCGATCGGCTTGGACAGGGGCCGGGTGGGCATCGGATGACCTTTACCGCCTTCGTATTTCGCGCTACTTCTCGCAGAGCGGAATGGACGGGCCAGTTTGGCTGTCAGCGGCGGAAGTCAGCCCGGAGGGGTCGAGGGAAACGCCTTCAACTGCCGGAGCGGCTTCGCTTGGCTTGGGCTTGCTGGAATAGCAAGCTTTCCCAGTGGTGGTATCCATCACCAGCGGATAACCGACATAGGGAACGTAATGGTGAATCGGGTTTTGGCGGCCAGCAACATAGCCGTAGATTCCGGCCATGATCACAACGGTGAGTACGGCCCAGGCGGGGACTCGGAGAGGCGACTGGACGATGCGGAGCACCGCGGCAACATTGACGGCAGGCTTCAGGCGCAGGGTTTGCACGGTCATTCCAAACTCCTTGAATGCTCGCGTGGCCTATTCTCGGGCGCAGGCCTGGCGGGCGATGCTTTCCCCCGGAGACTGGGCTTGCATGTATTCGGCGGGAGTCGCTGCTTTTAAGTAATTGAGAGAAGCATAGAGAAAAACGAGGCCCTCGACAACGTTTTTTTAGCGATCTTCATAACACCAATGGGTCATACGCCCGGATCGTCGAGGCAGCGGTTCTATGATGGACCGCATGTCAAAGAAACTCCGGTGGGGTGTTCTCAGCACTGCAAATATCGGGATCAAAAAGGTGCTGCCGGCGATGCAACTCGGTCAGTACACAACCGTGACGGCGATCGCTTCCCGAGACTTGGAGCGGGCCAGAAAGGCGGCGGCAGATCTGGGCGTCGAAAAGGCCTACGGAAGCTATGACGAGCTGCTCGCCGACCCCGATGTGGACGCTATCTACAATCCGCTTCCCAACCAGCTGCATGTGCCGTGGACGATCAAGGCAGCCGAAGCAGGGAAGCATGTTCTGTGCGAAAAGCCGCTCAGTCTTACGGTTGCAGAGGCCCGGACGATCCTTCCGGTTCGCGCGCGCACGGGGGTCAAAATCGGCGAAGCCTTCATGATCCGGAGTTATACGCAGTGGCTACGGGTGAGGGAACTTCTCGAGGCGGGGCGCATTGGAAAATTGCGCTCGGTTATGGCCTTCTTCAGCTACTTCAACGACGATCCGGGCAACATTCGCAACCAGGTCGAGTCGGGAGGGGGAGCGCTCTACGACATCGGCTGCTACTGTATCCAGGCTGCGCGGTATGGTTTTGGGGAACTTCCCCGAAGGGTCGCCGGGTTAATTGAACGCGATCCGGATTTCGGGACCGACCGGCTTACTTCAGCACTGCTCGACTTCCCCGGCGGCCAAGCTGTTTTTACCTGCAGCACCCAGCTTGTCCCTTACCAGCGCGTTCATTTTTTTGGGACCGAGGGGCGCATCGAGATCGAGATACCGTTTAACGCACCGAAGGACCGCCCGACGCGGATCTTCATCGACGCGAGCGGCGATCTGCTCGGTGGAGGCATCAAGATCGAGGAGTTCCCGGTGGCTGATCAATATACGATGCAGGGCGATGCATTCTCAAAAGCAGTACTCGAAGGCGGAGAGGTTCCGGTCCCGCTGGAAGATGCCATCGCCAACATGACGGTGATCGAAGCCATCTTCAGATCGGCGCAAATTGGAGGGTGGGTCGATACGCAGGAAACAGGCCAGTGAACCCGCCGTTCCGCGACCTTCCAGTGCCCGGCCGCAACTCGGGAGTTATTCATTTCAGGTGGCTTATGGTGGGCGCTGCAGGATTCGAACCTGCGACTTCCACCGTGTGAAGGTGGCACTCTACCGCTGAGTTAAGCGCCCGCAACAGGAGGGTTGGCGCGGAGCGCGCCGGAGGGGCTGTCCCGTAGGGTAGAGTAACACCAGCGGGGCTTTAGGGCCAACCCTGGGCGGCAGCGATAAGCGCGGGGGATAGTTCTGGCTCGCGCACGACCACGCATGTTCTTTCGCGCCAGACCGACCTTCCCGGCAAACCCGTTCGCTCCATCGGGGGAAACCGCTTTTACCGGCCTTCGCGGTGCGGAAAATGCTTCTAACAAAGCTATGCGATCTGAGGGCGCCGCGGGCGCGTATCCCGACCAGAACGGTGCCCAATGGCAGTCTATGGCGGCGCGTTCCGGCGGCAGCGGCGCCGGGTCCGGGGACGACCGCGGTGCCTTCAGGCCGTCCGGCGGGCAGGGCGACCACGGGGGAGGTTCGGACGGTTCGAATTCCGGACCGGAAATTGGTGCAAAACCGCAACCTTCCGAGGATGATGGTGTTCCAGAAGATATGGCGACCATGGTCCTGGACAATCCGGCCCTGGGAGCAGGCTCGGCACTACGTCCCGAATCGGAGGCAGAGCGGCTCCGAGCCAACGCGCAACTGGCCGCGGCAGATCCCACCAGCGATGCCGCAATCATGTTGCGGGTGGCGGCGGGCGACGAGTCAGGTTTCAATTATCTGGTGGAGAAGTATCACCGGGCCATGGTGCACTTTCTTTATCGGATGGTGCACAACCAGTCGGTGGCAGAAGAACTGGCGCAGGAGGTTTTCCTGCGGGTATACCGATCGCGCGAGAGTTACCGCGCCGAAGCGAAGTTCACGACCTGGCTTTACCGGATCGCTACGAACCTGGCCGTGAACCACGCCCGCGACACGAAGCATGAGCGGGCGGCGCAAAATGTTTATCTTGATGCGCCGGATGAAGAAACCGGCACGACGCCGGAAGTGGCTGACGACGAGCCGACGGTGGAACAGCGGATGCTCCGCGACGAGCGCATGGGGGCGATTCGCAAACATGTAATGGCGCTACCTGAAAGGCAGCGCGTGGCCGTGCTTATGCACAAGTACCAGGGGCTGGATTATCGCCAGATCGGCGATGTACTGAAGCTGAGCGAATCGGCCACCAAGTCGCTGTTGTTTCGCGCCTATCAGACACTGCGCGAGAAGTTGAAGGAATTCGTGTAACGGGGACAGAAGATTAAAGCCGGTGGGGACCGGCGAGTGGGGTGGGGACAATGGAACTGAACAAAGCCAATTGCGCCGGGATGGATCAGAAGCTGGCAGACCTGCTGCTCGATCCGGACATGGCGCCGGAAAGCGTAAAGGCTCACGTGGCCGGATGTGAAAATTGCCACCGCGAGCTTGATGATTTGCGGGCCACGATGGCCCTGCTGGACGGGTGGGAGACGCCCGAGCCCAATCCTTATTTCATGACCCGGTTTCAGGCGCGCCTGGATGAGGAACGCAAGGCAGCGCCGGCGGGTTGGCTGGAGCGAATGCGGGCCCGGATTCTTTATGGTCCGCAGATGCACGCGCGCCCGTTGGCGGCGATGGCGCTCACGGTCATGCTGGTTCTGGGTGGCGGTGCTTACCTGGGGGTCACTAACTGGGAGCAGCCATCGTTGCCGTCGCATGAAGCCGCGGTGGTGCACGATCTGCAAACGCTGGACAGCAACGCGCAGTTGCTTGACCAGATGGAGTCGATCTCGACTACGGGTGACAACGGGAACACAGACGAAAATTAAGTTCCTCGCAAGGAAAGCGAGCAGAACGCAGAAAACTTGGGTGACGGCGGGGGCCGTGGGACAGATATGAGAGGCAAGGGCAGGTCGGAAACAGGTCGCGGCGCAGCTTTGGCTGCAGTGCTTGCGGCCTTGTTGCTGCCACCGGCCACGGTCCCGGCTCAACAGCATAACCAGCCGGCTCCCCGACCTGCACCGCAGTCGCACGCAGCCCCAGCGCGTCCGCAGCCTGCGCGTCCGCAAAGCCCGCCTATGCGGCCGAGTGAGCCGATGCGACAAAGCCAGGCACATCCGATACCCATGCCGCAGGGGCGTACCAATGTCCCGGCCAACTACCGGAATATGCCTCCGCCTGCGCGGACCCCGCAGCCCGTCTATCCCGGCACGCCTTATGGCGCTTCCAACCCTGCGCGACCCACGTATCCGGGATATGCTTCGCCAAACTATGCGCCGCCCGGCCATCTGCAGTCCTGGCTGAACCAGCATCGCAATATTCCGGTGCCGGAGCAGGAGAAGATGCTGAAGAACGATCCCAGCTTTAATCACCTGCCCCAGGGAGACCAGCAGAGGTTGGTGCGGCAGTTGAACAATATCAACAAGATGCCCGCCGAACAGCAGCAGCGTCGCTTGGCGAGGGCGGAAAATCTCGAGCGACTGCCGGTGCAGGACCGGATGCAGATCAACCGCTCCATGCGTGACTGGACCACCCTGCCGCCCCAACGCCAGGCGATGATGAAAAGTGCATTCCGGGATTTGCGCTCGGTACCGCCCGAGCAGCGCCAGATCGTATTGAATTCCAGCCGCTATCAGGGTCAGTTCAGCCCCCAGGAGCGCAGTATATTGTCGGACGTGCTGCGCATCGAGCCCTACGAAGCGCCTAAGTAGCAGACGGGAGCGATCAACTGCACTGCCAACGGTACTTTGAGCCGACGGTGGCAGGACGAAGATCCGCCCTGGATCTTAAACCTCCGCGGACCCAATCGTGCTTCTCCGAACTCCCGTAAAAAGGTGGTGTGAGAGCGAGGGGTAGACGCACGGTGCGCCAACTCCGCACGAGCAAATCTTTTCAATTCATGCACCAGGCGGTCGAGTCGGAGTGCCGGTCATGCACGTAGAACTGAACGACATCCCTTCCCGCAGGGAGGTCGTGTTGTCGGCCGATGAGGTCTTAGACCCGCTGCTACATCGGCGTGTCTGGATCGCGAAAAGGGGCGGCCCCGGAGCGTGTGATGAGTGGCGCGGCAATCGCGCCGAGGCGAGCACAGAGATCGCCACGCGAGCCAGAGTAAGGCGGTTAAGTGACAGGAAACCCCTCTGGCCGGTGGGACTTTGCCGCTCATCGTGGCCCACAACATAAGCGGCACAACGCACTATTTCAATGAAGTCTGTCTTCCCGACGGATTGTTGATTCGAATCGAGTGATGCGAATCACCGTTCGCCGATCAATTTTGGGGTACGCTCGTTCATTGCCTGCGAACCCCCCAGAATCGTGAGTACGCCTTGGGCCGATTTGACGTAGATGTGCGCGATGCTTCGGTGTACAACTCCAGGCGAAGCCACCGGGTTGTTTCTCTCGCCGAAGCCACAAATCGATTTCCAGGGCTGAGAGATAATGCGCCGGCTGCACTCGCCTTGTTCGACAAAGAGATGCGCTATCTGGTCGCGAGCAGGAGCTGGCGGGAGATCTTCGGTCTGGCGAACCGCGAGATTACCGGCTGTGTGCACTATGACATTTTCCCGAACCTGCCTGAGAGCTGGCGGGAATCTTATCGGCTTGGTTTGATGGGCCAAGCGGTCTGCTGCGAAGAGGACCACTCCGATGGGCCGGATGGAAGCGCCCACTGGACCCGGTGTGAAATTCTGCCTTGGCATTTGGACGACGGAGAGGTTGGGGGCATCGCGGTCTCTGTCGAAGATGTTACCCGCTCCAAGGAAGCACAACTGCGCCTGGAAGTAGCCGCCACGGTCTTGAAGCACGCCAGCGACGCCGTCGTTGTGACTGACCTGCGCGGAAACATCGTAGAAGTAAATGACAGCTTTGCGCGGATGTCAGGTTATGCGCGCGCGGAACTGGTGGGACGAAACCCGAAAATTCTCAAGTCCGGCCTCCAGGAAGAATCATTCTATGTAGAAATGTGGCGCGGCCTCAAGGAGACCGGAGGGTGGTGCGGGAAAATCTGGAATCGCTCGAAAAGCGGTGTCTTCTTCGCGGTGAGGTTGACAATCACCACAGTGGGCGACGAGGAAGGTAATCCGAAATATTATGTAGGGTTGGCGGTAGAACTTACACCCTTAAAGGAACAGGCACAAAAGCTCGAGCGGCTCTCCAGGTTCGACGCGCTGACCGGGCTTCCGAACGGGATGTTCTGTCTCGAACGGCTTGGCGACGCGATGGCGGAATCGCGGCAGACAGGACGATCGCTCATGGTCGCCGTGTTCGACCTGGACGGCTTTAAGCAGGTTAACGGTCAACATGGCAGAGAAGCCGCGAATGCGATTTTTATCGGGGTCGCGAGCCGAATGAAGCAGGAACTGGGCGATGACGACCTGTTGGCGCGCGCGGTCGGAGACGAATTGGTTTTGATGTCGCCGAACCTTGGCCGAGGAGATGCGTCGACGCGGCTGCTGTCGCGGTTGCTTGAAGTGGTGGCGCAACCCCATTGTTTCGATGGCGAGTGGATATCGGTGACCGCCAGTGCTGGAGCGACATTCTTCACTCATTCGGAAGACGTGGACGCCGAGCAGTTGATGCGCCAGGCTGACAGGGCGATGTGCGAGGCCAAGCTGGCAGGCCGAAACCGTTGGCAGGTGTTCGATCCAGGACGGGATCAGAGTGTCCGCGGCTATTACGAAGAGATCAACCAGATCCGGAGTGCCCTGCGGAACAATGAATTGAGGCTCCGTTATCAGCCGCGCGTGAATATGGCAACGGGGGAGGTGGTAGGGGCTGAAGCACTTCTCCGGTGGCAGCATCCCGAGCGAGGCCTGTTGCCACCCGGGCTATTCTTGCCGGCGATTGAGCAGAGTGAAGTGATCGTCGAGGTTGGTGACTGGGTCCTGCGTGAAGCGCTGCGGCAGGCTAGCGCCTGGGCGCGTGAAGGGAACCGAATTTCGGTCAGCGTAAACATTAGCCCGATGCAACTCGAGCGGGCCGACTTCGTGGAACGGCTTCAGCGGCTTCTCGAGGAATATCCGGAGGTAAGCCCGTCATTGCTGGAACTGGAGTTGCTTGAGACAAGCGCACTGAAGGATCTTGCCGGAGTGTCTTCGGTGGTGAAGGCCTGCCAGGCTCTCGGAATTTCAGTGTCGATTGATGATTTCGGAACAGGGTATTCCTCTTTGAGCTATCTGAAGCGACTTCCTGCGAACGTGCTGAAGATCGACCAAAGCTTTGTCCGGGACATGCTGGAAGATCCGGACGATCTCGCGATCCTGCAAGGAGTGCTGAGTCTGGCGTCGGCATTCCGCCGGCAGGCGGTGGCCGAGGGAGTTGAGTCGGTGGAGCACGGGGTTCTGCTTCTGAAACTCGGCTGCCGGCTTGCGCAGGGTTACGCAATCGCTCGCCCGATGGCTGCCGAGGACCTTCCCGAGTGGCAGGCGCGGTGGCAGCCATATGAATGCTGGAGGTCTGTACGCCCGTTGAGTCCCCTTGATTGGCCAATCCTGGTTGTGAGCTCAGAACTCCGATCCTGGAACCAAGCATTCACCGCCTATATTCGAGGAGAATCCGAAACTGGGCCGGAGATGGACGAGAGATTGTGCCGGTTTGGCGCCTGGCTGGAGCGAGAACGAGACAGTTGCTTGACCGCAATGCCGTTGGTCGAACGTATGGAAAAACAGCACACCAGAGCACACCGGGTCGGGCAGGAAGCTGTTCGCCAAAAGGCCGCAGGCCGAAATGCGGAAGCACTGCAGCTGATGAATATCTGCGTGGAATTGAGAGATGATCTTCGCCGGCAGCTGAAACTGCTGATGTTGGGTGATGCGACTTAGGACTCGGTCGGATGGCTGGGTATCCGGGAAAACCGAACCTGCATGCGGCTCCAAGCGCTAAGCTACAATGGCAGAAGGGCCAAGGCCAATCTTTCTGCGCAATGCGCGCAATGCAAGCAAGGAGTTCTCCCGTATGGCGATTCCCGCCACGCAAATGCGACCGGGCATGATCATCAAACACAACGATCAGCTGCACCTGGTCTTTAAAGTAGAGCACCGGACGCCCGGCAACCTGCGCGCTTTCATCCAGGCAAAATTGCGCAACCTCCGTTCTGGCGCTATGTTCGAACACCGCTTCCGCTCCGGGGACGCGATCGAACGTGTGGTTGTGGATGAAGTCGCAATGGAGTTTCTGTACAACGACGGCGACGACTACTATTTCATGAACCCGGAAGATTATGAGCAGACTGTGCTTAAGGGCTCGACTTTAGGCGACGCCGTCGAATATCTGACGCCTAATCTGCAGATCAAGGTCAGCTACTTTGACGCTCAGGCTGTGGGTATCGAGTTGCCGGGTACGGTGGAACTGACAGTTGTAGAGACGGAGCCAGGACTGAAGTCGGCGACAGCATCAAGCGTAACCAAGCCCGCGAAGACCGAAACCGGCCTGGTGGTTCAGGTGCCTCCTTTTATCAACGAAGGAGAGAAGATCCGCGTTGATACCAGCGAAGGCGCTTATCTGAGCCGCGCATAAGCAAGGCAGTTCGCAGGCTCTGCTTTCAGGGCAGGCCGACCTGGCCGCAGATTCGCAGAGCCTGTTCGAATCGTTCAGTCTGCATGTTAATCAGCAGTTGACGAAGATGTACTTTCCCGTACTGAAGTCTGCTTTTGGTGGTAACCAGGGTCAGTGTGCCTGACCAGATGGCCTCATGGAAGTCGCTGAAACCCTGCGCCGCTTCGGCCGCCCCTATTGGCTGTCCTTCGGATCCCAGGAACATGAACACCATCGCGTAGGACATGTGAACGACCTGTCGCATGAGGTAGAAACGGGCCGTTCGGTATTCGCCAGGGGCCTCTCCGAAATAGTCTTCGAGAAAGTCATTTTCTTCCGCGCAGGTCTTCAGAAGGAAGTTGGCTACGACCGCCAGGTCGAAATAGAGGTCGTTTAAGAAGGCCGCTTCCCAATCGACCAGCCACACTCGCTCTCCATCGAACAGGATGTTCTCCGGTTTTAGGTCGTTATGGCAGGAAACCAGCCGGGGCTCCTGGCGGCGATAAACCCTGGCCACGTCTTCATAGAGGCGGAATGCTTCGCTGGTTTCACTCTCAGGAAGAATCCGGGCAGCCTTGAATCGCTCGATTGATCGATCCACAAAGTCGAGGTAGTTGATCACTTTGGGGAATGGAGGAAGGGCATGAAGAGCGCGCAGTGTAGCGGGCAACCGAAGTCGAGCCTGGTCTGGCGTGAAAGGCAGGGCCGGGACAAAATCAGTGATTGATATCCGGTCTTCGATGCTGGTGTACCAGACGCGGGGAGCAAGGCCTCGATCCGCGGCGGACTTCATGCAGGCGAACTGGCAGGTCGGATCGCTGATTACGTCGTCGCGAGTGATGACGCGCAAGACGTAGGCGCGACCCTGCACAACGATGCGAAAGACGAGAGCAGAGGTTAGCCCGGCAGTCAAGCGGGTGATGTCGTCAAATGCGGTGACATTGAAAGCGGCGCGCAATGCGCGCACCACCGCATCGGCCTTGGTTTTGGGAATCATGGAATCTCCTCGGTTTTGCAAATGGCCCGTTCGCACACAGACCAGGCAACGAACAGACGGGGCAGCACAGTTGCATCCAGTGCCGGTGCTGCCCGCAAATCCAATTTGCATTCACTTATTTCCGGCTCCCCGATGGTACTCAAGGAGCCGCATAAATACAGGCTTTTTTCAGCTACTTGGGAGAGCTATAATTCTAAGTAGCGGGGATCCTTTCAGGCCCGCAATCCTTCCCAAAATTTGAAACTTTCGCGGGCGTTTGTCACTCCCGGAGAGCCGTGTCTACCGGTATCCACTTCGAGATCAATTGCAGCGACAAGATTGTTCTTGACAACCGTGCTGATTACCAGTTTACTCTATGCCTGTAGAGAAAAGGCCTATGGCAAACAGCCCTTCGCGCGATTTGTTTCCGGGTGCTCTCGAGATGATGATCCTCGAATCACTGCGTCGTCAGCCAGCGCACGGGTACGCGCTGGTTCAACACATCCAGCAGCGATCGAACGACCTCTTGCAGGTGGAAGAGGGATCGCTGTATCCCGCGCTGCAGAGGCTGCTGAAAGCCAAACTGGTGAAGGCCGAATGGGGTGTGTCGGCGACCAACCGCAAGGTGCGAACCTATCAGATCACAGCGTCTGGACTGCGCCACCTGGAACAGCAGATCTCCAGTTTTGAACGCATGTTCGAGGGCATTTCGCTCGTACTGAGTCCAGGTAAATCGCCTGCCCGCTAGGGAGTTCTTCCATGAAATGGATACCGGGGATTTTCCGTCGCCGCCAATCTTGTGATGATCTTTCCGAAGAGATGCGGCTGCATCTTGAAGAACACACAGAACGCTTGATGAACGAAGGCTCGAGCCGTGCCGAGGCCGAACGTCGGGCCCGCGTCGCTTTCGGCAATGTGTCGCTGGTTGAGGAGCGGAGCCGCGCGGTGTGGCAATGGCCAACACTGGAATCGATCTGGTCTGACGTTCGATATGCGGTGCGGCAACTCCGCCGGTCACCTGGATTCGCCATCGCGGCGGTGTTGACACTGGCTCTGGCGATCGGCGCGAATGCGGTGGTTTTCAGCGTACTGAATGCGTTCCTGCTGCGCCCCCTCAATGTTCCGAGATCTGAAAGCCTCTACCAGTTACAACATGGAAACGAAGCTTCGGCCTATCAGTCTTATCCGGACTACGTGGACCTGCGCGACCGCAACCGCACTTTCGAAGCGGTGATGGCATTCACAGCAGACGAAGTGGGCCTTGATGCTGGAGGCGACGCCACGGAAGTCTGGCTGGAGGAGACCAGCGGCAACTACTTTGAGGGGTTGGGCCTTAAGCCCTACCTGGGCCGCTTTTTCCGCGCCGCTGATGAGCACGGAGCCGACAGTGCGCCCTACATCGTGTTGAGTTATGAATATTGGCACACGCGTTTTCAGGATGATCGCTCGGTCGTGGGCCGAGTGGTGCGTCTGAACCGCCATCCTTTCACGATCCTTGGCGTCGCCCCGCCGAACTTCAATGGGACGCTCCTGTTTTTCAATCCCGCGATGTTTGTGCCCCTGGTGGAACATCCGGCACTCGGCAGCGACGACCTGACGACGCGCGGGAACCGCTGGGTGTTTGAGGTGATGGGGCATTTGAAGCCGGGCGTGACACCGCAGGAGGCGACCGCCGATCTGAACTCGATCGGGGCATACCTGGAACGGACTTATCCGAAAGACGAAAGCAAGATGACGTTCGCGCTGGCGAGTCCGAGTCTGTATGGCGATTATCTTGGCCGTCCCGTTCGGGCATTCATGGCCGGGTTGATGGCGTTGACGGGGTTGATCCTGATGGCAGCGTGCGCTAATCTTGGCAGCCTGTTTGCGGCGCGCGCCGCGGATCGGTCAAAGGAAGTTGCGCTGCGGCTGGCGCTGGGATCAACGCGGAAGAGGATCTTACGCGGGCTGTTTACAGAGGCCGTGCTGATTTCACTGGTGGGGGGAAGTGTCGGTCTGCTCGGCAGTGTGGTGTTGCTGCGCGCGCTGAGCGCGTGGCGGCCATTCACGTCATGGCCGATTCATCTGGCGGTCGATCCGGACGCGAAAGTATATGTTGTGGCACTGCTGCTTGCGCTGGTCAGCGGCCTTTTGTTCGGGGCGGTGCCGGTGCGACAGGTTTTGCGCACCAATCCGTATGAAGTTGTCAAAGCCGGTTCGACCAGCGTTGCGGGAAGACGAATCAGTCTGCGGGATGTGCTGCTGGTGATGCAAATCGCGATATGCGCCGTGTTGGTGACGTCCTCGTTTGTGGCAGTGCGGGGGTTAATGCGATCGTTGCACGCTCACTTCGGATTCGATATTCAGAACACACTGTTAGCAGAGACTGACCTCAGCATGGGCGGGTATACCGGCGATCGCGTCTTACCAATGCAGAAGCGAATCATGGCGGCTATCGAAGCGCTCCCGGGAGTCGAGGCGGTGGGGATCGCCGATACAACACCGTTCGCGATGGGCGTCGCCGACACCAAGGTTTTTCGCGATGATGCAGCCGACCTGCGTCCCACCAATGCTGCCGCTGATGCCTACTACTTTCATGTGTCGCCGGGTTATTTTCGCGCCGCCGGCACAACGCTGCTGTCGGGGCGGGATTTCACCTGGCAGGATGACAAGGACGCGCCGCGAGTGGCGATTGTAAACGGGCAGTTTGCGCGGGAGCTGTTCGGTTCAGTCAACGGCGCGATCGGCCGGTTCTACAAGTTGAAAGACGGAACGCGGATCCAGGTTGTGGGGATTTCGGAGGACGGCAAATATAACAACCTGACCGAAGAGCCCCAGCCCGCGTTGTTTGTGCCGCTCCTGCAGTCGCCAGCGAGCACAACGACGGTGGTGGTGCGAGGGCGTCCCGGTCAAAACAATTCAGTGCAGTCTCTCAGCGCGGCAGTCAGGAGCACCCTGCGGCAACTGGATGCGGGGATGCCGGTAATTGTTGAAACACGCGACAAGCCGTTGCAGGCAGCCCTGTTTGGCCCGCGGATGGCGACGGCTTCGTTGGGTGTTCTGGGAGCGATGGGAGCAATTTTGTCAATCACCGGCATCTTCGGTATGGCGGCTCACTCGATGAGCAAACGGCTCAAGGAACTGGGCATTCGTGTGGCGCTGGGCGCGCAGCGGATGGAGGTGTTGCAGGCGGCACTGGGACGGGCAGTGAAACTGCTGGCGATTGGATCCGCAGCGGGGTTGGTGCTGGGACTCCTGGCGACACGCGTGTTGGCTTTTATCGTGTACGAAGCGACGCCGCGCGATCCGCTGGTTCTGGCAGGTGTAGTGGTGGCCATGGGTGTACTGGGCCTGCTTGCAACCTGGATCCCTGCGCAGCGGGCGTTATCTGTGGATCCACTGGTGCTGTTGCGGGAGGAGTGAGTCCGCCACCAGTTTCCATATCCCAGTTTTGGGGTGGCGCTGCTGGTCGCAGCAAATTGCTTCCATCGGATTCAACGGCCAGCGGAGTTGCACGGAGGCCACCACTTGATGGATGGCGCCACTGGTGATGGAGCCAATGTGCGCGTTGGCCCATTGCACGTTAGCTCCAGGCTGTAGGCGTCCCATGACGTGAACCACCAGGTAGGGAGGCCGGCATCGGCGACCTTCTGAAGCCCATCGGAAATTGATTCAAGAGCCAGCGGAGCAAGTAAGCGATATGCGTGCGCGTCATGCCGATGCCAAGCACGGCTATGTCAACCATGAAGATGGGGATGCTTTTTTGCAAGGAGTTCGGGAGCAGGAGCGGGGGTGTCTAATGGAAGGGAGTATCAGGGGGGAACATGCCATCGGATCAGGCCAGTGCGAATCGACAACACGCTTATAACGGACCGGCCCAGCCGCAGTTGCCCGAACCCAGTCACGCCGAACGTGCGCGAACGTTATTCGCATTGGCAGCTGTGGGCACCCTGTCATCGGTCTCAAAAAAGAATCCAGGTTTTCCTTTCGGTTCCCTGATGCCCTTTGCGCTCGACCAGGCGGGGCGCCCGATCTTCCTGATCAGTAATATGGCGATGCATACCCAGAACCTGAAATCAGATTCTCGGTGCAGCCTGTTTGTGAGCCAGGACAGCGCCGAGGGTGATCCTTTGGGTGCGGCGCGGGCGACCCTGGTGGGGCGCGCCGAGCTCGTGCAAGGGCCGGATCTTGCCTCGGTTCGGGAGACGTACCTCGCGCGGCACGAGAACAGCCGCTATTGGGTTGATTTTGCGGACTTCGGCTTTTTCCGTTTGCAGCCGGTCGATCTCTACTATGTAGGCGGCTTTGGGGTGATGGGCTGGGTGGAGGCAGAAGACTATGAGCAAGCGGCTCCGGATCCCTTGGCCCCGGTGGCTGCCGGCATTGTGAGCCACATGAATGCAGACCACGTCGAAGCGATGATTCAACTTGCACGGGTGCATGCTCAACTTGAGGCGAGCGAAGCCACAATGACCTCGATTGACCGGCTGGGTTTCACGCTGCGGCTGAAGACCGCGGAGGGGATGAAGGGAACGCGCATCAATTTCCCGCGCCAGGTCACCACGTCCAATGAGGCGCGGGAGGTGTTGGTGGCCATGGTGCGAGGAACGCGCCAGGGCAGCGTTTGAGGTTGATGCCGCTGGGGTGGTGAAGACCGGACTACGAAAGAGAACCGCCGGTCCTTCGGTTGCGCTTCTCTACGTCACGCTTCGCTCAATACGACAAAGCGATTGAAGTGGACGGTCAGTCTGCAGCGGGCGGAAGGGTCACGGGCTTCACCTCGATCAGCGCTTCGATTTTGAGGAGCGCGTCCAGAACGGCGCCGGCCACGGGTGCGTCGACCTGCACTACTGCCAGGGCATGGACAGGCTTTGAGCCGGAGCGGTCGCGGCCCAGGGCGAAGTTGGCAATGTTGACGCCGTACTCGCCCAGAGTGGTGCCGATTTTCCCGATGACGCCCGGGACATCGAGGTTGCGGCAGACCAGCAGATTGCCTTCGAGCGGGGCCTCGATATCGATGCCGCTGAATTCGAGCAGGCGGGGCTGTTCTCCGTGGAGCACAGTGGCAGTGGCGTGGCTGGTGCCACTAGCGGTGTGCAACTCCACGGCCAGGGTAGTGGCGGCGCCCCCGCGCGGGGTCTCCTGTTTGTCTTCGTGGAGGCGAATCCCGCGTTCTTCGGCCACGGCGGCTGCATTGACCTGGTTGACATTCTCCGAACCCTGGAGGAGCCCGGCGACGACGGAGTTGCGCACGAGGTCGGTTTTGGCCTCGATAAGGGCGCCGCCGTAGACGATGTTGATGGCCTCGATGCCGGATTTTCCGGCCTGTGCGAGAAAAGAGCCGAGGCGTCCGGCGAGGTCGATGTAGGGAGCCAGCTGCACGTACTCTTCATGGCTCAAGGAAGGCAAATTGACGGCGTTTTGCACCACGCCCAGCTTGAGATACTCGCGAACCTGTCGGGCGATCTGGATGCCGACAGCCTCCTGGGCTTCGGCAGTAGACCCGGCGATGTGCGGAGTAAGGATGACGTTGTCCAGTCCAGTGAACGGTGAATCTTTGGGGGGCTCTTGGGTGAACACGTCAAGGGCGGCGCCGGCGACATGGCCAGACTTGAGCGCTTCGGCCAACGCTGCGTCGTCAACCAGTTCTCCGCGGGCGCAGTTGATGATCCGGACGCCTTTCTTCATGGCGGCGAGAGTCTTGACGTTGACGATGCCGGTGGTCTGGGGCGTAAGGCCGACGTGGAGGGTGAGGTAGTCGGCGGAGGCGATGAGTTCATCGAGGGCGACGAGGCGGATTCCGTTTTCGCGGGCTACAGCCGCGGATACGAATGGATCGCTGCCGATGATTTCTAGGCCAAAGGCGCGGGCGCGTCGGGCTACTTCAAGACCGATACGGCCGAGGCCGAGGATGGCGAGAGTTTTGCCTTTAAGTTCGGCACCTTGAAGCGATTTCTTTTCCCACTTGCCGGCATGCATCGACGTGTTGGCGGCGGGTACCTTGCGGGCCAGCGACAGCATCAGGGCGATGGTGAGCTCGGCCACTGCGACTGCGTTGGCGCCCGGGGTGTTCATGACGACAATTCCGCGACGGGTTGCGGCTTCGGCATCGATGTTGTCGACGCCGACGCCGGCGCGTCCGACCACGCGGAGTTTGGGGGCATGCTCCATCAGCGCGTCGTCGACTTGCACGGCGGAACGCACCACAAGGGCATCGGCATCGGCGAGGGCAGCGGGCAGTCCGTCGGGAAGTTTGTCGTGGGTTAGGACTTCCCAGCCGGGCTCAGCGGCGAAGACTGCCAGGGTGGCGGGGGATACTTTTTCGGCGAGAACGATCTTCATGGTTTCTCCCTTGGCCGCCTGCGCGGACCTGTATTCGTCGAAACGGACGCCTTCTTTTTCGCAGAGCAAGTCAAACATGCGGAGGACGGCGGCGTGGGGTTTGCCTTCACCGCGCTCGTATTTCCAGATGGAATTGGGATGAACTCCGAGGCGTTCGGCCATCTGGTACTGGTAAAGGTCGAGCTGTCTGCGGGCGAGCACGAGTTTTTCGCCAAAGGTAAGTTCCATCAAAAACAGCTCCTCGCTATTAGCTCCTAGCCTGAGCGGTGCACGGTTCAGGGTTACGGCTGAGGGCGGCTGGCACCGTCGGGTGAAGAGAAAGCCTATGGGCTTTCCCGCCTAGGAACCGGCGGTGGCTTCCGAATAGACCTGCTGCGCGGCAGCAACGGCCTGCCCCCACGTGACCGGGAGTTTCAAGACGTCTTTGGCAATGTGCTCCATTGCGCCCAGGATGGCAACGGTGTCGAGATAGTCAAAGAAGCCGAGATGGGCGATGCGGAAGATCTTGCCCTGCATGGAGCCTTGGCCATTGGCGGTGACGGCGCTGAACCGGGTCTTGAGGGCCTTAACGACGGTGCCCGAATCCATGCCTTCGGGGACGGCGACGGCGGTTGCAGCCGCGGAGGGCGAGTCGGGGGCGAACAGGGTGAAACCCAAAGCCACGAGGCCTGCGCGGGTGGCGCGGGCGTTCACCTGGGCGTTGTTGATCAGGGCGATACGGCCTTTTTCAAGGTCTCCGCCGGCTTGCGAGGCGATGTAGTCCAGAGCCGCGCCGAGACCGGCGATCAGGGCGACGGATGGGGTGTAGGCGCTCTCCCCTTTGACCGCGTTCTTTCGCTCTTTGCGGAGATCGAAGTAGTAGCGCGGATTTTTCGAGGCGTCCATCGCCCTCCAGGCCTTTTCGCTGACGCTGAGGTAGGCGAGGCCGGGTGGGATCATGACAGCTTTCTGCGAGCCGCCGATGAGAACGTCAACGCCCCAGCCATCGACATCGAAGGTCTGAGTGCCGAGGCCGGTGATGCCGTCGACGACCAGGAGGGTGGGGGTGTCCTTAACCAGTTTTGCGATTGCCTCGATGTCATGGCTGACCGCGGTCGAGGTCTCCGAAGCCTGAACGTACACCGCCTTGTGTTCTGGCTTCAGGGCGGCTTCGACATCGGCGATGGCGAACGTCTTCCCATACGGCGCTTCGAGCACATCCACCTGGCAGCCGAAAGCTTTGGCCAGGTCGACCCAGCGTTCGCCGAACTTGCCGGCGGTGAGGACCAGGACGCGATCTCCGGGTGAAGTGAGGTTGGAAACCGAAGCTTCCATGGCGCCGGTACCGGAACAGGCGAGCACCAGAACATCATTCTGCGTGCCGACGAATACCTTGAGTTGCGCCAGGACTTTCTGGAAGAGGGAACGGAACTCAGGAGTGCGGTGGTGCATGTCGGCGGCGGCCATGGCGAACTGAGCTGCAGGCAATAGAGGGGTCGGGCCGGGAGTGAAGAGGCGGGTTTTACGGATCATAAATTCCTCGCGCAATCCCAGGTCAACTGGGAGGCAATCACAGAATACACACTTTTGTGGTTAATGTGAATATTATCTGCCTGATTATAGGTGGAGTCTTGGAGCGGATAATGGGCGGCGGCTAATGTTGAACCCCGCCCTGGCCTCCCGGCGGGTCACTTGTGAAGTTGAGCTATAACTTCGCTGGGGTGTAGCGGTCGTTGCAGAAATTCGAATCCGAGCTCCTCAATACGCTTTCTGGCAATTGCGCTAATCGCGGATGCGGTGAATAGGATGATTCGGACTTGCGGGTGAATACGGCGTAGGGCCTTGGCGGTGTCGATCCCGTTGACCTGCTGCATGACGATATCGCTCAACACGATGTCAGGGCGAATCGTTTCCGCCCACCGCAGCGCCTGTTCGCCGCTATAAAGGGCGGTGGTCTCGAAACCGTGCAATTGAAGGATCTCTGCGAGCGTATCGGCGGTCATCTGGTCATCGTCGATCACGAGGGCTTTCAATCTGCGGTTGCCATCCTCCATGCGCTCCTCCCATCAGGCGTGGTTGCCGCATCCTTGCAATGGATGCTGAGGGCGTGGCGGGCGATGCTGGATGACAAGATCTCGGCTTCACCCCCGAACCTTACTTTTGGGTGTTTGTCGCAGGTTTTCGGCGAAACAATCGTCCGAAATTTCAGGTTCTGCAATTTCTACAATGCAATCAACAAGTTAGGACATGAAAACGGATACAACCCTGCCCTCGATCATGCATCAGAGGCAGATAAGCGAAAGCAAAAAAAGGGTTTTGGTCTCGCGGCAAGACGACTTTATTCACGAGGTGCAGGGTGGGGGCTCAGATCATTAACGTCTTAATCAAGTCAGACCGAATACACAAGAAGGCGCCGCGTGTGGGCCAGACAGTGCGGCTCGAAGGCCGACGGGGACTGTTCGTTGTCATGAAGTCCGACACCATTGGCCGAGTGGCCGATGTAATGAATCGTAGTGGCGAGCATCGCCTCGAAGAGAACGTGCCTTATGAAGTAATCCAAACGGTTAACGAGGGACTATCGGAGGCGCTCAACATGTTTCTCGACACGACCTTCGAGGAACAGGATTCCAGGAAACACGCTGGGTAGATCCCGGCGTTTGGAACTTCGGACTTTTTCATAGATGTGAGTGAACATAGAGACAAGTGAAACTGATGCGGCGAGGGGCCGGCCCGGTCGCTGCACCAGTTTCGACACCGGATGCAGGATAAAACCCCGCATCCGGCTTTTTGTTATTAGCGACGACCTCCGCCTCCGCCGTGAAAGCCGCCGGCGAATCCCCGGTGGAAATTGCCGGTTGTCATATGAGAGGGGGCACCGTAATAACCTGCGTGGCCATAATAGCCGCGGCCTCGCCATCCTCCATACCAACCGCCGCCCCAGCCTCCCGTCCAGCCAAGGGGGTAGAAGCCCCATCCGAATGGGCTATAGAACGGACCTGCGCCAAGGTAGGTGTAGCCCCACCCGGGCCCCCAGTACCAGCCAGGGTTGTAGCCCTCGCCGTAATATTCGCCAGCCAATTCGTTATTAGCCTCGGCAAGATACTGAGACCGGAGTTTGCTCCACTGATACAGGGGATCGCTGCTCTCGGCGTCGCTGGCGTTGAAATCAGCCGGTTTTTCTTTCGCCAGGGACTGGCTACCGTCCGCGGCCAGCATCAGTTCGTGGTGCCCTTTGATCTCACGCCATTGGCCGTCGGCAACCTGCGCTTTCGCCATGCCTTTGAAGACCATGGCTTCAGGCTGGTCGGCATTGAATTCATAGTAGCCAGTCTTATCCAGCCGCGTGGTCACGCCCGCATCGATGATCTGCAGGTTGTTCGCATCGTGAATCTCATCGACCTCGACGGCCGCTTTGCCCTTTTCAAGTTGAACCTGGGTGAGCGTTAAGTCTGGCGAGATGAGCTTGATGGTGGAGTTGGAGTCGAGACGGAGAAAGACTCCGGGGGTGAGCAAAACTTCAGCTTTACCTTTGGCGGTAGAGAGTTCCTGTCCTGGATCAAGGGCAAGATCGCCAATCTGCCTTGGATTGAGCGGCTGACCTTCGAGATAGGCTGCTCCTTCGACGTAATTCACCGTGCCCGGGCGCGCCTGCTCGGCGGCGAACGCCGGTGTGGCAATCGCTGCAATCCCGAGTAGCGCTACTAGTAAAGATTGCGATTTCATAACTGCATTACCTCATCTTTATAGATGGAAGAAAGGGCAAAAAGTTGCGGTGTGAATGACGTCGCTGCGGTTGCTAAATCGATTTTTCAGTGGTTGTCTGGAACGCGGGTGCGCGGGAGCCTGTCAGTTTGACGGGACAGCAAAGCGGCACGGTAGACTTGATACTTCATAACAGAAGGGGTAGGAGAACATGGCAGACGCAGGCGAGTTAGAAGCGCAGATCAGCAAGCAGATCGTAACCGCGATGAAAGCACACGACGCGGAGCGGACGGGCACTTTGCGTCTGATCAAGACAGCGCTGAAGAACAAGTCGATCGACAAGCGCGCGGCACTGACGCCGGCCGAGGAGCAGCAGGCACTGGCGACCATGATCAAGCAGCGTCGCGACTCCATCGAGCAGTTCACCAAGGGAAACAGGCCGGAGCTGGCCGCGAAAGAGGCCGGCGAGATCGTGGTAATCGAAGAGTTTTTGCCCAAAGCTCTGGACGAAGCTGGACTGAAGGCGCTGGTGGACGAAGCGATCGCCGCGCATATTGCGGCGACAGGCCAAAAGCCTGGGCCGAAGGAAATGGGGCCGGTGATCAAAGCCGTGCAGGCGAAGCTGCAGGCGGGCGGCGTCCGGGCGGAAGGGCGAGTGGTTAGTGAAGCGGTGAAGGCAGGTTTGGCCGGCTGAAAGGTGAAGGTGTGGAGGAGGGCTGCCGCCGCCAGGTGGTCGATTCTCCTGGCCCTCCGGCAAACCGGCGGTGTGGATGCTGGCTCAGTGCAGAGATGAGGTAGCGCATGCGGCTCTATGGCAGGACCTTGTGTCGCGCGTTGTGTCTTCTGACCCTCGGAGCAGGGATTCGCGGCGAGTGTGCGCGCTCAGGCCCAACTGCGCACGCTTTTTTCCGCGTGCAGGTCGCCGCCACGGTAGACGGGCCGGTGAGTGGGCGCCTGCTTGTTTTTGTGAAGGCGGGATCAGGAGACCGCGAGGTTTCAATCAGCGAGTTTCATCCCGGCCAGGTGTGGGTGGCGGCCCAGGAGATCCACGATGTGGCGCCAGGCTCGACGGTGGAATTTGATGCCGACCAGATCGCTTATCCCAAGCCCTTTGCCGCCCTCCCATCGGGAATTTATGAAGCGCAGGCGGTGCTCGATGTGGGCCACAACTATAACTACAAGGAGCGCACGCCCCAGGACTGGATCAGCGCGGTGCAAACCCTGGCAGGATGGAAGCCGGGGGCGGACGCAGAGCCGCTGCTCACGCTGGATCACCATCCCGCGCCCGACCCGCAGCGGGCCGCGGCAATGGCGAAGTTGAAAGACGTGGCTACTGCAGACATCGCGCAGCTGGACGAGATGGAGAGCCCTCTGCTGTCGCGCTTCTGGGGCCATGCGGTGAAGATCAGAGGGTGGGTTATCCTGCCGCCGAAGTACGCCGCCAACACCTCTGAGACTTTTCCTACCGCTTATTGGACGCATGGGTTTGGCGGGGACCTTGATGGAGCATTGATCACCGGGCTGCGCATTTACGAGCGCATGAAGCAGGGTAGAATGCCGCCCATGATCTGGGTCATGCTGGACGAATCTCTCCCGGAGGGAACCCACGAGTTTGCCGATTCTGTGAATGACGGACCGTGGGGAAGCGCGCTGACCACGGAGTACATCCCGCACCTGGAAAAGAAATATCGCATGGACGCCAGACCCCAGGGGAGGCTGCTGAACGGGCACTCCAGCGGAGGATGGGCGACGCTGCAGTTGCAGGTGAACTATCCACGCGTGTTCGGCGGTACCTGGTCGACATCTCCTGATCCCAGCGACTTTCACGATTTCACGGGCGCCGATCTTTACGCTGCGAATGCCAACGTGTATCACCGCGACGATGGATCGCCCGTCCCCATCTTCCGCGACAAAGGCAGGGTGGTGGCGACATTTGAGCAACTGGCGCGGCTGGAACAGGTGCTGGGGCCGTACGGTGGCCAGATCGCGTCGTTTGACTGGGTATTTTCCCCGAGGGGCCCCAGTGGAGCGCCCGAAGAAATGTTTGACCATGTCACAGGCAAGGTGCACCCGGAGGTAGCGGAGTACTGGCGTGATCACTATGACCTGGCCCACATCGTGGAAAGCACATGGGGAGAACGCGGCGCTGATTTAAAGGGCAAGGTGCACCTGTTTGTAGGGACGGCGGACACGTTTTACCTTGACGGAGCGGCACACAAATTTGAAGCGGTTCTGGCCAGACTGGGCGCCGATGCGCACTTCAGTTATCTGCCAGATCGGACGCATTTCGATGTGTACGAAGTGGGAAGCGACCGGCAGGGGCTGTTCGACACCATCGGCTCCGAGATGTATGCCGTTGCCCGGCCCGGAGTGAAGTGGCAAGCGAAAGGCGCGGACTAAGGGACTGGCGATTAAGGTTCGCTGGGGTCGAGGGAGATGTCCAGGGTGAGTCGTTCGCCTGAGCGGATGCGCAGAGGCTTGCCTTTGCCTACGCTGTCTGCCCATTCCTCATAGCCATGCGAGCCGACGTGCAGGAGGAGATTTTCGTCGGGCGGAACGAGGATGATCCGCGCGGAAGAAGATCCCTCCGTGAAGATGAGTTGATCGGGATCAGCGGCAGACATAACCGTCACCTCTACTTCATCGAGAGTGCGTTGCGTCTGGCGGTTGGTTAGGTTGATCTTGAGGAAACCGGCTTTGGGCGGGAGTCGGAAGTTGAATTCAGCTTCGCGGTGCTCAGGCGAGAGAGTGACCTCCTGAAGCGCAACGCCGCCCCGGGGTACTGTGCTCGGATTGGAATATCCCGCGACTTCGTCCTGCGCGATCACCGTGTAAACACCCCACCAGGGAATGTCTTCGAAGCGGAAGTGGCCGTCGTCGTCGGTGATGGTCAGCGGAAGGATCGTAACGAGCATCTTGTCGAGCGGCTCCGCCTCGAGTGTGATGTGTCTGGCGGGTTGGCCATCGGGTCCGAGCACGGTTCCATAAATGACACCGTGCGCCGGAGGGGAGTCGGCCTGACGGGCGGCCTGGGTGGCCATAAGGAGAAGCCCGGCGAGTGCGGCAACTGCGTTCATGTGCGGAGATGTTAGCACCGAGTATCGTGCGACGGCGTGGAAGATCGCGGTGTGCGGCTAAAGTCTTCCCGGGTCGATAGCGTTGCGGCGGCGGGCGAGGAACTGGCGGACGGCGGGGTCTCGCTCGAGGCCAATGGCGATTTCGTAGGCGACCAAGGCGTCAGCGCTGGCGCCGGTGCGGGACAGCAGTTCGGCCCGCGCGGCCCAGTAGGGCTGGTATTCGAGAATGCGCCGATCGACAGAGATAGAGTCGAGCGCGGAGAGCGCCTCGGCGGGGCCCTGCGATTCGGACAAAGCGACGGCACGGTTGATAGCGGCGACGGGCGATCCGGTAAGGGCAAGCAGCGCGTCGTAAAGGCCAACGATGGCTGCCCAGTTGTGCATGCCGGTGCGACGGCGGGCGATGTGCGCGGACTGAATTGCGGCTTCCAGCTGATAGCGTCCGATGCGTCCTTGCTGGCTGGCCCGGAGCAGGGCAAACTCAGCGTCGGCGATGCGCGCCGGGTCCCACAACGAAACATCCTGTTCGCTCAGAGGGACGAAGTCTCCGGCGGCGTCACGGCGTGCGGGCCTCCGGGCTTCGGCGTAGAGCATGAGGGCGAGCAGGCCCAGGGATTCGGGTTCCCCGGGGAGCAGCTCGGTCATCAGGCGGCAGAGGTAGATGGCCTCTTCGCCGAGATCGCGGCGGGCCAGGTCGGCGCCGACGGGGTCATTCCAGCCTTCTGCGAAGGCAGCGTAGATGGCGTCGAGGACGGCTTCGAGGCGTTCGGGAATGTCTGGCCGTTCCGGGATGCGGAAGGGAATACCGGCCTGGCGGATTTTGGTTTTGGCGCGAACCAGGCGTTGTCCCATGGCCGCCGGCGCCATGAGGAACGCGGAGGCGATGCGAGCTGCGTCCAGCCCGAGTACCGTCTGAAGCATGAGGGGTGCGCGAATACCGGCTTCGATGGCAGGATGGGCGCAGGCGAACATGAGTGCCAGGCGGCGATCGGGAATCTCTTCCTGGCGAGCCGCAACTTCGAGGCTGTCCGCGATCGTTTCGACGGCTTCATCGGCGACTTCGTACTTGCGCCGGCGGGCAGTGTCGATGAGCTTGCGGCGGGCCACGGTGAGCAGCCAGGCTTCGGGATTGGCAGGACATTGGTGGGCCGCCCAATCGAGCAGTGCAGCGGCGAAAGCTTCGGATAGTGCGTCTTCGGCAGCGGCGACGTCACCGGAGCGAGCCGCGAGGTAGGCCACAAGCTTGCCGTAGCTGCGGCGCGCTACAGACTCGAGCGCGCCGCAGCTGGCGGAGTTGGGGAGAAGCTCGGCCACTGCGTTCATCGCGCAGCGGCGGCTGCGATGTGCTCTACCGAGGCAAGCTGCGGTTCGGACATGGACCAGATGGCGCGAACTTCGACCACGCCATGCCCGACGCCGGGGCATCGACTGGCCCAGGACATTGCGGAGTCCAGATCTGGCACATCGATCAGGTAGTAGCCTCCGAGCTGCTCCTTCGAGTCGATGAAAGGGCCGTCGAGGACCTGCACCTTGCCATTGGTAGTGCGGAGGGTGGTGGCCGTGGCGGCGGGTCTCAAGCGGTTGGAGCCTTTGAGAACGCCGGACGCTGCCAACGCCTCGGTGTAGGCAGCGTAAGCGGCCATTCCCTGCTTCTGTTGTTCGGGTGTCATGGAATTCCAACCGGAGTCGTCTGAGTAGAGCGTCAGGAGATATTGCATGGGGATCCTCACCTTCTGAATTGTAGGCGGCGTTGAGCGCCGTCACTACCATGACGCATGGGAAGGCGGCAATTTCGACAGGTGTGGCATGAGTTTTCTTGGGGCGATCATGGGGGAGTTATCTAGACGAAACCGATCAAACGGCCCGCGATGATCACGCCGATCCAAAGCAGCAGCGATAACGCTCCGCTGAAGCGCGCTGCGGGAGGCGTGCGATGCGGATTCCATCCCGGACTGGAGCGAAATATCATCAGGCGGAAGACGAGCGCGTTCAGGCCAGCCAGAGCTATGAGAGCCATCTTGAAGCGGAAGGCGGGGTTGGGGTACATCCGGGTCGCTTCTGAAGAGAAGAGCAGGAAGCCGGTCAGGACCTGTATGGCGAACGCGGCCCAAACCCAAGGAAAAATTCGTGCGGCGAAATTGGTGATGGGGACACGACTCAAAGCGAAATCCAACAGACGCAAGTCGAAGGCTCCGATGGTGGCAAGCAAAGCGGCCATGCCCAGTAGGTGAAGGCTCTCGAGGATGGGAAACAGCCACAATGATTCGCGAATGCGCGCGGCCACCGCGGTTTGTTCGAGAACCTTGCAGAGTTCGAGCAGGCCGGCCATGGCTACGGAATTTCTCTCATCAAGGCTTGCCTTCGAGGGAACGGCCGTCCGGGAGCCAGATGCGGCCGAGGGACATGTAGGCCGATCCATCTTTGGCGGGGAAGCCCTGCACGACGACGTGATCGCCGCGTTTAACGGTGGTTTCCGTCCATCCCCCGTATTTAGTAAGCATGTGAAGTGAGCCCAGTTCGAGCCGCCAGTTGCGTACCTTGCCGGTGCCGTCCTTGATATCGGCATAGACAAATGCGTGCGGGTTGATCCATTCGATCGCCGTGATGGTTGCCTCGTACTTCACGGTGTGGGTGGTATCGAAGGCGGCCAGCCCATGGTGCGCACGCAGCAGAGGCAGACTCACGAACAGGCAGAGCGCAATTACGCAGAGCCGGATGAAGGGCCGATGGTGGCAAGATCGACGGAAAAGGCTAAAGGCGCGAATCATCCTGTTCCTCTTGGAATTCCTCCCCCAGCATAGTCCTGTGGCAGTCGACGACGTGACGAGACTGGCCTTGCCGATGGGGATCGTAGCCGCAAACAGCTTGCGCGAAAACGGCAGCCGTCAAAAGGTACGCATATCGCCCTCGACAGGAGCGTTTTTGAGCAGCCCAAGCTCGCCCGCGAGGCGTTCAAGTTTGAGTCGCGTGGGGGGGGTGGGAGACACCAGTGGAAGGCGTACGAAGTCGTTGCACTTGCCCATCAGACTAAGCACAGTCTTGACGGGAGAAGGATTCGATTCCCAGAAATTAGCTTCGAACAGTCGGCTGTAGCGGCGCTCAAGATCGCGAGCCTCGGACCATTCGTTGTCAAGCGCGGCATTCACCATCCGGCTTACCTCGGAAGGGGCTTCATTCGAAGCCACACTGATCAGGCCATGGGCGCCAATCCCGATGGCAGCCAGCGCCAGGTTGTCGTCACCGGAGAAAACCTTGAAAGCCGCGGGCAGACGATGGACAAGATGCGCAATCTGGGGCAGATTTCCGCTGGCTTCTTTGATGGCCTGAATATTCGGCGCTGCCTCGGCGAGCCGCACGACTGTGTCGGGCTCGAGGTTCGCAGCGGTTCGGCCAGGAACGTTATAGAGAATTATCGGCAGGGGATCGACGGCTTTGGCGAGACCCAGGAAATGTTGGAACTGTCCCTCCTGGGTAGGCTTGTTGTAATAGGGATTTGCGGAAAGCACCCCGGCGAGATCGGGAATCAATTTGAGACGAGCGGCCTGGCGGACGAGGACCCGCGTGGAGTTGTGGGTGCATCCGGCGTAGACTGGAACGCGGCCGGCGGCGGCGCCGATCACGATGCGAACAGCGTTGAGCCATTCCTCATCGTCGAGAGTGGCGGCCTCTCCGGTGGACCCGCAGGCGACCAGGAAGTCAATGCCGGATTCGATCTGCCAGTTGACCAGGGCCCAGAGCGCACGTTCGTCGATCCCCCCGTCCGCGCGAAAGGGAGTGACCAGTGCGGTGCCACAACCAGTTGTTTCCATAACAGGCCAGTGTATAACGGTCCGAGTGGCGTCACCGCTGTGCAAACCGAGGCAATGATCGCGTTACAAGTGATCGAAAACCTCGCGGAAGTCATAGACGCCGGGAGACTGGGTTGTTAGCCATTCGGCAGCGCGGACCGCGCCCAGGGCAAAGCCGCGGCGGCTGTGCGCATCGTGGCGCAACTCGAGAACGTCGCAATCGCTGACGGCGCGCACGATGTGTTCGCCGTTAGAGTCGCCAATGCGATGGGCTTTCACCTCGACTTCCGCGCCAGGGCGCTCGGACTCGAGAATCTCTTTAAGGGTGAGCGCTGTTCCGGAAGGCGCATCCAGCTTCGACGTGTGGTGGGTCTCGGTGATGGAGAATGTGTAGCCGTCGAGCCTGGCCAGTTCGGCGGTGAGCCGGAAGAGTTTTTGGACGCCAATGGAGAAGTTGGTGCCGTAGAGCAGGGAACCGCTGCGGCGCTCCGCGATGGCCTTCATGGAGTCGAGTTGCGCATACCAGCCGGTGGTGCCGACTACCATGCGGCAGCCGAGGGAGAGAACGGCGCGCATGTTAGCGATCGCGGATTCGGCGTTGGTGAAATCGATGACAGCATCGACCCCTGCCAGGGTGGGCGCGGTAAGAGCGGTGGCGCCGTGGTTTTCCGCAACGTCCATGACGCGCACACCATGGCCGCGCTCACGTGCCACTGCGGCAACAAGACTGCCGGTCTTTCCTTTACCCAGAACCAGAAACAGCATGTTTTTCTCTCCAAACGGCGGGGTGCGCTGTGGTGCAAGGCGGTTAGGCCGGGCTCGGCAGTTCTTCTATACAAATGGGCAAGGCGCGAAACGCGCGTGCTTAACCAGGGGCCCGAATTCACTGACCGAGATCAGCGAAAATCCGTCGCGGGGATGCCTCCAGAGGCTCATCACAATCACGGCGTCCACTCCCTCATCATCGTTGATGTCTACGCACACGGCGACGTGGTGATCCTCCGCAATGAAGATGATATCTCCGGGCCTGGGCATGAGGCCGATTTCTGGCACCAGGGAGGCAGAGCGATGGAAACCGAGGGCGTTAATCAGCGAACTGAAATAGTCGGAGGCTCCTCCGCCACCTTCGGCGCGGCCAGCCAGTGTGGCCTTGGCATGAATGAGGCGCAGTCGCTGAACCGATACGAGGCCCGCCCTGTAGGCGCTGAAAAAGACCGCCTCCCAGCAATTCATATAAGCCTCGCTGTCTGGTTCTTTGCCGCCGCGATTGAGCCAGTAAGCAAAGGCATCCCTGGTGTTGTCTTCTCCACCTCGTTCCTTGGGAAAAAAGGAGCGCCCGGGTCCCTGATCCGGTCCGGCGGGCATCCAGTGGAAGTTTCCCTCCGTGGCGATTGCGGCGATGGACAGTAGCTCGCCATTCATGTCGCGAGCAGGAGTACGTGCCAGTCGGATCCGGTCCAGATCTCCCTGGTGCTTGGTGAGCAACAACCGGCGCATCTGGGCCGCGACATCGCCGGGCTCCGCCGCCACAGGTCGGACTGGAAAGGCGATGTTTTCTGCCTGATCGGGAATGGACATCACCAGGGCTTCATATTCGAGGGTCTCGAACAACAGCTTGCGGATGTCCCCATCGCGGGGGCGATGCATCGCCTTGAGTTGACGCAGCGTGGACTCAACGGCGCCGGGCAGGTTTTCGGGCGAATGAGCCTCTTTTCGGCACGCCTCGGCGACCTGCGCGAAGTAGTCCGCAACCCATTCGTAGCCCACCATCGTGTAGGCGTGCATCCTGGTGACAACCCAATCAGCAGTGATCATCCGGTCGATCCAGAAATAGTTGAGATCAGAACATGACTGTCGTCGAGACCGAAGAGTTTGTCAAGGCGCGGCGGAGCGGGAAGAAAATCGTAACGAGAAACGGAATCGGAACCAGGGACTCGGGACGGCCAGGAAAATAGTAGCGGCGCGGACGCCTGCGCGCGGGCTTTACCATCGAGCCGAGTTAATCGAATAAATGGATCAGGTTGCGGGTCAGGGAGCGACCGCAGCCGGCTTTCTAGCTTCCACATCGAAGATGGCTGGATCGGGGCTCCCGAAGAAGGCGGCGTGCAGAGAGCGGACCGCCTCGTCAGCATCGTCCTCGTCGATCATGAAGCTCATGTTGATCTCGCTGGCGCCCTGCGAAATCATGCGTACGTTGATGTGGCTGATGGCGGTGAAGACCTGGGCGGCCATGCCGTTGCGGCCGCGGATGTCTTCGCCGACCATGCAGACAAGTGCCTTCTTGCCTTCATATTTCACGTCGGCCAGTTTGCTGAGATCAGCGGCGATGGCAGGCAGCTTCTCGTTGGAGTCCACAGTAAGAGAAACCGAGACCTCGCTGGTGGAGACCATATCGACGGGGCACTGATGCCGGTCGAAGATGTCGAAGATGGCCTTGAGGTAGCCATGGGTCATGAGCATGCGGCTGGCAACCACGTCGATGATGCTGAGCTTCTTTTTGACGGCGATGGATTTGAAGGGGCTTTGGCAGTGCGGTGCGAGCGAAGTGATCCGCGTGCCCTCGTTGGAGGGGTTCCGGCTGTTGAGTACGAGCACGGGGATGTTCTTTTTGACCGCAGGCAGGATGGTCGCGGGGTGCAAAACCTTGGCGCCGAAATAAGCCAGCTCGGCGGCTTCTTCGAAGCTGATGACTTTGACCCGCAGGGCGTCGGGGCAGACGCGTGGATCGGAAGTCATGATGCCATCCACGTCGGTCCAGATCTCGATGGCTTCAGCATTGAGGGCGCCTCCGATGAGGGCGCCGGTAAAGTCGGAACCACCTCGGCCGAGGGTGGTGGTGATGCCGGCCTCGTTGGATCCAATGAAGCCGCCCATGACCGGGACCTTCCCATCGTTGACCAAGGGGAGAACTTTTTCAGCGGCGCGCTTTTCGATGAGATCGTCGAGGGGGATGGCCTTCTGAAACTGCGAGTCGGTGGCAATGACGTCACGGGCATCGACATGGGCGGCGTTGACACCGCGTTCGCAAAATGCAGCTGCGATCATGCGGCTCGAAAGGCGCTCGCCATAGCTGACGATGAGGTCAGAAATGCGCGGAGTAAGCTCAAGAATCGCGGCCAGGCCTCGCAGGACTTCATCGAGCTGATCGAATTTCTGATCGATCCATGTCACTAGAGCCGCGGCGGCCTTGGGGTCTTTAAGGAGGGCGGCCGCCGTATCGCGATGGCGGGACCGGAGCCGGGAACTGATGGCAAGCGCGCCCGTCCGGTCCCCGGCCGAGGCCGCGGCCGCGGTCCGGAGAAGCTGGTCAGTGACTTTGGCCATGGCACTGACGACCACCACGGGGTGTTTGCCGATGGCTACCCGGCCGGCCACGATGGAGGCAGTGCGATCAATGGCGACGTGATCCTCAACCGAGGTGCCGCCGAATTTCATTACCACCAGGCTCATGCGTTCTAGTCCCGAATTGGAAGGCGTCTGGCCATCGAGCCATCCCCTTCTGTTACTGACAACTGAGTGCGGTCGCGCGGGTTCCTTACGCGTGAGCCGCCGCGCCTACAGGGTCCAGCTTGCCGAGGCTGGCGAGAAGCTCAGCATTGAGAATCGCGGCTCCGGCTGCCCCGCGGATCGTGTTGTGCGAGAGCACGGTGAACTTCCAGTCGAGCAGCCCGCAAGGACGCAGGCGGCCTACGGTGACGGCCATGCCGCGGCCACGATTGCGATCGAGGCGAGGCTGAGGCCGGTCGTCCTGAGGAGCCCATTCGATGGGCTGCGCTGGCGCCATAGGCAGGCTCTGGCCGCTGAGTGGGCGGAATTCAGCCCACGCAGCGAGGATGTCGTCGCGGGTGGCTGGACGGCCGAGTTTCGAGCCGAGCTTAATGGAGACGCTCTCGGTGTGCCCGTCTTCAACAGCGACACGGTTGCAATGCGCGCTCATGCGAGCGGCGAGGGGCTTCACTCCATGTCCTTCGAGGTGTCCCAGCAGCTTCAGGGTCTCGGCTTCCATCTTTTCTTCTTCGCTCTTGATGTAAGGGACGACGTTGCCGAGGATGTCCATGGATGGCACGCCGGGATAGCCGGCGCCGGAAACCGCCTGCATGGTGGTAACGAAGATCTGCTCGAGGCCGAAGCGCTCCTCGAGCGGCTTGAGCGCCAGTACCAGGCCGATCGCGGAGCAGTTGGGATTAGTCACCATGTAGCCCCCCGAGTCGTTGCGCCACGATTGCTCTTCGATCAGGTGCAGGTGATCTGCGTTGACTTCGGGGATAACCAGCGGCACGTTAGCATGCATGCGGAAGGCGCTGGAGTTGGAGACAACGGCACAGCCGGCGGCGGCAAACTTCGGTTCCATGTCGCGGGCGATGTCGGCATCGAGCGCGGCGAAGATGGTCTTCGGTGCGCCCGCGGGCTCGGCGGGCGAGAGAACCATCTCAGCGATGTGGGTCGGCATGGGAGTGTCGAGGCGCCACCTGGCGGCATCGCCGTACTTCTTACCGCTGGAGCGATCGCTGGCCGCAAGCCAAACGATCTCGAACCATGGATGGTTTTCGAGTAGCTGGATGAAGCGCTGGCCGACCATACCGGTCGCGCCAAGGATGCCGATGGGATGTTTGATTTGCATGGCAGTAAACATTTCAGTGTACAGGAGATGAAGTGTCCGGCTGTACGGAATGTGTCGGCCGGAGGATGGGGGAAGAACATGTCACGGCGCCCCAGGGCGGCGCCGCGAAAGGGAGCCAACTGACGGATTCGCGCGACCTCCGGCCGGGAACATTCACCCCGCGCCGCGCGTACCCGATCATGGTGCATGCGAGTCGATTCGGTTTGAAGTCTGTATCGCGCTGCAAGGAGAACCTCATGGGCAGAAAGCTTTTAGCGGGCGGCGCCTTGGCGTGGGTGCTGCTGGTTGTTCCAATAACGTTGGCGAAGCCTTCGCCGGCCTCCAAGAACGGCCCGGGAACCATTGTCATTGTCTTCAAAGACGGGCATCGACAGACGTTCAACCTCGCAGACATCGAGCGGGTCGAATTTCCCGCAGTGACTATCGCGGGTGCGGATGCGGGAGCGGTGACCACACCGGCCCCTCCGCGAGGTCACTTTGTGGGCAAGTGGGAAGTGGGCGATGGGAGCGGGGGCAAGTTTTTCATCAACCTGAAGGAGAGCGGCGAAGCGGACCGAACCCTGCATGCCGATCACGGACGTTGGACCTATGTAAATGGCGAAGTGCACGTGACCTGGAACGACGGGGCGATGGATGCGATCCGCAAGGTGGGCGCGCACTACCAGAAGTTCGCCTATGAGAAAGGGAAGTCGTTCGACGACACTCCCGACAACGTGGGGGAAGCCCGGCTGGTGACTGAGAAGCCTATCTGAGAGACCTGAAGATGGGTGACAGCCGCGGACTTTCGGGAGAGTGCGGAATGGCGGTCGACGCCGAAATAGATGGCGTCTCGAACGCAACGCGCTGAAGTTCAGTTCCCCGAAAAAGGCGGCGTGGGCAAGGTGTCAGGCTTGGGTTGATCGGGTTTCGGCTTGTCGGGCTTGGATTGGTCGGGCTTGGATTGATCGGGCTTGCCGGGAGCCGTATCCCAAGGCTTTGTCTCCACCGGCTTGGCTCTGCCGTCTGTGGGGCTTTCAGGTTTGGTCTCGGCGGTCTTTGAATTTGGAACCGGGTGCTCAGCGAACCAGCGGGAGGCCCGCTTCTGAATGCGGAGGCGCTCAAAAAAAGACAGTTTGCTCGCCGAGTCGTCGCGGTTCCTGGCGAATTGGGCTTGCAATGGGCCGTTGGATCTCGCTGCCGCGAGATTCTGCCAGAAATAAGCCTCGGCGTAGCTCTGTGGCACACCTTTTCCGCTGTTGTAGAGCACGCCGAGATTGTTTTGAGCATCGGCATATCCCTGATCGGCAGCCTTTCGCCACCAGAGGGCGGTCTGAGCGTAGTCCTGCGAGATACCGTGGCCGAGGTAGTAGTCGTAGCCGAGCTTGTATTGAGCGACCGCATCACCCGCCCGTGCCGCTTCGATGATTTGCGGATCGATGATCTCGCCGTCGCTGTTGCCGGGTTGGGGTGGTACGACGGGCTTTCCGGCAGCCTTGGAGTCGGGCTTCGCATCCTGAGCCGAGTCAGGTTTTGGTTCCTGTTTCTTATCTGGTTGCACTGGGGCGATAGCGGTTGGATTTTGAAATCCGGGATCCGTTAGCATCCACCCCGCGTATTGAAGGTTGTCGCGCTGCTGGTCTTGGCCGAGACCAAATCTGGTGTAGCTGGATACACGGAAAGCGGAATTATTTTCAGACCGAATGGCCGGCGCGGTACGCACCTCTCTCAGCCCCAGGCGTTCTCCCTGAAGCGGGCAGTTCAGAGCGGTCAGCGAGGCCAACAGCAACGCCGATCCTGCGTTCAAACGCTGCATGGATTCCGTTCCTGAGACGGGTCTATGAAGTAGGGATTCGGCACCGGTTCTTCCACCCGAGAATACGCTCTGTGACCCGCTTTGGGTAAAGATTAAAACGTTTTTGCCGGTAAAGCGGTGCCATCTGGTTACTGCACTGAAACCGCCAACACATTGACTACCCCATCGCCGCGAGCACGGCGTCAGCGAACTGGGTGGTGCCGGCATGGCCGCCCACATCGCGCGTAAGCACTTTACGTTCGGAGTAAACCGAGTCCAGCGCGTTCTTGACCTTGTCGGCGGCGGCCTCTTCGTCGAGATGACGGAGCATGAGGATGGCCGACTGCAAAAGGGCAGTCGGATTGGCGATGTCTTTGCCGGCGATGTCCGGCGCGGAGCCGTGTACCGCTTCGAAGATCGCGCAATCTATACCCAGGTTGGCGCCCGGAACCAGTCCCAGGCCGCCGACAAAGGCTGCGCACAGATCGCTGACAATGTCACCGTACAGGTTTTCAAGCAGCAGGGTGTCGTATTGATACGGATTCATGACCAACTGCATGCAGGTGTTATCTATGATGTGTTCTCCGTAGATGACATCAGGAAAGCCTTCGGCAACCTTTCGCGCGCAGCGCAGAAAAAGCCCGTCGGAGAGTTTCATGATGTTCGCCTTGTGAATGGAGTGAATCTTCTTACGGCCGTGCTTTCGGGCATATTCAAAGGCAAATTTGGCGATGCGCGTGGAACCCTTTTCGGTGATGACCTTGATGCTTTCGACGACTCCGGGCACAACTTCATGCTCCAGGCCGACGTATTCGCCTTCAGTATTCTCGCGCACAATGATGAGGTCGACGCCGGGCCACTTTGATTCGAGGCCGGGAAGATTCTTAATGGGGCGGAAGTTCGCGAACAGGTCGAACTTCTTGCGCAGGGTGACGTTGATGCTCTTGAAGCCGCCCCCGATGGGGGTGGTCACCGGCCCTTTAAGCGCCACTTTGTTACGTTCGATGGACTCGTACAGGGCGGTGGGGATGTACTCTCCGAAGATTTCGAAGGCTTCCGCGCCCGCCGCGTAGCGATCCCATTCAAACTTGACCCCTGTGGCTTCGAGGATGCGCAGCACGGCCTGGGTGACTTCGGGGCCGATTCCGTCTCCGGGGATCAGCGTGATCTTGTGCGTTTTGGTTTCGGTCATGAATCGTCAAAGCTCCCGAGTGCTAAGCACCCATTCCAGAGCGGCTCCCCATCGAGGAGGGGAGCCGGATCGGACGAACTGGTTTATTTTTTGCCGCTGCGATGACCCTCGAGAAGGCCCTCGAGTTCTTCTTTAAACTCGAGCACATCTTTGAAATCGCGGTAGACAGAGGCGAAGCGAATGTATGCGACGGTATCGAGCCCCTTGAGGTGCGACATGATCAGTTCGCCGATCTCGCGGGTGGTACGCTCGCGTTCCGGGGCATCCTGAAGGAAGGTTTCGGTGGCGTCAACGATGTGCTCAAGCTTGTTTGAGGCGACGGGGCGCTTTTCGCACGCGCGCAATAGGCCGCTCAGGATCTTCTGGCGGTCGAAGCGCTCGCGGCGACCGTCTTTTTTGACCACCATGTACGGAATCTCATCGATGCGTTCGTAGGTGGTGAAGCGCCGCTGGCAGCGTTCGCACTCGCGTCGCCGACGGATAGAGTCGGCCTCTTTGCTTTCGCGCGAGTCGACTACCCGATCTTGTGCAAAGCCGCAATAGGGACACTTCATGCTGGGTTGATTCTAACCGGCGGGGCGAGGGGCTGGGGACGTGCAGTCCGGGGCTAGGGTTGGATAGGTGAAGAGGCGCGTCAGGGCTGAGACTTGGTTACGCCATGGGGACCTGGATCTTCCTGCCCGGAGCCTCAGGGACCCCTGGACAGAAGCCGGAACCCGGAATAGGATATGCTTCGTAGTACGAAATAAACTTGGAGGTTGAGGATATGGACGAGAAGGAGAAGATGTATCCCCTGGAAGAGGCCTTGCGAGCGCAGAAAGCTCTCCGCGATCTGGCGGGAATGGGGGCCGAGATGTTTCCTATGCAGGCATTTGTCGGCATGATCAGCGACGAGATTGAAGCCTTGCGCAAGCGCGGGCATAACGATGATGAAATTGCTCAGACCATCAGTACCCATTCGAAGATTGCAATCACTGCTGACGAGATTGCAGCGAACTACGCGCCACCCGAGGAGCGCCACGGCGGTCATTAGGGTGCGTCCGCTGGTCATCGCCGGGGTCGGCGGCTATGGCATCGACCAGGCCTTCGAGTCCGGCGACCAGGGATTCGCGTACCGCAGGGTCCAACGCGGAGAGCAATTCCTGGATCTGACTGCGAAACTGCGCGCTTGCAGCGTTCTGCAGGGCCGCGCCGGCAGGCGTGATCCGCACGTAAACTACGCGCTTGTCGGTTGGCTCTCTAAAGCGGGCGAGCATGTCGCGGGATTCGAGGCTGTCGACGGTCTGGGCTACGGTGGCGGGCTTGAGGTTCATCCGCCGCGCCAGCTCGCCCATAGCAATGCCTTCTCCGTTTTCGGGCAGCAGATTGAGTGTCATGAACTGGGTGGCGCTGAGGCCGGCACGCTGAAAGCGATTGAAATTAGATGCCTGAATAAATTGACGGACGGCGAACCAGGCGTCGAGGAAGCGAGTCACCTCGGACTTTCGGACCCTGCTCTTCATGTAAGTATTGTGCCTCGAACAATCAGGTATAACTCTCAGGCGGATCGCAGAATCACGACAGAAAGTCGGCGATCGCGCGTACTACTGCTTGTTGCTCGTCTTCCCGCAGTTCAGGGAAGATGGGCAGCGCAAGCACTTCGCGGGAGGCTCGTTCAGCTTCGGGAAAGTCGCCCTCATGGTAGCCAAGAGACTTGAGGGCCGCCTGCTGGTGGAGTGGGACGGGGTAGTAGATTTCGCTGCCGATGCGGCGTTCGCTGAGGAAGGCGCGAAGGGCGTCGCGGCGCGGTGCGCGGATCACGTACTGGTGCCAGCAGTGAACCGTTCCGGGCACTTGCAAAGGCAGAATAATTCCGTGGGCAGGGTACATTCCTTGTTCGGCTAGTCCGGAAGCGCGAAATAATGCGTCGTAGCGTTCTGCGATGATGCGGCGGCCCTCGGTCCACGCGGCGATGTATTTGAGTTTGACGGTGAGGATTGCGCCCTGAAACCCGTCCATGCGCGCGTTCCAGCCGACCTCGTCGTGGAAGTAGCGGCGCCTCATTCCATGCTGACGCAAACTGCGCAGGTTGTCGGCGATGGTGTCGGAGTTGGTGGTCACCATGCCCGCGTCGCCCGCTGCGCTGAGATTTTTGGTGGGATAGAAGCTAAATGCAGCCGCATCTCCGAGGGAGCCGACCGGACGGCCATGCCAACTTGCGCCCCAGGCCTGGGCGGCGTCCTCGATCAGGGCTAATTGATGGGCGTTGGCCAGCTCCTCAAAGTCACCCCAGGCGGCGGGCTGGCCGTAGAGGTGAACCGGGAGAATGGCCTTGATCGGCCGGGCAGGGGTTGATTCGAGCAGAGAACCGGCCGATCTCGGGCAGAGATTGAAAGTGCGTGGATCGATGTCGGCCAGGACGGCGGTGGCTCCCGCTCGGAGGATGGCGCTGACCGAAGCGAAAAAGCTGAAAGGGGTAGTGATTACGGCGGCTCCGGGGCCGATGCCGGTGGCGGCCATGGCCAGCCACAGCGCATCGGTCCCGGAAGAGCATCCGATGCAGTGAGACAGGCCCAGCTGGCCGGCGGCGGCGCGCTCGAATGCGGCAACAGGCTCGCCCAGGATGAACTGACGCGAATCAAGAACGCCGGCCAGGGCCTCCAGCAATTCCTGGCGGAGCGGCGCGTATTGCCGCTCCAGGTCGAGCATGGGTACCGACTGGAGACCGGATGACGCGGTGTGGGTGGTGGAGACGGCGGCGTCTTTCACCCGGATATGGTAGCAGCGGAGCGGGTGCGCAGCCGGTGACGGTTCGCTTTTGGATCGGGTAGACAGGACCGTGTGGACGCTTTCGGTTGAAATGGGACGGAAACCACTATAATGTTGCTACATTGCGGGATTTTGCGGCGGCCGGGGCTTCCGGAGCCGCTCTCGCGGATTGTTTTTCTACCACAACGTGAGCATCAAGGGCATCCAACCGAAAAGGAAAGTAGGAGATCGGCAAATGGAAAATAAGCCGGCACAAAATATTCAGGACACCTTCCTGAATACGGTTCGCAAGGACAAGACCCCGATCACGATATACCTGGTCAGCGGCGTAAAGCTTACGGGTAAGATCCGGTCCTTCGATAAGTACTCCGTGCTGTTGGAAAATAACAGCCAGGAGCAACTGATCTTCAAGCATGCAATCTCGACTGTGGTCAGCAATCGCAGTGTTTTACACAGCGAGCATCGTCCAACCTCAATGCACAGCGGCCTGGGGCCGTCTGCGGTAAGCGCACCCTCCGCCGTATCGTCCACCGGGACCGGCGAAGGTCCGCGGGGAGCCGTCACGATTGGAAGTTGACCGCCCCAGGATCGGGGATTCGGGAATCCGCCCGGAGCGCGCCGTCCTGGTAGGAGTCGACCTTGGAACTCGTTCGCGCACCAGCCGCGCAGGTCTGGCTGGCGCGCGAGCAGCCGTGCGTGTGGCGCCTGCAACGTCGTCCGACAGTCGGGAAGAAGATCCAATCAGCGGGATCATTTCATCACTGTCTTCCGGTGAGGGAGCCACTGCGCTTGATGTCGACGAATCGCTGGCCGAGTTTAGAGAATTGGTGACCAGCGCGGGGGCCGAGATTGCAGGTGAAATCCTGCAACGGCGGGCCAGGCCAGATCCGGCTACGCTGATCGGTGCGGGCAAGGTCGAAGAAATCGCAGGAGTCGCGGCTTCCACCGAGGCCGACCTGATTCTGTTTGACCACGATCTATCGCCCACCCAACTGAGAAACCTGGAGAAGGCTCTGCCGTGCCGGGTTCTTGACCGGACCCAGCTCATTCTCGATATATTCGCGCGCCACGCACGAACCCGTGAAGGTCAGCTGCAGGTGGAACTGGCGCAACTGGAATACATGTTGCCGCGCCTGGCCGGGAGGGGCAAATCCATGTCGCAACTGGGGGGCGGCATCGGCACCAGGGGCCCGGGCGAAACCCAGCTCGAAACCGACCGGCGAAAAATTCAACGGCGGGTCGATCAGCTCAAGATCGACTTGAACGCGGTTCGGCGGGTGAGAAAGCAGCAGCGGCAGAGGCGCGAAGCGGTGCCGGTGCCCACGGTCGCGCTGGTGGGCTACACCAATGCCGGCAAAAGCACGCTGTTCAACCGGCTGACGGGAGCGCATGTCCTCCAATCATCGCGAATGTTTGCTACGCTCGACCCCAAGCTGCGCGCCATAGACCTGCCCAGCCGCCGCAAGGTGCTCCTTTCCGATACCGTGGGATTCATTCGCAACCTCCCGCACACCCTGGTGACGAGCTTTCGCGCCACTCTTGAAGAGGTTGAGCAGGCAGAGATCCTGTTGCACGTGCGCGACGCCGCGTCGACCTACGGCGAAGAACAGAAATCGCAGGTGGAGAAGGTTCTCGCCGAACTCGGCGTGATGTCCAAGCCGCGCCTCGAAGTGCTAAACAAGATCGACCTGCTCGGTGCGGATGAACAGGAAGGCCTGGATGCGCGACTGGGAACGGAAATTCCCGTTTCTGCGCGGACAGGGAAAGGCATGGATGCCTTGCTGGCCGCAATTGACGCAGCGCTGATCACAGATCCGGTGATCGAAGCTGAGCTGCGCGTTCCCCAGAATCAGGGCGGTGTGCTGGCTGCAATCGAAGGAGGCATGGTGGTTCACCAGCGTTCCTACGAAGGCAATCTGGTCCACCTGTCGGTGAGCGGCCCCGCATCCCTGGTGGGACGCTTGCGCGAATACCGCGCGCGCGAGAAGTAGAGTCCGATGGGCTGCCCCGCGACTCCTTCATCGGATCGTCGCGCTCTGGGCCCGGCTCAACGATCGATTCGCTGCGGCCGCGCCGTAAAGGCCACTGCTTTGGTGACTGAAGGCGGAGTAGGATCGATTGCGTGTTGCTATGAATGCGCAAATTATCCTGCTCTCCCCCACATCCTAGGGTTTGATGACTGTCAGGGGTGGGTTGTGCCCGGAGCGACGAGTTGGGCGGCGAGCTTTTCCAGGGTGGGGACGATGGTTTTACCGGCTGCGGAGCCGTAGGGGCCGGATTGCTGAACCATGAAGATGAGGATCCAGCCTTTGGAGCGGTCGATTTCCATGGAATTGTTGTAGGCGCCTCCATGACCGAAGCCAGTCTCTGAAACAGACCATCCAAGTCCATAGCTCGCGCTGCCAAGGTGCTTGTTCTGTTCGCGAGTCATTTCGCGTATTGCGGCTTCAGACACGATGCGGTGGCCGTCGGATACTCCGCCGTTGAGGATCATCTGCGCGAATTTCGCCACGTCGGCAGCGGTCGAGAAGAGGCCGCCGGCCGGCATTGGGAATCGATGCGTTCTGTCATCGAGAGGATAAGTGAGTTGATCGATGTTCAGGGGAACCAGGGCTTGCTTGGCCTCGCCGTACTTGTAGGAGACTGCGATGCGCTTGACTTGCTCGGGTGAAGGCCAGAAGGTGGTGTCTTTCATGCGCAGCGGATCGAACAAACGCTGCTGCATGAACCGCTCGTAAGGCATGCCGGAGATGACCTCGATGATGCGGGCGGCAGTGTTGAGGCCCTCGTTGGAATAGGCGTAATCCGTGCCGGGCTGATAGTTCAACGGCTCGGCGGCGAAACTGCGCACTGCATCCTTGAGGGGAAGCGCGTCGAGCACACCGACCTGGGCCTTGGACCTGAAGGGCAGACCGCTCGTGTGGCTGAGAATTTCGCGAATGCGGATTGGGTGGCTGGCGGGTACGGGCGCGGCAGGCGGTGCATTCGGATCTTTGCCTTTAGCTGCCACCATCTGACCGTGGAATTCCGGCAGATACTTTTCGACCGGATCGTCCAGGCTGACCTTGCCCTCATCGACGAGCGTCATGAAGGCGGTGGCGGTCATCGGCTTGGTGGTGGAGGCGATCCAAAACAGTGAATCAGTCTGCATCGGCGCCCGGGCGGAAACGTCGCGATAGCCGACGGACTGCAGGTAAACGATGCGATCTTTGGTGGCGATGAGGGTGGTTCCCCCAGCAAACGTGCCGTCGTCGACCAGGGGCTGAAGGAATTCGTGAACGGGGTCGGGGCCGGGTGTTTGTGGGGAAAGAGTCGGAATCATAACGCAGATCAGGATCGCAGTACCCAGGCACAGACGAGCGTCGAGCAGAAACGGGGCCGAGGTGCGGGATCGCAAAATTGAGAGTAACAAATTCATGGTCCTGGACAAAGGCACAGATGGCACTCCGACGCAGCAGTCAGCGCGAGACCATCTTAACCGTAAAAGCTGCCGATCAGCCGGGCTGGTGATGCCCTGGCGAGGGCGAGCGTGACTTCGGCATTGACTGCGCCGGCGATTACATCCTGAACGGTGCCGGAGAGGTGGTTGCGGGCGCTGATCTTCATTAAACTTTTTCCTTTGATCGAGGATACGGCGTTCAGGGCGCGGGCGAGTGCGGCCCTAATGGAAGGCCGGGCTCAAAGTTCAAAGATCGTGAACGGGTGCGGCTCACCGCGATGGCGCAGGATATGCAGCGCGACGTTGCACACTCGAACACCGGACTGGCTCTGGGCGCAGAAAGTTCCCTTGTGGGCGTGGCCGTGCAGGGCCAGCGACGGTTTATGCCGTTCCAGAGCACGCTCGAGCCGTGAACTGCCCAGGAAGGGAAAAATCGGTTCCGGTTCGCCAATGACGGTTTCGCGGATGGGCGCGTAGTGGGTGATGGCGACCTTGACCGGACAGTGGAGCTGGGCGAGACCGTAGTCGAGCTTGGTGGCTTCACGCTCGGCGATCTCGACGAAGTTCTTGATTCCGCCTTCCCCGAAGGGCATGAGCTCGTAGGGCGCGAAGCCCCCGGCGAATCCCTTGGTACCGGCAAAGCCAACCCCTGCGACCTCGTGGCAATGGCCGTCCAGCAGGTGAACGCCGCCCAAGCGGAGCATCCCGGCCAGTTCGTCCTGGTGGCCGCTTTCATGATCGTGATTGCCGAGCACTGCGATGATGGGAACCCTGACATGTTCAAGCACGTTGAGACATTCGCGCATCTCTTCGGGCAACCCATGGTTGGTAAAGTCGCCGGCGATGACCAGCGCATCGGCAAATTCGTTCACGAGCGAAAACTCACGGACATTCTGGTCGTGGTCCTCGGCCCTGAGGTGGATGTCGGCTACGGCGGCAAGCCTCATTCTTCGCTCCGGAGGGGGATCTCGGTTTGCAAGAGCCAGGGATGGCTGGCGCAGTATTCCTTGTAGAGGTTTCGTTCGCCCCATTCCTCGACGTCGATAGCGAACATCCGCGGGTCGACAAGGGTTCCCCGGAAGGGTGCTTCTTTGTTGGGATGCTTGACGCGTGCGGCGAAAGCGTTTGTCATCGCATCCCACACCTGTTCAGGAACGGCGTCGGTGTGCGCGGGGTAGACATAGGCAAACAGGACCAGCGCCCAGAACAGCAGTTCCCAATGGGGTCCGGCGAGGGCCAGGAGGCGGGTCCAATCGAGGACGCCGGCGCGGGCCCGGATGAGGTGCACAACATCGGCGCCGTCGAAGCGCTCGCGAAAGGCCACAAAGATCTTGGACGCGATGAGTTCTTCGGCGCCCATCACTCTGCAGGGGATGCCCAGAATGGTCTCCGGGATCGAATTGTCGATCCAGGAGGAGTCGACGCCGAGGCTGGCGTTGCCGATGCCGGTGATCAGGTCAACGAAGTATTCGCCGCGTTCGGCCTTGGCCAGCCACACGGGATCTTTGACCCAGGTTTTGAAGCCGCGACGCCGGAGGTGGTCCAGCGCCTCCGGTATGTGACGCGCCGCCAGCAGGACGTCGAGATCCTTGGTGGGGCGCCAGATGCCGGTGTGCGTGTGCACCGCGAAAGCTCCGCCCACGACAAAGGCAGTGTTGATTTCAAGGAGGGCTTCAAGGGCGTCGCGATAACAGGCGCGGGCGTCCGGCGGCCAATCAGGCTCGGCGGACGAGGTGATTGGCAGTTGCGGGTCTTCATTGGCCATGGATTCTTGGACGCATTGAGGGTGCCCAGCCGTCGCTTCGCTACGTGAAAAGAGATTCAAGGATCGAGATGGAATCGCCGCACTTCAACGCCCCATCAGCCCGGCGAGGGAGAGAATGTCCGCGGGGCTGCCCAACTGGTACACAAACCCCTCGGCCCGACTGGCTCCAATGCTCATGCCGCGAAAGACAGCGACGGCATCCTGGATGGCGTAGTAGCGGTCGGGGGTCTGGCTGGCATGAGCGTAGCAGGCCGATTTTTTGGTCTCGGCCGTACTTGAGATGTCGATGTAGTGTGACGGGGCAGGGAACTGCATGGTGTCTTCTCCGTCGGACACCTCGTAGTAGTAAAGGGCGAATCTGCGTTTGGAGCGCTTCCAGGCTTCATAGGTCAGGTTGGCAATGGCGCGATGATCGGTATGGTTATCGATGAACCACTGATTGATAACGGCGTCGGGATTTTCCGACTGGATGAGCTTTTCAAAGGCGTCGTAATGGGTGTTGTCGACGATGGCGTTGCTGTTTTTCTGGTTGGCGTAGAGGGGGCGCGCCTTCAGGAGGTCGCAGGCCTTCCGGGCTTCAGCTATGCGAACCGCCGCGGGGGTTTCCCACTCGCCATTATTGAGGTAAAGCAGGACCACTTCGTGTCCGAGGGCCGTAAGGCGCGCGATGGTTCCCCCACAGCCGTATTCGGGGTCTCCAGGGTGGCCGCCGGTCACGACGATCTTATATTTGCGGTTGGATGAACTGGCAGGGGCTTGAGCAATCGCGGGGACGGCAGCAGCGGCGAGCAGTCCGGTGGTCTTGAGAAGCGAGCGGCGGTCCATGGGCAGCACTCCTGGATTCTTCCTTAGCAAACACGTTTTTGCCTCACGAAGCAACGGCCTGTTCAAGCTGGACGCCGTGTCACACTATGGCTGTGAGCGAAGAAAACACCGGAAACGACGGCGCACCAGACAGGAAAAACGGCCGCAAGGAAAATGCACGGGAGCCGTCGGTTCGAACGCTGTCAAGCCGCGAGATTTACCGCAACGCCTGGATGCGATTGCGGGAGGACGAGGTCCTGCGGTCCAACGGTCATCGCGGTATCTACGGCGTGGTGGAGAAGCACGAAGCCGCGATTATCGTGCCAATAGAGGGAGGCCGAGTGTGGCTGGTCGAGCAGTTTCGCTACACCATCCAGGAACACGCCTGGGAACTCCCCCAGGGCGGCTGGGAGAGGGAAATCGAAAACCCGGAGGAGCTGGCGCGCGGGGAGCTCCGTGAGGAGACCGGCCTCCGCGCAGCGCAGATGACCTATCTTGGAGCAACGTGGATCGCGTACGGTTTTACCCGCCAAAAGCAGCATGTTTACCTGGCGACTGGATTGACACCCGGCGCAGATGACCGCGACCCCGAGGAGCACGATTTGAAGATTCACTGTGTTCCGGTGCCGGAATTCGAAGAAATGATGCGCAGTGGCAAGATTCGCGACGGGTGCACGTTGGCGGCCTGGGCGCTGTATCTGCTCTGGAAGACGACCCGCTGAGATCCGACAGGCTGATCGGCCCCGGGCTCCGGCAACGAAGGAATGGCAAATCAGAGTTCGAACTCGCCGCCCTTGATGCGTTTGCGCAATTTTCGCACCTCACACGGTGAGGCTATCTGGCGCTGCGGGCGGCCCATTTTCCTCGCCGGACCTTAAGGGCGTTCGGCGACCGGAACGTAGCGAGACGGATATTCCGGTCCTATATATTCGGCGCGGGGGCGGATCAGGCGATTGTCGTCCAGCTGTTCAATGACGTGCGCGCCCCAGCCTGCCATGCGGCTCACGGCGAATATAGGCGTATAGAGATCGATGTCAATGCCGAGAGTCGCATAGGTAGAAGCGGAATAGAAATCCACGTTGGCGTTGAGCTTCTTGTCCTTGTTGATATGCAGCTCGATGGCGCGCGACATTTCGAACCACTTCGGCTGTCCGGCATCTCTACCGAGCTGTTCGCTCATGCGTCGGAGATGGGTAGCACGCGGGTCTTCGGTCTTGTAGACGCGATGGCCAAAGCCGGAAATCTTCTGTTTGGCGGCCAGCATGCCCTTCACATATTCAACTGGGTCGGCCCCGGCTTTGTCGATAACGAGCAAAAGGCGCATGACACCCTCGTTGGCTCCCCCGTGGAGCGGGCCCTTTAGGGCTCCAATCGCTCCAGTGATGGCTGAATGAATGTCAGACAGGGTCGCAGCGATGACGCGTGCGGCGAAGGTGGAGGCGTTGAGCTCGTGATCGGCATGCAGGATAAGCGCAATATCGAGAGTCCGAGTTGCGGTTTCTGATGGTTTTACGCCATTGAGCATCCACAGGAAATTGGCCGCATGGCTGAGGTTCCGATCCGGCGGCACGATTTCAAGGCCCTTGCGGATGCGGTCGTAAATCGCCACGATCATTGCGATCTGAGCGGTCAGGTTATACGCCTTGCGAACATTGGCGTCGTGGGAATTGTCCTTTTCGTCGGCGTCATAGAAAGACAGGGCCGAAACGGCGGTGCGCAAGACCTCCATGGGCGTAGCCGAGGTCGGAAAGCTGCGCAGCAACTCGATAATCCGCTTGTCGAGGGAGCGGGCCAGGGCCAGCTGGGCGCTGAACTCGCGCAGCTCGAACTGATTGGGCAAGTGGCCATTCCAGAGGAGGTAGGTAGTTTCCTCAAACGAGGAGAATTCGGCCAGTTCATGAATGTCAATGCCGCGATATGCGAGCACGCCGGCTTCACCATCAATGAAACAAATCCCAGAATTGGCCGCAACAATTCCTTCCAGACCCTTACCCGCTACGACTGTGGACATATGATGGATCTCCCTCTTTTCCTTATGCATGATGGTCGCGGAGGCAGTTTCGGGGAATTGTAAAGCCACCCGTTGCCAAAAGTGCAGCAAAGTTCTTTATAGCGTAGCGATTCCATAGTTGTCACGGCGGCCTTGTGCGCGGAGTGGTACGTGCCGGAAGGATAGGGTTTGGAGGAATGAGCGCTTTTTTGTCACGAAGGGGAGATTCTTTCGGTAAGCTGAAGAGTCCCCCATGTAGAGTGTCCGGCCCAAGTTTGCCTCGTCAGGGCTGGGGTCCGGCGGTGTGAGAGAAGTTTATGAATTCGTACCGTCTAACCGAACACGTGGACAACTGAATCCCACCAGGCCGGTCAGGGCTCGGGATTCCCCGCCAACGATACCGGGCAGCGATTCCGGGGCAACAAGGAGAAGAAGACAACCATGAGCGAAATTGACGATACCCCCAGGACTTACTCCGGTGCGCTGCTCGCCGTATTAGCGGTGGCACTGCTGTGCGCGGTGGGCGGATTGATCTGGACCTACACGCTGACTGGCCGGATCGCCCATGAAGAAGCGGCGCTGGCAGACGCCAATCAGCAGAATGTGAAGCTGGCCGCCGAACTGCGCGAAACCGATGCGCGGCTCAAGGTGACGGCGGAGGAACTGGGCAAGTCACTTGGGTTGACCCAGAAGCAAATGGATGCTCGAGCCCAGCAGATCATTGCCCGGGAGCAAGCGGAGAATCGGCGCCTGGAGAACGCCCAGAAGGAAACCGCCCAGCAGGTGACGGCGGTGGCAACAGACGTTTCCGCCGTCAAAACGGATGTTGGGGGGGTGAAGACTGATCTGGGCAAGACGCAGACCGATCTTGCCAGCGCCGTTACCCAACTCCAATCGATGAAGGGTGACTTGAGCGATCACAGCAGCCTCATTGCCCGGAATCATGATGAGCTTGAGGTTCTGAAGCACAAAGGGGACCGGTCCTACTACGAGTTCACCCTGAACAAGGGAGACCGCAAGCCGGTGGGTACGGTGAGCCTGGAACTGAAGAAGACTGACGCGAAGAAGAGCCGCTTCACGCTGGTCGTCTATGCCGACGACAAGCGCTATGAGAAGAAGGATCGAAACCTCAATGAACCGCTGCAGTTTTACAGCGGCAAAGACCCTGGGCTCTATGAGATCGTGGTGAATTCGATCAGCGCGAAAAACCAGGTTGCCGGATACCTCTCGACCCCAAAGGGTGCGCCTGCTCCGCCCACCGGACAATGACTGCTAGCGTTCGCCTATCGGTCCCGTAGCCTTTATCGTGAAAAGCGGCTGGTAGCGAAAAGCGAAGGTGAAGTCCAGATCCTTGCGGGAATCCCATTCGGCCTTGTTGACGCGCAGGGCGGAGACGAAATCTCCTTCCAGGGTCTGGCCGGGATCGATGGTGGTTTCGGGGGAGACGGGGTGACCGTGGAGCGAGGCCAGCTCCGGATACCCCTGAAAAATACGCTCGTAGTCGACGGTGGTGGCCGCGTAACTGGTGTGGATGCCATCCGGCAACAGGGCATTGGCCATAATCTGGTGCAGAAAGAGCGGTCCCCGCGTCTGATTATGCAGTCGGACGTGCGCGAAGACGAGCACCTGGTCGAAGACGTCTTTGGGCATCGGCTTGCCGCTGGCGTCAATTCCGGCGGACTCCCGGTGCATCAGGTGGGCGACGACATTCGTTACCTCGCCGGTCGCGACAGGCGGCTTTTCGCCCAGGCGCACATAAAGAAAAACTGCCAGGCTGACCAGGACTGCGGCAACGATGGCGGCAAGGATTTTGTTGCTGGAACCCTTTGTTAATTCTTCGCCCGGCGCACCATTGTCAATCTGATTCGGATTCTGCTGGAGCAGACTCATGCGCCCTTATCTTAGCTCTCGGGCGGGAGTGTGAGCCATCTTTCCGTCGATAATTTGGCATTCGGGCGGGAAATCAGTGCCCCGACACCCCTCAATGCACTGCAACGCCAAACGGCTGTCAGCGGGGTCGTAACGCAGCCAGGAATTCGTCGGGGCCGAGGGTGTTCAAAACGTCTTTAGGCTGGAGCCATGCGCGCCGGAGCTGCAGTACACCATAGCGCATATCGGCCATGTCGCGTATGTCATGGGAGTCGGTGTTGATGGCGATCTTGCAACCCATCTCAAGAGCGAGTCGGAGATCACGGTCACAGAGGTCGAGACGTGCCGGGGAGGCATTATGCTCCACCGCGACGCCCAATTCGGCAGCCCGGCGCAGCACGGCTCCGAGGTCGAAGGGATAGGGCTCGCGGCGCAGAATTTGACGGCCGGTTGGGTGGCCGAGAATGCGGACATTGGGGTTTTCGATAGCCCGGAGCAATCGGCCTGTCATCTCTTCGCGGCTTTGGTCGAAGCGGCTGTGCACGCTGGCGATGACAACATCCATCTGAGCCAGCACTTGGTCGTCGAGATCCAGCGCTCCGTCCCCGAGGATGTCCACCTCGATGCCGGTGAAGACGCGGATGCGCCCTTCCATGTCGCGATCGACTTCACGGATGCTGGCGATGTGTTCCAGAGCCCGCTTCTCATCAAGACCGTTGGCGATCACCAGGCTCTTGGAATGGTCGGTGATGGCGATGTAGCGCAGCCCGCGGGCCAGGGCAGCCTCCGCCATTTCGCGAATGGATAATTTGCCGTCGCTGGCGTGGGTATGCATGTGAACATCGCCGCGAATATCCGGCAGATCAATCAAGCGAGGCAGGGTACCATTCGCAGCGGCCTCGATCTCGCCGAGATTTTCGCGCAGTTCCGGCGGCATCCAGTCCATGTTCAGCGCCGCATAAATATCTTCTTCGGTTGCAGCAGCCACGGTGGAGTTGTCGTCGAGGCGCGCCAGGGACCACTCGCTCAGCGTGTAGCCCATCTTGAGCGCCCGCTGGCGAAGCGAGACGTTATGAGCTTTGGAGCCAGTGAAGTATTGCAAGGCGGCGCCATATGAAGCGGTGGGCAAAAGCCGCACATCGACCTGCATGCCGTTAGCGAGATGGAAGCTGACCTTATTTTCGCCTTTCAGAATAAGGTCATTGATCTCCGGATACGCGGCTACGTATTCAACAGCAGCCGCGGTGTTGTCGGGTGCGCAGGCGGGACCGGTCACCAGCAGATCGAGATCGCCTGCGGTTTCGCGACCGCGGCGCAGAGAGCCCGCGGGTGTGACCCTCTCGAAACCGGGAAAGGCCAGCAGGTAGCTCTCGATGCTCCGGGCGGCTTCATCAGCCTGATTGATACGAAATCGGCCGGCGCTGCGGCGGTAGTCGTCGATGCCCTTGCGAATCTTGTCCAGTTGTTTCTTTCCGACGCGGGGCAATTCGTCGAGGCGGCCGCGGTCAATCGCTTGCGCGAGATCATCAATGCCCGTGATCTGGGCGGCCGACCAAAAAAGGGCAATCGTCTTTGGTCCCAGGCCGGGTAGTTTGAGCAACTCAAGCAAGCCCAAACCATACTTCGCCAAAAGCTGATCGCGAAGCGGCATCGAGCCGGTCTTGGCGATCGACTGCAACCCCGCCGCCATGCTCTTTCCAATACCGGATATTTGGAGAAGGCGATCGGTGTCTTCCGCGATCGCCATAATGTCGGCGGTCGTTTGATCAACGGCTTCGGAAGCGCGGCGGTAGCCAAGTACCCTGAAGCGTTCGGCGCCGTCGATTTCGAGCAGGTCGGCAGTTTGCTCGAGGATGCGAGCAATAGAAGAGTTATCCATGGATGGCGCTCCGCGATCAGTATCGATCACGGGCGGACCACTAGTAAACGGCCGCAGAACGCCGGTCGATGGAGATAGTCGCTATGCACAGCGTCGCGGAGTGGGGAATATGGCGCTGGACCCTTTCGCAGGGATCGAGCCCAGTCACCTAAATGAAAGATAAGATCCCGATAAGACCAACGAGGTCTTTCGGGATTTTTCAGTACTGACTCTTGAATACGAAACGATAAACGCAACACGGGCCGCTGTACACGGCGGTGCTGCGGTTGATCCTGCTTCCTACAACCTAGGCTGCGTTGTGGGCGGCGTCCCTCATCCTGATAACCGAATCGGCTTGAGGTCCCTTCTGACCTTGGACGATGTCGAATTCGACGTCATCGCCCTCTTTCAGCGTTTTGTAGCCGTCCAGTTGAATTGCGGAGTAGTGAACGAATACGTCTGGCCCGTCTTCACGCCCGATGAATCCGTAGCCCTTGGCGTTGTTGAACCACTTGACCTTACCTTTGTACTGAGCCACAGGCTCCCGCCTTCCTTGCACGTCAGAAGTAAAGAGCGTGCGAGGCCTTGAAGCGATGGGAATCGCACGCCGCTATGTGCTATGACGTGGGAAGGGGAGGAAAGGTTGATTCGGATTTGGCGCTTCGCTTCCACAAGGTGAGACAAAATGGGAGCGATCTCATTTTGTTCCAAATGTGATGAATTGAAGGCAACCCCACCGGTCATTTTTTACGTTTTTTGTCCAGGAGGTGCGCATACAGGAGGACCGCAGAGAGCGTTTTTCCGTCCAGTATGCCGCCCTTTTCTATTCTCTTCAGAATCTCTGAAAGCTTCACCAGGCGAAGCTCGATCACTTCATCTTCTTCCGGACGCGCTTCCCCAGGGACGAGCTCTTCGGCCAGGAACACGTTCATGGCCTCGCCCAGAAACCCTGGGCTGGCATAGTAGTTAACCAGCGGTTTCCACTTTTTGGCCCGATACCCGGTCTCTTCTTCCAATTCTCGCTGCGCACCCGCCAGGGGGTCTTCGCCCTGCTCGAGTTTGCCCGCCGGCAATTCCCAGAGATAACGGTTGGCGGCGTGGCGATACTGTCGCTCCATGACGATCCACGGGTCTTTTTTGTCTTTGGAGTTATCGACAGCTAGGATCACAGCGCTGCCATTGTGCCGCACCACATCGCGGACGGCGTCTTTTCCACCCGGTTCGATGAGTTTGTCCTGAACGACCCGGAACAGGGCGCCGCTGTAGACCACCTCGGAGCTGATCACCTGGGCTGAGGCGCTGGACGCATCGGTCGCCTGTTTCTTTTTTGGCTTGAGGCTTTTGGACTTGGAAAGCTTGGGCTTTCCAGACTTCACGTCCGATTTTGGTTTGGGATCGGGCGATGGGGACTCCTTCGCTTTCTTGGCCATTAAGTGGGTGTCTCCTCCAAACGCGGTCAAACACGAGTATACGCATAAGGATAGACGAGGCTGGTGCATCGAACTGGTCCAGCATGGCATCCTTATGTCAGCCGCATTTCGCCACCCAACGAAGTTTCTGAACTGGAAGGAAAGACGTTGCCGATAGCCGACTGTTTTCCCATCACCGCGGCGCCGGGCCTCAGCCGGCTGTTCCTCGATTATTGCGCCGGCGCGGACAATGCTCGCGCCTTTTACGGACCGGCCCACGACGATCCTATCCGCGGCTTCAACTGGCAGTCGAGACCGCCGGTTCCCGGACACTGGGCGGCCCTGGTGTCGGAACTCGCGGCACAGAATGGGTCGGAAGCGGCAAGGCCCTCGGTAGATGCGCTGCGCGGGGGGGCGGGAACGATCCTCACCGGCCAACAGGTAGGCCTGTTTGGTGGGCCTCTGTTCACTCCCTTCAAGGCTGCCACTGCCTTGGCGCGGGCGCGCACCGCAACCGCGGCGGGGCGACCCCATGCGGCCGTCTTCTGGCTGGCAACTGAGGACCACGATTTTGCTGAAGTGAACCATGTCTCGTTCCCATCAAGACGAGAAATCCGCAAGCTTACCTATGGTTCCGAACCCAAAAGCGCACAGCCGGTTGGCGCAATCGTGCTCGACGACTCGGTGAACGGCCTGATCGATCAGGCCTGGGAACTGCTCGGTTCTTCCGAGGCGATGGATGCACTCGCCGAGGCTTACAAGCCGGGGAGAACCTTCGCGCAGGCATTTGGGGACTTCTATCGCAAAGTTTTTTCCGCGCAGGGTTTGCTGATCTTCGATCCGGCGGGGAGAACCACCCATCGCATCGGAGCCCCTGTCCTCCGGGCAGCTATTGAGCGAGCAGATGAATTTCACTCTCGCCTCCTCGAACGCAGCCGCGCGCTCGAGGCAGCCGGTTATCATGCCCAGGTTGCTGTCACCGAAGGCGGGTCCATTGCGTCGAGCCTGTTGTTTCTGGTGAACAAGGAGACCGGCGCACGCGTCGCACTCAAGCGAATTTTGCCCGATTCAGCTGATCCGGATGGGCTATGGCAGGCCGGACGCGAGAAGTTCGCAACCGGGGATTTGCTGGGCATTCTGGATAGCGAACCTGAGCGAATCTCGCCCTCTGCATTGTTGCGTCCAGTGTTTCAAGATTTCTTGTTCTCGACTTCACTCACCATCGCCGGTCCGGCCGAGGTGGCCTACTTTGCGCAGTCTGAAGTGTTGTTCAACCAGATCATGGGACGAATGACACCGGTGCAGCCACGATTCTCGGCGACGTTGATTGAACCGGCCATCGGCGAATTGCTGAATCGGCATGAACTTTCGCTTGACCGCATTTTCGAACAAACAGAGCAGTCGCTCACACAGTTACTGGCCGCTCGCGCGATGCCCATCGAGAGCAAGCGCAGGCTGGGGGCAACCGGCAATGCCATGGATGCGGAGCTGTCCGGACTGGTTGAATACATGGGCGGACTCGATGAAGGACTGGGACGTTCGGCAGAAATCGCAGCAAGCAAGATGCGTTACCAGATGAACCGGCTGCGCCGTCTGGCAGTGGGTTTCGAGCTGCAAAAAGAAGCCTCGCTGGGCCGCCACGCCCAGGCGATTCATCGCGCTCTTTTCCCGGATGGCACGCTTCAGGAACGGGTGCATGGCGCGGCGTATTACTTTGCGCGCTACGGGCTTGAATTGGCCGAAGAACTGGTTAAGCAAGCAGAAGATCCGTGTCCGGGCCATCGCGCGCTCTGGCTCTGATTCGGCTTTTCAACGGGATTAGTGCATCCGCTCCGGGCATGGCTTAGTCGGTTGCGAAAGACTTCTAACATCCGGAATAATCCGGTAAATCTGTTCACATTCGCGAAGACGTCAGCGTCCAGGCAGTCCTTAAGAGCGGCGCGCTGGTTTATCTCGAACTCAGATGGGTCGTTTTGGGTAACTCTAACACTATCTCAGGTCTAAAATGTTGGTTTGCTCTCCAGCTTGAGTTACTTCGGTTGATCGGGTACGCGCCGCGAACCTTTCCGGAAAACAACTCCCCTCACCCCTGCGGCATCCATCTTAGAGGCGACACGGACTTCGCTAGGTGTGGTCGGTGTGCCGAGAAACAGAACGGCACCGGCGCGTAGACAACGTAACAGACGTTTACACGAGAGGTGAACGACATGAAAATCAACAATCGACTTATTGGCTTAATAGCTTTGGTTCTGGCGACATCAGGTTGGCTGAGTGCGCAGGAAGCCAACCCCACTGAGCACCAACAGCCTCAACAGACGCCGATCCAGTTGAACGGCGGCGAACCTTTGTACAAGATTCAGGTGGTCGCGCGGGATATCCCTGCGATCAACTATTTCCACCGCAGCGCTGCCACCAGGATCGGCTTTCAGGGGACGGCGCTGCTGCCAAGCGCGCATGGTTGGGCGAAAGTGACGGCAGAGGGCGGCCGAACAACGATCGACCTCAACGTAGAAGGCTTGTCGCCGGCCAACGGCTTTGGCGTGGAGTACATGACATATGTCGTGTGGGCGATCACGCCCGAGGGGCGTCCGGTAAACCTGGGTGAAGTACTGCCGACCGGAGGCAAAGACAAAAGTCACATGGTAGTGACGGCAAACCTGCAGTCATTTGGTCTGGTCATCACCGCTGAGCCTTATTTCGCGGTCACCATGCCAAGCGATCTGGTCGTGATGCAGAACGTAGTAGAGGATCGCACCCAGGGCGTACTGGAGCAAGTGAACGCGCACTACACTCTGTTGCCTCGTGGCGCCTACGCGGAGACAGCGGGCCGGCACAGTGTTCTGCATCCAGTGACCCGCGACGAGAAGTCGCCAATGGAACTGTATGAAGCGGTAAACGCCATCAACATCGCGGATGCGGGGGGCGCAACCAAATATGCATCCGACACCATGGAAACAGCGCGTACTGATTTGAAAAACGCGCAGGACATGGACGCTCATAAGGGTGAGCGAAGTCAGGTAATCACCTATGCGCGCGAGGCGGTGCAGGCGGCTGAAGACGCACGCATCATCACGATCCGCAAGATTAAGGAAGAGGACGACGCCGCCCAGCGCAGGGCGCGCGAAGACGCGGAGCTTTCCGCAAAGCAGTCGCAAGAAGCGGCCGAGAAGGAGGCTGCTCAGCGCGCCCAGGCCGAAGCTTCGGCGCATGAAGCTGAAGAGCGCGCGGCCAAGGCGCGTGCTGAACAGCAGCAGGCTGAGGCAGCAGCGCAGCAGGCGGCACAGCAGGCGCAACTCGCCAATCAGCAGGCACAAGCCGCCAATCAGCAGACCGAGCAGATGCGCGAACGACTCAAGGATCAGTTGAATCAAGTCTTGCAAACCCGCGAAACAGCGCGCGGCCTGATCGTCAACATGTCCGACGTGTTGTTTGACTTCAACAAGTACACCCTGAAGCCCGAAGCACGCGAGAAACTAGCCAAGGTTTCCGGCATCCTGCTGGCCTATCCAAACCTGAAACTGCAGGTGGAAGGCTACACAGACAACATCGGATCCGATGAGTACAACCAGAAATTGTCCGAGCAGCGCGCAGATGGAGTTCGCGACTACCTGGTTTCGCAGAGCGTTCCCGATGCGAACATCACTGCGCAGGGACTCGGCAAGTCCCACCCCATTGCCGATAATTCAACCAATTCCGGCCGCGCGCAGAACCGCCGGGTAGAGTTAGTCGTCTCGGGCAATGCGATCGGGATCCAGGAACAGCAGCCGGGTGGTACCTCTGAGAACCAGCCGGTTCCCCCGCCATCTCAGCCGCAACCGAATGCAAGCGGAGTTGCGAATCCGCCGCAGCAATAAGCAGCAAACTCCCAACAGTAGCAACTGGAAAGGGCCGCTCTCACGAGCGGCCCTTCATTTTGGCGGCCTATTCACTTGGGAACCGAACCCCAAGGGCAGTCCGGGCCTGTTCGAGCAGGCGGGCCATCTCCATGGAGAGATGGTGCGAAATTTCCGGGCTTTCGCGGAGGCCGCTGCGCAACAGGTCGCAGAAATGATCGGTTTCGTAGTTGAATCCACCATGACTGAAAGGCTCATGGATCTCGACTCGGCGTCCATCACAGTAGTGAACCGTGGCGCTAGCGGGATTCCACCAATTGGCGTGCAGCAGCACATAACCTTGTGGTGCGCATAGCAGCGCGTCTCCGCGGCTGAGCAGGTCAATTCCGGCGTGAAGCTGTGCCATGCCGCGCTCATGCTCGCTTTGAAAGATGGCGAAGGAATCGACACCTCCCGGAGTGACGCGGCCCATGGTTTGAACCCGCTTGAGGTCGCCGAGCCAATCCAACGCCAGGAAGGCTTCATAGGGGCCGATGCCAAGTATGCCGCCGCCACCCAGTGCAGCGAAGTGGAGTGGATAATCCGCGGAGATTGTGGAGTCGCAGTGGCCCGCGCGCACAAACCCCACGGGACCGATGGGGTCGACGGCGAGGTGTTCGCGGAGTTTGCGATACAGCGGGAAGAACGGCGGCTTCATGGCTTCCATGAAGGTGCGGTCGTGGAGGCGGGCGGCGTCAATCACCGCTTCAAGCTGGCGCTGATTCAGAGTGGCGGGTTTTTCGCAAAGTACGTGCTTGCCCGCGGCTAGCGCCGCGCTGCAGATCTCGGCGTGCGTGTCAGGATGGGTGGCAACATAGACGGCGTCGAAATTGTCTTCAAGCAAGTCTGTCAAGGACGACGCCACTTGAGGTATTGCGAACCGCCCCGCGAAAGCCTGGGTCCGTTGCGGATTGCGTCCCCAAACCGCGGCAAGCGAAGCCCCCGGCACTCCGGCTAGCCCCTCAGCAAACCGCGATGCTGCGCGGCCGGGCCCAATGACTCCCCAGCGAATATTGATGTCGCGATGTTGAGGCGATGAACTCAATCCGGTTTTACCAACGGAGACGGGGCGCATTCAGCGGAGCAGTTCTTCAAGTGCGGTGCTGAGATTGGTTTTGTCATCGCGGTATTTCACAATCACGGGCGCGTAAAGGCTCAGCGCCCACGTTTGCGCCGCGGGATGGCCTTTGCCTTCGGTAACCGGCCGTGAGCCTGGCACGACGACCGCGTTTTCGGGGATGATGAGCGGCGTTTGTTCATCCGCACGCAACACCGTTCCCCGCGCCAGATCAAACACAGGCGTTCCTCGCGTGAGGATGGTACCTGGTGCCAGGACTGCGCCCCGGCGCACAATGGTTCCTTCGTACACTCCGCAATTGCCGCCGATGAGCACGTCGTCTTCAATGATGACGGGGCTGGCGTTGATGGGTTCGAGAACTCCTCCGATCTGGGCTGCAGCGCTAAGGTGAACGCGCTTGCCGACCTGGGCGCATGACCCGACCAGCGCGTGCGAGTCAACCATGGAGCCTTCGTCAACCCATGCGCCGGCGTTGATGTACATAGGCGGCATGCAGACGACGCCGCGGGCAAGGTAGGCGCCGGAGCGCACGGAAGACCCGCCTGGAACAATGCGCACGCCGTCGTCCACGGTGAAGCGACGGATGGGGTAGGTGTTCTTGTCGATGAAAGAAAACGTTCCCGAAGACGCATCGCCAAGAGCGCCAAGGCGAAAGCCGAGCAGGATGCCTTGCTTGACCCAAACGTTGACGCGCCAGCCAGTGGGCGCCGCTGGATCGGGCGACGCGGAGCGGGCGTGGCCTTGCTCCAGTGCGTCGCGCAATGCCAGAAATGCATCCATCGCGGAGGGATCGCCCACAGCTGCAGGGCCGGCGCTGAAATGGCGCTCTACAGATTGCTGCAAATCATCGGTGTTCATTCCATGGCAAGTCTATCAACTGCAAGTGGACGGACTTCCAGAGACCGGTGAGGTCGTGGAAAACCCTTCCCTGGGCATGTCTGCTCATGCGCAGGTTGTCTTTCTCATGGTTAACGGCTGAGCTGCGCCACCTCGCTGCCGGCCAACAGGAACGCGCCCACACCGAATACATAACTTGAAGATGGCTGGTACGCGCCAGGTGCTGCGCCGATGGGCTGGATGCTGCCCAAGCGGCCGTCTTCGTAGATGTGAGCGACGAGGCCAGCCCACCCACGTTCCACGACAGGGCGGAACTGCTTCCGATCGAGCAAATCGTGATCGATTCCCCACGCCATGGCGTAGACGTAGAAAGCGGACCCGGAAACCTCGGGGTACGGATAAGCTCCTGCATCGAGCAAACCGGGCCGCCAGAGCCCGTCAGGGCTCTGCAGGATTCGCAGCTTCTCGGCCATCTGCTTAAACTTTTCGATGTAGAAAGGTCGCCGCGGATCGTCCCGGGGCAGAAATGTAAGCACGCGCGCCAGCCCGGCAATCACCCAGCCGTTGCCGCGCGACCAGAACACCTTGGCGCCGTTTTTTTCGCGCTTGTCGAAGAAGCTGTCATCGCGATAGAAGAGGTGCTCGGATGGGTCCCACAGCCGGTCTGAGGTGACATGCCACTGCCGGTCCATCCAGCCGATGTACTTGTCATCGTGGCGGATCATTGCGAGTTGAGCCCAGACCGGAGGAGCCATAAAGAGGGCATCGCACCACCACCAGACGGGCTTCTGAGGATCGTCGGGCATGTTTATCAGCTCATCGAACTGCTTGCGCACAGGCGCGATCTGCTGCGGCTGTCGATCCTCGTTGTAGAGCCACAAATATGATTGGCCGATGGCCTGGTCGTCGGCGTGGTTTTCGCGCGGGCCGAGCGTCCAGTGATAGTGCCCGGCAACCTCCGCGACGTAGTCGCGATAGCGCGAGTCGTGCAGCGAATCGGATGCAGCGACCATGCCGAGATAGAGGGTGGCGTAAGTCCAGTCCTGGCTGTATTGGTGATTGACGCGCGCCAGTTGCCATTCGGCAACCTTGCGCATTGCGGCTTTAACAGCCGAAGGGTGTGTCTTCCCGGATAGATTCTGCGCGAGGGGACCAGGATTTTCCGGGGCGTCGCCCACGGAAGGCTCGGCTGTCCTGGATTGACCTGACATTCCAGCAGACCAAGCCAGACATAAGCAAGCCAAAATAGTTACCGCAAAGCGATGGGTCGTGGCGAGCATGTTGTGGTTCCTCGAAAAACTCAATGCGCGGACCAGCGGTGGATGAGCGGATGTTCCAGCATAGAGAGGCGCAGCTTGAGGTAGTCCGTCCAGGCGGTTGATGTGGGCATGTCGGCTTTAGACCACCCCGAGCCGGCGTAGTAAGTGAAGGGCTCGCCCGACCGCCGCTCGAAGACGAGCAACGCATGATCGACGGCTTGCGCAGTATGGGTGTGTTCACCAGGAGCGGCAATCAAACCTGTGGCGATTCTTCCTGCGGACGCATCCTGTGGTGTGTCCCAGACCGTGGCGATCTTGTCGGGAACAGGAAATTTGGCACTGGCGCCCGCATGGACCGCGATGCCGGCTACAAGGTCAAGGCTCGGCGGTCCCGGGAAGTCGTAGCGGGAGGTAATCCGGTTGAGGTGTGTTCCGGCATCGAGGACGATCTGCTTGGTCTCCGTAACAGAAGTCCCGCCGGCATCCCAGGGAGCGTACGAGACTTCGAAGGCGAAGCGAACCGGACCGTCGGCGAGCATGTGCAGACTGGTATAGTTTTTCGACGCGTAGAGCTTGTTTCCGGCCAGGACAGCAGTGCCGCCGCAGCCGCGGGTCGGGCCCACATAGTAGGAATCGAGACCTTGTCCGTTGTCCTTGTGATACGAGAGTTCGGGGTTGTGGGTGCGCGCGCCTTCGGCGTCGCGTTTGTAAAAGCTGTCGATAACGAAGTTGGGCACGCGCTTGGACCACACATCGATGCCTGAGGCGATTTCACCGGTGGCTTCCAGCGCGGGTCCGTAGACCCGGTATGCAACGAGTTGGTTCTCCCATGCGAAGTCGTCCTTGCGTTCGGGTGCATCGCGTCCGAAGACAAGCCGCTCCTGCGGCGGCGATTTGGCATCAGTGCGAAACCGGATCACGATTGAAGCGGAAGCCCTCACCTGGACCAGGAGCAGGACGCGGTCCGGCGATGATCCAGGTTTATCGCTGTAGAACTGCGAGGGAATGCGAATATGCGTGTTGATGTCTTCAGCGAGCAATGACGGAGCCTGCGCTGCCGGGACCCGGGTGCGGGCAAGCACCTCGGCGAGCGGGATTTCGATGACCTCCGCGCCCCGATCCACCGGGAGCGGATTGGTCACGGTGAGACGCTGCGACCGAGCGCGGGGCGGTGAAAGGATTTGGAGTAGCGACAAAGCGAGCGTGAAGAGGACTGAGAAGCGCATAAGGATCATGGCGTTCAGAGAAGTTCCGTGATGGCGAGCTTATCCATGTCGTCGTAGTCTTGATTCTCGCCGCCCATCCCCCAGCAGAAAGTGTAATTCGACGTGCCCACTCCGGCATGTACCGACCAGCCTGGCGACACCACCGCCTGCTTATTGGCTACGATGAGACTGCGAGTTTCGTGCGCCGGTCCCATGAGGTGCACCACGCGCTGATCGGGAGCGAGGTTGAAGTAGAGATAGACCTCGGAACGGCGCATATGCGTGTGAGGCGGAATGGTGTTCCAGACGCTACCGGCAGCCAATTGAGTAAAGCCCATCACAAGCTGGCAAGTGGGCACAGAGCCGGCGTGGATAAGTTTCGTGATTTGGCGCCGGTTGGCGGTCTCGGCGCTCCCCAATGTGACGCGCGGCAGCTCGGCCGATCGAATGAGGCAGGTGGGATGAGCGGAGTGGGCGGGATAGCTCAGCAGATAGTACTCCGCTGAGCTTTGCGGGTCGAGGCTTGTGAATTCGACGTGCCGATTGCCGCGCCCTATGTAGAGAGCGTCCAGGGCCTCGAGATCGAATGAATGGTCTTCAACCACGATGCGGCCCGGACCACCGATGTTGAGCACACCTAATTCGCGGCGCTCGGTGAAGTAAGCTGCCTTGATGGCATCGTCCCCGGGCAACGTAAGTGGATTGCTTGCCGGCACGGCGGATCCCACGATCATACGATCAAGGTCGATCCAATTCAGGCAGACCGTATTCGGTTCGAAAAGATCGGTCACCAGAAATGTGTCACGCAGGTCCGCGGTGGTCATCGTCGGGTAGCGCATCGCATCCGCAAGCTGACGAATTTTCATGTGAATGGTCGCTCCGAAGCCTGAATATGCATATTAAACCTCAGCGGCGAAGGAGCCGGAAGATGATCATCGAAGGAAGACCGTTCAAAATCGCGTGTCCCAGCGCAGCAGAAAACTCCGTGCCGGGGCGATGGCATTGCCTGAGAACAGTCCGTTGAAGTCGAGGACGTTGAGGCGGTTGTTAAGGTTCTCGGCATCGATGCGCAGGCTTGACTGCGCATGATCGCTTTTGAAGAAGTCGACACCGGCCGAGGCGGTGACGGAGAGAACAGGGCGGATGCGGCCCCGGTCGAAGTTGAGCCGGCTGACCACCTGCGGGCCGTATTGGGTCAGCGCATCTACCTCCGAGCCGCCGAAGTCGAAGGGCAGGCCCGATCCATAAGATGCTCCAGCCCCGGCCCACGCCCGTGGTGCGAACTTGTAAATGAGCTGCGTGTCCGCGGTGTTGCGCTGGTCCTGGGTGACAGGGAAGTGGCCTGACAGCTGGCTCAAAGCGCTGCCGGCGTCCTGGCCGAGGAACAGACCGCCCGTCACCGGGAACCACGCGTTACCCACCATGTAGGAGTAGCTGAGAAATCCGCTGACAGGCCCCAGGTGGCTGGCCTGGAGTTTGCCTTCGGCTCCGTAAATCACCGCTTTGTCGAATGCGATCGGGTAGCTGACACCCGTGCTCAGTAATTGGTCGTCGTCGGCAAAGTTTCGTGCGTCACGGCGGTAAACATTGGCGTCGAGCCTGACATGATCCGCAATCGCTTCGGTCAAGCCACCTTCATAATCGTTGCCCCGTGACGGTTGAACAGGTAGGCGCAGGAACTGCCCGCTGAGCGCATCGATCTGCGGCGAGCTGGAGATGAGGATGTTCTCGAATGAAGGCGTCTGAAAGATGCGGTCGTAAGAGCCATGCAGAACCATTTTCAGCGCGGGAATATAGCGGCCGACGGATAGCCGGGGACTGAAAGCCCGCTGATTCAGAAGGAGCTGATAGTGATCCCAGCGCAAACCAGCGCGCACAATCCATTTGCGGAGATGTACCTGGTCTTCGAGAAAAGCTGATTGCTCGAGGTCGGCCCGATGCGCCGCAAATTGCAAACTGGGCGGTGTCGAAGGATCGAACTGAGAGGGATCGGTGATTGCATAATGAAAATTCTCATGCAGAAAAAGGGCATCCGACTCGACGCCGGCCTTGAACTCCTGCGTGCCGTAATGCCGGATATAAGTTCCCTTGATATAGCCTTCCCGAAAGGAATTGTCCTGAAAGGCGGCGATCGGCACCGGATTGTGGTTGGAATCCAGACGGCTGTCGTTTTCACGCAGCATTCCGGCAACGGTCATAAGGCTGTCGGCGGAAAGAATCGTTTGATAGCTGGCGGTGGCCATGGTTTCGAAGTTTCCACCGTTCTGTCGTTGTCCCGCCTGCTGCTGAACGAGTTCGTTGGGAATGAGGAACCGGTCGAATTCACGCCGCAAGGTAAATTTCAAACGATCGCTGTTGGTCAGTTCGCGCTCATACTGTGCCGAGAAGTCGCCCGTAGTGCCGGTGTTGGTGAAATTTTCAGGCACTACGGGGTTCAGAAAATGGCTCGTCATGCTGCTGGATGCGGTGACGCCGACGCTGTCCGCGCCATGCATCTCCTGGAGGCGGGCGTAGCCTGAAGCAGTATCGTAACTTCCCCCCGCGGCGATGAATTCCCCGTGCAGCCCCGCCTCAGGCTCGTGCTGCGTGTTCAGCTCGATGACTCCACCCAGCTTGCGTCCATATTCAGCGGGGTAGCCAGCGGTATAAATAGTTGCAGATGCCAGATCGTCAGCTTCGATCTCCGGCCCGAACCCAGGAGACCGGTTGTCAGTGAGCGGGATGCCGTCAACGATAATCTGGGTCTGATATTCAGATCCGCGAGGATGCAGTACGGCGTTGCCCTCATAGATCCATCCAGGCTGGGACACAACCAGGTCCTGGACCGAGCGACCCGGCAGCGACGTGAGCCGGTGTTGAATCTGCTGCTGCCCTATCTGGATCGCCGAAGACGCGCTGTCCGGATCGAGAAGGGTTCCACTCCCGGTGACTTGAACCTGCGTATTAACGGGTGCGAGGGTGAGACGAATCGCTTTTTCAATCGGAACACCGGTTCGCACATCAACCTTTTCGGTTTCCGGTGCAAAGCCTTCGGTGCGCACGTGGATCTGGTATGTTCCATAGGGAAGCAGTCGGATGTCCATAAGGCCCGCCGCATCCGTGTTCAGGGTTTCATCGAAACCGTTGGCTGCCGAGACCATCTCAATGGAGGCTCTGACGGGAGCCCCGTTCGGATCCGTGATATAGAGGCGCAGTTCTCCCCGATTGACCTGAGCTAGTGCAGGTACGGAAGCAAGCGACAGGAGTAGGGAAAGAGTCTTCATCCGCAACTGGACTCTTTCAGGCTATCGCGGAACGGGTCCGATAGGAAAGTTTGGGTGGACAATCGACATCGGCTGGAAGTTCTTGGAAAAGCCTGCCGGCCGGGTGCGAGCCTGCGTCGGTCCTGTTCACGCGGAGAGTGCATCGGGGCGGATACGGCGAAGAAGGTTTTCACTTGGCGTATAGTCTGGAAGTATTTCGCGCAGTGCTTCAAGCAGCGCTGGAGTGTCGCGCTCCCCGCAGATCGCATGAAGAGACTCAATCCTCTTCCACACCTCAGCCGATGGTGCGGAACTCGACGCCAGCAGCCTCACATGGTCGAGCGATGTGGGGACGGTATCTTCAAGCAGCGTGCTTAATTCTTCTGAGATCTTTTCACCGGGCCGGATCCCTGTGAACTCAACGCGAATGTCTTTTTCAGGTTCAAGTCCTGAAAGCCGGATCAGCCTGTGCGCCAAGTCCAGGATTCTGATCTGCTCACCCATGTCGAGCACGCAGATCTGTGCCTGGCCGGCGAGGCTCGAGGCTTGAAGCACCAATTGGCACGCCTCCGCTATGGTCATGAAAAAGCGGCGCATCTCGGGGTGCGTAACAGTGATGGGGCCGCCCGCAGCGATTTGTCTCTTGAAAATGGGCAGTACGCTGCCGGTTGACCCGAGTACATTACCGAATCGCACCGCAATAAAACGCGTGTCCGTAGTGCCGCGCGCCAGCAGCATTTCAGCCACTCGCTTAGAAGCGCCCATCATGCTCGTAGGGCGCACTGCCTTATCCGTTGAGATCAGCACAAATTCCCGAACTGCATGATGCTCTGCGGCATCGATGAGGTTTGCGGTGCCAAAGATGTTGTTCTCGACGGCCTCGAAGATGTGCTCCTCCATGAGAGGAACATGCTTGTAGGCTGCAGCGTGATAGCAGGCGGAAGGGGCGTAGCGTCTGAAGACTTCGTTGAGCCGCGCTCGGTTTTGAATATTGCCGATTTCCGGATGGAACCGTACCTCGGGGAATGCACTGCGCATTTCCAGATCAATTTCAAAGAGAGGAGTCTCAGCCATGTCGAAGCCCACGATCGCAGCCGGCTTGAAACGCGCGATCTGCCGGCACAAACCAGACCCGATCGAGCCCGCAGCACCGGTCACGAGCAAGGTCTTGCCCTCAATTGCGCCGCGAATCAAGGGCTCGGAGAGACGGATCGGAATTCTGCCGAGCAATTCCTCATCGCCGACATCTCGCCGGCTCTGCAAGTGACCGTTAGACGAAGCATTGGGATCTCTCATGGCGTTATCACCTGTCCGCCATACGCATCGCGATGGATGTCGGCAAGCTCCCTGGCACCCACCGTCTCCCTCATCGTGTTGATAACGAGCAGTTGGTCTTCTTCACTCAGGCTGCTTGAACTCGGCAGGCATATGCCATTTTTAAAAAGGTCCTCGGCGACGGCGCCTCGGTAATATTTGCAGCCGCTGTACAGCGGCTGCAGGTGCATCGGCTTCCATACCGGCCGCGACTCGATGTTCGCCTCGCCCATGGCGCGAATGAGAACATCGCGCGAAGTGTTGGAGGTATTGGGGTCGATTAGAAAACAGCTCAGCCAGTTGGTATGCAATCCATAGTCGCACTGTGGCATCGGGGTGATCCCAGGCAGGTCGGCAAAAGCGCTTCGATACCGGGACGCAATGGCCCGGCGCTCTTCTACGCGCTGTGCTAGGGAACCGAGTTGTCCACGTCCAATGCCGGCCAGCACATTGCTCATCCGGTAGTTGTAGCCGAGTTCGGAGTGTTGATACACCGCGCCCGCGTCGCGAGCCTGCTGCGACCATACACGCGCTTTGTCCGCCATAGCCCGGTTGTGACAGCACAGCATGCCGCCGCCCGTGGTGGTAATGATCTTGTTTCCATTGAAGGAAAATGTGGCGACGTCGCCGCCACGTCCGGTTGGTTCGCCCTTGTATTGCGAACCGAGCGCCTCTGCCGCATCTTCGAGGATGGGAACCCCATATACCGCGCAAGCGCGACGAATGGGGTCCATATTTGCGGACTGGCCATAGATGTCCACCACAATCACTGCTTTGGGTAGCCGGCCCTGCGCAGCCGCATCGTGCAGTGCGTCGGCTAGCAGCTCGGGATCCATGTTCCAGCTCGTTCTGTCGCTGTCAATAAAGACCGGCTCCGCTCCCAGGTAGCGAATCGGATTAGCACTGGCGACAAACGTGAGCGTGGAACAAAAGACGACGTCCCCGGGCCCTACGTCGAGCAGGCGCAAACCCAGGTGAATGGCAGCGGTTCCGCTGGAGAGCGCAACCGAGGGCATCTGCATAACGGCCTCAAATTCCGCTTCAAAAGCGGTTAGGTTGGGGCCGACAGTGGATAGCCAGTTGGTTTGAAATGCCTCGCGGACGTATCCCTCTTCCGCGCCGGACATGTGAGGCACAGAGATCGGAATATGGTGGCGGGGCATGGGTCTGCTCACAAAGCTCTCATATCCAGTAAACACTGGCGAGGCGAGGTGATGCCAGCGCAGGGCGTCTTTTCGGAGGAGATGAGAGACAGGGAAGGGATTTGACAGAACTCGTTCGGGCGAAATTGAAGCTCGGCTTCAGGGGTCCTTCACGCGCCACAATGCGAACGGTTTCGTTTGGCTGCCGAGACGAGCTAAGTTGCGCCTGGGCTATCCGCGTCATTGACCGGTAACGCGCTCCGCGTGCGTGCTGGCAAGGTAGTAAACGTTATAGCCTCTGCGAGTCTTGCATCGAGCCCGTCAGGGTTTCACTACGCCGTTTTTGTTGACGGCTGGGTTCATCGGTGCTTCGGGCACGGTGTGTTCGCTGGAAGATTCCGCCAGAAATGGAGAAGGGTCCGAGTTTAAGGATTCAACCTCGATGTCCCGAAGGCTCGCTGTATCTGATGGTCTGGTCGGCTTGCACAGGTTGATGTCTCTGCGGTGACGCTCGGCATCGATTTTCTCAGTGATCTTCACTTCGGCCCCAGTCGTTCAGTTATGAGCTTGAAAAGTGCTCGTCTGGAGCGCAGACCGATGGCTGAAGGCGAGAAGGAAAATGACTTGTTCGAGCATACTCCTATTCGAAGTCGCGCGGAAACCAGTAGCAATTAAACCTATTTAACTCCATGGTGAAGTATCGTCGCCGGGAGTCGATCCCATGAGCAAAACAGCTCAGTCTTTGCCGGGCTTTATTGAGAGACTGACCGTGGAGAAGAGTCTGGTTATCGTCTCCCTTTTGGTTTCTGAGCTAAGTCAGCCCATCTGATATGCGTCCCTCTTAGCTCCTCAGCGACATGCAAGGAATAAATATGAAAATCATTCCGGGACTTATAGTTTGCGCTTTCGCACTTTCCACTGGAAACCTCTGGGCCGCTTCAGGGCGCCAGGATTCCCTCAACCGCCTCCGCATGTCCTCCGAAACACTAGACGCCATGATCCAGGCACCAGATAAAGGCATTCCGGAAGAGGTTGTGAAGAATGCCAGGTGCATCGTTGTAGTTCCCCACCTGGTCAAGGGCGGTTTCGTTTTCGGGGGCGAGCACGGTCGTGGCATTGCCACCTGCCGGACTGCACAAGGCTGGAGCGCGCCAGCATTCGTCTCCATCGGAGGGGGCAGTTGGGGATTGCAGATCGGCGTGGAGGGTGTGGATCTGGTCATGCTTGTGATGAACGATCACGGGCTGCAGCACCTATTGTCGAGCAAGTTCCAGGTCGGTGCCGACGCATCGGCGTCCGCGGGCCCGGTAGGTCGTCACGCATCAGCCGGAACCGACTGGAAGATGGATACCGAGGTCCTCACCTATTCGCGTTCCAAAGGCGCATTCGCGGGAATCACGTTGGATGGCGCTGTCGTCGAGCAGGACAAGGATTCGACCCGGTCTATCTACGGCAGCGTTCCCTCGTTTAATGCGATTCTGTCCGGTAAGGTTCACGCCCCGAAATCCACTCTAACGTTTCTCAAGGCTATTTCGCACACCGGCCACGCCAGCGCAGCCGCGGAGGCAAACTGAGCCATGGTCATCGTCTCGGAAAGGGAACTGGCAGCCCGACCTATGCAACAGCATCTACCTTCGTGCTGTCCAGTCAAAGCTTAGGCTCGTTGTGAAGACTAAGCTTTCACCCTTTCGCCGGCGGTGTTCGGGATGTATCCGGACAAGCACCGCTCACACACCCAACCGGAATGGCTGGAGAAGTTATGGCCTTGATCAAGAAGAAGGATGTAGAAAGCTACTTTGCTACACGGCGAGCCCTGCACCCGTTGCATATCCAGCGAAAAAAGGTCCCTCTTGCAGCCAAGGCCCCGGCGGTCGACGAACCCAAGGCCAACGAGCCATCTGCTCTCGACATTCCGGAGAAGCCCACTTCCGGGATTGCGGTCGTGCCGCCGAGTTTGAGACCGTCAAGGTAGCAAATATCCGTTCTTTTACCTAGCTTCTGTCACGGTTCAGCCGCGCCAAATCCAGCAACATCCTCTCTGGGAGTGCTCGTGGAACACCACGGAAGGCCGCGCCGGCACATTGACCATTTCGCCCAGTCGGATCGATATGTGTCCTTTTATCGCCGGAAGCTGGACAGATTAACGTAGATGTCGGGGGATACCTCCCGGCGTCGATCAGGAACTTCAATATGAGCCCAACGCGTTGGATTCGGCCTGGTTGGTTGCCGCATTTGCTATGGATGCGGCATAAGTGTCCCCGCTGCACATCGATCGAGTTCAAGCCCGCGGAGTTGCATCCCTCCGATGGCCTGCTCGGAATGTTCGCGCTGCGTCCGTTTCGCTGTAAATTCTGCTGGCGTCGCTACTACTGGTTTACCTTACGCACTGCCGATACAGCATGAATGGGCAAACGGGTAATCTCGATGCCCGGCCATCAAGCTGTTCTCATGAGCCATCGTTGAAGCAATTCAATAGCTACATTAATGCCTGAGCTTTAATAGCTTTTGCGTCTTTACATCCCAGGCAAGACCGAACAGGCGTAGGACCCATATCCCGTACCAGTTCAGATCAACTTCATACCACGCCAGACCATGACGAGCGGATTGTGGGAAGGCGTGATGATTGTTGTGCCACCCTTCGCCAAAAGTCAGCAGCGCCACCCAAAGGCTGTTTCTGGAGTCGTCGCTCGTAGCAAAACGGCGCCTGCCCCACATGTGTGTGGCTGAGTTGACCAGCCAGGTCGCGTGGAGCCCGATCACGGTGCGAAGAAATATGCCCCACAGTACATATCGCCATCCGAAGATTCCAAGGATTGCGCAAGCAAGGAGCGTTATCGGCACCCAGTGCCAGCGGTTGATCCATCTATGAAAGCGGTCTTTGCGCAATTCGGGAACATAAGGCAGCAACTCCGCCGAGTTGGTTTCCATGGTTCGGCCTGTGACAATCCACCCCATGTGAGCCCAAAAGCGCCCATCGCGGGGAGAATGGGGGTCCCCCTCTTTGTCGGTGTTCTGGTGGTGAAGACGGTGCGTCGCAACCCAAAGAAGCGGTCCTCCCTCCAGAGCCAGGGTGCCGCAGACAGCCAGAGTATATTCAATCCACTTAGGCGTTTTGTATCCGCGATGGGTAAGTAGGCGGTGGTAACCCATGCCAATACCTAGACTTCCCGCAATCCACCACAACAGCACCGCGAGCAGGAGCGCCCGCCAGCTGAAAAAGAACAGCGCCGCCAGAGCTCCGGCGTGAAACAGGATCATGAAACATGTTGTAAACCAGATGACGGGTTGGGTGAACGTCTTGTCTCGTCTCAGAAAACTCATTTTTGGCATAACAATCCCAGGTTAAATCCTTTGGCCTTGCAGCTAATTGTGCTGGAATCGTTGCGGATCCTAGCCGGCGGGTCAGCCAGGCAGAATTCTACCCAGCGAGTTGTTTGATGCCGGCTGCCACGGTGGCGGAAACATACGTGCGTTTGGCTCTACGACCGCATAAAAAATTTGGCAGGTACAAAAGGTGCAGACAGTATCAAGGATCATGCTGTCTCTGCCGTTGAGAAGCATTGGAAAAGTTCTGAAGCACTCGGGACAAGCGATCGTAACAAACTCCGCGCCGGATGCGTCGTGACCGTTCTTCTGCACCCAGATCGGTTCTGGTGAATCGCATCCATGCCGCCGTTGCAATGGTCTGGATTCCACGATCTTAAGCAACGCTGCGATGCCGTCTCCTTTTTGATAAAAGGCATCGGCGGTCACACCGTTTGGGATTTGCTCCCCGGCAAACATGCCGCTCATCGCGATCACGTGGATCGAAGGGAACCGGCGGCGCACCACAGAGAGCAATTCAAAGCCCGACATGCCCGTCATATTCATATCAGAGAGGAGAACCTCCGGGGCGCTGCACCGCATCTCGATGAGCGCCGCCAGCCCATCGGAAGCACAGCGTGCCCGGTATCCGAGTGCGGTGAAAACGTCGTAGAAGGAATTGCGAACCGCTGCGTCGTCTTCAACGATCAAGATCGAGGCTTTCGTAGATTGCATGTCTTACTCCAATCGACAACAGCCCTTGAGTTTGCTGAGAGTATTTCATCGCCCGCATGTCCGACGTTGGTCAGTTTTGTACACTCAGGCTACTTTTGTCGACTTGGATCGCCGTCGGGGAGCCGGAGCAATGTCCGGCCCGGCGGTATTATCGTTTGGCATTTGATCGTGAAGAATCACGTTGAGCAGAGATTTATGAACCCGGATGCGGCCGTTGTATTCGACGAAACCGAGCTTCCGGAATCGATTCATGAAAAAACTGACGCGAGACCGCGTGGTCCCGATCATCTCCGCCAGCGTCTCCTGCGAAATCTTTGGAATCAGGGTCTCCGGCTCCCCCGGCTTGCCAAATTCCGCCATCAACAACAGGATCCTGGCCAGCCGCTTTTCGCTGGAATTGAAGAGCTGATCTACAAGGTCGGCCTGAATGCGCATGCTGCGTGCGAGAAGAAACTTCATAAACAAGTCAGAGAACTCGTGTTCTTCGTGGATCACCCGAACCATCTCTTCCCGCCCGATCTTCAGCGCCGTACAAGCCGTTATCGCGGTGGCTGAAGCCAAACGCAGACCGGGTACCGCGGCCAGCGCTTCCTCACCCACGAAGTCGCGAGCAGCGAGCAAGGTAATCGTGGCTTCCTTGCCGACTTTGGAAACGACGGTGACCTTCGCCCGACCCTTCTGGAGATAGAAGACCGCGTCCGCAGCATCTCCCTGAGAGAAAAACGCCTCTTTCGGCCCTAGTTCAATGGATTTTCGACCGAGACCTGCTTTGGCAAGAAACGAAGCGGGATCGAAATCGCGGGAAGCAGCAAGCGACATCATTAGCCTCCTTTCGGTCGTAGCCTTTACGGCAGGCTGCCGCGTTCCAACACCGCCCGGATAATAATCGAAACTACGCATATAGCTAGCTCACTAAATTTTTTCACGATCTTAGAAGACAGTCTGTGTCATTCTATACACCCTTTGTCGGTTACCCGACAAATCGCGGGTCGTGAATTGGTCCTGGATCCGGGCAGCACTCGGGGAATTCCGGACGAGGCCAGTCCTGAACCTGACCGTCCCAAAGCCCAACGAGCCTCCTCATTCCTTTCAAGACGGGATTTGCGAATTGTTGCTATTCGCACCTCGAACCGTTGCCATGATGTTCAGCTCATAAGTTATTGAAGGCGAGTGGCTTATTGATCGTTGGAAAATCGGGATCGTTGGCACCATCCCCTGTCAAAATGCTGCTGCAAAGTTGGCTTCGGGTTATAGGGCTGCGTAGTGGGCGGTCAGCCCGGTCAAACACTCTCCAACCTGCCAGATGCTTCGTCAGGTGGTAGAAGAGCGTGCTTGCTCGCAAGAGTTCGGGAGAACCTCTTCTTTCACTGCGCAAGTCGACTCACAGAGCGGAGGTGTCACGTGCATCGCTTTCGTTCTCAATCCTGACGGTATGCCTCGTGACGCTCCTGATCAAGACGTAAAGGAGCCAACCGGCAGGACCAAACAGAAACGTCAGGACGAGGCATGGGACAACCAGGTAATGTGGGACGCCGATACGTTGGGAATCTCGAACTTCCCAACTCCCGACGAAGAGATCAAAAGCCAGATAATGGACCCATCCGGCCAGTAGCATTCCGCGGTTTGGAACAACAAGGCCACAGATGCGAGCGATGAAAATCCTCCAGGGGAGCGTCCAAATTGGGTCACCGCCAAAACGGAATACAGGGCAGCGAGCAGCGCTGGCGGCAAGACGGGCGCGATCAGACGGGACGACCATCGCCAGCGAGGAAGAAAGATGAGATCCATGCGATCAACGCTACATTGTTGGAAACGTTGAAAAGCAGATCAGGGTTCATGGATGCACCTTGGAATACGGCTGCCAAGGCTTTCAACCTGGAGAAAGTATTGGAAGAGAGTGCAAGCCAGGTTCCGATGCCGCTCCTGCGGCCCTTTCTGCCTCGCGACGTGCAGAATGACTTTCACTCGCTGCCAGCGTAGGGGTGTGAGGCTCTCGCTGTCCCGGTCATTTCATTGCGAAGCCACTGACGTGCTGTCGTCCAGTCGCGGGACACGGTAGCCTCGGAAATCCCCATCGCGACAGAAGTTTCTTCCAGCGATAAACCCGCAAAGAAGCGCAGCTCCACAATTCGACATTGTTCGCTCGTCAAGCCTTGCCAATAAGTGGAGCGCGTCGTCAAGTCGAATCAGGTCTACATTCTTCTGATGTGGAAGTATGATTGCCTCGTCCAATGAAAGGTCCCGGACTCCCGAGCCGCGTTTAGTTACCCTCACCCAGCAGACCCGGGCGTCTAGGATTTCACGCATCAAGGGCGCAGCGACTCCGAAAAAGTGTGCGCGATCTGCCAGTCGGGAGGATTCTTCCCCGTCAGTAGCAAGTAAGCTTCATGAACAAGGGATCCACTTTCGAGGCTCTGGTCAGGCCCTTGTCGACGAAGCTGGCTACAATCGTCGCAACTCCTCATAGACAAGGGGGAACAACTGGTCCACGGCCGCACTGTCGCCGTCTCGCCAGCGAACAAGCAATTTCGTTACCTGCGAATGAGAACCCGGCCCTTCATCTCTCGAACCCATGCAATGTCTGGAAAGAAGGGAAGCTTAATGTTCAGGGAAGCATAGTTCCAAAGCGGCGCCGAGTCAATGATTCTGCGCGATCTGACATTGCGTCGGTTCTAAAGTGTCCGAACAGATCAGACTGCATTGGCGCAAAGTGTCGGGATCAACGGAATCGGTGCCGGAAGATCGCTGCTTTCTCCGGTCGGGGAGCTTTTGCGAAACATGCTCGTGCTCCATCTGCCTATTGTTATGCGCTGCGGATCGCCGCTTGGCAACGATGACTTTCGGATCTGGTTCGGCGAGCACAATTCTCAAATGAAATTACTGTATTGCGTAGTTCAAGCGAAAGACTCTAAATGGAAATGAGGGAAAGACTGCCGAATTCTGAATGCGATGAATGAGGACAGGCTAGAGTCTTGGATACCTTCCAGATCTTCGGCGCACCATCGCGACGCTTAGTCAGGAAAGGGCATGTCAACACGATCCAGGGCATGTTGCGACCCTCCGACCCTGTCTTACGGTGACGCTGACTCGAACCAAGTCGCAGCAAGGCAGCGTGCCTCCAGAACGTCATTCTCAAGCGCTCAATTCCGAGGTACTTGATACGCCTCACTCAGCCCGTGTGCTCCCATGTGCTGGAGACGGGCGCCAGACCCCAGCACTTGGCCCGAGGTATGGAAGAGAAGGCGCACCGGTCCGCTGCCTGGGCTTTATAACCTCATCCCTGTACTAGAACGATAGAAACCGGCTCGGAATCTCGTGGTTGTGTCACCTTACAGAACTGGCTTTACACCGCCGAAATCGCACTTGGAGGCACCCTCGGGCCACTCCGAACAACCCCTCCCGTGAGGCGTGCCTCATACGTTACGTAATCTCAATGACAAGCACAAGGATTTGCATAACCTGTTCATCCCGCAAGTGGCTCACCAATCCGATCAGGAGCGCAGAGTGACTGAAACTAAACTAGAATCCCCAACTGATCAATTGGACAGACACCCCCGCCCGCAGCTGCGGCGCAAATTCTGGCAATCGCTAAACGGTAGTTGGGATTTCCATTTTGACCATGACGGAACTCTGACACGCCTGAAAGATGTGCCGTGGGATCGGAAGATTAATGTTCCTTTCAGTCCCGAAACACAAGCGAGCGGGATTGCCGACACAGGCTTCTATTCAGCTGTATGGTACCGGAGGACCTTTGAAGTGCCGGACCTCGAGGCAAGCGAACTGCTCTTTTTGCATTTCGAGGCTGTAGACTACCAGGCGACGGTATGGATTAACGGGTCGAAGGTCTGCGAACATCAAGGCGGTTACACGATATTCAGTGCGGATATAACCCATGCTCTTCGCATGAACGATCGAATGCAGGAGATCATTGTCCGCGCTGCTGACGATCCAGGAGATCTGGCAAAGCCTCGAGGAAAACAGGATTGGAAGTTGGAACCTCATTCGATTTGGTATCCGCGCACCACCGGGATATGGCAGACCGTCTGGCTTGAAAAAGTTCCAGTCACGCGAGTCGACTCCCTCCAGTGGTCCTCAAGTTTGGAGAGGTGGGACATAGGCCTCGATGCCAAGGTGACATCGAGCCAAAATCAAAGATTCAGTTTGTCGGTGAGGCTGACGTCCGGAGACCTGCTGCTGGCGGCGGATAGATATGAGGTCGTGGCCGGGGAGATCCACAGGAGAATCGCCCTCTCCGATCCAGGCATCGACGATTATCGGAACGACCTGTTATGGAGTCCCGTTTCACCTACGCTCATTGATGCCGCAATCGAATTGCGCGATGAGAACGACGAGATCGTTGATTCCGTGCAGAGTTACACGGCGATACGGACTATCGCTGTACAAGGGGATCGATTTATCCTGAACGGCCGGCCGCTGAATCTCCGCATGGTGCTCGACCAAGGTTATTGGCCGGAGACGGGGCTGACCCCCCCGAACGATGAAGCACTTCTGCGAGACGTGGTGCTGGCGAAGAAGCTAGGCTTTAATGGAGTCCGCAAGCATCAGAAGATCGAATGCGCCCGCTATTTATATTGGGCTGACCGGGTCGGCTTACTAGTTTGGGAGGAGATGCCGAGTGCGTACAGGTATACGACTGAATCGATAGAACGCCTGACCTGCGAATGGTTGGCAGTAGTCCGGCGAGATTGCAGCCATCCATGCATCGTCGCGTGGGTTCCCTTCAACGAATCGTGGGGCGTTCCCGATCTGCCAGACAGCTCTGCGCAGCAACACTATGTCCAGGCGCTTTACTACCTTACCAAGTGTCTTGACCCCTCGCGGCCGGTGGTCGGTAACGATGGTTGGGAGAGCATCGGTACGGACATCATCGGCATCCATGATTACGATGACGAGCCCGAGCGTCTCGGCCTTCGATATGGGATCAATGACATTGAAGCACAGCTCTTTAAGCGGGGGCGGCCCGGAGGAAGGATGTTGTTCGTGGGCGAGAACAAGGCTTGGAAGCATCCCATCGTACTCACTGAGTTCGGTGGCATCACAATCGCAACAGAAGGGAAGGAGACATGGGGTTACTCGAGTACGGATTCAGCCGAGCAGTTACTCGAGCGATACGTCGCGCTGCTGCACGTGGTGCGCAATCTCCCGGCACTTGCAGGCTTTTGCTATACCCAGTTCGCTGATACCTACCAGGAAGCCAACGGCTTACTCAATGCGGACCGGACACCAAAAGCACCGTTCGAGGATATCGCGGTGGCCACTACGGGGTCCCGGCCCGATCGCGATACACATACCGAGACAATTTGGCGTGAAGACATCATGCATAGCAGGGGTTAACTCACCTGCTTTCTATGCCGCTACGTCGGAAACCTCTGTGCCATAGGGGAACAGAATACGACTGTCATCTCGCCACCATCCCGGTTGTTGGAGCGAGATATGGCTTGGCGGCTTTCCATTCGCCATCTGTGCGACAACCATGGCGAGTTCCGTGGCCAGCGGTCTTCCACTGCGCACGTCGAATACTCCGGGCTCATAGTGCCCATTCTCGCAAGTGACGAGGGCATCCCAGTAAAACGACCCAAGCATCGCCCACACTGTAAGGGCGATGCAATTGGCTCCCTGCCGCCGCGCATGATCAACGCCATTCCAAGCCTCGGCTAACCAGCGGATCTGCTCGTGAACCGCACCCCCCAAATGAACCTCGGTAATGGCTACCGGGATCCCATAACGCTGCCAGGCTTCAAGCAGCAGTGCCCCGAAGCCGGTTATGCCTTCCGGCCTTACACGAACAGATTCAATGTCGATGAACCGTCCTTCGGCTGACATGAGGCTAGACGGATATATCTCTACGCGATGATCGAGATGCCTGTCGCTGGTCAGGTAATAATTTACACCGATCACGTCTGGAGGACACCGGTTATCCGTGAACCAAAAAATCTCTGCTTCGGCAATGCCTTCTGCGCGCATGTAGTGAAACAAGGGGTGAACTCGATCCACCTTGCCGCAAAGCAGATCGTATGGTAACCACCGGCGAAGATCGTTTGTCTCCCAGATGGGCCTTATGGCTTCGGTGCCTGAGATGCTGCCAAGATCATCCGTCTGAACGAGCTGTGCGTCTGGTTGCACGCTGCGAATTGCTTTCATGCTCAAAACTGTTGCCTTCATTTGGTTCAGCAGCGCGCGAAGATAGCTCGCGCGAGACCTGTGGTGCGGATACCAGATCCCATACATACCGCTGAAACGCGCCGTTGTATTGGGCTCATTAATGGGCGTAAAAGCGTTAACCCAGGGATATCTCTCCGCGACTGAACCGGCATACGCAGCTACCTTCTCTGGAAACAGGGGATCAAGTAAGTCAGTATGATCGGGACCACTTCCGTGGTGCAGTAGACCAACAATGGGGCGGACCCCAACGCTTTGCATCCATTTCATCCGCTCGTCTGCCCATTTCCACGACGGATCCCGCTCGTGTCGCTCCCAGATCAAGCCAAAGCGAAGAGTTCTTATACCTAGTTCTATGAATGCCTCGTAATCGCTCAAGCGCACTGCATGCCCGGAATATTCCATTTGGTCTAGATAGCGATCGCCGACGCGATTGCACGTATACTCGGCGCCGCCCCAGATCTCGCATCCACCGAGTCGCTTTTCAGCACCAAAAGCAGTGTCGCGACTGTTCATTCCTTACGCCCTTCTCCATTGCATCCATCAAGCAGCCTCGCTACCCTTGTTATCCAAAGCGATCGGGTTCTCGTCAATTTCCACCACGTTGCCGGAAGGGGCAGAGTCTGCCGCTTGATCGAACCTGTTTGTACCGCTCAGCTTTTCAAAAAGCGTGAGCGCCTGGGCCACAACCTGGTCCATGTTGTAGTACTTGTAAGTTGCCAGGCGACCGGCGAAATGGACGTGAGTCAAGGCTTGCGCCAAGACTTTGTACTTCTGGTAGAGCGCCGCGTTTGCCGACTGGGGAATAGGATAGTAGGGGTCACCTTCGCTCTGCGGATATTCGAAGACAACGCTTGTCTTCGAATGTTCCTGCCCCGTCAGATACTTGAACTCCGTTACCCGGGTGTAGGCATGCTCGTTCGGATAGTTCACAACCGCGGCGGACTGGTACTGCGGGCGATCGTGGGTCTGATGTTCAAACCGCAGAGAACGGTAAGGCAATTTCCCGTAGCAATAATCGAAATACTCGTCTACAGGGCCCGTAAATATTAGCTCCCGGAATCTGATCTCGTCCTTCAAGTCGCTATAGTCGCTGTTGAGCATGATGCAAATGTTTGGATGGTCCAGCATCTTTTCAAACATTCGTGTGTAGCCATGCAGAGGCATCGCCTGAAAGCGGTCTGTGAAGTACCGATCATCCCGCGAGGTTCGAACCGGGACGCGCGAGGTTACGCTCGCATCAAGTTCTGAAGGGTCAAGGCCCCATTGCTTGCGCGTATAATTACGAAAAAATTTCTCGTATAGTTCGCGTCCCACGCGGCTTACTACTACGTCCTCCGAGGTCTTCAACGATTGGCGCGGCTCCGCTATCGAAGCCAGATAATCATTCACTTCATGGCAGGTTAGCTTTAGCCCGTAAAGTAGATTGAGCGTGTCGGCATTGATTGGCATGGGAACCAACAGACCATCTACGCTGGTTCGAACGCGATGCTCATAGGGCCGCCAAGCAGTAAATCGTGACAGATATTGGAACACTCTTTCTGAGTTGGTATGGAAAATGTGCGGTCCATATTTATGTATGAGAATGCCGGCGTCGTTGTAATAATCGTAGGCATTGCCCCCTATGTGATTGCGGCGATCGATCAGCAAAACTTTCGCGTCTTCTTGCGACGCCAGTCGCTCTGCAAGCACGCTGCCGGCAAATCCTGCTCCGACTATCATGTAATCAAACATGGGATCGGTCCCTCTCCTCTGTATCCAGTTGCGAAATTAGCGGGACGGCGCCCGTAGACACTGATCGATCTGCTGCCACATTTCTTTAAACGTCTTATCCCAAGACATGCCGCTAAGGAATTCGTCCACCTTTGCAAGCCGATGTTCGTCTCGGTCGTTGAGGCAAGCTTCGATCGAGGCACCAAATTCCTTGGCATCCGCCGCAATATGGACAAGTCCCATCTCACCATAGGGGCGAACTACATCATGAATTGGTGTGGCCACAACATGTTTCCCGGCGGCTAGATATTCCGGGGTCTTGGTGGGGCTGATGAATCGAGTGGAGGCATTTTGTGCGAAAGGCAGCATCGCTGCGTCCCATCCCGAAAGATAGGCCGGCAGATCCACGTACTCTTTCTGCCCGAGATAGTGGATATTCGCCTCCCGTGGCAATTCATTTTCGCGAATCTTGACCACCGGCCCGATCATCACAAACTGCCAGTCTGGATGCTCCACCGCCACTGCCTTCAATAAGTCGCGATCCAGACGCTCATCGATTACTCCGAAGAAACCGATCCGTGGATGCGGAATGCCAGTCTGGTCTGGCGGGTCCGTTAGCGGTCCGCGTGCGGACATAAAATGCTCGCGATCGATACTACTTGGGAAGAGGTGGACATTGGCGTGCAAAGCTCGCTTGGACGCATACAGGCTGGCTCCGCCGGCAAACACCACATCCGCTCGCTCAAATAGCCGTCGCTCCTGCTCAACTAATTCGAGCGAGGCGCCCTGGAATGCGGAAAGCTCGTCCATACAGTCATAAACCGTCAAATCTGGCGAAAGATGGTCGGAAAACTTCAGAGCCATTGGTGTGTAATACCAGGCAATAAGATGATTTGAGCCCCGCTCGCTAAGATATTCATTTAGCAGGAAACGTTGAGCGGCCTCTACGGCATCATCATCCAAACCATGGCTCAGGATCGGCGTAAGTACAGTCACTCCTCCGCGACCAATCGAGCGCGCTAACGCGGGACGATCCCTCGGTTCGAACAAAGGCTCTTCCCACATATGCACATCTGTCTGAGCTGCGCACCGCGTTAACAAATGCTGCGGCCTCTGATAGACAAAGTTCCAACGCAGATGACTGAAGCAAAGAACCAGTATGGAATTGGACTGTGTGTGTTTGTTCGAATCCACAGAACCTATGATGCTGGATCAACGTTATGAGAAGCCTGGACGGTAGCATGCGAAAGGCGGGTAGCCTGAACGCTCGTGAACAGTGGGATTTCAACGTGGTGGGCGAATGGCCGTCCTTTGTCTTGCGCGTCGGGGCAGCGCTTTGGTGCCTGGCTGCTACGGCTGCCCACGAAAGTCGCTTCAAAAACTTAGACCCGCGTACTCTCACCTATTAGGACAAAGTCAAGGGGCAGTTCAGTCCAGACATCATCAGCAATCGAACGGCGCTTACCTCCGATGTAGCGCCTGCCTTTCCATCCCGGGGCGAATCGATTCGAGTGGAACGATTCCATTTCCCTCAATGACTGGATAGGGACGGTCAGCCGAGAGGGAACTCAGCCGCTCAGTTGTGCCGTTAGGCCAGAGGATCTCGACAGATTCCACATGCAAAGAATTACCGAGCCCGAGATGCACTCGCAGATCGTTTGTTGGGAGTGTACCCTTTCCATCTCAATGCCTCACATCCGACTGAAACTGGGGTGTCCACATGGTGGACAAAGGGGAGGAGGCTGTTCCCTGGAAGCACCTCCCAGATTGCTGCTTTGAGGACATCGCGGCAGGCATCCGCGGGGATGCAGCGGTCAAAGTGTTTTTTCGCGCCCCGGGGTCAGATTCACATGAGCAGGGAATCAGGGGAACCCTCTGGTCCATCTCCCGCATTTTCTGGATTGCAAGGCGACTGTTCACTTGGCTTGCGTCTTCCACAACAACCGCGATACCCATCGCGAAGATATTGAAAGCCTCGAAGCTGTCCTTTGCGGGAGCACTGTAACTCCGAGCTTTCCAAGTCGCGGTGGCGAAGCGCGATGCACTCGGGGTCGGCAACAACATACGAAACGAGGTCCCGCCGGCCCGCCATTGGGCTCCTCCCGACAGTGTCCCCAGCCGTGAGTGTATAAGGATTCGCCGACCGTCTCAGCGCGACCTCAACGTCCCGCAGCAGCTCTCCAAGGTTGGTGGCTGAGCCGTCCCGAGGTGGTGCCACTGACAATATGCGGACGTAACAACCGTATGCTTGAATCGCAGCGGTGAGGCTGTTCGTCTGCTTTGGTGAAAGTGTATGACAAAGAACTACCAAGTCAAAGTCGCCGAACAAGAACTGATAAACCGCCGCGGTAATAGACGCGGCGGATTCTAAGAGACCTGCCGCTAGCACGGTGATTTCTGCTTGTCGAGGTGATTGGGATTCTCTCCCACGGTGAGAACGAGACCAAAGCCATCGTAAGCCCCTTGAGTAAGTGTATCCAGGGACCCGGTCTAGAAAGGCGTGCGCACAAGTCCTAAGTCTATCGACCGGGCGGGGGTCCAAATGCGACATGGAATGACTATGAATACCCGCCTGATTGCTCGTCTGCTTTGCAGCGAACACTTCCGGAAACTTTTTGCATTCGTGCTTTCTGTCTTCTGTCCGGCTGTCAACGCACAACGGAGAACTTCAAGAGGCTGGAACTGCGAATTTGGATGTACGGCAATTCATCGCAGATGAATATGCCCGCCTGCAGCTTGTGTGAGCTGCCGGTCAATGTAGCCGGGTTCCAGACAAAAATGGGTGCTGAACGCTCCTGGCAGGCAGTCTGCAAAAAGCAGGCTTGATCAATCACAATCGCGGTATGGTGAAGATCGACAATCGCCAATCCTTCTTGCCGGCCGTGTGAAAGTTATGGAGTGATTGAGGAAGAGTACGGCCGTCTCCACCTTTTGTAAAGCAAACCATTGCTGAACAGGTGCACACAGCCTATGTGGAGACCGGTGTGACCCTCCGGGCTACAGCGATCTTTCGATCGGCTCCGATCCAAAGCTACTACTCCGCTGGATTGCGGTGAACTGGCAAAACCTAGTTACTGCAAGCTTGCCGGGAAGGTTTTGTGAATTCTCAAAACGGCCGCACACTGAACCTGCGTGCCCTTAGGTCCGCCTGAATGATTCCGCGGCATGAACCCATTGGCCTTCGATTGCATCGAAGCTCGCAAGATCATCCTGCGACATGTAGCGTAACAAGGAATCGTATATGACAAAGCAATCAAATGAATCGATATCAAGGCGATATGTGCTCGGTGGGCTTGGAGCCGGCATTGCGGCGTTCGCGACAGGAAAGGAGGCCGTAGGTGCGCCCTTGCAGGGGAAGCCGACGCTGAAGAACCCGCTGTCCGAATACCCAAAGCCCCCTTTTGAGCAGCAGTCTCAGCCATGGCCAGGGCTTGCCAGCAAGATGAATCCGGTGCCCGATCATGGCGAAAAGAGTTACCAGGGTTCAGGCCGTCTCACGGGCCGCAAGGCTCTGATTACCGGAGGCGACTCCGGGATGGGCAGGGCAGCGGCAATCGCCTTCGCTCGCGAAGGCGCTGACGTGGCCATCAACTATCTCCCCGAGGAGGAGCCGGACGCTCGCGAGGTTATCCAGTTGATCAAGGAAGCGCACCGCAAGGCGGTTGCGATCCCGGGCGACCTGCGCAACGAGGCATTCTGCGAGCAACTCGTCCAAAGGGCGGTCCAGGAACTCGGCGGACTCGACATCCTCGTCAGCAACGCGGCTCGACAGCAGGCTCACAAATCCATTCTCGACATTTCCACGGAGCAGTTCGATTGGACGATAAAAACCAACATCTACGCTCCCTTCTGGATCATCAAGGCTGCGCTGCCTCATCTGCAGCCCGGGTCGGCTATCGTCGCAACCACGTCGGTTCAGGCCTACGATCCATCTGCGGAACTCTATGACTATGCCCAGACGAAAGCCGCGACGATGAGCTTCATCAAGAGCCTGGCCAAGCAGCTTGCACCTAGAGGCATTCGCGTGAATGGCGTAGCTCCGGGGCCGATCTGGACTCCGCTGCAGGTGAGCGGCGGAAGCATGCCGGATAAACTGCAGGATTTTGGAGCGAAGACTCCAATGGGCCGCCCCGGTCAGCCGGGAGAGCTTGCGTCTGTATATGTGGAACTTGCCGCAAATAACGCCAGCTATGCAACAGGACAGGTTTTCGGTTCCTCGGGAGGTAGCGGCCAGCCATAGTGTGCCAGCGGCGTCTAGCCACTTAGCCAGCCGAGCGGTTCCCTCAGAACTCTTGCGATGCTACTTCAAGGAACCTGAGCAATTCGCGGTTAGGCTTGTGGCGCATAGGTCTTGCTGAACAACTGACGTTGTTAGCCCAGCGGAACTCACCCTTGCGACAGCTGGCTATTGCAGGGTAGAAATCTCCTGGCGCTCGGGTTCAACCCAGCATTCCATTCCGCGGTAGTTGTTTGCGCATCCCAGCTTGCTGGGCCGTCCGACCCGTTGCAGCGTCCGCCATCCAGTGAAGCAATCTCATGGAAAGCAAGGACAAGCCACGTGAGTACGAAACCATAGTATGAGCCGCGAGAAGCCTTAAGGCAGAGCTGACACGGCGGCAAGTTAGCCGCCGTGGTCACGAGCCACGTCTTGAGCAGAGAAAGACGAGAATAACTCGTCGCATCGGGCCGGCTGGGCTGGTCGTTGCGGCCATCGAGCAGCAGACTGAAGTGCGGAAGGTCGACGTGTGTGTGTTTCAACACGCAATCCTCTATGGCTGGCTCAAAGGTGGAGCACCCCATCTTCACCGTCCGCCAAAGCACCAAGCGGAAGCCGGTCACGGAACCTTTGGAAGTAGCAGAGTTCCGCGCGCTCATATTGGAGCTGCCGGATAAGATGCGCGTCATTGGCATCGTGGCGGCGACTACAGGGCTGCGCATCAGCGAAGTCCTGGGCTTGAAGTGGATGGACATTGACTGGAAGACATTGCAGATGGACGTTACCCGGTCGGTAGTGGACGGCATTGTTGGGAAGTGCAAGACTGAGACTTCCCGGGGGCCGGTTCCCATCGATGAGTTGACCACCGCCGGGTTGCTGGCCTGGAGGCGGGAAACTTGCTACGCAGAGCCGGAGGACTGGGTCTTGGCCAGCGAACGAGTTCACGGTAAAATGCCGCCCTGGGCCGCCTACGCTTCTGGACCGCTTCCTGCACCCGCTGCGAAACGGGCCGAATCACGAATTGGGTCGGCTTCCATACCTTCCGACACACCTACTCAACGCTGCTCAAAGCGAACGGAGAAGATGTCAAAGTGGTGCAGGAATTGATGCGCCACGCAAACATCTCCACAACCATGAACATTTACATTGAAGGCTCTGACTTCAGCCAAGCGGGAAGCGAAAAGCCGGGTGGTCGATCTTCTTCTGGACCGGTCCAGGAATGTCGTAGAAAGTGCTGCGGAGGATGCAGCATGAGAACCAACGTATTGAAAACGTATCGCGTTTTTCTTGCGAATCCGCTAAGTTGTTGGGTTTATTGGTGGACCTGATCGGGATCGAACCGATGACCTCTTCCATGCCATGGAAGCGCGCTCCCAGCTGCGCCACAGGCCCACAAATTGACGGGTACAACTTCTCTATTTTCGCTGCTGGCCCCTGTTTCGTCAATCACGCCCACCCTGGCTGAAAGGCCCCAGCCGGAAAGAGCCCTCCGGTTTTAGGATCGCCTCACGCTGAAGTACCGCAGCGGGCTGCTTCGGTTAACGTGATTTGAACTGCGCAGGGCCCAACCCCCATCCCGGGCTCGAACATCGGCCCGTGACTGGGAACACTTTAGGGGGTAGCCGGTGTCTAAGACAATAGAGCCCGCGGAATATTCGGTTTCCAGCCATGTTTCTGTGTCGCGTGCTCCATTTAGCTGTTCGAGCTGAGGAACACTAAGGCTCTACTGATCTGGCGCGTTGAAACGGGGGCGGAAGAATCGGTTCCACCCGGCGCAAAGTCGGCAGATGCCAACGGTGCGTTGCATGCGGTAATGTGGGAGGGTACTGAATTGCAGGCGGACCTCACCATGGGAAATCTAGCCAGCGCCCTGGCGCTCCAATCTGACGAAGCAGCTCTGATAGCGGAGTTGCGGGCGGGTTCGGAGCCGGCGTTTGCCTGGCTGATCGCCCGCTACCACCAACCCATCTTTTCGTTGCTGGCGCGCACAGTGCAGGATCGTGGCGATGCTGCCGACCTTACCCAGGAAGTCTTCGTAAAGGTTTTTCGGGGGGTGGGGAGCTTCCACGGGGAGTCGTCACTGCGGACGTGGATCTACAGAATCGCCTTGCGCGAGGCCTCGAACCAGCGTCGCTGGTGGGCGCGGCACAAGCAGCAGGAAGTGCCCATTGAGCAGGAGATCTCCGACGGTGAAGCCAACTGTCCGGTCCGGCTCAAGGAACTTCTGGTGGACCCTTCGGAGTCGCCGTTCGATGCGGCCGTGCATCAGGAAAACCGTGCCCGAGTTGAAGCGGCGCTCGCTAAGGTGCCGGAACCGTTCCGCACCACGCTGATTCTGCGAGACATCGAAGGCTTCGTCTACGAGGAAGTCGCGGAGATGCAGGGAGTGAATCTAGGCACTGTGAAGTCGCGCCTGGTCCGCGGCCGCGCGTGTCTCAAGACCCTGCTCACCGCGCAGGCTCACGGGAATTCTCCAGCGCAAGCCGGATTCGAATTGCCCCTGGGAGAGGAGGCGCGATGAACGGCTGCAGTGCCATGCAAGCTAAATTCTCTGAATATCTGGATGGCAGATTGACGGGGAAAGAGATGCAGCGCATAGCTGCCCATCTGGAGCGCTGCCGGAATTGTGCCTCGGAGTGGAATTCACTGCGCCGTGTGCAGTCCTCGCTAGCCGCGCTTGGTTCCGTTCCGGAGCCTGAAAACCTGCTGCTCCGGGTTAGGGTGGCGGTAAGCCAGGAGCGCGCACGCAGCCGCCAGAGACCCTTTCAGAGATGGAACCTGGCGTGGCGCAACACAGTTGGTCCCTTCCTGCTGCAGGCGGCGGCTGGATTTGCCAGCGCTGTGGTCCTGCTGGGATCCGTTATCCTGCTGGTGGGCATCGTAACCAAGCCCGAAGTGGCGCAGGCTAAGGGGGATGAGCCGCTGGGGAACGCAACGGCGCCGCGCTTGATTTACTCCCAGGCCGGGAGCGGGGACAACGAAATTGCTGCCTTGCCAGCCCCGATCGTCGTCGAGGCATATGTCAACGGCGCCGGCCGGGTATATGACTACCGGATCGTCGAGGGCCCAACCGACGCGGAGACGCGATCCCAGGTGGAAAACCTGCTTGTGCCGCTCTACTTCGAGCCGGCCCGTTTCTTCGGACAACCGGTGCGCGGTTTGGCGGTCATCTCTTTTTCCGGCGTTTCAGTTCGGGGATAACTTCTCGTTGATGCTCCTTCCGTTTGACCCTGCCGGAGAGTCTAACTAGACTTCAGGCAGGGTCATTTCATGTCGTTTAGAAAGTTTCGTCTCGCCGCCCTTACTGCAGGCGCGCTGTTTTTGGCGGCCCTGGGTGGATTGCATGCGGCTGCCCAGTCATCGAGCGGTTCACAGCGCGGCACGTCCTCATCCAATCCGGCCCCGCAGGAGAAAGCCCCCGCGCTCGTCGATCCCGCGGGTCCGACCATCTCCATGGTCAGTTCCGAGCCAGTATTCCTGATGGCCTCGGCACTAAACGCCTGCGGTTACGACGAGGGCCTGGACGAAAGCGCTCCGGTGCGCAAGCACGTGCGCGACGAGATCAATCAAGCCTTGACTCGGAGCGAGGACGCGCGCACCGCCCGCGATAAGTTGTGCCTCTACATCGCGCAGCACCGCATGACCGGGACAGAGAAAGATATTGCCCAGTACATCTCCCTGGCGCTTTATCTCACCCCGCCCCCGGCGCTTGAAACTGCCGTTGAACTGGCCGAGATGCCACCGGACTCGACCCAGGTCGTAGAAGTCCTGCCCCTGCTTAAAGACTTCATTGCCGCGGCTGACCTCCACAGCATATGGCTGGGTGTCCACCACGCTTACGACGAAGAAGCCTCCCGGCTGCACGATCCGCTGTACCAGATGGTCAACTCGACCAATCTCTATCTCAAAATGCCGTTTGACAGCTATAACGGCCGTCGCTTTGTAGTGGTGCTTGAGCCGATGCTGGCGCCCAAAGTGGTGAACGCCAGGATCTATGGCACGGACTACGTCGTCGTCGTGTCACCAGTCGACGGGCAGATCCGCATGAAAGACGTGCAGCATACCTACCTGCACTACCTCATCGAACCGCTCCTGTTTTCGCGCGCCAATGCTATTGACCGCTTGCAGCCGATTCTCAAGGAAGTGCGCGAAACCCCGATGGACTTCCGCTTTCGGTCCGACACTGTGGCCCTGACCATCGAGTGCCTGATCAAGGCGATCGAGGCTCACAAAATGGAAACCGGTGTCCCGGCTTACAAGATGCCCGCTGGGGTGGAGCGCTCCGACCTGCCGCGCTTTGAGCGGGAGCGCCAGGTAAGCCTGCAAAAGGCCGAAGCTGTACGTCTGGCCCAGGTGAAGCACGACATGGCTCAGGGTTTTGTGCTAACCCAGTACTTTTACGAGCAGTTGAGCCAGTTTGAGAAGGACCCTGCGAGCCTGCGCGACAGCATCGGCGAAATGGTGTACGGCATGGACGTCGACCAGCAGGTACATCGTGCCCGTCAGATCGATTTTGACAAGCAGGCCGACGCGGACGTGCTCGAGCGCAGCAAGCCCCGCAAACTGGAAGGACTGGATCTGGCCGAAGCGAGACTGGCCGCGGGAGATGTCGGAACCGCGAGCGCCATGGCCCGGCAGGCGCTTACGATGCACTCTGACACTTTGCAGTCGGTTGCGGACACGGCGCGCGCCAACTTCATCCTGGCCCGGGCAGCGATCATGACCGGGCATTCCGGCGAAGCCATCACCCGGTTCCAAACCACCTTGGCGACCAGCAAAGAGCCTCGACTGGTGGCCTGGTCTCACATTTACCTGGGACGCATGCTCGACCTCGAGTGCAAACGCGACCAGGCGCTTTCGGAGTACAAACAGGCGCTGCAATCGCGCGACGGGCAGCAGGACACGCGTCTGGCCGCCGAGCGCGGAGTCAAGGCCGCCTACTCTGTGCAGGGCCACAGCTGCGAGGATGACGACGCTGATGATCCGCCAGGTGCCACCCCGGCCAAACCCGGGCAGCCTCCGGCCGCCACTCCCGCCAAGCCGCAATGAAGAATCCGAATGCGCCGGTGAGCGCCGCCGCGTCTAATGAATTACGGCGGAGCCCACTTTGGCGGGTTCGAGCATCCGCCGCTTGTCGGTTTGAAGAATAGAGGACGCAAGTGGACACATCGGTTGGCGAATTGGAGGAGGCGCTGGGACATCGCTTCGCCAATTCCGCCCTGCTCATCCGCGCCTTGACTCACCGCTCCCTCGCCAACGAAGTGGCGATGGAACGCGGCGAGGGCGAGCCTGCGGCCGATGAAGACAATGAACGCCTGGAATTTCTGGGCGACGCGGTGCTGGGGTTGGTGGTGGCTGAACTCACGTATCTTTTACATCCCGATTGGCGGGAAGGCGAACTGACCCGGGCCCGCGCGCAACTGGTAAGCCGACAGCACATGGCAGAGGTGGCCGGACAGGTGGACCTCGGCCGCTATCTTCGCTTGAGCCGAGGGGAAGACCGCAGCGGGTTGCGTCGCAAGGCCACTGTGCTTTCCAATACTATGGAGGCAGTGATTGGGGCTATGTTTCTGGACGGCGGCCTGGACCCGGTGCGAGCCTTCGTTCGCAGGCAGGTCACCGGAGGACCGGGAAATTCAGCCCTGGAATCAGTCACTCCCGAGGCGCTGGGTAACTACAAATCGGCTTTGCAGGAGCTTCTCCAGGCCGAACGGTCCGGTACTCCGGTATATCGTGTCAGAAGCGAGAGCGGACCGGACCATCGCAAGCGGTTCCTCGTGGAAGTGCGGCTCAAGGCTGCAGGTGGCGAACCGGGCAAGCCGCTTGCCAGAGGCCTTGGCAGCACCAAAAAATACGCTGAGCAAGATGCGGCGCGGCGCGCGCTGAGCAAGTTGCGCTCAGCGAGGAGGGCACACGTCGCAGACGCGGAACTGGGTGATCCCGCGGAGGAGGAACAAGCGGCACCATGAGTACCCCCGTTCAGACAGCGGTCCCCATCGCGCACCCCGCGAGGCGTGTCCGGCTGCACCTGCCGACCCTGCCTGAGGCCGCCGCGTCTCTTCTCCGAACCGTCGTGGTGGCGCTTTTCCTCCTCACGTTTGTCCTGCAGCCATTCTTGATTCCCTCCGAGAGCATGGAGCACACCCTGCTGGTGGGCGATTTCCTACTCGTTAATAAGCAGATTTTTGCCCCGTCTGGAGCGGTGGGAAGCCTCAGCCGTGTGCTGATGCCCTATCGCGATGTAGAGCGCGGAGACGTCGTTGTCTTTCATCATCCCCAGCCCAAGTACCTGGTGAAGCGTGTTGTCGGTATTCCCGGTGACCGCATCCGTATTGAAGACGGACGGGTGACGGTGAACGGAACGACCCTTTCTGAACCGTATGTGGCCTATGAACCGGCAGCTCCCAACCAGTTTCGCGATAATTTTCCGGCCAAGGTCTACACCGATCCCAACATCGATCCGGACTGGTGGCGCCAACTGCAGAGCTTGACGCGTGACGGGGAACTCGTTGTGCCCCCTGGCGAATACTTCATGCTGGGTGATAACCGCAACCACAGCAAGGATTCGCGTTTCTGGGGGTTCGTTCCTCGTCAGGCCATAGTGGCCCGGCCGCTCGTAATCTATTTCTCCTTGAAGCGGCCTTCGACTACGGATGTGCAACAGGCCGCGGATGATAGACTCGGACACGATGGGGAGCTTTCGGCGCGGTTGGCGGGATTCGCGCGATGGAAGCGAATCTTTCACGTGATTCACTAGGCGGGTGGGAGCATCAACTGCCTCTCGTCCATGCAGTTGCGCTTATCGAAGTTGCTTCTGCGTGGGCTCAAGTTTCAGAGGCATCTGTTTAAGCGACCTGGTGCCCGCGTGCTTCATGAAGCCTAGGATGGTCGCCTAAAACTTCCGCAGCAATTCGAACAACGAGCGACAGGATGATCAAGACGAACACGCCGACCCAGGAAACGCCTGCCTACGACTCAGTTGACAAAAAGGTGGAGGAGACGCCGTTTGAAGCGGTGGCCAGCATCTGCTCAGTGCTTGTGATCGGCTTGTTTATCCTCACATTTCTGGGACAGAACTTCGTGATTCCGTCGGGGTCGATGGAGAACACGTTGTTGGTTGGCGATCACCTCGTGGTCGATCGAATTACGCTGGCGCCGCCCACGAAGTGGATGCCTCTGGTCCACTACCGCGATCCAAAGCGAAACGACATCGTCGTGTTCCTCAAACCTGGAGAGCCGGACCTGTTTCTGGTTAAGCGATGCATCGGCATTCCGGGTGATCACATTCACTTGCGTAACGGAATCGTGATCCTCAATGGGGTGGCGCAGAATCAGCCGCACGCCGAGGCAACCACCCCTGAGAACCACCAGGAATTCCTCGACGAATTTCCGTCCGTTCCGCCCTATCCCCAGCCAGGAGCGACTCCGGAACAATGGGCCGTGGATTTTCCCAGCCACGTCGTCGATGGAGACCTCGTAGTTCCACCAGGCAAGTACTTCATGATGGGCGACCACAGGCACGACAGCCTCGATTCGCGCTACTGGGGATTCGTGCCGCGCGAGAATATCGTGGGCAGGCCTCTTTTCAATTACTGGTCGTTCCGCACCCCCGAACACCAGTATGAGGAATCAGGTCTGGGAAACAAAATCGCGTGGATGGGCCACGTCGCCGTGCATTTCTTCACCGACACGCGCTGGAGCCGCACCCTCAAGCTCATGCAGTAATATCCCGAGCGCCGCCAGCGGCTAACATAAGAAAGAATGAACGACGACCCACAAGGCCGGCGACGAGGGAGCCTCAAACTACGACTGGCTGCCACCACCTTGGTGGTGATCCTGGTCTTGCTCATCGTGCCGCCCTTCATCAGCGTCAGCCGCTATCGCAACCGGATCTCGCAACTCATCTCTGCCTCGCTCGGACGGCCCGTGCGGATCTCCTCTGCTGAGTTGCGCATGCTCCCGCGGCCGAGCTTTGTGCTCACCGATCTGATCGTGGACGAAGATTTGGCTTACGGCGCGGAGCCCATCCTCCATGCCAACACTGTGACCGCCGCGATCCGGCTTCTTTCCCTGTGGAGAGGAAGGCTTCAGATCGATCGCATCAGCGTGGACGAAGCAAGCGTCAACCTGGTTCATACCAGGACCGGGCAATGGAATCTCGATGCTCTTTTCCAGACGGCTGGTCAGGCGGGCGCGGGCTCTTCAAGGGCTGTTCCGTTTCCATACCTTGAAGCGACCAACTCCCGCATCAATATCAAGGATGGCGTAGAGAAGCTCCCATACTCTCTTGTGAACTCTGAGATCTCGTTCTGGCGCGAAGACGCGGGCACCTGGCGCGTCCGGCTTCGGGGTCAGCCCGCCCGTACCGACGTCAACCTAGACCTGCCGGATACGGGCATCGTTCGCCTCGAAGCGACATTGCGCCGCGCGCAGGACCTGCGCAACATGCCTTTGCGTCTCGACCTGGACTGGCGCGAAGCGCAACTGGGCCAGCTTTCCCGATTGATCATCGGTTCTGATGAAGGGTGGCGCGGCGACCTCACGGGCGAAATGCACGTCGACGGCACGGTGGATAGCGCCCAGGTGAAGATGCGGCTTCGGGCCAGCGGGGTTCACCGCGCCGAGTTCGCCCCCGCCTCGCCCATGGATTTTGATGCTTCCTGCAATCTGGTCTACCACTACGCGAGTCGTGGAATGGAGAACCTGCTGTGCGATTCGCCGGTAGGGGAGGGACGCGCCCGCTTGACTGGAAACGTCGAGTCTGGCCATGAGCCGCGCATGACGGTGGAACTGGATCGGGTCCCCGTACAGGTCGCACTCGATACTCTACGGACACTTCGGAGCGGAATCGATCCCGGGATACAGGTCTCCGGAGCGGTCAGTGGCCGGCTAGACTATGCCCCGGTTGTGGCGGACTCCACGCTCATCTCGAACTCCTCAATCGCGACCGGCGCCAGACAAAGCGGCTCTCGCAAGCCACGGAATCGCCCTCATGTCGAACCCGCCGGGCCGCTCACCGGGGGTCTCATTGTTGCAGGCCTGCGCCTGACCGGCGGCCCGCTTGCCCGGCCGCTGCAGATTGCCAAGGTATCCATCGATGCAGTCGCCGGCCAGCCGTCAGCATTGTTGGCAAGCACAAGTGTTCCCATGGGAGGGGCCGCTCCCCTGGCGGTTTCCGCACGCTTGGGTCTGAGCGGCTATGCAGCAGACGTGCGCGGTTCCGCTTCATATGCGGAGCTGCACAACCTGCTGGAGCTTGGAGGAGAACGAGCCGCGACTGCCCTGGGACGGGTGTCAGGGACCGCGCCCGGCATTGAAATGCATGCCGAGGGCCCCTGGGTGTTGCCACGATCTCCGGCAATTAGTGGAAGCGTGATCGACGGATCGACTCCTGCCTCCGCGCTGGTGTCTGGCCCCCTGGACCAGGTCACCGCAACAGTGACCGTGCATGATGCTAACTGGCAGGCCGATTTTTTGCCCACCCCACTGGAAATCACATCGGGCACATTGCGCGCGGATGCCAGCGGGATGCGCTGGGACCCGGTATCATTTACCTTCGGTTCGGTGAAGGGAACCGGCAGCCTCAGTTTCCCGGCTCGCTGTCCTCCAGACGATCCCTGTGTTCCCCACCTTACCGCCCACTTTGACTCGATCGATTCCGCAGCCATTCAGGCCGCGATCCTTGGAGCAAAGCGCCCGGGGACCCTTTTGTCATCACTGATGGCAAGGCTGCGGCCCTCGGAGCCGAACGGATGGCCGTCCCTTCTTGGGACGCTCACCGCCGACGCACTGTCGCTCGGACCTGTGACGTTAAACAAAGCCTCGGCAACCGTCGAAGTCGCGCCTGAGGGTACGAAGATTGCGAGTTTTGCGGCGGATTTGTTGGGCGGAACGGTGAGCGGATCCGGTGCCGTAACTCCGGGTGCCAGACCGTCCTACCAGTTTGAAGGCCAATTCAACAAGCTGCGGGCCCCTGACGTCGGTCAGCTGCTGGCGATGAACTGGTCCGGCGATGAGATCAGCGGGAATGGAAAAATCGAGCTCTCCGGGTTGACCGAAAATGAGCTGGCTTCGTCGGCCAGGGGCAACGTCCATTTCGAGTGGCGGCAGGGGGCGGTACTAGGCGGCGACTCTCCTGACTTGGAGCTGCCTGAGACGTTGAACAAGTTTGACCGCTGGACGGCGGACGCTGAGATCGCCAACAATGCGGTGGTGCTGAAGCAGAACCAGGTCCTGCGCGACGGCCGAAGATCCTCTGTGGAGGGTTCCGCGGAGTTCGGCGATCCGCCCCGGGTTATGTTTGGGCCGGCCCCCGAAGCAAGTTCCGCCAGGCGGTGAAGCGGCCAGAGTCAAACCGCTAAGATGAAGGCATGGCTTCCTCCCTTAAGTCTTCCCCGGTTTCGCTGCGATGCAAAGGCATTCTGTTCGACATGGACGGCATCCTCATCTCGTCGCTCGGCTCGGTGGAGCGGAGCTGGACGAAATGGGCGCAGATGCGTGACCTCGACCCCGCGCATGTTCTTTCCGTCATCCATGGGCGGCGCGCCATTGAAAGTGCTGCCCTACTGCGCCCCGATCTCAACAGCGACCAGGAGCTCAAACTTATTGAAGACATCGAGCTTGCTGACGGGGAAGGCATCACCGTTCTTCCCGGTGTCCAACGGCTCGTGGCATCGCTGCCGAAACAGCGCTGGACGGTGGTGACCAGCGCGACCGAGCGCTTGGCGCGGATGCGCCTTGCCGAGGCAGGCTTCGATGTGCCGGAACGCCTGGTGACCGCCGAGACCGTCCGGGAAGGCAAGCCCAATCCCGCGCCTTTCCTCGCCGGAGCGGCCCTGCTGGGATTCGCGCCGTCGGAATGCGTAGTTTTTGAAGACTCCGAGTCGGGCGTAACCGCCGGACACCGCGCAGGGTGCACCGTAGTTGCCACCACGTTTTCGCACCCGGTCGAAAGTCTCGGTGCAGCCGATTACCTGCTGACCGATCTCACTGGCCTCACGGCATCGGTCCTGCCGGGCGAAGCGGGGCTTCAACTCGAGTTCGCACCCCTCCACAGGTAAGTTCTCTAAAAGAACGGTGCGCACCCAGACATGAGGCCCGCGGGAGCACTGGCACTATTCGTTGGCTTCGATGCGCCGCCCGTGGGCGTCCTGCAGTGGCCGTGAGTTGAGGCGGAACAGGCCCGTGAAGGTCCGCAACTGCGAGAGGCTGATGCTGATGGGTTGTTCGAAGACAAACCATCGCACCCCCTCGGTGCACGGGGGGACTGTGAGCGACCCGGTATACGTCCAATAGCCGCGATCCCCCGGCAACATGCCGCCGGGGTTGATCGGGGTGTCCACCTTTTCCCTGGCGCCTGCGGAGGTGGGGAGATGTTCCCAGAGGCCCGCCAGCGTGGCGTTGGCGTCACCGCGTTCTTCGCTGAGACGTACCGCGATGACCGCCAGTCTGCCGTCCGCACTTTGATGGGTCAGTTGCACATCCATATCTGTGAGCTTGCCCTTGACCGCTTCCTCGCCCGGGTGATGAAAGCCGAAATACTTGAGGTCATACCGCACGCCCTCCGCCACCATGTAACTCCCGGGATTCACGTGGACGTTCACGGTGTTACCAGTGTTCTCAAGAGTGACCGGTCCGGCCAGGTAGTGAAACTCTATCGGCTGGAGAGCCTTGTTGAGATGGGCGCCGCGAATGTCGATGGGAGACTGCTGTTTACCTTCGGAGCAGGTGCGGTATGCGGGGTCGAGCCTGCCCCAGCCGAGCGGACCCGTCTTGCCGAAGTAATCCCAATGAGCAGTAGTCTGGGCGAAGGCGGCGGTCGCAAAACTCAGCAGACCGCCTACAAGTGCAACGAGACGCATGTCTTCTCCTTGTCGAAGTGGAGAACTCTCCAAGGATTTTAGACGCTCGGGGCGGTCAATTTGCACTATGGCGGTCAGTTGCTGGCTTTGTACGCGCCGGGCGGTAAGCAGCTTGGATCCCGGAGCAGTCCCACTCCGCCCGATTCACGCCGGGCCGGCGCGATACGCGCCCTGATTCACTTGGCAGGGAGAATCCCCGAGGCGGCATACAGCCGGGCGCTTTCGAAAACAGTTCCATTCTTGATGACGACGCGGCAACGGCGAATGTCGGAGATATCGGTGCCCGGATCGCCTTCTACCAGAACCAGGTCAGCCAGTTTTCCCACCTCGATCGATCCCAGCTGATCCCCCTGCTTAAGCACACCGGCAGCGACAAAGGTCGCATTCTGCAGTGCTTTCAATGGCGGAATTCCCGCCTTGACCTCAAGCTCCAGCTCACGGTGCAGCATCAGGCCGGCAGTGGCGTCAGTTCCGGCCAGGATAGGGATGCCGGCGTCGTACATGCGCTTGGTCATCTTGAGCATTGCGGCGTAAGAATCACGGTAAGTCTGGTCGTTGGCTGGCGTCACAGCGAGGCCGCCGGTATACGCGCCGCGCTGCACCTGCGCGGGCAAGCGATCGAGGATGGGTGCGTAGTCGGGCGATGCTTGCTTGGGACGTCCCGTGAACATGCCCTCGAAAGTGGCGAGCGTGACGTCGACAGTGGTGTGGTGTTGAACCAGCAGCTGAATAAAGTCGTTTACCGGCGCTGAGTCCAGGTTCAGCCCCGCAGCATATTGGCCCACGGCCGTGAATCGTTCCGGAGTGCGCGTATCCTTCACCTTGTCTCCTAGAAAATTGAGGAAGATGAAATTGATGTGCTGAAGTTCGTCTGCGCCTTCTGAAACGAATTGGGCAGCCGTGATGCCATTCGGAACATGGCCGCTCACCCGCATACCGCGCCGATGAGAAACTTCAATCATTCCCGGGAGCAATGCGGGATTGAGCGAGCTGTAAACCTTCGTTTGTATGTATCCAAGGTCCGCATAGTGATTGACGGCTGCATCGGCTTCTTCCTGGGTGGTCACGAAAACGCCAGTTGGTGCCTGCATGGGATCGCGTCCGTCGATCAGCCCGGCTTTCGAGATGCGCGGTCCGATGGCCGTCCCATCTTGCCACTGCTGTTGTAGCTTGGCCAGGTCATCAATATCATTTCCCATGTCGCGGATGGACGTTACCCCGCTGGCGATATTCATGATGCCATCGGAGGGTTGAGCGTGGGCGTGCATGTCATACAGGCCTGGTAAAAGGGTCTTGCCGCGGCCGTCGATGTGTTCAGCGTCATGCGGTACCTCTGTCGACGCGGCCGGTCCCACCGAGACGATCCGATTCCCGCTCACCACAACGGTCTGGTCTTCAATCATGGACGCGTGAATCGAATCGTAGCGGCGAACATGTTCGAACGCGACTGGTTTGCTCGGCCGTCTCGTCAAATCAACCGCCAGCCGTTTGTACCGATCCGTATCCGACTGCATGGTCAGCGCGTACAACTGGGAATTGGTCGATTCCCACCCCTCACGCAGGATTGCGAACCACGTGCCAGGCTGACCGAAGTAGTTAAGCTGGTCATCCATCCACAGAAGGATCGGAGTGTATGCGAGGCCGGAGATCGCATACTCGGATACATGCAACGTCTCGCCGTGATCGTGCAGGGTTACATCGGTAAGCTTCTCGATATGAGCTTCGCCAGACGGGTAAAGCTTCACCCCGGCTGCGCCGGCCTTGACAAGCTTTTGAACCAGCAGAGCCGTCTCTATAGAAGGAGAATTTATAGCAATGTAGAAATTCCCGGCGGGACCTCGACCTTCTTCGGCCGTGCTCTTCCAACTGGCTTGTCCGTGCTCCATGCTGAAATGCTCGTCGACAGGGGCCTTGTAGTAGTCAACCCCGGTGACATCGGTGCGCAACGGCATTCCATCCACGCCAAGAAGATATTGCGCTTCAATTTTCGGCCCCCGCCCTCGATCGTTGAATTCGAAGGTGCTGTTGAGCTTTCCGCCAGGACTGAAAGTATCGACTTCGCTCCCGGCTTTTTGGCCGGCAGAGATGATGGAGTAACGCAGGATGTGAGTTGTGCTGACTTCCTGCGCCATGGCGGGAAGGGAACTGGCAATACTCATTGCTAGCAGGGAAAGCCGTGTCGTGCGCATGCGCCAAAGGCTAACACGAGTATTGCTCAAGATCTGGGAATTCCGAAAACAAAGATTATTGGATGACGACCGAGTCTTGTCCTGTCAACCTTGAACACACTGTTGCGTCGGTGTTGCGGATAGAGGGCTCGTTGCTGTCGGCTCGAGGTCCTTCCCCCGGAAAAGCATGCCAGTTCCGCGATCAGGCAGCGTTATTGCCCGCAAGTAGCAACTGAAACTTGTCTACCGGCACCGGCGGACTGAATAGATAGCCCTGGTATGCGTGGCAACCCAGGCTTGCCAGGCAGTCCCTTTGTTCTTCGGTCTCCACGCCCTCTGCCAACAACGACAAATCCATAGCCCGGCTAAGCGAAACGATTGCCTGCGCGATCGCACTGCTGGTGGCGTCGTCAAGCATGTCGCGAACAAACGCGCGATCGATCTTCAATTGATCCAGCGGAAGTCGCTTCAGATACGCCAGGGAAGAATAGCCCGTTCCGAAGTCGTCAAGTGAGAACTCGAGACCATGTTCCTTGAGGTGCGTCATGATGGAGATCGTCTCTTCGAGATTGTCCATCAGCATGCTTTCGGTGATTTCGAGTTTCAGATATTTCGGATCGGCGCCGGTGCGATCGAGAACAGCAAGAACTTGTTCCACGAAGTCAGCCTGGCGAAACTGTCGCGCGCTCACATTCACAGCCACGGAGATCGGAACGCCGTTCGACTCCTTTGCCCACGCCGCGATCTGCGTACATGCGGCATCAAGGACGTAGTTCCCCAATGGGAGGATGAGGCCTGTCTCCTCGGCAAGGGAGATGAACTCTGCAGGCCCCAGCATGCCGCGCCGGGGATGATTCCAGCGCAGCAATGCTTCCGCACCGATTACCCGGCCGTGATCGACCTGCGGCTGATACCACAGCAGAAACTGCTTGGCTCGTATCCCATGGCGCAAGTCCTCTTCTAGGGCGGCGCGGGCGTTCACGGCGGTCTGGAGCGCCGGAGCGAAGAAACGAATTGTGTCTCGGCCGGCCGCCTTGGCCTGGTACATCGCGATATCGGCCTGCTGCAATATCTCGCTGGCGCTGCCGTTGCGATCCCCAAAAACGGTGATGCCGATGCTGGAAGTGCTAAGGCACTCGTATCCAGCCAGCACATAGGGCTGGTTGACGGCCGCAAGAACCTTCTCGGCCACCATCTTCGCTTGCGACGCTGCGTCCTCGGGACATTCGCTCAGGTCTTCAAGCATCACCACGAACTCGTCTCCGCCGAGCCGCGCAGTTGTATCCACAGCACGGACACAAGCGCTGATGCGGCGTGCGACTTCTTCCAGGAGAAGGTCGCCGATGTGGTGGCCGAGGGTGTCGTTAAGCGTTTTGAAGTTGTCGAGATCCACAATGAGGAGCGCCCTCTTCCGCCCGTTTCGCTGGCTGGCCGTGACCGTCTGCCGCAGACGCTCGAGAAGCAGGCGGCGATTGGGCAGCCTGGTGAGCGGATCATAAAAGGCGAGGTGCCGGATCTTGTCCTCGGCTGTTTTGGCATCGGACAAGTCGCGAGTGATCGAAAGAACGCAAACCTGGTCTTCCAGCCGGATGACGGTGGCCGACATCAATCCCCAAAAGATTTCCCCGTTTTTCTTCTTGAATCGAGCCTCCAGATTTCGGCATTCCCCGTGCATCTTCAGCATGTCGAGCATCTTGACTCGATCAGCCAGGTCTGCCCAGATGCCGAGCTCAATCGAGGTTCGCCCGATGATCTCCTCGTGTAGGTATCCCGTCATGTCGAGGAACGCCTTGTTGCAGTCCACATACCTCCCGTCGCTCAGGCGGTTGAGGTTAATCGCGTCCAACGTCATTTGAAATGCGGTGCGGTAACGCTGTTCGCTGGCTCGCAGCGCCTCCTGCGTAACCGCCAGGCGCTCTTCGGCCCGCTTGCGCGCATTGATATCCTGCACCAGCGTCAGAAAATGTACGGGTTGCCCTGCGGAGTCGTGAAGAATCGAGACCGTCAGCGTCACCCACGTTAGAGTGCCATCCTTGCGGACGTAGCGCTTCTCGAAACTGGTGCTGGCCGCCTCTCCCGCCAGCAGACGCATAGCTGCCGCCCTGCCGCAGCCATGTTCTTCCGGCGGGGTGATCGCCTGAAAATCGGTTCCGACCAGGTCCTCGGCGGAGTAGCCGACGATCGCTGCGAAGCATTGGTTGCATTTAAGAATGCGTCCTTCAAGCGAGGTGTGCAGAATACCCACAGCTGCCTGGTCAAACGAGGCCCGATAGCGCTCTTCGGAACTGAGTCGTTCCAATCGCTCGACCGCGGCCGGATCCCGGTACGTCGCTCCGTCCTGAACCAAAGAGATGTTCATACGTCTTGCATCGGCCCCATTCTCCGTGGCGAGAGGATGCCCCTGCCTGTCAACGCGCAGGATACGTCCCGCTGCGTCGCCCTCAACGAGATGTCGCTTTCATAGATGTTTTGCACTGGAGTCTACTCCGCGCCGGCCGGCGATGGTCAGGGTCGCTGCCACTTCTCCACGGGTTCGAGGTACCGGTCTCAGCCGACTAAATCCCCCGCAGTGCGCCGTAGCGAAAGCGAGTCGGCATTATCTCCCTTTCCTTGTCGGCAGAAAACAGGCGAACTTTAGCTCTCCCCCGATCTGCTCCCCCATCCTGGCACGTGTTTAGCGGTTTAGCCGACGTCCGAACGGAGAGAAACACCGCGGACGGAGGTACGAAGTGGATTGCTGTAGTGTTTATTCATGAAAAGATGGCTGAGCATCGCTGTGCTGACCGTGGCCGCCACGGCACTGGCCCAGGCCCCTGACGTCCTCAAGCTAGTTGATCCGTTCATTGGCACCGGCCCGGAAGGCCACACATTCCCAGGGGCCACCGCTCCGTTTGGCATGGTGCAGCTTTCTCCGGATACACAGATCCGGCCATTCAAGCAAAGCTATAAGTGGGCCGCAGGTTATCGCTACGAAGACAAGACCATTCTGGGGTTTTCGCATACCCATTTTTCCGGCGCAGGGCATAGCGATCTCGGGGACGTGCTGCTGATGCCCTTGAGCGGCGAAGGTGTGCCGCTGGAACCGGGTGATCCCGAGAAAACGCAGCCCGGCTATCGCTCCCGCTTTGAGCATAAGAACGAGCGCGCCGAGCCCGGATACTACAGCGTGTTCCTTCAGGATTCCGCGGTACAGGCAGAGTTGACGGCGGGAGAACGCGTCGGCGTGCACCGGTACAGATTTCCCGAAGGAGTCAAGCGGCACGTGTTGATGGATCTGCGCAGCAGCATCTACAATTACCCGGGTAAAGTTCTTTGGGCGCGCATACGAATTCGCCCAGACGGCACTGTGACCGGGATGCGGGAGACCCGCGGCTGGGCTCCGGATCGACAGCTATACTTTGCAATTAGATTTTCTGTCCCGATGTCGGGGCATGAGCTTTATAACAAGGAAGAAGATCCGCCACCCTATCACGGGTTCAAAACCCCAGGCACATCGCCTGGTGATACTCAAAGCATCGAAGGGCGCGGGCTGGAATCCGTGTTTGACTTTGCCGCCGGCAGCACGCCGCTAATTGTTAAGGTGGCAATCTCTTCAGTGAGCGAAGAAAACGCCATCGCCAACATGGAAGCCGAGGCACCAGGCTTTGACTTTGACGGTCTCCGCGCCAAAACCCAGGACATGTGGCGCCGGGAATTGTCACGCGTGGATTTCAAAGCATCGCCTGAAATGCAACGGTCGCTCTATACCGCTCTTTATCACGCGATGATGGCGCCGAGCACCAGCATGGATGCGAATGGGGAATACCGCGGTCCCGATAACCAGGTTCATCACGCCGACGGCTTTCGTTTCGTGTCGTCACTCTCGTTATGGGACGTCTACCGTGCGGAACAGCCCCTGATGACGTTGCTGGAACCGGAGCAGCGGACCGATGATCTGGTCAACTCGTTGGTTGCGTCGCAGCAGGAAAGCCCTTTCGGGATCCTGCCCGTTTGGCAGTTTCAGGGGCTTGAGACCTGGTGCATGATTGGTTATCACGCCGTCCCGATCATTGCGGATGCTTACGCCAAAGGCATTCGTGGCTATGACCCCAGGGCTGCGCTCAGGGCTATGGTCTCGAGCGCGACATATGCGCCGTATGGCCACCTCGGGGCATACATGAAACTGGGCTATGTTCCTGTCGACGATGACGACGAAGCTGCATCCAAAACTGTCGAGTATGCATTCGACGATTGGACTATCGCACGAATGGCCACCGCAATGGGCCAAGATGATACGGCTGCGACATTCAGGAAACGAGCGTCGTACTGGCGGAACAACTTCAATGCAACGGACGGGTTTGTCGAACCGCGCCTGGCGAGCGGGGATTACAGGAAGCCTTTCGATCCTGCTAAAGCGGGAGCGGGAAGCGGCTTCACAGAAGGAAACGCGTGGCAGTACTCGTGGTACCAGCCGCAGGATGAGCAGGGATTGATAAAACTGCTGGGCGGGAATGAGCGGCTGATCGCAAAACTGGACGAGATGTTTGATCAGAAAGTTGATCCCGCACTGTACGCCAACGTTGAAGATATCTCCGGAATGATCGGTCAATACATTCACGGGAACGAACCAAGTCACCACCTTGCCTATCTGTACATGTACGCGGGAGCGCCACTGAAGACCCAGGCGCGATTGAAGCAGATCGTCGATTCCCAGTACAAGCCGGCTCCCGACGGGTTGGTCGGCAATGACGACCTCGGCCAGATGTCAGCGTGGCTCGTGTTTACTGCCCTTGGGTTTTATCCCGTGGCGCCGGGCTCAAACGAGTATGTGCTGGGTCGTCCCTTTGTTGAGGAGGCGACGGTTCATCTACCAAACGGAAAGGCGCTCGTGATCAAGGGGGTTGACATGAGCGAGACGCAGCGCTTTGTGAAAGATGTCCTGCTGAACGGTAAATCACTCGATCGAAGCTTTGTGACTCACCAGGAACTAACGAATGGAGGTGAGCTAGAGTTCATTTTTAGCGAAGAAAAGGACGCGGAGTGGTCGCGACGCAGTTTACGCGCTCCCTATTCAGACAGCGTGGCCCATTGATGCCTGCGACACCAACTGAACAAGATCGAAGTTGATCTTCCAGTCACCGGGTGTGGGTTGGTCCTGTTTCCAAGGAACTCCATTCCCGGCCTCGGATAAATTGAAATCCTGAGTGAGTAACTCCGACATTTTGGGCGTCGGGTTGGCTGGCCGCGGTGCTGTCTCCGGCCGGGATATTGACTCGGCCTCGAGAAGGTCCGAGTACTGACCGATCAGTGTCACCTGATCCGACCTATACTGTCCCCACCGCTAGCTGCGACCTTCCACCTCCTCTCAAGGCCGGTCACGAGTCCAAGCCACCGCCCCTTTGACAGGCGGTGTTGTGTGTCGGGCTGCATGTAAATTATTTTGACATTCCTCCACTTAGCTTAACGAGCGGATCAATTGTAAGTTGTCTGCAAACAGGCTACTCAGAACGATTTACTTTGCTCCTCAACAAACGCGTTGGCTATTAGTCACCCTAAGCTGACTTCAAAACACGGTAGGGAATTCGCCAGACATCGTCCTGGAAGTGCTCGTCCGATTCAGATTGCATAAATAGGTAGCGAGCACTCACAAACTCCGGGCAGCGCAGATGGCACACTCATCCCGAAGGTTCTTCCAGCATTTGTCTCGCAAATTTCCGCAGTCAGTCAGTGTCGGACCAACCCCAAACGGAGTCTCAATGAGAGCAGGTGAAAGTGTTCGAGATTACACCAAGGACGGAGATTCCGAGACCTCGGGTTCGATTGAGCGGCGGACCCTGCTGATGCTCAATTCGGAATTGTTTTCAGGTATGACCCCGCAGCTTTGTTCCGATTTCGCCGCGGTCGCCGCAATTCGGACGTTTGCACGTGGCGAGCTGATTTTTCTACAAGGGCATAAACGCCGGTTCGTCAGCCTGATTGAGGCGGGCATCATAAAACTTAGCCAACTAAGCTCGGATGGGAATGAAGCCGTTCTCTGGGTAAATGGTGAAGGCGAAGCCATGGGAGCGACGTCAGCGTCTGGTGGACTTACCCATACGTGCACCGCGCAAGTAATTGATGATTGTTCCTTATTGAGTTGGGAATGCCGGGTATTTCAACGCTTGGCGGAGGTGTATCCCCAGGTCAACAAGAATGTTAATTTGGTTATCGCCAGCAGGACCAGCGAACTTGAAAAGCGATACCGGGAGGTTGCCACTGAAGGCGTCACCTCCCGGCTTGCACGCACGCTCCTGCGGCTGATGAAAACCATTGGTAAAAGGGATTGCGATGGTATCTACGTTGCACTTTCCCGCACCGATCTCGCAAAAATGACAGGAATGTCGCCCTTCACCTTGAGCCGGGTTATTTCGGAGTGGAACAACCAAGGATTGGTGATACCGCTAAGGGAAGCACTGGTCGTCCGATTCCCGAATCGCCTAGAAAGACTTTGCAATTGAGCCGTCCTTCTATTTCGCGGATCCGGACTGATCAGTCAAGCTGATTCCTGATTTCCCGCGAGCGTCTCTTTATGCACCGGGGCAAAACGAGACTCTTCCCTGCGTCTCAGCCCTATGCCAGGTTGCTCCCATACGACCGTTGCAGCGCGGTCTCGCGTATCACTGATACCCGATAGCACTACTGAACGACCTGTCCCCTAAGTGATACGCATTGCCCTGCTGGATGTTAAGAGTCTTTACAAAGCTACTTGAGTATTGATTAACCAGTTATCGATGTAAGGGATCTGCAAATAGTCAATAGCTATAAAGAAGGGTTGACGAAACGCAAGGTGTGTAGGGTCTCGCGGGAAGAATACTTAGCCAGCATGAAAGCGGTAGCAACGTGCTTGGTCCACCAGCGAGCGGGCCAATCGCACGGAGGGGGAGAAGCGCATGTTGAAGAGAGTCCGGATCGTAATTGTGCCGGCGCTAATCGGGTTTGCGGCAGCGACTGCAAGCGCGCAATCTTTCAGGGTTCAGTGTCCGGTCAGCACCATCACACACCCTGCTGCGGCGAACGCGGAGCCGGCATACACAGGGCCAACCTACACATCCGGTCTCGGATTTCCTTCGGCGCCCGCAAAAGTAAACGGGGCAATCAAATGCCAGCAGATCTCAGGCGGTGACGGATACGCAACGATGGGGGACGGCACCCAAACCTATATGTTCTCGTTTGGCCCGCTGTCAGGATTGGCAGATATCGCCGCGGGAAAGCCGGGAACCAAACTCCCGTTCGAATTCAACACGGTCTATGCGGGAACCACTCCGTTGGCCCCCGGCGACCCTGCCACCACCGACGGTTCGACTCCCGATCTGACCAAGTTCACCTTTAACGGTGCGGTTGGATTAACGCCAGATCTCGACGCCATGGCCGCAGGACCATGCGCCAATGGCTGCATCGACGGGCACGTTGATCCGCGGCCAATTATGGACGTCGCGGTAATGAACGGAAATATTCCCGCACCCCTGATGGCGATCGACGAAGATGACGAGTTTTTCCTGACGTTGACGAACGTGGGAATGATCATGCGTCCCGACCTCTTTGAGCAGCACACCGTACACTTCCATGGATATCCCAATGCGTCGTCGTTCTATGACGGCGTGCCGGACGCTTCGGTTGCGATCAACATTGGCGGAAGCTTTACTTACTACTACCTGGCGCCGGATGCTGGAACCTACTTCTGGCATTGCCACATCACTCCGCCCGAGCACCTTCAGATGGGCATGGTGGGACAGATCTACGTCAGGCCGCGGCAGAACCGGGTACCCGCCACGACAACCGTGTTCAAGGCGCTCCAGGCTCAGCAAAACGACCTGCGCACCGCGTGCAACTCGACCAGCGACATACTCTGCACGAATCCGCTGCCGGCGGGTTATATGACCAGCGACACCTCGCCGGCCGGCGGATACGACGCCAGCGCCGCCGATCCTGAAACCAGGAAGTACGCCTATAACGACGGTGACGGATCGACTTACTACGACGTGGAATATCCGCTGCAAATCCATGGCTTCGATCCTAACTTCCACTTTGTGGGCATGACCTTCAATCCCGAAGGATTCGCCGATATGAAGGATAAATACTTCCTGCTCAACGGGCGGAGTTATCCAGATACGATTCACGACGGCCCGATGGAGACGCAGACGGCCGACGGCGCAAGCCATTTCTCGCAGCCGTTACCTTCGATTATTACTATGCGAGTGGGACAAAAAGCCTTGCTCCGGATCTCAGACCTGGATGTTACTGAATACCAAACGCTGGCCTCGCTCGGCATACCAATGAAGGTCATTGGTTATAACGCCAAGTTACTGCGCGACCAGGATGGGACCAACATGTTTTACACCACAAATTCCATCACCCTGGCAGGCGGCGAGTCGCTGGACGTAATCCTGGACAGCACGGGTATTCCGGCAGGAACTTACTACCTCTACACTCCGAATCTCGATCACCTGGCCAACGACGCCGAAAATTTTGGCGGGCTAATGACAGAAGTCCGCGTCACCAACTAGGAGAGCAGCAATGAAGCCGACGACGGTAAACAGAGCATTGTTGAAGATACGACTGGTTTTGACGGCTACGGCAGCATTGACTTCGCTCACTGCGACAGCTCACGCCGCAGCTCCTGGCATAACCGGACCAGCGTTTAACCTGACCGCACAAACGTCATACCTCACTCAGCCGGATGGGCAGGCGATCTACTCATGGGGCTATGGATGCAGCATTCAGCCGGCGGGCTGGGCTCCGGCGGCCATCATGCCACCAGCGACTGGCTGTCCTACGATGCAAGTACCAGGGCCTACCCTGATTGTGAAGGAAGGCGAGACGGTAACGGTATCGCTGACCAACAACCTGCCCCCAGCTGCGGGCAATACGTCCATCCTGTTTCCCGGCTTCACGATGCTGCCGTTTACCAACGGCACGCCGGGACTGCTGACGCAGGAAGCAGCGCATGGCAGTACCGTGACCTATTCGTTTGTGGCGTCAACCCCGGGTACGCGGTCCTACTACAGCGGTACCCAGAGCGACCTTCAGGTCGAGATGGGATTGTACGGAGCAATCATCGTACTGCCTTCCAGCATACCGGGGGACTGCACAACGGGTGTCTTCGCGTCGAATAAGACCGCGAGAGATCATTGGGGCGAAAAGAATTTCAGGCTCGCCGATGCGGCCTACGATAACGCCAAGACCTGTTACGACCGGGAATATCTGTTTCAGTTTTCCGAAATTGACCCGAACATTCACCTTCAGGCCGAAAATCAGGTTGACTTGTGCTCGGCTCAGAATGCTCCGTCTCCATGCACATTGCAGGTCCCGACAGAGCCTTATCATCCAGCTTACTTCATGATCAACGGGCGCTCCATGCCCGACGACATGGATCCGAATTACGCTGTCGAGTATCCGCACCAGCCCTATAACGGCAACCCTCACATGCATCCGGGCGAGATGGTCTTGCTCCGCATCATCGGGCAAGGCCGATGGCAGCACCCATTTCATGAACACGCCAACCATGTTCGCATTCTGGCGCGTGATGGCAACTTGATTCTGACCCCTACTTCCAAAGCGCTGGCCGGTCCGGCGTTGTTCACCACCACAACCACTCCCGGTCTCGCCATGGATGGAATCTTCTACTACACGGGCCGCGGGTTGAATTGGGACATGTATGGGCACAATCCGAACTCGCCCAACCTTGCGAAGGATCCGCAGGTTAATCCGCCCTGCGTTCCCGATGCCAACGGGTATAACACCGGTGCCCCAACGGCGATCAACTATTTCGAGTGGTGCCAGGATCACGACAAACCGATTCAAGCCGCACCCTTCGGAGACGTTGCCAGTGGCGGACCGGTCACACTTCCTGATCCCAACATCCTGACCAACGGTGCGTGGTATGGCGGGAGTCCGTATCTGGGCTCAAATGCAACCGGGCGCGCGGTCGGAGTGACGGGTACTACTCCGCCTTCAGGGACAATTGCGAACTCACCCAGCGGCGAAGCAGGATTCGCGTTTATGTGGCATTCCCACAATGAGCGCGAAATCACGACAAATAATGCGTTTCCGGGCGGAATGATGATGATGATGCTTGTCGATTCCCGGGAATTTGTGATCGACGAATCCAACTAGCGGGGGAGAACAGAAATGCAAATTAACACTCTCAAAGCGATCATCAAGACAGCGGCGCGGGGAGCGGCTGTTCTCTTTCTCGGCGCAGGCCTGGCACAGGCGCAGACTGTTGTCAGTCTGTCCGCGGGCCCTGCGACCGTTACGTTGCCTGACGGTTCGAACGTACCGATGTGGGGATACACCTGCGGCACGACATCAGGTGGGGCCTGCACCGCACTGAACAGTACGGCATCGAGCGGCAGCTGGTCACCAATAGTGATCACCGTTCCCTACGCGGGAACATCTACCAGCCTGGCGATCAAGCTGACTAACAATCTTCCTGCCCCGGTCCCGACGTCGTTAACGATTGTCGGCCAGATTGGTGGCGGTTTGGGTCAGGGTTTTGTCAACAAACCGAGCCCCAACCATGACAACCAGGGAACGACATGGCCAATCGCGAACTCCGGCGCGGTATTTACGCCTCCTTCGCAGGCGGATCGCGTGCAGTCATTTGCTACCGAGGTAGCACCCGGGACGACAAGCGCGGCATTGACGTGGAGCGCTCTGCGACCCGGCACTTACCTGCTTGAATCCGGAACGCATCCGTCGATTCAGGGCCCCATGGGCCTGTACGGCATGGTCGTCGTGACCACGGCGCCATCGGGATCCGGGACCGCAGGCCTGGCTTATACGGGCGTGAACTATCAGGCTGACGTGCCATTGTTGTTCAGCGAAATTGACCCCATTCAAAACCGCGCGGTCAGCACAGCAGTTTCGACCTCCGGGTTCAGTGAGACCGCGACGGTTGGCCCGTACTCAACGGGACCTGTAACGTCGATCAACATCACCAATGGGGGCAAGAACTACACTTCGTCGCCTACCGTCGCGTTCTCCGGCGGGAGTCCCGCCGTTGGCGGAAACGCCGCTGCCACCGCGGACATTGATACCGACCCGGCCAGTGCGACGTTCGGCCAGGTGACCGCGATCAACATCATCAATGCCGGCAGCTATTCGTCGGCCCCTACAATTCAGATCAGCAACGGTGGAGGATCCGGCGCGACGGCAGTCACAGCTCTTCAGCCCCAGACCAATGCCGCTGCCCATTGCAGCGGTGGTGCCGGCGCCTGCTATCCGCCGGTTGTGAACTACACGCCGCTCTATTACCTGATCAATGGCGTCGCGTTCGACAAAACCAACACCACCGGTTCCGTGTTCCCCGTCTCCCCGGCATCGGGCGTGACCGGCGACGTGCTGATCCGGATGGTCAATGCGGGCCTGCACATGCATGTTCCGTCTATCGTGGGCGCGCAGCCCTCCTCACTGTCCCCGGCTAATCCAGCGGCGGGCGGTTTCACCCTCGTTGCTGAAGACGGCAACGTCCTTCCGGGAGTGCCGCGCATCCAGAGCGAAGTCTTCATGGCCGCGGGAAAAACATACGACGTGATGGTCAAGGCTCCCACCGGAGGGACCGCATTACCGGTCTTCGATCGTCAACTAAGCTTGTCGTCCAATGCCACCGCACGCGATGCCGGCATGCTGGGCTATGTCAGTGTCAACGGGACGTTAGCGCCGGTCGTGCCCAACAGCAGCGCGAAAGCCAACGCGGATGTGTATAGTGCCGTGATTCCGGGGCAGACGCTGACGATTGCCGATCCTGGCAAAGGAGTGATCGCAAACGACGTTAATATCTTTGGCGTCAAAGTAACAACCGGTCCATCCCACGGAGCGTTGACGCTGAAAGTGGATGGCACGTTTACCTACGCTCCGGATTCGACCTGGGGCGGCTCCGACTCGTTCGCATATTGCGGAAACGGCTCGACAACTAGCGATGCGTGCACCACGGTTACCCTGAATGCCGCCAGTGTTGAGGCGGCGGGAAATATTAACTGCACCGGCCTTTCCTTTACTTCAAGTCTCTCTAAGACCGTGAAGATCAATGCTCCTGGCGTGCTCGCAGGCTGCACTGACGGCAAGGGATATCCTCTCACCGTGAATGCCGCAAGTATCGCGCCAGCGTCGGGCCTGACGGTCAACGTTGATCCGAATGGTGGATTCACGGCTTCCGTAACCGCGTCGGGAGCCTACTCATTCACCTTTAAGGCGCAGAACGCACAGGGGACGGTAGGCTCCGCTGCAGCGACGATCATGTTGACGTTCCCGGTTGCCAGCAACTTGAATGTCAAGGTCCTTGATGGTGCGGACAAATCAACCCAGATTTCCGACTACCGTTGGATCATCGAAGAAGACCGCACGTTTTTCGTCGATCCGAATTGCGCGCAAAATCCGGTCCCGGCGGGATGCCCCGGCAGCACGACCGGAGTTGTTCCTAACTTTGGAACCAACTTCCACACCAGCTATATGCCTGTAATCGCTTCCGGATGCACAGGCAATCTCTCGTGCGGAAGCAACCAGACCGTCCTGGGCAGTCCAGTTGCGCCCCAGGCGCCATCTTCTCCCGGCGATGTAGCATTGTGCAACACTGCCACGCCGGCCGTTACGAATTGTCTCGATCCCAAAAAGCGCTATTACATTTCCGTGCTGCCCGGCGATGCGGCTCAACCGTTCATCGCCGGTTATGCCGGTGCGCCGGATTGCTCGGCTGCGGGAGTTGCAGCAGGCAGCTGCGGACATGGCATGGGTGGGGCTCCGATTCCGGTCGGGCCACACAGTGGCCAGTCCGTAACGATCCTTACGGAGCCCAGCCCGTACCCTCCCGCGACCTTGACGGTGTTTGTGTTTGAGGACGATTTCCCACTCAACGGCGAGCACGATGCGGGCGGAGGCATCGACGTACTTTCGCCTAATGAAGCCGGCTTGGGTGGGTTCCAAATCACCTTGTCAGACAACGCCGGCGGTACTGGAGACTCGACCGGCACGCCGACTTACGACATGTTCAACATGCCTCTAAGCAATAGCCTGGCAGGCACGCTCGATCCCGTAACCAAGGAAGATGCTTGCCCGATCTCGACCCAGGACACCCAGGCGTTGAAGAGCGGTGACACAAGTCAGGCCGGCGTCGCCGGCATGATCATCACCTGCCCGAAATACGAGTCAGACGGCAAGACGTTGTCGCCACTGGCAGGCCAGGCGGTGGTCAAGAATCTTTATCCAGGTAGGTATGGCGTCACGGCAAATCCCGGGGCGGATCGCATCGCCGCGGGCGAGGAGTGGCTGCAGACCAACACCCTGGATGGCCAGAAGGCCCATGATTCGTTCATGCGCATCGGTGAACCGGGATACTTCCAGGAGTTTGGTCCGGCGGGCTATCACGTCACAATCGGTTTCGCCAATCCCAAGGTCATCAACGATCGCAGAAAGGCAATGTGCGGCGTTGGTGTGGATTGCTCACACGAGGTGAAGGGGCATATCACCACGGCACGCATGAGCCGTACGCCCGATGAGCGCCTCTATGGGAGCGGATCGCACGACTCCTATTCGTTCACCCAATGCTACGTCAGCCTGGGTGATCCGGACGGCGCCGACTTCGCCTTCGCGAAGTGCGATGGCGATGGAAACTTCGACTTGACCGGCCTCCCCGCGGGCAACTGGAAGGTCACCACGTTTGATCAGTGGAATGACCAGGTTGTTGACGGCATCACGACTCCGGTAGGGATGTGTGATCCGGGAACAACCAACCACTGCAAAGGCATCGTGGACATGGGTGAAATGGCTGTCCATCAGTGGCAGGCAAACATTTATACCCGCACATTCTTCGACACAGATTTTAGCGGGGTATCGACCGATTCCAAGCCAGGTCTCGCCTTTGTTGATACGAATATCCGCTTCCGTGACGGCAGCTACTCTAACTTCAACAGCACAGACTTGAACGGATTCGCGGGATTCAACGAAGTGTTTCCGCTGTTCAACTGGTACGTCATTGAAACCGATTCGACTCGCTACAAAAACACCGGTACACACGTGGTCTATGACTCGGGCGGACCAGCCGACGCCAGCTCACCCGATGGGAATGCTTGCGCTGGTTCGAGCACCACGTCGAAGCCATGCGGGAATTCAACCATCGCCGCGAACATGGCCAACACCTACGAGCCAAATCCGCTACCCGCGGATCTCTCGATCCCCGGCGCAGTTTACTGCGCAGAGGGAGCAGACTGCGGCAGTTCGTCCATCGCAGGCGGCCCAAAGCCGAGCGATGTCAGCAATCACTCCACCGGCCGCATCGATCCCGCGTGGGTCAATTCATACGGATGGCAGGGCTTCTCGGGGCAGAATTCATTCCTCGAGTTTGGAAAAAAGCCGTTCTCCGAAGGTGAGAATGGAGGCATCCACGGGCACGTCGTGTATGCCTCCACTCGGCCGTTCGACGATCCCCAACTGCTCCTCCAACTCAGCTGGGAGCCGCTGGTTCCGCACGTCCGGATCAATCTTTACAAGGAGGGTCTAGCGGACGACAACGTTACCAAGACGCTGACCCTTGTGGATCATACCGACACCACCAGCTTTGACGATTGGGCGCAGGGTTTCCATCTCGATGCTCATGGCAACGCGATTCCGAACATGAACTGCCCGGGCCAGGGAACGAACACGAGCGAAATGCCCGATCCGTACTTCTGGTTCGCGCTGAAAGATCAACCGCAATGGCTCGACCTCTACAACAACAACGGGGTTCCGAGCCATGCGATTCCGCACGACTCTCAATTCAAGTGCTATGACGGCATGCACAACTGGAACCAGCTGCAGCCTGCGCCTTATGACGGCATGTACTCGTTCCCCAGCGTGCTATCGCTGGACCCGGCCACCGGCAAGGCCGCCGGCACTAACTGCTCTATCTGCATGTCGAATCCAAGCTCCACCGATTCGAACAATCCGAACTATGATCCCTACCGCGCCGGAACACCGATGCTGCCGGACGGCAAGTATGTTGTTGAAGTAGTAGTTCCGTCGGGATACGAACTGGTGAAGGAAGAAGACAAGAATATCCTCATCGGCGATAACTTCATCGCTCCGGTTACGCAGCAGTTCGGCGGATTGGGCTCGGTGTTCATCCTTCCCGACCAGGCCGAAGTCGGTTCGTCGTACAACCCCAACAACGCGCAGAATTCAACCAACAGTCAAGGGCGCAATTCAAACCTTCCCAGTCATGAAGCCGATACAGGATCGGTGGAAACCTACTGGCCCTGCGTCGGGACGGAGCGGGTCGTGCCGGACTTCATCAGCCTGTTCCCCGGGTCGCAGGAAGTTGCCCCGTTTGCGGGTGCAAAGCGTCCGCTCTGCGATCGCAAAGAGGTCACACTCACCGATCAAACCTCCGCGCTTGCGAAGTTCTACGTCTTCACCCCAACTCACACCGCGTCGCACTTCACGGGCGTGATCACGGATGACTTCAGCGCGGAGTTCGATCCCTTCTCGCCCCAGTTCGGCGAAAAGTTCGCTCCCGCTTACCTGCCGGTATCAATCAAGGACTGGGCCGGGAACGAAGTCAACCGCGTCTATTCCGATGCCTGGGGCGCTTACAACGGCCTGAACTACTCCACGTGGGAAGTGAATCCCCCGAACCCCACCGGATATGGCCCGACCATGATGGTCACCTGCATGAACGATGCCGGCCCCATCCCTGACCCGGCCAATCCCAACCAGGCCGTAACGGATCCGTTGTATCAGAGCGGTTATAGCCAGTTCTGCTATGAACTGCCGTTCATGCCTGCGCAGACTGGATATTTCGATACCCCGGTGGTGCCGACATCGGCATTCGCAGGAGACTACAACTCACCTGATTGCTCATACCCGGACACCACGCCCGCGATCAGCGAGGTAGACGGCGACGGAGTTGGACCATGGGTGGCGGGTCTCAAGGGCACAGTCACCGCAGCCCAGATCACCGCGAATGGCAGTGGTTACACCACCACCCCGACAGTCACATTCAACAACACCGGCACCGGAGGGACGGGAGCGGCCGCAACAGCAAAGATCAGCGGCTCAGTGAGCGCGGTTACGGTCACCAACAAGATCACCAACCGCGGCTACACCAGCGCTCCCGCGATTTCATTCAACGGCGGCAGCGGAAGCGGTGCTTCAGCGACGGCAAACATGACTGGCTCGGTAACTTCTGTCGCGATCAGCAATGGCGGGTCGTATGCAAGTGCTCCATCTGTTACTTTCTCGGCTCCAGTGGGTGGCGGAACAACGGCCACAGGTACGGTAATGACCGCGGTCATCCTCGGGAGCGGCGGAAGGCGCCGAGTCACCGGCGTTACCATCACCAATGCCGGTTCGGGCTACACCGGTACGGCAACAGTAACGTTTTCTCTCACCGGTACCCCGAGCGCTTCAGCCACCGCGAAGATGGGCCAGTCTGTAGCATCCGTGCTCATCACAAATGCCGGGTCTGGATACACCACTGCGCCAGCGGTTGCCTTCAGCGCCGCGCCTACCGGCGGTCAGACAGCCACCGGCAACTCCACTGAAGTTGCTTCGGTGGTCGCCATCAACATCACCAACCAGGGCTCTAACTATGCATCCGCCCCGACGATAACCATCTCCGGCGGTGGCGGAAGCGGCGCGACAGCTTCGGCGTCGGTTGAGATCAACGGAAATGTGACGATCACCGCACTGGGAGATCAGGCGGTTGATAACTACAACTACTCGGGACCCTCCGCAACCGGAGCGCCCTACAACAAGCAGAAGGTAACGCGCCACTACGGTTTCGGTACGCGTTGCACCGCGCCCGCGGCAGGCAGCACCACTTGCAATACTGCCTCGGCGGTCACCATCGGAGGCCAGGCAGCCACCATCGTGTCCTGGTCTGATTCCCAGATCGCGGTGAGTGTGCCGGCAGGCATTCCTTCATGCGCGGTTCAGCAACAGGCGCAGTACGGTGGCTCTGCGGCTCAATGCGGCCAGTTAGTCATTACTGCTGGAAACGGCAAGCAGTCCATCGACGCTGTAAATGTCACCGTGGGCGGCAAGGCTCCCACCCATGTGCCAGCGTCTGCAACCATCCAGAGCGCCATCGACCTGGCGGCGCCCGGCGATCTGATCATCATCGACCCGACGTGTACCCAGACAGGTGCGGGCGCGGTTGCATGCAACACAACGCCTCCCGTGGGCACGCAGATCGCAAAATCAAACGCTGCCCACTCGGAGATGCTGCTGATGTGGAAGCCAGTTCGTCTGCAGGGAGTAGGAGCAGCATCGAGCATCATCGATGCCAATCCCCATCCGGCGGGCAAGCTGGATCCATGGCGGAGACAGATCGTTTGCCTGTTCGGCCTTGCTCTCAACGGCCAGCCCTACACAAGCGCGGGCGGTGCCAATCCATTCGATCCGAACTCTACCTTCAGTTGCCCGGGAACGATGAAGTACTTCTCGGGTGGTCCCAATTACCCAACCATGGTGGTCGACCGGATTCCGATGGAAGGCATCCTCGGTTGGGATACAACCGTCAACGGCAACCTGGCGGAACAGTTGATCGAGCCCAGCTTGATGGGCGCCTATGAAGGAGCAGGAATAACCGTTTTGGCCAAGGGCGTCAATATACCGCCCGGTGCAACCGATCTGTTTGGCAGCGGCTCAGAGTCGGCATTCCCGACTGGAAGCGTACCACTCAAAGCCACCGATTGTGCCACCGGTCCCAGCGGAGCCAACCTCTATCCGAGCAACTTCCTCTGCAACCCATCGTCTATCGATGGTTTGACGGTAAAAAACAGTTCGCAGGGTGGCGGCGGAATTCTGGTTCACGCTTGGGCGCACAACCTGCAAATCGCAAATAACCGCATCTTCAACAACCAGGGAACACTGTCCGGCGGAATCACGATCGGCCAGGGCGAACACCCGGACGTCCCCCTGGTTGGTGGCGGCGTAGCCAATGTTGCGCCCGGATCATGCATCACCAACACCGGGTTGAGTCCCAACAATGTCGCTTTGCCGTATTGCTACGACATGGATGTCAACGTCCATAACAACTCGGTCACGCAGAACTCGTCCCTGGGCGACGAACTGTTCTCTTCAACTCCGGCTGGAGCGGGTGGCGTCACTTTCTGCAACGGAAGCGACTACTACAAGTTCAGCTTTAACTGGATCTGCGGCAACATGAGCACGGGTGATGGCGCCGGTGTCGCACATATCGGCTTCACATATGACGGCGATATCGAGCACAACACCATCCTCTTTAACCAGAGCACTAACCCCACCATCGTGACCAATGGCGGCGGATTGTTGATTATGGGCGCTCCCGATCCTGATCCTCCCTGCGCAACCAACGACCAGGATTGCGTCTCGCCGGCGGGAACCATCACCCCGAGCGACGGCACAGGCCCTGGTCTGGTCATCAACGCCAACCTGATCCTTGGCAACTCCGCGGACGCCGGCAGCGGTGGCGGACTGAGACTGCAACACATCAACGGAACCGAGGTGCTCAACTTCCCCAGGGGCAATGCAATCACTCTGTGGCCGAGCATTCCCGGACACTCGGCGCAGCCCGGATTCCAACTCCTGACTCCCTGGAATGGGGTGCAGGTAACCAACAACATCATCGCCGACAACGTTGCGGGCCTGGACGGCGGCGGGTTGTCGCTGCTGGATGCTTTGGCGACCGACGTGGTCAACAACACGGTCGTCTCCAATAACTCCACAGCCAGTGCCGGAGTGTTATTGCAGACCCTGTTCGCTCCTCTGGCGAGCACGCAGGGAACCAATTGCACAACCAATAACGGTTCGCAATCGTGCCCGCAGATCGCCGGACTGGTCAGCGTCACTAACAGCGCCGTGCTCGTGGCTAACATCGGCCTACTGCCTGGCGGGACTGGCTCAGTCACCTGCCCCACCAACCACGGCACCAGCGGGTCGTGCACCAAGTACTCGGTCCCGGCCTTGTACAACGACTTGTTCTGGCAAAATCGCTCAATGATGATCGGGGTCGGCGGCCTCAACACCACCGCCCTCCAAAACCAGCAGAACACCGTCACGCTGTACAACGCTGATTTCGGCAAGACCGCTGTTCCAGCCGCAAGCCAAACGTCCACGGGCGCGTGCAACGATACCAATGCCAGTTATTGGGACATCGGGGTACGCGGAGACGTGCAGCCGGGCGACCATTCCGGCGGCACTCTCTCACCTCTTTATTCGCTTCTGACCAACAATGGATCGCTCACCGAAAACGGCGGAGGCTCAAACAACCTTCTGGCACCAACCGCTGTAGTAGGCAGCACGTACTGCGACGGATCAAGAGTACCGGTAGAGGCGGTGCTCGCGGGCTTCGCGCCGGCGGGAGGTTGGCAGGTGCCCCCAGGCACGAATGAATCCAACGCCCTTCCGGCGCCTCCGTTCACGCTGGGAGCAGCGGCGACGGTGGACGAAGGCAACAACTGGATCAATCTCCGGTGGGGGCCGTTATCGATGAACGTCTTGAACGCGGCAGGTAATCCGGTGTTCACATTCAACCCATCCCTGGTGGGAAGTTCACCGGCCATCGACCACGTACCATCGACCGCGGGGACCCCATACGCCGCCGCGCCCGGAACTGATTTCTATGGAAATCCGAGGAAAACCAACAACGCGGTGGACGTCGGCGCAATCGAGTTCATCGCTCCACCCTCGCTCACCGTAACCCCGGCGTCCCTGGCGTTTGGCGCACAGGTTGTTTCGACCACGAGTGCAACCAAGACCCTCACCCTGACCAGTACGTTCTCAACCGCTACCACCATTAACTCCATCGTCGTGTCCGCGCCTTTCGCTCGTCCCACGTTGGGGGGCACTTGCGGCGCCACTCTGGCTGCCAACACCTCTTGCACCATCAACGTTGTCTTCACGCCCACCGCCACCGGACCGGCGACGGGTACAGTGACGATCACCGCTGCTGGCGTAGGCGTGGTTAACTCACCCGTAGCCTTGACAGGAACTGGGGTCGCGCCTCGCTCGGCGACCGTAAGTCCCAGCCCGTTGGCCTTCGGCAATTTGGCGACGGGTACCACGGCTATCCTCAACCTGACCGTCACCAGCACTGGCAACACGGCGCTCGCTGGCGGCACATTCAGCAACCTGGCGGCTCCGTTCTCTCGGATCACGACCGGAACGTTCCCCGCGGGAGCGCCTAATTGCGGCGTTGCCCTGGCAGTCGGCGCCTCCTGCACCATCAAGGTGCAATACGCGCCAACAACAACCACAACCTCCACCGCATCGTTGGCGGTGGCATACACAGGAGCCACCATTACCGGCACGCCCGTAAGCATCTCGGGAACCGGAGTGACAGCCAGAGCGACCGTTGCGATCAGTCCTAAACCATTCTCGATCACCCTTCCTTCGGGAACACTGACCGGGTCAGGCAACGTGACACTTACCAACACGGCAGCAGCCGGAGGGTCCAGCGTCTCAGTGACAAATGTCGCAGTCACCGGGGCAGGGCTGATCTGGTCTTTCACCGCAAACGGAACCAACACCTGCACCGGGGCGCTCCTGGCGCCCGGGGCAAGCTGCACGGTAACGGTTCAGTTCGGCAGGATTGGTTCGGTTGGAACTCACACCGGCGCCATCACCTTTACCGACACCGCAACGGGCTCGCCGCAGAGCCTGACGCTAACCGGGATAGCTCAGTAACAAGAGATCTGAGCTAGCGGCAAGTAACTGCTCGCGGCTTCGGCCGCGAGCAGCTACTCGTCAAGTTTCAGGCGCCATCGCAGGATCTAACAGATTCGACTCAGCCTCAAGATTCGGTATTTCGGCTCTCTTTCAGTGTGAATGCAACGAGAACTACAAAGGGGAAGTCATGAGAAGTAGCTTGCGAGCATCGTCAGCATTAACTTCACTGGTATTGATAGCTACCGTTGTGCTTGGGAGCATGCTTCTGCCCTTGTCTGCCACCGCACAGGCGCACTCCCCGGCCGGTTCCGCTCCGGATCGGACTCCTGCTCAGACTGCGTCCCACACCCACTACAAACCGAACCGCTTTCCTAAGCGAGCCGCAATGTACTACGAGCAGGTGTGGGGTGTCGATTCACTGACGATCAAGAGCGCCGAATCAGGAGAACTCGTCCGCTTTTCATACCGTGTCCTGGATCCCGCTAAGGCTAAAACCCTGAATGACAAAAAGATTGAAGCATCCCTAATATTTCCGGAGGGTGGTGTAAAGCTGGTTATCCCCTCGCTTGAGAAAGTGGGACAGCTGCGGCAAAGCAACACGCCCCAGGCTGGAACTTCCTATTGGATGGCATTTTCTAACCCGCGCCGGACGGTTCGCCATGGTGATCGCGTGAACGTGGTCATCGGACAATTTCATGCGGACGGCCTCCTGGTCGATTAGGGGCGGGGCGGACATATTTTTGGAGGGGTGCGGCGAACCTGAATTCATGCGACGGAGCGCAAAATTCCTCGATGCGACATCGACCGGACGGGGGTGGTGCGCCAACCCCTCTCGTCCACACCACTACCAAGCATGGTAAGTTGTAAAATGTTGTAAAGTATTGTAACTTACACGCTAAGGTCTCTGCACCTCTATCCCCTATCACAAGCTATACATAGCTTCGCAGGCACTTAGTTCTGCGCCACGCCGTTAACCGCAGCTTCTCCTCGTCTTTGTTTAGAAGCAAAGAGAGAGATATTCTTGCGGGATAATCTCCTTTAGTTTCAACAAATCACAATGGCGCAACTGGAAGACTCACCAAAAGCAAGCCGGAAAGATCTAGTCCAATTTCAGTTTTCGAGACTCAATGCGCCACAAGCATTACCTCTTTGCGAAGTTAGTACATAACGGCATCGATTTAGCGCAGAACATGCACAAATCGTCGAGCTGTAGCGACTTCATTTCAGAGAACCGGGCCCGTCGATTGACCACATTCTGTCCTTCTCACTCCGGTTCCGGAAGATAACTCGCCACTCGATCGGTTAAGGCTTACTCGACAGGCGCTGGGAGTGCGGATTGTACACGACTGACCAGTTCGCCGATCGACTCAAGAAGCTGATTCCGCGCACACTCGGTACAAACATCCTGTTCTGGTCGATTGCGCTCTCCGGTATCGCTGGTCTGCTGGTGGCGGTCGCCGTTCTGCAATATCGCTGGACCAGTGAGGCGACCAGCGCAGAAGAAATGCGCATCGGCGCAGAACTAGAATCGCAGATGATGAAATGGCATGGAGATTTCTACGGCGAATTCTCCGCGATTTGTGTCGCCATGCAGGTTGGCCCAGACTCAGGTGCAAGAGATACATGGGGCGATTATCTTGATCGCTATGTCGAATGGAACTATGCATTGCCCCACGAGTCATTGCCTAATGTTTATAGAAATCCTGACATCGTAAGAGATGTTTACGTTTGGGAAACTAATCTGCAGAGCCAGCCCAGGCTGTTGTTAATGAACCTTGATAAGAAGCGCCTCGAGGCGTCTCCAGTGCCCGCGGATATGGCACCTCTTCTGGCTCGATTGAAAGATAGCTCCGGCAGCCTCTCGAAGGCCTTGCATGCATGGCAACTTCCAGGAGCGGAGCACGAGGATCGATTCGAGGTCAACACTGCCGTGGCTCCTCTTTCAGCCGTTAACAACAACATTGCCGGGTGGCAGTTTGATGAAAGGGTCCCTGCTATCGTTCATCCGATCCTTCACCATGGGCCCGGTAAGTCACTGAGCGGCCGCAGCCCGGTTGACTGGATTGTCATCACAATCGATCTGAGCGTATTGCAGGGTCGCATCCTGCCCGAGTTGTCGACCCGGTACTTCGGCGGACTCGACGGTCTCGACTACAGGGTTGGACTTATCACGACGGGCAAGGCGCCTCGGACGATCTATTCCTCAGACATCGGGTTTGGTGCGCCTAATGTCGCTGCGGCCGATTCGACCATGAATATCTTCGGCTCTTCTGCTGGCGGCTCGGAAGCCAGCTTCCGTCCAGGCGGGAAAAAGATTCACTCGCTCCTAAGTACGGAGTGGCGCAGCTTTTCTGGACCGACGTGGTTTCCCGTTTTCGAATACGAATCTCAGCCTGATCCGTGGGTACTTGAACTGGAGCACCGCTCCGGTCCGCTCCAGGTTGTAATAACTCGGGTGTGGCACAAATACCTTGCGATGAGCGGCCTCGTGCTTCTTCTACTGGTCGTAAACATCACGATCCTGACCGTCGCCGGATTTAAGGCGCAGAAGTTCGCCAGGCTTCAGATGGATTTTGTAGCCTCCATCTCGCATGAACTCCGCACGCCTCTGACCGCTATCTTCTCCGCCGGCGAAAACATCAAGGACGGAATCGTTGCGGACAGGGCGGGCCTGCGGCACTACGGGACATTAATTTTGAGCCAGGCCCGGCAACTGATCGGCCACGTCGATCGTATTTTGATCTTTGCATCGATACGCAGCGGAAAAGATCGCTACAACCTGCGGCCGCTCGACATAGCGGAGGTACTCAGGTGTGTTCGCAACAGCGTGTCCGCGTTAATCCGAGAGGAAGCATATGCGATGGAAGAGTACGTCGAGCCCGACTTGCCGCTGGTAGAGGCGGACCTCCTGGCCGTATGCAGCTGTCTTGAAAACCTGATTACCAATGCGATCAAATACGGCCGCGTCGATCGGCGCATCCAGATCTACGCCATGCGGGCGCCGCCCAGTAGTGGCCGCCAAGAGGTAGCGATCACGGTCGAGGATCATGGGATGGGCATCAAGGCTTCGGAGTTGACCAACATTTTCGAACCTTTTTACCGGAGCTCCGAAGCCATCGCAGCACAGATCCATGGGACTGGCTTGGGCCTTTCGCTGGCGAAGCATCTCGCAAAATCGATGGGAGGAAGCCTCTCGGTTTCAAGCGAACTGGGCGTGGGTAGCGCCTTCACATTGCGTTTGTCGGTGGCCAGGGAACAGAATCGCGAACTATCGCCTGCAAATTTAGGTTGTCAATACGGAGGACAAGATGAATGAGAGCGTTCTGTTGGTTGAGGACGAACAGGCCTTGCGAACAACGTTGAGCGACCGCTTGCGTACCGAAGGCTACGTGGTCGAAACGGCGGCGGACGGAAACGAGGCTGTCGACAAGGCTCTGAATCAACCCTTCGACCTTCTCATCCTCGATCTTATGTTGCCGCGCCGCAGCGGGCTCGACGTGTGCCGCGACCTGCGTACGGCTGGGATGGCGATGCCGATTCTTATCCTCACAGTGCGAAACGAAACTGTGGACAAGGTAGTAGGCCTAAAACTCGGCGCCGACGATTATGTGACCAAGCCCTTCGAGTCGGCGGAACTGCTGGCGCGCATTGAAGTATTACTGAGACGTGTTCCGGTGCACGCAGGGCACGGTGTCTTCGAATTCGGATCCATCCGCGTTGACGCCAGGCAGCGGGAGGTTTCAAAGGACAACAAGCCGGTGTATCTCACTGCGCGCGAATTCCAGTTACTCCGGTACTTGATAGATCGAGCCGGTAGCACGGTGCCGCGCGACGAATTATTGCGGGTCGTGTGGGGATACGACGCCGAAGCATTGACTCGTACAGTTGACACCCACATCGTCAGCCTGCGCCAGAAACTCGAGATGAACCCCAAGCAGCCGGAACTTATACTGACCGTATCCGGGGTCGGTTACAAATTTGCCGGAAGGGATTCCAGGCTCCATAGCGACTCTCAACGGGCAGTGGTCAGATAGTGCATTGGCGCCTGGGTCGTTAGTAATACGATGACACGCGAATACATGTCAGGAAGTTTTACGATTAGCTTCAAAATCTTGCTCCGCGTCAGCACTGTGATCACTGTGCAAAATCATGTTTCCAGAGAAACAAATTTGATTTAGAGCAATCTAGACTACCCTCCATGCAAAGAATACTCGGCTATACGAGGCCGGCATCAGATCCTTGCCAGCGGTTAGTGGTGCTCGATCGATCGGCGCCAGCATCCGTTTTTCCCTCGGTATTGCCTGTGGAGGCGCAATGAGTCAGGCTTCGTTCGATCGCGCGTCGAATTCCCCGTTCCACGACACCGATGCTTCTCCTTCCGGATTTGGGCAAATCTTCAGATTCATGACTATGCCTGAGTGGAAGGATTCGCAGGCGCTGAAGGAAGCCTGGTCAAATCTATTGTCTTTGCCCGAAGGAAAGCAGCGTGCAGAGCTATCAGAGATGACTGTAAAGACCTTCGTAGAAACCAAATTCGTTCCCGAACACGTGGCGCTGAAGGAGGTTTCAGGGCGTATTCATTACCAGGCGATTTTGAGACATGTGCTGACCCCTGAAGAGGTTGATACGGCTTTCGCGGTGATACCGAAGGGATCGAGAAAGCTTCTTGAACCGGTCCCCGGTTGGCCCTACTTAAGCAACATGCGACTCTGCGACGTCCAGCCCGAGGACGTGCAGCGCCTGACGTCTGTTGCCTTTGGCCACGGATATTCGCACCAGACGGTGAAACATATCCGGAATGTGGTGAGCGCGATCTTCTCTCACGCGCAGCGTGTGCGGTGTTACCTGGGTGAGAATCCCGTCAAAAGCGCGAAGCTGCCGAAGAACGAATCGCAGGGAAGTCCGTCGCTTAATTCGGTTCAGATCAAGGAAGCGCTGCGCGCGATGGATTATCCCGAAAGGGAGATGGCTATCATGGCGGTTTTTGCCAACATGAATCCCGCAGAGATTTCAGGCCTGCAGTGGAAGCAGGTAAACCTGACCAAAGTCGCCGCCCAGTTAGACAGCGCGCGTATACCTCCCTATTCAATCGCAATTACTCAGCACAAGCTTCTTGGCGCTTTGGAAAGAGTGAGGGAAGGCCGCATCAGAGTAGTACCCATTCCGCAACCGCTCTACAAGGTGTTGGTCAAGTTGAAAGAGCGGCCGGATTTTACCGGACCCGACGATTTCGTCCTAGTAACCCGATCGGGGGAACCCGTCAATGCGAAAGACCTGGTAGCTCGTCGTCTGCGGCCGATTGCGAAGCGACTGGGCCTGCCGTCTCTCACGCTGCAGTCATTCCGGCGCGCAAGCAAGGGATTGATGGTAGCAACCTGGGCACGAATTTGAAGACGATCATCTAGTAAGGAAGTCCGGCATTTACGCTACAACTTCCTGACGGCATTTCGTGGGTTCCACCACATGGGACCAGGCGGCATGAGATTTGAGTCTTCCGGCAGCGTTTTCTCCCACGCGAACGGGTTCGCCTTCTCACTAGAGGGATGCAGACCGAGCCGACGCCAGTGAGTATTCCGGCCGTCCTATTGGAATTCTTCTGCAGCGCGCGAACCATAGGGCCAAAAAAGATGGGAGCCCTCTAAGGGCTCCCATCTTCTGTTGTTGATGCTGCTATTACTTGGCTGCTGTGAGCACGCCGGCTTGTTCCGCGAGACTCGCCGCCTTGTCGGTGGCTTCCCAGGTGAATTCAGGCTCATTGCGGCCGAAGTGGCCGTAAGCCGCAGTCTTCTGGTAAATCGGCCGGCGCAGATTCAGGCTGTCGATGATGCCCTTGGGCGTCAGTGAGAAGTTCTTGCGGATCAGCTCGGTCAGCTTCGATGAACTTATCTTGCCTGTGCCAAAGGTATCCACGAGCACACTTACAGGTTCGGCGACGCCGATCGCATATGCCAGCTGCACCTCGGCGCGGTCCGCCAGGCCGGCAGCGACGATGTTCTTGGCGATGTACCGGGCCACGTACGCCGCGGAGCGATCAACCTTTGTCGGATCCTTGCCGCTGAAAGCGCCGCCGCCATGGCGGCCCGCACCGCCGTACGTATCGACGATGATTTTGCGGCCGGTCAATCCGGTGTCGCCCATCGGTCCGCCGATTACGAATCGGCCGGTGGGGTTGATGTGGTACTTCGTGTGTTCGTCAAGCCACTCCGAAGGAAGCACCGCCTGGATCACATGCTTGAGGATATCGGCGTGGAGATCTTCGTTTGAGACCGTCTCGGAGTGCTGGCTGCTGATAACAACCGCGTCAATCCGGGCAGGCTTGCGGTTCTCGTCGTACTCAACCGTGACCTGGCTCTTGCCGTCGGGGCGAAGGTAAGGGAGCTTGCCGTTCTTGCGAACCTGGGTGAGGCGGTGGGTCAGCTTGTGCGCCAGAGAAATGGGGGCCGGCATCAGCTCCTTGGTCTCGTTGGAGGCGTAGCCGAACATCATTCCCTGATCGCCCGCGCCACCGCTGTCCACGCCCTGCGCAATGTCCCCCGATTGCTTGTTAATGCTGGAAATGACAGCGCAGGTATTGGAGTCGAAGCCGTAAAGGGCATTGTCATAGCCGATAGCCGCGACTACGCCGCGTACCAGCGACTGGAAGTCTACATAGGCCTTGGTGGTGATCTCTCCGGCGATGACGACCAGGCCTGTAGCTGTCAGGGTTTCAGCTGCCACTCGGCTGTATGGGTCCTGCTCCAGGCAGGCGTCGAGGATGGCATCGGAGACCTGGTCGGCGATTTTGTCGGGATGCCCTTCGGTAACAGACTCAGAGGTAAACAGAAAACGATCGCTCAAATGTACATTCCTCCCCATTGAAGGGATTTTAGATAGCTTGCCGTCACAGGGCGACAGGCTGTGTACGCCGTTCCGATGCCTGCGCCAGCTCAAACACGGAGCCACGCTGCCATCGGGTAGGCAAAAATGATTGGAGAACCGAGCCGGTTCTTTTCAGGGTCTAGTCCTGAAACTGGACAAGCAGTGTCCCTCCTGGACAACAAACTGCTTCCAACCTTGACCGGCGCGAATAGGAGCGAGTCCGGTCCATAGTCCATCTTTGATGGTAATTGGTCCGGGCTTTGACAGCCAACCGGCGACAACAAACGGGGCATGGCAGGGCCTGAACGGTGCCAGAGGGGCCCTGAGATGAAAACGGGGGGCGAAGGGCTCACGTCCATCAGCGCGGATCAGGGGAATCTCCGAACGAAGAGCGGCTCGCCCGTCTGAACGGGGGCGGGGCAAACCTCAGGCAAGCAGGTGGGTTACCCAGGATCGTACCGAGAGATACGTGCCCTGAAGCGCGGTGAATGCTGGGTGCGCCGGCAGGACGGTAGACCACCAACCTGCGCGCATGCCGTAAAAGCGGATCATCAGATAAAATCCGGCGGCGACGGCCGCAAGGATCAAGAGGGCAACCAGCCAGCGCAGGCGAAATTCGATCGCCTCGCGGCGCTCGATGCGGGCGCGGCCAACGTTGAAGGCGAAGGCTGTCCAGTCGGTGTCGGCGGGTGTGGTTAGTCCCGAATCGGTGTAAGCTCGCAGAAACCTATCCGTCCAATCCTGCTGATCGAGCCCCACAGCGCTGGCATAGCCGCGTACGATTCCCTTGTTGAGGATGCCGCCCGGAAGCTGGCCAAAACTCTCCTGCTCCAGCGCCACGAGGTGATGCTGGCTGATTTTGGTGATCGCGGTGATCTGTTCCAGCGCTATTCCGCGAGCGATTCGCTCCGTGCGCAGGTCTTTACCAAAGCTTCCCATCGGATATCGTCACCCGGGCAAGCACACCCTTGGATAGATTTTGAGGTAACCATATACCTGCGTCCAGAGGTGCGTCAAAATAAATCCCCTGAGTTACTGAGGTTTTTACCATATCTTTCCGTTTTCGGCCGGGTTTAAAAGGTGGTGCATGTTAACCGGGGTGGTTCCCAGGGGCTTGAGGAGGAAGGGCGGGAGAGCCCGCGTTGGGCCGGATTTGGCCCGGCGGGGCTGTTAGTCTGATGGATAAGCATGAACAAGCTGGTTGTAGCCAATCTTTTGCATAGGCCGGTGCGGTCGCTGATCAGTGTCTTGGCGGTGGCCATCGAGGTGGTCATGATCCTCTCGATCGTGGCCATTTTTATGGGCATGCTCAACGACCAGAAGCAGCGGACCAACGGGATCGGAGCCGACCTCGTGGTGAGCCCCTCAAATGCCAGTTTCATGAACGGCGTGAGTGGTGCGCCGATGCCGGCGAAGCTGGCCGATTTCCTGGCAAAACTGCCTCATGTAAAGGTGGCTTCGCCCGTGATTTCCGACTTTAATATGAGCGGCAATGTCGAGATCCTCTACGGAATTGACTTCGCCAGCTACGATGCCCTGAAGCCATTTCAGTTTCTGTCCGGCGGGCGCTTTCAGGGGCCTTATGACGTGATCGTCGACGATGTGTTTGCCAGCGCTGGACCGAACAGGCACGTCGGCGATTCGATTTCGATTCTCAACCGTCCGTTTCGGATCTGCGGCATTGTCGAGAGCGGGAAGGGTGGCCGCAAATTGGTGCCGATTGATACCCTCGCCGGGTTGATGGGTTCGGAGGGGAAAGCATCGAACATCTACCTTAAGGCCGACGATCCGGCCAACGATGCCGTCATCATCAACGAGATCCACAGCACCCGCGGCCTTGAGAACTACAAGGTGCTGACCATGACGGACCTGATCGCTCTCTACACCCCTTCGCGATTCCCGGGATTCAACCTCGCCCTCAACGTAGTGATTTCGATTGCGGTGGTCGTGGGATTCCTGGTGATCTTCCAGTCGATGTACACGGCGGTGCTGGAGCGGACCCGCGAAATCGGCATCCTGAAATCGATGGGAGCATCGAAAGTGTCAATCATCGGCGTGGTGCTTCGCGAGACGGCGCTGCTGGCGCTGGCCGGGGTGATCGTCGGCATCTTGGCAACGTTCGGGGTCAGGGAACTGCTTCATCTGCGATTTGCAACATTCGCGTTCGAGATGACCGCCGAGTGGATCGGGTGGGGCTCGGTGATTGCATTCTGCGGTGCGCTCGGCGGCTCGCTCTATCCGGCATGGCTTGCAGCACGCAAAGATCCAATCGACGCTCTTGCTTACGAATAACCGTCCGCGCTGCTGGATTCGGCAGGGGAGCTTCGGGCCGGCCGCTATACTTTTGAGAATCTCCGGCAGAGGCGAGGATTGGATGCTTTATCCACCCGGCTGCGGTCTGCTTGTCAGAATGACCGTAAACAGTTGATTGCCACGCTCCGTCGGCGTGATCGCTTAGCATAGCCGCGCCCGTCAAGGACCGGATTTGAAGCAAGGAGAAGAAAGCCCTTTGAGCCCTGCGGCCAAGCGTTGGGTCTATTCTGTCTGGATTGTTATCATTGGCGCCTTTGCCCTGCTCCACGCCCTGCATCTGAGTGCCGATTTTCCCAACAACACTCCGTGGTATCCGGATTGGGCCAAGTACACCGACGAAGGCTGGTATGGCAACGCGGCAGTTCGCGCCCACCTGTTTGGCAACTGGTACGTGCCGGGAGATTTCAATCCCGCCACGGCGGTGCCGGTTTGGCCGCTGCTCGAGTGGATCGTTTTTTCATTTACCGGCGTCACCATCACCGCGGCGCGCGGTCTGGTAGTGACATTCTTTTTTGCCAACCTGCTCCTGAGCTACCTCTTCATTCGAGCGCGCGGAGCGCGGTGGACGGCGCTCCTTACTCTGACCCTGCTGGTCACAAGTCCGTTCCTCTACTGCTTCAGCCGGTTGGCGATTCTGGAGCCCTTGCTGACCGCCTGCACGCTGGCGGCGCTGAACCTGGCACTGCGTCTGCCGAAGATGCGGAGGCCGGTGCTGGTTTCGGTCGCAATCGGCTTGTTGTTTACGCTGATGATGCTCACCAAGACGACGGCGGTGTTCCTGTTGCCAGCTCTGGGATGGGCGTTGCTCATGCCGCTCTGGCGTCGGCGCCGTGAGGCACTCAAGTGCGCTGTTGCGGCCGCTTTGGCGGCCGGAATAAGCTTCGGGCTGTGGCTCGCGCTCATCTTTCGGCTGGGGCTGATACGCGACTATAGCTACCTGTTCGTAGTGAACAAGTACGCCAAGCCGTCGCACTTCTACTGGCCGCTGCTGAGCCTGTGGTGGTCGTTTCACGGTGGATTGTGGGTGGACCGTGCGCTCATTCCTCTGGCCGGACTGGCGGCCCTCGCTTCGCTCGTCGCATGGCGAAGCGGCTGGAGCCGGCGGTTGCGCCGGGATCCCGCATTTGGCTCATCGATCTTGGCTGTCGCTGGCTATGTCCTGTTCATGACTTATCAGAATCATCCTCAGCCGCGCTATTTCGCAGTGGTGGCCTTCTTCTCGTTCTTTGTCCTGTGCCTGGGCATCGAGGCGCTTCTGGGGTCTTCTCCGGCGGAGGGCGATGAAGCCGTGGGCAGGGAAGTGAGGGGCAGTGGCGGTGTGAGCTCCCCGTTCCCTCGCGGGCAATGGTGGCGGAACGGTACCGTTCTGGCTGGTGTCGCCATGCTGGCCGCCACGTTAATCACTGCCGGCGTCAACGCTGTGTGGACTGCAGGCTATGCGGCGCATCCTGAATACACTTACGTACACGCCGCTGACAAACTCACTCGCTACATCGACAAACATCCCAATGGCAAAAGGTTGTTGCTGTCGATTAGCGGCGACGAGATCACCATGATGACGCACCTGCCGTCGATCTGCGACGACTTCGGCACTCAGGACCTGGTCAGCAAACTAGCGGTTTACCAGCCGGGCTGGTTTGCGACCTGGAATGACTTAGACCCGGGCACGCTTGAAGACCTCCACAACCGTTACATCCTAGAGCAGGTTGCAACCTTCCATGCGCTTGATGATCCCGACCGGAACGCACTTGTCTTGTTCAAACTGCATCCTCTGCCGGATGGTCAGACTCGCCAGCCTGAGGACCAGAACCTGCAGGTTGCCTTGCCCGGCGACCGGATCGACATTCCCATCGAATGATGGCTCGTCTCGGCCTTTTCTCCGGGCCGCACAGGGATCGGCTGGAACCTGTGTCCGCGATGCCGAGTCCTCGCCGCCTGCGCGTCATACTTTTCCAATCATGACTTCGGTGGCCTTGATCAGCGCTACCGCTTCGTCTCCTGGCTTGAGATCCAGATCGCGTGCGCTGTCCGACGTGATGATTGCAGTCACTCGCTGAGAACCTACTGTGAGCACAATTTTGGCGAGCAGGCCGTCTATGGTGACTTCAACTACCGTCCCCAGCAGCTGATTGCGGCCGCTTATGCGAGTCGCGCCCAGATGGGCCTCGGCGTGCGGCAGGAACGCATCGAGCGCCTCCAGTGGCACCCGATGATGGCCCCCCGGGGTCTTGACTGTTCGGATACGCCCCGCCAGAATCCAGTGCTTGAGCGCCGGATAGCTTATGCCGAGTTTGGCCGCAGCCTGCCGCGGTGTGAGCAGAGTGGAAGAGGTCATGGGGTCGCGCAGATGTCCCTCCACCGTACTCTAAACCTTCAGACCCTGGTAGCTCTGTGCCTTGGTGTTGTCGGCCAAGGAGCCCCTGTGACTGCAATCACTCGACAGTCGTAGGTACGGATGGTACGCTTCCCGTGAATTTTCCCCGTGTTTTCGGGGTCGCCTTTGCCGCAGCCTGCTTCTGCTTGATACGGCTTGAAACCTTAACTTGGGAGGACTTGTGATAGCACAGGGGTGGGTGTACTTCTTTTTGGCCGTGAGCGTCTTTTCGCTCGTTTTGGCCTCATTCTTCACGCGCCAGGTAATCGGGTCCGGCAGGGGTGACGCGGGCATGCATCGAATCGCAGCCGCCCTCAAACAAGGAGCCGGGGCAATCCTGAAGGGTCAATACAAAATCGCAGCAGTACTAGTCGGCCTGCTGCTTCCCACGATCGCCTACGGGCAGCCGGAACACGCGGCAGGAGGCGAAGCCAACCTCGTTCTGCCGGACCTGTCGACCGTGAGTTTTTTTGGCATGAACGGCCATTCCCTTCTGATGATCGGATTGCTGTTCTGCGTCGGGGGGCTGTTGTTCGGGCTGGCGATCTATGTGCAGCTTAAAAACCTGCCGGTCCATCGCACCATGCGCGAAATATCCGAACTGATCTATGAGACGTGCAAAACCTACCTGGTCACGCAGGGCAAGTTCATTCTCCTGCTCTGGATTTTCATCGCCGTGATCATCTCGCTGTACTTCGGCTACCTGGCGCCGGTGCCGGGAAAATCGATCGCGGTTACGCTGCCGATAATTCTGTTATTTTCGCTGGTCGGAATCGCGGGCAGTTACGGCGTGGCGTGGTTCGGAATCCGGGTCAACACATTTGCGAATTCACGGACGGCATTCGCAGGACTACGCGGCAAGCCTTACCCGATCTATGCGATTCCCCTGAAGGCCGGCATGAGCATCGGCATGCTGCTGATCTCCGTCGAACTTCTCATCATGCTGTTCATCCTTCTTTTCATCCCCCGCGATTATGCCGGCCCATGCTTCATAGGCTTCGCTATCGGAGAATCATTGGGAGCGGCCGCCCTGCGTATTGCCGGGGGAATTTTCACCAAGATCGCGGACATCGGCTCGGATCTGATGAAGATCGTCTTCAAGATCAAGGAGGACGACGCTCGCAATCCCGGTGTCATTGCAGACTGTACCGGTGATAACGCGGGCGACTCCGTCGGCCCCAGCGCGGATGGCTTTGAAACCTACGGCGTCACCGGCGTCGCCTTGATCACCTTCATTTTGCTGGCGGTCAAGAGTCCCGAGACCCAAGCGCAGTTGCTGGTCTGGATCTTCGTCATGCGCGTAGCCATGCTGCTCTCCAGCGCGGGTGCGTATTTTCTCAACAGCGCAATCGCGGGTGCAAGATATGCAAACTCCGACGAAATGGATTTCGAAGCCCCGCTAACCTCCCTGGTATGGATCACGTCGATCACGTCCATCATCCTCACCTTCATCGTGTCGTACCTGATGATTCCCACTCTGGGTGACGGAACGCTCTGGTGGAAGCTGGCCTCCATCATCTCCTGCGGGACTCTGGCAGGCGCGGTGATTCCTGAATTGGTTAAGGTCTTCACTTCAACCAAATCGAGTCACGTGCGCGAAGTCGTCAAATCTGCCCAGGAGGGCGGAGCATCGCTGGGGATCCTGTCGGGATTCGTGGCCGGCAATTTTTCAGCCTACTGGCTGGGATTGAGCATGGTTGCGTTGATGGGAATGGGTTACTACTTCAGCACCGGCACGTCAATGGCGGACCAGATGCTCGCCCCCGCCGTCTTTGCATTTGGCCTGGTCGCCTTCGGGTTCCTGGGCATGGGCCCGGTTACGATCGCCGTGGATTCCTACGGGCCGGTGACCGACAATGCCCAATCGGTCTATGAGTTGTCGTTGATTGAAGCTGTTCCCGGGATCGAAGCCGAGTTGAAGAAGGAGTACCACTTCGACGTGAATTTCGAACGCGCCAAGCACCTGTTGGAAGCCAACGACGGCGCCGGGAACACGTTCAAGGCTACCGCCAAGCCGGTGCTGATCGGTACGGCAGTAGTAGGCGCAACCACCATGACGTTTTCCATCATCATGGCTCTGACCGGCGGACTGACCCATGACGTCCAGAACCTCTCGCTGCTGCACGCGCCCTTCATGCTCGGTTTGATCTGCGGCGGGGCAGTGATCTACTGGTTCACCGGCGCATCCACTCAGGCGGTCACAACTGGCGCGTATCGCGCGGTCGAGTTCATCAAAGCCAACATAAAACTCGATGGCGCGGAGAAGGCCTCAGTCGCGGACAGCAAGAAGGTGGTCGAGATCTGTACGAAGTACGCCCAGAAGGGGATGTTCAACATCTTCCTGGCCGTATTCTTCGCCACCCTGGCGTTCGCGTTTATGGAACCCTTCCTGTTTATCGGTTACTTGTTCTCACTGGCGATCTTCGGCCTTTACCAAGCCATCTTCATGGCCAACGCCGGGGGCGCCTGGGATAATGCAAAAAAGGTTGTGGAAGTTGACCTGAAGCAGAAGGGGACCCCTCTGCACGACGCCGTCGTAATCGGAGACACCGTCGGCGATCCCTTCAAGGACACTTCGTCAGTGGCCATGAACCCGATCATCAAGTTTGCGACGCTCTTCGGGTTACTGGCTGTCGAGTTGGCGGTCACACTTACCGCGGAAAACCCGCTGTTGGCACACTTGTTGACGGTCGCCTTCTTCCTGGTGTCGATGTTCTTTGTGCGTAAGTCATTCTATGGAATGAGGATCGACTCCAAGGAAAGCAATTGAATCAACTTTTCACAGTTTGGAGGACGTCGGGAGGGTCGAACGGCGTCTTCCAAGATCGTTGCACTGCGACGCGAAGCTACTTCTTTCCGTGGAGACTTCGGTCGGCGAATCAATATTTTGTCCACTGTGTCCCTTTCCTGTTTGCAATTTCGCAACACAAGTCAACGAGAAGTCACCAGAGAGCATCTTTGTTTGGAAACCCGGCGCTCGGGTTGAAGCTTGGCTCACGGACAAACCAGGGCCACCTGAGTCTAAGGTCTTTGTGGGAGGGCAATCCGGGTTTGCTTGTGGGATCCGCAAGTGAAAGATATGTTACCTAGTTAGTAACGGTAACGTTCAGATTTGTGCTTGGGCGTAGAAGTTTTGCTTTTGCTTGCCGCTCAGAAGTGGGGTGTGCGAGAATCTCGACAGAACTTTCACGGGTAAGAGCTTAGTTCTGCACTTTGGCAGCTTCGAGACGAGGACTGATACGGGATTTTTGCGCTGGCTAGCAGGTTCGTGCATCGGAATTATTCTGCGACCTTTAGCAGTTGAAGTTGAACGGGCGAAACTTCGTATTTCATGACGGGTCTTACACCAGGGGTGCTTCATTTGGCGTTTTTTAACGCTTCATTCCAGGAAAGTTCGAGGATGGTCCCGAGGATTTCCGTGGTTTCGGTGTCCGGGAGAGGTTCATCATGCGTTTCGTTAGCCGCCCTGAACCACACAGCTTTCGGACTCCGGATCGACACGCGGTTAGACGCTATCGTATTCACGGCTAATTACTTGCAACGGCAGCGGAATAAAACCCGTACGCGAAGGGCCGGGCTATCTATCGGTCGGAAGGCTTGTTGCGACGAGCAATTGTTTCTCGGAGAGGGCCGATGAGAAGGACGCAGGGTCGAGTTGCTTATGACGACTCATCAGTAATCGCCGAAGCGGGGTTTATCCCTGCCTCGAGTGCTCGCCCGGCGACCTGGGACTATCCGGAATTATCTCCTTTAAATTCATGGCAGTATAGAATTGTTAAACGAGGGTTTGACCTCCTCTGCGCGTCCTTGATGTTCGCCATCTTTTTGATTCCGGGAATAATCATTGCCGCTCTTATAGGCCTCACATCGGCCCATCCGATCTTCTACCGTGAAGAGCGCATTGGGCGGAACGGTGTTCCATTCCGGATTTGGAAATTCCGCTCCATGCGCCCCCACGGCGTCACCCGTCATTCCCAGGCTTCGCATTCTGACGGGACGGTGCTCAGATGGCGCATTCAGAAGCATAAGAACGATCCGCGTATCACTCCTGTCGGCAGGTTTCTTCGCCGGTGGAGTCTGGACGAACTGCCCCAGCTCCTTAACGTCCTGCGCGGCGAGATGTCACTGATCGGCCCGCGACCCGTAGTTAAGGCAGAAACGCACTTTTACAAACACCTGTTGCCGTTCTACCTGGCCGCGACTCCGGGATTGTCCGGCCTTTGGCAGGTCTCCGGCCGCAGCGATCTCGATTACGACGAGCGTGCCCGACTGGATGCCACCTACGTCAAAAACTGGAGCCTGCGGAATGACTTCAAAATCCTGTTCCGCACCATTCCCGCCGTTCTCAGCAGGGTGGGAGCTCGGTAAAGCCTCGGTACGAATCAATCTGCATGCTTCCGGTCCGCCCAAGAGGTCTCCTGGGCGGATTCACGTTTGAGGCAGACTCGAGTTGACCTCCTCGTTTGGACATCTTTCAGGTTCGGGCAGTACGCTTGTGGGAAGGACGATCTCGACAATTTCCGTTCGGCAACGTTGAGAGCAATACTCTGAGCGGCTCAAGCTTGCGAGTAAAGCTCGACCACTCCGGCAATCTTGATCGAGGGCAATCCCGTGCTTGCGGAGAAGTATGGAACTCCGTCCGACATCACAACGTCGGCAAATTCCCATCCCGTGGCGAGGACTCCGGTGCCCGAAACAGCGCCCAAACTTCCAAATCCATCGGGCGGAACTGGCGCTTCAATGTTTGCACTGTTTAGAGAATCAATCACGAGTTGAGCAATTCCGCCAGATCCTACGGTAAGCAACTCGGGCAACGGCGCGTAGATTGCGCTGTTTGCCACTGAGAAGCCCGTAAATGAGAGGTTCGTTAAAGTCGATTCATTCTCGAGGATGACAGCGGCAGCCTTAACATCTGAGTTTCGGACTACCGAGCAATTTTCCAGTGTCAAGCTTCCCCCGACATAGCTGACGGTGCCTGCCGAAGGAGATGGCCTTAGAAAGGCACACATGCGATTCACCTGAGGTTCAAACCAAGCTATGTGCGCTAATGAGGGCGTAAATGCCACGTTGCGAAGAGTGATCGTTCCGAAGTTCTCCGAGACCCCGAGAATGGCTGGAGCAGTCAAAGTGCAATCCGAGACCGTCAGTCCGGTCACAGAGTTGGGAAGGCTCTGCCCATTCAGCCCGATCACAATTGCCTCTTCGGTCAATGTACCGCTGCAATTACTCACGCTTACCGTGTCGATCGTGAACATCGGAGTTCCGGATGATGTATATAGCCGCAGTAGTGACCAGCTATTGACTGAACATCCAGTAACGGTCACTCGCGAGATGTTGCCGGAATAGCCCTCTGGGCAGTTCAACGCTATCGAGTCATCGTCCACTGTGAACTCGCAGTTGGCGATGTGAATATCATTGGCGGGGCCGTTGAAATGCAGGCCGTCGCTGTTTGGTCCGCGACTCTGCATTACGCACCCCGCGACGGAAACATTGCCAACATTCGAAAAACGCATGTGATAAGCCGGTGTGTTCACCACTACGACGTTCTCGACCCTGATGTTGTCCAGATTCATCAGGTTAATTCCGAAATACCATGTAGTGCTGGAACCGCGATGATCTCCACTGGATGAAACACCATCATGGCCGTCCCCACGGTTTCCGCTGATCGTGAAATTCTGGAGGGATACATTTTTACCGCGAGCCGGAGCAGGAGGTCCCGGATCGGTCGGCTGTGCCGCGTTGGCTGGCCCGTTATGAATGCCATCATTGTTAGTGCCAGATTTGATGTAGAAGCCGGTTCCGCAGCCCAGCCCGGCAATATTCCAATACCCGCCCGCGGGAAGGAACAGCCCTGAGATCAGTGCGCTGCCATCGATGATGAGCGTGATTGGGCGTTCGGCGCTCGCACCCGCCATTGCCGCATTAATCCGCGGGCCGTCGTCGGTAGCCTTGCCGCCATGATGCTTATTGCGCCCGTTCTCGAGATCGCAGTCGAGGGCGCATCCGATTTTGGACGCCCAGATATAAGTCATCCCGGGAACCGGCGCCGGGGCTGTTGCCGGCCCGAGGCACGGGATATACAACTTGCTATCGCCGCAGCCGCTTATCGAAGCGTCAACCACCGAAGCAAAGGCGGCCAAACCGGCATTCCGAATGAAAGAACGCCTGTTTAGCGCCCTTGTGGGTAGACCGTGAACCCTGGCCACGCTAATTTGCCCCCAAATCGAAGCCAAGTTGTGCTAAGGATTTGCAGCTCGGACCTAAGGGAGCATCCGGCAAGCTGAATTAATTGATTGCCAGCAGAATAACTGGTCGAACGGTAAATCGCAAACTGCTTAAATTGTGGTACGAAGTGGCTAATCTTCCTTTGCTGTCGTAGTCTGGCTACACCAGCAAGTTAGTTTTAAATAGTCTTCTGAGGGGTTCGCAGCGAATCGATGAGAGCGAAAATCATCGAACAAGATTTACAAAAAATCACGGCTGCCGCCTTGCCCTGGACCGGCCTTTTCGGAAAGACTGTGCTTATTACAGGAGCCAACGGATTTGTTCCCGCGTATCTCGTGGAGACGCTTCTTTACCTCAACGAGACGAAACAAGCAAATATCCAGGTTGTGGGTCTTGTAAGAAATGCTGCCAAAGCGCGGCGCCGTTTCGCGCACGCGCTGGGGAGACCAGACCTCAGATTTGTGATTCAGGATGTCCGGGATCCTTATACAGGACCTGCCGCGATAGATTTCGTGATCCATGCCGCTAGTCAGGCAAGCCCGAAATACTATGGCTCAGATCCGGCTGGCACCTTCGATGCTAACGTCACCGGCACTCTGCGTATGCTCCAACTGGCCAAGGCCGCGGGAGCGCAGGGATTTGTCTTTATCAGCAGTGGCGAAGTCTATGGCCGCGATTCCGACCGAAGGCTACCCGTCAAAGAGACCGACTTTGGCTACTTGGACCCTACCGATGTGCGCTCGTGCTACGCCGAAGGCAAACGAGCAGGCGAGACGCTCTGTTCCTGCTGGCACGCGCAATATAAAGTGCCCGCAAAAATTGTGCGCCTGGCGCACACGTATGGACCAGGCATGGAAGCCGATGACGGCCGCGTGTTCGCGGACTTTGTAGCCGATATAGTTGCCGGACGCGACATCGCGATGAAAAGCGATGGAAGCGCTTGCCGGCCATTTTGCTATCTTGCAGACGTCACCGAAGCCATTTTCGCGGTTTTACTCAAAGGCGAAAATGGAGAGGCATACAACGCTGGCAGTGACAAGGAACACTCGGTCCTGCAACTCGCCACGCTGCTTGTGGGACTCTTTCCTGAGAGAGGCTGCCGTGTAATCCGAATGGAACGCAATCCGGACGATCAATACCTTGCGAGCCCCAGCCAGGGAGGACACTTCGACATAGCTAAAATTGGACTGCTTGGCTGGAAGCCGACAACCAGCATCGAAGACGGATTCAGGAGAACGATCGAAAGCTACGACCAGGCGAATGAAGCCAACGCCATCATTCTTCCGCCAGAGGAATGAGCATCTCAGACAGGAATTCCTCCCGCGGCAGCCGGGGTGCCATGTCTTCCATGGGCAAGCTTACAATGGTTCCGTCCGAACGCGCGGACGATGTGGCACGCGGCGCGGTTGCTTGGTCGGATGAGACCGTGACGGCGCAAATCACCGGGCCGGGAGCATCGAGCACCGACTTGATTTGATTCCTGATATCGCTGTGATCCAGGATTTCGCAACTCTGAATACCGTATGCTCCCGCCACTTTTCGTATATCCGGCAGCGTCATTTGACTGGACGGATCGCTTCCCACCATCCTTCCCTGGAAGTAGTTCCGCTGAGTGGCCATAATCGACGCATAGGTGCCGTTGCACAGCACGAAGTACTTGATGGGCAGGTTTAACCGGCGCACCGTCTCTAACTCCTGGATGTTAAGTTGAAATCCGCCGTCCCCGTTGACGCAGATGGTGCGTCGTCGGCCAGACGCGAGACACGTTCCAACCGAGCCAGGCAGACCGGTTCCCATTGCACCCAGCGAAGGAGAGTTCACCACGCGCTGGCCTTCCTTTAAGCGGAAACACTGCAGGAAAACGTCGCTGCACGCACCTGAGCTGCCGGGTGCAAGAACATCGTCCGCAGTGCAGAGATCAGAGAGAACGTCGACCAGAACGTACAGGTTGACCGATTCGGTCGTCTTCCAATATTCGGGCAGGATGACAGGATATTTTCGAGCCCAATGCCGGGTCTTCGCGATCCACTCGCTGTAATCGGGCAGGCGTACACCTTCAAGTTGACGCAGCAACTCCGCGAGGAAGTCTGCAGCGTCGGCGTTAACGGGAACGTCGATGGGCATTTCAAATTTCGCGATCTCCAGAGGATCGACATCCACCAGGACCTTCTTCGCAGCTCGCGCAAAATTCTTGTGGCTGAATGCGATTTGAGGCATATCCAGCCGGGCGCCCACGACGAGAATGAAATCAGAATTCTGCTGTGTGAAGTTCGACGAGCGAGAAGCCACCGAACCAGGCCTCCCAGCGAACCACGGGTAGTCTTCGGGAAGCATATCCATTGATTTCCAGGTAAGCAGCACCGGGATTCTCAGTAGATCCGCAACCTTTCTTACCAAGCCCTTCGTATGGGCTGTCCTGGCGCCATTGCCGACAAATAGTACTGGACGCCGTGCGGATTTGAGGAGGTCGATTGTTGCGGAGACGTTCACCGAAGATCGCTTGGCCGCTGGTGCGGGTCTGGGCTGAACTGGCGCAGGGTTGTTTCATCCATCATCTGTGCCTGGACGTCAAGGGGAATGTCAAGCCATACCGGGCCGCGCCGCCCAGTGGTCGCAAGATGGATGGCTCGCTCCAACTCAAATCGGACATCGTTAGGCTCCATCAGCGTCTTGGCATACTTGGTGAGAGGTTTCACGACCGAGACCACGTCCACTTCCTGGGGCCCCATGGAACGAACCCCGCGGCTGGTGAGAAGGTCCGCGCGCTTGACCTGGCCGGAGAGAAAGATGCAGGGCGAAGAATCGAGCCACGCGGCCGCAAGTCCCGTCACCGCATTTGTTCCTCCAGGGCCGGTCGTTACAAGGGCCGCGGCCAGGCTGCTGGTGTACTCAGCGTGCGCCTGGGTCGCGAATGCGACGGCCTGTTCGTGAAGGCAGCAGACATATTCCAGGCCTGGTTGCCGGCCAACCGAGTCCACCAGGTGCATACATCCCCCACCGGTCAGCATGAAGATGCGATTGACGCCCGCTTCGTGTAAGAAACGTAAAACATAGTCAGAAAGCTTGATCAAGATTCACCCGCCAATTGCGTGAGCTGCTTCAGTGTTGCAGCGATGCTTGATCTGCCTTGATTCCAAGGTTGGGCAGGCTGCAGCGTTCTAAGCCCAAGCGAGTTAGCCTGGGCGATGTTTTCGTCAGAATCGTCGACGATTACGTCACCCCTTCCCAGCCACGACAGGTACTCGCCCTTGCTGCGATCATAGGCCGGAACACCTTCGACGGTCTCGTCGGCACGACCCCGAAACAACGGATCCACACACCAAAATGCCTCATTACCCAGTGAGCAACGTCCGGAGCCGTTTCGAGTGGGCGCGCCGTAAGCGCGATGTGACGAAACCGGGACCCTTGTTCCCTGAACCAGACAAGTGCTTCCGCATTAGGTATCATGTCCGAGCCCGCTCCGTTTCACGAAATTGGTCCATCGAATTGAGGTAATCGCCGCGGTCGACACCGAGAACCTGGTGGGGCGGGTTGCGCTGAGCCGACGTAGGAAAGCCGGCACTCCGGATGCTCCGCCAGCCACCCATGATGAACCATTGGTACATCAGGTCATTCAGAATGTCGTCTACGTCCCACACCACTGTCAGCATCATTCGAGCCAATAGGTCACGAACGTCTTGCGGTTCTTGTTGGCACTGATTGCAGGGTCGGAGTAGAAGGAATCATTGGTCGAGTAACTCGACGAAACCTCTTCAATCATCGCACCACTCTTGGTCCAGAAGGAGTGCTTGATGCCATGGGGAATGGTGACCACTCCGTTGGCTTTGTTTGTTGACTGGTGCCATCAAGGTCTACAGTTACATCGCCATAGAGCATGTGATAAGTTTCATCCTTCTGGTTGTGCCACTGTTCAGGATGCTTCTGGCCGGGCAGTACTACCATCAATCGCTTGCAGTATTCGCGATTGATCACCGTAATTGCCGTCATCCCGGATTCGCGGAATTTCTCAATGCCGTAGTGATGGGATATCTCCAGGTCGCACTGTCCCGGAACCTGTACCCTGCTCTTGCGAATCAGTGCCTTGACATCACGGACAATCCTGTATACGGGTTCGCGCGTGTTATGTGCAGGTACCTCTTCCGCATTACCGGTCCGTCAGCTGGTATGTCCTTGAGGGCACATATTCGCTGTATTTCGAGAAGTCCTGTGCGACAAGCTGACCTTTGACGTTGGGCATCGCGAAAAACACATTGGAAGGTTGGATGGTTTCGCCGGCCGCCACCGCGTTTTTCACAAACGCCCCGCGAGCTAGGTCCGCGAGCTGCCATTTGCTCACCGGGAGGCGCAGGGTAGCGCTTTTCTGGATCGCCAATCATTGTGAACGCTTCGGTTGCCGAAGTCAGCCATCGCCGGACCTGTTCAGGTGTCGCACTGTAGGCGTTGACCGCGTACTTGTCTGTCGGCACTCCGCGTAGCTTTTCAAACATCACCGCGCCCATGGCGATTGCGATCTTCACAGCCTCGAAGTTGTGCGGTCGTTCATGCGTCGAATAACCAACCTGCAACTCCGGATAGCGCTTGCGCAGCAGTGTGATCTGGCCGAGATGAAGATGATCGTCTGGAGCTGGGTACTCACCCACGCAGTGCATGATGGCCAAAGACTTGTCGCGATGCTTGAAGAAGCTGACGACGCGATCCACCTCTTCCAGCGGTTCTCCGGCAGTTGATGCCACAATCGGCAAGTCATATCGTGCGATTCGCTCCAAAAGCGGCCAATCACTCACGTAGCAGCTCGGAATCTTCATGAAGTCGAATTCGTGTTCAACGATCTTGTCGACTGAGTTCTCATCCCAGGGGGTGCACATTGATAGAAAGCCCGCGTCGACAATCGCGTCCTTGAGCTTCCTATATTCGTCCCACTTCAGGTGTGTCTCGGAGAAGCGCTTGACATATTTGAGATCAAATCGGTCTTTGTAGGCAGGATGGATACAGCTGGCGATTCGCGATACTGCAGCTTCACGCAGAACCCGAATGGGAATCCCTCCGACGCCGCTTTCAGTTCTTTGACGATCCGCATACCATGCGCTACGTCGCCCATGTGGTTGTTTGCCATCTCGTAGATAAACAGAGGTCTCAAATTGATGTCCGCACGATGCGTTCTCCAAAGCCTTACTTGTTTTAGCGTCGGCAGAACTTAATCGCCCGCAGACCTGATTTCGTCCTCGACAAAGTCCAAAATGTTGTCCCGCCATATAGTCCAGCATCTCTTCGTCATAGCCCGGGTAAACACCGATCCAGAAGACGTTGTTCATGACGAAATCCGTGTTGGGCAGGTCGCCGATGACGCGATACTCGCAATCCTCATATGCGGGTTGGCGCAGCAGGTTGCCGCCGAACAGAAGCCGCGTGCCGATCTTCTTCGCTTCAAGTGCGCGAGTGAGATCCTCGCGCTTGAAGGGGCGCCTTCGCGGACGCCAATAGGAAAGCCGAACCATGAGGGTCGGAGCCGGGTGTCGCCTCAGGCAGCAGCAGACATCCTCCAACGGCTCAAGGCAGCCTGCAGATAGCGAAAATTTTCTTTGCGGCGTTCGATGAAATGCGGCAGCTTTGCGATCTGCGACGCGCCCAGAGCGGCCTGCATGTCTGTCGCTTTCAGGTTGTAGCCGATGTGGGAGTAGGTGTACTTGTGGTCGTAGCCGCAGGGCAAGCTGCCCGAGCTGCCAGTCGAAGCGTTTGCCGCAGGTGTTGTCCTTCCCCGGGTCGCACCAGCAATCGCGGCCCCAGTCGCGAAACGACTCGATCAGCACCTGCAGGTTGGGCTTGTCGGTGAGCACCGCGCCGCCCTCGCCCATGGTGATGTGATGCGCAGGATAGAAGCTGACCGTCGCGATGTCGCCGAAGGTGCCGACGTGTCGGCCCTTCCACGTTGAACCGAGCGCATCGCAGCAGTCCTCGATCAGCCACAGATTGTGTTTCTTCGCAAAAGTCAGTGACCGCATCGAGGTCGAAGACATTGCCCAGTGTGTGCGCGATCATGACGGCCCGCGTCTTCGTCGCTGCGGGCAGCCTCAAGCTGCGTCACGTCGATCTCGTAGGTCGGCAGCGTGACATCGACGAATACCGGCACCAGGCGATTCTGGATGATCGGATTGACGGTCGTGGGAAAACCCGCGGCGACCGTGATGACTTCGTCGCCGGCTTGAGGCGGCGGTCGCCCAGTTTGGGCGAGGTGAGCGCGGTGAGCGCCACCAGATTGGCCGATGAACCGGAATTGACCAGGGAGGCGCGAGCGGACGCCGACAAACCGCGCCAGTTTGCGCTCGAAATCCTCGGCAAAGCGGCCTGTCGTGAACCAGCAGTCCAAGCCGAATCGACCACCGCGCTAGATCGCGGCGTCGATTACCTTGCCGGAAACCGGAACCGGCGACTCGCCGGGAACGAACTCCTTTGAGCGGAAAGGCCTCGCAAGAATAACTGGGCAGAGAGATCGAGAATCTGTTGCCGAAGCGTGCTCAGCGCTGTTTGTCATCTATGCCCTTTATATTAAGGATACACAATCAAAGCACGCAGTGTACTGTAGCGTCAAGGAGCCCGGCAGACGCAGGTAATCTGTTTCGAACTCAGTAGATGCGCTCACTTAGCGCTGAAGGAATGAAATGAAAGCAGTTATTCTGGCGGGCGGTCTTGGAACCCGTCTCAGCGAAGAAACGGGCACTCCGGCCCAAGCCGATGGTGGAGATTGGCGGCCGGCCGATCCTCTGGCACATTCTGAAGATCTACTCGCAGCACGGCATCAACGACTTCATCATCTGCTGCGGCTACAAGGGCTACCTGATCAAGGAATACTTCGCGAACTACTTCCTGCACATGTCCGACGTGACCTTCGACATGCGGAAAACCGATGGAAGTGCACCAGAGCGTCGCGGAGCCCTGGCACGTGACGCTGGTCGACACCGGCGACAATACCGGCACCGGCGGCCGCCTGAAAGGTCGCTCCCTATCTGGAAGGCGAAGAAGCCTTCTGCATGACCTATGGCGACGGCGTGAGCGACGTGGATATCGCCGCCTCATCGCCTTCCACAAGAGCCACGGCAAACAGGCGACCGTGACTGCCGTGCAGCCGCCGGCCCGCTTCGGCGGCCTCGATATCGAGGGAACAGCTGGAAGCTTCCAGGAAAAGCCCAAGGGGAAGGCGGCTGGATCAATGGCGGCTTTTTTGTTCTGTCCCCACGAATCTTGAGCGAAATCACCGACGAAGCATCGATGTTTGAACGAGAGCCCATGCAGAGCCTCGTCAGCCAAAAAGGAGGTGCAGGCCTACTTCCATCGTGGCTTCTGGCAGCCGATGGACACGCTGCGAGACAAGCAAAGGCTCGAAGAACTCTGGGCTGGCGGAGAGGCGCCGTGGAAGACATGGTGAATCCCTGGGCAGGGACGCGCGTTTTTCTTACCGGCCATACCGGTTTCAAGGGCAGTTGGCTCGCGCTCTGGCTTGCGCGCCTGGGCGCGCAGATTCGCGGCTACGCGCTCGACCCCGGCAGCAAGCCCGACATGTTCTCCATGGCATGGGTCGGTGCCGTCATCGACGATGTTCGTGGCGATATTCGGGACTTTCCGAAGCTCAAAGCAAGCCTAGAGGAATTCGCGCCGGAGGTCGTCTTTCACCTGGCCGCTCAGCCGCTGGTGCGACGGTCCTATGCCGACCTCTGGGCACCTACGCCACCAATGTGATGGGGACTGCCCATGTGCTGGAGGCGGTCCGGGGCTGCCCGAGTGTTCGAGCTGTTGTTTGCATCACCACCGACAAGTGCTACGAGAATCAAGAATGGGTCTGGCCCTATCGCGAAACCGATCCTCTCGGCGGCTACGATCCTTACTCCTCGAGCAAGGCCTGTGCCGAGTTTGTGACCGCCGCCTTCCGGATTCCTATTTCCTCCTTCAATGCTGCACGAACATCACGTCGCCTTGGCCACGGCGCGAGCTGGCAATGTGATCGGCGGCGGTGACTGGTCAGAAGATCGGCTGATTCCCGACCTGATTCGGGGATTTGAGTCTGGGGAGCCCGTTCTCATCCGGCGCCCTGCGCGATTCGTCCATGGCAGCATGTGCTCGAACCGCTTCAGGGCTATCTGCTGCTTGCCGAGCAGTTTTGTCGGGTGACCCACCTGTTCTACGGCATTCAACTTCGGGCCACGGGATGACGATGCATGGCCCGTTGACCGGATCGCAACCAAACTGGCGACCCTATGGGGCGCCGGTGCTGCGTGGCTCCGCGATCCTGATCCAGGCGCCCACGAGGCTGGCTATCTGCGGCTCGACTCAAGCAAAGCCCGCGCCGTGCTCCACTGGCGGCCTCGTCTGACCATCGAGACCGCGCTAGAGTGGTCAGCAAGCTGGTATCGCGCGGCCATGCTGGGCGCCGATATGCATGCCTTCAGCCAGGAGCAGATCGCCGCCTACGAGCGGCTGTCAGGCTGATCGCTGATAGGTTGGACGCCCCGCGAGCAGCCCTGAGAATTCTTGAACCAGGATGCTGTGTTCAAAGGGTCGCATCGCCGGAGTCTCCCTGACCAAAGCCCGGCGCCAGGAAATCAGTCGGACGCCCGGAAGTCGCGAGTGTCGTGGGGAGTAGATACCAATGGATGTCGAAATTGCGACTCAACGACCATGAGGGTCCGGGCTCCATCGGCGAACTCGCCCGATGCGTCGACATTTCTAGTGACTTTCTCGGTTCGGGATGAGCCAAAACTATCGTGGTTCGCGGTCTCGCGAAGAAGACCTGAATTCCCGCTCGAGCCATCGGCTTGCTCCAGATTCTCGAATTCTTTTTTCAAACTGCAATCTCCGCAATCCGCAGACAAACTCTGCCCCGCGTTTCGATGAATGCTTCGCCCTAGCGGTATACTCGGGATGGAGCGGCGGATGATGGATGGCACCGATGAGCTGATTGTGCCAGTTCAAAGCCCTTACATGATGGGTCGATTTAAGGGCTGGACGCGCCGGGTTCTCGGGCTCGATAGGGCGATTGGCTTCACAATTCTAGCGAGATTCTGGTCAACGACGGCCGGGCTCGTTACGGTAACTCTGATCGCGCGGTTCCTCTCTGCTGCCGAACAGGGCTACTATTTCACTTTCAGCAGCCTCGTCGCGCTTCAAATCGTCTTCGAATTGGGCTTTTCCTTTGTGATCCTCCAAATGGCCAGCCATGAGCGGGCTCACCTTTCTATTTCCCCGGATCAGGTCATCACCGGTGATGACACCGCGCACCATCGCCTCGCCTCGGTCATTCAAAAATCGGTGCGCTGGTACTCCCTCGCTGCGGTATTTCTGAGCTTGTTCCTTTTGATTGCAGGCTCCTATTTTTTCTCTTCCCACCCACATTCCGGCGAGTCGGTAGGTTGGCGTATCCCCTGGTTCTGCGACGCGATCGCGGCCAGCATCATGTTTCAAATAGATCCCGTCCTTTCCTTTCTCGAAGGATGCGGGTATGTCGCCAATGTAGCGAGATTGCGTCTCATCCAGGCCGCGGTGGGAAGCATGCTCGCCTGGGCCGCTCTGATCACGCATCATGGACTCTTTGCACCAGCGATGATGATCGCCGGAAATGCAGCCGTTTCAGTTCTAGGGCTCTTGGGAAAACGTCGCCTTCTTCTTGGACTCCTGCGCCTCGATCCCGGAGGCCACCGCATCCACTGGTGGAAGGAAGTATGGCCATTCCAATGGCGAATTGCGATCAGCTGGCTCTGTGGCTATTTCATCTTCCAGCTTTTCAATCCCGTTCTCTTCGCTTACAGGGGCGCAGTTGCCGCAGGGCAGATGGGCATGTCGCTCAGCCTCGCCAACGCGTTGCAGGCGGTGGCCATTTCGTGGCTCAATACCAAGGCCGCTCCTTTCGGTTCCATGGTGGCAAGACAGGAATATCAGCAGCTCGACCATCTCTTCTTCCGTACCCTGAAACAAGCGGTGGGCGTCTTTCTCGCTGGATCCATCGTGATCGTCGTCGGGGTTTTCTGGCTTAATTTAGAACATTTGAAATTCGCTGAGAGGCTTCTTTCCCCGCCTTGCATCATTGGGCTGCTCATCCTTACCGCTGTCAATGTCGTGGTTTTCGGCCAGGCCCTCTACCTGAGGGCGCACAAGCAGGAAAAGTTTCTATTGAACTCAATTGTTGCGGCCCTCTTGGTAGCTCCATCAACTTATTTCCTTGGCCGATCCTACGGAGCACCCGGCATGGTGGCAGGGAACGTGGTCCTTGCGCTAATCGTTGGCCTGCCAATGGGTACCTGGGTGTTCCTTAAATATCGGCGGCTCTGGCATGCGCAGTGACGATCTTCTTTTTGCCTTGACGGAAGCATGGGCCAATCGAAGGCCAAAATTAGCGTTTGCTGATCGCGTGCCGCAACCGGATCAGCGCGGCGAGCGACCAAGCTCCGAGCGCAGAGTGTCGAGGCGCGGGCGTTCCGCAGGGTTTTCGGAAATCCGGTGAATCCCCTCGGACGCAAATGCCCAGACAACTCCTACCAACATTCCGAGCGCCACGGAAACAAGCACGATGATTGTTCTCTTCGGCGAAGAATGATGATCCGGAATTTCGGCCCGGTCTACCACCTGTACCATCGCGCCCTGGCGTGCCTCGTCAACCTTGGCGGCTTCTAATTGACGCGCCAGAAGTTCAAAGATGGTTTCGTAATATCTCACGTCGCGCAGCTTGCGGATGTAATCGAGGCCTTCCTGTTGCATGGCTCCACTGCGTAATGTCGGAGCAGTTCCATCCGCCGCCGCCCCGATCTTGCTCAGCTCAGACTGCAGGCCGGCCAACTCCTGTTCCGCAATTTGAAGTTCGGGATTCTCTCCCGTGGCATATGACTGCAGCGCACGAATCTGGACTTCCTTGGCCGATACCTGTGCCCGCAATACGGCCGCGGATTCGATCGCCGCACGGGTTTGGCTGTCCAATTGAATCAAACCCGACTTTTGCTGGGTCTTTTTTAACTCCTCTTCGGCGTTCGACAGGTTATCCTTGGCGTCGCGCAACTGGTTCTCGAAGAAGAGCCGGCGCTGCGAAGCTTCGGTCACAGCCAACGTGGCAGAGAGCTTCCGGAATTCCTCAACGTAGCCGTTTGCAAGCTCGGACGCCCGCTGGGGATCGCTGTCTGTGGCTGACACGCGAATCAGAGGATCCTTCGTGGAACTGGAAATATCGATGACCTTTTCCAGCTTGTCCCGCGCCTGGGACATCCTCTTTTTATGGTAAAGGTCCATTAGGTGGAACCGGGCAATCATCGCATCTTCAACGGTCCGGCTCTTCAAGAGAGCGACTTGCAAGTCATTCGGATTTTTCAGTCCAAGCCCGGCTCCCGCAGCGGTGGCCAAGCCGCCCAGGTTTCCCAACTGCGCAAGGATCGAGGAACCAGTCGAGCCCGACTGTTGCGGCGGCAAAATGGAGGTCGTGGCAGTATATTTGACCGGAAGTACGATCGCCAGTAACAACCCGAGCACACTAATGACAATGGCCGTCAGAAAGATGCGCCGCCGGTGCCGGGCCAGGACGATCACCACGTCCAGAAGCGATATCTCGTCTTCCGCCGGCGGAGCCAGGCTCTCGTCTCCATTGAGACCAGAAGCCCTTTCCGGTCCTTCCAACTCATTCAAGGTGTTTGCGCTTTTCACGGGAACAGTAACCCCCATAATACCTCACGCCAATTGCGCCGCCTAAGCGGGCTCGATCTTCGCCGCTTCTCGGGTGAATCGAAACACTTGGCAGGGAACGCTACCAGCTAAGGGAGGGGTACCCAAACGCCCGGTCCAGCCGGTTGATTACGCGCACCAGTTGCAGCCACACCCATGCAAGGCGGGAAGGCAGCATAAGGATCGGATAAATGAAGAGCCAATACCTGGGATTGCGGCGGAAAACAGGGAAAAGCAGCGCTTTTGGGTTTTCCTCGCTATACGCCCCGGAGGAGTTCTTTCGGGATGCCAGGACAAATGAAGGCAAGAGCCGCTGCAGGGACGCATTGAGAATAATCCTGTTCAACTTCGGCGTTGCCAGCCATTCCTCGGTGATGACGGCCAGTCGCGACCCAAAAACCTGGCTAACTCCATAACCGCCTGTATTCGCAAGCCGATAATGTACCAGATGCTGTGGGATGTAGAGACTTTTGCGATGCCCTCGAAGGGCAGTAAACGTCCAGCCAAGCTGGATTAGCGCGGAGTCAATGAGGGTTGAGAAAGGCTGGTGCGGGATCGCGCTCACCCGATCTTTGTTAATGATATTGCAACTGATAAGAGTCGTGAAGATGTGTACCCTCCGCAGGAACTGGACGGCCTCTGAACAGACGATCGCTTCCTTGCGAGCCTCTTGCACCGTTATCCCGGCAGGATCATTGAAGCCCGCCTGTTCAACAAAAACGATGTCATATTCATCTTTCTCGATGTGGCCCATCACCGTGCGTATCGCGTCCTGATGCAGAAGATCGTCGTCACCTACAATCCAGACATACTTGCTTTTTGCCCTTTCATAGCATTGAAGGAAGTTCGCATCCGCGCCTATATTGTTCAGGTTTCGGATATATTCCAGTGGTATGCCGCGGAATCGCTCCTCCTGGACGGTGCTTTCAGTCTGATCAGTTGAAGCGTTGTCTGAAACAAGGAGACTCACCCTAGGGTTGTCCCGAATCTGTTCTCGAAGGCTGTCGAACAACTGGCGGAGAAGTTCGGATCGATTGTAGGTTGGAATCGCGATCGTGAGTAGTGGATTCTCTTCGACCGCGCCGGGATTAACCTGCATGAGTCCTCTGGTTGGCTGTTCCAACAGGTGTAGTCCCGCCAGCCATTGCTATCCTTAACATCATATCCAAGCCCCTTTTGCGAGGTCCATCGCTTCCAGAAACGGCGACGGCAGCGGGGAAGAGCAGAAAGCCTGACGGAGCCCTGATATGGAAAAGGCCGGCGGTGGTTGGTGGATAAGTCCCGAACCTTCCTGAGGGAGAATGGTGGCTATGTCTTTCTTTCAACTCTGGCCGCTCGTCCAGGGCACGTGCTACGCAACCGCATACTTGCCGCACGGCTTGGCGTTGATCGAATCAGCATCGGGCCCAGGGCCCACCTCCGCGGCCTCTCGAGAATTTCCCTCGGAGAAGATCTCATCGCCGGGGATGGCTTCTGGCTGGAAGCCGTCACCCACTACGGGGACCAGGTTTTCACCCCCAGTCTAATCATCGGAAACCACGTTCGCATCAGTCATTGGACCCACATCGCCTGTACCAATTCGGTGATCATCGGAAACCATGTCTTGATCGGCAGTAAAGTGATGATTACCGATCACAACCACGGAACCTTTGGCGCTTTCCCGTCCCCCCCGACCACGCCGCCCGCAGCCCGGCCTCTGGAGAGCGACAGATTTGTTAAAATCGAGGAAAATGTGTGGCTTGGAGATGGCGTGGTTGTGTGCCCGGGGGTGACGGTGGGACAAGGTAGCGTGGCCGGCGCCAACGCCGTCATTACCACCGACGTTGCTCCCTTCACACTGGTTGCCGGCGCGCCCGCACGGCCCATCCGCCGTTACGATCAGATCGAACAGAAGTGGGTCAAGGTATGAAGCGCGTCGCCTGCACTATCGTTTCCGCGAACTATCTGCACTTCGGATGGACACTGGCCGAATCGTTCTTCAAATTCCATCCGCATGACGAATTTCATCTCCTCCTGGTCGATCCGCTGCCGCGAGACTTTGTATCCCGTGACCCGAGAGTACAGGTCCTCGAGGTCGAAAAGCTCGGCTTGCCGGGCTTCCATTCCTTGGCATTTAAATACGACATATTGGAGTTGAATACCGCCGTCAAACCCAGCTTTCTCAAGCACCTGTTTGCGTTCGGAGCCGACAAAGTAATTTACTTTGACCCTGACATCTACCTTTTCCAGTCCGTCGATCTGATCTTTTCTGCCCTCGATGATGCGTCCGTTGTCCTCACCCCCCACCTGCTTTCGCCCACTGCCGATCCCGACCACATCTACGAGAACGATCTCCTCGTAACAGGAGTGTTCAACCTCGGGTTTGTGGCTGTTTCAAATTCACCGCAGGGGCGCAGTTTCCTCACCTGGTGGGAAGAGCGCTGTCTGCGTTTCGGGTTCGAAGACCTGCGTTCAGGACTCTTTGTCGATCAGAAGTGGATCATTCACGCCCCCTGCTTCTTCGACGAGACTCACATCCTTCGCCATCCAGGGTGCAATGTCGCGTATTGGAATCTGTCTGAACGCCCCTTGAGCCAACGCGATGAGACTTATGTCGTCGGCGGCACTGAGCCCCTCGTGTTCTTCCATTTCAGCGGATATAAGCCAGGCGCTCCCGATCAACTGTCAACAAAGCTGCGGCTCCCAGTGCCCATCTCTCCAGCCCTGCGCCAACTCCTGATCGCGTATGGCGAACGCCTCGAGGCCAACGGTTCCGGTTTCTACCCTCAGTACCGATACGCGTACAAGCATTTTTCCGATGGGTCCCTGATTACCACTCTGGCGCGCAGGCTCTATTCAGCCACCATCGACCAATGGGGAGACTCAAACCCGTTCGATGCGAAGGGGGAGTTTTACAAGGCTGCAAAGAGGGCACGGGTGCTTTCGAGGCAGGATCAAAGCGGAGCTTACAGTTCAAACAATCTTCCCAAAGATGACTGGCGGATTAGGGCGATCAACAGGTTTCTCTTCTTTCTCCCCCGCGTTATCGGAGGAGACCGTTACACCATGTTGATGAAGTACCTGTCCTTCATATCCATACTTCGAAATCAGCGACAATTGCTGTCATTGGACCAGTCGAGATCATCGACGTAAAGGCTGGGAGTGCAGTCCACCGATAGGTTGTAATTGCATTGTCCAAAGTCAACACGTCAGAGGCTGTCTATGTCATGGAATCTAATTTACGCCCTCGACGTGTTCGGCATTTTGCTGTTCCTTTTCTCCTACTACAGGAACTGCTACCGCCTTGGTTATCGGATTGATTTTTGGCATGCTCAGCTTCTCTTGGCCGCGGTTTTCCCCAACATGATTCTGCTTCCTTTCGCCAGGAACGAAACGAACGAGATCATTCTTGGCAAAGATTTTGACGCTGTCATTGCCGTCTTACCGAATATCTTCTTCATCACGCTCGTTGGGTACTTTGCCATCCTTGCCGGTGGCGGTATGTGGCGCCTCAAGGCAGGTTCGGGTTTCAGAAAGTCACTCATCCCCATCTTGGACTTCATTCCGAGGTGTTCGATGATGCTCATGTCCTCGCGTCAACTACTGGTCTTTCAGGCGGTTTTGTGCCTGACGCTGCAGGGACTCGTGCTGAGCATCTACTTCGTTAAAAGCGGATTCGGATTTGACTTGCGGGCTTTTACATTTGAGAACCCCATGCTTCGCCCTGTCGCACAAACTGCTGCGGGATACTCTGTTGTCATCGCGTCACATTGTCTGGCTCGATACGTGGATCGAAAGGAAAAGATCCTCCTGTTTTGTACCGTTTTGCTAACTTTGGGACTTGTCTTTTTCGGCTCAAGAAGTAACTTGCTGTTCATTTACTTCAGTGTTTTTGTTTGCTATCTAATCAAGCTCAGGGGCAAGCTCAATCTTGCTTGGCTAATTGGTGTCACGGCCATAATAATGTCGGCCGGATTTTATCTGGGGAATGTTCGAGCAGGGCAATATTCGCTCACCGATTTCTTCGGCTCCATCGCATTCTTGCTGTTCTATGGAAACAACTTCTCGGATCTACGCGATTTCGCATGGGTCTACTCTGCGTGGGATCACGTGTTCTGGTGGGGCAAAACCTATCTGGCAGCGTTGACCTCGTTTGTTCCCCGCGCAGCGTCACATTTCCGCGATACGTGGGGACTCGGGGTTGTGACCGCTACAACCGCGGGATTCGATCCTCAAGTCCATCCAGGGCTCAGGCCCGGAAACTTTGGCGAGGGCTACTTCAATTTCGGCATTCCTGGAGTAGTGGCGGTCGGGTTTCTGCTTGGAGTCATGGTGCGAAGAGTAGACATCGATACCAAGAAAGCACTTAGTGGGCCGCACTCATCAATGATGAGGGCATTTGCATCAACTCAACTCCTTCAGCTGGCAGGTTGCGTGGCCATAAGTGTAAACTTGTCGGTCTTCTATGTTCTATGCGGCATCTACCTGTTTTCTTGGATGTGCCTGCAGATACTTCGTTTGACGCGCATCACTCCGACGCCGTTTCCCACACCTGATTAGCTGGGTTCTTGCTCTTTGCCAAGCTGTGGTGATTGCGGTCAATCATATGAATCAGGCTTCGTACCTGACAGGAACCTAAGTTTGAGCCACAAAACCGCTCTCATCGTAAAATTCGGCCAGATCGGGGATGTGATCATGGCGATCCCCGCGGTGCGAGCCCTCCATGACGAGGGGTTCGAAATTCGCTGGGCCTGCGGACTGGCAGTTCGCCCGCTGCTTGAATGTTATGCGTGGATCAACCTGGTCCCGGTCGACGACCGTCGAATATTGAAAGGCCGGCTTTTTGACCGGGCCCGCGCTATCGTTCAGTTTCTAGGCAAGGTCGGGTTCAAGCGATACGATCTCTGCGCTACGCTTTACTACGATCGACGATTTCATTGGCTCACCCTACCTGTACGCGCCCGGAGAAAGCTGGCACTCTCCCGGTCGTCAAGGCACACGGCGCTGTTGCCGGGACGCCGTCAACCCGACGAGTTTCTCCGCGTCCTGTTATCGACGCAGGATACCTGCCGCGAAACAAGCGTTCCCCTCGTCCGGCCGGATCGGCTGCCACCTTCGCCCCTCCCGCACAAACGGGCAGATCAACGGATCGCAATCGTTGCCGGTGGAACACGAAACGTCGCAGGGGAACAAATCTTACGGCGCTGGCCCATCGAGAATTACATGCGGGTTATACAGCAGCTGCTTTCGCGCGGCTGGGAAGTCGTATTGCTCGGCGGCCCAGACGATAATTGGGTGTCGGCACATTTTCAGTCTCTCCCAGTTACGGACCTCATCGGCAAGTTATCGCTGCCCGAGGTTGTCAGCGCCTGTGATGACTGCGATGCGGTCATTTCGCACGACACGGGTCCGCTGCACCTGGCCGGGCTTAGTTCCGCGTGCCTGCTGGGAATATACGGTCCTACCGATCCATCTGTCTTTCTTCCGCGGCGTCCCTACTCGATAGGGATCTGGGGCGGCCAGGGCTTTGCGTGCCGCCCTTGTTATGACGGACGCGATTTCGCACCTTGTCATTTCAACGGGTGCATGCACCAGGTGACGCCTGAGCAGGTAATTCGTGAGCTTGATCAGATGCTTAAAGATCGGCGTCTGGGTATGTCCGCTGATTGGCGGATCGTATTCCCTGATACGATGCCGCAACCCAGCATCCTGCCGGGCAACTCGATCACGTCGGCCTGACTCTTTCGCACAATAGTCGCGAGTTAAATATTGTATTATCAATTATGTACGGGAGAATGGTTGTGAAGGAAACTTGGATCGTCGCACGGTGGAAGGACCCGGCCGAACGCCCTCAGCTAGTCGATTCTCCATCCATGCTGGACATGCTGGAAACGGTTCGGATATTCGGAGCACTATCTCGCGTCTGGCCCAGTCAGGTTAGTTCTTGATGTATCCTTGAAACAGGTTAAGACTACCCCGTTTTATGCGAGAAGGTTTGGCGTTACAGACCTTCGGAGGCCAAAAAACGAATGCGCGTGCTGTTTTTGAATCCCCCCTTTCACCCCCGCTTTTCGCGGGAGCAGCGCAGTCCTGCAGTCACCAAGAGTGGGACTCTTTACTATCCCAAGTGGCTGTCAACCGCTGCCGGAGTTGCGATCAAGAATGGGCACGACGTCGACCTGGTCGACGCCCCCGCGGGGGGCTTTTCTGTTAAGGCGGTAATTGACCGCATCGAAGCGAAAAACATCGACGCCGTGGTCTGTGACACATCCACGCCCAGCATTCTTAATGACGTGAGCGTCATCGAAGCGCTGGTGCAGGCGCGCCCCTCGCTGCACGTCCTGCTGGTTGGCCGCCATGTTTCCGCATTACCTAAGGAAACCCTGGCCATGTCGTCTGCGCTCGAGGCCGTCGCCATGCGCGAGTATGAGTACACGGTTCGCGACTGGCTTGCCGCCAAGGATTGCGGAGCCGACCTCTCCACCGTCGATGGCATTGTGTGGCGGCGCCGCGAAACGGGCGAGATCATCACCAACGCGCCGCGTGCGGCAATCCACAATCTGGATGAGTTGCCGTTCGTGAGCGAAGTCTACAAGCGCTTCCTGCACACGCCCGATTACTTTTACGGCCACTCCCTCTGGCCCCTCGTGGTTTTTGACACCAGCCGCGGTTGCCCTTATCACTGCTCGTTCTGCGTCTATCCTCAAACCTTCAGCGGGCATGTGATGCGTTATCGCTCAGTATCAAATGTGGCTGACGAATTTGAGTTTGTCGCCCGCGAGATGCCCGAGATCAAGACGGTCATGCTCGAAGACGATACCTTCATCGTCAGCAAGCCGCGTACTTACGAACTCGCCCACGAACTGATCCGCCGTGGAAACAAGCTGCCCTTTGATGCCAACTGCCGCGCCGATATAGGCGCCGACGTTGACCTGCTCTCCACTCTACACAAAGCAGGCGCCCGACTGTTCTGCGTCGGTTTTGAGAGCGGTGATGTCGAAGTCATCAAGGGAATGCACAAGAACAACGACGACCGCCGCGACTCCAAGTATCACGATGAGGCGATGCATTTCGTTCGTCGCTGCCAGGAAGGCGGGATCATGGTGCACGGCTGCTTCATGGTCGGCAATCTCAATGAGACCCCCGCCAGCATGGAGAAGACTCTGGACTTTGCCAAGCGGCTTCGTCCAGACACTGCGCAGTTTTTCCCCATCATGGTTTATCCAGGTACCGTCGCATACCAGGAAGCCAAGAAGCGGGATTACATTCAGATCGAAACGTGGGATGCCTGGCTGACCAAGGACGGGCTGCATAATAGTGTGGTCAATCTTCCCAACATTACCCATGAACAGCTTGTCAGTTTCTGCGACCGGGCGCGCCGAAGCTTCTATCTGAGTCCCGCTTATCTAGCCTACAAAGTTCGCCAGTCTCTGACAGATCGCCGCGAGTTCCAGCGTAATCTCAAGGGATTTCTCACCCTCTCCAAATACCTTCTGAAGGGTAGTGAGCACAAAAAGGCCGAGGCACCGGGACGTCCCGAGGGTGCCACCGCATAGGCGGCGCGACGGGGAGATAAGGAAGTTCGCGGGTGTTGAGCGGGGTGCGTCATCAAAGCTAAGTCGGTATCAATAGTTATTCCCACTTACAATGGCGCAACCCGAATCGATAAGTGCCTGGAAGCTCTGTTTAATCAGACCACTCGCCGCGAAATCGAAATCCTTGTAGTGGATGACGGCTCGACGGACAGTACGGCGGAAGTAGTCCGCAGCTATCCCGGTGTGCGACTCCTCGTTCAGGCCAATTCCGGACCGGCAGCGGCGCGCAATCGCGGCGCTCTGGAGGCGTCGGGAACTACCCTTGTCTTTACTGACGACGACTGCGTGCCAATCCCTGACTGGCTCGAGTCCATGCTCGCGCCCTTTTCCGACCCCTCGGTGGTCGGAGTGAAAGGCGCATACCGCACGCGTCAGCACAGCATTGCCGCTCGCTTCGTCCAGGTCGAGTACGAAGACCGTTACCGCATCATGGCGGCTGTCAAAGACATCGACTTCATCGATACTTATGCAGCCGCCTTTATACGCGATCGATTCCTCGAGATGAATGGTTTCGATACTTCTTTTCCGGTCGCGTGCGCGGAGGACATCGAACTCTCGTATCGCATGTCGGCACGCGGATGGAAGATGCGCTTTGCGCCTTCGGCGGTGGTCTACCATACCCATCCCGAATCGCTATGGCAATACCTGAAGAAAAAGTACAAGTTCGCTTTCTGGCGAGTCTTGGCGGTCCGTAAGAATCCGAGCAAGGGCGTGAAAGACAGCCACACCCCACAGGTGATGAAACTGCAGTTGTTGTTTCTGCCATCCCTGCTGGCTTCCCTTGTGTTCGATTTCATGCTCCGCCCCAGGGTGCCTGCGACGGCATTCGTGCTCGGCGCCTTTTTCTTGTCGACCCTGCCCTTCGCTGCTCGGGCCTTGCGAAAAGATCCCTTGATCGGCATCCTTTCTCCGTTGTTGCTCGCAGCGCGTTCCTTCGCTCAGACACTGGGAGTACTCGGCGGAATTATCTATGCGCGCCGGGAACCTGCCAAAATCAAGTCCAACTCCCACGCCTGAGTTTCGGCGTAGGGAGGGTATTCAGTTCCAACAGGCCGAGTGCCCACGCCGCCGCTCATGTTCCGCAGAAGGTTTGAGTCACGTATTCTTCAGGGCGCGCGGGGGTGATGTACCGCTCGCAATCGGACCGATCTTCGTATGGCTTCGACACGACCTCGAGCAGATCTTCGAATGGCTTGAAGTCTTGTTGCGAGACTGCGGCATTGAGCGCAGCCTCGACCAGATGGTTTCGCGGAATGAACGCTGGATTTGCCCTCTGCATGGTTGCAGCGCGCTGTTCGCTTGAAACCGCTTCGGCGCCGATACGCCCCCGCCATTCTTGGGCCCAATGGTCGTAAGCCAGCGGATCGGCAAATAGCGCGCGTACTTCGTTGTCAGTTCCGTTTGCCATGGCCGCATTGCACAGACGACGGAAGGTCAGCGTGAAGTCTGCCCGATTGGCTGCCATCCGTTCGAGCAGGTCTTCCACCAGCGCGTTATCGCCCGGGCGCTCGGTCAGGAGACCGATTTTTCGCTTGAGGCCCGAACTGCGAGCGGTCTCGAACTGTGGCTCAAATGCAGCCAGCGCTTCTCTGGCCGAGGCTAGAGCAGCCTCTTCGCTTCCCGCCTCGTCCACCATCACCGGCAGCAATGTCTCCGCAAGACTCGACAGGTTCCAAAGCGCGGCACGAGCCTGGTTGCCATAGGCATAGCGCCCGTTCCGATCGATGGAACTGAAAACCGTGGCAGGATGGTACGCCTCCATGAACGCGCACGGACCATAATCAATGGTTTCGCCCGAGATCGATGTGTTGTCGGTGTTCATTACGCCATGGATGAACCCAAGCAGCATCCATTGTGCGACCAGGCGCGCTTGCCGCGTGACCACGCCGTCAAGAAAAGTGCGGTACGGCTCTTTTGCGTGCGCCGCCTCAGGATAGTGGCGAAGGATCGCATAGTTGGCCAGCGTTCGAACCGCTTCGTTGTCGCGCCGAGCGGCGAAGTATTCAAAGGTACCGATTCGCAGATGGCTTGCTGCCACTCGCGTCAGGACCGCCCCTGAAAGCGGCACTTCGCGGAACACAGTTTCCCCAGTAGTCACAGCCGCCAGCGTCCGGGTCGTGGGCACTCCGAGAGCAGCCATGGCTTCGCTCACGATGTACTCGCGCAAAACTGGGCCCAGGGCCGCCCTTCCGTCGCCGCCACGCGAAAATGGAGTGCGGCCCGAACCCTTGAGCTGGATGTCGTAGCGCACGTTGTCCTGTCCCACTACTTCGCCCAGCAGGATGGCTCGCCCATCGCCGAGTTGAGGAACGAAATGCCCGAACTGATGCCCGGCATAGGCGATCGCGAGGGGCTGAGCGCCTTCCGCGATCCGATTTCCGGCGAGGATTTCCACCCCCCGTGGGCTGGCCAGCGCTTCCGGATCGAGTCTCAAGGCCCGTGCGAGCGCCTCGTTGACCTTCACAAGGCGAGGGGCCGCGACAGGCGTAGGGTCCAGACGGGCGTAGAAACGGTCCGGCAACTGTACATAGGTGTTCTCAAAAGCAAAGGAGACCGTCTCGGGGCCGTTGCCATTGTCGCTAACGGTGTCGATGGCGTGAGCAGCAGGGGCGTTTGGTGAGTTCATCTACTGATTAGATGAGCTCAGCGTAGATTCGGTCCAGATTGGAACCAAGTCCTCGCAAGGAGTTCTTCGTGTCGTGCGGCCCCGCTCGGTCGGCCCTTACGAGTGCTGTCATTTCGCCCTAAACGCATCGCGGCGGCATGACTGGTTGGTCCGCCGCCGCGGTCCCGTTGATTTTCTTCGGTTGAAGCGCCGCGCTTCAGTCTGAGTGAGCCGACCTTGGCAACGCAAAGGCTACGATGGCGTCGCCGAGAGGAGAACCATCTTCGCCAGGGTTGCCGCCGAACCCGTTCACAATGAATTCGCGTCCTTTGACCATGTAGGCCGCAGGTGCGGCGTTGGCGCCTCCCGCGCCGGGTATGGTGGTGGCGTCAAAGGTCCAGAGCATGGCGCCGGTAGCGGCATCGACAGCGTGAAACAGGCCGCTGGATTCGCCGAAGAACGCTACATCCCCGGCGACCGCAAAACCCGAGGCAGCAGGCTGTGGCACCTTAATCTGCCAGGCGATCTTGCCGGTGGTGGTGTCGATGGCGCCATATTTGCCGTAGTTATTTGTGCCCGGAACGTTATCGGTGGTGGAACCCCATCCCGGGAAGGTGCCGCCGCTGGTGTTGGTCGGATTGGTTTGATAAACCTGCGGAAGGTAACGCGCGTGCTGATAGAGAAATTTGGTGCGCGGACTGTACGCCATGGGCGGCCACTCAAGACCGCCATCGGAGGCCGGCTGCAGGACGAGAGGAGTCTCTTGCGGCGGAGTCCACATTGGCGCGGATGTGTAGCCCGGTGGGGTGTACTCCACGGCAAGCGGAGTCAGAACTTCGATGGAGGATTCGGGTTGGGTTGGCCAGGGATGTTGCCATGACGGCGTAGTGGGGACCGCGGCCTCCTTGACCGGATAGATCGGCTTGCCGGTGCGGCGATCGAGAATGAAGGTGTAGCCGGTTTTCCCCGCGTGAGCGATGGCCGGGACACCGTTCAACTTGAAAAGCACCGTGGGCGGCGTTGCATCGTAGTCCCAGAGGTCGTGGTGAGCCTCCTGAAAGTACCATTTCAACGCACCCGTTTTAGCGTTAAGGGCTACGACCGAAACTGAATAAAGATTGGTTCCGGCGCGATCGACCCCGTTAATATCGGGGGCAGCGTTGCCGGTGGCGATGAAGATCGTGCCTAGTTCCTTGTCGTAGCTCGGCGATTGCCACACGGGGGCGCCGCCGGTTAGATAAGATTTACCGGCCCAGGTGGATGGTTCAGTTGTATAGAAGCGCCACAGGCGGTTACCGGTTTTGGCATCGAAGGCGTCAACGTGCCCGCGAACTTCATACTCGCCTCCCGAGACACCTACGACCACCATGCCATCGATATATTGGGGCGGAATCGTCATCGTGTAGCCCTTGGTCCAGTCATCAACCACCGATCTCCAGACGGTACTGCCGTTGCTTGAGTTCAGGGCAACGAGAGTAGCGTCGAGCCGGGCCACAAAGATCAACCCCTGCCCATACGCGACGCCCCGATTGTTGTGGCTGCAGCATAATGGCAGCGAACTGATGGGTGGCATGTCGGCCGGATGATACGCCCATTTCTGCTTGCCCGTCGCGGCGTTGAGAGAGAAGACATCGTCGTTGCCGGTGGTGACATACATGGTGCCATCCACCACAATGGGCGACATTTCCATGGACATATTGGGATCGTTCACCCCCGTATGAAAGACCCACACGGGTTGAAGTTGGTGGGCATTGCCCACGTTAACCTGGTCGATATTCTGAAACCGGGAATTGGACAGGTCATTGCCGTAATGGCGCCAGTCAACATTGTCATCGTCTTGTGCTCTCAACGCAGCCGGGTTGAGACCGGCCGCTAACATTGCAGTAGCACATACCAGCACCGTGAAAGAACATGTCGATTTCGGAGCGGGGAGAGTAAGTCTCATCGGATTCCCTCTTCTGCCCCGAATGGCAGGAACTTGGGGCAGCATGCAAAGAGTCACTCGGTGGCGAGTTTGTTCAGACACGCAACTCGAGCGAGTGATTCGACGGATCGCGGGATGTGGTCGAAAGGCCTGCCTTCGAATCTATTTGTTATCTAATTTCAAGCAGCTGGCCGGGGCTCAAATTGCGGGCGACAGGTCAGCGGAGAATTGGGTTGCCGGCGCTGTAAGCTCTGCCGGACTTCACCGAACGACGTTGCTGCGACTCTGTGATGCCTTGAATTTATAAGCGGGTTGTCAAAAAATCTACTATGACAGGGATGTCATCCAGCTAGTGCTGCGGGATGGACCCGGGCCATTCACCCGCACCGAAAGCCACATCCCTGATGTGTTCAAGCGAAGAACTGATTTCCTTGCCAAGGTCAATGGGTAGCCACATACTCGATTGTCTCGACGTGCGGTCATAGCCCTGTCTCCGATGGGTCGGTGAATCAGGCGATCGAAACCGCGTCTCGTACAAATGAGAACAGCGGCAGAGATTGGGGGCTTTTACCCTGACCTTCGCCGCTGTTTTATCACCGCAAACCTGCTCACCCTCCCCGCTCCATTTGCCCATCGTGGTCGCCCCGACGGGCATCACATCCTTAGCGATCGAGGAGCAAAGCCATCAACTGCACCCGCTGGTGCTGCCGCAGCTCATGCAGCGGTAGCAGCTGCCGTTGCGTACCATGATGGCCCCGCAGACTCCGCAGCTCGGAGCATCGCCCATGTCATACATGTCACGCATCGCATCCGAAGCATGGTGGTAGACACCGCGGTCCTCCATGCTGGGGCCATGGGTTGGGCTGCCAAGCGGGGAGCCGCCGGCCGTTGCTTCGGGAGCGATGCCCCCAGCCGGGGCCGAGGTGCTGCCCATGCCGGTGGTTGCAGGGATACCGCCGTTAGCACTTCCCGTGGACTGCGTTCCGACCTGGTTGAGCTTATCGGCCAGCTGCTTGGCGAGACGCACTAGTTGGTTCTGAGATCCGCCGGGTTCGTCTTCAGGATCCGAAAGCAGGCTGGGCGAAGCCGGCAAGTCCGGCGCCTGCGGGGCCAGGCCCGCAAACAGCGACAACTGCGTGCCCGACAAGAACCGCAGGTTGAGCCAGCGGAAAATGTAATCCATCAGGCTCTTGGCATAGCCGATCTGTTCGTTGCCGGTCCAGCCGGAGGGCTCGAATCGGGTGTGCGCGAACTTCTCGCACAGCACCTTGAGCGGCACCCCGTGCTGCAGCGCCAGCGAGATGGCGGTGGCAAACGAATCCATCATCCCGGAGACCGTCGACCCCTCCTTGGCCATCTTGATAAAGATCTCTCCGGGCTGCCCGGTGGGATAGAGGCCCACCGTGATGTACCCTTCGTGGCCCGCGATGGAGAATTTGTGCGTGATCGAGGCCCGTTCCTCGGGGAGACGGTGGCGGACTGCCTTGGGCGGAGCATTGAGATCCTGCGCCGCCGCTTTGAGCGCTGCCTGATTGGCTTCAAAAGCCGCCGAAGCCTTGATGGTGGGTACGGAATTCGCTTTGGCGAGATCGTCCAGCGTCTTCTGGAACGCGGCTGCAGCCGTCACGACCTGGCGCGCCGTAATTTCCAGCCTCTCGCCGATCTTGGCTTCGAGCGCCTTGAGGTCGGCTTCCGCGGGAGACTGTCCAGCGGCCATCTGGCTGAGCATCCGCGCGCCGACGACATCGAGCGCCGAAGGCTCTTTCTTGGCATCCATGCTGGTGTTCAGCGGCTGGGTGCCCTTGGAACCATCGCGATAAATGGCGACCGCCTTGATGCCCTGGCGCCAACTCTCTGCATAGGCTTCGGCCACGTCGTCCACGCTGGCCTCGTGGGGCAGGTTCACGGTCTTGGAGATGGCCCCGGAGAGAAACGGCTGCGCCGCTGCCATCATCTTGATGTGCCCCATGTATTGAATCGAGCGCGTACCTTTGGCCGGTTTGAAGCTGCAATCGAATACCGCCAGGTGCTCGTGCTTGATGCCTGGCGCGCCTTCAATGGTCCCTGTGGCGTCGATGTAGCTGACAATCGCGTTGACCTGATCGTTGGAATAGCCAAGCTTGAACAGCGCAGCAGGTACCGTGTTATTCACGATTTTGATCATGCCGCCGCCGACCAGCTTCTTGTACTTGACCAGCGCCAGGTCCGGCTCGATGCCGGTAGTGTCGCAGTCCATCATGAAGCCAATCGTGCCCGTAGGCGCCAGCACCGTGGTCTGGGAGTTGCGGTAGCCGTGGCGCTCACCGTAGAGCAGCGCCATGTCCCAGCACTCGCGGCTGGCGTCGATCAGCGACTCGAGTTGAGGCACCGAGAAGGGTTCGCCACTGGTGCGCGACTTGCCGATCTTGTTGACCTCGGCGCGATGCATGCGGATCACGTCAAGGAATGGCTCGCGGTTCACGTAGAACCCGGGGCAGGCGCCCCCGCTGCGCTCCACGCCCGCGGTGAGCGGTGTGGCCGATGCCAGCGGCGGGCAAGACCCCGCGATAACGGCCGACTGCAAGTAAGACTGGCCGCACATGATGGCCGTGAGCGTGGCCGCAAAGTCGCGTCCGGCCGCCGAGTCATAGGGCAGGCCGAAGGCCATCAGCAGCGCGCCCAGGTTGGCGTACCCCAGTCCGAGCGGGCGATAGTCATGCGAGTTCTTGGCGATCGACTCGGTAGGGTAGCCCGAGTTGTCCACCAGGATCTCCATCGCCGTGATCACCACCGAGACCGCATGGCGATAAGCGGAAATGTCGAAAGTACCCGCCGGCGTGACGAACTTCAGCAGGTTGAAGCTGGCCAGGTTGCAGGCCGAGTTGTCGAGGAACATGTACTCCGAGCAGGGATTCGACGCATTGATCCGCGCCGTGTTCTTGCTCGTGTGCCAGCGGTTGATGGTGGTGTCGAACTGCATGCCCGGATCGCCGCATAGCCACGTCGCTTCGGCGATCTTGTGCATGATGTCGCGCGCCTTGTAGGTCTTGACCGGCTTCTTTTCCTTCACCGTGTCGGTGGTGAATTCCTCGTCCCGTTCGTAGGCGCGCATGAACTCGTCGCTGACGCGGACCGAGTTGTTCGCATTCTGGAAGAAGATCGACGAGTAGGCCTCAGAGTCAGGGCCTGAGCCGTCGTAACCGGCGCGGATCAAGCGCGAAGGCCTTGGCCTCCTCCTTGGCCTTGCAGTCGATGAAGTCGACGATATCCGGGTGATCCACGTTGAGGATCACCATCTTGGCCGCGCGGCGGGTCTTGCCGCCGGACTTGATCACGCCGGCAAAGGCGTCAAAGCCACGCATGAAGCTGAGAGGGCCCGAGGCCTGGCCGCCACCTGAGAGCAGCTCCATCGAGCCGCGGATCGAGGAAAGGTTGGTACCGGTGCCCGAGCCCCACTTGAACAGCATCCCCTCGGTCTTGGCCAGGGTCAGAATCGAGTCCAGCGAGTCGTCTACGGCATTGATGAAGCAGGCCGAGCACTGCGGATTGCGATAACCGGTGGCGGAGAATCGCACCCCGCCCGTCTGCGGATCCCAGTGCCAGTTCTGGCCGTCGGCCTTGGGCTCCAGCCGGTCGCAGCCCACGTTGAACCAGACCGGCGAGTTGAACGCCACCTTCTGGGTCAGCAGCATGTGCGCCAGCTCGTCATGAAAGATGCCGGCATCCTCGCTGCTGGCGAAGTAGCCGCCCTTGATGCCCCAGTCGCGAACCGTTTCGGCAACGCGCTCCACCAGCTGCCGAACGCCCGTTTCTCGCTCCGGCGTGCCCAGTTGCCCGTGCAGGTACTTCGAGGCAACGATGTTGGTGGCCGTCATCGACCAGTCGATGGGAACCTCGACGTCCTTCTGCTCAAAGATGCTCTTGCCCTTGCTGTCGGTAATGGAGGCGGTGCGCCGCTCCCATTGGACTTCGTCGTAGGGCGAGACGCCACCGGTTGAAAACCGGCGGGAAAAAGTCAGGCCATCCCGATGCGCCGAAACGGCAGCGGCGGGAGCAGAAGTATGAACGTGAGCTTCACTCATTGAATCTCCTTATAGGCAGGTACTAAAAACGTGCGCATTCGACCCGAAATGTGGGCCGCCAACATCTCAAAAGACGACTCTCCCCCAACAGACGAATACCGAGCGTTCGTACGGGGTCGGATCGGTCGGACGGCCTGACGGAAGAGCAATGTAATCAGAGCGGCTCGTTACAGTCCGTTTACAGGCGCAGATGAAAAAATAACGCTGTCTATGGTGCAAGTCAAGCGCAAACCACAATATCTTGTGTCCACGGCGCATTTCACTGCACCGCCGGCCAATATCAGGAATTCCGCCTGTGGAAACCGCTGAAGGGCCGATTCGATGCGGGTTTTCACGCCCGAAATGCCTCGGAAAAGGTGCAGAAGTTCGCGTTCCCGAAGACCCCTCTGAAGCTTCTTCACCATTCAAGGCTAGTCGCCTCCGGTTCGGACAACAAGGCGTCTAACCCGGTGCAAATCCGGTGCTTTCTGTGCATCCTGTGGACAAGCGGCAAGCGGACCGGCAATCCCCGTCGCGAAGTTCCGCCACTGGTACTCTGGTGCCGTGAACACATCTTCAAGCCCCGCCGAAAAACTGAACTGGAAACCCGCCCCTCGGCCGCAACCGGTAACCCTCCCCGGGCGGACAGTGACCCTGGAGCCTCTCGATGCCAACAGGCACTGCGCGGGCCTATGGCAAGCGATTCGCGACCACGATGCCCTCTGGGACTGGTTGGCCGATGGACCATTTGCGACGGAAGCCGAACTTCACGGCTCGCTCGCCGAAAAGCAGCACTCGGCGGCGGCTGTCTTCTTCGCTCTGGTGCCCAAAGGCGGCCTCGCTGCCGGATATGCCAGCCTGATGCGCATCGAGCCCGCCCACGGCGTCGTCGAGGTGGGCAACATTCTGCTCTCACCCGCGCTGCAGCGGACGACGGCGGCCACCGAAGCCATGTACCTCATGGCGCGCCATGTCTTCGACGATCTGGGCTACCGGCGGTACGAGTGGAAGTGCAATGCAGAAAACCACCCCAGCCGGCGTGCCGCCCTGCGCCTTGGGTTCAAATATGAGGGGATCTTCCGGCAACACATGGTAATCAAGGACCGCAACCGGGACACCGCATGGTTCGCCATGCTTGATCAGGAGTGGCCCGAACGCCGCCATGCCTTCGAAGCCTGGCTGGCCCCGGAGAACTTCGATGCCGCCGGGCAGCAACGCCGGCCTTTGATCACGGAACCTTAGGGGCCCCTCTCGCGGGCGCCAACTGCTCTGCAGCCTGCGCGGCGACGATCCGGGCCAACGGGCATCTCGCTGACTCGTGGCCGCTCGCAGTTGCGGTATGGTAAGTTACCGGGATTCAGCCGCCGCGCGATCGAGGCCTCATTGCTTTGGCGCCAGGCTGGATCTTAGATCGACTTCACGCCGAGGGATCCCATGGAAGCAACCACCGTCCTTCAATCGCCCGCGGCCCTCCGAGCGCCGTCGCCTGCCGCCTCCATGACGCCTCCACGCAATGTGGCGGTAGACGCCTACCGCGGCCTGGTGATGCTGCTGATGATGGGCGAGGTGATGAACTTCGCCTCGGTCGCGCGTTCCTATCCCGGCAGCCTCTTCTGGCGCGTGCTGGGTTATAACCAGACCCATGTTCCCTGGGCCGGCATGAGCCTGCACGACACCATCCAGCCCTCGTTCACATTCCTGGTAGGCGTGGCACTGCCGTACTCCATAGCCAGCCGCGTGCGCAAGGGTGAGAGCTTCGGCAGCCAACTGCTGCACGCGGCAGGGCGCAGCCTGCTGCTGATCGTGCTCGGCTTCTTTCTGCGCTCGCTCGACGCCAGCCAGACTTACTTCACCTTTGAGGACACCCTGACCCAGATCGGTCTCGGATACACCTTCGCCTTCCTCCTGGCACATGCGAAGCCGAAATGGCAATGGACGGCCCTGGGAGTGATCCTGTTCGGCTACTGGCTGGCGTGGGCGCTCTATCCTGCGCCCGGGCCAAACTTTGATTACGCTGCTGTGGGCGTGCCGCGGGGCTGGACACACAACTTCACCGGCTTCGCTTCGCACTGGAACATGAACAGCAACCTGGGCCAGGCCTTCGACCTCTGGTTTCTGAACCTCTTTCCGCGAGCCTCGCGCTTCGTCTTTAACAACGGCGGCTACCTGACCCTGAGCTTCATTCCCACTCTGGGCACCATGCTGCTCGGCTTGCGCGCCGGCGAATGGTTCCGGGACACGGCACCGAATATTCCAGTGAAGAAATTTGTCGTGGCCGGCGCGCTCCTGATGGCAGCCGGCTTGCTGCTCCACTTCACCGGCCTTTGCCCCATTGTCAAGCGCATCTGGACGCCCGCCTGGACGCTGTGGAGCGGCGGCGTCTGCTTCTGGTTCCTAGCGGCGTTTTCCTGGATCATCGACGTGAAAGGCTACCGCCGGTGGGCCTTTCCTCTGGTCGTTGTGGGCATGAATTCGATCGCCGCCTATCTGATCGCGCACCTCTGGGAAGACTTCCTCATCAAAAATCTGCACACCAATTTCGGCTACAGCCTGTTCCGCATCTTTGGCACCGGGCTTGAGCCATTCATGGTCGGCCTTGCTGTGATGCTCATCTATTGGTGGGTTCTCTACTGGATGTACAAGAAACGGCTCTTCCTGCGCATCTGAAAGGGCGCCGTGTCAGGGCTTCCACGCTCCTGGAAGAATCCGCGGCCGGCGCTATCGCGTAGGGTTGGGGATGGCGTGCTCACGACAAATAGCCGAGAAAGGAAGCAGGTCCTGTTGATGATCAGAATCATGACAAGGGCCATTCGGCGCGTTTCAAGCAACGGCATTGCCAGCGCCGCGCCTTCGCCCTAAACTTGAAGGGACCGGTGCGTGAGGCATCAGCTCAGCCCGGGGGGCAGGGAAGCGCCCGCTTTCCTTAGCGTGCGGAAGTGGTGAAATGGCAAACACACTAGCCTTAGGAGCTAGCGCCGAAAGGCTTAGGGGTTCAAGTCCCCTCTTCCGCACCAAACAATCCTTTACCGCCTGCTAATCCCCTTGATCCACTCCAGATGCAATCCCGGGCGTGAGGCACACTCCAGGCCCGGCAAGGTAAGCTGGGGACATCATGAGTGCGAATCCGCCCCAGCCCCAGTTCAACGTGACCCAGGCGCCCGATTTTCGCGAGTCATATGCGAACAGCGTGCAGGTGCGCGTCAGTGTTTGGGACTTCCAGCTTGTCTTTGGCCTTGCCTCCAGCGAGAGCCCGGACCAGGTCACCATCCGAAACCGCGACGCCATCTACCTGAGCCCGCAGCAGGCCAAGGCCCTGCTTAACCTGCTGGCCCACAACCTGGCCCAGTACGAGCAGGCCTTCGGTACACTCGCGCTCGAGCCGCAGAACCACAACTTCCCGCCCGGCCCCGTCAACTGATCACCACAGGCCCAGTTTGTCCCACGCACACGCCGGGTCTGAAGGAAGATGAATCGCTTGCGCTGGAGACGACTGTTCGAGCCGCGGCTGGACGAGCCGTTCCCGACGTGGATGATCTTTCCCGTGGTGTTTGTGGCTCTCTACCTGAGCCACTTCGCCCTCCTGCGCCTGCCGTACTACTGGGATGAAGCGGGCTACTACATTCCCGCCGCGTGGGATTTTTTCCGCACCGGGTCGCTCATCCCGAGCACCACTCTGACCAATGCGCATCCGCCGCTGCCCAGCGTCTACCTCGCGCTGTGGTGGAAGGCCTCCGGCTACTTGCCCGAAGTGACCCGTGAAGCGGTTCTGCTGGTTGCTTCGTTTGGGCTGGTAGCGGTGTGGCGCCTGGTTCTGCGCCTGCACGGCTCCCCTGCCGTAGCGTTCTGGACGCTCTTGCTGACCGCCGTCTATCCCATATGGTTTGCGCAGAGCACTCTGGCCCACGCCGACATCTTCGCCGCTGCCTTTACCCTGTGGGGATTGGTCTACAGCCTCCCCGACCGCGACCGCCATCCGCCCCTGGCGGCGCTATGGTTCACGCTGGCTGCACTGTCAAAAGAAACCGCCGTCATTGTCCCGCTAACCCTGGCGGCAATCAGCGTTGTATCCGCGGCTCGTGCTCCGGCCTCGGAACGGCTCCGGTTTTGGCGTGAAGCCGCGTGGCTGACAAGCTCCGTCCTCCCGCTCGCCGCCTGGTACGGATGGCATTACGCGAAGACTGGCTTCCTCTTCGGCAATCCTGAATTTCTCCGGTACAACGCTCAGGCCACCCTGATGCCGGATCGCGTACTGGCGGCCTTTGCCCATCGCCTGCTCCACCTCACCGGCCACATGAACATGTTTGTGCCGGCCCTGCTGACCGTGGCGGCACTGATGCTCCCTCCGCGTACGGATCCCAACGGCCACGCCCGTGCCGGCTTGAGCGCTGCGGTCATGCGGCGCATCGGCTTCGTATTGCTGGCCAACGCCGCCCTGTTCAGCGTGCTCGGCGGAGCCTTGCTGTGCCGCTACCTGCTGCCTATGTACCCGCTGGTGCTGTTCTTCGCCGTAGCCACCTTCTACAGGCGGGTGCGGTACTGGCTGGCACTGGCGTTGCTCTCGGCGGCGGCCTTTGTGGCGGGTCTCTTCATCAACCCGCCTTATGGGTTTGCTCCGGAGGACAACCTGACTTATGCACGCGTAATTCGCCTCCACCAGGCGGGAATCGCGCAACTGGTCAACGCTTACCCGGGAGCGACGGTTCTCTCCGCGTGGCCGGCAACCGACGAGTTGCGCCGACCGGAACTGGGCTATGTCAAAGAGCCATTCGATGTCTTTCCCATCGAAGATTTTTCGGCCCCGCAGATCGCCCGCGCGGCAGAAGACCCTGGCAGGTATTCCGCCGCGCTGGTGTTCTCAACCAAGCAGGAACCAGTCCGGCCGCTGATCAGCCTCGGGCCTCGCAGCCAGGCGCTCGACGAGCACTACTTCGGACTGCACCATGACCTCTCGCCCGAAGCCATAGCCCGGCAGCTTGGCGGCACGGTGGTTTGGCAGCGCGAAGATCAAGGCCAATGGATCGCCCTGATCCGCTTCAACCGCCAGTTTGAAGCCCAACTCGCGAAGCCGCACCAAGTGTTGAGAGCACCGGGAAATGATCATCCGCCTGCTTCTCTCCGCGTGGCCGGTCAATAAATCCCTGGCATCAGCCGCCACGTTCTCTCAACGTAAGCGTCGTATTGGGCGCCGAACTGCGCTTTGAGAAGCCGCTCTTCGGAGCGAATACGGGGAATGAGCGGCACTAATAGCAGCAACGCGATCATGACACCGGACCAGCCGCGAAACGCCAGCCCCCATCCCAGCAGGTTAACGATCATTCCCAGATAGCTGGGATTACGTATCTTGCTATAGATTCCGCGCGTCTCCAGCGTGTGCCCCGGCTGAATTGCCACCAACCCGCTGAACCGCGAACCCAGCACAAAAACCGGCCACAGCCGCAGTGCTCCGCCGACTACGTACAGAACCACGCCCGCCCAGCGAGTGCGTTCTCCGTCCATGGTCCACAGGCCAATGCGATCCGCATAAGGAGGCACAATGGCGCTCGCTAAAGCGACCACGCCCAGGGCGGAAAAGACCCAGCGATTAGCGCGATCTTCCTTTTCGCCGGAACTTAGGTTGACATCGCTCAAAGGCGCGACCAGCATCATTGCCAGGGTTGAGACTGTCAACGCGATCAGTGCCGGATGGCTGAAGAATACCCTCCACCCACCCAGGAGGATCATCGCCAGCCCGAATTGAACCGTTCCGGCTATGAGGCTGAAGATTAGGACTCTCGCGGGAGTCAAGCGGCGCTTCATGGGCGGGAACCTCCTGGAACACTGTTCCTAGGTCATTCGTTTAGTATATTCGGTATATGCCGAATATAAAAAATAAAGAATCGTCCCAGGCCCGCTCCCGTTTCATTCAAGGCATGGCGGAAATCCTTGTCCCCCTTGGAGTTCCTCAGACTGCGGCGCGGCTGTACGGATACCTCCTGCTCAGCGATGCTCCCCTCAGCCTGGACCGCATCGTGGCTGATCTCGAGATCAGCAAGAGCACCGCCAGCGTTGCGGCGCAGCTCCTGGTGATGTATACCCTCGTCCGCCGCAGCGGGGAGCGCGGCTCGCGCAGGGTCTTGTTCGAACCATCCGAGGACTATAGCGGGATGATCAATGCCCAAATGCGTTCCCTGGAGCAATTGACCACCCTCATCAAAGAGGGTGCGAAGACGTCGGCGAGCCGGAAAACGCGCGATCGCCTGACTACGATGGCCGACTTTTACCTCGTGAATCGCAAGGCGATGGAATTGGCGCAGCGAGAGTGGTCGGCGCGAAAGTAACCCGCTCCCGCCGTCAGGACAGACAAGCGCCTGCCATTTCTGCCGGTCAGCCCGAAACGGCCGCCTCGGCAAGCCGTCCGCTACCGACCTATAATCGAGAGAGCCGTGTCCCTCTATCTTTCAAGTCGTTTGCGCCGGATCGGGCGGGTCGCCGCCGCTGCGTGGCTGGGTGTTGTCCTGGCCTGCCTTACAGGCACTGCCAATGGCCAGGCAATGCCCGAGCCTGCCGCATCCGCTGGCCACGGGCGCATCCTCCTGGTATTGCCTTTTGACAACCGCACCGGCCAGCCCAGTCTGGAGTGGATTCGCGAGGCCGCTCCGGCGATTCTAAGCAGCCGGTTCACCTCCGCCGGCTTCGCCCCCATGAGCCGCACCGACCGCTTGTACGCGCTCGACCACCTTGGCCTTCCCCAGGGCTTTCAGCCCTCCCGTGCCAGTTCCATCAAACTGGCCCAGACGCTCGACGCTGACTCGATCATGGTGGGCAGCTACCGGACTGAGGGCACGGAAATCATCGCCGAAGCCCAGATCGTTGACGTGCCCCACATGCGTATGGCCGAAGCGGTGTCGGCGCGGGGCGAAATGAGGGAACTGATCGCGGTCTTCGATTCGCTGGCTTGGAAGCTTACCCGGCAGCTCGATCCATCGTTCAACGTGGCCGAAGAAACCTTTGTGGCGGCCGGCAAAAGCCTCCGCCTCGATGCTTTTGAGCAATACATCCGCGGCATCTCGGAATCTGACCAGGCCGAGCGTCTGCGTCACCTTCAGCAGGCGGTCAAGCTCGATCCCTCGTTCGGGCTGGCCTGGATGGCGCTCGGGCGCGAGGACTATAACGGCGGCCAGTACGAACAGGCCGCAACCGCGTTTGCCAAGGTAAGCAGCGACGATCCTGATGCATTGGAGGCCGGATTTTACCGCGGTCTCTCGCTGATGTTCTCGGGCGAGTATGCCAAGGCGGAGGCAGCCTTTGGAGCGGTGGCCCGCGTGCTGCCGCTGGCAGCGGTGCTCAACAATGAAGGTGTCGCCATCAGCCGCCAGGGCCACGATGGTACCGCCCTGTTCCGGCAGGCGGTTTCGGCCGATCCTGATACGGCCGACTATCACTTCAACCTCGCGGTCAGCCTCAGGCGCCACGGCACCAACAGCGACGCGGTAAACGAGATCGGGCTCTGCCTCAAGCTCCGTCCCAATGACAGCGAGACGCAGGCGCTGCTCGCCGCATGGAAGCAGCCCGGCACCACCACCACCAACGTCGAGCCGCTCGAGCGTATCGAGCGCAACTTCGATGCCGCGGCATTCCGTCAGGCCGCCGCCATGATGGACCAGGTAGAGGCTACCCGCCTGCGTTCCCTGACGCCGGAACAACGCGCCCGCACCCTGGCTAATCAGGCCCGCGAATACCTGTCGCGCGGACTGCTGCTGGAGTCGGAACGTCTCTACCAGGCCGCGGTTTCGACCGACAGCCAGGTACAGGATGCGCACGCCGGTCTGGCCGAGGTGCGGGAGCGCACTGGCGACACCGCGGGTGCGCGCAAAGAGGCTCAGGCGGCCGTGGAACTGCAGCCTTCAGCTTCTGCGTATCTCGTCCTGGCACGACTGGATTTTGCCGCCAATCACCTCAGTGACGCCGACCGTGAGGCTAACGAAGCGCTTAAGCTGAATCCCGGGAATCCGGCTGCTCAGGAACTGCTGCGCCAGGTGGCGGCCCGGGAAGCACAGCCAAAGTAGGGCCCTGCTCCGGCACCTGCCGGTCGCCGCTTGCCCTGACCGGCATTTGCTCTGGCCGGAGCGCTTGCCATGAAAGGAGCGGTCATGTCGCAATCCGAACGCACATTGCTTCGCCGGCAGGCTGGCCTGCTTCGTGCTCTGGCCGTGATTCTTGCTGCCGTCTCTTGCCTGGCCGTTCCCGGCTTCGCGCAGTCGCCGCTGGTGGAAAAATTTATTCTCCGCGATACCATCCAGCCAGTCAGCGCCGGACAGCTTGACCGCGCCATTGCGCGCGCCAACACCGATGGTGCCGCCGCGCTGCTGATCGAGCTGGATACGCCCGGCGGACTGGTCGATTCCATGCGCTCCATGGCCGGCGCGATCCTTAGTTCCCGAGTCCCCATCATCATTTACGTCTCCCCGGCGGGAGCCCGCGCCGGCTCAGCCGGGTTCTTCCTGCTCGAGGCCGCCGACGTGGCCGCCATGGCCCCCGGCACCAACGCCGGCGCTGCCCACGTGGTCTTCGAATTCGGCAAGCCTGACGAAACCATGTCGCAAAAAATCGAGAATGACGCGGAAGCGTTCTTGCGCTCCTACGTCGGACGGCGCAACCGCAATGTTGAAGCCGCCCTGGCAGCGGTCCAGTCATCGCATTCCTACGCCGCCGAGGAAGCGCTCGACAAGCATCTCATCGACCTTACCGCCTCAAGCGACGAACAGCTGCTCGCCGCCCTCAACGGCCGTGAAATTACCCGGCTCGATGGGAGCAAAGTAGTGCTGCATCTGGTCGGCGCACGCATCCGGACCATGCAGCCCACGCTGCGCGAAAGTCTTCTCTCCTGGCTGATCAACCCCAACGTTGCGCTGCTTCTGCTGGTCGGCGGAGCGCTGCTGATCTATCTCGAGTTCAACACCCCGGGCACCATCGTTCCCGGCGCCTTGGGAACCCTGATGGTGCTCCTCGGAGTCTTCGCGCTCAACTTATTGCCCATCCGTTACACAGCGGTGATGCTGCTGGTTGCGGCCGTCGCCCTGCTGGTGCTCGAAGCCAAGTTCGGTGGCCACGGCGTCCTCGCTATCGCAGGCATTGTCTGCCTGACCCTCGGCACCCTCACGTTGATCGCCGCTCCGATCCCCGAGCTCGCCGTTAATCCATGGATCGCTTTCTCACTGAGCGTTGCCTTCGGCGGCATCACCGCGTTTTTGGTGCGCCTGGCCGTCCGCGCTCGCCGCATGAAGGTGCGGCTTGGTGCGGACGCACTGGTCGGGCACCCCGCCTCCGCCATGGAACCCCTCACCCCCGAAGGACACGTCCTGGTCGACGGCGAAATCTGGCGCGCCGTCGCCGATGCCAGCGTGGCCGCTGGAACGCCCCTTCGCGTAGTCGGCCATGAGCATTACCTGTTGCACGTCACGCCGGTCGGGCCGCCCGGGACTCAGATATGAGAAAACCGGCGGAGTACAATCCGTGCAGAAAAGAGAAAATCCATGACTGGTGCTGAATTGCCGATTCCGATCCTTGTCGTAATTGCCATCGTCGTTCTGTATCTCCTCAACTCCATCAAGATTCTGCGCGACTACGAACGCGCGGTGATCTTCCGCCTGGGCCGCGCTCTGCCCACGCCCAAGGGGCCGGGCATCATCTTCGTCTTCCGGCCCTTCGATCAGATGGTGCGCATCTCGCTGCGCCAGGATGTACTCGAAGTTCCTCCCCAGGACGTGATTACCCGCGACAACGTCACCATCAAGGTCAACGCCGTGGTCACGCTTTACGTGGTCGATCCCAACGCGGCTGCCATCAAGGTGGCTAATTATGCCTACCAGACCAGCCAGTTCGCGCAGACCACCCTGCGTTCGGTGCTTGGCGAGGTGGAACTGGACGAGTTGTTGAGCCATCGCGACAAGCTCAACCTCCGGATTCAGACCATCATCGACCAGCGCACCGAACCTTTCGGCGTCAAGGTAATCTCCGTCGAAGTGAAGCAGGTCGATCTGCCTGAACAAATGCTGCGCGCCATGGCCAAACAAGCCGAAGCGGAACGCGAAAAGCGCTCGAAGATCATCCATGCCGAGGGCGAATTCAACGCCGCGCAAAAATTGGTCGACGCCGCCGCCCTGCTGGCCACGCAGCCCATCACCATCCAACTCCGCTACCTGCAGACACTGACCGAAATCGGCGTCGAGAAGAACACCACTATCGTGTTCCCCCTCCCGGTCGAAATGCTTTCATTGTTTGAGCGGATGCGCCCCGCCGCGGCGGCGCCGGCTGTGGCCCCGCCGCCCCTCGTCGAGCCTTGAGAATCGCCGTTGGCGTTTCCGAACCGGGTACGCCGGCCTAACATTTAGGGCGGGCAAAATTGCGTCTCCGGTAGAATGAATGGCTAGAACCGAGGGCGCAATGCAGCGTAGTTTTGGGAGTCCGGTCTTCGAGCCGATTCAAGAGCGCCGCCACAAGGAAGTAACCATAGGCGCGACCAGCGTGTTCGTTCTTGGATTAGGCCTCTTCGCTCTGTGCTCGCTTTGCTTCGGATTTGGCTACGCAGTCGGGCACCGGCAGCCGCTCGACCCATCAGCCTCCAGCGTCCTCATGGAGAGCAAGCCCCAGAACCAGACCGGTTCTGTTCAGGTCAAGCCTTCAGCCACGGCCACTGCCACCCAGCCGCAAGCCAGCGCCCCGACGCCTGCTCCCAGCCGCCGCAGTTCGGCCACGGAGCCGGACGGTACGGCCGTGGCGGTGCCCGTAGCCGCCGCGAGGAACAGGAACGAATCCCCAGCGCTGCCCTCCCAGTCCGGGTCGCGCACGTCACTTCCTGCCCAGCCCGTGGCCGCCATGCAGCCCACGTCCCAGGCCGCGCAGCCAGAGCCCGCCGTCGCGGAACAGGCTGGCGGCATCATGGTCCAGATTGCCGCGGTTTCTCACCCTGAAGACTCCGAGGTGCTGGTAGGCGCACTGCGCAAGCGCGGTTATGCGGTCAGTTCGCGCCGCGATCCGGGTGACGGCCTACTGCACGTCCAGGTAGGTCCCTTCGCCAACCGTACCGACGCGCTCGCCATGCGGAAACGTCTCCTCAACGATGGATACAACGCCATCGTTCAGTGATCTACCCTCGCATCCATTCCGGGAGCCCGGAAGCAATCGCAACCCGAACCGCCTCCATCAACTCTTCGCGAGTCCCAAAGCGATTGGGATCGATCGGCGCGTGGAACGTGATGTAGACCCTACCCGGCCTCACCCGCACGCTGCCCTTGGCCATCATGCCTTCCGTTCCATGAATCGAAATCGGAACACAGGGCGCCCCTGTCTCTTTGGCTAGGTAGAACGGGCCTTTTTTGAATGGCAACAGGCGGCCGTCGCGCGACCGGGTGCCCTCCACAAACGTGGTGATGTGTGTGCCTTTCGCCAGCACCCGCTTGGCGACTTCGACGCTCTCCATGGCGCTCTCCACTCGCCCATCGCGGTCCACAGGAACAAACTCGGCCAGTTTGAGTCCGTAACCCAGCACCGGAATCTTCATTAGCGAGCGCTTGAGAAACGCCGAAGTGCGGCCGGGAATCCGCGGAAGAAGCGCGGGAGGATCAAGATTCGACACATGGTTTGACATGAAAATGCATGCCGTATGTTCCGGCACCAGCTCGAGCCCCGAGGTGTCCACGCGAATGCCGGCCAGCCTGAATCCCAGCCGCACGATCCAAAGGGATGCAACGTAGAGAGGCGCAACGTTGCCCGTGATCATGGCCCACGGGATGCACACCAGGGCCGTGGGCGCGCCGAGGATCAGGATCGTGAACAGCAGTGTGAGCGAGGCAATCATGGTGCGCCGGGCTTAGGCAGATAGCTGCCTGAGCCGCGCGGGCAGTTTCTCATAGATGCCGTCAAACCCGCCATTGGAGAGAATCGCGACCACGTCTCCAGGCAAGAGCTGGGGCACGATCCTGTCAATAATGGTTGCCACGTCCGGACAGAGCTCGGCCGGCGTTCCCGCGGCATTGATGCCCCGCACCACTTCCTCGGGATGCAGGCGCTCATTCTCCGGGATGCGCTCCTGCTGGTAAACGCCGGCGAGAATGACGCGGTCCGCGAGCCGCAGACTGTCGACGATTTCCGCCTCCAGAACCTTTCGCCGCAGGGTGTTCGATCGCGGTTCCAGCACCGCCCACAGGCGTGCACTCGGATAGGCGGATCGCAACGCGCGCAAGGTCTCGCGAATCGCCGTAGGATGATGTGCGAAATCGTCGATGATCGTGATCCCGTCGATTTCCGCCCGCACCTCCAGGCGCCGCTTGACCGACTTGAAGCTGGCCAGCGCCGATTGAATCGCCGCTACAGAGATCCCCTGCGAAAAAGCCAGCGCCGCCGCCGCCGTCGCATTGAGCGCGTTATGCTCGCCCGCCATGCCCAGTTGCAATTCCCCCCACTCCTTGCCGTCGTAATGAACATCCCATCGCGACTGGCTGCCCTCATGTCGCAGGTTAGACATCCTCCACTGCGCATCAGGAGTGAAGCCATAGCGTTCCACGCGGCAAAATGCGCGCGCCACGCACTCGGTCACGCTGGCGCTCCCGTCGTAGGCGACGATGATGCCGCGGCGCGGAACCAGGTTCACCAGCCGTTTGAACGCGGTCTTCACCGCCTCGAGATCGTTGTAAATGTCGGCGTGGTCAAACTCCACGTGGGTCAGGATCAGCGCATCGGGAAAGTAGTGCAGAAACTTTGGCCCCTTGTCGAAAAAGGCCGTGTCGTATTCGTCCCCCTCGAGAATGAAGCTGCGCGAGGGACGGAGTTGAAAGCTCGTGCCGAAGTTCTCCGCCACGCCGCCGATCAAAAATGATGGCTCCAGGCCAGCCACTTGGTAGATCCATGCAAGCATGCTGGTGGTTGTGGTTTTACCATGCGTGCCCGCGACCACCAGCGATTCCCGTCCGGTAAGAAATTCTTGGCGCAACAGCGCCGCCATTGACGTAAATGGAATCCGCTGGTCGAGTATGCACTCCACTTCGGCATTGCCTCGAGACAGTGCGTTGCCGATGACAACCAGATCCGGCTTCGGAGCGAGATTCTTCTCGTCATACGGCTGCATCACGGAAATACCCAGTTCTGATAACAGGTCGCTCATGGGCGGATAAGCGGCTTTGTCTGACCCCGTGATGCGGTGGCCGCGAAACATCAGCAGCCCCGCCAGCGACGCCATGGCCGTACCGCAAATTCCGCTCAGGTGTATGTGCTTAAGAGTGCTGCTCATTGCGAAACCGCCCCGTCAACCATGTGCAGCGTCGTGGAATCGCCGGCATGCAACTCCGCTGTGACCCCAAAGGTAAGAGTCACGTTTTGACGCGAAACATGCCCGCTGCGAAGGCCAAAAGCGATGGGCCCAGGAAAATCTATCAGCACGTTGGAAATCACCCTCTCAAGAAAATCCGGTTCGGTGCCCGGCGAGGTACAGCCCAGCATTTCACCAAAGATGATGCCAGGCACCTCTTCCAGTTTGCCGGCCCGTTGCAATTGCCACAGCATGCGGTCGATCTGGTAAGGCTTGGCACCCGTATCTTCGAGAAAAAGAAGCTTGCCTTCTGTAGCCGGTTCCCACGGCGTGCCCAACAGCGAAACCAAAATGCTCAGGCAGCCTCCGTACAGCGTCCCCCGCGCATCTCCGGGCTTCAGCGCGCGAAGCCCTTCGTTCCCCCCGACCACGTAAGGTCTTCCCGCCAGCGCAGCCTTGAAACTTGGCACGTGCACCCCGTCTTCAAGGTAGAAATCCGCGCCGAGCATGGGCCCGTGAAACGCAGGCAGCCGCAACCTGTCGAGCAGAAGAAGTTGCATTCCAGTCAAATCGCTATAAGCGAAAAACGGCTTTGGGTTCCGCGAAAAGGTGTCCAGGTCCAGTCCCTCGAGCAGATAGTTCGATCCATAGCCGCCACGCAGGCACATCACCATCTGAGATTCGGGATTTGCGAATGAGGCATGAAGATCGGCCAGCCGCTCCTCCGGGGTTCCAGCGAAGTAAAGCGGACCGCGGGCCAGCGCATGCCCAGCCGGCGCCGGCGCGTAACCCAAGGCACGCAATGCCGCCAGGCCGGCTTCAACGCGTTCGGGCCGCGCGAACGATGCGGGCGCGACGATGCTGACTTGTGCACTGTCAGTAACCGCAGCGGGCCGCAACAATCGGTCTCGTTCTCCCATCGATCTCATCCGTACCATGCCTCGCCCGCCGCGATCAGCTCCGCCGGTCCGGTAAGAAAAAGCTCGTGCCCGGTGCCTGCCCAGCGCACCGTCTGCTTGCCGCCCGGCGCGGTCACCGTGAGCGGCGACAAGCACCCATGCAGCGCGATCGCCGCGGTCGCGGCCGCCGATGTCCCCGTGCCGGAAGAACTGGTCGCGCCCACCCCGCGTTCGAAAATGCGAATTTTGATATTGTGCTCGTCTACCAGGCGCACAAATTCCACGTTGGTTCCGTAAGGGAAATCGGGATGCATCCCCATTTGCTGGCCGATGCTTTGCCAACTTTGTCCGTCCACATCGAATGCAGGATTGTCGACCACAATGACGAAGTGAGGGTTCCCGGTGGAGATCTCCGTTCCCGCAATCTGCAGTCCGCCCGCAACGGTCACGGTGCGCGCCGCGAATTGCGGCTCTCCCATGCCCGTCGTCACCCCCACGACGAAGCGCCCCGTAGCGTTCACGCCATCGATATAACAGTTGCGCAGGCCCGCGTCGGTTGTGATTTCCAGGGTTTCACCTTGTTCTAACCCTGCCGACTGGGCCATGTAGGCGGCCACGCAGCGCGTTCCATTTCCGCTGATCTCTGCCATCGAGCCGTCCGCGTTGTACAGGCGAATGCGTCCGGAGCGCGCCCCGGTCCACGCGAAAAACTCGATGCCGTCAGCTCCCACACCGGTATTGCGCGCACACAACCGCCGCGTCATCTCGGCGCGATCCAGTCCTTCTGCCGCCTCTTCGCTGACGATCAAGAAGTCATTGCCGCAGGCGTGCGCCTTGGTGAAGGGAATCAATCTTCCTCCGGGTCGCGGAAGGTAAGAAGCTTCTCGATCGATGGCTTCGCCAACAACTCTCCACGCACCCGCGCATGTTGCTTCTTGGTGGCGATCACCGCGAAGCTGACGCGCTGCATCTCCCCGATCGCGTCCCGCTCCACATCCGCCAGCCGCTCGCTCGCCTTGTCCATCGCTTCCAGGATTGATGTCAGCATCATCGTCTGGTCATGTCCGCGCGCCTCGTAGACCAGCGGATAGCCCTTCAGATTACCCCGCCTCTCCAGGAAGCCAACGACCTCGAGAGCAAGCACGACGATTACCGCCGCCACCGCGGCCGCCGCATAGAGCCCCGCACCGCACGCCATGCCGATCGAAGCAACCACAAACACACTGGCAGCGCTGGTCAGCCCGCTGACCCGGCTCCGATTATGCAGGATTAGCCCCGCGCCCAGAAAACCAACCCCCTGTACAATGTTCGACGCAACGCGCCCTTTATCAGGATTCCCGTCTCCCGCCAGCACCGCCGAAAGCAGCGTAAAAAACGCGGCGCCCATGCAGATCAGCAGGTTGGTCCGAACCCCTGCGGCCTTGCGATTGATTTCCCGCTCCAGCCCGATGCCTCCGCCCAGCAGGCAGGCCAGCAGCAGGCGGCCGACGGCTCCGTTCACCACCACCAATTGCTGCAGCCAGCTGAAGCTAAAAGGCTGCGCGATGTATGTTGCGGCGTACGTCATGTACAAAATTCCTTGCCCGATGCTATCACCGGCCGGTCAGGGCTAGGCTCAGCGGTTCATCACCCTGCGGCGGGCGCTGCTCGACGGATTGATCCGGTCCTTTGCAATTCTAAAGTTCGGCCAGAGCGCAAAAGAGCTGCCTTTCAAACAATCTCTGAGCTCTTTCTCGTTCTCCAAACGCGAGAAGCCTCAATCGCCAGGCGATTAAACGCAGATCACCAAACCTCGATAGGCGCTTCGGGCGAGCCGTGGCCTCACCGTCGGAACTGCTGGTTAACCTCGCAGTACCGCCGCCCGTGACCGGAAGAAGTCCAATGACAAAACCAGTCCTTGCTTCAATTGAATCTGAGGCTCCCATCCCAGCAGCGCCATGGCCTTGCTGATGTCCGGCCGGCGCCGCGTTGGATCGTCCTGAGGAAGCGCCGCATGGATGATCTTGCTGTCCGACTCCGTCGCCTGTAAAACGGCCTGCGCGCACTCGAGAATGGTAAATTCGTTTGGATTGCCGATGTTGACGGGCAGATGTTCATCGCTGCGCGAGAGGCGAAGAATGCCTTCGATGAGGTCGCTCACAAAGCAGAAGCTCCGCGTCTGCTGTCCGTCGCCATACACGGTGATGGGCAGGCCCTGCAACGCCTGCATCATGAAATTTGAAATCACTCGCCCGTCCATGGGGTGCAGGCGCGGTCCATAGGTGTTGAAAATTCTGACCAGGTGCGTATTGACCCCGCGGTAGCGATGGTAGGCCATCACCAGCGATTCGGCATACCGCTTCGCTTCGTCGTAAACCGAGCGCGGCCCGACCGGGTTGACGTGCCCCCAATAGGTTTCGACCTGCGGATGTTCAAGAGGATCACCGTAGCACTCCGAAGTGGAGGCGTGCAGAAATCCGGCCTCGTATTTCTCCGCGATCTTGAGCGCGTTTTCAGTGCCTATCGAGCCCACCCGCAAAGTCTCGATGGCGAGCCTGAGATATTCGGGCGGGCTCGCCGGTGAGGCCAGGTTGAACACATAGTTCACCGGCCCCGGATCGAAAGCTTCGCAAATGTCATGTTTCTTGAATTCGAATTGGGAGTTGGCGGCCAGGTGCGCAATGTTGTCGGGGCTGCCGGTGGAAAGGTTGTCAACGCCAACGACAGAGTGGCCTTCGCCGAGGAGCCGATCGACCAGGTGAGATCCCAGAAACCCGGCCGCGCCGGTAACTAAAACACGCATAATGGGATTGTATTTGGTCGCCGGCGGCATTCGTAAACGAACATCGAAAGTGCAGCGCTACCGGCCGCCCGCCCCTTTAGATATCAGACCTGTCGTGGAAAAGCCTGCGACCGTCGGCACGATCTTCACCTGGCCTCCCCAGGAGAGCACCTCCGCGGCGCCCACCACCGTGTCCGGGTTGTAATCTCCCCCCTTGACGATGACGTCAGGCCGCGTGGCAGTTATCAGGTTCAGCGGAGTAGGATCGTCGAAGACCACGACAGCATCCACCGAGGCCAGTGCGGCCAGCACCCGTGCCCGATGTTGCTCTTCGACAATCGGACGACCCGGACCCTTGAGGCCAGTCACGGATGCATCGCTGTTGATGGCCACAATCAATCGGTCGCCGAAGCGTCGAGCTTGTTCGAGGAGCGTAATGTGACCGATGTGCAGCAGGTCGAAGCATCCGTTGGTAAAGACCACGCGCAAACCGGCGGACTTCCATAATGCCGTCCGCTGCGCCAGTTGCTCGAGGTTGACGACCTTATCTTCGGCATGCAACGCAATCTCCGGGGCCAGGGCGGCGAGCAGTTCGTGCTTCTCCACAGGAACAGTTCCAACTTTTCCCACCACGATCCCGGCTGCAACATTCGCCACCTGAACTCCGATTTCGGGAGTCAGTCCCGAGGCGGCGCAGAGCGCCAGAACCGCGATCACCGTGTCTCCCGCGCCGGACACATCGAAAACCTGCCGCGCCACGGCCGGCGCCATGAAGCGATTCCCCGGCCGAATCAGCGCGATCCCCTTGTCGCTGAGCGTGGCCGTGAGGAATTCAAGGTCAAACGCCAACACCATAGCCTCGGCGGCTTCCAAAAGAGAATTCAGATCGCGCGAACCAAGACCAACGGCAGCTTTCAACTCCCCCAGGTTGGGGCACACCGTCGTGGCCCCCCGATAGCGGCCGAAATCCGCGCTCTTCGGATCGACCATCACTGGAATACTCAGCTTCCGGGCAGCCTGTATCACCGCCTGGCACACCTCGGGCGTGAGCACTCCCTTGGCGTAGTCAGACAGCACGACGGCGTGGCAGGAAGGCAGCTGCTCCAGGACGGCTTGCACCAGCCGGTCATAGTCCCCCTTGGAGCGCTCACCAATCCGCTCGCTGTCGAGGCGCAACATCTGCTGCCGGCCGCCCACGATGCGCGCCTTGGTGATGGTCGGAAATCCCTCTGAAATAACAAAATTGGTGGAGACGCCATGGATCTGGAGAGACTTGGCCAGCACCGCTTCATCGAGGTCGCCACCAGTGAAGCCGATCACTTGAGTCTGCGCACCCAGCTTGGCCAGGTTCATGGCTACATTGGCCGCGCCACCCGGCTGCTCGCTATGGCGGACGGTTCGCACCACCGGCACCGGCGCTTCGGGCGACACGCGTTCAACCTCACCCCAGATGTACTTGTCGAGCATGACGTCGCCGACGACCAGCAGCTTTCTGTTTGCCCAACCGTGCTCGATTTCCCTGAGCAGCGCTTCAAGCTGGTCGATCACAACGTCCTCCCGGCCGGCGCAGTTCCTGACGATTGCGTCACCGAAGTCCCTGCCGCGGCTGCACCCGGCGTATCGAGAGAATCAAGTTCGATCCAGTCGCACAACATGTGCCCGGCCAGGATGTGTCCTTCCTGAATTCGAGCCGTGTCGCGCGAGCAGACGATGAATGAATGATCGGCCATGGCGGCCATCTTACCGCCGCCCATGCCCGTAAATGCGACCGTCATCAGTCCCCGCTCCCGCGCCGTCTCGATTGCTGCCACCACGTTGCGACTGTTACCCGATGTCGAAATGCCAATCAGCAAGTCGCCGGGTGCACCAAGCGCCTCCACTTGTCGCGCAAAGATCGCGTCGAATCCGTAGTCGTTCGCCACCGCCGTCAAGATCGACGTGTCGGTAGTCAGCGCGACCGACGCCATCCCCGGCCGGTCACGGCGAAAGCGCCCCACCAGTTCAGCCGAGAGATGCTGCGCATCGGCGGCACTCCCGCCATTGCCGCACCACAGGATCTTGCCCCCGGCCCGCAGCGTGGCGCACATGGCCCGCCCAATGCTTTGCAGCGTGTCCAGGTTTCCGGAAATCTGGCGCACGACTTCGACATGCTCCGCGATGGCCTTGCTGAAGACGTTCTCGGCATCAGGACCGCTAGCCATGTTTCACTCCTTCAGGGTCTATAAACAACCATGCCTGTGCAACGAGCGCATATCCAGCATTCGTTATGATACCGGAATGAATAAATCTCATGGCGGCCCCGTCCCTAGAACCGTATTCCTCGATCGGGATGGAGTCGTCAATGAAAAAATGCCTGAAGGTCAATATGTGACGGGCTGGAGCGACTTTCATGTTCTCCCCGGCGTTCCTGAAGCGATCGCCGCACTCAACCGCGCGGGGCTGACGGTGATAGTTGTATCGAACCAGCGCGGCGTCGCACTGGGGCTTTACACCGAGGCCGGCGTTCGCGCCATCCATGCACGTTTTCAGGAACTTTTGGCAGATCACGACGCGCGCATCGACGGATTCTACTTCTGCCCGCATGACAAGGGGCAATGCACCTGCCGCAAGCCGCTCGAAGGTCTCTTTGAGCAGGCCAGGAACGACTTCCCGGAGATCGACGCCGCCACCAGCATCATGATTGGGGACTCGCTGTCGGATATCGAGTTTGGTCGGCGCCTGGGTATGCCCACCATCTTCATCGAGGGTGATCCCTCGCGGCACAAGCCCGGAGCCGATCGGGCCGCGCAAATGGCCGACTGTCGACGAGGCTCACTGCTTGAAGCAGTTCAGGTCCTCCTGGCAACTGCTTCCACGCCTGAAGACCTCAGTCTTCCAACTCCTTCAATTTAGCCAGCGTCGCAGCAACCCCCTCTTCCAGTCCCGTCATCTCCAGATCGCAGCCCATGGCGCGAAGTCCGCTCAAATCGGCTTCGGTAAAGTGCTGATATCTGCCCGCAAGGTCGGTCGGAAATGGAGAGTATTCGATTCGCCCTTTCCCGATGACGGTGATGAGCGCGTTGGCAACGTCGTTGAAACTGCGGCTCGCTCCCGATCCCGCGTTGACGAGGCCCCGGTAAGTCTTCGGTGCCTGGCCGGCACCAGGCGCGAAGGGGCCGAGCCCGGCGAAGAACATGTTCAGGCGGGCCAGGTCGCGCACATATACAAAGTCGCGGCGCTGTTCGCCATCGCCATAGCCGCCACTCCCGGTGAAAAGCCGCACCACGGAGGAATCGTTGAGTTGTTTCGAAAAATGGTGAATAACCGAAGCCATGCGCCCCTTGTGCTGTTCGCGCGGTCCATAAACGTTGAAGTAGCGGAGCCCGACGGCCGTTATCGGCACCTTGCCCATCGCCAACTGGTTGCGGAAGTAGTGATCAAAGACCAGCTTGGAATAGCCGTAAATGTTGAGCGGGCGCTCGTTTTCGAGCGTGGGAGTAAATCGTCCCGGACCGGACAGCCCATAGACCGCCGCCGTCGACGCATAAACCAGCGGAGCATTCTCCCGAATGGCAAATCCCAGCACCTCCTTGGTGTACTGAAAGTTGTTGTCCATCATGTACACCCCATCGTCTTCCAGCGTGTTTGAGCACGCTCCCTGATGGAGGATAGCGTCGATCTTGCCGCCTGCGAGCGCGTTTTCCCCAATCGCCCTGCGAAACTCCCGCTTGTCGAGATAGTCCACATAGCGCGCGCCGTGAAGATTGTGAAATTTCTTCGCATTGGCGAAGTTGTCCACGATCAGGATGTCTTGAATGCCATGGGCATTGAGCTCGTGAACAAGATTGCTGCCGATGAACCCTGCGCCCCCGGTTACGACCAACATCGCTTCGATCTCCTTCGGTTCAATGCCTGTTTCGCAATGCAAAGATCTGGCCCGCAAACCACGCGCACCCTCTCATCCGCCAATGACAGGAACTCGTTCAATGATAGATGATTCCCTGTCGCATGCTGCCGGCAATAAAGCAAGGGTGATGCCTGGTCACCTCGAGTGTTATGATCCAACCCGATTGTTAACTCCGCGCCGTTTTTCCGAGGAGGCTACACCGTGCGAGTAGGTTTGATGACCCGCGAATATCCGCCCAACGTTTACGGCGGAGCCGGAGTTCACGTTGAATACCTGAGCCGCGAGCTCGCCAAAAAAATCGAGGTGGAGGTCCACTGCTGGGGCGACCAGAAACTGGACGAGGGGAATTTGCACGTTCGCGGCAATCAGCCTTGGTCGCTGATCACCGACGGCACCCAGGAAAAATTCAAGACAGCGCTCGAAACCCTGAGCCTCAACATTGCCCAGATGGTCACCATCGCCAACATCGACATCGTCCACACCCACACGTGGTACGTCTCGATGGCGGGCTTTCTTGCCAAGAAGCTGTTCAACATCCCCTTCGTGCTGACTACCCACAGTCTTGAGCCGCTCCGCGCATGGAAAGCCGAGCAACTGGGCAGCGGATATGCCATGAGTTCGTGGATCGAGCAGACCGCCATTAAGGATGCCGACGCCATCATCGCCGTCTCCAGGGGGACCAGGGATGACATCCAGAAGGCTTACCCCGAGGTCGATCCCAGCCGTATTCATGTGATCTACAACGGCATCGACCTGGCCGAATATCAGAAGACTTCCGATACATCCGCCCTCATCAAGTACGGCGTAGATCCCACCCTGCCATATGTACTGTTCGTAGGCCGCATTACTCGCCAGAAAGGCGTCACTCACCTGGTCGATGCCATAAGCTACATGCCCAAGCATACCCAGGTGGTGCTCTGCGCGGGCGCGCCCGACACACCGGAAATAGCACTCGAAATGCGCGAAAAAGTCGAGGCTGTGAAGCCCGCCAATCCTCATGTCGTGTGGATTGAAAAGATGGTTACCAAGCCGGAAGCCATCCAGCTCTACAGCAATGCGCGGGTCTTCTGCTGCCCCTCGGTTTACGAGCCCTTTGGCATCATCAACCTCGAGGCGATGGCCTGCCATGCGCCGGTCGTCGCCAGCGCCACGGGAGGCATCCTGGAAGTTGTGGTCGATAATGAAACCGGCTATCTCGTTCCTTTCGATCAGGACCCAGTCACTAAGTTTCCCTCAGACCCGGAGAAATTCTCCCGCGATCTTGCCGCCAGGGTCACCGAGTTAATGAACGATCCGGAAAAGGCACGCCGCTTCGGCGAAGCCGGACGGCGCCGCGTCGAAGAGAAATTCGCATGGGATGCCATTGCCGACCAGACCGTCGCGCTCTACCGGCAGCTCATCGAAAAGCGCAAATAGAACCCGGGAATAGGCCCCGGTCACACCGCAGGCCACGGATCGCGGAGCAGGGAACACAACCCGAGGTCGTTGTCGTACCGCTCCACTTCGATTTCGCCCATCCGGATCGCCGAGACCAGTCCGCGAAATGCCGGAACCGCGTCAGACCCCATGATCTGCGGCGATACGAACAGGTGTACGCGATCCACCATGCCGCCCGCCAAGAGCGCTGTGTTGAGCCGTGTGCCGGTTTCAGTCAGCACCGTTAGAATGCCTTCCTTGCCCAGCTGATCGAGCACCTTTCCAAGTGGCACGCGCCCGGCCTCGGCCGGAAGCACCTCGACGCGCACCCCGCGCTCGGTCAGTTGCTTGATCCGCGCCTCGTCCTTCGAGATCGTGAACACCACCACATCATTGTGTGCCGTATTGACGATCTTCGAATCGATCGGCATGCGCAGCGCAGAGTCCAGGACCACACGCAGCAGCGGGCGTCGCCGCCTCAGTCCGCTGCGATCGGTAAGCATCGGGTCGTCCGCTACCACCGTGTCGACGCCCACCAGCCCCGCATCGGCCTGCCAGCGTAACGGCTGCACCGCCCGCCGCGCCGCATCGCTGGTAATCCAGTAGGGCTCGCGGGCCGTGTGGCGCCCGGCGGGGGGAGCGATCCGCCCATCGAGCGTCATCGCCACCTTCATCAGCACCTGCGGCCGCTTGTGCTGGGTCCAGCGCGCGAAGCCTTCGTTCAAACGCCGCGCTTGAGCTTGGCACACGCCGATCTCGACTTCCATTCCTGCAGCCCGCAACCGTTCCGCACCATGGCCAGCCACATTGGGATTGGGGTCGATGGTGGCTGCCACGACTCGCTTTAACCCCGCGCTGATCAGCGCTTCCGTGCATGGGCCGGTCCGTCCCGTGTGGTTGCACGGCTCCAGGGTGACATAGGCAGTGCCGCCCCGCAGCCGGTCCTTGGCATGCTGTGCCGCGACTCGCAGCGCGATCACCTCGGCATGGTCGACCAGGTCGTATTCGTGCCAGCCTTCGCCCGCTACCTGCCCGGCGCAGTCGAGAACCACGCAGCCCACCGCCGGATTTGGCGAAGTCACCGCGATCCCGCGCCGCGCTAGTTCCAGCGCGCGCTGCATCCAGTAGCGATCCTGCTCCTGCTGATTCATTTTTGCTGAGTTCCCATCGCTGGTCGCACGAAGCAGTCTACATGGTTCAACCGCAACGGCGCGTTACGATGGGCGCGGGGATGTTCATGGCCAAGCCGTTTGAAACCGCTCAATCAAACCTGGGGCATTCTGAACCTTGGCGATCTTAGCCGAGCAGGGAATCCACGAAGGCCTGCGGCGAAAATTCCAGCAGATCGGTCATCTTTTCCCCAATCCCCACGAACCGCACCGGCAGGTTCAGTTCCCGTGCGATCGCCACCGCAATGCCCCCCTTGGCCGTGCCGTCCAGTTTGGTCAGCACAATCCCGGTCACGCCGGCCGCTTGCGTGAACAGCCGCGCCTGCTGCAGGCCGTTCTGTCCCGTCGTCGCGTCCATCACTAGCAGCACTTCATGGGGCGCTTCCGGAATCAGGCGTGAAGCCGTCCTGCGCATCTTGTCCAACTCATCCATCAGCCCCGTCTTGGTGTGCAGGCGCCCCGCCGTATCTACGTAGAGTTCCGCGATTTTACGTGCCTTGGCCGCGGTGATGGAGTCGTAGAGCACCGCCGCAGGATCCCCACCCTGCCGCGTCTTGATCATCTCGACCCCGCTGCGCCCGGCCCACACCTCGAGTTGCTCAATCGCGGCTGCGCGAAACGTATCCGCCGCGCACAACAGCACCGACTCCCCCTTGCCCCGGCTCCACGCCGCCAGCTTGCCGCTGGTCGTCGTCTTGCCTGTGCCGTTCACGCCCACGAGGAACGTCACCTTGGGCGGAGCGGAGGGCTTTGCAATCGGCCGTTGCGGCGCTTCCAGGATCGTTCGTATCTGAGCTTTTAACAGCGTGCGCAGTTCATCTCCGCTTTCGATCGCCTGGCGCCGCGCCCGATCCCGCAGCGCGTCCAGAATCTCCGCTGTCGTCTGCACCCCGATGTCGCTGGTGATCAGCGCCGCCTCAAGCTCCTCAAGAGACGTCTCGTCCACCGTGCGCGTCATCGCCACGATGCCTTCGATCTTGGTACTCAGCGACTCACGGGTCCGCGTAACCGCCTGGCGCATGCGGTTGAAAAAGCCGGATTTCCCCGCCTCGTCGCCCTCCGGTTCTTTGGGCTTCTCCGGCTCTTCGGGTTCTTTGAGACTGCCAAACAGGCTGATAAAAGACATAGGGTCCAATTTCAGTGTAGAGCACTCCCGCACTCGAAAACAGCCGACCGATCCCTCCCAAGGCCACCACCGCAATTAAGTGTCCACAAGGCAACCGCAAGTCCCTAAACGTCCTGTCACAAAGCCCTTGCCACCCACTACCCCGCCCGGGAAGAATGGCGAATGCGTCTTCAATTCCATGAATAATTTCCGCAAAATCTTTCAGCCAAACTGGCATCACCCGGAGGTGATATGAGTGGAGTGCGTGTCCTCGTCGGAACCCATAAAGGCGCCTTTGTTCTTACGTCCGACGGCAAGCGAGAGAAATGGGAAGTCAACGGGCCCTTCTTCGCCGGATGGGAGATTTATCACGTCAAAGGCTCGCCCGCCGACCCCAACCGCATCTACGCTTCCCAGACCAGCGGCTGGTTCGGCCAGGTCATGCAGCGCTCTTCCGATGGCGGGAAGACGTGGGAGGCGGTTGGCAACAATTTCGCCTACGACGGCGTCCCCGGCACCCACCAGTGGTACGACGGCACCCCGCACCCCTGGGAATTCAAGCGCGTCTGGCACCTCGAGCCCTCCATCAACGACCCCGACACCGTCTACGCCGGTGTTGAAGATGCCGCCCTCTTCCATTCCGCTGACGGCGGCAAATCCTGGACCGAGCTCTCCGGCCTCCGCAAACACGACACCGGCAAGGACTGGCAGCCCGGCGCCGGCGGCATGTGCCTCCACACCATCGTCCCCGATCCCAAAAACCCCGATCGCATCTACATCGCCATCTCCGCCGCCGGCGCCTTCCGCACCGACGACGCCGGCAAGACATGGAAGCCCATCAACAACGGACTGGTCTCCGACTTCATGCCCAACCCCACCGGCGAAGTCGGCCACTGCGTCCACCACATCGCCATCCACCCCGCCCGGCCCGACACCGTTTTCATGCAGAAGCACTGGCATGTCATGCGCACCGATAACGCCGGCGAAACATGGAACAAGGTCAGCGGCAACCTCCCTACCGATTTCGGATTTGTCATCGACGTCCACGCCCACGAACCCGAAACCCTCTATGTCGTCCCCATCAAGAGCGACTCCGAGCACTACCCCCTCGACGGCGCGCTTCGGGTTTTCCGCAGCCGGTCCGGCGGCAACCAGTGGGAAGCGCTCACGGAGGGCCTTCCCCAGAAGGACTGCTACGTCAACGTGCTGCGCGATGCTATGGCAGTGGATCGTCTCGATGATTGCGGCATCTACTTCGGGACCACCGGCGGCCAGGTCTACGCCTCCACCGACGGCGGCGATTCCTGGAACGCCATCGTCCACGACCTTCCCGCCGTCTTTTCCGTTGAGGTACAGACCCTGCAATGATGTCTGCCGGCGCACCTAAGCGTTCCGTCCGCGTCTGCCTTCCCTACCACCTGCGCAACCTCGCCGGGGTAGGGAACGAGGTAACCCTGGATGTCCTTGAACCGGTCACGATCAGGTCCGTCCTCGATGCGGTCGAAGCCCGCTACCCGGTGCTGCTCGGCACCGTCCGCGACCAGGTCACCAGGCAGCGCAGGCCCTTCCTCCGTTTCTTTGCCTGCGAAGAAGACCTGTCCCACGACTCCCCCGATAACCCCCTTCCGGCGTCCGTCGCCGAAGGCCGTGAACCCCTCCTGGTGATTGGCGCCATAGCCGGCGGCTGACTAGCTTGCGGCCCTCGGTACTTGTGCCGGCCCGGAAATCACAGCCATGCAGTCCTCAAAATCTCGTTGACAGTTCAGGCGAGTCAATTCTACAGTCGTTTATCGATATATCGATCATCGAGGATGATTGATGCCTAAACGAAAATTCGATCCTCTTCCCGCCGCCGCCTTTCAGATTCTCCTTTCCCTTGCCGACGAAGACCTTCACGGCTACGCCATCATGCGACAGGTTGAAGCGCAAACCGAGGGCCGCGTTCGTCTCGGACCCGGCACACTCTACAGCTCCATCCAGGCCCTCGTTGAAGAAGGCTTCATCGAGGAAGTCGAACGTGCGGCCGAAACTGAATCCGGTGCCGAGCGGCGCCGCTTTTACCGTCTGAGTTCGTCTGGCAGAAAAGAAGCGCGCACCGAGGCCGAGCGGCTCGCCGGCCTCCTGCGTGTGGCACGCGCCAAAAAAATCTTCCGGGGGGAACATGTCTGAGAAGATCTACGCCCTGTTCCTGCGCCTCTATCCGGCAGCATTTCGCCGAGTCTACGGCGACGATGCCATGCAGTTATTCCGCGACCGCGTCCGCGACGAAACCGGCCTCTTGCCAAGAATTCGCCTCTGCCTTGATCTTCTGATCGACTTTGCCCTCGGCCTTCACCAGGCCTTGCACAACTCCCGCCGCATCCCCGTCGCAGCGGCTGGAGCTGACTACAACCCCGGCGTGCCATCTTTCCGGACTCTGGACCGCCAGCCCCTGCGGCCCGGCTCGTTCCTCTTTGGTTGTGCCTGTTCTCTGGCGGCGCTGGGGACGTTCATCTTCGTGCTCGGCCATGCCCGGCGGTACCAGCCATTCGACGGACCCGACGATCACGCATCGCCGGTCGAATCGGTCGTCTCGCGCCTCAATCCCGACGCAGCACCATCTGCCACTACATCGCAGGGAAATGCCGTGGTCAAGCATGGGACTGCCCCGGCCGACTCCGCGCTACCAGCCTTGACGGCGCAGACGGCGCAGCAGCCCCCCGCCCAGGTGCTTCCTGCCGACCAGCGGCGCCGCGTGATCAACCGGGTGATCGCAGAACTCAAAGCCCACTACGTCGATCCCGACAAGGCACGTGCTGCTGCGGAGGCTCTGATGAAGCGCCAGGCCCGCGGCGATTACAACGCGGCATCTAATGGTCCGGCTCTCGCCAGCAGCCTGACCTCCGACATCCGGGAGGCCACCGGCGACATGCATCTCATTGTCGTCTTCAGCGCCGATCCCATTCCGTCTCCGTCTGGAGCTGCGCCGTCCGCCATAGTCCTCGAAGAATATCGAGCCCGACTCATCCGGCAGAACTGCGACGTGTCCGCGGCACGGACCCTCGACGGCAACGTGGGATATCTCAAGATCGATTCCTTCCCCGAACCATCTATCTGTCACGACCAGCTCGAATCCGTCATGAAACGCCTAAACGGTTCCGACGCGCTCATCGTCGACCTCCGCGACAACCGCGGCGGAACCCCGGAAATGGTAGCCTACATCGCAGCATGGCTCATCGACGGGCCTCAGGCCTGGTACAACCCCCGCGAAGACGCCAGAAACGGTTCTCCCCAACTCGCTCCCGTTTCAGAGAGCAGGCTGACCAACAAGCCCGTCTATGTCCTCACCTCCGCGCGGACCATCTCCGCAGCGGAGCAGTTTTGCTACAACTTGAAAATGCTCCACCGTGTCACCATCGTCGGCGAGACAACCGCCGGCAGCGCGCACATCGGCGCCTTCCATCGCGTCGACGATCATTTCGGAATCGGGATCCCCGAGACTCCCATCTCCAACCCCTACACTGCGCCTGACTGGGAAGGGAAGGGCGTGGCGCCCGACGTAGCCGTTCCGGAAGCAGAAGCGCTGCAAACAGCGGAGAAACTGGTCGTGGGATCTCACGTGAACATCCACTGAGACGTCTTTTCGCCCTGGACAAGCGCCCGCCTCACCGCCCGTCCGCGCCAAGCAGCGCCGCGCAGCGCTCAGCCAGCGCCCCGATGGTTCGTGAAGGGTTCGCTCCCAGTGCGACCGGCACGATTGCCCCATCCACGACGAACAAGTTGCGATAACCAAACGCCTCGCCACAATGGTCCACAACTCCGCCATCCCCCGTCTCGGCCATGTTGCAGCCGCCCAGAGGTTGCGGCGTCATCATGGAAGTCGCTTGCGACCATGCGCCGGGGAGTAATGGTCGTCCGTCGTTTTCTTCCGCCAGCTTCGCATGCATTTCGAGAATCGTAGCGGCGCTATCCCTCGTCCGGTCGCCGTCCCAATCGAGGCGAAGCGCCCATGTTCCGGTGGATGAGCGCTGCTCCAGCCGAAGACTGCCTCGTCCCGCGTCGCCTCTGGAACCGAACCACGGGATGAGGTTCTGCGCCAGTTGGTCACCCCGCATCAGCTTCCTGAACGAATCCAGAAAGAGCCGCGCCGCTTCATTCCGGGTAGCACGTTTATCGCATTGGCACGCATAGCCGCCCAACCGATTGGAAGGCCCGCCTTCCGCCACCCAGTAAGCCCGGCTTTGACAGCGGTGATCAGAGAAGTCGATGTCCGCGCTCGCCCCGACCGCCCGCGAGGCGGGCTCATGCGCGCGGAGATATGGGGGCAGAAAATCACCATTCGAATTCCAGCCACTGCCGAGCGCCGCGCTCAGTGCTGGCAGGGTGCGGTAAAGATCGCGGCACCGCAGCAGCAGCTCGGTCGAGCCCAGAGAACCCGCCGCCACCAGGACAATCCGCGCCGTTTGCCGCCCGGGCAAGCGGCGTCCGTCCTGGATCCGGTCAAAGTCAACCCGGTATCCACCCTCCACCGGCTCAATGGAGCTGACCAGGTGCAGGGCTCGCACCTCGGCGCCGTGCTTCTCTGCCCAGGGAATGTAGTTCCGGTCCAGGGTATTTTTGGCGTCTGAGTCGCACCCGATTTCGCACTCGCCCAGATGGACGCAGGTACCTTGTTCCACCCCTTGTGCGTTGATGAAACGCCTGCTTTGGCGCGCCATCAGCGGATCGGCACCATCCCCGGAGTGCGAGACTGAAAACTCGCGATCGAACGCGATGGCAAGTTCCAGCGGGCGCCGTCGGGCGCCGCCCGGAACTCCCGCCACTCCGCTCCAGGTCCGGTGTGCCCAGTGGGTTCGCGGTACGGGCTGGACATTCATGAAGCGGGCAACCGCATCCGAATAGGGCTTAAGCTCGTGGTAGGTAATTTCCTGCGGCCAGCCCGAAGCAAATGCAGCCGGCGATGCTTCCGAGGAAATATTCGCCGAGATCAGCGATCCTCCACCCACGGCCACCCCCGAAGCCACCGACATATAGGGGAAGGCACGGAATTCCATCCAGCCGTTTTCTTGTTCGGGATTCTCGCCGTTCCAGAGCCACGCGTCGCCAGGGTGCCGGGGGTAGCTGGCCTTGTCCCACCGGCGCCCCCGCTCGAGAACCAGAACGCGATAACCTCGCTCGGCGAGCCGGCACGCCGCAATCGCTCCCCCAAACCCGCTTCCGATTACGATCGCGTCGAAGTCCATCCTTCCCCCGAATCCTCCCTAAACCCGTCCCATTCCCATCCCGAACATCCAGCGGGAAATGAAGCCGCCCGCGCCTTCCTCAGAGAGTGTCCAGCTCCCCCTTCCACCGATGCGCATCCTGATCCGCCGGCGCGGTTCACACCTGCTTCGGAAGAGACACTCCAAAGGGGGAGTCTACCGCCATCATGACTGTTTGGTATGTGATAACGGTCGTGGCCCTTGACCGGCTCGCGGCGCGGCATGAATGCCGCAAAGATTTGCTGTTCATTGCCGCAGAATTGGACTACTATGAGGATCATCATTCCGTAAGCGAACTTCAAAACGACTCGTGGATTCATGGACTTGCGGTGTCTGCAAGCTGATCTCCAAAGTCCCGATCCATACCTAGAAAGTGTTAGTACCGTAACGTTACAAGTGTTATTGTTCTGACAATAGCCTCCAAATAGGATGTGGTTGCAAGGGTACCCTGCCGTTGGTGCGCCATGCCTTTTTCACGTGAACGCAAATCGTGGACTGGAAGCCCCGGTGGGATGAAGGTGGCACATGACTGATCGCAAACTGCAACTCGATACAACCGAACCACCCGAAGACGTTGCGACGTTATATTCGTGGGCCAATTTGCACGGGGCCAAGTATCGCGACTTTTCGGCCTCGCGCGCCCAGACCCGTGAAAAAGCCCGCCAGCGCGTGCAGGACGCGATCGAAGCGGAACGCCGCCGCTCTCGCGAAGAATCCGAGTCCAAAAAGACCACCGACATGCCGCGCCCCGCCGAGTCCATGACCGAACCGGAAACCCTTCGCAAGCCGGAAACTGTAGCCCCCCGCCCCGAGCCTGGCCCGGTACCTTACATTGCAGAACCGCCGATAGCGCAACGCATGTGGCAGTCACCTCGCGCGGAGCGTCCCGCAGCCGCCCAATCGGCCCTGCCGCTAGCCGGCAACGCGCTTCAGCAGCCTCAACCCGCCTTCGGCTATCCCCACAGCCAGCCGTCCTTTGTTCCTTCGGCCTCGGCCCACCCGCAGCCCGCCTCGCCGATGTACGCCTCGGCGGCCGGACAGCCGGTCTATCCTCAATCCGCGAGCCAACCCCCTTACGGACACCCTTTGAACCAGCCTGCATATCCCCCTCAGGTTAGCCAGCCGGAATACGCGCCCGCCCGCGAGGACCATGCTCCCGTTCGCGAGGACCACTACCTCCAGGTGCGCAATGGCTGGGGCCACAATGAGCCGCGTGAGGCAGCGCGTCCCGCGTGGCTGAACGACGGCCGCCCCGAAACTCCCAGTCAAGCCGTTCCGCAAGCCCCGGAAGATACCCTGCAGGCGTCCCGCGATCGCCTCACATCCCGCTGGTTCGCCCTTAAAGGGGTTTTCACCAGCACCCCGGCTCCCGCCGAGGCCCTGCCCGCTCCGGTGCCTCAACGCGCTCCCGTCCTCGCCGTGTTTTCCCTGGCTGGCGGCGTGGGCAAGACCAGCCTGGTTGCCACCCTGGGACGCACCCTCGCCGCCCGCGGCGAAAAGGTGCTCCTCGTCGACACGGCTGCCTTCGGCCTGCTGCCTTTCTTCTTCGGCGCCCACGATCAGAGGCCGGGCGTACTGCGGACCTTCACCGCTCCCACTTCCGGCGGCGATGCCCCCGTACAACTCATCACCGTGGATCACGAGAGCCTGGGACCGGAGTCCGCTCCCCAGGAAAGCCTGACCCAGGAAATTTCCCGCCACTCCCGTGGAGTCGGACGCATCATCGTCGACCTCGCCACGGCATCCGGCGCCACCACCCGCCGCGTGCTGCGCATGGCCCCTACCGTGCTGGTTCCGGTCATCGCCGACATGAGTTCAGTCGTCAGTGTCAGCTCCATCGACGCATTTTTCCAGCACAACGTCAGCGGTTCCGGACAGCAGGTCCGGCCTTATTACGTACTTAATCAATTTGACCCGTCACTCCCTCTCCATCTCGATGTCCGTGAAGTGTTGCGCGAACAGCTTGGCGACCGGCTCCTGCCCTTCGCCCTGCGCCGTACACCCGCAGTCAGCGAAGCCCTGGCCGAGGGAATGACCGTAGTGGACTACGCGCCCACCTCGTCTGCAGCGGAAGATTTCGGCAGCCTGGCCGCGTGGGTAAAAAGCCTCGCCGCGCCCGCCTCTGGTGGATTCCGGGGGGTTCGCTGGAGTGAGAGATGACCCCTACCGGCCTTTGGCAGGACATCGGGGCGGGAGAAAACGGCTTCACCAAGCTCCTCCGCCTCCTGTTCCTTGCCGCGGCAGCTGGGATCTTCTGTTTCCTGGCTGTTCTCCCCCTTACCTGGCCGCAACAGGCGGTTTGTGGACTGTTGACGCTCCTCATCGGGCTCGCCATAGCCCGCAGCTCCGACTCCTACCTGATCACCCTCACCCTGATGATCATGTCGGCGTTCTGCACCTTTCGCTATGGCTATTGGCGCCTCTCTGGCACCGTTCAGTTCTTTCAGGACCCCGCCAACCACTGGGGCGCTCTTGATGCGTTTTTTATCATCAGCCTCATTCTGGCTGAGTCTTACGCATTCTTCATTCTTTTTCTCGGCTACTTTCAGACCATCTGGCCGCTGCGCCGCGCGCCCGTGTCCCTGCCCGACGATGAAGTCGATTGGCCGCACGTCGACGTCCTCATCCCTACCTATAACGAGCCCCTCGACGTAGTGCGCTACACCGCCCTGGGCGCAATGAACATCGATTGGCCGGCCGACAAGCTCCACGTCTACATCCTGGATGACGGGCGCCGCAAGGAGTTCGCCGACTTTGCCTTCGAGGCCGGTGTCGGCTACAAGATTCGTACCGACAACAACCATGCCAAGGCCGGCAACATCAATACCGCCCTCAAGAGCATGACCTCGCCCTACGTAGCCATCTTTGACTGCGACCACGTGCCCACCCGCAGCTTCCTGCAGATGACCATGGGCTGGTTCCTGCGCGACAAGAAACTGGCCATGCTGCAGACGCCGCACCATTTCTATTCGCCCGACCCCTTTGAACGCAACCTCGGCCAGTTCCGCGTCATTCCCAACGAAGGCGAGCTCTTCTACGGCATCGTGCAGGACGGCAACGATTTCTGGAACGCCACCTTCTTCTGCGGCTCCTGCGCAGTACTCCGCCGTACGGCCCTCGACGAAATCGGCGGCATCGCCGTCGAAACCGTCACTGAGGACGCCCACACCTCTCTGCGCATGCAGATGAACGGATGGGGCACCGCCTACATCAACATTCCTCAGGCAGCCGGCCTCGCCACCGAACGCCTCTCCGCGCACGTCGGCCAGCGCATCCGCTGGGCCCGCGGCATGATTCAGATCCTGCGCACCGACAATCCGCTGTTCGCTCCTGGGCTCAAGTTCCCCCAGCGCCTCTGCTACTTCAACGCGATGATGCACTTCATGTACGCCATCCCGCGTTTGATCTTCCTGAGCGCGCCCCTGATCTACCTGTTGCTCAATCACACCAATGTGCCCGGGTACTGGGCCGCCATCCTGGCTTACGCGCTGCCCCACCTGATGCTGTCCAACGTCACCAACTCCCGCATCCAGGGCGAACACCGCCATTCATTCTGGAACGAAATCTACGAGACGGTCCTCTCGCCATACATTCTGCTGCCCACCATGATGGCGCTGGTCAATCCCAAGCTGGGCAAATTCAACGTGACCGCCAAGGGCGGCGTAGTCAAGCGGACCTTCTTCGATACCCGCATCGCCCAGCCGTTCCTCATCCTGCTGCTGTTCAATATGGCGGGCGTTCTCATCGCCATCCCCCGCTTTTTCATATGGGATCGCGACCGGCCCGGCACCGTGATCATGAACGTCATCTGGTGCTTCTTCAACATCGTCATCCTCGGCGTCACCACCGCCGTCGCCCGCGAGATGAAGCAGCTCCGCACCACCGTCCGCATCGCCATGGTCACCCCCGTCATGGTCAAGCTGGCCGACGGACGCCTCATCGCCGGCGAAACCATCGATATGTCTTCCGGCGGCTCCAGCATCAAATTCGGCGAGACCATCGAAGCCGATCCGCTCGGCGAGGTCAAGCTGGTGTTCCCCCTGCCTTCCGGTGAAAACGAGCTGCGCGGAACAGTTGTCTCCGCCGAAGGCTCGGTGCTTCGCGTCAAGTTCGAAAACCTCTCCATCGCCGAACAGGAAGTTCTCACCGTGGTGCTTTACTCGCGCGCCGACACCTGGCTCGGCTGGGGAGAGCATCGCGAAACCGACAATATCCTGGGCAGCCTCCAGAGGATCTTCCAGATCTCCATGATGGGGTTGGCCATGACTTTCAGGAATTTGCTTACGCCGCAAAAGAAGAAGCAGCCTGCCAAGGCCGCCAAGGGCAAAACCATCGCCGCAACCACGACCTCGGTCGGTCTCCTTCTGGCTGTAATGGTTGGGCTGGGGGCAACCCGGCTCCATGCCCAGGCGGCCATTGACGCCGACGGGCAGCAGGCCGGCTCCGCCGCTCGCCCGGTTCTCGCCCCGCCTCCTCCGGGCCAGTTTCGCGACGTCTTCAGCCTCGCCGACGCCGGTGCGCAGCAGATCGAACTGCACGGCATCGACAGCAATCACAGCATCTACTTCACGCTGCCCCAGACCCACGTCGCCCGCTCCGCCAAGATTCACGTCTCGTACGCGTTCTCGCCCAGCCTGCTGCCGGCGCTCAGCCACATCAAGCTGATGCTCAACGGCACCCTCTTCGCGACTGTTCAGCCCACGCCCAACAATTCCGGTGGAAGCTCCACCCAGATCGGCGAAGCGGAGTTCACCATTCCTCCGGAGCTGATGGTGCACAATAACGCCCTCACCATCCAGTTCATCGGCCACTACGTTATGGTCTGCGAAGACCCGGCCAACACCACCCTGTGGGCCCGCGTCCACCGCAGCACCTATCTCGACATCCAGGGTGACCTGCTCCCGCTTGCCGATGATCTCAAGCAATTGCCGCTGCCGTTTCTCGACCCGGCTGTAGTCCAGCCGCTCAGCCTGCCGGTGGTCTTCGCTACCTCGCCCTCGCCCAAGGCCATCCAGGCAGCCGGCATCGTCACCAGCTATTTCGGCCTCATCTCCGAGAGCCGGCCGGTGCGTTTCCCGGTCCACATCGGGAATCTCCCCGCCGGCAACGCTATCGTCATTTCCGACAACGCCTCAAATCTTCCCTCCGGCCTCAACATGCCGCAGGTAGACTCGCCCACCATAGCCATGCGCACCAATCCCAATGATCCCTATGGGAAGGTGCTGGTGATCGCGGGACAGGATTCGGACCAGGCCATTCGCGCCGCCCAGGCGGTAGCCCTTCACACCGACGTGCTCCAGGGCGCGCAGACCAACATCGAGACCCTCGAGCTGCCCGCGCGGCAACCCGCCGACGGCGCCCCGCGCTGGGCCCGCACCGACCAGACCGTTGCGCTCTGGGACTATGCGACTGCCGACTCTCTGCAGGGCGATGGTTCCGCGCCGGTCAGCGTCTATTTCCGTCTCGCTCCCGACGTCTTCTACAACGAACGCCCCAATGCCGTTCTGCGCCTGGCATACCGCTATAACCCCATCCCCATCGGTCCCATCTCCAGCATGCAGATTCGCGTCAACAACGCGTTCCTCGGCTCGGTTCCGCTGGTGCCTGGGCAGGAGCCTAGCCGCCGCATGCAGCTCGACGTGCCCGTGCCCGTCGTCAATCTGCGCCCCTTTTCAAACTCCCTCTCCTTTGACTTCACCTTCCAGCTGATGAAGAAAAGCGGCTGCCAGGACACCACGCCGGTCAACATGATGGGCGCCATCCTGCGCGACTCCTATCTCGATCTACGGGGCTACCCGCACTACGCTCCGATGCCCAATCTCGAAGTCTTCGCCAACGCTGGCTTTCCGTTCACTCGCTTTGCCGATCTGAACCAGACCACCGTCGTCCTTCCGCCCACGCCCACTGAGCAGGAAATCGAGATGTTCGTTACCCTCATGGGCCACTTCAGCCGCCAGACCGGCTATCCCGCCCTCCGTGTCACGGTCGCAGGACCAGAGGCTCTCCAGCCCGGTGCGCGGGCCGACTTCCTCGTCATAGGCACGGGCGACGATCAGCCTGGATTCGACAAGCTCGTTACCAACCTTCCGGTCTCCCTGCATAGCGGCAAGGTGCAGGTCCACGACACCGCCGGCTTCTTTCTCCCTCTCCATCGCGCCTGGTGGAAAGTGCAATCCGCCGAGCACGCCGAGTCTGGTGACCTGGTCGCTTCAGGCACGCCCGACGCCGTCATGGAGGGGATCGAGTCCCCTTACGACATGGCGGAGAGCAAAAGTGTCGTCGCCATCCGCATCAAGGATTCAGCCACCTTCGAGCCCTTCATGAAGACGTTTCTCTACGTCCAGCAGGCCAGCGACATTCAGGGCACCGTGGCACTGCTCCTGGGCACACGCTTCCAGTCGTTCCGCATCGGAGCGTCAATCTACCACGTAGGAACCCTGCCGTGGTGGACCCGCCTGACCCTGTGGTTTATGGAAGTGCCGTGGCTTGCGGCGGTCGTCATCCTGGTGCTTGCCTTCCTGCTCGCCATATGGACGCGCCAGTGGCTGCGCCAGAAGGCTCGCGCCCGGCTCAAAATGGTGGAGCGGTAGATCGCGCGCCAACAGCGCTGCAAGGCAGGTGGACGCAAGGCATTCGCCCGACGGTTAGCCGCCAGCCATGTAGCATCGTTAGAACGGACCTGCGGCAAAGATAGATTCGTAATGCTGCACCAGCCGTGTGCCGCCCGGGGAGCGTGGGCGAAAACATATTTAGGAGTTTTATTTGATGACCTCTCGGACTACATGGGGGCGGCACTATGGAGTTCTTCTCGGTTGCCTGCTTATTCTGGCCGTGAACGGCCGTTGTACACCTGCTTCGTGGCCCCTGTGGGATGCTTACGCGGCCCACTTCATCGACCCGCAGGGAAGAGTTGTCGATCCTCAGGGTGCCGGACGAACCACTTCTGAAGGCCAGTCCTACGCCCTCTTCTTCGCCCTTGCCAACAACGACCGCGCGCGGTTCGACCAGGTGCTTCGCTGGACCCAGACCAACCTCGCCGGCGGAAGCCTCGGCGCCCGCCTCCCCGCCTGGCTGTGGGGAAAGTCCAAGGACGGCCAGTGGAAGCAGCTTGACCCCAATCCCGCTGCGGACTCCGATGCCTGGATCGCCTACGCGCTAGAGGAAGCCGGCCGTCTCTGGAAAGATCCTGCCTACACCGCCACCGCACGCCAGATGATGCACCAGATCGCCAAGCAGGAAGTGGCGGAGCTGCCCGGCTTCGGCCTCATGCTCATGCCCGGCCCCACCGCCCTGTTCGCTCACAAGGGGACCTGGACGGTCAATCCCAGCTATGTTCCGCTCTTCATCTTCGAGCGCTTCGCCGCTGTTGATCCCGCCGGCCCCTGGGGAGCCGTCGCGCTCAACATCCCGCGACTGGTTAAGCTCAGCTCTCGCCGCGGCTTCGCCATGGACTGGACCGACTGGGCGCCCAACGATGGCTTCGCCCCCGCGACCGGGCCGGGCGTTGTCCCCAAGGGCAAGACCGCGCCTCCACCCTTAGGCAGCTACGACGCCATCCGCGTTTATCTGTGGGCCGGCATGCTTGACCCCTCCGCCCACACCCGCACCGACATGATCGGTTCTCTGTCGGGAATGGGGACATACGTTGCCAACCATGGTGCCCCTCCCGAAAAGGTCTCTGACGGTGGCCAGCCGTCGGCGCAAGATGGTCCTGTAGGCTTTTCCGCGGCAGTGCTGCCTTATCTCCGGGCGCTCCCGCAAAACGACAAAGCGGAGGCCCAGCAGCGCAGCCGTATCAGCGCGCAGCTGGACGCCGCAACTGGTTTGTATGGCAAAGACCCGGCATATTACGATCAGAACCTTGTCCTGTTTGCTACCGGGTTTTTAGACGGCCGATTTCAATTCGGGCCGCGCGGGGAATTGAGGGTAAAGTGGACACGGTGATGAGGTTTGCTCACAGGACGGCAGGAACCGGAGCGATTCTGGCACTATGCCTGGGTGCGGCGTGCGCGCAGAAGCAGCCGCCGGCTGCCGGCCCCGAGCGAACCCGCCAGGTGCTGTTCGCCAACGCCCACGCGCTTGAGTCCCGCGGCCGTCCCGACATGGCCATCCAGCTCTGGCAGCAGATCCTGCTCTCCGATCCGCATAACACCGAAGCCCTCGCCGGGCTTGCCCGTGACTACAAGCTCAGCGGCCAGGCATCAAAGTCTGAAGCCACGCTTGAACAGCTGCGCGCCATCAACCCCAACGACCCCAACATTGCGCGCATCCAGTCCCTGGCCAGCACCAGTTCTCAAAGCGATCGCCTCCGTCAGGCCGGCAACCTTGCCCGCCAGGGCAAGAACGAAGACGCGATGCGGATTTATCGCGACCTCTACGGCGATCGTCCCCCTGACGGCGACATCGCCCTGGCCTATTACCAGACGCTTTACGGTACTGCCGGAGGCAAAGAGACCGCCATCACTGCCATGCGCGCCCTTGCGCAGCGCAATCCTGGCGATCCCCGCTTCGCCATCGAACTTGGCACCATGCTCACCTACGAGGCGCGTAACCGGGCCGAGGGCATCCGCATCCTTGAGGCTCATCCTCAGGATGCCACTGCCCAGGCCGCCCTCCGCCAGGCCCTGGTGTGGGATTCCGCCAACCCTGCCTCCGCCGCCGAACTGCGCCAGTACCTCAAGGAGCATCCCGCGGACACCGAACTCACCGCTCGCCTGAAGGAAGACGAAACCAAGCTGGCGGAGATGAACTCCGGCATCGCCCGCACCCCGGCTGAGCGCGCCGCTTTCGCTTCTCTCAACGCCCATCGCCTCGAAGAGGCGCAAACCCGTTTCGCCGAGATCCTGGAGAAGGATCCCACCAACAGCCGCGCCGAAGCCGGCATGGGCTTCCTGCGCATGCAGCAGAACAACTTCAGCGGCGCCATCAGCTTCCTTACGGAGGCCGAACAGAACGGCTACAAGAATCCCACTGTCGAGAACGCCCTCGCCACCTCCCGCTTCTGGTACACCATGGGCGAAGCCTCCCAGGCCTTCACTGACAACAACCTCGAGCTCGCTGCCGCCAAGTACCAGGAAGCCATTGCCATGCGGCCCAGGAGCAAGGAGGCGCTCAGCGGATTCGCGGGCCTGCTCACCAAGCAGCAGCAGTACAGTGCCGCGGCCAATATCTACGACCAGCTGCTCAAGCAGGATCCGCACAACGCCGACGCCTGGCGCGGCCTGTTTCTGGCCTACGCGCGCGACGGTCAGAACGACAAAGCGCTGGCGCTCATCAATCGCTTTCCGCCTAACGTGAAGACGGCGATGACCCGCGATCCCGAATACCTGCGCACCCTGGCCACCATCTACCACGGTCAGAATCGGTCTGCCGATGCGCAGCGCGTACTGTCCGAGGCGCTGGCGTTGCCTTTTCCTGCCAACGGCGCCAATCTCAAGCAGGACACGCGCCTGCAATACGCCGGCATCCTGATGGAAGCTCGCCGCTTTGACCAGGCCGCTGCGATGTACACCCAGATCCTCAACGACGATTCCGGCAATCTGCCCGCCTGGATGGGCCTGGTCAGCGCCCACCACGAGCTCAATCGCGACAACGAGTCGATCGCCGACGTGGAGAAGATGCCGCCCGCGACGTATGAATCGGCGCTCTCTGATGTGGGCTTCCTATCCATGCTCGGTTCCATTTACCAGCAGGCCAACCAGTTCGACATCGCTCAGAACCTGCTCGAGCGCGCCGCCAAGCTGCAGATGGCAGCCGGTGGTCAGCCCAGCTTGCAGATGCAATTGCAGCTGGCCTCGATCTACATGCAGCGCAACAACACCGCGCAAGCCTACAGCATCTACCGCCAGGTTCTCACCGCGCATCCTGATCGCATCGACGCATGGAAGGGCCTGATCGCCACCCTGCAGTCGACCAATCACAATACCGAGGCCCTGCAGCAGATTGCCCTGATCCCGCCCGCCGTCCGCAAGCAGCTTGAATCCGATTTCGATTTCGTTGAAGGCGAAGCCAGCCTATACGCCGCCATCGGCGACGTGCCCCACGCCGTGGAATACATGAACCGCGTGCAGGCTCACTACACCGCCCTCAGGCAGCCGCTGCCCGCCAGCCTCGACATTCAAAATGCGTGGCTGCTCTACAACACCAAAAACGATCGGTCTCTCTATCCAGCCCTCATGCGCCTCGGCAGCCGCCAGGACCTGACCGCCACCCAGCGCGAAACCGTCCAGACCATCTGGGCTAACTGGAGCGTCCGCCGCGCCGGCGCGGCCATCGATAACAACGACAACCAGCGCGCCGTCGAAATCCTCGAAGCAGCATCCCTGTCTTTCCCTGACAACCTGCAGGTGCGCAAGGTACTCGCAGGAGGATACCTGCGCACCGGCCAGACCAAGGAAGCCCTCGCCATTTACAAGTCAGTTGGCATGCAGGATGCCGGCGCAGCCGACTTCCAGGGCGCCATCGGGGCCGCCCTCGCCGCTAACGACAAGCCGCAGGCCGAACTGTGGCTTCGCCAGGCGCTCGAGCGTTTCCCGGCCGACTCCAACATCCTGGCCATGGCCGCACGCTTTGAACAGGCTCGCGGCGACAATCAGCGCGCCGCCGACTACTGGCGCGCCTCCCTCGCGGCCATGCCCAAGGCCGCCCCCACCGACCGCCTGGCCCACGACCTCGCCTATCCCGACGTCAATACCAGGCCGCACAAAGCAACCTCGGCGGCCGACCTCCAGCGTCTCCTCGATCCCAACTACGAGCCCTTCCAGAAAACTGCCAAGCTGCCGCCGCTGCCCGCCTACGGGCCCGATCCCTATAACGGTACCGCGCCCGTCATGCTGGCACAGCAACAGCAGGGCAACGCCCCGCTCCAGGCCGGCATGATTACAGCTCCCTCCACAACCCGGATCGAGGTGCCGGCTCCGGCCCCAACGCGTGCTGCCAGTGCCCCACCGCCAGTAGCGCCGGCCCAAAGCTCCACCTACTCCAGGTCGCCGGCTTCAGCGCCAACCCCCGCCGCGGAGCAGGGAAATCCCGCCCCCGCCGTCGACGCCTCCACCCCCCGCAAGCATCGCACCCGTTCGCACAAAACGGCCGACGGCGCCGCCGCTCCTTATACCGGCCGCATGAACCTGCCTTCGGAAGACAACGTCACCCTCACCGGCGCCGCACCTGCCGCGTCCCAACCGGTTTCCCCTGTCTTCATCCCCGCACCGGAATCGCTGCCGCTGCCTTCGCCGCAGGGACAGCCCCAGTCGCCGCCCCAATCGCAAGCCCAACCGGACTCGGCACCCCAATACCAGCCACCGGCAACTCCCCAGGTTCAGCCCCAGTTTCCCGCCGACACGCCGCCTCCCGGCCAGCAGCCGAACCAGCTCCCGCCCCAGGCGCAGCCGGGCTGGACTCCCAATCCGCAGTCTTCTCTCAGGCCTCCGCGCCAAGGATCGCAGCCGGCGCGGCGCATCACCCGCGAGCCGGTCGGAGATCCGGCCGCGCAGGCCCAGGCGCTCTTCGCCGACCAGGTTGATGACCAGTTGACGCAGGGCCTGCAATCTCCAATTCGCCCCCTTGAGAACGCCCCCGTCACCCTCCCCGGCGATCAGGCGCCTGCGACTGCCTACAGCGCGACTCAGTACACCCCATCCGCCCAGGAAGCGGCGACCGGCGCCTACTCCGCCCGCAAGCAGTCTTCAAAATCGACTCAGCAACAGACCACCCAGCCTTCAACGACAACGTCTCCAGGTGCGCAACCGTATCCCGCGCCGGATGCCAACTCCACCGCGCCCCAAAAGCCGAAGGCCGCCCGTCGCCGCGCTACCCGCACCGAAACCGTTCCCACCCTGGTGACCGCCCCCGGCGAACAAAGCCCGCAGCAGGTTCAAATGCCTCAGTACTCGGCGGCGCCCGAATCCACCGCGCCCGAGACCGCCATCCCCGGGCCTTCCGCCGCTACCACCGCCGGTCTTTCCGATGAAGAACTGGAACAGCACAGCCTTCCACCCCTGCGCGGAGCCTGGGTCCGCGTCCAGCGCCAGAAACAGCCCGTCGGCCCCCGTGAAGAAGCTGAGCAGCAGCTGCAGTCCCTGGAGAGCGGCTATAGCCCCTGGATGGGTGGCACCGGCGTCATCAACTACCGCAGCGGCAGCCTGGGCTACGACCACCTCTCCGAGCTCGATGCCCCCTTCGAGCTCTCCTCGCCGTTCGGCTACAACGCGCGCCTGACCGTCGTTGCCAAACCCGTTTTCCTCGACTCCGGCCAGGCCGATGGCACCGCTATCACCACCGTCCAGGAAGCCGGTACTTCCGGTACCACCCTGATCACCATCCCCACCCCGCTGGGGACCGACACCAACACCGGCGCCAGCTCAACCACCACCAGCACGACCACTCCTGCAACCCCGCCTCCGCAGCAGAATGCGGCCGGGGTCGCCGGTGAAGTCCAGCTCGCCTTCCCCCATCTGGCCCTGGCTGCCGGCTACACGCCTTATGGATTTCTCGTCTCCAATGTCACCGGACGGGCCCAGTGGCGGCCCGACAATGGGCCGTTCACCTTCAGCTTTATCCGCGATTCGGTCAAAGATACGCAGCTTTCCTACGCTGGTCTTCGCAATCCCGGTGACGCCTCGTTGAGTTATCCGGGAACCGTCTGGGGCGGTGTCATCGCCAATCAGGGCAACGTCCAGTACGCCCGCGGCGATGCCCAGTCGGGGTTCTACGTAGGCGTCGGCGGTCAATACATCACCGGGTATAACGTCCAGTCGAACTCCCGCATCGACGGCTCCGGCGGCGCCTACTGGCGCGTCAAGACCCTGCCCGAATACGGGAACCTCAGCATCGGCGTCAACTTCTTCGGCATGCACTACGCTCATAACGAAGAAGCCTTCACCTTCGGCATGGGCGGCTACTTCAGTCCGCAGGAATACTTCCTTGCCAACGTCCCCTTCACCTGGTCAGGACACTACATGACCCGCTGGCACTATGAAGTTCTTGGCGGCTTCGGCGTCCAGGCCTTCCAGCAGGAACTCACCCCCTTGTTCCCGCTCGCCGCGCAAAAGGCCACAGAAGTCGGCTTGAATAACGCGGCCGTTCCTGCTCTCACCAGCGTCGGGCCCAATTACAACCTGCGCAGCAACCTTGCCTACCAGATCGGCCCTCACTGGTTCGCGGGCGGATTCCTCACTGCCAACAACTCCCGCAATTACGCTTCGGTGTCCGCCGGATTCTCCATCCACTACATGTTCCGGGCACAGCCCTCCACCGTCGCTTCCCCCACCGGCCTGTTCCCCACCGACGGCATCCGCCCGTTCACCGTTCCGTAGAGCCCGGCACAACCGCACAATCAGCAGGGAAGGAGCCTCCGGTTCCTTCCCTCAGGTTGATGAAAGACCATCTTGCTTCTCCGGAGGTACCGCGTGAGGCTTCAGCCTCACGAATAGGGCTAAACAATTGAGAAGGGCTTCAGCCCCTGGGCCTTCTTCCAAACCGCAGAACGACCTGTCAGCAGTCTGGTTTCCGCCCTGCGCAGAAATGCTAACGCCGGATCGCCGGCGAACTCATCAGCATCGAGCCTCACCCGCACCCTATCTCAAAGAAGGTCTCAAAGGCCATCCGCTCATCGAAGGCCCCGATCAGGGTGTTCCGCTGGAACTGTTCAGCACCCACCGCACCGACGACATCCTCTTCATCGAGCCCGGGCACGTTGTATCCGTGGACGTCTATCTCCTTAGGAGCTGCCTCCGCATCGTGCCCGTTCTCGCTCCGGTGTCCTCGTCCCGGCATGCACTCCTCTTCGCATATTCCAACATCACTTCCGATGGGAGCCCTGCTCGATCTGCTTATCCGAAGGGGCGCGTCAGGGGCGCGTCGTCTCTGAAGAATCGAGCGACTTGTCCCCACATAACTTAAGTTTATAAATAAAAGACCAAATAAAATTGAAAATAACAATATTTGTCATTGCACTGTTCTCATATTTCAAGTAATGTTCTTCTTGAAGTTAAGAAACCTGAGGTGCTCTCTTTGCCGAGTCAGTCAAAATCAGCCCCCGAATGGCAGGACCTCCTCCGTATTGCTCAAGGCGCGCCGGTCGTCATCGAGCGTGTCCGCATTCCGGAAAAGGGGATCGCGATCGAGGGCTCCTTCACACTCCCCGAGCTGGCCCGCCTGAGTCTCGAAGACCAGATCTTCGTGACTGCCTTCCTCCGCTCCCACGGTTCGATCAAAGAGATGGAGCAGGTCTTCGGCGTCAGCTATCCCACCATCAAGGCCCGGCTCAACCGCATCGCCGGTCAACTTCAATTTGTCGAGACCGATCCGTCCCCGTCGCGCGCCGAGGTTCTGGAACGGCTCAATCGCGGCGAAATCACCGCCGACGAAGCCATCCGCGCGCTGGAGACAATCCAATGACTCCCAATGTCGCCGTCGTTCACATCAGCAATCCGCACTGGCGCGAACTGCGCCTCTGGCTCCCGCTCTTCCTGCTGTGGATCCCGTTTGTCCTGCTGGCTCCGGTCGTCCTGTTCGTAATCCTCATCGTGTGCCTGGCGCTGCAAATTCATCCGTGGCAGGCCATTTCCACTTTCTGGGCCCTGACCTGCAGCCTGCCCGGGACCGATGTCCGCGTCCAGTCCCAGAGCAACCGCGTCTCGGTCAGGATTCTTTGAGGAGGGCGCCATGCGCGAAGAACGCCGAACCATCCTGGCCCTCATTGCCCTGGGCCGCCTGACTCCGGCTGAAGCCGAGAGGCTGATCGCCGCCTCTGACCGCGGTCACGAAGACAACCTGATCCTTGCCGCCTGTGCCGCTGTTCTCATCCTGCAATCACAGGGACACATCCTGGCTTCCGTGCTCATTCACGCGCAACACATCGCAAACCCTTCAAGCCTTGCTGGTCTCAGCCACGCGCTCACCGGAATCGCACACTTATTGGGAGGACTGTTATGAACGAAAATCGCCGTCAGATTCTTGAAATGCTTGCCGCCGGCAAGATCACAGCCGACGAAGCCGAGCGCCTTCTTGCCGCCCTCGATCCAACCCCCATCCCGGTCGCGGGGGATTACACCGGAACCACGCGCGGCGCCGGCGGTGCCACCGTCCACACCCGTGCCAAGTACCTCCGCGTGCTGGTAGAAGCCGACGAAACCATGACCGGGATGAAGGGTCCAACCTCGGTCAACGTGCGCGTGCCCATGCAACTGCTTCGTGCCGGGGTCCGGCTCGCCAGCCTCATCCCCCAGCAGGCCCACGATCAGCTGGATGAAGCCCTCAACCGCCATGGCGTTCCCCTTACCCTCTCCCAGATCAAGCCGGAGAACCTTGAAGAGCTCATCGACCACCTCGAAGACCTCACCGTCGACATCGACGGCAAAGACGGCAACACCACCAAGGTCCGTGTGTTCTGCGAATAACCCTGGCCCACCGGGGGCATCCCTGAACCGCGACATGCCTGGTAGGTGGTAACTTCACAACGGCTGGACGGAGAACGTCCACATTCGTGCGCATGGCTGGCTGACCGGCCAGCCGGCCCCCCACTCGTACTCGACGCGACCCGCGCACTTCGAACATGTCACAATGAACCCGGCGACTTCCCGGACGGGTGGGCTGGCTTTGACCCGCGCAGACAAATGACCGGCAATTCACGCATTCCCCAACCCGTCGACATCGACCGAATGAGCCGCATCGGCGCCAATGTTGTTTTGCTTTCCGGCCTTGCCGCATCCGAAGCCATCACTGTCTGGGCCGGGCATCGCAACCGGTCCTACATTCTTGTCCTGCTTTTCGTGGTCTGGGTAGGCTCGCCGTGGTTCGGCATGGTCAGGCTTGCGTCCCGGCACTCGAGTGCCCCGCGCGCCCGCAAGACTGTCGACTGGTGGGTATTTGGTACGGCAATGGCGTCCGTCACCGTCTATGTTTTGGCGGCCGTCAATCGCCTTGGAATCAAGCCGGCGTTTCCATTCCTGGCCGTCCCGCTGGCTTCATGGATAGTGATTGGCGCGCTCGCTCTCTTCTCTCCGCGCACCAGCCCCTCCTGACAGTGAAGCCGGGTCTGTTCCTGCGGACTGCAGCCCGAGCGCGATACTCCCGGATCAGCTTTTGCGCACCGGTTTGCGCATCGGAACCACCTGCACCGTCACGTCGCGGACCTCCGACAAAAATCTGTTCAGCACCGAGCCCCGCAGCAGGATGTCCCACCGCGATCGCGCCGACTGTCCGAACACCACGTGCGAAATGCTCTCCTGCTGCGCAAACCGAATCAGCGCATCGGAAACATTCTTGTCCGTGAGGCTCACCACCTGTGCTCCCAGGTCGCGCGCCATGCGCTGGTACTCCTCCAGCCGGTGATAGGCATCAGGATCGCCGTGGCCCTTGTCATCGGCCGGCCGCGTGACATAAACCGCATACCAGTTGGTCGCCAGCCGGCCGGCGATGCGCGCACCCACCCGCAGCAGCCGCTCGGTTCCCGGGCGCGTACTTAGACACACCATGACTTTCTCCGGGACGGTGGCCTGCTCCAGTCCCTGGTTGCGCCGGTAGGCCGATTCTCGGTTGCTGACCTGCTCGGCCGTGGTCCGCAACGCCAGCTCCCGCAGCAGGTTCAAATTGCCGATGCGGAAGAAATTGGCCAGCGACTGCTCCACCTTTTCGGCCGCATAAATCTTGCCCTGCCGCAGCCGGTTGCGCAACTCGTTCACCGTCACGTCGACGTTGACCACCTCATCGGCGCGCTTCAGGAAACTATCCGGCACGGTCTCGCGAATCACCGTGTTCGCCGACGAGTTCACCGCATCGTTCAGCGTCTCCAGATGCTGAATGTTCACCGCCGTCATCACGTTGATGCCCGCGTCCAGCAGTTCCAGCACGTCTTCGTAACGCTTGCGGTTCTTGCTGCCCGGCACATTGGTGTGCGCCAGTTCGTCGACCACCACGGTCTGCGGACGCCGCTCGCGGATCGCGTCCACATCCATTTCCTTCAACTCGACGCCGCGATAAGGAACCGCTCTCTGCGGTACGATCTCGAGGTCCCTGATCTGGTCGTGTGTCTCCTTGCGCCCGTGGTCCTCCACCAGTCCGATCACCACATCGATGGCCTGCTGGTGTTTCATCAGATAGGCGTCGTTCAGCATCGTGAACGTCTTGCCCACGCCCGGCGCCGCGCCGATATAAATGCGCAGCTTGCCAGGCTCCTGTTCTCGCTCCAGCTTGATCTCGGCCATTGGCTCAGCCCACCTCAACCGGGTGGCGAACCACCTCGACCCTGGCTACCGGCACCGTGAAGCGAAACGTCGTGCCATGGCCCAGCCGGCTCTCCACCGCGATCTGGCCACCCGATGACTCCACCAGCCGGCGCACCAGGGCCAGGCCCATGCCCGTGCCCTTGTCCGAAAACACGTTGAACCGATCGAAGATCGTCTTCAGGCGCTCCGCTTCGATCCCCCGTCCCGAATCCCTTACCGTGAATTGCACCGAGTCTTTCACTTCCTCGGCGGCCAGCAGGATCTCCCCATCTTCAGGCGTAAAACGCAGCGCGTTCGTCATCAGATTATCGAGAATTGAGCGTAGTGCCCGCCGGTCGGCTCGAACAAACGAAAGGTCTTCAAACGCGCGCACATCCACCTGGATGTGCTTCTGCGCCGCTTCGTCGATGTAACGGTCGCGGGCCTCGCGCAACATCGCTGCCGGCCTCAGATTCTCCAGGTTCATCTCCCGCTTGCCGGAATCGATCTCCGCGACCTCGATCAAATCGGCCATCAGGTCGTCGAGCTTTTGGGCTTCTTTGCCGGCAGCGTCCACCAACTCGGCCTGCAGAGGCATCAGTTCGCCTCCAAACCCCTGTCCCAGCGCATAAAGCCCGCGCCGCAACTGCAGCAGCGGATCGCGCAGCTTGCGGCTCGCCACCGCAATGAACTGCGACTTGAACCGGTCTGTGTCCTGGAGCGTTGTGACGTCCTCCAGCGTCGTGACCGTGCCCAGCAGCCTGCCCTCGGAATCGCGCATCGGCGTGGTGCGCAAGCGAAAGCTGCGCGACTGCTGGCCGATTCGCATCGGCAGCATCGCCGCCTCATCCTCCGCCGCCACCGCTTTTTGCATCGCCACCGCCGACCGGATCGCCGACAGAATTTTTTCTCCCCCGGGCGTGTTGGTCAGAGCCATGCGGTCGCCCGCCGCCTCTCCCAGCAGTTCCGCAGCCGCGGTATTCACCTTCAGCAACTGGCCCTTGCCGTCAGTCACCATGATCGGTTCAAAGATCGATTGCAGCACCGCGTCCGACAGCTGAAACTCCATCTGCCGGCGCCCCGCCTCGGTCTCCCGCAACTCGCGCAGGCGCACCGCCATCCGGTTCAACTCGGCCGCGATTGCGCCAAAACTATCCCGGCTGCTCCACTGCGCACGATGTTCAAGATTGCCCTGTACGATCTTCCGCGCATCCTGGGCCAGGTTTCGCACCGGCAGGAGGACGAAAATGATCGTGGCTGCCGCCACCATCACGGCCAGAACGCTGAACGCAACCCCCAATCCGGCCTGCCCCGACGCCGCCAATGCACGATGCGTCGCCACAGCCAGCCCGACAGTAAGGCCGGCGAGCAAAATACATCCCAGGATCAGTCGTTGCGCAAGATTGAGCATCTTCCGGACCCCGAACCGGAACGGGTGTTTCCTTCATTCTCAAGGAAAGGGTCGAAGTTCGCCAAATAGAACGGCCATTGGCACTCCTGCGATCCACTCCCCGAAGGGGAAACCCGTCAGAAAACAAAAATCCCGCGCCAGCAGTAGGCGCGGGATTCAGTGAGAATCGCGATCTCCGCCTCAGGGGAGCTCGCACACCGCATACCCGCGCTGCTGATAAGGGCAGGTCATCCCCGCCGGAGCCGCTCCATGAACAACCGTCCACGACAATGCCGAATATTCGCTCTTTAAGTGGCGAAAATCCGCTGCCGTGAAATGGTTCAAGCCGTAGGTGGCGTTGGTCATCTGTTTCCACTCATCGGCCAGCCCCGGAAACAGCGATACCACGCCCCCGTCTTTGAAGTAGTCCGCCAGGGCCGACCGTGCCGCGATCGACCGGAACCCGTGCACGTCCGACTCCGGATCCATGAAATAGCGCGAATCGACCGCAAACACCGCGTCCTTGGGCGTATTCACCCGCACCCACAGCAGCGTATTCACCCACGGATTAGAACTGGTCTGCGAAGGCACTTCTACCTGCGGACTGTTGGGATAGGTCGCGCGCGCTACGAAGTACATTCCAGTCGCCAGCCCGGCAGCCAGAACCCCCGTCACCCACGGCCGGTCTTTAGCCGCGAACTCGCCCACCACGCCGCTCAACAGCAACACCAGCACCAGCGTGATCAGGTGAAACGTACGCAGCGGCTGCAGGCGCGCAAACATGTCCAGAGAAGGTGAACTGGCTAGGAACAGCCCTACACCGATCGAAAGCAGGCCAAACGGCAACATCGCAAAACTCAGCCTGCGAAAGGCCGGCCGGGTTCCCCTCAAAGGCCGTTTCCAGAACCAGGCCAGGATCGCCAGCGGAGCCAGCATGCCCACCCAGTGATACCAGGTCCAGTTGTAAAGGAAGAAATAGTCGCGAGAATAAAGTGCTTCGCGATACGGTCCGCTCGCCGGGCTCAGCGAAAAACCTGTCGGCAGCATGCCGATCGCCGATGCCATCACCGGCACCCTCTCCCGCACCCGCGCCCGGCTGCGTTCCGCGGCCCACATCACAAAAGCCAGGAACACCAGGTAGGCCACCATCTGCGGATGAAACGCGGCCGTCAGCGCGATCGCTACAGCTGCGCGCACATACCTGCGTTCCAACAGGCCGGCTAATGCAAACAGCGTCAGCGGGGTTGAGAACGATCGTGCGGTCAGGTAGGGATCCATCAAGAGCAGGCCGGTGTTGGTCGCCGGCATTGCCAGCACCGCCGCCACCACCAGCAACGATGTCCACCGCGCTCGCTCCGACTCGAAGCACGCCCGCGCCACCAGCCAGCATGACGCCAGCGTCGCAAACAGCGTTCCCACGTACCAGAGCAGGATCGACCAGTCGATGGGCAGGTGAGTCAGGCGCGAAGTCCAGGCCAGGATCGGGCCGTACAACGAGAGATGTCCATGGGAGAGGAAGAATTCGTCGGCTACGGGATACAGTGAAGGATCGAGCAGCTTGCGCGCGGTGGGGATGTAGATTTCGGCGTCTTCCACGCCGAGATGATAGCCATGAACCATCAACGCTGCCGCAGTCAAGACCCCCAGCCGCAGGATGGGCATGCGTCCACCCTGGGGATGGCTCATTGAACCTCCTTGAGCACCGGCGAAATCGGGGCGGCCTGCGGTGTCAATTGAATCGGGGGGAAGTCGAAGATCGGCTTGCGGTAGAGTCCCATGCGCGCCGCCACGCAATCGGCCGTCGTCTTCAGGACGCCCAGCCCGTAAATCGCGCTCCGGCGCAGGTTGATCGAAGAAGCCTCGGGAAAGTAACGCGTCGGACACGAAACCTCCCCAATGCGCGCGCCAAGATAGATGCACTGGGTAAGTAACTGGTTGTCGAATACAAAATCGTCCGAGTTCGCGTGCAGCGGCAGCGACAGAAGCATCTCCCGGCTATACGCGCGAAACCCAGTGTGATACTCGGATAGTTTCGCTCCCAGGGCGAGGTTTTGGATCAGGGTAAGCACGCGGTTGGCGACATACTTGTGCCGGGGCATTCCCCCGCGCATCGCACCTCCGCCCAGGATCCGCGAGCCGAGCACGATGTCATAGACGCCGAAGGCGATCATGCTGGCCATCGGCTCCACCAGCAACGGCGAATACTGGTAGTCGGGATGCAGCATCACCACGATGTCTGCGCCCCTCGACAAGGCCGCCGCGTAGCATGTCTTCTGGTTGCCGCCATAACCCTTGTTGCAGTCGTGCGTATGTACCTGCAGACCGAGTTGCCGGGCCGTCGTGACCGTCTCGTCCGTCGAACAGTCGTCGACCAGAATGCACTCATCCACAGTCGGGGGAATTTCCTGTACCGTCCGTCGCAGCGTCTTCGCCGCGTTGTACGCAGGAAGCACGGCCACAACTTTTTTGTTGTTTATCATCTCTCTTCTTTAACTCGATACCCTAATGGAGTCCTAGTAATCATACGACGCGGGTTGAAGTTCCAAGTAAGCAAAATGGAGCATTTAGAGGGTTTTATGAGGATGCCGCCGTACCGGGCTTTGGGATTGAGCACACTGAAAGCAGATTATTGTGCCACTCGCAACTCAGCCCCCTTGGCGCCGGAAAGGGAACTAAAACCCAATCCACTCCGAATTGAGCCCTGAGCCGTTCGAAGTCCTCCAGACGAAAATCACCCCAACTTGCCAGCCCATCAACCTCTCTCGCCCACCGCGGACCAAGGTCCGGCACCTGCGTCACGACAGCCGCGTCCTTGATGCCGTCCGCCATCTGGCTGCGCTCGGCCAGCGCTCTGAAGCTGTGGTAGTCCTCCATCGGCGCCGCAAGATAATTCGGATCCAGCGCAAAATATGCCGTCCGCGGCGTGTTTCCCCGAATCCACGCAAACGCCTCTGTCCAGGGATTCGACGGCTTGCGCCCCGGCCACTCCAGGTGCTGCGAATCGGCAAACATCGCTCGCTGCCAGGCAAGCATTCCCGCGTTCGCAATAATCAAAAACACCGCCCAGCGCAGAATGTTGCGCCGCAGAACGTACTTCCCCAGAAGGCATCCTCCAACCAGCAGCAGAAAAACATAAACCAGCTGCAGATACCGCATCGGCTGCAGCGGGGTCAGCCTGATCCAACCCGCGGAGCCCAGCATCACCAGCGCGGCCACTTGCTGAAATACTCCGTAAGCAAACGCTCCTGCAGCGAACCGCCCCAGCAATGAATCGCCCCTCTGCCACTCCCGGCGCCACAGCCACCACCAGAGCAGCAGCGGCCCCAACGCTCCCAGCCACTCGTACCAGGTCCATTGCTCGAGAAAGTAGTACCGGCGGCTCAACAGGGCGCGGCGCCACGTGGGTGATGGCGGCTCGAATACCCACCACAGCGGCCCTCCGGCCATCATCGTTGTGCGGTCTGGCGGATGGTTCGCTCCCGCCGCCCTGCGCAACCATGAAGCCGCACGCTCTGTCATCGCCAGCGTGAGCCACAGGCAGAACGAAGCGCCCAGCGCTCCCATGATGGGATGCAAGGCGAACGCGAGCAATACAAAGCCGGCCGCCACCCACCGCTTGCGGGCCAGGACCCGCTCCACTGCCAGCATGATCAGCGCGGTCGCTAGGTTGCGTGGATGCAGATGTTGGTCGGCCACGTTCAACGCCGTGCCCGCTACCGGCAAAGTCAGCATCGCTGCCAGCAGCGCTACGCCGGCCCATTGCGCACGCCGTTCCGCAAACAGCTTTCGTGCGATTCCCAGGGCGGCCCACAGCATGGCGAACAGAGCAAGGAATTGCCAGAACAACTCCGCCCAAGCCACCGGCATGTGGGTCGCGCGCACCCAGGCCGCTATCCACGGCGCGAAGATGCTGGCCTGCAATTGCCGGCTGAAAAACGCGGCATCGTGCGCATACAATCCGGGGTCGAGCTTGTACTTCACCCCGGTCAGGTAGATACCATCATCCTCGAGCCCCGGATGGTACCCCATCACCAGGAAACCGATCATCGTGAAGATAAACACCATGGCTGGCGCGGCTATACGTTCTGTTATTCGAATTGCTTTTTGGGGCACTCCTGCTGGCTCCACGCACGCAACGCGCGCTTCAGTGTATGCATCCTGTACGGCGGTTCGACGCGCGGCCGGCTCCGGAGAAACACCCTGCCGCGCAGAAAAGTTGGCACTCGTTGTCCCCACCCTGCGCGAAGCCGAAAACCTCAGCCTGACCTTGCCTCGTATTCAGGCTGCGCTGGCGCCTCTGGATATTGCCTGCGAAATCCTCATAGTCGATGATGACAGCCGCGATGGCACTGAGGAGATCGTTTCCGCCATGGCTCGAGACGACGCTCGCATCCGCCTTCTAGTCCGCCGCCACCAGCGCGGCCTCGCCGGAGCGGTGCTGCATGGATGGCGCCAAACGGACGCGTCGATTGTCGGCGTTCTCGATGCCGACGGCCAACACCCGCCCGAACTCCTGCCCCAACTGCTCAACGCCATCCAAAACGGTTGCGAACTCGCAATCGCCAGCCGCTTCGTTTCCGGCAGCCGCTGTAGCAGATTTCACCCCTTCCGACGATTGCTCTCCGCCGCGGCCATCCTCCTCACACAGCCGCTTCAACATCCGGCGGTTCGTGTCCACGATCCACTCTCCGGCTTCTTCCTGGTGCGCCGCTCGTGCGTTGAGGATGCGTTTTTCCAGCCCGGCGGCTTCAAGCTTCTCCTCGAAATCCTGGCCTTCGGGCGTGTCCGCCACGTCGGAGAAGTCCCCTTCACGTTCGGCGAACGCCACGCCGGGCGCAGCAAGGTTGGTCTCGCCGTCGCATGGGATTACGTTCTCCTCCTCGCCCGGCTCTACCGTCTTCGCTTCAGCCCACGCCAGTTGGCCCGGGAACCCGCCGAAGAATGATTGCTCCTCGGCGCTTCTGACTTGCTCCAAGCATCTACAATGCCGGCAGCGCCAGCCGCAGCAGCAAAAAGCCGGCCACACCTAGAAAAAACACCAGCGCCATGCGTATACCCGGCTCGCGGTTGACCTCTGGCACCAGGTCGCTGGCGCCGACATACAGCGCCACCCCCGCTGAAACCGGCAATCCGTAGGGAAGCCACGCCGGCACCAGTTCGATCACCAGCACCCCCGCCACCGTCGCCACCGCCAGCGCTACGGCCGAATAGAACGCCACCCTCCGGCTGCGTCCGCTTGCCAGCATCACCGAAGCCATGGTGAACCCTTCCGGCGCCTTGTGCAGAAATACCGCCAGAAAAATCAGCCAGCCAAGCGAGTTCGACACCACGAAGCCCGAGCCGATCGCCACCCCGTCAAACAGCGCGTGCACGCTCAACCCGCCCAGCACCGAATAGCCCGTATGCGCCGACACAAACTCCCCGTGATGGGTCTCTTCGCCGTAGTGAAAATGAGCGTTGATGGTGTGTTCCAGCAGGTGAACCACGGAGTAGCCGGCCATCATCAGGACCGGTCCCAGGCGGGGGCTCATCTTCAGGCTTTCCGGCGCCATTTCCACCACTGCCGTCGCCATCAGAAAACCCGCGCCCAGCGCGACAAAGTAGCGCAGGAAGCGCTCCACGCCGCGCGCGCGAACCAGCACCAGCCCACCCGCGATGTCTGCGAGCGCCGCCAGCAGCCCCAGGCCGATCGAGAGCTTCAGCATCTCAGCCGCTGTGCCGTATGTGCATCACGTCGCCGTCCTGCACGATGTATTCCTTGCCTTCAAGACGCAGCGTGCCGCGGCCGCGCGCCGCCGCTTCTGAACCCGCATCCAGCAGCGCATCCCAGCGGATCGTCTCCGCGCGGATGAAATGGTGCTCGAGATCGGAGTGAATGGCGCCCGCCGCCTGCGGCGCCTTCGAGCCCACCGCAACCGTCCAGGCGCGGCACTCGTCTTCCCCGGCGGTGAAAAAGCTGATCAGCCCCAGCAGTTCATAGCTCTTGCGAATCAGCCGCACCAGCCCACTCTCGTGCAGCCCATAGCTCGACAGAAAATCCGCCGCCTCTTCGTCATCCATCTCCGCAAGCTCGGCCTCCACCTTGCCGCAGATGGCGGTCGCTCCCGCTCCCGGGCGCTGCGCCACTTCGTCCAGCTTGTAGAGGCTGACGGCCTTTTCGAGATCATCGCCCAGCGTCGAGCTTTCCCCGATATTAAGCGCATAAAGAATGGGCTTTTGCGACAGGAACATGAAGCCCTTGATCAGCTTCTTCTCGTCCGCCGTCATCTCCAGTTCGCGCAGCGGCTGCTCTTTCTCAAGTGCGTCCTTGGAACGCAGCAGCAGCGCCTGCTCCCGCTCCAGTTCGCTCGTACGCCCCTTCTTGAGATCTTTCTCCACGCGCTCCAGCCGCTTCTCGATTTGCGTCAGGTCGCTGACCATCAGGTCGAATTCGACATTCTTGATATCGCGCAGCGGATCGATCGGCCCCACATGAGGAATCGAGTCGTCCTCAAACGCGCGCAGCACATGAATCAGCGCGTCCACGTTGCGCAGGCTGGTCAGGAATGCCGTCTCTTTTAAAGCCTCCTGCCCGATCGCCGCCACATCGACGTAATCGACGGTCGCAAACGTTGTTTTCTTCGGCGAATACAGTGCCGCAAGCTTGTCCAGCCGTTCGTCGGGAACGCGTGCCACCCCGATGTGCGCCTCGCGCGGGTTGGAGTAGCCGCGCTCTTCAAGCTTGGCCTTGGTCAGAATTTTGAACAACGAGGTCTTGCCTACCTGCGGCAGGCCGATAATGCCGGTTTTCATGCACTTCCTATAGTGGCCCGCTCAGAATTTAACGACGCGCCAGGGCCTCTTCGATGATACAAGACCGGCGTTGACGGCCTTTGGAACGACCCCGCGCGCATGCAACGAGTTTCGCCGCTCGTGTATGCGGCTAAAGCGCAGCTGCGAAGCCTCGCTGATCCCGGCAACATTACCTTTGCGTGACCCGCCCCGTACGCTCCTTTTTTACAGTTGACAATGGCGGGTCCCGCAAAGCACCTTCTTCCCAACTCACATGGTCCCAGGAGTCTTTCTGAGCATGGTGGACGACGAATCCCCAGCACGAGTTCCGCGTCGACCCGGCCCAAAAGCTGGCCGCAACGAATCCATCGATTTCTTCCGTGGACTCATCTACATGCTCATTTCCTATGCCACCCTCGGTACACTCCTGTTCGCTCTATGGCTCTTGTGGAAGCACGTCGGCCTTCGTCCTTAGGACCACCGTTTCCCAAGGCACGCCGGTTCGGCCTGAGCCGCGTCTAATCGTGAAGGCGGTATCCTTTTTCCAGGCATGCAGGTACATATTCTTCCTTTCGGCATTCTCAAGGACTGGTTCGGCTCGACCCGGTCAACCCTCGAACTCAACGACGGCGCCACCGTTGCCGATCTCCTCGATTGCCTCGCCCGCAACCACTCCGGCCAGGTTCTGCGAGGAATCGCCGTCAGCGTCAATGCCGAATATGCCCTTGCCGCCCATCCGCTTCGCGACGGCGACGAAGTCGGCCTTCTTCCCCCCGTCTCTGGCGGCGGTCACCAGGATGAATCAGCCTCCCCGCACCACGCCGTCCACACCGCGCTGACCCACGACGTGATCCACTCCGACGCCCTGATCTCCGCCGCCCGGCAGGCCGAAGACGGCGCACTCGTCATCTTTGATGGCATCGTCCGCAACCACTCCCGCGGCCGCCAGACCCTGCACCTCGACTACGAGGCCTACGAAGAGATGGCGGCCCGTCAGATGGACGAGCTCTCCCGCGAGGCCATCACCCGATTCGGCGTCCGCCACGTGACCCTCGTCCACCGTCTCGGCCATCTGAAAATCGGCGAGACCAGCGTGCTGATCGTGGTCGCGTCGGCTCACCGCGCCCAGGCCTTCGACGCCTGCCGCTGGCTTATCGATACCCTCAAGAAAACTGTCCCCATCTGGAAGAAGGAGACCTTCGTCGACGGCGCAGTCTGGGCTGCCGGAGAGCCGTTCCCCGAAGGGCTTTCCGTCGATGCGCCGGAGGCCGGTCATGGCTCCTAGACCAGCGGCCCCGCCCCCCAACTGCACTTGCCATGTGCGTTCATCGCCCGCAGTCGGCGACGTGCGCAGACAGGTTTTACAATCCGCGCGCGCGCTCATCCTCTGCCTGTTCGCTTTAGCGTTACTTCGCGCTCAAACGTTGCTGGCACAGGATGATCCCGGCCAGGGGAGTGATCCCACCTTCCGCATGGATGTGAAGCTGGTCAACCTCTTCGTCAATGTCACCGATCCCACCGGCGCCATCGTCGGGGGGCTCAAAAAAGAGGACTTCAAAGTCGCAGAAGACGGACGCCCCCAGGAGATCGCCATCTTCGAACGCCAGTCGGAACTGCCCCTCAACCTCACCCTGGCCATCGACACCAGCGGCAGCACCTTCAAGGACCGCGCCCTCGAGCAGGACGCGTCGCGCCGCTTCGTGCATGCCTTGCTGCGGCAGCAAGACCAGATGAGCATCATCGAATTCTCCACCGAAGTGCGCCTCCTGGTGCCCTTCACCAACAAGATCAGCCTGATCGATCGCGGTCTCAACGCCCTGCGCGGCGGCGATGCCACTGCCCTCTACGACGCCATTTACCTCGGCTCCCGCGACCTGGCCCACAAAGACGGCCGCAAAGTTCTTGTCCTTGTCTCCGATGGCGGCGATACCGCCAAGAGCACCAGCTATGACGATGCCCTCGAGCAGGCCCTGCGCGCCGAAGTCATGATTTACTCCATCATCGATGTGCCCATTGAGGCCAGCGCCGGCCGCGACCTCGGCGGCGAACACGCCCTCATCACCCTTGCGGAACAGACCGGCGGCAAGAGCTTCTACGCCAATCAAGGCGGCCTCGACAAGGCCTTCCAGCGCGTCAGCGACGACCTCCGCACCCAATACCTGCTCGGCTATTACCCTCACAACCAGGAGCCCGGCCGTACCTTCCATCGCCTCCAGGTTTCCGTCCCTCGTGCTGCGCCCGATGCGTTCAACATCCGCTATCGCACCGGCTACTATTCTGACCGCGCAGCTAAGTGAGGCAACGTACAAACCATCACAGCAGGCTGTGCGCTGCGTCCCGCGCCTTGAACCTTGGTAGAGTAATCTGCATCTAAACTGTGACTATGACTCCCCCATTATCTTCCCGGCGTCGCTCCAAGACCCCTCCGCCAGGCGAAACCGGCCAGGAGGCGCTCTACCTGCGCTCGCTCAGCGATCGTCAGGTGCAGGTAACCATCAAGCTGCGCGATGGGGAAACAGTACGCGGCTGGATCGAGTACTTCGATGATGGAATGCTCCGCCTCACCCGTGAAGGCAAGCCCAACCTGTTTATCTACAAGCACCAGATCCGCACCATCACTGAGGCAGGGAAGCGTCGCATGGGCGAGTCGCTCCTCTCCAGCGCCTCCGGCAGGTCACACCTGTGAGCTACCCTTCGGTTGAATCGGCGGGGTTCGCATGGGTGCCCAAAGCAGCGCCGATCGCCCGCGAGGCCGGTGCGCGTCTCCGCGAATTCTTCGCCGAAGGCGTCACTACCGAGTACAAGGGCGATGTCGACGTCGTCACCATCGCGGATCGCACGGTGGAGAAACTCATCCTCACCCGCCTCGGAGAAACCTGGCCCGATCACGGCATCTATGGCGAAGAAGGAACCCGCGAGCGCCTGGATCAGGAGTACCGCTGGTATATCGATCCCCTCGACGGCACCACCAACTTCGCGCATGGCGTTCCGCAGTTCTGCGTTTCCATGGGCCTCGAGCGCCGCGCCCCGGGAATGTCCCCCGACGCCGACGGCACTCTCGAAGCCGCAATCATCTATGACCCCATGCGCGACGAGCTGTATTGCGCCGAACCGGGGCGGGGAGCTTTCCTCAACGGGAAGCCCATGCACGCATCGCGAATCCCGGACCTCGCCGAATCCCTGGTGTCCACCGGCTTCCCCAGCCGCAAGCGTCACGACAGCCCGAACATCCACTTCTACCATGAGTTCACCCTGCGTTCGCACGGCGTACGCCGCGCTGGCTCGGCCGCGCTCGACCTCGCCTATGTCGCCAGTGGACGCTTCGAAGCCTTTTGGGAATTCAATCTGAATCCCTGGGACACCGCCGCCGGCATCCTCCTCGTAGAAGAGGCCGGCGGCAAGGTGACCGGCTTCAGCGGAGACCACTACCGTCTCGATAGCCGCGAAATCCTCGCCTCCAACGGCCTAATCCACGACGAACTCGTGGGCCTGTTCAAGGATCTCTTCGCTGGCCGCAATCTCAGCCCCATCCCCACCCCCGAGGAATTCGCCGCTCGCCGACTGGAAAGAGCCAGCCAGGCTTGACCGGTAGCGATGGCGCCCCGGGACGCAGGCTGACCAAGCCCGCGTCCCCCCGCGCCTCGCTACCGGTCAAACCGGAATTCCTGTGGAACGAGTCGGGATCCACCCAGGTCCGTTTCGGTAAATCCGAACACGAAGAACTGGTTGGGATTAGGAATCAGGTTTCCATGGGCGTCAGGAACCGTCTTAAGACAACAATCTGTATCAGGGCTGAGCGCGATCAGCCGGGGCCGCAATTTAGGCCCCGCGCCCGCGCCCTCTCCCCGCCGCATCACCTTTCGTGCGCCACGCTGGCTTCGGCCATGGTCATGAAGACGCTGCTCAGGGTGTCGGTGCTGCCGTCGGCCCGCTGGATCAGCATGATCGAGATGAGCTGGTTGGTGGGATCGATCCAGCCCTGCGTCCCGAAGGCGCCACCGTGCCCGTAGCTTCCCGCCGTGTGGCCGGCCAGTTCACCGAGCGGCTCCGTCACCACCTCAAAGGCCAGCCCATAGTCGGAACCGCGCATCCAGCCCACGGGACGGATCTCCGCCGTGTGCGGCTCGGTCATCAGGTGCACCGAAAACTGCGACAGGTAGCGGTGGCCTTCATACACGCCGCCGTTAAGCATCATGCGGTAGAGATGAAGCAAGTCCTCCGCCGTGGAATACAAGCCCCATCCGGGGGCAGGGAAGACCGCACCCTGGCGGTACTTCGACGGATCTCCGCCCAGGATCGATTCCGGAGCGCGCGCCAGTCCGCCGTCCTTGCCGACATACACCATGGCGATGCGCGCGGTCTTGTCCGCCGGCGGGAAGAAGAAGGAGTCCCCCATCTTGAGCGGACGAAGGATGCGCTCGGCGATGAAGTCCTGATACTTCTGCCCGGAGCAGACCTCGATGATGCGCCCCAGCACCTCAATCCCCGCGCTCGAATAGCTCCACGCCGTGCCCGGCTGGAAGAGGAGCGGCTCGGTGGCCAGCTGCCGCACGACCTCATCGAGCGGCACATTCAACAGCTGGCGATAGTCCTTGATGTCGGGGGGCGCCGCGTCAGTGAACCCCGCCGTGTGCGTGAGCAGGTCGCGGATGGTGATGGCGTGATCGGGCTGGCTTAGTCGTGCTGCGTCCGGCCCCTGGTTGGTGACCACACGCAGATTTTTGTATTCCGGCAGGTATTTCTCCACCGGATCGCGCAGCGCCAGCTTGCCCTCTTCGGCCAGCATCATGATCCCGATGGCCGTCACCGGCTTGGTCATCGACATGATCTGAAAGATGGTGTCTTTGCGCATCGGCCGGGCCGCTTCGATGTCGGCCATGCCCGCGGCATCGAACTCCACGATGTCGTTCCCTTCCGACACCAGCGTCACCACCCCCGCCACCGTCTTGTCGTCGACGAAGTGGCGCATGCGCTCGGGAATCTTTGCCACGATGTCGTGGTCGACCTTGGCAGCCGGGGCAGGCTGGCCTAACAGGGAAGACGCGGCGAGAGACAATACAACAAGCGCAACTGGACGGGCGAAGTGCTGCATGGTTTTACTCCTTCAAATCAGATGAGCGCCATAAAAATGGAATCGCGATCAGCATCACTCTAACGGGTGGGAGCCCTCTCATCCCAGTGCGGATCCGAGCAGGAAACGGAAGCACATGGCCCACTGCTTTAATTCACAACGTTGAGCCCGGAGACTGCTGTCATCGCAGCGCGCCCTCATTCAGCTTCCCGATTCGTCCCTTCGGCCCCACCACGTAGGGCAGGGAAATGACGTTCCAGTTCCGGTCCGCGTCCGGCGCTTCGTGCAGTGCCGCGTCTGGCCTCAACGGCCGCCAGTTCTTTCCGTCATCGGTGGAGATGTCGGTACCGTTCGGTCCCACTGCGAGCCAGATCTTTGTTGATGGGTCGAAGGCCACCGAAGATCGATAGCCATGCGGCATCTTTGACGCAGACCGCCAGCTTCTGCCCCCGTCGACGGTATATGCGGCCGTCGCCTTCGAATCCTCGGGCTTAAGATAGTCGCCCCCCACTGCCATCCCCATGGTCGACGACGCAAAATAGATCGAGAAAATTCCTGCCGACGACGTGGCGTGATTGATCGGCGCAATGGCTTCCCGAAAATCCGTCCATGGCTGGCCGCAAATGCTCGAGATCGGATCCGAAACTCCCGCGCACCAGCCCCCCTGAAAAAGTGCGCCCGGTCGTTGCGGACCTTCATAGAGGCGCCGCCCCGCGACGCGTCCGGCGCTGGTCGCAAACCAGAACCAGCCGTCTCGCGATGCGATCGACGAATTGCTGGCCGCAAACGCCGCTTCCTCACCAGCCGCGTGCAGACCCTTGCCCGGACCGGCGCCGTCCGGTGCGCTGACCGGTCCCCACGTTTTGCCTCCGTCGCCGGTCACGCGAATGCGGAAGTCATGGTCCCCCTCGACCGGAGTCCGCAGCGTGCCCGGGCTCGGGTCGCCGAACACAATCCCGTGTTGCCTGTCCAGAAATAGAATCGCGTCGAAGAAACCGTCGGGCGAATAGGGATTCGCTAACACCAGCTCCCACGTATGGCACCCATCGGTCGTCTTGTACACCCGCGAGTCCGTGCCTTTCCCCGATGCCATCACTAATGCCGTGTTCGCATCGAACGCCTGCACCCCGCGAAAATCCAGCGCCTCTGCTCCGGGAGGCAGGGAACACGACTGCCACACAAATCCGCCGTCCTCCGTGCGCAGGACCGTCCCCTGCGTGCCCGAAGCCCACGCCACCCCGTTTCCAACCGCGTCGATCCCGCGCAGATCTGCAGTCGAATTCGAAGTCTGCATCTGCCATTGACCATTCGCACTCCCTGCGCCGGCAAGCAGGATGGCACCCGTCCAAACCACGTTTCGCATGCCTATCAGTCTAGAAGAGCCGCGGTGTCGGCGGCCTCACACACTCTTCGCAGATGGCCCATCGCCTGTCGGACGCCCAGTCTCCCGCATCGCAAAACCCTGCGTCCTGAACCCGTCTTGCTCTTCCGCCCCCGTGTGCTACTATCAGCGTCGAGAGTTTCACTCCCGGAGAAAACCAGATGGCATATGTCATTGCAGAACCCTGTATCGGCACCAAGGACACCGCGTGCGTCGACGCCTGTCCGGTTGATTGCATCCACCCCAAGAAAGACGAGAGCGATCACGGCACCGTCGATCAGCTCTTCATTGATCCCGTCGAGTGCATCGACTGTGGCGCATGCGTGCCCGCCTGCCCGGTTTCTGCCATCTTCGCGGCAGACGACTTGCCCGAAAAATGGGCTCATTTCACCGAAAAGAACGCTACCCACTTCGGCCGTTAATCCCTCGTCCAAGAGCCTAGTCCGCGTACTCCTGCGTCCGTCCCGGCCCGTTCCGCGGCGGACGCTGACCTCAGTTCCCTCATCCCACCCTGTTTCATAGCGGCATGCGCGCCCCGGCGTTTCGGGTATATTCCACCCGCACCGCGCCTTACCATCGCACTCCATCGCGTAATCTGAATTCAGCCGCATGGATGATTCACCCCAAAATCAGGACCAACTCGCGACCGGGCCCAGCCAGACAGACGAATCGCCCGCCCCGCCCCCCGAATCGACGCCGGTTCCGGAACCTTCCGACGCGCCGGAGCCCGTCATCGTGTTCCGCAATGTATCCATCTCGTTCAGCGATCGCCCCGTCCTTGAAGATGTAAGCTTCTATGTCGATCGCGGACAAACGCTCTGCATCCTCGGCCGCAGCGGCGTAGGCAAGTCCGTCTCCCTGCGCATGCTCATGGGCTTCCTCAAGCCCGACTCCGGCTCCATCCACGTCTATGGCCAGGAGATTACGGAGATGTCCGAGACGGAGATGCAGCAGGTTCGCAAGCGCGTCACCATGGTCTTCCAGAACGGCGCCCTCTTCGATTCCCTCAGCGTCCGCGAAAATGTTGCATTCCCCCTGCGCGAACGCGGCGGCCTCGAAGAAAGCCAGATTTTTCAAATCGTCGACCGGCTGCTGAAACTGGTCGGTGCCGACGATGTCGAGAACGCCCTTCCCGCCAGCCTGTCAACCGGCCGCCGCCGCGCCGTCGCCATAGCCCGCGCCCTCTCCGCGCAACCCGATATCGTGCTCTACGACGAGCCCACCACCATGGTCGACCCCATCATCGCCAAGCGCCTCGGTGGCATTATTCAGCGTCTGAAACATCAACTCGGATTTACCAGCATTGTGGTCACCCACGATATGCGCTTCGCCGAGCGGCTCGCTGACCTCGTTCTCTTCCTCCACCAGGGTCGCGCTCATTTCTTCGGCCCGCTACAGGACTTTGTATCTTCCACAGACCCAGACATCCGTCAGTTCCTTGACCTCGATGCTTACCTGTTACCAACGGGATGAACCTGTTAACCTTGTGGTAACCGGATACCGCTAAAATCAGGTCATCGAGCGATAGATTCCGGGAGGGACAACCCATCTCCCGGTGCGGCGCATCGAATTAGTCACCCTCAGGTGTGGTGTCGAATTTCAAATTTGCTATACTCCTCATGTTCCCTAGATCCGGAATGTTGGAAATAAGGTTGGGGCGCTAAAGCCCGGGAACGCTATTCTTAACAGGAGTCATTTTCCCTGTTAATCGGTTGACAGCAGCACACAAGCCACAAGAAGTTTCTCTATTTTTTTTGCAACCCCCCCCAATGTGGGGAAGCTGTACATCCCGTAAGACAAAAGAACATTGCTTCTTTTATCCCCGATCCTTCGGTCCCAGGTCCCTGTAAGACAACTCGCAGCCCTTAGGCTCGTTCAGAGGTGTCGCTGGGTTCCGATACGACAGTTCGGCCTTGTTCACAACTTCTGCATAAACCTGTGGGCCTTCGCACTGTTTTCTTATTGGCACGTTGAACTGTTTCGGGTAGGGAAAAGAGCCTATGGCGACTTCTGAATTCTGGCAAAGACTCTCTGCATCCGCCTCTTCGCCCGAATGGGCGGGGGGAGCGAGCGCAAGTTCGGCCCGCAATTCACGTGGTACCTCGAAGCTCTGGATGATCCTGGACGCACTCACCGTCCTCGGTGCTGCGTTCCTCGCCACGCTCTACGAAAAACGAGTCGATCCGGTCGATGGCATCCGCGATTTCTGGCGCGGGACCCTGATCCACGGCCGCTCCATGAGCATCCTCATGGCCCTGCTGTTCGGATTCATCGTCTCCCTCATCGTCACCAGCCGCCGCCTCCACCTTTATTCGCCTACCCGGCTGGGCGGATTCCTCCATGAACAGCGCCTCACCCTCCAGGCCTGCTTCACCTCGGGATTGCTACTCACCGGCACCCTCTACCTCGTCCATGCCACCGATATACCCCGCAGCATCGTCGTCACAACCCTGGTGCTGGTGGTTGTATCTCTCAGCCTGCGCCGGTTGGTTTACCGCTTCCTGCTCTATCGCCGCTTTGAGCGCGGGCTCGGCACCCGCAACGTCCTTATCGTAGGCACCGGACCCGAAGCCCACGCCCTCCGGCATCACTTTGAAAGCATTCGCCACCTCGGCTACACCTTCAAAGGATTCATCGACTTCACCGGACCCAGCGCCCGTTTCGCCGCCAGTTCCGGAGATGTGGTCGGCAACCTCGATACCCTCTTCCAGCACGCCCGCAAGCAGTTCGTGGATGAGATCTTCTTCGCCACCCCTTGCGAACGCGGCATCATGCAAACCGTTCTCGAGCAGGCCCGTATCCACGGCATCGACCTGCGCGTTGTTCCCGATATGTACGACGGTCTGGCCTGGAACAGCCCCATTGAATACATCGGTCAGTTCCCGACCATTCCCCTTCATTGCGGCCACGTTCCCGAGATCGCGCTGGTCCTTAAACGTGGCCTCGACTTCATCCTTTCCAGCATCGCGCTGTCGATTCTCTCGCCCCTGCTGCTGGCCGTCGCCATCGCCGTCAAGGTCGACTCGCGCGGTCCCGTCTTCTATCACTCCGAACGCATTGGGAAAAAGGGTCGTGTCTTTCGCTGCACCAAGTTCCGCACCATGGTTCGCGACGCGGAAAACCGCCGCGCCGACGTCATGCATATGAACGAGCGCGACGGTGTGCTCTTCAAAATCTCCAATGACCCCCGCATCACCCGTCTGGGCCGCTTCCTGCGCAAGTACTCCCTCGATGAACTGCCCCAGTTCTTCAATGTGCTGCGCGGCGAAATGAGCATCGTCGGGCCCCGTCCGCCCATCGCCAGCGAAGTACGCGAATACAAGCTCAGCCATCTCCGCCGTCTCGATGTCACTCCCGGCATCACCGGCCTGTGGCAGGTACAGGGCCGCCAGGACCCCTCCTTCGACAGCTACATCTCGCTCGATGTGACCTACATCGAGAACTGGAGCATCTGGCTGGACCTGAAGATCATCGTGCGCACGATCGCCGTCGTCTTCGCCGGCACCGGTTCCTGATCCCGCACCACCTGGCCACACCCGTCCCGCCAAGCAGCTAAACTGGATATGTGAAGATCGCGCTCGCCCAGATCAACCCCACCGTCGGCGATTTCACCGGCAACCTCGAGAAGATCATCGCGGCAACCCGGCGCGCGTCCCAGCAGGGCGCCCGCCTCGCGGTTTTCTCGGAACTTGCCATCTGCGGCTATCCCCCCGCCGACTTCCTTGAGAAACCCAGCTTCCTGGCCCGCTGCCGCACCGCCGTCGACGAACTCTCTGCCGCTACCGCCGATCTGCCTGCCGCCGTCCTCGCTGGCGTAGCACTTCCTGCCGGACCCCAGTCGGGAAAGGCCGCCGTCAACGCCGCCGTACTCCTCGACCGCGGGCAACTCCTGCTCGAACAGCACAAGCGCCTCCTCCCCTTCTACGACGTATTCGACGAGCAGCGTTATTTTTCCGCCGCGACGTCGCAAAAGGTCGTCGAACTCGACGGCTTGCGCCTCGCCATCTCCATCTGCGAAGACGCGTGGAACGACAAGAACTTCTGGCCCCGCCGCCTCTACTCCGTCGATCCCGTCGAACAATTGATGCAGCAGAATCCGGCCGTCCACATCAACCTCTCCTCATCCCCCTTCTGGCACTCCAAGCGGGAAATCCGGCGCCGCATGCTCTCCGCCATCGCCCACCGCGACGGCATCCCTGTCCTGCTCTCCAACCAGGTCGGCGGCGACGACAGCCTCATCTTCGACGGCTCCTCCCTGGCTCTCAATGCCCGCGGCCAGCTCATCGCCCAGGCAGCTTCATTCGAAGAAGACCTCCTCATCGTCGATCCCTTCGACGCCACCCCGGTCTCCGACCCGCCCCCGGACGACACCGAGGCCGCCTTCCGCGCCCTCGTCCTCGGCACCCGCGACTACGTGCGCAAGTGCGGCTTCAAAAAAGCCCTCATCGCCCTCAGTGGAGGCATCGACTCCGCACTCGTTGCCGCCATCGCCGCCGATGCCCTCGGCCCTGAAAACGTCCTCGCCATCGGCATGCCCAGCCCTTATTCCTCCCAGGGCTCCATCGACGACAGCCGCCAGCTCGCCGCCAACCTCGGCATTCGCTTCGAACTCATCACCATCAACTCCGTGTTCAAGGAGTTTACCCACGCCCTTGAACCCTTCTTCGAGGGCATGCCCGAAGACATCACCGAAGAAAACATCCAGCCGCGCATCCGCGGCACCTTCATGATGGCCCTGTCCAACAAGTTCAACGCCCTGGTCCTCACCACCGGCAACAAGTCAGAAATGGCAGTCGGCTACTGCACCCTCTACGGCGACATGGTCGGCGCCCTGGCGGTCATCGGCGACCTCGTCAAGACCCGCGTCTACGCCGTCTGCCACTGGCTCAACCGGAACGGCGAAGTGATTCCCCGCGCCATCCTCGAAAAACCTCCCTCCGCCGAACTCCGGCCCGGCCAGAAAGACACCGACTCCCTGCCGCCCTACGAGGTGCTCGACCCCATCCTCGAGGCCTACGTCGAGCGATACGAAACCCCCGAGCATATCGCCCAGTCTCACGGTTTCGCGCTCGACCTCGTCCAACATGTGGTGCGCCTTGTCGAACGCTCCGAGTACAAGCGTCAGCAAGCCGCCCCCGTCCTGAAAGTTACGTCCAAGTCCTTCGGCCTGGGCAGGCGCTTCCCCATCGCCGTCAAGGTCCAGGTGTGAGGCCCCGGTATAAGCTGGAGAGGGAAGTCTCTCCCCGGAGAAGGGCCCCCAGCTGATTCGCAGCTCGCTGGTCATCACCACCATTTGTCGCTGCCAGACCGGCGGGAGATAATGGAATTACCGCACAAGGAGAATCCGTTTGAGCCGTCATTTCCACCCCTTCGCCAGCCTCGCCGCGCTGGCCGTACTTTCCCTGCCGTGCCTCACCGCCGCGGCCCAGCAGGACGTCCCGCCCGCTCCGGCCGAACAGCCCGCCAGCCCCAAGCCGGCCGCCCCCACCTTTCCCCCGCCTGATCCGGCCAATTTCACCGCCTCCGCGCCTTCCAAGGACACCGTCAACGGCTTCCTTAAAGAGAGCTGGGGCTACGACGAAAACCGCGTCTGGCAGGTTCAGGCCATCATGAAGACCGCAGTCGATGGCATCAGCAAGGTGGTCATCTTCATCGGCGACAAGACCGGCAAGCAGAAACCGCAGGCCTTGCAGTTCTACGCCCTGCCCGACGGAAAACACATCATCGCAGGCGACGAAATCCTCACCTTCGGAGAACATCCTTACGCCGAAATGCGCTCCGCCATCCAGCAGAAGGCCAACGGACCTTTCAAAGGCGCTGCCACCAAGGATCTCGAACTGGTCGAGTTTGCTGACTTCCAGTGCCCGCACTGCAAAGAAGCCCAGGCCAACATGGAAAAGCTCGCCACCGATTTTCCCAAGGCCCACATCGTGTTCGAGAACCTGCCGCTGAAGATCCACCCCTCCGCCAAGCTCGCAGCCAGTTACGGGGTGTGCGTGGCCAAGCAGGGCGGCAACAACGCCTTCTTCCAGTACGCCAATGCAGTGTTTGACGCGCAGGATGGACTCGGCACCCCCGATGGCGCCACCCTGACCCTCAACAGCGCCGTCACCAAGGCCGGCCTCGATCCAGCCAAGATCTCGGCCTGCGCCGCGACTCCCGCTACCGATCAGGATGTCGAGGCCTCCGTCAAGCTCGCTGAAGATCTCAACATCAGCTCGACGCCAACCCTGATGATCAACGGCCGCCAGATCCCGGTCAGCTCCGTGCCCTACGAGACCCTCAAGCAGATCGTGACCTACCAGGCCAAGCTCGATGGCGTCTCCGCCCAGTAATTTTTTGCGATCCTCACCAGTCCCGGGCTGCCTTGCAGCCCGGGATTTTTCTTGTCCTACCATCCCGGCTATAGCCCTGGACGCGCGTCCCGTTATTCCAAAGAAAGCTTGGCTGAACCGTGGATCGAGGTTTTCCGTATCCTCTGACGAGACCCGCGTATCAGCCGAGGCAGCCCAGTCCTCGGGAGCGCAACCATGCACAAGCCTCCCGCCCATTCCGATCCGTATCCGAGATTGCTCGACTGGCTACGATACTTCTGTGCCTTCATGTTTTACATGTACGGCATAAGCAAGCTACTTCATCTGCAATTCAATATGCAGTCCCAACTCGCTCAGCAGGCCGTTGGATCGCTGAACGGCTATCAGCTCACCTGGTTTTACTTTGGCTTCTCGCGCATCTACGCCATCATTCTTGGACTTACCCAGGTAGCCGGGGCGACTCTGCTACTCTTCCGGAAAACCACGCTCCTGGGAGCGCTCGCAATGCTTCCGGTGATTGCCAATATCCTGCTCATAAATATGTTCATCCTGGTCAACGACTATGGGCCATACCTCATCTCAGCGCTTATCTGCGCATCGTTATTGACGATTCTGTGGAAGCAGCGTGCCGCCCTCTTCACTCTTCTATGGTCCACCCAAAATGGAGAAGCGTTACGCTCTAGGCGTATTCACTGGTGGGTTCGATCCATCATTGTGCTAACGGCGATCACAATCATGGTCTCAGGAGCCATTCTTCAGCACCACGTAGAGCGTTCACGGGGGCAGAACGCTGTCCACCCGACCATGAACCTTCCGCATTAGTCCGGCAAAGTCCTCTTATCATCCGCTCTGTCATAAAACGAATCAGCGATTCTCGTAACACCCCCTACAAGCCCGCTCCCCTTCATCGGATTCCCCATCCACCTTTTCGCTAATGCACCTGCCCGCGTTCGATCCGCACCAGGTGGGTATGGTCCTGCGGGCGCGGACTGCGCAGCACGTGCGGCGTAATCACGATCAGCAGCGTCGAGGAGTTCCTCTGCGTGTCCTTGTTGGTGATGTTGTTCAGTCCCGGTATCTCGCTCAGGCCTGGATAACCGCTGATCGCCCGGCTCTCCTGCTTGTCCATCTCGCTCGCCACCACCACCGCCTGGTCGCGACCCATCGTCACCACGCCTGACCATGCGCGGTTAGCCAGCACCGGCAATCCGTTGATCGATGTCCCGGCCAGCGCCGAGATCTTCATGTCAATATTTACCGCGACGTCACCCGACCGCATCACCGAAGGCCGCGCCTTGATCGTCAGCCCCAGGTCCTGGTACTGCACCTGGGGAATGGTCGTTGACGCACCCTGCAGCGACGAGAGAATCGAATTGAGGTTCCCCGAATTTCCCGCGCTCGTCAGCCCCGGGATGTTCAGGCTGTTCGCCCCCAGGCTGGAGAACTGCGAACTCTCGATCGGATAACGCGTCCCGCTTCGCAGTGTGCCTTCTTCTCCGTCTTCCAGGCGCAACTGGTAGCGGTCCAGTTCTCGCGAGTCCGATGAATTCAGGCTTAGATTTACATTGATGGGCGACGGTGAAACGCCCGAAAGCGTCAGCCCCCCGCCAAACAGCACGATTCCGTTTTGAAACAGCGAACTCGTGACCTGCCCCGACGCCAGCAAAATCCCAAGGATGGCCAGCGTATCGCCCGGCGCCGCCAGGCCTGAAGCAATGATCTGCTGCACCAGGCTCTGATTGGCATTCAGAATCGACTGCTCCTCGGCATAGACGTTGAACGCCGTCACCTGCTGCGGAGGCTGCACTCCCGTAGTGCGCTGGTTGGAATGCGCCAGTTGAATCAGCCGCACATCGAGCATCACCTGGCTGCGCCCGTCCATCAGGCTGCGCATCGTGGCATTGAATGCCCTCAGCTTGCTTTCCGGTGCCCGCACTGTCAGCGTGCCCGCCGACTGGTTCACCGCGGCTTGCGGCATTTCAAACACATTGCGCGCCATGTTCGTCACATCGGTCATTTCCTGCGTCGTCATGCCCGCCAGGTAAACCGTCTCTTCGCCATTGCGCGTGAACTGCTGCCGGTTCTCCCTCGTATCCCGCGCCACCAGTGCCCGATGCTCGTCAATCGGCACAAAAAACGAATTTGTCACCAGGCTCACCGACTCCGCCGCCTGTGCGAATGTCGCATCGTCAAGGTCGAAATGCACCGGCGTGGCACGCACGCTGTCTTCAACCGTGGCTTCAATGCCATAAGTCTTGAAGACCTGCTGGATCAGCTGCTTTTGATTGGTGCGCAGGTGAAACGAATGCGTCCCCGCAGCCGGCTTCAGGTGTTCCATTCCTCCCAACTCGCCGCCGCTGTCACCGTTCGGTATCACCGCCGGCTCCGCCCCAGCCGCCCCTCCGTCGCCCAATTCCACTAAATGCTGCATCACATCCGGATTGCGCGGATCGAGGGCCAGCGCCCGCCCCAAAACCGCCCGCGCCGTGGAATCGTCGCCGCTCATGCGGTCCCTCGCCGCGGCCTGTACCAGCGCCGTCACCGCGTGCCCCCGCGCCACATCGCCTGCCAGTGCGTAATTCTGGTTGGTGGGGTCCAGCGTGGCTGCCCGCTGATAGTCCTTGAGCGCCTCCTCGAACTGCTGCTTGTCAAACAGCTTTGCGCCATCCAGGTAAAGCTTCGCCGCGCGCCGCTGCTCGCCCCCCGTCGGTGGCTTTACCGGCTTGCCCGAAGTGCCGTTTGACCCACCCGGCTTTGCCTTCGCCGGCCCCGCACCCGGTTCCTGTGCAGCTTGAGGCGCCCCTGTATTCACCGTCGCGCCACCCGGAAAACCGCCCGGCTCCTGCGCCCACACCACTGTGGCGGCCAGCATCACCGCAACCACAGCGCGTCTCTGCTTCCTCCGGCCAAAACAGCGCGCCTTCATGCTCCAACTCCGGAGAAAGCCAGCAAGTCTGCCAGCGTTGTCGCGCAAACCTCCGGCTCCAGCGTCGCCAGCTCATCAAATGTGTAGCGCCCCGTAGCCACCGCGATCACGGGAAGGGAATTGGCTCGGGCCGCCTCAATGTCCCGCGGCGTATCGCCCACCACGCAGACTCGCGCCTCAGCGCCCGCCATCTCCCGCGCCTTTCCCGCCGCGTGGCCGATCAGTTCTCCCCGAAGCGGGAACTTGTCGCTGAATCCGCCAAAACGGAACCACTCCCGCAGCCCTGCCTCCTCGACCTTGATCCAGCCAATCATCTCCAGGTTTCCGGTGGCCACGCCCAGCAGGGCCCCGCGATTGGCAAGGTGCCGCAGCGTGTCTTCCACTCCTGGCATGCGGATCAGGTCAAAGGCGCCCCGGCGCTCCGCTACCGCTCGTCCCATCGCCTCGAGAATAGCCTCGGTATGCTCCGCCAGCACTTCCGGCGGAATCCCTGCCTGCTGACACGCCTCGCGCAGAATGCCCGTATCCGTATGCCCGTGCAACACCACCCCTGCCAGCGTCACTTCAAACCCTGTCACTCGCTGCACGCTGCTCGCGAATGAATCGACGTGAATCCGGTCGCGCGTGCGCAACAACGTGCCATCGATGTCGAATAGGTATGCGTCCTGCCCGTCCCACACGAACCCCGGCGCGATCGTGACCCGCGCGTTGTGGCCGGCTTGCTCGATTGGAACCGTCTCGATCTCGATTTCTTTGCTGTTCGTTTCCGGCATGTTCTCCGCGCGGTTTCAGCCCTGGCGGCCGCCGTGCCGAACCGCGCTGAATACAGGACGTTCGCTGCGGGGCGGACGCTTGAGCACCGACCGCACCTCGGTCAGGCTCAGACCCAGTTCGGCCATCGTCCTGCTCAACGTGTTGCGGTGGATGCCCAGCTCCTCGGCTGCCTTACACTGGTTGCCCCGATGCGAAATCAGCACTTCTCTCAAGTACTGCCTTTTGAACTCCCGCACCGCGTCGTCATAGCGAATGCCGCTGGAGTGCATCTGCGTCACCAGGCTATCCAGTTCCCGTCTCACGTCCACCTCTGAATTTTATTAGAGTGTCATATTAAACGCTCGCGCGGCGCGACAGAAAACACCCCGCGTCTCCACCTGAAAATTAATGGGAAATCAGTCCCTGGCTAATGTCCGGGATGCATCCATGCAGGCGACTGCGCCTCCACCGACTGCAGCCCAGTGTGGACCCGTCCCGCCAACTCCGACGGTGTCATATGCGTACTCACGTGCAGTGCGCCAAAAAACATGCGCGGCAGGTTCGACTGCGCCAGCCACTGCTCCTGCGGGAAAAATGCCACGATCACCAGGATAAAAACGACCACCAGCACCACGCCCTGAAAAAAACCGAACACCGCGCCCGCAATGCCGTCCAGCCAACCCAGCCCGATCATCTTGAATGCTTTCGCCAGCAGGTTGCCGACCAGCGCGATCAGCCCCATCACCACCAGCGCAATCAGCAGAAACGCAATCGTGTACGCCACCGCCGGAATCCGCACCAGCGGCAGCAGCACCGCCGCCAGTCGCGCGTAATTCCACCCGGCCACCGCCAGCCCGATCACCAGGCCGCCCAGTGAACACACCGAGCGAAAAAAGCCCTGCGCCATGCCCGCAATGACAGACGCAACCATGATGATCACAACTCCCCAATCGACCCAGGTCATTCCTTGCTCCGAACGGATGTCACAGCGTTAGATGCCGCCCCGTCAGCCGATGAAAGGCTTCGAGGTATTTGGCCTGCGTCCGTTCCACCACGTCGTCGGGCAGGCTCGGCGCAGGCGCCTGTTTATTCCAGTGGATAGCTTCCAGATAGTCCCGCACGAATTGCTTGTCAAATGAAGCTTGCGCGCCGCCCGGATGCCACAGAGCCTTATCCCAGAAGCGCGAAGAGTCCGGCGTCAACACCTCGTCGGCCAGGATGATTTCGCCCGCAATGCGTCCAAATTCGAATTTCGTGTCCGCCAGGATCAACCCGCACGACTCGGCATGCGCGGCCGCGCGCCCATAGATGGCCAGCGTCAGCCGCCGCAGTTCCGCCGCTTCCGCCGCGCCCACCGCCATCTCCGCCCTCTCAAACGAAATATTCTCATCGTGCGAGCCGCCTTCGCTCTTCGTGGCCGGCGTAAATATCGGCTCCGGCAGGCGCGATCCGTCTTTCAGCCCCGACGGCAGCTGAATCCCGCATACCGTCCCCTGTGCCTGGTATTCCTTCCACCCCGACCCCGCCAGGTATCCCCGCGCCACGCACTCCACCGGAAACATGTCCGCCCGCTTTACCAGCATCGAGCGGCCTTCCAGTTGTTGCGCATACGCGTGCAGATCCAACGGAAAGTCGCGCACCTCGGTCGCAATCAGATGGTTTGGAACAATCTCCTTCAGCAGCTCAAACCAGAACAGCGAAATCTGGGTCAGGATCTTGCCCTTACCCGGAATCCCCGTCCCCAGCACATGATCGAATGCCGAGATGCGGTCCGTCGCTACCAGCAGCAGCGCATCGCCAACCGCGTACAAATCGCGCACTTTGCCCCGCCCGATCAACGGTGTTTTCCCAAGTTCCGTACGGATAAGTGCGGTCACTAAAGAAGCCTTTCAAAGCACAGGACTGAACCTCCGATTCTCAAACCGGGCCCCCACTTTGTCAAACCACGGCCGCGCCCATTCCTGACCCGAAACGATCTCCGCACCTCCTGTGGAAAACTTCGGGATGGATGTGTGACGGCTGTCACGGAATAGGTTTTCTCCTTAGGCGAAACTTCTCTTGTCAACATGGTTCGGGCGGCAGCAATCTAGGCCTCCCTCAGAGCCGGGCGACACGAGGCAGCCGTGGAAAGGGGAAGCCGCAGCTGATCTCGTTTGTGTAGGGATTGCCAGTAGTCGCGTGCTACCGACCTCCAGCGCCGGCTACTGGTACCCCCGCTTGCTATCTTGTCCAATACAAGCGCCTCCGAGGCGAAGTGTTCCCTCGGAGGCGTATTTTTTTCCTATCGGAAATCACGACCACTACGGCGGGCGTATCACCCGCCGGGGCGGTGGTTGGGCTGCTTTCGTGCCTCAGTCCACCTTGAAACCGTTCTCCTTTGCGACAGTTCGCAGATTTCCCATTACCACCGTCTTCCGAGCGCTCGTCGAAACCCCCGAACTCGGTCCCGCCGCCGAAGAACGGAAGATTCCCCCGCCCAGGATGTCCTGGACACACGGCATCGCAATGAATGGCGTGTGCGGCTTGGGCAATGATGGCACCGCAGTTTGCGCACTGCTGAAATTCAGCGCATACGCGAGGTTGTTCACATCGCTGCTCGCATCCCGCGGGGTCGACGGAGGCAGCCCCCAGCGCCACTCAATCAACTTCAACACGGACCTGTGATCGAACACCAGCGAATTGATGGTGGGAGCATTCGGATCTCCTGCCGACCACGGTGAAGCCACAACCACCGGTACCCGCATCCCCAGCACCGTCCTGCCGTTCACGATGTCCGGGTCAACCGCGTTAGCAGCCTCAGCCCGCGGGGGAGCCACGTGTTCAAAGAATCCGCCCCACTCATCAAAGTTGATCACCAGCACCGTGCTTGACCAGCCAGGTCCTTTGCTCACTGCCTCGAAGACGTCGTAGAGGAATCGATCACCCTCGCAGATATCTGCATGAGGATGATCGTCATTGCCTGTCCCGTCATCCAGAATGGTGTATCTAGGATCGAGGAACGAGACCGCCGGAAGTGTTCCCTTGGCAGTGTCCTCTTTAAACTGACCATACGTCTTCGTGATGCCCAGGTACTTGATGCCCCATAGCGCCAGGTAAGGCACATGGTTGAAATAGTAGGCGTGGCTGACGTTGGCTGCCGCCAGGCTGTCCCAGATTGTCGGCAGCGAGCTGAGGCTGGCGCTGTCATCCAGGCGGTCAGTCTGCGCTGCGTGAATGAACATCCGATCGGGAAATGTCGGTCCAAGAATCGCGGCGAAATAACGACTGAGGTCGTATAGTTCTGCGTTAGTGACGCGTAAAACGGAATATCATGCGCCCCGTAATAACCGAGGTCCTTTCCGAGCGCCCCTCTTTTCCAAAGCATTTCCAACCGTTGGAGCCAACCCTGCATCGCGCTTCTCCCGGCACGGGCGTGCCAGCATACCTCGATTGCGCACATCCCGCGCGGTGCAAAGCGAACCGCCAACTCTCTTGCTCATCGCGCATCGACGTTTGCGCCGCGATACCCCTGCCACACATACTCCAGTGCTTCGGGCAAGGTCTGTTCCCTTACTCGCCGGTCCACATGGCCCGCGTCCCGCGCAAAGACAAACTGGTAGTGATACCGCTTCTTTGCCAGCACACTTGCCATCCGTTCGTTGGCCAGTACCCAGTCGTGCATGCCATCCCGCATGGCGTTGGGATTGAGCAAGTCGCGATCCCCGACCTCCATCCAGATCCGCAGCGGCTTCTTTGCGCTCTGCTGAATCAGGTGTTCGTGAAACTCCCAAGCCCCGTGCGGAGACTCCGGATTCGGCGGCCACTGCTGATTGATGTACGTGCCCGAATAAGTCAACACCCGGTGATACCACTCCGGGTGATACCAGGCCATGATCAGCGCGCACGAACCGCCTGAGCTGCCGCCCGTGGTCGCTCTCCCATCCGGGTCGTGCGTGAGTTTTACGTGCGCCTCGCTCTCGACCCGCGGCAACACTTCCTGCTCGACGAATTCCGCGTAGCGTCCCGACATCGTGTCGTACTCCAGCCCCCGTTCGCTCCCCTGCGCATCGCCGGTGCCATTGCTGATCGAGACGGCAATCATGACCGGAACCTTGTGCGCCGCGATTGCTCCATCCAGCGCCGCGAACAATATTTTGTCCGGCCCATCCGCCCCGACAATAAAAGGTGCGACCGTTCCAGCCACATACTGTCGCGGAACGTACACCGTAACTTTTCGCGTATAGGGCGCGGGATGGCTCGTCGGTACGATCAGCTTTGCCGGGTCGTTGGGATCGGGTGTGCCATGCGTCCCCGGATCCCGCGCAATCCCTGGATAGAATTTGCTATCCGTCGAGTTCATCGTGAACTCGACAATCTCTCCCTTGGGAACGTCCTCGCGCGTGGCCATCTCCGGCGCAGGAGCGTGCGTTGGTCCAATAATGAAGTTGCCGTCCTTGTTCGCGGGAGGCACCGCCCCGTCCGGCAGTTCCACCGCCTTCACATAACCGGGAGTGTGAGGATCACGCGCGGGCGGCGTAGGCCGCTCTGACGGCGCTGCGGACGGGCTCGTCTGTGCGAAAGCGGAGCAGGGAACTGCCAGCAGCGTAAATGCCAGTGCGGCACTCAGGAAGCGGGTCACTAAGGTCATGACGGCAATTGTCCACCATCGCTCACCCTCTCAGGAAGAGAAACTACCCCGACCCCTACGCCGTGGCTCGCTGCGCCTCCTGGCCGCTCAGCTTCACGCTCACCACCTTCGACACGCCCGGCTCCTGCATCGTCACGCCGTAAATCATGTCCGCGGAGTGCATCATCCGCTTGGAGTGCGTTACCAGCAGGAATTGCGTCTCTTTGCTCAGCGAGTGCAGCAGGTCGGCCAGCCGGCCCACGTTCGTCTCGTCAAGAGCCGCATCCACTTCGTCGAGTACGCAGAAGGGGCTGGGCTGGAACTGGAAGATGCCCACCAGCAGCGAAATCGCGGTCAGCGCCTTCTCGCCGCCCGAAAGCAGCAGCACATTCTGCAGCTTCTTTCCCGGCGGAGAAGCAACGATGTCCAACCCGCTTTCAGCCTGGTTCTCTTCATCCGTCAGCCGCAGGAATGCCTGGCCGCCGTGGAACAACCGCGTGAATACCTGCGCGAAATTTTCATTGATGCGCGCAAAGGCTTCGTCAAACTTGGTGCGCGAAATCTGGTCGATCTCTTTAATGGTCTCCTGCGTATTCTCGATCGACTCCATCAGGTCCTTGCGCTGCGCTTCGAGGAAGGTATGGCGGTCCGCCGTCTCCTTGTACTCTTCCAGCGCCATCATGTTCACCGGGCCCATCTGCTCGAGCCGCTGGCGCAATGTACGGCAGTTCTCCTCTTCGGTGAGTAACTCCTCGTTAGCCAGGTGCGTGATCGACTCGTCGGCACGCAGCACCCCGGCCTCTATATTCACCTCTGCAAGGCAGCTGGCCTCGAGGTGCTCCAGGTCCGACCGCAGCTTGGCCACTTCGCTCGACCGCGCCGCGCGCTGATCGCGCTGTTGATCGATCTTCGCGCGGGCCTCTTTCAACTGCGTCTCCAGGGCGGCCAGCTGATGCCGAAGCTCCTGTGCTTCCGCGGCAAGATTGTGTGCCTGCGCCTGCGCTTCGCTGCGCTGCGCGGCTAGCTCTTCCTGGCGCGCAGCCAGCGACGCGCTCTCCCGGATGCGCTGCTCGCGCTCCGCCTCCGCGGCCACCCTCTGCTGCTCCACAGCCTGCACCCGGCGTTCCAGGTCGGCATGAAGCCGGTCGATGCGCTGGAATGCGGCTTCCGCCCCACGCCGACGCTCTTCCAGCCCGGCCAGTTCCGCTGTAATGCGCGCGGCTTCTTGTTGCAGGACCTCTCGATTCTGCCGCAGACTCGCGAGCTCAGCCTGCTGGGTGTCGAGGCCGGCGTCAGCCTGCTTGTGCTCCCCTTCGAGGCGCGCAACTTCGTCGCGCTTTTGGTCAATAGCTACAATCTTCGCTTCGCGCGCGTCCTTGTTGCGCGCCGCTTGCATGGTCCAGTCATGCAAGCGGCGATCGATCCGCTGAACCTCGGCTTCCATCTGCCGGAGTGCTGCCCCCTGGTTGGCGGTGTCCCGCTCTGCCTGGCGGCGTTCCTCGCTGCGCGCTTCCAGTTGCGCCGTCAGTTCCTCGATCATCCGCGTAAGCGTGACAGCTTCAGTCTCGGCCGCGCGCAGCGCGCCTTCCAGTGCTGCAAGCTTCTTTTCCGTATCGCGCAGATCGCGCTTGAGCGCCAGTGGGCCTTCGCTGGCCGGCTTGCCGCCCGTCACCGTGGTGTTGTGAAAACACTCCCCGCCCGGCGTGAGGAAAAATGAGCGCGTGTGCTCTTCTGAGAGTTTCTGCGCGGTCGCTGAATCTTCCACGATGTAGCCGTTGCGCAGCTTGGGAAGAATGTATTCGAGCGATCGGCCAAAACCGTTCAGCACGCGGATGGTGTCTTTCAGCGGCGTGATGCCGTCAAGGTTGAGGGGCTCGCCGCCTTCCTCAGTGGTATCGCTCACCGAATGCGAAGGGCCCTCGGGATGGATGAGAAATGTGGCGCGCCCGTCCATTCCGGATTTGAGCATGTTGACGCCGTGCTTCGCGGCGCTCCAGCTATTCACCACGAGGTAATTGAGTTCATCGCGCAGAAATTCGTCCACCACGCCTTCATGCTCGCCGCTCACCTCGAGAAAATCCGCCAGCGTTCCTACTGGAGACATCCCGTTCCCCAGCGACCCGGGCTTGAGCAGCTGGCGAACCGTGTTGGTCGAATAGCTGTGGTTGCGAATAAGCGACTCGAGCGAATTGCGCCGGCCGGTCAACGTTGCATGTTCGCCGCGAATCTGGTTGGCGCGGGCACGGGCGGCGTTCTCTTCCGCACGGCGCGCCTGCAATGACTCCCGCAGCGCCGCGATCTCCCCTTCCAGGCGCCTCAGGCTGTCGGTCGCCGTTTCAAAGCTGAGCTTGGCCTGCCCGCTCTGCACGCCCAGGCTCTCCAGTTCGTTGCGCGACTGGTTCATCTCGGCATTGAGGCGCTCCGCCTCACGCTCCAGCGCCGCCAGGCTCTCTTCGTTTTGCGTTACCGAGTTGCGGGCATTGCTGGCCGTGCTCAGCAGGTGCATCACATGCCGCCGCGAGGCCTCAAGCTGACGCTCGGCGGCGAAGACCTCCTCCGCCGCGGTCCGGGCATCGTGCTGGTGCACTTCTACCTTCTGTCTGAACGCCTTGGCTTCGCCCGCGGCCGTTTCCAGGAAAGTGCGCTGCTGCATGCGCTCGTCGGCGATTCCCGCCAGCTGTGTTTGGGTCTGTTCAATCTCGGCCGCCGCCGACGAGAGGCGGGCTTCGAGTTCGGCTACGCGCTCCGTGTTGCTCCGTTCGCGAGCCGCGGCGCGCTCCAGTTCCACTGAAGCAGCATTGGCGCGCTGTTGCGCTTCGTGTCCCTGGTTTTCAATTTCGTAGCCGCGTTCGGTCAGGCCATGCTGGCTGGCCTCCATCGTGCCGATCTCCGCGGACGCGCCCGTGATCTGCTCCGTCAGCGCCGCGATCTCCTGGTCAATCCGCGCCTGGTCGGCATCCATCATCGCCATGCGGCTGGCCAGCACGACCCGCAACCGGCCGCGAAGCTCGTCGCGCACCGCGCCGTACCGCTCCGCCTTGGCCGCTTGCCGCTTCAGGCTGTTCATCTGCCGCGTCACTTCGTCGAAAATATCGTCCACACGCGCCAGGTTCTGCTTGGCCGATTCCAGCCGAAGTTCGGCAAGACGCTTCTTGGTCTTGAACCGCGTAATGCCCGCCGCCTCTTCGATGATGGCGCGGCGATCGTGCGGCTTGGAACTCAGCAGCTGACCGATGCGTTCCTGCCCGATGATCGCGTAGCTCTCCGGCCCTAGCCCGGTGCCCATGAAGATGTCTTGAATGTCCCGCAGCCGGCACAGTTTGCCGTTGAGCAGGTACTCACTTTCGCCGGTGCGGAACAGCCGCCGCGTAATGACGATTTCGCCCTTCGCGAAGCTCCGCTGAAACTTGCGCCGCCGGATCTTCACCACCACCTGGGGCGGAGCCTGCGCTGAGGCCAACTCCGCCTTCGCTGCTGCTGGCTGATGTGTTGCCTGAGAGTCTTCCCCTTCTTCGTCATCCAGGACCTGCCCCGGCTGCTCGGCTGAAACAATCTCCTCAACCTCCGCCGCCCGCTGGCGGCGCAGTGCATTCTCGTCCCAATCGGCAGGCCCGTCCTGATCGATGAACACTTCCGGCTCCACCGGTATCGGCCCTTCGTAGGCCTCCGGATCGACCATGGTGAGAGTGACCTCCGCCATGCCCAAAGCCTTGCGGTCCCGCGTGCCTGCAAAGATCACGTCCGACATCTGCGACCCGCGCAGCGACTTGGCGCTCTGTTCGCCCAGAACCCAGCTCACCCCGTCGAGAATGTTCGATTTGCCGCAACCATTGGGGCCCACCACCACGGCAATACCGGTACCCGCGACCGTCAATTCGGTGCGGTCGCAGAAGCTTTTGAAGCCGAGGATGTGGATTTTTTTCAGTTTCAGCATATCTACTCCCATAGGTTGGGTCGGGTGGCCGTGCGCCCGCGATCAGTTGTGTACCAAGGACGGGAATGGGCCGTTATCTACAGACTCTAAGGAGCAGAATAGGCAGGGTCAACGGTCTAATGAGCCAATCTTGTGGATAAGGCAGGCCCGAATCCGGGTTGCTGAAAAATACCCGGTTTTGGGGGAGCACTCCGGGTTTTCACCTTAGTTTAGACCCGGATTTGCACAAGCCGGAGTTACTCATGAGGTACGCCACCCGCCAGCGCTGTAGCCACCTCTGACCGGATCACCTTCTCCAGAGCGCGCAGTGCCTGGGGTCGAGGGAATCCCGGCCGGCTGGCCAGCCGGATCGTTCGCGACGAATTGCGCGCCAGCGGCCGCAAAACAATACCCAGGTGGCCCAGCGAGTCCGCCGCTAGAGCAGGAATCAGCGTCACTCCATAACCTGCCGCGACCAGGTTGATCAGCGTTTCCAGCGTTGCCGCCTGCATGGAGTTCTGTAGCGCCGTACGCGGCGCGGCAGGCTTGGCCCCGCACGCTGCCAGGGCGTGGTTCGAGAGACAGTGGCCCTCGGTGAGAACCAGCAGGTCCGCGGCGATCGACTCTTCCTTCACCGCCGCAGCGTGGACCAGCTTATGTCGTGGCGGCAGCGCAGCCAGCAGCGGCTCGTCGAACAGCGCTATCTCCGTCAGCTCCGGGCTGCCGGCCGGCGTAGCCAGCAGCGCCGCATCCAGTCGGTGGTTGCGCATCCCTTCGATCAGCGCCCGCGTCTGGTCCTCCCACAGCTCGATGACCAGGCCCGGATACAAGTCCCGCAGAGGCTTGAGAATACGCGGCATCAGGTAAGGAGCCAGCGTGGGGATGACCCCCAGTTTCAGCGGCCCCACCAGTGGATCGCGCGACGCCCGCGCTACCGCCTCCATTTGGCCTGCATGAGCCAGTGCTTCCCGTGCATGATGAACGATCTGCCGCCCCACCGGCGTGAGGTCGACCCGCTTGTTCGTCCGCTCCAGCAGGGTCACTCCAAGCTCTTCTTCGAGCTTGCGAATCTGGCTGCTCAACGTAGGCTGGCTAACCCCGCATTCTTCCGCCGCGCGGCCGAAATGACGTTGTTCCGATACTGCTACCAGGTAGCGAAGATCCTGTAAATTCATCGTTTCGTTCGCAAAACTTAAACCGCCCTCCAATCATAGACCAGGCCAATCGTCACCGTAGGAACAATTGATTAGCTATATGGCGGTGTCAGGTTCTATCTTTGCCATTGGCACCAGTACAACCACCAGGGTGGCTGCGTCACCGAGAGCGCCCCCGCGACATAAGCAACACGGAACAAAATCGCTGTCGCAACCCATAAAAGAGGAGCAGCACCAATGTCTGAAAATGTGACCCAACACCCCGGCCCTCCGATAGTCGACGATCAGAATGCCATGCTGGGCGAAGCGCAGTGCCCCGTTGCCCATGGCGATCGCAAACCTGCAAAGGGCGGATTCCGAACCAACGCAGACTGGTGGCCCAATCAGCTGAACCTGAAGATCCTGCACCAGCATTCCCCCCTGTCCAATCCCATGGACAAGGAATTCAATTACGCGGAAGAGTTCAAGAGCCTCGACCTCAAGGCAGTCATCAAGGATCTTCGCGAGCTAATGACGAGTTCGCAGCCCTGGTGGCCGGCCGACTACGGGCACTACGGTCCCTTTTTCATCCGCATGGCATGGCACAGTGCCGGCACCTATCGCATCGCCGACGGACGCGGCGGAGCGGGCTCCGGAGCGCAGCGCTTTGCCCCCCTCAACAGCTGGCCCGACAACGTCAGCCTCGACAAAGCCCGCCGCCTCATCTGGCCCATCAAGCAGAAATACGGCCGCAAAATCTCTTGGGCCGACCTCATCATCCTTACCGGCAACGTAGCACTCGAATCGATGGGCCTGAAGACCTTCGGTTTCGCCGGTGGCCGCGAAGACGTCTGGGAGCCGGAAGAAAACATCTACTGGGGCTCGGAAGGCAAGTGGCTCGGAGACGAGCGCTATAGCGGCGACCGTCAGCTTGAAAATCCCCTCGCCGCCGTGCAGATGGGCCTGATTTACGTGAACCCCGAAGGCCCCAACGGCAACCCCGATCCCGTAGCCGCGGCCCGCGATATCCGCGACACCTTCGGCCGCATGGCCATGAACGATGAAGAGACCGTAGCCCTCATCGCCGGCGGTCACACCTTCGGCAAAGCCCACGGCGCCGCCGACCCAGTGAAATACGTAAGCCACGAGCCCGAGGGCGCCGACGTCGAAGAGCAGGGCTTCGGCTGGAAGAACAGCTTCGGCAACGGCAACGGTGTTCACACCATCAGCAGCGGTCTGGAAGGCGCGTGGACCACCAACCCCATCAAATGGGACAACAACTACCTCGAAAACCTCTTCGCCTACGAGTGGGAACTCACCAAGAGCCCTGCCGGCGCTTACCAGTGGACCCCCAAAGACGGAGCCGGCGCGGGCACCGTGCCCGACGCGCACGATCCCAAAAAGAAGCACGCTCCCATCATGTTCACCACCGACCTCTCCCTGCGCCTCGACCCCAGCTACGAGAAAATCTCTCGCCGTTTTCTCGAGCAGCCACAGGAGTTCGCGGACGCCTTCTCCCGCGCATGGTTCAAGCTCACCCATCGCGACATGGGACCCCTCTCGCGCTACCTCGGACCCCTCGTTCCCAAGGAAGAACTGCTCTGGCAGGATCCGCTTCCCCCCGTCGATCATGAATTGATCGGGGAAAAGGATGCCGCTTCGCTCAAGGCCAAGATCCTCGCATCCGGGTTGACCATTCCCGAACTGGTTTCCACCGCCTGGGCCTCGGCTTCGACCTTCCGCGGCGGCGACAAGCGCGGCGGCGCCAATGGTGCCCGCCTTCGTCTCGCCCCTCAGAAGAGTTGGGAAGTCAACCAGCCGTTCGAACTAGGCAAAGTCCTGGCCACGCTTGAAACCATCCAGAAAGATTTCAACGGAACCAGGTCCGGCGGCAAGAAAATATCCCTCGCCGACCTCATCGTCCTCGGCGGCGACGCAGCCATCGAGGAAGCAGCGAAGAAGGCCGGTCACGAAGTCAAGATCCCGTTCTCGCCCGGCCGCACCGACGCCACGCAGGAGAAAACCGATGTGGAATCCTTCGCCGTTCTCGAGCCGCTTGCAGACGGGTTCCGCAACTACGTCCGCAAGGGCCACGAAGCATCGGCTGCCGAACTTCTGGTCGACAAAGCAAACCTGCTGACCTTGACCGCTCCCGAAATGACCGTGCTGATCGGCGGTCTCCGTGTACTCAATGCCAACTTCGGGCAAACCGAATACGGCGTCTTCACCAAGCGCCCCGGAACCCTGACCAACGACTTCTTCGTGAACCTGCTCGACATGAACACCAAGTGGCAGAAGTCCGCCGGTTCCGAGCACGTGCTCGAGGGTACTGACCGGGCTACCGGGGCGCCCAAGTGGAAGGGCACCGTCGTCGACCTCGTCTTCGGTTCGAACTCTCAGCTCCGGGCGCTGGTCGAAGTTTACGCAACCAGCGACGCAGAGCAGTCGTTCGTCCGCGACTTCGTCGCAGCCTGGACCAAGGTGATGCACCTTGACCGCTTCGACCTCAAGTAAAGCCGAAAGGTCTCTTCTTCGAGGTCATTGAAAACACAACCCGGCCGGAAAGATTCACAACAACAAGAGGGGCGCTTCTGGGCGCCCCTCTTGATTGATGCGATCACCCTCTACTCCCGCGCCTTGATCAAATCATCCAGGTAGTTAGGCTTTCCGTCGTCCCGAACCAGGTGCGGATACCGCGGGCCGTCATGGTAGTTCACCTTCGCTGTCCGGTAATAGTCATCCGAGATCACCAGCAGGGTAATCGGATCGCTGGAATTCTTCGCCGCCTTAACCGCATCCGCAAGCAGCTCTGGCGTGAACACGCGTCCGTTGACCCCCACCACTTTCATGCCGGACGAGACACCTGCCTCAAACGCAGGGCTCCCCACCAGCGCATCGTTCACCGCTCCGTCCGGTCCGAGCTGCAACCCCAGCGAGTAGATATCACCCACGTTGCCCCGCCGCCCCGACAGCTTTGCAGGCTCCGGTTCAAATGTCAGCTTCCACCCCGCGTTCTGAATTCCCCCGAGCGGAGATTCAGCCGACGTGGAATTAAGACGTTGCTTGAAGAACCCCGCCCAATCGTAAGGTGCAATTCCATTTAGCGTCGCAACCAGCTGATCGAACGTATAAGTCTTCACCTCCGGACCGTTGTTCGGTCCGCCATGAAAAACATGGCAGAAGTCGTCAATGGATTTGCTGTCGTGCGAAGCGCTGTGGATCAGGGTCGCAACCTCCAGCCACAGCAGGTCGCCCTCATCGTAGTAGTCGCTACCGCGCCGCCAGGTGAACCATCCGCGCCCGCCCCGCAATCCTGGAACCCCGACCGCCGTGTCTATCAGCGGACGCCACGTCCGCCCCGGGCGACCCGGGCCAAGCGATGCCGCGATACTCGCCAGGTATTGGTGGTACTGATCTGCCGTCCATAAACCCGAACGCGCCGCAAGCAGCGGTCCCAGGTAATCGGTGAGCCCTTCATATCCCCACAGCAGGTCGTCTTCCATCGGTTGCTGGTAATACGGAACCGCAAGATCTGCCGGCCGGCGGAACTTGCCGTTCCATGAATGGACAAATTCGTGCGCCAAAAGCCCGCCCAGCGACATGCCCGCATCAGGACCAATGAGCGTGCGCTCCGGCAGCCTGCTGTCGTTCGACTCGTGATGTTCCAGGCCGAAATGCGCCACGTGGTCGCTCAGCGTCAGCAGGAAGTGGTAGTCGCGATAATGGCGCGCCCCAAACAGCTTGCCCGACTCAGCCACCAGCTTGGTCATCTGCTTCTGATTGTCGGGACTGAGCGCCAGGGCAGCCTCGGAATCCGCGACCAGGTCAAGCTCGTGGTGGATCGGCTCCCCGGCTGGGGTGATGTCGACGGCCTTGTAATACTGGCCCGCTATCACCGGCGAGTCCACCAGCAGGTCCAGAGAGATAGGCTTGAATTTGATCTCGCTGCCCGACTCGCTGGCCACCGGCAGCGACGAGCCGAACTTCCAGCCTTCGGGCAGTTTAAGCCTGGCCTCGTACAGCAACTTCTCCGCCGGCGTGCCGGCCGGATAAAAAACAACCTGGTTCCACTCCAGCACCGTCAGCTTGTCGGTGGCGGACTCGCCCTCAGGCTCGATGTAGTCGTAGTCGGCCTCGAGGCGAGTCGCCCCCTCCGGAACGTCCACATGAAACGTGAACACATCCAGCGTGTCGCGATGCCACGGCACTGCCTTGCCGCCGGCGGTGAACTTCAGGCCTGCAATGTCGGCGATGGGACCGTCAGGCCCGTGTTCGCCGGGAATCCACTTCGGATAGTAGAGCGTAGTCGGACCAGGCTTGACCGGGATCACGAGATGGGCGTGCAACAGCTTCTGCTCCGTCCTGGTTGCGTCCACGGCGAGAGAAATGTTTTCCTGCGCGCGAGCCACAGAAAGCGCCAGGATAAGAGCCGAAGCCAGCAGCATGGAATTCCTGCCGGGTCGATGTCGCATGGGGATGCTCCTCATTCGGAATCACAAATTCGATATTGGGCATGATAGCGGATGCTCGGGCGCCACGGACGAAACCGGCATCCATGGCTGTTATGCTTCACCGCATGAGACTGCGATGGGTCCATTTGTTATTGCTGCTAATCCTCTCCTCCTCGGCCCTGAAAATGACTGCCCGGGTTGTACGTATCGAGGTCACGTCCCAGGCCGACGTCCAGGGCGGCAAGACCTTTGGCGATGCCGGCGCCTACGAGCGCATCTCCGGCCGGGTCTACTTCTCTCTGCCCGTCGCCAATCCCCACAATCCGCCATCGTGGATCTCAAGAACGCCGTCAACCCAATCAATCGCGAAGTAGCATTCTCTTCCGACTTCATAGCTGTTCGCCCCAAAGAAGCCAGCAAAGGCAACGGCTCACTGCTTCTTGAAGTCCCCAATCGCGGGCGCAGCCGCATCATAGCGCTGGTCGACGGCGGCGACTGGAACGTGGCCACCAACACCGGCGACGCGTGGCTCCTGCGCAACGGCTTCACCGTCGTGAGCGTCGGCTGGCAATGGGATGCGGCCGGAGCGGATGCGCTGCATTTCGAAGCTCCCGTCGCCAAAGAAAATGGCAAGACCATTACCGGACTGCTGCGCGGCGATCTGATGCTGTCCAAAGCAGCCGACGAAATTCCGCTCGGGCATCTTATTCTCGGCGAAATAGGCGGAACCGAGTACCCCGTAGCCCAGCCCGATGACCCCCGCAACGTGTTGACCGTGCGCAACACACGCAGCGCTGAACGTAAGCCGATTCCTCGCAAGGAATGGCAGTTCGCCCATACCGTCGATGGCAAGCTCGTCCCCAGCAACCGCTACATTCATCTCAACGGCGGCTTCCAGCCGGGCAGGATCTACGAATACGTCTACGCTGTGGAAGACCCCGTAGTTGCCGGCGGTGGCTTCGCCGCCATTCGCGACTTCGCCTCCTACGCCAAGCACGATCCCAACGCCGTAACCCCCGCGCAGCGCGTCTACGGTGAAGGCATCTCGCAGAACGGGCGCTTCCTGCGCGACTTCCTCTACCAGGGATTCAATGCCGACGAAGACGGCCGCATCGCCCTCGACGGCGTGCTCGCACACGTGGCCGGAGCCGGCCGCGGCGACTTCAACTATCGCTTCGCTCAGCCTTCGCGTGACGCGCAGCCGACCTCCTCGGTCTTCTTCCCAACCGACATCTTTCCCTTTACCGACACCTCCGAAAAAGATCCGCTCACCGGCGAGACCGGCGGCCTGCTTGACCGTGCCGTGGCCGAGCACGTGACCCCAAAGATCTTTTTCTCCAATACCTCCTATGAATACTGGGGCCGCGTTGCCGCGCTGATTCATGTAACCCCGGACGGCAAAAGCGATGCCCCTGTATCCCCCGGCGTTCGCATTTATCACTTCACTGGTTTGCAGCACTTCTCCGTGCCGTTTCCGCCCGAAAAGGGCAAAGGCGATCTGCTCGGCCAGCAACCTGAATCACCCTTGCCCGTGCGGTATTTCTGGCGCGCGATGATTGCCAACATGGACGCATGGGTGCGGGAAGGGAAGCAGCCGCCGCCCAGCAGTTATCCCCATATCGCTGACGGCACCCTCCTTCCTTTCGACCACTACCGGTTCCCACAAATTCCCGCCGTCAACGTCCCCCACGAAGCCAACCAGGCCTACCGCATCGATTTTGGGCCGGACTGGCGCAAGGGCATTCTGAGCGTCGAGCCGCCTAAGGTCGGTCAGCCCTTTCCCCTGCTCGTCCCCGCAATCGACGCCGACGGCAACGAGCGGGACGGCGTGCGCCTCCCCGAAATCGCCGTGCCCCTGGCCACGATCGCATCCTGGAACCTTCGCGACCCCAGCATCGGCGCGCCCGACCAGCGCGTCCCCTTCGAGCTTTCCTTCATCCCATTCGCCAGGACCGCAGCCGAACGCAAGCAATCCGGTGATCCCAGAAAGTCGATTGCGGAGCGCTACGCGGGTGAAGCGGAGTATCTCGCCCTCTATGGAAAGGCCCTCGACGAGTTGATCGCACAGCGATTTATCCTGCCCGAAGATCGCGCCGCCATAATAGAGCGCGGAAAAACCGAGTGGAAGTGGGCAACCAAATGACAACGGGCATGGGGAAGCAGGGGGTTGGGTTGACAGGTCCGAACAGCGACGGGTAACGTTCCTGCCTGCACGTTCAATTTGCTCATCCACCTAACGGTAATGAGTCCTCGGAGGCAGAATGTTTCTTCCCTTGCGCAGGCCGCTGGCGTCCTGCAGATTTGGATTTGTATCGGCGTTGATGTCTCTCCCCATGTGGACTGTCCTGGGGACAGCGATCATTCTCCAGCCGGCCGCCGTACAGAATGCCGCGGCTGAATCCGCCCCCGTCGCGTTTGTATATGTCGCTTACACCCCCGGCAGCGGTCCCAACAAAGTCGCCGCCTTCGCTGCCGCCGCTGATGGCAAGCTAAGCAAGGTTCCAGGCTCGCCCTTCGTCGCCAACGTGAACTACATGGCGGTCACCGGCAAATATTTGTTCGGCTCGAATTTAGGTGGGGTTTATGTTGCCTCTTTCGGTATCCAGCGCAATGGATCGCTCAAGTGGTTAAACTCGACCAACGTGCAGCAATACGACACCAATTTCCCCTGCGGGTATCCCGGCTCCCTGATTCTCGATCACACCGGAGCCACCCTTTACCATGCCGAAACCCACGGCGGACTATGCGAAGGATCTCAGTGGCAGTCGTTTATGGTCGACAAATCAAACGGCAAGCTGATTTATCTGGGAGCGAGCGCAGACAACCTGCTCTGGGATTATCCTCTGAGCTTCACGGGCAATAACCGGTTCGCTTATGGATCGGCATGCACCTACTACAGAACCGGGCCTCTCGATACCTTTACCGGGTACCTGCGCAAAAAAGACGGGTTGATGGACACGGCCGGCATAAGCGTGGCGACCCCTGCGACCAAAGATCCCAACGACTTCTATTGCCGCGCCCTTACCGCCGCCGACCCCTCAAACCATGTCGCTGTCAGCATGACCGACACCAACCCCAACGACCCCTTCAACTCTCCCAACCCCCAGCTTGCTTCGTTCACAGCTGACTCGTCAGGCAACCTGACCACTACCAACACCTATGCCACCATGCCCACCAGCGCCTCCACTTCTCTCAACGACATCAAGATGTCTCCCTCCGGCGAACTGCTTGCAGTTGGGGGCTCCTCGGGGTTAGAGGTGTTTCACTTCAAGGGCGCGAAACCGATCACGCATGATACCGGTCTGCTCGTGACCGATCCCGTCAGCACCATGTTCTGGGATAACAACAATCACCTCTATGCCATCAGCGGCGCGGCGGGAAAGCTGTATGTGTTCACAGTGACGCCAACCAGCGCCAGTCAGGCGCCGGGATCTCCTTACTCGATCACTGCGCCGGCCTACTTGATCGTTCAGCCGAGAACCGATCGGGACGGCGACTGGGATCACGATTGAAGGATTTAGGCATCAGCATCGCTCGTTGACTGTGAAAATACGGCGCGCTTTTGCAGAGCTCGAGGACGGCTCTCCTCTCCTGTAAAGTGGAGAAAGACACCCGTCCCGGGCTCTCCTTTGCCTTGAACACACTCGCCAACGCGGACACCTTGCGCGGCCTTCTGCAATCGGTCTTTGGCTTCGCAGGCTTTCGCGCCAACCAGGATGCGGTGTGCCGCGCCGCGGTAGCCGGGCGCGACCTGCTGCTCGTCATGCCGACCGGGTCCGGAAAATCTCTCTGCTATCAACTCCCGGCCCTCGCGCGCGGCGGCACGGCCCTCGTGATTTCACCACTCATCGCGCTGATGGAAGATCAGGCAGCAAAACTGTCCGCGCTGGGGTTAAACGTCGCCCGCATTCATTCAGGACTGGAACGGAGCGCATCACGGCAGGCTTGCGTCGACTATCTGCAGGGCCGCCTCCAGTTTCTTTTCATTGCGCCCGAGCGCCTGCGCGTTCCCGGATTCCCGGAGATGCTGGCCAAGCGCCAGCTCGCCCTCATCGCCATCGATGAGGCGCATTGCATATCGCAGTGGGGTCACGACTTCAGGCCGGACTATCGCACCCTTGGCCAGTGGTTGCCGCTGCTGCGCGGCGAGGCTCAAGACCGCCCCCCCGTGCTGGCCCTCACGGCCACCGCCACGCCCGCGGTCCAGGCCGACATCGTCACCCAGCTCGGCATGACGGATCCCGAGCGCTTCATCCATGGTTTTCGCCGCGATAACCTTGCCATCGAAGTGGTGGAAGTCCCCGTCCCCATGCGTCCTAAAGCCATAGTAGGACTCTTGAACGAACCCTCGCGGCGGCCCGCGATCGTCTATGCGCAATCGCGAAAGCAGTCAGAGAGCCTCGCAGAAGAATTGTCGCAATCCCTCCCCGCCGCGGCCTATCACGCCGGTATGGACGCCGAAAACCGCGAGCGCGTGCAGCGGGCCTTCCAGACCGGCGAACTGGAAGTCGTGGTAGCCACCATCGCCTTTGGGATGGGCATCGACAAGGCCAACATTCGCACCGTGATTCATGCCGGGCTGCCCTCCAGCCTTGAGGGCTATTACCAGGAGATCGGCCGCGCCGGCCGCGATGGTTCGCCCAGCCGCACCTACCTCATGCACTCCTATGCCGACCAGCGCACGCGGGATTTTTTGTTCAACCGCGATTATCCCCCCGTAGATCACCTCAAGCAGGTGTATGCTGCCTTGCGCGATGAGCCTCGCGACCTCGACGCGATCCGTTCAGCTTCCAAGCTCGGAGAAGAAGCGTTCGACAAAGCGCTCGAGAAACTCGAGATCCATGGCGGCGCGCGCGTCGGCTTCGGTTCACCTCCGCAACTGACGCGCGGCGTGCCCACCTGGCAGCGAACGTATTCTGTGCAGGCTCAGCTGCGCGAAGAGCAATTTGAAAAAGTGCTGCGCTTCACCGAGTCGAACCAATGCCGTATGGCCGCCCTGGTGCGGCACTTCGGCGACGTTGAAGACTCCAGCCGTTCCTGCGGGCTATGCGATGCGTGCGATCCCGCCGGCGCGGTTCTGCGCCTCTTCCGTCACGCCACTGCTTCCGAGCGAAGAATGGCGCAGGAGATCGTTGACGAACTGCGCGCGGTCGACTACAAGGCCGCCGGAACCCTGCAGCGCGGCATCGATTCGCTGGCTCGACTTGAACGCGATGCCTTCGATGGACTGTTGAACGCGATGGTGCGCGCCGGCCTGGTCGATATCGAAGACGCGTTATTTGAAAAGGACGGCGAGGTGCGCCGGTTCCGCAAAGTGAGGTTGACCGAAGCCGGAGTCGAGGTGCGCGCCACCACGCCTCTCGCCTTGTTGATGAGCGATGGGATTGTCCAGGAATTCGCGGGAGGCGGAGACGACCGCAAGACAAGAAAGAAAGCCAGGGGTGCGACTTCCGGGTCCGCCAGTGCCGCCCGCCTTGAGAAAGAGCCGGTGCGCCTCTCACAGGAAGGCGAAGCTGCCGCGGTGCGTCTCAAGGAGTGGCGCGCCGGTGAAGCCCGGCGGCTGCGCGTGCCCGCCTACGTGGTGATGCACGACCGCACCCTGCTCGCGTTAGCCCACGCACGCCCCTCGACCGCGCGAGAATTACTCGAGATCGACGGCATGGGCCCCGCCAAAATAGAGCGCTTTGGCGAGGCCATTCTCGTGGTTTGTCGCAGTTGAATCCAACCCGCATTGCGACCGACTGACTGCCACCATCCGTATGCGATGGCCTAGGCTACGCGCTCGATGCTCACCGACTCAAGAACCACCGGCGTGTGAGGCTTGTCGGAAGTGTTCCGCGCAACTTTGGAGATCTTGTCGGCGATGTCCTGGCCTTCCACAACTTCACCGAAGATCGTGTGATTGCCCGTGAGCCACGGAGTCGGACCGACCGTTATAAAAAATTGGCAACCATTTGTATTGGGTCCGGAGTTCGCCATCGCCAGCTTGCCCGCCTTGTCGAATTTGTGTGGCGATCCCTTTGTCTCATCCTGGAAGCGATATCCCGGGCCGCCCATCCCCGTGCCCGTCGGATCGCCGCCCTGGATCATGAAGTTCGGAATGACGCGATGAAATATCGTGCCATCGAACAGCTTGCCGGTCGACTTCTCGCGCGTCGTCGGATGCGTCCATTCCTTGCCGCCCTCGGCGAGCTCGATGAAGTTCTTTACTGTGACGGGCGCGTCAGCTTCAAATAGACGGACCTTGATCGGACCTTCGGTGGTGTTGAAAGTAGCATAGGTACCAGGTGCTTGTGCCATTAGAACTCCTGTTCGGTCTGGGTGATGGGTTCGGCGAGCGGATCCAAATCTATTACGCGCTTGCTCGCTCTGAGTGTTGAATTCTATCCGTCAAAAGAACTGCGGATACCTTGCACCGCCTCAAAGTGTCAGGGTTGCGGCGCTGGGCTCGGTGCCGGTGATACCGCTGGCGCAGGCGGCAACGCTTGTCCTTCTGCAACGATTGTGACCTTCTTCAGAACCACCGGAACAACCGGCTTGTCTTCCGCATTGACCTGCACCCGTGCGATGGTTTTTACCACGTTGATGCTGGGTTCGTCGCACTGGCCAAATATGGTGTGGTGCCCGTTAAGGTGCGGGGTCGGTGCTTCGGTAACGAAAAACTGGCTGCCGTTAGTATTCGGACCCGAGTTCGCCATCGCCAGCCGCCCCGGAACATCAAACCCCAGGTCAGTGACGATTTCATCCTCAAACGTGTAGCCCGGATCGCCCATGCCCGTCCCGGTTGGATCCCCGCCCTGGATCATGAACTCCGGAATGACGCGGTGAAACACCGTGCCATCGTAGAGCGGCTTGTGATGCTCTTTCTTCTGCGTATCCGGATTGACCCAGTCCTTCGTGCCCTGTGCGAGCGCGATGAAGTTCGCCACCGTTTTGGGCGTTTGCTGCTGAAAAAACTGGCAGGTAATGCGGCCCATCGACGTGTCCATCACCACCGTCGGCCCGTTCGGGTGAAGCGTGGCCGCAGCCGTTGCCTGCGGCGCGTCCGGCAACGGTTCCTGTGCGGGTGGCGTAGAAGCCGGCGGGGTGGACTGCGGTGCCTGTGCAAACGCTGCGAGCGCGCAGCCGGCCAGAGTCGAAATCAGAATCGTGTTTCTGAAAATCATCCTGCATTCGAGGGTAAATCATGGGGCGAAGAGCCTGCCACCCGCGTGAACGCCGCTTCTCAGTCTCTCACGTCCCCTTGTAAGCGATCAGGCATTTGCCGATACACTCACAGGCGACCGACAGTTTTATCGGGAGGCGCCGTGCAACGAACCCGCCGCATCGTGCTTGTTGTGTTTCTCACTGCTGCTTTTTCGTCTTTCGCACCTGCGCAGCCCCCTGCCCTCACCGCCGGCGAAGTAATGCAACGCGTCATCGCTGCCACCGGAGCCGCTCCGCCCGCCTATACCGTTGACACCCTCAAGGCCGGCGACCCTGACACCGTCGTCACCGGCATCGCCACCACCTTCATGGACACCTATTCTGTTTTGCAGAAAGCCGTCGCCTCCGGCAAGAACCTGGTCATCACCCACGAGCCTACCTTCTACAACCATCCCGACGATCAGGCTCCCCTCGCCAACGATCCCGTGCAGCAGCAGAAGCTCGCCTACATCCGCGAACACCACCTCGTCGTCTGGCGCTTCCACGACACCTGGCACCTCCGACAGCCCGACGGCATCCTTGCCGGAATGGTGGAGCAGTTCCACTGGAAGCCATATCAGAGCCCTGCTGATCCTCACCATTTCACCCTGCCCCGCACAACGGTAGCGCGCATCGCCGACTCCATCCAGGCCAGGACGGGAGCGCGCGCCATTCGCATCGTGGGTGACCCCGCATTGTCCGTCACCGGCGTGGCGCTTCTCCCCGGAGCCTCGGGTTCGGAAAAACAGATCAAGGCTTTGCAACAGGATGACGTCGAACTGCTCGTCGCCGGAGAAGCCCGCGAGTGGGAAACGGTGCCCTACGTTCAGGACGCCGCCGCCCAGGGACGACACAAAGCCCTCATCCTGCTCGGGCACGAAGTTTCAGAAGAAGCAGGCATGGAAGAGTGCGCCCATTGGCTGCGCACAGTTCTCCCGGACTTACCCGTCGCCTTCATTCCCGCCGCTGAGCCGTTTCATACTGTAAGCGCCTCACAAACTCGTAAACCATGAATCTCCCCGGCAACCGGAGGTTCTAGTTTGTAACCGCCCTGCGGCTCCGCAGCGAAGGGACAAGGGCGGTAATGCGCGACCTTGCAAAAAACACGCCCGTCACTGGCCGCGTAAGTGGCAATTCTGGCCAGTGCCCCCGTCCTCCTTCGGCGCATCCCCAGCATCGCAGCCATCGATCCGGAGTTCGAAGCTGTCGTTGTGGCGCGCAATCACCGCCGGTTATTGGCTGCGACCCATATCGTGCGCCGTTCCGGAATTCAGAAGGATGTGGCGCCGCGCCCGCCCAACTCACGGCCCTGACCTCATTCGAGTTTTTCGACGGTCTGCGAGACAACTCGGTTGACGAACACAACGCCGCCCGGACGATCCTCGAACTCGCGCGAAAAGCCCTTGCCTTGTGACCATCGCTCGGATTACCGGAGGAGCGCACCAAAGTTCGCGCGGATTGACGGATTGGTCGAAGTTCCCGTTACCACCAGCGGAATTCCCCGCGGCGTGTTCGTCGCCGGCGCGCTGCTCTTGCCGCCCATCAGGCCGCCCAGAAGTCCGCTCACCTGGTTTACCGCCTGGTTCATGGCTCTGTTCGCGGTCGCCCCCACCACGTTGTTATTGTTCAGTGTGGCCACTAGCTTGAAGTCGAGCGCCCCCGCCGCAGAAACAGTCCCCGACCCCTTCGCGGTGCCGAGTTGGGGCAGGTTAGCATCGATGTTCGATATCTGCGTTGATTCCGGCGAAGCATTAAGGTTGGCGCTTAGCTTCTGAATATCGGTGCCGCTGGCAGTACCGCTAAGCATGCTCAAGCCCTGGATCTTCGAACCCAGATCGAATCCCGCCAGCCGCGCGTTATCGATTTCCACCGGGCCCGCGACAGTCGTGTCAGTGACCGGTCCGGTTATTGACAGGTTGGCCGTCAGGCTGCCCCCCTGCAGCTTCGATCCAGTAGGGATCTTGACCCCCGCCGCGGGCAGCAACTGTTCAAGCTGATCGACCGGCATGTTGGGCGCAGACAGATGAAGATCGACGACCACCGCCTGCGGGGTGAAGCGGTAAGTTCCCTGCACGTTCAGTGCGGCCGAGCCTGCATGCACAGCCAATTCCACCAACTGTCCCGTACGGGCCTCGAGATCCATTGTCGTTTTGTAATCGACATCGATGGGCTGCGGCGCTGGCGACCCTGCCCGCGAAACCTGCAGATTGGCCGCCCTTATCTTGCCCGTACTGCTAAGCGCGCGACCGTCAGAATCAATCTGCGCGTTGATGTCGGCAATGGCGGATATGCCCTTGCTGGCGTCGACCACACCGGCTTGCACGACATCGATATGCGCCAGCTGCATATTGGCGTGGAGCGGCGTTGCGGCCGCATCCTTCGGTGAAATAGGACCGGCCGTTCCGCTTACTTTCACTGAGCCTCCCGCCGGCAACGCGGCAGAGAGATCGAATGGAAAATTGTTGGTGAACGAAAATTGCTTCACGTCCGCGGTCACATTAGTGGCCAGCAGTGGGCGCGCAGTCGGGGGGACGGAGGTCATTGTGACTGAGCCATTCCTGACCTGCAGGCGATCGACCTTCAAGTCAGGGCTCCCCGATCCCGGTTGTGAACTTCGGGGCGTACTATTGCCCACAGAAGAATAGTTCCATCTTCCCGCCTGGTTCTGAATCAACTGAATCGAAGGTGTATCGACAGTCAGCCCCGTGATGCGAACCTCGTGATGGAAGACCAGAGGCGCCACCTGAACCCCAACCCTCAGTTCGCCTGCCTTGAGAAATGGGGATGAACTGAAAGCCGGGTCATCGGCGATAGCAATATCTTTGGCAACCAGGCCACCGGAGAACAGCGAGAAGGAAAGTCGGCCGATCGTAACTTTGCGGTTCAAAGCCGATGAAAGCCTGCTCTCGACTGTGGGTCGCAGCGATTCCCCATTCACAAACAGGGGTACGAGGATAAACACCAGCAACACGACGACAACTACAGCCCCAGCGATTTTCACTGCCGGATTCCGCATGTATGTTATTTCCACGTTTCCACTCCACTCGATTTCGCAGGTTAGGATGCGGGACCAGCTCACCTCAAGTCCCACATTCGCGAGACGCACCTCGATTGGATTCCCATGCTGGCAAGTGGTTGGCCGAATGAAAGAACTCCGGTATCGGAAGTAAGCAACAGTTTCGAAATTCGCCTGCCCAGACCCGCCGGATTGTCACAAGTTTAGACAAGGAGCCACGCCGGGATTGTATGGTATTGCCATGAAACGAAACCTGACCAGGACGATCTTTGGGCCCGCGGCCGCAGCTGCCTGCGTGTTCTGTGGCTTATTTCTTTCTGTTCCGCTGTGCCAGGCGCAAGCCGACAAATCGGCCGGAGACAAGAACGCGGACAAGCCCGCTGCCGAAAAACCCGCTGCCGACAAGAATGCACTGCCGCCCCTTCCTCCCGACGCTCACGTGCAGCAATCCATCCAGCTTGACGGCAAGCCTTTGAAGTACACAGTCACGGTCGGCGCGCTGCCCGTGCGCGATAAGGAGGGCAAAACTGCCGGCGAAGTGGTCACCACCGCTTACACCGTCGACGGCGACAACCGGCCGGTCACCTTCGCTCTCAACGGCGGCCCCGGCGCGGCCAGCGTCTACCTGAACTTCGGAGCCCTTGGCCCCAAACATATGAACGCCGGCAACGAGGGCGACAGCCCCTCGGACCCCACTACTCTCGTTGACAACCAGGGCACCTGGCTCGACTTCACTGACCTCGTCTTCATCGATCCCATCGGCACCGGGTTCAGCCGGGCCTCCGTCCCCGAGGCGGAACAGAAAAAGCTGTTCTTCTCCACCAGCTCAGATATCGAGTACCTGTCCCGCGTCATCTACGACTGGCTGGTGAAAAACGGCCGCTTGGGATCGCGTAAGTACCTCGCCGGCGAGAGTTACGGCGGCTTTCGCGGACCGCGCATCACTCACTACCTCCAATCCCAGTTAGGCGTGGCGTTGAACGGCGTGGTCCTGGTTTCGCCCTACCTCAATCCGGATCAGGATTCAAATCCCGAGATGTCGCCCCTGCCCTGGATGATGACCCTGCCCTCCATCACCGCCGCGCACTTTGAACGCGAAAAGAAGCTGACCCCTGACGCAATGAAAGAAGTGATCGCCTACACGCGCGGCGATTATGCCGAAACGCTCCTGAAGGGCCGATCCGATCCCGACGCGGAAAAGCGCATGATTCAGCGCGTAACCGAAATGACTGGCCTCGATCCCTCGTTTGTAAAGTACTCGGGCGGCCGCATCGAGACCGAGGCTTACCTGCGCGAAGTGCATCGTGAAGAAGGCAAGCTGGGCTCCGTCTACGACTCCAACGTCACCTCATTCGACCCCTTTCCGTTCGCGCCCGAACAGCGTGCCAACGATCCCATTCTGGCCAGCATCATCGCCCCGCTGACCACTGCCATGGTCGACTTCGTTACCCGCACCGTCGGCTGGAAGGTCGATGCCCGCTACAACGCCTTGTCGTTTGAGGTAAACCGGCTGTGGGAGCGCGATAACGACCTGCGCAAAGGCGCGGTGCCGGATCTGCGCGAAGCCGTGGCCGCCGATCCCAAGCTCCGCATCCTCATCGTTCACGGCTGGAACGATCTCTCATGTCCCTTTATGGGCTCGGTACTGACCGTAGACGAGATGCCGGTAATGGGAGATCCGGCCCGCGTCGCCGTGCATGAGTTTCCCGGAGGACACATGTTCTACACCCGCGAATCGAGCCGGCTCGAGCTCCGCAAGGATGTAATGGAGATGTTCGCGAAGCATTGACCCCGCGTCGACTGAACGAACAAGGGTGCTGGCGACAGGCGTCAGCACCTTTGTTGCTTTTACGTAAGAAAGTAGACCGCCGCGAAGTTGGCCAGCATCGAGACAGCCAGCAAGCCCAGCACCACCAGCGCCTCTCTGCGCGCCTTGGGCAACCACTTGATGGAAAAGTAGGCCGCAACCGGCAGGTGGCCGGCGATAAGCAGCTGCCAGATATGCGCAGCCGCACCCTCGTCCGCCTCGTGCACCACGCCATAAATCGCCACATGCCCCAGCACCACTGCCAGCGCCGTCAATGACATGGCCAGCGGCACCACCGCGCTCGGTTTGCGCGCAAGGGCAAACGTCGTTCCGGAACGTGCTTCCATCGTGACCTCCATCGTGGGAGTGAGCCTCTCGCGCAGTGCCGACAACACCACATCGGCGACAATGCGCGCGTCAGTTTCATCGGCAGCCAGCAGGGCGGCGAACTCGTCGCCGTATCGGTCCCTCCACGCCCGCGGGTACAGGCGAATCAGGATGCGAGTAAAACCAATGCCGGCGCCATGACTCACAGTGCCTCCAGTCGCTTCAGCCCAATTCGTGTCAGGCGATGCATGGTGGCCAGTCTCGCGCGCAACACGCTTGCGCCCTCAGGCGTGATGCGGTACGGGCGCCGCCGTTCCTCCGGCGGCAGTGGCTCGATCCACCCCTGCTGCTCCAGGCGGGCAATGGCGCCATACAGCGTTCCAGGGCCCAGACGTGTGCCGCAGAGCTGAACGATGTCATCAATCATCGCGTGCCCGTGCTTGGGCCCTTCAGCCAGACTCGCAAGCACCAGCAGCGGAGGGTCGGAAAAATGTTCGGGACTTGCGTTCGAATTCGTTATCTACGTGGCGCGTACTACGCATGACGTAGTTATTTCACATCCCGGCGCGCGCCGCAACCGAATCCTGAAACTACCTTTCGGCAGCCTCGCTGCAACCCCAATCTCTCTCGTCGGAGAAACTCGCCGTTTCTCTGCAAAAGGGTTGTTTTCAGCCTGGAGCGTACAGATCCGTATGGATTTTGATCGAATGATCCGTTTAGGATCGTTCAATGAGGACTTTGACCCCCTTCGCCAAAGCCATCCTGACGGCCTGCGCCGCTGCCGCTGTGTCCTGCGTGGCAGCCGCCCAGCAGAATGCTTCCTTCCTTGACCGCTACCAGGCGCGCGTCAGCGCCACCCAGGCCGACCAGCCCCATTGGGTTACTCCGCTCGTGACCGTAACTCCGCGGCTTGAGCAGGAGGTTCGCGCCGACTTCGTGCGTCAGACCAACGCAGCGCTTTTCAACACCTGGAATTTCGACAACGGGAAAGGTCTGGAGATTATTCCGGCACGCCATATCGAACTTCTCTTCAACCTGCCTCCCTTTTTCGCCCACCAGGATGCCAGGGTGCGAGACGGATTCGGCGACGTCACCTTCAACTCGAAGTACCGGTTTTTCTCCCGCAATGAGGAACACGGCAACGCCATTGTCACTGCATTTCTGGCAGGCTCAGTTCCCACCGGAAAAAACGGCAACGGCAGCTGCTGCGCCACGGTGACGCCGACACTTGCCGTAGGCAAGGGCTTCGGACTCTTCGCATTCACATCCACGGCTGGCGGCTCGCTTCCTGCCAGCCACGCCAAGCGCCTTGGACACACTGTTGCCTGGAACAGCGTCGTGCAATACCGGCTCGCGCGCAAAGGATTTGCCCGTCTGTTCTGGCCCGAGGCCGAGATCAACTCGAACTTCTACCTCGGCGGCGCCAACGACGGCAAGACCCAGGTCTTCGCAACCCCCGGACTCCTCGTCGGACGCATCCCTCTTGCGCACACCGTGGAAGGGAAGCGTCGGCCCGGACTTACCTTGGGCGCCGGCGACCAGATCGCGCTTACCCGTTTCCACAACTACAACCATGCCGTCGTCGTCACCGTGCGCATTCCCTTCTAGTCTCAGATCGAGGCGGACATGACCTCACTCTGCTCCGACATGACCGGCACCGATACTCTGCCTCAACGTAACCAATGGCGTATCCCGCTAAATCCCACGTGGGGATGTTCGCCGCTCTCGGTCTCGGGAAAAGGGCATATAAATCCAGCCACGGATCAACCGGGCCAACAATCGGCTGGGACCACCTTGCTGAAACCAAATGGTTACCCGCGTGATGCGCCATCAGCACTCCGGTTCGACCTTTAGATCAGCAGCTTTCAGCGCACATTGATCGCCATCAGCTTCAGTAGACATTCAAGCATTCTACTTTGGGTCAGTGTTGGTGTCCCATGCTGATCCTGATGTGCGTGTTCATAATCGATGTGTTCCATTTGGACGATTACATTTTCATGTCCAAAGGCTGTCGCCACCGGCGAAAGGCGTTGTGCTGTCCTCACCACAGCGGTGAGTTCACTGATCCAGACGGCCGAACCATTGCAGAATCAAAACGCGACAATCCGCGCTGAATGGGCCACGGTTTTTTCCCTGGCCTTGCACATATATGCCTCTTTGTACGCTTGAATAATCCCGACCGTCGTGGCAGCGTGAGCAACTTTGGATGTTCTTGCATTTAGTTCAGGTAGATTCGCACCGTCGATGAGTTCCTTGGACGGATCTTTGCTTAAGTCCGCTCGACTTTAGATGGTGCCCGGAGGGGGACTTGAACCCCCACACCCTTGCGGGCCGCGGATTTTAAGTCCGCTGCGTCTGCCGATTTCGCCATCCGGGCTCTGGGGCGACAATCTCTCATCTATGTTAATCGCCTCCCTACACCGACGGGGCCGGGAAAAGCATCGTTCGCGTAACTTCCGGCCGCTGCCCCGTGCCGCCGTCGTTCTCCCCATTACTGAGGATGGATGCCTGAATAGCGGGCGAATTTACTTGCCAAGCGGCCAGCGCCGTTCTCCTACTGCGGATGTCGGAAGCGGATGTTCTCGCCTTCCAGCTGATACTCCGCCGAGCAAGCATCGCCACCACAAATCATGGCTTCAGCACCGCACAACTGGCGGCGCGTAATGAGGCCCATAGTCCCGCATCTCGGGCACGACATCACGGCAACGTAAGGGTTCTGTGCGTGTCCCAGTTTTCCTTGATTCTGGAGGACGAACACTGTTCCGGGGTCCATCCGTTCGGGAATCCATTCTTCCAGAAACTGCAAGTCGGCTGACATCCTGCCCTCCGATGGTTGAGATGCAACTGAGTGGGACTGCGGCGAGTCTCCGCCCCTTATGCTGCAACTGCAGGCTGCGAATGGCAACCCATGAGATTGGACGCCTCAGGGTTGAAAACAGTGTTTCCGTTCCTTGTTCCTTGCGTCAAATGAAGATCAGGTGCCGCCAGTGTCATTCAGGATTCCCTCTTAGCCTTGATCCTGTCGCGCCTAGCGTGATGCTCCTACCCCCGTCTTGCCCTGCAAGCCCGCGGAAGCATCGATCGAACGATAGATGTCCTCATTGCGCAAAATGCCCTGCACGTAGTCGCGCGTTTGCGTGAATGGAATGGATTCAACAAATTCGTCGATGCCGTGATAAGGACCGCCCGCCTGCCAATCGCTCACACGCTCTTCCCCGGCATTGTAGGCTGCAAGTGCATATTCCTGCACTCCCCCAAACCGGTCAAGCATCTTGCGCAAATAACGTGTGCCCAGTTTGATATTCGTGGCCGGATCAAGCAATTGAAATGTCTCAAAATGCGTCATCCCTTCTTCCCGGGCCAGCGACTTACCGACCGACGGCAGCAATTGCATCAGACCGTAAGCATTGGCGTAGGAAATAACGGAAGGGTTGAACTCCGACTCCTGGCGAATCAACGACGCCACCAGGTAGGGGTCCAGATTATTGCGCGCCGACTCCGTCTTGATTGTGTCCCACCATGCTTCAGGGAACAGGATTCGCCAGTAGGCCAACGGTATCGTATTGATCGGAGCCGACGTCGCATAGGGGAGCGCCCTCTTCAACGCGCGCATCGCCCGAAACGTTTCTCCATATGAAGCGTAGAGCTGTGCTTCGGCAAGCGCGCTCCAACTGTCCGAGTCAGGGTCCGCAGCAATCTCCTGCGCAATATAGTCGTTCAGGCCCGCGTTTGCCACCAGCCGTGCCTTCGCAAGGTGCGGACTGTCGGTCGAAAACGTGTCGGTCAGATGAGGAATCGGCGGTGCCTTGATGGTCCCCACCTGCGAGTCGGATATCAGTTGCGGCTGGCCAAGCGCGGCCAGTCGCTGGCGCGCCATCTGCGCATAAAAGAAGTGCTGATATACCCGCGTCACCGTCTGATAGTTTGCTGCCGCCAGCGAAGGCTTGCTCTCTTGCGTCTCGTAGATTCGCCCTCGCCAGTAAAGCGCAGCCGCCGTCTCCGTTGCATTTGGAAACAGCTTAATTTGCTCGTCGAAGAGTCGCGTCGCATCCGCGTAGAGGCCTTGCCGGTAACTCAACCACCCCGCCCGCCAGTGTGCCGAGGCGGCATTCTTGTGAGCAGGGAAGTGCGTTGCGAGGTAGCTGTAGTAGATCACCGCGTTGGTGTAGTCGCGGCGCAGCATGTACATGTTGCCGCTCGAAAACAGCGCCTCGGCCAGCCATGGGCTCTGCGGAAAACGCGTCTCCAACTCCTGCACCAGCCGCTGCTGCTCGCCCTGGTCATCGCGGTTGCGTGCAAGCTCCATCAATAGATACAGGCGGCGCGCCCCGTTGTCGTCCGCGGAATCAACCAGAGCCTGGGCCTGCACTTCGGTGAGCCGCTTCAGTTTCAGGTCGCAACCGGCTGCTGCTACCGCGAACCCGTTACGCGAGTTGGCGTCGAGCGTGGCATTGCGCGCCAGCGCATGATATTGCTCACCCGCATCGGCATAGCGGCCGGCGTTGTAATACGCATCGCCGAGGCTGCGCAACTCCGCCGTGGTCAGGTTGCTCTCCACGCCCATCGCAGTAAGCCGCGCCCGGGCGGTGCTGGCTTCCGCCGTCAGGGGATGCGAAAGCAGCAGGTGCTTAAACCCGTTTTCCGCCGCGCCTTGGTTGCCCAGCGCAAAGTCAATCTTGGCCTTGGTCAACTCGTAATTCGGCATCTCCGCGGCATCTTCGGCAACTGTTTCCAGAACCTTTAGCGCGGCCTGGGCATTGCCCTCGGCCAGCAGCACGTTGGCCTCGAGCTCCGGCGCTTCGATGTCGAAAATACTATCCGGATGCCGGTCGTTAAAGCCTTTGAGCATCGCTTCCGCGGCCGATTCGTTGCCCCCGTAGTGCTCCGCCTCGGCACCCAGAAAATCTGCGTAGTCCGCCAGCACTTCGCTGCTCTGCCGGGTCTGTCTCAGGCTGGCGGCTGCTTCGGAATATCTCTTGTCGAGCAGGTAGGCGTGTCCCAGGGCCAGGTAAGCGGCCGCCGCCGCATCGCCGCTCTGGCGGTGCGCAAAGGCGGTCACGCCGGCGTAGGCGGCCGGGGTACGCAGCGTTGTCAGCTGTTGCGCCATCGGCCTCAGTTCCGTCGAGGCGACAAACGCCTGCTTGATGCGTGCGGTCCGGCGGCTCCGCTCCGCGCGTGTGCCCCGCCGGCGAGCCTTGCGTCGCGAAGAACTGGAGTGGCCCGATTTTCCGCTGGCTGCTTTGTGTCTTTTGCTGGTAGCGGTCTTCGCGGCGGCGCCCGTTCCGGTCGCTCCGGAAGCCGCTTCGGCGGGTAGGGAGCCGGCCGACATCAGCACAGCCAGCACGCACGCCACACACCGGGCGGTAAGCCGGGCAGGACCTCTTGGCGCCTGGATAAACTTCATGCTTCTAATGTATGCGTAATTTTGTTCCCGGCGCAGCAGAGTACCTCACTTGTTATCGATGCTTTCTACGACTTCCGTGTCAACCGTTGCCCCGATTTCCCCCATAACCGCTGCCTGTTGGTGCCCCCGAGGACCGTCCGGTACACTGGTTTGGACGGGTTCTGAACCGGAATAAGCAAAAGTCCGCGACGAATTCCGCATCCAACCCAAATGGCGACCATCCAATCGATTGCAGGAGAAAACGAACAGCATCCCGACGTAGCCCTCGTTGAACGAGTGCGCGGTGGCGATGTCTCGGCTTTCGATACGCTGGTTCAGAAGTACGAGCGGCAGGTCTTCCGCATTGCGCAGCACATTACGCAAAATCGCGAAGACGCTGAAGACGTCATGCAGGACGCGTTTCTCAAGGCTTACGAGAAACTCGATCAGTTTCAGGGAAATTCGAAGTTCTACACATGGTTAGTTCGGATCGCAGTCAACGAGAGCCTCATGCGGTTGCGCCGCCGGCGCACCGGCAAGATGGTTTCAATCGACGAGGATGTCGAGACGGAAGAGGGCAGCGTTCCGCGCGACCTCGCCGACTGGGCGCCCGATCCCGAGCAGAACTACACCCAGTCCGAACTGGCCGAGATTCTACGCAAAACGATCCAGGGACTGCCTCCAGGCTTTCGTGTTGTATTTGCCCTGCGCGACGTAGAAGGACTGTCCACGGAAGAGACGGCCGAAACGCTCGGGCTGAGCATCCCTGCGGTCAAGTCGCGTTTGTTGCGCGCGCGACTGCAGCTTCGCGAACGACTCAGCCGCTATTTCCGACGGAAAACGGGGGTTGAGAAGTGACCTGCACTGAGTTCCTGGCAATGCTCGATGATCTGATTGACGATTCGGTGTCGACCGAGATGCGCGCCGACCTGCAAAACCACTTGCGCGGCTGTGAGCATTGCGAAGTCACCCTCAGCACCACCCGCAAGACCATTCAGATCTATCGCTCTCACGAAATCTACGACATGCCTTCCAGCCTGCGCGAACGCCTCCACGCCGCCATCATGTCGCGCTGCAAAAAAGGCTGCTGACCCACCATCGGGCGGCTCTCCGTCAAGCGAGCCGCCTGAGTCCGTTCGAGCGGCCCGCCTGTCCAGCGTCGCATCCATCGCTCTTCGATTTAAAACTCCCCACAACTTCCGCCTTGAAAATACGTCTGCTCAAGTAGCCGCACCGTGCCGTTCCCACGCGTCGTACACCTTGTGGCAGCCCCGGCGGAGTCGTGTTGATGCGTCAGTTTAAAGAATCACTGAGCCTGCTTTTGTGTGTCAGTCTTGCCTTTCCGGCTTCAGGATGGCCGGCGGCCACGCAGACCGCATCCCCATCCGGTCAGCCCCTGGCTCGTGGCCAGTTACAACAACTCCAGGACGACCAGCGCATCCTTCATGCCCTCAATCGCCTCACCTTCGGGCCACGCCCCGGCGACATCGAAGCGGTGCGTACTCTCGGCCTCGACCGCTGGCTTGACGAGCAACTCCATCCCGCCACCCTCGATGAACCCGCTCTCAACACCCGCCTCGCCCAATTCCCGGCCATGCGCATGAGCAGCGAAGAACTCCTCGCCCGCTTTCCCAGCAATGCCATGATCCGCCAGGCCAATGACGGCAAGATCGCCGTCCCCGATCGCGGCATCGAACGAGCCGTTTATGAAAATCAGATGTACCGGGTGGCGGCCCGCAAAGAGGCGAAAGAACAGAAGCAACCGCCGGCAGCCGCGGGCTCCAACGCCATTGCTCTCCAGGGTGCCGCATTGGCCGAGGCCGAGCGCAAGCAATACGGCGCCATTACCACCGCGCAGGACGCCGCCGGCTCCCCGCTCATGGCGAAGGACAGCGACCAGCCTTCCGCCGGCACTGACATGGCTTCTCCAAGACCTGCCGCCGCAACAGCAAACTCAATTCAGTCCGATCTAGGAGCGGTTGAGGCCGCGCTGGTGTCTTCGGTCATCGCATTGCCGCCGGCGGAGCGTCTGGCGCGCGTGGCCGCCCTCCAGCCCGCTGATGCCGAAGCCTTTTTCCGGTCCGTCCGCGGACCCGACCGCGCCGCTCTCGTCGCCGGCCTGACAGCAGAACAAAAAGAAACCATGAGCGCGCTTGAAAATCCGCAGCGCACCGTTGTCGACGAGCTTCTTGCCGAGCGCCTCACCCGCGATATTTACTCGGGCGCGCAATTGCAGGAAGTGATGACCGACTTCTGGCTCAACCACTTCAATGTGTTTCTCCACAAGAACGAAGCCACACCGTACTACCTCGCGAGTTACGACCGAGACGTCATTCGCCCCCGCGCCCTCGGCAAGTTCGAAGATCTGCTAGAAGCCACCGCGCACAGCCCGGCCATGCTCCTCTATCTCGACAACGCCAGCAGCACCGGCCCGGATTCGCTCGCCGCCCAGCGCGCAAGAAATAAGAACGCGCGCAATCCCGCGGCCGCCAAAAAAGCTCCCGAGGGTCTCAACGAAAACTACGCCCGCGAGCTGATGGAGTTGCACACCCTGGGCGTAAACGGCGGCTACTCCCAGGCTGACATCACTCAAGTGGCGCGGATATTGACCGGCTGGACAGTCGATCGTCCTCAGCGCGGCGGCAGCTTCCGTTTCGAGCCCAACCGCCACCAGCCCGGCGTTAAAAAAGTGATGGGGAAAAAGTTCAAAGAGAATGGTGAACGCGAAGGCCGCGACCTTCTCCACTTTCTCGCCACCCGCCCCGCCACCGCGCATTTTCTTTCCCGCCAGCTCGCCGGGCGGTTTGTTAGCGATGACCCGCCTGCGGCCCTCGTCGACCGCATGGCCAAAACCTATCTATCTAGCGGCGGCGACATCGCGGCGGTACTCAAGACGATGCTCCGCTCGCGGGAGTTCTGGTCTTCCGGTGTCTATCAAGTCAAGGTAAAGACCCCGCTTGAATACGTTGTGTCCGCGGCCCGCGCCGGCAACGCCGATGTCACTAATTTCCAGCCTCTCGTCAGCGCCTTGCGCGACATGGGCATGCCTGTCTATGGCGCCGTTCCTCCCACCGGCTACAAGTGGGACGCCGCGGATTGGGTGTCAACCGGCGCCTTGGTCGCCCGCATGAACTTCGCGCTCACTCTCGCGGCCAACCACTTTCCCGGCGTTGCTATGCAATGGAGCCCACCTCAGCCGTCCGATGCATCCACCGGCAATCGCCTAGAAGCCGAAGAGGCACGCCTCGAAACCCTCCTCATCCCCGGCGGCGTAAGCCCGTCCACCCGCTCCGCGGTGCTACAGCAATTTGCCGCGCAATCGGCGAGCGCTATACCAAACGCCCCTGCGCCGTTGCCCCCGCAGGCCAAGCCGATGCACGTCTCGAACCCACTCAAGCCGCAGCCTCGCGGAGCGGCATCTTCTCCGGCAGAACGACAAGACCAGCTCCTCGCCGGATTGCTTCTCGGTTCTCCCGAATTTCAACGCCGTTAGGCGAAGCACGAAAAGGAACACTATGAATAGGCGATTCTTCCTTCACAAAGGCGCCCTGGCCCTGGCCGGAACCACCGCCATCCCCGGCTTTCTCGTTCGCTCCGTGCTCGCGCAAGCCGCCGTTCCCAACCGCCGCCTGGTAGTCATCTTTCAACGCGGCGCCGCCGACGGGCTCAACATCGTCGTGCCCTATCGCGAGCAGAACTACTACGCCATGCGCCCCAGCATCGCCATTCCGCAGAACCAGGTCATCGACCTCGACGGCTGCTTCGGCCTCCATCCCGCGATGAGCTCCTTCAAGCCTCTCTATGATGCGGGACATCTCGCCATCGTTCACGCCGCCGGCTCGCCCGACACCACACGCTCCCACTTCGACGCGCAGGACTACATGGAATCCGGCACCCCTGGCGTGAAAAACACCACCGATGGCTGGCTCAATCGCGCCCTCCAGGCTGAAGACGCGCGCCGCCGGCGCGAGCAGACCGCGTTTCGCGCCTTGGCCCTCGGCTCCGACGTACCGCGCACCCTCGCCGGCAAAGTCCCTGCCATCGCACTCAGCAACATCAACAGCTTCGCCGTCGGCGGCCGCGGGCCCGCACTCACCCCCGCTGCATCCGCCTTCGAGGCCATGTATGGAACCAGCGGCGACCGCATCTTTCATTCCACCGGCGAAGAAACCTTCGATGCAGTCAGAATGCTGCGCGCCGCCAATCCCTCGCAGTACAAGCCCGCCGCCGATTACCCCAGCTCCGACTTCGGCAACAAGATGAAGCAGGTTGCGCAACTGCTCAAGGCTAACATCGGCGTTGAAGCCGCATTCACCGACGTAAGCGGATGGGACACCCATCAGAACCAGGGCAGCGTCAACGGCCAGCTTGCCGAGCGCCTGCGCGACTTCTCTGCGACCATCAGTGCCTTCTGGCGCGACATGGGCGACGGCGCCGCCGACCTCACAGTCGTCACCATGTCGGAGTTCGGACGCACCGCTCAGGAGAACGGTACCGGCGGAACCGACCACGGCCACGCCAACGCAATGTTTGTCCTGGGCGCCGAGATCAACGGCGGACACGTCTACGGCCGCTGGCCCGGATTAGCGCGTGAGCAACTCAACGAAGGCCGCGACCTTGCTCTCACCACCGACTATCGCCAGGTGCTCGGCGAAGTGGTGACTCGCACTCTGGGTGCCGGCAATCTTGACACTGTGTTCCCCGGTGCGCGTCTCACCCCGGGCCGCTTCCTGCACTTGACCTGATTACGCTGCCGATGACTACTCAGCCCGCAGCGCCACGCTGGGATTGACCGAGGCCGCCCGATGCGCCGGCAAAAAGCTCGCCGCCAGCGCCGCCGCAGCCAGCACCATCGCCACTCCCACCAGTGTCGGCGCATCCCACGCCGCGACTCCAAACAGTAATTTGCGCATCAGCAGCGAAGCGACAACCGAACACACCAGCCCCGCGCCCACCCCGATCACCGTCAACATCCCCGCCTGCCGCATCACCATCTGGTAAACCGTGCTGCGCTGTGCTCCCAGCGCCATGCGCACACCGATCTCCCGGGTCCGCTGGCTGACTGAATAAGAGATCACGCCATACAGTCCGACCACGCCCAGCACCAGCGCCATCACCGCGAACGAGCCCACCAGCCATGTCGCGAAGCGATGCATCATCGCCGCCTGCGTCGTTCCGATCTGATCGGCCATCGTGATTTCGCCGTAGACCCCCAGGTTCGGATTGATCGAACGGAGCGTGCTGACAACGCTCGGCAACAGAGCCTTCTCGTCCTGCGCGGAGCGCACCGCAACCGCAAAGCCGTTATCCGTCGCCTGATAAATCGGTGAGTACTCAGAAGGCCACACATCCTTGTCCAGCCCTCCTTCGCGCACATCGGCTACTACTCCCACTATCTCTCGCAGCGAGTCTGGCGACAGATCGAGATCGCCCACCTTGCGGCCGATCGGGTCTTCGCCCGGAAAATATTTCCTGGCCAGCGTCTCGTTGATGATGATCACCTTCGGTTTGCCCGTCACCTCGTCTTCACGGAACAGTCGCCCCCGCACCAGCCTTGCCTTCAACGTCGGCAGGTAATCAGGGCTGATGTCGCGCTGGTTCACCTCATTGTGTTCGCCGTGGAATGGCTTACCCACAAAGCGAATCCAGTCTGTGTCGCAGTTGCATTGAATGGGCAGGTCAGTCGTCAGACCCACCGATAGCACGCCCGGAACCGCGGTCAGCCGCCGCTTGACTTCGCGATAAAGCGCCACCGCCTGTTGGTTGTTTTTGAGAAAATTGTCGGGTGCCATAATGTTGGCCGTTGCCAGGTGCGACGGATCGAATCCCGTTTCCACGTGCAACAGCCGATAGAAGCTCTTTCCCAGCAGCCCGGCTCCCGCCAACAGCACCACCGCGATGGTCAGTTCCACCACCACCAGGTTCGCGCCCAGCCGGTTCCAGAACCGTCCCGCGGCGCCCCTCCCGCCTTCAGAAAGCGCTGCGTGCACATCCTGGTGCGCCAGCCGCAACACCGGAATTACAGTCAGCAGAAAAGCCGCCAGCCCGGTCACCGCAGCAGCGAACGCCGCGGTATGGCTGTTCAATCCCACCCGCGCGAGAAACGGCAGGCTCTGCGCAACGGGCGTCGGCACCAGGTGAATCAGCGCCGACATCAGCCACCCCGCCATCAACAGTCCCGCGCCGCACCCCGCAACCGCCAGCAGCAGCCCCTCCGTGATGAATTGCCGGACCAGCCGCGCCGGTGTCGCGCCCAGCGCGCCTCGCACCGCCACTTCGCGCCGCCGGCTTTCCGAACGCACCAGCAGCAGGCTCGCCACGTTTACGCACGCGATCAGCAGCAACAGTCCCGCGCCCCCCAGCAGCATCAACAAAATCGGCCGTACGTCGCCGATGATGATTTCACGCAGCGGCTGCACGTCCGATCCCTGCCCCTTGTTTGAACCCGGATACTGAATCGCAAGCTGGGCCGCGATCTGCTTCATGTCCGCTGCCGCCGCTTCGATACTGACCCCATCCCGCAAGCGCCCGACGCCGTCGAGATTGTGGCAGCTCCGCCGCTGCTCGCACCCGTTGCGATCCAGCAGCGGCGTCCAGAATTCGCGGCTGCCACGTGGAGAATACGTTGTGTCGGGCGGCAGAACCCCCACGATAGTGAAGTTGTCCCCCGACAGATTCACCGATTGCCCGATGATGTCCCGTCGCGAGCTGAACCGCTTCACCCACGTTGCATAACTCACCATCACGATCTTCGCCTGCCCCGGGCGGTCTTCCCCTGGAAGAAAGTTGCGTCCAAGCACTGGCTTGATGCCCAACGTTGTGAAGAACCCGTCACTAACCCGCCCCGCCGCCACTGGCTCGCTGGTCGCACCCATGCGCAGCAAGTACCCCGTCCCCCCGTACACCTCCAGCGAAGACAGCGTCTTGTTCATCCGCTTCCAATCCTCGTAATCGGATCGCGAAAGATTGGAGCGCGGAAACATCACCGCGCTCTCGTCCACAGAAACCAGCCGGTTGGGCTGGAAGAAGGGAAGCGGACGCACCAGCGCTCCGTCTACAAATCCAAACATCGTCACGCTGATGCCCATACCCAGTGCCAGGATTAGAACCGCCGTGCACGCGAACCCCGGATTTTTGCGCAGCTGGCGCAGCGTAAAGCGCAGGTCCTGAACCACCGTCTCCAAGCGAAACCCCACAATCTCGATGCTCTCGTCGTTCAACCGGCCCGTGTTGCCAAACTGCCGCATGGCAGCGTAGCGCGCTGCCTCCGCGGTCATCCCCGAGGCCGTGAATTCCGCCTCCGCCTGCGCGCGATGAAATGCCATCTCTTCGCGCAACTCGTCACGATAACGCCCCCGCCGCAACAGCATTGAAAGCCGTGTCAAAAATCGCTTCATCATCGAGTCAGGCCTCCTGCGCATCCGAAAGGACACGCCCGATTGCGGCAATCATCTGTTCGAATTCCGAAACCTCCAGGCCCAGTTGCTTGCGGCCCGCCGCGGTCAGCGTGTAGAACCGCGCCCTCCGGTTCGTCTCCGTCATCTTCCACTCCGCCTTCACCCAGCCCTGCACCAGCAATCGTTGCAGTCCCGGATAGAGTGAGCCTTCTTCAACGGTCAGCACATCGTCCGAAGAGCGCTTGATCGAGAGCGCAATCCCGTAGCCATGGAGCGGGCCGCGGCTAAGGGTTTTGAGAATCAGCATGTCGAGGGTGCCGGGTAAGAGGTCGGGCTTGCTGCGCATATCTATGTATAGAAAGACTATGGATAGGATGTCAATGCGAATGTGACCAGCTGTTTCCATGCTGTACGCTCGAGAGAGCAAAACTTAAACGATCGGAAGCGCCTCTTGAAACCGGTTCCCACCCCGCCGACACGCCCCTTCCACTACCCCCATCCCGGCGCAGGACTGCATTGCGGAAAGGTGGCGCTCGATGCTCTCGCGCGTCGCTTCGGCACCCCCTTGTACGTGTATTCCGCCGACCAGATCCTAGAGAGGCTGGGTCTTTTCCAGCAGGCCCTCGCCCACCGCGATCACCTGGTTTGTTACGCCGTCAAGGCCAACTCCGCCCTCGCCATTCTCAAACTCCTCGCCGACCGCGGCGCCGGGTTCGACATCGTCTCCGGCGGAGAGCTTGAACGCGTGCTCGCCGCCGCGCCCGAAGCCGTCGCCCGTGTTGTTTTCTCCGGCGTTGGCAAGACCGTCGCGGAAATCGATCGCGCCCTCGCTGCGGGAATTCTTGAGTTCAACGTAGAGAGCGAAGCCGAACTGGCGCTCCTCGCTGCCCGCGCCCGCAAACTCAAAACGAAGGCGCGATTCGCCCTCCGCGTCAACCCCGACGTGTTCGCCGAAACCCACCCTTATATTTCCACCGGCCTCCGCGAACACAAGTTCGGCATCGACATCAAGCGCGCCGCGGCCATCTACCGCGGTGTGGCCGGCAATCGATGGCTGGAGGCGGGCGGCGTGAGCGTTCACATCGGCTCGCAGATTCGTTCCGCCGATCCCTTCGGTTCTGCCCTCGAACGCGTCAACAAACTCGTCCGCCAGCTGCGTCGCGAAGGAATTGAGATCAAGTCTGTCGACGCCGGCGGCGGCCTTGGCATCGACTACCACGGAGGCGCCTTCGATCCCGCCGCCCGCGTGAAGGAATATGCCGCCGCCCTTGACGCCGCCCTCGAAGGCTTCGATGGACGCCTCATGCTCGAGCCCGGCCGGTTTATCGTTGCCCAGGCCGGCGCCCTCCTGGCCCGCGTGCTCCAGGTCAAGCGCAACGGCAACAAGACCTTCGTGATTACCGATGCCGCGATGAACGACCTGATTCGCCCCGCTCTCTATCAGGCCTACCACGAGATCGTCCCCGTCATGCCCCGCGAAGGACGCGCGCGAACCGTCGACGTAGTCGGCCCCGTCTGCGAAACCGGCGATTTCTTCGCCCGCGATCGCCGCCTGCCTCCACTCCAGCCCGGTGACCTGGTCGCTCTCCTCGATGCCGGCGCCTACGGCATGGCGCAGAGTTCCAACTACAACTCCCGCCTGCGCCCCGCCGAAATCCTCGTCGAGGGAAAACACGCCCGCCTCATCCGCCGCCGCGAAACCATCGCCGACCTGCTCGGTCCCGAAACGGTATGAAGTCTGGCCTTAACCCTGAAACTCGCTTGCCCATGGACCCGTCCTGTTAACGTATCTCCGGAGGATTTTTCAATGCATTTTCGTAGGGAGGCATTGTGTGCCTTGTTCATGGGGATGTTGTTAAGTTCAAGTTCCGCAGTATTCGCTGACCCGTTGACGGTCAAGACGGAGCAGGGCAAGGCTCACGGAAAGACGATCAACGATAACAAGGTAAAAGCCTGGCTGGGCCTGCCCTATGCTGCTCCTCCCACCGGCGACGCGCGCTGGAAAGCGCCCAGTGCTCCGGCCAAGTGGAAAGGCGAACGCGACGCGACGAAATACGGCGCTCACTGCGCCCAGGGACGCGTCTTTGAAGACATGGTGTTCCAGGATTCCGGCGCCAGTGAGGACTGCCTGTTCCTCAACGTGTATGCCCCCGCCGATGCCACCGACAAGAGCAAACTCCCCGTCATGTTCTGGATCCATGGCGGCGGCTTTGCCGGCGGAGGCAGCGATGAGCCCCGCCACAACGGCGACTTCCTCCCTCTCAAAGGCGTGGTCCTGGTCACCATTAACTACCGCCTCGGCGTATTCGGATTTCTCGCTACTCCCGACCTCGCCAAAGAGGCTAACGGCGCCGCTGGAAACTACGGCTTGATGGATATGGTCTCCGCCCTTCACTGGGTCAAAGACAATGTGAAAAACTTCGGTGGCGACCCCGGCAACGTCACCATTTTCGGAGAGAGCGCGGGCTCCTTCGCCGTCTGCACCTTGATGGCCTCTCCCTTGGCCCAGGGCCTGTTTCAAAAGGCCATAGGCGAGAGCGGCGGAGCCATCGGTCGCGGCCCGCTGAACTACGGCGTGCTCGCCGAACGCGAAGCCAAGGATCAGGAATGGGTCGCCTCCACCGGGGCTGCTTCACTCACTGCCCTGCGCGCCATGTCCACCGACGCCATTCTCGATGCGGTCAAGAGCAAGCATGCCAGCTTTCCTCCCGACATCGACGGCAAAGTGCTGACCGAGCCAGTCGACGACACCTACGCCGCCGGCAAACAATCTCACGTGCCCTTGATTGCAGGCTGGAACGCCGATGAAAACCCCGCCCTCACCCGTGACGGCATGACGGTAGAAAAGTGGAAGGCCTTTGCCGCGGAAAACTTCAAAGAGCGCGCCGACGAATTCCTCAAGCTTTATCCCGGTTCCACCGACGCGGAAGCGACCCGCTCCGCCATCGACTACGGCAGCGATTCCTTCATCGCCATGGGCACCTGGCGCTGGCTCGAGGCGCACCGCAAAAACGGTGAGTCACCCGTATTCCGATATCACTTCGAACTTGCCGCCACGCCCAGCAAATTTCACGCCGGCACCTTCGCATTCCACTCCGACGATATCGAATACGTCTTCGGCACTCTCGACACCCGGCCGGAATGGAATGTGCGACCCGAAGATCGCAAGCTGAGCGACGCCATGATGACCTACTGGACCAACTTCGCTAAAACCGGCGATCCTAATGGCGCGTCTATGCCGCAATGGCCAAAATACAACGACGACGGATACCCGCTCATCCATCTCAACTCCACCATCACCGCGAGTCCCGACGCGCTGCGGGCGCGCTACGAATTTCTCGCCCAGGGCATGCCCGCATTCCACTTCTAGCCGGCCTGGATTCACGCAACGCCGGCAGGCAAACTCCACGACCCTGCAGACCATAAAAAGGCCGCTTTTAAAAGGCGGCCTTCCATTCAAGACACTCCGAAACTTTATTGGTTGACCCGCGAAGCCGCAGCAAATCCCGCCGCCTGCGCCGCAGGAATGCTGCTGGCCGGTGCCGGAGCCGCAAACGCGGAACCGTTTGCATTGATCGCTGTAGAGTAGTCCGGTCCCAGTCCCAGCTTCTTGAGAGCCCGAGAATCAGGCGTCAGCCGCGTCTGCCAGCCCTGGTCCGACTGATACTTCGCCATCGCCGCTTGGGTCGTCGAGTCCCAGTTCCCGCTCGCCTCGCCATTCAGGTAGTGTTCCCGGATGAGAGCCTGCTGGATCTCCGTGACACGGTTCGAATCGATGACTTGTTGACCGTGCAGTTTGTGCGACTTGGCCGCCCGGCCTGAAGTCTTACTTGAACCTCGGGAACGACCCCGTACAGGCACCTTGTGCGCAGTTCCTGGTGTGCTCTTGTGGGTCGTGCGGATCGCAAACGCAGGGGCGGCCATCAGCGCCGCGGAAAAAAATAACGCCAGACTCGTTCGAAATGAAAACACGCTCGTTGTCCCTCCAGTAAAAACAGATTGCAGGGATCGTTCTGCCCAGTCTATTGGAAGCCGGAGACCCTTGCCAGCAAAATGCCATGCCGGTCATGCCGCCGGATAAATGTATTTGATGCAAACTCGGCGCGCAACCCCAGCCGCGCCCGGCACTATATGAACCACGCCGTGAATCCAGTGTAAATGGGGCTCCCTGATGGGAAGCTACAGGAAGCCCCATTTCCGTTATTGCAGCGTGCCGCCGATGTAGTTGATGCCATCGTTAGGACGCCGCGGGTCCAGAACCTCGAACACCACGTCATCCCCGGCCTTCAGCTTGCTCACCACCCCGTCGAACTGGTCCTTGGTCGCGGTGGACTGCTTGTTGATCCGGATCACCACCAGGCCTGGCTCCAGGCCCTGCAGATCGGCGAACGAACCCGATCGAACCGACTGGATCACTACTCCCGGGGTGTGCAGCTTGGCCGCGGTCTGCGCCGAAGCGTCATGCACCACGATCCCAAGCTTGTCGCCGGGTTCGCCATGCGTGTCGGGTTGATTCTGCGACTGCTGCTGGCCCATATCGGCAAACACCTTGTCGCGGTCGCCAATGGTTACCGTGGCGTCCGACGGCTTGCCGTCCCGCATGTAGCCGAGGCGAATGCTGGAGCCCGGCCGCCTGCTCGCGATTTCATTCACCAGGTCATCGCCGTCCTTGATGGCGCGGCCGTCAAGAGTCGTGATGATGTCGCCGGCCTTCAGTCCAGCCTTGTCCGCTGGCCCGTTAGGCTGCACCTGCTGCACCAGCACCCCGTTCTTGAAGCCGTAGACGCGGTTGACCGCCCCCGACAAGCCTTGGCGGAACTGGATTCCGATCGAGCCGCGTACCACCTTGTGTCCTGGGCTGATCAGGTCGTTGTAAATCTCCGCCACGGTGTTTGAGGGCATCGCAAAACCGATTCCCTGGTATCCCGCCGACTGCGTGTAAATGGCGGTATTGACCCCGATCACCTCGCCGTTCATATTGAGCAGCGGGCCGCCCGAGTTGCCGGGATTGATGGCCGCATCAGTCTGAATGAAGTGCTGGAACTGCCCCGCCACACCCGGCTCGATAGTCCGGTTCTTGGCCGAAATAATGCCCGCCGTCACCGTCTGCGACAGCGTGAACGGACTGCCGATCGCCTCCACCCAGTCGCCCACCTGGCTGCTGTCGGAGTTGCCCAGCTTGACCGTGGGCAGCGCCTGGTTGGCGTCGATCTTGATCACCGCCAGGTCGGTCGCCTTGTCCGTGCCGATCACCCGCGCCGGACGTCCCAGGTCCTGCGTGTCAGGATCCGTAGACAGCTTGACGTAGATCTTGTCGGCCTTGTCCACCACGTGGTTGTTGGTGATGATGTACCCCTTGGCATCCACGATGAAGCCCGATCCGAGCGACTCCCGTACTCCTCCGCCGCCATCTTCGCCGTCCCCTTGGTCAGGCGCTTGGCCGCCAAAGAAGCGGTTGAAGAAATCCTGGAAATTACCCTGCCCGTCATCGCCCCCGCCGCCGGGCTGGTCCCCCTCGTCGCCGCCATCGGGATTCGGCTGCTGCGGCTGTTGCTGACGGCCGTGGAAATTCCGGTGCGGGTTGGCGCGGTTGCCCGACTGCTTGGGCAGCGTCTGGGTGTTGATGTTCACCACCGCCGGGCCCACCGACTTGGCGATCTTTACAAACTCGTTGGGCGCGACCGGCGAATTAACCACCTTCAGCGGCGTAGCGTCGGTGCTGTCGTTCTGTTTCTCCTGCCCGCGAACGCCGTGCGCGACGAAGGAACCGGCGACTACACCCGCCGAAAGAGTGGCAAGAAGAATGAACACTGAAGCGAGACGGCGCGTGCGTAGCCGTTCGAAAAGCAATTTCATGAGATTGTTGACCTCGTCTTGGCGGTTCTCCAGTGAGTGTTGAGATTCTGGTCATGCGCGGCGGCAGCCCCTCAGCGGGAATGCCACCAGGCAACTGCGGTTCCGGTGCGAACAACTGGAGAACCGCCGGACCGCCAGCCATGGGGCGGGATCGATCCTCTGTTTCACCCTTCAGTATAGCGGTTCAGCATCGGCACCCTGCGGCCGTCCAACCACTCCCTTGGGTCGACTTGTTAGGGTGCACCAGCGGACTGCGTGCATGCAGTTCTGCCATCCGGGTATGCTCCCACACGTATAGACGTAGATGCGCGCTGGCAGGAGTAGGGACGCATGGTACGATCCGTCCATGTACCGGACGCGCAAGACCTTTCCCTGCCTTGCCTTTGCCCTGTCGACGACCCTGGCCTTCAACCCCGCGGCCGCTACTGCGCAGAGTCCGCAGCAGCCCGCCGCCCCGCCGACGGCCCCCTCCGGATCGATGATGGACCGCATCAACGCCATGCTCCACGGCGGCAAAAGCGCCTGGACGCCTGACCAGATCCACACCATGGAACGCCTCCGCGACGCTGCCATCGGCGACGACTTCGCCTTCACTGAACTGCGCCACCTCACCGACAACATCGGTCCCCGCCTCTCCGGCTCCCCCCAGGCCCAGGCCGCCGTCGATTACGTGGCCGCCGAAATGCGCGCGCTCGGCGCCGAAGTTACCCTCGAAAAAGCCACCGTGCCCCATTGGATTCGCGGCGCCGAAACCGGCGAATTGGTCGCCTGGGCCGGCCAGCCTGCCGGCACCCGGCAGAAGATCGTTCTCACCGCGCTCGGTGGCAGCGTCGCCACCCCCGCCGATGGCCTGACCGCCGAAGTCGTCGTGGTCGACAACTGGGATCAGCTGCACGCCCTCCCCGAAGGCGCGGCACGCGGCAAAATCCTGCTCTTCAACCACAAATTCAATAAGGAACTGGCTGCCCAGGGCGGCGGCTTCTACGCCTACGGAGGCAGCGTCGTCTACCGCGGTGCTGGACCCGTCGCCGCGGCCTCCGTCGGCGCCGTTGCAGTGCTGGTCCGCTCCGTTGGCGGCGCCGACTACCGCCTCCCCCACACCGGCATGACCAGCTATGAGCCCAACGTCCCTAAAATTCCCGCTGCCGCTGTAAGCGCCGAGGACGCTGACCTGCTCAAAACGCTCACTGCTCAGGGCCCGGTCCGCATGCGCCTCACCCTCACCCCCCAGACCCTGCCAGACACCACAAGCTACAACGTCATCGCCGACTGGAAGGGAACTGAGCATCCCGAACAGGTCGTGGTCGTCTCCGGCCATCTCGACTCGTGGGACCTGGGTACCGGCGCCATCGACGACGGCGCCGGGGTCGCCGTCTCCATGCAAGCCGTCCACCTCCTGAAACAACTCGGCATCCACCCCCGCCGCACCGTACGCATGATCGCCTGGATGAGCGAAGAAGAGGGCAGCGAAGGCGCCGCGGCTTACATGATCGACCACAAGGACGACTTCGCCAATCACATCGGCGCCATCGAGTGCGACTCCGGTGCGGACCACCCCACCGGTATCTACTACGCCGGCAAACCGGCCCTGGGTGGATGGCTGCGCCCCGTCGCCGGAGTCCTCGATGCCATCGGCGCCGAGACCCTCCTCAGTGCCCCCGAAACCGGCGAAGACATCAACGGCCTCACTGAAAAAGGTGTGCCCAGCTTTGCGCCCGTTCAGGACAGCCGCTTCTATTTCAACTACCACCACACCGCCGCCGACACCTTCGACAAAATCGACCCAAGACACCTAAGCGAAAACGCCGCCATCATGACCGTACTGGCCTATGCCCTGGCCGACTCCGCCGAATCCGCACCGCGCTGAACCTCGCTCGTCCCGGGTCGGAGGCCCTCTTCGAATCAGACCTTCTCCTGCAGCTCGCGAATCGTGTTCTCGATCTTCTTCTGGTTGTCATCCCGCTCCCCGCCGCCCAGCTCGAGGAACTTCTGGAGATCGGCAATTGCGGCCCGGGTCAGCGACTTCTCCTTCAGGATGAGGCCGCGGCTGTACAAAGCATCGAGATAATCCGGCTTGATCCGCAGCGCCTCGTTGAAATCCTTCAGGGCGCGGTCGAGGTTGCCTTGCTCCCAGCGCACTTTGCCGCGGTTGAAGTAGGCTTCCGCATACTCCGGATTCAGCCGGATCGCCTCGTTGAACTCCTCCAATGCCAATGCGAACTGGCCACCTCGCCGCGCGTCGATGCCCCGTTTAAGGATCGGCCACGCCAGATCCAGCTTGAGGCGTATCGCTTTTTTGTAGTCTTCCTGGGCTCCTTCGCGGTCCCCCAGCCGGTCCCGGATCACGCCTCGATTGTTGTACGCATGAAAATCCTTGGCCGAGAGCCGAATAGCGTCGTTGTAGTCCGCCAGCGCCCCGTTGAGATCGCCCAGGCTGTGGCGCACAATCCCGCGATTGCGGAACGCTTCCCCATAGTCCGGATAGACCCGCACAGCTTCGCTGTAGGCGCGAATCTTTTCCGCCGGATCCGTCGCCGACCACCCCCGCTCGAACCACTGCTGCGCCGTCAATTCGATTTCGGGCACCGCGGGAGCCGCGGTTGCGGCTGCCCTCTGCTCCACCGCCGCCTGCTGCGCGTCCGCCGAGGCCGGATGAAGCACGGAGGTCAAAGGCACATTCAGATAGCGGTTGCGCAGCCGCTCCATCGCTTCGTCAAAATAATCCTGTGGGATGCGCAGCCCGTTGTAGTTCTTCAGCGCAGTGAGCGTTCCGGTCAGCTGGTTCACGATGCCCGGCGAGCCGAAGTCGAAGCCCTCCAGCAACAGCGGCACCATGTTGCGCCGGCTCTCCAGTGCGGCCTCGATCTCCCGCCGCAGCCAGTCTCCCTGCTCCTGACAACGCTCCAGCGCTGAAGGCGTGAGCAGCACCAGGAAATGCGCGCGCGCCGTGATGTTGCCGAGAATCACCTTCTCGAAGTCGCCGCTGGCGATTCCGTTGAAATCGAAAAACACGTCGTAGCCGTGCTGCGTCAGATCCTTGAAGATGGCCAGCGCCCAGGGAAAATTAGTGCGGCGGTAGCTCAGGAACACGGTTTTTTCTATGCGATCCATGCGCCCCGCAGAGCCCTCAGTGTTAATCCGAATTGAACCATAGCAGAACCCTGCCCCATCGACCCCACGCGAATCCCTAACCCCTATTCCCTGATCCCTGCCTTGTCACGCTTCGTGCGCCGTCGGCACATGCGGCGGCGGCACCAGTTCCGTCACCGCGATCCCCGCCAGGATCACCACCGCTCCGATCGCCGGTCGGGGAGCCAGCCTTTCGCCGATCACCAGGAATGCCGTGATCCACGCGAACACCGGCTCCATCGTCAGGATCAGCGCCGTGTGCGTCGACGGCAGAATGGATTGCGCCCAACTTTGAATCGAAAACGCCGCCGCCGTGGCCAGCACTGCCGCAATGGCCAGCGCGGCAAACAGCCGCGGCGTCCAGTGCACCTCCGGGTGCTCGATAAAGGGCAGGCTCACCGCCATGAACAGCGTGCAGAACCCCACCTGCAACAGCGCCAGCGGCTGGAACCCGATGCGCGGCGAAGTATGCCCCAGCGCAATGCAATGAAACGCGAAACCCACCGCGCACCCGAAGGTGAGCACATCGCCGGCATTGATCGAAGAGAGGTCGGGCAGCAGCCCCGCCACCTGCCCCAGCGCCGACCCGTTCGCCGCGCCCACGGCCCCCGGCGACGTCAGCAGAATGATCCCTGCAAATGCCATGGCCGCGCCCAGGTAGGCGTTCCACCTTGGCGGCCGCGCCCCCGGCGGCCGCAGCCAGGGAACGGCCGAGAACAGCGGCACCAGCACCACTACCAGGCCTGTGATAAAAGCCGACTTCGACGGCGTGGTCCGCGCCAGCCCGATGGTTTGAAACTGGTAGCCCGTGGCCAGGCACAGCCCCACCAGCGCCCCCGCCCCAATCTGCCAGCGCCGTATACCCCGCCAGTAGCGGTGATACACCACCGCCAGCACCGCAAAGGCCAGCGTCATGCGCGCCAAATTGAAGGCCGCCGGGGTTGCATCCTCCAGCGCTCTCTTGATCAGAACAAACGTGGAGCCCCACACGGCAACCACGAAGAGCATAAGAAGGTAGGCGCGCAGCTTCATCCCATTGCATTATGGCAGTCGCCGACCGGCGGTCCAGGACTGACCCGCCGCCCCGACAAACCCCTCTGGTTTGTTTCGTGAGCTACTTGCCCGCGACCGGCCCCGACTGAGGAAAGGCCCTCTTCCCCCCGACAAACGTCTCCTTGACCTGGGTCTTCAGAATGTCGGCTGGCGGCACCTTGGTCAGGTCCCGGTCCAGCACGATGAAGTCGGCATCGAACCCCGGCATCAGCTTGCCCTTGTGTTTCTCCGCAAACTCGGCATAGGCCGATCCCTGCGTGTACGCATAGAGCGCCTGCCCGCGCGTCAGCTTGTTCTCGGGAAAATACTCCTTGGTCCCCGCTTCGTTCTTGCGCGTCACCGCCGCATACAGCCCCCGAAAGGGCGTGATCGGCTCCACCGGGTAATCCGTGCCAAACGCCAGCGGCACCCCGGCGTCGAGAAATGCCTTCCACGCGTAGGAATATGCGGCCCGCTGCTTGCCCAGCCGCTCCTCCGCCCAGTTCATATCCGTCAGCAGGTGATTGGGCTGCATCGACGCGATCACTCCCAGTTGCTTGAATCGCGGAATATCGGCCGGGTCCACCACCTGCGCATGCTCGATGCGGTTTCGTGCCGTGACAGAAACCCCATCCTGGCTGAACGCTTCCAGCGCCATCGCCGTGGCCTTGTCCCCGATCGCGTGGAATCCTAGCTGAAATTCCGCCTTCCCCCGCTCCGCCGCCATCTTGTTCAACTCGTCCTGCGTGTACTGCGGCAATCCCTGGTTGCCCCGGTCATCGGCGTAGGCCGCCTTCAACGACGCCGTGCGCGACCCCAGCGATCCGTCCATGAAACCCTTCAGCATGCCCGTGTGCAGCAGCGGATCATCGGCCGCATGATGCGCCCGCATCTCCTTCAGCTTGTCCAGCGGCTCCTTGAACGGCAGCCATTCGCTGATGCGCAGATCCAGCTTTCCCTGCTTCTCCAACTCCTCAAAGACCAGGAAGTCCTCCCACTCGCTGAAGTCCTGCACGCTGGTCACGCCGTGCGCCAGCGCATCGTTGATCGCCAGCTCGTCCCCCTTCACGCGCTCCTCGTGGCTCTCCTCGGGGATCACCTTCTCCACCATGCCCTGGGCCGATTCACGCAGAATCCCCGTAGGCTGCCCGTGCCCGTCCAGATCGATCGCGCCTCCCTCCGGTGCCTTGGTCGCGCCCGTAATGCCCGCCGCGGCCAGCGCCGCCGAATTCGCCACCGCGATGTGTCCGTCGATGCGGTCGAGAAACGCCGGATGCCCGCCCGTGACCTTGTCCAGATCCTGTCGCGTCGGCAACACCTTTTTCGCCCAAAGCGTGTGGTCCCAATTGCCCCCAGTAAGCCAGTGGCCCGCCGGTGCGGCCTTGGCGAACGCATCCACCTTGGCCATCATCTCCGCCAGCGACGAAACCCCGGTCAGATCGACATTGAGCTTGGTGCGCCCCGCTCCTCCCAGATGAGTATGGGCGTCGTTGAACCCCGGGAAAACCACCAGCCCGGTATGCTCGGAGTCCAGGTTCAACTGCCGCGTCACCCGTCCCGCCAGGCGCCGCACCTCTTCATCGGAGCCGACAAAGAGCACCCGGCCGCGCCCGATCGCCATCGCCTGCACCACCTCCGGCTTGTCTTCCGCAAAGCCGTTCCCGGTGTAGATCGTGCCGTTATAGAGAATCAGCTCCGGCGCGGCCGCACGCTGCGCCGGAGCCTTGGGCCGGGGCGGCATAGGACGCCGCGCGGGGATCTGGGCGTAGAGATTCAGGGAGGCAGCCAGGGTGGCAGCCACAAAAGCAGAAAACGTGCGCATGGGCGGAGTTTAGCAGAATCAGGACCCGCTTTTGGACCCTTTTGCGCTCCGGGCCCGCCCCGGATCTGACACTAAAAACGTTCGCGCATCGGGACCCTGAACCCTGGCCACCCGCCTACTGCTCCGAAGCCCAGTCCAGCATCGCCAGCGTCAGCAGCAGAACCCGCTTCAGTCCGACCTCCCGGTCCTTCGCCGAATACCACTCCGCCTGCGTATGCGCGCCCCCGCCCTCGCCTCCAGCCCCCAGCGACGCCGCCGGAATTCCCAGGGACAGCGGAATGTTGGCATCGGTGGAGCCCAGCCGTACCCCGCTGTGCAGGTTTAGCCGCCGGTCCACCGCCCGCAGCGCCTCCAGCAGGGGCGAATCATCCGGAAGCAGCGCCGCCGGCCGGTCCCCGATCTTCGTAATCGCAAAGGAGAGTTTTCCCCGCCCATAGGGTGCGCTGTTCCGCGGGTGGGCCATGGACCGGGCATTGTCCTGCTCCACCGCGTCCTCCACTGCCCGGTGCAGTGCCACCTCCAGGCGCAGCAGCTGCTCCGCGCTGGTCGACCTGAAATCAATTGTCGCGACCGCGGATTCCGGAATCGAGTTGACGCTGGTCCCCCCGTGAATCGTCCCCAGGTTCAGCGTCGTGCGCGGCTCCTCAGGCAGGGGCGTCCGGGCCAGCGCAGCCAGTGCACTCGCCAGGGCCGCGATCGGATTCGGCGTGCCCGCATCCGTAAAGCTGTGCCCGCCCGGACCCGCCACAGTCACCTGAAAGCGCCGGCTGCCCAGGGCCTGGGTTACCGCCGAGTCCGCGCCCGCCCCGTCCAGCACCACATGAGCCGCGATCCGCCCCGCATATGGGCTGTGAGCGTAGAAATGACGCACACCCCGCAGGTCGCCCTCGCCTTCTTCCCCCACATTGCCCAGAAAAATCAGCGGCGCCGGCAGCTCCGCCTTGGCGTGGACCAGCGCACTGGCCAGCGCCAGCAGGCCGGCCAGTCCTGCACCGTTGTCGCAAGCCCCGGGAGCCTCCAGCCGCTCTACCCCATCCTTGTGGCTCCGGTGCAACCGCAGCGGAGTATCGCCCGGAAACACCGTATCCAGATGCGCCGAAAGCACCACCAGCGGCCCGGTTGACTCCGGGTGCAAATGCGGCGCGGGAAGGAAGCCCAGCACGTTGCCGATCGCATCCGTCTCCACGTCGACCAGCCCGCATTCGCTGAACCGCTCCGCCAGCCACCGCGACCGCACCGCCTCTCCAAACGGAGGGGCCGGAATCGCAACCACTTCCGCCTGCCAGTCCATGATGGTTTTAGGATTGCCATGCAGCCACGCAAAGGCCGCGTGCGTGGAACGCGTTGCCGCTGCGGAAGACACGCGGGCAAAGGCGGACGTGCGGGTCGGAAACGCCATGGCGATGGTTTCAGGTTAGCAGGGACCCAGGCCTCGCGCCCTCCCGCCGTTACGCCTCGCCGTCCCCTTCGTATTCCACTGATTGCAGAAACAGCCCCCGTGCCGGGGCGGTAGGCCCTGCCGCAGCCCGGGCCCGCGCTGCCAGCATCCCCGCCACCTCGCCCGGCTCCCGGTAGCCCCGCCCCACATCCAGCATCGTGCCCACCAGGTTGCGCACCATGTGATGGAGAAACCCACTCCCCCTCACTTGGTAAACCAGCAGCCTTCCCTCGGCAATCTCGCGCTCCGTCCATCCCGACCCGAAGATCGTTCGCACTGGATTCACGACGGCCTTGGCCGCCGCCCCCGCGCTTACATCCTCGTCCTCGCCGGCGCAGCCGCCCGACTCGGGGTCCGTCGCGCGAAAACTCGTAAAATCGTGGGTCCCAACGAAAGCCCCGGCCGCCTCCTGCATCCTCCCCAGAACAAGTGGCCAGGGGTAGGGCAGCACGTACCGCGCCAGAAAGGGAGAGCAGTCGGCCCTCGGCGCGCCCGGCCCGCCCCCGCGTTCAACAAACACGCGATACTCATAGGTCTTGGCCACCGTCGAGTGCCGGGCGTGAAATGAGGCCGGAACCGCCCGGGCCTCCACCACCCGCACCGACTCGGGCAGCGTCCGGTTCAGAGCCCGCCGCAAATTGTCAGCGGGAATCCGGGCCCGCAGCGCGAAACTGGCCACCTGGGCCAATGCGTGCACCCCCGTGTCCGTCCGCCCCGAACCCTGCGGCAGCGGGCTCTCCCCGGTTACCCGTCCCAGCGCCGCCTGCAGCTCTCCCTGCACCGTGGGCTGTCCGGGCTGAATCTGCCACCCCCTGAAATCCGTGCCGTCGTAAGCCACGGTCAGCTTCCAGTTCCGCATTTCGGGGTCCATCGGCCCGGAATCCGGGTCCACTGGCGAGGCGTCGGAATGGGGCGGCATGTTCAACGATCAGGGCAGCTCAGGCGCTATTTGTTAACAGGTTACCCGAGCCCCCCGACACCGCCCCGCCGAGGCACGCTGGGATATACTCAGGGCTCTTGATCATTACGTCCGGATTGAGTCTCGAACGCAAGCCGCGGGAACGAATTGCGGCTCCCTCGCGTATGACCTTCAGGAGCGATGACTGGCCGCCAGATCAGTGCGCGGTAATCGCCTCAGGGGAGTGGAAAATTTGCGTCCGGAGCGGGTCTCCGTTCGTCTGAAGAATGGCACCCCACATGCCTCAACCGATGCTTGGAGAGGAATCATGCATTTGTACGATACGCGTGTGTTTAAGCGCTTTGAGATTGCGGGGCGCGCCCAACAAAATGAGGAGTTCCATGCCCGGCGCCACGCCGCGCATCCCCTGCCCGGATCGCGTTTGCGCGCCTTCGCGGCGTTGACGCTGACCCTGGCTACCCTGGTCCCTTCCGGACTTGCGCAGGACGCCCAGCCCGTTCCCCCGCCCAACAAGGCCGCATCAAGCCTCCCGTCGGCGCCTACCCCTACCCCCACCGAGCCACTGTCCCTGCGCCAGACGCAGCGGGACTTCAGCCACCCGCACGGCGGCCTGCTGGGCAATCCCATCAAGATGTACACCCCAACCACGGTCGACGCCGCGCGCTTCAGTAATTCGGTGCGCCTTAACGACCTCGTCAAGGACGGCAAGATCTACCTCAGCCTCTCAGACGCCCTGGCTCTCGCCCTTGAGAACAACTACGACATCGCCATTGCCCGCTACAACCTCGACATCGCCGACACCGATATCCTGCGTGCCAAGGCCGGGTCGACCCTGCGCGGCGTCAACTCCGGCGTCGTCTCCAATACCCTCGGCGGTGCGTCATCGACCCTGACCGCGGGCGGCGGCCCCGGCGGCACCACCGGCGGCTCCGGCGGTGCGGCTTCGGGCAGCTCCGGACTCGTGCTCCAGACCAGCGGCGCCGGGCCACTCCCCGAAAATCGCGACCCCGTCCTCGCCGGCACCATTCAGCTGGAACGCGCCAAGGCGCCCCAGGTCAACACCCTGTTCTCCGGCGGCAAGTCGGCCCTCACCACCAACACCGATGCCTACGACTTCACCTACAATCAGGGCTTCGTCACCGGCACCGCGCTCCAGGTTGGCTTCAACAATACCCGCGTCACCTCCGACAACCCCTTCAACTCCTACAGCCCGCAGTTGAACTCACTCTTTAAGGCCCAATTGACGCAGCACCTGCTGCAGGGCTTCGGCATCTGGGTCAACAACCGGTTCGTTTACCAGTCCATCAACGACCGCCGCATCACCGACTCCAGCTTCCGCCAGCAGATTCTTTACACCGTGAACCAGGTGGAAAACATCTACTGGGGCCTGGTCGGGGCCTACGAAGACGTGCAGGCCAAGCAGCGCACTCTCGACCAGAGCACGCAGCTTCAAACCGATACCCAGAAGCAGCTCGACATCGGCACCATGGCGCCTCTCGATGTAGTGCAGGCGCAGTCAACCGTGGCCACCGACAAGCAGGCCCTCATCAGTTCGCAGAGCCAGCTGAACTACCAGCAGCTCATCATGAAGCAGGCCATCGCCCGCAACCTCAACGACGCCGGCCTGGTGGCCGCGCCCATCATTCCCACCGACCGCATCAGCGTCGAAGAGATGCCGGAAGAAAAACAGCCCGTAGACGAGCTCGTGCAGACCGCCTTCAAACAGCGTCCTGAACTCGAGCAGGCCGTCCTGCAGCTCAAAAACAATGAGATCACCCTGCGCGGCGCAAAGAACGCCCTGCTCCCCGTCCTCGACGCGTTTGCCTTCTACGGCGCCAGCTCCCTGGGCGGCGCGCAAAGCGCCAAATGCCTTGACTTCTTCACTGGCGGCACCTGCGCACCCGGTACTTTTCCGCCCGTCGGCTACAGCACCGTGGTCGGCCACCTGTTCAACAGCAGTGGCCCGGACAAGGGCGCGGGTTTCACCCTGAACATTCCACTTCGCAACCGCCCCGCGCAAGCCGACCAGGCGCGGTCCTTGCTCGAATACCGCCAGGCCGAACTGCGGCTCGAACAGCTCTACACCGAAATCCGCATGCAGGTGGTGAATGCGCAATACGCGCTCACCAACGACCGCGCACAGGTCCTGGCCGCGCGCGCCTCGCATGACTTCGCCCAGCAGAGCCTTGACTCGGAACAGAAAAAGCTCAAGCTCGGCGCCTCTACCACCTACAACGTTTTGCTCCAGCAGAAAAACCTGGCCACCGCGGAGAACAGCCTCATCGGCGCCGAAGCCGGTTATGCACGCGACCGCGCCGGCCTCTACCAGACCCTGGCTACCACCCTGCAGCACTATGGCATCAATCTCAACGATGCCGCTTCGGGTAACGTCGGTGCCGCTCCGGTCGTTCCCGGCATCCAGCCCGCCAAGGATCAGCGCGTGGCCCCCACCGCCCCGCCATCGACTCGCTAGACGTCGAGTCAACCAACAGAAAAAGCCCGGCCGCCCGCCGGGCTTTTCTGTCAGGTTGATGGAGACCCCGGTTCTTCATCTTTCAGAGGGACACAAGGCTTCAGCCCCACAACACCGGATGCTCTCGTCCCCGCCATAGACCGACTTCCATGCAAAGCGGTGACGGATGCCGCTGTCTTATCCCTCGATAGAGAAGCGATAACGTCCCGGCTGGAAGAAATCCCTTTCTACTTCTCCGTCGTCAGTGGGCTTGGCTGGCTACCTCTCTGCCACCCGGTCCAGCAAGTCAAAGAACTCCGGAAAGCTGATCGCCGCAGACTCCGCCCCGCGAATCAGCGTATCGCCCTCTGCCCGCAGCGCCGCAATGCTGAACGCCATCGCGATGCGGTGATCTCCTCCCGAGTCGATCGTGGCCCCGTGCAGCGCCTGACCGCCCGGCACATCCAGACCATCCTCAAACTCCTCCACCTCGCCGCCCATGGCCCGCAGGTTGCTCGCCACCAGCGCAATCCGGTCCGACTCCTTCACCCGCAATTCCCGCGCATCGCGAATTCGAATCCCGTTGCGCGTAAATGGCGCGATCGCCGCCAGCACCGGCAGCTCGTCGATCAGCTGCGCGGCCAGCGCCCCGTTAATCTCCGTGCCCCTCAGGCCTTCCTCGGGTGCCGAGACCTGGATCGTCCCCACCAGCTCCGCATTGCGCTCCTCCAGGTTGAGCACGCTGATATGCGCCCCTAGCCCCGTCAACACGTCCAGCAGCGTGGCCCGCGTGGGATTCAGCCCGATCGAGTCCAGCACCAGCCCCGACCCCGGAAACAGCGCCGCCGCGCACAGAAAAAATGCCGCCGAAGAAATATCTCCCGGAACCGCCGCCTGGATTGCGTGCAGTGTCTGCGGCCCGGTGATTGAAACCGAATTCAGCGTGCGCGTAAACTCTGCGCCAAACGCCCGCAACGCCAGCTCGCTGTGGTCGCGCGTCCGTACCGCCTCCCGCACCGTGGTCGTTCCGCCCGTCTGTAGGCCCGCCAGCAGCACGCACGTCTTCACCTGGGCGCTGGGTACCGGCGTGGTGTAATCCATCGACACCAGCGGTCTCCCGTGAATCGTGATCGGCGCATGTCCGTCGGTGAGAGAAATGCGCGCCCCCATCAGCTCCAGCGGACTGCGAATGCGCTCCATCGGCCGCCGCGAAAGCGAGGCATCCCCGACCAGCGTAAAGCTGCCCCCCTGCGGAGCCAGCAGCCCCGAGATCATTCGCATCGTCGAGCCCGAATTGCCGCAGTCCAGCGGATCGCTTGACGGGGTCACCCGTCCCGCCACCCCCGTCACCGATACCGTGCCGTCATCGTTCCGGCTGACCTGCGCCCCCAGCGCCTCCATGCACGCCAGCGTCGAAGCACAATCAGCTCCAGTTGAAAAATTCGAAAACTGCGATGTGCCCTCCGCAAACGCGGCCAGCATTCCGTAGCGGTGGCTGATGGACTTGTCGCCCGGCAGGCGCAGGCTGCCAAGCACGTTGCGCGCGGGACGGATCAGGCGTTCTTCGATGGCGGTATGCACACTGGCTCCGGGAAGTGAGGGATTGCTTTCAGTGTAGCCGGTCGCCGCCGAGCCGCGCCCACCTCCGCCCCATTCCTCAAGACGCGGTTCCCCCGGTTGAGCCCTGGCCTCAGAAACGTCCCGACGAGCTGGTGGCATCCGGTCTGCGGATTGTGAATCATGGTCCGCGGCTGAAGAGCAGGGAACTGAGCTGGTTTCGAAAACATTATTGACAGGCCGGCAGCGCCCTTATCGCACCTTCAACACGATGATCGTCTCGTCGTCGAAGCGGTCATGCCCGTCCTGAAACCGCGTCACATCGGCCAGGATCGCTTCGGCGATGTGCGACGCCGTCCGCTCCCGATGCCCGCACAACATTGAGGCCAGCCGCTCTTCGCCGTACATATCGCCGCCCTCGTTCTCCGCATCCAGAATCCCGTCCGAGACAAACACCACCACGTCCCCCGGCTGCGTCGCGATCGAGAACTCCTCGTACGTGACCTCCGGAAACATCCCCAGCGGAAACCCCTCCGCCCGGATCGGCGACGACTCTCCGCCGCGGCAGAAGATGGGTTGCACCGCACCCGAGTTCGCCAGCTGCAGCGTTTGGTTTTCGTCATTCCACAACGCGAACAGCATCGCGACGTACTGTGACTCCAGCCGCCGCTCCTGCAGCGCGTCGTTCAGCATGCCCAGCATCGCCGCCGGATTCAGCCGCTGGTTGGCCGACGAGCGCATGATGCCGCTCACCAGCGCCGCAAACAGGGCCGCCGGCGCCGCCTTTCCGCTCACATCGCCCAGTACGATCGCGCTCTGGTTCGCGCCATACTCCAGAAAGTCGTAAAGGTCGCCGCCGATCGTGCGCGCCGGCAAAAAGCGTACCGCCATGTCCGCATGCGTATGCTCCGGAGCGACCGCCGGCAGCAGCCGCAGCTGCACCTCGCGCGCCATCGCGATATCCCGCTCCAGCTGCTGCTCCTGCAGCGTGACCGCCTGGTAGAGCCGCGCATTCTCAATGGCGATTGCCACCTGGGCCGCCATGGTAGTCAGCGTGCGCTCGTGGTCTTCGTTGAAAAATCCGGGCCGCGTGTGCTCCAGGTCCAGCACCCCGATGATCCGCCCCTTGTGAAACAGCGGCACGATCAATTCCGAGCGCGTCTCCGCATTCATCTCCAGGTAACGCGGATCCTTGCGCACATCGGGAACATTGATAATGCGCCACTCCCGCACCGAAGCCCCCACCAGCCCGCTGGTGATGGGAATGCGCCGCCGCGGCGCATGCGCATACCCAAACCGCCACGCATAGCGCGTGATCAGAATATCGCCCCGCGCGTCCAGCAGCATGATGGTGAACATCTGGTAGTCGATCAGCCGCCGCAGCAGCTGCCCCACCCGCTCCAGCAGCGGGTCGAGATCGAGAATCGAGGTCAGCTCCATCGAAATCTCGTTCAATACCGTCAGCGTCTGCGCCTGCCGTGAAACCCGCGCATACAGCCGCGCATTCTCAATCGCCTGCGCAATCCGAGAGGCCGTCAGCGTCAACAGGTGGAGATGTTCGGCGCGAAAATAGTTGGCCTCTTCGCTCTCCATATCCATCACCCCGATCAGCCGGTTCTTCACGATCAGCGGGACCGCGACCTCCGACTGTACCTCGGGATTAACCGCCAGGTAATAGGGCGCCGTCGACACGTCGTTGAGCAGGATTGGCTGGCGGGTCAGCGCGACTTGCCCCACTACCCCCTTGCCCAGTGGAAAGCGCATCCGCTCCACCTCCGCGCTGTGTCCGATCTGGAAGCGCATGCGCAGTTCGTGGGTGCGGTCGTTGAGCAGCAGGATTGCAAAGATGCGGTAGTTGATGATCGCCCGCACCAGCTCCGACGTGCGGACCAGCAGCGTCTGCAGATCCAGCGTCGTGTTCAGTGCGTCTGCCAGCTGAACCAGGTACGTGAGGTCCGCCGGCTCTACCCGCACATTAACCGGATCCAGATGCCCCAGCGGATTGCCGCTGGGTGCGGGCCGGTAGTCGCCCTCAAAGTCTGGCTCTCCGGGAATATGCGGTGGATTCGAAACCATGGTGTCGAAGGGAATAATAGCTGAAGGGCTGGGAAGAGGGTTTCACTGATTGCTCAGGAAGCAGCGACTAAGGATTAGGGAATAGCGGGAAGGGCATTTCGCCACCCCTACTCCCTAATCCCTATTCCTTATCTCTTAATCCCTATTCCCCGTTCTCTCACTCCGCTCCCAGTTCTCTCACAATTGCCACGCCCGCCGACGCCCCGACCCGGTTGGCCCCGGCTTCGAGCATCGTCCGAACATCGGCCAGCGTTCGTATACCGCCCGAGGCCTTTACCCCGCTGCGGCCTCCGGCCACTCCGCGCAGCAGAGCCACATCCGCGGCCGTCGCGCCTCCGCCGGCAAACCCCGTCGAAGTCTTGAGAAAATCCGCGCCTGCCTGGATCGCGATCTCCGCTCCGCGCAGCTTCTCCTCCACGTTCAGCAGCGTGGTCTCCAGAATCACCTTCAGCAGAGCGCCGTAATGGTGGGCCACCGTTGCCGTGGCGTGGATCGCATGCTCCACTGCCTGGTGGTTGCCGCTCTTCAACTGGCCGATGGGAATCACCATGTCCAGTTCGCGCGCCCCCAGCCGGGTCAGCGCCGCTGCCTCCTGGCGCAGCGTCGAAACCAGCGAAGCGCCCAGTGGAAACCCGATCACCACGCCCACCGGAACTCCGCTCCCCGAAAGAACTGAAACCGCGGTCGGCACCCACATCGGGTTCACCATCGCGCACGCAAATCGGTAGCGCATCGCCTCGTCGCAAAGATTCTCTACCTGCTCGCGGGTTGCGTCGGGCTTCAGAAGCGTATGGTCGATGACACTGGCAAGGGCCTGCCAGTTGGCTAAGGTCTGGGATGTAAACCCGGCAGAATCAAACGTGCCGTGGTCAAATTCAAGGTCTTCCCGCATGGGCGAAATCGCAGCCATGGTCTAGCTCCTTTTTTATCGTGCCCGCTGCTCTTAAAGACGCCTCCCGAAGGTTCCGGGCCGCGATCTGTGCGGCAGCTTCTACTCAATTCTCCGGCAGACGAGTATAGAACGAAATCGAGCAAGTCACCAGGGGCGCTTACCCGCCCTCTTCGGTCCGTTACCGCTCTTTATTCTTTGTGTTAGAACTTGCGTCCCGTCTCCAAATTCTTCCTTTACTTCCCATCAGATTGGATGTCCATTTTGGCAATCAGGCCATCCTTCATCCAGTAGGCATGATGCACAATTGTGTCTGCTAGCAGCGCGCCATTTCGGTCCCGAACCACCTGGTGCACCCGCACCACCAGCCGGCCTTCTCCGTCGGCCTCGATGCCCAGCGGTTCCACATGCGGATCAAGCACCGCCCACTGCCGCGTCCAGTAGTCGCGAACCCCTTCATGCCCAAGGACGTACCCGCCCTCCCAACCGTTCGACCACTCCACCTCCGGATGCATCCGCGCCAGCACCGCCTCCAACTGCCGGTCGTTGAACTCGCGGTAAGCCCCTTGCAACAACTCGCGCTCCTCGGGTGTGGGTCTCTGTTTTCCCATCGGCAAGTCTCCAGTCATGGGATGCTCCTGTCTCCGGCGGCCGTTCCTCTGCACCCTGCAGTCGAAGAGCCAGCGCCTGTCTTAGCTGATCTCAGCAATGTAAAGCACGACAGGGTGGTTTGGGTGGCTACACGAAAATCGTGTACACTCCGTTCGTATGAAAAACATTACCCTGAGCGCTGACGAGGATCTCATCGAACGCGCGCGCATGATCGCCCGCAGCCAACGTCGGACCTTGAACGAGATATTCCGTGAATGGCTTACGCAGTTCACGCAAAGCGCCGGGGACGCACAGACCTTCGACGCCTTGATGAATCACCTGCGACATGTCGATGCCGGACGCCCGTTCACCAGGGACGAAATGAATGAGCGATAGATTCTTTCTGGACACCAATGTTTTCGTCTACTCATTCGATCGAAGCGCCGCTTCCAAGGCAAAAAAAGCCACGCATCTGATCCGCAGAGCTCTTTCGACACAAAAAGGCGTTACCAGCTACCAGGTCGTACAGGAATTCTTTAATGTGGCGTTGCGGAAGTTCTCCCAGCCAATGACTGCCGCTGATGCTGAACAATATCTCGGCTCGGTCTTCCGCCCTCTGCTCGGCATACATTCTTCACAGGCGCTTTACGCCGAGGCCCTGGCTCTCCGGGCGAGGAGCAAAATCTCCTGGTATGACTCGTTGATCGTCGCAGCCGCCATCCAGGCGCACTGCGATTTCCTTTACACGGAAGATATCCCACACGGTCAGCGTTTCGGAGAACTCCAGGTCGCCAACCCGTTCCTCTGAAATGCCGATACGGCTTGAATTGTCGTGAGGGTTTCGTCGGAGTCACTGCAACAGGGTCGCAGCGGACGAGACGTTTGGAAGACCTGGGCGATTCCGCCTCTACTCCGGGTGGTCCGGCGTCATCAGGCAGATGTCCGGCAGATTCCGATACCGCTCCGCATAATCCATCCCATACCCGATCACAAACAGGTTAGGAATCGAAAACCCCACATAGTCCGCATCGATCTTCTCGATCCGCCGCGAAGGCTTGTCCAGCAGCGCCGCGATCCGCAGCGACCGCGGATGGTGCTGCAGCAAAATCTTGCGCAGGTACGCAAGCGTCAGCCCGGTGTCGAGAATGTCCTCCACCAGCAGCACGTTCTTGCCCTCGATCGGCTCGTCCAGATCCTTGATGAGCTTTACCGCTCCCGACGTGCGCTGGCCCTTCCCATAGCTCGACACCGCCACGAAGTCGAACGTCGCGTCCACCTGCACATTGCGCGCCAGGTCTGAAAGAAACAGCGCCGCACCCTTCAGCACCCCCACCATCACCAGCTTTTCCCCGTTCAGATCGCGGGTGATTGCGGCGCCCATCTCCGCCACCCGCTCGGCAATCTGCTGGCGGGTGTAGAGAACCTCAAGTCCCTGATAAGTAATGGTGGACATACCTCAGTATTGCCCAGAAAAGCGCCCCCGGGGCAAGCCCTTCTGTGAAAAACCCGCCGCCAGGACCCCCGCATCTTAACGCTTCAGCCCGCGTCTATACTTGAGAAGACATGCTCCCCTATATCCATCTTGGCCCCCTCAACATACCCACCTTCGGCCTGATGCTGTGGCTGGCCATGGTCGCCGCGGGCGTCATCCTCGACCGCGGATTCCGCCGCGCCGGCATCTCCGGCGATGCCATGACCATGGTGGTTATTGCGGGACTGGCAGGCATCGTCGGCGCCAAGCTCTGGCACGTGCTCGACTCCCCCTGGGAATTTCATGAACAAGGCTGGCGCGTCCTCTGGGATACTGCCGGCTTTGCCTGGTTCGGCGGCCTCGTCGCCGGCATCTCCGCCCTCATCTTCCAGGGCTGGCGGGCGCGCATCGGCCCTCTCCGCACCCTCGACCTCGCCGCTCCCGCCGCCGCCATCGGCTACGGAATCGGCCGCATCGGCTGCTTCCTCTCCGGCGACGGCTGCTACGGAATCGAAACCACGCTCCCCTGGGGTATGGGCTTCCCCAACGGCATCGTGCCCACCGCCCCCGGTGTTCGCGTGCACCCCACCCCCCTCTACGAACTGGGAGCCGGCCTCCTGATCGGAGCCTACCTGTGGATCCGCGGCGGCAAGCACCGCCCCGTCGGCAGCATCCTCGGCGAATACCTGGTCCTCAGCGGCCTGGCTCGCTTCCTGGTCGAATTCCTGCGCCGCAATCCCAAGGTTTTGTGGGGCCTGTCCAACGCCCAGCTCGCCAGCCTCGGCACCGTTATCGCCGGAACTGCAATCCTGCTCTGGGCCGCCCGCCGCCGCCCGGTCCGCGCTGAAGAGTCCGCCCTCGCCGTAGAAAAAACCGCCCGAAAGCTGGAAGCTAGCAGCTAAAAGCTGCCTCTCTCGTCTACCACGCCACCTTCGCCGGCAAAAACTCCGCGAACAAGTCGTCGTAATATGGCTTCAATTCCTTGACGTTCGGCCGCGTATGCCCTTTCGAATAAAGGTCATACTGGTTGAACTTCAAGATCCACTCGAGCATCGCGCGATCCTGCTCGTTGGTCAGGTGCTGATATGCGCCATGACGATGCCACGGGTAGAACGAGTGGAAGCGCAGCATGTAAAGCGACTCCACCGGCATGTAGGGCTTCATCACTTCCGCGATGTATCCGTCATGCCCGAATGACATGTGCACATTCTCCAGCCCGCAGTTCGGCTCGTAGATCCCGTACTTGGTCTGATACTCCGCCACCGCCCGGTCCGGGTTCTTCGCAAAATACTCCGGAAACACGATGTGCTCCGACCAAGCGCACCCCACCGGAAACGTATCCCCCACCACGCCCCATTGCGGCTCGCCGTACAGGCACAGGCACTTGCCCAGATCGTGCAGAAAGCCCGTCAGAACCATCCAGCGCGGATGCCCGTCACGACGTATTGCTTCCGACGTCTGCAACAGGTGCTCGGTCTGGGTCAGGTCCGTGTCGGGATCGCTGTCGTCCACCAGCGTGTTGAGAAAATCCGCCGCCTCCCAGATCGTCTTCTCCCCCCGCGTCAGCCCGTAGTATTCCTTCTCCTTGCCCAGCACATAAGCAACCGTCTGGTTCTCATGGTTCAGCCGGTAGAACTCCGCCACCCCGGGCTGAGCCGTTGCGTCGTAAACGCGAAACTCTTCCTGGCTGCGGCCTTCCTTGTAGCGGCCTTCGAGAAAGTCATCCCACTGTTCGAGGTCGTGGAGCGGCGTGGCAGCGCTGGCAGGCAATGACATAAGTTCCTCCGGGGTAAAAGCTTCACGGGAAGCCGGATATCGAGGGACGCGGGGCAGGGAACAGTCCCTGCGCAATCTATAGCACCGCCGGCCACCGCAAGCAAGGTCACCCTTGACCCCATCCCCGGACCGGCCTGACCTTACGGCGCCGGCGACTCCCGCACCGCCTGCCCCAACAGCTCGTACTGGTCCGACGCCAGGTAATCGACATGCGCGGCGATCGCTGCCCGCCAGCGCTGTTTCGCCGCCGCCAGCGATCCGAAGTTGTACCCCGAAAACCAGCCCCGGCAGCTCAACTCATCCTTGGTCGCCCCATCCAGCGTATAAAACCGGATCCACAGTCCGTTCGCATGCGCCCGCTCCACCAGCGCCTGCAGCCGCCGCATCTTTTCCGGCGTCCACTCCCCTGCATGCGCCTGGCCCCCTGCCTCCACCACGTGCCACGGATTGTTCCACCACCGCCGATAGTTATTGGCCTTTTCAGAATCCAGCACTTCGGGGGCCGCCGCCGGGTCCTTCTCCCCGCTGTGAATCGCCCCAAACAGCAGCACCCGCTCGCCCACCGGCACTCCGTCGTAAAACACCGCCTGCTGCGCGTCCGGTTCCCCCGTCAGCACCAGGATCGGCTTCACTTCCAGCGCCGCCACGTCCTCGATCCGCGTCCCCTTCACCGCCCTCGTGAGCCACCCCTGGTATTTGCGCAGCAGCGCCAGCACCGCCGCCAGGTGCTCCGGCTTATCGTCTTTGAAATCGAGATTCAGCGTGATCAGCGGCCAGTCGCCGTGATTCCCCTCCTTCAACGCCTTTTCCACGATGGGCCGCACCCGCTCGAAGAAGTACTGCTCCATCACCGGTTCGTGGCCGCTCATCTCCCCGCCGTGCGTCACCACCGACCAGCTTTTCCCCGTCTTGGGATCGGTGTACCAACCCAGATCCTGCTCGATGGCCAGCGGCGTTCCTGCCGACAGCGCGCGATCGATCCGGTCCTGCCACCATTCAAAGTAGGGATAGCAATTATGCGCGTCCATCAGCGTGCGCGACCCCGGCTCCGGAACCTTCTGCGCAAACACGGACGAAATGCCCGTAATCGCAAACAGGGACGCGGCCATGAATGCCGCACGGAAACAAAGATGCATGAAGCTCTCCTCGACTTAAAGATGTTCCACGGAGAATCAATGCCCGGCGCACCCTCTCCCGACCTTTCAGAACTGGGTGCCCCACAAATCCGGAAATCGTTCCACAGTCCGAACTTGTAGCATTTCCTGAGCTATGGGTCGAGCCAGCGTGCCCGCAACGCCTGCCGCTCCCATCCTACGGCGGCCACATTAATGGAGCTTGAGAATAGGCGCGGACCCTGGAGTTTCGGCTCAAGCGATCGCATGCGCGTTTCCGTCCACACTGGTTCTCATGTGCTTACCGCATCACCCTCTTCGGCACTCGCATCCGCGCCACCTGCTCCCGCCGGAAACACTCCGCCGCGTGATCGTTCACCATCCCCACCGCCTGCATCCACGCATACACAATCGTCGGCCCCACAAACTTGAACCCGCGCCGCTTCAGCTCCTTCGCAATCCCCTCCGCCAGCTGCGTCCGCGCCGGAACCGGCCCCTCATTCTGTACCGGCTTTCCCCCTGTAAATCCCCACGCAAACCGCGCAAAGTCCTCCCCGGCCTCCCGCATCGCCAGGTAAATCTTCGCTCCCCCGATCGTGGCTTCAATCTTGGCCCGCGCTCGCACAATCCCCGGATCCTCCATCAGCCGCGCTACGTCCGCCGCTTCAAACCGCGCCACCTTTTCCGGATCGAAGCCCTCGAACGCCCTGCGAAACCCTTCCCGCTTGCGCAGAATAATCAGCCACGAAAGCCCCGCCTGAAATCCCTCCAGCATGAGCGTCTCCCACAGCATGCGGGAGTCAAACTCGGGCACGCCCCACTCCTCATCGTGATAAGCGGTGTAAAGCGCATCGCCCCCGCACCACCCGCACCGCACCTTTTCTTTCGTCGATGACACAGTCCCGGCCTGACCTTTCTCCAGACGCAATTCCCAACGCGCCTCTCGCCCCAAATGGATTGTGGAATTTCTCAGCCCGTCTATCACTCGATAGTTCCGACCCCTCACAGCCGCTTGATAAACGCCAGCGCTTCCTTCAACTGCGGGAACTGCTGCTCTTCTGCCTTGAACTCCCGCGAATGCACACACCGCCGCAGCCCCCGCATCCTTACCGGGTGCTTCAAGTGCAGCATCTCGTGATACAGCAGGTATTCAATCGCATAGCGAGGGCTCGACGGCCGGTCGAACACCCGGCTCACCACGATGGTGTTGTGCGCCGCGTCGTAGTGGCCCAGCAGCCGCTTCGCATGGTGCTCGCTCCACGTGAGCTCCGGCCGCCCCATCAGCCCGCCGAAAAACCGCAGGTTCAGCGACTCGAACACTTCATCGAGGTGGTAATAGCGGCCTTCCGGTCCGTAGAAACGCTTCGTTCCCCGCGCGCTCCTGATCAACTCCGCCTGCCGCGTCACCGCCGCCGACGAGGCAAACCGCTTGTATCGCACGTTATGCCCCGGGTCGATAGCCTTCTTGTAAAGCTTGGCCAGCAGAATATGAGCGATGGCCCGGATCACCGTCTCCGGAGCCCCCTCCAGCAGGTCCGAAAGGCTCACAAAAATCTGCCCCTCGCGCAGCCGTATCGTGGTGTTCAGTGAAGTGAACCGCCGGAACCGCACATGCATGGGCGGCATCGGGGCCCGCGGGCGTAGAGCCCGGTACTCTTCCTGAAAAATGGGGATGAACTGTGCGGCCACCAACCCGCAGAATAGCAGAATCACTCCACTAGGATGAGTGCCTCGCGTCCGCGCTCATACGCGCATTCCACCCGGCTGCGACCTTCGCAGGTGGCCTGCGCCGCGCCGGATTGAAGGTCTCTAGGCAAGCCATCCCCCGTCATCAGACACCGAACTGGCGCAGATGATGATCGAGGTGCTGATACATCAGTGCGCTCCACTCCGCCGGGCTCAGCGGACCGAAAAAGAAGTGCGGATGCTTCGTGCAGGTCCCGGGGCCGCCCGCTGCAAAACGCTCAATCGATTCGCGCAGCCGCTGCCGCTCCACCGTGAAGTCTCGGTCGTCGGTCACCAGCACGCTCTTCTCCGTCATGGAATTCCGGGGCATTGGCTGGCCCTTCCCGATAACAGATCTTTTGGCCAGCGGTCCCACCAGTCTTCCCAGCAGGATTCGCGGCGGCGTCACCTTTCCCTCCGCCATTCCTATCGCCGCCGAGCAATGTGCCAGCATCTGCGCGGCAGTCATCTTGCCCCACAGCCGTTCGCTGTCAGGCCTTAGGCGCGCAATTCGATCCGTCACCTCGTCTACCGTCGCCGCCTCGAAAAGGCTTTTCATACGAACACCTCGGATACTCTCCGGCGACTCCAAACCGGCAGCCCTTCGCCGTCACCAGGCTGATGGCCGGCGCGTATTCCCTCGCGTAAGGATGACTATAAACCGGCTTGCGGAATCATTCGCTGTGAAGTGTCGTAATGGGATCAACCCGCGTGGCGCGCAATGCCGGGACGCAGCTGGCGGCGATCGCGACCCCCGTCAGCACCAGGGTCACACCCGCGAACGTCGGCAGATCATCAGGAGACACCCCGAACAGCAGTCCCGCCAACGAGGTGGGAGACGATCAGCGCGCCTGCCACACCCAGCCCCGCTCCCGCGGTTCCAGGCCAAATCCCCGGCGCAGCACCATCTGTACAATCGCACCTCTCCGGGCTCCCAGCGCAAGCCGGATCGCGATCTCGCGTCTCTGTTCATTCACAACATAGGAAATCGTCCCGCAAATCCCAAGCCCGGCCGGCAGCAGGGCAGTGGCCGCAAAAAATGCCACCATCTCCATCGAAAATCGCCGCGCCGAAAGCGATGTGGAGAGCACCTCATTCAAACTTGCGGCATGGAAGACGGGAAGTGTCGCATCGATTGCATGAACCCGCTCCCGAAACTTGTTCAGAGATCACGCCGGGATCGACTTGCCCGCGAAGAAAGATGCCCAGGTCCTTGAAGAAGCGTCGCAGGAATTTCACCTTAAGTCCTCCGCCTTGGCTTTCAAAAACCGGGCCATGATCGCCGCGGTCTGCTCCCACTCGCGGGTCTCCGCCTGCAGTTGCTTACGGCCTGCCCCGGTAAGCCGGTAGAACCGCGCGCGCCGGTTGTTCTCCGATGCGCCCCACTCGGACGCAATCGAACCTTCATGCTCCAGCTTGAGCAGCAGCGGATAAAGCGTCCCCTGGTTGAGTGCCAGCAGATCTCCGCTGATCTGCTCGATCCGCCGGGCTATCCCCCACCCATGCTGCGGTCCCAGCACGTCCAGCGTCCTCAGCACCATCAGCGCCAGCGTTCCTTGCAGCACGTCGGACTTTTCCTTCATCGCCACTCAACCTTTAGGTTTCCAACAGGAATAATGGCAGGCTTCCTTTGGGAAAGCAACAGGACTTTGTGATTTCCTTCCGGGGCGACCAACAGGCCGTCTCTCGGGGATCAACCCATCACTTCAGCATCCGCAAGAGCCCGAGCTCTCCAGCGCGACAGGTAGCGGTACCCCCTCGAGTGCCGCTGCTTTTCGGGGAGCACAGCAGGCCTTATCCAGTCTCGCGTGGTCCAGCTGCATCGTTCGGTCTTCGCCAAGCACCGAGAGCGTCTCGCCAAGAAGTCGCCTGGCGCCCTCATGCTGCGGCGTAACGATGCGGTAATGCATCCACTTCCCCTCGCGGCGAGCGGCCACGATCCCGGCCCGGCGAAGATAGGCAAGATGCCGTGAAATCTTGGGCTGGCTTTGCCCCAGGATCTCCACGAAATAACACACGCAGACTTCCTTGCCGTTCATAAGATTCAGCAGCCTGAGGCGGGTGCGGTCGGCCAGCGCGGCAAACAACACGGCCAGGTCGTAGTTCTTCGCGGAAAGGCTCACCCTGCTATTATATGCGCCTTGACAGATGTGTCCATCGGATAATACATTCGCCTTAACGTATGCGAGGAGCGTAATCATGGACTCAAAATCAAGCGTTCAGCAGCAGGTGAAGGAAAAGTACGGCAGCGCCGCCCGGGCGGTAGCCGGGTCCGATACCGTGCAGGCATGTTGCGACCCCGCCCTCCGGTGTTGCGATCCCATCACGACCAATCTCTACAGCGCCGATCAGACCGGAATCGTTCCGGAGAACGCAGTCAGGGCCTCCCTCGGATGCGGCAACCCCACCGCGCTGATCGATCTTCGACCGGGAGATACGGTTCTCGATCTAGGCTCCGGTGGCGGCATCGATGTCCTGCTCTCCGCCCGGCGCGTCGGCCCCACCGGCAAAGCCTACGGCCTGGACATGACCGACGATATGCTGGCCCTTGCCCGCGAAAACCAGAAGCAGTCGGGGCTCACCAATGTCGAGTTCCTCAAGGGCGAAATCGAGAACATCCCTTTGCCCGACAACTCGGTCGACGTCATCATCTCCAACTGCGTCATCAATCTCTCCGCCGACAAAGATCGTGTCCTGCATGAAGCGTTTCGCGTCCTGAAGCCTGGCGGCCGATTCGCCGTTTCCGATGTCGTGGTTCGCGGAACCGTCCCCGATGCAGTCCGCCAAAGCATGTTGCTCTGGGTTGGCTGCATCGCCGGCGCACTCGAGCAAGGCGAGTACATCGCCAGGCTGAAGAGCGCTGGCTTCGAAGAAGCTCACGTTGAGCCCACTCGCGTCTACGACATCGAGGATGCCCGGCACTTTCTCGCCGAGGCAGGCGTTGACGTGGACGCGATCGCTCCGCAGGTGAATGAAAAATTCTTCGGCGCCTTCATCCGCGCCAGCAAGCCCAACCCTGCCTGCTGCCAGCCCGGTTGCTGCACGGCGACGCCCGCTCAAGCGAGGGAATAGCTGTCATGGCCGATCACTACAACGTTCTGTTTCTCTGCACTGGCAACTCTGCGCGTTCGATCATGGCGGAAGCCATCCTGAACCACAAAGGCCGGGCTAATTTCACGGCTTTTAGTGCCGGAAGCCACCCGGCTGGTCAGCCGCGTCCAGAAGCACTGCAGCAGCTCGAGGCCGCTGGACTTCCCACGACCGGTCTGCGCAGCAAGTCGTGGGACGAGTTCTCCGCGCCAGACGCGCCCCAGCTCGACTTCGTCTTTACAGTGTGCGACAACGCTGCCAATGAGCAGTGTCCTTTTTGGCCGGGTCAGCCGGTGACGGCGCACTGGGGCATTGCTGATCCGGCAGCCGTCCAAGGCCCTCCCGAACAAATCGCTCGCGCATTTCGGGATGCCTTTACCATCCTTGATCGCAGAATCGGGCTGTTTGTCGCACTGCCCCTCGCGACGCTCCGCCACTACGCCCTCAAGCGCGAACTCGACCAGATCGGCCGTTCGTAGGAGTCATCAATGAGAAAGAGCCGGTTATCTTTTTTGGATCGCTATCTGACGGGATGGATCTTCGCCGCCATGGCATTCGGCGTCGCGCTTGGCTGGCTGGCTCCCGGAGTCGTTCCGTTGCTTAACCGCTTCAGCGTCGGCACAACTTCAATTCCGATCGCGGCGGGTTTGATTCTCATGATGTACCCGCCGTTCACTCGTGTACGTTTCGAAGAGCTGCACGAAGTCTTCCGCAATAAGCGTGTCCTCGGCCTCTCTCTCCTGCAGAACTGGCTGATCGGGCCAGTCCTCATGTTTCTGCTGGCAGTGGTGTTTCTCCGCGGCTACCCGGAATACATGGCCGGCCTCATCATGATCGGCCTGGCACGATGCATCGCCATGGTCATCGTGTGGAACGAGCTGGCAAACGGTGACACGCAATATGCTGCCGGGTTGGTGGCCTTCAACTCGCTGTTTCAGGTCTTCTTCTACTCCCTCTACGCCTGGGTCTTCATCACCGTCCTGCCACGCTGGCTGGGTATGCGCGGAGCCGTAGTCAACATCTCCATCGGCGAGGTCGCAACCACCGTCTTCATCTATCTGGGAATCCCGTTCATCGCCGGCTTCCTGACACGCACAACCCTGGTCCGGGCCAAAGGGCGCGAATGGTACGATCGGAACTTCGTTCCCCGCGTCGCCCCGCTGACCCTGGTCGCCCTCCTGTTCACCATCGTCGTGATGTTCTCTCTCAAAGGCAGTTACATCGTTCATCTCCCCCTCGATGTTCTGAGGATCGCCCTCCCGCTTCTGATTTACTTCGTGGTGATGTTCCTGGTGTCGTTTTACATGGGCCGGAAACTTGGTGCCGACTACTCCCGGACCACTACCCTGGCGTTCACCGCGGCTTCAAATAACTTTGAACTGGCAATCGCGGTCGCGGTGTCGGTCTTCGGCATCAATTCCGGCGCCGCCTTCGCCGCCGTGATCGGCCCGTTGGTGGAAGTCCCGGTAATGATCGCCCTGGTTAACCTTGCGCTGCTGTTTCAGCGTCGGTACTTCACGGCCCCCACCCCCGGCAAACTCTCGTTCAAATAACGCACAGTCGCCAATTCACCCCCCGAAGCGCAGCGCGCGCGAACTTCTAGACCCAGGATCATGGTACGAACATGCCCGGCTTCCCACTGATCGCAAGAAAGTGGAGGAGTAAATCGTTCTATCGAAGTCATACTGTCTCTCTGAATTCGCTAGTGCAATAAGTCTGCTTCCAACCCTGAAGGAAAGCCTGGCAATCTCGATCACGATAGATTCCGAATGCCTGCCTGATCGCCGACGCGTTCACTTGGCGGGGACTGGTCCCGGGATATCGGCGGAAGTCCAGCGATTTTTGCGCTTCTCAGCCGACAGCTGTTCGCGCAGGCCTCGTTCGTCTCGACCTTCGCGAACCGAAACGGCTCGCTAACCGATAAGCTCCGCCCGATGCTCTAACATTGGACCGGCACGACCGATACGAAAAGGAGTCAACATGCCCGCTATCACCACCAAAGACGGCGTCGAAATCTTCTACAAAGATTGGGGCTCGGGACAGCCCATTGTATTCAGCCACGGCTGGCCGCTGTCTGCCGATGATTGGGATACCCAAATGCTCTTCTTCCTCGGCGAAGGCTATCGCGTGATTGCCCATGACCGGCGCGGCCACGGGCGTTCCACTCAGACCGGCGATGGCCACGACATGGACCATTACGCCGATGACCTGGCCGCCCTCACCGCTCATCTCGACCTCAAACAAGCGATCCACGTCGGCCATTCCACCGGCGGCGGCGAAGTCGTTCGCTACCTGGCCAGGCACGGCGAAAGCCGCGTCGCCAAAGCCGCCCTGATCGCCGCCGTACCGCCGCTCATGGTCAAGACCGATTCCAATCCCGAGGGCCTTCCCAAGGATGTCTTCGACGGCCTCCAGGCCACCCTCGCCGCCAACCGCTCGCAGTTTTATCGCGACCTGCCCTCCGGGCCCTTCTACGGCTTCAACCGCCCCGGAGCGAAATCCTCAGAAGCTGTCATCGAGAATTGGTGGCGGCAGGGCATGATGGGCGGCGCCAAGGCGCACTACGACGGCATCGTGGCTTTCTCCCAGACTGACTTCACCGGAGACCTCAAAAAGATCACCATCCCCGTGCTGGTCATGCACAGCCAGGACGACCAGATCGTCCCCTACGTCGCTTCCGGCCCCAAGTCCGCCAAGCTCCTGAAAAACGGAACCCTCAAAACCTACAAGGATTTTCCCCACGGCATGCCCACCACCCACGCCGAAACCATCAACGCTGACCTGCTGGCCTTCCTGAGAGGGTGAGCAGGGGCCTTAAAGACCTGTGACTAAGACGTCTAGGGCAGCCAAAAAGCCCCGCACAGCAAAAATGCACGAGGCCCCCTTGACAAGGTCGCGCCTTGCTTCGGCGCGACCGTCTTCTCTAGCACGGAAACGCGAGCAGAACCAAGGCTTTGGATCCAACCCTTATGAGGACGCTAGGGACATCTGAAAATCGGATGAATTAATCAGCAACGGCTCACAGCGACCTGTGCCCGCGATCACAAATGTTCCACGTGGAACATTTTGCGTGCGCCACGCCGGTATGGCCCATGTTCCACGCACGCTGCGCATGGTTCCACGCACGCCGCGCACGGTTCCACGCCATTGGAAATATCGTCCACGCCTCTCCGGATGGGTTTCGCGGACCTGCCGGCGGCAAACCTCAATTCGGCTGCGTGGCCTTGGGTTCCGCGCGGTCCTGGCCCTGCTCGTCCTTGTGCAGGTCAAAGTACTCGGTCTGTTCCGAAAGCAGGCGCTTGGCCTGGTCCGCCAACTCCTCGCCGCTCTCGATCGCTTCCTTCCGCGCCAGGTCGAATCCCGATTCCCCCGGCAGCGCTCGTAAAATGCCGAGCCAGCGCGGCGTCGACTCGCTCAGGGGCTTGAGCGCCTTCCGCAGGTCAGCCTTGCGATCGCTGTAAGTGTCGAGGTTGGCCCCCAACTCGTCCATCAGCGCCGTGAAATCCTGCAGTTCTCCGTCCAGCCGTTGCGCGCGCGCAGTGGACTTGGCCCGGTCCGTCAGCTTCTTGATGGTATCGGCGTGGTCGTTTAGAAATTTTGTATAGAGGCTGATCCGGTCCGCAGGAAAGATCCCCGCTTCCCTGATCTGTTCGATTTCAGCACCGGTTAATGGCTCGCGCTTTTCTTTCTGCGCACAGGCTGAATAACCGCTCCAGAAGCAGGCGGCCACGAAAACGAGACTAAGAATCCGGCGCACGATGCGTTAACCCCCACCGCGCTTCATTGAACCACAGTTGGAGGAGAGAGGAAAACAACCGCGCTCCGAATGGCGTCTGAGACTACTTCTTGAACACCTGCAGCATGGCCTCAGTCTCCGCCTCGTTCACCTGCGATAGTGTCTGCTGCACCAGCGGCCGGTCCTCAAAGGGCCCGGAATGCAGCAGTTCCGTGAGGCGGAACGCCGTATGGCGAAGCAGGATTTCGGCGTTTTTGAGCCGCTTGTTGTCGCTCGCAACCGCCAGGTGGATCTTGTGCGTGAGCTCCTGGGCGTGCTTCAGCAGCCCGGTCGCCTTGTCGGTTTCACCCGCGGCATACTGGCGCAGGCTGAACTCGATCATTTCGTGCACCAGCTCGGCATATAGGAAGCACTGCTCGCGAGGCTGGGCCTGGCTGGCCTTCGATTCGAGAGCATCGATAGTCTGCTGATCGGGGATTTTATCGTCCATTGAAGCCGCGCGCGCGGGGAGTGCGAGCGCCGAAGCAACGAGAATAACCGCCAAAATTACGTGAGACCGCATGACGAACCCTCCGCGGTAGTGCGGGCATTCGACTTACTGGTCCCAACCAGCTGAGGGCCTCGATCAGGTGACGAAGTGGCGATTTCCCCAGGAAATTGCCATGTGACCAGAGGCGGCCGGCGCCAATTGGAAACTGCTTAACTCTTGGGCCGAGACTATACAGGTTAATCCACTATGTGCAAGGGAAAACTACTGGGTGCGGACTTGCCTGGGTCCCGGAGACGCTGCCTGCGCTGATTTGGTGTCCTGTCCCGGTCAGCGTTTCTTCTCAAGCAAAAGGAGCCGCTGCCGTGCCTGCCATTCCTGGTTCGGATATTTTCCGGCGGCGGCTTCGAGGAAGTGGTGATAGTAGGTGATGGCCGCCGAATTGTTGTGCAACGAATCGTAAGATGTTGCCCAGAGAAAATACGTCGAGGGAATATCCGGAAGCAACTTTGATCGCATCGAAAGCGCGTGAAGTGCGATCGAAGGCTGGTGAGTTGTGGACGCCGCAAAGGCCAACCCGCTCCAAGCATCCGCATTCGCGGGGTCGATTTCGGTGGCTTTGGAGAAGGCGGCGAAGGCCTCGGGGTATTTGAGCTGGCGCGTGAGGTTCTGGCCGTGAGCGACGAGCAGGGCGGCATCGCCGGGTTTCGCGGCAAGCAGCGGGCCGAGGAGCTTGTCGGACTCCACCGGGTCGCCGGCCTCCGCGGTTACGTCCGCCAGCATGCGGGTGATGGTGGAATCGTCGGGGTGGCTGGCGTGCAGCTTCTGGAGAAGGGGGAGAGCCTCAGCCTTGTCCTGGGCAACGAGGACGGTGGCGAGCTGGGCGTTGAGCGCGAGGTCATTGGGCGAGTTTTCGAGAGCAGCGCGCAGGAACGTTTCGGCCTCGGGGTACTGCTTGCGCACGATCATGAGGTGAGCGAGTCCCGCATTGGCGGCGGTGGACTTCGCGTCGGACTTCAGCAGGCGCCGGTAGGCGGCCTCGGCGTTCTCGTACTGGCCGGCCGAGCCGGCGACCTCGGCGGCGAGCAGGGTGTCGGCCGGAGTTTCGGGACTGATCTTCAGGGCTTCGAGCAATTCGGTGGAGGCGTCGGCGGGATTGGCGGCCTGATCGATCCGGGCAAGGGCGCGCCAGGCGCGGGCCTTGGCGGCGGCACCGGCCACGCCGGGCTCGAGAGTGGTGGCGGTGGCCAGTTCGGGACGCGCCTCGGTTGATTTTCCCTCGCGCGCGAGGAGCAGGCCCAGGGATAGATGGGATTCGAAAGACTTGGGGTCGGTATCGATGGCGCGCTTGTAGAGAGCGGCAGCCTGGTCGAACTGGTTGAGGGCGTCGGCGCAGTAGCCTGCATCGAAGAGGGCGCGTTCGTCGCCGGGATGCGCGGCAATGTAAGGCGTGAGCTGGGCTTCGGCGCTCTTCCAGTCTGATTTGGCCATGAGCGCTTCAGCGTCGGCCAGCGCTTGCGGCGCGGCCGCGCTGTCCGGATTAGGGGTTTGGGCCGAGGATTCAGGTGGAGCGGCTTGAGCGAACGAGCAGACTGTCACGGTAAGGGCAATGAGCAGCAAGACAGGGAAACGGAATGCGGAAAAACGCACGAAATACCTCACGTCTATTGTATGGCGGCTGCTCATCCGACGGGCTGACTTTGCCGCGGCGAGAGGTGGAAAGTGAAAGGCAGACACAGGTCCTTAGACTCGCTTCACTCACTCAACATGAGAGCAAAAAACCTGGACACATCGCACCATCCGGAGGCTTGACAATGGATGTATCGAATGCTACATAGGTAGTCTCGGGAGAGTGGCTCGTGGAAAATCGCAGATACCTACGCTTCGCTGGTATCGCGTGGCTGAAAGCCGATACTGATTCTCGACAAGGGAGGGGCGCTTTGAGGATGAAGGCAGCTCACTCTGATTTTCTTTGGGTCCCGTGGGTGATTGTGTTCCTTTGCCTGACGGGCGCGGGCGCCGCACAGGTCGCTACTTCGCAGGTCGACAATGCCCGTACGGGCGCATATCTGATAGAGACAACGCTCACGCCACGGAACGTGAATGCACAGCAGTTCGGCAAGCTGTTTTCGTACCCGGTAGATGGAGATGTTTATGCGCAGCCCTTGTTCGTGCCGGGAGTTGAAGTTCCGGGAAAGGGCAGGCAGGATGTCATCTATATCGCCACCGAACATGACAGCGTGTACGCGTTTAACGCTTACGGAAATCCTGCAGCGCCGCTGTGGCACGTGAACTTTCTCACCGATGGAGCAGACACGCTCGCGGAGCGCGACGTGGAATGTTTTTTTATCCGTCCGGAAGTTGGAATTACTTCTACCCCCGTGATCGATCTGAAAACCGGGACGCTCTTTGTGCTGGCGCGCACCAAGAAGGCGCACGGTTCCTCGAGCGAGTATCACCAGCAACTGCATGCGCTGTCGATCGCGAATGGGGCGGAGAAATTCGGTGGTCCCGTAGAGATCCAGGCCTCGGTGCAGGGGCAGGGCGACGGGAGTGGGAGCGGAAAGGTGGGGTTTGATGCGCTGCGGGAGAATCCACGTGCCGCTCTGTTGCTTTCCAATGGCAGCGTGTATCTGTCCTGGGCTTCATCCTGCGACGTGGGGCCTTATCACGGATGGGTGATGGCTTACGACGCCCAGACGCTGAAGCAGAAAGCGGTGTTCAACGATTCTCCGGATGCCGATGATGGGGGCATCTGGGCCAGCGACACCGGCATTGCGGCGGACAAAGAAGGGAATGTCTATGTGGCGACGGGTAACGGGCGCTTCGATGCGGTGAGGGGCGGCCGCGACTATGGCGACTCCTTGTTGAAACTGCGGCTGAGTGGGTCGGGGTTGGGGATCGGAGACTATTTCACGCCCTACAACGCGGACCAGTTGAGCGCCGATGACAACGACCTTGGGTCAGGCGGACCGATGCTGCTGCCCGACCAGCATGGAGCGCATCCGCACCTGGCGATCATCGGCGGAAAAGCGCCGTTGCTGTACCTGGTGGATCGGGACCGCATGGGACACTTTCAGGCGGGCAGCAACCGTCACGCGGTGCAGACGTTGCCCACGAAAGGCGGAATCTTCGGATCGGCCGCGTACTGGAATGGGAATGTCTACCTGTTGAGCGATGGCGATGCGTTGCGCGACTACGCGGTGGACAACGGGAAGCTGGTCTTCAAAAGTGCGAGCACGTTTTCGTTGAAGGACCATGCGGCGACGTCCGCGGTTTCGGCCAACGACAACAAGGACGGCATTGTGTGGGTCGTGAGCTCGAAGGGGTGGAACTCTCCAGATAGAAATGCCGTGCTTTACGCGGTCGATGCGGCGAACGTCGCGCACCAGCTCTACAGCAGCGAGCAGAATTCAAGCCGCGACCGTGCCGGCTTGGCGCTCAGGTTCAATATGCCTACCATTGCGAACGGCCACGTGTTCGTGGGCGCTAAACGCGAGGTGGACGTTTACGGGTTGCTGTCTCCGCCGCGATAGAGGCGCGGTAGTTGCGAGTCGGTTCGAGGTGTGAGGAGGCGACCAAGTTAGCGGAAGCTGATATCTTCGCTGTCGGACGCTGTTCCCGGCGTAACCGCATGATGAACGAACAGTCTCGACACGCGATGGAAGAGCTGCGCCAGAGCGCCATCGCCGCGTTTCAACGGGGCGAGTCAGTGGTTGCGGTGGACCTGCTCCGCAGGGCTATCGAGGCCCATCCGGAATCGGCTGCATTGGCGAACGATCTGGGCTCGGTGCTGGCGCAACTGGGCAGAATAGCGGAAGCCATTCCCGCGTTTTGCCGCGCCATCGAAATCGATCCGGCATATCCCGAAGCGCATAACAACTCTAGCCAACGTCTACCAGATGACCGGAAATGTGGAGGCGGCGGTAGCCAGTTACGAGACCGCGCTGCGCCTTCGTCCCGATTATGCCGAGGCGTATCGCAACCTGGCCAGCGCCCTGCGGCGGTTGGGACGGATGGAAGAAGGGGCCGCGGCTCTGGCCCAGGCTGTATCAATCAATCCGGGTTATGGAGAGGCGGCCGCACTTCTCGTTCACCAACTGAAGGATCTTTGCGACTGGCGCATGGTCGACGATCTCACGAAGAGATTAGTTCAGTCTGTTGAAGAGGGATCGGGAGCGATAAATCCGTTTGTGTTTCTGAATCTCGAGACAACGCCCAGCCAGCAGCGGCAGTGTGCTGAGCAATGGGCAAGACGTCTCGCGGTGCACGAGACGGCACAGGTTCCGGCAGAACGCGAGCGCATCACGATCGGCTATCTCTCTGCCGATTTTCAGGAGCATGCGACGGCGCATCTCATCTCCGAGTTGTTTGAGTTGCATGACCGCCGGCGGTTCCGCGTGATTGGGTACTCTTACGGTGCGGACGACGGAGGTGAGGCGCGGTCCAGATTGCGTGACGCGTTTGATTTGTTCGTGGATCTGGAGGACCACGCACATGCGTCCGCCGCGGCACGGATCCGCGCGGACGGGGTTGACATTCTGGTGGACCTCAAAGGCTATACCACAGGCGCGCGGCCGGAGATCATGGCGTTGCGGCCGGCGCCGGTCCAGGTGAGCTACCTGGGCTATCCGGGAACCATGGGGACGCGCGCGATCGATTATGTCCTGGTGGACCGGTTTGTAGTTCCGGCGAATCAACAGGAGCATTTCACTGAGACGCTGGTTCACCTGCCGCATTGCTACCAGGTGAACGATCGACGCCGCCCCATTGCGCGCGTCGGCAACCGCTCGGATTACGGACTCCCGGAAAGCGGATTTGTGTTCTGTTGTTTCAGCGCGTCGCACAAGATCACGCCGGCGATTTTCGATATCTGGATGCGGCTGATGGAGGGAGTTCCGGAAAGCGTTTTGTGGCTGCTTGAGACGAGCATGGCTGCGATGGCGAATCTGCGGCGTGAGGCAGAGGCGCGGCTCAAAAGAGGGTCGAAGCGACTCATATTCGCGCCTTCGGTGACCAATGCCGAACACCTGGCCAGATTCGGGGTAGCGGATTTGTTTCTGGATACGCTGCCTTACAACGCCCACACGCTTACCAGTGATGCGCTGTGGGGTGGTTGCCCGGTGTTGACGTCTACGGGGGAGACGTTTGCGTCGCGCGTAGCCGGCAGCATCCTGCATGCCGCCGGATTGCCCGAGTTGGTGACATCGACGCTGGCGGAATATGAGGCGACGGCTTTGAGATTGGCCGGCGACGGCGCGCAGTTACAGACCCTGCGTGCGCGGATTCAAAAGAGCAGAGGGGAAGCGCCGTTGTTCGATACGCCTCGGTTCACGCGGGCGATCGAGAATGCGTTTGAGTGGATGATGGAGAGGGCCCGCGCGGGAAAGGATCGCTGATCGGCTGGTGCGATGAATTGAGCGCGGCCGGAGCGGGACGCTAGCGATGGAGGAAGGTGTCAATCATGAAGCCATTGGAGATCTAATAACAGGCGATCGCACGGACCCAGGGGTGGACGCCGCGAGAGGTCGGGCGGCGGTGCATCTCGGCTGACGGGGTGGCGCATCGTAATGATCTGGAGCGAACCTATGGCTGATCAGATCAATCAAGTTCCCGCAAAAAGACCCGAGACCGAAACCCCGACGGTAGTCGACAGCGACAGCAACCCGAGCGAGACGAGCGCCAAGAAGGTGGAGCAGAGTGCGAACCGGGCAGCGCACAAGGCTGCCAAGACCGAGCAGCAATTCGACGAAGGGCACAACACGTTTTCCAACATTTAATCCGCTGGTTGCCGAAGATCAAAGCAAGCCCACGCCCCGCAGTGATAACTACACTGCGGGGCGAAATGTTTTTCGGGGAAGGTGCACTATCAGACAGAAGGAAGGATTGGCGGAGTGTTAACTATGGATCCTCAGCCGAGAGCGGGCCAGGTTGTGAAAACAACCCTGCCGTCCGGAGGCGCATCTCAATATCAGGTTGTGCCGGGGCTGTCGCACCGCAACACACTCGCAGCCGCCCATAGGTGACTCCTCATGCATTCCCTCACATCAAGACGAACAGGTGAACGTATGGCTATGTCTACTCTCCAGCACATCCCGCTGGCTTCCGCATATCTCTGTCAGGATTGCAGTTGCATTGGAAATTGCGCCCGGCAGTGCCCGGCCTGCGCGTCGGAGGTGCTGATGGGACTTTCCGGGGTGCTGAACCGCGAAGTCGAATCGGCGCCGGTGCATCAGCAGGTGTACAACTACGGACCGGCGCTGGTGGCCTGAGTTCGGGTTGGGTCAGGTTTGGCCGCCGCGCCATGCGGTGGACCGGGATATGCAGTCGGTGTGTTTTTTGGGAGGGATCCTGGTTGGATCGAATTCCCTCGGCCCACTGATTTCAGGGTGCTTAATTCGCAGAGATGCGTTGGGCTTGGCGTCCGCAGCGCGCTGGGGTGCGCAGTTGTTGGCGCTCGAGGCTGATTTGACGCGCCTGCACGAATCGGAGCGCACCGGTGACCGGCCCAAGCGGGTAGGATCCCGAACGCAGGAAGCACTTTATAATGGAGATTGGACGCATGCGCTCTGAGCCTCTCCGGGGACTCTGGTGAACATGGGTTCGAATCCTCAGCGGCTCTCGGACCGGGAAGTTCGAGGGCTGGTGCTACCGGTGCCTCTCCGTTGACCTCTTCGAACGACGCGATCGTGATCCGCAATGCGCGGACGCACAACCTGAAAAACATCTCCTGCGAGATTCCACACGGCAAGCTGACCGTGGTCAGCGGCGTTTCGGGGTCGGGCAAGAGTTCGCTTGCCTTCGACACGATCTATGCCGAGGGACAGCGGCGGTATGTGGAATCGCTGTCGGCGTACGCGCGGCAGTTTCTGGAGCGGATCGAAAAGCCGGACGTGGACGAGATCGAGGGACTGGCTCCGGCGATTGCCATCAAGCAGAAGAACACGACGAGGAATCCGCGCTCGACGGTGGCGACGGCGACGGAGATCTATGACTACATGCGGCTGCTGTATGCGCGCTGCGGAACGGTGCATTGCATTTACTGCGATGGGCTGGTGAAACGGAACTCGGTTGACGAAGTGGTTGACGGGGTGATGGCGCTGGGGGAAGGGACGCGGTTGAATGCGCTTTTCCCGGTGAAGGCATTGCTCGCGGGAGACGGGCGCGCGGAGGAAGAAAGCAAGGCGAAGCCGAAGACGAAGCGGGAATTGGCGGCCCGGGCCAAGGCGGCGGTGAAGGCGGCAGCGGATTCTCCCATGACGGATGCGTTGAAGGCGCGGCTGCTGGAGCTGCGCACGGGGGGATTCAACCGGCTTTATCAGACCGGGAAGATCTACGAGTTTTCGACGCCGGAGTCGCTGCTGGATCTGGACTTCACGCTGCCGGTGTTTGTGCTGGTGGACCGCATTGTTATCGATGACGAGAACCGGTCGCGGATTGTGGACGCGACGGAGATTGCGTATCGCGAAGCGAGCGAGGTGATTTTCGAGGAGGCGCTGCGCGCGAGCGAGGCTGAAGAGGCGGGGCGGGAGCCGCGACGGCACCGGTACTCATCGGAGTATGAGTGCACGAGCTGCCATCGGCCGGGACGGGAGCCGGAGCCGCGGCTGTTTTCGTTCAACAATCCGTTTGGGGCGTGCCCGCGGTGCCAGGGATTCGGGAACACGGTGGATTTCGACATCAACCTGGTGATTCCGGACAAGGGGCTTTCGCTGAACGATGGAGCGATCGATCCGTGGAACCGGCCGAAGTACCGGACATGGTTTACGGAGTTGAAGAAGCAGGCGGCGGGGCTGGGAATTCCCATGGATGTGCCGTGGCGCGAGATGCCGGAGGGCGCGCGCGAAGTGGTGCTGCGGGGGAAGGGATCGTTTGAGGGCGTGTATGGCTTCTTCGCGCAGATGGAGAAGAAGAAGTACAAGCTGCATGTGCGGGTGATGCTTTCGAAGTACAGGGGCTATGCGGAGTGTCCGGAGTGCCGGGGGCAGCGGCTGCGGGCGGAGGCGCGGGCGGTGCGGCTGAACGGGCTGAACATCTGCCAGTCGGCGGCGTTGACGATTGCGCATGCGAAGGAATTCTTCGACTCGCTGAAGCTGGCTCCGATGCAGGAGGAGATCGCGGGGCCGATTCTGGACGAAGTGCGGCAGCGGCTTACTTTCCTGGATGCGGTGGGGCTGGAGTACCTGACGCTGGACCGGCTGGCATCGACTCTATCGGGCGGGGAGGCGCAGCGGATTCAGCTGGCTACGTCGCTGGGATCGCGGCTGGTGGGAGCACTGTATGTGCTGGACGAGCCATCGATCGGGCTGCATACGCGGGACACGGCGCGGCTGATCAAGATTCTGGAAGAGTTGCGCGACCTGGGGAACACGATCCTGGTGGTGGAGCATGATGCGGACGTGCTGCGCGCGGCGGATCACCTGCTGGACCTGGGCCCGGGGGCGGGCGAGTTTGGCGGCAAGCTGCTGGCCGAGGGTGTACTGGCGGAGATCGAGGCAAATCCGCAGTCGCTGACGGGACGGTATTTGTCGGGGCAGATCGCGATTCCGGTGCCGACGCGGAGGCGGGTTCCGGGACGGGAAAAGCTGGTGTTGCGGGGGGCGGTGGCCAACAATCTGCACAATGTGGATGTGGAGATTCCGCTGGGGATGCTGGTGGCGGTGACCGGGGTATCGGGGTCGGGAAAGTCGACGCTGGTGCACCAGGTGCTGTACCGGGCGGTGGCGCGGGCGCTGGGGCAGACCGATGGGTCGGACCCTTCGGGGGTGTTTCGTTCCTTGACGGGCGTGGAGCGGCTGAACGATGTGGTGCTGGTGGACCAGACGCCGATCGGGAGAACGCCACGATCGAACCCGATCACTTACATCAAGGGATTTGACCTGGTGCGGGAGCTGTTTTCATCGCAGCCGGAGGCCAAGCGGCTGTCGCTGACGCCGGGACATTTTTCGTTCAACGTGCCGGGCGGCCGCTGCAATACCTGCGAAGGCGATGGGACGGTGACGGTGGAGATGCAGTTCCTGGCCGACGTTGAGTTGCCGTGCGAGGACTGCAACGGGACGCGCTATCAACCGCGGATCCTGGAAGTGCAATATAAGGGTAAGAACATCCACGAGGTGCTGGGGCTGACGGTGAAGGAGGCGCTGCGCTTCTTCGTCGGACAGACGCGCCTGCTGGAAAAGCTGGCGGTGCTGGACGAGGTGGGATTGGGCTACCTGCGGCTGGGGCAATCGGCGACGACGTTGAGCGGCGGCGAGGCGCAGAGAGTGAAGCTGGCGGCGCACCTGGCGCAGGTGCGATCGGCAAACGCCAACGCCAAGCCTTCGCAGGCCAGCCGGGTGCTGTACATCCTGGATGAGCCGACGACGGGGTTGCATTTCGATGATGTGTCTAAGCTGCTGACGGCGTTTCGGAAGCTGATCGATGGTGGCGGCTCATTGATCGTGATCGAGCACAACCTTGACGTGATCAAGAGCGCGGACTGGGTGATCGACATGGGGCCGGAGGGCGGCGAAGGCGGGGGCAGGGTGGTGGCGACGGGGACCCCGGAAGAGATCGCCGCGAATCTGCATTCGCACACCGGGCAGTGGCTGGCCAAGTTGTTGTGAGGGTGCGGGCTGAGTCCAGGCGTGACTCGATAGCACGAAATGGCTTGGGTGTGAAACGGGGCGAGACGTGCGGGTGGCTAAGAATCAGCAACCACCCGAACCGACCGGATCGGCCGCAGATCCCGATCGGAAGTGCGCTCAGCGCGATGACTGCGCCTGTCCCTTGCAGCTTTGTTCGGATCAGTTTGGCGGGTGGGTACACGGTCGGCTCGTCGAATCAGGGTTGCGCGTAATAGCCGTCGCGGGTACGGGCTGTGACGCCGTGCTTGTCCAGCTTGACCTCGACATGGTGATACTCGTTGGGCTTCTCGGGAACGGCGGCTGGGAAAGTCATTTCATACCACGCCTGAACATCCTTGAGGCACCGCGCGGCCAGGCCGGCAACATCAGAGCTTCCCTGGAGCGACAGGCCGCCAGACTGCACCGCCAAAACCTGCAAGCTAAGGGCAGCAATGTTGACCTGGCTCGGCTGACCGACCCCCTTTGTGAACTGCTGATAGTAGTCGGCCCGCATCAGGTTTTCTCCCGCACCCAGCGGGTTTATGTCGTACATGGTTACGTTCGCTTCTCTGAGCTGAGTTGACAGGGACACCACGTCGCTGAAGATTTCACGCTGCTGGGTTGCACTTAGTTCAACGCCTGGGCCAGAGAGCAAGGGCCAACCTGGCGAAACCCACAGCACGATTTTGCGGCCGGGGAGCTGGGAAGCGAACTGACTGACTTCGCGCACCGCCTTGAGGCAGATCTGCAGGCGTTCCGTCGCGCCCCAAAAGCCGGCGGAGCGACTGATTTCCCTCAGGCCCGAGGTGTTTTGGTCGAGTTCGTGACGGAGCGCATTGCCGTCCGTGGAGAAGCCTTTGGCGGCCTGTACGCCCTTGTCGGTCAGAACCGCAATGGTGGTGGGCTGAGCGAGTTTGCCGCCATTTGCCCCCAGGAATTTCTGCACCTGGTCGCGTGCGTAGGCCGAGTTTTCGAAGTTGGCGTTGACGGCGTCGAGGAGCACGATCACCTCAACCTGTTCGTGGCCCGAGGAGACTTCCTTGAACGATGTCACTTTCTGGGGAGCACCGTTATCCAGGAGCGTGAAATCCTGCAGCGTGAGGCCCGTGACGGGTTCGCCGGACTTCGTTTCAACTTCGACATTGAGGCGAATGGTCCGCTTGTCGGAACCGCCTTTAGAGGGCGTGGGCTGGGAAAGTGCGAGTGACGGGGGGAGCATAGCCAGAGCGACAGTCCAAGTAACGATTTTCTTGATCACGGAGTCCTTTCAAGGGGAATCTGGGAGAATCGCTAGCGAGAAATCCCGCCCCCGCAGGCAGGCAAACGAGGGGGTATCTGACCTCCGCGTCCGCCGTCCTGGCTGTGTGAGATGCGGATCAAGCCGGTGATGGCCACTGACGCTGGAGTTGTTGTCCAGTGAACATTTCTTACTGCAGGAGAGGAGGGAAGCCGCTGCCGGACGGGCACCGGCCGAGGTCTATCCGATTGCGGATCAGCGGTGACGGCGGAAATGAACGGGGGGTGAGACGCGGTTGATGATGCTGTTCTTGCCGACCATGCGAACGAACAACTGATGCTTGCCGGCGGCCAGGTCCTGAAGCCGATACGTTCCGTTGGAAGCGGGAGGGAGGGCGGCGACGAGGTTCAGACTGCGCCCGTCCCGCGAATCGTAAATCTCAACGCGAGCAACCGTGGACAGACTTGCGAACCTGGGATTTTCGGAATCAAGGCTCCACACCAGGCTGTCGTGGTCAGTATGCGCGCTGACCGTGTAGCAATTGTCGATGCCGGCTTCGATTTCAGTGCCTTCGTTGTAATCGTTCCAGGTGGCGATCTGCAGAAAGGGCAGAGGGGCGGCGGTGTAGTAACGGTTGCTCTCGGTGAAAGACGCCAGCCATGTCTGTCCGCATTGCTGGTCCAGGATGCGATTGGCGCCCCAGTGGGAGAGAGAGCTGTTGAAACCCTTGAAGGCCGCGCCCCACACTAACCCGGTGGGATGCTTGGTGGCCGTCGCGTAGAAATGGTCAAGCGTTCCGGGCGTGGATTCAGGGGCGATGTTGAGCACCGACTGGTGCAAAGCCGGATCGATTCCTTCGGGCTTGATCCAGTAGTAGGCGCCAGCCGAAGTGGCATGCGAAAACCCTTCGGCGTTCTCGAAGATGATCAGCGGGACACCGTTGTTGGCGTTGTAGGGCGGAGCGGTGCAGTTGTGCGGGAGGTCCTGGTTCCAGAGGTTGACATGAACCCAGACATCGGTCCATGAGGGCGCGGGACCACTGGCGGGGATCGATTGATCGTCGGGAAAGACCTGGACCACGGGGTGGCCATTCACTTTCAGGTAGGCGTCGTTGCCCCAGTGGCGACCGTTCATGTAGCACATGTCATTTCGCAGGTGGGCGACCACGCAGTCCTCATAAGCTGCACCTTTTCTGTCGGAGCAGCTATCGGCGGTCGTGCCGGGGATTCGGGTGGGGGTCACGGTATAGCCGGTGGACGGTCCATCGATCATGTTGAAGTACATGAGGTCGCACTGCTGCGGCCCCCTGCATTCATGGGCATTGAGATAGGCCTGGAGCTTGAGGGCGGTTGCGTCTTCGCTTGTGCCTGCACCCTCCCAGGTCATGATGGCGCCGTCGAGGTGGCGACGTTTCATGTCCTCGGCCTGGGCGGCGACGGTCCTTGCGTCATTCGAGGTATAGCCGGTCAGCACATTGTTGTGGCAATAGTTTGATTCGGAGGCTGTGCAGAAGCCGGGCATGATGTTGGCGAAGATGCGAGTGTGGGCGCCGTTATTCAGGTAGGCGTGCGGATCATCGTCGGAGACGTTGCCGGGGGGTGGATCGAAGGCGGGGGTCGCGACCAGCGGGCGGGAATCGACCTGACCGTGAAATGGTTTTTGACAATGCGCCGGCAGCGGCCCGACTGACGGGCAGGCCGCGGTGTTGTTTTCAGTCAGGGAAGACAGCGTGATCTGCGTGAACGCAGGTGCGGGACCGACGAGGAGAAGCGGGAAGAGGGCGGACTTCGCGAAGCGCCTGCCGGGATGGATGGGATAGCCTCCTGAGGATATTGCAATGCACACTCTCTTTGACGCAGATCAGCGGGGCGGCGTTCAAGCGGCGGGGTTCAAGAGTGGGACGGAGCGTACAGGGGCCTGATTGTGCCTGAACCGCGCGTTCGCGGGATGGGCCATTGGAAGCAGCCGCGGGCGATGAAGCGGGAGCTCGTGACAGATTCTACCTGGCCTTTTCCTGCCTGGCACTTTCGTTACCGGACGAAAAGCAAAAACATAAAGGGAGGCGAAACTTCGGCGGACTTCCGCGAGTCGAATGAGCGGGGGCAAGGAGGGCTATCGATGATGGTCCCTTGGTGGAAGAGGCTGGTTTACTCGCTGGCGGCGACGATGGTGGGGGGCGCTGTCTGCGGCGCCGGTATCGGGGCTAACGAATATCTGGCGACGGCGCACGGCTACTACAGCGGAATGGCGCTGGTGGAAGAGATCCTGGTATTCGATTCGTGGATGGTGCTGCTGTGCTTCCCGGGGTGGCTGGCGGCGGTGCCGATGGTGCTGCTGGTGCAAGATGTGAGCAGATGGCGGTTCTGGGCGTACTGGGCGGCGGGGGCGTGTTTCGGTCCGGCGCTGGTCGTGGCGCTGGCCTTGTTCGATGCTGTGCGGGCGCCGGATTTTGAGGGGTTTCCGCAGAGCTCGCTGTCGGTGGTGTGGACTGCCGGGGCGACGTCGGCGCTGACTTCGTTGGTTTATCTGCTGTTGCTGCGGCGGGCCAGGAACCGGGAAGAGTACGTGGTGGGAGCGGCGGCAATTTAAGGCTTCGAAGAGGGTGATCCCGCCGGAATGGCTCCTGGTTGTGGCTCTTAAACGCAGATGACCAGTTCGCTGTAAGGCTTGAGTTGGGCGTCTGCGGTAAGCAGATGAAGGGGCTCAGTGATGGCCTGGGCGATGAGCAGGCGGTCGAATGGATCGCTGTGGTGGAGTGGTAGCGTGGCTACCAGCTGAGCGTGTACCGACCAGACTGGCAGTTCGCGAAATCTTGATGCGGCAATTTGATCGGCCAGTTCCCGCGGATCGCCGTGCATTTTTCCGATTCGGACCTTGATTGCTATTTCCCAGATCGAAGCCGACGATACATAGACGGCTTCCGCTCCCATGATTGTTCCGACCGTCCCGGGGGTAAGGCGATCCGGATCGTAAACGGACCAATAGAAGATGCGGGTGTCAAGCAGGAGCCGCACTTATAGCCCTTCAAACTGGGCGAGGATTTCAGCCGGAAGGGCGCTATCGAAATCTTCGGCCAACCAGCCGCTCTTTCCCTTCAAGAGGCCTAGTCGATACGGTTCGTGCTGATCCACGACTGTCGTGAGACGGGCCACCGGCTTGCCGTTGCGAGCGATGACCACATCGGTTCCCGAGGCCGCCACGTCGAAACTCATTCCGGTTTGCCGTCGCGGAGGCGGCGAATGCTCAGCGGGTTGGAGTCCTGAAGTTCCCCGGGAAGAAGGGATTGAGGGAAACCCTGGAAGCAGACGGGCTTGGCGAAGCGAAAGATGGCCTGCGCGCCGACGGAGGTGAAGCGGGGGTCGGAGGTCGCCGGATAGGGTCCGCCGTGAACCATGGCGTGGCTGACTTCGACGCCGGTGGGGAAGCCGTTGACGATGAGGCGTCCAGCCTTTTGTTCGAGTATGCGGACCAGGTCAGCGTGGGCCGCGAGATCGGCTTCGTCACCCAGGATGGTGGCAGTGAGGTGGCCGTCGAGGGACTGCGCTGCACGGATGTAGTCGGTGGTGGAGTCGCAGTGGACGAGGAGGGTGTCGGGGCCGAAGATTTCGTCGGCAAGGCCGGGCTGGCCGATGAGCTGGTCGAGGCACACATTGAACAGTTGGGCGTTGGCGGCTGCGGGATGGTTGGCGGTCAGGGCATGGTCGGCGGTGGCCGCCAGCGGAGCCTGCCGGGCGCGGGCCTCAGAGGCGGAGGTGTAGGCCTTGGCGATTCCTGGGGTGAGCAGGGTGAAAGGATGGGAGTCGCGCACCAGGGCTTTGAGCTGGTCGAAGAAGGCGGCGCCATCGGGAGCCTCGGCTGCTTCGGGGATGAAGACGATGCCGGGCTTGGTGCAGAACTGGCCGGCGCCGAGGGTGAAGGAGCCGAAGAGGTTCTGGGCCAGTTGGTTGGGGCCATTGCGCAGGGCGCTGGGGAGGACGAAGACGGGGTTGCCGCTGGACATTTCAGTGAAGCAGGGGATGGGGTGGGGGCGGGCGGCAGCGATGTCCATAAGGGCGCGGCCGGCGCGGAGTGAGCCGGTAAAAGCCACGGCGCGGACCAGGGGGTGGTTGACGAGGGCGGTACCTACTTCGACGCCGGCGTCGAAGAGCATCTGGAAGACACCGGGGTGCAGGGACTCGGCGGCGGCAGCGGCGGTGAGAAGGTGGGCAACGAATTCCGAGGTGCCGGGATGGGCCGGGTGGGCTTTGACGATCACGGGGCAGCCGGCGGCGAGGGCGGAAGCGGTGTCGCCTCCGGCAACCGAGAACGCAAGGGGGAAGTTGCTGGCGCCGAACACCACCACAGGGCCGAGGGGCCGGAGCATGGAGCGGATGTCGGGGCGGGGGAGTGGCTGGCGATCGGGGAGGGCGGGATCGATGCGGGCCTGGACCCAGGAACCTTCTTCGACGACGGAGGCGAAGAGGCGGAGTTGTCCGGAGGTGCGGCCGACTTCGCCGGTAAGGCGAGGGAGTGGCAAGGCGGTCTCGAGGTGAGCACGTTCCGCCAGTTCCTGTTTGTGTGCGTCGAGGGAATCGGCGGCGCGGCGCAGGAAAGCAGCCTTTTGCTTGCCGGAGACCTGGCTGTAGGACGCGAAGGCTTCGGCGGCAAGCGCGGCGGCGGCGTCGACTTCGGCCGGGGAGGCGGAGTGGTAGACCGGCGGGAGAGCGGCGCCGGTTTGCGGGGTTAAGGCCTGGAAGGTGGCGCCCTGGCGGGCTCCACGCTGGTTTCCGAGGAAAGAGAGACCGGTGAGTTCCATGACAAGGCCATTATCGGGTATGAGGGAGGGGGATGGAGTGGCCCGGACCTGAAAGGAGCTAGTTGGGGGACGGATGAGCCGGTCAGAGCGGTCTTTGCGGGGGCGATACGCAGGGTGCGTCAGCGATAACCCCGGTGTTTAGCTTTCTTGCGGGGGCTAGTCGGGATTGAGGGAATGTAACTGGTGGAGGCGGAGGCGGATGAGCTGGGCGCGGACTCGGGTGGAGGTGAGAGTCGGGTAGGCGAGCCGGCCGAATTGAAGCCACGCGCCGACGAGGTCGAGCCATTTGCTTTCAGTAGCTTTTATTCCATCCGGCTTGACGGTGCCGTACTTCCATTTCTCGGCGCCGATTGATTGCTGAATGGCCTGATACGCGACGTTCAACTTAGCGTCAAGACCGGCGAGGTCGCCATCCGAGGCGGCCGGGATGTCGGCTTTCTGAAAGCGCTCGATATTGATCAGAAACTGATCGCGAAGCTTGGCTTGTTCAGAGAGCTGGAAGGCGCCGCGCGAAGTACCGGAGACGTCGACTTCGTTTCGGATGCGCGCCTGTTCGAAGGCGGCTTCGGCAGCTTGCAGCGACTTGAACAGAGGCGTGGCTGCCGGCGGAAGAGCGGATGCCAGCGCATCGATTTTTCGGTTGCGCACCGCGTCGCGGGCGCGAGTATTGACGCTGGTGCAGTAGCCATCGCTGAGTCCGCTGGTGGTGTCGTCGCAGAGATCGAAGTTGGGATCCTGCGCGCGGGTGGTCTCGAGGTGTTCCAGATGGCCGATGCGGTATTCCATTTCGGCTTCCGCGGCCCAGGTCTGCTCGCAGGCGAAGCGGATGGCGAGAGCGTAGTCCTGACGGGCACCGCGGCCGTTGGCATAGAGCATGGTGAGAACGCCAGGGCCGTAGAACATGTTTCCCCGGGTGGACTGGGGATGGGCGCGCTCGTACCAGCCGCACTGGAGCGCGGCTGAGTAGTCGGGCGGCTTGTCGATACCGTAGTAGAGGGAGGTTTCATCACAGCTGGATAGTTGGCCGCTGGCGAGGGGACCGGGAGGCGTCTGACTGTCGAGCGTGGTCGCAAGGGAAGACTTGCAGACGACCTGCCAGTTCTTTTCCGGGGTGGGTGGCGGAGGTTGTTGAGGGAAGGATGGTACCGGAAATGAGCAGAGAAGGATGAGGCAGGCGGAAGCGCGAGCTGAGATCCGGACGAGATGGCGAAAGTGGGTCGCGACTCGGCGCACGGTGAACTCTCTCGCTCGCGTTTCGGGCTATTCGGCGACTACCGGGTTGGTCAGAGAGCCTAATCCTTCTACCGTAACGGTCACGGTTTCGCCGGGTTTGAGCCAGCGCTTGGGGGTGCGGCCGAGGCCGACGCCGGGCGGGGTGCCGGTGGAGATGACGTCGCCGGGGAGCAGGGGGGTGATGGAGGACAGGTGTTCGATGAGCTCGGGGATTTTGAAGACGAGTTCGCGGGTGTTGGAGTTCTGCAACCTCTCGCCGTTGATAGACAGGCTGATGGCGAGCTGATGGGGGTCGGCGATTTCGTCGGCGGTCACGATCGTGGGTCCCATGGGGCAGAAGGTGGGGAAACTTTTGCTCATGGACCATTGCGTGGTGGCGAACTGAACGTCGCGCGCGCTGACGTCGTTGACGATGGTGTAGCCGTAGACGTGTTCGCGCCAGGCGGAGGCGGGGATGCGGTAGCCGCCTTTGCCGATGACGAAGGCGAATTCGGCTTCGTAGTCGGGCTCGGTGGAGTTTTTGGGCAGGACGATGGCCTCGCCCGGCCCGATGACCGAGGTCGCGAGCTTAAAGAACACGACAGGAGTCTTGGGTAGTTCCATGCCGGACTCGGTGGCGTGATCGCGGTAGTTAAGGCCGATGGCGAAGATGCGGGGCGGGGCAGGGATAGGGGCGTGGAGCTTGACCTGATCGAGGGAGAGTGCGTCGGTGGATTCGACGTGGGCAGGGCCGTGCTGGATGAAATCGAGAGCACTGGAGTAGCCGAGGTCGCCGAGGTCGATGACCTGTTCCATGTTTTCAAGCAGGATGCCGGGGCGGATGGCGCTGCTTCCGGTGGAGTAAGAGACCAGTTTCATTTGTGCCCTCCGGGGCGGATTGATTGGGATCAGGGGCAAGTGGGCGGGACTGCGTCCGCTCAGTCGCCGACGAACTTGATGTACATGTGATTTTCTTCTTCGGCGAGAAGGGCGAGGCGCAGGACGGAGGCGACGATTTCTTTTTCCTCTTCAGTGTCGGCCTGGGCTTCGACCATCTTCCATTCTTCGAGAAAACGAACCAGCTGCAGGTTGTTGAAGATGGTATCGCCATAGGGGTTCATGTACTGGATGCAGTGGGTGGATTCGAACTCCGGGACCGACTCGATGAGAGCTCTCAGGCGGCCTTCTTCATCAAAGACCTCTTCGATGATCTCGCCTCTTTCGCTAACCAGCTGCGCGCTGACAGACATGGGTTACTACCTTTCCGGGTTGGCTATGCGGCGGTCCAGCCACCATCGATTGCCATGGCGGCGCCGGTGATGAAGGCGGCCTCGTCGGAGGCGAGATAGCGGACCATGGAGGCGACCTCTTCGGGGCGTCCGAGACGGCCGATGGGCTGGCGGGCGCGAAGCTCCGCACGAGTTTCTTCCTTGTTGTCCTTGTGAAATTTCTCGAGGTAGCCCTCGACGAAGGGGGTTTCCACGGTGCCGGGGCAGATGGCGTTGACGCGCAGGGTCTTGGGATATTCGACGGCGAGCTGGCGGGTCATGGCGATGACGGCGCCCTTGGTGGTGCAGTAGGCGAAGCGCTGCCTGATGCCGACCTGGCCGGCGACGGAGGCGATGTTGACGATGGTTCCCACGGCGGCGCCGGGGCCGCTTTTACTCTCGTCGGGTGTTGCTGCCAGGAGCAGCGGCAGGAAGGCGCGGGTGACGAGGTAGACGGCGCGGACGTTGACGTTGATAAGGCGGTCGAAGTCGGCGGCCTCGGTGGTTTCGATGGAGCCGACGTGGCCGATGCCGGCATTGTTGACGAGGATGTCGAGGCGGCTGAGCTGGGCCAGGGCGGCGGCGATGGATTCGGTGCTGGTGACGTCGAGCTGGAGGGCGCGGGCGGAGCCGGTGGCGGCGGCGAGGGCTTCGGCGGCGGGGAGGTTGATGTCGGCGACGTAGACGAAGGCGCCGGCGCGGACGAGTTCCTTGACGGTGGCTTCGCCGATGCCGCTGGCGCCGCCGGTGACGAGGGCATGGCGGCCATCGAGGCGAAAGGGCGAGGGGGCCGGGGCGGAATCAGAAGGAGTGGTCATGACGGTCGGGCGCCTCGAGATCGGATTGAGTCTGCACCTGACAAGCATAAAGGGGAGGGGTCGGATGGCGGGTGGGGGTGGACACTGAGGGTTCGGAATCCGGAGGACACGACGGGTACGTTTGTGCATCTCAGCAGGCAGTCCGGCGCGGCGGAGGGTGGGACGAACCTGGGCTATGGTGGATGATAGGGATGGAAAAAGAGAACTGCTGAGACGGAGGAAACCACGGTGGCGTTGCTCCATGAGGACAGGCTGTTTCCAGTCGAGGAGAAGACCAGGGCGATCGCGCGGCGGCTGTATGAGGGGATTCGCGGGCTGCCGATCGTAAGTCCCCACGGGCATACGCAGGCGGGGTGGTTCGCGCGCAATGAGGCGTTCCCCGATCCGGTGAAGTTGTTTGTGCAGCCGGACCATTATGTCTTCCGCATGCTGTACAGCCAGGGCATTGCGCTAGAGGACCTGGAGATCGGGCGGGAAAGCATTGAGAATCCGCGCAGGGTGTGGCGGATTTTTGCGGAGAACTATCACCTCTTTCGCGGGACGCCGACGCGGCTGTGGCTGGATTATGCATTTCAGGAACTGTTTGGCATGACGGAGCGGCTGTCGGGGGCTACGGCCGATGCGTATTACGACGCGATCGAGGCGAAGCTGGCGACGGAGCAATTCCGGCCGCGGGCGCTGTATGAGCGCTTTGGGATGGAGGTGCTGGCCACGACGGATTCGCCGCTGGACACGCTGGCGGACCACGCGGCGATTCGCGATTCGGGATGGAAGGGGCGTATCGTGCCGACGTTCCGGCCGGATTCGGTGGTGGATCCGGAGTTTCCGGGATTTCTGGACAAGCTGGAGGAACTCGGGGCGCGGACCGACGAGGACACCACGACGTGGCGGGGCTACCTGCGCGCGCTGGAAAAGCGGCGGCACTACTTCATCTCGCTGGGTGCGACTGCGACGGATCACGGGCATCCTACTGCGTTGACCGAGGACCTGAGCGAGACGAGCGCGGCGAGTTTGTTTGAGCAGGTCATCAAGGGGACGGCGTATGCGGCGGATCTGGAGATTTTTCGCGGGCAGATGCTGACGGAGATGGCGCGCATGAGCCTGGAGGACGGGCTGGTGATGCAGATTCACCCGGGGTCGGTGCGAAATCATAATCAGCAGATTTTCACGCGGTATGGGCGGGACATGGGGGCGGATATTCCCGCGGCCACGAATTATGTGGAAGCGCTGCGTCCGCTGCTAAACCGATTTGGCAACGAGCCGGATCTGACCATCATTTTGTTCACGCTGGACGAGACCGCGTACTCGCGGGAACTGGCACCGCTGGCGGGGCATTATCCGTGTTTGCGGCTGGGTCCGCCGTGGTGGTTTCACGATAGCCCGGAAGGGATGCGGCGGTTTCGGGAGCAGGCGACGGAAACGGCGGGGTTTTACAACACGGTCGGGTTCAACGATGACACGCGGGCGTTTTTGTCGATTCCGGCGCGGCATGACGTGGCGCGAAGGGTGGATGCGGGGTTCCTGGCGGAGTTAGTGGCGGAGCATCGGATCGATGAGGATGAGGCGGTGGAGTTAGCGCAGGAGTTAACGGTGGGGCTGGTGCGGAAGGCATATCGGTTGTGACGGGTTGTTAGCGGTGCTAACGGAGTCAGCGTGGCTGGCGGAGTCAGCGCAGTTAGCGGAGCTGGCGGGGTCAGGCTCTGCACTAAGCCGGAGTTACCGGCTGAAGCTAGATGAGTTAGTGACTCTGGCGCGCATGGGCGAGGACTTGTAAGTAGGCTTTGGCAGCTTCGGTGATGATCTCTGGTTTGCCCTGGTCGATGGCGGTCAGGTTGACTAAGTCGCTGCCTACGCCGAGGGCGCGGGCGCCGGCTTTCAGGAAGCTTTCCGCGGTTTGAACAGTTACTCCGCCGGTGGGGATGAGCTTGAGGTGAGGGAAGGGCGCGAGCAGCGCCTTGAGATAGGGGGCGCCGCCCATGGCGGAGCAGGGAAAGATTTTGATGTAGTCGGCCCCGGCGCGGTGGGCGGTGATGACTTCAGTGGGAGTCAGGGCGCCGGGGATGCTGAGTTTGCGGGCGGCCTTGGTGGCCGCAATCACTTCGGGATGAAGGCTGGGGCTGACCACGAATTCGGCGCCGGCGGCGATGGTCTCTTCGGCTTCCTGGACGGTGGTGACGGTGCCGGAGCCCAGTAGCAGCTTATTGCCGTATTTGCTGCGCAGGTCGCGGAGGATGGCGAGGGCGTCGGGGCAGGTCATGGTCACTTCGACGACGGTGACGCCGCCGGCGATCATGGCGTCGACGACGGCGTGGGCCTGGGCGACGGAGTTGGCGCGTAGCACGGGGATGAGGCCGACGCTTTCGATGATCTGGGCTGTGGGTTGGTTCATGGTGGATCCTCGGTGTCGAGCGATGTCGGCGATACAAGGTGAGGTACAAGCGTTGGAGCGAGCTTGCTGGTTATGACTTAGCGAGCTAGCGAGTTGATCAAAGATTGGTTGCCTCGGACGGGAGGAATGTTAGTTGATGTCGATCCCACATCTCAGCATCGAGAAGTGGGGGACCCGTTTTCGGAAGTATCGAATCAGTTGGACTAGCGGGCGATTCTTACGGACTCGCCTTTCATGACGCGTTGGACTTCAGGCAGTGTCGCCATGCTGGTGTCGCCGGGGGTGGTCATGGCGAGTGCGCCGTGGGCAACGCCGCACTGGACGGCCCATTCGACGGGCTTGCCGGCCAGGAAGCCGTAGATGAGGCCGGAGGCGAAGCTGTCCCCGCCGCCGACGCGATCGAGAATGTCGATGTCGCGCTGAGGCACGTGAACGATCTCATCCTGATAGAGTGCGATGGCGCCCCAGGCGTTGCGGCTGGCGGTCTGGGCGGTGCGCAGGGTGCTGGCGACGAGTTTGATGTTGGGGTAGGCGGCGGCGACTTCGCGGAGCATGTTGCCATAGGCGGCGATGGGCAGTTCGCCGAAGTCTTCTGTCACTCCCTGGGGATGAATGCCGAGCATGGCGGAGAAGTCTTCTTCGTTGCCGAGCAGGACATCGACTTTGCGGACGAGTTCGCGGTTGACTTCCTGGGCCCTGGCTTTGCCCCCGATGGATTTCCAGAGCGAGTCGCGGAAATTGAGGTCGTAGGAGATGGGGGTGGCTGCGGCGCGGGCGGCGTCCATGGCTTCGGCGGCTACTTCGGCGGTGGAAGACGACAGGGCGGCGAAGATACCGCCGGTATGCATCCACCGGCTGCCGTTTTTTTCACTGAAGATTGAAGCCCAGTCGAAGTCGCCGGGTTTGACCTGGCTGATGGCGGTGTGGCCGCGGTCGGAGCAGCCGGCGGCGGCGCGCACGCCGTAGCCGCGTTCGGTGAAGTTGAGGCCGTTGCGCACGGTGCGGCCGACGCCGTCGTAAGGGACCCACTTGAGCAGGGAAGTATCGACGCCGCCCTGGAGGATGAGGTCTTCGACCAGTCGGCCCACGGGATTTTCGGCTAGGACGGTAGCGATGGCGGTGCGCAGGCCGAAGCAGCGGCGCAGGCCGCGGGCGACGTTGTACTCACCCCCGCCTTCCCATGCGGTGAACTGGCGGGTGGTGTGGATGCGGGTTTCGCCGGGATCGAGGCGGAGCATGACTTCGCCGAGGCTGAGGCAGTCCCACTTGCGGTTTTGAGGGATGGAGATGGGTTCCATGAATTGCCTTTTCGAATACGGCCGTCCTGGGTGGTTTCCACTCGCGGACGACTGATTCGACGTTCACAGAACACTTTACTTCATTGGGAGGCGGGAATGGTGAGGCCGGCCACGCGGGTAAATCGAGTTAGAGGAGAGATTTTTCCCGCTGAGCGAGACACGCAAGTGACCCGTGCAAGGGGCGTCTTGTAGAGTGGCTGAGTTGGAAACGAGGGACGCGCAGCGCTCTCGAAGGAGCAGGCCGTGAGCCTTTTCGATTTGAGCGGCAGGGTCGCCGTGGTGACGGGCGGAACAACGGGGTTGGGCCATGCGATCGCGCTGGGCCTGGCCGATGCGGGCGCTGACGTGGTGCCGAGTTCGCGCGGATTGGACAAGGTGAGCGTGGTGGCCGGGGAGATTGAGGCGCTGGGACGCAAGTCTATGCGCGTGGCCAGCGACGTGCTGGATCGCGCCTCAGTGCAGGCGCTGCACGATGCGGTGCTGAAGGAATTTGGCAAGGTCGATATTCTCGTGAACGCGGCGGGTGTGACGCATAAGTCGCCGACGCTGGAGGAGAGCGAGGCGGAGTGGTCGCGCGTAATGGAGACCAACCTGACGGGGACGCTGCGCGCGTGCCAGATCTTCGGCGCGACGATGGTGAAGGCGGGATATGGGCGGATCGTCAACATTGCATCGCTTACAACGTACCTGGGCTTTTACCAGGTGGCGGCGTACTCGGCAAGCAAGGCAGCGGTGGGCTCGCTGACCAAGGTGCTGGCGGTGGAACTGGCGCGCACGGGCGTGAATGTGAACGCGATTGCGCCGGGGGTGTTTCCGACGCCGCTGAACAAGTCGCTGATCATGGGCACGCCGCGCGGCGAGGAGTTGATGCTGCGGACGCCGATGCGGCGGTTTGGCGAGGCGAAGGAGTTGGCGGGTGCCGCGGTGTTTCTGGCGTCGGAGGCAGCCTCATTTGTCACAGGCGAGATTGTGGCGGTGGATGGCGGGTTCCTGGCGAGCGGAGTGAATCAGTGAGACAGTGAACAGTGAGACAGTGAACGGGAACAGTGGACAGTGAACAGTGAACCCTGGACGGTGGACAGTGAACGGTGGACACTGGACAGTGTGCAAGTGACGAAGGGTGCGAGGCCTGAGCCGAGGTGAAGATCACAAACGCCTATGTGAATGTCACGTCGCCGGGGCGGAATTTTGTCACGCTCAAGGTGGAGACGGATGAAGGCATTTACGGGCTTGGCGATGGGACACTGAACGGGCGTGAGATGGCGGTAGTCAGTTATCTCAGCGAGCACGTCATTCCATGCCTGATCGGGAGAGATCCGTTTCAGACAGAAGACATATGGCAGTACCTGTATCGCGGGCCGTATTGGCGGCGCGGTCCGGTGACGATGGCGGCCATAGCGGCTGTCGATGTGGCGCTGTGGGACATCAAGGGCAAAGCGCTGAAGACGCCGGTGTATAACCTGCTGGGCGGAAAGAGCCGCGACGGGGTGCTGGTTTATGCGCATGCATTTGGCCAGGACGTCGATCATGCGCTGGAAGATGTGGCGAAGCAAAAAGAGATGGGCTACAAGGCCATTCGCGTGCAGAGCGGCGTGACCGGGTTGAAGAGCACTTACGGTGTGGCCAAAGGAGCGGGGGGATATGAGCCGGCGGAGCGCGGGCTGCCTTCCGAATATGAGTGGGCGACGGAGCCATATCTGCGCGATGTGCCCAGGTTGTTTGCGCGGGTGCGGGCGGAGTTTGGCGAGGAGTTGCATCTGCTGCATGACTGTCATCACCGGCTGACACCAATTGAGGCGGCGCGTCTGGGGAAGGAACTTGAGCCTTATCACCTGTTCTGGATGGAGGATCCTACGCCTGCGGAACTGCAGGAGGGGTTCAAGGTGATTCGCGAGCACACCACCACGCCGCTGGCGGTCGGCGAGGTGTTCAACACGATCTGGGACGCGCATGAAATGATTCGCAACCAGTGGATCGATTATCTGCGCATGACGGTTACGCATGGGGGCGGGCTGACGCATTTGAAGAAGGCTGCGGATTTTGCGGCGCTCTATCATGTGCGGACGGGATGCCATGGCGCGACGGATTTGTCGCCGGTGTGCATGGCGGCGGCGCTGCACTTCGATACGGCGATTCACAACTTCGGGATTCAGGAACACATGCCGCATTCAGAAGAGGTGGATGCGGTGTTTCCGCATCAGTACTTCTTCCGCGATGGGTATATGTATCCGGGCGATGCGCCGGGGTTGGGCGTGGACCTGGATGAGAAGCTGGCGGCCAGGCATGAGTATCAGCGGGCGTATCTGCCAGTGAATCGCAAGCTGGATGGAACATTGACTGACTGGTAGCCACCACTGCGGCCACCTGCGGTGGGGCTGGCGTTGAGATACCAGCAGTAGGTCTAACTTTGTAGCGCACGAATTTGGGTTTGTTCACTGGGTAGAACGGGCGGATATGGAGACGGGAACCGACAAACGCGTGAACGAACTTGCCGAGCCGCCGGCGTTGCCGGGACGGTGGACGATCTGCGCCATGTTGTTTGTGGCGACGACCATCAACTACACCGATCGCCAGGTGCTTTCGATCTTGAAGCCGGTGCTGGCGGGGGCGACGCTGCACCTGGAGCCATTGCTGGCGGGGTGGCCGACGAGCGAGCGCTCAATCAGCATGAACGAAGCGCAGTATGGCTACATCGTGGACTGCTTTCAGATCGCGTATGCGCTGGGCGTGATCTTTGCGGGACGGCTGGTGGACCGGCTGGGGTGCAGGCGCGGATATCCCATCGTGACGGGCTTGTGGAGCCTGGCGGCGATGGGGCACGCGCTGGTGAATTCGGTGGTTGGGTTTGGCGTGGCGCGGTTCTTTTTGGGGTTGGGCGAGAGCGGAAATTTTCCGGCCGCGATCAAGGCGACGGCGGAGTGGTTTCCCCCCAAGGAGCGGGCGCTGGCTACGGGCATCTTCAATTCCGGGTCGAGCGTGGGCGCGATTCTGGCTCCGTTTTTGGTGCCGTGGGTGGCGCTGCATTTTGGCTGGCGGGCATCGTTCCTGGTCACGGGCGTGTTCAGCGTGGCGTGGATTGTGTGGTGGTCGGTGAAGTATCGCAAGCCGCGCGAAGTGATGGACTGGACGCGTGGGGCGGAGGTGGTAGTGCCGGCAGGGCCAGCGCCGGCCTGGTGGCGGCTGCTGGCGTACAGGCAGACGTGGGGGTTTGTGCTGGGAAAGTTTCTGACCGATCCGGTGTGGTGGTTTTACCTGTTCTGGATGCCCTCGTATTTCAGTGCGCGGTTCAGCCTGAATCTTTCGCATATCGGTTTGCCGCTGATCATCATTTATGTATTGTCTTCGGTGGGCAGCGTATGCGGCGGATGGCTACCCAAGTTTTTTATTCGCTTTGGAATGACGTTGAAGGCGGCACGATTGGCGGCGATGCTGGTGTGCGCATGCCTGGTGGTTCCGATCGCGGTGGCGGGCGGGTTGCGGTCGGAGTGGATTGCGGTGGGGCTGCTGAGCCTGGCGACGAGCGCGCACCAGGGATGGTCGGCTAATATTTTCACCACGGTTTCGGATATGTTTCCCGCCAAATATGTGGGGACGGTGGTGAGTTTCGGACAGGTGGGGGGAGCGCTGGGTGGCGCGATCTTCGCCGCGGTGGCGGGAAATATTTTGCAGATCACCGCATAGTTATGTGCCGCTGTTTTTGTATTCGGGATCGGCGTATCTGCTCGCTCTGCTGGTGCTGCGGACATTGGCGCCGGGGCTGAAGCGGGCGATTCCGGAGATGTAGTTCGAGAAGCAAGATGACATCGAGAGAGGTCGAGAGCAATGGCAGAGTCGCGCAAGTTGCGGATGGGATTGACGGGCGGTGGCCCGGGCGCGTTTATCGGCGCGGTGCACAGGATTGCGGCGGAACTGGACGGGCGCATCGAGATGGTTGCGGGGGCGTTTTCGCAGTCGCCGGAGAAGTCGAAGGCTGCAGGGGCATCGTACCGCATCGATCCGGACGCGGGCTTACAGCAGCTATCAGGAGATGATCGCGAAAGAAAAGGCGCGCGCAGGACGGCATCGACTTTCTGGTGATTGCGACGCCGAACAGCACGCATCTGCCGATTGCGAAGGCGGCGCTGGAGGCGGGGATTCCGGTGGTCAGCGACAAGCCGGCTACGGCGACCTATGACGAAGTGCTGGAGTTGGAAAAGGTCGTGAAGGCGGCGGGGCTGCCGTATGCGCTGACGCATACGTATGCGGGCTATGCGCTGGTGCGCGATGCGCGCGCGTTGTGCGCGAGCGGGGAACTGGGTGAGATTCGCAAGGTCACGGTCGAGTACCTGCAGGGATGGCTGAGCCAGCCCATCGAGAAGTCCGGGCAGAAGCAGGCGGCGTGGCGCATCGATCCCAAGCTGAACGGGCCGGGAGGCTGCGACCGGGGATATCGGGACGCATGCATTTCACTTGATCGAGTACATCAGCGGATTGCAGGTGACGGCGATGAATGCGCGCCTGCTGTCGGTGGTGGGAGGGCGCAAGGTCGATGACGACTGCACCGCGCTGCTGAAGTTGAACAATGGCGCGAGCGGCGTGCTGATGGTGTCGCAGATTGCAACGGGTGATGGCAACGGGCTGCGCATTCGGGTGTTTGGCGAGAAGGGCTCATTGCACTGGGGGCAGGAGAATCCCAACGTGCTGCACCTGCGGCGCGTGGAAGGGCCGGAGGAGATTCGACATGCGGGCGGAGGGTATCTTACGGCAGACGCGAAGGCGGTGACGCGGCTGCCGGGCGGTCATCCGGAGGGGTATCTGGAGGCGTTCGCGGTGCTGTATCGGGAGTTCGCCGACTGGCTGGAGGCGTGGCGTGTGAGCAAGGCAGCGGCGCCGGCTACGCTGCCGGGGATTGCGGCGGGGGTACGCGGGATGCGGTTTATCGAGCGCGCGATTGAGAGCAGCAAGCGCGAGGGGTGGGTGGAGTTTTAGAGGCGGTGCTGGCGGGCTGGTTAGTCGTGCCGGGTAGGAATAGAGCGAATTAGCAGGCAGCGGGTAATGCGATCGCGGATGCCTAGGAGTGTGAGAGATGAAGACGATCAAGGGGCCGGGGATCTTTTTGGCGCAGTTTGCGGGGGACGCGGCGCCGTTCAACAACCTGGAGAACATGGCGAAGTGGGCTGCGGGGCTGGGATTCGCGGGGGTGCAGATACCCACGTGGGATGGGCGGCTGTTCGATTTGAAGAAGGCCGCGGAGAGCCAGGATTATTGCGATGGGATTCTGGGCACGGTGCGTGCGGCAGGGCTCCAAGTGACGGAGTTGTCGACGCATCTTCAAGGACAACTCGTTGCGGAGAATCCGGCTTATGGACCGATGTTCGCGGGGTTCGCGCCGGCGGGTCTCGATGGGAAGGCGCGGCAGGAGTGGGCCATTCAGCAGGTGAAGTGGGCGGCGAAGGCGAGTCAGCGATTGGGGCTGACGGCGCATGCGACGTTTTCGGGGGCGCTGGCCTGGCCGTATTTCTATCCGTGGCCGCAGCGGCCGGCGGGGCTGATCGATGAGGCGTTCAAGGAACTGGCGAAGCGGTGGGTGCCCATTCTGAATGTGTTTGAAGAGGCCGGTGTGGATGCGTGCTTTGAGCTGCATCCGGGTGAAGACCTGCACGATGGCGTAACATTCGAGAGGTTTCTCGCGGCGGTCGGCAATCATCCGCGCGCGAACATTTTGTATGACCCAAGCCACATGGTGCTGCAGCAGATGGACTATCTCGGGTTCCTCGATGTGTATCACGAGCGGGTGCGGGCGTTTCATGTGAAGGATGCGGAGTATCGGCCGTCCGCGCGGTCGGGCGTGTATGGCGGGTACCAGGACTGGATCGACCGGCCGGGGCGGTTCCGTTCGCTGGGCGATGGGCAGGTGGACTTCCGCGGGATCTTCTCGAAGATGGCGCAGTATGACTATCCGGGGTGGGCGGTGCTGGAGTGGGAGTGCTGCATCAAGCATCCGGAGGCGGGCGCGGCGGAAGGTGCGCCGTTTATCAAGGAGCACATTATTCGCGTGACGGAGAAGGCGTTTGATGATTTCGCGGGTGCGGGGTCGGATGAGGAAAAGAATAAGAAGATCCTGGGGATTTAGCTAAAACAAAGCTAGGTGAAATTGGAATCGGCTCCGCGTTGCGGAGCCGTTTTTGTTTTAATCAGCGCAAGATCAGTGCGTTCCGGCGTTGTCGCGGATGAAGGCAGCGGTGTAGTCGTGCAGGCCCTTCAGCGCTTCTTCATTCACGTAGACCATGTGGCCGGTCTGGAAGAAGTGATAGCTGATGTTGGATTCCAGATCGCGCGGCATGGGCAGGTGTTTCATCTCATACGTCGCGCCGAAGTAGAGCGTCCCGAGATCGAAGTAGCCGCCCATCAGCATGACTTTCATCTTGGGGTTGCGCTTCATGGCGAGGGCGAGGTCGGGCATAACGTTGACGCTGGATTCCCAGCCTTGGCCGCCGGGCGGCACGTGTTGCATGTTCCAGTGGAAGCCGGGCTGGCGCGCGCTGGGCTTGTACGTCATGTTCTCGCCGTACTTGAGGTCTTCGCGGGCGTACTGGTTGATGGCCGTGACGTAAGCAGCGGTGATGGAGTTGGTGAAGGGATCGTACTCGGCTTCTTTGCTGAGGGGATCGATGTCGGGGCCCTGGTAGCGGGTGTCGAGGCGGCCGGTGGTAATCCCGGCCTCGTTCTGCAGTTCCTTGGAGTAGTCTCCGCCGCTAACGCGCAGGGTGGCCTTGATCCAGTAGGCCGCGGACACGCCGGTGTAGGTTTGCAGCTTGTCTGCGATGGCGCGCTGCTGGTCGGCGGGGAGGTCGGAGCCCTTGAGAAGCGCGGAGGCGTAGTCGCCGAGGGCGAACTGTTCGACTTCGCGCAGGAAGGGCTCCAACTGTGCGGGCTGGTTGGGGACCTTGTGGTGATACCACGCGGTGGCCGCCATAGAGGGAAGAGCGAGGATGTAGGGCAGGTCGGTTCCGGGATTGCCTTCGGGGCCGTCGGCCGAGTTGTCGAAGCTGAGGATCTGGGAGAGGAGGATCACTCCATTCAAGTCGACGCCCTGGAGCATGCGGCTGAGCACGGCGCTGCGAGGAGTGCCGTAGCTTTCGCCGAAGATGTACTTGGGCGAGTTCCAGCGGCTGTACTTGGTGAGGAAGCGGCGAATGAAGCGGTCGAAGGCGTGGGCATCTTCATCGACGCCCCAGAAGGCCTTGCCGGCGTCTTTGCCGAGGACGCGGCTGAAGCCGGTGCCGGGGGCATCGATGAAGACCAGGTCGCTGGCGTCGAGCAGGCTGTATTGGTTTTCGATCAGTTGGTAAGGCGCGGCCTCTTTGTGTTCGCCATCTGGGGTGACGACGCGGCGCGGGCCGAAGGCGCCCATGTGGAGATACATGGTCGCGGAACCGGGGCCGCCGTTGTAGAGGAAGGTGATGGGACGGCTCAGAGCGGGCACGCCTTTTTTGAAGTAGGCCGCGTAGAAGATGCGGGCGGTGGCGGGCTGCTCATCGGGCTTGGCGGGGAGATCGACGCCGGCATCGGGAAGGTATTTGCCGTCGAGGCCGAGCATTGCGTCCTGCACGTCGGTAGAGCCCACGGTGAGGGTACCTGCCACGGCGCGGTAGGCAATGGCCTGGCCTCCGATGGTGATGGAGCCTTCAGTGGTGGAGTCGGCGGGCGGGAGAGCGGCGAGGGGTTTGGATTCCGGTTCGCGCTTTGTTTCTGGCTCGTGTTTGTCCTGGGCGGTGGCGGCGGGCACGGCGGCGAGGCTGACGGACAACCCGCAGAGGAGAAGCAGTTGCACACGTGTGCTGCGTTTCATTAAGAAGACCTCCGGGAGGACAGCGATTGCGCAGAAGTGTAACAGAGCGCATCTGCTGGATAGCGCATGGTGCGATACGGGGCGCGCGGGGTGAAACCGAAGGGCATCCGTACCCAGCTCCACTCGGTTGCGCTTTGTTCAGGTTCCCGTGCTTTGAGTCGGCAGACCACCCACCGGGGCTTCCACGAAGGGACCTAGATGCTGATGCCGGCGGAACGGTAGATCCTGGTGATGTAGGTGAGGTCGCGGAGGCCTTCTTCGCCGGACGTCTTGGGGTCTTGATTCTGCTGGATGCATTGCGAGAAGTGATCGGCCTCGGCGGTGAACTGGTAGGGATCGCGGAGCGCGGTCGGCTCGTCGATGTCGGTGTCGCCGAAGTGGGCGCGCAGGTGAAGGCCATCGTAGTTGAAGGCGGGATCGGCTTCGACGAAGCCTTTGGCGCCGTGCACGCGGAAGAAGCCGGACATGACGCCGCCGTAGGTGGTGGCGCAACTGGCGACGATGCCGGAGGGGAATTTCATCGTCCAGGAGACGTTCTCTTCCACTTCTTTGAAGCGGCCGTCGCGATCGATGACGGAGGAGTAGGCGGAGATGTCGGAGGGCTCTTCACCGGTGAGATAGCGGCAGGCGTTGAGCGAGTAGATGCCCACGTCGAAGAGAGGGCCGCCGCCGGCCATGGCTTTGCTGAGGCGCCATTCGCCGGGACGGATGTTGAAGCCGTAGGTGCTCTCGATGGTCTGGACCGGGCCGATGGAGCCGTCGCGAATGAGCTTGATGGCGCGCAGGTTGGTGGGTTCGAAGTGGCAGCGGTAGGCGATCATGAGCTTGACGCCGGCCTTTTTGCAGGCGGCGATCATGGATTCGCACTCGGCCACATTCAGGGCCATGGGCTTTTCACAGAGCACGTGCTTGCCCGCCTTGGCGGCGCGGATGGTGTATTCGGCGTGCATGGAGTTGGGCAGCGCCACGTAGACAGCGTGGATGGACTTGTTGTCGGCGATGGAGTCGAAGTTGTCGTAGCTGTAGATGGAACTGGCGGGGACGTTGTATTCGGCGGCGATCTTTTCGGCCTTGTCGCGGTGGCCGCTGACGAGGCCAGTGATTTTGGAGTTGGCGCTGGCGCGGGCGCCGTCCATGAAGTGTTTGGCGATGCGGCCGAGACCGATGACGGCGTAGCCGGTTTTCGGGCCCTCAGGCTGGGCATGAAGCCGAGGGAGAAGGCGAGTGGCGAGGCCGGTGGCGGCTAGCCGTGAAAAGTGACGGCGGGTGATGTGCATGGGCCCTCGTTTGAGATGCGCCGATGGGGTCAGCGGCATGGTTGGAGTCCACTATACGCGGTGAGAGAGAACCCACATCTCCGGACGACGGAACTGTCCGAAGATGTGGGGACCCGATGCAAGCGAAACCGATGGTGCTTGTCAGCGGTGGCGGGGGTGCGGCTTCTTGGAGACGGAGATGAGTTTACCGGTGACGGCGTACTTGCGGTGTTCGACAGGGGAGGAGAGGACCAGGCTGGTGACGGGGTTGCCGTAGGGCAGCAGGGCTTCAATGAGGGCTTCGAGGTTGGACATGCTGGTGGTGGTGACTTTGAGAAGAAAGTCGTCGCCGCCGGTGAGGTGGTGGCATTCGCGAACTTCTTCGAGGGTGTGAACGTAGTCGATGAGGCGGTGATAGTTCTGGCCGCCGCAGCTCATGCGGATGAAGGCCATGACCTCGAGGCCGAGGGCTTCACGATCGATGTCGACGGTGTAGCCGTGGACGATGCCCACTTCTTCCATCTGCCGGAGGCGTTCGGTGGTGGCGGTGGGGGAGAGGCCGATACGGCGGGCGAGTTCGGCGACGCTGAGGCGGGCGTTGGCCTGAAGTTCGGCGAGGAGCTTTCTGCCATACGAATCCATCAGGGCCGTGGAATCCATTGCCATAAACAAAAAGCATAGTCGAATTGATGGGTTGGAACCAACTACGTGGTGGGATGTGTATGGATGGGCCGGGTGGGTTGTCCTAGGATCAGGCTCATGGTTTCTGTGATTCTGGACGGCCAGCCGCTGACGCTGGCGGAGATTGAAGCGGTTGCGCTCAAGGGCGCGCGGGTAGAGATTGCGGCGGCGTCGAAGGCGCGCATGGCGGCCAGCCGGGTGACGATTGAAGACATTTTGCTGGCCGGCGAGACCGTGTATGGAGTGAATACCGGTTTCGGCAAGCTGTCGGATGTAAGTATTCCGCCGGGGAGCCTGGCGCAGCTGCAGACGAACCTGGTGCGCAGCCACGCCGCCGGTGTGGGACAGCCGTTGTCGGAGGCGGAGTCGCGGGGAATGCTGCTGCTGCGGGCCAACGTGCTGGCCAAGGGGTTCAGCGGCACGCGGCCGGAGCTGGCGGAGCTGCTGGCGGCGATGCTCAATGCGGGCGTGCATCCGGTGATTCCGGAGAAGGGCTCGGTGGGCGCGAGCGGGGACCTGGCTCCGCTGGCGCATCTGGCGCTGGTGGTGATCGGCGAAGGGGAAGCGTTTTATCGCAGCGAGCGAATCGCGGGCGGCGAGGCGATGCGGCGGGCGGGATTGACGCCGTTGCAGCTGGGAGCCAAGGAAGGGCTAGCGCTGCTGAACGGCACGCAGGCGATGACTGCGGTAGGCGCGCTGGCGGTGGCGCGCGCGCGGCGCGCGGCGCAAATTGCCGACGTGGCGGGGGCGATGTCACTGGACGCGCTGATGGGGACGCCGGCGGCGTTTGATGCGCGTATTCACAGGGCGCGGCCACACGCGGGTCAGGTCGCGTCGGCGGCGAACCTGGTGAGGCTGCTCGAGGGGTCGGAGATTCGCGAATCGCATCGCGAGGGTTGTTCGCGGGTGCAGGATGCGTATTGCCTGCGCTGCATGCCGCAGGTGCACGGGGCGGTGCGGGGGGTGCTGGCGCATGTCGCGGGCGTGCTGGAGATCGAGGCGGGCTCGGCGACGGATAATCCGCTGATATTCCCCGGGACCGGAGAGGGAGAGAACGAAGTGCTGTCTGGCGGGAACTTTCATGGGGCGCCACTGGCGTATGGGTTTGACTACGCGGCGCTGGCGATGACGGACCTGGCGGGGATTACGGAACGGCGCATCGACCGGCTGTTGAATCCGGATATCAACGAAGGGCTTCCGGCATTTTTGTCGTCGGATCCGGGTCTGTCGTCGGGATTCATGATCGCGCAGATTGTGGCGGCGGCGCTGATCAATGAATGCCAGGTGCTGTCGCATCCGGCATCGACGGGGAGCATTCCGACCGATGGCGGCAAGGAAGATCACGTGTCGATGGGGATGACGGGAGCGTTGAAGCTGCGGCAGATTGTGGAGCACGCGGAGCGGATCGTGGCGATCGAGCTGATGTGCGCGGCGCAGGCCATCGAGTGCAGGCGGCCGCTGAAGTCGAGCCCGGAGCTGGAGCGTGCGGTGGCGGCAGTACGGTCGGTGGTTCCACGTCTGGAGCAGGATCGGGTGCTGGCGCCGGATATCGATGGCTTGAGCGCGGCGGTGCGGGATGGGGCGTTCGACGCGTGGTGTGATGCGGAGTAAGAAAACCCCTGGATCTTGCGCGCGGCAATGAATCCCACATGTTTGGACGGTGAATCTATCCGGATATGTGGGCGTCCGGAATGAGTGTTTGCCGTCGGGCAGAGTTGAGCGTTCCGGACCTGTGGGCCCGTTGAGCTCGATTCCGTGTGGCCTTGTTAGGATGAGGTTTTGCGGGAGGCGCAGAGTGAAGCTATTTCGCACGGCAACGGGGCGGTTTGTGGAACACGATGGTCACGCGTATCGCATCGGCGCGCTGACCTGGGATGCGCTGATGGCGCACGAAAATCTGGAGGCTTGCCTGCTGGCGGTGGTGGATGGCGAGGCGCCCACGCACGAGTTTCAAGGGGTGGAACTGCTGGCGCCGATGGGGTCGCAGGAAGTGTGGGCGGCGGGCGTTACTTATTACCGCAGCCGGGGCGCGCGCATGGAGGAATCGAAAGACGCGGGCGGAGGCGATTTTTATGACCGCGTGTATTCCGCGGAACGGCCGGAGTTGTTTTTCAAGTCAACGGCGAGCCGCACGGTGGGGTCGGGCGGCAAGGTGCGGATTCGCAAGGACGCGCACTGGTCGGTGCCGGAGCCTGAACTCACTCTGGTGATCAATCCGCTGGGGAAGATTATCGGCTATACGATCGGGAACGATATGAGCTCGCGGGACATCGAGGGCGAGAACCCGCTCTATCTGCCGCAGGCCAAGGTGTATGACGGTAGCTGCGCGCTGGGACCGGGGATCCTGGTGACATCGGAGCCGCTGCCGCCGACAACGGAGATTGCTCTGGAGATCCGGCGCGCCGAGCAGGTCGTATTTACGGGATCGACGGCGCTGTCGGAGTTGAAGCGCGATCCGAAGGAACTGGTGGAATACCTGTTCCGCGACAACGCGTTTCCGAATGGATGTTTTTTGATGACGGGGACGGGGGTCGTGCCGCCCAATGATTTCACGCTGGCGATCGGCGACGTGGTGCGGATCACGATCGAAGCCATCGGGACGCTGGAGAACGAAGTGGCGTGACGGTGGACGGTGGACGGTGGACGGTGGACGGTGGACGGTGGGATGCAAAAGCATCCGTGAGTGACGCGATCTTTTCGGTGCGGAGATAGATTCTGGGGATGAAGTTCTGCTTGTGGTTGTAGCGTCCGGATAAGTTTACCGGCTTCCTCGTGCGAATTCATGGGGGTCGTTGAGGCTTTAGCGCTGCCAGATTACTTTGCCGCCGCGAATCGTATACCGAACCTTGGTGAAAGCCTGGGGATTTCCCGATCCCGGATCCTCCGACAAAATAGTGAGGTCGCCGCGCATGCCGGGCATTACTTTGCCCTCACTCTGCGACAAGTGGAAGAGCTCTGCCGGAGCGGTGGTCAGCATGGCCAGCACGTCGCGAAAACCAAGCCCAGCCAAGTTTAGTTGCCGGAATTCCTCGCCCTGATCATAGTCCGTGAGGAACCCTGTATCGGTGCCATATACCAGCCTGCCACCAAGCTGATGGTAACGGGAGTTGACGCCGCGGATGGTGGCGATGGCATCATCGCGCGAGAAAAGCTTCAGCGTGGGAATGATTGTCATGTGTTGGTTGATCATTCGTCGCAAGAGAGCTTCATCGATGCCTGCCGTGTCTTCGGGCGTATGGGCCAGGACGTCGACGCCCGCGCTGATTGCTACCTCCGTTCCCTGAAGATTCGATGGATGCGCGAATACCAGCTCACCCTTGCGATGGGCTTCATCGGCGGCTACCCGCGCGATTTCCACCTTCATCGGAGTGATGTGTCCGGGACTTACGATCGAGCCGGTGAAGAGCTTCAGGATGTTGGCTCCGGCGGCTCGATTCCTGTCGACAAATGCCGCTGCTTCCTGGGGGGTCCCGGGCTGCGCCAACTTCGCCTTTAAGCCGGGAGGAAGGTTAGCCAGATAATACGGCAGTGCGTTGGCCGGAAAGACGGGAATGCCAGAGGTGAAAATGCGCGGCCCCGCGAAATCGCCACTCTCCTCGCGCCGGCGCAGGGCGACGGTATTCTCCGTGTCCGATCCTGTATCCACCACCGTGGTAAAGCCGGAGTGGGTCAGCATCTCGCGCATCTGGCGGGCCAGTTTCTCGGCGGGCTGATGGGCGGCGTCGTTCCACTTGGGCTCCATAAAGTGCACGTGCGCATTCCAGAATCCGGCGAGGACGACACAATCGCGGCAGGAGATTGTCTCGATGCCGGCGGGCGTTGGCAGGTGCTCCCCCACCGCGGAGATTACCCCGGAGCGGATCAGGACTGTCGCATCGCGGCGCGGAGGCGACTCGGGCGAGGCATAGATCGTGGCATGTGTAATGGCCAGATCCTGCGCACGGGAAACGGCGGTCGAGACAAGCACGAGCAAAGCGATAACGAAAGACTTCATCTCACCTCAACTCCTGTTCAAAAAATTCGATGCCGCCCAGCGTCTGGAGAGACCGCAATTCATGATAACCAGCGCTCCTGTTTCGGAACGGGCCGCGGGCAGAGCGGTGGGCGCGGATTCAGTTTATGCGGATGGCAGTAATGAAAAGAGCGCAGTCAAGGATGATGTTCCTGGGTGGCGAGGAAATCGTCGACTACTGCCGAGCCGACCGCGATGAGAGCACTCTCTGCAACCGCGCGATGCGGACTCAGTAGAGCGGAGCGAGAGCGATGGAGCCGAGGCCCAGCAGGAAGAAGACAAACATGAACAGGAGGAGGAGTTTTGCGGAGCGTGGAGCGCCGGCGAATTCGTGCCAGATGAAGACACCCCAGCAGGCGGAGATCATGGTGGCGCCTTGTCCGATGGAATAAGAGACGGCCGGGCCGATGGGGCGGTCGAGATGGGCGACGGAGGCGACGAAGTTGGCGACGGCGCCGATGCACCAGATGATGCCGCCGAAGATGCCGGCCAGGTGCCATCCCAGGGAGGCTTTCCAGTAGTCGGCGCCCTTGACGGGCGGTTTTCCATCGAGGGGGCGGGCCATGAGCAGGAGGTTAGCCGGAATGGTGGAGAGCAGAACCCCGATGGAGAAAAACAGGGCGATGGAGTAGGGGCCGGGGCCGGTGGCGGTGGCGAGATCGTGCGTGGCGATGGGATACCAGCATCCCATGAGGACGCCGGCGATGAGGCAGAGCATGATGCCGCGGGTGGTGGTGGCGGGGGCGGCGGCTTCGCGGCGGCGATAGGCGGCGGCGTCGAGGATGATGGCGACGGTGACCAGGGCGATGCCGGCGAAGAGCAGGAGGGGGTTTCCGGCGGGCTTGAACAGGTAGCTGGAGACCGAGCCGACGATGAGGGCGAGGCCGATGCCGACGGGGAAAGCAACGGCGAGACCGGCGATCTCGATGGCGGCGACGAGCAGAAGATTGGCGACGTTGAAGACGACGCCTCCGGCAGCAGCCCAGAGCATGGTTGGGACGGGAGTGTTGGCGACGGCGGCAGTGAACGGGGTGCCGGAACTGCCGAGGCTTCCGGCGGTGAGCCCCCAGAGGATGGCGCCGAGGGTCAGGCCCAGAGCGTAGTCCCAGTAAAAGAGTTGGAAGCGAAAGCCCGGGCACAGCTTGAGGGTATTGGCCCACGAACCCCAGCAGAGCATGCTGAGGATCATGAGCAGCAGAGCTGCCTGGTAGGTTTCAGGGAGAAACATGCCCGATGCCTCGCGAGAAAATTTGATCCGGCTGGCGGTCCTGGCCCGGATCGCAGAGCAGCGGAGAAGGCAAAAGTGCCGCGAATGCTCCGGGAGCGGAAGCTGCAGAACCGATATGGTGCCGGACTTCGAACCATAGCGCCTCGTGCTATGGCGGCGCAAATCCGGGAAGGTCCTTATTCGTAGCGGAGGGCTTCGGCGGGGAGCACGCGGGCGGCGGCGACGGAGGGGTAGAGAGTGGCCAGCAGGGAAATGACGATGGAAACTGCGGCGACGATGATGCCGTGCCAGGGGCGGGGCGCGAAGGGCAGGGTGTCGATGGAGTAGACCTCGGCGGAGAGGTGGATGGGATAGTGGCTGCCGGCCCACGAGGCGGCGTAGCCGAGGATGAGGCCGGCAGCGGTGCCGAGGACGCTGATGAGGAGGCCCTGCATGAGGAAGATGCGGCGGATCTGTCCGGGCTCGACGCCGAAGCTCATGAGCACGGCGATGTCGCGGGTCTTTTCCATGACCATCATGGTCAGGGCAATGAGGATGTTGAGGGCGGCGACGATGACGATGAGGGTGATGATGATGAAGGTGACGATCTGCTCGATGACCAGGGCGCGAAAGAGTTCGCGGTTCTGCTCCATCCAGTTGGTGGTCATGAATCCCCTGCCGGCGGCCTGTTCAATTTCACGGCCTACGGCGGGAGCCTGGTTCAGATCCTTGATCTTGAAGCTGATGACGGAGAGCACGTCGGGTTCGTGGAAAAGCCGCTGGGCATCGGCGAGGCGCACGAAGCCGGCCTCGGAATCGTATTGATAGAAGCCGGAGTGGAAGGTGCCGGCGAGGCGGAAGGAGGTCCACTTGGGAATGACGCCGTAAGGGGTCATCTCGCCCTGGGGACTGATGAGAGTGACCTTGTCGCCGATCTCGGCGCCGACAGTCTCAGCGAGGTCTTTGCCGAGAACGACGGGGGGCAGGACCGCTGGTGAAGGATGGGCTGGTTCGGACTGGGGCTGTAGTGCCTGGATGGAGCCGGGAGTGGCGGCCTTGAGCAAGCCGCTGACGGTGAGTTCGTCGTCGGGCAGGATGCCTTCGATGAGCGCTCCGCCGTCGCGGGCGCCACGGGCAACCAGGACCTGTTCAAACAGGCCAGGTGAGGCAGCCGTCACGTGAGGCAGTTGGCGCAGGCGCTGAAGCAGCGGGCGCCAGTCGCGGATGCCATCTTTTTCGATACGCATGAGCTGGACGTGGGCGCTGCTGTCGACGAGGCGGTCCTGCAGATCGCGGCGCATTCCATTGGTAATGGCGAGAGCGATGATGAGCGCGGCGACTCCGGCTGCGACGCCGGTGACGGAGATGGTGGTGACGACCCCGACGACCGCCTGGCGCCGCTTGGCTTTGAGGTAGCGCGCCGCCACGAAAAGTTCAAAGCGCATGCGGTTCCCTACCTGGCCGGGGATGCGGAGCCGGTATTGAAGACGGTTTTGGCGAGGCCCACATTGTCGTGGCGGTCGTAGGCGCGCACGGTCAGGAGATGTTCGCCGGGCTTGCTCCCGAGCGCGGGCGCGGCGATGTGTACGTCGTAGTGTTCGCGGCGCGAGTCGGAGAGACCGCCGACGGGCTCGATGTATTGCCAGGGGCCGGCGTCGAGTGAATATTCGGCGTGAGTGACGGGGGACATGGCGTCTTCGGCGTCGAAGTTGAACCCGATGGCATGGCAGGACGGCTGCGCGCAGGAGGTTTCGGCGGCCTTGAGACCGCTGACGACGGGCGGGGTGGTGTCGACTTCGAAGCGATCGCTTTCCTTGGCGCCGCTGAGGGCCTCGCCGGGGGAGTGAGAGGGAGCATCGGAGGCGACCACGCGCATCTCGTAGCCGCCATCGGGCAGGAGGGAAGCGTCGAAGGTGTAGGCCTTTTCGGTGATGTTGTCTTTGAGCAGCCGCCAGACCTGTTCGCCATCGCCGCGCAGGTAAAGCGCGAAGGTGAGTTCATCGCCGTTGTCGTCGTGGGCAGCCCAGCGCGCGGTGATGGCGGTTTTGTCTTTCATGGCGGCGAGTGGGGAGCTAGTGGCGGCGGAATCAAAGCTGACGACGGGCGATTGGGCATTGCCCGAAGGGAAATTGATGTTGACGGTCTGCTGTTGGGGGTTGGGCGGGTTCGATCCGTTGAGACGGGCGCCGGGTACGACCACGAGCTCGTCGACCACGGGAGCGGCGTTGACGGGAAGGTAGTTGATGCCAACGGCCCCGAGGAGGGCAGCGGGACGTAATACGGCCTTCCATTGCAGGAAGCGGCCGGTGGGGGATGCCACCACGCCCTCTTTGAGGGGTTCCCAGTCGGACCAGCCGCGCACGGGCTGTTCGACGTTGCCGGTGCGGGTAAGGATTTCGAAGTTGGCGGAGCCGGGCTGAACTTCGACACGGCCGAAGCGGGCGGTGGCTCCGGCATCGAGCACGTCGCTGGCGTATTCGTGCTTGTCTTCGGTGCCGAGGGAGTAGAGCTTGCCGGTATTGCCCGTACCGATGAAGGCGCGGGACGCGGGATCGGCGGGATTGGCCACCGCGAGTGCGAGACCCTGCTGGGCTTCGAGATGGGCGATGTCGGCGTAGGTGCCGTCTTCGTGAATGACGAAGAGGCGTCCGCGATTGCCGGTGAGAGTGAGCAGGCCGTCGGGCCGGGCGGCGAGGGCGTAAACCACTTCGTCTTTGCCGGACCAGAGTTTGTGCGGCGCCTGGCCTTCCTTGAGTTCGTAGATCTCGGTGCCTTCAGGGGCGGACGTGCTGGAGTTGGCCACCTGGAGGGATCCGGGCTGCACGACGGTGAAGGTGACAACGCCGTTGCCTTGGACCGGGAGGGGCGGCAGGGGGTTGTGGGATTTATCGCCCACGCTGGCGGCGTAGATGGCACCGTCGGCGGCGACGGCCACGGAGGTGATCTCGCGGCGAGGCGCGTCGAACAGGACATAGCCCTTGCCCTGCGGGCTGATGCGGTAAACGAGGCCGCTGCCGTCGGAGCCGGCGATCAGGTTGCCTTTTGAATCCCACGCCATGCAGCGAATGTGCTGTTCATCGCTCTTGAAAAATTCCTCAGGGGTAGCGGAAGGCTTGGAGGGGTCGATGCGGTAGATGGCGCCGGGACCGCCGGCGGCGATGTAGAGGCGGCCAGCGTGGTCAAAAGCAAGATCCCAGATGTAGTGCGACTTGGATTCCTGCCTGGAGGAATTGATGTCGGAGGCAGACTTGTCGGCTTTGGCGTCGGAGGGCCGGGGGGTATCGACGCGGGCGGGATCAAAGACGAGGGTAGCGCTGGACTCATCCTGAGCAGTGGCGGCGTCAGCTTTGAGCTTGTAGACCTTGCCGCTGGGCATGGTGGCGGCGTAGAGAGAGCCGTCGGGGCCGAGGCGCAGGGCCTGAACGGTGAGGTCATGAGTTTCGAAGATGGTGGTGGACTTAGCGTCTGCGCCGATGCGCTGGACGGTGGCGGGAGAGCCGGTTCCTACGTAGACTATGCCGTTTTTGTCGGCGGCGACCGACCACACGAAAGTCGATGGGGTGGTGAGGACCTCGCTGAGCCCGGGGGCAGTGCGGAGGTAGCCGTCACTGGAAAGGGCTACTCCCTGGGGGGTGCCTTTTTCGAAATCTTCGAGGCGCGACTGGGTCCACAGGTGGGTGCCCTGGGCGTGAAGCAGAGGCGCTGGGAGTCCGGCCAGGAGGGCGGCCATTATCGCGGCAGAAGGGAGAGCGAAACGACGGCGGGGAATCGTTCGGTCGGCAACTAGCATGCTGCCGTCGAGTTTACTAAAGTAGGGCTTGGGGAGCATAACGCGCTTGATGAGTGCCACTCCATGTCGTCTTCAGTTGGACGCGGAGGGGCATCTGACGTGTGGGGACAAAGACGGCAGGGACGGTCAGGCTACTGTCCGCCACGGAACTGGATGATGCGGCGGCGGTCGCGCTTGCTGGGGCGGCGTTCGGGGATGGGCGCGTACTGACGCATGGCTTTCAGTTCGGCGGCGACCTTGAGGCGGAGTTCCTTGCTGGCGTCGGTTTCGCGATAGAGGGCCTGGGCGACGGCGGCGGGACCGCGCACTTCGCTGAGGGCGAGCACTTCAACCTCGAAGTCGCCGCCTTCGTTCTTGATGTTGAGCCTGTCGCCGGGGCGGACATCGCGGGCGGGCTTGGCTTCAATGCCGTTGGAGCGGATGCGGCCCAGGTCACAGGCCTTGATGGCGAGCGCGCGCGTCTTGAAAAAGCGGGCGGCCCAGAGCCACTTGTCGATGCGGACCGAAGTCATAAAAGCGTGTGCTCCTGGCGAGGTGGGAGTCCTCAGTTGGCCAGCACGGCGCGGTAGCGCACCTTGTTCTTTTTAACGCGCTCGATGGCTTCATTGGCCTTGGCCATGGGAAAGGCCTCGGTCTGCGCGCGCACGCCGTGGCGGGCGGCAACGTCAAGCATTTCGCGGATGCGGAAAGGGCTTCCGGTGGGATTGCCGGTGACGGTGCGGATGCCGGAGATGAGCGGAAAGATCTGAAGCGATACAGGGGAGGGAGGAATGCCGACGAAGCAGAGGGTTCCGGTGGGGCGCAGCGCGTGGAGGTAGATGCTCCAGTCCTGATCGACATTGACGGTGCTGAGAATGAAGTCGATGGAGCCGCTGACTTTTTTGACGGAGCGGGTTTCGCGGGTGTTGACAAAGTTGTGGGCGCCGAGGCTGCGAGCCTCTTCTTCCTTGGCGGCGGAGGTGGAGAAGGCGGTGATTTCGGCGCCGAAGACGCGGGCAAACTGGATAGCCATGTGGCCCAGGCCGCCGATGCCGATGACGCCGACGCGCGAGGACGGGTTGACGCCGTGGCTGCGGAGGGGGTTGTAGACGGTGATTCCGCCGCAGAGGAGAGGAGCGGCATTCTCGCTGACCAGGGCATCGGGGATGGGGATGACGAAGCGGGCATTGGCGCGTACCCGGCTGGCGTAACCGCCGTGGCGGTGGACGCAGGTGGCTTCGGCGGAAGGGCAGAGGTTTTCCATGCCGCGGGTGCACCATTCGCATTCGCCGCAGGAGTTGGACTGCCATCCGAGGCCGACGCGCTGACCGGGCTTGAGGGAGCGGACTCCGGGGCCGACGGCGGTAACGGTGCCGATGATTTCATGGCCGGGGATGAAGGGGTAGTGGCTGATGCCCCAGTCGTTGGAGATGAGGTGGAGGTCGCTGTGGCAGATGCCGCAGTGGGAGATGTCGATTTCGACTTCCTGCACCCCGAGTTCGCCGGGTTCGTAACGGAAAGGCAACAATTCAGCGCCTGCGGCGTGAGCAGCTAAACCTTGAATCTGGGCCATGGTCGATCAGGTCCTCTTGTCGTGCCGGCAGGGTTGAGCGCCGGATCGCGGGGCGGAGAGCCCACCCCGGCAATCAGTTTACCCCGCCGCCGTCCTCAATCCTAAGGTTGAGAACCTGAAATCCGTTGAGGACGCCGCCGGCCGGCGCGGCGGCGGCGACGACCGCTGATTCGCCATTGAGATTGACAGCCTGTCCGGTGCGCAGGGGCTCGAGCGCGTTAGCGACAGAGAGGGGCAGGCCGGAGAGGGTGTTGCCTTCCATGGCGGCCTGGGTCTCCGGCATGAGGAGGCTGACGTAGATGTGGTCGGCGGAGTGTTCGCTGCGGGCCTGGGACAGGACGGACTGGACGTCGGCCGGGCGCGCGCCCATGCGAGGCTGGTCGCGGGTGCGATCGAGGGTGCCGGCATCGGAGACGAGGATGCGCAGGCTGCCGGCGCCGAGGCGGGCAGGCAGGGTAACGGGAATGCGGATATTGCGGGCCGGTTCGTGCCAGGGGCAGACAGTGGCTTCGACGGCGATGGTGTCGCCGGCGTGGACGATGTTGCCGGAGATGAGGCGGGCGGACTGGAGTTCCACCTGGATGCGGCGGGGGATGGTTTCGACGTGGATGGAGATGTCGCGAACCGAGCCCTGGCGGGCGTTGTTGGAGTAGATCTTGCTGAAGCGCTCGCCGGTTTCGAGGGCGGCGGTCATGGGAGCGGGCATGCCTTCGCCGGCGGGAGCCCAAATGTCAAGAGGCGCGGGGGAATAGCCATCCATGTCGATGCTGCCGGTGAGGTGGTAGCTGGTTTCAGCGGTATTGTCGTTGTTCTGGAGGAGGGCCTGGAAGAGCACGATGAGGACTGCCTGAGGGGTGAGGGCGGGCAGGTCGAGGACCTCGACGTTGAGTTTGCGCGGTTTGCCGGTGCCGTCGACGGTGACGTGCAGGGGGATCATGTGGGCGCGGGAGCCGAGCACGCCGCGGATAGCGGCATCGCGATCTTCAGTAAAGGTGCCGATGAGGTCGCCGGTGTTGATGATCTTGAAGGCGTTGAGGGGGGAGGCGAGGGTGGCCAGGACTTCCGCCTTGGTCATGGGCAGGGAGACGGGTCCGGCCTGGAGGATGGGGTGGCCGCAGGCGAGCAGCTGCTTGGGATCGATGTAGGTGACGGTGCAGGTGGCGGCGATTTCCATGTCGCCGCGGACCAGCTGGGCGCTGACGGCGGAGCCGGGCCGGACTCCGGATGCGGAGGCCATAGCGGCATCGACGGAGGATGCGGACGAACCACTGACGCCGCCGGCAGCCACAATGTCGAGGCCGGTGCCGGCCATCTTCTTTTGCCAGAGTTGAATGGCCTGGGGGCTGAAGCCATTCATAACCAGGGGGGTTTCCATGGCCTGGAAGGTGGCGCCGGACGGGGCACCGGAGGTGGTATCTGACCAGGGCAGACCGGTGTCGGCGGACGGAACTGAGGAAACCGTGGGCAGGGCAGTGGAGGCGCGCTGGAGATCGCGGGCGGGCGCGATGGGGAGATTGCGTACCTCCATCATCTGTTCGATGGGGGTAATGCCGGCGATCGGGTCTTTGCTGAATTGGCCGATGCGGTAAGAGAGGGAGCCGAGAAGCTTGTCGCCAACATAGACGGGGCTGCCGCTCATGCCCGCCACGACGCCGGTGTATTCCGGCTTGGGGCCATGGAGCTGGGCCAGGATCATGTCTTCGCCGGGACCGCGGCCGCCGCGCAGGACGCCGAGAATTTCGACATCCATGGGCTCGGGGTCATTGCCGGTGAACACGGTCCAGGCGGTGGCGCGGAGGCCGCGGTGAACTTCGCTGAGGGGGAAGATGCCGCCGGTCGAGGGCGGAGGCCCGGAGGCGGTTCCTGATGTGGACCCGGCTGCGGACTGGGCAAGCAAAGAGGCGGGAAGCGTGACAGGGAGGAAGGCTGCGCAGGGGAGAAGAACCAGCGCAGCGAGGCGAGCTTTGGTTTCTTTCAGAAGCTTTCCCACGTCTATTAGAGTACAACCGGAGTTGCAACGTAAGCGCGCTGTTTCGCGAGCTTGGCGCAAAGGCGGTTGTGGTGGCCCGGAGTGAGCCGGGGATGGCGGAGATTGAGCCGCTCATGCGCCGTACGGCAAGCGTTCTCGCGGCCGGGCCGATCCCGTATGCTGTTGAACACAGAGGTCGTCATGTTGATGCAGTACGCATCCAGAATTCGTTTCCCTCGTCTGCTGCCTTCCGTGGCCGCGGTATTGATTGCGACCCTTGCGAGCGGGCCACTGGGCCAGGCGCAGAGCCAGACTCCGACTCCGCCGCCGCCCAAGCCAGACCAGACCGCTCCGGACTCCGGGGGGCCGGGGGCCGATAACGGCTCGATCGCCTTGCCTAAAAAGAAGGATGCCCCGGAAGATACGCCTCCGCCGGCGCCGGCAGCTCCGAAGTTCAAGAATCCGACGGACGTACCTAACTATTCGCTGCGGGTCGATGTGCCTGAAGTCACGGTCGATGTGGGCGTGCTGCTGGAGAAGACGCACCAGTTCGTTCCTAACCTGAAGCCATCGAACTTCAGGGTTTATGAGGACGGAGTGGAGCAGAAGATCTCTGGGTTCAAGCGGGTGGAAGCGCCGATCACGGCCCTGCTGCTGTGCGAATTTGCCTCGACCAGCTGGTGGTTCATCAATGACATGTGGAACGCGGCGTGGGCGTTTGCGCAGCAATTGAGGCCGCAGGACTATGTCGCGCTGATGACTTTTGATATGCGCACGCAGATCGTGACGGATTTTACGCAGGACAAGCGGCAGCTGTATGAAGCGATCAACTCGATGCGGATGCCGGGATTCTCGGAGCGGAACCTGTTTGACGCGCTCTATGAGGCGGAAGACCGGCTGAGCCGCATCGAGGGGCGCAAGTACATCATTGTGATCGCGTCGGGGCGCGACACGATGTCGAAGCTGACCCTGGACAAGATTCTGCAGAAGGTGAAGACCACGCCCGACATCACCATCTTCACTGTCTCGACCGGCGGTGCGGTGCGGGCCATGTCAGAGGGCGGGGGCGGCATGGGCGCGCAGATGCGCGAGATGGATTACCTGCAGGCCGATAACGAGATGAAGACATTTGCCAAGCTGACCGGGGGGGAGAGCTTCTTCCCGCGGTTTGCAGGGGAAATGCCGGAGATCTTTGGCGACATCAATACCAATATCCGGTCAAAGTACCAGCTTGTTTATCATCCGTTGAACCCCAAGCAGGACGGGACGTATCGTAAGCTGAGGGTCGAACTGGTGGACGACGAGGGGCATCCTCTGCGCTTCCAGGATCCGAAGCATCATCCGCTGAAGTACGACATCATCGCGCGCGACGGATATCGTGCGCGGCCCGAGGTAGAGTAAGCCTTAGACTGGTTCGGGGCAGCAGATCGGCAGCGACCAGAAAGCGCGTGGTTTGCGGCTGAAAAAGTGCCAACACCTATCCGGAGCGGCGACCTTTGCGAAGAAGGCCGCCGTCCAAATTTGGTTGTTGTGCCCGCCGGATATTTGTCGGGTTACTTGAACTGGTTGAAGATGTCCCAGATGTAGTAGACAACAACCAGTACGGTGGCCACGCCTGCCAGCCAGATCGAGGCCCGGACCACGGGCTGAATCTTGTTCACACGGGCAGCGATTGCCGCTTGCGCTGCGCGTTCATGATTGAACGAGTCGTCGAGGAAGATCTGATCCTCTTCATCGCGGGTGAGACGCGACCGGTAAATATACATGACCGCGAGGAACAGGATGCAGAGTGACCAGACAGACCAAATGACAGGAACCATAATGCACCTCCAATGAGATTCTGGTCCCAGATACCGGCGGGCCCGTGGCGGGGATACGCGGTCTCGGGTAGAGGGGCCTTACGGTTGATCATCATAGCCCAGAGCAGACATTCTTTTGGTGACGGTAATCACAACCATTTTTATGACCTCAACGGTTATGTGGTAACGCTGTAAAGGGTGGCGGGCAACAAAAAGATCACGGCGCCATGGGCGGGGGAACATGCGACCTAAATGGTGACAGTGCATCCAATAGAACGACGACCAAATTGGTCCTTGAAGATAGTTTTGGGGACCGTTAGAGTTATCATTACGTATCAGTCACTTCAAGTTTGGAGAAGTTATGGCCACTACCGTTGCACCCGCACAGGAAACCATCAAGAAGGCACCTCTCGTCCTGACCTCGCAGGCGATCGCCAAGGTGCGCGAGATCATGGCCACCCAGGATCCTCTGCCCGCCGGGCTGCGTATCGGCGTTGTGGGAGGAGGCTGTTCGGGATTTCAATACTCGATGGCGTTTGAAAACCAGAGCGGGATGATGGATAAGGTGTTCAGTTTCGATGACTTGAAGGTGTTTGTGGATGCCACGTCGTTGATGTATCTGAACGGCTGCACAGTGGACTACGTGGAGACGCTGGAAGCTGCCGGATTCAAGTTTGAAAATCCCCAGGTGAAGTCCACCTGCGGGTGCGGCTCTTCGTTCAGCGTCTAACGGGACGCGAACCAGCCCATCCCGCAGAGTTGGGGAAAAGCTGTGCCGGATTTAGAAACGGCCCGCTCCATCATGGAGCGGGCCGTTTTGTGTTTCCGGCGTGTTTTGCCTGAGAAGGACGGCTGGGAGGACCGGCGAGCCCCTCAAGGCTGGGGCTGAGTCGGAGTAGTGGGAGTGCCCGTCCCTGTGCCGGTACCTGTACCTGGGTCGGTTCCAGTGCCGGTGCCGTTGAACCCGGTTCCAGTGGTGCCGCCTGGTGGCGAGAAGCCGGTGCCGGGAGCGCCAAATCCGGGCTGCGAGGGCTGGATCGCGCCGCTGTTGCCCCCTGACATGGTCATCTGGTCGCTAAGGGGGCTATAGAGGAATTCCCAGTCGAGGTAGTGATTCTTCTTCTTGTAAACGAAGAGGGAAAGCTTGGGGCTGGCGGGGGATACGCCGATGATGCCAGCGCCTCCGAAGGTCGGTCCGGCGGCGATGGGCGATGAGCCGGTATTGGGGTCGACCGGATTGCCGTTGGCGTCGGTTCCGCCTGAGGTGGGGGTGACGGTGTTGCTGCCGTTAGTGCCGGTGTTGTTGTTGGAGGCGAAGATGGAGCTGCTGCCGGAATTGCCTCCGAAGGTGCTGTTGCCCACGCTGCTATTGCCGCCAAAGGTGCTGTTGCCGATGCCGCCGCCGTTGCCGAGGGGGTTTCCGCCGGCGATGCCACCTGGACCAATGCCGGCCATGGCGGCTCCGCCCATGCCCATGCCGCCGAGGGGCTGACCGAAGAAGCCCATGGCCATGGGCGTCTTGTTCTGCCCTACCATGACGGGCTTCCAGTCATCCTTGCCGGTCATCGGGTCGATATACTTTTTGCGCAGGAAGCGCATTTCATTGGTCTTAACCAGCGCTTCCATGTTGGGCGGATAACGGTTGAACTTGCGGAAATAGAGCTGGATGGCGCGGCGGTACTGCATGCCGCGGTGATAGGTCTCGATTTCGCGGTCGCGCTGGATCTGGGTGGCCATCTTGGGCAGGGCGACGGCCATACCGATGATCAGCAGGGCAAGCATGAACATGACGACCACGAGGATAAAACCATCTTCGGAACGCGATCCGGCGGGGGGCGCGGCAGGGGTGCGCGCCCCGCGCTGAGTGGTGCCGGACCGGTCTGGTGCGAAGGTCATCATAAGTTTCGACGCAAGGCGGAGGGCAGGGTTACCCGGAATTCCGACCCTGCTGCCGGCGCGGTTCATTGAGCCGTGATGGGCAGGCTCTGGGTGTTGTTATAGGCCAGGTCGGTGATCTGGACGCTGCCCGGGGCGATGCTGCCCACCTTGTAGCGATGGTCGACGATTTCGCCGGCCTTGGCCATGAAGATGTCGTCACCATGGACGAGGAATGCCTTGATGGATTTGTCCTTGGCCTGGCTGTAGCCAAAGTACTTCAAATCGATAGCCGGGGGCTTGGGCGGCGGTGGGGGCCCGGTCGGAATGACCACCTGCGGTTCGTCGCGAGCGGTCTTGATGGGAGCTTCGATCTTGACCGGGGCGGACTCGGCGGAGAAGATGTTGCGCCCGTTCCCGGAGTACTCGACCGACTCATTACGGGCCAGCTCGGCGAGGTGCAGGGTCGGATCGATGCTGGCGTTGGAGAGCTTCGGGGCCTCAGGACCGGCCGATGTGGTGACGGCGCCCGGAGTGACGGCGCTGCGCACGGGCGGAACGGTGTTGGTGCGGGCGGAGCCGCCGTACATGTTGTAGATCTCATATCCGCCGAAGAGGAGGATGAAGGAAAAGAGGCCAATGACGAGGTAGACCTGTCTTTTGTTTTCCGCACCGAGACGTAAGGCCATGACTATTCTCCCTCCGGCCCGGCGGCAGGTTCCGCGGTAGTGGGGGTTTGTGGCAATCCGCTGGCGGCCGCGGCATCGCGGCGCAGCCAGGTGGAGACGCGGAGGCGCAGGTTGACGAGTCCGCCCTGCTGGCCGGTAAGGGACATGGCGCGGATGACGAAGAAGGTCTTGTCGCGCTCGAGCGAGTTAACGAAGTGCATGATCTGGGCGTAGTCGCCGCTGATGCCGGCATCCAGGGTGACCTCGGTGAGGTCGCCATTGGGCTTGCCCTGGGTGTAGGTGAGCCGAGTGAGGCGCACGCCCGACTTGACCTGAAGCTCACCAATGCGTTCGGCGAACGAGGAGTAGTTGGCGGGGATGCGGCTCGCGTAGAAGTCCTTGATCTGATCGCGGGTGAGGGCAACGCGGTTGTCGAGGCCACGCAGCGGAGCGGTCTCGATATCGAGCGCCTTGAGTTCTACCTGCTTGCCGGCCAGGGCGTCGGTGGTGCGGGAACTGGTGGCGGACCAGTCCAGGGCGAAGCGCACGGCCAGAACGATGATGATGGCGAGCAGGACGGCAAATCCCGCGTAGTGCCAGGTGAGGGGCGAGGCCAGCCGCTCACGCCAGGAGATGTTGGAGGTGCGGTCGGTCATTTCGGCGCTCCTGTCGGGACTCCGTTAGGGGCAGCACTCGGGGCTCCCGGACGGGGTTTGGCGATGGTCTGCGGGGGGCGCGAGACACCGGAGAAGGGGGCGCGCGCGCCGGGACCTGCGGGGCGGGTGCCCATGGAGTGTTGAAGTGCAGGGGTGACAGCGCCGGTGTGTTTCGCCGGAGTGGCGGGGTGGGGAACGGAGGTCTTCTTTTCGGCCTTGGCTTCGGCTGTTTTCCGGGCCAGTTCGCCGAGGGTGGCGGGGTTGTAGTCGGCGAGCACTTCGAAGGTCACGCGGTTGGAGGCGCTGACGGGCTCGAGGGCGGCGCCGGGAGCTCCGTTGGTTTCGGCGCTTTCACCGACGATGCGGGGCTCGAGGAACTGGCGGGAGTGTTCAAGATTCTGCAGCAGGCCGACGTCGGCGTTGCGGGGCCCGACCACGCGGAGGCGGAGGGTGATGCGGCCGGTCTTGTCGCGGAGGGGCTCGAGGGTGGTGACCTGGACGCCGCCGGGAAGCACGGTTTCGAGGTCTTCCATGGCCAGGGTCCAGGAGAACGCCTTCTCGTCGAAGAGACGGTTGAGGTTTTGCGATTGCGAAAGGACGGTGGCGTTGTCCGGCTGGCTCATCATGAACTGGTAGCCCTGGCGTTCGCCGTTGATGCGGGCGATGGCGCCGTCGAGGGAGTGCTCGCGGGCGCGGGCCGCTTCAGCCTTGTTGTGCAGGGCATGGAGGCCGAAGCCGAGGGCGATGCCGAGCACGGCGAGCACGCCCATGGCGATGCGCAGCCGCTTGATCATGGGCCCGATGTCGGCGAACGGACGGGTAGCGAGATTGATCGAGATTCTCATCGGGTTACGCTCCCGCCAGCGCGCCGGTGATGCCGGCGAGGCTGATAGGTCCGGTTGGAGTGGTTCCGCCCAGGGTGGCGGGTGGGGCCATTTCGACGATGTTCAATTCGGGATCGCCGATGAGGCGGGCAAAGTCGGCGGCCGACTGGGTGCCGGCGTAGTGAACCTGGCGAGGCCGGGCGATGAGCTTGTCTTCGTAATACGCGGCGGCGACAACGATGCTGCGCTGCATCTCGGCGATGCGGGTTTCGCCATCGGCGGGCAGTTCCACAGTGCGGAACAGGAGCAGGTCCTGCCCGCTGGTGATGGAGGTGGTGAGCGCGGCGCCGGTGAGGTTCGCGGCCAGGATAGGCTCGAGCGATTCGAGCGCGGCAAGGGCGGCGAGGCTGGAGGACAGCACCGAGCCGGGCTCGTAGCCGGCAGCGCGGACGGCGGCCTCGTAGTCAGTGAGAATGGGTCCGGGCATCACTGTGACCAGCACCTTGACGGTGGACTTGTCCTGAATGAGGACCTGGTAGCTGAGGGCGGCATGTTCGACGTCGAAGGGCACCATCTTGCGAAGGCGGAAACGCAATACGGGAACTGCTTCAGTGGATTTGGAAGGCAGAGAGTCAAAGTCGAGAACGAAGACGCGCACCGCGGTATCGGGAACGATGAGGGTCACATGGCGGCTGCGCGGAGAAACCTGTTCGAGGGCGGTGCGGATGGCGGCCGCGACGGCGTCCTGGGTGCGGATGTTGGCTTCAGCGACGCCCGGAATGAGGGCGCCGGCGGGCAGGGCGGCGAAGGCGTGCACCGGGGGCTGACCGGGGGCGGGAACCGCCGCCGCCAGTACGCCTTCCGGCGCCAGCTCGACCGCGGCCGGCGGACGCCCGCTGGTGGCGGATGCGGATTGGGTGTTCTTGCTGAGCATGGGCACTAGCGTGAGGCCTCGATGAAGGTGACTTTGTTGATTTCCTTGAGCGTGGTCAGGCCGCGCTTGACGCGATCGATGGCGGACTCGCGCAGGAAGCTCATGCCTTCCTTCTGAGCGAGCTTGCGGACTTCCGAGGTCGGCTTCTTTTCCAGAATGAGTTCGCGGATGGGGTCGGTGAGGTCGAGCAACTCGTGGATGGCGGTACGGCCGCGGAAGCCGGTGCCGCCGCACTCGATGCAGCCGGCGCCTTCGCGGAAGCTGAAGTCACGCCATTCGGCGAGATCGAGGCCGGAGACGAGCAGGGTTTCCTCGTCGTACTTGACGTTGCGCGCGCAGTAGTCGCAGATGGTGCGGACCAGGCGCTGGGCGAGGATGCAGTTGAGCGCGGAGACGAAGTTGTAGGCTTCGACGCCCATGTTGAGGAAGCGGCCGAGCACGTCGACGACGTTGTTGGCGTGGACGGTGGTGAAGACCAGGTGTCCGGTGAGGGCGGAGTTGATGGCGATCTGAGCGGTCTCCTGGTCGCGGATTTCGCCGACCAGGATCTTGTCGGGATCGTGGCGGAGGATGGAGCGCAGTCCGCGGGCGAAGGTGAGGCCCTTCTTTTCGTTGACGGGAATCTGGGTGATGCCGCGGATCTGGTATTCGACCGGGTCTTCGATGGTGATGATCTTGTCTTCTTCGCTCTTGATCTCGTTGAGGGCGGCGTAGAGGGTGGTGGTCTTGCCGGAGCCGGTAGGCCCGGTGACCAGCACCATGCCGTAGGGCTCGCGGATGTAGCGGCGGAAGCGGCGCAGGTCCTGTTCGGCGAAGCCCACGACGTCGAGTGTGAGGTTGCGGAACTTCTCGCTCATCGACTCCTTGTCGAGCACGCGGAGGACGGCGTTTTCGCCATGCACGGTGGGCATGATGGAGACGCGGAAGTCGATGAGGCGGCCCTTGTAGCGGACGCGGAAGCGGCCGTCCTGGGGAACGCGGCGCTCGGCGATGTCGAGCTCGGACATGATCTTGATGCGGGACAGGATGGTGGAGTGGTGCTCGCGGGCGATGGGGGCCAGGGCCATCTGCAGCACGCCGTCGATGCGGTATTTGACGATGACGGAATCGTCCTGGGTTTCGATGTGGATGTCGGAAGCGCGGCGCTCGAGGGCGGTGAAGATGGTGGTATCGACCAGCCGGATGATGGGGCTGATGTCTTCTTCGCGGGTGAGCTTCTCGATGGAGATGTTTTCGTCGGAGTTGTCTTCTCCGGTGAGCACGTCGAAGGTGAGACCTTCGCTGGCTTCGTCGAGGACGCGCTGCGACTGCTCGGTTTTCTTGAGCAGGTCGGTGATCTGCGAGAGGGTGGCGACGCGGGCAATGATGCGGTGCCCGAGCAGGCCGGCGATCTCGTCGAGGATCATGAGCTGCGAGGGATCGGACACGGCGATGACCAGGGCGTCGGCGCGCTGCTCGATGGGCACGAAGTTGTAGCGGAACATCAGCTCGACCGGCACGGTGCGCAGCAGGTCGTGCTGGATCTTGAAGTTCTTGAGGTCGACGAACTCGGCGCGATAGCGCGCAGCGAGCATTTCGGCGTGGGAACGTTCGTCGTGTCCGGCGGGGACGGGAATCGCGAGCAATGAGGAGTCAGCCATTAGGGGGTACCTCCGGCGCTGCCCGAGCCGAGCGAGAAGATGGGCAGGTAGAGCGAGATGAGGATGAAGACGACCACCACACCCATGATGATGAGGATGGCCGGCTCGATGAGGGCCAATGCGGCGGTGAGCGCAGTGGCGACGTCTTCTTCAAAGAATTCGGCGACGGAGTTGAGCATCGCCGGGAGGGCGCCGGTCTGTTCGCCGACGGCGATCATTTCCGTAGCCAGGTCGGGGAACACGCCGGTGCCGGAGAGTGAATCGGCCAGGTTCCTGCCTTCGCGCACGGTCTCGATGGAGCTCATGACGGCCTTGGAGACTTTGCGGGAGTTGATGGAGCGGGCAGCGGTTTCCAGCGAAGGAACCAGCGGCAGGCCGCCGGTAAGCAGGGTCGAAAGGGTGCGGGCAAACTGCGCAACCTGGTACTTGACCCAGATTTTGCCGGCGATGGGCATGCGGATGCGGATGGCATCGACGACGTCGCGGCCGCGCTCGGTAGATCCAAAGCGCCACGCGACCAGGCCGAGGATCACGACCACCAGCAGCAGGTAGAGGGCATTGTGCTGCATCCAGGTGCCGAAGCTGAGCAGGTCGAGGGTAATGCCGGGGAGCTTGTTGCCGAGTTGGTCGTAGAGCTTGGCGAACTGGGGCACGACCACGGCGAACATGAAGACCATGAGGGCGGAGACGAGGGCCAGCAGGACGACGGGATAGATGAGCGAGGAGATCAGCTTTTTGCGGAAGGTGAGGGTGACGCGCTGGAAGTTGACATAGCGCTCCATCACTTCCTGGAGGTTGCCGGAGCGTTCGCCGGCCAGCAGGGTGGTGGTGTACATCACCGGGAAGCCGCTCTGCGCTTCGAAGGCAGCGGAAAGGGCTTCGCCGTTTTTGACGCGGGTGGAGACATCGTCGAGCTGGGCGGCGAAATGCTGGTTTTTCTGGGTTTTGCCCAGCATCTGCAGAGAGCCGAGGATGGGCAGTCCGGCCCGGATGAGGGTCAGGAACTGCTGATTGAAGATGAGAAAGGGCTCGAGCTTGACCTTGCGGCGGGAGATGCCGGGGAGGCCGCCGCGGGCCTTGACCGAGAAGACGTGGTAGCCGGCGTGGATGAAGCGGGCGCGCAGTTCGTCGGCGGTGGATGCCGTCTGCACCTGCTCCTGCACGCGGCCGCGCTCGTCGGCCATTTTGATCACGAACTCTGCCATGAATCGTCCCCGGAAAACCGGCCCGGCCGGTCTCCGTTCCTTTGGTCAAACAGCTCTCATTGCAAGGGTATCAGTGCTTACAGCGTATAGACGCCGGCAGGTTCTGGAGCGTTCATCGGTCGTTCCTTTGGCCTGAAGAGGCCAGACTGGTGGGTTTTCCAGGTGAACGGCCGACCGATCAACTATCCAGAACCTGCCGTTTTTTGCTTCGGTCTGACGGCATTAAAGCAAGGCTTCGGGGGGCGTTCGTTGCTGAAGAGCAAACGATCATGAGATAAGTCTGGCCGGGAACGGGAGGGGCCGGCAGGGCCGAATCCGCGGTCTCTAAAAGCCGTTGGCCACGAGCCAGGCCTCGGTGAGTTCGGAAGCGGGCTCTTTGCGGGCCTGGAGCTGCTCCCATGCCAGCTTGACGAGCACGTCGGCCTCGACGTTGACGGGCGAGCCGGGGGGCAGGGAATGGAGGTTGGTGCGCCAGTAGGTGAGGGGGAGGATGGCGATGGTGATGACTTCCCCGTCCCAGGCGGCGATGGTCAGGCTGATGCCTTCGATGGCGACTGATCCCTTGGGCACCATCCATTGGCGGATGGGGCGGGGAACCTGGACCTTAAGGGTCCAGTCGGTGGTTTTTTCGTCGAAGGCGGGGCTGGAGCGGGGAATGACCGGTTCGAGCGAGGTCAGAATGCCGGTTCCGTCGACGTGTCCCTGCACGACGTGTCCTCCGAGGGGGCTGCCCGCGGCGGTGGGGAGTTCTAGGTTGACCTCGGAGCCTGGGGCCAGCGCGCCCAGGGAGGTGCGGTCGAGGGTTTCCTGGGCCAGATCAGCGTGGAAGTATTCAGGATCGACATCGAGAGCGGTGAGGCAGACGCCGGAGACGGAGAGGGAATCGCCTTCGCGCAGGCGTGAGGCGAGGCCCGGAGCTGCGACGATGAGCCGGCGCACGCCGCCGGTGTCGTGGAGGCTGACCAGGGTGCCGGTCTGCTCGATGATGCCGGTGAACATGGGTTCATTTTAAGGGAAGGTGCCGAATTACGAATCTTGTTGCATCTGCTGCGGCAGTTATCGGGTGAACCCGCTGGCGAAACAGTCAGGGCTTGTTGTGTGTCCATACAGCTAATTGAACCGCCTGGGCCATCTATCAAAGGGTTGTCCAATTGTGACTTAACGAAAGTTGGCTATCGATGGGGAAGATGAAGGCGCTTGTTTGTTGTCTGACGGTGGGGATAATCGCTGTTCTGCCGAATGGAGCGAGAGCGGAAGACACCAGCAAGATGGATGACCGTCTCAATGCTGCGGCTAACATCATTGAAGAGGTGATGGCTGCCCCTGACCATGCAATTCCGGAGACAGTCCTGGGCGGTGCGCATTGCGTGATCGTGATCCCTTCAGAAAAGAAGGCTGCCTTCGGCGTGGGGGCGCAATATGGCCAGGGGGTCGCCTCGTGCCGCACGGGTCATGGGTGGAGCGCTCCGGTATTTGTCAGGCTGGCGGGGGCGAGCTTCGGATTTCAAATCGGCGGACAGGCCACGGACCTGGTGCTGATCGGAATGAATGCAAAGAGCGCGCAGGATATGCTTCACAGCAAGATAAAGCTGGGAGCGAATGCCTCTGCCGCGGCTGGTCCGGTGGGACGCGACGCCCAAGCAGCGACGGACGTGCGGTTGAACGCGGAGTTCCTAACCTACTCGCGCGCCAAGGGACTGTTTGCCGGTCTTGACCTGAGCGGCGATGTGCTGGAGGCCAATGCCCAGGACACCAAGGCGGAATATGGATCCGCGGTGGGAGTCAACGCGGTTCTGCGCGGGGCCGTGAAGCCGCGTCCCAACGCCGAACACTTCGTGCACACGATTGCCAAATACTTCCATATTGCCAAGAACTGGAAGACGATGACGCCGCCGAAGAATCCCCACTAGATATTAGTCCCCGGTGGCGTGTCGGTGAGATGCCAGCTCAAACCCTTAGTGGACTGGTCTGGCTGGCGCGGGGTCGGGACCTGCCGGGTGCAAACAAAATGGGCGGCGCGGGTGATGGCCCGCGCCGCCCTTTCTGCTGATGCCTGGTTGTCTCTAGAAGTGGTTCCAGAGGGACTGGTTGTAGACCTCGTGGTGGTATTGCACTTCAGAGGGCTTGACGAAGGTTCCAAGATCGCGCGGGGAGCGGTTGGCAGCGGCCTGCTTGAGATCGGCGAAGCGGCCCTGCACGTCGGCGCCGAGGATGTCGGCAATCCAGCCTGAAGCTTTGAAGTCGTCGATGGCCTGCTGAATGTGATCGGGCAGGTAGCGCTGGGCCTGGCGCAGGTTGTCGATGCTGGCGGTGGTGCCGTCGATGCCGGTCTTGAAGATGGAGTAGAGGGCGAGGTAGGGGTTGGCGTCGGGAGCCACGGAGCGGACTTCGACGCGCATGGAGCGGGAGTTGCCGATGGGCACGCGCACCATCGATCCGCGATCGGTGGCCGATGCCTTGATCTGGTTGGGGGCTTCGAAGTGGGGGTCGAGGCGGCGATAGGCGTTGACGCTGGGATTGAGGATCAGGCAGATGTCGAGCGCGTGAGTGAGGATGCGGTCGATGAAGTCCCACCCAAACTGGGAGAGCTTCTCCTGGCCTTTCTCATCCCACATGAGGTTGGTTTTGTCCTTGGACACCGAGACGTTGGTGTGCATGCCGCTGCCGTTGACGCCGACCACGGGCTTGGGCAGGAAGCTGGCGGTGTAGCCCATGTTGTTGGCGATCTGGCGGGTGAGCAGCTTGTAGAGCTGGATCTGATCGGCGGCGGCGACAACTTCGCCGTAGCCGTAGTTGATTTCGAACTGGCTGGGCGCGACTTCGGGGTGATCCTTTTCGTTCTGGAAGCCCATGGCGCGCTGCACTTCAGCGGAGAAGTCGATGAACTGGCGGAGCGGATCGAGGGGCAGCACGTGGTAGTAGCCGCCGGTATTGATGAATTCGAAGCGACCGGTCTCGTGGAAACGGCGCTCGGCGTCTCTGCCCGCGAACAGGAAGCCTTCGATTTCGTTGGCGGCATTGAGGGTGTAGCCCTTGTCCGCATAAAGCTTGTCGGCATAGGCCTTGAGGACGCCGCGCAGGTCGCCGGAGTAAGGCGTGCCGTCCTTGTCGATGACGGTTCCGAAGACCAGCACCTTGCCGTTGCCGAAGACGTCGGCGGGGACCCAGTAGAAGGCGCTCCAGTCAATGCCGAGGCGGAGATCGCTTTCCTTCTGGGCGGTGAAGCCGCGGATGGAGGAGCCGTCGAAGGTGAGGTTTTCGTAGGCGCCAAGGAGGAACTTCTTGTCGTAGTCGAGCAGGTGGAGCCGGCCTTCGAGGTCGGAGAAGAGCACGGTGACAGCCTTGATCCGCTTTTCGTCGGTGAGATACTTTAGACGCTTGTCGCGGACCTCATCAGGCGAGACGCGATTCAAACGGTCAGCCTTCGCTTGCAGGTTCAGCTCTTCCAACTCGGCATAGGGCAGAGCCAGAAAATTGCGGTACTCAGTGGACATGGATCTCCTTTGGACGATAACGGATTGGGTTGTCACTAAAGAGTTTAAGGTTCCAGGCATAAAAACAGCGTGAGGAAAGTCCAAACATGCCTGGCAATGGCCCCGGGCGGTCAGTGGCGCCGGGAGAGCAGCACCATGATCAACAGGATAGCAACGGGGATCATGGCCAAAGCAACATAATAAAGCGCTTTACGCGGCCAGTGGGCTTTGCGTTTATTCCAGGTGTGCAGTTCGGGGCGGTCTTCCACTCCGACCTCATCGAGATGCTCCAGATCGCGAGCGAATTCGCGCGCGTGCGCATAGCGATTTTGAGGATCGCGTTCGATGGCGCGATAGATCACTTCTTGGAGCTGCGGAGAAATTGAAGGCTCGAGCAGGCGCGGCGGCTTGGGGTAGTTGAGCAGGCGGTCGTTCATCACCTGCACCGGGTTGGCGCCGGTGAACGGCAGCTGGCCGGTGAGCATTTCATAAAGCATGATGCCGACGGCATAGATATCGGAGCGGCCATCGCCGCGCTTGCCCTTCACCTGTTCGGGCGAGATGTAGTTGGGAGTGCCGAGGGCTGCCGTGATGTTGGCATACGTGAGGCGGCGGGCCGCGGAGTCGCCGGCGATGCCGAAGTCGATGAGCTTGATGTTGTCATGCTCATCGACCATGACGTTCTCCGGCTTCATGTCACGGTGAACGATACCTTTTTCGTGGATGTATTGAAGAGCCTCGAGGATTTCGATGGTGAGGCGGATGGCGCGGTCGGGATCGATGCGGCCTTCATCGAGAATCTGGCGGAGCAGCCGTCCATCGCACCATTCCATGACCATGTAGACACGGGAGTGTTCTTTTGCTGAGAAGACACGCATGACGCGGGGATGATCGAGTTTCTCGCCAATCGAGGCTTCGCGGTGGAAGCGGTCGAAGAGGATGGGATCCGCTTCAAGGTCGGGATGAGGAATTTTCAATGCGACGACGCGGCCGTCGCGAGTATCGGTGGCGCGGTAGATGGAGGCCATTCCGCTGCGCGCGACAGGCGCGTCAATGCGATAAGAGTCGAGCTGCGTGCCGGCCTCAAGGCCGTCGTGATACCCCATCGTGCGTCAGTCTCCACCGGGTGGTTATTCACTTACTGTAATCGACTGGTGTCCTCTCAGCGGCTGGAGCAGGAACCGAATCCCTTGGCGCTATGGGTAGACAGCAATGGGCCGCGGTCATCCGGGCATCCGGTAAGGCCGTCCCCGATACATGCCTACCTGCTCGATGGAGCGGACCCTGATGACTTGCGCGGTGGTGTTGTCGTTGCCGTCGATCTCGACGGCCCGCGCCACCAGTTCCCGGGCTATCTCTTCAATGTCTTTGGTCTGCGAGACAATGGCGGCGATCTGGTCTTGGCGCATTTCATCGTGCACGCCGTCGGTGGTGAGAACGAGGATGTCTCCGGGCCGGAGGCTTACGGCGGTGGTGTCGGGGGAGACGAACATTTCGGGTCCGAGGGACTTGATGAGGACGTGGCGAGATTCCGATGCGGAGATTTCGGACGCCGAGATGAGTCCCATTTTGCGTTGTTCGTTGACCCAGGTGTGATCCTGGGTGACCTGGCGTGCTTCCCCCTGGCGGACGAGATAGCAGCGGGAATCGCCGACGTGAGAGACGACGGCCTGATCGTTGCGCAGGGCGCAGGCAACGAGCGTGGTCGCCATTTGCTTGCCGCGATATTCCGGTGCCAGCCTGATGTCGTGAACGGCGGAGTTGGCATGTTGCACGAGGCGCGGCATGAGTCCCACGAGCAGGGAATCGGCCTGCGATTTGGCGTACTCGGTGGTGACTACGGAGATCGCAGTAGCGGATGCAACTTCGCCGAGGTCCATGCCGCCGACTCCGTCGGCGACTGCAAACAGAAATCCGTGGGAACGCAACTGTTGCCGCGAAGAGGGGAGGAAGGAGCCGAATGCGTCTTCGTTATTGGTGCGTACTTTGCCGGGATCGCTGGCCTGGCCAAACTGAACATCCAACATGGGGGCGCCGCCTCAGGCTTCATCGTTATCGCGGGGACAACGTGGGAGAGGAAGTGTCCACACCTCCGCCGGTGAAGGAGAAATGGGTGGATCTCCTGGCTTCAAGAGTAAGAAATTCCCGAAGCTGGAGTCCACCCATCCCTGGTGGTTCAGGTTACTGGGTCACGGCAGAGTGCTTTGAGGCGAGAAGGATTGCCTTGCCCTTCGACCGGGACGATTTAATGAAATAGAAAGCCCCGTAGAGGCCCCACACTCCGGAGATGCCGAGGGCTAGGAGGGGTTCCTTGATGGTGCCGAGATTGAACAGCGGGCCGAGCACATAGACCGCCATGCAAGCGAGGTTGGCGAGGAGGCCGAAGCCGGGAATGATGAGGTGGAGGACCGGGTTGTAGTCGGGGCGCCCGCGGAAGGCCACGATGCAGAGGAAGCAGCTCAGCGCGTAAAGGATGAAGGTGCCGAAGTTGGAAGTGAGGGTGATGGTGAGCAGGGAGTTAGGCAAGGCGGCGAGCTTGTCGTGGGTGGAGTAGCCGAAGCTCGACAGCAGGCCGTGGGGAAGAGCAGCGATGGTCGCATCGGTGGGAGCGCTGGCATCGGCGAAGACCAGCGAGACAGCCAGGACTCCAAGCACGGCGGAGATGGCGGCCAGGGTCCAGATGGCGCGCCGCGGGGTGAGGGAGCCGGCGTGAAGGATGCCGAAGTGCTCGGGCGCTTCGTCGTCCTTGCCCATGGCGTAGGTGACGCGGGCGCCGGTGTTCATGCAGCTCAGGGTGGTCCCGATGAGAGCGAGGAACACGGTGAAGGCCTCAGCGAGCATGAAGTAGCTTGCCGTGGCCCTGGCCGAGCAGGGCATCGCCGACCATGATCATCATGTCGCCGATGGGCGCTGCCGAGCCTGCGGCGCTCTGCATCGTGTACCCCGAGTTGAGGAAGTAGTTGGCGCAGAAGTATTCAATGAGGTAGCAGAACAATCCCTGAATGAGAAGCGAAGCTATGACCGCGATGGGTATGTGCTTGGTGGGATTTTTAGCTTCGCCTCCCATGGCTGTCACCGATTCGAATCCGACCAGGATGAGGATGGCGACGGTGGCCTGGATAAAGACCCAGCTGAACTTGTGCGGCGACACCACCGAAGCGGCCGAGGTGTGGGTCAGCATGTTGCCGCTGGAATCCTTGTCGGGATAGCTGATGGTGAAGGGAACCTGCTTGCCGGCGGAGTCGAGCAACGGCTGCGGAGTGCCGCTGGCGTCGCGGATGATCGATCCGTCCTTGGGGCTGGTCGCGAATTGATAGGAGTAGGTGGCGAGGGTCTGACCGTCGTACTGGAAGGCAGCGGCGCCGGTGGGATGGTTGATGCGGAAGCCGAGGGCGAGCACGCTGAAGACCAGCAGCGCGGAAATCTGGATGACGTTGATGGCGAGGTTAACGGCCGTGGAAGCGCCGGCGCCCTTTTGCGCGATCCACGCGACGAAGAACGAGAACGCTACGGCGACCAGCGCCATAAACAACGGGCCGGGGTTGCCGCCGCTGATGAATGTGGGGAACAGGAAGCCGACAACATATCCGACGAAGATGCCGGTGGTGGCGACCATCACGCCGGGATAGACCCAGTAATAAAGGTGCGAGCCCCAGCCCACGATGAACTTGGCGATGCGCGCGTATTTGAATGCATTTTTCTGCGAGAGCATGGCCTGTTCTGCGTAGTAGTAGCTGGAACCGGTGCCGGGATAGAGCTTGGAAATTTCGGCATAGGCTACGGCGGTGGCGAGACAGAGGAGCAGGGCGAGGAGGATGCCCCACCACATCGCGGGCGCGGTCGAGGGTTGGCCGGCGGTGCCGGTGGTCGCCTGGATGAAGAACGTGAGCCACAGGAATGCTCCCGGGGCGATCAGCGCCATTGCGTTGCTGGTCAGGCCGGTGAGCCCGAGGGTGGCCTGCATCTGCGGTGCTTTTTGTTCTGCCATGAAGCATTCTCCTGGAGTTGGTTGAATGGCGTGTCCGCCGGCGTGCCCCGCGAACTGTTTTTTGATTTTGTGGCCGCCGTGATTGCAGCGGTCCTACACTGTTTCGAATCGAGGCTTATGCCTCAATCTAGTTTTCGGGTGATAAGGATGCTATGAAGATTTCGACCTGCAGTGGTCAAGATCGGGTGGACCGAACGATCTGCGGCGTCCGGCCCTTCCGGAGGGCAGACCTTCGCAGGGTTAGTGCTTGGGCGCGAAGATCGCCACGAGGCCAACGGTGACGGTATCCTGCGAGTCGACCATGCCGGTGTTGCCTTTGTGGAAGAAAGGCTGATCGGACCAGTCATGGCGGTATTCGAGGCGGCCGAGCAAGCCGAGCGGAACCTTGTATTCGTAGGTTCCCGTGAACTCTTTGACGTGCTGCGCTACGCCGGTCGAGTACCCGTCGCTATCGGCGAAGTATTCGATGCGTGCCGCTGCCGCCATGGTGGAGGTCAGCTGCTGGCGTGCCGCGAAGGCGATTCCCTGCCAGCGGTAGGTGTCTGCGTTGGTGCCTTCTGCCGACGACCTGTGATTGTTGTGCTGTGCGTAGTCGTAGTTCACGTAGGCGTTGAATTTTGCGTTGGGCGTGAGCAACACGACCAGGTCGAGCAGGTTGCGGTAGCCGTTCTGCACGCCGATGTTTTCAGGACCGGTGTAAACGTTGGCGTTGAAGGTGTACTTGGGCTTGACCAGGGCCGAAGTGAGGCCGGTCGTAACGCCACCGGTGGAGTGCGTGATGTTATTCCATCCATTAACTTCCTGGATCCCGATGGTTTCGGTCTTGGTGATGGGCATGGAAGAGCGCAGGCCGAAGTGGTAATAGGGAATGGCCCAGGCAAACAGGAGGGAGCGCGAGTAATTCCAGTTATCTTTCGATTCGATAACTTCGGCGCCCGCGGAAGTTACAAATTTTCCCAAGTCCAATTCGAGTCCCTTGGCCATGGGCGGTTTGGAGCTGAGGAATGCTTGCTCGACGAATTCGAGCTGTCCCGGGGTATTGATGAGGTGGCTGGTGCGTCCGTAGAAGAAGTCGGCATGGGCGCCTAACTTGCCGGGATCGTGATTGAGGGTTAGCTTGGCCGCGCTCAGGTTGAACTGGTTGGTCTTGTCGTTGAAGTTATAAAGGTCGTTGGTCTTGCCGTTGGCGGCGGTACTGGGGCCGTTGGCGTTGTAGCTGTAGTATCCGTCGAGAAATCCGGACACATCCATGGGACCGATGCGCCACGGTTTTGCCGTAGGTTCGGGAGCGGGAGCTGCTGCGGGCGGGGCAGTTTGCGGCGCAGGGGAGGACTGCGCGCCGGAATTTCCCACAACGGCGAGAGCCATCGCCGAAGTAATAAATAAACGCGAAATGAACAAACGAGATGGCATTCCGTCTACCGACTTTCTCCACCGGGCTGAGGGTGGCTTACAAGGTTTGACAGGGAGTCACTTCAGGCACGGCCTCTCTTATGCCTGAAGGCAGTAGTTGTGTGGTCATAAGCCTAAAGACAAAATCGGACGCGACGTGGCACCACTGCTGGTGCGGAATCCCTGGTATCTACCGATGAGACCGAGTGGAATCGGCTCGCGAGGAGGATTGAATTACGGGATCGGGATGTAAAGCTCTGCGTATCCCCGGGTCCGAATGATTTTCTGCTTAGGGCGAGTTGACCAACGGGGGCATAAAAATGGAATGAAGATTAGCAAGAAAATCGATTTCTCATAACAAAGATGTGCAACCCGGAGGCAGAAAGCAGTATCAGCGACCGCTTGAAAGTGCCTGCAAGCGGTGGGTTTGTAGTTTTCGCATAAGGACTGCATAAGGAACCTGTTAAAATCCGTGCAAGCTTTGCCGCAACCCGAGGCAGTCCAGGTACTCGAAGACGACCTGAGTGATTCTTATAACTTTTTTCCGGCGTGGAAGAGCATTGGCCGGTACAGGATTCGGGCTCATGAAGAGTGCGGGTCGGCGGCGGACGTGTAATCGAAGCATCACCTGCTGGATTTTGTGGTGCCAACAGGGCGATCGAGTTTTGGGATTGAAGAACAGGCTCGCCTCGCCTGGGGCGGAGAAGAAAGGTTCAGCGCATTGGCCGGATCGCGGTCCAGATGGAGGGGTAGCTGGCGTGCGGTGCGCGGATGGGTATCTGCGTGCTGGAATCCGGCCTGGCTCCGAAGCGTCGTGGTCGGGCTGGCGGCCGGCGTTCTGCTGTCTCTCCTGGCGCTGGGCCTGCACTGGCCCAGTGAAGCCGTAGCCTTCATCGCTGGTGCCGGCGTCGTGGTGGCGGTCTTGACGGATCGAAAGGCGGAGCGCTGGCGGCGCGAAATGCGCGAGGCAGAGTCGGCGACCCGGGGGATGGGCCGGTTGTACGAACTGACCCGGCGGACGCTGGAAATGGATCTGCATGTTGAACCGGGTCCGCAGCTGGCGAGACTGGTGCAGGAGATCTTCGATTTTGAGGGAGTAGCGCTTTTTGATGCCGACCTCCATGAGGTTTACGAGGCGGGGCGCTGGACCACCAGTCCACGCGAGTTGGCGCTGAACGTGTATCACTTCGAATCTTCCGATGACGACCGGGCCAAGGGGATCAGCCGGAGGGTGGTTCGATTAGGGGCGGTCCCGGTCGGCAGCCTGGTGGTGCGCGGAGACAGTTCGCCTCTGGCCAACAGCGCCATCGCGGCGCTGGTCGCGGTGACGTTCGATCGCTATCGCGCCACGGCCAACGAGAGCCGGATCGAGGCGGAGCGGCAGACGGAGCAGATGCGGTCTACTGTGCTGGACAACCTGGCGCACGCGTACAAGACGCCGCTCACCGCGATTCGGGCTGCCAGCAGCGGACTTTCGGAGATGGGCCAGTTGAGCGCGCCGCAGGCCGGGCTGGTGAGACTGATCGACGAACAGGCGCGCATGTTGAGCGAACTGACGGGCAAGTTGTTGACGACCGCATCTCTTGAAGCCGGGGGAAGCGGTGAGGGCTCCAGCCCGTTTGCGCTGCATACATCAGTCGAGAGCGCGGCTTCATTGATTGAAGACGTCGTGGAGAGTCTCAGTGAGCACAGCAGCGCGGTTCGGATCGCGATCGAGATTCCTGATCCTGAACTGGAGCTGCGCTGCGATCGCCGCCTGATCTCCATGCTGCTCACGCAGTATCTCGACAATGCCTGCAAGTACGCCGATGAAGACAGCAGGGTCACGGTGCGCGCCGCGCAGAGCGGCGAGGACATCTTGTTCTCGGTCCACAGCCTTGGTCCGGCGATCCCGGTGACCGATCGGGAGCGGATATTTGAGCGCTATTACCGTTCCGCGAATGCATCTCGCCACGCCACGGGTACGGGTATCGGTCTGTCCATCGCCAGGCGGGTGGCGCAGGCGCATGGCGGGGCGGTGTGGGTGTCGAGCGATGAGAGACAGGGCACGACGTTCTTTGCCGCGATCCCGAACGCGGGTGGCAGTTCCGCGGCAGAAAACACGGGCGGTAATGAGCACGAGATGAGACCAGTAAAGGCGGGCGCAGGGTCGACCCTATCGAGACGAGCCGGATTACAGGCCGCAGAACCGGCTGCGGAGTTTGAAAGGAGTGCGCCATGACGCCCACGATTCGTGTGCTTGTTGTCGATGACGAACCGGCCATTCGCAGAGCGCTGGCTCCGCCGTTGACGGCGCTGGGCTTTGACGTGACGGAGGCCTCGCGGGGAGAGAAGGCGCTGCACCTGTTGCGCGCCGACAGTTTCGACGCGGTTCTGCTGGACGTGAATATGCCGGGCCTGAGCGGGATCGAGACGCTGCGGCGCATTCGTTCGTTCGCGCCGCGGCTGCCGGTGTTGATGCTGACGGTGCGCGATGGGGAAGAGGAGAAGGTGCTGGCCCTGGAACTGGGCGCCGATGATTACGTGACCAAGCCTTTCAGCGTGCGGGAGCTGGTGGCGCGGATTCGCGCCGCGGTACGCCGCGTTCATACCCCGGCGCGTCCGGAGGATTCGCCGATCGAGATTGGAGAAATCATGCTGGTGCCGGCGCGGCGCAGCGTGACCAAGCGCGGACAGCCCATTCACTTGACGCGCAAGGAATTCGATATTCTGCATTGCCTGATGAGCCGGGCGGGGCGCGTGGTGACCTATGCGCGCCTGCTGACGGCGGTGTGGGGCGCCGATTGCCGCGAGGAGGTCGAATATCTTCGCACGTTTGTGCGGCAGTTGCGCAAAAAGATCGAGGACGATCCGGCCCGGCCCATGTACCTGCTGACCGATATCTATGTCGGATACCGCTTTGCGGATGCGCAGATGCTGCAGGATGCCCAGATGCTCCAGGAAGCGCAACCGGCTCCGAATGGAGGCAGCGAGGCTGCAGGCGTCAACGGGCGCGAAGTGTTTCCGGGCGCGGAGAGCTATCCTCTCATCGGGCACGCGTAGAGTCATCAGCCACGCATAAAGCGCATCGGGACATGACTCCGCAGCCGTCGAAGCGGTGCCGCGTGCGCTGCTAACATGAACCTGCCAAGGGATGATGCGCGACAATCTGGCCACACTCATCGAGGACTTTCGCCGGTTTGATGGCGAGATCGCCGTCGTTCGCTACCGTGGCAATCGCCGCCATGTGTCGACATATGGGGCCATCGCACGGATGGCGGGGCGATTCGCCGCCCACCTGGAACAAAAAGGGATAGGCGCGGGCGACCGCGTCATTCTTTGGGCGGAGAACGGGGCGGAGTGGATCGCGGCGTTTCACGGATGCATTCTGCGCGGCGCGCTAGTGGTTCCGCTGGATGCCTACGGGAGTGCAGGGTTCGCGGCCCGGGTCGCTGCAGACGTGCAGGCCAGGCTCGCGGTGGGAGATCTGCATTTATTGCGACAGCTGCCCACGGAAATTGCGGGTCTCGGTTTCGGACGCGTTTCATTTGAAGAGTGGGAATCGGTGCTGCCGGGACGTGAAGCTGGTCCGGTGGCGGGGCTGGGCCGCGATACGCCGCTGCAGATCCTCTTCACCTCGGGCACGACGGGCGATCCCAAGGGCATCGTTCACACGCACGGGAATGTGCTGGCCAGCGTAGGCCCGATCGAGCAGGCGTCGCAGCACTACCTGCGCTACGAGAAGTATGTTCACCCGCTGCGATTTTTGCATACGCTGCCGTTGAGCCATGTCTTCGGGCAGACCATGGGTCTTTGGATTCCGCCGATTTTTCGCGCCGAAGTCCATTTCGAAAGCCGGCTGGTGGCTCCCCGGCTGATGGAGGTAATTCAACGCGAACGCATCTCGGTGCTGGCGGCGGTTCCGCGGATCTTCGCGATTATCAAGACGCATCTCGAGACGACGCGCCCCGGGCTGGCTGAGGCACTGGCGGCGGCGAAGGGGATCCCGGCGTGGAAGCGGTGGTGGCGGTTCCGCGGAGTGCACAGTGCTTTCGGTTTCAAGTTCTGGGCGCTGATTTCGGGCGGAGGAGCGCTGCCGCCGGCGGTGGAGCAGTTCTGGAACGGGCTGGGGTTTGTGGTCGTACAGGGCTACGGGATGACGGAGACCACCGCGCTGATCACGCTGAATCATCCCTTTCACGTCGCGCGCGGCACGATCGGCAAGCCGCTGCCGGGGCGGGAGGTGAAGATCGGTCCCGACGGCGAGGTGCTGGTGCGCGGGCCGATGATTTCAAGCGCGACCTGGACGGGCGGGGCGCTGCGCCAGAGGCCCGACGAGTGGCTCGCGACCGGCGACCTGGCGGCAGCGGAGGCCACCGGCGAGTTGCGGTTTCTGGGACGGAAGAGCGAAGTGATCGTCACCGGATCTGGAGTCAACATCCATCCCGAAGACCTGGAGGCGGAGATCGAGCAGCAGCCGGGCGTAACCGCCTGCGCGGTGGTGGGAGTTGAAACCGCGACTGGACCGGAACCTTGCGCGGTGCTGGCGTTGCGGGGCGAGGCGCAGGCGGGCGCGGTGATCGAGGCCGCTAATCGAAGGCTGGCCGAGTTTCAGCGCGTGCGCCGCTGGCAGGTTTGGCCCGACCCGGATCTGCCCCGCACCTCGACCGGCAAGGTGCGGCGGAAGGCAGTGGCGGAGTGGGTTGGCGGAGCGCGTGCGGCGGGTGGCTCGGCCAACGCTGCCGGCGGCGACTGGCTGCTGAACATGATTGCCGGGATCACTGGAGAGGCGTCCGCAGCGACCAGCGATGCGTCGCGGCTGGATGAAGACCTGAGGCTCGACAGCCTGGGCCGGGTGCAACTGGCGGCGGCGATCGAGGAAAAGACGGGGATACCGGCGGACAATCTCGAACTGGTGCGGACGCTGGGAGAATTGCGGCGAATCGTCAGCGGCAGTGGAGGAGATGGAGACAGCCAACAGGGACCGGAGACCGGGGGGCAAATGGAAGTCAGGCCAATTCCGGGCCGGGAAGCGGCTAGCGCCGCGGAGGCCTTCGATCCCTTCAACCCGGCGGTGTCGGGATCCGAAGCTTCAACGCCTAAAGAGATTCCGAGGCCGCCATTGGCGGAGACAACGGTCGCGACGGCGAGACCGAAAGCGGGAGTTCCGGTTCGCCGGTACGTGTACCCACAATGGCCGTGGCGGGCTCCTGTGCAGTGGGCCAGGAGCGCATTCATTGAATGTGTCATGCGGCCGCTGGTGTGGCTGCTGGCCGGTCCGCGCGTGGCGGTTGCGCCGATCGGGGAGCTGGCGAGCGCAGAGCCGATGCTGATTATCGGTAACCACGTGACGACGTATGACGGGCCGCTGATTCTCTATGCCCTGCCGGGACGGATGCGGCGCCACGTGGCCGCGGCGATGTCGGGAGAGATGCTCGACGACATGCGGCATTTCCGGAATCCGGAGCGGGGACGGGGCTTTTATCCCTTTGGACCGATCGCCTATTTTCTGGTGACCGCGCTATTCAACGTGTTTCCTCTGCCGCGGCTGCGGGATTTTCAGCGCAGCTTTCAACATGCGGGCGAGGCGCTGGATCACGGGTATCACGTGCTGGTTTTTCCGGAAGGCACGCGCTCGGCGGCGGGGCGCCTGGCCGCATTCCGTCCCGGGATCGGCCTGCTGGTGAAGCAGTCGCGAACGGCGGTGCTGCCGGTGGGGATTGCCGGCCTAGGAGGGCTGAAGGCGCAGGGGAAGGGATGGTTCCGGTCGGGAAAGGTCGAGGTGCGCGTGGGAGAGCCGATCCGGTTTGCGGACGACGCAACCGAGGCGGAGATCACCGCGCGCCTTCATCGGGCGGTAGAGGAACTGGTGGGCGGCCCGGCGGCGTCTCAAGCGGAATAACGAGGCCGGTAGTGGCAGGTGCCGCCTTCCAGCACCGGCGTCCAGATGGACGGGTCGACGGGCTGTTCGCTGGAGCCGAGGAACAGCAAACCATCCGGGGCAAGCAGCCTGTGGACGCCCAGGAGCAGGGTCTTGCGGGTGTCCTTGCTGAAGTACAGCATGATGTTGCGCAGCAGGATGATGTCGAAGCGCTCGCGGAACGGCAAAGGCGCGACGCACAGGTTGGCAAGGCGGAAGTTGCACATGTCGCGAATTTCCGGTTTGGCTACCCAGTCGTCCCCGGCGCGGTCGAAGTAGCGGACCAGCAGGCGTGCGGGCAGGCCGCGGTTCATCTCGATGCGGTGGTAGCGCGCGGCGCGGGCGCGATCCACAACTTCGGAGGCGATGTCGGTGCCTTCGATGCGGACATCCCAGGCGGCCAGGGAAGGGAAGTTTTCGCGGATCATGATGGCCAAGCTGAGGGCCTCCTGTCCGGTGGAGGATGCGGCGCTCCAGATGCGCAGCGCGCGCTTGGACCGCCGCGCATCGACCAGGCGCGGAAGGATGGTGGTGCGCAGCAGCTCGAAGGGCCGCGTATCGCGAAAGAAGCTGGTCTCATTGATGGTCATGGCCTCGGCGATGGCGCGCTCGAGGGCGGGATCGGGGCGGGTCCGGAGCAGGTCCACCAACTGCTGAAGGTGATTCAAGCCAAGGTCGCGGAGCATGCGTCCCAGGCGGGTGTCAAAGAGGTAATCGCAGGACGGGTCAAGCACATTGCGGGAGTGCCCGAACACCAGCCGCCGAAGATATCCGTAATCAACCGCTGTGCTGGTGGACATCAGGCAATTGTCTCCCGCGGTTCCCGGGCCTCCGGGCGAAGCGAAGTGAGGCGCACGATTTCGGGCGCAATGGCTTCAACGGGCAGGATGCGGTGGGCCAGACCGGCTGTGGCCACGGCGCCGGGCATGCCCCAGACCGCGCTGGTGGCCTGGTCCTGCACGATCACGGTTCCACCCAGTCCTTTGACCAGGCGGCAGCCGGCGAGCCCGTCGGAGCCCATGCCGGTGAGGATCACCGCCAGTACCCCGGCGCCGTAGACCGAGGCCGCGCTCTGGAGCAGTACGTCGACTGCGGGACGGCAATGGTTCTGGGGCGGGCCCTGGGCGAGATGCAGGGTCGGATGGCCTCCGGTCTGCGCGGCGCGATGGATTTCAAGGTGCCAGTTGCCGCGCGCGATGGTGATGCTGCCGGGAAGGACGGCAGCGCCTTCCGAGGCCTCGCGGACGCATTGATTGCAGACCCCGTCGAGCCGTTCCGCCAACAGCCCGGTAAATACGTCAGGCATGTGCTGGACCACCAGCACCGGCAGCGGGAACAGGAAGCCGAGGGCGGGAAGCACCACGTCAAGCGCCACCGGGCCACCGGTTGAGGTGCCGATGATCACGATCGCCGGAGCGGCGGAGGGCGGGCGCGAAGGCGCCGGGCTGGGAACGGAGCCGGTTGCGCGAGCGAGGCCGGGAGCAGGCGTTCGGCGGTTGGCGGCGGATGCGGTGATGGCCCTGACTTTGGGGAGCAGTTCGCCGGCCAGCTGGCGCACCGCGGCTTCGCGGTCGGACTGGCCGCTGGGCTTGGCCACGTAATCGGCAGCGCCACCGGCCAGGGCTTCGATGGTCACCCGGGCGCCGCGCTGGGTGGCGGAACTGCACATAATCACCGGCGCGCGATTGCCGCGGGCGCGCAGTTGTTTGAGCGTGACCAGGCCGTCCATCACGGGCATTTCGACGTCGAGCAGGACCAGGTCGGGACGGAGCGATTCGACTGCCTGGAGCGCGGATTCTCCATCGGCGGCGGTGCCGGCAACCTCGAAGGAAGGATCCCGGGCAACGACCATGCGCAGCATGCTGCGCATCACGGCGGAGTCGTCGACGATCAGAATGCGGGTGCGGCGGTCCGGCGCCATGGCTACTCCTCCCCCATGCCCAGCAGCGCCAGTTTTTCGGAGAGCCCTTCTTCATCGAAGGGCTTCATCATGTATTCGTCGGCGCCGGCATCGAGGGCACGGATAATGAAGTCGGTCTCCGCCTCGGTGGTCACCATCATCACCTTGAGGCCGTAGCCTTCGCTGCGTAGGCGGCCGAGCATTTCGAAGCCGTTCATGACCGGCATGTTCCAGTCGACGAAGGCCAGGTCGAATGCCGGTCCGTTGTGCAGGCAGTCAAGGCCAGCCTGGCCGTCGCCGGCCTCTTCGCATTCGATTCCTTTTTCTTCGAGCAGTCCTCGCAGGAATCCGCGAACGAATCGGGAATCGTCAACAATGAGCGCGCGCATCCGGGTTCCTTTATGCTTTCCGGGCCAGCCGCATGGGTTCCAGCTGTTCCGGTTCCAGCATGACAATGAGTGCGTTTTTGAGTTTGTAGGCGCCGGCAAACAACGTCCGGCGCTGTTCATCAACGATGGACGGGCTGGGCTCAAAGGCAGCCGCGTCGACGGTGAGCACCTCGCCCACGGAATCGACCAGCAGCCCGAAGTTGCCCCCTTCGCACTCGACGACCAGAATGTCCTGGGGGCCGTCAAGCGGTGGCAGGCCCAGCAGGTTGCGCAGGCTGACCGCGGTGAGCACGTCGCCCCGATAGTGGACCAGGCCGCCGATGAACGGAGGCGCGAGAGGGACAGGCTGGGGACGGGCCCCGCCCAGGATCTCGATGACATTACGGATGGGAATGCCGAACAGCCGCCCGTGTACGCGGACCGAGCACATTTCGACCAGCGCTGCAGCCGCCTTCGCTTTGCCGGATTCCGTTTTCTTTGCCGTGGTGATCATCCGGCCCTCCCTGCGAGCTCCATCCATGGTTCGGGCGCGGCCTCCGATGTGCCGAGGGGGGCAATTCCGCCCAGATCGAGAACGCCCGTCACCCGGCTGTTGAGCAGCGTCACACCCTGGGTGCGCAACCCCGTGCCGGCCTCGACGAGATCGCCGCCGGCAGCGACGTCGAGCACATGCGAAACCGCAATGCCAACATGGCGGTCGTGCTCGCGGCAGACAACGACGATGATCTGGCCGCCGGCTTCGAGCCGGACAGGCAGCAGTCCGCCGCTGTCCTCGATGGGGAGCACCTCCCCTTCGAAGTTCAATACCGGCCGGCAGCCGATGTACTCGATGCGGGCAGCCGGCAGCTGCTCGATGCGCAATACATCGCGCAGTGGAATGGCAGCCTGATGCCCGGCGATGTCAACGAGCAGGAATTCCAGCGCCCCGGCGGAGTCTCCCGCGGCAGACTCTTCCTCGTTGGCGCCTGCCCTCTTCGGCCAGCGACACGCGGCACCGGACGGCAATCGCCCCGGGGTCGAGAATGAGGGCCAGGTCGCCGTTGCCCAGCACCGTGGCGCCGGAGTAGAGTCCGATGGCCTTGAGCACGGCACTGAGCGGCTTCACCACGATTTCTTCGGGATCCGCCAGCCCATCGACGACCAGGCCAAAGCGGCGTCCGTCGGTGTCCAGCACGGCGATGAACTGATCGCGGGGCGGCGGCGCAGAGAGCGATGAGCCGGGCCGCAGCAACCCGCCCAGGAACACCAGGGGCAGCAGCTTGCCGCGGAGACGATAGAGAGGAGCATTCTCGATCCACTCAATAGCCGCGGGGGCTTGCTCAGGCGAAATGTGCACCAACTCGGACAACGCGCCCTGGGGCACCGCAAAGCTCTGCTCGAGGCTGCGCACGATAAGGGCGGGGATAATGGCCAGGGTGAGCGGAATGCGCAGGCGGAGGGTTGTGCCCCGGCCGGCCCGCGAATCGATTTCAACTTTGCCGCCGATGCGCTCCACGTTGGTACGCACCACGTCCATGCCCACGCCGCGGCCGCTGACATTGGTGACGGCGGCGGCGGTGGAGAAGCCGGGGACGAAGATGAACTGAAGCAGTTCGCGATCGCTGAGCTGGGCGGCGCGGTCGATGCTGATGAGGCCCCGTTCGATGGCCTTCTGCCGGATGCGTTCCACCGGGATGCCGGCTCCATCGTCCGCGACATCGATGAGCACGTGGCTGCCTTCCTGAGCAGCGCGCAGGCGCAGCACGCCCTGCGCAGGCTTGCCGGCGGCTTCGCGCACGGCCGGCGCCTCGATCCCGTGATCGAGGGCATTGCGTACGGCATGCGTAAGCGGGTCTTTGATGGCTTCGAGCAGGCTCTTGTCGAGCTCCGTGTCCTGGCCTTCCATCTCGATGCGCACCTGCCGTCCGAGCGCCTGCGACAGGTCGCGCACGATGCGGGGAATCTTGGAAAAGACGTTGGAGATGGGCTGCAGGCGGGCCTTCATGACCGCTTCGCGCAGGTCGGCGGTCACCATATCCAGGCGGCGCGAGAGGATGGTCATGTTGGCATCGCCGGAGGTGGCCTGAAGGACCTGGTTGCGGGTCAGGACCAATTCGCCGACCAGGTTCATCATGCGATTGAGCAACGCCACATCAACCCGCAGGGTGCTCTCGGCGGCGGACCCCACGCAGGGGCGCGTGCCCCGGTCAGATGCGGCTTCTGAAGGCTGAGACGGGGAGGTCGGAGCCGGCGCCGCCGGCTCGGAAGGACGGACACCAGCCGGATGGCGAACGGCCGCTGGCGCTGGAGAAAGTTCCGCAGACAGAGGCGTGACTGGTTGGGCGGGCGGCTCAGGCTGGCTTGAAAAGAAGCGGCTTTCAGAAATGCTGCCGGGCAGACTGTCACTGGTCGAGGGTGGCAGCGTCGCCGGCTGTTGCAGTTCGCGGAGACGCTCGATCAGCGCGGCGTCGGAGCCGTCGCCCTCGCTGTTGTCGGCTTCGATGGCTTTGAGAATGGTGCGCAGGCCGTCGAGCAGCTGCAAGAGGCCGGTGATGATGGCGCGGTCCGCCGGGAGGGTGTTGTCGCGGAGCAGGCCCAGTAGGTTTTCGCCGGCATGCGCCAGTTTCTCGAGGCGCTTGAAGCCCAGGAATCCGGTTGTTCCCTTGATGGTGTGCACAGAACGGAAAATGTCGGCGAGAAGGCCGGTATCGCCGGGATGAGTTTCCAGTTCGGTAAGGCATCGTTCCATGCGATCGAGACCCTCCTGGCTCTCGATCAGGAACTCCCGTGTCAATTCGTCCATGAACCTACCCTCGCCGGTCGGATCGGTGCCAGTGCACGATCGCTTCAGTGGTGTTATCGGAGCGAAGCCGGTTCAACTTGAGGGCAAGCGGGTTTCGAAGCGGAGATTCGGCGATGGGCGTGCCGGAATTGGTTCGGGTACAGCTTTGCTACGGGTGTGCAGGCGATGGGGAAATGGATTAGCCTCGAAGGTCATGGCGGATGACGGATCGAGCACGAGAGAGGCGGAGGCGGGTCAGCGTCCTGGGGTTGAAGGACTCATGCGGCAGGCGCGACACGCGGCCGCGCATTCGTATTCGCCTTATTCTTCCTTCAAAGTCGGAGCGGCCATTCAACTGTCGACGGGGGAAGTGGTGACGGGGACCAACGTTGAGAACGCCAGTTACGGCTTGACGATCTGCGCGGAACGATCCGCGCTGGTGCGGGCAGTCGCCGAGTTCGGACCCAAGATCCGGATCGCCGCAGTGGCGGTGGCCAACCTGAACGAGGCGGCTAGCCCTCCGTGCGGCGCCTGCCGGCAGATGCTGGCGGAGTTCGCGGGGCCGGATACGCCGGTGAGCTTTCCGGCAGAGCGCGGTACGCGGACCGAGGCGATGGCGGCACTGCTACCGCTGGCGTTCACGCCGGATGACCTTGCAAAGCGGGATTCGGGAGGGGCCTGACGGAGCGGCCGGCACTGTCTGCGATAATTCACTCGGCAAAAACTACGAGGTTCCTCCCCGTGTCCCAAGGCGAGTCGGCGCATCCCCTGCACATGATTGACCTGATCCGCACCAAGCGCGACGGCGGTGCGCTGGATGCGCGTGAAATCGCCTACCTGGTGGGCGGCGCGGCAGACAACTCGATAGCACCCGAGCAGCTGTCGGCGTGGCTGATGGCGGCGTGGCTGCGGGGGTTATCGCGGGACGAGATCCGGGAATTAACGCTGGCCATGCGCGATTCGGGAGAGCGGTTCGATCCTGCGCCCCTGGGCAAGGTGGCCGTGGATAAGCACTCCACCGGCGGGGTGGGGGACAAGACCAGTTTCCTGGTGGCTCCGCTGGCGGCGCGGTGGGGCATCGCGGTCCCCATGATCAGTGGACGGGCGCTGGGACACACCGGGGGAACGCTGGACAAGCTGGAGTCGATTCCGGGTTTTCGCACCGCGCTCACGCTCAAGGAATTCGAAGGGGTGCTTGAGGCGTGCGGTGCGTCGATCGTAAGCCAAACGCCTTCGCTGGTTCCGGCGGACCGGGTTCTCTATGCGCTGCGCGACCGAACCGGAACGGTGGAGAGCCCGGGGCTAATCTGCGCGTCGATTCTGAGCAAGAAGCTGGCGGCGGGTCTCGACGGGCTGGTGCTCGATGTGAAGACGGGTTCGGGTGCGTTTCTGCGCACCGAACAGGATGCGGAGTACCTGGCTGCACTGATGGTGGCTACGGCCGAGGCTGCCGGGACCCGCACCGTGGCGCTGCTGACCGACATGGGGCAGCCGCTGGGACGAGCTGCCGGAAACTGGATCGAAATCGTCGAGTGTCTCGAACTGTTGCGCGGCGAGCGTTCGCCGGACAGCGAAGACCTGCGTGAGCTTTCGCTGGTGCTGGCGGGATGGATGATTCACCTGGGGGGCAAGGCGCCGACGCCTGAGTCGGGGCGGCAACTTGCCGAGGTGGCGCTGACCGACGGGTCGGCGTTGTCGGTATTTTTCAGGATGGTGGACGCACAAGGCGGAGACGTAGCGGTGTTCGACGATCCCGCGCGGTTTCACGCGCCGGGAGCGACGGAGGTACTGCCGGCATGGGAAGAGGGCTACGTCTCGGAGATGGACACGACGGCCATCGGGTGGGCGGTGCAGCGGCTGGGAGCGGGGCGCGAAAGGGCCGGAGAGCCGGTCGATCCGCATGCCGGCATTGTTTTCCATGCGCGCCGCGGTGCCCGCGTCGAGAAGGGTCAGCCGCTGGCTACGCTTTACGCCACGTCGGCTGCACAGCTGGCCGAGCCGATCGGGATTCTGCGCCGGGCGATCCGATTTTCAGCCGAAGCCCCACCGACCGTACCGCTGGTGAGCAGGGTGTTCACGCGAAAAGAGGCGGAAGAGTATCTCGCGGGCGCTGATAAGGTAGTGAATACAGCTTCAAGCCTTTAGGTTCCGGCTATCCCACGCAACTGATTTCGGTCGCAGGGCAAGTGTTTTTCCCGCGGGCCCCAGGCCGGACCCGCGTCTGGCGCGAAGCCTGAGCGCAGGGCTGAGGACTATTGGCCGGAAGCTCCGGGGGAGGACTGCTTTTGGATCGATTTACGGGAATTCTGGGCATTCTGGCGGTGCTTGCGGCGGCGTGGCTGGGCTCGACCAACCGCAGGCAGATTCGCTGGAGGACGGTGGCCTGGGGGCTTTGCCTGCAGGTTCTGTTCGCGTTTTTTGTGCTCCGGTTCACATTTGGCCAGCAGTTCATGGCCTGGGCGGGCGACGTAGTCGGCAACATGCTATCCGCCACGTTTGCGGGGACCAGGGTATTGTTCGGCGAACTGGGCTTGCCCAATGCCGGCGCATTCGGCAAGGCGATTGCACCGGCGTCGGGATCGATCTTCGCATTTCAAGTGCTGCCCACCATCATCTTCATCTCCGCGTTTTTCGCGGTCCTCTATCACATCGGTTTGATGCAGCTGATTATTCGCGGGCTGGCCTGGGTGATGCTGAAGACAATGCGCATTTCGGGTGCGGAGAGCATGAATGTGGCGGCGTCCATCTTCATGGGACAGACGGAAGCGCCGCTGACCATCCGGCCATTTCTGGCGCGTGCGACGCGCAGCGAACTGATGACGATCATGACCAGCGGCATGGCGCATGTGTCGGGGGGCATCATGGCCATGTACATCTCGCAGGGAGTGGAGGCCAAGCACCTGCTTGCGGCAGTGATCATGACGTCGCCGGGCACGATTGTCATGGCCAAGATGCTGGTGCCGGAAGTGGAGACGCCTGCGACCGAAGGGCGCGTGGTAATGCCGCGCAATGAAGAGCACAAGGAAGAGAATCTCATTGGCGCTATCGCGCGCGGAACCATCGACGGGGGAAAGCTGGCCATGAATGTGGCCATCATGCTGATCAGTTTTCTGGCGCTGGTGGCGCTGCTCGACATGCTGCTGGCGTGGGTTCACGGCAGTGTGGGCTGGTTTCCGTCGAGCCTGGGGCAAATTCTAGGGTTCGTTTTTGCCCCGGTAGCGTGGTTGATCGGGGTGCCCTGGCATGATGCGGGGGCCGTCGGCAATCTTCTCGGCACGCGCATGGCTCTGAATGAAGTGATCGCTTACATCGCGCTGGGCGCGCAGAGGGCGTCGTTGAATCCACGCTCGTTCACGATCGCGACCTTTGCGCTGTGCGGGTTTGCCAATCTCGGGTCGATCGGCATGCAGATTGGCGGAATCGGCGCGCTGGTTCCGGAACGGCGCAACGACCTGGCGAAGCTGGGAGTGCGGGCCATGCTGGCGGGCACCATGGCGAACCTGATCAGCGCCGCGATTGCGGGCATGTTCCTGGGCTGAGCGCGACGCCGCTTTCATTTGCGGGATTGCTGCGATTCAGGCCGCGGGTTCAGGCGTGGCCGGAGGGGCAAAGCGCGCTGCGCTGCGCGCCTTGGCCTTGGCCGATTCTTCCGCGCGGTTGCGAGGCGGGGCGGAAGTTTCGAGCGAGGCGAGCAGGCGCGCGGAGGCAGCCGCGATTTCCTCCACGGCCTGCGCAAAGGCTTCCTGATTGGCCTGGGAAGGCTTATTGAATCCGCTGATCTTGCGAACGAACTGCAGGGAAGCGGCGCGGATCTCGGCGTCCGACACGGGCGGATCGAAGTGAAACAGCAACCTGATGTTCCGGCACATCCTGAACTCTCCTTCTGAAAGCAATCTCTCATATCGGCACGTTCGCTGGTGCAACTAATGTGACGAAGGCGGGTTCGTTGCTTCAATGAGGCAACGTGCAGGACGGGCGAAGGCTTCAAAGGTTGAGGGCCGAATCGCCTGAATTATCAATAACGAACGAGAGCGAATCGCCCCGACAATCCCGCGCGCACGCAGTCGGCGCCCGGCCAGACGAGAAGGGATTGGACCAATATGCATGCAACTTTATCCCCGGCAGCACCACCAACTTCGAATTGGCGGCCCGGGCGGCCATGGATCATCGGGATCGCCGGGGTGATGGCGGTTTTATTGGGCACCGGCTTCTTTTTCGTGCGCGAGCATTGGCCCTACCGGTATCGCGAGATCAAGCCGCTTCTTGAAGGCGACTTTGGCAGCGAAGTCAAAATCGGCCGCTACCATCGCACTTATTTTCCGTATCCGGGCTTTGTCGCGGAGGACGTGCGCCTGCATCGCAAAACCGCGCCAGATGCTCCCGACCTGGGGCACGCGGACCGGATGGTGGTGCAGGGCCGGTGGAGCGATCTGTTGACGCTGCAGCGGCGCGTGAGGCTGGTGGAGGTGACGGGGCTTCACCTCGTAATTCCGGCGGCGGGCAGCCGCGCCAACCAGGAGGACTTTCCTCCCGGGAGCAGTTCTGATTTCACCGGGCCTGACACGGCGATCGAACAGTTCGCGATTCGGAATTCAGTCCTCGATGTCATGGGAGAGAAGGGAAGCCGGCTGTCGTTCGCGGTAAGGGAACTGCTGATGGACAACGTGGTGAAGGGTCAGCCGGTCAACTATTCCGTGGACATGCACAATCCGCTTCCCTCAGGCCATATCAACGCCCGGGGCAGTTTTGGTCCGCTGAACGCGAAGAGCCTGGCGGCAACGCCGGTTTCAGGCAGCTTCACATTCACGTCGGTGCGGCTTGAAGACGTAGGCGAGATTCACGGTGTGCTTTCTTCCAGCGGCGATTTTCACGGCCAACTGGGACAGCTCGAAGCCAAGGCGTCGACGCATACGCCGGACTTCGCAGTGGCGAAGGGCCATCCCACTCCCGTGGAAGGGTCGATTGCATGTACCGTGAATGCGCTTCATGGCGATATTGCGATTCAGGGCATCGACATTCGCCTCGGGCAGACTAGCGTCCACGCGACCGGGACGATCGACGGATCGCCCAATACGACCAATCTTGACATCGACGTGCAGCGCGGACGGGCACAGGACGTGATGCGAATTTTTGTGGAGGATGATGTGCCGGTGGAAGGTCCGGTTTGGATACGGGCTCACGCCTACCTGGCGCCTGCGACGGGAGCCGCGTTCATGCGTCGGCTGCACGTGGCGGGAACTTTCGAAGTGCCGGCCGAACGGTTGACGGACAAGCAGACGGAGAAGAGCCTGACGGAGTTCAGCCAGCGCGCCCAAGACAAGAAGGTGCCCGATGACGATGAGAAGGCGAGTGTGAAACGCGACACCTTGTCTTCAGTGAGTGGGCCGGCGCGGATCGAGAACGGTATTGCTTCAACGCCGCATCTTGTCTTTAAGGTTCCGGGCGCACAGGCTGATCTTGGCGGGACATTCAACTTCGACAACAAGAGCGCGCACCTGGTGGGGAATCTGCGCATGGAGTCAGACATCTCGCACGCGGCGACGGGATTCAAGTCGTTCCTGCTGAAACCGCTGGCGCCGTTCTTCAAGAAGAAGAATGCGGGGGCGTCGATTCCCATCGCGGTGACGGGCGAGCCGGGACACTACCAGGTCACGCAGGATTTGTCGCACAACAAATAAGCGCCTCGCGTGGTGAACAGGGATGAACGGATTCGTCTATTTCTGCCGTGCGGAGCGGGTGCGCCGCAGGCGGTAGAAGAGGGTGAGCGCGGTGACGGTCCCGCAACTGAGGAGACTGGCGGCCATGCCCAGGGTCAGGGAAAGGTCGCGCTGGTAGAGGCCATGCACGATGCCGATGACCTGGAGAAGGCTGAACCCTCCGAAGGTGATGAGCGAGATGCCTTCATCGGTTTTCTTGCGCCATACGGCAACGGCCTGGGGGACGAACAGCAGAGCGTTGCACAGAAGGCCAAGGGCGAAGATCACTGCGACAATTTCTTTCATCGTGTTCTTGCTCCTCCGGGGCGCGGGTCGCATCTTTTCGAGGTACGCACCAAACCAGTCCGGCTCGATTAACGGTATCGGCCGGTCGACATGCGGGTCGCGCGAATTTCATACGTGAAATAGATGGAAAAAATGCCGGCAAGGGGGCTATTTTTACCCGGTCTTCGAGTAGATTTTTCCATCTAAGTCTCGTTTCTTGTTTTATTTAGACTTACAACCGGCGTTTGCAGACCCCCTCGCATCACAGTCATCGGAGGTTGGAAAGTACGATGACGAGAGTTACGTGGATTTTACTTGGCGCGGCGATGAGCACCGGGCTGGGTGTATCGATGTTTTCCCTCGCCGCTCACAGCAAGGTTGAGGCTCAGACGCAGACGATGGCTCCCCCGCCGCAGCAACCGGAGATGAAGCCTGCTCCGTCGACGCCGATCGCGGAAAAGAAAGCCGAGCTGGGCGACGATGAGACGTGGAATCCGGACTGGGATGCGATGATCGAGAGCGCGATTCCGAGTGACATGCTGACCGCGAAGGTCGCCAAGGCCGTCAAGCCCTTTTGCCCCCGGTTCACTTCGTTGACGGAGCCGGACAAGCGCGCTTACTGGGCTTATTTTTTCCAGGCGCTGGCAGGCGCAGAAGCGGGCCTGGTCCCCACCAAGAACGTCCGCCACACGGATCCGCAGCTGGCGGTTGTCGATGACGTAACGCATCGGATGGTCCGGCAGGAAGGGCTGCTGCAGCTCACTTACATGGACCAGGAGCGGTACGGTTGCGATTTCGACTGGGAGAAGGACAAGGACCTGGCGGAGCATGATCCCGCGAAGACGATTCTGCAGCCGCGCAACAATCTCCTGTGCGGTGTGAACATCATTCACAACCAGCTGCTTTCTCAGCACAAGCCGCTGCTTAGCTCGACCAGCTATTTCTCAACCCTGCAGCCGGGCACGGTCAGCGTCAAGGTATTCCTGAAGCAGATGGCCAATGTGCCGGCGGTATGCGGACGCCAGGAAGGGCGGCGCGCATCGGAGCGGTCGCGCGAGGCGGCGGGGAACCAGACTGCTGCTCCGGTCCAGACTGCATCGGCGGCGCCCGCGGCGGGCGGATCGCAGTAAGTCGAACGCATCAGCTCTCAACGCTTCCCGATTTCAACCAATCCGGTATCGTCCAGGGGAAATCGGCCTCGGCTTTTGAGCCGGGGCCGGTTTGTTTATCTGGCGATGGGTGTTGGCGTGCGCTCGAACTGCGGTTTGCACGAATGCCGGGTGCGATTAGAGTAATCACAATGAGTTCTACATACTTCGACCAGGTGTTTGAGGCAGCGGAATATCTGCGCGCGCGTTTGGTGCAGGGTGCCGATCAGTTGAAGCCGCGTATCGCGATCGTGCTCGGGTCGGGGCTGGGCGCGGTTGCCGATGCGGTTGCGGGGCCCGTGCTGATTCCTTACGAAGAGATTCCCAATTTCCCCCGGTCTACGGTGGAGGGGCACTCAGGCCGGATCGTCGCCGGGACGCTGGCGGGCACACCGGTCATCGTGATGCAGGGGCGAGTGCACTTCTACGAAGGCTATACACCTGCGCAGGTCACGTTTCCGATGCGAGTGCTGGGAGCGCTGGGGGTCCGAGCGGCGATCCTGACCAACGCGGCGGGGGGAATCCAGGCTGGGTATCGCATCGGGCAACTGGTGGCGCTGGCCGATCACATCAACTTCATGGGGTGGAACCCACTGACAGGGCCCAACGAGGACCGGTTCGCATTTGTGCCGGGAGCGGGTCTGCGCTTCTTCGATATGACCGAGGCGTATTCAAAGCAGCTGCGCACGTTGGCGGCCGAAGCCGCGGCGGCCGAAGGAATCGATCTTGACGAGGGTGTTTACCTGGCAACGCCCGGGCCTAGTTTTGAAACGCCGGCGGAGATCCGGGCGTTTCGCGGTATGGGGGCGACGCTGGTAGGGATGTCTACGGTGCCGGAGACAATCGTGGCGCGGCACATGGGCGTGGCGGTGCTGGGCATCTCGTGCGTGACCAACCTGGCGGCGGGGCTGGGCGCCGAAAAGCTGAGCCATGAAGAGGTGTTTGCCGCGGGACGCCAGGTGGAGCACCGGCTGGCGGCACTGCTGACCGGGGTGGTGCCGAAGATCGCGGCGGCGTTCGATCCAGAGGGGTGATGATGGGGGAGGGTCAGCCGGGACTTTTGCCATTTCCCCCTATCGTGTTGGGAATTGCCGGTTGTTCCGGTTCGGGGAAGACCACGCTGGCGGCGGAGCTGGCTCACACTCTGGGCGGAGTTCACTTTCCCCTCGATCACTACTATCTTGACCTCGCACATATGCCACTGGAGGAACGGGCGCGCCAGAACTTCGACGATCCTGAGCTGATAGAGAGCGACCTGCTGGTGGCGCATGTGGGGGCGCTGGCGCGCGGCGAGGCCATCAACAGGCCGGTCTACGACTTCAATACCTACACGCGCGTACCGGATGAGACGGAGCGAGTCACGGCGGGCGCCGTTCTGATCGTGGAGGGGCTGTTTGCGCTGGTGTACCCGGGACTGCTGCCGCTCTACCACTTGCGCGTGTATGTGGAGACGCCCGACGAGGTGTGCTTCAGGAGGCGCGTATGCCGCGACGTGGAAGAGCGGGGACGCACTCCGGAGTCGGTGGAAGCGCGGTACGAAGCGACGGTGAGGCCGTCAAGTGTGCGGTTCGTTCGTCCTTCAGCGAAAAACGCCGATGTGATAGTCGACGGGACGGGAGCCCTGGACTGGAAGGTGGAGCGGGTGATGGCCGAGTTGCGTAGCCGAGGCCTGGTGCGGTTCCCACGGTGAGGGCGCAATTTCGTTGTCATCTATCCAGTACCAAAGTTTCACACACAAATGGCGACTGTTGCATCTAGAGTTAATAGGGCGGGGAAGATGCGTCTGTCTGCGCAAACACTGGAAACAATCAGGCTGAAATCGGCTCTCTGGCTGCGCCAGGGGATTTCGCCGCGGCGGCTCGCCCTCACGCTGACACTGGGATTTGTAATCGGGTGCCTTCCGCTGGTGGGATTGCCAACCGCGCTGTGCGCCCTGGTGGCCCTGACGTTCCGACTGAATCAGCCGGCCATCCAAGTCGCGAATTACGTGGCGATGCCCTTCCAGGTGGCGCTCATCATCCCGTTCGTACGACTGGGGAGCAAGCTGCTGGCGACGGGAGTTCAGCCGGCTGCTGCGGCCAGTCTGTTTTCACAGAGCCCGGTGCGACTGATGGCGCACTCGAGCACGCAGTTGGTGATGCAGTTCGGCAGCATGGCCGGACAGGCCCTGCTGGCGTGGCTTCTGATTGCGGTTCCGGTTGTGCTGCTGCTGACGCCGGCGTTGACCGCTGTCCTTCGCCGGGTTCCGATGGTAGCGGAAGCGCAGGACCGGGGACCCGCTTAGCGCTGGCATTCCACCAGAACATTTTCAATGCGCGTTGGCGACGGGTAGGGCGCTGTCCACCCAGGCGGTGTAGATCATGTCGCGCAGCATGCTGGCGCCGGCAGCGAGGCGTTCGGCGGTGAACTGCCGCGACTCGGCTGATCCTGCCCCGTTGAATCCGCCTGCCTTCTCCAACTGATAGACCTTTTCGACATAGGTGGCGGTGTGCCGCAGATAGACCATGTAGTTGTCGAACATGTCGCCTTCGATGGGATGGACGGAAGTCATTTTAGGCTGGACGTCAGGTCCGTGCAGGTTGGCGGCGACGAAGGGACCTTCGAACTGCCAGTGAATCTTGTGGTCGGTGGTGTAGCCGTTGGGATTGGGGCCGGTCCACCCGTTGTACTGCACGGTGGTGTGGAGGGGTTGGGAGGCGTCTCCTACGTAATGGCCCAGCCAGCCGGCATAGAAGAGGGCAGCCTGCTCGACGAAGCGGGTGTCCTGATGGTCGGCTGCAAGGCGGCGGTAGTCGCGGAGTGCGGCTTTAAGGCGCTCCCAGACTTCGGTGGCTTCCCACGGTTGGAGGCCGATCTTGTCCGGTCGCTGCCCGGCAGCGAGCGCTTTGGCTTCGTAATCAAAGCGGCGGTGGGGAAGAGGCGCTAGCGGGTCGGCGAGTTCCAGATCGATGTAGTGTTCGGGGGCCTGGGCGGCATTGAGCTCGGGCTCGGCCGGGGAACGCCAGCGGTCGGGCTCGGGACCGAGGTATTCAATTTCGCCAACTGCGGCGTCGGTATGGAGAAACGCGGGTACATCGGCAGGAAGTCCCTGGGCTGCCAGTCGGTTGATGAGGCCGTGGCCCTCGTTTCCCCAGGCGTGGGCAGGGGTGACCGACAGGGAAGGCAGGAGCAGGGCCGCCAAGGCCAGGGCTGGCCGGATGAGCGTGTCTTTGAGCATAAGGAAAGTATATTGGGGCGAGATTGCGAAGGGATCAAAGCTGCGTAGACGGAAATTGCCGTGGGGCGCAGAGAAAGCGAGCCTGAACGGGGCGCGGCTCAAAAATCGCATGTTTTGTGTTATGCGTGGGATTTTGACTGATAGTTTCGTGCTGTGAAACGTCGTTGCGCTAACGCAAACATCATTTTTGGATCTTTAGCCGGCTTTTAGAACCTTTCGTGATGTGAGACATTGCCAGTCGTGTTTACAGAGGGCTATATTCCGGATAGTTCGACCGGGTTGGATACGGCTTGGCCCGGCAAAGTACGCCAGCATGCAGTTTGTTCCCTTAGTTCACAAGGTTTAACCAGAGAGCGGCGCTTACCGGCGTCCGCGTACGGAGTGTCCCGTCATGGCATGGTATGCCTACTGCATTGGTGAGAAGCAAGCTTTTCCTGAATTGGCCCGTCACCGCAAACCAGTCCCAATGGAAACAGTCCACGGCGTAAGCGGCAATCAAGTTTTCCTTTATCCTGCCAGCGACCTCGCCATCATTGTCAGCGAACACAACCCAGCAGAGCAGCTAACCCAGAAGTCGGGTATGGATCACGCGCGTGTCATAGCCGATTGCTTCCAACACTCAACCGTTCTTCCTTTCCGTTTCGGCACGGTTTTCGCAGATGATGAAAGTCTGCGCAAGTCGATCCGCTCCAACCAGCGCCAGTTTCTGACCAACATCGACAAGCTGCGCGGCAAGACGGAAATGCACCTGAAGATCTTCGTGGACGATTGCTGCGCCGGGGAGATTGGGAAGCATCTGCCGGCCGAGGGAGTTGGCCGGGAATACCTGTCCAGCCTAAGGGAGAACGCCGTGCGGCAGCGAGAGCGCCAGACGCGTGCGAGGGCGGTCAGTTTCCAGATGCATCGGCTTTTTGCTCCTCTGGATGAGGAAGTAAGCTGCCGGCTCACCGAAAGCGGCAAGATGGTCCTTGATATTGCTCACCTGATCGATCGCAAGTGCGTGGAGCGCTATCAGAACAAGTTCGCCACCACCAGCGCAACTCTTCGGGACTGCCAGATGCAGGTATCGGGGCCATGGCCGCCTTACCACTTTGTACATCGGCTTACCCGGGGGGCAAACACCACGCCTTCCGTTGCTGTCCAGGCGAGCGCGGCCACGCCGGCCGTACGCATTCCTGAACCGGTTCCGGCAATGGCTTGAATTGCCCAGCAGGTTTGAGCGATGTAGAAAAGCCCCGGTGCAACCGGGGCTTTTCTACGTAGTAGTTTAAGTTTTTAACGTCGATCTAGTTTATTTTTTTGGGGCTTTCAAGATAGAACGCCGCTTAGTTTATTTTTTTGAACTTTCTAACTGGCCCTCTGTAGCGGTGTCGATTCAATTACCAGCGGGAGATGGTGAGGTTATCCATGTAGATGGTCCCGGAGCCGAATGCTCCGATGCCGTCAACCTGGAAGTTGCAGAGGAGGGTTTTGCCCCATCCCAGCGCGAAGGCAGAGTAGGCGGTAACGTTGATGTCCTGTTCAACTCCGTCCAGCCAGACGGATTTGTAAGTTACGTTGCCCGCGTCATCCCGGGAGTAGGACACCTGCACGTGATGCCATGTGTTGGTGCTCCAGTTGCGGGGGTTGCAGGTCTGGTTGGAGTGGAGCCAGCGATCGACCGGTTTCTGAGCGGTGCCGGCGTTGACGGTGTAGTCCCAGGTTCCCGACCATCCGTCGCATTGGAAGCCGTAGATGACGGTTTGCCCGTTGGCCATCACCTGGTTCATGTCCATCTCGATGTTGGCGATGTCATTGTTGGGCGCGGCGACGTAGACCCAGGTGTCGTAAATGAAGTTGGTCGCGTTGGGGTCGGCGCCGAAGGAAACGTCGTAGCGTTCGCCGCCGTAGTTGGTGTAGCTGGTGATGAACTGGCGAGCGGTGCCGCTGACCGAGGGTGCGGTGACCAGGCTCATGACGCCGCTTGCGGATCCGTTGCCGGTGCCGGTATCGTACTCGGCTCTCCAGGTGGGCAGCGCGTGAATGCCGCTGACGACGATGGCGGACGCCGGGGGAGCCGCGGACGTGGGCGGCTTGCCGACGTTGATGGTGATGTCGGTTACGCAGGAAGCACCCTTCTTGCCCCATGACTTGACGTGGAGGATATGGGTGCCAATGGCGGAAGTGACCTGAGTCTTGACCGCAGTACCGATCACGATGGTGGTGTTGGTGCTGTGGTCGATCGAATACCCCATCGCGGCGACGGCTTGCGAAGAACAGGGGGAGGCGATGGCATCGAGGGCGAACGGAGAGACCAGCGCGGCTCCGTTGGCGGGGCTGTTTACGATTACATTGCAAAAACCGGATGCCGAAGCGGCTATAAGTAGCACTGAACCGAGAGCAGAGGAAACCTTCATCTTTAATATGGCCTTTACCTTTTCTTCCGGGCACACGGGTACGTCTTGCAAGATCGCTCTTGCTCGAATCTGGCAGGCAAAGCTCCACTAACAGGTCTGCAGGACAGATCTCGATGGATCTACTCGATCCGCGGTGACAGGATTATTTGTACTCAAGGTAAAGCCAAGTAAGTAACCGGTCAAGGATACTTAGGTCACTAACACATAGATGAGTGACCATCATCACATCAGTTCGCGAAGCGACAGGGCGGAGTGTGCGCACGGCCTCGCGAATCAGCGCGCTGGGCAGAGCAGAGGTAAATGATGGGCAATGGGAGAGTTGAGGCGGTGGCGAGACTGATTCAGGGGGTGCTGGCGGTGCCGGCGCCCTTGCGGCGAGTCAGTACAAAGGTACTGCGCCGATCTTGCGAAGCGTGGTCGATTTTCTTCCAGAACCCGACGAAGTAATCAATCGCAGAGACGGTTGAAACCATCACCGTGAAATAAATGGCGGCCACCGCAGTCCATTTCACGGGGAGGATGATCACGCCCAACTGCCACTGAAACCAGTGGTGAGCGAGGATGGCTGAGGCTACGGAGACGATCTGGGTAACAGTTTTGAGTTTGCCGAGGTCGCTGGCCTGGATGGTGAAGCCTTCAGAAGCTGCAATGGAGCGAAGGCCGGAGATGAGGAATTCGCGGCCGATGATGACGACCGCGATCCACACCTTGACCACCTGGGGGTTATAGGCCACCAGCGCCACCAGGGCGGCGGTCACCATGATTTTGTCGGCCAGGGGATCGAGGAGCATGCCCATGGTGGTGATCTGGCCGCGCTTGCGGGCGAGGTAACCGTCGAGGCCATCGGTCAGGGAGGCGAGCACGAACAGGATGGCAGCCAGCAGTTCCTGCTCTCCACTGTTGCCCTGCCAGGGGAAGTGCGGTGACAGGATCCACAGGAGGAGCGGAATCATGACGATCCTGCTCATCGTGATGGAATTAGGTAAATTCACCGTATTCGCGGCGCCGGCACGAGCCCGGCGACAGGCTCCATTATCGCACTGACTTCGGTTGGATGTTCCCGGCAGGCAAAAAGGGGCAAATGGAAAGAGAAAACGGCTGGGCGCCAGGCGGGCCGGACGGCGGATGCCTGCCTGACACGGACGCAAACTATGCTGCCCGGACCGCCGGCACCGAGCGTGGTGATGGACAACACGGCGGGCTCTCTCGCCTCAGCTCCGGGCGACATGGGGCGGGCGATGGGGCAGGAATTCCAGCGCCTGGAATTGGACTAAGCCGCAGGGGGCGGTACGCTCCGGTGCGATACCATCGCATTTGCCATGTGCCTGTCGGAAGCACAGTTAACCGTCAACGCGGTCCTGCACGCGTTTCATCGGGATGAGCCCTACCTGTTTCTGGGAGCGGCTTTCTCGACGGTGGGACTGGTTTGCATCTGCCTGTGCGTGATACGACGGCGATTCGATCCGCTGCTGGTATGGCTGGCGATCTTCGCGCATTTGTATGGGCAGCGGCTGTGGCTGACGGCGGAGATCCTGCGGCTCACGGTGCCCGATACGGAGTTCTTCAGGCGGTTGCTGGCGGCGTCAGACTACCTTGTGCCGGTTCCCGCATTCATGTTTTTCCAGGCGGCAGGATTTTTGGGGCGGCGGGGCAAGGCGATCGCGATTGCACTGGTCGCGGTGTTTGGATCGCTGGTGATCGCGACGTCGATTATCGGGGCGCTCCCGCTGTTCCGCTGGATCAACAACGGGCTGGTGATTGCGGCGGTGCTGGCGATGATGTTGATCCTGGCCAGCAGTGGACGGAAGGATCGCGACTTCGCCCTGGTACGCATCGGGCTGCTGATCTACGGAATTCTCACGCTGGTGGACAACGTCGTACGCACAACCAAAGTTGAGCCTTATGGGTTCGCGATCCTGCTGGCGTGCCTGGGTTATGTGACCGCGCGGAGAACGTTGAACCGGGATGAGAAGCTGGCCGAGATTCAAAAGGAGCTCGATCTGGCGCGCCGGATCCAGTTGTCGCTGTTGCCGGCTTCGTTTCCTGAGGCTACTCCGTTTCGGGTGGCGGCCAGATATGTGCCGATGAATGCGGTCGCGGGGGATCTCTACGATGTTCTGGTGGCCGGCCCGGAGCACTTGGGGTTGCTGATCGCGGACGTATCGGGGCATGGTGTGCCGGCGGCGCTGATCGCTTCGATGGTGAAGATGGCTGCGGTGGCGCAGCGGGACAAGGCGGCGCATCCCGGGGGGCTGTTAAGCGAGATGAACCGGGCGTTGTGCGGCAATACGCAGGGGCAGTATGTGACGGTTGCCTATGTCTATCTCGATGCGCGGGAGCGGCAGTTGCGCTATGCGGCGGCGGGACATCCGGCCATGCTGCGGTTGCACGATGGCGTGGTCAGCGAGATTGCAGAGAATGGCCTGCTGATGGCTGCGATCGATGGGGTGACGTACACGGAGCGGACGATTCCGTTTGAGCCCGGCGACCGGCTGCTGCTCTACACCGACGGGCTGGTGGAGGCGCGAAACCGGGCAGGGGAGTTATTTGGCGATGCCGCGCTGATGAGGGCGATGGAGGAGACGGGCGGCGGCTCGCCGGAGGATGCGGCGGAGAGGATCATTGCCACGGTGCAGGGGTGGGCAGCTTCGCAGGATGACGACCTGACGCTGCTGGTGTGCGATTTCCCGGCGATGGCGTGAGGGCAAAGAGTTGGAGGAAGCCAGACGCCCGATCAGCCGAGAAGATGGAAAGCGGGGCGGCTTCTGCCGTCCCGCTCTATTGTGACGCCTGGGTGGTGGTCAGGCGTAGAGGCCGCGCTGCTTGATGGTGAAGGCCACGCGATCGATGGCCAGCATGTAGGCCGCGATGCGGTTGTTGACGTTGTGGGCTTCGGCATAGCGAACCACATCTTCAAAACTATCGCGGAGGATGGTCTCGAGCTGTTCGTTGACGATGGCTTCTTTCCAGAAATAGCCCTGGCGGTCCTGCACCCATTCGAAATAGCTGGCGGTGACGCCGCCGGCATTGGCGAGAATGTCGGGCACGATGAAGACGCGCTTGTCGGCGAGGATCTCGTCGGCCACGGCGGTGGTGGGGCCGTTGGCGCCTTCGACGACGATGCGCGCCTTGATGCGTTCAGCGTTGCGGCTGGTGATCACGTTCTCGGTGGCTGCGGGGATGAGAATTTCGCACTCGGAGACGATGAGCTCTTCGCTGGGCATGGCTTCAGCGCCGCGGAAACCGAGGATGGTTCCGTTGCGGTATTTGAACTCGTTGAGCTGGTGAATGTCGATGCCATTGGGGTTGAAGAGGCCACCGTCTTTTTCAGCGATGCCGATGACTTTGTAGCCGTGCTCCATCATGAGGCGGGCGGCGTTGGAACCAACGTTGCCAAAGCCCTGGATGATGACGCGGCAGCCGTCGATGGGCATCTTGAGGTAGCGCAGGCTTTCATCGCAGCAGACGAGCACGCCGCGGCCGGTGGCCTCGAGGCGTCCGCGCGAGCCGCCGATGGTGAGGGGCTTGCCGGTGACGACGCTGGTCACGGTCTGGCGCATGTGCATGGAATAGGTGTCCATGATCCATGCCATGGTCTGCTCGTTGGTGTTGACGTCGGGCGCGGGAACATCCTTTTCGGGTCCGATAAAGTCGATGATCTCGGAGGTGTAGCGGCGGGTCATGCGCTCGAGCTCGCCGATGCTCATCTTCTTGGGATCGCAGATCACGCCGCCCTTGGCGCCGCCGAAGGGGATGTTGACGACGGCGCATTTCCAGGTCATCCAGCTGGCCAGGGCGCGGACTTCGTCGAGCGTCACTTCGGGGGTGTAGCGGATGCCTCCCTTGGCCGGACCGCGGGCCTGGGAGTGCTGTACCCGGAAACCGGTGAACATGTTGATGCTGCCGTCATCCATGGTGACCGGGAAGTGCACAATAATTTCTCGGGATGGCGAACTTAGGACTTTCCAGAGACCTTCATCGAGATTTAATTTGCGGGCCGCGAACTCAAATCGAGCGCTTTGCGCTTCCCAGGGATTGATCTCCCGGTCCAAGGTCACGGTCGGGGTAGCTACTGCCATACTTGTCTCCAATTCCGCTTGCTGCATTCGCGCGCCGAGACCCGGGAACTCAGTCTCGAAGCCAAGTAACAGACGCAGCAAGGCTTAGTCCGTCTGCGACGGAGCCTTGTTTCTCCGGTCTCCAACCTTTGCTCCACCCTGACCGGTGATCCGACTGTTCCGGGAAGTGTTGCCGATCGCATTGAACTGCCCTATATATCCTTCCCTGAACGGGTTCAGGCCCCCAGTACGTTCAAATTAGCCCAAACCCCAGTGAGTCTAGCCCTCTAAAATCAGCCCCGTCAAGCAAACCGGTACCAATCTGACTACCTCTTCTGTGGGATGCAGAAGTCAGCCGGTGCGAGAAGCGAGCGCTGTGTCGCCGCCGCGCTGCATACATCGCCATGATCGGCGCTGGGGGGTGTTTAGTGCGCGAGAACTCCGGAGGGGCTGGTCGCGCTGCGTGGAGGCCTTGTCAAAGTCGCACACCTGATAGAGACTTAGCTCAATTTTCCTGGCATTGCGAAAGTAGGGAGCGGAGGGTTCATGCAAGGAATTCGAGGTGTGGCGGTGGCCGCGTTGCTGGTGTTTGCGTACCAGTCTTTCGAAGCCCAGGTTCCGTCCTCGGCGACGGCGCCGACGTCAGCGGCGCCTGCCCGCCCGGGGCCGGTCGACGCGAATGGGCCGGTGCCGGCCAGCCCCTCCAGCGGACACCAGCTTACCGCGGCCGATCTGGAACCGTTTTTCGACGGCATCTTTCCGTTGCAGCTGGAGCGCAACGATATCGCGGGCGCCTCGGTGCTGGTGATGAAGGACGGGAACGTGCTGTTGCAGAAGGGATATGGTTACGCGGATCTGAAGACGAAGAAGGCGGTTGATCCGGCCACGACCATCTTCCGGCTGGCGTCGATATCGAAGCTGTTCACGTGGGTGTCGGTGATGCAGCTCGAGGAGCAGGGAAAGCTGGACATCGATGCGGACGTGAACCGCTACCTGGATTTCGAGATCAGGCCGGCGTTCAACAAGCCGGTTACGCTGCGCAACCTGATGACGCACACGGGTGGATTCGAGGAGGTCTTGAACAACCTGATTGTGCTCGATGCGAAGAAGTCGCCCACGCTGCGCGATGATCTAATCGCGAATCAGCCGAAGCGCATTTATCCGCCGGGGGAGATTCCGGCGTATTCGAACTACGGGGTAGGGCTGGCCAGCTACATCGTGCAGCGGGTAAGCGGAGAGAGCTTTGAGCAGTATGTGCAGGAGCACGTGTTCGTGCCGCTGGGGATGACGCATTCGGCGTTTTACCAGCCGCTGCCTCAGGAACTGGCGAAGGCGGTTTCAGAGGGTTACAACGACAGCACGGAGAAGCCTCCGGTGGGGTTCGAAGTGGTGCAGCCGGTGGGAGCGGGAGGGGTATCGTCGTCGGCAGCGGATATGGGACGGTTCGGGCAGGCGCTGCTGAATGGCGGGGAACTCGACGGCAAGCGCATTCTGAAGCCGGAAACGCTGGCCATGATGTGGACGCCGCAGTTCCGTGCATCGGACCAGATGCCGGCGATCTGCATGGGCTTTTACCAAGCCTGGCGGAACGACCTGCGCTGGATTGGGCACGAGGGCGACCTGATCGCATTTCACAGCCTGTTTTTCATGGAGCCGGCGCAGAAGCTGGTGATTTTTGTTTCTTACAATTCGGCCCGGGGCGGCGATCAGCCGAGGCCGGAGATCATCAACATGTTCTCGGACCGCTATTTTCCGAGCGGGAAGAATCCTGCTTTCCTCAAGACTCCGGTGAGTGAGTTGAAGGCGATTGAAGGCATGTACCAGACCACGCGCAGGGCGGAATCTACTCATCTCAAGGTCCTGGGTCTGGGAGGGCAAGAACGCGCGACGGTAGACAAGGACGGGGTGCTGCGGCTTTCACGGCTGAAGGACTTGCGCGATCACGTGATCCAGTGGAAGCCGATCGGCAAGGATCTTTGGCAGGAAGATGGCGGGCAGGAGCGGCTGTTTGCGATTCGCGACAGCAGCAACCGGGTCATCCGGCTGGCCACGGATTTTCCGGGCATTCAATCGCAGAGGGTGCCGTGGTATGACGATCAGCGGTTTGTGATGAACGCGTTCCGAGGCGGGCTGGTGATTGTCGCGGCGGTGATTCTGGCTTCACTGATCCGCACGGGAAGGCGCATATTTTTTCCACGGAGACCGAAGCTGCTGCCGCAACCGGGGACGGTATGGCTGACGGCAGGGCCGCGGCTGGCGGCGTTTGCGTGGATGGCGGTGGCCGCTTTGGTGGCCATCTGGCAGTTCACTTCGCGCGATGCGCCGTTTCCTTTCAATCCAGCGCTCTTCAAGTGGCTGGCGCTGATGAACTGGACGGTGGGGCTGGCGATGCTGTTGAGCATCTTCGCGATCGTAGCGGGAATTCGCATCTGGCGCAGGCCGGAGACGCGCTGGATCACCAAGGTGAAGTTCTCGCTGGTGGCCCTGGCCTGCGCGTTCGGGTGCTGGCTGGCGGTGCATTGGAGGCTGATCGCGCCAGCGTCTCGAATCTGAAGGCGGGACAATCGGGATGCACGCAAATCGGGCGTGACGGGTGGGAGGGCAGTCCGTCGCGGAACAATTACACTGAACCCTGTGAAGCCCTCTGAGAAGCTCATTCAACCCAGCCGCAAGGAGTTCCTGGCGCTCGCCCGGGAGCACACGCTTGTCCCCGTATGCAGAGTACTGACGGCCGACCTGGAGACACCGGTGTCGGCTTTTCTGCGGGCGGCGTGGCAGGAGCGCGAGTGCTTCCTGCTGGAGTCGGTAGAGGGTGGGGAACAGGTGGGGCGGTACACGTTTATTGGCCTGTCGCCGTACAAGCGGATTGTGGCACGCGGCCGCAACATCGCGATCAGCGAAGGAAAGCGCACGACGCATATTGAAGGCGATGTGTTTGCGGTGTTGCGCGAGGCGCTCGGAGGGCACAAGCCGGCCAGGCTGGCAGGTCTGCCGCCGTTTACTGCGGGGGCGGTAGGTTTCTTTGCATACGATGCGGTGCGGCAAATTGAAAAGCTGCCGGAAACCGCCGCGGATGAACTGCGGGTTCCTGATGCGTGCCTGCTTTTCTTCGATGAAGTTCTGGCGTTTGATCACGTTCGCAAAGAGATCTGGCTGGTGATCACGGCCGATGTCACCCTGGAGTCTCCCGGCGAGGCGTATAGGAAGGCAGTGAAGCGCCTGGCCCGCCTGGAGCGGAATTTGGCGAGCCCTTTACCGAAGCTGGCTGCGGCCAAAGACCGTGGCAAGCTGAAGGTGAAACATCGCACCCGGAAGCAGGATTTTCTCAGGGGCGTGGAGCGAACCAAGGAGTACATCGCGGCCGGCGATGCGTTCCAGGTAGTGCTGTCGCAGCGGTTCGATATCGAGCCGGGGGTAGATACGTTCCAGGTGTATCGGGCGCTGCGTACGGTGAATCCCAGCCCGTACATGTACTTCCTGCGGTTCTCCCCGGACGGTCCGCTGGGGGGATCGGTCCTGAGGAACAAGGGCGGGCGCAAGGCCAAAGAATCAAGTGCGGTGGAACTGGCGGGTTCGTCCCCGGAATTGCTGGTGCGGGTGCACGGGCGCAAGGTTGAGTATCGTCCGATCGCGGGTACGCGGCCGCGGGGAGCCGACGAGGTCTCCGACCAGGTGCTTGCCGATGAGATGCTGCACGACGAGAAGGAGCGGGCGGAACACGTGATGCTGGTGGACCTTGGCCGCAATGACGTGGGGCGGGTGAGCGACTATGGCAGCGTGAAGGTGAACCGGCTGATGTTCATCGAGCGCTATTCACACGTGATGCACCTGGTGAGCACGATCGAGGGCAAGCTGAAGCCGGAGCTCACGGCGGTGGATGCGCTGCGGGCGTGTTTCCCGGCGGGTACGCTGTCAGGAGCGCCCAAGGTGCGGGCGATGGAGATTATTGAAGAGCTGGAGCCGTCGCGGCGCGGCACTTATGGTGGCGCGGTTTTGTATGCGGACTTTTCAGGGAATCTCGACTCGTGCATCGCGATCCGTTCGCTGATGGCGAAAGACGGGAAGGGATACATTCAGGCCGGCGCCGGCATCGTGGCCGATTCCGTTCCGGAGTTGGAGGAGAAGGAATCGATGAATAAAGCACGGGCGGTGATTCGCGCAGTCGAGAGGGCGAGGGAGTTATAAAGAGCGGGAAAGTCAGGCGCGACGCTCGAGTTTGTAGAGCCGGACCGCGGCGGCGAGGAAGACGACACCGATCAGCATCACGCCGGGGATGATCGTCCATCGTGCTTCGAAGATATCAAAGCAAGCGTCCAGGAACTGGATCAGGGCCACGGTGAGCATGATTGCGGCGAGTGACTGCCGCGCGCGGCGGACGAGGAATATCAGGAGCATGACCGGCAGCGCGAGGTTGCGCACCGCAAAGTAGTCTGCGTAGACGCGTACGGCGGAGTTGATCTCCGCAGGGCCTGACAGCATGGCCGGTTTGAGCATTGCGATGAGGGCACCGGCACTCATCAGGACGGCCCCGGCGACGGCCGCAACGCCGACCCATACGGGAATGGCGGACGGCGCGGCGGCTGGTTGGACAGGGTGCAAGGAACTTGTGGTCATTGTCGCTCCCGCGAAGAAACCAAAGAGTGGTTGTTGTGGTTACGGCTGAAGGGGCTGGGCAGTTCCCGCGATCGAGCCTTTGGGAGTAAAGAAACGCGAGCCCCTGGATTGCGCCGAAAGGTGCATCTATCGATAGGACAGGCTTTGCGCCAGCCCGGGGGGCGGTGCGCTGCACTGCACGTTCAACCCTGGGGAGAAACAGGATGCGATCACCCTTTCGGCGTCGGCGCCAAGCCAGCAAAAGCCGCGAAACGACGCAACATCAGAAGAACCTGTCCCGGCCTTCAGCCGAGGATATTTTCAAGCAAGTGGCCAGGAATGCACGCCAGGAATTGAGCCGGTCGAACACTTCGCTGGCTATTTCGGGGTTTGGCGGCGGCGCTTTCATGGGTCTGTCGGCGCTGGGTACGGCGATCGCGGTCGCGCTGCTGGGAGAGTCGCCGGGCGCGCAGATGATTTCGCGCATGTTTTATCCACTGGGATTCATCGTGGTGATCATCGGGCGATCGCAGTTATTCACCGAGAACACGCTTTATCCCGTGGCGCTGGTGCTGGCGGAGAAGCGCCACGTCTGGAATACCCTGCGGCTGTGGTCGATCGTGCTGCCGGCGAACGTGGTCGGCGCATTTGCGTTTGCGCTGCTGGCGGCGCGGACCAGCGGGCTTGATCCCAGGTTCGTGGTTGCGCTGGGGCAGCTCGGGCAACGCGCGATCGAGCATCCGGCGGGCACCGTGTTCTGGTCGGGGGTGATCGGCGGGTGGATGATCGCGATGGCGGCGTGGCTGGTTTCGGGATCGCACTCGGTTACGGGATCGGTGATGGTGATCTGGCTGCTGACCTACATCGTGGGGCTGGGAAATTTTGCGCACTGCATCGCCACCTCGTGCGAGATCATGGTGACGGTTCTTACGCATCATGCCGATTGGACGGCTTACCCGAAGTGGTTTTTCCCGGCGGTGTCGGGCAACATCTGCGGCGGTGTGGGGCTGGTTACGATTCTTGAGTACGGGCAGGTTATTTACGGGGAGAGCTCGGAAAGGCAGGAGGAGTTGAGTTCCGAGGCGGAAGATGAGTCCAGCGAAGAGCGGCGGACTGGCTGATACACTCCCTGTCTGGCAGTGAGGAAGATGCGATGACGGAGATTCAAACGGTTGGAGTGATCGGCGCGGGGACGATGGGTTCGGGCATTGCGCATGTCTTTGCGCGATCGGGGTTCCGCGTGCTGTTGTGCGACGTGGAGCAGCGTTTTCTGGAGCGGGCAATTGCGCAGATTCGCACCAACCTCCGGCGCGAAGCGGCCAAGGGCAAGCTGGCCGAGAATGAAGTCGAAGGGGTCGTAGCGCGAATCGTGCCGGGTACAGATCGCGAGGCGCTGGGATCGGCAGACTTTGCGATTGAAGCGGCGACGGAACGGTTTGCGATCAAGTCGGAGTTGTTTCGCGACCTTGATCGCATTGTTCCGCAAGGCGCGATTCTAGCGACCAACACATCGTCCATCTCGATCACCAAGCTGGCTGCGCAGACTCAGCGTCCGGAGCAAGTGATCGGCATGCATTTCTTCAACCCGGTTCCGGTGATGGCGCTGGTGGAGGTGATTCGCGGACTGGCTACCACCGATACAACTTACCAGGCTGTGCACGGTCTTGCGGTGCGGCTGGGCAAGACGCCGGTAGAGGTTAACGATGCGCCGGGGTTCGTTTCGAACCGGGTGCTGATGCCATTGATCAACGAAGCGGCGTTTGCGGTGATGGAGGGCGTGGCGACAGCGGAAGCGGTTGACCAGGTATTCAAACTGGGGATGGCGCATCCTATGGGACCGTTGACGCTGGCCGATTTCATCGGGCTCGATGTGTGCGTGGATATCATGCGGGTGCTGCTGGATGGCCTGGGCGATCCGAAGTACCGGCCCTGTCCGTTGTTGGTCAGGATGGTGGATGCGGGGTGGCTGGGGCGCAAGTCGGGCCGGGGGTTTTATCAATACGAGAAATGATAGTAGCCGCGGGCCTCACACGCTTTGTTGAAAAGGGCCTGCGATGGAACTCCGCGACTACTGCGCAAACCTGAGTGAGTACGCGGTAGTTGCGTCGAAGTCGGAGTGAAGTATTCCCAGTGATTTGAGCTGGTCATAACCGGCGCGCCAGCGGTCGGCGTTCATCTGGCCAACTTCGGAGCCGGTTTGATCGGCGCCGGTGACGAAGCCGCCATCGCGAAGAGCCTGCGCGGTGTAGGCCTCCTGCGCGGGGTTGAGGGCGGGATTGAGCTTGAGCAACTGGGCGTTGGTAGGGCCGGGATTGCGAAGGTATTCCTGCCACCCGCGGATGCTGGCGCGCACGAACTTTGCAACCTGGTCGGGATGTTGAAGGGCCATATCGCGCGTAGTGAACTGAACGCGGTAGGGATCATAGCCGGACGAACTGATGAGCAGGGTGCGCACATCGGCACCGCCCTGCCTGGCGAAGAAGGGCTCGCTGGTGATGAAGATCTGCTGCACGTAGTTCGGATCGGCGAGGAAGTTGGCCACGGAGAGGGTCGATGGGATCTGGCGAACCTGCTGCAGGTGGTAGCGGCTGATGACGTATTTTAGCCAGGTCGCGCCGGTCTGGGCGGCGATGGTGTGACCCTCCAGATCCTTGAAGTCGTGAATGGGCGAGTTATTGTGCACCATCACCGCCTGCGGGTCGTGCTGCATGGTGGCGGCGACGGCGACCAGGGGGAGACCGTTGGAGTTCCACTCCAGAACCTGGTCGCTGGAGCCGAGGCCGAAATCGGCTTTACCTCCGGCCACCTGCTGAGCGACGCTTCCGTATTGGGGGAGCGGCAGGATGGTTACATCCAGGCCCGCATCTTTGTAGTAGCCCATGAGCTGCGCGGTGAAGAACCCACCTTGCTCGGGCTGAGGGTACCAATCGAGTTGAAGCCGTATCGGCGTGGCGCCATTGGACGCGGCCGGCGGTTCGCTCCGGCGACATCCCGCAGGCATTAGCGTGAGGGCCGCGCCGAGCAGGCAGGAGGCAAGCAAGGAGTGAATGTTCCGCGCCGAGGATTGCTTCATTGGTCTCCCTACGCAACAGGAATATCACGCGTTCAGGACGGGCGCGGAGGTTTTTCGGCGTGCTCCCCACAATGCGGCAAGCTGCAGCAGCGACATGTCACTTTCGCGCGCGGCAGCCAGTTGTACACCGCCGGCGAGACATGGGACGGTAACCGCGGGCACTCCCGCAAGGCTGAAGGGCGTGGTGTAACGCAGGAGGCGGGAGCGGGTGGTGGTGTGGTCGGCGCCGGCATCGAGGCGCGCGACCGGGGCCGCGGGAAGAAGGATCAGTTCATGCGTTGCGAAGACGCCGTCAATGCGCGCACGAAACTCCGCATGGCGCTGGCGCAGGATTGCGATTTCGTTGAGCGCGATATGGGCGCCCCAGATGAGCCGGTCGCGAATGGCGGGCTGAAACTCATCGAAGTGGCCCTGGTGAATGCCGGCCGCTTCCCATGCCTGGATAGGAGCGAAGATTTCAGTCGAGTCTCTCCACCACGAAGTGTCGATCGGATTTGACTTGAGGCCTAACGATTCCAATTCGCGGATGGCGGTGCGATAGCTGGCCGCGACGGCGGCCTCGCAGTCGTTCAGGAACTCATGGTCAACCGTGGCGAAGCGCGTGTAGGGCTGAAAATGGCTGGGTTCACCGTCGATGAAAAAGGCGCCGAGCAGAGGCGCTTCTTCAAGATCGGCGAATAACCATCCCATGGTGTCGAAGGATGGGGCGAGGTGGGCGGCACCGCGCCAGTGGCCGCGTCCGAGGGTGGCGCGATATCCGGCCAGTCCGCAGAGCGCAGCAGGAACGCGGATAGAGCCGCCGGTATCGGTGCCGATGGCGGCGACGGCTGAGCCCTCCATCACGCTGGCCGCGGCGCCGGACGAGGAACCTCCGGTGAGCGCGGTGTCATCGCCGGGTTGAACGCAGTCTCCGAATTCGGGGTTCTCTCCGGTAATGCCGTAGGCCAGAGGGTGGAGGTGGGTTTTGCCCGTGATCACGGCGCCGCGCGCTCGCAAACGTTCCACCAGCCAGGAGTCGCGCTCGGCCTTTCCGTTGAGGTCGCGATACAGGGTGACGCCACAGGAAGTGGGAGATCCTGCGAGGTCGAAGCAGTCTTTGACAGAAACCGGGAGGCCCCAGAGGGTGTCGCGACCGTCGCCGAAGGGACCGCCGTCGGAACTGGGCATCGCCTGGCAGCGGGCTGCTTCGGCGTCGGTCCATTCGGGGTCCTGCCAAAGATAGGTGTTGCGATGGAGGTTATGGTTGGAGTTGGCCAGGGCTTGTCGGGCGAGGTGGGTCGGGTCTGTAACCCCGTTGGCCAGGGCGCTGCGCAACGTCCGAATGGTGCCGAGGGGACCGGTCATAGGCAGATTGTAGAGAAGAGATGCGGGGATCGGGAAATATGCGCGCGGCGTGAAAGGGACTTTCTGCGAAGGGGGATTTTTGTGGGGCGACGCTGCGTGTCGCCATGCTAAGTTCGAGTATGGGAGTTCAATCAACCACTGCGGGCCGCTCTAATGGGACGCGGCGGGTGGCTTCCCGTTCCGTCGCGGATCTCGACGTGGAACGCATGGGAGCGATAGCGGCGTTTACGGCTCGTTCCATGGAGACCGACAGCCCTCGCCCGTTTGGAGCTTCCATCATTCACACCCGATCGGGACAAATGCTGCTGCGTGCGCTGAACGCGGTGAAGCAGCAAAATGATCCGACCGCCCACGCGGAAGTCCGCGCCATTCGGCTGGCCACGCGGCGCCTGAAAAAAACATCCCTGACCGGTTACACGCTCTACACCACCTGCGAGCCATGTCCCATGTGCATGAGCGCGGCGCTTTGGGCGGGACTGGACCGCGTGGTGTATGGCGCGACGATCGAGGACGCCAACCGGCATTGCAATCAGATTCAAATCGCCGCCACCGAGGTGGCGAGCCGCAGCGACATGCGGAGCGTGGTGGTAGAAGGGCCCGTGCTTCGTGAACAGTGCTATGCGCTGTTCACTCACCCCAGGATGCTGCGTGCCTTCCGGCTGTGGTCCACGCGAAAACGAAAATAGCTTGATCGATTCGCCGTCTATGAGGTCTTTCCCCATGCAGGACGAAATCGCAGCAGCGTTGTCGCAAATAGTCGCAGATCCAGGCCGCGTCGTAACAGCAGCGGCGGTGCTCGACCGCCTTTCGCATGATTTTTACTGGTATTCACCCATTTTGAGGCCGCAGCTGGCAGGCAAATGCGGCGATGTGGCGGTGCAGCCGGTGAGCGTCGAGGAGATCCTCGCGATCATGCGCTTTGCGGGAGAGCGAGAGATTCCGGTGACGGTGCGCGGCGCCGGGACCGGCAACTATGGGCAATGCGTTCCGCTGCATGGCGGGATCGTGCTCGACCTGGCGCTGATGGACAAGCTGGAAGAAATCACTCCCGATGGCGTGGCGATTTGCCAGCCGGGTTTGAGACTGGGCGCGCTCGAGACGGAAGCGCGTAAAAGGGGATGGGAACTGAGGATGTACCCATCGACGCTGGTCAAGGCCTCGGTAGGGGGATTTCTCGGTGGCGGTTCGGGCGGGATCGGTTCGGTAGCCCATGGCGGGTTGCGAGACTTTGACACGGTGCGCGGGTTTGAGGTGGTCACGATGGAAGATCCGCCCAGGGTGGTGCTGCACGAGGGGCCGGCGGTGCACGAGATCCTGCATGCGTGGGGGACAAACGGGATTATCACGCGGATCTGGTTTGCGCTGACTCCGGCGGTGGAGTGGGTGCAGACGACCGTGGTGTTTGATTCGTATGACAAGGCCTTCGATTTCGGCGAATCGATCGCAACCGATAGTGCATGGATCAAGCGGCTGGTGACGGTCTTTGAATGGCCCATTCCGTCATTCTTCACGCCGGTGAAGCAAGTGGTGCGGGAGGGCAAATCGCTGGTGCTGCTGATGGTCGCGCAGGGGCAGGTAGCGGCATTGAGCGAGGCCGCGGCGAACGCGGGAGGCGAAATCACGTTCAGTGCAGCCTACGACGGGCCGCGCACGCAGCCGTTGTTGAGCGATTACACCTGGAACCACACGACCCTGTGGGCGATGAAGGCCGATCCTGGTTATACATATCTGCAATGCGGCTTTTCTGCAACCGAGTGCCGCGAGCAGTTCCGGCTGCTGCGTGAGCGCTACGGAACGGAGATTCTGTTCCACATCGAGTTCATGAAGAATGGGACGGGCGCGGTGATTCCGGGGGCCATTCCGGTGGTGCGGTTTAGCACGGAAGAACGGCTCAACGACATGATCGCGTATTGCCGGTCAATCGGCGTGTTTGTTGCCAACCCGCATGTGAACTATCTCGAGGACGGGGGACGGTTTCGCGCCGATAACATTCAGTTGCGGGCCAAGGAACGCTACGATCCGCGCGGGCTGTTGAACCCGGGCAAGATGATCAGCTTTCACAAGGAGACGGTGACCCGGTGAAGACGTGGATTCCGGATGCGCGCAATTTCGCATACCTGACATGGAAGCAGGTGGACGCGCTGCCGCGCGCGTCGACGCTGCTGGTGCTGCCAACGGCGGCCATTGAGCAACATGGGCATCACCTTCCCTTGGCTACCGATACGCTGATCAACAATCTGTTGCTAGGCAAAGCGCTGGAGCGAGTTCCTCAAGAATTGCCGGTGTATGCGCTTCCGCCGGTGTGTTACGGCAAGAGCAACGAGCATATCGGATTTCCTGGGACGCTTTCGGTGAGCGCGCAAACGTTTATGAGCGTGGTGCGCGATCTTGGCGCCAGCATCGCGGCGAGCGGATTTCAAAAAGTCGTCCTCTATAACTCGCATGGGGGAAACACGTCGCTCGTGGATGTGTTGGCGCGCGATCTGCGGGCGGAGTTTGGGCTGCGAACATTTTCGCTGTTTGGGTCTGCGGGCGCGAAGTTTGAGGGTGTGAGCGAGCAGGAGCGCACCTATGGGTTTCACGCAGGGGAAATCGAAACGGCATTTCTTCTGTATGGAGTGCCGCAACTGGTGCATACGGCGGAGTACACAGCGAACTACATCGCCCGGGTAAATGAGCCGGAGTTGCTGAAGCCGGAAGGGTCGTCGGCCAATTTTGCGTGGCTAACGCGGGACATTGCGCCCAGCGGAGTGATGGGAGATCCGGAGCCGGCGACGGCGGAGAACGGCGAGCGCTGGTGCAATGAGGCGGCGGCGCGGATCGCGGAAGTCCTGGTTGCGATGTACAACTTCACGCCGCGCCACGGAGCGTGAGATGGGCCTGGTGAGTTGCGGCAGCGGAGTGCGGCTGGAGCGCGGTGTTGCGTGTCCGCTCAGCGACGGGACGGTGCTGGTTTCTGATCACTATTATCCGGCGGGGGAGGGGCCATGGCCCACGCTCCTGATGCGGCAGCCTTATGGACGCGACATCGCTTCGACGGTGGTTTACGCGCATCCGGTTTGGTTCGCGCGGCACGGGTATCATGTCGCGATCCAGGATGTACGCGGGCGAGGCGGATCGAGCGGAGAATTTTATCCCTTTCGAAATGAGGGGAAAGACGGCGCGGAGTCGATCGAATGGCTCAGGCGCCATGCAGCGTGCAACGGCCGCGTCGGGATGTACGGTTTCTCTTACCAGGGAGCGACGCAGTTGCTGGCGGCAGCCGAGCAGCCGGAAGGGCTGATATGCATTGCTCCGCACATGACCGCGGCGGATCTTTATAACGGGTGGTTCTATCATCATGGCGCGCTGCGATTGTCTTCGACGCTGGGGTGGGGAATCCAGATGCTGCGGGAGGATGCGCGGCGCCGGGATCTCCGCGAAGCCAGCGACCGCCTCGAGACGGCGTGGGCAAACATTCGCGGGCAGGCGCAGGCTGCGCCATATGCGAGGATCCCGGCCCTGGCCGATTCTGCATTGCCGGGCTATGTGCGGGACTGGATGTCGCACCGGGAGCCAGGAGACTATTGGTCCGAGCTGGACATCAGCACCCGCTTCGAGCAGATCCAGGTGCCGGCACTGCACATCGCGGGCTGGTTCGATACTTACCTGGAAGGATCGATTGCCGGATACCTGGCTTTGAGGCAGCATGCGGGTACGGAGCTTGCACGCGCGAGTCAATTCCTGATTGCGGGGCCCTGGATCCATATCCCCTGGGGCGATCGAGCGGGCGAGGCATACCTTGGCGAAGCAGCAAACCTTAACACCGACGAGGTGTTGGTGCGCTGGTTTGATCATTGGCTGAAGGGGTCTGAAGCTTTCGGGTCGGAGCCGCGTGTGCGCTATTTTGCACTCGGAAAAAACGAATGGCGGACGGCGGACGAGTGGCCGGAAGGCGGAGCGGGCAGGCTTTATCTCCACAGCGATGGAAGCGCGAACTCCAGAAAAGGCGACGGGCGTTTGTCGCCGCAGCCGCCGGATTCCGACGAGCCGCGAGACGTTTTTGTGTACGACCCGGAAGTGCCGGTGGTTGCGCCGGGCGGTGCGCAATCGCTGAGCGGAAGCTTCGATCAGTCGGCCGCGGAGATGGGGAACAACCTGCTGGTGTATACAACACCGCCGGCGGCGCATGAAGTGGAAATGTTCGGCCAGCCCAGGGTGAAACTCTTTGCGGCGACATCGGCACCGTGCGCGGATTTCACTGCCAAGCTGGCACGCGTGAAGACGGATGGCCGCGCGGAGTTTATCTGCATTGGCATTGCGAGAAGCTCCTGGCTGTTCAGGGAAGGCGAATATCGCCCTGACGAAGTGAACGTGTGGGAGTTTACGCTGGAGCCGACCGCGACAGTTCTGGCGCCGGGGGAGCGGCTGCGGCTGGAGATCGCCAGTTCCGCGTTTCCGCTGTACGACCGGAACCCATCGAACGAAACGCCGCCGCAACTGGCGGACAACTGGACCTGGGAGCGCTCGACGCAGCAGGTGCTGCATACGGCGGAGCATGCTTCATTGCTTGCCCTGCCGCTTAGAGGAGAGCCGGGATGGTGACGGAGGCTCAAGGCCGCATTCCGGAGATTGCGATGGGCGGCGTGTCGAAGCGCTTTCGTAATGCGACGGTGGCGCTTGAAGACATTTCGATCACCGTGGAACGAGGGGAGTTCGTCACATTCCTGGGACCGTCGGGGTGTGGGAAGTCAACGCTGCTGAAACTGGTTTCAGGATTGAGCCCGGTCTCGGAAGGATCCATCAAGGTCAACGGCATGACGCCTGAAAATGCGCGCGAGATGGTGAGTTTCATCTTTCAGGATGCGACGCTGTTGCCGTGGAGGACGGTGGAGCAGAACGTGGGCCTGGGGCTCGAACTTGAACATGCTGCCCGGACGGCACGCACGGAGCGTGTGGCACAGATGCTGGAACTGGTGGGACTGGCGCCGGCGGCGCAGCGCTATCCGCGGCAACTATCCGGGGGCATGAAGATGCGTGTGTCGATCGCGCGGGCACTGGTGAGCCGGCCGCGCATTTTGCTGATGGACGAGCCATTTGCCGCGCTGGACGAGATGACGCGGGATCGGCTGAACGAGGAACTTCTTCGCCTCTATGCGGAGCACAAGTGGACGGTGATGTTTGTGACGCACTCGGTAGCGGAGGCGGTGTTCCTTTCGACGCGCATCGTGGTGCTGGCGCCGCATCCGGGGCGAGTTGCGCACGAAATCCCAATCGATCTTCCATGGCCGCGCACTGCGGAGACGCGCGAATCGGAAGCGTTTGAGAGTGCAGTGACACATGCGTCGCGATTGCTGCGAGGAGTGTCTCACGCATGAACAAGCACCTGCTGCTGGGATTGAAGAGCGCGGTTGTGCTGATCGGCCTTCTATTCGTATGGCAGGCGGTAGTAAAGCTGAACCACCTGCCGGTGTACATTTTGCCGGGGCCGCTGGTGGTGTGGAACGCGCTTCGGGACCGCATGCCGTCCCTGTTGAACTCTCTATGGATTACGACTGAAGAAGCAGCCGGGGGATTGCTGGCCAGCATCGTGGCCGGGGTAGCGGTGGCAATGATCTTTGCGCAGTGGCGATGGCTGCGGCAACTGGTGTACCCCTACACGATCCTGCTGCAGACGGTTCCGATCGTGGCGGTTGCGCCGATTATCATCAGCTGGATTGGGGCGGGGATCGCGGCCGTTACCGTGGTGACCTTTATCATCTGCCTGGCCCCGATCATCGCCAACACCACCCAGGGGCTGATCAGCGTCGATGAAAATCTGATCAACCTGTTCAAGATGCACAGCGCCACCCCGGCGCAGGTGCTGTTCAAGCTGCGCCTTCCGAATGCGCTGCCTAACTTGTTTACGGGAATTCGAATCTCCGCCGGGATCAGCGTAATCGGCGGGATCACGGGCGAACTGTTTGCGGGCTCGACGCGGGTGGGCGAAGGGGGCCTGGGGTATGCGATTATCTATGCCAACAACCAGATGGAAACAGGCTACATGTTTGCGCTGGTGCTGGCGGCTACGGTGCTGGGTTTCAGTTTCTTTTTCATAGTGATGTTTCTGGAGTGGCTGGCTCTGCACAACTGGCACGAGTCTAGCCGCGCCCAGGTCATCGAATAGCGGGAGCGGGGCGGGGAACGACGATGTTACGCATGGAATCAGAGACGGGATACTGGCTGATCCGGCATCCTGATCACGCGCGTCTGGCGGGATCCTTCGCGGCGGCCTGGGGAAACGAACGGTTTCGCAAGCCGGAACCGCGGGCGCGGGTCTTGCGCGGGATTTCGACACACGACGACGGGTGGGCTGCACGCGACGCAAAGCCTTCTATGACGCGGCAGGGAAAGCCCTCGGCGTTTTCGATTGAGCTAGTCGGAAAGTATTCCGCGTTTGAGGAGATTGACATCGCCGATTACCTGGCCGTGCGCGACCGAGCGGTGCGCATGATCGCCGCAGATGATCCATATGCGGGGCTGCTGATCTCGATGCATACCTACAATCTGCTCACCGAACGTGCTGACCGATCGACCATCGCGCGGGAGGGGCTGGCGGTTCTCGATGCCTTTCTTGACAGGCAGCGAGGTTATCAACGGGAGTTGCTGAAGGCGATAGAGAATGACGCGACCCTGTCGGCGGAGATGAAGTCGGAGCAGACGATCCTGGAACATTTTCGGCTGCTGCAGGCCTGCGACAATCTGTCACTACTAACCTGCGTGGCGTTTTCGGGGGAAGCTAGCCTGCTGCATCCGCTTCCACTGAACGATGGGACAGCAACTGCCGTGGACGTGAAGCCTGTCGGCCTGCGTCATTTCAGGCTTTCTCCGTGGCCGTTTGCTGAGGCGAGGCTGCGGTTTAATTTCGCTGCGCGGCATGTGAAAGGAAAGTCGTTCGATTCGCCGGAAGAGTTGCAGAGGGAATTCGAAGCGGCTACAGAAGAGCAACTAGAGGTAACGCTGACACAGTAGAAGTGGTTGGATAAAAGCAGAAGGGCGGCTCGCTGTGAGCCGCCCTTCGCTTTGGTTTGAGGTGAGGGTCAGAAGTCGAATCGGAGCGACATCTGGACCTGGCGCGGGCTCCCGATGGTGTGGGTGATGATGCCCAGGCCGCCGGGGCAGTTGTAGAAGCTGGAGTTGGACTGCTCGCCTCCCGCAGTGCATCCCGTGGGCAGCGGGGTGGTCCCGGTTGCAGGGAAGGCATCGTAGAACTGGTTCTGCGAGACTTCGTTACCGGGGATATCGAAGCTGGTGGTGTTGGTGAGGTTGTAGACCTCGAAGGTGTACTTGAGCGAATACTTCTCGCGGAATTCGATGGACTTGACGAGGGATGCATCGGCGCGTTTCTGGAAGGCCTGGCGGAAGATATTGCGCTGGCCCGAGGTGAATCCAGTTTCGAAGGGATCGGAGCTGGGGATGGCGCCGCCGAGGTCGCCGGGATTGAGGATGGGAATAGTGAAGCATTCCGGCCGGAGCGCGGTGACGCCGGTGACCGGGTACCAGGCTCCGGAGGCCTTGGTCAGAGCGTTCTTGGCGGTGCATCCCTTGGCCAGCGGAACGATGGGGTTGGTTATGCCATCGGCCGTGGAGTAGTAAATGCTGCCGACTGCGCCGGAAAAATCGATGACGCTGTAAGGCTGTCCGCTCTGGAGCACGGTGATGCCGAGCAGCGACCAGTCATCGAGGAGCTTGCCCATGAGCGACGTTTTCGGCGCGACGTCAGGAACGCGGAAGACGTAATTGAAGTTGAGGACGTGGGTGCGATCGAAGTCGGCTGAACCGTATCCATCGCGCAGGTTGAGAGGGTTGTTGCCGTTGTAGAACAGCCCCAGTCCGCTCTGTTCGTCCAGCGTATGGGAGTAGGTGTAAGATGCGCCGACCTGTATGCCGTGGCTCATGCGCTTGTCAATGTGGAGTTGGAGGGCGTCGTAGGCGTCGATGCCGGCCGCGACATAAGCGATGGATTCAGCCGCATATCCCATGTAGGGAACGCGAAGATCGACGTTGCCGCCTTCGTAGTTTGCGAGGTAGGAAGTCCCGTCGTCGAGAGTGAGGGGCGGACCGAAGTCGGGCTGGCTGACGGTGTAGCCGTAAGAGTAGTTCTGCTGAAAGGGGCTGCCGGACAAGGTTGGCTTGGATGGCGATGCGATGCTCGGCTGATTGAAGGGGACGGGGATGACCTGGTGGCGTCCACGATTGCCTACGTAGCCTAACTCGATGGCGAGGTCGTTGCGAGGCTGCCACTGGATGTCAAGGGTGTAGTTGATGGTGTAGGGCAGCTTGTTGCGGCGGTCGTAAACGCCGAGGGAGATGGGGCGTCCAAAGTTCATGATGCTGGCCGCGTTGGGCAAGTAGTTATTGAGATCGGAAGCTTTGGGGTTGCTGGGCGCGGGCAGCAGCGAGGTACCGTAGGGGTTCTCGAGATTGCCCTGAGCGTCGGATCCGCCGCAGGTAGGAATGTAACCCTCGTAGAGATATTGGGTTTCGACCGGGCAGCTGGACGCGTTGACGAAGGGCAGCTGCTGGTTGACGCCGAAGGGGCCGCCGGTGACGGTGCCGATGGCGTAGCCGGGCGAGAAGTAGGAGAACAGTTCGCCGCGGTCGTAGTACATGCCGCCGCCGCCGCGAATGACCACCTTGTTATGGAAGAAGCCCGGCTGCCATGCTGCGCCGATACGCGGAGCGATGCCCCACTGGCGACCGGTAAGGGTGGTAGAGCTTACACCGCTGGTTCCGTTTTTGTTGTTGCCGGCGATGATCAGGCCGGAGTTGACGATGGTGTCGGAGCCGGTGTCGTACTGGTAAGTCTTGGAATCGAAGTTGAACAGGCGGCCGTATTTTTCGGTGAGCCCGCCGTCCCAGTCATACCGCACGCCGGCGGTGAGGGAGAGAGAGGGAGTGACCTGGTATTTGTCCTGCAGGTAAGTGCCGAGTTGATTGGCGCGGTAGTAGCGGTTGGCGTTGCCCTGCAGGAAGGAGCTGACGTAAAAGCCGGTGGAGGAACTGCCGGGGGTGACCAGGCCTTGAACGAACTGACTGAAGTCATCGCTGGCCACGGTGCCGGTACCGGTTCTCTTATCGATGGTGTTGAGCTGGGTGTAGCCATAGCTGGCGCCGAAGCTCAGGGTGTGCTTGCCCTTGATCCAGATGGCGTTGCCTGAAGGTGAAATGCGGTTCTGGAACACGCCGGTGTTGGACGACTGCCCTTCGGCATTGGGGCCGATGTTCAGGATGGCAGTGGATGTTCCTGAAGGCTGAAAGTTGCCGAGGACGTTGTAAACCGACACCCCGGGAAAATATTTCGAGCCGAAGGTATTAATGGAGCCGCTGGCGTACGAGCCTCCGGGGATCGAGTCGGGTCCGAAGGGCTGCTCGTTGGTGCCGTATATCTTTTCGCGAATGAAGCCGAGGGTCTGAGTTGTGCTCAGGTTGCTGCTCGCGGTGAAGCTGTTGGAGATGGAGAAGACCTGCGAGCCGGAGTCGAGGTGCTCTGTAAAGCCGGGCACGCTGGAATAGGAATAGGGAGCGCGCGCGGGATCGTGCTGATAGTAGTACTTCACCGCCAAAGCGTCTTTGTCCGTCGCGTTCCAATCGAGATTGGCGACGGCCAGGTCGGCGTTGAAGCGGCCGGTGCCGGGGAGGAAGGCATTGTCAACGTGAGCCGGGCTGGGCAGCAATCCCAGGGGGGCAAGACCATCGTTGGGGATGAGCCACTTGCCTGGTTCGCCCGGAAGCGACGGAGAATTGAATAATGCCAAAGCGGTGCGATCGACCTGTGCGCCGGTGAGGCTGGTACCAAACGCATTGTTGGTGAGGGTCGCCAGACCGTCGGGATCGCGGTTGGTATCGCTCAGCCCCACGGGGACGTCGAGCACCGAGTCGCCGATCTCCTGATCTGAAACGTGGAGATGCTGGTAGGCGAGGAAGCCGAAGAGCTTGTCCTTGATGATAGGGCCGCCGACGGTGCCGCCGGCGACGTAGCGATGAAGTTGCGGCACCTTGTTGTTCTGCGGAATGTCTGCGTCCTGATTGAAGAAGAAGGGAGCGGCGTTGAGCCAGCTGGTGCCGCGATGGAAATATGCGGTGCCATGCATGGTGTTGCTGCCGGATGCGGTGCTCATGTCGATGTGAGCGCCGGAGGTGGATCCCTGCTGGGCGTCGTACATCGAGGCGTTGACGCGCACTTCGGAGAGTGTTTCAGGCGCTGGAGTAGGAATGGCGTTGCCGATGGAGAGGTAAACGGAGGCCAATGTCTGGATGACGCCGCCGGCTCCGGTGCTGGACGACACGCCCGTGCTGTTGATGACGCGCGCCGAGGGCACCTGGCTGGTGCTCTTGCCATTGAACAGGTTGCTGGCGTCGACGCCGTTGAGGAGGAAGCTGTTGGACGTGTCGCGCTGGCCGTTGGCCCAGATGGGTGCGTTGCCGAGGCCGCTGTTGGCGCCGGTTCCACCTGACAACTCCGCATTGACGCCCGTGGAGAGAATGGCAACGCCCGTGAAGCTGCCGGTGGAAAGCGGCACCGATTCGATTTGCGACGTATCGAGAACATAGCCGTTGGTGGTGTCGACGGCGTTCATCAGAGGAGTGGCTTCGACTTCAATCGTGGTGCTCGTCTGCCCCACTTTGAGGGCGGCATTGACCGTGGCGGTGCGGTCAGCCTGTACCGTGATGTGCTGTGTCTTCTGAACGTCGAATCCGTCGGCCGAGTAAGTCAGCGTGTAAGTCCCGATGGGGAGGTTGACGAGAAGATAGACCCCCGCTCCATTGGTCTTAACCGAACGGGTGAGCGAAGTCTGCTCGCCAACCACGGTGACGGTGGCATTGGGAATGACGCCGCCCGATGCGTCTGTCACCTCGCCAGTGATGCCGCCGAGGGTCTGCTGTGCCGGCAGAAATGAGCCAGACAGCGCAACGACTGCCACCAGGGCCAGCAGCCGGAAGTACAAGGAAGAAACAGTTCGCATGGAATATCGCAAGTGAGGCCTCGAAGATAGAGATTTCCCCATGGGGTCTCTTGAATGACATAAGGAGCCCTGGGGTGGATCAAGTTCGTTAACTTGTGGGTCGCTCCAAAAAAGGAAGGAGAAAGATAGTGATTGCAGCGATGCCGTCGATTAGATTGAGTGGAACTTCGGGGGTATCACTAGAATACCGGGTGCGAAGAAGAATTCAATGCAAAATTTATTGATAGCTGTTGCCAAGCGTTTGTCTGATGTGAGACGCGAATCTTACGAAGGTATAAGGGATACATGCGCGGAGACGATGCGCCATCCCATCTCAAACCGCACCCAGACCTGGCTCTGACGGCCCTTCTGGATTGCTCCGTTGACTGCGCGTTCGAACTCTAAGGTGATGCTGGCGAAGTCTTTACCGAAGGAGACGATATCGAGACGCGTTATAGTGCGGGCCAGGTTGACGGCGGGGCGTTGTTTTCTGAAGTTTTCAATTTCTTTATATCCATAAAGATTTTCGGTGGCTCCGAAGCGCATGACGCGAGCATCGGCCCAAAACAATGTGACCAATTTTTCCACATCGTTGTCTACAAGAGCCCGCTCGTAGTGCGGGTAGAGCTCCCTCAGCTCGGCGATTACTCCGGGATCATTGATGGTCATGGGATCGGAAAGAGCCTGCGGGCGGGCAGGACTTGTTTGCTTATGGCCGCGCTGACGGTGTGGACCGGTTCGTTGACAACCTGGCTTAATCGCAATCGCATGGCGACGCTGCAGAGCAGGTAGGCGTGCACATCGCTAAAGCCCCAGCGACTGACCAGCAGGTCAACCATCCGGCTCGTTGCGGCGCGCGCCGTCTCGGTGAGGTCGGTGCCTGTTTCGACCACGATCCAGGCGTCGGCGATGGAGTCGGGAGCGACCTGATCAGTGGATTCGACCAGCGGTCCGGCGAGGGGCTGTTGCTTGTGGAGGCGGAACTTCAAAGTGACGTCGAGAGGGCACTCGATGCCGTTGATGCAGACTTCACCATCGCCCTGGGCGGCGTGTCCATCGCCGCAGCTGAAGAGTGCGCCCGAGTTGTACACGGGAAGGTAGAGCGTGGCCCCCGCGCAGAGCTCGCGCACGTCGAGATTGCCGCCGAACGGGCCGGGGGGCCGGGTGCGAAACGACCCGTCTTCAGCGCGAGCGACGCCCATCACTCCGAGGAAGGGGCGGACCGGCACGACAGCGGGAAACAGGGAAGCGGTGATGTCGCCATCGAGCGTCCAGTGGAACAGATAGGTTTCGCGGAACCGTTCTTTGAGGAAGCCGAGCCCTTCGACGATGCTGCTCCAACCCCATCCACAGTGGCGGGTCGCGAGGACATCCACCTCGAGAACATCGCCGGGCTCCGCTCCATTTACGAAAACAGGCCCGGTAAGTGCGTGGATGCGGGTGCGGTCGATGCGTAGGTAGTCGTCCGTGGTCATCCCGGGGCGGATCTGCGCTCCGCTGGCATCGTTGCACGCAATCTGAACTTCGTCGCCCGAATCGATCACAAGCCGCGGAGGAAGCGAACGATCCCACACGGAGTGAGTTGGTTCCGCGTTGAGATGATGCTCCTTCATCAGGCCTTGACTCGCACGGTCATCTGCACTTCAACAAGGGCGTTGCGGGGAAGCGCGCTCACGCCAATAGCGGCACGCACGTGGCGGCCGGGTTCACCGAACACGCTCACCAGCAGGTCGGATGCGCCGTTGATCACAGCAGGAGCATCGTGGAAGCCTGTGGCGGCATTGACGTAACCGTTGAGCGTGAGCACTTCGGCGACGCGGTCGAGCGATCCGAGGTGATTCTTCAGGACCGCAAGCTGCATAAGGGCGCAAGCCCTGGCTGCTGCGTAGCCTTCATCGACGCCGCAATCGGCGCCGGCGAGACCGGTAATGAATTCTCCATCAGGGCCGATCGAGACTACGCCCGAAAGGTAGAGCACCTCGCCGACCTGTTTGACGGAGACGTAATTTCCACCCGGCTTCGGTAGTTGAGGCAAAACGAGGCCGAGTTCATCGAGCTTTTGTTCTGGTGTGGCCGCTGGGTTCATTTGACTTTGACTCTAGCATGGCGGGAAAGAATTTCTCTTGGATGGAGGATGCGTCCAAGTTAGGATGAGCCATGCTTCGAGCCCTCCTGTTGTTGGCGACGCTGCAGATGGGCTCCATGTCGGCGGTGGAGAAGGGGGCGCTGCTCAATGAACGGCGCATTGCATCCGGCGATCTTGAAGTGGGCGGGCAACTGGCAGGTTCGGCGCCGGACAGTACGCGATTCATCCGCTATCAGGACTTGTTGAAGCTTCCTTTGGAAACCTACACGGTGACCGATGACGGCAATTTCCATGGCGGCACAAAGATAAGCGGGGTTGCGCTCGAGGCTCTTGCGGCCGCATTTGGAGACGACGCCGATACGGTGGTGGCAATTTGCGACGACGGATATCGAACCAACTACCCGCCGGACTATCTAGCCGCGCATCATCCACTGCTGGTGTTGCGCATCAACGGAGAGCCACCGGAACGGTGGCCGGTTTCAGAGTCGGGCGGCTCGATGGGGCCGTTTGAGATTTCGCATCCGTTTTTCAAACCTGCATTTCGGGTGTTGTCGCATGACGATGAAGCGCAGGTTCCCTATGGGGTGATACGGCTCGACTTTCGGAGAGAGGCCCAAGTTTTTAGTGGGATCAGGCCGGCGGTGAAGGTGATGTCGGACGCGAAGGTCAGAGACGGTTATGCAATTGCGCGGCAGGATTGCTTTCGCTGCCACAACATGGGCGCCGAAGGGGGAACGATGTCGGGCCGGTCGTGGACGGAACTGGGGAAAATGGCAAAGGAGAATGGCGAGCGTTTCCGCGCCATCATTCGCGATCCGAAGTCGGTCATCCCGGGGGCAAAGATGCCGGGGCAGCCCGGTTACGATGTCGCTACCCTGGGGGCGCTGACTGCCTATTACAAGACATTTTGGCCGCCGGATCCTGCGGAAAGGGTGCAAAGGAAGACGATGATTACGAGATGCGCAAAAATCCTGCTGCTGGCGGGCATCGGTTTGTTCTACACGCTGGTGGTGTTCAACAACCTCACCGACTTCGGATCGAACTACCAATTCGTTCGCCACGTGCTCTCGATGGACTCGACATTTCCTGGAAACCAGGGGATGTGGAGAGCGCTGACTTCGCCGACTCTGCAGTTGCTGTTTTACTGGTCGATCATCGTTTGGGAGATCGGGACAACGCTGTTGCTGTGGTGGGGTGTGGCGCAGCTGGCGCGGGCTCTCCGGCGGCCGGCGGTGAGTTTCAATGCGACCAAGCGAGTGGCGGTGGTTGCGCTGACGCTGTCGATGCTGATGTGGCTGGTGGCTTTTCTGACGGTTGGTGCGGAGTGGTTTCTGATGTGGCAATCGCGCATATGGAACGGACAGGACGCAGCGTTTCGCATGTTCACGGTAGTGGGGATCGTGCAGCTGATCCTGATTCAGCCGGAGGCGGATTCCCAGCCCTGAAGTGTTATTCCGCCACATCGGCGGCGGTTTTGCGGCGCAGCAGATAGATCGCCACACCCCCGGCAAGATATGCCATGTACAAGTAGGGGATGCGCGCGTGGACCGCGTCGGTGCTGGAACGAAGATCGAAGGCCGCAATCAGGATCATCACCAGGACGGTGATGACGCTGAGCGCGGCAACGCCGAGCGAATGCTGGCCTCGCGCCGAGCGCGCAAATGGCAAGGCAACGGCCACCAGTGCGTAGGCAGTAAGGAAGCCAAAGACGGCGAGCGATCCGTAAAGGTCGTACATGTCGGATCCGCTCACGTGGCGCGCCGCCATGACAATCGTTCCCACGAGCATGAGACCGGCCGAAAGCAGCACGGCGGACCCGGGGGTTCCGTGCTTTGCAGTGGTGCGCTGGAACAAGGCAGGCAGCAGTCTGCCCTCAGCCATGCGCATCAGCAGGCGCGCGGCGGCCGTGGTGCAGGCCAGCACGCAGGCGAACATGCTGATCATCGCGCCGAGGTCGATGGCGACGCCGAGAGGCGACACGCCCGCGCGTTCGGCCAGAAGGTGAAGGGGGCTGGTGGACTCGCTGAGCTTGCCGCTTTCCCCGCGAAAGCCGAGGACCTCGGAGTAGGAGCAGAGCATGAAGAAGACGCCCGCCAGCAGTGCGCATTGAATCACCGCGCGGGGAATGGCTCGTAGGGGGTTGCGCGCTTCGGTTCCGAGCGAAGTTGCGCTCTCAAACCCGACGAAGCTGAAGATGGACAGGACCAGTGCGGGGCCGAGCGAGGATAGACGGGCGTCTTTAAGGCGAAACTGGTCCATATCAAATTGCAAGCCATAGTGGGCTACGAGGACCAGCAGTACGACAAGGATGAGGCTGACGGATCCTACTTCGATCCAGAGCATCAATTCCGCCGAGAGCTTCACGTCGCGATATGCGATCCATCCAGCTGCTGCGCACACAATGGCGAGGGTCGGGATCGAGGGCGGGATCCAGTGAAAGAATTGCTGGGTGAGGACGCTGGTGTAGTAGAGCGCGCCGCCGGCTACCGAGGCCCCGGTTGCAAGATAGGCCATGAGAAGCCCCCAGCCCGCGGTCGCTGCGAGGACCGGCGGCAGAGTGCCCGCGGTGTAGCTATAGAGCGACCCTGGCGAGGCTGACAGGCGCGCGAACCTGCTGACGCAGAAACCGACCAGCAGGATCGCCGCGGTCGCCATCATGTAGACGAACCAGGTGGCGTTTCCTGCCAACGCGAATACCAGCGGGATGGTGAGGGAGGGCGTGGTTGACGGAGCCACGGCAGACACGGACTGTGCAAGGGTCTCAATCGGCCCGAGCACGCCGACATGCAGGCCAAAGTTTTCTGCAGCGTCGTCGGTGAGGGTAGACCTTGCCTGAAGTGGTCGCTTGTCCGGTCACTTTTTCCTTTTGCTGCTGATGTCAGGTTGATTCAGTGTCTCGCGATCGCCGGTGCGGGTCAACAAGAGCTTGGTTATACTCATCGTCGTGCCAGTACCAGGTCTCATTCTCGCGGCCGGCGCCAGCCGCAGGCTCGGCCACGCCAAGCAGCTGGTGAGCTATCGCGGCGAAACACTGCTGGCGCGCACGATACGCATGTTGCGCGAAGCAACGATGACCCCAGTGGTTGTGGTGTTGGGAGCGGAGTCCGAACGGATTGCCGCGGCGCTCGATTCCGACGGCTCCGTGCGCGTGCACAACGACCGTTGGGAGCAGGGAATCTCGAGTTCCATCTCCGCGGGGCTTGAGGCTGTAGACGCGATTACGCCGCAGTGCGCGGGGGTGCTGATTGCGACCTGCGATCAACCCCGCCTCAGTTCAGAGCATCTGCTGGCGCTGCTGAACAGGTTCAACGAGCAGGCCGGCGCGGTGATCGTTGCCTCAGAGTATGCGGGAATTAAAGGCGTGCCGGCGGTGTTTCCGCGAGCGGCGTTTGAGCAGTTGCGGTCCCTGAGCGGCGACCAGGGTGCCCGCAAGATTATTGCCGATCCGCCTTGCCGGGTCAGTGCTGTCGAGTTCGCGGGGGGAGATGTGGACATAGATCGGCCGGATGATCTCGATCATCTTCGGGAACCGGAGTAACTTTCACCTCGGGTCGGGTCAGCGTTCCACGGTCGCTTCAATGTAGCCATGCGGCTCGTCGATGGGCACGAAGATGTGGTTGGGATTGTCTTGGCCGAAGGCGCTGAGATCAGCGAGCAGGTGATGAAGGTTGGGCATGGTGAGCTTGATGCGGGCGATTTCCGGGGCCGCATCGAGTGCTGCCTTGCCCATGTCAAAGAGCGTGTGCTGTACGCTTTGACTTTCGTGAGCTGCGAACTCTTTCATCAGCGCGCGCAAGATCCTGGCGCGAACCTCAGCATAGTCGGCGACGGGGCTCGGGTAGTCCCAGGCCGCGGTAGCGCTGGTTCCGAAGATGCGATCGGTAGCGGGCTTGAGCGTGGTGAGACTGTCCTTGATATAACCGGTGAATGCCGATTTGGTGGTTTTTAGAATGACCAGATCACTCACGCCTGACGTGATGTTCCAGGCTGCGCCTTGCGCGCGCGTGGCTTGTACGGTCTGCAGTTCGGGTCCGCCGAGCTTGAAAGTGCTGGCATCGGGTGCCGCATCGATTGCGACGCGCTCCCAGGCCCGCTCATCAATCCCCACGCTTACCTGGGAGACGTGGGCGTTGTTCTCAAGGAAATGGTCCCCGAGTTCAGTAGCGAATTCCTCGATGGTGGCCCTGGTTGAGCCGCGGGCAAGGGAATACACCGTGTTTTTCATGGTGTCGGTGGGAAGAAGGCAGCTGTTATCGGCTTGGGTGAAGCTCTTGTCGAAGTTTCCATGAAGCAGCACGCGCACGCTCCACTCCTGAAAGTCGTGGCGGCCGTCGCGGCGCGTAATGCGCGACAGCCGCACCCGTGATTTTCCATACCGGTTCTCGCCCAGTTTTGCCATGTCTCAGCTTCCTCGATAGGTGGTGTAACTGTTGTCGCTTAATAAAACTGGCAGGTGGTAGTGAACGTCGCCGTGGAAGTCAAAGGTGACGGAGATCTCAGGGTAGATACTTTTGCGACCCTGCTCGTGAAAGTAATCGGCGGTTGCAAAGATCAGGCGATACAGCCCGGCAGGAAGATCGGTGGGAAAATCGCGGCAGCGGCCGTCGGCGTCGGTCACGCTGGTGGCGAGGCTGATCCAATTGTGCTCGTCGCGGGTCTCCAGTCGAACATCGATACCTGGCGCAGGGCGCCCGAGTGCAGTGTCCAAAACGTGCGTACTGATGCCGGTCATGCGCTGAGCCACTTTCTGAGCCGTATGTGCATGATCTGCCGCTGCTGTTCCGCGGCCTCACGCATTTCAGCGTTGCGGTCGTTGGTTAATCGCTTCTCGAGGAGGGACAGCATCTCTCCAGCGGTCTTGCCGGTTGCGCACACGATGTAAGTGAAGCCGAAACGCTGCTCGTAAGCGAGGTTGCCGGCAGCCAGCTGCGCCAGTGTGTCATCTGAGGCGGTGGCGGCGGAGGATTGTTCGCCGCGGGACCACTCGAGGGACTGCGCTGAAGCGTGACGTGATGCTTGTTGACCGATGCGAGGATGACACGCGAATGCTTCCATCCAATCGTCCTGCTCCATGGTGTTCCACAACTGGTCGGCTGTACGGCGGAGGTGATCTTCGTCGCGGAGCGGGCGTGCATCGAGCATGGCGGCTGCCCAGCGGCGAGAGCCGCAGCAAGCGAGTATGACCTGGAGCGCAGTTTCGTCGTCCGCGGCATTCCAGGTGCTCAGAGCCTCGTTCATGGCAGTTCCTGACCGCGAAGCGAGGAAAGAAATTCTTCAAGTAGATTGAGGGTTACGCGCTTGCGATATTCGGAGGTGGAACGGATGTCATCGATGGGCAACAGCTCACCGAGCAGTGCAGTGCGTGCATTACGCATGGACTGCTGATCGAGAGGGTGTCCGCAGAGAGCGTCTTCGGTGCGAAAGAGACGTGCCGGGTAAGCGGCCACACTGGCAGCGCCGAGGCGAACTTCGCGGATGGTGTCGCCGTCGATGAGGGCAGTCGCAGCCAGGGCTACTTTGGAGATGGCCATGGCGCGCCGCGTGCCGACTTTGCGGAGGTATTGGCGATGGTGTTGGAACCGGCGCGGCAGACGAACGGAGAGCAGCAGCTCATCGCCGGCGAGAACGTTGCGTTTGTAACCGGTATGAAAGTCGCGGTATGGAAGGCGGCGTTTGCCTCGCGCTGAAACGAGTTCGAGCTCCGCATCGTAGACGAGCAGCGCGGGCGACGAGTCGGCGGCGGGCGAACCGTTGACGAGATTGCCGCCCAGGGTAGCGCGATTCTGATTGGCGACGGAGCCGATCCAGGCAGCGGCCCTGGCGAGCAGCGGGAAGGCGGCGGCCAGCTCACTGTGGCTCCGAATGTCAGTGAAGGTGGTGCCGGCTCCGATTGAGATGCATTCTGTTTCTGTCTTAATCGAACGGAGCTCAGGGATGCCCCAGAGGCTCACCAGCTTGGAAGGGGCGAGGCGGCCGGCAGCGTGTGCGACCATCAATTCGGTCCCTCCGGCGATGGGAGTCCACTGACCGGGTGATTCGGCGAGGAGGCCGAGCACGGCCTCGAGACTGCCCGGCGCGATCATCTGGTGAGCTTCGGCATTACCCCGCATGGGTGGGTTGCTCGGTTTGCACTGCGGCGGCGATGACGGACTCGAAGATGCGGACAAAACCGGTACAGCGGCACAGGTTGCCGGCGAGTCCTTCGCGGATTTGCGCCAGGGTTGGATGCGGGGTCTTCTCGAGCAACTGCGAAGCGGCCATGAGCATGCCGGGCGTGCATATGCCACACTGCGCGCCACCGCAGGCGAGGAAGGCTTGTTGCAGCGGATGCATGGTTCGGTCGGAGGCCAGCCCCTCAACGGTCTGGATGGTTGCGTTCTGAGCCTGCAGAATCGGGACCAGGCAGCTGTTGACCAGTTCGCCATTCATTCTTATCGAGCAGGAGCCGCACTCTCCTTCGCCACAGCCTTCCTTGGTTCCGGTGAGGCGCAGGTCTTCGCGCAGTACATCGAGCAGGCGCTTCATGGGAGGAACGCGGATCACGCGCGACTGCCCGTTGACCTCGATGTGGATAGGAGTCCACGCGGCGCTCATACGATTGCGGGCTCCTCGACTGCCTGAGGCAGAGCGAGGCGGGCGAAGAGGTCTTCGGGCAGTAGGGGGATGGAGGCAAACCCGATCCCGGTCGCATCCCTGATTGCATTGAGAATGGCGGGGGCGGGCCCATCGTGAGGCAGCTCCCCGATGCCTTTGGCGCCGAAGGCCCCGTAGGCGAAGGGGATCTCTTCAAAGTAGACGTGAATGGGGGGAACGTCTTCTGCAGTGGGCATGATGTAGTTAGTCATCTGGTTGTTGGCCATGCGACCGTTTTGCCACTGTACTTTTTCGTAGAGCGCGTAGCCGATGCCCTGGGCGATGCCGCCCTCGATCTGGCCTCCCGCGAGCACCGGGTTGAGGACCCGGCCTACTTCCTGCACGGACCAGAAGTCTTCGACCTCGGCTGAATAGGTGACGGTGTCGATCGCGACCTGAGCCACCTGTACACACCATGCGAAGGCGGGATAGGCTTCGCCGCGATAGGTTTGATCGTCCCAGAAGATGTCGGGCGGGGCTTCATAGCGGCAGAGCGAAACGACCTGGCCCGTCTGGCTTCGGTGGAGCTCGCATGCGGAAAAGAACTGTTCGCGAGTGTGTTCGGCTGCGAGCCCGGCTTCTGCGCGAAGAGTGTCGAGCAATTGGCGGGATGCGCGTTCGATCAAGCGGCCAACAACCATCGAGGTGCGAGAAGCAACGGTGGGGCCGCTGTTGGGCACAATGCTGGTGTCGGGGGGCGCCATGATGACATCGTCGTAGTCGACACTAAGCGCCTCTGCGGCGATCTGCGGGAGGATAGTGTTGGTGCCCTGGCCGAACTCGGTGCTGGCGACCAGGACGCGAACCTTGCCCTCAGCCGTGACGTCAATGCCTGCCAGAGAATTCAGATAGCGTTCACCAGATCCGGTGAATCCGGAGCCGTGATAAAAAGCAGCGATACCCAGGCCGCGCTTCACGGGATTGGTTCTGTTATCGGCAGCGAACTGCTGACGTTTGCGGTGATAGCCGCTCTCGGCAAGCGCGCGGTCCAGCAACTGGTCAAGAATGACGGGCTCGCGCATGACTTGCTCGGTTGCGGTGGTGTCGCCGTCGTGGAGAAAGTTGCGGCGGCGAAGGTCGACGGGGTCAATTCCGAGAGCAGCCGCGATTTCGTCCATGTGGCGTTCAACGGCAAAGATGGCCTGGGGTGCGCCGAATCCGCGAAATGCGCCGTAGGGCACGGTATTAGTAGCCCAGGCACGGGAGCGAACGCGAACATTGGGACACACATAGGGGCCGGAAGAATGGAGCGTGGCGCGCGACAGCACGGTAGAGGACAGCGTTGCGTATGCGCCGCCATCGGTGGCTACTTCGATGTCCATGGCGAGCAGCTTGCCGTGGGCATCGAGCGCCGTACGATGGCGTACGCGCGAGGGATGGCGCTTGGTTGTTGCGGCGAGATCTTCCATCCGGTCGTAAACAAGCTTCACAGGATGGCCACTCTTCATGGCCAACAGGGCAGCGTGGGCGCAGAGGATGGAGGGGTAGTCTTCTTTTCCCCCGAACGCGCCGCCGGTTTCAGTTTGGATCACGCGGACTTTTTCTTCTGGCAAGCCAAAAATCGCAAGCAGCGATTTGTGTACATAGAACGGACATTGCAGCGAGCCCCACACGGTGATGCCGGTTTCCGGGCTGTAATCTGCGATAGCGCCATTGTTTTCGATGTAGAGGTGCTCCTGCGCGCCGGTGCGGTACTCGCCTTCGACAATATGCGCGGCGGACGACCACGCGGCATCCACGTCGCCTTTCTGCAGCAGGAAGCTCTTGAGGACGTTGTCTTCGCCCCAGACGACGGGGTCCTGGCGCTCGCTTTCCTCGATGGTGAAGACGGGCGGCAGAGCATCGTATTCAATGTGGACAGCGGCGACGGCCTCTCGCACTTTGTGCTTGTCGGGATGGGCGAGAAGCACGATTGCTTCTTCACAATGATTGACACGTCCATCGGCGAGGCAGGGCTGATCGGCGAAGATGAGCTGGACATGATTTTTGCCAGGGATGTCGGCAGCGGTCACGACAGCAAACTGGGTCCAGTCAATAGAAGAGTCAAAAGAGATGGAGCGGATGAGTCCGCGCGGATATCGCGCTGCGCACAGTGGCCCCGTGCCACATGCCTTCGTACTCGATGTCATCGACGTAGCGCGCACGTCCCAGCAGCTTGTCCACGCCCTCCTTGCGGGGGAGGGGGGATCCAACGATGCGGGTTTTCGCGCTCGTATTCATCTCTTTGAAGCTGCGAGGTGGTACGGATTGAGGGTTAGGATACAACGGGACGAGCCGATTGCAAAGCATCGTGTGGGGAAGGGCGCGGGTTCAGCGGCTGGCCAGTTCGGCGAGGGTTCGGGCGAGGACATGGATACCGGCGCCGATAGCCTCGGGCGACGCATATTCGTCGGGTCGATGGCTGATGCCCGCGCGACAGGGGATGAACAACATGGCCACGGAAGCAATGCGCGCCATGAAGAGCGAGTCGTGATAGGCGCGGCTCACCATCCGCATGGAGGTCTTTCCCGCGGCTTTGGCGGACTGCTCGAGCAAGGCGACGATCTCTTCGTCGCAGGCGGCGGGAGGATCGGCATTCACGAGCCGCGTGGAGATGTTAACGCCGCGTCGGGATGAGATCTGTTCGCAGGCAGCGCGCACTTTGTCGAGCACCCGATCGCGCCGGGAGGCATCGATGTCGCGAATGTCGGTTTCGAGTCGAACACGCGAGGGGATACTGTTCACCGCACCGGGAAACACATCGCAGACGCCGACCGTGCCGACGGTATCGATAGCTCCGGAACCAGCCGCCGCCGACTCGACGGCCAGGATCAGTTCCGCGGCGGCGGTGAGAGCGTCCTTGCGGCCGGGCATCAGGGTTGCGCCGGCGTGACCGCCCTGGCCTTCTATAGTGATCTCGATGCTGGCCGGCGCGGCGATGTGGGTCACGATACCAACGTCCAGCGCCCGTTGCTCGAGCAGCGGTCCTTGTTCGATGTGCAGCTCGATGAAGTGTGCGAATCGACCCCTGGGGAGCGCGACGGATTCAAGGGGACCGGTGAATCCGGCGGTCCCGCGCAATTCCTCGATCCCGCGGTTTTGCTTGTCGCGCAGAGCGAGGGCCTGTTGAGGCGTGAGTGCGCCTGCCATCATGCGGCTGCCGAGACAGCCAATGCCGAAGCGGGTTGGTTCTTCGGCGGTAAAGATGACCAGTTCAACGGACCGTCGCGGCTTGAATCCCATCTTCCCCAGCACGCGTATGGCTTCGAGACCGCCGAGGACGCCTACACAACCGTCGTAGAGTCCGGCGTTGGGAATGGCGTCGATATGGGAGCCGGTACCGACAGGGGCAAGATGCGGCTCGGTTCCTTGCCAGCGTGCGAAGGTGTTGCCTATTGCATCCTCCGAAACGGCGAGTCCGGCAGCGGAGCATAAGCCTTTGACGTAAGCCCGGGCGCGAAGATCGGCTTCGCTGTAAAGTATGCGGGTAACAACGGGAGGTTCAGCTTCCGAAATTCGCGCGAGGTGTTGCAGTTCTGCGATCACACCATCGATGGATAGGTCAGGACGCGTGGTTGTCATGTTCAGACTCCGAGAGGATGCCGGCGCCAATCCTTGTAGATGAGGTATTTCGCGGGCACTTTGCCGAGTGCGCCAAACCATTGCGGGCAAAAGGGCGCCATCCATATGAAGTCGCCGGCTTGAACGGGATACCACGAATCACCGAGGCGGTAGATGCCGCCGCCTTCCAACATGAGCAGTCCATGCTCCATCACGTGGACCTCCACCATGGCCAGCGCTGCGCCGGGATCGTAAGTCATGGTGTTGACGGCGAAATCAAATGCGGGGTTGTCGGGCATAAGAGAGCGGACGCGGAGCGACGGATCGCCCATGAGCGGAACGTCGGGGACGGCTGATTCATCGCCTACCACCATCGCGGGCGCGGGCACACCGTCGATTGGCAGGTAGGGCTTTTCGATAATAGCGGCGCGGGCTTTGCCGGGTGCCCGAACGGTATGCGACAGCCCAAAGGGTATGTAGGCGAAAGCGCCGGGACGGAGTGCATGGCTCTGCTTGTCGGCCTCGATGTGAAGCTCGCCTTCGAGGACAAAGATGAAGCGCTGTGCGGGCGCCGGGCCGAGCGCACCTCCGTCGGAGAACTCTGCGGTGATCTGGCTGAAGGCGGCCCCGATCCGCGGTCCGGCATGCACGACGTGGTCAACCCCTTCTGCGCCCGGAAGCGGTATACGAACAAAGGTGTTGGGCGTGTGCAGCAGATGGTCCGGCTTGAGGCTGCTCCGTGTAAGTCCCAAATGGTGCACCGATCACCTCGCGGGTGGAGTGGCAGACGCGTGCCGTGATTCTAACTTAGGCAGTCGTGGATTACCTTGCGGTTGTAGCGCGCTCCTCGCTGCCTAACCGTTCAAGAAAGTGCCGGCCGACGAGGAGTGCGGCTTGGACGTCCTGCTCGCGTACCGATTCTGCAGGGTGATGGCTGATTCCCCCGGGGCTGCGCAGGAAGAGCATGGCGGTGGGCATGCGCATTGCCATCACCATGGCGTCGTGTCCGGCGCCGCTGGCAAGGGCGCGCGGCGGCAGACCTGCGGCGTGCATGGCGTCAGAGAGACAGGCGGTCAGCCGTTCATCCATGGGAACAGCCGGTTCGCTCATCTGGCGTTTCGATGTGACGGTCAGCTTGCGGCGGTCAGCGATGCTCTGCGCTTTTCCGAGCGCCTGTTCGACCGCGTCGGTACGGACTGCATCTCGCGCATGGCGCACGTCGAGGCTGACGCTCGCTGTGCCGGGAATAACGTTGACGGCATTGGGGGAGACAGCAATTTTTCCTACGGTGGCGACCAGGCCGTCCGTGCGGGAGGCCAGGGTCTCAACGAAGACGATCCACTCGGCTGCGGCAGCGAGTGCGTCTCTGCGCAGATGCATAGGAGTTGTGCCGGCGTGATTGGCGTGGCCCGCGAATTCGACGCCGAGGCGGGTTTGGCCCACTATGCCGGTGACGACGGCGACACCTAGATCTTCGGACTCCAGAACGGGGCCCTGTTCGATGTGAATCTCGACGAAGCCCAGCGTATCGTGGCCAACGGCTGCTTGGGGAAGGGCCGATGGGTCAAGGCCAAACGCACGAATGGCTTCTGCAAGCGTGATGCCGTCGGAGTCCTTCAACTGCAGCAGAGCAGGATCGAAACGGCCGGCCACGGCACGGCTGCCGATGAAGGGAACGCCGAAACGTACGCCTTCTTCTTCTGAAAAGGCGATGATTTCGATGGCAAAAGGGCAGGGTATTTGCTGGGCGAGGGTGACCCATTCGAGGGCGGTGACAACGCCGAGAACGCCATCAAATGCTCCAGCATCGGGAACGGTATCGATGTGCGAGCCGAGGATCAGACGCCGGGACGAAGCTCCCGGCGGCGTCCATGTGCCCCGCAGATTGCCTGCCGCATCAACGTGGACAGCCATGCGCCGCGCCTCCATCAGGCCGCGGAGGTGCGCATGGACTTCGCGGACCGGTGGGGTGAGAAAGCGGCGAGTGGTTTTGCCTGGTTCCTCGGTCATGGCCGCGATGTGACGGCATTCGGCGATGATCCGCTGGGCACATTCTTTCATTGGCGCACCAGTTCGCGGCCGCGCGGGTGCCCGAAGAATGATGCGTCCTGGACGCCGCCATGCGGGCTGCGGCGAAAGACAAGCTCTCCGCGGAGCCAGGTTTCGAGCACCCGTCCCTGTAATTCGGAACCGGTATAGGGGGAGAGTTTGTGGCGGAATAGCAAATCGTCTTCGCTGACCGTCCATTGAGCTTCGGGATCGAATACGGCGATGTCGGCGTCGGCTCCTGAAGTCAACATGCCTTTGCGGGTAGTGAGTCCAGCCAGGCGGGCGGGGGAGGCAGCCATCCATTCACCGAGGCGCTCGAGGCCTGAGGACGATGCAATACCGCGCCGCACCATGGCAGTCCACAAGACCGGGAGAGCCAGGCCCAGGCTGCTGATCCCTCCCCAGGCCTTATCCCATCGGCCTTCGTCGCGGCGCTTTAAATCCGGGGGGCACGGGGAGTGGTCGGTAGTGACCATGTCGATGATCCCGTCGGTGAGGGCGCGCCAGAGTGCTTCGCGATTGGCGGCGCAGCGGATCGGCGGCGCGCACTTGAACTCGGTGGCGCGGTCGGGGATTTCCTCCGCGGCAAACCAGAGATATTGAGCGCAGGTCTCTACAGTGATGGCCACGCCGCGAGCGCGCGCTTCGGCGAGGATGGGAAGAGCCTGAGCACTGGAGAGATGGACGACGTGAATGGGCGTGCCGAAATCCTCTGCCAGTCGAATCAGCAACTCGATCGCCTCGACCTCGGAGGCGTCGGGGCGCGACGCAAGGTAGGTGGCATACTTCTGCCAGTCGGCGCCGCCGGTGTTCAGCGCATCCGTGGCGGTGTTTACGGGACCCGGCACTTCGGCGTGGGCCAGCAACGGCAACCCGGTACCTTGAATCTGGGCAAGGGAGCGGCGCAGGTCGTTTTCGTCCACCCAGCCAAAGCCGTCGATTCCGGAGTGGATCATGAAGCACTTAAACCCGGCTACTCCGGCGTCCGCGAGCTTACGTATTTCGAGGTGATTGCCGGGGACCGCTCCGCCCCAGGCAGCCCAGTCTACCCATGACTTACCGCTGGCTGCGGAGCGTTTTTTCTCGAGCGCATCCACGTTCACGATTTCCGGTTCGCAGTTCAATGGCATATCAACAAGGGTGGTGACGCCGCCCGCTGCCGCGGCACGGGTGGCGGTCTGGAAGCCTTCCCACTCGGTGCGGCCCGGCTCGTTGATGTGAACGTGAGAGTCGACCAGTCCGGGGATGAGCACGTGGTCGCGGTAATCATGGAGACTTGTATCCGCAGGCACTTCGTCCCAGCCGCGCACCTCGGTGATACGTTCGTGCTCCACCACCAGGGTAGCCGGAATTAGACCATCGGGGGTGACGACCCGGGTCGATCGGAAGGCCTGTGCCATACTGTGTTTACTTTCGCCGCTCGGAGAGGAAAGAGCAAGCACAGGATGGCATCTGCACCGAATCCGGACTTTCTGCGACGCGCCGTTGCGCTGGCTACGGAGAACGTCACCAGCGGCCGGGGCGGTCCCTTCGGCGCAGTGATCGTGCGCGATGGGCAGATCATCGGGGAGGGAGCCAATTCGGTCACGGCGACCTTTGACCCCACCGCGCATGGCGAGGTCAATGCGATACGCGCAGCCTGCCGGGCCCTGGGCAGTTTCACGCTCGAGGGATGCGAACTCTATACAAGCTGTGAGCCTTGCCCGATGTGCCTGTCGGCTTCCTACTGGGCGCGGATCAAGGCGATTTATTTCGGGTGTTCGGCGGAGGATGCAGCGCGAGCTGGATTCGACGATGCTTTTCTCTATGGCGAGTTTCGCAAAGATCGAGCAGAGCGCGCGCTGCCGCCGACGCAACTGCTGGCCGACGAGGCGTGGTCGAGTTTCGCCGCCTGGATCGCGTCGCCGAACAAGATTGAGTATTGATCGACGTGCGGGAAGATAGCCGTTGCTCAAGGCGGCCAAATCCGGTAATTTCAAAGACTCACACTTGTTGCTTCGGAGCCGGTTCATGCCACGCATAGTCCGATGTTCCATCATCCAAGCGTCGAACGCGGTGGCGGCAACCGAGCCGCTCGCGGTGCAGAAGCAGGCCATGATCGAGAAGCACCTGGGCCTGATCCGCACGGCAGCGTCGGACGGCGCGCAGATTGTCTGCCTTCAGGAAATTTTTAACGGACCCTACTTCTGCGCCGAGCAATCGACGAAGTGGTATGACATGACCGAGCCGGTGCCGGGTGGCGCGACGGTCAGCCTGATGCAGTCGGTGGCCCGCGAACTGAAGATTGCGATGGTGGTCCCTGTTTATGAAGTGGAGCAGGAGGGGATCTTCTACAACACCGCGGCGGTGCTGGCGAGCGACGGTTCGTACGTGGGCAAGTATCGCAAGACGCACATTCCGCACGTGGCGCCGGGGTTCTGGGAGAAGTTCTATTTTCGTCCGGGCAATCTGGGCTATCCGGTGTTCGATCTCGGCTTCGCCAAGATCGGGGTTTACATCTGCTATGACCGGCATTTTCCGGAAGGAGCGCGCTGCCTTGGTCTGAACGGCGCGGAGATTGTGTTCAATCCCTCTGCGACGGTGGCGGGGTTAAGCGAGTACCTGTGGAAGCTGGAGCAGCCGGCTCATGCAGCGGCCAACGGCTACTTCATCGCGGCTATCAATCGCGTAGGCACGGAGCCGCCGTGGAATATCGGCGAGTTCTATGGCTCGAGCTATTTCGCTAATCCCCGAGGGCAGATTATCGCGCAGGCCGGCCGGGACCGGGACGAAGTTCTGACCGTCGATTTGAACCTCGATGAAATTGCCGAAGTGCGCCGGACCTGGCAGTTCTTTCGCGATCGGCGACCGGACCTTTATGGTCCGTTGGTGGCTTCGTAAGCGGACTTAGAACATACCGAGGTCTCGATGAGCACGGTACCCGACGATCCTCAGATTCGAGCGCGATTCGGCGAACTTAAGCCGCCCTTCACTGCGCAGGCCGCGCTGGTGGAGGCACACCGGTGCCTGTATTGCTTTGACGCGCCGTGCACGGCGGCTTGCCCCACGCACATCGATGTGCCGGGTTTCATCAAGCGGATCGCGACCGGCAACCGGCGCGGGTCGGCGCTGCGCATTCTCGACGCCAACGTCCTGGGTGGCAGTTGCGCGCGCGCCTGTCCGGTAGAAGTACTGTGCGAGGGTGCATGCGTGATGCATCGCTACAATCGCGACCCCATCCAAATCGCCCTGCTGCAGCGCCATGCGATGGATTTCTTCCACGCTTCGCGCGAGGAACTGCCGGTGGCGCGCTCGGAGCCGATGGACCTGCGCGTGGCCTGCATCGGCGCCGGACCCGCTTCGCTGGCCTGCGCGGCGGAGTTGCGGAGGCAGGGTGCGTCCGTGACCATCTTCGAGCGCAAGGCGCTGCCCGGCGGGCTGAACACGTATGGTGTGGCGGAGTATAAGCTGCAGGCCGCGGAGAGCATCCGCGAAGCGGAGTTGATCCGGCGCATGGGCGTTGAGTTTCGGTTCGGCGTCGGCATCGAGTCACAAGAAGACGCTGGAGAAGATCGAGGCGGAATTCGATTGTGTCTTCCTGGGCGTGGGGCTCGGAGCGATGCAGAGGCTGGGGATACCGGGCGAAAACAGCGATGGCGTCATGAATGCGCTGGAGCTGATATCCGCGTACAAGACGGGCCGACTGCAACAAATCGAGGGAACGGTGGTGGTGGTGGGCGCGGGGAACACCGCGATCGACGCGGCCAATGCGGCGCGGCGGCTGGGCGCGGAGACGGTCTACCTCTTATATCGACGGGGCGAGAGCGATATTGCCGCGTTTGAATTCGAATACGAACACGCCAAGCAGGAGGGCGTGCAGTTCCTGTGGCGGCGGATGCCGGTAGCTATTCGCGTTGACGCGCACCATCAGCTTCTGCTTGAGACCGTCAGGGTAGACGGCGATCTTGTGGTGGTGGCTGATTCGCGGGAGATCATCGCGTGTCATATGGTGGTGCCGGCGATCGGACAGTCGCCGCTGACAGAATTGCTGCAGCGGCTCAGGAAGGTGGAGGTGCGCGAGGGGCGCCTGGTAGCCGATCGAGCCACGGGGCAGACGGGAAATCCGCGCTACTACACGGGCGGGGACTGCATGAATGGAGGGCGGGAAGTGGTGGACGCGGTGGCCGATGGCAAACGCGCGGCGCTGGCTATGATTCGAGCCGCGGAGGTGGCCCATGCCTGATCTTCGCGTGCGCGGCTTTGCGGGCGCTATCAATGCGCCCAATCCATTCTGGCTGGCGTCGGCGCCGCCGACCAACTGCGGCGAGCAGATCATGCGCGCGTTTGACGCGGGTTGGGGCGGAGCGGTTTGGAAGACGATCGGCGAGCCGGTGACTAATGTGAGTTCGCGCTATTCCGCCACCGATTGGAACGGTCAGCGCATTATGGGGTTCAACAATATCGAATTGATCAGCGACCGTCCGGTGGAAGTAAATCTGCGCGAGATGGCGGAGGTGAAGCGGCGCTATCCGCAGCATGCGGTGATTGCGTCGCTGATGGTGGAGTCGACGCGGGAGGCGTGGCACGAAATTGTGCAGCGCTCGGAAGATGCGGGCGCGGACGGGCTGGAATTGAACTTCGGATGTCCGCATGGGATGAGCGAACGCGGGATGGGTTCGGCGGTAGGCCAGGTGCCGGAGTACGCGGAGATGATCACGGCGTGGGTGAAGGAAAAGGCGCGCACGCCGGTGCTGGTCAAGCTGACGCCGAACATCACCGATATACGCACCGTGGCGCGGGCCGCAAAACGCGGCGGCGCGGACGCGCTGTCGGCGATCAACACGATCAATTCAATCACCGGGATCGATCTCGATACGTTGACTCCGCGGCCGGATGTAGATGGCAAAACCTCGCACGGAGGGTATTGCGGGCCGGCGGTGAAGCCGATTGCGCTGAACATGGTGCAGCAGGTGATGGCCGATCCGGAGTCGGCGCTCCCGCTCTCGGGGATCGGTGGCATCGGTACGTGGCGGGATGCGGCGGAGTTTTTCCTGCTGGGCTGCGGAACGGTGCAGGTGTGCACCGCAGCGATGCACTACGGCTATCGCATCGTGGAGGACATGATCGAGGGCCTGGAGAACTGGATGCGGGAAAAGGGTTTCGCGACGATCGAGGATTTCCGGGGACGGTCATTGCCGCGGGTCACGGAGTGGAAGCACCTCAATCTGAACTTCAAAATCGTGGCCCGGATCAATGAGCAGAAGTGCATCGGCTGTGACTTGTGCCACGTGGCGTGCTGGGACGGGGCGCACCAGTGCATCCATCTGGACCGCGTGGATGGGCCGGTGAACGGGCATGTGGAACGGCATACCCCGCCGGCCGAAGTTGAAGCGCGCAGCCGCGGCGCGATTGCGGAGACGCCGGTGTCGCGCAAGGAGCGTGCCTTGAAGCTCGCCATGGTGGGACCTTATCCGACGCCGCTGGCGCGGATCCCGCGGGTGGATGAGACGGAGTGCGTGGGGTGCAATTTGTGTTCGCTGGTGTGCCCGGTGGATGAGTGCATCACGATGGTGCGCGTGGATTCCGGAGTTGCGGCGGAGACATGGGAGGAACGGACGCGCGGGGCGGTTTGCGTGGCCGATCCGAACCAGGTTTAGATTTTTCTGGTCATCGTTTGTGAGTCTACAAATGCCTTTTTCGGTGTGCGGTGAGTGGGAGTATGTCTTCGATACTGATCAAAAACGGAACGGTTGTCAACGCTGACGCCACGGTCAAAGCAGACCTGCTGATCGAAGGCGAGACCATCAAGGAGATTCGCGCGGGGATTGCAGCGAACACCGCGGAGACGGTGGTGGACGCGACCGGCCTGTTGCTGCTGCCAGGTGGCATCGATGCGCACACACACCTGGACATGCCCTTTGGGGGCACGCAGTCGGCGGACGATTTTCTGACCGGGACGCGGGCGGCGGCGATTGGCGGGACGACGACCATCGTTGACTTTGCCATCCAGGCGCGCGGCACGAAGATGCGCACCGCGCTCGATACGTGGTGGAAGAAGGCCGAGGGCAAGGCCTGCATCGATTATGGGCTGCACATGATCGTGACCGATCTGCCGGATGCGGGCCTGGAGGACATGGACGAGATGGTGCGCGAGGGCGTGGCCAGCTTCAAGCTGTTCATGGCCTATCCCAACGTTCTGATGGTGGATGACGCGACCATCTTCAAGGCGCTGCGGCAGACGGCGAAGAACGGCGCGCTGGTGTGCATGCATGCGGAGAATGGGTCGGTGATCGACGTGATCGTGCAGCAGGCCCTGGCTGAAGGCAAGACGGCGCCGATTTACCACGCCCTGACGCGGCCGACTCGCGCCGAGGCCGAGGCGGTGCATCGGGCTATCGCGATGGCGGAGATGGCGGGCGTGCCGGTGTACATCGTGCATCTCTCGAGCGAGGATGCGCTGAACCAGGTTAGGGAAGCGCGCGACCGCGGGCTGCCGGCGTTTGCCGAAACCTGCCCGCAATACCTGCTGCTCTCAATTGAAGACAACATGGTGGACAAGGGCTGGGAGGGCGCGAAGTATGTGTTCACGCCGCCGCTGCGGGAGAAGCGCAACCAGCCGTTGTTGTGGGAAGGGCTGCGCAGAGACCATCTGCAGGTGGTGTCGACGGATCATTGTCCGTTTTGTTTTGAAGATCAGAAGGCACTGGGGAAAGACGACTTCACCAAGATTCCCAATGGCGGGCCGGGGATCGAGAACCGGCTGCAGCTGCTGCATCATCACGGAGTGGGCGCTGGGAATCTGACGCTGAACCGGTTTGTAGAGCTGGTGGCGACGGCGCCGGCGCGGATCTTCGGGATGTACCCGAAGAAGGGCGTGCTGGCGGCGGGCAGCGATGCGGATATTGTGCTGTGGGATGCGGGCGCCGAGTACACCATCAGCGCCAAGACCCACCACATGCGCGTGGACTATTCGATGTTTGAAGGGTTTCAGGTGCGGGGGAATGCGCGGGATGTGTATTCGCGAGGGGAACTGATCGTGTCGCGGGGAGAGTTTGTGGGCAAGGCAGGGCGCGGCAACTACCTGCGGCGCGAGGCGCGGGGCGGCGCGTGGAAGTAGGCTTCTTAAAAAACGTCTGGAACAGGAGATTGTTTGAGCTCAGTCGATCCGTCACTGTCCAATCGCGACCTGGCGCCCACTACGCCAGGGCAGCGCACGTGGACGATGTACAACTACATCGCGTTGTGGTTTTCGATGTCGATGGAGATCACGACCTATCAGCTGGCTTCGTCGCTGATCGCCAAGGGCATGGACTGGAAGCAGGCGGTGGGCACGGTGCTGTTGGGCAACCTGATCGTTCTGGTGCCCATGCTGCTGAACGCGCATGCGGGCGCGAAGTATGGGATCCCGTTTCCGGTGTTTATCAGGGCGCCGTTCGGGGTGCGGGGAGCGAACGTGCCGGCGCTGCTGCGGGCGATCGTGGCGTGCGGATGGTTTGGCATCCAGTCATGGATCGGCGGGCAGGCCATCGATTCAATGCTGGTGGTGATCTGGCCGTCACTGGGCGGAAACGACGCCGTGTTGTGGACCAGCTTTCTGCTGTTCTGGCTGCTGAACATGGTGGTGGTGTGGCGCGGGGTGGAGTCGATACGCCATCTGCAGGCCTTTGGCGCGCCCTTCATGTTTGCGATGGCGGCGCTGCTGCTGGTGTGGGTGCGGATCAAGGCGGGCAGTTTCGGGACCATGCTGTCGACGCCCAGCCAGTTTCATTCAACCAGTGAATTCCTCGCCGTCTTCTTCCCGTCGCTGACAGCGATGGTGGGGTACTGGGCGACGCTGGCGTTGAACATCCCGGACTTCACGCGCTATTCGAAGTCGCAGACGTCGCAGGCCTGGGGGCAGGCTTTGGGGTTGCCGGTGGCCATGTCGCTCTATACGTTTGTCGGGATTTCGGTGACCTCGGCCTCGGCGGTGCTATTCGGGCACCCGATCTGGAATCCGATTTTGCTCATTGGAGCGTTTCACCAGCCGGTAGTGGCCTTTGTAGCACTGATCGCGATCCTGATTGCGACGCTTAACGTGAACATCGGGGCCAACGTGGTGTCGCCGTCGAATGATTTTTCGAACCTGTGGCCGCGCCTGATCAGCTTTCGCACCGGCGGATTGATTACGGGATTCCTGGGGCTGGCGATGTGTCCCTGGAAGCTGCTGGCGACGCCGGATGCGTACATTTTCGGTTGGCTGGTGGGGTATTCGGGGCTGCTGGGGCCGGTGGCGGGGATCATGGTGGCGGATTACTTCCTGATCCGGGGCACGGAACTCGATGTGAACTCGCTCTACCACCGCGAGGGGATTTATCACTACACAAAGGGCGTGAATCCCCGAGCTCTGATCGCGCTGGTGCTGGGGGTGGGGATTGCACTGGTGGGGCTGGTCTTCAAGCCGCTCCATTTTCTGTATGACTATGCGTGGTTTGTCGGGTTCTTTGTGGCGGGTGGGATGTACCTTGGGCTGATGAGGGTGAGAGCGAGCTTTTAGCTTTTAGCTTTTAGCCCAATCGTGCGGATACGTGGGGCAGAGGACTGGGCGAAGGTTCGCTAAAAGCTAAAAGAGAACGCGCATCTCGGTGATGAGGTTGTGGTCATAGAGGTGGAAGCGCGAGGTGGCGATCTGCATGCCTGCGTCGAAGACGATGGCGGAGTGCGTCGGCTCCCACTTGTGACGGCGGATCATGTAGAAGGCGGCGGGAGTAAGGAAGTTCTGCGTGCTGCCGTCCGCGGCGCCACCGAATAACCAGGCGGCATTGTTTTCGATGTCGAACCAGGTACGGGGAGTGGTGTGAACCTGGGCGGTGGTATTCCACTCGATGAGGCGACCCTGCTGGGTGATTTTCGCTGTGGGTAGCAAGCCGCTTAGGCCCGACTGGATGTCGAACCGGCCGTAGCCTTTGCCGGCGGCCAGTTTGGGGCAGTAAAAGGCGGTGGACATGCCGTTCTGCTCATATCCGCCGCCGACCGAGCGGCTGAGGATGGCGGTGACGGCGAAGTTTCCATGTTCGGCATTGCCGGAGGCGATGCGGTATTTGACCTGGGTGGAGGCGTTGCCGAAGCCGTCGGGAGCGGCTGCCGAATGATTGCGGAAGAACGAGGGAGGGTTGAAGTCGAACTGGAAGCGCCGGCCGCCGAGGAAACTGACGCCGTGATTGTTGCCGTAACTGAAGATGCGGGCACCGGGCGCCTGAGCGTCCGAAAACGACAGACGGATCGCCTGGGTAAGTCGCACGTCGGACTGAATGAGAGGGCCCATCCATGCAGGTTGAACTTCTGCCATGGCGGCGTTGCGGGACCTGAACTGCTGATAGGCGGAGGATTGCGCGGCGGCGGGGGCAACAGCGGCCAGCAACGCGACACCCAGCAGAAACGATGTTTTCGATTTGTCCGTTCGCATAGGTCAACTTCAGTTGTAGCGGCGGAGTGGGACGAGGAGAAGTGACGGAGAGCACGGCGATGTTTCAACCCGGGGAACTGACCCAAAACAGAAGCATCCCAATTCGGGAATCAATGCCGAGGTGCCGCAGATGCAAAGAATTAGAGATGGACCCCTTCTTCGATCTGAGAGGGAACCGATCTGATCTGACAGGAGATACGGGCACATCCGTTGCCGGCCCGGGGGGGGGCGGATGGGTAGTTTTTCGGGATTTGGCGGGGCATGGAGGCACCACGGGCCGGGTGACGGACGGTGTACGAGCGGGTGCGATGAGCGGGTCGGATGGGCACGGTAGAATAGGGATAACGGATGATCGAGCCCCATCCAGCGGCTGCTGCTTCGGCCACCCGCTTAGAGCGGGAACCAGCAGTGCGGTCCATCGAGCCGGTTATTGCCGATCCTGTGATTCGGGTTCATCAACTGGAAAAAACCTATCCGACGGCGCGCGGTCCGCTGACGTTGTTCAAGGCGCTGGACCTGGAAGTGAAGACGGGGGAACTGGTAGCCATCGTGGGCCAGTCGGGCGCAGGAAAAAGCACCCTTTTGCACATCCTGGGCGCCCTTGATAGCCCTTCCGCCGGAACGGTATACTGCGCGTCAACCAATGTGGCCATGCTTAACTCCCGGCAGGCTGCAGTCTTCCGTAACCGCGAAATCGGCTACGTTTGGCAGTTTCACTACCTGCTGCCGGAGTTTTCCGCGCAGGAAAACGTGGCGATGCCGCTAATGGCGCGCGGAGAGCGGCGCCAGGATGCGATGGCTGCTGCGGCCAAGTGGCTGCAGCAGGTTGGTCTTGAGGACCGTGGCGATCACCGTCCCGGAGAGCTGTCGGGCGGCGAGCAACAGAGGGTGGCGCTGGCGCGCGCCCTGGTCAACAACCCCCGGCTGCTGCTGGCCGACGAACCCACCGGCGACCTGGACGAAACGACCGCGGGACAGGTCTTTGATCTACTTCAACGATTGCACGCAAACTATCAACTAACCTCAGTAGTGGTAACCCACAATATGGATCTTGCGGCCCGGTGCAGCCGGGTTTTGCGGCTCGAGGGCGGGCGGCTCACAGCATCAAAAAGTGTCGCAGCAACAGGCACGCTGCAAGAAATGCGATCCGGAAAAAGCAGCATTCCGGGGTCGAAATGAGTCTCATGATGTAGCAGGGAATTCACTCGGCGGTACGGTTCGTTCCGGGTGGACGCAGGTCGGATGGAAGCCGCGGGACATGGTTGCCGTTCCGGGGCGATCGGGAAAAGTCTCCCGAAGACCATCTCAAAGAGCGGTTCCGAGGCTGGGAAGGTTTGAAGTGCCTCGGGCAGCGACGCTAGAGAGGGCGCGTGTGGGCAGGGTCGCAATCCGTCAAGCGGACGATCACTGCAGCCGACAGCCTGGGTAAAGGGAGAAGTCTATGTTCGAACGCTATACGGAGAAGGCACGGCGCGTGATCTTCTTCGCGCGATATGAGGCCAGCCAGTTCGGATCACCTTATATCGAAACCGAGCACTTGCTGCTTGGTCTTTTGCGCGAGGACAAGGCGCTGACGAACCGGTTTTTGCGCTCGCACGCGTCGGTGGAGTCGATTCGCAAGCAGATTGAGGCGCACACCACTATCCGCGAGAAGGTATCGACGTCAGTCGATCTTCCGCTGTCGAACGAGTGCAAGCGGGTGCTGGCGTATGCGGCTGAAGAAGCCGAGCGCCTGGGCCACAAACATATCGGAACGGAACATCTTCTCCTTGGCTTGTTGCGCGAAGAGAAGTGCTTTGCGTCGGAGATCCTGCAGGAGCGCGGGCTGAAGCTGGCGCAGATTCGGGACGAGCTGGCGCGGGTGACGCAGGAGAAGGCGCCGCAGCAGCAGCGTCAGCGGGAATCGAGCCTGCTCGCCGAGTTCAGCCGTGATTTGACGCAGGCGGCTATGGACGGTCAGCTGGATCCGCTGGTGGGCCGCGATGGAGAGTTGGAGCGCGTGATCCAGATCCTGTGCCGCCGCACCAAGAACAATCCGGTGCTGATCGGCGAGCCCGGCGTGGGCAAGACGGCGATTGTTGAAGGGCTGGCGCAGCGCATTGCGGACGGGGAAGTTCCGACGTTCCTGGCCGATAAGCGGGTGCTGGGGCTGGACCTCTCGCTGATCGTGGCGGGCACCAAGTACCGCGGGCAGTTTGAAGAGCGGCTGAAGACCATCATGAAAGAGCTGATGGAGAATCAGAACTCCATCATCTTCATCGACGAGCTTCATACGCTGGTGGGGGCGGGTTCGGCAGAGGGCTCGCTGGACGCTGCCAACATTCTGAAGCCCGCATTGTCGCGGGGCGAAATTCAATGCATCGGCGCAACCACGCCGGCTGAGTATCGCAAGTCGATCGAGAAGGATCGTTCGCTGGAGCGGCGCTTCCAGGCCGTGAAGGTGCCTCCGCCGAATGAGGCGGATGCCATCAAGATCATCATGGGCATCAAGGACCGCTACGAAAAGTTCCACGCGGTCAGCTACACCGATGCCGCCATCGAGTTCGCGGTGTCGCATTCGAACCGCTATATACCGGACCGGTTCCTTCCCGACAAGGCGATCGATCTGATCGACGAGGCGGGAGCGCGCGTGAAACTGCGCCAGACGTCGCTTCCGGAAGAGATCACCGAGGTCCAAAAGCGGATCAAGTTCATCGTGCACCGCATGGATTCGGCGATTGCCAACCACGAGTTCGAAAAGGCGCGGTTCTATTCCGACGAAGAGCGCAAGGAACGGGAAAGCCTGCGGGCGTTGCGCGACAAGTATCATCTGGATGATTCGGCGGCAGGGATTGTGGGCCGCGAAGACATCGAGGATGTCGTCAGCCGCTGGACGGGCGTTCCGGTGACCAGCATCAAGGAAGAAGAGACGCAGAAGCTGCTGCGCGTGGAAGAAGAGCTGCACAAGCGCGTGATCTCGCAGGAAAAGGCGATTTCAGCGCTGGCGCGGGCGATCCGCAGGTCGAGGGCGGGGTTGAAGTCGCCGGCCCGGCCGATCGGTTCCTTCCTGTTCCTGGGGCCAACCGGCGTGGGCAAAACGGAGATGGCGCGCACCCTGGCGCAGTTCCTGTTCGGTTCGGACAAGGCGCTGATCCGGTTCGACATGTCGGAGTTCATGGAAAAGCACTCGGTGTCTAAGCTGATTGGTTCGCCTCCGGGATATGTGGGCTACGAGGAAGGCGGCCAGTTGACGGAACGGGTCAAGCGGTCTCCCTACTCGGTGGTCCTGCTGGACGAAATCGAGAAGGCGCACCCGGATGTGTTCAACCTGCTGCTGCAGGTGTTTGAAGACGGCCAGCTGACCGATGGATTGGGCAACACGGTGGACTTCAAGAACACTATCCTGATCATGACGTCGAACATCGGGGCGCGGCACCTGCAGAAGAAGCAGGGACTGGGCTTCCAGAGCGATCGCGACGACCTGGTCAGCGAAAAGGTCGAAGAGCTGGTGAAGAACGAGGTGAAGAAGACCTTCAACCCCGAGTTCCTCAACCGTCTCGACGAAGTGATCCTGTTCCAGTCGCTGTCGGATGCGGACCTGATCCAGATCGTGGAATTGCTGGTGCAGCAGTTGAACCTGAACCTGGCGCAGAAGGCGATCACCATCTCGGTGACCGAGGAAGCCAAGCGGTGGATCCTCGACAAGACCCTGGTCGACCGGAGCTACGGGGCGCGTCCGCTGCGCCGCGCACTGCAGCGCTATGTCGAAGACCCACTGTCAGAGGCGCTGATTGCCGGCCATATCAACGACCGGCCGGCGTTCCTCGAGGTTTACCTCAACAACAACCAGCTGTTCTATCGGCCGGTCAGTGCGGACGATAGCGGCACAGAAGAGAAGGCGGCGGGGATTCTGTTGTACTCCGCATAGTCAGTGCAGAGTAAATGAAAAGCCCTCGCCAACCGGCGGGGGCTTTTTGTTGGACGTGGAGGCGGTTGCGCTCAGGATTCTTGTCTTTCCGGTTTCCAGGGGTCTTCGAAGTCCCTGTCTTGGCGATCTTCGCGGTTTTCGCGCTGTTCCTGTTCGCGGCGTTTTTCTCGTTCTTCGCGCTCCTCGCGGCCATCGCTCATCGCAATACCTCCACCTCTAGTTTAAGAAATCGGGCTAAGGTCGCGGGAGGTCACAAGTTTTTCTTTTCGTGACACTCCATTCGCGGTATGTTGGCTCAACACAGTCGAACCTCGGCGGCTGTATCCGAATTTCTGCGACTGTGATTCTTTCCGTGATCGAGTGACCTTGTCTCCCAACCCATCCTCTCGAGGCGGCCCACCCTCGTTTTCCCAATCCGGCGCAGCGATGCGTCGCGCGCTGGGCTACCTGCTGATGTTCATCGCGTTTCTGGGAATCCTTGGGGAGAGGCTGATCGGCGAGGCGGGCCTCGACCTGGTTCCGGCGACCCTGCTTCGCATCGTTGTTGGAATTGCGGTCGTGGCGGTGGGACTGGGCGGAAGGAACCTGGCCTTGAAGGGCAGAAAAGAGCGAGCGGTTCTGGAAGGCGAGGCACGCTCTTCCGACCCGCGAGCGCCGGTTTTGTATCTCCGCAGCTTCAATTCCGATCGCGCCACCGCAGATGCGCACTTGGTGGACGGCTTCATTCAACTCACCACTGAGGAGGAACAATTTGCACGCGTGCTGGAGGGCATCGGTCCGGTGGTTGCCATCGGCGATCCGCGCGAAAAACTGCCTACCCTGGGCGCTGATCGAGTCTATGTTGGCGAGGGTTGGCAGCGGAACGTCCTTGACCTGCTGGGACGTGCGCGGCTGGTGGTTTTGCGGCTTTCACCGACGCAGGGAGTTCAGTGGGAACTGCAGCAGGTGGTTGCCCAGGTGGATCCTGAGCGATTTTTGCTCTTTCTTCCGCTGGGTTACAAGCACCCTGCTCTGAAAGCGATGGCTGACCCGTGGCTGCCGAAGCCGCTGCCGCCGCCTCTTCGGCGCCGGACCAAGATCGGCACTTTGCAGGGCATTGTGCGCTTCGAGAAGGACTGGACGCCTAAGTTCATTCCGGCGCGCTTCGCCTTTCTTCATATGAGCCTGCGGACGCCGATCCGGCCTCATCTCAAGTTCATGCTGAGGCCGGTTTTTGAACAGGTTGGCGCCGCTTGGACGAAGCCGCCCATCGGCGTATTTTCTGTATTGCTCATTCTTCTTTACCTCACGGGAGCGTGGACGTTTCTGCGCGTCTGGCTGCGTTAGGAACAGACCGCTCCGGGAGGGTGAGGAGGGTGCCTGATGGTCCGGAACTGTCATAGCCGTAGGGCGAAGATTGCGCTAGAGTGGTCGCAATGACTTCCGGACAGCCTGGCGATCTTCAAAAAGAAGTGGATGAACTGCGTCATCGCGTCCGACGGCTGGAGCAAGCGCTGGAGCACAGCGGGATCGTTGTCGGAGGTGAACCCGGTCCGGCGCGCGAACCAGAGGCAGTGCAGGCGAGCCGCGCTCTGAGCCCGTCGCCGACGCAGGCCATGGCGACGCAGCCCATGGCGCCGCCGGCTCCGGCCCCCTCTCTTCCGCCGGCTCCCCCCGCCTACGAGGGCGCGACGCGCCAGCCGGAACGCTCCCTCGAAAGCCGGATCGGTTCGCAGTGGTTTAACCGCATCGGCATTCTGGCCGTGCTGATCGGAATGGGTTGGTTTCTCAAACTGGCTATCGACAACCACTGGATCGGACCGCTAGGCCGCGTGCTGATTGGGGTGCTGGCGGGCGCTGCTCTCATCGCGTGGTCTGAGCGATTCAGAACGAGAGGCTACCCGGCGTTTTCCTATTCGCTCAAGTCGGTTGGCAGCGGCATTCTCTACCTGTCGCTGTGGGCATCATTCTCTCTCTATCACCTGATACCGGGCGAGGCAGCGTTCGCGGCGATGATCGCGGTGACGGCGTTCAACGGGTACCTTGCATGGGTCCAGGATGCGGAACTGCTGGCGCTGTATGCCATCGCCGGCGGATTTGGTACTCCGCTGCTGGTCTCGACCGGATCAAATCATGAAGTCGCGCTGTTCAGCTACATGCTGCTGCTGGATCTGGCGGTGTTGGCGCTGGTGGTGCTGCGCCCGTGGTCGCGGCTGCTCTTCGTTGCCTTTCTGGGGACGTTGTTCTACGCGGGCGGGTGGTGGATTGCGTATTACACCGCGGAACAAGCGTGGATCACGGCATTTTTCTTTGCCTGTTTCTTTTTGGTATTTGCGCTTGCCCCGCGACTGATTCGCCTGGAGGGAACCGGAAGCGCGTTTGCGGATCAGAATTCGGGGTGGGACAAGCTGGCGACGGTTATTTTGCCGATGTTGACCGCAACCCTCGGGTTCGTTGGGTTCTATGAATTAGTAACGAAGAGCCATGCGGACTGGGCGAAGCCATGGCTGGCGGTGGGGTTTGCCGGGTTCTACCTGGTGCTGGTGCGGCTGCCGGCCAGCGGGCGGTGGCAAGCCAATCCGGTTCTGCTGTCGGACCTCCACCTGGCGGCAGCGGTGGTGTTCCTGACGATCGCGATTCCGCTGAAGGCTTCGGGGCGCTGGATCACAATCGGCTGGCTGGCGGAGGGCGCGGCGTTGCTGTGGGTCGCGAGTCGAACGCGATCGCTGTTGCTGCGGGCGCTGGCGTTGTTGTGCCTGGGATTGGCTGCGGTGGCGTCTGTTGATCCTGAACCCGACGGCTTCTACCACCCCGATCTTCAACCAGCGGTTTGCCACTTATCTCGGCGCCATCGCCGCCTTTGGCGTATCGGCATGGATCGCCCGGCGCAACGCGGACGAGGAGCGCGACGAACCGCCGCTGGGCTGGGGCGGAATTGCGGCGATCACCGTGCTGGCAGTCAATGCGTTAATTCTGCTGGCGGTCACACTGGAGATTCACGGATATTGGGGAAGCCGGCAGTGGCACGAGGACGCGCGATTGTATTCCGAGTACAAGATCTATGCGCAGTTCAGTTATTCGGCGTTCTTCATGATTTTCGGGGCGGCCCTGCTGGCGCTGGGATTTTCGCGGCATTCCGCTTTCCTGCGCTGGCAGGCGCTGGTGCTGCTGGCGGTGTCCGTGGGCAAAGTCTTTCTGATCGATGTCAGCGAATTGAGCCAGGGATACCGGATTCTGAGTTTTCTCGGGCTGGGCGCGCTGCTGCTCGGGGTGAGTTTTATTTACCAGCGCGACTGGCTGAATCTCCGTGGACGCGGGGGACAAACGTCGTGAGGGGATTGCTTGCGCTGCTCGTTGTCGCGGCTGCGGCGCCTTCGCCTGAGGCGCGCTATTTCGAGTACAGCCGTGCGATCCAGGTACCGCAGGACGCCGCGGGCCAGACGTGCGTGGTTCTCGACGCGGAAACGTTCACCCATGCTGCCGGCGACCTTGCCGATGTGCGGCTCTTCCGGGATGGAGCGGAAACGCCGTTCGTCCTCCACGGGGCGCTTGAGGAATCGGCGCGGCAGGACTCGACTGAACCGTTGAATCTTGGCGAGCGGGATGGGCGCACCGTCTTTGACGCTGCGATGCCGGAGGGCGAATACAACGAGGTGCAGCTGGAAGTGACGGGACGGGACTTCCTAGGCAGCGTGGCGGTGGCAGGCAGCCAGGAGATGACCGGCGACGCAACGCACATCGGGAAATACACGATCTTTGACCTGACCAACCAGAAGCTGGGCCGGAGTACGGTGCTGCATCTACCGAGGTCAAACTTCCGTTACCTGCATTTCGAAATTTCGGGTCTGGACGCCCATGAGCAGATCACGGGTGTGACATTGTCGGCGATGACGGCGGGGGAACCCTCGTACATCACGGTCGCGGATGGGGTAAGGCTGGAGCGAATGGGAAGACAGTCGGTGGGCGAGCAGGTTACCCCGCGGCATGTGCCGGTTGACCGGGTGGTTTTTGTTCCGCCTGTGACGCCCGTCAACTTCAGCCGCGAAGTGCAGGTGAAGGCCGCAGCGGAGCGAACCGGGGCGGCGGACCAAGAAGTCTCTCCGTTGTCGGCGACAGCGTCGACAAACCTGCTGCGGATCCACCGCGTGCAGAACGGGCGCCGCATCGATGAAGAGCATCTGGCGGTAGATGCGCCGAGGGGACGGTTCTTCGATGGTCCCGCAAAGTGGACGATCAGTGTCGAAAACGGCGACGATGCGCCGGTGGATTTTGCGAGTGTGCGGTTGGAAATGCTGGAGCGGCGGGTGTGTTTCGAGGCAACGGCGGGGGCGGGTTATGTTTTGTATTACGGCGACAGCCAACTGGCCTCACCGCACTACGATTACGCCGCGTGGTTTGCGCCGCAGTCGGCGACGACGGTGGCAAACCTGGGACCGGAGAGGAAGAATCCTGAGTACCGGGAGCGCCCTGACAGGCGGGCGTTTACGGAGCGGCATCCGGCGTTGCTGTGGGTGGCACTGGTAGGGGTGGTCATGCTGCTTGGCGGCATCGCTTTGCGCACGGGAAGGCGATTCGCACCGCAGGACCGTATGCCGTAGGATGAACGGTACAGTAAACGCGAGGTTCCCCATGAGCGACACGCTTATCACGCCCGAGTTGACCAGTGAACAGATTGCCTCCACAACGCGCGAGACGAATTACGGAACGTGGCGCTTTCAAAAGACCTGGAAACCCCTGCACATTGCCGATGCGGAGGGTTGCTGGTTTACGGATGGGGCGGGGAAGCGCTATCTCGATTTTTCATCGCAACTGATGTGCGTGAACCTGGGGCACAAGAATCCGCGCGTGATCGAGGCGATTGCGGAGCAGGCTAGGGAACTGGCGTATGTTGCGCCGGGATATGCGACGTCGGCGCGGGCGCGGTTGAGCGCGAAGCTGCTGGAGGTGTTGCCGGCGGGGCTGGAAAAGTTCTTTTTTGCGACCAGCGGGACGGAGGCCAACGAAGCGGCGTTCAAGATAGCGCGCATGTATACGGGCAAGACCAAGATTATTTCCCGTTATCGTTCGTATCACGGTTCGACCACGGGGTCGATTGCGGCGACGGGCGACCCGCGGCGGTGGGCGATGGAGCCGGCGGGCAAGGGGATCGGGTTTGTATTCGCGCCTGAGACCAACTGCTACGCGTGCCCCATCAAGCACACCTATCCGGGATGCAATGTCGCGTGCGCGGACTATATCGAGCACATGATCCGCAACGAGAGCGACGTGGCGGCGGTGATCATGGAGCCGGTGGTCGGAACGAACGGCGTGCTGGTGCCGCCGCCGGAATATTTTCCGAAGATTCGCGACATTTGCGATCGTCACGGAGTGTTGCTGATCGCCGACGAGGTGATGGCGGGATGGGGCAGGACGGGCAAGTGGTTTTCGGTTGACCACTGGGGCGTGAAGCCAGACATCCTGGTGACGGCGAAGGGAATTACGTCGGCGTATGTGCCATTGGGCTTGTGCGCGACGACGAAAAAGATTGCTGACTACTTTGAGGATCACTACTTCTCGCACGGGCACACGTATGAGGCGCATCCCATTACGCTGGGCCCGGCGGTGGCGACGATCGAGGAGATGCAGCGCTTGAATTTGATTGAACGCGCGGCGTCGCTGGAGCCGTATGTGCGGGAAAAGCTGGAAGCGCTCAAGCAGAAGCATCCATCAGTAGGCGACGTGCGCGGGCTGGGGCTTTTCTTCGGAGTGGAGATCGTTAAGAATCGCGAGACCAAAGAGCCGTTCAACACCATGCGCGACAAGGTAGAGGGCAAGCCCCTGGTGGTGGACCAGATTGCGGCGAAGATGATGGCCGATGGGGTTGCGCAGCAGGCTTGGGTAAGCCATTTTGTAATTGCGCCTCCGCTAATTGTGACGAAAGAAGAGCTGGACCTCGGGATCGACGCGCTGGACCGGCACCTCGCTATCGCCGACGCACTGGTAGCCTGAAACACGCACCAGGCTTATTGCACGATGAGCGTCAGAGTCGCGGTGTGCGAGAGGGTTCCGGTAGCCAGCGATCCTGTCGTGGCGGTCACGGTGAGCGTGTATGTTTGTGGCTGAGTGCCGCCGCTGCCCCCGCCAGAGCTGCCTCCACCGCCGCACCCATTCAGGGCCATGGATGCAGCCACGCCTCCGCAGGCGATCAGGATGAGACAGACGCGGCCGTTTAGCGAACCATTGGTCCGGCGAATCCCGCCCAGGGCGAAGAGAAGCAGCAGACTCATTGCAGCGAAGGATCCCGCAGTGCGGTTGGCGGCACGCACCGATGCGGCGCTGGCGGGTGCGCTGACGGTCAGGGTTACGCCCGTGGAGCCGCTGCCGGCGGGGATGGTGGCTGGAGAGAATACCGCGGTAGCCCCGGACGGAGCGCCGGTCACTGACAAGGAAATGGGGCCCGCGAGCACGGTGCTGCCGGGACTGACCGTGAGAGAGTATGTGCCCTTGGCGCCCGCAGCGATGGTGACAGTCGATGGGCTGCTGCTTGCTGGGGCGATGGTGAAGTCCTCGATGACCTGGTTAAAGGCCGCCGAGGTCGATGCCTGGGTAAAGTAGTGGTCGCCGGCATACTGTGCGGTGAAGGAATCCTGGGCGGCTGCGGCACCGGATAGAGGAAGATTTGCCGTCCCGTTTGAGAGCTGCACCTGGCCCAGTTGGGTTGTTCCGTTCCAGAAGGCAACGAGTCCGGTCGGAACCCCGCTGGGGGACGAGGCGGTGGCGGTCAAGACGTATTGGACACCGATGTACTGCGGGTTGGCAGACGATTGCAAGCTGAGTGTGGGAGTGGCCGCGAGCGATGCGCCCTTCAGTGCAATGGTTTGTGAGGACCATGCTGGCGCGGCGCTGTTCAGAGCGTTATCGGTGAGCACCAGTGAGCCGGAGATCGCGCCAATCGACTTCGGAGTAAAGTCGATGGTCAGGTCGCAGGTGGTGTTTGCCGCGACGACTCCCGGCGCGGAGGCGCTAGATGAAGTTGACGGGCAGGCGGATGGGGCGGCGTCGTCGAGCCCAAAACTGGACATCGGGCTGGGATTGCTGCCGGTTGCGGGGATTGGAAAGGCAAGCGGGGCATTTCCGGCGTTGGCAAGAACCACCGTCTTGGGGCTGTCGCTGCTGAGAGTTCCATAGGTGGAAGCGCCGAAGGTAACAGCGGGCGGGGTCTGGAGGTCGAGTTTGCCGATCGAGGTGGTCGTAGTGGGAGCGTATACATTGCCCTGCCCATCGAGCGCGAGGCCCCTCCCGATCATGGTGAAGGGAGTAGCGCTTTCGCTATAGCCGGAACCATTCCACAGCTCCTTGAGAAGAGTGCTATTGGTTGTGTCGTAGGTATAAACATTCCTGTTCGCGTCGAGCGCGACCCCGGCGACCTGCTGGTTGCTGATTGTGCTGAGGGTATACGCATCATTGGCGTAAGTCTCCTTGAGCAGGCCCGGATGGGAAGAGCCGCCCGTCACGTCGCCGCCGGAGAAGTAGAGGTTGCCGGAGGGATCAACGGCAATGCCGGTGGTGAATATATCGCTTGCTACCACGGATTCGGAATAAGTGGCGTCGTTCGAGTAGGTCTCTTTCAAAACGCCTCTAAGCTCGTCGGCCAGGTAGAGAGTGCCCGACCCGTCGATGGCGATGGCGGAGATCCTGAAGCCGGTGGGGGGCACGGCGAGATGAGTGACGGTGTAGCCGCTTGCGGCCGGGGTGACCAGATAAGGTTGAAAGGACTTGATGTCGGAGATGTAGACTCGCCCCGCGCCGTCGAGCGCGATAGCAAGCGGCTGGTCGAGTCCGCCGGCGACCAGCGATTCGGTGTAACCGCTTCCGTTCCAGGTCTCTTTCACAACCTTGCTGCTTCCCGAATACGGAGGAAGGCTTTCGGCGATGTAGAGATTGCCGGCTGCGTCCGCGGTAATGGCATTGGCGTCAGCGAGGGCAGGCAGTGGGAGGGTGCTTAGCGTGCCGGGTGGAAAGGTGATCGAAGGCGCCAAGCCGGTGCCCTCCATAAATCCGGTGGCAAGGACAGTTCCGGCAGCGCTTTTGAGCACGGCGGCTCCGAAGCGAGCACCAGGAAATTTCGGCCCGAAGGTGACGTCGACAGTGCAGCTGTCGCCATCAGCGTAGGTGTGAGCTGTGCCATTGGAAGCGCATGTGCCACCGGTGGTCTTGTAGTCGAGGCCAGTGGCTCCCTGGGTGACGACGGTCGGCGCGGGAACGGTCCCGGCTGAGTCGAAGGTGAAGACGAGGGTGGCGGCGGTGCTGGTGGCTCCAACGTTGACACTGCCGAAGTCACCGGCGCTGGCCACCTGGAGCACTCTCGAATTGCCTGCGTCTGCAACGTACACGTGACCGTTCGGATCCACTGCAACGTCCTGGGGATCGGTCAAGCCGCCGGCATACAAAGTCTGGACATAGCCGGTGCCTGATGGCGATTCGCGGGCGATTTTACCGTTGCGTCCGGAAAGGTCGGAGTAGGTGATGTAGAGATCACCGCGGGAACCGGATGCAATGCCGGCAAAGTACTGCAAACCGGGGGTTGGCACGACGCTCTGGATGTAACCGCCACCGGACGGCGTTTCCTTGAGGATTTGATTAACGCTGATGACATACACGTTTCCGACGGCGTCGGCGGCGACGCCCAGGGGTGCACTCAGGTTGACGATAATGCTTTGGATATAGGTTCCGCCCGACGGAGTCTCCTTGTAAACCGGGTTGTCAGCAACGATTTCGGAGTTCCCTGTTCCGCAGACGTAGACGTTGCCCGCGGGATCCACCGCAACAGACAGCGGTTCGGCTAACCCGCTCGCGACGGTGCTCTCGACGTAACCGGCGGATGACGGTGATTCCTTTAGGACACGGTTATTGAGCGCGTCGGCGATATAGACGTTGCCGCCACTGTCCACGGCAATGCCGCTTGGATAGTTGAGGGTGCCGGTGGGCAGGACGCTTTGCGTGGAGGACCCAGCGGCGAAGGACTCTTTCAAAACCCGGTTGTTGAGCGGGTCCGCGATATAGACATTTCCGTGCGCATCGACCGCGACTCCGTAGGGCGGCCGCAGCCCACTGCTGGGGATTACGGTCTGGACGCCGCTGAAGTGGGCGGTTTGGGCCTGCAGGGTCGCCTGGCTAACCAGGATCAACACGAATGCTGTAGCCAAGAGGCGGGACGACCGTGACAAGCAGCCGAGCGTGGAACGGACGGTTACTGTAAGCGCAGGCCAAGACAAGCCAGGCTGCATAGTCGAAGCTCCGTGGTATTCAAGGCGCGTGAGGATTGAGAATAGCCCCTGCGAACAGGAGGGATTATTCAACGGGCAAGGAAAGTAAGACACGATGCAGGGGACTGATGCCGGGACGCTGAGGAGCATAGCACAGGCTTCGTTGTAATGTCTCCTAATGGCGGTCGGCGATGGCGCGGCAGCAAGGCTTGGGGATTCGGAGATTCCCGAGCCGGTGATGTTGGGATACAGTCAGGAGAAACGAGGTCACGGGCTGACCCACAATTAGAAATTGAGGAGGTGTGAATGGCTTCCAGCTGCGTTCGTCTGACACCCGGCTCCACAACTTGTGTGGAGATGGCCCAACTATTCACCAAGCCGGCTCGCGATCTGACGGATGGGGAGGCACAGTCGGTGCTTACCTATCTGCAAAACGAGAGGGAGATCAGCCTGTCCGACCCCAAGAAGGGACCGGGAGCTCCGCGGGGCCAGTTGCGGATGTCGACGACCATTGCGGGTGTCGAGTTCTGGCAGGCAAGCGGCAAAAACGGGGCGAGCCGACTTGGTCAAATCGGGGCACGTGCAGTGCCGGATTTTCTGCCCACGCCGAAATTTGCGGTGGTGCTGTACAAGTTTGCGGTGCGGTTGCGGGATGGGTGGGGAGCCAGCCAGATTGTGTGGGGCGGGATAGGTCAGGGTTCGGGTAAGAACGCCGTGGATTGCCATATGAAGGGTCACTGCATGGATTTCTATGGGGCAACGACGACGCGGGCGGGGGTTCTGGACGTAAAGCGCGACTGGTACCTGCGGCCAGTTATAGGCAAGGACGGCAAGCCGCACGCGGTGGATGCCAAGGAGAAGCAGGAGTTTGACCGCGACCGCTGGGGGAGTGATACGCACACCACTTACCGCCTGCTGAACGAGAAGGAAGAGCCAGAACCGGCGGCCAGCGACAAGGGGTACTACAACGCCCGGGCCAAGGAGTTTTTCTGCGACGTGTACACGTTCATCTCGGAGCAGTGCGCGTTTGGCTCGAACGACATTCCGCCGGCGTCCTTTAAGGCAGGGTTGAGGATCCAGGCGGGAATGACGCTTCATCCCGACTATCCCACCAAGCAGCGGAAGGGGCACATGGACCACGTGCACTTTCAGCTGGGCGGCGCATTCAGTTAGGCCGTGGAAGGGCTGCTGGTGATTGCGCCGGCCGGAGAGCAACGCGGCTGACCCTTGCGAATCCTGGCGGGCAGCATGGCCGGCGCCAGACCTCGCCATGAACCATTTAGTCAATCTTTGTTTCCCGCGGAGGTCGTCGATCATCCAAGTCTTGCCTGGCTTGCCGCCGTGCGGGAACGGGCCTGGGGCCGTGCGTCGAGCACGGGCGGTTTGCGATCGTCGATCCACGCTTCCGCCGGGGCCTTTAGCCCTGCCCGTACAATAGATGGAGAAGTCGACCTACCGATGGCGGACGCAAAGCAAAAGCCCAGCACGACTAGCCCGACGCAAATCGAGAAGCAAGATGGTGCCGCCTCCAAAGTTGTGGGGGGCCAGGGTGAGCCGCGCAAACAGGATGACGATCCGGTTGGGAAGGTCTACGACTCTCACCTGATCAAGCGCCTGGGGCACTATCTGAAGCCCTACTGGTGGCAGTCGCTGGTCTCTTCGGTATCGGTCACTCTCAAGTCATTGAGCGACGTGGCTGGTCCCTACCTGGTGAAGGTCGGCATCGATCGCTACCTGACGGGGAAGCCGGGAGTGGCCACAACGTGGCTGACGAAGCGGCTCTCGCCGGACCCCTGGCACGGGATTACGCAGCTGGCCGAGCTGTACCTGGTCGCGCTGCTTTCGGCCTACTTGTTCGAATTTATCCAGACCTACCTCATGCAGTGGGTGGGGCAGAAGATCATGTTCGACCTGCGTCGGGACATCTTCCGCCACATGCAGCACTTGCACGTCGGGTTTTTCGACACGCATGCGGTGGGACGGCTGGTGACGCGTCTGACGTCGGATGTGGATGCGATCAACGAGATGTTCACAGGCGGAATTCTCGCCATCGTCGATGACTTCTTCACGCTGACGATCATGGGCATCGTGATGATCAGCATCAACTGGTGGCTGGCGCTGCTGGCATTTTCGGTGCTGCCGGTGATCTTCTTCGTGACCCGCCTTTTCCGCGATTCGGTGCGGGAGAGCTACCGGCGGGTGCGCGCAGCGATTGCGCGCATCAACAGCTTTACCCAGGAACACATCAGCGGTATGGCGGTGGTACAGCTGTTCAACCGCGAGGACCGTGCTTTTCGCGATTTCGAGGACGTAAACCGGCTGCACATGATCGCGTTCAAAGACACCATCTTCGCTTACGCGCTTTACTATCCAGCGGTCGACCTGCTGTCGGTGGTGGCGGTGGCGCTGGTGGTGTGGCGGGGCGGGTTCGGGGTGCTGTCGGGCTCGGTGACGATCGGTGTGCTGGCGATGTTCAACATGTACTCGCAGCGGTTCTGGCGGCCGATCCAGGACCTGAGCGACAAGTACAACATCCTGCAGGCGGCGATGGCCGCGTGCGAGCGCATCTTCAAGCTGCTCGATACCAAGCCGGAAATCGTGAGCCCGCCGCATCCCAAGCCAGGCGACGGATCGAACCGGATCGAATTCCGGCATGTGTGGTTCACATATCAGAAGCTGAACGCGGAGCAGCAGGCGGCCGTGGCGAAGATCGCCGGCGCGATGCCCCACGACTCGGAACTGGCTTCGCTCAAAGACATCGAATGGATTTTGCGGGACGTCTCATTCACCGTCGAGCCGGGGCAGACGATTGCGATCGTAGGGCACACGGGCGCGGGCAAGACGACATTGACCAGCTTGATGATGCGGTTCTACGACGTGACGGCGGGTCAGATACTGCTGGACGGCGTGGATGTACGCGAGCACGACCTGAATGAATTGCGGCGGCATTTCGCGGTGGTGCTGCAGGATCCGTTCCTGTTCACCGGAACGATTGCGGAAAACATCCGGCTCGGAAATGAGGCGATCACCGAGGCCGGCCTGCGCGAGGCCGCGCGGGATGTGAACGTGCTGGACTTCATCGACACGCTGCCCAACAAATTTAATGAGCCGGTACAGGAGCGCGGCAATTCGCTGTCGACAGGGCAAAAACAGCTGGTCAATTTCGCCCGCGCGCTGGCTTACAATCCGCGCATCTTGATTCTCGACGAGGCGACCTCGAGCGTGGATACGGATACGGAACTGCGCATTCGCGGGGCACTGGAGCGCATGGTGGAAGGCCGGACCAGCGTGCTGATTGCGCACCGGCTGTCGACCGTGCAGCGCGCCGACGCGATCCTGGTGATGCACAAAGGGCAGTTGCGCGAGATGGGCTCGCATCAGCAACTGCTGGCGCATCGGGGACTGTACTGGAAGCTCTATCAGCTGCAGTACAAGGACCAGGAGGGCGCGGCGGGAGTTCCGGCTCCGGCAGCTTTGTCATCGCTTGATCCCGTGGGTTTGTCGGCAGATCCGCGTTCAGCCGGGTAACGCCCCAAGGAAAATCTGCAAAACAACAGCGTGGCAAGCCGCGGAATCTCACCGGTGCAGGTCTGCGCAGGAACTGGGTGCGCGACGAGTTCGAGCAACGGTGAGGAGACGTAACTTGGTGACTGCCCCAAAGAAGAAGAAAAGCTCGCCGGTAAAGCCGGCCGGCGCAAATAGCGACAGGAAGCAGAAGGCCGGACAGCGGCGGCGGGAGGCGCGCGCCGCAGCCAAGGATGCCGCAGCGATGGATGCGGAGGCGCGGCAGGCAGATCCGCTGTATACCTGTCCCGATCCGGATGCGCTTGACGTGGATTCGTTTCCCGCGGAGGCGATGCGGCTGGGGTTCCCGGTCAAGGTCATGGGCAAGCCGGGGTTGAAGAGCAACGATACACGGCGCTGGCAGCAGGGGCCGCACCTGCGGGTCTCGCTCGGCTATCTGTGCGACATCTTCGCTTATCTGCGCGAACACAGGATGCACATGTATCGAATGTCATCCGACATTGCTCCATACCAGACGCATCCTGACATGCCGCAGTTTCATGGCATGATCCGGGAGTGCCGTGACGATCTTGCCTTGGTGGGGCGCATTGCAAAGGCGCAGGACCTGAGGCTGTCGTTTCACCCTTCGCAGTACATCGTGCTGAATAGCGAGAATGAGGACCTGACGCGGCGGTCGATTGCCGATCTCGAGTCGCAGGCGGAGATTTTAGACGGGATGGAGTGCGGGCCCGAGGCGGTGCTGGTGATTCACGTCGGCGGTGCTTACGGCGATCGGCCCACCAGCTGCGCGCGGTGGTGCGCGACGTGGAGGCGGCTATCCGAACGAGTCCGGCGGCGGCTGGTGCTGGAGAACGACGACCTGCGTTTTTCGGCTGCCGATGTGTTGTCGATCCACGAGCGCACAGGTGTGCGGCTGATCTTCGACTATCAGCATCACTGGTGTTTCAATCCCGAAGGACTGCCGCTGGTGCCGACGCTGGAACGTTTTCTGAAGACGTGGCCAGAAGGTGTGCGCCCGAAGATGCATTTCTCGTGCGCCAGGACGGAGATGCGGGAAATCAAGCGCAAGAGCCGCAAGACGGGACTAATGGAGACGGTGTTGCAGCCGCCGGTGTGGACCGGTCATTCGGACTTCAACAATCCCTTTGAGACGATCCAGTTTCTGCGCTCGATTCGGCATCTCGACACCGACATCATGCTGGAGTCGAAGGCCAAGGACCTCTCGCTGCTCCGGCTGCGCGCGGATATCTCGCGGTATGCGCCGGACCTTGCCGCGCGCTATGCCGTGCCTGTGCATGCGCCGGTGGAGGATGCGGGGGAGATCTCGGCGGAAGAAGAACTGGAGGCCGCGGAGGACTGAGAGCTTGGCGGGATTGCAGGATACGGGAGTTTGTGTTCGCCGCCGTGTTAACGTGACTTCCATGTCGAAGCTGGTTGGGGTCGTGTGCGGTCTGTTGCTGCTTACGTGGTGTGCGCCGAGGGCATCCGCGCAGGATGCGACGCGGGCTCTGCTCGAACAACTGTCGAATGCGCCGGGTCCGCCGGGGGCCGAAGAGGCGGTGCGGGCGCTGATGGTCGAGCACATGAAGCCGCTGGCGGCGGGGCCGCTGCGCTATGACGGCATGGGATCGGTCATTGCGCAACAGGGAAGCAGCGGGCCGCGGATCATGATTGACGCGCACATGGATGAGCTGGGCGGGATGGTGCGGCGAGTGACGCCGAACGGGTTTCTGACCATGCAGATGCTGGGCGGCTGGCTCGACCAGGCGCTGGTGGATCAGCGCTGGATCATACTGGGGTCGAAGGGACCGGTGCGGGCGGTGACGGGCATCCGCGATATCCACGTGCTGCCGGCGGATGACCGAAGCCGCGTGTTCGCGCGGGATTCGCTGCTGATTGATGTGGGGGCGAAGGACGCGGCGGCGGTGGCGGCTCTGGGTGTAGGGCCGGGCGATCCGGTGGTGCCGGACAGCCTCTTTGAAGAGATGAACGGCACGGGGAACTATCTGGGCAAGGCATGGGACGACCGGGTGGGCTGCGCGGCATTGCTCCAGGCGATGGAGCGGACGGCGAAACAGCCGCATGCGAATCAACTCTTTTTTGTGGCCACGACGCAAGAGGAGGTGGGGCTGCGCGGAGCAAAGACGGCGGCGCAGGTGGTGAAGCCGGACATCGGGATCGCCCTTGAAGGCGGCATCGCCGGCGATACGTTTGCGGGGCACCCGGAGGAGACGCAGGCCCGGCTGGGCGGAGGGCCGGGGTTGTTCCTGTTCGACTCGAGCGCGATGGCGAACCGGAAGTTCGTGAAGCTGGTGAAGGAGACCGCCGAGCAGCGCGGAATTCCACTACAGCTGGACCTGGTGCAGGGGTATGGCGATGATTCAGCCGAGATCCAGGAGAGCAACGGGGGCGTGCCAACCATCAATCTGGTGGCGCCGATCCGCTATACGCACGCGCACAACGGGATTCTCAACCGCAAGGATTTTGACGAGCTCGTGGACTTGCTTACGGATCTGCTGCTGCGGCTGGATCAAAAGACAGTGGAGGGGATTCGGGATTTCGCGCCGCAGTAGGGGCACGATGCGATTTCTGCTCTGTCGTTGGCGACGCCCGGCCGCCGAGACTATGAGAGGAATGAAAGAGGCCGCTTCGCATTGCGCGAAGCGGCCTCGGTTCGGAGCTCGGCGGCTGGAGTGCGGGCGTTAGCGGGCGCCGGCCATGGAAGGCCGCGTGTCGAGGGCGCCGCTGGCGTATCCCTTGGCCATGTCGGCGATGGAGATGGGCGAGTAGTCCTTGCCGTGGCCGGCCTGGCCGAACTCGTTCATGCGCTCGGCGACCACCTTCTTCATGGCATCGCGCGCCGGCTTCATGTAGTCGCGCGGATCGAACTTGTCGGGGGTTTCCCAGAGGACCTTGCGGATCGCGCCGGTGATGGCAAGACGGTTGTCGGTATCGACGTTGATCTTGCGCACGCCGTTCTTGATGCCGAGCTGGATTTCTTCAACCGGCACACCCCAGGTGGGCTTGAGGTTGCCACCGTATTTGTTGACGATGTCCTGAAGTTCCTTGGGAACCGAAGAGCTGCCGTGCATAACCAGGTGAGTATGGGGCAGGCGGCGATGGATCTCGATGAGGACATCCATCTTGAGAACCGATCCGTCGGGCTTCTTGTTGAACTTGTAGGCACCGTGACTGGTGCCGATGGCGAGAGCCAGGGCGTCAACGCCGGTGCGCTCCGCGAACTCGACAGCCTGGTCGGGATCGGTGATGTGCTCGAGTCCTGTGCCGCCCGCGCCATGGCCGTCTTCGACGCCGCCGAGGACGCCAATCTCGCCTTCCACGGTGATGCCGCGCTCGTGAGCGTAGTCGACGACCTTGCGGGTGACTTCGACATTTTCTTCAAACGTGGTGGGAGTCTTGCCGTCTTCCTTGAGCGACCCGTCCATCATGACGGAGGTGAAGCCAAGGGTGATGGCGCTCTTGCAGGTCTCGAAGCTGTTGCCGTGATCCTGGTGCATGGCGATGGGGATGTCGGGATGCAGTTCGCTGGCGGCCAGGATGAGATGAAACAGGTAACGGTCCTCGGCAAAGGCGCGCGCCCCGCGGCTGGCCTGGATGATCACCGGCGAGTTGGTTTCTTTGGCCGCGCCCATGATCGCCTGGATTTGTTCCATGTTGTTTACGTTGAAGGCGCCGACGCCATAACCGCCTTTGGCGGCCTCGTCGAGGAGCTGCCGCATTGATACCAGGGGCATAGAAATTCTCCTTCTCTGTGCTGGTCCGGCCGCGGAGCGCCTTGCAGGTCGGCACTACGGCGGGAACTGCAATCGTCCTTATCGTAGCAGAGCGGCAGAGAGAGGAACTGTGCGAGAAGACACAGCGGGATCCCGGGGAGACGGGTTAATGGGGGAGAGTCTACCCAGGCGCGATGGGGGACGCGCCTGGACTGAGTGAAAAGCAGAGGCCGGCTCAGGATCTCGATTCGAGATAGCGCTGCAACAGCCCCTGGATCAGCGGCCATCCGCTGTTGCGCAGGCGCATGCGTTCGCTGGTGAAGCCTGAATGGGTGACCCGAACAGTGGTACCTCCGCCATTCTCTTCAAGATCCCAGCGGACCAGGGTCTCCGGGTCGTCCTCCTCTTCGCGGATCCAGGTGTAGGCGAGCCGATGTGGCGGCTCGACCTCTACATATTTGCCTTTGACCACGGTGCAGGAGATATCGGGCCCGCAGCCGCCCTCGACTCGCATGCGCCACGCTCCGCCGGGCCGGAGGTCGATGTCAACTTCGGTGGCGCGGAATTTTCCTTCAGAGGCCCACCAGCGCAGGAGTTCGGCAGGATCGGAGATGGCGCGGAAGATGCGCTCGGCCGGCGCCGCGATGTTGATCTCCTGCAAGACCACGTCGTTGGTAGCGGTTGGGACTGGGATCATGGCTGCTTCTCCAGGTGGCTTTTGAGGCTGCGGAGCGAATCGCTCCAGAAAGCCTGGTAATCGTGGAGCCAGTCCTCGATGAGAGACAGAGGCTTGGCATTGAGGCTGCAATAGCTGGCGGTTCCCTGCCTGCGGGTAGCGACAAGTCCGGCGGAGTGAAGCAGCCGCAGGTGCTTGGAGATGGCCGGCCGGCTCATGGGAAAATTCGTGGCAATTTCCCCCACGGTCTGCTGGCCGCCGCGGAGGATGGCGAGGATCTGGCGGCGGGTGGGATCGGAGACGGCGCGAAATACGGCATCACTGCGGCGAGCTGCATTGGAAACCATATGGTTTCCAATGATGTAACCATTTGGTTACCAATGTCAAGCGGAAATCCGCGCTCCGATAACCCGTTTGGATGCGGATGGACCGTGGGATCGTGGAGCTTGGCCACAGGGGTGTCCGCGGCGTGTGGAATAATCGGCCGGTGATGAACGCGGCCGGGAACGCGCACAACTGGTTTCTGCTGGGCTGCGCGGCAGCCACGGTGGGCCTGTTGCTGCTGCTGATTGCGCGGCTGCGGATGCATCCGGCGCTGGCGCTGATGGTGGCGGGGTTCAGCCTGGGCATTATTTCGGGGATGCCGCTGATGCGGGTACCTCTGTCGTTTACCGCGGGCGTGGGAAACCTGATGGGGCACATCGCGATCGTGCTGGGCCTGGGCGCGGTACTGGGGGCGTTGCTGGCCCGCTCCGGGGGTGCCGCTGCGCTGGGCAGGTTCCTGGTGGAACGCTGCGGAAGCAGGGGTTTGCCATGGGCGCTATTCGGGCTGGGCGTGCTGGTGGGCATGCCGGTGTTTTTCGAGGTGGGCCTGGTACTGCTGATGCCGATTGTGGCAGCGGCTGCCCGGCGCAGCGGGCGGGAGCCGATCCTGGTCGGTATTCCTCTGCTGGCGGGCCTCTCGATTGTGCACGGGACGCTGCCGCCTCATCCTGCGGCCATGCTGGCTGCGACGCAGTATCATGCCGACCTTGGAAGGACGATCTTGTGGGGCCTCACGGTCGGGCTGCCGGCGGGCGCGGTCGCGGGGCCGTTGCTGGGCTGGGTTCTGACGCGGGTCTGGGGACGAAAGATGCATCGCGTTGTGGCCGGGGGAATGAATTCTACCGGCGCGGGCCAGGTTGACCCGGAGAGCGCCGCCGGGGTTGGCGCAGTTGATCCGGCCGGCGCGCTGGCGGAGCCTCTTCCTCAGCCTGCGGGAGCAGCCCGGGCTGCCTGCGCGGTTCTGCTCCCGATCGCGCTGATTTTTTTGGGCAGCTGGGCCGATTCGCTGGCGCCAGCCGGCAGCGGACCGAACCTCATTCTGCATTTCATCGGCAGCCCCGACCTGGCGCTGCTGATCGCGGTGCTGGCGGCGCTGTTGACGCTGGGGCCGCACCTCCAGACCGGCCGTCACCATGGGGTCGAGCTGCTGCGGCAGGTTACGAATGAGGCCTTTGAACCGATTGCCAGCGTCATGGTGATCCTGGCGGCGGCGGGCGGCCTTAGTGGAGTGCTGCGCGATTCCGGGGCAGCACAGGCCACGGTGGGTATCGCGCTGGGAGCGCATATGCCGCCCCTGGTGCTGGCCTGGCTGCTGGCCGCCGTGGTGCGGGTATCGATGGGATCGGCGACGGTGGCCATGGCAGTCGCATCAGGGGTGCTGGCTCCGATGGCAGGGCATGTGGGGGTGCGGCCGGAGTTGCTGGTTCTGGCAACGGGAACCGGATCTCTCATCCTCTCCCACGTCAACGATCCGGGATTCTGGCTGATCCAGTCCTTCTTCAAGCTCGACACCAGGCAGACGCTGGGCACGTGGTCGGTACTGGAGACGGTGCTGTCGGTGGCGGGCCTGGGCGGCACGCTGGTGCTGGCGGCGGTGCTTGGGTAGGCGCAGAATTGAATTGCGAGCAAGACCGCCAGGCGAAGATCCGATGCTCCATCTCCAGGGCGTCGCGACTCGGGATCGGCAGCGGAGGATGCTGGGCTCAGAAGGTTAGAGCCCCAGGACCTGCTTTTGGGCGGCGAAGATGCCGGCCATCCCGGCCTCGGCGAGATCGATCAGCGAATTAAGCTGGGCGCGGGAATAGCTGCCGCGCTCCGCTGTGGCCTGGGTTTCGACCAGTCCTCCGTCCGCGGTCATCACGACATTCATATCCACTTCGGCCTGCGAGTCCTCTTCGTAGCAGAGGTCCAGCAAGGCGGTGCCGCCCACGATTCCCACCGAGGTGGCGGCGACCAGCTGCTTGAGGGGAGAGACCTTCAGGGTTCCGGCCTTCAGTAGCGCATTGAGAGCAAGGGCAAGGGCCACGGCGGCCCCGGTGATGGCGGCGGTGCGGGTGCCGCCGTCGGCCTGGATCACGTCGCAGTCAAGGATGATGGTGCGTTCTCCGAGAGCCTGCATGTCGACGACGGAGCGCAGGCTGCGTCCGATGAGGCGCTGAATCTCATGAGTGCGCCCACCGATCTTGCCGCGTTCGCTCTCGCGGGGGGTGCGGGTGACGGTGGAGCGGGGCAGCATGGCGTACTCGGCGGTCACCCAGCCGCGTCCGGAGTTGCGGAGCCAGCCCGGGACGCCCTGCTCGATGGTGGCGTTGGTCAGCACCCGGGTATTGCCCAGGGAGACGAGCACCGAGCCTTCAGCAGTGCGGACGAACCCCGGGGTCAGAACGAGGGGGCGGAGTTGGTCGGGAGTCCGACCTTCGGGGCGGAAAAAAGGGGCACTGGGCATGGGGAAATTGTAAGGGAGTGCCGGCGGGGTCAAACGCTGCCCACCCGAATCGGGAAGCGATCCCGACTTGGGGCGAATGTAGGAGCGCAGCTATCTGAAACAAAGCAAAAAGGTTAGTCATTTTATGGAATGGGTCTGATTCCCATTTTGGGAGACCCTGCTGGTCGGGCGGAGCCCTGACCTCCTGAGACGCTCGGCCCAATTTTTTTCATTACAGAAAGCTTAGAGAGCGTGTTCGGGTTCGGCACGCGGCGTGTATTGATACCGGACATCGGCATCCCTATGCAGCATCGGGAAGTGCCATGCGGTGGTCGGGGCGAAATGCGGACTATGGGATGCTCCCGGCGAGAGAGGATCGACATGCAAATCATGAGTTCGAGGGCTGAACAGAAGGCAGGACGCACTTCGTCGGAAGCCATGGTAGAGTCTCTGGCCACAACCCAGGTGCGCGGGGAAACCCTGACGGAACTGGCTCACGACGCGCGCAACATGGTGACCGCGCTGGCACTCTATTGCGAACTGCTGGATGAGCCCGGCGTCCTGAATCCCCCTTATCGGCATTACGGCAGCGAGTTGCGAATGGTAGCCGAAGGCAGCCGGCGCCTGCTGGAACGGATGTTGGTGCTGGATGCAAATCAGGCAGCAATCCCGGTGTCCAAACCGGCTGCGAACTCGACGGAGAAGCGCGCCGCGGTCACGCTACAGGGAGCACGACCGGGTGAGGCGCGGTACGAAAACCTGGCTCGGGTGAGCCCGGACGAGCCGGTTACGGATTTTCGTGAAGAGGTGCTGGCCAATCGCAACGTGTTGTCAACGCTGGCTGGCCCCAATGTGGCGGTAAGCATCAGCGCCTGCGGTGGGGCGGTGGCGGTCCCGATCTCCGGGGAAGAGTTAACCCGGGTCCTGGTGAACCTGGTCAGAAACGGAGCGGAAGCGATTTCCGGGGTGGGCGCCATCCGCATCAGCCTGGGTGAACGGCGAGTCCGGAACGGCCAGGTAGCTTCGGTGACCCTCTCAGTCGACGACAGCGGCTGCGGCATCCCTGAAGAACACATTGAAAAGATCTTCGAGTCCGGCTTTACCACGCGGAACGACGGGTCGGGCGTGAAGGGCTGGACGTCGCGGAATCGCGGGCTGGGCCTGTCGATCACGCGCTCTATCGTGGAAGCCGCGGGGGGCAGGATCCAGGCAGAAAACCGGCCCCAGGGTGGCGCCCGATTCCAGATCGAGCTGCCGGTACGGACGCGATGAGCCCCGGTGCGGAACGTCCCCCCCGGCGTCGTCCAACGAGCCGGATTCCGATCCCGACTATTCAAGTTTGAACGAGGCGCATACAATGCTTGCAACAGTCTTTGACAAAAAAATGATCGAGTTTGCAGAGAAAGCCGCTGTGCCTGCGGTGCGTTTGCGCCTGCTCGTTTTGGACCCGGATGCGTCCGTCCGTTCTGCCTGCACTGAAATCGCAGCGGGCCTGGGATACGCCGTCGACAGCACTGGCGACCTGAGCCAGGCGCGCACCCTTCTTCAGGCGCATGCTGCCGACATTTTGCTAATCAATCTGGCCAATGGATCGCACCAGGGCCTGGACCTGGTCGGCGAAAGCAAGTCGCTCTATGCGCGAACGTCAGTCATCGCTATGACCACGTCGGCCTCCGTCAACCTGGCCGTGGAAGCGATGCGGCGGGGAGCGTCGGATTACCTCACCAAGCCCTTCACCATGGACGAGCTGTGCACCGTTCTCGATCGTGCCGCTGTCGCCCGCCAAGCCAGCACGACATCGCGTCAGTTGCGCGAACGGCTTCGCCTGTCGCAGGGCCTCGGAGCCATGATCGGCCGGGCTCCGGAGATGGAAAAGCTCTACCGGATACTCTCCAAGGTGTCGCAGAGCAGCCACCCGGTCTTGATCCTGGGCGAAAGCGGGACCGGCAAAGAACTGGTGGCGCGCACCATTCACGCCTACGGTCCCAACGGGCACAAGCCCTTCTTGCCGGTGGACTGCGGCTCGCTGGTGCCCACGCTGATTGAGAGCGAATTATTCGGATATGTGAAAGGCGCGTTCACCGGCGCCAATCGCACCAAGGACGGGCTGCTGGTCTCTGCCGAAGGTGGCACGGTCTTTCTCGACGAAATCGGCGAGCTGTCCCTCGACCTCCAGGCCAAGCTGTTGCGCGCGCTGCAGGAACGCGAAGTGCGGCCGGTGGGCGCGACCCACCGGATTCCCATCAAGGCACGCATCGTAGCGGCGACTAATCGCGATCTCGCGTCCATGGTGGAGAGGGGAGCCTTCCGCAAGGACCTTTTTTACCGCCTGAACGTGGTGAACCTGCGGCTGCCTGCGCTTCGCGACCGTAAAGAGGACATACCGCTGCTCGCCGCGCATTTTCTGGAACGCATCAGCCGCGAGAACGGGGCGAAGTTCACCCTGAGCGACGAGTCGCTGCGCATCATGATGCAGTATGACTGGCCGGGAAATGTGCGGGAACTGGAACATGCCGTGGAGCGCGCCTGCGCGCTGTGTTCAGGGCCGGTGTTGATGCCTGGGGATCTACCCACCCAGTTGCAGCAGCAGGAACTGACAGCGTTGCGGGGAGCCGCCACGAGCAGCGGGGACGAGGCGGGGATAGAACTGGAGTTTCCTGGGGTTACCCCGCTGGCCGACCTCGAACGCGAGGCCATCCTGAAGGCAATCCGGGTGCTGCACGGCGACAAGCTGCGGGCCGCCCGCCTGCTTGGCATCGGCAAGACGACGCTGTACCGCAAGCTCAAGGAGTATGGAATTGCCGATCCTTTGGAGGAGAGTTAATACAGAACACCGGCGGAGCGGAGCACTTCACCAGTTGAAGACCGGAAATTGAATTCATAAAAATGCGGGAAGTCGGCGGGCGGGCAGTTGTGAGGCCCAGAGAAACCATGCGGGCCGCATGCAAGAGGAGCGCGAGATGAGCATCTTGATGGTGACCGGGATCGAAGGGGCGCGTAATTGCGGCGACTCGGTGAGCCGGCAGACGGGTATGGAAGTGGAAGTGGCGGAAGGCCGCAAAGCGGCATTGGCGGCGTTGCGGGAGCGGGACTTCATTGCGGTTGTGGTTGACGAAACGATCGCGGAATGCGACCCCGCGGCAGCCGACGCCATCTGGGAACGGTCGGGCATTGCCATTCCGCTGCAGATCAACTTCGCGTTATCGGGTGCGTCCCGGCTGGTCCGCGAGATCAAGGCCGCCCTGCATCGCCGCGAGCGTGAGCAGCTGGTGGCCCGACGGGCCGCGGCCGCTGCGGTCGAAGCAGAGTTGAAATCAACGGTAGCCGGCCTCCTGCTGCATTCGCAGCTGGCGCTCACCAGCAGCGAGGCATCGCAGCCGGTTACCGAGAAGCTGCGCGTTATCGCCACCCTGGTCGCGGATTTGCGGCGGCAGTTGAACGGCGGCGGCGAAGCGAGCGCCGCTCGCGGAGCCCAATTGCATTGATCTTGCGATTAGTCTCGAAGACTGGCCCTTGGGATCTTGGTCTGTAGCATTAAAAGGTTGTTTGGCAGCGAACGCACGCCAGCCGGAGTTCCTGTGAACTCCGGCATTTTTTTGGATGTGATCGCCCCGATGCGGCAGGGAGGCACGCCAAGTACGAGGGTAAGGCCAGTTGAAGGCGCCTTCCCTCCAATCCCGCCAGAAACGGGCAACTACGCGGATGAGCCTCCAGATGAGAGCCGGGCCGGAGCCTTGAGATTTGGCCCTCTCGTTTTTGGCGAACGTTTGCGCCAGGTCAGGAGAAAGCCGGGCCATCGCCCGTACTCTGGTGAATGTGAAAGATTCAGCGGTTCTACTGATCGACTGCCCCGACCGGCGGGGCCTGGTGGCGCGGGTGTCGTCGCTGCTGTACGAATGCGGCGCCAATATCCTGCATGCGGATCAGCATCGCGACGCCGCACTGGGCCTTTTCTTCATGCGGGTGGAGTGGGAATTGACTGCGGCGAACGAGGTGCAGGGCGGCGCGGTATTCGATCTCGCTGCTTTTGAGCATGTCTTCGCTCCGCTGGCCGCCGATTTGGAAATGCGCTGGCACCTGACCTCGAGCCGGCGGCGGCCGCGTGTTGCCTTGTTCTGCTCGCAGTATCTGCATTGCATGGCCGATCTGCTGGAACGGTGGCACAGCGGCGAACTACGCTGCGATATTCCACTGATCGTGTCGAACCATCGCGCGGTGGAAGACCTCGCCGCCTTTTACTCGGTGCCATTCGCCCATGTGCCGGTTGCCGCTGCTACCAGAATGGATGCCGAGGCTCGCCAGCTGGAGTTGCTGGCCGGCCAGGGAATCGACCTTGTGGTGCTGGCGCGCTACATGCAGATCCTGTCGCCCAAATTCGTGGCGCGCTATCCGTCCGCGATCATCAACGTGCATCATTCCTTTCTGCCCGCTTTTGTGGGAGCCCGTCCTTATCATGCCGCGCATGCCCGTGGAGTGAAGCTGATCGGTGCAACCAGCCACTACGTCACGGAGGTGCTCGACGACGGACCCATCATCGAGCAGGATGTGGCGCGTATTTCGCACCGCGATGAGGTGGAGGACCTGGTGGGGAGGGGGCGCGATCTGGAACGGGTGGTCTTGTCGCGCGCGGTGCGATGGCACCTGGACCGGAGAATTCTTTGCTATGGAAACAAAACGGTGATCTTCGACTGAGGCTTATGCCGGCGGCAGGGGGTTGATGATGGGCACTCCGCTGGGCGGGGTGAAACGAAATATGTCGGGGGCGAGGCGGGGGTTCAGTTCTTCCCCGGTGAAAGTAAAACGGGTGGTGGCGCCGTCGCCTTCCTCGATCTCGATGCCGGTGATAGCTCCCAGACCGGTCACGGTGAGGGTGACGCGCGCGATGCGGTCTTCCTGACCCTTGGGCTGACCGGTGAGGCTGAACAGACCGCCGGGGACCGGAGCCAGGGTGAGGTGATTCATCTCTTTCTCCAACTCGGTATGGCCGAGGAGGAAGCGGAGCGGCGAGCGGAGATCGTCCAGTTGTTTAGCGGGGATGCGCTGCACCTGGGCATCGCCCTCGGTGTAGAACCAGGCATTTTTTCCGTCCAGCAGAAAGAGCTTGCCGGCCGGCGAGGTGTAGTCCCAACGCATGCGGCCGGGCTTGAGAAGAAGAAGGGTTCCGCTCTCGGTACGGTGAACACCCAGACCGGCATAAGTCTCGGTAAAGCCGGCTTTGAGCGCGTGCAGATCGTTGTAGTGGCGGTCAACCCGCTGCGCCAGCGTGTGTACGTCCGGAGTGTTGCCTTGAGCTGATGCCGAAGAGGATGGGGACTGGGCAACGGCCGAACGCGGTTGGAGCGCTGTGCAGGCGCACAGCAAAGCGGCGGCCAGCATAAACTGGCCGCCGCGCCGCGAGGTGCTCGCCCTCATTGAATGGATTGCGTGCAGTTGGTTCCACCCGCGGGGTCGGCCTTGATGGTGCCGAACTGGTCACTGCAGAAGCCGCGGTCTCCGGTTTGGCCGACGGTCTGCGGCACCGCGGTGATCTGGTAGCCGGTGATGCGATCGGAGCCGTTGAGGTTCACCTTGGTGCAGTTGGTGATGTTGAAGATGTATCCGGATTTGACGCCGCTGGACAAGTCACCTTGCAGCATCTGGGCGTTGGTGGGCGAGGGCGCGCCAGACTTGGGGTCGCCACCGAGCGCCTGCAGCGAACAGGCAAAGCCGTTGGTGGGATAAGTGGACTCGAACTGGAGTTGTGCCTGGGAGATGGCCCGGATCGACTGGATCGCCGACAGATCGTTGGCGCGCTTCTTCAGGCTGCCGACGGTGGGAATGGCGATAAGCATCAGGATGGCGATGATAGCCATGACGATGAGCAATTCCATGAGGGTGAAGCCCTCGGAATGCGCGGGTCGAACGGCGCGTGGCAGGGCGCGGCTAACAACAAGTTTGCGTTTCATGATTTTAGAAAGCCTCGTGGGGTGCAGGCCGCAGACGGTGCCCGCCCGACAAAATGCTACAACGGATTGACGCGGGAGGGAAATGGATCGCTCAAAGAGCGAGCTTTTAGCCTCTAGCAATTAGCTTCTAGCTTCATCGTGCGCTGGATGGGTTCAGCGACCTTGAACACTGGGAGTCTAACCTCCGGACTTCAAAGGCGGCTCTGGCTCCTGCCCTTACGATGTCGGCGCGGGGAGTGCCATTCTGCGGACGGTAGGACTGTCCGCAGGATGGGGCGCCCGGCTCTGGTTGCGAATACTTCACGTAGCCGCAAATTTCCGCCTGCCAATGGAACAGCTAGAAGCTAACGGCTAAAAGCCAGAAGCTTAGTCTCTCAACACACCAGCCGGGCGCGATTAAGCTTGATGCCGTCGAGGCGGCCCAGCAGGGTGACGGCGATGCGGGTCGGATCGAAGAGCTTTTGCGCCATGGCCTGGACCTGGCCGGCTTCTACGGCGTCGATGCGTGCGGTGATTTCCTCGGCGGAAAAGAACTGGCCGAAGTAGATTTCCTGGCGAGCCAGGTTGGCCATGCGCGAATTAGAGCTTTCCAGACCCATGAGGATATTGCCTTTGAGCTGATCCTTGGCCCGGGTAAGTTCTTCCTCTGAAAGGATCTCTTCCTTGAGCTTGCGGAACTCGGTAAGGATCAGATCGATGGTCTCGAGGGCTTTGCCGCCCGAAGTCCCCGCGTAGACGCAGAGGGTGCCCGTGTCGCGGTAGGGACTGAGATCGGAGAAGACGGAGTAGGCCATGCCCCGCTCCTCGCGGATGGTCTGGAACAGGCGCGAGCTCATGCCTCCGCCCAGAACCGTGTTCAGAATCAGGGTGGCGTAGCGGTTTTCGTCGGTGATGGGGGGTGCGGGAACCCCGAGGCAGATCTGCACCTGTTCGAGTGCCTTCTTGTTGCGCAGAAGGATGCGCGCGCTGGAAGTCGGCGCGGGCAGCTCGGCTACCGGTGGCCGGAACTCGAGTCCGGAGAATTTGCTGGTCACCGCTTCGATGAACTGGTCGTGTTCGAGATTGCCGGCGGCGGAAAAGACCATGTTGCCGCCGTGAAAACGGCCGGCGTGATAGTCGAGCAACTTGGGCTGGTCGAAGCGGGCCACGGTGGTCGAGGTGCCGAGGATCGGTTTACCCAAGGGATGATCTTTCCAGAAGCTTTGCGTAAACAGTTCGTGGACCAGGACGTCGGGATTGTCCTCGTCGATCTTGATCTCTTCGAGGATGACCCCGCGTTCGCGCTCGATATCGCCGGCAGCGAAGACCGGGTTCATCACCAGGTCGGCCAGAACGTCAAGAGCAATGGGAACGTGGTCGGCGAGGGATTTGACGTTGAAGCAGATGGTTTCCTTGCCCGTAAAAGCGTCGAGATTGCCGCCGATGGAGTCCATCTCGCGGGCAATGTGCTGGGCCGAGCGGGAGCGCGTTCCCTTGAAAACCATGTGTTCTACAAAGTGGGAGATGCCGTTGATTTCGGCGGCCTCGCCGCGCGATCCGGACTTGATCCAAACACCCATGGCAACGGAGCGCAGATGTTCCATGCGCTCGGTCAGAACAATCAGGCCGTTGGGGAGGATGGTGCGGCGAAGGTTGCGTTCAGTTGTCATCGTCTCCTGTTCGATTCGATTTTAGGCCAGACGGACTCAAAGGGCGTTGCAGGCAACGCGGCGGCCGGAGAGAGACGCGAAAGATGGCGACAGATCAGCCCGGGCTGCATGATACCGGAAAATGCTCTATTCTGGCCCCAGCCGTGAATTCAAAAGTGCCCCAACTCGTAATTTTAGACGCTGAAAAGGGAGCCGGGGTCACTCGCAAGGCGCTTTTTGGACTGGACCGCGGGGCGCTGGAATCCTTGATGGAAGGGATGGGCGAAGCCGCATGGCGGGGCCGTCAACTGGCTGAAGCTATTTATGGCCAACGAGTTACCCACCTTGACCAGGTCACGACCCTGTCCCGAAGCCTGCGCGATCGGTTGGCTGGGGAGGGTTGGGAGGTCGGCAGGACCGAGATAGCCCAGACTTTCCGGTCCATCGATGGGACCGAGCGCTACCTGGTGCGAGGGATTAGCGCGGCCGCGGACACGGTGGAGACGGTCTGGATGCCGGAAGGGGACGAGGGCGAGACCGGAGACGGGGAGACGGGGGAGGGAAGCGCGGGCGAAGAGACGGCAAAGAATTGGAGCCGGGCGACCATTTGCGTTTCGAGCCAGGTCGGTTGCGCGGTTAACTGCCACTTTTGCCTGACCGCCCGGCTGGGGCTGCAGCGAAATCTTAGCGCCGGTGAAATCGCCGGACAGGTGGTCGCGGTGCTCGACCGCCATGGAGTCGAGATCGGGCGCAACCGCCTGAACCTGGTCTTCATGGGGATGGGGGAGCCATTCCTCAACTACGACAGCTTCATGGGCGCAGTGCGGCTGCTGGTCAACGAAGCAGGGTTGAGTCCGCAGCGCATGACGGTTTCGACGTCGGGGATTGTCCCGGGCATCGAGCGGTTCGCGCTCGAGCCTGCGGAGGTGCGGCCCAAACTGGCAATCAGCCTGAATGCGCCCAACGACGCGGTGCGCAGCGAGGTGATGCCGATTAATCGCAAGTGGCCGATCGAAGCGGTCATGGACGCGGTGGGTCAGGTCAGGCTGCGTCCGAGAGAGCGGGTCACGTTTGAATACGTGCTGCTGGGAGGAGTGACAGACCAGCCCGACCATGCTCGCGAAGTTGCGCGGCTGATCCGGCGTACCGGTTTGCGCGCCAAGGTCAACCTGATTTCCTGGAACCCCGGGCCGGACATCCCTTACGAAATGCCGCAACCGGGAGCGGTTGAAGCTTTTCGGCGGGTGCTGGATTCCCAGGGGATCCCGGCTTATCTGCGGCGGCCGCGCGGCAGGGATATCTATGCGGCCTGCGGACAGCTTAAGCGGACGGTGGAAGGACAGGGAACAGGGAATAGGGAATAGGGATCAAGAGAAGGGTTGCGTCGGGTGACAGCTCATTGCCGGAGCGGCAGGGTCAGGATCGGGAAGCCAGGGCAGCCCGGCCAAGGGCGAGCAGGGCGCCAGTGACGCGCTTGGCCGCGTGGCGGACGACGTTCCCTTCGCTGGCGAAGTCGCCGGCGATACAGCGAACTCCCAGGGCCTCGACGCGTTCAATGTCCGCAACTATAGGGGACGCGTTTTCAGCAGCGTACCGGGCCAGCGTCTGCGGAGAGAACGGAGCAGTATTGACCAGGGCGTAGTCGAAGATGGGCGCGCCGGTATGGTCATAAATGCGCTCGATGTGTTCCGAAGCGCTGAGCCCGAGGCTTTCATTGGCCTGTGTCATCAGGTTGCAGACGAAGACGCGCAGGCCTTTGGCGTGGACCAGTGCGTCGGGGATTCCCTGGACCAGCAGGTTAGTGATGAGTGAAGTGTAGAGCGAGCCGGGGCCGACGGTGATGAGGTCCGCGCGTTCAATCGCCTGGAGTGTTTCGGGCAGGGCGGCGGCGTCCGGCGGATCGATCATCAGTTCGGCGATACGGAGACGGCTGGCGGTGATATTGGTTTCGCCGCGAACCAGCGAGCCGTCTTCCATGCGGGCGATCAGGGTGGCGTTGGCGGTGGTGACGGGGTAGATTTTTCCCCGTGTGGCGAGGATCTTGGAGGCTAGTTGAATGGCGTGGCCGAAGTCGCCGGTGATTTCGGTGAGCGCGGCGACGAAGAGGTTGCCGAAGCTGTGTCCCTCGAGCCCCTCGCCGCCGCGAAAGCGGTGAGCGAAGAGCCGGGCCAGCAGGTCACCTTCTTCGCTGAGCGCGACCATGCAGTTGCGGAGGTCGCCAGGCGGCAGCATGTTGAAGTCTTTGCGCAGACGGCCGGAAGAACCGCCGTCATCGGTGACGGTGACGACCGCGGCAAGGTCGGCAACCTGGCACGGAATGCTGAATGGCTGCCCCGGGCTGATGACGTGACCGCACAAGCCGCGCAGGAGAGTCGAAAGCCCGGTTCCGCCGCCGATCGCTACCACGCGCAGCGGGCGGATCTTCTCCGCGGTCTCCGATTCCAGCGATGTTTCCACTCGAATCCTATTGTACGTAAGGTGCTTGAGAGTGAGAGATCCGCGGCCCGCATTCAGCGGGTATTGCGGCTGACGCAGGCGAATCGGCGGCACGCTACGTTACCAGATCGGAACCAACAGCAGAATCGGCATCAACACAGGATCGGAACCAACGCGCTGCCGGACCTGAACCGGCCGGTGCTGGCCTCTCAGGGAATCTCAGGATAGAGCAGCTCGGTAAAGCGAGGGTCGTCCTGCATGCTTTGGAAATCGTTATCCGTGCGTGCCTGCAGCCGGTTTCTCGGATTCAACTCGATGGCTTTAGAGAGGTTGCTGAGGCAATCCTGGGGATGGCCGGTAATGCTGTCGAGCACGGCCAGGCCGTAGTAGGCGTAGTCGGCCATGGGATCGTCGGTCACGACCCCGTTGAACTGTTCCCGCGCTTCTTCATAGAAGCCCTGATTGAGTTGCGAAACCGCGTAGTCGTAGCGCTCTTCAGGAGTTTGAAATGCCAGCGAGGTTCGTTCCAACTGGCGCTGGCAAGTGCTGACATACATCTTCGCTCTCTCGACGATCTCGGGAGGCGCGGAGTGAAGCAGCTTTTCAAAGGCAGCCAGAGCCTTGTCGTACTTGCCCTGCTGCACGAGTTGCACAGCGGCCTGATAGTGCTGGAACGCGGGACTGGCCGAGATGTGGCCAGTTGATTTCTCAACCGTCGATGTAGATTTTTTGCGGCTCGGAGCCGCGGATCTCGCCTCTTGCATCATGGATATACCGGGGGCGGTCGTTTCAAATGGGCGCTGTCAGTCACAAGTTTCATGACGGGCAGCGAGCTTTTGATATTCCCTCCGCTCAGGCCCTCTTTATACGCATAAGGGTTTGCTTCGTCAATGGGTGCGGTTTGACGGGCGTCTAGCACGCCGGGCCGCGAGGCTGTTTCAGATAGACTGCCGGATTGAGTGTGGGATCGTTGTACATCTTAAGCTGCCGGTAAATTTTGAAGCGCCGTATGCCGGACAGAGTATCGCGCCACAGGGCATCGAGACAATGCGCGAGGTCGGCGCGCTGCTCTTCGAGGATGGCGAGGCGCGAGTGGTTGCGTTCCGCGTGCCCGGGCGGCGCATCGAGGCGTTCGGCCTCTTCGCGCGTGTGATAGATCTTGAGCGCGAGGATGGAAAGCCGGTCGATGATGAGGCCGGGAGACTCCGAATTGAGGGCCGCCGCCGGATCCGGCAGTTCCCGCGCGCCCAGCCATTCGAGCAGGCAGCGGTCGAGATCCTCAGCGAGATCATTGCGGCGCTGGTTCGTGGAGTCGATCCGTCGCTTCACATCGGCGAGCTCGGCATCGCTCGCGCCGGGGGTGCGGGCTTCATCTTCAATGTGCCACAGGTCGAAGTTGGCCCGATGCTGGGCTGCTACGCGCCGGAGCCAGTCCGGCAGCGTCGCCGCTTCGAACTCAATCGAGCGGTGCCATTGCCCGGTCAGCCGGTCGTGAAGCTGTGTGACTTCGATAGAGGAGAGCATCGCTTCGGTCGGACCTAGCCGGCTACGACGCCCGCGACCTGGTGCCAGGGCGCAGGGCTTTGCCGATGAGAAGTCCCAACAGCCAAAATAGCAGGAACCAGAAGGTCAGGTTGCCGATAGGGCACACCCAGAATGGAAGCGAAGGGAAATGCGGGCCGCCAATACTCAATATCAGTCCCGGAAGCAGAAGGGGAATGATCGCAGGAGGCATGAAGGCCAAACCTACCGTGGCAAGCGCCGCGAGGCAGCCTGCAGCAAGACCCGCGAGAAGCGCCGCCCTGCGGACGGATTCGATCATTTGGCCCACGCGATGAGCACGCCAGGACACAATGCGTTGGACTGCGGCGCGCCGTCTCTATGGTAGAACTATCCTCAATTGCGAACAAGGCGCTGGACCAGACAATCAGGCCTGGCTTGTGAACACAGTTTGGATTGCGGGTTGAGTTTGCGACCGATGGACAATAGTTGCAAACAGGGGCACGTCAGAGGAGCGAGAACAGAGCATGACGGAATCGATCGATCGCCTGCTGTGCATTTCAAGCTACGAGAAGGGCCAGGATTTCATGCGGCAGTGCGCGGAGATGGGTATCCGCACCACGCTGCTGACCGTGGACAAACTGCGCGATGCTGACTGGCCGCGCGACGCACTCGAACAGGTCACGACCATGCCCGACGGGCTGACATGCGATCAGTTGCTCAATACGGTCTCATGGATGGCGCGGGGTCGGCGGTTCGACCGCGTGGTGGCGCTCGATGAATTTGACCAGGAGACCGCGGCTCTGATCCGGGAACATATGCGTCTGCCGGGCATGGGTGTGACGACGACCGCGTTCTACCGCGACAAGCTGGCCATGCGAACGGCCGCCCGGGAGACGGGATTTCCGGTGCCGGAGTTTTGCCGGGTATTCAACTACGACGAATTGCGCGCGTACATGGACAGCGTGCCGGGCCCCTGGCTGCTCAAACCGCGCACCTCGGCTTCGGCGCTCGGGATCCGCAAGATCAACGAGCCGGAGCAGTTATGGCGGGCACTCGATGAACTGGGTGACCGGCAGAGTCACTTTGTGCTGGAGCGCTTTGTGCCCGGCGATATCTTCCACGTGGATTCGGTGGTGAGCGAGGGCAAGGTGGTGTTCGCGGCAGTCCACAAGTACGGGCGCCCGCCCATGCAGGTGATGCATGAGGGCGGGGTTTTCACAACCCGCACGGTGGACCGCAACAGCGCGGAGTGGGGAGAGCTGACGGCATTGAATGCACAACTGGCCCCGGGTCTGGGGCTGGTCCGGGGAGTGACCCATGCCGAATACATTCGCGCGAATGCCGATGGCAAGTTTTACTTCCTGGAAATTGCAGCGCGCGTGGGTGGAGCGTTCATCGTCGACCTGGTGCAGGCTGCTACGGGGCTGAACCTGTGGCGGGAATGGGCGCGGCTGGAGGTTGGGAATTTGCAGGGCGAGGAGTATGCGCTTCCGCAGGTCCGGCAAGAGTATGCGGGCAGCGTGCTGTGCCTGGCGCAAACGTCAGACCCTGACACCACCAGCTTCAACGCTCCGGAGATCGTTTACCGGATGAAGAAACATCACCACGCCGGGCTGATCGTACGCTCGGAACGGCCGGAGCGGGTAGCGGCTCTGCTTGAGGACTACAGCGAACAGTTTGCGCGGATGTTCCTGGCCTCGATGCCACCTCCGGAACGGCCGACGGCGTGATGCAGCGGCGCAAATAGTCACAGAGGAGGACGAATGAATCTTACGGAAGAGCCGGAGATTGTCTCCTGGCCAATGACCAACTACGTCTTTGTCGAGAAGACCGGGCCGTTCATGGAGACCGCGGGTAAGGCATGGCAGGAGGCGCACGCGCTGCTGCCGGAACTGATGAAGAAAAACCAGGTCACCGGGTACATGAGCCTTTACAAGATGGGACCGAAGGTCTATCGCGCCGGATTTGCGCTGCCTGCGCCACCGGTGGACCTTCCCGAGGGTTTGAGATACGAGGTGTTTGCCGGGGGCAAATACAGCCGATTTGTCCTCACCGGATCCTACGCATTGCTGGGCCAGGCATCAGGACGCGTGTGGAGCCTGGTCACGGAAAAAGGCATTTCTCTGCGCGACGATTATGCGATCGAAAATTATTTCAACGATCCGCGGGTCACGCCGGAGGATCAATTGGTCACCGAAATTCTGGTTCCGACTGCGTAAGGCCGAATCGATGACTCATGGAGGCACGAATGGGAGCGCTTGATTCGTACGATTACTCTTCAGCGGCGGCTACGCCCGCCGTTGGGCGAGGGGCAGTATGGACGGGCCGCGTTCTGTCCGGGCTGACGGTGCTTTTCATGCTGTTTGACGCGGCGGGAAAATTCGCCATGCCGGCTCCCGTCACCCAGGCGTTCGCAAGGCTCGGCTTTCCGACTAACCTGGGGCCGACGCTTGGCGTGCTCCTTGCCGTCAGCACGATCGCCTACGCCATCCCCCGGACCGCGGTGCTGGGCGCGGTCCTGCTGACGGGCTACCTCGGTGGAGCGGTGGCGATCCATTTGCGCGCAGGCAGCACACTGTTCGAAACCATCTTTCCGGTGCTGTTTGGGATCCTGGCGTGGGCTGGAATTTATCTGCGCGATATCGGGTTGCGCAGGATGATGCCGCTGAGAAGGTAGTCGCGCGCACTGATCTGCGATGACAGTCGTGGAGGCATTTGATGTTAAGAAGGGATTTTCTCTCGGGGCTAACTTCCGTTGCGGGGGCCCTTGCATCGAGCCGTGGATTTGCCGCGACGGCGGGTAAGAGCATCCTCGAGTACGGGGCCAAGCCCGATGGACGGACGCTCAACAGCAAGGCGATTCAACGCGCCATTGATGATGTGTCGCAATCAGGCGGCGGGACGGTGACGGTGCCGTCGGGAACGTTTCTGACGGGCAGGATCGAGTTGCGGAGCAGGGTCACGCTGAATCTCGAAGCCGGATCGACACTGCTGGGCAGTACGTCGATAGGCGACTACAACGCCGATTCCGAAGGGAACAGCGGGACCAATCCCCGGCACCTGATCTTCGTGCAGGACGCCGATGATGTGACGATCAGCGGGCCGGGGCGCATCGATGGGCAGGGGCCGACTTTCTGGGAGCCCTCGGGCAAAGCTCCGTTGCCGGAGCAGGATGCCTGGGCCGACGTCGCCTCGCATTCGTTGACGGTGAGAAAGGGCGGGCGGCCAAGCCCGATGCTGGAGTTTGTCAACTGCCGCCGGCTGACGATCAACGGCGTGCAGATTGCCAACGCTCCCGGCTGGACGCTGCGAACGGTGAACTGCGACCACGTAGAGATTCGCGGCATCGCCATCAAGAATCCAACCGTCGGACCGAATACCGACGGCATGGACATCACCGGATGCCAGAACGTTCTGATCACCGATTGTTCCGTCGACACGGGCGATGATGCCATCTGCCTGAAGAGTGAGAATCCCTACGGCTCGGAGCCGCGCCTGCTGAAGAACATTGTGGTGACGAATTGTCATCTCACCACTTGCTGCAACGGATTCAAGTTGGGCACTTCGTCCGAGGGCGGTTTTGAGAACATCACTTTCTCAAATTCGGTTGTTTACAACGATGAGGTTGGCTTCGGATCCCGCGTTATCTCCGGGATAGCCCTGGAGGTGGTCGATGGCGGGTGGATCGACGGGGTGATCGTGAGCGGCATCCAGATGCAGCGGACCCGAACGCCGATATTCATTCGCCTGGAGAATCGCAAGCGAGTGCACGATTATCCGCAGCACGGCCTGCGCAACGTGAGCATCGAGAACGTGCAGGCGACCGAGTCACTGCTGGCCAGCTCAATTACCGGGCTGGCCGGCGACCCGGTGCGGGATGTTTCGCTCTCACATATTCGCGTGGACAATGTGCTTCCATATCGGCCGGAGTGGGGCGGCAAGCCTGTCCCGGAGAAGGAAGGCGCGTACCCGGAGGCGCGCATGTTCGGGATGCTGCCGGCCTCAGGACTATATGTGCGCCATGTGCGTGATCTGCGGCTGAGTGATGTTGTATTCAGCGCGACCGCCGGAGAACGTCGTCCCACGGTGATCTTTGACGACGTGGCGGGCGCGCGCATCAGCGGACTGAAGAGTACGCCGGTCAGCGGCGGAATGCCCATCTTTCAGCAGACCGGCTCGTCGGACGTGAAGGTCCTGAATTGACCGCCTGATCCGGCACGAGGCGTTGTAGATGCCCGTGCCGGCGACAATCCCAAGGATCCAAAGCAACTGCAGCCGTGTTGGTGAAGGCCCGGCTTTACGGTCCCATGCTCGCCGGCGTGCAGGACGAGTTATTCACGACCGGAGTCGGCGGGGTGGGGGGCGTTGCCCAGGGCGTATTGGTGAAGTCGAAGAAGTCCAGCAGGTTGGGCTGGGCCGCATCGCGCTGCGTGAGGTGAGCGGAGCTGCCGATGAAGCGGTTCTCCACAAACTTGATGATCGCGGTGTGATCCATGGGGATATGCGAGACGTAGTGGCGTCGGGTGAAAGGCGAAATGACGATGTTGGGCAGGCGGAAGCCGATTTGAGCGGCAAACCCCGAGACCGCTGAAGCGTCGCCAGGGTGGGCGCCAGGGTCGGAAGTGCCCAGATCACAGTGAAAGTCACCGGCAGCGGCAGGAACGCACGGGAAATAGCTGGGGTTGACCTCCGGGTTCACTGCAATCGTCGAGATATCGGGAATGGTTCCGATGCTGGCGTCGGTGTTGTCGTTGGAGTGTCCCGGAACCGGCGGAACGTGGTCGTAAGGGCCGCCGCCTTCGTCGTAACTGAAGAAGAAGACGGAATCCTTCCACGAAGAACTGGCCATGAGCGCATTGACGAGGCTCGCGACCTGCCCCTGGCCGTTCAAGACCGTTTGGTCGGAGCCCGGATGCTCGTCGTTGTGACCGTAGCCGGCCTCTATGAATGCGAAGCTGGGTAGCGTGCCATTCTTCAGATCGTCAGAGTAGGCCGAAATCGGCGCGATGTGAGTGGGATCAATGCAGTACGAGTTGCTGGTGTCGCCGACCACACTAGAGGGCTGGGTGGGGGCCTTGCATGCAGCGCCGGTCGTGTTCTCGTAGATGTACCGGAAAGAGTAAGTCAGGTTTGAGAAGTGGATGGCGGGGTAAACGCTGCTGCCCGCAACCAGGCAGTCATCTTGAGTCAGGCACAGCCCCTGGGTGACGGTGTAATAAATCTTCCACGAAACCTTGGCGGTATCGAGTTCCTGGAAAATATTTGCGATATTCAACTGGGGCAGGTGGTCGTTGCCTCCCGGGTCCTTGACCAGGCCCTGGGTCGTACCGCCGGTGAATGTGGCGAGACGGTTGGGAACGCTCTTGCTGGCAATCGGCGAGAACCAGCGATCGGAAATCGCGAACTGCGACGCCATGTAGTAGTAGTAGTTCAGGAAATCCTGATCGTAATAGCCCATTGCGCGCTGCCCGACCAGGTCGGTGAATTTGCCTGAGCATGTTCCGCCCCCTTTCGAGCAACTGTTCGCGAACCCCGCGGCGTTGTGAACGAAACCGCTCATCTGGATGGGACGGGTAGCAAGGAAGTTGTAGCGATTGACGTCGCCATAACTTGAGAGCCAGTCGGAAGACATGTCGTCAAGGCAAGTGCTTTTGAGTTTGAACAGCTTGTACTGGTTGCCGGCGTCATCCAGGTTGTAGATCGTGCTTAGCTTGTCGTCGATGCCGTCCACCGTGTAGGTGACGCCGTCGTCGCCAACGTTCCATTTATTGGCGACCCGGTAGGGATTCAGCATGCCAAAGTAGTTGTCGAACGAGTGATTCTCCTGCAGCAGGAAGATCACGTGGTCGATGGCCTGGATGCTGCCCACCGGGGTCACGGTCACGGTGGCGGTGGCGATAGCAGTGCCGGCCGGTCCGGTGGCGGTAGCTGTGTACGTCGTCGAGGCAGCCGGAGTGACGGCCTGCGTTCCTCCGGTTGCGCCAAGGGTGTAGGTGGTCCCGTCAGACCCTGTGAGGGAAACGCCGGTGGCGTTGGTAGCAGTCACAGTAAGGGTGGAAGAATTGCCTGCCACGACGGTGGTGGGGTTGGCAAGGATGGTGACGGTGGGAGCAGGATTCGCGGTCACCGTTACCGCCGCCATGGCGGAGACGGTTCCACCAGGCCCGATGGCTGTAGCGGTATAGGTTGTGGTGGTCTTCGGACTGACTGCCTGGGTGCCGCCGGTCGCTTGCAGGGTATACGTCGTGCCGTCTGTCCCGGTGATCGTCACCTGGGTCGCGTTTACGGCGGTGACGTTGAGTGTCGAAGTACCGCCGGAAATGATCTGAGTCGGTGTCGCCGTAATCTGCACCGTGGGGGCTGGATTAGCCGACACAGTGACGATCGCAGTCGCGGTAGCTTTGCCGCCCGCACCGGTGGCGGTGGCGGTATAAGTCGTGGTGGCAGCGGGGCTGACGGGCTGTGTTCCGCCGGTGCCGGTCAGGTTGTAAGAACTGCCATCCGTTCCGGAGATTGTGACTTGGGTCGCGTTGGAGGCGGTAACGGTCAGGATGGAAGAACCGCCGGCCGTGATCGAGGCGGGATTGGCGGCGATGGTCACAGTCGGAGCGGGATTCGCAGTCACCGTCACGATTACCGTAGCCGTCGCGTTTCCTCCCGCGCCCGTCGCCGTAGCGGTGTAGGTGGCGGTGGCGGACGGGCTCACCGCCTGGGTGCCTCCGGCGGCGGAAAGGCTATAGGAGCTGCCATCCGTACCCGAGATGGTCACCGTTGTCGCGTTTGTGGCGGTCACGGTGAGGGTGGACGTGCCCCCCGCGGCGATCGAGGCAGGACTGGCCGAGATCGTGACGGTCGGTGCGGAACCGGTGGAACTGGTCACGGTGACGGTGGCGACCGCCGTAGCGCTTCCCCCCGGGCCAGTTGCGGTTGCCGTGTACTTGGTCGTTGCCGTGGGAGAAACGGCCTGCGTGCCGCCGCTGGAGGGCAGCGTATAAGATGTGCCGTCGGACCCGGCGATTTGAACACTGGAAGCGTTGGACGCGCTCACCGTCAGCGTTGCGGAACTCCCGGACGCGACCGAGGTCGGATTAGCCGCAATGGTCACCGTCGGAGCGGCGGTCGGGGTCGATTTTGTAACCGAACCGCACCCCGTCAACCCGAAAGCAAGGAAGAGTCCCGCAAGTGTGATCGAGAAGGAGGTGGACGGAGACTTCAAGGCAAACTTTAAAAGCAAGACATCCTCCAAAGACACCGGCAGAACGCACACTGATGCGCCACACCGGCTGAACAGCCAGCACCCCTTGCAGCTGGTTTTTTTTAAAAAGATATTTGTTGAGTCTACCGCAGAACTTCCCCCGGAGCACCTGAAATCGGCACTCCCTCTGCGACCGTAAGTCAGATGGTGACTTTCGCCAGTTGGTTGCCTCTGAGTCTATTTATCGTGCGGGTCGGTCACTCTTCGATCCGGTAAATCCCCGTGACGACAGGGCTATCTTCCCGTCCGGCAACGCTGGAAAAAGCCTTAATCGTGAGGCCGGTCCCCTTAACCATGATGGGGGCGTTGTAAACAGGAGAGTTAGCGAAGGGCTGGGAGTTATCCACGGTGAAGTGAATCGTTGCCCCGGGCGTCTCGCTGTGCAGTGTGACGGCTGTATCGCCCTTGAAAAATCCAGGATGAGGCGAAAAGGACGGTTCCGCGGCGGCGGACTTATCAGCGGCGCCCTGACGATCGGCAACCGTGGCCGGGATGTGGACCGGCGGGACGCCGCGCACAACGGCTTGAAGATAGGCACGTTGAATGTCATGGATGGGCCAGCCCTGGTTCTCTTCGTTCCACTGTTTCAGCATTGCCTTGGCATCGTTGAACGGCTTACTCCATCGCGCGGCTTCGGCCGGCGCAAGCGCTGCCACCAGTACCTGCATGCGCGGCCGGCTTTGAGCGTCGCTGATTGTAATGTCGTAAAGGCCCGGAGAAGGAACGGTGAGCTGGATAGCCCCCGAATTTCTCGTCAGCTTCTGGGCTAGCTTCGGGGGGGTGTTGGGGTCGAGCGGGCGGAGATCATAGGTAAAGGGGACGTTTGGCAGGGAAGCCGCCAATCCCTTTAGTTCTAAAAAGTTGCCTGGGCTCAGCGGTGCCAGTTGCTCGTCACGGGCGAGGCGCGATTCGTGATACTCGCTCGTGCTCCGTCCCTGGGGAGCGAGCACTGCGCTGGCGCGCGCGACGAGATCGATGGCTAATGGGTCCGGTTTGCGGTAGAGAGACGGCACTCTGAAGCTGTGGGCGCAGTCCGCAGCTAGAAAGCACTCATAGAAAACCCGTTGACCGTCCGGCAGCAGGAGGGTGATGGAGTGATCTTTACTGCCTGATACGGGCCGCAGGAGTGAACCGGGCTGGATCGGGTCGCCGGCGAGCAGAGTGGCACCTCCCTCCACTTTCCAGTTGCCGAGCACGCGCCACGCAATTCCGACGGGACGCGGTTGAGGATCGCGAGGAGAGGCGGCAATCGAGCGTACGTGAGTTACTGAAAGGCTAGTTACCAAGAGCCACATCGATATAACTCGCAAGTGACAGAAACCTTTTGCGCATTTGAGGGCCAAATGGGAGATGATGCTTGTTGATACGGTGCGCATAAGGGTATTTTGCAGCAGGAGCATATGAAAGTCGAAAACCTCTCCAGAAAGCAACCTATCCAACAAGCGTGCCATCAAAGCAAAGCGACGGGTTTGTGCGTTTAAGCCGCTGTTCAAGGAACCGTCCTGCTAGCACCAAAATAGATCGTTAAGATCGCGCCAAAGCCTCAGGATCCGTTATGCAGTCGAGTTCCTTTGACTGACAGGATCTTTACCCTGAGAGCGGGCCCTTGCTAGACCGCGTTCGGGCATGAAGTAAGTTCTTTGTGTAATTTGCGCTACTCGATTTTCATCCGTCACTCGAACGCCGTGGCGGAACAAAAGAAATTCATTGTCTTGGTGAAGGTGTTCTGTATGACTGATTTTTTAAGGCTTGGCCAGAGCTGTATCCTGCGTGTCATTTTCACAAACATCTTAACGAACAAGCGGCTCAGCGCCATGGTTGCGCTTGTGGCGGCGCTTGTGTGCGCGACGGCGACGAACGTGCCGGCGCAAACACCTACTCCGGTGCTTACCTGGCGTTATGACAATACGCATGCCGGGCAGAACACGACTGAAACGGCGCTGACCCTCAGCAATGTGAACGTGAACACGTTCGGCAAGCTCTTTTCGCTGGCAGTGGACAGTACCGTGTATCCGCAGCCGCTGTACGTTCCCAATCTCAAGATGGGCGACGGGCTGCAGCACAACGTGCTCTTCGTGGCGACGTCCAACGATTCGGTTTACGCCTTTGACGCGGATTCCAACGGGGGCACGAACGCCAGCCCGCTGTGGCAGATCAGCTTGCTAAGCGCCGCGCACGGAGCGGGGGCGGGTGCCACAGCCATTCCTTATGCGGACACCGGTTCGCCCGACGTCGCTCCTACAATCGGCATCACGGGCACGCCGGCGATCAATGCGGCGACCAACACCATGTACCTGGTGGCGGCTACCAAGGAGAACGGGCAGTACTTTTCGCGTCTGCATGCGATCAATATCCTCACCGGAGCCGAACAGCCCAACAGCCCGGTGAACATCACCGCGACCGTGGCCGGCACCGGCAACGGAAGTTCGGGCGGCCAACTGGCCTTCAGTCCCCTTTGGGAGAATCAGCGCACCGCTCTGAATTACTTCAATGGATATGTCTATTTCGGCTATGCGGCGCACGGGGACCTTGGTCCCTGGCATGGGTGGCTGTTCTCGTATAACGCGACCACCATGGCCCAGACCGCGGTGCTTTGCCTCTCGCCCAATGGTTACGGTGCGGGTTTGTGGGGTTCTGGCGCGGGCATGCCCATCGACCAGACTGCGACCGGAGGGCGGATGTTTGTGTCGACCGGCAACGGATCGCAGACCAGTTATCCGCCCTTCAGCGCCAACACCGAGTTGTCCGAGAGCATTGTCAGCTTTAATATCGCCAACGGCCAGCTGACCCCGATAGATGCCTTTACCACGTATAACTTTCAAGCCTTGAACAACGGCGATTTGGACCAGGGTTCAGGCGGCGTTCTGATGGTGGCGGATCAGCAGGGAACGCATCCGCACGTCCTTGTAACGGCGGGCAAAGAAGGCCGGATCCTGGTGCTCAATCGGGACAGCCTAGGCGGCAACCTGCGCGGCACGGCCTCGAACACGACCGCCTTGCAGGATATTTCCAACGTGATCCCTACCGGTGTAGGTTTCTGGAGCACGCCGGCTTACTGGAACGGACATGTCTACCTCTGGGCGGAGAAAAACGTGCCCATGATGTTCGACATGAACACCGGGGTGATGAGTACTACGCCGACCAGCAAGTCGCCCGTCACGGCGCAGTTTCCGGATCCTTCGTTTTCGGTCTCTTCCAATGGCACCCAGGACGGAATTGCCTGGGCAGTCCGGTCTGATCAGTTCGGCCCTGGCGGCGGCCCGGCCGTGCTGTACGCCTGGAACGCTACCGACCTCACCAGCACCATCTACGAGAGCGACACCAACTCCACGCGCGATGCGGCGGGTCGGGCTAACAAGTTTTCGATTCCCGTGGTCACCAATGGCAAGGTCTACGTGGCGACGGAAGGCGAGGTCGATGTCTATGGCCTCTTGGATGGAGCGACCAGCGCGGAGCCTCCCGTGATCACGCCCAACGGCGGCACCTTCTCCACGCCTCAAACAGTCACCATGTCCTCGCCTACTTCGACGGCGGAAATTTTCTACACGCTGGATGGAACCACACCATCACCTGCATCGACGCCATACACAGGCCCGATCACGGTGAACACCGACACCACCATCAATGCGATCGCCAGCGCCGCCGGCTTTGTGCAAAGTGCCGCCAGCACCGCCACGTTCACGTTTACCACGCAGACGGCGGCACCCACGTTCGCGCCGTCGGCGGGCACGTATATCAATGCCCAGACCGTCACCATCTCGGATACTGACGCGAGCGCAAAGATTTACTACACCACTGATGGGACGACACCTTCAGCCGCCTCGACTCCGTATACCGGTCCAATTGCGGTAGCAGCGTCTGAGACCATCAACGCCATCGCGATCGACGCGGGACTTCAGAACAGCAATGTGTCCAAGGCCGCCTATGTGATTCAGAACGGCGGGACGACCATCAACTTCGGGAACGGTTTCGCCTCCACCGCCGGTCTGACGCTGAATGGATCCACAAAAGCGAGCAACGACACCCGACTGCAGTTGACGGACGGCGGGGTGAACGAAGCCAGCAGCGTTTTCTGGAACGTGCCCATCAACATTCAGGCGTTTACCACGACCTTTGAATTTCAACTCTCGAATGCTGTGAACGGTGGCAACGGGTTTACGTTCACCATCCAAAACAACGGACCGACCGCGCTGGGTGGAAGTTCGGCCGGACTGGGCTACCAGGACATTTTGAAGAGCGTTGCCGTCAAATTCAATTTCTACAACTACATGAATGAGGGCAACGATTCGACCGGCGTGTATACCAATGGGCAGGCTCCGGTGAATCCCAGTGTGGACATCAGTTCAAGCGGAATTCAGCTGAACAGCGACGATGGCATCCAGGCGACGATCAGTTACGACGGCACCACGCTGATGCTCACCCTCCATGACCTGGTTACGAACGACGTCTTCACGTCGTCGCAGGCTATCAACATACCGGCGACGATCGGCAGCAATACGGCCTACGTGGGATTCACGGGCGGCAGTGGCGGGTTGTCATCGAGCCAGAAGCTTCTCAATTGGACCTATGCGACGCAGTCGGTTCTGCCGACATTTACCCCGCCCGGAGGCAGCTACGCAGCGGCGCAGAACGTTACACTGAGCAGCGCGACCGCGGGCGCGAAGATTTACTATACGACCGACAAGTCGACGCCAACCGCCAAGTCCATGCTTTACACCGCCCCGATCGCTGTGGCGACGACAGAAACCATCAACGCGATCGCCATCAGCAGCGTTCTGGGAATCAGCAATGTCGCGAATGCCGACTACACCATCGAAGGGACTACGGGAGGCGGAGGAGGCACATTCGCACTGGCAGGGACGGCGCCGGCGGGCTTCGTGGCGGGGAACTCAGCTACCTCGACCATCACGGTGACTCCGAGCGGCGGATTTACTGGCCTGGTCGCCTTGTCCTGCTCCGTTGCGAACAGCCCTGCTGGGGCGACTAACTTGCCTACCTGCTCGGTAAGCCAGCCTCCATCCATTGCAAGCACGCAGGCTGTGACTTCGACACTCACGGTTAACACGGCTGCAGCAACCACGGCAGGCGGATACACCGTGAACGTAGTAGGAACAGCAGGTACTGTTACTCAGACGGCGCACGTCGCCTTGACGATCACCGCGCCACCGCCTCCAAACCCCAATTTTGCGCTAACCAATACGGCCGTCAGCATTGCCTCTCCGGGAACAAGCGGAACGTCGACTATCACCGTAACGCCAAGCGGCGGATTCACGGGCAGCGTTGCGCTTAGCTGCGCTGTGACCAGCAGTCCTTCTGGTGCTACTGATGTTCCCACCTGCTCGCTTACGCAGCCGGGGGCCATCTCAGGCGCGCAGGCAGTAACCGGCACGCTCACCGTCAACACCACGGCCGCAACTGCGGCGTTACTCCACAAGCCTCTGGAACGGATGCTTACGCTGGGGGGCAGCGGAACGCTCGCAGCCCTTCTATTATTCTGTGTGCCGTTCCGCCGTCGGGCGTGGCCAACGCTTCTCGGGCTCCTGGTGCTTGTTGCACTCATCACTGTATCGACCGGGTGCGGTGGCAGCAGCAGCACATCGACTGGGCCTTCCAATCCCGGAACCACCGCGGGCTCCTACAGCGTGACCGTGACGGGCACCAGCGGCGCAACCACGGCGACGACCGTAGTCGCTGTCACCGTTAAATGACAAAACAGCAGGCAGCCAAATAGAGCAGGCATAGCCTGATTTCGCCGTAGCCGCACATCAGAATTTCTGGTGTGCGGCTACGGCATTTTTGTTTGTCCGAAAAACAAAAACATTACTATAGCGGGCTGAAAAAAGGGAGCAGGGAAGCATCGCTTTCCGAGCCGGGCCGGCCGTGCTTCTGGGGTTGTGCATCATCGCGGTGCGCGAGATGAGTCAAGAAAAGCGCCAGTACCGACGTAACCATTGAACTGTGATTTGAGTCATAGTGGATTACCGGTTTGTGCATATACTAGGTACTAAATAACCACTGATCAACCAGGCAGGCCGTTCCGTAGCTGTTAGCTCCGGCGACTTGTTTGGACCTCCGCCAAAGCTGATACGCAGGCTTTGTGAGGACGCGCGCGTGTCTCAGCCATCAAGGCCGGCGATGCGCATTTGGACGACGAGAGCCCCGAATGGACCACGATCCATATTGGGACCGAATGCTGCCTCGTGCGCGTAATTGGTCGGAACCGTGAGGGTTGCTGATGCTTTCGAGAAAGACGACCACAGGCCCAGATGTAAAGTGGCTACACAATTTGTCGATATCTACATTGCAAAGATTATTTGGTCATGCGGGCGAACGCCGCAGCCGTGATTAAAAAAAACAACGGCGCTCAGTATGACTTTTTCTTAAACCCATGACAGTCAGGGCCCCCCTGCTGTTCGCATCGGGTGGCACAGGCCGCAGTTCCTAGATCACCACAGGCCTGACCGCTCATTAGTTGTCGAGGGCACATCATGAAAATCTTGCTTTCTGCCGTCTTTACGCTTGCGGCGTTCGCGGCCCAAGCGTCAGCCATTACCGTAACGACTCCGGTCAGCGGAGCGCAGGTTAGTTCACCCTTCCAGCTCACGGCAAACACGTCAACGTGCGGGTCGGTGCCGGCGGTATCAATGGGTTACTCGATTGACAGCAACCCGGCGACGATCGTCTCCACATCGTTCAACGCCATGATATCGGCTTCCGCGGGGCCGCACCTTGTGCATGTAAAGTGCTGGGGTAAGCAGGCGCACGACGAAGTGGTCGTGAGCATTACGGTGGTAGGTCCTACCACGTCGACATCGGCCATCAATGTAACCGCTCCCGTGAGCGGAGCCCAGGTGAATTCGCCTTTCCAGTTGATGGCAAACACCACCTCCTGCAAGTCGTCACCGGCATCCACGATGGGCTATTCGATCGATGATGGCGCCGTGACGGTTACCCCTGCTTCGTTCCAGGCGATGGTGCCAGCCTCTCTGGGAACGCACAAGCTGCATGTGAAATGCTGGGGCAAGGGGACCAGCGACCAGGTTCTCCTCAGCATCACGGTTGTGGCCATTAGTTCCGCGCCTCCGCCGACCGCGGCCGTGCCCGTCTTCACTCCGGCTCCGGGTCAATATACAACAACTCAAAAAGTGGCGCTGTCGGTTGCAACGACGGGTGCGGTCATCTATTACACCACCGACGGCACCACGCCGACCACATCCTCGCCGAAGTACAAGGCGGCTATTCCGATCGGCAACTCGACCGTGATCCAGGCCATCGCCGCGGCCCCCGGCTATGGGAACAGCACCATGGCCATCGGCAACTTTGCGATTCAGCAGACCGCTCCGGTCATTCCGTCCAATGCGATCAGCGAATCCCAGGTGCAGTTGCTTCCCAACTGGGGATACAAGCATGACCCCGGCACAAGCGGAAGCGCATCGGGCTCCATGTCTCTGGTCAGCAGTCCGACGCTGAGCGGGGAGGCCGCTGAGTTCGACAACAGCTATACCAACTGGGGCGGGGAAATCTACTCACGCGATTATGCGACCGATCCTAACGCCAAGAACTTTGTATACGACGCCCAGGTCTGGATCGAGGCGGGGAGCGAAGTCGGCAACCTGGAGATGGACAACAACCAGGTCATTCCCAACGGCGACACTGTTATTTATGCTTTCCAGTGCGCCGGCACCTCTAATACATGGGATTACACCATGAATGCCGGGACGCCCGCTCAGCCGGTTGTTCGATGGATGCATTCGAGCGCGCCGTGCAATCCCGCCAGCTGGACGCCGAGTACCTGGCACCATGTCCAGATCAGCTACTCCCGCGACGATGCCGGAAACGTGACCTACAGCTCTGTCTGGCTTGACGGCGTCGAAACGCCGATCAACGAGACTGTTCCCTCTGCATTCACCCTGGGCTGGGCGCACGGCGTCCTGAAGACCAATTTCCAGGTCGACGGTCTCGGTTCAGGTGGGTCGTCGAAGCTTTTCGTCGATAACCTAACCATTTATCGCTGGTAGCACCAATCGCACTCATGCACTGGGGTACCGCGAAGGGTCCGCGGTACCCCGGTGCTTTTTCGAACTATGGTACGTACCAGTGGTTGGCAAATCCCACGCCCACCATAGCTTGCATGGGCTCGAACCCGCGCCTCCCCGCCATCCTAAAACACGATAACGGCATGTTTGGGTAGTAAAAAATTACGCGATGATGGTAAAGATTTCGCCCGATGCAGGTAATTATTGCCGGGATGCCTGACTTAAAAATTATTTTTAAAAATATGCATCAAAATGCATTGTTGGTAACGGTCAATTGTGTAAGGATGCCTTAGAAGATTCTTACAGGTTGCCAATCGGTCAATTCCGGTTTGCGAGTGTGGGTTCCAGGTGAGGCGGGCTAAATCGACTACCCGTGTCACAACACTTCACTTGTTCTCAGGATTGTCCAAATTAGATCGCCGGGTCCAGTTTCGCAGTATTAAGTACCACGGCACAGCACTAGAGGTTGATGAGTAGTTGGGCACGGTAGAGTCCGTCGCTTGTCTCAGATCAGCCCAGTCACATTTGGAAAACGTATTCGGCTCCCGGGGGAAAGAGCGAACCGGGGCGAACGCGGATCTGTGTCTTAAAAAAAACTTTGAGGGATCCCTGATGAACATCGCTCGCAAATTGACTCTCGCCTCTGCCCTGACCATCGGATTGACCGGATCAGCCTTCGCTGGTGTGGTTGTCAACAGCCCATCCTCCAACACCGACGTCTCGTCACCTTTCACTTTATCTGCGTCGGCTGCTACCTGCTCGTCCGTCAGCGTTGCGTCCATTGGTTACTCGTTCGACAGCAGCGCTAACAGCACGGTCTTCAAGGGACAAACGATCAACACTTCCGTTGTTTCATCGACCGGCACGCATACCCTCCACGTCAAAGCGTGGGGCCCGGGCGTTTCGTGTGTTAAAGACATCGTCGTCACGGTGACGGCAGGTACAAGCGGCCCGGGGTCGATTGTTCCGTCGAATGCTGAAGCGGTGAGTCACATCCAGGCGCTGAGCGGGTGGCAGGGAACTCACGATAGCGGCGGCCCGGGCTCTTCCAGCGGTGCGACGTCGATCGTCTCTTCGCCGGCGCTCTATGGCGGCACCCGCGCATTCCAGACATCGTTCAGCAACGGCGGAGACGAACGTTATTCGATCGCCTTTTCAGACAATGTGAATGCGCATAATTTTTTCTATGACGTATGGGTTTATCTGACCGGTTCTTCGAGCAAGATCGGCAACCTGGAATTTGATGTGAACCAGACGATGGCCAATGGAAAGACGGTTTTGATCGGCGTTCAATGCGACGGCTACTCGGGACTGTGGGCCTACACCGTAAATACTGGAAGCGCCAGCAACGTTAAACCTAAATGGGTGGGAAAGAGCGGTACGAGCTGCAACCCGCGCAACTGGAAACAGTCCATGTGGCATCACGTGCAGGTTCACTTCACGCGGGATGATGCAGGCACGATCGATTATCAGACCGTGTGGCTGGATGGAGTGGCGAACCAGTTAAAGGTGAAGGCTTTTGGCGCTGCCGACCTTGGATGGGGCCCGGTGATCAACACGCAGTTCCAGGTAGATGGTTTCGGCTCAAGCGGTACTATTACGACTTACTTAGACAATTTGACTATTTCATCGTGGTAAACGACAACCGGGCAGTTCGCTTTGTCCGGCGACACTGCCTATAAGCCAAGCCTAAGGTGCTTCGGGCTCGCCATCAAGGCGGGCCCGATTTGCTTGTACAGCGTTGCTTGTCGATTTAGCCGGCTAGATCACGCGTCATAGAACTTATAAGTCCAAATTGGACGCAATCTCCAAAACTGTGTCATTGCTGCGGCTACCAGCAGGCGAAGCTTGCTGGGAGCCGGTCGTCCAGCCGCTGTTTCGCCCATCCTCTTTCGAAGCGAAGATTTTACTCGTCTCGATTTGCTTTAGCGGGATTGCGCCTCATGCGGTGAAGGTCTGACTTCGCGTCCTTTAGTCAGCTTCACAGCCGCAAGCAACAACCAGATGAAACCGAGATACCGGGCGATCGGGATGAGGAAGTTGGCCGGGTAGGTGACCAGGCTTAGAGTAGAAAACTCACCTGCCACAGCGACCACCATTCCAAGGGCGACCAGCCAAACCGGAAACAGGCGATAGAAGTGGCTGGTGACAGTCACTCCTGCCGCGAACAAACCAAATCCGGCCGCGTAGGCCACTCCCCCAGAGAGAAAGCTTAAAAAGTAGACTGCGCGGGCAGCGGGGATGGAGCCGGCAACGTCGGGAAGTGACAAAATCCATCCCGACAATCCCGAAATCACGATTGCATTCGCGGCGGTCAATCCTCCGAAAAGCGCAATATTGGTGCCGGCGGCGAGAACACCCAGATGGCGCAGGCGGCTGACCATCGTCACCGCGCAGAGGCCCAGAGGGAATGCAGAGGCGAATAAGAGAAAGCTGCAGATGCGGACGGCCGTCGGATTCCCTTGGAAAAAGAACCGGAGTTGTTCCCCGGTTGCGAATGGGTTCACAAAGGGCGCCCCATGCCGTAGCACGGCGGCCGCGGCGAGGCTTGCAGCGAAGATCAGGATGTGAACAATCCCGAGCAAAATTACGGATGGGCCACGAAAGCGGGACGTAGATTTCATAATGTAATGATTAATATCAGTAATTAATCACATGTGCAATAATATTTTCGGAATGACGGAAAATCCGGAAATTGAACGCGGACAAGCGGCGTTTTTGCTGTCTCAACTGGGATCGCATGCAGCGGCTCAATTCGCTGAGCGTCTGAAGCCGCTGGAGCTTTCTCCGGCGGATGCAGGAATACTTCGGCTGCTGCGCCACTCCGGCGGAATAAGCCAGCAGGAACTCTCGGTGCGGCTGGGAATTCACGCCAGCCGGCTGGTCGCCATTCTGGACAACCTCGAGAAGCGATCCCTGGTCGAGCGAAAACCGAACGCCGAGGACAGGCGGTTGTATTCCCTTTACTTGACGCAAGCTGGGGGAGACGCGTTGATCCGGGTGGGGTCGGTGGCGCGCGCACACCAGGAAGCATTGCTCTCAGCGCTTAGTTCGGAGGAACGCCTGACACTCAGTGAGCTTCTGCAGAGAGTAGCGGACCAGCAAGGGCTGGCGCGCGGGATTCACCCCGGCTACCGACGAGTCGGGAAGGAACCCAAGGATAGTTAGAAGGTGAGAAGAAGAGTGATGGCAACCGAGATTGCGTTGAGGCGACGTTTGCCGCGGGGACCGACGATGGAACGGATTATTACTCCAGTCAAGGCACGGTAAGACGTCTTTGGCCAATGAGCATCGGAGTCTCAGTCGACGCGAGAAGAGTAGAGCCTGGATGTCCAGACGTCGAGAATCAGTGAACTATGAAGTTATCAACCACTTGCAAGTGTTTGGCGATGTGGTTTAAACATCAAGATGCGCTTCGAAAAAATTCAGTACGCCCGAGATCCTCAGGCACAAACGATTTCTTACGCTGCGGTCCCACCCATGCGATTCGAACCGGTCGCGCCAATTCCAGTAGTGACAGAACCAATGCGCGAGCATCGCGGTGTGAATGTCATCCAAGACGACGGCGGTTCCGGCGACTGACGAATATGCGCTCAGTACAGCCGCGATCCGGTCCTTGACGTGGTCAAGCCCGGACCACATCAGCACAGTAGAGCAGATGTTTCCGAGGTCCGCGTGCACTGGATCATGCGCGATCGCTTCGAAATCCAGAACAGCCACGAGGCAATTTGCCGACGGATCGAACAAAACATTGCCAGGTGTCCAGTCTCCATGCACCAACTGCCTCGGTAAACTCTCCATTTGAGGAAGGCGTGGCGATAACCACTTGCCCGCTCGCAGGAGCACTTCCAACTCCCCCGGATCTTCGGTAAACGGGACAAATGGGGCGCAGTGCAGCCGGTCGACGTTTTTTCGCGTCTTAACACAAATTCCGTCAGGCGCGTTCGGAACGTCGCGCTCAGCAAATAAGCGCAGCGCCACATGAAATCGCGCCAGCCCCTCCGCCAGCGCAGGGTAGGTAGCTGGATCGCGGCTGTCGGGATGGCGGCCCTCGAGATGTCGCGTTAGACACCACCCGTTGGCACGGTATGCAACGACGAGGTCTCCACTGTCGGCGGCAACAATCTCCGGGACCGATATCGGAATCTGCTCGCTGCGCAGGAAGGACTGAAGACGCCGAAGCAGATCAGCCTGGCGAAGCAAAGCCGGTGTCCGAGCGGGTTCAGACTGAGACAGCCAATATCGTTCCCCAACGCGCCACGTGATTCTGCTGACGCCCAGGTTAGTCCGAACGGCGGGCACATGGATGTCCCAGAATTGGGCAAGCACGTCGCGGGCGAGACTGGGATCGCCCTCGTAGTCAGTAGGGAGTATTTGCATGTTTTTACTTCGATTGCGTGGAACTTGCCAGGTTGCTGTTCAAGGGCGTCCGGGCGGGTGGCACATTCCTCGGAAATCAGTCCGCGAGTGTAGAGCCTCACCTCTGTCGGTTGCGAGGTGAGGCTTTGTCATTGCATCATCCTATCTCTTTGCAATTGAGGACGCGGCTCATGAATTCCCATACCCGCGGATTGCTGAACTCAGCCATTTGCTGGTGAGCCGAATCGGGCCAGTTGGAGCGGTCGGAATACAGGCGGTTGAGGCCCTGTGCGACAGCGGGATTGCCGTTTGTGAAGGAACCAACAAGCGCCTTCCAGCGACGGCCGAGAGACTGCGCAGTTTCACTCCCAGGGTCCTGGTCAAGCGCAGCCTCGACATCGTGAAACAGGTCAAGCCAGTCCTGTTGTCCTCTGGCCTCGAGTTCGGGGCTGGCTGCAGCCTGATGCTCCCGGATAGCCGTCTGCGCTTCGGGGGAATAATACTTGTCGGTCCAGTTACCATTTCTTTGCATTTCCATCACCTCGATAATTTTGGTGACGATCGCCGTGTCAGGCCGCCGTCCCGATCGAAGGCACTCCTCCGCCGCTCGAACGGCGCAAATGGCGTCGTCGAGCATGCGCCTCTTCTCCTCGAGCATGGCGCGCTGCCGAGGTAATGCTTCGGCGAGGGCACTGGCCTCGAGTAGCGTCCCCATCTGCTTTAGCGGTACGCCTATGAAGCGAAGGGCGACGATTTGTTCGAGCCGCTCTAACTCGCGGCTTCCATACAGCCGGTAGCCGGAGGCGGAGCGCTGCGGCTGCAGCAGTCCAATGCGGTCGTAATGGTGGAGTGTCCGGACAGTGACTCCGGCCAGTGCTGCGAATTCGCGGGCTCGGAGCGGCATTTTCATTGCGATCCTCTTCTGTAAACCAGCTTGGGGCCTCACGTTGCGTCAGGGTCAAGAGAAACTTTCATGCCATTCCGGGCATCGACGTTGTTACCTTTTCACTCGTCAAGCTTGCTGCCCAAGGTTGCGTCTTTGCGTTCGCGACCAGATGAGAAGTGGATCAGAAGATCTGGGACGAGTGGTACTCCTTTTTACGGGTTGACGATTGTAGGCTTTCTATCATGGAGCAGTGCCGGATTCCCAGTGGCCGCTCACACCAGCCTTCGGGTGGTTATCCAATTTTCCGTTAACCGCTTTTAGATGAAAGGATCACGCATGACAACCATGCCCCTCGCGACTCCTGCCAGAAAAGGTCCGTGGATCGGACTGATCGTAAGTCTGGTGCCGGCGGCTTTTATGCTGTTTGGCGCGCTATTCAGCTTGGCTTCTCCGGTCAAGGCACTCCCGGGCTTTCTTCATTATGGGTACCCGGCTGGCACGCTGGCTCCCATTTGCGTGCTCGAAACAGTTTTCGTGTTGCTGTACCTCGTTCCCCGCACGGCAATCGTGGGTGCGATTCTCCTCACGGCATATCTCGGCGGAGCGTCGGCGACTCATATTCGCGTCAGTGAACAACCGTATATGCCCATCATTTTTGGGATCCTGGTCTGGATTGGGATTTGCCTTCGCGATGAGCGGATCAAAAACGTGCTCTTCCGTCCTTCGAGCCGTTGAAGCAGAAGACGGCAGAGAAGAGGTCGCTTAACCGAACGGGGCGTTAGGCCTCCATACCCTTGAGGTTGAGCCTACCGTTCGTGTTGCAGGCCATTGACGCGCAATGGTGACTCTGGACGCTTTCCCTTCGGCATGCAGGTCGGTTGTCCCACCGTAATGTAAGCGGTCCGCATCAATATCAACCCGCCCACAATCACGAGCGCAACTCGCGGGTTGTCGAACTCGGTGCCACACGGCGCCTCGCAGGTGAAGGCGATGTTCAGCGAAGACGAAATCAGATTGAGGCTGCTTCATCAACAAGTCATTAACGAACTCAATAATTGCGATAGAAGCGGCTCTGCAATGGCAGCAATGACAGAGCAGCAGGAAGCGGATCTAGGCACCAGGGGCTATGCGGCCGATCACGCTGCCGCCGGCCTCCATGAATGGTTCATCCGCAATCGGGCTGAAGGAAGCAGGCTGATTGGCGATGTGCTGAGTGTACGTTTCGTAAGCGCGATGGTGGCTGTGATTCACGGGCTGGTCGAGATCCTCATGCCGGTTGGAGTCAACCCGCTCCCTGTCCGCCGGTGGATGCAGACGCTGGTGGCGTCGCGTTCGCAGGGGAGCTGGAGGGTCGTTGCTTTTCACAATACCAGGATGGCGAAATGGGAGGACGTGATCTGATCGGTCTGTCCGGCCAGACCATGGAGAAGAATAGCCGCCTCGCCCCGCGGCCTGTACGCCATTTGTTAAAAAGTCCGCGAGCCACTCCCGGCGAGTGGCCCGCGACCAGCTCAGTTGATGATTTTCGCGAGTACCTGGACGCCCTTGGATATGGATCTTGCATCGATGGCTGCAAATCCAATCTGAAAACCGGGATCGATCCTGACGCCGCGGCTATAGCGCGACAGCGGGACAAGATCGACGTTGCGTTCCAGGGCCATTCCAGCAACCTCTTCCGGATCCTGCCTGGTCTTAAGCCATGCAACGGTTTGCAGTCCGGCTTCTACCGGCGATAACTGGAGTGCGCCATCAAGATACTTATGCATCTCCTCAGCCAGGACTCCACGGCGTTCCAGATAAACCTGGCGCATCTTTCTAAGGTGACGCGTAAAGTGCCCCTGATCGATGAAGTCGCTGAGAACCGCCTGGTCGAATAACGGATGATGCCGGCTGTGAATCAGCTTGCAACTCTTGAAAGTTTCCAGCAGGCTGCGCGGAACCACTACGTAACCGAGACGCAATGAGGGTATCAGGGTCTTGTTGAAACTCCCGGCAAACATGACATGGCCATGTCGATCGAGACTTTGCAGCGACGGCAGCGGAGCGCCCGAATAGCGAAACTCGCTGTCGTAGTCGTCTTCAAAAATGATAGTACCTTCGCGCTGAGCGAACTGGAGGATCTCGCTGCGTCGTTTGAACGACATCGTCACCCCGGTAGGAAACTGATGACCTGGGGTGACGTACATCAGCTTCGCCTGGTGCGAGCAATTCTCGGGTGGAATCGCACCCTGTTCATCGATGGGGAGCCGGATGACGCGCGCACCGGCAGCTTCAAATCCTGCGTACGCGACCTGGTAACCGGGGTCTTCCATCAGCACCCTATCGCCTGGATCGACAAGGATACGGGTCGCCAGGTCAAGAGACTCCTGGATTCCCGACGTAATCACGATCTGTTCAACGTCGCAAACCACCGACCGCGAGGTGCTCAGGTAATCACGGAGCGCGCTTCGCAATGGGAGGTACCCCTGCGGTTCGGAGCCGAGAAGGAGGCCGGTTGAGGCACGTCCCAGTCTCTTGGTCGCGACCCGCGTCCATGTCTCAATCGGAAATAGGTCCAGAGCGGGCAGATTCACCCGAAAGGCAATCGTACGCGGCTTGGCAAAGTACGGTACGGGGCGCAGACGCTTGCCGAATCCCGACAGCCTCACAACCGGCTTCGCAGTGATGTTGCGATTGGCGACCAGGAACGGAGATTTGAGGAATTGATCGGGAAGCGTATCTGCGACGTAAGTGCCGGAACCATGGATGCTCTTGAGGTAGCCTTCACTGCGAAGGTTATCGATCGCCAACAGGACAGTTCCTCTTGAAAGTCCGGAACTCGCGGCCAGTTCACGTGTGCTGGGCAGGCATTGACCCGGTTTCATGGAACCGGTCTGGATCGCGGTGCGCAGGGTGTCGCGCAGCCACTGCTCGCGCGGCGCACCCGGATGACGCGGGGGAAGGGCAAACTCGAAAGTCAACTTGGCACGCTTCATGACCGGTCGGCTCGACAGACGAATCGCCTTAAGATCAATTTTCTCATGCCATTGGGTCGAAAGGTGGTTGGCATCGGTGCGAGGCACAGCTTCAGCTTTAACCATCAGGTCACCTCGCAGGTTGGACCCCTCGCGTTTCGATTCGTCTGAATGACAGGCCGATTCTTGACGGAAACTTGACGGTTTCTGGACGGAGGCTTTTTCGAGAGGTTAGGTTTGACGGGAAATTACTGAGGTCTTTGCGCCCATCCAATCGGGTCGCGTGTTCAGGAAACGATTCCAACTGCCGAGTGGAATCGATTTAGTCCCACACGGCAGCGAAATAGTTTCCGCGCCGCGGAGCCCGATGCACACCGCGGTTCACGAGCCGCTCGAAACTGGCACTGTCCTAAGCGCGTAAGTGGACCTTCCCGTCGGTTGACCGCTGCCCGTAGCTTCAGCATGTGGGCAGCGCAAACCACTCGCTAACAAACCTCGGGAGATAGCGGTGATGCGGGATAGCCCGTGAGACAACCGATTGTCTCGCTGCCCACTTTCCCAATCCGCGCACCAACAGAGATGCCATCTGGCGAGTGTTAGCGTGTCCAGTAGAAGAGAGTTCAGGGAGGATTTAGGGGGGAATAAGGCGAGGCGACTGGCTTAGTGGACATTCCAACGAAGACCAATCGACGGTGCAAGCCGAAATTCGACGCTGCGCGCGCAATTCCGGTTTGCACCGCGTGGTGCAGTTCAGATTGATCTACCGATCGCCTCAGACGGCGGCCGCCGGTTCAGGAACGGCCCGGCGCAAAATGCCTACTCGAGCCAGCTTGGGAATATGCCGGCTTTGAGAGGCTGAATTCGATTGAAGCACGCGCAGCAGGTTGTGTTTGTAGCCGCGACTCAACGTAAGTTGTTTGCCACTCTCGAGAGTGAGATTGTATTCGCCGGTGTAGCGGCGGCGCATTTCTTTGATGAGCCGCGCGTTAACGATGACCGAGCGATGGATGCGAATGAAAAGGGTTGAGTCGAGTGCTTTTTCGACGGAAGCTAATGTTTGGCGCACCAGGAGAGTCTCGGCATTCTGCCCGAAGGCAAACTGCACGTAATTGCCTGCGCTCTGCACCCAATGGATGGACTGAATGGGTATGAAAAGAATCTTGCCGTCTGTTTTGACACTGAGCCGTCCTGAGTTATTTTCAAGCGATACACCAGACATAGAATTCACCTGATCCTGTTCCATGAGTTACCCAACACGTGAAACTGACTACTTCACAACGGCGCAGTTCGGGCGAAATTCGAACCGCCGTAGGATCTAAGCTAACTCCATAATGTGTCCCCGAACAGAACCACTTCCCCGGTGGCGCAATATGCCAGTTCGGCGATTTCAAGGCGAAGACGGGGATGATTCCGGCGAAACTAACGGATCGAGTAGCTCATTTGCGTCTTCTCGCTGGGGAAAGGCAATATCTCGTTTTTCATAACAAGGCAAAGCCGGGTATCCCACGAAATATGGCATCCGGCCCCGAAGATGAACTTTCGTCACGGCCAGTGGCTTGTTCGTCCCCACTTCCCATCTTTCATATACAAAACGGCAAGATGCATAGTGATTCAGTGCTTCTCCCCGTCCTGCTCCCACAGTGGATCTGGATCACCGGCAGTCCTTGTATGCTCACACCGCCTGGCTGTATGCCTGTCACTCTCCGATAGCCAGGAGGCCGCTTTGGAGCTTCGATTGCATCAGCACACACGTTTGCAGGGTCTGTGTTGCACCTCGATTAACGTCCTGCAGTTTTAGGGAGCACTTGACCATGAAACCAATTCCCCTCAAAGGCTCAAAAATTATGACTATTTTCCGCAATATTGTTTTGGTATGCCTGGTTCTCGTCTGTGGCGCAAGTTCAGGATTTGGCCAGACAGGAAGCATCACGGGGCAAATCCTCGATCCTTCCGGGGCCGCTGTTCCTAACGCTCGAGTCATGGCTGAGTCGGAGTCGACAGGATTCACCACGACCGTGAGCTCGAGCTCTGCGGGTGTCTATAATTTGCCGGCTCTTCCGCCTGCGGTCTATACGCTGACGGTCACTGCCGACGGGTTTCAACAGATCGTCCGCAAACACATTTCCCTGAACGTGGCTGCGACGCTGCCGATCAATTTCTCACTGAGCGTATCGGGCGCTTCGGCCACTGTTGAGGTCTCGTCTGCCACTGGCGCCCCCATTGAGACCAGCAGTTTTCAACTCTCAACAGTGATCGACTCGAAACAGATCTCGGATTTGCCGTTGATCTTGAGAGACCCGTATCAGCTTGTCTTGTTGTCACCCGGCGTGGTCACGTCGTCGAACAACATGGGCGGCTTCTCAATCAACGGCCAGCGCGACCGGAACAACAATTTTCTTCTCGATGGCGCGGACAACAACGACACCTCGGTGCCGGGAGGCCAGGGTGGAATTACCAGCGCGAATCCTGATTCGGCCCAGGAGTTTCGCGTTATCACCAATAACTTCGACGCGGAGTTTGGCCGTAACACGGGAGCCATCGTCGACGTCGTCACCCGCGGGGGCGGAAACCAATTTCACGGTGATGCCTACGAATTCGGCCGTTACAACGCCACCGGAGCCCGTGACTTCTTTAACAGGGCGGCGGACGGCAAGCAGGATCCCTATGTCAGAAATGACTTCGGCGCTTCAGTGGGTGGTCCGATCTGGAGAGACCATACCTTCTTCTTTCTGAATGGCGAAGTGCAGAGATTCCGCACGACGCGGACATCGAGCCAGACGGTCCCGACCGCTGCTTTCAAGAGCGGAGATTTCACCTACATCAGCCCATCGGATGGTAGCCAGACGCCGGTCAATCTGACCAGCGGAGCGGCAAATCCCGCCAATCAAACCGGACTTGGACCGGATCCCACCGTGGGAAAGATACTTTCGCTGATTCCGCTCGGCCAGGTCGATAACGGCGATGGAGTCAGTTCCACTTACTTCTTTCCTTCCGGTGACGCTCTCAATGGGTACCAGCTTACCGGACGCTTCGACCATAAACTGACAGACAAGCATCAGCTGACGGTTCGCTATAACTATGGTCACTCGAACGAGTCCGATCCATATCATGATGAAGTTCTGCCGGGTTTCGGCCAAACGTCAGTTCCCTCGACAACTCACAATGGTGTGGTGTCGATCGCTTCATCGCTGACTACTAACGCGACCAATCTGTTGCGCGCGGGCTACAACCAGAACGATGCGGGATTCTCCTGCAACCACAACCCGATTGACGCAGTGACCGGAACCGATCAATACGGCCACGGATTTGACGTTACCCTGCCAGGATTTTTCACTTTCGGTTGCGTCGCGCTGGGCGGCAGCGACGGTCAGGCCAGGCTCAGTTCGACGATTACCATTGCGGATACGTTCACACTCACCAAGGCCGCGCATTCAATGAAATTTGGCGGCGAGTTCCACAGCGTTAAAGACAACAACTTCGACAATTTCTTTTCGCGCGAACAAATCGCGCTTGACGACTACAGCACGTACACCGTTGACGCCTACACCTATGCGGGCCCAGCGGACTCGAACTCTTACGCGACCTTCCAGGATCTGGTCTTTGGCAGGCAGGGCGCCATCGCCAACGTCAATGAATATCAGTTCTTCACTCGGGCGGGTGTTCGCCGGCCCAACGATCTCACTCGATTCCGGCAACATGAGTGGGCAGCGTTCGCGCAAGACACCTGGAAGTTCAATCCGCGCCTGACGCTCATATACGGGTTGCGCTATGCCTTCAACGGCGTTCCGTATGAGAAGGACGGCAACTTTTCAAATTTCTATGGCGACGCGTCTGCACCCCTGCCGTCCTCAGGTTACTTCACGTTCCAGTCAGTGGGACCCGGGACCGGGCGGCAGCTTTACAGCGACAGCTGGAAGCTCATCGAGCCACGTATAGGATTTGCTTACGACCTGGGTGGCAACGGCAAAACTGCGATCCGGGGCGGTTACGGCATCTTTCACGATCGACTGTTCGATAACCTGTTTGGAAATGCAAAGTCCAACCCGCCTTATCAGGCGCAGGTCAATGCTTTCCCGTTCGACGGTACGTCGGCAACGCCCACGGTATCGACCAATCAGCCTCCAGGCAGTCTCACTCCTTCGGCTAACATCACCGACGGCGACTATAACGAGCCTGTAGTAATCGATGGGCACCTCAAGATGCCGACCAACCAGACGTACAACATCGGGATTCAGCATCAGCTTGGAAACCTGGCGTTGGAACTCAACTATGTCGGCAGCCATAGCACCCATGTGCTCCGCGAGATCGACGGCGCTCCGCCGCAGCCTGCGCTCGTAGCCGCCCTCATCGCGCAGGGAGTAAGTCCTTCCCTTCTGCAGCGCAACGACCTCTACTTCAGTTACCCGGCAACGTATAACACCGCCTTCTTCCACGAGCTGTTTCAGACCTCGAACGGAGGCGCCAACTATAACGGCTTGCAAGCGAAGGTTTCAGGAAGGCTGGCGACGCTTCAACTGAGCGGCAGCTACACATTGTCTCACTCGCTTGACGATTCCAGCGATGCTCTGGCGCCGGGAGCGGGTAATAGCGGACTGCCTCGCGATTCCTTCGACCTTCGCTCGGAGTACGGCAATTCACCTTTCGATGTGCGGCACAGAGGAAGCATTGCGGCAACCTATGATTTACCGGTAGGACGTGGCCACCAGGTGCTTCAGAGCGGACTTCTATCCTATCTGCTCGAAGGAATTCAACTATCGGGGATTGAGCAGATACAAAGCGGCCTTCCTATGGATCTCAGGGGTACGGTTGATAATCTCCACACCGGACTTAACAATCGCCCGGAACTCACCGGGTCACCGTACCCTTCAGGCCGGGGAACGATCTCGTCGCAAGGCGTTGTTACCGGGCCCGCGAGATCTGCGTTCAGCAATGCACCGTTTGATCAAAACGTGTCGATCCACCGCAATAAGTTCTACGGTCCTGGATTCGTGAACACGGACATGGTCTTTCAAAAGTCGCAGTCCATCCACGAGAGGTTTAAGGTGGTCTTTCGTGCGGAGAGTTACAACCTGTTCAACCACCCCAACTTTGCATCGCCCGCATCATTGACGATCAGCTCGCCGCTTTTTGGAATATCCAACGCTCAGATAGGACAGAACGACGGAACAACGGGAGCCCGCCAGCTTCAGGGCGCACTCAAACTAGTTTTCTAATGATGGGTGTATAACCGGCGCATATCGCGAACGAACGATCAGCTTCGGAGCCTGTCAGTTGAAGATAGCGGGCAGTCTCGAGGGAGCGTTCGTTCGCGGAAGTCGTTGCTGTAGCCGTTATCCGTTACTGCGAAGCGGCATGGCTTTATTGGGGCTCCAGTTAATAACATGGTAAGTGGCCGGGGTGGTTCCAACATTCCGGAAGCAGTGAAGGCTGTTTGAGGCATTGAAGACCACAGAGCCAGGCCCGATCTTGATCCACCTCCCGTCTGACAGTGTTTCGCACTCGCCTTCACGAAGGATGATCAACTCCTCATTGACGTGCCGGTGGGGAGGATGTGAGGTCTGCCCGGCATTCAAAGTAGTGACGTGCATCTCAAGCTGATCAACGGTTGCGGTAGGTGACTTGCAAAGGGACCGCACCTCGCCAGTCGCCGTCTTTACCGGCTTCATGTCTTCCCAGGCGAAGACGGTTGGGCCCATAATGCTTCTGGCTTTGCCGGTTTCCGGCGGAACGGCAAGTGCTTCAAGCATTCCAGGTAGTGCGATCAATCCGACGATAAGTTCCCGGCGTGAGCTCATCAATTTCTCCTTCTGGCGGAGCATGTTGGCGTGCTGCGGACGAGAAATAATGCGTCGCTCGTCGCCGCTCTTGAAGCGCCCCGTGCAGCTTGAGCATTAGCCTAGCAGCCCAGCTGTTGAGGCGCTTGGATGTGTCCATTGTCAACTCTCCAGGGTCACAAGCTTGGCACTCTTCTGCGCCTTGATTACGAGTTCCGCGGCCAGCAGGCATTGCTCCTGATCCTGCGCATTGTGAGTGCGATTTACGACATCGGCGACGAAGTCGGGCCCGAACGGAAGCTGCATCTGGTTGCAATCGATCGAGCGCGCTTCTTTACTGTCCACGATGAACAGATTATTGCCCTGGTTCTTGACTGCGACGTCCGTGTATTTACGAACTTCGATATAGCCATCAGTTCCGAGAATGAACAGCCGGCCATCGCCCCAGGTTCCAAGACCATCCGGAGTGAACCAGTCCAGTCTCACGTAGCCGAGACCACGATCGCCGCGCAGCACCATGTCGCCAAAGTCCTGGAAACGCGGATGCTCGGGGTGACGCACGTTAGCGATTTGCGACTCCACCACTTCGACGCGCTTCGAGCCGGTGTAATAAAGGAATTGATCGACCTGGTGCGATCCGATGTCACACAGGATACCGCCATATTGATCGGGATTCCAAAACCAGTCGGGCCGGCCCGTGCCGCCGCCGGCATCGCCGCGCTTCTGCGTAACCTGGTGCGGAGCGATGTTGATCGTTTGAATGACTTTGCCGATAGCGCCCTGCTGTACCAGTTTGCCGGCATATACCGCCGCCTTTACCTCCAGCCTTTCCGAGTACATGATGGCGTAAATACGTTTGGTCTCGGCGATGGTCTTGCGGACGTCGGCGAGTTGCTCGAGAGTGGTAATACCCGGTTTGTCAGACAGAAAATCCTTACCATGCTTCATCACCTTGATGCCAAGCGGAGCGCGCTCGCTGGCGATCTGCGAACTCAACACAAGTTGAATTGAGGAGTCGTTGAGAATCTCCTCCTGGGTCTGGGCGATTCTGGCTTCAGGGAAACGCTTGGTAAACGCTGCAAGTTTGTCCGGCTCCTGGCCCCATACTGCGACCAGTTGTCCGCCTCCACGCTGGACTGCTCCAACCATCCCGTAGATGTGGTCATGGCTCATGCCGCATACTGCGAACTTAATGTGGAATTTTGGAAGCTGTTCCTGGCCGGGTAAAACGGCGTCCTCGATAATTCTGGCTGGGTGGCCTTCGTAGGCGCGCGTCTCCTGTGAAAGTCCGCCCATCATGGCGATGGATCCCATAACTGTGGCGTGCCTCAGGAATTCGCGACGGCCAGTTGCCTTATCGTTCATTGCTCCCTCCAACTTTCGAACCAATCCAGTCTTACATGAGGAGGTCGGCGAGTCGAGGAGGCGACTTATGCATGAGTTCAAGACGCGGAGGTCGAACGACAGCCGTTTTTCGACCCCTCATAGTCTCACTCCAACTCCAAGACCGGTCAGTGTTCACGGTCCATGACCGCGGCGGCAATGATAGCATCCAGCGCGGAGCTTTGCCTTGCTGCGTCTGCCGAGTCGAACGGTCCTGACCAGACCAGGCCAAAGGAGTATTTTGGACCTTGAGAATTGCTCCAGATGCTGGCCGCATTCTTCATTGCGAACGCCTTGTAAGCTGCCGCAGGTTGGATCTGGAACAGCCGCATAAGATTGCGTGCAAAGATGCCTTTAAATTGGGGACCGTCCGCCCCGCAGTTCGGTTCGCATGGATCATGCAGAATGCCGTTGGCATCGGTTAGATGGGTGATAGCGGCATCGGCAACTTGCGAGGCTCTGGGGAGCAAGGATCTATCGCTGCTGAACCGGCTGAATTCGGCAAGGCCGCCAAGAATCACGCCCTGGTTATAGGACCACGTGGCCTGACCGTTGTTGGTGCACGCCGCGGGATTCGAAGAGTTCAGGCCATCGTTGATAAGGCTTTGAGCATTGATCATCCCTGATGCAGCGAACCAATTCCATTCCTGTGCGGCCCATTTCGCATATTGCTCCTTCTGAGGTCCGCTCGTGCGATTTGCAAGGTGCGCAGCTACAGACAGGAATAGTTCGTTCGCAATCGCATTTTTATAGGTCTTGTCCTTGCTCCACCAGATGCCGCCGCCGCAGGTTGCCGTGTCCCAACCGCCTGCCATATCAGCAAAGATAGACTGGGCCATTTGAAGATACTGCGGCGTGTGCGTCAGATCGTAGGCATTGACCCAAGCCAATGCCCACCAGCCTTCATCGTCGTAATAGTTGTTGATGAAGCCGGGGCTGGTTGTCTGCGCTGCGGTAAACGTATTGGCTAGAGCCGCCGAAAACTTCTGGGTGTTTGCAGCCATCGAATAATCGCCGAGAACGGTGATTGCATTGGCGCTGTTCCACCAGCCAGTCGTGTTATATAGCCCGGAGGCCGAGTTATACCAGCTTTGTAAAGCCTCGATTCCATTGGCTGATTCCTGAAGGTATTTGGACGGTTCGTCAGGCTTGGCCGTCGGAGCGTCACTTAGGCAGAGGGCAACACCGGGAACCGCAGACATCATGATTGCCAGAGCGGCTGTTCTGAATTCGCGAATTGTCATCAATGTTTCTCCGACTATAAACGTATGCCATGGGGTAGGATCGCTCGTTGATAAGAGCGGCTTGCCGCGCGCAGTCTGGATGGTGGAGGACTCTGCGCGTGGAAGCCGCTTGCATTATTTTCAGGCCTGCTCCTCAGTGCTTTCCCTGTGACTGCCGCAGGAGTTTGAAAAACACGTCGGGTCGCACTACTTCAAATTGCGAGCCGAGCGACGCTACCATGGCGTTGGCGTCGGACGGCATCATGTTCCACGACTCTAACCCAGCCGCCACAAAGAGAGGAGTGGTTCCGGTCCAGGTTGAAGCGATATTGGTTAATTCCGTGATACCGGTGGGAGCGTCGTTGACACCCAGCAACGTCGCCACGGGCAGTCCGTCGATGAGGCTTGCCTGGCTGGTTGATTCGTAGTTGTAGACGATACCGTCCAGACCGGGAATATTCGACTTGTAGAGATCCACGAGGTTCGTAGACAATGGCACATCGTTACTGCCATCGCGGTTATAGACGAATAGCGTTTTCATCCCCGTGCGTTCCATGTAGGCACCGCTACGGCGCATGAAGCCCGGTAACGCCGAAGACGGCCATACCACGGGATAGGTGTAACCCGCTCCAGACGGCCCCGCGACCAGCAGATCATTGGCAGTCTGCGTGCGCTGGAAATAGCTCAGCAAGGCCGGTGCGATATCGAGCAGCAGCACACTGATACTCCAGCCCAGGGGCACCTGTCCGCGTGCGGGATCGTCCCACATCTGACGCAGCCGGTGTTGATCGTACTGGATGTTATCGCCCTCGACCATGGTCAGCGAGAGATAAATCTTGTTCGCGAGTTTCGGCGTCGGCGCTAGAGGCTGGTAAGACTTGATGGGCGCACGAACCCCGCTGAAGACGCTGGCGTTGTAAAAATAGTCCGCAGCAACCACCACCGTCGCATACTGTGCGCAGAGTGTGACGCCTGTCATCTCGTGACCTTGCGGGAACCAACCCAGGTAAGGTGTGTCAGGTTCGACAGTCTGCAGTATCTGAGTGAACAATGCAGCTTCTTCGGGAACTTCCGGATCAAGCCAGAATACCGGTGCCTTGGTCGCTACGATGTAGTCGCGGAACAGCGGGTTGACTACCTGGAAGCTGGGAGCGGTGTTTGTTGCCGTTACCAGATATTGATTCCACATCAGCGTAGACAGGGTAAGCGTCTTGGTTCCGGCCGGAGGAGCGAACTTGTAGATGAAATAGTTGGTCCCATCCGCAAAGCGCCATCCTCCTGAGGCTACTTGCGAACTGTCTGGATCAAACAAAAAAGGCGTTTCGGCACTTGTACCGGGTTGGAACGAAGCGATGACGTTGCCATCCGCTGTGACGGTCACCTGCGAAACGGAAGGCCCCCACCCGGTGTTGGAGTAGGCGTCCTGGTAGCGTACATAAACAGCTGTCCCGCCCAACAGGGAGGATAGGTCCGCAGTATATGTGGCTTTGTTCGACGCGTCCGTCACCGGCTGTGCTACTTGAAGAAGCGTGGTCCACTGCACGTTGGGGGTTGTTTGGGAATCGGATGGGCTGATCGCGGTGAGCAACCGCTTGGTCAGGCTCGGCCACACGCTGCTCAGCGCGTACTGGTACACCGCCAACTTGTCTGCGAACCGGCCGCGCAGATCTTCAACGATGGGCAGTTGAAGCTGGGCAGCAAGGTCAGCTGTGGCTATGACCACTCCATGCACTCCGGCCAGCGTGGTTGCAAGATTGATGGTGTCGGGTACGTTCGGGTCGTAGACGATGGCGCCCGAAACTTCGGAACGGTAACGCTCCAGGAGCGACATAGGCTGGCTCGTCATGGTGTAAGGAACCGCGATGGTCTTTAACCATTCGACATTTGTGGGATCGGTACCCCAATACAGGTAAATGCGGGGCCGGGAACGGTTCACGACGCCTTGCAATGACACCAGCAGGCCCTGCTGATCGCCGTCCAATGCAGTTATGTCCGCCGCGTCAAGATGCACCGCTTGTCGGAATGACGGGAGTGCCTGACTAGGAGGCCAGTGGAACGGAGAATCATCCGACGGATCCGCCGGGGTTTGTGAAAAAGCCGCCAGGTTGACGGCGCTTGCCCCGGCGGCGGCGCCGCTCAGGACCAGGAATTGTCTGCGGGAGAAGGACATGGCTCATCCTTTGCGCGGGGGAGTGTGCCTCTCGAAAAACTTCCGAAGCATTTGTCTGCAAATTCGAGCAACAGACTGAAGTGGTAACGATCCCACTCCGCTGACCAAAATAGTCGCGCGAATGGATTGCTGTCAAACAAAACAGCGAATAATTGTGTGAACGGGATGGGAATCACGGTCCGGGGAACATCCCCGCGCAGACGCCTTGTTTGGTAAAGAGATTTATCTTCCCGCAGAGGGTCTCGGCAGCTTTTTATTCCGAGCCCAGATGCGCCTGAAAAGAAATCCCGCGCCTTGCCGTCAAACCCGGCCCGGCAACTTATCGGGCCGGGTTAATCCGGCGCAGCTAGCGGCGCCTTACGCCGAGGTCGGCGTATTACGCATTTCAAAGCGGATGCGAGCGCCCTGCGCGAGCGTGGAGTGATCGATAACATTTGTCCGATGCAGCGACTCGTTCACCATGATCCGTCCAACATAAGGCGTCTGCTGTCCATTGCCGGGCGCGTCGATGACGATATCCTTGCCGTGCCCGAGATGGATTGCGGCATGGGAAAAAAGCGGGCTGCCCAATGTATATTCCGGCTTGCCCGGGCATAATGGGTACATGCCCAGAGCGCTGAGAATGTACCAGGCAGACATTGACCCCGTGTCCTCATCGCCGGAAAAGTCGGCCGCGCTGTACGCCTCGTTCAACACCCGCCTCACCCAGTATTGAGTGCGGTCGGGTCGGCCCGCGGCTGCGAATAAATACAGGACGTGATGCACGGGCTGGTTGTTGTGCATGTATTGGCCAAACGGCAGTGCGGCCATCTCCGACATCTCGTGGATCTCCTGACCGTATACGCCCACATTAAATTTGGGCGGTAACGTCAGCATCTCTTCAAGAGCCGAGACGGCAGCCTCCTTTCCACCAAGGGCCGCGATGAGACCAGGCACATCGTGAGGTACGTTCCAGCGGTGTTGCCAGGCCGCGCCTTCCTCATAAGGACTACCCCACGTGAATGGATCAAAAGGCTCGAGCCACGAGCCGTCCTCGTTCTTGCCGCGAAAGAATCGAGTCTTGGGATCGAAGATGTTCCGCCAGTTTTCCGAACGCTTCAGAAACATCTTCGTGTCTTCGATCTTGCCCAGTTTGGTTGCAATTTGCGCGATGCAGAAATCGCCATACGCAGCATCCGCCGTCTCGGCGACCGACTGATTCACGCGATCTGCGGGCAGGTAATTCAGCTTGAGATAGTATTCGATGCCCTGGCGTCCAAAGCCGCGGCTTGGGTCCCCGGGCTGCGTAGCATGCTTGCGCAATCCCTCGTAAGCCGCTTGCACATCGAATCCGGGAACCTCTTTGAGGATCGCATCGGCAAAAAGCGAGTCGATGAGGCTGCCGGACATGCAGGCGCGATAGCCAGGCGCCGGGAACTGCGGCATCCATCCGCCCTCGCGATAGGCATTGACCCAAGCTTGCAGAATCTCGCCCAGGCGTTCAGGGAAGACCAGGGACATGAATGGGTACCAGGCCCGGTATACATCCCAGTACCCGTGATCGGCATACATGACTCCGGGCATCACCTTGCCATTGAATGCGCTGAAATGATGAGGATTTCCAGACTCATCGGGCTCGTGAAAGGTGCGCGGGAACAGCAACGCCCGGTAAAGGCAGGAATAAAAGGTCCGACGCTGTTGCTCAGTCGAACCATCAATGTCGATGCGGCCCAATGCCGCATTCCACTCCTCCGCGCCCTTGCCGCGCAGTTCCTTCGTCGTGCGGTCACCGGCTTCCAGATGCAAATTCCGCATTGCCTGTTCGAAGGAAATGAAGGATGTGGCGATCTTCGCATCCATCGTTCGGCCCGTAGCGCTAGAGAATTTCACTACCGCGATTCGGTTTCCTCCGCTGGCGTGCACGTCGAAACTTTGCCAGGGCTCGGAAAACTGAACCACGTAATAAGTGGCGAAGTTCTCTGGAACTCCTCCCTCATTCGCACGCGACTCGAAGCGCACAATCTTCGCCGAAGCGTCCGGCTCGATGGTGCCGTCCTTGCCGGGGATTTCAATCATCAAGCCCCGCGGACCCGCGTCGGCAAAGGCGGTGCTGATCACACAGCCACGGAGGGTGGGAACAAGTTCAACATCGGCTTGGTAGCGAAGCAGCCTGACCCGCAGCGCATATGGCAAGAGGGCAGCTTCTTCGGGCCTGAAAGAAGAGGATCGCGCCTCCGGCTCAAAGCCCGCCTCGCCTGCGAATGGCATGAATGTTGCGTGGCCGTAATCGGAGAGCCACGGACTCAATTGGTGAGTGCTGCGGAACCCCTGGATGCGCCGGTCGCCGGGCTGGAACATCCACGGGGAGCCGCTCCGCGATTGCAGCGTCCAGTGCGCCATTCCAAAAGGCATGGCCGCGATGGGAAGCGTGTTGCCCCGCGAGAAGTAATAGCTCGAGTCTGTCCCCTGGAGCAGGTTGACCAGTCCCGCAAGGTCGGTCCCCGGCTCATTTGAACTCCCGGTGCCGCCATCTTTAGGCGCCGATTCCTGCGCGTCTGAATCGACAAATGCGGCTCCCAGCGCCGCGAGGCTTGTGGCCTTCAGAAAACCTCTTCTTGTTTGTTCAAGCATCGAGCTCCCCAGTCAAATCCTCAACCAGTCAATCACACTTCGGCGGCCCGCGCTCCGTGCGTTGTCACACTAGTGTCATCTGAGGTTTGCGGAGTCAGCTTGAGCTGACACAGGACGGTCCATGCCGGCGAAGGCTTGTTCGAGCATCGAATCGGCCGGCCGCTGTCATAATTCCGCTAATATCTTGGTTCTGGTCCACTTAACAAAATGACGGGCAGCCGTCTGCCCTCGCGCGCTTTTGCTGAAGCCGTAAGTGCGGGAATTAGGGCAACGTGCAACGATTCGAGTTGGCATGCGAGACCGCCGGGAGCCTGTTCATCGACTCCCGGCGGCCTTTTTGCGCTCCTGTCCATGCCGGTCCGGCAGGCGTGCATGGTTGTGCGCGTCCGCCAGACCTCGTGGCGCCAGAGATTCGGGACATTTGCTTGCCGGCTAGTTGTGGATCGTAACAGAGGTGCCGTCAATCTTCTTGAATGTCACCGAGATTTTCTCCTGGTATGTGCAGGCAAGATCCTGCAAGAAGCGCAGTGCCACGGCTTCGCCCAGCAGGACGGACGAATCGCTGTCGCTTCGCCAGTGGATTCCCCCGTGGATCCCATGGCCAAACGTGATGTTATGAGCCAGTTTGTTCAATTCGCCGTTGAGGGTCAAAGTGCCTGGGGAACCGGTTCCCGGTTGCCCGGTCCAACTGAGCAGGCTGGTTCCGTCATAACTCGGCATGACGGGATGGTCGAACGTGTAATCGCCATCGTAGAAAAACTTGAGAATCGTGATGCATGCGCCTCCAACCGTTCCGTGTCCGGTTGGATAAGCGGGGTGCGTCGGAGATCCCTCGGGGAAGGGCTGCGACAGCAGGTAACTGTGGTAGTGAGCGTGGCTGGCCTTAAGGGCCTTCGAATTGAAAACGAATGGATCGGGTGCGGCACTGAATGTGGTGCCGCCATTGATCAGGTGGACCAGGCCAGCGCCGGCTTCCGGGCGATGGCGAAGGTGGATCGCCCACTTCTGATACCAGACCGCGTTCAGGGCGCACTTGGAAACTTCGGCCAGCACCGCCGCCCGGTCGGGTGGGCCGAAGGTGCCGAAGGGCTTTTGTACGTTCGCGCCGGCGTAGGGGTTCGTCGGATTTGCCGGAACTCCGAGTGACTCCAAAACCAGGTATGCGGTGAAATACGCCTGGTAGAGCTCATCCACATGCGTCCACGCTGCCAGCCCGCGGCCATCGTGCAGATAGCGCGGAATTGATTCAGGCTGATTTGTCAGCGCGGTCGATCCACCATTCTGAACGTTGAACCAGGATGTCTCATCCGTCAGGTAGTCGATACCGGGACGATAGGTGATATAGCGCTGGTCGAACGGGGCGGCGCCAAAGTTTGTCGGAACCAGCAGCAACTGGGACATGTAGGGCCCGACTTTTTCGCCGGAAAAGTTGCCGCGGAACAGAAGCTCGGGAGTGACCTTGCCGGCCGCGTCCGTCGGTCCCTGGTAGCCCGGGGCCCCGGTGAGTTCATGGGCGGCTGCGTGAGCATGCGCATTCATCGAATAGTCAGTGAATGCCACGTCCCGCAGCAGCGAGCACCAATACAGTTCGACCAGTTCAGTGGCGTATGCCGGACTGCTTACACCAGGGGGCGCGGGCACCGGGAGCGTGCCGAAAGCGCTGCTGTCGGCGCCGCAGAACACCCGGGCGTAAGCTCCCATGGGGCCATTCTGTTTGGCAGCGCCGCCCTTGGGGACGATTTCAAAATCGGAGAATTTCCCCGACGCGATAGCAGTCTGAAAAAGCGCAAACGCGGCGAGATCGACTTTTCCGGGACTGGCCTGCTTGATTCCTTTGGAGTACGAACCACATTTGTCGGCAAGGCCGAGGTCGGTGTTGACCGGGTGGGCTTCAGAGGGAGTCAATGCCTGGGCGGTGGCGGTGTTGAATCGCCGGGTGAAGTTATCCAGCAGTCGAGGATCGGAAATTGCCGGAAGGCAGGGGGCCGGAACAGACTTGGAGCAACGGTTCGACATGTAATGATCTCCTTTGAAATCGTACGAGTTTCTCCGCGCAAAAGAACTGCAACTCTCCATCATCATGGATCGGTCTGCGTCGGTCGAGGCCCCGGAAAGGCGCGGCAGAATCTCGCCGACGGCGCGAGATATCTTGTTTCGATGCCCTCTTTGCCCTTCAAAATCAAGAGCGCAAAATCTGAGGGGAAGGGGACAATCGTCAATCTTTAAAAGGGACCGTTGCGCCGGATGGCATCGTGCGCGCCGTCTTCATTCGCGGTTCAGGGCCGAGGTTCAGGCAGGCAACTAAGGCATCGAATTTGCACAAATCGCTATAATCAATAGACGGCGCAGGGTTTGCGAAGAGCGCGGAATCCGGGGGGTGCTTTCAGAACCTGCCCGCTTTCATCTTCCCCAATCCCATGGTGCCGCACGACCTGCCCGCAGAAGTGGCTCTGACCAGGGAGATACATATGAGAACTCATCGGCACGCGCTGGAAAAAGTTCTTGAAACGCGCATCGCGATCATTGACGGAGCCATGGGTACTACCATTCGGACCTATGGGATGTCTGAAGCGGACATCCGCGGCGAGAGGTTCAAAGACTCGAAGAAGGACCTGCTGAACAACGGCGATCTCTTCTCGCTCACCCAGCCGAAGATGATTGGCGACATTCACCGCCGGTTTCTCGATGCTGGCGCCGACATCATTGAGACCAACACGTTCGGCGCCACCAGCATTACCCAGAGCGAGTTCTTTGTGGACGATCCCCGCGAGCACGGCGGCCGGAAAAACCCCGCCTTTTACCAGAAGGTCATCACTGATCCGTTCCTCAACGATTTGGCCTGGGAGATCAACGAACAATCGGCGCGACAGTGCCGCGAATGGGCCGACCGCGTCGGGACCGCTACTTCGCGGCAGCGCTTTGTGGCAGGCGCCATCGGGCCGCTCACTGTATCCCTGTCGAACTCGCCGGACCCCGACGATCCCGGCTTCAGGGTGGTCACCTTCGACCAGGTAAAAGACGCTTACAAGCACCAGGTTCGCGCACTGATCGCAGGCGGTTCCGATCTGCTCCTGGTGGAAACCATCTTCGACTCTCTCAATGCCAAAGCGGCGCTGGTGGCGATTCGCGAGGTCTTCGATGAAGACGGACTCGCTGCGAAGAACAGGGAACTGCCGGTGATGATTTCTGCCGCCGTAGGACGCGGCGGCGAGACGCTTATCTCCGCGCAGACTACCGAGGCGTTCTGGAACGCAGTGAAGCATGTGCAGCCGCTGTCCGTGGGGCTGAACTGCTCGCTCGGTCCCGACTTGATGTACCCTTTCCTGTCCGAGCTGTCGGAAAAGGCCGATGTCGCCATATCCTGCTACCCCAATGCCGGCTTGCCCAATCCGCTGTCTGAAACCGGCTTTGACCTGGGACCGAAAGACATGGCTCGCTATCTGGGCGACTTCGCGCAGGCCGGCCTGATCAACATTGCCGGCGGCTGTTGCGGCAACACCCCGGAACACATTGCCGCCATCGCCAAGGCTCTCGAAGGGCAGCCGCCGCGAAAATGGACAAACGAGAGCAGCGAACTCTACGCGCTCGAGGATGGGATCCGAGCATGAGCATTTCGGAGGCTACCGTCGCGGCGCCGGCGCTGGAGGCAAAGCCGCTTCGTTTGTCAGGGTCGCAGCCATTCACACAGCAGCCCGGCGTCTACATCATGATCGGCGAGCGGACCAACGTGGCCGGCTCGCCGAAGTTCGCCAGACTCGTCAAGGAAGGGAAGTACGAAGAGGCGGTAAGCATCGCCCGCCAGCAGGTAGAGAACGGCGCCAACGTGATCGACATCTGCATGGACGAAGGCATGATCGACGGGGTCGCCGCCATGACCCGTTTCCTGCAGCTGCTGGGCAGCGAGCCTGAGGTTGCCAAGGTCCCTTTCATGGTCGACTCCTCGAAATGGGAAGTGATCGAGGCCGGCCTGAAGTGCCTTCAAGGCAAGGGCATCGTCAATTCCATCTCCCTCAAGGAGGGGGAAGACAAGTTCCGCCAGAATGCCGCGACCGTTCTCAAATATGGCGCGGCTGCAGTGGTGATGGCGTTTGACGAAAAGGGCCAGGCCGCTACCTATGAGGACAAAATCCGCATCTGCGAACGGGCTTATAACATTCTCGTCGACGAAGTGGGCTTTCCTCCGCAGGACATCATCTTCGACCCGAACATTCTCACCGTGGCCACCGGCATGGAAGAGCACAACAACTACGCCGTCGATTTCATCAACGCCACCCGATGGATCAAGGCCAACCTGCCCCACGCCAAGGTCAGTGGCGGTGTTTCCAATATTTCCTTCAGCTTTCGCGGCAACAACAAGGTTCGCGAGGCCATGCACTCGGCGTTTCTTTATCACGCCATTGCGGCGGGCATGGACATGGGCATTGTCAACGCCGGCATGCTCGAAGTGTACGAAGAGATCGAGCCCGAACTGAAGGTCCTGGTCGAGGATGTCCTGCTCAATCGCCGGCCCGATGCAACTGAACGGCTTGTCGAGCACGGCGAAAAGCTGAAGCACGTAGGCAAGGAAGTATCCGAGAAGAAGTCGGAGGAATGGCGCAGCGGAACCGTGGAGGAGCGCCTCACACACGCCCTGGTCAAGGGAATCGATAACTACATCGAGATCGACGCTGAAGAGGCGCGGGCCAAACTCGGACGTCCGCTGCTTGTCATCGAGGGCCCGCTCATGGCCGGCATGAGCGTGGTGGGTGATTTGTTTGGAGCAGGCAAGATGTTTCTGCCCCAAGTGGTGAAGTCGGCGCGCGTCATGAAGAAGGCAGTAGCCTACCTCACTCCGTTCATGGAAGCCGAGAAGGCCGCGATGGTAGCGTCAGGCCACACCGTCAGGGCCCAGGGCAAGATCGTGCTTGCGACCGTCAAGGGAGACGTCCACGACATTGGGAAGAACATCGTTGGCGTGGTCCTCGCGTGCAACAACTACGAAGTGATCGATCTTGGAGTGATGGTAACTTCGGAAAAAATTCTGGAACGGGCACAAGCCGAAAACGCCGACATGATCGGCCTGAGCGGCCTCATCACTCCCTCGCTTGACGAGATGGTACATGTGGCCCGGGAGATGGAGCGCCAAGGGTTCAAGCTGCCCCTGCTCATCGGAGGAGCCACCACCAGCAGGGCGCACACCGCGGTGAAGATTGCGCCGCACTACAGCCAGCCGGTGGTGCATGTTCTCGACGCCAGCCGGGCGGTCCCCGTCACCACCAGCCTCTTGAGCGAAGACGGCAAGGAACAGTTTGTTGCCAGACATCGCGCCGAATATGAGGCTTTGCGGAAATCGCATTCAGGGCCGCAACAGCAGGTCATTTCGCTCGAGAAAGCCCGCGCGCGGCGATCCTCCATTGAGTGGCGTTCGGAAGACCTTGCAATTCCGGAGTTCACCGGCGTCCGGGTATTACACGACTTCCCCCTGGAGACTCTCCGGCCATTTATCGACTGGAGCCCCTTCTTCCATACGTGGGAGTTGAAAGGCGTCTATCCGCGCATCCTGGATCACGAAGTCTATGGACCGCAGGCCCGCCAGATATTCGAAGACGGCAACGCTCTGCTTGACCGGATCATCGCCGAGAGACTCATCACCGCACGCGGTGTCTACGGCTTTTTTCCTGCAAATGCAGTGGGCGACGATGTCGAACTCTATACGGACTCATCGCGCACCGCGGTGCTGGAACGGCTGCACTTCCTGCGCCAGCAGGCCAACCGCGAAGGCAACGAGCCATGCCGGTCACTGGCCGATTTCATCGCGCCAAAAGAGACCGCCATGCCTGACTCCATCGGCGCATTCGCGGTGACCAGCGGAATCGGACTGAAGCAGCTGGTCGATAGTTTCAAAGCGGAACACGATGACTACAACGCGATCATGGCCGAGGCCATCGCCGACCGGCTTGCCGAAGCTTTCGCAGAGTGCCTGCACAAGCAGGTTCGCGATGAATGGGGCTATGGCCGTGAGGAGTGCCTCGCCATCGACGAACTGATCCATGAGAAGTATCGCGGGATCAGGCCGGCTCCCGGTTATCCCGCGTGCCCCGACCATACCGAAAAAGGCACCCTCTGGCGCCTGCTCGATGTCGAGGCAAACACTGAAATTACGCTGACTGAGTCATTCGCCATGTGGCCGGGGTCGAGCGTGAGCGGATTCTATTTCGCTCATCCTCAATCTCGATATTTCAGCCTGGGCAAGATTGATCGCGATCAGGTGGCGGATTATCACCGGCGCAAGGGAATGAGTTTGGAAGAAGTCGAGCGATGGCTCGGGCCTAACCTTAATTACAACCCTTAACCCAACGGCGGCGACCTGCAGGCATAGGCCATAGTGTGCGTGCGTCATGGTCAATCGACAAAAACCCCGGTCGCCCGACTCGGTGCCGGGGTTTATGCCCCTTTTAAAAAGGAACGACTTCGCTGCTCTGAACCTCCGGGGCAGCCGGGGCAGGCTTCGCCAGCTGCGCTTTGCTCACCCTGACCGGAGCCGACTTCTTGGCTGGCGCGCCCTTTCGCTTGACGCGAGGCGCTGGGGTGGCCTTCTTCGCTCTCGCCGGGCTGGTCTTGACCTTGGTGGCGGACTTCTTCCTGGCCGATTTCGGCGTAACGGCAGCCGGCGAAACTTTCTTCTGCGCCTTACTAATCGCCCACCGCTTCCGCTGGGCATCTGCGATTCGCTTCCGGGCCTCGGGGCTCATCGCGCGCCGGGTAGCAGTTCCCGTCCTGCCCTGACTTTTCTTTGCGGCCTTCGCAGGTTCGACATTTGCGGATGAAAGCAGGGCCCGCGCTCTGCGGAGAGCTTCAATTTCGGCATCTATTGCAGCGAGAATGGCATCGGAGTCCATGATTTCCTTTCGCCTCCATCCGAATTGTAAACGGGAGAATCGAAGCGCGCGGCCCGGATGTGACTAATATGGCGTTTGACTGCGAACGGGAGCGGGTTCGCCGGCGCGTAATACGCTGAAAGTTTTGCAAAGGAACGAAATCGCGAAGTGTAAGGACTCGATGTCTCCTCAGCGGGGATCGGTGATCTTGCGCCAGTTGCTTGTCGCCGCGGGGTCATCCGACAGGTTCACTTTGGTGCGAGGCAGCACCACCAGATCTACGCGACGGTTTTTGGCTCGTCCCTCGTCGTTGTCATTGCCTGCCACCGGGTGAAACTCCGCAAAACCCGCTACCGATATGCGATCGGGCTGAAGAGTTCCGAGATCGAGAAAGAGGCGTGCGATCGTAGTGGCTCGAGCCGCTGAAAGCTCCCAGTTCGAATCGAATTCAGCCGTGTGAATGGGGACATTGTCGGTGTGGCCCTCGATGCGCACGTCGTATGGAGTGTGTCCCAGCCGTCCCGCGATTTCGCGCAAGGCCGGCACTCCTTCGGGCCGCGGGCGCGCCGAACCGGAAGCGAAAAAGCCCGCCTCCCGCAGGCTGATGACCAGGCCGTCGCGGCCCATCTGAATCGCCACCGTGTGCTGCGCCACCTGGTTGGATAGCCTCTGCTCGAGGTCGCGCCGAAGCTTGTCCAGGTCGCCTTTCACCTGGGCGGGTGACAGGACGTCCTCGCCCATCACGATGTTCATCGGCATCGCCGCCTGCTCCGTTCCCACCGCGCCGGTCGACATCTTCGCCGGACGCCGCGCCACATCCGCGAAGATGCCCAGAGATCGAAATGCCTCGTCGATCGCCTGCGCTACGGCCACCTGCTTTTTCTGGTCGGCCTTGGCCGATGCGAACAACACCACGAAAAAAGCGAACAGCAGGGTAATGAAGTCGGCGTATGACACCAGCCACCGATCATGCGTCACCCGGCTTCTGGGTATCCGCGCTCTCATGCCGCCTGCTCCCGCTTCTGTTTGGCGGTCTGCTCCACGAAGCCCGCCAGCTTCACTTCCAGCATGCGCGGATTAATCCCTTCAAGAATCGAGATCACGCCGTCCAGCATCATCTCCCGCCGCAGGTAGTCGTCCCGCACCCGGAGCCGCATCTTGCCCGCCAGGGGCAGAAAGAAAAGGTTCGCAATCCCGACGCCGTAAATGGTAGCCACAAACGCCACTGCGATGCCGCGCCCCACTTCCTGAATATTATCCAGATGCTGCATCACCTGGATAAGGCCGAGCACCGCGCCGAGGATGCCGATGGTCGGCGAAAATCCTCCCGCGGATTCAAACACGGCCGGCAGCCGCTCCTCGCACTCGGTCTTCGAATCCAGGCTCACCTGCATGATCTTGCGCAGATCGCCAGGCTCTGTCCCGTCGACGGCCAGCATCAGGGTCTGCTTCAAAAAAGGATCGCGGATGGTCTGGAGATCCGCGTCCAGCGAAACCACGCCCTGGCGCCGTGCCTTGTTGGCAAAGGCGACCAGCAGGCTGATCAATTCCTCGCTCTGTTTGCGCGGCGCGGTGAACACTGTGGCGATGCTGCGGAACGCGGCAATGACGGTCCCCAGCGGAAACTGCAGCAGCACCGCTCCGAGAGTGCCGCCAAATACGATCAGCGCCGCGGTGGGCTGCAATATCTGGCCGAAATTGCCGCCTTCGATCAAGAGTCCGGCCACGATACCGGCGATGGCCAGCAACACGCCTCCAATACTTCCCTTATCCATGACACAACTCCGTGCGATCCGAGTGACTCTACGCTGAGGATGCGCTTAAAGACCAGGCGTGCTCCCGGGTTTGACCAGGCCGCCGGACAGTGGGGAGTCCGCCGGTCCGACGGCGTTCGTCGACACCACCCGAGCCACATCTTCGAATCGGTCCAGTCTCCGCGCAACCGCCGCCAGCAGGCTCGCCCGGTAAGCCATCACGCGTCGCGCCACCTCGGCGCAGTCTTCGCGCACAATCAGCTTCTCTCCATTAACCAGGGTCAGCATGGTATCCGGCGAAGCCTCCGCGGTTTTGATCAGGTCGCAATTCAACATCATTGGATTCCCGTTCAGTTTGGTCAGTTCAATCATGGGGTCGCAGACACTCTCTTTCTCACTGGGAGGTATATCGGCGGGGTGCGGGGAACGTTGATGAGAAAGAACCCATACGCGCCGAAAGGAAGCAAGTAAAGTGTTCTCCCATTGCGCCGATGAAGGCTGTGGGCAAACATGGTTCCTTCCAAGGTGGGCCGGAGCCGGCAGGCAGGATCAGCCGGAGATCTAAGGCCAGGAGCCCGAAGCAGGGGACCGAACAACAACGCACTACACAAGGAGAATCTTTATGGCTTTGGGTGTCCTCAATAACATTTCGGCAATTTACGCACAGAATAACCTGGCTAACACGCAGGCAAGCCTGTCGAAGACTTTGCAGCAGCTGTCTTCGGGCTCCCGCATCAACTCCGGCGCCGATGACGCGGCCGGCCTGTCGCTTGCCAATGGCCTCCAGGCCTCCGCCACCGCCCTGTCGCAGTCTGCGAAGAACGCCTCCGAAGGCGTCGACTTCCTGCAGGTTGCCGATGGTGCTCTGTCACAGGTAACCAGTCTCCTCAACCGCGCCGTCACGCTGGCTACCGAGTCTTCCAACGGCACGCTGAACAACAGTCAGGTGACAGCGGCCAACTCTGAATACCAGAAGATCCTCACCGAAGTCGACACTATCAACAACAACACCGAATACAACGGCATCTCGACATTCGCGAAGAACGCAGCCTATACGGTCGGCAACGCCAACGACAAGGTCGATATCGGTGCGGCGAAAACGGATACAGCTACCATCACGTATGGCACGCAGACGCTGCAGCTTGAAAATAGCGGCGAAACCGCAGGCACTGCGACGACCAAGGGAATTATCGCCAGTGGCGCCACGGGCTACTACGTACTAGGATCAGGCACCGATACAATCGCCACTCTAGCGGGCCAGATCAACTCGCAATTTGGCGCCTCGGTGGCGTCGGTTCAGGGCAATGAGCTGGTTTTGAGCGGCGGCGCAAAATTCGCCTCCGCTTCCAACAACCTTACCGACACATCGAATATCTCCACCACCGGCGACTCTTCTCTCACCGTAGGCAACGCCAGCGACAGCCTGACCGTCCTGGCCTCGACAGGCGCACTGAACATCACAGCCACGGGCGGCACCGCAACGGCGCTGACCGGAACATTCGCAGCCGGCGGAAGCGGGAACCTTTCGCAGCTGGCGGCGGATATCAACACCCAGTTCGGCACGGCAGGCGTGAATGCAACCATCTCCGGGAACAAGTTGAGCCTCACCGGTGGAACCATCTCCGTAGGCACCGCGGGCGACCTCACCGAAAGCGAGACGGTCAACAGCAAAGCCAATCAGTCAGTCGCAATTTTTACCTCTGACGGCACCATCTCCCAGTCCTACAACAACGCATCCTCCGACCTCGTGCAGGCTTCGTCCAGCAGCCTGAACCTGGCCGGCACCGACCTGACCAGCACCGCCGGCGCGCAAGCTGCTCTGGTGTCGATCAACGCGGCCATCACCTCCGTTGCCGCCGATCGCGGCACGATCGGTGCCAACATCAACACGCTTTCGGCGGTCGGCAATGTCATGACGACTCAGTCCACCAACACGCTGGCAGCCGAAAACGATGTGACCGCGACCGACTACGGCCAGGCCACCTCCGACATGTCCAAGTACCAGATCCTGAGCCAGACCGGCATCGCCGCTCTTTCGCAGGCCAACCAGTCGCAGCAGCTGATCACCAAACTGCTCCAGTAATCCGGGAGCTGTAATAGCCGGGCAGAAAATGGGGAAGCGGCATACCAGCAGCTTCCCCGCTTTTGTTGCCATCGCAAATGTGCTTAGACTTCCCTAACCGTTTGCAGCTCCATTTGGACCATCACCTGATCTATATCCGTGCGAGAGGCAGACATGGGCACCGTCGGCTTGAATTTTGGTTCGGGGACCAGCGGTCAGGGCTTCGATGTTACCTCCACGGTCAACCAGATCGTTACCAATCTCCAATCTGTCGAGAAGCCCTGGAAGACTCAATTTACGAGTCTGCAAAGCCGCGACACTGCGCTTACCAGTTTGGGCACTCAGCTTTCTACGCTCTCCACAGACCTTCAAACCCTTACGGATTTCAACGCCACCATGGCCTACAAGACGGGCTCCAGCTCCGACACCAATGTGCTGAGTTTGTCCTCGGCGAGCGCCAGTGCCGTGGCCGGCACCCATACTATTTCGATTCAGAATCTGGCCCAGACCTCCAGCGCTGCCACGGACGCAGTCGCCGCATCCGACAAGCTGAGCGGAGGCATCACTTTCAAGATCGGCAGCGGAGACTGGAAGACTGTAAACGTCGGCGACAGTTCGACCGCGACCACTCTGGCCGGACTTTCCGCAGCCATCAACAAGGCCAATGTCGGCGTTACGGCCAGCGTGCTGACCAACGCAGACGGAACCCAGCGTCTTTCCCTGGTGAGCGAGAGCAGCGGCGCGGCGGGCCAGATCACCATCTCTAACTCGACTACCAACCCGGGCGGCACCCTAACCACGCTGGCCGACTCCACGACGCCGGATACGAATTCAGGGCTCGGCCTGGCCACCATTCAGAAGGGCATTGATGCCTCCATGACGGTCGACGGAGTGCCTGACATCACCAGTGCCTCCAACACGGTCACCAACGCGATCCCGGGCGTGACATTCCAGTTGCTTTCGTCTGGGAGCGGCACCACTTCAGGTTCCGGCTCCTCCGCTTCGGAGACGGTGCAGGTGATTATCGCCAACGACACCTCGAGCATCGAGTCGGCGATCAACACCTTCGTCACCGACTTCAACGCCACCATCAAGGCCATCAACTCCCAGGAAGGGAAGGACGCATCGGGGAATCCCGAACCGCTCTACGGCACCTCTGTCCTCGCGCAATTGCAGCAGGGAATGCTCTCCGCGGTCAGCGGCTCATATGGCAGCAACGCGATCAACTCCCTGGTTTCTCTTGGCATCACTGCCAGTTCTGCAGACGATGGCACGATCACGCTGGATGCTAATGCGCTCAGTAACGCCATCAACCAGAACTTCAGCCAGGTAGTTTCGTTCTTTCAGGACACCGGCAGCTTCGGATCCACCTTGACCAACACCCTGGATAGTCTGGGCACCAACAGCGCCACTGGAGGCGCCATCAGCCTTGCCCTAAGCGAGAATTCCAGCCAGGAATCCACGCTCAATGACAATATTTCCAAGCAGGAAGCGCTGATCGCTACCCAAAAGACCAGTCTCACTACCGAATTAAATTTGGCCAACGAGATCCTGCAGGCGATTCCCGAGCAGATCCAGCAGGTGAATGAGATGTACAGCGCCATCACCGGCTACAGCAAAACCCAGAACGGATAAGGATTCCACATGAACCCGTATCAAACGCGTTCTACCGAAGGAGCATCTGGAGTAGAACTCACCATCGCGCTCTATGACGGAATCATCCGCTTCATGTTCGGCGCGATCGATGCCGTGGACAAGGGCGACGCTCGCCAGCGGCGCCTGGCCGTCAAGCGCGCCCTTGACATCGTCATTCATTTGCAGGCAACGCTGCGAATGGATGTCGGCGGCAAGCCGGCACAGGTGTTGTCCGAGTTTTATGCCGCTATCTTTGCACTGATGCTGCAGGGTTCGCAGGCCAACTCAAGGGAGAAATTCCACACCGTCATTTCGCTGGTCAAGAACGTTCGCGATGCGTGGCGGCAGGTTGTCAACGATCCTGAAGTGATGGCAATGGGAGGCACAATTCCCGTGGCACCTCCAAAGGCCGTCCTGGAGACTCCGGGCACATCCTCAAACTCGGGGTGGACAGCCTGAACCAGTCGGACTTAGCAAGCTAACCGGCTACTGTGAGCTCTTCTTCCAGCTGTTGTTTTTGATACAGGCTCGCATAGTAGCCATCCCGCTCCAGCAACTCGTCGTGCTTGCCTAACTCGACGATGCGTCCGTGAGCCAGCACGGCAATTTGGTCAGCGTGCCGCACGGTCGACACGCGGTGCGAGATCAGGATGGTAGTGGAACCGGCGGTATAGGTCTGCAATCCGCCCAGGATGCGTTCTTCCGTATACGTGTCGACGCTGGCCAGGGCATCATCGAGGATCAGGATGGGAGGCCGTCGCAGCAACGCGCGCGCAATCGCGGTGCGTTGTTTCTGGCCTCCGGAGAGCGTCACCCCGCGCTCGCCGACGATGGTTTCGTAGCCCAGCGGAAATTCCTCAAACTCCTGCTTGATGTGAGCAGCCTCGGCTGCCTCCAGCATCTTCTCGTCTTCGGCTTCGGGCGCACCAAAACGCAGATTTTCGCGCAGTGTCTCACTGAAGAGAAAGGTTTCCTGCGGCACCATGCCGATGCTGCGGCGCAGAACCTCCAGGGGATATTCGCGGATCGGCCTGCCATCGATCAGCAGCGATCCCTCGGGCGCTTCGTAGAGCCTTGAAATCAGGTTGACGAGCGTGGTTTTTCCCGAGCCCGTCGGCCCGACAATGGCGAGGCTCGAGCCCGCCGGAACCTGCAATGAGACATCGCGCAGAACGGGCGTCTCACCGTAGCTGAAGTCCAGGTGGCGAAATTCAATCTCTCCGGCCAGAACAGCGTCACGCGCGATTGCTGGGTCAGCCTGGCGGTCGTCAATAAGCGGTTCCTGGCGCAGCAACTCGTCGATGCGGCCCACCGATGCGGTGCCCCGCTGGAAAATATTCACCACCCAGCCCACCGCGATGATGGGCCATATCAGCAGGATCATGTAGGTGTTGAACGCCACGAATTGCCCCACGCTGATGTGGTGCTGCAGAACCTGGTGGCCGCCCGCCATCAGCGTGATGATCATTGACACGCCGAGAATGAATTCCAGGGTCGGCCACAACATGCCCATCAGCTGAACCAGCCGCAGCGCCCGCGCGATGTACTGGCGGTTGAGCTGTTCAAAGAGGCTGATCTGCGAGTCCTCGCGGGCAAAGGCGCGAACCAGGCGCGCGCCTGAAAAGTTCTCCTGCGCCTGCGCCGAGATCTCTGAAAAGCTGGCCTGGATTCGTTCGAAGCGATCGTGAATCTTGCGGCCGAGGTACTGCACCACGATGCTGGCGATCGGTGCCGGCGCCAGCGCCACCAGCGTCAGGTAGGGGCTGATGCGCAACAGGAAGAACAGTGCCCCCACGGTAAACATCAGGGTGTTGGCGCTGTACATGATGGCGGGCCCGAGCAGCATGCGAACGGCGTTGAGGTCGTTGGTGAGCCGCGCCATGATGTCGCCGGTGCGGTAGCGCTGATAAAAGCCCGAATCCTGCCGCTCGAGGTGGCGAAAGAGGTCATTGCGGAGATCAAATTCGATCTCCCGGGAGATGCCGATGAGAATCCATCGCTGGGCATAGAGGAAAACGCCCTTGACCAGCGCGATGAGAATGAGGATTCCAGCCAGCAGCACGATGCGGCGGCGCGTGACGCCCTGGTTCAGTTCGTCGATAGCCTGCTGCAGCACCTTGGGAAACAAAACCCAGACCGCATTGGTGGCGATCACCGACAGGCTTCCCCACAGGTATCCCCACCTGTAGCGGCGCATGTAAGCGAACAGGGGACGCAGGTCGCGAAGCATGTCTTTATTGTACGGGGCCTTCCGCGTCGGACTGGTTCAAAAGCAAATAACCCGCAGGTTAGGGGCGTCGCGCGACCACTTGGCGTTCAGACAGAACGATACTTGAGCGGGTCTCGGAAACCGGGATCAGGTTGGGGTACGCAGCAGCAGATATCCGCCGGTGAGCCCGAACAGCACGTCGGAGGACCACGCCGCGACACCCGCGGGCAGGTAATTGACGTTGCCCATGGCGCCAAACAACCCATCCACCACCCAATAGGCGAGCGCCACAGCCACCGCCACCGCAATCCCGCTGAGCGATCCTCTCCGTCCCATCGAGAGCGCAAAAGGGATGGCCAGCACCGACATCACGATCGCGACCAGCGGGTAGGCAAGCTTATGCCACAGAGCCACCCGCAACCGCATGGTGTCGAACCCGCTCTGCCGCAGGTCGCGAATGTAGCGCTCCAGCTGACCGAAGTTCATCTCCTGCGACTGGAGGCTCTCCTTGCTGAAATAGCTGGGCTCTTCGTGGATCTCGGAGAAGGTGGTGTTCACAAATTCGCGGAAGTCCAGCTGGTTGGCGCCGTTGAAATCTCGTACCCAGCCGTTTTGAAACTTCCATTTTTCATGGACTTCATCCCAGAAAACGCGGCCCGCAAAGATACGGCGGGAAATGGAAAATGTCGACGGATCGAATTCGAAGATCGACAGGTTGGCGAACTCTTCGCGATCGCGATCAAAAAACTGGTAGTAGAAGATGCGGCCTGGCTCGCCGGTCCTCGGTGCGCCAAAAATCCACTTCTCTTCGGGGTGAAGGAATGTCTGAGGCGGGCGACCCTTGATGGTACTGCGCAGGGCTTCCTGGCGGCGGTTGGCCTGGGGCAGATAGAACTCGTCGAACAGGAAAAGGCTTGCGGCCAGGATGGCGGCAATCGAAACGATGGGAATCACCAGCCGGTAGAGGCTGATCCCCGTGGCCTTCATGGCGATGATTTCGCTGTTGCGATTGAGCACGCCGAAAGTCACCAGCACCGCGATCAGTACCGCCAGCGGTGCGATGCTGTAAACCATGCTGGGCGTCAGGTTGACCAGGTAAGCGCCCACCGTGGTCAAAGAAATCCGGTTCCGGATAATGTCTCCGACCAGCTCAAAGAATGTAAACACGAGCATCAAAAGCACGAATCCGCAGAGCACCATGAAAAAGGTGTTGAGGAATTCGCGGATCACATATCCATCGAGAATGCGGGGAAACACACCGCGCGCGGTGGAGCGTGCGATTCGCGGCTGCAAGCGACCCAGCAGCTTGCTGAGATGCACCCCGTTCTCTTCCACCGAAGCCAGCTTGGGAGCTCGAACCCTGAAGCTCGCCAGCGCATTCAGCACCCGGCCGCCGCTGGCCATCTGCCACAGCAGAAACGCGCCGGCCGCGGCGAAAACGATATTCGCCAGCCAGACCGCCAGCACTACCGGCAGCTTGTCCTGCTTGGCCAGCGCCACCCCGGTATAGGAAAGGATGTAGTACAACACCACCAGCAGCAGGGTGAAGACGAAGCCTGAGCTCTTGCCGCCCCGACGCGATACCACCCCGAGAGGCACTCCCACCAGCATGAGAACGATGCAGGCGACCGGGTAAGACAAGCGATTGTTCAGCTCAATGAGGAAGCGCTTGCCGTCCGGGCGATGAATCCTCTGCCACAACGCCCGCGTAGGAATGGCGTACACGGCCGTATCCATGCGCCCCAGGTGCACTTCGCTCTGGGGGCTCAGGCTCAGCGGGAGATCGGTGGTTGAGAACGTCGACACCGTGTATTGCTGCCGCTGTCCCGTCGGGGTTTCATGCTGCGTGCCGTCCCGTAGCCGCATCAGCAGTTCCTGAGAGGAGTCGTTCACTACCGTGGCCGATTTGGAAGTGATGATCCGTGGGGAAGCCGGGTCACTGACGTCGGCCATGAAGATGTGGTCCCAGTTGGCGGCACCGGTTCCCGCGCGCACGTTCTGCACATAGAGAACCGCGTTGTGAAAATCCTCGTAAAACACCTGTTGCTGGATCTGGTATGAAGCCTGGGAAGCGGCCAGGGATTGTTCCATCTCCAGGATCGCCTGGTTGGCGCGGGGAGCGATGTAGAGCGAATTTGCCAGGCCCAGAATCGATCCGCCGGCCGCGACCACTGACGCCACGCGGACGAAATATCCGATGCCCAGCCCCGATGCGCGCATCGCGATAATCTCGCTGTCCGCGGCCAGGCGGCTCAACCCCAGCAGGATCCCGACCAATACCGACATCGGAATCGTGACCCAGAAGAGGTTGGGTAGGGTGAAAAGAAAAATCTCCAGGACATTGCTGAGAGACGAACTGTTCCTGACCACGATCTCCAGGATCTGCGGAAGCCTCGGCATGAACAGAATGAAGGTGAACAGCGCGCATCCAATGAGCGCGTGCGAGAGAATCTCACCCAGAATGTAGCGACTTAGAATGCGCACCGGGATTCCTGTCTCTTCAGTCTAGCGTGCCGGTTCGGCGGCGCGGAGCGAAGGTTGCCACCGCCGCAGGCGAAGACTGTTGGCCAGCACGCTTACCGAGCTGAACGCCATGGCAGCGGCCGCCAGCCAGGGGCTGAGCAGGATGTGGAACGCGGGGTACAGCAGGCCCGCGGCGAGGGGGATCCCAAGCACGTTATACGCCGCCGCCCAGATCAGGTTCTGGCGCATCACGCGGATAGTCGCGCGCGCCAGTTCAAGTGCCGCTGGGATCGCCGCCGGCTGCGCCCTTAGCAGCAGCACATCGCCGGCTTCCTGTGCCAGGTCTGCGCCTGTGCCCATGGCGATACCCGCATCCGCCTGGGCCAGAGCTCCCGCATCATTGATGCCGTCGCCCACCATGGCCACACGCAGCCCCTGCTTCTGCAGGGCGCGGATCCGTGCCAGCTTGCCCGCGGGGTCGAGCCCGGCTTCAATTTCATCCACCCCGGCCTCGGCGGCGATTGGTTTCGCGGCATCCAGTGAATCCCCGGTCAGCATGATCACGCGCAAGCCTGCTCCGCCCGCAGCGTTGCCCGATTGCTTCAGGGTCGTCACCGCGGCCCGTGCATCGGGGCGGAGCGCGTCACGTGCATCGAAAACACCGGCCGCCTTCCCATCCACAGCCATCAAGAGACGTGTAACGCCTGCGGCGGGCGGGGCTATGTTCTCGGCCAGAGGAATGAAAAACTCCTTGAACATGGCTTCGTTGCCGAGCATGCATTCATGCCCATCGACCCGGGCCGTCAGGCCCCTTCCAGGCACCACCTGCGCGTCTTCGGCGGCCGGCCACGCCACACCTTCCATCCGTGCATAGTCCAGCACCGCGTGCGCAAGGGGGTGGTTGGAACGCTCCTCTGCGGCCGCAGCCATGCGCAATAACTCCCGTTCGGTGAACGATCCGAGTGTGCGGACCGATTCCATGACCGGCCGTCCGACCGTGAGCGTGCCGGTTTTGTCGAGCACGATCACGTCGAGGCCCGCCAGCCGCTCCAGCGCTTCGCCGCCTTTGAACAAGACGCCCAGTTGCGCGCCGCGACCCACAGCGACTGTCAGAGCCGCCGGCACCGCCAGTCCCATGGCGCAAGGGCAGGCAATCACCAGCACCGCAACCGTATTGGCCAGCGCCAGGGGAAGGGAACGAGCCGCTACGAGCCAGGTGGCAAACGTGATCAGCGCCAGTCCCAGGACCACCGGAACAAAAATCGAACTGGCTCGATCGGCCAGCCTCTCCATCGGCGCGCGTGAGCTCTGCGCCTGCTCCACCATCCGGGTTATCTGTGCCAGCACGGTTGCTTCGCCCAGTGACTCTGCGCGGCACACCACCGCGCCGTCATAGTTGAGCGACCCGGCAAGAACGCGCCCTCCCGGCTCTCTTGCCAGCGGTGTAGACTCGCCCGTCAGCATCGACTCGTCCACGCTGGTACGACCTTCGAGGATGGTCGCGTCGACCGGGAACCGCTCGCCCGGCAGCACCAGCACGGTGTCTCCGGGCCGGATCTCATCCAGCGGAACCAGCGTCTGCACGCCATCCACCACGCGGCGCGCGTTCACCGGCCGCAATCGGCTCAGTGACTCCAGAGCTGCCAGTGCCCGTCTCCTGGCCCGGGCTTCCAGCGCCTTTCCGAGAAGCAGAAAGCCGAGGATCAGCAGCACCGCGTCGAAGTACACGGCGCGGCCGACGCCGGGCGCGATCGTTGAGTAGGCCGAATAGGCGAATGCTACGCCGGTGCCCAGCGCGACAAGGGTATTCATGTTGGTGGAGCCGTGGCGAAGGCCGCGCACCGCGTTGGCAAAGATGCTGCCGCCGGCCCACACCATCAGCGCCCCGGTCATTGTCAGCAGAGACCAGCGAAGCCCGCCGGCCGGCAGCGAATAGAGCCAGGGCATGGCCCTCATCAGCAGATGGTCCGCTGCTCCCATCGCCGATCCCAGCGGCATCGCCAGCAGCATGGCTACCGCCCCGGCCGCGAGCATGATGCCGGCCTTTATCTCCGCTTTGCGCTCGGAACCCTGGTCGGCATCGTGATCGGGTTCGGCCCCGCCCGCGGCGCGGGGGAGAACCGCGTCATACCCTGCGCTGCGAATCGCCTCGACCAAGGCCGCAGGCTGGGCGCGATTGGGGTCAAAGACGACGCTCGCCCGGTGTGCCATCAGGTCCACCCGCGCCGACTCCACACCTTCAGTGGAACGCAGGGCCTGTTCCACGTGGTGCTGACAGGCCGCGCAGGTCATCCCCAGTACCGGCAGCGTTACCGATTCCGTGCCGGGCTCAGTCAATTCAGACCCCCGCAGGCAGCGAACCCGAGGTGTCAAGGTGCGCCGGATAGCCGGCCTTGGCCAGCGCCGCAATCGCCCGGTCGGCCGCCGGCTGATCACGCTCGGAAATGATGCGTGCCGCGCCTACCCGCACTTCCTTTACTTCCACGCCCTCGGTTCCGGCCAGCGCCTGGCTTACCCGGCGAATGCAAGCCCCGCAGTGCATCCCGTCAATACGCAGTGTGATTTCAGACATACACCCTCTCCTTGTCTGATGATAGTCGGATAGGGAAGATGCAGGAGGAGGGGTGGGGCGTCGGTCATCGTGCCGTGTAAGCCAGCAGGCCAACCAGGAAGATGAGGATTCCGAGCGCAGTCGGCCACATTCCGCGAGCAGAAAATCGGCAAAGCTGCGTGGGATTTGCGGGCCGCGGAGTTGGCCATGCGGGTCGTGACAATCCAAGCGCAGTCAGTCCGGCCGAGAAAGCGGAGACGGCGTCCAGGGCGTTCTGAAAGAGACCGGGAACCAGCCCCAGGGCGATCAACATTGCAGCCATCCAAACACAATTCACAAACTGATTCGAATCGATCACGTCAACATCCTACCGCAAAGTGCGTTTGATGGTGCGGTGTCCTGTTGCCCAGCGGGACCCCCCGCGCTCTATGTTAGGTACATGGTTCAGCGCGAGTTTCCTCTGGCCCCCCTGGTCGGCGTAGGTGCGGTCGTCGTGCACGAGGGGCGGGTTCTGCTGGTGCAGCGCGGCACCGAACCCGCACTGGGACGCTGGTCCATTCCCGGTGGTCTCATTGAACTGGGAGAAGCGCTCACCGAGGCCGTGGCCCGCGAGGTGCTCGAAGAGACCGGCCTGCTCGTTGAACCTCTCGAACTCATTGAGCTGATCGACCGGGTTCATCGCGACGGAGAACGTGTGCGCTACCACTACGTCATCGCCGACTATCTCTGCCGGGTTACCGGCGGCGCGCTGCTGGCCGGCTCCGACGCGGCCGCCGTACGCTGGGTGGAGCGGGCGGAATGGAACAGCCACAGCGCCCTCCAACTGGAAACGATCACGGTCCGTATCATCGAGGCAGGCTGGCAGCGCGCCCAGACCCTTGGTCATCATTCAGGAGAAAGACTTTGACACCGGTTCGCAAACTTGTCTGGGCCGTCGTGGCGGTGGTCCTGGTCGTCGTCGCGATTGCTGGCGGATTCTACGCTCGTCCGCTCAGCTACTTCAACACCCTCATGTACGCGCAGATGGCCATGGCCGGAGCGCATTCCGGTTACGTGAATGTAGCCGGACGCCGCATGCACTACTACACCGAAGGTCCTGAGTCAGGGCAGCCCGTAGTGCTGGTCCACGGGCTGGGCGGACGCTGCGAAGACTGGCGCAACCTCGCGCCCTTCCTCGCCCATGCCGGCTTTCACGTCTACATGCCCGACATGCCCGGCTATGGCCGCAGCGACAAGCCGGCTGACTTCTCATATTCGATCCGCGATGAAGCTGCCGCGGTGGTCGGATTCATGGACGCCATGGGGCTGAAACAGATCGACCTGGGCGGCTGGTCGATGGGTGGGTGGATCGTTCAGGAGATCGCGGCCGCCCACCCCGATCGCATCACCCGCCTAGTCATCTTCGACAGCGCCGGCCTGCGCGAACCGCCGGCCTGGGATACGGCCCTGTTCACTCCGGTATCGGCTGTTCAACTCGATCAGCTCGACGCCCTTCTCATGCCCCACCCGCCCCAGGTTCCAGCCTTCATCGTGGCCGATATTCTGCGCACCTCGCGCAACAACGCGTGGGTAATTCACCGCGCGCTCAACGCCATGCTCACCGGCAACGACACTACGGACGCTCTTCTTCCCCAGTTGAAGATGCCGGTCCTGATCGTCTGGGGAGGCCTCGATCAGATCACGCCGGTAGGGCAGGGACAGCGCATGCACCAGCTTATTCCCCAATCCCGATTGGAAATCTTCCCCGCCTGCGGCCACCTCGCGCCCTCTCAATGCGCTGATGCCATCGGACCGAAAGTCGCCGATTTTCTGAAGTAGTGAGAGCTAAAAAAGCGGCCACTACGCCTGGCGGAGTGGCCGCTTCACATTCGCCGTAAAGTTATACGGAAATTACGGCGCAAAGCTCCTTCACCGCGGCCGCGCTCTTCTTGAGCGCCGCATCTTCCTCCGCCGTCAGCTTGATCTCAATGATCTTCTCCAGGCCGGCCGCTCCCAGCTTGCACGGCACTCCGATGTAGTAGCCCTCGATGCCGTACTCACCCTGCAGATAGGCCGCGCAGGGAAGAATCTTCTTCTTGTCCTTGAGAATGGCTTCAACCATCTCCACCGTCGCCGCCGAAGGCGCATAGTAAGCGCTGCCGGTTTTGAGGTACTTCACAATCTCGGCCCCCCCATCACGAGTACGCTGCACAAGTCTCTTCCAGCCGCTTCGGCTCGATCAGCTCCGTGATGGGAATGCCGGCCACTGTCGAGTAGCGCGGAAGCGGCACCATGGTATCGCCATGCCCGCCCAGCACAAACGCCGTCACATTCTCCACGCTGACATTGAGCTCTTCGGCGATGAAGGTACGGAAGCGCGCCGAATCCAGAATCCCGGCCATGCCGATCACTCGCTCGCGGTTGAATCCGGCCTGCCGGAAAGCTGCCTGGGCCATGGCGTCCAGCGGGTTCGAAACGATGATCAGAATGCACTCGGGCGATTGCGCTACCACCTTCTGCACCACGTCCGACATGATCTTGAAATTGGTGTGCAGCAGGTCGTCGCGGCTCATGCCGGGCTTGCGCGGAATCCCCGCAGTAATCACCACGATGTCCGAATTGGCCGTGGCCGCATAGTCGTTCGAGCCGGTCACGTGTACATCCCGCTTCTCGATCGGCAAAGCCTCCAGCAGATCCAGCGCCTTGCCCTGGGGAACGCCCTCCACCACATCAATCAACACCACATCGGCCAGTTCCTTCGACGCAATCCAGTGCGCAGCCGTCGCGCCCACGTTCCCGGCGCCTACAATGCTTACCTTCTTCCGCATGCTTCTCCTTTTGGTCGCGCCCTACTTGAGCAGAGAACGAATGTTGTTTTCGAAGCTGTCCTTGTCGACCAGGCCGGTGTGCGCCACCGCGACCTTTCCGCTGCGATCGATCAACAGCGTTACCGGCAAAGTTTTCAGCCCGTAAAGCCTGGCAATATCGTCCGTTCCGATCACGATGGGATACTGCATGGCCATATTGCCGCCTGTTTCCTCATCGGTTTTGCGCGCCAGGAACGGCTTGACCGCGTCCCATCCTTCTTTGTCCATCGAAACGCCCACCACGGCCAGCCCCTGGTCGCGGTATTTCTTGTCGAACTCGATGTACCAGGGAATTTCGATCTTGCATCCACCGCACCAGGTAGCCCAGAAATCGAGAAGAACCACTTTGCCCTTGTAACCCGACAATGAGACCGGTTTGTTGTTGGCGTCGGTCAGCGTGAAGTCAGGCGCGGAGGAGCGTTGAGAAGCCGGAGCGAGCGTATCCGGAATGCCGTGCGGTGCTGCGTCACCTCCGGCCTGGGTCTCCGGCCCGCACTTCGGATGTCCTGGCAATTCGCAGAACCGTGAAGGACGCTACCACCACCAGAATCCCGAAAAGCAACGCGGACATACGCTTGACGCCGGACATTCCCGGGCCCTTATCGTTCAGCTTCATCTGCGCCACCTCCGTGTGCCGGTTCGAACCATCGCCCTTACATGTTGCCGATGATCCGCGTGGCAAATTCGCTGGTTCCTACCTTGGTCGCGCCCGCCGTCTGCCGCTCGAAGTCGTACGTGACGAATTTCTGCTGAATCGTCTTCTCCATCGCCGACTCGATCATCCGCGCCGCTTCTTTCCAGCCAATAAACTCGAGCATCATCACGCCCGACAGGATCACCGACCCGGGATTGATGACGTCCTTGTCGGCGTACTTGGGAGCGGTGCCGTGCGTCGCCTCAAAGACCGCGAAGCCGTCGCCGATGTTGGCGCCCGGTGCAATGCCCAGTCCGCCCACCTGTGCCGCCGCTGCGTCCGAGATGTAGTCGCCGTTCAGGTTGGTAGTCGCCAGGATGCTGTAGTCCGCGGGGCGAATGATGATCTGCTGGAAGATGGAATCGGCGATCCGGTCGTTGACCAGGATCTTGTTCTTCCACGCGCCGTTGCCGTGCGTTTTCCCGATCGCGTCCAGCACGCCTTTAACTTCGGCGTACAACTCATCGCGGAAGCTCTGCGGGGCAAACTCGAGGCCCGGTTCGATCAACGCGGCATTGTCCTCGACCGAGATCTTCGGGTTGGCGTCGAAATTGCCCAGAATCCAGCTCTCACGCTCGGTAATGGTGTGCTCGCGGAACTCCTCAGTCGCTACCTCGTAGCCCCATTCGCGAAATGCGCCCTCGGTGAACTTCTGGATGTTGCCCTTGTGTACCAGGGTCACCGTTTTGCGCCCCGACTCCAGCGCATGCTTGAGGGCATAGCGCACCAGCCGCTTGGTCCCGAAGATCGAAATTGGCTTGATGCCCACGCCGGAGTCGCCGCGTATCTTTTTCTTCGTCTTGGACAGCAGGTCATCGTTCAGGAAGGAAATCAGCCGTGCGGCGTCCGCCGAGCCCTGCTTGAACTCGACGCCTGAGTACACGTCCTCGGTGTTCTCGCGAAAGATCACGATGTCAACTTTTTCGGGATGCTTCACCGGGCTGGGCACGCCCTGGTAATACTTCACCGGACGCACGCACGAATACAGATCGAGGATCTGGCGCAGCGCAACGTTAAGCGAGCGAATCCCGCCGCCCACCGGCGTCGTCAACGGCCCCTTGATCGAGATGCGCAGATCCCGCGCCGCATTCACCGAGTCGTCGGGCAGCCAGGTGGTGAACTGCCGGTAGGCCTTCTCGCCGGCGAAGATCTCAAACCACTTGATGCTGCGCTTGCCCCCGTAGGCCTTTGCCACCGCTGCGTCGAACACCCGCTGCGAAGCCTTCCAGATATCGCGGCCCGTGCCGTCGCCTTCGATAAAGGGAATGATGGGATTGTCTGGAACCGAAAATTCGCCGTTGGCGTACTCGATGGCGTTTCCGTCGCTGGGCAGCGTCAGCCCGTTATACGTGCTTTGCATGAGGTCGTTGGGTGTCCTTCCCGTTGATTGAGTCAAAAGGGAAGGCTAACACCCTCAATTTGGCAGTGGCAACGGCAGGACAACCCGCTGTCTCGCCCTGCACGCTTAGCGGCGTGAAGTGTCGCCGGCTCCGTCGCTGTCAAATCGCGGAATCCCGAAGTGCCCACGGAGATGCAGCAGGTCGACCGGGCTCAGGTTCCCGGCGACCGTCACCAGCGTCACCGACTTGGGCGTCTCAGCCAGCACCACCGCGCCGCGCACGTTCATCCCATCCATCACCATCCACACGTCGGTGCTTCCGTTGTGCACCGGGCCGCCGTTGTTCGAACTGGTCACGAGGTGCTTCCAGCCACGGAGGTGATAGGCTTCGCGAACGGAATTTACTGCGTTTTCGTCGGGAACTCCGCTGGCTCCGAAGCGCAGCAGGTGAACGCTGACCCCGTCGAGGTGATTGATCGCCTGCCGGGTCGGCTCGTCCATGTCCCCCATCAGCCCGGCCGCGGCGCCAAGCATGTTGCGGTCCAGGGTGAAGCTGTTCTTAACGGCGGCCTGGCTGCTCAACTCCGCCAGCGCGGGAGGCGTCCAGTCCAGGGGGACCGGCCCACGATCCGGGACCGCTGCCGGCGGCGCGCTGTACGCGGGGGGTTCCTGAGCCATGGCTGAAACACTCGCAGCCGCGAAGACAAGGGGAAGCGCAAGCCGGAAAATCTGCTTCATTCCCGTTTGAACGCGGTTCCCGGCAAAAAGTTACGCGCCGTCTTCAATTTGCCCCTCAATTCCGCAAGCCCCGCGAAATGCGCTGTTTTAACGCCCGATGAATTCAACCAGGACATCAAGACCAGCCGCCGCAATGCGATAAACTCTAGCGGGCTCAACGCGAAACACGCTGTCCCGTAGCTGCATTGAATCGGCCCGATTCCGCATCGCGGACCCGGCCCTGCTGCATCAAATGACCGCACCAGGAAAAACATGATGGCATTCCCACGCAAATACAACGTCGGCCTGATTCAAATGAGCATGGGCCCGGACCCCGAAGCCAACTTCGAGGCGGCGCTGGACCATGTCCGCGACGCCGCCGGCCGCGGCGCCCATATCGTCTGCCTGCCGGAACTGTTTCGCGCTCAGTACTTCTGCCAGCGCGAAGACCTGCGCCTGTTCGACTTGGCCGAGCCCATTCCCGGTCCCTCGACAACCCGGTTGGCCGAGGTGGCCCGCGAATCGAGGGTCAGCATCGTGGCGTCGCTGTTCGAGCGCCGCGCCCCGGGCCTCTACCACAACACCGCCGTCACCCTGAATTCCGAGGGCGCCATCATCAGCGTGTATCGCAAGATGCACATCCCCGACGATCCGCTCTACTACGAGAAGTACTACTTCACCCCCGGCGATCTCGGGTTTCAAGCTACCGACACCCCGGTGGGCCGCATCGGCACGCTGGTGTGCTGGGACCAGTGGTATCCGGAAGGAGCGCGCCTCACCGCCCTGCAGGGCGCCGAGATCCTGTTCTATCCCACCGCCATCGGCTGGCACCCGGCCGAGAAGGAAGAGTTCGGTGCCGCCCAGTATGATGCCTGGCAGACCATCCAGCGCGCCCACGCCATCGCCAACGGAGTCTACGTAGCCGGAGTCAACCGCGTCGGCCATGAGCAGGGCGATGTGCTCGGCAACCGCATGGAAGGGCCGGGCCTCGACTTCTGGGGCGGCAGCTTCCTCGCCGATCCTTTCGGCCGCGTCATCGCCAAGGCCTCCCACGACAAGGAAGAGATTCTCATCGCTGAGGTCGACCCCCACGTCATCGAGAACACGCGCCAGAACTGGCCATTCCTGCGCGACCGCCGCATCGATGCCTATGCGCCCATCACCCGCCGCTTCCTCGACCCGGTCCGCGCCTGGGCGCCCGACGGCGATCCGAAATAGCGCCGAACAGCAAATATCTCCAGACAATCATCATGACGAAGACTCCGCGCGAACTCGGTTACCGCATGCCCTCAGAGTGGGACCGCCACGACGCCACCTGGCTGGCCTGGCCCCACAATCCCGAGGACTGGCCTGGCAAGTTTCAGGCCATCCCCTGGCTCTATGCCGAAATCGTGCGCCTTCTCTCCCAGCGCGAGCGCGTCCACATTCTGGTTCAGGATGACAAGTCCGGCGAGCGCGCGGCCGGCGTATTGAAGCGCGCCGGAGCCGATCTCGACAACGTCAGCTTGCACCCCTGGCCCACCAACCGCGTCTGGACCCGAGACTCCGGCCCCATCTTCGTTCGCAATCACGAAGGCAGCACCGCCATTACCAACTGGCACTTCAATGCCTGGGCCAAGTACCTCGACTGGCAGCTCGACGACCAGGTTCCCGCCCGCGTAGCAGAATTGCTCGGCCTCACCGCATGGCAGCCCTCGGTTTCTCTGCCCGACGGAACCCAGCAACGGGTCGTGCTAGAAGGCGGCTCCATCGATACCAACGGCCAGGGTCTGCTGCTCACCACCGAAGAATGCCTGCTCAGCGAGGTTCAGCAGCGCAACCCCGGACTGAGCCGTGAACAACTGGAACAAGTTTTTTCCGACTATCTCGGGATCGATCAAGTCATCTGGCTCAATCGCGGCGTCGCCGGAGACGACACCCACGGCCACATCGACGACATCACCCGCTTCGTCGGCGCCGACACGATCATCACCGCCGTCGAGTCGAACCCTGCCGATCCCAACCACGAGCCGCTGGCCGAGAATCTTCAGCGCCTCAAGGCCGCGCGCACTCCCGATGGCAAGCAGTTCACGCTGATCGAATTGCCATTACCCCGGCCGGTCGTCTTTCGCGGCCAGCGCCTGCCCGCCAGCTATGCCAACTTCTATCTCGCCAACGGGCTGGTTCTGGTGCCCACCTTCCACGATCCCAAAGACCGCATCGCTCTTGGCATCCTTGCCGAAGCGTTCCCCGATCGCGAAGTTATCGGCATCCACTCCGTCGACCTGATCTGGGGACTGGGAGCGTTGCATTGCATGACCCAGCAGCAGCCGGCCGCGCAGCAGTCCTGAAGCGCCAACCCGTTACAATGGCGCCGTCGCTGCAACTCGAATCGGAGGGTGCGTGAAATTGGCGGGAAACAGCAGTCGGGCACAGGCACGGCGTCTATGTTTTTTCTTCCTCATCGCGACGTCCGCAGCCATCGCGACGGGACAGTCCGCGCAACCGGCCTGCGGCGCCTCGCCCGCGGGCAACGCGCAGCCGACGGCCTCAGGCCAACCCGCGCCGGCTGCCCAGCCCGACAAGCGCGTTCCCCGCTACTACGGCTTCTACGAGCCCGAGCCTCTCGACTTCAACGACCACGTCGGGTACACCCAGATCTTCGACGGCACGACGCTGAAGAACTGGGATGGCGATCCCGCCGTGTGGCACGTCGAAGATGGCTCCATCGTTGGCCTCTCCACCAGGGAAAAGCCGGTCGGCAACAGCTACATCATCTTTCGCGGATTCGACGCTCACGACTTCGACCTGAAGCTTGAAATCAAGGTTGAGCAGGGCGGCGGCAGCGGGATTCAATACCGTTCGCAGACCGGGCTGCCCTGGCGCAAACCCCTCCGCCCCGGCATGGATGCACCCAAGCTTGACTGGATGATGACCGGACCCCAGGCTGACTTCTGGTTTCCGGTGAATGGTCCCGCGCAGGAGTGGTCCGGCCAGTTCTACACCGAAAACACCCCGCTGGGCATCGTCGCATGGCGCGGCCAGGTCGTTGAATCGGCTCCCGGCGGACATCCGAAGCTCCTCGGCACCATTGGCGATCGCGCCGACTTGGGCGGCCACGTACGGGTCAACGAGTGGAACCAGTACCTCATCATGGCGCGGGGCAGCACCATGATTCACGTTCTCAACGGCCAGCTCATGGCGGTCTACGTCGATGACGACCCGGCGTCAGTCAATAATCAGAACGGCCAGATAGGAATCGAGATCGAAGGCTCACCCTCCAAGGTCTCGGTCCGCAACGTCTGGATCAAGAAACTGCGCTGACCCGATGCCGCCAACGTCCGAACCGCAAGTGCCTGAAATTCCATCCGACGCCGACTTTATGCAGGCCGCCATCGCTGAAGCACGCCTCGCCGCGGAGACCGGAGAAGTTCCCATCGGCGCCGTAGCCGTGCACGGAGGCGCGATCATCGCCCGCGGCCAGAACCGCGTCCTGCGCGACAATGACCCCACCGCTCATGCTGAAATCGTCGCGTTGCGAGCCGCAGCCGCACACCTTGGCAACTACCGCCTGCTCGGCTGCACCCTGTTCGTCACGCTCGAGCCCTGTGCCATGTGCGCCGGAGCCATGATTCACGCCCGAATTCATCGTCTTGTCTACGCCGCATCCGACCCCAAGGCCGGCGCCGCCGGCTCGGTACTCGCGGTCCTCAACCACCCCAGACTGAATCACCAGATGCGGGTGGAGCAGGGAAGTCACGGCGAGGAGTCAGCTGACCTGCTGCGCACTTTCTTTCGCGAGCGCCGCTCTTCTTAATTCCGCGTCAGCGCCCGGATCCGCTCCGCCTCCGCCGGCCATTTGGCGGCCAGCTCTGCAAACCTGGCGTTGTGATAGTCGGCGTAGTTGAACCCCGGCGTCACCGTGCACCCCAACAGCGCCCACTGGCCAGTGCCAATCAGCCGCGCGCCCTGCCACACCCTAGCCGGCACCATCACCTGCAAATGGTGACCGGCCGCCAGGTCAGGCCCGAGCGTGAATACCGCCGTGCGCCCGTCGGGATAGAGTTGCAGCATCTCCACCGGGTCGCCCAGGTAGAAATGAAACATCTCGTCCGACTCCAGCGCGTGCAGCTCTGAAAATGTTCCCTCTTCGAGCAGGTAGAAGATTGCCGAAGCTAATGTGCGCACGCCGTTTGCGGCCTCTATGGTGCCGGCCGCAGTGTAGGTCCTGCGAAAGAAGCCGCCTTCGATCGGATGCCGCTCCAGCTTCAACAGGGCTTTGATCTCATCAGCAGTCATTGCACCCCGATGTTAAATTGTTCACGGCCGCTGCCGGTCCTCGAGGTGGGCAACCGGCAACCCGGCAGGCAACGCCGGGGCCTCAACTCGCACCGAAACTGAGGCGCAGGTCACATTTCAAAACGGTTACAATGGGCTAAATATGAAAGTTCAGGTTTATACCGCTGCCTGGTGCCGAGACTGCCGGGCCGCGAAGCAGTTTCTTGAGTCGCATGGCATCGCTTACACCGAGGTTGACGTGGATGCCAACCCCGCCGCCTCCGATGAAGTCATCCGTCATGTGGGCAAGCGCGCCATTCCTCAGCTGGTGATCGACGGCGAGTGGTTTCAGCCTTACAAGCCGGGCAGGGGCCTGTTGTACGACGAGCTGTTTGTGCGTTTCGGACTGTCCCGAACCTGAGAGATCCATTCCCTCCTCGTACAATCAAGGGTTGCCACTTGAGCAGCGAGGAGCCTGGTCTTGATCGATCGCTACACCCGTCCCGCCCTGGGCGCCATCTGGACTGAAGAGAACAAGTACCGCTGCTGGCTTCGCGTCGAAGCCGCTGCCAGCGCTGTGCTGGCAGAAGACGGCGTGATCCCCGCCGATGCTGCCGAAGCTATCGCCACCAAGGCCAGTTTCTCCGTCGATCGCATTCGTGCCATTGAATCCGAAGTGAAGCACGACGTAATCGCCTTCACCACCGCCGTGGCCGAAACCCTCAAGGCGCAGGGGCTCGATGCCCAGTCCCGCTGGCTGCACTACGGACTGACGTCCAACGACATCGTCGATACGGCGCAGGCCCTCCAGGTAAAAGAGGCATCTGAGCACATTCGCGCCGGACTGGTCGGTTTCGGTGAAGTCCTCAAGCGCCGTGCCATCGAGTTCAAGCACACGCCCACCATCGGCCGCACTCACGGCATTCATGCCGAGCCCACCACCTTCGGCCTCAAACTGCTCAACTGGTACGCGGAGATCGAGCGCGACCTGGTCCGCTTCGACGCCGCCGCGGAAGACATGCGCGTGGGCAAGCTCTCCGGCGCCGTCGGAACTTTCGGTCATCTCAAACCGGAGCACGAAGAGCGCATCTGCGCGCGTCTCGGCCTCAAGCCGGCACCTGTCGCCACCCAGGTCATTCAGCGCGACCGCCACGCGGCCTACATCTCCACGCTGGCCATCCTTGGCAGCACCCTCGACAAGATCGCCGTCGAGGTCCGCCACCTGCAGCGCACCGAGGTTCGCGAGGCGCAGGAGTACTTCAGCGAAAAGCAGAAGGGCTCCTCCGCCATGCCGCACAAGAAGAACCCCATCACCAGCGAACAGATCAGCGGCCTCGCCCGTGTGCTGCGCGGCAACGCCCAGGCTGCGTTTGAGAACGTGGCACTGTGGCACGAACGCGACATCTCCCACTCGTCCGTGGAGCGCGTCATCTTTCCCGACTCAACCATTCTGGCTGACTACCTGCTCGCCAAAACGACGGACCTCGTCGATCGCCTGCTGGTCTATCCCGAGCGCATGAAGAAGAATCTTGAATCCACCGGCGGCCTGATCTTCTCCGGACAGCTTCTCCTCGATCTCGCCGAGGCGGGCATGATGCGCGAAGACGCCTACCGCCTGGTGCAGTCCCACGCCATGCGCGCCTGGAAAGAAGATTTGATCTTTCGCGACGAAGTGGCGCAGGATCCCCAAATCTCGGCGCTCCTCTCATCCGAGAAGTTGGACAAAACCTTCGACTACACCCGGCAGTTAGGCAACGTGGACGCCATCTTCAAACGCGTCCTGGGCGAGTAGGGATCAGCCATTCTCCAGCGGGTTCATCCATTTGAGACCCGGAAACCGCGCGAAGTCTCTATCCGTGGTGCACAGCACGCCGCCGTTTTCCATCGCTACCGCGGCCAGTGCGGCGTCCGTCGTCAGCGGCCCGCTCGCTTTTCCGTCCACGAGCATCCGCCGAAAGAACGACCAGTGGCGCTCCCCGGGAGCGAGCAGATGGACAGCCGGCAAGGCCGTCCACTCGTCGACGATCACCGCTGCCTCCTCCATCGTGAAGCGGTCGCCTGGCAGCCTCGTGTTGGTCAGAATCCTGAGAAACGCCGAAATGGTTTGCCAGGGAAGGCCGACAGGCTCAACGCCCGAAAAAACGCCTTCGACCCATCGACGCGCGTCCTTGTGATGGATCGACGCACTGTCATAGGCATAGAGCAACAGGTTCGCGTCGAGAACCATCATTTGTGCTCGGGCCCTTCCAGTTCTTCCAGCAGGGCGGAGACGTTGTCGTAGCTTTGCCCCGCGCCAAGTCCCATCGCCCGCGGCGTCACCCTGAAAGCACGCGCAGGCTGCGGATGTCGCGCGTGAGCCAATCCCAGACCGAGCAGCCTGTTCAGCACAACCTTGAACGGCTTGCCCGTACGGCGAACCTCCTGCTCCAGCAGGCCTGCTATATCATCGTCGATCGTTACTGTAGTTCGCACATCATGATGTTAGTGAATTACGCATCATGATGTCAAAAACCTCAACCCGCTTGGCGCCCGGGCAGCCAAACCAGTGCCAGCCAACCCAACCTGATCGCGTTCCAAAAAGGGGTCAACCCCGTCCTCCCTTGCTTGGCGCTCGGCCACTACCGGGGTTCGGACTCGTATTCTGACGTTGTACATGGACCGGCTGATTCAAACCTGAAAGCGCAGTTGCCGGGCCGAACCGGGGAGACGGAATCTTGCAACTGACCATCGCCATCACAGGAGCCTCAGGCGCCGTCTTCGGCCGCGAACTCTTGCGCGCCCTTGAAGCCGACGACCGCGTCGAACGCATCCACTTCATCGCGTCGGAGAACTCGCTCCGCGTACTTGCCGAAGAACTCGGACTCTCTGGTCGTACCGACCTTGCTCGAAAAGCTCCTCGGTTCAGCCCCCGCCAAAACCATCCAGCACGCCGACGCCAACATCGGCGCCTCCATAGCCAGCGGCAGCCACCCGTCGTCCGGGATGATCGTCCTGCCGTGTTCCATGGGAACACTGGCCGCCATCGCCAATGGTCTCGCCAACTCGCTCATCGCCCGCGCCGCCGACGTGACTCTCAAGGAGCGCCGTCCCCTTATCCTCTGCGTCCGCGAAACTCCCTTCAACCGCATCCACCTGCGCAACATGTCTCTCGCCGCCGAGGCGGGGGCGATGATCTTCCCGGTCATTCCCAGTTTCTATAACAAGCCCACCGACTCGACTGAAATGGCCCGCCAGTTCGTCTACCGCGTGCTGGCTCACATCGGCCTGCCGCAATCCGGCGCTTACGTGTGGAAGCCCGACGAGTGAAGTTCGCTTGCTCTCGAGCGCTCCACTTGCGCCAGCCGTATTGACAGCCCGCCGCATACCAGCGGATACTTCGGTCAATGCCGAGCGCGCGCCATTACGCAACGGGGGCCATGGCCATGTGTATGCCATCGCGACCCGTCCGTGCGGCTCTTGAGCGGCGAATGCGCTAAGCGCAAACGATCTCGAAACCAGACGGCCCGGGTCCTCACTCAAGGATTCGGGCCGATTTCATTACCGGCCGGAATCCAAGACCCGAACGACGCGGCACCCCGCCGCACCCACCCGCGAACGAGCAGTCGAAGGAGTCATCATGTCCGAACCCAAGCAGCAGCATTTCGCCACTCTCGCCGTACACGCCGGCCAGTCTCCCGATCCCGCCACCGGCGCCCGCGCCGTCCCCATCTACCAGACCACGTCCTACCTTTTCCAGGACGCCGACCACGCCGGCCGCCTCTTCGCGCTCAAGGAGTTCGGCAACATCTACACCCGCATCATGAACCCCACCACCGACGTCTTTGAGAAGCGCGTAGCCGCTCTTGAGGGCGGAGTCGCCGGACTGGCCACCGCCTCCGGCCAGGCTGCGGAAACCCTCGCCATCACCACCATCGCCGCTGCCGGCGACGAGATTGTCTCCACCACCTCGCTCTATGGCGGCACCTACAACCTCTTCCACTACACCCTGCCGCGGCTGGGCATCAACGTGCGCTTCGTCGACGCCGACGACTTCGACGGCCTCCGCGCCGCCATCAACGACAAGACTCGCGCCGTTTATACCGAATCCCTCGGCAACCCGAAGCTCGACGTGGCCGACATCGCCACCCTGGCCTCCATCGCGCACGAGCACGGCCTGCCCCTCATCATCGACAACACCACGCCATCGGCCGCGCTGGTGCGCCCCATCGAGTGGGGTGCCGACATCGTGGTCAACTCCGCCACCAAGTTCCTGGGCGGCCACGGCACCACCATCGGCGGCGTCATCGTCGATGCCGGCAAATTTGACTGGGCTGCTTCAGGGCGCTTCAAGGAATTCACCGAGCCCGATCCTTCCTACCACGGACTCTCGTATACCGCCGCCTTCGGCCCCCTCGCCTTCATCCTCAAGGCCCGCGTACAGGGCCTTCGCGATACCGGCGCCGCGCTTTCGCCATTCAACGCATTCCTGCTGCTGCAAGGCATTGAGACCCTTCACCTGCGCCTGGAGCGCCACTCGCAGAACGCGCTGGCCGTGGCCAAACACCTGGAGCAGCACCCCGGCGTCTGCCTGGGTCAACTATCCCGGCCTCGCCTCCAGCCCCTACTACGAACGCGCCAAGAAGTATCTCCCCACCGGCCAGGGCGCGCTCATCACCTTCGGCATCAAGGGCGGCTACGAGGCTGGCAAGAAGCTCATCGACGCGCTCGAACTGTTCTCGCTGGTGGCCAACATCGGCGATGCCAAGTCGCTCGTGATCCATCCGGCGTCCACCACCCATCAGCAGCTTTCCGCTGAAGAGCAGGCCAATACCGGCGTCACCCCGGAACTGGTCCGGCTGTCCGTCGGTATTGAAGACATTCGCGACATTCTTGCGGATCTCGACGGGGCCATCGCCGCCGCCAACGGCCATGCCTTCAGCAGCGAACCCGCCGCCGCGGCTCATACTGCACAATGAGTCTCATGGCTGGAAGTGGAACTCCGGCGAACGGCAGCGACGTTGCCGTCGCCGGAAGCCGGATTCCTGAACCGACCTACGAGGGCGACTTCGTGCTCGATCAGCACCTGCTGCTCGACTCCGGAAGGACCCTCGCCGGCGTCACCCTGCACTACGCCGTCTACGGCCGACTCAACGCGGCCCGCGACAACGCTGTTCTGGTCTGCCATGCCCTGTCAGGATCGGCGCTGGTCGGTTCGTGGTGGCCGGAGGTCTTCGCTCCCGGCGCTGTCCTCTCACTCGAACACGACTTCGTCATCTGCATCAACATGCTGGGGTCCTGCTATGGCTCGACCGGCCCAGGAACGGTTGATCCTGAAACCGGCCAGATCTACGGCCCCAACTTTCCCCTGGTTTCTGTGCGCGACAACGTGCGCGCCCAGGCTCAGCTCCTCGACTCGCTTGGTGTGCATCGTCTGCGCCTGGTGATGGGCGGCTCCATCGGCGGCATGCAGGCCCTTGACTGGGCAGTGCTCTTTCCAGACCGCGTCCAGCGCGCCCTGGTGATCGGAGTCGCTCCGCTGTCGGCCATGGGTCTGGCCCTCAATCATTTACAGCGGGAAGCCATCCAACTCGATCCGGACTGGGCCGGCGGCGGCTATCTGCCCCAGCGCCCACCCCGCCGCGGATTGTCGCTGGCCCGGCAGATCGCCATGCTCAGCTATAAATCCCCCCTGCTCTTCGAAGAACGCTTCGGGCGCAGTCCCAATCGCAACGGCGAAGATCCGTGGGGCCTCGACGACCATGGCGGTGGCCTGGTTGGAGGCCGGTTCGATATCGCCGGCTACCTCGATCACCAGGGCGACCGTTTCATTGAACGCTTCGACGCCAACTCTTACCTCGCCATCCTGCGCACCATGGACACCTGGGATCCGCTTCACGGGGCGACCTCGCCGGAAGAAGCTTTCGGGCAGGTCAGCGCGCAGGTCAGCTTCGTCGGCATCAGCTCCGACTGGCTGTTTCCGTCCGATTCCGTGCGTCGGTTTGCCGCGACGGTGCGCGCCGCCGGGGTGACAGCAGACTATCGCGAGATGCAAAGCTCCCACGGCCACGACGCTTTCCTCGCCGAGCAGGCCGAACTTGTCCGCCTGCTCCAGTAGCCGCCGCCCGCGACCGGACCGGCATTTGATTGCATCCAACTCGCAAAGGAACACTTTTTGCCGGTTTGGTGTCTAAGCCGGTATGCGCCGAGAGCTTCGGGGGCTCGCTGTGGCAACTCAATCAGTTTCTGAGTCGGTCGCCCGTTGGTTCGAGCGTTCCGTCCGCACATGTCAAAACCAATCCCCCCGCCGGGGTTATGATCTTTCTGCACAGGTTTTCCCGTGCGCGGCAGCAAACCGCTTTTCTTCTGCGACGTTGCTTGTCAGGGGAGGCAGGGCTTTCTATAATCCTTCCAACACTGCCAAGGAAGCCGCGGTATCGCTATCCTTCCGCAAATTCAGGGATGTTCGCTTCAAAGTCAAATACCCCGCAGTCGCCGCAGCACATGTGGATGGCTGGCGGGAGAAAACTGGGAAACGCCCTCTCTTGAATTGTCGGAACCACCCCGGTACTCAACCGGAACAGATGAAAACGGTTGTACCCTTCCGCGCGCGGGTGCTGAAGATTTCCATTTCCGCATTTCCCAGGAGCACTGAATGAAGAAGTTAGTCTTTGCGTCTGTGGTGGCGCTGGCGAGCCTAAGCCTCGCATACGCGCCCACTCTGCGAGCCCAGGATCAAAGTGGCACCATTTCCATCAAAGATCCTGCCGAATATAACGCGTACCAGATGGCCACGACACAGAGCGACCCAAAGGCCAAGGCCGCGGCTCTGGAGAGTTTCCTGCAAACCTACCCACAGAGCGTGGTCAAAAAGGCAGTGCTCGACCAACTCGTCGACGCCTACCAGGCAGCTCAAGTGCCCGACAAGGTAGTCGATGCGAGTAATCGTCTGCTCCAGGTGGATCCCACTAATCTCAAGGCCATCCTCTACTCTGTCATCATCAAAAAGCAGCAATGCGCCAAAGCCAGCGATCAGGCCACTTGCGACGACGCTGCCGCCATGGCGCAAAAAGGTCTCCAGCTTCAGCAGCCCCAGGGCACCTCGCCTGATGAATGGAAGAAGATGACCGATGCGGCCTATCCCATCTTCCATTCCACCGTTGCGCTCGACGACGCTGTGAAGAAGGACTGGAAGGGCGCCCAGGACGAATACACCGCCGAATTGAATCTCTTCAACGACGATCAAGCCAAGCAGGCCGGATTGCAGGACTCGCTCATGCTCGCCCAGGCCTACAGCCAGGCCGGCGCCGCGCAGGACCTTCCCAAGGCCTCTTACATGTACGCCCGCGTTTGGGATTTCGCCCCACCGCAGTACAAGGCCCAGATCGAGCCCAAGCTCGAGTACTACTACAAGAAGTACCACGGTGGTCTCGACGGTCTCGACGCCATCAAGCAGCAGGCCCAGGCGGCCAAACTGCCACCCGGAACTCTCAACATTACTCCCGCCAAGAGCCCCGCTGAGCAGATCCATGACCTCATCGCGGCCACGCCCGACCTGAACACCCTGGCCCTCGCCGACAAGGAAACGGTCCTCGCCCTCGGCACCAAGGACGACGCCGACAAGCTCTGGGCATTGCTCAAGGACAAGACCACCCAGGTCCCGGGTATCGTGATCTCGGCTGAAGCCAGCGTCATCAAGGTAGCTGTTACCCAGGACGCCAAGGATGCCAAGATCCCCGACTTCATCGTCAACCTGAAGAAGCCTCTGACCGAAGCTGAGCTCAAAGTCGTTCAGCCGGGTTTCGAGTTCAAGACGCAGCCGCAGGCGGAACTGGTTGGGACGTACGATTCCTACACCCAGGTGCCTGCTACCTCCACCACCGCGCAGGCGGCTCAGATTGTTCTCCGCGATGGAGAGTACATCCCTGAGAAGAGAAAGACTGCTCCCGCTCACCACCCCGCTGCTCATCGTCCGGCGGCGCACTGATCGACAACCGGTCGGATCGCAGCGATTTTTTAATTCCGCTGCGAACGGCCACCCTGATCCTGGGACCATCGAAGGGCAGCCTCCGCGGCTGCCCTTTTTGTGCCTGGGGCTATAATCCGGGGATCCATACCCCGGTGGTAGTCTAGAACCTGATGCCTGGCTTACTTTATCGCGCGGCCGTCGCGTCGTTCCTGGCGCTCTCCCTGGCCCCGTGCGCCTCCGCGCAAGGGATTTTTTCATGGCCCTTCCATAAGGCTGATAAAACTCCCAACCGTCCGCCCCTGCCGTTCACGCTCGACGAGGGAAATGCCACTATCCCACCGGTTTCATTACTGCCGGCCGACCGCATGAGCCGCCGCGATCAGGACTTGCTGGCCAACGCCGAGTCGGTCATTCAGGAGAAGGCGGGGTTTGAAGCCCTGGATTTCAATGGGGAGGGCTGGACCTACCAGCAGATAGTCTGCCCCGCGCTGCCCGGACATCTGTTGGTGCGCTATTCTCGCGACGACGGCACCCGCCAGCTGAGCATGTTTTCAGCCGCGATCCCGCGAAGTGGTGACGGCAAGGTGCGCATCATTCCCATTGTGCGCAAAGGCTATTCACTCTTTTCCCCTGCGCCCATCAACGCCCTCACAATTTCTGCGTTCAATCACATCCGGGCCGAAGAATCCTTCGAAAGACCACCCGACTGGGTTAGAACCGGCCTTTGCTACGTCGCTCTCACCGGAGGAGACCCCGATTTCGGTGATGCCGCGCCCCAAATCCCCCAAGACCCCGGGACTTCGCTGGCCATGCAGCCTAACTTGGCTCGGCCGCTCGACGGCAGCGCCGAGATAAAGTTCATTGCTCGCAGCACCAATGACCGGCCCATGCTGTGGACGATGACCTTCGATGCCAAGGGCGTGTTGACGAAAGCGCATCACGAGCCGGCGTCCGGAATGGCCGTCAGACCCTCCGCGAGCGTATCCGAAGATCCGTTTGCGACCGCATCGCGGATCAAGAAATCCAGCGTCCAGCCCTAGTCCTGGTTGAACCCGACACGCCGGTCATCTGGCCGATGCCGAATCACTCGCCCAGCATGATGCGCTGAATGGAACTGGCTCGCCCTGTAGCCGGATCGCACTCCACCAGCGCGGCGCACATTTTGGGATTGCCCTTGGCGGCCTCGAATTTGCCCGGCATGCCGGTTAGAAACCGGTGCAAGACCAATTCCTTCTCCACCCCGATCACGCTATCGTAAGGGCCGCTCATTCCCACATCCGTCTGATATGCGGTTCCCCCGGGCAACACGCGCTCGTCCGCCGTCGGCACATGAGTGTGAGTTCCCAGCACCGCTGTGACGCGCCCGTCGAGATGCCACCCCATCGCCACCTTCTCGCTGGTCGCCTCGGCATGAAAATCCACCAGGATCACCTTGGCCGTCAGTTCCTTCAGCACGTCGTTGGCCGCGTGGAATGGATCGTTGGTTCCATTCATGAAGACGCGTCCCATCAGGTTCACGACTGCAAATGGAACTCCGCCGGCAGTGGTCCCTTCAAATACCCCATGCCCCGGCAGCCCGCGATGCAGATTCATCGGCCGCAGCACGCGGCGGGGGCGCTCCTGGCTATCCGCCGGCACCGAGTCGAGATACTCCAGCAGCTCGCGCTTGTCCCACACATGGTTGCCGGTCGTCAGCACGTCCGCGCCCAGTTCAAACAGCTCGTCAGCGATCTGCGGGGTCACGCCAAATCCCCCCGCCGCGTTCTCTGCGTTGATCACCAGCAGGTCGACATTGTTTGCAGCGCGCACGTGACCGATGTGCTCGCGCACAATCCGCCTTCCCGCATTTCCGAAGATGTCGCCCACAAACAGAATTTTCAAAGCCCACCTAGATTCACGGAGTAAGTAAGGGATTGGGAATAGGGTTTAGGGATTAGAACCACCCCCACTGCCTCTTGCGCGATCCCTGCTTCGACCCAGACTATTCCCTAGCCCCTATTCCCTATTCCCTGTACTTCTCATCAGCGGAAACAGAATCACGTCCCGAATCGACTTTGAACCGGTGAGCAGCATGGTCAGCCTGTCCACACCCAGGCCCTCGCCACCGGTCGGTGGCAGGCCATAGGCCAACGCCCGCACATAGTCCTCGTCCATCTGATGTGCCTCATCGTCGCCGCGCCCACGCTCCGCGAGCTGCTCTTCAAAGCGCTTGTGCTGCTCTACGGGGTCGTTCAGCTCGCTGAACGCATTGCCCAATTCAAAACCGCCCGCGAAAAACTCGAATCGCTCCACATGCGCCGGATCGTCCGGCTTGGCCTTCGACAGCGGCGACACCTCAGTCGGATAGTCATAGATGATGGTCGGCTGAATCAGGACCGGCTCTACGACCGCTTCGAACAGGTTGTAGATCGTCTTGCCCAGCGGCGCGCCCCTGGTCGAGTCGTAATAAACGGCCGACAGTGCTTCGCGGATCGTCTTCAACTCCGACAGCCGGTCCGGGCTGATCTGCGTGGTCTCTCCCGCCGCCTGCTCCAGCGAAGTCACCGCCGCGTGCAGTCGTGCCCGCAACACGCCGGCATCTTCAAATGCCACGACAGCCGGCTTCACGCCCGCTTCCTCCGGCCAAAACTCCCGGATCGATTCCTTCATCGTCAGCCGCTGCCACTTGCTCAGGTCAATGGCGTGCCCATTGAACTCCGTCATCGTGGTACCGTTCACTTCCTGCGCCACGAAGGCCATCAGGTCCTCGGTCGTCTGCATCAGGTCGTGATAGTTGGCGTATGCCTGGTAGAACTCCAGCATGGTGAATTCAGGGTTGTGCTGGGTGCTCACGCCCTCATTGCGGAAATTGCGGTTGATCTCGTACACACGGTCCAGTCCGCCTACCACCAGTCGTTTGAGATACAGCTCCGGCGCAATGCGAAGGAACAGATCCATATCGAGCGCGTTGTGATGAGTGCGGAAAGGTCTGGCCGCGGCGCCTCCCGCGATCTGCTGCATCATCGGCGTTTCCACTTCCAGAAATCCGCGCTCGTCAAAGAAGCGGCGGATCGCGCGCAGCACCTTGGCCCGCTTCACAAACACTTCGCGCGCGTCCAGGTTGGTGAACAGATCCACATAGCGCTGCCGATAACGCAACTCCACGTCCGCCAGCCCGTGAAACTTCTCCGGCAGTGCCAACATGGCCTTGGAAAGGAATGTCAGCCGCTCCACGTGGATGGTCAGCTCGCCGGTGCGGGTTCTGAACAGGTATCCCGAAACCCCGATGTGATCGCCCATGTCCAGCAGTTTGTAGAGCGCGAACCCCTGCTCGCCCACCGCATCCAGGCGCACATAAATCTGCAGCCTCTCGCCGCCCTGCTGCAGGGTGGCAAAGCCCGCTTTGCCCTGGGCGCGAATCGCCATGATGCGCCCGGCGATGGCCACGGTCGTGCGACTCGCATCCAGCTCTTCCGTGGTGGTGCTGCCCCACTTGGCGCGAATGTCCGCGATGGTGTGTGAAAACGGAAACTGGTTAGGGTACGCCGCCTGCCCCAGCTTCTCAATCTCCGCCAGCTTGCTCCGGCGCAACTCAAACAGCCCGCGCTCAAACTCCGACTCGAACACGTTTTCCCTTCCAATTTCTGCGTTGCAATCAAAAGGGAAGTATACCTGCCGGGCTAGTGTCCGATCTCCACGGAGCGCCATTGCCGCTGGTCTGGAATGGGTAGGTGAGGATCGGCCCTGGAGATACCAAAGGGCATCCCCCACCGCAGCGACTTCCAGCTGCCGTTCTCGAGCACCAGCGCCAGCCACGTCTCGTGCCCGCACAGATTGCCGCACCAATCCGTCAGGAACACGAGCGCCACCGTATGCCGGGTATTCAAGAAAACCTCGCTGAAGCCAAAGATCACCGACGCTCCTTTAAACTCCTCGCCGCTTTTCGTTCCCGGCCGGGTTCCGAACTGCGTCTCCTCAGCCACCCGCTGCTGCTCCTCGGTCAGCAGATGTATGGGCGCGTCCAGATGCCATATATCCGGACTGAGGGCCAGGCGATCGTGGCAGTGGCGGTCGAAGTCTTCGAGGATCTCCCTGAAATCCTGCTCGCGGTCCGGCGTCGGATGCACGGTTTCATGCGGGTTCATCATTCCCCCGATCCCCCCTTCCCCGGAGGTTCCGCAGGCCACGCCATCCGGCACCAGGGCGACGGTCCGATCCTGCACCAGCCACATGGTGTGCGGCCATCGCGGACTCGACATCTCCCCGTTGGGAAGCAGTCGTGAGTAGATGGCATATGACTCCGCCCGACGGTCGGGCGGAATCGGCATCGAATTGCCCGATCCCGGTCGGCCCGCTTGCGGCGCTCCCGCCGCGTGTTGCACCCCGCCCGCGTGTTGCACCCCGCCCGGCAAAGTTGCGGCGGACAGGAAACCTGCCAGTATTGCGAGTCCTTTCATGCTTATCTCCTGGATCGGGAACGCGCTGTTTCTTAGATCTTGCGCAAAATAATCCGGCTTGCGCACCCGGGCTGTATCCTGTTGCTTGACTTGATGGCCTTCAACCGCCCCATTCCCGATTCTCCGCGCGACCCGGCGCCGCGCCGCAAGACCTCGAGCGGCATCGACACCCTCGTGCAGGCCGAAAAGCTGATGCAGATCGCCATCCTGCTTCCTTCGGCCGCCTTTATCGGATGGCTGCTCGGCGCCTGGGCCGACAAATCCTTTCACCAGACATGGATCAGCATCGCCGGCCTGGTCTTCGGCGGGATTTCCGGCCTCGTCTACGTCGTCCGCCTGGTTATTTCCAGCGGGGGCAATTCCGGGAAGGATAATCCTATCTAGTGCGAGATGACTGAGAAACTGCCTCCCGAAAATTCCTCTCCCATTGGCGGCCTCACCGATGCGGGCCTGCAGGCGCTGCTCGGCCGGGCCATGCGCAACACCCTGATCCTGGGGTTCATCCTGGCCATCGTGGTCCTCATTGCTTCAGGATGGCGCAACGCCGGCCTGCTTGCCGTAGGCGCAGCCATTTCCGCCGCCAGCACCCTCGAATGGCAGCGCCTCATCCGCCTCATCAATGCCAAGCTGGATCAGGAGAAGACGCCGCGGAGCGCCCTCCTCGTCGTCTCCTTCTTTCTGCTTCGCCTGATCCTCTTTGCCGGGGTCATTTATGTTAGCCTGAAGTGTTTCCAGGGTTCAGCCATTGCGCTCTTATGCGGATTGGGCCTGGCGCTGGTAGCGGTCGCCTGGGAAGCCTTCCGTCTGCTAAAGGACTAAGCTCGGGTACTGCCTCCACGGCTCCCGGATAACAGAAAGATCATTCGCCTTCATGCCTGAGAATTTCGCGGTTACCCGCCTGCTCAATCAAATCTTCGGCCCTCTCCTCACTTCGCTGATGAACATGATCGGGGTGCATCCCGCTCATCCCGGCCACCCCATCAACGACACCTTCGCGCTCGAATTGCTGGTCGCCGGCGCACTCATTCTGTTCTTCCTCCTGGTGCGCTTCACCCTCTCCGTCGAGAAGCCGAATCCCGCTCAGCAGGTCGCCGAGATGATCCACGAGTTCACCGGCATCAATGCCGATCAGATCATCGGCCACGGCTACGAACGCTTCCAGGCCTTCGTTACCTGCGTCTTCCTGTTTGTGATTGTCAACAACCTGCTGGGCTTGGTCCCCGGCATTGTGACGCCAACCAGCGCCCCGGTTGTTCCCCTCGGCATCGCGCTCTGCACCTGGTTCTACTACCAGTTTTACGGGTTCAAGGAACAGGGATTCGTTGGCTACATGAAGCACTTTGCCGGCCCCATCTGGTGGATCGCGCCGCTCCTGTTTCCCATCGAAATCGTCTCCCACCTGGCCCGCGTCATGTCGCTCACCATCCGTCTTTACGCCAATATGTTTGCCAGCGACCTGGTGACGCTGGTCTTCTTCTCCCTGGTGCCGGTCGGCATCCCGGCCATTTTCCTCGGCCTGCACGCCGGCGTCTCGCTCATTCAGGCTTATGTCTTCATGCTCCTGGCCATGATCTATCTGTCCCAGGCAGTCGCGCATGAACACTAAAAACAGCTTCTAGCTTTAGCTTTTTAGCTTCATCACAGTCGTACAAATGGCATCGGCCTTTGCAGGAGCATCGGGTAGCCACAAAGCCTTCGCGTCACCACCACACTAGCTAGAAGCTAAGAGCTAATAGCCAGCAGCTCAAACGATTCTGCCGGGGCTGCTTCCGCTCCGGGTCAACAGACGGCATTCAGCGTGAGGGGGCCAAAGGCATTCGGAGTATCGAATGCCGGCACGGTGAGCCTCAACCACCCACTGAAAGCCAATTCATCGGAAGCAGGAGAAACTATGCGTAAACTTCAACCCATCTTCATGGCTCTCGCGGTCCTGTGCTTCGCCGTTCCGGCGTTCGCCCAGGCTGGCGGCAATGGCACCATCAACCTGGTGCCGATCGGCGCCGGCATCGGCATGGCCATCGCGGCCGGCCTTTGCGGCCTCGGCCAGGGACGTGCGACTGCCTCGGCCACCGAAGCCCTCGCCCGCAACCCCGGAGCCCGCGCCGGAATCCAGCTTCTGCTGGTTCTCGGCCTGGCCTTCATCGAGTCTCTCACCCTGTTCACCCTGGTCATCATCTTCGCAGTGGTTAGACAGTAAAAGTCAGTCCGGTTCGGCGGTCCCGCATTCGCATGCGGGACCGCTGCCCTCCCGGCACCAATCCCCAAAACTTAGAATGTGCCACCACTGAGATTCGTGGGCAGTTTCGCACAGTCATTGAATCGGCGCAGCTACGTCTCCGCTCTGTGGCTTGCCGCCTTCGCAAGTGCCGGAGGAACTCTTTTCGTCGGCATTGACCACCACAAAAATGCAGATCTTCTGCTTCTGCTTGATGTCTTCCTGGGTGGTGGGATCTTTTAGCCGCACATTCACCAGGCGCACCACCTGGAATCGGTCTCCGCCCTTGATCCCCGACTTCATTCCCTGCTTGATAAACGTGCTGCCGTTGGCAACCCCTGCCACTAACGGAGGTTCCGACTTGGGGCCCGGGGCTGTGGCCAGCACGCCTGTCAGTTTTGTGGCGAGTTCGTCAGTCACCGCATCCGTCGCCTCCTGAAACGACGAGAGGGCTCAGCCAGCACTACCCCCGATTCCACATCGATCATGCGGGCGCTCACCTTTAAGACCACCGTGACGAGCGTCTTGGTCGTCACCCGGGCGGTCTCCTGGTGCATGCCGTAGTTCGCGTCGTACATCTTTACCAGCACTGTTTGTCCGGCCCCGGCGATCTTTCCGATCCTTACCGCGGTTTCCGCCGCCGATCGATTGCTATTCTGAAAATTCTGCTCTTTGAGAATCCTGTCGACGCTGGCCCAATCTTCGCCTGATCCATCTCGGAGAAATCGGACGGTGTTGAGCCGGGAAATGAACTGCTGCTGGACATGAGGAGCCCTCGGACCCAGAAGATGGGGGCCTCCCGGTTCTCAAGTCGTCCCCGCTTTATTACAGGGCAGTTAAAATCCCAGCCCGTCTTCTGACACCCAGGCGGATGGTCCTTCGGCGAGCGTGCAACCGGCTCAATCTAAATAAGCTTCAACGCCCCGGCGCGCTGCTTCCGCCGTCTTTTGATCGAAGCATCTGAATGGCCTGTTGATAGCTCAACCCGGGGGGGACCGGGACGAACTGCGATTCCTCTTCGGTCGTGTCGAAGCTGCGCGTCCTGATCAGGACCCTCCCGCTCATCTTCATCTGGAATCGCACCACCCGCCACTGATCCTCACCAACAGCGGCTTGCTCAATCACGATCGTGCCGCCCTTGTTCAACCGCCCCAGGATGCCCCAGCCAAAGTCCACATCCTGCTCCAGATGGCCCTCGAGGCGAATCACTCTTTCATGACCGGTGTCGATTGAAATCTGCCCCGTCAGCGCGGTCAGCACATGGGTTTCGAGATCGGGCGGATCGAATTTCGGATTGGGGCGAAACGTGTATGTCCTCTCGTGCCCAAGTCCCGTCGACGACTCGCCGGCATACTCGAAAATGAATGCCTTGGGCAGCGCCTTCAGCACTTTCAAGGCTCGCGCGGTGTCATCCTGCTCATTCTCTTTGCGTTTCCGCTGCCTGCCGGGATCGGCCAGCAGCGCATCGAGGCGCGCTTTGTCGCGTTGGCTGTCCGCATCGCTCAGCGGCTGGTCGTTCACCGAAACCAGCCTCGCCACGGCCCCGTCCCCGGTTTCCACGATGTCCTTCACCGAAGTCAGACGGGGCGTGGACTTGCGCAACCGGTAACGCATGGGATGACCCGTGTCCTGTGCGGCCTTCAATTCTGCGGCCAGCGCCCGGTCAACCAGGTTCGGCCCTGGAACCTGCGAGGCTTGGGGCACACCGACCGCTGGCGCAAGCAGAGCCGCTAGAGAGGGGATCAACAAACCGGCTAGAGGCCTTCGCGACCTCCTCCCGGCCACGGAGCCCGCACCCCGCGCAACATCTGTGCCGGCAATTGCCCGTTGTGACCGCCCCGCTGCCGCTTCTGCCTTCATTTGCCGTCCGTGCCCGCGGAATTCAATTGCTTTTTAGACGCCGCGGGGCCCCGCAGGGTGCGGAGATTGAGCTTGCAAATGCGGCCGAATGGTTCTCCAAGTATAGTGCCCCGCGGAGTCCGGACTTCGCACGAGAGTGCTTTGCCCGACCCAGGCAGCACAGCCGGATTAGATCGCTCCCATCGTCGCAGCAAAGGAAATTCCAATGTGGGCGGAGTTGTTCACAATTTACGGTCCCGGAACCTCTCCCCGGGCGGCTACACTTGTTTACGTAGATCCGATAATTCAGTAATCCGGAAGGAAGCAAAAAATATGGCAGTTGAGATGACGCCCGCGCGCCTCGGAAAGACCGTTGTGATCCGCGGCGAGGTTAAAGGGAGCGAAGATTTGATTATCGACGGGCACGTCGAAGGGGCCATTACACTGGCTGAAAACCGCCTCACCATCGGACCCAACGCCGATGTGGTAGCCGACCTTTCCGCGCGCGATGTTCTCATCCAGGGACGCTTGAAAGGCAACGTGGTCGCTACCGGCAGAGTCGAACTGCGCTCCGGCAGCGCCATGGAAGGCGATGTCCGCGCCCTCCGCCTCGCTATTGAAGACAATGCGGTGTTCCGCGGCAAGGTCGACCTGACCCAGGGCGCTAAGCGCACCGACGGTCTCGCCCCGGACGGCAAATCCTGAACTTGTGTCCGCGGCCGGCCCGGCACCAAATCACCGGCCGCAGAGGATCCTTGGCTTGATCAGGAATTGGTTTGAACGAAAGCATGGAAGCGCCGCGCCGGCAACTGCGTCCGGCCTCACTGGTCCGCGCATTCCCCGCTATTCGGGTGCCTGGGCCAGTCTGCGCAAACGGCTGCAGGCCGAGCCTGGTCTGCGCGTCATCGACGTGGGATACACCTCGCCCAGCAACATCAACTACCTCACTAACCAGGGACACAGCGTGTTCATGGCCGACCTGGTTCATGACGCCTGCAAAGGCCAGTGGCAGACCGGCACCAACGCTGAAGGAAAACCTGTCTGGGACGTCCAGGGATTCCTCGACAGCGCCTTTAACTTTGGCGATCGTCTCTTCGACATCGTTCTTCTCTGGACCACCCTCGACTATCTTCCTGAGCCCTTCGTGGAGCCGGTGGTTTCTCACCTGCATTCCTCGATGAACGAAGGGGGATCGGTCCTTTCCTTTTTTCACACCCGGACCCAGGGCGAGGGAACCGCGTTCTGCCGCTTTCATCTCACCGATGGCGACCAGGTGGAGGTGCAGCAGGCCGAAGCCTTTCCCATCCAGCGCGCCTTCACCAACCGAAGCATCGAAAAGTTGTACTCCGGCTGGTCGGGCCACCGTCAGTTCCTCGCCAAAGACGCACTCTCCGAAGTCATCATGACGCGCTGAAGATCGCGGTCGAGCTTGAACACAGTCGGGCCCCGCGCAAACAGAATCGCCACGCCCACACGCAGGACAAGCTATGATCACCCGCATCTGGCACGGTTGGACCACTCCCGAGAATGCTCCTGCTTACGAACAGCTTTTGCGCAACGAGATTTTTCCTGCCATCGCCGCCCGTAACGTGCCCGGCTACCTCGGCATTTCACTGTGCAAACGCTCATCCGGCGACGAATGCGAATTCATCACCATCATGTGGTTCGACTCCATCGACGCGGTACGCAGCTTTGCCGGAGATCAATACGAAACCGCGGTCGTTCCTCCCCGAGCCCGCGCCGTGCTGAAACGCTTCGACGCTCAATCAGCGCATTACGACACACCGGTTCCGCCTCCGAAATTCGGATGATCGATGCGCGTCGACCAATCGCCTCACGCGAAAGGCAGCCACGGTTGCGACGCTTCATCTTCTTGTCTCCCCTCGCCGGAAGCTAGTTCGTCGAAGCGCAGCGTGCCCAGTCCATGCTCCCGGCAAACCGACGCCACCAGGTCTGCTGCCCGCTGGCGATACTCCGCCGAAACAAATGAGTTGGCTCCGTAACGCCGCTCGTAGCTCGCCAACTGCGCAGGGAAATTCTCCTTAACAAAGCGGAAGAATGTCTCCTGCGAACACGACTTGAGGAACAGCGGCCCCGACCCGAAGAAGTTTGCGCCCGCCGCCGCTGCCGCTGCTGCCACGGCGCTGATCGAACTCCGCGCGTCGGTGATCCCGGGCATCAGCGGGGAACAGAGAACCCCGGCCCGCAACCCCGCAGCGCGGAGCGCCTTTACCGTCCGCATGCGCAGGTCCGGGCGCGGGGCACGCGGCTCCAGAAGCCGCGCCAGCTTCGCGTTCATCGTGGTGACCGTCAGGTGAACCGTCACTGCGTTCCGCGCCGCCACTTGCCGCAATAATTCGATGTCCCTGGTAATCAGCGTCGACTTGGTCACGATTCCCAGCCGGAATCCGCTCCGCTGTGCAAACACCTCCAGCAGCGATCGCGTGATCTTCTGCTTGCGCTCCAGGGGTTGATACGGATCAGTCGCAGTTCCCAGGGCGATCTCGGTTCCGGGCTTCAGCCGGCTAAGCTCCTGGTTGAGGAGCCACGCAGCATTCTGTTTGAAATAGATCTTGCGTTCAAATTGTTCCGGATCGCGCAGCTCCAGAAACTCGTGCGTATAACGCGCGTAGCAGTAGCGGCACGCAAACTCGCACCCCCGATAGGGGTTCATGCTGTGGGTAAACGTCAGTCCCCGCCGCGACGTAGTCTTGCCGACAATGGACCGCACCTGGAGGGGGCGATATTCCGTGAGGCAGCCGGTCGAGTCCAGTTCGGAATCGGCGGCGGCCCGGGCCAGGCGGGAGGGGATCGAATGATTCAGGATGGGGAAGAGGCTGCCCGTATTCGCCATATATTCGCCTTTCCTTGAACATTACCGTGACTTCGCCCCTGACGTCAAACACAACTAGGGCGGCGCGCAATTCACAATCCAGCGAAGCCGCCCCATTTCCAGCACCTGGCATCCGAAGCACGGTACCTTCAATCAAAGGGAAGGGAATAGAAGCACTGCCGTCTGCGGCAGGACTCAAGACATCCACAACGATACGCAAGGGAGAAAGCAATGCCTTCACTCGAGGGAACAAAGATCACGTGGCTGGGTCATGCCACCGTGCTGATTCAAACTGCCAAAGGCACTAACCTGTTGATTGACCCCTTCATTTCGGGTAACCCTAAATACCCTGAAGGCTTTGAGCTTCCGTCAAAGATCGACTATGTATTGCTGACGCACGGGCATGGAGACCACATTGGCGACGTAACTCCGGTCGCCAAGAAGCATGGTTCCACGGTGGTGGCGATTTATGAACTTGCCGACTATCTCGCTGAGCAGGGCGTAGACAAAGACAAAACGATTGGCATGAACCTTGGTGGAACCGTCAAGCTCGGCGATGTGTCGGCAACCATGGTAGAGGCCCGCCACTCGTCTGGCGCCTCTGATAAGAAGGGAACTCACTACGTGGGCGTTGCGGCCGGCTATGTGCTCACCATTGCTGACGGGCCGGTCCTCTATCATGCGGGTGACACCACGGTTTTCAGCGATATGAAGCTGATCGCCGAGCTCTATCATCCCCAAGTCGCCATGCTCCCGATCGGCGGCCACTTCACGATGGGACCAACCGAAGCTGCACTGGCCGCCCGATACATCGGCGCTACAACCATTCTCCCTCTCCATTTCGGCACCTTCCCGCCGCTCACCGGCACTCCTGAACAGTTGGCCACGTTGGTGGATGCGAGCATTCGTGTCGTGCCTTGGAAGCCAGGAGAAACTATCTAACCCGACAGAAATCAAAAAGGGCCGACCGCGTCGGTCAGCCCTTTTCAAAAAGATCCGGTGTATGTATCAGCGCTAAACCGCCCCTGGAATCGGCTCGCGCGGCTCTCGTCCCGCCCCCTTCAGTTCTTTGAGACTTGAGTGGATGCGCCCTTCTGGCGAGCCCAGCGCCGGCGCACCGCTTCGGCAATTCTCTTGCGCCCCTCCGGCGTCAGATTCCTCTTCTTCCGGGTTCTCAGAATTGAAGTCGTGTGGCGATCCAACTGGTGCGTCGACGCACCGCCAAGGAGCGCGCGAGCCTGTTTCAGTTGGGCGATCTCGCGATCAATTTGACTTAGAATTTCGTTAACTCCCAATGTTTTCCTCCTATCGGCTCTTTGAGGTTGTCCGATATCCTGGATAACTCCGGGTCAGCGGCACCAATTCAAAAAGCTATCCCAGACCATACGTCCGAGTTAATGGAATATACAAATGAAGTTTGTGTCATTTAGCGGGTTTTGCTTTGGATCGGAGCCACACGGTCTTGCGATATACTTGCGGGGACGATTCTAGTAGTTACATAGATGTAGCTGCTTCACTAAGTTGCAGCTTGATTCCGTTCGATTAGTCCTAAGCAAACCTTCGGCTAGGCCAAGCTGAGTAGTTTCGTGAAGCTTCATTTCCAAGTGAAATTGTTGAGCTTGCAGAAATGCCTTTGTCAGGCAATTCCTATAAGCCGTACGGTGCTGTCCACTGTCTTAGATATCTATGCGGGAAGTCGTTGGATCGCACCGGCGGCAAACCTAACGCGGAATAAGCCCTTTGCCGCTGTCCGTAGGCTGCGGCGGCGCAACGGGTGGTGCCAGATTTTTGTGCTCCTGACCGTTGATTCCCAGCGGAGTCAGCGACGGATCCGCGGCTCTGCAGTTGCGCAGATCGCGCAAGATCTCGCCCTTTTCGCGCGCATATTGTCCTGCCAGCCTGGTCAGTGCATAAGTGATGATGTCGCTGTGATGAAGATCGGAAATCGAAGGATCGCGGCGCATGTTCAGCCACAGTCTGTGCACCAGCTGCACATCATCCGCGCTCAGCGCGGGCGCGTGCGGACCGATATAAAACACCTTGGCCTGGCCGCTCGGATCCACCACGTAGAAATTGAACTGGCGCTTCGGCTCGGGGAGCGATTCCCACGCCTGCCCGAGATGGAATGCCTGTTCCTCCGCCGTCATCTTGGTGGAGATCCCGGAAACCACCGAGTCCACCTCCAGCGAATTGGCGCCCTGCGCCAGCGCCGCGAAGATGTCGCCTGCCGGCACCACCAGCAGCGAAACTTTCTTGCCGAAACTCTCCGCCACCGAGATCGCCTTGGTGAAAAGCATCTGCTCGTGTTCGCTGAAGCTCTGCTGATCGGCGGTCAAAAACTCCGGGCCACCGGCGCCCATGATGCGCACGCTGAGCACCACCACATCCGTGTCGTCGGTGCGCGTTCTCGCCAACGTCCACTTCAGCGCAAAGGGATTGGCCGCGTCGCGCATCGTCACCATGGTTGCGCCCGGACGAATCGCTACTGATTCGCGGCTGATCGTATCCTGATGCTCGAGCTGGAAGTGGTCCTTCATCTGCCGCGCGGTCGCCGCGTGCTTGCGCAGATTGACCTTTTCCGAGATGGTGAAGATCACAAAGAACACCGCGGCAAAGACGATGCCGCTCACTGTGGCGACTGATTTTGTGAACAGGTTCACGAATGCGGTCGACAACAGGACGAGAAATACGGAAAACAGGCCAACTGGAACTTCCGTCTTGCCGATGCGGATATTCGGTGGAACCTTCCACCCGCGTTCGCCGTGAAACTTCCAGCGCAGCACCAGCATGGCCAGGCTGTTGAACGTGAATGACCAGATCACGCCGAAGGCGTACGCTTCACCCAGCGTGATCACGTTGCCGCGGGTCACGATGATCGTGAACATCTGCAGCGCAAACACCAGGTTCACGATGCGATAGCTGGTGCCAAACTTGGGGTGCGGCTTGCGGAACCAGTCGGTCAGCACGCCGTCTTCGGCCACCCGCATCAGCACGCCCGTCGAGCCGATCATGGATGTGTTGATTGCGCCCGACAGGATCAGGAATCCGACAAACACAACGAAGATGCGAAACGCCACGCGCCAGAACATCGGCCCGACCATGTACATGGCAAGACCCGCAATCAGGTTGTCCTGGTAGATGTGCGTGCGCGGACCGTCGGGGATCAGCATCGAAGCCAGCAGCGTTGCGCCGCCGGTGAAGATCAGGCTGTAGATCGCAATCACGATCGCCGCCCGCTTCAGGTTCTTCAGCTTCGGGTGCTCGATCTCGCGATTGACCTGTGCCAGGCTCTCTTCGCCGCTCATGGCCAAAATTGAATGACCGAATGCCATGATGATGCCGAACAGCCCGAACAGCGGCACGAGCTTGGTTCCCTTAAGGAACCCCATCGCGTCTTCGCTGAACTTCAGATTGGCCGGAACCGGCGCCGGAGGCAGGTGAACTCCAGTTACTGCCAGCGAGTAGAAGCCCCATCCAAACAGCAGCACAACCATGATGGTCGTGATCTGCATGACACGAAGAGCCTTGTCGCTGGACTCCTCGATGCCCTTGATGTTCTGCCACCAGTAGTAGATGGTGACCGCGGCCGCGAACACCGCCGAGGTCGAGTTCATATCGAACTGGAAGGGATTGCCGTGCGCGTCCTGAAGGGCCGGCGGCAGCCAGTGGCTCTGGTTGGCCACCATCATCATTTCGTTCATCAGCCCGGTAATGTACTGCCCGGCGGACACGCCGGAAATCGGGCCGGTGAGGATGTAGTCGAACATCAGCGCCGAGACGCTCAGCTTGGCAAACGTCCCGCCCAGCGCCTCCTTCACCACGCGATACACGCCGCCGCGCGTAAACATCGAACAGCTCTCGACGTACACCGCGCGCACGGCGAAGCTGAACAGCATGATGCCCAGGATGAACCACGGCGCCGCCGCACCCACGGCCTGCTCGGCAATACCTCCGGCATAAAAAGCCGATGATCCAAGATCGTTGAGAACAATGGCCGCGGCGCGCCAAAAGGAAATGAATGTGAGCATCACGGAGGATGCCACAATGAGCCGCACACGGTCGGAAGGCGGGGCAACGGTCGTTCGAGAAGATGCCATGAAGAAGGTGCCGGGCGACCCGGCCACTTACAGTCCTTGGGTCGAACTTCGTTCGCCCTGCGGTGAGTCTAGATTGGAAGCGCGGGGGAGTCAACCTAAACGTCAGCACCCCCAAGGCGTGCGAGAGAATCGGTTTAGTCCTCTCCGAACAACTCCTTGGCATCCTCCACGAAGCTAATCAACACCACCACGGCCGATCCGGCCAACCCACAGAAAAACATCAGCTCGAGGGTTCGCATGGCTAAGACGGCAATCTGCATAGCAACGATTGTAACCCGACTCCTTCTCGGCGACTCACATCAGTTTCCCTGCGCAGGACCCGAGACGCGGAAGCCCGCGGCCCGTCGGGCCGCACGATGCTTTAAACTCTGCCTGTATGCACCGCCATCGATGGATGTTATGGGCCGCCGCGGTTATCTCCGCCGCATTGCTCGAATTGCCCTTCCCCCTGGCCGGTCCGCTCCCGGTGGCGCGCAGCACCTTTGCCTGGATCGGAATGGCGCCGCTCATCTGGGCCGTGCTCGCATCCCAGACCCCCGTTGGCCGTCATCCCCTGCGCCGTCCTTTTCTTCTCGCCTATCTGTGCGGGTTCCTCTGGTACGCCGGCAACTGCTACTGGGTGCGTGACACCATGTCCCGCTATGGCGATATGCCCCCGCTTGCTCCAACCCTCCTGCTGATCGGCTACAGCATGGTGCTTGGTCTCTACTTCGGAGTCTTCGGACTCTGCCTCGCGTTGCTGCAACGAGCCTTCGGCAGCGCTAAACCAGCGTTGGCAGCCGCCCCGTTTTTGTGGACCGCCCTCGATCTCGCTGCGGCCCGCATCACCAGCGTCCCCTGGGATCAACTCGGATACTCGCAAGTCGACAATCAACTGGTGACTCGACTCGCTCCGCTAACCGGCGTATACGGGATCACCTTCCTGCTCGTAGCCGTGAATGCCCTTCTCGCAGCGGCCTTGCTGCTGCCCTCGCTCCGGTCACGGCTCATCACGGGTGTCGCCGGCGCAATCTTCGCGGCGGCCGGTTCGGCAGGACTGATGATCGATCCTCCCAGGTCCGCTACATCCGCAACCGCGGTCCTCGTGCAACCTAACCTTGACGTCGGCTCCGACAGCAACTGGAGCGGGCCCGGCGAATGGGAAGGCCACATCGCCGACTTCCTTCGCCTCGCATCCGAACAATGCAAGAGCTACATTGCTGGCATCCCTCAGACCGGCGCGCCCAACGGCGAGATCGCGTGCCCGCCTTATGCCACTCATCCTGACCTTGTCGTCTGGCCCGAATCTCCCGCGCCGTTCGTGCAGGCTGATCCGCGTTTTCAGAGCGCGGTCGCAACCCTGGCCCGCGCCACGCACAGCCCGCTCATCGTTGGCGGCATCGGCGCCAACTACTCCACTGACGAACGCGTCTGGCGCGATTACAACTCGGCCATGGTCGCCGGCCCCGATGGCCGCATCGCCGCCCGCTACGACAAAATTCATCTCGTGCCCTTTGGCGAATACATCCCTTTCAAAGACATGTTGTTTTTTGCGCGCAAACTAACCGGCCGTGTATCGGAATTCAGCCGCGGATCCGACCGATCCGTAATTCGCCTTGAGGATCAGGCCGGCCATCCTCACCGCTACGGTATCTTCATTTGCTACGAATCCGTCTTCGCCGACGAGATCCGCCACTTCGCAGCCAACGGCGCCGAAGTCCTGGTCAACATCAGCGACGATGGCTGGTATGGCGACACCAGCGCGCCCTGGCAGCACCTCAACATGGCCCGCATGCGCGCCATCGAAAACCGTCGCTGGATTCTACGCGATACCAACAACGGCATAACTGCCGCTATAGATCCCTACGGCCGCGTACGCCAGAGCATTCCCCGGCACCAGGCCGACGCCCTTCCCGCTCAATACGGGTTCCGCGACGACGTCACCTTCTACTCCGCGCACGGAGACGTCTTCGCCTGGTGCTGTGCAATACTTTCCATAGGGGTGATCGTGTGGGCCTCCCAGGTTCGCGCCCGCCTCAACGTTCAAATCAAAGTCAGGTCTTAAGAGCAAATATGGCGTTGCAGGATCTCGAATTCGCTTATGCTCCCGTGCGCGACCAAGTCCGCGACCTGCGGGAGTATCTTTGACCCTGCCCGCATCCGCAGGGAACTCACCAACATAGAAACCAGGCTGGGCGATCCGGCCTTGTGGAACGATCCCAACGCCACCAAGCCGATGATGCGCGATAAAAAGCGCCTCGAGGCCCTGGTGGCCGACGACGAAGAAATGCTTCGTCGCACCGGCGATATCGAAGCTTACTTCGAACTCGCTCGCGAAGGCGAAGACGTGCTCGTTGATCTCGAGCGTGACATCAAGGCTCTGGCCACCTTCGCCGAAGAACTCGAAGCCCGTACCATGCTCTCGGGAGAAGCCGACCCCCTCAACGCCATCGTCACCGTGCACCCCGGCGCCGGCGGAACCGAGAGCCAGGACTGGGCCGAGATGCTTCTGCGCATGTACCTGCGCTGGGCCGAACAGCAGGGCTACAAGACCGAAATGAACGACTACCAGGACGGCGAAGAAGCGGGCATCAAGTCCGCCACCTTCACCATCATGGGCGACTACGCTTTCGGCCTGCTTGCCGGCGAAAGCGGCGTGCATCGGCTGGTGCGCATCTCGCCCTTCGACTCCGCCAAGCGCCGCCACACCTCCTTCGCGTCCGTGTATGTCTCGCCTGAAATCGACGAGACCATCCACGTCGACCTGAAGCTCGAAGACCTGCGCATCGACACCTACCGCTCCGGCGGCAAGGGCGGACAGCACGTCAACACCACCGACTCCGCCGTGCGCATGACCCACCTGCCCACGGGCATCGTCGTCCAGTGCCAGAACGAGCGCTCCCAGCACAAGAACCGCGAGAAGGCGATGAAGATGCTGCGTTCCCGCCTCTATGAATACGAGCTGGAGAAAAAGCGCGCCGTCAGCAAGAAGCTTGAAGACTCCAAGCTCGACATCAACTTCGGATCCCAGATCCGGTCTTATGTCCTGCAACCCTATCGCATCGCCAAGGACCACCGCACTAAGGTCGAAGTGGGCGACGTGGATAAGGTGCTCGACGGCTACCTTGAGCCCTTCCTGCGCGGATACCTGTTGGCCAAGCGCCGCGGCACCGCCGCCTCCGGAGACGGAGACGACGAACTCGACGTATAGCGCCCCGCCTTTGTTGCGTTCCCAATGCGTCCAGGCTCCAGCCCGGACGCCGGGAACCTGATTTGCCTCTCGCCTGAATGAAGCGCACGTCTCGGCGCAGATCCTTCCCAAACCCTCGCACTTCAAATCGGTATTTCCAGTCCGTTACTCCTCGGCTTTGTGGACTACGTCTAGAAGTTTGAACTCCGCATTGTTGCTCGATCCTGGTTAACCTTTTCGCTGCCTGCATCGTTATCTGTTTGATGGCGATGGATTCGGACCGCCCGCGCCGGAAATCTCGCTTCATGACCTCCTGCAACCGGAAGGATGAAGAGAAAGGCACCGCGATGACCAACGACCTCGAGCCGAACGCTTTCGATACTTCATCGCCGATGAGGCGAGCGCCCATTCACGACAGCAACTGGCGAGATTCAAAATGGTTCACCGTCGCGGAACTGCTGCTCGCTGCGCTGATCTTCGCCGCTGCTGCCTGGCATCGCCTTCCTTTGGGACGAGGACCGTGGTTGCTGGCCCTGGGATGGGCGTCGCTTCATTTTCGACAGATTGGCTGGCGGGGCGTGGGGATGCAGTGGTATCGAAGCTGGGCCACAACCCTGAAAGTAGGTCTCTGCTGCGGAGTGCTTCTGGAACTGTTCGAGCTCGTCGTAAGGCGGCCCGTTTTGGAGCGTCTTATCGGAAAGCAGGCGGACTTATCGCAGTTCCACGATCTCATCGGCAACCCCGCAAGCACAGCGCTCTACATCCTGCTTGTCTGGGCCGTGGCTGCCTTCGGTGCAGAAATGATTTACCGCGGCCATCTGATGAACCGTGTCTCGGACTTGCTGAACCGTACTCGCACCAGTTGGATATTTAGTCTGATCGTGGTTCATGTTGTGTTTGGCATGGCCCGCTCGTACCGGGGAATTGTCCGCCTCGTCGATGAAGGCGTCATGGGAGCCCTGCTGTCCTTGGTCTATATGCTTACCGGGCGAAACCTGGCGGCGCCAATTGTTGCGCACGGTTTTCAGGGCACTATCGATATGATCTTGATCTTTACCGGAAGATATCCGGGAAGCTGAGCGGCGCAAATCCAAACCGCTTACACCCTCTGCCTGATTATTGCTTGCGCGATTCTCGTTTCAGCGTCCGCCAGACTCCGGGATAAGATGAATCCGTACGTGTGGCGCGCAGTTAGTGCCCCAGCCCGGCGCCCGGGCTGAAACGAGTCGAGAGCGCCTTATCCTTCATCCAACTGCAGAGGTGTTTTCTTAATGAATGAACCTGCCGTGATCGAGGAGATGCTGCGGACCGCCCGCACCATCGCCGTAGTGGGCATGAGCGACAAGACGTGGCGCGCCAGCCACAACATCGGGCGTTACCTGGCCGCCAAGGGATACGAGGTATTCCCCGTCAACCCCTCGCTGACGACTATCCTCGACAAGCCTTGCTATCCCGACCTCGATGCTGCCCAGGCCGCGGCGCGCGCTGGCGGCTTTGAAAATATCGATCTCGTTGATGTTTTCCGCGCCTCGGAAAACGTTCCTCCCATCGTCGATGACGTGATCCGGCTGGGCATACCTTACCTGTGGCTCCAGGACGGCGTGGTTCACCACGATGCTATCGCCCGCGCCGAAGCCGCCGGCGTCAAATGCGTTCAGAATGACTGCATCTTCCGCGAACACACCCGCCTGGCAGTGGGATCCTGACGCACCCCCACGCAAATTGGATGCACCTCACTCCCGCCAACCAGCCGCCCCAGGTTCGCGCGTGGCCAGTGCAGCAGTCGCCTTCAAACAATCCTTTTAGCGACTATCCTGTCTGTCCCCGCGTCGAACAGGTAACCTGATCTTGGTCCGCCATGCGCATTGTTAGAACGATCTTCGCGCCCGTTTTCCTGCTCGCGCTGTTGCTTGGCGCTGCCCGGCCAGGGCAAGCCGCCTCCAACGCAGCCGACGTGGCGCATCTCCACGTTCAACTCATTGTGCCTCCATCCACGCTGACACCCGGCACACCCGCCAACGCCGGACTCTACTTCAAGCTCGAACCCGGGTGGCATGTTTACTGGAAAAACGCCGGCGATTCCGGCGAGCCGCCCCGCATCAAGTGGACCCTTCCTGTGGGCATCACCGCAGGCCCCCTCCAGTTTCCGGCGCCCGCGAGGCTCCCCCTCGGGCCACTGATGGACTTCGGTTACGAAAATGAGGTGCTGTTTCCATTTCAACTGAAGGTCGCGCCCGACGCCCCCGCCGGCCCGGCCACCGTGCACGCCAAGGTCGACTGGCTGGTCTGCCGCGAGGTCTGCATTCCAGGCAAGGCTGAACTGGAAGTCGCCCGCCCCGTCACTGCCTCCCCTTCCGCGGCCACGGTTCAGCCGGACGCCGATCTCTACGCCCGCCTCGTCAGCCGTCTGCCGCTGGCGCAGCCCGCCAGCTTCAAGGCAGGCTTCCAGCCCACTCCGACCGGCTTCCGCCTGACCCTCCTGACCGGGCAGAGGGAAACCGAGGCCCAGTTCTTTCCGGCCGACCAGAGTATCGTTGACAACCCTGCGCCCCAGGTCGTCACTCCCACTTCGAAGGGCCTCACCTTAGACCTGAAGAAAGACGCGAATATTTCCGCGCAACCTGCTGAGCTGCGAGGAGTTATAGAGCTGGCAGGCGGCCGCAACTACCGGCTCGCTGCCGTTGCCGGGCCACCCGCCCCGCCTCCCCCCGAATCGACCGCCGATTCTGCTCCCTCCCTTGCGCGTGCGACCTCTGCAAGCCAGGTAAGCGCCTCCGGCCCCATCGCTCCTGTCGCTCCGCCGGGACTCTTCCGGATCGCCGGCCTCGCCTTTCTCGGCGGCCTGATCCTCAACCTGATGCCGTGCGTCTTTCCGGTCCTCTTCCTCAAGGGCCTGGCCCTGATGCAGTCCGGCGCCGAAGAACGCCATCGCCTCCGCACCCATGGCCTGGTCTATACCGCCGGCATCCTCGTCTCTTTCTGGGTGCTGGTTGCGGCTCTGCTCGGCCTGCGCGCGGCCGGCGCCCATCTCGGCTGGGGCTTTCAGTTCCAGTCCCCGGTCTTCCTTGCCCTGATGGCCGGCCTGCTCTTCTTCCTGGGCTTGTCGCTCGCCGGTCAGTTTGAAATCGGCCTCTCCCTCACCAGCGCCGGCGGTTCGCTGGCTGCGAAGCAGGGATACACCGGCAGCTTTTTCACCGGCGTTCTGGCCGTGGTCGTTGCCACCCCGTGCACCGCGCCGTTCATGGGAGCAGCCATCGGGTACGCCCTCGACCAGCCTGCCGCGGTGACCTTTGCGGTCTTTACCGCCCTCGCCCTCGGCCTGGCCGCGCCTTACTTTGCACTTACTCTGCAGCCCGCCTGGACCCGTATCCTGCCCCGGCCCGGCGCCTGGATGGAGGTCCTCCGCCAGGCTGTGTCGGTCCCCATCTTCGCCACCGTGATCTGGCTGGCGTGGGTGCTGGCCAACGCCTACGGCGCGGCGGTGCTGGCTGCCCTTCTGGCCGGATTTCTGCTTATCGCCATTGCCGGATGGTTCCTCGGCCGATGGCCCGCGCAGCGCTGGTCTACGGTCATCGCCGGCCTGATCCTCGTCGGATTTATAGCTTTGAGCGCGTGGGCTCCCCGCGACCTTGCGGCTGCACCCGCCTCGATCACCGGGAGGTCTGCCGGCAACGGCGCCTGGGAGCCGTGGTCCCCTGAAACCGTGGCCCGCTACCAGTCCCAGGGTCGCCCTGTCTTCGTCGATTTCACCGCCAGCTGGTGTCTCAGCTGCCAGGTCAACGAACGCGTCGCCCTCAGCACACCTGAAGTACGCAAAGCCTTCGCCGACGCCAACGTCGCCCTGCTGCGCGCTGACTGGACCCAACACGACGAATCCATCGCCCGGACCTTGGCCAGCCTCGGCCGCAGCGGCGTTCCCGCCTACGCCCTCTACGCCCCGGGGCAGCAAACCCCGCAGCTCCTGCCTGAAGTCCTCACCCCCGGCATCGTCACCGGCGCCCTCAACCAGCTTCCTCACGGCGCAATCCAGGCATCCCTTGGTTCGTCTCACCCTCAATGACGGTGCGGTGACGGCTACTCGGTGAAATACTCCAACTATCCGCTTTAAATTTCTCCTAACGCAGGGTTCTCCGCACGTCGGCCCGCGCCAGGATGACCAGAAATAATCCGGCGATCAACAGGCCTGTACCCGGCCTAGCCAGCTCTTGATCCCGGAAGAATGCAAGCAAATCTCCCAGTCCGTTGACGGCGAAAATCCCCACTGCCATCCGCCAGGCCCAGCGTCGCGCCTGGATCAGCCCAAACCCCGCGACTCCCGCGACCCCGGAAAGACAAACAAAGAGTGCGCTGAGCAGACGCCCGGCAGGCGCGAACGCTGCATTCGCCGAGGGATTCAAGTTCCACAGCCAATCCCAGTGAGGGCCCGGAGTCCACAGGGATATTCCCACCACCAACGCAATCAGGGCCGCCGCAAACAGGCAGGCGCCGGTCAGCCGGAGCGGCCACGCAACCTCCGCAGAGTCGACGCCTGGGTGCGCGCCTCTCCGGCTGAGATCAGCTTCCGCCACGTTTGCCCGACCTGATTCGCCGGATCTCCTCCAGCCGCTGCGCCAGCAGCTTCTCCCGGCCCTCCTGTGTGGGCTGGTAATAGACTCGCCCGTGCAGCGACTCCGGCAGGCAATCCATGTCGGCCACCCGGCCTTCCTCATCGTGCGCGTAGCGATATCCCTTACCGTAATCCAGATCCTTCATCAGCCGCGTAGGGGCGTTGCGCAAGTGCAGCGGCACCGGTTCCTGCCGCGTGTGCTCAATCTCGCCCTGGACGGCAGCGTAGGCCGTGTAAACCGAATTCGACTTGGGCGCGAGGCAAAGGTAAACCACCGCCTCCGCCAGCGCCAGGTCACCCTCCGGAGAACCCAGGAATTCGATGGCTTCCTTGGCCGACAGGCACAGGTTCAGCGCCTCCGGAGCCGCCAGCCCGATATCCTCCACCGCCATGCGCACCACGCGCCGCGCCAGGTAAAGCGGATCCTCACCTGCCGCGAACATCCGCGCCAGCCAGTAAAGCGCCGCATCCGGATCGCTGTTGCGCACGCTTTTGTGCAGCGCCGAGATCAGGTTGTAGTGCTCCTCGCCCGACTTGTCGTACATCAACACCCGCTGCTGCACGGCTTCGGTTGCGATGGCTTTGTCGATATGTTTCGTGCCCTCCGCGGCCAGTTGCGCAGCGACCTCCAGCGTGTTGTACGCCGCCCGGCAATCCCCGTTTGAATATCCCGCCATCAGATCCAGCGCATCATCGTCGGCCGTCAACTCCATGCCGCCCAGCCCGCGCTCCTTATCCTCGAGCGCTCGCCGCAGCAGCGCCGTGATCCGCTCCTCACTGAGGGGTTGCAGCACATACACCCGGCACCGGGACAGCAGCGCGGAAATAATCTCGAACGACGGGTTCTCCGTCGTCGCCCCGATCAGCCGGATCGTGCCCCGCTCCACATACGGCAGAAACGCATCTTGCTGCGCCTTGTTGAAGCGGTGGATCTCGTCAACGAACAGGATGGTTCGCGAATGAAACTCCGCGGCCTGCGACGCTGCCACCATCACCTGCTTGATTTCCTTAATCCCGCTCATCACCGCGGAAAACTCGATGAAGGTGGCCTTGGTGGTTTCCGCGATGATCTTGGCCAGCGTGGTCTTGCCGACCCCGGGAGGCCCCCAGAAAATCATCGAACCGGGATCGTCGCGCTCGATCTGCACCCGCAATGGCTTGCCGGGACCGAGCAGATGTTCCTGCCCGCTGTACTCCTCCAAAGTGCGCGGCCGCATCCGCTCCGCCAGTGGCGCGGACTTCAACGGGCCGCGCGGTCCCTCCGGCTCGCCGTCAAACAGGCTCATGCCGTCACCTTGTGAAACTCTGCCGCGGCGCGGCGCTGCCTTGAAGCTTCATAAAGCAATACGCTTCCCGCTACCGCTGCATTGAGGCTCTCGACCGGCCCGGGGCAGGGAATCGTGATCCTTCCTCCCGCCTCCGCCGCTATATTCTCCGGCACGCCTTTGCCTTCGTTCCCAATTACCAGCGCCACCCGCCCGGAGAGATCCGCGGACTCAGCCGCCGGACCTCCGCGCAAGACCGTGGTCAAAATCTTCACCTCTGCCTCGCGCAGCTGCAACAGGCACTCCTCCACCCCCGCAGAGATCAGCGGCAGCCTGAATGCGCTTCCCGCCGAGGCCCGCAGCGCTTTCTGATTCCATGCGCTCACCGTGCCCGGCAGACTCACCATCCCGCACGCCCCGAACGCCTCTGCGGACCGCACAAGAGTGCCCAGATTTCCCGGATCCTGGATCCCGGCAAGCACCACCAGCAGAAGCGGTCCCTTGTTTCCCAGCAGGTGCACCCAGGTCCATTCGGGAGGTTCAACCAGCGCTGCTACCGGCTGCGGTGTTTCCGTTTCCAACACATCGTTCAGCAACTCCCGCGGCACCACCAGCACATCGGTTTCCGGAGGAACCGTCATTCCGGCCAGAAGCTCCCGTCCATCTTCCGCGAGGAACACCACGGGCACGCGCAGACCTGCCCGCCACGCCTCCTCCAGCAGATTCGGGCCCTCGATCCCGGCCAGTTCGCCCGGTTCCCGGCGGGGACGCGACAGCGCCCGCCGTAATTCCTTCAGCCGCGCGTTCTGCTTACTCTGTACAATGCGAACAGGCATCACGAAATGTCCGTCACCACTTAGGCGATTCTAGAGCTTGTTTCAGCATCGGCAGGGTCGGGGTCCAGAAACTCATTCCCCCGTGCCTGCTTCAACGCCTCCCGCCCTGCGGTTCTGAGCAGATCCGGGAACAGCTCCAGGCACTCGTCCATGTAGTCCGGCCAACCGTTTGCGGCTGCTCGACTTGCACCGCGGCCGGTGCTGTGATAGCTTCCGTCTTTACGACACATTCCCAGCGGGAACCGAGGTAGACCTTCTTGTCCGCGGAGATTTTGCGCGTCCATCCCGATGAACCCCAGCCGGATCGGATCGACTATATCGTTTCCTGCCTGCGCAAGGGCAATGTCGTTGCGCTGCCCACCGACACGTTCTATGGGCTGGCGGTCGACCCCGTCAATCTTTACGCCGTCGAGCAAATCTATCAGCTCAAGACGCGCCAGAAACATAAGCCGCTGTCCCTGCTGATTTCGGGACTTTCCCAAGCTTACGAACTCGCCCGCGACACCGATGCGAACCTTGACAAGCTGGCCGACAAGTTCTGGCCCGGGCCGCTCACCATCATCGTGCGCGCCGGCACCAAGCTGCCCCTGAGGTCCACCGCGCACACCGGAAACGTTGCTCTTCGGGTCCCCGACGCTGCCATTCCCCGGGCCGTTGTCGAACGCTTCGGCCTCCCCATTACCGCCACGGCCGCCAACCTGCAGGGCGCGTCCGAATGTACCCACGCCGCCTGCGTCCGCGATCAGATCGGCGACCGCATTCCGCTCATCATCGACGGAGGCCCCACCGGCCGCAGCCAGCCGACCACCATTGTCGACCTCTCTCTCGGCGATGGACGCTGGGAAGTTCTGCGCGAGGGCGCCATCCCCACCCACGAAATCGTCATGGCCCTGCAGCGCTAGCGGTTCACCATGAGGCACGCCCGCCAGTTCCATTGTTCAATTCGCTCTTCCGGGCGCATTTGGCTTGGCGCAAGTCCTGCACCCTGCCTGCGGTCCTAAGATGGTCGCCATGGATACGCCCGACCCGCAACTTTACATACCGAAACGCCGCCGGTCGCGGCTCGCGGTCCTGTTGTGGGTGCTGCTGGCGTTGTTGATCGCGACAATCGCATGGTGCGCCTGGGTCTCCTCCCAGATCAACCATTACGCCGACATGGACCAGGCCGCGCCTTCTGACGCCATCGCTGTGTTTGGCGCTGCCGAATACGACGGCCGCCCTTCCCCGGTCTTTCGCGCCCGGCTCGACCACGCCCGCACCCTGTTTGAACAGCACATCGCCCCGCTGATCGTCACCCTGGGAGGCGACGGCGGGGACGAACATTCCGAGGGAGCCGTGGGCCGCGACTACCTCATGGGCGCCGGAGTGCCCGAGTCGGCCATCATCGCTGAAACCGAAAGCCGACGCACGTCAGAATCCGCGCGCCGCATCGCCGTGATCGCCCGCGCCAACGGCCTGCGCCGCCTGGTCATCGTCAGCGACGGAACCCACATGTTTCGCCTCCACGAAATTTGCGCCGCCGACGGGCTCAACGTGCTGACGTCCCCGCGTTCGCGTACCAACGCCGAATCCGCCGCGGAAGACCGCGACGCAGTTCTGCACGAAATCCTGAAATATACGCTGTGGCGCCTGCACCTGGACTGATGCCGGAGCGCAAACGGCGAGCTACTTCGTAGCCAGGGCCGTCACCATGGAATCGAAGATCTTCCACCCGTCTGACGACCCCAGCAACTCTTCGCTGGAGCGATCAGGGTGCGGCATCATGCCCAGCACGTTTCGGCCTTCATTGAGGATGCCCGCGATGTTGCCCAGAGACCCATTCGGGTTGGCCTCCGGCGTGATCTCGCCCTCCGGTGTCGAATAGCGGAACACGATCCGGTCCTCCGCTTCCAGCCGCCGCAGATCCTCGGGTGTGCAGAAATAGTTGCCTTCCATGTGCCCGATCGGAATCTTCAGGACTTCGCCCTCGACCAGCTTGCTGGTGAATGGCGTATCGACCGTCTCGGTGCGCAGGTGGACTTGCTTGCAGATATACTTCAACCCCGCATTCCGCATGAGCGCACCCGGCAGCAGCCCCGCCTCGGTCAGGATCTGAAATCCATTGCAGATGCCCAGCACCAGTCCGCCCCCGGCAGCGAACTTCTGCACCGCCCCCATTACTGGCGAGAACCGCGCAATCGCCCCGGTGCGGAGGTAGTCGCCATAAGCGAATCCGCCCGGCACCAGCACCGCGTCCACGCCTTCGAGATCGGCCGAGTCATGCCAGAGAAAAGTGACAGGCTGATGCGCAATCTCCGCAATCACGTTATAGGTGTCGTGATCGCAGTTCGATCCGGGAAACACAAGCACGCCGAATTTCATGCTTCTAGGTTATCAGCCCTCGCAGTTGCCTGTTGTCAGTAAGTCAGTTGCAGTTCCAGCCCCTTGCCGGTATCCGGAGCCAGCGCGGTGATGCGGTGATGCTCCGCGTCATAGGCCGTCGAAATAGGGCTGGCACCCGCGCCGTTCAGCGCCGACACGGTCGCACCGGTCGCAGGTTTCGCCGCCCCGTAAACTTCAATCGACAGCAGCTTCCACCAGGGCGCGAAGCTGCCCTCCGGCGCCGTCACCGTCACGATGATCCCCTGCGCCGACAGCCGGCAGGTGAACGACTCGCGCAGGAATTGCCCCTTCTGGAAGTCATAACTCACGCCATCATCCAGATAAATGCTGCCCTTGCAATCTTCATTGAAGCCGCTGGGTGGATAAACCCTCAGCGTCAGCGGTCCCTCGGGCTTTTCGTCGGTGCTTTGCACCAGCGGCTGCTCTGGAAGGATCGCCCCGGCCCGGACCATCACCGGCAGCGTGTCCAGGCTGCGATGCACCCGCAGTTCCACACCCTGAATTTGATTCTTCTCCGGGTTTTTGCGCCCCGCGCCGCCTTCCACCCGTGTCCCCGTCCAGTAGTCGTACCAGCCCACCGGCGGCAGCGCCACCGCATAGTCGTCCATCTCGTCCGGGTAAGGGCTCTCCGCCACCAGCAGGTCGTGGCCCAGCATGAAATCGTTGTCCACCGCCGGGTCGATCTCCTGCCGCCCCGCCGCCTCGCCCGGAAACTCCAGGAACATCGGCCGCATGATCGGCAGGCCGGTCTGGCTCATCTCCTCTGCCGTGGTGTAGAGATACGGCATCAGCCGGTAGCGCTCCTCGATGTAACGCCGCCGCAGGTTCAGATCCTCCGGCGTGCCGTTCTCCCAGGGCTCTTGCGGATTAGTGCCCTTGGCCGTATGGTCGCGATCGATGGGCTGAAACGCCGCCACCTCCAGCCAGCGGGTCAGAAGCTCGGGCTGCGGCGAAGCCGCGAATCCACCTACGTCCGCTCCGCTCATCGAAAATCCGCTTAGCCCCAGGTTGAGCAACTGGGGAATGGTCTGCCGCAGATGAAACCAGTTGCTGGAATTGTCCCCGGTCCAGGTCGCCGCGTAGCGGTGGCCGCCTGCATAGCTGGCCCGCGTCATCACAAAAGGGCGCAAATTCGGCGCCAGCTTCAACACTCCCTCAAAAGTCCCGCGGCTGTTCTCCATGCCAAACACGTTGTGAATCTCCAGGTGGTTCGCCACCCGCGTCGCGAATCCCGGCTCCTCGATGCGATGCTGCACATCGTCCGGCATCGTCTTCGATGGCACCTCAAAAACCGCCGGCTCGTTCATGTCGTTCCAGAATCCCGCCAGGCCCTCCCTCACAAAATCGGAGTACAGCGTGCCCCACCAGTCCCGCGCCGCCTTCTGCGTGAAATCCGGAAACACCGCCTTGCCCGGCCACACCACTCCCACAAACGTGGAACCATCCGGGTTCTTCACAAAATGATCGCCCGCTTTGCCTTCGTCGTAAGGCTTGTATCCCGCGTTAGGCAAATCCGCAATATGCAGGTCGGTAATCACCACCGTCTTCAGGTGCTGCGCCTTCAGGTCCTGCACCATTTGTTCGAAGTGCGGAAACTTCTCCGCATCCACCGTGAACGGCCTGTTCTTCTGCTGAAAATCGATGTCGAGCCAGATCACGTCGGCAGGAATGTGCTCGCTCCTCAGCCGGCTGGCGATCCGGCGCACCTCCGCCTCGGGATAGTAGCTGTAGCGCGACTGCTGATAACCCAGCGACCAGAGCGGAGGCAGCGGAGTCTTGCCAACCAGCCACGCCCAGGTCTCCACCACCGCCTTCGGCTCCGGCCCGTACACGACGTACAGATCCAGCGGTCCGCCCTCCGATCCGAACGAGTAAGCGTCCCGGTATTCCTTGTTGAAGTCGAAACTGCTGCGCCACGTGTTATCGAGGAAAACTCCCCCCGAAACGCCCTGGTGAAAGGTGATGAACCACGGAATCGTCTTGTAGATCGGATCGGTGGTTTCCTGCCATCCGAACGCATCGGTGTTCCAGTTGGTGAACGCCATGCTCCGCCGGTCCAGCGGCCCCGGCTTGTCGCCCAGCCCGAAATAATGTTCGTCAGACGGCGACTTCATGTACACGCGGAACGACCCGCCGTGATACTCGATCGGCCGTTCAGCGAACTGCTCCGCGATCACGCGGCCCGCCATGTCGGTGACTGAAAAGGCGAACGGATCCTTGCGCACCGTGACCCGCAGCTTGCCGGTCTTGAAGCCCACTGTGCTGGCGCTCGTTTCCGGAGTGACTGCGACCGTTGCCGTCCGCGCCGACGGCAGCACCGCCCAGGATGCGTCCTCAGGAAGCTGTCCGGTCGGTCCCACCCGGATGCGAATCACGTCATCGCGCAGCGCGGAGAACAGCACGACCGCTGCGCCTGAGCGAACCTCGATTCCGTTACCGGTTGCGTGCGACGCGGTCACGCGGTCAAGCCGCACGAAAGCGCTCCTCTGCGCCGTTTGGGCCATCAACCGGCCCGCTCCGCCCCCGGTATTGAGAACCAATCCAAGCGCCACGATGACTGAAAATTTCAACTTGTGCACACCCACCTCGCGAACTCATCCGGATCGAAAGAAGAATACGTGGGAGGAGTGCCGCTTGGGAATCGACGCGCTCCCCACCGCTTCTCTCGTCCCTGACCTCGCCGGGAAACGTAACCAGTCATCAGCATCGAAATCCGCTGGATGTACCCCTCAAGCCTTGGCTGACATTCCCACTGCCCGCCGATCCCGCTACGCTCTTGCCCCAGCAACGTGAAATCCGCCTCTGATTGCCTCGTATGTAGAGGATTGGACGTCCATACGAGGCTCCGGGAGGCGATCCGTCCTTCAGCGCCGCGGCATCCCGAATTACTATCCTTGATAGCCGCCGAGGTCGGGAATGCCCCAACTTTTCTTGCCGGAATTGCTCTTCGCCGAGGGACGCGCGAGCTGCGGCGCCGGATTGCTCGTCGATGATCACGGCCTGGTGCTTGGCGTCGTTGACCCGGCTAGCCACCCTGAAGCGGAACCGCACCGGCTCGCCGGCAAAGCCCTCCTGCCCGGCCTGGCGAACATTCACTCCCATAGTTTTCAGCGCCTCTTTCGCGCCCGCGCCGAAGGCAAAGCGATCGGCGGCGACACCTTCTGGACCTGGCGCGAGCAGATGTACCGCGCCGCCGCTTTCCCGTCGCCCGAACGACTCTTCGATGTGGCCCGCGCGGTCTTTCTCGAGATGGCCGCTTCCGGCATCACCGTAGTCGGTGAATTTCATTACCTCCACAACGATCGCGACGGCCGGCCCTACGACGACCCCAATACGCTCGCTCACGCCGTCATCCGCGCCGCCGGCTCGGTCGGCATTCGCATCTGCCTGTTGCGCGCCGCTTATCAGCGTGCCGGCTTCCAGCGCGATCCCCATCCCGGACAGCGGCGCTTTTACGAGACCCCGGATGCCTACCTGCGCAACCTCGAAGCGCTTCTCAGCGCGAACAATGAGAGCGATCTGATCACGATAGGCGCCGCTCCGCACAGCATTCGCGCAGTGCCCTTGCCGGAGTTGAAAGCCATCGCCGCCCTCGCCCGCGCTCGCTCGCTGCCGCTGCACCTGCATATCTCCGAGCAGCCCGCCGAAAACGACGCCTGCATCGCCGAATATGGCGCCACGCCAGTCACCGTTCTTGCCGCGCAAGGCGTTCTCGACCCCCGCACCACGCTGGTGCACGCCATTCATCTCACGTCCGCTGAGTTTGAACAGGTCAGCAAAGCGCGCGCCACCATCTGTTCCTGCCCCACCACGGAGCGCAATCTCGGCGACGGCGTCTTTCCCGCCGGCATCGCCGCACTCCTGCGCATTCCCGTCGCCTTCGGAAGTGATAGCCAGGCGCAGATCGATATCCTCGAAGACGCCCGCCAGACCGAATACCATCTGCGCCTCGCGCAGCGCGAACGCGGGATTCTCGACGGTATCAATGGCGAACCCATAGCACCGCGCCTCTTTCGTTCCGCAACGCACGATGGGTACCGTGCACTGGGTCTTCGTGGAGGCAGCCTCGCTCCGGGCGAACCGGCCGACTTCTTCACCGCCGACCTCGACGATCTTTCGCTGCTCGGTACAGATGCCGGCTCGCTTGTGTCGCAGGCGGTCTTTGCCCTGGGCCGCGCTGCGATCTGCGATGTCGCGGTGGCCGGCCGATTTGTGATCCGCGATCGCCAACATCCGTTTCAGGCCGAGATTCGCGCGCGATACCGTCAAATACAGCAGGACTTTTCTGGGGGAGGGGAACAATGAACATTGCCGAAGCACCCGTCATCCGCGCGCCGCGTGGCAATCAGTTGCGGTGTAAAGGATGGCAGCAGGAGGCCGCACTTCGCTGCCTGATGAACAACCTCGACCCCGAAGTCGCCGAACGACCCGCCGACCTCGTCGTCTATGGAGGCATCGGCCGCGCCGCGCGCAACTGGGAATGCTTCCACGCCATCGTCCGCGAACTCGAGCGCCTCGGGGATGAAGAAACCCTGCTGGTGCAGTCAGGCAAGCCGGTCGCCGTCTTTCCCACCCACGACATGGCGCCGCGCGTCATCATTGCCAACTCCAACCTGGTCGGCAAATGGGCCAACTGGGACCACTTCCACGAACTCGACCGCAAGGGCCTCATGATGTACGGCCAGATGACCGCGGGCAGCTGGATCTACATCGGCACCCAGGGAATCCTGCAGGGCACTTTCCAGACTTTCGCCGCACTCGCCGACCGCCACTTCGGTGGCACTCTCGCCGGCAAGCTGGTGGTCACCGGCGGCATGGGCGGCATGGGCGGCGCGCAGCCACTGGCCGTCACCCTCAACGGCGGCGTTGTCCTGGCCATCGACGTCGACCGCTCTCGCATTCAGCGCCGCGTCGACACGCGCTACTGTGATGTGCTCTCAGAAGACCTCGACGAGGCATTGTCGCTCTGCGCAGCGGCCCAGCGTGAACAGAAGCCGCTATCCGTCGGCGTGGTCGGCAACTGCGCTGACCTCCTTCCGGAGATCGTTCGGCGCGGCGTTCAGGTCGACGTCGTGACTGACCAGACCGGCGCTCACGATCCCCTCAACGGCTACGTCCCCCAGATGAGCATGCTCTCCGGCGCAGCCCGCCGCGACCCCATTGCCGCCGCGGCCGAGCTGCGCTCCCGCGATCCTGAGGAATACGTGCGCCGTTCGACAGCATCGATGGTGGTGCACGTCGACGCCATGCTGGCTCTGCAGCGAGCCGGCGCCGTGGTCTTCGATTATGGCAACAACATCCGCCGTTTTGCCTTCGACGCCGGATGCGCCGACGCCTTTCTCATACCCGGCTTTGTTCCGGAATACATTCGCCCCCTCTTCTGCACCGGCTCCGGTCCGTTTCGCTGGGTCGCGCTGTCTGGCGATCCCCGTGATATCGACAGGACCGACCAACTGGCTCTCGAACTCTTCCCCGAAAACGAAATCCTCACCCGCTGGCTGCGGCTGGCGCGCGGCCGCTTCGCCTTCCAGGGTCTTCCCGCGCGCATCTGCTGGCTCGGTTATGGGGAACGGGCCCGCATGGGCGAGGCAATCAACGACCTGGTCCGCAAAGGCGAACTCTCCGCGCCCGTCGCCATAGGCCGCGATCATCTCGACACCGGCTCCGTCGCCAGCCCTTATCGCGAAACTGAGAAGATGCTCGACGGCTCCGATGCCGTGGCGGACTGGCCCATTCTCAACGCGCTGCTCAACACCGCGTCGGGCGCCACATGGGTCAGCTTTCATCACGGCGGCGGTGTGGGGATGGGCTACTCGCTCCATGCCGGGCAAGTCACCGTTGCCGACGGCACCGACAACGCCGCCCGCCGCATCGCGCGCGTGCTCAACAACGATCCCGGAATTGGCGTGGCGCGTCATGCGGACGCCGGTTATGACTTGGCCCGCGAAACCGCACGCGAACGCGGCATCCATATCCCCATGGCGGGAAAGTAGCGATGGGCGGTCAACTTGCCGTCGTCAACATCGGCCAGCTGGTCACCCTTGCCGGCCCTCAGCGCCCCCGCGTTGGCGCGGAGTTGCGCGATCTTGCCATCCTCGCCGACGCCACCATGCTGGTGGAGGATGGCCACATCGCCGCCGTCGGGGCCCACTCTGACCTCCGCCCCCGCATCGCCGCGAATGCCACCGTCATCGATGCCCAAGGCCGTTGCGTCACGCCCGGTTTCATCGACGCGCATACCCACCTGGTCTTCGCCGGCAATCGGGCCGACGAGTTCGAGCAGCGCATCGCCGGCTCCACCTATCAGCAGATCGCCGCAGCCGGCGGCGGCATTCTCCGTACCGTCCGACTCACCCGCGCTGCCAGTGAAGATGAACTTCTCGCCGCCGCGCGCCGCCATCGCGACTGGATGATGCGCGCCGGGACCACCACCATTGAAGCCAAGTCCGGCTACGGCCTCGATATCGAGACTGAACTCCGCATGCTGCGCGTGATCGAACGCCTTCATCAGGAAGGTCCTGCGCGCCTGGTGCCCACCCTTCTCGCCGCGCATACCGTTCCCCCTGAATACGGCGATCGCCGCGCCGACTATGTGCAATCCATCGTCACCGAACTCATTCCAGAAGTCGCCGCGTCGCACCTGGCCCGTTACTGCGACGCCTTCTGCGATGATCACGCCTTCACCGTCGACGAAGCGCGCACCGTGCTGGCTGCCGGAAAGGAACATGGTCTCGGCATTCGCATCCATGCCGAGCAGTTCCGCCCCGGAACCGGGGCCGCTCTTGCCGCAGAACTGGGCGCAGTGACCGCCGATCATCTCGAAACCGTGACCGAAGAAACACTGCAACAACTGCGCGCCGCCGGCGTGCAGCCCGTGCTCCTGCCCGGTTCCGTATTTGCGTTGGGACGTTCTCACTATCCACCCGCACGCGCCATGATCGATATCGGCCTGCCCATCGTGCTCGCTACGGACTTCAATCCTGGTTCTTCGCCCGTCGCATCGATGCCGTTCATTTTCTCCCTGGCCTGCCTGCAGATGGGCCTGTCTCCGGCCGAAGCCCTCTCGGCCGCAACCGTCAATGCGGCTCACAGCCTGGGCTTGGGCGGTGCTATCGGTTCCATTGAGTCCGGCAAGCAGGCCGATTTCCTCATCCACGAATTCACCGACTACCGCGAACTCGCCTACTTCATTGCCGCCGCCGCCCGCCCGCGCGTCTTCATCGCGGGAAGGGAAGTATCGTGTTGACTGCGGCCGAGATCCTTCGCGAACTGGTCGCAATCCCCACCCCGTCCGCGCTTTCCAACCTGCCGCTCATCGAGTGGGTCTGCCGGTTCGTCGAAGCGAAGGGCTGGGGCGCTGAAATCTTTCCCTATACCGACGAAAACGGAATAGCGAAAGCCAACATGATTGCCCGCCCCGCAGCCGGCGCCAGCGGCGAAGTCATTGATCTGGCCTTCGTCTGTCACACCGATACCGTCCCTTTTCGCGATACCTGGTCCGGCGCACTCGAACTGCAGGCCGATGCTGCGCAACACCTTCACGGCTGCGGAGCGTGTGACGTGAAAGGCTCCCTGGCATGTTTTCTCGGGGCCCTGCAACAGGTGCCCCGCGCACAATTGTCGGGGAATGTGGCACTGATCCTCACCGCCGACGAAGAGATCGGTTGCAAGGGCATGGACCGCCTCCTGGCCGCAACCAGCCTGCGCATCCGCTCCGCGATCGTCAGCGAACCGACATCGCTTCGGCCTGGCATTGCCGGCAAGGGCTACGGCCTCGCGCGCGTGACAGTGCGCGGTTGCGAAGCGCACTCGGCCTTTCCGTCCGAAGGCATCTCGGCTATCACCCTCGCGGCGCGAGTGATCAATCGCATCGAAGACACTCTCGTGCTACCAACAGCCACCCCGACCGGCACTGACGCCTTGTTCGATCCGCCCCGGACCACCGTAAACATTGGCGTGATCCAGGGCGGCTCTGCCAAAAACATCATCGCCGGCGAGTGTACGTTCCTGGTCGAATGGCGCCCGGTTCCATCCGAAGATCCGCACAAAGCGCTCGATCGTCTCAACCGAGTCGCCGCCAGCATCCTTGATCCGGAAACCGCTGCAATGGTGCATATCGAACCGCTGCGCGCTGAAGCCGGATTTGCTCCTGCGGCCGGCGGCGCACTGCAGCATCAACTCACTGCCGTCACTGGCCGTTTCCCCGTTGGCATCAGCTTTGGCTCCGAGGCCAGCCGTCTCGCCCGCATCGCCGAAGAAGTGATCGTGATCGGCCCCGGCGACATGCATACCGCCCATTCTGATCGAGAATGCGTGCCCGCAGCCGAACTCGAAGAATGGACGGCGATCCTTACCCAGCTCCTCACCCAGTCCGCATAGCTTGCGAACGATCATGCTGCGTGCGACGAAGCCCGCCTCTCGGCTCGTCCCTTGTGGCGTCCGATGAGGAACAACACCAATCCCGCTGCAATCATCACCGCGGTGCCACCCACCACCTTGACCACCGCCATGGTCTTGTCGGGGTCGTCAGCGCCGGGGATCGTGGAGAGGACAATGGTCACCGTGGTGCTCACCAGCCCTACCGCTCCGAGCAGGATGGCTACCGGTTTTCCGCCCGGCACCCTGCGTACTTCCGGTCCCGCAGGCTCGCGCTGCAGCCGGATCATCGCCGCAAACAAAAACAGATATGGAATGAAGTAAGAAATCACGGCCATGCTGACCAGCACGTCATAGGCTCCGCGCACTGTCGTACCCGCCTGCCCCAGAAACGCCACCACGATGCCGGCCGCGCCATATGCCCCGATCGCTACCCACGGAGTCCGATAGCGCGGGTGGATCCATCCGAAAGCCGCTGGCAGATACCTGTCGATGCCGGCCACGAAAGGCAGCCGCGCCGTGGACGACAGGTAAGCCGAAGCCCCGCCAATTGCATTCAGTCCTACCAGCAGGGCAAGTGGAACCACCAGCCATTCAAGCCCCAGCCGGGCGCTCAGCACATGCACGCCGTTGATGAACCCGTCCGGGCCACCCACGGCTTCGCTGGGAAGTGCAACCAGCAGTGCTGTCGTTCCCGCGATGTAGCCGGTCGCGAGGACGCATCCGCCCACCAGGATCGCCCAGGGTATGGCGCGGCGCGGGTTTTGAATCTCGTCGCCCATGGCCGACCCTGCTTCCACGCCGCCAAAGGCGAAGAACACGCTCGACCAGAACACCGCGTTCTTCAAGCTCCAGTGCGGCACCATTTCGCTAGCTGAGAAATGCGTAGCCGCACCGAACTTCAGATACGAGACGCCCGCCAGCACCAGCAGCGCGGTCAGCGGCACCAGGCTGCCCAGCGCGCTCACGTTGTTTAGCCACTTGCCCTGGTTCACTCCCCGAATGTTCAGCAGTGTGATCACCGCGAGCCACACCACCGCGAACGCCAGGTAGTAGAGCGAATTCGCTGCCAGGGTGCGGCCTTTCGCTCCGAACGCGAACAGGCACGACGCTGCGCCGAAGTACAGCACGCCCGAAAAGTAGGGAAGGTTGCTCATCCCATACATCCAGGCCGTGAGGAATCCCGATGAGTGCCCGAACGCTTCCCGGGTCCACACGTAAATGCCGCCCTCTTCAGGATGGCGCGACGACAACTCCATGACGCTGCCCGCCAGCGGAACAAAGAAGCAAAATAACGCCGCCACCCAGACCAGCAGGATGCTTGGGCCTGCCGCGGCCGCAGCCGCAGCCCAGCGGACGCTGAGGCCGCTCATGACATAAAACAGGACCAGATCGCGGAAGGTGATGCCTCGTTTGAGGGCGGCGACGGCGGGCATGTACGGCGGAGCATAGCAGAGCCCGAGCGGCGATAGAAACTAAATTTTGCCGAGGTCCTTCAACACCGCCATCGCCGCGTTGCGCCCGTTCGCGCCGATCACGCTGCCTCCCGGGTGCGTACACGCCCCGCAAAGATAGAAGCCCGGCATTGGCGTTCGCGAAGTGAGCCGCTTGTCCCACATGTAAGCGGGCAGGCACTCGCCCTGAAAGATGTGGCCGCCGGTGAGCCCCACCTTGGTCTCGATGTCCGGCGGCCCCAGCACCTGCGCGTCGATCACCGCCGTATCGATATTCGAGCAGAATCTTCCCAGCGAGTTCAGCGCCAGCCTGCGCACCTCTTCGCGGCGGCTCTCCCAATCGCCCTGCGCAAAACTGTAAGGGACATATTGCGCAAACACGCTCATAGTGTGCGTGCCTGCCGGAGCCACGCTCGCGTCGTGCACGCTTTGAAAATACAGTTCGCACCACAGGTGTTCGGGCAAATCGCCGCGCCGCGCCGCCGCAAACCCCGCCTTCCACTCTGCCTTGGTGAGCGGCGCATTGATCTGGCCGTAGTGATGCGGCTCATCCGTTCCCGGCCGCGCTTTGAAATTCGGAAGCTCGCGCAAATGCACATTCAGCTTGACCGTGCAGCCTTTGATCGGAACCTCCTCGATGCGATGGCGCCACGCCTCGTTCGCGCTACCGCCAAGAAGCTTCAGCGCCTGCCGCGGATCGGTATTGCAGATCACGGTGCGTGCCGATAAGACCTCGCCGCCCTCGAGCCGCACTCCTTCACCCGGCATGATCTCCGCCACCGGCACGCCCGACACCACCGTGGCTCCCGCCTCGCGCGCCGCATCGCAGAAATAAAACGACACCATCCCCATGCCGCCGCGAACATAGCCCCACATTCCCGGCATGCCGCCCAGGCGTCCCGACGCATGATGAAATCGAATCGATGCCGTTCCCTTGTCGAACGGGCTGGCGTTGGTGCCGATAACCCCCTGGCCGAGATAGGCGCACTGCAGCCGCTCGTCCTCGACATATCTTTCGACAAATTCCGCCATCGACCAATCGAACAACAGTGCGCGCGCTTCCTCATCGGCGCCCAGCCGTTCTTCGATCTGCTCCCGCGTAGGAGACTCATTGAGCCAGAGGTCTTGGGCTCCGGCCGGACGCAGCGCATCCCGCAGTCGCCGGATCACGTCCGACATCGCCTCCCACCCGGCCACATCCTTGGGAGCCAGCGCCCGCACTTCAGCGGCACATCGCTCGTCCTCATCCCACAGTTGAATGCTCGACCCGCCGAGAAACGGAACGAACAGCCCATTCACTGCCGGTGTCCACGCGAACCCACGTCGCGGCAGGTCGAGCTCCTCGACCACCACCGGATGCAGGAGTCCGGCGAGATAGGCGCATGGAGACATGCGCACGCCGGGAAATGGCTCCTCGATTGTGCACGCCCCGCCCACCCGCTTGCGGCTTTCGATAACCAGCACGCGCATCCCCGCCCGGGCCAGATATGCGGCACAGGCCAACCCATTGTGCCCCGCGCCGACTACAATCGCATCCCAGGTCTTCATCGCCAGTTCGCGAATCGGCGTGGGCAGGCCGATCTCGCCCAGCACCGCAGCGGTTGGTGAGCTCATCACCGTTCTAAATTAACATCCGGATTGCACCGATAGCCGCGCACAGGGCCCAGGAACGGAAAGGCATGTCTCGCAAGATGGAGCCGCCATAAGGTGTGCTGTCGGTCACGTCTGCGGGCGGGTGGTGCCTTGCTATCATTAGACGCCAAAAATCCCGAAGGCTGACCGCGTGTCAAAAAAGTCAGCAAGGAGATTCAAATGCCTGATGCAGTGAGTGTGGTTCCTACCAAGATTCTGGTTCCCATCGACTTCAGTCCTTCTTCGCATGCCGCTCTGGATGCTGCGACCGAGCTGGCGGAGAAATTTCACGCCGAGCTCTATCTTCTGCACGTCATTCCCGAATACCCCGCCGTTGCTTTGCCCGATGGAATTTCCGCAGAATCCATTATCGAGTCCGCTAAGCAATCCGCCGCCGACCACTTCGAGGTGTCCCAGGCAGGGCTCAAAAGCAAAGGCGTAAAGGCCAGCACCAGTGTCGAGGTGGGACAGGACGTCGCGGGAAGCATCCTTGATGCCATCGATCGCGAAAATATCAATCTGCTCGTCGTCAGCACCCACGGCTTGTCCGGCTGGTATCCCCAGGTGTTTGGATCCATTGCGGAGAAGCTGGTCAAGCTGGTGCATTGCCCGCTCCTGCTGTTGCACACTCCCAAGCCCGAGAGCAGTGCCAGGGTGTCCGGCGGACGCATGATGGAATGGTGGTAAATCAGGAACTGGCCGCGAACAATGCCCCGGTCCCCTTCAAACCGGCGCCACCTTCGCGGCCGCTCTCTAGCTGAGCGGCGCCTGGGCCATAGCGATGTGACGCTGCCCAAGCGCATCCGGCTTGGCCGCCAGGTATTGATCAATGGCGGCTGCGGCTTTGCGGCCCTCTGCGATCGCCCACACCACCAGCGACTGCCCCCGGCGCATATCCCCGGCCGCGAAGATCCCGTCCACTGAAGTGCCGTAGTCCGTGGTCGCGACATTGCCGCGCCCATCCAGCGCCACGCCAAACTGCTCCAGCATTCCCGAGCGCACCGGGCCCATGAAGCCCATGGCCAGCAGCACCAGGTCCGCGTCCATAGTAAATTCGCTGCCCGCCAGCGCCTCAAATTTAGGCGGCGGCCCCACCCGCACCGCGTGCAGTTGCGTGACACGGCCCTGCTCATCGCCGCTGAAGCGGACACTGTTGATGCCCCAGTCGCGGACGCCGCCCTCTTCGTGCGCGCTCTCTGTCCGCAACTGCAGCGGCCACAGCGGCCAGGGTGTCGACGCGGCGCGCATCTCCGGAGGACGCGGCATGATCTCGAACTGGTGCACGCTGCGGGGCTTCTGACGCAGGGTCGTGCCCAGGCAATCGGCCCCCGTGTCGCCCCCGCCGATGATCACCACGCGTTTGCCTTCAGCACTGATCGCTACATCGTCAGACACGCTGTCCCCTTCGCAGCGCCGGTTCTGCTGGGGAAGAAACTCCATGGCAAAATAAATCCCCTTCAACTCACGGCCCGGGATGCTGAGATTGCGCGGATGTTCGGCGCCTCCCGCCAGGAGAATCGCATCGTAGTGGCTCGTCAGCCCGTCGACCGGAATGTTGACGCCCACATGAGCCCCGGTCAGAAAGGTAACGCCCTCAGCGCGCATCTGTTCGATCCGCCGGTCGATCACCCGCTTCTCCAGCTTGAAGTTGGGAATACCGTAGCGCAGCAGCCCGCCGATGCGATCGTTCTTTTCATACACCGTTACCGAGTGCCCGGCGCGCCGCAATTGCTGGGCCGCAGCCAGACCCGCGGGCCCGCTGCCCACCACCGCGACCCGCTTGCCGGTGTTGTGTTCCGGCGGTTCCGGATTGATCCAGCCTTCATCCCACGCGCGCTCCACGATCGAACGCTCGATCACCTTGATTGAAACCGCCGGTTGATCGATACCAAGCACGCAAGCCGATTCGCACGGCGCCGGGCAAATCCTTCCCGTGAACTCGGGGAAATTATTGGTCGCATGCAGCCGGCGAATCGCCCGCTCCCAACGATTGTTGTAGACCAGGTCGTTCCAATCCGGAATAAGGTTGTTGACCGGGCAGCCCGTGTGGCAAAAGGGAACTCCGCAATCCATGCACCGCGCGGCCTGGTCCCGCTGCTTCTCCACGGGAAATGCTTCGTACACTTCGAGCCAGTCCTGAAGCCGGTCTTCCACCCTGCGGCGCGCCGGCTGCTCCCGATCGATTTCAAGAAAGCCCGTGACCTTACCCATGGTTCACCTCGGATGCGCCCACCAGTGGCGACCGCGTTGGTTGCGATTCCGGCTTCCTGTCTACCCGCGCCACGCCCAGCACGCGTTTGTATTCGTGCGGAAATACTTTGATGAAGCTGCGCTGCGCGGTCGCCCAGTTCTCCAGGATCCATGCCGCTCGCGGGCTTCCCGTCGCATCGCGGTGACGCTCGAGCAAGCCGCGTACCAGGCCCGCATCATCGTCATTGACCAGCGGTTCGAGATCGACGCTCGCCTGGTTGCAGCGCCGCTGCGCAAAGTCTCCGGCATCGTCGAACACATACGCGATGCCGCCGCTCATGCCTGCGGCGAAGTTCCTGCCCGTTGAGCCAATCACCACTACGGTGCCGTTGGTCATGTACTCGCAGCCGTGATCGCCTACGCCTTCAACCACCGCCGTTGCCCCGGAATTCCGTACCGCGAATCGCTCCCCGGCTATTCCATTCAGGAACACCTCGCCGCTGGTCGCGCCGTACAAAACCACGTTGCCCACCAGGATGCTCTCTTCCGGCAGGAAGCTCGAGGTCTTGGGCGGATAAGCGATGATGCGCCCGCCCGACAGGCCCTTGCCGAGATAATCGTTCGAGTCGCCTTCCAGTTCCAGCGTCACCCCGCGCGGCACAAATGCCCCAAAGCTTTGTCCCGCCGAGCCGTTGAACTTGAAATGGATGGTCTCCTCGGGCAAGCCCTCCGAGCCATAACGCCTGGCGATCTCTCCGCCCAGCATCGCGCCCACCGTGCGATGAACATTGCGGATGGAGAATGTGCCCTTCACTGCCTGCCCGGCCTGGAGTGCCGGCCGCGCCTTCTCGATCAGTGCATGATCGAGCGCATGCTCCAGTCCGTGATCCTGCGCCTTGATGCGGCGCCTCGCCACACGCGAAGGCACAATCGGCGCATACAGAATCGAAGACAGATCGATTCCGCGCGCCTTCCAGTGCCCATCGGCTACAGAGTGGTCGAGCTTGTCCACCCGGCCGACCATCTCGTCTACCGTCCGGAAACCGAGTTTCGCCATGTGCTCCCGCACCTGCTCGGCTAGAAAGAAAAAGAAATTAATGACGTTCTCGGGCGTGCCTTTGAAGCGTGCGCGCAGCACCGGGTCCTGCGTGGCGATTCCCACCGAGCAGGTGTTGAGATGGCACTTGCGCATCATGATGCAGCCCATCGTGATAAGCGGCGTGGTGGCGAATCCGAATTCCTCCGCGCCCAGCAGGGCCGCGATCACCACATCGCGCCCGGTCTGAAGCTTGCCGTCGGTCTGCACGCGGATACGGCTGCGCAGATCGTTCAGCAGCAGCACCTGCTGCGTCTCCGCCAGCCCTAGTTCCCACGGCAGCCCCGCATGCATAATCGAGCTCAAGGGCGACGCGCCGGTTCCACCGTTGTCGCCGGAGATGAGAACCACGTCTGCATGCGCCTTCGCCACCCCCGCTGCTACCGTGCCTACGCCGGCTTCAGCGACCAGCTTGACCGCGATGCGCGCCTGCGGATTGACGTTCTTCAAGTCGTAGATGAGTTGCGCGAGATCCTCGATCGAATAGATGTCGTGATGCGGCGGAGGCGAAATCAGCCCGACCCCCGGGATCGAATGTCGCGTCCTGGCGATGATCTCGTCCACCTTGTGGCCCGGCAATTGTCCACCCTCACCCGGCTTTGCGCCTTGGGCCATCTTGATCTGCAACTCATCGGCGTTGACCAGGTAGTGCGTCGTCACTCCAAAACGCCCGCTCGCCACCTGCTTCACCGCGCTCCTCCGCGAGTCGCCGTTGGCGTCGCGCTTGAAGCGCTCTTCCTCTTCGCCGCCCTCGCCGGTGTTCGACATCCCGCCCAGCCGGTTCATCGCGATGGCCAGCGTCTCGTGCGCCTCTTTGCTGATAGAGCCGAAGCTCATCGCGCCCGTGGTAAACCGCTTAACGATCTCCTTGGCCGGTTCAACTTCTTCGATCGCTATCGGACTGTCGGCGTACTTCAGCTTAAGCAAGCCCCGCAGCGTGCAGAGATGCCGGCTTTGATCGTCAAGCTGATCGGTGTATTCCTTAAACGTGGTAGCGCTGTTCTGCCGCACCGCGTGCTGCAGCTTGCTGATCGTCAGCGGGTTCAGCAGATGATACTCACCGCTTTCCCTGTACTGGTACTGGCCGCCCACCACCAGGTCGGTTTCCGACTCCGTCAACGGCCTGAACGCGTAGGCATGCTTCATCTGTGCCTCGCGCGCCAGCACCTCCAGGCCGACCCCTTCGATGCGCGATGCGGTGCCCGAAAAATAGGTGTCGACCAGCGACTGATTCAGGCCGACCGCTTCAAACACCTGCGCTCCGCGGTAGCTCTGCAGCGTGCTGATGCCCATCTTTGAGAACGTCTTCAACAGCCCCTTGTTGATCGCCTTGATGAAGTTCTTCTCCGCGTGCGGGGCGGTCACATTGTGGGGCAAGAGCCCCCGGCGCTTCAGGTCGTGCAGGGTCTCGATCGCGAGATAGGGATTGATGGCGCTGGCCCCGTACCCGATCAGCAGCGCAAAATGCATCACTTCGCGCGGCTCGCCGCTCTCGATGATCAGTGCCACCTGGGTGCGCAATTTTTCACGCACCAGCCGGTTGTGCACCGCCGCCATGGCCAGCAGACTGGGAATGGGCGCGTAAGTCGCATCGACACCGCGATCCGACAAAATCAGCAGCGTATAACCCGAGGCCACCGCATGCGTGGCGCGTGCGCTCAGGTCGTCAAGGCTGCGCCGCAAGCCTGCTTCGCCGTCGGCCGCGGAAAACAGCGCCGGCAGCGTAGTCGCCAGCAGGTCGCCTGATGAAACCCGCCGCAGCTTTTCGAGGTCTCGATTGGTGAGGATAGGATGCGGCAGCTTCAGCGTGTGGCAGTTGTCCGGAGCCTCATCCAGGATGTTGCGCTCCGTACCGATATAACTGATCAGCGACATCACCATCTCTTCGCGGATGGGGTCGATGGGCGGATTGGTCACCTGCGCAAAAAGCTGCTTGAAATAGTTGAACAGCGGCTGCGGACGATCCGACAGGCACGCCAGCGGAATATCCGTGCCCATCGATCCCACCGGCTCTGCGCCCGTCGCTCCCATCGGCGCCAGCAACAGCCGAAGGTCCTCTTCGCTGTAGCCGTAAGCCCGCTGCCGCCGCTGCAATGTCTCCGGATTCGATGCAATCACCCGCGAGGGCTCCGGCAATTGCTCCAGCGTCACCTGCTGCTGTTGCAGCCACTCCCCATATGGCTGGCGCGCGGCCAGCTCGTTCTTGATCTCCGCGTCTGAAATGATGCGCTGCTGAACCGTGTCCACCAGGAACATGCGGCCCGGTTGCAGCCGCCCCTTCTTGCGGATCTCGTGGGCCGGCACTTCCAGCACCCCGGCCTCCGACGCCAGCACCACCAGGTCGTTCTTGGTCACGATGTAGCGCCCCGGCCGCAGCCCGTTCCGGTCCAGCGTCGCGCCGATCACCCGGCCATCTGTAAACGCGATCGCAGCCGGCCCGTCCCACGGCTCCATCAGCGACGCGTGGTACTCGTAGAACGCCCGCTTGTCCTCGTCCATGTCGGGATTGCCCGACCATGCCTCCGGAATCAGCATCGCCATCACGTGCGGGAGCGAACGCCCCGACTGGTACAGAAACTCCACCGCATTATCGAGCGATCCCGAATCGCTGCCGTCCGGCATGATCACCGGATACAGCTTGTCGATCCCTTCGCCGTGAACCGGGCTCTCAAGCACCGATTGCCGCGCATTCATCCAGCTGATGTTGCCGCGGATGGTGTTGATCTCGCCGTTGTGCGCGACGTAGCGGTAAGGATGCGCCAGCTTCCAGCTCGGAAATGTATTGGTTGAAAATCGCTGGTGCACCAGGGCCATCGCGCTCGTCACCAGCGGATTAGCCAGCTCGAAATAAAATTTCTCGATCTGCGGCGCCAACATCAACCCCTTGTAGATAATGGTGCGGCAGGATAACGACGGAACATAAAAATCATCTTTGCCCTCAATGTCCGAGGCCGCGATTTCGTTCTCCGTGCGCCGCCGTATCCGATACAGCAGCCGTTCAAATACGTCATCGTCAATACCCTCCGGACGGCCCACGAAGAGCTGCTCGATGTAGGGCTGCGATGCGCGCGCTTCGCGTCCGATGGCGTCGCCGTTCACCGGCGTATCGCGCCAGCCGATCACCCGCGCGCCTTCTTCCTGCGCGATGCGTTCGATGACGCCTTCGCACTGCAGCCGGCTGTGCTTGTCTACCGGCAAGAAGACCATGGCTACGCCATACGCGCCGGCCTCGGGCAGCTGCATTCCCAATTCGCCGCACTCGCGTGCAAAAAACACATGCGGAATCTGGATCAGGATTCCCGCGCCGTCGCCGGTCTCCGGGTCGCAGCCAGACGCGCCGCGATGGGTGAGATTCAGCAGCACCCTCAGGCCCTGCCGGATAATCTCGTGGCTCTTTTCCCCGCGGATACTGGCCACCAGGCCCATGCCGCAGGCGTCGTGTTCAAGCTGTGGGTGGTAGAGTCCCTGCCGACGAGGGACACGGGTGCGAAGTCGGTCCGAGTCTTGCATGCTTACCTTCGTGCTCAAAACAGATTGGGGCGGCGCCATTTACGATCGCCGCGTAAATACAAGCGATCCCGCACTTTCCGGCATGGCAGCGCCGGAGGTCGGCCCGGAATGGCCGCTGGCGACAAAATGGAGGCCCGTTTGCCAGCTCTCTGAGTGAATGCGGAACAATTCAGTGTAACTGAAAAGTGATGGTCGCCGGAGAAGTTCCTTCCAGCGGCTGCCCACCCCGTTTGCGCTGCGTTGCTAAAGCCTGCAGATCAGCAGTTCGCGCTCGTAGATCATCTCCGGCGGCAGGTGATCGTGGAGGTCGATGAACAGCCCTTCGTGAGCGATCACCTCCTGGCGCCACGCGGCGCGATCTACCTCCATCAACTTCTCAAACGTCTCCCGCGAAAAACTCAGCCCCGCCCAGTCGATGTCCTCGTAGCGCGGAACCCACCCGATCGGCGTCTCCCGTCCGTGCGTGCGTCCCTGCACGCGATCCACGATCCACTTCAGCACCCGCATGTTCTCGCTGAATCCCGGCCACAGAAACCGGCCTTCGGCGTCTTTCCTGAACCAGTTCACATGAAACACCCGCGGCGTAACCGCCAGCCCCCGCTGCATCTTGATCCAGTGGCGAATGTAGTCCCCCATGTGGTAACCGCAGAAGGGAAGCATCGCCATCGGGTCACGGCGAACCCTGCCCACCGCGCCCGCCTGCGCCGCGGTTGTCTCAGAGCCCATGGTCGCGCCCGTATACACCCCGCTGCTCCAGTTGAATGCCTGGTACACCAGCGGCAAAGTCGTCGAGCGCCGCCCGCCGAAAATGATCGCACTGATCGGCACCCCATCCGGCGACTCCCATTCCGGATCCATCGTCGCGCACTGCGCCGCCGGCGTGGTAAACCGCCCATTGGGGTGCGACGCGGTGCGGCCGGTCTCCTTGCCCAGGGCCGGCGTCCACTTTTCACCCCGCCAGTCCAGGCACTCCGCGGGCGGCTCGTCCGTCATCCCCTCCCACCACACGCCTCCGTCCGGCGTTATCGCGACATTGGTAAAGATCGTGTTCTTGCGCAACATCGCCATAGCCGTGGGATTGGTCTTCGCGCTTGTCCCTGGCGCCACTCCGAAGAATCCCGCCTCCGGATTAATGGCGCGCAACTCCCCTTTGGCGTCCGGCTTGATCCACGCAATGTCATCGCCTACCGTGCTGACCTTCCACCCCTTCATTGATTTAGGCGGGATCATCATCGCGAAGTTGGTCTTGCCGCAGGCCGACGGAAACGCCGCCGCCACGTAGGTCTTCTCTCCCTCCGGGCTCTCCACTCCGAGAATCAGCATGTGCTCCGCCATCCAGCCTTCGTCGCGGGCTATGTTCGACGCGATGCGCAGCGCGAAACACTTCTTGCTCAGCAGGGCATTGCCGCCATACCCCGACCCATACGACCAGATCTCGCGCGTTTCCGGAAAATGAACGATGTACTTGGTTTCATTGCATGGCCAGGGTACGTCCTTGTCGCCGTCCTTGAGCGGCATGCCCACGGAATGCATGCACGGCACCACCCGCTTCTCGTCCTTGTCGATCTCCGCAAACACCGGCAGCCCGATGCGCGCCATGATGCGCATGCTCACTACCACATAGGGAGAGTCGGTCAGCTGCACCCCGATGCCCGACATCGGCGACCCCACCGGACCCATGCTGAAGGCCAGCACGTACATCGTCCGCCCGCGCATGCACCCCTTGAACAGCTGCTTCAGCTTCTTGCGCATGGCGTAGGGATCTTCCCAGTTGTTGGTCGGTCCCGCCGCATCCTTCGACAGCGAACAGATATAAGTCCGGTCTTCAACTCGCGCTACGTCGCTTGGCACCGAACGCGCATAAAAGCATCCCGGCCACAGGTCCTGGTTCAGCCGCGTGAATGTGCCCGCCTGCACCAGCCGGTCGCACAAAAAGTCATTCTCCGCCTGCGATCCATCCACCCAGTGAATCGAATCCGGCCGGCAAAGTTCGGCCATCTTCTCCACCCACCGGATCAAGTGCTTGTTTGTGGTCAGGATTTTGCTGCCGGGCAGGCGTTCCGCAACTTGGCTGGTCGATTTCATGAGATTCAAAAAAATCTCCTGTCCTGCATTCTATCTTTACGGACGCAGGCCGCGGGCCGCACAATGCCAGCGACCGCCGGCCCCGGCAACCTGGCCGCGGCAACGCAACACCCGCGGCGGTCTCCGGTCTTTGCGTTTTGCTCCCGCCGAAGTTGGAAAACGTTTCTCAATCGGGTTGCATCCGACGTGCTATGTCTCTGCAAAAGCGGCTGCTCAACACGCCTCTCGACCTCCGCCCCGACACGTCGGTCACTATCGACGGCAAAGCGGTGCCGGTTCGCTCCGGCGAACTCCTCGTCGAGGCCATCAACCGCGCCTTCCCCTCGCGCCACCTGTCTCAGGTCTGCTACCTCGCGCAGATGGGGCCCATCCAGACCTGCGACACCTGCATGATTGAGGTGAACGGCGAACTGGTTCGCGCCTGCGCCACCCCCGCCGCACCCGACATGAAAGTGGTGACCGAGGGCCGCCGCGTTGACACCGCCCAGCGCGAAGCCTTCGACCGCATCCTTGAAAACCACGACCTCTACTGCACCGTCTGCGACAACAACAATGGCAATTGCACGATCCACAACACCACCGAACACCTCGATGTAAAGCACCAGGAACGTCCCTTCCACGGCAAGCCCTACGAGCAGGACCACTCCAACCCCTTCTATCGCTACGATCCCGACCAGTGCATTCTCTGCGGACGCTGTGTCGAGGCCTGCCAGAATGTTCAGGTCAACGAAACCCTCACCATCGACTGGGAGTCGAAGCACCCCCGCGTGCTCTGGGACGGCGGCGAACAGATTGCCGGGTCTTCCTGCGTCTCCTGCGGTCACTGCGTCACCGTCTGCCCCTGCAACGCCCTGATGGAAAAAAGCATGCTCGGACACGCCGGCTACTTCACCAGCCTGCCCCAGCAGGCGCTCAATCGCATGATTGAAGCGGTGAAAGAAGTTGAGCCCGAAACCGGCTTTGGCCCCATCCTCGCCATCTCCAATGCCGAATCGAAGATGCGCGAAGCCCGCATCCGCCGCACCAAGACCGTCTGCACCTACTGCGGCGTGGGCTGCTCCTTCGACGTCTGGACCCGCGACCGGCACATCCTCAAAATCGAGCCCGCCGAAGGTCCCGCCAACGGCATCTCCACCTGCGTCAAGGGCAAGTTCGCCTGGGACTACGTCAACGCCGATGACCGCCTCACCACCCCCCTCATCCGCGAGAAGACCCGCTCCGGTACCGACACTTTCCGCGAGGCCACGTGGGACGAAGCCCTCACCCTCATCGCGGACACCTTCACCCGCATCCGCAATCAGCATGGGCCCGACGCGCTGGCCTTCATCTCCTCTTCCAAATGCACCAACGAGGAGAGCTACCTCATGCAGAAGCTGGCCCGGGGAGTGGTCGGCACCAACAACATCGACAACTGTTCCCGCTACTGCCAGACCCCCGCGACCATGGGCCTCAGCCGCACCGTCGGCTACGGCGGCGACACCGGATCCATTCAGGACATCGAAAAAGCCGGCCTGGTCCTCATCATTGGTTCCAATACCGCCGAGAGCCATCCCGTGCTCGCCACCCGCGTCAAGCGATCCCACAAGCACCGCGGCCAGCGCCTTATCGTTGCCGACCTCCGCAAACACGAAATGGCCCGCCGCGCCGATATCTTCATCCGCCCCAACCCATCCACCGACGCCGTGTGGGTCAACGCGCTGGCCCGCTACATCCTCGAGCAGGGATTGCACAAGCAGGCGTTTGTTGATAAGTGGGTCAACAACTTTGAAGCCTACAAGGCTTCCCTGCAGCCCTTCACCCTCGACTACGCCGAACGCATCACCGGCATCGCTGCCGGCACCCTGCGCCAGATCGCGACCGAAGTCGCCAACGCCGACGGCGTTTGCATTCTCTGGGCCATGGGAGTTACCCAGCACTGCGGAGGATCAGACACTTCCACATCCATCTCCAACCTCCTACTTCTCACCGGCAACTACATGCGTCCCGGGGCCGGTTCCTATCCACTGCGGGGCCACAACAACGTGCAGGGCGCCAGCGATTTCGGTTCCATGCCCAACAACTTCCCCGGCTATCAGTCGGTCGAGGACGAAGCCATTCGCAAGAAGTTCGAAGCCGGCTGGGCCGTCACCCTGCCTACTCAAAAGGGCCTCGACAACCACGAGATGATCCGCGCCATCCACGACGGCAAGCTCAAATCCATGTACATCAAGGGCGAAGACACCATCACCTCCGATGCCAACGCCAACGACGTGACTAAAGCCCTTTCCATGCTCGATTTCTTCGTCGTTCAGGACGTAACGTTTTCAGAAACGGCCCGCTTCGCCGACGTTGTGCTCCCCGCTTCGCCATCCCTCGAGAAAGAAGGGACCTTTACCAACACCGAGCGCCGCATTCAGCGCCTCTACCAGGCCTTCGAGCCCCTCGGCTACTCCCGCCCCGACTGGCAGATCATTCAGGACGTCGCCAACCGCCTCGGCGCCGGGTGGAAATACGCCCATCCGTCCGAAATCATGGATGAAGTGGCTTCACTGACGCCCATGTTTGCCGGCGTTCGCTACGACCGCCTCGAAGGCTACAACAGCCTGCAATGGCCGGTCGAAAAAGATGGCAAAGACTCGCCGGTCCTCTTCCTCGACAAATTCCCGTTCCCTGACGGCAAGGCGAAGTTTCACCCCATCGAGTGGATAGAGCCCTGCGAGGAGCGTTCCGAAGAGTTCAACCATCACTTGAACAATGGCCGCCTCCTGGAACACTTCGAGCAAGGGGCCATGACCTACCGCAGCACCGGCATTCGCCAGATGACCCCTACCAATTTCATCGAGGTTTCGCCGGCCCTGGCCGAACGCAGGGGGATCAAGAGCGGGACCATGATTCGCCTGCGCAGCCAGTATGGAGAAGCGACCGTCCCCGCCGTCGTCACCGACCGCGTGGAAGGCGACCAGCTTTACATGCCGCTCAACTCCATCACCCAACCGGTCAACCGCCTGACCGGACCCAAGGTCGACCGCGCCACCCATACTCCCGCCTACAAGGAGGTTTCCGTCAACCTCACCGTCCTGCCCGAAGTGCAGCCCGATCCGCTGCCGCCCCAGAACTTCCGTCACGGCCATCCCACTCCACAAACCGGTGTAGAGGTGGAGCGCAAATGGAAGCGTGCCGACTACTCCCTGCCGGGCACCCGCAAATCCGACTCCCTGGTCCAGATCACCACCAAAGAGGTTTAGCTTCGAAAGGTTCGGAAACCATCATGGCCATTCCCGTTCAGTTCACGCCCAAAAAGGCTGACCCGCATGTCGAACTGCAGCGCCGGCTGGCGGCTGCCCCCAGGGAACACGCCGAGGCCCTGCTGGTGGCCTACGATGTGCTCGAAGAGGCTCACAAGCAGGGACTGCTCGACGCATTGCACGGCGCCCTGCAGGCGAAAGACACCATCATTACCCTGCTGGCGCAGCATGCGGCACAGCCCGCCAACATGAACGCCCTCCGCCACGTCCTCGCGGTGGGACAAATGCTGGGCAGCTTCGACCCCGAGCCCATTTCAGCTTTTGCCCGCGAAGCATACACTGTAGCCGAGAGCGAACGCCGCGAACGCCGGCCGCCGTCCCTCTGGAAACTTTTCAAGCGGATCAACCATCCTGACGCTCGCAGGGGGCTTTCTTTTGCCACCTCTATGCTTTCGGCCCTCGGCAGAGCCTGGCGTTAAGCATCCAACCGATCAGGGCTGCCGCCGAACCGGGCGGGGAGGCATCATGGGACGCAGCGGAGTTCGGCACACGCAACACGTTCTGATCACTGGCGGCGCCGGGTTCATCGGCGTAAACCTTGCCGCCTATCTGTTGGCGCGCACCGATGAGCGCATCGTTATCTTCGACAACCTGTCCCGCCCCGGCGTGGAACTCAACCTGGCATGGCTCAAGACCCTCAGCGGCGCCGGCCGCCTCCGCTTCATCAAGGGCGACGTGCGCGACGCCGACCGGATCGCAGCTGCCGCCCGCGACGCCTGTGAGATTTATCATCTGGCCGCGCCATCTCCGCCACCCGGAGCCGCTTTCGACGCCAAAACTGATTTTGACGTGAACGTCACCGGCACCGTCAATGTCCTCGAGGCGGCGATCAAAGCGCATGCCCTGCCGCCGGTATTGTTTACCTCCAGCAGCAAAGTCTATGGATGCCTTTGCACCCTGCCACTGGTTCCGTCTGCCAACGAGTATCGCGTCGACGATCCGTCCTTCCATGGGGTGTCGGAGTCAGCCCCGATTGATTTCCAGTCCCCCGTCAACAGCAGCAAATCCATCGCCGACCAGTACATCCGCGACTACGCCAGGCTTCACAATCTCCCCACCGTGGTGCTGCGCATCGGCTGCATTGCCGGGCCCAATCAGTTTGGCAACGAAGGACAAGGCTGGGTAGCGCATTTCATTTATTCCCTGTTGTCCGGGCGCCCCGTCACCATCTTTGGGGATGGGCTCCAGGTGCGCGATGTTCTGCACGTCACCGATCTCGTGAATGCCATCTACGCAGCGCGCGCCTATCTCGGAATGACGGCGGGCAAAGCGTTCAACATCGGCGGCGGAATGACACGCTCCATTTCGGTGCTGGAGATGCTGTCTCTCATCGAGCGCATCTGCCACGTATCGGTGGAGCGCCGCTACCAGTCTGCTCGACCTGAGGATCAGCTGCTCTACATCTCCGACAACTCACTCTTCTCCAGCCAGACCGCATGGTTGCCGCGCCGCACCCTCGAGCAGACCGTCCGTGATATATCGGCCTTCTGGCATGCCAATCGTCACAACGGCTTTGTACCGCGGCCGTCGCCGCGACATACTGCTGCCGTTCAAGCAGCTTAGAAGCAGGGCCTCAAACCAAAAAGCCTCTGCGGCCAGAGCCGCAGAGGCTTTTGTTCACTTGTCGACGGCAGCCGAAATTACGCTACCGCCTGGGCCCACGGATCGATAACGATCTTGGTGACGTTGTCTTTCTTGTCGCGCCACACCTTGTACATCTCCGGAGCCTCGTCCAGTGTGATGCGGTGCGAAATGATGGAGCTGGGATCGATCTTGCCTTGCTCGATCTTTTCCAGCAGCGGCTTCATGTACTTGTGCATATGGGTCTGGCCCATCTTCATGTTGATGCCCTTGCCAAAAGCCGCACCAAAAGGGACCTTGTCCAGGAACCCGCCATACACCCCGGGGATCGACAGCGTACCGCCCTTGCGCACCGCCAGAATCGCCTGCCGCAGCACCCCCGGCCTGTCCGTCTCCAGCATCAGCGCGACCTTGACCCGGTCATAGATGCCTTGCAGGTCCGCCGAGTGCGCCTCCAGCCCCACCGCATCAATGCAGCAGTCAGGCCCGATGCCGCCCGTCAGATCCTTCAGCGCCGTCAGCACGCTGACATCTTCCTCGCTGAAGTCCACCGTGATCGCGCCCATCCCGCGCGCCAGCGCCAGCCGCTCCGGCAACCGGTCGATCGCAATCACCCGCGCCGCCCCTAGCATGAACGCGCTCGCGATCGCGAACTGTCCTACCGGACCGCATCCCCACACCGCCACCGTATCGCCTTCCTGGATATCGGCATTCTCAGCGGCCATGTACCCGGTCGGGAAGATGTCGGAAAGGAACAGCACCTTCTCGTCCGGCAGATCGCTCTCGATCTTCAAGGGGCCTACATTCGCAAATGGGACCCGCGCGTACTGCGCCTGTCCGCCGGCGTATCCGCCCATCATGTGCGAATAGCCGAACAGCCCCGACCCCGAATATCCGTACAGCTTCTCCATCAGGTGGGCGTTGCGGTTGGTGTTGTCGCACGCCGACCACAACTGCTTCTTGCAAAACAGGCAGTTCCCGCAGGCGATCGTGAAGGGAACCACGACCCGGTCGCCGCGCTTCAAATTCGTTACGTCCTTGCCTGTCTCTTCCACGATCCCCATGAATTCGTGGCCCAGAATATCCCCGGCTTCCATGGTCGGTATGAATCCATCGAACAAGTGCAGATCCGATCCGCAGATCGCTGTGCGCGTGATCTTGATGATCGCGTCATGCGGATTGAGCAGAGCCGGATCTGCGACATTCAAGGTTTCGATTTTGTTCTTTCCCATCCAACAAACTGCCTTCATCGCTCACTCCTTAACTGGTTCGAAACGCACGCTGTGACTTGTTGGTGCGCCGTCGCGCCCGCGTTACCTTTTCCCTGTGCCGCCCGGAGGGGCATCGATGTTCTCGCCGTAAGTCGACGCCTTCAGTTTTCCCGAAGTGCCGCGCGGCCCGTGAGGCTGTCCTTCGATGCGGGGAATCTCCCCCGTCTCCGCGAACGCCTTGAAGTGGCGCACGTTCTCAATCACCGCCTGCTTGGGATCGCGGCTGAAAATCGTCTCCGCCACCGTGGCGATTTTGCCCTGGCGAAATTCCTGCAGCACCGTCACGTGGGTCCCGCGGCCTCCGGGCGCCGGCTCAAAAACCACCTCGCCCGCATTGCTCGCATCCCCGCCCACCGAGTGCCAGGCAATTCTCCGACCCGGTTCGTCCGCTAGGATCTCCGAGTCCCACTCGATCGTCTTGTCGTCCACCTTCATCACCCAGTGCGATGTCCTCTCGCCCGTCTGGATAACATCGGTGATCATCTCCTGCCACTGCGGAACAAACTCAAGATTGCGCCACAGGTTATACAGGTCCTGGGCACTGCGCTGGACCAGCGCCGTCGCGCGGGCCCAGACTTTGCCATCCTTGTCCTGCGGCGGCGGCATGTAGTGTCCGTCGAGAATCACACCCAGGCTGCTCTCGCGGGGTAATGGTTCGCGCTTCGGCGCGTCTTTGAGTACCTTCGTCGACATTGATCTCCTCCTTGCCGGCTGCCTGAGCAGCTATTTCTCTCCAAGTGGGCGTGCCATCTTTTCGTGCATCGCGCCCTTCATTCCACCCGGTACCGCATTGGCCAGCTTGCCTTCGATCTTGGTCTTCAGCGACGCCGCGTACACGTGGTCCTTGCCGTCGAACAACGCATCCAGCCCCTGGCGCGCAACATCGTCCGCCTGGCTCTCGGACTTGCCCTTGCTTCCCACCTCGGTGTTGTCCATCTCCGCACGGTGGAAGAAGTCCGTGTCGGTCGGCCCCGGCTGCAGTGCCGTAACCGTAACGCCGCTGTCTTTCAACTCGTAGCGAAGGCTGTGCGCGAATGAAAGAACAAACGCTTTGGTCGCCGCATACACTGCCTCGCGCGGTGCCACCATCTCGCCCGCGATCGATGACGTGAACAGGATTCTTCCTGCGCCTTCCTTGGTCATGTGCTGGACAACGTACTTAGCCAGGTGAACGGTGCTGTTGCAGTTCAGGTTGATCATTTTGAGTTCGGTCTCCAGGGCGGTATCCTTAAACAACCCTCCCAGACCCACTCCCGCGTTGATGCATGCCACATCTACCGGCGTTCCCAGCGCTTCGACGTGTCGCCACAACTCTTCCACGCCCTCCGGCGTGGCCAAGTCTACGGTAGCTTCCGTCACCTTCTGCCCCAGCGCTCTCAACTTCTCCGCCGCGGATGTCAATCTCTCGCCTGCCGAGGCCACCACAAGGTCATACCCGCGATTGGCCAGTTCCACTGCCAGTTCGTATCCAATTCCGCTTGAAGCTCCCGTAACAACTGCCAGCATCGATACCTCCATCTGTGGAAAAATTGCTTGCTGCCCGTCCAACCACCTGTGATGCAGCTTCGACAAAAAGGGCGGTATTCGCTTGCAGCACTGCAACGTCGGCCTCTCACCAAGCGTCTTAGGTGCTTCGTGCGCCTTCCCGTACCGCCTTCGATGGCATCGAATTCACAATGAGTCGGCCAGGCAACATTCGCATCGGCATCTCGGGGTGGCGTTATAAAGGCTGGCGCGGCTCCTTCTACCCGCCCGGCCTCGCTCAGAGAAGTGAGCTTGAATTCGCCTCACAGCGTTTCAACTCCATCGAACTGAATGGTTCCTTCTACTCCCTGCAAAGGCCGGACAGCTTTGCCCGCTGGTACGACGAAACACCGGGCGATTTCGTCTTCTCGGTCAAGGGCTCCCGCTTCGTGACTCACATGCTGCGCCTCACGCGTATCGAAACACCACTGGCCAACTTCTTCGCCCAGGGCGTTCTTCGACTCGCTGACAAACTTGGCCCGATCCTTTGGCAACTCCCCCCCAACTTCAAGTACGATCCCGAACGCCTCGCCCGCTTCTTTGAAATGTTGCCTCGCACGCATCAACAAGCCGCCGACCTGGGCCGCGCGCATGACGCTCGCCTCAGCGGCCGATCCTGGCTTCGTGTCGAACGCGATCGCAAGCTCCGGCATGCCATCGAAATCAGAAACGAAAGCTTCGTCTGTGAAGAATTCATAAGCCTGCTGCGCAAGCACAAGATTGGCCTGGTCGTGGCCGACACGGTCGAATGGCCGCTCCTCACGGATCTCACCGCCGACTTCGTCTACTGCCGCCTTCATGGCAGCGAGCAGCTCTACGTCAGCGGTTACGATCGCGAAGCCATCGAAACATGGGCCCGCCGCGTCACGAGCTGGGCGGCGGGAGCCGAAGCCGCGGGTGGCCGGAAAGCCAGCCCGGCGCCGGCCCGGCCGCTCAAGCAGCGCGACGTCTTTGTCTACTTCGACAACGACGCCAAGGTCCGCGCGCCCTACGACGCCATGCAACTGCGCGAACAAATCGCCCGTCTTTCGAGTGAGGATGCCCGATCCGTCCCATCCATATAGGAGCTTCGTTCCGGGAAGCGCATCCAACCTGACGAGGCATGGCAACACCGCCTTGACTTGAAATTATGTGTACTGAGGAGAGAGCATGCGCGGTATCAAAGGCAAAGTCGCCATCATCACCGGGGCCAGCCAGGGCATAGGGCAGGGAATTGCCAAGCGCCTTGGCTGCGAAGGCGCCAAGGTTATCGTCGATTACGTAGGAGCCCCCGACGGCGCGGAAGAAACCGAGCGCGCCATCAAGGAAGCGGGCGGAGAAGGCGAAATCGTACAGGCCGACGTCACCAGCTCCGACGACATCCGCACCCTGATTGACGCCGCCTGGAGCCGCTTCGGTTCCGCCGATATCCTGGTGAACAACGCCGGCATGGAAAAGAAGTCCGAATTCTGGGATACCCCTGAAGCCGACTACGACAAGATCATGGCCGTCAACCTGCGCGGTCCTTTCTTCCTCACCCAGGCGTTCGTTCGCCGCCTGCGCGACGCTAAAAAACCGGGCCGAGTCATTAACATCAGCTCCGTCCACGAAGATATGGCGTTCCCCGGATTCGCCACCTACTGCACCAGCAAGGGTGGAATGCGCATGCTCATGCGTGACCTCGCGGTGGAACTCGGCCCCCTCGGTATCACCATCAACAACGTTGCTCCCGGAGCCATCGTCACCCCCATCAACAAGTCGCTGCTCGACGACAAGCCCAAGCTCGACGCCCTGCTCAACAACATTCCCCTCGGGCGCCTCGGCACTCCTGAAGATGTCGCGGGACTGGTCGCCTTTCTCGCTTCCGACGATGCCGCCTACGTCACCGGCTCCACCTTCGTCATCGATGGCGGCCTCATGCGCAATTACCGCGAGCAATAACCAACTATGCCGGCACGTATCGAAGACTATGCCCTCATCGGGGATTGCGAAACCGCGGCCCTTGTCGACAACCACGGCTCCATCGACTGGCTCTGCTGGCCCAACTTCTCTTCCGAGGCCTGTTTCGCTTCGCTGCTCGGCGGCGAAGACAACGGTTACTGGAAGATCTGCCCCGCGGACGGAGAATTCCAGTCATCCCGCCGCTATAGGGACAAGACCCTCATCCTCGAGACCACCTTCGTGCTGCCGGCGGGATCTGTGCGGCTCATCGACTTCATGCCGGTCCGCGGAAATAATTCCGATGTGGTACGCATCGTCGAAGGCATCAGCGGCAGCGTCCCGATTCGATCCGAGCTGGCGCTTCGCTTTGACTACGGCCGTACCGTCCCCTGGGTCACGCGCATCCCCGGCGGCATTCGCGCGGTTGCCGGTCCCAACCTCGCCACCCTCCGCACCTCCGTCCCCGTACACGGCGAAAACCTCAAGACCGTCGCGGAATTCACCGTGGAGGCGGGGCAGCGTGTCGCCATGACGCTGACCTACGGCCGCTCCTTTCGCGATGATCCAGAGATCATCGATGCCGAGCAGGCCCTCCACGACACCGAAGAATTCTGGACCGAGTGGAGCGGGCGTCTCAAGTACGAGGGGAAGTATCGCCCCCTCGTCGAACGCTCCCTCATCACCCTCAAGGCCATGACCTCTCTCCATAGCGGGGGAGTGATCGCCGCGATGACCACCTCGCTTCCCGAACACATCGGCGGAGTGCGCAACTGGGACTACCGCTACTGCTGGCTCCGCGACACGACCTTCACCCTGCTTGCGCTCACCAACGGTGGTTACTACGACGAAGCGTCCGCCTGGCAGGACTGGCTCCTGCGCGCTCTGGCCGGCAGCCCTGAACAGGTGCAGATCATGTACGGCGTCAGGGGCGAGCGTCAACTCGTCGAGTGGGAAGTACCGTGGCTCTCCGGCTATGAAGGCTCCCGGCCCGTGCGCATCGGCAACGCCGCCGCGAGCCAGGTTCAGCTTGATATCTATGGCGAAGTGCTGGACTGCTTCTATCACGCTCAGAGCAGCATGGGCCGCCACGATGAAGAAGACTTCCGGGTGCTGGTTCTCCTCCTCGAACACCTGGAAGGCATCTGGCGCAACCCCGACGAAGGCATCTGGGAAGTTCGCGGCGACGCTCAGCAATTCACCTATTCGAAGATGATGGCCTGGGTAGCCTTCGACCGTGCCGTCCTCCTGGCTCAGCATCGCAACTATCGCGGCCCCATCGAGAAATGGGCGTCACTCCGCGACGAAATTCATCAGCAGATCATTGACAAGGCCTTCAACGCCGAGAAGAACTGCTTCATGCAGGCCTACGGCTCCGATCAGCTCGATGCCGGCCTCCTGCTCATGCCCCTGGTGGGCTTCCTCCCCGGCACCGATCCCCGCGTGATCGGAACCGTGGAAGCCATTGAACGCGAATTGATGCCCGGGGGATTCGTGCTCCGCTACGACACCTCCAAGGTTGACGATGGCCTGCCCCCCGGCGAAGGCGTCTTCCTCGCCTGCAGCTTCTGGATGGTCTCAAGCCTCAAGGCCATCGGCCGCGAACCCGATGCCCGCGCCCTCTTCGAGCGCCTCACGACGCTATGCAACGACGTCGGCCTGCTCTCGGAGGAGTATGACGTCAATCGCAAACGCCTGGTGGGCAATTTTCCCCAGGCCTTCTCCCACATCTCCCTGGTCAACGCCGCCTTCGATCTTGAAGACGGTGCCGGCACCCGGGAGCGCTGCCAACGCGAACCCGGCCACGGCCACGACGGCGTTCAGCGTTCCTGAAACCCTGAAGAAGACGGGCCAGCACATGGCTCAACCCGCGGCATGGGATTCCGCGCGTCCTGTCGCGCTCAAATGTTGAGTGCATTTGGTTTATCGGATCCCTCCCAGGCTCGGCAGGCAGCGTTTTTCCCTTAACTTCTTCTGCAATGCGGCGCCATTACATTAAAAGTGGCATTCACAAACAAAGACCGTATAGTTAGTTATGGGGTCATTTCGGTTTTTATCATCCCGCCCTTCGTGTACGTCCTCCCCGACGAGGGCTGAGTACGGAATTGCGGCCGGCCGTCCAGCTTATCTGGACGGTAGCCTGCTCGATTCTCGTTTCGATGTTGAGAGCTGCGGAGTCGGTTTTGTAGCCCAGCTTTCCGCGCAACCTTCGCACGAAATTCTTGCTCATGCGCTCACCGCGCTGTCCCGCCTGGCCCATCGTGGCGCCGTCGCCGCCGACGGCAAATCCAGCGACGGCGTCGGAGTGACGACCACCATTCCCCGCCAGTGGCTCCTCGATCAGGTCGGCCTTCAGCTTCACGACGATGAGCCTCTTGGCGTGGCTGTCGTGTTCCTTCCCGCCGGCGACGAGGATTCCCGCCCGGAGTTCGAAGCGTCGCTCGCAACCCAGGATCTCGAAGTCCTCACCTGGCGCGAAGTCCCTGTGCGCCCCGAGGTCCTCGGCGAAATCGCCAACGCTTCCCGGCCCGCCATCTGGCAGGTCCTGATTACCTCCGCCTACGACGCCGAATTTGATCGCCGGCTCTTCCTCGCCCGCAAGCAGTTCGAGCGCGCCAACCTGCCCGGCTACGTTGCCGGCAGTTCTTCACAGACGCTGATCTACAAGGCCCTCTGTGCCGGCCGCCTCCTGTCGGAGTTCTATCCCGATCTCGCTGACCCCACGTTCACCACGCCTTTTGCGCTTTTTCACCAGCGCTACGCCACCAACGTGCTTCCTTCCTGGAGCCGCGCTCAACCCTTCCGCACCCTCGCCCATAACGGCGAAATCAACACCATCTGGGGCAACCGCGCCCGCATGGAAGCCCGGGCGGCCACCCTGCCGCTCGACCTGCACCCCGTCCTCAGCGAGGGCGGATCCGACTCCACCTCGCTGGACGAAATCGTCGAGCTGCTGGCCAACAACGGCCGCACCGTGGGTGAAGCCGTGCGCATGCTCGTGCCCCCCGCCAACCCCGGCAACAGCTCAGCATTTCTGCAATACAGCGGCGACTGCATGGAGCCGTGGGACGGTCCCGCCGCGCTGGCCTTCACGGACGGCCACCAGGTCGGAGCCATCCTCGACCGCAACGGACTTCGCCCCTGCCGCTTCGCCGTCAACGACGAAGGCCTGGTCGTCGCCGGATCCGAAGCCGGACTGGTCGACATGGATCCCGAGCGCATCGTCCACAGCGGCCGGCTCGGCCCCGGCCAGATGATCGTCGCCGACCTCGATTTCCATCGCTTCTTCGAAAATGATGAGATTCTGAGCATCTACGATCAGAAGCGCCAGTACCACGACCTCATCGCTGACGAAGTTCCCCTCGAAGACTCGGACGCGGTCCCGCCGCCCATGGGCGTAGCGGAACTCAACGCCCTCCAGCACCGCTACGGGTTCACGCGTGAAGACGTGCGCATGATCCTCGCCCCCATGGCCGCCGAAGGCAAAGACGCGGTCTGGTCCATGGGCGACGACACCGCCATCGCGCCCTTGGCCCGCGCCCCGCGGCCGCTCTACGCCTTCTTCCGGCAGCGCTTCGCTCAGGTCACCAATCCTCCCATCGATCCACTCCGCGAAGCGGTCGTGCTCAAAATGCACACCCGCCTCGGTCCCTGGCCCCACATCTTCGAGCTGCGCGGACGCCTTCCCGGCCTCTCCCTGCGCTCGCCGCTGCTGACCATCGGGCAGATGCACGCGCTTACCCATGGCGACCATCCCCAGGCGGCCACCCTTCCCCACGCCATCCTCAAATGCCTCTACTCTCCCGACAGCACTCTTGAGGTGGCGGTCGATATTCTCGCTGCCCGCGCCGTGGAACTCGTCGCCGGGGGCGCCTCCCTCCTCGTCCTCTCCGATCGCGGCGCTTCGCCTGACTGCCTGCCCGTTCCCATGGCCATGGCCACCGGCGCCGTGCACAGCGCTCTCACCAAGGCCGGTGTCCGCGCTGAAGTCGGTCTCGCCATCGAAGCCGGCGACTGCCGCGAAATCCACCATGTCGCCGTCCTCCTCGGCCTCGGCGCCGGCGCCGTCTGTCCCTGGCTCGCGCTTGAAACCGCCCGCGACCTCCAGTCCGAACAAGGCGAGGAAAATCTCCTTCACGCCCTCGAGCTCGGGCTCGCCAAAGTCATGTCCAAGATGGGCATCAGCGTCGTCGACAGTTACCGTGGAGCTCACCTTTTCGACGCCATTGGCCTCTCCATGGCGGTCGTCGACAAGTGTTTCCCCGGCGTCCCCGCACCCATCGGCGGATGGGGATTCCAACAGATCGAGGCCCAGGTGCGTCAGCTTTGGGGACCCGAGCGTCCCACCGACGAACCCGCCGAAGGCGATGCCGCCGTCATCGCTCCCGCCAAGGTTCGCGACCTGCCCGACTACGGCTTCGTCCGCTTCCGTAAGGCTGACGAGGCTGAATCCCATTCCTGGCAGCCCCAGCTGGTGCGCGCCCTTCAGACCGTCGTCGGTTCCACCAAGCAGGGTGCGGCTCTGGCCCTTACACCCTTCGCCAATTTCGCTGCTCAGGCCGTTGAGACCGAGCCCAACCACCTGCGCGATCTGCTCGAAATTCGTCCCGCCGGCCCCGAACTCGCCGTGGATGAGATCGAACAGGCCGGCACCATCACCCACCGCTTCATCGCCAGCGCCATGTCCTTCGGCTCGCTCTCTCCCGAAGCCCATCAGACCATCACTCAGGCCATGAACCTGCTCGGCGCGCGCTCCAATACCGGCGAGGGCGGCGAAGATCCCGCCGTCTACGCCCCCATCGATGGCGCTCCTTCACTGCTCAACAACAAGATCAAGCAGGTCGCCAGCGCCCGCTTCGGGGTCACCGCTGAATATCTCGCCAACGCCGAAGAGCTCGAAATCAAGATCGCCCAGGGCGCCAAGCCCGGCGAAGGGGGCCAGCTCCCCGGCCACAAAGTTACCGAGCTCATAGCCCGCCTGCGCCATGCCCAGCCCGGCATGCAGCTCATCTCCCCCCGCCCCACCATGACATCTACTCCATCGAAGACCTCGCCCAGCTCATCTGGGACCTGAAGCGGGTCAATCCCCGCGCCACCGTCGGGGTCAAGCTGGTCTCGGGATGCGGCGTGGGCACCATCGCCGCCGGCGTTGCCAAGGCCTACGCTGACTACATCGTCATCGCCGGCCACTCTGGGGGCACCGGCGCGTCGCCGCTCTCCAGCATCAAGTACGCCGGCAATCCCTGGGAGCTCGGCCTCGCCGAAGCTCAGCAGGTCCTCATCCACAACGGCCTCCGCGGCCGCGTTCGCCTCCGCACCGACGGCGGCCTGCGCACCGCCCGCGACATCGTCATCGCCGCCCTGCTCGGCGCCGACGAATTCGCCTTTGGCACCGCCGTGCTCGTCGCCCTCGGCTGCGACATGGCCCGCCAGTGCCACCTCAACACCTGCCCCACCGGCATCGCCACGCAGCGCCCCGAGCTGCGCGCCAAATTCCGCGGCAAGCCCGAACACGTCGTGCGCTTCTTTGACGAGCTTGCTTCCGAAGTTCGCCAGCTCCTCGCCAAGCTCGGCCTCGCGTCCCTGCGTGATGCCACCGGCCGCACCGACCTGCTCGAACAAGTCCGCTGGGACGCCGGCCTCGACCTCAAGCCTCTGCTCTCGGCTTCGGCCATTGCCGCTGAAACCGGGGGGCCCATCCGCTGGGAAGGCGGCCGCAACGACCGCCCTGAAGAACACACCCCCATCGACGATGCATGGGTCGCGCCGGCCCTCGAATCTTTCCGCACCGGCCGCCCCTATCTCTTCGAGTCCCGCATCACCAACGAAGACCGCACCCTGGGCGCGCGACTGGCCGGCGAACTCGCACTCGCCCGGGCCGCCAATCCGTCTGCTTCGGGAGCGCCGCTGACCTTCAAAATGCACGGAACAGCAGGGCAGTCCTTCGGTGCCTTCGCCGTCTCCGGCATGACCCTCCACCTCGACGGCCTGGCCAACGACTTCGTGGGCAAAGGCCTATGCGGCGGGGAACTCATCCTTCGCGCCCAGGGCCGTGCCGCCCAGGAAAGCCGTCACCACACCCTGCTCGGCAACGTCGCCCTCTACGGCGCCACCAGCGGCTGGTTGTTCGCCGCCGGCCGGGCCGGAGAACGCTTCGGTGTGCGTAACTCCGGCGCCCTCGCTATCGTCGAGGGTGTAGGCGATCACGGCTGCGAATACATGACCGGCGGTCTCGCCGTCGTTCTCGGAGCCACCGGCATCAACTTCGGCGCCGGCATGACCGGCGGCCTCGCCTGGATCTACGACGAAAACAACGCCTTCCTCGGCAAGGGCCGATACCACAAGGCATTCCTTCAGCCCGAAACCTGGGATGAACTTGACTATTCGGCGCGCCAGTCAATTCGCGAACTGGTCGAGCTTCACTTCAGCAAAACCGCCAGCCGCCGCGCGCAGTGGCTGCTTCTCAACTGGGAGCGCGAATCTTCCAAGTTCGTGCGCATGACTCCCCGTCCGCAATAAAGAATTCTTGCGCTTCGCCTCTGGACACGCTTCGCCCGCTTTGCCCAATCGGCAGGGTGGGCAAGCTATTACCCCGCGCTGATACACTCTCGATTGGTCGGCGCCGCTGCTCCACCGCGCCCCCACTTCGACACGATGACACCGACCCAATCCCTCTCCACCGTCAACGATCTCTTCGCTCGCGTCGCCGCGTCGGCCAATCCGCGCGCCATCTTGTGGCAGGACGAACTGGGACGCTGGCAGCCCATCTCGTCCGACAAGATCTACCAGCGCGTGCGCGCCATCGCTGCGGCGCTGTTCGACTGGGGAATCAAAAAAGGCGACCGCGTCGCCATCATTGCCGAGAACCGCTGGGAATGGGCCATCACCGATTTCGCTACCCTCGCCATCGGGGCCGTCAACGTGCCCATCTATCCCACCCTCACGGGGGAGCAGATCGGCATCCTCATTAAGGATGCAGGTTGCCGGGTGGCTTTCGTTTCCACGGCCCAGCAGTTTGAGAAATTGAACTCCGTTCGCGCCGGATCTTCCCTCGAACACATCGTCGTGATGGATTCCGCGGCAACTCCCAAGGGCGCCGCTTCGTTTCGCGAACTGCTCGACGATGCCGACACGCGCGGCACTCAGCGCGACGCCGAGTTCGATGAGCTTGTCCGCTCCATTGTCCCTGCCGATCTGGCCACCATCATCTATACCTCCGGCACCACCGGCGAGCCCAAGGGCGTGGTGCTCACTCACGGCAACATCGCCTCCAATCTGAACTACGCCGCACGCGAATACGAGTTCGGCCCCTCCGACACCTGCATCTCGTTTCTTCCTCTCTCTCACATCACCGCTCGCGCCCTTGATTACACGATGTATCGAAGCGGCGCGCAGATCGTCTATTGCTCCCAGTTCGACAAGCTGCCCCTGGCCATGCGCGAAGTCAAGCCCAGCGTGTTCGTCGGTGTCCCCCGCGTCTATGAGAAGATCCGCCAGGAAGTGGAACGCCGTGCCGCGCTCTCGCCCGTAAAGAAGCGCATGCTGCGCTGGGCGGTTGGCGCCGGAGCCGCGCACGTGGATACAACGTACGGCGGCCAGCAGCCTTCATCGACAGTGTGGAAACTCGCCGACAAGCTCGTCTTCGCCAAGGTGCGCGAAGCCTTCGGCGGCCGCGTCCGCGTCTTTGTCTCCGGCGGCGCGCCCCTCGGCATCGACACTGCCCGCTGGTTCGCTTCTGTGGGCATCGCCGTGTGGGAGGGCTACGGCCTCACCGAAACCTCGCCCGTCATCGCGTTGAATTCCGCTCCCAACCACCGCATGGGCGCCGTAGGCAAGCCGGTGCCGAATATCGAATTGAAATTCGCCGAAGACGGGGAACTGCTGGTGCGCGGCCCTTCGGTCTTTGGCGGCTATTGGCAAAAGCCATCCGCGGACTCCCCGACGCCGACCGGCTGGAAGCGCGATTGTTTCGATGCCGAAGGCTGGTTCCAGACCGGTGACATCGCCCATCTCGACGCCGACAACTTTCTCTACATCACCGATCGCAAGAAGGAACTGCTCAAGACCTCCGGCGGAAAATTGGTCGCTCCGCAGCCCATTGAAAACAAGCTCAAGAGCAATCTGCTCGTGGCCCAGGCGGCCCTCGTCGGAGACCGCCACAAGTTTATCTCCGCGCTCATCTCGCCCAACTTCGCCGCCCTTGAAGAATGGGCCCACCGCCACGGAATCAACGCTCCTTCACGCAAACAACTGGTGAGCAATCCCCGCGTTGTGGCGCTCTACGATGACATCGTGCGCGAGGTCAATGCTTCCCTGGCCAACTTTGAAACCGTGAAGAGATTTCGCGTCGTCGCCGAAGAATGGAGTCAGGACAGCGGCGAATTAACGCCCTCGATGAAGCTTAAACGTCGCGTCCTCACGGAACGCTACGCGGCGGTGGTCGACGAACTTTACGCGGACGAAGCGACCGCACGCGCCGAATAGGAAAGCTGAGGCCCTTGCCCAGTCCCGTTCCGAACAGCGCCCGCTTGGTCCACATCGTGTGCAGGCCGCGAAAGAACGGCGCGCCCCACGCGCCGACCGCCAGCATGCTGCCAAACAAAATGACCGCATCAATGTTGAGCCGGCCCTCCCGCGACCAGTAGGCATCGGGCTCAAGATTGAGCCACAATGCGAACTCGTCCAGCGTCAGCGCCGCGCCCACGCCATAACTCACCGCCATCAGCCGGCTGAAAAATATCGACAGCGGAGAATGCGACCGTCCCAGGTCGAGCAGCCATCCATAACCGATCAGCAAAAGAATGAGAATGCCCCACACCAGGTGATGAATGTGGTGCCCCCGCACCATCACCCAGTGGAACGGACCCACGTTGTGCGTGATCAGCCGCACCAGGATGCGCACTCCTACGAACGTCACCAGGAACGACACCGACGCGATAAACATCCGGCGCCGGGGCCGGTCGGGTATCGTGGTCCGCACCAGGAACCCAAGCCGCGTCAACTGCAGGCACACCAGCAGCAGGATCACGACCAGGCTCGCGAAAGCCAATAACAAAAATGTTCCGGTTGCGGGCATCTCGAATAAAACTATCACTTTCCTTTGCCTGCAATCGCCCTCACAGCGGCGTGAGCGCAATCACGATTTCGCTTTACAGCGGCAGAGTACACTGTTTAAGGCGTTGCGGACGGCACCCTTGTAAGCCCTGAGGTTTATCAGCGGATCAGCTGGTCCTCGTCCACACCTTCAGCCGGCCCCAAGGGCCGCGCCAAATTTGTCTCAGGAGAAGCTTCGATGCGAGTTGCATTACTTACCGGAGGCGGCGACTGCCCCGGACTGAACGCTGTTATTTATGCGGCTGTGAAGAAGGGAATCAACCACTACGGCGACGAGTTCATCGGCTTCCTCAACGGATGGCGCGGCGTTCTCGATAACTCCTGGATTCCCCTCACCCTCGAGAGCACCGACGGCATTCAGCTCCGGGGCGGAACCATCCTCCACTCCTCCCGCACCAACGTGAAGAAGATCCCCGGCGGCATCGACAAAGTGCAGGAAGTCCTCAAGGCCAACAAGATCGATGCCCTCATCGCCCTGGGCGGCGACGACACGCAGTCTGTCACCCAGTTCCTCAGCGAGAACGGCGTGCCCAGCGTCGGCGTTCCCAAGACCATCGACAACGACATCAACGGCACCGACGCCACCTTCGGCTACGACACCGCCGTCATGATCGCCACCGAAGCCATCGATCGCATTCACACCACCGCCGACTCCCACAACCGCGTCATCGTGGTCGAAGTCATGGGGCGCGATGCCGGCTGGATCGCCATGGCCTCCGGCGTGGCCGGCGGAGCCCACGTCATCCTGGTTCCCGAAAAAGACATCGACATCGATCACGTCTGCGCCCTGCTCAAGTACAACTACGATCACGGCAAGCACTATGGCGTCGTCGTCGTCGCCGAGGGTTGCCACCTCCCCGAAGTGGGCCAGGTCATCGGCTCCAAGGAAGTGGATTCGTTCGGACACGCGCGGCTCTCCGGCATCGCCGAAGCTCTCGCCGAACTCATCGAAAAGAAGACCGGCTTCGAAACTCGCTCCGTCAACCTCGGCCACACCCAGCGCGGCGGCGTGCCCACCGCCTATGACCGTCTTCTCGGCCAGCGTTACGGCCTGCATGCCATCGATATGGTGCACGACAAGAAGTGGGGCCGCATCGCCGTCCTCAAAGGCACCGACATCACCGACATCACCATCAAGGAAGCCATCGCCACCAACCGCCGCCTTGATCAGCGCTTCTTCGATGTCATCGCCGGTCTCGAAGCCAAGGTCTAAGCCCGGTTCCGATACCGTCCTCCAAACCGAAGAGCCGCTCCCACCCGGGAGCGGCTCTTTCCGTTGTGCCGCATTTGTGTACAGTAAGCCTGTGCGCTTCCGCCCCTATCAGCCTTCCGACTTCGCCGCGCTCTACGCCATCGAGGTGGAGTGCTTTCAGCCTCCGCTGCGTTTCGGCCGCCCCTACATGCGCGAGATCCTCGACAATCCTTCCGGCGCCGCCTGGATCGCCGAACAGGACGAACGCCTCGCCGGCTTCGCCATCGTGGAATTCACCCCTCATCGCGAAGGAATCCTGGCCTACATTCAAACCATCGAAGTCGCACCCGCCCACCGCCGCCACCACGTTGCGACAGAGCTGCTCAACCGCATCGAAGCTTCGGCGCGCCAGGCTGGAGCCTCCGCCATCTGGCTCCATGTCGAAGCCGGAAATGACCCCGCCATTCGCCTCTATCGCGCTCACGGATTTTCGCTTGGAGGCCGCAATGAGAATTACTACGCCCGCGGCCGCGCTGCCGACATCTACTCAAAATCGCTCGGGGTAAAGCCCTCCGCTCCCGCCCCCTGATCGTTCTCCAGCGAATTTAACGCGCAGCCATCGCGCCGCGCGTAAACTATAGCCAGTCACATGTCCATCAGTAATCCAAACGTCCCCAAGTCCTTCTTGGCTTTGCGGACGTACACGCCTGCTGCCTTTGCCCACGACCTGATGGCCGGCATTACCGTCGGGCTCGTTGCATTGCCATTGGCCATGGCCTTCGGCATCGCCTCCGGCGTAACGCCGCAGGCCGGCCTCTACACCGCGGTCGTCGCCGGCTTCCTCATCTCCGCCCTGGGCGGATCCCGCACCCAGATCGGCGGCCCCACCGGAGCCTTCGTCGTCATCGTCGCCGGCATTGTCGTCCGCTTCGGCATGAGCGGCCTCGCCCTGGTCACCCTGATGGCCGGCATCATTCTGGTCGCCATGGGACTCACCGGCCTCGGCGCCGCCGTGCGCTTCATTCCCCGCATGGTCGTCATCGGGTTCACCAACGGCATCGCCATCCTCATCGCCTCCACCCAGGTCAAGGACTTCTTTGGCCTGCGTACCGGCCCCGTCCCCAGTGAATTCCTGCCCCGCGCCCGTCTCCTCGCTGCTCACTTTGCCACTGTCAACGTGGCCGCGGTGGCCATCGGCGCCGCCAGCCTCGCCATTCTTCTGCTCGTCCCCCGGATCTCACGGCGCATCCCTGCGTCCATCATCGCCGTATTGCTTTCCACCCTGGCCGTCGCGGCGTTCCATCTGCCCGTAGACACCATCGGCAGCAAATTCGGCGGCATCCCGTCGGGCCTGCCTCCCTTCGCCATCCCCGACTTCCACTCCGAACACATCCTCCCCCTGCTGCCCTCGGCCTTCACCGTCGCCTTGCTCGCCGCCCTTGAAAGCATGCTATCGGCAGTCGTTGCGGACGGCATGACCGGTGACCGCCATAACCCCAACGTCGAGCTCGTCGCCCAGGGCATCGCCAACATTGCCTCACCGGTCTTCGGGGGCATTCCCGCCACCGGCGCCATCGCCCGCACCGCCACCAACATCCGCGCCGGAGCGCGTTCCCCGGTCTCCGGAATGGTGCACGCGCTCACCCTGCTCGCCATCTTGGTAGTAGCCGCGCCCCTTGCCCGCTACATCCCCCTTGCAACGCTGGCCGCCGTGCTCTTCGTTGTCGCCTGGAACATGGGCGAATGGCACGAGATCGCCGCCATCATGCAACTCGACTTCGCCGCCATCTCCGTCTGGCTGGTTACCTTCGCCTTGACGGTCTTCGCCGATCTCACCGTCGCTGTCGGAGTGGGACTTACACTCGCCGCGCTGCTCTACATCTATCGCATCGCCGAGACGACGTCCGTCTCTCCCGTCAACGACGAATACATCCGCGATGGCCTGCCCCATGTTCTGCAGGGCCGCATCATTCCCACGAATGTAAGCCTGCTCCGCATTCACGGCCCCTTCCTCTTCGGAACGACCGAAAAGCTCGCCGACGCCACTCACAACATCGAAGCGTTCGCGCCCGTCGTCATCCTGCGCCTGCGCAATATGACCGCGATTGACGCCACCGGCATCCACGCCATCGAGACGTTCGCCAAACGCCTGCGCGCCTCCGGCCGCAGCCTCATCCTCTGCGGCGCCATGCAGCAGCCCTCCAAGCTGCTGCGCCAGCCTCGCTTCGTCGCGCACGTGGGGCCGGAAAACATCATGCCCAACATTCAGGCGGCCCTCGACCGCGCCCGCCAGTTGAACGGCGTTCCGCCCGTCGAACTGACCGTGGCCTGACCCGCTCCCAGCCGCTTATTGTGCCAGTGCCTGCTTGTCTTCCGCCTGGGTCCGCGTGATGAACGCAGCCACCCGGTCATGCAGCTGTCGCAAAGACGCGTCGTCCACGTAGACCATGTGTCCCGACTCGTACCAGTCGTACTCGATGTTCTTGGCCAGCGACTGCGGAATAGGCAGATGCTTGTCTTCGTACTCGGCGGCAAAAAACGGGGTAGCCAAATCGTAATAGCCTCCGTTCACCATCACGTGCAGCCGGGGATTGGCCTTCATCGCCTCCGCAAGATCGTTTCCCACGTTAAGAAAAATCGGATTGCCCTTGTGCATGAAGCTCCACTCATGCGCGCCGAATAATGCCTCGGGCAGAAATGTCTGCCCCTCGCCATACTTCAGATCCTTGCGCACGTAGTTGTTGAACAGCGAAACATACGCTGAAGAAATGGCCGCGCTCTGCGGATCGTAGTTCGCCGACTCGGCCAGCGGATCCATCTCCGGTCCCGAATAGCGCGAGTCCAGCCGGCCCGTGGTCAGCTCCTGGTCCGTCTGCAGTGTCTTGGCGAACTCGCCCTCATTCACGCGCAGATCCGCCTTGATCCAATAAGCGGCCGGGATCCCAGTGAACTCGTGCAGCTTCTCCGCTACCGTTTGCTTTTCGGCCGGGCTCAGATCCGTGCCTTCCGCCAGCGCGTGCGCATAGGGCCCCACCGCGTACTCCTCGACTTCTTTCAAAAATGGCTCCAGGGCCGCCGGCTGCTGCGGAACCTTCTTGTGATACCAGGACGTGGCGGCGTATGTGGGCAGCGCCATCTCAAAAGGCAGGTCCACGCCCACATTCCCCGCCGCGAAATCGATGTGCGTGGTCAGGTTGAACACCTGCGACAGCAGGATCACGCCATTCAGATCGATGTTCATGTGGTTCTCTAAAATGGCCGCCAGCACTGCCGATCGCGTCGTTCCATAACTCTCGCCAAAAAGGTACTTGGGCGAATTCCACCGTCCATACTTGGTGATGAACCGCGCGATGAACCGCGCGAATGCACTGGCATCCCCATCCACGCCCCAGAAAGCCTTCTCCGGGTCCTTGCCTAGCAGCCGCCCAAACCCTGTGCCCGGCATATCGATAAACACCAGGTCGCTCACATCCAGCAGCGACGACGCATTGTCCGCGAGCTTGTACGGCGCTGCCGGCAAGTGCCGGTCGCCGCTTGTGGCCACATGCTTCGGTCCCATTGATCCCATGTGCAGCCATATCGTGGAACTGCCCGGACCGCCGTTATAAAAGAAAGTCACCGGCCGCTGTTCCGCGTTGGCGTCCTTCTTGAAATACGCCACGTACGACATCCGCGCCGTCGGTGACGCATCCTTCGGATCCTTTGGCTCGTTGACCGCCAGCTGGCTTCCCGGCTCCGGCTTGCCGTCCATTCCGATTTGGGCATCCTGTTCGTCGGTTGCGCCCACTGTCAGCGTGCCCACCACCGCGTTGTAAGCGATGTGCTGGCCGCCTGCCTCGACTGACCCCTCGGTGGTCACCTCGCTCGGCGCCGCCTTTTCCGCCGGCTTGTCCGTCTTGGCGCCCGGGTGCTCATCATCCGCGTGAACAGGTTTTGTCGGTCCGGTCAGGACCACCGCAAACAACAACGCAAACAGGCAACGATCGATGCGCATGCTTTGTTCTCCTGGAGATTAGTGGGTCGGTGCAGGGAAGAGTGAGGCCCCAGAATATGACCTGGCTTAGCCACAATGCGATCCCCTTGTTGTACGCACGCCGGTACGGCGCGGATTCGCCGCCGTCGCTCTTACGCCCGGTACTTTGGTTCCTGCCGCACCAGCCACCTGGGCCGACGCAAACCCGGTTTTTTACTACTCCTTGTTCTTGTCGAACGGCTGCTTGTCGGTGATCCGCGGCCGATTCTCCGCCTGCAGTTCCTTGCCTACCTGCTCGACCTCGCGAAATACCCGGAGCAGGTTCCCGCCCAGGATCTTGCGGCAGTCCTCCGCCGAATACCCGCGCTCCAACAGTGCCGCCGTGATCTTGGGCAGATCCGCCGCCGAGTCGATGCCTTCAGGCAACTGCCCGTCAACGCCGTCAAAATCCGAGCCCAGCCCCACATGATCCACGCCTGCCACCTTGGCGATGTGATCGATATGGTCGATCAACACTGACAACGGAGGCCTCGGAATGCGATCGGCAAACTGCCGCTGCACCTTGGAGATCTCTTCGTAGGTGGCCTCTTTGCCCTCCGCTTTGGCCTTGTCCTTCAGGTCCTGGACCGCTTTGTCCACCTCGGGCTTCTGCTTCTGTTGCGCGTCGCGATAGGCTTGCGACAAGAACGCGGAGTAGAAGTTCACCTGCACCACTCCACCCTTCGAACCCGCGCCCCCTGAGTTGGCCACCGCGCGCAGCATGTCGTCGGTCATATTCCGCGGCGCGTTGCACAGTGCCCGCGCCGAAGAATGCGAAGCGATCACCGGCGCCCGCGTAATAATCAGCGTCCTGAAAAACGTCTTGTCCGAAACGTGGGAAATGTCCACCATCATCCCCAGGCGGTTCATCTCGTATACAACGTCCTTGCCGAACTCGTTCAGCCCTTCCTTGGTATGTGGCACCGACGCGTCGTCAATGTCGCCTGAACTGTCCGCCCAGCTGGTCGAGTTCGACCACGTCAGCGTCATATAGCGAACGCCCAGCGCGTAATACTGCCGCAGCAGCGCCAGCGAATCCTCGATCGAGTGCCCGCCCTCGATACCCATCAGCGCCGCCAGCTTGTGCTCCCGGTGCGCCAGCTCAATCCCCGCAGGCGTGGCCACAAACATCATCTTGTCGGGATGCTTGGCCACCTGCTGCTTGACCGCGTCAATCAGCTCCAGCGTCTTCTTCGCGTAGTGGCCCTTGTTGATCTGCGGTTCCACCCAGATGGAGAAAAACTCCGCACCCAGGTTGCCCTTCTGCGCAGACTCCAGGTTGAGGTTGCCCCCCTTCAGCGGATCTGCCAGGTCGTAATTCTCGTCCAGGAAACGCTGCGGGGTGTCGGCGTGAGTATCAATCACGAGGGCGGAACGATGCACGGCTTCAGGGGACAATTTGGCGCTCGTCTTGGAGGCAGTTTTTGTGGGGGGAGCCTGGGCAGAAGTTGATCCGCACAGCAGTGCGGCGGTCGCGGCAAGCAGCAGGGCATGCAGGGGTAAAGTGCGCATAGGCTTGGCGTCAGTATAGCCGCCGAGTGCCGGATATCCCCCCGAAACCGCACTTCCATCCCGCGCATACCGCGACCCGCCTGCCGAACAACCTTCAGCCCTTCCTTCTCTTCCATAGTCAGAGTACGAAGCAAGCAATCCTCCCCAGGCCGCACCCGCGGCAGGAGTTACGCATGGCACTGTCTAAAACCACCCGAGATCACGACGAAATCCGCAAATGGGCCGAGGCCCGCGGCGCAGTTCCCGCCGAGGTCAGCGGCACCGAAAGGGGCAACCAGACCGGCATCCTTCGATTCGAATTCCCTCACGCCCCCAATCGCAACGACAGCAAGCTGCAGGAAATCTCCTGGGACGACTTCTTCGAAAAATTCGACGAGAACGATCTCGAACTCGTCTACCAGGACAAAACCGCCGACGGCGAGCAAAGCAACTTCAATAAGCTCATCCATCCTGACAGCGAAGAACACTCCCGGCACTCCGGCAAATCCGCAAGCGGCTCTCATAGCGGCAGCCACAGCGGCGCCAGTCACACCACCGCCAGTCACGGCACCGGCAAGAGCCACTCCGAAAGCCACGCCAAGTCAGGCTCCGGCGCATTCTCCGAAGGCGAATCCTCCAGCAGCGAATCCAAGTCGTCCAGCAAAAAGTCCGCCAGCGCCAAATCCCCTCGCAGCAAAAAACACGAAGCCGCCTGACCCGCAGCCTCTCCGCGGACGCATTTACCCGCCCAGGGTGAATGCGTCCGCTCTCCGCCCCGTCTGGACCCCAACCCAACCCTTATCCCCCCTGGTTCCGTACCCCCTTTTCCTCATCGCGCCCCCAGTCGTGCACCCCTGCCCACCCCTCCCTGCACCCCCGTTCGCGACTAAAATTGAATGTAGTCATGGCCGAATTTACCCATCTTCATCTGCACACCGAATACTCCCTCCTCGACGGCGCCTGCGACATCAAAAAACTCGTTGATCGCGTCGCCGCACTCGGCCAGAAATCCGTCGCCATGACCGACCACGGCAACATCTACGGCGCCGTTCACTTCTTCAGCGCCGCCAAGGAAAAAGGCATCCGCCCCATCCTCGGCTGCGAGCTCTACGTCTGCAAAAACGAAGACCATCGCGCCCCCGCCCAGGGCGACGACTACAACCACCTCCTGGTCCTCGCCGAAAACGAAGAAGGCTACCGCAACCTCATCCGCATCACCTCTGAAGCATCCCTCTACGGCTTCTACCGCAAGCCCCGCATCAGCAAGCGCTTCCTCGCCGCCCACTCCAAGGGCCTCATCGGATCCTCCGGCTGCCTTTCCGGCGAGCTCTGCGAAGTTCTCTCCGCCGGCAACTACGACAAGGCCAAAGCCGTCGCCCTCCAATACCAGGACATCTTCGGCAAGGGCAACTTCTACCTCGAAATTCAGGACCAGGGCCTCGAAGCCGAACGCAAGATCCAGAACGACCTCTTTCGCCTCGAGCGCGAACTCGACATCCCCCTCATCGCCACCAACGACTCCCACTACCTCTGCGGCGAAGACTCCCACGCCCACGACGTCATGCTCTGCGTGCAGACCAACGCCAAGATCCACGACGCCGACCGCTTCAAGTTCGACTCCGATCAGTTCTTCGTGAAAAGCGGCGACGACATGCAGCGCCTCTTCCCCGACAACCCCAGCGTCCTCGCCCGCACCATGGAGATCGCCGAGCGCTGCAACTTCAAGCTCCACCCCGTCGAGAACCCGTTCCCCGAATTCGCCGTCCCCGCCGGCCACACCATCGATTCCTACTTCGAAGAGATCTGCCGCGAAGGCTTCAAGAAACGCCTCGAAACCGCCGTCCGCTTCCTCCAGAACCGCGGCCAGCTCCGCACCCCCATCCACGAATACGAAGCCCGCCTCAACTACGAAATCGGCATCATCCGCCAGATGAAGTACTCCGGCTACTTCCTCATCGTCTGGGACTTCATCAAGTACGCGCGCGACCACGGGATCCCCGTCGGCCCGGGGCGCGGCTCCGGCGCCGGCTCTCTTGTTGCGTACTGCATGGAGATCACCAACATCGATCCCATGCAGAACGTCCTCCTCTTCGAGCGCTTCCTCAATCCCGAGCGCGTGTCCATGCCCGACATCGATGTCGACTTCTGCATGAACCGCCGCGGCGAAGTCATCGACTACGTCACCCGCAAGTACGGACGCGAACAAGTCGCGCAGATCATCACCTTCAACACCATGGCCGCCAAGGCCGCCATCAAGGACTGCGGCCGCGCCCTCGACATGCCCTACGGCGACGTCGATCGCATTGCTAAGCTCATCCCCGCCACCGTCGGCATGACCATCGACAAGGCTCTCAACGACGTCCCCGACCTGCGCAAGGTCTACGACAACGAAGCCCAGGTCCGCGAACTCATCGACACCGCTAAGAAACTGGAAGGCCTCGTGCGTGGCCAGGGTGTGCACGCCTCCGCCGTCGTCATCGCGCCTCGCCCCCTCACCGAACTGGTCCCCGTCGCCCGCACCAAGAACGACGAAATCGTCACCGCCTACGACATGAAGGCGGTCGAAAAAATGGGCCTGCTCAAGATGGACTTCCTCGGCCTCACCACCCTCACGGTGATCGAGGACTGCCTCAAGCTCATCGAGCAGAACCGCGGCGTCAAGGTCGACATCGAAACCATTCCCCTCGACGACGAACCGACCTACAAGAAAGTCTTCCACGCCGCGCTCACCTCCGGCGTTTTCCAGTTCGAGTCCAGCGGCATGCGCGACATGCTGCGCCGCTATAAGCCCGACCGCCTCGAAGACCTCACCGCCCTCACCGCCCTCTTCCGCCCCGGCCCGATCCAGGGCGGCATGACCGACGACTTCATCGAACGCAAATGGGGCCGCCGCAAAGTCGAATACATGCTCCCCGAGCTCGAGAGCATCCTCAAAGAAACCCTGGGCGTCATCGTCTACCAGGAACAGGTCATGCAGATCGCCAACGTCCTCGCCAGCTACTCGCTCGGCGAAGCCGACCTGCTCCGCCGCGCCATGGGAAAGAAGAAGCCCGAAGAGATGGCCGCGCAGCGCGACCGCTTCATGAGCGGCGCCGCCGCCCTCGGACATCCCAAAGGCATCGCCGGCGAAATCTTCGACCAGATGGAGAAGTTCGCCGGCTACGGCTTCAACAAGTCGCACTCCGCCGCCTACGGCCTCGTCTCCTACCACACCGCCTATCTCAAGACCCACTACCCGGTCGAATTCATGGCCGGCCTCCTCACCTCGGAAACCTCCAAGCCGGAAAACGTCGTCAAGTACATCGCCGAATGCAAGGAGATGGGCATCGCCGTCGATCCACCCGACGTGCAGGTCTCCGGCTCCCAGTTCACGCCTCACGAAGATGTCATCCGCTTCGGCCTCGCCGCGGTCAAGAATGTCGGCGGCAACGCCATCGAGTCCATCCTCAAGGCCCGCGACGAACTCGGCGGCCGCTTCTCCAGCCTCTGGGAGTTCTGCGAAAAAGTCGACCTCCGCGTCATGAACAAGCGCGTCATCGAGTCGCTCATCAAGGCCGGCGCGCTCGACTCGCTGGGTAAGCGCGCGGCCCTCATGGCCGCCGTCGATCGCGCCATCGAACGCGCCCAGAAGGCCCAGAAGGATGCCGCTCAGGGCCAGCACGGCCTCTTCGGCATGTTCGATGCGGCCCCCGCCAACGGCCATCATCGCGACGACCTCCCCAACGTCCCTGACTGGGAAGAATCCCTCCGCCTCGCCAACGAAAAAGAAGTGCTCGGCTTCTTCGTCTCCGGCCACCCCCTCGACAAGTACGCCGAAAAACTCCGCAACCTCTCCGGCGTCATCGCCGTCGCCGAAGCCTGCGAACGCAAGCCCCCCGAGCGCGTCTGGGGCAAGCAGTCCGATCCGTCCGACGAGCTTCTCGTCGCCGGCATCCTCAACGGACTGCGCGTGCAGAAAAGCAAGCGCGACGGCAAGCTCTACGCCCAGGCCATCCTCGAAGACGCCACCGGCAAGATCGAAGTCATCTGCTTCGCGCGCGAATACGAACGCCTCTGCGACCAGCTCAAGATCGAAGCCCCCGTGCTCATCCGCGGCATGCTCATGGGCGAAGAAGACGCGGCACCAAAAATCTCCATCAGCTCGGTGCAGGCGCTCGACGATGTGAAGATCAAGCTCCCCGGCGGCATCCGCATCCGCATCAACCTCGACCGCGCGACGGACGAGTTATTCGCCGCCCTCAAGTCCACCGCCGAGTCCGCCCCCGGCCCCGGCAAGGTTATGATCCAGCTCGAAAAGAAAGGCGAATACGCCGTCATCCTCGAGCCCGACGGCATGAACGTAGCCGCCGACAAAGGCTGGGTCGAGCGCGTCGAAGACCTGGTAGGCAAGGGAACCGTCCAGGCCGTCGGCTAATTGATCTCGCTCGATGGCGGGGGCCTCTGCTGGTCTAAGTCTACGGTGCAGGAACTCCCTCGTTTACACTTTCAGTTACACATATGAATGTGTGACAAGCTAAGGAAGGGGGAATCTCATGAGCACAAATCTCGCCATCGACGACGATCTCATTGAGGAAGCTCGCCGTATTGGCGGCCATCCCACGAAGAAACAGGCCGTCACCGTCGCACTGCAGGAGTACGTCGCCCGGCGCAAACAAATGGGCATCATCGAACTGTTCGGGACCATCGATTTTGACTCCGCGTACAGCTCACGCGACAACCGCGACCGGGATCGGATCCAGGTCGATCGATGAAGGTGCTGGTTGATACTTCGGTCTGGTCCTTGGCCCTGCGACGAAAGGGCGGAACTGCCAAGCTGAATGAGGAAGAAAAGCACCTGGTGGCGCTTCTCGTGGAAGCCATCCGTGACGGCCGTGTTCTGGTAGTGGGCCCGGTCCGCCAGGAGGTTCTCTCGGGCATCGCCACGCCGGAACAGTTCGCCGAGGTCAAAACAAGGCTCGACCCGTTCCCTGATCAGCCAATCGCGTCCGAGGATTATGTCAAGGCAGCCCGCCTCTACAATCTCTGCCGACAACGTGGAGTTGCGTGCGGCGCCGTGGACATGCTTCTTTGTGCGCTGGCATTCCGCAACGAATGGACCATTCTGGTCCGCGATGGCGGTATGGAACGTTCGATCACGGCTATCGAAGCCGAAACCGGCAAGCGTCTCGCCGAGGTAAGTCCCTCAGGTCTCTCAGAGCACGGCTAAACTTCCCCAGCTTCACCCTTGTCAACAACACGACGCGATGCTCCTCTTACGGCCAACCTGCGAAACCTTCGTAAGGCGCCCCGGCTTTCAATCCTGATCTCCGGCATCAAGCCTCATCCCGCACCAGCACCACATGCAAAAACCGCGGCCCGTGCACGCCCTTGATCCGCGTCATCTCGATATCCGCCGTAGCGCTCGGCCCGCTGATATACGTCGCCAGCCGCGGCGGCTCGGGGAACCGCGCAAAATACTCCGGCAGCGTTTCCACGATCTGGCTCGCGCGCAGCACGCACAGATGCCAGTCCGGCAGCAGCGAAATCACGCGCCGTCCTTCCTGCGCGGTATGGTGCAGCACGATCGTGCCCGACTCCGCCACCGCGCACGACGCCCCCGTGACCACGCCTTCCGCCTTCTCGATCTCGTCGGTACCCAAATTGCGATCCAGCGCCCACGTATAGCCCGACGCCAGCCAGTCCGAAGGCACGCCCACCGGCGCCACAAACCGTCCCCGCCCGCTCGCCTTCAACTGCGCCGCGACAGCGGCCGCCACTCCATCGGGTGCCGTCTCGACCACTTCCGCATCGTATTCGCGCAGCCGCTCGATCATCAGCTTTATGCGCTTCTCCGCATCCAGCGACCCCGCCTGCACATAGGTGCGCGGAATCTCCGCATAGGCCCTGGCCTCGTCTCCATCTCCGCCCATGGCCGCCGCCTGAATCTGGTCGAGAATCGCCGCCCGAGCCAATCCAGTTCCACGAGAAGTGACCGCGGTCCGCTGAGGACCGTTTCGCGCCGGACCGGTTCGCACAGTTGCCAAACGCGAGACGCTCTCACTCGGCGCAGCGAGCTCCGAAGCGCGCTGTTCAGGAACACTCGCCGTCTGCGCAGGACCGCGCTTCGCCCACCACTCGCGAAACGTCTGGTCCGGCAGCCCGCGCAGATCGCGCGTCATGGTCCATCGCCCGCCCATGCCGGGCAGGCTGTGAATCCACCCATCCTTCCCGGTAAACGCCTTCAGCGCAATCCGCCCCATTCGCTGCGCCGCGCGAAACCGCCCCGCACGCGCGAAGATGAAATTCGCGATGCGCATGCCCAGGTACATCGGATCGAAGAAACGCCGCTCTTCTTCGCGCTCCTTGTCTGTCACCTGCGCCCGCAGCTCGATCAGCACCTCGGGGATATTGATCTTCACCGGGCACACTTCATAGCACGCGCCGCACAATGATGATGCGTAGGGCAAAGTCTGCGCGTGTTCCAGGTGTTGAAGTTGCGGGGTGAGAATCGCGCCGATCGGTCCCGCATACACTGACCCATACGCATGCCCGCCGGTCTGCCGGTACACCGGGCAGGTGTTCATGCAGGCCCCGCAGCGGATGCACTTCAGCGTCTGCCGCTCCACCTTGCGCTTCAACATCGCCGAACGGCCGTTATCGAGCAGAACAACATGAAAGCGCTGCGGCCCATCGCCCGGCGTCACGCCCGTCCAGATCGAGTTATACGGATTCATCCGCTCGCCGGTTGCCGAGCGTGCCAGCACCTGCAGCATGATTTCGAGATCCGCAAACCGTGGCAGCACCTTCTCAATGCCGGCTAGCGTAATCATGGTGCGCGGCAGCGTCAGGCACATGCGCCCGTTGCCCTCCGACTCCACGATGACAACGGAGCCTGTTTCCGCTATGAGAAAATTCGCGCCGCTGATCGCGGTCGGAATATCCAGAAACTTGCGCCGCAGAAATTCGCGCGCCGCCGCCGTAAGCGCCTGCGGATCGTCGCTCAATTCCGGCAGGTTCATGCGCCGCGCAAAGATCTCGCGCACCTGGGTGCGATTCACGTGCAGCGCCGGCACCACGATGTGCGAAGGCTCGTCCTCTCCAAGTTGCAGAATGATCTCCGCGAGGTCGGTCTCAAACGCCTTGATCCCCGCCGCCTCGAGCGCCGGATTCAACTGGATCTCGGCTGACGTCATCGTTTTGATTTTGATGACTTCGCTGGCCTGCTCCTCGCGCAGAATTTCAAGGATGATCCTGCGCGCCTCCTCAGCGTCGCCGGCCCAGTGCACCACGCCGCCCGCCGCCGTGCAGCGTTCCTCAAACTGCTCGAGGTATGCGCCGAGATTTTCGAGCAGATGCGCGCGCAGCGCCGATCCCGCCGAGCGCAGTTCCTGCCAGTCGTCTTTTTCCGCAACCAGGCGGTTGCGCTTTCCCTGGATTACGTCAGTTGCATGCGCCACGTTCTTGCGCAGCTGCGTATTGCGCAATATCGGCAATACCGCCTTGGGAAACGCCTCGGCCTTGGCCGGGTCGAGAACCGGATGCGTCATACCGTCGCCTCCGCCGGTTCCGTCTCCGTGCTCGCCAGGATCTCCGCCAGGTGAATCGTCTTCATCCCCGCGAACTGCCGGTGCAGCGCGCCGCCCAAATGCATCAGGCAGCTGTTGTCGAGTGCCGTGCAATACTCCGCGCGCGTCGTCAGCACGTCCTGCAGCTTGGTCGACAGCATCGCTGATGACACCTCGGCATTCTTCACTGAAAACGTCCCGCCAAATCCGCAGCAGCGATCGAGATTGTCGAGCGGCACAAAATCCATCCCCCGCACCTTGCTCATCAGCCGGAAGGGACGGTCTCCCAGGTGCAACCCGCGCAGCCCGTGGCAGCTGGCGTGATAGGTCACGCGATGCGGAAAATACGCGCCCACATCCTCGACCCCAATCTTGTCGAGAAGAAATTCGCTCAGCTCATACACCCGCGGCAGCACGCTGGCAAACTGGCGGCGCAACTCTTCGTTGCCCAGTTCCTCAAACAGCCCCGGGTACTGTTCGCGGATCATGGCCACGCACGAAGAAGAGGGAATGACCACCGCCTCGGCATCGGCGTAGAGCTTCACAAAGCGCTTGGCCTGCGAAAAGGCTTCGCCGCGAAATCCGGTATTTGCGTGCATCTGCCCGCAGCAGGTCTGCGCCGGGCGAAACTCGATCTCGACCCCCAGGCGCTCCAGCAGCCGTACCACCGCGCGGCCGGTCTCGGGATACAGCGTGTCGTTGTAGCAGGTGATGAACAGGGATGCGCGCATGCGTAGGCACCATTGTTGCAGATTGCCGATCAAGGCATGATATTCGAAAGAAATATAAATTGTCTATTGCAACTCCCGCTGCTCGTTACCCCTAACGTCACTTTCCCGGAAATCCGCATCGGCTGTAAGATTGCTGAGTCTCCCGGACCGGAAAGTGTATGCACCCGAAGATCTCGTCCGCCCTTACCGGCATGAGCGGCCGTCTCCTCGAAAATCCTTCATCCCGGGCAGCCTTCCTTCGGAGAAAGGTTTAGGACTCGACTATGCGCCGCATCCGTTTCGTAACCCTTCTTGCAATGTGTTTTATAGCGCTGAGCTCTACGAGAATCACGGCGCAGAGTGGCCCCGTTGCGCCTCGCATCACCTTGCCCATGGACGAATCGTCTCTCGTAGCGTTGCGCGGCACCGTGCCGGCCAATGTTCGGTCGGAGTTCGATCTTGGCGAGGCCCCGGCGGGCACGCAGATGACGCACGTCCGGTTGATTTTGTCGCGCTCCGCGGCGCAACGGGCAGCGCTCGACAAATTCCTCGCCGAGGCCGGCGACAGGTCTTCACCTAACTACCACAAATGGCTTACGCCGATTCAGTTCGGCAAGCTCTTCGGGCCGGCCGATCGTGATATCGCCGCCATTACGGGCTGGCTCGAGGCGCACGGGCTCACGGTTGAACCCGTCACTCCGGGCCGCACCGATATCGCATTCTCCGGAACGGTGCAGCAGGTTGAAGCGACGCTGCACACTTCAATCCATGCCTACGACGGCAACGGCGAAAAATTTCTTTCCAATACCACCGACCCGAAAATCCCCGGAGCGTTGGCGGCCGTGGTCAGCAGCATAGCTCAGCTCAACACCCTGCGGCCCCGTCCGCACAACATCGGCGCAGGCTTCGGGACCTATGATCCGAATCTCAAAAAGATGACGCCAGTCCCAGCGGCAAACGGGAGTGGTCCGCGTGCGGACCTGACCACGGGCAGCGCCGGATCCTACACGCTCTACGTAGTCCCCGCGGATGCGGCGGCGATCTACGACACGCCGAACCGGGCACTCAACCCTGCTTACACTTCCGGCACAACCTACGACGGCAAGGGCGTGACCATCGGAGTTGCCGGCGATGCTGTGATTCAAGCCGCTACCGTCGCCGACTTTCGCACTCGCTTTTTGGGCGATTCGACGCAGCCCACCGTCACCAACGTGGACGGCACCACGGCGACCGGGGATACCGACGAGGGATATCTTGATACGGAAATCTCCGGCGGCCTGGCTCCGGGCGCGGCGATTCACTTCTACACCGCCAATAACCTGACCGACGCGATGGCACAGGCCATCACCGACAACAAAGTCGACATTCTCAGCGTGAGCTTTGGGCTGTGCGAACTCTACATGGGCACCGGCGGCAACCAGTTGATCTACGGCTACTATCAGCAGGCAGCAGCGCAGGGAATTACCGTGGTGGTGTCGACAGGAGACAGCGGATCGGCGGGCTGCGACGATCCGAATTCCGAATCCTCCGCTACCTCGGGACTTGCAGTCAGCGGATTTGCCTCTACGCCCTACAACATCGCGGTGGGCGGGACCGACCTCGGCGGTCTGTTGACCGCGTTCACAACCTACGTCGACGCGACCAGCAGCACGACCAACTATGGATCGGCCAAAGGTTATATCCCGGAGTGGACGTGGAACGACTCGACCACGATCGACACGACGATAAGCCAGGACGTGCCGTCCACTGATTCCAAAGGCAAGACCATCATCTTCGGCGCAGCGGGCGGGGTCAGCAACTGCTCCACCAACACGAGCACCAGCACGAGCGCGGGCAAGTGCACGGGCGGCTATCCGCGGCCTGCGTGGCAGACGGGGCCGGGCAAATTCAGCTCCGACACCAGCCGCGATATTCCCGACGTGTCGCTGATGTCGGGCGCGGGCGGAGACAATGCGGCGTGGCTGGTATGCACCGACGACACGGGTCCGAACAGCAGCAACGCGACGATAACGGCCAACTGCACCAAGCAGTCGGACGGGCAGTTCTATTTCTTCGGGTTTGGCGGCACATCGACCGCCGCTCCGGCGTTTGCGGGAATCATGGCGATGGTGCAGGAAAAGATCGGCAGCCGGCTGGGCAGCACCGCACTCGAGCAGTTGTATGACCTGTCGAACAGCACAAGCGGCGCGAAGATCTTTCACGATATCTCGACCGGCAACATTTCGGTGGTGTGCGTTTCGACTCCGATGCTGTCGCCGAATTGCGCCAAGAACACAGCCGGCAGCTTTTACCTGAGCGGCTACGATACCGCGAACGGTTACGACATGGCGACGGGACTGGGCAGCGTCGATGCGGCGCAGCTGGTCGCATCGTGGAGCGCGAGCCCGTTGTTCTTCATGACCGCTTCGGCGCCGCCCGCGGTGGCTCCGGGCACTTCTGCGACGTCGACGATCACGGTCAGCTCCGATACCGGGTATGCGGGGACGGTGACGCTCAGCTGCGCGCTGACATCTTCTCCGACGGGTGCGACCAAGCTGCCCAGCTGCTCGGTATCGGGCGGCGCATCGCTGAGCTCTTCGGCGAAGTCCTCGACGGCGACAGCCACGGTAACGACAACGGGCGCGACGGCGCAACTGGAACGGCCGTCGTTGGGCGGTTGGCGGGGTGCAGCGGGGGGAGCGGCACTGGCACTGCTTACCTTGTTCGGTATCCCGGCACGGCGGCGCAGCTGGCGCGCGATGCTGGGGATTGTCGCGTTGCTCGCGGTCATCGGCAGCCTCTCGGCCTGCGGTGGAGGCGGCGGTAGCAGCAGCGGAGGGGGTGGGGGCACCCCGGGCACGACAGCGGGGAACTATGTTTTCACGGTCACCGGGACCGGCAGCCCGGCGCTAGCGTCGTCGCCGATCGCGACCTTCACGGTCACCGTGAATTAGCAGAATCAAGCTGATCCAGGCAATTCGGGCATCGACTTTTCCCTGCAACGACCGGCCCGATTGGGCTGGTGCGGGCCGTGGAGCAGCCGTGGAGCAGCCGTGGAGCAGCAAATTGTTCCACGTGGAACAATTGTGATGGCCGATACGGGTGGATGGGTCCTGCCGCAGATTATTGCGCTTGAGTGTGAGTGACTGGAAACGGCTTCGTGCGGATGCATGGAAGAGCTTGCGGCAGAGTGCCATGCGGGAAGTGACAGTGTAGTTTTGAAGCGGATCTGGGCCGGCTGTCAAGGGGACTGGGCTGAAATTCTTTATCCGACCACTTTTGACTCCCGTAGACGTCTACCCCACACCTTATCCAAGCGCCAAAAACGCTCCGCTGCGCTCCGTGTGAAAAGCTTCAGGATGAGGCTGGGGCCTGGGTCCAGTCGCAGGGAATTTCGCAGCGACGGTCGGAGCTTTCCTGGGCCCATTCAAGGATGCGCGCGACGTGCCATGCTTCTTCCGCAGTTACGGGCAGCGAGCCGTTGCCGAGCAGGGCGTCGCGCACGCAGGCGTAGTAGCGGCGGTAATCACCGGGGGCAGTGGCGAGTGGCCGGGTCACCATACCTCCGCCGACATCGACGTGGAGCATGCCCCATTCGCCGGGAGGCTCTTCGCCCCAGTGGGGAGCGGAAATGCGGACCAGGGTTTTGAGTTCTGCTTCTTGCGGGTCGATGCCTTTTTTGCGGAAGTTGCCATGGACGCCGCGGAGGTGAAAGCGCGATCCTGCCGGCGACGACAGGTTGTTGGCCTCGACGGTGACGCGGAACCTGGCGTAGCGGAGGCGGATGGAAAAGGAATCGTTGGCTCCGTCGCCATCGCGTTCGCGGAGGACATCGGCAGCGAGGGCGAGGGGCTTGCCGAACAAGACCAGCGCCTGGTCAACCAGGTGAGTGCCGAGGTCGAGCAGAACGCCGCCGCCGTGCTGCGGTTCATCCTTCCAGGCCACGCGGGTGGCCCCGGGGTTCCAGCGGTCCATGCGCGATTCGAGGTGGACGACCCGGCCGAGGGTATTGTCGCGGAGCAATTTCTGGAGGGTGAGGAAGTCTCCGTCCCAGCGGCGGTTATGGAATGGAATGAGGGGCAGCTTTTTATCCCGCGCGAGTCGTATGAGGCGGGCAATGTCACCCGATGTTAATGACACGGGCTTGTCGACGATGACCGGCCTGCCTGCTTCCAGCACCATTTGCGCCGTCTCGAAGTGGGTACCGCTGGGTGTGGCAACCACGACCAGTCCGATGGATTGGTCGTGGAGCAGTTCTTCGACGCTGCGGCAGGTGCGAATGCCGGGGTAGCGCTCCGCGGCGTGGTTGGACGTGCGCTCTACGATGGCGGCCAGTTCGAGGCCTTCGACGGAGGAGACGAGCGGGGCATGAAAGACGCGTCCCGCGAGGCCGAAGCCGATGATGCCAACTCGAATCATGGTGGTCCTCATGCGGGGTGAAATGCGCGACGGTGATTTCGCCGCCGTTGGTGAGCATGATACTGCAACGGTGGACGGCGGTCACGGAGCGGCATTTTCTGACCCTGCGCTGTTAGCGGATGCTTTCCTCTGCATGAGGTTGGTGGCTTGCCCACAGTAGAACGCGCGATCGCCGGGGTGATATTTTTGAGGCCTATGGAAACAGAGGCATCCCACTACCAGAGCCCCAATGACCGCGCGTACACCAAGAGCCTTATGAACGCCGCTCCCAAGGAGGCTGCGGCGTTTCTCAATCTGAAGCGAACCGCAGAACGAGCCGATGGGGCGATCCCGGTGAAATATCGGGAGCTGATGTCGGTTGCCGTGGCGCTGACGACGCAGTGCGCCTATTGCATCGAGGCCCACATCAATAACGCGGTGGAGGCGGGCGCGAGCCGCGAAGAAATTTCCGAAACGGTTTTTATTGCGGCGGCGCTTCGTGCCGGCGGCGCGGTCGGAAACGGGTTGATGGCAATGCGCCTCTTCGATGAGGCGAGCGCTCGCGAAAAATGAGCGGGGCGGCTGCGATGGTGGAGAGATGCCGGGCGCGCGCCGGAGTCAGGCTTCGAGCTTATACCGGGTCTCAGCCAGCCTATAGAGGCGGCGCCAGACCAGCCGGTTCATGCTGACGACCATGAGGGCAATGAGAATGGTGGCGAGCAGGATGATGGGGAAGCGTCCGTGATCGGTGGCGGAACTTATCTGGGCGCCGAGGCCAATGGTTTGGAGCGTCTGATTTTTGACCTTGGCATATTCGGCCATCACGGATGCATTCCATGCGCCGCCGGAAGCGGTGACCATGCCGGTGATCAGGTATGGAAAGATTCCGGGAAGGATGAGGCGAATCCATCTCTGCCAGCGCGTAAAGCGATAGAGGGTGGTGACCTCGCGCAGGTCTGAAGGGATGGACATCGCCCCGGCGATCACGTTGAACAGGATGTACCACTGGGTGCCGAGCAGCATGAGGGCGATGGAGCCGATGCCGAGGCCGCCGCCGATCTGCACCAGGCCCATGAGCAGCACGGGGTAGAAAGCCGAGGCAGGAACCGAGGCCATGACCTGGGCGATAGGCTGCACGATGCGTGCGAGGCGCGGATTGAAGCCGATGGCGACGCCGACGGGGATGGTCCAGAGGGCGGAGATGAGCAGGGCGGAGTTGACGCGCAGGAAGGTGGCGGCGGCGCCCTCAAGAAGCAACTTGAGGTCAGGCCAGGTGATGGTGCGCAGCATCAGGGCGGCCTGCGCGATGGCCCATACGCCTACGATGAGAACTACCACGGCCAGCGTCCAGAAGGCGATCAGGCCGCGCTTGCTTTTGCCTTCGTCCTCCAGTGGATGAATGACGCGGGATTTACCGGACCGGGCGAGGCGGCGGTAGAGCGGCTCTTCAGCGAGTGCCCAGATGCGGCCGGGCAGCGAGGTGAGGAAGGGCGAATGCTGCAGCAGGGTGAGGATGGGGGATGTAACCCGGTCCGCCGACTCGACCTGTTCGAATTTGAACTTGTCGCTCCAGGCGATGAGGGGACGCCAGAGCAGCTGATCGGTGGCGACGACGATGAGAACCACGACCGCGATGCCGGTGAGCAGGGCGCGAACGTCTCCGGAATCGGTAGCGGATTGAATGTAGCTGCCCAGGCCGGGCAGTTGAAAGCTGCGATCGCCCATGGTGAACATTTCGCACAGCATGAGAGCGAACCATCCGCCGGCGACGGAGACGATGGAGTTCCACACGAGGCCGATGGTGGCATAGGGCATTTCCAGCTGCCAGAAGCGCTGCCACGCCGAATAGCGGTATACGCGCGAAGCCTCGAGCATCTCGCGGGGGATGGATTTGAGCGAGGAGTAGAAGCTGAAGGCGAGGTTCCAAACCTGGCCGGTGAAGATGAGCAGGATGACGCCCAGTTCAATGCCGAGCTGATGGCCGGGAACCAGGGCCACCATGGCGAGGACGACAGGAGGCAGAAAGCTGAGCACCGGAATCGATTGCAGGATGTCGAGTACCGCGACCATCCAGGCCTCGATGCGGGGATTGTAAGCCGCAGTGTAGCCGTAGCTGATAGCGAAGAGCAGGCTCAGCAGATAGGCCAGCGAGATGCGCACGATGGAGTAGAAGGCGTAGAGAGGCAGGGCTCGCACGGAGTGGGAGATGGGGATGACGGGCACAGGGGTGCCCATCCAGTAGTGCGCCATGCGAATGATGGCGAAGAAGACGGCCAGTCCGCAGAGGGCCACGCCGAGATCGATGACCACGGGCCAGTTGCGCGCCATGATCAGGGAGCGGGCGAAGGGATGCTGGAGGTTCATTCCGCGTCTCCCTCGCCGGGAGCCGCTTCTTCTTCCTGGGTTTCGAGCTGAACGAAGCGGCGGCGGGAGGAATCGAAGTCGAACAACTCGGCGTAGCGGCCCCAGGTGACGGCGGTTTCGAGCTGGCGGAGGCATTCGTCTTCGCTGAACTGCTCGTCGAGCATGTCGAGGAAGAAATCTTCGGGGACGGTGTGGTCGCTCTTGGTTTCGAGAGCGCGGCGGATCTGGCGAAGCAGCAGCACGTTAGTGAGTGCGGCTTCGCGGAAGACTTCTTTCTGGCGGAGGATTTCGGAATTGGCGAATTCCTCGCCGGCGGGAGTGATGACGGCGTCACCTTCTTCGACCTTGAGGAAGCCGAGCAGCTGGGCGGCATCGACGATGGGCAGCAGGTCATCGATTTCAAAGGCGAGGTCGTCGGCGAGGCGATAGATGTCGTCGCGGCCGCCCTTGTCGATGAGGAGTTCGAGCAGGCCGGCCACGCCGCCGGGGCGGGCGTGGGGCAGCATCTGGTAGCGCATCTGGCGCTGATCGCGCACCTTGGGCTGCTGGTCTGGAGCTTCGGCGGGAGGCACGTCGGGGCGGGTGAGCACCTTGTAGATGTAATCGACGAGCTGGGTAAAGGGCTCGGACTTGCGGTCGCGCGGCTGGGGAATCTGGACGCGGAAGTCGGTGCGGATGTGGCCGGGGTTGCGGCCCAGGACGATGATGCGGTCGGCGAGAAGGACGGCTTCTTCAATGTTGTGGGTGACGATGAAGACGGCCTTGGTGGGCATGGTTTTTTTGGCCCACAGCTCGAGGAGCTCGCTGCGCAGGTTTTCGGCGGTGAGGACGTCGAGGGCGGAGAAGGGCTCGTCCATGAAGAGGACTTCAGGCTCGACGACCAGGGCGCGGGCAAAGCCGACGCGCTGGCGCATGCCACCGGAGAGCTCCTTGGGGAAGGCAGCTTCAAAGCCGGCGAGGCCCACGGTGTCGAGCATGCGCATGCTGCGTTCGCGGCGAATATCGGCGGCGACGCCGCGGGCTTGCAGCGGAGCCTCGACGTTTTCAAGGACGGTCAGCCAGGGAAAGAGGGCGAAGCTCTGAAAGACGATGGAGACATTGATTTCAGTTTCGGCGATGGGCTTGCCGTGCCACAGAACGTTTCCGGCCGAGGGCCGGGAGAGCCCGGAAAGCATGCGCAGCATGGTGGATTTCCCGGAGCCGGAAGGGCCGAGGAGGGCGAGGATTTCGCCGGGAACGATCTTGAGATCGGTAGCCGCGATGACCTGGATGCGGTTCTCGCTGGGCTGGGCGTAGTACTTCTCAATCTGCTGTGCCTGGATGATGGCTTCGCCGGCCTGGGCCGCGGTTTCGTTCTGAAGGACAGCTTCCTGCATTCGCGGTTCTCCCCGGGGCAGTTGTGGTTGCCGTGAGCAAGTTTGCTTCCGAATCTAGAATTGCAGGGTTGCAATCAGATAAAATCATGTTTGGCCGCGCCCCTGATGGTGAGGGAGTGCGGCGGGCCCAAGGTGTGACGGCGGCTGGCATAGTGCGCGGTCAGGTTCCCACCCAGAGCGTATCATCAGAGCAGGCGACTACCCAGGCAAAGCGGATTTGCCTTAGACTATCGCTGGCTGCAGTTGCCGAGGCAACGTGCGGCCATACAATGCCAGTCAGGCTTCTAGGAGAGTATGCCCGAAAATTCAATGAAACCCAAGGTCCTCGTAGCCGACGACGAGCGGGTCATCGCCGATACGCTGGCCATGATCCTGAATCAGAGCGGCTTTCAGGCACGTGCCGTGTATTCAGGGGAAAAGGCCCTCGAGCTGGCTCCTGAATTCAAGCCGGACATGCTCATTTCCGACGTGATCATGGCCGATCTAAACGGTATTGATGCAGCGATTCGGATCCGCGCGCTCTTGCCCACCATCAAGATACTTTTGTTTTCCGGCCAGGCGGCCACGGCCGATCTTCTCGAAAAGGCGCATGCCCAGGGCTATGATTTCGAAATACTCGCCAAACCTGTTCATCCACAGGATCTGCTCAGCAAGCTGCGCGGCGTAAGCTAGACCGGTCCAGGTGCCGGTTGAGCTGCGCACTTCCGATCCTGAATGGCGCGCGGCCCTGAAATGCGCGGCGATATTGAATATTGCTCGTTCCTCAGTGCACGGGCGCGTCACAACCGCCAACGATCACCGGGCTGCCGGTGATGAGTCCCATCTCCCGAAAGCGCAAGCGTCCATAGACCAGGCGGAACAAAAGACGCGGGAACCAGGATATGAATGATGTCTGAACCTACTGCCAAACTGAAAGTTCTTATCGCAGATGACGAGCGGGTGATTGCCGATACACTGGCCATGATTCTGAACCAGGGAGGCTTTGAAGCCAGAGCCGTCTATTCCTGCGTCAAAGCTCTGGAAATTGCACCGTCGTTCAAGCCGGACATGTTGATTTCGGACGTGATCATGGCGGAGTTGAACGGTGTGGATGCGGCGATCAAGATGAAGGCGCTGCTGCCCGACATCCGGGTCTTTCTGCTGTCGGGTCAAACCGCGGCAGCGGAGATGGTGGAGAAGGCGCAGGCTACCGGCTATGGTTTCGAAGTTCTGATCAAGCCGCTGCACCCGACCGATCTGATGACCAGGTTGCGCAGCAGCAAGTCGTAATGGGCGGGTCGTCGGTTCGCTGAGATGGCGGCGCTATAAGTCGCGGCGATTTTCGAGCGATCGCGCCATGGTCACTTCATCGGCATATTCAATGTCACTTCCGGCCGGAACTCCGGTTGCGATGCGCGTTACGCGCACGGGAAATCCGCGCATGGCCGAGGCGACCCAGGCCGCGGTAGCTTCGCCTTCGAGGGTGGGGCTGGTGGCCAGGATCACTTCGTCCACATCGCCGCGCTCGACGCGGGCGAGCAGGCCGCCCACGCGGAGCTGATCGGGACCTACCCCGTGCAATGGGGAGAGCGTTCCGTGCAGCACGTGATAGACACCGGCATATCCTCGGCTGCGCTCCACGGCAGCGATGCTGGTGGGCTCCTCCACAACGCACACCAGGCGCTGGTTGCGGGTAGGGCTGGTGCAATAGGCGCAGGGATCGACGTCGGTGACGTTGTTGCAGACCGAGCACAGGCGCAGGCTGGCCTTGAGGCCTTGTACGGCCTCGGCTAATGCGGCGGCGTCCTGATCGCTGGAGCGCAGGATATGAAAGGCGAAGCGCTGCGCGCTCTTGGTGCCGACGCCGGGCAGCTTCTTCAACTCTTCAATGAGCCGCGCCATGGGCTCGGCATAACGTGACACGCGGTGCGCCTCCTCAAATGCGCTCAGTCTCAATTCTAAAGAACAGGGGCGGCGCGTCCGGATCGCAAGCCCGGGTGACGCGCATGCGCACTTGACGAAGGCGTGTTTGCATCAAAGGGTGCGATAAACGATCCCGGTGAATACGTCCGGCGTCATTCCACCCTTGCCCCATTTCCCATCGAAATCAGCGGTCGGCTTTTTGGCGACGGCTTCCCCTTCGGATGCACTCGCGTGCTTGAGCGTGGCCACGCGATCGCGCACGCCGGCCAGCATGTCGCGGTACTCCTGCAATTGAGCCCGTGTGCCGAGGGCTCCGTGCCCGGGAATGATCTTCGTATCCGGACCAGCCAGCGAAAGGGCCCTCTCACTGCCGCGGATCATGCCTCCAATGTTGCCGCCGCTGCTCTCGTCGATGAGGGGGTAGACGCCGTTGAACCAGATGTCGCCAACATGGAGCACATCCGCCTTGTGGAAGTGGATGTAGATGTCGGTGTCGGTGTGTGAGGGATCGAAATGGGCGAGGTCGATGGAGTCGCCATTGCGCCACAGGTGCATCGTGTCGTCGAAGGTGACCACGGGTAGAGCACCGGGTGCCATTGCCGGCAGAGACATATTGAGCAGGCGGATCTCCTGCGGCGTGGACAAGCGCTCGCGGGTGGCGCGATGGGCCAGCACTTTGAAGCCGGCGGCGTGCATTCCCTCGTTGCCGTCGACATGGTCGATGTGCCAGTGGGTGTTGATGAGGGTGTCGGCGGGATCTCTGCCCAGGCTGTCGAGGGCTTCCCTGATTTTCGGAACCGCGGTTGAAAAGCTGGAGTCGATGAGGAGCTTTCCATCCGGTCCGGTCTGGACGGCCATGTTGCCGCCGGCGCCCTGAAGCAGGAACAGGCCGTCGTTCAGCCTGGTGATTCGGATGGGAACCGAGGCCGCGGAGGCCCTCATCTGGGTGGCGCGGTCCTGAGTAGCGGGGAGTTGATTGGCGGGGGCCGGGCCGGCGGCCGGGGCTGCCTGCGCCAGCATCCAGGGCGGCGCAGCGGCCGCCCCAGCCACGCTAAGGCCAGTGCGCAGGAAACTTCTGCGGTCCAATGCTGTCACGCTGCCACCTTCTTCGTAGTGCGGGGAAACAAGCACTACTGTAGCCGCTTCCGGGCTGCCGGAGAAGTGGCTGGATGATGGCGCTCCGTTCCAAGAGCGAAACTGTGGATGCAATCAAACGCGAACAGGGAGCTACCCGATCCCGGGAAGGTTGAGGCCACCGAGCATGCCCTGGACGCTCGATTGAATGGATTCCTCCGCCTTGCGGCCAGCTTCGTTCACGGCGGCCACAATGAGATCTTCGAGCATCTCCACATCCGGCTGGGGACCGGTCAGTCCGGCTACGGCGGAAGGATCGATTCTGAGCTTGAGGAGCTGCTTTTTCCCGTTGAGCGTGGCGGTGACGGCGCCGCCGCCGCTGGTGCCCTCGACGACAGTGACTTCCAGCTTGCGCTGAACTTCCTCCTGCATGTGGCTGGCTTGCGATAGCATTTCAGAGATTTTCAGCGGATTGATCATGTCGTGTCTCCTGGGGAAATGCAGCAACTATCGGGTGCGAAGGTCTACTACACTCCGGACTTCTGCGTTAAATATTTCTCTGGCGCGCTGGACCATGGGATTGGCGAGAGCGGTTTCCTGGACGCTTCCGGCGAGGGGAGCAACGGGCGCTGCCGAGGCTACCGCAGGACCTTCGCCCGGAACCACGAGGAAGCGTGCGGGGCCGCCCAGTTTCTGGATCTCCAGGCGGATGATTTTTTCAGCTGCCGCGTTGACGGTCAGGCTGAGCATTTTCTTGCCCATTCCCGCGACTTCGATGCGGAGGTTGGATCCATCCAGCGTCCAGGTTCCGGCGCCGAGCAGTTGCGCGGCGGAGGCATGGCCGGCGTCGGCCAGCGCGGAAATCACGGCCAGACGAAGGTTGTCGACGTTGAGCGAACCTGGCGCGGCGACCTTCGGCGCGGCGACCTTCGCGCGGGCTGGGTCACAGGTTCAAGCAGTGGAGCGGAATCCTCATCTGGGTTGGCAGAGGGGGATTCGATAGCCGGAGAAGCCACGGTTTCCATTGCCGGTTCAAACCGCGTAGCGGGCGGAGGGATCTCGATCTCCTCCACTGATACTGACGCGCTGCTCTGGGTAGCGCTCGGGGCTGCGGCCGGTTCCGGCATGCGCACCGGCGACGCAGCGAATGAACTCAGGCCCGTTGCGGAGGGGTTCGAAGCGGGCTGGCTGTAGGACGAGGCAGGCGTGAACGGCGATGGAGACGAGGCGCGCGCCGCCGTGAAGGGCGAAGCAGAAGCCGGGGTGAAGGGCGCAGACACTACCGGGGCGGAACGCTGTGGAGCGGGATTGCTGCGCGGAACCGACGCGGCGGCGGGATTGCGCGCGCCGGTGCCGGATGCCACGCCGCTCAGCAACTCCTCTAGCGGCAGCAGCCGTTGCGCATGGACCAGCTTGAGCAGACCAAGTTCCAGATGGAAGCGTTGTTCCTGCCTGTAATTCAAGTCGTCAAAGGTGCGCAGGATGATTTGCAGGTCGCGGGTGAGGTCTTCTTCAGTGAACAGCAGAGCGGTGCGGGCGGCGCGGGCGCGTTCGTCGGCGGAGATCTGCAGCAGCTCGGTGCGCTCGCCGTCCAGACGGGCCATGAGGGCGTTTCGCAGGTAGCGCACCAGCTGGCGGGCCAGCGAGGAGGGGCTGTGGCCGGCATTGAGCAATTCGTTGGCCTGCTGCATCAGCACGGCGCTTTGACCCGAGGCGACAGACTCCATGAGCCGCTCGAAGACGGCATTTGGAACCGAACCCATCAGTTCGCGGATCTGTGACGTGGAGAGCACCGGCCGCCCGTCCTCACAAGGCGCCGACGCGATGGCCTGATCCATGATCGAGAGCGCGTCGCGCATGGATCCGTCCCCGGCTTCGGCCAGCAGGGCGAGGGCGGCGTCTTCGGCCTGCACCTGTTCCTGCCCTGCGATCATGCGCAACTGGATGAGGATGTCGTCGAACTTCACGGCATGAAAGCTGAAGTGCTGGCAGCGCGAGCGGATGGTCTGGGGGATGTTTTCCGGCTCCGTGGTAGCCATCATGAAGATGACGTGAGAGGGCGGCTCTTCCAGCGTTTTGAGCAGCGCGTTGAAGGCGGCTTCGGTGATCTGGTGAGCTTCGTCGAGGATGTAGATCTTGTAGCGGTCGCGGGCGGGAGCGTAGCGGGCCGCGTCGCGCAGTTCGCGGATCTCGTCGATGCCGCGGTTGGTGGCGGCGTCGATCTCGATCACGTCAACGGCGTTGCCCTGGCGCACCTCGATGCATGATTCGCAGACGCCGCAGGGTTCGGGGGTGGGGCGCTGCGCGGTTCCCACTTCGGTGCGGCAGTTCAAAGCCTGCGCCAGGATGCGGGCGATGGTGGTTTTGCCGATGCCGCGGTGACCGGAGAAGATGTAGCCGTGGGCGATGCGGTCCTGGCTGAGGGCGTTGAGGAGAGTACGGGTCACGTGATCCTGGCCGGCCACATCGGCAAACCGCTGCGGACGATATTTTCTTGCCAGAACCTGATAACCCATTGAACCCTGCTTCCGGGGCCGCTCCCGCGTATGGTCGGCCTATCCGGATTGTATCGTTCCGGCGGAGACCATCATGGGGGGAGAAATCGGCTGTCTCAGTCTTATGTCATTGCATCGGTGAAACTCCTTGCCTTTCCGCAAGTTCGATGTAGCAAACCTCACTGAATTCAGCGAGTTGCGGGAACTGACGGCTTGCTGGGCCGGCGGGCCTGTGGCGGAGGGAAGCGGGCAAGAATTTTGGGGCAGGTGGGTATCGCCGAAACTCATCCGGAGCCGAGATTAAGGCTGATGTCGTTAAGCCAGTCGGAGATGAGGTCTTCGTCGCCGGGGTCGAGGACGTAGGCGTCGTTCATGAGCAGGATGGTGGCCCAGTGAACCAGATCAGCCTCGCTGATAAGGCCGAAGCGCTTGCGTTCGAGGGCATTGGCGATGTGATCGCGGGTAATGACGATGCCCGGTTCGGGCATGCGGAAGTGGTGGGTAGCGGGGCGCTGGTGGGCGGTACCGGCGATGACGGTCAGGCGGGGCTCGAAATTGACGTCGAACAGGCCGGTCAGTTCCTGGCGCATTTCGTCTTCCGGGATCTCGAGCAGAGCGAAGCGGCGCAGGGCCTCCAACTGGGCCGCGCTCAGCGACGGAAGCTCCCGTTCTTCACTCACGGCCTGGAGCTCTCATCGTTGGGCTCGATTGCGCGGTTTGGGGCTCGAAGGCCTTCGAGCCGGTTCGGTGGCAGGCTGAGCCTGCTTTTTGCGGCGGCGGACTTCCTTAGGGGAGTACATGGTGCCGCGGCAGTTGCCGGAGCCGCAGTTGCAGGTGGCGAGATCGTCTCCCCCGTCGTAGAGGCAGTAATCGTAGGTGATCTCTTCGCCAGCGGGGATGTTCTTGATGGCGTGAATCCAGACGCGGCCGTCTTCTTCGCCGGTTTCGCAATTGGGGTCGCAGCTGTGGTTGATGAACATGGCGGTGCAGTGGCCGTCGATGACGACCGAGCCGTCTCCGAGTCCAAACAGGTAGGTGATGGGCGAGTCCTCGTAGAGTACGTCGGCCTCATCCTTGCTCAGGCGCGGACCGGTGTATTCGGCGATGCGCTTGCCTTTGGGAATGCGCGTGGTGGTGTAGCAGCCGGCGGCGTGTATGGCGGAGGAACGGATGATGAGTCCCATGAGGATATGCGATGCTTTCCTTGGGGCGCCTCGGGCACCTTATGGAACGCATCCTACCACCGGAGGGCTCATCGGAGTCGAGATGAAGATTTGGATTTTTGCCGCGCTGGCGTTGTCGTGGGTGGTGCCGGGAGCGCCGAGAATCGAGGCCCAGGCGACTCCGCCGCCCTCGCCGCAAAGCAAGCCGTCAGACCAGCAGAAGCCCGCCCCGAAGCCTGCGGAATCGAACCCTTTTCCTGAAGACACGAACACCGTTCCGGTGATGCCGACCGGGAATGCTCCGGCTGCGGGAAGTCCCGCCGAGGGGATGCCGGAAGTGCATGCTCCGGCGTCTGACAGTGATCCGGTGCGCAGTCCCGAAGACCCTGCAGGCGAGCCGTCGAGCAGTGGGGACAGCTCCAGTTCGAGCTTTGCGGGGATCGACCGGGTGATGCCGCCGGCGGATACCGATACCCAGGGCCGGAAGGGACGCGGCGGCCAGCAGCAGCCGGAGCATCAGGAATCTGCCAAGGACGATGAAAACGTCGGGGCCTATTACCTGAGCGAACACAACTGGAAGGCGGCGCTGTCGCGGTTTGAGTCGGCCGCGGTGCTCGACCCGGAAAACCCTGAAGTCTACTGGGGGCTGGGCGAGGCGGAGCGGCACCTGGGCAAGTTCGCCGACGCCAAGGCAAGTTATCTCAAGCTGGTGGATTACGACCCTGACAGCAAGCACGGCAAGGAAGCGCGAAAGATTCTCAAGGATCCGGAATTGGCCAACGCACCCACGGCTGCGGCGATCAGGCCTTAGGTTGATGTGCGGCCAGCTGCGGCGCCAGGCCGGCCGTGGCTAGAGGCCGGCCCAGCGCATGTAGGCCGTGATCATCGGCTCGCCCCACAGGCCGCTGACGATTCCCCCGATTGAAAGGAATGTGCCCAGGGGCAGTTGAACGGAGGCCCAGGGCCGGTCCCGGTGAGCGGCGGGTATCAGGACCAGTGAGGTGGCCACCAGGGCGCCGAGTACGACTCCGATGGCGAAAGCCAGCATGAGGCCGGGCAGGCCGAGCCATGCGCCCAGCAGGGCCATCAGCTTGGCATCGCCCATGCCGATGCCTTCGCGGCGGCGCACCGCCCAGTAAGCCCATCGCACCACGACGATGATGCCCGCGCCTGCGACGATGGCGATGATCTCCTTTTCGGCAGCCTCGAGGAGGCTCGGCAAGCGAAAGCCGGGCGAGCTTTCCAGGGCAACGATAGCGAAGTTGGCGATGCAGCCAAGCACGATGCCGGGCAGGGTGAACGCATTGGGCAGCCAGAGGTATTCGAGATCGAGCGCGGCCAGGGCCAGGAGCAGCCAAAAGAAGGCCATCCGGGAGGCCAGGTTCACGAAGACGAGATAGAAGTCTGCGGAGCCGGTGTCGGCGAGATTGAGCTCGCGGAGCGCCTGCCATGCTTCAAGCGCGAACAGGGCGCCGGTGGCGGCTTCGATGGCGAGGTAGCGCACGCCGATGGAACTGCCGCAGCCGCGACAGCGTCCGCGCAGTGCGATCCAGCTGACGAGGGGAATGTTCTCCCACCAGGGCAGGGTGCGAAGGCAGTTGCGGCAGTGCGATCGCGGGGTGGCGATGCTCTCGCCGGCGGGCCAGCGGCTGAGGCACACATTGAGGAAGCTGCCGAAGGCCAGCCCCAGCAGCGCCGCGAAGATGGTGCCCAGAACGCGAATCATGCGAGAGGTCGAGTATAAAGCTTCGCGCGGTGCGGCCCGGGATTTGTGAGCAGCGCCCGGAGGCTGCGAGATGGCTTCGCAAAAGCTGAAGGACCATCGAGGGCAGCCCACAGCTTGGCGAGGGTTTCGGTGCGGCAGGTAATTCGCGCTATCACTCGACAGCTGCAAGGGTGGCGCTGAGAAGCTCTGATGGCAACCAGCCACCGGATCGCGACGACCGGTTCAGCATGCCGCACGCAACCCATGATTCGGCTCCGCTGCGTCTCGATCAGAATGACAACGATGTGGCCGGCCTATTGGGGCACTTCGCCGGAGACTGCTCCGGTGTCGGGCGGGACGGGAACTGGCGCAGCCGGCGGGGGGATTGGCGTGAGTGGGTGCGATGTTTCCTGGATGCGCGTGGCGGCTAACTGGGTGGCCTTCTGCAGAGCTTGATCGGCCGGGACGCGGATGTCGGGAGTGACGCCGGTCTGTTCCCAGTCGGCCTTGGTGACGGGGTTGGTGATGCGCGCAAAGGGAACATAGACGACGAAGTGATCGCCGGCGCGATGGCCGCTTACCGGATGCGAACCGCCGCCGGTGGTTTCGCCGACGACCGTAGCGCGCTTGAGAAACTGCAGGTCATAGGCAAACTCTTCAGCGCCGGAGAACGTCTGCTTCGACGTCAGCACATAGGCCGGCTTGTGACCCAGGCGAAGGCCGGGAACGTATCGCAGCGTCCAGTATTCAGTGGTCTTGTTTTCCCTGCGATCCCAGAGATCGTTGAGGTGGACGGGCTGATCGAACAGGTAGGTGCACAGGAAAGCGACCATGCGCGGATCGCCGCCGCCGTTGCCGCGCAGGTCGAAGATGACCGCGTCGGTGTTGGCGAGGAAAGAGATTGCCATGGCCGCGGTGCGGCCGCAGGTCATCATTTCGGAAAAGAAATCGAGCTTCACATAGCCGATGTTGTTGGGCAGGATCTCGAGCTTGCGAAATCCGCAGTCGCGCACCATGGCGCGGCGCGATTCGGCCTGCTCCTCGGGGCTGAGGGGCGGAGGGTCCGAAGTCATCCTGTATGGCGAATAGAAGACGTGCAGATGCTTGTCGTGGCTCACCTCGACCAGGTGCGCGGTCAGGGCGATGGCGAATTCGTCGCCGTCGGTGATCTTCTGGTAGTCGCCGCCGGCTTCGTGCGCGCGCAGGCTGGCGGCCATCTTGTCGGCCGTGGCGGGATCGACGTAGGACTCGGTCAGGTTGCGCGCGATGTCTTCGATGGCCTTCTGCCGCAGGGCCGGGGTGAGATGCAACTCCTCGGCCACTGCTCCGGGGGGAACCGCACGCAGCGAAAAGGTGCTGATGGCGGCCGGTTCCGCCTTGCTGAGGATCACTCTGCCGACCAGCACCGTGGGCTGGGCTTTTTCCTTGAGCGTGAAGCCGATGCTCAGAGGCTGGCTGCGATCGACTGACAACAGCGTTACGCCGCCCGACTGGCCGCGGAAGTGTGCGGACGCGATGGAGCCATCGACGTTAGTGGGATCGTAGCTTTGAACGAAGGCATCGATACGGGCTCGATCGCCGCTGTTGAAGGCATCGATCCAGCGCGCCAGGATGCGGCCCGCGGGCGTGTCAGGAGCGGCAAGCTGGCCCAAAGACAATGCCGGAGACAGCACGGCGAGCGCGACCGGAAGGAGCCTGCGAATCATGGAGGGAACCTCGGTAGGGAATGAACCTCGGTGGCTGACTTTACCCATGCTGTTCGAACCGCAACAGCAGATAGAGACGGGAAGCGATGTTCGCTGAGGAAGTTTGCTTCGTGCGGCGACATGGGAAGCGTGCTTGCTCGAGAAACGGAACGTGGATGCTGGTTATGCAAGTACGAACCGAAGGCTGGAGCCCTGACGAGGATTTGGACGCCGCTCAGGGTAAAATTGAAGCAATGGCTCTGCCGCCTGAAAGCCTGGAACCCAAGAGTCTAAACTCTTTTCCCGCGTCTGACCCGGCGCGGGCCGCGGCGTTATTTGAGCAATCAGTCAGCATCATGGCGCGCCTGCGCGCACCGGGCGGCTGCCCCTGGGACCAGGAGCAGAACTTCGATTCAATTCGCAGGTACACACTCGAAGAAACGTACGAAGTGTTGGATGCGATCGAGCGCCGCGACTTCACATTGCTGGCTGAAGAATTGGGCGACCTGCTGTTGCAGGTCCTGTTCTATGCCGAGATGGCGGCCAACGAAGGCCGGTTCACGATTTCAGATGTGGTCGATCATCTCAACAGAAAAATGATCCGGCGGCATCCGCATGTGTTCGGCGAGGAAGCTTCGCGGGCGGCAGGGAACCAGGCGAGCGTCGATGCCGAGGTGGGGGGATCTTCCGCGGCGGTGCTGCGCAACTGGGAAGAGATCAAGGCGGCCGAGAAGACCGGGGCAGGACCGGATGACGCCGGCTCGCCCGCTTCGAGGCTCGATGCGGTTCCGCGCGGGCTGCCAGCCCTGGCCGAGGCAAGCAAACTCGGTTCGAAAGCGAGCAAGGCGGGCTTTGACTGGGCCGGGTGGCGCGACCTGCTGCCGAAGGTCGCGGAAGAAACGGCGGAGTTGCAGGCTGAGGTGGAGAGCGCGCAGCCGGGGAAGAATCCCCGGGTCGAGGCAGAACTGGGCGACTTGCTGTTCACGGTGGTCAACCTCGGCCGCCACCTGGGCGTGGACGCCGAGATGGCTTTGCGCGGGTGCAACCTTCGCTTCCGGCGGCGTTATCGCGAGATGGAACTGGCCTCGGCGATACCACTCGAGGAGCGCACGCCGGCTGAGCTTGAGGAGTTGTGGGCAGCCGCAAAACGGAAGCTGGCCGCGGAATCGAATGCCGATGCGGCGGTCGAGGCTTCTGTGTCGGAAAAAGAGCCATGATCGTCATTCGCGCATGTGAGGGATTCGACGAACTGGAAGCCTGCGTTCAGCTGCAGGTGGAGACGTGGGGCTATGACCAGTCCGACGTGATTCCCCGCAAGGCGTTTCTGGTGATGCAAAAGGTCGGGGGCCAAGTCCTGGGAGCGTTCGATACGGAACTGCCGGGGGCTTCGCCGGAGGGTGATCCTGATTCGATGGTGGGATTTGCCATGTCTTTGCCCGGAATCAAGGCGGCGGAAACCCCGGAAACAAATATTGCGGGCGATCCGCTGCCTTATCTTCATTCCCACATGCTGGCGGTGCGGGAGGGGTACCGCAATCGCGGGCTTGGCGCGCAACTCAAGCTGGAGCAACGACGTGAAGCGCTGGCGCGGGGAATCCGGCACATGGAATGGACGTTTGATCCCCTGGAGATCAAAAATGCGTTCCTGAATATCCACAAGCTGGGGGCGATCGTTCGTAGCTATCGCGTGAATTTTTATGGTGTATCCTCTTCTCGACTGCAGGGCGGGCTGCCGACCGACCGGCTGGTGGCGGAATGGCATCTCGATTCCGCCCGGGTGAACGGAATCCTGGGTGGAAGTCGCATCGCACAGAGCATCGAGGAACGGATTCAGGTCCCAGCTTCCATTTATGTCTGGAAGGCATCACAACGAGACCGGGAGCGTGCACTCAACGTTCAGTTGGAGAATCGCCAGAAGTTTCAAAGCGCATTTGCCCGAGGCCTGGCCGTACTTGGTTTCGCCCGGGATGCGGAAGGAAATGGAACCTTCGAGCTGGGACCACTCGCTCAGCCGGAGTCAGGCATCTGAAGTCCAAGGAACGCACATCACCTATGCGAATCGATAATATTGTCCTGCGCGAAATCCATATGCCGCTGGTGCGGCCATTTGAAACCAGTTTTGGCGTGACCCGCGAGCGGAGGATTCTCCTCGTCGAGATCCAGTCGGAGGGGCTGACGGGCTGGGGTGAATGCACTGCCGGAGAGCGGCCGTTTTTTTCCAGCGAGTCGACAGATACTGCGTGGCAGGTCATCGTGAACGACCTCGGTCCGATGCTTGCTTCCGCGGAGTCAATCGAGAATGGCGGGCAGTGCCCGTATATTTTCAAGCCGGTGCGTGGCAATCCCATGGCCAAGGCGGCACTGGAAAACGCGATATGGGACCTCGAGGCGCAGCGGGAGGGGGTATCGCTTTCGCGCTTGCTGGGAGGGGTGCGCGACGTGATCCCATGCGGGGTTTCGCTGGGCATTCAAGCCTCGATCCCGGAACTTCTCGCGACCATTGAGAGGGAACTGGCCGCCGGATATCAGCGCATCAAGCTCAAGTGCAAGCCGGGCTGGGATGTCGAGGTATTCGAGCGGGTGCGCAATCGCTGGCCGGGAATCACATTGAGCTGCGATGCCAATTCGGCATATCGCTTGCGCGATCTGGATCATATCGTGACCTTTGAGCAGTTCGAGCTGCTGATGATCGAGCAGCCCCTGTGGCACGATGATTTCTATTACCACTCCATGTTGCAGAAGCGGCTGGAGACGCCGGTCTGCCTGGACGAGTCGATTCGCAACCGCCGCGATGCGCTGGCTGCGATCGAGATGGAGTCGTGCCGGATCATCAACATCAAGCTGGGCCGCGTGGGCGGGTTCTCCGAAGCTATCGCAGTGCATAACGCAGCCCAGGAGCGCGGGATCCCGGTGTGGTGCGGGGGCATGCTTGAATCGGGCATCGGACGCACGCACAACATTGCGCTGTCGACGCTCGAGAACTTCACGCTGCCGGGAGATGTGTCGGCTTCGGCGCGCTACTGGGTCGATGACATTATCGAGCCGGACGTAACGGTCAGCTCCGCAGGCGAGATCGTGATCCCCGATACTCCGGGCCGCGGTTACGAGGTGCGTACCGACCTGATTGAGCAGCTCACCGTGCGCAAGGAAACGATTCGGACATTTGCCATGGCGTAACGGGCGGGGAGCCCTGATTCGGGGCTTCCGTGTTGGGTATCGGCGCCTCGCGTGATTCTCGGTGAAGCCGGGTCAGTGCACCCCGTTGACGAACGCGATGATCTCGTCGGGGTGCGTTGGCTTGGGAACGATAGGGAAGAGGAAGCCTTTTCTGGCCGAGTCCTCCAGGTGTTCCGACGCCACGGCGTGACCGGAGATCAGCAGCACGCGGCAATTGGGCAGATACCCGGCCAGCAGGATGGCCAGTTCCACGCCGTTCATTTTCCCCATCACCACGTCAGAAATCACCACATCGGGCTGCAGGCGTCCGGCGTCGTCGACTGCCTGCTCGCCGCTATAGGCGGCATAGGCGTGGCAGCCGTTCTGTTTCAGAATTGTGGCAAGCGTGTCCGCGATGATCGGTTCATCGTCAACGACGAGAACGACGCGGGGCCCGGTGGATGTCATGGGATGCCTCGTGGGGATTCGAGACGTTCACCTAGCGAAATTCTATGCGGACTTGAAGAGATTAGAGCTTCCCGACGAAAAATATTTGAGCCAATGGTTATCAATCCTTGTCCGGGGCGGACCAGGTATTCGACGGGAGAACCGAATCCGGCATACCCGGCTCCGGCAAGTGACAAGGCCGGTCCAGGGAACCGGCGGGCAAAGTTCTGCGTAGACAGGGCTGGCAAGGGCAACTTTGACCAGCGGCTTGCGTCTCAATCGGGAGACGCGGCCCACGCGGTAAGTTGGCGCTGCCGGAGGAATAAGCGTGACTCCCCAGGAACAACAACTCTTGACGTCATTAACCCAGAAGGTGAACGGGACGCAGCTCCAGGAAAAGGATCCGGATGCGGAAAACCTGCTGGGCCGCGAACTTGGCGCAAATCCCGACGCACTGTACATCCTCGCGCAAACGGTCCTGGTGCAGAACATCGCGCTCGAGCAGGCCAAAGCGCAGCTGGCGCAGTTGCAGCAACAGGTACAGCAGAACCGGCAACCGGCGCATGCCACTAGTTTTCTTGGCAAGCTGCTGGGCGAGCGCGACCCCGAGCCGCCGCCTCAGCAGGCTCCGCCCTACCAGCCGGTGCCTCAGTATTCGCAGGCTGCTCCTCCCCCGCAGTATCCGCCGCAATACCCGCCGCAGGGACCGTGGCAACAGCAGCAGCCTCAGTATGCTCCGGGCGGGCAGCCCAGCTTTTTGCGGGGAGCGATGCAGACCGCGGCCGGGGTGGCGGCGGGCGCGCTGGCGTTTGAGGGTGTGGAATCGGTGCTCCACGGCTTGGGTGGCGGACACGGCGGGTATGGATGGGGCGGTGGCCCAGGCATGATGGGGGGCGCTGGAGAGACCGTGATCAACAACTACTACGACGAGCCGGGGCGGGGTGGGGAAAGCCGTGGATTCGAAGCAGGCCGGGACGATAGCGGCGGCGACAACCTGCGTGGATTCGACGACTCCGGATCGAGCGGCTCTGACCGCGATGATGACTCGGGTTCAGGTGACGCGTCTGGGTTCGACGATACCAGCCAGGACGATGGCGGGCAGGACGACGGCGGCGGCGGTTTCGATGACGGCGGCGGCGGGTTTGACGACGGCGGTGGGGGCGGCAACGACCAGATTTAAATGCGGCTGACGGATGCCCGGTCTCTCGTGGAGGGGCCGGGAGCCGCGAGGCGCGGATTAGCCAGTTCGCAGTAGCGAACAAGGAATTGGACGGCGCGGCAAACAGACGGCGCGGCGGAAGTGTAGTGGCTTAAGGCTGGTGAGGCTCGGGGGTGGAAGTAGGCTTGCCCCAGGTAAAGCGGCGTCCGAGAATGAACTTGAAGATGAGGTGGTCGGTGGCCGCGGTGGGTCCGAGGCCGACCCCGAAGTTGATCTCCCAGTTGGGGTTGACGTTCAGATCGATGGCCGGAAAGATCTGCTGCTGCTGCTGATGCACCGGATAGATGCTGCGCAGGCTTCCATAGTCTGCGTAGTACTCCAGCCCGCCGGCCACAACCTTGCTGAAATCCCAGCTCAATTTAACGGCCGGAGCGAAGTCCAGGCCCAGGTTGACGTCGGGGCCGTGGAAGGTGCGTTCCAGGGCCGGGTTGACGCCCCAATAGAAGCGGCCAACCTGCTTGTCGACGATGGGGCGAATCTCCCAGGTCCAGGTGTCGGGCGAGAATGCGGCCCGCTGATAGCCGATCTCGGTGGAGAGGCTGAGGCCTACCGGCCACTTCCATTGCGGGGGAATGCGGACGCGGGGCCGGATGTGATCTCCCACCCACTGCACGCCGTGGCCCGGCTGTTCATCGGTGAAGACGTAGAAGCCAACTTCGGACCAGTTGGTGATTCCCTGGGTAATTTCGAGGGTCTCGTGTTCGGCGTGATTGGTCGGCAGCACCCCGCCGATGGCGCGGTGCTGGCCGTCAGCCGTAAAGTTGGAGTGAATTTCGAACATGGTATTGCCGGGCAGCACGGTATCGGACCCGTAAACCTGGATCTCGTAGTTGCCCTGGGCACGCGCCGAAGCGCATGTGCCTACCGCCAGGAAGAGCGCCAAGAGAAAGGACTTCAAGCAGACTCCTAAGACGTTGGTGTTCTGTATGGAAAGCGGGAGTTGGTTAGTTAAAGAGACGTTTCAATCGGAGTGTTGGCCGCCGTGTTTCGGCTTTTCGGGTAGCAGCTGACTGCCGGTTCCGGTCGCCATCGAAGAGGATCGCGCCGGTGATATACTCGCAGGGGCAGGGGCGACCGGGCGATTTGGAATCAGCCCTGGGCCCAGCATTTCAGACTACACTGAGGTTTCCATGTCCGGCCATTCAAAATGGGCCACAATCAAGCACAAGAAGGGCGCGCTGGATGCGAAGCGCGGCAAGATATTCACTCGCCTGATCAAGGAAATCACCATTGCCGCGAAGGCGGGGGGTGGCGACCCGGACGGCAATCCTCGACTGCGAACGGCGGTGCTGGCGGCCAAAGCCGAGAATATGCCGGCGGACAACATCAAGCGGGCGATTCAGCGCGGTACCGGCGAGCTGGAGGGCGTGAACTACGAAGAGATCACGTTTGAGGGTTATGGCCCCGGCGGTGTTGCGATCATCGTGGAAGTCACGACCGACAACCGCAATCGTTCAGTGAGCGAAATCCGCCATTGCTTCTCAAAGAACGGCGGCAACCTCGGCTCCACGGGTTCGGTCCTGCACATGTTTTCGAAAAAGGGCATCATCGCCGTGGAGAAGACGGCGGCCAGCGAAGAGAAGCTGATGGACATCGTTCTCGAGCACGGCGGCGAAGACCTCAACGACGAGGGCGACACCTGGGAGATTCTCACCGATCCGGGCTCGTATGAAGGCGTCCTGGCGGCCATCAAGGCGGCCAAAATTCCCACGGTCATGAGCGAAGTGACAATGATCGCCTCGACCTATACAAAGCTTGAGGGTGCGGCGGCCAACCAGATGGTCCGGCTGCTCGAGGCTCTGGAAGATTTCGACGACACTCAGAACGTCTATTCGAATTTCGATATGGACGCCGAGCAGATGGAGCAGGTCGCGGGCTGAACCCGGAAATGCTCGACCTGTTAGTGCTTTGAAGGCCGCCCCAAACCGAGGCGGCCTTTTCTGTGAACGCTTGTGACCTGGAGACGATCTTTGCCTGCAAAGTGGAAATTCTTAATGTTGTTTTCAGCGGCTGGAATGGTGGCCGTGAGCCTGTCGGCGGCGGCCGCCGGACAGGGACATCCGGACACTCCGGTGGCCGAGGTTCGCGGAGCTCAGAGCTGGAACTATGGCCCGTTTGCGAACTGGGGAACGGGGGTAGGGAACCGGTCCGACTTCAAGTTCTTCTCCGCCGGAGTCGAGGTCGGTAAGACGCTCACGCCGGTGCTTCGTGCCGGGATCCTGAGCGGGCAATTCGCCCTGGCGGGTAACATCATGCCGCTTTGGCAGTCCTACACCCCGGCGCCCCACATGCAGGAGTTCGTCTATCGGGGCCAGACCTATAGCGAGCCGATCGGGGGCGGCACCTTCACGGGATTCAGCATCACGCCGGTGATCTTCCGCTGGAATTTTCTGACCCATTCGAAAAGGCTGCAGCCATGGTTTCAGGGGGCCGGGGGGCTGATTTATACCAGCCACAAGTTTCCTCCGGACGTGCTGGTTCCGCATGGGACGCCGGGGGGAACGTCGGTGTTCAACTTTTCTCCGCAGGGCGGCGTGGGGGTACACTACTTCACCGCATCCAAGCGTTCGGTCGATATCGGGTTGAATGCCGTGCACATCTCCTCGGCCTCGTTGGGGGATCGTAATCCCGGCGTGAATGCGAGTATTCAGATTCAGGTCGGCTACAGCTGGTGGAAGTGAACATGAACGGGGCAGTGGTCGAGTGCGTTCCGAACTTCTCGGAAGGGACTGATCCGCGGCGGGTCGAGGCCATTGTGGCGGCGATGCGGGTGGACGGGGTACACCTGCTCGACTGGTCGATGGATGCCGATCATAACCGCTCGGTGGTGACGATCGCAGGTGAGCCGGCGGCGGTGGTGGAGTCGGCGGTGCGGGGCGCGGGCAAGGCCGCGGAGCTGATCGACCTGACCCGGCAGCAGGGAGTACATCCCCGAATCGGTGCGGCCGACGTGATTCCGTTTGTGCCGGTCTCCGGACTGCGCCTGGAGCAGTGCGTACTGCTGGCCCGGCAGGCGGGGATGGAGATCTGGCGGCGCTATGGGGTTCCGGTGTATTTCTACGAAGCCGCGGCGTCGCGGCCGGACCGGGCCAACCTCGAAGACGTGCGTCGGGGGCAATTTGAGGAGCTGCGCGACACGGCGCGGAAAGAGGCTGCGCGACGCCCCGACGTCGGGGGACCGGGGCTGCATCCCACCGCCGGGGCATGCGCCGTAGGGGCGCGCAAATTCCTGGTGGCGTACAACATCTATCTCGATTCCGGCGACGTATCAGTAGTGCGGGCGATTGCCCGCGAAATCCGCGCCTCGGGGGGAGGGCTCAAAGGCGTCAAGGCCCTGGGAGTGCTGGCGCACGGGCGGGCGCAGCTGACCATGAATATCACCGATTTTCAAATCACGTCGCTGTCGGAGGTCTACAGCGCCGTCACCCGCCTGGCGGCACGGCACAAGTCGGCGCCGGTCGGGGGCGAGGTCATCGGGTTGATTCCGGAGGCGGCATGTGAGCGCGAAAGCGACTGGATGCGTCAATTAATTGATTTTGATCCATCGGCGAAGATCCTGGAGAATCGCCTGGCGGCGCCCCTGGCATGGCCTGGAAAGGCATGACGGCATGGCCCGAACAGGTGAGTCCGGTCACGGGAAATAAATCGAAGGAACGCTAGAATAGTTTCAGGGAGAGGGTGATTCGCGGTTCTCGACAGAGGAGCGCGGCGATCCCGGAGGAAGCACTTGTTCAGGAATTTTTTCAGGTTTTCAGTTTTGGTTGTCCTGGTGAGCGCCGGCGTATCGGCTCGTGCGGCGCAATTATCTTCAGATGCGCGGACCGCGATTCCGCACGATGTGCAGCAGCTGGTGGTAATCGATTACCGCGCCATGCAGAATTCAAGCACGGCGATGGAGCTGCGGGACCGGGTGATGCCACCCGATCTGAAGCAGTTTGACGAGGCGCTGCGCCGTTCCGGACTGAACGAGAATCATGACGTTGACCAGCTCGCGTTCGCGCTTTTCCGCCCCAAGGACGGAAGCGACCAGGTGGTCACCCTGGGCGTGGCCCAGGGGCAGTTCGCGGTGCAGGACATCGTGGCCGGTTTCCGCAAGAAGGGCGTGAAGCCGATGGTGGTGCGGACCAACCGGATTTACCCCATGGCAAAGACGGGGATGGTTCTGTGCTTCGTGGATGAGTCGACCATGGTTTTCGGCGGCACGGATGCGGTGAAGGCCTCGCTCGACTCGCGCGACGGCAATACCTCGAGCCTGCTTCAGAACAACACGTTCATGGACGCGATGCGGTCGGTGGACGCCGAGCCGCTGTGGAGCATTCTCGACCAGAAGGGCACCCAGACCATGATGAAGCAGGTGCTGGGCGAAGCCGGTTCAGTGGCGGACTTCGAGTCGGTGCGCAAGAAGCTGCTGGTCTCGTGGTACTCGATGGATTTTCAGCACGGAGTGAAATTCGACCTGACCATTTCGACGGGGGACGCGTTTGCCGCGGCGACTGTTTCTTCGCTGCTCAACGCGGCAGTGCTCTATCGCAAGGTGAGCGGCTCAGACTCAGAGAAAGTAGCGCTGGCCGCTACCGATATCAGTTCCAACTCGGGCAAGCTCGCGATCCACTTTGCGGCCAATGACAACGACTTCAACAGCCTGCTGAAGTCGCAACTGTTCCAGAGCGTGGTCCGCTAACGGCGAGATTCATCGCGCTCCGCGGATGTTTCGGAAGCAGGCGGCCTTTTCAGCAGAGTGGACCGGGCAGAGAGCCCAGTCGATTCGGATACTGTCGAGGCCTCTTGGGTGGGACCTGCCCATTGTTTCGGAGTGTCCCGGTGCTTCTCGCAATGAGCCGCCAGGTTAGTGACAGTCGGCTGGTGCGGCCTCGCATGCGGGAGCCCGGTTTTCGGGGATCTGGGCCTGATCGGGGCTGCCGCACGTAGTATTCCGGCCGAGGCGCTTGGCGCGGTAGAGGGCGCAGTCTGCGATTTCAATCAGGTCGGTGGCCTTCTGTGCGGAATGGGGCACGATGGTCGCACAACCTGCTGATACCGTGACAACGCCGCGGGGGCTCGCGGCATGCTCGAGACAGCGGCCCGCCACCGCTTCGCGCACGTTGTCGGCGATTTTGAGTGCTCCGCGGTGGTCGGTGTTGGGCAGGATCATGGCAAACTCTTCGCCGCCGAAGCGCGCCACCAGGTCGCCGGGGCGGGTGACCACATCCATCGCCGATTCGGCCACCTGGCGCAGGCAACTGTCGCCGCGCAGGTGCCCGTAGGTGTCGTTGTAGCTCTTGAAAAGATCGACGTCGAGCAGGACCAGGGACAGCGGTTCGTGCTCGCGCATTCCGCGGCGCCACTCCGTCGTGAGGCACTCGTCGAAGCGGCGACGGTTGGCCAGCCCGGTAAGAGCGTCGATAACGGCCAGCTCTTCGACCGCGCGGTAGGCGGCTTTCAGTTCTTCCTCCGCTTGTCGACGCTCGGTGATGTCGCGGAAGAACCAGACCCTCCCCATGTAGTGCCCCTCCGCGCTGCGCAGGGCGCTGGTGTATCGCTCCAGGGTTCGTCCGTCTTTGAGCTCGATCTGGCAATGGTCCCTGGCGTCGCGGTTGGCATAAAGCTCGCTGACCCGGCTTAGAAATGCGGCGGGATCCTTGGTCCGTTCCACGCATTCGGCGAGGAGTCTCTCGTCCGGAATTTCGACGGTGGGGGTTAGAAGGCAGGCGGGTATGTCGGTCGCAGACACACGCCATACTTCGGCGAAGCGGCGGTTGTATGAGACCACCTTGCCGTCGGGATTCACCACCAGGACGCCATCGAGAGAAACATCATGGATGGCCTTGAGCAGAGAGCGATGGAAGTCCCGGGCCAGCTCGGCGTGCTTGCGTTCCGCGATGTCCCGCACCATGTTCAGAATGCCGGTAGGGTTTCCGGTCTGGGGATCGCGAATGGTGCGCAGGCTGGCCTCGACCCACTGATATTCTCCGGCGGCGTTCGCCACTCGGCACTCCATCAGGGCACCGTCGAGCCCGGCGCGCATCTGGCGAACCAGTTCGGCGGCCCTGGGCTTGTCGTCGGGATGGACCAGATCGAGGCTGCTCAAGCGAATCAGCGTGTCAGGGTGCCATCTTCCATAGTTCGATCCTGACGATGACACATAACTGCGGTTTCCCTTGAAGTCGGCGATGATGATGACGTCGCGGGAGTTCCGAGTGACGAGATCGTGCAGGTAGGCGATTTCCCGCAATTTCTTCTCGGTGGCGCGCAGGCTTTCAACCACCACGGAGATGGAATAGAGAGTAAACATCGCGGAAGCGACGAAGAGTTGCAGCCGCAGGGCGGGGCCGACAGTGCCGATCGGTAACGCGATCTGGACTGGCTGGCCCATGTGGCTCGCGACCAGATTTCCGATACCGGCGACTGAGAGGGTAGCCAGAGAAGCCCAGCCCAGTCCCATACGCAACTGGATCACTACCAGAAGGGGAAAGATGAGGGACATGGCCGGTACCTGGGTTTGATGAAAGAGCAGGGGGACCATGGCGACCAGCAGGAAGATCGGCGCCAGGTCGCGCCAACTGCGCAGGGCGTTGCGCAGGCGGGTCCTGAACACTGCGACCATGGCGGGAACGGTAACGGCCATTCCCAGCGCGTCGGTCAAAAACCAGTCGCGGAGGGCGGGGAGGAAACCGATTCCGATCCACTGGTGGGCGATCGCGGCGAAGATCACACCCACGGTCGCCGGAGCCGCGATGACTGCGAACCCGATGAATCGAAGCAGGTAAACCCGGCTGGTAAAGACAGGAAGGGAGCCGGCGCGGCCGCGGAGCAGATACGCCGCCAGAAAGACTTCGGAGATGTTAAGGGCTGCCAGAGCGATAGTGACTGCGGGACTGAGTCCTGCCACAAGGAACCCTCCCGCGCATTGTGCCGCAAACCCGGCAGCGATATAGCCCGGCCATCGCCATCGCGGGGCCAATAACAGGTAGGAAAGGAGCATGCCGTTGGCGACCCAGATGGATGAGCTCAGGTTTTCGGGTCCAGGCAGGACCGTGGCCACCATTCCCAACAGGAAACACAGCCCCACGCGCACCGATGAACGCGAACGCCAAGACCATTCGTCGATGCGCAAAAACGGGCTGGAACCCTTGTTCCGCACTCAAGCTCCCCTCCTTGTTATCGGAGGATGGTGCGAAAACAACAGCGTTGCCCGATCTGCGGATGATGCTGCCGGAGGTTCGGGCACGTTATTTGGGCGGGTGGGGGGCGGTTATTTGACCGGAGCGGGATGAAACTCGGCCTTTCCCCCCGGGAGAAGGAGGATGTCCAGGTTTCCCTCCTCGTGGTCGGCGACCTGCGGTCCCTTGTTCTGAACGGAATGACCCTCGCCGGATGTGTACTGCACGCTGATCGGTCCCTTTCCGGTGATCTGGATATGGGTGTTGATGACCGCTCCTCCGGACATCGTGTCGGATCCGAAGCTGGCGTTGGGATAGTCGACCTCGAGGAGGCGAATGGTATTCCCGGTGCGGTTCTCAACCGTGACGTTGAGTTGAGAGGAGTGGCAGGCCGCCAGGGGCACCGCGGCCAACAGCAGGAGCATCCCTGCAATTTTGCGGAGATTCATGCGCCACCGTTTTTCTGGTCCGCCGGAGCGGGAGGAGCGGCGTCCTTTTCTATCTTCTTTTCGAGACGATCGAGCCGTTTGAGCAGTTCTGGCAGGCGCTGAAAGACGGTGACGGCGCGAAGCCAGGTGCGATTGTCGAATCCCGGCGAACCGGAGATCATTTTTCCCGCGGGAACATCGTGTGAGACCGCCGACTGGGCAGTGAGAATCACGCCGTCCCCCAGGGTGCAGTGGCCGGCTACCCCGGCCTGTCCGGCAAGAATGACGTTGTTGCCGATCACCGAGGAGCCGGCCAGTCCGACCTGGGCGCAGAGCAGGGTATTCTCTCCCACCCGCGATCCGTGCCCGACCTGGACGAGGTTATCCACCTTGCTGCCGTCTCCGATTTCAGTCGCCCCGACGGTGGCCCGATCGATGCAGGCGTTGGCCTGGACGTCGACGCGGTTGCCGATGCGAACCGGGCCGGACTGGGGAATTTTCTCCCAGTGTCCGGCGGCAGTGCGGGCAAAGCCGAAGCCATCGGCGCCGATGATGGCGCCGTTTTCGAGGGTGACGTGATCACCCAGAACGCAGGCTTCGCGAACCACGGAATGAGCGTGGGCGAAGAAGTGGTTTCCGGCCACAACACCGGGGTAGAGGACCACGTGGGGAAGCAGGGTGGCGTGGTCGCCGAGGCGGACATTGGCTCCCACCACCACGTAGGCTCCGATGTGCGCGCCGTCTCCGACGGAAGCCGAGGGATCGATGACGGCGGTGGGATGAATCCCCGCAGGGTAGGCGGGCGGCTGGTAGAACAGGGCCAGGGTCTGGGAGAAGGCCAGGTAGGGGTTCTGAACGCGAAGGGTCGGGGCGGAAATGTCAGGGAACCCGGGCTCCACCAGGATCGCCGCCGCCTGGGTCTTTCGAGCCAGGCCGGCATAGCGGGGGTTGGCGACAAAGGTGATTTCGGTGGGGCCGGCCTCTTCGATGCCGCGCACTCCGGTGATTTCCAACTCGGGGTTCCCGCGCAGTTCCGCCCCCAGCTGCCGTGCCAGTTCGCCTAGCTTCATCGATCCGATTGTACCGGACAGGGGATCTGCGCCCGGGGGCTGCGGCGCCACTTGAAACCGCGGGTTTGAATCGACTATTCAGGCTCCCAGGATCAGAGCGGTTCAGGCGTTCTCACCGGTAAAGAGGCCGGGCTGCTCCGGAGGCACGGCAGCGTCCTGGGGACGCCGCTTCGCTGGCGAGCCGATGAGGGCAACCAGTTCCAGGGTCTGGATGGCGGCTCGGGGGACGTAAATACGCTGGGTGTTGGAGCGCATGTCGGGCGGGGTGAGCAGGAGGCCGGCGCCTTCAATGAGAGTGCGGTCGTTGGCGGCGAGGCCCTCCAACTCGTCGCCGTCGAGCAGGGTCATGCGCAGCCAGACGCCGGCAGTCCGGGGGCGGACAGCAAAGCGCTTGTGGGTGAGCCGTTCAGGGTTGGTCTGGTCGGAGGAGGCGGTCTGAAAGTCGCGTACGTAACATACCCACTTCACCGTGTCCCAGCCGAAGCGCAGGACCTTGCCGGCCAGGTCGAGGATCTCCAGTTCGGGCGAGTCCTGGCCGAAGTCGAGGCGCGCGTATCCGGCGAACCAATCCCGTGAAAACTTGCGTACAATCACGGGCTTGCGCGCGGCTGCCATACCCCATGGATTGTCGCACGGGTGCCTCGTGAAGAGAGAGCCGGGTTGTTGTCGAAGCGGATGCTCGCAAGGTCCGCAGATCGACCATTTAGATGATTGCCATTTGCCCCGAAGCGAGTCCTACCGGTGAGCAGAATGACGGCCGGAGCCGGCGATGTGCCGGACCGGCCGGGGCGCCAGCCGCATTCGGGGGTGGGCTGATGCCGGATGTACCCGTTCGGAAGCCGAAGTAGCCAACCGGGGGGACTTGTGATAAGGTACAGCTTTGCAGGTTCTGCCGGGTGCGCGTAAGCACAACAGCATCAGGCACTTGGAACAGAACGGCTGGCGGAAGCAGGGACAGAATGCCTGACTACATATACCTTCTGGAAAACCGGCTTTCGGCCGATCAGCGGAGCGCGCTGCGCCATTTGCGCGAGGCGGCCCGGGAAGCCGAAATGATCCTGTTTCTCACCGGGGACGCGGTACGGGACCTCACCAGCGGCCATGCGGTGCGCGACATCGAGGTTGCCGTCCACGGAAACGCCCTGGACTTGAAGAAAGTGCTGGCCAACCGGGCGGTGCAGATATGGGGCGAGGACGAGGCATCGCGCTCCCTGTATCTGTGCTTTCCGGGCACAGTTCGGGTTGACGTGGTGAGTACCCACCGCACCGAGTATCCCAAAGTTGGCCAGGCGGTCTACCATCCCGCGTCGATCCAGGAAGATCTGCGGCGGCGTGACTTCACCGCCAATGCCATGGCGATTTCTCTGAATGAAGGATCGTTCGGCCTGTTGATGGACCCGCTGAACGGGGCCGCCGATATTGAAGCTCGCACCCTGCGCCTGGTGTCGAACTATGGATTCCTGGAAGAGCCGTCGCTGCTGGTTCGCGCCACCCGGTACCTTGCGCGCCTGGGTTGGGAACTCGACCCCAAGACCCAGACCCGCTATGAGAACGCCAAGGGCGAAGGGGTGATCGAGCATCTGTCGGCGCATGCCCGCAGCCAGGAACTGGAGCAGATCGGTCACGAGGACGACGGGTTGAAGGTGCTTCACGCCCTGGAAAACGAAGGATGGATGAAGGCCCTTTTTCCGCCCTGGGTTACGGCCCGGGCGGACGAAGAGAAGCTCAAGGCGCTGCATACTCTGGCCGTGGACTTATTGATGCAGGGTGTCCACGCGGATGTGTCGGCGGCGCAGATGCAGTTGCTGACCGCTAAGATGGCGCCCAAGGACTTGTCTGCCCTAAAAAAGCTGCTGCTCCGTCCTGGGTTCGTAGAGGAGTGGAATCACCTGGATGCCCTGGCGGCGGGCTTCGCGAAGGTGTTGCTGGCGAAAGAGAACCAGGTGCCTTCGGCAGGGTTCAAGCTTTTCACGAGCTATGATCCGGAAGCGGTTCTCTGGCTTGGATTTACAAGTAAGGACGCAGCGGTTAAGGAGCGTTTCAACCTGTTCCTCAAGGTGTGGCCGGAGACCCGTCAGAAGATCCCTTATGCGCTGATGCAGGAGATGCGGATCCGTCCTGAACTGGCCAATTACAACGAGATCGTTCAAGCCATCTTTTTGCAATTGATCGACGGGAACCTGGGCACGCCGGAGGAGATGAAGGCTTTTCTCGAGCCGTATTCGCCGCCTGCTCCGCCACCGCAGATCACTATCAAGCGGACGCGTGGAAAACGGGGCGAGGCCAAGGCCAAGGATTACGACGACGAAGAGGAGTCGGAGGACAGTGCCGACGGCGACGACGATCTCGACGACATGGGCGGCGACGAAGACGACATCGGCCTGGGCGGCAGCCTGCCCAAGATCGACGTTGAGCCGGACAGCGACGAAGAAGATGAGGTTCACGAAGCGGAGCCGGAAGAGTCCGACGACGATGATGACGATAGCGAAGACGACGAGCCGGTAGCCCCCAAGCGAGGCGGCAAATCGGTTGCTCCACCCAGGGCGGCCAAGAAGGCCGAAGCGCCGGCCCCCCCAGCCGCGAGCGAACCGGTCCGGCGTGCAGCCGCGGGCAAGCATGACCAGCCTCCTGCAAAAACCGCTCACGATCCGGTCGCCCGCCATGCTCCCGAGAAGGCACAGCCGCCCGCGGCGAAGAAGTCCAACCACGAGCCTCATGGCGGCAAGGCCCACACCCCTGCTTCCAAAACGGAAGCGAAGCCTCACGGAAAGGTCCCGGCCAAGGCGGTGGCAAAGCCGTCTCCCAAGGCCGCTCCCAAAACCGCGGCGAAAGGGAAGTCCGCCCCCGCCAAGCACACCTCCCAGGTGAGCAAAGCGTCCGATCATGCGAAAGCGCACAAGCCGGTCAAGCATGCGGCCAAGAAGGCGCCGGGCAAGAGGCACTAGAGCAGTCCGGCAGGCGATGATTTTTCGCCGGCCGGACCGTGTGCGTGTTGCGCCCACGCATCCCCTCCGTTACATCCCGCTCTCGAACTTTCACCCTGGCTGAAAATCACGGTGCGCAAGTTTGCGGCTTCCGTCAGCCCGGCAGCGTCGTGGTATGTTCAGGGAATCCGGGAGGATCTTCGATGGCATTCCTTCAATCGCGCGCATTGCTCCGGTCGTGTGTTGTCTTGCTTTCGGCAGCGTTTCTCTGTCCGCCAATGCATGCGGCAAAACATGCGAGCGGACAAGAGGCCGGCGCTGCGCCCGGGTATCGCTTTGCGCGCGGCGGGTGGACATATGTCCACCTGGAGGGCACTCCCGCACAGATTGGTTTCCAACACGGGCGCCTGCTGGCCGCGGAGATCGAAGACATGGCCGGAGTGCTCAAGGTGGAGACCGCGCACTCAACGCAGCGCAACTGGGAGTTCTATCGCGACGCCGCGCGCAAGCAGCTGTGGCCGCATATCGATGCCGAGTACCAGGAAGAACTTTCCGGGATCGCGAAAGGTGTGCAGGCGGCGGGAGTGAAGCTGGATGTGTGGGACATCGTCGCACTTAACGGCAGCATTGAACTGCCAGAGTATTATGTCCCATGGCTTAACAAGCGCGAACATGCTGTGAACGCTCCGCACATTCTGCCGGAGGGAAGGTGTTCTGCGTTCATTGCTACGGGCAGCTATACCAAGGGTGGAAAGATCGTGATTGCGCACAACAACTGGTCGAGTTATGCGGAGGGTTCGCGATGGACGGTGATCTTCGATATCAAGCCGGAGCACGGTCATCGCATCGTGATGGACGGCCTGCCGGGCGCGATTGCAAGCCAGGATGATTTCGGAGTGAACGATGCTGGTTTGTTGAGCACCGAGACCACCATCACGCAGTTTGAAGGCTGGAATCCGGACGGCAAGCCGGAATTTGTGCGCGCCCGCAAAGCCCTGCAGTACGGCGGATCAATCGACGAGTATGTCGCCATCATCAAGGATGGAAATAATGGCGGCTATGCCAACGACTGGCTGATCGGCGACCGCAAGACGGGAGAAGTCGCATACCTCGAACTGGGCTTGAAGAACACTCCACTGTGGCGCTCAAAGGATGGGTATTTTGTCAGTTCGAATTTTGCGCGCGATGCCAGCCTGATCAAGGATGAGACGGAAGGTTTTGATCCCAATAACTTGTCCAGTTCACCGAATGCCCGGCGGGTCACGTGGGAGAAGAAGATGGCCCAGGCCAAGGGCCGAATCGACGTGAGCATGGCAGAGAGCTTCATGGCCGATCACGACGACAGCTACTCCGGAAAAAATGAGGCGGATGAGCGCACGTTGTGTGGCCACGTCGATGCCGCGAAGAAAGGCGTGCCGGAGTGGGACTGGCAGCCGTACTATCCAGGCGGCGCGGTGACGGGCAAGGTTGCGGATTCAGATCTTGCCGGGAGCATGGCATTGATCGCGCACGCCGGGCACCCCTGTGGCGAGGACTTCAAAGCTGGCCCTTTTCTGGCGGCGCATCCTGAATATGAGTACCTGAAGCCTGTTCTGAAAGATATGCCGTCGGGCCCCTGGACCAGGTTCAGCGCCGGCGAAATCCAGTAGCGTTCTTAGTTGTTGCACCGCAGTACCAATCAGCGGTACTGAAGATGGATGTCTGTCTCGGTAGATGGACAGGACAGGTGCACAACCGCAGCCCGGAATGCGGGAGCGGAGAGACCGACTTTGGGATTGTTGGCGAAGCCGAAGCCCTCCTTGGGAATCCCGATCATGTTGCGATCAAGATGCGCGTTGCTGTTTTCATCGTGGATGGCGGCGACAGCATAGTTACCCTCCGGAAGGTTTGGCCATACGGCGGTGGCTTCGCGCTGTCCCGGAGGAATGGGAGTTGGGCCCGATCGAAACGCCTTGTGGGTATCTTCAGGCCAGCCCTCGGGAGAGGTGAAGACGACCGACCCCACCACGCCCTTTGAGTTGCGAAGGCCGTCGACATGAATCCGCAGGGTGCAGTTTTGCGCGGGGTCTGAGGGAATTGAGCCAGGCGGTGCAGCGGGCGATGCTCCACACAGGAGCAGGGCAAGACAAGGGACGAGGCCACGCGAGCGGCGGATAGTGAACATACACACTAAGAAGCGCTTTGCTCGTGGCCGGCGGCTTGCTCAAGCGACCGCGTCAATGAATTTTGCCGATTCGTGCAGCACCATCGAAGCGCCGGAAACAAATCCTTCCGAGTGATGCAGATAGTGACGGAAGGTATCGCCATATCAAACGGCGCACACGGATAGGGTTGCCCAAGTACTACCAGTGGTGATTAGCCTTTGAATCTACTTTTCGCCCTGGAGATGCGCTTGAGGATTGGGGAAGAATTCAGGTCCGCTGTGCGGGGAAGCTACACCGGACCCGGGGTGCGTTAGTAACGACCACGTCCGCCGCGCGCGCCCGCGCCGGCAGTGCTGCCCTTGCGAGCCTGATAGCAATCCCGGCAAAACACCGGGCGATCACCACGAGGTTCGAAAGGCACGGTTGTAGGCTGACCGCAGCCGGAACAGATCACGGGTGTTCCCTGTGCCGGAGCCGAACGGTAACCGGAATTTCCTCCACCCTGATCGTTCTTCTTTGCCATGCGGCAAGGCTTGCAACGTTTTGGGGTAGAGTAGCCGCGTTCCTGGAAGAACGCCTGATCAGCAGCGGTGAAGGTAAAATCCTGCCCACAATCGCTGCAAGTTAGTTGAATATCTCCGGCCATGGGTCTCCTCGTGCAGATTGTACAGCCCACTGTATCATTTTTCGCGTAAGGAATCCGTTCTAGTTTGTAAAGTTATGCCAAGCCCCGCGCGTTGTAATTTTCTTTGTCCCGCCGTGAAATCCAGGGCGTGTAATGTATATCTGCACACCTAAGTGATAGAGAAAAAGCAGCTAACTCACACAAGCATGGTGACCGTAGTTTCCAATCCGGAATATGCTGCCGAATGCATTCGCCGCATTCAGGCGGGTGAGAAGCATGTGTTTCACGAACTTATACGTCCTTGCGAGCGCGCTATTTACTTTTTGTTATTTTCATTGCTGGGCAACGAAGCCGATGCCGAAGACGCGGCACAGGAAACCGTCATCAAAGTTTATCTGAATCTGCACTTGTTTCGCGGCGAAGCACAGTTTCGCACCTGGGTGTTATCGATTGCGCGCAATGAGGGACTGGCGAAACTGCGGCGCCTGGGAAGCCGGCGCGAAGATTCGCTGGAGGCAGAAAGTGAAGAACAGGGCGGCGACTTCACTCCTGCGATTCTGACCAGCTGGCGCGAAATTCCGGCCGAGGCCCTGGAACGGAAAGAACTGGGCGAAATTCTGCGCAAGGCGATTCAGCAGCTTCCCGAGATTTACCGTAACGTGGTGCTGCTGCGGGACATCGAAGAGTTGGATATCCGCGAAACTGCGGCAGCACTGGGCATCAGCGAGGGAGCAGTGAAAGTACGCCTGCATCGCGGGCGGGCGATGCTGCAGCGAAAACTGGCGCCACAGTTGAAGGCGTTCGCCCCCAGACGCAGAGGGCTGTTCGGGTGGGGTCAATGAGGATCGACTGCAAACACGTGTGGGAACACATCTCCGCTTACATCGACGGCGAGGTGGACGCGGCGTTGCGCGCAGACATCGATCGGCATCTTGAGACCTGCGAGATATGCTCCGCGGTGCTGGATTCTACGCGCAACGTGGTGATCCTTATCGCTGATGACCGCGCCTTTGAATTGCCCGCGGGGTTCAGCGAACGGCTCCACGCGCGGATTGACACGGAACTCGAAACGCGTTGAGGCAGTGTCCCCGCTGCGCATGGCGACAGGTTTCATGGTGCGATGAATACGGCTCTGTCCTGCGCTGCGGCGCCAAGAAATCACGCGGTTGTAACACGCCGGATGCGGGTCCGACTAACGCACGGTGGGTGCCGTTGCTAGATCTCCGGGGAACCGCTAACGCTGCATGCCGATACTTGTCGGCTTGGGGCGTTTTGCCGGCGCCTGAGTGGGGGGAGTGTTGCGCCGGTCCAAATCTTCCAGCGCAGCGGAGGCGCGCTTGTTGTCGTACATGCGCTGATCAGCAGCGATGCACAGGGCTTCGAGATCGGATGCGTCGTCGGGAAAGATCGCGACCCCGATGCTGGCGCCTACCCAGACACTGCGATCCTCGAGTTGAATGGGCTGCTTGACTAGTTCCTGCAGCGAATAGCCTACGTGCATGGCTTCGTCGCGATTGGTGGGAGCCTCGAGGATCACCGAGAATTCGTCTCCGCCGGTGCGAGCCACGGTATCGGAACGCCGCACGCGCGAGCTGAAGATGCTGGCCACCTGCTGCAGCAGGAGGTCGCCCATGTGATGGCCCAGGGTGTCGTTTACCTGCTTGAAGCGGTCCAGGTCGAGGGTGAGCAGCGCGGCCTGAGTTCCGGTGCGGCGGGCCCGCTCGAGGGCGCTCGCGAGGCGGTCCTGAAACAAACGGCGATTGGGCAGGCCGGTCAGCATATCGTGCAGGGCGAGGTGCTCACTGTGGTCGATCTGTAGCTCGAGCAGGAGCAGGATCATGCCCACCGCCACGACGTACTTGGGCAGATTCCACACTTCACTCTCGATCTGAACATGCGGCAGGTATCGTGCCTGCAGCGGCGCGAGGACGAAGACGAATGCCCAGGCAAGGAAGCCGGAGTTGGTGATAAATGCACCCGCGGTCGCGCGCCGGTATCTGTAGCAAAAATGGGTACAGCAGGAAAGATAGACGACGCACAGCACGCCGTTGAGGGCGAGCTCTTCTCCGGAACCAGGGCGCTTCTGGACGCTGAAGAGGAAGGCTGCCAGCGCGAGGTAGAGAGTAACCAGGATCCACCGCAGCGGATGCGTGAAGGTGCGCATCGCATAAAGCGCTACCACGAGGGGTCCCAGGCCGATCAGTGCGGCCGCAACAGGGAGTGCTGACTGTAGAGGCTCGACTTCAAGACAGGTGATGTAAAACGAGTTCGCGCCGAGCAAGGCGAAGAGCATCCATTTGCTGGAAGCGTGGCGGTAGGGAACCGCCGCCCACATGAACAGGACGCCGGCCCAGCTGAGCGAACAGAGGGCGATGACCGCAGAGAAAACGCCCCAATTTCCCGGCAGGGGAATGAACACCAGCGCCCCGAAGTGCACGACTACCAGGAGCCATCCGGTCAGCCACAGCCTCGAGACTCCAGACGGACTGCGCCGAGCCACGGACGCAAATGCCCCGGCCAATAGCGTTACGGCGATGATGTCCGGGATTTTGCCCCAATCCACTGACCACACCTCGAAACGTCTTGATGACGAGCTGGAAGCGGCCCAGAATAAGCCGGACCGATATCTGAATTCTACGGTGGTTTGGAATCCGCGGGAAAAACGGCTGGGTAAACTTGTGTAACCGAAATACAAAAATGCATGTTGCGGGGGAGTGGACAAGGCTTGTTTTTGATTGGATTTACGCCTGGATCGCGGCTAGACTTGGCTTGTGGCAGCCAGTCTTTACATCGTCGTAGAGGGCGAGGACCCGGGCTTCGATATCTTCGTGAATGGCCATGCCCTGGCGCGCAACGAAGACGCCCTCGAAAGGCTGGCGGAGCGGCTGGACATTACGCCGCTGCTGGAGTTCTTCTCGGCTGACGAGAATTCGATGGCCTTGCTGCTCGAGCAGGGAGCGGGCAATCCCGAGTGGGCGCAGAATCTTCCCCAGCCGCAGTGGTTCGACCCGACCCGGGGGCTGGTGACGGTTTGCGTGTTGCTTGAGTTTCTTCGCGAGACGCCGGCGGCGCTGGGCTCGGAAACGCCTGCCGTGGTGTCAGACTTGCGGGAATACGAACGGGTGTTACGCAAAACCGCGGAACGCCGGTTGCGCTGGCACGTGGCGGTGAGCTGGCGCTGAATCAGATCGGCGTGGAAAGGCGAAGAAACCAATCCATTCGTCCTTGGTCGGTACGGCAAAATTCAGCCCACCGCGCACCGTTTACGGTTCGGGAATGTTGGCAACCCGCTCGATGCGAGCGCCCACGCCGCGGAGCTTTTCTTCGATTCGCTCGTAGCCCCGATCCATGTGGTAGACACGGTCGAGCACGGACTGCCCGTCAGCAACCAGCGCTGCCAGAACCAGAGAGGCAGAGGCGCGCAGGTCGGAGCACATAACGGCTGCGGCGGACAGGCGGGCGGGGCCGTGAACGGTTGCAGTGTGGCCCTCAACCTTGATGTTCGCGCCCATGCGCACCAGTTCCTGCACGTGCATGAAGCGATTCTCGAAGATGTTTTCCGCGACCACGCTTACGCCGTTGGCCTGGGTTGCGAGCGCCATGTATTGGGCCTGCATGTCGGTGGGGAATCCGGGATATTCCTCGGTAGAAATGTCGGCGGCGCGCAGCCGTGCCCCCGGACGTACACGGATAGAATCCGACGACTCGGAGTCGCAGTGCACACCGGCTTCATCGAGCTTGCCGATGACCGCGCCAAGGTGGTCCGGGTTGCAGCCCGCGACGGTGAGATCGCCCCCGGTGACGGCGCCCGCGAGGAGAAATGTTCCCGCTTCGATCCGGTCGGGATTGATGCGGTGGCGGGCGCCGTGCAGGCGCGAAACGCCCTTCACGCGGATGGTGGATGTGCCTGCGCCCTCGATGTGTGCCCCCATCCTGACCAGGAGGGCGGCGAGGTCCGTCACTTCTGGTTCGCGGGCGCAATTCTCCATAAGGGTTTCGCCCTCGGCCAGTACCGCGGCCATCAGCAGGTCTTCGGTGCCGGTGACTGTGATTCTGTCGAACACGAGATGGGCGCCGCGCAGGCGATCGGCGCGAGCTTCGAGGTAGCCATGTTCCTGGATGATGGTGGCCCCCATCTTTTCCAGCCCCTTGATGTGGAGGTCGATGGGACGTCCGCCGATGGCGCAGCCGCCGGGCATGGCGACACGGGCCATCCCGGTGCGCGCAATCAGCGGCCCCAGTACGAGGGAACTGGCACGCATGGTTTTGACGATCTCGTACTTGGCGACCGGGTCGGAAAGCGTGGCGCAGCAGATGCGGGTACAGCGGCTCTCGCCACTGTCAATGAGTTCGACGTCGGCTCCCATCGAGGCCAGAAGCTTGCGTTCGGTATCGATGTCGCGGACCTGCGGAATGTTTTCCAGCAGCACCTCATCCTCGGTGAGGATGGCCGCGGCCATGCAGGGAAGAGCGGAATTTTTTGCGCCGGAAACGTGAATGGTTCCGTGGAGCGGAAAGCCGCCGGTGATTAAAAATTTGTCCATGGAGAGAAGAGAAGTTCACCTCAAGTCTAAACGGAGAAGCGGCCTTGGTCCGGCTCTCTTACGCGGGCGAGAAGAGGTGCCGTGAAAGTGACGTGACGGGTCGCAGACGTTGGGTGCGATTTGAAGCAGCTACCGGATTACGCGCGCGCAGCCAGCCAGGGCCCAGGAAGGGAGGCGTGCGCTCGACACAGCACTTATGAGGTAGTTGCGGGGCTTTGCGAGGAGAGAATCGAAGAAGAGGATCGCGGGCGATACTCTTCTTGATTTGGATTGGATCTAGAGTTCGAGAACGTTGTCTTCGATGGCGAGGCGGACATTGCCGTCGGACTTTGCGAGGCGGCGAACGGCCTCGGGCTTGTCGACTTTGGCCTTGAGCATCACCAGGGCAACGGGAACGCTGCGGCCGGCGCTCTTGATGGTTTCGACGGCGGTGGCGCGATCGATCGCGCAGGCGCCCATCAGGATGCGGATACCGCGCTCCACCAGCTTGGAGTTCTGCATGTGCACGTTGACCATCAGGTTTTCGTACACGTAACCCAGGCGGGTCATGGCGCCGGTGGTGATCATGTTGAGCACCATCTTTTGCGACGTGCCGGCCTTCATGCGGGTAGAACCGGAAACCACTTCAGCTCCGACCTCGGCGACGATGGTGATGTCGGCGGCCTCGGAAAGCGGCGTGTTGTGATTGCAGGTGACGGCCGCAGTGTGAGCGCCGCGGGCACGGGCATAGGCCACTGCGGCGACGACATAAGGGGTTCGTCCCGAAGCGGAAAGCCCGATCACTACATCTTTGCGCGTGGGGCGGCGGCGGGCGATATCGCGCTGGCCCAGCTCTTCGGAGTCTTCATTGACTTCCACGGCGGAGGCTAGAGCCTTAGGGCCGCCGGCCATGATGTATTGAACCTGTCCGGGAGCGGTGGAATAAGTGGGGGGACATTCGGAGGCGTCGAGCGCGGCGATGCGGCCGCTGGAACCGGCACCGATATAAATTAAACGGCCTCCGTCGCGGAGGCTGCGTGCTACCTGATCGATGACTTGAGCGATCTCGGGAAGCGCTCTTTTGACCGCTCCCGCTATTTTGGCGTCCTCGTGATTGATGATGCGGGCGATTTCAAGAGCGGACTTGGTGTCGAAACCCTGAGAAGCCTCGTTCTGGCTCTCGGTTGTCAGATGTTGAAGCAAGGATGCCTGATCTTTCTTTGAATCCTCTTTTCCCTCGTGGCCGGCTGTCTCTTGCGTTGTCATGCTAGTTAGCATTCGCACCTATCCCCAGATTCTCATTGTATCTGGAAAGGGGAAAGAGGTAATTAATTACGTCAGGAAATGACTCCTTCCAAAGTGGTATTTCCAAGCTCACGGAAGGTTGCCCGGACGGCATTGTGAAATGCCGGACGGACCTCCCGTATGCGTTGATTGTCGCGAGTCGGCCAGGTGCGGTTGGTGAGCAAAACCACGGCCAAGTCGGCATCAAGATCAATCCATAGCGAACAACCGCTATACCCCAGATGGCCGATGGAGCTGGACGAGAAATGACGGCCCGATGACGAGTTTTCAGACGGGGTGTCCCAGCCCAGCGCACGGGAGCTGCCAGGAGGGCCCTGGCGCTCGGCAAAGCGGCGAATTGTGGCCGCTTCAAACAAGGGGTTAACCGAGCAGGTTCCGGCCGTCTCCACCCGGATCGAACAGAGCACCGCCTCGGCGATGCAGAGCAGGTCAGCCACATTTGAGAACAGGCCGGCATGGCCGGCGACACCGCCCAGCACGAACGCATTTTCGTCCTGCACTTCACCCTGAATGATGCGTCCACGGAAGGTGGTGTCTTGCTCGGTAGGGGGGATGCCGGGGTGGGCTTTGGGGGGCGGGCAGAAACCTGTGGAGCGCAGGCCGAGCGGGTCGAAAATCTCACGTTGGAACCAGGGAGCAAGGCCCTCGCCCATGACCATTTCCAGGGCTTTGCCCAGCAGAATGAAACCGGGATCGGAGTATTCCGCTCGCTCGCCCGGTGCGGCTTCGATGGGAAGCTCCAGGCAGGCGCGAAACAGCTCGGCTGGGGTGGCTGCGGTGCGAAAGAACGGGGCATATCCCGGCAGGCCGGAATTATGGGCGAGCAGGTGGCGCAGGGTGACGCGCCGGGCGTAGGTGCCGGGCGGCCGTCCGACGATGAAGCCGGGTAGGAAGTCCGCGAGCGGGGTGTCGAGGTTCAGCCCTTCGCGCTGGACCAGCAGCATGGCCGCGGCTGTGGTTCCTATGACCTTGGTGAGGCTGGCCACGTCGTAGATGGTCTGTGGTGAAACGGGGAGCGAGTCGGGGGCATAGGTGAAGCGGCCCAGTGCGTCTTCGAGCAGCACGTGCCCACACGCCAGCACGCCGAATGCGCAGCCGGGAAAGGCTCCAGCGTCGATCGCCTCTTCGAGCACGCGATAGGCCGGAGCAAAGAGGGTGGGGGGTATACGGGTTGCGATTTCGCCTGATTCCGGGGACATGGCTTGCATGCATCCTAACGCCAATCCAGCTATATAACGTGTGGTGCGGGGGATTTTTGCACTGCGGGGATGGGAGCAGCGCTATCCTTGGGCTCGGAACCGCCGTCTATCCAGCAGAAACACAGAGAATCGACGGTGACAGGGGTGTGGAGGTCGTATGGCGCAGAGTCGATGGTGGGCGGGAGCGGCGTTTGCAGCGGGTCTGATGACGATGGTGGCGCAGGCAGCTTCTGCCCAGGCGCCTGAGACGAGTCCCGCCGCTGCGCCGCAACCCGCGCCCGCTGGTAGCACGCCCGCCGGTCCCGAGACTGCAACGCCTGCCAGTCCCGGTGCGCAGGTTGTCCCTGCTGCCGAGGGGCCCCCAACCGCCGCTGCGGAGCGTGTGAAGAAGACCTACACCGTGCCGGCGGGGACCAAGGTTCTCCTGCAATTGCGAAGCTCGGTGAACACCAAAAGCGCCAAGCCTGGCGATGGTGTTTATCTCGCGTCGGCATTTCCGGTAGTGGCGGGAAACCGGGTCATGATCCCCGCAGGCGTGTATGTGCAGGGAGTGGTGGATCGAGTGGAACGCGCCGGGCGGGTGAAGGGTAAAGCCCAGCTCGACATGCACTTTACATCGATCATTTTCCCCAATGGATCAGTGGTCGAGATCCCGGGAATCGTGGACAGCGTGCCGGGCGCGAAAAAGCAGTCGGTGAAAAACGACGGCGAGGGCACGATCGAGCAGGACGGCGACAAAACTCGGAACATGGGGAAAGTGGCCGAGGTATCCATTCCCACCGGGGCGACGGTGGGATCGATCGGCGGATTAGGGTCGGGGCATCCGATCGCGGGGGGCCTGGCAGGGGTGGGAGCAGGTTTGGCGACCGCCGGGCTGGTCTCGCTGTTTACGCGGGGGGCCGATGTGAATATCGAAAGCGGGACGCAGGTAGAGATGGTGCTGCAGCGGCCCCTGATTCTCGAGGACACAAACCTGGCGGGCGTAGGGAGCCCGGGAACGGTTACATCCCTGGTGCCGGCCGCGGATCAGCCCAAACCTCTCGACAAGCCGAAACGCGCGCGCGTTTTCTGTCCGCCGGGCGGCCTCGGTTGCGAGTAATCTATTAAGAGATGGAAATGCCGCCTCCCGACCAGACCACCCAACAGCTCCCTCCTGTTGCACCGGTCCTCACCGGATTGCCGATCGCTCCGCCGGGCGCGGAGATACCGCCGGCGGAGGAACGGAGAAGCGGGGGAATCGGGCTCTGGCTGCGCGATATTGTAGTTTCAGCGGCAGTTTCCGTTCTGATCATTACGTTTCTCTACCAGCCCGTGCGCGTGGAAGGCACCAGCATGCTGCCCCGGCTGGAAGATCACGACCGGCTCTTCATCAACAAATTCGTCTATCGGATTTCGGCCATTCATCGCGGCGACGTGGTGGTGTTTCACTATCCGCGCGACCCCCAGAAGAGCTATATCAAGAGGGTGATTGCGCTGCCCGGTGACCGGTTGGCGATTGAGAGGGGACGGGTTTGGGTGAACGGCAAGCCGCTGAATGAGACGTATGTTCCCGAGGAGTTCCGAGACACGCGCTCGTTTGCCGAGACCGTGATCCCCGAAGATGCCTACTTCGTGATGGGGGATCACCGTTCAATCTCCTCCGACAGCCGCGAATTCGGGCCGGTCGATCGCGACCTGATCTACGGCAAGGCAGTTTTTGTCTACTGGCCGACGCGTGATGCGGGCGTTGTTGAATAGGAAATGGCGTAAGGCGCTGATGCCGGCACCGCACGTGACAGGAAGCTCTTGTGAGTTCCAAGGGTGTGGTCATGCCCGGACAGAGAACTCACGTGTTAAGACCCTGCCGGGTGCCCTCTTTGGGTTAGGTGCCCTGGAAAGAGTTTGAATGGTCGCTGCCCGCTTCGATTCAGGGATTACCTATAGCAAGCTATTGAGGCGCAGTCCCGGGCTTTGTGTACCGGTACTGCGCCTCGTCTTTAATGCTCGTTTGTTTTGTTAGTAGACGTCCTTGATGACTTGCGGTCCGACCACTTGCACCGAACCATTGGCTGCGGAGCCCGCGAGGATCATGACATACACGCTTCTCGATCCAATACCAAGTTCAAACGGCCCGGTAGCAACAGTGGACCCCTGGTAGAGGGTTTCGCTGTACTCCCCATTCGGCAAGTTAAAGACAACTTGAGTTCCGGCGTTGAAATACGAAGTCTGCGATGCCGTGGTAGAGTCGCCGACGAAGAACACGCCAGTCAAGTTATCTTTCGTTGTATTGAACACGATGAGTCGACTCTGTCCGACCGGAACAGCCGAAAGGTCAACTGCAAAGGCAGTTCCAGTTGCTTGGTTGGAACTGTTCAGTGAAGCCATTCCCATGTAAGAGCCCCCGGCCACCAGCGAGAGGCTCGCCGAGAAGAAGGCAGGGCTGCTGCAGGGAGAAAGCGCGTTTGCGACGCTGATGCTGAACGCGTACGTGCCCGGGGGCGTAGTGTAAGGACCACGCGTTTCGCCAAAGCTAAGTCCTTGAGCGATGCAGTGTCCTCCCATGGATATGTCTACCGGGTACTCCGGGTTAGTTGTGGTGGATATGTTACGCCCCGGTACTGCGTTACCGAGATAGAGGTGAGCGTTAGGATCCTGAGCCTGGGCAGGATGGGAAACTGCTGCACAGACCAGGGCAACGGATAGGGGGATCAACTGCTGCAACCGGACTTTCATAGGCCTCCTCGATGAATGAAGCCATTATGATGAAATGACGCGTCAGGACGGGAAGTTACACCGATTCTGATGCATTTGACATACAGCGTGTTGCTCAACCACTTCCATCGCAATCGCAAAGCAGGCCGATAAGTTGCGAGGTGAATGATAACGCAGAAGAGAAGTTGATAGGTTTCCTTTGAAGCATGGAGGATACAACGAGTCGGGCCTTCTCGTCTTGGGAAACGAGAATAGATGTATCAGGATGATGCGTCCACTCCGGAGAGATTGTTTGCTTTCGGCGCAGGAGGCTGACGAGCGGTCTCAGACTGTAGCTCGCAGTGAGCCAGTTGATGCTCCTTCACTTTGCCTCGAAAGAATTCAATATTCGACAAGATCCCTTCCTTGCTCGTACAGAACGGGTCCGGGGGATTGTAATACTCGACGACAATTTCTCCATCCGCTTGCAGCCAGGCGAGCGCAAAGACAGCCCGCGCCCCGACGGAACCCAGCAAATCTAACATATTGGTGTTGAGCGGCGCACCCAACTGAGTGTCAATCATCGCCGCCACTAGCCCGCCGCGGCGCAGAACGCTGCGCGCTCTGACCAGTACAGTTGGGCCCGGAGTGAGGCCAGGCAGACCTTCTCCAGCTCCAACGGGAAACTTTCCGCCGCGCAAATAACCTCCGTGGGAAAGCACGGCGGTGGGGGCGCAACCTATGTCTACAAGCGAGCGGAGGACGAGAATTGCGAGCGGCAAATGGACTGAAATGACGGCCGTGCCACCCGGATTTTCTTTGGCAGCGAAAATTGCTTCCTCGCCCAGCGTGCAAATTGGAATGTGAAATGGCCGTTCGTAGCTAAATAGATTCTTTAACCAGTAATCGAGCATCCAGAGAGATCTGTCGGGGGTTTCACCTAGCCAGGGCCGTATCAGCGAAGTGAGGATGCGGGTACTTTTGAGGGATACCGGATACCATCTTTTCTCCGAAAGCAGGCGCGAGATCAAATAAGTAGCGACGAGATGAAGATTGGGGGACATCCGACGGAGAAAACGTGGTACTGTCCGCCCCTGGAACGGGAAAGAATTCACATTAACATTCTGCCTTTCAATCATATTGGTAAGCAACTGAGGGAGCGCCTTGCTTGAGCATTTGTAGTTCCTTTTAAGTCCTGCGATCCATACACTAAAGGTACTAACCTCATCCCCATTGGTACCTCATATCTGATGACGTTTGTCTACCAGGCATTGGACGGAATCCGAGCAATTGCGTTTCGTGACCGGCTCCGAACACAGGTTCGCAACGGTACCAGGCACCCGGCTCCGCTCCGATCCTCCCTTTGCAGATCACGCGGTGGCGGCGCTTCACCCCGCAGCCTTATGGGGAACATCCACACGTTGCCTGTCGCCGAATCGGCGCGAAAAACGCTGGTATAGTGGAAGAGGCAATCGATGTGGTACCGACACCGCGGCACACCAGCACCCTTCTCTCCCATCTTCAGCCTTGAAAAGAGATCAAACCTCTGACTCGAAAGAAGATAACCCGCTTCGGTTGAACATCGATTGAATCCACTCCTCGGAGAGGCGATGCAGGCACTCCTTGCGCTCGAAGACGGGCGCATCTTCAAGGGTCTAGGCTACGGCCACCCGGGCGAATGCCAGGGCGAAGTGGTGTTTAATACTTCCCTCACTGGTTACCAGGAAATCGCGACGGATCCGTCCTACTCAGGGCAGATTGTCGTCCTCACCAATCCGCAGATCGGGAATTACGGCACCAACCAGGCAGATAACGAAGCCGCGCGTCCGTACATCGAGGGCCTGATTGTGCGCGAGTTTTCAGCGGTTAGTTCCAACTGGCGCTCGGAACAGGTCACCGACGAGTACATGGAGCGGTATTCCGTCCCGGTGCTGGCGGAGATCGACACCCGTGCGCTGGTGCGCCATCTGCGTACCCACGGCGTGATGCGCGGCGTCATCTCGACCGACACCTCCAATCCGGAAGCTCTGGTGGAAAAGGCGCGCAACATCCGCAAGATGGACGGAACCGATCTGGCGCGGGTGGTATCGACCAAGTCGTCGTACAGCTTTGACACGTCGGATCCTCATTTTCAGGGCGGCGATCCACTCCTGCCGTCCATGACCGAGTTGTCTCCGCTCCATGTAGTGGCATACGACTTCGGGATCAAGCAGAACATCCTGCGCATGCTGGCGCGGGAAGGCTGCAGGGTGACGGTGGTTCCGGCGGAGACGACCGCGGAGGATGTGCTCGGGCTGAAGCCGGACGGAGTTTTCCTGTCGAACGGCCCCGGCGATCCGGAGCCGGTTGACTATGCGGTGCGCGCGATTCGCAACATGATGGGGCGGGTGCCGGTGTTCGGCATTTGTCTCGGGCATCAGCTATGCGGGCTGGCGCTGGGCGGCAGAACCTACAAGTTGAAGTTCGGCCACCACGGCGGCAATCATCCCGTGAAGAATCATGCGACCGGCAAAGTAGAAATCACGGCGCACAACCACAACTTCGCTGTCGATCCGGATTCGGTCAACGCCAATGAAGTCGAGTTGACTCACGTGGACCTGAACGACGACACGCTGGAAGGCCTGCGGCACAAGACGCTGCCGTTGTTCAGCGTGCAGTATCACCCCGAAGCCGCGCCGGGTCCGCACGATTCGCATTACCTGTTCCGCGACTTCCGCAAGATGATGGAGGAGTGGAAGGGATGACGCTTGCGCGGCGCGAGAGGTTCGGCGTTCATCAACAGCGGGGCATTTGGCTCCGCTGTTTTTTGGGCGGAATCATCTGCGTTTCAGCGCTTCTGGCCGGCCCGGACGCCTTGTGGGCACAGCTCGACATGCCAGGGCCGGAGCATTTGACCCACGTTGAGGGACTGGTTGCCAACAGCTTGGGACAGCCGGTGCCGGGTGTTGAGATCACGCTGAGCCGCGACGAGAATGTTGCGTTCCGGACTCGAACCGATCAAGCAGGCGCGTTCCGATTCGAGCATGTCTCTGGTCACTACGTGTTTCGGGTGGCGCGGTCGCAATACGCGCCCGCCACCCGGGACATTGTGGTCACGGACGAGATCGTGACCCGTGCCGAGCGGAAAAAGCTGTACGTGATTCTGGGCCCCGGCGCCTGTATGGATGAATGTTCCGCGGTGCTCGCCAGCAAGCGGGAGTTCGAGCGGAACATTCGTGAAAAGAACAGACATTAAGACAGGAAGTTCGAAGACATGCCACGCAGAAATGACATTCAGAAGATCCTGGTGATCGGCTCGGGTCCGATCGTGATCGGCCAGTCGGCGGAGTTCGATTACTCCGGCACCCAGGCCTGCAAGGCGCTGCGCCAGGAAGGCTATGAAGTGGTGCTGGTGAATTCCAATCCGGCCACCATCATGACCGATCCTGAACTCGCTGATCGCACTTATATCGAGCCGCTCACCCGCGAATACGTCGAGGAGATCATCCGCAGGGAAGCGGAGATGCTGGGCCCGGGTTCGGGCAAGTTTGCCGTGCTTCCAACGGTGGGCGGGCAGACGGCGTTGAATCTTGCTGTCGATCTTGCCGACGCTGGGGTGCTGGACCGCTATAACGTAGAGCTGATCGGAGCCAAGCTCGAGGCTATTAAAAAGGCCGAGGATCGTCTTCTGTTCAAGGATGCGATGATTCGCATCGGCCTCGAAGTGTCGAAGTCGGCCCTGATCAACAATCTGCGCGACGGTCTCGACTTCGCGAGCAAGCTGGGCTTCCCCGTCCTCATTCGTCCCAGCTTCACGCTTGGCGGCTCGGGTGGGGGAATTGCCTATAACCGCGAAGAGCTGATGGAGATTCTCTCCCGCGGTCTCGACTTGTCGCCCGTACATGAGTGCCTGGTCGAAGAGAGCGTTCTCGGCTGGAAGGAATACGAACTGGAGGTGATGCGCGACCTCGCCGACAACGTCATCATCATCTGCTCGATAGAAAATTTTGATCCGATGGGCGTGCACACCGGGGACTCCATCACGGTGGCCCCGGCGCAGACGCTGACCGATCGCGAGTATCAGAAGATGCGCGATGCGGCTATTGCCGTTATGCGCGAAATCGGTGTGGAGACCGGCGGCTCGAATGTGCAGTTCGCGGTGAATCCCGCCAACGGGCGCATGACGGTGATCGAAATGAATCCGCGCGTGTCGCGGTCGTCGGCGCTGGCCTCAAAGGCTACCGGCTTTCCCATTGCCAAAATCGCCGCCAAACTGGCGGTCGGCTATACGCTCGATGAAATTCCCAACGACATCACGCGCAAGACGCCGGCCTGCTTCGAGCCGACCATTGACTACGTTGTGGTGAAGATTCCCAAGTGGCAGTTTGAAAAATTTCCTGGCTCCGATGACACGCTCGGTCCGCAGATGAAGTCGGTGGGCGAAGTGATGTCCATGGGACGCACTTTCAAAGAAGCGCTCATGAAGGCCTGGCGCGCGCTCGAGACGGGCAAGAAGACCGGGGCGGAAGTGCTGGAGCCGCGCCGCCTGACGCAGATGCTGGTGACGCCCAAGCCGGAGCGGCTGGGCTACATCCGCTTTGCGTTTGAGCGCGGCATGAGCGTGCGCGAAGTGGCGCGGCTGACGGGGATGGACCCGTGGTTCCTGCATCAGATCCGCGAGATCACGCAGGCGCAGATGGGCATCGGCGAAACCGCGCCGGAACACATCAGCGCTGAACACCTGCTCCGCCTCAAGCGCTTCGGACTGAGCGACGAGCGCATCGCCACCGAGTGGAAGCTGGAAGGCCACGACGGTGTGAAGCAGGTGAGGGAACTGCGCGAAGGGCTGGGCATCAAGCCCGTCTTCAAGCTGGTCGATACGTGCGCTGCGGAATTTGAATCGATGACACCGTATCTCTACTCGACCTATGACGAAGAGGACGAGGCCCCGCCGACCGATCGCGACAAGATCATCATTCTCGGCTCGGGACCGAACCGCATCGGGCAGGGCATTGAATTCGACTACTGCTGCTGCCACGCCGCGTTCGCGCTTAAAGAAGACGGCTACGAAACCATCATGGTGAACTGCAATCCCGAGACGGTTTCGACTGACTACGACACCAGCGATCGCCTCTACTTCGAGCCGCTGGTACTGGAAGATGTTCTCGCGGTCTACAACCACGAGGCGCAGTCGGGCGCGAAGATCGGGATGATCGTGCAATTTGGCGGGCAGACGCCGCTGAACCTGGCGCAGCGTCTGCGCGCGGCAGGCGTGCCCATCATCGGGACTTCGCCGGAGTCGATTGACCTGGCCGAAGACCGCAAGCGCTTCGGCAAGCTGCTTGAAGAACTCGAAATCCCCCAGCCCGCCGGCGGCACCGCGACCAGTGTGGACCAGGCGCTGGCTATCGGCGAGCGCATCGGGTACCCCGTGCTGGTGCGGCCGAGCTACGTTCTCGGTGGCCGCGCCATGGTGATTGCCTACGACGCCGATGCCGTCGCGAAATACATGCGCGAAGCGGTGGAGTATTCACAGGAACGGCCGGTGCTCGTCGACCACTTTCTCGAGAGCGCTGTAGAGGTTGACGTCGATGCTCTGTGCGACTCGGAAGACGTGATCATCGCGGGCATCATGCAGCATATCGAAGAGGCGGGAATCCACTCGGGCGATTCTTCGTGCGTGCTGCCGGCAGTGGACATCCGTCCGGAGACGCTCGACGTGCTGCGCACGTACACGCGCAAGCTGGCGCTGGCCCTCAAGGTTGTCGGCCTGGTCAACCTGCAGTTTGCGATTCAGCGCGATGCCGACGGTGGCGATCACGTCTATGTCATCGAGGTAAACCCGCGTGCTTCGCGCACGGTGCCCTATGTTTCAAAAGCAACCGGGGTACCGCTGGCCAAGATCGCCTCACGGCTGATGACCGGCCGGAAGCTGCGCGAGTTGCTGCCCGAGCAGTTGGCGAGCGGTAAGGATCTGGAAGTCGGCAGCTTCTATTATGTGAAGTCGCCGGTGTTTCCATGGAACAAGTTCGCGGGTGTCGATACGGTTCTCGGGCCGGAGATGCGATCCACCGGCGAGGTCATGGGCGTGGCCGCGAACTTCGGAGAAGCATTCGCGAAGGCCCAGCTTTCTGCCGGGCAAGTGCTTCCGACCGGGGGCACGGTATTTTTCAGCGTGAATGACCATGACAAGCCGGCGGTGATCGACCTGGCCCGCCGATACGTGCATCTCGGTTTCAAAATCGTGGCCACCGAAGGCACCGCCAACGTCCTCGAGAAGGCGGGCATGGGGGTTGAGCGCGTGTTCAAAGTGAAGGAAGGCCGGCCCAACGTGGTGGACCTGATCAAGGGAGACCGGATCCAGCTGATCATCAACACGCCTCGCGGCCAGGACACGTTTTTTGACGAGAAGGCGATCCGCCGGGCGGCAGTGCTGGCGCGAATCCCGACTATCACGACCATCGCGGCAGCGCAGGCTGCAGCGGAGGGCATCGCCTCCATGCAGCGCAAGCAGATCACCGTCTATGCACTTCAGCAACTGCATGCCGTTGCTGAAGCGGCGAAATGATTCGGGGGCGGAAAGAAGCTCCGCACGCTGAAGATGGGATACAGGTTCTCGAGCATTTGGACGACGAAATGTCGGAAGGCATCGAGGACGCCTCAGAGAATCACTGAGAGCGTTCTGGGGAAGCCGTGGCTTAAGCCGCGGCCTTCGCCAGGCGTTTTCTGAGGGCCAGGCGCGCGCCAATGGCGTAGCCGGCCATGGCGGCAGCGGGCCAGGTCCCGAAGAACGGACCGTTGTCGTCTATGAGTCCGCTCGGGGCGGGCAGGCTGAAGAAGGTGCGGGTCAACTTCTCGGCGGCGCCGCACTGGAAGCACTCGTTCGGCCCGGTGGGCATGTCGAGGACCCACAAGCTCACAATGAGCAGCCAGATCAGGCCAACCAGCCAGACATGCATTGCCATTTCATCGGCATGGATACGGGCGACGATATTGCCGGCGATCATGGGGACAAGGAGCGACAGCAGCAGCACGACTCCTTGAGAAACCGAGGCGGGGTTGAGTGCGTAGCCTGCGAGCATCATCATCAGCCAGGCCGCTACCGCCAGGAACGTGTGCAGGCCGAACGAGAGTGCCTGCCGGGAAAGCTTGTCGGTGCCGTCGTCCTCGTCGGATTGAAACTGAAACCAGGGCATTGCGCTGATTCACCTGCATGGATCTATCTAAGGGGCGTTAGCTACTAGGTTATACGGGCCGGGGGGAAAGAACAATCGAAACCCGCCGCGGCAAATTACACCTTTCGCGGCATATGAGCGCGCGGTAGAGGGCGGCCGCTAGAATGGAAGCATGCTGATCGAAGGAATATTCGCAGCGGTTACGACCCCGTTTTACTCCGACGAGCGAGTCTATTTCCGCAAACTCGAGGCTAATGTCGCGCGCTACTCGCGCAGCCTGTTGTCGGGCATGGTGGTTCTCGGTTCGACAGGCGAAGCGGTTGCCCTGAACGACGTGGAAACCCGGGATGTGCTGCGGACCGCCGCCGCCGCAGCAGCCCCTGAGAAGGTGCTCATCGCCGGGGTGGGACGGCAGAGCGTGAAAGGCACGGTAGAGCTGTGCGAGGCAGCGGCGGAGTGTGGATTTGACGCAGTGGTGGTGCGCACGCCCACCTACTATGCGCCGCAGATGACCAAAGCGGCCGTGCTGCACTATTTTCGTAGCGTGGCGGACCGCTCCCCGCTGCCGGTGCTGCTCTATAACATCCCGAAATTCGTGCCTTATGACATTCCGATCGAAGTGGTGGCGGAATTGGCGCAGCACCCCAACATTATCGGGATCAAGGATTCGAGCGGGAACGTGGAACGAGCCCGTGCGATGGTCGAGGCCACACGCAATGCCCCGCGCCGAACTGTCACGGTCACGCCCGTGTTTGAGGCGGTAACAGGCCGGATGCTCGACCAAAAAAGCGATCTCGGAGCGACCTTTGTTTCCATCGAGGGGCTGGCCGGAGGCGTCGCGGTGGCGGCGGCTCCCCCTCCGCAGGGGATCAAGACCCGGACCAGGGAGGTCGGATTCCACGTGATGACGGGTTCGCCCTCCAACCTGCTGGAATCACTGGAGGTGGGAGCGGCCGGGGCGATCCTGGGTTTTGCGGCGTGCGCGCCGCAGGCATGCCAGGAGATTTACCTGGCGTGGAAAGACCATGACCCCAGGCTTGCCGGGGAAAAGCAGGCTCGCATCGGGGCTGCCAGCCAACGCATCGCAGGGGCGCTGGGTATTGCGGGCGTCAAGGCGGCTTGCGACTTCAACGGCTACTACGGAGGACGCCCCCGCGCGCCCCTGCTCCCGGTGACCGCTACGGAGCGCGCCGAGATCGAAACCCTTCTGGCCGACATTCGGAACTGAGCCGTTGTCATAGGCGGGGCGCCACCGACGGACGCTGAAATTGCAGGGCAGGAGTTTGCCCCGAACCGGCATCTGAGCAAAGGAGAGGACGCGAAATGGACTGGACTCCGGGCGGGACGAGCAGCGACATCGAGGATCGCCGAGATTCAAGCGGCGGCGGGTTTGGAATGGGCGGCGGCGGTCTCGGCATCGTGGGGTTTGTAGTGCTGCTGATCATCAGCCTCATCACCGGCCGGAATTACCTGGGAGGCGCGCTGCATGGCGGGCAGCCGCAGAGCAGCGTTCGCACCGGTAACCCCGAGGCGCGACAGCCCGGCCAGCGCACCGGCGCTGAAGACCGCGACGTGCAGCTGATCAGCTTTGTGCTCGATGATGCGCAAAAAACCTGGACGCAAATCTTCACGGCCCATGGCCGGACGTATCGTCATGCCAAGCTGGTTCTGTTTCGCGACGCAACATCTTCGGGCTGCGGAACGGCCCGTGAGCAGACCGGTCCGTTCTATTGCCCCGAAGACGAAAAGATTTACATCGACCTCGGGTTCTGGAACGATCTGCGCCGCTTCGGCGGGGATACCGGCGATTTCGCGCAGGCTTATGTGATCGCCCACGAACTTGGGCACCACATTCAGAAGCAGCTGGGCATTGAATCGCGGGAGCGGCGCCTGGTGGACCAGAATCCGCAGGAGCAGAATCCGCTGTCCGTGGACCTGGAGCTGCAGGCCGATTGTTTTGCGGGCGTTTGGGGACACAGCACCGAACAGCGGAACATCGTCCATGACCAGGATGTGCAGGCAGCCTTGAGGGCCGCCGCGGCGGTGGGCGACGACCACCTGCAGCGCATGAGCGGACGTGCCGTGAGCCCGGAGAATTGGACCCACGGGTCAAGCGCACAGCGCGAAGAGTGGTTCCGCAAAGGCCTGCAAGGCGGAACGGTGAACAGCTGTCCAACCTTCAATGGAGCCCTCGCGCCGTGAAGTGGTGACCCGTGCGCGCCGGCAGGGAAAGCGTGGATTTGCCGTCGCATCACCAGGAGGCGCTCATGGTCAGCGGTTCGAGAACGGTAGGGATCAATGCCGGCCGGGAGTGGAATCGAACGATGCGAGCCATCCCCTCACCGTCGCCTCAAGCAGATCGCAAGCCTCGGGCAGGGCTTGCATTACGCTGAGCGTGAGGGTTTCGCCGATCTCCACGGAGGCGGCGCCGACCGTGAGCTGCAGTGCGGCGCGGGGTTTCGAATCGTAGAGCTCCTGGCCCAGGATGAGAAGGTCGGCGGCGCTCACGTGGTGGGTCGCCAACGGAGGGCCGGATGGCGCAGGGTCTATCTCCCGCAGGCGGACCTCTCCCGGCCCGGAATCAACTGCGCAATCGATAAACAGAACGTACTCGGACAGGGCGACGTCTTCGGAAAGATCAGGTGTCCATTGCTGGCGGGACAGAACGCGGACTGCCGGCTCGGCATCGAAACGTTCCTCCGCCCAGGCAGACAGCCACGGACCTACACCGTCATCTCCTCGCAGCGTGTTGCCGCAGGCGAGGATGAGGCAACGGCAATGAGGCGGCTTGGTCTGCATGGTGCTACGCGGAAGTCCCGCAGGTTGCAGGGAAGGTCCGGACGTCCGATGCGATCTCCGCAAGCGCGGGGCGGTTCAGGCTTTGCCGGCCTGGCGAAGACTTCCGGTCTCCGCCAGGCATCGCTGACTGCTGTGGACTATTATCGTACGGCCTGGTCGACGATTTCACCATCGGCAGACACCAGCGTCAGCGCCAGCGGCATTTGCCCGAAGGCGTGCGTGGAGCAGCTGAGGCACGGATCGAAAGTGCGGACCACGGCCTCGACGCGATTGAGAATCCCTTCCGTGAATTTGCCGTCCTTCACATAGTGCCGGGCCGCCTGCAGCACGCCTCTGTTCATGGCGTTGTTGTTCTGGCCCGTCGCGATAACAAGGTTGGCCCAGGTGATGAGGCCATTCTCGTCAACCTTGTAATGGTGGTGGAGGGTGCCGCGCGGTGCCTCGGCCTGGCCCGCGCCTTCCAGGCGATTGACGCCCGCCGTGGCGCGCACGTGCTTGTCGAGGATGAGCGGATCGGTAAGGATCCGTTCGATCTTTTCGATGCCGTACAGGATGTCGATCAGCCGCGCGTGATGGTAGTGAAACGAGCTGTGAAGCGGGCCGGAGGCGAGCTGCTTGAACTCCGCAAGTTCAACGTCAGCCAGGGGAGTGCCCATTTTCCGGGCGATGTTGAGGCGCGCAAGCGGGCCTACCCGGTAACTGCCGTCCGGATAACCGAGCGGCTTGTAGTAGGCGAATTTGGTATAGCTGTAAGGCTCCACTGCTTCGCCGATCACTTCGGTAAAGCGATTGGCGGTGATGCCGTCCTCAATGATCTCACCGTCCGGCCCGATGAGGCGCAGCGCGCCGTCGGTGAACTCTATCTCGTCGTCGTCTCCAACCAGGCCCATGTAAAGCGACGGGAAGTTGGCAAACACTGCGATCTCATCCTTGAAGCTGTCGGCGATCTGTTTGTAAGCGCCGAGAGCGAGCTTGATGCCCGCATAGGCTTCGGGCAGCATGGCCAGGATCTCGTCGCGCTTGGCCGGGCTTAGCGGCTCGGTGACACCGCCGGGAATCACCCATCCGGGGTGGATGCGCTTGTTGCCGAGAAGCTCGATGATGTGCTGGCCGAAGCGGCGCAGCGCCACACCGGCGCGGCCCAGGTCTGGTTTGGCCGCAACCACGCCGAAGATGTGGCGAACCTTGGGATCCGATTCCATCCCCAGGAGCAGGTCGGGAGACGACAGGTAAAAGAAACTCAGCGCGTGCGACTGGACCATCTGCGCGAGGTTGAGCATGCGGCGCAGTTGCGCGGCGGTGTGCGGAATGCGCACCGACATGATGGCTTCGCAAGCCTTGGCCGAGGCGATGAGATGCGATACCGGGCAGATGCCGCAGATGCGCGCCATGAGGCTGGGCATTTCGTAGAACGGGCGCCCTTCGGAGAAGCGCTCGAACCCGCGTACCTGGGTGACGTGAAAATGCGCATCTTCCACTTCGCCCTGTCCGTTGAGCTGGATGGTGATTTTGCCGTGACCTTCAAGGCGGGTTACGGGATCGATGGTGATGGTCTGGCTCATATCAGGCTCCAAAGCGGGTGAGCGCCGGGATATCAAGCGGCTCGCCAGTGATCAGTGCGGTCAGCGTGGCGTGGAAGGTGTCGGCCGAGGGGGGGCAACCGGGCAGGAAAACGTCGACCGGCACGAACTCGTGGATGGGGCGCACCTTGTTGAGCAATCGCGGCACCACCACGCACGGTATCTGCGGCTGGGCGGTGACGTTTTCGATGTAAGCGCGATCGAGGATAGCCTGCGGTCCGATGGGGTTGCGCATCGACGGCACGTTGCCGGCCACAGCGCAGTCGCCCATTGCGACCAGCATCTTTGAATGGGCGCGAATCTTGCGAATCTTCTTCTCGTCGTCAACCGAAGCAACCGCGCCCTCAACGAGCGCGATGTCAACCTCATCGGGATACTCCTTGGTATCGACGATGGGACTGTAGACAAGATCGACAAGGTCAGCCAGCAGGATCAGCCGTTCATCCATATCGAGGAAGGACATGTGGCAGCCGGAACATCCGTCCAGCCAGACCGTGGCCAGTTTAAGTTTGCTCATTTTGCCTCCCGCATCAGGTTCAAGTAGGGCAGAAAGTCAGGGTACTTGGGGTGATCGGACCCGATCTTGCCCTTGTCAGTGAGCGCACCGGTAGGGCAGACCTGGACGCATTTGCCGCAGCGGGTGCAGGTGGAGCTTCCCCACTCGTCGTGAAGATCGGTGATGACCATGGAGTCGATGCCGCGGCCCATCACGTCCCACACGTGGGCGCCCTCCACCTCGGCGCAGACACGCACGCAGCGGGTGCAAAGAATGCAGCGGTTGTGATCAGCGGTGAAGCGCTCGTGCGATGCATCCACGGGGAGTTCGGGATTGCGATAAGGCAGCCGGACGTGAGTGAGCCCCTGGCTCTGGGCCAGAGACTGCAGTTCGCAGTGGCCGTTGGAAACGCACACCGAGCAGATATGATTGCGCTCGGCAAACAGCAATTCAAGAATGGTGCGGCGATGCTTCTGCAGGCGCTCGGTGCCGGTCGACACTTCCATGCCTTCAAACACGGTTGCGACGCATGCGGGCAGCAGCTTGTTGCTGCCCTTGATCTCGACCACGCATAGCCGGCACGCACCGACATCGGTAAGCCCGTCGAGGTGACACAGTGTGGGGATGTCGATCCCGTTTTCCCGCGCCACTTCGAGGATGGTCTGGCCGGCGCGCGCGCTGACGTTGCGGCCATCGATGACGAGTGTTTTTACATCTACGGCCACGCTCATGCCAATACCTCCAGGGCTGCTTCGGCGGCCGCGGGCGCTTCGATGTTGCAAACGCCGGCCGGGCAACGCTTGTGGACGATGTGCTCGATGTACTCGTTGCGGAAGTAGCGCAGAGTGCTCAGCACCGGGTTGGGCGCCGACATGCCGAGACCGCAGAGGCTGGTCTCGCGGATAGTGCCGCCGAGATCTACCAGAAGATCGAGATCTTCCATGCTGCCGTGGCCCTCGCAGATGCGGGTTAGGAGTGTATGCATCTGCGCCGTGCCGGCGCGGCAGGGGATGCACTTGCCGCACGACTCGGTCATGCAGAACTCGATGAAGAAGCGGGCAACGTTGACCATGCAGGACGTGTCATCCATGACGATCATTCCGCCGGAGCCCATCATCGAGCCCACGCTGAGCAGGGCATCGTAGCTGATGCCGATGTCGAGCAGTTCAGCGGGAATGCAGCCGCCCGAGGGGCCGCCGGTCTGGACGGCTTTGAAAGTATGCCCTCCCGGGACTCCGCCGCCTATGCCTTCAATGATCTTGCGCAGGCTGATGCCCATGGGCACTTCGACCAGGCCGGTGTTGGTGATCTTGCCGGTCAGTGCGAACACCTTGGTGCCCTTGCTGCGTTCCGATCCCATCCCGGTGAACCACTTGGCGCCGTTGCGAATGATGGGCGCAATATTGGCGAAGGTCTCGACGTTGTTGATGAGAGTGGGGCGGCCCCACAGCCCGCTTACCGCGGGATAGGGCGGCCTCGGCTTGGGTGTGCCGCGCTTGCCTTCGATCGACGCAATCAGCGCGGTCTCTTCGCCGCAGACGAACGCGCCCGCGCCGAGACGAATCTCCACGTCGAAGTTGAAGGGCGTGTTGCAGATGTTGTTGCCCAGCAGGCCGCGCCGCCGCGCATCGCGCAGGCAGGCACTGAGACGGCTCACCGCCAGGGGATATTCGGCGCGCACATAGACGAAGCCCTTGGTCGCGCCGACCGCGTAAGCCGCGATGGCCATGCCTTCGAGAACACGCTGGGGATCGCTCTCCAGAACGCTGCGATCCATGAATGCGCCGGGATCGCCCTCGTCGCCGTTGCAGATGACATATTTCAGGTCGCCGCCGGCCTTGGCCACGGTGCCCCACTTGAGGCCGGTGGGATAGCCGCCGCCGCCACGGCCCCGAAGCCCGCTATCGGTGATCTCCTTGATCACGTCCGTGGGCTCCATCTCGGTCAGCACCTTAACCAGGGCCTTGTAGCCATCCCGGGAGATGTAGTCGTCGATCTTTTCCGGATCGATGTGGCCGGAGTTCTCGAGCACCACGTGCACCTGCTGATCGAAGTGCTCGCGAAGGTCGCATTGCAGCGCTGCAACCGGTTCGCCGCCGAGGGCGGCCACCACGGCTTCGGCGTGCGACGGCTGCACCTGGCGGTAGAGGGTTTCTTCGGGATCGACCAGAACCAGCGGCCCGGCCGCGCACAGGCCCATGCATCCGGTGCGGCGCACGAACGCCTTTTTCCCGGAACCCTCAATCGCCTTGTTCAGCGCATCCTTCAGCTTGTCGGAGTGCTGGCTGAGGCATCCGGTGCCCATGCACACGTTGATCTCGTGGTCGTATTTCGCGTTTTCGAGGCGAACGGATTCGGCTATCTGTTCCAGTTCTTCGATATTCATTCGACCGCCCACCTTTCCAGTTGCTCGATCATCTGCTCGGCGGTGACCAGGCCCAGCAGGTCGCCATCGTTCAACACCACGGGAGCGCGTCCGCAGGCGCCCACGCAGCGAGCGGTCATGAGGCTGATCTGGCCGTCCTTGGTGGTCTGTCCGTGGGGAATGCCGAGATGTTTCTCAGCCGTAGCCAGCAGCTTGTCCGTCCCCTTGATGTAGCACGCTGTTCCGGTGCAGACCGTCATGGTGTGCTTGCCGGGGGGCTTGAGGCTGAAGTAGTGGTAGAACGTGACCACTCCATATGCCTGGCTCAGCGGCACGCGCAGCGAGCGGGCCACAAAGCGGATGGCGTCGTCGTCAAGATAGCCGAACGAGGATTGTACGGTGTGAAGCGTTTCGATCAGGGCGTGGCGGGCAAAGCCATTCTTGCGCATGGTGCCGTTCACGATTTTCCAACGTTTATCGTCGCTGGGCAGCGGCGGAGGTGTGAAAGCTGGCACGATTCCTCCCGTGGCAGAACCAGGCCCACGTGGCGCCGGGGCTATATCGGGTTGCTGCCTGGCTTTCTTATACCGTTGGGTCGATACGACTGGCGGTGATGAATGTCACCGTAGACGAGGAGGGGTAAATGCATGAAAAGAGGATCGATTGACGATTAAGCCGCGAAGGCCGTCACGCCTTATCCGAGGGCCGGCAGGCGGTCCGAGATCCCGAGCAGGAAAATGAGTCCGATGACGCAGCTGTACGCCGCGCCGGTCCACGCGATCACGTGGTAGAACCCCGGGTGCTGGCCACTGGCTTTGAATGCGCCGCCCATGGAAGCCGTCATCAGCGCATTCATTGCGACCAGCCCCAGGGCAAAGGCGCTCAGCCCCAGCAGCCCGCGCGAAGTGCCGCCCAGGTTGGCGGTGAGAAAGAACAAAGCCAGTTGACTGGGGGTCTCTGCGCCCACACCGTGCAGAACGCCGATGAGAAAGACCGATTTGCCGGTGTACATCCACTGGAAGCGTTCAGGGCGGGGCAGGGCCGGATTCCCGAGTCGCCGGATGCGCCACGCGGCCCACAGGATGCCGTTGATGGCAATAGCCAGGCGGCTCTCGATGCGGCTGTGGCGGTGCCCGTGGGCATCTCTGCGCAGGATGCCGGCCACCACGCCGATGCCCAGCACGATCAGGGTGAGGCCGATCAGGCGTTCGGTCCAGTGATCGAGCCCTTCCGGCAGGCCCATGTGCAGTTCGAGGACGGCCACGCCCAGCACTGCCACCATGAACGCGTGGCCGAGGGCGTAGGTCATACCCAGGCGCAAACCGCTCTTCCAGTTGCGCTGCACCGCTGTGATGTCGGAGATGGCCGCCAGGTGATCGTAGTCGAAACCGTGACGCAGCCCCAGCAGCAGGCAGGAGCCAAGAGCGGCATCGAGTTTCCAGTCGCTCGGGAGGAAGGTCACGTGAAGAGTATAGAGCAGGCCATAGTCTGCCCGGGTGAGGTTGGTCACGTAGCAAGGGGAATGAGCGGGCGGAACAACTGAGAGCGGACTATTGACCGGCGCGCAACTGGATCTGGTAGTCGGTGTAATCAATGCTGATCACCGTCCGCCCGAGCATCCAGCTGTTGGATACGGCTCGGGCATGGGTCGCCATCGAAACTCCATCGATCATCGCGTACTGCCGGAAGAGCTGGGAATTTCCCGCCAGAATGGATGGTGATTTGGAAGATATTCCCTGAAGCTGAACGATCGTCCCATCGGTAGCAACCCACACCGTTCCCCGGATCAGGTAGGGAGCATCGCGGCGCGGTTTGATATCCATGGCAAAGCAGGATCGGCCGCCAACGTTTTCAGTTCCGCGCGAATTCATCTCGTAGTTGGCGGAAGTGATGAGCGCGGTCGCTCGGTTGGCTGGCTGATTGAGGCGTTTCTCGTTGTCGAGAATTGTTTCAAAGGCCTTGCGCAGGATGGTTGAGCCGCTTTCAGACAGAATGGTGTAGTTCTTGCCCACGTCTTTCTGGTAGACAGTTTTCACCGTCATCTCGGCAGCCGGGTGCTCCTCGTCGCGATTGCGGAACATGGCATAGTGCTCGACAACCGTGTAGGAGGCCACGGACTCGTCGCGGGCCCGAACCGCGGCATCGATGCGTTGAACGATTTCAGCATTGGTGTTTTGCGCTCGAAGGGGGAGGGCAGCGAATGCCAAAAGGCAAGTGCCCATCGCAGAGACGGATAGTAGACAAGAGAACGGCCGGCGAAAGAATTCGAAATTAAGCATGTATCGGAAACGTGCGATATACCCATCTTGGCCGGGCCCGCGGGCTACAGGTCGCCATCATTGGCGAAGACAAAACTGCCCCGGCCGTGGCGCGATGGGTTTCGCCTGACCGGGGCAATTGTTTCACATCATTGCGGCTGTGCGCAGGTTGACTAGTTGGAAGCAGTAGCCTGGGCCTTGGCGCCACGAACCGCGGCGAGGAAGGCATGGGCCGCCGGGGGCGGAGGAACCTTACCGGTGAGCAGAGCACGCTCGGTGGTGTCCGGTCCATAAACGGCCTTCATCGAGTCTTCGTCGGCCTTGATGACTGCACCGCTCAGGGTCAAACCAGCGAAAGCGCCCTTGGCACGCGAATAGGTGAGGATCTCGGCATTCATCTTCCAGTCGGTATCTGCCGAAGCGTGACGACCCACCGGGCCGGCTGCCGCCGAAGCATCCGCACCAACCTTGAACTTGCTGTTCAACAGGTGTTCCATACCCTTGTCGTTCTGGAAAATCATGACCAGATCAATGCCTTCAACGCCAATCTGCAGGCCCCAGCTGCCGCCCTCGATGGTGAAGAACGCCGGAGCGCTCCAACCATTGGCGGTACGGCACGTGGCTACACCCTTGCCGCCTTCAGCGCCAAACACAAAACCGCCCTTGACCATGTGGGGAACGACGGCAACGCACTTGGCGTGATCCAGGACTTCGTCCGGAATGCCCTTGTCGGGAGCCGCCATTACTTCGTGCAAAACTTTTGCGGCATTGTCGAGCCGGTCGGTCGCATTCTCCTTAGGAGAGTCCGCCCATCCCATCGTTGCAACGCCCAACATCGCACCTAAAACCATCAGCTTTTTGTTCATATGCCCACCTTCCTGGAGTGAGTTCTTGGGGGGATTGATCTTGCGCGGGCTCCATCCACCCGCAAAGTGCAGGAGCGATCAGGCATAGCAGACCCGACCTCGCTACTCATTCAGTTAAATGACAAGATGGGTGTTTTGGTTGCCCGAGATCACGGTCGTGCGTACCATCCGGAACGGTAAAACGGCTCGAAAATCAATACGTTTTCAGCGGGTCGTCTATGCTGGTTTCAAGACATGAGGAGCACGTGAACGATACAGGGCTGCCAAGGCGACTGGAGATTGTCGTGCTCGGGGTCGTACAGGGTGTTGGGTTCAGGCCTTTTATCTATCGCATTGCTAAAGATGAAGGCCTCACGGGCTTCATCGGCAATAACACCGATGGTGTGAGCATCGAGGTCGAGGGGCCGGCGGAGCGGGTCGATGCTTTCATCGCCCGGCTTCGCAGCCAGGCACCGCCGATGGCGCGCATCGATGCAGTGCACATCACCGAACTTAATTGCATCGGCGACAGCGACTTCCGCATCGTCACCAGCCAGGTGGTGGGGCAGGTGAGCACCGGCATTCCCGCCGACACTGCGACCTGCGAAGACTGCCTGCGAGAGCTGCTCGATCCGGCAGATCGCCGTTACCGCTACGCGTTTCTCAACTGCACCAACTGTGGGCCGCGATTCACCATCACGCGACGGATTCCCTATGACCGCCCCCAGACTTCAATGGCGGTCTTTCCAATGTGCGCCGCATGCCTGGCGGAGTACGACGACCCAATGAATCGCCGCTTTCATGCACAGCCCAACGCATGCTGGGATTGCGGCCCGCATTTGTGGCTCACCGGAACCGACGCAGAGCGAATTGCGGCTGACGATCCAGTGAGCGCAACCATCGATCGCCTGATGCAGGGAGAGGTCCTGGCGATCAAAGGCATCGGCGGCTTTCATCTCAGCGTCGATGCTACGGATGAGCAGGCTGTGTTGCGTTTGCGCGTAAGAAAGCGCCGCTACGGCAAGCCCCTGGCAGTGATGGTGCGCGATCTAGCCGTGGCCCGCGAGCTGTGTTTCCTTTCTCCCGAAGAGGAAGAGATTCTGCGGGGACCGGCGCGGCCGATTGTGTTGTTGCGTGCAAAGCAGGGCAATGGAGTTGCCCCCTCAGTCGCGCCGGGCCTCCCGTGGCTGGGCGTGTTTCTGCCCTACGCGCCGCTGCAACATTTATTGTTTGCCGATCCGCGAGTGCGTGCGCTGGTCATGACCAGCGCCAATCTCAGCGAGGAGCCCATCGCGATCGATAATACGGAGGCCTTGTCGCGGCTGAAGGGGATCGCCGATGCATTCCTCTTTCACGATCGCGAGATCCTGCAGCGTTGCGATGACTCGGTGATGGCGCTCGTGGACGAGGCGCCGCAGATCATCCGTCGCGCCCGTGGATTCGTTCCCCTCTCAGTGGAGCTGCCTCAGCCCACCAGGCCGCTCCTCGCGGTGGGTGGACACCTCAAGAGCGTCTTTGCCCTGGCGCGGGGAAAGCACGCATTCCAGAGCCAGCACCTTGGCGATCTCGAAAACCTGGCCAGCCTTGAATTCTTTGAAGAGTCCCTCGGACATCTCATGCACACCTTCGAAATCACTCCCGAGGTTGTAGCGCATGATCTGCATCCCGGATACCTCTCTACAACGTGGGCCACGCAGTGGGCAGAGAAGAACAAGGTGCGGAAAATCGGCGTGCAACATCATCACGCGCATATCGCCGCCTGCATGGCCGAGAACGCCGCTGAAGGGCCGGTCATCGGTCTGTCGCTGGACGGCACGGGCTACGGCAGCGATGGACATATCTGGGGCGGGGAAGTATTGATCGCGGAGTACGGCAGTTTCGAGCGCTTTGCGCACTTTGACTACGTGCCGATGCCGGGCGGAGATGCCGCGGTGCGCGCGCCCTGGAGGATGGCGCTGGCACATTGCCATGCGGCGGGCATTGACGTGTCTGAAGGCGATTTCACGCGCCGTCTGGGAGCGCAGGAAACCGAGTGCGGTCTGCTGGTCCGGATGATGGAACGCAACATCAACTCCCCACTCACCTCGAGCCTGGGACGCCTGTTCGATGCTGTCGCCGCGCTGGTGCTGCGCAGGCGCAACGTGGATTACGAAGCACAGGCGGCGATTGAGCTGGAGGGTGTGTGCGTCGACGGGGGCGATGCGCTCGCCGGTTATGACATTGAGCTAAAGCAGGGTGACTGGAGCCGTCGCGAGCCAGCGCGTCTTATGCCGGCCGCGATGTGGCATCAATTGATGGACGATCTGCGCCAGGGTGAGAGCAAGGCAGAAATCGCGCGCCGGTTTCATGCGGGAGTCGCGAGCGCACTGGTACGCACCGCAGTCGCAGCACGGGAGGCGTCAGGCTTGGAGACTGTTGCTCTGAGTGGCGGAGTGATGCACAATCGGCGCCTTGCAAGACTGCTGCGCATCGGTCTTGAGGGGGAGGGATTTCGGGTGCTGCGGCAGCGGCGCGTAAGTCCCGGCGACGGCGGCCTCAGCTATGGGCAGGCAGCGGTTGCCGCCGCCATTCTGGCCCGTGATTAACCGCCCAGGCGCACGAGTTGCTGAGCTTCCACGCGCGGCCCGAGGATCGACATGCGCGGGATTCTTCCGCGCACCATCGCCACTTCATCGCAGCGGTGCAGCCGAGGGCACATCTGGCAATCCTTGAAAATCTTGTCGGGGAGGTCTGTCTTGTCCTCAACAGTGCGGAATCCGTATTTGAAGAAGAAGTCGGGGATCCGCGTGAACAGGCACACGGAGTGAATGCCGTGTTCTTCCGCCTCTTCGATCAGGGCGCCCAGAATGCGGCCGCCGGCGCCTTGGCCCTTGGCCTCGGGCTTCACCACGATCGAGCGCACTTCAGACAAGTGAGGGCCATAGAGGTGCAGCGCGCCGCAGCCAAGGAAGATTCCCGCATCCGACTCCGCAACCGTAAAATCGCGGACGTTCTCGCAGATTTCGGCGAAGGGACGCTTGAGCAGCGTGCCATCGCCGGAGAGCGAGTTGACGATGTCGTAGATGTTGGAGGCATCCTGCAAGCGTGCTTTACGCACCAGCATGAACGGCCTCCGTTGCGGGTGCACCCATGGCGGCGATGCGGTCCGACGCCGCCGCCAGTGCTTCATGGACGCGGCGTCGCGCTGTTCCACCGATGACATCGTGGCAATCGAGGGTAGCCCCGAGCGAAACCGCGTCGTAAAAATCGTCCGCGAATTCCTCGCCAAACTGACGAAGCTCATCGAGGCTGAGATCGCCAAGCTCAGAGCCTTTGCCGAGGGCATAGCGAACCGCGTTGCCGATCTTTTCGTGCGCGGTGCGAAAGGGAACGCCTTTATAGACGAGATAGGTGGCAGCGGCCATTGCGTTGAGATACCCGGACGAAGCAGCGGAGCTCATGCGCTCGCGATTGAAGCGAAGGGCGGCGGTAAAGCGCGCCACCAGCGCCAGCATCCCGGGCACGAAGTCCACTGAAAATGCTGGCTCCTGGGTCTCCTGCATGTCTTTATTGTAGGCCAAAGGGAGGCCCTTGAGCTGCATCGTTACTGCCTCGGCGGCGGCGTGGATCCTGCCAACCTTGGCGCGGATGAGCTCGGTGAAGTCGGGATTTTTCTTCTGCGGCATCGCGCTGGAGCCGGTTGAAAAAGCTTCGGGCAGGATGACGAAATCGAATTCCGCGGTGGCGAAGAGCGTGATCTCCTCGGCGAAGCGGCTGAGATGAATCCCGACCGTGGTGAGCGCCTGCAGGTATTCGAGAATGAAGTCGCGATCGCTGGTCGCGTCCATGGAGTTGGCCGTCGGCGCTGTAAATCCCAGCTCGCGGGCGGCGATGTTGCGGTCGAGCGCGAGGGTAGCTCCGGCAACCGCGCCCGATCCGAGCGGGCAAAAATTGAGCCGGGCGGCGCAGTCCTGCATGCGCGTCGCATCACGCAGCAGCATCTCGATGTAAGCCAGCAGCCAGTGTGCAACCAGCACCGGTTCGGCGCGCTGCAAGTGGGTGTAGCTGGGCATCACGTCATCTTTAGCTTGCTCCGCCTGGATGAGGAGCGCGCGCGCCCATGCTGTCAATCCATTGATGGTCTGTTCCAGCTGGCTGCGTATGTAGAGTCGCAGGTTGGTGGCAATTTGTTCGTTGCGGCTGCGGCCGGTGTGCAGTTTGAGTCCCAGTGAGCCGATGCGTTCAACCAGCGACAACTCCACGAAGTGATGAATGTCTTCTGCCGTGGAGTGATCGCGGACCGCTGCTCGGCCCGGATCCGTGGCGTGATCGGCCGCGATCGCATCCAGCGCGCTGCGGATCTCAGCGAGTTCGCCGGCGGTCAGGATCCCGGCTGCATGCAGGGCAGATGCATGGGCCTTGCTGGCAGCCACCTCCTGATCGAGGAGCCGCCAGTCGAAGACGATGGAGCGCTGCCACCGCTCGAACTCGGGATCGAGTGGCTCCCGAAAACGTCCCGACCACATCTTGAGGGATTGTTGTTCGTTCGACATGGATTCAGGCGACCTCAGGCTTCCTTCTCTTTGGCGCTGCTCAGCCGCGGCATTTCGTTGCCGGTGCTGAGGGTGACAAGGCCGCTCTTGGCGTAAGCCAGCAGCTTGTCGCGGGTGTCGGTGATATCCAGGTTGCGCATGGTCAGCTGGCCGATGCGGTCACGCGGAGAGAACGTCGATTCGGTCTTCTCCATGCTAAGCCGCTCGGGATGGAACGTGAGGTTAGGCGACTCGGTGTTGAGGATGGAGTAATCGTTGCCCCGCCGCAGCTCAACCACCACTTCGCCGGTGATGGGCTGAGCCACCCAGCGCTGAGCGGATTCGCGCAGCATGATGGCCTGCGAGTCAAACCAGCGGCCCTGGTAGAGCAGGCGGCCGAGCTTGCGCCCATTTTCGCGGTATTGCTCAATGGTGTCTTCGTTATGAATGCCGGTGATGAGGCGCTCATAAGCAATGAAGAGCAACGCCAGGCCGGGGGCTTCGTAGATGCCGCGGCTCTTGGCCTCGATGATGCGGTTTTCAATCTGGTCGGACATGCCCAGGCCATGCCGGCCGCCGATGCGATTGGCTTCGAGAAGAAGTTCGACGGGGTCCGAGAATTGCCGGCCGTTGAGAGCAACGGGAAAACCATCTTCAAAGCGAATCGTCACCTGCTCGCGCTGGATTGAAACATCGTCCCGCCAGAAGGCCGTGCCCATGATGGGAACGACGATCTTGACGGAGGACGAAAGCAGTTCGAGGTCCTTGGCTTCATGAGTCGCGCCGAGCAGGTTGGAGTCGGTGGAGTAGGCTTTCTCCGCTGACATCTTATAGGCGAATCCGGAGTGCTGCATGAACGCAGACATTTCGGCGCGGCCGCCAAGCTCGTCGATGAACGCAGTGTCGAGCCAGGGCTTGTAGATCTTGAGGCCGGGGTTAACCAGCAGGCCATAGCGATAGAAACGCTCGATGTCATTGCCTTTGAAAGTAGAGCCGTCGCCCCAGATGTTGACGTCGTCTTCCTTCATTGCCGCGACCAGCATGGTGCCGGTTACGGCGCGGCCGATGGGAGTGGTGTTGAAGTAGGGAACGCCGGCGGTGCTGATGTGAAAAGCGCCGGCCTGAAGCGCGGCAATGCCTTCGCGAACCAGCTGGCTGCGGCAATCGATCAGGCGTGCCTTTTCCGCGCCGTATTCGAGTGCCTTGCGCGGGATCTCATCGTAGTCGGTTTCATCCGGCTGTCCCAGGTTTGCGGTGTAGGCATAAGGAATGGCTCCCTTCTGCTTCATCCAGTGCAGGGCCGCGGAAGTGTCGAGCCCGCCGGAGAAGGCAATGCCGACCTTCTGGCCGACGGGCAGTGATTCAAGAATTACTGACATGCTTGTGAACCTCTGAAAGCATCCGGCTGGCAGCTGGATGGGTTGACTTCGACGCGGAAATCGAGGCGGCGCTGAAACCACTCTGCGCGCAATGACAACCGCTTGCCGCGGCGTCCGTTTCTAAAATGCGACGGAACAAAATTCTGTGCGCCTCGATCGGTATGCAAACGTTTGAGCCTACTTGCCGAGGCTGGTTTGGAATCGCTCCACGTTCGCTAGCCCGCCGAGCAGCAGCAACAGCAGGGCCTTCTGCGCGTGCATTCGGTTCTCGGCCTGGTCGAAGACGATGGACTGCGGCCCGTCGAGGACTGCGTCGGTTACTTCGGCGTTGCGACGCGCGGGCAGGCAATGCATGAAGACGGCCTGTGAATCGGCTTTCTGCATCAGTGCCTCGTTCACCTGGAAAGGGCGGAAGATCGGCGCGCGCTTCGTTGACTCGTGCTCCATGCCCATGCTGACGCAGACATCGGTGTAGATGGCGTCGGCGCCTTCGGCGGCAGCTTGCGGATCCTGGGTCAGGCGAATCTCGCAGCCGTTCTGCTCGGCGATCTCGCGGGCCTTGGTCACGATCTCGATGTCCGGCGAATAGCCGCGCGGCGTGGCGACCGTCACGTTGCTGCCGAGCTGTGCGCCCGTGAGCATCAGCGAATGGCAAACATTATTGCCATCGCCCACATAGGTGAAGTTGAGCCCCGCGGCCGAGCCAAAGTGTTCCTGCAACGTCATGAAATCAGCCAGGGCCTGGCAGGGATGTTCGAAGTCGGAGAGAGCATTGACAACCGGGACGCGGGAGTTGGCCGCCATCTCGGTGATGGTGTCGTGCGCATAGGTGCGCAGCACAATGAGATCGACCCAGCGCTCCACGTTGCGGGCCACGTCCGCGATGGCTTCGCGTTCGCCGAGGGGTGAGCTGGTCTGGTCGACAAAGATCGCGTTGCCGCCCATGGTGCTGAAGCCGGCCTCAAAGCTGAGGCGCGTGCGCAGGCTCGCCTTCTCAAACATCAGCACCATCTGCTTGGCGTCGAGGGCATGGCGGTAGTCGCGCGGATTGCGCTTTACATCGTGACCGAGCCTGAGAACAGCGCGGACTTCGGCACTGGAGAGATCGGCGATCGAGCACAGGTCTTCGCCGGACAACCGCGCGGCCGCGGCCTGGATGTCCTGGTCCTTGTAAACGGGAACTTCGGGCTCCCGGCCTTCAATCAATACTCTGCTAGCCACGGTTGTGTCCTCCTGCGGAGTGGGCGGCGCTCCCGGCCGCGTGTTCGGTAAAGATTTCGTCCAGTGCCGAGATGGCAGTGTCAACGTGACTGCGTTCCAGGATGTAGGGCGGCAGGAAGCGCAGCACCGTATCGCTGGTGCAGTTGATTACGATGCGGCGCTTCAGCATCTCGGCAACGACCAGCTTGGCAAGATCGGCGGAGTTGACCTCGGCGCCGATCATCAGGCCCATTCCGCGCACATCGATGATGAAGTCGTGACGCCTGGCGAGATCACGGAGCCGGTCCTGGAAATAGTTGCCCACGTCGTGCACGTGATCCAGCAGGTGCTGCTTTTCGATTGTGTCGATTACCGCGATGGCCACCGCGCAGGCCAGCGGTCCGCCCCCGAAGGTGGTGCCGTGCATACCGGCGTGGATGGCGCGCGAGGCCTCTTCGGTGCACAGTATCGCGCCCAGCGGAATTCCGCCCGCGAGCGGCTTGGCCAGCGTCGTCACGTCCGGTCGAATGCCGTAGTGCTGGTAGGAGCACCACTTGCCGGTGCGCCCCGTGCCGGCTTGAATTTCATCGATAACGAGCAACGCACCTGTGGAGTCGGCAAGGGCGCGTGCCTCAGCCAGAAATTCCCGCGTCAAGGGACGAATGCCGCCCTCGCCCTGAATCGCTTCGACGAGGATCGCGCAAACTTCGCTGGAAAACTTCGCGCGCAGATCTGCGACATCGTTGAAGCGAACGAATTCCACTCCCGGCACGACCGGCGCAAACGGCTCGCGGTACTTGGCCTTGTAAGTGGTTGCCACCGAGCCGAAGGTGCGTCCGTGAAAACTCTGTTCGAGGGCGAGAAATTTGGTGCCTACATTCCTGCCTTCGCTGCGCAGCAGCCCGGCGTGGGCGCGTGCCAGCTTCATCGCGCCTTCCCATGCCTCGGTTCCAGTGTTTGAAAAAAACACTCGATCAAGACCGGTTCGCTCAGTCAGGCGAACCGCAAGTTCCGCCTGACCCTCGTGGAAAAACAGGTTGGACGTGTGAATCAGCGCACGGCTCTGGCGGGCGATGGCTTCTTCAATCGCGGGATGCCGGTAGCCCAGAGCGTTGACGCCGATGCCGCTCAGCAGGTCGAGGTAGCGCTCCGCCCTGTTCGTCGATCAGGTGTACGCCCTCGCCTCCCACAAACAGGATGGGATTGCGTTCGTAAGTGGGTAGCAGGAGCCGCGCTTCGGCGGCTTTGATTTCATCGAGTTTGGTCACGACCATCTCTCCTCAGGCCACCATCACTTCGGTGCCATGGATTACGCGTGAGCTGCACAGGTCGGGAAGGGAACCGGCAGCTTCCGCAGGAAGAATTCGTACGCGCTTCACGCCGTTCAAAAGCGCCTCGCGGCAGGCTCCGAGCTTGGGCAGCATGCCGCCGGTGATGATGGCCGTCTTGGCCATCTCGGCGATCTGGTCAATTGAAAGCCATCGGAGCACCTGGCCCGTCGATCCGCGCACGCCGGGGACATCGGTGAGGAAGACCAGCGCGTCGGCGTGGCAGGCAATGGCGCAGGCGGCAGCCATTTCATCAGCGTTTACGTTGTAGTACTCGCCGTCGAAACCGAGCGCCATCGACGAAAGTACTGGAACGCCGTTAAGCTGCCAGATGGCTTCGAGCCAGCGCGGATCGCTGGCCGCAATCTCGCCGACGAATCCAAGATCGGGGTCGGTGCGCTTTTTGCGGGCGCGGAACAAAAGACCATCCCCGCCGGAAAGTCCCACCGCCGGCTGCCCGATGGATCCGAGCGCGGCGACCAGGCCCTTGTTCACGCGTCCGGCGAGCACCATCAGAGCTACATCCCGCGTCTCTGCATCGGTCACGCGCAAGCCGCCGATGAATTCACTTTGTTTGCCGAGCGCCTTCAGCACGCGCGTCAACTGCACCCCGCCGCCGTGGACCACCGCGACCTGGTTGCCATCGCGCACCAGGTCGGCAATGGCGCGCACGCAGCCGCTGAGCAGTTCCGGGGTTTCGAGGCCAGCCCCGCCAAGTTTGACGACATATCTCATTCCAGTCCCTCCGCCTCGTCCCAGCCCTGCATGATGTTGAGATTCTGCACCGCTTGCCCTGACGCTCCCTTTAAGAGATTGTCGAGACAACTGACGATGACCGCACGCCGGCCGTCCGGAGCCACCTGGAATCCTATGTCCGCATAGTTGGTGCGCACAGAGTACTGAATCTGCGGGAGAGCATGGTCGTGCATGCGGACCATGGGACAGCCGGCAAAGAATGCGCGATACACATGCGCGACTGATGCGCGCGACTGCGGTTCCTTGAATCGCACGTAGATGGTGGAAAGAATGCCGCGGGGAATCGGCAGCAGGTGCGGAGTAAAAGTCATGGAGCCGGATGGCAATCCGATCTGCTCCAGCAATTCACCGGTGTGGCGATGATTAAACACGCCATAAGCGGAGAGATTGTCGGCGGCATACATAAAGTGAGTTTTGGGTGTGGGCGACTTGCCTGCACCACTGACGCCGCTCTTCGCGTCGGCGATGATGCCGTGATCGATGTCGACCAGGCCGGCTGCAACCAGCGGCTTCACTGCGAGGATAACGGAAGTCGCATAGCAACCCGGATTCGCGACCAGCCGCGCTCCCCGGATGTTAACGCGGTGCAACTCGGGCATTCCATAAACAGCCTCGGATTGAATCTTGAAGGATTCGACAGAGCCCTCGTCTTCGAATTTGTACACGGCGCGATTGGCCGCTTCGTTGAGACGCCATGCCCCGCTCAGATCGATTACGCGCATGCCGCGCGCGATGGCTTCGGGTGCCCACACGCGCGACTGCTCGTGCGGGGTGGCCAGAAACAACACCTTCACATCAAGGTCGCCGAGCAGTTCCCACGAGAACGGTTGCAGGGGAAGGAGGCCGCTGCCGTGGCTGTCGATCAACTCGGGATGAATCTCGCCCAGCGGGATGCCTCCGCGCGCGACGTCGGCGGCATCCACGCGTCCTACAAAGGCGGGCGGCGCTGACTTGAGCCGCGGATGGCGCAGCAGGAGCCGCGCCAGTTCGGCGCCGGCGTATCCCGTCACCCCTGCCACTGCGATTTGTGGGGCTTGGTTCATGCTTCCAGGATCTTTCTCAAGCGGGTTTCCACTTCTGCGGCGTGGCGCTGATCGCCGCAGACCACGAGAACGGTATCGTCGCCAGCGATGGTCCCAACCACCTCTGGCCATTCTTCGTAATCGAGCGCTGCTGCCACCGGTTGGGCGCCCCCCATCACCGTGCGGACGACGACCTGGTTCATGGCCTGGCGGACGCGGACCCCGAAGCTCTCAAGCATCTCGGCCACGCCGGGACGCCCGTCGTCTTCCGCAGCTGAGGCGGCTCCATTGTTTGATTGTCCGGGAAGGGAATAGCCGCCCGGGCCTTTGGAGAGGCGCAGTTCGTGAATATCGCGTGAAAGCGTAGCCTGGGTGACTGCGAAGCCGCGGCGGCGGAGCTTGCGCCTCAGTTCGTCCTGATTGGAAACCGGACGGCTGGCCACCAGTTTCCTAATCGCATTGTGCCGCTGATCTTTCATCTCCGCTGCTGCCGCCTTTTGCCGTGCAAATCGAAAGCGCGGCTCGCAGTGATGCGGCCGCGCTTGCATAAATATACATCGAAACTGAATAAGTATGCAATACATCGGCGACACTTAATTGAATTGATCTTCAAGCCCGCCGGCGGGAATTCCATCCTGTCAAGCCGCCCGGATTTCGCGCCCCGGGGACCCCGGGCACGTCGTCTCAATATTGTTGCAGAGCCGCATTACCCGGCCGTAAAACCGGGAGGCGCTCGATTTGCCGGGTTGATCGTGGCGCGCCATCTTGCGGAAGTCGCGGGCGCACTGCGATTTACCTTGCACCGAAGATGACAATTTGGGATCATGGGCGAATTGTCAGCGCCCTATTTCTGCAGCATCGGCCTGGATCAGCGCGTGGAAGCCCGTGCGGCAGACTGAGGGACGTTCCTTGAAAGGTGGAGCCATGGCGTCCAGGCCGTCAGGCCGGTTCCGGATGGGCCCCTCGATCGCGAGGCGCGATTGCAGCCCGGTGCGGCGTTTCCTCAACTCAGCAGCATTCAAGCCACTCAGCGTGAAGGCGGCGTTGACGGCCATCATGATTCTGATATCGGCCGCGTCCAGCGTTGCTGCCGAAGACACCAAAGGCAAAACCGAACCGGCAAGTGCAACACCAGCCTCCCCTTCGTCGCCGCTGTCGGTGGTGGCCGTGAATCCGCAGTTTGCCGTGCGCGGATCTGTTGTTACGGTAACTCTGACCAACGCTCCGAAGGACGCCAGGAGCGTGGAAGTGGCGCTCGACGGGCAGCGGATTCCCGTCGTCAATCCCGATCCCAACGGAAATTATCGCTTCCAGATCCCCGCTACGAATACCCCCGGAGATCCCATGTTTGTCCCGCTGGGCAAGCACAGGGTCGGGGTGCTGGTTGACGGACGGTGGTTCAATGGCAGCGAGTTTCTCGACGTCGAACGCGCCGAACCGGCGCCCAAACTGGTTGGCATCTCTCCGCAGTATCTCGTCAGCGGAAGCAACGTTCGCAGCCTGACCCTGACCGGCGAAAACTTCAACACGGATACGCCGCAGGACAACCGGATCGTCTTTGATAACTCCGCTCTCAGTGTCGTTTGGGATGGCTGCAACCCGGCGTCCTGGAAGCCGGTGGATGGAAGGGCGACCCACGGTTCGGTCGAGAACAGTTCAACAATCAGGCTGTGCAATGTCAATTTACCTGACAGGAACTCGGTCGAGGTCAATGTCAACGAAGGCGCTTACACCACGGCTTCAGGACTTCACCTGACCATTTCCAGATGGGGCCAGGCATGGGCGATCGCGTGGTCGTTTGGCGTTGTAATCGCGAGTGCCGCGCTGGTTCTGATTCTCGCCCAGTTTGCCCACAAGTACTGGATTGGCGACCGGCGGTACGGGGTGTGGACGATCCTTTTCCTTGACCTCGAGACCGATACTTACAGCCTGTCGAAGCTGCAGTTTTACATGTGGACGGCGGCTGCGATCCTAAGCTACACATACCTGGTCGTGGGACGGCTGTTCGTGCAGGGACTCGATCTTCCCGATGTGCCGGCATCTCTGCCGGGCATTCTGGCCATCGGCGCAGGCACGGCGATCGGCTCCCAGTTTGTGACCAATATCCGCGGGCCCAAAGGGGGAGGACCGGAGAAGCCCAGCCTCGGCGACTTTGTCACCAGCGGCGGGGTTGCAGCCCCTGACCGGGTGCAGATGCTGGTCTGGACTTTTGTAGGCGTTGTCGGGTTCTGTGCGGCCACATTCCGTGAGGCGCCGTGGTCCATCAGCACCCTGCCGAAGATCGGCGACAGCCTCATGCTCTTGATGGGCATAAGTTCAGCCGGGTACCTGGGAGGGAAGCTGGCGCGCAAGCCCGGCCCGGTGCTTAATGAGATTTCGCTTTCGCCCAGCGGCCCTGATGGAGGTCCGGGAAGCAATGCCGGCGCACCCGCGCCAGCCGCGGATCTCAGCCAGCCCATTGCAGCGGCTCAGCAGGTTTATGCGCGGGCCAAAGATCTTTCCGGCCAGCCCATGACAGGCCTGACTGCCACCGCGCTGAGCGCTTTACAGAACACGCAGAATGCGCTCAAGGCATCGCTGGACGCTGCCAAATCGTCGGCCCCGGGCCTGCTCGATACGCTTGCCAATAACGCCGATTCGGCTGACGCCGGTTCACGCATCCTGGCGGCGGAGTTCAGCGACGTCGCGACGCAGGGAACCGACCCCGCGCGGATTGAAGCGACGCGGCAGGCCGCAGAACTGGCGCAGGAGATAGCGTCCGCGGCGCAGGAACTCGCCACCGGCGCGGCCCAGGCAGTGGGAAGCGCGGCAGGGCAGGCGCAACTCTCCGCGAGCGGACTGCCCCTTCGGATTATCGAAATCAGGGGGCGCAACCTGTCTTCCGACGCCACTTTCGAGATCAATCACGTTGAACTATCGACCCGGATGCTGGTTCGCAGCAGCACCGGCCTGGGAGCGCCCGAGGTTGTTGCCACCGAAGATGACTCCGGCGCTACCAACATGGCACGGGCCCTACGGCTCAAGATCGATCCCAACGCGCTGGATCCATCCGACCGGAGGACCTACGATTCCTGGTTCGGAGCCGGCGGCAAGGATCTCAAGTTTGCGATCTCGAATCCCGACGGGCAGCTTTCCGAACTAAGCTTCTCACTGCCGCCCGGAACGCAACAGGCACATAACTGAGTCTGTGAGGGAACCATGAATGATTTGCAGAAACAGACGTGCCTGGCAATCGTGAACGTGTTCGAGACGGGATCACCGAACGGCAATTATGGGTCGGTGACGGTGGTCAAAGGCGATGCGGGCCACCTCACCTACGGCCGCAGCCAGACTACCTTGGCCAGCGGCAACCTGTACCTGTTGATCAAGGCATACGTCGAGAATCCTGCGGCACAATTTTCAACTGAATTGAAACCCTACCTCGATCGACTCGCAGCAAAGGACCTGACACTGGACGGCGATCTGGCTTTGCGCTCGATTTTGCGCGAGGCCGGGGCTGACCCCGTGATGCGGATCGAGCAGGATGGCTTCTTTGACCGCGCTTACTTCGACCCCGCAATGCGCTCGGCGCAAAATGTCGGATTGACCCTGCCGCTGTCACAAACCGTTGTGTACGACAGCAAGGTGCACGGCAACTGGGCCAAGCTCGCCGGGCAGATCCTCGCCTCCGCCGGCAAGGTGTCCGCGGCTTGTCCGGAGCAGGAGTGGGTGAGCAAGTATGTTGCGGCGCGCAGGAACTATCTGCTGTCCAGCCAGGCTCCGCTGCCTTCGGCTGTTTACCGCATGGATGCATTTGACGCGCTCATGAAGGACGATCGGTGGGATCTGGCGCTTCCCATCACTGTGCACAAAGTCCAGATTGCGGATGCTACATTCAATATCCCCATCCCCGTGGCTCCGCCTCCACGCGTCTCGGCGCTGGATGCTGGCGGAGAAGACTTTCCCCTCCTTAGGCCGGTGAAACCTTACACGAAGGGCCCCGACGTGCTCAGGCTGCAGACTGCCCTGGATGCGGCCGGATTCAAGAACTCGAAGGATCAGATTTACGGTCCCTTCACACAAGCGCTGGTAATGCAATTCCAGCGCCATGCTGGCATGAAGGCCGACGCGGTCGTGGGTCCGCAGACGTGGTCGTTGCTGTTGAAGAGCGATCCAGCATAGCTGATGGCAAAACTCTGGCAATGAATGATGAAGAGGATGGAGACGATAATCCGGCAGCCCGCGCTTCATCAATCAATACCAGCGGTTCGTCAATTAACGGTGTCCTTGAAGCCGGCGATGGCTATCGAGATCGGGTACGACGCTTCCACCCGTTTGGACTAAGACCGGTTGACAACGGATTCGGGGAATCGCTACGGTCACTCATGTCCATATGCGACCTTTCGTTCTGACTTTTTGCGCAACGCTCCTGTGCCTGCTGGGGGCGTCGTGGAGCATCTCCACAGCGCGGGCACAGGCTACCGAAGCGACTCCCGATCCTGTCGCCGGCAAAAGGCTCTTTCAGGAGCATTGCTCCACTTGCCATGGCCTGGACGGAGGCGGCGGCCGCGGTCCGAACCTGCACTCTCCACGACTGAAACATGCCGCCGATGAAAAGGCCCTTGCCACCGTGATCGACAATGGCATCGCCCCCGAGATGCCCCCCGCCTGGTATTTGAGTGAAGACGAAATTGCCTCCGTGGCAAGCTATGTAACAACCCTGGGCAACGTTCCCCGCGAAAAAGTGCCGGGAAATGCCACGCACGGCGGCGAGGTATACGCCCAGGCCGGCTGCAGCGCGTGCCACATGCTCGGAGGGCGCGGAAGCAGCGTCGGGCCGGACCTTTCCGAAGTTGGAGCACGGCGAGGCGCGGCCCAATTGCGGCTCACGCTGCGGCATCCGGATCAAACCATTCCGAGCTGGTTCCTGCTGGTTGAAGCGGTGCTGCCCTCCGGCCGCGCCATCCGCGGCATGCGCATGAATGAAGATTCGTTTTCTATCCAGCTTCGTGATTTATCGGGGCAATTCTGGAGTCTCCGCAAGACGGAACTGAAAGAACTCAAAAAGCTGCGCGGCCTTACTCCGATGCCATCGTACGAATCAGGATTTTCAGCGACCGAGTTTGATGACCTCGTTGCCTTTCTTGCCGCGCAGCGAGGGCAGTCATGAGGTGGTATGCGCTATTTCTCCTCGCAACTCTTACCGCTGCCTCGGCGCAGGTCCCGTTTGCACGCATTGTCAATGCGGATAACGAGCCGGGTAACTGGCTGACCTATTCGCGTACTCTCGATGGCCACCGCTATTCGCCACTAGCCGAAATCAATACCGGCAACGTTAAGAGTCTGCGAGTCAAGTGGGCCTTTCAGTTTGCCGATCCCCGTACTGAAGTGTCCCCCATTGTCATCGACGGCGTGGTGTATGTGACCGGCCCGAACTCCGCTGCGGCCATCGATGGGCAATCGGGAAGACCGTTGTGGCAATGGAGCCGGCCCTTGCCTCGCGATTTCGTTAGCGTAGGCTTCGGCCACACCAACCGCGGCGCGGCCGTGCTCGACGATGAGCTATTCGTCGCGACTCTGGACGGTTATCTCGTTGCGCTCGATCTCAAGAGCGGCGCGGAACGCTGGTCGGTGCAGGTAGTCGATTACAAACTCGGCTACAGCATGACCATGGCTCCGCTGGTGGTGGAAGGCAAAGTCGTGGTGGGGGTAAGCGGGGGAGAGGCCGGCATTCGCGGCTTTGTCGGCGCGTACGAAGCGCACACCGGCAAGCAGGCTTGGCGGTTTTATACGATCCCCGGTCCAGGCGATCCAGGCCATGAAACATGGTCGGGCGACGATTGGAGAACCGGCGGCGGCGCAACCTGGGTTACGGGCGCATATGATCCCGAACTCAAGCTGGTGTATTGGGGAGTCGGCAACCCGGGGCCGGATTGGAACGGCGACGTTCGCCCGGGCACGAATCTGTACACATGCTCGTTTGTAGCGCTGGATGCAGAGACAGGCAAACTGCGCTGGCATTTCCAGTTCACTCCCCACGATACACATGACTGGGACGCGACCCACGTACCGATTCTTTTCGAGGCGGTGGTATCGGGTCAAAAGCGCAAGCTGATCTCGATTGCCAACCGCAACGCGTTCTACTACGTGCTCGACCGCACCACGGGGCAGTTCATAACAGGCCGTCCGTATGCGAAGCAGACATGGGCAAAGGGACTGGACGCAGACGGCAAGCCGATCCTGGCTCCGAACTCCGAGCCTACCGAGGCGGGGACGCTTATCTGGCCAAATTCGAACGGCGCCACAGTCTGGCTGAGCCCGTCCTACAGCCCGCAGACCGGCATGGTTTACGTTCCCGTCCGCGAAATCGGAGCCACCTACTTCAAGCGGAACACTCCCTACAAGGCGGGGCTACTCTTCGCCGGGGGAGGAGAAGACGAATTGCCTGCCGACGATTCCTGGGGCGCGATCCGCGCGCTGCAGGCTGAGACAGGAGAGATGCGGTGGGAATTCAAACTATTTTCTCCGCCCTGGGCCGGTGTGCTTTCCACCGCCGGGGGGTTGGTCTTTTCCGGTTCGGACGAAGGCAACTTCTACGCTCTTGATGCACGGAGCGGCAAGTCGCTGTGGGATTTCCAAACCGGCGGCACAATCATTGCGAATCCCGTCTCCTTCGCCATCGACGGGCATCAGTGCATCGCGATCGCAGCCGACCGTGTCTTGTATGTCTTTAGTCTGTAGCCGACAGGCGCATTGGATGGACGCGCGATGTGCCAGGGATCTGTCGGCTCCGGATTCAGATCAACGAGGTGAAGTTGCGCGGTCGGCAAAGTTCTTCAGGCGAGTGCCGCGGAACCCTGAAGCATGACTCGAAAGTCACTCACGATTACGCGCCAACGTTATAGAAAAACTCCTCGTACACCACCTTGCCGTCCTTGACCTTGTAGACGGCGATCTCTTCCATCTGAAATCTACGGTTCTGCGGTTTGAATGTGACGTCGAGTTTAAACGTCGTCGCGAAATGGTCGCCGGCAACCAGCGGACCCTCGACTACGACGCCATGAACGTCATGGTTTGCCTGCCACCATTCACCTTTGCCCTTTACTGCCTCGATACCTTTGGCTTCCCTCGATTGCCCTGGGGGCGCGGCTGACTCCACGCTGACGATGTTATCTGCGTAAAGGCTGCCTACGGCCTCTTGGAATTTGCCGTCGCGGCATAGCTTGACGAGTTGGTCTGCTACTTCTTGTGTGGTCACGCGTAAATCTCCCTTCTCCAGCGGTTTCATAATAGTCGACCGACCGCCACGCCGGCCGAATCATCATCGAGAATTAACAAAGCCCGGATCTGGTAGCAGGGTTTGGTTGCGCAGCCCTGGCGCCGAGCAGAATGTTCAGTTGCACCAGAGTCAGAAGGGTTCACGGAACCTGATTCTGGCGGGCCCGAGGGAAGGCGGCCAGACACGTTATTTGACAGGTTTCTGCCGCAGGCGTACATAGGTAGTATGTCTACGGTAGACGATCTATCCGACGACGACAGACTTGGATTGCTTCAGGGGACTCTTGAGGTTCTCATTCTCCGGAGCCTGAAGCTGGAACCGAATCACGCCTACGGAATCTCGCAGTTCCTGCAACAGCAGTCTGACGCTGAGTTCTTGGTTGACAACGGCTCGTTGTATCCGGCGCTGCAGCGCCTTCTCCAGCGAAAGTGGATTGCAGGACAGTGGAAGATGTCGCCAAACGGGCGTCGCGCCAGGTATTACAACCTCACGCCGGCGGGGCGGAAACAGCTTCTCCGGGCCACATCAAAGTGGCAGCGTTTCGCCTTGGCAATGGCAAAAGTCCTGGCGCCGGAGGGATGAGGCAATGCTCCGATGGTGGTCAAAAATTCAATACGCGCTGGGAAAGAGGCGGGCCCTGGCCAGCGAACTAGAGCAGGAGATGGACGCACATCTCCAGTTTGTGATTGAAGAGAATCTGAAACGGGGAATGGCGCCGGAGGAGGCCCGTGATGCGGCGCGGCGTGAATTTGGCAATAGGACGGTCGTGCACGAGCGAAGCTATCAGTCGTGGCAATTTCCGGTATTCGAACCTCTGCTTCAGGATCTTCGTTATGGGTTGCGCGGGATAGTGAAAGCTCCGGCGGTCTCACTGCTTATGATTCTGACGCTGGCGGTCGGGATCGGCGCGAATACCGCCATCTTCAGCTTCGTCAACGCGGTCCTTCTGCGTCCGCTGCCGTATCCCTCCGCCGGCCGGCTCGCTATCCTCTGGTCCGGTCTCGGCTACTCCGGACGTGCTCCCTTTTCATCGTTCGAACTATTCGAGCTCCGGCGCCGCTCTACACAATTGGATCAACTCGCCGGCATATGGGTCACTAACGGAGCGCTCCCCGGTAACGGGCCCGCCGAGCAGATCAAGGTCGCTGACGTCACTTCGAATTTCCTGCCGCTGCTCTGCGCGCGCCCGGAACTGGGCCGATTGTTTGATCTGCAGGATGATGTCGAAAACGCACCCGGCACCATCATTCTCACGCACGGCGTCTGGGTTCGCCGTTTTGGCTCCGATCGCTCCATCATCGGCCGCTCCGTGCGCTTCGGCCGGCATCGTTCCACGGTGGTGGGCGTGCTGCCGGCAGACTTCCGGCTCATTTTTCCTGACGATGCCAGCGTTCCTCCCAACGTCGAAGTATTCGAGTCCATCCCCGTCGGGCCATGGCAAGCCGATGGCCCCGCCTTTCTTCACGTCATTGGCCGCCTCCGCAATGGCGCCACGCTAGCCGCCGCCCAGGGTGAAATGAACTCCGCCGCCGCACAGCTCAACAAGCTTGGCGGACGCGCATCACTGGGCAACTTCACTGTCTCGGTTTTCCCGCTTCACGCCGACACCGTGCGCGAAGTCCGTCCCACCCTCCTCTGCCTTTTCGCGGGCGTTGGCCTTGTGCTTTTTATTGGGTGCGCCAACATGGCAAACCTTCTCATGGCGCGTGCCCGGCGTCGTTTGCGCGAAACCACCATCCGCGCGGCGCTCGGGGCCTCCCGATCCCGCCTCGCGCGCCAGTTTTTAACTGAAAGCCTGCTGCTCGGAATCCTCGGGTCGGTAGCCGCCCTCGCCACCGGATACGCCGGCATGCGTGCCATCCTCGCCGCGCGGCCGCCGTCCTTCGTCAATTTCGATCGTGTTTCTCTCGATACGCGCGTTCTCGTCTTTACCTTTGCCGTCGCGCTCTTCACCAGCTTCCTCTTTGGCCTGGCACCTGTGTTTTCCGTTCGTCGCCTCGACCTCACGCGCGACCTCAGGCAGGCCAGTCGACAGCCTGCGGGCTTACGCCGGCCCTGGACCAGCGCCCTGGTTTCGGTTGAGGTGGCGCTCGCGTTTGTGCTCCTCATCAGCACCGGCCTGCTCATGCGGACGTTTGTCAATATCCTGCATACCGACCCCGGCTTCCGAGCGGACAATGTCTTCACCTTTCGCGTGTCTGTTCCCGGCTACGCCCCTCTACGCCTCGTCCAGCAAAAGCTGGCCGCGCTTCCGGGAATACAGTCGGTCTCGGCCATCTCGCACCTCCCTTTGGACGATGCGGGAAACTGGTACGACTACTACTACCGCGAGGGCGCCTCCGTCGATGAACAAACCTCGGTGATGGCCGATCATCGCTCGGTCCTTCCTGGATACTTCACCGCCCTAGGCGCGTCGCTTCGCGAAGGCCGCGACTTTACCGACGCCGACGATGTCCAGCATCAGCATGTCGCCATCATCGACGACGTCCTCGCGCAACAGTTATGGCCGGGGCAAAGGCCCATAGGCAAGAGGATCAATCTCTCTGACTCTCCTCAGGGCTTCTATCAGTTTCAGCGCGACTGGGCAGTGGTGGTTGGCGTGGTGCACCATGTTCAGTACCACTCACTCACCGCCATCGTCCGGCCGCAGATTTACGTGCCGTATCCGCTCGCACCGCGCCCGTCAATGTCCTTCGTTCTTCACACCTCCGGCACAGACCCCGGTCTCGCCGCTGCCATCCGTAACACCGTCGATGCGGTCAGCAAAGATTTCCCCGTCACACAACTCGAGACGATGCAGAGTCTCGTCGATCGCGCCCACGCCGAGAGCCGCTTCGCCTCTCTTCTTGCCGCGCTTCTCTCCGCCATCGCGCTGGTCCTCGCCGTGAGCGGCATCTACGGCGTGCTGTCTTACTCCGTTGCGCAGCGGACTACCGAAATCGGCATCCGCATGGCCATCGGTGCGCCGCGCGCGCAGGTCCTGCGCATGATCCTTGCCGATGGGTTCGCCTGGATCTTCCCTGGCCTCATCGCGGGATTCGTCCTGTGCCTCGTGGTCACGCCGCTGCTCGCCCACCTCCTCTACGGTGTCCAGCCGACTAACCTGGCCAACTATGCCACCATGTTCGCCGGCGTCCTCGTGGTCAGCGGCCTTGCCGCTTTCCTTCCCGCGCGTCGAGCGATGAAGATCGATCCGCTGACTGCGCTCCGTTATGAATGAAGCCCTGCCGTACTGCATTAGCTCTGTTCAGGCTGAACGTTGTCTTTGAGGACAAACTTTCATGACAGACTGGTTCGCGCGACCCATTTTTCACGTGACCGACGTTGAGGTCGCGCTGCGCTTTTACATAGACCAGCTCGGCTTCACCAGCCCGTGGCGCTATGAAGAAGACGGCCAGGTGCGCGTCGCACAAGTTGACCGGCAGGGTTGCGCGATCATCCTGGCCAACTCGTGGCCGGAGAAAATGGATAAAGGGCTGATATTTGTTTCACTCAACGTGGAACCCCCAGCGTACGAGGCCGGAACCGCGGCGCTGGATGACCTGCGCGCGGAGCTGGAAGCCAAAGGGGTTGTCGTCAAGGACGGTTCGTGGGGCTACCGGCTGTTGGTGGTCGATGATCCCGACGGCAATCAGCTCTACTTCAACTATCCGAACGAAGAGCCGTCCGGCAAGCCCGGCAAGGTCGATGCATGATTAGGGTATTTATTTGGTAATTCAAGCTGAGCGGTTTAGTTTAATAAACTTGTCACTGAATCTATGGCGGAGAGAGTGGGATTCGAACCCACGTTAGAGTTTCCCCTAAACACGCTTTCCAAGCGTGCGCCTTCAACCACTCGGCCATCTCTCCTGCTGTGGTCTGCTTTTCTGACTTTACCATAGGCGCCGGCCTGATCAGCAGGTCTGGCAGCGCGGGCCCGATGCAGGATGAAATCGTTTACTTCCATGACCGCGCTGGTTTATATTTGCGCGTTGATTCACCCCTGATGTCGCGTTTCACGCGATCTGCTGCCCGAATACCCGCGCTGGTCGCTTTCACGCACGCTCTTCGCACCGGGAGTTCACATGCCAGACATTTCTCGCCGTACCGTGCTGTCTTCAGGGATCGCCTTCAGCGCGACATCCCTGCTGGGTCGCCACGCGTGGGGGCTCACGGCCGCCGCCAGGGCCGCTGCCCCGCCCACTTCGGCCGCGGCCCCGCGCGCAATGGCGCCGCGTGAAGAACTCCTCTTCGACTTCGGATGGAAGTTCACCTTCGGCCACGGCACAGACCCGGCGCGCGACCTGGGATTCGGGTATGGCCAGGGCGACTTTGCCAAGACAGGCGACTTCAAATTTGCCAAGACCGGCTTCGACGATTCCAAGTGGAGGCCCCTGAATCTGCCGCACGACTGGGCGGTGGAACTGCCTTTCGTGAACGACAAGGAGCAGGAGTCGCACGGGTTCAAGCCGATCGGGCGGCGTTATCCGGAAACCAGCGTGGGATGGTATCGGCGCGAATTTGACATCCCCGCCGGCGATCTCGGACGACGTGTCTCGGTGCAGTTCGATGGCGCCTTCCGCAGTGTGCTGGTGTTTGTAAATGGCTGCTTCATAGGCCGCAATGACAACGGATACGCGCCATTCACTTATGACGTGAGCGACTTCCTGAGCTACGGCGCGAAAAACTGCATCGCCCTGCGCGTCGATGCCAGCCTGGGTGACGGATGGTTCTATGAAGGAGCCGGCATCTATCGCCACGTGTGGCTCAACAAAACTGACGCGCTTCACCTGGGCAAGTGGGACAGCGTAGTTCGCACCGAAGTGAAAGGCGACGCTGCTTCGCTCGCGCTTGAAACGATCGTCGCGAACGAAGGCAATCAGGCGGAGACCGTAAGAGTTACCTGGAAGATCCTCGATGCGGCGGGAAAAACCGTCGCCACCGCGGAAGCCGCCGTGCAACCGGTCGCGCCCGACGCTCCAGTCATCTTTAAAACTGCCGCACAGATCGCGGGTCCCGCGCTGTGGTCGGTAGAGACTCCGAATCTTTACACCGCGATTGTCGCGGTTGAGACGGACGGAAAAGTGCGCGATGCCGAACGCGTTGTGTTTGGCATTCGCACCGTCCTGTTCGATGCCGACAAGGGTTTCTCCCTTAACGGGCAGCCCATGAAGATCCAGGGCACATGCAACCATCAGGACCATGCTGGTGTCGGCGCCGCTCTTCCGGACCGACTGCAGTCGTTCCGCCTGGGGGTACTCCGCGAAATGGGCGGCAATGCAGTGCGTACCTCGCACAACGCTCCCACGCCCGAGTGGGTGGATGCATGCGACCGCATGGGCATGATGATGATGTGCGAGACGCGCCAGATGAGTTCAAGTCCCGAAGGCCTCGCGCAACTGGAAGCGATGGTCAAGCGTTATCGCAATTCGCCGTCGATCATCATCTGGTCCATCGGCAACGAGGAAGGTCAGCTGCAGAATGAAATGGCAGAGCAGGGAGCGAAAGTTGGAGCCAGCATGGTCCGCCGCTGCCACGAACTCGATCCCACGCGCGTGGTCTCGGCCGCGGTCAACGGAAGTAACGCCAAGGGCGTGTCGACCGCTCTCGATGTGATCGGGTTCAACTACCACCTTGAGTTTCCCGACGGTTACCACAAGCAGAACCCCAGAAAATCCATCTATGGATCGGAGACCTCGAGCGCCATTGCGACGCGCGGTATGTATTCCACGGATCCGCTGCGGAACCTGGTTGATGCCTACGACGGAGTGGTGCCCTGGGGCGAAAGCCCTGAAGGATGGTGGCAATTCTATGCCACGCGCGATTGGGCGTGCGGCGGGTTTGCGTGGACGGGCTTTGACTATCGCGGCGAACCCACGCCCTATGGCTGGCCTTCGATCAACTCGCAGTTCGGCATCGTCGACATGTGCGGCTTTCCCAAGGACTCCTTTTACTACTACAGAGCGTGGTGGGGTAGGGAACCTGCGCTGCATGTGTTCCCACACTGGAACTTCGAGGGCAGGGAAGGCGACGAGATTGCAGTGTGGGCCTACACCAACGTTGAAGAGGTCGAGCTGTTTGTAAATGGCAAGAGTCAGGGCAGTCAGAAGGTGCCCCATCTCGGTCATGTTCAATGGAAAGTGAAATACGAACCTGGAGCCGTCGAGGCTCGCGGATCAAGGGGCGGACAGGTCGTGCTCACAGAAAAGCGAGAGACCACAGGGCCGGCAGTGGCCATCCGGGTCACGGCGGATCGCACCGAGATCAGCGCAGATGGCGAAGACATCGCCATCCTTAAAATCGAAGCGCTGGATAAGGAAGGACGCTTCGTTCCCACTGCGGATAATCTCGTCGGGTTCAAAATTTCCGGGGCGGGAACTCTGATCGGTGTCGGCAATGGCGATCCCAACTGCCAGCAGAGCGACAAAGAGCCCAGGCGCTCGTTGTTCAACGGTCTGGCTCAGGTCATCGTGCAGTCGACCAGGCGCACCGGTGAGATTCGCATCGAAGCCGCCAAAGAGGGCTGGGACGGGCCGGAACTGACCCCTGCAAAAATATCGATCGCGACGAAGCCGGTCGAACTCCGGCCCGCAGTACCGGAGATCCGCGTGCGCGGCTGATTTTTCCTGAGTCAATGCGGCCGCGTACGCACGGCCGCACCCAACCCGGCTTACACGTTGCGCTGCCCTGCGCGCGCACTCAACAACTCATCGACCGCGTCATAGCCGCATGGAATCGTGATGCCGTCGATGGTGGCTCCGGCGTCGAGCAGCGCCTGCACCGATTCAGGCGTGCGCCGGCCGGTCCAGTAGGAATCGACACATGCACGCACTGCGAGTGCAAGCGCGGTGCGGCCTTTGCCGTCGGTCGCATCGACAGGCGCACCGCGCGCAATAAGCAGCTTCACCGTTTGCGGCCGCGCTCGCCATGCGGCTACATGCAGGGCGGTGCTGTTGCGCGCGACGTCCCAGTACCCGTCCCCCTGTGCATGCACCGCATCTGCGGGAACGCCAATGTCGAGCAGGCAGCGTACTCCTTCGGTACTGCCGTTGCCGGCGAATTCCGCGAGCAGGGTTCCGCCCTGCTCCAGCAACTCTGACAGGAGTCTTGAATCGCTTGCGATCAGGCGGCGAGCTTCATCGTGCTTCGCCAGCGCGCACGTGGCGATCGCGCTGTCCAGTCCGTGCAGGGCATGAGCGACGCCTCGCTCCGTAAGCAAGTTCAAAACATCGGCACGGCCCCGTCGCGCTGCGATAACGATGCCGGATTGAAGGGTGTGCAGATTGGTCAGGGCTGGGTCTGCCCCGTGATCGAGCAGAAGGCGAATCGCATCAATATGATTGTCGCGACGCAGCGCCTGGTGCAGCGCGGTCTGTCCCCACCGGGTCATGGCATTCGGGTCGGCTCCGTGCTCGAGCAGTATGCGCATGCCGTCGGTGTCATGCACATCGGCCTTGCGCAGCAGAAGCGTCGTCAAGCTTTCAGCGTTGAGCTTGCCACTGTCGAGCAGCGCGCCCAGCACGGCCGCATCGTAGCTCTCCGCCGCATGGTAAGGAGTTTCCTCGTCGTTGGGATCAGCGCCGAACTCGAGCAGAACCCGGGTCAGCTCCGCATGCTGCGCGATTCCCGCCGCCCCATAGATGGCGCTCTCAATGATCTGGCGCGGATTAGGATGGTCGATCGTCTCATACCAGCCAGTATTGGCCTTCGCGCCGCCCTCCAGCAGAGCGCGGGCGGTTTTCACAAATGCTTCGGAGCGGCCCTTGTCGAGACGCAGATAGCGTGAAAAGCAGAGATAGGTGAGAGCATCCCAGTTGTACACGCCACCCGGCGCGGACGCGGCGAGCGGATCTCGTTGCAGAAATTGCTTTACGCCTTGTTCATCAGCGAGCACCGCCGCCGTATAGATGCTGGCGCGCTTGAGGCCCGGATAGCGAGCCAGGATTGCCTCGGCTTCTTCTACGGTTCCGGATGCGTGGTTCCCTTCGCGGGGCACCGATGCGGCTATGAGAAAAGCCGCTACCGGGTCGGCGATTCCTTCAAGCTTTTGGCGGATAGTCAGCGTGGTGATGTGCGCTGAAAATTGCGGCCAGCTTGCGAAGCCGTGTTCCCGCGCCAGCACCAGCTGCGCATCGGCCAGCTTCCACAACATGGCAGTTTTTGAATTGAATTGCGGATGCGCCGCTTCCGCTCGGTTCAGCGCGGCCGGCGTGCGCTGTTTCAAAGCGTGCAACAGGTCTTTGGCTTGTTTGCGGTATTGTTCGAGGTCAGGGTGAGGGGGCAGGGTGCGATCAGACATACGAAGCTCCTTTCACGTGGCGCCTGGAGTCCGCACACAACAGGCTGGAAAGAAGATTCGCTTGAATTGAGCTTGCTAAGGTGGGCACGGCCCTTTCCGCGGACTGGATGCGCCCTTCGCGCTTGACGACAAGCTATCGAATTTCAGTGCCGACGGTCAACCCGTCACTTGGTCGCGATAGGCCCTTCGCCGCCCGTTTAGAGTAGACAAATGGTCCAGGGGTCAATCGCTAAAGCGGAGTGGAGAAGGGAACTGCGCGCCATGCTGGCGCTGGCGGTGCCCGTGGTCCTGAGCGAACTCGGCTGGATGGCGCAGGGCGTTGTCGACAACATCATGGTGGGCAAACTCGGCCCCGCTGCCATCGGCGCCGTCGCGCTGGGCAATGCGGTTTACTACACACCTTCGCTCTTCGGGATCGGCCTGTTACTCGGCCTCGATACCCTGGTGTCGCATTCCTATGGTCGTGACGACCACGATGCATGCCATCGCTGGCTCGCGCAGGGCATTTACCTGGCGTGTATCGTTACCCCTCCGATCATGCTGCTCATCATCAGCGCGAGCTATCTGTTTACGCGGGTCGGGATCACGCCGGAGGTCGCGCTCCCCGCCGGCGCCTATCTCCGCATCCTTTCCTGGTCGACGCTTCCGCTGTTGATCTACGGCGCGGGTCGCCGTTACCTCCAGGGAGTAGGGCAGGTTAGAGTCATCACTGCCACATTCGTCATTGCCAACCTCGTAAACTGGCTCGGCAATTGGATCCTGATTTACGGAAAATTCGGAATGCCCGCCCTGGGTGTGAGCGGTTCGGCCATTTCCACATGCATCGCCCGGGTTGGAATGGCGGTGTCTATGGTCGGTTTTGCGTGGCGATACGAACGCAGCAGGGGACATCCGCTGTTTCGTCACTGGGCCGGCCCAAGCCTTGAGAAATTACGGCAACTGGTGCGCCTCGGTGCGCCCGCGGCCGGGCAGATCATTCTCGAAGTCGGCGCGTGGAATCTTTCCACAGTCTCCGCAGGATGGCTTACGCCGGTCGCGCTCGCAACTCACTCCATCGCATTGAACTACGCCAGCATTACTTACATGGTGCCGCTCGGAGTATCCGCTGCGGCCGCGGTTGGGGTTGGCCATGCCATGGGCGCCGGCGACCCCGACCGTGCCCGTCGCGCCGGCTGGTTGGCGCTGGCCCTCGGCACGGGATTCATGGTGCTCGCTGCGGTGGTCTTTTTTGTTGCGCCGCGATCGCTGATTGCACTCTACACGCGCGATGCCCAGGTGCTCGCTGTCGGGCCCAGCCTGCTCGGGCTGGCCGCCGCATTCCAGGTCTTCGATGGCATTCAAACCGTGTGCACCGGCGCGCTGCGCGGTCTCGGAGAAACGCGCGCCCCGATGTTCGCAAATCTTGTCGGTTACTGGATCATTGGCCTGCCCCTGGGACTCGTGCTTTGTTTTGTCCTTCACTGGGGTATTTACGGGTTATGGATAGGTCTGACACTGGCACTGATCTTCATCGCGGCGACTCTCCTCGTGCGCTGGAATAAAGCGTCCCGTAACGTCTCTATAAGTGCCACAAAATAAACAGTTTATCTTCGTACTTCAGGTCGGAAAAGGGAGTTTCACGCCGGCTTGGAGACTTCCCGAAGCCGACCGCGGAACGGGACTCAACATCGTTACCTTTGGAGCGCGCAGCGGGACGATGCTGTCGCTAAGTGACTATAATCACAGAGAGTGCTGCATTAACTCTTTAAAGAATTCCACCTGAAGGGAATCCCGCCAAATGGCGACTGGAGACCTGGCCCTTGGTCAAGAACAGGGCGAAATAAGCGCGCATGCGCGCGTAGTCAACGACTTCAGCATAATCGTAGCAACGGTGAACGGGTCCGGCTCGCAATCCGCCAATAGCGTACTGCTGAAAAGCATCTTCGGAATGGGCGTACCCGTCAGCGGTAAAAACCTCTTCCCGTCGAACATCGCCGGACTACCCACCTGGTATACCATTCGCGCCAGCAAAGATGGCTACGTAGCTCGCAAGCGCGGATCGCAAATCCTGGTGGCGTTAAACCCCGAGACTGCAAAACAGGACATCATCGAACTAGACAGCGGCGGCGCCGCCATCTACGAGGAAAGCTTCAACCTCAAGCAATATCGCGACGACGTAGCCTGTTATCCGGTCCCCTTCGACAAGATCACTGCTTCCATCTGCCCCGAGGCCAAGCTGCGCAAGCTGGTCCGCAACATGGTCTATGTCGGCGTCCTTGCCCAGCTCATCTCCATCGACCTCGCCGTAGTCGAAGCCGGACTGAAGAAGCAATTCGCGAAAAAGCAGAAAGTATTCGATCTTAACTTTGGCGCCGTCAAGGCCGGCTTCGATTACGCGCAGGAGAAGCTGCCCAAGCAGGATCCTTACACCATCGAGAGGATGGACCAGACCGCCGGCAAAATCATCATTGACGGCAACGCCGCCTGCGGCATGGGCGCGGTGTTCGCCGGGGTCACGGTGGTCGCGTGGTACCCGATCACGCCCTCCACGTCTCTGATTGAAGCCACCACCGACCTGCTCAAGAAATTTCGCGTCACCCCGGAGGGCAAAGCCACGTTCGCCGTGGTGCAGGCAGAAGACGAGCTGGCTGCCATTGGCATGGTCCTCGGCGCCGGCTGGGCCGGTGCCCGTTCCATGACCTCCACCTCGGGCCCCGGTATCTCGCTCATGGCGGAATTCTCCGGCCTTGGCTACTTCGCTGAGATCCCCGGTGTCATCTTCGACGTCCAGCGTTCCGGCCCATCGACCGGATTGCCCACCCGCACCTCGCAGGCCGACCTGCTCTCGACCGCGTTCCTCTCTCATGGCGATACCAAGCACGTCATCCTGTTGCCGGGATCAGTCAGGGAATGCTTCGAATTTGGTTATGCGGCATTCGATCTCGCCGAGCGCATCCAGACTCCGGTCTTCGTGCTCACCGATCTTGATCTCGGCATGAACAACTGGATGTCTGAACCCTTCGCCTATCCCGACAAGCCCCTCGATCGCGGCAAGGTTCTAACGTGCTGAGGATCTCAATCGCCTCGGCGGCTTCGCGCGTTATCGCGATGTCGATGGCGATGCGATCGGATACCGCACCCTGCCCGGCACACGCCACCCCAAGGCAGCGTACTTTACCCGTGGTTCAGGGCATACGGACACCGCTGCCTACACCGAAAAGCCTGATGAATACCAGGCGGTGATGGATCGCCTCACGCGCAAGTTTGAAAATGCGCGCAAGCTCGTTCCCGCTCCGGTGGCATTCAAGGACGGCACTTCGAAGATCGGCTTCATCGCTTACGGAACCACCGACTTCGCGCTTCGCGAAAGCATGGACCAGATCAAGAACGAATACAAGCTGGATGTGGACTACCTCCGCATCCGTGCCTATCCCTTCGCGCATGAGGTTCACGACTTCGTTGCATCACACGAGCGCGTCTACGTTGTCGAACAGGACCGCGACGCGCAACTGCAAAGCCTGCTCAAGCTCGACCTGCCGGCTGAGCAAGTTGTGAAACTGCGCAGCATTCTCTACTACAACGGTCTGCCCATCGACGCCCGCAGCATCACCGATGAGTTTGTGACCAAGGAGGGCCTCTAAATCATGGCAACTGCGACACCAACTCCGAAAGTGAATCACATCGGCCTTCCCATCGTTGAATATCGCGGCGGCAAGTCTACTCTGTGCGCCGGCTGCGGCCACAACGCCATCTCCGAGCGCATCGTCGATGCGATGTACGAAATGGGCGTTGAGCCCGAACGGGTGATGAAGATGAGCGGCATCGGCTGCTCGTCCAAGAGCCCGGCCTACTTCATGAGCCGCTCGCACAGCTTCAACAGCGTGCATGGGCGCATGCCGTCGGTTTCGACCGGCGCTATCCTCGCCAATCACACCATGACCATGCTGGGCGTCTCCGGTGATGGCGATACCGCATCGATCGGGGTTGGCCAGTTTGTTCACCTGCTGCGCCGCAATCTGCCCATGATCTACATCATTGAAGACAACGGCGTCTACGGCCTCACCAAGGGACAGTTCTCGGCGACCGCCGACATTGGTTCCAAGCTGAAGACCGGAGTCATCAACGACCTGCCCGCGATCGACACCTGCGCGCTGGCGATTCAGCTGGGCGCGACGTTCGTGGGTCGCTCATTCTCCGGCGACAAGAAACAGTTGCTCGCGATGCTCAAGGCCGCGATCGCGCACAAGGGTACGGTGATGCTCGATGTCATCAGCCCCTGCGTGACCTTCAACGATCACGAAGGCTCGACCAAGAGCTACAAGTTCATGCAGGAAAAAGACGAGCCCATCAACGAGATCGGTTTCGTGCCCAGCTTCGAAGAGATTGATGTGGACTACGATTCCGGCCAGGTCTACGACGTGCAGATGCACGATGGCTCCAGTCTCCGCCTCCGCAAATTGCGTGAAGACTACGATCCCACCAACAAAGCCGATGCCGTGCGCACCCTGATGGAGAGCACCGAGAGCGGCGAAGTCCTCACCGGTGTCTTCTACATCGACACCAAAAAGCCGACTTTCATCGACCTTCTCAACATCGTGGATGAGCCGCTCGGACAGCTGCCGGAGTCGCTCACGCGGCCGCCCAAGTCAGCGCTCGACAAACTGATGGCCAACCTGCAGTAAACATCCAGGCAATTGTGCCCAGAAGCCCCGCTCACTCGCGGGGCTTTTGTTTGCCGGCGAAGGGACGCCCTTGCGCACGGAATCGTACCCGGCACGATAGACTCATCCAGGTAAAGAAAAAGGAGCGACAAATGGCAGGTAAATCGTTAGGGATCTCGCTGGAAGAAGCGAGACAAATCATCCGGTCCGGGCAGGCAAAGGCGCTAGAGATCGGAGTTCCCATGAACATCGCGGTCGTAGATGCCGGAGCCAATCTGGTGGCCTTTGAACGTATGGAAGGCGCATGGCTTGGCAGCATCGACATCGCAATTAATAAGGCTTTCACCTCTCGCGCCTTCGATATCGAAACCAAAGCGCTGGGCGAGAACTCCCAGAGCGGCGACCAGTTTTTCGGAATCCACGCGTCGAATCATGGACGCGTCATGATCTTCGCCGGCGGAGTGCCGCTGAAGCGCAGTGGCGAAGTCATCGGGGCAGTAGGCGTCAGCGGGGGCTCAGGCAAAGACGATCACGCTGTCGCCGAAGCAGCTGCGGCCGCACTCGCAAAGTAGCTTGCAGCCAACGCCGGGCAGCGTTCCGGACCAATGAATAAGGGTGGCGGTCGCAGAAGCGACGGGCCGCCCTTTCGGTTATTGCCGGGCCGTGAGACGCACGCCCATGCCGTTGAGCTTGGCGCGGGCCTGCGTTGCCTCGGGAGTCTGCGGGTGACGCTGAACGAGGGAGCGAAGCTCGTGAATTCCGGCGTCCCGCTTGTTGAGCTGGATCAGCGCCATTCCTTTGCGCAGCTGGGCCGCCGCCGCCTTGGGGCTGCCCGGAAAGCTTTCCAGCACCGCGTTATAGTTCTTCACGGCCGCTGAGTAATCGGCTTGCCGATAGGCGATCTCGCCGAGGTAGAACTGCGCATTGCCCGCCATCTCATCCTGCGGGTAGTAGGTCAGCACATCCTGAAACTCGCCGGAAGCCACCTGGTACTTGGCCGCGTTGTAGTCTCGCAGTCCGGCCTGATAGGTCTCCTGGAGCGGTGGTGCCTGGGCACCTCCAGGACCACCCGGCGTGCCTGCGGGCATGGAACTTGAAGCCCCAGGGCCAGGTGCAGGCATCTGAGCTCCGCCGCCCAACGGCTGCTGCGACGGCGCACCGGAGGGCGAGCCCTGAATATTCTGCAGCTGCCCCTGGAGATCCGAGATTGCCTTGTCCAGCTTGGTCATGCGCGACTTCAGCTCGTCCACCGAGTCGTTGAGCGACTGTGCCTGCCCTGAGGCGGTGTCAAGTTTTCCGTTGGTAGCGTCGTTCTGGGCCTGCATCTTTTGCTGCAGCGACTCGACCGCAGCCGACATGCGGTTGGCGTTGTCAGCGGTCTGTTCCACCAGGTGCTGAATCACGCCGAATTTCCCGTCCACCGTGGACTGCAGGTGTTGCACCTGGTCCATCAACTGCGTGATCTGCTGCTGCAGCGCAATGACCGTATCCTTGGTCGATTCAGCTCGCGCCGCCACGGGAGCGAGGGTTGCGGTCACCACGAGGGCCGCTAAAAAACAATTGCGAAACCGATTAAAGTTCAGCATTTCCACCTATCCCCATAAGAAGATACGGCACCCCGACGGGCTTCGACGGGATGCCGCAGTCATATTCCATTGTCGCACCAAAAGCGTCTTGTTCCTCGAATCGGCAGGCAGCCTCGGGCCCAGGCGGATCACTAAAGATTGGTCGCACTCCATGTCTCGATAAAGGAGCGGCCGGCGTGCTTCGAAACAGCCCTCCGCCGCATCCTTGATACGTCAATCCGGCTCTTCGGACAGGCTACCGATCCATGGTGAAGCCGGCGCGGCGGTTCTGCTGCCAGCACTCCTCAGTCGATTCCGAACAGAACGGCTTTTCCTTGCCATAGCTGACCACGCGGACGCGCGTTGCAGCCACGCCTGCCGCTACCAGGGCGTTCCGGGCCGCGTCGGCGCGGCTCTGGCCCAGCGACAAGTTGTACTCGTTCGATCCGCGCTCATCGCAATAGCCGCCGATCACAACCTTTACCTCTGGATGGCTCACCAGGTAGGAAGCATCGCGCGAAAGGATCGATTGCGCATCGGTGCGGATGTCGGGCGTGTCGTAGTCAAAGAAGATGTCCTGCACATTGGCTTTGAATTCTTCTTCGGAGCTCATCTTGTTGGTCGGAACCACCACGGCGGGCGGTGCGTTCACCGTCACCCGCGCGGTCGCATCCGCCGTGCCGCCATCGCCCTTCGCCACGAGGTGGTAGCTGGTGGACGTGGTGGGGGTCACGGTCTTCACGCCTGAGCTCGGGACGTCGCCAATCCCCTCGATCGAAATGCCGGTCGCATCCGTCGTGCGCCATGACAGAACCACCTGGTCTCCCGCGGAAATCGAAGAAGGCGTGGCCGAAATCTGCGCCGTCGGAGCCGGCGCGGTGGCCGGTGGCGCGGTCTCGGTGGGCATGGGCGGCCCTTGCTTCTTCTTCTTGCAACCAGCAACGGCGAACACGGCAAGCAGCAAAACCACAGGGATCAGAATGCGACGAAATTGTTTCAAGAGCCTTCTCCTTTTGGCACAACGCAAAGCATGTATTCCGGATAATGCACCATTTTAACCGCGTGTTTAAAGCGCGCCTGTGATTTTGCAGGTCGCACCAAGAGCGGCAACGGCGGTCTTCTCGCAACACGGCAGACCGGCGCCCCATTAACCGCGGACGCACGTTTTCCCGCCAGAACATTGAGTGTTGAACAACACGTTTATGATACGCCCGCGATTTGCCAAACCGGTTGGAATGGATACCAAAGTGTAAACGTTATTTCCAGCTCCAGTTGGGCATGGAGTTGCTCCCCACCTTGGTCAGCTGGTGCTGCTCGGTGCCATCCGCCAGCATCATCCAGATCTGGCTGGAGTGCCCGATTTCGCGCTGGAATACGATATGGCGGCCGTCTGGCGCCCAGCAGGGAAAGTCGTTGCTTCCGGCTTCATGCGTCAGCTGCAGCCAGCGCTTGCTGGCGATATCCATGACGTAGATATCCTGGCCGCCCGGAGCGCCGGGGCCGTATTTGCGGTTCCAGCTGAAGGTGAGGAACTGGCCGTTTGGCGACCAGGATGGAGAAATGGCATATCCGCCGTCGGTCATGCGCTGAATATTGGCGCCGTCCTGGTCCATCGTGTAGATCTGCGGCTCACCGGTACGCCCGCTCACCCACGCGATTTGCGCATTGGACCGAGGGTTCCAGGTGGGACTGACATCGGGTCCCCGGAATGCTGTGGCCTTCTGGAGATTCCCTCCATTGGCATCCGCCACCCAGATTTCGGGATCTCCCGATCGCGACGAGGAGAAGGCGATTTTGGTTCCGTCCGCCGACCAGGCTGGAGACTGATTGGAGCCACCTGCTGTACCTCCGGGGAAGCTGACCATGCGGTTCAGTTCCAACGAATACATGCGAATCGACCAGCCCGCGCGATCGAGCGAAGCGAAGGCCAGACGACTGCCGTCAGGTGAGATGCGGGGCGAGATCGAGATGCTGCCCAAGTGGGTGATCTGGTGCTGGTTTTGGCCGTCGTAGTCCATCTCCCAAATCTCTTTGGTCCCGGTCCGGGCGCTGACAAAGAAGATCTTGGTTTCGGCAATGCCGTTGATGCCTCCGCCCAGCCGGGCGATGATTTCATCGGCAAAGCGGTGGGCAACGGTACGTGCCATGTCCTGGCTGGCCGCTTCGTTGTACTGCTTGCCCAGCACCTGGGGATTGGCCGTGTTGCGCGCGTCGTCGAGCCATCCATAAACGGTTAGTCGCCCGTTGGTGGATGAAAGCGCGCCAAACGCGACCATTTCGGCGCTGGCCGGAGCCGCGGCCCACTGCTGCAGGTTGATCTCCTGGGGAGAACCCGGCGTCGCCTGCGGCGCCATGCTCTTCGACACCATGTCGAAGATGCCGGCATTGCTCAAATCGCTATAGAGGGTGGAATCGAAAGTCGCCTTGAGAGCCGGCGTTTCGGGATCGGCCCCGACCGGCTTGAAATCAGAAGAAGCCAGGCGGATGCGTGCGTTACCCAGATTTGTGCCCGTACGCACCCAGTCCTGGGCGCCCGCAACCGGGGCAAGCCACCCCGCACAAGCAATCAAAACTACAGATGAAAAACCAATCAATGCCCTCATCAGTTTAGAATTCCTTCCTCGCAAGAGACCCAACGCGAATGGAGCGCCGGTGGTGTTAAAAGCGGCGCGATCGAACAGGTTGTGACAGGCGTCAATACTCACAGTAGTAAGAAACCTTTAAAGCACTTGATGTATACGCACCAGGCAGATTGCCGAATGTGTCTACGCGCTGCACGCCGCGGACGCACGACCGGTCGAGGGTGGGGCTTCCGCTGGAACGGTCCAGCTGAACATCTGCCGGCGAGCCATCGCGGTGGATCGTGAACACCAGGAAGACGCGCGCGCCCTTCGGGGTTCGGGGATCCACCTCGGCCTTGTTCCAGTTTTGCGACATCTTGCGATTGATTCCGTCCACGTACCAGGGGAAGCGGCTGCCGAAATCGCCTTCGCTGACCGAAGTCGGGCCCACCGTGGTGGCAGGGGTTTGCACCGCGCGCGGCATCGAACTGGCCGCCTGTTCGCCGTACTGCGCCCGGTTATCCACCTTGGGCGGAGGCTGTTTCAACGGCGTTTTCTGGGCCGGCTGCGGCTTGGGCTTTTCCTTGGGCTCCTTGCCCTGGATTGGAATGGCTTTCTCGTCAATGGTGGGTGCAGCTTTGGGCAAGGGAAGTGCCGGGGCCTGGCTCGGAGTTTCAGTGGCGAGCACGTTCTTGTTGGGCGGCTGGTCGGAGGGCAGAGGCAGCGCACTGCTTACGATGTTCACCCGTATGGCTCCGCCGGCCGCCGACCCGCCCCAGGTGTTGGAGTGGAAGAATCCGCCCAGCACGTAGTAGAGGACGATCGCGACCACCAGCGCAACGTGAAGAACGACAGACCCGGTGGCGGGCGCGACGACGGGCTCGCCGGTCAGTTCCCGCTCCAGTTGTTCGTCGCCTTCCAGCAAGGTGCTCATGCGTTCACTCGGTCTCTGGGTATGACGTCCGCGATTACTGCGCCGGACTGGAGCGCTTCAGGCTCCGTATGCGGTCACTTTCCCTTGGGATTCAGCGGCTGCGTAACGATGGAGATATTGGTAATTCCCGCCTGCTTCACCGCGTCCATCACGCTGGCAAACGCGCCGAACGGCACCCGCTCGTCCGCGCGCAGATAGATCACCTGTTTAGACGGATCCGTATTCGATATATGCAGCTTCTGCGGCAATTCGTGAATGTTCACCGGCTGATCGCCGAGAAACAGTTGCTGATCCCGGTCAATGGTCAGCACCGTCCGCTGTTCCGTAATCTCGCGCACCGTACGGGTCTTGGGGACAGCCACTTCGATTCCCGATTGCAACACCGGCGCGGTGATCATGAAGATCACCAGCAGCACCAGCACCACGTCCACCAGGGGAGTGATATTGATGTCGGCCAGAGAGGTTTGAGTCCGCCCGTTGTTACTTGTAAAGGCCACGTTCAACCTCGCGAGACGTTTCGCGGCCCGCCTCTCCGGCTGGTCCGCGCGGCATCGATGCAGCCGCCGGACGTACCGCAATTTCCTCAAGCGAATTCAACAGCTCGCGGCTGAAGTCGTCGATCGCCGAAGCAAATACCCTCACCCGCGCCGCGAACTGGTTGTAGGCCACGACTGCAGGGACGGCGACGAAAAGGCCCGCCGCGGTAGTGATCAGCGCTTCGGAGATGCCCGGAGCCACGGCCCGCAGCGTGGCGGCGCCCGCCGTGCCCAGTCCGTGAAACGCGTCAACCACGCCCATCACCGTGCCGAACAGGCCGACGAACGGGCTGGTCGCTGCGATGGTGGCCAGCCAGGTCAGGCGGCGTTCCAGCCCGGTTACCGCTTCGCTGGCTGCCGTCTGCGCGGAACGCTCCAGTGGAACGAGGTTGCGCGGAGGCCCCGCGCCGCCCGTCTGTCGTTTGTAGGTCTCGTAAACATCTTCGAAAACCTGGGCCAGCGGGCTGGCCTTGAAGTCCGAAGTCAGCGCCGCAATTTCCTGCAGCCGCGATGCTTTGCGGAACGTGCGGATGAAGCGGCGGCTTTCTTTGGTGGCCTTGCTGAAGGTTGAAATCTTGCCCAGAATAATGGTCCACGAGTAGAGGCTCGCGCAAAACAGAATGACCAGCACCCCCAGCGCGACGGCCCCCATGTTGCCCACCATATCCATGAGCGCGCTGGAACCATGAGCGATCGATCCGCCCGCCGGCGCCGCGTCGCTGTCAGCCTGCAATGCAAAGAGGATCGCTGCAGTAAAAATCGGCATTCACCTCATCTTCAACGGTATCAGACGGGGTACGCGCGTCCAAGTTATCGAACGGATGCCCCTTGCACAGTTGGATGCCTGAACATGCACAGGGAGCCGGGCTGTTCGTGCTACGCTGGCCTCGGATTTCTGCCCGAAACTGCGGCAAGAAGAGGCACTTTCTGGTGGAGACGCGGATCCCAAAGCATGCTTGTTGAACTGCGCGCGGAAAATTACGCTGTCATCGATCACGCCATCGCCGTCTTCGGCCCCGGTCTCAACCTGCTCACCGGCGAGACCGGCGCAGGCAAGTCGATTCTGGTGGATGCACTGGCGCTGTTGATGGGGGGCAAGGCCTCGGCCGACGTGGTGCGCCACGGTGCCGACAAGGCCACCGTCTCATGCGTCTTCGAGTCCACGCCTGGCGCCGAAGCCACACTCGAAGAAAACGGCATTGACGCTGAAGGTAACGAAATCATCCTGCGGCGCGAAATCATGGCCGGCGGCAAGGGCCGGGTCTTCGTCAACAACCAGCCCGCCACCGTGGCCGTGCTCAAGGAGCTGGCTCCCGAACTGGCCCTGGTCCACGCCCAGACCGAAACCCTCACCAGCTTCGATCAGGCGCAACAGCGCATTCTGCTCGATCGCTTCGCCAGCATCTCGACCGACGCTGTGGCGGAGGCTTACCAAAGCTGGCGCGGCCTGCAGTCGCGGCTCGACGAACTCGTCCAGGGCGAGCAGGAGCGGATGCGCATGGTGGATCTGTGGTCCTATCAGCGCAAAGAAATCGAAGCTTCGCAACTTCAGCCTGGAGAGGACGAGGCGCTCGACACCGAAAAGCGCGTCCTTGCCAACGCCGAGAAGCTTTATTCCTCAGCCCTCGGCGCATTCGATCAGCTTTATGAAGGTGGAAATTCCGCGGAGAGTGCCCTGCGGGCGGCGCTGCGCAACGTCGAGGAACTGGCGCGTTACGACAGCAGGTTCGCGGAACCGGCGCAGCAGCTCCATTCCGTCCGCGCCACTGTGGGCGACATTGGTTCCATGCTGCGTGACTACGCAGAAGGGATCAACGCCTCTCCGGAGCGTTTGGCGGAAATCGAAGATCGCCTGGCCCAGCTCGACCGGCTCAAGCGCAAATACGGCAAGACTGTGGCCGAGGTGATCGCATACGGCAACGACGTTGCCGCGAAACTTGCCGAAGTTGAAGATCGCGACGAGATCCTGAAGTCGCTTCGCGCCGATCTTGACAAGGCTTCTGCTGCGTACCAGGCAGCTGCCAATGCACTTACCGAAGAGCGCAAAGCTGCGGCCGCGAAACTGGCCAGGCTCGCTGAAGTCCAGATCAACTCGCTGGCCATGAAAGTGAAATTTGAAATCTCCGTTGCGTCGAGCTCCGAACCTTCGCAATGGACATCCACAGGCTGGGATGAAGTGGAGTATCGCATCGCCACCAACGCCGGGGAGCCCGTGAAGCCGCTGCACGAGATTGCGTCCGGAGGCGAGATGAGCCGAGTGATGCTGGCTCTCAAGGTTGCCGTCGAAGAGACCTCCTCAAAAAACAGGAAGAAGACCCCCACTCCCCGCACCCTGGTTTTCGATGAGATCGACATCGGCATCGGTGGCCGCGCGGCTGAGGCCGTCGGCCAGAAGCTGAAGGCCTTGTCTCGCGGGCAGCAGATCCTGTGCGTGACCCATCTGCCGCAGATCGCCGCCTTCGCCGATCAGCACTTCCTCATCGACAAGAGGGAAGCGGCTGGCAGGACCAAGACCCAGATTCGCCTGCTCGACCAGCGTGCCAGCACCCACGAAGTGGCGCGCATGCTGAGCGGAGCCAAGGTAACCGAAACCAGTCTGCAGCATGCCGCCCAGATGATCGCCGCCAGTCGATAGCCCGCATTTATTCCTTGCGCAGCCTGTTACCTTTTTGCATAATGGGTCGTTCGCAAACCGTAGGTCCTTTCTCCGCGAACCGTAAGTGCATCCGATAAGCGGGTACGGTGGGCGACACTCAGAGCTCGCTGGTTTTAACCAACCCGAGCTAACTTTGAATAACTTCCCCATGTCTGGCCGGACTTTCCAAAAAGTTAACGGCACAGGCGATCGCAGAGGAATTCGTTAGTTGGTGAGCTTCGACAAGATGCGGACGACCTCTTACCGACGCATTTCAAAGTAACTTCCTGAAACTCGCGCGGTCCCCGCAGCCTTTAACTCAAGCCGATGTATCCGAGACCATGGATGCTTTCTGGTGTCGTCGCTCTCGATACACCGTCAGGCAGGCGTGGAAAGATCGCTTGAAACCGGCTCTCCGGTTGACGCGCGCAGCAACTCCTCAACCCGAACATCGATTGAGAGGAACAACATGGCTACAAACTCCAAGCAAATTCGCGATTGCATTCGGCCCATTCCATCCGTGCATGCAGGAGTGATCACCTCTATGCCGCTCGATGGATTGCGCGATTTGCGCCGGCTTACTCAGGTCCAGATGGCGCAACTCTTGAAGATCTCCCAGGGCGCAGTTTCCAAGGTGGAACGTCGCAACGACATGTTCGTCAGCACCTTGCGGAACTATATACGCGCCGCGGGTGGTGATCTTGAAATCAGGGCAGTATTCCCTGAAGGAGATGTGCTGATCGATCAATTGGGTGGCGCGCACCTGACCGATCCATGCCCTCCCGCAGTTGTGGAACCTCACGGAGAGTTGCACGGGAAATTACCCTGAAGCCGGGACGGGAATAACTTCTCAGTGCATCAGGTTATTCGGTTTGGAATCTTGACATAGCGTGAGCATGTCAGAAACTGTGGCCAGCATATAAGTGGGGTGCAGCGGCTTGGCCAGGATTTCGAATAAGTGTCCCTTCTTCCGCGCGTCCTCGAGCAATCCCGTAGTACCGGGCTGGCCGGAGAAAAGAAGGAACTGGCAGTCGGGATAACTTCCCTTTAAGAAGATGGCAAACTCAATGCCGTTCATGCCCGGCAAAACAACATCGATGATGGCGAGATCGGGGCGCCATTCTTCCAGTACCACCAGGGCTTGTTCGGCTGAGTAAGCCGTCTTGGCCTCGTATCCGCTCGATGAAAAAATCAACGCCAGCGTATCCGCGATTGTCGCTTCGTCATCGATAATGAGGATCTTTCGACCCCCGGTTGCCCCTGGCATTTCTCCCCCAGATCTGTCTCTGCCACCTACGCAGATTCGCGTATTGCTGGCGACCCAAGGCCGCAACCCGGACAAAGGTCACATCGATAACCAGCTCAACCTCAGCGTCTCATACTTGACTACTGATACAAACCTACGCAAGTGCTCAACCCTGCGTTGAATTCCCGCTGACCCTTATCGCTGTTTTTCGATGTCACTCAAAGCCAGGCAACAAGGTATTCGATGCTGAAAACTCCTGATAGTATTCCTCCAAAGGCGTCGAAATGTTTGTTCCACGGAATCTGTTGCAGAAGTGGAACAGATGCCGGAAAGTCGTAGCGAGGAACTGCTTATTGTGAATCAGAAATCCACTCCGCCGGAATGGTCCGAACGCATCATGCGGCTCGCCGGGGAGTTGAAAGTGACTCAAGCCGGCCTGGCTGAACGTCTCGGCGTTTCTCCTGCGACTGTCTCTCGCTGGATCCAGGGCAAGTACGAGCCGACCGCGGAAGGTTATCTGTCCCTCGGCAATCTGTCGCAAGGTCCGGAGAGCATGTACTTCTGGGAACGTGCGGGCGTCGACACATCGGCTTTTCCCGATGCGAGCTTCCGCCGCGCGCAGTCGTCCCTCCGCGTGAGCCTCAGCGACTTCTCGCTCATTGCCAGCCACAAGCTGTCAAAGCAGCTGGAGGGCAAAATGGCGGCGGTCGCCATTCCGCTCTTGAACGTGTCGGCATACGGCGATCCAATTCCCCCTCACGAGAACGTCAGCATTTCAGCCGTCGAGACGGAGGAAGTTCTGCTGGCGCCCCTGGGCTGGTGTCCGCACCCGGAACACGTTGTCGGCATGCACCTGGTGGGGGACTCGATGATGCCCACCATCGCTCCCGGCTCTATCCTCTTCGTCGATACTGCTTCCACCGACCGCGACCAGCTGAACCAGAAAATCACCGTCGTGTCGCATCGCGACCTCGGCTTCAAAGTGGCACGTTTTCAACGGCTCGCCAACTCCGACCTGATGGTTTCGGCGAATCACAAATATGTGCCGCTCGATGTCAGCAACGCGTCGAAGTGGAAGTTCTTTGGTGAAGTGTTGTGGTGGGTATCGCGCGACTCCGCTCCGCCCACAACTTATTCGACTGTTTCCTGAGCGCGGCTACACCCCTTACTCGACATCGATGTGTTGAAAGCCAAGCGCGTGGAGAAGTGCGCTCACGCTGGTGCGCGCGTTGGCGCGAGCCTTGTCGAGAACGCCGTCCGCGAGAGCTGCCTGCGTGAACTGCTGTTCCGCGGCCTGCCTCACCTGTGACTCAAGGGTGGGATCTGCGGGCACCAGCAGTCCGGTAACGCGCGAATAGACGCGGGTCCGGCTGTTGTCGATCCGGGTGGTCAGAACCTGCGCCTGCGGCAATCTCACTTCCACCGTGTCTCCCTGCACCGACACGTCGCTCGGCTTGATCTGGCCCATGTCCACGCCCGCAATCACTTCGCCATGCGCCACTAGCAGGAGTTTGTCTCCCACCAGAAAGTCAGGGAGATAAGGGTTCTGTCGGTTGCCCTCCACGATCTTGTCGATGGAGTAATTCACCGTCTCCAGCCGCGACAGCTGGCGGATTTTCTCCACGACCGCGGGCGACGACACATCGATGCTGGTGGAGCGGCCGCTCACGATGCTGGCCACCTTGTTCCACCAGCCTGCGTGGGCCACATGCGTGAAAATCGAGAAAATTGTGAAGCCCATCAGCGCGCCCAGAAACAGCGCCAGTGCCGATGCGCGGCGGCGTTTTGTCCGGTTCGGATCCTGCACCAGCGGGGGTGGAACATAAGCGCCCATATGGGTGTCTTAGATGCTTGAAGGCGAGACAGGGCAGTCGCCGCGAGATTTTCCACGATGAAGGGGCTGCATAGTCGCAGCCCCCTTCGAATCAGCAACCCACCGGCATCGCTACCGGGACTTCACCAGGTCGGCGACCGGTGAATCCGCGCCGCAGGTCTGACACTGCAATCGAGCCTTGTCTTCTCCTGCGCGATGCACCACCATCACCAGGTCGCGATCGTCGCTCTTCCGCGTAACGTGAAAGGTCAGCGTGGCACCATCCACGCGCGGATCCCTGACCGCATCCACGGCCGATCCCGCCACGTGCGCTTTACCCTCCTTTTTAATCACCACATTGAACACCGCCGTACCGCTCAGCGTGCCATCGCGTTCACTGAGGTTCAGAATCACCCCCGGTTGCCCGTCGAGTTCTCCACGCCACACGCCGACCCACTTTGTAAGGTCCTCGTGCGAGGCCGCGAATACCTGCGTGATCCCCACTGCCGTCACGCCCAGAACAAGTGCCTTGAGTCCCATGTCAACCTCCCTGGTTCATTGTTTGGCGAGCGTTGCGGTTGCCAGTGTGCCGCCCAGGCCCATCGTGTCCAGAGCCGACGAGGGCACCACCACCATCGAACCTTTTTCGCGCATGGCTTCAAACAACATATTCATGCCGCGCAAGTGCAGCGCCACCGGGTTGTCCGCATACACCTGCGAAGCCTGGGCGAACTGCTCCGACACCTGCACCTCCGCGTCGCCCAGGATCACCCGTGCCTGGCGTTCGCGATCGGCCTGCGCCTGCTGCGACATCGCATTTTCAAGAGCCTGCGGAATGCGCACGTCGCGGATCTCAACCGACTGCACGGTGATGCCCCACGGAGTCGTCTTTTCGTCGAGAATCCGCTGCAACTCGCGGCCCAGGGTTTCGCGTTCGGTAATCATCTGGGCCAGCTGGTGGCGCCCGATCGATTCGCGCAGGGCAGTTTGGGAGCCCAGCATGATGGCCTCCATGAAGTCTTCAACCTCAAAGATGGCCTTCTCCGCGTTCCACACCAGCCAGAAAACAATGGCGTCCACGTTTACCGGCACGGTGTCGCGCGTCAGTGTAGACTCTGCGCTCACCGTGGTTACGCGCACCCGCTGGTCCACATACCGGCTGAGCGTGTCCACGATGGGAAGGATGAGGAAGACTCCCGGACCGCGCAGGCTGCGGAAACGCCCGAAGCGCAGCACCGCCACCCGCTCCCATTGATCGACAACCTTGATGGCGAACAGGAAGTACACCCCGGCCACCGCTCCGGCCACCAGCCCGGCCGGGGAATTGGTTTTGGCCGCCGCGATCCCGCCGGCAAACACACAGACGAAGAACGCCAGCATCCCCACTCCGCTCACCCGCTTCGTCTCGAACGGGTTGGCGCGCAATATTCCCGGTTGGAACACGATTACCTCCTCGGTTGTGATTCAGGGTTGAGCTGCCTGAGGGCTTCGATGAGTTCTTCCACGGTTAAACCCGCCGCCCCCGCGCGCGAGACCATCTCCCCAGCCAGCTGTGCCAACTGCCTTTGCCGTTGTTCCGGAGCCGCCTCGACAGGCCGGTCGGCAATAAACGTTCCGGTGCCTTGCTGGGTATCCAGAATCCCGCGGATTTCCATTTCGCGGTAAGCGCGGAGCACCGTGTTGGGATTGATGGCCAGCTCCACAGCCACCAGGCGGACGGTGGGAAGCTGGTATCCAGGCTTCAGGGTGCCGGTCGCAATCGCACCCTGTACCTGGTCGATCAGCTGTCTGTAGACAGGAACCCCGCTATGTCCGTCGAGCCGGAAAGCGAAAGCGACTTGGCCGCGATCCGTAAGACTGTTCATGGTAAATATAGTGTACTAGTAGACTAGTACAATGCAAGAGAAATCTGAGATTTTGTCGCGAGAAGCTGCCGACCTACCCTGGCCGAAACCAGCCGGATACAAGGCGTGTTCATCACGGCGCGGCTCGGGCGTCCCTTGACGCAGTTGTGAATGCGGTTCCGGCCTTACTTTCCCGGACCTGAAAAGTTAAGCATTGGTATAATCGGAATGTGACCTCAACTGTGCTCGAAACCATCTCGAACGGTGGCTCCGCCGTCGCTTCCCCTGGCCAGAAAAGGGTACTTCTGCTCAAGCCTCGGGGATTTTGTGCCGGCGTGGTACGCGCGATTGACATCGTGAAGATCGCTCTTGAAACCTTCGGCGCCCCCATTTATGTCCGCCGTGAAATCGTCCACAACCGCTATGTGGTGAACGAGTTGGCCGAGAAGGGCGCGATCTTTGTTCACGAGATCGACGATGTTCCCGATGGCCAGCGCGTCATCTACTCGGCGCACGGCGTTTCACCCGCCGTACGGGAGCGCAGCAAGGGACGCGGGCTGAAAGTCATTGACGCCACCTGTCCCCTGGTCACCAAGGTCCACATCGAGGCGGTGAAATTTGCCAAGCAGGGCTATTCGCTGGTGCTGATCGGCCATCGCGATCACGACGAGATTGAAGGCACCCTCGGCGAGGCGCCCGATGTCACCCAGGTCGTCTCCAGTGCTGCCGAGGTCGAGACCCTTGAAGTTCCAGATCCGAACCGGGTGGCTTATCTCACCCAGACCACCCTCAGCCTCGATGAGGCGCGGGACATCATTCACGCCCTCAAGGTGAAATTCCCCAACATTGCCGGCCCCCATTCGCAGGACATCTGCTACGCGACCGAAAACCGCCAGGTGGCCGTCCGCAACGTTGCGCACGACGCTGGACTGGTGCTGGTGGTCGGTTCGACCAACAGTTCCAACTCCAATCGGCTGGTTGAGGTTTCTCGCAACCTGGGCACCATGGGTTATCTCATCGATAACTCCCAGGCGATTGATCCGGCGTGGCTGGAAGGCATCTCGACCGTGGCAGTTACAGCCGGCGCATCGGCCCCCGAAGTGCTGGTCGAAGACGTGGTTAAGTATTTGCGACTAAATGGGTTTGAAAGCGTCGAAGAAGTGGAAGTCATGCCCGAGAATGTGCGTTTCGGACTGCCTCCCGAGATCATCCAGGCCATCGGCGGAGTGGGGGAAGCGAGCCCGTTTCCGTTCGCTAATCCCGGATGCAAGAGGTGCATGTGAAGTCTGACACCGGTTCTCGACGCAAGTAGGTAAATTGCCCGGGATCTTCGGACTGTATTTCAGGCGCATGCCATCGACCGCGACTTCCATAAGGGACTGAGGCCTTTCAACCCCCATGAATTTACGACTCGGCAAGGCACAAACCGCCGCTCCAAGGTTCGGACGACTGGACGCGGATCTGGCAGATGTGGAGTCAGCCGTCAACCGGTCGGCGGACTACATCCTTTCCCGGCAACACCCCGACGGCTACTGGTGCGGCGAACTCGAAGCAGACTCCATGCTCGAGGCCGATTACATCTTCCTGCACGTCCTGCTCGAGAGCGGCGACCAGGGCCGCCTTCAGCGCGCCTGCACCGAGATGATGCGCTACCAGAACGAAGACGGCAGCTGGAGTCTCTACCCCGGCGGTCCCGGCAATATCTCGCTCTCGGTAAAATGCTATTTTTCCGCCAAGCTGATGGGTATCGGCCCTGACGATCCACGCCTGGCCAAGTGCCGCGAGTGGGTGCTTCGGCATGGCGGAGTGGTCGAATGCAATACCTTCACGAAGATGTATCTGTGCGCCCTCGGCCAGTACGATTACGACGCGGTGCCCGCCATCCCCCCGGAGATCGTCCTCTTTCCCAATTGGTTTTACTTCAATATCTACGAGATCTCCTCGTGGTCGCGCTCTATCCTGGTCCCGCTGGCGATCATCTATGCCAAAAAGCCGTTCAAGAAGATCCCGCCGGAGCAGGGCATCGACGAGCTTTTCGTCGGCGGACGCGCCAGCGCCATCATGCGTCTGCGCATGGATCGCAAGTCGCCGGTCTCCTGGCGCAATTTCTTCCTCATGGTCGATCGCATCATGCACTGGGCTGAAGCGGTGCACATCCGGCCGCTGCGCAAGCTGGCTCTCAAGCACGCGGAAAAATGGATGCTGGAGCGCCTCGAGATGACCGACGGCCTCGGTGCTATTTACCCGGCCATGCTTAACGCCATCATCGCGCTGCGCTGCCTCGGTTATTCAGAAGATGATCCGCAGGTAATCCGCGCCCGCGACGAGTTTGAAAAACTCGGCATCGAGGAGCCGCCCAGCGCCGACATGCCGGAACCCACATTCCGCATGCAGCCTTGCGTATCACCTGTGTGGGACACGGCGCAGGCTGTTTACGCCTTGGGCGAGGCTGGTGTGGAACGGACGGATCCGCGCCTGCTTAAAGCCGCCGACTGGCTGCTCTCGAAGGAAGTACGGCACAAGGGCGACTGGGCAGTGAAGGTGCCCAACACCGAGCCGGGCGGCTGGTACTTCGAATTCAACAACGAGTTCTACCCGGATACCGACGATACCGCGCAAGTGCTGCTCGCTCTCAAGCAGGTCGACAATCCCCGCGAGCGCTATCACCACCAGGTGGCCCAGCGCGCCATCGCCTGGGAGTTCGCCATGCAGTGCCGCAACGGCGGCTGGGGCAGCTTCGACAAAGACAACACCAAGATGATCTTCCAGTACATCCCCTTCGCCGATCACAACGCGATGCTCGATCCGCCCACGGTCGACATTACAGGGCGCATGCTGGAGATGCTGGCCAACTACGGCTATACCCGCAGCGACAAGCGGGTGGAGAAGGCCATCAAGTTCATCCTCGCCGAACAGGAGCCGGACGGCAGCTGGTTCGGCCGCTGGGGTGTCAATTACATCTACGGCACCTTCCTGGTGCTGCGCGGTCTCGATGCCATCGGCTTCGACCACAATGAGCCGCAGGTGCAGCAGGCTGCCGAGTGGATCCGCATGGTGCAGAACCCCGATGGTGGCTGGGGCGAAACCTGCGGCAGCTACGACGATCCCAATACACGCGGGGTGGGACCCAGCACGCCGTCGCAGACAGCCTGGGCCATGCTCGCCCTGCTGGCCGCGGGCGACGATCGTTCCGACTCCGTCGCCAAGGGCGTTCGCTGGCTGCTCGAGCGGCAGCTGCCCGACGGCAGCTGGGACGAATCGATGGGTCAGGGCGCAGTCCGCCAGGGCATCATCACCGGTACCGGATTTCCCAAGGTCTTTTACCTGGCCTACACCATGTATCGCCAGTACTTCCCGCTGATGGCTTTGACCAGCTACGTGCGGGCTGTCAATCGCGCGGCTTAGCTGCGCCGGAGGGTTTTTCAAGATATGGCTATCCCTATTTCCCAGGTGTGGACGGTTGCCAGCTATGTTTGGAAACAGAAGCTGAAGGGCGTCAAGCGCTATCCGACCGTGCTGATGCTCGAGCCCCTGTTCCGCTGCAACCTGGCCTGCGCCGGCTGCGGCAAGGTTCAATATCCGCCCCACATCCTCAAGAAGCAGCTCAGCCCTGAAGAGTGTTTCGCCGCGGTGGAAGAGTGCGGCGTTCCCATGGTGGCCATTCCCGGCGGCGAGCCTCTGCTGCATCCGCAGATCGTCGACATCGTCAACGGCCTGGTGGCGCGCAAGAAGTATGTGTACATGTGCACCAACGCGCTCGAATTGAAAAAGCGCCTGCACGAGTTCACGCCCTCGAAGTACCTCACCTTCTCCGTTCACCTCGACGGCCAGCGTGAGCACCATGACTTCGCGGTCTGCCGCGAAGGCGGCTATGACATCGCCGTTGAAGGCATCAAGGAAGCGGTCAAGCGCGGCTTTCGCGTAACCCCCAACTCGACTTTCTTCGATGGCACCGATCCCAACAGCGTGCGCGCCCATTTTGACGAAATGATGGCCATCGGGGTTGAAGGCATCGTCCTCTCTCCCGGCTACAGCTACGACAAGGCGCCCGACCAGAAGCACTTCATGGGTCGCGCCCGGGTGCGCAAGCTCTTCCGCGCCATCCTTTCCAATCGCAAGAAGACATGGAAATTCAACATGTCGCCGCTGTTCCTCGAGTTCCTGATGGGCGACCGCAACTACGATTGCACTCCGTGGGGTTCGCCGGCCTACAACATCTTCGGCTGGCAGAAGCCCTGCTACCTCCTCCAGGATGGATATGCCGAGACCTTCAAGGAGTTGATGGAGACCACAAAGTGGGAAGAGTACGGAGTGGGCAGCGGCAATCCCAAGTGCGCCAACTGCATGGTGAGCTGCGGCTACGAGCCCACCGCGGTCCTCGACGGCTTCCTCTCGCTGAGTGGATTCTGGGGCATGGTCAAGGGCACATTCTCAACCTACAAGAGCAAGCACGCGCTCAAGCAACTCAATGAATGGGACTCGCACTCGACCGCACCGCTGGTTCAGATCGAAACCCATGCCAGCGCCTTCGAGGAGACCAACGCATGAGCGCCGAAGTTCTCAAGTACACGCGCGAACAGGTCGAGGCGCTTGAAATCGCTCCCGGCACCGTGCATGAAAACCTGGAAGGCTGGATCCCCGAACTCGCCGACGAAGACGCTCTGCGCAGCGCGCTCGAGAAGGCGTTTGACTATCGCGGCGACGTGACCATCACCACCCGCGCGGGCGAGCGCATCGAGGCCTACATCTTCAACCGGTTTACCGGCGCCTCGCTGGCCGATTCCTACGTGCAGTACTTCACGCCCAAGCTGGCCGAAAAGCAGAAGCTTGGCTACGCCGACATTGCGCGCCTTGAATTCACTGGCAAGGATCGCGCCGCGGGCAAGCATTGGGAAGACTGGGTCAAGGCGTACAACGAGAAGAAGGCCGCCGGCGAAAAGGGCATCGCTCTCCATCCTGACAAACTGGACTGAAACTCGTGCATGAAGCCCGCTCCGATGGCGCTTTGCCGTCATGGGTTCGACGTGTGGGCAGGTGTCGACGGAGCGGACACATTGGTCACGCCCAGGGCTGCCGCTTATCCTTGGAATTACCGGCCAAAGTGTGACCTCATTCTGCTGGCCGGTTGCGGTTCCGGGGCGGCGACAATTCTGATCACGTGCAAATGAAAATCTTTCTTACAGGTGCGACCGGATTCGTGGGTCACCACGTGGCGCACGCTCTGGCCGCTCAGGGCGCGGAACTCCGCATGCTCGTGCGCAAGTCAAGCAATCTGGCCGGTCTTGAAGGCGTCAGGGGCGACCTCGTCACGGGCGACCTCCGCGAACCAGACCCGTTGCGGGCAGCGATCGAGGGCTGCGAAGCGGTGATGCATGTGGCGGCCGATTACCGGCTCTGGATTCCCGATCCGCCGGCGATGTATCGCGCCAACGTCGATGGCACTCGCGCGCTGCTGCGCATGGCCCGCGAAACCGGCGTGCGCCGCGTCGTCTATACGTCGAGCGTGGCCACCATGCACTTTCGCACCGATGGGCTGGTGATCAACGAAGACACACCGGTTACTCTCGAAGACATGGTGGGACACTACAAGCGATCGAAGTTTCTCGCCGAGCGGGAAGCCATCGACGCGGCGCAAAATGGTCAGCAGGTCATGATCCTCAATCCCACTACCCCCATCGGGCCCAACGATGCCAAGCCCACCCCGACGGGCCGGATCTTTGTGGACTTTCTTAATCGCAAATTTCCGGCCTACGTCGATACCGGTCTCAACCTCGTCGATGTTGCCGAGGTGGCGCGCACCCACGTAGCGGCGCTGAACGTCGGAACCCCGGGGCGGCGCTACATCCTCGGCGGAGAAAATCTCACCCTCAAGCAGATCCTGGACAAGATGTCGGCCATCACCGGCATCCCGTCGCCCACCGTCAAGATCCCCTTCGGCGTGGCCGCGACCTACGCGTTCTTTGAAGAAATCATCACCGGCCGCATCCGCGGAAAAGAGCCGCGCGCCACGCTTGAAGAGGTGCGCATGGGCCGCAAAAAGATGTTTGCGTCGAGCGCCCGTGCGCAGCAGGAACTCGCCTTCCGCATCGTCCCGGTTTATCCCGCCATGCGCGCCGCTATCGACTGGTTTCGCGCCAACGGCTACGCTCCCCCGGCGAGCGTCTCCGCTAAAGCATGACCCGCGTCGCCATCATTGCCGCTCTTCCCGGCGAGTTGAAGCCGCTGGTCCGTGGGTGGCCGCACGGAACCCGAGGCGGAGTGCATTTCTGGGCGCAGCGCGATTCCGAAGAAGAGTGGATCGCGGCCTGTGCCGGAGCCGGCGCACAGGCGGCCACCAAGGCCTTCGCGGCAATAGAAGATGGGGGCCCCATCGATCTCGTCTTTTCGGTCGGATGGGCCGGAGCTCTCACCAATGCGGTTGCCGAGGGGCGCGCCTACAACGTTGCCGGCACCATCGACGTGCGCACCGGGGAACGCTTCCATTGCGAAGCAGGATCGGGAACCGTGTGGCTGGCCACCACTTCCCGCGTCGCCGGCCGGGAGGAGAAACTTCGTCTGGCCGCGACTTACCCGGCCGGGCTAGTCGACATGGAAGCCGCGGCTGTCGCCCGCCTGGCCGGCATGCGCGGAATACCCTTCTATTGCATCAAGGGCGTGAGCGACGGCGTCGATGCCGATTTACCCGATCTGAACCGTTTCCTCGATCCTGCGGGACAGTTTCACCTGGGACGCTTTGTGCTTTTTGCCCTGGTCCGCCCCTGGTATTGGCCCGCGCTCGTCCGGATGGGCGAAAATAGTAGAAAGGCTTCTGCAAACATCGCGGCGTCGTTATTCGATTTTCTCCGCTGAATGAGGTCAGGACACAGATAATGGCTACCCAAACCACCAGCGCTCCTTTCCGGTCAGAGACCGGGCTCCCCGACACCATGCGGGCCGTGGTCTACCACGGCATCAACGACATGCGGGTGGAAACCGTTCCTGTGCCCCAGGCCGGCCGCGGTGAAATCCTGGTCAGAGTCGCTACCTGCGGGATCTGCGGTACAGACCTGAAGAAGATTCACTTCGGCTCCCATTCGGCGCCACGCATCTTCGGCCACGAGATGGCCGGTTCAATCGTGGCCGTCGGCGAAGGTGTTTCGTCCTTTCGGGTCGGCGAACGCGTCATGGTGTTCCATCACGTACGGTGCAACCAGTGCTACTACTGCCGCAAGGGAACGCCCGCCCAGTGCCCGCTTTATAAAAAGACCGGGGTTACGGCCGGTTTCGAACCGTCAGGCGGAGGATTCGCCGAATACATTCGTGTGATGGATTTTGTGGTTGCCAACGGCGGCGTGGTGCGCATCCCCGACGATGTGCCATTTGAGCAGGCCGCGTTTGTGGAACCCGTGAACACCGTGCTCAAAGGCGTCAAGATGCTCAACCTCGCTCCGGATGACACCGTTCTGGTCGTAGGCCAGGGTCCCATCGGGCTCATGCACGCCGTGTTGTCCAGCCGCACCGGGGCCCGCGTCCTGACTTCCGACTTGTATCCGGAACGTCACGCCATCGCGGCACGGTTCGGGCTTCGCCATCCCATTCATGCCGGCAGCGAAAACGTGGTGGAACGCGTGCTCACCGAGACCGAGGGCCGCGGTGCCGACGCCGTCATCCTCGCCGTCGGAGGCAACGCCTTGATCAAGACCTGCATGGACGCCGTTCGTCCCGGCGGCAAAGTCATGCTCTTCGCCCAGACCCAGCATGGTGAAGCAACTTTCGACCCTGGCGCGGTTTGTATGGATGAGAAGACCTTGCTCGGGTCCTATTCGTCCTCTTTTGACATCGTGGATGAAGTGACCGACCTGGTGTTCAACGGTTACCGCGACGGCTTTGATCTCACGCAGCTCATCTCCCATCGTTTTCCACTGGAGCAGGCGGTGGCAGCCATCGATGTGGCATCGCACCCGAAGGCCGACTCGATGAAGATTATGATTGAGGCAGTTCCGGGCAGGGGTGCAGAGTAGGAAGGGACCCGATGGCGACTACGATGAAGGCCGCGGTCCTTCACGGACGCGAAGACATCCGTATTGAGCACGTGCCTGTCCCGGAAGCTGGTCCCGGCGAACTCATTGTCCGGGTTGGCGCGGCTCTCACCTGCGGAACCGATTTGAAGGTCTTTCGACGCGGCTATCACGCGCGCATGATTGTGCCGCCCGCACTGTTTGGCCACGAACTCGCGGGGACCGTGGTGCAGGCCGGCGATGGGGTCGTCGAATTCACCGAGGGAGATCGCGTGGTTGCGCTCAACTCCGCACCCTGCGGCGAATGCTATTTCTGCGAACGCAACCAGGAAAACCTCTGCGACGATCTGCTCTTCAACAACGGAGCCTACGCCGAGTTCATTCGTATCCCCGCCCGCATCGTCGCCAAAAACACGCTGAAGATTCCCGACCACGTGCCGCTCGAACACGCCGCCCTGACTGAGCCCCTGGCCTGCGCCGTGCACGGATTCGAAGATTCGCGCCCCCTCCCCGGCGACACAGTGGCCATCATCGGCGGCGGCCCGCTCGGCCTCATGATTCTTCACGTCGCGGCTCTGGCGGGTTGCGAAGTGATTGCCATCGTCAAGCACGACGGTCAGGTTGAAGCGGCCAGGCAGCTGGGGGCTGCGCACGTGGTTCAGACCACCAGCATCCGCAAGGCGATCGCCGAAACGCGCGCCCTGACCCCGAAGCGGCAGGGTGTGGACATCGCCATTGAAGCGGTAGGAATTCCCGAGACCTGGCAGGAAGCGGTGGAGCTTGTCCGCAAGGGCGGCACCGTCAACTTCTTTGGGGGCTGCGCCCTGGGCACTCACGTCTCGCTCGACACCAATCGCATTCACTACAGCGACATCACCCTGCGCGCTACGTTCCATCACACTCCGGCTATCTGCCGCCAGGCGCTGGCGCTCATCGCCAGTGGCCGTTTCCAGGCCAAGGCATTCATCACCGGTCACGCCCACCTCTATGAACTAAACCGCGTCTTTGAGAAGCTGATGAATCGCAGCAGCGAAATCAAGACGGCGATTGTGCCCTGAGGGATTCCAAATGGATACCGCGATTTCTCAGGCCAATGCCGATACCCCGACGCAGAGCGAACTGATCGCTCGCGGTTGGGCTGCGCTTCCTCCCGGCTACCGCATCCCCGACGTGGCGCCCACGCTTGAAGAGGCCCGCGCCTACTGCCGCCATCTCGCTGAAACTCATTACGAGAACTTCCACGTCGCTTCATGGTTTCTGCCCCGCGCGCTGCGCCCGCACTTTCACTCGATCTATGCCTATTGCCGCATCTCCGACGATCTCGGCGATGAAGTGCCCGACCGCGCGCAGGCGCTGGCATTGCTTGATCTGTGGGGCCGCGAGCTCGACGCCTGCTACGAAGGCCGCGCCCGCCACCCCGTCTTTGTCGCGCTGCACGAAACCATACGCGCCTGCTCCATCCCCAAAGAGCCCTTCGCCGATCTGCTCGTCGCTTTTCGCCAGGACCAGGCGGTCACACGCTTCGAGACCATGACCGACGTTCTGGCTTACTGTCACTACTCCGCCAACCCTGTCGGCCGCCTCGTGCTTTATGCCTGCGGCGAAGTCAGCGAAGAGAACTTCCGCCTCTCCGACGCGACGTGTTCCGCGTTGCAGCTGGCGAATTTCTGGCAGGATGTGCGCGTCGACTGGACCAAGGATCGCGTCTATATTCCCCAGGGCGACATGCGCCGCTTCGGCGTCAGCGATGACACCATCCGAAGCGGAAGAGTAACTCCAGAGTTTCGCGCCCTGATGCGCTACGAGGTCGACGCCACGCGTGCCATGTTTGCGGAAGGGTTGCCGCTGATCGGCCGCGTCTCGCGCGAACTGGCCCTCGATCTCGACCTCTTCAGCCGTGGGGGCCTGGAGATCCTGCGCGCCATCGAACGCCAGGGCTACGATGTTCTTAGTGCGCGGCCTGCGATCTCAAAGGGAACTAAACTTCAGCTTGCCTTGCGCGCCCTGACGGGAAAGATGCTGCCTTTCGTCCGTCTCGGCGCCGCCCGCACAGCGGCCTGACCCCGGGGAATCCATTGGACGCACTTACGCTAGACCGGGCTTACGCCGCGTGCCGGGGCATCGCAAAACGAGAAGCAAAGAACTTCTACTACTCGTTCGTGGCCCTGCCTCGTCCCCGCCGCAATGCCATCTGCGCGATCTACGCCTTCATGCGCAAGGCCGACGATCTTGCCGACGACGAATCGATGCCGCGCGATCAGCGCCGCCAGGCTCTCAGCGCCTGGCTAGCCGAATGGCACAGCGCCTCTCAGGGCGCGGAGACCAGCGACCCTGTGTTCATTGCGGTGCGCGACGCGATTCGCCGGTTCAACATTCCGCTCGCGCTACTCGACGAACTGGTCGCGGGCACGACCATGGATCTCGAACCGAGCGGCGCCGCCCCCGACACCTACGCTACCTTCGCAGAACTTTATCGCTATTGCTACCTCGTCGCCTCCGTCGTGGGACTGGTATGCATCCGCATCTTCGGTTATTCCGATCCACGCGCCGAAAAGCTCGCCGAGGAAACTGGCGTCGCCTTTCAACTCACCAACATTCTGCGCGACGTGCAGGAAGATGCGGAGCGCCAGCGCGTCTACTTGCCCCTCGAAGACCTCGCGGCGCACAACGTCCCGCTCGATGAGCTGCTTCACAGATCACCGGGAAAACCGCCGGCGCCCAACCAGCGCGCGTTGCTGGCGGAGATTGCGCAGCGCGCCGAGAGCTACTATCGATCCGCGCGGACGCTGTTGCCCATGATCGATCGCGAGAGCCGGCCCGCCCTGTGGGTGCTGGTGAAGATCTATCATGGCCTGCTCAAGCGCATCCGCCGAGCTGATTACGATGTCTTCTCGCGCCGCATCAGTGTGCCCGGATTTCAAAAGCTTGAGATCCTCGCTGTCGGCCTGGCGTGGATGGGGTGGGTGCGGCTGCGCGGAACGCGATCACGCTGATGCCGTTTGAATTGTTCCGGTGCGCCAAATGTTATGCGCGAAGGGTAGGAGCGAGTTGGTCGTTGCGCTTGAAAATCCGGTGAAGACGGTGACCGTGATCGGCGCCGGTGTCGCGGGCATGAGTGCGGCCTGCGCGCTGGCCCAGGCAGGTTTCGTTGTGAGCCTCGTCGAGCGGCGCGGCTATCTCGGCGGCCGTGCCTCATCGTATCTCCACCCGGGCGTCAACGAAATCATCGACAACTGCCAGCACGTGCTGTTCGGCTGCTGCACTAATCTCATTGGCTTCTATCGTCGCATCGGCGTTGCGGACAAGATCCACTGGACCAGCGACATGACCATGATCGAACCGGGCGGCCGGCGTTCACGACTTGGTCCGTTTGCACTCGGCCCGTTGCATCTTCCCGCACCGCTCCACGGCGCGCCCAGCCTGCTCTCGGCGTCCGCTTTTACTAGCGCCGACAAGATCGCGCTCGGCCGCGCCTTTCGCGCCATGATGAAGCCCGAAGCCACGCGTCCCAGCGATGAGCCGCTCAGCGCCTGGCTGCGCCGCCATCGACAGACCGAAGGTGCGATCAACCGCTTCTGGCGCCTTGTCATTGCCAGCGCTCTCAACGCGGATATCGAGCACATCGCTGTCCCCTACGCCGCCAAGGTGATCCGCGAGCTCTTCATGAACTCCGCGCAGGCCGGCAGCATGGGCATGAGCACGGTTCCACTCAGCGAGCTCTACGGCGGAGCGGAGCGCTACCTCGCCGCTCGCGGCTCGCGCGTTGTGTTCAACGCCAGCGTCGAATCGCTGGCATTCGACGAAGCAGCAGGGAAGTGGTCGGTCCTCACCCGTACCGGCACGCTCGAAACTGACTACGTGGTCCTCGCGCTGCCCTTCGAAGCGACTCAAAAACTGTTGCCCAACATGCCGTCCGCAGCCGGTTCAGCCTCGCTCCAGCAGCAAATCGCGCAACAGCAGCACTGGCCCATCTGCAGTGTCCACCTGTGGTTTGATCGCGAGATCACAGAGCTCGAACACGCCGTCCTGCTCGATCGCGAAATTCACTGGATGTACAACAAGACGCGTTTGCAGCCATGGCGGGGACTCAAAGGAAGCTACCTCGAGTTGGTCGTCAGCGCTTCGCGCAGCTTCGCCGAACTCACCCGGGAAGAGGCCATCGCGCAATCGCTTCGTGAGCTCGCCGATTTCTTCCCCGCCATGTCCTCGGCGCGACTTGAAAAAGCCGCGCTCATCAAAGAAATGCGTGCGACTTTCGGCGTGCCGCCGGGCATCGATGCGGCGCGCCCCCATGCAGTTTCACCCTGGCCGAATTTGTTTCTTGCCGGAGACTGGATCGCGACCGGGTGGCCCTCCACCATGGAGAGCGCTGCCCGCTCCGGGCATCTCGCCGCCGAAGCGCTGAGCCTTGCATCAGGAGATCCCCTGTCGGCGCTGGAACCAGATCTCGCGCCCGCCGGCCTGATGAAGTTGCTCACGCCCCGCTAGCGATTGCTTCAATGCGCCAGCAGGTACACCCCGATGCACACCAGGACGGCCGCGGTCCAGCGCCGCCGGTCCACATTTTCGTGCAGAAAGAACTTGGCCGCTACCGCATTAGTGACCAGCGTGAGCGAAGCGGACGCCGGCGCCACCAGGCTCAGGTCGAGATGATTTAACGCAAACAGCAGGGCGAAAAATGCCAGGGCCAGAAATCCCACTCCCGCAAAAAACAGCGGGCACGTCACCACTGCGCGGATCGCGCCCTTCATCCCTGCACGGGCGCGGATCTCGTCCAGGTCGCCGATAGACTTCATCGCCGCCGCGGTCAGCACCTCGCCGGTTGTAGAGGTGAGGACGATGGCGGCGATCATGCCAGCCGCCGTCCACGGGCCTGGGGGAGCCAGCATCATCGCAGCTGTTCCTCCCGTTCCTCGGCAGTGATCGCGGGAGTTTCGGCGGGGCGCTCGGTGAGCGATGGTCCCTGCGCGACGAAGCCGACTCCCATGGTGATCAGCGCAATGCCGGCCCAGCGCTCCATAGAAATCGGTTCATGGAGCCAGAACTTCGACAGCAGGGCCACTATCACGTTGCCGAATGCAGTTGCGGGCAAAACATAGGTCAGGTCAGCCCACGACAACGCCGTCAGGTAGCTGGCGAAGAAGCCGATGAGGAGCGCGATGCCGGCCGCAATCCAGGGCGTGAAGACGGCTGTAATCAGCGATACCGGATGAGCCAGCGAGATCGCCGGAACCTGCGTCATGCCGCGCGACAGGCACGTGTCTCCCAGTGGAGCGCACAGGGAAACCAGCCCCAGGATCAGGTATTGATGTGGCGAGAGCTTGGCGTGAGACATCGGCGCGGCTTACGATTCCTTGGCTCAAATGCACGAAAGGCGGCTCGATCTGAGCCGCCCTTCATTGGTTGACAACCGAAGTTCAGGCTCCCGCGCCCACCGTCGCCGGCGGATCGGATGGACGGCCGCTGCGCGCCGCCTTCACCATCTTGTTGCGCTGCGAGCGGAGCTTGAGGAAGGCCTTGGCCTCGACGTAAAGGCGAGGCACATCGCGATTTACGATCGCCTTCCAGACCACGCGGAACGCCGCCTTGGGCCGGAAGTAGTACTCGTCGTAGAAGCGGTGCACCATCTCCATGACATAGTCGACGGGCAGCCCCGGATATTCGATATGCGCCATCTGGTGGCCGCCGCCGTCTTCCATCTTCTCGTTGGTGATGAAGCCGTTGGCCTTGGCGTAATCGTAAAACTCGGTGCCGGGATAAGCGTGCGCGATCGATACCTGGATGGTTTCGACGTCCAGGCTCTTGGCGAAGTTGATCGTGTTGCGGATCGACTCCCTGGTCTCGCCGGGCAGGCCAAGAATGAAGTCGCCGTGAATGACCAGGCCCAGATCGTGGCAGTCCTTGGCGAAGGCGCGTGCGCGCTCGACCGTGGCGCCCTTCTTGATGTTCTTGAGGATCTGCGGATCGCCCGACTCAAAGCCCACGATCAGCAGGCGGCAGCCGGCATCCTTCATGGCCTTGAGGGTGTCGCGATCGGTGGTCACGCGCGAGGTGCAACTCCAGGTCAGGTTCAGCGGCTTGAGCTTTTCACACAGCTCGATAGTGCGCACCTTCTGGATGTTGAACGTATCGTCGTCGAAGAAGAACTCCTTGACTTCCGGGAAATTCTCCTTCGCCCACTTCAACTCCGCCGCCACGTCGTCGGTAGAGCGCTTGCGCCAGGCGTGTCCGCTGAGGGTCTGCGGCCACAGGCAGAAGGTGCATTGGGCAGGGCAGCCGCGCGTGGAGTAGAGCGCGATGTAGGGGTGCAGCAGAAACGGCACGTTGTAGCGCGTAACGTCCATGTCCCGCTTGTAAATCTTGGTCGCCCACGGCATCGCGTCGAGGTCTTCGACTTGAGGCCGGTCGGGATTGTGTACGATCTTGCCGTCCTGCTTGTAGCTGATCCCGAGGATCTCGCTGAGCGGTTTGCCCTGCGCAAACTCGACAACCGAGTAGTCGAATTCGCGGCGGCAGATGAAGTCCAGCACCGCGCACTCGTTCAGGGCGCGATCGGGGTCGGTCGTAACCGGCGGCCCGACAAACGCCACGCGAATCGCGGGGTTGGCCGCCTTGATCGCTTCGGCCAGTCGCTGATCGCCTTCCCAGCCCACCGTCGAGGTGAACAGGACCAGGAACTCATAGTCCTTGCAGATTTTGATCGTCTCTGCTGCGGAGACGTGATGCGGCGGCGCATCGAGCAGCCGCGATCCCTCCAAGAGGCCGGCGGGGTAGGTGAGCCAGACCGGGTACCAGTAGGATTCAATCTCGCGTGTTGCAGGCCAGCGCGAACTTGCGCCACCGTCAAAGTTCTCAAACGAGGGAGGGTTCAGAAAGAGCGTCTTCAGGGGCATAGCCATCCTGTCTATTTTAACATTTTGATGGTTTTCACCACCCGGCGGATTCGCTAATCGGAACCTAAACCGCCATCGACCTCGGATTCGGGGTGACGAATGGCGAATTTTGGCAGGCTGCCCGGTGCCTGGGTTTACACCTGAATGGCGGACACCGTAAATAGTTGTCAGGTCGGAATTTAACCATCAGTGCTGCGCGTGAACTTCCTTAATCCAGTCTTCCATGTGCCCCAGAACCCGGATCAGCCCCAGCCGGGCCTTGGATAGCTCCAGGCCGGCTTCTTCCGAATCCAGGTATTTCTGGCGTTCGTCGATCCGGGCGAGCTGTTCGGCCTTGGGAGAGAGTTGGGGCGAGCCTGACGCCGTGCCGCCATTGCCCGCTTCCAGCTGATCCAAAACGGCCTTCAGTTGCTGGGAAGCGATCTGCTGTTTCAAGGCCGCCACCTCGGCCTGAGCATCGAGCTCGCGCAGGTTTCCGGTCAGCTCTTCGATCTGGAGGTCATTTTGGTGCTCAGCTTGCTCTGACTCGACGCGGGCGCGCAGCGCATCGGCGTTGGACTCGCGCGATTTGGCGTGGTGGCCGAGGTCGAAAACCGGGATAGAGATGGCAATGCCGGAACTGAAATTGTTCGCCGGCAACGGCGTTGCGAAGTACTTGTTGACGCTGTTCAACAGCGTCGTGTTGCGGTTGTACTGGGCGCCGAAACTCAGCTGCGGAAGGTAATTGATCTCCCGGTCTCCCTGGGCGAGATATTCTTTTGACCGCGCCTGCAGGCGGGCCGAATCGATGCCGGGGAGGATGCGCCGCGCCGCATCGCCATGAAGCTGGGGGATCTCGGGAATGCTGGCGTGATCGGGTGTAATCGAATTCAAAGGCAGGGCGGTCAGCTGGGAGAGCTGCTTTGCGAGCCGCGAAGCGCGCGCCTCGAGATGGATGCGGGACAACCGGATGTTGGCCGCTGTCAGCCGCGCCTGCAGAAGGTCGCTCAACGGGTCTACGCCGGCTTCGGATCGCTGCTGCTCGATATCCACCATGCGGGCTGCGTTCTGATCCTGCTCTTTGACGGCCGCGAGCTCGCTGGTGACCGAATCCAACTCGATGTAGGCGCTGGAAGCATCGAGAGCGGCCTGTTCGCGGGCATCCCTCAGGGCCGAGACTGCAGCCAGCACACCGGTGTGCGCCGCGTCGATGTAACGCTTCTGCGACATGCTGAACACCAGCGATTGAACCGCCGCGGACCAAACCGACGGAGGCGTGCCGGTAAAACCGACTTCAGGAAAAACCGGCAGCCCGCTGCTGAAGGTCACCGCCGGGGCAAAGACGTCCTTGGTTTCCGACACCACCGCCTGGGCCTTGCGCAGGTCGGCTTCGGCAATGCGCACCGCCGTGCTGTTGCGCTGGGTAAGGTCGACGACAGTGGCCAATGAAACCTGCGCGCGGACCAGCGACGGAGTGGCCGCCACAAGAGCGGTCAGCAGCAGCCATGCGAATCGGGAACGCGGCTTGGCGTTGGTCACGAGGAAAGATTCCGTCAATTCTTCAATTCCTGGGCCGGCTTGTATTCGTTGGCAAGGGCAAGCGCGGCCGAACGCTCTTGCCGGGCTCCGGCGCTGTCGCCCGTTTGGGACTTCAGACGAGCCAGCCACACGTGGGCGGTGAACGCCGGCGCCTCCTCGGTGCTGGCCGGCGCCGAAAGGTACATCCCGAGCATCTTCTCCGCCAGGGCTGGGTCGCGGTTGGCCTTTACCAGCACCGAAGCCCCGTTGAACAGCGCCACCTGGGCGTGGGGGTCGCGTTGCGCCGCCGTCAGCCCGCTTTGGACGGCACGCTCCATGTCATCCCAGCGCTTGTTCTTGCGATAAAAACTGGCCAGTCGCATCCACTGAAATGCGGGGTGACGGCTGGCCGCGATGGCCAGCTTCAATTCGCTCTCCGCCTTGTCCAGGTCGTGATTTCCGTGGGCGATGGCCGCGCGCAATTCGTGGGCGCGCGCCGGGTCGACCTGGTCCAGCTGGCCGGCCACCGAGTTGGCCTTGTCCGTTCCGCCCCCCACCACTCCCGGCGCTTCCGAGTAGAACTCGCCGAGGTCAGCTAACGCCTCTGCATTGTGGGGATCCAGCTGAACCGCCTCTTCAAATTCAGCGCGCGCCCGCTTGGCCAGATTGTAGGCATTCAGAAACGAAGCCTTCCCGGCCTGTTCGCCCAGCGCCCGGCCCAGCCAGAGATGGTAGTTCGAAGCCTGCGGCTCAAGGGTCACAGCCCTCTGGCATTCGCGCCCGGCGTCATCAAACTGCTCCAGGGTGAACATGACCCGGCACCGCAGGTTGTGCGCCTCCGCTGAATCGGCAGTCTGCCGGGGGAGGGAACTCAGCAATGTCAAAGCCTTGTCCGCCTCTCCAGCCTGCAGCGCAGCATTCACCTGGGCCAACCCGTCGCGGGTCGGTTGCGGGAAAAGGGGCGCCGACAGCGCGGCGCCGATCAGGATCGAAAGCAGCGGCTTCACTTTAAACATTTGACTTCAAAACCTTGCATGTCACTTCAAAACCTTGATGGGAAGGCCTTCCTGCAGCGGCTGTCCGGTGCTCGTACCGGTAGCTACCCAATCCCCCTCGTTGAGCCCGGACAGGACCGCAACCTGGGTCAGGTTATACGCGCCAATGACCACCGGGGTTCGCTTCAACTCGTCATTCATGATGCGAAACACAAAATGCTTGCCGTTCTCGATGTGCAGCGCCTCGCGCGGAATGTTGAGCGCGTGAGAGTCGTTGGCGGTCGTCACCGTCACCGAGACGTTAGTGTCGGGCAGCAGCTCGCCGTCCGCGTCGTCGATGGAGATGGGAGCTTCGCCGACGTTGCGATTGCCGTAAATGATCACCGTGATGGGCACCCGCTCGATGTGGCCATGCCAAACCCGGCCGGGGCGGGCATCCCACTTGATCTGGACCGACTGGCCCACCGCCAGGCTGCCGATCTCGGGCTCGTCAAAATAACCGATCACCCGTTCATGATGCACATCGGCGATCTGAAGCATCAGCTTGCCTTCTTCGATGAACTGGGTGGGCTTGACGTCGAGGCTGTAGACGGTTCCGTCGATGGGGGCACGCTTGGTGGTCTCGAATTCGGTTTCGCGGGCTGCGGCCAGGTTGGCCTCGGCGTCGGACAATGTTGCCTGCGCGCGTTCCACTTCGCTCTGCGAGTAGCGCCCCTGCGAACTCGTCTGACTGGCTTGGAAGCCGGCATCGGCAGTGGCCAGGCGTTGACGTGCGGCGGCCACTTCGCTGGCTGAGGCCGCGCCGGTTGCAGCCAATTTGGTCAGCGCGTCCAAATCGTGCTGAGCCTGCTCCCGGTCGAGGCGGGCCCGATTGAGCTCCGCCGTCGACGCCTGCTGTTGTTCGCGGGTGCCGTTGTGGGTGGCGGCTTCGACGGCCGCCTGGGCTGCTTTGACGGCGCTTTCCGCAGTCGCCACCCGGGCGCGAGCCTGCAGATCGTCAAGTACCACCAGGACCTTGCCGGCCTTCACCTGATCGCCGGTCCGCACATAAACGGCCTTGACCGTGGTGGCGATGGGGCTGTGAACTTCGTAATTGTTTTCCGGCTCGACGCGTCCGTTGGTGCCGATGGTGCTTGCCAATGGCGCACGCGTTACCTGAACCGCGCGCACCTGCAGCCGTTCCCGCGTGAGTTTCTGGACCGACAGAAAAACGAGGACAAGGATGATGGCCGCGCCGAGCCAGGCCCAGCGCCAATTAGACTGCGTTCTTTCCTGTGCCATTCAATAAGACCTGAGTCAGTATATATGACTCAAAATAAGGGCTAAGGGAGCGCTAAAATGCGCACTCGACGGCTCTGCGCTCAGTTCATGCCTGGCTCTAAAATGGAGCTATGTCTGCAGATGCACGCTATACCGATGATCATGCCAAGGCCGGGCTCGACTTCGCCTTTCCCCCCATAGAAACCTGGAAGAATCAGTTTCCCGGCTACGAGATTCAGATAGATGACCCGGAGCTCACATCGGTTTGCCCCAAAACAGGATTGCCCGATTTCGGCGTGCTCACCATGCGCTACATGCCGCGCGACCGCTGCCTCGAATTGAAGTCTCTCAAGGAGTACCTGTTTAGTTATCGCAATCTAGGCATCTTCCAGGAAAACATCGTCAACCAGGTCCTGGAAGACATCGTCAAGGCGACCGATCCCGTCTGGGCCGTGGTCAAGGGAGAGTTCCGGCCGCGGGGCGGCATCGCCACCACCGTCGAGGCGCGCTGGCCCCGTCCTAAAGAGTGATCTGCCCGGCGGCGGCCCTTGACGGTTGCAGCTTCCGAAAGCGTGTGTGATATTCATGGAACTCACCGGAAACCAAGCTTGCCGCGACCCGAAACTTGTCTGGACAGGTTCCCTTGCCGATATCCGAGCATCCAGCCCGCCGCGCAGTTCCCGCCGCAGCGGGTACGCTGGCCCTGCTTATATCCCTGAACCTTCTGAACTATATCGATCGCTACATCCTCCCCGGCGCGCAACCGCTGGTGCAGCGCGAATACGGATGGACCGACCAGCAGATGGGCGCGCTGACCACCGCCCTGTTCGTCGTCTACATGCTGGTGGCGCCGCTCACCGGCTGGCTCGGCGACCGGTTTCCGCGCAAGCCGCTCATCATCGGAGGCGCGGTGCTGTGGAGCCTGGCCACGCTGAGCACGGCCTGGGTCCACGACTACACGACCATGTACATCCGCCATGCCCTGGTCGGCGTCGGCGAGGCCACATTCGGGATCTTCGCCCCCGCGGTGCTGGCCGACTTCTACCCTGAGCGGGAGCGCAATCGCATTCTCTCCATCTTCTACGTGGCCATCCCCGTGGGAGCCGCACTTGGCTACGTTGCCGGTGGGGCGCTGGGGTCGCGATGGGGATGGCGCGTGCCCTTCTTCATCTGCGCCATTCCCGGCCTGTTGATCGCCGCACTCTACGGATGGCTGGGAAGGGAACCCGAACGCGGCGGCAGCGACCACATCCGCAGCACCGCCAAACGCGCCACCGTCCGCGGCCTGTTTCGCAACCCCGCATTTCTCACCGCGACCTTCGGGCTCGCCGCCCTCACCTTCGCCATGGGAGGCATCTCCACCTGGGTGCCCACATTCCTGCACCGGTTTGCCGGCCTTTCCGTAGGCGGCGCCAGCCAGACAGTCGGCGCCATCACCGTGATCGACGGCCTGGCTGGAACGCTCATCGGCGGCTGGCTCGCCCAGCGCTGGCTTCGCAAAGACCATCGGGCGCTCTATCTGCTTTCGTTCTGGAGCGTGGCTCTCACCCTGCCCTTTGGCGCGCTGGTGTTTTTCGGGCCTCCCCGGTGGGCGATTCCCAGCCTGTTCCTCGCGGAGTTCTTCCTCTTCCTCAACACCGGCCCGCTCAATGCGGCAATCGTGAACTCGGTGTCCGCTCCGGTCCGGGCTACAGCGGTTTCGCTGAACCTGTTCTGCATCCACTTCTTCGGCGACACTTTTTCGCCGCAGATCATCGGAGCCATCTCCGACCGGACACACAATCTCCGCCTGGGTCTGGGAATAACGCTGATCTCCTTAGTCGTCTCCTGCGGAATTTTGTTTGCCGGAGCAGGCTTCGCTCCCCGCCTGGAAGCGGAGCGGAGTCAGACCGGTGGGCCCGAGGCCGTCTCGTAGCTGGCCACGCAGCAAGCCACCCTCACAAAGCTCTTCAGGCCGCACGAGACGAATGCTGAATCACTGCGGGGAGATTGTTTCCCGGTCTTTGCGGTTCATGAAGCCGCGGGCTCCGCCCTGCCGGCGCAGATTAGGATCGTTCAATGGCGCCCGCTCCTCGTCCCCTCCAAAACCACGCGCCAGCCGCGGATTCGGCCTGAACTTCGGTGGCCCGCCGTTGAACTGCCGGGAATGGCTTACCACCAACCCCGAGCGCCCGCGCAAGGGCATGACAGTTCCGCGCAGCTGGACATCCGTATCGCGGAACTTGCGCAGATCCCCAACCTCATCGCGGTCCTGGCGATAGCTCACCAGCGTGAACCGGCACTGCTCATCGGGCGTTTGCGGTGAGCACACGTCCAGAAATCGTGTCCCATCAGCAAGCTCAACCACGTCATAAACATGCGCGGAAATGCATATGTCTTTATTGAAGAGTTGCGCGGCCTGCTCGACGGGAATGCAAGGCCTGGATGACCTGCCGCTAGCCGCCACATTCAACACGCCAACCGTCACGGCTAAAACGAGGCACCCCCGCGAAATACTCGGGCGCATAAATCTGCCTTTCCGGGGAAGTTCCATCCTAGCGCGAAACGGCAAAAGGCGCAGTGACGAGCCGGTCTAGCGGTCCTTCTCGGTATGCTCGGAGTCGATCATCAAGGTCAGGTTCAGTGCGGGAGACTGGCAGGCACGCAGATCCACCACCTGGGCCAGCGGCAGAAACCCCGGAGCGGAAACGAACAGGTCGTAAAGGCCAGCGCCGAGACTGGCTTTAATCTCGCCGTCTTTCGCCACCGGGAGCTGTTGGCCGGCCACCGCAGCCCGCTTGCCTCGCAGCAGCACAAAGGCGCGGACAGGGCCTCCATCCTCATCGGTGATTCTGGCTTTGAAGGAACACAGCCGGTGCGGCGCCGGAGTCTGGGCGCTGCTTCGCACCGTCAACCCCGAAAGGACGGCACATAGCAACACCGCGGTCGTACGAGTCACTGCGCCACTCCTTTCTGTCAAGCGGGTCAGCGCGCTGCCACCAGCTCTTCGCTCTGGGCGTGTCCGTAGTGGCTCTCCACGTACTTGTCGAGAATCTGCTTGAACTCCGCCACGATGGTGTCCCCGCGCAGTGTCGTATAGAGCTTGCCGTCGACGTAGACCGGGGCTTTCGGCTCTTCAAACGTGCCGGGCAGGCTGATGCCGAGGTTGGCATGCTTCGATTCGCCGGGGCCGTTGACCACGCAGCCCATCACCGCCAGCTTCAGCTCTTCGACGCCCGGATAGCGCTTGCGCCACTCCGGCATCGAAGTCCTCAGGTAGCTCTGGATCTGTTCCGCCAGCTCCTGGAAGTAGGTACTCGTGGTGCGGCCGCAACCGGGGCAGCTGGTCACCTGCGGCATGAAGCTGCGAATCGACAGCGACTGCAGAATTTGCTGCGCCGCCTGCACCTCCTCGGTGCGGTCTCCGCCCGGCTTGGGCGTAAGGCTCACGCGAATGGTGTCGCCGATCCCCGCCAGCAGCAACGGCGCCAGGCCGGCCGTGGAAGCGATCAGCCCCTTGGCCCCCATCCCCGCCTCGGTCAGTCCCAGGTGCAAGGCGTAATTGCAGCGCGCAGCAAGATTTGTGTACACGTCGATCAGGTCGCGCACCCCGCTCACCTTGGCGGAAAGAATGATCTGGTCGGGACGCAGACCGTACTGTTCCGCGGCCTTGGCCGACTCCAGCGCGCTCACCACCATGGCTTCCATCATCACGTCGCGCGCCGGCAGCGGGCTGGCCAAACGGCTGTTCTGGTCCATCATCCGGGTCAGCAGCGCCTGGTCCAGCGAACCCCAGTTCACCCCGATGCGCACCGGCTTGCCGTTCTCCGCTGCGCACTCCACCATCACCTGGAAGTTGTCGTTGTCCTTCTTGCCGATGGAGGCGTTGCCGGGATTGATGCGGTACTTGGCCAGCGCCCGCGCGGTCTCGGGATACTTCTTCAGCAGCAGGTGCCCGTTGTAGTGAAAATCGCCTACGATGGGAACGCGAATCCCGCGCTTGTCGAGCCCGTCGACGATAGCGGGCACGGCGGCGGCGGCCTCCTCGTTATTGACCGTCACCCGCACGATTTCGGAACCGGCCAGGGCCAGGGCTTCAACCTGCGCGATGGTGCCGGGCACGTCGGCGGTATCGGTGTTGGTCATGGATTGGACAACGACCGGGACTTCCCAGCCCACACGGACGTTGCCGATCTTAACCGTAGGGGTCTTCCTGCGCTGAATGTCGGGCATAATGACCTCACTTCCAGTTTACTAGGAATGGCAAGAGGGCCAGGACTAATGGATCAGAAGAGGAAACGGCCAGCTATGAAGCCGGTGTCGGAGTCGGCCCGGGCATGGGCGCAGGCCCTGGCGAACGAGCTTGAAGGCTGGCCCGGGATTATCCTCAAGAGCGCGTTCGGGATGACCCTAGGCTACCGCTCCGGAGTGGTGTTCGCAGCCCTGCCCAAAACCCGCGCCCTCTACGTTGAAGACGCCATTCTGGTGAAGTTCCTCAGCGAGCCCCCCTCCCTGGCTCGCCGCCTGGCCGCCGACCGCCATTTCGCCGCCGGCACCATGCACCAGCAGGGAAGCGGAAAGCGCAAGGCAGCCGGCGAAGGAAGGCATTGGCGAATCTTCGTCATGCAGGACGATTCAGACCTGCACCCCGCCATCGAGTGGCTTGCCGAGGCCTACCGGCTTGCGGGAAAGAAGTCCCGCTGACCGGGCTCGCCGCCGCCGATCGGGCCCGCGCCTGCCGCATTGCAGCCAACCCAGCTGGACTTACATGCCAGCCCCGGGAATGTACTTGTATTCGATGTGGTCGGGCCGCTTGACCGGATCGCCCGTCAGGTCGTGGGTGTGCCACACCACGCTCTCCGCGGCCACCTCCGGATGCTTGCCCAGAAACTCCAGCGCATAGGTCGAAGCCGTTGGATCATCCTTCTGGTCGGCAAACTTGGCCGACTCGATCGCCGCCTTTTCCTTTTCTCCCAAACGGCGATAGAGGATCGCCAGCTGGTAGTGCGCCGCCAGGTCATCGGGATCGACCGCCTGCAGCTTCTCATATGCATCGCGGGCGCGCGGATAGTCGTGCTGCTGATAGTAGCTGAAGCCCAGTTCGCGCAGCGCATCCTTGGAGCGCGGATACTTCGCGACGACCTCTTCCAGATCAGCCGCTGCTTCCTTCACTTGGCCGGCATTACGCTCCACCAGCGCCCGGTAATAGAGCGCGCGCGGATCGCCGGGAAGCAGTTCAAGCGCCTTGGCCAGATGCGGCTTTGCGTCGTCATAGCGCTCCCAGGAAATCTCCACGATGGCCATGTTGGTAAACGCATCCGCGTAATCGGGCCGCAGCGCCGCCACATGCTCAAAAGCCTTCACCGAAGCTTCGTATTGTTGCGCGTCGAGCAAAGCGATCCCGTAGTTGTTCCACCGCATCCACTCCTGCGGGGAAGACGCACGTTCCGTCTTTCCCTGCGCCGGAGGTGGGTCCGGCAGATTCTCGCCGACCGTGAGCGTCCGCGTGTCCGAAGCCATGTCGATCACCGGCTGCGGATAGTGCTTCTGATCCATGGCGAAGTCGATATAGTGCTGATTGAATCGCCGGTACTTCACCGTGGCCGCAACGGTGAACTTTCCCGCCGCGTTCTTCGGCAGGCGGAACCGGTAGCGCACCAGCTGCGAACGACCCGACTGAATAGTGTTGTTGTAGGCCAGCACCCTGTTCTTCCAGATCTGGTGCAGATCGTTCAACTCGCCCTTGTCGTTGATCAGGCGATTGGTGAAGGAGTGCGCCGAGGGATCGAGGTCGCCCGACGGCTGCAGGAACCCGCTCTCCGCGATGGTCTTGCCTGTCGCGTCTTTCACCGTGAAGTTCACCCACGACTCGTAGAAGTCACGCTGCTCCGGGACGAAAGAGTGGGCGATGCCCTTGTTCTGAATCACCACGTCGGCGGTGTAGGTGTCTCCCGCCTCAATCGCGAACCGGGAAGCTCCGAGCGGGGCGATGATCGCCTCATCCCTGGCCGCGCCCGCGTTTTCCTTCTCCAGCGCGAAAATATCGACGTTGAAAACGCCCTTGCCGTCCGGGCCATTGCGCAGGAAGGCGGCGATCTTCTCCGCCTGCTCGTCATATTTGTAATAGGCGGGCATCAGCGTGTTTCCACCCAGCCAGCGATGCGAAACCAGCTTGCCGTCCTTGGCGCCCGGATCATTGGCGTCTGCGCCTAACGCCTCCCGCGGCATGTGGCAGCTCTGGCACGTAGATGACGCGTCCTTGCGATAGAAGGGAAGCGGCGACTGCCTGGTGAAGCTGGCGGCCTGCCACTCGTCGTATAACGAAATCGCCCGCAGCCATTTGTAGTCATCGAGGCTCGCAGGTATGGCTGCCTTGTGGCATGCGCCGCAAAATTCGGCTGTGTGCAGCAGCGGGCGCATCACCGCTTTGGAATGGCGGTCGAGGTGGGCGAGAATTTCCGCATCCGATACGGGCCCGGTGATAGGCGCACCGCTTTCGTCCACCAGCACCGCGGGTGTTCCCATCACGTAGCTGCCTGTTCCGGTCGCGTCCGCGGACTGGATCGCGTGGCAGGTGGAGCAGGTAACGCCCTCGTCCTCAAACGGCCGTTTCTTGGGCATTCCCTGCGAAAGATCGCCGGAGAACAAAGCCACCGGGTTATGGCAGCCCTCGCAGTGACGCGAGAACTGTACCCCACGGGTATCGATCAGGGCGTTCACGTTCTTCAGGTACCAGGGCGCCCGGAACGAGTTCGAATGCACCGACTGCCGCCACTGGTGATAAGCCTCCTGGTGGCAATGCCCGCAGTACTGCGCCGTGTAGAAGCTCTTGGGGTTAAGGAACTGCCCGTTGGCGGTCATGGCGTTCGAGGGCAGGAAGGGCGACTCCTTCCCGAACGCATAGTTGTACCGGTTGGCGACCGAATCGTGAAAAGCGGTGGTGGGCCCGCTCAGCTTGATCGCTGAGGTATAGGAGGCGCCCGCCGTGCCCGCCGTTGAAGCCGGAGCCGCCGGTTCAGTCGGTCCATCCCCCCGGGGGCCGTTGGCCGCTCCCGTTGCCACCCCGGCGCTGAGGCAGGCAGCGATCGCCAGGGCTGACAACAGCCGGCTGCGGCGCGAGGTTATTGCGACAGTTCTGAACATCTCGGGATGGGCTCCAGAAAATAAGCCGGCAATCGTGGTTGGAATAGGAAACGACGTTCGTCAAAACCAATAGAAACGTTAGCAGGCCCGCAGCCCGCCGTGTCTCCACCGAAAGATGGAGATCACTGCGTCCCCCCGCCGAGCACCCTTTTCCGTTTGGTCCTGTCAAAACGCCGGTCGCAGCGGATGGTTCACAGAGTGGGATGAGCGGGGCAAAAAGCCGGTTGAATGGGTGACGCGGGTCACGCCGTCTTAGCCAAACCATGCCTCAAACTGGTAGCTTGGTTGAGTGGGATCACACGACTAGAGATGGCTTCAAGTCCTTACTTTTCATTGGCGATTCTCTTCGCGGCCGCGCTGGGGTTTGGGTTGGCTCCGCTGGGGCTGGCGTGGCTCTGGGGCAGGGTCTTTTCACCACCCCGGCCCAACGCCATCAAGAACGCCATTTATGAGTGCGGACTCGAGTCCAAGGGGGATGCATGGATGCAGTTCCGGTCCTCTTACTACCTCTACGCCATCATCTTCCTGATCTTCGACGTGGAAGCCGTGTTCCTGCTGCCGTTTGCCGTGGCATTTACCGGGCTGGGCGTAGCTGCCTGCCTGGCCATGCTGATGTTCGTACTGCTCCTCATCGAGGGGCTGGCCTGGGCCTGGGCGAAGGGTGTGTTGACGTGGGTATGAATGGAGCCATTAGCTCTTAGCTTCTAGCTGGAGCGCTGGCACAACGGGCAGCGAAGGTTCAGCCGAGATTTGCGTTGAATCATGGGTGTTGATCAGGCACGGAAAAGCTAGAAGCTAACAGCTAAAAGCTAGTCGGAGAGTAGCAAAGCATGGCAGTCGATCAAAATCTGAACATCGAACTGGGCAAGCAGGGCGTCTTCGTGACCACAGTCCAGGAGCTTTACAACTGGGGCCGCCGCAGTTCGGTGTGGCCCATGCAGTTCGGCCTGGCCTGCTGCGCCATCGAGATGATCGCCACTACCATGGCCCGTTACGACCTGGCCCGCTTCGGCGCCGAGGTGTTCCGCCCCTCCCCCCGCCAGGCCGACCTCATGATCATCTCCGGCACCGTAACCAAGAAGATGGCTCCCCAGGTGGTCCGCCTCTACAACCAGATGGCCGAGCCGAAATACGTGATCGCCATGGGCGCCTGCGCCATCTCCGGCGGCCCGTTCAAGCAGGGCTACAACGTTCTCAAGGGCATCGACCGCTACATTCCGGTTGACGTGCACATCCCGGGATGTCCGCCGCGCCCTGAAGCATTGCTTCAGGCGTTCATTACTTTGCAGAAAAAGATCGACGAGCAGCACCTTACCGGCGCCGGGCGCCCGCGCCACCTCGATGCCGGCGCGCAGTGCGAGTTTCCCGTGCCCGAACAGGGCGAACACGACCTTGAGCCGCCCGCGAACCCGGGAGTGTGGACGGTTCCCGTCATCATCAAGTAAGACCCGCAAGTTTGAAGTGCAAGTCATGCAGCGCAATTCGGGGGAGCAGGATTGAAGACGGTTGAAGAGATCAAAGCGGCGATAGAAGCGGCGGTGCCGGGTGCGGGGGTCAGAGTGCTGACCAATCCCAGTCCCTCGGCGCAGCACTCGCTGCTGCTCGATCCGGCCCACGCCCTCCAGGTGGCCTACTTCCTGCGCGACGATCAGGACCTGGCCCTCGATTTCCTCTCCAACGCCACCGGTGTCGACTACCTCGACAAGGAAGTCAGCGAGAAGGTCAAAGTGACCCGCCCGGTCACCAAGACAGTCGATGGCGTGGAGCAGACCGTCGAGGAGACCGTGGAAGAGGTTCGCAAACACAAAGAACCGGGATACCTCGAAGCGGTCTACCATCTCTTCTCGGTCGCGAAGAAGCATGGCCCGGTCATTATCCGTATGCGCACCGGCAACCGCAGCGACGCGGTGGAACTTCCATCGCTCACGCCGGTATGGCGCGGGGCCGAATTTCAGGAGCGCGAGATCTTCGACCTCTTCGGCATTGTTTTCACCGGGCATCCCGACCTGCGCAGGCTGCTGATGTGGGACAGCTTCAAAGACCATCCCATGCGCCGCGATTACGTCGAGCCCGACGACTTTGAGTACGAGCCCACCCCCCACGACGATGTCCTTGCTCGCGCCAAGGCGCATCAGGCCAAAGCCGCCGCAGTGGAGAGTGCGGGATGATCAAGGACACAGCCGCCATCGCCCCCCCGGCTCCAGAATTGGCCAATCCGGCCCCCACTCCCGTTACGCCTGTTCACGCGGCTCCGACCCATCCCGCCGGCTGGAACCGGCCTCCGCTGATCGATCCTCATGACGAGTCCGAGGGCGATCTGCTCGAAGTCTCGATGGGCCCGCACCACCCTTCCACTCATGGCGTGTTCCGCATGGATGTGGCCCTCGATGGCGAGCGCGTCGTCCGGCTCAAGCCTGTCTTCGGGTACCTGCATCGCAACCACGAGCAGATCGCGCAAACCGCCAGCTATCTGGCCGCGATGCCCTACACCGACCGGCTCGATTACTTCTGCTCGCTCACCAACAACTGGGCTTACGCCCTCGCTGTCGAAAAGCTGGTGGGCCAGGCCGTCCCCGAGCGCGCCGAATATATCCGCGTCATCCTCGCCGAACTCACCCGGGTACAGAACCACGCTTCCGCCATCGGCTTCCTCATTCAGGAAATGGGCGCCAGCGGCACCCCGCTGATGTATGCCTTCCGCGAACGCGAAAAGATTCTCGATCTGTTCGAGAGCCTCACCGGATCGCGCATGATGTGCAACTACATGCGCTTCGGCGGCTGCCGCGTCAATCCGTCCGAAGCCTGGATGAATGCCACTCGCAAGGTGGTCGCCGGCCTGCCGGGATTCATCGACGAATTTGAACAATTGCTGAGCGGCAACGAAATTCTCATGGCCCGCTGCCAGGGCGTGGGCGTGCTGCGGCCGGAACTCGCCATCAATGCCGGCGTTACCGGCCCGATGCTGCGCGGTTCCGGCGTCAACTACGACATCCGCAAGGTGGACCACTACGGCATCTATGACCGCTTCAAGTTCCGCGTGCCCCTCGGCGACCATGGCGACATCTATGACCGCTACATGGTCCGCATCCTCGAGATGCGCGAGTCGATCACCATTCTCGAACAGGCTCTGAAAGAAGTTCCCGGAGGCCCGGTGATGGACCCGAAGTCCAAGATCCGCGGTTTCAGGCCCAAGCCCGGCGAAGCCTACGGCCGCATCGAAGCGCCCAAGGGCGAACTCGGTTTCTATCTCATCAGCGATGGAGGATCCAATCCCTATCGGTACAGGGTTCGGCCCCCCAGCCTGATCAATCTCACCGTGCTCGAGGACATGTGCCTCGGCCACAACGTTGCAGACGTAGTCCTGATCTTCGGATCGGTGGACATTGTTTTGGGAGAAGTGGATCGGTGAAGGAACGAGCTTTTAGCTTTTAGCTTTTGTCCGATGCAAGGTAAACAGCAGCGGCCAATAACGGAGCGGAGTTAGGCACAGAATTAGTAACTGGTACGAACCAAGCTAATAGCTAAGAGCTAATGGCTAAAAGCTTTCGGAGTAGTAACGAGTACGAACCAAGCTAAACGCTAATGGCTGTTTCTCAAGGAGTTCGCATTGCTGGGTGAAGGAATTCTAAAAGGGCTGGCGGAGACGGCGAAGAATTTTGCCGGCAGCTTTGTCTCGGAGGAACGGCTGACTACGGTGGAATATCCGGAAGAGCGTCTCCCTCTGCCCGAGGCCGCGCGCAACTTTCCCTTCCTCGTCTACGACGGCGCGGATTGGGAAAAAGGATTGCGCTGCGTCGCCTGCCAGATCTGCGAAAAGGAATGCCCGCCCAAGTGCATCTACATTGAGAAGAGCAAGGACAAGAAGCCGGACTTCGTCGGCAAGCCGCAGATCTACCCGGCCAAATTCGACATCGACATCTCCGTCTGCATGAGCTGCCAGATCTGCGTTGAAGTCTGCCCGTTCGAAGCGATCAAGATGGACAACGAATACGAACTGGCCACCGACGACCGCTTCGGCGGACTGCTGCTCGATCGCCACCAACTCGCCAAGTCCAACGAGTATTACCACCAGATCCACCCCACCGAAGCCGCCGAAGTGGATGCCCGCCTCGCGGAAGAGAAGCTCAAGGCAGAGGCCAAGGCCAAGGCCGACATCGCCGCCAAGGCCAAGGCTGCCGCGGACGCCGCCGCCAAAGCGGCCGCAGCCCCGGCCTCCACGCCGGTTCAGGCAGCCCCAGACAAGCCCGCCGGAAATGCCGCACCCGTCGCCAAGCCCAACGAAGCGATGGCTGCGGCGAAGATACCCGAGAGCGGAACCGGCACGCCCACCTCGGCGGCCACCGCGCCTCCCGACAGAAACGCCGCGAATGCCGTCAGCCCCGCCGATCCGGTCGCGAAACCAGGCCCCAAGACTGAGGGAGGAGACTAGACGATGGTCGGAACGCTGGACCAGATATTCGTTCTCCTCAAACAATGGATCGTGAACCTGTTGCCGGAGATGCTGCAGCCCCTGGCCAGCATCGTCATCAGCGTGGTTGCCATCATCGCCGTCTTCCCCGGCCTCTTCGCCCTCACCACCGTGCTCGAGCGCAAGGGCCTGGGACGCATTCAGAACCGCATCGGGCCCAATCGCACCGGCCCCTACGGCATCCTTCAGCCTGTCGCCGACGGCATCAAGTCGCTGACCAAGGAAGACATCGTCCCCCTGAACGCCGACGCGGCGGTGCATTTTCTGGCCCCGCTGGTGCTCGTCGTCGCCGTCTTCATGGGCTTCGCCGTGCTCCCCATGGGCCGCAACATGGTGCTCGTCGACATGGACGCGAGCCTGCTCTTCTTCTTTGCCATCGGCGCATCGACTGAGCTCTCCGTCTTCATGGCGGGCTGGTCGAGCCGCAATAAATATTCGCTCATGGGCGCCATGCGCGCCGTGGCCCAGATGATCAGCTACGAAGTGCCGCTGCTGTTGTCCAGCGTTGCGGTCGTCATGATCACCGGATCGCTTTCCCTGGTCAAAATCGTCGAAGCGCAGAATCAATACTCCTTCGGCCTCCCCCATTGGTACATCTTCACCCCCTGGGGATTCGCCGCCTTCGTGATGTTCGCCATTGCTGCCACCGCCGAAACCAACCGCTCGCCCTTCGATCTGCCGGAAGGCGAGTCCGAGTTGGTGGCCGGCTACTTCACCGAGTATTCCGGATTCAAATTCGCGCTGTTCTTCCTGGGTGAATACCTGGGCATGTTTTCCATCTCCGGCCTGGGCACGGCTCTGTTTCTGGGCGGCTGGTCGGCGCCCCTCGCGATTCTCGGGTTTGTGCCCTCGTGGATCTGGTTTTTTGCCAAGGTCATGCTCTCCATCGTGGTCTTGATCTGGGTGCGCGGAACGTTGCCCCGCCTCCGGCAGGACCAGTTGATGAACTTCGCGTGGAAGTTCGTCCTGCCCTTCACGCTGCTAGATCTCGTTGATGTCGTGATCTGGCGCTTTATGGGCGAAGGCTGGCTGCGCTGGATCGTCTGCTCGGCCATCCTGATCATCGCCTACGTGTGGGCCGGAAGCGTGGAGATGAAACGCAAGAAGTTGGGGCCGCGGAGTTATCGCTATGCGGAGTAGACAATTCCAGTGCGGCGATCGCTACGAGCGGCCCCGGCGCGGGATCCGCACCGCTCAAGGCACGGAGGTTTCGCTGCCATGAGCTTCATCTTCTGGATCCTCGCCGTCATTACGGTGCTTGGCGCGCTGGCCGCTGTCACGCTCAAGAACACGGTGCACTGCGCGCTGGCCCTGACACTCGCGTTCGCAGGACTTGCGCTGCTCTATCTTCAACTCGACGCGCAGTTCGCCGGGTTCGCCCAGATCCTGGTCTACATCGGCGCGGTCGCCATCCTTGTGGTCTTCGCCATCCTGCTTACCCGCGGGTCTGAGACTCCCGCGTCAGGCGTCTTCAGCCGCACGAGCCTGGCCGGACTGGGCATCGCCGCCGCGGTCTTTGCGGTGCTGGGATGGGCCATCATTCAGAGCGCGGCGGCGCTGCCGCACAATGCCGAGGCGCCTGCTGTAACCGTGCTCCAGATCGGCAATGCGCTACTCGGCCGCTATGTGCTGCCGCTGGAAATCGTCGCCTTGCTGCTCACCGCCGCCATGGTGGGAGCGGTCATCGTGGCCATGCATGACAAGGGGGAGAGCAAGTGAACCCTCTGGCTGGATACCTTCTCGTCGCCGCGCTGGTGTTTGCCATCGGCCTGGCCGGCGCGCTCACGCGCCGCAACGCCATCCTGGTGCTCATCGGGATTGAATTGATGCTGAACGCAGCTAACCTCAACCTCATCGCCTTCTGGCGATACGGACCTCATCCCGAGGCTCTTACAGGCATGATGTTTGCGGTATTTTCGATTGCCGTGGCTGCCGCTGAGGCAGCCGTCGGACTGGGACTCGTGATCGCTATCTACCGGCACGCACGCACCGCCGATCTGGACGAAATGAACAGGATGAAAGGGTGAGCCGTTGATGCAGCAAGTAATTGGGTTCACTCCGCAACTGGAACCCTCGTCCATCGCGCGGATTTTGTGGCTGGTTCCCGCTGTGCCCATGGTGGCCGCCGGCGCCATTGCGCTGCTCAAGCAGCCGCGCCGCAAGCTCGCATCGTCGCTGGCGGTCGGCTCGCTGGGCGTTTCGCTGCTGATCGCGCTGGCGGCGTTTGCCCACGTCCTCGCCGGCTGGTCCGGCGGGCACTCCGTCAGGGAGACCGTCAACTTTGCCTGGGTGCAGTCGGGCAGCGGAACCGTAGACCTGGGATGGGTGCTCGATCCGCTTTCCGCCGTCATGCTGGTGATGGTCACCTTCGTCGGCCTGCTCATCTTCATCTACTCCACCGGCTACATGGAGCACGACGAGAACTACACCCGCTTCTTCTGCTTCCTCTCGCTCTTCGCCGGGGCCATGCTCGGCGTGGTCATCGCCAACAGCCTCCTGCTGCTGTTCATGTGCTGGGAACTGGTCGGCCTCACCTCCTACCTGCTCATCGGCTTCTGGTACGCAGAAGCCCTCCGCCGCGGCGGCCGCCAAAAAGGCCTTCCTCACTACCCGCATCGGCGACATCTTCTTTCTCCTCGGCATCGTCTGGCTCTTCAGTGAAACCGGCACGCTCCTGTTCTACAACCACGGCGCCGGGTCCATCGAGCCCAACGCCCTCGCCGGCCTGCTTGCCGCTCACGCGGCCTGGGGACTGACCGCCGCCACCGCCATCGCCCTGCTGATCTTCGCCGGCGCCGCCGGCAAAAGCGGCCAATTGCCGCTGCACGTCTGGCTGCCCGACGCCATGGAAGGCCCCACGCCGGTCTCCGCGCTCATTCACGCCGCCACCATGGTGGCCGCCGGCGTCTACCTCGTCGCGCGTGTTTATCCGCTGATGTCGGCCGGCGGAACCATGTCGCAATTCGGACTGGTCGCCGGCAGCACCACACCGGCGCTCACCGTCGTTACCTGGGTCGGTTCCGCCACCGCGGTTTTCGCCGCCCTCATCGCCGTCGCGCAAAACGACATCAAGCGCATCCTCGCCTACTCCACGGTCTCCCAGCTCGGCTACATGATGGCGGGACTCGCCATGGGTGGCGTCGCCGTCGGCATGTTCCACCTCATCACCCACGCCTTCTTCAAAGCGCTGCTCTTCATGGGCGCAGGCTCGGTCATCCACGGCTGCCACGAAGAGCAGGACATCCGCCACATGGGCGGCCTTCGGAAAGATATGCCAGTCACGTTTGTGACCTACGCCATCGGCATGCTCGCGCTCAGCGGAGTTCCCATCTTCTTCTCCGGCTTCTGGAGCAAGGACGCCATTCTCGCCTCGGCCCACGAATGGCATGCCGGCAAGGGACCCTTTTACCTGCTCGTCTTCGGTGCGCTGCTTACAGCTTTTTACATGACGCGGCAGGTCAGCTATGTCTTCTTTGGCACCTGGCGCGGCCACGGACACGCCCATGAGAGCCCGCGCGTGATGACCACACCGCTGGTGATCCTGGCCTTCTGCGCCATGGCCCTCGGCCTCGTCGGCACGCCAGCGTGGCCATGGTTCCGCGCCTTCATCGAAGACCATCCCGCCGAGTTCGGTCTGGGCGGATTCAACGAGCCGGGATTCTGGCCGCTGGTGCTCACGTCCAGCATCGTCGTCTTCCTCGGCTTAGGCCTGGGCTGGTGGCTTTACGGCAACCGCTCGCCGCGAGCCGATCAACCCGACGCTCTCGAAAAAGCCATTCCTCCCGTGTGGGGATGGCTCCGCGATCGCCTTTACGTTGACGAGCTCTACGCCGTAACCGTCATCGCCTTCTACTCCTGGTGGGCCAAGATTGCTGACTGGCTTGACCGCCGTGTGTGGGGCGGCGCCGTTGCCGTTGTCACCGCTTCGTTCCGCGGACTCGCCAGCTTCGATCGCTTCTTCGACACGTCGTTTGTGGATGGCAGCTTCGACAAGGGCTGCGAGGAACTGGCCACTGGCGGCGGCCTGCTGTCGCGCGTGCAGGGCGGACGCGTGCAGACCTACCTTCGGCTCCTGGCCCTCGCAGTAGTGGTGCTGGCTGCGATCCTGATCTGGAGCAACCCCAGATGAGCGGGACGATGAACGGAATTCCAATACTGACGATTTTGACCGCACTCCCAGTGGTGGGAGCCGTAGTCTGCCTGTGGTCGGGCAAACATGCACGCCTCGTAGCCATGCTCACGGCCCTGCTCGCCACCGCCCTGGTTCTGGTGGTGTGGATGCGCCTGCCTTCGGACGGTTCCATCGGCATGCTGGAGCGCGCTCAGTGGGCGCCCTCCCTGGGAATCGAATACCACCTGGGCGTGGACGGGCTCAGCGCCCTGATGCTGGTGCTCTCCGCGCTGGTCACGCTGATGTCGATCGACGCCGCGCATCGCGTCTACCGCCAGCCCGGCCTCTACTTCGCTCTCGTCCTTCTGCTCGAGGCAGGATTGTTCGGCACCTTCACCGCGCTCAACTTCTTCCACTGGTTTCTTTACTGGGAGCTCAGCCTGATCCCGGCGTTCTTCCTCATCAAGCTGTGGGGCGGGGCAAAGCGCGGACCGGCCGCCACCCAGTTCTTCGTCTACACCATGGCCGGATCGGTCGGCCTGCTGCTGGCGTTCCTTGCCGTCCTGCTCTCCACCGGCAGCATGGACTTCACCCACCTCTCCCTGCTCGCCTCGACCGGCGAACTTGAGCAGATGGTCGCGGGTCACCTTGGCTCCAGCATCGCCGGCGCCCCCATCATGATGTGGCTTGCCGTCGGCGTGCTGGCAGGTTTTGCCGTAAAAGTCCCGCTCATGCCTTTCCACACGTGGCTGCCCGCGGCCTACAGCGAGGCCCCTTCGCCTGTGACCATGCTGTTGACCGGCACCATGTCAAAGATGGGTGTCTACGGACTGCTCCGCATCGCGCTGCCGATGTTCGGCCACGAAATCTCCCAAATGCGCACCCCGCTGCTGGTGCTCTCCGTCCTCACCGTGGTGATGGGCGCCTGGGCGGCGGCGGCGCAAAAGGACCTTAAGCGGGTCTTCGCTTACTCCTCGGTCAACCACCTTGGCTATTGCCAGCTCGGCATCTTCGCGCTTGCGGTCCCAGCCACCAGCGCGGCCATCGAGACCAGCCAGGCAGCAGCTCTCAACGGCGTCATCCTGCAGATGTTCAATCACGGCATCACCGCGGCGGCGCTTTTCTGGTTCATCGCCATGCTGCAGGAGCGGAGCGGCGGCATTCGCGGTATTGATGACTTTGGCGGCCTGCGCAAACCCGCGCCGGTGTTCGCCGGGCTGATGGGCTTCGCCCTGTTCTCTTCGCTCGGACTGCCGGGCCTCAATGGCTTCGTCGGCGAATTCCTCATCTTCCGCGGAGTCTTCCCGCTGGCCTGGGTCGCCGCAACCGTCTCCGTGCTCGGCCTGCTAATCACCGCGGCCGTCATTCTCACCGTCATTCAAAAGGTATTCACCGGCCCGGTTCCCGAGCGCTGGGCCACGTTCCCCGACATGCACGGCGGAGAACGCATGGCCATGGCTCCCGTCATCGCGCTGATGCTGCTGATCGGTCTGCTGCCCCAGTTGATCGTGGACAACGTGAACCCAACCGTCGTCAACCTGCTGGCGCACTGGAGATTTTAATGCTCGCCTGGACGATCTATCTCTCGTTTGCCGGTGCGCTCGCCGAAGCACTGCTCCCCAGGGGCAGGGCAGGGCTGGCGCGCGGACTGGCGCTGGTGATCGCACTCGCCGGGCTGGGCATCGCCGTCGCCGGGTTTGCTGCGGACCTCGGCAAAGGCCGTGCTGTCCTGGTCGATGTGCCATGGGTTCCCGCCATGGGCATTCACTTTACCCTGGCCGCTGACGGCATAAGCCGCGTGCTGGTACTCCTCACCGGCCTCGCCGCTGTTGCCGGCGTGCTCTTCAGCTGGAACATCGAGCTGCGCACGAACGAGTTCTTTGCTTTCTTCCTGGCCCTCATTGGAGGCGTCTACGGCGTCTTCCTCAGCTTCGACCTGTTCCTGCTCTTCGTCTTCTACGAAATCGCCATCGTCCCCAAGTACTTCCTGATCGCCATCTGGGGATCGACCCGCCGAGAGTACGCGGCCATGAAGCTGGCGCTCTACTCTTTCATCGGATCGGCCATGGTGCTGATCGGCCTGCTCGCGGCTTATGCAACATCCGGCAGCCATTCCACCGGCCTCGTCCAACTGGCCCAGGCGGACCTGCCGGCGCACTTCCAGATGTGGGCCTTCCCGTTGACCTTTGTCGGCTTCGCGATTCTCGCCGGCATGTGGCCATTCCACACCTGGGCTCCCACCGGTCACGTCGCCGCGCCTACCGCCGCCTCCATGCTCCTTGCCGGCGTGGTGATGAAGCTCGGTGCGTACGGATGCCTGCGCGTCGCCATGGGCTTGTTTCCCCACGGGCTCGATCCCTGGGGCTTCTCATTCATCGGCATCGGCTCGTGGCGCGATGTGTTCGCGCTGCTCGCCGTCATCGGCATCGTCTATGGCGCCCTGGTCGCGCTTGTGCAGACCGACTTCAAATTCGTCATCGGCTACTCCAGTGTCAGCCACATGGGATTCGTTCTCCTCGGCCTGATGACCCTGAACCAGATCGGCGTCACCGGAGCGGTGCTGCAGATGTTTTCGCACGGCGTGCTGGCCGGCCTGCTCTTCGCCATCGTCGGGCGCGTCGTTTACGAGCGCACTCACACCCGCCAGTTTGCCGAACTCGAGCCCATGCATCTTTCCAAGCGCCTGCCCGTCGCGGCCTGGGGATTCGTGATCGCCGGCATGGCTTCCATGGGCCTCCCCGGCTTCTCCGGATTCGTCGCCGAACTGCAGGTCCTGATTGGCGCCTGGAACGCGAAACCGTGGTGGACTGCGGCTGCCGGCATCGGCATCGTGGTTGGCGTTGCCTATACCTGGCGCGCCCTGCAGCGAGCCTTCTTCAGCGACACCCACGCCGCCGCTCACGTTCACGATCACGGCCACGAACTGGCGCCCATCACCTGGCCCGAGGTGGCCGGCCTGACGCTGCTCGGCGCGACCAGCCTTTGGGTCGGCCTCTACCCCCGGATCATGCTCGAAGCAATTGAGCCGGCCGTCCGCAGCATGCTGGCGGGAGGGGCCCAATGAACTACACAGACCTGTTTCGCGTGACCCTGCCGGAAACGGCTCTTGAAGTAGCCGCGTTGCTGGTGCTGGTCGTCGATCTCGGCTTCATGCGCAAGGCGCGCCTCCAGGCTCGCGCCACGTCTGCAGCCATCGTCGGCATCGCCGGATGCCTGGTCTCTTTGTGGTTCGCCCTGCACGGGGGAACATCCGGGCTTCGCTTCGGCGACGAACTGCTGCTCAGCGCGGGCGGCATCACGGCCGTGGCCCAGATCGGCGTCCTGGTGCTCACCGCACTCACTCTTCTGCTGCTCATCGACGCTGGCTTTACACGCCACGTGGGCGAATACGTTGCCATCGTCCTGATGTCCGCCACCGGCGGCCTCATCATCGCCGCGGCCCAGGATCTGCTCGTCATCTTTACCGGCCTTGAATTGCTCAGCATCGGCCTCTACATCCTCACCGCCTTCGCCAAAACCTCGGAACGCAGCGCCGAAGGAGCTCTGAAGTATTACCTCTTCGGCGGCATGTCGGCGGCCTTCCTGCTCTTCGGATTCAGTTACCTTTATGGCATCACCGGAACCACCAACCTGCAGCAGGTCATGCAGGAGATTCACCGCGGCAGTGGCCCAAACTCCGAGACCCTTTTAGCCGTCAGCCTGGTCATGATTGCTGCCGGCCTTGGCTTCAAGGTAGCCGCTGTGCCATTTCATCTCTGGGCTCCCGATGCCTACGAAGGCGCTCCCGCTCCAGCCGCTGCCTTCATCGCTTCTGTATCGAAAGTCGCCAGCTTCGCCCTGTTGATCGCCATCGGCATCGCCGGCCTGCATGCCTTCGGCGATCCAGGCGGCAGCGCTGCCAGCGGAATGGGCCTTCAGTCGGCTGCCTCTCCTGAAGCGATCCTCCATTCCCCGTGGAACCTCATCCTTATGTTGCTTTCGGCAGCCTCGATGGCCTGGGGAAATCTTGCCGCCCTGGCGCAGGTCAGCGTGCGCCGCCTCCTGGCCTACTCCGCAATTGCCCACGCCGGATACATCCTGCTTGCCCTTGCCTTCATGTCGCAGGCCAACGCCACCATCAGCGCCAATGCGGTGCTCTACTACATCCTCACCTACGGCCTCACTACAGTCGCCGCTTTCGCCGCCATCGGCGTCCTCGAGCGCGCCACCGGTTCTGACCGCCTCGACGCCTTCCTCGGACTGCACCAGCGCAGCCCTCTGCTGGCCGGCGTGCTGCTCATTCTGTTCCTGTCGCTGGCGGGCATTCCGCCCCTGGTCGGGTTCTGGGCCAAGTTCAATCTCTTTGCCGCAGTCCTCGGTTCATCTGCGGGAATAGTCGCGTTCACCCTGGTCGCATTGGCCGTCGCCATGAGCGCCGTGTCGCTCTATTACTATCTGCAGGTGCTCAAGCGCGCTTATGTCATGCCCGCCATCGACGCCACGCCGATCCGCCTGCACCCTGCCACCGCCCTGGTCCTGCTCGTGGTTGCGGCGGCGGTCGTTTTGATGGGATGCTTTCCGGCCCTGCTTCAGGATTGGATCGCGGGATTCAGTGTGGCTCTCTAACCTGCCACAAATTATCGCCGCTCAAGATACCGTTCCTGCAGCCCGGGAATCCCTTCCACAACATCTCGTTCCGCGCAATTCGAATCTGGTCATTTGCTGTGGACCTTGGGGAAGGGGCGCGGAACAATCCCGACGCCCTCCTTCACCGTCACGATCGTGTCAACCGGCACATTGCTCAGCGTATCGACCTGGCCGCTCGGCCATCTGATCACCAGCGAGGAAATCTTCGCTCGCTTTCCCAGGCCAAAGTGCAGCCGCGGATCGCTGGCCGACATGTAACTGGTTCCGCCGCGCGCCTGCTCGGTCTGGCTTGCGCCCTCCGCGGTCAGCTTTAGCAGCGCGCCCGTACCATCGCGGTTGGACTTGGTGCCCACCAGCATCACTTCCAGCCAGTGATTCGCAGCGGCGCCCTGGTTGCGCATCACCATGGGGAAGCTGCCGCGGCAGTTGACCGCAAATCCGACCTGGCCATCGTTGAAAAAATCCGCCGTGGCAAGCCCCCGTCCCGCGACGGGTCTGTTGAAGTCCGGCCCCAGCGCGTCCCCTGCCTTTTCAAACTTGCCATGCCCCAGATTCCGAAACATAATCAACGGCTCTTCATATGAAACCAGGCTGTGATAAAGCCGCACGTTGTCGAGCATTGCGCCATTGGCCTGCAGAATATCCGGCCAGCCATCGTTGTCGTAATCCACAAACCTGGCCGAGACCCCACTTAGTAACATCGCCTTGTTGCCGATACCCGATGCGTAAGTAACATCGGTGAACGTCCCGTCGCCGTTGTTGTGGTAAAGCCGGTTGAGCTCAAAGTCCAGATGGGTGATGTACACATCGGGCAGACCGTCGCCATCCACATCGGCGGCATCGATTCCCATGCCTGCTTCATAGCGCCCGTCTTCGCTCGCCGCCAGGCCCGATTGCAGCGCTACCTCGCTGAACGTCCCATCGTGGTTGTTCTGAAAAAGAAAGTTCGGCCAGGTGTCATTGGCGACCGCGATGTCCGGCCAGCCGTCGCCGTTGAAGTCGGCCAGCACCACGCCCATTCCCTTTGACTCAGGCGCGCCCACCCCCGACTTCGTGCTGACATCAGTGAATGTTCCGTCATGATTGTTGTGGTAGAGCCTGGTGTGCTGTCCGCGATAGCTCGCGGGTGTGCAGTAGGCGCGATACCCGGGTCCTCGATCGCCGCAGTAGAGATTGGTCGCCGGGGTCCAGTCGAGATAGTTGGTAACCACCAGGTCGAGCCAGCCATCCTTGTCATAGTCAAACCAGCCTGCGCTAGTCGACCATCCGCCCTCATCGGTCACTCCGGCCTTCGCTGTCACATCGGTGAAGCTGCCGTCGCCGTTGTTGCGATAAAGAATCGCGCGCCCGTACCCGGTCACGTAGAGATCGGGATAACCATCATTGTTGAAGTCGCCCACCGCAACGCCCTGGCCGTAATGACCTTCGCCACCCACACCGGCCTTTGCGGTCACGTCGGTAAAGGTGCCATCGCCGTTGTTGCGGTAAAGCGCCGAGCGCAGCGCATGGGCCGGCTTATAGGCCTCCGTGGCCGCGGTCTGAACGAGGTACAAGTCCATCAACCCGTCCCCGTCGTAGTCCAGCCACGCCACCCCGGTACCCATCGTCTCCAGGTAGAACTTCTGATCGGAGTTGGTCGAGTCTTCCTGAAATGTGATCCCGGCAGCCGCGCGAATATCAGAGAACCGGACAGCAACCGGTGTGTCCGCGACGGCGTTCTTTTTTCCTACCTGAGTCTTGCCGCCGGGTCCCGCCGGAGTTTGCGTCACCAGCCCAGCCGCCATCAGCACGGCAGCAAAGCGAAATCCCACGATCATAGGGTGCGATCCGCCAGCGACAAGGCCAGTTGCAATAGTTGCTGCTTGTTGGCCGCGCTCAGTTCGCCGGTGCTGGGCGGGGGCGCGGCCGCAGCCTGGTCGAGCACGCGTTCGATGCCGTTGATCTCCAGGCTGCTTTTGGCGCTGCTCTCCTTGAACCGGTTGAGCACCTCGCGAGCCTTGTCCAACTGCCCGATCTGAAAATAGAACACGCCCAGCGTCGAATAGCCGCCTGACCACTCCGGCAGCAGATCGATGGCGCGCTCGAGCTGCGACGCTGCTTCGCTGCTATTGCCCAGCAACGCCGAGACAAGCCCGAGTCCCCAGTAGATTTTTCCCGACCCGGGCATGCGAAGCTGCGCTTTGGCCAGCGTTTGCTGAGCACCCTCGAGGTCGCCGCCGCGCAACTGGATCAAGGCCAGCGAGAGATAAGCCTGGTCGTTGTCCGGGTTCCTCGTAATCGCGTCGCGAAAGATCTGCGCGGCGTGCTCGGCATCTCCGGTGTGCGCATAGATGTCGCCCAGCAACGCCAGGTACGCGTCGTCTTTTCGCCCTGTCTCTGAAACCTGCTGCGCGGTTTCAAGAGCCTGCGCGTACTGGTGCTTCTTGAAGTAGGCATTAGCGAGATTGAACTTGATCTCATCCGAAGCGGGATTGATCACGAGCGCCGACTGGAAATGCCGGATCGCATCGTCATACAGGCCATATCGCGCCAGCAGCACGCCCGTACCGGTTTGGGTGCGATAGTCTGAGCCGCTGATCTTGTCCAGCTGCTCTATGGTCGAATGCGCCTCGTCGACCTTGCCTGCCTTCAGATACGCCTCGGTCAGCATATACAGATCTTCCGGCTGGTCAGGATGTTTTTTGAGTTGCTCGGTGAGGTCGGCGAGATCGAGCTGCTGCTGTGCCCTCGGCGCCAGCTGCGATCGACTATCCAGATAGTCAAACAAGTGTTCGTATGGCAGCGGTCCTGCGGGAGCGCTCTTCGAGAGCGTCTTGAACGAATTCAAGTCGCGATCGGCGGCTTCGGTTTCGTGGCGGCTGCGTTCCACCATCGACAGCTTGTAGTAGCCCGTCGCCGGATCGTGCGCTACGCGCACAAAGCGGCGCAGCAGCTCTTCAGCCTCAGGGAGCTTCTTTTCCGCCGTCCTCAGATTGGCCAGCTCGAGCAGGGCATCGGGAAAATCCGGGTTCACCTGCAGAGCCTGTTCGAAGTGTTTCTCCGCCGTTACCGCGTCGCCCTGGCGCTCCGCGATGAACCCCAGGTTGAACAGGCACAGGCTGTTGCGCGGATCGAGCTTGAGGCCGCGGTCAAAATACTGCCGGGCCTCGTCGAATCTGCCCAGGTTGCGATACGACAGGCCAAGAAATGCGAACGACCGCGCCGACGGGTCCACTTCAACCAGTCTTTTGAAATCCTCGATCGCCTTCTCAACCTTGCCTGCCATGAAATAGCTCTCGCCCAGCGCAGCCAGCAGGTCGGCGCGCTGCGGCGCGATGGCCACGCCTGATTCGAGCAGTGGAATCGCGTCTTCGTAGTAGTTCTGCGACATCGACACCTGCGCCATCAGAAAAATCACATCCGCATTCTGCGGTGAAAGCTTATGCGCGCGTACCAGCAGATCAAGCGCATCGAGCGGACGCGACTGGCTGTTATCAGCCTGGGCCAGCAGGTAAAGCGTATCCACGGATTCAGCCCGGAGGCGCAAGGCCCGCTTCAACGTAACCTCCGCCCTGGCGGCCTCTCCGCCGCGCAACTGCGTCTGGCCGAGGTTGTAGAGAATTTCGAATGTCTCCGGCTTCAGCGCATCCGCCTTCTCAAATTCAAGCTGCGCCGCCTTGAATTCCTTTTCCCCAGCCAGCAGGGTGCCCAGCGAGAAGTGCACCTCTACATCCTTCCCGCTCGCCGCCGACAACTCGCGCGCCGTGCGTAACGCGTCCGGGTTGCGGTGCAGCTGAAAGTAAGCCCGCACGAGGTTGAACTGCGACGCCGGCGTGACCGGCCGCACGCGCTGAAAATGCGGGATCGCTTCGGCCGGCGCATTCTTCATCATCAACAACAAACCCAGGTTGTAATTGGCGCCGGCATTGGACGGCTCGATGCGCAAAACCGCGCGGAACTCCTTCTCCGCCGCCGCCATGTTCTTTTGCGCCACATACACGTTTCCCAGATTGTTGAGTGTCTTCGACGAAGTCGGGCTGATCTTCAGCGCCTTATCGAAAGAGGAAACCGCCCCGCTGTAATCCCCCTGGTTCGACTCCACGATGCCGAGCAGGTTGTAGCCTTCGACATTGTTTGGGTGCTGCTTTAACTGGTCCAGCGCCGCAGTCTTCGCCTCAGCGTAGCGATGCTCCCCGATAAGCGTCTTTACCTCGGAAAAAGGATCCGCGGCTTTTTCCTGTGCCCATGAATTCGGCGCCGGCGCCAGCGCAATCGCCGCCGCAATAAACGCAGCAACCATCCAGCGCGAATGCTTGAATTGAACCATGGCCTTTGTTGCAGTTGAGATTAGCACCCCTGCCGCCGTCATTGCAGCACTTCCAGGGCTTGCTTCGCAGCCGGATTTTCAGGCTGCAGATGCAGCAAACCCTCCAGGGTCTCTCGCGCCTTCTGCTTATCGCCTTGCAGGGCATAGAGACGGGCCAGGTTGATGTAGGACTGGTCGTACGCAGGCGCGCTGCGAATGCCGTTCTTGAATTGCACTTCGGCCTGCGTGTAATCCTGCTGGCGCACAAACAAGACTCCCAGGTTGTTGATTGCCTCCGGATAGTCAGGTCGAAGTTCCAGCGCCCGGCGCAGGTACCTCAGCGCCGTTGGCACATCGTTCTGCTGCGCGTGCAACAGGCCCATCGAGTAGTTGATTTCCGGATCATCAGGCTGCAGTCCCAGCGCCTGTGCGAGGCAGTCCTGCGCCTTGTCGTAAGCATGCTGGCGGCGGTACACGTTGCCCAGGTTCAGCAGCGCGATAGCGTAATGAGGACGCAGCGCCAGCGACTGCTCGAAGTTCCGAATCGCATCTTCCGCCCGCCCCTGCTGCGCGGCCATCATGCCCAGGTTGTTCCACGCCTCGGGGTAATCCGCGCGCAGCTTCAGCGTCTGCTCCAGGCAGCGGCGCGCTTCTTCAAAATTATTGCGTCGCAGGTTCAACGTGCCCAGATTGTAGTAGGCATCCGCGTTGTCGGGTTTGGCGGCAATCACCTGCTCAAACGAAGCCGCGGCCTGGTCAAGATAGCCGTGCTGAAACATCGCTACACCATACGTAAAATCGTTGCGCGTGAACGCGGCCTGAACCAGGTGGCCCGGGAAGGGAAGCGCCTTTCGCATCCGCGCCTCTGCATTGGCCGGTACCGCTTTCAAGTCGCCAATCAGCATTTCCAGAGCGACACTCCCCTGGTACACCCTGACGATCATGCCTTCCGGGTCAATAAGAAACGAAGCCGGCACCGGCAACTCGCGCCGGCGGTCGAACATGTGCCGGTAGATAAGGTTGTAGATGCCCGCCGTTTCTTCTGTCGCAAACAACACCGGAAAACCGAAACGGTTCTGATCGGCAAAACCCCGCGCTGCTACCATTCCGGCAGGCTCGTCGATATTGATCGCTACGATCCGCGGACGCTTACCAGCGGCCCTGCTCAAGTCCCGCTGAAACTGCTTCAGCTGGATGAGGCTGACGGGGGAACCGGTGGACCAGAAAGTGAGCAGTGTGAAGTCGCCCTTGAACGAGGCAAGCGTCTGCCGGCTTCCGGCAACATCGGGCAATGAAAAGTCCGGCGCTCTAAGCGGCTCAACCAGCCAGGTCTGAACCTCTGTGGGCAATGTGTCACTGGCCGCAGACACCGGTGATGGCTCCGCGACCCGCGCTGCAGAGAATGCCGTAGCCTCCGGCGAATCCGAGCCTTCCTCGATGGCGAATCGATGATCAGCGGGGAGACGCTCGAATGTCTGCACGGCCCCCGAGGGCCAGCGCACCGTGGCCTTAACGGCCTCTTCGTTGTCCCCCAAACCAAAGAACAATTCCTTCGCATGCTGTGACAGGAATCCGGATCCGGCCTGCAGATACTTCGTCTGGCGCAGCCCTTTCGGCTTCCACAGTGATCGCCGCGCCGATAGCATCCCGGTTGCTCCTCGTGCCCCGCAGGCGAAACGAAATACTGTGCCCGATTGACACCATGGCATTGTGCAGGACGCGCAGCTGCGGCGCATTTCGATTCTTCAGAATCACTTCCAGGCGTCCGTCGTGATCGATGTCCGCAAGAGCGAAGGCGCGGCTGTCTTCCAGGAAATCCATCTGGAGCGCACCCGACGCTTCGCTGAAGGTCCCGTCGCGATTGTTGACGAACATCACGTTGCGAGCCATCCCATGCCAGGTGTTATCGGAACGTATAAGCTCGTTGATCGCGTTCCATCCCCGCTCATAGGCCAGCGCCGGAGTTGCATCCTCAGGTGACTTGGCCACCACCTGCCGCCAGAAAAACCCAGCCAGGTCTGTGCTGTCGGGCTCGGTCAGATAGCCGTTTGCAACGTAGAGGTCCGCGAAGCCGTCATGGTCTGCATCCCAGAAATCCGATGACCACGACCATCGCCCCATCTCTACCGCGGCTTTCGCTCCCACATTCTCAAAAGTGCCGTCACCGCGGTTGCGATAGAGCGCGTTGCCGCGCGCATGGCGCTGGTACTTCTCACGGATCGCCTCCGGCGCGTCCGACTGAAACTGCTTCTGCTGCGCCACCCGCTGCCCCGCCGCCTCCCACATGCTGGGCACGTAGACGTCCTGATGTCCGTCGTTATCAAAGTCAGCCCAGCAGCAACTCATCCCGGCTCCCACGCTCTCCACCTTCGCCTCGCGTGAGACAACCTTGAACGTGCCATTGCCCTGGTTGCGATACAACTGCGAACTGCCAAAATCGTTGGCTACAAACAAGTCAGGAAGCCCGCTGCCGGTGGAGTCGCCCCATGCGCAGGCAAAACTGTAACGGTCGTTATCCGCATTCATGCCCGCCGCTTCAGTCACTTCGACGAACGTCCCGTCGCCCTGGTTGTGAAACAGGCAGTTGGGCGGCCCGTTGCGCGCGTCATAGTAGGGAACCGGGTAGTGATACTGATCCAGCCCCAGGTAATACATGTAGAGGCAGAAGTAGATATCGAGCCGGCCGTCGCGGTCATAGTCGGCGATGGCAGCGTGCGTGAACGACCCTTGTGGCGGCCGCGCAAACTTGAAGGCATCGCGCTTCAGCGCAAAGGTCCCGTCGCCCTGGTTGAGATACAACAACGGCCCCGTGCCGCACACCACCACCAGATCCTGGTGACCGCTGTTGCGCAGGTCTGCAAACAGCGCGCACGCAGTGTTGTCGAGCACGCCCACGCCCACCTTTTCAGTGACGTCTTCAAACGTTCCATCGCCGCGATTTCGATAGAGGCGGTTAGGCAATCCCGAGGGCTGGCAGATATATAAATCGTCGAATCCGTCGTTGTCGAAGTCGCCTGCGGCCACACCATTGTTGCCATAGACGTCGACTCCAATCGCGCCATCCAGCACGGTGCGCCAGTAGTCGGCGCCGTGCGACAACTGTTCGCGGTACGATGCATTGCCTCGGAGCGCATGGTCGGTTATGTCCACGAACGCCGGCGCCGCAACGATGCACTGCGTCTCCTCGCCGGCCTCCCAGTGCCGGGCTTTCCACTCGGCCGGCTCGCCATCGCGGATCCACTTGGTGCGCCACGATCCAACCCGCTCCTCGCGTTCGCCCGTCTTGCGAACGGCAACAAGATCGTAGCGAACGTCGGCGCCAACGGCGAGCGGCGACTCTGTGAGCTGCTCGAGGGAATAGATTTCAAACTCGGCGGTTTCGATCCGCGCAATCCCCTCCAGCCAGGCGTCGATGCTGCGGATAAAATCCTCGCGCCCGGACGCCGAACCGGAAAACGTTCTCTTACGCGTCGTGATTCCAAGCCCCGAACGCAGAATCGACTCCGTCGCCGGCGCCATCGGCACCGCCTTCAGCCCCGGATCGAGCGCCGCCAAAAGCCTGGCGTGATCCTGCCGGGAAGCTTTAAGTGCCTGGCTCCAGGCTTTGAAGATGGTTTCAATCTCGGTCGCGTACTTCTCCGTTCGATAACTGTCCGACCCCGGCGCCACGAGAGCCAGAACGCCTGCCAGCGGCGAGGGCGAAGGGTAGTGCGGCGTCAGGCGAACATCGGCGAACGCAAGATCAATACCGGCGGATTCGAGAAGCAGGCTGGGTGCGGAAAAGCCACCGAGCCGCGCCAGCCCCTTGAGCGGCGCCGCCCGCAACAAGAGCGGTGCAAAGCTGAGGCTCTTGAGAATCGCCCGCCGGGAGATAATCCGGCCAATGGTGTTGGGGTCCGACGTCATTCCTTGCTTCCGTTTGAGCGGGCGAATATGTGGGCAATCATAACACTGGAATTGTCGCTTTTATAGGGATTGCTGAGTCCAGTCGCGCACCCTCCGTTTCAAACCGTAAACGTGCTTTCGAAATGCCTCTGAATGCATGGGGCCTGTGGAATTCTCGGGGCATTTATGGTCGCATCGAAGCGCGTGTCTGAGGCCAAGCGGAAAAGCGTGAAGGTCTGACCGGAGCGTACATCCACAATGGATTCAATGTTCTAAGCGACCTGTACCCATCCTGGCACAAGCTCCAGGTGACCCCCTGTTGCCGGCTCGCCATGAAGGGGCTGGTTTGCGTCTCCACCTTTTGGTTGACAAAGATTACGCGGATCGAATACGCTTCGACGCACCCTGATGAAACCGTTTACACCCCCACGGTTTTTGTACGCAATCAGGGAACGGAAGAACCCCTTGGGGAGAGGGGAGCAGCCGAGGTAACAGAGCAAGATCGGAGGGTATTCGGATGGGCCTTGTACGCAGAAAACTATGGTGGTTGAGGGCGGCGGGAACGGTAGCCCTGGCCTTGCTTTGCGCGTTGTTCGTCCAGACCCGCGCCTACGCGCAGGTCGATGAAGGATCGATCACGGGAACGGTTCAGGACACCAGCGGCGCGGTAGTCCCTAACGCCTTGGTGGAGTTGCTGAACACCGACCAGGGAATTTCGGTCGAAACCAAGTCAAATGCCACCGGCGGGTATACGTTCTCCCCGGTCAAGGTGGGCCACTACACCATCACGGTCACGGCGCAGGGCTTCTCCAAGACCACGCAGAAAAACGTGACCGTAACGGTTGGAACTCCGCTCACGGTAAATATTCAGCTCAAGCTGGGCGCGGCCACCGAAACCGTTGAGGTCAACACCGCTCCGCCGCTGCTGCAAACAGAAGAAGCGTCGGTAGGCCAGGTCATCGGCGAGCAGGAAGTCAACAACCTTCCGCTCAATGGACGCAACTTCACCTTCCTTGCGCAGTTGGGCGCGGGCATGCAGACGCCGCAGGCGGATACCCGCGGTAACGCGGCTTCCGGCGCCTTCTCCGCGAACGGCCTCCGGCCCGCCCAGAACAACTACCTTCTCGACGGTATCGACAACAATTCGAACGCGGTCGACTTCCTCAATGGGACCAACTTCGTTATCCTGCCGCCGGTCGATGCCATTCAGGAATTCAAAGTGCAGACCGCCGACTTCAGCGCCGAACTGGGCCGCTCTGCTGGCGCCGTTCTCAACGCTACCATCAAGTCCGGCACCAACAGCCTGCACGGCGCTGCGTGGGAGTTCTTCCGCAACGACAAGCTCGACTCAGCCGACTATTTCGAAAACAACAACAATCAGAAGAAGGGCGAGCTCCGTCAGAACCAGTTCGGCGGTTCGGCCGGCGGCCCGATCATCAAGAACAAGGCATTCTTCTTCGGCGACTACGAAGGCTCGCGCCGTGTGCAGGGGACAGCTGAAAACGGCAACGTGCCCACCGCCAACGAGCGCAACAGCAATTATCAGAACCTCGCCGACATCCTCGCCATCAACGATGGAACCACCCGGGCCGATGCGCTCGGCAGGCAGATCCAGAAGGGCACAGTCCTTGATCCGGGTACTACACGTTTTGTAGCTGCCGGTTCAGTGGACCCGGTTTCGGGCCTCACCAACACCAGCGGCAAAGACGCTTACGTCCGCGATGCGTTTGGATGCCCGGCTTCCAATACCACCGTCACCCTCGCGTCATGCCCTGGCCTCAACCAGCTTCCTTCCGGACGCATCGATCCTAACGCCGTGAGCATCCTCAACCTGTTCCCGGCTCCCAACTCCGGCATTCAGACCTACGCGGTGAGCCCCAACCTCTACGAGCACCGCAACAGCTTCGACGTGCGCGGCGACTATAACCCCACCGAGAAGGAACAGATCTTCGTCCGCTTCAGCTACTCCGACGACCCGATTTACATCCCCGGCATCTTCGGCGGTGTTGCGGACGGCGGCAGCTTCGATCAGGGCATTCAGACAGCCAAGTCGGACCAAGCGGTCGCGGGATTCACGCACGTGTTCACGCCTAACACCATCAACCAGGTCCGCGGCGGCTTTGCCCACCTCCACACCACCCGCTTCGGACCCGAAGGCACGGCCGCCGGCATCCCCGACAAATACAACATTCCCGGCATCCCGCAGGGTCAGGAGAACGGCGGTCTTCCCGCGTTTTCAATCGGCAACCTCGCCCAGCTGGGAAGCAATTCCTTCCTGCCTTCGGACGAAGTCAGCCAGACCATCCAGGTGACCGACGACTTCACCCGGATCTACGGCAAGCACAGCTTCAAGATGGGCATTGAGTATCAGCACGTGAAGTTCTCCACCTTGCAGCCGGCCTGGTCGCACGGTCAGTTCGACTACAACGGCACCTTCACTGACATCCCCAACCTGTCCACCACCACCGGCGGCATCGCCCAGATGTTGATTACACCCGAGGCCGCCCCGGCGACGATCGGCGGCGCTCCCAATCCCAATGGCTTCAGCTATTCCGGTGGCTCCGACGAAGTCTACGCGTCGAACATCAACAAGACCTATGACGCCAAGACATACTTCGCCACCTACTTCCAGGACGATTGGAAGGTGACACCGTCACTTACCCTGAACCTGGGCGTCCGCTGGGATTACTTCGGGCCTATCAACGAAACCAACGGTGGGCAGGCGAACTTCATTCCCACCGGTATCGGATCCAGGGGTGTGGGAGCTCCAACCTTCCTGATTCCCGCCTCCGGCAAGGACAACCGCACCCTGTCGACGGGACACCCGTCTTACACATCGACCGGCGGAACCACCGTTCCCGCTTCGGCCGGAACCTGCCAGGGCATTGGGTGCTACGGCTTCGTCGATCTTCTCCAGAAAGACGGCATCGCCCTCTACGAAACCAACCGCTATGGACAGGGACTGCTGCAGACCCAGAAGACCAACTTCGCTCCGCGTATCGGATTCGCCTACCAGTTCAATCCGAAGTTCGTGACGCGCGGCGGATTTGGGTTGTTCTATAACTCATTTGAGAACCAGGGATACGGCCCGAACATCGGCGAGAACTATCCCTTCGTCTACAACCTGTCGTACACCCCGCAGTCGAATCCCGCTAACCCCGGCATCTCTTCGCAGGTCGCGCCGATTCAGTACAACTCTCCGTACTCCAGCTGCGGCAACGCCGGCCCCGGCGGTACAGCATCGTTCGAGGCTGGATTCAACTGCTTCTCCCTTACTCCCACCGCCGTCAACGCACTGGGCGTAGGCCTCCAGGGTCTTCAGTTCGACTATGAGACTCCGCGAACCTACAGCGCCAACCTCACCCTCCAGTACTCGCTCACCCGAGCCATCTCAGCGCAGGGCTCCTACGTGTACACCCACGGATCGGCTTTGCAGGGCGGCGTCGGCTACCAGAACGTGACGCAGATTCTTCCTTCCGGCATCGATACGAAGAACTGCGGCGTCTACGCCAACTTCCCCTACGGCGCCTGCGTGCCGTTCAAGGACTTCGGCGGCGGCAGCTACCAGGCCACCTACGGCGAGAGCACGTACCACGGTCTGCAGACCAAGTTGGAACAGCAGTATGCCAACGGCCTTACGTTCCTGCTGACCTACACGTTCTCTAAAACCATGTCGGACGCCGGCGACCTTCTTAACGGCGGCACCACCGGCGGTCTCCGCGCCTACTCCGTACCCGGACTGGGACCGAAATTCGACTGGGCTCCGGCCAACTTCGACATCCGCCACGTCGTTCACTTCAGCGGCGGATACGAGCTGCCCGTGGGCAAGGACAAGAAATTCCTCAACCAGGGTGGCATCGCCAATGCCGTACTCGGTGGATGGGCCACTAACTGGATCGTCACCCTGCAAGGCGGACAGCCCTTGAACTTCGGCTGCCCCACGGGCACGACCTCTGGCACCGGCTGCAACGATGTTCGGGTCCCCGGACAGAGCCCGCAGTTGGGCATCAAGCTGAGGACGGTCGCCGGCGATCCGATTCCGCGGCCTTTCTGGATTAACAACGTCAAGGCCTTCAACCAGCCATGCCAGCTCGGCGACGCGGGCGGCGCCATCGCCCCCATCCCCGACTCGCCCAGCGGTTGCGTCCCGTTGAACGGCGCAGCGGCTCTCGGCTCCAAGCCTGGGCAGACCACCGGCCCCGGCTTCCATCGCTTCGACTTCTCGGCCTTCAAGCGGTTCCAGCTGACCGAGCGCTTCTCGATGGAATTCCGGTCCGAGTTCTTCAACATCCTCAACCATCCGAACTTCAACGCTCCCAACTTCGGCGGCAACGGCGTCGTGGCCATCGGAGGTTCGGGCAACATCACTGACCCGCACTTCGGCGAAGTCGGTTCTACCCGCGATGCTCCTTACGATCCGCGGCAGATCCAGTTCGCGCTCAAGCTGTACTATTAACCCCCGCAGCGGGTGTGCCGGCGCATGCTGACACATCCGTTACGGTCCGCCGGGCAGCCGGCGTCAAACCAATGCTGGTGCGGTAAGATGGACAACACCCCGGACAGGGCAAAGTTTTCTCCCTTGCCTTGACGGGGTGTTCGTCTGCGCGGCATTATCCGGTGTTCGTCTCCTGGAACGTGTCGCACGAGGAGGAGTGGGTGAGCAGGGCCTCGTGGTGGAGGTCGACGACGCGGGCGCTGCTGATGGCCGGCGCGATGGTGAGCGCGATGGCGCAGCAGCCGTCGCCCCGTACCCTCGACAGCCAGTACCAGGGAGCCGTGGCCGACTTCGAAGCCGGACGATACCCGCAAGCCGCCGCCGGCCTTGAAAAGCTGCTACCCTACGCTTCCAAGAGCTACGAGATTCACGAACTGCTCGGCATGGCTTATGGTTCGCTGGGTCAGGACGAAAAGGCTCTCCCACATCTCAAGATCGCGGTGCAGCTTAAGCCTGAAGTAGCTGAAGCCCATACCAACCTGGGCGCCACCCTTCTCCACGCCGGCCAGGCCGCTCCAGCCGCTGAACAATTCCGTAAGTCGCTGGCCATCGACCCCAAAAGCTACGACGCCAATCACAACCTCGGCGAACTCTACGTGCAAAACGGCAAGCTTGCTGAAGCGGAGCCGCTACTTCGCGCCGCTCAAGGCATCAATCCCGATGCCTACGAGAACGGATACGATCTGGCCATGGCCGATTTTCTGCTGGGCCGCCTCGATGATGCTCGCAATCTCGTACAAGATATGGTCAAGCGCAAAGACACTGGAGAGCTGCGCAACCTGCTTGGCCAGATCGACGAGAAAGACGGTAAATACATCGAGGCCGTCAACGATTTCGAAGCTGCCGCGCACCTCGATCCGACTGAAGAAAACATCTTTTCCTGGGGCAGCGAGATGCTCCTCCACCGCACCCTCGACCCCGCCATCGCCATCTTTCAAAACGGAGTCGAGCGCTTCCCCAAATCCACCCGCATGGTCATTGGCCTGGGTCTCGCGCTTTACTCGCGCGGGCGCTACGACGATGCCGTCAAGTCGCTCATCGCCGCCGCCGACCTCAGCCCGTCCGACCCCCGCTGCTATCTGTTTTTGTCCAAGGCCTATCACAGCTCGCCCGGCAACGCCGACGAAGTCATCGCGCGCTTCCGGCGTTACGCAGACGCCGAGCCCCGCAATGCCCTGGCGCAGTACTATTACGCCATCAGCCTTTGGAAAGGGAAGCGCGTCGAGGATGCCGGCGATGCCCTGGCCACCGTCGAGTCGCTGTTATCCAAAGCCACGGCCCTCGATCCCCGCCTCACTGAAGCCCACGTACAGTTGGGCAGCCTCTACGCCGATGCCCACCAGTACGACAAATCCGTAGCCGAATTCGAACGCGCACTGCAACTGAACCCGAATCTGCCCGACGCCCACTATCGCCTCGCCACCGACTACGTTCACCTCGGACAGAAGGACACTGCGCAAAAAGAATTCGCCGTCTACCAGCAACAACGCGCTGAACACCTCGCCCAGGAGGACAAGGAAAAAGCCGACGTGCGCCAGTTCGTCTATTCAGAAAAGACGGGAGAGGTCAGCAAACCATGACGGACGCGCCACGACCGGCTGTTTCAATTGCCCACGCCAGCGCTATCCTGCACTCTCAGGAGTCCGCATGAGCGAGCCCCGCATCCCGCTGCTACAAGCGACTGCCTGGAACGTCAGCCGCAGCCGCCGCGACTTCCTGCGCGACGCTGCCGGCGTAGCCCTCGGCTCGGCTCTGATGAGCGCCAGTCCCTTCGTGCATGCCGAGACGGCCCGCAAAAAACGCAAGGTTATCGTCGTCACTTTCGGAGGCGGAGCCCGTGATCAGGAAACCTTCGCGCCCGAAGGCCAGGAGAACATTCCTCACCTGCTCAACGAACTCGCGCCCCAATCCAGCTTTTTTACCCACGTCACTAACCATGGCATCCTCGGCCACTATGTTGCCACCGCCAGCCTTGCCACCGGCGTCTACGAAACGCTCAATAACTTTGCAGCCGTCGCCCCCGAACACCCGACTGTCTTTGAATACTTTCGCAAGGACCTGCGCCGCCCCGCCTCCGATGCGTGGGTGGTCGCTCCCAGCAACGGCTTCAACCGCATCGGCGAAAGTGAATCGCGCTCCTATGGACCCGGCCAGGGAGCGCGGGTCATCCTGCCCAAACATCTGCTCAGCGCCGCGCAGAAAGGCGCGACGGGCGGCATCGACCACTTGCTTCGGGACAACTACGAGACCCCGCTCTACACCCCCCAAATCGGCGGCGGGGAGGTCGAACTACGCCAGTTGGAGATGATTCTCAAGCTCTCCGTCGACGATTTCATGGCGCACGCCCGCACCGTGTCGAGCCCCGACGAGTTGTCGGTCTATATCGCGCGCCGCCTGATGCGCGAAGAATCGCCCAGCCTGCTGTGGATCACCATGCACGACATCGACGTGGCTCACTCGGGCGCCTACTCGCTCTACATCGATGCCATCCGGCGCACCGACCGACTCTGCGCTGAACTGTGGAAGGCAGTACAGGCAGAGCCCGAGTACGCGGGCAACACCACCATGTTTGTCCTTCCCGACTTCGGCCGCGACTCCGACTTCGATGCGGGCGGCAACGGCTTCCAGCATCATCGCACCGGCGACGAGGCCAGCCGCACCACCTGGATGATGGCGCTCGGAGCCGGCGTGCGACCCGGTGTGGTGTACGACAATCCCATGCAGTCCATCGACCTGGTTCCCAGCCTCGGCGCCATCATGGGATTCTCATCGGCGCAGTCGCAGGGAAAACCCATCCGGGAGTTGCTCTAGTGCTGCCTCGCGATCTGACGCTCGAGATGTTCTCCGGCTACCCGCCAGAAGCCCGGCGCGTGGTTGCCGCGCATCTCGCCGTGCTGCGCCGCCTGCCGTTGAGTTTTCTTCCCAGCCTGCTGCGCGAAATCTCCGACTACGATTACCGCTTTCCGGTTGAACGTTCCGCCATCGACAGGGAACTCGACAACCTCGCTGCGCTTGCGCCTTCCCAGCTTGACAACTTGTTCAGCCGCATTCGACGGGGTCTCCCTCTCGCCGGCGCTGGAACAATCTGACTGGATCAACGCACCCGCGCAGTTCGTGGAGAAGCAGTCGGCATGGCTCTGGAGCACACATCAACTCGACGCGTTCCGCAAGGCCGCCACCGACTATGGCGCCCGCCTGCAATCCGCCGCCCCTCCCCAACCGCCTCCGCTCAGCCGCATCGGCATTGCTGTCATCGGCCAGGGGGTTGCCGGCTACTCCGGCACGCTGTTCAAGAACCTGCGCCAGCACGGAACCTCTTTCTCCCAGGTGAAGCCCGAGAACGGCTGGGAGTTGATTCTCGCCGCTGTCACCGCCCGGGCCAGCCAACACCCCCAGCCTTATGCCCACTGGTATATCGACGGCGGCGCCATCTCTGCATCTCAGCCGCTCCTGACCCAGGTTTCCTACGAAGGGCTCGCGCCTCTGCGGGCTTCGCTGCTCAAGCGCATGCAGGCTGAGATCCAGGTGCCCGGGATGGGCCCTGAAGAGCTCCGTACCAACATGGCCCAACTCGCGCCTTCCGATCTCGGCATGGATCCCAATGGCGACGCAATCCTTGACCGCTTCCGGCTCAAGCTGTTCACCGAAGGCTCCGGAACACAGATCTACAGCACCACGTTTGCTCAATGGGCCACACGCGAAGCGTTGCGCCGCGCCCAGGCCCTCACCTTGCTCGTACGCTATGCGCCTCGCCAGCGACAACGCCCCATGAACGAGTTGCTCGCCGATCTGCGCGGCGGAACCGAGCCGGATCTTGAAGGCTCGCTCATCGACGCCGACATGGCCGCCTGGTACCACTGGATTAATCAGCAGCGCCTTCCGGGCTCCGAGCAGTCTTCGTTCCTGGTGTGGTTCGAGGGGCACCCACAGGCCCTCGCCATCGGACCATCGCTGCCCCGCGGCACCGAGTCCAAATCTCAGCTGGACCTAAAGCAGTTGCTGGCTTTGATTGGCGCCTGAGTCTCATAACCGAACCAGACCCGATTCGTTCCGTGACCCCTTTGAGCATTCCTCTCCTGAAGCCTATAATCCTCTCAACTTTCAAGCGCAGTTCTATCGAGCTTCTCAGCGCGTAAACGCTGCGAAGTTGACGGGCGCCCTGAATGTGGGGAGCCATGAGGATCGCGGATGCCCGGCGAATCCCTGATGATCGATGCTGTCAGAACCGGCGAAGCCGGCCTGTGTCCCGCCGCCGATCGCGACTGCCTGAACAATGCATCCCGGCGCAGGTTCATCCACGCTGCTGGCCTGCTGGCCGCCGCCGAACTCATTCCCTCTTTCAAGGCCCATGCCCAGGTTGAAGCTCGCACCGGCACCGCGAACAAAATCATCGTGGTCATCATCGGAGGAGTTCGCCGCGCCGAGACCTTCTCTCCCGACGGCCTCGCCAACATTCCTCACCTTGCGCGCGATCTCGCCCCGCGCGGCCTGTTCTATTCCCATATTCGCAACGACGGTGTGACGGCCCACTTCAACGCCATCGCCAGCATCCTCACCGGTAACTGGCAGCGCGTCGACGACTGGGGCAAGCTGGCCCCCACCACGCCTACTATCTTTGAGCAGTTTCGCAAAGACCAACACGCCGGCCACGACGATACATGGATGATCGCCAGCAACAAGGCTCTCACCAGCCTCATCGGCGCCAGCTCCGACCGGGACTATGGACAGCCCTACGGAGCCAACGTCGTCTTCCCCAAGCAGTTGATGCTGGTCGCCGTCGCCGATGCCCTTCGCCGCGGACGAGCCGCCAGTTTTGCTGATCGCAGCCGGGTTGAGGCGGAACTCGAAAGCGCCATGGCCGGCAGCAACTACGAAGGCCTGGGCTGGAATGTCTTCGACGCCGCCGGACATCTGGACCCCCGCACGCAATCCACGCTGCAAGACGCGATCGCCGGCTTCGTTCGCGGCGGCGGACCCACCTCGGGAGACGAGCTGACCTTCTTCATGACCCGCGAAGTCATGCGCAAGTTCGCACCCCGCCTGCTCGTCGTTGCATTCTCCGATGTCGAAGCCGCTCACTTCGGCTCCTACGCGCTCCACGTCGCCGGCATCCGCACCGCCGATCGACTCGCCTGGCAACTCTGGCAGGAGGCCGAGCAGAACGACGCCTACCGCGGCCGCACCACACTGCTCATCGTGCCTGAATTCGGCCGCGACCCGGATGGCTCATCCACCAACGGCTTCTTCAATCATCGCGCCAATGAAGCCTCTACCCGCGATACTTGGATGATCGCCCTCGGCGCCGCTATCGACCATCCCCGGACGATCGAGCGTCCCATCCGTCACGTGGATCTATGCCCCACTCTCGCCGGCATTCTCCGATCCAGATCACTGCCCGCGCAGGGTACATCGCTGCTCGAAATCCGCGCCTGAAAGAAAGTCACACACAATGCAGACCACTGAACAGAACGCGATTGTCACCGATGCCTTGCCGCCCCGCTTACAAACCGCGCTCCGTCGCGGAGCTCTCGAGCGACTGCCGCTTACCTTCCTCCCCTTCGTCAATCAGCAGCTGCACCAGTGGCCGTTTCTGTTTCCACACGAACGCGGCTCCGTTGAACGCCTCTTGACCTTTATCGCGCAACTCGACGAGCACGCCAGCCGCAGCCTCTTCAGCGACGTAGTAGCCATCGAAACGAGAATGGGCGTGCAAAGCTGGCAGTTCTCCGCCACCGAGCAGACCATTCAGAATTCCTCACTGCTGGCCCGCTCGCCATACTTCCAGGAATGGCGGCGCGCCGTTCAGGCTGTCTTCGATGCCGCCGACCGCGGAGCCGGATCCACTGCCGATGCTCTCGCCGCGCACCGCCTTGTCCTCATCGATCTGCCCGATCCGCTTCCTCTCAACCGCGCCACAGTCTGGCACCGCTGGCAGGGCATAGGCACCATTGTCCCCATCGATGCCGATCCCGCTAACCCCACCAGCATGGCGCTCGAACCTATACTCTCTGCTTTGCCTGCGCGCTCCGCCACCGAACCCGCTAACTCCTGGCTCATCGACGCCGGGCCTGGCCTGGTCAACGCCGCTGCGCATCGATCCTTCCCGGGCATTCATCTCAGCTATGCCCGCCTCGACAGGTACCGGCAAAACTTTTCGCACCAGATGAACACCATGCGCAAAGATCTCGCCGACGCCGACGCCGTCTTCGATCGCCTGCGCTCCGTCGACGTCTCTCCGTGGTGTCCCCCCGAAGTCTCCGCCGACCCCGCCGTGCGCGAATTTGTGCGTTCCCTCTACCTGTCCGGCAACGGCGCGGTCATCTTCGCCAATTCCTTCGTCCAATGGGCCGCCGCAGAAGCCTTCCGCCGTGCGCGCCCCACGCTGCTAGCTGCCCGGTTCGGCGTCCGCAGCAAGCCCAAGCCTTTCACCGGCGTGGCCGTCTTCGACAATCCCGACCAGGTCAACCCTCTTCCCGCCGAAGACGACCTGCCCGGCAGCGCTCTCGATGCCGAAATGCTTGCGCTTTACATCTGGCTCGCCGCCGCCCGCTATGACGAATACCAGCGCAATACCGTCTGCATCTGCTTTGCCGCAGCGATCCGCGAGGCATACGTCATCGCGCCGCCGGAGTTTACTTTGGCATCAGCCACCGGTCCAATTAGTATGGAGCGGTTTGGTCGCGCGCTCGCAGAGTGGTTGGTTTGATCAGACGCAGTAGAACGGAGAGGGTGAATGATTCGACGTGAGTTTCTTAAAACGGGTGGCGCGGTTCTTGCCTCAGCCACTATGCCCGGCATGGCCGCGGCCGCCGCAGACGCGCATCTGGCCGAGGGCCGCACTGTGCTGCCCATCAATCGCAACTGGCGCTACCATCCCGCCAAGGTTGAGGGCGCGGAGTCGCCTGACTTTGATGACGCCAAGTTCGAGCGCATCGTTATTCCGCATACCAACATTGCCCTTCCGTGGCACAACTTTGACGACAAGGACTACGAATTCGTATCCACCTACCGCCGCCGTTTCAAGACTCCACCGGGCATCGAAGGCAAGCGCGTCTTTGTTGACTTCGAAGGCGTGATGACCGCCTCCATCGTCTGGATCAACGGCGAAAGGCTCGGCGAATATCGCGGCGGCTTCACGCCCTTTTCCTTTGAATTGACCAAACACCTTCGCAAAGAGGGTGACAACGTGCTCGTCGTACAGGTCGATTCCACCGAACGCAACGACATCCCTCCATTCGGTTACGAGATCGATTACATGACCTTCGGCGGCATCTATCGCGAAGTCAGCCTGCGCATCGTGCCCGCCACTTACCTCGACAACATCTTCGCCCAGCCCAAAGACGTTCTCAGTGCCAGCCCCTCGCTTGACGTCAACTGCTTTGTCGCCGGCGAAGCCGTCGGAGGGGGCGCTCTTTCCCTCGAGGTCGAACTCCGCGATGGCGACCGCGTCGTCGCCAAAGGCGCAAAGACCCTGGAAAAGACTGCGGCGACCACCGCCGCTGCCATCGACACGAGCATCGATCCCTACAACGACGCGGCCGCCTACTCCACCACCGAGACCCTCAAGGATCCCGCCCGCCACACCGTCACCCTCAGCAAACTCTCGGGCATCGAATTGTGGGATCTCGACAAGCCCAGGCTCTACAGCGTCCACGTCCGCCTGCTGCGCGCCGGCCGCGCTCTCGATGAAGACATGCGCCGCATCGGCTTCCGCGAGGCCACCTTTACCGATCACGGCTTCTCCCTCAACGGCAAGGTCATCAAGCTGCGCGGGCTCGATCGCCACCAGACCTTCCCCTTCGTCGGCCAGGCCATGCCCGCGCGCGTGCAGAAAAAAGACGCCGACATCCTGCGCAAAAACCTGCATTGCAATATCGTCCGCACCTCTCACTACCCGCAGTCGCGCCACTTCCTCGATCGTTGCGACGAAATCGGCCTCCTGGTCCTGGAAGAGATCCCCGGATGGCAGCACATCGGCGACGAGAGCTGGAAGCTGGTAGCCATCGACAACGTCGGCCGCATGATCCGCCGCGACTGGAATCATCCCTCCATCGTGCTCTGGGGAGTGCGCATCAACGAGTCGCAAGACGACCACAACTTCTACACTCGCACCAATGCGTTGGCCCACGCGCTCGATGACTCTCGCCAGACCGGCGGCATCCGCTACTTCCAGGAATCGGAGTTCCTCGAAGACGTCTTCACCATGAACGACTTCGGGTTCCCGCTCAAGCCGCCCAACCACCCCCGCTATCTCAACACCGAATTCGTCGGGCACACCTTCCCCACCAAGACCACCGACGACGACGAGCGCCTTCGCGAACACACCCTGCGCCATGCCCGCATTCACAATCAGCTCGCCTCCAACCCGCAATACGCGGGCGGCATCGGGTGGTGTGCGTTCGACTACAACACCCACTCCAACTTTGGCTCTGGCGACCGCATCTGCTATCACGGTGTCACCGACATCTTCCGCGAGCCCAAGCCGGCCGCGGGCTTCTACAAGTCGCAATGCGATCCCATCGAAGAGGTGGTGCTCGAGCCTGCCTTCCACTGGGCGCGCGGCGACGAGTCGGTTGGCTTCACCAAGGCCGTCTTCTGCTCCAACTGCGAACAGCTCAAGATCTTTGCGCGCTGGGATTCGCTGGAATCGAACCCCTGGGTTCCCATCGCCGAAATCGAGCCCGACCGCCAGGAATTCGACCACCTCAAATACCCTCCCTTCGTTTTCAACGTCTCTGACGTGGAAAAGAAAGATCACGATCACCACTGGGGCGATCTGCGCGCCGACGGCTTCATCGGCGGCAAGCAGGTCATCTCGAAATCACTGTCCGGCAGGGGGGTCGACGCGAAGTTCGCGCTCTTGCCCGACGACAATGAGTTATTCGCCGACGGCGCCGACTCCACGCGCGTGGTCCTGCGCGTCACCGACGAATTCGGTGCGATCCGCACCTACGCCAACGATCCCATCGCCTTCACCCTGGAAGGCCCGGCGACCCTCATCGGCGACAATCCCTTCGCCCTGATCGGCGGCACCGGCGCAGTGTGGGTCCGCGCCGGTGAAACCGCGGGCACCGTCAAGCTCACTGCGAAGCACCCCCGCCTCGGCGAACAGACCGTGTCGTTCACCCTCGCGGCTGCCAAAGAAGAACAAGTCTGAGACTCTGGTCTCTCTCGGGTGCCCCACATCTGGCGCGTAGGTTGCGCCAGATGTGGGAAAACACAACTCTCTCTCTGCAAATGCTGTCGTCCTCTGCACAAGCGCCGAGCGACCAGCATTCGCAGCACCTGCACTCATCGTGCGCTTGCACAAACCCCACGGACCACACCGGGCGCGGTTCCGCATTCTGGCAATTGCACCCGGCCCTCGCCATGTATAGTCTCGAATGACAGAGGCGAGCGCACCACCCCGGGGGCAAATAGTTGAACATCGAAGACGAGGTCATACCGGGCAAACTGCGCCGGCGTTGGGGAATCGCCTTCCTGCTCGGCATCGGCGTTCTCGTCAACTACTTTGACCGCGTCAACCTATCCGTCTCCCACGACGCGCTGATCGGCGAATTCGGCATCTCCGACGTCACCTTCGGCTTCCTCGTCGGCGCCTACAACTGGACCTACGCGCTCTGCCAGCTTCCGTCCGGCGTTTTGCTTGACCGCTTCGGCGTGCGCAAGGTGGGCGCGATCAGCACCTTCCTGTGGAGCATCGCTTCGTTCGCCGCCGCCATGACCCACGGCCTGACCGGCTTCTTCAGCGCCCGCTTCCTTCTCGGCGTCGGGGAGGCGCCGACCTTTCCCGCCAACGCCAAGGCCATCGGATACTGGTTCCCGCCCCACGAACGCAGCCTCGCCACCAGCCTCTTTGACAGCGCCGCCAAGCTGGGTTCGGCAATCGGCGTACCCGTAATCGGCCTTCTGCTGCTGCGCATCGGCTGGCGCCTGAGCTTTGCCGCCACCGGCGTCGTCAGCCTGCTCTTCTTCTTCGCCTTCGTCGCCATCTACCACGACCCACCCGGCACCCGCCACGGTGCGGTCGATCCGAACACCGCCAGTCCCGTTCGTTCAGAGCGGCCCGCGTCATGGTCGCGGATCTTCACCATGCTTGGCTTTCTGTTCCGGCAGAAAAAAGTGGTCGGCCTGGCGCTGGGATTCGGGTCGTATAACTATGTCTTCTACCTGCTGGTGTACTGGCTGCCGGTCTACCTCGCGCGAACCCTCCACATCGACCTGGCGCACTCGTTCGTTTACACCGGGGTGCCCTGGCTGGTCGCCGCCGCGGGCGATCTCGTGGTTGGCGGGTGGCTGGTTGACTGGCTGATCCGGCGCGGATGGAACGCTGACAAGGTGCGCCGCGTGGTGCTCATCGGCGGAACCGCCATGGGCCTCGGCATCCTCGGCGGAAGTCACGCCCACACCCCCACGCAAGCCCTCTTCTGGATCAGCGTGTCTATCGGTGGACTCTCGGCCGCCGCACCCGTCGGCTGGTCCGTGCCCGCGCTCATCGCGCCCGGCGACAGCGTCGGCTCCGTCGGCGGCATTCTCAACCTGTCGAATCAGATCTCCGGCATCGGCGCGTCCATCATCACCGGCTACCTGGTCAACGGACGTCAATCCTTCGCCGCGGCCTTCGGCGTGGCCGGCGTGTACCTGGCCATCGGCATTGCCGCCTATATCTTTCTCCTCGGCGAAATCCGCACCATCGCCTTACCGCCGAACCCCGAATCCATCTAGAATTCGCAGCCGGACCGAGCTTGCCCTCAGCTTTTCTTTGCCGGCGTAGCCCGCAGCGCTCCCGTAGAAATCCCCCCGTCGATCAGCAGCGTCTGCCCCGTCATATAACGGCTCGCCTCCGACGCCAGAAATACCACCGCGCCGTCGAGGTCGTTCGGCTGCCCCGGCCGATTCGCAGGTATCCGCTCCCTCAGGTATTCGACCCATCCCGCATCGTCGTACATGACCTTGTTCTGCTCGGTGCGAAACCACCCTGGCGCCAGGCAATTCACAGTAATTCCATGTTTGCCCCAATCCGCCGCCAGGCTCATCGTCAACTGCCGGATCCCTCCCCGGCTCGCCCCATACGGTCCTAGCCCCGCATACCCCGCAACGCTGGTCACCGAACCGATGTTGATGATCCGCCCATATCCCTTCGCGACCATCCCCCGCGCCACCGCCTGCGCTACAAAGAAGCTTCCCCGCAGATTCGTATCAAGCACCAGGTTCCAGTCGTCCCACGTCACGTCAAGAGCAGGCTTGCGAACATTGCACCCCGCATTGTTGACCAGGATATGCACCTGCCCAAATTCCGCCTCCGCCTCCCGTGCCATCGCCTCAATGCTCTTCTGGTCGCGCACATCGAGTGGCAGCGCCACCGTCCGCCGCCCCAGCGCCCGAATTTCCTTCTCGAAATCCCCCAGCGTCGTGCGATCCCTGCTGGTCAACACCAGGTCCGCACCCGCGCGAGCCAGCGCCCGCGCAAAATACTGCCCCAGCCCGCGGCTCGTTCCGGTAACGATAGCCACCTGCCCGGTCAGGTCGAAAAGGTTTTCGCTCATCCTTCTGCCCCTGCCTGCGCCACCCCTGCCTGCGCTGAACCAGCCTGCGCCGCAACCGCCATCTCCGGCTCGGGCGAAAGAACAATCTTCATCAGGTTGGGCTCATGATCGTAGAGCCGCTGAAACCACTCGGGACCATCCTCGAGCGGCGCCACCGCCGTAATCAGCGGCTTCACCTTGATCTTGCCAGCCGCGATCAATTCGATAGCCTCCGGATACTCGCCTGACGAAGCCGCCGTCCCCTGCAGCCGGATCTCCCGCGAAACCACCTTCTGCAACGGCAGCTTGATCTCCGGCGTGATGTTCCCGATCAGCGTCACCGTGCCGCCCTTGCGCACGCAGTCGATGGAGGCCGCAATCGTCTCGGTCCGCCCCACCGCCTCAAACACCACGTCCACGCCAAACCCGCCGGTCCGTTCCTGCACCGCCTTGGTCAACTCCGCTCCCGACAGATGCAGCGCCTCATCTACCCCCAGCTTCTCCGCCAGTTTCAATCGCGTCGCATCGATGTCCGCAATGAATACCGGCTTGCATCCCGCCGCGCGCGCCGCCTGCAGAGTTAGCAATCCGATCATGCCCGCGCCCACCACCAGCGCCGACTGCCCTGGCTTTGCATCGCTCACGTGCACCGCGTGCAGCGCCACTGAAACCGCCTCCAGCATCGCCGCTTCAGGAAACGACATCGCCTCCGGCAGCGAATACAGAATGCGCTCCGGCACCGCGATGTATTCTGCAAACGCTCCATTGCGCCGATAATCACCGCACGAAACGCCTATCACCTGCCGGTTGTCGCACAGATTCACCTGTCCCGCCTTGCAAAACGCGCACGCTCCGCAGAACACCGTGGAGTCAAAGGTGACGCGGTCGCCGGTCCGGAATTGCGTCACCCCGGAACCTGTCGCGGCCACCACGCCCGCAGCTTCGTGCCCCATCACGATCGGCGGAATCCGCCTTCCCGACGTGCCGTCGTAGCCATGCACATCGCTGCCGCATATGCCGCATGCGGCCACGCGCACCAGCACTTCTCCCGGCCCAGGTTCGGGCTGAGGCAGGTCGGTGAGTTCAAGGTGCGAATACTCTTTCAGGAGGAGAGACTTCATCGGGGCTCCTTGCGGCTGCTGCGCACGCAAGTTCCGATTTTACAACTGCGAATCGCAGTATTGCCGCGCATGCGCGATGCGCGGACCTCTCCGTCCTATTACTTCGCTCTCATCGCCGCAAGATGATGTGGAGTCCCCGGCGCCGGATTGGTCCACAGCCGGTAGCTGTTCACCAGGAATTGCCCGCCCAGCACCAGCAGCCATATCCACAGCGCAAAACGCAGCGGCCGCCGCGGAATGCGCGTGCTCAGGACCGTGCCCGTGATTGCGCCCACGATGCCGCCGCCAATCAACTCAAGCAGCAAGGGCGTATTCCCCGACGGCGCAAACCAATGCGCGCCGCTCCCGATCAGCGAGACCGCAAACCCGAATGCGATATCGGTCCCCACCACCTGCGCCGGAGCCAGCGGAGTCAGGCTCAACAGCGCGGCCGATCCCAGCGCCCCCGCGCCGGCCGAAGAAAATCCCACCTCTGCGCCCACCGGGAACATCAGCCACGACAGCAGCGGGCTGCGATCCTTCATCTCCGACCTTGGCCGCATGGAGCGAAATGAGAAAATTATCTGCCAGCTCGATGTCAGCACCAGGATCACGCCCAGCAGCGCGTTGATCACGTTCTGCGAACCGGCGCTCACCAGCTGCTTCAGAAACAGGGAACCGATCAACACTCCGGGCGCGCCCCCCAGCAGCATGAACCCGAGCGTGCGCCACGCGATGTTGCCCCGCACGATCTGTGCCGGCACAAGGATCAGCTTGACCGCCGCTGAAAACATCAGCCCGATGCTGACCGCGACCGGCGCGGGCACGCCGAGGAACAACACCAGGATAGGCACCGTGATCGTGCCCGCCCCGACTCCCGTCAGGGTGATGAACATCGCGATGATGAACCCAATCACGTACTGCATGCCAGACTCTCAGTCCAGGACCACAAACCGTCGATCGCAATTGATATGAATGTTCTGCGTTAAATGGTGCCGACGCCGTCAGATCGCCGGGGCCGCCTGAATATGAATGCCGCACTCCACCTTCCGGCCCGACCACCGTCCTGAACGCGGGTCGTTGGGATCCGCCGGCAGCGAAGTACATGGCTCGCACCCGATCGATGAAAACCCCCGCTCGTAAAGCGGCAACAGCGGAATGTTCAACTGCTCGCACGCATACCACACGTCGCGCGTGGTCCAAGACGCCAGCGGAGCCAGCTTAAGCACCTGCTTGTTCCCCGGCAATGTGAACATCGCCGACTCTTCCAGCGCCGCGCGGCTCTTCGCCTGTTCGCGCCGCAGCCCCGTCAGCCACACTTTGTAGTTCGAGACAGCCTTGAACAGCGGTTCCACCTTGCGCAGTTTGCAACACTGGTCCGGCGCCGTCTGGTACAACAGCCCGTGCTCGGCCTCCTGCTCCGCGACTGTCTTTTCCGGCAGCAGGTTCACCAGGTTCAAATGCCACTCCGCCGCAATCCTGTCGCGATACTCATACGTTTCCCGAAAGTGATAGCCCGTATCCAAAAACAGCACCGGCAAATTGCGGTCGAACTCCAGCGCGAGCTTGGTGAGCAGCACGTCTTCAGCCTGGAAGCTGCAGGTGAGGCAAACGTCGCCCTCCGCGGTTACGGCGTGGGCCAGCGCGGCCCTTACGGCCTCCAGCTTGATTTCAACTTCGGCATTGATGGCGGTTGTGCTCATTAGAGGCCTGCTCCTTCAAGGTCGTGGAGAATCTTTTCTTCGTGCAGCAGTTGATGGATGGAGGCGATCGCGGCTCCCGGGTCGCTGTCGTTGACGATCACGGTGCGTTGATTCACCGTGGCAATCAGTTCGTCGGTGTCGCCGTGCGTTGTCACCAGGACCAGCAGCCCGGCCGCGGCTTGCCGCAGGGTCCACGCGTTCACCATCGCCGGATCAGCGGCAAACAACTCGTCCTCCGCATCGATGCGCTGTGAAATCACTCCCGCCACAAACAGCGAGCGTTCGATCGCATTGATCAGTTGCGCCGATCCATTGAGGCGAAGAATGCCACCCTCGTGCCCCCAGCGTGCGGCGCGTTCCCGCGGCGTCACCGGGTCGGTCTCCAGCGCCACCTCTTCGGCTCCGTCAGAAGTATCCGGGGAAACAGATGTGATCATCCCGGCCGCCACCGTGGCATTCGATAGCGCGTCAATCAGGATGAACGCGCCCGTGGCGCGGTTCTCTGAATACGCGTCAAGCGCCACCGGACGCAGCAGGTTCAGCGTGACCACGCCGATATCGTTCATCGCGAACGTCTCGGCCGGCACATGTGCAAGAGTTCCAATGTCCGTGCGGTGCTGGATCGCAGGAACGAACGCCGGAACCGTGTGGCTCGTATGCTTCAGCAAGTAGCGCCGGTTGAGCTCCAGTCCGCGCTGATCCATCCACACCAGCGCGGCCGTCGCATTGCGCGCTACCGTTGCAGGTGCATCCGACGTAACGATCAGATCGCCGCGGCTGATATCCACTTCGCGGTCCAGCACCAGCGTCACCGAGAGCGGAGCATTGGCTTCCGCCAGGTCCCCATCCCAGGTAACAATGCGCTCCACCTTCGCGGTGTGTCCCGAGGGCAGAACCGTGATTGCGTCTCCGGGGTGTATCGAACCCGATGCTATCTGCCCGGCGAACCCGCGAAATGTATGATTGGGTCGCAGTACACGCTGTACTGGAAACCGAAACGGGCCGCCTTGCGCTGCGTGCGATGGCGGCAGGGATTCCAGCAATTCCAGCAGCGATGGCCCGTCATACCACGGCATTGCGCCCGATACACCCGCGGCCCGGTGCACGATGTTGTCGCCCTTCAACGCGCTGACTGGAACAAACGTCGCTTCCACCGGGTTGCCGGTGTCCGCCGCAATCTGCTCCAGCACCGCGCGGAAATCTTTCTCGATGGTGCGGAATGTGGCCTCGTCATAGCCGATAAGGTCCATCTTGTTCACTGCGACCAGGATGTGGCGCACCCGCAGCAGCGAGGCAATATAGGCGTGGCGGCGCGACTGGATCAGCACTCCCTTGCTGGCGTCGATCAGCACCACCGATGCATCGGCCGTCGATGCCCCCGTAGCCATGTTGCGCGTGTACTGCTCGTGACCCGGCGTATCGGCAATGATGAACTTGCGCCGTGCTGTCGAAAAATAGCGATACGCGACGTCGATGGTGATGCCCTGTTCCCGCTCGGCGCGCAGTCCGTCCGTCAGCAGCGCAAAGTCCAGTTGCCCCGGAGCCGTCGTGCCTTTGCCCTCGATGGACCGCACCTGGTCGTCATACACCGACTGCGTATCGTAAAGCAGGCGCCCGATCAGCGTTGACTTGCCGTCGTCTACGCTTCCGGCCGTCGAAAAGCGCAACAGGTCCTTCTCGCGCTCCTCGTCGAGAAAGTCCTGGATGGAGAATGCTGGCGAAGCGATTGCGGACATTTTAGAAGTAGCCCTCCCGCTTCTTGATCTCCATGGAGCCTTCCTGGTCGTGATCGATCACGCGGTTGGCCCGCTCCGACGATTTGAACGACAGCAGCTCAGCGATAATGTCTGGAATGCTTTCAGCATCCGACCGGATCGCTCCGGTGCACGGACTGCACCCCAGCGATCGCAGGCGCGACTTGACCATCTGCGGCCGCTCGCCCGGCAGGGAAACGAATTCCTGCTCGATGGGCAGCAGGGCGTCCCCGCGCACATACATGGGCCGCTCTTTCGCAAAGTAAAGGTCGACCACTGGGATCTTTTCCTCGTGGATGTACTGCCACACATCCATCTCCGTCCAGTTCGACAGCGGAAATACGCGGATACTTTCTCCGGGATGGATGCGCGCGTTGTACAGGTTCCAGAGTTCCGGCCGCTGATTCTTTGGGTCCCATTGTCCCGACGAGTCGCGGAACGAATAGATGCGCTCCTTGGCCCGCGACTTCTCTTCATCGCGCCGCGCCCCGCCAAAGGCTGCGTCGAAGTTGTAATGACGCAGCGCATCGAGCAGCGCCTGGGTCTTGAGCAATCCGCAGCAGCGCTTGGTGTCGAGCGCGATCGGATTGGTTCCGGCCGCGATCGCCGGCTCGTTGCGCCACACCAGCAGCTTGGCCCCGATCGACTTCGCCATGTCATCGCGGAATGCGATCATCTCGCGAAACTTGAACCCGGTGTCAATGTGCAGCAGAGGGAAGGGAATCGGGGCGGGGTAAAACGCCTTCTGCGCCAGCCTCAGCATCACCGAAGAATCCTTGCCGATTGAGTACAGCATCACGGGGCGCTCGAACTCCGACGCCACCTCGCGCAGAATATGAATGCTCTCAGCCTCGAGCAGGCGCAGGTGCGAGCGGAGGCGCTGGGGGCGCTCCTGGGCGGAGGACGAGTTGGCTGGAGAAGTGGGTTGTTCTACGACTGGCATTGAAACCTCTTGGGTGCGAATGAGGCTGCATGCCGGATGGCAAAGAAGACTGACCCGGCGTGTCAGCTACGGGTGTCTTCCTGATCGAATGTGCTGGGGATCGAGAGACTAGATGGTACACCCGCCGAAGTTTTTCGACAGGCAACAACAGGTGCGGCTTGGGGCGACGCTCACCATCTGCTGGTTTGATAGTAGCAAAAGAACCCGCTGAGGACAATTGATCCAGGTCACCAAACCGGCTAGGGAATTAAAGCACAAGCACTTGCGCCGGTCGTACAATGACGTGGCAAGGACAATTGCACGATGAGGTTGCGCCCGCAAATCCGGCGAAAGAACGCTGTGGCCCGGAGCCTACCCGGCCTGGCAGCCTTACTCCTTGTCCTCATGTTCCTCGCCGCCTTGACCTCAAGAATCATGGCGCAACCCACGCATCGCGCCCCGGTCCACGGCCTGGTGCTCGACTCCGAGGGCAACGCGGTCAACGGAGCCGCCGTGCGCCTCGAGCAGACCGGCGGCACGCTGGTCCGCGAGGCCCGGACCGACCGCGGTGGCGAATTCCGGTTCGCCGCCGTCGACCCCGGCACTTATGCCGTTAGCGCGACCAAGGGAACGCACCACACGCGCCGCGTGATGGTCACCGTCAGTGACGAAGCCGACACCCGCTCCGTCGAGTTGCTGTTTGAACGCGAAGGCGGCCGGCAGGGAGCCGAAGCCGACGCCATGGAGTTCGCCGACCAGCCCAACTTCACCGTCGCCGCAGTCACTGACTGGACCGCCGCCGGCGGCCACGGCTCCGACGCTAACCTCAGAACCAGCGAGGCGCTCAATCGCGAAACCGCCTCCCTCAAGCCCGGCACCAATGCCAGCAAGCCCGCCGTCGCCAATGAAACTGAAAGAACCCTGCAGGCCGCTCTCGCCAAGACCCCGGGAAGCTTCGCCGCCAACCATCGCCTCGGCGAGTTCTACCTCCAGCAGGACCAGCCCGCGGACGCCGTCCCGCTGTTGCGTGCCGCCTATACCGTCGATCCCAAAAATGCCGACAACGAATTCGAACTCGCCCAGGCCCTCGCCGATACCGGCGAACTTGGCCAGGCCCGCACCCACGTCCAAACCCTGATGGCGCGCCGCGAAACCGGGGACCTCCACCGCCTCGCCGGCGACATCGACGAAAAAATGAGCGACCCCCTGGCTGCCGTCCACGAAATGGAACTGGCCGTCCAGTGGGATCCCAGCGAGCAGAACTACTTCGCCTGGGGCTCCGAACTCCTCCTCCACCGCGCCGTCCTTCAGGCCCGCGATGTCTTCCAAGCCGGCGCCAAAAAATACCCCGCCTCCGAACGCATGCTGACCGCCCTCGGGGCAGCCTTGTTCGGCGGCGCCCTCTACGATGACGCGGCCCGCCGCCTCTGCCAGGCCTCAGACCTCAACCCGCAGGACTCCGAGCCCTACCTCTTCATGGGCAAAATCGAAAAAGCCGCCCCCGACCCTCTCCCCTGCGTCGAAGACAAGCTCGCTCGCTTCGTTCAACTTCGCCCCGACGACCCGCTCGCCAATTACTTCGACGCCATGGCCGTCTGGAAGCACGAGGGTCCCCCCGCCCGCGATCGCGTCATGAGCATGCTGACCCGCGCCGTCAATCTCGATCCAAGATGCAGCGACGCCTACATGCAACTGGGCGTGATGGAAGCCTCGCAGGGGAACTACCCAGCCGCCATCGACTACTACGAAAAAGCCATCGACGCCAATCCGCAGATGACCGAAGCCCACTACCGCCTCGCCGTAGCCTACGATCGCGCCGGCAAGAAAGATAAAGCCGCCCGCGAATTCGCCCTCCACGACGATCTCGAAAAGCAACAGGCCGCCGAAGTCGAACGCCAGCGCAAAGAGGTCAAGCAATTCCTCGTAGTCGCCGAAAAAAAGCCCGCCCCCGCCTCAACCCGACACAACTAGCCCCGCATCTCTAAACCCCAACCCCTAATCCCGATCCCCGAATCCCTGCCTCCCTCACTTCCCCGGCTTGTTAGTCGCCACAATCCCATCCCCCTCGCGAATCGTCAGGATCTGGTTCACCTTCACTCCCGCGAACTTCTCCACCTTCTGCGTGGTCGGCCACTTCACTTCGATTGCGTCAATGGTCTCCGCGCTTCCCACCCCAAAGTGCAGCCGCAGATCGTTCTGGGACATCACGCTCGTCCCGCTGTGCACCTCATCGGTCTGGATATGTTTACCCGTAATCACCCGCGCCCGCGCCCCGATCGCCGTCCGGTTGCACTTGGTCCCCACCAGCTTCAGCTTGATCCAGTTCTGCTTGTTCCCGCCCACATTCTTCAGCAGCGACGGCACATCGTTCATGTTGAGGATCAGCATGTCCATTCCGCCGTCGTTGTCATAATCCCCAAACGCCGCGCCCCTGCTTGAATACTTCGCCGTGATTCCCGGCCCCATCTCCGCCGAAACATCCTTGAACTTCCCGTTGCCCAAATTCCTGTACACCAGCCGGGGATTCTTGAACGTCTCGCCGAAGTTGTACTTGTCGATCTCCGGATACACGTGCCCGTTCACCTGCACAATGTCCGCCCATCCGTCGTTGTCGTAGTCGATGAACCCCGCGCCCCACGCCACGTAATTCGAATTGATCCCCACGCCCGAATTAAATGACAGATCGCTGAACGTCCCATCGCCGTTGTTGTGGTAAAGGTTCGAAGTGTCATCGGCGAAATTGGTCTTGAAAATATCCAGCCACCCGTCGCAGTCATAATCAGCCACGCCAATGCCCATGCCCGCCTGCTCGTGACCGTCATCGTTGTACGCGCACCCCGCCATCACCGCCACATCGGTAAACGTCCCGTCGTGATTGTTCTTGAACAGGATGCTCGGCTCCGAATCGACCGCGACATAGATATCGGGCCACCCGTCGTTGTCGAAGTCGTACGACACCGCCGTGATCGAGAACCGCGGCCCGGGCTTCAGGATCCCGGCCTTCTCGCTGACATCGGTAAACGTGCCATCCCCGTTGTTCCGATACAGCAGATTCGTATCCCCCGGCAGCCCGCGCGGCCCGCACATCGTCGGCACGCCCTTCCACTGGCAAAACGCTGCGTCGGTAGCCGATGGCGGATTGTCCGGATCGAGCTTCACAAAATTGCACACGAACAAGTCCAGGTGCCCGTCGCGGTCGTAGTCGAGAAACGTGCACCCCGTCCCCCACCGCCCGTGCGCCTGGGTCAGCCCCGCCTTCTTCGTCGCATCGGTAAACGTGCCGTTGCCGTTGTTGTGAAAGAGGATGTTGTGGCCCCAGAACGTGCAGAACAGGTCATCCATCCCGTCGTTGTCGTAATCGCCCACGCACACGCCCGTCTGCCACCCCGACCGCCCCAGCCCCGACTTCTCCGTCACGTCTGTAAAAGTGCCGTCGCGATTGTTCTTGAACAGGTGCGTAGTCGGCTCTTTGCCCGGCGCCCAGTGTTCGTTCAGGCGGCTGCCGTTGGTCAGGTAGATGTCCAGCCACCCGTCATTGTCGTAGTCGAAGAACGCGATCCCGCTGCCCTTGGTCTCGATGATGATGCGCTTGGAGTCGACCCCGCCCCACACGTTGGGCACATGCAGCCCCGCCTTGTCGGCCACGTCGATGAACTGGACAGGAGACGTGGGTGTGCTCGCGACCGCAGCCTCGACGCGCCCCGCCGCCGCGCCCAGCTTCCACACCGGCGTCATCAACGTATCGAGCAGCGTGCTGCCCACCACAAACAGTGAAGAACCCAGAAACCGGCGCCGTGGAATGAACATATAGGATGCAGGAATTATAGAAGGTGGACCTGCGCGTTTCGTAGCAAAGCCGCTTGCCGCCGTTCAGCGTAAGTATGTGCGCTGAATCTATTGACAAACGAAGCTATTTCATAAACTATTTCGGCGAGGGTAGTTTCCCTTCATCCTTTACCCATGTACATGCAACCGAAGTTAGTGATGCTTTCACTCAGGCGGATCGGGCTCGATTGTCTATTGAGTCAAAAAGCAAAGAACTGGATTTTGTCTATGACCCTGGAATTTGACAATGAAGACGGGCCGGGATTCTGGAGTTGGATTGTCGAGCACTACAACGTGGATGCTTCGATACAGAACCCTCTCCTTGATACTTACTTCTTCTTGCGCACTGCGGACGCTAAGCTTGTAGCGACCATTTCATTGGTTCAGGATGATCGCGATATTGGTAAACGATATGGAATTCCTGGAATTTGGATGGGGGGCGCAAATGTTAAGCGAGAGGAAAGAGACCGTGGCCTGATGCGCGACGCATTCGGCTATCTCGATGCATACGTTCAGTCCGTGGTGGATTCGTGCGAAGTAGAAGTTCCAGTAAACCTCTTCACGACCACTCCTTCCATTCTCCACCTTGCATCGGCCTATCAGTTCCAATCTAAAGGCAGACTCGCAGTGGAATATTTCGGGATAGAAGAAGAGAGATTCGAAAAGGTGTATCGCCCGAGGGTGATCTTGTGACTGACGTTCCTAAGCAGGATTTGATCCGATATCTAAGTGACACTAATACCCGGGTGCTTGCCTACCATAACCAAAAAGAGCTACTGGCTTGGGGAGCGGTCGCTTTCTATTTTGGGTTAGTCGGCCTTGTGGATTATTGCGTAAAAGATCGGCTCGCTCCGAAAGGCTCGCTCATCGCTGTAACTACCGCCATTTTCCTGATACTTGGAATGTACGTCTGGACGCAACTAGACCTGCGAAGGCACATGGGACATCTCACCGGTGTGCTTCCAAGAGTCTGTGCTGAACTGATCGCGATGGATAAAGTAAGCTTTGACGGACTCGACTGGTCGGTCAGACCAATACAAGAGTTCAAACGTCAGAGGCGTCCTGGCGACTCCGTACCGTTCCTCTTCCCAAAATTTATAGCGGAACAATATGAAAGTGTTTCGAAGGTGCATCACCGAGCACGGCTCCTTCTTGAGATATTCCCTTTGTTGCTCATGTTAGCCACCTGCGTCTTCTTGGTGAAGGTAATCGTGGATTCCTCCCTTCCGACGGGGTGGAAATTAACTATTCCACCGTCTACTTCGCAAAACAAGCCTTGTCCCGCAATATCGCAGGAACTCACCCCCACTTCAAATCGCGAATTTCCGGGTCCTCCATGGGCAATCCAAACGAACTGAAAAACTCCGCCGAAGTACCCACGATCACCACACGCAACTTGCCCGAAGCCCTCTCTTCCACGTCCTAATCCAGCGCAGGGCGCGAACGCATCAGGGTTCTGTTGCGCCGCATCAGCATCACCAGCGCCCGCCGCAGATACATGGCGAGCAACGGCATCACGATCGCTGCCAAGATACCCCATACCACCAGCGCATGCCACTCCCACTGCCAGATGTCGCGAAACAAACGCAGGGGATGATGGCTGAGATGCTCGATCTGGTGCTGGTTGAGGGGCAGCTGGTGGGTGTGAAACAGGTGTACACCCAGCTCAATGAAGGGAAGAAACAAGATCAGGTGTACCGGCGTTACTGCGTGCGCACCGACTTGAGACGCGATTTGGTTAAGCCCGAAGGTCCAGGCGAGCATGATAACCGCCACCGTGGTAAACCCTATCGACGGGTTGATGCCGATCACAACTCCCACAGCCAGGCTCCAGGCCAGACGGCGGGGCGTAACGCCGCCACGCAACTGCCGCAGCAGCGGTCTCAGAATTCTGCAGCGAAATAATTCGCGTAGGGACTGGGGCACCAGCACGTTGAGCTTTGATGCCGAAGGGAGAGCGGCGGTTGAACCACCGATAGACTCCGTAGAATCGTGGGCGATCATCTGTCATCGCGCAGCTTTGGGAGGGTTGCCTTGGCATGGTCCTTACCGGTATTTCCTAAGCACGCCCAGCACCCGTCCCTGGATGGCCACCTGCGCGGCCGGCACGTAGATCGGCTCCATCTCCACGTTCGAGGGCTGCAGCCGGATCACGTTGCCTTCGGGGTAGAAGCGCTTCAGCGTGGTTTCGGCGCCATGCACCAATGCCACCACGATCTCGCCCTGGCGCGCCGTCCGCGTGCGCTCCACCAGCACATAATCCCCGCTGATGATGTGCTCGTCGCGCATCGAATCGCCCCGCACCTCGAGCGCAAACACGTCGCGGTTGCCCACCACATCGTGCAGCGAAATGCTCTCCGAGGTCTCGGAAGTCTCCACCGGCAAACCCGCCGCGATCCGCCCCGCCAGGGGCAGGCGGTCGCTGGTCCGCGTCCGCGTTCCCGGAGGCAGCACGTCGATCGAGCGGCTGCGGTTATGCACCCGGTCCAGCATCCCCTTCTTTTCAAGGTTGGTGATGTGCTTGTGGACCGTGGCCAGGCTCTTCAGCCCCATGCCTCGGGCAATCTCCTCAAACGACGGCGAGTAGCCGTTCCGCGTCACGAAAGTTTCGAGGAAATCGAGAATCTCTTTTTGCCGTCGGGTGACTGCCATGGGCGCAATTATCAGCGAACAAAAAGCGAATTGCAACAGGATTTGCAATTATTTTGAGTCAGGGTAACTGAACTTCTCCCGCCCGAACCAGCCCCGTCAACCGCGGCCAGTCTCAAGCCCGCATCGAAGCGGCATCCGCGTCTTAGCCAGAAGCTGAAAGCTAAAAGCTAAAAGTAAAAGCTAAAAGCTAAAGCTAGCACCTGCCTTTCAACTCTCTTGCCGATACAGCAGGTCCCGGATCGCCTTCCTTCGCGCTTCGTTCACTTCACTGTTGTCCAGGGCGGCGGCGGCATCGGCCTTGCGCTTGCGCTCTTCTTCTTCTGCTTCTTCCGCGCTGCAGGACGGGCAGCGATTTGCAAACCCCGGCTTGTCCGGGCGCAACTCAAATTCCTCTTCACAGACCACACAAGTTCTGATTGGAAACGGCATCGCTCCTCCATCCTAAGACAACTGCAAGGTCGCAGCCTCCGGGCTGTCCCGTCCCGTGCAACGCAAAAGTGTATACGCCTGCCGCACAAGGGCGCATCGTCAAGCAGATTTTCCGAGGAACAAAAGCAGGATCAGCAAGGATCCGGCTCGGCAGCCGGTTAAGCGCTTGGGATGTCGATGGCGCCTGTGAGGTTGGCCACTTCGTCCACGCCATGGCCGCGGCACCACGATTCCAAGCCGCGGGCCAGCCGCTCCGTCGCGCGCGGGTCGGCGTAGCTGGCCGTCCCTACTTGCACGGCCGTGGCCCCGGCCAGCAGGAATTCCACCGCGTCCTCGGGGGTGATGATTCCGCCCATTCCGATCACCGGAATGGAAACTGCCTTGGCGGCCTCGTAGACCATGCGCACCGCGATCGGCTTGATGGCCGGGCCCGACAGACCGCCGGTTACGTTGGTGAGCCGCGGCTTGCGCGTCTCCACGTCGATGGCCATGGCCAGGAAGGTATTCACCAGGCTCACCCCATCGGCGCCCGCACCCTCGCAGACCTTGGCCATCTGCGCAATCGAGGTGACATTAGGCGACAGCTTGATCAGCAGCGGCCTCTTGCTGGCCGAACGGGCGCGGCCCACCAGGTACTCAAGCGACCCTGGTTCGGCGCCGAATGCCATCCCGCCGGCATGCACGTTGGGGCATGACACGTTCAGCTCGTAAGCGGCGATACCCTCAGCCTGGTTCAGCCGCTCGATCACGCTGACGTAATCGCTCACCGTGTAGCCGAAGACATTGACGATGACCTTGCACGAGGGATAGCGGCTTAGTGGCGGCAGCTTGCGAGCGACGAACTCCTCGACGCCCACATTCTGCAGCCCTATCGCGTTGATCATCCCCGCCGCAGTCTGGATCAGCCGCGGCGCCGGGTGGCCTGCCATGGCCTTCAGAGATATGCCCTTGGTGACAAAGGCGCCCAGCCGGTTCAGTGAAACTACCTCTTCGAATTCGATTCCGTATCCGAAGGTGCCGCTTGCCGCGATCACCGGGTTGGTCAGCTCCATGCCGGCCAACTTGACTTTCATATCGGGTTTCACGCGCAGCCGTCTTCCTTGGGAATCCCCGTGTGAACAATCCATAAATGGAGTGGTCCGCACGCGATTCCGCCGCTGAATTGTGTCTTGATTGAAATGGCTTCCACTTCCATCATAACCGGATGGGGAAGCCACCTCCATGCAACAAAAAGGGCAGCCGCTTGGGGCCGCCCGTCTTGCCAATCAACGATTGCGATCAGGCCGTGACCGGCTCCTGCGCGTTCACCTTGACCGGAGTCAGCCATCCGAAGCGATCCGGCTTCAGCCCGTTGGCGATGGCGAAGAACTCGTCGCCAATCTTGCGCGTGATCTCGCCCGGCTTCCCATCCCCGATCACGATGCGGTCGATGGAGCGGATGGGCGAAACCTCCGCCGCCGTTCCGGTGAAGAACACCTCGTCGGCAATGTACAGCAGCTCGCGGGGGATCGACTGTTCGGTGACCGGCAGTCCCATATGTCGGGCAATGGTCAGGATGCTGTCGCGGGTAATGCCCGACAGAGCCGAGTTGGCCAGCGGCGGCGTATACAGCACCCCGTTGCGCACGATGAAGATGTTTTCTCCCGACCCTTCGCTCACCAGCCCGTTAACGTCCAAGCCAATACCTTCGGCGTAACCATTGATGTCGGCTTCCATGCGGATGAGCTGCGAATTCATGTAATTCGCCCCCGCCTTGGCCAGCGCCGGCATGGTGTTCGGGGCCAGGCGGTTCCAGCTGGAAATGCAAACGTCCGCACCGTCGCCGCCGGGCATGTATTTGCCCCACGGAAAATTCGCGATGTACACCTCGGTCGGCGACCCCTTGGGGCTGACGCCGATTTCGCCGTAGCCGCGCAGCGCGATGGGCCGGATGTAGCACGGCGCCACGCCGTTGGCTTCGATGACGTCGACCACCGCGGCGCACAATTCATCGAGGTTGTAGGGCAGTGTCATGCGGTAGATCTTGGCGGAATCGAGGAGGCGCTGCATGTGTTCGGGCAGGCGGAAAACCGCGGAGCCGTGCGGCTGCGCGTAGCAGCGGATACCTTCAAACACGCTGGAGCCGTAGTGAACGACGTGGCTCATCACGTGGATGGTGGCCTGTTCCCAGGGAATCAGATTGCCGTTGTGCCAGATTTTGGACGTGGTTTGGATGGGCATGAGTTACGCGAACTCCTTCAAGACGCGGCGGGGCGCGGATACACAAGGGTAGCGCGCATCGGGTATCCGTGTCACTCCGCGAGAGTGAATGAAAGGGCCGAATTCAGCTCCGCGAATGTTCCACGTGGAACAATTTTGATCGTCCAGTGGCGGCGAAATTGGGAAGGATTTTCTTCGGCGGCTTCGAAAATGTTCCACGTGGAACAATTGGTGATGGCGAACACACGTGTTGCGTAGGATCTGCAGAGAATTGGGCGGTTTTATGCCGCTGCAAATCAGAGTTGTGTGACGGACAAATGGGCGGGTCGATCGCGGGGTGCCGGCGGTGAGCAAAGTTAACCAAAAAGATACGGTCCGGCGAAGGCTTCCGGGGTTGACGGTGAGGAGCGGGTGGACGGAGCATCCGTTCGATGCGGCCAACGGGGTGCGGACGAGCGGGCTGGTGGCGGGGCGGCATCTCAGGAGCGGGCATGGGCATGACCGCCATGCGACCGCCTATTACGGCGTGGCTCCGTCGGTGTTCGCGGCGCTGGTCCGCCGTTGGCAGGGGACGCGCCCGGCCGGGACTCTCGAAGCAACGACGTTTGTGGATGTGGGGGCGGGGATGGGACGAGCTTTGTTGATGGCCGCGCGGATGCCGTTCCGGGGGGTGATCGGGGTGGAACTGAACGCGACGTTGGCAAGGATTGCGCGAAGGAATCTGACCGTGTGGCGGAAGGCGGGCAGGGAACTGACTCCGATGCGGCTGGTGGTCGGAGACGCTACGGAGTTTGCCTGGCCGGAGGGGCAGTGCGTGGCTTTCCTGTTCAACCCGTTCGGAGCAGCGGTGATGAAGCGCTTTGTCATTCGGCTGGAGAAGGATTTTGCAAAGCGGGCGGGAGAACTTGACCTGCTGTATGTCAACAACGAGCAGGAAGGAGTGCTGGAAAGCAGGCGTGGATGGACGAGGCTGTTTCTGGGGAAGGTGCGACGGTCGCGAGAAGATGCGGCAGCAGACCGCCGCATCCTCGAGAACCAGCCGGATGGGGAGTATGCTTCGGCGCCCTATGAGGATTGCTCGTTGTGGAGGTGGAAGGGGATAGGGAACAGGGAATAAGAAGTAGGGAATAGGCCGTAGGGAATACGAGTATGCAAGAAGCAATAGGAGTAGGGATTAGCGAATAGAGATTAGGGAACGGAGGAGGGGCTTAGGGGTTGGTGGATCGGAGCGCGACGCGACCACGGTTGGTTTGCCATTCGAATCAATGCCCGCATAGCTGCTGCGAGAGCGGGAATGCAAATGAAGATTGCGGGGAGAACGCCGGGCACGCGAAATAGGGACGGTGCGTGCCCGGGTGCGGGGGCTAGGTCACGGTAAGTGTGACAACGCCGGAGGTGGTGGTTTGGGCGGGTGTGGGGCTCGAGGGGGACGGAGATGGCGGGGTGGAAGACGTGCCTCCGCCGCAGCCGGAGATCGAGCCGAGCAGGAGCAGGAACATGGCCGCCGCGGCGACGATGAAGAAGGCGGTGCGGCGGCGCTTGCGGGTCGCGGCGGTAAAGGGAAGAGCGAGGAATGGGAAGAAGAGGAATCCGGACGATGTGGTGGTGAGGGTCGCTACAAAGACGACCGTGACCGGATACATGCCGGCGGGCGTGCCGGCTGTGGTGGAGATGGTGACGGAACCGGTGGCGGGGGCGTAGGCGCAGGAGGCCCCGGCAGGGAGGTTGAGGCAGGTGGCCGAGAGCAGCTTGACCGAGGCAGGGGGCGCAACAGCATAGATGGCGGTATCGCCGGGGGCAACTGTCGCGCTGGGGTGGGAGAAGACCGGCGGCCCGGCGGATGCCGGGATGGAGTCGATTTCGAACTGGAGCGCGTTGGAGGCCGGTGCGCCTGTGGAGGGCCTCACCATGATGGAAGCAATACCCGCGGTGGATAGCAGGGACGCCGGGACCTGGGCTACGAGTTGTTTACCGGTGAGAAGGGTCGTAGAGAGGCCCGTGGTGCCCCAGTACACGATGGAGTGAGAGTCGAAGCCGGCGCCGCCTACCGTGAGGTTGAAACCTGCCGCTCCGGCGCTGGCGTAAGCGGGTGAAAGCGCGGCGATGGCCGGGATCGTGGAAGCCGGACCGGACGGGGGCGCAGCGACTGAGACGCGAACGGCGGTGATGGCGGTTTCTTCTCCCGAAGTGGCGGAGAGGTTGAAGGCGTAGTCACCGGGAGCGACGGACGCAGCCGCGGAGACCTGGAGAGCGCTGGTGAACGAGCCCGGGGCGATGGTGGCGGTGACGCCGTCGGGCAGGCCGGACAGGGCGAAATCCACGGAGCCGGAGAAGCCGCCGGATGGTGTAACGGTGATGGCGCCGGAAGCGGACGATCCTTGAAGGACGGCGATGGGGTCGGGGGTAACAGCGATGGCAAAGTCGGCGGCGGGCGTCACATTGAGAAGAATGACAGCGTAGGAAGACTGATCGCCGGAGACGCCGCTGACTTTGAGCCAGTAGGTGCCGGCACGGACGGCATTGCTGAGGGCGATGGTGAGAGTGCTGGTGCTGACGGTGGGGTTGGGAGAGAACGAGAGGGTTTCCCCGGGCATGGCATCGACACTGAAGCTGACGGGAGCGGTGAATCCGCCGGCGGGGTTGACGGTGATGGTGGCGGTTGCGGCTCCTCCCTGAGAAATGACCAGGGACGGCACGGAGGCGCTCAGGGCGAAGCCAGGTGTGGGGGCCGCGACGACGGTGAGGTCAGTGGCGAATAACGCGCCGCATCCCGGGCCGGTGCCGAGGAATGTCGACGGGACTGTGCCGAGGGGCGCGGTGGAGCTGGCGGTAAGGGTGAGTTGTGCGGTCTGGGACGGGATGATCGAAGCAGGCGAGAAGGTGGCCTTGACTCCAGGCGGCAACGCGGGAGCGGTAAGCGTGATGAGGCCCGCATAGTCTCCAAGAGGAACCACGCTTACCGTGGCGGTGACGGAGCCGCCCTGAGCGATGCTTGCCGGCACCGGGAGCACGTTGATGACGAAAATGGGCGATCGAACATAGACCTGGATGACTGTAGAGGCGCTGAGGGTTCCGGATGTGCCGGTCACGGTGAGTTCTACGACGCCGGTTTGAGCCGTTGTGGAGGCGGATAGCGTGAGCATGGCTACGCCGGTGGCGTCGGTGGTCCACGTGGCGCCCAGTCCGGCGGGCAGGGTCGTAACGAGGGCGAAGCTGACGTGGCCGTTAAATCCCCCGTAAGGCGTAGCGGAGAAAGTAGCCGAGCCGGCGACCCCGGCGCGAATTTCGAAACTCTCGGGCATGGAGGAAATAGAGAATCCGGAAGCGTTGACGAGAAGGGTGAAGGCTGAACCGGAGGTGAGATTTCCCGAGGTTCCGGTGACGGTGATGCGGTATTGACCGCGGGGTGCGTCAGGGCCGACCTGGAGAGTGAGAACAGATGCAGAGGTAGCGGGGTTGGCGCTCCATGATGCAGTGACTCCAGCTGGAACGCCGGTGAGCGAGAGGTTCACGCTGCCACTGAAGCCGTTGCGGGCATCAACGTTGACGGTGATGGTCCCGGACTTGCCGGGATCAACGGAGACGCTGGCGGCAGAGAGGGAGAGCTGAAACGAAGCCTGGGGCCAGGGAGCGAGCGCATCGATGAACGCCTGGCCCGCCGGAGTGCCCCAGCCGGTGACGAGGTCGTACCCGGAGGCAGCGGTAAACCAGGTGTCCTGCTCTTCGACATAATGATTGTCGCCGCTGGCGATGTCGTGAAATGTAGCGCGAGCTCCGAGCGCGTAGAGCGCCGGGTTGAGGAAGCCGGGAGAGGGGTCGCCGGCGGCTGCAGCCTGCTGATTGACGAGTGCCATGAGGCCGGCCCAGCGCGGAGCCGCAAAACTGGTGCCGGCCCAGCCGGTGGTGCACTGCCCCATTTCGCAGGCCCAGTTGTCGAAGTCCGACTCCATGGATACGTCGGGGACGTTGCGGTAGGTGGCGGAGGCGCCGTTGGAATCGGTGGCGAGACCGTTCTGCCATGCGGGGAGCGCGACGAGGCCGGGACTGATGCCGCCGCCGCTGCGGTCCCAGGCGATCTCTGACTGCCACGGACCGCCGGAGCTTTTAGTCTGAAGCACGGTGCCGCCGACCGCCGTGACCCAGGCATCTTCGGCGGGGAAGTAGTAGGGGAACCTGGGATCGAAAGCACCGTAGTCGCCGGAGGCCGCGAAGACACTCTGTCCTTGTGCGGCAAGTTCCTTGAAGATCTGATCTTCAGCGGTGGTGTCGTTGACCTGCCATGACCAGGAAATGGAGATCTGTCTGGCGAGATTGTCGGTGGCGATGGCGTTGAGGATGTCGACATCGATGCTGCCGATGTAGACGCGGACCTGGCTGAGGCCGGGGGCCATGCCGATGGCCTGCACGATGTCGAGGACCTGCTCGGCGTCGTCTCCGGTCGCCGAGGGAGTGCCATCGGCTCCGTCGAGCAGGACATTGACGATGGGAACGGAATAAGCCTGTCCGGCACTCGAGAAGGAGAGGTCGACATCGTTTTTGAAGTACCCGTCGAACTGGACGAGGGCGACGGTCTGACCGGCTCCGGTGAGGTCGCTGCCGCCGTAGTAGGCGGCGCGCATGTCGCTCCCGAGGTAGGAATTGGACGGGCCGGATCCTTCAATGGAATTCAAGGCTAGTGATTTAGCGGCGGAGGGCCTTACGGCCAGAGAACGCGGCAGGCTGAAGTTGTCGAGTCCGGTGATGCGAACGATGGGCACGGAGATGGAGACGGAGGGTTCGCGGTCGGGAGAGTAGAAGGTTCGGCTCTCGTAAGGGTGGGGGTAGACTTTCAGCCCCACGTGAAAGGCGCGCTGAACCTGATCGACCGTGCCGGTGAGAGGCACGATGAGGCGGTTCGCGGGCTGTTCGCCTACTTGAAAACCCGAGGCGGCGGCGAAGGCGGCTACGGCCTGGTAATCCTGCTCGGCGGGGGCGAACAGCTCGGCGAATTCGCGGACGCTGAGGAAGTGGCGGTATTCGGGGCTGGAGGGGTCGTAAATGTGAGCGAGCAGCTCGTCGAGCGCGTCCTGATTGCGCAGGGGAAGGACGATGGAGAAGTTGAGGCGTTGCGAGGGTGGAAGCGCCGAAAGGGGCCGGATTTTGCCGCTTGCGACGGCGGGGACGACATGGCGCGTCTGGACCGGTTGCTGGGAGACAAGATGGATGGAGAACGCGAGAAGGAAAAAGCATGAGAGGCGCGAAAATTGTCGTTTGTCGAGCAAGCGGCAAACCAAGGAGGGGTAATCGGCAGCTTTATTCAGGGCCTTGTGTTTCCTGTTCCGATCATTAACCGCAACCGCAACTCGCGCACTCGCTCCCCAAACCGGCATCGATCTACTCCGAGACCCGCACGAGGCGGAAGCCTCGTCTGCATAGTTCTTCGGTGCGTAAAAAGCGGACTTCAATTGTGGAGGAAGTGTCGGAAAACGCTACAGCTGAAAAGGGGGAGGTCTACTCGAGACTCAAATGGTCTGTGAAGCGAGTTGTACGGCTTGGAATTCGACGCGGCTTTCATCGGCGCCTGACATAAAGGCGGCAACGGTCACGGGCATGGCTAGGTCGGGGAAGTGGTAGACGGCATTGACGCCGAACGGTCCTGCTCCGGAGTGGCCGATGGCGCGGCCGAGATCCGCGACCTGCGTTGACATCAATCCCAAGCCATAGCCCAATGCGGTCCAGGGACGGCCGGGAATCGCTTCAGCGATGGAGTGGGTGTTCAGCATCGTCCTAAAGCTTTCGGAGTTCAGTATCTCGCCACTGAAGAGGGCATGAAGGATGAGGGCTGCGTCAAGCGGGGTTCCGGTAATGCAGCCGTGATATACCCAGCCCGGGTGGTAGTTGTGAGGCGGCGGCCAGTGCATGCGGGGAAGGTCTGAAGGGTGGAGTGCGAGTTCAACCGAGTGCAATTTCAGCGGAGCGGTGATGAAGTGTTTCAGTGCATTCGCGAGGCCGAGACCGGAGGCTTGTTCGATGGCTTCACGGACGAAGAGATATCCGACGTTGCTGTATGCCCAGCCGGCGCCGGGTTCGAAGTCGAGGCGATCGGCTTGTACTTCCTCCATCAGCTTGGCGCGAGACCAGGGAGAATCACCTCGTGCTACTGCGTCATGATAAGCGGGCAGAGGGCCGTAATCGGGAACTCCGGCGCGGTGTTGCAGCAGCTGGCGGAGGGTGAAGGGCTTTCCTGGAAGCCGGCTGTCCAGACCGATGAGGCGTTCTTCCGCGAGTCGCAGGGCGCAAATTGCGAGGACGGTTTTGGAGAAGCTCCACCATGGAAACAGCGCGGCGGCTGAGCCCATCGCTTTCGCGCTGCGGTCGCGAGTTACGGTCGCGGCGTGAAGGGGAGCTTTGCCCATGCGTCGATTTTACGACTGTGTGCGAGAGCTATTCGGCGCGCAGGGCTTCGACGGCGTTGACGCGGGCGGCGCGGGCAGCGGGGATGGCGGAGGCGAGCACCGCGGCGGCGAGGATGATGAAGGCCGATCCGGCGAAGGCGAGAAGGCCGGGCTGATCGATCTGCGCGACGTAGCGGCTGGCAACGCGGGCCAGAACTATGCCCACGACGATACCCGCGCCGACGCCGATGGAGGCCATGGTGAAGCCTTCGGAGATGACGGAGGTGAGGATGGTGCGGGGCTGGGCGCCGAGGGCCATGCGGATGCCGAATTCGCGAGTGCGGCTGTTGACGGAGAAGGCGAGGACGCCGGCTACGCCCACGATGGAGATGAGCAGGGCGACGGCGGCGAACCCGCCGAAGACGATGGCATTGAGGCGGTTGGGAGAGAGGACTTCGAAGCGGACATCGCCCAGGGTGGTGGCCTTTTCAACGGGCTGGTCGTTGGACATCTGGTGGATGGTCTGGGTGATGGCGGGGACCAGGCTGTAGGCGTCCTGGCGGGCGCGGACAAAGAGGCGTCCGCTCCAGCCTTCCTGGTCGATGGGCTGGTAGATGGTCATGGCGGGGGAGGGGATGATGTTTTCATCGTCGATGTCGGGGACAACGGCGATGATGCGGCGGGGCTCGCCGCTGATGCCGATGAACTTCATGACGCCGTCGGTCCACCACATTTTGCGGTTGAGGGCGTTCTGTCCGGGATAGAGGCTCTGGGCGAGGCTCTGGCTGATGATGACGACGCGCTCGGCGCCTTCCCGATCGCCGTCGTTGAAGTCGCGGCCCTGGATGATGGGAAGGCCCAAGGTCTGGAAGTAAGACGGGGAGATGGAGCGGAAGTGGGCGCGGTAGTCCTGCCCGTCGGCGCGGCGGGCGCCGGTGGCGGCGAAGGAAAAGCTGATGGTTTGGGAGCGGTCGTTGCTCCAGGGGACGGTGAATCCCTCAGAGACGGTTTCGACGCCGGGGATGGTGGCGACGCGCTGCTTGACATCGCGATAGAACTGGCTGATCTGCTCGGGAGTTTTTCCGTAGGACAGCACGGGGAGATTGACGGCCAGGACTTTGGAGGTGTCAAAGGGCGGACGGGATTGTTCAAGAACGAAGAGGGTCTTCAGAAGCACGCAGGCGCCCCCGAGGAGGAGGAAGGAGGCCATGATCTGGGTGACGGCGAAGACGCGCAGGCGGCGGGTGCTGCTGCCTCCGGCGACGCGGGCTCCGCGGCCGGTGAGTCCGCCCTGGGGAGCGTTGGGGGAGGGCAGGCGGGGGATGAAGGCGAGGAAGACGGATGCAACCAGGGCGAGGGCGATGCCGGCCCAGACGAGGCTGAAGTCGAGGCTTAGGCCTTCGGCGCGAACGGAGAAGCGGGCAGCATAGCGGCCCAGGACGGAGACCATGGGAATGGCGAGGAGGAGGGCAGCGACGGCTCCGCTGGTGCACAGGACCAGGCTTTCGGCGAGCAGCTGGCGGCGGAGAACGCTGGAGCTGGCCCCGAGAGCGGAGCGAACGGCCAGTTCGCTTTCGCGGCGGACGGTGCGGGCGAGCACGAGGTTGGCGACGTTGGAACTGGCGATGACGAAGAGCAGCGCGGCGGCCGCAAAGAGGATCCAGAGGATGGTGTTGGCGCGGGAGTTGATCTGGTCGTGAATGCGGGTAACGGCGATGTCGAAGTGGTCGCCAGGCTTATAGGCCTCGGGGTGCGCTGCGATCATGGCGCCGTAGGCGGTGCGCAGTTCGGCCCGGGCGGCTTCGAGGGTGGCCCCGGGAGCGAGGCGGGCGAAGACTTCGGTCATGCGATGTTCGCGGCCGGTGACCATGGTGGCGGAGAGGTGGTGGGGGCTGGTGACCACGTTGGCGATGAATTCGGTGGCGACGGGGTAGGGAACGGACGGCTCGAGCACGCCAACCACGGTCGCGCTGCGGGCGCCACCATAGCTCTCGAGGCGGACGGTCTTGCCAAGCACGCTGGGATCGGAGTGGAGCTGGGTTCTCCAGAAATGGTATGTAAGCACGATGGCGCCGGGAGCATTCTGGCCGTCGTCGGCGGGGGTAAGGAGGCGGCCGAGAACGGGATGCAGGCCCATCACGTCGAAGTAGTTTCCATCAACGACACCGGCGGGGATTTCGCGGGGCGTGCCGAGGCCGATCATGGTGAAGTCAAGTTCGGAGAAGGTGCCGAGTTCCTTGATGGTCTTGAGGCCGGTACCAAGGTCGCGGATTTCGGGAACGGAGAAGGTGGCGTTGTCGACGCCGATGCCCGCGGCGCTCTGGCGAACGTAGAGGAGCTTGTCTTCATCGCGATTGGCGAGGGGGCGAAGGAGCACTGCGCGCACGACGCTGAAAATTGCGGCATTGGCACCGATGCCGAGAGCGAGGGTCAGGGTAACGGTGAACCAGAGGGTGCGGGCGCGAGTGAGGGATCGAAAGGCCACTTTGAGATCGCGAAGGAAGGGCATGGCTGGGAACCTCGGAGGGGAAATCCGCTTGACAGATATGTTGATATCAACTATTGTGAGGATGTGTCAAGCAAAAAAGCATTCCCGTTCGAGGCCACCTTGCTGGTTAGGGATACATGCTTGTGCCTGCACGTGCAGCGGGCGGCGCGGGCGCTGGCGCGGCGTTTCGACGACGTGCTGCGGCCGTTTGGCTTGACCAATGGACAATTCTCGCTCCTGGTGTCGCTGAATCGTCCGGTACCGCCTCCGATGGCGCCGGTTGCGGAGCTGCTGGCGATGGACCGCACGACCTTGACGGCTGCATTGAAACCGCTGGAACGGCGCGGCTTGTTGAGGGTGGAACAGGACAAGTCGGATCGCAGGAATCGGATTTTAATCCTGACCGATGAAGGCAGGACGCTGCTGGCGGAAGCATTCCCGGTGTGGAAGAGCACGCATGAGGAAGTGGACCGGCTGCTGAGTGCGCAGGATCCCGCGGGGGTACGCAGGAGCATGCTGGAACTCTCTCGATTGGAATGATTCATTTCGCTCCGCGGGATTGACCGCAGCTGGGGCATACCGAGGAACTCGGTTCGATGCGGGAGCGGGATAGCGTTTTGCTTTCGCAAAGTGAGCGGCAGTCCATCGTTTCCCCGGGGTTCGCTGCGACCAGAGAGCAACCATAGCAGCGGCGGTTCGGGTCCGGAATGACCAGTCGGCGAGAGTTGAGTGGGCCAGTTGAGACTGCAATGCCGACAAGCATTTCCCAACCGGAGAAGCAATCGGAGAGGCATCGGGTTGCGCCGGGCTGGCGAACGGCAGAACAAAACAGCGAAGACGAGCGAGACTCCGATGGCGAGGGCGAGCAGGAGGGAGAACTCCGCGTGCGGGTCGCGCCAGCCGAATCGCGGCAGGAGAGAGACAGGCATCAAGCACAGATAAAAATCAGGCCGATCGAGCAGGGGGCTGGGACGGGACGGGAGATACGCGGACTAGTTCTGACAGTTAGAAGTGTTCCCAGGTGACGGACCAGTGCTCGTCGGCGCGGGCAGAGCGGAGGACGAGGTGACCGTCAGAGTCGAAGTTGAAGGTACGGGGGAGATCTTTTCCCACCAGAAGATCGCGGGTAATCGATCCCTGCACGTGATGGGTAATGGTGTGGGCCGCATCGTCGATGTCGTAACTTCCGAAGGAAGCTTCGTATCCGTCGCGCACATATTCGTTGGATTTCGCATCCGGGGTCGGAGGGTACATGAGCTGCACGGACATGTGGCCGTCCGGGGTATAGATCAACATGCCGCTGGGCTGTTCGAGGGGGGCGGGGCGCCCGTCCGGCCCAGGCACATCGATGTGGATGAGGCGCCATGCTCCCATGAGCCTGGCGCGCACTGAAGGGGTGGCCTGGCGTGGGGCGTGGTCGGATTGGGCTGGAGCGAGCGGGGAGGTGGCGACAACGGCAAACAGTGCGCAGGCGGCGATGATGTTCATGGCGAGTTTGCCTCCGTTCAGCGGCCGACCAGCTTTTCATGGAAGCTGGGGTAGCGGGCGCCCTCAAGTTTGATTTTGGATGAGGAGTCTTCAAGCGCCTGGACCTCGGCGGGACTCAGCTCAACGTTTGCGGCGCCCAGATTTTCTTTGAGGCGAGCCAGCTTTGTGGTTCCGGGAATGGGAACGATCCACGGCTTTTTGGCCAGCAGCCATGTGAGGGCTATCTGTGCGGGTGTTGCGTCTTTCTGTTTTCGCAAAGGAAGTGATCAGTTCTACCAGTGGCTGGTTGGCCTGTCGGTTTTCCACGCTGAAGCGGGGAACGCTGGCACGGAAGTCGGTGGTGTCGAAGGTTGTGCCCGCATCGATCTTGCCGGTAAGGAAGCCTTTGCCGAGGGGGCTGAACGGAACGAAGCCAATGCCCAGCTCTTCGAGGGTGGGAATTACGGTCTGTTCCGGCTCGCGCCAGAAGAGTGAGTATTCGCTCTGGAGCGCGGTTACGGGATGAACTGAGTGGGCGCGGCGGATGGTTTGAGCGCCGGCTTCGGACATTCCGAAGTGTTTTACCTTTCCCTCCTGCACGAGTTCTTTTACGGCACCGGCCACGTCCTCGATAGGAACGTTGAGGTCTACACGGTGTTGATAGAAGAGATCGATGGCATCGACGCGCAGGCGCTTGAGTGAAGCCTCTGCGACCTGCCTGATGTGGTGGGGGCGGCTGTTGAGAGCGGTCCATTTGCCGCCGTCCTGAGGATTCGATTCCCAGCCGAACTTGGTTGCAATGACGACTTCCCCGCGAAAGGGAGCGAGGGCTTCACCGACGAGTTCCTCGTTCAGGAGCGGGCCATAGACTTCGGCGGTGTCGAAGAAGGTTACACCGCGATCGACGGCGGCGTGGAGCAGGGAGATCATCTCGCCCTTGTCTTTGGGCGGTCCGTAGGACCAGCTCATGCCCATGCAGCCGAAACCGATGGCCGACACTTCGAGATTACCGTTTCCGAGCTTTCGTTTTTGCACGGGTTTCCTCCGATTGGCGCTGAAGGCGTCGCAGGCTGCTTCGCATCCGATGCGCTGATTGAGACGATAGCGGGACGGGGAGAAATTTTGCTTTCCCGATCCTGCCATTCTTTTGCCTGATTCTGTCCGCACCCGGGATTTTGTGCACATGGAAAGACGGATAGGGGTAGGCTGAAGCTGGAGGGATGCGAAGAGCGTGGCGAGCCACAAGGATATTTCCAAGGGAATGCATTCACCGGCGATGGCAATGAGGCAGGAACTGGCGGCGAAGATTGCGTCGCACACGCAGTCGGCGGGAGAAAACGCCACGGCGATCTCCGGCCTCACGCTGTATCGCCGCACCACGCCCACGGCATGTTATCTGGCCACCTATGAGCCGAGTATCACGGTGTTTGTGCAGGGGAGAAAGCGGGTGAACCTGGGTGGGCAGATCTATTTCTGCGACGGATCGTCGTTTCTGTTGTCGTCGATCGATGTCCCAGTGGAGAGCCAGATTCTGGAGGCTTCGGAGGGGGTTCCGATGCTTTCGATGTTCCTGCGGCTCGATATGCCGATGGTGAGGGAGTTGATCAGCAGGGAAGAGCTGCCGGAGCAGGAAAAGACAGTTCGATCGCGAGGTATCGCGGTGGGTGAAACGACCGTGGGTTTGTTGAGCGCGTGTTCCCGGCTGGTGGATCTTCTGGAGACGCCTGAGGACATCCCGTTTCTGAGCCACCTGATTCAGCGCGAAATCGTATATCGCATCCTGCGTACGCCGCAGGGAGAGAGGCTGCGCGCCATCGCGACGACCGGCGACCTGAGTCACAGGACGGCCCGAGCCATCGCGTGGCTGCGCGCCAATTATTCCAAACCGCTGCACATGGAGGAACTGGCGGCAGTGGCGCGGATGGGAGTTTCGACGCTGCATCATCAGTTTCGCGGGCTGACGTCGATGAGTCCGCTGCAATACCAGAAGCAGCTTCGACTGCAGATGGCGAGGCAGCGAATGCTGATGGACGGGGTGGATGCGACGAGCGCGGCGTATGAAGTGGGATACGAAAGCGTGAGCCAGTTCAACCGCGAGTACAGCCGCTATTTCGGGCAGCCGCCGATCCGGGATATTAAATCCTTGCGAGAGGGCGGAGTGGCGCCGATCAATGCGGCGTAACACTTGAGGCCGCACCACGGTTGAGGCCGTATTGCGGTTCAGTTCGGGGGCTGCCGGACTGCTTTGCCGAGTGGCGGCTTGAGCGGCGCTCTGAAAAATTCCTGTTGACAGCGAAGCGACGCGGTGGCTTACTGGCATAGTTAGACTATGTAAGCGATGGCGGAGGCGCGTTCATGTCTGCATTGATCCGCGGGAGGTCCGATGACGGTGAGAGCCGCGACGAGATTCCTCCGGGCACGCTGTACCTGCTGATTCTTAAAACGCTGGCGGTGCGGGGGAGGCTGCACGGGTACGAGATTGCGGAGTCGATACAAAGCGGCTCTGCAGATGTTCTTCAGGTGGAAGAGGGATCGCTCTATCCGGCTCTGCAACGGATGCTGATCAAGGGCTGGGTCGTGGCGGAATGGGGAGTGACTGCCGGCAATCGTCGCGCGCGGTATTACACGCTGACGCGGGATGGAAAGAAGCAGCTGGCGATCGAGGTTTCGCAATTCGAACGGGTGATGGGCGCAATTGCGCGCATTATCCAGACGGCGTGAGGTGGAGACATGGGCCTCGCAGGCGAATGGAGAAGGCGCATCTCGATGCTGGTTCACCGCGGCAGATTTCAGCGCGAGCTGGACGAGGAGATTCGCCTCCACGTGGAGCTGCGGCGGCAGCAGCAGAGGGAGGCGGGACTGAGCGAGGAAGCGGCGAAGTTCGCGGCGCAGCGACGATTCGGCAATGTTACCCGCATGAAGGAGAAGAGCCACATGGCATGGGGATGGAGCTGGCTGGAGACGTTGTGGCAGGATGCCGGATACGGACTGCGGTCGATGCTGCGGACCCCGGCGGTGACGGTGGTGGCGCTGATCTCACTGGCGCTGGGGATCGGCGCGAATACGGCTATTTTCAGCTTTCTTGACGCAGTGATGCTGCGTTCGCTGCCGGTCAGGGCTCCGCAGGAAGTGGTGAAGCTCGGGGTGGAGGATTGGGGAGGCATTACGGATAGTTTCGTCTGCACCGAGCTCTATTCTTATCCGTTTTATCGCCAGCTGCAGCGCCGCAATGCCGTGTTCGCGCAGACAGCGGCAGCTTTCAGCATGACCAACGACGTTCACGGATTTATCGATAACCGCCAACAGTCTCAGCTGATCCATGTGCAGACGGTGTCGGGGACGTATTTCCCGATGCTGGGGGTTGGCGCGGCGATGGGCCGGATGCTCAACGATGGTGACGATGCGAGCGAAGGGGATCATCCGGTGGTGGTTATCAGCAACGGGTTCTGGAAGCGGGAACTGGGCGGCGATCCCGGGGTGCTGAGCCACAAGCTGAAGCTGGGCAATGTTGTGTTTGATGTTGTGGGGGTTGCGCCGGCGGAGTTTTTCGGCACGACGGTGGGCGAGGCACCCGACGCATGGGCTCCATTGTCGATGGCGGGGCTGATTCCACCGGGATGGGGCAAATACAAGGACGACTTCTCTGAATCGCTGCACATCCTGGGAAGGTTGAAGCCGGGCGTGAGCATGCAGCAGGCAGCGGCGGATGTGAATGTGCTGTATCCGGAGATCTTGCGCAGCTTTCCGGACGCGAAGCTGACGCAGGAGCATGTGACGAAGCTGTCGCACTCGCGCGTGGAACTGAAGTCGATGGCGCGGGGGATATCGGATCTGCGGCATACGTACTCGGAGCCGCTGAAGATTTTGATGGCGATCGTGGCGCTGGTTCTTTTGATCGCGTGCGCCAACATCGCCAACCTGTTGCTGGCGCGGTCTACGGCGCGGGCGCGGGAACTGGCGTTGAGGCAGGCGCTGGGAGCGGGGCGGATGCGGATCGTTCGTCAATTGTTAACGGAGAGCCTGCTGCTGGCGCTGGCGGGTGGGGCGCTGGGGATTGGATTTGCATCGGGGGCGAGCCGCCTTCTGCTGGAGATGATCTCGCGGGGGCCGGATACGGTGAGGCTGGACGTCTCGCTCAATGTCAGACTGCTGGCATTCACGGTGGCGGTGACGTTGGGCACGGCGCTGCTGTTCGGGACGCTGCCGGCGTTTAGGGCTACGAGCCTGCGACTGACAGAGAGTCTCAAGAGCGGGCGGGGCGCGGCGGGGGCGGGGAAGTCGCCGCTGGCGAAAGTCCTGGTGGTGTCGCAGGTAGCGCTTTCGCTGGTGCTGATGGTGGGCGCTTGCCTCTTCATCCGGACGCTCGTGAACCTGAACCACATCGATGCAGGATTCAACAAGGGGAATGTGTTGCGGCTGGACATCGACTCCGCGGTGACGGGGTACAACGGCGACGATCCACGGCTGAAAGCGATGTTCAGGCAGATCGAGGACCGGGTGGACGCGCTGCCGGGGGTTCAGGCAGCGAGCTTTTCGGCATTCACGTTCCTGGAGGGGAACTGGTCGACAGCAATAAGGGTCGACGGCATGCCATTGAACCGCGGGGTGAACGTGAGGCACAACATCGTTGGCGACGGGTTTTTCAAGACGATGCAGATACCGCTGGTGGCGGGGCGCAACTTTGGGCGGGAGGATACGGCAGCGGAGCCAGCCGTGTCGGTAATCAGCGAGTCGATGGCGCGGAACCTGTTTCCATCGGGCTCGCCAATCGGGCGGACCTATTCAATCGGGGCGGACGATGATGGTGGCGACCCTCCGGCGAAGAAGCTGGTGATCGGGGTCGTCAAGGACGTTAAGGTCGGCAGCGTCAAGGAAGGGACGCACTATATCGATTACTTTCCTTATTCGCAGGCTGACTGGAGGTTTGGCGACCTGGAGGTGCGCTACCGAGGGGACTTCAGCGCGATCTCGAAGGAGGTGCAGGGGGCGATTCACGGAGTGGACAGCAGGTTGCCGATCACGGATATCACTACGCTGGAAGAACAAGTGGCGCGGTCTTACAGCGACGAGGGGCTAATCGCCAGGCTGTCGGCATTCTTTGCGCTGGTGGCGGTGTTTCTGTCGTGCATCGGGCTGTACGGATTGATGTCGTACCTGGTCGGGCGGCGGACGGGTGAGATTGGTATTCGGATGGCGCTGGGAGCCAACCGGGCGGAGATCGGCGGACGGGTGATGCGCGAGATCGGGGTGCTGATTTTCGCGGGGATCGCGATCGGATTGCCGGCCACGTTGTTCGGAGTGAGGCTGGTGCGGACCCTGCTATACGGACTGAGCGGAAGCGATCCGCTGAGCCTGGCAGCGGCGGTCGTGCTGCTTATCGTGGCGGGAACGGCAGCGGGCTACTTCCCGGCGCGCCGGGCTGCGCGCATCAACCCGATCGTGGCGCTGCGCGAGGAATGATCGGGGGGTGAATCCAAACCGGCTTTGAGCCGGGAGACCGGGGTGCGAAAGGCTGGTTGGATTCGGGTGCGGGCAGGGTTGGGTCACGGCGTGGGATGGGCATCGCCGTCGGGTTGGAGCGGGGCCTTGGCGCCGGTCCAGAGCTCAAAGGTGGCCGGCCTTGGGCAGCCCGAAGCCAGATATTGGCGGGAGAGATCCTGGCGCTGAATGTCGCGGAAGCCGTGGGTCTGGAGCGCGCTGATAAGGGCATCGGCCTGGGCGTTGTTTTCATCGCTGAAGTAGTAGCGCAACTGGGGCTGAGGCGGAACCGCATCGACGCGCTGCACGCCCTGAACGGGCGGAAGGCCCGGAGCGGTTTTGAGCTGCGCGGCCAAAGCCTGGCCATTGTGCAACTGATCGGCGTTATTTGCCACCTGGAGAAAGAGGCCTGGGCTGATAGAGCGGCACTTGCCAGTGCTCTGGCGATCGGCCGCCTGGATCGCGACCTGGGCTTCGGCACGGTGCTCGGGCTGTTTACCGATGTCTTCGATCAAGCTTTGCAATTCTTTGGGCTCAAGGCCGAGGTCGCTCTCGACGGTGTAGACGCGAAGGGCTGTCGAGACGGTGCCGGAATCCTTGCTGAGGAGCATGGGAAGCAGGGCGGTGAAGTTGGCGTACTGCTTCTGGGAGAGGTCGCGGGCGGCGAGGTCTTTCTGAGCCTGTTCGTCGCTGTGGTCTTTGCGCAGGGTGTAGAAGGAAGCAACGATGGCGACCACGAGGGGCAGGAGGATATTGGCGATCTTCTCGATGCGGTCGAGGCGCCGGTCGAATGAGGATGTTGAACTTTCGGGCATCTGGCTGTGGGCGCAGCGTAGCAGTTGGAGGGAAGCGGGTCAAGGGGAAGGCAGACGGGAGGCATCAGCAGTTGAGAGTGCGATCTATGTGGGTTACGCGAGCCACCGGTGAAGATGACTCACCCGCGGGGTGTTACAGCGGAGTCAGGCTCGATTAATAAGTTCATCATTTCTGTTGCGCCTCATAGAGAATCATTTGGCTGCGAAGATACAGGGTTTGCATCGGCAGTGGGAACGGTTACCGAGCAGCTGCGCACGATCGAGCTCTGGAGACAGCTACTGTTCCGATGCCTGACTGATACACCGCATAAGCGTCATCCAGGCCGGATGCAGCGCACCTGCGTAGCCCCTTGTTTGCAAGCGCCACCCGAAGCAGGGTCATCCAGCGATGTGAACGGCAGTGCCGTGTCTGTATGACGGTGAGGAAGTTTGCGGGCAAAGAGACATGAAAGCAAAAGCGGAAAAAAGAATGGCAGTTGACGAAGGCGGGGTGGAGGGTAAAAGCTGGCACTCGGCGGTCGTGGTGTGTGGGGGAGTCAAGGCACGAGGCGACGGCAAAGGGGAGCGCAGGACAGATGGAATCGCGGCTGGTGTTGGGAATTGGCGAGCTTTTGTGGGACCTGCTGCCGGAAGGCCCTCGACTGGGCGGAGCTCCGGCTAATTTCAGCGTGATGGCGGGAAGGCTCGGCAATCATGTGGCGATCGTGAGCCGGATCGGGCGCGACGATTTGGGAAGGAAGGCGGTGGAGATTCTGGAATCGATGCCGGTCGATACTGAACAGCTGCAGGTGGACACAGGGCACGAGACGGGACGAGTGACGGTGGCGTTGAGGGATGGGCAGCCGGAGTACACGATTCACGAACCGGCAGCGTGGGATTTCATGGAACTGTCAGATGAGTGGGTGAGGCTGGCGGAGAGAGCCGATGCGATCTGTTTTGGATCGCTGGCGCAGCGGGGGCTGGAGTCGCGGCAGACCATCCAGACGCTGGCGGCGCAGACGCAGGCGGGTTGCGTGCGGGTATTCGACGTGAACCTGCGTGCGCCCTTTTATTCAAGTGAAGTGGTGCAGGAGTCGCTGGAACTGGCAACGGTGTTGAAGATGAACGATGCGGAGGTGCCGCGGGTCCTGGGGCTGCTGGGGCTGCAGGCCGAAGATCCGGAGTCGCCGGGAGCGCTGCGGGCGGGTGCGGAGAAAGTGCTGGCGGAGTTTCCCACGCTGGAGATGGTGGCGGTTACTCGCGGCGGGGCAGGAAGCCTGCTGGTGAAACGGACGGAGTGGCACGAGCATCCGGGAATCGCGGTAAAGCTCGCAGACACGATCGGGGCAGGGGATGCGTTCACGGCGGCGATGACCACTTACATGCTGCGCGGCGCGGACCTGGCGACCCTGAACGAAGCGGGGAATCGGTGGGGAAGCTGGGTGGCTTCGCAGGCAGGCGCGATGCCGGTGCTGGAGGAGCGGGTGCGGACGGAGATTGCAGGTGCGATCGACGACGGGGTAGGCTTGCGGGGATGAAGGCGCGGATGTGGAGCGTGCTGGTAGCGGCGAGGTTAATCGGGATGTTGTCTTCGGTGGAATGCCTCCGTACGAATCAACCCTGTTTTTGTCAGGCTGTAGAGCCGGCATCGATTTTTCGGCGGGGCGCGTGGTTCCCGTATCGGGAAGTACGCTGTGGCGAAGGGGAGGAACTCTCAAAGTCATTTATTACGTTGTGCTTAAGCCATAATAATCTGGATCTAGGGCGGCGGCCCGCCATATCACGCAATCGATGAATTACGTAAGATGCGGGTCAAGTTCTGCATCGAAGTTAATGTCAGAGTCTGTGTTTTGAAGGCTCGCGGCACCACACTTATGTCCAAAACCTATCTCGTTTCCGGCCAGTGCGTTCTGGCTATTCTGTCCTGTGTTCTGTTTGGCTGCAGTTCCGCGCACATGAGCTCCGGGGGCGGGACGACGCCCAGCACGTTTCAACTCAACGTGCAGGGCGCGGGCAGTGGCGCCGGTTCGGTGACCAGCACGCCGGCCGGGATCAACTGCGGACAGACGTGCAGTGCAACCTTCGCCAGCGGTACGGCAGTGACGCTGAGCGCCACTGCTAATTCGGGGTCGACGTTCGGGGGCTGGTCAAGCCCCTGTAGCGGCACAGGCACCTGCAGCATGACCGTAAGCGCGAATACATCAGTGACGGCGACATTCAATACTGCGGCGCCGCCGCCTACTTATCAACTAACGGTGGTCCCGGCGGGGACCGGCACGGGAACGGTGACGAGCGCACCGACAGGCATCAATTGCGGCGCAACGTGCAGCGCGGGGTTCACGAGCGGGACGGCAGTGGTGCTGACGGCGGCTCCCAGCAGCGGATCGACATTCACTGGCTGGTCGGGGGGCGGGTGCAGCGGTACGAGCACTTGCTCGGTTACGCTGACCGCGGCCACGTCGGTGACTGCGACGTTTGCAGCGGCGGCGCCCTCTTCGTACCAGCTGAGCGTTGTAACTGCGGGAACGGGCTCGGGCGTGATCACGAGCAGCCCCGCGGGCATCAATTGCGGAACGACGTGCAGTGCGATGTTCACGGGGGGGAGCCCGGTTACGCTGACGGCGACGGCTAATGCGGGATCGACGTTTGCGGGCTGGACGGGAGCTTGCACTGGTTCGGCGACGTGCGTATTGACGCTGACAGGAAATGCGTCAGCGACGGCGACGTTCAACACGACGCCGAACCTGTCGGCGCTGGGACATATCATCTTCCTGGCCCAGGAGAACCGGTCATTCGATCACTACTTTGGCGCGCTGCGCGCTTACTGGGCGGCGAACGGGTATCCGGATCAGTCGTTTGACGGACTGCCGCAGTTCAACCCGGCCACGGGTGCGGCTCCACTGGCGGGGCCTGCGCCTTCAAATCCGGGATGCGACCCGTTGGTGCCTCCGCCTGCTGATTGTTCATTCGACACGAATAATCCGGTTACTTCGTTTCACCTGCAGACGGAGTGTATGGAGAACACGAGTCCATCGTGGAATGAGGCGCACGTGGACTGGAACTTCTACGACCAGGTGGGCAAGTATCCCGCAACGCTGAACGCATTTGTATGGGTTACGGCGCACGACTCGCGGAATAACCAGCCGCCGTTTGTCGACACGAATGGAGTTCGCGTGATGGGGTACTACGATGGTTCGGATCTGAACTACTACTACTTCATGGCGTCTAACTTCGCTACTTCGGACCGCTGGTTCCATCCGGCCATGACCCGTACCAATCCAAACCGCGAATACCTGATTGCGGCGACGTCGGGCGGGTATGCGTATCCCAATGGCACCAATGCGAGCGACACGCCGCAGTTGAAGGGGCCGACGATCTTTGAAGAGCTGCAGAATGCGGGGATCACCTGGAAGATTTATGTCAACCCGACGGGGGGGACGTGCGCGGGGCCGCCTTACGATCCGACTTGCCTGGTGAACATGAGTTACATTCAGAACTTCACCTTTGCACAGACGATTGCGGCGAAGTATCCGCAGAACATCGCCCCGATCTCTCAGTACTTCACCGACCTGAAGAACGGCACGCTGCCGCAGGTCGCGCAGATTGAACCGGCGTCGGATGCGGGGCTGGATGAGCACGGTTCGGATTCGGACCTGGTTGCAACGAATATCCAGACCGGAGCGAATTACGTTTCGACGCTGATTAACGGGCTGATGGCGAGCTCGTCGTGGTCGAACTCGGCATTCATCCTGACTTATGACGAATTCGGGGGGTTGTATGACCATGTGCCGCCGCAGCCGACGGTGAGCCCGGATGGGATCACGCCGGTGGATTTGCCGGCGGGCGACGTGTGCACGGCGATCACGGCGATCACGGGGCCGACGTGCGACTTCACTTACACGGGATACCGGGTGCCGCTGATCGTGGTGTCGCCGTTCACCAAGAAGAATTATGTATCGCACACGGTGGCGGATACGACAGCGATTCTGAAGCTGATCGAGACGCGGTTTGGTTTGCCGGCGCTGACCAAACGGGACGCGGCACAGATGGACATGACGGAGTTTTTCGACTTTACGAATCCGCCATGGGTGACGCCGCCGACCCCGCCGGCGCAGTCGACGAGTGGGGCTTGTTATTTGAACAAGCTGCCGTAAGGGGGGAGGACCTTGCAGCTAGTATGCGGGTGGCAGGCCCACATGGCGGACGATAGCGCGGTAGCGCTGATCGGAATGTACGAAATCAAACCACGGAGTTGCCTGGATGAAGACGATGCCGGGGTGATGATCTCTGAGCGCGTTCTGGAGAGAGCGAATCGTGCCCTCGCGATCGCCAAGCATTCCGTAAGCATCCGCCAAAGCCATTTGTGGAACGTATTCGTGGAGGGTCTGTTTCTCTCGAATGCGTATCGCTAAACGCAACACTGCCTTGTAGCCGTCGGGACCTGAGGCGAGTCGTTGGGCCTCCGTGGCGTTATCGCCGCCCTCGGCAAAATGAGTCTTCACGAGTTCGTCCGCAGCCTGGCGAACTTGCCCTTGCCGGTAATAGAGGTAGCCTAGATATTCGTGCGCCAAGTTGTTTTCCGGGGTATTCTCCGCGACGGCTTTCGCGACATCGAGCGCAGCGTCAAATCGACGCATCGCCAAGAACTGAAAAATCATGTCGTTGGGAATTGAGAGCGGATCCAGTTCCTGCGCTTTTTTCATCTCTTCGAGCGACTCATCCAGGCGATTCAGAATCAGCAGTACCTTGGAACGGGTAAAGTGTCCCGCGGCATAGCTCGGATCGAGTTCTATCGCCCGCGAAGATTCCTTCAGGGCAAGGTCCCAGTCCCAATCCGCGAAGCACGCCAGGGCAGCCAAGCCATTGTGAGCATCCGCGAGTGAGTCATCCAGTTCCAAGGCTCTGCGACGGGCCGCCTTCATCTTGGGCACTCTCAGACGGGCGGGATTGTGTGGAACTCCAACCGTACGAGTTAGCAAGCTCGTTCCATGCCAGTGCGTAGTCCGGCTGTGATGCAACCACCTCGTTGAATGTTTCTATTGCCTTGGCGTAGTTGCCGGAATGCTCATAGTAGAGGCCGCGAATATAGCCGTCATGAGCCTGTGGGCTGACGTATCGCTGAGCTTTCTGAGGGCTTTTAACCTGGCCGAGGCGCGTGGCGATGGTCCGGGCTGCCTCGATTGGTAAAGAAACAGAGTCGCTTGTTTCCCGGTCATAACTCTCAGCCCACAGGTGCGTATCGGTGGGGGCATGGATGAGTTGCAGCGTCAAGTGGACAACGTTACCCGAGCGCGCAACAGAGCCTTCCAGGATGCCATCGACGCCAAGTTCTCTGGCGATGTCGCGCACGGGGCGGTGTACGCCTTTGTACTGCATCACCGAGGTTCGGGAAATGATGCGCAGGGTGGAATTCTTGGCCAGCATGGTGATGAGTTCATCCGTCATTCCGTCGGCGAAGTAATCCTGGCCGGGATCGCCGGAGAGGTTTTCAAGCGGGATCACGGCTAGTGAACTGATCTGGAGCCTGGCGCCGGGATGGAAGAATGGCTCGGTCCAATCTAAGCGGATCCAACTGCCAACGATGGCAATCAGAACAAGCGCGATCAAGGAACCAATAGCTACGAGGCGCCGGCTCGGATGACCGGATGTTTTCTGTGGAGGAGGAGCCGGGGCAAGTTGCTCGGTACTACCCGATTTTGTGTTCTCAATGTCGGCGGGGGAAACAGGAAGGGGCGGGGCGGGTTCGGGCGGACTTGGGTTTTCCAGGGTGGGCGCAAGGCTGAGGTTCGTTCCGTTGGACGGCGGCGGGGAGATGCATTGCAGGGGGGCGATGAAGCGGTAACCCATGGCGGGCACGGTCTGAATGAATTGGGGGGATTCGGCGTCGTCGCGGAGGACGGAACGGATCTTTCGGATGGCGGTGTTGATGCCATGCTCGGTATCCACGAAGACTTCGCTAGACCAGAGATGCTGGGCGATCTGGGCGCGGGTGACGAGCCGGCCTTCACTGGTTGCAAGGAGGATGAGGAGTTCCAATGGCTTGCGCTCGAGGCGGAGGCTGCGCCCATCGCGAAGTAGCTCGAAGCGGCCGCAATCGACTCGATAGCCGGCGAATTCGAAGACGGAAGGTGGCACTCCAGCGGCCTCGCGGCTGAAGTATAGCATCAAATAATTTTCTATTGATGTGTGCAAGTTCAACTGGGCAGACCAGTTATGGCTTCACCAATTCTTTACCATCATCTTCACCGCCTCTTCATTGCGCACCAGGGCCGAGCCGGGGTTAGCTCGGGGTCAGCCGGCGATCCCCGGCCGAGGAGATGACGTGATGACAACGAATTGGAAACTGTGGGCGCCGGCAGCCGGCGTCTTTGCACTTACGCTTGCTTTCGCGCCGGATGCCGTGGCGTCGTGTGGGCCGGGTGCGCCGCTGGCGCGTCCAGCGGGATTGCAGATGCAGACCGAGCATGGCCGGCTGGTCCTGGCGAGTGACGACAGCGCGCCGATTGTCGGCATGTGGCACGTGAAGTTTACCGCCGAGGGCAACGGCAGCGCCCTGCCCGATGGCACGCCGGTGGACGACGCCCTCATTGTCTGGCACAGCGACAATACTGAAGTCATGAATTCCAAACGGCCTGCGCAGGATGGCGACTTCTGCCTGGGCGTGTGGGAACAGGTGGGGAAGTCCACCTACAAGCTGAACCACTTCGCCTGGTTCGCCAACGGTTACGATCCCACCAATCCCGCCAGCGCGAGCGAGATCGGGCCTCCGGTTGGACCGACCCAATTCGCTGAGACGGTCACGCTGAGCCCGGACGGGAATCACTATTCCGGAAGGTTCACGCTGGATGCGTACGATACCTCAGGAAACGTTATGACGCATCTGACGGGGGTGATCAGTGCAACGAGGATCACTCTAAGCACGAAGGTTCCCGATCTGCTGTGAATCCCGGGACGATCTGCACAGGCCGGGCGGCGTGGAAATTCGCTGCCCGGCCAGGGTCAGATTTTTCGGCTGTCGACCTGGTCGAGAGAAATGTCCGCGAGACGGCGGCTGCCGAAGCTGCGGAATTCCTTGATATCGCGGAGATCGAAGGCTGGCGCTCCCTGGGGGGTGCGAACGCGGAAGAAGTCAGCACTCTCTACATCGTGCAGCCAGAACGCGGCGCGGGGATCGGTTTCGCGCACGATAACGTCGAGGTTGCTTACCTCGAGGTTGCGGATATGGCGCGCGAACAGGCCGGTGGCAGGCAGATCTCCAAACATGTGAGGGTCAGGGTATTTGGCGGCGTTCTCTTCGGGCTTGATGGCGGCTATATCGGCGGGGGCTCCGCCGACTTGTTCCAGGATGATGTTGCTGAGCTTGACGTCTTCAATCACTGTGCCGGGGACGCCGCTGATGATGGAGGGCAGGCGCGAGGCTCCGGAACTGGTGATGTTGCTGAGGAGGACGCGGCGCATGACACCGGGCTTGGTTCCGGAGGGACCGCGGAGGCGGGTGCCGAGGCGTAGAAACAGGGGCGCGGAGCGGATGTCGCGCATAGTGATGTTGGTGACGGTTACGTCTTCGATGAGGGCGCCGTCTTCGCTCTCGAGCGCAAAGCCCTGGCAACTCTCGAAGACGCAGTTGGAGATCGTGACATTTTTAAAGCCGCCGTTGGATTCAGTGCCGAGCTTGATGCGGCCGGTGGGTACGGGCTGGACTTGTTTGGAGAGGGGCTTCCAGGAGCCATCGATGACGGAGCCGATCTCGTAGCCGCCGGTGACGTAGCAGTTGGTGATGGTGAGATTTTCAGTGGGGCGGGCGTAGCCAAGGGCGAAGGAGCTTTTGGGGCAGATGGCATCGTCCCATGGCGAGTTGACGGTGCAGTTGGAGACGCGGACGTTGCGGCAGCAGTCGATGTCCATGCCGTCGCGGATGGTGTCGATGACGAGGTTGTCGATGGTGAGGTTGTCGACGCCGGTGGCGAGGACGCCGAACCAGCCGCCCTCGAGAATTTTGAAATCGCGGAGCAGGACATTGCGGCAGTTTTTGAGGGCGATGGTCTTGTTGCCGACGCCGGGCTTGTAGCTGTCGGGGCGGGTCTTTTCCTTGTCCCAGCCGCGGGAGAGGCCTTTGCCCCAGATGAGGCCGGGGCCGGTGATGGAGACCCCGTCGAGGTCTTCGCCCCAGAGCAGGGAATTGTGCCAGTGGTTGTGGCCGTAGTCCTGATAGGGATCCCATGCGCCCTGCGGCTCGGCATGGTCGTACCCGCCGGACGCGATGCCATCGATGGGGGTGGGTCCGGCAAGGATGACGGCGCCGTGATCGAGGTGGAGGCCGACCTTGCTCTTGAGGTGGATGGAATAGCTGAGGTAGGTTCCGGCAGGGAAGAAGACGGTACCGCCGCCGGCCTGGGCCGCGGCTTCAATGGCGCGGTTGATGGCGGGGGTGTCTATGGCGGCGCCGTCGCCCATGGCTCCATGGGCGCGAACGTTGATCCAATTGGTGCCTGACGCCAGGTTGGGCTGATCCGGGAATGCGGCTCCGTATGCGCCGGGCGTGGGCCCTACCGCGCCCGCTAATCCGGCGCTCGCGATCTTCAACCAGTCTCTCCGCTGCATGTTTATCTCTCCGGGAAACATGAATCCTTGCGACCGGGCCATTTTTTCACATGGCGGCGGTTCAAACAGAGGATGCGTGCAAAGTGATTGTCCTGAAGGGGATGGGTGTGTCGACAGGGCGAGCGAGGAGGGGAGGCGGCGCGAACAAATTCGGCAGTTTTATGAATTCCGGGACGATTTTATGTCGGTGGTTAGACCCAAGCAGTATGATTACCTCCGTAGTCATGCAGGACGGCTCGCGTCGGCAATCTCGCCTGCGCAACAGACGCTCTAGTGATCCCTTATTAAACAGCCACTTAGGGCAAGACGGAAGGCTGGATCCGATGAGCGTTCATCTGGTTAATCCAAGCGATAATTCTTTTGGTACGGCGGTGATCACGCCCCGCTGGTTATTCGTGCTTGCCGCGGCTACACCGGAGTCGGCGGGCGATCCCATCCTGGTGGACGAGTCTCTGGAACAGATTGTGCCGGAGTCGATTCATGCCGGAGATATTGTCGGCATCAGCGTGCACACGGGCAATGCCCTGCGCGGATACGCGGTGGGCAAGATGGCGCGCAGCCGGGGTGCCTGGGTGGTGTATGGCGGGATTCACGCCACGCTGTTCCCGGAAGAGGCGCTGGAGCGCGGGCAGGCGCACGCGGTGGTGAAGGGCGACGGAGACGTGGTCTGGAGCAAGGTGGTCATGGACTGCGTGGCCGGCACTCCAGAGCGGATTTACGACGGCGGGCGGATCGAGGGCAGCCAGTTCCTGGCGGCACGCTGGGACCTGATGAACCCGCAGAAGTACATGTGGGCTTCGGTGCAGACGATTCGCGGATGTCCCAAGCATTGCTCGTTCTGCAGCGTGTGGCGCACGGACGGGCAGAAGCCGCGGCAGCGGAAGTTCCAGAGCGTGATCGACGAGATTGTGGCGCTGCGACGGCTGGGGTTCAAGTTTGTGGCGCTGGCGGACGATAACTTCTATCCGGTGACGCTGACCGATCTGCGCCTGGCGCGGGAGCAGAAGAACTTCGCCAAGGTGGAAGAGCTGACGGCCATTCGCGAGGAGCGGTTCCAACTGATGGAAGAGCTGGCCAAGCTGCCCAGCGACATGGTGTTTTTCACCCAGATCACGATGGAGGCGGGCGAGGACGGGGACTACCTGGACGCGATGCGCAAGGCCAACATCAAGGGTGCGCTGGTGGGCGTGGAGGCAGTGACGCCGGAGGGCCTGAAAGCGGTCTACAAGGACTGGAATTATTCCGGGGACGCGCTGGCGCGACAGCTGCAGACGTTCAAGAAGCACGGGGTTCACGTGCTTGGCTCGTTCATCTTCGGCTTGCCGACGGACCGGCCGGCGACGTTTGACGCAACGGTGGAGATGGCGCTGAAGGCGGGCGTGACGTTTGCGCAGTTTGTCATGATGACTCCGTTTCCGGGAACGGTCGATTTTGGCCGGTGGGAGAAGGAGCAGGCGAAGGATCCGGCGATGGTGGGCGATGTGCCGATCACGCGGTACTGGATGATTCCGTCGGAGGTGCGCCCCAAGATGTTCACGCCGCATCCGACCATGAGTTCGGAAGAGATCAGGCTGCGAACCCAGAAGGTGTGGGACCGGTTTTACAAATGGGGTCCTATCTGGAGGAGGTCGGCCTGCTGCCCGAATATCACCTCGAGGATCGCGTTCATCTTTTTGTCGAAGCTGTACCGGCAGATGTATGCCGGCACGGGGATCTCGACGGACAGCGCGCGCCGGAAGAAGTCAAAGGCGTGGGCCAAGTGGACAGCGCGGCAGTGCAAGAGGCTGTTCCAGGCCAAGCCGATGCCGGACCTGGCGGGTCCTTCGTGGGTAATGCCTGGCACGGCAATGGGACAGACGGCGTTTGCGGGCGGGCAGGGACAAGAGACCAAAGGGCTGTTCGTGGTGCTGCCGGACGAATAAATCGTGCCGCGGCTGATTTCGGCCGCACGTAGATTACGCGCAAAACTTCAAGGATGCAGAGGTTTCCAGTCCTGCGCGCGACTGCGCCGGGGATGGGAATGCCGCGTTCGTTACATGGACGGCCTTCATGGGCTGTGCTGTAATCGTGGGTGTCTTCCCTGGTCCCTGGAGGTTTTGTTGCGCGCGATGCGTGGGTGTGCTGATGCGGTGCTGAAGGCGGGCATTGCAACGTTGTCCGTATGCCTGAGCGCATGCGGTGGCGGAGGCAAGGGAAGCAGCGGTTCGGGAAGCGGAGGAACCGCGACGCCGGTGACGGTTTCACTGGCCGTTTCGCCGGTGGTGGTGGCGCAGGACGGCTCAGCCACGAGTGTTCAGATGACGGTAAATTCCTCGAGCGAGACGGCGGTGGTGAGCTTCATTGGGCTGCCAGCCGGGGTGCAGGAAAAGTATGCCGCGTCGGACACCAATCCTTCGGGGCCGCTGACCTTCATCGCGAGCGCGTCAACGCCGGCCGGCACTTACACTCCGATTTTGACGGTGAACTCCGCGGGGCAGACGGTGTCGATGCCGTTCACGATGGTGGTGGCGGTGGTGGCGTCGGTGAGCGGGACGGTGGATGCGACCAGCGGCGTGAAGGGGAAGCTGGAGCAGTTCATGTCGACGTCGTTTCAGATTGCGGAGTTCAGCGGAGATTTTTTCGGCACGGATACGGCTGCGCGGGAAGCGACGCTGAACAACCTGGGGCCGCAGCATATCAGGCTGCAGCCGATATCGCAGGCGGTGCCGATGCAGGGCAACACGGGCGCGGCGACCGACTGGGATTTCACGCTATTGGACCAGGTGGTGCAGCCGGTGCTGGGACAGGGCGATCACAGCCCGGAGCTGCAGCTTGCGACCGCGCCGGCATGGATGTGCGATGCCAGCGGCCATCTGGACGTGGCGAATCATGCGAAGGATTTTGCTGCCTACGCGGCGAACGTGGTGCGCTATTACAACAAGGGCGGATTCGACGCGGGCGGCACGCACTTTCAATCGGCTTCGAAACAGCCGGTGACGTGGTGGGGCGTGTTCAACGAGCCGGACTTTAACGGGCTGGCGGCAGACGATTACATCACGCTTTACAACACGACGGCGCCGGCGATGCTGAAGGTCGATCCATCCATCAAGCTGGTGGCGCTGGAGTTCAGTGGATCGACGCTGGGAACGGGTTACCCTGACGATCCCGAGACGTGGCTGCCGCCGTTTTTTGCGGCGAAGAATGCGGGCGGGGTGAACGCGCAGGTGGACGCGGTGGCCATGCACATGTATGGGAGCTGCGATCAGCTGACGACGGATGCGGTGGTCTTCGATGCGGTCCCGCAATATGCGGCGGTGGCCAGCTTCATCGAATCGCAGATGAAGTCGCGAACGGACCTGGCGGGTGCGGCATTGTGGGTGACGGAGAACAATGTCAATGCGGATTTCGCGGATGCGAAGGGCATGAGCAATTGCAATCCCGCGCAGGCGTTTGTGGCGGATGGGCGGGGAACGAGCGCGTATTTCGCGGCCTGGCGTCCGTATGTGTTTTCGCAATTCGGCAAGGCGGGGAACCAGGCGCTTTACCAGTGGCAGTATTCGGGCGACAAGCAATACGGAGAGGTGGACGGCAAGGGGGTTCCTTACCTGAGCTACTGGGTGGATCGGACGCTGCGCACGATGTATCCGTCGACGGCAGCGGCTCCGGGGCCGGATATTCTCACGCTGAACGCGACGGACACATCGTCAGTGGAGACGCTGGCCACGCGCGGGAGCGATGGCACGGTCAGGTTGATGATCGTGGACAAGGCAGTGCATGCCGCGAGCGACGATAACGGCAGCGGCGATCCGCGCACGGTGATTGTGGACACGACGAGCCTGGGAAATTTTACGGCGGCGAGCCTGATGACGATCGATGCCAGTACCGATGTGGTGAAGGGACCAGCGGGGGTGGGCATTGCGCCGGCGGGGCGGATCAGCGTGACGCTTGATGGATACGGCGTGGCGTTTGTGTCACTGATGCCGTGAGGGAAAACGCGACGGGGCAGGCAGCACGGCCGCCCCGCCGGTGAGTCTTACCAGCCCAGGACGTAGGCGAAGATCAGTGGCGCAACGATGGATGCGTCGGACTCGATGATGAACTTCGGGGTCTTTTCACCGAGCTTGCCCCAGGTGATCTTCTCGTTGGGCACGGCGCCGGAGTAGGAGCCGTAGCTGGTGGTGGAGTCGCTGATCTGGCAGAAGTATCCCCACAGGGGCACGTTGTTGCGCTGCAGATCCTGATGGAGCATGGGGACGACGCAGATGGGAAAGTCGCCGGCGATGCCGCCTGCGATCTGGAAGAAGCCGAGCGACGAAGTCATGGTGGTTTCGGTGTACCACTCGGCGAGCTCCATCATGTACTCGATGCCGGTGCGGACGGTGTGAACTTTCTCGACGTCCTTTGAAATGCAGTGGCCGGCATACATGTTGCCGAGGGTGGAGTCTTCCCAGCCGGGGACGAACATGGGTAGGTTTTTCTCGGCGGCGGCGAGGAGCCAGCTGTTTTTGGGATCGATCTGGTAGGACTTTTCGAGGTCGCCGGAGAGCAGGATCTTGTACATGAACTGATGGGGGAAGAAGCGCTGGCCGGCCTGGTCGGCGCGCACCCACTCTTTCAACACTTCGTTCTCAATGCGGCGCATCGCCTCCATCTCGGGGATGCAGGTGTCGGTGACGCGGTTCATATGGCGGCCGAGGAGGACGGCTTCGTCGGCGGGGGTGAGATCGCGATAGTGGGGGACGCGTTCATAGAAGTCGTGAGCGACGAGATTGAAGACATCCTCTTCGAGGTTGGCGCCGGTGCAGGAGATGCCGTGAATCTTGTCCTGGCGAATCATTTCCGCGAGCGAGAGGCCGAGCTCCGCGGTGCTCATGGCGCCGCCGATGGTGACAAACATTTTGCCGCCGGTGGCAAGGTGATCGTTGTAAGCCTGGGCTGCATCGACGAGCGCGGCCGCATTGAAATGGCGGTAGTGATGCTTGATGAAAGAGGTAATTGTAGGCATGTTTTCCACTTACTCCAAATACCTAAACTACCACATGAGATTTGCGGTTTTGTGAAGGCGCGAGGCGTGCGCGGGGCGGCAGCCGCATGGATTTTGTGGGTTGTGGGAGGCCCGATTCAGTCGGTGGTTTTCGCCAGGAGCGCGTTCAAGCGGGACATAACTTTGAAGGCGTCAGCGATCTAAACGATGTCGGCCTTACCGCGCGTCCAGCCGCAGTGAGCCCATAGCGCTCCTCCTTCGGAAAGAGGGCGGTGACTTGGTAGATGCAGATGCTCAGTTCGATCGATCATTGCCAAATGATCAAATCCCGGTAACTCTGCGCCATCGAATCCTTTTTTGAAGCAATCTGTCTTGGTTGGTATCCAGAGTTAGAAGCTAGTGTTAGGAGCTAGAAGCTAAGAGCTAATAGCTATTAGCTTGCAGCTTTGTTCAGTTTTCGGCGGAGTGGAGGCCGCCGGAGCCGGCTCGGAATTTGATGTTGCTGTGTTGACCGTCGGCGGACTTTGCGCAGTTCCACAAGCAGGCGCCGCAGTGGATGCATTTCTCGCGTTCAAAGGCCGGTATATTGTCAGGTCCGAGAGTAATGGCCTGGCCGGAGCACATGGCGATGCAGGTCTTTTCGTCGCAGGAGGCGCACTGGCGGATGTCGTTGAAGCGGACGTGGTCGGCGAAGCCGGGGGCGGCGTGGACTTTGCCGCCGGTGAGGAGGGCGTCCTGCTGGGAGACAAGAAGGCGGCCATCGAGGGGAATTTCGGGCCACCCGCGCGCGGAGAGGAGCGCGTCGTGGAACGGGAGTCCATGCTGCTGGGCGATGGCGAAGGCGCGGTGGCGTTCGAATTCGTCGGGAGTGTAGGCCGCGCCGCGGATCTGGGCGTGGGCGGGCTTGCGATCTGCGGAGAGGGAGAGAGTGCCGCCGGTGAGGCCGGCAAGCGCCATACCAACCAGGCCTTTGACCAGGCCGCCTTCAAAGCCGGCACGTGCCTGTTCTGCGTCGCGCGCGCCGCGCTCAACCCAGCTGTCGCGACGGCGGGCCACATAGGTCTCTTCGAGGTTGGCCTGGGTGAAGTCCTTGCCGGCGCGGAGCAACTCGATGACGGACTCGGCGAGTTGCACTCCGGTGGTCCAGGCTTCGTCCACGCCTGACCCGGTTAGCATGTTGGTGCTGCCGGAGCCTTCGCCGATGCGGGCAAAGCCGTTGCCGCAGAGGAAGGGCTCACCGAGGCGTCCGGACTCTTCGAGGGATTTGGCGCCCCAGGAGCGCAGGGTTCCGTCTTTGAGGTGAGGCCATAGGGCGGGGTGCTGGATGTAGTGCTGCAAATAGCGATAGGCGGTGCGCGAGGGATTGTGCATCCAGGAGGGGACGAAGATGCCCACAGAGACGAGACGGCCCGGATGCACGTAGAGGAAACCGAAGATTTCAGGCTCGGGGTAACCGACGGTGTGCCAGACGGTTCCGGGCTGGAGGGGGGAGTCAGGGCCGGCGTGGGAGGGCGGGAGCTCGATCACCATCTTCATGCCGAGAGCCCATTCGCCGTGAGCGTGGCCGGCCGGCATCCCGAGCTCACGATCGAGGGCCTGCCCGACGGCACCGACCGGACCATCGCCGACGACGGTAAGGCGGGCGCGAACGTCCATGCCGGGAAGGTAGCCCTGGGCGGGCATGCCGCGATTGTCGACGCCTTGATCAGCGAGACGGAGGCCGATCACGGTTCGATTGACCAGGAGGGGCGCGGTCACGGGCGCTCCCGGCCAGATCTGGACGAGCCCGGAGGACATCAATTGCGACCCTACCCACTGGTTGAATTGGCCGATGGAGAGAATGAGGCCGTCTTTCTTGTGCAGGAAGCGGGGCACCCAGGGAAATTCGAACGCGTGATTTTTGACACCGAGGAACCGGCCGCAGGTTCGAAGGACGCGATCAGCCCAGCGCAGCGACATCGAGCGGCGGCTGGCGCCGATGGGGTCCATAAGGTAGAGCAGGCGTTCGCGCGTGACCGCGGCGGCCATGGGGATCTGGCCAGGGTTGAGATCGGGGAAGGTTGACCGGATGCCGCGCGCGCGGGTAACGATACCGCTGACTCCGCTGGCGATGTCGTCGGCGCGCTCGTAGCAGACCACTTGAAGGGGCATTCCGGGATTGGCTGCGCTCTGAAAGGCGGACGCTTCGGGATGTTCTTCAATGGCGCGCTGGAGGGTAGTGAGGAAGCCGCCGGCGGCGGGCCCGAAACCGGCGCAGGCTATATCCACTTCCATGACAGGACGCTCGGGCGAGGGAGTCTCCGAAGGCTCTGTGGCGTCGGGTGGGCTGCTGAGGGAGAGATTGGCGATGTCGGTGTTCATACCGGGTAATCCAGTGCTTCGGGGATCATGACAGTGCTGACGATGGCCGCGGCGCGATCCTTGGCGAGGCGGTCTCCGCTAAGACAGCGAGTGACCTTGTTCTGAAGGAGGAGGAAGTCTTCGGCGCCGGCGCGTCCGGCGCAGCGGCCGGCCTTGCTGAGGTGGCTTCCATCATCACTGACAACGTCAGCGGCCATGGCGTTGATGCCGGGCGTCCATTCATGGGTGTTGCGTTCACCGGCAGCGACGAGGCGGGCGACAGTGCCGCGAGCAACGGAGCGCGCGGATTGCACCAGCATCTGGAGATCGAAGCGGTCGGCGAAACGCCACTGGATCTGGCGAATGGAATCGCGGGGAAGAGCAAGCATGGATGCGGAGCAGGGGTCGGCAGCTGTGCTCATGAACAAACCTCAAGCAGCGGCCTCATTGTGAGGGAGCGGAGTCACAGCTGGTTGTGACCCGTGTCACTTTTGCGGGGATTTGAACGCGGGCGGTTCGTCCGGATGGCTGGTCAGGTTGTCGCAAAGTTTGCGTGCCGGGAAGGTTGAGGTGCGCGGAAGTGACTGGCGGTCTATGGAAGGTTGTGTCCAATCAATGGACGATTGTGTCCGTTATCAGAGCAGTTGTGACTACGGTCACTGCCAGCAGGGTGGATAAAAGATTCTTCTCGAGTGAGAATTCGCAAACTGTTTTTGAGACTTGGTTGCGGTAGCAGTACAGGTGTGCCCGGAGACACGGACAGCAAAGTGTCACTTCCAGGGAGAAAGAAGAAGCGGGGATGGGCAAAGCTGCGAGGATGACAGTCTCCTCAAGTGCTTCGCCGGCGCGGAGACCAGAGGGGCTTTGGAGGAGATTCCGAAGCGATTTTGTGGGAGCGCGGTGGGGGAGATCAAGCGAGGCTGGGCGGGTTGTGAGACGGCTTTGCGGGGGCATTTCAAGGGCGGTGTTGGTTGGCCTGTTGATGCTGCTGTGGGGTCAAAGGCCGGCATGGGCGCAGGCGGATTGTCTTGCGTGCCACGCAGACAAGGGCCTGCAGGATGCGGCCGGGCACAACATCAGCGTGGACGGCGACACCTTTGGCAAGAGCATCCATGGCGTGTTGAAGTGCGGCGACTGCCATGCCGATATCAAGGGGTATCCGCACCCCGACAAGATCGCCAGGGTCAAGTGCGAAACCTGCCATGCCGGTGAGGCATCCGAGCTGTCGGGCAGCGTGCATTCGAATTCCGCTGACCATCCGTGCACCAGTTGTCACGGGGATGCGCACGCGATCGTGCCCAAGACGGACAAACTTTCGGCAGTTTATCCACTGAACGTTCCGAAGACGTGCGGGACCTGTCATGGCAATAACGGCATGGCGCAGAAGCACGGTCTGGCCACGGTGTTTCCTTCCTACATCGATTCGATTCACGGATTCGCTTTGAGCAAGGAAGGGCTGTTGGTGGCGGCGAACTGCCAGAGCTGTCACGGCTCGCACCACATTCTGAGCCGCAAAGACCCGCAGAGCTCGACGTTCAAGGCGAACATTCCGAAGACGTGCGGGAACTGCCACGCGGGGATTACAAGCGACTACATGGAAGGCGTGCATGGCAAGGCGGTGTCCGCGGGCAAGAAGGACGCGCCGGTATGTTCCGACTGTCACACTGCGCATGCGATTGTGCAGCCCACGGCGGCGGGCTTTCGAATGCAATCAACGCCCATCTGCGGGTCGTGCCACAAGGACAAGTTCAGCACGTATCGGGATACGTTCCATTCGCAGCTGGGAGCGCTGGGCGGGTATGTGGAGACGGCCCGCTGCTGGGACTGCCATGATGCGCATGCGGTGTGGCCCGCGTCGGACCCGCGGTCCCCGGTGAATCACGCGCGGCTGGTGGGGACGTGCGGGAAGTGCCATGCGGGCGCCAACCTGAGCTTTGTGCAATACCAGCCCCATGCTAATGCGCGGGTTAGAAAGCTGAACCCGGCGCTCTATTTCATAAGACTGTTCATGAATTGCCTGCTGGTGGGGGTGCTGACGTTTTTCGTGATCCACACAGCTTTGTGGCTGATCCGTTCCCGAATGGAGCAGATCAAGAACAGGTCCACCGAAGGAGAACATCATGCCTGAGCTCGAGGTGGCGCCTGCTGAAACGAAAGTGGCCGGCCTAAGGAACGAACGCTTCTTTGTCCGTTTTACGCGCGCGCAGCGGTATATGCACGCGGTGTTGTTTTCGACGTTTCTCGGACTGGCGGGCACGGGTCTGCCCTTGCGATTCAGCCAGAGCATCTGGGCGCGTCGGATGGCAAGCAGCGTGGGAGGTTTCGGAGCCATTCTTTTCTTCCACAAGATATGCGCGATTGTTCTGACGATCGCCTTTGCTTTGCATTTGAAAGAGATCTTCAAGCGCGGTTTGCTGAACCGGGAAAAGGGCATCTTCTGGGGAGCGACGTCGATGGTGGCGAACTGGAAGGACGTCAAGGACATCTTCGCGCATTTCAGGTGGTTCGTGGGGTTGGGACCGCGGCCAATTTTTGAGCGGTATGCGTACTGGGAGAAGTTCGATTACTGGGCGGTGTTCTGGGGAATGCTGGTGATCGGGTTCTCGGGATATGCGATGTGGTTTGCGCCGTTCTTCGCGCATTTTCTGCCGGGATGGGCATTGAATGCGGTGCTGGTCATTCACAGCGAAGAGGGGCTGCTGGCGATCCTGTTTATCTTTTCCATTCACTTTGTGAACACGCACCTGCGGCCGGGCAGTTTCCCGATGGACATGGTGATCTTCACCGGGGTGGAAAGCGAAGAGGAATTCAAGAGCAAGCGCGCGGTGGAGTATCAACGGCTGGAGTTGCAGGGAAAACTGGAGACGCGGGTGGGGGAAAAGCCGGCCACGTGGCTGGTGAACGTGAGCCGGGTTATCGGCACTACCGCGATTGTGATCGGGCTGGTTCTGCTGGTGCTTACGCTGACTGCCTACTTCGGCGAGTAATGAGGTAAGTCATGGCCGTAAATGGCCGGTGTTGTGCAAGGCGGTTGGCGCGGCGTGCCACGCAGCTGGGCATTTTTTTTCTGTTCGCGGCAGGGTTTGCGTGGGCAGCGGAACACAAGCCGGGCGGACACGGGATCAAAGACAGCGACTGTTTGTCGTGCCATGGAGAGCCGAGCTTGACGGCGGATGAAAACGGCAAGCAGGTCAGCCTGTTCGTCGACGGCGACAAATTCAAGCATTCCTTCCATGGGCGGATTTTAGGCTGCGTGGATTGTCACACGGATGTGAAGGGGTTGGTGCATGAGGCGCCGCCCAAGAAGATTACCTGCGCGGGATGTCATGAAGGGGCGCAGCAGGCGTATCTGCGCTCAATGCATGCGCGGCCGCCTAAGCCCGGCGAGGCGAACGGCGCAGGCTGCGAGGATTGCCATGGCGGGGCGCACGAGGTTCTGACGCCAGGCGATCCGGCTTCGCCAGTCAATCACGCCAACATACCTCAGACTTGCGGGCGGTGCCACGGGCAGAAGTTCCTGGTTGAGCCTCACGGGGACAGTGCGCAGACGTTTATTTCTTACCAGGAAAGCGTGCACGGGCGGGCGATAGAAAAAGGATCGCAGAAGGCGGCGGTGTGTACCGATTGCCATGGGGCGCACGAGATTCTCGGGGCGAACGACCAGAAGTCGTCGATTTACAAGTTCAACGTTCCGGCGACGTGCGGCAAGTGTCATGGAGACGTTGCGCAGACTTTCATGAACAGCATCCACGGGCAGGGAATTGCGAGGGGGAATGGGCTTGCCCCGGTGTGTACGGACTGCCACGGGATTCATTCGATTAAGAATCACAAAGATCCTAAGTCGCCGGTGGCGGGACAGAACCTGTCGCTTGATACGTGCGCGCGGTGTCACGAGGGAGTGCGTCTGTCGCAGGAGTTTGGAGTGCCGGGAGGCAGGGTTTCCAGTTACATGGACAGTTATCACGGACTGGCTTCCACGGGCGGTTCGGTGCTGGTGGCAAACTGTGCCAGTTGCCATGGGGTGCATAACATCCTGCCTTCGAGTGATGCGCGATCGACGATCAACCGGGCGAACCTCGATGCTACGTGTGGCCAGTGTCACAAGGGAGCGACGCAGAAGTTCACTCTCACCAGAGTGCACCTGGAGGATCGCGGCAGGGCGAGGGATGCCGATTCGATCGCGGTGCGATGGGTGAGGAGGATCTATGTGCCGCTGATCATCCTGGTGATCGGGGCGATGTTTCTGCATAACCTGATCATCTGGCGGAGCAAGCTGGCAGCGCGGCGGAAGGCACACGCGGTGATGGTGGTTCGGATGACTTTGAACCAGAGGTGGCAGCACGTCATCCTGCTTACCAGCTTCATCATTTTAGTCATCACGGGTTTTGCCTTGAAATTTCCCGATTCGTGGTTTGCGCATGCGTTCGGGATGGGGGAGTCGTTGCGGAGTACCGTTCATCGCATGGCGGGCGTAGTGCTGATTGGAGCGGGGATCTATCACATGTTCTACCTGATGGCCGCGCGGGAGGGACGACGGCTGCTGCGCGATATTGCGCCGGGCGTCCATGACGGGTTCGACGTGCTGGCGGCGATGCGCTACTACCTCGGGATGACGACGGTGAGGCCTGCATACGGGCGATTCAATTATGCGGAGAAGGCTGAATACTGGGCGCTGGTATGGGGCACGGCGCTGATGGGCCTGACGGGAGTGATGTTGTGGGGCAAGGTGTGGGTGGGGAACCTGCTGTCGCGCTGGTATGTGGACGTGGCCACGGCAATTCACTACTACGAGGCGATCCTGGCCACGCTGGCAATCGTAGTGTGGCATTTCTACCAGGTGTTCTTCGATCCGGACGTGTATCCGATGAACGGCGCCTGGCTGGATGGGAAAATGCCGCTCGAGCACTACCATGAAGAACACGGTCTGGACACAGGAGTGATTGTGGATGGAGACTCTGAGACCGGTTCTGCGGGGCTTGCCTTCTGCTGGTTCCCGGGGAGGTACTTCCACGGGCGAGGCGCCGGCCGATTAAGTTTGCCAAATCGGAGCGCGGCCTGCAGGTGTAAACGCGCAGGTGTGTCAAGCACGATCCGCGCGGGTGCGGGCTGATGGCGGGTCAGACGCGCCAGCCGTCGGGGCGCCAGTTGCGGATGCGTTCCTTGATTTGTTTGCGGCTGAGATTTTGCTCGAGAGCCTGAGTGGCAAGGGACACGACTTCGTCGTCGCCGGCGAAACGAAGTCCGATCAACTGATCTTCGGTGAGGCGATAGATCTGCGGATGCCAGGCCGCAGGTGCGAGGGACTGCAGACGCAGCCGTTCTTCGAGGCGAATTACGCGATCCTGCACCTTGAGTGGATACTGGCGCATACGCAGCAGGAGCAGGAAAGCCGCCAGGGAGAGGATCAGAAGCCAGACGCTAAGGAAGCTGAAATGGCGAACCAGGTGAACAACCGCGTAAACGACGTTGAAGATCAGGATGCCAGCGAGGGCAACGTGGTAGACGGGATCGAACCGGGCGTGATGTTTAAGGCTTTGCGGTTCAGTTGTGCTCATGGCTGGCTCGTTCTCTATCAGGCCTGTGATTGAGTGAAACCTCGACAGGCACGGGTTGCGGGACTTTCACGGCGCTGCGGGGGGTCGTGCGCCGAGCATCCGCGAGTTTGAGGGGTGAGGGGCGGCTCTGTCAATGTGGCGACGTGAACGGGTCACGACGGGGAGATTCAGTCGTGCGAGGTTTGGACCGGAGCGTCGCATCAACTTCAAACGCGGCACTGCCTGGTGGTGGTGGCATCTGATAAGTTTCTCTTTCGGATGAGTGCGCCCCGAGGGGCGATGGTCCGGAGACTTCTAATATGCGGGGTTATATCTTGAGTGTTCGGGCGCTATTGATGGTGCTGCTTTTGTCCTCTCCGGTGGTGAAGGCGGAGGTCACTATTCCCAAGGTCATTTCTGATCACATGGTGGTGCAGCGGGATCTGCCGGTGCATGTTTGGGGACGGGCCGATCCGGGGCAGGGGGTCACGGTCAATTTCAGGAACGAAACGCAGACGGTGACGACGAATCACCTGGGAAGATGGAACGCCTACATGAAGCCTGGAGCGGCGGGCGGTCCATTTCAGCTGACGATTAGGAGTGGCACAGACGGGGGCACGGCGCCGATCACGATCAATGACATTCTGGTGGGCGATGTGTGGGTGGCGTCGGGGCAATCGAATATGGAATTCGAGATGCGCAAGGCGGCTACGGCGGGCACCGACCTGCCCAAGGCTGACAACCCGCGGATCCGGCTGCTGATCGTGAAGAAGCGGGCGTCGGACTATCCCGAGGACGACGTGGACACGGACGGTTGGGCGAAGTCTACACCGGAAACAGCGAAGGAATTTTCGGCGGTGGCGTGGTATTTCGCACGGGAGATCGAGCAGCGGGAACACGTGCCTGTCGGGGTTATTGATTCGACATGGGGCGGGACCGTCGCTGAGTCGTGGGTGAGGTTGACGGCGCTGGGTGAAGATGCAGCATTGAACCCGTTGTTTATGTCGCGAGGCAAGATGCTGGATCGAGCCGCCGATGCCGGAAACGAAGTAAAGGACGAACAACGGCAGAAGGATGAAGCGGTGGCGGCAGGGAAGCCGGTCCCGCAGTTTCCGTGGCATCCTCCTCTGGCGAGCTGGGGGCCGGGGCTGCTCTACAACGGAATGATTGCGCCGCTGACGCCGCTGGCGATCCGCGGGGCGCTGTGGTACCAGGGAGAGAGCAATAGCGCGCTGGAGCGCTACCCGATCTACAACCGGATCATGCGCACGTTAATCGAAGACTGGCGCCGGCAGTGGGGAGTGGGGGATTTCCCATTTCTCTATGTGCAGATCTCGAATTTCAAATCGACGCCGCTGGAAGACTGGGCGAGTTTGCGGCAACAGCAGGTGGAGACGCTTGGTCTGCGGAATACAGCCATGGCGGTGACGATCGATATTGGCAATCCTGACGATGTACATCCCACTGACAAGGTCGATGTCGGCCACCGGCTCGCGCTCGCGGCACAGAACATCAGCTACGGCGAGCAGGTGGAATACTGGGGACCGGTGTTCCGGCAGGCTACGGCTGAGGGAACGTCGGTTCGAGCCTGGTTCGAGCATGCTAAGGGTCTGACCGCCCGTGGCGGTGAGCTTACCGGCTTTGAGGTAGCGGGCAGCGACGGGAGGTTTTTTCCGGCGTCAGCACACATCGAGAACGATACCGTGGTGGCTTCGAGCCCGTCTGTTCCGGAGCCCGTGAAGGTGCGATATGGGTGGGCGAACAGTCCGCAATGCAATCTGTTCAACGGCCAAGGATTGCCGGCGTCGCCTTTCACCTCGGTTCGCGAGTAGGAATGGAGCAGGCCCGGTTTGCGCGACGGCAGGCGCTGTGTGGAAAAAGGATTGGCACGCGACTAGACTGGCTAGCATCGACCGGGGGTGACCTGTGCGCGTTCAGAAGGCGGTTGCGCTTTATGCCTTGTTGACCTGCTGCCTGACGGCGGGCGGCAAGGACAAGAAGAAGGTGTTGTTGCCGAACGATGTCCTGGAAGCAAGAACGGTTCTGGTAATCGTCGACCCTGATGCGGGGATTGCGGTCGATGCTCCCACTGCGAATCGAACCGCACAGCAAGACGTAGAGAAGGCGCTGATGAACTGGGGCCGGTTCACGATGACGGCCGATGTTTCAACTGCCGATCTGATTATCTCGGTGAGGAAGGGAAGCGGGAAGCTGGCGCAGCCGACGGTGGGAGGGGTGCCGATCAACAATCGGCCAGTGATTATTACTCCCACGGACTCGGGAATCGGTGTCGGAGGTCGTAAGGGGACCCCACCACAAACGGGTGATCCCACCAATTCTCAACCGGAAGGCCCCAACAAAAAAGTGGAGATGGGCGAGGCGCAAGATCTGTTCGAGGTCTATCGCGGCAAGCGCGACAACGCGATGGATTTTCCGTCGGTCTGGCGGTACAGTGCGAAGGATGCGCTGCGATCGCCGGGTGTTCCGGCTGTAGACGAGTTCAGAAAGGCGATCGTCGAAGCTGAGAAGCAGAGTGCCCAGCAGCCGTAGTTTGCCGGGCCGAGCCGCGGTCAGGGATGTGGCGGGCGCTGACGGCACCCCAGGGTTCTACCGAATCGCTTCGAAACGTTCAGCGGAACCGGTGCATACGGGGCAGCGGTCGCGGCCGCAGTTTTCGCAGGTAAAGCCGCAGACGGGGCAGACATAGAATGTCCGGCTCTTACTGTGCCAGGCATCGGGGCCATCGCCATCGAGGAGAGAGATGGCCTTGCCATAGAGGAGCGCGTGGGTCTTTTCAGCCTCAAGAGCCCATTCGAAGCTGCGGGCCGCGGCGAGGCTGGCGTGAGCCTGTGCGTGGCGAACGAAGCGAGGGTAGATGGCATCGATTTCGTGTTGCTCGCCGGCGCGGGCAGCCTTGAGATTTTGCAGGGTGGATCGGACGTTGACCGCATAGATCTGGGCGGTGGGGTATCCACCAAGCTGGTGAATTACACGGGCGTGGTTGTTGGCGTGGATAAGTTCGGCGCGGGCGGCGGCGCGAAACAGGCTGGCAGCGCCGTAGAGCCGGTCGGCATCCGCCTTCTGGGAGAACACGGTGTAGCGGGAATGGGCATTGGACTCGCCCTCGAAGGCACAAGAGAGATTTCTAGCGATGATTCCGTTTGAAGCACCAACCTGGCTGGGTGACATCCACGTTCCTCACCATGCGCCCGGGTGCAGGCGCGATCTTAACAATGGTGTAGTGACGGGTGGGAGAGTTTCATAGCGGACACAATTTTCATCAAGTGGAGTTGCGCGAGGGAACGATTACGGCCTTGTCCTGAATTTCGATCAGGCAGCAGTTGCACAGGCTCTTGAACTCCGGCAGGATGCCGTTGACCGCTTCGCGGGGTCGACGAATTCGATGCGGATCGGAATTGATGGCAACCGGTACTGATTCCTGATGAAATGCTCGCTCACAGGGAATCAGCCAGAGCCGCGCCGGCCCAGGTAGCGATCAATCCGGCGACAACGCTGCCGAGGGAGTAGAGGGCGGCCATGGCAAAAGCGCCTGACCTGAGGGTGGAGAGGGTCTCCCATTCATAGGTGGAGAAGGTGCTGTAGGAGCCGATGAAGCCGACGGCCAGGAAAAACCGCCAGACGGGGTCGAACTCAGCGCGTTCGCCAAACCATGTGAGCGCGAATCCGATCACGGCGCAAGCGGAGAGGTTGATCACCAGGGTGCCAAAAGGAAAGCGGATTCCCAGCCGGTTCGCGATGGTGGATCCGACCCAATATCGGGCAATCGAACCGAGCCCGCCTCCCAACGCAATGAGCAGATATTTCTGCAAGCTGTTCTCCTTTCGCCAGTCTTGCTGCGAAGCCCGAATGCCAACCCGGAAGGGCACTGCGCGATCGCACGCGAGAAGGCTGCAGCTATTCGTTCGCTTTGCAGGGATTGTGCCGGAGACGAGACTTCCCGACAGGTATACCTGCCAGGAGTCATCATCTGTCCAGCAACCGCTCGAATCGGGGCTGTTGCCCGGTGAGAGGAAAGAAAGGACAGCGGTTAGCAGCGAGCCGAGGCAAGCCGCAGGGTGAACTCCATCACCGCTAGTTTTGATTACAAGCGTGGAGCCGGCCAAGTGTCAATGATTATGTGCTAACGACTGGCGGATAAAACTCCAGTGGGAAATCGGCGAGTTTCAACCCGGAATTCGCTACTCATTATCAGACAAATAGTCACGGCATCCTTTGGCGCCGGTCTGACCCGTGACCCTGGAAAGGGTGAGACTGGCTTCATTGAAGGCGCGGAGGTAGGCGCCCGAGGCGCGACTGCGCTGAAGCTCTTCGTTTGAATGGCCCTGGGTCACGCCGGTGAGCTTGGCCAAGTAGAAGTGGCTGGCTGCGGGATTGGCCTTTTCACAGTAGGAAGTGATGGCTTCGACCCTGGCTAATTTTTCGGGGCGGATTCCAGCAGAGGGTTGAGTGCCTGCGACGGCGGAAGCCGCCACAACAACGGCGGTCGCACAAACGGCAGTAAAGCTGGCTTTCATGACTTTCTCCAAGGCGGGTGGTACGAAGTTGTTACTGCTGCGCCAGCGCGTTGGTCGCACTTGGCTTCCTGCTATCGCACATTCTGCGCGGGAGCAGGAGGCCTCCACTTGCTAATGCGCAAAGTCGAATGAAAAGGGGACTCGGGAAGTGCCAACGCTGATATGGATAGGTGCGGAAGTGGGGCGTAGCGTTACAACGGTTGAGGCTGGAATGCGGTATACAGAATATCCGTTATCGGACATGATCCGGCAGCAATCTCGGTGGACGCTTGATACAGGCACGATCCTTCTCGGTTCATCGCGCCTCCAGGTCGTCGAGTTGCGGATGGAATGGGTCTAGTAATCAGGAGAGATTTCGTCAGGAAAAGTCGTTGGTTGGCTCGTCGATTGTGTTCACGAAAACGCGCAGCTTCGGATTTGGGTGCGGTGTTTCGCGACTTGCGGAGCTGGCGTACTGAATCGAAGACGTTAAAAGGGATCGCGGATGGAATCGGGAAAGGCTATCTGCCTGTTCAGATGTCATGGAATCAGATATTTAGTGATAGAAGCTAAAGTGCATTCTAATTTTTGGCCAAATCTGAAGATCCCCATCGGTTCCCTTTGCAAGGCAGAGACGACTTCAGCAGTCCGAGCCGGTGTCCCTTTTGGGGACTGAAACTCGCTAGAAGATGTAACGGAAGGCTCTTTTCAGGCACTTATCTGAAGGAAAGCCAACTCCCGTTTGGGACCGGTGGGGAGCCTGATTGGCCAGTTCTATTTCTTCTGAAATTTAAGCTGCGATGCCACGGGGGAGGTGGCGCGGGCGGGGCTGCGGGGGTCATCGGCAGCTCCGCCCGTCAGCGGAGACAAAATGATGCTGCCCGGCAGTTACCAATTTGATGTCCGGCAAGGATTAACGTTTCCAAAATGTGCTATTTAAGAACGCAGCGATTGTGTTAATGTGTTGTCTCACATCGAAGGGCGCGCAACACCAGTCGCCCCACCCCGCAATTCCTTCGCTCTTTTTGCAAGCTACTGATAATAGGACATCTCTGTCTTCTTAGTTGCCGGAGTGGTATCGATGGGCGTGCAGCCCGGAGTGCGACAGATCGGGAAGTACACGGTGCTCGACGTCATTGGTACGGGCGGCATGGGCATCGTCTATCGCGCTCATGATCCCGCAATCGGGCGCACGGTGGCGATCAAGATGCTGCGCCAGGCGGACGCGTCGGGCGGCATTTTCGACCGGTTCTTCTCGCGGGAGATGAAATCCACCGGCAACCTGCACCACCGCAACATCGTGACGGTGTATGACAGCGGCGAGCAGGACGGCAATCCCTACCTGGTGATGGAGTTTCTGGAGGGCGAGCCGACCTCCAAGCTGATCGCGGAGCGGCGCCAGCTTCCTCTGGTGGAGAAGCTGGACCTGGTGATCCAGGTATGCGACGGACTGCAGTACGCGCACGACCGCAACGTCATCCATCGCGACATCAAACCCGCCAACGTAATTCTGCTGGGCGACGGCACGGCGAAGATAGTGGATTTCGGCGTTGCCCGGATCGCGGGCGGCGAGAGCTCGATCGTTCAGACAGGCCAACTGGTGGGCAGCCTGTCGTACATGTCGCCGGAGCAGATCAACTCCATTCCGATCGACGCGCGCAGCGATGTCTTCTCGACGGGCGTGATGCTCTTCGAGCTATTGACGTACGAGCTGCCGTTCAAGGGCAACGATGCGGCGTCGACATTTGTAAAGATCCTTCGCGAGGAGCCGACTCCCCTTTCGCACTTCAGCCAGGACTTCCCTCCCGGCCTGCAGCCGGTGATTGCGAAGGCCCTGGCGAAAAACCTGAATGACCGTTACCAGACGGCGGAGGAGTTCGGTTTCGATCTGCTCTCGGTGCAGAAGGAACTGAAGGCGGCCACGATTGCCGATTGCATGAAGCGCGCGGAGACCGCGATGCACCGCGGCGACCTTGACCGGGTTCGTGTTCACCTGCAGGAAGTGATTCGGCTGGACCGGCAGAACGAGCGGGCAAACCGGCTGCTGCGGGAGATCCGGCGTGCGATCCAGCAGCAGCAGCGCACCTCGCAGGTCATCCAGATGCGTTCGCAGGCGCAGGTGGCGCTGGCCGGCGCGCAGTACGAAGAGGCTCTTGCGTGCGCGGACCAGGCACTCCGCCTTGACCCAACCGATACCGAATCGATTCAGCTGTGCGAGGAAATTCGGAACGCGATTTCGCGCGTGAAGGCAGTGCGTGAAGCGCTGAACAGAGCGGAGTCGGCGCTGTTCGCCGGGGACTTTGACGAAGCCAAGGAGGCGGTGGAGGAGTCGATGCGTCTGGATCCCACCGACTCTGAAGCGCGGGCGATGGCCTCGGTCATCAACAAGGAACTGGCGGAGCGCTCGAGACGGCAGCGGGTCCAGACTTTTGTCGACCAGGCGCGGCGGGAGATCGCGGAGCGCAAGTTTTCCGATGCGCTGGATGCCCTGCACCAGGCAGAGGAGCTTGATCCTTCCGACTCGAACGTACACGAGCTGCTGCAGTGGGCGCTACGCGGCCAGGAGCAGGAGAAGCGGCGGCGGTTCCTGCAGGAGATCACGGACCAGATCGAGAAGGCATTGCACGCGGGGGATTTTTCCTCGGCCTGCACGATTTCAGAGATGGGTCTTTCGCGATTCCCCGACGAACCGACGCTGGTGCGGCTGCGCTCGATTTCCGAGAAGCAGCGGGACATTGCGGAGCGGCGGAAGTTTGTCAATGACCAGAGCCTTGCGGTGAAGGCGCTGGTTGACCAAGGCAGGCTCGAAGAGGCGGTGCAGGCGCTGACTGAAGCACTGAACCGCTATCCCGGCGAACCGAACCTTGAATCGCAGCTGGCCAACACGCGAGCAGAGATCGAGCGCCAGGAGTTCGAGCGCGAACAGGCGGAATTACAGCAGGCGTTGCAGAGGGCTGAGGCAGAGGCGCGGGCTCGGCTGATGCAGCAGGTTTTGAACTGGACGGTGGAGTTGAGGCGGTCGCTTGACGCTCGCACCGATCTCGATGAGATGGTCAAGGGCGGGGCCCAGTTGCGGACGGCCCTTGAAGGCAAGCAGATCGACGAGCACGCGAAGGAAGTTGCGGCTCTTGTTCTGAACGAGATTGACGCCCGTGTGAGGGCGCGCGACCAGGCGATGGTGGAGCTGGAGCAGCTTCGCAGGGTCGTCGATCGTCCCAACGATACGACCGCGCTCAGCGAAGCGGAAAACCGCCTGATGAGCATCAACGCGGCGTTCCCGCATGAACGGGAGCTTCAGCAACGCTCGGTGGAGTTGACGGCAGCGTTGACCCGGCTTCGCGAACAACGGGATCGCGCGCTGGGATCGCTATCCGCGCTGGCGCGGGACCTTGAGCGGACACCTACCAGTGAATTGACCTCGCTGTTCCGCAGGGCCCGTGAGGTAGCGACGGGGTTTGCGGGGGATGCGCAGATCGGAGCGCTGCTGCAGCAGATCGAGTCATCGGTGACGCGCCGGCTGGAACGCCACTCGGAGCTGCTGCGCGAGATTTCCGGGTTGTCCACCGAGCTGGCGGGAGCCCACAGCCTGGAAGAACTGACGCGTACCGCGGAGCGCGGGAAGTCGATCGCGGCGCTGGATCCGGGAGATCGAGAACTGGCAGAGCGGGCCCGCCAGCTGGAGAATGACGCTGCGCGGGTGCGGGGGATTCTGGAGTCGCTGCTTCGCGAGATGCAGGCGCTGGGGCAGTCGGTGGGATCCGCCGCGACGGTCCAGGAAGCGGAAGGGATGGTGCCGCGCGTGAAGGCGCTGATTGACAAGCGCCCCAACTTCCAGGAGTTGCAGGAAGCGGCAAAGCGCATTCTGACCGGGATCCAGGGCCGTCGCATCGAGCACGATCTGATCGTTCAGGAACTGGAATCGGTTCGCACTTCCCTGCCGGTGCTGGAGTCAGACGAAGAGCTCGAATCTGCGATATCGCGCGCGGCACAGTGTGTGGAGTCGCATCCGGGGGATTCGTCGGTACGTTCGCTGGCGCTGGAGATTGACCGCGAGGTCAAGCAGATCCTTCGTGAACGGGCTGAATTTCGCGCTCGGACCCTGGAGTGCGACAACGCGCTGCGCATCGCCGAAGAGCGGATGCAGGCGCAGGATTGGGAAGGGGTTTTGGAAGTGCTGCAGGCGGTGGAAGCGAAGAACCTGGACAGAACGGATCTTCGCCTGCAGATCACGGTAGCGCGGAAGGCGCTGGAGCAGCAACGCGCCGAGCAGGAGCGGATCGAGAGTGAACGGATCACCCGGGAGAGGGCGGAAGCCGAGGCCCGGGCACGGCAAGCGGCGATCGAGCAGGCTATACAGGCCGGGCGGCGGCTGCTTAGCGAGGAACGCGGCGAGGAAGCGCTGCAGCCTTTACGAGACGCGCTAAAACGGTATCCGGGTGAGGCCAGCCTCCAGTCGGCGCTGGATGCTACGCAGGCGGAGCTGACACGTCGGCGAGCAGAGCGCGAATTGCTGGAACGCCAGCGGCAGGAGCGGGAGCGAATTGCCCGGGAGAAGGCCGAGGCGGAAGCGCGCGCGCGCAGGGCGGCGGCAGAAGAGGCGATTGGGGAGGCCAGCCAGTTGCTGGTTAAGGGACGCGGCGAAGAAGCAGTGCAACGGCTGCGTGCGGCTCTGGTGCGCGATCCCGGCAACCCGGATGTGCAATCGGCATTGGCAGCGACGCAGGGCGAGATCGCGCGGCGGCGTGCAGAAGCGGAGCGTGAACGGGAACGGCTGGAGCGGGTCGCTAAGGAAAAGGCCGAGGCTGAGGCTCGTGCCCGCCGGAGCGCTGCTGAACAAGCGTTGAACGAAGCACGCAAGCTGCTCGCGCAAGGAAGAGGCGATGCCGCCATCGATGTGGTGCGCTCGGCTTTTGACAAGGATCCGGGCAACCAGGAACTTGGTAACGCGCTGAGGACGGTAGACGCAGAGGTTGCGAGGATTCGGGTGGAACGCGAGCGGGCCGAACGCGAACGGCTCGAGCGCGATCGCATGGAGCAGGAACGCGCGGAGCGGGAGCGAATTGCGCGCGAGCACGCGGAAGCCGAAATGCGCGTCAGGAAGGCCGCTGCCGAGCAGGCCATTGCACAAGCCCGGTCGATGCATAACGAGGGGCGCAGCGACCATGCGGCGCAAGTGCTTCGTGCCGCGCTGGAGCGGGATCCGCAGAGCCAGGAACTGAAGGCAACGCTCGAGACCATTCAAATCGAGGTTGCGCGGCGGCGCGAGGAGCAGGAACGGCAAGAACGCGAAAGGGTGGAACGCGAGCGCGCGGCACGGGAGAAAGCCGAAGCGGAACTTCGCGCCCGCAAGCAGGCTGCCGAAGTTGCAATCAAGGAATCTCGGGACCTGCTGGCGCGGAAGAGGGGTGACGAGGCGGTACAGCGCCTGCGCGGCGCACTGGAGCGCGATCCGGAAAACCAGGAGCTGCAATCGGCAGCGGCCTCAACCCAGGCCGAAGTCGCACGCCAGCGTGCCGAGCAGGAGCGCCAGGAAAAAGAACGTCAGGAACGGGAACGGTTGGCGCGGGAGCAGGCCGAAGCGGAGGCTCGAGCCCGCAGAGAGGCGGCAGAAAGAGCGATCAGGGAAGCAGCAGGCCTGCAGACGAAGGGACGCGCCGAGGATGCCCTGAAGGTGCTGCGAGCGGCTCTTGAGCGCGATGGGAAGAACCAGGAACTGCGAGCGGCTCTAGAGTCTGCGCAAACCGAGATCACGCGTCAGCGCGAGGAACAAAAGCGCCAGGAGAAGGAGAAAGCCCGTCAGGAAAAGCTGGCCCGGGAACAAGCCCAGGCCGAGGCGCGCAAGGCGGAGGCCGACAAGGCGGCTGCGGCGCGCAAGGCTGAGGCGGAAAAGGCGGCTGCGGCGCGCAAAGCTGAGGCAGACAGGGCGGCTGCGGCGCGCGAGGCCGCGGCTTTTGAGGCCGCGACCGCCGTGAAGCAGAAACCCGCGGCCCCGGCCGCGCCCGCCCGCACGCAGCGGCAGGCGGAACAGGCGACGGGATCGGCAGCCTCACGCAATCGCCTGATCGGGATTGGAATTGCGGCCGCAGTTGTCATTCTGGCCATCATTGGTTTCTTCGTATTGCGCTCCGGACCGACAGCAAACGGGGCCGTGCTGGTTACGTTCACAACGAATCCAGCGGAAGCGCGGCTGACGGTTGATGGAAATGTCACGGCCTGTCCCGGGACCTGCGCTTTGAAACTGACGGCCGGAGATCACGCGGTGGCGCTGCAGCAGGATGGGTATACGCCTTATAGCTCGACAGTGACGGTTGACGGTTCAGCGAAGGGTGGGCAGACGGTCCCGCTGACACTGACGCCGGTCGCGGCTGCGGCATCGAACCCGGTGGCTCCTGTTCAACCGGAGGCACAGCCCGCGGATCAAGGATCGCGGCCGCAGCCGGTTACGCCGACGCAACCCCAGGCAACCCGCAACTCGGCACCGAACCCGCCGAAGGCAGTACCAACGCCATCGGTAAAACAACCGCCGGTGCAGGCGCCACCCCCGACTCCATTGCCGGCCCCGGCTCCAGCCGCAGATGTGACCGCGTGGAACGCCATCAAGGACACACGGGATGTAAACAGCCTCCGCGAATTCCGCTCCCACTTCCCTTCCAGCATTTATGCGCGGCAGGCGTATGAGAAGATGGACGAGCTTTCATGGGGCAGTGTCCGCGAGCCGGCACAACAGGAAGAGCTTCAGACGTACTTGAGAGAATTCCCCGACGGTCATCATGCGGCGCAGGCGCGGGATCGCGTCAAGGAATTACAGGCCAAAGCAGCAGCCGACCAGCAAGCGCAGCAACTGGCGGCACAGCAACAGGCGACGCAGTTGGCACAGCAGAAACAATCGACCCAGCACGACCACGATCAGATTTTGCAGACGCTGGAGGCGTACAGGTCGGCGTATGAAGGGAAGAATCTGAACGCATTGGCAGCTCTATGGGTCGATGTTCCGCGGCAGAAGCTGGAAAAGTCTTTCAAGGTTGCGGACAAAATTCGTGTTACGCTCACCCCGGGTACCGTCACTATCAATGGAGACGCTGCGACCGTTGCCAGCCGGCAACGGATTGAGATCACGGTAGCGTCTGCAAAGAGCGTGAATGAAGCCGCGGTCCTCTTTACCCTGAAGAAGCAAGGGACAAAATGGGTGATCGAGACCGCGAAGTAAGCTACTTTTCTGGAGGCGAGACCGTGAGAATGCGAGCTTTGGTTTTGTTGTTGTCTTCCGTCGTTATGTCTTCCCCACTGGTTGCTCAAACCTGCTCAAACGTGCAGCAGACGAACGAACTGATTTGCAAGGTTCCGCAGCTGTTCGGAGCGGGCGGACTGACGCTGCCGAACACCCGTCACAGCGCGCACTTCACCAGTGCATCGCTGAATACATTCCGTCCGGTAAATGCGGCAGTGGGAGAAGCACTTTCCACGCTGCCGCTGGGATCAGCCGGGTCGGGAGTGAGTTTCACGTTTGACAAGGAACATGTTCCGATTCCGACCGAGGATAGCCTCGGGCCGATATTGACCGAGCGCGCCGGGGTGATCGGGCGCAACAAGTTTGATGTGGGCGTAGCGTACCAGTATTTCGGTTTCAGCCAGATTGACGGAATAGACCTCAACAAATTTCCCGCGGTTCTAGGCCACGCACAATTCCTGATCGGGGGCCACAAGCCCGATTTCGAGAATGACTACATCACCACGAACAATTCGCTCCACGTCGCCCTTAATCAAGCTGTTGTTTATGGGGTGTTCGGGATCTCTAACCGGCTAGATGTCTCCGCCGAACTGCCGATTGAGCAGGTTCATTTCCGTATTACGTCGGCAGCTCACATTGTCAGAACGGTGCCTTGCGAATTCACGGATACGTGCAACGATGCGAGTTCCCAATGCGGGCAATATCACTACTTCGACTCAGGCACGCCGCCCTGCTCTGACGCCGTTGCCAGCGTGGACAAGACCTTCGCCAGCGACGGGGACTCAAGCGGTGTGGGCGATGTGATTTTGCGCGGCAAGTACCAAGTGATCAAAGGCGAAAAGGTCGGCGCTTCGGTGGGGATCGCGTTCCGGCTCCCATCGGGAGACGCGAAGAACTTCCTTGGTTCCGGCACGGTCGGTGTGGCTCCGTTCGGAGCTCTGACTTATCGTGCACGGCTATCGCCGCATGTGCGGGTTGGGTACCAGTGGAATGGCGACTCGATTCTTGCCGGGGACCCGACTTCGGCCACCGGGTCGAAGGCCAGCCTCCCGCCGGAGATCCTGTATTCGGGAGGCGCGGATTTCCGCGTTACGAAGAGGGTGACAGTGGCGGCGGACTTGATCGGGGGGCGTGTTCTGGCTGCCAGCCGCCTGACCATGGGAACCTTCATGGACGTGAATGGGAACGCTCTTTCTAACATCCAGCCATCGACTAACGACTACAACACCGATGGGATAGGGGTCGGGGCGAAGGTCCGCTTGAAGAGCCAGCTTGTGTTGATCGGAAACGTGACTTCCAGGATCGATAATGGCGGCCTTCGCGCCACTGCGGTTCCCCTGGTTGGCTTGTCGTACGCGTTCTGACCCACTAGAGGGTTTAAATCAAGAATCCAGAGGACGATCGGAAAGACGCCGAGTGAACGGGGCGGCGTCGAGGGTCAGTGCGTACCGATGCGCTCGACTGGATGTTATTTCGAGTACGTGGCGATTCGTTGCCGGAATCGCCACGATGGTTACCATGTTCGCGCACAGAGGATGCCGATTTCTCAGGCGGGGTGCTTGGGGTTGTGATGCGTCCGGCGTTCGGCGAGCATCTGTTCAAACTGCTGCTTTTGCGAATCATTCAGAACAGCTTCGATCTTGGTTTTGCTGTCCTGCTGAATGCCCTGCGCCTTGGTGCGGCGATCCTGAGCACTTAGCGATGTATCCGCGCGCAGGTTCTGCATGGCACTCTGCCGGTCGGCAAGGATAGGCTTGATCTGGGCCACCTGGTCCTGACTCAGTCCAAGCTTCTTGGCGAGATGCTTGGCTTGCTTGTCGGGGTCCATGTGACGATTGGGCTTGCCGGATTCTGCCTGCTGAGCCTGCGATGTGCTGGCTTGCGGCGCGGGGGTGGTATCAGACTGCTGCGCCATCAACACACCCGTTGAAAGCAGGGCGGTCAGGAATATTGTGGCCTTGCGTGTTTGCATAAACTTCATTCTCCCTTTTGCCGTCCGTCGAACTGACTGGCCGGTTGCAAGGATAGACACGCACGCTCTCGAAGAGTTGCGAATATGCAACTCGCAATTTGCCCGGCGCGGGAAATAGAGCGATTGGAATCAGCGAAGCAACTCCCGCCGCGGTTGATAGTCTGAAGGTGTGATCCTTCTGGCGCGCTTCACCTTAGCGATGTGTGAACAGGTTCGGAATGCCCGGCGCGCAGGCCTGCGGGTGACGCGATGAGCGCGCTCATTTCCGATTTCGAGGCGATCGGCCTGGCGCTGGCAGGCTTTACGTGCTGGGTTCTGGCCGACAGCACGATCAAGATGATCGGCCATTCCCCGTTGCCTGCATACGAGGTGATCGCGTTTCTCGGGTTCTTCACGATGGTATTTCTGGCGCTGTTTGCGATGCTGCGGGGCGGCTTGCGAGTTCTGTGGCCGCAGGCGCCGAAGCGGCAGGCGGTACGCTCGTGCCTTGACCTCATTAACAATCTTTGCGTGGTGGTGGCACTGCGGCATGTGCCGCTGACGTTGTTTTATATTCTTGTATTCACCTCGCCCATGGTGATTACGCTGCTCGCCGCATTGTTTCTCAACGAACGCCTGGAGTTGCGGAAGACGCTGGCGATTGTTGCGGGATTTGCCGGAGTGGTGATCGCGGTGAACCCATTCGGCACGTCGCGAGCAGGAGACTGGATCGGCTACGCCGCGTGCATGACGTGCGTTGCATGCTTCTCGGTCAACATGGTCTGGTCGCGGGTGCTGACGCAGACGGAAACGCCGCAGAGCCTTGCGTTCTTTTCGGGAATGGTGATGCTGGCGGCGGGGTTGTCAGCCATGTTGTGGCACGCCGAGCCGATTACGGACCGACTGCTCGTTGGGCTGATCGGGACCGGGTTGTTTTGCGCAGTCGGGAGCATCTGCTTTTTCGTTGCGCTCAAACATACGTCCGCGGCCAACGTGTCGCAGTACCATTACACGCAGCTATTGACCGGGGCCCTGGTTGCATACCTGGTGTGGCACGAATTGCCGACACCGGCGATGGTGCTGGGGGGATCGTTGATTATCGGATCGGGCGCATACATTGCATATAACGCGTCGCGCGAGGTGATGTTGAAGCAGGCATCGTCGAGCGAAGTGAACCTGGAGTAGCGGCCGCTCTCAACGCACATTGATTGTGTCAGGTGCGAACGCGCCACTTGCCCGACAGTTCGGCCAGCTTCTGCTCCATGTTGGGAGTGCGGTTGGCAGGGGGCTTGTTGTTGGTTTGCGGCCGCGGGGTGGGGGCGAGAAGAGCTTTGATCGAGAGAGCGATTCGTTTGGCTTTCTCATCGACATTGAGAACCTTGACCTTGACGATTTCACCGGTCTTGACGGCTTCGGCCGGGTCCTTGATGAAACGATTGGACAATTCGCTGACATGGACGAGCCCGTCCTGGTGCACGCCAATATCGACGAAGGCTCCGAATTTGGTCACGTTGGTGACGATGCCCTCCAGGACCATGCCGGGCTTGAGGTCTGACATTTCGTGCACGTCGTCGTGGAAATGTGGCGCGACAAACTGGTCGCGAGGGTCGCGGCCGGGCTTGCGAAGTTCGGCGAGGATATCGTTGAGGGTGAACGTTCCCGCGGCGAGGTCATCGAGTTTCGCGCCCTCAAGCAGAGCGGGGCGGTCGATGATCTGCCTGATGGAGGTATTGAGCTTCGCGGCAATTTTCTCCACGAGCGGATAGGATTCGGGGTGAACCGCAGTCATGTCGAGGGGGTTGTTTCCGTCGCGGATACGCAGGAAGCCGGCAGCCTGTTCGAAGGTTCTCGGACCGATGCCGGGGACCTTGAGCATCTGCGTGCGCGAATTGAATGAACCGTTCTGATTTCGATATTCAACGATGTTAAGAGCTGTCCGCTCGGTGATGCCTGCGACATGGCGAAGCAGAGTCCAGGAAGAAGTGTTGAGGTCTACGCCGACACGATTGACGCAGCTCTCAACCACGGCTTCAAGCGACTTGGCGAGTTGGCGCTGATCGACGTCGTGCTGGTACTGGCCGACTCCGATGGACTTGGGATCGACTTTGACCAGTTCCGACAAGGGGTCCTGGAGACGCCGCGCGATCGAGATAGCTCCGCGCACGGTGAGGTCAAGGTCGGGAAACTCCTGGCGGGCGATGTCGGAGGCAGAGTAGATGCTCGCTCCGGATTCACTCACGGTGACGGAGAATACGTCGGCAATGCCCTTGTCACGCAGGAACTGGCGGACGAATGCGTCGGTCTCGCGCGAGGCGGTGCCATTACCAATAGCGATGGCGCGGACGTGATGGGCCGATAACAGGGCATGCAGTTTGTTCGCGGCTTCTGCGCGAGCCCGTGCGCCGAGGCGTGCAGGTAGAAGACATCGTGCGCCCCGAGCTTTCCAGTTTGATCGACGACGGCGACTTTGCACCCTGTGCGCATGCCGGGGTCGATGCCGAGCACCGAGATGGGGCCGGCGGGAGGCGCGAGCAGAACGCTGTAGAGGTTGTCACGGAAGACGCGAATGGCTTCGGCATCGGAGCGTTCTTTCAGCTCGAGCCTTATTTCAGCCTGGATGGACGAATTGAGTAGGCGCTTCCAGGCGTCTTCGATGGCGGTGACGAGCTGTGGCGTCCAGTCACCCGACGCGCGCAGAACATGGTGCTGGATGATTTGCACGGCACGATCGTGGTCGATTTCGATGAGGAAGTAGAGGACATTCTCTCGTTCGCCGCGCCGGATGGCGAGCATGCGATGGGATGGGATGGTCCTGGCCGGCTCGCTGTATTCGTAATACATCTTGAACTTATCCTGTTCGTCGATGGCGTCGGCGACCTTACGGCTGACGACGATTCCATCGTTGAACATGAAATGGCGGAGGGTTTTGCGCAGAGTGGCATCTTCGCTAATCCATTCAGCCACGATGTGACGCGCGCCTTCGAGAGCCTCGGCAACTGACGCTACGCCGAGATCAATGTTGACGAATGCGGCCGCGAATTCTTCAAGGGATTGCGGGGCGGCCTGCTGGTTCCAGATGTACTGCGCCAGTGGCTCCAGGCCTTTTTCGCGCGCGATGGTGGCCTTGGTGCGGCGGCGGGGCTTGAAGGGCAGATAGAGGTCTTCCAATTCGCTGCGGTCGAGGGTGGCCTCGATGCTGGCCTTCAACGCGTCGGTCAGCTTGCCCTGTTCCGCGATGGAGGAGAGGATCGTCGCGCGCCGGTCGAGCAGGTCGCGAAAGTATTCGATGCGTTCTTCGATAGCGCGGATCTGGACTTCATCGAGGTTGCCGGTTGCTTCTTTGCGATAGCGCGCAATAAATGGAACGGTGCCGCCATCAGCGAGGAGACCTGCAACAGACGTAACGGCGCGAGGCGAGAGATTGAGAGCCTGGGCAATGTGCTGAAGGATGTTCGAGGGAAGGGTCTTCGGTTCAGGCATGAGCGATCTTTGTCCATCCTACATGCATGCGCTGTGGATTGGCGGGTTTCGGTGCAGCCGGTGAGACTCACCGAAGCAGCATAAGAAGGACCAACGTTGAATGGGTGAAGAAGTATCCCGCTGAGATAGAGAGGCGGCGCTGAGAGGATCAGCCGCGGTTGAACAGCCGGCTGAAGAAGCCGCGCCTGGGCGGATCTTCGCGGTAATCATCATCGGATCGAGGGAGGGGTGGGAGATGGGTTCCGAAGTAGATGGCACGGGGGATCTCGATGCAGAGCCGGTTGGCGACATCTTCGCCGAACTCGCGCTGCAGGAAGTGGCGAGCAGCCGTCATGGAAGGCGGGCGCCCATCAACGCTATGCGCGTCGCTCGCCACCAGGTGGGCGGAATTCTTCCTGACCAGATCGATGCTCATCGCCTGGGCGCGTTTTCCGAAGCGCCCGAGCAGTGATGCGGCGGTGATCTGTACGAGGCAGCCGACGCGCAGCATTTTGACGATCAATTCAGGCCGGCGCTGCAACTCGGGATTGCGTTCGGGATGGGTAATGATGGGCACGAAACCCTTGGCGGCAAGTTGAAAGAGCACGTCGGAACTGTGCTGGAACACGCCGTAGTCGGGGAATTCGATGAGCAGGTATTGATTGCCGTTGATGGTGTATTTGGACCGGTTGGCCAGGGCGTCCTGGACATTTTCGTAGGTCAGGTGAAAGTCGCAACCGAGACCCAGAGTCAAGCGTCCGTTGAGCCGCTCATTGATGGCAGCGAGGCGTTCCTGGTTGATGACGGGATCGAAGCGGAATTCTTCGTTGGAATGAGGGGTGCAGACGACGTGGGTTACACCATCGGCGATCGACGCCTCGGCGAGGGCCAGAGAGTCTTCGAGCGTCTGGGGGCCGTCATCTACGCCGAACAGCATGTGGTAGTGAACATCGAACATGTTGACCGCTCTTCCCTCTTATCAGTCCGGATCGTCAGCGAAGCGTCGGGCACAGTCTTTGCCCAGGCCCAGTGCTCAGAATAGGAGTATCAGACCAGCCTCAGGGAGCCAAATCCGCTGGTTGTGGAGCCAGGGTCTGGGCGCGATTTCGAATGGAAGTCTGCGGACTGTTCTGAAGGGCAGTTCGGCCAGAATAGATGGCCGGCGGTGAGGAAAGAACCGCCGGCCACATTGGTGCGCACGATCGAGGGCTAGAAAGCGGCGATGGTCTGGCGGAGGCTGTAGGAGCTGAGGGTCTTGATGTAGTTGCCGCGGTCGAACGGCGATGTGTCGGGGACAGAGCGACGGCTGAGGCAGCCACGCGTTTCAGCGAGGGATGAATATTCCCGCTTCTCAAGCCAGTAGCGCAGGTCGGCCAGTACGCGGCTGATGTGTTCGATGCCGTGAATGTGAAGGGCCGAGGCCATCATGACTACATTTCCTCCGGCCATGATGGACTTGAGAACGTCTTCGGCGGAGTGAACGCCGCCGGTAATGGCGATGTCACCGGTGGTATGACCGAACAGGATCGCGGCCCAGTGGAGACGCGGCAACAATTCAGACGGGGTGGAGAAATGGAGCGAAGGCCTGACTTCGAGGGTTTCAATATCGAAATCGGGCTGGTAGAAGCGGTTGAATAGGACTACCGCCCGCGCCCCTGCGTCTTCAAGCCTGGCTACGAGATGGGGGAGGCTGGTGAAGGAAGAAGAGAGCTTGACGGCCACGGGGATCTGCACCGCGCGGCAGACGGCGTCGACCAGCTCCAGCAACTGCAGTTCGAGCTCACACGAGGTTTGACTCTTGTCGGTTGCGAGGGCGTATGTGTTCAGCTCAATCGCATCGGCTCCCGCCTGCTGCATTTCTTTAGCGAAGCGGACCCAGCCGCCGGTGGTTGCGCCGTTAAGGCTGGCCATCACGGGAATAGCGAGGGCAGACTTGGTGCGGCGGAGGTTTTCGAGATAGACCTCGTGGGTCATCCGGTAGTCGGACAGATCGGGGAGGTAACCGAGCGACTCCGCGAAGGACTCGGTGCCGCGGGAGAGGTCGTCATCGAGCGCACGGGACTCGAGCGCGAGCTGTTCTTCGAAGAGGGAGGTAAGGACGATGGCAGCGGCGCCGGCGTCTTCCATGCGGCGCGCGTTGTCAAGCGACTCCGAGAGCGGCGTGGATCCGACGATGATGGGTCCATTCAGCTGGAGCCCGAGATAGGTTGTAGAGATGTCCATTATTTTTGTCCTCCGGCGCCGACTGGCTCCAGGGTTTGTGCGGGTACTTCTTCGGGCGCGATGTGGGGTGTTTCGCCGCGGCCGGGCATGGCGGCACGCGCAGAGTAGACTCGCCACTGGCGCTCGACGTCGTCCTGCGCTTCCTTGAGCAGGCCGGCAGCGAGCTCGGGGTTTCCGCGCGCCAGCATGGTGTAACGCGCTTCGCGATAGGCGTAGTCCTTGAGCCGGATGGATGGCGCCTTGGAATCAAGCTGGAAGGGATTCTTTCCCGTCTCGCGCAACGCCGGGTTGTAGCGCATGAGCGGCCAGTAGCCGGACTGCACGGCCAGCTTTTGCTGCTCGAGGCCGTGGACGAGGTCATAGCCGTGAGCGATGCAGCTGGAGTAAGCAATGATGATGGATGGGCCTTCGTGGGCCTCGGCTTCCTGGAATGCCTTGATGACGTGGCTGTCGTTTCCGCCCAGGGCAACCTGCGCCACGTAGACATAGCCGTAGCTGACGGCTTCCATGGCGAGATCTTTTTTGGAATTGGTTTTGCCGCTGGCAGCAAATTTGGCAACGGCGCCGCGGGGAGTGGCCTTGGACATCTGGCCGCCGGTGTTGGAGTAGACCTCGGTGTCGAGTACCAGCACGTTAACGTTCTTGCCCGAACCGAGAACGTGGTCGAGGCCGCCGAAGCCGATATCGAAGGCCCAGCCGTCTCCGCCGAGGATCCAGACGCTCTTGCGGACCAGGGTGTCAGCGATAGCCAGGAGGTTGCGCGCGTCGGATGAGTCGACGCCAGCGAGCTTTTCGCGCAGGATCTTTACGCGTTCGCGCTGGGCATTGATTTCCGCTTCAGATTTCTGCGGCGCGCTCAGGAGGGCCGAAGCCAGTTCATCACCGAGTGCGGGGGCGGTGCGGGTGACGAGCGTCTCCGCGAAAGTCTTCTGCTGGTCGAGGGCGATGCGCATGCCAAAGCCGAATTCGGCGTTGTCCTCGAACAAAGAATTGGCCCAGGTAGGACCGCGGCCCTGGGCGTTGGAGCTGTAGGGCGTAGTGGGGAGGTTGCCACCGTAGATTGAGGAGCAGCCGGTGGCATTAGCGATGTAGAGGCGGTCGCCGAAGAGCTGGGTCAGCAGCTTGACGTAGGGAGTTTCGCCGCATCCGGCGCAGGCTCCGGAGAATTCGAACAGAGGCTGGAGGAGCTGAACGTCTTTCACCTGCCCGTGGGAGAGGCGATTGCGGTCAACCTCGGGAAGGCCGAGGAAGTATTCCCAGTTTTCGCGTTCGGGCGCGCGCAGCGGAGCCTGAGGAGCCATGTTGATGGCCTTATGGCTGGCATCGCTCTTGCTCTTGACGGGACAGACTTCAACGCACACTGCACATCCGGTGCAATCTTCGGGGGCGACCTGGAGCGTGTAGCGATCCTGTTCCATGCCCTTCCACTTGGGCTTTGCCCACTGCAGGGTGGCAGGCGCGTCGGTGGCCACATCGGCGCTGTAGACCTTGGCGCGAATCACGGCGTGGGGGCAGACCATCACGCACTTGCCGCACTGGATGCAGAGGTCCTTGTCCCAGACGGGAATGAACTGCGCGATATTTCGTTTCTCCCACTGGGCGGTCGCGGTGGGAAAAGCGCCGCCTGCGGGAATGGCGCTTACGGGGAGCAGGTCGCCTTTGCCCGCGGCGATCTGGCCGAGGACTCCACGGACGAAGCTGGGAGCCTTGTCGGAGAGGGATCCTATGAGGTCGAACTGCGAGGTCGCGGACGCAGGCAAGGTCACCCTTTCAAGGTGGGCAAGGGCTGCGTCGACGGCGGCGAAATTCTTTTGCACGACGGCCTCGCCGCGTTTGCCGTAGGTTTTCTTGATGGCTTTTTTGATCTGCGCGATGGCTTCATCACGGGGCAGGACGCCGCTGATGGCGAAGAAGCAGGTCTGCATGATGGTGTTGATGCGTGATCCCATGCCGGCCTCGCGCGCTACGTTGTAGCCGTCGATGACGTAGAACTCGATCTTTTTGGCGAGCATCGCCTCCTGGGTGCTCTTTGGCAGGTGGTCCCATACGTCGGCGGCGGCATAGGGCGAATTGAGCAGGAAAACTGCGCCGGGCATGGCCGCTTCGAGGACGTCCATTTTTTCAAGGAAGCTGAAGTTGTGGCATGCGACGAAGCTGGCGCGCGAGATCAGGTAAGTGGAGCGGATGGGTTTCGGCCCGAAACGCAGGTGAGACGTGGTCATGGAGCCGGACTTTTTGGAGTCGTAAACGAAGTAGCCCTGCGCGAAATTGGGAGTTTCGGTTCCGATGATCTTGATCGAATTCTTGTTGGCGCCTACGGTTCCATCGGAGCCGAGGCCGTAGAAGAGGGCGCGCACGGTTTGCGGATCCTCGGTTGAGAAGGCCGGATCGTAGGAAAGGCTGGTGTGGCTGACGTCGTCATCGATGCCGATGGTGAAGTGATTTTTGGGGGAGGGCCTGGAGAGCTCGTCATAGATGCCCTTGACCATGGCGGGCGTGAATTCTTTGGAAGACAGGCCATAGCGGCCGCCGATGACAGTCGGCTTGGCTGCAAACGGCAGGCTGGCGGAATTCTCGGCGAGCACGGTGACGATGTCGAGATAGAGCGGTTCGCCGGGACCGCCGGGCTCTTTGCAGCGATCCAGAACGGCTATTGATTTTACGGTTGCGGGGAGCGCTGCCAGGAAAGCGCTGGCGTCGAACGGACGGTACAGACGCACTTTGAGCAGTCCCAGCTTTTCGCCCTGGCGATTGAGGGCATCGACGGCCTCTTCGGCGGCTTCGGCGCCGGAACCCATCAGAACGATGACACGCTCGGCGTCGGGCGCTCCGTAGTAGTCGAAGAGGTGGTAGGCACGGCCGGTGAGGGCCGCGAAACGATCCATTACGGACTGCACGATGCCGGGGACGGCTCGGTAATACGGGCTGCAGGCCTCGCGTGCCTGGAAGAACACGTCGGGGTTCTGAGCGGTGCCGCGAATGATGGGCCGGTCGGGGCTGAGGGCGTTGCGGCGGAACTGGATGATGTATTTGTCATCGAGGATTCCGCGAATGGTTTCGTCGCTGATGGGGAGGATTTTGCCGACTTCGTGGGAAGTGCGGAAGCCGTCGAAGAAATGAATGAAAGGAAGGCGCGACTCCAGAGTGGCGATCTGCGCGACGAGCGCCATGTCAGCGACTTCCTGGACCGAGTTGGAAGCCAGCATGGCCCAGCCGGTGGAGCGGCAGGCCATGACGTCAGAGTGGTCTCCAAAGATGGACAAGGCGTGTGTCGCCAAGGTGCGGGCAGTGACATGCATGGTCGCGGGGGTAAGCTCGCCGGCGATTTTGAACATGTTGGGGATCATCAGGAGCAGGCCTTGCGAGGCTGTAAAAGTGGTGGCGAAGGCACCAGCCTGCAAGGCGCCGTGGAGAGCTCCGGCGGCGCCGCCCTCGCTCTGCAATTCCTCCACGATGGGCAATGCGCCCCAGATGTTCTTCTTCCCTTCTGAGCGCCACTGGTCTGCCCACTCGGCCATGGGGGACGAGGGAGTGATGGGGTAGATGGCGACAACTTCGGAAAGACGATAGGCGACCGAGGCCGCGGCCTCGTTGCCATCCATGATGACCATGTTCTGTTGGCTCATTCGTATTGCTCCATAGCGCGGCAGAGGAAGAAAAACCGCTACGGGAAGTCTCTTCTTCACTCCCACTCCTCGCTGTGACGCGAGACACAATCAACGTCCTCATTCCCACGGTATGGAACGACTTTCGCGTGGTGATCCGCGTGGGATTGAAGTTGCGAGGAGAGTCCGGCGCATATCGAATGAGGTTGTCCCGCGCCGGGAAGCGGAGGGGATGGGGAAGCGAACAGCTGATTCCAAACAGTTTGTTGCCGAGGTTCCTTTTCGGGAGGTTTCCTGGGGCTGGTGCGTGCCGGATCCGGAGTCAGGCGCGGTCCGTGCCGCAGAGTCCTTCCACAAGGGCCGCATATTCGTCGCGGAGCTGGGCGCGGTAGAACCCGCGTCCGGCGCGGCGGTACCAATATTCGGCGTTGGAGCCGGCGCCCTCCTTGCGGTGCAGGTAGGCGTGAACGGCCATTCCTTCGGGGGTCTCAAGTTCGTCAACAAGGTTGTGAGCTCGTGCCCAATCGCCCTTGGCGTCCCACCAGAGGGCGGCGAGGGGTGCGTCGAGGCCGGCCGGAGGTGCGCTGGCGTGAAGGGAATCGTGGAACTGCGCTGCGTTCATAACTAACGTTTTACCCCTTCCGCATCTCCCGAAAGCGAGAAGATTTTCTAATGACGACGTGATGTTTATCACATCCCGCGAAATTTCAGCCTGTTACAAATGTTCCAACATCCGATATCTACTTTAGAGCCGCCATGGAGGGGGAGAATGGAGGGTCGCGCCCCTAAGGGTGGGCCCTCCGCCGAGGGGGTCAAGCAATGCATTTGATTGAGGTTTGCAACTCAGACCGAATTGGTCGTATACTGAATTCCGACCAAAGTGGTCGCAGTTCCAGGATTCTGCCCTTCCGGCGGGTCCAGGGAGTTCGGCGGGTGAGCGTGCTCAGTGAATTGAATGTTGGCGAGAGCGGCGTGGTGATTGCGCTGGATCTGCCGGAATCGGTCCAGAATCACCTCATGCACATGGGGTTCGTCCCCGATGCGCTGGTTACATCGCTGCGGCGCGCCCCTGCGGGCGACCCGACGGTGTATAGCATTGACGGGCTGGAAATCGCGCTGCGCCGGGAAACCGCACACTCTATCAGGGTCAAGAATCCGGGACTCGAGCTACGCGATGAGTATGGCGAGCTGCTTGAGGCGGCGCAGTGAATCCGTGCTGCGAGGTGCCGGCATTTGAGCCACCCCAGGCTCCGTCCGCGGGCGCGCTTCGCACGGTGGTTCTGATCGGACCACCGAATGCGGGCAAGTCAACGCTGTTCAACCGGCTGACTGGCTTGCGGCAAAAGGTTGCGAATTATCCAGGGGTCACGGTTGAGCAACGCATGGGCCTGATGGCCGGCGTGGGACGTGACGACCTGACGCTGATCGATCTCCCCGGGGTCTATTCTCTTACCCCATATTCCGAAGACGCGCGCGTGGCGGTGGATGTTCTGAAGGGCAAAATGCCCGGCACACCGAAGCCCGACGCGGTGCTGCTGGTGCTTGACTCGCTGCACCTGACGCGGCAACTGATGCTGGCCGCACCGGTGCTGGCGCTGGGATTGCCGACCCTGGTGCTGCTCAACATGAGCGATCTGATGGAAGCCAGGGGCGGGGCGGTCGATGCGCTCAAGCTGGCCAAGGAGCTGGGTGCACCGGTGGCGCAGATCAGCGCGGTGCGCGGCACGGGACTGGACGCGGTGCCGGTGTTCCTGAACCAGCATTCGCGCAACGAGGCGAAGCTGCCTTTTACTTTGCCGGTGCTGGGGAACGCGGCGAGCACGCATTCATGGGCGGCCCAGGTAAGCCGGCGCACCGGGTACCATGCTCCATTGTCGGCGGAGAACAGCCGCAAGCTGGACAACATTCTTCTTCACCGGGTGTGGGGACCGCTGCTCTTTCTTTTTGTCGTGATCAGTGTGTTTGAAGTGGTGTTTTCGGTCGGGCAACCGCTGTCGGATGGTTTCGGCGACGTCCTCGCGAAGGCCGGCGACCTGGTGCGTCCGCTACTGCCGTCGGGCTGGCTGCAGTCGCTGGTGCTGGATGGGGTGTGGAAGGGGATTTCATCGGTATTGGTCTTCCTGCCGCAGATTCTGCTGCTGTTTCTTTTTATCGGAGTGCTGGAAGACTCAGGTTACCTGGCGCGCGCCGCTTTGATTGCGGACCGGGTGATGCGGACGACGGGGTTGAACGGGAAAGCATTTATTCCGCTGTTGTCGGCCTACGCTTGTGCGGTGCCGGCGATTATGGCGTCGCGCACGATCGAGAACCGGCGCGACCGGATGGCAACGATCCTGGTGACGCCGTTCATGACCTGTTCGGCGCGGCTGCCGGTGTACATGCTGCTGATTGCGGCATTCATTCCCAATATTTCCTACCTGCATGGGTTTCTGGGATTGCGGACGCTGGTGATGCTGGGCCTGTACCTGGCGGGGTTCATGGCAGCGATGACTACCGCGTGGCTTCTGAAGAGCTCGATCCTGAAATCGAGCGAGACGCCTTTCATCCTGGAGCTGCCGCAGTACCGGATGCCGACGGTGCGGGCGCTGAGCATGCGCCTGGTCGATCGCGGGCGGGTGTTTCTGCACCAGGCGGGAACGGTGATCCTGTGTGTCACGCTGGTGTTGTGGGCGCTGGCACACGTGCCGGTGATTCATGCAGCGGGGGGCAGCTTCAGCGCTCCCGAGCTTGCCGACAGCGTTATCGGGCGGCTGGGCCATCTCATCGAGCCGCTTATTGCGCCACTCGGTTTTAACTGGAAGATTGGAATCGGTCTGTTGTCGAGTGTGCTGGCCCGTGAAGTGATGGTGAGCACGATGGGCACGCTGTACGGCGCCGATCCGGGAACGCAGGCGCTGAATCTTCAGACCGCGTTGCACCACGACATGAGGCTGGGGGGCGCGCTGGCACTGATGATCTTCTTTGCGTTCGCCATGCAGTGCACCTCGACGATGGCGGTGGTTCGACGGGAAACGAATAGCTGGAAATGGCCGGCGCTCCAGTTTGCGTACATGCTGGTGCTTGCGTACAGCGCTGCATTCGTCATCAATCACGTGGTGATAGCGTTCGGGGGCTGATGATCCCGGAGCAGGCAGCTCACTTCCCTTCCCAGCCCGCTCGAGCGCTGAAAAGACCCTTGACCATCAAGTGTGAGAAACTGAGATAGAGAATTTGTTTCGCGGGCGCCCAAGTGTGCGCTCAACCAACGAGCCGGGCACGCGTTCCTCTTCGCCGCGGCATACCTACAGGAAACCAGACTCGAATGATCAGTGTCAGTAATGTGAGCATGCGCTATGGCTCGAAGGTGCTCTTCGAGGAAGTGAGCGTATCTTTTGTATCCGGCCGCCGCTACGGTTTGACCGGGCCCAATGGCGCCGGCAAATCAACATTCATGAAAATCATGACGGGCGAACTGGAACCGCAGAAGGGCACGGTGGTGCGTCCGCGCAAGCTGGGCGTGTTGCGCCAGGACCAGTTTGCCTTCGACAACTATCGGGTTATCGATACTGTCATCATGGGCAACAAGCCGTTGTGGGCAGCTCTGGAAGAGCGCGACCGCATCTATGAAAAGCCCGAGATGACGGATGAAGACGGCATGCGTCTTGGCGAGCTTGAGGGTGTGGTGGGGGACGAGGACGGATATACAGCCGAGAGCGACGCGGCGGTTTTGCTCCAGGGCCTCGACATTCCCGATGAGGTGCACGAGCGCAAGATGGGCGAATTGCAGGGTGGCCAGAAGGTGCGCGTGCTGCTGGCGCAGGCGCTTTTTGGCAAGCCGGAAGCTCTGATGCTCGACGAACCTACCAACTATCTCGATCTCGAGTCGATTCACTGGCTGCAGGATTTTCTGACCAACTACGATGGCACGCTGATCACCATCTCGCACGACCGCCATTTTCTGAACAGCGTAACTACGCACACGGCGGACATCGATTACCAGACGATCATCACTTACACCGGCGGGTACGACGACATGGTGATGCAGAAGACGCAGATCCGGTCGACGCTGGAACAGCAGAACGCGCAGCGCGACAAGAAGATCGCGCAGCTGAACGAATTCATAGCGCGGTTTGCGGCCGGAACGCGTTCCAGCCAGGTGACAAGCCGGCGCAAGGAAGTGGAGCGGCTGCAGACAAACGAGCTGGCGCGGTCGAACATTCAACGCCCGTTTATCAGGTTTGACCAGGTTCGCCCCAGTGGAAAGCACGCACTGGAGTTCAAGCATCTGACGAAGTTTTACGGCGATCTGAAAGTACTCGACGGGTTTAGCGCCAATGTGCTGCGCGGAGAGAAAGTCTGCCTGATGGGCCGGAACGGCGCGGGCAAGACGACAGTGCTGAAGAGCTTGCTGGCGAGCTATCCGGGCTTGTCGGACCCCGAGTTTTCGCTGGATAACGGAACGGTGTTCTGGGGACATGAAGCGCAGATCGGGTACTTCCCGCAGGACATCGGCGCGACGATCGAGCATGGTTTGACCGTGGCTGAATGGCTGCACAGATTTGATCCCAAGGCGACCGTCGAGGAGATTCGCGGGATTTTGGGACAGATGCTGTTCAGTGGCGAGGAAGGCCAGAAGCCTACCAAGGCTCTGTCCGGCGGCGAGCAGGCGCGGCTGGTTTTCTGCAAGCTGATCCTGACCAAGCCAAACATCCTGATCTTTGACGAGCCCACCAATCATCTCGACCTGGAAGCAATCAATGCGCTCAATATCGCGCTTCAGCGCTTTGAGGGCACGGTGCTGCTGGTGACGCACGACCACGATCTGATTGACGAGGTTGCAACGCGGCTGTGGAACTTCACTCCGAACGGGATCGAGGATTTTCACGGTCCTTACGAGGAGTGGAAGGGCAAGCACAACTAGCCTTCGCATAGGTCCCAGGCGGTTTTCACTCCTTCTCCGCCGGCGACGATGCCGTACTTGGCCGCGAGGAATGAGCGAAGATCCTCCGGAACGAATTCGGCGAGTTCCTGCCAAGTGAGCACTTTCAGGCGGGTGCGCATGTCCGCATCGCGCACGGCGGTCATGACGGCAAACCAGTCTTCACGAAGGTCGGGCCTGCGAGCGTCGTGGATGACGCAAAAGGACGCGTTGGCGGCATAGGCTGCGAGAACGTTGCGGATGAGCTGATAACCTGCATAGCCGGGTTCGGTAGGGGCGGGGGTCCACTGTTCAACGCGCGGCAGATCGGTGGGCGCCGGTTCTTCAAACTCCTGCGAATAGTCTTCGGGAAACTCTACTTCATGTTTTCTGCGTCCGATGGCGATGGCTGCCCGCGGCAACAGGTCGCGATCAAACACGGCGTCAAAATCACGGTAGGCTTCGACGATAGATGCCTTGCGGGTCTGGAAGTCCGACTCGGTGAGCTTGGCTTCAATGAGGAGCTGGCCAAGGCGCAGGTCAACTTCGGTGCGGTCAAACAACCCGCTTCGCAATGGCACACGGGCTTTCCATCCGAACTCCGGTGTGGAATGGGTGTCGAGACCCAGGGTGCCTAGCAAACGTGGTGAATCGATAACGCCGGGCGTGCAGAAGATGTTCATCAGCAGCGCATCGGAGCTCATGCAGGAATCGAGTTCGCGCCATTTGCGGCCAGGATCGGTATCGGGGCGCGGCAAAGAGCGCTTACCCTGGGCATGCACCTTGTTGAACCGTCGCAGCCACGCCGGCTGGAGGCGGATCGCGTCGTAGGCCGCATCGAAGAAGTTGCCGTGGCGCTCGCTGCCGGAGGGCGCTGTTTCCGGCGCGTAGACCACGACCGGGTCAGCGCCATAGCTCTCGACGTGAACGCGGCCGCGCGCCCAGAGGCGATTTCGTTCCGCGAGTTCCCTGCGAAGCGCGCCTGCGTAGATTGCGGTTTTCATTGTGACTCTTTCCTTGGCCCCTTTTCAGGGTCGCATTCCACGCGACGGGGCGGAAAGTGGCTGTGGTCGGGCGGTTGGGAAGCGGCGTGGACCCGGCCATCGGGTGGAGAAGTATTCAGACTGTTCATGCGAAAATTGGGTGTGACCTGTCGGCTCAGTTTTAGACCTTTGGCAGTGATTCTTTCCGCAGTGTTGTTGGTTCCTGGTGTGTTTGCCGCATCGAAACCGGAGGTTGCGGGCGCGGCCCTGTTTCGCGATAAGGGTTGCGCGTTCTGCCACGGAGCCGATCTAGCGGGAACGAAGAAGGCTCCTGCGCTTGCCGGGATCAACAAAGACAAGGCCTGGCCGGCTGCACGGATCTCGAACCAAATCCTGAACGGCGGACAGAAGATGCCGCCTTTTCGGGATTCGCTCGACGACAGTGAAATTGCCGAGCTGGTCGCGTACCTGCGCGCGAGGATTCGGCCGGCACCTCCGGCTTCGACGCAGTCTTCTGCTCCAGCTGCTCCTTCAAACTGATCAGAGGGTCAGGCCTCGACGGGAACATTTTCTATTCCCTCGGTCCCGAAGACGCGCCGGTACCGTTCGATTTCTTCGGGCGGCCCCATGGCTTTGCCGTAGTTGTCGGACAGTTTCACCGTAGGCCGCCCCTCAACCTCGGCGAGCTTGCAAACCAGGCTGATGGGGTTGAATCCGTCGTCGCCCAGGGGATTGCAATTTCTGAAGTCGTTGGTCAGGAACGTTCCCCAGCCGCTGCTGAAACGGATGCGACGCTCGGGAGCCCAGCGAAGGCCATCATTGAAATCGGCCGCCGATCGAAATTCCTCCGGGCGAGCGCCGTTGCGCATGTGCCCACCGAAGTACGCATGGAGAGCGAGGATGCGATCGACATCGAGCGCATCGGAAGCAATGAGCCGCTTTTTGCGGGGATCGCGCCCATGATCGGCAAGCCACGCGATGTACTCATCACCGGCGACGAACGGATCTTTGCTGTCGATGCGCTGCCCGGTCCAGTCGGCGACCCAGTTGGGCGCGTTGCGAAGGAACTGGGTGGTACCGAAGGTGTCGGGGAGCAGGATCAGCAGTTCTCCCTGGTAGGTCTGCTGCCAGAGTTCAAGCAGCCGGTACTGCGCACTGCGAAGCTCGTCGTCGGTGTTGGCCATTGCGGCCAGGGCCATGGGCAGTTCATGAGCGTTGGTGCCGATGGCTTCGAGATCGTGCTTATAGGCAAGGTAGGTGTTGGAGCTTCCAGCGAAGCTTTCTCCGAGGACATCGCTCATGGCCTTGACGACGTACTCGTGCCACAGGAAGCTGTGACGACGGCGGGTTCCGAAGTCGCTGAGGCTGAGGCCAGGCACTCCACGAAAGCGCTCCATTTTTTCCCACAGGCGGGTCTTGGCGCGAGCGTAGAGGATGTCGAGTTCAAACTCGGTAAGTTTTTTCAGGCTGGCGCGGGTCTTCAACTCATCGATGACGGAAAGGGCATAGATTTCCCACATGGTGGTCTCGGTCCACAAGCCTTCGAAGCGCAGGACAAGCTGACCATCTTCGACCTTGAGCTCGAAGTCGGACAGCTGGAAGCCGTGCTCCAGCCATTCGAGGAACGCGGGCTCGAAAATGCCTCTGCGTCCGTAGAAGGTGTTGCCGGCGAGCCAGATCAGTTCTGATTTATGGAAGCGCAGCCGGCGGGTGGCCTCAAGCTGCTGGCGCAGTTCGATGGTGTCGATGACGTCGCCGAGGCGGATCGATGTGGTTCTATTCTGCAGCGCGAAGGTAGCGCGGGTGCGGGGGAAATGCTTCCAGATGAACTGGAGCATGAGGAGCTTGTAGAAGTCGGTATCAAGCAGCGAACGGGTGATGGGATCGAGTTCCCAGTTGTGGTCGTGCGCGCGGCGAGCGATGTTAACAATCACGATGTCACTACTTTAATTCCCTGCCCCTGGGGTTCCCGACTAAATTGGCCTGCGTCCAGGACCGCGAAGAGCGCACGAGAGGGCCGCAATCGCGCCGGGGGCGACGGGAGCAGTCCTCGGCGTGCGCCAGCGTTGTGGCGTGAGGCACAGAGCGGCCGAAAATCGATGAGGGGTCGAGCTAGAGGGCTTCGATTTTTACATTGCCATCGCTGGTGTGAATGGTCAGCGGCGGCCCGCCGGCATTGAGGCGGCCACGAACCTCGTGACTGGAATCTCCGTGCGAGTTGTAGCCATTCATCGTGACCGGCAGCTGGCAGTCGATCCTTCCGTCACCGGTGTGTATCTCGAGATCGGCGGAGAGGTCGCGCGGAACGCGGATGGTAACCCGGCCATCGGAGCTCTCTATGCGCGAGGAGCCAGTCAACTGAGAGCCTTCGGCGAAGGTCATGTCGAGCCCACCGTCGCTGGTGTGGACCTGGACCGCGGTGAATTTTCCGTCGATCGCGGCGTGCCCGTCGGAGTTGCGTGATTCCAGGGTGCCGGTCACGTTGTGGATATGGATGGATCCGTCGCTGGCGACCAGGCGCAGGGAACCACCGGTGTCTGAGACGTCGACCGCGCCGTCGCTGGTGCGGAGTTGGAGTTCGCCCTTGACCCCGGAGACTTTCAATGCGCCATCGGAGGTTCTCGCTTCGAGATCGAGTTCGGCGGGCGTCTCCACGGTGACATGCGGCTCATGGCGGTTGCCGATCTGAAAATGAAAGCCGAGACCGGATTTCTCTTTCAATTCGAAATCGACGTGGTCGCCAGACTGGGACTCGACCAGATTGTATTCACCGGGGCGGCGGTCATTCCACTCGATGCGAACGTGGACTTCGCGGCAGGCGCCGCAGGAGCGCAAGTCGAGGGATGCGTCGCCGGTGCTGACCCGGACGGAGGGCCTGGTGTTGACCGGGTAGGTTTTCTGCCAGTCAGATTCGGCGGAGGCTGGAGCGGTAGCCAAGGCAAGGGCCAGGGCAGGCGAGAACAGGGCGCTCAAACGCAGAAGGTGCATAGAAACCTCTCGTCTTGTGTTACGCGCGAAGGGGCGGCCCGGTTCCCGGATAAAACAACCTGATTAGAACGACTACAGAGCGACCCGTGAGCATTCTTCGATGGGGATATGGACCTGTTCAACGATTTCAAGGCCGAATCCCTCGAGGGCGGGAATGTGCATGGGGGTGTTGGATAAAAGGCGAATCCGCTGGATACCCAAATCGGTCAGGATCTGGCCGCCGAGCCCGATGGCGCGAAGTATGCGGCCGGATCGATCCATTGCGCCCTCGCGGCTGCGGAGTTGCTGATGGAGGATCAGGTGTCCGCTTCCGGCGCGATGGGCGGCTGCCGGGGTGACGGTGCCACCCGGCCCGAAGGCATCTTCAGGAGTGTGGTCGATCTCAAATCCGCGGGAAGTGTTGTGGAGATAAAGGACAGCGCCGCAGCCCTCTTCTGCGACCATGCGCAGGGATTCGTCGAGAATCTCGCGACAGTGGCAGTCGGCGCCGAAGACGTCTCCGGCGGTGCAGCGGGTATGGACGCGGACGAGGACGGCATGGGAGCAGGGCGGGGGCGTTGCTTTGGAGTCGGGCAATCCGGAGGGGCCGTCCATGAAGGCCGGGCAGCCGGGACACAGGTCGCCGCGGACGAGTGCGATGTGACTCTCTCCTCCGTTGACTTCGCTCTCGTAGGCGATCATGCGGAACTCGCCGTGTCGGGTCTGAATGCGGGTCTCGCCCGCGCGCACGATGTAACGCTCATGACGCAGCCGGTAGCGGATCAGTTCCGCGACGGTGAGGATTCTGAGGCCGTGCTGATTGCAAAAAGGGATCAGGTCGGGGATTCGCGCCATCTCGCCGTCGTCACGCATGATTTCGCAGATGACGCCAGAGGGATTCAGACCGGCCAAGCGGGCAAGGTCGACTGAAGCTTCAGTCTGACCGGCGCGCACCAGGACACCACCCTTGCGGGCGCGTAAAGGGAAGATGTGCCCGGGGCGGGCGAGGTCAGCGGCCGTCGAGCCGGAGGCAATGGCGGTACGAATGGTGTGGGCGCGGTCGGCGGCGGAGATGCCGGTGGTGACTCCTTCTCGGGCCTCGATGGTCTCGGTAAAGGCGGTCCCGAAGCGAGAGGAGTTTTGCTGGGTCATAGGATAGAGGCGCAGGAAGTCAGCCCGTTCTTCGGTCAGGGTGAGGCAGATAAGGCCGCGGCCATAACGGGCCATGAAGTTTATGGCTTCCGGGGTGACGTGCTCGGCGGCCAGGGTAAGGTCACCTTCGTTTTCGCGATCTTCATCGTCTACGACAACAAGCATGCGTCCAGCACGGATTTCGGCAATCGCGCCGGGGACATCGGTAAACGGAGCTTCGAGAGTACGTTCCATGGCTGGCATCGATTTGTCTTATTCTCGCGCAGGACGATGGGAACAAGCAAAAACGCCGCCCGAAGGCGGCGTTTTTGGGTCCAGATTCAAGTAAGGCCCTACAGTGTGGATTCGATCTCAAAGCCCCAAGCCTCGAGGAGAGCCTCGGGGATGTACTTGGAGTTCTTGTTCCGGCGAGCCCACTCCCGTAGACGGGTGGAACGGATATACTGATCCGGAGTGAGCTTGAACTCCTTCACGATTTGCTCGAAGGAGGTCACAGTAGGCACAACGGGCCCAATGGGCTCCGGTTTGCCCCAGTTCGGATTTCCACGACGCTTTGCCATTGATTGGTTGTCCTTAAGAACAGATTGTTAATATCGAGCTTGCTTGCCCGGGCTGCGGAAGGAAATGCATACAGTCCCCGAGGCCTACGCTACATTTCCTATTTTAGGGATTTTTTCTTCAAAAATCAATAGTTTTGGTCACCAAATATCCAATGTCATGCACTTGTCATGTCTGTCAATACAACTCAAGTATTAAGCAAGCAATCATGTCTATAAGTATTTGATTTAATGATGCTTATTTAATTTTCAGGTGCGTCGTGTGCGTATGGCGCAGGGGCTTTCCGCGAGTTTCGGGCGCGTTGATGTGGCTTTCAATGTCACCATAGTCACATGGGTCGAGCCAGAACAGTTACCCTCTTAGTCGCTTCCCTAGCATGGGGGAGAGCGCTTTGCAGCGCGGTGGAATTGAAGGTCAGCCGGGAGGCGCTGCAGCATACCTTGAAGGACCAGCTGTTCAGCGGCCCTGGGGGCCGGTACTACTTGAAAGGCAATCAGCAGACGCCCTGTGCGGTGTATGCCGACGATCCCCAGCTGACGTTCTCTCAAGACCGGATTGTGGTGCGGTTGAAGACCCATGCGCGGATCGGGACCAGCGTTCACGGCGCGTGCGTCGGAATTTCGCTGGCTCCGACTTCCGAGGTCTCATTTGCTCCGGAAGGAGAAGGCGAGACGCTGGGGTTTCGCGATGCCCGGCTGGAGCGCGTGAGCGAGCAACGGGAACTGAACTTTCTGCTGACGCCATTTCTTAGCCGCCAGGTTCCTTCCAGCATGAAGGTGAATGCCGTAGAACTGCTTCGCAAGGCGCTGGAAGGCTCGACCGCGACTTCGGGGTACAAGGTGACGCTCGACCGACTGAAGATACACTCGGTCCAGATCGAGGGAGACGCGATCGTTGTGGATGCGGATGGAGCGCTGAGCGTGAAGTAAGGGCGGTCACAGGCGCTGACAACCGCAACGGTTTGCAAGCGTAGATTCGTTACCCTGAAGTTCTCGCCCCGTGCCGTTTGACATCCTCTTGCCTGCGGGTCATGACCCGCGTTTTCAGACTTCAATTGCGCCCAGAATCGTTCTGGCGCGATTCTGAAACTCCCGGCCTCGCCGGCTCACTACCCTTTGTCGAAGTCCACGCATAACCAGAAGGAGTTTGCCGATGAGCAGCGCTGCGACAGGTGTCTTCACTGCCCCTGCGGATTCCGCACATACGGGAATGGGAGCAATTCCGTTTGAAGGCGGAGTGACGTTCCGAGTCTGGTCGAAGTTTGGCGACTCGGTGTCAGTGGTCGGAGATTTTAACGGCTGGACTCCTGGAGCGACGCCGCTGGCACGCGATGGAGGCAGCGATTACTGGTCGGTGGACGTGCTCGGGGCAAAGGCCGGTCAGGCTTATCGTTATCACATTCCGCACGCCGCCGATGCTGCGCGAGTCGCCGACAGGGTGGATCCATATGCCACTTCGATCCAGGAAACGGGCGGCGGTGATATGAAGGCAGTGGTGAGCGCCCAGGACACGCTCTATGCCGGAGACGGATACGCCACGCCGAAGTGGAATGAGGCTGTGATCTACGAATTGCACATTCCGACGTTTACGACGCAGACAGATGGGAAGCCGGGAACATTCGCGTCGGCGTTGGCGCGGCTGCCCGACCTGGCTGACCTCGGGATCAATGCGATCGAGATGATGCCGCTCGGAGAGTTTGAGGGGATTACATCGACGGGCTACAACCCCGGTTACATCTTCGCCATTGAAGATACGTGGGGCGGTCCCGATGCTTTTCGCGACTTCGTCAACAAGGCGCACGCGTTGGGGATCGCGGTCATCGTGGACGTGGTGTACAACCACCTGGCCGGAACGGACCTGTGGCAGTTCGACGGCTGGAGCCAGGCGGGGGCTTGTCCCTTTGATTACCAGGCTGTGGATGGCGGAATCTACTTTTTCGAGGACTGGCGGGCGCATACCGACTACAGCCACGCGCGTTTTGACTTCGGCCGGCCAGAGGTTTGCCAGTATGTCTACGACAACGCGATGCGGTGGCTGCAACAGCGGTTTGCGGACGGACTCAGGTTCGATTCGGTGGTGAATATTCGCGCCGTGCAGGCGGGAGGATCAATCGTCGCCGATGTGCCGGAAGGACAGGCGATTCTGAAGCGTATCAACCAGGGGATTCGCGATGGGCAGGGGTGGAAGATTTCAATCGCCGAGGACCTGCAGGGGTACGACGCGATCACCACGCCGGTTAGCGACGGCGGGTATGGGTTCAACGCGCAATGGAACAACGACTTCTGTGCGAGCGTGCGGAACGCGGCAATCGCGGCGAACGATGGCGGGCGAAATCTTGCTGGGGTTGGCGCTGCCATCGATGCGATTGCGAATGGCAATGCGTTCCGCTCAGTGATTTATAGCGAGAATCACGACCAGGACGATCCGAATCACTGGCAAGGGGGACGGCTGCCGGAACTGATTGGCGCGGGGCAGGCGGATACGTGGTTCGCTAAGAAGCAATCGACACTGGCGGCGGCCATCGTAATGACGGCGCCGGGGATTCCCATGATTTTCGAAGGGCAGGAGTTCCTGGAGTACCGTCCGTTTCCGAATTTCGGGGCTGATCCGGCGCCGATCGACTGGGGAAGACGAACCCAGTTCGCCGGGATTCGCAACTTGTATCGCGACCTGATCAGGCTGCGCCGGAACTGGTTCAACAACACCCGCGGTCTGAGTGGTCCGGGCGCGCATGTACTGCCGGTTTTCGCCGATAACGTCCTGGTGTATCACCGTTGGGATCAAGGCGGCGCCGGAGACGATGTCATGGTTGTGTGCAACTTCGCAAGCCAGTCGCATGCGAATTATGCGATCGGACTTCCCCGCCCCGGCCTGTGGCGGGTGCGGTTCAACAGCGATGCGGGCGCCTACGACGGCTATTTTGGCAACTGGAACACGTTTGACACCGTGGCAGACGGACCTGGGCTGAACGGGATGCCGTACAGCGGGAACATTGGAATTGCCGCTTATACGTGCGTGATCCTTTCACAAGATTCTTAAGCCTGCGACGGGCATGAGGAGTGAAGTTTCGTCCCGGGCGCGATACGGATGGAGCGACGCGAGTGTTGTCGAAGCGGCCTTGACAGCGCGCGATGACGGCCAATACGGTAAGGTTTCCCGGTAAACGCTTTCTGGAGGACACTCTGTGCCTGCTGAGCGTTTCGGGAACATTTCCGGTCGAGGTTTCGCGATGGCCATCGTTGCAGGCGTTGATTTTGGAACACTCAGTGTGCGTGTCACGATTATGGACAGCCGGCGGGGCCGCCTGGGTTCGGCAGTGGAGGAGTATCCGCTGCATCGCAAGCGCGAAGATCCCGACTTTGCCACGCAGGCGCATGAGGACCACATGCGGGCCCTGGCGGCCGCGACGCGCAAGGCTGTTGCCGCCGCGGGGGTCGCAGGCGACCGGGTGGAAGCGATTGCGCTGGACACCACGGGGTCCAGCGTTGTTCCAGTGGACGCGCACATGCAGCCGCTGGCTGAGTATTATCTCTGGTGCGACCATCGGGCACACGAAGAAGCCCAACAGATTACGTCCCTGGCTCACAGCGAAGGACTTGAGGCTATCGAGTGGTGCGGCGGCGTGTATTCGCATGAATGGGGCTTTGCAAAGCTGCTGCATTGGCTGCGTCACAATCCGGAAAAGCGAGACCACTTCGCATCGGCGTTTGAGCACTGCGACATGGTGGCCGCCACGCTATGCGGCGTCACGGATCCGCGCCTGGCCAAGCGCAGTGTGTGTGCGATGGGGCACAAATGGATGTGGAATCCCAAGTGGGGCGGCCTGCCTCCTCAATCGTTCCTGTCAAAGCTGGATCCGCTAATGGAAGGGGTCCGGGAAAAGCTGGCGGGCGATTATGCAACATCCGATCATCTGGCTGGACACCTCGCACCGGAATGGGCAGAGAGCCTGGGTTTGCGGGCAGGGATTCCCGTGCCGGTAGGGGCGTTTGACGCGCACTGGGACGCGATCGGGGTGGGGTGCCGCGAGGGAGACGTTGTAAACGTCGTCGGTACGTCAACGTGCATCATCGCCATGGCTCGGGAAACGAACCTGATTCCGGGAGTATGCGGGGTTGTGCCGGGGAGTGTTCATCCGGGATTCACGGGAATCGAGGCGGGGTTATCGGCGACGGGCGATATCTTTGAGGCGATCGCGCGACGTGCGGGGATGAAGGTATCCGCTCTCGCACAGGGACTGGACCACTACGCAGCTGGCCAGACGGGATTGCTGCGGCTGAGCTGGGACAACGGCGACCGCACCGTGCTGGTGAACCCGGAACTTGGTGGGGTCACGCTCGGTTGGAACCTGGTTCACACCGCACAGGACGAATTGTTTGCGGCGATCGAAGGCACGGCCTTTCACACGCGCATCATTCTGGAACGCATGGCAGAGCACGGGGTTCGCGTTGACCGGGTGATCAACGGAGGCGGAATTCCACAGAACAATGCAGTGCTGAACCAGGTGTATGCGAATGTGCTGGGCAAGCCGGTGTTGGTGCCGGCGGGCGTGCCGACGAGTTTTGGGTCGGGCATTTTCGCGATGGTGGCGGCAGGAGTGTACCCGGGGATCGAAGAAGCGCAGGCGGCGCTGTGTCTTGAGCACACCACGTTTTCACCGGAGCCGTCGGCATCGGCCGTCTATGAGCGGCTGTATAGCCTCTATCGCAAGCTGTACTTTGCGCTCGGCACCCGTTCGGCGAGGGCGTATTCACTCGGCGATGTGTTGCCTGAGCTGCGCAAGATTGCCAGCGAAGTCCGCTCGGCACGCGCGGTGGCGGTGTCTTGACAGCTCGGTTCTTTCAAGTGATTTCTACTTGAGCGATGGGAATAGCGGGGGGTCTTTGCGCTGCTTCACGGTTTGCTCGAAGTCATACGCATAGCGGATAAGGGTCGCCTCGCTGAATGCCGGTCCTACGAAGGTGAGACCCGCCGGCAGCATGCCGTGCGTGAATCCCATGGGTACGGTGATGGCAGGAAAACCTGTTTGCGGCGACAGAACCTGGCTGTTGTCGCCGGCCGGGCTCTTCGTGTCCCCGACCTCCCGCGGCGGATTGCTCCAGGTGGGGTAAACGATCGCGTCGAGGTGCTGTTCAAGCATGGCAGCCGCGAGGGCATCGCGAAAGGCGATTTTGGGCGCGTCGTGATAGACGTCGGGACACGGAGTGCGGCGATCATCTGGCTTGGGAGGCGCGATGGCGCCACGAATCTCTTCTTCGATGTAAGGAAGAAAAAGACCGCTCGCCACGATCGATTTCAAATCATGAAAAGGCGCGTTGGGGTGTTTCGCGAGATAGGCGTTGAGGTCTGACGCGAAGTCGCCGCACCATAGATTTTTCTCGAGCTGCTTTTCGTTGGGGATGGTGAAGTTATCGACCAGAACGGCGCCCTCGTTCTGGAGCGATTTGAGGGCGGCTTCGGTCACGGCCTGGATTTCGGGATCGGTTTCGGGAGTGCTGAAGTACTCACGGTATACGCCAATCCGCGCGCCGCGCAGCCCGTGCCTTTCAAGCGATTTTGCGTAATCGACGCGCGGCCGGTCCGCGGCGATCCGGGTGACCGGGTCGGCAGGATCGGGGCCGGCGAGAACGGTGAGCAGCGCGGCCGCATCGGCGACCGAACGCGCCATGGGGCCGCCGACGTCGTTGTGAGCGAAAAGTGGGATGATGCCGGCGCGGCTGGTGAGACCAATGGTGGGCCGGATACCAACCAGATCGTTATGCGACGACGGACCGCGGATGGAGTTGCCGGTGTCGGAGCCCAACCCCGCTTCGCCCAGGCTGGCGGCAACGGCCGCGGCGGTGCCACCGCTGGAGCCGGCCGGGACGCGGCTCAAGTCGTACGGATTGCGGGTGATCCCGGCGATGGAGCTTTCTGTGACATAGGGGCTGAAGGCCCACTCGGCCATGTTGGTTTTGGCGAGTATGATGGCGCCGGCGGCGCGCAACTTGGCCACCATGGTGCTGTCTTGAGCGGGCACAAAACCCTTCATGGCCAGCGACCCGCCGGTGGTTTGAATGCCGCGGGTGTCGTAATTGTCTTTGACGAGCATCGCGACGCCACCGAGCGGCGGCAGGGTGTGCGTGGCCCGGAAGTTTCGATCGCACGCGTCAGCTTCTTGGAGCGCCTCGGGATTGATGGTCACGATTGAGTTGAGGCGGAGGCCGTCAATGGGCTGTTGATCGTAGGCAGCGATGCGGCGCAAGTATTCCTCAACAATGGCGCGGCAGGTGGTTCGTCCCTGGCGAATGGCCTGCTGAGTCTGGGCAATGCTTGTGCCGACAACATCGAAACGAGTCGGATTTGCCTGGGCCACGGCGGCTGGCCCGCAGACGGTCAGGTGGAGGATCATGACCAGGGTTATGACAGCGGGTTGGCGTCCGATTCGCATGTGTTATCCCGTTTTAACATGGCGTGCTTCTGCGGAAGCCGGTGGCTCGGTGCAGGGACAAGGGGCCTATCGGGCGCTTTATATTGGTATCCGGGACACAACTATGTCGAAACGTGAATTTCAGACCGAAGTCAGCCAGCTACTGCAGCTCATCATCCATTCGCTCTACTCGCACCCGGAGATTTTCCTCCGCGAATTGATTTCAAACGCATCAGACGCCCTCGACAAGCTGCGGCATCTGACGCTTGTCGACGATGCGTACAAGTCGCTTCCCTTCTCTCCCCGGATCGAGCTTGAACTGGATGAGGAGAAAAGCACCCTCAGCATTGCGGACACGGGAATCGGCATGAATGAAGAGGACCTGGTCTCGCATCTGGGGACGATCGCGAGATCGGGAACGAAGAACTTTCTGGCCCAGTTGTCGGGCGATGCGAAGAGGGACTCGAATCTCATCGGCCAATTTGGGGTGGGATTTTACAGCTCGTTCATGGTGGCAGACCGGGTGGAAGTGGTGTCGCGGAAAGCCGGCGAGGAGAAGGCGTGGCGCTGGACCAGCGACGGGCAGACGGGTTTCGATATCGAGCCCGCGGAGCGCGACGTGGCGGGCACCACGGTGCTGCTGCACTTCAACGACGAGGGGAAGCAGTACGCCAACAGCTGGCGACTGCAGGAGATCGTCAAGAAGTACTCTAACCACATCGCGTTTCCTATCTATCTGACCTACGACAAAAGCGAGTGGGATGAGAAGGAAAAGAAGTCCATCAAAAAGCGGACGACCGAACAGGTGAACGCCGCGAGCGCGCTTTGGCGCCGGCCCAAAAGCGAACTGAAGGACGAAGACTACAAGGAGTTGTACAAGTCCATCACCGGCGACTGGGAAGATCCGCTGTTCTGGTTTCACACCAAGGCGGAAGGCAGCCTCGAGTACACCACGCTGTTCTATATTCCGTCGAAGGCTCCCCTTGACTTGTACCACGCGGACTACAAGGGCGGCATCAAGCTGTATGTCAAGCGCGTCTTCATCATGGACGATTCGAAGGAAATGTTGCCGCAGTATCTCCGCTTCGTGCGGGGGATCATCGACAGCGAAGACCTTCCCTTGAATGTGAGCCGCGAGATTCTGCAGCAGAACCGAGTGGTGACTTCGATCCGAACGGCCAGTGTGAAGAAGATACTTTCCGAGTTGAAGAACATCGCAACCAATCAGCCGGAACAATATCTCAAGTTCATCACCGAATACAATCGACCGCTGAAGGAAGGGCTGTACGGAGACTTCGCCAACCGGGAGGCATTGCTTGACCTGGTCCGATTCAAGAGCACGAAGGTAGAAGGGCTGACCAGCCTGGCCGACGCGAAGGCGCGCATGAAAGAGGACCAGAAGAGCCTTTACTACCTGACGGGCGGGAATGAATCGCTCCTGCGCACATCGCCGCTGCTGGAGATCTACAAGAAGAAGGACATGGAAGTGCTGATCCTCGACGATGACATCGACGAGATCGTATTTTCGGGTATCGACAAGTATGCGGATGTCGATCTCAAGCCGGTGAACAAGGCGTCGACAAGCGAGGACCTTAAAGATGCGGCGGAGCCGGACAAGGCGGAGACCCTGAAGCCGCTGCTCGAGAAGCTGAAGAGCACGCTGGGCGACCGGGTGAAGGACGTGCGCGCTTCGGTGAGGCTCGCCGATAGCCCGTCGTGCATCGTGTCGGACGAAGAAGAGCCGTCGATGAAGATGCAGCAGATGCTGCGCGCGATGGGGCAGAAGGATGTTCCGGCACTCAAGCCTACGCTTGAGATTAACCCCGACCACGAGATCGTGAAGAAGCTGCTGGCTCGTCCCGACGACGCGGTGACTACTGACGCAGCGTGGTTGCTGTTTGACCAGGCGCTGCTGCTGGAGGGAGTTCCGCTGGAGGATCCGGCTGCCTTCGTTCAGCGGCTTAATCGCGTGTTGAGCTTGTCAGTTTGATCAGGGAGGCGCGTGTGCCGGCAAGGACATGCGCCGCGGTTCGAGTCGATCAGTAGAGGAGATATTTGGTTCGGACGTTTTCGAATTGCTGCAGATCGTCCTGCCATTGTTCTGCTATCCGGCGAGGATCCTGCCCGGCAGACAGGGAATCCAGTGTGGACTTGTTCACCAACAGTGTATCGATTGCGGCGAGCTTGTATTGATCGGGATATAGAGCGTGCAGAGCGGCTGCCAGCTCGATGCCCATCTCCGGACTATCAAGGAAGTTTCGATCGGTGATCACCAGATTGACTCCGCCGCATGGTTGTCCAGCGTAGATCGAGCTGCTCGGCGTGAATGTGATGGGAATAAAGCGCACTCCGGCAATCTCGCGGGCATTGAGATACTTTGCCAGTTCCGCCGGCCTTATCCATGGCGCACCGATGATCTCGAAGGGCGTATCGGTTCCTCTTCCTACCGAGATGTTGGTGGTCTCGATGAGTCCGACGCCGGGGTACAGGATCGCTTCATTGAGGCTGCGCATATTCGGTGAAGGGTTGGTCCAGACCTCGCCGGTTGAGTCGAACCAATCACCCCGCATCCAGCCCTGGGCGGCAATGACATCGAGGCGGGCGTGGATGCCGCGTTCGGCATTGAACATGCGCGCCAGTTCGCCGGCGGTCATGCCGTGGCGAACGGGAGTACGCCAATAGCTGGTGAAGGCTTCCCTTCCCGCGTCGGCGACGGGGCCTTGAACGAACGCTCCACCGAGGGGATTGGGCCGGTCGAGGACGAGAATCCGAATGCCCATCTCGGCGGCGGCTTCGAGGAAGTAGCCCAGGGTAGTTTCGTAGGTGTAGAAGCGCGTTCCGACGTCGGCGATGTCGAAGACGAGGCAGTCCAGCCCCGCCAGTTCTTCGCGCGATGGGCGGCGCTTCGAGTCGGTATTTCCGTAGACGCTAAAGACGGGGGCGCCGGTTGCATCGTCCTTTGAGTCGCCGATTTCAGAGGTGTCGAGGGCTCCGGCAATGCCATGCTCAGGGCTGAAGATAGCGGCGAGCTGGACACCGGGTGCATGCGCGAGGACGTCGGCGGTGCGCTCTCCGTTGGAGTCGATGCCGGTTTGATTAGTGACCAGACCGATCTTGATCATGGTGTTGGAATCGGCACGGAGCTCGCGAAATTCGTGGGACTCGAGGACGTCGATGCCATTGCGAACCTCGCCGTTGCGGGTGGTGAACCGATGGGCGGCGGCCAATGTCTCGTTGTATCCGGTGATGCGCGAAAGACGGAGTTTGTCTCGTTCGGTTACTGAGAGGTGGAGGCCTGCAACCACGGCGGTTGCGACCCTTGAGCGCAGGGAGACGACTGATTTGCCTCCGCGCGGGTGAACTGCGTTGGTCAGCAGGACGATGTAGGTATCGGTGGCAGGATCGATCCAAAGCGAAGTGCCGGTAAAGCCGGTGTGACCGAAGGAACCAACGGGGAGAAGTTCGCCGCGATTGCTGGCAAAGGGGGAATCGATGTCCCAGCCGAGGCCGCGCAGACTGGCTGCGTTGGCGGGTTGCTGCGGGGTTGACATTTTCTCTACGGTCAGGCGGCTCAAAACTTTCGAGCCGCTCAATAGTTGCTGCGCGAAGCGGGCGAGATCATCTGCGGTCGAGAACAGGCCGGCGTGCCCGGCGACCCCGCCCATGCGGCGCGCGGTAGGATCATGCACGACACCGCGCAGCATATGTTCGTGCTCGTCATACTGCGTGGGTGCAATGCGCGGAATCCATGACTGGGGAGGGAGGAAACCAGTGTGCCGCATAGCCAGCGGCGTGAAGACATTCCTGGCGGCAAATTCGTTGAGTGGCATGCCGGAAATCTTTTCAACGAGGAAGCCGAGCACCTCGAAATTGATGTCGCTGTAGACGAAGCGGGATCCGGGTGGATTGGCGGGCTTCTGCTGCATGGCCATGGTGTAGGCCGTATCCCGTCCGGTCCACGCCGCGGTGAGGTCAAGGTCGGGGGCGAGGCCGGAGTAATGAGTCATCAACTCGCGAACGGTGATGTCCTGCTTGCCGTTTTGTGCGAATTCAGGGAGGTATCGGGCGACGGGATCATTAAGCCGGATACGCCCCTCCTGAAGCAGCTTCATGATGGACGTGGTAGTGGCGACACACTTGGTGAGCGAGGCCAGATCGAAGATGGTATTGGGCGTCATGGGCTCACGGGCGGGCTCGAGCGCCCGGGACCCAAAGGCCTTGCGGTAAACGATGCGGCCGTTGTGGCCGACGAGGAGTACACCACCGGGGATGGTTCCGTCGGCTACGCTTTGTTCCATAAGCGGGTCGAGGGTGGCGTGCAAGGCGGTTGCCTGGGGAGTGGCAGCTTTGGTTTCAGCCCGCAGTTCTGTCGCTGATGATTTCGCGGCCAGACAGACCATCAACAGCCACCATGCTGTCTTGACTGGTTGCATTCCGGTTGACCTCGCTACGCACTCGTTGCCGGACTTTCATAGCACCCATCCAAGCTAGCAGGTTCGTTCGCGATTAGCTCCGCTGCGGATCCAAATGCGCGCCGTGTGGTGGACGATGAGGAAAAGATGGCGCACCGTGTATCATCACTTTTTTGTGCTTGTATGCCTGCTATACATCTTAGGGGAGTGTTCCATGCGCTCAGTTTCAAACCTTCAGTCTGTCTCTTTCCGCCTGGCTAGAAAGATACGAGATGCTTGCCTGCTGATGTTTGCAGTCCTGGGTTTACTGGCTTTCGCCCGGCCATCCCGAGCCCAGGAAAAGCTGCCTTCGGCGCATTTGAATGTGATGCCGTTGCCGCGCTCAGTGCAGACGGGCGAGGGCAGTTTGAATCTCTCCCAGCATTTCAGCGCGGCTTTTTCAGGAGCGCATGATGCGAGGCTGGACGCGGCGCTGGACCGGATGCTGGTTCGGCTGGATCGGCAGTGCGGTGAGATACGGCGTTCACAGTCTGCCGGAGCGGCGTCGGGCTCGCCGCTTCTTTCCGTGCAGGTGGCGGGGCCGGGTGGCGCGATCCAAAGTGTCGACGAAGACGAAAGCTACCAGCTTCAGGTCACCACATCGCAGGCAACCTTGAAGGCGGCGACGGATGTGGGCGCGATGCATGGCATGGAGACGTTTCTCCAACTGGTAACCACGGGCAGCGACGGATGCAGCGTTCCAGCGGTATCCATAGAAGATTCGCCGCGGTTTCAGTGGCGCGGGCTGATGATCGACGTGAGCCGTCACTTCGAACCGGTGGATGTGATCAAGCGAAATATCGATGGAATGGCCATATCCAAGCTGAATGTCTTCCACTGGCATTTAAGCGATGATCAAGGCTTTCGTGCGGAGAGCAAGCGATTTCCTCGTTTCACCCAGGTGGCTTCGGACGGGAAATTTTATACCCAGGAAGAGATGCGGGATGTAGTCGCCTATGCTCGCGCCCGAGGTATTCGAGTTATCCCCGAGTTCGACATGCCCGGCCACACGACGAGCTGGCTGATGGCTTACCCGGAATATGGAGCGGGAGAGGAGTTCAAACAGCTCCCGGCTGTATTTGGCATTCACAAGGCGGTGCTCGATCCCACGAACGAGAAGACCTATAAATTTCTGGATGCTTTTATCGGAGAGATGAGTGAGATCTTTCCCGATGCTTACTTTCACATCGGCGGGGACGAGACGAAGGGAGAAGACTGGGTTGCCAATCCTCGGATCGCGGAGTTCATGCAGAAGAAAGGAATGAAGACCCCGGCGGAGTTGCAGGCCTACTTCAATCAGCGCCTTCTGCCGATTTTGAAGAAGCATGGGAAGAAGATGCTGGGGTGGGATGAAATTCTGAACCCGGACCTGCCCAAGGACATCATGATTCAAAGCTGGCGCGGAGAGGCTTCGCTGGCGCAGGGCGCGTCGCAGGGATATACCGGCATTTTGTCTGCGCCTTACTACCTGGACGCACAGAAGACATCGGAAATGATGTACCTTGCGGATCCGGTTCCCGCGGATACCAAGCTCAGCGCGGACCAGCAGAAGCTCATCCTGGGCGGAGAGGTATGCATGTGGGCGGAGCAGTTGGCGCCGGAGACGATCGATTCGCGCATCTGGCCGCGCACCCTGGCTATCGCGGAACGATTCTGGTCTCCACAATCCGACCGCGACGTGGCGGACATGTATCGGCGCCTGCGCATCGCGTCATTGGAACTTGAGGATGTGGGCCTGACCCATATTTCCGGACCGCAGAGGCTGCGGCGCAACCTGGCAGGATCGAACGATCCGCAGCTGCTCGATGTTCTTGCGTCGGTAATCGAGCCCATCAGTTTTGGGGAGCGCTATCGAGCGCAGCACACGGATGCATTGACGGCACTTGACCGGCTCGTGGACTCAGTGGTGGCGGATCCGCCCGCGCGGCAAGACATTGCACGCGAGGTTGAGGCGGTCATCGATGGAGGGCACACGGAGGGGCGCGCGAGGGCCGAAGCGGCTCTGCGGCGGCGGTTCACGGTATGGCAAGAGGCCGCTCCCCTGCTTGCCGCGCGAATGCACAGCACGGCGCGTTTATCGGATGCGGAAGTCCGTGCAAGCCAGTTGGGGGCGCTCGCGGAAGCGGGCCTGCAATCGCTTGCCTGGCTCGATGAGCAGGCTCGACCGGACGCGGGCTGGCATGACAGCCAGACGGCCATCATCAGCGATGCGCAAAAGCCGGCAGGACTGGTCAGGTTTGTGTTTCTGCCGTCGTTGCAAAAGCTTGTGGATGCGGCTTCCGGAAAGCAATAAAAGCTGATCGTTGATGGCTGAATCGCTTGAGTTTAGGGAAACGGGTTAGTGATTTGCCCTCGGCGTTCATGTGGTGGAACTGCGCGACTGCTTCGCTCCCCACGGAGGGAGAAGACCGCCGGGTAATCCTGGGGAGGAGTTCGAGGGAGGATTTTGCAGGGAGGAGTTCGCAGAGGGTGATTCAGGCTACGGCGGGGATTTTGCGGACCTTGGCGGGAGCGGCGGCGCTCTCCGCTTGATGCGCCTTCTTGTTTGGCGGGCAGACTTGTGCTACTTTCAAAGGATCGTGATGGGTTTTAGCCAGAACGCAGCCGTTAGCAGCACCTCCCAGGTGTTCGCGGCTTGTTGTTGTCGTTAACGCAACGCTTCTGCCATCGCCGTAAGCACTGAGAATTTCCTTCCCAACATGTAACTTGAGGATTCGGCTCTTGCCTTACTTTTCCCAAACAGGTGATAAAACCGCGTGCATGTTGCGCCGCCCTGGCGCAGATGCTGGTTGTTGTTGTCGCTGATTCCCCGCCCCGGCCGTTGTCATCCCTTCCCTTTTCAATTGAGTCTTTGTGCAGGAGAAAGTCATGCGTTTTCCACGCAACCTGGGTCGCTGGTTTTTACTTGGTGTAGTTGCAGTGTTTCCCTTCGGAACGATGATCACGCGCGCGCAGCTGGTAGGCGGAACAATAGCCGGCGAAGTCGTTGACCCGGGAAACGCCAGTCTCGATAAAGCGACGGTCACGATTCGCAATCAGGAAACGGGAACCGAGCGAGTCCTGCTGAGTGCGGGGGATGGTACCTTCTCGGCGCCTTCGATTCCGGTGGGAATGTACACCGTGACTGCGACGCACGATGGGCTCGCGCCGCTGAAGAGGACGGGCATATCCGTCGCAGTGGGCCAGAGTGTCCACCTGCACCTTGTTTTGTCGCTGGGGACGGTGGAGCAGAGCGTCACCGTGGAAGACACGCCGCCGAGCGTCGACACGTCGACTCTGCAAACGCAGGGACTGATCAATGAGCGGCAGGTGAAGGAGCTTCCCTTGAATGGGCGCAGCTTTGACCAATTAGTGCTGCTCAATCCTGCATCGGTGAGTTATACGACGCAGCGTGCGGGAGGCGTGGGCACGTCGAATTCTTCGGTGGGGAACATGTATTCCGTCTCAGGCCGCAGACCCCAGGACAATCTGTTCTTGTTGAATGGAATCGAATATACGGGGGCTTCGCTTATCAACATCACGCCGGGTGGCACCAGCGGACAGCTGCTGGGGGTGGAGGCGGTGCGCGAGTTCAACGTGGTGAGCGACACCTACGGCGCCAACTATGGCAAGCGAACCGGTGGACAGATCTCGATCATTACCGCGTCGGGAAGCAATAAACTCCATGGATCGGCGTATGAATTTTTCCGGAACAGCGCCCTGGATGCGCGCAACTACTTCGACCAGGCAAGGATCGCGCCATTTCAACGCCACGATTTCGGCGCGGCCCTGGGAGGTCCAATTCGCCGCAACAAGCTTTTTGCGTTTGCCAATTATGAAGGGTATCGCCAGCACCTTGGCTTGAGCGACGTAACGTTTGTTCCAGACGATGCCGCGCGTGCGGCCGCGGTGCCTGCCGTCCAACCGCTGCTGGCGCTGTGGCCGACGGGAACAAAGGAACTCGGCAGCGGCGTGGCTGAGGCATTCTCAAATCCGCCGCAGCACATCCGGGAGGATTTCGGAACGACCCGGGTGGACACGAATCTGACGCAGAACGACCTGCTGTTCGGCGTATACACCGTGGATGACAGCGACGCGAGGACCCCGTCGGCGAATCCTTACTCATCGATCTATGAACGGCTGCGAGAGCAGGTTGTAAGCGGGCAGGAGCAACACATTTTCTCGCCGTCCCTGCTCAATACGCTGCGACTGGGGTACTCGCGCGCAGCATTTTATTTCAACAGCATTGTGGCGGGCTCGGTGCCGGGATGGGTCGGAAGCGGGCCGGTGGGTGCGATCGTGATCTCGGGGAGCACGGCATCAAACGGCGCATCGCAGATTACGCTGGCGGGGGCGAACACGGGGAGCAATAACTCCACGGTGCGAAATCTCTTCACGGCCGACGATCATATCTACTGGACTCATGGGGCGCACCAGGTGGAGGCGGGGGTGTGGCTGCAGCGTTTGCAGTCGAACGACTATCTGGCGCAAAACCAGTTTGGCCAGGCATCGTTCGCGACACTCGCTGCCTTTGAACAGGGGCTCGTGTCCAAGTACACTGTCGTTCCGTCGCCGACTGAGCTTAACTGGCGAACGCTGTTTGGCGCTGGGTTTGTCGAAGATGCCTGGAAGGTTACGCCGCATTTTGAAGTACGCGCCGGATTCAGGTTTGAGTCTTCGCTGGGGTGGAATGAAGCGAACGGCCACGCAGCCAACTACGACTTCACGAACGGCACGATCGACAGCACACCCACTGTGGGCAGTTCAGCGCTATCGGAGAATCGCGCCAAGTTCCTTCCTGAGCCGCGGGTGGGATTGTCGTGGGACGCATTCGGGAACGGCAAGACCGCTCTCAAGGCGAGCTTCGGTATTCATCGTGCTCTGCTTGATGCTCTCGACTACCGGCTTGACCAGACGGCTCCGTTCAACACCACGCTCTCGTTCAGCAATCGCCAGGTGAGCGACCTGTCTTCGCTGAATGCGAACAGCGGGGGGCAGGTATCGCCGAGCAACGTGCAGCGCGATATCCAGACGCCGACGGTGCTGGCCTGGACGGCGCGGATCGAGCAGGAGGTTGCACCGCGCACCACGCTGAGCATCGGATATGTGGGATCGCATGGGTACCACCAGATCCTGTCGGAGGACCAGAACACCCCCGCTCCTGTGGTTTGCCCGGCGGCCCAATGCCCCGCGGGAATTGCAGACGGAACGGTTTACTATCCCTCGACCAAGCTGGCCAATCCGGCGCTCGCGAATTCGACATCGTGGGTTTCGCAGGGAGTGAGCAGCTATAACGCCCTTGAAGTAGACGTACGGCGCCAATACGCACACGGGCTGCAAATGCGCGGAGTGTACACGTGGTCGAAGAACCTGGATGACGGTTCCGCGTGGAACACGAGCGTATCGTCCAATACCCCGGCCTTCGTTTCGTTCCCCAACAATCCCCGCGTGGATTATGGGCTGGCAGCGACCAACGTGGCGCATGCTGGCGCCATCAATGGCACGTGGGAGCTTCCGCTGGGGAGCGGGCATGTGCTGCTGAAGAATGTCGGCGCATTGGGGGAACAGATCGCGAGCGGATGGTCGCTGAGCGGAATAGCGACCCTGCAGACTGGGTTCCCGCTCTCACCGCAACTTGGCTATAACCCCACCGGGAACGGGGACTCGCGCAATCCGGCGCGGCCGCAGATCAATCCTGATTTTCACGGGAAGCTCTACCCCAAGAAGGCCACGGAATGGTTCGATCCGACTGCGTTTATTGCTCCTTACCCAGGGACCTTTGGGAACGCGGGGCGTGATTCCCTAACCGGTCCCGGCCTGGCAAATCTCGACTTTTCCGTGGTCAAGAACGCGTCGCTGCATGAAGGTTTGCGCGCCCAGTTCCGAGTCGAGTACTTCAACGTGCTTAACCATACAAATTTCACCACGCCGAACGCTGTCGTGTTCAGTACAGGACCTACGCCGGCCAAGCCGGCCACGGCTGCGGTGCTGTCGCCGACGGCGGGAGTGATGACCGCTACGGCGACTACGTCGCGTCAACTTCAGTTTGCGCTGAAGCTGCTGTTCTGACGTGTGGGTGGCAGCAGAGCGCTTGCGAAGGTTTGCGGGTGAGTGAAGGGAGAGCAATGGTAGCAGGAGGTCGATCTGGTCCCCCCTATGTGTGATCCCCATCACTGGTAACCGTGACGACGAGGAATCATGATGGAGTCGTTCCCTGCCTGGAATGGTGGTACGAAAAGGCAGTTGCCGCCACCGTGAGTACTATCCGTCGGGTCGATGCAAGGCGGGTGATCCTGGCGGTGAGCGGGTCGGACCAGGATCTCCATGAAACGCACAGTTGTGTTCCTTGCCGGGATCGGCGTTCTCGTTTGCCTGGGCTTTGCCGCCGGGCGCGTAACGGCACATCACGATGCTGCCAAAAACCGGCGCGTCCTTTATTACGTCGATCCGATGCATCCGTCGTATCGCTCCGACAAGCCTGGGATCGCGCCCGATTGCGGGATGGCGCTCGAACCGGTTTTTGAGGGAGACACACCGGCCGCAGCGATTGCTGCCGGCGCGGGCAGACTTGCGATTAGCCTGGATCGGCAGCACCTCATTGGGGTCCGCGTTGCCATCGCCAGCCGGACTTCGGTGGCGGAGAGCATAAGGACCACGGGCCGCGTAGTTCCCGAGGACGATCGTCTTTACAGGATCCAGGCAGGCTTTGAAGGCTGGGTGGACTCAGTCAAAGACACTCCGCCGGGGACGGTGGTGAAGAAGGACCAGGTGCTGGCGGTTTTGTATGGTCCTGAGATCCGGTCGGTCGTAGTGAACTATCTCGGATTCATCTCTGGAGTGGAGCGAGTCAAGCAGGGTATGAGCCCCGGCGATTCAAAGTCCTTCGATGATTCAAAGCGGCTCAACGAAGAGCATCTTCGCCTGATTGGAATGGGCCAAAAACAGATAGAGGAGATCGAATCCACGCGCCGGTCTATCAGTTCGATCGATCTGGCAGCGCCGGCCAGCGGAGTTATTCTGTCACGCAACGCAGCACCGTACCAGCGGTTTGACAAGGGCGCCGAGCTGTATCGGCTGGCCGACCTGAGCAAGGTCTGGATCGTGGCGGATGTTCACGGATACGAAGGCGCTCTCCGCCCCGGCCAAAGAGTCAAGGTCGATGTTCCCGAATTAAGAAAGAGTCTCATGGCCACGGTAAGTTCGAGTCTGCCGTTGTTTGACGAGAATTCGCGCACGCTGAAAGTGAGACTGGAGGCAGAGAATCCGGGAATGGTGCTGCGGCCGGACATGTTTGTCGATGTGGAGTTGGATGACAAGAGGCCAGAGGGGATTTCAGTCCCGGCGGATGCTGTGATCGACAGCGGGCGACGCAAAGTCGTGTATGTCGAAGTGAGCGACGATGTGTTTGAACCGCGGGAAGTCGAGATTGCGGGGGAGTTTGGGGAGCTGGCGATCGTGTCGAAAGGGGTCCGGGAGGGTGAGCGCGTGGTCATCGCGGGAAATTTCCTGCTCGACTCGGAAAGCCGCATGCGCTCCGGAACGAATGAGATCTCCGCAGCGGAAATGACGCAAGAAGGGCCGAAGATGCGCGTTTCTGCTAGGGGCTCAGCGCCGGGATCAGAGCTTCGCGATCCGGTGTGCGGCATGTTATTGAAGCCCGCCGAAGTGGCGTTTCGCGAGAGCCTGGGGGGAAAGACGTATTCGTTGTGTTCGGAGTCGTGCCGGCGCAAGTTCCTCGCTGATCCCGAGAGGTATACGGCTGTGAAGGCCGCCCTGGTTGGCGGCGGTGAAGGTCGAGGGCGGCCGCGATGATCGACCGCATCATCAATTTCTCCGCGCGCAACAAGGCGCTCGTGTTTTTGATGGTTGCGGCGGCCTCGGCCTGGGGCTTGTGGGCGATGGCTCATATGCCGGCGGACGCAATGCCCGACCTCGGAGAGACGCAGGTCATCGTTTTTTCCCGCTGGGACAGAAGTCCCGACATCATTGAAGACCAGGTTACGAATCCGATTGTAACCGCACTAACGGGAGCGCCCCATGTTCACAGCGTGCGCGGAGTATCCGACTTCGGGTACTCGTTCGTGTATGTGATTTTCGATGAGGGGACGGATGTGTATTGGGCGCGTTCGCGGGTGCTTGAATATCTCTCGCCCGTTACCGCGCGGATGCCTGAAGGCGTGCGCACGGAATTGGGCCCGGACGCCTCCGGCCTGGGATGGATTTTTGAGTATGTGCTGAGGGACGATTCGGGAAAGCATAGTCTGGCGGAGCTTCGGTCCTATCAGGACTGGTACCTCAAGTCTTACTTAAAGAAACTACCAGGAGTGGCTGAAGTCGCGACCGTTGGGGGGTTCGTTCAGCAATACCAAGTGAACGTGGACCCGGATCGGCTGCGGGAGTATGGCATACCGATTTCGAAGGTGGCGGAAGCGGTGCGGGCGACGAACCAGGAGGCGGGGGCGCGGCTGCTGGAATCGGGCGGGGCTGAGTACATGATCCGCGGGCAGGGGTACGCGGGCTCGACTGCCGACCTGGGGGAGACGGTACTCGCCAATCAGAATGGGACGCCGATCCGCGTCAGCGATGTAGGGCAGGTGGTGCTGGGGCCGGAGATCAGGCGCGGCACGAGTGACCTGGATGGGCGCGGAGAAGTGGTGTCGGGGATCGTCATCATGCGCGAGGGCAGCAATGCGCTGGATGTGATCTCAGGAGTTAAAGCCCGACTAAAAGAGATCGAGCCGGGCATGCCTCCCGGGGTACGGGTCGTGCCCATCTACGACAGGTCGGACCTGATTCATCGGGCGATCAATAACTCGCAGAGGATTCTCGTCGAAGTTGTGTTGACTGTCGTTGTCGTGATCCTGATTTTTCTTTGGCATTTTCCTAGCGCGGTCATACCCGTTATTACGATTCCGATCGCAGTGCTGATGAGTTTCATCCCGCTTTACTACCTGGGAGTGAGCATCAACATTCTCTCGCTTGCCGGAATGGCGCTGGCCTGCGGAGAGCTGGTGGATGCAGCGATCGTGGTGGTGGAGCAGACCTATAAAAAGCTGGAGCTGCATCAGGGCTCAGGGAAACACTTCTCCTACGAGTCGGTAATTCTTGAAGCTGTCGGCGAGGTGGCAGGGCCAACTTTCTTCGCCCTGCTGGTGATTGCCGTGGCGTTCCTGCCGGTGCTAGTTATCGAAGGCCAGGAAGGAAAGCTCTTCAGGCCACTTGTGTACGCGAAGAGCGCGGCGCTGCTGGCGGCGGCGCTGCTGGCGCTGACGCTGGATCCCGCTCTGCGATTGCTCCTGGTGCGCAAGTCGTCCGATGACCAGATGCATTTGAACCTGAGACACACGTTGGTGAATTGGTTTGTGGGGGGAGCGCTGCGCCGGGAGGACCAGCATCCCGTGATGGGGCCGCTGATCCGGGTTTACGACCGGGTGTTGCGATGGACTCTGAAACGCAATGGTGTGGTCATTGCAGGCGCCTGCGTCCTGGTGCTGCTGACGGTTCCGGTCGGCCTTCGGATTGGATCTGAACTCATGCCGCGTGTCGAGGAGGGAGCCCTGCTTTATATGCCGAGCACAATGCCCGGCATATCGATCGCAGAGGCGCAAAGACTGTTAGTTGTGACGGACCGGATTCTGAGTGGCTTCCCGGAAGTCGATCACGTGCTGGGGAAGGCAGGCCGTGCAGATTCGGCGACGGATCCGGCTCCGCTCTCGATGCTGGAGACGGTTGTGGTGCTGAAACCGCCGTCGGAATGGCGGCGTCGTACAGTGTGGTATTCGACCTTTGCGCCGGAGTGGCTGCGCCCGCTGTTGCGGCACATCACTTCCGATCATGTTTCGGAAGAACAGCTGGTAGCGGAAATGAATGACGCGCTCAACCTTCCGGGCGTCTCGAATTCATGGACGATGCCGATCCGCGGGCGAATCGAGATGCTCACCACCGGCATACGCACTCCGGTGGGGCTGAAGGTCCAGGGGAACGACCTGGGGCAAATCCAGGAAATCGGCCGCCGGGTTGAGTCGATTCTTTCAGCAGTGCCGGGAACAAGGAGCGTGTTTGCTGAGCGAACAAGTGAGGGCTTCTTCCTTGATGTGAAGTGGAATCGAGCCGCCCTGGCGCAATACGGGTTGACCATGGCAGATGCGCAAGGGGCGTTATCGACAGCGGTGGGCGGGGACAACGTAAGCACGGTTATTGATGGCCGGGCGCGCTATCCGGTTAATGTCCGCTACATGCGCGACTTTCGTTCGGATCTCGGCGCGCTGGGGAGAGTTCTGGTGGCGGTATCCGGCGACAGGCAGGTTCAGCTATCGGAGTTGGCATCGATCAGTACAGAGACGGGCCCAGCCATGATTCGCGACGAAGATGGAGCGCTTACCGGGTACGTTTTTGTGGATACCGGCGCGCGTGCAACGGGCGATTATCTCCGTGAAGCTCGTCGCGAACTTGACGCGAAACTTAAGCTGCCTCCAGGATATGTGGTTTCGTGGAGTGGACAATATGAGTCGGCAAGGCGGGTGCAGCAAAGGTTGATGGTGGTCGTCCCAGTGACGCTGGGATTGATTCTTTTGCTGATTTATCTCAGCACCCGGTCCGCGGTTAAGACGCTTATTGTCATTATGGCGGTACCGTTCTCCGCGGTGGGTGCGGTTTGGCTCGTCTACCTGCTGGGCTACAACATGAATGTGGCGGTATGGGTGGGGCTGATTGCGCTGCTGGGAGTAGACGCGGAGACCGGCGTTTTCATGTTGCTCTACCTGGACCTTTCGTTTGAGAAGGCTCGGGGTTCGCAGGCGCAGCTGACCACACCCCGCCTGGTGGAAGCCATTGTGGAGGGCGCAGCTAAGCGGCTGCGGCCGAAGTTGATGACGTTCGCCACAATGAGCATCGGCCTTGCGCCCATCCTATGGTCCTCTGGCACCGGGTCGGCGATCATGAAACGCATTGCCGCTCCCATGGTGGGCGGTATCGTTACGTCTTTCTTGCTGGAGTTGCTCGTGTATCCGAGTATCTACGCGGTCTGGCGCAGCCACGCCATTGTAGACAAGACCGCCAAGCGGGAACTGGCGTTGGATCACGCCTGACCACGCACGCACTGCGGGCGGCCGATGCCACTTCCCGGATCTGTGTGCAGTTGCGTCCGGTGGCCTCGCTGATTTATTACCGAGGCGTGACATTCAAACCAGGTTTGTTGGCGTTCTTATGCGCGCTTGCGGCTTTCACTTCCGCTGCGAGGGTCTCGGCTGCGTTCCCAGGCAATGACAATAACCAATCTCACCTTGCGGCACCGGTTCGGTTGAGGTGCGCGGGCACGGCTGATCCGCTGGCGGTGGCAGACGCGAGCCCCACGCTGTCGTGGCAGGTGATCGCAGCAGCAAAGGATCTTCATTCGGTGCGGCAGTCGGCATACGAGGTGAGGGTGGCGGAGACTTCGGAGGCTTTTGATAGCGGCCACGGGATCCTTTGGGACAGCGGCAAGGTGATGTCGGGTGAGACTTCGACGGAGACCCGGCCTTACGCCGGGCCACCCCTTCAACCGCAGAAGCTGTATGCGTGGCAGGTAAAAGTCTGGGATGAACAGGACCATGCGACGAATTGGAGCGCGCCAGCGAACTGGACGCAGGCACCGGTGTGGCACGCGCAGTGGATTGCGGCTGATGCGACTGACGAGAGCGCTGGCGCGAAACCGATGCCGCTGTTTCGCAAAACAATCAATCTCACCGCACCGGCGAAGCGCGCCCTTTTATATGTATCGGGCCTGGGGCAGTATGAAGTGCGTCTCAATGGAGCCAAGGTTGGAGACGACCAGCTAACTCCCGGCTGGAGCGACTATCGCAAGACGATCTACTACGACACCTACGATGTGACGGCAATGCTGCACCAAGGCACAAATGCGCTTGGCGCGATGGTGGGAAACGGGATGTACCGCGTGCCAAAAACCCCAGAGCGTTATATAAAGTTCAGCGGAAGTTTCGGTCCTCCGATGGTCATCGCTCAACTCCATGTCGAATTGGCCAACGGGCAGGCTTTAGACATCGTCAGCGATGGATCATGGAAGACACACGAGGGGCCGGTTACATTCTCGAACACGTACGGCGGAGAAGACTATGATGCCCGGCGCGCGATGGAGGGATGGGATCGAACCGGCTTCGACGATCGCGCATGGAAGGCGGTGGATGTTTCTAACGGGCCGGGCGGCGAACTCAGGCCGGAGGTTGCGCCAGCCATCCGCGTAATGCAGACCTACAAGCCGGTAGGGCGAACGGAACCACGACCGGGACTTGCCGTGTACGACCTCGGGCAGAATTTCGCAGGGTGGCCGAACATCACGGTTCGCGGGCCAGAGGGGTCTACAGTCAAACTTATACCGGGCGAATTGCTTAATGAAGACGGCACGGTGAGTCAGCGAAGTTCCGGGCAACCACAATGGTTCTCTTACACGCTGGCTGGACGCGGCGCCGAAGAGTGGCACCCGCGGTTCAGTTATTACGGATTCCGATACGTGCAGGTGGAGAGTAGCGGAACTGAGCCGGGGTCCGCCAAGCCGGTCATTGTCAGCATCCGCGGCGAGGCCGTTCACACTTCTTCCGAGTCGATTGGGTCTTTCAATTCGTCCGACGAGCTTCTGAATCGAATTCACACCCTGATCGTTCGGGCCATCGAAAACAATTCCGTGAGCTTGTTTACGGATTGCCCTCATCGCGAGAAGCTGGGGTGGCTGGAAGAGACGCACCTGCTGGCGCCGTCTATGCTTTACGACTTCGACTTCGCAGGGCTTTACGAGGCGACAGCGCGTAATATCGCCGACTCGCAGAAGCAGGACGAACCGAATCGCGGGCGCATTGCCGAGATCGCGCCACAGTATGTTTTGTTTGAGCCGCAGTGGGGCATCTTCGATGATTCTCCGGAGTGGGGTAGCGCGGCGGTGCTGGCTCCCTGGTATGTGTACCAGAGAAACGGCGATCTGCGGGCGTTTCTTTCGCACCTGAAGGTAATGCGGGATTACGTGGATTACCTGGGGACGCGCGCGCACGACAACATCATCGCTTATGGCCTGGGCGACTGGTATGACATTGGCCCGGGATCGCCTGGCGTGTCGAAACTGACCACCGCGGGTGTTACCGCGACTGCGATCTATTACCAGGATCTGCGCGTGGTGGAGAAGGCCCTCGCACTGGCGGGGGATGGGCATGGTAGCGAGGTTTACAGGCAGAAGGCCGCTGAGGTGCGACGCGATTTCAATGCGCGCTTCTTTGACCGGGAACGGCATGTTTACGACAAGGGGAGCCAGGCGGCGCAGGCGATGCCCCTGGTTGCGGGGATTGTTCCGGAAGAAGAACGTGGACGCGTGCTCGATGCTTTGGTTGCGGATATCCGCAAGCACGAGAATCATGTAACCGCAGGAGATATCGGGTATCACTATTTGGTTGCTGCGCTGCTCGACGGCGGGCATTCGGACGTGCTGTACGACATGCTGGAGCGTACCGACAGCCCGAGCTACGGCTACCAGCTGGCAAAGGGAGCGACAGCTCTGACGGAGGCGTGGGATGCGGATCCGGACAGTTCGCAGGATCACTTCATGCTGGGGCACGCCGAGGAGTGGTTCTATCGAGGGCCGGGTGGTATCAACGTGGATTTCGCCGCGGAATCGCCGCGGAAACTCGTGATCAGGCCGCAGTTGGTGGGGAAGCTGACCTCTGTCGAGACGCGGTATGAGTCCGCATGGGGCACAGTGAAAAGCAATTGGCGACGCGGTGATTCGCAGTCAGAGTACCAGTTTGAGATTCCAGCCAATGTGGCGGCAACGGTGGAGATTCAAACGGCGGCGGCGGGTTCTGTGCTGATAGACGGGCGGGATCCGGGCAAGGCGACTGGCGTTGTCGACGCGAAGCGGTCGGAGGCAGGCATTACACTGGTGCTCGGTTCGGGCCTTTATAGAGTCACTGCTCCGAATCCAGAGGCGAAGCCATGATGATCAGTGAGATTGGTGCGCGGTTCAAGCTGGCAGTCAGATCGTCAGTGGCCGGGCTGGCCATCATTGGGGCGTTATCGATCCTGGGAGGGCGGGCAGCGGCGCAGCCGACATCGCAGGCGGTCCAGAAACAGATCGCAAGGGTAGGCAAGGTCAAGGGGCCTTTCCATTCAAATTGGGATTCGCTCGGAGGGTATCGAATTCCAGATTGGTATCGCGACGCAAAGTTCGGGATCTTCATTCATTGGGGGGTGTACTCAGTTCCGGCCTTCGGCTACGAGTGGTATCCGCGCGACATGTATCTGAAAGGTAGCCCGATCTTCAAGCATCACGTGGAAACGTACGGAGCGCAGTCGAAGTTCGGTTACAAAGATTTCATTCCGCAATTTCGCGCGGAACGCTTCGATCCTGACGCATGGGTGGACTTGTTTGCGCGCGCAGGAGCGCGGTATGTTGTGCCGGTCGCGGAACACTGCGATGGCTTTGCAATGTACAACTCGGACGTGGACCCGTGGAACGCGGCGCGGATGGGACCAAAGCGCGACGTGGTGGGAGAACTGGCCACAGCGATCCGCAAGCGGGGCCTGCACTTTGGAGCCTCGTCGCATCGGGCGGAGCATTGGTGGTGGTATGACGGGGGCATGGATTTCGACTCGGATGTGCGCGACCCGCAATTCAGCGTGCTGTATGGGCCGGCGAAACCTCGAACCCTGCCGGGAGATGATCCGACAAAAGAGCCAGATCCAAACCATCTGGAGACATGGCTGGCACCGGACGCCGAATACATGGACGACTGGCTGGCTCGCAGCAGCGAGATCGTCGAGAAGTATCATCCGGATTTTGTCTATTTCGACTGGTGGATTGGCCAGCCTGCTTTCCGGCCCTATTTGCAGCGTTTCGCGGCTTACTACTACAACCAGGCAGCGCAACGAAAGCAGTCCGTGGTTCTGACTTATAAGGATGAGGATTTTCCGGAGAATGCGGCGGTGCTGGATTTAGAGCGCGGCAAACTCGACGGAATACGCCTGTTGCCGTGGCAGACGGATACCTCAGTGAGCATTAAGTCATGGGGGTATGTAAACGACGACGAGTATCGCGACGCGAAGTCGCTGATCGGCGAACTGGTTGACGTGGTGAGCAAGAACGGGAACCTTCTGCTGAACGTGGGTCCAAAATCAGATGGGACGATTCCCGAACAGGCACGGACAATTTTGCTCGAAATGGGTAAATGGCTGGATGTGAACGGCGAGGCTATTTATGGTTCGAGGCCGTGGGCTGTGTACGGCGAAGGGCCGACACGGGTGAAGAGTTCCGCGCTGGATACCGACCGCCAGGAGTTCACCGCGGAGGACGTTCGCTACACGACGCGTGATGGCGCGCTGTATGCGATCGTGCTGGGCTGGCCGGCGAACGGCGAGCTTCAGCTGCACTCGTTTTACCGAGGCAATCCGTACATTCCGGAAAATGTATGTTCGGTGCGCCTGCTGGGGTCTGAGGGCGCGCTCACGTGGAAACAAGAAGAGGATGGCCTCCACATCACCCTGCCCGCGAAGACCGCGGACGAGCCTGCCTACTCGTTTCGGATTGACAGCGGCCATTCGGCTCATTGTTCAGCGGGGGCGAGCGCTGCCCGCGAGTAGCGCGGACGAGGGAATGGAGATGTGACTTTGACAACGGATGGCTCGATTACTTAAGGTTTTCAAGCTGTAAATAGTTTCATTTGGGGAGCAGGGTCCGCTCGCCACCCCCTGTTACCTTTCAGCGCAGTGAGGTCTCCTATGAAGCCAGCCCGGATCGTGTTTTTCGGTCCTGCCTGTGTTCTGGTAGGTGCCTTGGTCGCGGTTGCGGCGTGTGCGCAATCCGCGCCATCGCAACTGGAGCAGGGATTTCGCAACCCCCCGGACAGCGCCAAGCCGCGCGCGTGGTGGCATTGGATGAGCGGCAACGTGACCGAAGCGGGAATCACCGCAGACCTCGAATGGATGCACCGGGTGGGCATCGACGGCATGCAGATGTTCGACGGTGATATGGGTGCGCCTTTGTTTGTCGACAAGCCGGTGGTCTGGATGTCGCCGGAGTGGAAGTCGGCGTGGAGGCACGCGGCCGCCGAAGCCGATCGTCTGCACATGGAAATGTCGATGGCCGCATCAGGCGGCTGGAGCGAGACCGCGGGTCCGTGGGTCAAGCCCGAGCAGGGCATGAAGAAATATGTCTGGAGCGAAACTGTGGTGGAAGGCCCGGGACCTTACAAGGGAACGCTGGCCCGGCCGCCCGCAACGGTAGGCAAGTTCCAGGATCTCGCTCCGGCACCTCCACGGGAGCCTCATCCCGACCTGACGCTGGAGGGCGCCAAGCCCCAGCCTCCTCGACCTGCCGAGCCAGCCACACCCGAGGTGTACAGGGACGTGGCGGTGGTTGCATTTCCAGCCGGCGAGGCGGAGAGTGCAGGCGCCCAGGCCAAAGCGGAGATCACGTGCAGTTGCGGTGCGATCGATGGTTCGGCACTTACGGACGGGTCTTTCGCGAAGGTGATCCAGGTGCCGTATTCAGGGGATGACCATACGGCCTGGGTGCAGTATGCATATCCGGAGCCGCACCCCGTAGCGGCAATTCAATTTGGGGCGGGCGCCGCAGTGCAATTCAGCGGTCCGGCGATTCCTACAGGACGCATAGAGGCTAGCGACGATGGGAAATCATGGCGGACCCTTGTTGATCTCCCCGGGCCTCGAGGTGCGAATTCTGTCAACTTCGCCGTGCGGACGTTTTCAATCGCTCCGGTGAAGGCGCGCTATTACCGGCTGCTCATGATGGCACAGAAGCCCGACCCTGCGCGGCCTCTGCCGGTGGGTGTGAGTTGGCCGCAGCCAGTGCGCCTGACAGAGCTGGCTTTCCTGGCTGCGCCGCGAGTGCAGCACTGGGAAGACAAGGCAAGCTTCGGGATCTATACGCCGACCAGTGAAGCGCAGGGCCAGGACGTCTCGCCGAACGATGCAATCGATCCGGGCAAAGTGATTGATTTGACGAACAAGATGCACGCCGATGGCTCGCTGGACTGGATTCCACCGGCGGGCAAGTGGATTGTGCTGCGCCTTGGATATGGGATCACCGGCGAAGTGAACCATCCTGCGACGCCAGCGGCGACGGGACTAGAGGTCGACAAGCTGTCGGCTCAGGACGTGCAGTCGTATGTCGAACAGTATGTGAAGATGATCTCTTCAGCAGCGGGGCCTTACTTCGGCAAGAGCTTCCGCTACTTTTTGATGGATAGCTGGGAGGCCGGGCAGGAAAACTGGACCGAGGACATGATGCCGGAATTCGCGCGCCGCCGCGGTTATGCGATGACGCAGTTTCTTCCGGTGCTGACGGGGCGCATTGTTGGTAGCCGCGCGCAGTCAGAGGCATTTCTGTGGGATTTTCGCCGGACGCAGGCAGATATGCTGGCTGAGAATCACTATGAGCTGGCGACGAAATACTTCTCCAAGTACAACGTGGGCCTCTACGCCGAAGCCATGGGCACGGGGATGCCGACAACCGGTGACGGGCTGCTCAACAAGGGGAAAGTCACGATACCGATGGGGGAGTTCTGGACACCGAATCCGGACCAGAAAGACACGCCGAGCCACATTGCCGATGTCATCGAGGCTGCGTCTGCAGCTCACATCTACGGCAAGCCTATCGCTGCGACAGAATCGTTCACCACGCGCCCGAATGTTACGCCGTGGGGCCAGAGCCCGTTTTATCTGAAATCGATGGCCGACCAGGACTTTGCGCGCGGCATCAATCGCATCGTATTTCATACCAGCGATCTGCAGCCATTTGTTGATGGAAAACATAAGCCCGGAATGACCTTGGGGCCATACGGGCAGGACTACACGCGAAATATCACTTGGGCTGAACAGGCGGTGGCGTGGAATACGTATCTCGCTCGCTGTTCTTACATGTTGCAGCAGGGCAAAGCGGTCAGCGATGTCGCCTATTTTTACGGTGAAGATGCGCCGGCGACGGTGCCATATTGGAAGACACTGGATCCGGCCCCTCCAGCGCACTACGACTATGACTTCGTCAACGCGGACGTGCTGCTGCACGGAGCAACCGCCGAGCAGGGACAGCTGCGGCTGGCGAGCGGGATGAGTTATCGCGTACTGGTTCTCCCGGCGGACCTGCGGCTTCTTTCCTTGCCGCTCCTTCGGCAGATTCACAAACTCGTGCAGGATGGCGCCGTGCTTGTGGGAAGGAGGCCAGTGGGGTCTCCCAGCCTGGCTGATGGTAAAGACGCACAGGCGGAGGTCGCGAAGCTTGCCGATGATCTCTGGGGATCGGGAGAGGCTTCGGCCCAGGGACACGTGTTCGGCAAGGGCAAGGTCTACTCAGGGAAAAATATCCAGGACGTACTTGCAGCGGAATCGGATGGTCAGGATCTTTCCTGGTCAGCAGCTGAGAATGCGGGCGAGGATGTTCCCTATCCGCTGCCGGGCGCGGACTCCGATGAAGACCTGATTTTCATTCATCGAACGGATGGGCCCAGGCAGATCTATTTCGTATCGACGCAGAAACATCATGCATTCGATGTGAAGATGAAATTCAGAGTGGCGGGAAAGACCCCACGCCTTTGGCATCCGGAGACGGGCGAGACCGAAGCGGTGAGTTATTCCACCGCCCGGGGTCAGACGGAAGTACCGCTGCACTTTGACGCGCAGGGATCGGTGTTCGTGGTGTTTGATGGCACGGGCGCTCCCGCTTCACGAAGCATAAAGCCGCCGCGAGCGACTCAGGTCGCTACACTGGAAGGCACGTGGAAGCTGACTTTCCCGCCTGATCTTGGAGCACCGGAGCAGTCTGAATTCCCTGCCCTGCAGTCGTGGACCGAAACTGCCGAGCCGGGCGTGAAGTACTTTTCCGGCACCGCCACGTATCACAAGCAGGTCGATGCGCCGGAAGGGTGGTTCAGGCCAGGCGCGAAAATCATTCTGGATCTTGGCACGGTGAAGGAGATTGCCGAAGTGGAAATCAACGGCAAGCCGGTAGGCGGAATTCTTTGGAAGCCCCCGTTTGCGGTGGACGTGACGGAGGCGTTGAAGCCCGGCCCCAATGCATTGGCGATCAAGGTCACAAATCTCTGGCCCAACCGGATGATAGGCGACCTGCAGCCCGGCCTTGCAAGGACATTCACGTGGACCGATTTCCGGCCGTTCAAGCCGGACACTCCGCTGCTTGAATCCGGGTTGCTGGGCCCGGTGACGGTAAAGCAAAGCGAACGCGAAACGCAGTGAACTCAAGAACGGATTCAAATTGGAGTTTGATGCAAGTATGACGAAACGATCCCTGGTTTGGATTCTCTGCACGATGGTTGTGGCGATGGCGCCGTGGTGTGTTGCTCAAAAGACGACGGCGGCTTCGCGCGGCGCAACCGAATTGCGCGTCGATAATCTCAAGACACCGTTGGGGATCGATGACCCGCAACCGCGTTTCTCATGGCAACTGCGCGATGCGTTGCGCGGAGCGAGGCAGACCGCTTATGAAGTGATGGTTTCGACATCGGCGAGCGGCGCAGGCAAGGGTGACTTCTGGGACAGCGGCCGCATTGCCTCTTCAGATTCGATGAACGTGGTCTACAAAGGTCCTGAGCTTAAACCGAGCACGCGCTATTACTGGACCGTGAAACTATGGGACGCGGCTGAAAAGCCCTATGCGACCGGCGCCGCAACATGGTGGGAGACAGGATTGATGTCGCCCGATGGCTGGAGAGGCGAGTGGATCGGATGGGAAACTCCTGAAGAGGCAACGGTCCGGCACGCACCGGCAGAGTGGATTACCAGTCCCGATGCACGCAAGCTTGCCGGCGACAAAGACGCGGAGCAGCGCTATACCTATCGAACGACTGTCCACGTTGAAAAGATGATTCGTCACGCGACGCTTTATGCCGCGTGCCAGGACACGGTTTCGGCCTGGGTCAATGGACAGCAGGTGCTGCAGGCCAATCCTTTGCCGCCATACAAACAGATGCCCTGGAAAAAATATGTGCGGGCCGACGTTACAAAGCAATTTCAACCGGGGGATAGCACCGTTGCCATCGAATGCGTGCACTACGTTGTCAATCCCAACGGCATGGCAACAGAAGACGCTCCGCCGATGAGTGCAACGTTGTACGTGGAATACAACGATGGCAGCAACGACGCGTTTGCCACCGGCAGTGACTGGCGGAGTTCGATCAGGGAGCGCAACGGCTGGCAGGACAAGGGATTTAAGGATTCTCACTGGAAGCGTGCGGTGGTGTGGGAACAGCAGCCTGGTCCCGATGCAGAACCGCTGGGTCATCCCTGGATTCCCGATTCGGTGAAATGGCTTCGGCACACGTTTGACGTTACGCAACCGATTCGCTCGGCGCGCCTCTACTCTACCGCGCTGGGAGCGTACGAAGTGTTTTTGAATGGCAAGCGGGTCAGCGAGGACGTGCTTGCGCCGGGGTGGACGGATTATCGCGAGCGCGTTGTGTACCAGACCTATGACGTGACTGCGCTGTTGACATCGGGCTCCAACGCGATAGGCGCGCTGCTTGCGCCCGGCTGGTACGCGACGCCCCTGGAGTGGTTCCAGCAGCCTAACAATTACGGGGACACGCCGCCGGCCCTGCGTGCGCAGCTTCGCATCGAGCACACGGATGGCACCGTCGAGTGGGTAAGCAGTGGGTTTGACTGGCAGGCGCAGACTTCGCAGATAGTAAGCGCTGAAATTTACGATGGCGAGACCGAGGATGCGCGGCTGCAGCAGGCGGGTTGGAACACAGCTGCATTTACCGCGAGCCATTGGCCGCCAGCGACGGTCATTGACCCCAAGCCGACTGAGGTTGTTGCGCAAGACTTCCAGCCGATCCGCATCGAGCGGGTGGTGGCCGCCAAGACGATGGCGCAACCGAAGCCCGGGGTCTATGTCTTCGACTTTGGCCAGAACCTCGCGGGCGTTGAGCGGGTTCGGCTGCACGGTCCGGCGGGGACCAATGTGCAACTCAGGTTTTCTGAAATTCTCAATGACGATGGCACGCTCTACATTGACAACCTGCGCACGGCCAAAGTCACTGACCATTTCATTCTCGCCGGAAAAGGCGTTGAGGAGTTCTCTCCGCAGTTCACGTTTCACGGGTTTCGCTATGCAGAGATAACCGGCCTACCGGCGGCGCCGACGAAGGACTCGATCTCTGCCCTGGTCATCCACACCGATGCGCCTTTTGATGTAAGACTTCATACCGGCAACTCGATGGTGAACAAGTTGTGGAGCAACATCGAATGGGGCCAGCGTTCGAATTTCGTGGGCGTGCCGACGGATTGTCCGCAGCGCGACGAGCGGCTCGGATGGATGGCAGATGCCCAGGTGTTCTGGCGTACCGCGAGCTACAACATGGATCTTGCCGCGTTTTCACGGAAGTATTCAGCCGACATGCGTGGGACCCAGGCGGACACGGCAATCTATGGCATCTTCGCGCCGGGAACGGTGCAGAGCCGGTCGGGGTCGGGCGCGGGATGGAGCGACGCGGGTGTGATCATTCCGTGGACGTCATGGCTTCAGACCGGCGACACGCTGGTGATTGAACAGAACTGGGACGGAATGTCCAAGTATCTCGGCGCAATCGAAGCGGCGAATCCGGATGGATTATGGAAGGTCGACTCAGGCACACCGTTCGGAGACTGGCTTTCGCCAGAGGGGAAGACAGACCAGGTGCTGGTGGCCACGGCCTACTGGGCTTATGACGTGACGCTGATGCGGGAAATGGCGCACGCGACCGGGCGCGGCGAGGAAGAAGAGAAGTACGCGCAACTGTTTGAGAAGATACGAACCGCTTTTCAAAAGCAATTCATTCACACAGACGGTTTTGTCGCCGGAGCAGATAACACGCCGTCCCCGTTTGGTCAGATCAACAATCCGAATGCCAGAAGCAAGGGCGGGGATACGCAGACGGGTTACGTGCTTGCTCTGCACATGAACCTTATGCCGGACAGTCTGCGCGATGCCTCTGTGAACAAGCTGATCGCGAAGATCGATGCGAACAACGGCATGCTGGCGACGGGGTTTCTGGGGACGCCTTATCTATTGGAGGAGCTGACCAAGGCCGGCCACGCAGATGAGGCATACCATCTGTTGCTCAACACTAAATACCCGTCGTGGGGTTACCTGATCGAGCATGGGGCAACGACGATGTGGGAGCGCTGGAACGGCGACCAGATGAAAGGCGACCCCAGCATGAATTCTTACAATCACTACGCTTACGGAGCCGTAGCGGATTGGATCTATCGTTACGCAGCGGGCGTGGATGCGTCGCCTTTGAACGCGGGCTATCACACGATCATCCTGCATCCAGCTTTTGATCGAAGGCTCGGTTCCATCAATTTCGACTATGACTCCTCGCATGGTCCGATTCATTCGGCGTGGACAGTGGCGGGCAAGACGGCGACGTGGCACGTCAGCATTCCAGCGAATACTACGGCGATGCTCAGCGCTCCAGACGCGGGGAAATACCGGCTCAACGGAGTCCCAGTAGAGGGAAGCAAGCAGGTCAAGACGGTTTCGGAGGCGGGACGGACCGGTTTTGAGTTGCAGCCAGGCAGTTACACGTTCACGGTGAGCTTGAAGTAGAGAGCGGATAAATCAAGGGGCTTAAGAAGGGATCCAATTGGGAGCCAATCCACTGCTGGGCGTATTTCTTCACTGGCTGGGCGGACTCGCCTCGGCGAGTTTCTACGTGCCATATCGCCAGGTGCGCGGGTGGTCATGGGAGACCTACTGGCTGGCGGGCGGCGTGGTCAGCTGGATCGTAATGCCCTGGCTCATGGCGGGCTTGCTTACACGCGATCTGCTTCCGGTCCTGCACGGAGCGCCGGCATCGGCGATCTTCTGGGCATGGTTTTTCGGCGTGCTGTGGGGTCTCGGCGGGCTGACCTTCGGACTCACGATGCGCTATCTCGGATTATCGCTGGGAATGGCGGTCGCGCTGGGATACACGGCGGTATTCGGGACGCTGGTCCCGCCCATCTTTCACGGCCAGTTCATGCAGCTGCTGACGCAACGCTCGGGAGTCATCATCCTGGCCGGGGTCGGAATCTGCGTTCTTGGAATTCTGTTTGCCGGCGCTGCGGGCATCTCCAAGGAAAAGGAACTCTCGGCTGAACAAAAGCTCGCGAGCATTCGCGAGTTCAACCTTAAACTGGGCCTCGGAGTCGCCACATTTTGCGGAATCATGAGTTCCTGCTTCGCCTTCGGGCTGGATGCAGGAAATCCCATCAAGGCTCTGACACTGATGCACGGCACGGATACTGTCTGGCAAGGGCTGCCAGTGCTGGTGGTGGTGCTGGCCGGAGGATTCACGACAAACTTTGTATGGTGCCTGATTCTTCATGCACGCAATCGCAGTTCGGGAGAATATCTCCGTATTCCCCCGGGCGCCGATACACGAGCGAGCGGTGAGCACCCCCCGGTTGAGAATCCCATCGATGCAGCTGCAACCGAGATGGCGCTCGACTATGCTGCGCACCCGCATGCGCCGGCATCTCTGCATTGGAACTATTTGTTCTCTGCCCTCGCCGGAGCAACATGGTACATGCAGTTTTTCTTTTATACGATGGGCGAGACGCAGATGGGCAGCTACAAGTTTTCCAGTTGGACACTGCATATGGCCAGCATCATCATTTTCAGCACGCTGTGGGGCATCGCGCTGAAGGAGTGGCGGGGGGTTAGCAGACGCACGAAGACGCTGGTCTTTCTGACGCTGCTGACATTGGTGGGATCTACGGTTGTGGTCGGGTACGGCAATTACCTGGGGGTTCATCCCTGAGGGTTCTGTCAGTCCGCGCTCGCCGAGGCGCGCGCCACTCCTGAAGCGGGGCCGCAGTCTCTTGTCTCACACAGACGCTCTGCCCATTCGCGAATGGAGCTGGTCTCGAGCCTGCCGGACTGAACCTCGCTAGAGGCCAACTGCACGGCAAAGTTTCCGACGGTGGAACTTTCGACGTTTCCGGTTTCCACGGGTAATCCAGTGTGTTCCGCAGTGAGCCGCGTAAGCAGCTGATTGAGACTGCCTCCACCCAGGATGTGGATTCGGGTGATGCTGTTGCCGAGCATGTGTTCCAGGCTGCGCAGGGCTGAGGCATAGCGGTTGGCGAGGCTCTCGAAGATGGTCCTCGCGAAGACAGGCTCGTTGCCTGCACGGTCTTCTATGGAAGCACAGCCGCAGCCAAGCAGTTCGTCATTCAGACGAGCCGGCATGTCCCCGTCCAGCAGCAGGGCAGGCGCATCAACGTGGACAATCCCCGGAAAGTTCTGGCAGGACTCGGCCTGCCTGATCAGTTCAGGCAGGTCCCACGGGCGGCCGTCTTTGCGCCAGGATTCGAGACACTGCTTGAGAATCCACATGCCGTTGACGTTGGTGTGAAAGCAGAAATCGCCGCCTGCCGCGCCCTGATTGGTGAATCCGGCATCCATGGCTTCGCGTGATGTGATCGGGGTCGGAATCAGGGTGCCGACGAGCGACCACGTGCCGGAGCAGATGTATGCCGTGCCATCCAACGGCGTGGGAATGCCGGCGATAGCCGAAGCTGTGTCGTGACACGCGGGGACTATCAAATTGGTGTCGCGGTACGCGGGCAATTGTGCGAGAGACCCTGCGAGCTTTCCTACCACCGTGCCTGCAGGAACCAAGGGCGGCAACGCATCCCTGGCGATACTGAGGCGAGCACACAGTTCCTCTGACCAGTCGCCGGTGGCGATGTCTACCAGTCCGGTGTGAGTCGCATTGGTGTATTCGGCAACCCGGCGGCCACCGAGATGAAGAAGCACGTATTCGGGAAGGTTGACCCAGGGGGCAAGAGGATCGATACCGGCTGCGTTGTCCGCGAGCAACTGGTAGATCGTGTTGATGCGAAGCGGTTGTGCACCGGCGTGCTCAAACAGCCATTCCGGACCGGCCAGACTGTCGGCCTTCTCTTTCACGGATATGGTGCGTTCGTCGCGATAGCAGAAAGGATTGCCGAGCGGGATTCCGTCGGACCCGAGGCGCACGTAGTCTACGGCCCAGCCATCGACAGCAACTGAGGCGATGCCCTCCGGAGCGGAGATGGCGGCCTTGCGCAAACCTTCTTCAAGTCCGGCGAGAATCCGGTCGAAGGGCCAGCGCAGAGAACCGTTGACGTGTACCGGTCCGTTGGGGATGCGATGAATCAGTTCGATCTGCGGCATGCCGTCGCGCCAGCGCAGCAACGACACGCGGCAACTCTCAGCGCCGAGATCGATCGCAACGCGCGCACGTATCTGTTCTCTCCCGGCATGCGCGCCATCGCCAATTCCTAAGGCTGGAGCGCTCACCGCAAGAACGCCTCGGGGAGGCCGCCGTCTACGGGAATCAGGTGTCCAGAAGTACACCGCGAACGGGGGCCAGCAAGAAACAAGATGGCCTCGGCACAATCGACCGGATCAATGGGCTGATGGGTGAGAGTGCGTTGTGCGTAATAGGATGCGAGGAGCCCGCGCAGTTCTTCGTCGGTCATCGACTCGTCGAAGCCAATATTGTATTTGGTCAGAGAAGCGCGCACGCGATCGCGCGGGAACATGGTTGAGCCTTTAACGACCGTGGCGGGACATACGCCGTTGACCCGCACGCGCGGAGCCAGGCCCACCGCAAGCTCCCTCACAAGGTGGCTCAGGGCAGCCTTGCTGACGTCGTATGCTTCACTGCCGCGCTTGGGGACCACGGCATTGGCGGAACTGGTCAGGACGATGGACGCGTTGAGACCCTGCGCGGCGAATAGTTTGGCAGCCTCGTCGCAGAGAAGGAAATTGGATGTCACGTTCACATCCAGGGTCAAAGCCCACATCGCTTCGTTGATTATGCCGTCGGGGGAGGACGGAAACATCGCCGCGGTGTTGATCAAGATGTCTACCCCTCCGAAGGCCGCGGCAGTAGCTTTGAGCGCCTTGCCGATAGCGTCGCGGTTGCGGATATCGACAGAGGTCGCGGCGGAAGACTCTTTTGAAGAGACTTTCGCAAGTTCGCCGGCGACATTTTCAGCACCGGGGAGGTCTCGGTCTGCAACCATGACGTGGGCGCCGCGCTGGGCGGCCAGCAGGGCTACTTCCCTGCCGATGCCGCTGCCTCCTCCGACGACGAGAGCGATCATGCGGCTTAGTTCCTTTTCCGCAGGCTGGCGACGGATCTTGGCTTCTTCGAGGGCCCAGTACTCGATGCGGAAGGCTTCGCTCAACGGCATCGCGACGTAGTTTGTAAAGACCTTGAAGGTGGTGGGGTCCATGCCTTCGCCGCACTGGGGAACCACGGTTTGTTTCGAACCGGAGACTGCTTCCCCTTCTTCGAGGAGGCTTGCTCCTTCCATGACGTGGATGGCGTTTGTATAGAACTCACCGGTGATCCGGGCCTCGGTCTTGTTCTTGCCGAAACTGAACATGCCCAGACCGGGGATGAGAACGATGGTGGGACTGGTATCGCGGAGGGCCGGCGATTCAGGCACCGAATGAGTCTTGTAGTAACTCTCGTAATGTTGGCGGTATTCAGCCAGGGTGTGGTCGATGCGGGACTTTAAGGCAGCGACGTCTTCGTTGTCAGCCCAGGGAACGAACATGGGGCGGATCTTGGTGCGGATGAAGTGATCAGGACAACTGGTGCCTAGAAACGCGAGATCTTTTGCGTGGGTTGAATTGACGAATCGCAGGACATCTTCAGCGTCGCTGAAGCTGGCAATCCAGCGCCGGTTGGCACTGACACGACCGCGCAAGTAGGGGAGAATGTCCACGGCAATTTCTTTGCGATCGGCACGCGGCTTGATGGAATCGCCGCCAAATCTTGCGTCGCCCTTTTGCTTGCCGTGCTCTGCGATGAACTGCCCCAATTGATCAATGACGGTGAGAGTGTTGACATAACATTCGCGCTGATTTTCTCCCCACGTGAACAGTCCGTGTCCGCCCAGCACGATGCCGTCGCAGTCGGGGTTATCTTCTACGGCGCGCTTGAGCATCATGGCGAGCTCAAAGCCAGGTCTCTGCCATGGAACCCACACGAGCCGGTGGTTAAACTCGCGGTTGAACTGCTCCATCTTCTGTTTGCCGTTGGCAGAGGCCGCTAACGCAATGCCCCAGTCGGGATGCAGGTGATCAACGTGGGGGAAGGGCAGGAAGCCGTGCAGGGGGGTGTCGATGGACGCGGCTACGGGGTTATTACGAAAGGCGCAGAGCGCGTACATCTCGACCATTTCGTCTTCCGTGTCCTGTCCGCGATAAAGCTTCTCAAGGGCGAGGAGTTTGTCCTGATAGAGGGTGGCAAAGCCGGATCGCTTGATGCTGCCCAGATCGCCGCCACTTCCCTTGACCCACAGAACCTTGACGGTTTGACCGGTCAGCGGATCAGTTTCGTCGATTTTGGAGCTGGTGTTTCCACCCGCGAAGTTGGTGATGCGCAGGTCGGAGCCGAGCAGATTGGAGCGGTAACGCAGCAATTCGGGCTCATCCAGTGTGTCGGCTAAAACTGGGTCCCAGCGGTCCTCAAGAAATTTGAGAGAGGGAGAAGCGACGGTGGCAACAGTCATGGGGGAAGCACCTCGGAATTGCAATCTGCCGGACTCACCTTATCACAGCGGAATAGCAATAGGGAACTAGTTCCCGATAAGAACTGCGGCGAGGTTGCGGCGCTTTCGGGAGGGGACTGCTATTCCGATCCGACAGCTTCGAGTGCGGCCGGTTGGTTCTGTGCCAGGGTCTCCGGAGTCACCACATGGTGGCGGGCATAGTTATAGGGGGGAACGATGTGTCCGCGCAAGAGCGCAATTCCGAGTTGAATGAGGCGGGGCCCATAGGTCTCGGCGCCATGCGAGATTGAACCGATGATCGCGCTGCTGCCATTACGCATTTCGTCGAGGATCTCGGGGATGCAGTCCTGCCCGGCGATGGCGAAATCCGATTCGCGTCCAGCCTGGCGGGCTGCGTCAAGCACGCCAAGCGCGCTGGAGTCAGTGGATGCCGCGACCAGGATGCGCTGACCTCTGCGATGATTCCTCAGGAACTCGGATGCAGCCAGAAAACTAGGTTGGCGCATTCCCCTTCCCTCGAGTCGGAGGTAATGATCCGGCGGGATCTGGTCGAGACGGGCTCGTATCCCTTCAAAGGCTCCGGCGATGCGGCTCTGTACAAAGCTGCCGGCCTCGGAGAATCCGATGCCGAGCACCCAATCGACTTTCCCTTTCCACTTGTTGATGGCGTGGGTTGCGAGCAGGGTGCCTGCTTCGTAGCCCACTTCGAAGTTGTCGACTCCGAAATAGGTCGCGTTGGGATGGGGGACGTCTATGGCGACGAGAGGAATTTCGGCTTTTTTGAAGATATGCGCCACGTGCGGAGCCACATGCTCCTCGACCTGGAATTCCAGAACCAGATCGACGCGCTGGCGGACGAACTCTTCAGCATTCTTGATGGCCACATCGGGGTCATAGCGATTGTCGAGCTGAAGAAGTTCGACTCCTGCGGCTGCGGCTGCGGATGCGACACTCGCGCCCACGGCCTGGGAGAACGGCATCTCCGCACTTTGCCCCGCGAATCCGAAGCGCAGGCGGCGCGGACGAGACACGAGGCGGTAGTGCCCGCTTTGACCCTGGGCAACATATCCGCGATGAACCAGGGTTTTCAGGATGCGGTAAACGCTGGTCTTGGAGATGTTGGTTTGCTGGTAGACGTCCTCGAGAGCAATTGGACCGTTGGTCTGCTCGAGGAGTTCCAGAACGTCGAGAGCCTTGGAAAGAATCGGAATCAGGTAGAGGCGCTTGATCTTCGGTTTGGACAACCTGGCGTTCCTCCCGTCCGGGTGTCATCGTGACTGCTATGGGTTCAGGCCACCATCCTAACGCAAAACAGGGCAGGCATGCCTACCCAAAGGCGGCAGTTTGCTTGCTGGGCCCGCACCAATGGCGGGCCAGGAGCGCCGATTCCCCTCGTAGAGAGGCTTTATTCCGCCTGGCAACGATCCTGAGAGCGGCTTGGAACGCAAAGCCTCGAGCTTGATTAGGCGGCGACATTGAAGTTTCCGAAGATTGAAACCGCTCGCCAATCGTCAGGCGTAGGAACTGACAGGTGCCATTTTGCTGCCGCGTTCAGCAGTGATGCGCTGCACGTAGCCACTCTCGGCCAGTGCCGCGAGCGGATCGGCGGGCAGTCCACGCAACTGACGCCACTCGCGCAAAAGGGGCCGAACATCGTTCCAGAAGGCGCCCCGAAAGAGCTCCTCAGCGGCAACCAGTTCGCACTTGTCCTGCAATTCCTGAAGCTCGTTCCGGTTCAGGAGGGCGGCCTTGAGCCAAAGTTCCTGAGCGGTAACCACGGTTTGCACCATGGCTTCCATTTTGCCCTTGAGGTTATGGCTCTGGTCGATCATGAAGGCGACGTCTTGCAAGACATCACGGCCAGAAACGTGGATCTCATGGAAGATGCGGAAGATCTGGTAGGGGTCAATGGAGCCCAGGGTGAGGTCATCATCCGCGTAGCGGCGGTCATTGAAATGAAAGCCGCCAAGTTTACCGGTGTGGAGCAGCCACGCCACGATCTGCTCGATGTTCTGGGTCGCGTAGTGATGACCCGTGTCGACGAGGACGCGCGCCTGGGGACCCGCCTGGGAGGCGAGGTGCGAGGCCATGCCCCAGTCCGCGATGTCGGTGTGATAGAACGCGGGTTCGAAGGGCTTGTATTCGACGAGCAGGCGCTGTTCAGGTCCGAGGTGAGAATGGGTGACTTGCAACGCATGTTCTAGCCACTCGATCCGGCGCCGGACGCTTTGGGTTCCGGGATAGTTGGATCCGTCAGGCAGCCAGAGGGAGATGTCGCGGCACCCCAATGCGCGGGCGATAGCGACCGATTCCAGCATGTGCGCTATTGCGCGCTCGCGAATTTCAGCAGAAGGGTTGCAGAGCGAACCGAACTTGAATTCCTGATCCTGAAACAGGTTGGGATTGATGGAGCCGGCAGTGACGCCATAGCGGCCTTCGAGGGCATGCACGCTGTCGGAGTCGGCAACACCGTTGGGGAGGTCCCAAAGGACGTGCAACGCGAGAGTAGGAGTGACGCCGGTCAGTTTGTGGACCTGGCCTGCGTCGCTGAATTTCTCTTCCAGGGTTGAAGCCGCGGCAGGCTGGAGGAACTTTCCGAATCGAGTGCCGGTGTTTGCGAAGCCCCAAGAGGGGATTTCAATTTGAAATGAATCAAGCGCCTGAAAGGCCCGTTCCTGGAGTGCCGATTCCGATTCTGGTTGCATGTTTACACCTGCCTAGTTGATCAGATTTCCTGTGCATCCGAGCCCTGCATGGGGCTATTAATTTCGACAAGCCGCTGGCCTGTTGCCACCCTGAAAGCGTGGGTCCTTCTCACATTGGTACTACATCTATCGAAGTGCGTCAGTGAGTTTAGCGAGCCAATTTGCCCTGTGGGCTTCGCATCCTAGTCGATTCAACGTGCATTTGTCTAATGCAACTTATTTCTATCTGAATTTCATGCTTCACCGCAACGGCTTGGCGGGATCTTCGATCGGAAGGGTCGGCAGTCAGCTCGCTTTGCTGAGGTAAAACGCCCTCGTAACCCCGCCAATACAGGGTTTCGAGAGCGAAGCCCGGGGTGGAGAGAAAAAGCCTTTTAGTACTGCGTATTGCCCTCATGACCGGGTGGAGGTGGCGATTCTGCCCATCAATGTTTTCAAATGAGAAACAAAATTTTCCTTGACAACCCTCCTACTGCATGGCTAGCTTTGCCGTGCATCTGGATCAGGTTATTTTCCCAGGCGAGCCTCGTAATATCTCGGGGACTCAAAACACACGCTCATAGCCGATCCAGAGCGCTGCAGCGAAAGCACGAATTGGAGGAGGTTCAGGCGATGCGAGTTGTTCGAATAGTTTTATGTCTTACGATCCTGCTGATGATGGGCGGCAGGTTGTTTGCGCAGGGTGCGACGGGCACGATCCTAGGCACCGTAACAGACACGTCGGGTGCGATCGTGTCCGGCGCGAAGGTTACGGTCACCAACACCTCCACGAACAGCGCATACCGAACCATGACCAATTCAGCGGGCGACTACAACGCGCCGGCGCTGAATCCGGGTCCCTACAAGGTTTCAGTCGAATCGGCGGGATTTGAGAAGTCCGTCACCAATACGATCACTCTCACGGTCGACCAGAAAGTGCGCGTCGATGTTTCTCTCAAACCGGGAGCGGTGAGCGAAACGCTCGAAGTCACGGCTCAGGCCGTCTCCCTTGATACGGACAGTGCCGCCTTATCCCAGCTGGTCAGCCAGCAACAGGTGGAGGAACTCCCGTTAAACGGCCGCAACTTCATGCAGCTGCTGCTGGTGGGCGCAGGCGCGGTTACGGTGGGCGGCGAACAGGGGACGATGCGCCAGGGTGAAGGCAACGCCATCAGCGTGAATGGCGGCCGTCCGGAAGGCAACAATTACACCCTCGACGGCCTCGTGAATACCGATGCCGCCCTGGTGACGCCGGCGGTCATTCTCTCGCAGGACGCCATTCAGGAATTCAAAGTGTCGAGCGGCACCTACTCGGCGGACCAGGGCTTCAGCGCGACGCAGATCAACATTGTCAGCAAGGGTGGCACAAATACGCCGCATGGCGCTTTGTTCTGGTTCAACCGGAACGATGCCTACGACGCCAAGCCGTTCCCGACGGCAAACGACATCATTTCCGCCACACCGACCGCGAATCCGGTCTTGCGCCAGAACCAGTTCGGATTTGTGGCAAGCGGGCCGGTCTATATCCCCAAGGTGTATGACGGACGAAACAAAAGCTTCTTCATGGCTAACTACGAAGGCTGGCGTCTGACCAATGGCGCTCGTCAAACCACCAACATGCCGAACCCCGCCATTCTGGGCGGCGACTTCTCGGCAGAAACCTACAAGGCTCCCTCAGGATCCGGCCTTCCGGGCGGCCTGCTTCCCGCATACGGGACGGCGGACTGCACCACACTGTTGGGCCTGGGCTACAACTGCATGCCGGTCGATCCTACAACCGGCCAGCCATTTCCCGGGAACATGATTCCGACTGCGCGCCAAACTGGCAACGTCGGTCTGACAGCAGTTAAAAACGGATTCTGGCAAGCGCCTACCATCGCCAACCAGCCTGAGGGCGCAGTCAACTACATCAAGAACATCGGATTCCCGCTGCACCAGAATCAGCAGACCTATCGCGGCGACCAGAACCTGGGCAAACTAGGATCGGTCTTCTTCCGCTGGACCACGGCTAACTACTCTAACGAGGGCTCGTACAACTCCGGCGATTTGATTCACGGATACGAGATCTATCTGCAGCAGCAGAAGAGCTGGACTGTCTCGCACACGATGAACTTCGGACAGGCGAGCGTCAACAACTTCCGTTTCGGCCACTTAAGTGCGAACGCTCCGCAGGGAGGACCGCAGATCACTGCAGACGCGGTCTCCACGCTTGGTTTGGCCGGCACGTTTCAGCATTTCTCGGCATTGCAGCAGACCTGGCCGAATGTCGGGCTCTCCACTTTCACGAGCGGAGGCGGATCCGGCAACTCGTACAGCGGATCAGATGGTCCTACATGGGAATTCGCAGATTCGTTCTCCACGATCCACGGCAAGCACACACTTGGATTTGGTGTCGACTATCGCAAGTGGCATCTGATCCGCAATCTTGACGACGATTTTTATGGCGACTGGGGATTCTCCGGGTCGACCATCCAGAACAACAGCAAAAACTGCCCGAATACCACGGGGTTGTGCGGTACGGGCAATGCGGTAGCCGACATGCTGCTGGGCTACTACAATGGCGTGAGCGGATTCGTACCTGGCCCGCTAAGCCCGACCAACACGGCGGGCAACCCGCAGGATCACGTTTTCGGCTATTTCGCACCCTACGCAATGGATGACTGGAAGGTCACGCAGAAATTGACCCTGAACCTGGGGCTGCGCTGGGACTTCCGACCGGCAGCGTACGAGGCGAGCAACCACTTCTTCTGGCTCGACACAAAGAACAGCCAGGGCGGCCTTTGCTACGCGGATAAAAAGCTCTCCACCGACGGCGTCGCTCCCGGCGTGGGCAACGATGGCGGCCCCATTCTGCGCTACTGCGGTTCGGTTCCGCACCCGGGTCAAAAGACACCTTTCGCGCCGAGGCTCGGCTTCACCTATCGCCTTACTCCGAAGACCGTGGTGCGTGGCGGGTATGGAATCTTCTACGACTCAGCAGAAGGTCGCGAGATCGACGACTCGGCCGACATTTATCCTTACAGCGTTCGCAACAGCATCAATGTCACGACCAACTCGACAGCGCCGAAGCTGAGCAACGAAATGTTCCCTGCCTACTCGACACTCGGACCCTTCCCGGTGTCGACGTTAACCTTCATCGCTGTGATCGAATCCGAGAATCCGCTCAACCCGTATGTGCAATCTTGGACCGCATCGGTAGAGCGGGAACTGGCGAAAAACACAACTCTTGAAGTCAATTACATCGGCACGCATGCGGTGCATCTCCTCGACCGGAGAAACATTGCTCAACCCTATCCGATTCCGGCCGACAGCCTGGCGTTCTGCCAGGAGCAGGCTAACGGAAAGTACATCAATCTCGGGGTGGCTCCGTGCAGCAATGCAAGCCGTCTGCCCTATCCCAACTTCACCAACTTCTACATCGACAGCGACTGGCACGGCTATTCTCACTACAACGCGATGAACGTGAAGCTGGAACATCGCGCCCGTGAGCTCGCCGCGACCGTGGTTTACAGCTGGGCCCAGAGCAAGGACGACAAGTCGGCAGCCGCCGGTGTTGGCGCCACGGGCGCAGGGTACCAAGGCTTCATGGATAACCACCGTCCGCAGCTGGACTACGGTCTCTCCGACTTCGACGTCGATCAGAGATTCGTTGCAAGTTACGTCTACCAGCTGCCTTTTGGCCGTGGGGCAAAGATGGCCTCAGGGGTGAATCGCGCGACGGATCTGATCATCGGTGGGTGGGAAACGACAGGAATCGCCACGTTCCAGGCCGGCTTCCCGTACAGCTGGACTGCAAACGACATTAATGGCGTGCTCAACAGCCAGTTCATGCGCGCCAACTACGTTCCGGGCTGCAACATCCATGCGAATCTCACGACTCCTCTGCAGCGCGTCAATCCCGCTTGCTTCACACAGCCGGCGCTGGGTACCTACCCTAACCTGGGCCGCAATACGCTTCGTCAGCCCGGTATCAATAACTGGGATATGGGTCTGGCCAAGAACTTCCACATCGCTGAACACGCCAGCTTTAAACTTTCCGGCGACTTCTTCAACGCATTCAACCACCATCAATATGCAATCGGAACGGGAGCTCTTATCGGCAGCGGCGCGGGCGGCGGTTCGTCCATCTCGAACTCGGTTGGTTCGACAACCGCGGGTGAGATTGTGAATGCATCGGCGGCCCGAGTAATCCAAGTCAGCGGCAAGCTCACCTTCTGATCGACCCCACTCATCGCTCATCAACAAAAAGCTCCGTCACGCCTAACAAGCGTGGCGGAGCTTTCTTCGTCCGAGATACACTGTTCCGAGTCATGTGCATCGCTAAGAAGCTGGCGCTGTTGTTATTTCTCGTTGCTGGGTCCGGCCAAGCAGCGCTCCCGCAATCCGGCAGCGGGCTAAAATCCCAAGAGTTCGCTGAAACAGGTCAACGCGCTCTTGCAGCCGGTCAATACGCGGAGGCGCGCGCCAGTTTTGAAGAACTCGCGAAACTGCAGCCCGGAGTCGCCGAGGTGCACGCCACATTGGCCGTGATTTATTTCAAACTTCGTGAATATAAACTCGCAGTTCATGAAGTACAGACCGCTCAAAAGCTCAAACCTGGATTACCCAAACTCGACAGCCTGCTGGGGCTTTCACTCTCAGAAATGGGAGAGTTCAGAGACGCTCTTCCCCACCTCGAGAAAGGTTTCAAGCAGACCGCGGATCCTGAAGTTCGTCGGATGTGCGGACTGCAGTTACTGCGCGCCTACAGCGATCTTGACCGGGACTCGGATGCGGTCGAAATTGCCCTTTCACTGAACAAGTTCTACCCGAACGATCCTGAAGTTCTGTATCACACGGGACGGGTGTACGGAAACTTCGCCTACGTTGTGATGGAAAAGCTGCATGACAAGGCGCCAGGCTCAATCTGGATGCTGCAGGCACAGGGCGAGGCCAACGAAAGCCAGAAGGACTACGACGCCGCGATCGTCGCATTCAATCACGTATTGCAAATCGATCCGCATCGACCGGGGATCCATTATCGGCTGGGCCGTGTGTTCCTGGCTCGGTTTCAGGTCAGTCAGAAACCCGAGGACCGCGAGGCTGCCTCACGCGAATTTCAGTCCGAGCTCGATGTTGACCCGGGTAACGGCAACGCCATGTATGAGCTCGCTCAGATGGCCGCAGATGACAACAATCTTGATGGAGCTCGCAGAGGTTTTGAAGCAATCATTTCCCGCTTTCCGCAATTCGAGCAGGCGCTCGTAGGTCTTGGCGGAGTCTATCTGACGAGTCGAGCAGGCGCGCAAGCCGTTGCGCCTCTCGAGCGCGCGGTGAAACTCGACGCTAATGATGAAGTCGCATGGTATCGACTGGCCCAGGCGGAACGAGCAGCTGGTGATCGCAACGCTGCCGACAAAGCGATGGACACATTTCGTAACCTGCACGACGCGGCCAGCGCCGCGCGCAGCCCCAGGGGTGCGGACGACGTAACGCCGCAGCACCTTGACAGCGGGGCACAACCATAATGACTTCTGAACGCCACGAAGAGTTATTTCTTTATGCTGGAGCTGTTCTATGTGGCTGACCATCATAGATCGACTTTCGATCATTGCCGGGCGATCGCTCGGCCTCGCAATGCATTGCGCGTGCATTGGGATGCTGTGCCTCTTCCCTGCCCTTTCAGCCCGCGCCCAGAACCAGGCAGCCGCGCCGGATGGTGCGATAACCAAGCTGCACGCATCTTTTTCTCATCCGCCAGACGATGCCAGGATCATGATGCGGTGGTGGTGGTTCGGGCCGTCGGCAAGCAATGAAGAGATTGAGCGGGAGTTGGAGCAGATGAAATCGGCGGGAATTGGTGGAGTTGAATTGGCCACCGTTTACCCGCTGGCGCTGACGAATCCCTCAACAGGCTTCCATAATTACCCTTACACTTCAGACGAGCACCTTGAGCATATCCGCTTCGCGGCTGAACAGGCGCGGCGCCTGGGACTGCGGATGGACGTAACCATCGGAAGCGGCTGGCCCTTCGGAGGACCGCACATTCCCATCACCCAGGCAGCGGGAGAGTTGCGGGTTGAATCCATTCCCGTTCCTGAAGGCGCTGACTCGCTCCCCGTTCCGGCTCTAGAAACAAGCGAAGATCTGCTCGCGGTCTTTCTCGTCCCACAGGAGGCCGACGAGAGCGATTTGTCGCAAGCTAAAGCCTTGCCGATGCCAGCGGGGCAGCGCCTGGAGATTTCCGGCGGGCTGAAGGCTCATTCCAAAGTGCTGTTTTTCATCTCCAGTCGCACTGGCATGATGGTGAAGCGTCCCGCCGATGGCGCCGCCGGATTCGTGCTGGATCATTACGACCGCACAGCCATCGAAAATCATCTCCATGCTGTGGGCGACCGTCTGCTTTCGGCATTCGGCGATCATCCCCCTTATGCCATCTTCAGCGACAGCCTCGAAGATTATGGTTCCGACTGGACTCCGGACCTGATGAATGAATTTCAGCGCCGCCGCGGGTACGATCTCACGCCGCTCCTACCCGCGCTGGTTGGAGATGCTGGACCAAGTACAGCGGCGATCAGGCACGATTGGGGAGAGACGCTTACAGAGCTGGCCAACGAGCGCTTTCTGCAACCGATTCACACCTGGGCTCAACAGCATCACACTCTGTTCCGCTCGCAGAGCTATGGGTTTCCGCCGGTCACCCTTTCAAGCAATCAATTCGAAGACCTTCCTGAAGGCGAGGGAAAGGCCACCGTTAATATGTGGCGACAGTTTTCCGATACGCGCTGGGCCGCATCCGCCGGACACCTCTTCGACCATAATGTCGTTTCGTCTGAGACGTGGACCTGGCTTCACTCGCCTGCTTTTCGCGCGACACCTCTGGACATGAAGGCGGAGGCAGATCTGCATTTTCTGCAAGGAATCAATCAGCTCATTGGACACGGGTGGCCTTACTCCTCGCCCGGAGTCGAGGAACCCGGATGGCATCTCTATGCTGCGGCTGCTTTCAATTCGCACAACCCCTGGTTTCCAGTGTTTCCCAACCTGACGAGTTATCTTCAGCGAGTCAGCTACACGATGCGGCTTGGAAAGCCGGCAAACGACGTTGCCTTGCTGCTGCCGAATGACGATGTCTGGGCTTCATTCCGAGCGCGAATTCAAAAGAATAAACCGGCAACATCGCTGGGCGGGTTCGACGAGACGGGATCCAACATCACGATCGACGAATCATTGCCAAAGTTTCTTGGGACCGAAGTGATCGCGCAGGTTCTCGACGCCGGATTCAACCTCGACTTCATCGATGCCGACGCCATAGATAAAGTAGGCATTCCCTACAAGGTCCTCGTTCTGCCGAATATAGATCGGATCCCGCCACAGGTTTACGAGAAGATTCTCGACTTTGCGCGCCATGGCGGGACTGTGATTGCGACGCGCCGTACGCCCGCGACAGCACCGGGATTGCAGAATGCGAGTGAGATTTCCACCCGCATCCAGTCTATGTCGCAACAACTGTTTCACGGAGACATTCCGAGCGCGCATTTCATCGCCGATGAAAACAAACTCGGAGCTTCGCTCGCACAGTGGGAACATCCCGATGTGATCCTGACGCCAAGCGTCCCAGAAATCGGATTCAACCATCGCCATCTCGAAAATGGCGATCTTTACTTCATTGCCAACACCAGCAACAGGACGCAGACTTTCAAAGCCTCGTTCAGGGCAAGCGCGGCTCACGCCGAGGTTTGGGATGCATACACTGGATTGGCTTCTGGCCTGCCAGATGCGGCGCAAATACCGCTGTCTCTCGAGCCGTATGAATCGCGGTTGATTTTTTTCTCTAACGCAACCCTGGCACCCGCAGTTTCGGTTCCCAAACTGGCCGGAACCCGAATCGACCTGTCGCACGACTGGCACGTCACGTTTGGGGAGAACGAGTCGATCGAAATGCGGGATCTGAAATCGTGGACAGAGGATGCACGGCTTCGCTTTTACTCGGGCCGCGCTCTCTATCGCAAAAATGTTGATATCACATCCGAAGACATTCGGGAGCATCACTCATTCGCGCTCGACTTTGGCGAAGGTACGGCGGTGCCGTTGCCGGAACACGGGCAGCGATTCAATATGCGAGCCTATCTCGAGAGCCCGGTTCGCGAGGCTGCCGAAGTCTACGTCAACGGGAAGCGCGCCGGCTTTTTGTGGCACCCGCCCTACCGGGTTGACATCACGTCATTCGTGAAACCTGGCGTTAACGAGATACTGATCAGCGTCGCCAACACTGCTATCAACGAAATGGCGGGACGATCGTTGCCCAATTACAGGCTCTTGTACGACCGCTACGGCGTAGAGTTCATTCCCCAGGACCTGGAGCGACTGGAGCCTTTACCGTCCGGAATTCTTGGCGGGATCACTCTGATCGATGCCAGTAACGCCCCGTAGATCCGGCCTTTGATCTCGGAACTGTCCTGTCTTGAAGGAGGATTGTACATGCAGCGCATTGCCTTTTTACTACGGCTGAAGCCGGGGACCGGGCCGGAATATGACAAGTCGCACGCGGCGGTCTGGCCGGAGATGCTGGCATTGCTCAAGAACGCGGGGATTACAGAGTACTCCATCTTTCGCCGCGACGAGCTTCTATTTCTATACATGCACATCAATGCCGATTTCGACACGGTGTGGAACAGGATTGAGGCCGATCCTGTCAATGCGCGATGGCAACAGGCGATGAGCGCGTACTTTCTGCCTGCGCAGGAAGCGCGCGCCGGAGAACGTTTTCCGTTCATGAAGGAAGTCTTTTACCTGCCGTAGCGACGGTGCTGATGATTCTCCTATTCGCGCATGGCGGGTTAACACACCTGCACAATCGAAATTTCGAGCAGCCGGGCCAGTTGGCTAAGCGTGCCGGCGAGGTGTCCAACGCCGATCGCGCAATGGTGGGCGGGCCCCTGGGCGTTCCACGCCTCTATAAAGTTTCTGGCACCAATAGGAAAGCGATAGTGGCTATTGGTATTCCCGATCTTCAGCACCTCGCCGGGAACGCATTCAGCATGCGCCACAAGCAGCTTGAATCCGCGCGCGCGGTCTTCAACCACCGACAAAAGTGTGACAGGACCATGCTTCACGCTCATCTCAACGGAAAGACCGCGGCCAACCTTCCCGTGGTAAACAGTTAGTGGCCGGACTTTGGTTTTACTCTCGGCAATGGCGATGTGTCCCGGCCCATCGTGCCCCATCAACACGTGATCGGCTTTGAGGTCGAGAGCGTAGTACTCGGTAAACGACCCCCCGGCTCCCATGCAATCCATGATCTTCATGGCCAACACGTTCTTGACTTCATATTCGCCGGCAACGGGGATGCCGCGGGCGGTCAGCAGCGAAGTGCCAAGAATGATAGAGCTCATGGTATCTTCGTTGGCTGGCACCCCGCTCCCCATGTAGTAGTAGGCAAGCGACTGTAGATCATGCTTTGCGGCAAAGCGATCCAAAGCAACTGAGGTCTTGGCTGCGCGAGTCAGCTCCTTCTCGTCACAGTCTGGCTGAACGTCGAAGTGATGTCGAAAGTCCCTGACCCGTTCCGCTGTTTCCGCTTCCGTGACAGAGTCACGGAAGCCGCTTAATTCATCGACTTCGAGATGCTCGATGTGAGTGCCGAATGTGATGGCGACTTGAGTCACATCGGTCATGATGTCAAGCATGCCGCTGTAATAGTGGCCTAAAAGCCCGAGCCGATTTTCAAACAACGCCTTCTTTACCCGAGCGGCTGCGATCCAACTCTCCAACTCGCTCCAGAACTCCGGCTCGCCAAGGACCCCGGTTATCTGATGGAACGAAATGCCCGCCCGGGTTAGAACGTTCGATATTTCGGGTACCGGACATGCCGCACAATGGGCGAGCCATTCGCCGGTCATGGCGGTCCGATCGGGCAGCTGATTGAATGCTTCGTAGTCGATCGCAGCTTCCGGCTGCAGATTCAGAATGAGAACCGGGACGCCTGCACGCCGAACCATAGGCAGGACCGAATCGGACAGGGCATAAGTGGTTACATAGATCAAAAGCAAATCTACATCGGCGCGTCGACAGGTTTGACCGGCGGCCCTTCCTTTTTGCGAAGTGTCCACCATACCAAGGTTTTCAACTGTGACCCCGAGGGCGCGCAGCCTCTCGCCTACCTGCTGCACGTACCCTTCGAGCCGCGCCTGGAGGCCCTCAAACTGAAGCCAGTATGCTTCGAGCCCGATGCCACACAAAGCCACCCGCAGTTCACTGGCTATCATTAACCGCTCCGATCGGTCGAGATGTTATTAGTTTCGAAAAAAGTGTTCGAAGCACTCGACAGTTCTCTTATTGTTCCCGGAGCACCACCACCGCGAACGGAGCCAGCTTCAATTCACTTCCTTGCATGTTACCGGCGCGAGGAGTTTCATCCCCGGTTTCTTCATCCACTGTGAGAGTCGAGGCCTTCTGCAACTCCGGATCCACGGTCAGTGTTTTCTCGCTGTTAGTCTTGTTGACTACGAGCACTTTTTTGCCTTCGGGTGTTACGAATCCCTGCACCAAAACGTCGCCATCCGCAGCAGAACCGGCCTTGTTTGCAACCAGCTTATCGCCCGGACGGAAACTGTCTTTGATTAACTTCAGAACCCAATAGCGCGCGTTGGGCTTGCCGTTGTTGTAGTCCATCATGGACACGCTGGGGAACTGTGACGGATAGCCCACCAACTGCGATTCTCCAATGACATCGACACCAAGCTTTGAGAGTTCGGCAAAGAGGTAGGCATAAAGCGCGCCGGCAGCATTCCAATAGCGGTGCGGAATGTGGTCTGGGAGAGCCTTGGACGCATGGATCTCCAGGCCGTCAGTCGGAAGAATCACGCCAAGTTCATCGGTATCGATCTTGGTTTGCGGAGAAAGGCGGTCACGAATGTCGATCACATAGCGCGTGGCAGTCAGAAATCCCTGCGCCTGGTTGAAGAACGTGTGCTGCCAACCGTTCAGATCTTCATCAAGCGCGGGAGTCGCATAGAAGTGGAAAGAGATGTAGTCGAGAGGAATCCCCGGCTTGTGATTTCTGGGATTCAAAAAATGGTCAAAGTATTTCGGGTTAGCGCTTGGAAATGCGAGAGCCAGTCCGACAAATTTCGTATTCGGGCTGACTTTGCGAATTCCCTCGACAATGGCGTCGTAGCGCTTCGTATAGTCTTCGGGCGAGGTCGAGTGTTCTATCTCGATTTCGTTCAATACTTCCCAATACGGAAAGGTGTAGTGATAACCGGAGTCATGCCGCTTGCCATTCTCGTCAACGAATCCTCCTTTGGTGTACCAGCTAACCAGCCGTCCAAAGTAGTCACCTAATTCTTTCCCGGTCGGATCCCTAAGCTCCGTTCCCTGAGTGTAGTTCCAGAAAACCTGATTTGGATCCTGAGGATAGGTAACGGGCTTTTCTGTTTTGAACATCCAGGCAGGAATTGTACTGAAGTTAATGATGGTGGAGTGGCCCTCGGTTGCAGCTAGAAAATCCTTGGTCACGGGATCGATATACGTGAAGTCCCAGGACGTTTTTTCTTTGCTGGGTGGCTCCAACTCGGCTACGGCGATCTTGGGGTATGGAAGCCACGGAACGTATCGTACGTAATCTGCGCCGAGACTCTTGAGCGCGGCGAATGATCCATCGTGGATGGATGCACCTGGATTCAACATCGGGTTGGTGACCACCTGGAGTGTGGGAGTGGACTTGGAGACAATCACGGTTTTGTCCCAGTCGATCTCGACCTTCGGAAGCGGTTCCTGCGCGACGAGAGGCAGCCCGGCGATCAGTGTGAAAAGCATTGATGCGAGAGCTCCCGAGATGGTGGAGCGGTTTTGAACAGGGCAGGACACGAGGACCTCCTTCAAGGACAACCGAAAGCTAGACCTGCGCGCAGGTCGAATGCAAACTCTTTCATCTCGCGTGGCCAGAAGTTCCGACTGGTGGACCTAGTGAAGTTGCCGCCGTGGATATTTCACTGCTTTAGAGGATCACGCGATGCTAAACGGACCATAAAGCGTATGCTTGCTAGGCGCAATGTTCCACTCCATGGACCGGTGATTATGAAGTCTCTCATTCGTGCCTGCCAAATCCTGAAGGTCTTTCGCGATTCGTCCGAGTGCCTCCGGCTGTCGGAGGTGGTAGGCCGAAGCGGTCTGCACAAGACTACGGTCCTGCGTATGCTGAGCGCGCTGGTTGATGGTGAACTTGTCAAGCGGGTCGACCGGACAAAGTACAGGCTGGGTATCCGGCCGATAGGCAGGCATCGTTATCGATTTGGGTACGGGATGCAAAGCGCAGAATTCGGCTTTAGCCGGGTGGTGACGGACTCGCTGCAAAGAAGCGCAGCGGCAGCCGATATAGAACTGCTTGTGCTCGACAACCAAGACACCTCCGGGGTGGCGCTGCGGAATGCTGATACTTTTGTCCGCGAGCGCGTGGACCTGGTGATCGAGTCGCAAACGGACGTGCGCATCGCGACCCAGCTCTGCGGCCGGTTTCGGGCCGCGTCAATTCCAGTGATTGCGTTGGAGATTCCACACCCCGATACCGTTTTCTATGGCGCTAACAACAGCCAGGCGGGCCTGATTGCGGGTCGTTATCTAGCGAGGTGGGCTGAGGCTCACTGGCAGGGTCGGGTTGATGAACTGCTGCTGTTGGAATTGCCCAAGGCAGGACAGGTACCGAATGCTCGCATACTGGGGAGCATGCTGGGCGTGCTGGAAAGGCTGGTCTGGTTCAGGGAGCGGCAGGTAAAGATTCTTAGGACAACGGGGCACTATGAGAACACCGTCTCGCTGACGCGAGCGTATCTTCGGCGCAGCCGGGCAGAACGCATCCTGGTTGCCGCCATCAACGATCCGTGTGCGCTTGGCGCGTTACAGGCGTTTCGAGACGCGGGTCGAGAAGAACACTGCGCAATCGTGGGGCACAACGCCTCGCCTGAATCGCATCCGGAACTAGCCGCCAGAAACTCGCGCCTGATTGGATCTGTAGGCTACTTTCCGGAGAAGTACGGTGAAGGGGTTATTCCGCTCGCACTTGATCTTCTCAATGGACGTCCGGTTCCTCCAGCTACTTTCGTGAGACACGAAATGATCACTTCGGCAAACTTGCGATCCTACTATCCGATCGGCTCGGACCGTCGTTAGATCATCGCTGGCAATTGGACGGTCAAGCTGGATGAAATGGCGGGCTATGCCTGTGACAACTGCTTTTGTGCCGGCGTCCGCGCTCTCCATCGATATACCGCCATCGAATTCTTCCAATAGTATTTCTGCTGGGCGGACGCGCTGCGAGTCTTAATGTATTTCTGAGCGATGGCGAAGGTGTCATCCAAGTTTGCCACGGAGTCGCTATTGGGCCAGTCGCTGCCGAAGATGATTCGGTCCTCGCCGAAGAGGTCCCAAATCGCATCGAGACTGGCCTTGTATGAGGCCACATCAAAGCTGATGCGGCCGTCTACCTTCCTGAGGATCTCAGAACCCTTGACGTAGACGTACGGATATTTCGCGAGCTCTTGCAGATGCTTTTCGTATTCGGCCCTTGCCGTGGCTTCAGTGGGGATGATTGCATGAGGCAGGTGATCCAGCACCACGCGAAGGTCAGGAACAAGATTGCAAACCTGGGTAACGGCAGAGATGAGCGTGGGGTCGGGGTTGGCTGTCTCCAGCACGAGCCCAGCCTGCGCCAGCAGTTTCAATCCCGTGACGAATTCCGGCATCTGGACAGACGAAAGCAGATCGCGGTTCCAAAGATTGCCGTATCGAATACCCAGAAAAAGCGGGCTTCGATGCAACCATTCCAGCGTCGCAGCGAAGGACGGCTCAGCGGGCAGCAGATCTCCAATGTATCCGAGCATGATCGGATTTTTTTCGACCACATCCTGGAGCCAGAAGTTATCGAAGGTCCAGGGGCTGCATTCGACGGCGATAGCTCCGATCACGTGATGAGGCTGAGCTAAGGCGGCATACCGGGAAGGGAGGGCTGGCTTGAAAAGGGCGGTGTCGGTCTTGTCCGGCCAAGGCACGCCTCCAGGCCTTGACGGGTCGAAGATGTGAATATGCGTATCGATAATTGGTACGGACGCCGACGTCGCGGACAATGCGGGCTCAATGACTGCCGTGGCGGCGAGGGCCCCGGTACTCTTTAGAAATTGTCGTCTCAACATAATCTTTCATTCTGACCCTGAGAGTTTCAGACGAGGCAAACCCTTCTCTGAGATTGCCTCGTCATATCCGTCGGCCTCCTATTGGGGTGCGAGGAGATTGCTACTCAGTGTCTGCGCGCACGACTGCTACAGGGCCCAGGAGCCCGGACGGTAAGAGCGGCGAATCGGCACGATACGGAGTTACGTCTGCAAACGTGTACTTGGTTGCACCCGGCTGCTGATCACCGATGAGACGGTTTACCCATGCATTGATTACCTGGATCGTCACTTGGTTGGCGCCCGGCTTCAAGGCGGCGGTTGCATCTACACGATAGGGCGCGTGCCACACCTGGCCCAGACTCTTGCCATTCACAGTGACCTCTGCGAGGTTCTTCACATCGCCCAGGTCGATCCAGAGCCTGGCGCCTTTCTTGAACCATTCTGCGGGCGCCTGAATCGTCCTGGTGTATGTTCCCATCCCGGAAAAATATTTCACGCCCGGATCTGAGCTGTCGCTCCAGGAGCCAAGCGAATCCATTTTCATTGTCGCCGGAGCTCCACGATCAGGCTGAAAGGCAACTGTCCACGGCCCGTCGATGGAGGCTACCTTCATCTCGGTCAATTTGGGTTCTGAATGTGAAGTCTCATTGGTCGGCTTACGGAACAACACGAATACAGTACCCCAAGGCTCAAGCTTGAGGGGTATTGTGGTGCGCCCTTCAGCGACCTTGAAGGAGGCCGCTTCCGACTTGCCGGTCTCGGCTCTCCACAGTTCCGGCACCTTGCCACTTACACGGAAAGTCGCGTCAACCGACTGTTCTTGATCGCCACGATTATCGACGAAGTAAATATCCCCTTCGGCGAGTTTGCGGTGAACGAACAAAAGGTTGGCGTTGCTGTCCGTTTTGGAATAGTCAAAGTCAGGCGCAACATGCAGATCATTGAACACATCGGCGAGTCCCTGACCTGCGTAGACTTTGCCTTTCCCGACGGTATGAACGCCGGAACCATCCCCAAAAAGTTCTTCGCTGAGCTTCTTGAACTCTGCCTGGTCGTCAGCCTGGCTGGGGTCATCTGATGGCTTGGGCCCGGCCACTACTGCTCCGTCCTGCACGAGTTTGTCGATGGCTTTGAGTACAGGCAAGGACATATGGCGGCTGTAGGGATCGAGGCCGAGCACCCCGTAATTCATCCCCGCCTTGGTTGTCAGGCGCCCATTGCTGACGCTCAGGTCGTGGATGAGGGCATCGGCATTGATGTAGTCGAAACCATACCCGGCAGGAATATCAGGCGACTTATGGTCGAAGATCGCTGTCAGATTCGAATCTTCACCGTAGAAGTAGACGAGATCAGCTCCGAAGTGGCCTTGCTGCAACAAGAAACTGGTGCGAGCGAGATAGTCCACCCAGGGACCAGCCTGTTCGGCCCAAGTCTCGTTGCGGTTGAACCACTGCCCGAACGGCCCAAGGGTCATGCCGGGAGCCTTGTTCTTGGCGACGAGAGGCTGGTGCGCAGACTCGTGAATGACAAAGCGATTGATGCCGTTGAGGAACTCCTGGTCGGCGGTAGGTTTGAGCGTCGCCGGCGACCATGCCCAGGGCGCGGCAGCCGCTGTCATTGATTCAGCCGCAGCAATGTTCTGCCCATAGATATGCGCTACAGATGCCGACTCGCGATCATCAGCGTTGTAGCCGTATTGAATGTTATTGAGCCCCGGGGACTGCGTCCACATGGCGCTCATGGGTACTTCGTTGTACTTTTTGACCTGCATGCCGTCAGCGACAAATGCCCGGCCTGCCTCGTGCGACTCGCCATAGTGGCCCATGCCATGTTCGTGCAATGTGTCTTCGAGTTGGCCATAGTGCTCGACAGCGATAAGGTCGGCGATGGTCTTGCGGAAGTCCCAAAGAAAACGGTCACTGGCCTCAGCGCTTTCAACCACCTGGCCAGTCAATACCGGCATCCATGGGATAGGGTCGTAGCCCCGAAGTTCTTTGAACTTCGAGATCATGTTGTCGGTCCAGTTTTGAGAGCCAGCTTCCCAGCTGTCGTTAATGACGTAGCGAATGCCCTTCTTGCCCATCTCGTCGGCACCCACAGTCTGCTTGTAACTGTCGAGATACTTCTCGAAGTAGTCTTTTACGTAGCGCCGGTCCATCTTATCGACTTCGAGTCCGGTCGCTTCTGCGGTGGCAGGGTGATTGGTAATTCCCAGCAGCGAATAGCCGAATCGCAGCACCACCCAATCACCAGCCGGAGGCGTCCAATTGAGCTTTCCGTCGGGGCTCATCTTCGAGGTCAAATCGATCACATCCGACTTGGCAATCGCGTCTGCCGCTTCAACTGGAGGCGTGGTGAACTCGTAGAGATCGCCCTCAGGAACGAACGCGGCTTTTTCTTCCCAATGATTAACGCGCGACCCTGGGTGGAGGACAAGTTCCGCAAGTTCGTATGTCGTCGGCTTAGGCGGAAGCTTGATGCCGAACGACTCCGGATCGAGGCCAACGGCCCAACTGGGGGGCTTCGGAGGGGGAGTGCGCTTGAAAACTACGCGGAAGTATTTGGCGGTTGCGGCGGGAAACGAAATGGTGTGCTCGGGCGAATCTCCGCCGGACAGTTTCGCGATTTCGTGGAAGCTCTGGCCGTCATCGCTTGCTTCGAGTGTCTTTTCTGGTGCAGAAGTCCCGGCTACGAGGGCCTCAATAAAACTCGGGTCTTTGGTGACGAAGGTTACCGCCCGAATTGGTTGCGGCTGTGCGAACTCGTATTGAATCCACGAGGTCTGACCTTCTTCAGGAATCGGAATTCCCGTGGTCTTTTGCAGGTCGCCATCGGTTAGTAACGCGAAGTCCGGCGCGCCTCCGCTTGCAGTGATCCTGGGCTTCAGAGAATCGATGGACTGATTGCTCGCCACGCGTTTGAACGCAATGACCGCAGCATCGGCGTAGAACTCCGGCATGGGCATGGTCCCCGGGGGCGGCTGCTGATCGTGGATCGACTCGTTCTGAAAAGCTCCTGAATTGGCAGGGGGATGTGCCAGGGTTCCAGTGAACGGCTTTCCACCTTCGACCAGGGTTTCACTCCATACGTATTTCTTCATTCCCTGCGAGCCCGGAACCCATGGTCCACCTGACTCGCTCCAGCCGGGTGAGCCGGCGATGGCCATCTCCATGCCGAGTTGATCGCCCAGGGTGATTGCATATTTAAAGGCGTGCTTCCATTCAGGAGTCATATAGGCGAGACGCTTGTCTACCACCTGGGGTGTCTGAAGTGCGGCATCGAAGTTCTGGAACCCGCCGAGCCCCACGCGATGCATCCATTCGAGGTCGAGCTTGATTCCCTCCTCGCTGATGTTTCCGTTCATCCAGTGCCACCAAACGCGAGGCCGCGCGCCGCTTGGTGGATTTTCGAATCCGCTTTTGAGCTTGTCGGCGGAGCCCTGACCCCACGCTGCACCGGTTGCAACAGCAAGCAGAGTTATTGCTGTCATAACCTCTTTCTTGCAAACATGCCACATGTTCCCTCGCATATTTTTCAGACCCCAAAAAGGTATTGTTGAGTTTGCATCGCCGTGCATATTCGTGTCTTGAAGATGCTGAATCCGGAGCGCATGGCTCAGACGAAGACGAGCAGACTATAGGGGTGCAGATTCGCGGGTGTCAAGCGAAATAAATGATTTCCCTAATGAATCCGTCGGCGAGCGCCGAGCGACTGGACTGAGGTGCTATGATGCGAGCGAATTGGAGAATCCCTTCAGGAAAGCCTTCACATGCCAGGATTTTGGACCACCCGTTGTCTGTACTTTACCGCTGTCCTTGCCACATTTGCTCCGCTCACGGCACAGACAAGCCACATCCATTTCGAGTCATCGGCCAAGGTTTTCCGGCTTGACGGCGACCACGTCTCGTATCTCTTTGGAGTGAATTCGCGGGGCGAGCTGCAACAAATCTACTGGGGCGGCCGGCTCAGCGATAGCGACAGTTTGCCGCAGCCGCAACCCATGCGCGAGTGGGCATCGTTCGACTCCTCGTATAACAACACTCCGGAAGAGTATGCGGGATGGGGTTCGGGGCTCTTTGTCGAACCCGCGCTCAAAGTGACATTCACCGACGGCAACCGCGACCTGGTTCTCCATTATCAAAGTCACACGATCAACGCGAGCGGATTGGACGTGGTGCTGAAGGACATCACGCGCGAAGTCTACGTAACTCTGCATTACAGTCTCGATGCTGAGAGCGGAATTCTGGCCCGGTCGGCAACGATCCAAAACCGGGAGCAGCAGCCGATCACCGTCGAGCAAGCAGCGGCAGCGAGCTGGTCATTACCCGCAGCACACTATTCGTTGAATTACCTGACGGGCCGCTGGGCCGGCGAGTGGACACTCACGCAGGAGCCACTGCGTCCCGGCGAGCGTGTGATAGAAAGCCGTCGCGGCACTACCGGCCACCAAGCCAACCCGTGGTTCGCGGTCCAGGCGGGTCAGCCCGATGAAAATCATGGCGAAGTCTGGTTTGGAGCTTTGGCGTGGAGCGGCTCATGGCGGATCACTGTCGAGCAGGATCAACTTGACGCCGTCCGGATTACAGGCGGGTTCAACCCCTTCGACTTCGGTTACGTCCTCCATCCAAATGAATCGCTGGAGACACCTGTTTTCTATGGAGGGTATTCGAACAGCGGACTCGGGGGCGCGTCTCGCGTGCTACACCGTTTTGAAATCGCGCATGTGCTTCCTCATCGTAGTGGCCAACAAGATGCGCCCAAGCCGCGTCCGGTGATTTACAACTCGTGGGAGGCAACGGAATTTCGCGTAAGCGAGGCCGGGCAGATCGCGCTGGCAGAGAGGGCCGCGGCGCTCGGTATTGATCGTTTCGTGATGGATGACGGCTGGTTTGGGCAGCGAAAGGACGATCACGCCGGGCTTGGTGACTGGTACGTCAACAAGGAGAAATTTCCCAACGGCCTTAAACCACTGATCGACAAAGTCAAATCTCTTGGAATGGATTTTGGAATTTGGGTTGAACCGGAAATGGTTAATCCCGATTCCGATCTCTATCGCAAACACCCTGACTGGGTGCTGAATTTTCCGGGGCGTCCGCGATCAGAGGGTCGCAACCAGTTGGTGCTTAACCTGGCGCGCCAAGATGTTCGCGACTACGTCCTCGGGTTCCTGGATAAACTGCTGACCGAAAACGACATCGCATTTCTCAAGTGGGATTACAACCGCAACTGGAGCGAGCCGGGCTGGGATCAGCTTCCTGCGGCTGAGCAAAAGCGGGTGTACGTCGAGTTCACGCGCAATCTGTACAGTGTTCTTGCAGAGTTGCAGCGGCGGCATCCGAAGGTGGAGATCGAGTCCTGTTCGGGTGGAGGAGGGCGCGTGGACCTTGGCATCCTTCGCTACACCGACGAAGTGTGGCCGTCAGATAACACCGATCCGTTTGATCGGCTTACGCAGCAGGATGGTTTTACTTACGCCTACACTCCGCAAGTTATGATGGCCTGGGTCACGGATTCGCCACACACATTGGAACGGCAAACGCGGGTTACGTCCATTCCCTACCGAATGTTGAGCTCCATGCAGGGCTCATTAGGTATCGGGGCCAACATCAGCAAGTGGACCGATGACGAGATGGCCACGGCCAAGCGGCTGATCGCGGCCTATCATAGCGTGCAGCGGACCATCGTGCAGGGCGACTTGTATAGACTGATTTCACCTCGCAACGGGAGCGAATTTTCTGCGACCCAAACTGTGAACGGCGACAAGTCACAGTCGGTGGTATTCGCCTTCATTCACTCCACCCAGGAAGGGCGGCCCTTCCCGCTGTTGAAGCTGCGGGGACTCGACCCGGCAGCGCAGTACGCCATTGCGCCAATCGAAGGCCAACTGGGATCCGCTTCGCCCAAAACAGCGAGCGGCGCGTACTGGATGAGTCATGGCATGGAGATGGGCGAAGGCTTTCGAGGCGACTTTCAGGCTGCCGCATTTCGACTCGACCGCAAATAATACCGCTGTCCTCATACCTCCAGCGAAATGACAGTCTGTTGAGAGGAACGATGGATGAGCGCTCTTACTGGTGCCCTTCCCACGGCGCAGGTTTCGTGACCGGACCAACCACCTCAAGGTTGGTCCGGCTCGCTTGAGACAAGCGTATGCAGGTTATTCCTTGCCGCTGACGAGAGAGAACATGGCACCCTGGGGGTCCACGCCCTGGACCGTCCAGCTGCCACCGGGTACTTGCATGGGGCCGTTAATAACCTTGCCGCCGCCTGACTCAACGCGCTTTATGGCCGCATTGATCGAATCCACGTGGAAGTAGAAGTTCCAGCAGGAGACTGGTATCTGCGGGGCTTTGGTCATCATCCCGCCGTCGCCCATTTCGTTGTGGTTGCCTTCATCGAAAATGCGATAAGCACCCGCGGGTCCCATATCCATATCGGTGACCTTGGTCCAGCCAAAGAGGCTGCTGTAGAAGTCAAACCCGGCCTCGAGGTCAGTTGTATACAGTTCGTGCCAGCCGATGGTGCCTGGCGCAGGCGGCGCGGGGCGTTCCGGTGAGGGCATCCCGGGGGCGGGAGTAAAAACAGCAATAGCGGCGCCCTGCGGGTCAGACACGACGGCGAACCGAAGCATCCCGGGAACGTCAGTAGCGGGCTTCCAGATTTTGCCGCCGGCCCCCACAACCTTCTCGATATGCGCATCGACGTCATCGACTGCGATATAGCCTATCCAGGCGGTGTGGCCCGGGATGTTCAACATGCCGGCCATCCCCACTGTGCCGACGTTGAAGGTGGTGTACTGAGAACCATCGGTGCCGGGCATTTCCTGCGTGGTCCAGCCCACGACATCGGAATAAAACTTACCTGCGGCTTTGGTATCGCTGGTCATCAGTTCATACCAGCCGAATTTCCCTGTTGGCGTAAACATTGTGGTGTTCTCCTTGTTGGCGAACTCGCGGGCTCAGTCGGTCAACTGGTAACGTTGATATCAACTCGATCTGCAATCTGTCAATCGATAAGACGTGAATTTCGAGCGCTCGCGTATTAACAAGTTCGAAAGACGTCTCGCAATCCAAACGAGAAGTTAGAAGCGCGAGATGGTTGTTCCGGTGCGGCGCGAAGCCCGCGGGATCCGAATCCCATGTTCTAATCGGGCTGAATCTCCACGGACTTTAGAAAGTATTCTCCTGCTTTTTCGTTTGAGTACGAATACCAGAGATAAAGCCCATGCAGGTATGCGTCATGAGCGGCAGGATTCACATAGCGTTCGGCCGGTCTTCGAGGCACCGAACTGTTGAGTCGCCGGGCGATCTCCTGCGCCGCATCCCCGGCAAGCGTAGCGGCATCGTTGAGGGACCGATCGTAGCTGTCAGCCCAAAGATGTGTGTCGGTATCAGCCCGGATCAACTGCAGGGTGAGATGAAGGTGGTCGGCGGTGTGCGAAACCGAGCCTTCGAGAACCCCGTCGACACGAAGCGCTCGGGCAATGTCGCCCAGGGGCTTACGGGTGCCCTTGTACTGCATGACAGAAGTACGCGAAACGATGCGCAGATTCGAGTCTTTCGCGAGCATTGTGGTGAGCTCGTCGGTTATCCCGTCAGCGAAGTACTCCTGATTCGAATCGCCAGAGAGATTTTCGAGAGGAAGCACTGCAATCGAGGCGATCACGGGGTTGAGTTTGCGATTGCGAAGACGCGAGATGAGCGGCCCTGATCCTATTCTGAAAGCTGCCGCAAGCAGCAAGACCGCGACTATCCCAATGCCAATCCAGAGCTTTCCGTGATCGGATCGGTTCTCGACGGCTGTGGAATTTTCGGGGTTTGGTTGCGCCGCAGCGAGCGGCGAATCTCGATCGGGGACCGCCTGTAGGCCCACCGACATCAATGATGGGAACCGGCAAGACTATTTGTCTCAATTCGCTCACGGTTGAGACTAGTGATCGGCGCAATAAATCGCTAGCCCAAACCCGTGACGGTCTGGATGTATCGCGGAGCGGCGGGATCGTCGCGCATCAAGTGACGAAGTTTGCGGACGGCGGTGTTAATGCCGTGCTCCGTATCAACGAAAACTTCACTCGACCATAGAGCTTTCGCTATTTCGCTGCGAGTGACCAGTTCCCCTTCGCGCGATGCAAGCAGGATCAGTAGCTCTAACGGCTTTCGCTCGAGGCGTAGTGCCAGCGCCTTCCGCAGAAGCTGGAATCGACCACCGTCGAGCTCGAAATCTCCGAATTGGCATGATGGGCCCGGCACAATAAAAGAATGAGGACCTCAGCAATGGGGAGCACACGGACCGTGTATATCACGGAAGCGGTGGATTTGGAAGGATTTGCCGGTTTACCTCAGCTTCACCTCGGCGCATGGCCAGAAAGCAGAAGGTTTCTGACAGATTATGCCCTGCACTGACTCCGGAGAGGCTTCCTGTTCAGCTCCCGGATGCGATACATCTTCAATCAAGGCCATTAGCCATGAGCTGTATCGGTTTTCCAGGAGGGCCGCATTTTCGGGTATTCGAAACACACGTTTGTCAGTCGACATCCGTCTGGATGCCGATTGATTTCAAATGGAGCTCTTAATCGCCGACTTTATATAAGTCCACGCACTTAGGCAGAGACTGACTTTGACCCATGGTGAGGCACGTCTGGCCAGTTTTTGTGTCTAGGGCAAGTTCAGGATGTTCAGGCGCAATGGGAACGAATCTCTGCACGGGGTGTCCGCAGCCGGTAGCGAGGAGAAGGGAAAGCGTCAAACCTCTCATGCGATCAAGCATACGGCAAAACGGCGAAGTGCGAAGTAACCCCAAGGTGCCCAAATCGTTTCCTATCCTGAACAGGCCGCTACCGCCGGAGCCCCCCCCGTAGTACAAAGACTCTATGGATAGAGAAGGATGTACTACTTCCCGCGGTTAACAGTTTCATACCCGCAACTTACTTTGTTCTTTGGGTGACTTACCTGTGAAACCCAGATCCGGTAAGGACGAAGGGCCTGCCAACTGACCGCCTCGTTACCACGGGCATTTCCGTCTTGATCGCTCCCTGCAATAAATCTCCCGAGATGGCATAATGACAAAGCGAGGTAGTTCGGCGTTACAAGGTCACCCGATAGCACTACTGGATGGCCCCCCAAACTCCTTGGCGCTCTGCTCTTGCAGTCTGATGTTAGCGAGAAGCACCGGTGGCGAAGTGGTCAACGCGCTGGCCTGCAAAGCCGGTATCCGTGGGTTCGAATCCCATCCCGGTGCTCCACTTCGTTACTCTGACTACGTTGTTCCGAAGCGCGGGAGCTTCCGATACCTCTGGAGACCACATCTGGCGGCGTTCCGAAGGTTGGAGCTTGCTTGCGCTTGGTCTCGTCTATCCCCGACGGGGATGAGGCGGGAGCCGGAGTGGCGGGAACGATCACAGCGCAAACAGTCTTTGATTATCGATGGAAGGATTGATCCTTAGTGGCAGCAGATTTCCTGCACGCGGTGATTACATTGGGAACTCTCGCGAGCGCATTCTGGTGCTGTCAAGGTGATATCGCCGCTCGAGCGGGTCTGTCACTGAAGACGCTCCAACCGGAATCGACGCTCACAACCGAGGCCAAGGCGACATCCTATTACATGGCACCAGGGGAGGGGGGCGGCAACGACGCCAACTCCGGCCTTTCTCCACAGGCTCCCTGGCTATCGCCCAATCACCGTCTGAACTGCGGCGATGTGATCTACGCGAAGCCTGGAGTTTACAACCATGAAAATTTCTATACGGGCAAGTGGGGCAAAGTGAATTGCCCGACCGGCGATAACGTGGCGTGGCTGACTTGCCAGACGTTTGACAAGTGCAAAATCTCCACGACTTCAGACCAGGGAATGTGGGTAGATCAGAGCTACTGGGGCGTGCAGGGGTGGGAGATCTCAACCAGCCCCTCAGACCTTTACGGCACCTGCTTCATCGCGCAGCCAAACTGGGTTGCGCCGACGGAGATCCATCACATCATCTTCGCCAATGACATAGCCAATGGATGCTCGCAGTCCGGATTCGCGGTTGTAAATCACGGCGCTGTCAGCGTGGATTATTTTGCGGTGGTCGGCACCATTGCGTACAACACCTCGCAGGGCAGCGGAACGTGCGCAAGCGGTATCACGATCTACCAGCCAGTTCAATCCGACTCTCTTCCCGGGACGCATCTTTACATCGCCGGGAATTTCTCGTACGCCAATCTGGAGCCGAGCCAATGTAACGGTACGCCGCCGACGGATGGGGAGGGGATCATACTTGACACATTCGATGGCAGCCAGGGCGGCCTCCCTTCTCCTTATGCCGCCCAGGCGGTTGTAGAGAACAATATTGTTGCCGGAAACGGCGGCAAGGGCATCGAAGTTGCGAATAACACCAAGGGATCCAGTCACGCGACGGTGTACATCAACCAGAACACCAGCTGGGGCAATCTGATCGACCGCAACCAGGGCTGGTCGGGATGCGGCGAGATCGCTGTCACGGAGGCGTTTAATACCCACGTCACGAACAATCTGGTCGCTACCCGGAGCGCTTCCGATTGCGGCGGTCATGCGATCTTTGCGATAGCAATCGCGGGTGGCGATGCGAGCGACACGGTGACACACAATTACGCCTTTGGATTTGGTGGCAACAACACATTCAGTTACAAGAGCGCGTCTTTTTCATTCGGAGAAACGAATACCCTTGGCGTGAGCCCAGTGTTCTCAACCCCGAGGGTTACCGGACCCCCAACATGCGAAGACACGGCAAATGTGGCGGCCTGCATGGCATCGATGATAAAGGACTTCATTCCGACAGCGCCTGCGGCGGCAGCCTATGGATACCAAGTTCCAAAATCGACTTCGGCGGCCAATCCGCTTTTTCCGAAGTGGCTGTGCCATGTGCATCTGCCGGAGGGCCTGATCACATCTGGCTGTGAGATCTCGCCGCCTCCTGCCGCAACGGCGAGTGCAAACTCCGCTGGGCCAGCCAGCCGCTGACATCCTGAAAAGTGTCCGAGATCACAGATACGTGAAATCTGCGGAGCACGGACTTCCCTGCTCGCGCTTTTAAGCGGCAAAGACAAAACAAATCTTCTTTTCCTCTGATAATTGACGTTTGCTGCACTAATGTTTCTGCTATTCTAGGGCCATTGCCGCCAAACTAATCTGATCGTAGATGAGTACAGAATCCATGTGCGTGTTTCTTATCACATGGAATAAAAAAAATCCGCTGCGCAGACTGAGTGCAAGACATCGGCAATGATGGCTTAAATAGAAGTTACTTTTAGACGGCAAAACGCGACTCTCGACGTTGAAGCCATTCCTCAGTTTGCCCTTGGAAAATTCCTTCACAGGAGAATACTATGTTGCTCGCTGCTGCTTCTTCTGTCCGGGGCTGCTCTTCCGGCACCGCCCGGCTCTCGTCTTTCTCTAACCATTCCTGCGCGAAACTAAAGCGCCCCTTCGACAAGGCACTCAACATAAACTGGCAACTGCTGGTCCTTGCCGTGATTTGCCTTTTTGGGTCTGCTGCTGCAAATGCAACGACCTATTACATGTCCACATCGGGAAACGATTCCAACAACGGGCTTTCGACTAACTACTCGTGGGCGAGCCCCAACCACTCTTTGAACTGCGGCGACGTGATCATCGCCTCAGCCGGCAACTACAGCAACGCCAATTTTTACACCGGAAAGTGGGGCACCGTAAACTGCCCAGCAGGCAACAATGTCGCATGGGTGAAGTGTGCGACGTTCGACACCTGCAAGGTCTATGCTTCCGCGAACCAGGGGATGTGGATCGACAAGAGCTACTGGGGGGTGCAGGGTTGGGAAGTGAGCACCAATGCCAACGACACTTACGGCACATGCTTTCTGGCTGCGCCGAATTACGGCAAACCGGTCACGATTCATCACATCATTTTCGCGAATGATGTAGCCAACGGCTGTGCGCAATCCGGTTTTGCGTCGGTAAATCGAGGTTACGCAGGGGTCGATTATTTTGCTGTTCTAGGCAGCATCGCATTCAACGCGGCTCAGGGAAGTAATTCATGCACCAGCGGAATTTCAATCTACCAGCCAGTTCAGTCCGACACCGCGGGAGGAACCCACATCTACGTCGCGGGAAACTTTTCTTACGCCAATTCTGATCCTAATGTCTGCAACGGCGGCAATCCTACCGATGGCGAAGGAATCATCTTCGACCAGTTCGATGGCAGCCAGAGTGGCATTTCCAGTTATTGGTCGCAGGCCGTCGCTTACAGCAATATCGTCGTGGGCAATGGCTCGAAGGGAGTAGAGACGAACGGAAACCAGGCGGGCACCTACCACGCAAGCATTTGGTTAAACCAGAACACGGTTTGGGGCAACAACAATGCCACGAACCAGACCTGGCTGGGTTGCGCCGAGATCTCCGCGGTCACTTCTAAAAACGTTCATTCGTATGGAAATCTGGCGTCGACCAAGAGTGCAACGGGATGCGGCGGCAACGCCATTTACGCGATGGCAGTTGCAGCCGGCGACGGCACCGACACTGCCGATAACAACTTCGCTTTTGGCTACAACGGGAACAATACCTTTGTGTACAGTGTGGGGAGTTTCTTCTGGAACGCTGACAACCACATCGGAACCTCGCCTGCATTCAAGAGCCCTTACATTCCAGGTGCGCCAAGTTGTGGAGGGACAGCAAGCGCGGTAGCCTGCATGTCTGGAATGGTCGCAAGCTTTACTCCCACCGCGGCGAATACCATCAACTATGGTTATCAGAAGCCGCTGTCTTACTCGGTAGCTGACCCGCTTTTTCCACGCTGGCTTTGCACGTCCAGCGTTCCGGCAGGTCTCATCACCATGGGTTGCAGCTAACTCAAAGCTCGCTGCGCATTAACATGATCCACCCGGCGAGAGCCGGGTGGATTTGTTTGCAAGGAGAAGTTGCGACGATCCGACGATCAGACGTCCAGAGGAGATTCGGTGAGTGAGCAACACATCGATGTAGGCGCAGCGGTGGAGGGACTGACGCGAGTCCACGCGGGGTTTCCACTCGCCTCATCGGGCTCGAACAGTTGCCTTGTCACTAATGCGGAAAATTCTTTGACGCTTAGATTGCGCGCACCGTAGCGATCCCAGTGGTCGCCGGGTCCGCCACAGTCGATGATAGACCAGCGCCCCCCCTGCGCCGCGGAATCTGCCAATGCGGCCAAGGCCAGCGAACCTCCCCCCTTCTCTATATGAAACATACTCATGATCGCGAAGACCCGTCCCACTGATAAACCCCAGAAGCCACCGCAGAGCTGCCCATCCCGATAGGTCCCCACCGTTCCGATCAGGCCCAGCGCCTGCATCGAACGGTACACTTCGACGGCATCGTCCGTAAGCCAGCCATCCCGGCCCTCCTGGCAGTGGCGAATGATGAGATCGAAGTCGTGATTGTATCGGAACTCCACACCATCCCGGTGCAGTTGCGATCGCTGCCTCCTTGGCACATGGGCGGTTTCGCGCGTAATGACAGACCTGGCAGGCAGACGATACCAATGGAACCACTGTCCAAAGGGATTGCTGCGTCCAAAAAGTAGGTAGCCGCGCAGATAGTTGGCGATGATTTCAGCCGGCTCGGGCGCCTCGAAAAAACCCAGCCACCTCACCGCCGACTCGACACGATTGTTCGGCACGGTTGGATTTAGTCTGTCAGATAAAGAGCGCAGTGCAATGAAGGCGCCGGCACGCAGCAAATTCCGCATGGAACTCAGTTTGTTTGTCATAGGCCCGGCGTTGCCTCAACTCTCTTTCCCTGATCCTTATCAGGGTGATGCCTTTCCGCTATCAGGATGACGCCTGTCCTCCGCATGCAATGTTTTACTGCCGATTGGAATGCAGAGCTCAACTTGGCACCCTCAACCAAAAGACAGAGATGACTCGTCATGCGGAAGGGGAACTTCCTTCTCTGGGATCGAACGGTTCGTCTGTCCCGTGTCAGCGCTCAGAACACCGGGCAACGGGGATGTTACCTGCTTCGGAACCGCTACACCCTCTACCGCGGCCGCAAGACATTCTGCGCATGCGGTGGAGATCTTCTTCTTCAGGGCCCGTCTCGCCCTGGCGCGGGCCTTATGGTCTTTCACGTCTTCAATGGATTTTTCTTCGAGCGGAAGCGGCATTGAGAAAAAGCCTGCGTCGGTCTTCGAGACGCCCATGTCGATAAAGAAGTCGTCGTATGCGTGCGTGAAACGATCGGCGTATTCCTTGGCAAATGAAATCTGCTTGGTTGAAATCACCGAAGCAATCTCATCTATGCCGAATGCAGTTGCGAGACCTTCGAGCCCGGAAAGGAGCACCGCGCCGAAACGCAACTTATGCAAAGCACGTTGCGCGTTTCGCATCTTGTCGGCAGGCCATCCCGGCGTGCCCTGTATGCGTGAGATCAGAATTACCTCTCGTTGCCTGGACTTTACTATCCATCCAGGCACAAGCGTAAACGAGATAGTGAAGAGTATTTCCCCGTCCGCAAGCAGGAGCAGTGACATCTCCCCTTCCTTGCCAAAGGGGCGAGATGAACCCCACCTTAAGGTAAAACGGACATTCTCTTCGGTAAATTCGCAGAGGTCCATCCCCCAGTGGAGGACCTGTCGCAAGAGGCGGTCCGGTAACTTTTCGTAGAGGCGATGATAGTGGTGAAGAAAGCAAGCCGCGCGATCAGAGATAGTCAAGTCTTTGATCAGGTAGCTGTCGGTCAAGTATTTGAAAGCGAACTTGGGATTATCCTGCACTGTATCCACGAAGGGTGGCAGCTTAAGGAACTCTTCCACTTGCTTATGAATGGGCAGGTTCCTCAGCGTGCGCCAGGAGATGCCGGCGAGAAGCCAAGGCCTGCGCTGGCGTCGCGGAGTTGCGTTCAGTGAAGCCACATCTCTCACGGAGGGCTCGCCGCTTTCACTACCTGAGACCAAGGAACGATAAAGATGCAAATTCATAACGAATATGACCTCTCACCAACATCCGAACTGACTGCGCTTCGTGACTCTACATCCTCAGGCTTACGGTCACGTTTACGCTATTATTTCTTCACTTGTCTGCGTGGTCGCTTGCTCCTCGCAAGCACAAGTTACGCGCCTTAATTGAGCTGCGTTAAAAGATTACATGGAACCGGCGGGATCTGGTGTATCAAACCGCCTAAGCCTTGTCAGTTGCAAGGCAAACATGACGACGAAGACAAGATTGTAGATCGTGTATCTCATCCAGAGTCTGCGGAAATCTTTCGTAAGGCGATACAGCCACTCAAATCCTGAATTGCGAACCCACTCTGGAGCCTGTTTGATTCGGCCGCTAAAGAAATCGAAAGTCGCGCCCGAAGCGACCATAATCGTCCCGCGGATCTTCTCCCGGTGCTCACTTATCCACACGTCCTGCTTCGGAGATCCTAGCCCGACCCAGAGGATATCCGGCTTGGCCGCGTTGATCATGTCGCACACTTCCTGATCCTCCTCCGGGGTCAGCGCCCTGAACGGCGGCGAATATTTACCCACAACCTTGATGCCTTCGAATCGTTCATTTAAGTAGGACTCGATCCGATCTGGAGCGCCGGGAGCGCCGCCATACAGGAAAAACGTATAGCCGTACTCCTGCGCCATCCGGCTCGCCTCAAGCATGAGGTCTGGAGCGTAGAAGCGGTCTGCCTTTTTGTTATGGAAGGCTCTCGCCCAGCGAAGAAAAGGCATCCCGTCTATGCCGAGAATGTCCGCGGAGTTGTACAGGCTTACCAGGCGTTTATCAAACAATGCAGAAACGCAGCAGTTTACGTTGATCAGCGCCAGCGAATGCGAACGCGAGCCTTTGTCGGCGAGCCATTCGCGAAAGACCCGGTGCATTTCGGTGTAAGACAGGCAATCCATCTTGATGCCGAGGATATTCATCTTTTTAGTCGTCATCGCCCTAGCCCCTGTTGGAGTTGACGTCGAGTTGCGTTCTGCAAGCATCGCCGCGGGATGTACATTCAGTTGATCTGGCGTGGCTGTCTCTCTGCTCAGCGTTCTGTTCATGGAGTACACCTATTCTCATCGATGTTTGACATTGGATTCATTGCAGCGTGACCGACGCCGGCGGCTCGTTCACAATGTGAACGGGTTGCTCATCATTCGGACCAGAGATGGGTGCCGTCACGCGGCGGTCGTGCGTTTTCGACCGAGCAAGCTTTTCGTACAAGGCAGACAGCCTGGCGATATAACTGCCGATACTGAATTGGCTGATTGTTTCGCGGGCGGCACGGCCGAGCGCCATCCGCTTTTGTCGATCTCGATAGAGGTCGGTGATAGCTTTGCTAATTCCATTCACATCTCCCGGGTCAACCACAAGGCTATTGCGGCCATCCGCCAGGAATTCCTGCGCGCCCCCTGCATTAGTGGCAATCACCGGAAGACCCCAGCTCATGGCTTCGATAAGCGCCATTGACATACCTTCTGCGTGACTCGGAAGCACAAACGCGTCGGATTCGCGCAGCAGGCTCTGTACTCCCTCAGCATCTGTCCATCCGTGAACCACGATCTGGGCGGAGCGCGCTGATTGCGCCGCCAGAGCAGAAGCGGCCCCCACTTCCCCATCGCCCGCGAGTGTCAGCGTGCAATCGCTGCGAACGTCATCAGGCAATTCCGAGAATGCCCGAATCAGATCGAAGGCACCCTTTCTTTCTCCGATCCTGCCAAGAAACAAAAGTTTGAGACCGGTTGCCGCGCGACGATCAGGTACCGACTCGGGTAAGTCGGCCGGGTTTGGAAGGATCGCGATTCGACTCATCGGCAAGTCGAGCAGCGAAGCATAATAGTCGGCCCAGAACCGTGTGAGCACGATGACCTGGCCGGCGCCGCTGAGTCCCCATAAAAGGAGGCGCCTGCACGTCCGGGGCATCCATGCATGGAAGAGTTCGGGTGCAGCTGCGTGCGAGTGAACAGCGTAAGTGCATCCCAAGGTGCGCAGAGCCACGCACAGAATTCCTTTGCGGATCATGCTGCCCCGGTCGGCGAAGTGTACATGAAACACGGCACGCCGCCCCGCTCCCAATCTGATAATTGTCAGGAACGCTCGGAGGTACACGATGGCCTGACCGATCGTGCTGCCGCGTTGGGAACGATCGATTCCATCAGCGCCCGTGTAGCGCGTAAAAGTTGGAATATGGCGAAAGTTGATGTGACCGGGAAGGTGCGCGGTGATCAATTGAATGACCCGGGAAATACCTCCCTGAACCCGCACATCCGGTCCGACACTGACTATTTGCATCGCTCTCGCCATATTCTGTTGCCCCTTAGGTTGCTCCCGGTCCTTTAAGCCGGAACGGCCTTGGTCATCTCAACCTGCGCGGAGATCCACGCATAAGATTTTTCCAGCCCTTCATGCAGCGAGTGCGATGGGCGCCACCCGAGCTTTTCATAGATCAGCTTGTTGTCGGAGTTCCTTCCCCGTACACCAAGCGGACCCTTGATGTGGTGGAGGTTCAGCTTCTTATCGGCTATCTCCATCACAATGCTGGCCAGTTCGTTGATGGTGACCATTTCCTCTGAACCGATGTTGACCGGACCTGTGAAATCGGATTCCATGAGGCGGCGCACGCCTTCAACACATTCGTCTACATAGAGGAATGACCGGGTCTGCGTGCCGTCTCCCCAGATCTCGATCGATCCGCCTTCGGGAGCCTGGGCAACCTTGCGGCACATTGCTGCGGGAGCTTTTTCTTTTCCCCCATCCCAGGTACCTTCCGGGCCGAATATGTTGTGAAAACGCGCAATGCGTACCGTCACGCCGTAGTTACGCATGTACGACAAGTAGAGGCGCTCACTGAAGAGCTTCTCCCATCCGTATTCGCTGTCTGGCGCTGCCGGATAGGCGCTCCCCTCGGAACAGATGGGATTCTGCGGGTCCATCTGGTTGTATTCGGGGTAAATGCAGGCGGATGAAGAGTAGAAGAACCGCTTCACTCCCGCTTTCACGCCAAGCTCAAGAGTATTAAGGTTGATCAATGCAGAATTATGCATGACGGCGGCGTCGTGCTCACCGGTGAAGAGATAACCTGCTCCGCCCATGTCTGCGGCAAGCTGATAGACATCTTCAACTCCGCTAACTACTGCGGCTACGAAATCCGGATCGCGCAGATCTCCAACGAGGAATTCGTCGGCTGGGGACTCCGCGTATTCGTGCTTCTTGATATCAACGCCTCTGACCCATAGCCCTTCGGACTTAAGCCTTTTCACCAGATGGCCGCCGATGAAACCGCCAGCTCCCATGACTAGAACGCTTTTCACGATGTCGCCTCCCTTTTTTGATTGGTATCAAATCTTTTAAGCCGAAGACTTGGCGAGTGTTCGGCCGCCGCTAGACAACCTCTAGCTAGTTCCTGCTCCCGAACTTGAATCATTCAACTTGAGGTCTGCGTTGGCTGGATAGGCGTCTGCCAAAGCTTGACGATAGGCCAGCATTGTCTGCCTTCCCACCACCTCCGGCGCACACTCCACATTGACCTTTCGCATGCCATTTTCCCCAAACTGTTTGCGCATTTCGTCATCCTGCATCAGCTCCACCACTGCATCAGCAAGCCGTTCGATATCACGCGGAGGAATCAGGAAGCCGGTTCTGCCGTGGTCGACCATTTCGGGCAGGCCTCCCACGGTGGTTGCGACCACAGGCTTTCCGAACCGGTACGCGATGGAGATGATGAAGCTTTGGGATGCCTCGATGTAGGGCAGCACTACGACGCTGGCGCGCCTGAATAACTCAGCTCGCTTTTCATCGGATACATATTCATTGAAGACCAGGAAGTTATCGGGGTTGGTCATCATTCGGCGGTACCGTCCGAAATCCTCGCCAGTCCCAGCAATAACAATCTTGGTTTGCGGCGCTCTGGCTGTGATCAAGGGCTCTGCTTTGATCAGATATTCCAAGCCCTTGTACTCCCAGATTCTCCCGAAGAAGAGAACCTCTCGCTGTTCCTGCACGTCCTGACCGACTGAGATGTCGACGTCGCCCACGATCACGTACGGAATAACGTGCACACTTTCTGATGGCACTCCAGTCCTATTCATCAGGGATTCCTTCACCTGAGGAGCGTGGACGATCCGCCGCCTGGCCCGGGAGCAAGCGAGATCGTAGATCCATTGCGGAGTCTTGGCCGATGCAGCGTCACCTACGTGAATCAGCGAATCATGTACGGTGAGAACCAGCGGAATGTCCCGTAGAAGCGGCAGGCCAAGCAGGTTGAACCACATGTGCCCCAGTTGGAGGTGGAGGACATCTGGTTTGAACGCACGAATCTGCCGGACAAGATTCCAGACCATGCGGAGTTGCCGGAGAGGCTGCCGCATCCGAGGCTTGTCAAACTCCCAAAGTTCTACATTACCGGTGAGGAGATGCTTGTACGGTTTGGCTTCATCGCGGGAGAGCAACAAAAGGACTTTGGTGTCGCTATTCTGCGCTACCCCGCCTGCAAGCCGCACGCAGTACTCACCGAAATCAAATGCTAAAAACGCAACTCTCATGATCTGTCCTCGTTCATCAAACGCATTCGTTCCCTGAAATCTTGCAAACCCACGTATCGGCCTTACGCACGTTCAACCAACTGCCGCAACCGGAACCTCAGCGGGACTCTCAACGTTCTCCGTATTTCGCGAACCGAATCTTCTGCGGAATTCGGCCATCGGCTTCTCCACAAGCACATGCATCACCCAAGCGACGGCGATCGATAGCGACAAAGCTATGACGCCGACGACTAACCGGTTGTCCGACCATCTCTCCACCAAATTCAGTGCCGGGTAATGCACCAGGTAAAGCGTGTAAGAAAGCACACCCAGGAATTTCAAAGGGCGACTGTTCAGCCATTTGAATGACCAGTGATCATGGAGCCGGATCGCGGAGATAAATAGCGGGATGAGCGCAAGACCCTGCAGGGTATAGCGAAATGTTTCCCGAAACTCTGGAGCCCGAATGACAAATGTGGCTAGGAGCGTAATCATTCCAACGATCGTTGCGGTCCAACTGTGGTTCGGTCTCTTATCCAGGATCGGGTTGCCCCAGAGAGCAAGGACACAGCCGAAAAGGATGGAATCGAGCCGGGTATCCGTTGCGTACATGGTCCGGAGAGGATAGGTCACGGGTCCAAACGTCATGTCCAGGCTGTGTAGTTTGAACACCAGAATGCATCGCCACAGAAGAACGGCTCCGCACACCGCGCACAAAGTCAGCGCCTGTGCCCTTCTGGTGAGCTTCAACCGCATCAGTAGAAGCATCACGAACGGAAAGAGGAGATAGAAGTGCTCTTCGACAGCGAGTGACCAGAAGATATTGAAGCCTGGCATCATGATCGAATGCACATAGATATTCCAGTAGTTTGTTATGTAAAACAACGAGGCCCAAAGATCCGCCGAAGTGTAGGTGCCCCAAAGCCACCCGGCGCGGACTATGCAAAGGATCAGGATAAGAACCATGTAAAAAGGCGGGAGGATGCGAAACGCTCGGCGCAGGAAAAAGTCTTTGACTGACAGCGTTCCCGTTGCCTCGATCTCCATCCGCATCAGGGTCGTAATAAGGTAGCCGCTGAGAAAAAAGAAGACGGCGACACCAAACAGGCCTGGAATCTGTTCCAGCCGATCGTGCGAGATGAAAACAACGAGGAAGGACAGCGCACGAATTCCGTCCAGGGATGGAATCTTGAATGTGTTCGCCAGTTTCATTGCCTCGCCACCGCCTTTCCGTCATATGCAAACCGCATCAGCGATGCTTGTGTCTGCGGGACGGGCATGAAAGCGATCCAAACCAGCACGATGATGCACAGAAACATCAAGAGCGAGCCTTCGCCGATCGAGGACTCGAAAAATCCGTCAACGGCGCCAAAGACCAGGATCCCTGTCAGGAAAGGAACATCCTTGCTCTCTGTCGCACGCGACAATGCCATGGAACGCCACAAACCTTGGATGAGACAAGCCAGATACAGCGCCAAGCCGACTGCGCCAATGGTCAGCAGGTAATCCACATATGCCGAATGGCTGTCGGGGACGCCCCACTTCTCCTCTTCGGAAATGGCGCTGATGTGTTCCGGCGTCCAGAATCCGCCATATCCGTGTCCAGTCAGTGGCCGCCGCATGATATAGGCGGTTACATCCTGCCAGATCTGGGTCCGGCCCGCAAAGGATTCAACACTTGCGTCGCCGTCTCTCTGTTTCGACAGGGCGTTAGTCAGCAGAGGCGACAATCCTGTCCCGAGGGAAACCACAATAAGGCAGGTGAACAGGATCGAAGACACCAGGATGACCTTCTTTGAACTATTCCAACTCGACATCATCCAATAGATGGTGACGGCCAATCCCGTCGCAATCAATGACGTGCGAGAGGCGGTCAGGGCGAGGAAAAGAATTCCCGCTCCCGTGAACGACCGGTACAACCATGGACGCTGCTTGTCGATTCGCGATCCCGCAATTCCCGAGAGCACCAGCAATCCGCATTCGATTCCCTGCCCGTTGGGGTGCTGCGTGCCCGCAAACCGGTATCCGGAAGCCCAGGGATGAAAGGCGCCGGCGAGAATCTCGAGGGCGATGGCGATCACCAGGAATGTGGCGGTTGCAAAAAATATCCAGAGGATGATCTCTCGAAGCGAAAACATGCGGACGATCGATACTGCAACTAGGCACAAGATGCCGAAAGCCGCCAGCCGCTTAACTGTCATTGCCGGATCATCGGCCCACAGAACACTAAGGGCCGACCAGCCCCCGAACGCACACAGGAGATACGCCGGGATTCCAGCGGGCCGAAGCTTCCGAGGCGCAGCATAACTTACAAAGCTGAGTATTGAGGCGGCTCCCAGGCCCAGCAGCGCGGCTTGGCGCACCGTCGAGCCACTTGAGACTCCTTGCACAATGTCATCCTGCGAACGGTTGTAGTCATCGAGCGTCCTCTGTGCGCCGGAGGGATCATGCGAGCAGAGGAAGAATGCCACACTGACGAAAAGGAATACGAGCAGCGGGTAGCGCTGTTTCGGAGTAACCCTTGGTCGCGGATAGTGAACGTAGCTCAATTCGCGACCTCCCCGACAGTGCCCTTCGTTGGCAGGAGCAGAAAGATCATCGCTCTGACACCCGACGTGAGAACGACGGCCGTAAGCAAGCCCAGCGCTGCGCCCAATGGTCCATAGTTGCGAACCAGCCAGAGACCCAGTGTCCCCATGATGGCGATGGCCGCCAGGTTGAGGCGGAAATCAAGATCCGCCCTCTCGACCGCGAAGAGGGCCCGGGAAAAGGCGAAAGCAACCGCAGTTACAAGCAAGTTGCACGCCAAGGCCGCTACCACCAGGCCGTTGCCAGCGTACTGATGTCCATACAGCATGCCGATCAGCCGGTCGCCCCAAATGATCAATACAAGCGTCACCAGGGACAGCGGAATTGCAATGATTCCGCTGATCTTCAACACAAGCCGACGCAGTGCTGCCGGCCCATTGTCGGCGTACTCATGAGCTATTTTGGGGCCGACAAGATTCTGAATACCGAGTAATACCGGATTGCTGGCTGAGACCACGCCCATGCACGCGGCAAATGTTCCGGCGGCCGCTGCACCGTGAAAGAAGGCCAGCAGCCAAGGGTACAGATTGGTGCTGGCGGTCCACAGGAGGCCACTTGCAAAAACCCATTTGCCGAAGGTCCAGTTTCTCTTCAGGTCGGCGATCGACTCGCCGATACTGGGGCGGTAGAGTGCCCGATCGAACCACAGCCACAACGCGACTGCGACTCCACAGATTCCGCCGATCACCCAATACGCGGAATTTGCCGACAGCCATCCCATGCGCGCAAACCATAGCAATCCCAGTATCTGCCCAGCCCCGACGCAAGCATCGAACACAAAGGCAGCTTTGAGTTTTAGCCGAGCAAAGCAAACCCGTCTTACAAACTCCCGTAACATGATGAGTGCGATCACTGTTGAGAGTGCACCCATCATGCGGGGCAGCCCGTGTGGACCGATTCCGAATTGAGTGACAAAGGCAATACACGCCAAAACCACCATCGCCACTAGCGAGAACACCAACTGGTGGACGAGCGTACTTCCGGAATAGAGCGCATGCGCCCTTCCTTTCAAGCGCGGCGCGTACACCATGTAGGGCGTAGCTATCAGGGAGGTCTGGACGTCGGTCACCAGCAAAATGACAGTGAAGCCCAACATGTACAGCCCGAACTCTTCCTTCGAACATGCGCGGGCAAGGATCACTCCCGTGGCGAAGTTGGTGATGCTTGCAACGGCTTGATCTGCAAGTGAGAAAAAGCCCTGCGACACATCCTTACCTGAAGCGGCGGATTGAATGAAGGCCTGGATCCAGCGCATTGGCCACTCAGTCTTAGGCCGAACTTCCTGCGTCACCCCATCGAGAGTGGACAGGTCGGCCGCGTCGGTAAACGCGATCAGTTCGCCGTCCGTCCCGCTAAGAACGCCCTCGAATTGGGTTTGCCGCTTTACCAAAATGGTGCTCCTCTTCACAATCAATTAGTCGAATATGGCCGTTCTATTCGCGTCAGTTTTCGGGCGCCGCATCCTGGCTTGTTTCTATGAGCACTTGACTCCTGCTCAAGCAAATGTTCCTTCAAAGGTTAGTTATGCAGCCGCTCTACAATCTGCGGTAAAGGGCTTCTGGAATGGGGAAGGTGCGATTGTTGAGGACGCTGCCCAGCAACTGCACTCCCGAGCGCTCCAGAAATTCTTTTGCCTTGCGCGCTGCAATTTTTCTGGTTTTATTAGCTTCAATCACCAGGATCGCGGCATCAGCGACCTGACCGAGAAGTGCAGCGTCTCGGCTGGTGCCGGTGGCGGGTGCGTCGATGAGAACAGTCCCGTGAATCCCCTGCAGCTTCGCTAACAGAATCTTCAGGTCAGTCACAGATGCGAGCGCACCGGAGTCATCTCTCACCATGTTTGCGCCAGCAAGGCATAAATGTGGACTAAGTTGTACGCAACGTTCACGGGTGGCCAGGCCCTCACGTGGAATCAACTCTCGCTCTTCCACGCCGAAGAACCGGGCCAGTCGCGGTTCGCGCGCGTGTGCATCCAGCAAACACACAGATTCGCCGCGCGCCGCTAACGCCCGCCCGGTGTTGGCGCACACGATCGTGCTCCCTTTTCCATCGTCGACTCCGCAAAACACTAACTGACGCGGCGCGCGGCTATTGCCCGAAAGAAACATCGTCTGGACCAGCCGCGATATTTCTTCATTGAAGTAGTTGCCTGGCTCTTTCAGCATCTTTCCCTTCGCGATGGGACGTCCGAGGTCTGCTCGTGAAGGGATGGTCGACGCTTGTTCAGCATCAACTTCGGCTTGCCTTAGTAGTTCAAACGCACTGCTCATTTGTGGTCCTCGCGGGTCTTCGTTGCGATCCCGATATGTTGTCGCCTGTCGCTGGCGCTACTTCGAAAGAGGCTTGTCAACGCAAGCCCACCTTGATTCAAGGAAATGCCGGGCTAACTTCAGTCACCGCTTGTTGATAACGCCAGCGAACCTGGCTTGGGAAGCGAGGCCAGCACCGGAATGCCAAGATAATTGGACAACTCGTCAGGGGTACGAAACGACGGATCAGTGAAATCTTTTACGACAGCTGTCGCCAAGCTGAACGTCCCGGCGAGCAGCAACGTGACCACCGCGATTTTCAGAGGAGAATTGACGGGCAGGGCGGGCACCACCGGCTGTTCAGCCAAGGCCACATTCAGGATTCCACGCTGGTCAAGAGCATCGCTGATGCGCGCCTCTTCCCGCTTTTGCAGGTAGAGAAAATAGTTGTCTTCCTGAGCCTTGGCGGTACGCTGAAGATCCTGCTGCACCACCTGTTCCCGATTAAGCTCTTCAGCTATTTTGTGGTACTTTGTGGATTGCTCGGCAGTGGATTGCGCGCGTGCCTGTAGCCCTTCAAGATCAGCTTCCGCTTTGGTCAGTTCTGCTTTCAACCATTGGTAGTGGGGATTCTGATCGGTGGATTCCTCGCGAATCGGGTTACTCTCAGCCGCCTTGATGCTGCTATTGGTCTCCTCGATTTGCTGGTCTACTTCCTTGACCAGCCGATAAGTCGGTTCATACTTCGTCAATAGCTCCGTTCTCTTTAACTGCAAAGTGAGCAGGGTCGACTTGAGCTGTTGAAGGAGCTGAGGGTTATCGGAGGTGCGCACGACCGTAGTCGAACGCGGCTCCATCGATTGGAGTTGATTATTGAGGCCAATTATGCGGCGGTGTGTCTCCAGGAGCAGAGTCTGTGCCTGGCGAGCGGCGGAGTCGAAGTCGTTTGCTTGACGCAACGCTGAGTCACGCTCTTGCTCCGCTGCGACGATACCAGTCGATTTGGTGAAGTCGTTCAATTTCGACTGCGCCTGGCTAAGGCCATGTTGATATTGCTGCATTTGCTGGTCGAAGAATTTCAACTCGCCCGACGAACGGTGTACCTGTAGATGCTTTTCGGTGTACGCCGATGAGAGGGCTGTCAGCACCTGGTTTGCCAGCCATGGATTAGGGGCTGAATAGTGTACCGCGATGACATTGCTCTTTCGCAGCGGCTCAATCTTCAGATCCTTATCGAGTTTTCGTACCGCCTTCGCGATCTGTACGTCGCTAGCTTGTCCTGTCAGCGAATCCGACGCCAGGCCCGTCTCGAGCACGACCTTGCGAAGGAGATCCTGACTGTTCAGCAATTCAACTTCCGAGTTGATATCTTCTTCTGTGACCTGATCGTTGAAGGACTGTACCGGCTCGGTGGGTAATGAGGTGGCGATGGCGTCGGGCCGCTGCCGGCGCACAAGAATCTTCATCTGGGCGTCGAACTTCGGCGCCCAAAACCCGGAAACGGCAATCGCCGCTAGCGTCAAAACAAACGTTATGATCACGGCCCAGCGCTGGCGAAACACCACCGCCACAGCGTCGCGCGCGGTGGGAAGTGTGGGCCGATGATATCTTTCGATCGCGAAATCTTCGCTATTCATACCGATCCTTTGACTAGAACACTCCCGGTCCTAGATACGCGCTCATACTGGAAGTGGGTAGAAAGGGCTTGATCTTCGACATGGCGCTCTGTGGCACGTAAATCATGTCGCCCGGTTTAAGTTCCAGATCCTCTGAAAGATTGCGAGAGGCCAGCAACTTTTTGGCGTTCAACAATTTTGCTTCGTATCCACCGGCTGGAAGGGGGCGGAAGAGAACCACCTGGGAGTGCTTCGCTTTCTCGTTGAATCCGCCGGCAATGGCCACGGCCTCAGTCACCGTCATGTCGCTCCGAAGGTCATATTTTCCAGGCTTGGATACCTGGCCGGAGGCGATGAAGTAAGGCTTCTCAAAATCCTTCAATGAAATGGAGATCACCGGGTCATGCAAAATGCTCGCGTAAGCGACCTTGAGCGTGTCTGTGACCTCCGGGATCGTTTGCCCCTCGACATGCACCGACCCGGCTCCCTTCAAGGCGACATAGCCATCAGGTTGCACCGCGACGGTCTGGTTGAACTCCGGAGACAAGGCCATGTCGAGATCGAATGTGTCGCCTTTTCTGAGGCGATAGCGGGGATATCGCTCATGGAGGCCAACGCCTGGGGCGTTTGTATTGGTCACCCGTTGAATCGACTGGTTCGTTGCAGAGTCAGGAGCCGGGGCCTGTTGCGCAACAGCTCCAAGGCCTGCAAGCGCCAGAACGGCGATGCCTGACTCGACGACACGGATTGTACGGATCATATGGTTAGTGTTCAACCTCATCGGCTCTATATTCCCTTCATTGCGAACACCACGGTGTGGAAGAGAATGGCGATGTCCATAAAGAAGTTGCGGTTATTGATGTAGTAGAGGTCATACTGAATGTTTTCGTGAATCAGAAATCTCCTGTCGGCGCTTAGCTGCCACAGACCGGTGAGGCCGGGCATCACTTCGAGGCGTTGCCGATGGCGGCGGTTGTACCGTTCAACGATGAAGGGCATCTCCGGCCGTGGGCCAACCAGGGACATCTCTCCCTTAATGACGTTGATCAGCTGCGGAAGCTCGTCGAGGCTTGTTCGGCGCAGCCATTTTCCCACGCGTGTAACTCGGGGATCGTCAGAGGATGTCGGATGGTACCCGAACTTAGGGACGCTGGCGTGCATTGACCGGAATTTCAAAAGCTGGAACAACTTTCCATTTCTGCCTACGCGCTGCTGCCTGAAGAAGACGGAGCCTTTCGAATCGCAGCGAATGAGAATGGCAAGGACAGCCCAGACAGGCAACGCGAGAAACAGCAGGATGATGGCCGCGGTAAAGTCGAAGCTCCGCTTGATCGCCTCGTATGCGCGCTTGCGGGCCGCGGGCGCGAGCGATGCGATCAGAACACCATCAAGGATCACGTAATCGGTCTGAGTCTCGGTGTCGAAGGAGAGCTGGGGAACAAATGCAACATTTGCGCCTGCTTCGAAAGCCTGGTTAGCAATGGCGTTCAAGCGTTGCTTGGGCAGTGAGGGAATGCCCAGGACGATTAGGTTGACTCCCCACTCGCGGACGAGTTCCTGCGTGAGCGGCCCCGCTATAACCGGGGCTGACTTTTCGTGCTTATAGCCGTACTGGAAGATTCGCTGGCCCACTAATTTTGGGTCGTCGTCGATCACCGCGACGGGGTTGAGGCCCACCTTGGGAGAAGAGACCAGTGCGGAGAAGACCCTCCTCCCGGTTGAACCGGCTCCATACACCAAAACGTTTTGCAAGCCGTAACCGCGGCTGTGCAAATACCTCACCGTCTCAACAAACAGCTGTTTCTCTATCACGAGCAGAATCGGGACCAGCAGTGTTGCGAGCAGCACGACCCAGCGCGAGATGCAGTGAGGAAGAAAGAAAGTAACTGCAAAAGTGATTGCGAATGTTTGCGTGCATACGCGAAGGACGCGTTCTGTTTCCCGGATCCGTAGCAGGCTGTTAGCCAATTCGTATGCGCCGCCATGTTCAAGCAACGCCACGAATGTGGCCGCGAAAACGAATCCGACAACAATCACCAGGTTGGTCGAATAATGAACCCTCTTTCCAACCTGAAGGAGTGTGTACGCGTAATAGGCCAGCGATGTCGCGGTCATCACGGCGATCAGATCGGCAACACGCTCCAATATAGACACAATAAGTTCAAATTGCTCGTGAGGCCGGGCCGCCTCTTTCGGCGGAACATAGTCCGAAACCACCGGGTTATTCAACTGCTGCGCGGAAGCCATCGGAGTTTCCTCAGTGTGGAAGACAAGATTCAAGAACCGAATTCAACAGGTTTTATAAGTGCGGGCCGCCGTCCGAAGTGTCATCAGTGCGACTTTTCGGTAATCCGTGCGTAACCTCACTTGGATTACTGGAGAGCAGCCGCGGGTGACTCTAGAAACGCGAGTCCCCAAAATGTTTCAAGATGTTAGAAAACCATTTGGCGTGTAATCTGATTGTCATCAAACGACCCCCTCACTCCGAACCTGAATCCACCGCACTTCTGGGTAACTCGGGTCACCTTGCCGGCACAGTGAATTCTCAGGTGTTCGGCGGAGTTGTTTGGGGATGGAATTAAAACTTCGATGACGACCTCGCATCCGACCGGTGGGCAAATTGTGCTTTGGATTGAAGCTCCATCCAGCGAGACATCGTAGGTAAAGCCGCCGCTAGTGTGTTGTCCCTCATCCTGCCAGACAAAAATCACCGGCAGCTGCAGGGGGTAGCGCACAGCTGATCTACGCTGTTTTTTGTGATCAGTCAGTACGAGGAGTGAATTCATAACTGGAATTGATCATGCGCTAGCTGCAATCCATCAACAAGGGTCCGAGCGTTTGAAAAACGAGTGAGCGGTTCGTACCTGTCAATAGGGGTGAGTTTCCTGCCGTAAACGCTTAATGCTCTCCGGCTACTCACACAAACGCCCTGCAGGACCGAGACGGAGTCCATAGGCCAACAACCAACACTAGAGAAGAAGTACCTACAAAAGCATTACTTTTTTGTAGGATGTTAACGCGAGGTTAGGCAGGTCGGGCGGTTCATAAGGTTGATGCTGCCGTGCTATATTGGACCTGCGTGACGGGATTGGTTGCTAACCAATAATCGTCTCGCAAGAAACGACCCCACCTCTCGGCCTACATTGCTTCGACGTGAACGCGTAAGCGATCACTAAGAGATTCGGGATTCTCTCAAGCTCGTCGCGCCTCTGCCATCTTGCATCCGCAAAAGAAAAATACGTTGTGACAGGCGGCTAAAACGTTGCCTGTGCCTGAACCTTTTTCCCCAGGAGAAGTAAAGATGCCAAAATTGGTTAGTCGAAATGAAAGAGATTTATCGCCCGTTCCCGAACCTGATTCTCCTTTCAGAGCTGCGATTGTTGGTCAGGATACGATGAGCAGCAGTCTTCTGGCCGATCTGATCATGCGCCACCTCGATTGCGAGGCAATCGGCGCCCGTCCATCTGATTTGCTACAGATGCTGGATCGGTCTGTGATTGATTTCGTGATCATAAGCGCCGATATCAACTCCAGTTCAGGAGCTGGCTACACGATTTCGCAGTCAATTTCAGAGAGCTATCCCGATACGCCGATCGTTATCCTCATCGACCAACCTTCAAGAGAAGCGACCATCAGCGCGCTCCGCGCTGGTGCGCGTGGACTGTTCAATCGTCAGCAACCACTTGAGCAATTCATCGCCTGCATACGACACGTGCGGAACGGTTCTCTTTGGGCCGGACCTGAAGAGACCAGCTTCCTGCTCAACACGCTAAGAGAGATGCCCTCCCTCGGCCTGCTAAGCGACATGGATGCTTCCTCCCTGTCGGCACGCGAGATGCAAGTGGTGCGCGCCGCGGCAAGCGGCAAGACCAACAAGGCGATAGCGAGCGATTTACGGCTGAGCGAGCATACGGTCAAGAATTACCTCTTTCGCGCCTTTGAAAAGCTCGGCGTATCGAGCCGGGTGGAGTTGCTCTTCTACCTGACCACTCGAGGTCGCACCGTCGAGTCTGAAAGGGAAGCTCTTCTCGATTGACCCACGCCATGCAATTCTCCGACATTGTGAGCCTCGCGGGACAACCGAGGCCACAATCAATCGAGTCTCGCTAAATTTACCGCTTCTGCAGCATCACGGCGTGTGTGGCCATCGACGGCGCACGCGCCGCCGATTCTTTCGCGGCTCGCTTTAGTGCGGAAATTTTCTTCGAAACGCATTGCCCCGGAATCTTGAGCAACTCTCCACACTGCTCATTGAGGGGTCAAATCCCGGCGTGCCTCCTTGGCTGGACGCAGGTCGCTCGTCAAGCGTGTTCCAGTCCAAGCGAGCGCGCGCATGACTTTCTTCTCAGTTCCGACCGCCATATGTGAGGGGATCTAAGCCGTCTCGTTCACCATTGTGTGTTGTCATCCTGCACGAATTCTCAGAAAACCTTTGGGTGGGACACGCAGTTGGTAGGTTTCGATGGCTAGTTCAAGAAGAACGTTGTTGTCGTGACGGTCGAATGTCGCACCGTGCAACCACTCTGTCCTCAGCCGGTCGTGCAACCACAATCCGGACGACGATGGTCCTGACCGAATGGCACTGAACAGAAAAAGCGACTTAGGGGATATTGCTCACTTGAACCCCGCCGAGTGTATTCTGTTGAGTGTCGAAACGATCCCAAACAATGCCCTCAATGAAGACTCCTGAAACCACCCTGCCCTCGCATATTGACCGCCGTCATTTCATCAAAACGAGCTCTCTGGCCGCCGGTGCCCTCGCGTTTGGCGTGCCGGCGCTTTTGCGCGGACAGAATCTCAACAGCAAGTTGAACATCGCCTGCATCGGGATCGGCGGTAAAGGCCGGAGTGACACCGATGCCTGTGCCGGCGAGAACATAGCCGCTTTGTGCGACGTGGATTCTGGTTCAGAGGCTTACGAGACTCAAACCGCCAAATACCCCAGCGCGAAGTTTTACAAAGATTTCCGCCAGATGCTCGACCAGATGGGCGATCGGATCGATGCGGTGACCGTCTCGACTCCGGATCATATGCACGCGATTGTGGCTTCGGCAGCCATGAAGAGGAACAAGGCTGTCTTTTGCCAGAAACCTTTGACGCAGACCATCTACGAGGCGCGTTATTTGCGCAAACTGGCCGGGGAAAGAAAGCTCGTCACGCAGATGGGCAATCAGGGCAGCGCCGCCGACGGTTTGCGCCGCGCGGTGGAGACCATTCAAGACGGTCTCATCGGACAGGTTCATGAAGTTCACGTCTGGACCAACCGCCCGGTCTGGCCGCAGGCAATGGATCGTCCCACCGGACAAGATCCTATCCCTGCCACATTGGAGTGGGATATTTGGATTGGACCGGCGCCCATGCGGCCGTATGTAGGCAGCCATGATCCGGAGGCTCACGATGGAATTTACGAGCCGTTTAACTGGCGCGGCTGGCAGGATTTCGGCTGTGGCGCGCTGGGCGACATGGCGTGCCACACCGTCAACATGCCGTTTCGAGCCTTGAGTCTCGAGTCCCCGACGGAAATTGAAGCGACACCGTTTGGGCGGATGAACAAGGAATCCTATCCCGTAGGGTCCAAAATTCGCTTCGACTTCCCGCGGCGCAAAGCGCACGTTCCTCTCGAACATCCGCATCTTTTCCACCACTACCGAAAGATCGAGCACGACGCGCTGACCCTATGGTGGTACGACGGCGGCCAGCCTGACACAACTGCCCGTGGCGGCCATGATCTAAGCAACAAACCGCCGGTCGAACTCACCGCCGACATTGTCGCGCTGCAAGGCGAGGTTCCCGATAGCGGTTGTCTGCTGATTGGCGATGGAGGCACGGTCTTCTCACCGGACGATTATGGAACCAGTTTCTTCGTGAAGCTGAAGGGCGATCAGAAATTCCTCCACTACACCAAGCACCCGGCGCTGGCGCAATATCCTGAGCGCATTCCGCGCAACGTTTATGGCAAGGCCGGCGAGGGCAAGAAGTCCGGAGGAAGTGTCTTTGCCCACGCCCAGGAGTGGCTCGTCGCCATCAAGGAAAACAAGCCCGAGATCTGCTATTCGCGGTTTGACATCGCGGGGCGCCTCACGGAAACCATGCTGCTGGGCTGCGTGTCTTTGCGCGCGGGCCAGAAGATCGAGTGGGACGGACACAAGATGCTGGCGAAGAACTGTCCTCAGGCGGCGCAGTTTATACGGCGGCAAGACCGTTCCGGCTGGGCTCTTTCCTGAAATGTACTTCCCTGCCAAACCAAAATAAGCGTCAACTAACGGGGAGCGCCCGCACCGCGGTTATGCCAGGCAATCGATTATGCCTGGCGTCCGGGCAGATACTGTTCCAGAAAACGTCGCGCCAGGATGAATCCGTCTTTGCGCTGCTGGGGGAAATCTGGCAGATCCGCGGTGCGCGGCACATCCCAGAATTGGTCTTCGTGTTCCACGGCGATGCCGCCGTTGAAGCGGACCTGCAGCAGGACCGTGAGGAAGGCGGCCCAGTTGACAATCCCCTGTCCTGGAATTCGATAACGCCACCATCCCTGCCCGGCGATCCCCACCTGCTGCAGCACAGGCTGAGTGATCTCCGTATCCTTGGCATGCACCGCGAGGATTCGGTCTTTGAACTGCCACGCCGCGCTGACCGGGTCGATGTACTGCCGCACGAAGTGTGAAGGATCGAATTCCAGCCCCAGCCGCCTGCTCGGGACGCGGTCGAAGACCGCCTGCATCGCTGCCGGAGTAGTCGCGAAGTTGATACCGGTAGGATAGTTTTCCCATCCCATCCCAATATCGAGCTTCTCGCAGATGGGGAGGTATTTTTCGTTAAAGACATCGGCGAAGGCCGCGGCCTGATCCTCCATCCGAGCGCCCGGCTGCCCGCCGCTGAAGGTGCCGATAAACTTGCAGCCGAGGCGATGGCAAAATTCCAGGGCGCGAATAAAATCGGCCTGCGCGGCTGCGCGCTTGCCCGCATCGGGATCGGTGTGGTTGGGCGCGAAGTACTCAATGCTGACAATGCGAATGCCCGCGCTGCGCGCCGTTTCCAGGATCTTATCGATTGCGCTGTCGCCCAGGTTCGGATTGAATTCAGATCCCGTCGTTATCACGACGCCTTCGTAGCCGGCCTGCGCGGCAAAGGCGAGCTTCTGCGGAGAGTACGGCGTGATGATGGAAAGCTTGGGATAGGGTGTATCCGGCGGTGTGCCCGCTGGCGCATGCTCTGCACGGATCGGAACAGCCGCTGGCCCCGCCAAACCCAGAGCTGCCGCGGATGTGCCGCCTGTCTTCAAAAAATCTCGCCGGTTCCAAAACGGGTTTTCGCTCTCCATAACCTTCCGTCAACCCAGCATATCGCACCCCCCGGGCTTTGCTCACAGTTGCATGCACGAATGAGGCGCAGAGCACACCTCGTGATGGAGGTGGCCGCCGCGCAGGGATGTGTCGGAAGTGGGAATTCAAACTGTCTACAGCTCAATGCGCTCATCCAAAATGAGCTTTCCCTGCGAGGGACGGGTCGATCCTGATAAATGCCCGTGACGTCGGGAATCTTGAGGAGCGGGGACCGTATCGAGCCGGTGCGGTTGATCTGGGATCAGCTAGTTGAGGCAATGTAATGGCAAAGACCGCGAAGTCACGACAGAATAGACGTGCGACAGGTGAGCGAGCAGGCACCACACGGTGCGCCCAGATGCATCTTTACAAGGACCTAGAAGCACCTATACCGAGTACTCCGGAGAGGGCTCATATTGAGTGTAAGTTGTAGATCCTGCAGTGGCTGCCCCCCAGGGATTCGAACCCCGATATGCTGATCCAGAGTCAGCTGTCCTACCATTGAACGAGGGGGCAACAATCATCTATTTGCTGCCTATTCCAATTTGCGGGGCGCACAGCGGGCGCTGAGGCGCAGCCTGCCAACGTGTTCATCATAAGAGGTTTTAGGCGGGGGGTCAAACAAGGCCCATGGTGCCATATTGCTCACACGCTCGTCGAAGAGCAGGACGGCTGGGGTAAACGCCAGCTGTAGTACGTCTGGCGGTGGGCAAATCCTCCTGGCGAAGTTGTCCAGTCCTGATCGCGTCGATGGGCGATAAAATCCGGCTCGGTTTGTCCCCGATTCCGGGAAGTTGGACTGAACTGAGCGTCAGAGCAGATCGTAAACGTCCTTGCGATAAAATCATACGAGCGTGGAACTTCTTCTGAATCTAGCGTGGGTTGCGGTGGCGGCGGGCCTCGTGTTTCTGTGGCTAAACGAGGCCAGCGGGGGTGTGCCGAAAAATCGCGAAGACAGAAGACGCCAGTTGATCGCGATCGCAATTCTTATCGCCATTCTTTTCCCGGTAATTTCCGTGAGCGACGATCTTCTGGCTATGCAGAACGCTTCCGAGTCAGACAATTACCTCCGGCGTGACCACCTCGTTCCGTTTACTGGCCATCCGATTCAGCCGGTGATGACCTTTATCGGGGTGATTTTATTTGCAGGGCTGGGGTATGTCTTCCTTCGATTTGTTGCGTCCGCCATGGTGCCAGTGAAAAAGCTTCAGCATCCAGAGCTGTCGGCGATCGAGAATCGCCCCCCTCCTGCGGCCTGAAGCCGCACGCATTTCTCCGAGTTCGAAACTTCTCTTCCTCTCCGCCGTGTCAACCGCGGCGCAAGGTTGTGTATGAAACTTAAATTACCCTTTCTATCCTGCATGCTGCCTATGCTGAGCCTGGTCGCGCTTCCGATCCACGCTCGCTCGCAGCAAGGCCTGAACTGGGATCAGGTCAAGGCGCGATTCGAGGCCGGGAATCCCACTCTGAAGGCGGACGCGCTCAATGTCGAGGAGACGCGCGCGCAGGAAATCACTGCCAACATGCGTCCCAACCCGCAGTTCAGCGTGTCCCAGGATGGCACCGCGGTTGCCCCGTCCAATCGAGTGTGGCAGCCCCTGGCTGGGACATTCGTCGTGCCCACCCTTAGTTATCTGCACGAGCGCGATCACAAACGGGAGCTGCGGCTGGAAAGCGCTCAGGAAGGCACCCGGATCGCGTCATCACAGCATGAGGATCTTAAGCGCACGCTGGAGTTTACGCTGCGTTCAGCATTCAACAATATTCTGCAGGCCAAGGCGATTCTGGAGCTTGCACAGGCGGATCTGGAATACTACGACCACATCATCCAGATCAGCCGCGATCGATTTCATGACGGCGACATTGCACAAATCGATCTGGACCGGATTGAACTGCTTCGTGTTCAGTATGAAACGGAAATTCAGTCCGGGATGGTCAATCTTCGAACCGCAAAGATTCAGTTGCTGCAGCTGCTCAATGACCATACGCCAGTGGAGAAATTTGATGTGGACGGGCCATTCGACTTCTCCGATGTCCTCAAACCGCTGGACGATTTCAGGCAGATAGCCCTGGACAGCCGACCTGACCTGCGGGCCACCATGCAAGCAATCCAGCAGGCGGAAACGAATCACAAGCTGGCCATAGCTAATGGGTCGACCGATCCAACCTTCAGCGGCTGGTACACATACAATTCATCCAACAACAATCCAAATGGCAAGAATACGGTGGGAGCAAGCGTCACCATCCCCCTGCGGTTGTTCGATCGCAACCAGGGAGAAAAGCAGCGCACCCTCGTGGATATGGACCGCAGCAAGGAGACCAGCGAAGCGACGAAGACGCAGGTGTTCAGCGACGTCGATTCGGCTTACGCGCAAGTGGAAATGAACATCAATCTGCTCAAGCCATACAAAGCCAAGTACAAGGATCAGTCCACGCGAGTTCGGGACACGGTCACCTACTCCTACCAGCACGGCGGCGCTTCGCTCACGGACATGCTCAACGCACAGACTGACTATCGCACCGTGCAACTTTCATATCTTCAGCTCATCGGCGCGTATCTCAATGCTGCCGGACAGTTGAACCTTGCTGTAGGGCGCGAGGTGCTCCAGTGACGCCAAGAATGTTCGAATCGAGGTGCTTCCGCGACATGCTCTTAGGTTGCAGTGCACTTCTTGCAATGGTCTTGACCGGGTGCAGCAAGAAGGAAGCAGGCAGCGGTGCTCCGCCTCCGGCCCAGGTTATTCAAGCCCCGGACATGAATTTACTTACGGTGCCTGAGGCTGACGTAAGCAAATTCCCTGTTGTGACCGTCGAGAGGGTTGAGTCGGCGAGCGAATTGCACGCGACCGGAAGTGTCGCCCCGGACGTCTCCCGTGAAGTGCCGGTCATCTCGCTGGCCAATGGCCGTGTGGTGGATGTGAAGGCTCGTCTTGGCGATAACGTGAAGAAAGGGCAGAAGCTGTTTGATGTGCAGAGCCCGGATATCACAAACGCATTCGACGCTTATCTCAAAGCAGTCAATGATGAACAACTGGCAAACAAAGCGGATGTTCGCGCGGAGGACCTGTTCAAGCACGGAGCCATCTCTCAGGCCATGGTTGAACAGGCCGACAACGCCGAACACGATGCAAAAGCTGACCTGGACGCAGCCGAGGAGCAGTTGAGGATCCTTGGCGTCAACAAGTCGCATCCAGGCAGCGTGGTCGGTGTCTATGCCCCTATCGGAGGGGTGATTATCGGTCAGAATGTTACTGATTCGGCAGCTGCAGGCGTAAGCCTGAGCGGTTCGGCGACCGCCTTTACAATCGCTGACCTGACTCAAGTGTGGATTCTATGCGATGTCTACGAAAACGACATTCCCAAGTTACAGCTCGGCCAGGAAGCGCGTATCAAGGTCAACGCTTACCCCGACCGACCAGTCACTGGTCATATTGGCGACATCGGTCCGGTTCTCGACCCGACGCTGCGTACAGCTAAAGTTCGGATCCAGTTGCATAACCCGGGCTTTCTGAAGCTCGGCATGTTTGTTACGGCCACCTTTTCGGGCAAGAAGACGGAAGTGCATGCGGCTGTTCCAGCCGACGCGGTACTCCACTTGCATGATCGGGACTGGGTTTTCGTTCCTGAAGGCTCGAACCATTTCCGCCGCGCCGAAATACGGGCTGGTTCGATGCTGAACGGGAATCGCCAGGAGATTCTCTCCGGTATTGAGCCGGGACGCCAGGTCGTCTCCAATGCTCTTCTGCTCGAAACCGCGGGGAACCAGTGATGCGGACACCGGTCACAACCATCCATGGGTTCGGCCGCAAAACCCTGCCCGCGTCGAAAGACGCCCGCCCGGCGCATCCGGTAACAACAATAGCAATCGGGGGTCGCGCCTGACATGATTCGCGCTCTGGTCGATTTTGCGCTGAAGAGCCGCTGGCTGGTGCTGGGCGCCGTCGTGGTACTTACTGCCTGGGGTGTAGTGTCATTTCGCGCACTGCCTATCGAAGCCTACCCCGACGTGGCCAACAACTATGTCCAGATCATCACGCAATGGCCCGGCCGCTCCGCGGAGGAAATCGAACGGCAGGTCACCGTGCCGGTTGAGATCCAGATGGCAGGCATTCCCCACCTGGCTCATCTGCGTTCGACCACTCTTGCCGGGCTGTCGAGCTTGATGCTCATTTTTGACGACGATTCAGTTGGCAACGTTAACCGCGAACACGTTCTGGAGCGGCTCAACCAGGTCAATCTGCCGGCCGGCCTGACACCGCAGATGGGTTCCGACTGGAGCCCGGTTGGGCAGATTTACTGGTACACCCTTGAGAGCACCAACCCCGCATATGACGTGATGGAGAAGAAGTCGCTTGAGGACTGGACCCTGGAGAAAAGCTTCAAGAGCGTACCCGGTGTTGTGGACGTCTCAAGCTTTGGCGGGCCCACCAAGGAGTACCAGGTACATCTGGATCCGGAGAAACTTGTCGCGTATGGTCTGTCGATCTCCCAGGTCGAACAACAGCTGACCAACAATAATTCAAATGGTGGCGGAAGCTTCATTGAAGAAGGGGCACAGCAGATCAATGTGCAGTCTCTGGGAATGTTCACGTCGGTGCAGGACATCGCGGAGACGGTCGTAAAGACAGTGGGCGGTACGGCTGTAAGGATCAAAGATATTGGTACAGTCCAGCAGGGCCCGAAGATCCGGCTTGGTCAGATTGGGCGAGCCTGGCACGTGACCGACAAACAGGGTCACAGCAAAATCTTCGACAATCCCGACACCGTGGAAGGCATCGTGCTGTTGCAAAAGGGCGACGCCGCCGATCCTGTTTTGCAGGCGATTCATGAGGAAGTCAAGAAGCTGAATGGGGAGAAGGACCATCCAGGCATTCTGCCCAAAGGGGTAAAGATCGTTCCCTTTCTTGACCGTTCGGACCTTGTGAAGTACACGGTTGAGACTGTCCAGCACAATCTCACCGAGGGGATGATCCTCGTATCGATCATCCTGTTTCTATTTCTAGGCAACGTGCGCGGAGCCATCATTGTGGCGCTTACAATCCCGTTCGCGCTCATGTTTGCGGCTATCTGCCTCGATCTCAGCCATATCCCGGCTAATCTTTTATCACTCGGCGCGCTGGATTTCGGCATGGTGGTGGATGGATCGGTGGTGATGGTCGAGAACATCGTCCGCCACCTCAATCAGAAAGACGATACGCGCACCCCAATACAAAAGATTCGTGATGCCGCCCATGAAGTGCAGCGGCCGGTTTTCTTCGCGCGGGGAATCATCATCGCTTCCTACCTCCCCATCTTTACCCTGCAGGCAGTCGAGGGACGTCTCTTCAAGCCGATGGCCTGGACGGTGACATTCGCGTTGATCGGGGCGCTGGTATTCGCGATGCTGATCGCACCGGTCGGCGCAAGCATGCTGTTTCGCGGAGGAGCCAAAGAGTGGCAGAACCCGATCATGGAGTGGCTCACCGTCAAATACCGCAGCGCGGTGCGCGCTGCCATCATGCACCGCAATTGGACTGTAGGCATCTCTACCGTCTTGTTTCTGATTGCCGTCTACCTGACCGTCGGCGGCCCTATCGGGTCGGAATTTCTACCTCATCTGGATGAAGGCTCGATCTGGGTCCGCGGCACGCTGCCTCCGAGCACCGGCCCCACTTCGAGTATCGAATTCATGAACAGGGCCCGCGTCATCATTGCTTCATTCCCTGAAGTTACTCAGGTCATCAGTCAAACCGGGCGCCCGGATGACGGCACCGATACTGCGGGGTTCTTCAATACCGAGTACTTCGTTGACCTCAAACGCAAGGAAGAATGGAGGCCATTCTTCCACCAGGATAAAGAGAAGCTGATCGCCGCTATCGACGCGGAGCTTTCGAAGTATCCCGGGGTGCTCTGGAACTACTCTCAGCCAATATCAGACAACATGGAAGAGGCGGTGTCGGGAGTCAAGGGCGAACTGGCAGTGAAACTCTACGGGGATGATCTGCGCACGCTGGAACATACCGCGGACCAGATTCAATCTCAGATGGCGTCAATCCCGGGAGTGGGTGATCTTGGCATTTTCCGGATCGTCGGGCAGCCCAATCTGAACTTCAGAGTCGACCGCTCGGCAGCGGCCCGATGGGGAATCAACGTGGCTGACATTCAGGACGCGATCCAGACTGCAGTCGGAGCGAATGCAGTAACTCAGGTCCAGCAGGGCGAGGCGCGGTATGACGTGACGCTGCGTTATGACAAACCTTATCGCGATACGCGCGAAGCGATCGAGAATATCCGCCTGCTTTCGCCGTCAGGTGAGCGGGTAGCGCTATCTCAACTCACCACCATGACTCAGGATGACGGGGCTGAGCAAATCAATCGCGAAGAAGGTCAACGCTACATCGCGATCAAATACTCGGTCCGCGGCCGCGATCTCGGATCCACAGTAAATGAAGCCATCACACGCGTCGAGCAAAACGTGAAACTTGCGCCGGGCTACCACCTGGAATGGGCTGGTGAATACGAGAGCCAGAAGCGCGCCAACAAGCGCATGGCGATCGTGGTTCCGGTTACTGTGCTCGCCATCTTCCTGATCCTCTACACCATGTTTCGGTCGTTCAAGTGGGCAATGTTGATCCTGGTGTCAGTGATCATGGCTTCGATCGGCGGTCCGCTCGCCTTATTTCTTACTCACACTAATTTTTCGGTTTCATCCGCGGTGGGTTTCCTGGCGCTATTCGGGGTATCGGTTGAGACCGGAGTAATCATGATCGAGTTCATCAACCAGTTGCGCGCGCGCAGAAAGGGCATGGAGGTGTCTGATCGGCAGCACATTATCGAAGCCGCGGTCCAGGGCTCCGTTTTGCGACTTCGGCCAGTGATGATGACCATGCTGGTGGCTACCCTGGGCTTGCTGCCCGCGGCGTTGTCGCACGCCATCGGATCGGATTCGCAGCGGCCATTCGCCATCGTGATTGTCGGCGGCCTGCTTGCGAATCTGGTCATCGGAGTGTTTCTGCTTCCGGCCCTCTACGTATGGTTTGCGCGTGAAGACGATGTCCTGCCCGCCGCAGAAAGTGGACAAGACTTTTGATACGAATGACGAGAGCCCGCGAGCCGAATGATTGAGCTGTGCGTCTACGGCCGTCAATCTCAAAGAAGACCACGCAACAGTATCAGAGGTGTTCGCCTGTCATTCTTCGCGGAGAACTTCCAACGGACGAAGGCCGAGGATGCGGTAACTGGCAAGCCAGCCCGTGCCTGTAGCGAGGATGGCTGTGCCTAGCAGGGCCGCTGCGGCAGCCAGCCACTCGACGTGATACCCGACCTGCATTCTGTGCAGGAGAACCCGGGTTAGAAGGTTGGCAAAGATAACGCCGACCAGCCCAGCCAACAGACCCAGCACGCTGAATTCAACGCTGAAGGTGCGCACAATCCGCATGCGCGACGCGCCTAGTGTTTTCAGCACCACTGCTTCGCGCATGCGGCGGAAGCGGGTGCTGGCGATGCTCGATGCAAGGATCGTCAATCCCGCAAGTATCGAAAAGCCTGCAAGGAATCGGATGACAACGGTGATCTGGTCTACAACCGTCTCGATGCGTGTAAGCACATCGGCGATGCTGATGATGGTGACGGTTGGGAATGCCGCGAAAAGGGAGCGTTCCAGAGACGGCAATTGCTTTGGATCAACGTGCGCACCTCCGTACCACGTTGCCGTCTCGCCCTTGAGTTGACCTGAAGGAAGAACGAAAGGAGTTCTTGCGCCGAGGTGCTGTCCGTCGGCTCGATACAGTGCGGCGACTTTCAGCGTGCGTGTTCCAGTGGCAGGCGTGCTTAACTCAACAGTCGAGCCGACGTTCAGATGTAGCCGCTGAGCTGTCCCCTCGCCAATGGCTATTTCCTGAGCGGTCGAGTCGGTCCACCACTTCCCTTGCCTGATTCTGTCGCCAGCCGGAAGCGCATCTGCCCAGCTGAGCTCAGCGCTCTCAAGCATGCGCTTGGGAAAGTGCTGCTCCTTGATCTGCTCCAGGGGTTGACCGTTAAGCGAAATGATGTGCCCTAGAACCACCGGCATCAGCTCCAGAGGCTCGGTCACCGACGGCTGATGCTGAAAGAATTCTTTTACACCGGCACTCTCTGCGGTGGTCACATCAATCAGAAAGACGTTTGGCAATTTGGGCGATGCGGTCTCGCGAATCTCCCTCAGCAAGGCCGCCTGCATCAGATAGACCGCGAGAATCAACATCACGCCGGTGCCGAGTGCGGCCAGGACCGGGGCGGATTGGTTGCCGGGGCGGTACAGGTTTGCGAGTCCCTGCCGTAAAGACGAGGGCAAATGCAGCCGGACCCGGTTCAACACAAAACGCAAGGTCCGAAGGGTCACAGCGGCGAGCACAATTAGAACCACCAACGCTCCGGCGAGCCCTGCGGCAAACCACGTGCCCACGGTGGCGGAGTCAGACAGAGCCCAGGCAATTCCACCCAGCGCGACCAGAACGCCAATCGAGATAACCAGCTGGAGCCAGCGGGCGCGCACCCGGGCGATCCACCCTCCGATACCTTCGGGCCCAGTCTCTACCAGCCGGCGGAGCACCAGCACCGGCCGTACGCCGCGCACGTCAAGCAACGGAGGCAGGCAGAACAGGAGGGTTGTAAGCAAGCCTGTACCGAGGCCCGCCCCCACCGATCGCCACGGAAAAGCGAGTACTGTGTGGACCGGCAGGAGCTTGCCGAATACCGCAGGCAGTGCCTCCATCACTCCCACTCCCGCAGCTACGCCAAGCAGGCCGCCGGCGAGTCCAAGGCCGAGTGTCTGGAGCAGAAATATGCGCAGGAGATCGCCGGAACCCGCTCCGATAGCTTTGAGGATTGCAAGCATATCCATGCGCTGGTCAAGATGGGCATGCATCGCCATCCCCACCCCGATGGCGCCAAGCACCATCGCGACCAGACAAATCAGGCTGAGGATGGCTGAGGCGCGATCCAATCCATCGCTCAACGCAGGATTCCCTTCCTTGTAATCCATCACCTGCGCATCAGGGAGAGCCTGTTCGAGTTGTTTGCGAACGCTGGATGGAGTTACGCCGGCCGGCAGCTGCTGCGGCAACTTGAGGAGCAGCCGATGGCTGGCGCGGCTTCCCGGAGCAAGCAGACCAGTCCGGGCTAGAGCATCGTTTGAGATCATGACGCGGGGCCCCATTCCCGCGCCGGCGCTGATCCGGTCAGGCTCTTGTTTTAGCACCGCCACAATGGTGAAGTTTTGACCGCCGATGCGCATCGTTTGCCCCACGTGAGCATTCAGCCGCACCAGAAATTCATCCGCGACGATCGCGGAATTTCCTTTAAGTGCCTGCTGCAGACTCATCGCCGGTTCAAGGTCCGCATTGCCGTAATAGGGGTATTCCGACGGATCCACGGCTTTCAAGGTCACCAGAAGCGGGACAGGATCGGGTGGCACGGATGCCATGGAAATGGTTTCTGTCAGCCAGGTCGAGCGGCTTCCTGCAAGCGGTTGCTTAACCGATGCAATTCGCGCGTCGTCGGCGGGAGTGGGTAGGTGAAAGATGCGGGCACTAAGGTCGCCAGCGATCAGGGATCGCGCTTCGTTTGAAAGTGTTGAACGAAAGCTCTCGCTGAATCCGCGCACCCCGACGAGGGCCGCGACCCCTACGGCTACAGACAGCACCACGAAAATGAACTTGCCGGGCGCAGACTTCAGGTCGCGCCAGGCGATCGCGCCGGCACGTCTCCACGATAGCGAACGATTGACCAGCACTGCCGCCGGGTCAGCCACGATGCACCTGCACTGTATCCGCAACATCGGGCTCGAACGGAAGCGTGTCTTCCACGATCTGGCCATCGCGAAGAACGATCTTGCGATCAGCCCGGCTCGCCACTTCAGGATCGTGGGTCACCAGCACAAGGGTTGTTCCTGCACTCTTGTTGCGCTCCAGCAGAAGGTCGAGCACCAGACGTCCGTTGCTCGAATCGAGATTTCCGGTTGGCTCATCCGCCATTACGATTGGCGGATTCACAATGAAGGCGCGCGCCAAAGCCACACGCTGCTGCTCGCCTCCTGAAAGCTGAACGGGATAATGATCCATGCGCTCAGAGAGCCCCACTTCTTCCAGCAGGTGGCGCGCCTGGCCCAATCCATTTCCTTCCGAGTTCAGCTCAAACGGAAGCAGAACGTTTTCCAGTGCAGTGAGCGTCTGAATCAGCTGATACGACTGAAAGACAAAACCGATCTTGCGTCCCCTGACGGCTGCTAATTGTGCCTCGGCGAGGTTATGTATCGGCACGCCGTCAAGCCAGATTTCTCCGGAACTCGGCGTATCGAGGCCTGCGAGCAATCCCAGCAGGGTACTTTTACCGCTGCCGCTCGCACCGACGATGGCGATAAACTGCCCGGCGGGAATGGTAAGAGAAATACCTTTCAAGATGTCGACACGACGCGCGCCATTCTGAATCCACTTCCGAGCCTGCCGTACCTCAATCACCCACGTGCCTCCTGGTTTTCGCGCGCCGTGCCTGCGCAGATACACTGTTTGTGTGGACGTTCGCCGAGGTCTAATCGTTTCTTTCTATCTGCTTTGCGCAACGGGCCTGTCCTGGGCCGCCGGACGCCCGGTCTTGGTTTGTTTCGGCGACAGCATCACGGCGGGTTATGGCTTGCAGAGCGGAGAGTCTTATTGCGATTTCCTGCAACGGAAACTCGATCAGACTGCATACCGCTATCGATTGGATAACGAGGGGACCAGTGGGGCGACAACTAAAGATGCGGTGGCAAGCCTGCCCACGATCCTCGCGCTTCACCCCGAAGTTGTGATTGTTGAGTTTGGCGGGAACGATGGTCTGCGCGGACTTCCCCCGGACCAGACCCGGCGCAATCTGGATACGGTTCTGACAACGCTGCAGAACGCGCACATCAAGATACTCCTCGCGGGCATAACGCTTCCTCCGAACTACGGGCCGGACTACATCCGTACCTTCGAAGCGAATTTTCGCGATCTCGCCGCTCAGCATCACACCGCCTTCGTCCCGATGATCTACAAAGACCTCGTAAATGTTCCTGGAACAATTCAGCCTGATGGTATTCATCCCACTGCCAAGGGTTCCGAAATGATCGCCAACACTCTGCTGCCCGCACTCAAACCCTTGCTGAGAAAACCCATCACAGGCAACTCCCGATGATCGATCAAAATCGGGATGAACTGGCGCTGACGACCCCTGGACCTGGAACTGTTTCCATGTGTTCCCCACCACTTTGTCACTGCCGTTTCCCGGTTGCGAACTCTCAGTGCAGCACGGCGACGGGCTGAAATAGCGTTCCCGCGACCCGCCGGGCAATTCCGACCAGTTCGCGCTGCCCCTCAAAAACTTTCACCAGCGGAGCTGCGGAAAATTCGGGCAGATTTGCTTGAGCGCCATTGCGCAATCGGCCGAGCGACGCATAATCGCCGCACACCGATGGCATTTCGGGGAGCAGCGCTCGCGGGTGAATCGAGACCTTGGCTAGCGCCTGGAGGTCTCCGGTCATCTCTTCCAACTCCCTCAAGGATATGGATTCAGCCAGGGTGAACACACCCGCGCTGGTCCGTCTCAAACTACTCAAGTGCGCTCCGCAACCCAGTTTCCGGCCTAATTCGTGCGCCACGGCCCGGACATACCCGCCGGCGCTTATGCTCATAGCGAAGGAAGCGTCTGTCCCATCCAACGCCAGAATTTCAAAAGATGTGATACGAATCCGCGCAGGTTTGAGTTCCGGGCTTTTCCCATCTCGAGCCAATTTATAAGCGGGAATTCCACCGACCTTTTTTGCTGAATACGGCGGCGGCATCTGATCAAATTCACCCACAAAAGCCTGCGTGGCCGCGGACACTTCGCCGGGCGCCAGGACCGGTTCGAAACACCCCCCTACAGGTGTCCCCTCGGCGTCGTAGGTGTCGGTCGCAAAACCAAACCGGATGGTCCCTGTATATATTTTCTCGGCGGCGTTGAAGTACTGAGCCAGCCGGGTAAATTTTCCAAGAAGCAGTGGCAGCACACCTGTGGCCATCGGGTCCAGGGTGCCAAGGTGCCCGATGGATTTTTCTCCGGTAATCTTGCGGAGGCGATTCACCACGTCGTGGCTGGTCATCCCCCCCGGCTTATCAATGACAATCAGGCCGTCCACCCCTCCTACTTTAAACCGCTCCGAGGGGGCAAGACGAGGTCGGAAAGTGTCTCGACAACACGTTGGATCGGACTTGCCCGCTACGGCACCGCTCTTGCAGGAGACAAGCTTCAAACTGCCGGCTCTACGTGGAGGGATGCACAGACCCACGGACAAGGGAGAGAAACTCGGCCCTGGTTTCGCGCTCGCGGAAGCAGCCAATCATGGCCGACGTCACCGTGGACGAGTTCTGCTTCTCTATGCCACGCATCATCATGCACAGGTGGCGCGCCTCGATGACCACTCCCACTCCCTGAGGCGCGATGGTCTCCTGGATGGCGTCGGCGATCTGCCGGGTCATGCGCTCCTGCACCTGGAGCCGGCGTGCGAAGACTTCAACGAGGCGAGCAATCTTGCTGAGGCCGATGACTTTTCCCTTGGGGATGTATGCGACATGAACCTTGCCGAAGAACGGGAGCATGTGATGTTCGCACAGAGAAAACATCTCTACATCTTTCACGATGACCATCTCGTCGTAGTCAACATCGAACAGTGCGCCGCACAGGATCTGGTGAGGATCTTCCTGATATCCCTTGGTCAAAAATGCCATCGACTTTTCCACCCGGCCGGGCGTTGCGCGGAGCCCGTCTCGAGACGGATCTTCTCCAATTCTGCGCAGCAGTTCGCGATACATCTCTTCAGTGCTGAAGTCTTTAAGACTCTCGGGTTCGATAAGTGCGCTTGATTTGGTCTTGTCTACCATTAGCGGGCGTGCCATGCGCGATTCCTCCGTGCTCGGGCCGTTCGTCTCAGCCTACGATGCTTCTGGGCAGAATTCGAAAAAGTTGTTTTCTGTCTCCTCGACGCGAACCTGAACCAATCGCGCAGGCGCAATGTTTCCTTCCAGCAAGCCGAAGACGACCCTGCACAGATTCTCGGTGGTGGGGACCTGGTTCGTAAACACGTCGTCGAGGTTGAGGTTAGTGTGATCGAACCGATCAAGGATGCGTGTTTGCACCACTTCATCCAGAACTGCAAGGTTGATTACCATGCCTGTCTCGGGATCTACAGGTCCACCTGCTAGTACTTCGATGATGTAGTTGTGTCCATGCCCGTGCGGGTTGTTGCATTTGCCGTAGGCTTCGCGATTCCCATCAGGGGTTAGAGCCGCGCTGTGAAGGCGGTGACTGGCGCTCAGCGAATATCGTCTGCCGAAGTATGCTTTCATGCCTCGCCCCGGTATTCGGCGAAGATCTCCGGCGTTTCATAAACGCGCACGCGAGTAAGGTGGGCGCCCCGCGCTGCCTGAATCGCAGGCTCAATGCGCCGCCACGCAGCAATGGAGATATTCTCCGAGGTCGGAATGACGCTGGCGAACTCAGGAACCTCGAGGTTCAAGTGGCGATGATCGTAGGCGGTCATGATTTCGCGTTCGATCACATCTTTGAGCCACTTGAGGTCGACAACAAATCCGGTGACGGGGTCGGGATCACCGGCAACGGTCACTTCGATTGTGTAATTGTGACCGTGTCCATTGCGGTTAGCGCAGCGGCCGAAGACCGACGCGTTCTTCTCAGCTGACCAAGCGTCGTTCCAGTAATAGTGGGAAGCCGAGAACGTAGCGCGCCGCGTCAGATAGACCATGAAGCTCCTCATAAGAAAGATGCCGTCCGGGCCGCCGGGGTTCATTTCCGGCGGGTTACGATTGCGGAGCGACAGTCTGCCTGGGGTGTATCCATTATCCCGGATAGGTACGGCCCTTCCAACTTACCCTTTTGAACACGTGGTGATGGAACCAGCTGCGATAGAGCAAAACCACAAACAGCGGAAGACCCAGCGGGGACATGGCGCAATCGACAAAGGGGAAGTTGGATTTGGCTACCCGGGCATAGAACCGGAACAGGTTACGCACCCACAGCAGCGCCAGCACCCAGCCGGCACCCAGCCATTCCAGAGAATGCGTCGTGAAATGCTGGTTCCATAGTTCAATAGCCAGGACGGGAAGCCCGATGAGCAGAATGATGTCCAGCGCGCGCCACACGGCCAGGGCAAGGGCATTGTGAAACAGCAATGCCAGGTTTTTGCTCCAGCCCTCGAAGACTGCGCCTGTCGTACGGTACATTCGTGCCGACAGCGCGTCGTCAGCGTAGCGAAACCGCAGCCCGACCTTACGCCGCTTGGCCAGAAACGCCAGCTCAACATCCTCAAGCACACGATCCTTCACCGCCGGGTGGCCGCCGATGCGGCGGTACGCCTCGCGCTCGACCAGCAGGAATTGACCATTGGCCGCGGCCACGCGCTGGTTCGGATCGGACACCTTGGCGGGCGGATAGGCTACCGCCAATTCGCTGAATACCAGCGGCATCAGAGTCCTCTGAGCGATTCCGCTCACTAGTTGCCGCGGGGAGTAGCTGAGCATGCCGACCTTGTACCGGGCTGCTTCGTGAATGGCTCTGCGCAGGTCGCCAGGCTCGTGAACGGTATCCGCATCCGTGAACAACAGCCATTTTCCACGGGCCTTCCGTGCAGCTGTCCAGATGGCGTTAACTTTTCCGGTCCATCCGCGCTCCAGCTTACCCGCTTTCAGAACGCTCACCCCGTTGAATCCGCGAGCGATTTCGGCGGTGCGGTCGATGGAGTCATCGTCGACCACGATCAATTCCCAGTCGCGCCCCAGTTCGAAGACCTCTTCTGACTGGCTTACGAGCGACTCGAGACAGGCGGCGATGGAATCTTGTTCGTTGCGCGCCGGGACTATCACCGTCAGTTCGAGCAGCGTTTCCGGCTCGGGCTGATCGAAGAGCATCGCCACCCGAACCGGGACTTCCAATGGAGCTCCGGGCTGATCGGAAAGACCAAGGACTGGCTTCCAGGTTGCGTTGCCGGCGCCGCCGGGTTCCTCCAGGCTGTCTGTCCCCATCGTGTTCCGCTCTTCTGTTAAGACTCTCAGCTCAGTATTATAGGGATGTGGACCCCCGCAGAATGGTAACGCTTCGTTCAATGCCGGCTTTAGCCGGGCTCTGCCTGATGTTGATTGCGCCCGGTTGTAACCGCGGGGCCAAGCCGGCCCAGATAGGAAAGAAGGCGCCGGATTTCACGATCAGCGACGGAGCAAACTCGATTCACCTGTCGAGTTATCACGGAAAAGTCGTTCTGCTCAACTTCTGGGCCAGCTGGTGCGGGCCCTGCATTCAGGAGACGCCGGCGCTGGTGGAACTTCATCATGAGCGCCCGGACCTGGCTATTCTGGCGGTCAGTATCGACGAAGATGCGGACGCTTATCAGCGCTTCCTGACTCGGTTCCACGTGGACCTCACGACAGTGCGCGATCCCAACCAGACAGCTGCAAAGCTGTACCACACGGACGGCTGGCCTGAGACATACATCATCGACCGAAGCGGAGTTATCCGCCGCAAAGTAGTAGGCGATCCTGACTGGTACAACCCTGAAATCCGCGCCTTTCTTCAGGGCCTGTAGGGCGGTACGACTTGCTATGATGGGCCTATGACCACGGTGGAGATCCTCTTTCGCTATGCCTCTGAACCCACCGAAGCGCAAGTGTCTGCCCTTGCCAATGCCCGGGACGTGTACGGGATCCGCCGTCTGAGTTTTGACCGGGAAGCCCACACTGTGAGGATCGAATACGACGCTACCCGCCTGAATGGATCGACGGTTACCCAATTGGTGCGGCGGTCCGGCTTGCAGATCGTAGAAGAGTTGCCGCTCATTCCACCTCCGCCTGCCCCTGAACCGGCACCCGTGGCTTGATTGCGCCACCCGGAAATCCCTGATAATCTGTCTTAGGTTTCGTCAGGAACCACGATGCGCCCGTAGCTCAGCTGGATAGAGCGACTGACTACGAATCAGTAGGCCGGAGGTTCGAATCCTTCCGGGCGCACCATACAAATCCGAAGAGATATCTTGCGGTGCTCTTTTCGAAATTGGACACGATCTTCGACCGCGCCCACATCCGATAATCCCCACATCCAATAATCTAACTTCTCCAGCCAGGTGGATCCTTCTAGTCCGGAGTGCGCAGAATTTGCGACAGCATCGAAGCGGTCGCATCCAAATACCATGTTGCGCAAAATGGACAATTGCTGTGCTTCTCCTGCGACCACTGAACAACCTTCGCAAACTCGCAAGTCCGATTATTCAGATTGTCTTCAGAGTCTTATCCTGCGCCGTATCGCCGAGCTTGACGCAATCGAAACAAAACCTGCTTCAGAAGGTCAGGCTGGCCTGCGCGTCGCCTAAGTAAGGCTTGGTAAGAGTGGGCGTTGCTCCTGATCTTTGCGACTAACCTGAACGAATCGTGTAGAGCGCATTTTTGCTGCCCACCCGAAACAGTGGTCCGCTCGCGCGTCGGCGACCCGACAAACAAAAAGGCGAGGCCGTAGCCTCGCCTCAGACTGCTGGCAAAGTCGTTCTGCGGTTTGGAGAAAGACCCGGGGCTGAAGCCCTCCTGAATTTACTGGCCCTATTCGTGAGGTTGAAACCTCACGTTCCCTCCGGAAAAACAAAGATGGGGTTTTCATCAACAAAAAGGCGAGGCCGTCAGCCTCGCCTTTTTACCAGCTTCTGTCAGCCGTCTTAATACAGTCGGAAGTTCACCTCGATGGTGATCATGACCGGTACAGGGGTTCGGCCGTCCTTGAGTGCGGGCTTGAACTTGTACTTGCGGACAGCTTCAAGAGCCTTTTCGTCCAGTCCCATGCCCAGAGCGCGGATTACCCGGGGATTCTGCGGATTGCCTTGAGCGTCAACAATCAGAGAGACAAGGCACACACCCTGATATTTGGCGCGTCTTGCCTCGTCGGAAAATTCAGCTTCCGGAGAGACAATCGGCACGGGAGCGGAAACTCCGCCACCGATACGGAAGATGCCACCGCCGGTATTTCCACCAGTGCCGGGTCCAAACCCGTTGCCGGTCCCGGAGCCCAGGCCGCCTCCCGAGCCAGTCCCCATCCCGCTCCCAGTTCCCTGCCCGTTTGAGGCAAGGGTCACGTTGGCGGAATTTGTGACGCCGATAGTTGGCATATTGGGATTGTCTGGAAGCTTGATATCCGGCTGAACCGCAATCGCCGATGGCACGGCGAGCTTCGGGTTATCGAGAAGCGGAACCTGCGGGGGCGTGACGGGTGCCTTTTCAAGCTTCGGGAGTTTGCCCTTGATGGGGTCAACGATGTCGTGCGAACCGCCGCCGCCGCCGCCGCCGGCCTGTTTGGCGGATTTTGGCGCGGCCAGGTCAAAGTTCCCGACATCGATGTTGGTCACCTGCTTGGGCGCAACGATCTGGTGGATCACAGCGCGGGCTCCCAGGAAAAGCACGATGGCAAGGATTGCTCCGTTGACCACGGTCGCCGTCCCCACTGCCCAGGGGTTGGTCTTGACCGCCATGCGGTCGGGGACCGGAATGGGTGTCGAGGTCAGCTCCAGGGGGGGTAGCTTAGGGGGAAAGAACACATCGCGGATGCTCTCCCACAGCCCTGTCCAGATGGGTTTTTCTTCAAAGGCTTTGCCGAGGAAGGCGTCTAAATCATGGCCGCTTCCATCCGGGCCAGCCGAAGGGGATAGAGTTTCCCGGTGTGTCAACAAGTCATTTGCCATAGTTGCCGCTGGCTTGGGTGCCCTTCGTTCGTGGACTGGGAGCGGTACGAGCTCCGGGACCATCTTTCCATTATGCTCGACCGCGCCGTTTTTTGTCGCGGAGCCAAACGTCCCGCCCGGGGCATCTGCTCCCGCCCGATCCGAATCGCGATCCAATTCGCCGCGATCCGAAAAATCATACCCCGCAGAAGATCGGACTCCCATATACGATAGACGACCCTCGCTTTCAGTGGTTAGGGCATCGCCTGGAAATTTTGACTGCCTGAAAGAACCCACATCGTTAACTCACCCCTCCGCGCACGCCAACCGGGCGCTTCCGTTCGCCGCCTGCCAATGCGCTGCAATGAGCCGGTTACACTAAAGGTTGAACAAGATTGCAGCCCAGGGAGTGAGAATGTCCCCAGCGCCGGAACTAAAGGCGACCTTGACTTTGCCTCAAACGGAATTTCCGATGAAGGCCAATCTGCCTCAAAATGAACCACTTCGCTTGGCTCGCTGGGCTTCGTTGCGCCTCTATGACGAACTGCGAAAAGCCGGAGCTGGCCGGCCTGCCTACATCCTTCACGATGGCCCTCCCTACGCCAACGGACCCATTCATCTTGGGCATGCGCTCAACAAGGGGCTCAAGGACTTTGTCGTGAAGTCCAAAACCATGGCCGGATTCGACTCGCCTTACGTTCCGGGTTTCGACTGCCACGGTCTGCCAATCGAAATCAAGGTCGATGAGCAATTGGGCCGCCGCAAACTGGAGATGCCGGCGCCTGAGGTTTTGGATGCATGCCGTGCTTACGCGCAGAAATATATCGACCTGCAGACCTCCCAATTCGAGCGCATTGGCTGTTTTGGCAGATGGGAGAAGCCCTACAAAACCATGGCCCGGGGTTACGAGGCCCGCACGCTCGAAGCCTTCTACGGTTTTCTCGAGAATGGCTTTGTCTATCGCGGGTTGAAGCCGGTCTATTGGTGCATCCACGATCGAACGGCGCTGGCCGATGCCGAGATCGAATACGAGATGCATACCAGCCCCTCGATCTATGTTCGCTACAAGCTGACTTCCCTACCCGAGGAGATCGACGCATCCCTGGCTGGCCGGGAAGTCTATACGATCATCTGGACCACAACCCCGTGGACGCTTCCGGCGTCGCTCGCCGTGACCTTTCATCCCGATTTCGACTATGTCGCCCTGGCATCAGAAGCGGGCCCGGTTTACATCGTAGCCGCCGAGTTGGCGGCCTCTGTTTCCGCCGCTTGCGGACTTGGGCAGACTAAGGAGCTGGCGCGATTCAAGGGCAGCAAGCTGGAGCGGATTACCTTCCAACACCCCTTTCTGGACCGGTCGATCCTCGGGGTCCTTGGCACTTACGTCACAGCGGACACCGGCACCGGTGCTGTCCATACGGCTCCTGCACATGGAGCGGACGACTTCTATACCGGCCAGCGTTACGGACTTGACCTTACCTGCCGGGTCGACGCGGTCGGCCGAATCCACGTCGATCCAGCGGCATGGCCGCTCGCCTCCCCGCCGCCTTACGAGGACAAAACCGTCTGGGCAGCCAATCCGGTCATCATCGCCATGCTTGAGGAACACGGGGCGCTCATGGCCTCCGGCGACCTGCATCATTCTTATCCGCATTGCTGGCGATGCCACCACCCAGTCATCTTTCGCGCCACCGAACAGTGGTTCATCTCCCTTGAAACCCCAATCAAAAACACGGCTGGGGAAGCGAAGACCTTCCGCCAGCTGGCCATCGAAGAGATCGACAAGGTCGTTTGGGACCCGGCATGGGGCAAAGAGCGAATCACCAACATGATCGCCACCCGTCCCGACTGGTGCATCAGCCGCCAGCGCATCTGGGGCGTGCCGATCGCTGTCTTCATGTGTGAAAGCTGCAACCGGCCCATTCTTGATGCCGCTCTCAATCGCACCATTGTGGACCTGTTCGACCGCGAGGGTGTCGAGGCCTGGCACACAACCGCCGTCTCTACGCTGCTGCCGGCGGGGGTGAAGTGCGAACACTGCGGCGAGAGTCGATTCCGCAAGGAAACCGATATTCTCGACGTCTGGTTCGACTCCGGGACCAGCTGGTTCGCCGTCTGTGAAGCCGACCAGGATCTGCAGAAGCCCTACGAGGCATTTCAAAAGAATGCAGGCGTTGAGGTGCTTTACCTGGAAGGCGGCGATCAGCATCGCGGCTGGTTCCATTCCTCGCTTCTGACCTCTGTCGCGTTGCGCGGCAGGGCACCTTACTCTCATGTCGCAACCGCCGGTTGGACACTGGACGAGCAGGGTCGCGCCATGTCCAAGTCTCTCGGTAACGGCGTGGATCCGGTGGACATCGCCAACCGCATGGGAGGCGAAATCGTTCGGCTCTGGGTCGCTTCGATCGACTTCAGAGAAGACATGGCGGCAAGCGAAAACCTGATGGCCCGTTGCGCCGAAATCTACAAAAAACTGCGCAATACGTTCCGCTTCCTTCTCGGCAACCTTGCCGGGTTCGATCCGGTCGCCCATCTGGTTGCTGAAGCCGACCTGCTGCCCCTCGATCGCTACATGCTGGCGCGGACCCGCGACCTGACTGAAAAGATCCTCGCGTGGTACGGTACTTTTGAGTTCCACCGGGTGTACCACGCGGTCAACGAATTCGCCATCGTCGATCTGAGCTCGTTCTATCTCGACGCGCTCAAGGACCGCATGTACACCTTTGCACCGGCAGGTACGGCGCGCCGCTCTGCCCAGACCGTGCTCTGGAAAATCACCGAAGCTCTGACCCGCCTGGTCGCACCAATTCTCAGCTTCACCTCCGACGAGGTCTGGGAGTACCTGCCCAAGGCAGCTGGCCGGGAAGTCAGCGTACATTTGGCGCGTTTTCCCAAACCGGAAGAAGTCTTCTCAGAGAGCCCGGCGAAGTTGCTGGATGAGTGGAAACAGCTCTTCGCGGTTCGGGACGAGGCACTCCGTGTGCTTGAGGATGCGCGCAAGGCCAAGCGCATCGGCAAGGCCCTCGAAGCTGATCTCGAGATCACTGCTTCCGGCGACGTGTTGAATTTACTGCAACGTCACGGTGCTGGCCTCAAGGAATTCCTTAATGTCTCCACTGTTCATTTGCTCCCGGGCGCGGACAATTCTCCTGTCTCGGTCACCGCTCTTCCCGCTTCCGGCAGCAAATGCGCACGTTGCTGGAATTTCATGCCTGAAGTGGGGCCCTACGGTGTGTGGCAAAACGTCTGCACCCGCTGCCAGTCTGCTCTCAGGGACATGAATATTGCACCACCTGCTCCGGAGGCGGCGGCGTGAACTTCCCTGCTCCGCGCCGGCTTCCCTGGCTCCTGCTCATTTCCGCGATCATTTTCGCCGCAGACCGGTTGACCAAGATCTGGGTTTCGGCACATGTGCAGATCGGCGGCGCAATTCCGGTGATTCCCGGCGTGCTCCGGATTACGCACTGGCTCAACGACGGAGCGGCGTTTTCGCTGTTTGCCGACTCCGCCAACCCCCACCCGGTGCGATGGGGCCTTATCGCATTTACCTGCCTGGCGGCCCTGGCCGTGTTCGCCGCGCTTATCCGCCTCGGCAGCCGCATGAACCTGACAACTGTGGCACTCGCTCTGGTGCTGGGCGGCGCTATAGGAAACGCCCATGACCGGATCTTGTATGGCTCTGTGATCGATTTCATTGAAGTCCACATCTTCAGCTATCACTATCCCGACTTCAACGTTGCGGACAGCGCCATCGTTACCGGGGCCTGCCTGATGCTGCTTGATTCCCTTTTGCCGAAGAAGCAGCCGCAGACCACAACCCGGTCGACATGACGGCGCGGCGTGATTCTCAATGGCAAGAAGGACGAGCAGCCTGCTCCCGCAAAGACCCAGTTCGTCACAGCACGGCTGCCATTGCCTGCCCTGTTGGACTAAACTCTTCAAGATCCGGTCAGACATCGTCCCGATCTGGCTGTCATTCCGCTGGTCCACATACGATTTCGATATTTGCAAACCCGCTTAACTTTGTGAGGTCCCAATGCTGATTCAACGCCCGATTTCCGCACTTCGCGCTGCGCTGGGCGGATGTTTGCTGCTCGCCTGCACCATCCTTCATGTTCCCGCCGCAGTGGCGCAGCGCTTGCCTGACAGCGTTCGCCCAGACCACTACAAGCTGTCGCTCACGCCTGACCTGAAGGCCGCCACCTACGCGGGCACTGAAACCATCGAGGTCGCGCTGAAGGAGCCCTCGCGCACCATCACACTTAACGCCATTGAGATCGCATTTCAGTCGGTGAAGATCACCGCCGGCGGTAAAGAACAAACCGCTACCGTGGCTCTCGATAAAGACAAGGAGCAAGCGGCTTTCACCGTTGCTGATGCCATTCCCGCGGGAAAGGCATCGATTGCGATCGAGTTCACCGGCATCCTGAACAACGAATTGCGCGGTTTCTATCTCTCCAAAACCTCACGTCGCAACTATGCCGTCACGCAATTTGAGCCTACCGATGCGCGCCGCGCGTTCCCTTCCTTCGATGAGCCGGCATTCAAGGCAACCTACGATGTCACACTGGTCGTCGACAAGGGCGACACGGCGATCTCTAACAGCCCCATCGCATCCGACACGCCTGGACCCACTCCCGGCAAGCACACGATCAAGTTCGACATAACGCCGAAGATGTCCACCTACCTGGTCGCATTTCTCGTAGGGGACTTCCAATGCACGGCGGGCGAACAGGACAGCGTTGCTATCCGCGTCTGCGCAACGCCTGATAAGGTGGCGCTCACTTCCTACGGCGTCGATGTAGCCAAGTATGTGTTGCATTACTACAACCATTACTTCGGCATCCCGTACCCGCTGAAAAAGCTCGACCTCATCGGCCTTCCCGACTTTGAGGCCGGCGCAATGGAGAACTTCGGCGCTATCACGTATCGGGAGACGGCGCTCTTGCTTGACCCCAAGACCGCCTCGGTCGGCGCCAAAAAAGAGGTGGCAATCGTCATCGCGCATGAAATGGCACATCAATGGTTCGGCGATCTTGTCACCATGCAGTGGTGGGACAACATTTGGCTCAACGAAGGCTTCGCCTCCTGGATGGAGAATAAGCCGGTAGAAGAAATGCACCCGGAGTGGAACATCGATCAGTCCGTGGTGTCGGATCTCGATAACACGCTGAATCTGGACGCGCAGCCCACCACCCGCGCCATTCGGGCCAAAGCCGACACACCCGACGAAATCAACCAGATGTTTGACGGCATCACCTACAACAAGGCGGGCGCGGTACTGCTGATGATTGAGAACTACCTGGGCGCCGACACCTTCCGGCAAGGCGTGCACAATTATCTTTCTGCCCACCTTTATGGCAACGCAACGGCTGAGGACTTCTGGGGTGCACAGACGTCGACCAGCCGCAAGCCTGTGGACAAGATCATGGAAAGCCTGGTAGCGCAACCCGGCGCTCCTCTTGTGGCGTTTGACAAACCTGGAAGCGACAGCGTGTCTGTGAGCCAGACTCGCTTCTTCCTGAGCCCCAGCATCAAGCCCGATCCATCACAGAAATGGACGCTGCCCATCTGCTTCAAAGCTTCAGGAAACTCCGAAAACTGCCAGCTGCTCACGCCTGATGACACCAGTCTGCACGGCGTATTCCGCGATCCTTTTTTCGCCGATGCTGCGGGCAAGGGCTATTACCGGTCCGCTTATTCACCCGAAACCTACAAGGCGCTGCTGAGCCAGGTCGAATCCGGACTGACCCCTGCTGAACGGATACGCCTCGTCGGCGACCAATGGGCGCAACTGCGCGCCAACAAGGCGACGGTGGGTGAGTACCTCAGCCTTGTATCCGCGGTGAAAGACGATCCCTCCGCCGAAGTCAACACCTCAGCCATCCAAGGCGTCGAGGCCATCTACCTGCGCGTCGCCGCGACCAAGGAAGAACGCGAACAGCTTGCGGCGTGGATCCGTGCCACATACGGCCCGCACCTCGCCGGTCTGGGCAAACCCGGCCCCAGTGACTCGGCCAACACCACTCAATTGCGTTCAGAACTTTTCGGTTTCCTCGGAGAATATGGCAAGGATCCAGGCGTCATCGCCCAGGCCCGCGATATCGCGGGGAAATACCTGGCCGATCCCGGCTCGGTCGATGCCACCCTGGGGCAGACCGCGCTGGGTATAGCGGCGCGCAACGGGGACTCCGGGCTCTTCGATAAGCTGCTCAATGTCTACGAGACCTCCAGCAACCCGCAGGTGCGGGACGCGGCTTTACGTATGCTCGCCGTGTTTGAAGACCCGTCACTGGAGCAACGGGCCCTCGACCTCGCCGCATCCTCCAAGGTTCGCAACCAGGACGCCGCCATTCAATTTGCCATCGCCATCGGCAATGACGGCACCCGCGACGAGGCGTGGAAATACGTCAAGGCCAACTGGGACAAAGTGAAGGCGCAATTCACCACCCAGATGGGCGCCGCCGTCGTAGGTTCCACCAGCAGCTTCTGCTCCGCCGACGACCGCCAGGACGTCGAACAATTCTTCACCGACCACAAGGTGAACGCCTCGAGCGTCACCCTCAAGCACGCCATCGAACGCATCAACGGCTGCATCGAACTCAGGCAGCTGCAGCAAAGCAACCTGGATAAATACCTGTCATCGCACGGCCACTAGTCGCAGCAGGTTGCGCCTGTCATTGAGATCTGTCCAGGCACGAGCGGGGCGCAAATGCGCCCCCGTTCGATTGCTTACGTCGGCAGGGAAATTCGTTGCCTCTCTTCGGCGCTCCTCTCTCGTGATAACTTCAAAACCAAATGATTCGCAGAGCTGCCTGTTTCCTGACCGCCGTCTTCCTAGCCGCTTCCCTCTCAATTGCACAGGCCCCAAACCAGGCAGTCCTGGCGGGCAAGCTGATCGACGTGCGCACCGGCAACGTGCGCACCCACGCCTACATCCTCATCGCGGGCGACCGCGTGCAGTCCATCGCCGATGCCGCTCCGGCCGGCGTCTCGGTCACTGATCTCTCCGGATACACCGTGCTCCCCGGCCTCATCGACGCCCACGCCCACATCCTGTCCAACCCCACATCCCAGTCCATCGCCGACCACCTCAAAACCTCCATCCCCCAGTCCACTCTCTGGGGCGTCTATAACCTCCGCCTGTGGCTCGACCACGGATTCACTTCCCTGCGCGACGCCTGCGAAGGCCCCGCCGACTACCCCCAGTTCGCCCTCCGCGCCTCGGTCAAGCGCGGCATCATCCTGGGCCCCCGCATCACGTCCGCCGGCTCCTGCATTTCGATCGGCGGCGGCCACGGCGACGGCGCACCCTTCTCCCCGGACATCCAGCTTCCCCGCGGGCAGAATGTCGCCGATACTGTGGACGACATCGACCATGTTGTGCGCCGCGACATCAAATACGGCGCTGACTGGATCAAGCTGATGGCGACCGGCGGAGTGATGGACGCCGTCTCCGACTTTCACGTGCAGGAATTGAGCGAAGCCCAGATGGCCGAAGCGGTCGCTGTCGCTCACCGCGCGGGCAAAAAAGTGATGGCCCACGCCGAAGGCGCCGCCGGCATCAAGGCCGCGGTCCGAGCCGGTGTGGATTCTATCGAGCATGGGACGATGCTCGACGAAGAAGGGGCTCGACTCATGGAAGAGCATCACACGTGGCTGGTGCCGACGCTTTACTGCTTTCAGCACGACATGGAAACCGGCCTCAGCAAGGGACGCGACCCCGACTCATTCGCCAAGGGCCAGGAAATCATGGCGGCACAGGGTCCGGCTTTCAAGCTGGCGCTCGCCCACCACATTCGCGTGGTTTACGGCGTGGACGATGCGGATGTAGACGAGTCGGTCTCCAGAGAATTCGGTGCCCTGGTGCGGGGCGGCTTGTCCACCCTCGGCGCGCTCCAGGCAGCGACGATCAATGCAGCTACCATGCTGGGCAAGGACAACGATGTAGGAAGTCTCGAGCCGGGACGCCTCGCGGATGTAGTCGCCGTCAAAGGCGATCCACTCGGCGATATCACGGTAATGGAGCACGTCGCATTCGTGATGCAGGGCGGCCGGGTCATCAAGGATCCTGCGCATCCTGACCGCAACCCCGTCATCCATGTGCAGTAGGCTGATCCTCGACTATCATTGGCCTGAGTATCAGTCGAAGCTGCCGCAAGCCCTTTGCTAACGGGCTGTCGTCACAACACCCCAACGGAGTAATGGATATGACTCGCCAGGCTCATGGTATCTTTTCGGTCAAAACGCTGCCCCTTCCCGCCGACGACGCAACCAACGGCACGAGCATAGGCCGTTGGTCGCTGGACAAGCAGTACGAAGGCGATCTCATCGCTGCCAGTACGGGGGAGATGCTGGGAGCCGGCAACCCTGCCGCGGGCACCGCGGGCTATGTGGCGCTCGAGCAAGTCAACGGGACGCTTCACGGCCTGACCGGTACCTTCGCGCTGCAACATTCCGGCACCATGCACGGGGGCAGTTTCGACTTGAGAGTAGAGGTGGTTCCAGGGTCGGGTACGGAGCAGCTCGAAGGGCTGGCAGGCACTCTCACTATTACCATCGAGGCCGGTAAACACTCTTACGATCTCGACTATTCGTTGCCCGACGTCCCGTAGACCCGGAACGAATGATCCTTGCGACGGCTACGAAGCTTTGATAGCTTTCACCCCCGATTCCCATGAGCCATCAACGGTGCCGAACGTGAAATCGATTTGGTCCGGGGAGACTTTGCCTTTGTACATGAGGGTATAAGTCTGCCCCTGGTAATCCGTATTCACCCAGAAGGTCAAGACGTCGCCTTCAACCTTGCCGTCGTGCACGTCGACTGGGGCCGGACCTAAGCCATCAATCGTTCCCGTGATTGGAGCCGTTCCGGTCGCCGCCCCGGCCGCCTTCTTCAAGTGGAAGGTTACTGCCACCTTGCTGCCTTCGAAATCGAATTCCCCTTTCCAGTTCCCGTCTACATCGCGGTCAGCCGGCGAGGAGGTCTTAGCGGCCTGGTCTGCACCCTTCCTGACCGTCAGCGGCGAACTCCAAGAACCATCCTCGGTTCCGAAATCAAATACGATCTGGTCCGGAGCTATCTTCCCCTTGTAAACCAGCTTGTATGTCTGCCCCTGGTAATCGGAATTCACCCAGAAGGTCAAAGTATCGCCAGCCTGCACTCCATCGTGGATGTCGGCCGGTGTGGTGGGAAGCCCCTCAACGGTTCCGGTTACAGTCTTTCCATCGCTCTTCAGATTCAACGTCACCGCAATGCTGTCACCGTGAAGGTCGAAGGCCCCTTTCCATGAGCCAGTAATGTCCGCGGCCCTCACCGACTGCACCACGGAAAGCAAAGCTACAGCCGTCGCCAATTTCAAAACAACCTTCATGAATCCCCTCTCCGAAAAACAGTGAATTTTAGCAGGATAGTAGTCCCTTTGGCACTCTCCGCAGTAACGTCACCTGCGACCCCCGAACGCTGGCTCAACCCGTCCGCCTCGTTGATACCATCAGGACATGCCCAAATTTCCTGCCGGCCAAACCTTGCTCATCGACGCCGACGATACGCTTTGGGAAAATAACGTCTACTTTGAACGCGCCATCGCGAGGTTTATCAGCTACCTCAGCCACCACGCCTACACACCTGCCGAAGTTCGCCAGGCGCTCAACGCCGTAGAGCGCGAGACCATACTCGCGCACGGGTATGGACTGAACAGCTTTACCCGCTCGCTGGTCACGTGTTTCGAGCGTCTCAGCCCCGAACCCGTCACTGACGAAATGAGGGAACGAGTCGCGGGTTTCGCGCGCACAGTCTCTGAACAGGAAATCGAGCTTCTGCCGGCCGTTCCCGAGACGCTTGCCGAACTTGCCACCCGCCATCGCCTTATCCTCATGACCAAAGGAAACCAGGCTGAGCAAGCCGACAAGCTTGTCCGCTCCATGCTCGCGAAGCATTTCGCCGCCGTCGAAATTGTCGCCGAAAAAGACGCGGCGACGTACCAAAGTGTTATCGCCCGCCATGAGCTAAGCCCGCACACCAGCTGGATGATCGGCAACAGTCCAAAGAGCGATATAAACCCTGCCCTGGCCGCCGGCCTCCATGCGGTGTTTATTTTTCATAAGGACACATGGGCTCTCGAACACGCCGAGCTTTCCGCTGCGCCCCAAGGCCAGCATCTCATCGAGGTTGATTCCTTTGGCCATCTTGCCGAGTTTTTCTAACCGCATGCACCGGTCACAAGCCGTTGGATCTCTAAGCCAGGCGAGTTATCTTGACGCACGCGGCCGGCCTCTGGTCTACTTTGAATCAAGTCATGCACACCGTCTGCGCCTCCGAAAAGCTTTTTACCGGCAACACCGGCGCTGCCGCTATTCCCGCCATTCGAATTAGAAGCCACAACGTGAGTGCGGGAATCCGAGCCTGACCAGGAATTGAGCAATACCGGCATCATCCAGGCCACCACCCGCAATGCGGCTGGTGGCTTTCGCATTTCCGGGCACATCCTCCTAACTCAACCCCTCGCCGATCACCGCAACAAACATTGGAACGCCATGTACACGCCCAAGTTCAACCAGATCGTCGACCGCGACATGCTCATCGAGACGATGCAGGCCTATTCGTTCGCGATTCTGTTCGGGCCGCTGGATTGCGAAGCGGCCCCGACCGCCACGCATCTCCCGCTCATCGTGCGCGACGAAGGACAACACGGCCTGCTGCTGGGGCACTTTGCCCGCGCCAATTCGCATTGGTCAGCCCTGGCCGGACGCGAGACGATGGTGATTTTCCCGGGTCCCCACGCCTACGTCTCGCCGTCAAACTACACTGACCCGCTTTCGGTGCCCACCTGGAACTACATTGCGATCCACGCTTACGGAACACTGGAACTTGTCGAGGATGAGACCGGCCGCAACGCCCTGGTCGAAGAGCTCATCGGGCTCCACGAGCGATCCTACCTCGGCCGGTGGCGCTCGATGCCCGACGGGTTCCGTCGAACCATGCTCGCGGGTATCATGGGATTCCGATTGCCGATCACACGGATTGAAGGCAAATTCAAGCTGAGCCAGAACCGGGCATCGGAAGAACGGCTGAACGTCCAGGAAGCCCAGGTGTCAGGCACCGCCGACGAACGTGCTCTGGCCATGTGGATGGCGCGCCTCACCGGATGGATTACCAGCCCCAGCAAGAAAGACGCACCCAAGGTGCAATCATGACCGAATCGCAGTCCGCACGCTCGCAGCCTCGCCGCGTTGAAATCTTCGACACCAGTCTTCGCGACGGGCTTCAGCAGCCCAATCTAGAAATCTCCATCCCGCATGCCCTGGGCCTGCTCCAGAGGATGGCTGCCTTTGGGGTCCGGTATGCCGAGATCGGCTTTGCCGGAGCCAACCAGTTCGTGTCCGATCTCACCGAAGCGCTGCCTTCTGCTGATACCGCTCCAATGCGTTTGGCACTGTTTGGACGCACTCGGGGCCGGGGTGTCAGGGTCGAAGAATGGCCTGATGTCCGCTTCATTGTCCGCCACAAGCACGTGGTGCCGGCCGCGGTGGTGGTGGTCAAATCCCGTCTGCTTGACATCGAACGTTCTCTCGAGACCACGCCCGAAGAAAACCTGCGCATGGCTTCAGAAACCATAAAGTGTCTGCAGGATCACGGCCTCGAAGTTCTCGTAGACCTCGAGCATGCGATGGATGCTTACTGTGGACGCCGCGAGAATGGGCGCCCGTGCGATCCCGAGTACCGCCAAGCCACCGTGGATTACTTTCACCGGGTTGTTGAGCTATGCGTGGTTCACGACGCCAGCCGCATCGTCATCTGCGACACGACCGGTGGGGCCAACCCCGAAGAGGTCGGCACCCTGCTGGGAGACCTGGTTCGATCCCATCCCGGGGCCTCATTCGGCTTTCACGGCCACACCGACCGCGGCCTTGGGGTCGCCAACTCCCGTGCCGCAATCCTGGCCGGCGCCATCCAGGTCCAGGGCACACTGGTCGGCACCGGAGAGCGGTGCGGCAACGTCAACCTCACCACCCTCATCGGGGGAATGCAGCTTCGCGACGAGGCTGAATTCGTGCCCCGATCTTCGCTGGCCGGCCTCACCGGCCTGGCTCGCTCCGCTTATGACGCCTTCTCGCTCGATATCCCTCACGGCGCCCCGGTGGTTGGTCCCGGCGCATTCGGCACCTGGGCCGGCATGCATGGTTCAAGCGAACGCAAGAATCCGGGAGCCTACCTGTGGTGCGACCCGGCAGAAGTGGGAGCCAACCCCATCATCGGAGTCAATGGCCAGTCCGGCCGGGCCAATGTCGTTCTGCTCTCCGAAGCCCTCCGGATTCCCCTCAACGTTGCGCAAGCTCAAGCACTCATCGATACGAATCAGGCAATGATAGAAGGCGGGGGATTTACCGCAAGTGAAGTCTCATTCCGATTGGCCTGTATGCAGGCCCTTAACACATTGCCGAACTTTTTCTCCGTCCGCACCTGGCGTGTCTTCGACGAATCTGACGAAGCCGGTAACCGGTTTGTCCAGGCGTTCATGTCGCTGTCCATTGGCGAAAACACCATCCGCACCACGCGCGCAGAGGGCACAGGGCCGGTGGACGCATTGACCCGCGCCATGCGCCACGAACTCGAGAAGTGGTACCCGGCCCTGCAACAGATGCGGCTCGGCCGGTTCAGCGTCACGGCGATCGACGTCTCGGCGCACGACTCAGCGGCCCATGTCCGCGTGACCGTCAGCTTTCATGCCGACGGCCACGAGCCTTGGATCACGGCCGGCGTCAGCAGCGACATGAACCAGGCCGCGCTCAACGCTATCGTGGATGGATTTCACTACTGGCTTCTGAACCAGCCGGGCGCCCATATCCCATCCGCCGGCCAGCGTGAACCCCAGCGCGAACTGTTCGGCGCCGAGCAACGTTAGCATGCACCTCGCTCCCGCTGAGATCGAGAGGAGTTCCACCATGCGCAAACTCGTCCTTGCAGCCAGCCTGCTTGCAGCCGCACCCGGACTGGTCGCCGCCGCGGCCTCGCCGGCGGCTGTCGAGTCTACTGGATGGCAATCGAAGGTCAGCCACGACTTAACCCTGATGGGCCATCGTAACTGGATTCTTATCGTCGACTCCGCCTACCCGCTGCAGTCCTCGCCGGGAGTCGAGACGTTTGAGACCAACGCCGAAGGCCTCGACGTCCTTCGCTATGTCCTTGGCGCGGTGCAAGGCTCGATCCACGTACGGCCCGACATTTTCATGGATGCCGAACTGCCATTCGTGCAGGAAGAAGACGCTCCCGGCACGTCTGCTTATCGCGATAGCATCGCTAAGATCTTCGACGGCGTGAATATCGCTTCCGAGCCTCACGAGCAGCTCATTCACGAAGTAGACGACTCCAGCAGGCTGGTCCACGTGCTGGTTCTCAAGACCCGCCTTGCGGTGCCGTACTCTTCGGTGTTCATTCGTCTCAACTGCAAATACTGGGGAGACGATGCGGAAGAGCGGCTGCGCGCGAAAATGGGCGTTACTGTTCCTCCAAAGGAGACTGCTCCGCCGGCCGAATCTCCCGCGCAAACCCCGCCAACGGGTGCAGAACCCGCGACTCAGCCGAATTCACAACCGATCTCGCAACCGGCACAGCCTGGCTCTGAACCCAGCGCTCCCACTACTCCGCAGTAGCCTCCGCCCACAAGAACCTTTGATATACTCAAGAGGTTCACCAACAGTGCGGAGGTGGCGAAATTGGCAGACGCACCAGCTTGAGGTGCTGGCGCCCACAAGGCATAGGGGTTCAAGTCCCCTCCTCCGCACCATGAAATCCCGCCCGCCATGACCGGGCAGATTCGGAAACATTTCAGCAATGCAGATTCTTCTCTACTTCGTCGTCACCGTCCACGTTATTGTGTGCCTGTTCCTCATCGGGGTCGTTCTCCTGCAGCAGGGCCGCTCGGCTGACCTTGCGGGCGCCTTCGGCGGACAGGGCTCTCAGACTGCCTTTGGACCTCGCGCTGCGGCCAACGTGCTGACTCGTCTAACGACTTGGTCGGCGGTCATCTTCATGATCACTTCCATTTCGCTGACGGTTCTTTACGTGCGCTCATCGGGCAGCCACTCCGTGCTAGAAGGCACCAAACCGGCGTCCGCGCCTGCCAAGTCCGGCAAGTAGAACTCTGAAGTCTGAGAGGCCGGTCCGCCCGGACCAGCCTCTACACGTGTCTACAATGACTAAATGATTCTTGAGACGTTTCCGGTCGGCCCGCTGCAATGCAACTGTACCCTGCTGGGCGACGAAGACGCCGGTGAAGCCGTCGTTATCGACCCTGGCGACGAGATCGCCCGGATCCAGCGCCGCCTGACGGAACTGAAACTCAAGCTCAAGCAGATCCTGATCACCCACGGACATATCGATCACGTCGGCGGCGCACTCAAGCTCAAGCGCCTGACGGGCGCTCCAATCTTCCTCAATAAAGATGATTTTCCCCAGCTCAGGATCATGGATGAACAGGCCGCCTGGCTAGGCGTCCACCCTCCCGAAGTCGCCACCCCGGATGAAAGCCTTGACGATGGCCTGGTCGTCGGATTGGAACGTTATCCCGCCCGGGTGATCCACACCCCGGGCCACACCCAGGGCTCCGTCTGCCTGCATTTCGTCCCACTGAGCCTGCTGGTCGCCGGCGATACGCTGTTTTCAGGCAGCATCGGTCGTACCGACCTTCCTGGCGGGGATTCAGATCAGATCATGGAGTCGATTCACACTCGATTGCTGGCGCTGCCCAATGAGACGAAAGTGCTTCCGGGACACGGTCCGCCCACAACGATCGGCTCCGAGCGCCGCAGCAACCCATTCCTGACTTTGCGGTAAGTCAATCTATGAAATCGCCTCAAGTTATTCTTTATCTGCAACTTGAAATGATAACTTCAATGAGGACTTAAGCTTCGCTCATCGTACCGTTACTTTTTTGGTTCATTCTGCAAGCAGTCAAACAGGCGGGCGACTCCCTCTTTGAATTCGCTTTCCGGACCGAGAAGGCTCGCAACCAGCCACCCAGCTTCGGCAAAGCCGAAGAAATGCCCGGGATGAATCCAAACTCCATGATCCAGCAGCATCCTGACGGTCGCATCGTCAGGTTGCAGGGCCGGAATCCGCAGGACGGCGTACCAGCCTCCTTCAACTGCCAATCGCCGAATCAAGTCCTGGCGGGTCAATTGCACGTCCAGTTCAGCCAGGTTGGCGCGAGTGCGGGCCGCGATCTGGGCCTGGACATCTCCCCTGCCCTCCAGCCACCTCGGCAGAGCCCATTGGGCTGGCGCGTTCACGGAGAGGAAGGTGTCCGCAATCACCTCCAGCCGTTCCATGGCGGCGACAGCATCCGGTCCGGTGGTTACGATCCAAGCCATCTTCATCTGTGGCAGGCCGGCAATCTTGCTCAGGCCGCTGACGACAAAAACGGGTACTCCCTCGAGCCCTGCGGCAAAACTCTGCGGAGTGGCGGTGAAGCCATAGTCCAGAAACACCTCGTCGACGATCAGAGAAAGATCGAACCGACGGCAGAGCCGGCCCAGTTCCTCGGCCTCCCATCGCTTGGTGAAATGACCGGTAGGGTTATTGGGGTGTACCAACACTATGGCTCGTGTGGCGGGGGTGATCGCCCTGGCAAATCCTTCCGGATCGATCTGCCATCCATGGTCATAAACGAGCGGCGCGAATTTCAACCGCACATCATCCAGTCCTGCCAAGAAATCGAAGAGTGGATAGCCGGGCTGAGGCACCAGGATCTCCTCGCCGGGGTTGCAGAGGAGCCTCAGTAAGTAGCTGTACGCCTCGCTCGTGCTGGTGGTAAGGATCACCTGCTGCGGAGTGATCTTCACATTGTGCGCGGCGTAATATCCGCACACCGCTTGGCGCGCGTGCAGCAACCCTCGCGGCTGAGGGTCGTAATCCAATGCCCGGGAATCTTCGAGCGCTGTGAGCAGGTCGTCCGGATAGGCCAGGCCGCAGCGCGTAGGATTGGACGCGGTAAGGTCAGCAACCGGCAAACCCGCTTCAACGCGCAAGCGGTGTGCGCGTGACAGGTCGCTCTCTTCCGTATTCCAGTTTGTCCGGGTCGAAAACCGCATTCATCCTCACGCAGGTTGACGTGGAGCAGTGCGCGCCGATCGGCCGCAGCCCATCAGGCACAATATAGACATGCGCCCCTTTCAACATACAGGGGCAATTTCAGGAGGATTGGTGGCTCTTCGCGCGGTTGTCTTCGACTACGGGATGGTTCTAACAGGTAAGCCAGATCAGGCCGCGCACGATGACATGTTGCGCATCACGGGCCTGCCCCTTGAGCAGTTCGAGCCTCTCTACTGGGCCGACCGCCACGCCTACGACGAAGGAAAGCTCAGCGGGCGAACCTTTTGGGAAAAGTTTGCCAAGGACTCAGGCCTGAACCTGACCGCGAAACAAATCGACGAGCTCAACGCCTGCGACGCTCGCATGTGGACCAGCCAGGATCCCGCCATGGTCGCCTGGCATCGTCAGCTTAAAGAGGCTAAGTTCCGCACCGCCATTCTTTCCAACATGGGCGACACCGTTCTCGCCAGTATCGAAAAGGAATTCAAATGGATCGAGGACTTCGACGTGCTGATCTGGAGTTTCCAGCATCACATGGCCAAGCCCGCACCGGAGATCTATCACCTGGTCTTGCGCGAACTGGGGACAAAGCCAGAAGAAACGCTTTTCATCGATGACAAGCTTGTCAACGTCGAATCCGCCCGCTCTCTGGGGATGAAGGCGATTGAATTCACCACCGTCGAAAACCTGCGCGAGCAACTGAAGTCCGCGGATTACGCGGGCGACCTTCCCGCTCCCGGCAGCAGGGGAAAGAAACTGACTCGGGTCTTTTGAACCAGGCCCGGTCCGACGCATGCATGAGTGGCTCAGCGGGTGGCTGTTACTGCCGAACCACCGGCTTCCCAAGGTGGTAGCTGATGCCGAGATTGGCGCTCATTACATCCAGTCCCGGATTGGAAGGGACGATGAAAGCATTGGAGAAATGGAAGTCGCTGAACAAGCCCAATCGCAGATCGATTTTCGGGTTCATCCTCACGTTCACGCCCATGGCTGACTGGAGGCTGAAGTTTTCGTAGGAAGATTCGCGTGCAGGCACCTTCTCGGTGAACGCGAGCATGCCACCCTTGGCTGACAGGTAGGGCTTGAGGAACTTGCCGTCGCGCCACAGCATTCGGAACCCGATGGGCGATACGCCGACTCCCGGAACCACCTCTCGGGCAGTCGAGGCAGTGTTGCCAAAGAAGTCGACCGAAACCGGCTTCGCCAGCACGACCACCGGCAGCACTTCCGCGACGTAATCCATGCGCGCGCCCAGGAAGCGGCCCCAGCAGTGGCGATCATATTCCAGCCCGGCGGTGTACAGCTTGAAGTTTGTGCCACTGGCGAAGATCTTGTAATTGCCATAGGAAGCCAGCGCTTCAACTACGATGTCCTGCTCTACAGGAGTCCTGCCTGACGGTGCGCTGCGATCCGATCGATTGTCGGCCCCCCCCACGAAAGCACGGTCTTCGGCATTGGCGTCAGCGGAGACGATCAGCATCAGCGCAACCATGGCGAGCCATCCGCGCGGTGAAAGCAAAGATCCGGTTTTGCGCAGATTAAAAATGGGAGAGAAAAACGGGTACTTCAACAATGAATCTTCACCTCAATAGCGGCTCCAACGGCTGCCAGGGAACAGCCGGGGCTTGTAATCGCCAACAGGAACACGACCGCCCCCGGCCCAGCAGGTGGATTTAATGTACCTGTAACCTTCAAGTCAATGTAACACGCACGCCGATACCGGGCAGAGACAGGCCGGTTCTCGCCGCCAGGCTGGGTCGTGTACTACACTTTTCCCGGCCAGCCAAAGCCAAGCTCAACCGTTTTATGTCGGCTCCAGCCGACAGGCGGAGCATTTTTGGGGAGGGATCACAGTGGCATCTTCAGTCGCAGTTGAGCAATCATTTCTGACCGCGCAAGCCAATCGAAGGGCAGCCATGCCGCGCTTTGCAGCCGTTGTCTTTACCGTGCTGGGGCTGGGATGCTGCGGTGCTCTTGCGCAGTCGGTTCCGGTCGTCACCGGCGACCAACGCGTTGACAAGCTGCTAAGCCAGATGACCCTCGAAGAGAAAATCACCCTGATCCATGGCACGCAGGAAGATCCGAAGGTTTACCAGGGCCAGGCCGGTTATCTCGGCGGAGTTCCCCGGCTAGGCATTCCGGGGCTACGCTTCGCAGACGGCCCTCCCGGTGTTCTGACCCGCCATCCCTCACAGGCAGAAACGGCGACGATGGGCGTGGCGGCCACGTTCAGCGTGAAAGATGCTGAGGACAACGGGGTGGTAATCGGACGCGAAGATCGTGCCCTGGGCATCGATGTGTCGCTGCAGCCATTTGTGAACATCGATCGCGATCTGGAATTTGGGCGAGGGTATAACACCTTCGGCGAAGACCCCTTTCTCACGTCTGCCATGGGAGCGGCAGAGATCAAGGGCATCCAGTCACAGCACGTGATGGCCCAGGTCAAGCATTTCATCGCCTACGATTCCAACAGCGGCAACATCTTCGTGGACGACCAGACACTCCACGAGGTCTACGCAGCGCCCTTCGACGCAGCGGCCAAAGCCGGAGTGTCTTCTCTCATGTGCTCTTACAACCGCATCAATGGCACGTTTGCATGCGGCAACAAAGACACCCTGACAACGATGCTTCGGGAGCAGATCGGTTTCAAGGGCTTCGTCACATCGGACTGGGGAGCGGTTCACGCAGTCAAGTTCATCAGCGCCGGCCTCGACATGGAAATGCCCGGCGAACCCACGCCCGGTGCGCCTTTCAGCATCCCGTCGTTCTTCGATTCCAAGCCCATTCCACCGCCCCCTCCGCCGATGTCGATGGAAGCGAACGAGGCCATGTTCGGCGGCCGCATTCCTGAGGAGCCTACTCCGGAGCGCCCCAATCTCGGAGACTTCGGCATCAAGCTCAATCCCGAAAAGATGCATGCGGCTCTCAAGGACGGCTCCGTTACCGAGTCCGATGTCACCCGGGCGGCCGGTCGGGTGCTCTATGAAATCGTGAAGTTCGGGTACATGGATGGCCAGCAGAAACACGAGGTCACGAAGCAGTCAATCGAGGCCAACGCCAGGATCATTGAGAAGACGGCGGAAGATTCGGCGGTGCTACTCAAGAACGTCGACCACGCTCTGCCGCTCAGGGCCGCCGATCTCGACTCCGTGGTTCTCATCGGTCCTACCGCGGCGCAGGTCGATGCCATCGGCATTAACGGCGAACGCTCGGTGGGCCTCCCTGAACGCCAGATCGGTCCGCTTGCTGCCATGCGCAAGATTTCCGGCAACGCTGATATCGGATTTTCCGTAGCTGACGATATGACCGGGTCAACCATTCCTGCCAGCGCTCTAAGTCATGATGGCCAACCTGGCCTGGTCCGCACCGGCTCTGGGGAGCCGCAAACTGATCCGCAGATCGACTTCACCCGCAAGAGCGGAACCCCGCTGCCGGCCAATTCCACTCCCAAGTGGAAAGGCTCACTCACTGTGCCGCAAGCCGGCACTTACTGGATTTATCTCCAGGCCCTCGGAACCAACGCTACGCTATCGATCGACGGCAAGCGCCTGGAGGCGACAGGCGCGTTTCAAGGTGGCGTGCACGGCGACATTCTCCAGGCAAACCAGGACAACGTCATTCCCACTCCCGACGGCCTGGACAACGTACGGCGCGCCATTGAGCTCTCCGCAGGCCCGCACCAGGTAGAGATTCAAACCAGTTCCGATACTTCCGGTGCGCCCGTACAGATCCGGCTTAGCTGGTATACCCCGGAACAGCGCAAGGCGGATCACGACGGCGCGATCGCAGCAGCCAAGTCGGCTAAGTGCGCGGTTGTTTTTGTCTGGACGAGGCTCACGCCGGTCTTTGGGCTTCCAGGAGATCAGGACAAGCTGGTCGAAGAGATCGCGGCCGTCAACCCCAACACGATCGTTGTCCTCAACACCAGCCAGCCCGTTGCAATCCCCTGGATCGACAAGGTCAAGGCGGTCCTTGAAATGTGGTGGCCCGGAGACGAAGGCGGGTGGTCAACAGCCAACTTGCTGCTGGGCAAGGTAAGCCCGTCCGGACGGCTTCCTGTGACCTGGGGTAAAACACTCGCCGACTATCCCGCGACCGATCCGAAATACCCCGAGCGCTCGCAAAAAGGTGTCGATGGCAAGACCACTTACAGTGAAGGCGTTTACGTGGGCTACCGCTGGTTCGACAAGCAGAAGATCGAGCCGCTCTTCGCGTTCGGCCATGGACTGAGCTACACAACCTTTGAGTACACCGGCCTCGGCGTCTTGAAGGCCAACGACGGCGGACTCGATGTGGATGTGAATGTTCGCAACTCCGGCACCGTGGAGTCGGACGAAGTGCCTCAGGTCTACATCAGTGCGCCGGGCGAAGCACCGCAGGGCGTGCAGTTCCCGGTGCGGGCTCTCGTGGCTTTCGACCGCGTGCACCTGGGCCCCGGCGAATCGCATAGCATCACGCTTCATGTGCCCGAACGCCAGCTCCAATATTGGTCTACCAAAGACCAGAAGTGGGTCACGCCGTCCGGACAGCGCACTGTCAGTGTCGGCAGCTCATCGCGCGATCTTCGCCTTCAGCAGACCATCGATTGATCCATTAACCCGCCGGTGGGCTGATTCTCATGGCGAGACTTTCTCAGAGAGAGTCTCGCCGGAATTCCCCGGTCTCACCGACTCAGGCGGTGAGGATCGAGCCGTGAGCGTGCTTTAGAGATTTTGGTTCGAGCCCCGGAGCGACGAAGGCTCATTCCTGAACCCCACTGAGCTGCGCCACAACGATGCGGCTTCGGCCCGTGTTTTTTGCACGGTAAAGTGCCCGGTCGGCTTCGCACAGCAGATCGCTCAGCGTATTTTTGAGGTTTGGCATCGCAGTGACGGCGCCCTGGCTCACGGTTATTCGGGTCGACACCGGCGATCGCGGGTGGTGAATATCCAAACTGTCTACGCCGGCCTGGACCTTCTCCGCAATCTTCAAAGCGCCTTCCAACGAAGTATCGGGAAGGATAAGGGCAAATTCGTCTCCGCCGATCCGCGCAGCCAAGTCTGTGGACCTTTTTGCGACCGACTGCAAACACTGGGCGACTGCCTTGATCGCCTCATCGGCGGCGCTATGCCCGCGGCTGTCGTTCAACTCCTTCAAGAGGTCGATGTCCACAAGAATGAGTGAAAGCGGTTGACGAGTTCGCACCGCACGATTCCACTCGGACTCGAAGTAGCGGTCGAACGACCGGCGATTGGCAATGCCGGTGAGCGCGTCCGTCATCGATAGCCGCTCTAGTTCCGCGGTGCGCTCTCTGACTCGTTCTTCGAGTTGAGCGATAAGAGCGTCGCGCTCTTCTTCGACCTTTTTCCGGGGCGTAATGTCCTCGATCACGGAAATAAAATAGTCGGGGCTGCCGTCTGCCTTGCGGACCAGTGAGACCGTCAGGTTCGCCCACACCAGCCGCTTGTCCTTTGTGAAATAGCGCTTCTCCATGGAGTAGGTTGCGCGCTCGCCATTAAGCAGCTCCCGTACCAACGCCCAGTCGGTCACAAGATCGTCGGGATGGGTGATGTCCCCGAACTTGAGCCGAACCAGCTCTCCGGCCGGATATCCCAGGATTTCGACGCAACGCCGGTTCATGTTGAGCAGCGACCCATCCGGCGCGACATGCGCGATACCTACTGCAGCCTGTTCGAACGTCGAGGTAAAGCGGGTCTCGCTGGCGGAGAGCGCGTTGACCCATTCGGTGACATCGATGTTCAGTCCAACCAGTCGAACCGATCCATCGGCATCGCGAACCACCTTGCCGTAGCCCAGTATCCAAAGCGTTCGCCCGTTCTTGCCTGCTACGCGAAACCGTTCGCGATAGCTGGTACCGTCCTCCAGCGCTGCGGTAACCGCGGACCGAAGTTTGGCCTGATCATCCGGATGTACCAATGCCGCCCATGCGCGCGACGAATCTATTTCGCGGGCAGGCCGCGAATAGATCTCCGATTGTCCTGAAGTCCAGCGAAGCTTGTCGGTCGCAGCGCTCCACTCCCATGTAGCCATCCCGGGATTGCCTTCGGCCAGCGACAATAGCTCCGGGTCGAGAGAGGACATGCTTCGCGCTGCTCCTTTTAGGCAGAGCCCACGACGGAGCGCCCGCACTCCCGAATCGTAGCAAGCGGGACGATTATCTGGCGATAGTTTTCGCAGTTCAGCGCGACGGGTTGAACAGATTTTCCTCGAGCCTTAGACAGCCAGCCCCAGTCCCACCAAATTGGCTGCGGCGATAATCACCAGCATCCCTACCCAGAGCAGGCGCACGGGCCGCGACCCTACACCTGCCCACTCGCCCAGTGCCAGACCAACGATCCCTCCGCAGAGTACATAGCCGCTCATATGCAGCATCCAGTTGACGTAGCTAAGGCGCAGCGGGATATTGGCGGCGCCCCACGCGTAAAAGAAAAACTGGAGATACCACATGATGCCGCCCGTCGCGGCCATCGCCGCGTTCTTCGCTATGGTTCCCGAAGTTTGCTGCAGGTCCTGCTTCAGAGAGATAGTCCGGACCGTTGCCAGGCGGATGAAGCAATAGCTCAAATTAATCACGGCTCCGCCGCCCATGATGATCACGTAGCTTGGCAGCGCCGAGTAGAGCGGCTTCACGCCGGCATGAAGCGCAGCTGCCTGGATAGGCTGCGCCGCATCCATGGCGAACGACATGCCTGAGGAAAAGATTCCGCACATCACCGCCAGCGCCAGGCCAAACTTTACATTGAACTCGGTAGGCTGTCCCGCTAGTTGAATCTCCTTCTGATGGCCGGCATAGGAAACGATGGCCACGCCCATGAGGGCGACCACCACTCCTGCCATGGTGAAGAGGCCGCCTCGCGTCGCGAAAAGGATTGCTGCCTGGCCGTGCAGGATAGGCGGCATCAGAGTGCCCACGACCAGCGTTACTCCAATCGCAACCCCGATGCCTAGAGACATGCCGAGGTGGCGCATGGCCAGTCCGTAGTTGACGTTTCCAACCCCCCACATGGCGCCAAACAGCGCCACCTTCCAAAGAACCGATGCGCTGATCGAACTATAAAACCCTCCGAAGTCCGGCAACAGGAAAAGGCTCACCCCGATCGGAAGCAGGATCCATGAAAACAGTCCAGCGATGGCCCAGGTCGTTTCCCACGACCATTTTTTAACTTTCTCGATGGGTGCATAGAAGGACGCGGCTGACGCTGCGCCGATCATGTGCCACCCGATTCCCGCCAGGATTGCCGGCATGTTTTCTCCTCGGTTCGATTGGTTCGAACCCACACTTGGGCTCCGATTCCCACCCGAAACTTCTGCAAATCAGGAACTCGTGTATTGTGCAGGTTCACTGCAACATTTGGAAAGCTCAACAACACAAACTGCTTCCCTCAACGTCCCCAGCCGGATACGGCAGGGCCTTCCATTCCCAGACGTTGCGGTTCGATGTGCCCAGTCTCGGTGGAAAAATCAGCACTCAGCACCACTACACTGTGCTCATGCCGCTTCGCCTTTACGCAGCTACAAGCAGCCAGGGTAAGCTGCACGATTTTCGTGCGGCTGCTTCAGCCTGGTCGGTGGCGATCGAGCCGCTACCGGCGCTGCGCACTATTCCGGCACCTGAAGAGACCGGAACCACGTTTAGCGCCAACGCCACTCTCAAAGCCGTATATTATTCCCGTTTCGCTCCAGGAAACCCGGTGGTCGCAGATGATTCCGGCCTGGAAGTCGATGCGCTGGGCGGAGCGCCGGGGGTGCGTTCCGCGCGCTTCGCGGCCGACTCGGGCCTGGTCGATTCTCCCGACGCGAACGATAACACCGATGTGTGGAATAACATGGTCCTGCTTCAGCGCCTCGCGGGAGTCGATGCGACCCGCCGCACTGCCCGTTATCACTGCGTCCTGGTTGCGGCTCGAGACGGCCTACCCTTCCATACCACTCACGGCACCGTGGAAGGTGTCATCCTCGAAGCGCCTCGGGGAACCGGTGGCTTTGGCTACGACCCGCTGTTTTTTCTCCCCGGTCTCGATTGCACCATGGCCGAACTTGACCCCGAAACCAAGCTCGCGCACAGCCACCGCGGACGCGCCTTGCAGGCCTTGCTCGCGCTGATACAGCCATGAAGCTGAAGATTCGCCCGCTTGCTCCCGAACTCCTGGCCGCCCTCGAAGATCTCTTTGGCGACGGAGGTCCATGCAGCCGCTGCTGGTGCATGTACTGGCGCATCGGCGCCGCCTATCGAAAGCGCCCAGCGCAACGAAACCAGCGGGACTTCGCCGCGATCGTCGAACAGGGCCCACCCCCTGGGCTCCTGGCGTTTTCCGACGGCCTCGCGGTGGGATGGTGCCAGGTCACGCCCCGCGCGGACCTGCCCTGGCTGGATCGTGAATGGCGCCTCAAACGCATCGATGACGTTCCCGTGTGGTCCCTTTCATGCTTCTACATCCGCAAAGGGTACCGCAGGCAAGGCGTAACGTCTGCCTTGATCGATGCGGCCGTCAAGTTGGCCAGGAAAAACAGCGCACCTGCACTCGAGGCCTACCCGCTCGATGCCGACCTTACTCCCAGCGTGTCGGGGACTGGGTATGTGTCCACGTTCCTCAAGGCCGGCTTCACCGTCGTCGCCAGCCATACTCCGCCCCGGCCCATCGTGCGCCTCGATCTCTCCACGCACCGGTCGAAACGATAGCTCTTAGAACATGGTTTGCACTGCTTCAAGTCGACGGTCCTCGTTGTAGTCCGATTCACAGCGTGAACTGCTTCGCTTGACGATCGTTACACGCGTTCCGAATAATGCTGAGGTAACAAACCCAGAAACGCCGTCCCTCAATACGAAACGCAAGCATCCGGGTCATCGATATTCACCGGATCAGCAGCCGCGAGGAGCCAAACTTTCCATGGCCACTACCGAACATCCTGCCGCGTCCCGTCTGCGCCGCGGCGTCCAGCCGCTGCGCGCCGGCCAAGGCACGTCCTTTATCTGGCGAAAGCTCCATTCCCTGCTGGGCATCATCCCCATCGGCGCGTTTCTGATTGAGCACCTTCTTTCTAACTTCGAAGCCCTCAAGGGACCAGCTGCCTATGCCGCCCAGGTCAAATTCCTCAATGCCCTTCCCCTTGTCCGGGTTCTTGAATGGACCTTCATCTTCATCCCCCTCGGATATCACGCCATCTACGGAGTATGGATCTGGTTGCGGGGCCGCTCAAACGTGGTCTATTACCCGTGGGCGGGCAATTGGCTTTATGTTGCTCAGCGCTGGACCGGCCTGATCGCTTTCGCCTACATCGTGCAGCATGTGCTGCGGCAGCGCTTCTTGGGGGTCAGCCTTCCCGAAAATCCGGGCGCGGCCTTTGCCAAGGTGCAGCACGAACTGTCCAATCCGCTGATGGTGGCTGTCTACGTCATCGCCATGATCGCCATCTGCTGGCACTTCGCCTACGGCCTGTGGCTGTTTGCGGCGAAGTGGGGCATCACCCCGGGTGAAACGGCGCGGCGTCGTTTCGGATGGTTCTGTCTTGCGCTCGGTGTCGTCCTTGCCGGAATGGGACTCGCAAGCATCTGGGCGTTCATTGGACCGGACTTCAAAAACGCGCCTGAAAATGTAGCCCCGGCGATGATGGTTGGCCACTCGCAGACGCCTTCGCTCCCATCTTTGTATCTAACGGTTGGCTAGTCCGAAGTGAAACATGGCCCCGCGTTCAAGCGGAAAGGAACAAGGTAAGCGAATGGCAGCAGCACCCAAAATCATCGTCGTCGGCGGGGGCCTCGCAGGGCTTGCTGCGGTCATCAAGATCGCCGAAGCCGGAGGCAACGTTGACCTCTTCTCCATCGTTCCGGTCAAGCGGTCGCACTCGGTCTGCGCCCAGGGCGGCATCAACGCCGCAAAGAACCTCAAGGGTGAAGGGGATACTACCGCCCAGCACTTCGACGACACCATTTACGGGGGCGACTTCCTCGCTAATCAGAGTCCCGTGAAGGCCATGTGCGAAGCAGCTCCGGCGATTATCGACTTGCTGGATCGCATGGGCGTGCCCTTTAACCGCACTCCGGAGGGCCTTCTTGACTTCCGCCGCTTCGGGGGCACACTTTACCACCGCACCGCCTTTGCCGGAGCCACAACCGGCCAGCAGCTGCTCTATGCGCTCGACGAACAGGTCAGGCGCTATGAGTCCGAAGGCAAAGTGAAGAAGTACGAAGGCTGGGAGTTCCTCTCCGCCATCATCGACTCGAAGGGTGTCTGTCGCGGCATCACAGCCATGGATCTCCGCACCATGGAACTTCGCGCCTTTCCTGCCGAGGCGGTACTTCTCGCGACCGGCGGCATCGGAGCCATCTTCGGAAAGAGCACCAACTCCGTGGTTTGCACAGGCTCCGCTCAATCAGCGGTTTTTCAGCAGGGCGCTTACTACGCAAACGGCGAGTTCATCCAGGTGCATCCGACTTCCATCCCGGGCGAGGACAAGCTGCGCCTGATGTCGGAATCGGCGCGCGGGGAAGGCGGCCGCGTCTGGGTACCCCGGACCGCCGGAGACAAGCGGGCATTCAAGCAGATTCCCGAATCCGAGCGCTTCTACTTCCTTGAAGAGTGGTACCCGAAATACGGCAACCTGGTTCCCCGCGACGTTGCCACGCGCGCCATTCACAAGATCGTCTATGAACACGGGCTCGGCATTGACGGCCAGCCGATGGTCTATCTCGACCTGACGCATATCGATCGCGAAACCCTGAACCGGAAGCTCGAAGGGATTCTCGAAATCTACGAGAAGTTTGTCGGAGACGACCCGCGTGATGTGCCCATGAAGATCTTTCCGGGCATGCACTACACCATGGGAGGCCTCTGGGTCGATTTCAACCAGATGACCAACATCCCCGGACTTTTTGCCGCCGGCGAAGCCGAGTACCAATACCACGGCGCCAATCGCCTGGGCGCTAATTCCCTGGTCAGCTGCATCTTCGGGGGATTCACGGCCGGACCTATCGCGCTCAAGTATGCGAAGAATCTTCCCGCTGTTGAAGGTGACGGCGGAGCCGCTGCCGAGCTCGCGCGTCAAGCCGAGATCAATAAGAATCTTCTGAACAATCCGGGCACTGAAAACCCCTTCAAATTGTGGCGCGAACTGGGCCAGACAACCACCGAACACGCGACCGTAATCCGCTACAACAAGGGGCTGGAGCTGGCTGACCAAAAGATCGTGGAACTCATCGAGCGGTTCGATAACGTGAACCTGAGCGACAAAAGTCAGTGGGCAAATACGAGCTTCGCCTTTGCCCGCCAACTTAAAAACATGCTGGAGCTCTCGCGCGTAGTGGTGCGCGGAGCGGTGTTGCGCGACGAGTCGCGGGGCGCGCACTACAAGCCTGACTTTCCTGAACGGAATGACGAGAAGTTCCTCAAAACCACCAAGGCCAGCTTCACCGGCGAACTCAGCGGACCGAAGTTTGAATTCGAAGACGTCGACACACAATGGATTAAACCGCGTCCGCGCCGCTACGACGCGGCTAAATAGCGCCCACGGGCAGCCCGCCTCGGTGGGGGCCGTAAGGCCTCTACAGGCCTCCGCTGCTTGCATCGAGACGCCTCGACTCGCTAACAGAAACGAAGGGATCATGGCTATCAAAACCGTCGCACTCGAAATCAAGCGTCAGGCCGACCCGGATTCACCCGCGGTGTGGGAGAAATTCGAACTCGAATGGCGTCCCGGGATGAACGTCATCTCCGCCATGATGGAGATCGCCACCAACCCTGTGACCGCCGACGGCCGTCCCACCACGCCGATCACCTACGACTCCAACTGCCTCGAGGAGATTTGCGGGTCTTGCGCGATGCGCATCAATGGAAAGGCCCGGATGGCCTGTTCCGCGCTTGTCGAGAATTTCGAGCAGCCCATCAAGATCGAGCCGCTTTCCAAGTTTCCCCTGGTCCGTGACCTGCAGGTTGATCGATCCGTCCTGTTCGAAAACCTCAAGGCCGTCAAGGCCTGGGTGCCCGTTGACGGCACTTATGATCTCGGCCCTGGGCCGCGCGTATTTCCTCAAGAGCAGGAAGTCAACTATCCTCTCTCCAATTGCATCTCCTGCACCTGCTGCATGGAAGTCTGCCCGCAGTTCAACGACGCGACGGGTTTCGTGGGAGCCGCTACCATCGCCCAGGTCAAGCTCTTCAACAATCACCCCACCGGGAAGGTCTTCAAGGAAGAGCGTCTGCGCGCCCTCGCCGGCGACGGCGGCATCCAGGAGTGCGGGTTTGCCCAGAATTGCGTTGAAGCCTGCCCCAAGAGCATTCCCCTCACTGACGCAATCTCCGACATCAGCCGCGACGTTCTGCTGCAGAAGGCCAAAGACTTCCTGCGAAGCTGAGCAACCGCCTAGCCCACGCTGGCGCACCGCCCGTCTCCGGAAAGTCAGGCACCCCTTAGCCGCAGGCGCGCGCATACCCCAAAGGGGTAAGTGCGCCTCGTGGGCTCGCGCCGTTATACTCGTTGGCAATCCTCGTTCAATCAAGCCGGAGAATTCCGCGGGATTGATGACGGCCGTTCGCAGGAGCGACTGCAGCGCGTTCTCATCAGCAAGCGGGCCGGCTTTGCACGAATTGATGGCATAAGTGCCGGCAATTGCACGACGTTCGGCCAGTAAAGAAGATTAAGCTTTTCAAAATCTGCGCCGATGAGTGGTCGTGCAAACTGCGCAGTGAAGTTGGCGATTGGCATGATGCGACTTTCCCTTTTCGGGACTGTGGTTGCCGCGGTTCTCATGGGAGTCCCGACGTTTGCCAGCGCTTCGTCCTCGACAGTCCTGGATTCGTTACGGGCGATTCACAGCCTCACCAACTCCCAGGCTGACAACGCGATCCCGGTAGCGTTTGAAGCGTCGGTTACCTACTATCGCAAAGGCAATGTCGACCTTTTCGTGCAGGACGGCGATGCGGCAATTTACGTAGAGGCTCCTTCAAACGGAGATTACACAACCGGCGACAGAGTGCTGGTAAGGGGCGTGACAAGAGGGAGTTTCCGGCCCGAAATCAAGGGCCGCCAAGTGACCTTCCTCCATCACGGCCTGCCACCGCCTCCCATGCCTGCCACCTTCAAGCAATTGATTCGAGCCGATTTCGATTGCCGGCGCGTGACGATCAGGGCGGTGGTGCGTGGCGGGAGCACGGTGCTGGACGTGGGCGCTCGCAGCACTTACCTGCAACTGCTGATGGATGGCGGCGAAGTGGATGCCGAGGTATTCGGCAGCGAATCCAGCCGTCTCTCCGACCTGCTGGACTCAGAAGTTGAAATCACCGGGGCGGTGGCGGGCAAATTCGACAGCAAAATGCAGATGACGGGCATCTTGCTGGAGGTCCCTTCGCTGTCTGATCTGCGCGTGATACGACCCGCTCTCCACGCGCCCGCATCCCTTCCCATCACCCCCATGGACGACATCCTGAAGGCCCTGGACGTGCAGGATAGGACCCAGCGGGTCAGGGTTGAAGGGACCGTGACCTACTATCAGCCCGGCTCCGCCGTGGTGCTGCAGGACGGCTACAAGAGCCTGTGGATCATGACCGAGTACGAAGAGCCGATCCGCGTCGGCGAAATGGCCAGCGCCAGCGGGTTTCCCGAAGTGAATAACGGCTTCCTCACCTTGACGAGGGGTGAGATAGACTCCTCGGGGGTCTTGGCGCCCGTTGCTCCGCGAGCAGTCGGCGCCGACGAACTGGCAAAAGGAAGCCATGCGACGGAACTGGTTTCCGTTCAGGGCCGCCTGCTGATGTCGATTCGCGAAGCTGCAAGAGATGAATACGTCATCGTCTCCGGAAACCATCTTTTCTCCGCAGTCTATCGACATCCCGGACGTGGTTTGGAAGCGATTCGGCCCCCTCTCAAGCAAGTAGCCGCGGGCGCAACCGTGCGGGTTACCGGAATCTGCACCCTGGATCGTGGTGATCTTTACCAAGGCCCGGTACCTTTCGAAATCCTGATGCGGTCGCCGGACGACATCGACAAGGTCGCCGATCCGCCGTGGCTGAGCGTGCGGCACCTCACAGGGTTGGTTGGAGCGCTCCTGCTGGTCGTGTTCGCGACCGGGATCAGGGCATGGGTTATCGAAAGGCGGCAACGGAACCGAATCGCCCAGATGATGCGCGTGGAAAGAATTCGGAGCCATATTCTGGAGCAGATAAACCGTGCTCGTCCGCTGAAGGATGTTCTGGAGCAAATCACCCAACTGGTTCTGCTTGGGGTGCCGGCTACGCATTGCTGGTGCATGCTTGAGACCGGCGAGGAGATCGGTAAGCGTCCCCCGGAGTCGCCGGGAGGGCGCCTGGTCCGCAAATCCATCTCGGCGCGCTCAGGTCCGCCATACGGCACTCTATGGGCCGAGTTCCCGGAGGGAACGGCTCCCGGGTCGGGCGAAGCGGCCACTCTTTCGACAGCAGCCGAACTGGCTACTGTGGCTATCGAAACCAGCCGTACCCATTCCGACCTGATCATGCGTTCCGAATTCGACCTGCTCACCGGCTTGCATAACCGGTTCGCACTGGAGCGAAGTTTAGAGGCTCTCACTGAGCGCCGTCTCGCCCACGCCGGTATTCAGGCCTTGATTTACATGGATCTTGATGACTTCAAACAGGTTAATGACCAGCATGGGCATCACATGGGTGACTTGTACCTGCGCGAGATTGCCTTACGTATGAAAAATCAGGTTCGTCCCACTGACCTTCTGGCAAGACTCGGTGGCGACGAGTTTGCCGTGGTGGTGTCGGGCGCACGCAGCCGCTCGGACGTCGAGGAAATCGCAGACCGGCTCCAGCACTGTTTCGATCTTCCCTTTGAACTCGATGGCCTGCGGCTCATAGGCTCTGCGAGTTTCGGGATCGCCTACTGCCCGGAGAACGGGACGACTAAGGACGCCTTGCTCAAAAGCGCCGATATTTCCATGTATGAAGGCAAACGCGCCAAGCGCGAGAAGACGGTACGCGGCCGCTGAAAGCGCTCCGGAAAATAACAAAGGCGGCACCACCGAAATAACGCAAGAAGCCCGGCTCATGGCCGGGCTTCCTTGTTGTGCAGAGTTTTCAGGGATCAGGCGAGCAGGCGCTGAACCTTTTCTTCGATCACGTTCTGCGGCACGTATCCGATGATCTGGTCGGCAACCTTCCCGCCCTTGAAAAAGAGAAGCGCCGGAATCCCGCGGATTCCGTAGCGCGAAGGGGTTGCGCCGTTTTGATCAACATTCACCTTGGCCACTTTGATCCGGCCTGCGTAGCTTTCCGCTACTCCGTCGACAAAAGGAGCGATCATCTTGCAGGGGCCGCACCACCCTGCCCAGAAATCCACCAGGACAGGTTGCTCGCTCTTGAGCACCTCCTGATCGAAATTCGCGTCCGTTACTTCCATTACCGCTGTTGCAGCCATGCTCCTCCTTGCTAACACCTTCGCCTATCCAGTGTAGCGTCCTTTCATGGGATGCGGATGCCGATTGGAAAGTCGCATCGCTGTCAGGGATGCCGATTCGGCACATTCAACCGAAGGGCCAAACTGCTACCCACAAAAAAGCAAAGCGCCCGGATCCCTTTCAAGGAATCTCGGGCGCTAGAGCAGCCCTCCCCCAGAACTGCCCACGGTCCGAGAGTAGGTTTAATTGGCTTTGGAATCAAGCAATCTCTGGTAATCCCGGCACTGATCACCAACGGGGCAGAAGCACCCCTTTAGGAACCGCCGGCTGGCGATTCATTTCGCAATTTTAAACAGCCGGAGTGGCAGAAACTAAAGAGTTTAGTTCCCGATCCCCGAAAGCGTAGCCAGGCCGGGTCCCGCTAACCGGATCGCTGAATAGAAAGCATACTTCGGGCTGTTAAACGGGCCTGCTTAGCCCGAAAGTTGCAGAGGTGATTGGTAACGCAGAGGTAGATCGCTGAGCCCCCTCGGAAGCGAAGTTGCAGTGCACGAGTTCCGCGGCAGGCAGTCCCATCAGCGCATCCCGGATGGCCGCTGGAGCCGCCTCTTCCGCGGCTTCGGCGTCAACGATGGCCAACACGGATGGTCCGGCGCCGCTCAGGGCTACGCCCAGGATTCCATGGCTGCCGGCCAGGGGAAGGAGGCGCGGCAGCAGAGGGCAAATGGCGGCGCGGTATGGCTGGTGGATGCGATCGGCCATGGCCGCGGCCAACAACTCTCCGCGGCCTTGAGCGAAGGCCAGGCCCATCAGGCCGGCCGCCTGCAGATTTGCGACCACGTCGGCACGGGAATACATCGCGGGAAGCACTGCGCGAGCCTTGCTGGTCGCCAACGGTTCAGCCGGAAGCACTATGATGGCGCGCCAATCGGCCGGCGGGGGCACGCGGGCCACGAAGACACGCCGGCCTTCGGCGGCCGTGTTGACGAATCCTCCCAGCCAGCAGGCAGCCACATTGTCAGGGTGGCCTTCGAGCGCCGACGCTTCTTCCAGGATGTCCTGATCCGTCCAGTCCAGCTCGCCAAAGTGGACCGCCAGGGCGATGGCCGCGAGCCGTCCCGCGGCCGAGGAGCCGCACCCCATGCCCAGGGGGATTTCGTTGCGCATGCGGAGGTTCAACGGCTGGACCGGACGATCATTCGCTTCCAGGATCCGGCGGTAAATGTCCAGAATGAGGTTGTCATCCAGGCGGGAACACCGTTCGGAGTCGCGACCCATCGCGTGAATGCTGAAGCTCGCCGCCGGCTCGGCTTCAATTTCGAGATAGAAATCGAAAGCAATGGCGGCAGCATCGAAACCCGAACCAAGGTTGGCGGAAGTGGCGGGCAGGCGAAGCCGGAGCGGGCCGGGAGTCGTAGGGAACGCGGGCCTCACTGAACGCTTCCCTTCACTGCCGCAAGGACTGCTTCAGGGGTAGCATCGAGCGATACCGCGTTGCGCCGCCGCGGCTCGATCTGAGCTTCATAGCCGGCGGCTTCCTCGGGCCGGAGGAGGGTGCCACGATGGAAGTCGATGGTGTAATCCGCATCTTTGAGCGTATGGCCGGTCAGAACCAGGACCGCCGAGTCGCCGGCCGCGACATTCCCGTTGGCCCGCAGTTTTTTGAGACCGGCAAGCGTGACGGCCGATGCCGGCTCGCATCCCAGCCCTTCGACTCCCAGCTCAGCCTTGGCGATGGCGATTTCGGCTTCCGAGACGTCAAGACACCAGCCGCCCGTACCCTGCACCACCCGGGCAGCCTTGCGCCATGATGCGGGGTTTCCGATGCGGATGGCCGTGGCGCGGGTGTGAGCCTCGACCGCTTCGAGAGTCGCGCCCTGGTTATCGCGGAGACTTCGCACCAGGGGATTGGCACCACTGGCCTGAATGACCGAGATTCGTGGAATACGAGAGACGAGGCCTAGCTCACGAAGTTCCCTGAATCCCTTGCCCAACGCCGAACTGTTGGCCAGATTGCCGCCCGGAACGATAAGGTGATCGGGAACGGTCCAGTCCAGCGCTTCAGCAATCTCAAAGGCAGGGGTCTTCTGGCCTTCGAGGCGGTAGGGGTTCACAGAATTGAGCAGGTAGATGGGGGCCTCTTTGATGACCTGCATGAGAACCCTCACGCAGCCGTCAAAGTCGGTCTGAAGCTGGCAAGTGACAGCTCCGTAGTCCATGGCCTGGGAGAGCTTGCCCCAGGCAATTTTGCCCTCCGGTATAAGCACCAGGCTGCGCAGTCCGGCGCGCGCGGCGTAAGCCGACATGGCGGCGGAGGTATTGCCGGTAGAGGCGCAGGCGACCCACTGAAAACCGCGTTCCCGGGCGACGCTCAGGGCGGTCGTCATGCCGGTGTCTTTGAACGAACCGGTGGGGTTCATACCCTGATGTTTGGCGAAAAGTTGATCCATGCCGAGGGCCTTGGACGCGCGCGGCAACGAATATAGCGGCGTATTGCCTTCCTGAAGCGTCACCGCATTCCCGAAACTTTCCAATATGGGGAGGAGTTCGCGAAAACGCCATACCCCGGAGTGGTCGAGGGCTTCGGACGAACAGCGGCGCTCGCGCCACAGCCACTTGAGGGCGCCCGGGTTGGGTCGGTTGGTGCCGGAACGGGAGCCCCAGCCAGGATAATCGACCTCGAACAGGTCGCCGCAAACGGCACAGCGGAAGTCCGGTCGGGCCTCGGAGCCGGAGATACAAGTCCCGCAACCAAAGCAGCGTAATTGGTGCAGATTGTCGTTCATGTCCTGGTGTTAGCCTACCAGCGGAAGGGGAATTCCGGGTGAAACGACTTGCGAATGGGAAGCTGCTGACTTGGATCGTGGCGTTGTTGTTTGCCGCGGTATCGGTAATCACGGCGGTGGCGCAAGGCCCGATCAGGCTGGCCGCCGCGGCGGACCTCGAGCCGGTCCTGCCCCCGATCCTGAAGCAGTTCACCCAAACAACCGGAACCGAGGTGCAGGCGACTTTTCAGGCATCGGCTGTGCTGACGACGCAGATTCAGAATGGGGCTCCCTTTGACTTGTTTCTCTCCGCTGACACCGGGTACCCAAAGCGGCTCATCGATGCCGGACTCGCTGACGGCGCGGCCGGTTCGCACGCCCCGGTGATTTATGCGAGGGGAACCCTGGTCCTGTGGGAACGAAAAGATTCAAAGCTGCCGCCGCCATCGCTTGAGTTGTTGCGGAACCCTGATCTAAAGCGGCTGGCAATCGCGAACCCGGAGCGAGCACCGTATGGCCGTGCAGCCGTAGCGGCGCTGACCACGTTGAAGCTGTATGACAGCCTCAAGCCGCACCTGGTCACGGCAGAGAATATATCCCAGACCGCGCAATTCGCCGACTCCGGAAATGCCGACGCGGGGCTGATTTCGCTTACCTCGGCGCTGACTCCGCGGCTGGCGGAGTCCGGCGCTTACTTCGTGATTCCCCGCGATCTGTATCCCCCTATCGAGCAGGGCGCCGCAATCATATTGAAAACGACCCAGCCGGATGCTGCCAGAAAGCTGTTGGAGTACCTGCTCTCGCCGCCAGTGCAGGCACAACTTGGCAAGAGCGGGCTAACGCCGGTGCGGTAGCAAGGCCGGCGGGTGGCTGCTCTGGTATCTGACCGCGCGAGCTACCGATCAGTCCGAAGCGAAACCGGCCGTTCGGCTCACTCCCGACCCATACCTAACAAGGCCGCCCTTGTGACTTCGGTCCGAAATCGACTCGCGCACCGTATTCTTTCCTTTACGCATGGATTGGCAGGCGCTCTTCCTCACACTTCGACTGGCAACGGTGACTACCGCGATTCTGCTCGTGGTCGCAGTTCCGCTGGCAGCCTGGCTGGTGCTGGGGCGGGGACGATGGCTTGCCCTTGTTGAGGCCGCGGCGGCGCTGCCCCTCGTCCTGCCGCCCACCGTGCTGGGTTTTTTTCTTCTGGTGCTGCTGGGACCCCGAACGGCGATTGGACGCTCGATCACGACACTGCTTGGGCACCCGCTGGCATTTTCTTTTTCAGGCCTGGTGGTGGGCTCGGTCATATACAGTCTGCCATTCGCGGTGCAGCCGATCGTGGCAGGTTTCGCAGGGGTTCCGGCAAACCTGGTTGACGCAGCCCGGCTGCTGGGTGCAAGCCCGTTTCGCCTGGTGTATTCGCTTCTGGTGCCGCTCGCCCGGCGATCCCTGGTGACCGCGATTCTTCTGACCTTCCTACACACGGTTGGAGAGTTCGGGGTGGTGTTGATGCTCGGGGGCGATATTCCTGGCGCCACCCGCACGTTGTCGATCGTGCTTTACAACCAGGTGGAGAATTTCGATTATTCCGCCGCCGGCCGCACCGCGGGAATTCTTCTGACTCTGAGCGTGGCCGCCCTGGCGGCGATCTATGCGCGCGGCCGGGCGCGAGAGGGGCACCATGCTTGACGTGGCAGTGGATGTCCGTCGCGAAGGTTTTCGATTGCAAGTTGATTTCCGGCTCGCATCAGACTGGACCGTCCTGTTCGGGCCGTCGGGATCGGGAAAGAGCACCCTGCTGCGCGCGCTGGCCGGCCTGGATCGGGCGGGCGCGCCGCGTTCCGGAAAGGCGCGCATTGCGCTCGACGGTGTTCCCCTCGCAGACTCCGCCGTCCATCATTGGCTGAGACCGGGAAAGCGCCGCATTGCGATGGTCGCGCAGCAGCCCGCATTGTTTCCACACCTCAGCGTGGCCGCCAATGTTGAATATGGCCTGGCCGGCGTGGAGCGCGGGAGGCGGACGGAACGCGCGGCGGAAATGCTCTCGCTGCTCGATGCCGCGCACTTGGCAACGCGCCGAGTACAAAACCTTTCTGGCGGAGAAGCGCAGCGGATAGCCCTGGCGCGAGCACTGGTCACCGGGCCTCGGCTGTTGCTGCTCGATGAACCCTTTTCAGCACTCGACGGAGAAGCCAGCGACGCCCTGTTGTCACGCCTGCAAACATGGCTGCCGGAGCACCGGATTCAAACCATCCTTGCCACCCACGATGCTTCGGATGCCTTCGCAACCGAAGCCGAGGTCGTCCTGTTGAAAGAGGGCCGTGTGGTGGGACAGGGCCCGGCTCACACCGTGTTGTCGGCCGAGCGCCACCGGCTCAAGCAGCGACTCGAAGGCTGACGCGCGGGAATGCGCCCCGTGGTGGACCCGCCGGCGAAGCCACGTTCCTTGACTGGACCAGAAGAAGCCCCCGCTACTTCAATCAGTTTGCCCGCCCGATTGTTCAACCGGTTTTTAACCCTCCTCATCGCTCCGCCGATAGAGCGAACAGGGCCACTCAAAGCCACGGCGGACAAGGACAACCGGAGGAGAAAGACAAGGAAAGGCGCGATCGTCAAGTGCATGGAAGAACTCGTGACCTCAAAGTTCGGGGCGAGCAAATGGAAAGAGTCACTCAAAAAATCAGGATTGCCGGAGTCGACCTTTTACTCCGCGCTCAGGACGGAGCGGACAGCGAAGTCATGGCCTTGATGAAAGGCGTTGGAGAAGCCGCGGGGCTCAGCGCCCAACAGGTGATGGCCGCATTCGGAGATCATTGGTCAACGGCCTATGCACCCAGGGTTTACAAGAGTTACTTTGACGCGGCCAGAAGCACGCGTGACTTTCTCCTCAAACTGGATGAGGTGCATGTGGTCATGACGCGGTCCATCAAATCGGCTAAGCCGCCTCGGTTCTCCTATGAATGGCAGGGAGACAAGCATCTTGTCATGCACTACAACTCGGATCGGGGTTTGGTGGCACTGATGCCTGGACTGATCGCCGGTTTAGGCAAGTACTGCAAGGATCGCCCGTCCGTGCGCATCGCCGGCAACGCCGTGCACGTTCATTTCTCCTGAGATCACGGTTGAAGGCAGGCGTGGCTTGCTGGTCCAGTGGACAGAGTCGCCCGGTTCAATTTGATGGCTAGAATCCCAGAAGAACCGGCTCACGTTCAAGGTCAACCGCGAATCGATCCCGAACTGTACTTTGAATTCGGTCAGCCAGAGCCAGCACGTCCCGAGCGGTAGCTCCTCCACGATTGATCAGGGCCAGGGTGTGCCGCGTGGAGACGCCGGCCGCGCCGAGAACGAATCCTTTGTTGAAGCCTGCTTGTTCGATCAGCCAAGCTGCAGGAATTTTAACCGAGCCATGGGGAGAGTCGGTCTCGATGGCGAAGCGCGGCGGGTTAGTACCAGCGATTTCCGCGATGCGCGCGGCGCGATCGGCAGATACGATGGGGTTTTTAAAGAAGCTCCCGGCACTGCGGCAGTCCGTGTCGCCATCGACGAGGAGCATCCCTTTAGCGTGGCGGATGGTGCGCACTGCGGCCGCCACTTCTGCCAGTGTGGGCAGCGCCCCTTCCGGGAAGGCGCGCCGGAGGTCGGCATAGCTGAGAAAGGGAGAGCCGCCTCGCCGAAGCTGAAACCAGACGTGCGTAACCACAAACCGGCCGCGGTCCGGGCCGTTGAAGCGGCTTCGCCGGTAACCGAATCCGCAGTCTGCAGCGGAGAATTCGACAAAACAGCGAGCCTGCAGGTCGAACGCCTGTACTTTAGAAATGACGGAAGCGACCTCCTGTCCATATGCCCCCACGTTCTGAACCGGCGTTCCGCCCACGGTGCCCGGAATACCCGCGAGGCACTCGATGCCCGCACAGTTTTCGCCCACCGCGCGCTCGACGAATGCATCCCAGTTTTCGCCCGCAGACACGCGATACACCGCTTGACCATCGCTTACTTCCAGTTGTTCGACCCCGCGCCCCGCGATGTGGAGAACCAGCCCTTCGAAACCTCCATCCGCTACCAGCAGGTTGCTGCCACCGCCAAGGACAAACAGCGGCGCGCCGTGAGCCTGGGCCCATTCCGCCGCTTCGACTATGTCGTTGTCCGTTCGCGCCTCCACAAACCAGCGTGCGGGGCCGCCGATGCCGAACGTGGTGAATGGCGCAAGCGGCTTGTTTTGTTCGAGGAGCATCATTTCCAAACTACACGAACCGGCTTTGTTGCCTCGCGGCCGGCCTTGCAGCCGCGTTTGCCGTAGAATAAAGACAAAGGCAATGTCATTGCCGGAGGTTTGAATGTACCCAGAGCTTATGGTGATACCGATGCGCGAGGAACTGGTTCGCGCCGGAATCCAGGAAACGCGCACCGCCGAGGAAGTTGATGCAATTCTCGCCAAGCCGGGAACGGCATTGCTGGTGGTGAATTCGATCTGCGGATGTGCCGCAGGCAAGATGCGGCCGGGCGTCCGGCTGGCGCTGTCCAATTCCCAAAACCTGCCCGACCACAAGGTCACCGTTTTTGCAGGTCAGGATCGCGAGGCGACGGAGCGGGCACGCAGCCATTTCGAAGGCAATCCTCCCACCTCGCCGGCCGTGGCGCTTTTCCGGGACGGCAAGCTGGTTTACCTGATGCAGCGCTACGTGATCGAGCAGGCCACGGCGCAGCAGATCGCGGGAGAGCTGATCCGGGCATTCGACGAATTCTGCGCAAAGACCACCGCGTAGTCGATCAGTTTGAAAGCAAGCATGGAAAAGGCCTCCCGATGGAGGCCTTTTCCATTTCACTTGATCAGTTTTCAGTCGCCGGCAACCGTCCTGACGGGCAGATTCTGCACCTTGCTGTGCTTGAGCGAGTAGCTGAAGTAGATCACCAGGCCAATCAGCAGCCAGACGATCATCACGATCCACGTGATCATGGCGAGCCGGCTCATCAGGTACAGCGCTGACACGATGCCGAGGATCGGCACCAGGGGCACCAGCGGCGTTTTGAACGGCCGCTTCAATTCGGGTTGACGAACCCGCAAAACCCACACGCCCGCGCTCACAATCGTGAAGGCCAGAAGCGTGCCGATGTTGACCAGTTCCGAAAGGACGTCGATGTTGAAGAAGGCCGGCATGATGGCCGCAAATGCGCCAAAGATGATCGTGGTGATCCAGGGCGTGCGAAACCTCGGATGCACGGCTGAGGCCCACTTGGGCAGAAGACCATCCTTGGACATGGAGTAAAACACGCGGGTTTGTCCGAGGAGCATCACCAGCATCACCGTGGCCAGTCCAAAGACGGCGCCGATTTTGACCAGCATCGATCCCCAGGAGACGCCCGTGGCATCGATGGCGAGGGCCACCGGTGCCGAAACGTTCAGGGTCTTGTAGCTGACCAAGCCTGTGAGCACAAGCGAAACCAGGATATAGAGGACTGTGCAGACCACAAGCGATCCGAGAATGCCGATGGGCATGTCGCGCTGCGGATTCTTGGCTTCCTGGGCCGCCGTGGAAACGGCGTCGAACCCAATGTATGCGAAGAAAATGGAGGCTGCCGCGGTGGGGATGCCGAGTATGCCGAAATGGCCTCGTCCGTCGGCGGGCGGAATGAAGGGATGCCAGTTGGCACTGGCTATGGCCGGGTGCTTGAAGAGGAAATAGCCGCCCACCACCAAAAAGACTCCAACGATGGAAACCTTGATGATCACCACGGCCGAATTGAAATTGGCAGATTCCTTGATCCCGATCACGAGGATCGTCGTGATGACCATGACGATGCACACGGCGATGAGGTTGACGACCCCCGTCGCGTGTTGCAGGCCATCGGCGCTGACCCCGGGTGGAAGCGACATCAGCTGAATCCATTGATCGTGGTAAAAGACCAGCGGGGTACCTGTGGTAGCGGTAAGTTGCGGCGGAATGTAGATGTGAAACTGCTGCAGCAGGCTATTGAAGTAGCCCGCCCAACCCGAAGCAACGGTGGACGCGCCGAAGGCATATTCAAGGCAGAGGTCCCAGCCGATAATCCACGCCACCAGTTCACCCAGGGTCGCATATCCGTAGGTATAGGCGGAGCCCGCGATGGGGATGATGGATGCGAATTCCGCATAGCACAAGCCCGCGAAGGCGCATGTCAGGCCCGCAAGCACAAAGCTTAACGCCACGGCCGGACCGGCCCGCAGGGCTGCCGCCTGGCCCGTTAGCGTGAAGATGCCCGCCCCGATGACAGCGCCGATCCCGAGGGTTATCAGGTTCAACGCACTCAGAGAACGCTTCAGGGTGTGTTCGCCCTGCTCGCTGGCCTCGGCGGACAGCATTGACATCGGCTTGATTCTCAGCAGTCTGGAGTTCAAAGAAGATCATCCTCCACGGCGATTGATTGACGTTGGAAAGCCTAGGTCTGATTGGCGGGTCGCCTTGACCAGAGGAAGTAAACGGGGATCCCGAGCAGGACGAGCACAAGGCCAGGCCAGGTGTACTGGGGCTTGTACCGCAATAATACGACACATATCCCTGCGGCCAGGGCAATGTAGAGGGCGGGCAGAACCGGATAACCAAGAGCACGGTACGGCCGGGGTGCCGCCGGCCACTTCACCCGCAGCACGAACAAGCCCACGATGGTGAGGATGTAAAACACAAGCACCGCGAAGATGATGTAGTCGAGCAGCTGCGAGTAGGACCCGGAGGCGCACAGCAACGCCGTCCAGCAAGCCTGGATGAGAAGCCCGGCGACCGGAGTGTGATATTTAGGGTGGAGTTTGCCCACCGACTTGAAGAACAGCCCATCGCGGCTCATGGCGTAATAGACGCGTGCTCCAGCGAGGGTGAGCCCGTTGGCACAGCCGAATGTCGAAATGAGGATTGCCGCAGCCATGATCTGGGCACCCCCGGAACGGAAGATCTGCTCCAGGGCTGCTGTGCCCACCCGATCTTCAGATGCATGCTGGATCCCTCGTGCAATGACCGTTGCCCCTTGAGGATCGCCGTGCATGGGCAGCACAAGCAGGTACGCCGCCGAGGCAAGGAAATAGACTGTCAGCACGAACCCGGTTCCGAGAACCAGCGAGAGTGGGATATTGCGCCTTGGATTCTTGACTTCCCCGGCGGTGAACGTGATGTTGTTCCAGGCGTCCGCCGAGAACAGCGACCCGACCTGCACGACAGCAAGAACGATGACCACGTTGACCAGCACCACGGGGCCACCGATCCCCACCTGGACCGGGTGCAGGGCCTGCCAGCCGGAATTCTCCCAGAAGCGGGACCAGTTCTCGCCGAAGTTGGCGGACCAGGCGATAGCATTCTTTCCGATGGTGAACCCAAGCACGACGAGGGCCGCGAGCGACAGCGCCTTGGCCGTGGTGAATACATTCTGAATGAGGGCCCCGAGCTTGAGGCCGAAGATGTTGACGAACGCGAGCAGGAAAACAATCACCAGGCCAACTAGGTTAGCGGTGTTGATTCCTATTTCCATGTTTCCGAGCACCATCGGTCCAATGGTGAACGCCGGGACGTGAGCGATGTGCCAGAGCCAGTGAGTCGTCGAAATGGTCGGAAAAAAGACGCCAAGGAATTTGCCGAACGCGACGCAGACTGCAGCGATGGTGCCGGTCTGGATAACAAGGAACAGAGTCCAGCCGTAGAGAAAACCCCATAGTGGCCCCAGCGATTCGCGGAGATAGACGTATTGGCCGCCGGCCTTGGGCATCATGGCCGCGAGTTCACCGTAGCTCAGGGCGGCAATGATGGTGAGAACGCCGGTTACAACCCAGGCCCCCAGAAAAAGCGCAGGCGAGTTGGTCACGCGAGCTATATCCGCGTCGACCAGAAAGATTCCGGACCCGATCATGGATCCTATAACCAGGGCGGTGGAGCTGAAGAGACCGAGCGTCTGCACCATCCGTGGCGCACTCGGTTGGTTTGGCGGCGAAGTGGAGGCGGCCTCGTTGCTGGAAATACTGTGGGTCGTCACTGGATAGGTTTTTACCTGATTTTTGCGCAGATGTCTTCAAGTTTTCGCTGATACCGCAAGGGAAAGTCCCGACCGGAGTGCGGGATAACTTTGTGATCAACCCAGGGCCAGCTGCCAGCGACGGAATTCGGCGGCCGGATCGGAAGCGCCGAAAAGCGCTGCCGCCACGGCGACTGTATTGGCGCCTGCCTCGAGGACCAGGGAAGCGGTTGATAGCGTAATGCCCGCTGCGGCGACCAGTACCGGACCCTGACCGGCTTCACCGCGGAGCACGTTCACCCCGGCGGGGCCGATGGGGGGCTTATCGGTCTGCTTGGTGGTTGTCGCGAAGACGGGGCCTATAGCGAAGTAGTCAACCGGCGCGTTGAGGATGCCCGGAAGGAGAGCGGAACTGCCGCCGAAAGTACCGATCATCCGCCCGGGGCCGAGAACCTGGCGGGCTTCCAAAGGTGACAGGTCGCCAGCGTCGACATGAACGCCGTCAAAGCCACAGGCTTCTACCAGGTCGACGCGATCGTCGAGGATCAAGCGAACCTGACCCGGAGGCATAGCGTTGCGAAGGATCGCCGCGTCAACCAGCAGTTCTTCGCTGCTGCCGCGCTTGTTGCGGTACTCCAGCAGGGTCACACCCGCATCGGCGAGAGAGCGGCCGAGCGCGTCGAGAAATGCCTCCCGGTTGACGGGAGAGATGAAAGAAGAATCCAGAATGGGATAGATCTTGGGGAATTCCGTGGGCATGCGTACAGGGTAGCGGACCCCGCCCTTTCGCCGGAATCAGGCGAAAAGGAGGGGCCGCTCAAAAACGGGCGGCAAGCCAGGACCGACGGTGCTTGCCCCTTTCACATTTCGTCGGCAGAGGGGCCATAGCAGCCCGGGAGCTTCTGCCCCAGCAGGCGGAGGTAGACTCCAAGCTGTGCACGGTGGTGGATAGTGTGATTGATCACCCAGGTGCGCCACACGTTGTATTTGGTGTCATCGATCCAGGCCTGGTCGCCGGCCACGAACTTCCAGTTAGAATCCCATTTTTGGGAATCGAACTTGGCAAGCTCCGCCTTGGCTTCGGCGAGCTGGCGCTCGAAGCGCTCCAGCAGTTCGGGCTTGGTGGCGGGATCCTTCGGGTTCATTTCAGGAGTCCAGTCAAGGCGGTCGCGGGTAAGGGTGTGATCGGCCCAAGCGGCATTGGTATCAGAGACATGAGCCGCAAGACGCCCGAGCGACATTGATTTTTCGTGCGGTTTCCAGGCGAAGTCGGCGTCCTCAGGGATCGCTTCGAGGATTTTGCGCGTCGAGGCGGACTCGCGGTCAAATTCAGCGATAAGTTCCTTTTGAATGTCCATGTTTGGCAACCTCCGAGTTGCGAGGGCCAGCATAGCGCAAAATTGACCCATATGGGGAATAAAAAGCGAATATATTTTGGGGCCGAGGGTCTGACTTGATTTCCTTGTGTCCCTGATGACCTAGGAGTGGGGCCACACCTGCATATGACGTTCGTGGAGAAACAGAGGCGTCCGGCTGCCGATTCGCTGTCAACCGCGTTATAAAATGGCAAAGTTTAGCTCGTGAGTATTCAACCGCCGAATTCCCTCCCCCAGAAGCGGCGGGCGCTGCCCAAAAGGAATCTGCGAAATGCACACAACAAGTTTGAGACTCCGTGCGGGAGCCTTGATGGCTTTTGCTTTTCTCTGGGACGCCGGAATGGCGCAACAACCACGGCAACTGACCGAACAGGACTACGCGGCTGCCGAGAAGTTCATGTCGTACAACATGAATCCGCTGGCCTACAAAGGCATGGTGAATACCAGGTGGATGGAAGACGGTCGTTTCTGGTATCGGGCGGTGGACGAAACCGGCATCACCTACATGCTGGTAGACCCGGCAAAGTCGGCTCGAGCCGCAGCCTTTGATCAGGAAAAGCTTGCCGCCGCATTGAAGGCAGCCTCAAACGGGGAAATCAAACAGGATGCACGGCACCTGCTGCTGTCGGATCTCTCTTTTTCGGGGAACGATGGCATGGTCACGCTTACGGCCCAGGGCACGGTTTACCGTTGCGAGACCGGCGGCGAGAACGTCTCTTGCAAGAAAGAAGGATCCGGTTCACCGCAACGCGGCGCGAAAACTGATCATCCCGTCCGTCACGAGCCCGTGCATTTATCTCCGGATAGAAAACAGGGTGCGTTCATTCGCGACTGGAACCTTTGGGTGCGCGATCTCGAAACCGGCGCGGAAATCCAGGTCACGACCGACGGCGTCAAGGACTTCGGCTACGCGACAGACAACGCCGGGTGGAAGATGACTGACCAGGCGATTCTTCTCTGGTCACCTGACTCGACCAAGATCGCAACCTTCCAACAGGATCAGCGGAAGACTTCCGAGATGTACCTGGTGCCGGTCACCAACACTCATCCGCAACTCAAGGCTTGGAAATACCCCCTCGTCGGCGACAAGGACATCACCATGATCGAGCGCGTGATCATCGACGTGAAGGCGCGCAAAGTGGTGCGGTTGAAGATGCCGCCCGATCAGCATCGGTCCAGCCTGTGCGACGACGTGGCATGCGAGGGGAATACCTGGTCGGATGTTCAGTGGAGTCCGGATGGGAGTCACCTGGCTTTTCTGTCGACCTCCCGGGACCACAAGGAGGAGTGGCTGCGGGTGGCGGATGCCGCGAGCGGCGAAGTGCGCGAAGTCATGAACGAGAACGCGCGGAAGTTTTTTGAGAGCGGAAACGACAAGATCAACTGGCAGTACCTGCCCGAATCCAACGAGATCCTCTGGTTCAGTGAGCGTGACAACTGGGGCAATCTTTATCTTTACGACCTGGGCACCGGCAAGCTAAAAAATCAAATCACCAAGGGGCCGGGTAACGTAGCCCAGGTGCTCTATGTGGACGACAAGTCACGCGAGATCTATTTCGTAGGAGCCGGCAAAGAGGCGGATCGGGATCCTTACTTTCGCAACTTCTACAGTGTGAAGTTTGACGGAACGGGTCTGACTCTTCTCACGCCCGAGAATGCAGACCACCACGTGGAAATGTCGCCGGCCGGAAAGTATTTCGTCGACTCTTATTCGACCGCCACTGAACCTCACGTAACCGTGCTGCGCGACTGTTCGGGAAAGGTAGCGATGGAGTTGGGCCGCCAGGACATCTCCAGGCTGAGGGCAGCGAACTGGGTGCCTCCAGTGCCAATCAAAGTCAAAGGCCGCGACGGAACAACGGACTTGTACGGCTTCATGTTCAAGCCGTCGCACATGGAGGAAGGCAGGAAGTACCCGATCGTGAACCAGGTATATCCAGGGCCGCAAACGGGTTCGTGCTTTACGAGGGAGTTCGCGGGCGCGCACGGTGACATGCAGGCGCTGGCGGAATTGGGCTTCGTCGTGGTCTGCATCGACGGAATGGGAACGCCCTGGCGTTCGAAGTCTTTTCACGAAGCGTACTACGGTGATTTGGGCGACAATACCATCCCCGACCAGGTTGCGGGAATGAAGGATCTGGCCACGCAATACCCATTCATCGATCTGGATCGCGTCGGGATCTGGGGACATTCGGGCGGCGGCAATGCGACCGCGGCTGCGATGTTCCACTATCCGGACTTTTTCAAAGTGGGGATCGCCGAGAGCGGCAATCACGATCAGCGCGACTATGAAGATGACTGGGCCGAGAAATGGGCTGGCCTTGAAGTCAAGAAGCCGGACGGAACCAGCAACTACGATTCTCAAGCCAATCAGAACTTTGCCAAAAATCTGAAGGGGCACTTGCTGCTGGCACATGGCTCGATGGACGACAACGTGCCACCCAACAACACCCTGCTGGTTGTCGACGCCCTCATCAAGGCCAATAAGGACTTCGACCTGCTGATCATTCCCAATGTGCAGCACGGGTATGGGCCGGCGTCGCTCTACATGACCCGGAGACGGTGGGATTATTTCGTGCGTTATCTGGCGGGAAATATTCCGCCTAACGAGTACCAGATGAAGTCGTTCGGTGAAGTGATGCCGCTGATGATGAGCGGTCCCGACCCGGAAGACTCGGCCGACCTGCCCTGAGCAGCCGTTTTTGCTGCGGAGCGGATATGGAACGAACCAGCTAAGTCAGGCACTTCTATTTGTTCCGCGGCAGAGCGAATGCGATATACACTCCCCCGACCGGCGATCGCGGGTCACGCCCCCCGCTGGCCGCGATCACCACATACTGGCGGCCATCAACCATGTAAGTCGACGGCGTGGCCACCCCGGCGAACGGGAGTTCGGTTTCCCAAAGCAGCTTGCCGGTCTGGGAGTCGAACGCGCGAAATCGCCGGTCGTAGACGGTGGCCCCGATGAAGAGGACTCCACCGGCGGTGACGACCGGGCCGCCATAGTTCTCTGAGCCGGTGTCCTTCAAGCCCTGCGCGGCCAGCGTCGGGTATTCGCCAAGATTGATCTTCCATAGGTATTTGCCGGTGGTGAGATTGATCGCGTTCAGGGTGCCCCAGGGCGGATTGAAGGCGGGATAGCCTTCGGGGTCAAGGAACTTGCGATAACCGCCAAACGTGTATTCCAAGGGCTCGCTAGCCGTTGCGGCGGTTTCGTTCTTTTTCTTGCCGGCATCGAGAAAGCGTAGAAGCGCTTCCAGGTCTCCGCCCTGCAGTTTGGCCATCGCCGGCATACGGCCGCGGCCCTGATGAATAACATCGGTGACCTGATCCGTCGATAATCGTGCGCCGACCCCGATCAGCATCGGAAACGACGGCGGATTACCTTCCATGTGTTCGCCGTGGCAGATGGCACAGCGCCTGGCGTAAATGGCAGCTCCGGCCGGATCGGCTTGACGGGTCGCTATGCGAGTCGGATTCGGAACCGACGCGAGCTCTTTCCCCTGCTGTCCTGCACTCGAATGGAGGTAGGTCAGCAGGTCCGTCATCCTGCCCTGGTCGATATTGGGGAACGAAGGCATACGGCCTTTTCCACCGTGGACCGTCTCGCTGATCGCTTCGTCGGTCAGGCGCTTGTCGATACCCACTAAAGAGGGAAACGCCGGGGGCGATGCGGAAAGGTCAAGCCCGTGGCAGACTGCGCACTGATCGCGGTAGGTGCGTTCGCCGGGCGTACCTCCGCGCGGAGCGGCAGCCAGGACTCCAAGCCAAGCCATCTCGTTGGCATTCACGTAGAGGATGTTGTGCACTGGGTCGATGGCCGGACCGCCCCATTCGGCGCCGCCGTCGAATCCCGGGAAAACCACCGTCGATTTACCCACAACGAAAGGAACAAACTGTCCGTCGCTACGGAGGTCTTTGAACTGGCTGACGGCCCAGTCGTGCATGGCCGGGGTTCGTGTCGTCAGATCGCCGGCTGTGAGCCTCTGGCGGGCAAACGGCATTGGCGTGTCGGGCAATGATTGGGTTTTGGAGGCCACCTCGCCAGGCACGGTGCTCGGCGGGTAAGCCCGCTCTGTCATCGGGAACAGAGGCTTGCCGGTGAGCCGGTTGAAGACGTAAACGAAGCCTTGTTTGCTGGTTTGAGCGAGGGCGGGGATCGACTTGCCATCGCGTTTAAGCGTGAAGAGGGCGGGTGGTGAGGGGAAATCGCGATCCCAGATGTCGTGGTGAACGCCCTGGAAGTGCCATAGCAGTTTGCCGGTGGCGGCATCGAGAGCCAGTTCGCAGTTCGCGTAGAGATCATCGCCCACGCGATCGCCGCCATAAAAATCCATTACCGCAGAGCCGGTGGGCACGTAGACGATGCCGCGTTCGGCATCAAGGGTCATGCCCGCCCAATTGTTGGCGGCGCCGGCCGTAAGCCATGCGTCTTTGGGCCATGTTTCGTAGCCCGGCTCGCCCGGGTGCGGAATGGTGTGGAAGCTCCAGCGGAGCTTGCCGGTGCGAACGTCGAACGCACGAATATCGCCGGGCGGTGCCGGATGCGTCTCCGGGTTCCGACCGCCGACGATGATAAGGTCTTTGTAGACAACGCCGGGGCTGGTGAGTGCGATCGACTGCACCTGGTAATCGCCTCGCAGGTCCTTGCGGAGATCGATGCGACCGCCTTCGCCGAAGGACTCAATGGGTTTCCCGGTCGTAGGGTCGAGACAGTAGAGAAAGTTCATGATCCCGGCGAGGAGCCGGGACTCTTTGCCGTCGCTCCACCAACTCATGCCGCGGGCGGGTTGCGAGCCCTTGACGCCGGAATCGAATCTCCACCTGAGCTCGCCGGTGGCGGCGTCGAGAGCCACGATCTTCTGAGTAGGCGTGTAGGAGTAAAGCGTGCGGCCCACGATCAGCGGGTTCGTCTGGATTCCGCCCTTCTCACCCGTATCGAAGGTCCAGGCCTGTTCCAGGTTGGCTACGTTGGTTCGGTCGATCTGGCGGAGGCGGGAGTAGTGATCCCCGTCGTTGCCGCCGTTGTAAACCGGCCAGTCCACGGTCTGAGCGGGGGCAGAGCAGGTTCCGACAAACCCGGTGAAAGAAAGCACACATGCAAAGACAAAGGCGGCTCGACAGCGCATAGAAGAGAAGGTCCCCAAGTTTTCGGAACGGCCACCCGATTTTACATTGGCGGGAGGACGCCGGGCAGCGCGGAGCTGGTCTTGAGGAAACGAACCCCGGACACCATTGTTCAAACCCGCGATTCATGCGCAGTTGGATCGATCGCAGGTCCCGCATACGGCTGGAGCCGAATAGGGTATCCCCAGGGGGTATGCGGGGCGTCTTCCTGGCCAAGTAACGAGCCAAAGCCACCGGAACGGGAAGCGGTGATTTCATTGTGCGCCCACCGTTGCTAATTTCATGCAATCGAATGCGCGGCTTGATTGGTGACCGGCCGCTGAGGCAGAAACACAGAAAACACGGTGCCGGTCGCGACGCCTTCGCTACGGCTGCGCATGCGAATACACCCTCCGTGCTTGTCGACAATCTGCTTGGTCACCCACAGCCCCAGTCCCGTCCCCAGGCTGCCCTTGGTGGTGAAGAAGGGGTCGAAAATATGCTGGCGCGTCTCGGGCCGGATCCCGCGTCCATTGTCGGCAAAAGTGATGCGGACGCCGCCTTCGCCATCACGGGAACCATAACGCGTCTTCCTGGCCCGGATCCAAACCTTCCCGTCTGGCGGTATGGCGTCGAGGCTGTTGGCGAGCAGGTTGGAGAACACCTGGCGCAGTTCGCCCGGAACCGCGGCGACATTGAGATCAGCACCCCAATCACGTTCAATCGGAGCATTTTTGGCAACGACTTTTCCCTTGAGCAGGTCGATGGAGGCGTCGAGCAGATCGGTCACGGAGGTGAGCATGGGTGCGCTGGCTTCGCGATAGAAGCCCAGGGACTGGCGCGTGATGTGCGCGATGCGCATCAGTTCCCCTTCGGCCACTTCGAGATTCTGGCGTGCCGCTTCAGGAAGGCCTTCGCTGATTTTGATCAGGTAAAGCAGGTTGGCCATCGCTTCGAGCGGATTGTTGATTTCGTGAGCTATTGACGCTGCCAGACGCCCCAGCGAAGCAAGCTTCTCACTGCGGAGAAGTGCTTCCTCGGCTCGTTTCCGGACGGTAACATCAGTTGCGGTCCCGAACCACTCGGCCACCTCGCCTTGAGCATTCAACAGTGGAATCGCCCGGGAAGAAGTCCATCCAGGGCTTCCGTCCGACCGCAGCACACGGTATTCGAGCTGAAAGATTCCACGGGTACGAATGGCCTCTTCAATAGCGCTTCGGACGGCCTGCTGATCTTCGGGGTGGATGTATTGAGCGATCCAATTGGTCTGGGGCGACGCCGTGTCCTCGAGGAATTCCCTCCCCTGCAACTGCCGCATTTCAGACCCATCCGCGCTCATGCGATAAACGACATCGGAAGTCGACTCTACTAGAGCGCGGAAACGCTGTTCGCTGGCGCGCAAGGCGGTCTCCGCGGCTCTGCGGCTGGTGATGTCGATGCAATACTCTGCAATGGTTCCATCGCCAAGATCCCGTCCCGCAAAAAGCATGAACCGGCGCGAGCCGTCTTTAAGGATGTATTCCTTCTCGTAGGGACCAATTCTGCCGGTGGCCACAAGCTTTTCCATCTGCTCTTCGCTCACCTTGACCCATTCCGGAGGTGTCATGGTGCGCCACGTCAGCTGGCGGGACTCAATCTCTGATTTGGAGTAACCGGTCAATCGCTGGAAGACTTCGTTGGCATCGACCACCGTGCCGGTGAAGTCAAAGAAAATGACTCCGACTGCGTCGGTCTCGAGAACGCGCCGGAGGCGTCTGTCGGTTTCGGCCTTGGCGCGTTCAGCCAACACCCTGGAAGTAATGTTGAGGCCGATCGCGAGGATACCCGAGACGCTTCCTTCTTCACCCAGGACGGGGCTGTAGGACAGATCGAACCATAGGTCTTCGGGAACATCGTGCCGAGAATAGCGAAACATCTGGTTCTCAAGCAGGATATGTTCCCCGTTAAATACTCTGGCAACCAAGGGCCGATACGTCTCGCCGATCTCGGGGAAGCTGTCGAGGATCGGACGACCCAGGGCAGCGGGGTGTCTCGAGCCGATCAAAGGAATGTAAGCGTCGTTGTAGAACAGGGTGAGTTCCGGGCCCCATTGCAGGGTGGCTGGGAACGCGCATCCAAGCATGATGTCGAGGGAGAGGCGAAGGCCTGCCGGCCAGTCTCCCACGGGACCGAGAGCGGTGGAAGGCCAGGGGTATGAACGAATCACGTGCGCCATTTCGCCGCCCGCCATGGGCCAGGAATGGCGTTCATAAATCGGCGGAATGACGCTCATCGAATAACGGCCCCGGGACCAACTCGCTGTTCAAAGTCGTGCTAGCGGAGTCTTCTAGTGAGTAGCGATCTCAGTCTGACCCCTTTTGAGAATACGAACTGCAAGTATAAAGCCAACCTGGCTGGGAGCGGCGAATGAAAAAAGAGTGCTGCACGCAGAGAAAGCGCGCGCCGAAGAGGCGGCCGCTCACTCTGTAAACCGTCTTTGAGAATGCCGAGAGCATTCCCGAACTCTTGAACCGTGACCGGTAAAGGAGCATGGCCGCGGTTCATCCCGCCAGGAAGCGCTCCATGAACTTGGTGTCGAACTCGCCTGCCCGGAACGCTTCGTTCTTGAAAATGTCCTGGTGAAGCGGAATGGATGTCTCAATTCCCTGCACGATGAACTGGCTGAGAGCGCGTTCCATTTTGGCAATGGCCTCGGCACGGTCGGCGCCATGCACGATGAGCTTGGCAATTAGCGAGTCGTAGTAGGGCGGCACTACGCCCTCTGCATATTGAGCCGTATCCACGCGAACTCCGTTGCCTCCAGGCACGTTGAACGCCGTGATCTTGCCGGCCGAGGGAGTGAACTTCTGGGGATGTTCGGCGTTGATGCGACACTCAATTGCGTGTCCGCGCATCTCCAGCTTGGCGGGAAGAATGTTCGACAGCTTCTCGCCGGAGGCGATGAGGAGTTGCGCCTTGACCAGGTCGACCCCGGTGATGAATTCGGTCACAGGATGTTCGACCTGGATGCGGGTATTCATCTCGATGAAGTACAACTGGCCGTCTTCATCCATCAGAAATTCGACCGTGCCGGCATTGTGGTAGCCGATTTCAGTCAGGCAGCGACGCAGGGTATTATCGATTTCGCTGCGCATCTTGGCGTCGACTTGAAGCGACGGTGCTTCTTCTATCAGCTTTTGATGGCGGCGCTGGATGGAACATTCACGCTCGAAGAGAGTGGCGACGTTACCGTGTTCGTCGGCGAGTACTTGAAACTCGATGTGGCGCGGGCGTTCGATGAACTTCTCCATGTAGAGATCGCCGTTGCCGAATGCATTGGCGGCCTCAGTGGAGGCGGCATGGTAGAGGTTGGGCAGTTCTTCGGCGGTGCGAACAATGCGCATGCCGCGTCCGCCACCGCCGGCCTTGGCCTTGAGGATCACAGGGAGGCCGACTTTGTCGGCCCAGGTCAGGGCTTCTTCTGCGGAAAGGAGCACGCCGTCGGACCCGGGAAGGATCGGCACCCTGGCCTTCTTCATGGACTGACGAGCCTTCTCCTTTTCGCCCATGAGCCTTGTAACTTCGGGCGGAGGTCCGATGAACTTGATGTTGGAGGCGCGGCAGACCTCGGCAAAGTTGGCGTTTTCGCTGAGTAACCCATAACCGGGATGGATCGCATCCACGTCAGCTATTTCAGCGGCGGAGATGACGGCGGGCACGTTGAGATAGCTGTCGGCGGGTCGCGGCGGCCCGATGCAAATGGCCTCGTCGGCAAATCGGACATGGAGGGAGTTGCGATCGGCCTCGCTGTAAACGGCCACGGTGCGCACGCCAAGTTCCTTGCAGGCGTTGATGACGCGGAGAGCGATTTCCCCGCGATTGGCAATGAGTACCTTACGAAACATTCAGTCCCTTTGAAGCGGTGCGAGCGGAATCGCGGGGTTAGTCAGCTGTGCCGGCAATCGATGGCGTGCTCCGCTGGTAATTATGAATTGCGAATGGCAAACAACGGCTGGCCGAATTCGATAGGCTGGCCGTTGGTCACGAAGCACTTGACGATCTCTCCTCCGGCGTCGGACTCAATCTCGTTCATCAGCTTCATGGCTTCTATGATGCAGACGACCTGCCCCTTTTCGACCCGATCTCCGGGTGAAACAAAAGCGGCGGCGCCGGGCGACGGCGAACCGTAATAGGTGCCCACGATAGGAGACTTGACGATGTGCAGATTAGCGTCGGGATTCTCTACAGCCGGCGCGGCGATGGCGCTGGGAGCCGGAGGCGCTGCAGGAACCGGCATTGCGGCCGAAGTTGCAGCCATGAGCGGAATGTTGCCCAGCACAGGCAGGCCAGCCGGCGCGTCGGCCTGGCTGAACTTGAGACGGATCTTCATGTCGCCGCGATCGAGATCAAATTCGGCAACCTGATTTTCTTTCAGAAACTCGATGAGCTGTTTGAGATCCTGGATATCTTCTTGTTTCATTCTTTCCTTGACCTTCCCGGTAAGGGTGAGTCGACCTCTCACGATCAAAGTTCGATCAGGGCCTTGGGAGCCGAGGTAAGAATTTCAGCCTCGGTTCGTGTAACCACAACCATGTCTTCGATGCGAATTCCGAACTGTCCCGCCAGATAGATGCCGGGTTCAATGGTTACGACCATACCGGGCTGCAGCCGGGTGGTTTGTCCCGCACCAATGCGGGGAGGCTCGTGAATCTCCAGGCCGACGCCGTGTCCGGTAGAGTGGGAAAAGCCCTCGCCTAATCCGGCGTCGCGCAGCACGCGCCGCGCCGCTTCATCGACCTCTCCGCAGCTTACGCCCGAACCCACCGCCGCGACCGCGGCCTGCTGGGCTTCGAGAACCCTTTCATAAGCATCCCGCTCGACTGGCTTGGGCGCCCCAAAGTGAACAGTACGTGTCATGTCCGAGCAATAACCTTTGAGGATAACACCGAAATCGAGGGTCAGGAATCCGCTCCTGGGCAGGCGCGCGGAGGTGGCTCTGCCATGAGGGAGGGCGGACCTGGGGCCGGAGGCAACGATGGTGTCGAAGGACATGCCTTCCGCACCCAGAAGGCGCGCGCGGTGTTCGAGCTCCGCGGCGACCTCGATTTCGCGCAGGCCGGGGCGCAGGAAAGCGAGGATGTGGTCGAAGAGCCGGGTGCCAAGGCGGGCGGCGTCGCGCATGAGCGTGAGTTCGTCTTCGTCCTTGGTCATGCGGAGAGTCTCGACCAGAGAAGACTCAGTCTGAACCAGGAATGCGCGCCGCAGGCGGGAAGGCAGCCCAGCTTTAAGACGGCTGAGTTCAGCGACCGTGGTGTGGGTGGGATCGAAACCCGCGTTGTTGACTCCGGGTTGCGCGGAGAGCCATTGGGCAGCTGCGATTGCCGGAGGCCCGGAACCAATATCGACCTTGGCTGCCTTGACTTCTTCAGCGGCCTGACTGCTGTAGCGGCCGTCAGTGAAGAGCCGTGTGACTCTGCGGGTAACGGCCAGCGCCGCGCTCGATCCGGTGAACCCGCAAAGATAGGCAATGTCAGGAAGGCTGGTGACGAGTAAACTCGTCAGTCCGGATGCCGTCAGGCGGCGTCGCAATTGGCCGATACGGCGTTGATGATCCACTCGGACAGGTATATCACGACGAGTTGCCGTGAGCCTGAATCGACTAGTTCACGTAGGGAGAAGCGCCGCACTCAGCTATAAGCCGGTCCGTAGTTTTGGGTTTCCAGAACGGCATTTCCACGCGATTCCGCCCGCCAACGTGCTGCAGGACTTCGCAATCGCAGGCCGCGCCGCGAAGACGGAAGACCGCCAGCACATCGCCGATGTCCTCTGTGTCCATGCCGAGTTCGCGCAGGATTTGAACAGACTGTGCAAACGAATGGCTGCACGGCTGCGGGGGGGCCGCCGGCAAGGGCGCGGCAAACCGCGTTTCCAGGCGGCCAAAGAAATGCGACTTGCGTAAAACTCCAAGTACGTCCTCGGCGACTTCGCTGACGAATTCAGCATCGCGATAATTCGAACCGTCCATCGGCCTGCCCTCCACCCTGATAAACGTCTACAGCAACTAGTGATGCGGGGTCTTCAACCGTTTCGGCGATTGTCGAGGATAGGCCGAGTGTGGGAAGCCGCTTCGTGATCAGCCGATCCCGGGAGCGAGACGATACGCTGGTTCCTCCCGGCGCTCCACGTGCTGAGATCATACAGAATCTCAAACTGCGCTGTATGCGCTTAAGCAAACTTCGCGAATCGTTTTTCTCCCCGGAATACCCTGGGATCCGAAGTGGTAATTCCCCCCGCGGCGACCCCAAAAACCTGGACGGGAAAGCAGACTAGGCATTACCTCAACCGTCGAGATCAGGATAAAAACCAGCCCCGAAACGGGCAGGTGGTTTGAGCCTTGATCATGGGATCCATTGTTGCGGTTCGCAGGGACAGGGTGTCAATGACACCGATGGGTCAGTAGGCTGGTTGATACCGGCACAAATACGCGCCAGATCGGCATACTCGATTCTGTAACGTATCGACGTCTTCAGGAAGCCGAGCGCACCGGCTTCTTATGCTCGGTATCGACCGCGCCCGAGCCGGACTGCATATCCGACTGCCGATCCATCCACTCGTCCAGCCGCGACCGCTTGAAGCGCCAGCGATTGCCTAGCTTGAATGCCGGTACGAAACCCTCTGACGCATATTTGTAGAGCGTGTCGGGGGAGATGCCCAGGTAATCGGAAGCCTGGCGAATGTCCATCACCTCGCGGATCTCGGGGACAAGAAGATTGGAGCGTGCTGCGGCGTTGCGCATAGGCTGCCTCCGTGTGGGCTCTCTGAGACCGAGTGGCCGGTAGTCCTGTATTAAACCCGGTTTTGGGGGGCAGTTCAAGGGATTTCAGGTGATTATCTGGAAATTTTCGGGTTCTTTTCCACAGGCCGGATTAACGGCAAGCCGGTGCGCACGCAGAAGGCCTGCATGTTGGGGTTTGTCGTTTGGAAGACCCAAGTAGTTGCGGGATTAGTGCGGAAGCTACATCGCCTTGCGCCACCAGGCGGTGGTTTCAGTGCTCAGAAAACGAGTCTTGTCGCCACGGGAAAGGTAGAAATCCATCACTTGGTCCTTCTGGAAGGCACCGCAATCGGGCCAGCTTTCGTCCTTTTCGAGGTGGGTGGATTTTTGGTGGTTGTCGACCAGGGTGATCTCGTCAGAAGAGCACTGAATGACCTGCTGAGCCTTCAGCGAAAACGCCGTCCCCGGCGGAGGAGCGGGCGGGACCTGGTTCGCGATCTTGGTGAGCAACAGAATGAAAACAAAGGCAGCCGCAAGAACAGCAATCTTTTTCATAAGTTGGATGACCCCCTAATGCAGAACCGGCCGTTCGTCCCGATGCGCTCTTCCCCTCCGAAACGGGTCACTTGCTGTTTCGTCCGGAGCGCCTTCCCGCGACGCTGCGAGCCTGGTGCTGCCATAAATAGCCTTTTTAGCGCGTCCGGACGGACCATTCCCACGAAATCCCAACGCGACGAACCCTAAAGTGATTTCTCTGAGATCAAATTTACGACGGAGAGGGGCACAAAACAAGGCAAAAATGACCGAACCGGCCCTGGGGCCGGTTCGGGGCGAGGCTGATTCAGGAGCAATTACTTCTGCTGATCTTCGCGGCGGTGAAGAGTGGGCCGGTCATCGCCGTTCGACGAGTCACTGGCGTTGGGATCAGTGCTGGCGCGGCGCAGCGACGGTTTCTTGTTGTCCTTGGAGTCGGTAAGGCGGCGCTTGTTCTCGATTCGAGCCAGCCGGGCCTTGACGTCGTCGAATTCAGAAGTGGTAACGGTGTATTCATCCTTTGGCGGAAGAATCCGGGCAATCTCCTCCTGAGAGTGAAGGATACGATCGGGCGTCTGCGGGTGATCGGCAAAAACTTTTGCGACGGCGCCGGGCTTCCGCTTCTCGAGGGCCTGAATCTTTTCAAAGAAGCTGATGAAAGCCTGGGGATCGTATCCGGCGCGATACATGTACTGCACGCCCAGATAGTCGGCCTGTGATTCAAATTCACGCGAGAAGTGCATGAAGGTGATCGGAACGCCGATCGAGGCAGCCTCGTAGATGCCATAACCGGTCCATCCACCGATGAAGATCAACGGAATGGTCCCGAGCTGCGCGTAGTTCATGCGGGTCTGCTCCCGGACCGCATGATGGGCGCAGACGTGTGCGGTTTCATGAGCCATTACGCCGGCCAGTTCCGCTTCTTCATCAGCATTGAGAAGAAGACCCGAATTCACGTAGAAGAAGCCACCGGGCAGAGCCATGGCATTGATTTCATCGGAGTCGATCACCTTGATGGTGAAGGGCACCTTGCAGTCTGAATTCTTGACGATGTTTTGCCCAATGCGGTTGACATACTCGGTCACCACCGGATCGGTAATGAATTTGGTGCTCTTCTCGATCTCCGAAGCGTACATCTTTCCCATCTTGATTTCGGTATCGGTGGAGTACCAGTTACCCATGCCGCGTCCGCCGATATCGCGGTTGCCAACGGCGCTTACGTCGTCAATCCCGCCCGGCTTGACCTTCACGGGCTGGCTGCCTGGCTCGACGACCTTCTCCGGATTTACGGCCGCAGCAGGAACATCTCCCGAGACCGGCTCGGTGCCGGGAGCGGGCTTGGCGGGGGGCTGTTTATCGCCATCGACGGGAACCGTGCCGGGCGCGGGCTGGGCGGATGGAGCCTGCTGGCCCTGCTTGGGAGCTGAGGCCGGTGCCTGGGAATCGCCGGCTACCGGAGTGGTCCCCGGGGCAGGCTGAGCGGTGGGCGGCGGGGTATTGGGCGTCGAAGGGTTAGATTGCGGCGTGGCTTGCCCCCAGGCGACCGACAAGGCTGCCAGGGCGAAACCTGCTGCGGTGACTGCTGAAACTGGGGATCTGGGGTTTGGCCTGGTCGTTGCCATAGGGTACCTCCGCTGAAACGCGCCGCTCTGTCCCGAGCCGCTTCGCTCGATTCGTTAGACGCTAGTATCGGCTCGTTGGGCAGCCAAAGGGAAGTTTATTTGAACCGCCCGGCGGATGGGCGGCGGAGAAGGCCACGGTGCGCCAGCCTCGATTCTTGTGGCCATTGGGAATGCGGCTTGGAGCTTCTATCCCTCTGAATTAAAGTGGAGAGCACGGATTTTAGAGGAGGTTTTGTGCGCCCGGTACGGATCGTGGTGGCCGCTCTGGCAGTGTGGGGAGGAGTCCAGATGCACGGCCAGTCGGCGCATCCCAAGGATCCGGGCCCGCTGGGGGCGATCCTGGCACCCCACGGGCATGGCCGCTCGGCGCCCGTAAAAGCTCCCGCGCAGGCGACCGCCCCGGCGGTGACTTTCGACGCTACGCAGATGGGCTCGCCGGTACTTCTCGACAAAGGCTGGCGGGTGGGCATCACCGCGAATCCAGCCGCGATTTCGCCTGACTTCGATGACTCGTCGTGGAGCTTGCGTGACGCCAAGCCCTGGATCGCGGACGTGCCCGACGAAGACCATCCGACTGACCCGCCGGGAACCGACAAGTCCGCGGGCAATGCCCCACCCGGTCCGCCGCCGGGCCATAAACGCCCTTTTACGTGGTTTCGCATTCACATCAAACTAGCGGAGGGGCACCGGCCGATTGCCCTGCTGGTCGAGCTTCCGGTAACCCCGAATGCCTCGATGTATCCAGGGTCGGGATCGGGGTCTTCGATTGACGTGTTTGCCAACGGTCGCCACATTGATCCGGATGGCCCGCACGGCGACGAAGCCGATCACTACCAGGCGATCTCGCGGATTTACCAACTGAACGTGCCTCCTTCGGAGACCTCGCTGGTGCTGGTGGTGCGAACCATCTATGTTCCCTTTGGCTATTCCGCCTACACATCGTTCTTTGCCAACCGCACCTTCAGAATCGGAACCCCAGACGACTTAAGCCATTCGCTCGAGTTGTGGTCCCTGCACAGCCTGTTTGAACACCTGCCGCACCTGATCAACGAAATCCTGCTGGTATTTCTGGCGTTGTTTTTGTTTGCGCTTTACTTTACGCAACGCGGGCACCGCGAATATCTGTGGCTTGCTCTCTACGAACTGGTGCAGGCCCCTCTCGGATTCATCACCCTGGCAGGGAGCACAGCGCAACTGGATCAGCTCTGGTATGCAGCCATGCTGGTACAGCTGTTGATGGTGACGGCCTATCTCTACTTCGAGTTCATCGTGGCGTTTCTTGCGCTGCGCAAGCGCTGGTACATCCGGTGGCTGCGCTATTCGGCGCCGCTGCTTGCCCTGATCGGCCCCTCCCTGCTGATGGTGGTGATGGTGGGACACAACCGGCTTCTTGGGGTTGGGCTGGTGGTGATCATGCTGGGGTGCTTCGTGTGGGCGATGGGGTGGATGGCGTTCATCCTGATCACCCTCATCAATGCGACGGTGAGAAAAAACTTCGAAGCGGGGCTTCTGCTGGTGCCATTGCTGCTGAGCTTCGTAGGCGTTTTGGAGCCGATCCTTACTTCGGGAATGACGGACTGGTCGGGCAAGCCCTATCGCTCGCCACTGACAATCCAGGCCGGCCCGATCCCTATTCACTTCGCCACCGTGGCGGATTTTACGGGCTTGCTGGCGATCGTCGTCATTATCTTCTTCCGCTTCCTTCGCATTCATCGGGACCAGGAGCGTGCATCGAGCGAGCTGGCTGCCGCGCGCAGCGTCCAGGAACTGATGATTCCCCGGGAAAAGGTCGATACGCCGGGATTTGAGGTGGATTCGGTTTATAAGCCCGCAAACGAGGTGGGCGGAGACTTCTTTCACATCGAAAGCACAGCCGATGGCGGCTTGCTGGTTGTAATCGGCGATGTGGCGGGCAAAGGCCTGAAGGCGGCGATGAATGTATCGATGCTGATGGGCGCGCTGCGGCGTTCGGCCGAGACCCATCCGGCGCGCATTCTCCGTTCGCTGAACCGGGTGCTGGTGGGCAGCGAGAGCTTCACCACATGCCAGGCGGCATTCTTCGGACCGGATGGTGAGTTGGTGCTGGCCAATGCCGGTCACCTGCCTCCTTACCTGAACAGCCAGGAGGTCGCGTTGCCCGGTGGACTTCCGTTGGGAGTGCTTCCCGACATTTCCTATGAAGAGGTCAGGCTCTACATGCACCCGGGCGATCGCATACTCCTGCTTTCCGATGGCGTCGTCGAGGCTAGACAGAATTCCGGAGAGCTGTTTGGATTCGCGCGAATTCACAACCTAAGCAATCAGTCGGCGTTTTATATTGCCGATGCGGCACGCGAGTTTGGACAGGAAGACGACATTACGGTTTTGACTGTGCGCCGCCTCGCCCAAGCAATGGCGGCGTAAGCACTACTTTCATGGCGCAGGTCCCTTGAGCCTTTGGAATACAACAGAGGCAAGCGGAATCTGCATCACAGGCCGTATGAGCCGAACGTTGCTGCCAGGAAAGCCCTACCCTCTAGGTGCCACTGCGTATAAGCGGGGAACCAATTTTGCTGTTTTCTCTGAAGCCGCCACCCGCGTGGACGTCTGCTTTTTCGATGCGGATGGGAAGCAAGTCGATTGCGTCACGCTGCGCGAACGCACTGCGTTTGTATGGCATGGGTTCATCAACGGGATCAAGCCCGGACAGCATTATGGATATCGCGTGGACGGGCCGTGGGATCCCGAACATGGGCATCGGTTCAATTTCAACAAGCTACTTGTCGACCCTTATGCAAAGGCGATTTCAGGCGACGTTGACTGGAAGGCGCCCATCTTCCCTTACGATCTTGCCTCCGGCGACCCGACCATGATGGATACCGAGGACAGCGCCGCAGGAGTGCCCAAGTCCGTTGTGATCGACGGGGTCTTCAACTGGGGAGATGACAGCAAGCCGCAGACGCCGCTGCCCGATTCAGTGATCTACGAAGTCCACGTGAAGGGCTTCAGCATGCGCAATCCAGAAGTGCCGGAGCATTTGCGTGGGACGTATGCCGGGTTGGCACATCCTTCGAGTATCGAATATCTAAAGAAACTCGGAATCACGGCGGTCGAGCTACTCCCAATACATCACTTTATCGATGAAGGAAACCTGGTAGAAAAGGGCCTGCGCGATTACTGGGGCTACAACACGCTTGGCTATTTCGCGCCCATGTCGCGCTACAGTTCTTCAGGCGACGGCGGAGGGCAGGTACGAGAATTCAAGGAACTGGTGAAGGCCCTGCACGCGGCCGGCATCGAGGTGATTCTCGACGTGGTTTATAACCACACCTGCGAAGGCAATCACATGGGTCCGATGCTGAGTTGGAAAGGCGTGTGCAATACCACTTACTACCGGCTTATGCAGGACGACCCGCAGTATTACATGGATTACACCGGCACCGGAAACACGCTCAACGTGCGCAATCCACAAGTGCTGAAGATGATCATGGATTCGCTGCGTTACTGGGTCACGGAGATGCATGTGGACGGTTTCCGGTTTGACCTGGCGGCTACCCTAGCGCGCGAACTGCACGACGTCAGCAAGCTGTCGTCCTTCTTTGACACCATCCACCAGGATCCGACCCTGGCCGAAGTAAAACTCATCGCCGAGCCTTGGGATGTGGGCGATGGCGGCTACCAGGTTGGTAACTTCCCTGTCCTGTGGGCGGAGTGGAACGGAAAATATCGCGATACCGTGCGGCGATTCTGGAAAGGCGACAGCGGAATGCTGTCAGACTTTGGCTATCGGCTCACCGGGTCTAGCGACTTATATCAGTTCGACGGACGAAAGCCGTACGCGAGCATCAATTTCATCACCGCACACGACGGGTTCACGTTGTGCGACCTGGTGAGTTATAACCACAAGCACAATGAAGCAAACGGCGAGGATAACAGGGACGGGGCCGATAACAACGATTCATGGAACATGGGCGTAGAAGGGCCCACCGACGATCCCGAAATCAACAACCTCCGCGAACGCCAGATGCGCAACTTCCTGGCGACCTTGATGTTGTCGCAGGGCGTTCCCATGCTCGCGGGCGGCGACGAAGTGGCGCGCTCCCAGCGAGGCAACAACAATTGCTATTGCCAGGACAACGAGCTTACCTGGTTCGACTGGAACCTGGATGAGTCCCGCAAGCGGCTGAAGGAATTTACAGGAAAGTTGATTCAGTTCCGTTTGGCGCACCCTAACGTCCATCGCCGCAAATTTTTCCAGGATCGCGAGATTCGCAAAAAGGGCGATGGCACCCTGGTAAAGATCGTTAAGGACATCGCGTGGTTCAGCACCGATGGCAACGAAGTTTCAGACGAGGCGTGGAACGAAGGATGGAGCCGCGCCATCGCTCTGATGCTGAACGGACAAACTCTCCAGGTGACGAATGAAGATGGTGAATGGGTGATTGACGACAGCTTCTTCATCCTCGTCAACGCGGCACATGAGGGCGTCGAGTTCGTGGTCCCGTCTTCTCCCAGCGGGCGGCCATGGTGCCAGGTTATCGACACGGAAAACATCGACGATCCATTTGCGACCAGCCCGGTCGGCGAGAAGATCATCCTCGGCGGGCGTTCTCTTAAACTTCTCAGCGACGAAGCTTACCAACTGTCCCAGGCACAGTAAACAGGAAAGGAGAGGCCCCACCTCGGTGGGGCCCCTCCTTTTGCGAATCATCGCCACGCAGAGTTCCGCGCTCTAGTCGTAATATTCCAGGCCCAGGTGTGTGATCAGGTCTTCGCCCATGATGTGGCGCAGGGTATTCTTGAGCTTCATCGACTGAATAAATAGATCGTGCTCGGGATAAAGGCCGGGCGCGGTCTGAGGCGACTTCAGATAAAAACTCAGCCACTCCTGAATCCCGATGTTGCGCAACGAGGGCGTGCGTTTAGCCAGGTCGAGAAACAACACCAGGTCAAGGGCGATAGGCGCGGCGAGGATCGAGTCGCGACATAGAAAGTCGACTTTGATCTGCATGGGATAGCCTAGCCACCCGAAGATATCGATGTTATCCCAACCCTCCTTGTTATCGCCGCGTGGAGGATAGTAGTTGATCCGAACCTTGTGATAGATATCTTTGTAAAGATCCGGGTACAGGTCGGGCTGAAGAATGTAGTCGAGCACGCCGAGCTTTGACTCTTCTTTGGTCTTGAAGGATTCTGGGTCGTCCAGCACTTCTCCATCGCGGTTGCCGAGGATGTTAGTGGAGTACCATCCGGAGACTCCGAGCAGGCGGGCCTTGAATGCCGGTGCCAGAACTGTCTTCATGAAGGTCTGGCCGGTCTTGAAGTCCTTGCCGCAGATGGGCGCGGCATTCTTCTTGGACAACTCGATAAGGGCGGCGATGTCGACGGTCAGGTTGGGCGCGCCGTTGGCGAACGGTACGCCTTCACTCAGCGCGGCGTAGGCGTAGATCTGGGATGGCGCGATGCCAATGTCATTGCTCTCCAGACCTTTTTCAAAGGCGGCAAGGGATTCGTGCACGGCGCTGGGCTCGATAAATATTTCGGTTGACCCACACCAGATCATCACCACGCGATCCACCGTCGCTTTGAAGCTGCGGATGTCGGCGATCACTTGGTCGGCAAGATCCCGCTTGTTCTTGCCTTTCTTGACGTGGATGCCGTTGAGACGCTTGACGTAGTACTGATCGAAGACCGCGGGCAGTGGCTTGATGCTTTCAAGATAGGGCTTGAGTTGTTGGAGCGTTTCCTTGTCAAGCACCTTGGCGTGCGCGGCCGATTCGTAGACGTTGTCTTCGAAGATGTCCCAGCCGGTGAAGACCAGATCGTTCAGATCGGCAACGGGGACAAAGTCTTTTACGAGGGGCGAATTGTTGTCGGTACGCTTGCCGAGGCGGATGGTGCCCATCTGGGTGAGCGATCCGATAGGTTTGGCAAGGCCGCGGCGCACCGCTTCCACACCGGCGATAAAGGTGGTGGCAACGGCGCCCATTCCAACCACCATCACTCCCAGTTTGCCCTTGGCGGGCTCGATCTTTGCGACGGCGGTCTTATGGCCGCTTCCCTGCTCTGCTGACATTGTTTCTCCTGACTCGTTCCTGGTTACGATCGGGTTCGGCACGCTTCAATGGGTGGTTAACCGCTGCGGCAAAGCCGTCAGCGAAATCAAGCTTCCATCTGGCGTCCGCGCCGAAGATGGTTCCAGACGAACCACACCACGCCGGCGATGAGCACGATGAGCACGACCGTATGGAAGCGATGAAACAGTTCATGAAACGAAGAGTGAGGATCGTTCCAGCTCTCACCCAGCTTCATTCCGGCGTAAGCCAGAACGAAGCACCATGGCCATGATCCTATGAATGTGTAGAGATGAAAGCGAAGTTGGGGCATGCGAGCGATGCCGGCGGGAAACGCGATAAACGTACGCACTACGGGCAACAGGCGGCCGACCAGCACCGTAAGAGCACCATACTTGGTGAAGAAGTAGGTCATGCGATCGAGATCGTGCCGGCTCATGAGCACCCAGCGCCCATACCGCTCCACCAGGGGACGACCGCCTCGAGCGCCTATCCAATAAGCGATGACCGAACCAAGGTTGCAGCCAATGGCTCCGGCAGTCGCGGTCCAAAAAAGATTGAGGTGCCGGAGATAGACGAGATACCCGGCGAAGGGCATGATGATTTCCGAGGGGAGGGGGATGCAGGCCGACTCAATAGCCATGAGCGCGACGATGCCGGCGTATCCACCACTATCGATGACACGGGTAACGAACTGGACCAGTAAGGCGAGAATTTTTTCGCTCATGCGCGACTCTCAGTATATAGGCCCAAGGGCAGGGGTGACGCCGCCATGGAACATCCGGCAGGTCCGGCCTGTTTGTTAGGATGAGACTGTCTAAAGCCGTCTGAAGAGGTGCACGTTGGCAAGTTTTCCTCCCGTTCCGCTCACGCTTGAAGGCTCTCATGTTCTGCACCAGTTTTTCCGGTTCGACTGGAAGCAATGGAGGGCAACGCCGGCAGGGCGGCGCGCCCGTATCGGCGCGGAGGCAGGCTACGTGCTCGGCACCCTGGAACGCAAAGAGGGCGGCCCTACCGTGCAGACGGCCTTGTTTTCAGAATTGGGCCACAAGGGTGACCTGGTTTTGATTCACTTCCGTGATTCTCTTGAGGAGCTCAACCAGGTGGAGCTCGAGCTTGCGCAGACTGCGCTCTACGATTTTCTGACGCCGGTGCATTCCTATGTGTCAGTGGTGGAGCTGGGACTTTACGAGTCGACGCGCAAAACATACGAAGCCGCAGCCGGGAAAGGCTTCGAAGCCCACTCGGCAGAGTGGAAGACCGAGGTGGAGGATTCGCTGAAGCGCGGAGCCGAGGCGATGAAGGCCCGGCTGTTTCCCTCGGTGCCCGACACAAAATATCTCTGCTTTTATCCGATGGACCGCAAGCGCGGGGAGCAGGTGAACTGGTACACGGTGCCGTTTGCAGAACGGCAGCGCATGATGCATGAGCATGGAATGATCGGCAGGCGCTACGGAGACCAGGTGAAGCAGATCATCAGCGGTTCGATCGGGTACGACGACTGGGAATGGGGCGTGGATCTATTCGCTGATGACCCGGTTGTCTTCAAGAAGCTGATCTACGAGATGCGTTTTGACGAGGTCAGCGCCGTGTACGCGCTTTTCGGGCAGTTCTACATCACGGTGCGGCTGCCGCTGGAAAAACTGGGCGGGTGGCTCCATGGCAAGCTCGATTAACGGCTGATCGGCTAAACTCGGACGGATGGCACCGACCAAGCTTGCAAAGAAGAAATCCGCAACCAAGCCCAACACTACCAGCGCCAGGAGTAAAGTCCCTGCGCCCGTCGGCAGGCCGCAAAAAGCCGGGGCAACAAAGACTGCTCCCGCCAAGGCTGCTGCAAAACGCGGAGATCTTGCTCCGGAGCGGATCGCGGAGATTCTCAAGCGGCTGGATGAAGCCTATCCGAATGCGGTGTGCGCACTGAACCACGGCTCGCCTTGGGAATTGCTGGTCGCGACGATTCTTTCAGCGCAGTGCACGGATGTGCGGGTAAACATGGTCACACCGGAACTCTTCCGGCGGTTCCCCACTCCGGCGGCGATGGCCGATGCGGACTTGACCGAACTGGAAAACCTGATCCGCACTACTGGTTTCTTTCGCAACAAGGCCAAGTCGATCAAGGGCGCCGCGGCCGCGATCGTAGGACGATTCAGTGGCGAGGTGCCTCGCACGCTGGCGGAATTGATTACCGTTCCGGGGGCAGCGCGCAAGACCGCGAACGTAGTCCTGGGCGTCTCCTACGCGCTCGCTGAAGGCGTGGTCGTGGACACCCATGTATTTCGAATCGCGCACCGACTCGACCTCGCAAAGGGCGACACGCCGGAACGGGTAGAGCAGGAATTGATGAGCGTGATTCCGCGCAAGAAGTGGATCGATTTCTCACACCAGATCATTTATCACGGGCGCCAGGTCTGTATTGCACGAAAACCTAAGTGCGACATATGCAACCTGGAGCAGGTATGCCATTCCAAAGACAAAACCTGGCACAGCTAGGGGTTTCAATTGATCAGTGCTCGGGCGGACTTCGCGGCGATCATCGCGCGTCAGTCATCGGCCCAGGAACGCCGCAACCGCGGCGACGAGGCCCGGGACGTCGTGAGGGTTAGCCTCTGCGGCCGGCTTCCATCCCGCTTCGCATAAGGTCCGGCTGGTGATAGGTCCGATGGACACCGCGGGAACGCCGGGGAATGGCCATGGAAGCTTGGCTGCCGCCGCGCAATCGCGCAAGTGGTTGACGCTGGATGAACTCGTGAAGGTCGCGGCGTCGAGGCCGGTCGCGAGGGCATCTCGAAGTTCGTCCGTCGCGGACGCGGGAATGAGGTTGCGGTAGGCATCGACCACTTCGACGGTCGCCCCGGCGCCGCGCAGGGCATCGGGGATTGTGTCGCGAGCGATCTCGGCGCGTGCCAGCAAAAACCGCTTGCCCCGGATGCCTCTTGTTTCCAATGCCGTCACCAGGTTTTCGGCTACGTATTGTTCGGGGACGAAGGTGACGTGCCAGCCCGCTTCGCGCGCTGCGGAGGCCGTAGCTGCCCCGACCGCGGCGATGTCGGCGGGAATTGCCTTATTCAGGGCCACGCCCAGGGCGGCAGCCCGCGCATCGATAGCCCGCACCGTGTTGGCGCTGGTGAAGACCAGCCAATCGAAGCGGCCAAGCTGCTCCAGGGCAGCATCGAGGGGGGCGAAATCCAACGGCAGTGCGATTTCAAGAACCGGTACCTCGACAGGAATCAAGCCGGCGGCGCGCAGGTCATCGCTGAGCTTACCGACCTGGTGGCGGGCACGGGTGACAAGCACGCGCCGGCCGGAGGTCGGTGGGGCCGGCACTCAGGCGGCTCCTACAGGGCCGGAAACGGTCGCGTTGAGCATCTGTCCCGCACCCGATTCGAGCAGCATGGCGGCGACCGCCTGACCAAAGGCCGCGGGGTCGTGGTGCGTGCGCGGCGCACTGTGGTAGACCCGGGTTGCTGCTCCCGTGGCGGGATCAGCGACCACGCCGAAGATTTCCCATAAGCGATCCGTCGGGTCGGCGGACGCGTCGATGGCGGCGCGGCAATGAATCCCAATGGGGACCTGGCAGCCGCCACCGAGGGCAGCCAGCGCGGCGCGTTCGGCGGTCACCGCAAATCGCGTGTCGGCATCGTCGAGAAAGGCCAGCGCCGCCAAAGTCGCATCATCACCAAGCCTGGTTTCAATGCCGAGCGATCCCTGCCCGGCGGCCGGACAGAAGTCTTTGGGGTCGAGCCGCTCGCGTACCCATTCTGTCTTTGCCAGGCGGTCGAGCCCGGCGGCGGCCAGCAGGATTGCGTCGACCTGTCCTTCGGCCAGTTTGCGCAGGCGGGTGTCCACATTGCCGCGAAATTCGACTGCTTCAACGTCGGGGCGCAGGGCACGAAGCTGGGCGCGCCGCCTCTGGCTGCTGGTGCCCACCCGGGCTCCGGACGGTAGCGAGGCGACGCTCAGGTGCTTGATGGAGACGAAGACGTCGCGCGGATCCACCCGCTGGGGCGTAGCCGCAAGCGCGAATCCTTCAGGCAGCTCGGTGGGAAGATCCTTCAGCGAATGCACCGCGAGATCGACCCGGCTCTCGGCAAGAGCCTCTTCAATCTCCTTGGTGAACATGCCCTTCGAGCCAACCTGGGCAAACGTAACTTCCTGGAGGCGGTCGCCAGTTGTCTTGATGATTTCGATCGCGACGGAGTGGCCGCGCCCGCGAAGTAATTCCGCGATGTGATTGGCTTGCCACAGGGCGAGTTGGGAACCGCGGCTGCCGATGCGCAGGTTCATCGGCGGCCTGCCGCGCTGGCTTGAGTCACTGGAGTGTCCTCCCCAGATGGAGTAGTGGCGGAGTCTTCGCCAGGCATGCTGACCGCATTATTCGCGGCGGAAGCGGGAAGTGACCAGGCGTCGCAAAGGGCGTCAACGCGCGCCGAATCGTTGTCCCGCGCGGCCTGCTTGAGGGCCTGCATGGGAGGATGAAGAAACTTGTTGACCAGGCCGCGGGTAAGGGTTTCGATGGCGGCGACCTGCTCGGGCGTGAGCGAACCGAGACGCGCCTGGACTCGCCGCAATTCAACCTGGCGTAGTTCTTCAGCCTGCCGCTGTAGTGCGACGATCGCGGGGGCGACGTTGACGGTGCGCTGGCGCTCGTGGAAGCGCTGGACTTCAGCAGCGATCAGAGACTCGGCGTCGGAGGCCTGTCGCGTCCGCTCCTCCATATGTGAGGCTGCGACCTGCTGCAGGTCATCGATGTCGTAAACAAAGATGCCCTCCAGCTTGTTCATCGCCGGGTCGACATCGCGCGGAACCGCGATATCGATGAAAAACATCGGACGGTTCCGGCGCCGGTGAAGAAACGACTGGCCGTGTTCGCGGCGGAAGAGGTGGTGCGGTGCTCCGGTCGAGGTGATGACGATGTCGGCCTCGCCGGCGGCTTCGTGCAGCTGGTCGAAGGGGATGACCCTCCCGTTGAACAGTCCGGCCATCCGCTGTGCGCGCTCCAGGGTCCGGTTGGTAACCAGGATCGCGCCTGCGCCCTGCTGGACGAGGTGGCGGGCGGCCAGTTCGCTCATTTTCCCAGCGCCGACCAGAAACACGGTGCGGCCCTGGAGGGAGCCGAATATCTTGCGGGCAAGGTCGACGGCAACCGACGCAATCGAAACTGTGTTCGAGCCGATTTCAGTCTCGGTGCGAACCTTTTTTGCGGCGGCGAAAGCGCTCTGGAGAAGATGGTCAAGCTGGCCGCCCACCGTCCCGGCGGCACGGGCGGCGGCAAACGCCTCTTTGACCTGGCCCAGAATTTGGGATTCGCCGACCACCATGGAATCGAGGCTGGCCGCCACCCTGAAGAGGTGGCGCACGGCCTGTTGATCCCGGTGTTCGTAAAGGTGATCTTTCAGCACCTTGGGATCGAGTCCGAAGTGCTGCCCGAGAAACTTGGAAAGATCAATGGAAGGTGACTCGATAGCGGAGAGAATTTCTACCCGGTTGCAGGTGGAGACGATCATGCACTCCGAGACGCCGGGAATGGCGGCGAGAGCGCGCGTCACATCAGCAAGGTCTTCGCGCGAAATGGCAATGCGTTCGCGCAGCTCGATGGGCGCGGTCTTGTGATTGACGCCGATGAGCGAAAGTGTCATGGCGCACCATACCTGTGCACCTGGCTGAACTGGTTGGCGGCCCAAACCGCCAGCATCACCAGGAAGACGGCGCCGGAAAGATAGGCGGCTTTACGGCCGCGCAGGCCGGCAGTGCTGCGAACGAAGAGCAGCAGCACGTAAACCGCCCACATAATGAAAGAAGCTATGACCTTGGGATCGCGGAAGTAGGCAGCCCCGAGAATCGTTTCCTGCGCGAGAACAGAGCCGATGACCAGGCCAACAGTCATGCAGGGAAATCCGAATAAAAGCGTCGCGTGGGCTATCCGTTCCAGGGTATCGAGCGGAGGGAGCCACTCTACCGGCGCCCACCAGGAATCGTTCTCAAGCTTAGGTTTGCTTTTGAGGCGGCGTTCCTGAAGCAGGTAAAGCACCGAAGCCAGGATGCTGAATCCCAACGCGGCATAGGCCGCCAAAAGAGCGGAAATGTGAGCTACCAGCCAGCTGATCCGCACTCCGTTGGAGGGGAAGGTGTAGCGCTCGGCGCCCAAAGCCGGAACAAAGACAATGAAGAAGGTAATGGGCAGCGCGAAGATGCCCAGAGATACCGCTCCGTACAGCCACCAGACAATGAAGAAGAGACCGGCAATGGCCAGCCCCAGCAGGGACTCAGCGTCACGGACGCCGACTGGAACCCAGCGATGCGCCTGGATAAGCATCTCCACCACCGAGACGAAGTGGAAGATGAATGCCATGCCTCCGATGTGGACGCAGATCTTCCTCCAGCGCTCGGAACCATGAAGCACGGTGGGGAACGCGGCGATACTGGCCCCCGCATAGAGGGCTGCCGCAACTCTGAGCCAAAGCAAGTACATTCTGTTGCTTACCTTACGGCTGAATTTCCAGTATACCTGTGATGCAAATCACTTTACGAGGCAAGGCGGGGACGGGCGTAACAAAAAGCAAATTCAAAAAGTAAATACGAGGCTCAAAATCGAATTTAGAGCAGGCACTCCAATGATTTTAGACAGGCCGGCCCGATCAGGGCAGAATATCTCCGGCTGGACGGGAGCCTGAACGCCGCGACCTCCGCCGCAAAATTCCAGGACATTTCAGCTCAGCCTTTCGGCGGACGGGGCTCACTCGTCGACCGGTTAGGGTGGCCAGGCTCGCTTATTGACCCAGATCAAAATCGGAAGTCGCGCCGTTGGGTTATCAATTTCATAAAGGTCAGTTCCGCCCCGAAACTTGATGGAAAATGCCTGTTTTATGCCGTTTTGCGGCCAGGACAGGCTATGCTTTTGGTTGCGGATTGGTACTACCGGGTCATACAGAAACGTTCATCGGATTGGTTAAAGATGGCCGCCAGAGTCATTCATTTCGGGATCGATGACTGCCACCGCCTGATGGTGTTGCGAAATGCCGGCTACGCGGTGGACGAATGCGTCTCCCTGGTACAGCTGCGATCCGCGCTTAAGGCCCAAGCGAGCGCCGAAGCTGTGTTTGTGAGCGAAGGGGAGAGTATTCCGCAGCAAGCCGTTGCAACCCTGACACGCACTCACAGTTCTGCACCCTTGATTTTGTTCCAGGGCACGAATTGCGTTGCCGACGAGCCGGCGTTCGACCTGGTTGTACCCAACTTCACGCCCCCCGACGTATGGCTGAATCACATCAAATCGCTGATCGAGCAGAGCAAAGCCATCCGCGACCGAGCGCAGTTTCTCGTGGCTCAATCTGAAATGCTTCGCCGGGAATCGTCCGAAGTCCGAATAAAGTCCAGAAATGAGCGTGAGCGGTCCCGGCGAGCGCGTGAACGCTCTGCCGATGTGAACGATCCGCTCCGAGTTTCCGCTCCGGAAGACTGAGGGAAAATCGCGTGCGTTTCACCCTGTCATAGCGGTCGTCGACATGCTTATGCTCGATCGATGACGGGGAAACACGAGAACGGCCCGGTCTTGATCGCATAGTACGGGGCGTAATGGTGATCGGGATTCCCCTCGGCAGCGAAATGCAGCGGCTGACCTTTGATGGGTTTGAGCGAACTGACAAAGGCGGTTGATGGATCACCGTCGCTGCGCAAACGAGGGTCCTCGTTACCGTCGATGGCGAGCAGAATCGGGCCGTATTCGAGTGCGTAACGGGAATGCCCTTCCACCTGATCGAGGCCCGTATATTTCGACAGGCGGAAACCGGCGGGTAGAGTAAACGAAACGGTGTCGCCGTTTTTCCAGGTGCGGTCGATAGCGAGATACGTGCCGGCCTTGCCGGTTGCGTGCGGATTCCCGTTGATGTTAACCGGCATGTCGTGCGCGGCCCACGATGGCGTGCGGATACGAAGAACCGATCGGCGAGGCTGATTCAGACTCCAGACCAGGTCAACCTTGGGATCGAGCGGGAAGCTCGTCTTCATGGCAAGTTTCAGCTCGCCGTTGTCGTGGGCGCGATCGGTCTTTTGCGTCCAGCGAACGTTGGAAGGCGCGAACATATCGACATAGAGACCGGGGTGCGAGCCTTCGGGAACGAGGGTGTAGAGGTGTTCCGGGATGCTGCCGAGCAGACGGGTTCCCTGCCCTTCGCAGCAGGAGTTGGTACAGTAGCCGACCTGCTTGTCGCCCTTGGTTCCGACCAGGCGCGCGTGATAGTAGAGGCCATGGTTGTCGTACTGGTTGGCAATGCCTATGTTGTAAATGGATTTCTCTATTTCTGAGACGTACTTTTCCTCGTCGGGATCGAGCAGGCGAAGACGCTGGTTCAGGAACGTCCAGAAGCTGCTGCCGCACAGCTCTCCGGTTTCGCAAAACGGCATTTGGGCGGCTAGGCGATAGGACTTGGGCGGGAATTGACCGAACTCGGTGATCGCGATCGATCCCCCGACATGTTCCCAGTCGTCATGGTAGAGCTGCCATGCGCCCATCACGGCGTCATGATAGCGGCGGTCGCCGGTGGCGCGATAGAGGTCGAGGTACGCCTCGATATCGGTCAAAAGGTAGTTGTGCGGGCGATCGTAGGGATACTGCCACACCATGGACCGGTCGCGGCCAGCAAGGCCGTCGAGCCAGAAGTTCTCCTGGTAGAAACGCTGGACGACCTGAATGTCTTCCGGTTTTCCGTGGGGCGAGAAGTAAACGCGGGTGTTGGCGACCATGCCCTGCACCCCTTGGGTGGTGCCGCGCAACAGTTTCGGCAAATAAGGATTTTTGTCGAACCAGTCGTAGTAGCCGCGAAGCAATTCAAAAGCCCTGGGGTCCCCCGTATATCCGGCTTCAAGCAGGCCGTGGGTGACCCATGCGCGGGTATAACCGGCTCGTTCGGAATGGAAGATCGAGTCTTCGGGGTAGGCCATGATGTAGCCGTTGGGCTGGCGGCACTCGGCAATGCCATCGACGATGGCATTCACCCGGCGGCGGAGTTCGGGGTGATCCAGCCAGCGCAGGGTATTGCAGGCTCCCATGAGGAAGCGGCCGGCGGAAGAGCCGGGCAGATCGGTATCCCAGAACTGGATCGGCGGTCGCAGGCCCGCGGCAACGGGCTTGCCGGCGCGTTCCCGGAAGGGCCTCAGCATCTCGTCGACGGAAAACGATGTCAGCAGATACTCGATGTTGTTCTCCATTGCGTCGCGAAGGACTCCGGGGCCGAGTTCGACTCCCGTGAGCGGGGTCTGACCGCGGTAGGCAACTGGTTTCCAGGTGCGCGGATCGGTGACGTTGCCAGGGTTGTCGGTGACAATCCCCTCGCCCTGGGGGCGCGGTTTGCGGGTGAGCTGGGCGAGATCCGGCAGATTCACGGTGGCGGAATCGGCGGTGACCGGGCGGCCCATCGCTACATCGCGGCCGTTGGAGAGGGCTTCCACCTTGGCGAATGACAGGCCATAAACCGGAGCAGCGTGGGAATCAGACGATTTGAGCGGACGAAGTTCGGTGGCAGTGAGGCGAATGAACTGAAAACTGGCCGGGCCGGCGGGGAATGGAGCTAAGCCGATCCGGTCGCCGGGATCGGGAGTCTCCTCGGAAGTGGCATCGAAAAGCAGCACCGGAGAGTCGAATGCTGCGGAGTTGGAGCCCTCGACTTTGAAGCGCACCGGGAAGCCATAGGACTTCGGCTCGTATTCGAAATTGGGATAGAGCCGGATGGCTTCAACCGCCTGGGGAGAGCCGAGGTCGAGCTGAATCCATGCCGGGACAATGGGGCCGGAGGCAGGTCGCGAAACGTAGGGCCGGTACCACGTGGCGGGATAAGGCGTCATGCGGTCTTCGAGATGGAGGGCACCTGCCGCAGAGCCTGCGGCGTGAACCAGTGGGCGGGTGGCGAGACTGATGCCGGCGAGGGCTCCGGCGGTGAGAACTTCGCGGCGATTCCATACATTGGGCAAGTCTTATGTCTCCATGAGGGAACGCGAAGCGGCAAATGGAGCATGTGCGCGCGTGATCTGGTCCTCGCCAAGTAAGCTACCACTCCTGGCGCTGCCACGATAGTCTGGAACCAGCGTGATCCGCGAAGAGAATCAACCCGCGAGCGAGGCTCCGTCGCTGATTGGGGATATGCCCCAGGGCGTGTCGGCCCCAGCAAAACCAGGGGGAGAGCTGACTCCGTTCATGCGCCAGTGGACGGCGGCCAAGCGCGAAAATCCCGATGCGTTGCTCTTCTTCCGCATGGGCGATTTTTATGAACTTTTCTACGACGATGCGATCGTGGTCAGCCGGGAACTGCAGCTGACCCTTACGGCTCGTGACAGGGAACGATCGCAGCCCATGTGCGGGGTTCCTTACCACTCCGTCGAGGGGCATCTATCCAAGCTTCTGCGCAAGGGATACCGGATCGCCATCTGCGACCAGATGGAGGATCCAAAGCTCACCAAAAAGATCGTGCGGCGCGAAGTGACCCGCGTGTTGTCCCCGGGCACCGCTCTGGATACGGCGCTGGGGCAGGAAAAGAACAACTTTCTCGCAGCGCTTTTTGAACCGCTTGCGGACAACGGACCAGCCAAGCAGCGGGTCTGCGCCGTAGCGCTGCTCGATGTATCGACCGGCGACTTCCGCACCTCTGAATTCACCGGTGCGACGGCACAACAACAGGCGGTGGACGCGATCCTGCTGGCCGGCGCCAGCGAGGTGCTGCTGCCTGCCGATGCATCTCTGCCGCGGGCCCTGGAACGCATCCCGGCGCGAACGCGAGTAGATGACTGGGTATGGTCCCGCGATTTCGCTGTTCCCCTTGTGGAACGGCAGCTGAACGTGCGATCGCTCGAGGGTTTCGGCCTGGTAGGGCACGAGGCGGCTGCGATCGCTGCCGGCGCCGTGCTGCATTACGTGCGCACGTCGCAGAAAAACGAAGCGTTGCACGTCGATTCCCTCAAGTTTCAGGAGCATTCAAATGCACTCGAGCTGGACCAGGTAACGGTCCGCAATCTCGAGTTGATCGAGCCGTTGTTTGCCGGGCAGGACGATCGCGCCACTCTGTTTCACACCCTCGACGCATGCTGCACACCCATGGGCAAGCGGTTGTTGCGCGCCATGATTCTGCGACCGCTGGTGGATGCCGAATCGATCGAAGCGCGATATGAAGCCGTAGCGGAGGCGCATGGCGATCTGCTGCGCCGCGAAGAAGTCCGGCGTGCGTTTGCGGGCATTCTCGACCTGGAGCGGCTGCTGGCGCGGCTGTCGCTGGACTCAGCGGGTCCTCGCGATGTGCGCGCAATCGCGTCGAGTACGGCCCGGCTGCCCGGCTTGAAAGCAGCTCTGAACGCGATGCACGCCCCTCTGTGGCGCGATCTATCCAACCGGCTCGACACGCTGGAGGATGTGACGGCGCGCATGGCGGCAACGCTGGTCGAAGAGCCTCCGCTGACCCTGGCGGACGGCGGCGCGGTCGCTGCCGGTGTCGATGCGGAATTGGACGAGTTGCGCACGATTTCGACGACCGGGCGAAAACAGATCGCAGCCATCGAAGAACGGGAGCGGCAACGCACGGGTATCAATTCGTTGAAGGTCAGGTATAACTCGGTGTTCGGATACTACATCGAGATCACCAAGTCGAACCTGGCTCTGGCCCCGTCCGACTACGAGCGCAAGCAAACGCTGGTGAATGCGGAGCGTTTCACGACCCCCGAACTTAAAGAGTACGAGCGCAAGATCCTTACCGCGCACGACCGCTGCATTGAAATTGAAAAGCGCATTTTTGGGGAGTTGCGCCGCACGGTGCTGGAGGCAGCGGGAAGAATACGGAGGGCATCGGCCGCCGTCGCCGAAACCGATCTGCTCGCGAATTTCGCGCACCTTGCATCTCTGCGGCGATATGTCCGGCCGCGGCTGGAAACGGAGTTGGTGCTGGAAGCAGCCGGAGCGCGCCATCCGGTGATCGAGCAATGGATGGAAGAGACGCGCGAAGGGCGGTTCATTGCCAACGACCTCTATCTTGATGCTGGCGAAAACGGACCAAACCTGTTGTTGATTACCGGCCCTAACATGGGAGGTAAAAGCACTTATCTGCGCACCGCGGCGATGTTAGTCATCATGGCGCAGATGGGCAGCTTTGTTCCTGCTGTCAGTTTGCGACTGGGGTTAGTGGACCGCATTTACACGCGCATCGGAGCAAGCGATAACGTGGCGCGGGGCAGGTCTACCTTCATGGTAGAGATGACGGAGACCGCGACCATCCTGAATACCGCCAGCCAAAAGTCGCTGATCCTGCTGGACGAGATGGGACGCGGCACCGCGACCTTCGATGGGCTGTCACTGGCCTGGGCAACCGTGGAGTATCTGCACGCCGAGACGGGCGCGCGCACGCTGTTTGCCACGCACTATCACGAGCTGACGATGCTGGCTGAGAAGTTGCCGCGCGTGCGAAATCTCCGCGTGGGAGTAAAAGAGACCGCGAATGGAATCGTGTTTCTCCACTCGATCGAGCCAGGTGCGGCCAGCAAGAGCTACGGCATCGACGTAGCCAAGCTGGCGGGACTTCCCCCACAAGTCATCGACCGCGCGCGCCGCATTTTGAAACAGCACGAGAAGCAGGAACGGCAAAGCGTACAGGTGGAGACGGTGGCGGAGCCGATGCAGATGACCATGTTTACTCCGTTGTCGCAGCGGATCGTGGATCGAATTGAAGCCGTCAATGTGAATGCGCTGACTCCGCTGCAGGCGCTCAACCTGCTTGAGGAGTTGCAGCAGGAACTGAAGGAGAAGGCGTGAAGGCCACGTTGCGCGAGGCGGCCGGAAACCTGCTGGTAGTGGGGCTGGCGGGGACTGAGTTGAGTTCGCTGGAGCGGTCATGGCTCCGATTGTTGAGACCCGCGGGAGTGATTCTGTTCCGGCGCAACATCGGAGATGCTGCGCAGACCGGGGCACTGCTGGATGAAGCCACGGGACTGTGTTCTCGGAACGCTCTTCGCTGCGTGGATGTCGAGGGCGGCACTGTCGACCGCTTGCGCGACGCATTGGCTCCCATGCCCTCCGCACAGGCGGTTGCGGCAGCATCGCGACGGGGAGACCAAAAATCGAGCGGTTACGCGCGGGAACACGGAGAGCTGATTGCGCGCGGAGTGAAGGCCTTCGGATTTAACACCACCCTCGCCCCGGTGCTTGACCTCGCGCTGCCGGATTCAACCGGCGTAATGGGGACGCGTGTAGCTGCAAGCGATCCGGCAGGCGTTACAGAATACGCACGAGAATTCCTCAAGGGGTTGGCAGCTCACGGTGTCGCGGGATGCGGAAAACACTTTCCCGGCCTGGGTGGCGGGTTGCGCGATTCTCACCTCGAAACGCCGGCGATCGAGCGGAGTTGGGATGACTTGTGGGCTCAAGACCTGGCGCCCTATCGCGCTCTGAGCCGCGCACTGCCAATGGTGATGGTCAATCACGCCGCCTATCCCCGGACGCGTGGAAGGGAAACTCCGGCGAGCATCTCGGCTTTCTGGATCACAAAAGTCTTGCGGAAACAGATCGGTTATCGGGGCTTGATTTTCTCCGATGACATGGAAATGGGCGGAATCCTCAAGTATCTTCCCATCGATCAGGCGGTGATCGCGGCAATTCGCGCGGGAATGGATACCGTGGAAATCTGTCATAGTCCGGATATGATTCTGCGGGCCTATGAAGCGCTGATCACTGAAGGCGAACGATCGGCGGCTTTCGGACGCTTGCTAACAGAGCGCGCACAGGAAGCGAGCCGCAAAAGGTATAAGTTGTTTCGCGCCGGGCCGCCGCCCGCATTGTCAGCGCGGCAATTTGAATCGTTGCGGAAGCAAATTTTGCAGTTTCGCGAAAAAGTAGGCTCGGTCGAAATCCCCGCGCAAGGTTCGACCCGATCGTCGGTGGAGACCGCATGAAGGCCAGCGAAATGGTAGTCGCAGGAATCATGAGCGGAACGTCGGCGGACGGGATCGATGTTGCCGTCGTGCGCATCGGCCCTGGCAGTAAAAGTTCGAGCAACCGCGGCGAACAGCGTTTGATGCTGCTCGCGCATGAAGGAGTGCCCTACCCCGCGGCGCTGCGCAAAGCGGTGCTGGCAGCTATGAATGCGCGCTCCACATCGACGGCTAACTTGGCCAGGCTGAACTGGCGGCTGGGACTCGCATACTCCGAAGCGGTCCTGTCAACCGTTAAGAAGCATCGCATAAAGCTCCAGTTGATTGGGTGTCACGGACAGACTTTGTATCATCAGGCTAAATCGACGGCATATGCGGGGCGGAGCTTCGCATGTACCTGGCAGGCGGGAGAGATGGCAGCGCTGGCAAGCGCTCTAGGTGTGCCTGTGGTGTCGAATTTCAGGCCGGCTGACATGATTGCAGGGGGTCAGGGCGCGCCGCTGGTCCCGCTGCTTGACTATGTCATGTTCGCCAATAGACGGCGAGGCCGGGTGCTCCAGAACATAGGTGGGATCGCAAACCTGACAGCGATTCCCGCGCGCGCAACCGCGCAGGATGTCATAGCCTTTGATACGGGACCAGGCAACATGGTGATCGACGCACTGGCGCAGAAACTGTTGGGGAAACGCTTCGATCGAAACGGCGCGGCGGCGTCGGGGGGAACAGTGATTGAGGCCGTCATGGAATCGGCGCTGCGTGATGCGTACTTCAAACTAAAGCCGCCGCGCACCGCGGGACGCGAGCAGTTTGGCACTGAGTACGCCACCGCATTTCTGGCGTTATGCCGCAAACACAGCCGCAAGCGTGAAGATGCATTGGCAACCGCGACGGCGCTGACCGCGGAGACAATCGCGCGGAGTTATCGCCAATTTGTCATGCAGCGCATGTCGGTCGCGCCCGTCGATTACATCGTCTCCGGCGGTGGCGCGCACAACGCTACCCTGATGACGATGCTTGCGCAGCGCCTCCAACCGCTCGGTTGTGAGCTCGCAGCCAGTGACGGATTCGGATTTCCGCCAGAGGCCAAGGAGGCTGCAGCGTTCGCACTTCTGGCGTGGCAGACGTGGCATCGCCTGCCCGGTAATGTGCCGGCAGCTACCGGGGCAGCCCGGCCGGTGATCCTCGGGCAGGTAACGTATGTGTGACGGTGCGACCCTGTCCCGATGGCAAAGACATTGCGCTAACCACCGGCTCATCGGCGCCTTGGGGCATGCAAAGGCCGCGATGTTTCTGCTGGCGCTGTCTTTCGGTCTTGCCGCCTGCCGCTCAGACAAGCGCGATCCGCAGACGGTGGTGTTTCTCATCGAAAGCAGCCCAACGAATCTGGATCCCCGTATCGGGATCGATGCGCAATCGGAGCACATCGATGAGCTGATGTTTGACGGGCTGGTGGCTCGCGATGCGAGTTTCCGTTTTACGCCGGCGCTGGCGGAAAGGTGGGACCAGGCAGCAGACGGAAAGACGCTCACGTTTCATTTGCGCGACGGAGTCCGGTTTCACGATGGGCGCCCGCTGACCGCGCGCGACGTCGTATGGACCATCAATTCAATGCGCAACGGAGGAGTGATTTCGCCCAAGGGCTCTTCGTACTTGTCCGTTGCCTCAGTCGAGGCTACAGACCCGCGAACAGTTGTGTTTCACCTGAACAAACCGGATAATTTCCTGCTCACCAATCTGTCGACGGGCGCGATGGGGATCGTGCCGGAAGGCAGCGGCCGGGAATTCTGGCGCCATCCGGTAGGAACGGGACCGTTCCGGTTTGTGAGCCAGCAGATTGATCAGGAGGTGGTGATCGAGCGGAACCCCCAGAGCTGGAGCGTGCATCCGGAGCTCGCCCGTGTCCGCTTCGCAGTGGTGCCGGACTCCATCACCGAATCGCTGGAATTGGAAAAAGGGTCAGCCGACGTCGCAATCAATTCCCTGCCCCTCGATGCGCTCACGGTGTTGTCGCAGCGGCCCAATCTCGCAGTGGACGATGCGCCTGGAACCCAGATTCAATACCTGGCCTTCAACACGCGGGATCCTTTGCTGAAGGATGCCCGGGTCAGGCAGGCGATCTCGTGCGCGATCGATCGCGAGCTTATCATTCGTTCCCTGATGGGCGGCCATGCGCAGCCAGCCCAAAGCATGTTGCCGGCGAGTCATTGGGCATTTTCAGAGGGGGGCCCGCGCTTCGGCTATGATCCCGAGCGAGCCAAGCGGCTGCTGGACGAATCGGGACATCGCGCGGGACCAGACGGGATCCGCTTTCGCATGACGATGAAGACCAGCTCCGTCGAAGATGTGCGGCTGCTCGCCGCAGTTCTTCAGCAGCAGTTCCGCCGAATTGGGATTGCGCTCGATCTGCGCAGCTATGAGTTCGCGACATTCTATGCGGACGTAACCCGGGGCGCGTTTCAGATGTATTCCCTGCGTTGGATTGGCGGAAACGAGCAGCCCGACATTTTCAGCTACGCATTTTCGACGGCGCGGTTTTCTCCCAAGGGAGCCAATCGCGGGCACTATTCCAATTCTGAGCTCGACGCGCTGCTGGATGACGCCGCTCAGAGCACCGACCTGACGAAGCGGCGTGAGGACTATGCCAGGGCCCAGGAGATTCTGGCGCGCGATCTTCCGGCGATCAACATGTGGTATCGCGATACGGTCGTGGTACACAATCGCCGCTTGACGCACGTGATACCGACACCTTCGGGAAGTTTTTCGTTCCTGGAGAGTGCAAAGCTCGCTGCCGAATAGCGTCAGAGCCTGACCTGATCTCAAAAACACTTCACGCGGTTCAACCTTTTGGCGGACTGTCTCGTCTACCCGAATGGAGACAGATGCAAATTTCAGGCGCGTTCGCGCCGCAAGTTAAGGCTAGAGAAAGACTTATGACAAAGAGACAAAGACATCGGATGGGGCTGGCGGCGCTCTTTGCGTGGCTGTCCGTGGCATTTTTGCTCCACGCGCAGCCTCCCCCCAAATTTGTGGGATCGATCACGGGCATCGATAAGACGACCGTGACTGTGAAAACCGATGCGGGCGAGCAGCGTGTGTTTGACGCACCAGATTCGGCGGTGATCAAGCGAATCGCGCCGGGAGAACGGGACCTGAGCAAGGCCAGCACGATTCAGTTCAGCGATCTGGCCGTAGGTGACCGGGTTTTGGTTAAGCTCGATACGACTGCTGGCGCGCCTACTCCGCAGGCAGCCCAGATCATTGCGGTGAAGCAGGAGGACCTGGCTCAGAAGCAGCAGAAGGATCGCGAAGAGTGGCAGAAGCAGGGCGCGGGCGGCCTGGTCAAGAACGTGGATCCGGCATCCGGCACCATCGTGCTGAGCACGGGGGCAGGCGCAACCGCGAAGACGCTGACGGTGAAGACGACCAAGTCCACGATTTTGAAACGTTATGCTCCCGGATCCGTCCGGTTTGACCAGGCGCAGCCGTCAACCATCGAGGCAATCCATGCGGGCGACCAGCTGCGTGCGCGCGGAGAGAAGAACGCAGACAGCACGGAGATTTCCGCGGTCGAGGTTGTGTCAGGAAGCTTCAGAAACATCGCCGGCACGATCTCGTCAATCGACGTCGGAAACAAGACCATCATAGTCAAAGATCTCTCCACCAAGAAGCCGGTCACAGTGCAGTTTTCTGCCGACGCGCAGATGCGCAAGCTCCCGGAGCGCATGGCGCAGATGCTGGCCATGCGGCTGAAGGGTGGCGCGGGCGGACCACCAGCTAGTGGCGGCCAGACTCCACCACGTGGTCAGCAACACAGCGCGAATGGCGGCGGCGGTGCACCGGGCGGACCCCAGGGGCCGGGCGGCGGCATGGGATCAGGTCCAGGGCAGGGTCAAGGTGGGGGAGACCCGCAACAGATGCTGAGCCGTGCGCCGGCGATCCAGCTGTCTGACCTGCAAAAAGGCGAAGCGGTCATGCTGGTATCGACCGAAGGCGCTAACGATGTTTCCGCGATTACCCTGCTGGCCGGAGTTGAGCCGCTGTTGGAATCGCCTGCCGCAAGCCAGAACCTGCTTTCAAACTGGAGCATGGGATCTGGAGGCGCGGGTGAGGGCGGGGGCGGCGGCGGCGGCGGCCCTCAGTAGAGTCTTCCACCCAGGCGGCAGTTGAAACAAAACGAAACTAGAAGAGGAACGAGTGCATTTGCGTCATCACAAGCTGATTTGTTTTCTGACCGCGGTCGCGATGGCGGCTTGCACCGCTCACGTGGCCCGGGGCCAGGCTCCCGGGTCGTCGGCGGCCGCTGGTGCGCAGAGCGCCCCGGCAAACTCCGATGTAATCCGCGGCCACATTACGGACCCCTCGGGAGCGTTGATTCCCGGGGCAAAAATCACTGTCACTACCCCTGACGGAAAGACCGCCGGCACGGCCACTGCTGACGCTTCAGGGGCGTACGAGATTCGGGGGCTGGCTCCCGGGCAATACATCGTCAAGGCAGAATACGCGGGGTTCGCCTCCTTTCAATCGCAGCCGATCACTTTGAATGTGAGTCAGGCCAAGCGCGTTGATATCGCCATGGCGATCCAGATCGAACAGCAGAATGTGGTGGTGACGGATGACTCACCGACGGTCAACACAGAGGCGTCCGGGAACTCCAATTCGATCGTCCTGAAGGGCAAGGATCTCGACGCGTTGTCAGACGACCCGGACGAATTATCCAACGAATTGTCAGCCTTGGCCGGTCCATCTGCAGGGCCCAACGGCGGACAAATTTTTATCGATGGGTTCTCGGGCGGGCAGCTCCCGCCCAAGTCGGCGATCCGCGAGATCCGTATCAATCAGAATCCATTTTCGGCGGAGTATGACCGGCTCGGCTACGGGCGCATCGAGATTCTCACCAAGCCCGGGACCGATAAGCTTCATGGCCAGTTCTTTGCCATGGGCAACGACAGCGCGTTCAATACCGGTAATCCCTTCACGCAGACGATTCCGTCGTACTACAGCTATCAGTTCAACGGAACAGCGAGCGGCGCAATCAACAAGAATGCGTCCTTCTTTGTGAGCGCCGAGCGGCGCCACATTGGAAACGTGAACGCGTGGCTTATTCCTGAGGCGGTATTGCCCGACGGAAACGGGACTTACACGGATGTGCTGAACTACGGCACCGACTTGCTAAACACTCGCATTCGTACCAATGCATCGGGACGGATCGACTGGCAGCTTGGGGCCAAGAACACGCTGACTGTCCGCTATGGGTTCTGGTCGGAGGGTGAACAGGGCGACCTTAACGCCGGTTCCCTGCCCTCGACTTCATGGCACGAGACAAATACCGACCACACGGTGCAATTAAGCGACGCGGTAGTCATCAACGATCACATCGTGAACGAAACGCGCGCCCAGTATGAACGGCAGAACGAGAACCATTATCCCGATTCGACCGCGCGCACCATTACCGCCCAGGGCGACTTTACAGCCGGTGGATTGTCGGCGCAGGCTTATCGCGATCATACGACCCGGCTGGAGCTTCAGAACTTGACTACGATTTCGCATGGCGCGCATGCCATCAAATTTGGCACGCGTCTGCGCGATTACCTGGACGCGAACTATACGACCTCAAACTACAACGGCACATTCCGATTCAGCAGCGCGCAGGGCTACCTGAACCTGGCCAACGGCCTAGCGGCGGGACATACATTTAATCAGTTGGTCGCGGAAGGGTATGGGCCTGAGTCCGCCAGCTTCACAACCGGGCCGCCTTCTACAGTCGCCAACATTTTCGACGCGGCGCTGTTTGCGCAGGATGACTGGAAAGTCAGTGCGCGACTCTCTGTATCAGGCGGCATGCGCTGGGAGGCGCAGAATCATATTTCGGACCACAGTGACTGGGCGCCGCGCGCATCGCTTGCGTACGCATTGGATGGCGGCAAAGGCAAACAGGCGAAGACCATCCTGCGGGCTGGATTCGGGATGTTCTATGACCGTTTCGCCGCGACCAACCTGTTAACCGTTCATCACCTCGGTGTTCAGAACAAGATCGTTCTGACCAATCCTGAATGTTCCTCGACGGCAACGACTCTGGATGCAATCGATCTGAGCTCATGCCAGAGCACCGGTACGTCATTCAGTAGCCAGGCCGTTCCGGTGCATTACCAGGTAGCGCCGAGTTTCAAGTCTCCGTATACCAGCCAGGTGGGAGCCGGCCTGGAACGCCAATTGAACAAAGGCTCAACCCTGACGCTGACTTACCTGCACTCCTTCGGCGCGCATCAACTGGTGACCCGCAATGCCAACCAATTTGACTCGGCAACGGGTGACTATCCGCTCGATAGCTCGGGTGGTTATATCTACCAGTTCTATCCTGAGGCGGTCTTCAAGCAGGATCAGTTGATCACGAGCGTCAATGCGCGGTTGACGAAAAATTTCAACGTGGTAGCTTTCTACACTCTGGGATTCTCTAACAGCGACGGCGGCGCAGGCTCCAACGCGTCCAACGCGTATAACCTGAGCCAGGACTATGGTCCGGCGACCTTTGTCTCGCGCAACCAGATTTTCAGCATGGCGAACTATAACGGACCGTGGGGAATTCGCTTCAATCCGTTTCTCATCGCGCAGTCAGGCAAGCCGTTCAATATCACCTTACCGATGGACCCGTTGAACGACTTCTATAACCAGCGGCCAGGCGTGGCATCTTCTGCCGATTGCCAGGGCAACCCGTCCCGCTATATTGCGACAACCCAATTCGGCTGTCTCGATAGTCAGCCCACCGCCGGTGAGCCGCTCATTTCAGCGAACAAGGGAAACGGACCGGCTGCAGTCGCGGTGAATCTCCGCGTGAGCCGCGGGTTCGGGTTTGGACCTGAAGCCTCGGGCCCTTCCGGCAGGAATGATGGCGGCGGACCTCCTGACGGAGGTGGAGGAGGAGGCGGCGGTCGTCGCGGTGGACCTCCAGGTGGGGGTTTGGGACCGGGGGGTCTGGGCGGTGGTCCAGGTGCGATGCGGGGGATGTTTGGGGGAGGACCGGCGCGCAAGTATTCGCTGACGTTCAGCGCACAGGCCTTGAACCTGTTCAACAACATCGACTACGGTGGCCCCAACGGCACGCTCGGCACCAGGAGGTTTGACCAGTCGACTACATTGGCCGGGGGCATTTTCTCTACAGGCTCTGCAGCCAGGCGCATCTTCCTACAGGCAACCTTCTCGTTCTAACCAGATGACGTTTCCACATCTGGGATTCATTCGAGTGTGCCAGGGGGGCACGGTAAGGAACAAGGGCCAGAGCCCACAGGCTCCGGCCCTTGTTTAGTTATGTAATCGCTTAAGCACTTCAATTACTCTGAGGCAACAATTTGGCGATATAAGCGATCCCATTCATCCGCCTTCTGATCGATGTTGAAGTGCCATCGAACCCTCTCGCGCGCCGAGGCCCCGAGCGCTTCGCGCTCCGCTTCTGACTTGTTCATCACCGCGAGCATGGCCGCCGAGAGGGCATCAGCATCCTTGGGCGGAACAACAACGGCGGCCTCGCCGGCGAGTTCGCGAACTCCCCCCACGTCTGTCGCGACACACGGCTTCATCATCGCCATCGCTTCGCCAAGCGCCAGGGGCATGCCTTCCCAGGCGGAGCTGAGCACGAATCCATCGGCGGCATCCAAAAGCGCCGGAATATCGCGGCGAAGGCCCAGCCACTGAATGCAGTCCGAAGCTTGGGGCGGTAAAGCAGCACCCGCGCCGGTTGGCAGGGCCTCCTGCAATGGGCGGTCAGCGCCCGCGATCCATAGCCGAACGGCCGGGGGTTCGGTTGCCAGCGACCCAGCCGAGACCTGTCCAAAGGATTGAAGAAGATTGGGGAAATCTTTGGCTTGTGTCCTCCTTCCGATGGCCAGCCAAACAAACTCACCATGGATGCCCAACTGCTCACGTGTGTCAGCTCGGCGCTGAGCGTCGGGGACAAATTCATCGAGGTCGATGCCGTTGGCGAGAACGCTGCACTTGGAGTTCGAGACCGCTTTGAGGCGGATGAAGCGTTCCGCCGCTGCGGTGCTGACGGCGACGGTCGCGGTGGCGAGTGGATCAGAGAGGCGATAGGCCAGCATTCGCAACCAACCGCCTTCGTAAACGTTGTGGATGGTCGAGATCAGTTTCGCCCGTCGATACTTGAGGCGCAGGAGACGGGCGATTACATTGCCATGGAAGTTATGGCTGTGCAGAAGATCAGGCTTGAAAGCCTGCAGGAACGTGGAGGCTCGCGCTAGTCCGCGGACAACACTGTCCGGGCTCCTGGTGAGATCGAGGTAAGTTACCGTGAGCGCGGTGCGCAGATCCTGCGGGGAAGGCGGAAGCAGCACCATGAGAGCGACGTGGTGCCCTCGCTGGAGCATGCGCGACGCAAGCGCAAGTACCTGCCGCTCCGCGCCGCCCACTCCCAGCGAGTTGAGCACGTAGACGATCCGCATCGAATCCACATTCCAAGATCGAAGTGTGGATTGATCATACCGCGCGGAGCGGAGACGGGCGACCGGCAGCGAACCGGCGACCGATGAGCGTATCGACCGCAAACAGGCCCGGACCGAGGATCAGGATGATCAGAGCCGCGAACCAATAGGTGTAAGGGCTGGCCCCATAAAAGTCCTCGGGCTTGGAAAAGATGTGGGTGAAGTTGGTGCGGTCGTCCGGCACGCTGAGAAATGCCATCGTCATGTTGACAAACAGAATCAATGAAACCACCCGCGAGCCAATGCCGGCGGCGAACAGGATTCCTCCGCAGAACTCGATCAAAGCAACCGCGAGCGCCGTCATTCCAGGAGCAGGCAGGCCCAGCGTGGTGAAGAAATCTGTAACACGATCGAGGTGAGTCAGCTTGCCCCATCCGTCGGTGGCAAACTGCCAGCCCCAGTAAAGCCGGATGGCGAGGAGCAACGGGTTGCGCAGTCCATTGAGCAAGAGGCACACGCGTGCGTACGCCCCGGCAAGAGAGCTAACGAAGTTACCCATGTTTTCCTTTCTAAGTCCGAATGATGGATTCCAGATCGGGGGCGCAGATCCAGCCAAGTTCCGACCAGGTAGTGAACCACTCGCGCACCATCAGTGGACGGCGCCCCTCGGGAATCCTGGTTGAAGCAAAGCCTGCAGCGAGAGATTCACCCAATGGATTGCCACCTTCGAGGGCTGATAGCGTGAGGAACTCTTCCTGATCAAGGCGGCGATAGTAGACATTGAAGTCCACGCGATGCGCAGCCACCCACGTAGCTCTCCGGCGCAAACGCGGAAGCCGGACGGGAGCAGATACATCCTCTTCGTGCTTCACGCCAGCTTCGCTGGTCTGCCGCTTTTGTTGCTTGTGAAGGGCGAGCGCGATGTCGTCAGCGGGATGATCGAGCGCCATCAGGCGCACGTGAGGCTGAAGCGTCAGCCGAGATTCGCCGTCGAGCGTAGAGATTTCTTCCAGAGTCAGAGGGGTTCTCTCGGCGTTGTCAAAAGCTTCAACAAATGCCCATTCCACCTTGGCGACATCGACGGCCAGGGAGTGGCGGCGGCGAGTCCATTCGGGATGCTGCTCCAGCCACTCCACCATCTTCGAGCCCAGGTTGCGTAACGAAAACGATCGACTCGGGTGCGCTTCAAGGTACGCGATCGACATCCCGTTAAAGCGTTCGTCGCCGAGGACGGCGCGCAATGCGGGAAAGTCGTCGGCCAGAGCGCCGAGGACGCGAAACCAATACTGCCGGTTGTAAATTTCGAGGCGCTCGAAGGCGCTGAGGCGGCTGTTCGGTGCAATGAACGACGCGGCTACGTCAGTCATGGAACGGCCATCTGCTGCTACGGTGCGCATCTGCTCGTCTGCTGTAAGCGGCATCATGACCGATGAAGCCATCGCCCGCTGTAGTTCAGCCAGAGACATGGTTTCGGAGCTCATCGCGAAACCCCAGCCAGCGCATCGGACTGGGTGTGCAGATAGCGCTCGGCTTTTTTCGCTTCGTTATGCACTTCATCAAAGGTGGGAATGTGATCGTCCCACTCGAGCAGTGTCGGCGTCGGTCCGCAGCGCTCTATGGCGCGCGCGTAGAGCTGCCATACAGGGTCGATTACAGGATGGTCGTGGGTATCGAGAATGTACTTCTCGTACTTTGAATGCCCGGCGATGTGAATCTGGGCAACGCGCTCAGCCGGCACTGCATTCACGTAGTCCATCGGGTTGAACTCATGATTCATGGCCGAGACATAAATGTTATTCACATCAAGCAGAACGCCGCAGTCGGCGCGCTCCACCACTTCGTTGAGGAACTCCCACTCCGTCATCTGTGAACCGGTGAACGCCGCGTAACTGCTGACGTTTTCCACCGCCACGGGAATCTCAAGAAAATCCTGAACGGTGCGCACGCGCTCCACGGTGCGCTCCACCGCTTCCCACGTGTACGGAAGTGGAAGCAGGTCGTGGGTATAGGTGCCATCCACGCTTCCCCAGCAGAGGTGATCGCTGAGCCAAGGGGTTTTGGTCCGGCGGACGAGTTCTTTGAGACGGCGAAGGTGTTCAGGATCTGGTTCGGTCACCGAGCCGAAGTACATTGATACCCCGTGTTGCACGACGCGATATTGCTCGAGAATCTGATCGAGGACGGACAAGGGGCGGCCCGCGTCGACCATGAAGTTCTCGGAAATAATTTCGAACCAATCGACGACCGGCTTACGAGAGAAGATGTGCGCGTAGTGCGGGATTCGCAGCCCGATGCCGATGCCATGATTCGAAAACGCGTTGAATCGATTGGAAGCCATAATCTGCAGTCAGAGATCTGGAAACCTTACTGGCCAGGGTGGCCAGTTTCAAACGGCGCACAGTTTCAAACGGAAGGATAGCGGGATCAGCAGTCGGTCGGCGCAGCGCAGTGATGGCAGCGGACCGGCGGCTGATCCCGGTCGATAGTTAGATTGCCTTCGGCATCTTGGAGCCGTCAGTAGCGCAGCCGCCCTTGCCCTTGCAGCTGTTCTTTGCCTTGCAGCCGTTATCAGAAGACTTGCAGCCGCCTTGGCCTTTACAGTCATTCTTTCCCTTGCAGGAGTGCTTGGGGGGCTTGTCGGCGTTGGTGTAGCGCAAGCCAGCCTTGGCCGCCTTAACGGTGCTGCCGTTTGCTTGACCCGTTGTGGCCGCCTGGGCCGCGACGGAGGTTCCACCGACCAGGCCGGAGAGCGCCGCCGTCAGGAGCATTGCACTGAGCTTGTTCGTCATGAGTGACCTCGTTGATACGGTTGGGGCGGATGGGTCTCCGCGGTTATTCAAAGCAGGATGCAGGGCACCCGGGGGGTCGATCCTGCGCAATCCAGGTTCCGCACACTAGGAGTGAGAACCTGCGCCAAAGGTTACAAGGAAAAACTCACCCTTGGAAATGAAAATATTCACCACAGCTTCCCTACGTTGGAGGTACGAGCCTGAGGTTCCAATCGGATTCCGAAGCCAATTGCCAATTGTCACTGGAACTCCGCAGATCGTCCCTGAAACCGGGGTGCGGTTCACGTGAACAGGAATTTCGCAGATTCGGTGTAATCTGGGGCTGCGGATGCTTGCCAAAGAAAAACCGGATCAGGAAACACCGCCTGCCGTTGGCGCGACGACCAGGCTCGAGGCTGTCTCCGGCGCCAGCTTTCTCCTGGCGATGATTCAAAGCCTGTGCACCGCTGTATTTGCGGTCAGCGGAGTGAGGGTTGCTATCGGGCTGTCGGCGCTGGCAGCGGTCAGCGGGATCTACGCGCCCGCGCGTGGATTCCACCAGGACGCCATCCGGATTCCTATGCTTTGGATTGCGGTCATCGGTGCGGTGATCAACCTGGCGGTCCTGGGATGGACCTGGCATCTGCGGTCCCGGCAATCCGCGCGGTGGCGGCGGCGCACACTCAGTCGCAGAGAAAAGCGGTCGGAACGCCTTCAGGTTGCCATGGCAGTGACGACGTTGATGCTGGTCGGCTTGGAGATGTGGACTCACACCATGGTTCATCGCACCACACCAAGGCACGAGCCGTCACCTGCAGCCATCCAGCCAAGATAAATATCCTAAGCGGGATTACAAGACACCGCTTAGCCGGATCCGTCGCATGTTTTTGCGCGGCTCAGAAGTCATGCGGCCCAATTCGCAAATTGTCCGAGGAAGATCGGTGTGAAGAGAGAAAAAGAAAGGCCCGGGCCGAAGCCCGGGCCTTTCTGCGTGTGGGATCGAACTATCCGCTATCCCTGGCTGCCACCGCCACCGGGGCGGCTGCCGCGACGGCGCCGACGACGGCGGTTGTTGTTGTTCTGAGGAGGACGGCCTGTCCCACCGCCGGCTGCTACCGGTCCTGCTGGAACCGGAGCTCCCTCGGCACGATTGAAATTCGGCTCGTTTTCCTCGTCGAATTCCTCGCCCTCTTCTTCATCAAAGTCTTCGCCACCCTCGATGAGGATGGTGCTCTGATTGGTACGCGGCTGGCGATCCTCAAACTCGCTGCGGGGCGCACGCGGTGCAGCGGGCGCTTCCGCCGCCGGAGCAGGTTCAACCGGGGCGGCTTCAACAGGCGCCTGCTGCGCCAGCTTGGCCTTCTGTTCCTTGATGAGAGCCTTGCGGCTCAGCTTAATACGGTTTCCTTCGATGGCCAATACCTTGACCATGACCTGGTCGCCCTCACGCAGCTCGTCCTTAACGTCCTTGACGCGATGCTCGGCGATCTCCGAGATATGCAGGAGACCATCGGTTCCCGGGAAGAGCTCGACGAATGCTCCGAACTCAGCCAGGCGAACGACCTTGCCCAGGTAAACCTTGCCGATTTCAGGAACGGCGGTGATGTTTCCAATAAGCTCAAGCGCCTTTTTGAGGCCATCGGCATCGCTGGAAGCGACGCTGACGCGACCCGTATCGTCGACATCGATCTTGGCCCCGGTCTGCTCGATGATGCCGCGAATCGTGGCGCCACCCTTGCCGATGAGGTCGCGGATCTTGTCGGTCGGAATCATGACCGTCTCGATGCGCGGCGCGTATTGCGACCGCTCCGTGCGCGGTCCGTCCAGCACCGCATCCATCTTGTCGAGCAGGAACAGCCGACCCTGGCGGGCCTGCTCCATGGCCTGCTGCAGGATTTCGCGGGTGAGCCCGCCGATCTTGATATCCATCTGCAGAGCCGTGATGCCTTTGCGAGTACCGGCCACCTTGAAGTCCATATCGCCGTAGTGATCTTCCGCTCCGGCAATATCGGTGAGGATGGCGTAATCGTCGCCTTCCTTAACCAGTCCCATGGCCACGCCCGCAACGGCGCCCTTGAGGGGAATACCGGAATCGTAAAGCGCAAGGCTGGCACCGCAGACTGAAGCCATCGAGGACGATCCGTTCGACTCCAGAATGTCTGAAACGATGCGGATCGAGTAAGGCGATTCCTCAGCATTCGGAAGAACGGCGGAGATGGCGCGCTCGGCAAGCGCTCCGTGGCCCACTTCGCGACGGCCCACGCCGGTCATACGTCCTGTTTCACCAACGCTGAAGGGCGGGAAGTTGTAGTGAAGCATGAAGTTTTTCTTCTGCTCACCTTCATAGCTCTCGAGGCGCTGTGCGTCATCCATGGTGCCCAGCGTGGCCGTGACCAGCGCCTGGGTTTCGCCGCGGGTGAAAAGGGCGGAGCCGTGGGTGCGGGGCAGGACGCCGGTCTCGATACTGATGGCGCGAATCTCGTTAAACGCGCGACGGTCGGGCCGGATGCGATCTCGAGTGACCTGCTCACGGAACAGCCGCTCGCGCATGGCTTCGTAGTAGGTAGCCAGCTTTTTCTTGGCGTTGGGATCGTCCGCGGGAAGACTGGCGGCAAGCTCGTCCTTGATCTGCTTGATCAGGCCGTAGCTCTCGGTCTTTCCATGGGTCTTGGTGTCGAGTGCATCCTTGAGGCGTTCGCCGACTTTAGCCTTGAGCTCGTTGTAGTAGGCCTCGTCAAACTCGGGAGCGGTGAAGGCGCGCTTGGGCTTCCCGGCCTTCGAGACCAGCTCTTCAATGGCGGCGACGATCTTCTTGATCTCGGTATGTGCGAATTCGATCGCGGCAAGAATGACTTCTTCGGTCTCTTCTTTCGCGCCCGATTCGATCATCACGATCCCGTCTTTGTGACCGACGACCATGATGTTCACCGTGGTGGCGGCGCGCTCGGTGTAGGTGGGATTGATGACGAATTCACCATTCACGCGGCCGACGCGGACAGCGCCAACCGTTGCGCTGAACGGAATATCGGACAGGGCAAGGGCAGCCGCGGCAGCGTTGATCCCGATCACATCAGGGTCGTTTTCCTTGTCCGCGGAGAAGACCAGCGTAATGATTTGAGTTTCGTTGCGGAAACCATCAGGAAAGAGCGGGCGGATAGGGCGATCGATCTGGCGTGCGGTCAGGATCTCTTTTTCACTGGGGCGGCCTTCGCGCTTGATAAACCCGCCCGGAATGCGGCCGCCTGCGTAGGTGTACTCGCGGTAGTCGACAGTGAGAGGAAAGAAATCAATTCCCTCTCTCGGGTCGGGGGAGGCCACCGCAGTGGCCAGGACAACGGTTTCGCCGGTGGTGACGAGCGCCGCACCGGAAGCCTGCTTGGCCATTCGCCCGGTCTCAAAGACGAGGCGCTTGCCGCCGGCAAGCTCGACAGCTACTTCTTGCTTTGTAGACATAGAGTCCTCTTTTCGTTTTTCACTTGGGAAACTTGGTAGGGGAAGGCGCGCAAAGGATCGGCGCAGCAAAAGCGCCTTAGGAGCGCAGAGCGTCCTGCGTAGGCCGCAGAATCTGAGGATGCGCTCGCTTGGTCCCGCTGAGCCGCGCGCAACCGACAGGTGCGCGCAAGCCCTGGCTGGGTTCCGATCTCGCCAGGTACACCGTGGCCCCAAATCTTGGGTGAAATGGTGGCCGTGACCAATATCCGGTCTGGGCGCTTCCGGGTCAATGTTGGCTTTCTGTTTACTTGCGGATTCCGAGCTTGCCGATCACGTCGCGATAGCGGTCCGTGTCGTGCGTCTTCAGGTAATCCAGCAGTCGGCGGCGCTTGCTTACGAGCATCAGAAGGCCGCGCCGGGAGGCATGGTCCTTGCTGTGAGTCTTGAAATGCTCAGTCAGCTCGCCAATCCGTTCACTCAGAATTGCGATCTGGACCTCAGGAGAACCAGTGTCAGAATCATGGGTGCGGAAACGTTGAATCAGGTCAGTTTTCTTAGCAGTCGCCAGCACGGCGTGTGTTACTCCTCTTGCGTCTCAGTCCACTCTCAAGTGTCTACTGTGAGATTAACATGAATGGCCCCGAGGTGAAACCCGCGAGCCCCCGTTCCCCGGCACGAAATCCTTGAGATTCAATGCGCTCCACGCTTGAACACACGGGGGCGCCCCCGCGGAATCGGACGCTATTGCGGCGAGCCCGACCCGGCTTCGTCTCCCACCCAGTAATTGGCGCGAGCCACGATATGCGCCCCGTAGTCCTGGGCCAGGTGAACGCGCAGGGTGTGCAACCCATCGGTGGGGTTGGAAGGACTGAATGTAATCAGGTAGCGATTACGGGCATGTTTGGCTTCTTCCACCACGCGCTGTTGAAAGCGCTTGTCGGAAGTGAATGTGGTGTACTCTCCGCCGCTCATCTCGGCAATCTCTTTGGTCACGTTCTTATGGAACGCCTGAACCAGGGCCCACAGCGCCGAAACCATGTTCATGGTGCGGTTTTCGCCCGAGTCCTTCACATCGTGCAGAAACTCCGCTTTGGTGGGCGAGAAGGAAACGGTGAGAACCAGCACGTCGGACTGTCCGATCTTGCGAATTACTCCTTCGGTCTTGGTGTGCTTGCTGCCGTGGTCGCGCTCCTCGCTGATCAGCAACAGCACCCGGCGGTATTCCTTGGGCTGCGACTGCAGCAGGTCAACCGCGTAGCTGATGGTATCGAGGATCGCGTCCCCTCCGTCGCCCGGCTGCATATGTTTCAGGGAGTCGTTGAGGTCGTCTCCCGAGTGGGTGTAATCGCATAGAAGGTGCGGCTGGGAATCGAAGCCGACCAGTGCTGCGCGGCTGCGCTGATCGGAAAGAAATAAATCCAGCAGTGGCCCCAGGCGGGCGAACTTGTCGAATTCCAGAACGCTCATGCCGCCTTGTTCGACAGCCACCACCAGCGAGACAGGCGCCGTGTCCATCTCTTCCTGAACGTGAACTTTCTGTGGAACTCCGTTGTCCTCAACGACGAAATCGTTCCCTTTAAGGCCGTACACAACGCCCCCGTCATGTTTTTCCACCAGGGTAGGGACGAGAACTTCGCGGGTCGTAACGCGCAGCGTGGCCTCGCCTTGCGATCCCGGCATGGGCTGCGGAGGCTCCGCCGGAGGCATCTGTTGCGCCGCCGCGCTCGAAAACCACATCAGCAGAAACAGCTCTGCAACTCCGACGCCGATAGGTTTGAATTTCAGGGATGCTCCCAAGAAAACTCCACACCTCATGATAAGCAGCAGGGGCTAGGATCTCCCGGAGGGCGGCACGGGCGGAGCCTGCGGCTGGGTGGTTGGACTTCCCTGCACCGGAAACGGCTTATACAGATCGGAAGGCTCAATGGTGGGGGCGGTGACCGAAGCCGGCGTGAGCGCCCGGCTCGAATCAATTGCGTCACGGATCGCCGCGAAAACCGGCGTCGGGCGCAGGTTGTCGTCAAACGGCAGCGGTCGCTGCCGCGCACCATCGGGTCTCCGTGCCCAGGGCTGGCGGGATTCGTTGAGCCATGTGTGGGCGCTCGTGATTCCCCAGGTCAGGACGGCGGAGACGTTTGCCTCCGCCAGCACCAGGCCCAGATAGTCGCGATACACCCGCGTCACCGCGGCATCCTGAACAACCGGTCCCCCCTCGAGACTATGTGTATTCACGTCCATCTCGGTGACGAACACCTCAAGACCCATCTTCTTCACTTCCCGAATAAAAGCGACGAGCCCGGGTCCGGGCTCCGGTCCATCCGCCTTCAGATGGCTCTGCAAACCAACGGCGTGGATGGGGACGTTGCGCGCCTTGAGACGGCGAAGCAGCAGCAGGACTGCACCCCGTTTGGCGCTCTGCTCCGCGGTATCCAGTTCGATGTCGTAGTCGTTATAGGTCAGCTTGGCTGCCGGGTCGACCGAGGCCGCGGTTTGAAAAGCCAGTTCAATATAGTCAGGCCCGGCAAGCGACAGCCAGGGCGAATTGCGCAGCCCGTCGGGACGTCCGTCCTTGGGCTCAACCGCCTCGTTCACTACATCCCAGCTGTGAATCTGGCCCCGATACCGGCCGGCGACCGCTTGAATGTGGTCGACCAGGAGTTTGCGGGAATTGTCCTTGTTCGCGTAACCGGCAAACCAGCCCGGGAGTGCCTCGTGCCAGCACAGGTTGTGTCCCCGGACTTTTTGGCTTGCCAGCGCCGCAAAGCGCATCAGCTTGTCCGCTAGGCCAAAGTCGAAATTATCCGGCGAGGGCCGCAGCGCCGCCCACTTCATCGCATTTTCAGCCACCACGATCCCCGCCTGATCAACCAGCAGCCGAGTGTAGGAATCCGTGGTGTTCCCCGCAGCCAGCCCGTCGAGATCAAGCAACGCGGGGTTCACGGCTGCCCCGAACAGAAGCGCGTGTGCCGTAGCGTGCGCTCGCAGCGAATTCGGCCCGGTCGTACCGATTTCGTTACTCGTTGACGGCTGGGTGGCGGAAAGAGATCGGATCTTTGAGAGCATGGCTACGGTAGCCATTGCAGCTGTGCCGAAACGGCGCCGGGTCCACAAGCCCGTGCTGGTTTCCTTCATCGGGCCCCCACTGCTATCCGACCGGAACGGCCAGAAATATCCTGCATTAGCTCTTGCGACGGGCTTCGCGCTGCACCCGGCCTGTCCAGCCGAGAAAGCTCAACAACTCCCAACGCGAGGTCCAGACAAACTTCAGCATATCGCGAATCCGCATCTTGTCAGCCCACTGTCCGGAGTAGGTTTCCATGCGCCAGCGAATGTACTCGCTGCGCCAAGGCCTTAGCCGTGACCCCCGAGTCGCATTCCAGAAAAAGCGCAGCGAAGAAAACAAGTGCGGATCGCCCTCCACGCAAGTATAAAAGCCGGTGCCCCCGAGATGACAACGGTTCGTATTTGCCGCCGGCGTCGAGCAGGTGAGTGAACGGAGGCTGAGCGCCTTCACAGCATCGCGGAAATTTTCTTTCGCATACTCCTTCACAGCTTGTCGAACAAGCTGCCCGATCCAACTTGCGACATCACGCTTTCGAGCGCGGCCTGCTGGGTCTTGTCGAGCGACAATTGGGCCGCGAGGTTGGCCACATCGGCCTGCATCAGATTGGTCTGTGCGGCGGTGAGCTGAACCTTCTCGCTGCTCACCGCATCTGTCGCGGCGGTTAACCGGGTCAGCGAGTTGTCGATCGTGACCCGCTGCTGCGATACCAGATTGAGAGCGGAAGTAAGCGCGGTCGTGTCCGCGGCTGCAGATCCAGTCGCACTGCCGGAAGCGAAATCGGCAATAAGCTGGTTGAGCACCCCAAGCACATTGGTTCCCGTAGTCGATGCGAAGATCTTGTTACCAGGAACGTTGAGCTGAATCTTCTGGCCATTGGGCGTCACCAGGAAATTGACGACGCTGTCGCCACCGTAAGTGGTTACGGCCGGACTGGTCGCTGTGGAAGTCGCGAACGGAACGCTCCCCGTCACGCTGCCCGCGAAAATATATTGCCCCTGATAAGCGGTGTTTGCCAGTGAAACCACCTCGTCGCGAATCCCGGCGAGCTGGCTGGAGATAGATTGAAGGTCGTTGGCATTCTGAGGCCCGTTGTTGCCGCTCGTGGCAAGTTGGATTGCCTGGTTGAGCTGGGTCACAACGCTTCCCATCGTGGAGTCTGCAACCTGCAATTTGCCTTGCACCAGGCTGGAAGTTTGGGTAAACGAATCATCGCGTTGTATCTGGTTAAGGAGTTGCACATTTTCCCCGGCCGCCAGGGGATCATCGCTGAGCGCGTTGACCCGCGCCCCGCTGGACAACTGCAAGGTCAGCTGCTGTTCGTTCGCCTGGGACGTGTTGAGCGCGCCGGCAAGGTTGGTGACATAAAACGGATTTACACGCATCTCAATTCTCCCTGAACGAACTGCAACCGGGTGTTAACTCTGCCGGCATTAGCTTACTGCGGTCTGAACGCCAAGATTCAACGCCGAGGTCATGATGGAGTTCAAAATATTGAAGACCTGAGAAGCCGCCTGGTAGCTCCTCTCGAACTGCTGCATCGCCGCCGCCTCGTCGTTGAGATTAACCGCCGAGAGCGAGTTGTTCAGGTTTTGAAGTTGCGATACAGAGGCATTTTGAGCGGCGTTTTCGGTTTGGACCGCGGCGACAGTGGAGCCCAGCGTGGTTACAAGGTTTGAATAAAAATCGGTCGGAGTAGCGCCGTTGATAATCGCCTGGTTGGCCAGGGCGGCGGTGATGACGGCATTGGAGTTGTCTCCCGTGCCTGCGCCGACGCCCGCGGCGGCGGCGATCTGGTCAGGGTCGGTCATGACGACAGCCATGGCCTGAGCGCTACCTGCGACTGTCCCCGGGGGAGCAAAAATGTTGAGTGGAGCAGCCGCCGTACCCGTGACCCCGGCAAGATCGATCCCCGCGTTGTTCTGGGCATTCGCGGCAGTTGATATCCCGTACGCGAGTTGGTCGAGAGAGTTCAATAAGCCGGGAATGTCCTGATCCCGCGCACGGACATAGCCTCCCAGGGAACCGCCGCCGGTTTGTAATTGCGAAGTGATATCGCTGGTTCCCACAAAGAAATGCGCGACCCCCCCGACATTTCCGGTTGTGATTGAATAGCTGGAGTTTTCAGAGACCAGGGTTGCACCTGAAGTAGTGGTCACCGACAGACCATTGTTTTCGCTCGGAATCTGATTGATCCCGATCAATTGCGACAGTTTGCCCAGTTCCTGCTGGCGTTGATCCTCGAGAACCCCTGCATCGGAGCCCGGCGAAGTGGACTGAATCTCTCCGTTCAATTGCGCGATGGAGGCCGTAAGCGCATTGACCTGGGAGATGACCGACGTGGCTTCCTGGTCGAGACCGATCCGTTGATTGTTCAGGCCATTGGCGGCATTGGAAACATCGCCGGCGAGCGTCGTGGCTGAAGAAAGCACCTTCTGTCGGAGCGCACTATTTGTGGGATTGGCCTCAAGCGCCGCGAACGAGTTGAAGAAACCTGTGATGTCGCTGCCCACATCTCCCGCGCTGGCTCCGGAAGCGCCGGAATCAGGGGTAAACAGGGCCTGCATGGAATTGAGCGCTGCCAGCCGCGAGGTAGACGCTGCCGCCTGCTGTTGTTGCTGATCAAGGCGGCCTGCCAGAATTCGGTCGCGGACCGATGTCGCCCCTGTCTCGGTCACCCCAGTGCCCCACAGCTGTCCGCTTATCTGCACTGGTGCGTTTTCCTGCCAGCCTGGAATTTCGCGGGTGTAGCCGGGGGTATTGGCATTCGCAACGTTGTTGGCCACGATACTCAAGGCGGCCTGATCCGCGTCGAGAGCTCCGGAGATAATATGAAACGCCGAACTAATTGTACCCACGACAAATCTCCTCCGCGACGCCGTTGGGAGCGTCAGGCCGGTTATATTCGAGCGTGGCTCCGCCGCACCTTGCTGAACGGCCAACCACTGCGAGATTGGCCCGGGTGGCTGCGACGATGCGCCCCAGGTGCGCAAGTTCCGTGACCGCGGCGTGATCGGTAGCGATCCTGCCGGACACGCCGGTTTCAACGCGCATCGCCTTCAGGGAACACAACAGCTCGTCAAGGCGCTCGGCGTCCAGCGCTACCAGTGCCTGGACGGCTTCAGCCAACAACCCCCGCAACCCGATTCCGGTTATGCATTGCATAGGCGCGACTCTCAAAGGTTGGCCAGACGCTCTTTGCATGCCAAGGGCGCGGCCGGGGCCACGGCCCGGTTGTTAGCGGTTATTCTCCAGCATCGAGTCGATCACCTTGGAAGCAACTGCCGAAGCGGGTACCCGGTAGGTGCCGTCTGCGATAGCCTGCTGCACTGCGGCGACCTTGTTTGCCCGGACACCCCCGTCCACCGCCGCCAGGGCTACTTCGCTGCCCGCGTTGCTCACGGTGGCGTGGTCAGCTCCCAGCGTGGTCGGCTCGCCCGCCTTCCCCGCTTGTTCCCGGACCGACACTGAAGACTCGGGCAAACTGATCCCCAATAACGATTTCAATCCATCCAGTCCGCTGCGAATGTCCATAAATATTTCTCCTGACCTGTTCATCGGCAATTGACTTAATCACTCTAGTCATTGAGCGCCGGTTTTGTGTACTGATTCGGACACCTGGTCGGGCCCTGAGCCCGATCGGGAATTGGTTCCAGAATGGGAAAGCGCTTGCAGGATACGTTCCGAGATGCCGAATCCTCCACGGGCGCTCAGCGCCCGGCCCAGCGCCTCTGTCGCAAATTCGCCCAGTGCGCCGGTGGAGGGTTGATCGCCCGACTCGGACTCGCAGCCCGGCAAACTGTCGGAAGTCATGGGGCGCAGAAGTTCCTTCATCATCTGTGCCTCAAACTCCTGTGCGGCGCGCGTGACGCGGGGGGCTGTCTGGGGTAGATCCGCGGCGCGAGGGCCGGTCTGGATTGTGCTTATCGCGTGCATCGATCGCTCTCCTTATAAGACTTCGAGCTCGGCTTCGAGCGCGCCTGCTTCCTTCATTGCCTGCAGAATCGAGATCACATCGCGGGCTCCCGCCCCGGTGCGCTGGAGCTCCTGTACCAGATCTTCGACGGTAGCCCCTTCTTTAAGATCGATACGGTTCACGGGCTTGTCCTGGGCCTGCACCGAAGTCTGCTGGACCACCTCCGTAGAACCGTTCGAGAACGGGCCGGGCTGTGAAACCATCGGCCGCGAAATCACATTCACCAGGAGACCTCCGTGAAGGATGGAGACCGGCTGGAGTCGCACAGTTCCGCCGATGACCACAGTCCCGGTGCGCTCGTTCACTATCACTTTGGCGCGGGGGTACACGTCGACCTCGACACCTTCGACCTTATCCAGCAATGCCGGCAGGTCTTCGTTTCCGGCAGTTGAAATCTCCACCCTTCGACTGTCGACCGCGTGCGCTCTGCCCGCTCCCAATATCGCGTCGATGGCTGCCGCCATGCGTTCAGCGGTGTGAAAATCCGCCTCATTGAGGAGCACGCTTACCGATTGAAGCTGCTTGAGTTCGAAGGGGACGGGGCGCTCCACCAGCGCTCCCCCGGGAATCCGGGCGGTGGTGGGATGGTTCAGTTGCCGTGAATTCCCGCTGGAAGCGGCAACGTAACCGCCCAGCACCAGCGCGCCTTGCGCTTGCGCGTAAATCTGCCCGTCCGGCCCGTACAGCGGCGTCATCAGCAGGATTCCGCCCTCGAGCGAACGCGCATCGCCAGCCGACGAGACGGTGATGTCCATGCGATAACCGGGACGGCTGAACGGCGGCAATGTCGCCACCACGAATACCGCGGCCATGTTCTTGACTTGCATGTTGGAAGCGGAGTTGGAGCCGGTCTGGGGGACGGTAATGCCCATTCGCTCCAGGGCCGAGATCAGGGTCTGCGCGGGAAACACGGTCTGCGAACTGTCCCCGGTGCCGCGCAGCCCGACGACGAGCCCATAACCCACCAGCTGATTGTCGCGAATGCCTTCGATAGCGGCGACATCCTTGACCCGGGCCCGCTGCGAAACCGTCTGGCCGCCCGCACCCGAAACCTGCAACATCACGGCCACGACCAGCCCGCACGCAATCCGGAAACCAGGCTCGCGGCGCACCAGCACTGCGTTTGTGTCTTTCATCAAAATTACTCCGCGTGGGACTGCTGGCGCATCTTGCCGCCTCGTCGGTCCCGGTTGTTAAAACACCAGCATCCTCTCCAGGAAGCGGACCAACGGATTCTGGCGATAAGTGGAATCGTTCACGATGCCCTTGCCTGTGACTTCGAGCTCAAGGTCGGTCATGGCGGTCGACAGGACCTGATTCTGGGCGCTGACATCCTCCGGCCGGACCAGCCCGTGAAGACGGATGAGCTGCGTCTGCTGCGAGAACGTCAGCTCGCGGGTGGCCTGGACCACCAGCATTCCGTTTGGCAGCACGTCCACAACTTCGGCTCCGAAGGTCGTAACCAGGCTTGAGTTGGTTGTGCTCTGTCCCTGTGCGGTCAAACCGGAAGAAGATGCCTGACCTACAAGGTTCTGCAAAGCGTTGCTCGCCTTCAGGGCGCCAAACAGCGATGTAATGCTGGAGCTGGCTTTGGAGGCGCGGGAGTTCTTCACCTGGCCATCGGTTGAAGCGGCGAGGCTCTCCGTGACCACGACCGAAACCACGTCGTGAAGACGCGCCGCTTTGGCGTCGGTCCCGAACCGGACAAGCCGGCCGTCGGGGCTCCAGATCGACCCTGCGGAGTGAACCTCCGCGGCTTGTTGGGCGCGAACCCGGTCGATGTAAGCGCGCAGGGCGGTGTCGGGGGGACTGGGAGCAGCTTTCAGGATTCCGGGCTTGCGCGCCGCTGCGGGAACCAGTAGACCCACGGCGATGAGCACGGCTATATGGGTTCGCAACAGCGCTACTGTCGTCATGGCTTGTTCCCCGTGGATGGCGCCAGGCGCGCCTTGCCGGGAGAGACGGCGATCGCCCGGACGACGCTGTGCCCGGGCACGATCTGGACCATCAGCGCCTGGCCGGCCCATGCCGGGGCCAGCGCCACCGCGTGGAGAACCACGTCCGCCTCCGTTGTATGTTCCTCCACCAGCAACGCATCCCCAGCCCGCACGATTGCCTCTTCCGGCTTTCTTATGTCCGGCCTCGCCGGGTCCGAGCGGGCCCAGACTGTCGGCCGGTACCCTGGGATGGATGCGTTGCGAACCAGTCGCGCGGGCCCTCCAGGATGAACCGGGTCGCTGATCATGAGCCACCTGCTGCCGGTCACCACGTCGTCCATGGTCCGCAGAACCCGGCTTCCGGGCTCACAGCCCCGGCAGAAGCCGGGCCCGCATGGGTAAGGATCGCCCGCGCTGGACCTCGCCTGGACGGAAGGGACTGGTTGCGCCCATTGAGAAGGCGTAATCACCAGCAACGCGGTGCAAACGTAGAGCCTGCATGTCTTCATCGCAGCCCACTTTCAGCGAGTCAGATTATTGACCTGGGAGTACATGTCGTCCGCCGCCTTGATGACTTTGGAGTTGGACTCGTAGGCGCGCTGCGCCAGAACCATTTGCACAAATTCCGTCACCACATCAACGTTGGAGTTTTCGAGGTAACCCTGCTGCAGCGTTCCCAGTCCTTCAGTGCCGCCCGGATTTCCCAGCAGCGGATCGCCGGAACTCAGGGTCGCCTGGAGCAGGTTTGATCCCAGGCTCTCCAGACCCCCTGGGTTGGGAAACGTAGCCAGTTGCAGCTGGCCCAGCTGCGACGGGTTTTGCTGCCCGGCCAGAGTCGCGTTGACCACACCATACGGAGTGATCGTGACCGAGGTGGCGTTAGGGGGAATGGTGATGGTGGGAATCAACGGATCGCCGTCGGTGGTGACGATGGTTCCCTGGTTGTTGAGATGGAATTGCCCCGCACGGGTATAGGCAATGGTCCCGTCAGGCCGCTGTACCTGAAAAAAGCCGCTTCCCTCGATCGCTACGTCGAGGGGATTCGAGGTCTGGTTCAGCGAGCCCTGGGTCATGATGACCTCGGTGGCGGCCGATTTGGTTCCCAGGCCGATCTGCAGCCCGGCACCGACCGTCGACTGGCTCTGCGCCGCCCCGGGAGTGACCAGATTTTGGTAGACCATATCCTGGAACTGGAGGCGCAGCTGGCGAAAACCCGTGGTGGAAGAATTGGCCAGGTTATTGGCGATAGTGTCCAGGTTCATCTGCTGCGCGCTCATGCCGCTGGCGGCGGTGTACAAGGCTCGAATCATGTTTCCCTCGTTTCCGGGCTAGACCTTGGGAAGGTCCTCGGTGGCGATTTTATTGAATTCGGTGTGGAAGATGGTCAGCGCTTTTTGCATCATCTCGGCCTGGCGCTGAATGGTGATGAGATCAACGGTGCCCTGAATGACGTCCTGGTTGGCTGCTTCCAGAGCGCCCTGATGCACGACCGCATCCTTGGCCGCCGCCGCTGCCGCGCCGGCCGGCGGAACGTAGCGGTTGGCGCCTTCCGCCGTGAGCTGCGCGCCTGCAGGAAAAGTGAATACCCCCACCGTCGCGACCACCCCGCCGGCAACGGAAAGCACACCGTTGGAACCGATTGATACCTGGCCGGGAGGGACGGGGATGGGCTGTCCCGAAGAAGACAGCACGGGTTCACCGGCCTCGGTCACCAGCATTCCCGATTGCGAGCGGTGGAAGCTGCCGTCGCGGGTATAGCGAATGCCGTTTGCTGTCCCCACGGAAAAAAATCCCTGGCCTTCGATGGCCAGGTCGAATGGGTTGCCGGTCTGCTGCACTGCGCCCTGGCTTAGATTCAAGCGGTCGCCGCCGAGCACCCCGTAGTTGTTGAGGGCGCGGCCAAGCTGGGAAGCGCCGGATTCCTCGCCGGTCAGTACCGATCGGAAATACTCACGCTCGGAGCGATATCCGGGGGTTTGAGCATTGGCCAGGTTGGAGGCTGCCGTATCCAGCGCCTGCGTTCGCGCCAGCAAACCTGTCATCGCCGCATAGTACCCGCTGTCCATGCGGAAAGAGGAAGCAGAATGAGGGCCGAACTGTGAGGTTCGATATTGGAAAAAACTCAGGGAATCGCACGGCAGCTATGTCAGTGACCGCGGACTCGTCCTATCCAGTTTTTCGCTGGACGGAGCGTTTCACCGGGCGCCGACTCGGCCGGCGCCTCGACCGCCGCCTCGACCAAGTGGTCCGACGCGCCCCGGCCCGAGGTCGCCAGCGTCAGAGTCAGGACCGCGGCGCGAGTGGCTATCGCAATCCATCGCAAACAATGGTTACAGCAAAGGTCCCGCCTTCGAATTCGTAGACGTGGTGAACCTGAAACTCGGGAGCCTGGACGTGCAGTCTATAGTCCCTTCCGGTGATCACGGCGGGAACCGAAAGCCCGCATGCGGCAGCCAGTTCCGGCACCTTTCCCTTCCATGCGCCGGCCAGCATGTTGCAGATTTCTCCGATTCCGTCCTTGACCGTGTCGTCCATGTCGGTGAACGGCATCCCGGTCATGCGAGCCGCGATATCCATGGCCGCGGCGCCGCCGGTCCGGAATACACAAGCTCCGCTGAGAACTCCTCCGAAGCCCACCACCGCGGTTACCGAGTCCGGTTGGAATTCGGGCCCGGACTCCTGGCGCCGACAATCGGCTCCGAGCATCAGCTGGAACACTTCTTCGACGCTTTCGTCCAGATGACGAGGATCTGAAACCTCGCCCAACAACCTGCGCAGCGACACCGCCATTCCCTTCTCCCCGCCTCCGCCCGCTTCACCGCCCGGCTCTGCCCGCTCTTCTTCGAGTCCGCGCCGGCTGACCACCGCAGACCTTATCACTCCGTTCAACAACATTGGCGTTGCCCCCGTTCTCATGCCGCACCAAGCAGCGGCAGGACTCGCTCTTTCACCTGCTCCGCGGTGAAAGGTTTGCGGATGTATCCCCGCGCCCCGGCCTGGATCGCCTGCTTTACGTGCTCTTCGCTGGATTCTGTGGTGATCATCACCACCGGCACGCCTCGAGCCAGGCTCAGGGCGCGAAGCTGCCGTACAAATTCGAGACCGTCCATCGAAGGCATGTTGATGTCGGTGAGGATCAGGTCCACTTCGGTGACCTTCAACACGTCGAGAGCTTCAATTCCCGTCCCCGCCTCGTGAACGACCTGGAGGTCCACGCCCGCCTGGCGCAGCGAGCGGGCAATAATCTTTCTCATCACCGAAGAATCATCCACGATCAGCGCCCGAATCTCATTCATGCCCAACTCCTCTGCTGCTCTTATCGGCGCGTTCGGTTCGCTCTTGAGGAGGTTGCAGTCCGGGGTCTTGTCGCTGCTTGGTGCCGGTCACGATTCAACCCCGTTTGATCCCTCTTGGAACGGCGTCATCCGGCGCTATTGACCGGCCAAGGTGCAGATCACGTCCTGCACCTTGTTGCGGCCGGGAACGGGACCGTCCTGGGGATGGCGCCACAGCCGCATCCACAGCCAGTCGTGCACTCGGACCAGCCTCGCCCGAACCGGCCGGACTTCTTCGATTGCCCGCGTCAGCACCTTCACCAGCGCGGCCTGAGACGCCGCCTCGAAGAATTCGGCCGGCGGGAAGACCGCGGCGGTGAACCGGGAGTGCGCGGAGAGGAACTGCGACCCTTGCAGCAGTCCGCTCTCCGTACGCAGCCCGCTCATTCGCTCGATGGCCAGCGCCAGCACCGGGTCGGGCCGCGCCTCGTAGCCGAGATAGAGAAGCTTCCCCGCAGCGATCCGCAACGGCAGCGCCCCGAATGCTTCGGCGAACAGCCGGGGCAGCACGGGGCTGAGCGACTCGGGATCGAAGCACCCGAGCGGCAGCACGGGACAACTCCACTGCAGGCTTAGGGCTCGCGTGAGTTGCGCGTCGCTTACCTTACCCTGGCTGACCAGCCAGTCACCCAGTCGTCCACCTGAAGCTGCCTGGGCTTCGCGGGCGGCCTTCAATTCCACCGGGGTGATCCACCCCTGTTCGAGCATCAGCAGGCCCAGTGGCAAGCGATGGCGATGCGGCTCTCCTGCCACTCTTCCTTCCAGCTCGCGGGCAACCGCCGCACCGACCCGTTCCGAGGTACAGGCCGGGGAGCAGGTCCAGCCATCCTCGAACACGGGTACAGATCGGCTGCGACCGAAATGCAACCAGCCTGAGCTGCAGCCCAGGTTCGAGCAGGTCACCAGCAGGCTGGGCCGGAAGCGCTTTGATGGGCCTGGCTGCTCTCCCCTCACTGTTGCAGGCGTGGAACTTCTCCCCTCAACATCGGCCGGCTCCGGCCGCGACCCGTTCAGAATAGGCATCGTATGGTCTCCAGGCGTTTCCGTGGGGCGGCCACCTCGGTGACCCGCAATCCGAAATTTCCGTTGATCAGGATGACCTCTCCTCGGGCAACAATCTTGTCAGCCACAACCAGGTCGACCGGATCGGCAACATTGCGGTCCAGTTGCACCACGTCTCCCGGACCCAGGTCGAGAATGTCTCCCAGCGGCATTTCCCGACATCCGAAACGAAGCGTAGCCTCCAGTTCCACATCGAACAGCAGTTCCAGCCCGGCCCCGGTTGGCTCGAATGAAGAATGCGTCGGCGGTGCTGGCGAAGCGGTTTCGGGCGGGGGAAAAACGGGCGCGGCTTTCGGGATCCGCACTTCGTCCTTGACCAGAATTGTCCACCCGTGGTCGGCGGTCTTCAATTGAAAGGCCTGGGAAACGCTTTTTTCTCCCTCGGTCGGGCTGAAATCTTCAATGCGGCACTTGGTTCCACTGCGGGCAAGTAGATCTCCGACTGCAGATTCGGCAACCTCGCGCAGCAATTCCATCCAGCCGGCTTTCTGATCCACCCCATCCCCGAGGAGAGGCGAATCCAGGATGGACGCATCGAGGACGATCGAGAACCTCCCCGCCTGATCTCCGGAAATCGTCGCGGCACAACCAAAGCCGCCCCCCTGCAGGGGACGCGGAGGCGCTTCCAGCAACTCCGGCTCGCCGGCCAGCGCCTGCGAAAACAACGCCGCCGCCGCGCGTATCCAGCACTCCAGATATGTGATCATGGTTGGTCTCCTCGAACTGCGTCGGTGATCCGGGCCGCCCGGTAGGCTCCCTGGCGGGTGGCTTCGGCGAGAGAGAAGGTCTGGCCCCCCACTCGCAATTGCGGCACGGTGTTGGCGGGAGCGTCAAATCGAAGCACAGTACCCGGTGTGAGAGCCTCAAGCGTTTTAGCCGCCACCCTGACCGGCGGCAGCTGGAGGGAGGCGCCGAAACGGATATTCCGCGCCGAGTCTTCCATCCGGGCTCGCGCATCCGGGGCATGACGGGTGCGCCGCCCAAAATCTGAAGTGAGGCGCCGCAGGATGGTGTTCGCTACCACGGCGGGGAATGCCAGGTTCAGCAGACCCGAGCTCTGAGGCATGCGGATCTCGAAACTCAGACACAGCGTCTTTTCGTTTACCGACATCATGCGCGCGATTTGGGTCTGCATCTGCCGCTTTTCAAAATTGAAGCTGAGTCCGACCGGTTGCCACGCCACCGTCAGCTCGCGGCAGATGATCTCAACCACCGATCCCAGGATCGCTTCCTCGATGTCGGTGAGTTCGCGCAACGGCCCTTCCTTGCCATCGCCGCCGAGCAGCAGGTCGATCATGGGCGGCGCGAGCGCCAGGTCAAGCTGCAGAACCGAAAGCGCGCCCAGCGGTTCCAGCCGAACCGACGCGGCATAGCTGATCTCCGGGATGCGCAAGAGAAATTCGTTGAAGGGTATCTGTTCGGCTGAAACCAGGTTGACCTGGAAGCGCGTGCGAAGCCACGCAGCCAGATTGTGAGTCAGGTTGCGGGCGAACAGATCGTTGAGCATGCTGATGGCGCGCAGCTGCTCATTGGAGATCTGGCCAGCCGCGGAGAAGTTGTAAGGCAACGCCCGCTGCCGGACTTCGTTTCGCCCCGTCGAGGCTACCGCAGTACTGGCCGCCTCGAAGAGAGCATCGATTTCGGCCTGGCCGAGTATTTTTTCCATCTCATCTTTCCTTGGATCCTGGTACATTCGAAGCGGTTAACAGCCGTTAATTGCGTGCTCGGCCGCCGCCGCGGCTGGATTTGGCGGCTTTGAAAGGTCCCTTGGAAGCCAAGTCCCTGAGGGTGGCGCGAAGATGAATGACCGCCGAAGCATGGATCTGAGAGACGCGCGACTCCACCACTCCCAGCGCCAGCCCGATCTCGCGCATCGTCATCTCCTCGAAGTAGTAAAGGGTCATGACCATGCGCTCCCGCTCGGGCAGGTTCTCAATCGATTCCGCCAGCCGTTCCTGCAATTCACCGCGAAGGCAGCGGAACAAGGGATCTTCTTCCGGGCGTCCCGGGACGTAGGCAAGTTCCTCTTCGCCGGAATCCTCGTTGTGCTCGATGTGCAGGGTTCCGATTTCGAGCCCTTTCAGATCCCCCAGCAATTGCTGGTACTCTTCAAGGCTTATGGCCAGTGCAGCTGCGACTTCGGATTCTCCCGGAGGCCGCCCCAGCCGCGCCGTAAGCGCCCGAATCGCTTCCTCAACCGCCCGTCCCTTCCGGCGTAACTCCCGCGGGCTCCAGTCCAGCGTGCGCAGACTATCGAGAATGGCGCCACGAATCCGGAACTGCGCATAGCTGCGGAACTGCACTTTCTTGTCCGGATCGAACTTCTGGAAAGCGTCCAGCAGCCCAACCACCCCGGCCGAGACCAGGTCTTCGATGTCAACGTGCTGGGGCAGGCGTTCGTGGATGCGCCGCGCTAAAAACCGCACCACCGGCAGATGCTCGAGCAAAACTCTCTCCTGTTCGGCCGACATCCCGGTTACGCCGTCCGCATCGGGCGGGTAGGCCCTTCCAACCCGAACTGCCTGCTCGACTCCCTTGGTTTCGGTGTTTTTCATTGCTACCGCCAATTCCATTGCCGTTCCCCCGTTCCCGCCCATCCCCACGATCGTGGAACCCGTATCGCGATCGCCAACCCTATGGGCGATGCTTTCTGCTCGGCCCCCTGGCCCTCTTCCCGTTTCCTGCGTCGGGTTCAACGCACCGTGCCCACCGGTCGCAGCCTTACCTCCGGAGGAATCTCACCCGCTGAAACCACCGCCAGACGAGGCAGGATCGGTTCCAGCCATCGCCGTACGTGATACCGTGCCGGACTTGGACAAAGCAGCACGGGAGAAGCCGCAGCGGAGCTCGAATTGATTAAGCGATTCACAGAATCGGCCAGCCGCCTGACCAGCGGGACACCCTGCGACGAGGCCGCGGCAAGCAGACGCTGCCCGGGCTCGGGGGAAACCGTTGACACGACTTCATCTTCCAGAGCCGGATCGAGCAACAGAACCGGCAGTTGCCCATCGGCATCGAGCAGTGGATGCACCAGCCTGCGTCCCATCGCCTGGCGGGCAGCCTCTACCAGAGCTTCCAGGCTCTTATCCCGGGGCGAGGTTTCGAGCAGCGCTTCGAGGATCGATCCGAGATCCCGGATCGAGACGCGTTCCCGCAATAACTGCTCCAGCACCCGTCCCACTTCGCCCAGAGTGAGCAGCTTGGGGACCAGTTCCTCGACCAGCTTGGGATGCGAGTCATTCAGCGCGTCCATGAGGCGTTTGAGTTCGGCGCGGCTGAGCAGTTCGCCGGCATGCCGCCGGATCAACTCGCCCAGATGAGTGGTCATGACCGTGACTCCGTCGACCACCGAATAGCCGGAGGCAATGGCCTGTTCCTCCAGGGCCGGAGCGATCCAGACGGCCGGAACACCGAAGGCCGGCTCCCGGGTTTCGCGTCCCGCGAGGGGCCGGCGGCCCGGGTCTCCTGAAACCGCGAGCATCTGCGTGGCCTCCGTCTGCCAGCGGCCGATTTCGATGCCGCGCAGGGAGAAGAGATATTCGCGTGGCTTGAGGCGGAGATTGTCGGAAATGTGAACCGGGGGGACGAGAAAACCAAGCTCTGTCGACAGGTGGCGGCGCAAAGATCGAACCCGGTTGAGCAACTGGCCGCCCTGCTTCTCGTCGACCAGTGGAATCAGCTGGAATCCGATCTCCAGGGTGAGATCCTCGAGCCGCAACAGTTGTGCCATGTCGGCGCTATGGGATGCATCGGCCTTTTTCTTTTCTCCTGAAGCCGCGTCGGGCGCCACAATCGCCGGGGGTCGCGATGCGACCTTTCTCGCCCCCCAGAGGAGAGTGCCTGACACCAGCAGAAAGGCCATCTTGGGCAATCCCGGGACTAGGCACATAGCCGCTGTCACGCCGCTGGCCAGATAGAGGGTCGCGGGCCTGGCCAGCAGCTGTTGCCGGATTTCACCCCCCAGCATTCCCGCCGAGTTGGCGCGGGTCAGGGTGATCCCGCCCGCCACAGAGACCAGCAGAGACGGGATCATCGTGACCAGACCGTCACCGACCGTCAGGATCGTGTAAGTACGCACCGCCTCGCCCAGGTCGATGCCCTGCTGCAGGGTTCCGATCAGCAGACCGGCGACGATGTTGATGGCAGTGATGAGGATGGTCGCCAGGGAATCACGCTGGTTGAAACGCGCCGCCCCATCCATGGCTCCGTAAAACTCTGCCTCGCGGGCAATCGCCTGCCGGCGGCGGCGCGCCTCCGCCTCGTCGATCAATCCGGCATTCATGTCAGCGTCGATGGCCATCTGCTTGCCGGGCAAGGCGTCGAGGGTAAAGCGCGCCGTGACTTCCGCGGTGCGCACCGCGCCGTGCGAAACCACCAGGAACTGAATGGCGATGAGGGCGAGAAAGAGGACAAACCCGACAACGTAGTTTCCGCCGACTACGAATTGCCCGAACGCCTCGATCACTTTACCCGCGGCCGAGGTGCCTTCCGACCCGTGGAGCAGGATGCGGCGGCTGGAGGCGATGTTCAGGGATAGACGGAAGAGTGTGAGAAGAAGCAGAAGGGTTGGAAACACCGACAATTCCACTGCCCGCCGAATCTGCACGGCGGACAGAAAAACGATGACCGAGGCCGCCATCGAGAGCGCCAGCAGCAGGTCGAGGGCCGCCGCCGGGAGGGGAATGATCATGACAAAAATCACGCTGATGGCGCACAACGGAAGCGCGTACTCCCGGAAGCGTTCCAGTATGGAAACCACGGGCACCCGGCCCGGAACGATTGCTGCCGTGCTCATTGCACGCCTCCCTGTGAAGCTGAATTTCCCTTGATGTCGGGTTTTGCGGCCGGCCGGGGGCGGACCTGCGCAGATTTCCAGGCCTTGGCTGCGGCCTCGCGTCCGCGGCGTTCGCGCAGTTCCGATTCCACCCGTTGGCGATACAGGTAGGCGAGGATCGCGGCCACGGCTGCATAAAGATCGACGGGAATGGCCTGTCCCACTTCGACAAACCGGTAGAGTGACCGGGCCAGCGGTGGGTTTTCGACAATGGCCACACCTGCCCAGCGCGCCTCGGATTTGATTTCCTCGGCCAGCAGGTTGCGGCCCTTGGCCAGCACCTTGGGCGCATCCATGGTGCCGAAATCAAAACCCAGGGCCACGGCAAAGTGCGTGGGATTGGTGACTACGACCGCGGCCTTGGAAACATCGGCCTTCACCTTGCGGCGGCGCAGCTGCCTCTGCAGACCGCGGATGCGGCTCCGGATCTGCGGCGAGCCTTCCGTATCGCGCACCTCTTCGCGCATCTCCTGCTGGCTCATCTTCAAGCGCGATTCGCGGCTCTGCCATTCCACCACGTAGTCGACAGCAGCCCAGCCGAAGAGCAGCCATGCGGCCGCCTGCAGCAAGCCAAAAACGTCATTGGCGAGAATGCTGAGGCGCATCGTTGAGAAGGGCGGGATAGTGAACTGCCGGGCTATCCGCTGCACCGCGAAGACTGCGAGCAGGCCGGCCGGGATGAGGGATTTTCCGAGCCGCGCCGTCGCTCGCAGCGAAAACAGATTTTTGACATTGGACAGGGGATTGATCCTGTCCGCTTTGAAGGCCACCGACCCGGCGTGGAAACTGATTCCCCCGGTTTGCACCACCCCTACCCCCAGGGCCGCCACGGCTACTGCCGTAACCGCGATCGCGCCGGGCGCGAACACGGCCATGCAAAGCCGTCGCATCGCCACCAGGGTAGGGATGATCTGGCCTGTCTCCCAGCGGGAAGAACTTCCCAGGGAAAGAAACCCGGCAAAGGCGGTACGCCAGGCGTCGAGCGAGCGGTCGCCCAACAGGCGGAGCGTAAGAACGCCGGCGAGGGTTCCCGCCGCGGCGGTCAACTCCCGGCTGTGCAGAATGTCGCCGTCCTTGCGCGCCTTCTCGCGGCGATGCGGAGTGGCCTGTTCGGTGCGGTCTCCGGCCATGCTAACCTCCCGCCCCGGCGCTGAGGAGGCGCTCCGCCGTGTCGAGCAGGCCGGCGAAGCGAGCTTCGATGAAGCGCGGCCAGAGCGCCAGCGACCCGGCCAGGACGGCGAATCCGGTGAGCGTCTTGATTGGAACCGTCAACGACATGACGGGCAGCTGCGGACTGAGTTTTCCGAGCAGCGAAATGGAGATCTCAACCAGCATGGTGGAGGCCAGGATGGGGGCCGCCAACTCCACCGCGGCGAGGAATACGCCTCCCGTGGCATGAACGATGGCCAGGGGGGTTACCGGCGCCAAGGCATAGCCTCCCAGGGGCACGGCGCGGAAGCTGCGCGTCAAGGACGCCAGCAAAATGCGATCGAGGCCGGCCGCGATCACGACCAGGGTGCCCATCAGCTGGAACAGGTCTCCCAGCAGGGGGGTTTCGATGTGGGTGCTCGGGTCGAGCAGATTCACCAGCGAAAAGCTGAACTGCACCCCTGCAATTTGGCCGGCGAAGAGCAGCATCTCGTTAAGCAATGCCAGCGTGAGGCCATAGACCAGGCCCACCGCGACCTCGCCGATAAGGGCAGGAAAGCTGATGACCGCGCGGGCGTTGGGGAGTCCTGCGGTAAGCGGCGCCAGCAAAAAGGCCAGGGCCAGGGCTAGGGCGGCCTTGGTTCGGGCGGGCAGGGCGGTGGATGAAAAGAAGGGAGCAAAGACCAGCACTCCGCTGATGCGAACCAGTGCCAGGGTCATGGCACTCAGGAATGTGCTCCAGTCATTCAAGTCAGCTCCTCGAAACGGAAGTCCGTGTTGTTCGCCCAATGGAAACCGTTCAGGTTTTCAGCGCGCGCACTGAAGCTCGACGGTCCCAAAGCGGAACCGAGTCACTCATCCCAGGTAGTGCCGCAGATCGACCAGCAGGACCCTGGTGTAGTCGGCCATGCGGCCGAGGAACCACGGCATCCCGGCGAGCAGAATGAGCGCCACGGCAAGCAGTCGCGGGACCGAAGTCAGTGACTGGTCCTGCAGGCTGGTCAGGGTCTGCACCAGGCTGAGGCCGAAACTGATCAGTGCCGCAGCCACCAGCACCGGGGCGGCCAGCAAAATGGATTGCCGCATCAGCTGGCGCAAAAGTTCAGCCACCATGTCCGGAGTCATCTGCGTTCTCCTCAAAAACTCTTCAATAACGAATTCGCCAGCAGGTTCCAGCCATCGACCATGACGAAGAGCAGGATCTTGAGAGGCGTGGAAACCACCACCGGCGGAAGCTGAAACATGCCAATCGAAGTCGTGATCGATGCGGTCACGATATCGACCAGCAGAAACGGCAGGAACAGCACCGCCCCAATCGCAAAACCGGCCTTTAATTCGGAAAGAATGTACGCGGGAATGACGACTCTCATCGGCAAGTCGTCAGGCGCATTGGGCCGCGGAACTTGGCCCGCTGCCGTAAACAATGCCAGGTCCTTCTCGCGCGCATAGCGGAGCATGAAATGCTTCACCGGCGCGGCCCCTTTTGAGATGGCCTCCTGGCCGGTGATCTGCCCGGTTCGAAAAGGCTCGACTGCCTGCTGATCGACCTGGGTCAGCACCGGGGTCATCAGAAACCACGTCATCATCAGGCCAAGCCCGAGCAGAGTGGGGTTCGAGGGTGCGGTCTGTGTCCCCAGCGCCTGCCGAAGGAAGTGAAACACCACCATCAGCCGCACCAGCGGCGTCATGGCCATGAGAATGGCAGGAAGCAGCGTGACCAGGGTGAGTACGAAGACGATGGTCCACGGTGTCGAATCCGACGGATGCAGGCGCGCATTCAGGTCAGGTAAAAACGATGGAACCGCGCCGCCTGTCTTTGCCGCAAGCAGGATTGCTACCATGGCGTCCTCGATGTGGATGGGCGGGCGCCGCGCAATCTGCGGGTACCGTTCCGGTCATCCAGCGCGTAGAACGCCGGGGCGCCGTCGGCTGACATCGCCACCAGCACTCGCCGGCCATCAGCCTCAACCAGAGCCAGGCATTGACGCGGCGCGAGATTGATGCGACTGACCAGTTCCAGGCTGGGACGGGTACGGGTAACCGGGCGGAGCCTCTTCAACAGCCAGCCAGCCAATCCCCCGACCGGCGATGTCTTCTCTACCTTCTTTGAGCTCTCCATAATCACTCCTCGAGCTGCCGATACCGCCGGCCAGAACCTTGTTATCCGGCGTCATGCAAGGCGGGTCACACGGACTGCGATCTGCAAATCCATCACTTCGAATTCCGCCCACGCCAGCTGCACTTTCCCCGCCGCGATCGGAACGTCTTCCGCATGTCCCCATCGGGACTCGACTACGGCCCCGGCATCCAGCGCCAGAAGGTTTCGGACTCTGAAGTCGCGAAGCGGTACCCCGACTTCCAACTCCACCGGCAAGCGGCTCGCAGGGCTGTCGGGACCGAAGAGGGGCTTGGTCTTGGGTTGGTCCGCAACCGGAACCAGGGCCTGAGCCCCGCCGCTCTCGGGCATACGGCTGGCCTGGGCAAGCTCTGAACTGGATGGAGAGGCGTTCATGCCCGGGAACAATGCAGCGCTGAGACCAAAGAAGAACGACTTAAATTGGAATGGCTTAATAATTGCGATCCGATCAGACAGCGGATCTCTCGACGCCGCGCCGCCGAATCTCGATCCATGCAGATTCGCCCCCGCCGTCGTCTTTACAGCTTGGCCCGATGTTTTCCATCACTGTTACACTGTTGTTTAGCGGCATTTCGAGTTCTGCGCGTCACACCGGGGGCTGCCGGACTCGCAGCGGGGGTTGAGGAATATGTCTGAACTGAACGGAAACAAAAGCTTTAGTGGAACGGGTCTGCGCCTGAAGGTAGGCCTGGCCGAGATGCTCAAAGGCGGCGTCATCATGGACGTGATGAACGTCGAACAAGCCCGCATCGCAGAAGAAGCCGGCGCCGTTTCGGTGATGGCTTTGGAGCGGGTGCCGGCCATGATCCGAGCTGAAGGCGGCGTAGCGCGGATGGCCAGTCCTAAACTGATCAAGGAAATTATCAGCGCCGTCTCGATCCCGGTCATGGCCAAGGCCCGCATCGGGCACTTCGCTGAAGCCCAGGTGTTGCAGGAGATTGGCGTCGATTTCATCGATGAGAGCGAGGTCCTCACTCCGGCTGATGAGGCTCATCATATCGACAAGCACGCCTTCACCACTCCGTTCGTTTGCGGAGCCCGCAACCTCGGCGAGGCTCTCCGCCGCATAGCCGAAGGCGCGGCGATGATCCGCACCAAGGGCGAAGCCGGAACCGGCGACGTTGTTCACGCCGTGCAGCACATGCGCCAGATCGTCAAGGAGATGAAGGCGCTTACAGTTCTTAGCGAGCAGGAACTGTACGCCGCCGCCAAGGACCACCAGGCCCCCTACGAGTTAATCCGCATGGTTGCGCAGAACGGTAAGCTGCCGGTGCCGAACTTTTCAGCGGGCGGAATTGCCACACCGGCCGATGCCGCGCTGATGATGCAGCTCGGCGCCGAGGCCATCTTCGTGGGCTCGGGAATCTTTATGAAGGAACGCGCCACGCCTCTCGATGTGGAGAACAACCCGCGCGAGCGCGAGGAGGCGGTTTCCCGGGCCAAAGCCATCGTGATCGCCACCACCCACTACAGCGATCCCAAGATCCTGGCCGAGGTCAGCGCCCAGGTGACCGGCACAATGAAGGGCCTCGCCGCTGCCGCTCTCGAAGAGTCTCAGCTGTTGCAGACACGCGGCTGGTAAGGATCAAGCGCTTCAACCGCCGGAGATGCGCCAGCGTCTCCGGCGGTGCTGTCAAAAGGCGGCAACTCAATCCAGGCGCTCCGAGCGAACTTGATCGATACGGACCTGACCTATACGGAGACGCAGGTGAACCAGACTGGGACCGAAGCAATGCCGGTCAAGCATCGACCCCGCATCGGCGTACTTGCGATTCAGGGCGACTACGCCGCGCACGCTGACGCGTTGGCCGAAGCGGGAGCCGACCCGGTCCAGGTGCGAAACCCCTCCGAACTCGAAGGGCTTGACGGTCTGGTGCTGCCCGGGGGCGAATCCACTACCATGCTCAAGTTCCTTGAGCGGAGCAGCCTTTTCGATGCCATCAAAGCGTTCACCACCGACCGGCCGGTATTCGGCACGTGTGCCGGGGCCATTCTTCTGGCCAACAAAGTCCTGCACCCCGAACAGCGCAGCCTTCAGGCAATCGATGCCGTCGTCGAGCGCAACGCCTACGGGCGGCAGATCGACTCGACTATCCTCACCGAGCCGACGTCTTTGCAGGGTGGTCCACTGGAGATGGTTTTCATCCGGGCCCCGCGTATTGCGCTCACCGGTCCGGCAGTCGAAGTGCTTGCACGCCGGGACGGGTTTCCGGTGCTGATACGAGAGGGAAAGCTTCTGGCGGCCACCTTTCACCCGGAATTGTCGACCGATCGGCGCGTGCACCGGCTGTTTGTCGATTTAGTCAGACAATCAACCGCGGAAGCCTCGGGCGTCACCGGGCGGTGACGTTTGCCCGGTTTTTGCGGCAAATCAACCTATCAATCAAGGTCTCCCACAGAATGGACCATCTCTCACGATTCCTCGTGCGTCCAAGCATGAGTGGGGAGTAATCTCTACAACACAGAGGCCTCGAATGCCCGTTACGTTTACGCGAGCCCCAGCGGAAATAGAACGCAAAGAGCCAGGAATTGGCGGCAAACCCCCTGTTGACAGGCGACCCACCGGAGGCGGTGGAGGGGGCGGCGACGATGACTGGCAAAGCCAGCGGCGAGGCCCTCGAGAACGGCTGCACAAAATCCGGTTCTTCGTGTTCTTCGGACTCGCCGGGGACATGATGTTTTTTGCCGCGCTGGTGGTTCTCTTCTTCGCGCGGCAGGCCGGCATGCACCTCGATCCGCGCAGCCACGAAATGATCGGCGACTGGCACCCCATTTCCCTGCCCCCCATCTTGTACCTCAATACCGCGATCCTGCTGCTTTCCAGCCTCACCATGGAAATCGGGCGCCGTAATATCTTTCGTGAAATCGATGTTCTCGAAGAATGGCTCGGCCTGGGCCGGCCGGCGCTGCGACGCACCCTTCCCTGGGTGGGCGCCACCCTGGCGCTCGGAAGCACATTCATCATCGGACAGGTCATCGCCTGGAAGCAGCTCACCGCCCAGGGATTCGCTTTCGATCACTGGTCAACGCCCGCAAGCTACTTTTTCTACGTTGTCACCGGGCTGCATGCGGCCCACCTGGTGCTCGGGGTTTTGGCTTTGGGATTTTGCCTCCTGGCCCTGGGGCTGCTCAGAAAGGTCGAGTTCCGGCAGATCGCCGTGGACGCCACCGCCTGGTATTGGCACACGCTGGGACTCGCATGGCTGCTGCTCCTCGCGGTCCTGGCAGTAGGTCAGTGAACTCGATCCAGATATAAGGATTACTGTGAAGCAGGCCTGGTGGAGCCGGCAGGCGGCGCCTTCCTGCGCTCGGCGATCAGCGTGAACTGGTCCTTGGCTTCTACTTCCAGCTTTGCCGCATCGGGGTCTTTTACCTTCCACATCACTGCGTGCAATTGCCGGTTGACGATGTCGATGAGGACGTAGTGGTAGACCGGAAAGGCGAGGTCCCGGTAGAGATCTCCACGGCCTCTGAAAAACAGCGGGTAAGGTTCGGCGCCACCGCCTCCGGTCACAACGTACTCCACTCCCCGGCGCTCGAATCTCTCATAGTTGTGAATGTGCCCGTTCAGCACTACCACCTTTGCCTGAATCGATGGGAGGCGGGCTTCAAGGATGTTGCGGAATGCGAGCGCATTTGCTGTGGGCAGGCCCACGAAGACCTGCGATTGTTTGTCCGCCACCCAGGGGATGTGGAAGAGGATAAAGAGGAAATCGACTTGGGTGGGCAGGTGGTCAAGCTGGGCGGCAAACCATCGGCCTTGGGGTGAAGCAGCCGTGCCCGGCAGCGTGAGATCGAGAGAAATGACTTCCACACTTCCCAGCAGCGCCGAGTAGAAGCGGTGTCCCTTGATCGAAGGAAAGTTGGCGAGGTAGTTGGCGATCCCTTCCTGTCCGCCTCCCCTGACCTCGTGGTTGCCGATGGTCGGCAACTGGAGGATGTGGCGCATGCGCCACTCCTTTGTTTCAGCCTGGAAGACCCGCCAATCGTCAAGCTTCGATCCGGTGTAGGGCGTGTCTCCGGTCAGCAGCAGAACCTGCGGATTCTCCTGTGCGACCCGGTCTGCGAGCCAGGCTCGGACGCGTGGATTTGTTCCCGAGGTGACAGAAGGATCCGTGAAGCGCGAATCGCCGTAGGCGACAAGGCGCATGGGTCCAGTGACCGGGAATTGCGAAAAAACCAGGGTCGGCCCCGTATCGGACCCCGCTGGAGACGGCGCGGGCGGGGGCGGGGCGGCGGTCAGATGAAGCGAAGCAATCCAGCTAACGGCAAACAGCCCGAAGAGGCGGGCGGAAGTTCCTCGGGAATGCCATAAGCGACAGACGCTCACGGGTTTAGAGTACCATCCGCAGAGCCGCTGATCACAGTTCCCCGACAAGCCGCGAGAAAGCTTGAAATCCCGGAAACAAAGACAGAACGGCACTGTCCAGGAACGAGACTCAGTGGAAATAGTGGCGCAGAAATGCGCGGCAACGATCCCCTACCGTCGGGACCGTCGGGCACGAAAAGTAGATTTGCCGGTTTCGCGCCATCAGCAACTGTACCGCCTGCACCTCGCCGCTGTGGGCCGACACCTCGGCGCCGCGATACACCACCTCGTCGGTAAGGTATTCGATCGCGTGTCCCAGCATCTCCAGCGCACGCCCCGCTTCAGGGCTGACTCTCCGCCTGTGATGTGAATCTGCTTGATCCTGTGGAACTACCTCTGCAGCCAGGGAAATGCCCGTCGTGCTCGACATTGTGTTTGTCCTTATCTGTCTTTCGGCCGCACGAGTAGTTCACTTTAGGCAAGCGCATCGTGTGTCTGAAAAAGGAACACGAAATTATGGGCCTTCCCAAGCGGTAAATCAAGTGATGAACGTCACGCTGGCTCGCGGGGTTGTTCTTCTGCTGCGGGTCTTTAACTTGGCGCAGGACTTAACTCCACGCCTTGACGGGAGGAGATCGAAAACCTAAGCTCAAACCAGCGGCTTGTCGCCCTGGTGAAACAAACGGCCAGGTGCGCCGCGCCACCATTTTCGAACCTCCCTGGGGGCAGGCAGCGATGATTCCCTACCACTGGCAGTACCTGCCGTTGTTGTTGCAGATCCTGGTCGCCTTCGGCATGGGCGCGGGCATGATCACCGCGTCGTGGTTCATCGGCCGGCATCGCAACACCAAGGTGAAACTGGCCGCCTACGAATGCGGGATCGAAGCCGTGGGGGACGCGCGAGGCCGCTTCAGCGTTCGCTTCTACATGGTGGCTATGCTGTTCATCCTCTTCGACGTGGAAGCGGTGTTCATGATGCCCTGGGCGGTCATTTACCGCAAGCTTCCAGCCATCACAGGCAGCCGTTTGTTCGGGTTCTGGGAGATGGTGGTTTACCTCGGATTCGTAGCCGTCGGTCTGTACTACATCGTACGTAAGGGCATCCTCGACTGGAGCCTGGACAAGGCGGACTTGTAGATGGTTGAACCCCAGACCAAGACTCTCACCGGAAAGGCCGCAGTGCTTGAGGTGATGGCAGAACATCCGGCGGTCAAGACTCTCACGGTGTGGAACGACAAGGCTTTCATCGACGCCAAAATGGCGTTCGGCGAACTCACGCTCACCGTAGACAAGGATTCGGTCCGCGAGGCTGTCTCGGCACTGCAGGGCGCTGGCTATAGCTTCTTTGAGGACGTCACGGCGGTGGACTGGTATCCCTCGATTCCTCGCTTTCAACTCACCTATCACATTTTGTCGCAGGTACTTAAAGAGCGCATCCGCATAGTCGCCATGGTGGATGAAGCGGATGCGTCGCTGGAATCGATTACGACCATCTGGCCCGGCGCCAACTACTTTGAACGCGAGGTGTTTGACCTCTTCGGAATTCGCTTCGAAGGCCATCCGAACCTGCGCAGAATCCTGATGCCGGACGATTGGAAGGGGCACCCGCTGCGCAAGGATTATCCCGTGGAGGGCTACCGCTGATGGGAGACATGGTAGGCACACCCATTCTTGAAGTTCCGGTAGCCGAGGGCTCCAAAGATCAGCACATGGTGCTGAACATGGGCCCGCAGCACCCCTCCACGCACGGCGTTCTGCGCCTGGTGCTGGAAATTGACGGCGAAATCGTGGTGCGCCTCTATCCGGAAATCGGATATCTGCATACCGGCATCGAAAAGACCTGCGAGGCCAAGTTTTATCAGCAGGTGGTTCCGCTCACCGATCGCGTGGACTACCTGGGCCCCATGGCCAACAATCTGTGTTACTGCCTGGCGGTCGAGAAACTGCTGCAACTGGAAATTCCCGCCAAGGCACAATGGATCCGCGTCCTGCTCACCGAATTGACCCGGTTGAATTCGCACCTGATCTGGCTGGGCACCCACGCCATGGACATCGGTGCGCTCACGGTCTTCCTCTATACCTTTCGCGAGCGGGAAGAGATCCTGCGCATCTTCGAGATGGTATCGGGCCAGCGCATGATGACCAGCTATTTCCGCATCGGCGGTCTTGCGCTGGAGCCTCCGCTGGGCTTGCTCGAACGCATTCAGGCGTTTATCAAAACGTTCCCGGAAAAAATCGACGAGTACTCTAACCTGCTCACCGGCAATCCCATCTTTGTGCGCCGGCTGAAGGGTGTTGGCCACCTGTCGAAGGAAGACGCGATTGCCCTGGGCGTGACCGGACCGGTGGCGCGGGCTTCAGGCATCGACTTTGACTTGCGCCGCGACATGCCCTACTCGAGTTATGAGAAGTTTCAATTCCGGGTGCCGGTTTCAAACGACTGCGATGTGTGGGCCCGGTATTTGCTTCGGCTCGACGAAATGCGCGAGAGTGTCAAGATCATCCAGCAGGCTCTCGACGGGATGCCCGAGGGCGCGGTCAAGGCCAACGCGCCGAAGATTGTTCTCCCCGACCGCGAGGAGATGAAAACGCAGATGGAGGCGCTCATCCATCATTTCAAGATCGTGACCGAGGGATTCGCAGTGCCCGCGGGCGAGGTCTTCCAGTGCATTGAGTCCGGCCACGGCACGATGGGCTACTACGTCGTCTCCGACGGCACGGCTAAACCTTGGCGCGTCCACATGCGTTACCCGGGATTTGCGACCCTGCAGGCACTTGAGACGATGTGCAAGGGCCGGATGCTGGCTGATGTAGTGGCCGTGATTGGTTCCATTGATATTGTTCTTGGAGAGATCGATCGCTAGAGACGATGAGATGCAGGCGGCCGCGTTGTCCGGCGCGAACGAATCGCTGTATGTAGAGCTGTGGGTTTCACTGGCGTCGTTGTTGCGCAGCTACACCGCGGCGCATGGGCTAAACCGAAACTGGCAGGCCACTGTCGAACTCGGTGAAAAGCGAATTACGGTACGCCACGGAAGTTCGTGGCTCAACCTGGAGCGCATCGGTCCGCGCGTCAGTTGGAATCGCGAGAATGGAAAAGCCGGAGTGATGGAGCTGACTGAAGCCGGGCGTTTACGCTCCGGCGAGGGCGAGGAAGAGATGGACATGGTGGCCGAAGCGTGGGCGCGGGAGCTGATGCATGAATAGCCAGTTGGGGCACGGCAACGGGATCCCGCGCGACAATGAAGCGATGTCCATCTTCTCGCCGGAACTGTCGGCGCGGTTTGACGCGCTGGTGGAAAAGTATCCCGCCAAGCGGTCGGCATTGATTCCCATGCTGCTCTACGCACAGGACGAGATCGGTTATCTTTCCGACGCAGTGATTGGCGAGATCGCCGCGCGCCTGGGCATCACCACCCTCGATGTTCGCAATGTCGCGACCTACTACTCCATGCTGCGCTTCAAGCCGGCGGGTAAATACAACGTGCAGGTGTGCACTAACATCAGTTGCATGCTGCGCGGCGCTTATGAAGTCTACGAGCGGTTCCAGGAAGAACTCGGCGTCGGCCACAAGGGCGTCACGCCCGACGGATTGTTTTCGCTCGAAGAAGTCGAGTGCATCGGCGCATGCTGCTGGGCACCGGCGATCCAGGTGAACTACGCATTCCACGACGACCTGACGCCCGGGGATGTCCCGCAAATCCTGGCCGACTACCGCTCCAAAGCTGAAGGGAAGAGAGAAAATGCCTAGACTTGTCTCCCATCCCGACGAGGTCAAGATCGTAACCCGCCGCTTTGGCCAGGGCGCAGCCGACATCGACAAGTACATCGAGCTCGGCGGTTATGAGTCGGCAAAGAAGTGCCTGGCGCAAGGCCCTGAATGGATCATCAACGAAATGAAAGCCTCAAACCTTCGCGGCCGCGGGGGAGCAGGCTTTCCTACGGGACTGAAATGGTCGTTTGTGCCTAAGCAGTCGGCCAAGCCGAAATACGTGCTGGTCAACGGCGATGAAAGCGAGCCGGGCACCTGCAAGGACCACCTGATCTTTCTCCATGACCCGCACGCGGTAATCGAAGGAACGTTGATCGCGGGACTGGCGATCGGCGCGAAAACCGGCTTTATCTACCTGCGCGGCGAATATCGTTATCTTCTCGAAATCATGGAGAAGGCGGTCGCCGACGCTTATGCCAAAGGCTTCCTGGGCAAGAATATCTTTGGGTCCGACACCGAATTCCAGGTTATTACGCAGACCGGGGCCGGAGCCTACGAAGTAGGCGAAGAGTCGGCCCTGATGGAGTCGCTCGAAGGAAAACGCGGAGTCCCGCGCATCAAGCCGCCCTTCCCTGCGGTTGTCGGCTTGTACGGCGGTCCGACCGTGATCAACAACGCCGAAACCATTGCCACTGTTCCGCACGTCATTGCCATGGGCGGTCCCGCCTATGCCGCGGTCGGCTCTGAACGCAATGGCGGCACCCGCCTGTTCGGACTCAGCGGGCACATCGAGCGCCCCGGCGTTTACGAGTTGCCCATGGGCTACAACCTCAAGAAGATGATCTACGAGGTAGGCGGCGGAGTTCGAGGCGGGCGCAAACTCAAGGCGGTCGTTCCCGGCGGATCATCGACCCCGGTGCTTCTTCCCGAGGAGATCGAAACCCTGGGCATGGACTTCGACCAGGTAGGCAAAGCCGGATCGATGCTAGGCTCGGGCGGCGTGGTCGTGATCGATGATCAGACCTGCATTGTTGAGTTCGCGCTTCGGACCATCAGCTTCTACGCACACGAAAGCTGCGGCTGGTGCATCCCCTGCCGTGAAGGTACCGACTGGCTCAAGAAATCGCTCACGCGTTTCCATGCCGGGTTTGGCGTGGCCAAGGACATTGACAACATCCGCTACCTGGCCGAAAACATGATGGGCCGCACCTTCTGCCCGCTCGGCGACGCCGCGGCCATGCCCACTCTGGGTTTTGTAAAGAAGTTCCGCAAAGAATTTGAAGACCACCTCGACGGCAAACCCTGCCCCTTCGCCAAGCACACCGAATTGGCCGTGGTTTAAGGGGCCCAGGAGATCAATGCCAGACGTAACGTTTACAGTCGACGGAAAGAAGCTGACCGCGCCTGCGGGCACCCTGCTCATTGAGGCTTGCCGCAAAGCCGGCATCGAGATTCCCGCATTCTGCTACTACCCCGGACTATCGCTCCAGGCAGCTTGCCGCATGTGCGTCGTTCGCCAGGAGAAGGTGCCGAAGCTGCAAACCGCCTGCACCACCACCGTGGCCGAGGGACAGGTCTTCGTCACCGAGTCAGCGGAAATCACGCAGGCGCGCAAGGCAACGCTGGAACTGCTGCTGGGGAATCATCCCCTCGACTGCCCGGTTTGCGATGCGGGCGGCGAGTGCGAACTGCAGGACATGACCTTCAAATACGGCGCCGGCGAAAGCCTCTATACCGAGGCCAAGCAGCACCGCGACGAACAGCAGTGGTCGCCCGCAGTCTTCTTCGACCGCCCCCGCTGCATTCTCTGCTATCGCTGCGTGCGCATGTGCGGTGAGGGCATGGACGTCTGGGCCCTCGGCATCCAGAACCGCGGTGTGAGCGCGGTGATTGCCCCCAATGAAGGCGACCGGCTGGACTGCGAACAGTGCGGCATGTGCATCGACGTGTGCCCGGTTGGCGCGTTGACCAGCGGCTCTTATCGCTACAAGACAAGGCCCTGGGAGATGAAGCATGTCTCCACCGTCTGTACCCACTGTGGAGACGGGTGCAAGGTCACCCTGGGAGTGCGGCAGTCCAACGAAGGCTCCGACATCGTTCGCGCCGACAACCGCGACAAGAGCGGCATCAACGGAGATTTTCTTTGCGCCAAGGGCCGATTCGGATTCGACTTCGTGGAAAGTCCGGATCGCCTGAATAAGCCGCTGGTGCGCAACGCTGCAGGGAAACTGGAGCCGACCACCTGGGAGAATGCCCTTCGCATCGCCGGCTCCAAATTGAAAGAGATCCGGGACGCGCGCGGTGGTGCGGCGATCGGGGTGCTGGGATCAAACCGCACCACCAACGAAGAAAACTATCTCCTGCAGAAGTTTGCCCGCACGGTGCTGGGCACCAACAACATAGATCACGACCGGACCGCCGACTACGCCGCCTTTGCACAAGCCATGGCGGGCCATGAGGGCAAGTGCGCGAGCCTCCGCGATGCCGGCACCGCTCCCGCCATCCTGCTGATCGGCGGCGACCCAACCAACGAGCATCCGCTGCTGGCCTGGGAGATCCGCACCAACGTACGGCTCAACCACGCCCGCCTGTTCATTGCCAACCATCGTTCCATCAAGCTGGAGCGCCAGGCCAAGGTCGTGCAGGGATTGCCGCCGGCCGGCTATCGCGATCTCACTGCCATTCTCGATAAAAACGAATCGGAACTGGCCAAGGCTGTGACGGCAGAGGAATCGTTGCTGGTAATTTTCGGCGCCGAGTTCCGGGGCGAGCAAGTTGCCGGGCTGGTTAAATGGGGCCTCGCCCGGGGCAACGTGCGCTTTGCATATCTTGGAGACCACGCCAATTCTCGTGGCGCAGCCGACATGGGGATGCTGCCGGACCTGCTTCCCGGCTATGTGCCCCTGAGTCAGCCTGTCAGATTCGCTGAGGACTACCCCGGCCTGTCCGCTGCGCCAGGAATGACGCAGCCCGAGATGTTTGAAGGCGCTCGTAAGGGCACGCTCGGAGCCCTGCTGGTCGTCGGCGCCAACCCGGTTCAACGACTGGGCCTGGATCCTGCCACGCTGAACAAAACCTTCCTCATCGTGCAGGACATGTTCCTGACCGAAACCGCGGCGTTGGCTGACGTGGTGTTCCCGGCGGCGAGCCTTTATGAGAAAGCCGGCACCGTGACCAATACCTATGGCGATGTACAGCTGGTTCAGAAAGCGGCGGACAAAGCCGGCATACGATCGGACTTCGAGATCCTGGTGCGCCTCGCTGCCGCCATGGGTGCCGATGTCAAGAAGCTCGTTCCTTTCGGCAAGGCCGGCGTGCATTCCGACCTTGGCCAGTCGCGCGGAGCCCAGTCCGGAGAAGCCGACCGCCACGGAGTCTGGCTGGCCGCGCATAATCTGGAGCCCCGTCTCAGCCCCTTCGACCCGCTCGCGGTGCTGGATGAAATCGAGCGCCTGGTGCCGAGCTACCGGCTTGATCGCCTGAACCTGTTTGGCGGCAACGACGTACGCACCGAGCCCGGCTTCGTTCCGGTTTCGGAACTCACCGCACCGCATCCGGAACTGGTTTTGCCAAATCATGACACTCTCTTTACATCCGGCAGCCTGGGACGCTACAGCCCCGCGCTGCGCGATCTCGATCTCCACCAGTCGCGGCAACTTACGGAGACCGCGGCAGATTAAGATGAACTGAGACAAGCGAGGCGCGAAGGAGCGCCCCGGCACCCGGAACGGTTTGCCAGAGAGGCTGAAGTTCGTGACAATTTTCTGGTTCTTTGTTTGGAGCTTGCTCAAGATCATCGTGGTAACGGTGATCTTCCTCATGGGAGTCGCCTACACGGTGCTCCTGGAGCGCAAGCTGGTGGCACGCATTCAGAATCGCTGGGGACCGAGCCGCGTGGGCCCGTTTGGCCTGCTGCAGCCGCTGGTCGATGGCGCCAAATCCTTTCTCAAAGAAGACCTGATCCCGACCTCGGTCTACAAGCCGCTCTACCTGCTGGCCCCGCTCATTTCTCTGGGCTGCGCGCTGATCTCCATCGCGGTGGTCCCTTTTGGTAACCCGGAGCTCAATCACGACGGCTTTCGCTATTTCGAAATCTCCGACGTCAACATCGGCCTCCTGGTCATCCTCGGCATCACGTCGATCGGCGTCTATGGCATCGCCTTGTCAGGGTGGTCCTCAAACAACAAGTATTCCCTGCTGGGCTCGCTGCGCTCTTCTGCCCAGTTGGTGAGCTATGAACTGGCCCTGGGCCTTTCGCTGGTGGGCGTGGTGTTGCGCGCAGGTTCGCTCAACCTGAGGGTCATCGTTGAGAACCAGTCGCATCGCGGCATCCTCAGCTGGAACATCTTCGGCGGCCTGCAGTTCATCGCATTCTTCATCTATCTCATGGCGGCTTATGCCGAAACCAACCGAGCTCCCTTTGACCTGCCCGAAGCCGAAAGCGAACTGACCGGCGGATATCACACCGAATATAGTTCCATGAAATTCGCCATGTTCTTCATGGCCGAATACGGCAACATGATTACCGTAGGTTGCGTCGCGACGCTGCTGTTTCTGGGGGGATGGACGAGCCCATTCGGCGATCTGATTCCCATGCCGCAGAACTTTGTAGTGCAAATGCTGCTGCCGATGTTCTGGTTTGTGCTCAAGGTTTTCAGTTTCCTGTTTCTTTACGTGTGGGTGCGCGGCACGCTGCCTCGCTTCCGCTACGACCAGCTTATGAATTACGGCTGGCGGTTTCTGCTTCCACTGGCCATTCTCAATATCGTGGGCACCAGTCTCTGGCTGGCGTATCGGTAGTCAGGCATTTCACCGGCCTGCCCGGTTCCAACGCCAAAGTCCAGACGTGCTCGACTAGAATCGAAGAGGCTCTTCAAAGAAATAAACCTGGTAGCGGCCTCTCCTTCACCGGCGGATTATGATGGGTCTGCCGCCAACCCGGATCAGCCTCCCGACTGCTTTGCCTGATGTCGGGTTTCGGGCGGGGGAGCTGGTCGCCTGGGTGGGATGAAATCATGCATCTGGTTCTCTTCATTGTGTTCGCGGCATTCTGCCTCGGGGGCGCGATCAACCTCCTGATCCAGAGCCATCCCATCAACAGCGCTCTTTCGCTGGTCGTGGTGATGAGTTCGCTCGCGGTACTGTACCTGCTGCTCGGCGCTGAATTCCTGGCTGCGGCGCAGATCATTGTTTACGCCGGCGCCATCATGGTGTTGTTCACATTTGTAGTCATGCTGCTCAACGCCGGGCGCGAAGAACGTACCCTGGGCAGCCGCGCCGGAAAGACCGTTGGCTTTCCCGCCGTCGTTGTTCTGCTCGGCGTGATTGCAACCGTGATCCTCAAGGCTCAGGGACTGGGGTCGGCGAGCCTGAACGATCCCATCACTTCCACCGAGGACCTTAGCCGCGTGCTGTTTCACGAACTGCTGCTTCCATTTGAAGTAACGTCAGTCCTGATCCTGATCGCGATTCTCGGAGCGGTAGCGCTGGCGCGCCGTGGCGACGGGACCGAAGGGAGGGTCAGCAAGTGATTCCGCTATCGTGGTACCTGCTGTTGAGCGCCGCCTTGTTCTGTCTCGGTGTCGTGGGCTTTCTGATCAAGCGCAACCTGATCACGGTCTTCATGTCGATCGAGCTCATGCTCAACGGTGTGAACCTCTCTTTTGTCACGTTCACTCACCAGTGGCACATCGTGAAGGGACAGATCTTTGTCTTCTTTGTGATGGTCGTCGCGGCCGCAGAAGCCGCTGTAGGCCTGGCCATCATCATTGCCGTCTTTCGCGCCCGTTCCACCCTGGCCGTCGACAGAATCGACCTGATGAAACTATGAACGGACCTCAGCTCTTCTTGCCCCTCATCCCGATCGTTCCCTTCCTGGGGTTCCTGATCAACGGGCTCCTAGGGCGCCGTATGCCGAAAGCCCTGGTATCAACCATCGCTCTCGCTGCGCCCCTTGTTGCCTTTCTGATCGTGGGCCGCGCTGCCCTCATGTTCTGGTCGGGATCGCTTCCCTTCCCGGTTATCGAGCAGGATGCTCCGCAGTGGATCTCGGCCGGCATGCTCCACGTCGATTTCGGCCTCGTGCTCGATCAGCTGTCGCTCGTCATGCTCCTGGTCATTACCGGAGTAGGCTTCCTCATCCATGTCTATTCGGTCGGCTACATGGCCGACGACGAAGGCTACGCCCGCTACTTCTCTTACCTCAATCTCTTCCTTTTCTTCATGACCGTGCTGGTGCTGGCCGGCAACGCGCTCCTCATGTTTGTGGGCTGGGAGGGCGTTGGGCTTGCTTCCTATCTCCTGATCGGCTTCTGGTTTCAGAAAACTTCGGCAGCGGATGCGGGCAAGAAAGCCTTCATCGTTAACCGCATCGGCGACTTCGGTTTTTTGATCGGGATGTTTCTGCTCCTGGCGCAGTTCAGCTCTCTTACCTTCACCGACATTGCGGCAAAGCTTGCGGCAAGCCCTGAATTGCAAGGTGGTGTCATCACCGCCATCGCTCTGTGTCTGCTGGTGGGGGCCACCGGCAAGAGCGCACAGCTACCGCTGTACGTCTGGCTGCCCGATGCCATGGAAGGCCCTACCCCGGTCTCCGCGCTCATTCATGCGGCAACCATGGTCACCGCCGGCGTCTACATGATCGCGCGCACCCACTTCCTTTTCGACCGGTCGCCCGCAGCGCTCACAGTGGTAGCTATCGTAGGCGCGGCAACTGCATTGTTCGCGGCAACAATCGCCCTTGTTCAGACCGACATCAAGCGCGTATTGGCCTACTCCACCGTGTCGCAGCTTGGATACATGTTTCTGGGATGTGGGGTCGCGGCTTACTCGGCTGCCATCTTCCACCTGATGACGCACGCTTTTTTCAAAGCCCTGCTGTTCCTCGCCGCAGGCTCGGTAATTCACGGGCTGGGAGGCGAGCAGGATCTGCGCAAGATGGGCGGGCTGCGCAAGTCCATGCCTGTCACCTTCTGGACCATGACCATCGCGGTACTGGCCATCGCCGGCTTCCCTCCCCTCGCCGGATTCTTCTCTAAAGACGCCATTCTCTACGCTGCCTTCCTCGCCGGCCCCAGCGGCAAAGTCTTCTGGTTCGTCGGATGGGTCACCGCCCTGTTGACCTCCTTCTACATGTTTCGCCTTTTGTACCTCGCATTCATGGGAGAGTCGCGCGCCTCCTCCTTCCATCACGAAGATGAGGGCGCAGCAATTCACGCCCGTACCGACACAAAGCTTACCCTGGAAGCCGAGCATCATCACGCGGCCCACGAGAGCCCCTGGTCCATGCTCGGACCACTGGTCCTCCTGGCGATCTTGTCGCTGGCGGGTGGCTGGATTGGGGCCGGCCGCATGGGCGCATTCCTCGCTCCGGCAGTTGGCACACCGACCGCGGAAGCCGGTAACAACAGTCTGGAATACATCCTTACCGGCCTTGCCGTCCTTGTCGCTGCCCTGGGCTGGTTCATCGCTCACCGCCGCTATGGCTCCCGGCGCGACGCCTCCGCGACACTGGCTCCCGGCATGGCCGGTCCTTACAACCTTCTCGTGCACAAATATTGGGTGGACGAGATCTACGACATCCTTATCGTCAGGCCCCTTCTGGCATTCTCCAAATTCGTTCTCGAATGGGTGGTCGAGGTTGCGATCCTCGGCGGGCTGGCGTGGCTGCTGGCCGGAATCTGCAACCTGGGTGGCGCGATTCTGCAACGCTGGCAATCGGGCAACCTTCGCTCTTACGCCGCGTGGCTGGCGGCAGCCGCTGCGGCAGTGCTCCTGTTCGCGCTGGTACAGTGGCCCGCGGTGCTGGCGCAATTCGGAGTTCATATCAACGTGGCGGGGCACTAAGCATGAACGAACTGAACCAATCGATTCTCACGTTGATCCTGCTGGTACCCATTGCCGGCGCAATCCTGATTGCGATTTTGCCCGACCGCGGCAAACTCCCGGCGTGGATCGCGCTGCTGACGGCCCTGGTCAGCTTTGGACTGACGCTGCATCTGCCCGCACATTTCTCCATGGCCGGCGACGCGCCCCACTTTCAGTTTGAGGTCAACCGGTTGTGGATCGATCTCAATCCAACCGGCGACCATCGCGGCATCTTCTATCACGTCGGAGTCGACGGCCTGAGCCTGTGGCTCGTAGTTCTTACGGGCTTGCTTGCCCCGGTTGGCGTCCTGGCCAGCTGGACGCCCATTCGCGAACGCCGCAAGGTCTACTATTCCCTCTTCCTGGTTCAGCAGACCGCGATGTTCGGAGTGTTCTTGTCGCTCGACCTGATGGTCTACTACGGGTTCTGGGAGCTGTCGCTGATCCCGATGGCGATTCTGATCGCAATGTACGGACGCAAGGATGGGCCCCGTGCCGCGGCCCGCTTCTTCATGTTCACGTTCATTCCATCGGCTCCGCTTCTGGTCGCGATCCTTTACCTCTACTCGATGACCGGCACCTTCGATTTCGTTCAATTACAGGCTCTCATTGCCGGACATGCCTTTTCGTCGACCGCCCTGGCGTGGACCGCCCTGGCGTTCCTGTTTGCCTTCGCGGTGAAGGTACCGGTGTTCCCGCTCCACGGCTGGCTCGCCGACTCCTTTTCAGAAGCTCCTGTCGCCCTGGCCATGGTGATTGCGGGTAAGCTCGGCCTCTACTCGATGCTTCGCTTCCACGTCGGACTGTTCCCCATTCAAACCCGGGCAATTGCCCCGCTGATGATTGCACTGGCAGTTATCGGCATCCTCTACGGCGCATGCATCGCTCTCGTGCAACGCGATTTCTGGCGCTTGATCGCGTTCGCCAGCCTCAGCCACTTCAGCGTTACCACCCTGGGTATCTACGGGCTCAATCTGACCGGACGCGACGGCGCCATCTACCTGATGATCAACCAGGGCGTCATAGAAGGAGCTCTGTTCATGCTCCTCGGCGTGCTTGAGACACGCTACGCATCGAGCCAGATTTCAATGTATGGAGGGGTTGCCGCCAGGCTTCCGCGCACCGCCACCCTGTTCGTGATCACTGCCCTTGCCATGGCCGGACTGCCCATGCTCAACGGGTTTGTTGGTGAATTCCTGGTGCTATCCAGCACCTTCACAAACGTAAGCCGCGGTTGGGCCACAGCCGCGACATTGACCGTAATTCTTGGTGCGGCCTACTTGTTGTGGCTCATTCAACGACTCTTTTACGGTCCCCAAAGCCAGATGGCAAAGACCCAGCCGGTGGTTGATTTACGCTTTCACGAACTGGCGATCCTGGTGCCGTTAGCCGTGCTGATGCTGGCCATGGGCGTGGCGCCAAACTACTGGCTGCGGCCGATTGCGTCTCACCCCAGTTCCGCGGAACGATTTGCATTACCCGAGGCCCGAGTGTCGGTCTCGCAGGTTCCTGACCGCGCGGAGGCCGCCCGATGAATCCCTCTGACAGCCTTCGCATTCTGCCCGAAATCATTCTTACGCTCACCGGCATCGTGGTGATGCTGATCGACGCCTCACTCCCGGTTGGCGTGCCGCGTCGACCGCTGGGATGGGTCGCCGCCCTCGGAACGACTGTGGCGCTTTGGTCAAGCCTCTGGCAGCTGAGAATACCTTCCGGCACCGGGTTCTTTGGAACCGTCGAGACCAGCCCCTTCACCGTGTTCTTCCATGTCTTGATCTGCGGAATCGTGCTGGTGGCGCTTTTGCTCACCCTCGACACCCTGCCTGAAGACAGCCATCACCAGGGCGAGTATTACGCACTGATCGTTTTTGGCGCGGTTGGCATGTGCCTCATGACCAGCGCGGTCGAATTGCTCGTGGTGTTCATCGCGCTCGAGATCTCATCCATTTCAACCTATATCCTGGCCGGCTTTCGCAAGCAGACAGGGCGTGGTCCCGAAGCTGCGATCAAATACTTCCTGCTCGGATCGTTCGCGACCGCTTTCCTGCTTTACGGAATAGCGCTCACCTTTGGAGCTACAGGAACAACCCAGGTTTACGAAATCGCTGAGCGGGTTCCTTCCTCGCCGAATCACACCATGCTGGTAGCCGCGCTGGCTTTGATGCTGGTGGGTATCCTGTTCAAGGTTTCAGCCGCACCCTTCCACCTGTGGACCCCGGACGTCTATGAGGGCGCGCCCTCTCCGGTTGTGGCTCTAATGTCCACCGCGCCTAAAGCCGCGGCGTTTGCGTTTCTGCTGCGCCTGGTCTTTGAAATGCTTCCCGCCTTGCGCGACGTCTGGGCGCCATTGCTGTGGATAGTGGCCGTAGTCTCAATGACTGTCGGCAACCTGGCTGCATTGCGACAGCAGAACGTCAAGCGCATGCTGGCATATTCATCAATCGCCCACGCAGGTTATCTCCTGGCGGCCTTTGCCGGCAGTTCCGCCGACGGAATTGCGGCCGCCAGCTTTTACACCGCTGCCTATGCCGCGATGAATGTCGGCGTCTTCGCGGTCGTGACGCTGGTCAGCGGGTACGAGGAGAGATTGCCCTTCGTGAATGACTATCGTGGGCTCCTCTACCGTTCGCCATTGCTCGGCACCCTTCTCATCTTTTTCCTGATTTCGCTGATCGGCATCCCTTTCACGGGCGGCTTCTTCGGAAAATTTTATTCCTTCTCCGCCGCTGTCAGCGGAGGCGCGGTGGTGCTGGCCATCATCGGTCTACTCAATTCCGGCGTGGCGGCCGCGTACTATCTTCGCCTGGCACTGGTTGCGGCGCAGAGGCCCGAAGAAGGCAGCAGCCGTATCCCTTTTGCTGTTCCCCAGATTGGGATTGCCGTTGGCGCGGCCCTGCTCTTCACCGTCGGCGCCACCCTGACGCTGGGCATCTTTCCGGGCCAGACCCTGCATGCGGCCGAGAATGCGGCGCACACCCTGCGCGTTCCACAGGTTGAAGAAGCAGCGCCGGAAGTCAGTCTACGGCCAAAGCCGACTCTTCGCTGATGTCCCTGGTGAGAGGCGCTGTCTTTTCATCCAGCAGGCTCGAGTAGTACGCGACCGTAAGTCCGAGAACATGGCCGCGCAAGAATCTTTCCTGCACCCATGCGCGCGCCGCGCGGCCCATCCGATAGCGACGATCCGGGTCCCGTATCAGGCGCAATACCGCCTCCGCGATGGCCTCTGGATACCCGGGCGGAACAAGCAGACCCGTCACCTCGGGAATCACTGCGTCACGCGAGCCGGTCGAAAACGTTGTGACCACCGGGATTCCCGTCGCGGCTGCCTCCAGGACAACGTTGGGAAAACCTTCCCGCCACGTCGGCAACACCATCATGTCCATACCCCGATAATAGGGAGCCGTGTCAGGCACAAACCCCGTGCAGACAATGCGGGGATGATGTTCGATGCGGCGCCTCAATTCATCGCTGATCGCGTCGGCGGACTTGTCAAACCACCCCACCAGTAACAACCTTGCGGATGGACACGACTCGAGCACCCGGTCAAAGGCATCGATTAACTCGGGAACGCCCTTGTCGCGTGTAAACCGCCCGACAAAACCAATCACGGGCACGCTTGGCGGAATACCGAGCCGTTTTCGCAGGGCAGACGGTGCCGGGTGAAACCGTTCCACATCGACACCATTGCTGCTGCCTTCTCCAATCAGGCGAAGTTTATTCTCCGGCGCAATTCGCAGCGCCGCCGTCCGGGCGCGCAGACTTTCGCTGTTGCAGATCACCGAGTGAGACGCGGCCGCAGCCACGCGTTCGGCTGCCAGCAGGAGAGTTCGCTTGAGACCCTTCACGGTCTCCAGGCGCAGGCCTCGCAGCAGGTATATCCGGACCGGAACCCTGCAGAGCAGCGCCGCGACCGAACCCAGTAGCCCGGCCTTGGGCGTACTGAATTCGGTCAGCGCAGGCCGCACCCTTCGCAGAGCCCGAACAATAAGAAGTAAAGACCGAACATCGGCCCAGGGGGAAATATCGCGATCCATGGGAATTCCAATGAAGTCGACGTCCTCCTCGGCGGCAATGCGCACCAGCAGCGGTCCAGGACTGCAAAGGACCGTGACTCGAAACCCTGCTGCTTTGAAAGCGCGAAGCCTTCCACGCAGCACAAGGCACGTCTGCGAGTCTGTCACTCCTATAACCACGGAGTGCCTGGCAACCTGCCCGGCGCACTGATCGGCTTCCGGCATTTCGGCCACGCTCGCTCGCCTGATACTTGGAGGATTCCAAGAAAATGTACCAATTTGGAACAACGTTGCGGTGTATTCACCGTCACACGTTCCACCAGGAGGCCTGTCTTAGCCTTTTCTTTTCGTCATGGTTAAACGCCGTACTGTTCTGTTGCTGATTCCTCACCTTGGCGGGGGAGGTTTGGAGCGCGTCAGTGCGCTGCTCGCATGGGGCCTTTCGCCAGCAAAATATAACGTTCACCTGGGGCTTGTAACCCAGCTAAGATCCCAGCATGAGCCTCTACCCCCCTGGGTGTCGGTGCACGCGCTGGGCGCGCGTCGGGTGCGCTCTGCCGCTCTCCGGCTGATTCGCCTGGTGACTTTGCTGAAGCCGGACGTGATCCTGTCCTCGGCCCCTCATCTGAACTTTCTGGTTCTGCTGATCAAGCCTTTCTTTCCCATGCGAACCCGTATCCTGGTGCGTCAGAGCCGGACCGCTTCGGCTCGCTTTCGTTCCTCCCGCTGGCCTGACAACTCGCGACTGCTTTATCGCCTGCTCTACCCCCGCGCAGACCGGGTGATCTGCCAGACACGAGCGATGGCGGCAGATCTCTCTTCTCACGCCGGTGTTCAGTTGGACCGGACGGATGTGTTGCCCAACCCCGTCGATACTGAGTCATTTAGTCGTGGGGAGACATTCACCGCGGATCGATGGCACGGGCCTGGGCCTCATTTGCTGGCGGTAGGCCGGCTCTCCCACGAAAAAGGATTCGACCTGTTACTTGAGGCATTTGCTTCGCTTCGCCTCCGCTATCCTGGGGCTGACTTGTGTGTTCTCGGCACTGGGCCGGAACAACAAAGCCTTCTAGCTTTGACGGACAGTCTGGGAATAGCAGACCGAGTTCACTTCACGGGCTATGTATCTCGACCCGAAGCATGGTTTGGCGGGGCCACTCTGTTCGTCCTCCCATCCCGGTCCGAAGGCTTGCCCAATGCGCTTCTTGAAGCTGCCGCGGCGGGGCTTCCGATTTGTTCCACTCCCTGCTCGGATGGGGTGGTCGAACTCATCGCCGGTGAAGCAGGCTCATGGCTGGCCAAAGACTGCTCCGCCAGCGCGCTTCGTTCTTCGATCGTGAATGCGCTTGGGCGCATTACGCCCGGCGAGCGGTTCAGGCACGCCTGGATCGACACCTTTCAGATCGGCCGTGCCGTCTCGCGCTACGAAGAGATCATTGATCGATTGCCGCAGAGGCAGCCGCTTTGAACCACGTGGCATTTGTGATCCCAACTCTCGACCGCATGGCTGGAGCAGAGCGGCAGCTGATGCTGCTTGCAAAAGGGCTTAGTCAACGAGGTTGGCGAGTCTCCGTGATTGCGCTTTCCGGCTCCGGCTCTACAGCGCGCGACGAACTGGCTGACGCGGGTGCGGATTTCCTGACCCTGAGGATGCGCAAGGGTCTCGCTGACCCGCGCGGCTGGGTCACTCTGAGCCGCTGGCTTCGGCGCGAACACCCCGACCTGGTGCACTCCCATCTGCCCCATGCGACCTGGATGGCGCGATGGTCGCGGCGATTCGCCCCGATCCGAGCCCTGGTTGACACCGTGCACACGTCTGCAACGGGCTCCTGGGGCCGGCGCCTGGGTTACAGGTTGAGTGACGGTCTATGCGACAAGGTAACCACGGTAGGCGAGCAGGTTGCCGCTGCATACTGCAGAGCCGGAATGGTGTCGCCGCCGCGTTTGGAAGTGGTTCCGAACGGGGTAGACCTGAGTTTCTGGCAACCCGATCGATCGACGCGCGAGCCGCTGCGCAGCAAGCTCGGTGTGGCCGACGAATTCCTTTGGTTTGCGGCAGGGCGGCTCGACCTGGTCAAAGACTATCCCGCCTTGCTTTGGGCCATGATGGATGTCCCGCTACACGCTCGCCTGGTCATCGCGGGGGCAGGACCGCAAGAGGCTCAATTGCGGCAGTTGTCCTGCGAGTATGGGCTCGAATCACGCGTGCGGTTTCTTGGTTTCGAATCCAATGTGCGCTCGTGGATGCAGGCCGCCGATGCCTTTGTGCTGCCATCGCGCTGGGAGGGGCTGCCCATGAGCCTGCTCGAAGCGGGCGCGTGCGCATTGCCTGCGGTGGCAACCGATGTTCCGGGAAGCCGTGAAGTCATAATGCATGGCGAGACGGGTTTCCTGGCTTCAGCCGGAAGTTCCATTGGGCTCCGTACCGCGATGACTCGCATGATGCGCCTATGCCCCGCTCAAAGATCCGCGATGGGAGCAGAGGCCCGCCGGCGGGTCTCTGCTCGCTTCAGTCTCGAGGTCGTGCTTGATCGCTGGGAAAGCCTCTACCGCCAATTGCTGGAGTCGCGTCCCCGGCCGGCCCGAACCGGGAAGACCGCATGATTTCCTTTGCCCCCGGCGAAGCGAGACTTGTGCCAGTTGTGCAGCATGAGTCGACACAACATGTATCGCTCGATGGCATACTCCATGAGTGACAAAGGGCCACGCGGGCCTATAGCGATTGCCTGGTCGAAGGAGATGAATTGATCCGCATGCGCGCGGATGAACCGTCGCAAAATGGCCAGTTGCTCGCATGTCATGGTGTTGGGGTGAACGCAGATCGTCCACACCCCACTCCGTTTTTCCGACGGACTCCAAAGCTGTTGTGGAAGCCATGTTAATCCAAAGCGCTCGAACGGCCGCTGCGCAAATCCGTCCGAAAGAAATAAAATTCCAGCTTCCCGCAAGGCTCGGAGCGTGTTCCGGTCGAATCCATGGCGCGGCGCCACCCACAATCGCGGCGTCAACCCATGCCGGATCAGAATTTGAATTCCGGCACCGATCCACTCTCTTTGAGTTTCCAAACCCACGCCGGAAAACTCCGAAAACTCGTGCACCGGAATGAGGCTCCTTCCCGGGCTTTTGCAGAGGTGGCGATACCCGTGCAGAGCGATGGCCGCTCCTCCTGCCTCAAGACCATTCATCTCTTCCCAAAAGTCCGGATGAGGATCAGAGCACATCAGGGCTGGATCCCGGTTGTCCGGCACCACAGCGAGAATGGGATGGATGCAAAACTCGTCAAGGATTTTCCTGCACCGGGTCCAACCGTCGCGGCTCATCGCGGGACACATGTCATCGATGCGCAGCAGATATCGAGCCGGCCCAATCATCACAACCCGCTCTCCGTTCCTGCAACTCCAGTCGCAGTTTCCGCGACTTCGATTCCGGAAAACCCCGACCCCTCCCGGGCCGCGTTGGAAAGCAGGCGGTTCGCCCAAAACCACAAGAAGGCGAGCGTGCTGATGGTCCACAAAGAAGTAGCCAGCGCGATTCCCGCTACTCCCATCACGCGCATCAGGACCAGGTTCAGAATCGCATCCAGAACAAGGTTTACGGTGCCGCAGTAAAGGATCAGATCGGTGCGGCGCATCGCCACCACGAACCGGTAAAAGACCCGGCTGACCACAAAGAATGGGATCTGGATGGCGTACATGGCCAGCACAGGTGTGACGATGGCCGTATCGCTCGAACCGAACGCGCCGTGTTGCAAAGTGACGCGTACGAGAAAATGGGCGCCCGCAATCAGAAGAAGCGCGATCGGAATCGAGACGGCGGCAGAGATCCATGCCCATGAGCGGATCGTGGCCCGGCAACCGCTCCAGTCCCGCACCGCGATCATCTTTGAGAGATAAGGCACGATTGCTGACGAAACCGCCCCGGCCAGCAACATGATCACGACGCTTACAAAGCGATTGGCGAACACCAGCGCCGAAACGCTGCCCGGTGGCAACATGGCTGCCATGGCCTGGTCCAGGATCAGGCCCCCCGACGCCACCACCGAACTCAGCAAGACCGGCCCAAATTGTCGCGCGACTTGGCGAGCTGCATTATCTCCCTTGTGCCATCGGAGCTGAAATTGGTAGCCGCTTGAGCGCATCATGATTACGGTCAGGCAGGCGTAGATCAACGATCCGGCAACCGTGGCAAACACCAACGCCCAGATGCCGAATGAACCGTGCAGAAGCACGGCTCCTCCCACGGTGACCGCCGGGATGATCGCGGGAAGAAGAGCCGGTACGGCGAATTTTTCCGTTGCATTCACTACGGCGCTGCAGTTGGAAGCGATCCCGCTCAGCACGACTACTGGCAGCAGCGCGTAAAAAATCCGGGTAGCATTACTGAGCTTCGCGGTAGGAGAAATTCGAAGCCAGAAGCGGAAATAACCAATGCGCAAACACCGCCATTGCGAGCGACGCCAACAGCAGCAAGGCTCCGCTGGCAAGCATCCCGCTCGCCAGCAGACGCTGCGCGGCCTGGTGCCCCTCGCGGATGCGCACACGGATCAGCGTGGGCACCAGGGCCTGGTTCATCGACTCTGCGATAAGGTTGATCAGAAGATTGGGAATGAGAAACGCAACCAGGAACGCGTCCATCGCGTCAGAACGCCCGTAGATCCCCGCTACAACGAATTCCTTCAGGGTGGCCGCAACCTTGACCGCAAAGCCGGCTACCGCTACCGTTCCTGCGGCGCGGAGAATCTGGCGGTTCACGCTGCGATCGACTGGCGCTGCCAAGCTCGTTGTCATACCGCCTCGATAGCGGCGCCTTGAGTGTGGGAGCAATCTGCGCCTCGAGGCGTCTCTTCCGTCAACCTCGCAGCAAACGAGATGATGCCAATCAGTAGCCAGGTCGCTCGCGTCTGTTCCACAGTAGCGACGACGGACGAAACCAGCCAAACCAGCAGCAGGGTGCCAAAGGTTACGCGCAACGGCCCGCGCATGCGTATAACCGCCGCGGCGGAGATCGCTACCACCAGTGCCGCCAGGATCAAGGCGAAGACTCCGCCCTCAACCGCGATCGAGAGCGCGGTATTGTGGGCTGTATCGGCGTTTGCCGTGCCTGCCGCGCTTACAAATGTACCCGCGCCGTTGCCCAGGAACGGCGCATGCGCGAAAGCCCGCCAACCCGCGTCCCAGATATTAAAGCGCTGGTTCAGATCGCCGCGCCTGAGTTGCTCCGGGATCGTGCCGAGACGCTCAATGGTCGCTCGTGGCGCGAGAAATAAGAAACCCGCAGCAACGCCGGCGAGAGCCGCGATTCCCACCAGAAACAAGCGAGAGCGATCATGAAAGAACACCACCGCGCAACCGGTCAGCGCCACCAGGGCCGCGAGCGCTCCTTCCCGCGACGCGGTGAGAAGAATGGCGAGAGTGCCGACTGCAATAAAGCCGAAACCAAAGAGCCTTCCCGCCCACTTGCTTTCCCAGACCGCCAGCAATGCCGCCGCCGGCAGTCCAAGCACAAGGAAGCGAGCTACATCGTTGGGGTCCTGTCCTTCGGCCGCGAACCTGATTTGCCCTGTCGAATGGAGCGCGACGGCATCTGCAAGGCTGAGAACCGCAAGCACCCACGAACCGCCCACGTAAGCGCGAAGAAGCCATCGCAAGTCGGAACGGTCTTCGGCAAACTCCCAGACCAGCAGCACCGTTATCATTTCCTGGAAATAGGCGCGGAGCCTGATGGATGTCGCTTCGGGATCGATGGACCAAAATCGGGTACAGCACATCCAGAGAAAAAGCGCGAGCACCGCCCACTGCAGCGCTCCCGGAGAACGGGTCAGACCCGAGGGCAAAAGAGCCAGCATTCCCACCGCGAGAAGCAGGAGCGCCACCATCCGCGCAACATTTCCGAATGGATATCCGAGGTCAAGCGAATATTCCCACGGTACGGCAAACGCAAACAGGATCAGCAGGGCGCGGGCGAGATGGCGCATCGCTAAAACCTCTGCGAGTAGACCAGCCCCGCATAAATGCTCACCCCTGCGGCAGACTGAATGGCCGACTCCACGCTGCGGTTGAACAGATTTTTCGCCATCGAGTCGGGAACAAACAGGATGTCATTGTCCAGGATGGGTTGGTCCGGATCCTTGCCCCGCAACATGCGTTTCAGATTCAGGGCTGTGACGACGCGACCGCCATCCTGCTCGCGAATGAGGATAGCCTTGCCCAGCGAGGCATTCTGCGACGGCCCCCACGCCAGCGAGATCGCCTTGAGGATGGTCATCCGATGACTCGGATCAACGATGAATCCGCCCGGACGAACGACGTCCCCGACCACGTAAACCAGCCCCGCGCGGCTGACCTGCACAACATCACCCGGAATCAGCTCCGGATTGCGGTCGGCCCCCGGATCTGCGCCTTCCAATTTCAAAGAGATGAAGTGAGGACTGTCCGGCTCACTGCGGTGATAAACCGTCGCCACCGCCCCGGCGTAGGGTGTGATGCCGGAGGCTGCCGAGATCAGGTCCAGCAGCCGGTGATGTACCCCGTAGGGGTAAACTCCAGGCCGCGACACTTCCCCCAGAACGCTGACGTCCTGTCCCGCCGAGGCCGTCAGCAAGACAAACACCTGGGGATGATTCAGCATTCCTCGCGAGAGCAGCAGCGCCGCGATTGCCTGGGCGGCGGCCTGTTCATCCATCCCTTCTACCCGGACCTCGTCGACGAGGGGCAGGTTGATTGTCCCGGCCGCGGACACCCTGACCACGGAATGAAATTCAGGAGTGTGAAATTCGCTCACGTCGAGCAAGTCGCCTGGGCCTATAGGCGCGGCGAGCGGCGCGATTCCCACCTTTGGCGCCGACCCGGCGAGATTCAGTGTTTTCACCTCAGCACCATTCCACACCGCCGGCGCTTCCTTCGGATCCGGCGAGGCCTTGGTATCCGGGCTCTGCGGAATTCTGGCCACTCCGGCAGGAAGGCCGGAGGTGCTCGGCGTGGGCGCTTGCGCCCGCCCCGCTGGCACCATGCATGCCAGGACGATGACCACGCTCATCATGGCGCTTCGGCTGGCGGCCGGACGCGCGGTTTCTGCCAGCAGGGCGGCTGCGATCCCGATCCACATGGCTGCGAATAAAGTGATGGCAAAATCGAGTGGCGGATCCGGGGCTACCGGCCTGGCCGGCGGCCGGGCTTCATCAACGACCCAGATGTCAGAGGTCTGAGAGCCGGCTGACAACCCTGCCTCGGTCAGCTTCTCCTGCATGCGAATGTAGAGCTCGCGATTCGATTCCGACTCCCGGCGCATGGATTCATAGGCGGTCAGGGACTGGTTGACCTTTAGGCTTTCGGCCGTGTGTTTGTCCAGGGCGCGGGACACCAGCCGCACATGGTCCTGGGACGCCTGCAGCGCGCTGCGAAGGTGTCCACGCAGCCTTTCGCGTAACCGATCAACTTGATTGTCGAGATCCTCCAGATCTCCTCGGATTTCCACCACCCGCGGGAAGTTGGGCCCCCGCTCAATGCTCAGTTGAGCAAGTTCCTGGCGAAGCTCTTCCTGGCGCGCATGAATCGAACGCAGTGAAGCCGCAAATTCAGCGCCGTCGCCCGCATGTGGATCGAAATCCACAATCGCTTCCGGGTCTCCTCCATCTGCGGCTCGCACTTCGGCCTCACGCAGAAGTCTCTCGGAATCGGCGGCGGCCAGTTCGCGCGCCAGTTCATCTACCTGGACCATGGCCGGGACATGTTGAGACTTCGCCCACTTTGCCGTCCTCCGTGCTTAGGGCGGAGATCAGAAGATGGTGCTTCTTTTGAAAATCGGCGAGACGGGCATCGTCTCGCTCCGCCTGGGCACGAAGCCGTTCCAGCTGCGACTGAACCCAGCCGGCGACGAGATGCGTAGCCAGCTTGCGCTGAGCCGCATCCTGTTCTTCGTATCCCTTGATAAGGGCATTCACGACTCTTGCTGAGAGCACCGGGTCGCGGGATCTAAATCGCACTTCAAGAACCAGCGTGCGGGGAAGCGTGACGATGTGGAGGTGCGCCGAGAAACGCTCCTCGAGGTAGCTTTCGACTGCCGGGTCAGGATGAGCCGCGTCGTAGCCCTTAAAACGGCGATTGAAGCTGCCAGAGAAAGCTGCAGCCTCGTATAGCTTCTGCGTTTGAATGACTTGGCGCGCCAACTGGTCGCTGCGCAGCACGCTTGCCAGGGTCTCGAGTTGCATCTGCCCAGAGGCGAATGAACCCGACTTTTCCTGTCCCGGGCCATCCAGGGTCACTGCCACAACTGGAGCGGATCGCAAAACAACGCGTGCGCGGGCTTCGTATTCGCGAGGCGCAAGCAGGCAGTAGAGGGCACAGCTGACCAGCAGGCCGGAAACGACAGCAATCACGATCTGGCGATGTGCGACGAGAGTCGCAAACAGCTTTCGCCGGGGCGCAGCCTCAACGAAGTGCCGGGGCAAAGCTGGTGGCTCCCCCCGGGCTGCGGGCGGTTCAACCCGCTCGATAACTGGAGCGTCCGGCAAGGCGAATGATTCCTCTATCCACAGCGCTCCGCCGCCAATCTGAAGCGCAAATGGTCCTAAAATCGCGACGGAGGATTCTTCAGAATCTTCCACGATCGACCGGAAGCTTGTTGGTGAGGGGCATCACAGCATTTCGGGAATGCCGTTCCGTGGTTCGCTACTCCAGGCGTCACCTGTCGAATGATGCATCGTCTGCGTCTTTTTGAGCCACGAACACAGGTCGTTGATCGGAATGAAACGGGTCATTACTTCTGTTTCCAGCCCCATCCGAATGAAACATCCAATTCGACTATTGCTCACATCGAATGTGAACAGTGCGGGGGAGGCTAAGTTACGCATACCATTACTCCTGAGGCCGGCCATGCCCTGGAAAAACTGGGGCACGCGATCGAATACCTCACAGACGAATTTGTGCATGATAATGAGTCGTTGAGCGAAGCCAAAGGCAGGCTCGAGGCGATCCAGCTGCTCATGGAGCGGAACCGCCAGATCTACTTCGCCTGCCCGACGGAGATTCCCTTCAGCGAAAAAGCCCGTGCGTGGGGCAGTCGCCTTCTTTCGTTCCACCACTAGACGCCTGACAGACCTGAGCGACTCGGGTTCCCGCCTTCAGAGCCGCCCTGTCATGCCGCGCCGGTTCGATACCAATTGACCGTGCGGCTAAGGCCCTCTTTGAACCCCACGATGGGTGCATAACCCAGCAGCTCTCCAGCCAGCCGGATATCCGCAAGCGAATCGCGAATGTCGCCCGATCGTGGCTCCCCATAGACCGGCTCCCCACCGAAGCCCGTGAGTTCCCTCAAAATTTCAAATGTCTCCCGCAGTGTGATCCGCGTCCCGGTGGCCGTGTTCATCATTGTGCCGGAAACTCTCTCAGCCGGGGCTGCGGCGGCGAGAAGGTTGGCGTGGACAACATTATCGATATAGGTAAAGTCACGGCTTTGCTGCCCGTCACCGTAGATTGTCGGTGACTCTCCGGCCAGCATCTTCCGGCAGAACACGGCCAGTACGCCGGAATAATGCGACGTCGGGTCCTGGTAAGGCCCGAACACATTGAAATAGCGCAGCACCACCGTCTCCAGCCCGTAAACACGCGCAAAGGCGCGCATATACTGCTCCCCTGCAAGTTTTGCCACCGCATAGGGCGAAATCGGATTCGGAAGCATATCTTCGCGCTTGGGCAATGTAGGAGTATCACCGTAAGCCGATGACGACCCCGCGTAGATCACTCGCCGGACCCCAGCCGCCCGGGCCGCCACAAGAACATTCAGCGTGGCATCGACGCAGTTCATGTTCGTGGCAACCGGGTCGGCCACCGATCGCGGCACCGAGGCCAGCGCGGCCTCATGGAAAACGATCTCTATGCCCTCGCACGCGTCAGTGCAGACGGTCGGATCGGTAAGATCCCCCTGCATGAACTCCATCTTCTCCAAACCAACAAGGTTGGAGGGCTTGCCGGTGATGAAGCTGTCGATTCCGCGTACTGATTCGCCGCGGGCAAGTAGCGCTGCCGCGATCGATCGTCCGATGAATCCCGCCGCACCGGTCACCAGGTAGCGCGCCAAAATTGTCTCCTCAATAAAACTGGTCCGGCGGACGCACCCCCGCAGCCAGCACAGTCCAGAATACTATCTCGACCCGTGACCGAAACCTGCGCTCAAACGGACCCGAATGGGACCGCGGCGACCGCGCCCGTATATGGGACCAGCCCTTTACAATCGGGATCATGACCACCGCCGTCAGCAGCGCTCTCGAAGAGACCAGGAGGCGCATCGAATCACGCCAGGCCCGCATCGGCATCGTCGGAATGGGCTATGTCGGCCTCCCGCTCGCGCTCCTGTTCAGCGACGAACGCTTCCGCGTCACCGGGTTCGATATCGCCGAAGACAAGGTCCTGACGCTTAACCAAGGCGGCTCCTACATCGTGCGGATTATGCCGGCGGCGATTCAGAAGGCGCAAGAAGCGGGCTTCTGCGCCACGGCGGACTATTCCCACATCGCCGAAATGGATGCGGTGATCATCTGCGTTCCGACCCCGTTGAACGAGTACCACGAACCGGACCTCAGCTACGTAACTGGCACCGTCCAGTCGATCGCCCCGCACATGCGCGAAGGCCAGCTCATCGTGCTGGAGAGCACAACCTATCCGGGCACCACCGACGACGTCGTGGTTCCCCTGCTCGAAAAAGGCAATCGCAAGGGGCTCCGGGTAGCCCGTTCCGCCGGCGACGCCGGCGTCCATGTCGCCTTCTCCCCCGAACGAGAAGATCCCGGCAACGAAACGGTGGCTCGCCACGATATTCCCAAGGTCATCGGAGGCTGCGATCCCGGTGCCGTAGAGTTGGCCTCTTCGCTCTATGGGTCGATCTTTCGTCGCGTGGTTCCGGTAAGCAGCCCGGCCGTCGCGGAGATGACCAAGCTGCTCGAAAACATCTATCGCTGCGTCAATATCGCCCTCGTCAACGAGCTGAAACAGCTCTGCATGCGCATGGGAATCGATATTCACGAGGTGATCGACGCGGCGCGCACCAAGCCGTTCGGCTTCCAGGCCTTCTACCCCGGGCCGGGACTTGGAGGACATTGCATTCCGATCGACCCGTTCTACCTGTCCTGGAAGGCCAAGGAGTTCGACTTCCGTACCCGGTTCATCGAGCTTGCTGGAGAAGTCAACACCGCAATGCCTTACTTCGTGCTGGAGCAGACCGCCGGGGCTCTCAACGAACACTCCAAGTCACTGAAGGGCTCGAAGATCCTGGTCCTGGGGCTGGCCTACAAGCGCGATATCGACGACCTGCGCGAGTCGCCTTCCCTCACCATCATCGAACTCCTCAGAGAAAAAGGCGCCCTGGTCGCCTACAACGATCCGTACTTCCCCAAGGTAGGCCGCGGGCGCCACTACGACCTGAACATGGTCAACACGCCGCTCGACAATCTCGGCCAGTACGATGCGGTCCTGATCGTCACCGACCATTCCGCTTACGATGTCCGCTCCATCGTTGATGAAGCACGTTTGGTGATCGATACCAGAAACGCAACCAAAGGAATTTCGTCTGCAAAAATTGTCCGTTGCTGACTTGACCGGCCAACCAACGTCCGCTACTAGTTACCAAAGACAGTCTCCGTGGGAACATAAGGGCGGGGAAGAATGCTCAGAACTGAAGACATTCGCTTGCGAAATAACACATTCGGCTCAATCGGTGGTTCCCGAAGTAACTTAGCCAATCGGATTCTGCCCTTGGCTCATCCGGTTTTATGAGAATCTCTTAGCAAGCTTTCAGCCCAACAATTGAATAGCGCCCGGGGGGGGGTCGGGGTATCACTGCCCGTCGGGGAGGGGTCCGCGCGCCCGCACGGTGCGAAAACCGATACCGGTCCCATTCCGCGCCCACGATGATCTGCGCTGCGATCCGATCAACCTTCCCGCAGGTCCAGAATGATGGGGGTATGATCCGACGGCTTTTCCTGTGCCCGTGGTCCCCGGTCTATCTCACAGGAAGCAATGCGTCCCGCGGCGCTCGGCGAAACCAGAAAATGGTCAATGCGAATTCCGCGATTGTGTTCGAAGGCGTTGCGGAAATAATCCCAGAACGTGAAAAGGCCTCCCTGTCCGGGATGTAGCGACCGGAATGCGTCAACGTAACCGCGCTCCAGCATCGCCCGGTACGCGGCCCGCGGCTCCGGCTGAAACAGCGCATCGTGGATCCACGACGCCGGCTTGTGGCAGTCAATGTCTTCAGGAATGACGTTGAAGTCACCGCCAATTACCGTTGGCACGTCATCCCTTAGCCAGCGAATCATCTGGTCAGCGAGGCGGCTCATCCATGCCAGTTTGTAAACGAACTTGTCGGTGCCGACCGGGTTGCCGTTGGGTAAATAGATGTTAACCACTCGCAGACCGTCGATCATCGTTTCAAGAAAACGCGCGTGGCTGTCGCGGTCGTCGCCTGCAAGCGTCGTATTGATGGTCTCTATGGGTCTGCGGGACAGCACCGCTACACCGTTGTAAGTCTTTTGCGTGACTGCCACGCTGCGATAGCCCATCTCCTCGAAGACTTCCGCAGGAAAGATTTCACCCTTGAGTTCCTGCATGAGCAGCACGTCCGGTTGCTGGGCTGAGAGCCACGCGGAGACGTGGCCGATCCTGGCCCGGATAGAGTTCACGTTCCAGCTTGCGATCCTGATGGCCTTAACTCCTTCGCTGTGAATCTGGTCCGATCATACCCTTCCGGACGGCTAGGGAGTGGTCACCAGAAAGACGAGCTACTGACTGTTCAAGGCGTCGAAGCGAGAATTCAAGAGGTCGAGCAATTCGTGTGGCTGGAAACTATCCACCACAAAATCCGCCTCGGGCGCGATCGTATTGGCGAGGGGGCTGGCCAGGATGATTGGTGTATTGGGGCTATGTTTCTTGATCTCCGCCAGGTAGCCGCTCCGGTGCTTAAGCAACTCCTGATGGACCAGGATCACGTCCACATTCGGAAACCGCTTCAAAAGGTGCATTCCGACCTCGGCATTGTAAGCGGTCAGCACATTGTGCTTCTCCGTCTCGACCACCAGTTTGCGTGCTGACAACCCTTCGGGCTGTTCGGCTTCGACCATCAGGATAACGAGAGATTTCAATCTCCCTCCTTTTGCGGACTGTCCCAGTTCTCTCAAGACGGCGAGACGCTCAGCGTGGCTCGCATGGTGTGTTCATCACCGGGCTCCAGTTGCAGAGCGGCGGAAAGAATGTTGCTGGCTTCGACACAGAGCATCCGCTCCCACTGGTCTTCGCCGAGATCAACCAGGTCGGCCGCTCCGTGCTGCCAGGGATTCCAAACGACAGTGGTCGCGGACTCGCCCTTGTCCGTAGTCAGTGTCCGGTTCATCACTTCATCCCTGATCTCGACCGGGCTCTCGGTGCGGACATAGGCGTTATCGGTTGGTCCATTCAGCACCAGCTCCCCCGATTGCTGCTTTTCGCGGTTGCCGTCTGTGTTGTCGAGGTAGGTTACGCCGTCCAGTCCATGAACACGGGCTCTTCGTATGTCCCCGATCCGGAAGTAGGTATGCAGCGCCTCTTCGAAGCGGAGCGGAGAACTGCCGGTGTTGGTCACCGTCAGTTCAAGTTCCAGCGTTTCGCCGATCGTGATGCGGTGGGCAAGGCAAAAATCGTAAGGCCACCAGCGACGCGTGGTCGCATCGCTCTCGGTGGAACAGGTCACACTCACTTTTCCGCCTGCGCCATTCACGATGCTTTCCAGATTCCACTCGCGGCTGCGAACGAAACCATGGGCAGGTGCACGGGGATCTCCCACCTTGGCCCGGAACCACGGGAAGCATACGGGAATTCCGCCCCGGATGGCCCGACCATTCTGCCAGTATGACCGCTCGCTGAGAAAGATGACTTCGTCCGCGTTGACCGGGTGCCAGGAGGTCACCTGGGCGCCATGCAGGTAAATTTCTGCCGTTGCTGCCGGTGTCGTCACCCGGATCTTGGGCAGGCCGCCGTTACCGTCTACTACTTCCGCCTTGCCCGGAATCCCAAAGCGGCCGTTCAATTCTTCCGCGTGCATTTGACTTGCCTCTTCGAGTTCGACCATCGAACTGGTTGACCCGCCCGTTTCGTGAGATGTAGTAATCGACACACTTTACCCAGAGATTCTCAGGCACCCAATGTTACAGTTAGCTGCACCTCGGCGACGCCGAGTTGCTAGGTTATGTTGGATACTTACACAACTCCCTGTCTGCCGATGACGCCGGCATGACGGGCAACGGCAGCGCCTCCGGCGGCATCTGAGGCTGCCGAATTCAAATCCTTCAGGTATCGATCTATGCAGCTTGCAGTCAACCCTCCGATTTTGCCCATGCTCGCCAAGCGTGTGGATGATGTTCCTCTGACCGGCGACTTCATCTTCGAACCCAAATGGGACGGTTTCCGCGTCCTTATCTTCAGAGATGGCGACGAAGTCCTGATCCAGAGCCGCGACAAGAAGTCGTTGAATCGTTATTTCCCTGAAATGCCCGATGTCCTGCGCGCCCACCTGCCCTCGCGCTGCGTTCTCGATGGTGAATTGGTCATTGCACGCTCCGGACGCCTCGACTTTGATGCACTGCAATTACGTATCCATCCGGCGGCCTCCCGGGTTAAGCTCCTCGCCGGACAAATGCCGGCGTCGATTGTGTTCTTCGACCTGCTCTGTTCCGGAGAACAAGACCTGCTCAAAGAGCCGTTCGCAACCAGGCGGGCCGAGTTGGAGGCCTTGCTGGGCAGCGCGCCGCCACCCATACACGTCACTCCCGCCACCCGCGACCGAGCCACGGCGCTGGACTGGTTCCGGCGTTTCGAGGGCGCGGGGCTTGACGGCGTCATCGCCAAGCCGGCAGACGGGCACTATCAGCCCGACAAGCGAGTCATGCTCAAGATCAAGCACGAACGCGACTGCGACTGCGTGGTCGCCGGCTTTCGCTGGTACAAGGAAGCCGAAGGCCGGGAGATCGGCTCATTGCTGCTGGGCCTTTACGACGAAAGCCGCGCGCTTCAACACGTTGGAGTCTGCGCCAGCTTCACCAAAGACAAGCGGCGCGAATTGGTGGAGTTTCTGGCGCCCTACCGGGAAAATGCCCTGGTTCACCACCCCTGGAAGAACTGGGCCGAAGAAGGTGCGGAAGGAGCCGGAGAACACCGCATGCCGGGCGCACAGAGTCGCTGGAGCCAGGGAAAGGACCTTTCCTGGGAACCGCTTCGCGTCGAACTAGTCGTTGAAGTCGCCTATGAGCACATGCAGGGCGGCCGATTCCGTCATATGGCCCATTTTCGGCGCTGGCGTAACGACAAGTCCCCTGCCGACTGCACCTATGCCCAGTTGGAGGTTGTGCCTCCGGAAGAGCTCAAGTCGGTATTCAGCCACGATAGATGATCCTCGCCATTCGCGCGTCGAGCCCGGCGTTCACCCAAGGCTCACGCGTCAACAGATCATTCCGCCTTGGCGCGGCTCCCGGATCCGCGCGGGCCGGGAGCCTCATCCGGATCCGGTGCCTCCTCCGCCGGCCGCAGTTCCTCCGGCACGTGGCGCAGGTTCAGCCGAATCCGCGTCCACGTAGAAAACCGGCCCCGCATCGCATCCACCAGCACATCATCGACGGCCAGCAGCGCCGCGGCTTCAGGGTGGCGAGCTTTCCAGCGTTCCAGGCCCTCCAGGGCCGCTTCCTTGCTCTGCGAATTGGCGATCGTGATCAGCGGCATCTTTTCGCGCGGCGCCTTGGCTGCCGCCTTTTTGGCCTTCGAGGGCTGAACGCGCGCGGGTTCTCCCTCCATCTTGCGGAAGTGTGGCGGCCAGGGAGCATCACCCAGGCCCTGCGATTCGTCGCGGGCAGCCATTTGAAGCAGCGTATCGAGAGATCCCGCCGCCTCATTCATCGCCTCATGCGGGTCGCCGATCTGCGCAAATCGCTCCGGCATGGTGAACACCGTGAAATCCGCCGGCTCGCACGCCTCAACCTCGTCCCAGCGCAAGGGAGCCGATACTCGCGCATCCGGCAGGGGCCGTACCGAGTAGGCCGAAGCGGTAGTGCGGTCCTTCGCGTTCTGGTTGTAATCCAGAAACACGCCGTGGCGCTCTTCCTTCCACCACTTGGAGGTGGCCAGGTCCGGTACTCGCCGTTCTATCTCCCGCGAAAGCGCCAAGGCCGCCCGCCGCACTTCCCCAAACCCCCATCGCGGTTGAATGCGCACGTTGATATGCATGCCGCGAGAGCCGCTGGTCTTTGGCCAACCCACCAGCCCGACCTGCTCCAGCAGCCCCTTCACTTCCACGGCGACTCGCTTCACGTCTGCCCAACCCACCCCCGGGCCCGGGTCCAGGTCCACGCGCATCTCGTCGGGATGCTCCAGGTCCCCGGAGCGAACCGGGTGGGGGTGAAGTTCAATGCACCCCAGGTTGACGATCCAGGCCAGTCCGGCTGCATCGTCAACCACCACCTCTTCGGCTGTGCGTCCCGAGGGAAACGAAAGCGTCACCGTGCGCAGCCAGTCGGGACGGTCCGAAGGCGCCCGCTTCTGGTAGAACGCTTCCGCCTCCGCGCCGTTGACAAACCGCTTCAATACAATCGGCCGGTCGGCAATCCCCAGAAGAGCTCCCGGGGCTACGGCAAGGTAATACTGCACCACTTGCAGCTTTGTCACCCTGGCCTGTTTTGAAAAATACAGCTTGTCGGGGTTGGAAATCCGAACGTCTCGACCCGCGACCGACAGCATCTCCGCCGTGTCAGCCTTTCCAGTTCCCTGTTTCATGCCCGCCGGCCTCCCCTTGAAACGCTACCAGACGCCTGCACCCGCCGCTCCTGGCGACGACGGTCGGGAGCCCTATCGTGTATTGTTGGGGAGGTTCGACTATGTTCCCAGTCCCCGCAACGCTGGCAGAGCCGCAACACTTTTCGATTCTCGAAAAAGCCATCTTCGCCGCCCTGGCGATCACCTCCGGCGCGCTTTTCTTCAATCGGTTTGTCCCCATCCTCGATCGAATCCTGAAATCCAAAAAAGATCCTGGCTTCCACATGGCTCCGATCGGCCGCCGCGTATGGGACTTCGTCTCCGAGGTGCTCTTTCAATCCAAGGTCATCAAGGAGCGGCCACTCCCCGGAATCGCTCACGCCTTTGTCTTCTGGGGATTCTGCGCCTTTGCCCTGGTCACGCTGAACCATGCGGCAGTCGGCTTAGGCATCGGCTTCCTGCCCCCGCACAGCATCGTGGGCCGCTTCTATTTCTATTTCGCCGCCGCATTTGCGATTGCATGCGCGGTGAGCATCCTGGGGCTCTTTGTCCGCCGCTTCTTCGCGCGTCCCCGCTGGCTTGGCACTAAAGTCTCTTACGAATCGGGCGTGATCGCCTGGCTGATCTTCCTTCTGATGGCGACCTATCTCGCCTCATTCTTCACCACCGACACCACTCTTGCCGCGCGAGTTCTGTGGTGGACCCACACGCTCACGCTGCTGGTATTCTTGCCCCTCATTCCGCACACCAAGCACCTGCACCTGGTGCTCAGTCCCGCGACCGTCTTTCTCTCCCGCGGAGGCTTCAGCGACATCCCTCCCCTAGCCAATGACGAAGACTTCGGCCTGGTCGCCGGCCAGGACTTGACCCAGCTTGTAACCCTCCAGGCCTATTCCTGCGTCGAGTGCGGCCGCTGCACCGAGCACTGCCCCGCCAACAACACCGGCAAGATCCTGAACCCGAAAGAAATCATCCTCGGCGTCCGTGCTTACTTGAACGACATAGGCCCCCGCACCGAAGAGCCTCTGCTCGGCAAATACAACTCGCAGGAGGCGGTATTCCAGTGCACCACCTGCGGCGCCTGCGAATTCCAATGCCCGGTCGGAATCGAGCACCTTCCCATCCTCATCGGACTCCGTCGCGGCGCCGTCAATACCGGGAGCTGGGAGGATGACTACGGCGCCAAGCTCTTCAATGGACTGGAGCGGGGTTCAAATGCCCTGGGCATCAGCGCCCTCGAGCGGGACAAATTCATCAAGAGGGAAGAATTTCCGATCTTCGACGGCTCGCAGGAGTACTGCCTCTGGCTGGGCTGCATGGGCGGTTACGACCCTAAAGGCCGAGAGATTGTCGTCTCCTTCGCCCGCATCATGAAGCACCTCGGCACCAGCTACGGCGTGCTCCGCAAAGAGAAGTGCACCGGCGACCCTGTCCGCCGCCTCGGCAACGATCTCGTCTTTCAGCAGCTTGCCGAGAGCAACCTGGAGATGCTGGCCCAGTCCACGGTCAAGAAGATTGTCACGATCTGTCCGCACTGCGTCCGGACCATTCAAGAGGACTGGAAGTCATACGGAACTCCCCCAGAGATCGAGCACCATACGGAATTTCTGGCCCGCTTTAAAGACCAGCTGCCGAAGGCCGCCGACACCCAGGAAAAAATCGTCTACCACGATCCTTGTTACCTGGGCCGCTATCGCAACGTCTATGACCAGCCGCGCGCCGTGGCTTCCCTGGCCGGCGAAGTCATCGATCCTCCCCGTGCCCGCGAACGCAGCTTCTGCTGCGGCGCCGGTGGAGGCTTGGCGTTCCTCGGCGAGGAAACCGGCGAACGCGTCAGCCATGCCCGGGCACGTGAACTGGTCGCCACCGGCGCCACCACCGTGGGAACCGCATGCCCGTTCTGCAACACCATGTTCCGCGATGCCCTCGCGGCGACCGGGGACGGCCAGCCCGCTCCCCAACTGCTCGATGTCGCCCAGCTCATTGCCCGGTCTCTTCCTGAGCGTCCCGTAATTCCCGCAGCAGAAACTGGACCGTAGCCAGGGATGCGATCGCGGCTCAGCCTGCGAAACCGATCCGGAACCGGGTTGCCGCCTCCGCGCCAGCATCTCATTAACAAGACAACGGAGCTTTATCCAGCATGAAGATCATCGTAGCCATCAAGCAGGTTCCCGAACGCGATGCCCCTGTCCGCATCGACGCGGCCGGAAAGTGGATCGAGGAACACGATATCCAGTTCGGACTGAACGAATCCGACGCGTACGCTCTGGAAGAGGCCCTCCAACTGAAGGAGAAGCATGGGGGCGAGGTGGTCGTCGTCTCGGCTGGACCGGAGCGCGTCGGTACCACCATTCGCGAGGCTCTGGCCAAGGGAGCAGACCGCGCCATCCATATTGAGGCCGACGACCTGGGCGCGCGCGATGCGCTGGGCGTGGCTCGAATGCTCGCCGACGCCATCAAGACCGAATCGCCCGACCTCGTGCTGACCGGCCTCCAATCCGACGACCTGGGTCTCGGACAAACCGGCGTGATACTTGCAGAACTTCTCGGCGTTCCCCATGCATCGCTGATCTTGCACGTCGAGAAAACGGAATCTGGGCTTACCGTGAAACGCGAGTTGGAAAGCGGCTGGTTCCAGACCATCGAAATGGCTTTGCCCGCGGCACTCACCATTCAATCGGGCGGCAATAAACTCCGCTACGCCACCCTGATGGGGATCAAGAAAGCCAAAACCAAGGAAGTACGCAAGGTCTCCGCTGCCGCATCGGGATCCGACACCGCGCCTTTGGCTGTTCTCGAGTCGATTGCCCTCCCGCAAAAACAGCGCTCCACCCAGATCCTGCCTGGCACTCCGCAAGAAGCGGCTGCGGCCCTGGTCGAAAAACTCAAATTTGAGGTGCGCGTACTATGAGCGGAATTCTCGTTGTTCTTGAAGAAAAAGATGGGAAGGTAGGCCGCGTCAGCTGGGAAGCTCTCGCAGCCGCCCAAACGCTGGGCAAGCAAAGCGGAGAACCCGTCACCGCCGTCGTGATAGGGCCGAACACTGAAGCCCAGGCCGCGGAAGCCGCCTCCAAAGCCGTCGCACGCGTGCTTCAGGTTGAACATTCTTTTCTCGCGAAGTACACCTCGGACGCATTCACCATCGCCCTGCACCAGCTCATTGAGAAGGAGAGCCCGGCGCACGTCGTTTTTCCGCACACCTACCAGGTCAGGGACTACGCGCCGGCACTGGCCGCCAGGATTGGGCAGATCCTTATCAGCGACGTTGTTGCGATTGCCGATGGACCCCTGTTCACCCGGCAACTCCTGCAAGGACGGCTGACCGGGAACTACCGCCACCAGGGCAATGGCCCCTGCCTGATATCGATCCAGGCCGGCACCTTTCGCGCCGAGGCAGTCGAGTCGGGCAAAGCCGAAGTCAGCAAGTTCGAGCCGGCGATCGATCCGGCCGCAGTCCGCACCAAGCCGGGTGATCCGTTCCGCGGAACCGCACAGACGGTCGACCTCGGGTCTGCGCCGCTCATCGTCAGCGTAGGACGGGGAATCAAGGAAGCCGATAATCTGCCGCTCGTGCAGGAGCTCGCTTCCGCCCTTGGCGCCGAACTCGCCGCCTCGCGCCCCATCTGCGACAACGGCTGGCTCCCCATGGAGCGGCAGGTGGGAAGCTCCGGCCAGACCGTTGCGCCCAAACTGTATCTCGCTGTCGGAATCTCGGGCGCCATCCAGCATCTGGTCGGCATGAAAGGTTCGCAGTGCATTGTGGCCATCAACAAGGATCCGGAAGCCCCCATCTTTGAAGTGGCTGACTATGGCATCGTCGGCGACCTCTTCGAAGTTGTTCCGGCACTCACCGAGGCCTTGAAAGCGGCCAAATAGGTGCGAATTGGGTGCGGTATCCCGCGGCCGCCGGGGTACCCACACCGCAAACCATCCGTCCTCGAGTCTCGCGTCCCCATAAGCGTGTTAAAGTAAGTCCGAAATTCCTCGACTCTCCTCGGTCTGATCAGGGCTTACCATGACCACCTTCAGGCTTGCCATCAACATGGCTGGCGCCATCTCGGCCGGCGCTTATACAGCGGGTGTGCTCGACTTCCTGACGGAAGCCCTGGATGCCTGGTATGCCGCCAGGGCGCGACAGGAATTGGTGCCAGGCCACGACGTAGTCATCGAGGTTTTTTCCGGCGCTTCCGCCGGCGGCATGTGCGCAGCGATCTCGGCCATGATGTTGCAGGACGAGTTTGAGCACATCTCCGATACACGGAAGACAGACACGACCAACCGCTTGTACGAGAGCTGGGTCAATCGCATCGACATTAGCGAGTTGCTCAAGACCGACGACCTCAAGAGGAACCGGGACATCGTTTCGCTGCTCGATTCGACTATCCTCGACTCCATCGCTTCATACGCCCTCAGACCGGTAAGTCCTCTCGCTGCTCCACGACCTTATGTTTCTCCCGACCTGGCGCTCTATCTGTCCCTCACCAATCTGCGCGGCGTTCCTTATTCGCTCACCGGCGTGGGTCCGGGGTCGGTGGAAGAGACGACATTCTTCTATGGCGATCGCATCCGCTTCCAAACCGTACGGCGCGATTCAACCATCGGACTAGACCCCACGGCCTATGCTTTGGACTTCACCAGCACCCAGCCCGACTGGTCGCAGCTCCAGTCCGCCGCCAAGGCTACCGGCGCCTTTCCCGTCTTCCTTGCGCCGAGGGCTCTTGAGCGTCGCCAGTCTGATTACGATCCGCCCTTGTGGGAATCGCGTGGGGCTGCGACTCAGGACGACCCGCCGCCCATCTATCCGACCTTCCCGACCGAGCTCTCCAGCCCATTTGCCACGCTCAACGTCGACGGAGGCGTCACCAACAACGATCCCTTCAACTACGCTCACGACTATCTCGCTCGCCTCGATCCGAAACCACCCAATCTCGAACTGGAACGCGATCCATGTCGCGCTGATCGCGCCGTGCTGACCATCGCCCCGTTTCCGACCATCGACGAATATCCGGTGCATTTCGACCCGCAGGCCGCCGCCTCCATCTTCAAATCAGCGGCCATGCTCTTCACCGCGCTCGTCGCGCAATCGCGATTCTTCGGCGAATCGCTGCGTCAACTTATGACCGGCCTCACGTTCAGTCACTTTGTCGTGGCCCCTGATGACCACGAACTGCTCGAGCGTGTTCAAAGGGCATCGGGCAAGCACGATGTGAAAACGCAAGCGCTGCAATGTGCTTCTCTGGGTGCGTTCGGAGGCTTCTTCGATCGCGGATTTCGCGCCCACGACTACGCGCTGGGCCGCCGCAATTGCCAGAAGTTTCTCGCCGATCATTTCGTGCTTCCAGAAAACAACAGCGTGATGCGAGACGCTTTGGCCAAACTGTCACCCGAACAACGCGCGGCGATGGATAAGCTCTATGTTCGTCCCGCTCCTCGCGCACCGGACGGAAGCCCATTCCCCTCTGAATGGGGCATCACGGAACAAACAAAGTGGTATCCCATCGTTCCCCTCCTGCCGGATCTGCGCGTACCCATCGAAGCCGCCCGGGCGCCGATCAGCGCGCAAAGACTCGATCTGGTCATCGATCTCATCATGCTCCGGTTCCGCGCCGTCTCCGGAGCCTTGCGGCGGTCCATTCCAAGTCCGATGTTGCGGTTTCTCTTGATTCCTCTGCCCTGGACGCTCGCCTTTTTCGGCCGCGGGCCGCTGCGCAAGAAGCTCCTTGAAGAGCTCAGGAACGAGCCTCACCAAAACCGGCAAGAGGCCCCTGGCCAGAGATAGAGTCTGCTGACGGACAGATCGTCACAAGTGTTCCACCTGACGAAACACGTTGGTGCAACCGCTTTTTCAAAATCGCATCCTAACTCCACTAGATTGAAAATCTAAGCCCCCGGAGTTGTTATGAAACACATTCCCCTCACCCGGCCATTCCTGTGCGGGATCCTTATTGCGACAATGTCGGCTATTGTCGCGAGTCCTGCCGGCGCCTTCGCTCAGGCCTCGGTCAATGCCGCATCCGCCGACCAGGACCACATCGTGACGTCACAGGCCATGCAGCAGCAGGTGCAGGACTCCGCAGAAGCCCGTCAGCAGAACATCGAGACAGTGACCCGCTTCCTCTCCACCCCCGCCGCGGAAAAAGCCATGCGCGACGCGCACGTCGACGCCACCCAGGTTCGCACCGCCATCCCCACGCTTTCCGATAAGGAACTCGCGGATGTATCGTCGCGGGCCACCAATGCGCAACAGGAGTTCGCCGCCGGACACATCGGGCCCAGCTTGCTCACGATCATCATCATTGCGATCGTCGTGATCATCGTGGTCGCCATCGTCCATTGATGGCTCGGCAATCAGTACGCATCGGATGGCTACTCTTCTTGGTCACGGGCGCGTGGGGCCAGGCTGTACCCGGAGTCTGGCTCGACGTTCCCTTTGTGGCCCAACCCCGCGATGGATGCGGCGCGGCATCGTTATCGATGCTCATGCAATACTGGGCTGCGCAAGAGCATCGAATTCCTTCGGCCGATAGTGACGTTACTGCGATTCAAGGCAGTATCTATTCCCCCCGCGACCACGGCATCAAGGCCAGCGCAATGGCAGACTACCTGCGTGCCCATGGTTATCAGGCCTTCGCATTCAACGGCACCTGGAGCGATCTCGAACAGCACCTGCGCAAAGGACGGCCGCTCATTGTCGCTGTGCGGCCTCAAGGCCAGGCCGACCTCCACTATGTCGTGATTGACGGCATCGATTCACAGCGAGCCCTGGTGACGATGAACGATCCGGGCCAACGCAAGCTGCTTACGGAAGACAAGTCCGCATTCAAAAAAGACTGGAGAGCAACGCACAATTGGCTGCTTCTCGCTGTTCCCGCGCCCTCCGCGCGCTAAGCCATGCGCTTGCCTTGATGCTCTTGGCGGTCGGCGCAAGTGCCCATTGCCAGTGCGCTGCCGATCAATCCCCTTCCGCAACGAAGACCGCCTATGAACAGCATGACTGGGCTGCCGTCATCCAGTCCGTGCAATCTTCCCGGCTCCGCACTTCCGAAGAAAATTTCGAATACGGCATGGCGCTCGCCCACCTCGCTCGCTGGCCGCAAGCACGCTCCGCCCTCCTGCTCGGCTATCATCAGTGTTCACAACAGGAACGCTTCTCTGTGGAGTTGGCCGGCATAGCTTTTCAGATGAAGGACTACAAGCAATCAGCCCTCTGGTTGAGACGAGCTCTTCGCCTGAGTCCTCAGGACACATATGCCGTGAACTTCGCCGCAACGGTGTACTTCCTCATGGGCAATCTGGACGCCGCGCTGAAGTACTGGAACCGCCTGCACAAGCCCTACATCACTGAACTCCGCCTCGATCCCCGATTCAGAGTGCAGCGGCAGTTGCTCGACCGCTCATTTGCATTTGCTCCGGCTTCCACCCTGGATCGCTCCCAATACGCAAACACGAAAACACGTTTAGGCGAGCTGGGGATTTTTCCCGCCTTCAACATCAACCTCCTCTCCCGCCAGGACGGAACATTCGACGCGCAATTCAGCGCCCTCGAACGCAATGGATTCGGCGGCTCGCGAGTGCAGGCAGTGCTTTCCACTTTTGGAGGTGCTGTCTACGAAACGATCTACCCCTCCTACTTCAATCTCGGTCGCTCCGCCATCAACATCGAATCCTTGCTGCGCTGGGACGCGCAGAAGCGCCGCGCCTGGGTTTCAATGGGCGGTCCCTGGCATCAACTACCTCAATGGCATTGGCAGCTTGGGGCCGACGTCCGCAACGAAAATTGGGCCATCCGCCGCTCGGCTTCCGGAACCTCTCCCGAGCTCGGTTCCCTCAACCTCGAGCGCCAGGTCGCATCTGCATCTGTGACCGGAATGCCGCATGGCTCGCTGCGATGGTCTACCGGCCTCGAGCTCTCGCACCGCAGCTTTCGCAGCGTCATGTACGGGTCTGCTTTGAGTGCCGGCCTGGTCTCTCCCGGATTCGCGGTCAAGCATCTTGCGGATGTTCGCAGCACGCTCCTCGATATACCCGAGCGCCGCTTCAACTTGACCGGAGCCGCATCTTCTCAATTCACGCGCCTTTGGTCTTCGCCCCCGCGCCTTTATGAAAAGCTCGACGGCGCCGTGACGGCGCGATGGTTTCCGCAGGCGACCGACGATGTGTACGAAGCCCGCCAGCAATTTCGCGCCGGTCGCGCTTTTGGGAGCCCGTCCTTCGACGAGCTATACATGCTCGGTGTTGAACGCGACAACGACCTGTGGCTCCGCGGCATGATCGGCACGCGCGACGGACGCAAAGGCAGTTCTCCGCTGGCCACAAGCTACGTTCTTTCCAACAGCGACTTTCTGCGCCGCTTCTATTCGAACGGACTGGTCAGCATCAAGGCCGGCCCATGGCTTGATATGGGACGCGCCGCTGCTCCCACCGTCGGATTGTCTCCGCGCCAGTGGCTTTTCAGTGCCGGCGTCGCCACCCGCATCACCGTCCTCGGCACCGGCATTGTACTTACGTGGGGTCGCGATCTTCGTGCCGGAACCAACGCGTTCTATGGCACGCTGGCTGCGCCCGGCACCTGAATTTCGATCGCGCCGAGTCCTATTGCGGAGTAATGACTCCGCCCAGCGCGTGGCGGCGCGGCAAGACAATGCCGCGATGATCGACATCAGCGGCCGGCTTCCTGGCGTTCCCCGCATCAACCAGCAAAGCGCGTTCAACCAGCGCGCCGCCGCATGCCGGGCACCAGTCTGCGGTCATCTCCGCGCCCATGACCGCGTGACACTGTGTACAGGTTCTTTCCATCTTCAAACCATAGCGCACAGGCAGCGGTCGGCGCCAAAAACCCGGCTCGCCGGCACAACCGCTCCATAGCCGTTAAACTGAAGCCATGCACCCGCCTGTTCGCCTCGTGGCGATCGACATGGATGGCACTCTTCTCCCCACCTTCAGCCAAAAGGTAAACGGCCGCAGCGCACAGGCGCTTCGGTCGGCCCAGGCCGCCGGCATCACCGTTGCCATCGCGACCGGGCGCCGCACCGCGTATGTCGTGCCGCTCATCGAAGGGCTGGGGCTGCGGGAAGATATGCCTCTCATTACTTCCAATGGCGCCGTTACCCGCACACTGGGCGGCGAGTCGATCGACCGATGCCACCTCGAGGCGCGCGTGGCGCGAGGCCTCTGTGGCCTGCTCCGGCCCTTTGGAACACTGGTATTCACTTTTGATCGAACCGGCAAGGGCGAGCTCGTTCTTGAAGACCTTGAACAGGCCCATCGACGGATCGAGATGTGGGTCGAAGCCAATCGCGGATCGATTGAAGAAGTGCGCCCGCTGGAGCTTGCACTCGACGATGGCAATAACCCGATCCAAGGCATGGTGACCGGCGGCATCGACAAAATGAAACTCGCTGAGGCAGCTCTCAAGGCCAGCCAGTGGCGCGGCCTTTGCGAGTGCGTCCGCACCGAATATCCGGCACGCGACCTTTCCATCCTCGATCTGCTTCCGCCCGGAGTGTCCAAGGGCTGGGCCCTTGAGCGGCTCGCCGCCAGGCTCAATATCGATCGCAAAGAGACCATGGCCATCGGGGATAACTGGAACGACGTCGATATGCTCGAGTGGGCTGGGCAGGCAGTGCTGATGGGGAACGCGGCACAGGAACTGCGCGGCATGGCCCGCATGCGCGGCTGGAAACAGGCTCCGCCCAACGACCAGGATGGCGTCGCGGTCGTGCTCGAGGCCGAGCTGGCGCGCCGTTCGGCTTCCATCTCACGCTAAGTCCTCGGATCCCTCCCGTGGGGAAGTTCCTGGATCCCGATCTCCGCGCGAATCGCTTCTGCAATCGCACTTGCGTGGCGCCGCATTGCGTCTTCGCTTTCCGCTTCGATCATCACCCGCGCCAGGGCCTCTGTTCCCGAGTACCGGATAACGACGCGCCCGGAATCCTTTAAATCCTGCTCGGCTGCCCGGATGCTCTCGGCAACCGCCGGAATGCTCTCCAGCGGTCTCTTCTCGCGCACCTTCACATTGACGATCACCTGCGGAAAGACCTTCAGATCCGCGGTGATTGCATCGATGCCTTGGCCGCTCCGCGCGATCAGATCCAGGCACACCAGCGCCGTCAATAGGCCATCGCCCGTGGTGGCCAGGTGGGGAAACAGAATGTGCCCGGATTGCTCTCCTCCCAGCGACGCATGGTGCTTCTGCATCATCTCCAGGACGTACCGGTCACCAACAGGAGCGCGCAGCATGCGTATGCCGGAACGCTTCAAAGCGGCCTCAAGCCCCATGTTCGACATCGTCGTGGCAACCACGACGTCTCCTGCCAGCATGCCCCGTTTTTGCAGATCGCGAGCAGCCATCAACAGGATCGCATCCCCATTGATCACGGTCCCGTGCGAATCCGCGAGCATACAGCGGTCCGCGTCGCCGTCGAAGGTCACTCCCACATCCGCATGCCGCGCCACCACCTCGCCCGCCACCCATTTCGGATGCAACGCGCCGCACTGGTCGTTGATGTTCCGCCCGTCCGGCTTTATGTTGAGCAGGGTCACGTCCCCGCCAAACCGGTTGAACAACTCGGGAGCAACCGCGGATGCGGCTCCGTTTGCACAGTCGGCCACGATGCGCAAGCCCGCAAGATTCAGGCCGGGCACGCACGACATCAGGAACTCAATGTAGTCCGCCTGCAAGCCGGCATTGTCGTTCAACGCATCGAGCGACGCGCGATCGGGAGCGTGGACATTCGCGGCATGATGAAGAATTTCGTCTTCGATTCCCAGTTCCACTGCGTCGGCGAGTTTGAAACCATCCCCGCCGAACAACTTGATTCCGTTATCGCGCCAGGGATTGTGCGAGGCTGAAATGACGATGCCGGCGCTGAATCCGTGGGTCCGGGCCAGAAATGCGACGCCCGGCGTAGTCAGGATGCCGGCGCTCTCCACGCGAGTCCCCGCCTGCCGCAGGCCGGCCGCCAGCATGGCCGCGATCCAGGGGCTCGATTCGCGCGTGTCGCGGCCGAGAATCACACTCGGCTCAGCGTTGACCTTGCGAAGTGAATGCCCGACCGCCAGGCCGGTTGCGAATACCGTGGTGTCATCCAGCGGCGGCTGCCCTGCAACCCCCCTGATTCCATCCGTACCAAAGAGAGTTCGCGTAATGGTTGTGCTCATGTTTCTCGCTTCTGGTCCTGTTCGCCGGTCTGAAGTGACACCACCCGGCTGGTGAAAGCGCCATGCCCAAGGCGCGTCAAAACATCTTCGCCCGTCCGGATCTGGTCGACGGAACGCACCACTGCTCCCTGCGCGTCATGTACCAGCGCGTAGCCTCGGTCCAGCACGGCGAGCGGAGACAGGGAACGAAGCTGGCCGTCGAGCGCGCGTAAACGCCCGCGCTGCTTCTCGAACAGGCGCTCCAGCGTGCGATCAAGCCGGGTGGTCGAGGATTGAAAATGGCCGCGCGCATGCGCCAGTTTCTGCCGGGGATCCTGGCGAAGGATCGCCGCCATCATCTCCGCCACGCTTCTTTGCCGGTGTCTCAGGTTGCCTGAAACCGTGTCGTCCAGGTGCTGGCTCAGTTCGTCGAGCCGCTGTTCCAGGCGGTGCAAAAGGGTGCGCATGCGGGCCTCAACACGGTCCACATGCACGCGCGCGAGTTGCTGCCGCGCCTGCAGATTTCTGAAACGTGCCGCCCTCTCCAGCCGGTTCATCAGGCTCGCAACATGCTCCGCAATCTTGTGCTGGGCCGTGGTGATAAGTTCGGCCGCCGCGGATGGGGTTGGAGCACGCAAGTCTGCGGCGAAGTCGGCAATGGTGAAATCCGTTTCGTGTCCCACCGCCGATACCACCGGCACGCGCGAGGCGACAATGGCCCGCGCCACGCGTTCGCTGTTGAAGGCCGCCAGATCTTCGAGCGATCCTCCGCCCCGGGCCAGGACAATCACGTCGACCAACCCCGAATCATTGAGGCACGCCAGTGCGCGTTCTATCTCCGCTGCGGCCGTCTGTCCCTGCACCGAGACAGGACAAAGCATCACGTTCAACCCGGAGTGACGCCTGCCGACAATGTTGAGAAAGTCCTGAATCACCGCGCCGGTAGGCGAGGTCACAATGCCGGCGGAGCGTGGGAAAGCTGGCAGCGGCCGCTTTCGATCGGCCTCGAACAGGCCCTCCGCCTTGAGTTTTTCTCTGAGCTGCTCAAATGCCAGTTGCAGCGATCCCGCGCCCACTGGCTCCATCGTTTCGGCCACCATCTGCAACTGGCCGCGCTGTTCGTACACGCTGACCCGCCCGCGCACCAGCACGTGCAGCCCGTCCTCGGGACGGAATCGCAGCAGCATGGCCTGCCGGCGGAAAAGGACCACCGGCAATTGAGCGTCCTGATCCTTCAGCGTGAAGTAAATGTGACCTGACGGCGCGGGCCGGAAATTGGAAATTTCCCCCTCCACCCACACGTCGCCAAATCTCTGTTCAACCAGGCCTCGGACCTGTTCTACGAGATCGCGCACCGGCCAGATACGCCTGGCCGGGCGCGGCTCCTCGAACACGAGAGCGAGCTGGGGCGCAGTTGGGTCGGGCCTGGTCACGTGTACTGAGTGTAATGGTTTCAGCCCGCTAGCGGTGCGCCGCTATCAGGTCCGCCAACTGCCGGGCGATGGCGTCGAGGTGGGCAACATGAGAGGCTTGAGGGTCGACGTCTCCCGAGTAAGCGATCTCGGCTTCACGCGCCAGAATGGTCCCTTTGGTCAGCCCGAAAGTGCCCAGCACGCCGGCCAGCTTGTGGGCCGCATCGTGGGCTTCTGTGCGCTGTTTTTCAGAAAGCGATCCGGCGGCAAGCGCCTCGGCGGCAGACGCAAGCTTTGAAACCCGCTCCTGCATCTGGGGCAGGAACTGGATCCAGAGCCTTTCAAGTGCCTCCTTAAGCGCCGCCGGGTCGGAAGAATCCATGATCCTACAGACCTTCAGTTCCAGCCGAGAACGCCGGCGATCTGAGAGGAGAGCGTCATGGGGTCGAATGGCTTGAACAACACCGCTTCCACGCCCAGATCGGCGAAGCGGCGCTGATCGTTGCCCTGGACCTTGGCAGTCAACAGGAGGACCGGAATCCCGGCGGTGGCGGGATTCCTGCGCAACGCACGAAAGGTCGTGGGACCATCCATTCCCGGCATCATGACGTCCAGCAGGATTGCGTCGGGGTTGTACTCTGCGGCGCGCGCCAGGCCCTGTGCCCCGGAGCTGGCTACAGCAACATCCCACCCCGCAACCGTCTCCAGGCTGAGCGCTGCGACTTCTCTAATATCGTCTTCATCGTCGATTATCAGTATGCGGTGAGACATAAGTTATATAACTCCCCCACGTGAGTCCCCTATATACCACAGCCAAAACCATAAACCCGCGAATCAACCGTATCGAAACGCAGGCCGGCCTTCGATAGCTGGAACGTTCATCCTTATGGAATGCGTTCAGCCGGTACAATTGGGGGGACTTCCTCCATCTGACGCGAATTGCGCAATAACGTCAAGACTAAAGCTTCAAGTTGTTGCGGCTGAACCTGTGCTTTGGTAAGGAAGTAAGTCGGGCCGAGGGTCAGGAGATGGCGCTCGATAGGCTCCAGTTCCCTTCCCGAGTACACCACCAGTGGCAGTCGGGCCAGGCTTTCGTGCTGCCTGAGCCAGTCAACCACGTTGAAGCCGTCTCCGTCAGGCAGCTCTATATCGAGCACCAGCAGATGGGGGCGGAACGTATCGCATGCGTCCAGCGCCGCCTGGCGGGTATGCGCAACCTGCACCTCGATGCTGTCGCGCGTAAACACATCGCCGATAACATGGGCGAGATCCTCATCGTCCTCGATCACCAGGATCCGGGCCTGCTCCCCGGGCCCGCAAAGGACTCGGGCAAGTTCTCCGAGAAGAGCATCTTCATCCACCGGCTTCTTGACCCAGCCTTCGGCATCTGCGGTCAGTGATTCAGGGCGGTTCTGATCGGCTACGCTGAGCAGGACTATGGGGATGTGAACGTCGGGATTTTTCATCCGCAGCAAAGGCAGAATCTTCCATCCGTTCATGCCGTCGAGAGAAGTGTCGAGCAGAATGGCGTTCACGCCGTTCTGTGCCGCCAGCAGGGTCTGATCGACCGAGGTGGTCTCGACCACCTTGTACCCGTGACGGCCCAGCTGCTCGGCCACCTTGGGACGCGTGGCGCCGTTCGCGTCGGCCAGCAGCACGGTGCCCTGCATGGCAGCATCGGGCGTAGGTGCAGTAGAGGTCACCGGCTGGTAGGGTAGAAAGACTCGGAATGTCGATCCGCGTACCGGGTTGCGCTCCGCCCAGATCCGCCCCGAATGCTGGTTCACAATGGTGCGGCAAATGGCGAGACCCAGGCCGCTGCCGCCCTTCTGGCGGGAGTCAGATGCATCCACCTGCTGGAATCTTCCAAAGATGGACTCCAGTTTGTCGGCCGGAATGCCTCGTCCCTGATCGATCACCGACAGCGTCACTCCGTTCATCCCCGGGCGCATCATCACCGACACAGCACTGTTGGGAGTTGAAAATTTGATCGCGTTCGACAACAGATTGGTGAGCACTTGAAGGAGCCGGTCCGTGTCCCCTTCGATCTCCACCTGGGTCGTGTCGTGAATCAGTTGCACACCAGCCGCATCAGCGACCGGCTGCATGCCATCGATGGCCTGGTGCACCACCTGCGACAGTTGAAGGCTCCGAAAAGCGATCGGCGCCCGCCCGCTTTGAATGCGCTCCAGATCGAGAATGTCGTTGATGAGCCTGACCAGCCGATCGGAGTTGGTGGTCGCGATGCGCAGCAGGTTGGCGGCTTTTTCGCTCATGCCGCTACCGATCACTCCGGATGACAGAAGCCCCAGGGCTCCTCGAATCGAAGTCAGCGGGGTGCGCAGTTCGTGGCTCACCGTGGAGATGAATTCGTCTTTGAGACGGTCCAGCGCGTAACGCTGGCTGATGTCACGAAAACTCAAGACCGACCCCGAGAAGCGGCCGTGATCAAGGATGGGAGTGAAGAAATACTCGGCCGGAACCGGCGTCGAGTCGCTGCGAAAGATGGTGTCCTCGCCGGTCGAGGCCACCTGGCACTCCGTGGCGCGTCGCAGCGCGCAGTCCAGGGCGCATCTCTGTCCCAGCGGAGCGAAGCCATGCAGCAGGTCGTGCGCGGGCTTGCCGATAAGACTCGGAACCGACGAGCCGAGGAGGCGAGCCGCGGCCGGATTCGCGAAACTCACCATGCCGTGCCGGTCGATGCCGCAGATTCCGTCGGCGACCGAGTCAAGCAGGATCTCCTGCTGCCGGTAGAGTTCCTCCGCCCTTCCCCGCTCCCGGGATCGGGCCAGCATCTGCCCCAGCGAGGTCGCGACCGTTTCGATCGCAGCCAGGGCTTCGTTGTCTTCGCGGAGAAGATAGCGCGAGTAAAACTCGAGGACCGCGAGGATCTTGTTGCCCACTCTGACCGGCACGGCCCAGCCTGAAACCATCTCGTGCCGCAGTGCGGAACGAGAGCGGGGCCCAACGCTGTTCGACGCCAGGTCCGCCAGCCACACCGGTCTGCTCTCATGCCAGACGCGGCCCGGCAGATCCAGGCTGTTCGCCAGCGTCAAGCCCATGCTCTCCTGAATCATCGCTTCGGTCTGGCGACCCGGCGCGCCCCACGCGGTGCTGAACTCGAGCCGGTTCTCCTCGGCGTTGACTTCCCACTTGACCGCCAGGTCCCACCCCTGGGAAGCGCACAAGGCCTCGAGAATGCGCATGGCCGCGACGTCCGGCGAGGTGTTCTCGCCAATAATCTGACTGACTACCAGTTGCAGGGCCAGGCGGTTCTCTCGCTGCCGTTGCTGAGTCACATCGCGCAGAAGGCAGCGCACGGCCAGTGGGTTGCCGGCTTTCTGCCGCTGGCTCAGGCTCAGCTCGAAGTCAAAGATTCGTCCGTCCGAGGTGTAGTTCCGGATGGGAGAGCGATCGATCATCTCACCGTCCAGCGTGCGCCGGAAGAGTCCCGCCACCTCGTGCTGTGCGTCCGTCCCGAAGATTTCCTCGAACGAATTCAACGACAGAAGGCTCGAGTTATCCAGCCCGAAACACCTCTTCCACGAAGGATTGGCGTACAAGAACTGCCCCGCAGTGCTCAGGGTAGCGATCATTTCGGTCGAGTTCTCAAACAGATCGCGATAACGCTCCTGTGACTCGCGCATCGCCTGTTCCTGGCGCATGGTGGCGCTGCGATCAAAAGCGACGACCACCAGCCCTTCCATGACCCCTTCCATCGAACGCAAGGCGGAAATATGAATAGTCACGGGAAGCACCGCACCGTCACTGCGGAGAAATTGGGCTTCGAAGCTCGGCACCTGGCTCGGCGGGAGCGCCCGCACCGAATCCATCAGGACTGCGAGCCGCTCCGGCGGAGACAATTCGCCCCCTGGATCGATCCCGCTCAATTTCTGCAGTTCATTGATGATTCGGGGCCCTTCGCCCGGAGCCAGGATCTCGGCCGTGCGCGCCGTGCCAATCAGTTCCTCCGCGTGATAACCCAACAGGCGCTCCGCCGCGGGATTCATCTGCGTGATACACCCGTCCATGCCGACCGCAATGACCATCGACCCGGCGGAGTCGAAGATCTCCTGGGCGACCGGGTCCACCGGCGGCAAAACCGGCACAGCCGCGCGGTTGCCCCTGGGGATACGGGTCAAAAGCAGGACTGCCGAACCGAGAGCCGCTGCCATCACCAGACCATCGAATCGCGCTCCGAGCACAACCCGGACCGCAACCGCGCAAACCGCGGCAAGCAGTACCAAAACGCTCAAACCGGACCAGAAAATAGACGGTTTGTCTTGGCCCGAGGAAGGTGTCGGATCGGTCACGGTGATCTGGTCTCCGCTGGCCCGGTTCTGCACTTTTCTCCTAAGTACACAGCTGCGGCCTTACAGAATGAATCAAGATAGTCTGCTGATCCATTCCAGCTTATACCGGAGCTCGGCTTTCGCCTTCTCTATTCTTTTTGCCCTGGGGACTCTGCCTTACCCGCATTTCAGGCAGAGGGCCGCTTCAAGTTGCTGAAAACAGTCGCCCTGGTGGCAAATCCCAACACACCTGCGCCGCGCGCGGCAGTTCGGTTTGCTTAGGGCAGAACCCGCTGGATATGGAGAAACAGGAACAAGTTCATCAGCACTGAAAGAACGAGCAGGGCCAGCAGGGTAAGCGCGAACAGGTTCACTCGGCTTCCCATGGCCTTCAAATCTTCGATTAGTTCCTGCTGCTCGAGCGTGTTGCGGTCCGTGGCTTCGCGCACCATCTCCAACTGGTCTTCCACCCGCTTGAGCGACGCGTTGTGTTCCCCAACCTGGGTGCGGAGTTCAAGCTGCTGTCCATGCAGCTCGGTCAGGCTGTTTTCTATGGGCTGGAGATCGAGCCGGGGAGCGGGAGGAAGATTGTTATGCGGACGGGTAGAGAGCATATTCGCCAGCGATGCAGCGAAATTTGCATCAATCATCGGCAGCAGCCGCTGCATGAAAGGCACTGCCTGCTTGAGCGCGCCCACCGCCCACTGCATCCCTGAGGCCGCACTGTCAGAATCCGCCCGGGGAGTAAGCGAGCGGCCCGGAGGCACAGTGCCCTGGCGAACTGGCTGCGCATCCTCTTGTCCCGTCGCGGACGAAGGCCGACTGCCATTCCCAACCGGCAAGGGAGATCCCAACGGGCGGCCTGATGGCTCGCGGACCGGCTGAAGCGGACGGGACTCAAGAGCGCCCAAGTCCTTGCGCCCAGCGCCATTACGACCCGGATCGGGTCGGTAAGCCTCGCCCGAACCGAGATCGCCCCGCTCGAATTCCTCTGCCTGATTCATGCTTCCTTCCCATTCAATATATAGATATTTAAGAGACGTGTCCGCAGTTTGGCTACAGGTGGACGTTCCCCGCATGGTGCGGCCGGTCCGGGATGCAGTCCAACCATCAGCCCGCTGCTCGCGAATGCGTCCAATTCAGCAGCCCCGGAGATTTGCATCCCAACCTGAATACACCGTCGCCGGGTAGATTAAAAGCGTGGCTTACAAAGTTTTAAAGTTCGCCAGGTAAATGAAAACCCAACCACGACCACCCGCCCCAAGGAGCTTTAAGTGAACCAGGATCTGTCTCACAGCCTGCGCGGACTGCAACGCAACATCATACGCGGAGTGATTACCGCCGGGCCCCTCTTTGTCACCTGGCTGGTCTTCACCTTCATCCTCGGCGTGCTGGCCAACGCCGGGCTCCCGATGGTTAAACTCCTCGGCCTGGCATTTCCCGGCGATGCCTGGGTTAATCAGCCGTGGTTTCAATACTGCCTCGCCGTCCTGCTCACCGTCGCGGTCTTCTACGTGGTGGGAAGGCTGACCTCGCACATCGTCGGAAAACAAGCGTTCGCGCTCTTTGAAGCCTCCCTGGAAAGGCTCCCGCTGGTCAACAAGATCTATGCCTCGGTCCGCCAGCTGGTCGATACCCTCACAAGCAAGAATCAAACCGGTCAACGCGTCGTGCTCATCGATTTCCCCATCGTGGGTCAGAAGAGCATCGGCTTCCTGACTCACATGATCGCCGACGCCGGCACCGGTGCTCCCGTAGCCGCGGTCCTCGTTCCCCAGGCCATTAACCCGTCCTCGGCCTACCTGCAATTCGTGCCGTTGCACATGGTCACTGAAACCGACCTCACCATGGAGCAGGCTATGAGCATGCTGCTGACGGGAGGGGCGGTCTGTCCGGAAGTCATACGGTATTCAGCGCCGGTTCCATCTCCGGCCAAGGGCGATGGGACAGAAGTCGGCGTTTCGCTGGCCATTGAAGACCCCCGATCCGACGTTCCACTCGATGAAGGCTTCGAGTTCGCTCCCGACGCAGGTCAATGAGAATCCCTCGAACACCGGATTACGGGACTGCGCTGTCAGGAACCTGTTCCCGCTCGGCGCGATCCTCGCCGCTGCGGCTCTCGGCAGAGATTTTGCGCAGGCTCACGTGTTCGAACTGGGCCCAGATCAACCCCACCGGCACAATGCCCAGAAAAGTCACCAGCAGCAGAGTAGCCGCGCAGGCCGTGGCCGGTTCCACTGCCACTCCAAAAAATCCGGCGATCGCCGCGGCGACAATTCCGATCTGAGAAAACCACCCGATTACGGGCAGCTGGATAATGCTGGCGCCACCGCTCACCACCATCAGAAGCACGCACTTGCTGAAATCGATGTGCGCCAGCTGCGGGCTGGCCACGAACGACCGCATGATCTCGAAATACGCAGCCGTGATCAGCCCCCACATCAGCAGCGAGAGCGAAGCCGTGGCCGCAAAATCGGAGAAGGAACGAATGGTGTCGAGACCCGTGCGAAACGAACGGATCTTGCTCCCAATGGCTTGACCGACTCGGGCCGAGATCAATCCGAACATGCGTTCAAACAGGCTGGCTATGACATCCCCGCTGAGCCTCACGCCGACCAGGAACAGCGCTCCCAGCAGCGTCAGAATCAACCCCCCGTACCGGGCTATCGTGGCCGCCATCAACGGCGCATGGTGCGACAGCGAAGAAAGCATTCCCGAACGGCTCGCTGCTCCTACAACCTCGGCCTCGGGAAGACGCAGTACCGCGATCGAGAAGATGAGCGCCATCGATCCAGCGTCAAAGAGCCTCTCCACGATGTAAACCGCGATCTGCGAACTGAGCGGCAGACCCGTCTTTCTCGATACGAGATATGGGCGGACCAGGTCGGCGACGCGGCCAATCAGCGCCACGCCCGTGAACCCGATGACCTGGGTCCCCGTCAGGGAAAAGACCGGTACCTTCTGGTTGTGGCGCAGCAGGAGCGCCCACCGCACCGAGCGAATGACATACCCCACGTAAATGCACCCCAGTGCGATCGCGATGTCGCCCCACTTGGCTTGCTGGAACTGGGACCAGAAGGCGCGGAAATCGAAGTGGATTCGACCCCGGGCCCACACCGCCACTATCGCCAGCGCCAGGAGCACCAGCAAGGCTAAAATCCATTGCTTCTTTTTCAAAAAAACGCCCTCGCCCGCACCTTCAGTGTAGCCTGCCACCTTGGATGGCACTGCCCTTCAGCCCTCCTTCAAACCAGCTCGGAGGGAGGACGCGCAGATTGTAAGAGAAGGAACTCGATGAGTGCAGGATCCCGTGCGCCGCAGTTCGCGCCGTCCGGGTCTAACGGCTCCCGATGTTTGGCACTGCCGAAGCCACAGCTCGCCGGGCCTGCGCTTCGCGAGCCATAACCCGACGGTTGAACTCGTGGATTACGCGGGCCACATACAGGCGCGTTTCGCGGTAGGGGGGAATGCCGCGGTACTTGTCGACCGCCGCAGGGCCGGCGTTGTAGGCAGCCAGGGCGAGAGAAAGATTCTCGTGGTAGCGGGTCAGCAGCGAGTCGAGATAGGTCGAGCCGCCGCGGACGTTTTGATCCGGCCGAAAGCTGTCATCGACGCCCAGATCGGCCGCGGTGCGGGGCATGAGCTGCATCAGCCCCCGTGCGCCTGTCCGGCTGACCGCGCGCGCATTTCCGCCGCTTTCCGCCTTGACGACACTGGCCAGCAGGTCAACGTCCAGGTGGTGCTCGTGGCCCGCATTGGTGAGCATTTCGTGCAGGTCCGCTGCATTGAGATCCGCGGGAACAGTCGAGGCTGGAGCTGACGCAAGCGGAGTGCCCTGCCCGTGCGGAACCGCGGTTATCGGAGCGGCTGCAACGTTGGCCGGCGGAGCCGGAGGGTCCGGCACCGTTTCAATCCGGGCGATATCCGACGGCACCACCTCGATGTAACTGTCTTGCCCCGGATTGAGATAAAGGCGAACCTTGCTCGCCGCCACCGCGTGATGATGGCAGGACATCTCGAACCCATTGCGCAATATGACGTGCTCGGAGCCGCGCGCGTCCGCCGCCGCGGCCACCAACAAAGCCGCCGTCAAAAGTGCCGAATGTGCCCGCCGCTGCATTCTTTGTCAGTCTACCAGCAGACCAACTCGCCCTTCCGGGCGAGGGTCCAACCAGATAAACGTACAACCGCCGCCCAGCGCTCACTTTGCCGAATCGCAACCATGCGCGCGGCCGCGACGGCGGGCACGTGCTTTGCCGCTTTAGCCGCGCAGGCTTACAGGCGAATGGCTCACCGCGGAAAGCTCTTCAAAGGCTTTCTGTGGCAGTTCCAATCCCGCGGCGGCAATGTTCTCTTCCAGATGCGCCACGGACGAGGTTCCGGGAATCGGCAGAATGACCCGCGAGCGCTTCAGCAACCACGCCAGCGCGACTTGCAGGGGCTTGGCTTTCAATTCCGCCGCCACCTTCTCGACAGCATCATGAGCCTTCTTGGCCTGGCCCAGCGGAGCCCACGGCAGGAACGCAATATTGTTCGGTTCGCAATAGTCCACGATGAAATCCGACTCCCGGTCGGCAAAGCTATAGCGGTTCTGCACCGAAACGATCGGCACGATGCGCCGCGCCCGCTCGATGTGCTCCCGCGTCACGTTGGACAAACCCACATGCCTGATCTTGCCCTGTTCCTGGAGCCGCGCCAGAGTCTCGACAGATGCCTCAAACGAGACCGCGTTGTCGGGCGCGTGCAACTGGTGCACGTCAATCCGATCGAGCCGAAGCCGCTTGAGGCTTCCTTCCAGCGCTTCCGTCAGGTGCTTCGGGCTGGCGTTGTGCGTCCACTGGCCGGGTCCCGGACGCTCCCAGCCCCCTTTCGTTGCAATGACTAGCCCTTCGGGGTATGGGAACAACGCCTCGGCGATCAGCTCCTCTGAAACCCCGGGCCCGTAAGAATCTGCGGTATCGATAAGGTTGACCCCTAATTCAACCGCCCTCCGCAGGGTATTCAAAGCCGAGGCCTTGTCCTGGGGCTGGCCCCAGACTCCCTTGCCGGTGATGCGCATCGCACCGAAACCAAGGCGGTTGACTGTGAGGTCTCCCCCGATCGTGAAGGTCCCAGCCGCTGCGGCCGAAATCGCGGATGTTGAGCTCATAATCTCTCCTGTATGTGTGGAATTCTCTTAGTCAATCTTTGACGGAAGAATTGAAGACCATTCAAACCGCATTTGCAACATGATTGCCTTTCATTCGGTCGCTTGGATGTAAGTTTTCACTTATAAGATTCATCGCGGGCTCGCCGCACTTCCAGATGCCGAATCAGCACCCGCGCCTTGAAACATGCCGCGGTCTTCCCGCACTGCCCTCTACTTCAGATCACGCCAATTGGGCCCGAAACCAAGGTCGGCGACCAGCGGAACATTCAGCTTGACCACCCCTTCCATCTCCTCGCGAACCAGCTTTTCGATCTCCTCAGTCTCCTCTTTGGGAACATCGAACAGCAATTCGTCGTGGACCTGCAGGACCATGCGCGTCTTCAATTTCCGTTCTGCCAACTTGCGATCCAGGGCAATCATCGCCAATTTGATCAAGTCCGCTGCCGTACCCTGCAACGGCGTATTCACCGCCGTGCGTTCGGCAAAGCCGCGCTGATTGGGATTGCGGCTCTCGATATCGGGAATGGGACGCAGCCTTCCGAACATTGTCCGCACCGCGCCATCGCGCCGCGTCGCCTCCAGAGTCTTCTCGATGAATGCCTGCACGCCCTGGTAGCGCGCGAAGTAGCGCTCAATATACGCACGTGCCTCGGTCTGGGGAATACTCAGCTGCGCAGCCAGTCCGAATGCCGAAATTCCATACACGATGCCGAAATTGACCGCCTTCGCCCGCGCTCGCGTTTCCTTGTCCATGGTCTCCGCGGGAACTCCAAAGACCTCGCTCGCCGTCAGCGTGTGAATGTCCTCGCCTGTCTGGTAAGCGCGAACCAGCAGCGGGTCCCCACTGAAGTGAGCCAGCAAACGCAGTTCAATCTGCGAGTAGTCGGCGGAGAGCAAATGGTTCCCCGGCGCGGCGATGAAAGCCGCCCGTATCTCCCGCCCCAGCTCCGTCCGGATAGGAATGTTCTGCAAGTTGGGGTTGATTGATGACAAGCGTCCGGTAGATGTTGCCGCCGCCTGAAAGGTCGTATGCACACGCGAATCAGCATCGGCTAACAATGGCAATGCGTCGATGTAATTCGATTTCAGCTTGGCCAGATGCCGGTACTCCAGCACCAGGCGCGGAACCTCGTGCTTGATGGCCAGCGCCTCGAGCACATCCTGTGCAGTTGAAACTGTTTTGCCCTTGCCATACTTCACCGGCGCAGGCAGTCCCATGTGGGTAAACAGAACGACACCGAGCTGCTTTGGAGAATTGATGTTGAATCGTTGACCGGCCAGCTCATAAATGCGCTCGCCTACCCGGTCGAGCTCGCTTCCGAAGCGGATCGAAAGTTCGCTCAGAACGCCTTTGTCGATGCGAACCCCGGCCTCTTCCATGCGGCAGAGAACTGACCCAAGCGGCAAGTCAATATCGGTATAGACACTGGTGACATTCGACTCCTCGGCATGCGCCCTGAGGCGCGGAACCAGGGCCTGCACGATCGCCGCCGACGCAGCCAGCGAAGACGGCGGCGCATGCCCGTTGCGGGCCGCGACATCCGCCAGCGTTTGCGTGGCGTTGGTCGGATTCAACACGTACGAGAGCAACATGGTGTCTTCGATTTTTCCCCGTAATTCGACCCCCATACCATGCAGCGCGTGCATCGCGGCCTTGTGGTCGTGCCCCCGCTTCGGCACCGCGGGATCTTCCAGCAGGGCCCGCAGCTCAGGCGTCAGCGGTAGCCGCAACCCGATCTCCTCCACCGCGCACACGCCCATGTTGGCGATCACCGTGGCTTCGGCCTGGTGCGTCATGTCCAGCAGCGACAGCGAAGCCTGCGCCGATTCTTCCTCGTCTTTGTCGGCTTCCTCAACCGCCGGCGTAGCCGCTTCCACGGCGAAGGCGAATCCGTTTTTGCGCGCAGCGTCGAAGAACGACTCCGTTTGCTCCGGCGAAGGATCTTCAATCAACTCAAACTTGACACCCGCAGCCGCAGGCGCCAGTTCCTTGAGCAGCGACGTAAATTCAAGTTCTGTATAAAGCTCGCGGCAGCCCTCCAGATCGGGCTCCTGCGTTTCCATGGCCTTCAAATTCAACTCAACCGGAACCTGGCAATCGATCGTGACCAGTTCCTTCGACAGCAACACCGCGTCTTTGTTCAGCTCGAGCGACTCCCGGTAACTCTTGCGCTTGACCTCCGACACCCGCTCCAGGACCGCTTCAACGCTGCCGAATTCCTTGATCAGATCCACGCTGCCCTTGTCGCCGATTCCCGGCGCCCCGGGTATGTTATCGATCGAATCGCCGCGCAGGGCCATCACATCGATAACCTTGTCAGGCGGCACGCCGAGCGTCTCGGTCACCTTGGCCGCATCCAGCACCAGGTTGTCTTTCTGCGGGTTCAGCACCTTCACGTGGCTGTTGACCAGCTGCATCATGTCCTTGTCGCCGGACACGATGAAGACCTCATGGCCCGCCTCCGCTGCCTTGCGCGCCAGCGTTCCAATCACATCATCTGCCTCGAAACCCTGAGCCTCGAGCATCGGAATGCGAAACACATCGAGAGCGCGCCGGATGTACGGAACCTGCCTGCTCAGGTCCTCGGGCATCGATACTCGCTTGGCTTTGTAGCCCTCGTAACCGACCTCTTCGAAACACTGCGACTTCGAATTCCATTTCCGCAGCGAAACGATTTCCTTTGCGCGCTCGTCGCGAAAAACCTTCCCGCCTTCAAACACCGCGGCGAAATAAAGCGGCGAAAAATCCTCGCGCAATTTGCGAATCATATTGACGAATACATATGTCGCGGCGGTCGGAACCCCGGAGCGCGTCGACATGGGGCGGCTCCGCTGCATTGCGTGGTACGCCCTGAAGATGAACGACATCGAGTCGAGAAGAAAAACCGGCGGCTTGGCTGGAGAACTCACGCTACAGAGTCTAGCAGGCAGGAGACTGCGGCATCAGGCCACAAACATGCAGTCGCCATAGCTGAAGAAACGGTAGCGAGCTTCGACTGCGTGGCGATAGGCGGCCAGCACCCGCTCCCTGCCCGCCAGCGCGCTCACCAGCATCAACAAGCTCGATTGCGGCAGATGAAAGTTTGTCAGCAGCCCGGAGACAATCCGGAAGGTAAACCCAGGCGAGATGAAGATGTCGGTCACGCCGGACCCGGCCGCAAGTTCAGCCCCGCCCGCCAGCTGCGCGCAATGCTCCAGGGTGCGCACAACGGTGGTCCCGACGGCGACAATTCTCCTCCGCTCACGCATAGCGCGATTGACCGCATCGGCAGATTCCGGGCTCAGGGTGTAATGCTCCCGATGAAGGCGCACGTCCGCAACTCGCTCCACCCGCAACGGCGCAAAGGTGCCCAGTCCGACATGCAGGGTAAGGCGCGCAATCTCCACTCCCATTGCGGTGAGCGTCCCCAGCATCTCCGGCGTGAAATGCAGGCCCGCGGTCGGCGCTGCGACCGATCCTCGCTCGCGGGAAAACACCGTCTGGTATCGCTCCCGGTCGGCAACGATATCCTCGCGGCGAATATACGGAGGCAGAGGAATGTGCCCGATCCTCTCCAACGCCGCATAAAAATTCTCCACAGGCTTGAAGCGGATCAGTCGCTCTCCGAACTGTCCGCGTTCGATTACTTCAGCTTCCAGTTCGATCGCCCCCGACGAGGAAGGAAACACCAGCACTTCGCCAATAGCGACTTTGCGTCCCGGCTTTACCAGCGCACGCCACTCGTTTTCGCCTGCTGGCTCAGTCAGCATCACTTCGATGCGGCCGGTTGGTTTTTCGCGTTCGCGAAGCAACGTCCGCCGCGCAAACAGCCGTGCCGGAATGACCCGGCTGTCATTCAGCACCAGCAGGTCGCCTGGTCTCAAGACCGACGGAAGGTCCGCGAACCACCCGTCACGCAAAGCCCCTGAAGCACGGTCGACCAGCAGCATACGGCTCTGACCGCGCTCCGCAGGCGGTTGTTGCGCGATCAGTTCGGGGGGCAGATCGAAATCAAAATCGGATACGCGCAGATCGGCCTGATGCTCGTCTCCAGCGGGGAAATGCGGAACGCTCATGCGCCCACCTTGGCAAAGTGCTCGATCGCTCGCATGCGCGCGCGTTCCAGCGCCGCATTCAAGCTCTGCCGGTATACCTCAAAATCGTTTGCAGAAAGAATCTTCGGGACCGGCGTCCACTGCGCCCAGCTGACGCAGATACGTGTGAATGGCTTCGGCACAAGAAAGCGATCCCAGGAATTTACGATCCAGGCGCGCTGCGGCTGCAAATGAAACGCGCCGATAGGCGACCCGGTCAGCTGTGCCAGCTTGACCGGGCCCATCTTGGTTTGAAAAATCGGTCCGCGTGGTCCGTCAGCGGTAAAGATCGCAGTGCGGCCGCTCTCGATCACGTCTTTCATGCCCAGCAGACCCTCGCGCGCGCTTCGCGAACTCGACCCCCGCACCGCGTCGAATCCGAACAAGCGCAACACCCGGGTAATCAGTTCCCCGTCGAAGCTGCGGCTGATCAGGATCACCGCGTTCGAGCCGCTAAAGTAGAGCGTGCACGGCAGCACGCACTGATGCCAGAAGCAGTAGATTTCCGCGCCCGCCTTCTGTCCGGACAACACTGGCGTCACGCCTGCTTCTGCAATCACCTCGTAGCGCCACGTCCAGCCAACCAACCTCAGCAGCGCCCACACCAGCCGCGGAATGACCGCCAGCGCGAGCCGCTGCCACAGGCTGAATTTAGAATTTGAGTTGGACGCCACGACCTGATTTTATCGGGTGCAACTGGCTAAACGCCGCCCCGCCCAGTTCGAATGCGCCCGATCTTGCGTCGCCGCGACGGCCGCGCGGCCCTTAGCTGTAACGCAGCCAACGCACGATCTCGGGCAGCGTCGCGCGCTTTCCATACATGAGAATGCCCACGCGGTAGAGGCGGGACGAAAACCACAACACCACCCAAATGCTGGCCAGCATGATGGCGATCGATGCCGCGAACTGCCATGCCGGCGGAGTCTCCGAACCCAGGCGCAGCATCATGATGATCGGGGCGGTCGCGGGAAACAACGACGCTCCCACCGACCATCCCGAATTCGGATCGTTGATGACCAGCCAAATCAGTGAGAAGCTCAGCCAGATGGGCAGGGCCGCCAACGGCGTGTACATCTGCAACTCCTGTTCGGTTTCGCAGGTGGCCGCCAGCCCCGCAAACAGCGATGCATACAGCAGGTATCCCAATACAAAATAGATGGGAAAGAGGACCGCTTCCACCCAGGTGAGATGGATCGACAGCGAACCCGACAGAGCCGCGACCGTGGCAGGATAGGCGGCGATTGCGCCCGCGGCAACGACCCAGATACCTATCTGTGTAAGCCCCACCGCTCCAACTCCAATCAGTTTGCCCGCCAGCATGTCGCTTGGCCGGGTGATCGCCAGCATCACCTCAAATATGCGCGAGGTCTTTTCCTGAATCACCGAACGCGCAACATTCATCCCGTAGATCATCGTCGTCATCGACAAAAGCAGCGCCATTACGTAGCCCTTGATGTACGAGCCGATCCCGCTGCTTTTTGCTTCCTTGCCCTGCCTGTCGAGTTGCAGCGTATCGACATGGACATCCTTCAGCAGCGAGTCGGCTTCTCCCTGGTTCATGCCCCGCGCCTTCATGCGCTCCATCGCGATGGCATGATTCAGCGCTCCGCTCAGCCTGCTCGTCACCACAATGTCGCCTGACGAGAGGGACGTGTAGGTAGCGGTCATGCTGCCGCCGCCCTCCGCCTGGATCCACAACAGCCCATCGGCCTGCTTGGCCTGAAGGCGCCCGACCAATGCCGATCGGTCGGCCGCCGTAGTGGGCGCCACGATGTCCACATTCATCTTGGCGTCCTTGTCCGCCAGCACCTCGCCACGGATGGCTTCCGCCAGCGCCGCATCGGGAGACGCGATGATCACGTGCTTTCCCACGCCCGATCCGCGCCCCGACAGGTAGATGATCCCAATGATCACCGCAAACAGCATCGGTACCAGGATGGTCGATACGCGAAAGGCGCGGCCCCGGATCTGCTCGAGATACTCCCGTTTGGCCACCAGCGCAATGTTATGCATCGACCCGCCCTCCCACCGTCTTGATGAAGATCTCTTCCAGTGACGGTTCCACCAGTTCGAACCGGTAAATCTTCGCCACCGCGGCGGCCTCATGCAATAGCCTCTGGGCGTCGCCGTGCGGATGAAGCCGAATCTCGGCGTGCCCGCTGTAATTATTCGCTTCCGCTATCTCGGCACTCTTCAGAAACGATGCGTCACCCTCAAACTCGATCAGGACCCGGTTGCGCTCGTAGCGCGATTTGATCTCTCGCACTTTGCCCGCCAGCACCGCCCGGCCGTTGTTGACGAGACAGATCGTGTCACATAACTTCTCCACCTGGTCCATGCGATGGGTTGAGAACAGGATCGCTTTTCCTTGTTCCTTCAACTCGATCAACGTCCGTTCCAGAAGGGTGGCGTTAACCGGATCGAGGCCAGAAAACGGCTCGTCCATCACGATCAATCCCGGATCGTGCAGCACCGCTCCAATGAACTGAATCTTCTGCTGCATGCCTTTGGAAAGCTCTTCGGTCTTCTTGGGCAGCGAATCGGCAATCTCCATCCGCTCTGCCCAGGCGGTCGCCCGCTTGCCGGCCTCGCGCCGGTCCAGCCCGTGCAACTCGCCAAAAAAGACGAGTTGATCCAGCACCTTCATCTTCTTGTAAAGCCCGCGCTCCTCGGGAAGATAGCCCACCTTCTCCAGGCTCTTGCGCTCAAATGGGCGGCCGAACAGTTTCACCTGGCCTGAATCGGGCATCGTGATGCCCATCATCATTCGGATCGAGCTCGTCTTCCCGGCGCCGTTCGGACCCAGGAGTCCGAACATCTGCCCGGCGTCAATGGAGAGGCTGAGGTTGTTTACCGCTACCTTGCTCTCGTAGGCCTTGGTCACACCCGCGAGTTCCACTACTGGCATGCAGTCTCCTGCCGTTCGCTCATTCTTGCGTTGTCTCGCTTCAGGTCGGGGAATAAGGATCGGTTCAACGTCTGCAGTCTAGCAAACACGAGCCATTGTTTAAGGCCAGTGTACGCAGAACCGCCAGGGAATGTTCCGGGACGAAGCTGGTGTCCTTCCCAGGGTGCCGCAAGACCGCCTTACCGTGCGCCCACCACCTCCACCACAGATGAGTCCGCGCCACTCCACGCCGGCGCACCCGAATGCGTCAGCTGGTGCCCCGCATCATTCCAGCGCAGATGGGTTAGCGACCCGGCACCACTTTCGTAAGCGTACGTGGTCCCGTCGTCGGAAAACAATGTGAATTCAGCGTCGGCGCCGGGATACACTCGCACCTTGGCGATTGCCTGTTTCTCGTGCGTGCTCTCGACTGCCGACCCCAGCGGCACAACCGATCCGGCCCGCACAAACAGAGGAATGGTATCGATCGGCGCTGGCGCATTGATCGTCTGGCCCCCATGCACGCGCTCATTCGTCCAATAGTTGTACCAGTCGGTCCCGGCGGGAAGATACACTTCGCGGCTGGTCGCGCCCTGCTCCGTTATCGGGGCCACCAGGAACGCCGGTCCGAACATGTACTCATCGCGCATATCCGTGACTTTGGGATCGTCGGGGAAATCAAGCGGCAACGCTCGCATAAAAGGCGACCCCGTCTGCCAGGTTTTATACCCGAGCGAATAGATATAAGGCATCAGCTCGTAGCGTAGCCGAAGATACTTTTCCAGAATCGGCTCGGCCTGCTTTCCATACGACCACACCTCGTTGAACCGCCTGCTGCCATGCGACCGCATGATCGGCAGGAATGTCGCGTATTGAAACCAGCGCGTGTACAGCTCCGGAAAATCGTCATCGTGCCCTACCGTCGCCCGCGCGTCGGAAGGATCGATCAGCGGCTGGTGCGCCGGATGGTGTTCCGACGGAAGGTACTGCCACCCACCCGTATCGTTCGACCAGTAAGCGATTCCCGACGCCGTGAAATCGAGCCCCGTCGGTATCTGTCGCCGGTATGTGTCCCACGTCGGATAAATGTCCGACGACCAGAAGATCGCCCCATTGGCCTGCGCTCCGGTATACACATCCCGCGAAAGGATCAGCGCCCGCCGCCCCGGTTCGTCCTTGCGGAATCCGTTATAAAGGGCCGCGGTATGGAACAGCGGATACACGTTGTAATACTGGGTGCCGGGGCCGATGTGATAATAGCCGCCGTTGGGGGGCAGATCGGGCTCGGTCTCGTCCGCCCAGAGCGAATCAAAACCCAGGCCGATGATGTTTTCGTGAATGGTCTTCCAGTACCACGCGGCGGCCTCAGGATTGGTCGTATCGATATCCGATCCGGCCCGATCGTAGGGCAGGCCGTTGAACGGCTTGCCATCCGCTCCCTGCAAGAACCAATGCTTCTTTTCCAGTTCGGAATAGTAGCGGTCATCGGGAACAAAGCGCGGCCAGACGCTGATCATCGTCTCAAAGCCCATGTCGTGAAGCTGCTTGTTCATTGCCTTGGGGTCGGGCCAGAACTTCGGATCCATATCCATCTGACCCATCTTGGTGTAGTAAAACCAATCAACCACAAGCACGTCGGCGGGCAGATGCCGATCCCGGTACCCCTTGGCGACCGCCAGCAATTCATCCTGGCTCGAATAGCGCTGCTTGCACTGAATGTATCCATAAGCCGCCTTGGGCAGCATATGCGTCGGCCCGCTCAGCAGCTTGTATCCGGCAAAGATTTCGTCGGCATCCTTGCCCGCGATCACAAAATACGAAACCCGGTCGCCGGATTCAGAGATCCACCTCGTCTGCTCGTTAAACCCCGGCTCGATGGTCGTCTTCGAGGGGTTGTCCCACAGCAGCCCGTATCCCTTGTTGGTGATCACAAAAGGCACGCATGTGCTGGGCGCCGCCGGAGCCAGGTAGTCATTCCAGCAATGAACAGGGTGGCCGCGGTGATCGAGAAACCCCTGCTGATTCTGCCCCAGGCCGTAGTAGTGCTCATCGTCGGGCGACGCGAAGGTCGCGCCCACAGTGTACGAGGGCCCGTCGCTCGGCCGTCGGTCCAGCGCCAGACTGGCAGTGCCGTCTTTGTGGTTGTACTCCGCCTGCTGCCAACCATTCATGTCGAGGAGGTTTTTGCCGTCCGAGGTGCGAAATCCGACATGAGCCCAGGGCACGGAGCCATTGAAAAATTTCCCGATATCCACTTGCGACTGCACCCGGTTTTGAGGCTTCGGGTCCGGATCAGGATGCGCCCAGTTGACCGTAACCACCATCCGATCGGAGCGGTACACGCCGGCGCCGCCCTCGCCTTCAGAACGCGTCCAGCCGGCAGCATCAGGATGCCCCACGATTCCATATCCGGGGGCCGCTTCGGCCGGACCGGCATCCTTGCTCAAGGTCACCCGAATGATGTTGGGCGCGTAGGGTTCCAGCACGATCGTCTCGCCATCGCCGTGGAACTCCACCTTCTGCTCTTGTGCCTGGGAATGTGGGGAGAGAAGGACGATGGAGGCAAACAGGATAGCGGCGGCGCTAAAGCTTTTCATGACGGCTCCGTACTACGGTCGATGGCGACGATTTCTGACTGCAAGCGAGTGTAAACCGATTCACTTCAACTTCCCAAAGTCGACTCCCGCAGCGGCCCGAGCCCTCTGACCCACCCCGGCAAAACCGGCGCGGCGGGAATCAGTCGTTGGATAGGATGAAGGAGTGACCCCAGGTAATCTCGATTGGGAATCGAAACTGATTCTGCTGCTGGTGGCGCCTTATTGCGCGGTGAGCCTGGCGCTGCAGGCCCATGTCTGGACCGCAAATGCGCCGGAAGTCGCCGGGTGGGCGATTGGCTTGAGTGCCTTGCTGGGCCTGGTGGCCTGGAAGCTGCGCAGCGCCACTCCCTTTGCGGCGGCCACCGGGGCACTGATCACCGCCAGCCTGATTCTCTCCACGCTGGTGTTTCCATACCGGCCATGGAATACGGCCCTGGTTCCGGTTCTGGCGGTGCTGGTTCTGACTTCCCTTTCCACCCGCTTCGGACGGAGACGTAAAGAGCAGCTGGGCCGTGCCGAGGACCGGAGAGGCCGCGGCGCCGCCCAGGTGGCGGCAAACCTGGGAATGGCCGCGCTCTTGATGGAACCAACCATCCAGTCGTGGCTGAGTTCCGGGACCGGTCCCGCTTCCCTTGCCCTGTTTGTGCCCGGGCTCGCAGCCCTGGCCGAGGCTGCGGCGGACACCGTTTCCTCGGAGATCGGGCAGGTCCTCGGCGGCGTGCCTCGCATGATAACGACCCTGCGCCGGGTTGAACCCGGCACGGACGGCGGCATCACCCTGGCCGGAACCGCTGCCGGCACCGCCGCGGCCTGCATCGTTGCGCTCCTCGGCTCCCTCGCTTTACGCGGAGGCGTTGGGACCTTTGCTGTAAGTTGGGCCGGAGGTGTGTTCGGGCTGTTGTTCGACAGTGTGCTCGGGGCGACGCTCGAGAAGGCCGGCTGGCTTAACAACGACGCCGTCAACTTCGTCTCCACCGCCAGTGCCGCCGCCTTCTCGCTTGCCCTGGCCTTCGGCGCAGCCCACCTTCCGCGCTGAAGTCAGCAGCCACCGCGGCTCACGCCAAACCGCACCGTCTCAGGACGGGACCGTCGGATAGCTCTGATTGAAGGGAAAGATCAGTTCGGATTCGGTTGCCACAGCGGTGCCATTGACTGTTGCCGGCTGGAAGCGCCACGCCTTCACAGTATCCAGCACGATCTGGTCGAGCCCATTCCCGATGCCTTTCACCAGGGTGGCTTCCAGCACCTCTCCCACCGCGCTGACCTTCACATCCACGATGACCTGCTGGTCTGAAGCGGGCAGCAGAGACCGGTTGCTTACGACCGGCCGGGGAGAAAACACCGGATAGGCCGGCTGCGCGCTCTCCGCATCCGTACCCGCGCCCGCAACAGCATCGTGCTGCGTAGCGACCGGGGCTCCCGCGGGCGGCGCCGGCGGAACACTGTGGGACAGGTCCGAGGTCTTTTCAGCGGGCTTGGAAACATGCTTCTGGCGGCCTACGGGCTTGAACGTCTCCCTGGCCCGCGAACCTCCCGGCAAGTACAACCGGGCGGGATAAAGCTTCGTCTCGGTGCGAACCACCTTCACCGGCGGCCTCGTCACGCTGACAAATGCCATCAAGGACAAGCCAATATGCACGACCAGCGATGCCGCCAGGAACAAGCGAAAGCGGTCGCTCAGGCGCGACGGCCTCGGGGCTGGTTCGCCCATTCCACCGGCTTGGGGAGAAGCGCTGCTCATCTCCCCATGATGAGCCGGAAGCTCGGCGAAGGCAATTCAGTTGTGACGGATACTGCACGGGGGACCATCTCTCGACTTCTTCCAGTCCGCTGATACCCCCCTGGGGTATGGGGGGGGGGGGTAAAAAACGTCTCCGTGGAGACGCCGGCATGGGCGCACTAAGATTTCACCTCAATTGTGCTCCAACCTGGAGAAATGTTCCGCAAATGCTCCTGCGAAGCGAAGTAGCGTTCGGCACGCGCGCTTAAAGCCCCAGGCCGCCATCCACAGGAAGGATCTGCCCCGTAACAAAAGCCGACGACGCGGCAAAGAACAGCACTGCCGCAGCCACATCTTCGGCGGTTCCATTGCGGCGCAGGGGAGTCCGGGAGGCGAATTTTGTGGCAACCTCCGTGGGATGATCCTCGAGATCGATCCACCCCGGCGCCACGCAATTGACGCTGACTTCAGGTGCGAAAGCCTTGGCCATCACCTCGGTGAGCATGTGCAGCGCCGCCTTTGAAGCGCAATAGTGGCCGTGACCGGCCCATGGCCTCAGCCCCCCAAGCGAGCCGATGTTCACGATGCGCCCCTGCGAAGCACGGAGTTGCGGCAGGGCTTCGCGGGATACCAGAAACGGCCCCCGTGTGTTGGTCTCGAACACCGCGTCCCATTGCTCCAGTGTCAACTCTTCCAGCGCCGCGGATTCGAAGATCGCCGCGTTGTTGACCAGCACGTCGAGTCGCCCATGGAAGGCGATAGTTTCCCCGACCAGTTCGCGAACATCGGCCTCCGAGCGCAGATCGCACTCCACGGCCTGACCGCGCCGTCCCAGGCTTACGATTTCGCTGACAGTCTGGACCGCGCTTGCCCCGGAATTGCGGAAGCTGATGGTCACATCGGCGCCTGCGTCTGCCAGCGCCAGCGCAATGGCGCGGCCGATGCGTTTTGCGCCCCCGGTGACCAGCGCGGATTTACCGGAGAGGACCAGATCGGGGCTCATAAAGTGAACGTGGGATCGGCAGATTTTCCCGGCCGCGCGGCTGACGGCGATTCAGGATAGCCGCGGCTGCCCTTCAGAGTTGCGGAGGCGCAGGCTTGTCCGACGGCTTTGCGTCGTCCTTAGGCTTGTCCTGACTTCCACTGTCGTCCGGGTGGGGCTTGTAAATCGAGTATTGCTCGCCGGGGCGCTTCATGCGGATCTCGATGGCCATCTCCGGCTTGTCGACCTTGAAGTCCTGCCCATAGGTCTGAAATCCCTTGGCGATGATTTGGAGCCGGACCGTGTCGCCGATAGGCAAAACATCGATCGTGGTTTTGCCGTCTTCGTTGGTCTTCAGTTCCATGTTGCCCTTGTCCCGCTCCCCTTCCATGGGGTGGAAGATGACCGAGGCATTTTCGATAGGCTTGCCGCTCCCGTCCCTCAGGATGGTGACCCCGATGTGAGAGGTCGGCGGCGGCGATTTGTACTTGCGGCCGCGCTTGTTGCTGTCCTGGGCCAGGGCGACGGTGGCGAGCAGCCCGATCGCAAGCGTGCAAAGGGCGAAGTGGAAGGAACGACGAACAAACATGCTCCAATCATATCGCGGCACACACTCCGAACGGGCGGTTTGTTCCTGAGCGGCCGGCGGCTCAGAATCGCACTCATCATCCAATTCAGGCATGCTCAAGGCCAGCGAGAACCCGAATTCCCGGCCGGCCCATCTGCCCCGGGCTCTCCGCGCTGTGAAGTTGCTGTACACAGCCGTCTGGGCCTTCTTTGTCGGCTGTATCGGCCCCCTCCCGTTCGCGGCCTGGGCGGGGCCGTTTCGACCTTGCCCTGATGCTCACGGGTAGCATTACCTTCGAATGTGCGATTCTCGCCCTGAACCGCGGGCCGCTGCCCGCTCACCAACATTGCCGGGCGATTCCACCGACGATCGCTCTCCGGCCTTCGACATCTACCTGCCCGATTGGCTCGCCGCCCGCAACAAACTGATCTTCGGCATCGTCTTCATCCTGAACCTCATCTTCGCGACGGGATGCTGGCTGGCGCGCTTAGGGTGAGCGAGTCATAATACTTTAGTTAATTTCACTCATATTTTGATTTCACCCTCTTGACAAGCAGACGTCCGATTCCCTATCGTTAGCAATTGAAAGCCGCGACTGCTAGCATCCTCGCGGCTGAAGTGCTCGAATGTATCGCGCTGTCCGCCTGCTGCGGATCGCGTCCTGAGGTCTCAGTACCACCTTCGATCTAAAAACCACCAAATCCGCGGACCGGCAGACGCTCGTTCGCGCGTTAAGGAGAAGCGAAGCAATGGCAGCAACATCTGTAACGACGACTTTCACTCCGCTCCATGACCGTATCCTGGTCCGCCGTGTGGAAGAAGGCGAGACCGTACGTGGCGGCATCATCATCCCTGACAGCGCCAAAGAAAAGCCCCAGGAAGGCGAAGTCATCTCGGTCGGCAAGGGCAAGTCGAACGACGAAGGCAAGGTCTTCCCCCTCGATGTCAAGGCGGGCGACAAGATCCTGTTTGGCAAGTATTCCGGCACCGAGATCAAGATCGACGGCGAAGAGTTCCTGATCATGCGCGAGGAAGAAGTCCTCGGCATCGTCAAGAAGTAGTCCTCGCGAGTGGTCAGTGAACAGTGCGCTGTAAACCTTAGACGCACCGGTTTCTGACCTCACGGAACGTTCCACAGGATTAACTCGAAAACATTGAGCACTGTTCAATGTTTTAAATACTGATCACTGTTCACGGAACACTGATCACTGGAGATAAAAATGGCAAAGCAGATTCTGCACGGTGAAGATTCCCGTCAAGCGATCCTGCGCGGCGTCAACACGCTCGCGGACGCGGTGAAGGCGACGCTCGGCCCCAAGGGCCGCAACGTCGTTATCGAGAAGAAGTTCGGTTCGCCCACCATCACCAAGGACGGCGTGACGGTGGCCAAGGAAATCGACCTGAAGGACCCCCTGGAAAACGTGGGCGCGCAGCTGGTGCGTGAAGTCGCTTCAAAGACCTCCGACGTGGCCGGCGACGGCACCACGACCGCCACGGTTCTGGCCCAGGCCATCTTCCGCGAAGGCGTGAAGACGGTGGCTGCAGGCGCCAATCCGACCGCCCTCAAGCGCGGCATCGACAAGGCCGTGATCACCATCATCGGCACCCGCGACAAGGACGGCAAGTGGACTGAAGGCGGCGCTCTCGGCAAGCTGTCGAAGCCTGTCGACGAGGGTTCTGTTGCCCAGGTGGGCGCGATCTCGGCCAATGGCGACCAGGAAATCGGCGACATCATCGCTCACGCGGTCAAGGTTGTCGGCAAGGACGGCGTCATCACCATCGAAGAATCGAAGACCATGCATACCGGTCTCGAGACTGTCGACGGCATGCAGTTTGATCGCGGCTACCTGAGCCCCTACTTCGTCACCGACGCCGAGCGCCTCGAAGTGGCTCTCGACGATCCCTATGTCCTGATCTATGAAAAGAAGATCAGCGCCATGAAGGATCTGCTTCCCCTCCTCGAGCAGGTCGCTCGCGGCGGCAAGCCGCTGTTGATCATTGCCGAAGACGTGGAAGGCGAAGCGCTGGCGACCCTCGTGGTCAACAAGCTGCGCGGCACCCTGAACGTGGCTGCCGTCAAGGCTCCCGGCTTCGGCGACCGCCGCAAGGCCATCCTCGGCGACATCGCCATCCTCACCGGCGGCAAGGCCATCACCGAAGACCTGGGCATCAAGCTGGAAGGCGTGAAGCTCGAAGACCTCGGCCGTGCCAAGCGCATCACCATCGACAAGGACAACACCACCATCGTTGACGGCGCCGGCAAGGCTTCCGACATCGACGGCCGCGTCAAGGAAATCCGTTCGCAGATCGAGAAGACCACCTCCGACTACGACAAGGAAAAGCTCCAGGAGCGGCTGGCCAAGCTGGTGGGCGGCGTTGCCATCATCAAGGTGGGCGCGGCTACCGAGACCGAACTCAAGGAAAAGAAGGCTCGCGTGGAAGATGCTCTGCATGCCACTCGCGCAGCGGTTGAGGAAGGCATCGTCCCGGGCGGCGGCGTAGCCCTGGTGCGCGCCATTCCGGCGGTTGACGCGTTGATCAAGACCCTGGAAGGCGACGAGAAGATTGGTGCTCAGATCGTGCGCCGCTCCCTCGAAGAGCCCCTCCGCCAGATCGTCGCCAATGCCGGCGAAGAAGGCGCGGTGGTGGTAGCCAAGGTGCTTGAGTCGAAGGATCAGCACTATGGCTACAACGCAGCTACTGGCGTGTTCGAAGACCTGGTCAAGGCCGGCGTCATCGATCCCACCAAGGTAACCCGTACGGCCTTGCAGAACGCGGCTTCGATCGCCGGTCTGCTGCTCACCACCGAAGCTCTGGTGGTCGAGATGCCGGAGCCGAAGTCGGCTGCCCCTGCCGGCGGCGGCCACGGCGGCGGCATGGACGGCATGTACTAAACCACCCCAGCGACAAGGACCAGTCGCCGGGGACCCGGGGACTGGGCCGTCCAGGCAATTGCCTGCGGCGCAAAGGCAAAGGCCCTCAGCTTCGGCTGGGGGCCTTTTGTTGTTGCCCCCTTTTTCGGAGCGGCGAGATAAAGTGCTTGCCTCGGTTGAGAAAGCGGGCCGGAATGCAAAAGGCCCTCAGCCGAAGCTGAAGGCCTTTCACCCCCTGATTAACCTTTTTTCAATGGCTCTTGGCTGACCCTGCGGAACTCGCGGGGGCCGAGGGGCGCGAACTGGACGGGCTGGCCATCGACGAGTTGGCCCCGCCTCCGCCTGCATAGGAACCCCGGCCCGCCGGAACCGCGTTGGATACTGGACCGCCCTGCGCCGGAGCATAGCCACGGTGCACGGAGACAGCAGAGACGCCGGAGTTGCTGATGTGCCCGTTCTGGATAGCTCCCGCCGGCACGTTCATAAAGACCGGCGTATTGGAGGCGCCGCGTGAAACCGCTTCCCGCGAGACCTTGTCCAGCTTGCCAAACCCGTCGCGAGGAACGCCGAACCCCGCCGAATCCTTGCGGAAGACAAACGAATTCGAGGCGGCGAGTTCAGAGCGCACCAGGGGTTTCAAATTGACCGCGCTGATGGTGGGCTGGCCAGGTACGGGCGGGTGAATGGGGCGGACGGGACGGGTGACGACTCCACCAACTCCTCCACCAGCGCCTGAGGTAGCGGGCATGTAGGCGATGTTGTTCAGGCCGTACCATTCATTACCGGGCATCCATCCCCATCCGGCGTTAGGGCAATAGTTCCACGTACCGGAGTGATAAGGAGTCCAGCCCCACGGATAGGGCGATACCCACGAGTAGCCTGCGCCGCCCGAGTACCATGCCCAGGCGCCGTTCGAGTACGGATCCCAGGCGGCACTGGCGAAATAGGGCCTCCACATCGAGCCGCATCCGCCCACGTTGGAGAATGCGCCGTAGTAATTCATGTCATTGATGCCATAGGCGTAGGGAGAGCCCGTAGACCCCATCAGTGAAGCCGTGCGCGCATGGTAGCCGGTTGCGGTGTGATCCCAGGAGTCGAAGGTCTCCTCGGTGACGCTCTTGGCCACGGTCGGCGGATTCTGGTCCCCGTCCTTGAAGGTGATCGTCTTCTTCTTCTGCACTTCGATGGCGCCCTGGGGCGAGTCAACGCGCAGGTTGCCCTCGAGGACGGCCAGCTGGGCCCCCTCTTCTTTCAGGTCCAGCCGAATGTGGCTGGCCGGCGGAAGAGCCAGCTTCTGCTGGCCGAAGAGCAGGGTGAATTCATTGCCCTTGGTGTTGACCAGGCTCACATACGCCGTGCCCTTGAGGACGTGAACGGAACTGGCGGTGCTGCCCGACGCGGTGCGTTCCAGCTGGGGAAACTCGACCAGGGACTCGGGAGCCACGCGGAGCGTGCTGTTGTCTTCGAATTCCACCTCGGCGACGCCGTCGTCGGTCCGCAGGCGGCTCTTCTCGACAATCGGCAGGTTGGTCATGGCCGGCTCAAAGCCGCGGCCGGTGTTACGGTCGACGTGCACAACCCCTTTGACTTCACTCAGGCGGACAATGCGGACTTTGGACGTTCCGGTTTCTTGCGAAGCTGCATCCGTGGTTTGCGCGGGCAGCGCGGTAGCAAGCAACATGACCGATAAAACGGCCGTTGCGCCAGATGCGGATATCAGGGCCATGGTCCGCCTCCTTCAATTGTTCGAGCCGGGAAAACGCTCAGGCGGGATGGACTCGGCCAGAGCGCGATTTGGTAGCAATCCTAGCACGAAAATCGAAGAGGTGACGAACCATCGGTTAAACCGTTTAGCAGGGCGCAAAATGGGAATCACGGCCGGGTGCGTTGTCCATATATGAGAAACTTCTTCTGCGCGCCCCAGGGGTTGGCTGCGCACCCCGGGGGTTGATTGCTAGCGCAGGGGTTGATTGCGCGCCCTGGCGTTGGCTGCCCCCAACCCTTACCCGTGACCCTTACCCCTGAACGAACCGCTTTTTGATCCTGATTGTTTTCCCGGAGGCCTGCTTTGAAGACTTCTCTGCTGAAAAAGACCTGTCGAATCGCCATGTTTTCGCTGTGCACCGCCGCGGCGATCCATGGAACCGCTCCGGCCCGAGCCCAGAATGGCGACACCGTCCAGCCCGACAAATACACCTGGCTGGAAGACATCTATGGAGACCGCCAGCTGGCCTGGGTTAAGGATCATAACCAGAAGTCCGCGGCGGTGTTGGAGAAAGACCCGCATTTCGCTCCCCTCCAGGCCGATGCCCTCAAGGTGCTTGAATCGCCCGACCGGCTGCCCATTCCGGAGTTCCACGGGGGCGACATCTACAACATGTGGCAGGACGCCGGGCATGTTCGCGGTATTGTCCGCCGCACCAGCATCACCGGCTACCTCACCGACAAGCCCGACTGGCAGACGGTCATCGACTACGATGCCCTCTCCAAGCAGGATGCGCAGAGCTGGGTGGGAAAAGGACTGGCCTGCCTGGAGCCGGACGAAACTCTGTGCCTGGTCAACCTGTCGGTGGGCGGCGAAGATGCCGTGACCATGCGCGAATTCGACCTCAAGACGGGCAAGTTCGTCGACGGCGGATTTGTGCTGCCGCGCGGCAAGCAGAGGGTGGCCTGGATGGATAAGGATACCCTGCTCGTCGCCCGAGACTGGGGCGCCGGCACCATGAGCGAGGCCGGATACCCCATCTCCATCCGGGAATGGAAGCGCGGCGCGGCCCTCGACAGCGCCCGGGAAATCTTCCGCGGCGACACCAAGGACAACGGCTATGGAAACAGTCCGTTCATGCTGGTCGACGGCCAGGGTCATCGGGCCGCCGCGCTGTTCAGAAGCCGGTCTACGTTTGAATTCGAATGGTACCTGGCGCTTCCCGCCGGTCCGGCAAAGTTGGCGTTGCCACTGAAGTCCTCCATCGATGGTTTCGTGGACAATCAGATTATTGTTACGCTCCGCGAAGATTGGACCCCCGAAGGCTCGACGACGAAGTACGGCGAGGGCACGGTGATCACCCTCGACCTCGACGCCACCAGGAAGGATCCTGCTCATCTCAAACCCGAGATACTCTTTGCGCCGACATCCCGGGAATTCGCGCAGGAGGTCGGCTCGACCCATAGTCACGCTATCCTGACGACTCTCGAGAATGTGCAGGGACGCGCCTACATCTATACCCGCGGCAAGAGCGGCCACTGGGACAAGAAGCGGCTCGACGTCCCTGAAAACCAGACGGTAAGCATTGCGGCCAGCAATGAAATGGACGATCGCTTCTTTCTTCGCGAAACCGGATTTCTCACTCCGAGTTCCCTGCTGTTGGGCGATGCCGCTACCGGCACCATCAAACTCGCCAAGTCGGAGAAGGCGCTGTTCGACGCCGGCAATGAAGTCGTTGAGCAGCTGGAAGCCACGTCCAAGGACGGAACCCACGTCCCCTACTTTGTAGTGCACCGCAAAGGCATGGCCTACGACGGCAACAACCCCACCCTGCTGAATGCCTACGGCGGATTCGAGATCCCCATGACGCCGACCTACAGCGCGGTGCGGGGCAAACTCTGGCTCGAACGCGGCGGGGTGTTCGTGCTGGCTAACATTCGCGGCGGGGGCGAGTTTGGTCCCGCCTGGCACGAGGCCGGACTGCGAACCCACCGTCAGCGAATTTACGATGACTTCTACGCCGTAGCCGCGGACCTGGTAGCGCGGAAGATCACCTCCAGCAAGAAGCTCGGTATCGTGGGCGGCTCCAACGGAGGTCTCCTCATGGGCGTCGAGTTCACCCAGCATCCGGAGATGTGGAACGCCGTCGTGATCCAGGTTCCGCTGCTGGACATGATGGGCTTCGAACACATGTCGGCCGGGGCGTCGTGGGTGGGGGAGTACGGCTCAGTGACGGTCCCGGAACAAAAAGCTTTCCTGGCCTCGATCTCGCCCTATAACCAGCTGAAGCCGGATGTGCACTACCCCGAACCGCTCATCTTCACCACCACCAGGGATGACAGAGTCGGCCCGGTTCACGCACGCAAGTTTGCCGCCAAGATGGAGGAATACCATCTGCCCTTCTACTACGACGAGATCACCGAGGGTGGCCACGCCGCCGGCGCTGACAAGAAGCAGGAAGCGCGGACCGACGCCGAGATGTACACCTATCTCATGATGAAGCTGATGAATTAGTGTCTGGTTGCGAGGCCCTCGTACGCATAGTATCGGGCCTCGCGTTCCGCCCGAGAAGGAAGTTCGCTTTTCGCAGCGGCCGCTGCGGCGAGCGAACAGCTGCGCTGGCTTATTCGTTGCGGCGATCGACGACGTGGTATCCCTCCGGAATGGCGAAGTAAGTCAGGTCGGGCTCCGACGTGGTGATTTCTTTCGCGGTGAATACTTGCTTTCCGGTTTGAGGATTGTCGACCATCGAGACAAGATTGATAGCCAGCTGCGGCGAATACCAGAACTCGCGAACCGCAATCATGGGCTGATCGTTTCCCATCACGCCCACGTTAACCGTGGTGGTCTCGCGATATCCATGAGTCTCCACGCCTTCAGCGCTTCCCAGCCCAAGATCCTCGCTCTGCCGAACCCCATCGCCGTTAGGCAGGGGCCCTGAAGGAAGAATCGCAGGCTGGTAGTTCTCCGTCGTGGTTCGCGAATACTTGTACAGATCGCACACTTTGTTGGCGGTGATGCAGTTGTACCAGGTGTGCTGCTCGGGGTCGGTGATCTGGAAGACGTCCATACTCGATTTGAGCTTGCCGCCTTTGGGCACCAGGATCCAGCGCTCCTGGTAAATACGCCCCTTGCTGTCACGCACGATGCGGCGCTCGTTGGCGAGCGTGAACGTTCCTCCGCTGCCCAGCGGACGGGACCACTCGGTAGCCAGTGTGAAGCTGAAAGGCGCCCCGGCCTTGGGGGGAATGAAGATGCTCTCCATGCGTCCGCTGGTTCCACCGTCCTGAACCTTGACGACCGGCGGCTGCGCGGGGGCTGAAGTGTTCTGTGCGACCAGGCATAAACAGGAAACTGAACCGAGAAGAAGAAGAAAAGAATGCGGCGGGATTCTCACGCGGGGCCCTCCCAATGTGCGCTGATTATAGTCGCAACAAAACGCCTGAACGATGACCGTTTTGCGAATAATTCCTCCACATCGCAATCCGAACCGTGTTGCGTGGTCGTTCTCACCACAGTCGGGCCCGGGCAATTCATTCCGGTCCTGACAAAGGACGGAGAGCGGATGAAAGACTTTTCCTCGATCGAAACCATCGCACTTGCGCGGCTCGAACGCCGTAAGTTCCTTACCCAGGCCGGACTGCTCGGCCTCGGCGCGGCAACCACCCTCACCCTTGCTGGCCAGCGCGTCGCGCGTGCGGACTCAGCGGCGGAGAAGACCCAGGAGTCGGAACAGTCAAAGGACACTGTCAAGGAGATCTTCACCGCGGCACTGATCGCCGAAGACCTCGCCACCACGTTCTATTACAACGGACTCGTCGGGCCCGTGATCCAGGACCCGAATCTCGCCGGTCCCGGCGGCAGCGCTACAGACGTGACCACGGCCGGAAACGCCGGCAATGTGAACTATCTGCAGGCCGCACTCACTGAAGAGATCAGCCATGCGGATCTTTTCCGCTCCTTGCTGGGCATCGCGAAACCAAGCCAGGATCCGGTGCAGACCTTCTACTTCCCTGCTGGAGCTTTTGACACGCTGGCAAACTTCACCGGCCTCCTCAATGCCCTCGAGAACGCGTTCATCGGCGCATATCTGAATGCCATCCAGGAATTCGCCGCCAAGTCGGCACGCGTCCGCAACGGGGACGATGGCGGCCGCGAAGACGCCGGCTACTCGGCTGAGCAGCTGGACTACTTCGCCAAGGTGTCTGCCTCGATCATGGGCATTGAAGCCGAACACCGCGTCCTGGGCCGGGTCATCAGCAACAGCAACCCCGCCAACAATCTCGCTTACGAGCAGACGGACGGGCTCAACGCGGTCTACAACGGACCTCATTCAGCGGTCGCCGCGCTTACTCCATTCCTCTCCCCCAGCACCGGCCCCGGTTACTCGTTTGCGACCGCGCTGGCCCACCAGGGCAAGGTATCAATCCCGGTGATGGGTAATCCACCCGCATTCTAACGACGCTCTTTGTCGCGTTTGTCGAATTCGCTTTGCCTCAAGCGGTGCGCTCGCCTAGGATACCGACAGGTTCGGATGTCCTGAGAGCACCGCTTTTTTGTGTCTACCCTCGGGATGCCCCATGACCCTTGTTGCGCATCTTACGGACTATGTGAGCTCTGACGGCTGGCAGACAGGCGGGAGAAACATTTCCCGTCCCGCATCCACCTCTCACGGGAACGACGCACTGACCCTATCGATGACCGAAAATCCAGACAATCCGATAGAGGCTTCCCAGCGTTCCTTCGATATAGCATCTACTTCGACGAGCGGGCCGGCCCGACTCAGGGCCGATGAAGAGAGAGCCCTGCTCGAACGAGTGCGGATGCGGGATGAGAGAGCTATGACTGAACTCTTCGACCGGTACGGCTCCATGGTCTATTCCGTGGCGCTGCGGGTGTTGAAGGATTCAGGAAGCGCTGAAGACGTCATGCAGGATGTATTTTTTCAACTTTGGCAAAATCCGCGAGCCTTCGTTGCCGGACGTGGTTCCCTGGGCGCATGGCTCATGGTTGTTGCCCGCAATCGCGCCATCGATGCGCTGAGACGCAGGCGTCCGAGCGATCCGGTCGAAGACGTCGTCCTTGCTTCCGATACCAACCTGGCATCGGAAGCGGAACGCAATACCATGATGGATAAAGTCCGCATCGTGCTCCACGGTTTGCCCACCGACCAGCAGCGTTCGCTGGAACTGGCATTCTTTGAGGGACTCAGCCACTCTGAAATCGCAGCCCAGACGGGTGATCCCCTGGGCACAGTGAAGACTCGTATTCGCTCGGCTCTAATCAGCGTAAGAAAGGCCATTCAGGCGTGACCGACGGCACTCACATCCCGCAGGAAGACCTGGCGCTCTACGCGTTGCAGGCTCTCTCCGCCTCCGAGGCGGAGACAGTGCGGCGGCACGTAGCGGAGTGCCCGGCTTGCCGTGAGGAGGTTGCGGCGATAAGCGGCGACCTGGCCCTGGTGGCCATGAGCGTCGACCAGAAGCCGCTGCCTGAAGGAGCGCGCCAGCGATTCGTTGATCGCATTCACGCCTCGGTCGCATCTGAACCGTCCACCAATAAAGCGCCGGCCCAGACTGCGCCCCAGGCGCCGGCTCAAGTTGTCTCCATCGACCGTCCCAGGAAATCCCGTCACTACGGAGCCTGGATGGGCTGGGCTGCGGCGGCAGCACTACTGCTCATCAGCGCGGACCTGGGCGTGCGCGTAAGCCAGCTTAGCCAGCAGCTTGACCACGCGACCACCGCGGCCCGCAACAGCGAAGCCGAGAACATGAAGGCAAGAGAAGTTCTCGAAGTTCTAACCGCGCCAACCGCGCAGCGCGTTGTGCTGACCACAGGAAAGACCCCGCCCGCACCCACTGCGCGCGCCGTGTATCTGCCTTCGCGAGGCGGCCTGGTTCTCCAGGCCAGCAACATGCAGGCGCTGCCCGAGGGCAAGACCTACGAGCTATGGGTGATCCCGTCGAGCGGCGCGCCTATCCCCGCAGGCTTGTTCAGACCCGATACGGCAGGTAGCGCAAGCCTGGTACTTCCTTCCATTCCGCAAGGAGTGCAGGCCAAGGCGTTCGGCGTCACCATCGAGAATGCCGGCGGATCAGCTACGCCCACCGCGCCTATCGTCCTGTCTGGTGCGGCTCCCGCGAGCGGCGAATAAACTCAGCTCCCGCACGGTGTCCTTGCGCCAAATCTCAGAGCAGCAAACCATTGCCGATTGAAAGCCGCGCAAACGAAGAACGGTCCCCGATGAGGGACCGTTCTTTGTTTGCAATGATGTCCGCTTAGCGGCTTCCTTTGCCGAGCTGAAGCCGAAGTCCGGCACGAAAGTTCATAGGCAGGCTGGGGTAGCCGATCGGCGCAATGTGTTGATTGCTGGTCAGGTTTTCAGCCTGTCCGTAAAGGCCCAGCCATTGCGTCAACTGATAAGTGCCCCCCAGGTCGAACTTCGCATAGCCAAAGTCGAGATTGCGATTGGGAAGCAGCAGGCTGTTTCCACCAAAGGCGTCGGAGTATTCCAGATAAGTTGAGTCGTCGCTGCGGCTCGCGAAAGCTCCCGATAATTGCACCGCGAACTTCGGTTGCGTATACGTGGCACTAATGAACCCGGTGTGCGGAGGACGCCGGAATGGACGCGCTCCCTTCAACGGAGAAATTGCGCCGATCGGTATGCCATTGAATGTCGGCGCAAAGCCGCCCGCCAGCGCTTCATTATCGCTGTCGAACGAGCGCTGCACCACCGCGTCGAGATATGTATAGCCACCGCGGAGGAACACATCGCGCCCGATTCCACCCTCTGCAGTGGCTTCAACTCCCTGCGCCCGGTACGCCTGCGTATTAACCGCCAGCCCATAGTCGTTGGTGTAGTAGAACCCCAGCGCCGAGATCAAGTCCTGCTGCTGGCTCGCGCTGAGGCCGGGCACCAGGCTGGGCAGCAGATGGCCCCCCACGTATTCGATCTGGCGTCCGAATTGATTATGAAAATACCGGGCGCGCAAAATGATGCGCTCGCTGATGAAAGACTGCTCGAAGCCGCCCTCATACGTGCGATTCCTGGGAGCAGCCAGGCGGCCGATGTGCAACCGCTGGGCGACCGCCTGATCTCCGTTTGCGGAGAGGAAATCGTAAAGCGAGCCCAGCTCGTCGGTCAGGGTCGGCTCGCGCACGGCGTCGCCATAGTTGAACAAGACCCGCGTGCCGCTGAAAATTCCGCTCCGCGGCTTCAGCACATAATAGGTCGCACCGGCGCGCGGCGACGTTTCCACACCAAACAGCGAATAGTGCTCAAAGCTTCCACCCAGCGTGTAGAAGAATCTCGACTTGAAGTCACCATGAACCGATGCCAGGTAGTCGTAATTGCTCCGCTCTGCCACATCATGCGTGGCGAACGACGGCACATTTTCGACCCCGCGCTCGTCTTCATATCGAAATCCGATAAGTCCCGCCAGGTGCGGCGTGAAACGATAGTCGCCCTGGTAAACCAGCTGATCGCGGTTGGAGACAAGTTGATACTGATATGGATACGTCTGGGCGTAATCCAGTACCGCCTGTCCCGACGCCGAGTAGCCATTGGCGCCCTTGATCGTCACCACGTTGCCAAGACTGTCGCCGTACGCATCGAAGCTGCCGCTGCCCTGCTGCGACCACTGCGAGAACTGTTCCCGTTTGCGCGTCGATCCGTAGCGCACCGTGTTGTGGAAGTCCGCCGTGGTCTGGTTTTCAAGGGACGCGCTCAGGTAAAGATCCTGATCCTTCTGATTGGCCTGGTCGGCTACGTGGTAAAAATCCCATGCGTTCGGAACGCCGGTGTTGCCCACGCCGTAATGCACGGCGCCGCGCAGCTGTGTCGACCCGTTGACCTGGTAGCCAAAGTTGCCCGCCGTCGTGGCCAGGTGATACTCATCCCTGGGCAGCGCGTTGGAAGTTTGCAGCCAGCTGAAGGCGCCGAGGTAGTCGATCTTGTTATACGTCCCGGCCAGTTCGGCCTGCTCATGCGACGTGTTGAAATTGCCCCCGTCGCCGGCAACCGTAAACGAGGGAAAGCTGGTCGTACCGCGCGGAGTGGTCAAGCTGACCACCCCGCTGTCCGCATCGGCGCCGTAGAGATTGGAGTCGGGTCCGCGATAGACTTCCGCGCTCTGCACCGCTGTGGTGGACAGCGTTCCGAAATCGAAACGGCCTCCGAGGTCGCCCGCGTTCACGCCATCCACCAGGATCATGTTGTCGTCAGAGCCGCCGCCCCTGATAAACAGCGCTGTCTGCGCCCCGCGCTGCCCGATCTGCACAACCGCTGTCCCCGGCATGAGGCGCAGCACGCTGGTGAAATCCGTGCGCGTTGCAAGATCGATTCCATTCAGTACGCTGGTCGCCTCACTGGTTTGTGCCTGGGGGGTGGGCGTGCCGGTTGCCGTCACCACGATGGATTCGCGAACCCATTCGGGTTCCAGCACCATGTTGCGCTCGATGTTGTCCAGCCGCCCTGCATAAAATCCGGGCGTCTCAAGTTGTCTGAAACTCTTGGCCGAGGTGACCAGGTAAAAGCGACCGGTGAGCCCAGTAAGAATCTGAAAGCTGCCATCGGCTGCGGAGACAGCTGATCCAACCACCTTGCCCCCGCTCAGCAGGGCAACGGTGGCTCCGGTCACCTTGGCGCCTGACTGGTCGGTAACAGTGCCTCGTATTGAAGCGGCCCCAGCAAGCTGGACCGCGGCGATGAACAACAATCCAATAGCAATATGTTGTCGGATTCCGGTGCAGGCGCAGGCCAGGCAGCCGCGCACAAATGCAAGTCGCATGAAGGCTCCTTCGTTCCCCTCGGAACGCAAGCGGGTTGGGGCGCCAAGGACCGGTCTCCTGACTTGCGCTTTATCCAGTCCCCTTCCCAATGACGACTTCGCCATCAGTGGTTCATGCACGCCTGTCCGAAAACAAAACGTGCCGACTGGTCCTGTCATGACTTCGTAGACGAAGCCCGGAACAGGTGCGCTCACAGTTGCGGGGCAGTGGCGGATTTTCACCGCCTTCCCGATCATCCCTGGAGTTTGCCGTGGTGTACGTGACCCTTCGCAAAATGCGAACGGTCGTGAAACTGCGGGGGAAACTTCGACAACATCAACATTCTACAGGCTGGGCCGCGAATGAGTCCGATGAGTGTTTGCGCATTGCCACATCCAAGCGCATTTCGACCCCGACACATCCACTTCGTCCCATTGACCGGCGCAACAGCCCTACACCGCTGCGGCTTCGAAACTCGCTTCGAGGATGTCCAGCGCCCGTCCCAGCTCCGTTTCCGTGATGATCAACGGCGGGGTGAGAGAGATGACATTGCCCATGGTGACTTTAAAACTGAGCCCCCGACTCAATGCTTCATACATGATGCGATCCGCCAGGTCACGAGCCGGCTTTTGTGTGGCCTTGTCTTCGACGACATCCACGCACAGCAGCAGTCCGAGCCCGCGCACATCGCCCACGTGGCGCTGACGAGTCTGCATGGCGCGCAATCGCTCCAGGGCCCATCCGCCAAGGTTTCGCGACTTCTCCACCAGGCCTTGTTCTTCAATGAACTCCAGCGTCGCCAGGCCCGCCGCACAGGCGACTGGATTCTTCTCGTGCGTGTAGTGCCCGAGCGCAGCACGTGGAGCAACATCAAGGTCAGCGCGCGCGATCATGGCCGCCAGCGGAAAAAGCGCACCCCCGAGGCTCTTGCCGAGGACCAGGATGTCGGGAACAATTCCGTAGTGTTCGCAGCTGAACATGGTGCCGGTCCGGCCCAGCCCGTGAATCTCGTCAAGGATCAGCAGCGCGCCATGACGATCGCACGCCGCGCGCACGCGTTTCCAATAATCGGCCGGCGGAATCACGCCCGTGTTGCGCACCGTCTCGGCGATGACCGCACCCACATCGCCCTCGGTCTCGAGCACATACTCGATGTAATCGGCACAGCGCAGATTGCAACTCCCGTTGCACCCAAAAAGGCAGCGCCTGGCATCTGGCGGTGGAACGTGTTCGGTCCCCGGAAGCAGCGGGCCAATGCCGGAGCGGAAGATCGCTTCCCCGCCCACGGAGATCGCATCGAGCGAAGCGCCGTGGAACGACTCCCACATGGAGATGGTTTTGAAGCGCCCCGTCGCGACGCGCGCGAGCTTCATCGCCATTCCGATCGCAGTCGTTCCTCCCGGCGCGAAAAGAACTTTGGACAGGTTGCCGGGTGCAAGCGTGGCCAGTTTCTCCGCCAGTTGGATCGCAGGGATATTCGTGTAACGCCGGGTGCAGAACGGCAGGATCTCCATCTGCTGCCGAACCGCGTCAAGAACGCGCTCGTTGGCGAATCCCACCTGGTGGACGTCGTTGCCGTGGAAGTCCATGTAGCGGCGTCCTTCGACGTCCTCGATGTAGATGCCGTCCGCCCTGGCCATCACGTTCAGACATGGCGTCGAAAGCGACTGGCGCAAAAAATAACGCTCGTCCTTCTCCAGCCACCGGCGGGTTTCGTCGCTGATTGCGGACTGCTGCCAGAGGCGGCGATTGGGAGAAAGGTTAAGATCGCCCTCCGACGCGAGCCCCTCCAGATTTGTGGGTTCCTCGTTCATGTAGCCATAATCCTACTCCCCGCCGGCGAATGAACACGCATCGTGGATGAGGATCGATTCCTTGCACACGGGAGTTGTACGGCAATCGATGCGCAGCACTATTTTGAGTCGAATCAAACCCCTTAACCAACAGCTCCGGTCAGAACATATCCATGTCGGAGTAGATGAAACCGGAGCTCACAATCTGCGCGCGGTGTTCTATATATCCCTGCTTGGCCTCTTCCAAGCTTGCATACGACACGTTCAGTTCCTCGCTGCAGACCATGCGTCCCCGCGACTCGTCCCATCTCTCCCAGTAGCCGGAAACCCAGAACAAGAGCTCGCCGTCTATTTCGCCAGAACTCAACCGAAGATGGTAGTACTCCATCTCCTCGCATGAAACCGTTACGTCGTTCGTTTTGGAGAGCACTTCCTTCATGCTGGCCGTGATCCTAGCTCATTGAGAGGCCCGAAAACCGCTCCGGAGAGATCCCCAGGCAGTTAGTATTGGCGACTTCGATTTTCGAGTGGAACCTTTCCGTTTGGTGAAAGGCCGGTTTCTTCAAGATGGGAAAACCGTCAGGCCGCGCCCTGGATCGCTCGCCGCAACGACCGCCGTGAGACCGGATTTTCCCACGCCCGGAGCGCCCAATTCGCTCAACAGGCAAATTGCCAGACACCGCGGGGATCAGTCAGGCCTATAGCGCCCTGGCTTGAATTGGCGCTGTGAGAATTTCATCCGATGGACAAGCATCCCGCATTCCGAGGGAGATTTCTGCCCGCTTGCTGATCAAGGGCTCAGCGCGGGAACTGAGCAGACTTTGCGTCCACGCAACACCCCTTAGTGGAAAGACCGCGATCGACCCGCCTGAGTCCACTCGCTGCCGGGCGGCTTTGACGAAATCCGTTGAGCCGCGATCCAGATGGCCAAAAGTCCCCCATGCGTCCACATGGTTCCAACGCGTGCTCAGCTTCGAAAGTCGCTTCTCTCGGTAGGCGGCTTCACGTTGAGGTGCCGACGGACGGCCGCTCATCGGAATTGCCTGCAGAGCAACTCGCCGTGTTATCGCCACACGTTTCGCGTCAGGTCGGAGGCTCGTTCCGGAGCACATTTTTTCCAACGTGCCCTGCGGAAGCAGGACCACGATGTTCGGTTGATCCCAGGCCGTTCGTAAAGCCGTTTGTGATGTCGAACAAGAACGACGTTATCGATGCCGAGGCGATCGCCGAGGTACTCGAGCTGGAACAGCGTATGTACGCCCCACCGACGGAGATTCGATGCTTGAAGGGCGTGGTGAAGTTGCCCAAAAATGAGCGGAAGCGATCGCTCAAAACCCAAAACACTCTTTCCATGTTGACCTCACGAAATGGCAACAAATGCCATAAGTAAACCGATTTTTCTCTTTCTTGACAACTGTCCTTAGCGTGTGTGTAAATTCAAATCGTGATGTTCGCATGACGCTACGGATTAGGACCGTCAGCGGAATTCGCAGACGGGTCTAAGACGTCCATCAGGCAAGTGTTCTAGATCGATAATTCATTCCTGGATGTACTCCACATGCATACCTTGGCGCAGTGGCTGCGCGGCGCACCGATGTGCGCCGTAGTTGTAATTCTCCTTTCAATATTTTCATTCCCAATCGTGACGAATGCGCAGGGAGGCACCATGGCCACCCTGAGCGGAACGGTCGTAGATCCGTCAGGGGCAGTGATCCCTGGAGCCGATGTGACGTTGAGGAGCACTGCGACGGCGGATGTTCGTACCGTAAAAAGTAATGGCACAGGAGATTTCGTCTTCCCCGACCTGCCAGTGGGCACCTATGACCTCGATATCAAGGCACAAGGCTTCGAGGAGCTGAAGGAAGCCGGTATCCACCTCGATCCCAACGATCGCCGCAGCCTACATGCAGTGAGAATGACGGCCGGACAGGTGAATCAAAGCGTGACCGTCGAGGCGGAATCTGGCGCGATCACGCTCGATTCGGGCGAGGAGAGCACCATGATCACATCCAGTGACATCAATAACCTGTCAGTGGAAGGACGGGACGTCACGGAGTTGATCAAGATTTTGCCCGGGTTCGCGATCACCAACGGCAACAACAACCTCAATAACACAACGTACGATCCTTCGCAGGTCTCAGTGACCGGCGCGTACGGAAACTATTCCGGGGAAGGGACTGTCACCAATTCGGTAGCGTTGCTGTACGACGGCATCGATGTGACGGATCCGGGCGCCTTCGCGTCCATGCTGCAAAACATCAATTACGACCAGGTCAGCGAGGTTAAGGTGCAGACCTCCAGCCTCACCGCCGACCAACCGCATGGTCCCGTCGTCATCAATGCCATCGGCAATTCGGGCGCAGATAAATTTCACGGATCACTGTACGCATATGGGCGCACCTACCAGCTGGACTCCACCGACTGGCTGGCGAAGTACACCGCGCAGCCCAAGCCGACGGACCGCGAGGTGTACCCCGGGTTCACGCTGGGAGGCCCCATCGTAGTTCCACACACGGGGTTCAACAAGGGTCACAGCTTGACGTTCTTTGTGGGCGCCGAGGATTATGCGCAGCGCAATGAATATGCGTATGGCAGCTCGAGTGGAGCGATTCTGCAGGCCCTGGTGCCGACCGCGGGAATGCGAAACGGCGACTTCAGCCAGAATCAGATCAATCAATATCTGGGCCCTCTCGTAAATAGCAGCACCTACGCCAACATCAGCAAGGTGCCGGTGACCGGCAAGGATGGGAGCGCGCTGGTCAATGGGCAACTCGGGCCATTCGTGGATCCCACCAACCAGGCGCTATTGAATACGCTGCCGCTGCCCAATCAGCCGACCACAGCGCAAGGCTTCAACTACATCACGACGAACCTGGTGGACAACGATCTGTGGCAGGGCCAGGCGCGTGTGGATGACAGCATCGGCCAGAAGAACAAGATGTTCATCATGTACAGCACGGAGCGCGGCAAGAACGGCGTTCCGCAGGTGGAGTATTACTCGCCGCGCGGTAGCCTTGGCGGAACGAATACGCCGGGCGGAGGATTGTTGAGCGATCTGAATTCCGAGATCGGTACGCTGAACCTCACCACGATCTTTACTCCGACACTGACAAATTCCATCAGCGTATCAGGCGCCTGGTTCGACAACCCGTTTGTGGCAAAGAATCTTTCCGCCCTGACGCTCAATGGCGCCTGGACGAACACGGGACTCTTCAACAACGGTTCTAAAGTCATTCCTGAGTTTCAGGACTACGGCTACAATGGCCTGCCGGTTAACCTTTACCCCGATACCTCTTTCGGAGGGATCTATGCAAAGAAGTGGATTCGGACGGGTGAAGACGATGTGACCAAGGTGCTGGGACGCCACACGCTGCGCTTCGGCGTTTATGCGCAATTAGATACGAACCACCAGGTTACTCCGTTCATCCCGACAAATGGCGCAATCGACCTCTACTACTTCGGGGAGACTTACTCAGATCCTGTGCAGGGAACCATTCATGACACGGGTGTGGTGGGCAGCGGAAATGGTGGTAACTATCTGGCCGACTTCCTTGAAGGTGGAGTGTTCCAGTACTCCCAGACGAACGTTTCGCCAGCTCCAAACCTCTACTTCTGGAACATCGCCGGATATGCGCAAGACCATTATCGTTTGACGTCGTCACTGTCGGTCGATCTTGGCGTGCGCCTGGATCACCTTACGCCGTGGACGGATGCGCACGGTCTGGGAATTCCCGTGTGGGAGCCGTCGACATACGCATCAGGCCAGAATCCTGCATTACCAGGGTTCCTCTGGCACTCCATCAATCCCCGCATTCCGGCGTCGGGCCTGACATCGCGCTGGGCCTTCGTTGAACCGCGTGTCGGATTTGCCTGGGACACGTATCACAATGGCAGCACGGTGGTGCGAGGCGGCTTCGGCATCTATACGGCCCATGACTCGTCGAACGACATTGAGACGCCGGCCAGCAATGCGGTTGGCGAGAGAAATGTTCAAATTACCGGGCCCATCCAACTATCGTCCGTGCCGTCGCAGGCGCCCGCGGCTGCGGGAGGGAGCGCGTTTGTGCCCACCCAGAGCGGCTATGGCTTCTTTCCAAACGACAATCATCAGCCGCAGGTCTACACGTACAACCTTGCACTCGATCAGAAGTTCATCTTCAAATCGATGTTCCAGATCGGGTACATCGGGAACGTCAGCCGGCATTTGTTGAATGATGGATCGACTCAAACGACGGTGCTCGATGACTTGAACGCGCTCCACGTGGGAGCCCTTTTCCAGCCCGATCCGATTACCGGCGTGACATATCCAGCGGTCGGCGCGTCGGGCACGACGACGGTCAGCGGATTAACCACGCAGGAAGTGAATGACTTCCGGCCCTATCCACAGTATTCGCATCTCTACGTGGCTCAGCACAACATCAATTCGAATTACAACTCACTACAGACCCTCTGGAACAAGCAGAGCGGAAACTTCATCTACGGCGTGAACTACACGTGGTCCAAGGCGCTTGGGGTGCTGGGCGCTAACGGCAACGGGACGCCTGCCGATCCATTCAACTACAGGAATGATTACGGACCTGAGGCATTTGACCGGAGGCATATCTTCAACGCCACTTACTCCTACACTTTGGGGGATGTGGTGCATAAGCGCTTTCTTGCGGCGCTTGCGAACCGCTGGATGATCTCCGGCATTACCAGCATGCAGAGCGGCGGCAACATTCCCGCGCAGAATAATCCAGACTTCTCGATTACCGGCACGTTGAACGTCACTAATCCTGCCACGGGGGCAGCGGTCACGATTCCGGTGAGCAATACGCAGTTGCTGGGAACCCCGGACGTTTACCTCATGCCGCAGCTCACCTGCAACCCGGCCCTCGGCCTGGGAAGCCATCAGTACGTGAACGGCAACTGCTATGCTCTGCCAACGGAGCTTGGCGTCAACGGCCCTTATCGTCAGCCATACCTGAAAGCACCGGCTTACATGGATTCGGATCTGACGGCACAGAAAAGCTTCAAGATGGGCGAAGGGAAGAATCTCCTTTTCCGCTTCGCTTCGTTCAACTTTATTAACCACGCGAACACCACATTTTCCAGCGCAGTAGAGCCCAATAACATTACGTTGAACTTCACTAACCAGACAGGTGGATCGACAGCGCCACAGTCCGTTGCAACTGCTCTCAGCTCCGCGACTAACTCGAATGCCTCCGTATTTGGGTATGCGCCGCTGCGAACGGGCCGCCGGATCTCGGAGATTGAGATGAAGTTTTCGTTCTAACAATCGTTGTATTGATGATCCGATCCGGCGTGCGAGGCTCCCTTGTAAATGCGGGAGCACCGGCCGCCGGATTGTTTTGTTATGCGCAGTGAATCAAACCGCACGCGAGCGCAGGCGTAAAAGTGTGCATGCACTTATAACGCAAGTGCCGCCTGATAGAAGTCTTGAAAGCTTGTTTGTCCATCCAAATTGCGGGCTGGGACCGAATTGCGGGCTGGACCGACACTCAAGTTAGCGTCTCGTACCCTGCAGCCGACTCGCGAAAGATTCAGCGTTAGCTACTGCAACTGCCACGTGATCGGGGACGTTTACATGGTTTGAGCCGGCCTCGACCGGGTTCGACCTCTCGCTCATGCGGCCGCGAAGGGTATCGATGCTCATCGGCTTCCCAAAGAGCCAGCCCTGTGCAAACTCAACGTTTCTCTTGCGCAGGAACTCGGCCTGTTCCTCGGTTTCAACACCCTCTGCTACTGTGCGCAAATGCAGAGATTGCGCTATTTCAATGATGTGCTGCACCACCTCGCTGGTAGCGCCGTCGGTTCCGATCGTGTCCACAAAGGACTTGTCGATCTTCAGTAAATCCAAGCCCAGGCTCTGCAAGCAAGACAAGCTCGAATAGCCGGTGCCGAAATCGTCGATGGCCACCTGAAAACCTTCCGCTCTGATTGAGGCGATCACCTCGCAGGTCTGCGGGCAGCTGATGAGGCCGTACTCGGTGGCCTCTACGATGAGGTTTTTGGGGGAGGCGCCGCTCTTTTGCAAAGCCTGCAACAGCTTGTGTCTGGTTCTATCGGACTCCAGGTCGGTTGCAGAAAAATTGATAGCAACGCGAAACTTCGAGTCCATCTCCATCAGCCTCGGCAGGTCGCGCGAGACGATATCCAATACGATCTCAGTGATCAGCGAGATGACGCCGCTTTCTTCCGCAAGCGGGATAAAGCTGGCCGGACTGATTACGGTGTCTCCGCGCTTCCAACGCACCAGCGCCTCGGCGCCCACCATCAGTCTCGTACTCATGTCCACGATAGGTTGATATTCGACATAGAAATCGCCATTCCGCGCGGCGGCGCGAATCATGCCGCGCGGCGACGACCTTGTCCGCGCAATCCTCAGCACGGCCCAGCTGAGCCCCAGTCCACAGACCAGCCCGACAGGAAGAAACGCGACGGCAAATTGACGGACGTGCCCGTATGCATGGCTGAGGGGGATGACCGAAACTGCCTCAAAATCATGCTTCTCCGAGCGCACCCTGGAGACAATGAACTGACCATCCACCGAACTTATTGACTCGCCAGGACGGACCGGACTCAACCACTGAGGAAGAAAATCGCCTTTTGGTTCCACTAATCGAACATGACCGGTGGAGGAAGGAACCATTAAGGCAAGCCGGACATTCTCCCCTTCGATTTGTTGGTCCGTCAACAAGCTCGTATCCACCAGGATTGCCACCCCGTTGACGTCGATCAGATCAAGGCGGTCTAGTTGTTCCGGCCCCCATTTGAAGTTGAGCCGCTCGTTGACACCGTTCACCGTCACCAGGCTTGGGGGTCCCAGCGGAATAGGCGTCGCCGTCCCCAGCGAAGTGCACTCCAGCGTGTCGCCGGAGACGCGAGCCACCATTTGGATGTAGCTCGATCCCACATCGATCTGGCGCATCAGGTCAATTTCTTGAGGGGAACAACGAGCGAGGTGGTCCTGGTTCAGAAGTTCGATGGCATGTCTGAACTGCCGCGTCGTTTCTTCTCCCCGCCAGACCATGGCTGTCGCATATCGGAGACCTTCCGTTTTTTCATCGGCAACGCTCTGCATCCAGGCAAGTTGCAGAGAAAGCAAGATCGGAGCCAAGAACGCCAGCACACCCACCGCCAGGGCGACAGGTTCGTGTCGTAATGACTTCACTCCGACCCCTCCAAGTTGCCCGTCTGCGCGGTAGTTGAATCATCGAATAGTACACCGGTTTCAGAGTGATTGCCATCCCACAACCGTTGGCAGGGTTCACCAGGCCTACGCGAAAGCAGCCCCAAAAACACCACTTGCGGTCAAGGAGCAAGTCAGAAACAAGATTCACAAACGTGGTCACAAGCCTCTTGAGCGATGGCGGAGAAACCGCCGGCTGATTTTCATTTCGCCGGCCAGGGCGTCATGCCTCCGCGATGGTACGCCAGGTTGCCAATATGGCCCGCCCTCGCTGCCGCGATTCCCGCCTCGACAGGTGCGTTCGGGTCTCTGCGCGTCTTAATGCAGTCGAAGAAGTTCCCCATGTGGGGCGTTGTCCCGTCCTCGAAGCTCTCTTCCTTCAATACGGGATTTCGATCGCCTTTCACATTCTCGTGAAAGATACTCATTCCCGCACGGGTGATCTTCAGTGTCGCCTCTGTACCCCGAAACTCGAGGCCCCCATCGTCGATAGCCGAGCTCATCATGCCTTCATAGACCACATCAAAGCCTGGATAGCGGAAGGCTGCCTGGATAGTGTCCGGGCACTCCCATTCCTTGAACACGTAATTGTCGCCCATCATCAGCGCCATCGTCGGCTGCTCCGCTTTCATCGCCCATTGCGCGACGTCGATCCAGTGCGTGAACAAATCCGTCATCGCACCTCCGCCGAAGTTCCAAAACCACCGCCAGCGATTGTACTTCTCCAGGCTGAAGGGCTGGTCCGGCGCTCCTCCCAGCCACTGCTTCCAGTCAAGCTGGGCCACATCAACCGGTTTCGGCACCCAATTCGAGCCGTAGTTCTGCCACCAATATGTGCGCACCTGTGTTACCCGCCCGAGCGCGCCGCCTTGGATCAGGTCCACTGCGTTGCGGAAATGGGGCCAGCTTCTCTGCTGCATCCCGCACTGAAGGATCTGTCGGGATGATCGAACACTCTTCTGCAGCGTCTCACCCTCTTCGAGAGTATGCGTCACCGGCTTCTCAAGATACACATCCTTGCCTGAAGCCAGCGCCGCTACCGCGATCCGAACATGCCAATGGTCCGGGGTCGCGATGATCACCGCATCGATGCTCTTGTCGTCCAGCACGTTCTTGTAATCCACACACGTCGTTGCGGCCGTCGCGGCTGGCCGCGTCTTCACCTCATCGCGCCGCGGCGTGTACACATCGCTCACCGACACGATCTCGAAGGGGACACCCGTATTCTCGGCAGAGTTGAGCAGTTGGCGCATGCGGCCTCCCGCGCCGATCACACCGATCCGAAGTCTTTCGTTGGCCCCGAAGGCTCTTGTGGCGGCTAGCGCTGTGAGTCCTCCTGCGATGAGGAAGCTGCGGCGATTGGCTATGTAGGTCATGGCGCTCCTGTGGATCTTGCGATCCCGAGGATGGTAACAAAACTTCTTAGGCTTGGTCCCGGAAAGAACAGAACAATGACATGGTAGCGTTGCTCGGAGTGAAAAAAGTCGAAGTCCGGATTGCACTGGACCGACAGCAAGGGCGGAGAATGCTGCCGAGAGGCCTCCTCAAGAAGGGCGAGAGCTTTCTCCCGCTCGCCAAGCGAGAATGGCTGATATGCAAAACGCTGCCTCGATCGCATCGATGGCGTCGTAAAGGCCGATACCGAGGACAAACCCCGGAGTTCCGGAGTTGATTTGAGAGACGGTCAACTCGATCGCTTTGCGGACGGCGGCTTGTTTCGGGTACTCGGTACCCTGGAAGGTCATCGTGCGCTGGAATCGCCTTCCGTTCAGCCATTCGAAGAAGCGAAACCCCCATCCCTAGCCCTTCGCCTTGCGCACCTTCCTGATGCTACCCTGTTGGTAGTGTGAGTTTTTCACGTCCTTCGCCTTCTGCGCTCACTTTGCCTTATCGGCCTTGAGTGAATTTAAGTTGCCGTGAGCGACTGAGAGGGAAAAGTCTTCTGCAAGGTGCAAATTAGTCATTCTAAAAGTGGCCCCGTAGCTCAGATGGATAGAGCAGCAGTTTCCTAAACTGCGTGTCGGCTGTTCGAATCAGCCCGGGGTCACCATCTTTCAACTCCCCCCATCGAGAACTCTGGCCATCAAGCGCCTTGTCCCGCCTCTTCCCCACTTCGAGGCTTGTCTCCAGCCGCATGCCCCTCCGGGTTTCCACAGGGATCAGCTGCAACTAAAATGACTAGGCGATGGCTGACCGCAAAATCGTGCACGTGGACATGGACGCCTTCTACGCGTCGGTCGAGCAGCGGGACGATCCGCAGTTGCGCGGCAAGCCCGTCGTGGTCGCGTGGCGCGGCAATCGTTCGGTCGTGTGTGCAGCCTCCTACGAGGCACGGCGGTTTGGAATACGTTCAGCAATGCCGGCCATCCGCGCGGAACGGCTGTGTCCCGAAGCCATCTTTGTGGCCCCGGATTTTACGCGCTATCGCGAAGTCTCTCGCCAGATCCGCGAGATCTTTCACCGCCATACCGATCTCATCGAGCCGCTATCGCTCGACGAAGCCTACCTCGACGTCACGGAAAACAAGACCGGCATTGCGACTGCGACACGCGTTGCCCAGACGATCCGTAAAGACATCCGCGCCGAGCTCGCCCTCACCGCATCGGCGGGCGTGGCTCCCAACAAGTTCCTTGCCAAGATTGCTTCCGACTGGCGCAAGCCGGATGGACTCTTCGTCATTCAGCCCAAAGACGTGGATGAATTTCTCCGTCCACTCCCGGTCGAACGCCTCCCCGGCGTGGGAAAAGTTACAGGTGAACGGCTAACTTCGTTTGGAGCTCGCACCGTGGGTGAATTGCGAGCCTTCTCACTGGCCGCCCTGGAGTCAGGATTCGGGCGCTACGGACTGCGTCTTTACGGCCTGGCGAGAGGCATTGACGAAAGCCCGGTGGTGCCCGACCGGCCATCCCGCTCCGTCTCGGCGGAAGATACCTTGCCCGAAGACATTCCCCTGTCAGAGACCGAGCCACTGATCAGGCGCCTGGCTGACAAAACATGGTTCGCATCCCGCAAGGGCGCTCGTACCGCGCGTACCGTTGTGCTCAAGCTCAAGACCAAAGAGTTCAGGACAATTACGCGCAGTTACACCCCGGCGTCGCCGCCTTCGTCGTGCGAAGAGCTCACCGCCATGGCATTGGCGCTTCGTGACAAGGTACAACTCGGGACCGGACAGCTCTTCAGGCTGGTCGGCGTAGGGCTGAGCAACTTCGAATCTCCCCAGCCTGTCCCGCAGCCGGATCTCTTTCCCGGCAGCCACGCGCCACAGGAAGAAGCCGCGACCATCAGCTCACATGCACGATCGGACGGCGATCAATATCCCGAACCGCCTTGCGAAGAACTTCATGAGTGAGCGGTGCAGCATCCCCTTCGCCCAGAAAAAGAAACCTGAAGATATTTGCGACCGGGTTGCCTTCCTTCCACTTGAAGTAGATGTGGGGGAGCTTTCCGGTGAGGCCTTCCACGTGGATCAGCAATGCTGCAATCGAGTTGGCCACCATGGGACTTCTCGCAAACAGCACGCAATGGTTGCCGACGCGCTTGCCTTCAACGCATAACCGCTGGTCAAACTCTGAGGCGTCGGTCCGTTCCACCTCGAGAAAGATGATCTTGGCCTCGGGCGCCAGCCCGTTGACCTCGCGCACCAGCTTGTCGATCCTGTCCAGATCCTCGCTCCCTGTCTGCTTGGGCCGACGAGGGATGAGGCGAATTGGTTCTCCCGTCACGCTGCTCACAATCTCCGCCGCGGCCGGCGACAAATCAACTCCAGTGATTCGCAGTTCCGTAGCTCGCGTGGCGCGCGATATGAAAGAGACGAAGAGAATAGCCGCGATGAACATGCACGAAATCTTCAATCCCTCGGGCCGCTCCTTGATGTTCATCAGGGTTGTATAAACGAAGATCAGTGTGACCAGCAGATAGGGCCAGCGCGAACGACAGTTCCACAGCGACATCGTTACCGCGCAGGCCGCTGAAGTGATCAAGACCAGCACTCCAGTCGCATACGCACCCCCCTGCGCGTCGACGTCCGCGTGAAATGCCCAGGTAACCAGGAACGAGACTCCCATGAAGACCAGGACCAGCGGACGGGCGCCGCGGGCCCACTCCGGGGCCATGCCGAAACGCGGCAGATACCGCGGAATCAGGTTGAGCAACCCCGCCATCGCCGAAGCGCCTGCGAATCCGAGAATCAAGATCGTGCTGATGTCATACAAAGAGCCGAACGCGCTACCCAGGTAAAGATGCGCGAGATACGCCATGGCCCTGCCGTTTGCCTCCCCGCCCTCAGCGAATGCCCGGGGCGGGATCAGCACCGTGGTTACAAAGCTCGTCGCGATCAAAAACACGCTCATGATCAGCGCGGCGCAACGAAGCAGCTTGCGAGTATTACGGATGCGCTCTTCAACATCCTTGCCCGCGATCAGCGGCATCACGGCGACGCCGGTTTCAAACCCGGACAGTCCCAGGGCCAGGCGCGGAAACAGCAGCAGGCATACGCCGATGGTAGCCAGCCAGTTAGGATGCTGGGTCAGCAGCGCGGCCTTCCACGACGAGATCAGCTGAACGTGTTCAGAAAGCTGGAAGACGGCGACGCTGGTCACAACGGCATTGAGAAATAAATACGCCGACACCAGGATCACGGCGATCCCGATGGCCTCCTTGAAACCTTTAAGAAACACGCCGGCGAGCAAGGCGAGCAGCAAAAACGTGACCAGCATCTGGCCAGTGAGCCATTTGGGCGCGAACGGATTGTGCACAAAGTGGGCCGCGGCATCCGCCGACGACAGCGTGATGGTGATCATGAAGTCGGTGGTGGCAAACCCCAGCAGCACCAGGACAAAGATCTTCCCTCCCCACTCCGGAAAGAGCTTCTCAAGCATCGCAATGCTTCCCTGCCCGTTGGGGCTGGCCCTGGCGACGCGTTCATACAGAGGGAGCGCAGCGAAAAGAGTGACGAGCACCAACACCAGGGTTGCCAGTGGGGACAGGACTCCGGCCGCCAGGAACGCGATACCGGGCTGATAACCCAAAGTCGAAAAATAATCGACCCCGGTCAGACACATCACCCGCCACCAGGGATGAACTGGCTCTGCGGCGCCGTGGGCGCCCTTGGGCATTCTCACGTCCGCCAGTAGCCAATCAGCACAGGCTTGCTTCTTCATCGAGTGCGCCATCCTTCAAGTGACTTCTCTCGGGTTGGATGCGCACCTTTGCTTTTTAGAACCTGGAGGTTCGAACAGCTTTGCTCCAACGTCCCTGCAAAAATCACTCCACCGAAACTGCCGGTAAGGCGGACTTGTCAACCGTGAAGATAGGCCAGCTCTTTGAATCTTTGCCCCACCCCGGGTTAGTGCCTCTAAACGGGTTGCCATCAATCTAATTCGCTCCAGTGAACCATACAGCGTGGTCTTGACCTCATCATAGTAAAAAGATGAAGTTTCTAGCCCCGTTCTTGCACTTCCTGTTTCACATCGGCTATTTCGGACCTCTGGTCATGGGGGTCCTCGATTCTTCGTTCCTCATTCTGCCCTTCGGGAACGATCTCGTCGTCGTCGGTCTGGTCGCTCAGCATCACACTGGAATTGTCTGGTATGTGCTCTCCGCCGCCGTGGGATCGACCCTCGGTGCGTTGTTGCTCGCGCTGGTATCGCAAAAGCTCGGTGAAGACGGCTTGCGCAAAATCGCCGGCGACAAGCGCTACGAAAAACTGAGGCGCCGCATCGGTAATCACTCCGGCGTCGCGGTAGCCATAGCGGGCCTGGCTCCGCCGCCGTTCCCGTTCACCACGGTTATTGCTGCGGTGAGCGCGCTGGACTACCCGATTTGGCGCACCCTCCTGTTCAACTTCCTGTCGCGGGCCGTCCGCTTTACAATCCTCGCCCTGCTCGCCCTCAAATTCGGGCGTCAGGTTTTGCAGATTGCCCGTTCGGCACCCTTCGAGTGGACCATGGCCATCTTCATCGGAATCTGCCTGGTTGCGAGCGGATTTTCTATCCACCACTGGCTCAAAAAGCCCAGGTGAAATCACCCGCAAGCTCACCCGGGGATCTCAAGAACTGATGTCGTCGAAGGATGGTTTAGACAGGCAGGCGATCGAGCAGGGTTCGCGGATGCACAGGCTTGCTCAGGACTTCGAACTTATAGCCTCGCTCTTGAGAATCGCGCAGCAGATCGACCGTCGAGGCCTGTCCTGAGAACAGGATGATCTTGCATGCCGGTACCCATCCCAGTATCTGGATTGCGGCTTCGATTCCGTTCATGCCCTTCAGAGAGACATCGCTGATCAGCACGTTGGGCTTGAGCTCACCCGCCATCGTAATGGCCTGTTCGCCGCTGTATGCCGTGCGAGTTTCGAAACCGCTCAGAGTCAAAATCGTTGAGAGCGTGTCCGCAATAACTCGTTCGTCGTCCACAACCAGAATGCGCACAATAGTCCTCCCCCTGCGGGAATCCGAGGTGCTTACTTTTTAGGGGTCCGATGAGGAGAGTTTAACCCAATTCCATCCCAGGTGATGTAAAAACGAGCATACATAGGTGATAACGTCAGAGGTTCGTCAGTGACGAACGTAACTTGAACAGGTGCTCACGTCTGAGGTCTGTTGAAAAGTTGTAATCTTCGTTGCGGAACCGCAAATTAAGCAGCGGGCCCGTAGGCTCGCTGGACTTGGAAAGCGCGACAGGTTTTGGGGTCTACGATCGGTGCACCCTTGGAGAAGGGTGCCTGAAAAGACATTTCAGTCTTCCTTTGTATCCGCGTTCTTTGTCTTGGCCTCGCCGGTCTCTTTATCTTCATCGGTTCCGGTTGAATCAGCGATATTCACCGTTCCGAGCGAGTCGTTCACCACTCCGTCATCCACTCGCTTGTCGTCTTCAACAAAACCACCAGGTTGCTCATGCGTCGGCTTCGGAGCTGTAGTCATAGGCTTATCCTCTGGGCAATAGGATGCCAATCCGACCTTCCCCGTTGGCGGCCCGGCAAACCCGGCGCGATTTAGAGTGCCGCGCTCAGCGGGTTGTCAAAGTCGAATCCAAACAGGCGCGGGTTTTCCCCGATCACCGCGGCCGCGGTGATATAGAAAACGTAGTTGTAGGTCTCCTGCGGTATCTGCTGACCGTGGTTTGAGAGCAGCTTCCAGAAGTTCCGCTCGCGCGGATTGGCAGGCATGCTCCGCACCAGGGGAAGCACATTGTCTTCTCCCCAGTTGTAGCAAGCCATGACCAGCAAACCCGATGCCTGTGCGTCGGTGCTGTAGAGCGTTTCTATGTATTTCGAGGCTGCGTCCGTCGCCTTCTTTGCCTGGTCTCGTTCGTCGCTCGGATCAGGGCGGTCAAGATCCACCAGCGGTCCCAGATGCAATCCATACTTCACCGCGGTTTCGGGAATGAATTGCCACATTCCCTTCGCGTATCCCTTCCTGGTCAGCGGTCCGCTGCGGTATGGGTCGAAGTCGCTCTCCTGCATCGCAAGATAAAAGAACTGGACGGGAAGCCCCCGGTCCAGCAGGGCGCGCGGAATCGTCTCCGTGTACCCCTTCTGCCTTGCCATCTGGATGTCGCGGGTAAACCTTCCCGTGGATTGCCAGTACTTGATGTACCGCATGATTTCCTTTTCAAAGCCGGGCGGCATATCCAGTTCGCACTCTCCGAAGATGCGCGCAACCCGCATGATCAGGCGATGCTGTTCAGTGGTTTTCGCATCGTAGATGTGGAGGCTGGCGAGGAACTGGTCGTAATTTGCCTGGACCTGCTGGCGCCGGGCCTCATAGCCACGCACCGCTGCCTGGCCGCGCTGCGGATCGGTCGTCAACGCCAGTTGTTCAGCCTGCGCCATCTCCACATCGAGCGACTTCATTGCGTAAAACAAATCGTGTGCCAACTCGCGCTGATGGCGGGCCTCCTGCCGCAGGCGATAGGTGTAAGCGGAGATCCCAACCGCCGCCACCAGCAGCACAGCGATAGCCGCCAGCAGGACCATCCGCTGGCGCCGATGCGTCTCCTTCTGCTTGGTCTGCACTTCCGCAAACGCCCGCCGGATCAGCATCGTGTGTTCGCCGACGGCCTCGCCTTCAGCGGGCTCCCCAAAATACCGGCGCACGTAATGTGAAAGGTTCGGGTCGCGCTCCTCGGCGGCCTTTGATGGGACAGTTACAACGGTGGGCTCTTCGGGCTCGGGCTCCGGTTCCGGCTCCTCAGGGACGTGAGGCACTTCAAAAACCAGGTCCAGGCCCTCGATCCCCAGCCGCACCACTTCCCTCTCCGTCACCATCACGCTTGCGACGCGAGAACCCTTCCAGTACAAACCATTGCTGCTGTTCAGATCCTTGACCCGCCAGCCGGTCGCTTCGGGCGCGACTTCGGCGTGCATCCGGCTCACGTAATCGCCGCCCAGGCGCAAGTCACAGCCCGCATCCCGGCCGATTCGAAACCGGGCCAGAAAGATCCGCACCTGCTCGGTGCCGTTCTCGATGAATCTGACTTCTATCGGCCTAAGCGGCATTGGCCGCATAGTCGAGTCGTTCGCAGGCATTGCCGCGCTACTCCACCCTGGATCTTCGCACAAACGCTCTCCGATTATGGCTTATCGACGGGGGCAACGGGTACTCACCATCATCCCGATCCCTTGATCCATGCCCACCACCTACCCATGAGCAATCGCCGTAGCTCCCCCGGATTGGGCGGAGGGAGAGCTCGCCTATTATCCTTGGAATAGCCATGAGCGACGCGCCAAACCTCGATTCCGATGTCCACGCGCAGCGAGCGTTGGACCTGCTGGCTGAAGGAAGGGCCGCCGAATCCGTAGTTGAGTTTCGCGCCGCCATCGCCGCGGACCCGGGCCACTTCGATGCGCATCATGGATTGGTACGCGCCCTTCGCGATGCCGGCCAGCTTGAGCAGTCGATCGGAGCGGCATTGGCACTGACCGCGCTCACCCCCGGAGACCCGCTGGCCCACACCGCGCTTTCTATTTCGCTGCAGCAGGCCGGCCACATACCGGAGGCCGAATCGGCAGCCGCAAAAGCCCGCATCCTGGAATGGAAAACGCAACTGCAATCGCCACCCGACACCGGTGACCTGCGGTGACTCTCAAGGTGCCTTCAGCTGCATCCACCCCGAGGTCACCGCGTGAAAACTCAACTTCACCGCAGCGTCTTCGGACCATGCACGAAAAGCTTTTCGCCGCCTATGGCCCGCAGGCATGGTGGCCGGCGCATACCGCTATCGAGGTGATCGTCGGCGCCTACCTTACCCAGAACACCTCCTGGAAAGGCGTCGAGCGCTCCCTTCAAAATCTGCGCGCGGCCAACGCGCTTTCTGTTGATGGAATTCGTGACATCCCTCTGCCCACCCTGATCGACCTGATTCGCCCTTCCGGCTTCTATACCCGCAAGGCGCCCGCACTTAAGGCCTTCGTGGCGATGCTCGATATTCACTTCGAGGGGTCGCTCGAGATGCTTGCGGCAGCCCCCACTGAAGAAACCCGGCAGCGTTTGCTGGGCTTGCCCGGAGTGGGATTCGAGACCGCCGACGCGATCCTGCTCTATGCGCTGAACCATGCGGTACCGGTCGCCGACGAATACCTGCGCCGCGTCGTGGAGCGTCACGCCCTGCTGCCCCATCCGCCCGAACGAAATCGTCGCGGATACGAAGCCCTGGTTAAACTCACACGCGAAGCGTTCCGCGCCGACAGCGAAGAGAGCCGCAAGCAGCTCTACAACGAGTTTCACGCGCTGATCGTCGCGGTGGGCAAAGCTCATTGCGGCAGAATACCCCGATGCGAGGGGTGCCCCCTGGCCTACGACTTGCCCGCGGCCATCGGCTCGGACGAGTAACTGCGCTCGTTCCATGCCGGTTATTTCTGCATCGTGTAATCCGAATTAGGTACCTTGGACCCCACCTGGCCGGGAGTAAGCAGCTGCGAGCGATCCCAACCTCCACCCAGCGTCTGCACCAGCTGCACCGCCGACATCATCTCCTCGACCTGCAGCGAATTCAGCGTCACCTGGTCATTGAGCAGCGTGGTCTGGGCCGTCAGCACGTTGACGAAGGGATCAACGCCCGACCTGTACCGTTCCATCTCAAGGTCGTAGAACTCCTGGGCGGACTTCACCGCATCCTTCTCGGCAAGGATCTGCTCTGAATAAACATGCGTAGCCGCCAGCGCATCCTCGACCTGCTGGAATGCCGTCAAAACACTCTGGCGATAATTCGCAACGTCAACGTTATAGATCGCTTCGTACTGATGCAGCTGGGCGCGATAGAGTCCGCCGTTGAAGATGGTCTGCGAAGCTGACGGACCTATCGACCAGAAGCGGCTCGAAATATCAAAGAGGTGCTTGAGCGTAGAGCTCTCAAAGCCGCCTCCTGCAGAGATGGAGATCTGCGGGAAAAACGCGCCGTATCCTATCCCGATTGTGGCATTGGCTTCGGCCAGCGTGCGTTCCGCCGCGGCTACGTCGGGCCGCCTCTCGGTTAGCTGCGAAGGCACTCCCGTCGGAATCGGCGGCGGCGTGTACAGCAACGGCTTTACCGGGATGGAAAAGTCAGTCGCTACCCTGCCCACCAGCATCGCGATCGCGTGCTCATACTGCGCGCGCGAAAGCCCAACATTGAGAGCCGACGACTGCGCGCTCTTCAGCGTCGTCCGCGCTTCGACGACAGAGATATAGTCGCCGGTCCCCACGTCGTAGGCACCCTGCGCCGCGTCCAGCGCTTTCTGATCGGCCTCTACCGTGTGGTTCAGGATCTGTTGCAGCATATCCTGTCCGCGAACCTCGAAAAAGTACTGGGCAAGGCTTGCCTGTTCGGTCAGCTTCTCGAGTTCCAGGTCGGCTGCACTAACCTGGGCGGCATACTCGGCCGAACGCACCTGGTTGCGAATCCGGCCCCACAAATCGGGCGTCCACGACACCGACAACGGCGCAGTCCAGAGCGTAGAAGACGCTCCCGTGTTGGCAGTCGAAGAATTGCGCAGCGTGCTTGAACTGCGCGAACGCCCCCACGAAGGGCCGATCGAAACAGTCGGCCAATACTGCGCGCGAGCCTCCGCTATGAGCGCGCGGGCTTCCATGAAGTTTTCAAACGAAGCCTTGATGTTCTGGTTATTGACGATCAGCTGCTCTTCCAGCCCGTTGAGTTCGGGATCGTTGAAGATCTCCCACCACTTGCCGCGCAGCATCGCATCCTGCGGGCTCGCCACCTTCCAGCCATCGGTGTCCTGAAAATTCACCGTTGACTCTTTATAGTTGGGGGCGGTCACGGCCGTCGGGGTTGGTGGATGATAGGCGGGCCCGACCCGGCATCCCCCCAGCATGATTACCAGAGACGTCAATGCCGCCGCAGCGGCCGTTCCGAGTTGTCCGGGTTTAAACATCATCGCTTCTCTCATATCAGGATGCAGTCTCGGCTGCCTCCCGCGGCAGCGTGTCGTGGGTTTTGCCCATCACGCGAAGCCGCAATCGATCCATGGTCAGGTACACCACCGGCGTGGTGTAAAGGGTGAGCAGTTGGCTGAGCAACAAGCCGCCAACAATCGTAATGCCTAGAGGGCGCCGCAATTCGTAGCCGGTACCGGTTCCAAAAGCCAGTGGAAGCGCGCCGAAAATCGCCGCCATGGTGGTCATCAGGATGGGACGGAAGCGCAGCATGCAGGCTTCGAAAATCGCGTCGCGCGTGTTCTTGCCCTCCAGGCGCTCCGCCATCAGGGCGAAATCGATCATCATGATCGCGTTCTTCTTCACAATGCCAATCAGAAGAATGATGCCGATGATGGAAATGACATTCAAATCGATCTTGAAAAGGATCAGCGCGATCATCGCACCGACACTTGCCGAAGGCAGCGTCGAAATGATCGTCAGCGGGTGTACCAGGCTTTCATAGAGAATGCCAAGCACGATATAGACCGCGAGAAGCGCCGTGATTACCAGGTATTTCTCCGAAGCAAGCGAAGCCTGATAGGCCTGCGCGGTTCCGGCAAAAAAGCCGTGCACCGTCGCGGGCATGCCCAGGCTGGCCTCCATCTCCGTGATCTCGCGCGTGGCATCGCTCAGCGAAACTCCATTGGACAGATTGAACGACACCGTCACGGACGGAAACAGCCCGGTGTGATTGACCTGCAAGGGAGTCGTTCCGATTGTTGACTTCATCACGCTCAACAACGGCGATACCGTGTTGGGGCCGGCCTTGTTGGCGTTGGCGGCGGGCGTGAAGTAGATCTGGTTGAGCCCCGATGGATCCTGCCAGTACTTCGGCGCCACTTCCAGCACCACGTAGTACTGGTTGAGCTGGGTATAGATGACCGACACTTCTGATTGGCCGAACGCGCTGTAGAGCGCCCGGTCAAGCGATTGCGACGTCTGCCCGAGACGCGCCGCGGTCGTACGGTCATAGGTGAGCATCTGTTGCAGCCCGCCGTTCTGCTGATCGCTGTTGACATCCTGAAGTCCAGGCAGGCCCCGCATGTGCGACATCAGCACCGGTCCCCAATGCGCCAGGTCTGGAATGTTTTCAGTCTGAATTGTGTACTGATACATGGCGTTCCCGCCGCGGCCGCCGATGCGAAGGTCCTGGGCCGCCTGCAGGAATGACGATGCCACCGGCAATCGATTCATCTTCGGCCGCAGACGATTAATCACGTCTGCCGCGGAGATCTTCCGTTCTTTGCCGAGTGGCTTGAGAGCGATATAGATGAAGCCCCCGTTGCTCGAGCCCTGCCCTCCGGTGTATGCATTCGCATGCGCAACTGCCGGGTCAGCCTTCACCACTGCCACCAGCTGCTGCATCGAAAAGTTCATGAAAGGAAATGAAGCGTCCTGCGGCCCTTGAACGCCGCCCACCAGCGCGCCTGTATCCTGCAGCGGGAAAAATCCTTTGGGAATCCGCACGATGACAACCACGTTCAACGCAATCGTCAGCGCCAGCACGATAAGCGTGAGGCCGGGATTGTCCATCACCCATGTGAGTGAAACCCGATAGATCGAGACCAGTCCGTTGAAGAGCCGCTCGCTGGTGCGGTAAAGCCAGTTGTGGCGCTCGCCCTCGCCATGAGCCTTCAGAAGATGCGCGCACATGGTAGGCGTCGTGGTCAGCGAAACTACCATGGAAACCACAATCGCCGTTGACAACACCACCGCGAATTCCCTGAACAGGCGGCCCACGATCCCGCCCATCATCAGGATGGGGATGAATACTGCGATCAGCGACATGCTGATCGAAAAAACCGTAAACCCGATCTCTTTCGCGCCCTGCAGTGAAGCGGGCAGGGGCGCCATGCCTCCCTCAAGATGGCGGGTGATGTTCTCCATCACCACGATCGCATCATCCACCACGAAACCGGTCGCCACCGTGAGCGCCATCAGGGAGAGATTGTCCAGCGTGTACCCCAGCAGGTACATCACCGCGAACGTCCCGATCAGCGAAACCGGCACCGCGACGCTGGGAATGAGTGTGGCGCGAGGGCTGCGCAAAAATACAAACACCACAAGGACCACCAGGATGATGGAGCCTATCAGCGTCCGCTCTACGTCATGCACCGATGCCCTGATAGTGGTCGTGCGATCCATCACGATCGTCGTTTTGATTCCCTGCGGAAGCACGGCCTCGAGAAACGGCAGCTGCGACCGGATGCGATCGACCGTTTCAATAATGTTCGCGCCCGGCTGGCGGAAAATAATCACCGACACCGAGCGAACGCCATCGGTGTAACCCGCGGTCCGGAGGCTCTGCGCAGAATCCAGGACGTCGGCGACATCCGACAGGCGTACCGCGCCACCACGGTGATAGCCAATCACGAGGGGCTTGTAAAAGCGCGCTTCCGCGATCTGATCGTTGGTGATGATGTCCTGCGTGGTGTTGCCGTCCGACAACTGGCCGCGCGGCTCGTGCGAATTCTGCAGGCTCAGCGCGGACTGCACGCTTCCCAGCGTCAGTCCAAAACTCTCCAGCTTCTTCGGGTCAACCTCTACGCGAACCGAAGGAGTGGCGCCGCCGCCCGCGAACACCTGGCCAACGCCTTCGATCTGCGACAGCTTCTGTTCCAGAATGGTGGAGGCCAGATCGTAGACCTTGGTCACGTCGTACTTGTCCGAGGTGAGTCCCAGGATCATGATGGGAGCGTCAGCGGGATTCACCTTGCGGTACGAAGGATTCGACGGAAGATTGGTGGGGAGATAAGTACGCGCCGCATTGATGGCTGCCTGCACATCGCGTGCCGCACCATCGATGTTCCGGCTCAGGTCAAACTGAAGCGTGACAGAAGTCGAGCCCAGCGAACTCGATGAAGTCATCTCCGTGATGCCGGCGATGTGGCTGAACTGACGCTCCAGCGGAGTGGCTACTGAAGCCGCCATGATCTGCGCGCTCGCGCCCGGCAGGCCGGCGCCTACATTGATGGTCGGGAAATCCACCTGCGGCAGAGGCGCCACCGGCAGCACAGTAAATGCGATCGCACCCGCAATCGCCACCGCGATCGTCAACAGCGTGGTGGCGACCGGCCTCCGGATAAATGGAGACGAAAGACTCATGCCGGCTGCGCTCCGGGCTCCTGGTTCCTTGGCGCCGTATGCGAAGGCTTGCGGCCGGTCAGCCGCTGACCGAGGTTGTCGAAGAAGATGTAAATTACCGGCGTGGTGTACAGCGTCAGCATCTGGCTGAGCAGCAGGCCGCCCACCATCGCGATACCCAGCGGCCGCCGCAACTCCGAGCCCAGACCGGTGCCCACCGCCAGCGGAATTCCACCCAGCAGCGCAGCCATGGTGGTCATCATGATGGGCCGGAAACGCAAAAGGCTGGCCTCGTAAATGGAGTCCGTCGATGACTTGCCGTGCTCGCGCTCCGACTCGAGCGCAAAATCAACAATCATGATGCCGTTCTTCTTCACAATGCCGATCAGCAAAATGATGCCGATGATCGCCACAACACTCAGGTCCTGCCCGAAAAGCATCAGCGCCAGCAGTGCTCCGACACCCGCCGAAGGAAGCGTCGACAGAATCGTTATAGGGTGAATGAAGCTTTCATACAAAACCCCTAGAACGATATACACGGTTACCAGCGCGGCAAGAATCAGCACCGCTTCATTGGAAAGCGAATTCCTGAACGACGCAGCCGTGCCCTGAAAATCGGCCTGCACGCTGGGGGGAAATTTCATCCGGCTCGACAGGTCATCAATCTTCGTGATCGCAGTTCCCAGCGAAGCATTGGGCGCGAGGTTGAATGAAACCGTGACCGCCGGAAACTGCCCCTGGTGCGTAATGGCCAGCGGCTCGGTGGTTGGTGAAGCCTTGGTGAACGCGCTGAGCGGGATGGCGTTTGATCCGGTTGCCGAGATGGTGGAATTCGGCGTCGTGCCCGCGAAAAGCCCGTTGTTCACTGACGACCCGCCGGTCGAAACCGTTCCCGACAGCACTGTGGCCGGTACATTCAGAACGCCTGCGCTTGGCGTATAGCGCACCGACGTGGTCAGCGCGTTCGAGCCTGCAGCCGCGGAGGCCGACGACGAGAACGAAGTGGATGCCCCAGCGCCGCTCGCTCCCGACGAGGCATTCGATTGAAGATACAGCGAGCCCAGGTTGGCAGGATTACGCTGCCACTCCGGAGCGGCCTCAAGAATGACGTGGTACTGATTGAGCTGCGTATAAAGAGTGTTGATTTCGCGCTGCCCGTACGCGTCGTAAAGCGTGTTGTCGATCGTCGTCGGCGCGATGCCCAGCCGCGATGCGGTCACCCGATCGATGATGAGCGAGAGGGCGCGGCCGCCGGTCTGCTGGTCGGTCGCCACATCCTCCAGCTCAGGCATCTTCTTCAACTCGGTCACAAACTTGTTGGTCCACTCGTTCAGCTCGTTGCTGTCGGGATCTTCAAGCGTGTATTGATACTGCGTGCGGCTCACGCGGTCATCGACGGTAATATCCTGCACCGGCTGCATGAACAGATAAATCCCTGAAACCTGCGCCAGGTTCGTCTGCAGGCGGCGAATGACATCGGACGCATTGAGGCTGCGCTGATCCAGCGGCTTGAGGTTGATGTTGATGCGGCCGCTGTTCATCGTAGTGTTGATGCCGTCCGCGCCGATAAATGAAGACAGGCTCTCCACCGCCGGATCCTGCAGGATGATGCGCGCCAGTTCCTGCTGCTTGGTCGCCATCTCGGTATAAGAAATCGACTGCGAGGCCTGCGAGATCCCCTGGATCACCCCCGTATCCTGCACCGGGAAGAAGCCCTTCGGAATAAGAATGTACAGAACCACAGTGAGGACAAGCGTTGCCAGCGCCACGAGCAGGGTAATGGTCTGATAGCGCAGGACCACCTTCAGTGTCCGCCCGTAAAACGCGATCATTCGGTTGAACACATTCTCCGAGGCCCGGTAGAAACGCGTCTGCTGCGATTCCGGATTGTGCCGCAGAATGCGGGCGCACATCATCGGCGTAAGCGTCAGCGAGACCACCGCCGAAATAATGATCGTCACCGCCAGCGTCACTGCAAATTCGCGGAACAGGCGTCCGACCACGTCGCCCATGAACAGCAGCGGAATCAGCACCGCGATCAGCGACACCGTCAGCGACACGATCGTGAAGCCGATCTGGCCCGCCCCGGTGAGCGCCGCCTGCATGGGATTCATCCCCTCTTCCAGGTAGCGCGAAATGTTCTCGATCATTACGATCGCGTCGTCCACCACGAAGCCGGTCGAAATCGTCAGCGCCATCAGCGACAGGTTGTCCAGGCTGTAGCCCAGCATGTACATCACCGCGAAGGTGCCGACCAGCGACAGCGGCACGGCCACGCTGGGAATGATGGTCGCCGAGAGATTGCGCAGGAACAGAAAGATGACCATCACCACCAGCCCGATGGTCAGCATCAGTTCAAACTCGACATCGTTCACCGAGGCCTGAATGCTGGTGGTCATATCGGTCATCGTGACCACCTTGATCGAGGTGGGCAGGTTCGCTTCAAGCTGCGGCAACACCTGCTTGATGCGCTTGACGACCGTGATGGTGTTGGCGCCGGGCTGCCTCTGAATGTTCAGAATGACGGCAGGCGTGGTGTTCATCCATGCCGCCTGGCGCGTGTTCTCCACGCCATTGACCACATTGGCGACATCTTTGACGAATACCGGGGCCCCGTTCTGATACGAGATCACGACGTTGCGATAGCCGCCCGCTTCGGTTATCTGATCGTTCGCGTCGATCTGGTAATCCTGCCGCGGACCATCGAAGTTGCCCTTCGCAGAATTCACGCTGGCCTGGGTCAGTGCGGTGCGCACGTCCTCCATGTTCAGTCCGCGCGCCGACAGCTTGGTCGGATTCACCTGGATGCGCACCGCCGGCTTCTGCCCGCCGCTGATGCTGACCAGGCCCACGCCGCTAAGCTGCGACAGGCGAGGAGCCAGCCGCGTGTCCACCAGGTCTTCCACCTGCGACAGCGGCATGGTGTCCGACGAGATGGCCAGAGTCAAGACCGGCGCATCGGCCGGGTTGGTCTTGTTGTAGACCGGAGGCGAAGGCAAATCTGAAGGCAGAAAAGTCTGACCGCCATTGATGGCAGCCTGGACCTCTTCCTCGGCCACATCCAGGCTGAGGCTGAGAGTGAACTGCAGCACGATCACCGACACGCCGCCCGCACTGGTCGACGTCATCTGGCTCAGTCCCTGCATCTCGCCGAACTGCCGTTCCAGCGGAGCCGTCACCGTGGTGGCCATCACGTCGGGGCTGGCCCCCGGGTAGAACGTGACCACCTGGATCGTCGGGTAATCGACTTCAGGAAGAGCCGAAACCGGCAGCTGGAGAAACGCAACGATTCCCACCAGCAGGATGGCCGCCATCAACAACGCCGTGGCCACCGGCCGCAGAATAAATGGGCGCGACGGATTCATTGCGCGGGGCTCCCGGTAGTATCCGAGGTGCCGGAGGGGAGTCGAATCTTCGAGATCGTGATCTGAGACCCGTTCTGAAGCTTTTCGAAGCTGCTGTTGGCCACCACCGCCCCTGCTTCGATCCCCTGCACCGAGGTCTCTCCGTGATCCGAGGCGCCGGCCTTGATCGTTTTCATAGTGGCCTTGTTGTCATCGATCACATAGACAAAGTCCTGATTCCCGTTATGCTGGATCGCCGAGTTCGGAATCAAGACCTGGTTTTCGAGGTTCTTAACCAGCAGGCGTGTGTTCACAAACTGGTTGGGGAAAAGATTTCCATCGCGGTTGTCGAATTGTGCCCGCAGCTTCACCGTCCCGGTCGAGGTATCGATCTGGTTGTCGATGGAGCTCAATTTGCCCGCCGCCAGGTGGCCCGACTGGCTTCGGTCCAGAGCCTCAACGTTGAGTTGATGCCCTCCCCGGGTTTGCTGCAGCACTTCCGGAAGAGAATCCTCGGGCAGGGTGAAGATCACCGTGATGGGCTGAATCTGCGTCACCACAACCAGCGTCGTCGTGGAGTTCGCCGTCACCAGGTTGCCGGGATCGACCAGCCGCAAGCCCACGCGCCCTGTGATCGGCGACTTGATGTGGCAATAGCTCACCTGGACCTGGTCGTACTGCACGGTGCCTTCATCATTCTTTACCGTGCCCTTGTCCTGGAGGACGAGCTTTTCCTGGTCTTCGAGGGTCTGGCGCGGGATCGCGTTCTTGGCCCACGCCTGCTTGTAGCGCTCCAGGTCCATCTCCGCTTCGGCCAGCAGGTTCTGATCGCGCTCCAGAGCGCCCTGCGCCTGGGCCAGCTGCGCCTCGTATTGCCGGGCATCGATGTCGATGAGCGGATCGCCCTTGTGGATCATCTGCCCTTCGCGGAAATGAACGGCCGTCACCACCCCGGTCACCTGCGCCGTGATCGAATCGGTGTAGATAGGGGTGACCGTGCCAATCGCTTCCTGATAGATGCCGATCGTGCCTGAGCGCGCCGTGGCGGTGGTTACGGGGACAACCCCGCCCCCCATGCGCCGGCCTCCGCCCATGGCGGCCGCCTCGCTCTTTTGCTGATGGCGAATGACCCAGTAAAACAGCAGGCCAAAGGCGAGTAGAACAACAAGCCAGATCCAGCGATGGCGGCGCTTCTTCGCCGGTGCAGGCGATTCTCCGGCCGACTGGCTCGCCGGTTGAACGTGCGAAGCAGATGTCTGGTGGTCCATTTTTTCTCGTAGGGCGTTTTGCCGATAGTTAGGTGGACAGGTAGGAAGCGCTCTTCCCAGGCGTGCAATCGAATTCCGAAACGGCTAGTCTAGCATTGCAGCCCCACCCTGTTTCCCACCACCGCCAGCCGGAATTCCTGCAAAGTACCCCTGTTTGAGGACATCAAAGCCCTGCGTTTCCAGACCCCAAGTCCGTCTTATCGTATGTCTTTTGTGTGACGTCCGAAGCGTGTCGATAGTTGCAGATCTGGTTCCGAGCCGGTCCACGGAGCCGGCGGCCGGCCATCCTGATTCTAACCGTCGCCCGGTTGCCGGGCACGCTGCAATGTCACCAAAAGGACCACCAGACTCCGCGCCGGCTCAAAGCGACGTCGCCCGGGGAGACTCCGGCGCGGCAACGGTGAGCACGCGCTTTTCGGCCGCGGCAGCCTCGATTTCGCTGTTGATCTCGGCCCCTGCGAGGAGCATCAACCCCGTCATATAAAACCAGGTCAGAAGGATAATGACGGCGCCCAGCGATCCGTAAGTCATCGAGTAATTATTGAAAAAATGCAGATAAATCCGCAGCCCCAGCGAGGCGAGCAGCCATCCCCCGATTCCGATTGCTCCCCCCGGCGTCAGCCAGTGCCAGCACCGCTGCTTGAGGTCAGGCGCCCAGTAATAGATCACCGCGAAAGAAAGCGAAAGCAGCGCCGTTGCCAGAATCCATGCCAGGACTCGGATTCCGATCGATGCAACCGTTGCAAGCATCGGGTCTGAAATGCGGCGGACCATCAATGCCGCCAGGAAGTCCCCGGCAAACATCGAAGCCAGCGAAAGTGAGACGATCACCGTCAACACCAGGGTGAGGCCGATAGCCGCCAGCCGCGCCCGGATGTAGGACCGGGACTCCTTCACCTTGTAAACCGCATTCAGGGTGTCCTGGATCGCTGAAATGCCGACTGACGCCGACCACAGCGCCGCAATCACGCCGAACGTAAGCTTGCCGGATGACGATGCCGCGGTCGTCTGGTTGAACGTGTCCAGCACGGTGCCCATGGCGGCCCGGGGAATGACCAGCGCCAGGTAGTTCAATAAATGGTCGTAAATCTGATGGGCAGACTGCGCCGCCAGTCCGAGAATGGAACTGGCGCTGAACAGCGTGGGGAACAGTGCAAAAAGAAAGTAGAAACCGAGTTCCGCGGCATGTCCAAAGATGCGGTCGTCCTTGATTGCCTTCCACGACCGGGTCGCGACCACCCGCACCGGGATGCCGTGAAGATCCCACAGGCAGTGCAGCGGCGAACGCGAGACCAGATCCCAGACACGGCGCTCCTGATTGCTCAAGCGCAGCTCGACATTGGATCCGGCGGTGGAAATGTTTCCCCTGCTTTACGGGCCAGAACAACCCTTCATTTCAATGGATGCAAACCCTGTGCCACTCTTTGCTCCGCGATCAAAAGAGTTTGCATATCAGCGACTTGGGTTTGTCGTCTCGAAGGCGTGGGTCAACCAACGTTCCCCAGGGGGCATCTGAACGACCGTGGAACCCCGAAAGATTAGTGTCTTTTTCCGAATTTTGAGCCATCTTTGCAAGCAAAACGATAACTGCGGCCACTCCGGTGGCTATGGACGGCAAGCGCTGGTACTGGCGATGTGTCTGGTGGCCGCTGCGCCGGCATGCCTCCGCGCCCAGACTCAGCCTAACGGTCCCGGTGCGGCCACCCAGCCGCAATCATCCGCGCCCGGACAGATGTTTTCTTCCTATCTGGGCCAGACCGTCTCATCTATTGAGATCGCCGGACAGCCCGATGTCGATGCTTCCACGTTTTCAGGGGAGATCTCGCAAAAACGGGGAGAGTCGTTCTCTGACGAAAAGGTCAAGCAGTCTGCTGAGGCGATCAAGGCCCGGGCTAAGGTGGCCCGTGTGCGGATCCAGGTAGACCCCCAGGCCGACGGCGTCCGCGTGACGTTCATCCTCGAGCCTGCCGTCTACTTCGGCGTCTTCCAATTCCCCGGGGCGGAACAGTTCACCTATTCACGGTTGATTCAGGTGGCCAACTACCCGGTCCAGACCCCGTTTAACGCGGCCGAGGTGGAGCGCGACCGCCAGAGCCTGCTGGCCTACTTCCGCCAGCAGGGGTTCTTTCAGGCCGACGTTAGAGCCGATGTCAAAATTGATGCGGCCCACCGCGTTGCCAACATCGACTTTCCGGTGAAGCTCGGCCGCAGGGCAAAATTCGGCACCGTCGATATCGCCGGAGTGCCCGGGCCGGAGCAGAATACTCTCCACCACAGCCTCGAAACCCTGATGGCCCGCCTGCGCACCGCCGCGGTTCGACCCGGAAAAACCTACCGCCGCGCCACCCTGACCCGCGCCTCGCTCTACCTCCAAACCCAGCTGCAAAAGAAAGGGATGCTCGGTGCGGAAGTGAAACTGGATGGCGCCGAGTACCACGCCGACACCAATCGGGCCGACATCCACTTCTCCATCGTTCCCGGCCCCAGCATCAAGGTGCAGATTCAGGGCGCGCATCTCTGGCCCTGGACCCGGAAGGCGCTGCTCCCCGTCTACCAGGGCGTCGGTGTGGACGAGGAGTCGGTACAGGAAGGACGCCAGGCCCTGTCATCCTACTTCCAGTCAAAAGGATTCTTCGACGTCAGCGTTGACGCCCACCTCGAACAATCGGGTTCCCGCGATGTCATCATCTATAAGATCAACAAGCAGAAGAAACACAAGGTGTCCGACGTCAAGATTGCCGGCAACACCCACATCCATTCCGACCAGTTGATGCCTCACCTCACGGTTGAAGAGAAACACCTGTTCTCGGTGGGCAAATTCAGCGATCAGCTGGTGCGGTCCAGCGTAAACAACCTCAAGGCCGTATACGAGTCGGAAGGCTACAGCGATGTCGCCGTCGTCCCCTCCGTCGCCCACGGCGGCGGCGATGTGCAGGTTACATTCCGGGTTACCGAAGGTCCTCGCGATATTGTAAGTTCCCTGAAGATCGAAGGCGCCGACACCTTTCCCGCCAGCGAATACGCTCCCCAGGGTTTGAAACTCGCCGTCGGCCAGCCTTATTCGCAAACCCACGTGCAGGAAGATCGCGTCAATATCGGCGCGCATTATCTTCAGGCCGGCTATCTCAATTCCAGCTTCCGTGAAACCGCGACCGAAGTTTCGAAGGACGATCCCCACCACATCAACGTGGTCTACCACATCTATGAAGGCCCGCGGGTCATGACCGGAGACGTGCTTACACTGGGGCGCAGCCACACCCGCCAGCGGCTCATCGACGGCGATGTCTCCTCCCTCAAACCGGGCCAGCCACTAACCGAAACCAACCTGCTCACCGCCGGCAGCCAGCTCTACGACCATACCGGCGTGTTCGATTGGGCCGAGGTTGACCCCAAAAGCCAGATCACTGACCAGAAACAAGAAGACGTGCTCGTAAAAGTACACGAAGCCAAGAAGAACGACTTCACGTACGGCTTCGGTTTCGAGATCATCAATCGCGGCGGCAGCATCCCCAGCGGAACCGTCGCCCTCCCCAACCTTCCTCCGGTAGGACTCCCTTCGAACTTCACCACCAGCCAAACGACCTTCTATGGCCCGCGCGGAACCATCCAGTACACGCGCAACAATTTCCGCGGCAAAGGCGAGTCGCTATCTATTACCGGTTTCGCCGGAAGGCTCGACCAGCGCGGCGCGTTCTACTACATCAATCCCAACTTCCGCTGGTCGCCCTGGAAGGCAACAACGTCCTTCTCCGCGGAAAGCAACGAAGAGAACCCGATCTTTTCCTCGCAGCAGGAACTGGGCGGATTCCAGTTGCAGCGATTCCTCGACAAGGACCTCAAGAACACGCTCTTCCTGCGCTACCAGTTCAGCCAGACCAACATCACCCAGGTCCTCATCCAGGCACTCGTGCCTCAAGCGGACCGCAACGTTCAGCTCTCCACCATTGCTGCCAACCTGACCCGCGACACCCGCGACAACGTCCTTGATGAGCACAAAGGCGTCCTCGACTCGGTCGAACTCGACTTCAACACCACCAAGCTCGGGTCCAGCGTCAACTATGCCAAGCTCACCGCCCAGGCCGCCTTCTACAAGCAGAAGTTCCACAACATCGTGTGGGCCAACAGCCTCCGCGTCGGTATCGCGCAGCCGTTTTCAAACAGCCGCGTTCCACTGAGCGAAGAATACTTCAGCGGCGGCGGCAACTCCCTTCGCGGCTTCCCCCTCGACGGTGCCGGGCCCCAGCGGCAGGTGCAGATCTGCCCCAACGGCGCGCCCAGTTGCTCCAGCCCCACAGAAATCCAGGTGCCCGCGGGCGGTCGCGAATTGCTCATCATCAATTCGGAAGCGCGCATCCCGCTCCCCATCAAGAAAGGCCTCGGCATCGTGGGCTTCTACGATGGGGGAAACGTCTTTCCCTACGTCGGCTTTCACGATTTCTCATCGCTCTACTCCAACAACGTTGGCATGGGTCTCCGCTACGCTACCCCCGTCGGCCCCGTCCGCATCGACGTCGGCCAAAACCTGAATCCGGTCTCCGGCGTCAAGGCCACGCAATACTTCATCAGCATCGGGCAAGCATTCTGAGGAGGAACATACCCGTGCAGGAATCCGTTCCCAATTCCGGCAGCGCACCAGATCCCGGACCGCGCCCGCGCCACCCGATGCTCAAGATCCTTTCGCGCATTTCCCTCGCGCTCATGATCTTTTCGCTGGTCACCACGATCGCTATCCCGATTCTGATCAACAGCACCGCCTTCCATAATTACGTCCTCAAGACCATCAAAAACCAGGCGAGCGAGGCCCTGGGCGTTCCCGTCCAGCTTCAAAACTACACCCTGCACTTTTCTACGCTCAGCGTTGACATCTACGGCCTCACAGTCGCCGGCGCGGCGCCGTACAGTAATCCGCCGCTGCTCCAATTGCGCCACGCCGCCGCCGGCGTGCGCATCGTTTCCCTCATGAATCAGAAGTGGTACCTCGACAACATCCAGGTCGATGAACCCGTCGTTCAGATCTACGTTGACAAAAACGGAAAATCGAACCTCCCCACCATCAAGAGCAGCGGCAACAGCAAGAGCAACACCACCATCTGGGACCTCGGTATCCGCCGCGCAGTGCTTGAACATGGCGAAATCTTCTACAACAGCACGCCCACTCCTCTCGCCGCCGACCTTCACAATCTCGATCTGCATGCGACCTTCAACGATTCGAACAAACAGTACGCCGGCACTTTCAGCTACTCCAATGGCCACATCGTCTTCGGAAGCTTCCAGCCGTTGTCCCACGATGTCAGTGTCCAGTTCGACGCCACACCCTCGGTCGCTCACGTCAACGTCGCCAGGATCACCAGTAGCGCTGCCCAGGTACTGATATCCGCAACCGCCACTAACTACAGCGATCCGACCGTCGATGCGCATTACGACATCACCCTCGACGGCGCGCAGCTTGCCAGGGTCCTGAACAACACCTCTGTCCCCACCGGCGTGGTTCAGGTTTCGGGTACGGCAAAATACCACGCGCTTCCCAACCAGCCCGCGCTCCAGGCGCTCGTCATTGATGGAGACATCAAGAGCCGCGAGTTGGTTGTGAAGACATCAGCGGCACGCGCCGCCGTCAGCAACATCGCCGGGCACTATTCGCTGGACAACGGAAATGCCACGATCCATGATTTCCGCGCCAATGTGCTCGGCGGAGAAATCACCGCCCAGGGCACGATGAAAAGCATTGGCGGCAACTCCCATTCCGATCTAAAAGCCACGGTGCGCGGAGTGTCGCTCGCCGAAGCGCGCAATCTCCTCGGTGCCGCTTCCACCGCCTCGGCCGTCTCGCTTCGCGGAGTGCTCAACGCGGATGCCAATGCCAGCTGGGGCAAAACCTTCGACGACCTCATCGCGCACGCTGACGCCACCATCACTGCGCAGGCTGCCGGACATGAGCCCAAGGCAAAGGGAGAACCGGCAGGCGCCACCGTTAACACCGGAGCCTCCGCGGCAATTCCGATCAACAGCGCGATCCACGCCATTTACACGGGCAGCAATCAACAGGTGACGCTCAACCAGAGCTTCCTGCGCACGCCGCAGACCACGCTCACGATGAATGGCACCGTCGGCAACCGTTCGAGCCTTGCCCTCCATCTTCAGGCCAACGATCTGCGCGAAGTTGCCACCATCGCGGGGCTCTTTCAGAAGCCGACTCCTGGCAAGCCTGCCACGCCTCTCGATCTCACCGGAGCGGCATCCTTTCAGGGAACGGTACAGGGCTCAACCTCCGCGCCTCATCTCACCGGTCAGTTGGCGGCGACCAATCTTCACGTCAACGGCACCGACTGGAAAGTTTTCAGAACCAACATCGACGCCGGCCCCTCGCGCGCCAGCCTCCAGAATGCGGATCTCGAACCGGCATCGCGCGGGCGCATCACCCTGAGCGCGAGCACCGGCCTCACTAAATGGTCCTTCACCAACAACAGTCCGATCCAGGTCGATCTCGATGCCTCACAGCTGAACATCGCCGATCTCACCCGGCTTGCCGGTCAGGACATTCCCGTCACCGGCACTCTCAATACGCATGTCAACCTGCACGGAACCGAACTGAATCCCATCGGGCGCGGAACCCTGGAACTTGCCAAAGTCACAGCATATGACGAGCCCATCAACTCTATTAACGTAGACTTCTCCGGGACCGGCGACGACGCGCACGCCAACCTCTCCGTCAAGCTGCCGGCCGGCTCTCTCGATGGCCAGGTCAGCGTCCGGCCAAAAGAAAAAACCTACACCGCGCAGCTTGAGTCGACCGGCATTCAGATCGATCAACTCAATGCCCTGAAGGCGAAGAAAATTGACGCCAAAGGCAAGCTGGCCATTCACGCCACCGGCCAGGGCAGCTTCGACAATCCCGGCCTCGTTGCCACGCTGCAGATTCCCACCCTTGCCATCGAGAAACAAACCATCGAAGGCATCAACCTGCAGATGAACGTGGCCAACCACGTCGCCAACGCCACCCTCGCATCCTCCGCGGTCCATACCTCGATCAACGCCAAGGCCCGCATCAATCTCACCGGCGACTACGATACCGATGCTCAGCTCGACACCCAGGGCATCCCGCTGCAGCCGCTGCTGGCGACATATTCGCCGGAGCAGGCCGAGTCGTTCACGGGAGACACAGAAGTACATGCCACCGTTCACGGACCGCTCAAAAACAAGAACCTGCTTGAGGCCCATGTCACCGTTCCCTACTTGCGCGTGGCCTACAACAACACCATTCACCTGGCCGCCGAAGCCCCCATTCACATCGACTACAAAGATACGGTTCTCAACGTCCAGCGCAGCGCGATTCGCGGCACCGATACCGACCTCCAGTTCGAAGGCAAAATCCCCACCGTCGGCAACGGGCCCATGTCGCTGATGCTGCAGGGAACGGTGAACCTGCAACTGGCACAGCTGTTCAGCCCCGATGTGCGCAGCTCAGGCGAACTCAAATTCAACATCAACTCCAATGGAACCGGTCCCAACATCGGCGGAGAGATCGACGTGGTTGACGCCAATTTCGCTTCGGGAGATCTTCCCGTGGGACTGCAGCACGGCAACGGCGTGCTTACCCTCACCAACGAGCGCGTCAACATCAAAAGCTTTCAGGGCAATGTAGGCGGCGGCACCGTCACTGCCCAGGGAGGCGTCTCCTATCGTCCCGCCGTTCAGTTCGACCTCGGCCTGGCCGCCAAAGGCATTCGCCTCCTCTATCCGCAGGGCATGCGCGAGAGCATCGATGCCAACATCCGCCTCGCCGGAACGACGGATAACGCCAACCTGGGAGGTAATGTCAACGTGGCGGATGTGTCGTTCACGCCCGGCTTCGACCTGAACAGCTTCATCGGTCAATTCTCGGGTGTGGCATCGCCCCCCTCGCGCGGCCTCGCGCAAAACATAGCTCTCAATCTCGCGGTGCGCTCCTCAAACAACGTAAACCTCATCAGCCGCACCCTGAGCGTAAACGGCGCGGCCAACCTCCAGGTGCGCGGAACGGCGGCGGATCCAGTGATCCTGGGCCGCGTGGTCCTCAACAACGGCGACATCATTCTCAATGGCGAACGTTTCGTGCTGAATGGCGGCACCATCCAGTTTGTCAATCCTTCGCAGACTCAAGCCGTCCTTAACGTGAGCGCCAGCACCACCGTCCAGCAGTACAACATCGACCTGCGATTCCGCGGCCCGGTAGATCAGCTCCAGACGCAATACAATTCCGATCCAGCTCTTCCGCAAGCCGACATCATCAACCTGCTTGCCTTCGGCAAGACCACGGAGGCCAGCGCGGCGGCCACTCCTACTCCCACCAACCAGGCTGCGGAATCGCTGGTCGCTTCGCAGGTCGCGAGCCAGGTCACCAGCCGCGTTTCAAAGATTGCCGGCATCTCGCAGCTCTCCATCAACCCGGTCCTGGCCAACGGAACTTCTCAAGGACCGCCGGGAGCCAACATCACCATCCAGCAGCGCGTGACCGGCAACTTGTTCATCACCTTTTCCAGCAACGTCGCATCGACCCAAAGCCAGGTCATCCAGGGGCAATACCAGGTGACGCCGCGCGTCGCCGTGAGCGCCACCCGCGATCCCAACGGCGGATTCGCAATGGATACGATCATCAAGAAGAGCTGGTAGACGCGGCGATCTGCGGATTCTGGCAACCCACGCAGCCTGTCATCGCAGATTTAGGAGTGGCGGGGCATGTCACGGTGGATTGACTTCACGTGATACCCCGCCGCCTTCAGGCGCTCAGTCATCTCCTCGGCCATCATCACGCTGCGATGTTGCCCGCCCGTACATCCGAAGGCCACCGTCAGATAGCTCTTGCCTTCCTCGACATAGTGCGGCAGCAGATACAGCATCAGGTCCGTCACTTTGTCGAGGAACTCCATGGTCTGCGGAAAACTTCGAACGTAATCCGCCACCTTCTGATCCTTGCCGGTCTTGTTGCGAAACTCCGGCACAAAATGCGGATTGGGCAGAAATCGCACGTCGAAGACCATATCTGCATCCAGCGGCACGCCATTCTTGAAGCCGAAGCTGAGACATGAAACCAGCAGGTGCTTGGTGCGGTCGTCAAAGCTGAATCGGGCTTGGATGTGCGCCCGCAGCTCGTGCACGTTGAAATTTGATGTATCGATCAGCGTATCGGCGACATTGCGAATGGGGTCGAGAAGCTGGCGCTCTTCAACGATCGATCGAGACACCGTTTCCGAACGGCTGAGCGGATGCGGCCGCCGAGTCTCGGAGTAGCGCCGCACCAGCACCGCATCCTGCGCGTCGAGGAACAGCACGCGCGTGGGCAGCACCGTGCGAACCCCTTTCAAAATCTCCGGAAGCGTGTCCAGGGTTTGCCCCTCGCGAACATCGACCACGATTGCGGCATTTTCGATCTCCGGCGACTTGCCCACCAGCTCCGCAAAATCGGGCAACAGCTCAAGAGGAAGATTGTCCACGGCATGAAAACCGAGGTCTTCAAATGCCCTCAGCGCCGATGCTTTTCCGGATCCCGAAATTCCGGTGACAATGACAAGCTGCTTTCCTGTCGAATGCAAATCTCCTGTCGGTTGAGAGACTCCGTCGGATGGGGTTCCGCGTGCCTGTCGTCTGAGAGGGGTCATGCGCCCATCCTACACCGGGCGGCAACGAGGAAGGAGGGTAGAACCGGCACAATCCCGCGGTAGCGCACAACTCGCGAAAAGGAGGTTGGAAATCTGCTCTGCCTGATCAGAATGAAGCCGGCCCACCCGATTTGCGGCCCGTCGCAACGGGCCGCATCCGGGTGTTGAATCCCTCACGGGATCTCGACGAGTTCCATCTGTCCGTCCCGGCGGCGATGCAGCACAAACAGGTCGCCCTTCAGGTTGCGGAAGATAAAGAGATCGCGATCGCGGAACTCAGCCTCCTTCACGGCTTCTTCCACGGTCATTGGCTTCAGCGCGATGGCCTCCCCGCTTTTCACGATATGCGGTTCAACCACTGCGCTGTTGGCCGGAAACGAGTGCACAGCGATGGCCGCGCGAGGCGCCTTCCCAGACTTGGCGGTCGACTCAGCACCGCCATCCGTTTCGGACTGCTGGGTTCGTGCCTTGGCACGCGTCACCGGCGGCGCAGCCATCACCTTTTCTTCCTTGGGAAGTCTCTTGCGCGAGAGATTCCGGTCCCGGTAGCGGAGCGCCTGGTTCTCGGCATGGGCCAGGGCCGCTCGCAGCGCCGATTCCTGCGTGTCAGCCTGCCCGGTGGCAACAATCGTCTGCAACCGCGCCTTCACCGTCAATTCGGCGATGTGCAGATGTCGTTGAGTTTTGAATGTAATCGCGGCGGTCGTTGTTTTACCCAAAATACGGGCAATTCGGTTCATGCCCTCCTCCGCCTGCGCGCGAAGAGGTTTCGGAATTCTCACTTGCCTGGCGGTCAACTCCACTTCCATGGTAAGCCTCCGCTCTCGTTGGTTCCCTGCCTGAAAGCAAGGCAGGTGAATTCTCGGATTCTATAGCATTTGGACGGGCCAGGGTTTCAAGCGGCACCGCAACCATTCACACTGAATGTCAATACTTGAGTGGGATGCGTAGAAATCGTCAGTCGCGACGCCGGCGCTGATGCGTGGATGGAATATTCATGTCTTCGCGATATTTGGCCACGGTGCGCCGCGTCAGCTGAATGCCCTGCGACTGCAGCATAGCCGCCAGCTGGTCATCAGTCAGCGGTCGCTTCGCATCCTCATCTTCAATGAGCTTGCGAACCTTGCGCTTCAGCACCAGCAGCGGAGTATCCGCGCCCTCCGGCCCGTTGGATCCCTCCGAGAAAAAGAACCTCAGCTCGATCACGCCCTGCGGCGTGTGCGCATACTTGTTGGCCACCGCGCGGCTCACCGTTGAAGGATGCACCCCGATCTCCTCGGCAACCTCCTTGATCATCATCGGACGCAGCGCCTCGATTCCCTGGTCGAGAAAATCCTGCTGCCGCCGGACGATCACCTCGCAGGTGCGCAGAATGGTGCTCTTGCGCTGCGCGATGTTGCGCATCAGTTGCAGCGCCGACCGGAATCGTTCCTTGACGTAGTCTTTAACCTCGCGCTCCGTGCCCTCCGCAGCCAGCATCTGGCGGTAGCGGCGGCTGAGACGGAGACTGGGCATGTCCTCCTCGTTCATCGACACCACCCACTCCCCTCCCCGCTTGACGAAGACCACATCCGGCTCGATCAGCCGGGTCTGTTCGCGGTTGTATAAGCGGCCCGGGCGCGGGTCGAGCGTGCGAATGAACTCCACCGCCGCATGCGCTTCCTCCGCCGTCACCTGCGCAGCCTTCGAAAGGTCTTTCACATCTCGCTTCAGCAGCAGATGCAGATGCCGGTCAACGATCAGCAAAGCCACATCCATGGCGCGCTTCCGTTCCGCCACGTGAGCTTCGATCTCGACCGCGCCGTTCGCCGCCGGGTCGTCGTGAACTTCAGGATGGTGCTGGCGCCCGTAGAGGTGCGCGAATTCCCCCTGCTGCGCCGCAATCTGGATCAAAAGGCATTCGCGCAGATCGCGCGCGCCGACCCCGGCCGGATCAAGATGCTGCACCAGGTCAAGACCCCGACGGATCAGTTCGATCACCTTGCTGGGTTGACCTTCGACCGGAACATGTTCAACGTCTTCGAGGGCTGCTGCTGCTCCAAGGGTCTCTCCGGGATGAGTGTCTTCCAGGATCTGGCTGAACGCTCCTGCCATTTCCTCTTCGCTGGCCGCCAGGTATCCGTCTTCGTCCAGGTTGCCGATCACAAACTCGGCCGCGCTGCAAAGGTCCTTGGTGAGCGTCAAAGCTCCCAGTTGCCACGCCAGGTGATCTGACAGGGTCGTAGGCTGAGAAAGAAAGTTCTCAAACGAGGGCTTCTCGCTCTCCTCATACTCCGGCTGTGTACGGTAGCCGGGGTCGAGATATTCCTGGAAATACGATCCGAAGTCGACTTCGTTGAACGAGTCCTTGGGTGGCGCGGCAGCTTCCTCCGCTCCGCGCTCCAACTGCTCCTCGCGGCCGGCGACCTCGTCGAGCATCGGAACCGACTCATCGATCTCTTCGAGGACGGGGTTCTCCACCATCTCCGCATCGATCATCTCCTTAAGCTCGAGCTTGTTGAGCGCAAGTACGCTCACCATCTGCATCAGGCCCGGCGTAAGGACCTGGCGTTGCGCCACCTTCAAGTTCAATTTCGGCTGCAACAGCGGCATAGGAGGATCTCATTTCCCGCGGGAACTACCCCAAGTGTAACGAACCCAAAACACCCTGTGCGGAAATCGCCCTCTGCTGGTCCAGCCCCGGAAGTTAACACCTGCCGTGGCGTTCCTTGTTGCAATAGGATGCATCACCCCCGCGGGGGCGACTCCGCAAACGTTAAAAAAAATCGGATTCCGAGAGAATGATAGCGCTTCAGACTACCCGCGCAAAAGCCGGGTTCACCCCAGTGAGAACCCTTCCCCTAAATAGACCCGCCTGACCTCGAGATCGTTACCGAGCTCGTGGGGCGTTCCGGCGCGGAAGATCCGCCCCTCGGCAATAATGTATGCCCGGTCCGTAACACTGAGCGTCTCGCGCACATTGTGGTCGGTAATAAGGATTCCGATTCCGCTCGCCTTCAGCTCAAAGATGATCTTCTGCAATTCCAGCACGGCGATAGGATCGATGCCGCTGAACGGCTCGTCCAGGAGAATGAAATTAGGCTGAATACAGAGCGACCGTGCAATCTCCACCCGGCGCCGCTCGCCCCCCGACAACGCGTATCCGCGCGTGGTCCGGATGTGGTTGAGATTCAGTTGCTGGATCAGTCGTTCCGTCCGCGTCCGGCGCTCGCGCGCCCCCAGCGGCTGCGCCTCCAGCACGGCCAGGATGTTCTCCTCCACCGTCAGCTTGCGAAATACCGATGGTTCCTGGGGCAGATAGCTGATGCCGAAGTTGCGTGCCCGCAGATACATGGGGACGCTGGTAATGTCGGTGTCATCCACCATCACCCGCCCCGACTCCGGCACCACCAGGCCTACGATCATGTAAAAGCTGGTCGTCTTGCCGGCCCCGTTAGGCCCCAGAAGGCCAACCACTTCACCGCGGGAGATGCGCAGGTTCACGCCCCGTACAACTTGCCTTCCCTTGTACGTCTTGCCGATTCCCTCGGCGATCAGTGTTTCCATCTAGATCCAGGCTCGCTTGTCTTCATGCGCGTTCCGCGCAACGTCCACCGGGTTTTTCACCGTTAAGCGCGAAAGCGCCCTAATGCGGCGCCGAGGTCTCGGTTGTCGTCTTATGGCCGTCGCCCTCGATACTGACGCTACCATCCCGGGTATTGAAAATCAAAGAATCGCCGCTGACTGTGCCCCGCCCCGGCTCCGTCATCCTGGGCGGATCCGAAGCGGTCCCGGTCAAGGTGTATTCCTCAGCCGCACTTGAATAAACCAGCTTGTTCCCGACCCCATGCCGACCCATGGACGTGACGCTGACTCCTCCCGCTGCAACCACCTTGTCCACCTGACCGGCGCTGCCGTCTGCCAAAGCGTGATTGTGGGCCGGCAACAGCAAGAGTTCGACGCTCGCCGACTCCGATGTTGCGCTCCCTGTCTCGGCCTCCACCGGGCCGGCCGATCCGCTTCGCATCAGCGCCTTGCGCTCCCCTTCCGAATACTTGAAGTCTCCGCCTCGCACCCGAATCAAGGTTGGCCCCTTCGCATTCTTCCCGGGATCGGCCTTGGCGCCCTGCGCAGGCCCCGTCGCCCCACCACCCGAACTGAGGAAGACCAGCTTTACCGGGTTTACCGCCCCGTTACCGTGAGCCGTCAACGTCTGCCGCCCCCGATCCAGAACCACCTCAGGGGCGGTAATGGAATTGGCCTGTTGCCACATCCTCACGTTGCCATGAAAAATTGCCTCGCCACTGGAATGCTTCAACTGGGCTTCGGTCGCGATAAGGTGGGCTGGTCCCGAACTGCCCAGGCTCAGCGAAGGCGCGGCCGACCCGCCAGGCGGAATGTTTCCTCCTGCCTTCTCCTCCGCGGCAAGCCACGTGGCCTTCACGTTTCCGTGTGCGAAAGCATCACCCGACGTCCGTGAGACGTCGATCTTTTCCGCCGTCAGCTGAAGCTGACCGTCATCAACCCGCGGTCCCGACATCAGGTGCAGCCATTCTCCGGCGCCGTCATAAACTGCCCGCCCCGCGGTCGCGTGCATGACCGCCGGGGCAGTCCCCGCCGCCTTGGCCGGAGACACCTGCGTCAGCGAGACATTTCCCACCACCGTAGCCGACGCAATCTGACTTCCCCTGCTGGCCGAGTCTCCGCCGCCCTCCCCTTTTTTCAAGGCGCGATCCGCAGGCACTGCAAATCCGGCGTCGATCCTGTCTCCGGCAATAGTCTGTCGCGTTCCTGTCGCGGAGGTCTGTTCCAGGCTCGCCCGTCCTACACTGGCCAGCGAGCTCAATTGCTTGTCGGCGCCAAAAACTCCCGTAATCTCATCGGCCACAAGCCTGGAAGGCGCGACCGGCCCGCTCCCCGCCTGGTCCTCACCAGTCACCACCACTCCCCCGCTTCCATGGACGCTGGCCAGGTCCGCGTGCCCCTTCACCGCGTTACGGAAATCAAGGTCCGCAACCGGGGAGCGCCAATCCCGAACCACATGAAGCGCCGATCCGCCGCGCTCCGTGCTCGTCTCCTCGCTGTGCATGGCTACGCCACGCTCGAGATGAGCATGCTTCAACTCTCCCTCCGCGCTGAAGGCAAGCGCGGCGGTCGGAGAAGTGGCGTGGAGAGCCCGGCCTGCGCGTTCCGACTGAAGCGTTACCCCACCCTCCATGCGTCCCTGCCGAGGCTGGCTGCGCTCATTAAAATCAAGCGTTCCGCGCGGCGCCGACAGCAGCCCCGACGCCGGGCTCTTGAGACTCAGCCCGTCGGCAGCCTCAAGCCGTACCGCCGACCCGTCCGAACGAAACAACAAGGTCGCATCCCCCGCGGTTGCGTCCCCTCCGCGAAACTCAGCCCGCGCCTGCTTCATCCGGCAGATCAGGTCGCCACGTTCGAACTCCGCATGGGCCGCATGCACCACCACCAGGTCCCTTCCCCGTCGAAGATCCAGCTGAACCGCTGAGTTGAGAACCAGCAATCCCTTGTCGGAATCGAAGGTCGCGCCGATCGAGCTTCCGCTCCCTTGCCTCACGGAAAAATCAACCTTGTTCGGCGTCGCCGCGAGCCCGCTTTTCTGGTCAAACGTCAACCCGCTGGTCTTGACGTGAATCTCGCCTTGCGCAGCATCCTGGGTGGCATTTGCCAGAACCGTTCCTTTGGATCGCGGGCCAGCGCTTCCCGGCGCGGAGGACGCAGACTGGCCCGGCTGCATGAGGGTGATTTCCACGGGTCCGGCTGCCACCGCCCTCCCCTCTTTCTGGTCGTACTCAAACTCATCGCCCGCAATCCGGTCCACGCGTTTTCCATCGTCGCCGTAAAGCTCGATCTGGACATCATGCAGCAGCGCCTTCCCGCCCTGCTTGAGCTGCACGACCTTCGAAGCGTGGATTTTGAACAGCGTGTGGCCGCCGGACGCCTGGGTGTAAGTAACCCCATTCGCTTCCTGCTGAATATTGATGCCCAGCTTTTTGGGAATCTCGCGCAGATTCAACCGGCTCCGCCACCGGCCTACCCCAAGAAACACGATCAGAGCCACCACCACCAGGCACCCGGCCACTAGTACCAGGGTCCGGATTCGCTCGATGGTGAAACGGGGCTTCCTAGTTCGCATGGCCCAGGCGTGCCGCCAGACGCTGCGCCAGGCTCTCGCCCAGCTCACTCCATAACAGCCGCGCCGTCGCCCCGGAAGCCTTCTCGACCGCCGCTGTGAAATCCACCAGCTGGCGGACGTTCTCCTCCATGTGCTTGGCGGCGATGGAGTCCAGTTCCGCACCCTCCTCGAGGAACGGTGCGTCGTTGCCAAAATCGATGCGGATGTGGCCGTCCTGCTCGTAGGCTCCCTCATCGAACAGCGGGCCGAAACCGGTTACACGCACCAGTCGCGTTCCCTTCACCCAGCGCGGATCGAGACCTTCCGGGATCTCAAGTTCCCACAGGCCCCAGCCGATTTGAAACTCGTACGCGTAGTCCTCGTGAAGCAGTTCGAGCGCCTCTTCTACCGCCGCGCGCGGTTCCGCTCCGGGCTGCGCCCCACCCCCGGCACGCCGGCCGTAGACCTGCTGGAACACCGGTGACTCGCTCCAGTTGACCGGCCAGACTGTGGCCGAATAGACCATCGATTCGCCGCCATGTCGGGCGAACTCTCCCAACACCGACACCAGTTTGTCGCCCAGCGCAGCAAGGCGCAGGTTGGGGTACCACAAGCTCAAGTAAAGTGCGTCGGACATCTCTATCGATTGTAGACGCCGGAGCGATGGCAAACGGTTCTGAGGCTGTCGTCCTGACCGACCGCTTCACGGTGCGAGGCGCATTCGCAGGGGTCCCGACGAGCCTAAAAATCCAGCCTGGGGTAGACGTCTACGGGAGCGAAACGGGGGCGGAGATGAAATTCGTGTTTAGGTGGCTTGACAGCAGTCGGCTCCGTCTCCAAGCGCCGAAATTCTTTTGCCGCCAAAGCTCTCTGCTGCAATCTCTTGGGACCGGCCGCACGACGGAGCCGGCAGCCGCTCACACTTGCCCTGAATCTTCTGCAACGCCTCGTCGCGAGCCGTATTGGCCATCACAAATTGTTCCACGTGGAACATCTTCGTGCTCCAGGCTGTTCCACGGCGTCAGGAGTGTCAATCTGGCCGGTCTCAGCTATCAAAAATCAAGCTCACGCGTTCGCCAGTCGGACCCAATTTAAACCACAACGATCTCGCTGAAGTCCGCGATGCCGGAGAAGTTCCGCAGAACCTCATCAATCAGCCCGAGGTGCGCTCCGCGAACCGCGGGATCAGGGTCGAGCACCATTACCTTGTCGAAAAACGTGTCCACGGCCGGACGCAGCGAAGCGATCTCGGCTAACGCCTGCGGATAGGCCCGCGCCTGCCGCAACTCGGCAACTCGGGGCGCGAGGGACGCCGCGGCGTCGAAGAGCTGTTGTGCCTCCGGTCCCAGTGTGATTGCGCCGGCCGATCCAACCTCCATCGATTTCTCACCAGCCTGGCGAAGAATGTTCTTGATCCGCTTGAATGCCGCAGAGATCGCCGCAAAGTCTTCGGATCCCCTCACCCCCGCCAGTGCCTCGGCGCGCGCCATGGCATCTCGTACATCGTCCGCATCCGCCGCGAGAACCGCATTCACCACGTCATATGCGAATCCCCGCACATCCTTCAGATAGAAGTGGAGCCGCTCCCGGAGAAATTCCGAAACTTCCCTTTTAGCTTTGGCCGCCTCCGGGGTCGCGGCGCCGGCATCGATGACATCCCGGATTGTCAGCGGCAAACCCGATTCGGCGAGAATCTTCACCACCCCGTTGGCAGCACGGCGAAGCGCAAAAGGATCCTTGGAGCCGGTCGGCGCGTTGCCGATCGCAAACATCGCGGAAATGGTCTGAATCCTGTCGGCCAGCCCCAGCAACTGACCCTCAACCGTGGACGGAATCGCGTCTTCAGTCGAAGCCGGGGTGTACTGGTCGTAGATGGCCTTCCCGACCGCTTCGGCCAAACCCTGCGCCTGGGCATAAAGTCCCCCAATGATGCCCTGCAGCTCGGTAAATTCTTTGACCAGTTCGGTGGTGAGATCGGTCTTGGCCAGTTCGACCGCTTTCAGCAAGGCCGCTTCGTCAAACGCAACGCCGGCTTCTTTGACCAGCCCGGACAGGGCCTGAACCACTTCGCGGTTTCGATCCGTTTTCCAGGCGTAACTTCCCAGCTCTTTCTGGAAGGTCACGGCCTTCAGGTTCTCGACGCGATCCTGCAAAGGAATTTTCTGGTCGAAGTCCCAGAAGAACCGGGCGTCCTTGAACCGCGCCCGCAGAACCCGTGCGTTTCCGTGGCGGATGATGTCGCGGCCTTCTTCGTCGACTTCGGTGTTCAACACCGCGAGGAAGTGAGGCGCCAGCTTGCCGGAGGAGTCTTCAACCGCAAAGTATTTCTGGTGATCGCGCATTACCGTCACCAGCACCTCTTCGGGCAATCCCAGGTACTCCGGCTCGAAGTTGCCGAGGATGACGGAGGGCCATTCGGTGAGGTGAACGACCGTCTCAACCAGGCCTTCATCTTCGCGCCATCGAGCTCCGGAGACGGTACGTGTCTGCGCGTCCAAAGCTTTGCGAATTAGGTGTTTGCGCTCTGAGACATCAACAATCACTTTCGCTTCGCGCAATCGGTCTCTGTAGCTCGCCGGGGAGATCAGGATGACCGCGCCACTACCAAACAGAACGCGGTGGCCCCGGCTGGAGTCGGCTGCCAGGATACCGGCAATTTCGAGCGGAACGATCGCGGTGTCGAGCAGGGCGACCACCCAGCGGACCGGCCGGACAAAGCGTTCCGGTTTGCCCGCGCGCCAATACATGTTCTTGGCCCAGGAGATTTTCAGCACTTCCTTAGGCACATCCGCGGTAAGGATTTCGATCGCGGACCGCCCGATCCTTCTCATCGTGGCCCCCACATATTCGCCTTTGGGAGTGGTCAGCTTTTCCAGGGTGTTGACCGGCACCCCGGCTTTTTTGGCGAACGCCAGCGCTGCAGGGGTGGGGTCGCCATCCTTGAATGCGACCTTCCACGTTGGTCCGACGAGTTGCTCTTCGGAATCGCCTTGTGCGGTCTTGACTCCGCGGACCAAGACCGCGAGACGGCGAGGAGTCGAGTAGGTGGTTATTTCGGCTTCTTCGTCGAGGAGACGCTCGCGCGTGAGCAGTTCGGTCACGCGACGGCCGAGTTCAGCCTCGGCGGAGGGGATCATGCGGGCGGGTATTTCTTCGAGGCCAATCTCTAAAAGGAAATCAGACATGATGCTTTCTCTTGTTTTCAAGCTTCGGCAGTGGTAGCGGGGTTGAACGCGACGGGCAGGGCCGGCGGCTCTCGCTACGCGGCCTGTTGCAGAGCGTATGCCTTGGCTACACCGACGGCCAGGGCGCGAATACGGGCGATGATTCCGACCCGCTCCGTGACGCTGATGGCTCCGCGCGCGTCCAGCAGGTTAAAGAGATGACTGCACTTCAGAGCCAGCTCATAGGTTGCCAGCAGCGGGAAGCGCCGCTTCTCCACCACGCTGGCTTTGGCATCGTCGAGCACGGCGTTTGCCTGCTGGAGGAGGGATTTCGCTTCCGCCTCGTAAGAGTTGAAGTGCTCCCATAGCCGGGCAACATCGGCATACTCGAAGTTGTAGACGGAGAATTGGAGTTCTTCCGCAAGCCTGACGTCGCCGTACGTGACGGGCTTGCCGGTTTCGGGATCGCGCGCCCAGACAATGTCGTAGATGGAATCCACGTCCTGCAGAAACTGGCTGATGCGCTCGAGGCCGTAAGTCAACTCGGCGCAGATGGGGTCCAGATCGAGGCCGCCGCATTGCTGAAAGTACGTGAACTGGGTTATCTCCAAACCGTCGAGCATCACCTGCCAGCCTACGCCCCAGGCGCCGCCGGCGGGCCATTCCCAGTTGTCCTCTTCAAACTTGATGTCGTGCTTGAAGAGATCAATACCAATCGCTTCGAGCGATTGGAGATAGAGCTCCTGAACATTGGTCGGCGGGGGCTTGAGAATGAGCTGGAACTGGGTATGCCGGAAGAGGCGGTTGGGATTCTCGCCATAGCGTCCATCGGCGGGTCGCCGCGACGGCTGGGCATAACCAACCTTGTAGGGCCGCGAACCGAGAACCCGCAGAAAGGTCTCGGGCGCCATGGTACCGGCGCCGACTTCGACATCGTAGGGCTGCTGCAGGACGCACCCGCGCTCGGCCCAGAATGCCTGAAGACGGAAAAGCAATTCCTGAAAAGTCAGCGCGGCAGCTGGAGGCGGCGCGGATATGGATGCTGTGGATGACACGAGCAGTTCTCTCTCAGTCGGATTCGAAACTGACGTGATTCTACCAGTTGGCTGCCGCCGCTCTGCCCGGCCGGCGAGCCGTATTGGCTCGATCTATATGGTCTTCTTGCCTGATGTTTCAGGTGACAGGCTGAGGCGTGCAAGAGCTTCGGCGGAACGCAGGCGCCGTTCGAGGTGGCGCTCGAGGACGGCGAGGGTGAACCGGCGCAGGTCGTTCGCGCGGCGCCGATTCCAGGGTTCTCCGGCAAAGGCCGAGGCGGGAGCCCGCAGCATTCGCTGCGCCAGTTGCCAGGCGTCGGGAGAGAGCAGGTGGTCATTGGGGTGATGGTGGACGGCGCAGAAGAGCCCGTCGGCGTGCAGGTTGAAGCTGATCTCGTCCGGCTGGAGACTTTCGCCGCAGACAATGCAATGGGCGACGTCGGGGAGCAGGCCCATCAGCCGCGTCATCCAGAGCGAGAAGTAGGTGAGCGGCATCCAGGGCTGCTCCACGGTGGCTTGTTCAAGGACAGACAAGAGCAGGCGGAAGACGGTCTCCTGGGGATCGCGCTCGGGCAGAGCCTCGTCCACCACTTCGGCGAAGAAGCTCAGGACGGCGAGGCGGACCGGGTGTACGGGCGCGGACAGGGGCGAGCGCAGCAGTTCCAGTTGATCGAGGCGCACCAGTTCCTGCTTGGGCTTTTCAGCGAACCATGCCCGGGCCTGGGTCATTGGCTCCAGGGCCCCGCCGAAACGCTTGCGGCTTTTGAGGGCGGCCTTCGCAACCCCCCGCAACTTGCCGTAATCGCGAGTGAAGAAGCTGACGATCAGGTCGGACTCGTGCACTGGCCACGTACGCAGGACAACAGCTTCGGAGACGAGGACAGGCATCGGATTCCATCATCGCACCTGGGAAGGCGGGCGGAATTTTGCGCGGGTCCGGAAATGCCGAGCGCGCTTATTTCGAGATGCAGCTTGATGCAGAGAGTCTATACGTGGTCATGAGCGCCCTTTGGCGGTATCCCATCTTCCTGGGTGGCCAAAGGACGCGACGTAAACCCTTCCGGAGGCGGGTCCGGATGTTAGATGAGTGGTAAGTGTGACGGATAGGCGCTGACCCACCCGGCATTGGACAAATCGACATCTGGCCGACGGAGGCAGCAGGGGCCTTCAGGCCCCTGAATCGAGGTTTGCAGTAGAAGCGGCTTTAGCCGCGGGCCTTTCGTCTATGCTTCTCAGGTGCGACTGGCACCGCAAGAGACTCGTACATATTTCGTGACCGCAGTAACGGCGCAACGCCGCAGCGTTTTCCATGTCACGGCCACCGCCGAGCTCCTTCAGAAAACTATCTTGGAATATCGCAAACAGGGAAGATTTCTCCTGCATGCATTTGTCATCATGCCTGAACATTTCCATGCACTGATCACGCCGGCTCCGGAAGTGTCGCTTGAAAAAGGCATGCAGTTCATCAAGGGCGGCTTTTCTTTTCGCTTGAAGAGCAAGCTCGACGTGTGGATGCGCAGTTTCAACGAGACGCAGATCATGACCAGAGAAAAGTACATTCGTTGTGTCTCGTATATCGAGAACAATCCGGTCCGCCGGGGGCTGGCTTCTGCCCCGGGAATGTATCCGTTCAGCTCGGCCGTTGTCGAGCCGTTGGACGCCATGCCTCTGCATCTAGAGGCGAAATGAAACCCGGGCCTGAAGGCCTCTTTCCCAGGGCTGCTTTCAGGGGCCTGAAGGCCCCTGCTCCCTCCGTTGTGCCCCGGGGCTAGGTTTATTCCGGTCGAGCCGTGGACTACTCGGAACTAATGTCAGCTTGCTGTTCGTAGTACTCCGCTGAGTCTCGGGCGCGTCAAGACGCGCCAGGCAACGCTCCGAGCGATGCTGGCAGGCGGCGAGATCAAGACGGGCAACGATTTCAGGGAGGCAGCCTATTTGTTCCAGCACGGGGGACATATCCTCATGATGGAAGCCGTCTTTCGCGGTACGTTGGCTCCGAAATTTATCGAGGCGGCGACGCTGGACCGCTACCTGCAATCACTTGAGGAGCCGCAGGTATTCGTCACCCTATGTGACTGACCGGAATGTTGCCCTTCCGGTGAATGCCGGTCCATCTCCCCTTCCGTTCGGAAGAACTGTCGAACGCTATAACGAAAGCTCTCTTTCCGATTCTGTTCGAACCGATTTTGCGGGCCGGTCCTGGAACAGCAGCATGCGGAAGTCGCCCTGTTCAATGCGGCCAAAATGGCCTCGCAAAACGATGCATCCGCCTTGTCCTTGAGGGTTCCGCGGGATCAGCGGATGGGGGCGGCTACTAGCCTTTCGGCGCGGGCGAGTTCAGCGGACGAGTTCACATTAAGAAACCAGAACGCGGGGCTGAGGGCATCGGGATGGGTCACGAGTCCGGATTGCGCGAGGGCTTCGAGAGGAAGGATCGACACCGGCTGGCCGAAGGCGGCCGCGGCTTGGCGAAAGGCGGAAAAGCATCCGGCGCGCCCGGCTTCGAGCTCGGCGGTGAGAACTCCGAGCGCATCGCGGCGGATGGCTGCGGGGAAAGTCTGGGGGAATCCGTTTACGGAAACCAGCGTGACGACGCGCCCGGAAATCGATGCGTGAAAGAGCAGGTATGCGATCAGGGAGGGGGGCAGCAGGGGCAGATCGACGGAGAGGAAGACTCCGCGTTCAGCAGAGGTTGAAGCAAGGCCGGCGCATATTCCGCCGAGGGGGCCGCGACCGGGGGTCGCATCCGGCACCAGGGGGGCATAGGCATCCAGCGGAGAACGGGCTCCGGCGATGGAAGGCTCCAGGCCCGCATTGCGGAGGAGTTCAAGCGCGTGCAGGATAAGCGGCCCACCGGCGAATTGAACCAGGGCCTTGTCGCGGCCCATGCGGGTGGACTCACCGCCGGCCAGCACAAATCCCGCAGCAAGGTCGCGAACCTCATTCAAGCCGGTGCGATTGTCGTTCACTCCAGCGGCTCCTGACTAAGCGCCGGTCTCCTCAAGGAAACGGATGATGGAACGGATGCCGAGCTCGAAGTTCTTCAGGTTGAACTTTTCGTTGGGGGCATGGAGATTGTCGTCGGGCAATCCGAAGCCCATCATGACGCTGGGCAGGCCAAGGTGGCGGGCAAAATCGCCGACGATCGGAATCGATCCGCCGGAGCGGATGAACACGGTGTCCTTGTTCCAGACTTCGTGGAGAGCGCGGGTCGCGGCCTGGACGTAGGGATTGTTCACGGGAATCAGGCAGGGGTCGCCGGAGTGAATGAGCCGGACAGCGACATCGACTCCCGCGGGAGCGATCTGCTCGACATAGCTTTTGTACTGGGCAAACGCTTTGGCCGGGGTCATGCCGGGCACGAGGCGCATGGAAACCTTGGCAACTGCCTTGGCGGGGATGACGGTCTTGGCACCGGCGCCGGTGAAGCCGCCGGGGATGCCGTGGACATCGAGGGTGGGGCGCGCCCAGGTGCGTTCGAGGACGCTGAAGCCGTCTTCGCCCACCAGGGCCCGGGAGCCGACCTCGTTGGCGCGATATTCTTCTTCGTCGAATGGCAGGCTGCGCCAGGCGGCCAGTTCCTCGGGGCTGGGAGGAATGATGTCGTCGTAGAACCCGGGGATGAGGATGTGTCCCTGCTCGTCTTTGAGTTGCGCAATGATGTGCGCCATGGCGACGAAGGGATTGGGCGCGGCGCCGCCATACATGCCGGAGTGGAGATCGGTGCGGGCGCCGCGTACTTCGAGCTCGGTGTAGATCATGCCGCGCAAGCCCTACGCAGAGGGTGGGAAGCCCGGGCGCAAACATTTCGGTGTCGGATACGAGCGCGAAGTCGGCTTTCAGGTCGGCGGGTTTTGAGGCGACGTAGGCGGCGATTCCCTCCCCGCCTACTTCTTCTTCGCCTTCGAGGAGCACGCGCACGTTGACGGGGAGAGAGCCGGTTGCAGCCAGGAGAGACTCGAGCGCCTTGACGTGCATGTACATCTGGCCCTTGTCGTCGACGGCGCCGCGCGCGTAGAGGTTGCCGTCGCGCTCGGTGGGCTCGAAGGGCGGTGTGTTCCACTCGTCGAGCGGGTCAGCCGGTTGTACGTCGTAGTGGCCGTAGGCGAGGACGGTGGGCTTGCCGCTGGCATGCAGCCAGTCGGCATAGACCAGCGGGTGCCCGGAGGTTTCGATGAGGCGCACGTTTTCCATGCCGATACGCTTGAGTTCCGCGGCGAGGGTCTCGGCCATGCGGCGGCAGTCGCCGGCATGTTCCGGCAAGGTCGACACCGAGGGAACACGCAGCAGGGACTTGAGCTCATCGAGGAAACGGGGATGATTTTCGGTGGCGAAGGATACGGCAGAAGGCATGGTGGCGCTCCGGTGTCGTGAATGCGATCAGGGAGAAGTATAGGCTGCGTTCCGGCAGCGCCGGACGTGGCGGAACTTCGCGTCGGGCGGCGTCGGTACGCGGCTAATAGCGTGGGACGGACGGGTCTACTTCGGCGGACCACGCGTCGATGCCGCCGCGCAGCGACTGCGCGTGCTCGAAGCCCTGGTTGCGCAGCCAGAAGGCCACGTTCATTGAACGCTGGCCGTGGTGACAGACGATGACCAGGCGTTCTTCGGGGTCGAGTTCCTGGTGGGCGCGACCGGGCACATCGCCCATGGGCATTAAGACGCTTCCGTTGATCTGGGCCGTGGCGGACTCCCACGGCTCGCGAACATCGATCAGGCGGGCTTGTTTTTCGCGCAATAACGAGGCCGCTTCGGCAGCCGATATCTCGTAGTCGAGCATGGCTACAGTTTACGTCCTTAGACCGGGCACGCGTGGCAGGGTCCGGCATGACAGACTTGATGCGGCGACTGACGCCTGGGGCGGGGACTTATGAACCAAGACGATTGCGGGATGGCAGGCGAAATGAAGGCTCACGAGAGTACGAGTGGGGTAACTTCCCGTCGCGGCTTTTTGCGCACAGCAGCAGCGCTGGCAGGCGGCGCGGTGGCCGCGAGCGGATCCATTGCCGCGGGCGCTGAGGAGATGCAAGCGAAGCAGGCGGAGGCGAGTTCGGGCGGGCGTTCATCGGCGAGGAGGTCGACGTATCTTGAATTGATCCGCGTTCCGGATGCTGTCACCGTCTTCGAGCGATTTGACCGGACGATACCGGCGGGAATGACGGCGTTGTCCCGGAGCGGGGAGCGGTGGGCGAGCAGCGGAATTGAGATTGAAAGCCGCGTCGAGCGCGATGCGCTGCAGCTCGCGCTCAGCGCGCCCGGAGGTTCGGTGGCGGTTGTGCATTGCAGATGGAATGCGGCCTCCGGTGCTGACCTGCTGATCCTGGGGGATGCGTGGGAACGCAGCTATGGCGAACTGGGCTGGCGGAACATTGTTCCGGAGCGGCCCATGCCGTGGTATTTCGCTACCTGGGACACGAGCGCGTGCCACGGTTATGGCGTAAAGACCGATGCGCGGGCGTTGTGCTTCTGGCAGCTCGACGCAGAGGGTGTTTCGCTGTGGCTCAATGTGACCAACGGCGGCAACGGAGTACAGCTCGGGCAGCGGCGGCTGGCCATGGCGACGGTGGTGGCGCATGCGGGTGGTCGCGGCGAGGACGCATTCGAGGCGGTCGCGGCACTGTGCCGGGCGATGTGCGGCAGGCCGTCGCGCAGGCTCGCCCCGGTGTATGGCGCCAATGACTGGAATTACAGCTACGGCGCGAGTACGGCGGAGACCATCGTGCGCGACACCGAATTCATCGCCGGTCTTGCGCCGGCGAAGGGCGCGCGGCCGTTTTCGGTCATCGACGGAGGATGGGAGAACGGAACCGCGGCGTGGCCCGACATGGGCAAACTTGCCGCTGAGATCCGCAAGCGCAATGTTCGCCCCGGCATATGGGTGCGACCCCTGGAGGCACCGAAGGATGCTGCGGATGGCCTGCTGTTGCCCGCCGGACGATTTCGGCGAACGCAAGGAGCGGGGGCGCGAGCTGGCTTTTGATCCAACGGTTCCCGAAGCCCGAGACCGCATCGCCGCCAAGTTTCGCCAGGCCCGCGATTGGAGCTACGAACTGGTCAAGCACGATTTCAGCACCTATGACTTGCTGGGCCAGTGGGGATTTGAGATGGGACCGCAGCCGACCGCGCCGGGGTGGTCGCTGGCGGACAAGAGCTTGACCAATGCCGAGGTCATCGCGTCACTTTACTCACTCATTCGGGAGACGTCGGGCGACGCGATTGTGCTGGACGGGTGCAATACGATCGGGCACCTGGGGCAGGGGGTGTTTGAGGCGCAACGTACGGGGGACGATACCAGCGGCCGACAGTGGGAGCGAACCCGACGGATGGGCGTGAATACCGCCGCGTTCCGGCTGCCTCAGAACGGCGTGTTTTTCAATATCGACCCAGACATGGCTGGAATCACGCGGGCGATCCCGTGGGAACTGAATCGTCAGTGGCTCGACATGCTGGCGCGGAGCGGAGCCGTCACGTTCGTTGCGGCTGATCCGGGCCTGCAGGGCGCTGAACAAAAGGCTGCCATCCGCGATGCGTTTGCCATGGCGGCCGCCGGCGGAGCGGGAGCACGCCCTGTCGACTGGATGGAGTCCCGCGCCCCGGAACGATGGGTGTCGCGCAGCGGAGCAGATCCGGAGCGGCGCTATCACTGGAGCGGACAGCAGGGCGCTTCGCCTTTTCTCGGCCCGTGATCTGAACTGAGGCGGGATGTCGGGCGCCTACGTTACCGAGCTGATTTGCGTTTGGCCTGCTTCTTCCGATTTTGCACCCACCCCAGCACTAAGGAGAAAAGCAGGATGGCCATCCCCTCCACGGACTCCGTCGGCTGCTGGGGCGCCATGTAGCGAGGCTCCTTGTCGGGGACCTCCAGCATCTCGTGATACTGGTGAAGCTGCTCTCGATACTCGTGATCTTCACCGAGAGCCTGCCCCAGCAGTTCGAAGGTGCCCTGATCCATGGAACGTCCGTCGGCTTCCCGGATTCGCCGTCCCAACTCACGCGCTCGCTTGAGCAACTGCTGGGCGTCGGGTCCCTTGGGTTTTCGGGTATTCTGAATTTCCTTGATCGCCAGGCTGAGCCTCGCCAACAGCGCTTCAAGGCGGCGCGTTTGTTTCATGTATTCCGGATCGTCGACTCCCTTACCTGACTCCATCAGGGATGCCGGCTCCCTTCGAAGCTCCTCCTCAATTTCGTCGAGAACTTTCTTCAAACTTGCAATCGATACTGGCATGCTGTTCCTCGCTGGTCTGTCGTTCGGGCTGAAATAACGGCAAGCGTATAAAGACGCGAATTTGGGGATTAGGGATATTCCCATCTCTCAGGCGTAGTTGCAATTGAAAAAGTGCAGCGCCGGACGGCCGATATCTTGCTTTTGTAGAGAGCTCATCTGTAACACCCGAACTTTATTTGTTTCGGCTGGGGGATTGTGCGAGGCTTATCGCCACTATCTTTTCTCTGATTGCCGGCTTGCGAATGATCGTCCGTTCCGCGCTGGTGAGGCAGGAGGAATCCGCATGAACACGATCGGGCAGGATATTCGCTACGCATGGCGGCAGCTGGTGCGCTACCCGGCATTCGCATTGACCGCGATCCTAACGCTGGCGCTCGGAATCGGCATTGCCACGGCCGTCTTCAGCGTCGCCTATGGGGTGCTCATCGATCCGTTCCCTTACAAGGACGTGCACACGCTGGCGACCGTCAAGCTGTGCTGGCCGGAGCAGGCTCAATGCAGCTGGAGGGGCTACACCCCGCAGCAGTTCAACGAAATCGCCCGGCGCACTCACATCTTCAGCGGCATCACGGCGTCGACGGTGGGCTTTGTCGAGTTGACCGGGAATTTCGAGCCGGAGCGCCTGCGCGGGAATTACATTACGCCTAATACGTTTGACGTGCTGGGCGTAAAGCCGATCATCGGACGAGCCACGGTCGACAGCGATGTACAGCCGGGCCACGAAGAAGTGGCACTGTTGAGCTATCGCTATTGGCAGGCGCATTACGGGGGCAGCCCGTCGATCATCGGACGCTCGCTGAATTTCGACCGCCATCCGCGCACCATCATCGGGGTCATGCCGCCGCGCTTTCTGTGGCGCGGCGCTGATGTCTACCTGCCGGTGTTGATGACCGAAGAGTATTCCGTCGAGGGGCAAAGGTCTTTCGCGCTGGTCGGGCGTCTCAAGCCGGGCGTCACCGATGCGCAAGCCGAAGCCGAGCTGCGCCCGGTCTTCGATGAGTTCTCAAAGAATGTTCCATTCATCTTTCCTAAAAATCTCAGGCTGGGGATTCTTCCGTTCGATGAAATGTTCAAATCGAATCTTGCCAGCACCATTCACCTGCTGGTCGGCTCGGTCTTCGTTCTGCTCTTTATCGCCTGCGTCAACGTGTCGAGCCTGCTGCTGGCGCGAGCGGTACGGCGGGAACATGAGTTTGTGGTGCGCGCATCGATCGGAGCGACGCGTGTTCGCCTCGCCCGCAACGCGTTTATTGAAGGCCTGCTGCTGGCGCTGGCTTCCCTTCCCGTCGCTCTGGGGTTCGCTTACGCCGGGTTGAAGCTGATACTGCGCATCGTGCCCACCGACACGATTCCTGATGAAGCCGTGATCACGATGAATCTTCCGGTGTTGCTGGGTGCGCTGGGAATTGCGCTCGGAACCGTTTTGATTTTCGGCATGGCTCCGGCGTGGCATAGCGCCAACCCTCGCCTGGCCTCAGCTCTCAACAGCAACCGATCTTCGGGAGGAAGGGCGCAGAGGCGATTGCTGAGCGGCTTTGTGGTAACGGAGATCGCGCTTTCGCTCGCGCTGCTCACCCTGGCGGGTCTCATGGTGCGGTCGCTGATGGCGGTTGAAAATATCCCGGTCCCGTTTTCTCCGGAGCATACCCTGATGATGCGGATTCCGCTGGCGGATGTGCGGTATCCCACGCTGGAGAGCCGCAGCCTGTTCTTTCGCCAGCTTCTGGATCGCGTTCATGCAGTTCCGGGAGTGGGCTCCGCTACTGTGGACGCGGCATTCCCGTTTATGGATCTCTATGGCGACAGGGTGCAGATCGGCGGGCAGGAGCGCGACCGGCGCATTGTGGCCGTGCACCTGACCGATCCTGAATTTCTGGGAATGTCGAGCCGGCACATGGTGCAGGGGCACTTTCTGGACAATCGCGAGGTATCGTCGGCGGCGCATGAAGCGGTCATCACCGAGAATTTCGCCCACCGCTATTTCGCGGGCGAGAACGTGATTGGCCGCACGGTGCGGCTGCCCGAATTCAAACCCGACGGCAAGAACAAGCTGGACAACGACGCCTTTACAGTGGTCGGCGTGATGAGCGATCTGCCCTTCTTTGTTGGTTTCCGCGAAGACTTCCCGCACATCCTGCTGCCTTACACGGCCGCTCCCGGGGCTACCGACGTGCTCATTGTCTCAACGGTTCTTCCGGCTGACCAACTGGTCAACCCGGTTCGGCAGCTGATTCACGACATCGACAAGGACCAGCCGGTGATGGAAGTCATGAGCCTGCGTCAGATGCTGGACATGTACGGCTATGCCGGCTCGCGGTTTGCGCTGGCTCTGTTTGGGACGTTCGCGGCCACAGCGCTGTTGCTGTCGCTGGTGGGAATTTACGGAGTGCTGTCCTTCATCACCTCGCAGCGAACGCACGAAATCGGGATTCGCATGGCGCTGGGCGCGGACCGCGGGCAGGTGATGCGCATGGTCCTGCGCCAAGCCTTGATGCTTGCCTTGATCGGAGTGGCATTGGGTCTGCCGCTGGCGTTCGCAGCCGGGCGATTCGCGCGCGACGAATTGATTGGAACGTCGCAGCACGATCCGCTGGCGCTGATTGCGGGTATCTGCATTCTGCCCTTACTGGCGGTGTTCGGCACTTATCTGCCGGCGCGGCAGGCGGCGCGCCTCAACCCGGTGTCGGCGCTTCGTACTGAATAAGTTTCTGCGGAGCAAAGGAAAAGGGACGCACTGTATGCGTCCCTTTTCAAGGTAAGTCAGTCGCAGCGAATTGCCTTTATTCCTTGATCACGGAAAGGCTGAAGACCGGGTTGCCGTTGGCGTCGGTCTGTCCGGTGTTGCCGACGTAGAGCAGATCATGTACGGAATCGATGGTCATGTACTGGGGTGTTGCTCCCACGGTCAGGCCGCCGGTCACCGTGTTGGTTTTGGTGTCAATGATATAGACCTTGTTATCGGCTGAATCCGTCACGTACGCCTTCTTTTCCGACGGATCGCAAATCACAGTGGCAGGCTGGCCGGGAATGGCGATGACCGCCTTCCGCTGGTTGGTCTTGCCGTCGTAAACGGTGACGGTGCCGAGTTCCTCGGATGAATAAAAGGTGTTGGTGAGCGGGTCGACTGTGACGCTGAAGGTGAGACCGCTTCCCGCCTGGACCGTAGTCAGAATAGTGTCGGACTGACCATTGATGACTGTGACCTGCCCCGGAAAATAATCCTGGGCCGCATACACACGGTTGGTAACGGGGTTGATCGCGATATTCTCGATGCCGTTGACCGGGATCGACTTGATGATGTTGTCGGTCGCCCCGTCAATGACATTGAGCGTACCGACGAAGTCGGAAACATAAACCTTGTTGGTGAATTGGTTAACGACCACCGATACGGCACTGACATTCACGTAGCCGATCAATACTCCCGTCTTGGGATTGAGCACGAACAGTCCGCCGTCTTCGGCTCCGACATATAGTTTTCTGGTGATGGGGTTGAGCGCGGCGGTTACGGCTCCCCAGTTCGTAGGCAAGGTGAAGGTTTTGACCACGACGTTCTTTTTGTTAATGACCGTAATCTCGCTGGTGCCGGAAGCATTGGTCCCGGTGGGAACATATGTTTCCTGCGTGGCGTTGTCGTAGACACCCTGGCCTGGAAAACCAGCCACGGGAATAGAGCCGATTACGGTTTGCGCTGGTGATTTTATTGACGCTGCGGCAAGGCAGGCGCACACGAGCGCCGTAGAGATCGCTGACCTCGAAATTGAACTACGCATTTTATTGGGAACTCCAGAGGGTAGGTGCCCACCCGGACATGGGCTTTTGGATAGATGCGCATGGATAAAGGCGAGTTGCTCAGTTGCATTTTGAAGCTTGCTTCTTTGCGTGCCAAACCGCGAAAGCGACGACACCGTTCAGTCGCCGGGCGGTACTCTTATAAGAGATGCCGCCCATACTTAATGCGCAGGGAGTCACCAAGCAGTTCGGAGCGGTTCCGCTGTTCCGCAATATTTCACTGACCGTAAACGACGGCGATCGTATCGGCCTGATCGGCCCGAACGGAGCCGGCAAGTCCACGCTTCTGGGCGTGTTGGGAGGGCAGGTCGAGCCGGATGAGGGCGAGGTGGCGGTTCGCAAACGGGCCCGTACGGCCTATGTTCCACAGGAGTCGCGTTTTGCCGCGGGTCTCACGGTTCGCGAAGTGCTGCAGCGGGCCATGACGGCGGCCCACGTGAGCGAGGTGGAGCAGGAGGGCCGGATGCGAGAGCTGGCCGGCCGTACTGGCTTCGACCGCCTCGACGCAGATGCCGCGTCGCTTTCGGGAGGATGGCGCAAACGGCTGGGAGTGGCTGAAGCCCTGGTGTCTCAGCCCGATGTACTGCTGCTGGATGAGCCCACCAATCACCTCGACCTGGCGGGGATCGAATGGCTGGAAGAATTGCTGACGGGCGCCAATTTCGCGGCCGTGACAGTTAGCCACGACCGGTATTTTCTCGAATCGACGTCGAGCCAGGTAGTTGAATTGAATCGTGTGTATGCCGATGGGCTGTTCAAGGTCAAGGGAAACTTCAGCCGCTTTCTCGAAGAGAAACAGGCTTATCTCGAAGCTCAGAATCGACAGATGGAGAGCCTGAGCAACCGGGTGCGAACCGAGATCGAATGGCTGCGGCGGGGGCCTAAAGCCAGGACTACGAAGTCCAAGGCGAGGATCGACACGGCCAACGCCATGATCGGCCAATTGGCCGATCTAAATTCCCGAACGACGACGAATTCGGCGGGAATCGACTTTGCGGCCAGCCAGCGCAAGACCAAGCGGCTGGTGGAATTTGACGACGTCGCGGCGGAAGTTCCGGCCGGCGGGGATGACGAACACCGGCGCGAGACGACTCTTTTCGGGGCTGAACTTCATTCTGACGGCGGGCATGAAGGTGGGCCTGGTGGGCCCCAACGGTAGCGGCAAGACCACCCTGCTGCGACTGCTGCGGGGCGAGATGGAACCGGCCGAGGGTACGATCCGGCGGGCCGAGAGCCTGCGGCTGGTTTACTTCAGCCAGATGCGCGACCTGGACGAGAGCCTGACCCTGCGGCGGGCGCTGGCGCCGGAGGGCGATTCCGTGATCCACCAGGGGCGGACGGTCCATGTAGCCAGCTGGGCGGCGAGATTCTTGTTTACCGGAGAGCAGCTTAACCAGCCGGTACGTAATTTGAGCGGCGGGGAGCGAGCCAGGGTTTTGATCGCGCGCCTGATGCTTGAACCTGCGGATATTCTGCTGCTTGACGAGCCCACCAATGACCTGGACATCCCGACGCTGGAAATTCTGGAGGACAACCTGCTGGAATTCCCGGGCGCGTTGGTGCTGGTGACCCACGATCGGTATTTATTGAATAGGGTCGCGACCACCGTCCTGGGGCTGAACGGCGGGGGCGGCATCGGGCAGTTTGCCGACTACGGGCAGTGGGAAACATGGCTGGAAGAGACGGAAGCTGAATCATTTGAGGGTGATCCCAGTGGCAAGCGCCCTGGGTTCTCGGGTCAGGCTGATCGCAGCGCGAGGGTCCAGGATGAGGGGCCGGGAGCGGCCAGCCCGGGACAGAAGAAGAAGCTTTCCTACCACGAGGCGCGCGAGTTTGCCTCCATCGAGGAGCGGGTCGAGGCCTCCGACGCCCGACTCGACGCTGCCCGAACCAGGGTCGATGACCCTGCGATAGCCAGCAACGCCGGCGCGCTGGAACAAGCGCTGGCGGAGTTGGCGCGAGCGCAGGAGGAGAGTGATGCGCTCTATTCAAGATGGGCGGAACTCACAGAGAAGGCTGGATAGTGCCTGAACCCGAACGCGGCTCGGCCGATAATGAACGGGACATGAACAAACCCCGTTCAAGGCGGAGCCTCAGGTGGGGTTTGTGCGCGGGCGGCGGTTACATCGCAGTGGTGATCCTTATCTTCTCCATCACTGCTGTCACTACCCGGCCCGACAACGTCGGGCTTGACTGGATTCCATTCATTCTGCTGGCGATGCCCTGGTTTCGACTGGGCCAGGCGCAGGAGTTCCTGATACCAGGACTGGTTTTGAACGCAACCATTTCGTTTGGACTGGGGGTAGTTGCCGGGGTGGTCTTTCGCGGCCGGCGAGATGGAGCAAAGACGTGAGCCATCCCCGCGGCCACCTTGGGTCGGGTAAAAGTTTCACGCAAAAGGCTTTGACAAGAGAGAATAACGGTAGCGGCAACCAGCTGCGCACGATGACAAATATGAACTCCGCGGTGAAGGTACTGATTGTTGAAGACGAGCCACACGCTTTAACGGGGCTGGCTGAGCTGATCTCCGGGTGGGGATATCGCACTGAAACCGCGAGGGATGGGGTCGAGGGCTGGGAGAAGGCGGTGGCGTGGAATCCGGCCATCGTGATCACCGATCTGAAAATGCCGCGCCTCGATGGCATCGGACTGCTGACGAAGTTTGCCGAAGAAGGCTCTCTGGCCAACGCCAAAACATCGGTAGTGCTGCTGACGGCTCAGGGCTCGATCCAGACCGCGGTCGACGCCATGAAGCTGGGCGCGTACGACTTCCTTTTGAAGCCGGTGGACCCGACGCGATTGCGCAACATCCTGGCCAACGCCACGCGGCAGCGGGAGACGGATATCGAACTGGAGGTAGCCCGGCGGCGGCTGCGCGAGACCGGCGTGCTCGGTTCCATGGTCGGCAACTCGAAGTCGATGCGGGAGATTTTTGCGCTGATCGAGCAGATCGCACCTTCTAATGTGTCTGTGCTGATCACCGGAGAGAGTGGCACGGGCAAGGAGCTGGTGGCGCGGACGCTGCACGACCTGAGCCCGCGCAAGCCGCGGCCGTTCGTTGCCGTCAATTGCGCCGCGATTCCGGAGACATTGATTGAGAGCGAGATCTTCGGCCACGAAAAGGGCTCGTTCACCGGGGCGGTGGAGAGGCGCATCGGGTGCTTTGAACTGGCGGCCGGGGGAACGCTTTTGCTCGATGAGCTGGCGGAAATGCCGGTGGGCACGCAGGCAAAGCTGCTGCGAGTCCTTGAAGAGCGCAAGCTGCGCCGCCTGGGCGCGCGCAATGAGATCGACGTCGATGTGCGGGTATTGGCCGCCACCAACCGCGAGCCTGAAGAGGCGATCGCCACCAACGACCTTCGCTCCGACCTGTTCTACCGGCTTAACGTGTTCCACATTCATATGCCGCCGCTGCGTACTCATCTTGAAGACCTTCCGGCCATGGCGGAGGCGATGCTTACGGAGATGAATCAGAAACATGGCCGCAGGGTATCGGGAGTCGCTCCATCCATACTCGACCGGATGATCGCCTACCACTGGCCTGGGAACGCCCGCGAGCTGCGCAACACCATTGAGCGGGCGGTGATTCTGTGCCCTGACGGCACGCCTCTTGACGCGGGCCATTTGCCTCCGGGCTTTGGAAAGGCGCAGCCGCTGAGCCCGCAGGCGGACGATGCCAGCGCGGTACCCGTCCGGGTAGGCATCACCGTCGACGAAGCCGAACGGCTGCTGATCGTGCGGACCCTGGAGGCAACCGGGCAGAACAAGACCCGGGCCGCCGAGATCCTGGGCGTGAGCCTGAAGACGCTTCACAACAAGCTCAAGGAATATAGCCAGACCAGGGAGGTTCAGTCGGCGTAAACTGCAAACTTCTCCTGCCTAATGCGACTCAAGACCAAACTCGTACTGGCCATCACCGCCCTGGTGACGCTTCTCACCGGGGTTCTTTCGGTTGTCTACGTCATCCAGTTGCTGCACGCGGCAGTCACCCAGACGTACGATACCAACCACATGGTGGCCAACCAGGTGCAGTTTGCGCTCCGCAACGCACTGGAAACGGGGCTCAAGAATCGCAAAATCGATCCGACCAAACCTTATGAACGGCAGGACCTGGCGGCCGAAGCGGTTCGCAACAACGATGCCCTGCAGGCCGTGATTGATTCGGTCAACCGCTATTCGCTTACCGTGTATGACATCAACATCGGCGACAGCAAAAACAACACTCTGTTAAGTACAGACCCCCAAAACAAAGACAAGCCACTGCCCCCTCGCCCCGACTACGACCAGCTGAGAAAAGCCAATTCTCTCAACATGGTGCGGGTTGTGTTGGGAAAGCCGAGTGTTTACGACATCGTCGTTAACGTCGAGAGCAATAACCAGCCCTTCGCGACGGTCCACGTGGGAGTCCGCACCACCTTCCTGCGAGAAGCTTATGCTCCGTGGCTCAAGGATGCGATCGAGCTGATGTGCGTGGCGCTGGGCACGACTTTCCTGGTCGCGCTTTTCCTCAGCAACCTGGCGTTGAAGCCGCTCGAAGAGATCAGCCGCCAGCTCGACTTCTGGACTTCGCAGAGCGAACCGGAACGCCCTGAAGACGAATCTGGCCCGAGGCAGGACACGGCGGCGCGGGTGTCCACGAAGATCGAGCAGATCGGCAAGCGCATGCGGAACGTCGAGGAGGTGTTCTCGGCGCTCAAGGATAACCTCGATCAGATTCTCGGCAATCTTCAAGATGGCATCCTGCTGTTCACGGGCGACGGGCGCGCTGTGCTGGTGACCGAGGCCGCGCGCAGGTTGCTCCAGGTGGACCGGGCGCGCGTGCTTGGCCTTCATGCGGTTGAGATCTTCGACAGATCTACTGTGCTGGGGAGGGCCCTTCTGAAGGGGTTTGAGGCCAAGGCACCGCTGCTGAAGCAGGAAATCCGCATTGAGTCGGGCCGGCGCATCCAGGCTTCGCTGGACTTCATTCACGATGAGCGCGGGCGGCAGGGACTGGGCGCGCTGGTAACCCTGCGCGATCTGGAGTCGGTCGAAGAGATCGAGTCGGAGCTGGAGCTTTCGCGGCGCATGGCCGCGATCGGCCGGCTCACTTCCGGTGTCGCCCACGAAGTCAAAAACCCCATCAATGCGATCGTCGTTCACCTCGAGCTTCTCAAGAACAAGCTTGGCAGTGAGAGCGCTCCCGCCATCCGTCACCTGGATGTGATCGATTCGGAGATCCGCCGGCTCGACCGAGTAGTCCAGACGCTGGTGGACTTCTCGCGGCCAGTCGAGATGCAGTTGCGCGAGCAGGACCTGCGCCACGTGATCGGAGATGTTCTCGCCCTGGCGACCGAGGAGTTGTCGACGCGCAACGTGACACTTATCAGCCGCCTGCCGGATAAGCCGGTCGTCGTCAACGTTGATGCGGACCTGTTGAAGCAGGCGGCGTGGAACGTGATTCAGAACGGCGCGCAGGCTATGGCGGACGGAGGGACGCTGGAATTGACGCTTGAGACCGACCGGAAGAGCGCCGTACTGCGGATTTCGGATGAGGGCTGCGGAATCCCCGATGATATTCGCGAGAAGATATTCGATCTCTACTTCACCACCAAGGCCGGAGGCAGCGGAATCGGCCTCGCCATGACCTATCGGATTCTCCAGTTGCATCACGGCAATGTCGAAGTACAATCAAGGCAAGTCCGTGGCACAGAGTTCAAGTTGCGCATTCCGCTCGCCGCTGCGGACTGGGGCCGTCGTCATCTGCAGCCGGCGGGTGTTGAAGAAGCGAAGGGGATCGCTGAATGAGGTTGGTTTCCAGGAGCGTGGCACTGCTGCTGCCTTTGCTGCTTTGTGCCTGCGGGCATAAGGCGGATGTTGCAAAGGTGCAGCCCCTTGCTCCTCCGATTGAAGATCCGCCACCTCCCAAGCTGGATACCTCTGCGGCGCCGATCCCGGCTGCGAAGGTGGATTTTCCTGTACCGCCACCACCTAAAGTGGTGGTCAAGCCGCAGGAACCGCCCAAGAAGCCCAAGAGCAAAAAGCCGGCCGCGAAGTCGCCCGCGATCGCTCCGTCCAACTCCAGTACCCAAACCTCGCAGGTGGCAAACGACGCTCCCCCTGCCGAGGTAAGCGCCATCGGGACTCTCACCACCAACGAGCCTGACGCGAATCAAAAAGAAGCAAGCGACGCCATCGCCGACGATGAAAAAAGGCTGGGCTCGATCACGCGCAAGCTCGACGACACAGAAGAAAAGACCTCGTCGCAGATTAGGGAATATCTGAAACAGGCACACACCGCGCTTTCTTCGCACGATGCGTTCGCAGCCAAGACCCTGGCGATGAAGGCCAAGGTTTTGCTGGATGAATTAAGCCAGTAGCGACTCGCTTTCCGATCGTCGTTGCATCATCGGGGATCGACGGCTGGACAGCGCAATCGGAAGAATGCAGGTGTCAGCTAGCGCTCGCCCCAGCTGAGCTTGTTGCGGAGAGCGTCGAAGAATCCACCTTCATTGAGGCGGATCAGGTTGACGGTGTTGCGGGAGCGCTGACAGCGGATCTCATCATTGACGTGCAATTCCACGGCTCGCTGCCCATCCACGGTTAACAACGCAACGTTGGGAATGCCCTCTACTCGCACGGTTAGAGAGGCGTCGCCGCGCACCACGATGGGCCGCAGGGTGAGCAGGTGGGGGCAGATCGGCGTCACCACCATTGCATCCACGTCCGGGGTCAGGATCGGTCCGTTGGCGGCCAGGGTGTAAGCGGTGGAGCCGGTCGGAGTGGAGACGATTACTCCGTCGGCGCGAAAACGCGCGACCTTTTTCCCATCGAGCTCAACCGCAAAGTCGCCCATGCGGGCGATGTCGCCTTTGGTGACCACGGCATCGTTGAGCGCCTCGTAGGAGGAATGCATTTCGCCCTGGCGCCACAGCTCTGCGTGCAGCATCGCGCGGGGCTCAATCTGGTGGCAGTTGTGGCACCAGCTGTCGAGCGTGGCATACAGATCGCCGAGCCGCACCTCGGTCAAAAATCCCAGGTATCCGAGGTTCACGCTGAGGATCGGGGTCCCGGTCTCGGCGAAGATGCGGCCCACCGACAGCAGGGTTCCATCTCCGCCCAGCACGATGATCAACTCCGGTGCGAATGCGGGCAATTCGGTGCGATCCACTGATGGCGCGGCGCCGGTGTACTGGCCCGCTTCATGGTCGAGCATCGGTTCATAGCCGCGCTGGCGAAGCCAACCGACCAGCTCCGGAACGATGCGGGCGAGTTCTTCCTTCTGCGGCTTGCAAACGATCGCAACACGAACCATGCGCCCTCAGTGTAATGGACCGGAGCCCGTGCTCCCCATTGTGGTTGTGCCCTGCCGATATTGCGGGAAACGATTCCCAATCAAACTGCCGGTGAAGGGCGGCGCGCGTGGAGCAGAAACTCCTGATTTCCTTCGACTCCGGTGATCGAAGACGGGACGGTTCCGGTCACCTCCCAATGAAGATCCCGAAAGCACGCCTCCACCCGGGCGATGGCGAGCTGATGAGCGGCGGGATCTCGCACGATGCCGCCCTTGCCTATATGCTCGCGGCCCGCCTCGAATTGAGGTTTCACCAGGACCACCGCCTCCTGAAGGCCGGGGGCCGCCGCCAGCACGGGCGGAATGACGAGAGTTGCGGAGATGAAAGACACGTCCATCACCAGCAGGGTTGCCTCCGGCGGTCCAGCCAGCGATCCGGGCGGAAGCAAGCGGGCATTGGTCCTTTCCAGCAGCCTGACGCGCACATCGTCGCGCAGCTTGAGTGCGATTTGACCGAAACCTGTGTCGACCGCGGTGACATGAACCGCCCCGCGCTGCAAGAGGCAGTCAGTAAAGCCGCCCGTGGAGGCACCCACGTCGAGGCAGGAGCGCCCTGTCACCTCGATTTGCCAGTGATCCAGTGCGCCGGCGAGCTTGATGCCGCCGCGGCTGACGTAGGGCTGATCTTCGCCCAGGATGCGGATGGGGGCGTCGGGCAGCACCGGCGCGCCAGGCTTGTCGATTTTCTGTTCGTTGACCAGGATGCGGCCGGCAAGGATCAGCGCCCGTGCACGTTCCCGGCTCGGAACCAGTCCGCGTTCCACGAGGACAATGTCCAGGCGCGATTTTGAAGTTGCGGCCATACTTTCGTTCAAAGAAAATGCCCGGGGCATTTCTACCCCGGGCACTTCCCTTCCTGTTGAGCCAGCCGGGCTGGCACGTTCCAATCGATCAGGCCTTATGGCAGGGTTGTACAGGCCGCGTAAGACGCGGCAGCGGCGGCGCCCGGCAGGTAGCATGGCTGGCCGTACCCCGGCTTGCGGCTGACCACGTTGGAGTTTCCCTGGACTGCGTTCTGGCTGCTCACCCGTACATCGACCAGATTGCCCTGGACCAGGACGGTGGTGTCCACGATGTCCTGATCGCTGCGAATGATGGTGAGGAAGGGGCTGTCGGGGGAGGCAACGTAGATCTTGCCGTAGAGCGAGTTCTGGGTGGACACCACGGTGCGGGGGTGGCCGTTGACCGCCAGCGTCTTCTCGGCGGTATGGCTGGTGAGGTTGAGGATGGTGACGGTTCCGTCGGTCTGGTTGGCGGTATAGGCACGGGTGCCATCGTAGAGCGCGGTCACGCTGGCAGGGTTTGCGCCCACGGGGATGGTGTACGTGGTCCCGAAGGTCTGGCTGTCATTGCCGAACTCGTCGAGGCTGACGTCAATGACACTGACGGTGTTCCCGTCGTAGTTGGAAATGATCAATTGCCCTGTTGCGGTGTTGTACTCGGCATAGACCGGACCGGCCGTAGTGCCCATTCCGGTGGTGCCGTTGGGCGGGGTGATACCGGTGGCGGTCACGGCCGTGGTGGACAACGGCAGGGTTGGATGGCACGTCACGGTCTGCCCGTTCTGGTTGACAAACGGGGTGCACTGATCGAGCGTGTTGTTCTGGCTGTTGATCACGCTGACCGTATCGCTGCCGCGGTTGAGTACAAACAGGCGTTTAGCATCGGCGCTCTGGACGGCAAAGACCGGGCAGCTGCCCAGGGGAATTCTCGCCGAGACGGTGTTGCTGGCGATTTCGATGGCGTCGGCTTCGCCAGGGGGCGCGGTGGTGGGAGCGGTGTTGCACTGAACGCCGCTGGTCACGTTGCCGCCGCTGGTGTTGCCTTGAGCGATGGCGTAATTCCGTTCCGCGACCACTCCGGAACCGACGATGGTGACCGGGGTGGGAGCGAGCGGAATCGACAGCTTGAAGGTTTCGGGCGCCCCGGTGAGCACGTCGGCGAGGTTTCCATTTTGATCGGCGATCCACAGCCCCGCGGAAGGCGAAAACAGCCCTACCGGGATGGAGGCCGAGGGGAGGGTCGAATAGGTGACGTTTTTGGCCTGGAGGGTGCTCGATACCGGGAAGTTGGTCAGAGTGCCGTCACTATTGACGGTGTAACCAGTGCTGCCCGTCTCGTCGACAGAAAAGGTCAGCGGTCCGGGGCCGATGGGGGCCTGGGCAACGATCGTATCGCCTGAATAATCGATGATGGTGGCGATGCCCGGGGAAGTCGGTGCAGGGGCCGATACGACCACTGCGAACGAGGCGGGCTGAGGCGCGGGGCCGCTGGGATTGATCGGGGTCACAACCGGACGGTATCCAGCGCCGCATCCGGCGAGGGCAATCGCAGCCGCAAAGGCCGCACCTGCCTGACCCATATGCCTGCGCACCGGGCCTGCATGCATGGTAAAAAGACTCATTCAGTTTCGTTCCTGCTTACTAGGCGATTGTAAATCAGTGGATTGAGGGATTGGGCCGCCGGCTCGGCAGGCACACCGTTGCCAAACTGGTTCTTCGGTTGGACGTAAGCCGACCCGAACGGTCGCGCTGCCGGAGGCGAACCGTAGGTCAAATAGGCACATGTCGGGGGCTGTCGGGCGGCGTTGCGAGTCGCCTTTCCGGGTTTCGACGAAACCCGGAAAGCGGCGGCCCGGCATCCGCTAGAGCAGCTTCATCTCGTCCGGGTCCCAGTTCACGACCTGGCCGCGCTCGATGCTGAGATTGGACAGCAGCGCCGCTCCCGCGGCCCGGTAACCGAAGACGGCATCTTCGATGACCGGCTGGCGGGACCGGACGGAGGCGAAGAAATTTCTGAAGTGGTCAAAGCTGTCTGAATAGCCCTTGGGAGTCAGGTATGTCTCGGTCCCTGCCAGCGATGAGTCGCCGGCGTGGGCGGGATACTTCTTGTCGTACTCATCCGTGATCCGCTTCTGCATGGCTTCGGGAAAGGTATCGATGGTCAGCCCGGGGGCGGTTTCGCGGGGAACGCGGGTCACGGTAAGGCCCTGCCAGGTGATCTCCATGGTTCCCTCGGAGCCGGTGAACACCAGGCCTTCGCTCTCTTCTCCACCATCGACGAAGTTGACCCGAAGGCTCAGGTTGAAGCCCTCGCGGTAATCGAAAAGTCCGAGCATCACGTCGTCGACATCGCGGCCGTCTTTCCAATAGCGCAGTCCGCCGGTGGCCATGCCGCGCGTGGGACCGTGCGATCCGGTGATGAAGTGGGTTCCGGAAAACAAGTGGACGAACAGATCTCCGGCTACCCCCGAACCGTAGGCCTTCCACTTGCGCCATTGGAAGAAGTGTTCCGCGTTGAAAGGAATCTTAGGGGCTGTACCCAGGAAGCGCGGCCAATCGCAGGTCTCCGGCGAGGCATCGGGCGGCACGGTGTAATCCCAAGCCCCCATGGCCGAATTGCGGTCCCATCGCGCCGTCACCATGTTCAGCTTGCCGATGGCGCCGGAGGCCAGGACTTCTTTCGCCTTGATGTACGTGATGGAACTTACCCGCTGGCTTCCGATCTGCAGAATGCGCTTGGTGGAGCGGGATGTCTCGATCATCGCCGGACCGTCGGAGTAGAGATGGATCATGGGCTTTTCGCAGTACACATCCTTGCCCGCCTTCATGGCGTCGATGGATGCCTGCTTGTGCCAGTGGTCGGGGGTGCCAATGATGACTGCGTCGATATCCTTGCGAGCGAGAATCTCGTTGTAATCGCGGGTGGTGAAGACATCGTCGCCCCATATTTCCCTGGAGCGCGCCAGTCGTCCGTCGTAACAGTCGGCGACCGCAACCAGTTTGACTCCGGGGACCTCCACCGCAGCACGCGTGTCGTGCATACCCTGGCCGCCCGCTCCGATCAGCGCGATCTGGATGTGGTCATTGGCAGCGACGGGCCGCGCCTGGTCGGCTTGCGCCTGATCGGCCCGCTCCTGATCGGAATCTGCGGCAAGGACGTGGACTCCGGGCATCAGGGTAGCTGCCGAGACAGCGCCTGCGGCACGCAAAAAACTCCTGCGGTTCAGCATTGGAAAGAGACCCTCCGAGGCGTACTGCGAGAACGGATATAACCATAGCAGGCATAAGTCGCGGGTCTGCGGGCTGGTCCCGAATAGCGATCCGGGATCGGGCCGCAGCGGGAAACTGGCGGGCAAGTTTGCGCGGGAGGGGAGCTTCCGCTGAAAACCTCAACAGCGGACCGTCTTACCCTTTTGCCCAGGCGGCCAGCCATTGCGGCCTTTTCGATGAAATGTGATCAGGCTCACAATTCTCGAGCCATAAAAAGTGGCAGAATACGAAAGCTTTCCCCGGAAGCAGGAGAAGGTCAACCTCCTTTCGTCGTTCTTTCGGGCTGGCACCGACCGACGGCAAATCCTTCCCGGCCTCGGCGACTGCAGTGCAATGGAGACATTTTTTATGAACATGGATGCTGCCGCTTTCGTAGCCGATTCGGAACTCATCAACGCGCTGACGCCCCACGCGTCCCCGGTGGACTGTTCTGAAGATCGCATCCTTTTTATGCAGGGGGATGCGCCCAGCGGGCTTTTTGTGTTTCTGGACGGCGATGTATCGTTGACGCTCAAGTCGCATGGGGGCGAGGAGATCATGCGCATGGCTGCCGCAAAGGATTCGCTGCTCGGCCTGCCGGGCCTGATTGGCAGTGCGGCCTATTCGCTTTCGGCGGTTGCGAAACGGGGCGCGAGGGTGACCTTCCTGAGCAAGGAAGACTTTAGCCAGCTCATGCTGACCCAACCGGCGATCGCAGTGATGATTCTGCGGGTTCTGGCGGCCGAAGTCCGGACAGCTCGTGGCGCTCTTACCGCCGCATGACCGGGAGTGGCCTGTTCGCTTGCCGGCATTCGGGTGGAACTCGGCGCTCCGCTCAGACGAAAACCCGCGACCGGGGGATGCTTTAGCATCGGGAGTGTGCCCGGACTTGAAACCCAGGTGATGTATGTGCGCGGGGTCGGCCCGCGCCTGGCGGAAATGCTCGCCTCCAAGGGCATCCACACCGCCGAAGACCTGCTCTACCATCTTCCCTTCCGGTATGAGGACCGGCAGAATCCCCGCAGCCTGGACGAATTGAAGCCGGGGGAGATGGCTAGCGTGATCGCCGAGGTGCGCAGCTCGGCGCTGGTCCGGACGCGCCGCGCCCCGATCTTCGAACTCACCCTTGGACAAGGGCGCCTGGCATTGAAATGCGTCTGGTTCAACGGGACTTATCTTCAGGGGAAGTTTCATGCCGGGCAGACGGTGGCGGTGTTCGGCAAGGTTGAACCGTCGCGCTCGACGATCAATTTCAAGATGATCCAGCCGCAGCACGAGACGCTGCCCGACGCCGGCGACGACGCGGAGACGCGCCTGCTGGAGGTGGGGCGCATCACTCCAGTCTACGAGTCACTGGGGGGCGCCAAACTGGCGTCCCGGTGGCAGCGCAAGGTCATCTTTCATCTCCTCGAGGGGATGCACGGAAGCGTCCCGGAATGCCTGCCGCAGGCCATGCTTGGGCGTCTCGAACTTCCCGATCGTGAAACCGCGCTCTGCCAGGTCCACTTTCCGCCGGAGGGAACGCCGTTGGCGCAACTGCAGGCGTGGGCCACTCCGGCTCACCGCCGGCTGATCTTTGAGGAGCTGTTCTTTTTGGAACTGGGCCTGGAACTGAAACGCCGCCGCATGCGCGAACGCGCCGGCGTTGCTTTTGTCACCACCGACAAGGTGCGCGAGGCGGTGCGCGAGGTGCTTCCCTTTCATCCCACGGCGGCCCAGAAGCGTACCCTGGGCGAGATCGTGGCCGACATGCGCCAGCCCAGTCCCATGCGGCGCCTGCTGCAGGGGGATGTCGGTTCGGGCAAAACCATCGTCGCCCTGCAGGCCATGCTGGTGGCGATGGAAAACGGCTACCAGGCGGCCCTCATGGCGCCCACGGAGATCCTTGCCACGCAGCATTTTCTGGCGGCCCGCAAGCTGTTGGAACGGTCGTCGCGGAAATATCGGGTCCTGCTGCTGACCGGATCTCTCGACGAAGAACGCAAGCGGATCAATCGCGGCATGATCAACCGCGGCGAAGCCAACCTGGTGATCGGCACCCATGCCCTCATTGAAGAAAAGGTGGAATTCGACAAGCTCGGCCTGGTGGTGGTCGATGAACAACACCGGTTTGGAGTGATGCAGCGGTTCAGGCTGATGAAAAAGCCTCACCAGGCGGAGCCCGACGTGCTGGTGATGACGGCTACCCCGATCCCGCGAACCCTCGCCCTGTCGCTTTACGGGGACCTGGATGTCAGCGTGCTTGACGAACTGCCGCCCGGGCGTACTCCGATCGTGACCCGCCGGGTGCCCGAGGAACGTTGCGACGACGTCTGGGATTTCGTCAAGAAGCAGGTCAAAATGGGGCGCCAGGCGTACGTGGTTTATCCCGTGATTGAGGGCACGAAGGACGATCAGCCGGAGCTCGACTTTTCGCATGATGAGGCCGGCGGAGAAGCAATTCAGGCAGATACCGTGCCTCCTTCCCGGGCACGCCGCAACAAAACTGCAGACCTGTTTCCGGGAGCTCAAAAGGAGGCGGGCTCGGGCGCAAAATCCGGCTTGAAGTCGGCGGTCGACATGTACGAGCGGCTGAAGGCCGGGCCGTTTGCCGGGATTCGGGTTGGCCTGCTGCATGGCCGCCTGGATGCCGACGAGAAGGAAATCATCATGCGCCGCTTCCAGCGGGGCGAAATCGATGTGCTCATCGCCACCACCGTTATCGAAGTGGGGGTGGACGTGCCCAACGCGACGGTGATGGTGGTGGAGCACGCCGAGCGCTTCGGACTGGCTCAACTCCACCAGCTGCGAGGGCGCGTGGGGCGGGGCGCGGCCAAGAGCTATTGCATTCTGGTCACCGGCAAGCGGGTGTCGGAGGTGGGCGAACAGCGCCTGAACGCCATGGTGAGCACCCAGGACGGCTTCGAACTGGCCGAGCTTGACCTGCAGATCCGCGGGCCGGGGGAGTTTTTCGGGACGCGCCAGGCCGGCTTGCCCGACTTTCGGGTCGCCAACCTGGTGCGAGACCGGCAGCTACTCGAACTGGCCAAGCAGGAGGCTTCACGATTTGCCAATGCTGCTCCCGGTGGAGGCGAAACCACCGAGGCCGAGCGGGCCAGAGTGTGGGCGAGACTCAAGGAGGCCTGGCAGCGCCGCTACGGCCTGGTGGAGGCGGGTTGACGGTGGCGGCGCGGGCCTTCGCGCACTAAACCGGAACTAGACTGATTCCGGATCGGGGTTCGAGCCCGTGCCTGCACCCACCGGGTAGGTCTGAACCTCCAGGTCCACACTCGCGATCTCGGTTGCACAGTTTCTCATCTGGTTGCGGGTGCACTGGCAGAGCTCGGTAAATCGAACATGCCCGTTCTGGCTGAGCTCGATCCCGGCCGCGATCAGAACGGTGTAGATGTCCAGGCAGGCCTGCCGTTCAAATTCGAACAGCATGGTTACGGTTCCCGAGTCGCTAGCTCCGCGGCTGAGAACCCAGCCTCCGCAGCCAAGAATTCCGCCGGTCAGCGTTTTGACCAGCCGCGACGGTTCTTCGCCGGAGACAGCCTTCATTTCAAGTGCCCAGGGGAAGCCCATCTTGGTTCCTTCTCCGCGCTCCATCGCACAGGTACTCATGGCCTCCTTATCGCCACCAGGCGCGAATCACTTCATGATTGTTCAAGGATCGAACGGTCGATGACCGGGTTTGAAACAGGCAAGCATCCGGCTCGTTGATCAGGGGTGGGAAAGGGCCCGTGCCGAGGGTGGCTTCACGGGCTCTCTGCTGCCGCCGTTGATGTTGTACTTTCATAAACAAGATGATCATCGGCTCGGGAATCGACCTGATCGAGATCGACCGCATCCAGGCCTCGATGGAAAGATTCGGCGCCAGGTTTCTCAACCGTGTCTTTACCGATGCGGAACAGGCCTACTGCCTGCGCAAGCGCAACGCCGCGGAGAGCCTGGCGGCACGGTTTGCGGCCAAGGAGGCCGGGGCCAAGGCGCTTGGGACCGGCATCAGCCGCGGGGTAAACTGGCTCGAGATCGAGGTGGCACGCCTGCCTGGCGGACGCCCGTCGCTGCTGTTCCATGGGCGGGCCGGAGATTTCATGCGCCGGCTCGGGGTGCGCCATGCCGCCCTTTCCCTGACTCATACCAGGGACCTCGCCATGGCCAGCGTGGTGCTTGAGGACTGAGTCACAAGAGCCCGTCTGGTATCCTCGACTCATCCTCGGGGCGGTCCGGAATGGATCGCCGGGCGGTTTTCAAGGGGCGCCGCAAGGGCTATTTGCCAGTGGAATCAGAAATTGCCGCGCGCCGCACGTGTTTTGAATCAAACGTTATCGGAGAACCGCCAAAGTGCCAAGCCGCAAAGAGATCCAGTGGTCGCAACTGAAGGTAGGCACCTTAGTCCTGATTGCCGTTGCCATCCTGATCGCCATCATCATTCTCATGTCGGGCTCGACGGGCGGCTTGTTCGCTCGCAAGCTGATCCTGAGATCCTATTTTATGAATGCATCAGGGCTGAAAAACGGTGCCCCGGTTACGCTGGAGGGCGTGACCATCGGGAACGTGAACCGCATCCGGGTAGTGCCGGCGCGCAACCCGACTCCGGTTGAGGTCACCATGCAAGTGGGCCGCGCCTATGCGCGCGACCTGCACACGGACTCAACCACTGCAATTGCGCAGGCCGGGGTGCTTGGCGACAGTTTCGTGGACATCACCTCCGCGCATGCTTCGGGTCCGGCTCCGGATAATAACGCCGAGCTGAAATCGGTAAGTGCACCGAGCATCCAGGAAGTGGTGCGCACCAGCGAGGATACGCTCAAGCAGACGGCCGTCCTGATGGGCAAAGTCGACACTTTTGTTGACGCGCTGAATTCGACGCGCGGATCCGCCGGCAAGTTGATCAACGATCCGGTCCTTTACAACAAGCTCACCAAGGTGGCCACCAACCTCGAGACCATTACCCAGAACATCTCGCGGGGCAAGGGCTCCCTGGGCAAGCTCATGACCGATGACGCGATCTACACCAAGCTGAACGCAACCGTCGACCAGCTGAATACGATCTCGTCCTCCCTCGCCGCCGGACACGGCACGGCCGGCAAGCTTATCCACGACGAAAGCCTGTACAACAATCTGAACTCCGCGGTGGCCAATACCAACAAGCTCATGGAAGGCATCAATAATGGCCAGGGCGCACTGGGCAAGATGGCCAAGGATCCGGAGTTCGCGCGCAAGCTGGATGAAACGCTGACCAGCGTGGACGCGATGCTGAAGGGCATCAATAACGGCAAGGGGACCCTGGGCCAATTGGTCACCGACCGGGCCCTCTATGATCACACGGACGAGACCATGCAGCAGGCCGCCCAGCTGGTGAAGGCCATTCGCGAAAATCCCAAGAAATATCTTGTCATCCATCTCAAGATTTTCTAGCGGCAGGCATTGGCGACACGTGGCGGGGCCCGGCTTGTGGCTCGCCGACTGCGCGAGATAAGTCAGAGTGCGGGCGAGTCTCGTCGGAGGCTATGGGTCGCAGCGTCGGGCAATGTCCGGCGTCGTGCCTTTTGAACCGCCTCCAGGCTCATCCCGGAAACCACATCAGCGCGGGCGGGCAAGTCGGTGAAGCTTGGCGGCATTCCAGGCGTACTGCACCCACCAGAAGGCCGCGGTAAGCCACGGCAGCTTTGAGAAATGCCTGTAAAGATACCAGGTATTGGCGGCGCTCTCGATCTTGTTCGACGACCTGCTCTTGGGTGACAGGCGATACCGAGCCAGGTCGAGCGGCAGGCGATGGCCGATGTGTCACAGGCAAAAGCCTTCGGCGTGGTGCGGAGCAATGGCCGGACAAATCGCTGCAGACTGGTTCAAGTCGATGCACGAGTCTCATTGATTGACGTGGACTCACCCGAATTCAGAATCATTGCGGATCATCCGATGTCGTAGGCTGAGGCAAGGACTCACGAGGGCCGTGCACTCAGATGCAGCTTGAACGCATTCCAAACGTATTGCACCCACCAGAATACGGTGCGGGCGAGTGAGATCTTTGATTCTCTGCGGTAAAGATGCCACACGTTGATGGCGCACTCCAGCTTGTTCGCGGAGCGGCCCTGGGGTGACAGACGGTAGCGCGCCAAATCGGCGGGAAATCGGCGCCCAACATACCCCTGCCGGATCAGCTTCGTCCACAGACAGAAGTCTTCGGCATGATAGGGCGTGACTTCCGTGAAGCGGATCTCCGGAATCCGAGCTGAATCGAGTACAACAGTGAGACATCCGGTGCCTCGATGCGTATGGTGCGTTGCTACGGTTAAGGTGTTAGGTCCGCGGACTACCCTACCCACGCGCAGCCCATCCTGTGACATATGGCGGTAATCGTGATAAATGAACGCAAAGTCGTTGGCACTCATCCACTCCACGCAACGACTAAGTTTCTCTGGCACCCAAAGGTCATCGGCATCGAGAAATGCGATATACCTGCCTCGCGCCGCGGCAAGGGCAATGTTGCGAGCTTCCGTCGGACCACTGTTGCAAGGTGTCCTTAGCAAACGGAAGCGTGGATCTTTTGCGACGGCACCTTCGACAATCGCGCGGGAGTCGTCGGTGGACCCATCGTCAACCAGAAGCTGTTCCCAGTCGGGGAACGTCTGGGCGCGGACCGAAGCGATCGTCTCAGGGAGCCAGCGGGCTGCGTTATAGACCGGCGTGATGATGGAGACCAGTGGATTGGGTTGCATCACGCTCGTAGTCTCTGCAATTCGTGGGCCAGATTTCACTACCAATCTCCTAGAAACGACTTATCGAAGATTCTCCGGTCTCAGAGTCTGACCCAATCGGGAGGAACGAGGTCTTTGGAGGACTGCCCGTTAGAGAACCATCGGGACGGCGCGATTACGGTTCTTCCCGGGCGGGCGTTTAACCACGCCCCCCACCAGCTGAAGGAGCTATTAGCGATGACATTGTGTCTCGCGCAGGACATCAGTTGCATATCGCGAAAGCTGCTGGCTCCCGAATTGTGGCGAATCAGACGCAGATCTCGAATCAAGGGTGAGAGATTGGCAAACACCCATTCCGGATCGTCGGTAAGTACGTAGAATGTCAAACCAGCATGGCGCTCGCGGAGGTAGTGGATGCTTCGCGCGTAATAGTCAATGGAGCATGTGGAGAATCGCCGCCGGTTCTGCCATTTCTTAACGTAATCCCCACGCCGAACGTGAAGGCTGACCGATTGTTCCGCTTGCATCCGGTCCAGGTACCGCCGGTTCTCATCGTCGAGTGGAAGGCCGAATTTGAAGATCTCTCTTATCTCCGCTTCCTTGTCTTGGAAGTAACGGGGGCTTTGCCAGTATCCTCGAAAGTACGACCCGTCGCTCGCATCATTGAGCTCCGGCCAGAATTCGTAGTGGGGCTCTATTACGAGGCATCTGCACGCCGGCACCTGAATGTGCAGCTTGCCCACGAGTTTTTGCGTAAGCGGAGACGCATAGATGCCAAGGCGTTCCCGGACCTCGGCCTTGGCAGCTATTTCCTCATCCATCGGGAATAGTCGCGATAATTCGAAGCCATCATGAAGCTTGTAGTTTTCGAATTCACTGGTACAGAGCTTCAGTTGCCATCCGCGCCTGAGGCTGAGAGCTTTGATTGCGGCATACTGAAACATTTGATTCCCAAGGCCGCCGATGATGTTGGCGATGATCATGACAGCTCACCGCGAGTGTGCTCCGGTGCTCCTGAAAACTCTCCATCCACACTTCGCATGGTCCGTTGCCATTTCGCAAAAATACGCGAACTGTAGGCGACGCCAACAATACCCATACCAAACAGATAGCTGGCGGCGACACCTGACTGACCCAGGTGCCGAACCGAAAGGAGTACACCTGCAAGAGTCAACGTGGCCGCAACCATTGATTGGAAGAGAAAGGGTTCACGCTTGAAGGAACGCAGGTAGATCGCTTGCGACTGGATGATCGCCGTGCCCAAGGTCACTAAAAGGAGAACGCCAAAGACACGGGGTGAAACGATTCGGACCGCAAGCCCAGGTAGCCAGCGGTTTAACGCCAACACCCCGGCCATGCAGAGGGCATCAAGAAACAGAAGAACGGAGATCGATTGACGAAGGCTGGATTTGAATATGCGATTGAGATCGTGCAGTTTTCCTTGGGCGATGAGTTGACCGAAAGGTGAGGCCTTGGTTGCCATCCAGGAGAGAACAACCGTCGAGATATAGCCGATCACGCTGAGGGACATGCCCATTTGTCCCGCTTCAACAGGATTGCGATAGTGAAAGAGGATGGGTGTAAAAAGCTGGATCGTATAGGTGGTGCAGAGCCAACTGACGGCGATCTTCCATTGAAAGGGCCATATTTCGCTGCGCCAGCTTACGGTGTAAGGATCCGTACGGAATCGGAGCAGTCCGAGAAGCAGTTTGCGGCGCCGCAGCAGAAATAGGATCCCAATGACTGTGGAGGACAGGATGATCATTCCTGGCGCGTAAAGGCCGCGACGGGCGACCATCGCACCCCATGCGCACACCGTATTCGCGAGGCACTGGTAAAAGCGGAGACGCGCAATTTGGCTGACTTGGCCGCATCCCTCGATAAAAGCGAAGAACGGGTTCAGGATAAAAGCGACCGAGCAAGACGCGGATGAAAGGATCCATGGGAACAACCAGGATGCCGCCTCCGGCCCGGGACGAGCGTTGTGCGCGAAAAACAGGATTCCTCCAGGCAGGAGGGTAGCGCACAGAAGAATGCCGGCGAAAGAATACCAGCGCAGCGCAAGTTGCAGGACGGACGCCAGTCGCGCATGAGCGATGGAATCGCCGGCGATGCTTCCGTCCCGGTGGATCGTCAGCAGGGCGCGTTCGTGAGCGGCCATCTGAAGAATTACGAACGAGAATCCTAGTTCGAAGACCGCCTGGAGAGTAACCAGCGCAATCAAGGTGAAGTAGTAGCCCTGCTCGAGCGGGGAGAGGAAGCGTAGCATCAGCAGCACGGTTCCGATGTTGCTGATGAAACTCCACATTCTGGCGGCGATCACATAGGCAATGGCGCGGTCGATACCTATAACATCATTAAGCTGAAACATATATTTGGCGAGCCTGTCCATGAATCGCTTGTCCCTCAGCAGAATAGGCTTTGCGGTGAACAAACAGAGTTGCCCTCATCACCGAGCGAGTTCAGTCCGCTCCTCCTGCTTTCGCGCTTATCGGCAAGGAAGTAGAAGACGAAGGGAAGTCCGAACAAAGCAATTATGCGATATCTTGCGTGAGGAAAAGGTTCTACTATGGCCAAAGCTGCCAGTGCAGCGAAGTAGTAGCTGGCGAGCCATCCTGCAGTTCGAACAGCCCTTTCATTGACTCCCGAATTCCGCCGCCGGTACCTTAAAGCTGCTATTGCGGTAATGCCGTAGATAAGGAATCCCATGGCCTCAACGGATGCTCGGCAGTTATACGTTGTCCAATTGAGATCCTGAGTCTGAACAAGGAACTTGAAGACGTTTATGTACGGCGCCGGATAGATGATGTAAAACAAGAATCGCATCGGAGAGGTTAGACACTGCGCGTAAAATCCAGGCCGTGAGCAAAGCTCCCGGAACGCCTGCATAAGGGGTGAACTTGACGGTGTTTCTGCGTTCAGTTGGGCAATGAAATCGTAGTTTCTCGGTGTGAACGATATTGCAGCGAAAATGCACAAAAGAAGACTCTTGAGATGTTTAGAAAAGCGGATTGTTATTACTGCAATCGCGACAAACAAAAGGTTCGCGGGACGCACTTCAGAAGACACCAGATTTGCGAAGACAGCAATCGCGGTTTCGAGCTGTCCGTGTTTTGTCCTTTTCAACAACCACCCAAGAGTCAGCATCATGCTCACAAGAACAAAGAATTCCTTGGACGGTGCGCCGACATAGGTGGCCAAGATTGGGTTACAGACGGACACGTTCGCCATCCAGCCCGGAAGCGAACATCGACGGATCGATTTAACAAAGTAGGCGGAGGCAAGAGTGTAAATCGCGGCCTGTGCTCCGAGAAGCGAGAAATAGCCAAAGTGAAGCCAAAAATATGCCCAAAGGACGGGAATTGGATTGGCCACCAGTTCAGGATGGATGCCTTCTCCGCGTAGAACCATCACCGCCGCGGTTATATATCGATAGGAATCATAGGGAAGACTATTTTCTAGAATTTCCTGTCCATAGATCTGAAAAGGAAGAACCCAATATAGATAGTTGATGGCGATAACCCAGAGAAATACTTTCACAAATGCCGTTTTTGAATAACTCGCTTCTTCGTTTCGCCCACGAATTTCAGCGACCTTAGTGGAGGGCACGGTTTGATTCGAAGTCACCATCTTGCAAAAGCGCATTCGAGCACTTCCAGCCATGAAGAATTACGCCTTTGCACGCCGCGCAATATACAAAACCCTTCGGCAGCAAATGCAAAAATCGAACCGAGGGGAATTGCAAGGATAAGAACGCCTGCCATGATCCAGAGTCGATATCGAGAGTTAGGGCGGTCGGGGACCACTGCTGGCTCTACAACCTGAATGAGGGCGCCCTGGCGGGCTTCGTCGACGCGGGCGCCTTCGTATTGGCGGGTGAGGAGGTCCTGGATGGTCTCGCGATACTTCACTTCGCGGAGGGCGCGCTGATAGTCGAGCGAGGCCTGGGTCACCTTGCCCTTGGGGGCGACCAGGTCGCCGCTCTTACGATCGCTGGCGGCATCCATCTGGGCCAGCTGCGCCTCCATACCCGAGGCCTCCTCCTGGGCGCGCTGCAGATCGGGATTCCCCGGGCCGGCGAATTCACGCATGGCCCTGATCTCGATCTGCTTGGCGGCGAGTTGCCCGCGCAACACAGCGGCGGAGGCGATCATGCTGCGGTCCTGGCCCTCGACATCGATGACGCCGGTGCGCTGCTCGGTCTGCTTCATGTCTTCTTCGGCGCGGACCAGGTCGTCGTGGGCCGCGGACAACTGCCGTTCATAGAAGAGGCGCCGCTGCGAGGCTTCGGTGATGGCGAGGGTCGCGGTGAAGCGCTTGTACTCCTCCACCCAGGCGTTGGCCATCTCCGCGGCGCGGTGCGGATCGCTGTCGGTGACGGAGATGCGGATGAGTCCGTCCTTGAGCCCGTTGTCAGTCTTGGTGGCCTTCTCGAAGCGCTTGCGCGCCAGGGAGAGATACGGCTTGTGATAGAGGGCTTGCAGTTGGAACCTTGCCACCATGGCGTCCTCGACGACGCGGCTCTTGAGCAGGGCGATTTGCTGGTCGTTGGGATTCTTCATGCTGAGCCCGCCGCTGGCGGCCGCGGCTGCGCCCATGGTGCTGAGTTGAGCCATCATGGCTGCACCCGAGCTCGCGCCCTGCTGGGGCGGAAGAATGACCACGGTGGCGGTGTAGCGCCGGGGGAGCAGGAGAACTACCACGCTGGTAACGAGAACAAATGCGAGCGCGGTGTAAGCAACCAAGCGCTTCCACTTGATGGCCACGCGCAGCCACGTCAATAAGGAGCTCCCTGAGGGGGAGAGGACGGCGCCGGTCGAGACAGGAGATGCCAGGCTGCTCATGCGGAATTCTTCGCGTGCGACATGGCTGCAGAGGGTTCCACTTGCGTCTCGATTCTTGCCGGGTTACATACCCTGCGATCAACGAAGCCACCTCTGGCCGGTGTAGCCCTGGGCGGATACCGTTCGATCAAGATCGGGCGTGCTTCAGGTTCTTGTTTCCTAATTTAGAGCCAGACAAGGACGAAGCTGTGTGAGTGCCGTCACGCACTATCGAGCTCGATTTTCGTACTCTGGGTGCAGAATCATGAAAATCAAATGCCCAATCCGCGATCCCCGCGGGAGTCGCGTCTGCGTGGCGATAGCGCTGACAGCGGTGATCATCGCGGGCGGCCGCAGTGTGAACGCGCAGTGCCCGGGAGGCGCCGAGCCGGACGCGCTGGGATGTCCGACGATACCGGACCCGGCCGCACTGCTGAAGGGATCGCCGGCTTCAATCAGCATCGAGCAGAACACCAATGCCGGGGAGCCCGCCCCCGATGCAGTCATGAAGGATGAGGGTACAGCGAGCGCGGGCGGTCGGACCCTTCGCACGAAGGAAGGCCGCTCCCGTAGTGCGGCGCCGCTCAAAGCCGAGCCCGCGACGGAGTTTCAGCATTTTGTCGCCGCGTCTACCGGACAGATGCTTCCTATCTACGGGGCGGAGCTTTTCAACTCCATGCCGACATCCTTTGGCCCGATCGACCAGGGCCCTGCTCCGGGAGAAACGATCATCGGGCCAGACGATGAACTGCGCATCCGGGTGTGGGGCCAAGTTAACTTCAGCGCCAATCTCAGAGTAAGCCGGGAAGGCGAGATTTATATCCCCAAGGTCGGCGCGGTGCACGTAGCGGGACTGCCTTTCGCGGAGGTCTCGCCGCATCTGCGGAGTGTGATGGAGAATGTCTATCGCAACTTCGACATGAGCGTCGACCTCGGAGAGATCCATTCGATCCAGGTTTACATAACGGGATGGGCGCATCGACCTGGGGAATATGCGGTCAGCGCGCTGAGCACGCTTGTGGATGCGACCTTTGTCAGCGGTGGCCCCGCTGCGCCGGGCTCCATGCGCCACGTGCTCCTTAAACGGAACGGAAAAGTGCTGGCGGATTTCGATTTGTACGCGTTGTTAACCACTGGTGATAAGTCGGGCGATACCCAGCTTCAACCGGGAGACGTTCTTTTCATTCCGCCGGCAGGAGCCCAGGTGGCTCTGCTAGGCAGCGTAAGGCAGCCCGCAATCTACGAATTGCGCGGCAAGGAATCGATCGACGAACTGTTGAACACGGCGGGAGGCAAGACGGCCATTGCATCCGGGGCCCACCTCTCGCTGGAACGGATTGAAGATCACGCCCAGCGTCGCGCCTTCGAGGTGGCCCCTGATGGCGAGGGCCTTGCAACTTCATTGCGAGACGGTGACATAGTACGCGTAGACCCCATCGTTTCCAGCTTTCGGGAAACGGTCACGCTGCGCGGGGGCGTGGCGAATCCCGGTCACTTCGGATGGCACGCGGGAATGCGGCTCAGCGAGTTGATGCCCGATCGCGAGTCGCTGGAACAACGCGAGTATTGGTGGCACCGCACCCAGCTGGGTCTTCCAGCGCCGGAGTTGGCTGCACCTGCGGGACCGGCGAGCGCCATGCCAGGAAACAAACCTGCGGCGGTCCGGAGTCCCTCTGCTGAGACCAACTGGAATTATGCAGTCATCGAACGGCTAACCCCGGGAACGATGAAGACCACGCTGATTCCTTTCAACCTCGGAAAGCTGGTCCTCGAGCACGACATGGCTCAGGACCAGGAATTGATGGCGGGGGATGTCATCACTATCTTCACGATCGCGGATCTTCAGATCCCGATTAACGAGCAGACCAAGTACGTTTCGCTCGAGGGCGAATTTGTTCATCCGGGTATCTACAGCGTCTCGCCGGACGAAACCCTGCGCTCGGTCGTAGAACGCGCGGGCGGGCTGACGAAGCAGGCCTATCTTTACGCGGCAGCGTTCACGCGGAGAAGCACCCAGGCGTTGGAGCAGCGGGATGTGAACGAGTTTGCCGATCAGCTTGAACATGAACTCGTGCGGAGTTCGATGGGCTCGGTCGGCATCGTGAATCCAGCAGCGAGCCAGCAGGCGCTCTCGCTTAATCAAGGGCTCATCGCGCGGATTCGCAATACGCGAGCCAGTGGCAGGATCGTGCTTCATACACGCGTCGATCAGACAGGTGCGTACGAACTGCCCGAGATGCATCTGGAGGATGGAGACCGGCTGGTGATTCCGTTTGCGCCGGAGACCGTCCAGGTGATCGGCGCCGTGTTCAATCCGCACGCGTTCATTTATCGTACCGGCGCCCGGGTGGGCGGATATCTTCGCCTGGCCGGGGGGCCGAATCGGGATGCCGACCGTGCACGGATCTTCATCCTGCGGGCGGACGGAACGGTCACAAGCCACAACTCGGACGGATCGCTCTTTGCGCGAGGATTTAACGATCTGAAGCTTTATCCAGGGGACAGCATCATGGTGCCTGAGAAGAATCTGCGTCTTTCCCCACTGACACATCTTCTGGCATGGACTTCAGCGCTCTCGCAGGCGTCTGTGCCGGCGGTTGAGGCCTCGCTTCTAACCCGTTGATTGATGAGAGGCCACTAAGACAGAAAAGCTCGATTGGGAACCATACGTGCTTACAAGACATAACAAGTGCGTCTGACCAAATCACCATCGATTTGAGATTCCATAAATCTCGACGTCATGAACCATCGTCGAGTCGAGGGCCGGTTTTTGTGAGAACTAGAGTCTGCTCTTCTGAAAAAGAATGTCGAGATGGCTTATCGTCCTTCATTCCAGTATGCCGGCTGGATGGGTCCGTCCTCTTCGAAGCATGCTTGGAACACCCGCCTTTGAGCCGCTGGAGCTGCTCGCAGCTCAGGCGCGGCCTGGAGGTCGTATTCGCGCTTCTGCTCATAAGCCTGCTGGCGCTTCCGATGCTTGCGATCGCCGCCTGTGTGCGACTTGGTTCGAAGGGCAATGCGCTGTTTGTACAGAAGCGTGTCGGCCTGGGAGGCCGCCTCTTTCCTGTTTACAAATTCCGGAGCATGGCCGAGAGGCCTCGAGATCATGCCGGTCCAGGGCTCACCAAAGAGGGCGATCAGCGCGTAACCAAATTCGGCCGTGTTCTGCGCCGATTCAAGCTGGACGAATTGCCGCAGTTCATCAATGTTCTTCGAGGCGATATGAGCCTGGTCGGCCCCCGCCCGAAGCTGCCTCAGTATGCGGCGATACCGAATATGCCATACCGGCCCGGGATTACCGGTGCGGCCACACTGGCCTTTCGGCGAGAAGAGGAGATCCTGAGCGGCGTCGACGCGCGGCACATGGACAGATTCTATTCAGAACATATCAAGCCGCTGAAGACGAGGCTCGACATTTGCTACATGTGTCGCGCAACCCCCGCTTCCGACCTGCGGATTATTGCTTCGACGTTTCTCGGCTGCTTAAGGCCGGGTTCAACTCCAGTCACTCTCGCTGATATTGCCAGAGGGAGCAGCGCCCAATCGATTTCTTATCAGAGCACTGTTCCTGATGAGCAGGTATGGGCGGCTGAACGCCAGTGGAACGTACAGACCTCGGTCTCAAGCCTGTGCCAGGATCTCCCGGCGGCCATTCCTCGCGTCCACCATCATCGCGCGTCGATCGGCAATGATGATCCAGCGTTGTCAGCTTGAACATCCGCCCATCGAAATGCGGCGAAGATGGGCCAGTCGAACCCGGGGAGAATGATACGCCCATGCAGACCGTGGCGTTACCGGTTCGCCCCGTTCATACCTGAGAACTGTGTGGCCCGCGATACGTCCGCCAGAACTCGATGAGCCCCTTGAGCCGCACGACCTGGAAGTAATCGCTGGCGATGAAGTAGAACAGCGAAACGACAATCCACTCCACGTGCAAGGTGCTGGTTCCGATCTCTTCGCTGAACGGAATGAGGACCGATGAGAAGACCATCGCCACCACCAGCAATGCCAGTTTCACAATGCCCATGACCAGGTTGATTTCAACCAGCTTGCCGGTAAAGGGCTTGCCCAGCCGCAGGCTGGCTTTCAGCGAGCCGAGCACTGACCGGTTCTCGAGCAGGACCAGCGCGGGGGCAATGGTGACATACCAGCTGATCAGCGCCCACAAGGTAAAGAAGCCAAGCGTCAGGAAGACGACCCACATGGTATAGCCAACCAGGTCCGGCTCTTCACCGGTCCCGATATGGGTAGCGGCGACCCATCCGATGCACCGGAACCAGGCCCAGCCCGTCAAGCCCAGTGTGGCCAGCCACGCGGCCTGGAGCACGATGAGGGAGCCAACGCGAAATCGGACTCCCGGCTCCAGGCGCTTCATAACAAGGTTGCGTCCCAGCGCCGACACGACGATCCAGGCCAGCGCTGCCGCGGGCGCCAGCCACGCCAGCACATGCAGGATGTGGGGGCGATACAAGTCCCATGCATCGGCAAGGCGCACCGCGGAAATCCACGGGTTCTGGGGATCGAGCTTGTCGAGCCCGGTGGCTTCGGGAGGAAGAGCGGCCAGGATTTTTCTGACTTCGATCCAGCCGACTGCGAGCATGGGGGCGCCTATCAGCCACCTCCACGCGACTTCGAGGGCCGTCAGAGACGGCCGCCCCATGACCCAGCCCATCTGTCCAACGACAGACTGCGTGCCGCGAATGGACTCGGCCGGCATGCTACCTGACAACGAGGTTCACAGTCTTGCGGGGAACGACGATCACCTTCACCACGGTCTTGCCGGCGATGCGCGCCTGCACTCTTTCGTCGGCGAGCGCAGCGGCCTCGATCATTTGGACATCGGCGTCGGCCGGCACCTTCACGACGCTGACCAGTTTTCCGTTGATCTGGACGGGGATTTCGAGCTGGTCTTCCCGGGCCAGGTCGGCGTTGCTTTGGGGCCAGGGCGCACGCAAGACCGCGCCCTGCTCGCCAAGTTCCTCCCAGAGTTCGGCAGAGATGTAAGGCGCAAACGGGGCGATGAGCAGCACCAGGTTGCTGAGCAGCTCGTGCACTACGGGCGACGGGATGTTGCCGGCTGCCAGTTCGGCATCGGCGGCCTGCAACTCATTGACGAACTCCATGATGGCGGCGACGCAGGTGTTGAAGTGCCAGCGCCCTTCGAAATCCAGCGTGATCTTGGCGATGGTCTGGTGCAGCTTGCGCAGCAGCGCCAGAGATGTGCCCGCGGGCTGACCCGGCGCTTTCCCTTTCCCTGCGCGGGCCTGGGCTGCATACCTGGCGACCAGGCGGTACACTCGGCCGAGGAAACGGCTGACCCCCGCCACGCCGTCTTCCTGCCAGTCGAGGTCGCGATCGGGAGGCGCCGCAAACATCGCGTACATGCGCGTCGCGTCGGCCCCGTAGCGCGCCACCATGTCGTCGGGCGAGACCACGTTGCCCTTGGACTTCGACATCTTGGCACCGTCCTTGATGACCATGCCCTGGGTGAACAGCCGGCGTGCGGGCTCGTCATTGGTAATCAGGCCCAGATCGCGCATGACCTTGGTCCAGAACCGCGAGTAAATCAAATGCAGAATGGCGTGTTCTACTCCGCCGATGTACTGGTCGATGGGGAACCAGTGCCGCGCCGCCGCGGGGCTGAACGGCTCGGTGCTGTTCCTGGCATCGGTGTAGCGGTAGAAGTACCAGCTGGAGTCGACAAACGTATCCATGGTGTCGGTCTCGCGCCGGGCGGGCTGACCACACTTCGGGCAGGTTACGTTGACGAACTCGGGCACGCGCGCGAGCGGCGAGCCGTTCTGCTGGTTGATGTCGATCTGCTCAGGCAGAAGCACGGGCAGTTGCTCGTCGGGCACCGGCACGATGCCGTCGGTGGCGCAGTGAATCATCGGAATGGGCGTTCCCCAATACCGCTGACGGCTAACGCCCCAGTCCTTGAGGCGGAATGTCACGGTACCCTCGCCGAAGCCGCCTTGCGACGCAACCTCCTGAAGGCGCTTCTGGGCCTGCGCACAAGTGAGGCCGTCGTACTGGCCTGAATTGACCAGCACGCCGTCTTCTGACAGATAAGGCAGGTCGGGTTCTCCGGCCGCGGGGTCTGCGGGCGCGATGACTCTGCGAATCGGAATCGCGTACTTGTTGGCAAATTCAAAGTCGCGGACGTCGTGGCCCGGCACGCTCATGATCGCGCCCGTCCCATAGTCGGAGAGGATGTAGTTCGCGACCCAGATGGGCACCAGTTCGCCGTTGTATGGGTTGACGGCGAACTGACCGGTGGGTACGCCATGCTTCTCAATGGCACCCACATCGCCTGTCTCCCGCGCCTTTTTCTGCTCGTCCAGGAGCATTGCCACCTGCTTTTTGAGGCCGGAATCGGCCGCAGCAAGGGCGGTTACCAACGCATGTTCGGGGGCCAGTTGCACGCTGGTAGCACCAAAGATGGTGTCTACGCGGGTGGTGAACACACGGATCTTCTCCGGCCGGCCTTCGACTGCGAAATCAACCTCGGTGCCTTCACTGCGGCCGATCCAGTTGCGCTGCATGGTGCGCACTTTTTCCGGCCATCCATCCAGCCTGTCCAGGCCGTCCAGCAATTCCTGGGCATACGCGGTAATGCGGAAGAACCACTGCTCAAGGTCGCGCTGCTCGACAAGGGTGTCCTCATGGCGCCAGCATCGCCCGTCGATGACCTGCTCGTTGGCGAGCACCGTCGCGCAGTCGGGACACCAGTTGACCTTGCTCTTTTTGCGATAGACCAGGCCGCGTTCATACATGCGCAGAAAGAACCACTGGTTCCAGCGATAGTAGTCAGGAAGGCACGTGGTCACTTCCGTGGCCCAGTCGTAGCCCAGTCCGAGCCGCTGCATCTGGCGCTTCATCGCCGCGATGTTGCTCAGGGTCCACTGGCGGGGCGGGGTGTTGTTCTTGAGCGCCGCATTCTCGGCGGGGAGGCCAAAAGCGTCCCATCCCATCGGGTGGAGCACGTTGTAACCGCGCATCCACATATGGCGAGCCAGGGCATCGCCAATGGAGTAGTTGCGCACGTGGCCCATGTGGAGCTGGCCGCTCGGATAGGGCAGCATCTCGAGCACATAGAACTTTGGCTTGCCCGCGTCCACGGCATCGGCCGCATACAGGGTCGGATCGGCCGCCCAGCGCTGCTGCCATTTCGGCTCGATGGCCGCCGGATCGTATCGTAACTCTTTCTCTTCCGTCATTACTTCTAGTGTAAACGGGCGGCTTATTTGGTCTGGCGGATCTTCACCTTGCCGGTTGCCGGTTTTTTGCCGGGCTTTGCCACCAGGCTTTTCAACACGCGGACGTTGCTTTCTTCGGTTCCGTCGTCGTCCACAGGAGTCTCGGCGATGAAGGCGGCGTGCGTGAACCGGCTGTCGTTGAGCAGGCGGCGAAATGGTTCGTTGCCGATGGTTCCCTGCCCGATGTGCTGATGGCGGTCAAGCTTTGAGCCGCGCTCGGCCTTGGCATCGTTGCAGTGCCAGACGCGCACCGACTCAAATCCGATGGTGGCGGCGAGCTGCGCCATGGTGTCCTCATAGCCCTCGGCGCTCACAATGTCATAACCCGCGACATGGGTGTGGCAGGTGTCGAGGCAGACTGCGACGCGAAGGTGGGCGCGCAGCAGTTCCGCCAGTTCAGCGACCTGGTCGAAGCTTCCGCCCAGGGAACACTCAGAGCCGGCGGTGTTTTCGATTAGCAAGGTGAAGAGCGCGTTCTGCCAGGGCAGGCCGTCGATGGCGCGCTCGATCGATTGGGCGGCGTGTATGAGGCCCTCGTGACGGCTCAGGCCCTTCCACGAACCGGGATGAAGGACCAGGTACTCGGCGCCGAGGGTCAGAGCGCGATCGATCTCTCCGCGCAGCCCTTTCACGCTGTTAACGCGCACCGTCTCGGTCTGGCTGCAGACGTTGAGCAGATAGCTGGCGTGTACCACCATGGGCGCGATGTCGTGCACCATACGCAGAGTTCGAAGCTGTTCAGCCTGCGCCGGATCGATGACCGCCGGCCGCCACATGCGCGGACTGGAAGAAAAAATCTGGAAGGTGTTGGCGCCGATCTCGCGGGCCTTGGTCACTGCGTTGACAACCCCGCCCGCAGTGCCCAGGTGAACGCCGATGCGCCTGCTCATATCTCCAGTTTATAGGCCGGGTCCGCAGCGATTTTTCCGGCATCTATCGATGCGTCGCCTCAAGCCCTAGTCGTCATCCGCGTCCTTCACCGTTTTTTTCGCGCGCACCTTCAGCATGGCGGGAACCGGCTTGTCTCCCATGGCGTCTTTCCACAGGATGACGTTGAGCTTCTGCGTATCGGCCCGGTCGGCGTGGCGGAAGTCCATCTTCATGGAGTCTTCCGCGCCCGGCGCTGTCTTCTTGTTGGCGGTGTAGATGAGATTGTTGTCGCGGTTCGCATAATCGGCGGAATAAGCCGGCTGGTCGCCGTTTCCGGTGAACAGACTGCCAATCAACGAACTCAGCGCGTCGTTGTTATTCATGGGCGGCAGGCCGAGCAGGGTTTCCATGGTGCGGATCACGCTTACTGTTGAATAAAACCGGCTGTCGACGTAGGGGGCTCCGCTTTTGGAATGAGGCGCATACTTGCTGATCACCAGCGCGATGCTGCGATGGGCATCGACGTGATCGGCGCCGGCCTGCGCGTCGTCTTCGAGAATGAAGAAAGCCGTGTCGTCCCAGAAGGGGGAGTGCGAAACCAGGTCGACGGCTCGTCCCACGGCGAGGTCGTTGTCGGCCACTGAAGACTTCGGCGTGGGGCCTCCGGGACGCGTTCCAGCCGTGTGATCGTTGGGGAGCCGCAACATGATGAAGTTGGGCATGGTGTCCTTGCCGGCTTCCTTGTCGGCGACCCAGGTTTTCAGATGCCGCTCAAAGATATTGACTCGGATCTGATCGGGGATGGCCAGGTTGAAGTCCGGCGCCTCTTCCGCGAAGTGCCCGGCCAATTCGGGCTTGGTCGCGGTGTTGGCGGCGATCAAGGGGATCGGCCACGGCCATTTGTTCACCCCGCCGCCCCAGTTCTCCGGAAGCGCCTCGCCCGGCTTGATGTCTTTATGGGTGCAGGCAGCGCCGGGGAGCATCGGGCCTTCCTGGGGATTCGACGGCAGGTGGCCAACGACTTCGTCGGTGCAAAAGATGGTGGAGATGAATTCGCCGAAGTGGTAGTAGCTTTTGCCGTGGCGGGCGAGGTTGCCCCACAGATATCCGCTCGCCGGCTCGTTCACGTCGGGGATTTTCTGCAGCAGCGGATATCCTTCGGCGACCACGCCTTCGTAATCGTAGGAGCGCTGGTTGCCACGGTAGGACTGCTGCCATGTCTTCTCAAGATAGTCGGTGCCGATGGCGGCATTCGACCAGACGTGGCCGTCGCCGGAAACTTCGCCCGAGTCATAAAAGTTGTCGAGCACGCCGAACTGCAGGGCCAGCTTGTGCAGGTTGGGGGTGATGTCCGCGCCGAACATGGTGAGGCTGGGATTTCCATTGCCGACGGGCTTGTCGTTCATCTTCAGATCACCGAAGATCTGGTCGTAGGTGCGATTTTCTTTGATGATGTAGATGACGTGCTTGATGGGATTCGGCTTGCCTGCGGCGAAGGGGATTTTCTCCGCCGCGGCTTTCATGCGATTGGCTTCGAGCACTTCAGCCGTTGAACGAACGAGACTCTTTTCCATCTCCGTTGCATCCAGCGTTGCCAGCGAGCCATAGAGAAGGGTGCCGATATACGTGTGATCCGGCGCCTGCTTGCGGGCTTTCATGTCTTCAGTCTGGCGCTGGGGCATGCCGTTGGGGCCGGTTCCCTTCCCTTTGTCGGTGGCCACGTAAAGCTTGCCACCTGCGAAAGCCAATGAGATGGGCATCCAGTCGGTGGGAACAAAACCGATCGGCTCGGTCATTCCGGTCTTGACGGTTTTGCTGTTAAGACTTGCCGTCTTAAATACGGCCACAGCGTCGCTGCCCATGTTGGCGGCATAGAGGCGCGTTCCGTCAGCATTGGTTGCCACCGCGGCCGGCTCCGCTCCGAAGTAGCTTTGTCGCGGCAGCCGGGTGTCGAAGTAGCCCTTTACGGCGAACTTGCCGGCCTCGATGTCTACCGCCGCAACCGCGTCCCGGTTGGCCAGGGCGACATAGAGAGTCTTGCCGTCCGGGGCCAGGTCGAATGCGCAGGGATGCGTGCCGGCCGCGGTGGCGTTGGTCGGCTTGAGGAGGTCGAGGCTGCGCCCGGCCTTTCCGGCTGCAAGGTCGAGTTCGACGATCTCCGACGCGTTCCACAGCGCGACGAATGCGCGCAGGCCGTCGGGCGTGACTGCAATCGCAATGGGATATACGCCGGGGACGGTGTTGCTTTCGGCGAGGTCGAAGGTCTTCACGACTTTGCCGCTGGCGGCATCAACCAGGAGCACATCGTCGGCGAGGTTGCCGGCGATCAATAGCTGTTCCGAACCGGCGGTTCCGATCACCGCGATCGCGGCGGGAAACGGAACTCCCTTGTCGCCATCCATTTCGCCGATCAGGCGGGTCTTGTGGCCTTCGGCAAGATCCTGCAGCGGCAACGGGATGAATCGCTCGCGGGCGAGCTTGCCGGCATTGAAGCTGTAAACGACGATGCCGTTTCCGGTGTCTCCCTGCTTTTCTCCGGTCGGATCAGAGATCGAGCCCATGCTGGCGTAAACGTGGCTGCCGTCATGGCTGAAAGCGAGCCCGGAGAAGAGGGTCTGCTTGGCCTGGCGGGCCGGGGTGCGGTCATCGGGAAAATCGGTGATGGTGCCGGTCTGGGTGTCGAGCACCGCGAGCGATTGATCGTAACCAGACTCGAACGTCCCATAGCCGTCGTTCAGGGTGATGACGTAGCGCTTATCGGGAGATACGGCAATCGAGGCGGGCAGGCTGTTGATACGCTGCGGATGTCCGGGAATGTCAGCGGGCAGCTGCTTGCTCGAGGGCAGATCGATGGTCTGGGCGCTTGCGGCGGTGGAGGCGGCGAGGACGATGCAGGCAGCGGGGATCAACAGCATCTTCATGGCACCACCAGTGTATTAGGTGGCCGCAGGTGTAAACGTTACGGCAAGATTTATCTTGCCGGTCCGCACAATGACCTGGCAACGGCATCGATGGCTACTGCCAGTTGAGACGCCGATAGGTTGTGCCATTTAGGTTGTTGATGCAGGCCGATCAGTTGAAAGAGGAGACGTCCGAATGAGCAAGTTGCCCCGCTGGGTAACCATCTGCGCCCTAGTAGTATCGATCGCCGAGGTCCGTGCTTCAGCCGCTACCGAGGCGGCGCGAACCCGTGGCTCGGCCATGGATCACGACCTGATGGAGGTCACGATCGCGCAACTGGAGCAGCTCTATCGCGCGCACAAATATACGGTGACCCAGGTGGTGCAGTGGTACCTCGACCGCATTCACCGTCACAACCCGGTCTACGGAGCGCTCGAGAATGTCGACGCTAAAGGGGCGCTTGCTACCGCTGCCAGGGAGGACGCCGAACCGGGCGACCCTGCCCGGCGCGGGCCGCTTTGGGGCGTACCTATCGTGATCAAGGAAAACACCAGCGTGAAAGGTCTTGTTACGTCGGATGGGTGGAAGGGCTACACCTTGCCCGGGCACGAGTTTGAGGCTCCGCGCGATGCCACGATTGTGGCCAAGCTGCGCGCCGCCGGGGCTGTGATCCTGGGCAAGTCCAACATGCCTGACTTCGCCGCCAGCGACACCAATCGCAGCTCCTCCTACGGACGCACCGGAAATGCGTACGACGTGCGATTCAGTCCGGGAGGCTCTTCAGGGGGCACGGTCACGGCGGTCACAGCCAACATGGCACTGCTCGGCAATGGCACCGACACCGGCAATTCCATCCGCATGCCGGCCGCGACGAGCGCCGTGGTGGGCGTCTTCCCGACGCGCGGGCTGGTGAGCATCGCGGGCATTGCGCCGCTCGACTGGCTGCTCGACAACACGGGGCCCATAGCGCGCGACGTCACCGATGTGGCCATCGCTCTGTCGGTGATGGCCGGCGAGGACCCGCTCGACCCCGCTACCGCTGAAGCCGGCAGCAAAGCCCAGCCCGGACCCTACACCAAATACCTGGATCGCAATGCCCTCAAGGGGAAGCGCTTCGGCGTCCCTGCGTGCATCCTCAACGGCTCCGGCATCCCATTTCAGGGCGTTCAGGACTCGGAACCACCAGAACAGGTTGCGAAGGACCGCGAATCGTCCCGTATTCCACTCCAGCCGGAAACCCGCGCTGCATTCATGAGAGCGGTGGAGGCTCTCCAGGCCGCGGGGGCCACGGTGGTGTTCGACGATTCGATACTTCCCGAAGACTTTGCCGAGACGGTGTCGCGGGTCGGCACGCTTCCCTACGTTCGCGAAGGAACGGAAAAGTTCCTCGCCGCCTTTGGCCCCGCGCAGTATCACTCGCCCGAGGAATATGAGCGGGCCACCGGCTCGCCGCTGCCCGCGGTGATCGTGGGTGGCGGCAAAGCCGATCCGGAGGATCCACGGTCGGTTCCCGCGCAGGGGAAATTTGAGGACAACCCCCAGGCCCAAAGGGACGTGTTGGAGCCGCGCCGCAAAGCTCTGGCGCAGTTTGACGAGACCCTCGACCGGCTGCACCTTGACGGTTACGTTTACCCCGCGACGCAGATGCCGCCGCCCGACGAAACCATGCCGCAGGCCGGGCAGATCAGCGGGGGCCCGCACAGCGACACCAGCTGGGTGAATATGATCGGGGTTCCGGCCGTGGTGCTGCCGGCCGGCTTTTATCCCAGCGGTTTGCCGTTCGGCCTGGAGATGGCCACGCACCGCTGGCACGACGGCGACCTGCTGGGATGGGCATACGCTTTTGAGCAGAACACCCACCTCAGAAGACCGCCAGTGCTGGTCGAAAAAGGCTTGCTCCCTATCCTTCACTGAGGGCCGGATTCCCAGGCGGAGAAGAAGTCCGCGTCGCGTGTCACATTTCGCATTGTGATGCCCGGCCGGTCTTGTATAAGTGGGGAACGAGAATTTGTGAACGATGCGTTGCACTTCCCTTCCAGCGAGGTCGCGATGTCTCAAAAACGAAGTGTATTTGTGCTGCTGTGCGTGTCTTTCTTAATCCTCTTCACGCGCAATTGTTTTCCCCAGGCATCCACGTCGCTGGGCGGACGGGTCACTGACAAAAGCGGCGCCATCATCCCCGGAGCCAGCGTCAAGGTGGTGTCGGTTACGACCAACGCCTCGCGCGAGAGCACGACCAATGGCAGCGGTGAATTTCAATTCTCGCAACTGGCACCGGGGCGATATAACCTTACGGTTTCCGCAGCCGGATTCGAACCCAGCGAGAAGAACGGCATGGACCTCCTGATCGGGCAGCCGGCGTCGGTGAACATCACCCTGTCGGTCGCGTCCGTTACGTCGCAGGTGGTGGTCACGTCCAACGTTGAACCGGTGCTCAACACCACCGACGCCACCATGGGCAACGCGTTCGACGGCCAGCAGGTGGAAGAGCTTCCCATCGAGGGACGCAATGTGCCCGACCTGCTCACCCTTCAACCCGGAGTCACATTTCTCGGCCGGACCGATGACAACAACGGCACCAGTGCCGTAGGCAACAACAACACCGATTCCCGCAGCGGAGCGGTCAACGGCGGGCGCAGCGACCAGTCCAACATCACGCTCGACGGCGTCGACGTCAACGACATCAACAACGGTTATGCATTTACCAGCGTCCTGCGCGTCACCCAGGATTCCATTGCTGAGTTCCGCGTCACGACCAGCAATCCCAACGCCGACGAGGGCCGTTCATCGGGCGCCCAGGTAGCCCTGGTGACCCGCAGCGGCAGCAACAAATACCACGGCGCCGTCTATGAATACAACCGCAACAATTTTCTCGAAGCCAACGACTTCTTCAACAAGCAGCAGCAACTCGCGGCGGGGCTTCCCAACCGCCCGCCCAAGTTGATCCGCAACATCTTTGGGACTGCCCTGGGTGGGCCGATCAAGAAAGACCGCGTCTTCCTGTTTATGAACTACGAGGGACGGCGGGATACCGAGGGGGTCAGCGTCAATGCCGGACTTGTGCCCACGGCATCTTTCCGCGCCGGGAACCTGCAGTACCAGTATCAGAATGGCAGCGGCGGCGACTCCGTTTACCTGCTCACTCCGGCCGATATCAAGGGCATGGATCCCCAGGGCATCGGCGAAAATCCGGCCATCCTGCAATTGCTGCAGGCTTATCCCGAGCCGAACGATCCGACCCAGGGAGACGGCCTCAATACCGAGGGCTTCCGCTTTCCTTACACCCTGGCGCGCAGCTACAACACGTACATTGCGCGGCTTGACTGGAATGTCGGATCCAATGGCAAGCACACGTTTTTCTGGCGCGGCAACCTGCAGAACGACAACGAACCGACCCCGCCGGCCTTTCCGGGGCAGCCGCCCGCTACTTCCACGCTGACTAACAACAAGGGGTTCGCGGTTGGATACACGGCGGTGCTCTCGTCCAGCATCGTGAATAACCTGCGCTACGGATTTACCCGCCAGGGGATTGAGAATGCGGGCATTTCCAACCAGCCTCATGTCTCGATTGCGGCAGTCGCGCAGCCGCAGGCTTTCACCCGCTCCTCTTCCACCATCGTTCCGGTGCAGAACATTGTGGACGACGTGTCGTGGACCAAGCACACGCACAATCTTCAATTCGGCGCCAACCTGCGGCTGCTTGACGATCGCACCACCACCAATGCGAACTCGTTTCCCGACGGGCAGATGAACCAGGGCTGGCTTTCCAATGGCTCGACCGTGGCCAACAGCGGCGGCGCCTTTGACCCGCCGGTCTATGGATACCCGGCCGTCGATTTCTCCAACTTTGGCAATCTCTACAACAGCGCGCTGCTGGCGGTTGTGGGTGTTATCTCCGAGGCTGACGCGATCTACAACTACAACAAGCAAGGCGTTCCACTGGCCCTCGGCACGCCGGTCACCCGCGACTATGGGTGGAAAGAAAGCGAGTTCTACGCGCAGGACTCCTGGCGAGCGTCCCCCAATCTCACCGTCACTTACGGTCTGCGCTACTCCTATTTGCAGTCGCCGGCTGAAAAGACTGGCACGCAGGTGGGCACGTGCAGGATTTCAGGATCATCGTGCGTGCCGTACGCCCTGTCGGACTACTACAAGCAGAGCGCCTACCAGGCATCGATTGGCGGCGCGGCTAACGCCGTCGGCGACATCGCGTTCGACCTGAACGGCCGCTACAATCACCGCGCCGACTTCTGGACACCGGACAAGGCCGATCTCGGCCCGCGACTGGCCCTCGCCTATTCGCCCACTCCTTCAGACGGCGCATGGAACAAGCTCCTCGGGAACGGAAAGAGCAGCATCCGCGCGGGCTACTCCCTAGTCTTCGATCACTTCGGCGCGCCTACGGTCAACACCTTCAACACCAACGGGTCTTACGGGCTTTCAACTAACCTGTCCAATCCTCCGGGCACGGCCAATGTGGGAACCGCCCCGCGCTTTACCAGCATCACGGATGTTCCGACGCAACTGTTGCCGCCGGCGCCGCCCGGGGGATTTCCCGCAGTTCCGTCGGCTACTCAGTTCGCAATCAGCTGGGGAATGGATTCCGCGATCAAAACGCCGTATTCGCACCTGATCGATTTCTCCCTGTCGCGCGAGCTTAACAACGGCTCATCGCTTGAGGTCTCCTACGTGGGACGCATGGCGCATCGGCTGCTGGCCCAGGAAGACGTGGCCATGCCGATCAACCTTTCCGCGGCGGGCACAACTTATTTCGCCGCCGCGCGCCAGCTGGCCATCGAGTCGCGGGCGGGAACCGCTGTCAATGCGGTGCAGCCTATTCCATATTTCCAATCCGTGTTCAGTGCGCTCGACGGGGTCGACCTCGGCATGGGCGCCGGGCCGGCATCGGCTACGCAGAACGTTTACCAGCTGTTCGCGCAGAATATCTACAACGAGACCTACGCTCTCTACGAGCTTGACGTGCCCGATTCGCTGAGCGGCGCCGGCGTCAACCCCAACAATGCTTACCAGCCGTTCCGCTTTTACCACGATCAGTATTCCGCGCTCTACGCGTGGCGTTCCATTGGCTATTCGAACTTCAACGCGCTGGAGGTAGTCTATCGGCAGAAGCTGGGCAGCCAGTTGCAGGCCGACGTCAACTACACCTATGGCAAGTCGATGGACATCGTGTCGCAGGCCGAGCGCCTCAACACTTCCGGGGCCACGAACTACGCGCAAATCATGAACAGCTGGAAGCCGAATCAGCTCTACGGTGTCTCCGACTTCGACGCGACCCACCAGCTCAATGCCAACTATCTCTGGCAGCTGCCACTGGGGCGCGGCAAGCGCTTCCTTTCCAATACCAATCGCCTGATGGATGAGCTGGTCGGGGGCTGGCAATCGACTGCGATCGTGCGCTGGACGTCCGGCTTCCCGTTCCTTATGAACAACGGAGCATACTATCCGACCAACTGGGATATCGAAGGGTGGGCTACGCAAATCTCGAAGTTTCCTTCTCATGCGTTGAAGCGCGGAAGCCTGACGCAGCGCTTTGCCGATCCGACGGCCATCTTCAATTCGTTTGCTCATGCGCTGCCCGGCGAATCAGGCACGCGCAATCCTCTTCGCGGCGATGGCTACTTCAGCTGGGACAGCGGGCTGGACAAGGAATTCCACCTCGGCGACCGTGCCAAGATTCAGTTGCGCTGGGAGATGTTCAACCTGACTAACAGCGTTCGCTTCGATTCACATTCGATCAGCGCGACGCTCGACAATCCGGTGAACTTCGGCCAGGCCACGGTGCTGCTGACCAATAAGCGCCTCGCCCAGTTCTCGGCCCGCGTCGAGTTCTAGGGTTTTCTTCAGGTCGATTCAGCGGTGGGATGCACTGCGGCTGGCTCCGCGTTGAGGGCGCGATGCCGCCGCAGTGCGTCCACATGAATGATCAGCGCGATCACGCCTCCCAGAATCGTGCACCAGGCGCGGCGCTCGGCAATTACGGGGCCTGGCATTTGATTCAGCGAGAGCAGAAAAACGATGTAGGCGGTGAGGCAGGCGGTGAAGAGCGCATAGTTCACGGAGTTGGTCGCGAAGGCCAGTAGCGCGAAGACGGTTGCCGCGGCGGCCAGCACATAGTTTCCCAGGGGAACGTGGGCCAGCAGCAGGCTGCATAACCATGCTCCGGCAAGCGTGCCAAGGATCCGCGCGGTGGCCCGCGTCAAGGTTTCAAAGAAAGCGGGCTTCTGCACCAGCAGCGCGGTCATCGGGATCCAGTAGCCCGACTGGACTCCGATGCGCCGGTACACCTCTGTGGCGATGCAGATGGTCAGGACCAGTCGAATGGAATAGCCCAGTGCGGCGCTGGCCGAACGGGCAGGCAGCAACTGAGGCAGGTCCTTCAACTGGCGGAGTACTGCCTCGCGGTCCTGTTCTCGGGCCTTGTTGTAAACCGACACCGCGATCGTGACCAGGTCCTTGCGCAGGTTCGGAATCAGCGAGAGGCCGGCGGTGGTGACCAGAAGCTGGAGCAGGCCACCGCCCGCGATCAGCCCGGCGCGAATCAACGCCGGCTCGGCGCCTGTCGGAAACGCCGAAGCTACCAGCAGCGCCACCGAGGCCTGTTGACCTACCCACGACAATCCGGTGTTGCGGGTGGTGAGCACGCCATAGATGAATGCCGAGCCTCCGGCCGCTACGACCAGCCAGGCATTCCGATGTCCAGCCAGGGTTCCGGCCAGAGTCGCCGTGGAGCATGCGAAGATGGCGGCGATCATCGGGATCAGCCGCGAGTCGGCGATGCGCTGATTGGCGCCAAAGCCGATCGTGAATGCGCCGCCGCCCGCGATCAATCCGCCGCCCGGATGTCCCACCGCGATTCCCACAAACAGGCAAAGAGCCACCGCCGATGCGCTCACCAGTGGAAGCCGGAAGCTCAGTTCGGACCATTTGAAGCTGTAGAGGTCCGCGGCGAAATGGGGCGGCATGGGGGGTGCGGCATTCAGAGTTTCAGAATTCACGTTTTGGCTCACAAAATAGGGAACGCGCGCGCAAATGCTGTCCTCGAATGCAGACACTGGTGCGGAAGCGAAGGCATCGAACGGCGAACCGTATGCCCCATGTCATGATAACGGTCCGAATCAGCGCCAGCCCCTGGGCCCGTCGGATGAATTGCCTTGACTTGCGGAGCCTAGGGCTTTCCGCCGGCGTGGGCGGTGATTCCTTTCAGCACAAACTCCCGGATCAGGTTGGTCCCCGCGCTGGCCGCGGTGTCCACCAGGGCGTTGGTGAACGTCAGCCCGATGCCGCGGCTGGTGGATGGATAGTACAAGTTGGCCAGCGCGCCGGAGCCCAGGTTCCCCAGCACGCGCGCATAATTTGGCCGCCACGAACCATCGTCCTTGCGGGTCATCACCGCAGCCGATATCGCGTACAGGGTTCGCTGCTTGCCGGTCCCGGTTCCCTTGTAGAAGTAGCGCGGATCCTCGTGGAACATCGAAGCGAAGACAGCGCTGGTGAGAACTCTTCCCGATACATCGGTCGCATAAGCCGCGCCATACCGTTTGGCGTATCCTTCCGGTCCGCGCCCAAACCCTGGAAAGGTGTTGTTGTACTGCTCCAATCCCGCGAGGCCGGCCACTTCGGCAAACGCCACCGGGTCAATAACTGAGCGGATGGCCAGCTTGAATTTCTGCTTCGCCATCATGGGAGGCGCATTCCAGTCATAGCTGCTGTAGAAGTTGGGGAGGACGCCCAGCACGCGCTGCTCTTCGGCGATCTTGACCTGTTCCTCCGCCAGTTCCACCCTGTCGCCCGAAACCGTAATGCTGGTGGTCGTAGCGGCGACTGCCAGCACGACCTGCGGGACAATGCGCATTTCTCCAGGATGCACGGTGATCGGGGGCGAAATGAAGGTGCCCATTCCGCGGCCGGTGACCGTGACTTTGTACGTGCCGGCGGGAAGGCCATTGAATGAAAACTCGCCGTTCGGACCAGACTCAACGGCCCGGTCTGACGCGGCCCCGCGAGTACTCAGGACAACATGCGCATCCTGGACCACATCGTTATTGCTGTCCAGAACCGTGCCGGAAAGGGTGGCAGTTCCGGTCTGCGAAGTTTGACCCGCTTCTGAGGCAATCGCCGCGGGTTGGGGCGCGCTGGGGAGTTCCGCAATGGCGCTGCTGCTGGTGTTCACGCGTTGCTGGGCATGCATGCGGGGCGCAAGAGGGCTGAGCCAGATGCAGATCCCCACCACCGACCACCTGATTTGTCGCGCCAAGAGGCACCCCATGGGGCTTGCCATCGTAAATGGCCGCCGAGGTTTCATCTCCGTGTGGTGCAGGGAGCGTGAGGCGGGCCCGCTCAATGCTTGTTGGAGTGTCGAAATCGCGGAACTATATTTCAGCAAATGCAATCCTCGTGCCCGATGGTCCCATGTTGGATTGACGCGGTGGAACGGTTGTCGAAAGCCAGAAGGCCATGACGTTTACGTCATGTGATGCTTCGCGCGATCCCAGCGACTGAGATGGGCCGATTTGTAGTTCGCTCAACACCCTGCACCGCCATCCTTCACCGCGCAAAACTTTTTCCGGCTCGAACGGATCAAGCCTATGCTGTTTGCCGGAATGCGGCCATGACGAGAATTGAAATTCATACCGCGTTCATAGACAGCGCACCAGCTTCGCTACCGCCGAAACAGCCGCTCATAAATCGTCGGCTGCCACCTTTGGTTATTCCGTGAACTAGGCAACGGCGCCCTGATGCAGGGCATCGTATCCAACTTGCGTTCAGGGCTCTGTTCCCTCCCGGTTAGGCGACTACGCGCTCTGATGTGGCTACGCCACCGGATTTGGGGCCGATGGGGCTGGGCCATTCGCGGTAAATCCGGTTTGTTCCCGACCATTCAGGCACGAACGAACTACGCACCCGGCGGTCGAGATTAGCCTTCAACTTGTTCAACTAACAGGAGAGAAGTTTATGGCACCGAAAAAAGGCGAGCACCACGCAGAAGACCCCACCCAATCCATCGGCCAGGGCGGCGAAACCCATCAGCTTGCAGGCGGCACGCATCCGCCTCTTACCTCGCAGACCGGCGCGATTATCGCGGACGATGAAAACTCCCTGCACGGAGGTCATCGCGGCCCAACGCTGCTTGAAGATCACCTGCTGCTCGAAAAAATTCAGCATTTCGATCACGAGCGCATTCCCGAGCGCATCGTTCACGCGCGCGGCTTTGGAGCGCACGGCGTCTTTCAGCTTACGGATTCGCTCAAGGGGATTTCCCGCGCCTCGGTGCTGACTGAAACCGGTGTCGATGTGCCGGTGTTCGTTCGCTTCTCGACGGTGGCCGGCAACAAGGGCTCGACCGATCTGGCCCGCGACGTGCGCGGCTTCGCCACCAAGTTTTATACCAAGGAAGGAAACTGGGATCTGGTCGGCAACAATATTCCCGTCTTCTTCATTCAGGACGCGCTCAAGTTCCCTGACCTTATTCACGCCGCCAAGCAGGAGCCGGACCGGGCATTTCCGCAGGCCGCTACGGCCCACGACAGCTTCTGGGATTTCGCCTCGCTGATGCCGGAGGCTACGCACATGCTCATGTGGGCGATGTCGGACCGGGCTATTCCCCGATCGTTCGGCATGATGGAAGGCTTCGGCATTCACACCTTCCGCCTGCTCAACGAAGAAGGCAAGTCAACCTTTGTCAAATTCCACTGGAAGCCCAGGCTGGGGATGCAGTCCGTGATCTGGGATGAGGCGCTGAAGATCTCCGGAGCAGACCCGGACTTCCATCGCCGCGATCTTTGGAATGCCATCAATGACGGCAACTTCCCGGTGTGGGATTTCGGCGTCCAGCTGTTTGACGAAGAGTTTGCCAACAGCTTCGACTTCGACGTGCTGGACGCGACCAAGCTCATTCCGGAAGAAGTGTTGCCGGTGCGCATCATCGGTCACATGACGCTGAATCGCAACGTGGACAACTTCTTCGCCGAGACGGAGCAGGCGGCATTCTGCGTTCGCAATGTGGTGCCGGGCATTGATTTCTCCAACGACCCGCTGCTGCAGGGGCGCATTTTCTCTTACCTCGACACACAGCTCAAGCGCCTCGGGGGTCCAAACTTCCAGCAGATCCCGGTCAATGCCCCCAAGTGCCCGGTGATGAACTTCCAGCGCGACGGGCACATGCAGATGAGCCCGCAGAAGGGGCGCGCCAACTACCAGCCGAATTCGATTCAGCCCGACTCGCCTCGTCAGGATCCGCATCGCGGCCTGACCACGTTCGCGGAGACCATGCAGGGGCAGAAGCTGCGCATCCGGCCCGAATCGTTTGCGGATCATTTTTCGCAAGCCAGACAATTCTTCAATTCGCAGACTGAGACCGAGCAGAACCACATCATCTCTGCGTTTACCTTCGAGCTCAGCAAGGTCGATATCAAGGCGGTCCGTGAGCGCATGGTCGGGCAGCTCGCCAATGTCGATCCCAAGATCGCCGAGCGCGTCGCTGCCGGGCTTGGCCTTCAGGGCAAGATCACGCCCATCGAGACTACGGTCAAAGTCCGCACGGACCTGGCGCCATCTCCGGCATTGAGCATCCTGGGCAATGCCAAGAAGACGCTCCAGGGACGCAAAGTGGGGTGCCTGGTGGCCGATGGCACTGATGCGGCCCAGGTGGCGGCGCTCAAGGCAGCCGTGACGAAGGAAAAGGCTACGTTCATGGTGGTCGCGCCCAGAGTGGGAGGCGCGAAAGGGGCGGACGGCACCATGATTGAAGCCGATCTGCAACTGGCCGGCGGACCGTCGGTGTTGTTCGACGCGGTGTACGTGGCGTTGTCCGCCGACGCCGCGGCGAAACTAACGAAAGAAGCGGCCGCGGTTGCCTGGGTCCACGATGCCTTCTCGCACTTGAAGGTGATTGGCGCCACCGCAGGCGCCCAGGCTCTGCTCGACAAGGCCGGGGTGGTTCCCGATGAGGGCGTGCACGTCGGTGACAGCACTGGCGGCTTCATCACCGCCGCTCGCAACGGGCGGGTGTGGAGCCGCGAACCGAGCGTCAGAACCATTTACTGATGAGAGATGCCCCGGGGTAAGCCAAACCCCGGGGCATTTTTTGGATTTGCCGCAACACACCTACCGCAACAGTCGAAGGGCCGGATAGAGTTTGCGCCATTGCGAGTATCCCTCGCGATAGGCGGCCACATCGCCGGCTTCGGGCTCGATCCGTTCAGCAACTTCGATGGCCGCGGCGCAGGCCTCATCAAGGCTTGGCCAGTGGCCTACGCCGACCCCGGCCAGCAGCGCGCAGCCGAACGCGCCGCCTTCTTCGGCGGTGAGGATCTCGACGGCGTGCCCGTACACTCCGGCCTGGATCTTTCGCCACAACGGGCCGCGCGCCCCGCCGCCTCCAAGGCGAATGCCGGTGACTGGAATGCCCAGTTCTGCAAAGAGCGTGAAAGTGTCCTGCAGTGAGTACGCCACGCCTTCCAACACGGCGCGCACAAAGTGGGCGGCGGTATGCCCGGTGCTGATGCCCGCGAACGCGGCCCGCACTTCGGGGTCGAGATGAGGGGTCCGTTCGCCGAGCAGGTACGGAGCCCATTCCAGGCCATCGCTGCACGGATTGATTTTGGCGGCCTCGGTGGTGAGCGCGTCGTAGCTCTGGCTGGAGAAGAACGTCTGTCGCAACCAGCTGAAACTCAATCCTGCCGCTTGGGTTACGCCCATCACGTGCCAGACACCCGGCACCGCGTGGCAAAAGGTATGCAGACGGCCCCTGGGGTCCTTGATGGGTTCGGCGGTCGCGGCGAAGACGACGCCGGAGGTTCCAATCGTGGCCGACACCGATCCCGGGCGGAGGATGCCCATTCCCACCGCACCCGCGCCCTGATCGCCCGCACCGGCCACCACTGGCGTTCCCGTGCCGAGCCCGGTGAGTCCCGCTGCGGCATCGCTGATCCGCGCACAGATCTCCGGTGATTCGTAGACGCGCGGAAGCCAGTTCTCGGGAACTCCGGCAACCTCCGCCACTTCCTTTGACCAGCGCCGATGGGTCACATCGAGCAGAAGCGTTCCGGAAGCCTCCTGCACGTCGATGGCGAATTCACCGGTGAGCCGGTAGCGCACATAATCCTTGGGACACATCACGTGGCGCGTGCGCGCCCAGATGTCCGGCTCGTGGCGCTTTACCCACAGCAGCTTGGTGAGCGTGAAGTTGGGAAGGGCGGGATTGCAGGTCAGTTCGATGAGGCGGTCGTAGCCGATTTTTTCATGCAGCCAGTCGCATTCGGGCTGGGTGCGGGTGTCGCACCAGATCAGCGAAGGGCGCAGAACCTGGCCGGCTTCATCGAGCAACACGGCGCCGTGCATCTGGCCGGTGAGCCCGATCGCCGCAATCGCCTGGCGCGGGTCGGGCGCTTCGGCTATGGCCATGCGAATCGCATCCTGGGCGGCCCGCCACCAGTCTTCCGGATCCTGCTCGGCCCAGCCGGGATGCGGGGTGCGGAAGGGCGCATGCGCGCTCGAGGCGCCACTGATCAGCTTTCCTGAAGCATCCACGATGACTGCGCGCGTGCCGCCGGTGCCCACGTCCATTCCCAGGAACCACATGGCTCTCGACTCCTTGCCTAAATCGCTTTTCTCAGCGGGGCCAGCATAGCAGGCTCTTGCGGTGTGATGAAAGCACACCATTTGTCACAAATTGCGAACTCAACGGACGCGCATTGCGTAATCGGTTTTGTGAACGCGGTGGTGCTCGGGCTGGCCGGCTTCGCCGATGTTGAGGAGCGATTATGAATTTCTTTGATGATCAACTTCGCCATGCTATCCGCCGCCTTCTCAAGTCTCCGTTGTTCACGGCAATTACGCTGTTCACACTGGCTATCACGATCGGCGCCAATACCCTGGTGTTCAGCGTTGTGGAGGGCGTACTTCTGCGTCCGCTGGATTACCCGAAGCCGGACCAGTTGATCGGGGTGTGGTATCGAGCGCCAGGGGTCAATCTCCCGGAACTGAATATCGCGCCCTTCCTCTATTTCCTCGACCGCGAACAGAGCTCGACGCTCGAGGACATTGCGGTTTATCGGGGCGATTCCGTGAGCGTGACCGGCAGCGGCCAGCCCGAACAGGTGGGCGGGCTCGACGTCACTGACGGCGCGCTCCCGTTGCTCGGAGCGAAGCCCGTAGTTGGGCGCCTGTTTGATCGCAAGGACGACTTACCCACCGGGGTAAAGACCGTGGTTCTGTCTTATGGCTATTGGCAACGCCGTTTCGGCGGGAGCGCCAGTGTGATCGGACGCACACTCACCATCGACGGTGTATCAAATCAGATCATCGGTGTCCTGCCACGGGACTTCCGCTTTCTCGACAGCCGCGATGCCGACCTGTTCTTTCCCATGCAATTTGACCGTGCCAAGACCAAGCTGGGCAACTTCAGCTACCGCGGCCTGGCGCGGCTTAAACCGGGCGTCACGCTCAACCAGGCGTCAGCCGATCTGGCCCGGCTTATTCCAGCAGCTATTCGCAGCTTTCCCGCTCCGGAAGGCTTCAGTGCCTCGTTGTTTGAAAAGGCCAACTTCCAGCCCAACCTGCGCCCACTTAAAAAAGACATCATCGGCGACATCGGGAATGCTCTGTGGGTCTTGATGGGGTCGATCGCCGCGGTGCTGCTGGTGGCGTGCGCCAACATTGCCAACCTGCTGCTGGTGCGCGTGGAAGGACGCCGCCAGGAGCTTGCCGTCCGTTCCGCACTGGGCGCGGGCCGGGGCAGCATCATCCGCCAGCTTCTGCTCGACAGCCTGGTGCTCAGTGTAGCCGGGGGAGCACTGGGCATCGGCCTCACCTTTGCCGCCCTGCGGGTCCTCGTCGCGATCGCGCCACCGGAGTTGCCGCGCCTGCACGAGATCGGGCTGCACGGTCCAGTGTTGTTGTTCGCTGCGGGCATCACGCTGTTCGTCGGCTTGGTCATCGGAGCGGTTCCGGTACTCAAGTATTCGGGCACCAGGTTGACCACCGGTCTCCGCGAGGGCGGCCGCGCCCTGAGCCAGAGCCGCGAACGGCATCGCGCCCGCAAGGTCCTGGTGGTCGTTCAGGTGGCGCTGGCCCTGGTGCTACTGATCTGCTCGAGCCTGATGATCCGCACCTTCCAGGCACTGGCGCGCGTGTCTCCGGGCTTCACCGACCCGTCTGCGCTGGCGGCCTTTCGGGTCTACATTCCGGAAGCCCAGATTCCCGATGGCCAGGGTGAACGGATCGTCCGCATGGAACAGGCGATTCGCGACCGGCTTGCCGCCATTCCCGGTGTGGAGTCGGTCAGCATGACCAACGGAGTTCCCATGGACGGCAACACCACCATGGATCCGGTGATGTCCGACGACCGGGTCTACAAGGAAGGCGAGCTGCCTCCGTTGCGGCGTTTCAAATTCGTCTCACCCGGTTACTTCCAGACCCTCGGCACTTCGCTGGTTGCCGGGCGCGACCTGACCTGGGCCGAGACCTACCAGAAACGCCCCATCGCGGTGATCTCGGAAAATTTTGCCCGCGAGTACTGGGGCAGTCCCGCTGCCGCGATCGGGAAACGCATCCGCGTCGGCACCACCGATGACTGGCGCGAGGTGGTAGGCGTGGCCCACGATATCTACGACGACGGCGTCAATAAACCTGCCCCTTCCGCGGTTTACTGGCCTCTCTTCGCGGATCACTTCGAAGGGCAAAAGGAGATGGTCCGGCGGGGCGTGAATTTCGTGATCAGGTCGCCGCGCGCGGGGTCCTCTGCTTTCATGCACGAGGTGCAGCAAACCGTCTGGACCGTGAACCCCGACCTTCCGCTGGCCGACAGCACCACCGTCGGCGAGCTTTATCACAAGTCGATGGCGCGAACCTCGTTCATGCTGGTGATGCTGAGCGTGGCAGGCGGCATGGCCCTGCTGCTGGGCATGATCGGCATCTACGGAGTTATCTCCTACACCGTGTCCCAGCGCACCAGGGAGATCGGCATCCGCATGGCGCTGGGCGCACAGCGCGAAACCCTGACTGCCATGTTCCTGCGCCAGGGACTGTGGCTGACCGGGATGGGTGTGGTTGCCGGGATTGTCGTGGCCGCCTCGGCTCTGCGCCTCATGGCTTCCCTGCTGTTTCAAATCAGCCCGATCGATCCGTGGAGTTACTCACTCGCAACGCTTACCATCACCGGGGTGGCGGCGCTGGCGTGTTACCTGCCGGCCCGCCGGGCCTCGATCGTGAACCCGGTCCACGCATTGAGGGCCGAATAGCATCGTCCCGTAAAGCGGGACGGCGGTCCGGCGTGTGATCGACCGCACAGGATCAGACACGTTGAACGGCGACAATGGTTCCGTCGAGCCGAGTCGCCCACCGGCGGCCCGGCGGCCAGGAGAAGACTAATGAGTGATCTTGCCCCTCTCGCCGAGGATGTCGTGGTTGATCCGCTGGTGGGCCATCCGGCCGACTATCATGTGTTCCACCAGTTTCTGGAACGCTGCAAGAACCTGCCGGCGATCACCACCGCGGTAGTCTGGCCGCTCTCTGAAGTTGCGCTGAAGGGCACCGTTGAAGCCGCCGCCGAAGGGCTTATTGAACCCACTCTCATCGGGGACACGGCGCAGATGAAGGCGCTGGCCGCGCGGGTCGGCATCGACATCTCGCCGTACCCCATCCTGCAGGCCGACGATGAGTCCCGGGCCGCCGAAATCGGGGTCCAGGTATGCCGCGCGGGACAGGCCCAGGCCATGATGAAGGGCAGCCTGCACACCGATGAGTTGATGAAGGCCGCCATGGCGCGCGATTCCGGTCTGCGCACCGCCCGGCGGATCAGCCACGTGTTCATCATGGACACGCCGGCTTATGCCCGTACGCTGCTGATTACCGACGCGGCCATCAATATTTCTCCGGAGCTCGAAGACAAGGTTCACATCGTGCAGAACGCGATTGACCTCGCGCATGCCCTGGGCATCCCCGAACCCAAGGTGGCGCTGCTCTCGGCGGTAGAGACCGTGAATCCCAAGATCAAATCGACCCTGGACGCCGCAGCCCTGTGCAAGATGGCCGATCGCGGCCAGATCACCGGCGGGATTCTGGACGGTCCACTGGCGTTTGACACGGCGGTGAGCGTCAAGGCCGCGCGGATCAAGAAGCTGGTCTCCCCGGTCACCGGACAGGCCGATATCCTCGTGGTACCCGATCTTGAAAGCGGGAACATGCTGGCCAAGCAGCTCGAATACCTGGGCGGAGCGCAGCTTGCGGGCATTGTCCTCGGGGCAAGGGTTCCCACTATTCTCACCAGCCGCGCCGACTCTGCCGAAACGCGGCTTACCAGCTGCGCGGTCGCCGTACTGCTGCACTACGCCACCCAGCCGGCCGTGAAAGTCTAAAGCGAAAAGAAGCGGGGCGCCGTTTCACTGGAAACGGCGCCCCGCTTTGCTGCAAGCCAACCGCGGTTAATCCATCGACAGGCTGAGCTGGTGCCTTACGTCGGCTCCGCGGACCCAGAAAATGACATCGGTCGCGATGTTGCAGGCGTGATCCGCAATCCGTTCCAAAGAGCGCGCTACAAAGAGCCCGGCCATCGCCTGCTGGGTGCTCTCCGGATGCGCCTGGATCAGTTGCAGAAGGTCGGAATGGGCGCGGCGGTTCATGCGGTCGATATCGTCATCCATTTCGCGCACCGACTCTGCGAGGCGGGCATCGCCTTCCAACAGTGCCTGGATCGCGGAACGGATCATCCTGGTGGCGAACTCGCCCATGCTTCCCAGGTCCACGGGAAGGTCAATGACATCCATCTCCAGCGATTCGCGGGTGCGCCGCGCTACGGCGACGGACTGGTCGCCAATCCGCTCGAGATCGCCATTGATTTTGATTACCGCCAGGATAAAGCGCAGATCGATGGCCATGGGCTGCTCTTTGGCGAGCAACTCATACGCCATCTCGTCTAACTCGCGCTGCGCGGTGTTGATCGCCGCTTCGTTCTGCCGCACGTACTGGCACAAACCCTGATCGCGCTGCGTGTAGGCGTCGACGGCTGACTCCACCGCCTGCTGCGAGAGCGCAGCCATGGCCAGGAGCTTGTCCTTTAATTCGGCGAGTTGTAATTGAAAATGAATGCGGGGCAACGGCTGCTACTCCTTCTGCGATTGTGCACCATTTTATGTTAATTAGCGGCCAAAATAGCGACCGGGGCATACCGCCGGTCATTCCTGACAAAGTACAGCTCCGTCAATCATGGATCCCCTGCGAGTTAGAAATGCTTCCCGCTGCCGGGATGTACTAGCCTGTTTAGGTGAAAGCCAGCAATGATCTTCCCATGTTGCACGTCGATCCGGCACAACAATCGACCAGCGAAGTCTACAAACTCATGTCCGGGATCATCGTGCCGCGTCCGATCGCCCTGGTTTCCACCGTGGACGGCAGCGGCATCGCCAACGTCGCACCCTTCAGTTTCTTCTGTGGCGTCGGTTCAGTGCCGCCGACCCTGGTTTTCTGCCCTGCGCTTCGCGCCCCAAGTCCTGGCAACAGCACTCCCCGCAAAGACACTCTGCGCAACGTTGAAGAAACCGGCGAGTTCGTCGTCAACGTCGTGAGCGACTCGATCGCAGAGGCGGCCAACATTGCGGCCGCGGAAGTGGCTCCCGATGTCGATGAGTTCGAACTGGCCGGATTCACACCGGTTCCCAGCATCCGGGTTCGGCCGCCACGCGTCGCCGAATCGCCGGCAGCCATGGAATGCAAGGTGCTGCAAGTCATTTACACCAGCCATCAACCCGGGGGCGGGGTGCTGGTGCTGGGGGAGATCGTTCAGTTTCACGTCCGCGCGGACATCGTTACGGACTTTCGGGTCGATCCGGCCGGACTGGATGCGGTGGGGCGCATGGCGGGCAATACCTGGGTCCGCACCCGCGACCGGACTGAGCTGATTCGGCCCAGGTAGCGGGGCTCTTTCGGGAGCAGCCTGTGACCCTGGTTCGCATGTCCTGATGCGTGCTGATCCGTGCCCTAGACCGGGCGTTTTCTGCGGTACTGCCCTCGCCATGAGGGCAGGGTCTGGAGATCATCTGCCGAGTCGCGCTTCGGCGGGGTAGGCACAGTCTTCAGCGGCTCTTTCTCTTTTTCTACCGGCGCCACCTGCTTGGGCCGCAGGAACTCCGGCTGCGCGGTCACACTGATCGGCGACGGGATGGCGTCACCCGCATCTGCCTCGGCCGGCGAGAACGACCCTCGCGCATAGCTGGAACGACCCGCTTCGCGTTCTACTCGCACGTCGGTCTCCGATTCGGTTTGGCGGTGGCTGAAGCCGGGCCCGAAAAAGAGTCTGCGCAGCACCCCCAGCCGAGCCGAAGCACTGTAGGGCAAATCATCTTCTTCTGAAGAAACCGAGGAGCTGCCCGACTCCATATCTAACCCATCTGCAGCTTGGGGAACCGCGGAATTTCCAGGGCCGCCCGTTGACGCCATGGGAGCGGAAGGGTCAGCCGCGATGGCATTGGCCGCAGTGCGCTCGATGCCTTCAAATGCCATTCGAACACTTGCTTCGGGCATTCCCGGGTCGTCCGCCAGCAAAGCGGTCTGCGCAGCGCCGCCCAGCGGGCCTCGCTGCGGCTCACCCCGGCCCCGGGCCGCCCTGGAGACGGGTGCGTCGCCGTCTTCCGGCGTTGCATACGGGGGTAGTCCGGGGCTTACGGCGCAGCCCGCGCCTACAGGCATCCCCGCTGCCCGTCTCAACGCCGACGCTTCGCTAAATCCCGGTCGGATCACGACGTACTTCCCCTCGAGAAATTCCTGAACCAAATCCTGTGTCAGCCGATGCCTAATGTTAAGACCGGACACCCGGCTGTGGGGAGACACCAGCCGTCACAATGTGCTTCACCGGTAACAATTTTCCGAGTCCAAAGTCGCCGACCGTAATGCATGAATTTGGAATCGGCGTCCGGTAAATACACTTTGCCGCATTTCAGAATAGGCAACCGGGAGATTTTTCAGAATCCCACAAACAGCGTTTTCGCTTGCCCATTTGGTAACTCCCCTCCCGCCCAGGAGGATCGGCATTCGGCGTTTGTCCGGCGTCGACTTCTGAGATATTTGTTGCAACAGATACTTCGTTCGAGGCATCTTTTCAGATAGACCTGCCGGGAGCCGGGCTCTCGCGCCCCGCAGACAGGAAAGGAACGCCGTTGGCAGCCTTGAAGCAGGAAATCGCGCAGAACCGCCCCTTTTCCAGTGCGGCCGAGGAGGCGTTGCTGAACCTCATGCGGACCGCGGATTGCCTCCAGCGGGCGATGCAGCGCAAGGCCAAGCCATGGGGCATCACCACGACGCAATATAACGTTCTCCGTATTCTGCGGGGGGCGCAGCCGGATGGTCTGACCTGCTCCGCGATTGGCGACCGCATGATTACCGCGGAGCCTGACATCACCCGGCTGCTGGGGCGACTTAAAGCTCTCAAGCTGATTCGGCAGCAACGCGACAAGCGCGACAAGCGGATGGTCTGGACGCAGATCTCCTCTGCCGGGCTGGCGCTCCTCGCCGAGATGGATCCGATCATTCAGCAGTTTCCCACGGAATCACTGAGGCACCTTGATGAAAGTCAACTCGCAACGTTGATTGAGCTGACCGAACTTGCGCGCAAGCATTGTTCGGGACCCCAGGGGCCCGTAAGCTGCGACGGGACCTCGAGCCAGACTTGCCCGACAGAGCCCGCCGCGCGGCGGTCCGGCTCCGAAACCAGCTGAGACGCTCGTCCCGGCACCGAAGCTCTACTGTCTGCAGTTTGGGTCGTTGGCTTCGGGAATGGCGAGGAACGTAATGCTGGCCGGGGGAAGAGTGACTTTCCCTGCGGGCGTGGCTGTCCCGGCCAACGCGGGCAACGAGTCGCCGTCGCCCAGCTTCAGTTCAACCCCATTCAACAGCACCGAACGGCTGTCCAGCGTCCGTGCTGTGAGGGTGTAGCGCTGCGAGGCTGCCGGCATTGCGATGGTCTGGGTAGTGGCGGGGTCGGTGTTGAGCGCCAGCAGCGAAACCCCGCCGGGACGATCCGGTTCGCAATGCGCATAGAGGCGCAACGCGGGGGATGGCGTTGGACCGGCGTCGAGAACCTTCGCTCCCATCAGCCGGTGCCAGAGCAGCGCTGACCAGTAGTTGGGCCGCGGCTCGTAGGTCTTCTCGTCGAGCAGCCCATAATCGCTGGCGGCGAGGGTATTGTGCATGTGAACCCGGACGCCGCGCTTGGCCAATGCTCCCAGCTGATTCAGATAGCGGAAGCTGTCCAGAAAGGTCGAGGCCCAGCGATCGCCGCCGCACGCCGCTTCACCAGTCTCCGTCAGCCACATCGGCTTGCCCGGCGCCAGTCGATCCCGGATCGACGCATAGAACTGTTCGCTTTTGAGACCTCGGTCCAGCCACTCCGGCATCATTGCCGCATCGGGTGAAGCAGTCCCCCCGCAGCGGCTCGAAACAGCCCCGTAGGTGTGGTAGGAGAACGCGTCGAATACCGGCCCGGTGGCAGCGAGGATGTCTTCGCTTTTCATCAGCTTCATCGAGGGAGGCATCAGCGCTGAACCCTCGCCCACACCTCCGGGCCCCAGGATCAGCGTCTCCGGCGATACCTTCTTCATGAACTCGCGAAACACGGTAATGTCCCTGGCGAAAGCGCCGGCATCGTAATCCTTCGGCGCTCCTCCCATCTGCGGGACGGTGGGTTCGTTCATAAACTCCGCTGCCGCGATGCTGCCCCCTGCGGCTTTGGTGTAATCCAGAAACTCGCGGGCCTGGACGGGTGTCCAGAGGCCCTTGTCGTCGCGAACGCCCTCGCCGATGGCAAACGAGGTGACGAGCTTTGCATCCACAGCACGCGAGAAGTCAACCACTCCCTTCCACTCGGCGCGCGAGAGCACACCCTTGAAACCGGCCGGCGGCGAGGTGGGGGCGGCTCCTTCTCCGACCTGAAACCAGGTAGTGTTCGCCCAGGTTCCGCTCACGCGCAGGTAGGCCGGCCCCAGCGCCGCCGCCAGTTTGCGCAGACGCGGATTGGAAAGGTCGATGGGAGCGCGATATTCGTAAAGCGATGCGTCCATGCCGGCGGGTTGATTTCCACCCGGGTTTTCAGACTGCACGGTACTGCCATACGGCTTCCAGAACCTGCCGCCCGTCACCTCAACCATTTCAATGTTGTAAGACTGGAACCGGTCGTCGATGGTTGCGACGCGGGGCAGCGTCCGCGGATCGAGTGATTGGGCGTGCAAAGCGGCTGGCCCGACGCAACAGAACATCACTCTCATCGCCGCGATTGCAGCCGGCCTCAACTTTCTCCTCATGGATCCTCCGCAGCGTGCGGCTCCGTCTCTCCGGATCGCCGACCGAATCAGATTCGCGCCTTCCGAGTGTAGTCCCCTGGTGTAGTCCCCTGATCGGGGGCACGGGCAACGGGGCGCGGACTCGCCGGTCTGGCACCCGGGCTCAGTGCCCTGGCGCCATATCATTCGCAATGGCCAGCTGCTTTTCACCCTCAGAACTCTGCGGCACTACGAAGTCCGCGAGAAGCGGCAGGTGATCCGACGCCAATAGTGCGCGCCGCGACCGCCACAGCCGCGTATGCTTCAACTCCAGCGGGGGCTCGAAGTAGAAGTGATCGAGTGTCAACATGGGCAACATCCCCGGAAATGTCCTCGGATATTGCAGTGCATGGCGCGGGCGGAAGCTCTGGAAGCTGTTACGCAACAAGCGCGTCGTAAGCCCCCGCGTCCACTCGTTGAAGTCGCCCACCACCATTCGCGGGCCACTCAGGTCGTGGCGATCCACGATGTCGGGACTGACCAGGAGCCGGGCCTGAAAGCGCCTTTCCATGAACCCTGTGCCGAGATGAACATTGAACAGGTGCAGGGTTGTGCCGGGCATGATTTCGATCGCGGTTTCGAGCACTCCACGCTCTTCCCGCCCGTGACGCGCGATGTCATGATTTCTCCATCCACGAAGCGGAAACCGGCTCAGAGTGAGGTTGCCATAGGTGCCGCCATGCAGTGTCCGGTTCGCTCCGAAGGCCCACAGGTATCCGGGCAGGGCGCGTGCGATCTGTCCTGCCTGATCATGAATTCTTTTTCCGCCGGGCGCATTGATCACTTCCTGCAGGCACAGGATGTCGGCGTCGAGTTCACGGATCACGTTGATGATGCGGTGGGGCGCGATGCGGCCGTCGAACCCGCGGCACTTGTGCACGTTATAGGTGGCAATTCGAAATTGGGTCATTAGTGTTTTACTGCTGACGCGCAATCACCCAGCCCAGCAACTCAGTCGCGCGTTCGGTCACGGGCCGGTGACGCCATTCATCGAGCGAGATGGCGCGGCTCGCCTGCAGATCGGCCGCGGTATCCAGATCCAGTTTCATTGCCAAGTCCCGATCTCTCACCGCCAGGTTGACTTCATCGTTGATCCCAAACGAGCGATAGTCAAAATTCGTTGATCCCACCACCGCCCACAATTCATCCACCACCAGCACCTTGGCGTGGATCATGGCCGGCTGATATTCAAACACGGCCGCCCCCGCCTTGAGCAACTCGCCATAGCCTCCGCGGCTGGTACTTCGGGTCAACATGTGATCGCTCTTCAGGCCGGGTACGAGGATGCGCACCTTTACCCCGCGTTCGACCGCGCGGCACAGTTCGCGCATCATTCCTTTGTCGGGCAAAAAATAGGGCGTTGTAATCGAAATACTGTGCCGCGCCGCAGCCAGCAACAATTGAAACAGCACGCGCGCCCGGGTCGATCCTCCAATGGTCGGCGTGCTGTTTATCACCAGCGCCACCGTGGGGTCCGGGCACTGGATATCCGGGAAGTAGGCGTCCCCAATCAGGAGTTCGCCGCAAGCCGACAGCCAGTTTTCGGCGAAGGTCGCCTGCAGGTTGGCCACCGCTTCGCCCTCCACGCGAACCATGGAATCGCGCCATTGCGGATTGCCGTGCCTTCCGCCGTACCACTGGTCGGCAATCCCGGCGCCGCCGATAAACCCGATTTTCCCATCGACGATCAACAGCTCGCGGTGCGTCCGGTTATCAAAGCGCATGACCCGGTACCACGTAAGACCGTTGTAGCGGCTCACCTTGCCGCCCGCTTCAAGCAGCGGCCGGAAGAATGATCGTCCCGCACCCAGGCTTCCGAAAGCATCGAGCACAACGTTCACCTGCACGCCGGCCCTGGCACGCTCCGCAAGAGCGTCCCTGAAGCGGGTCGCCACCCTGCCGGTCTGGAAGACATAGGCCTCGAGATTCACGCTGGTTTTGGCCGACGCTATTGCCGCCAGCTCGGCCTCGTAGAAGTTGGGGCCATTGGTGAGAACCTCCATTCGCCCGGTCCGGTTGACCTGCGCGTCCACCAGCGCCTGCAGCAGCACCAGGTATTCCGGCGAATCATTGGCCGGCATCTGCTCTGCGCCTTCAATCCGGTAGGCGGGAAAGGGCGCGAACAGCCCCGCGAGGACCCATAGAAATATCATCGCCAGGGCAATGGCGCCGACGACGGCGACCGCCGTGGGAATTTGAACCGAGAGCAAAATGAGAACCATTGTGACGTTCCTTGTAAAGCAGACTGCGCTCGCCCTGGCGCTCCGCTTTGGCGCGGGCAGATCGACGCCACCACGCGTCCGAAAACCTTAGATGCGCTGCGATCCTGCGGGGCTTGTGTGGCATCCGGCCCGGAAGTGCAATTTCCGCCCTGGAAATCGCTTTCCTAACGCCCAGGCCCAAGTCCATAATGCAGCTTTCCGCCACGGGCGGTTTCCATGATCCTCTTGTTCGGCGTGCGGGTGCTCATCCGATCCCAGTCCCGGAGGTCGAGATTCTGTCTATGAAGAGCTTTTGGGAGATTTGCCTTCTTCTCGCTGCCTTCCCCTCCGCCCTCGCCCAGGTTACCGTGCCGCAGACACCCGCGGGACGGAGCCTCCAGGCGTGGCTGGACGCTTTCAATAGCGCTGACCGCGAAAAAATCGCGAACTATGTGAAAACCATCAACCCCAACGAATCGGTCGACGGCATGATCGGATTTCGCAGCCGGACCGGCGGGTTTGACCTGCTCTCCATCGAAAGCACCGAGCCCCTCCACATCCGCTTCCGCGTCAAAGAGAAGGCCAGCGAGACAACCGCGGTCGGAAACATGCTGGTGAAAGACGGGGACCCGCCCCGAGTTGAGACCTTCGGCCTGCGTGCCCTGCCCCCCGGGGTTGTGCCCGTGGACGTGAAGCTGGACGCTGCCCTGCGTCAGAAGGTCATCGACGAGATCAGCGCGGACCTGCTCGAGTTCTACATCGATGCTCCGCTTGCACAGAAGATGAAAGACGCGATCGAGGCGCACAACAGCGCCGGCGACTACAACGCTATCGCTGACGGGGATGCCTTTGCCGCCCGGCTGGCTCACGATCTGGCGGACGTCAGCCACGACAAGCACCTGCGGGTCGATTTCAATCCGTTTAAAATGCCACCCCCAGCGCCGCCCAAGCCGGAGGACGAGGCCCGCTTTCATGAGGAAATGGAACATGAAAACTGCGCCTTCGACAAAGTCGAGATACTCCCCAGCAACGTCGGCTACATCAAGTTTGACGGCTTCATGGACGCATCATTCTGCGGCGCCACGGTGAATGCCGCCATGTCGTTCGTGGCCCATACCGACGCGCTGATCTTCGATATCCGGCAGAACGGCGGGGGCCAGCCGGCGATGGTGACATTGATCGCCAGCTACCTGTTCGACCACCCTACCCACCTGATCGATATCTACAACCGGAAGGAAGACAGCACCACGCAGAACTGGACGTTGTCTTACCTGCCCGGTCCGCGGATGACCCGGCAGCCTGTCTATGTTCTGACCTCGCATGGAACATTCTCGGGCGCCGAGGAATTTGCTTTTGATTTGAAGAATCAGAAACGAGCCACCATCGTAGGCGAAACCACCGGAGGCGGAGCTCACCCCGTCAGCGGACATCCGGTCGCTGATTACTTCATGGTCGGCGTGCCTTTTGCAAAATCGCTGGACCCGGTAACCAAGACCAACTGGGAGGGCACTGGTGTGGAACCGGATGTCAAAGTCTCAGCCGAGGAAGCACTCGCCACAGCGGAGAAGCTGGCGGGCGAAAAGCTGGAGGCGACTCGCAAGGCCGCACAGGGCGCGGAGAGACACTAAGTCTCGCGCGCGATGCACGCCGCTCAAACTACGGGAGTCAGCTCATTGTTCGTGCGGGGAAGGCTAGCGGCTCAAGACTTTCTGGGCCAGGGCTTCTTCGTCCGCATCGGAGTGGATGATCTTGTTGTGCAGGCAATAGAGAGCAAGCTCGAGCCGGTCGGAAACACCCAGCTTGTCGTAGATCTTGCGAAGGTAGTTCTTGATCACCTGCTCGGTGGTTCCCAGCTGGAAGGCGATTTCCTTGTTGCGCTTTCCCTGGGTAATGCAGGTGATGATGGCCATCTCTTTGGGAGACAGCCGAGGCTGCGTCCGGGGGCTGACCAGCGCCGCGGCCTGGGCGCGGTATGCCTCGATCACCCAGTTGACCGACTGATTGTCGATCCACGTCTCGCCCGCCGCGATGCGGCGCACGCAACGTACCAGCAGATCCGGTGAGATCGATCGCGAAATGATGCCGCGAACACCCCGGCGGTACAGGTCTACCGTGTGGTTTTCGTCTGCGGAAACCGCCTGCACGATCAGCTTGACATCAGGAGCAACCTGCAAAAGCTCGGGGACCACGTTTGCCGTTCCCGCCAGCAGCGTCCCTTCGAGAAGAACGATGTCGGTGGGATAGCGCTCGATCGCGGATCGCAGCGTGTCGAGCGAATCCGCCTGGGCGACAACGCGCAGGTCATCTTCAAGCGCGAAAATCTTGCGGATTCCAACGCGGTAAATGGCTTGCGAGTCCGCCAGGATGATGCGGATTGCGCCAGGTTTTTCCTGAATCGCTTGAGAATCAGTTCCGGGAGTGTCTTCGAGAAAATCCATAACCTGCTGGCGCATCAGACCAATATGTCACTGCTCCACAAATTGATAATCGTCAATTGTGGCGGCGACTTCGGTCTGAGAATGGCTCTGCGAGCAGCGTACCACACGTCCCTGACAATGAACCAATACATCCTTTGAGGTACCCAGGATGGCCCCCGGCATCCGCATGGAGAAATTTATGCCTGCGCCGACGGCCATAGGACCCTGCATTTCAAACAGAACTCCGCTCGCGCTGACGTTCCGGGTCAGTGCCGTGTGTTCCCTGCTGCCGGCAGAAACGACCACCGGGAGAATCAGGGGAAAACGCACTGCGCAACGTACTTCCTGCGACTGAGTCTTGGCTTGCTCGGCGTGATCCGCTTCCGGCGATTTGAGTAAGTCATTCATCTAAAGTCTCTTTCGGCCATAAAAGAGGGCCTTATCGAACTCTAACCAATTCAATCGAAGCTTTAAACGGCACGAAAGTTCCGGCTTGGTAACAGAACGTAATGTCCGGGTCCGCGGAAACAGGTATCCACGGCCGTTGCAACGTGGTTGATGCGTCCCGCTCCGCGAGAATGTGCCTGATCGATTGCTTCAGGTCCCGGGAGGGTAAAAGGCCGCCGATCCGCCAACCCATTCCTGATTGCGATTGTGATCGACCCCCATCATCTTGCCGCGGCCCAGGCGCACCAGGGACAAAGCCGGGCGCAGCGTTCCACCGTCCGGCCAGAGATAGAGGATCCTTATTTCCGCCTGGGTAAGTCCGTGCGGTGTGTCGATGTTGGGAACGAACTTCATCCTCTGCTGGAGAAGGAAGTCCCTCCTCGCCTGCACCGGAATGTCTTCGAGGCTGGCCTGGGTTGGGTCAAACTGGATGCCTTTGCCGGCGAATGAGAACAGCGGTTTCAGGAGGAGATCGTTATAAGTGGTATCGGGATGGACCTCGGACGGGAGCGCCACACCGGCCTGCGCCAACGCGGAGCGTCCCGTTCCCGTCAGAAAGTCGTCCAGGAATTCGGCCGGAGGTACCACCGGAAATGCGCCGCCCGGGCGCGCCAGCCAGGGAATCGAAAACTTGCTGATCAGGAAATACCAGTTTGGATGACCGGCCCACTCCACTTCCCATGGGCGGGTAAGATCGAACGGCAGTTTGACGTGGCGCGCAATAAGCTCATCGGCGATGGCGCGGTTGTAGATCCTCTTGATGGGGATTAGTCTTCCCTTTGCATTGCGATAGTGGAGGCGGTCGCGTTCTGCGTGTAGTGAACAGATGTCGACGACCGAAATACCCAGCTTTCGGGCGGTGACTTCGAAATCCGGTCTTGTCTTTTGATGCAATGGATCAACTTCAACCAAGACCACATTCTCAGGATCGTGGCCGCGCAAAACCGTATCGGCGAGGAGTTTCCAGTAGCGGTGCTCGTCCAATCCGCCCAGGAAGCTTCCCAGCCCGGGATCCAGGTGGAATGCTTCCCGATATCCAGCGCACAACACCGCCTGATATCCGTAAACGGATGGAAAGGCCTGAATTTCAACCAGACGGGGTACCAGTTGGCCTGAAGAATCTTGCACCAGCGCGAAATCGGCGGTGAGAAAGTGAGGATGAGATGTTTCATTGGCCACCCGGAATGCTGCCGGGATCGCCGCCCGGGCAGCGGAGAGATAAGTCTGGTTGCCGATTAAATATTCGGTCAGCCGCGCCCCCTCAGCCGCCATCTGATTAAGAAGAGATCGAGGGACAAAGATTGGTGTCTCCGCAACTCGAAACTCCACTTTGACCGTGCAGCGGTGTTCCAGCCACGCGAGCAAGTGCGCGTAGCGGTCCGGCGAATATTCACGGTTGAACCGGGTTCGCAATGTGGGGATCATCGGAAGGTCCTTACCGGCATGTTCTAGAGGCGACGGAGGATTTGCATACTCTCCGACCCCACTCTGTTACTTGGCACGCCTGTTGGTCAAGCCGATTCCCCTTTAGGAAAAATTCGTTTCAGTAAAGTGCCCAAAGATTTGCAATTGAGATTACCTTTGTGGTAGAGAAGCTACTCCTAATGGGGTACCCTTGCTTTAAATGCAGTTCAACAAAAAGGAGCCTACCGGTCATGAGGTCCATCCCTGTCCAGCTCGGCACAGCAGTTTGCTCACTTTCTTTTTTTAGTTTTGTATCCCTTGCCATTGCGAGCCCGGTGATCCCGGCTCCGCCGCCGCCGCCTGGAAAGATGGTTGCTACGTTGAGCCCGGTGATTCCTGCTCCGCCGCCGCCTCCCGGAAAGATGGTTGCCACGTTGAGCCCGGTGATCCCTGCGCCGCCGCCGCCGCCCGGAAAGATGGTTGCCACGCTGAGCCCGGTGATTCCTGCGCCGCCACCGCCGCCCGGAAAGATGGTTGCCACGTTGAGCCCGGTGATTCCTGCGCCGCCACCGCCGCCCGGAAAGATGGTTGCCACGCTGAGCCCGGTGATCCCTGCTCCGCCACCGCCGCCTGGAAAGATGGTTGCCACGCTGAGCCCGGTGATTCCTGCGCCGCCACCGCCGCCTGGAAAGATGGTTGCCACGCTGAGCCCGGTGATTCCTGCGCCGCCACCGCCGCCCGGAAAGATGGTTGCCACGCTGAGCCCGGTGATTCCTGCGCCGCCACCGCCGCCCGGAAAGATGGTTGCTACGTTGAGCCCGGTGATCCCTGCTCCGCCACCGCCGCCCGGAAAGATGGTTGCTACGCTGAGCCCGGTGATTCCTGCTCCGCCGCCGCCGCCCGGAAAGATGGTTGCTACGTTGAGCCCGGTGATTCCTGCGCCGCCACCGCCGCCCGGAAAGATGGTTGCCACGCTGAGCCCGGTGATTCCTGCCCCGCCACCGCCGCCCGGAAAGATGGTTGCCACGCTGAGCCCGGTGATTCCTGCTCCGCCACCGCCCCCCGGAAAGATGATTGCCACGCTTAGCCCGGTGATCCCTGCGCCGCCACCGCCGCCCGGAAAGATGGTTGCCACGTTGAGCCCGGTGATTCCGGCTCCGCCACCGCCGCCCGGGAAAATGGTTACCTGCGTGCCTGCAAACGCACAGGCCTGAGTCGTCTGGACAACAAACGATATGTAGTTACGGACAAATTCCTTGCTACACTAAAGCGGACTTATCCATAGGGTAGCGGGAGGGCGCCGTGAATCACGACACGATTCTCTGGCTCGCCGGACTTGTCTCAGAAGCGATCGTGGTAGCCCTGTGCCTGCGCCGCCGGATGTTTTCCGAGACCCCTTTCTTCTGCACCTATATCGTGTGGAGCCTCCTGGTCGATCTGGTGTTCTATTACCTTCGTCAGGCTCTTACGGTTGAAAAGTTCTTTCTCGCCTACATCCCCGAAATGCTGATCGATGCCGTTTTCCAATTCGCCGTCCTGGTGGAATTGGGATGGGCGGTCCTGAAGCCGATTCGATCCTCGCTTCCGAAGCACTCCGCCATAGTCTTGTCCGGCTTGATCCTGCTCTCGGGGGCCCTCATCTGGCCGATCGCGGCATGGACCCTTCCTCGCGACCTGGGCCCCATCGGACACTTTTATATCCATCTCACCCAGACCCTGGCAGCACTGCGTGTCGTGATATTCGTCGCCCTGGCGGGATTCAGCCAGATGCTTTCCATTGGCTGGCGAAACCGGGAACTGCAAATTGCTACCGGTCTTGGCATCTACTCGATCTTCCGCCTGGCGGTGTCCCTGATCCATACCCACGCAGCGTTTGACTTGCGGTATGAGGTACTGGAACAGATCGTGACTGCCAGCTATGACTTTTCACTTGTTTATTGGATCGTCAGCTTCGCCCAACCGGAAAAGGCGCGCCAGGAATTCAGCCCCAAGATGGAGAGTTTTCTGCTTTCGGTAGCGGGCGCGGCTCGGACCAGCCGGATCGCCGTCGCCAATTCCACGGCCGGCGGCAGCTCCAAAAATTCGCGACAGTAGCGCAGACGAAGGCATGCCGGAAAGCATCAAACAAGGGCAAGTTACCGATTTGGAAGCGGAGAACGGGTACTCAAGTTACTTCAGTACATAGCCCTTTCGGGTACCAATTTGTGAAGCCCGGAGGGTGATAGCTTGATTTTTATGTTCCCATTCAGACGGATTTTTGGTAGAAGTAGAGGAACAGAAATAACCATCCGGATCAGGACACAGCTCTCAAAGGTTACTGAATCCCGGCGTGAGGATCAAACATGATTCTGACATTGCTTCAGGTTGCGGTAATTGGGGCCATCGCTTGGTTCTTGATTCGTTGGCGAGTAAGCGTGCGCCGGCGCAACTCCCAAACCTGGGAATCGTTGATCGCACAGCTCCGGCTTGACTGGAGCGCCCGCGAACTCAGCGACCACTTCCTCTGGCGCGAGGGCCTGGATGCATCGCCCGAAGATGCCTGGAAGCGCATGGAAGGCCCTAAAGGCCTCTGGGTTATGTTCCAGAATGCCCGCATCATGCTTGAAATGGCTGACTTCGCAGTCCGCCACGGCGTTGAAGTTGATCGCGTCACGCTGGAAACACTCCGCAGCGACGCCATGCAGATCAGAGTTTGTGTGTTGATGGGACTCGCCCAATACGGATTCAGCCAGGCCAGCGAGGGTGTGAGGGTCAACGCATTCCGTGCCGCCTCGATGTATACCGGCATGGCAGCCCGCATGACCCAGTTGCTGCAGGATCACGCCGCAGTCATCCTTCCTGACTTTGTAGCCGCGATGTAAGGCTCACCTTTCAATCTCGATGACAGAACCCCCGGCCTGCGAGCCGGGGGTTCTTCTTTTGCACCCCAAAAACCGGTTAGCTACCCTGCTCCACAAACCCGGTGATCCGTGCAAATTCTTCTTCGGAAAGACGAAAGGTCAAGGCGGGGATCAGCCCGTCCACCTGCTCGGCGCTGCGTCCTCCGACGATCGCTCCCGTAACCGCCGGATGATGGAGCGTCCAGGCGACCGCCACGACTCCGGGGCTGACGCTGTGACCATTCCCTATCTCGCGCAGGAGCTCAACCAGTCTGAGGTTTCGGCTGAAGCGGGGCTCGTTGAACTCAACCGCTCTCTTACGCCAATCGTCGGTCGGCAGCGCCGCCACGCGCTCCGCCGTCATCTTCCCGGTCAGCAAACCCGAAACCATGGGCGAATAATTGATGATCCCGATGCCATTGGCCTGTGCGAAGGGCATGATCTCCTGCTCGACCGCACGTCTCAGCATGGAGTAGGGCGGCTGCAGACTGGTCACGGGGCCTATCGCTTGGGCCCGCCGGATCTGATCCACGTTGAAGTTTGACACGCCAATCCAGCGGATTTTGCCCTCTTCCCTGAACCGATTCAGTGCTTCCCAACCCTCTTCGATCTCCGCTTCAGGATTGGGCCAGTGAATTTGGTACAGATCGATGGTTTCAACCCCGAGCCGGCGCAGGGATCCCTCCAGCTCTTCGGCCAGGGACGCCGCCTTCAGAGAGCGGTAGATGCTGCGATCGGGGTGCCAGCGCATGGAGCACTTGGTGAACACCAGGGGCTTGTGACTGCTTGACTTGATCGCTTTCGCCACGACCTCTTCGGAATGTCCTAATCCGTAGATCGCGGCGGTATCGATCCAGTTGATACCCAGGTCAAGCGCGCGGTGAATGGCGGCAATGGATTCGTTGTCGTCCTGAGAGCCCCATCCAAATTCCCAGTTGCCGCCGCCGATGGCCCACGCCCCGAATCCAATCGATGACAGTTGCAAATCCGAATTGCCGAGGGTTTTAAATCCCGCTGTAGTGCGTTCACTCATGCTTTAAGGGTAAACAATCCGGCCCGGTCGCCGCGCGGCGCGCAACCTCTACGCGGCGTCCTGATCGCTCGCCAGGACCGGCAAAGGTTCCGGAGCCGTCACCTTGTCCGCTTCAGCACTTCTATGCATTGACCGGACCTGGGCCATGGCATCGGCCAGGGTGGTTGATACATGCAGATCCTCGCCCCGGCTGATCTTCTGCGCGACTTTTTTGGTGTCATCCGTGAAGTTCCAAACGCCTATCAAGATTTTCAAGTCGGGATTGTTGGCCCGAATGTTGCGGTATAGGCGGTGGGCGCGCGCGATTCCGAACGGAGGCAATCCGGAGAGGTAGACGATATCCGGCTTTTCGTTTGCGATCATGGCCAGGATTTCGTCCAGCCTGCGAACCGGAATGGCAGTGGCCTGGGCCATCGGTTCCAGCAACTGTGCCAGCATCATCGCGCCCAGCTCATCTGTTTCGTCGCGAACCGGTATGCACATCACCTTTAAGGAATCGTCGCTGGCGGCTTCGGCTGCACCCGGATCGGCCTTCTCTTCGGGCGTATCGCGGAACCCGAGCTCATCGATCAATTCCCTGCTGGTCTGGCGGATGAAGGCGGCGCCTTCGTGGTCCAGCTCGCCCTTCAGTTGATCCTGCTCGGAAAGTATGAGGGCGGGAATCAGCACGGAGTCATAGATGTTTTCCAGCTTTTCATCCTTGAGGCAGGTGTCGAGAATCTCGCCGGCTTCCCTCTGATCGCGGGCCAGAAGACGCTGGTAAAAGCACGCGAAGGGAGGAATGACCGGTTGATCGCCAAGCATCACAATGAGGAACTCCAGCGAAGGCACATGCCTGCCCAGTACGACGAGGCACACCGTCAGTGGCACCGACAGGATCAGCCCGACCGGCCCCCACACCAGCGTCCAGAATGCGGCGGCCACAAGGATTGCCAGGGATGACAATCCCGTATGACGGCCGTAGATATGCGGCTCGGCGTAGTTCGCCGTAAATAATTCGAGCACGAGGAAGACGCCGACAATCATCAACGTGTGGCGCCATCCCTGAAAGACCGCCAAGGACAGAATCGTAGGCAGGCCTGCGGCAATGGGTGCCCCGATATAGGGCACGAACCGCAACAGCGCAGCCAGGGCCGCGAACAGCAGCGCATGCGGCAGACCTATGAAATACAGCCCTACGAAAACCAGGGTCCCGTAACAAAAGTTCACCAGCAATTGCAACGAGAAATAGCGCGTGATCCGGCGACTGGCATCGTTCATCGCCTGCGTCGTCACGCTCAGATTTCTGTCCCCGGTGAGACGGATGATCCGATTACGCAGGTCTTCCCGCTGCAGGAGGACAAAAAACGTAAATACAACACTAAGGAATGCGGTGGTCAGCGGCTCGAGGATACCCCCCAATTGATCGAGCCTGCCTGTGGGCCGTGAGACTTCGCGCACTTGCACGGGGCGTTCGGGAGACGAGCCCAGGGCCTTGCCCCCGCGCTGCATATTCGAGTGCGTCGTCGTCGCGCTGGAGTTCGCCGAACCGATCTCGTCGGTAAGCTTTTCCACCTCCTGCTGTGCCCGCGAGAAAGCCGAGTCGCTGGGGGTGTGGATCGCTTCCATTTTCTGCGCGATGTTGTCGCGGTAGGTAGGGAGATCGTTGGTCACCGCGACGAGTTGGGTGAACAGAATCCAGCCTGCGGCCCCCAGGAGCGAAGCGAACCCAAAGATAACGATCACTGCAGAAATCGCCCGCGGCAACCGCGCCCGTTCCAGCAAACCCACTACAGGGGTAAGCAGGAAGGCAAACAGGATGGCAAATGCAAGCGGAAGAAACAGGACCTTCGCGAGGAAGAGTACTGCAATCGCGAGGACACTGACGATGAGCAGCCACAACCTTGACAGTATCTTCGCCGAACTCGTGCTGTTCATCCGCTTCCCTCGCTGACTACATGGAATTAGATGCAGGAGAATTCCAGTGTGGGGGAAAACAGCCTGCTTTAGATTTGCGGACGCCGGCCGGTATGACCTCACGAGCCAGTCTTCTCGGTTGGCTGAGGGGCAAATGCGGTGCGCCTTTCCCCAGGCGCATCGAGGTCCTGATCAGCGGTGGTAACGGCTGCGGATTCGCATCAGATCGAAGAACGCCTTGAAGAAATCGGAAGGGTGCACCTTGGACCCCGCCACATCCTCCCAGCGCTCAAGCGGATATTCGTAGATGGCATGCGACGCGTATTCAGGGTCGCACCGGTGCAACTGCAGCAGCCGGGCGATGATTTCCACATCAAAAATCCAGCGCGATTCGAAGGGCGCGTCCAGCACTCGCTTGAGTTCCGGGGTAACGCGAAAAATCTTCGCGCCGCATTGGGTGTCATAGATGGGCAGGCCCAGCACGACGGATACACAAGTCGCAAAGCACCTTCCGAGATAATGGCGCAGAGGGCGGCGGTCAATCGATCGACCCAGCAGCCGGACGCGTGCTCCGAAGACCATGTCGATTTGCGGATGCTTCGCCAGCATCGCCCGCATTTTGGCGATATCGCTCAGAGGCGTTGCCAGGTCGGCGTCCCAGAATCCTGTGTAGACAGAGTCAGCGTGGGCAATAACATCCAGCATCCCGCAGCGGACTGCTTCAGCCTTGCCGGCGTTGCGCGCCTGGTTCAACACCCGCACATGGCGTGGATATCGGGCTTCGAGCTCTTTCAATATTGCGAGGGTGTTATCGCGGCTACCGTCGTTCACGAAGACCAACTGCACATTTTGCGCGCTGTCGAGAAATGCGGCAAAGCGGTCGACTCTCAGTCGCGCTGCTTCGTTGTAACAGGGAACAACCACGCTACACGACTCAGCAAGCGGATTTGCTGCTTCCTGGGCCTCGTCCGCTAGTCCCCGCGTGCTGCCGCCATGATCTTTCGGAATCTGGAGTGTCATATGGCTCGAATTCTTTTGATCAACCAGCACGGGTTTCTTCAGGCGTAGTCGAATAACTCGCTAGATTAGACGATCATCTGCGGTAACTGCAAAGGCAGGACGTCGGCGAGGGATTCCCATTCGCCCGGCAGGCGATCGGCCACCGAAGTGCAACGCTGCTCCGCTGCGGCAGATCGCGCGCTGCGCCCTTTGTCCGTTGGGATCAGGCGAGAGCCCACTCCGGGCCAGAAAGAATGGCCTCGACTTCGAGTCAGGACATTACGGTCTGCGAACTCCCGAGGTGAATCTTAAGGCGTGTCAGGCGGCGATGAGAAATTTTCCGTCCTGCATGATTTGTTCTTCGCCCCCATCCGACTCCAGCCAGATGTTGAATCGCAATCCCACGACATCGATGTGGGTGATGCTGCGCCAGGGTGCGCCGGTGTGTTCGCCGTAGGGATTGCCGAAGGCAATGTGAATGCCGGGAAACTTTTCGTCCTGCAGGATGTTGCCGATCACGCGTTCGACGCCGAGGTTGGTGCCAATGGCAAACTCTCCCACCCTGTCTGAATTTTCATCGGTGTGGGTATAGGCCCAGAAATCGGCTTCCAGCTGCTTGTTCTCGCTGGAGCAGGAAACGATGCGGTTAGCAGCGATTTCAATGGTGAGCGGAGTTGAGGCAAGCAGGCCGTAGCGCGCGCAGAGCCAGTCCCCCACCACTCCGTCAACCACGAATGTGCCGTTGACTTCGCCCGGTGAGGTGAAACATTCTCCTCCGGGAAGATTGCCCCACTTCTCCGCAGAGATGATGCCGGAGGTTTTGAACCACTTGTAGCCCGGATTCATATCGGCCGTGATGGCAGTGCCTGCGGCTGTGGTCGCGCGGATACGCCGGGCACGGCGCACCCGGTCGAGAACCTGCTGGGAGAGACGGTCGACGAGGTCGAAGTCGGCCCGCATGCCCTGGCACATGATCTCTGGCGTGATGTTGACCATGTGGGCGTGACGCATGTGGCGCCGGTTCACCACGTCCGTCATCTGCATTCGCGAACGGAGTTCGTTGGGCTGCACCTGCACGGCGAAGATGGAAACCTGCGAAGTCTCCATATCGGCGAGCACCTCGCTGGGCATGTCGGTCAGCGGACGGGGCGCAAGATCTTCGAGAATGAATGCGTTCCAGGGGCAGCCGATGGGCCCCAATTGGGCGGCCAGGGCGGCGGCAATGGGTGCCGTGACGCGGTCTGTAATGACCGTAACCTTTTCATCCGGCGCAATCCGCAGGCACGTTGTAACAGCGGAGCGCGCGCCGGGAATAAAGTCGGCTGGATATTCAACGGCGAGAAGGCGATCGGCGATTGCAGTCATTCGGGTAGAGGCTTGCTCCTTGCAGATACACACATTGATTGGGATGCGTGTTAGGTCAGGTTAACCAATTTTTCATGTTTTCGGAAACACAATGTGCTGCGACGGGGCGGTGTTTTTGCCCGGGTGGAAGCCCGGGTCGAAATCCGGACCGAAATCCGGACCGGGCCGGGGAGCCGCTAAGCCCAATCCTTCCGCTGCAAATCCTGACGACGCCGTCAAATTCCGGTGGCGCCGGATCATCTCTGCGATCGGCCAGGGGGAGGCGAGTCAGCCGCTCACGGTCGCGGATAAAGAAACCGGAGCATGGGACGGACGCGGCGCGCCCAGCTGGTTTCGTCATGGGCCCCATCGGGTACGCGTTCGAAATGGAGGTTTTCACCCAGTCTCCAGCCGTTGGCCCGCAGCCGCCGGGCGAGATGCTCGGCGTCCTGAAGGGTTCTTCGCCCTTCCTTGTCACCGACGTCGAGCCACACCCGGGGCCTTTCCCAGATCTGCGGAGCCCGCTCGTTCAATGTTCCCAGGATCGATTTGTGATTCCACCAGACGCTGGGCGACATCACCGCCAGCCTTCCGAAACGCTCCGGGTGGGTGAGGCCAAGATAGAGCGAGACCAGACCGCCCAGGGAGCTTCCTCCTACCCCGGTCGATTCCCGGTCGGTGCGGACACGATAGTGGCTTGCGATGAAAGGCATCAGCTCTTCGGTGAGGAGGCGGCCGTAACGGTCGGCCTCGCCGCCGCCGCGCTGCCAGTCGCGTTCGGGGGTGTATTCCGCGAGGCGGCGATCGCCAGTGTTGTGGATCCCGACGATCACGAGCGATTCGACCTCTCCCGCCTCGATCCCTTCGTCGGCGCTCTCCCGCACCTCCCAGGTCCGGCCGGGAATGAAGGACGTGTCCGGGTCGAACAGGTTCTGCCCATCGTGGAGGTAGAGCACCGGAAAGGCGTGATGGGGTCTTTGCTCGTAGTCGGGAGGCAGATAAACGACCAGGTCGCGGGAGTCGGGGAGGTTGATTCCCTGGAAGGCCCGGTGCCGGCGCAGGCGCGGATGGAAGGTGGCTTCGGCATCGGCCAGCGGAGCCTCTGCGCCATGTGCGGCTGCTCGGGGATCTAAATTCAATTCGCTTGCTGGTCCTTGTGCTGATGAATGGGTGCTGGTGAAAGGGTGCCGGTGAATGGCGGCGGGCTGGCAGCGGAAAATTCCGGGCCCGTCGCTGTTACAGTATCAGGAACAATGCGGGTTCACCAAAAAGGCCAGAGACAGTTTTTCCGACCTGCTGCCGTGGATGGCAACGGCGCTGTTTGCGTCAGCGGCATCGCGGTTCGGGCACCATTTTTCCCCGCGGCAACGAGGAAAAACGATGAATCGTGAACATCACAAGTGGTATTCCCCCCGCCTGGGCCGCGACATGGAGCTGCTTGTCTTCGGGCACGCGGGACTGCCGGTGCTGGTGTTTCCCACCTCCGGCGGCCGATTCTACGAATTCGAAGATCGCAGCATGATCGGCGCGGTCTGGGATCGCATTGAAGGCGGCCATCTGCAGTTCTACTGCGTCGATTCGGTGGACATGGAAAGCTGGTACAACCGCAGTGTGCCGCCCCGGTGGCGGGTGGCGCGTCATGTCCAGTACGACGACTACCTGATCCACGAAGTTGTGCCACTCATCAGGCTCAAAAATCAGGACGCGCACCTGGTCGCGCTGGGATGTAGTTTTGGCGGATATCACGCCATGAACATTGCCCTGCGCCACCCCGACGTCTTCACGGGAATGCTTTCCATGTCGGGCGCGTTCGACACGAGCAACTTCCTCCGCGGCTATTACGATCAGGATGTCTATTTCAACCAGCCTACCCACTTCCTGCCGGGCATGAGCGACCCGTGGTTTCTCGATCGCTACAAGCGAAATACCTGGATCCTGGGAACCGGGTGGGACGACCAGTGCCTCGGTCAGAACCAGTACATGGATCGCCTGATGAACGACAAGGGTATTCCGCACAAGCTGTACATCTGGGATACGTGGAACTCACACGACTGGCCCACCTGGCAGAAAATGATTCAGCACTACCTTTGAACGGTTCGCAACCGAACCCTGGGGACGCAACATGAATGAATTGAACCCTTATGCGAAGTTTCTCGACGAACGGCCGGTTGAGACTGTCTTGGCGGAAACTCCGGCGGCGCTGAGTGAGTTGATCCAGGCCATCGGACCTCTGAAGGCTGGCGAATCGCCGGCGCCCGGCAAATGGAGCCCGGCCGAGATCGTCTGCCATCTCGCCGACTGCGAACTGGTGTTTGGCTTCCGGTTGCGGCAGACGGTTGCCGAAGACGGCCCCACGATTCAGCCCTTCGATCAGGACAAATGGGCCCATGTCTATCCCGGAATCCAGGCCGGACAGGCGCTCGCCACGTTCACCGCCCTTCGGGGGTGGAACCTGCAATTGCTGCGGACGGTTTTGCCGCAGGCGGCAGGACGCACCGTGACGCATCCCGAGCGCGGCACCATGACGTTTCAGAATATCGTCGAAACCATGGCCGGACACGACCTCAACCACCTGGGACAATTGCAGCGGATCTCGGGTCGCGCCTAGTGCAGTAAGGTGAACCGCCCCGCAACCGCCAAACATGTTTAGCTTGCAATTGCCGCCTATAACCGGGACAATACGTTTTGTTACCCCTTCTGTCCTGTTTCTTGCGTTGCAACCGTCGGCCTTTCCTTCGTCTTCAAGACTCCGCTTTATATTCTGCCGTTCGCTATTTTAGCCAGTAACCGAGTGGTAACCGGGAGTAACTCACTACCGTGACACCCTCGGAAGATGTAATCGCTGGCGCGAAAGGTGTGATTCAAGTCACATAAAACTTGTGCAGAATAGCCATAGACCATTTTCCGCATTTGCGGTCTGATGGCTCCTTCTTACCGGTTTCATTTGCTCCATTTGAAGTTGCCGAGGTGAAAGTGATGGCTACGGAACTCTATTCAGGGTCGGAGCGCCTCAATGCCCCGAGACCCCCAGCAGGGGTCAACCCTACTTTCCCGGAAAATCTCGTTGCGATGTGCGCTTCGGCGCTGTTTGCAGGTTTGACTCGACGGGAGTGTCTGGAAATCGTCGCGTGCGCCAGGGCGCGCACGTTCGCTCGCGATGAACTGCTCTATTCACAAGGTCAACCGGTCAAGAGTCTGATCCTGCTGCAGTCCGGCAGCGTCAAGCAAACCCAGTTGAGCCCCAACGGGGACGAAGTCCTGCTCCGCATGAACGGAACAGGCGAGGCAGTAAACGTCCAGGTTGGATCCACTTCCTGCAGCCATACCTGTTCGGCACGCGCGATGGAACAGTGCAAAGCCCTGGTATGGGAGTACAACCGCCTGCAGAGCCTGCTGGAACGCTATCCGCAGATGCGCAACAACATCACCCAGATCCTCAGTTCCCGACTGCAGGAGCTCGAAGAGCGATTCCGGGAAGTGGCCACCGAAAAGGTCGCCCGCAGGCTTGCACTGGTCCTTCTGCGGCTAGTGAACCAGATTGGTAAACCCTGCGAAGACGGTACCCAGGTTTCGCTGAGCCGGGAAGAACTGGCCCAGATGACCGGGACTACCCTGTTCACGATCAGCCGAGTGCTCTCCAGGTGGGCCGACCAGGGCCTTATCGTACCCCGGCGCGAATCGGTGGTTGTGACCGATCCAAAGCGCCTCGAAGCGGTAAGCGGAGACGAGATCTAAGGCCGGCTTCTGCGCTATCCGGAGCAGACATCCTGGCGGCTCGACCGCTTTCTGAGCCGCCACTCTCTTCCTGACTGCGAAATTGGGTTTCCGGCGTTTACCCGGAATTCACGAGACGGTGGGGCCGCGTCAAGCACCTTTACACGTTTAACCGAAACTGATGCCAGCCATCGGCGCCCTCAGTCACCTTGATGCGGACAGACCGACGGACCCCTGGCAAGCCTGGAGACTGACTCATGATGACTCGATGGCAGAAGACACAAGACGGGCGGTGCGGGGTCTGCGGATCCAGCCTCAGGCGGTCCGGACAACCGGCTCTGCGCCGGAGGCCGCGATCATTTTCAGGCCCCCTCCGTTGGAGCGACCTGCACCAGCGTTGGGAAGGAGCCGCCGCTCCCCGCTGGAACCGGCTGCGATGGAGAGGTCCAGGCGCTGCCGCCGACGCTCCTATGCCCTGGCAGCAGGTGCTCGCGCTGCATCGATAGACCCGGCTGTCGGGCAAATTTGCTCGCGAACGCACAAGCGGCGCTTCCCTTCTTCCGGAAACGCCGCTGATTAGCACCCCGCCACGACTCTGCATGGGACGGGGGATTAATTTTCAATCAAACCAAATCCGAACCGAACCCGGAAGTTACTGGGGCTGGTGCGCGCCTTCTTTGGCTCCTTCGACCGCGCCCTTGGTCGTGCTCTTGGTTTTGTGCCAAGCCTTCTTGGTTCCACGTTTGGTCGAACGATAGGCGTGCTTGGTTCCCTGTTTTACGCCATGCCCCGCGTCCTTGGCCGCGTTCTTGGTCTCGTGACCGGCATCGCGCATGTCCTGTTTTGCGCTGGTATTGTCTTGGCTCCAGGTAAGAGACGGCGTGCAGGCAAGCGCAGTCGCGAATAGCAGGGACGGGATTAGGCGTTTCATTGTCATACTGATTCAGATTCTCGTTTGCCTTCCCGAGTTGGTTGCACGTCCGACTCGTGCCTGGATCAGCCCATCCCAGTCACAGATGTTGCCAATTCCCGCACGCCAAACCGGGGGCCGTCCCGAGGCGCTACCTTCACGTCCCCAGAGCCTGCATTACACAGGGTTAGCCACGCGCGTGGAGCCGTCCAAAGTGCAAGGTCGAAGGAGAGGCGTGACGAAAAAGATAGGCGTTCTGTTTGGAATGGAGAACAGCTTTCCGGGCGCGCTGGGGGAGCACCTCAATGCGCGAAACGTTTCCAGAAAGGCCACTATCCAATGGTCGACAGTCCTTGGAATTGATTCTGGGGGAGAGACGCCGCCAGGCATTTAGCGGCTCTCCGTCTTCGCAGGCTGGCGAAGTCCTCCGACGACCGGCTGTTTGATTCGTTTTGTTCGGTTTACTCGGAAAGCTCGATACATGACTTATGGTTGTCAATTTTCATGTCGAAACGTTCTAGGAAGTCTTCTCCGATGATGCCGTAGATTCGTGCATCTTCAGGTCCTTGACTCTTCGTCAAATCGTAGATAATGACCCTGACCTGCTAAAGAAGCCGCGAATTCCTCAACTACGTTCAGGATCACGAGTCAATGGGGAGCGAGGCGCTTCATTACCGCCGACGCTGACCCAACCGTGGTCCAGATCACCATCGGGGAAGAGTCGGCCACGACATGCCCGATATCTCGATGAGTGCGTTTCCCGTGCAACAACTCATTGCCGACGGTCTTAGGCCCCGCGATGAGTAATCAGGATGCGTCCGGATCACCGACAAAGCAGAACTTTACCATGTCTTCCCCGGGCGGATGCCTTGGCACTTCGCTGCGTGGTTGGAACCAATGGAATTGTAGTAACAGGGACTAATCCGGACACATTAATTGGTTCTGTACACTGTTTCTGTGCGCAGGATGAGCTCTGCGGGGAGGATTAGGGCATGAAGAAGATCGGGGTTCTGTTTGGCATGGAGAACAGCTTTCCTGGCGCGCTGGTGGAGCACATCAACGCGCGCAACGTGTCCGGCATCCAGGCTGAATTCGTGGAAACGAGCGCCGTTCACATGGACAAGTTGCCCTCCTACGCGGTGATCGTCGATCGCATCTCGCACGACATTCCTTTCTATCGCGCATTTTTAAAGCATGCGGCACTGAACGGAACGACCATTATCAACAATCCATTCTGGTGGTCGGCCGACGACAAATTCTTCAACTACACCCTGGCTCAAAAGCTGGGAGTGGCGGTGCCCCCCACCGTAATCCTGCCCCACAAGAGATATCCCGACGGCACCAATGAACGCTCCATGCGCAACCTGGAATTTCCCCTGGATTGGGATTCGGTCTTTGCCTATGTGGGTGAACACGGCTTCATGAAGCCGGTGAACGGCGGAGGCTGGCGCGACGTGTACCACATTCACAATCGCGACGAGTTCTTCCATGCCTACGATCAGAGCGGCCAGCTCTGCATGATGTATCAGAAGGCCGTGGACTTCAAGGAATACTTCCGTTGCTATGTCGTGGGTCAGAAAAAGGTTCACATCATGCCCTACGATCCGCGGAACCCCCACCACGAGCGTTACCTGACGAACCCGCCGGAGTACGACAAGAAGCTGCTGCAGCGGGTGGAGGCCGACGCGCTCAAACTCTGCCAGGCGCTCGGCTACGATCTCAACACGGTGGAGTTTGCGGTGGAGGATGGCGTTCCCTACGCTATCGACTTCATGAACCCGGCACCCGACGCGGATCTGCATTCGGTGGGCCAGGCAAACTTCGACTGGATCGTCCGCGAAGTGGCGGATCTGGCCATCGCCAAAGCGCAGGCTGCACCGGAAGGGCTTGAGCTCAGGTGGTCGGCGTTTCTCAACGGTGAAGCGAAGCCCAGGAAAGCGCCCGCGAAAAAGAGCGGCAGCAAAGCCAAAAAGACTGCCAGGACGGAGCCGGTCGAGGCCTGATTCCGGTCTTCGAGGGTGGAGCGAGCCCGTCGCGTTGTGGGCTGGTTCAACGCAGCCGGCCATTTAAACTGGTCTGCACCGGACCCATACCGTTCTGGCGGCGCGGAACGAAATCCCCCGGTCGTTCGTATGGGTACCGAGGAGGCGCCATGTTCCGCCGCTTGTTACCCGTCTGTCTGCTTGCCGTCACGCTCTTTGGACTATCACGCCCGGCCCGCGCCGATCGCGACGTCGTCCAGTTCGGCAGCACGATCCATGTGGCTCGCGACTCGTCGGTCCATGACGCCGTTTGTTTCTTCTGCAATGTCGACGCCGACGGCACCGTCGAGGGCGACATCGTTGTCTTCTTCGGCAACGTGCATATTGCCGCGAACGCCAATCACGATGTGGTCAATTTTTTTGGCAATGTCACTGCCGATAATAACGCCTCCATCGGGCAGGACCTGGTGAGCTTCTTTGGGAGCATACGGCTGGGCGACAGCGTCACTATCGGCAAAGACCTGGTGGCCATGTTCGGCACAATTCACTCCGCCGATACAGTAACGGTAGGAGGAGACCGGGTGGTACAGCCGGGATGGATCTTCTGGGGCCCGCTGTTTATCTTCGCACTGGTGATCATCCTGGTGGTGCGCGAAATTCGGGAACATCGGCGTCGCGCCTACATGCGCCGGTTCCCTTTCCCGCCGCCTCGCCCATGAACCCCCGCCGGTGGTCCTGACCTCACTCGATGGGATCGCTCCGGCTCTCGTCAGACCGCCATTCAGGGAACAAAGTCGTCGTGCCGGGCTTCCGCTCTGCGCTTGACGTCGCTGTAGGCTGAGTAGATGGATGCGATCCAGTTTGTGCCTGCCCGCCCCCTGCGCATCGTGCTGCCCGGAGGCAGCGGACAGGTGGGCCACGTGCTGGCTCAGTATTTTCAGGAACGCGGCCACCGCGTCACCGTCCTGACTCGCCTGCCCTATGCAGCCAGCTGGCAGACAGTTCATTGGGACGGGGAGCACGTTGGTCCCTGGACCGAATATCTCGAAGGCGCCGATGTCTGCATCAATCTGGCTGGGCGCAGCGTCAATTGCCGCTACACCGCGGAGAATCGATCGCAGATCTACACCTCGCGCATTCGATCCACGCGCCTGCTTGGGGACGTCCTCTCCACCCTCGCAGAGCCGCCCCGGGTATGGCTCAACGCCTCCACCGCCACCATCTACCGGCATGCGTTGGACCGGCCGATGGACGAGCTGAGCGGCGAACTGGGCGGCAACGAGCCGATCTCCCGGCACCGACGCGCGCCGGATACCTGGAATTTCTCCATCCGTATCGCGAAGGACTGGGAAGCCGAGTTTTTCGCTGCTTCCACTGCGCGTACGCGCAAGGTAGCGCTGCGCAGCGCCATCGTCATGAGCCCCTGGCCGGGTGGCGCTTTCGGCTTGCTGCTCAACCTGGTGCGGCTCAGCCTCGGCGGAACCCAGGGTAACGGGCGCCAGTTTGTCTCCTGGATCCACGATCAGGATTTCGCCCGGGCGGTCGAATTCCTGATCTACCGCGATGATCTCGACGGCGCCGTGAATCTTGCTGCTCCGAATCCGCTACCCAATCGAGACTTTATGGAGACCTTGCGCGAGGCGTGGGGGATGCCCAACGGAATCCCTGCTCCGGCGCCGGTCATTGAATTGGCGGCCTTGCTTCTTCGCACCGAATCCGAGCTGGTGCTGAAGAGTCGCCGCGTGGTGCCACGGCGGCTCCTCGATGCGGGCTTCACGTTTCAATTTCCCGACTGGCAGGACGCCGCCGAAGACCTGGTGAATCGCTGGAGGAATCGGGAGTGAGTGTCAGAAACGGCGGTTGCGCTCTTCGGATTACTTGGGCGTGATGTCCGTGACCGGCAGATCCCAGTGCGCCAGCAGGATCTCGAAGCGCCGCTGCTCTTCGCGCTTGTACCGCTCCTGATCGGGCCACAGTTCGTGGATCAGCTTCTCTTCATCCGGATTGGCGGTTGTCGCAACTGTGGAGTTTTCAAAACGGATGGTTACCCGGTAGTCCCAGCGGCCATCCTCGGTGGTGTGGTAGGCGGGCGTCTCGATCTTCACCGAGAGCATCCTTCCGGTTGCAACTATCCGTTTCAACAGCGGGAAATGATTTTTGAGGAACAGGTCGAGAAACTCCTGCTGGTGACCCCACTGCACCTTGTAGTAGTACTCAACGGTATAGGGCTGATTGGCCCCGCCCTGGGGCGGAGCACCCTGGGCTTGAGAGCTGTGACTGAGCAAGAGTGTAAAGACGAATGCGACCAAAGCGATTGAAATTCTGCGCATGGAGCCTCCACTGTTAAGTGAAGTCAATATATATTGCGCAGAGCCGGCGGTGCCGGGACAGCAGCCGGCCTGGATTATCCCGGGTGTAAAGGAGAGATATAAGGCCAGGCAGCGCGGCGTCGGTTAACGCCGCGCTGCCCTCTATGCGTGCGCGCAGCTGGCAAGAGCGTTAAGGCTGGGAATCATGATCATTGAGCCCTGGAAGGCGACCAGCCGGCGGGTTTTGAAGTTGCTCAGGGTGCGGGTCACGGTTTCACGGGAAGCGCCGATGAATTCGCCGATCTCCTCGTGGGTCATGGAGAAGCGGAAGCGCGCGCTCCCGCAATGGTTGGTTTGACCGTTTTCGCTCCAGTCGAGCAAGAGGCGGGCAAGCTTTTCGGGTGCGGTAGCGGAGAGTCCAACGGTGCGCAGTTGATCGCAAGCACGCGTGACGTAGAGGCTGAGCTCTTCAATCACCGCCTGATAAGCGTCGGGATGCCGGGCGAGGAAATTTAGAAAATCACGGCGGCAGATATGTGCAACTTTGGCCGGGTACAGCGTCTCGGCGGTCACATCGTAAGGACTGCCGGAGAGGGCGGTCCCGAGCCCGAGAATCTCGTCTTTGCGGGCGATGTTCAGGCTCAGCCGGCGGCCCTCGCTGGAATTGATCGAGACTTTAATCTCGCCCTCGACCACAATCCAAATGCCCTCTACGGGATCTTTCTCGGAGAACAGAACCACGTTGGCACCATATGACTGGGGATATTCCATGGATTTCAAATCCTGCAACGCCGCCGGCGACAACTTCTCAAAAAAGCTTTTCGTCCGGTTGACCACTGTTCTGCACGTCCCTGTTCCATTCATCGTGGTTTCCATTGCCCCTCCTCTTACTCGTTCGGTCTGTTCCCGGTTGTGATTTCTTCAGCCAAATAGCGTGTCCCGAGATTGTCTGTCAGAAGCTTCGGGCTGGTCTGCGCACAGATGTCTCTGAGCACCCGTTTGCCGGGCGCGTCGGAATATGTCACGTTGCGCAGATCGAGAATGAGCTTGCGATTTTTGAGCCGGGGCGTGGTCTCGTGCCACGTACGGCTTAACTCCGCTACCCAGGGACCAGCTACCCGTCCTTCGAGCGTGATCGCGACCGCCTCTTCTTCTTCCTGCACTGTGATCTTTAACGTATGCCGGCCCACCTTTTGGCCACGCCTCTACTAAGGCAAGCCGCGTGCCAAACTCCTTGCACAATTTTTCCTTGGGGCTAAACGGATGAGAACGAACCTACTTAACGCAAACTACGTACCTGGAATGGGAGAGGAGCGGAAGGCGTGTGACGAAGTGACGACGACGAAATATCGTCACCGCGACTGCATATAGTCACTTCGCTCGATGCCGAGCTTCTTCAGCTTGGAATTCAGGGTGGTTCGCTTCAGCCCGAGGCGGGCCGCTGCCCCATCCGGGCCGCCGATCTGTCCCTTTGTATCGCGCAGCACTTTGAGGATATGTTCGCGTTCCGCGGCTTGAAGGGTCGGGCTTGGAATTCCGTCCGCTTCGTCTGCATCCTCGATGTCGTCTTCCAGTTCCAGTTCCGCGAGCGGTACATAGAGGACCGTGCCACGGGTAAGTATCACCGCACGCTCCAGCAGGTTTTCGAGTTCGCGGATATTGCCCGGCCATTTCCAGCGCTTCAGCGCCTCCATTGATTCTTCGGGAATCGTCTCGATGGACTTTCCCATGCGGCGGCTGTGCGTCGCCACAAAATGCCGCACCAAGACTGGAATGTCGCTGACCCGATCCCGCAGCGACGGCGAGAAGATGGGGAATACCTTGAGCCGGTAGTAGAGGTCAGGTCGAAACTGCTTTTCTGCAACCATCTGAGTGAGGTCGCGGTTTGTCGCTGCGATCAGGCGGACATTCACACGTATGGGACGCGTTCCTCCCAGCCTTTCAAACTCCCGTTCCTGCAAAGCCCGCAACAGCTTGGGCTGCAGGTCGAGCGGCATCTCGCCGACTTCGTCGAGAAACAAGGTACCTTCGTGCGCCAGTTCCAGGCGGCCGATCTTGCGCGCAATGGCCCCGGTAAATGCGCCCTTCTCGTGCCCGAACAATTCGCTCTCGAGCAAGCCGGCCGGAATGGCAGCGCAGTTGAGCTTTACAAAGGTCCGGTCACTGCGCGGGCTCAGGCGGTGAATGGCTCGCGCCAGCAGTTCCTTGCCGGTTCCGGTTTCGCCCTGGATCAATACGGTGGCGTCAGTGGGGGCCACGGTCTCGATATCTTTCAAAACCTGGCGCAGGCCGGTACTCTCTCCGACAATATCTTCAAAGTGATTTTCCAGGTTGATCTCGTCTTCGAGATAGCTCTTAACCTGGCTCAAGCGGTCGCGTAATTCGGTGATCTGCCGGAAAGCCAGGGCATTATTCACCGCCATGGCAACCTGGCCGGCAATCTCCGCAAGCATGTCGATCTCACGCTGGCTAAATGCGCCTTCCATCCGGCTGGCCACCGCCAGGGTTCCGATCGCCGCTCCCCTGTTGACCAGGGGCACCCAACACGCCGATTGCATGCCGAGGTTAGTCAGATGGCCCAGGTTGGCTGCACCGAAGCGCCAGTCGGAGAGGCGCTCGAGGACCACCGGGACACGCGTTCGAAACGCCTCCCCGGCCGGCGAATCCTCCAGCCGCAAGCGAACTTCACCACGCGGAGACCCGGTTTCATCCATGCCCAGAAACTGCACCATCAGGCTGCCTGTCGATGCATCATAGAGTCCCAGCGTCGCCGCATCATGGGGAATCACTTCGCCGATGCTGGCGGAGATAGCGCCAAGCAGCTTTCTGACGTCCATGTTGGCCAGAAGAGCGCTGCTCAACTGCAGCATGACGGCTTCTTCCGCGCGCTTGCGATTGGTAAAGTCGCGCGTGACCTTTGCAAATCCAATGACTTCGCCGCTCGAGTCCCGGATCGCAGAAAGCACGATGTCGGCCCAGAATCGCGAACCGTCCTTGCGCACCCGCCAGTTCTCTTCTTCGACACTGCCCTTGAGTGCAGCCTGGCGCAAGAGTTCGCCCGGCCTTCCGCTCTCCACGTCCTCGGCCGTGAAAAAGTGTGAAAAATGCTTGCCGATGATCTCATCAGCGCTGTACCCCTTGATTCGTTCTGCTCCGGGGTTCCAGGTGATTACATCGCCGTCGCGGTCGAGCAGGTAGATGGCGTGGTCTCTCACCCCTTCCACAATCGACCGCAGCTGCTGGTCCTGACGGCGCAGCATTTCCGCGGCCTCGCGCTGCTCGGTAGCATCCCTGACGAAACTGAGCGTCACAATCCCTGATGCGGTCTGCATGGGCTTCAGCATGATGTCCACAGGAAATTCGACGCCGTCTTTACGCCGCGCAAACAGGTTCAGCGCGGCGCCCATCTGCCGGGCCCGAGGATGCGCATCATAGTTCTCGCGATGGCTGGGATGGCGTCCTCGAAATCGCTCCGGGACGAGTTCATCTATCCGCATACCGAGAAATTCCTGGTATGTGTACCCGAACAGTTCGCACGCTCGCGGGTTCGCGTTACGGATAGCACCACTGCTGTCCGTAATAAAAACTCCATCGGGAGAGAATTCGAACAGTCTCTCTACCCCGATGGCCGCGAACTCGGCCCGATTTTGTTCTGGCAAAGCCGCTGCGTCCTGGTCAGGGGAATCAGACGAGCGCATGGCAATGATCTCTACGCGACAATAGCGCGTTTCCCTGGCCGGTGCAATCGCCCGAGCGATGGAGGAAGAAAGGAGAGTAAACTCCGCCCGGCCTTATAACTCGAGGGTGATGATTGGAGGATGGATTCCTGCACCCTGGCTTGCTCCTGGCGAATCCAAGCAGGACAGGAGACAGATTGACTCATGGCTGAAAAGATTGCATTCATCACGGGCGGAAACCGCGGTATCGGGCTTCAGACGGCAGTCGAGCTCGCACAGGCCGGGATAAAGGTTGTCATTGGCTCGCGCGACTTGAAGCAGGGGCAGAAGGCCGTCGAGAAGTTTCAGACTCAAGGCGGCGGCGTCGACGTAATCGAGTTCGACGTCACGCGCGCCGAGGACTACCAGGCAGCCTTTGATTATTTCGACTCGAAGTATGGCCGCCTTGACATCCTGGTCAACAATGCGGGCGTCGCCGCCGGCGGCTTCCCTGCTGTCGGCCCTGAACACACCGCGGCCGAGGTGCCGATGGAGACGTTGAGAAGAGTGTTCGAGACCAATTTTTTCGCGCCCGTCGCGTTAACCCAGAAGCTGTTGCCCCTGCTCAAAAAAAGCCCCGCGGGCCGGATCGTGAATCTGTCCAGCATCCTGGGCTCGCTCACCCTGCACGCGGATCCAAACTCCCCCATCTATAGCGCGAAATCCTTCGCCTACGACGCTTCCAAAAGCGCTCTCAATGCCTTCACCATTCACCTGGCTTATGAATTGCGCGACACGAAGATCAAGGTTAACTCGGCTCATCCGGGATGGGTGAAGACGGATATGGGCGGAGAGCAAGCACCAATGGAACTCGGTGAAGGCGCAAAGACCAGCGTCGCTTTGGCCACGTTGCCCGCCGACGGACCCAGCGGTGGCTTCATACACCTCGGCAAGCCTCTGCCCTGGTAGTTGTGGCAGTGGTCGACCATCAAAGGTCCTTGACAAGCACCTAAACAAATAAAATGCGCGGAAGGCCCTCGGCGGCTTCCGCGCATTTCATTCTTGCGACGTGATTGAACAGGAGTCAGAAGGTTAACTTGACGTCGGGGAGAACGCCCGTTCCTTCCAGGCGCACGCCATCAAGCAGCGATGGATCCAGGCCGAGCACCTTGAGCACTGAGGGGGCCACCTGGTTGGTTCCGACTTCAGTGAACACCGTGTGCGGCGCATAGGCGGGGTTGGACAGCAGCAGCATCACGTTGGTGTCGTCGTGCGAGAAGCCGCCGTGCTCCATCAGTTTCTTGTTGCTGCCGGTATATGTCACACCCACGTTCGGCGTGACGATGATGTCGGGCGTGCGCGGATCATTCGGCGGCAATCCGGCCTTGTTGTAGTTGAGGGCGACGCTGGGCCCGTAGTAGATCTGGCCAATGCCCGCCGTTGCGCGGTTAGCCTCAAGCAGAGAGACCGCTGCATCGGTGTAGGACGGATTGGTGAGCCAGAGCAGCGAGACATCATCCTCAGTAGCGCCGATGCCGCTTCCGTTGGGGTCTTCAGAAGGCGGCATGGCCGCGTGCAGCTGATTCGAGATCAGCGTAGCCGGGGACATGCCGTTGTTGGTTTTTCCGGGGATCGGGAAATAGGCGTTGGGGTCGATCGGCGACTGGCCATGCTTGGCGGTGACGATGATCAAGGTGGATTCGTACAGGCCCTTGTCCTTGATGGCCATGACCATGCGGCCGATGGCGTCGTCAACGAAGCGGATCTCGCTGTAGAGCGTTTCGGTCGGGGTGCCGGCCGCATCCAGATAGCCGCCCTTTACACCGCCCTCGATCAGCTTCTGGCCAACACTCACGGCCTGGAAATTCATACCGAAGATGGTTGGCGTCTTGGTCTTCTTCGTTCCCAGGTGATCTTTGCCATCGATCCAGTTGATCACTGCGTTGGCTTTGAGCTGGTCGTAGCACTTGATGTTCTGGAAGCTGTTGGTCCAGGCGGTCAGGTCGGAACTGGGATCAGGCACTGTCTCGCAGCTGAGGCCATCCGCGGTGGTGATGCCCGGGAGGGCAATGACATTGGAGTTGATTTCGGGCGAATAGAAGTCGTCGAGCTTGCCGCCGTGACCGGCGACGGAGGAGTAAGCCGGGTGCTTGTCGGACCACGCCACGTAGCCGCCGGCGTTGTGCACCACGCCGAAGATCGAATTGGTACGCACAAACTCGGTGGGAAGAACGGGTGCGCAGCCCTTGGCGGGATCGCGGTCAAGCTTGCGCGTGTCGATGGAAGCGGCTGTGCCATCGGTCAGGCTGGCTCCAGGCGCGCCGCCGTTGAGCTTGGTCTGATCGATGTCGATGCCCTCTTCATACTCGGTCGTATATCCGGTAGGGGGCGAGCCTGCGGTGCAGGGCGCAGCCGGATTGCCGTTGCCCGTGGCCAGCGCCGGGCCATCCAGGGAACGATCGTACGCCACGTCGTAGTACACACCCATGGTGCGCGGCGTCGCTCCGGTGACGATGTTCATCAATCCCGGAAACGAGTCCGAAGGCTTCGAGGTATCGGCCGCGACGTAGTTCACACCGGTCGTGCCCAACTGCGCAAGGTGCGGACAGTACCCTGCCCCGCCGTTGATGCCGGCGATTCCGTGAACGCAGTTCTTGTAATCCAGCGCGTGCATGCCATCGATGCTGATGAGCAGCACGTGCTTGATGGCGCGGTGTCCGCCGTCATCATCGCCGCTCTGCGCGGATGCGCTCGCAACCAGCGACGCTGCGAATACCGCCACTAGGGGAAAACGTAAATACTTCATGGATCCTCCAGAAACTTCGATCACCGCACGGTGACCGGTTACAGATCTTTTAGTACCGCGGAAAGGCCGCGTGGGGCCCGGGATTACGCGTTCCGCGGAACGAGTAACGAACGCAAAGAAGATCGTGCAGGCTGATTAAAGGGTTTGGTGACAGGTCGCGCGGAAGTTCGGATACGCATAAAACGCAATCCGGCTTCCGCGCATTGAGGGAGTTGATCTGGTTGTCTACTTTCCGCTGAAGAGATCCGACATGACGTGCACATCGGAGTCGCAGGCGTGATTCAGGCAGTGCAGTCCTAGCCCTTCTTCAATGGACTTCAAGACAGAGAAGCTGTTGTAGAACCGGCTGCTTTGCACTCCGTGCGAGCCATAGTTGGTGTCGACGGTGAGCACGACCCGGTTCTGGTTCTGGGGCGGAAACAGTCCGTTGATGACCTTGGTGCTTCCGCTGTAGTCGTTCTCATCCCACACAATGACGAGAGCGCTGCGGTCACCCGAATTCCAGACCGGGGACTTGTGGATGGCCTTGACCAGGCGCTCGATGGTGACGTCGCCCTGCTGGATGAGACCGGGGTTCAATCCAACCTGGGTGCCGTAGGTATAGCCGCTGTCGTTTTGCCCGTAGTCGAAGGCGCAGAAGGCATCGGCGTTGCCGCGGCCATGCTGGTCGTCGCACTGGTTGGGCACGATAAAGGCGAGGTCCGGAACATGGCCGGTGGCAAGATCTTCATAAAGGCCGCCGTGACCGTCGAAACCTACGACGTTCGCGAGGCTGTTTTTGGGGTCGGTCCCGTCTTGGACGCTGGCGAAATAGGCAAATGGATTGTGCTTGACGGCATAGTCCTGCACGATGCTGGCGGTGGTCAGAGGCGCCAGATCTGCAAAGTTGGTCAGATTGGTGGCCGTGCCGTTGCTGTAGTTGACGCCGAAGATAGACCCGAGCGGCAAGCTTTCCTGGTAGGATTTCCAGCTCATGCCGGCGTCTGCGAGTTGGTCGCCAATGGTTTTGCCCATGGTGTGAGCGGCAGGAACGGATTTGACACCATCGATATCGGCCAGGGACACGAAGGGACCGCCGACTTCATTCCAGACATCGACCGCCGGAGTCTGCGCGTCTTTGCCTGACCCGGAGATGGGGCAGATGGTGCCGGTATCGACCGGAACGGGAGCATTGCCGCCGCCGTTGTCAGCGTTGACCACGCCGGTGACGATGTTGGGCGAGCAGGAGGTGCTGCCCCAATTGGGGGCATTGTCGCTGCGGACGCCGAAGTTGGAGCCGCCCACGATCTCAAGGTAGTTGGTAAGGCTGGGATGTCCAATGGCGAAGTAGTTGGTGGCGAGGTTGAGCTGTCCCTTGGCGATGAGGCTGTTCAGATAAGGCTCGTTGGGGTTGCCGATGACCTGTTGATAGCCATGGTTTTCCATCATGATCACGAACACGTGATCGAGGTGGGGTATGGCGCGATCCCGGTCGTTGTCTTCGGCGAACGCCAGGGTGGAAGCCAAGGCGGACACTCCGAGTACGAGCGCGGTCTTCTTCACATTCATTTTTTAGACCTCTCCAGATGAAAAGGTTTGTTTTGGCGGATTGGGGAAACAGGGCTCGCGGGCCGGAACGGGTGTGCCGGGAGAGCCTCGAAACGGAGCAGCGGATTGGGCGGATGGTCTTTCCAACGACGTGGAGGTTTATTCCCGTCCGGAGAGAACTATAGGTGTCGAGGATTGCGGGATTGGTTACACAGGAGTTACGACAGGGTTAATTCTTATTTGAAGGGCGGGATGCGCATGAACAGGCTTGAAATCTTGCTGGCGTGAGGCCCGGCGCGGGAATAACGTGCGGTAAAGTGCCGCATCTATAATTTCGCTTTTGTTTCGCCTACCAGTTATAATCCTTTGCATGGACTTCCAGCTGGTGACCCCCTACAAGCCTCGCGGAGATCAGCCCCGTGCCATCGAGGAGCTGGTCGACGGACTGGCGGCGGGCGAAAAGAGCCAGGTCCTGCTCGGCGTCACCGGGTCGGGGAAGACCTTTACCATGGCCAAGGTCATCGAGCGCTCCAATCGGCCCGCGCTCATCCTGGCTCACAACAAGACCCTGGCCGCGCAGCTCTATCACGAGTTCAAGCAGTTCTTTCCCAACAACGCCGTCGAGTACTTCGTCAGCTATTACGACTACTACCAGCCGGAAGCCTACAATCCGTCCGCAGACCTCTACATCGAGAAAGAAGCGACCATCAACGAAGAGCTAGACAAGCTGCGTCTTTCAGCGACGCGCTCGCTCTTCGAACGGCGCGACTCGATCATCGTCAGCTCGGTGAGCTGCATTTACGGCCTGGGATCTCCGGAAGCCTACTACGGCATGCTCCTGCTGCTTGAAAAAGGGCAGCGCATTCCCCGCAAGGACATCACCCGCCGGCTGGTCGAGATCCTTTATGAACGCAACGACGCGGACTTCCGCCGCGGCACTTTCCGGGTGCGCGGCGATGTCATTGAAGTCTTCCCCACCTACGACGAGAATGCTTATCGCATCGAGCTCTTCGGGGATGAGATCGAGTCGCTGGCGCAGATCGACCCCCTGTTTGGCAGCGTCAAGCAGAAGTATGCGCGCCTTCCCATCTACCCCAAGAGCCACTACGTGGTCCAGCCTGAGCGCAAGTCCCAGGCCATCGAAACCATCCTTGCAGAGCTGACCGAATGGGTTACCGTGCTGGAGTCGCAGGGCCGCATGGTCGAGGCGCAGCGGATCAACCAGCGCACCCGCTTCGACCTCGAAATGATCAAGTCGATGGGATATTGCCACGGCATCGAGAACTACTCGCGGCATTTCTCGGGCCGGTTGCCGGGCGAGGCGCCCCCTACCCTGCTCGATTATTTCCCTCGCGATTTCCTGCTCTTCGTCGACGAGAGCCACGCTACCATTCCGCAGGTGCACGGCATGTGGCATGGCGACCGCAGCCGCAAGCAGAACCTGGTCGACTACGGTTTCCGGCTGCCCTCGGCGGTCGATAACCGGCCGCTCAAGTTCGACGAGTTCGAGAACCGCGTCCACCAGGCGATCTATGTTTCCGCTACCCCCGGCCCCTACGAGCTCACGCGGTCTGCGGGCGTGGTGGTCGAGCAGGTCATCCGCCCCACCGGCTTGATCGATCCGGAGGTCGAGATCCGCCCCGTAAAGGGCCAGATCGACGACCTGCTGGCCGAGATTCGGGACCGGGCCAACAAGAACCAGCGCGTCCTCGTCACCACCTTAACCAAGCGCATGTCAGAAGACCTGGCCGGGTACTATACCGAGGTCGGCGTCCGCTGCCGCTACATGCACTCGGAGATCGAAACCCTGGAGCGGGTCAAGCTCCTGGCCGCTCTGCGCAAGGGTGAATACGACGTTCTGATCGGCATCAATCTTCTTCGCGAAGGCCTCGACCTGCCCGAGGTTTCTCTGGTGGCCATCCTGGACGCCGACAAGGAAGGCTTTCTACGTTCCGCCGGTTCCCTCATTCAGACCATCGGCCGCGCCGCGCGCAATGTCGAGGGCCGGGCCATCCTCTACGCCGACAAGATGACGGATTCCATGCGCCGGGCTCTGGACGAAACCGACCGCCGGCGAACCGTGCAGCGGGCCTACAACGAGGAACACGGCATCACTCCCCAGACCATCATCAGTTCCATGGACATGGGCCTCGCCCAGATCCTCAAGGCCGATTATGGGGAAATTACCGAGGAGGAGGCGGCCGGAATGCCCGAATTCAGTTCCCAGTCCGATGTGGACCAGTACATCGCCCGCCTCGAAAACGACATGCGCGAAGCGGCCAAGAAGTTCGAATTCGAGAAGGCCGCCCGGCTCCGAGACTCCATCAAGGAGCTCCGCTCCAAGGAATTCTTGTTCGGTTGACGGAGGCCCCGGGTCGGCGGGGTGGAGCTCCAAATTTCGTCCCGTAAACATTTTCAGAATCGTTTAAGCAACCAAGTGCTCGGATTCGGCCATCCTATTGGTCGTGCAGCCACAAGTGTCCCCCCAGAAACTTCAGGTTTTCGGCGTACGGGTGTCTACCCCTGTGCCGGCTATCCTGCTGGTGGACGACGACCCGCTACAGGCGCACAACCGCAAATCCGTTCTCGAACGCGCCTTTTCTAATGTCGAGCGTGCAGCTGATGTCGCTGACGCCTTTATTCGCGTCGAGGATCCCAAGTTCGTTGCCTCCCTGGGATTGGTTGTGGTAGCCCTCAGCCGTCCGGGTCTCGGAGAAAACGCTTTCGTGGCCGAACTGACCAGCCGCCTGCCCTGGGTTCCCATCCTGGTCCTTGGACGCGGCCCGCACGATGCTGGACTGTACTCCAGCGAGAATGTCAGTTTTCTGCCCCGTTCCGGACCGTCGGAAGCAATCGTCGCCGCGAGCCGGAAGCTGATGCGGGGTCACCTCGCACGGCCCGCATAAGCTGAGCCGTCAAGGGCATCTCTGCCCGCCTTTCAAAAGCCTGTCTCCATCAATAGTGTGAGTCATATCACACCCTCCGAGCCTATGATGATTTCAAATGAGCTTGCTGGCGGGCCTCAAAGTGTCCACTCGTCAGCGTGCGACAATCATCGTGGAGCTCTATGGCAACTTTTGGAAGTTTTGCTCTCATCATCGCCCTGGCGCTGGCCGCCTACAATTTGTTGGCGGGGGCGCTTGCTCTGCGTTTGCTGGCAACGGGCCAGTCCGCGCGGGTGTCTCCCGAGCGCCTGGCTGACACCGCTCGCCGGGCTGGTATCGCAGGGTTTGTGGCCATCACAGCGGCTGCGGGTGCGCTGCTGTGGGCTGTATTTTCCAATGATTTTTCAATAACTTACATTCTCGAGCACTCCAACCGCGCGCTCCCCGGACCGTATAAGTTTGCTGCTCTCTGGAGCGGCCAGGAAGGATCGCTTCTCCTCTGGGCGTGGCTCTTGGGCACCTACGGTTTTGTTCTCCGGCTCACTCACAAGACCGACGTCAAGCTGTATGCCTATGCGGGAACCATCCTGGCCGCGATCCAGGTCTTTTTCCTCTCCATTCTCAATTTCGCCGCGCCTCCGTTCGCACTGATGAGGGGGGCCATTCCAGAAGACGGAAACGGCCTCAATCCCCTGCTCCAGTACCCGGAGATGGTGATCCATCCGCCCATGCTTTACCTGGGCTACGTGGGTTTCTCGGTCCCCTTTGCTTTTGCTCTGGGGGCGCTCATCATGCGCTACCCCGGTGAAAAGTGGATCAAAATCACGCGCGTCTGGACCATGGTCACCTGGCTGTTTCTGACTACCGGGATCTTTCTCGGCATGCACTGGGCCTACGCGGTGCTTGGCTGGGGCGGATACTGGGGATGGGATCCGGTTGAAAATGCCAGCTTTATGCCGTGGCTGACCGGAACCGCCTTCCTCCACTCTGTGATGATGCAGGAGAAGAAGGGGATGATGAAGAGCTGGAACGTCTGGCTCATCTTCTCCACCTTCCTGCTCACCATGCTCGGCACCCTGCTCACCCGCGCCGGCCTGGTCAGCTCGGTACACGCTTTCGCTCAGTCCTCGATCGGGACCTGGTTCGTCACCTTTATGGGGATCGTGCTCGCGGTCTGCATCTTCGTCTACGTCCTGCAGCGCAGCCATCTGGCCGGCGAACACCGTCTCGAATCCCTGGTCAGCCGCGAATCGAGCTTCCTGTTCAATAACCTGGTGCTTCTCACCGCGTGCTTCGTGATCCTGTGGGGCACCCTGTTCCCGGTACTTAGTGAGTATGTGGTCGGCAACAAGGTCACGGTCGGCGCTCCCTTTTACAACCGGGTAGCCGTACCCATTGGGCTGTTCCTCCTCTTCCTTACCGGCGTCGGACCCCTGCTCCCATGGCGTGCGACCTCGCTTCGCGCGGTACGGCGCAACTTCGTGTTGCCGGTGATCGCGCTTTGGGCCACCGTCATCGTGTGCCTGGCGGTGGGCGTGAACCCGTGGAAGGACGGCGAGTTCTCCAGCGGAAGCTTTTATGCCGTGGTTGGTTTCGCCATGTCGGCCGCGGTGATGACGGCGATCATTTCGGAGTTTTTGCGCGGCGCCGGCGTCATTTCCCGCCAGACCGGAAAAAACCTGTTTGCCTCGACGTGGCTGCTGACCCGGCGCAATACCCGCCGCTACGGCGGCTACATCATCCACATCGGCGTGGTCATTGTCGTCATCGGACTCTGCGGATCAGCCTTCAATACCAACAAGGAGAGCGAGCTCGGTCTCCACGACAAGATGACCGTTGGGCCTTACACCCTGGAGTGCAGCGGCTTCACGCAAGATTCGAACGCGAATTACGATTCCGAGTGGGCGCTGCTCGACGTCTCCAAGGACGGCAAGCACCAGTTCCAGATGAGCCCCGAGAAGCGCGTCTATCACGCCAGCCAGCAGCCTCAAACCATGGTGGCCGTGCACTCGATTCCGGCGTGGGACCTCTACGTGGTCTATGAGGGCACTAACCCTTCAACCAATCAGCCCATCATCAAGGTGTTTCTCAACCCGCTGGTCAGCTGGCTATGGGCGGGCGTGGCCATTCTTTTCTTTGGCACTCTCGTCGCCCTGGTCCCCAGTCTGCATCCGTCGACGGCTTCACTGCGTGTTCCGGTCGCCCGAGCAATTCCCACCGAGCCCGCGCTCCACGGAGGCGACTGATGGCCAACCTGTTACTGTTTCGCCAGCACTCCAAGCAGCCCGCCCCGCTGGTGGTGAAGGATCCGCGTCCGGAACTGGCAAGCCCTACGATCGAACACCTGTGGAAGCCAAAACCGGAGAAGGTGGTCCTGGTAGAGCGTCTTCCTTCCGAACCCGGCAAGCCGCGCTTCCGTTCAACCTTCTGGATCAAGTCGGCGCAGGCCATCGCGCTGGCTGTCGCCGTATGCTTTTCGCTCGGCGCCAGCGACGCCAGTTCACGCTACAACGATCTCAGCCACAGGATGATGTGTACCTGTAGCTGCGCACAGATGCTGGGCGAGTGCAATCACGTTGGATGCCCCGCATCCGGCCCCATGCTCAACGAACTCAGCGCGGCCATCTCCGGCGGTTCGACCGACAAACAGATTCTCGGCTCCTTCGTGACCAAGTACGGAGCCACGGTGCTCGCGGCTCCCACCACCGAGGGCTTCAACCTGGTCGCCTGGATCGCTCCTTTCGCGGTGTTTGCAGCGGCGTTGCTCGGGACCATTCTGCTGGTTCGCCACTGGTCGGTTGGACGCGCTCAGTTTGCTACCGAGCCGTCCAGTCCCGAGATGACCGCGCTTCGCGATCGCATTCGCCGTGAGACCGGCGATGAAGGAGGCTACTAGTCATGAGCCCAACCATGGGACTGATCGCCGGCATGCTGCTCGCGTTCGCCGTATTTGTGTACACCTTCTGGCCGGAGAATGTCTTTGCCTCGCAACGGCAGAAGACGCGCCTCGATTACCTGCAGGAACGCAAAGAACAGCTTTACGAGAACCTCCGCGACCTGAACTTCGAATATCGCGCGGGCAAATATCCCGAAGAAGACTTCGTCGCCCAGCGCGGCCTGCTCGAAGGCGAAACTGCACAGCTGCTGGCCGAGATCGATTACCTGCAGCAGACTTAATGCGAAGCCATCAAGCGAACACTACCGTCCCGTTTCAGGCTGCGCAATGGGCCATTGGCATGACACTTCGGCGGCGCGATGAACTTCCGAGGAAGAGCCCGTAGCGACCGTCCGGGGCACCCGGTGTGCATTGCCATAACGAACGCCGCGAGCGGCCATTCAACTCAGGACGCAGATCAAATCAGGAAAGCAACGAACACATGCGATCGATCAAACCGGCCATTTCTTTTGCCATACTTTGTTCCATTTTTCCGCTTCTCGCTCACGGCGCCAGCGTATCCGGTACCGTAACCGACAAGACCACGAGCAAACCCTCCGCCGGCGATAAGGTGGAGCTTGTCGATGTCCAGGCGGGCATGGGCGTGGTGGCCACAGCTACCACCAACGCGGCTGGACACTACACCCTCAACAAGCCCGGCTCGGGGCCGTACCTGGTCCGCGTCAATCACCAGGGCGCAACCTATTTCATCGCCGCCCCTGAAGGCTCCGCATCGGGCGACATCCCGGTTTACGACGCAGACACCCACGTGCCTGGGATCTCCATCGAGGCAGATGTCATCGAGATGGAGACTGACAATGGTCAGCTGCGCATTACGGAACGCTACTTCGTTCACAATACCAGTTCGCCTCCGCGTACCCAGTACGACCCGGCGCACGGCTTCGGGATCGTGCTTCCCGCCGGCGTCACGGTGGACGGCAGCGCAGCGCGACGGCCCACCGGCTTGCCTACCTCCACACCTTTGAAGCCTGCCGGCAGTAAAGATCACTTCCAGTTCGACTTCCCTATTCAGCCCGACGAGGGCGACAAGGATACCCTCTTCCAACTCACTTACCACATGCCTTACGACGGTAAGGCATCGTTCCGGCCGCAGGTGGCGCTGCCCGCGGAGAACGTCGCCGTCCTGCTGCCCAAGAGCATTCACTTCGAGGGTTCGGGCTTTCAACCCATTCAACAGGATCCCGGCATTCAGACGTTCCTGGCGAAGAATGTGACCCCCGGGCCGGGACTGGAATTCGCCATCTCGGGCACCGGCTCGATGCCCCGCGAACAACAGGGACAGCCCACAGGCGAGACAGGCTCACAGGACACCAGCACCCCCGGCACAGGACCGGGCGGCGGTATCGGCCAACCCATCAACACTCCCGATCCGCTGAGCAAATACAAGTGGTGGATTCTCGGCGGCCTCGGTCTGCTTCTCGCCGCGGCCGCAGGTTTCCTGCTTCGCAAGCCCGTGGGCGTTCCTGTCGCGGCTGGCGCAGCTCCCGTTCCCCCGATGCCGAAAGCCCCGGTGCCGAGCCGCGCGACCCACATTGCGCCGCCGGTCTCGCCGACTGGCGTTCACTCTTACCTGCATCATGCCGCAGCGCCGGCGCCTGAATCGTCGAGCCACAATGCCACATTGCTCAGCGTTCTCAAAGAAGAGATGTTCGCTCTCGAGAGCGAGCGGCTATCGAACCAGATCTCCGCTGCCGATTACGCTGCCCAGAAGTCGGCGCTGGAAACAGTTTTGAAACGGGCGCTGGAGAAGAAGTAGCCTAGCAGAGTCTCTGAGCAAAATGAGCCGCAGCGGTTTTCCCGATGCGGCTCATTTATTTCCGGCGCGGAGTCTAGGGTGCGCAGTTGACATTCTCAAACGGGGAAAGCGAAGGCAGCACCGTCGGGTCGGGGAAGCTGTAACGACGTCCCGGCTTGAATTCAAACCAGGGCAGCAGCGCCTCGACCTGCGGATGATAAGTGAACCCATCCACGGCCACGGCATAGGTGGGATTGGGCAGGCTCTCGATTACGTCTCCAACCTCCAGGATCTCTGAGCAAACCGAGCCCGACAGCCACCAGGGCGTCACATTGTGGACGCCGTCGCTGGCCACAAACGGATCGGCAAAGGTCTCCGCCAGTTCGTGACTGAGAGCGGTTATATCTTCAAACCCCCCTCCAAAAATACCCGGGCTGATCCAGCTCGAGTAATCCATCACATACCTTCGTTCCAGGTTTCCGTTCGCAGGTATTCCGGGCTCGTAGTCGTAGCTGTGAAAGCCCAGTACACAGCAGTTCTGCGGAGACCCGCCGTAAAGAAATGCATTGGGAAACAGCAGGGTGGAGATGTCCTTGGTCGTCATATCCCCGGCCAGTTCGGCGGCGCCGATGACGGTGCTGCCGTCGACCGGATAAGTGGGCGGAAACAATTCGTTCGAAAACGTGTTTTCGTCGACCAGCACGTAGAAGCAGCAGCTCCCGTCGCTGTTGAGAGCGAAGTAGTAGCTACCCGCCAGCAGCGTCATGACCCGGGGCGTCTTGACGTCGGGTTTCAGCAGCGTATGCCAACTGTCTTCAGCCTCATCCCCAAACGAAGCTCGCTGGACAGCGTCGTTGTATTGAGTCGGCTGTTCGCTGCTGCTGTAGTGCAGATTGCGAAAGATGGGCGAATGCAGCACCGGTTTCACATATTTGGTGGCGTCGGAATAAAGCCGCTGGCCATTCACATAACGGGGGGATCCATCCGCATTTCTCAGATCGAGCGAAACCGGAATGACCGGCGCGCTGATAACTGTGCGCCCCTCCGTTTGCGGCGGATTACCGACCATGTTGTAAAGCCAGTACGAGTTCGGGTTGCCGAAAGGGTCTAGTCCCGGAGCGGTGTAGTGGCCGTTGAAGTTCACCAACGAATCGATGTTGGGGATGCCGAAATTTTTCGTGACTGCAAGGTTGCTGGTCCCGGCACTCGCAAGGGATGCGCTGGACATCGCTTTGATGACCGCGGCGTCGGAGTGGAACATCGGGTGCGCCTTGGCCAGAAACTCAGGAGCCAGCTGGTCGGCTTCCTGGGCGCGAACTCCCGCGCAGATCCCGAGCGCTATCAGCAGCGCTACAACGGGTGCCAGAATTCGTTTGGTAAGCATCCTTGATCTCCTTTCGAGCGATCAGGGGCAAGCCCTTGACAAGGGCGGATTGACTACGCCAACTCAATCGGCTGCGTTGCCGCGCCGGGCATCATGGGAACAGGGATTGTTCTGATTTCAACTCTGCTTCACCAAGGGGGGACAGTCTCAAACGACAATGCGATCTTGCGTGCTGCGTAGAGAAACTGCTCGGTGCCGGCTATTGATGGCGGAACAACAAACGCACCTGGCCGATCCTTTTTTAAAGAAACCTGGCGAGTCCGGGGAAGAGAGCCCGCCAGCAAGGCGGGTTTTCTGATTGCGACCACATTCGTTCAAGTTTGAAAAACTGTCAAGGGATATTTTCTCTGGACGGCTTTGCATTTACGCAGACTATCCCGCCGACGTTCGCCGATCTCGCTCCGGTGGATACGGAGGCGAACTGGTTTCCAAGGCGCTCGATAGCGAACAACAGTCAACAAATCCAGACGTGTATGCTGGTTACGCGGATCACAACAGCTCTGATCGACCTGCGATAACTCAATTATGAAGACCTTGCTTCGTAGCTTGCTTTACCTCGCGCTCATCGTGTGGCTTGGCGCCGAAGTGTTTTTCCCCGTCGTCGCTGCGATTACCTTCACGACTCTGCAGCCTGACACGCACACTGCGGGCACTATTGTCGGCCAGCTGCTGCGGATCGTGCACAATATGGGCCTGATCTCCGGATTGATCGCTCTGTTCCTTCTTGCCCTGGCTCCCGCGTGGAACATCTATCGCGCCAAATCCGTCGTGGCGCCGATGGCACTGCTGCTGGCCATGATTGTCTGCACCGCCTATTCCCAATTTGTCATCATTCCCGCCATGGAGCGCGATCGCCTCGCCGCCGGCGGCAACATCAATGCCGCGGACCAGGCCAATCCGGGCCGCATCGAATTCAACGCCCTTCACGTACGCAGCGAGCGCGTGGAAGAGGCCGTTCTCGTCATCGGCCTTCTGACCGTAATCTTTGTCGCACGTGCCGAAACCGCACGCATTTGAATCGTCGTTCGAGTTCACTGTTTCGCGGTCCGATTCGGCGATTGTCCCAAGAGGCAGGCCGGCTCGCACCCGTTCAAGATTGGCGGCTTTTGACCGCACGAATCCCGCCCAGCCTCCTTCCGTTGGGTTAGTTTGCATCCTGTTACGATCCGAACGGAGCCAGCACGGTCGATGGATTTCTACTACCGCTCTCTCAAAAATGGCTGGTGTGAGGTGGTTTGCACCCGCTGCCTGCTCACTCTCGGAGCTGCAATCGGCACCGCAGACATCTGGGACCTCGAGAAGGCTCACCACTGTGACTGCACCCGGCCGGTGGCGCCGTTAGCTGCGCGGTTTCGGCGCTTTGTCAGCGATGCCAATTACGAGGAGGCCGGCGCGGCTGCTCCCGCGAAGCCGAATCCATGGCGCGCAATCTGTCTCGTCACCGTCGCTGTCATGCTGCTGTATACTCTTCCGACGCTCTTCGAATTCGCGGCCTTGCGGCATGTCAGTCCCTGGTTCGCCACCGTCTTACCCGGTGATCTGGCCGGCTGCGTCTGTCTTATGGTTTGCTTTCGAAAAACTGGCGCGGGGCTGGGACTGTATCTGCTGCTCACCGCGATCGATGCCTGCCTCTACGGACTTGAACTCATGCCGCCGCAGCTCATTCCCTGGCTCACCGACGCGATCCCGACACTTGTCGTAACCGCAATGCTTTGGCGTTCGCCTCTTCTCCGTCCAGCCCGCGTTTCGTATTCCTGAGCGATCGCGAAGAGGGCAGGCGCCCCTGTTATGGAATCGGCAGAACCTCGGAGAAAAAGGGCGCCCCTGTCGAGGCGCCCGTTGTTGAGGCTTCTTCGGCGTCAGTGAAGCTACTCGTGATCGTGGTCCCGGCCAAAGCTGAACAGGTCGAACATGTCGCCGATGGCCGGGCTGTTGAGCGGCACATAGGGGTTGTCATCCCTGGTGACAGGGTTGGGCAGGTTGTCGCGGCTCCGGTCCGTCACGGGTTTCAAGTCCCAGTTGCGCTCGATGAACTTCAGTGTCGACACGTGATCGGTGTACTCGTGTGAAATGTGATCGGCCCTGGTATACGGCGAAACCACGATCCAGGTTCTCCCCGATGATCACGATGACATGCTTGATCGGTGAGGCGGTCGACTTATCGCCACCGCCATGATGTTCTGCGAATGGGGGGAACCGGAAGTCCCGCAAACACTTGCAACCCAGCGAGTACCGCTGCGCCGCTCCTGAGAAGCACGGATTTGATTTGCATTTTATACATCACACTCTCCAGGCGTGAGGGGAAATGAGAGAGCGTTCGCGTCGCTGCGTAAACGGCGTGCGTAGGATAGGAATGCAAGATCACGTCAGGTTTTAAAGCCTCATCAAATTCGCGCGGGATTGGGCGAATCGGGATGCGGCGACGACCAGGCGCCGTTCCCTGGCGACGCGGAGTCGCACGCGCTGCAAGAATGGAGGACAAATGGGACAGGAAGCCCAATGCATCTGTCGCTGGAACGACACTGCGGCCGACGTCAAGGCCGTTCTCGAGCCGCCCGAGCTCATCCTCCGCGGCGGCATCCGGCAGCGCTTGCCTTACGCCCGGATGGAAGGGGTTCGCGCCGACGGCGATCAACTCCGGTTTCGCTTCAACGGCGATGCTGTCGCTCTCGCCCTTGGCGCCAGGCAGGCCGAAAAGTGGGCGCGCGCCATTCTCGCTCCGCCACCAAGCCTGGCGAGTAAGCTTGGCATCGACGCCGCAAGTGTCGTTCGGACTATCGGAAACATGGATGCCGATGAACTGGACGAAGCGCTAGCCGCTGCCAAGGCCGTCAGCGACCTGCACGCCACCGTCATCGTGGCTCGCGTTGACACTCCGAAAGAGGTTCACGAAGCGCTCCGCTCGGCGGCGCCTCTGCTGGCTGCAGGCGTCCCCATCTGGTTTGTCTATCCCAAGGGACGCGGCCAGGGCGTGAGTGAGTCCGATATTCGCACTATCGCTCTGGCGACCGGGATCGTCGACACCAAGGTCGCCCGCATCTCCGCCGCGCTAACCGGGCTTCGCTTCGTCAAGCGCCGCGAGGGATGAAGCCGGGAAACCCCGGGACAGCAGAAAGGCCGGCAGGTTTGCCGGCCTTTCTGAAATGCGCCAATGTCTATCAGCTTATTCGATCCAACGATCAGATGAGCTGGTCACGGGATCGTAAGCGGCGGATCGTAATCAGGCCGCCGCGACTGCGGGAGGCTCCGCCGGCTGCGCTACTGCAACCGGTTGAGCCTTGAAGAGCGGAAGGGCCACAGCCAGCACGTCTTCGATATGACGGGCATAGTGGATCGAGGCGCCTCCCAGCAGTTCCGGAGTGAGGTCTTCCTCCACGTCCTGACGATTGTCGATCGGCAGAATGATGGTCTCCACACCCGCGCGCCGCGCCGCCAGCACCTTCTCCTTGATGCCGCCTACCGGCAGCACATTGCCGCTCAGCGTGATCTCGCCGGTCATCGCGGTGAGAGGCTTCACCGGAGTGTCGGTTAGGAGCGAGGCCAGCACCGTCGCCATTGTCACGCCCGCTGAAGGCCCGTCCTTGGGGATCGCGCCCGCCGGAACGTGAATGTGCAAGTCGATGTCCTTGGTAAAGTCATCCGACAAGCCCAGCAGCCCGGCGTTGGAGCGCACCCAGGTCAGCGCCGCCTGCATGGATTCCTGCATGACCTCGCCAATCTGGCCGGTCATGGTGAACCCGCCCCTGCCCTTCATTTTGTTCGCCTCGATGAAGAGCACGTCGCCGCCGGCAGGAGTCCAGGCCAGGCCGACTGCAACACCGGGCCTCTTCACCCGCTCGGCTACCTCGGTCTCCACCCTTACCTGGATGTTGCCCAGGAATTCCTTGACGATCTCGCGGGAGACGACCAGCTTTTCCTTCTTGCCTTCCACCACGCGCCGCGCTTCTTTGCGGCACACTGTCCCGATCACCTGCTCGAGCTTGCGCACTCCGGCTTCGCGCGTGTAGTGGCGGATGATGTGGCGTACCGAATCGTCCGGGAACTCGATCTGCTCCGCGGTGATTCCGTTCTGCGTAATCTGGCGCGGAATCAGGTAGCGGGTTGCGATGTGCAGCTTTTCCTCCTCGCTGTAGCCCTGCAGCGGAATCAGTTCCATGCGATCGAGCAGCGGTGCGGGCACCGTGTCCAGCATGTTCGCCGTGCAGATGAACAGCACCTTGGACAAGTCGAACGGCACGTCGAGGTAGTTATCGCGGAACGTGTTGTTCTGTTCCGGATCCAGCGTCTCGAGCAGCGCCGACGCCGGGTCGCCGCGGAAATCGCGGCCCAGCTTGTCGATTTCATCCAGCATGATCACCGGGTCGTTGGTTTCCGCCCGGCGAATGCTCTGGATGATCTGTCCCGGCAATGCCCCGATGTAGGTCCGCCGATGTCCGCGGATCTCCGCCTCATCGTGCATACCGCCCAGGGAAATGCGCTGGAACTTGCGTCCCAGGGCCCGCGCAATTGACCGGCCGAGGCTGGTCTTGCCCACGCCTGGAGGCCCGACAAAGCACAGGATCGGTCCTTTCATGTCAGGCTTTAGTTCGAGCACGCTGAGGTAGTCCAGGATCCGCTCTTTGACCTTCTTCAGCTCGTAGTGATCTTCGTCCAGGATTTCGCGTGCCTTGGTGATATCGATGGTGGATCCGGAGCTTTTTGCCCAGGGCAGCACCGCCAGCCATTCGATATAGTTGCGGGTCAGCGAGTAGTCCGCCGCCATCGGCGACATGCGCGCCAGCCGGGAAAGCTCTTTGAGAGCTTCCTTCTTCACATCCTCGGGCATGCCCGCGTCGTCGATCTTCTTGCGCAGGTCTTCGATCTCGCGCTGACCTTCGTCCTGGTCGCCGAGTTCCTTCTGGATGGCTTTCATCTGCTCGCGCAGATAGTAGTCGCGCTGCGACTGCTGAACCTGGTCCTGAACTTCATTTTGAATCTTGGCGCGAAGCTGCTGCACCTCGATTTCCTTGGCAAGGTGCTTGTTCAGCAGTTCCAGGCGGGCTGCGATGCCCAGCGTCTCGAGCAGCTCCTGCTTGTTTTCTGTGGTCAGGAACGGCAGTGAAGAAGCAACGAAATCCACCAGCCGCCCGGGCTCATCGATATTGGCCGCGATGGTGCGAAGCTCGTCCGACAGCGTGGGCGATTCGGAGACAATCTGCTGGAACTGGGAAACCACGATGCGCACCAGCGCTTCGAGATTGGGCGAGGTCTCGCCGGCCGCTGCATCCAGAGTCTCCACCTCGGCAATCATGAACGGCTCCGTCTGCACGTACCGCACGAGCCTCACCCGCTCCACGCCCTCGGTGAAGACGAAGCGGCTCTGGTTCGGCATGCGCACGACCTTGTGCACCGTCGCGAGCGTCCCTACGCCGTGCATGTCGTCCGGCTTGGGGGTGTCCAGGCGGGCATCCAGCTGTGCGGTCACGACAATGGAGCGTTCCTCTCCCAGCGACTCAATCAAATGGATCGAGCTCTCGCGACCCACGGTGAGAGGCAGAACGGCATGAGGAAACAGGACCGTGTCGCGCACTGGCAGAACGGGTACGCGCCGAACATTGGCAATCTTGTTATCCGGAGGCAAAATTTCTGGTGATGATGTTTGATCCGACATTGAGTGTCCTTTTGTCAACTTTCCTTCATTAGACAACGCATACCGGGCAAAAGTTGCAGCAACTTGCCGCGCCTGCCGGCCCGCCATCAGAACCCATTGCCTGTCAAAAACTTACGTCATCCGCCCCAACTCGGTTCCCGGGTCTCTGCCCGCCGTAGGGTCCGGCGGCTCCCGCCCTTCTCCACTCTGGCCGACCTTCGGCATTCCTACCCGGAATCCCTGCAGGGCTGAAGGTAAGTGCAATGCGACCTATACGTTATCGGCCACGGCTCATGAATCATGAGCGTGGCCGATGGGGTGAAGACTGTTGATCTTTTCGTCGATCGAAGGCCGGGAGGTTCCCCTCCCGGATTGGCGGCAAGGGAGACCTCTGACCGTTTACTTACTTCAATTTGCCCTCGATGCCGCTCCACAGGTCGTCGGGCGGATCGACCTCGGGGAAAAGGTCCTTGGCGACTCTGGCGATCGCTTCCAGGTCAGCGAGGAGCGCCTTGTGAAGTTCGCAACTCTGCACATGGGGATGAGTAAAGATGTCCTCTCCGGAGGCCATCATTGCGGTCATGCGGGCGTCGAATTCCTCACAACTCATCTCTTTGAGATCCTTAGTCATCGCCGCCCCTCTCTCCGGGGAAAGGTGCGCATGGCATCGCGCAGCTTCAGCCGAGCTTTGTGCAATTGGGATTTGCTGTTTCCGATGGAACAGTCGAGCATAGCGGCGATTTCATTATGCTCGTACCCCTCGATATCGTGCAGGACAAAGATCAGACGATACCCGGCAGGCAAATCTGAAATGGCCCGTTCCAGCGCCAGGCGGTCGATCGATCCCGCGAGGGATAAATCGGGCGCTCCGAAACTGCGGCCAGGCCCCTCTTCCGGGGTCGGCTCCATCGCTTCGTCCAGCGAAATGAGCGACAGGCCTTTTTTTCGCAGGTGCATCAGGACGACGTTGATGGCCAGGCGATGCAGCCAGGTTGAAAAGGCGGAGTCGCCGCGGAACGTGGCGATCTTGCGGTGGAGTTGGAGGAAGGCTTCCTGGGTAAGGTCCTCGGCTTCGGCTACATTGCCGACCATACGCAGGCATAGAGAATAGATACGCCTCTTGTGAAGGGAGTAGATCTGGGCAAAAGCGTGGTGATCGCCGGCCTGCGCGCGCGCCAGCACCGCTGCATCGCCCGTTAAAGGCGCTGTCACTGTCTCAGCTGCCGGCGGCGGATCTTCCACTGCCGGGGTGCTGGGTTGCGGCGACCCGTCAGAACTCGCTGCAGGCGGTTGCATTGAATACCTGGGTTGTGTCATTCGATTCCTTGGGAAATCCAGTTGAAGGCTGAGCAAAGCTGCGCCACTCATCATTCCTCGTTAGTATAGGTGCAGCGCTGAATTTGGCGGAACTCGGCTTAAAAGATGACCGAAACAGGGCCTCGCTGGTGAACGTTTAGATGCACTTCGGCGGTGGGTGGTAAGTTTTCGCGGACTATCGGGAGAAGATTTTGCGGTTCAATCCTCCGAGGCGGAGCGTCGGTCGGCTGCTGCCCAGCGTCGTCTTGATTTATTTTGCTTTGGCTCTTGTCCCCACCGCAGCGGGGTGGTCTCAATCGCCTCCAGCCCCGGGAACCGCGCGCGGCACAGAGCTCCAGAGACCGGCCCAGGTGCAGCACGGCCCGGTTCCTGCACCGCTCCCGGATGAATCTTCAGACTCGCAACTCTCCTCTATTGTTAGCGAAGACGCACTGACCAAATGGGTGGGACTTCCGGTGCGCGATATCTCCTTTCAGGGAGTATCGCCAAACCGCCTGACCGGGGTCGAAGGACATCTCGCCCAAGCCAAGGGTACGCCGTTGCTGCGCGAAAGGGTAGCCGAGAGCCTCCGCCAGCTCTTTGCCACGGGGCTCTACGACTCCATCGAAGCTGCCGGGCAGCGTCAGGCCGACGGGCTCACCCTCATCTTCCGCGGCACTCCCCGCATGTTCATCGGCACTGTCGAGGTGGAAGGGGCTAGGGGCGCCACGGTGAACGCCCAGCTGGAGCGCGCCAGCCGCCTATCTCCGGGAACCCGCTTCACGCCCTCCAGGATGGACCAGGCGCTCGACCAGATGCGCCTTGCCCTGGCTGAAAACGGCTATCACGACCCCGTCATTACCCCGTCCCTCAAGCAGCATCCTGACGACCAGCTGGTTGACATCGCCTTTCACGTTGCGTCCGGGCCCCAGGCCCGCGTGGGCACGGTCTCTGTCACCGGCGACGCCGGCATGAGCGTCGAAGAGTTCCGCCAGCACGCCCATCTGCGCACCGGCGGGGTCGTCGATCATGACACCGTCAACCGGGCTCTCGCCGGTGTTCTCAAGGTCTATCGGCGCCAGAAACGCCTGGAGGCTGAAATCAAGCTCCAGTCTCAGACTTACTCCGGACACAAAATGAACTTCGTATTCACCGCCAACAAGGGTCCGATCGTGCAGGTGTACGTCAAGGGAGCGTCGATCGAGCCCGAACGGCTCAAGCGGCTCATTCCGGTGTTTGAAGAGGGTTCGGTCGACGACGACCTTCTCAATGAAGGCAACCGGCGCCTGCGCGACTATTACCAGAGCCTCGGCTATTTCGAAGTCAAGGTCGACCATTCACTCGCGTCGCCTGCAACGGGCCAGGTTTCCATCGTTTACAACGTCGATATGGGTACGCGCCGCAAGGTTGCGCGCGTGTCAGTGGACGGAAATCACTACTTCGATGCCGCCACGCTGATCGAACTGTTGAGTGTTCACCCCGCCAGCCTGCTGGAGTCGCACGGCGCATACAGCCAGGCCCTGGTCTCGGCCGACATGAGCGCGCTCGGGGCCGTGTACCAAAACAACGGGTTTTCCAAGGCGAAGATCACGCCTGAAACAAGCTTCACCGACAACACGCCCCCGGGCCCCGGCAAACGGGCCCGTTCAGCCGAACTCGTGGTGGTCTATCACATCGATGAAGGACAGCAACAGCGGGTCGGCACCGTCGCTCTGGAAGGCAATCAGCACACCGACACTCACACCCTGCTGGCGCTGCTCAACACGGAGGCGGGCCAGCTGATTTCGCCGCGCAACCTTGCCGGTGACCGCGATGCCCTCGTGACCGATTACATGAGCCGCGGTTTTGACCAGGCGCACGTTGATATCGAGGAACAAAACGACCCGCAGGATCCCAACAAGGTAAACGTGGTGTTTCGCATTGCTGAGGGACAGCAGATTTTTGTGCGCAACGTGGTCGTATCCGGTCTCGTATACACGCGCCCCGATACCGTGGCCCGCGCGGTCACCCTCCACCCCGGCGACCCGCTCAGCCAGTCGTCGTTGCTTGAAACGCAGCGTAACCTCTACGAATACGCCTTGTTCAACGAAATCAATGCTGCCGTTCAGAACCCCAACGGCGGTGAAACCTACAAGACGGTGTTGCTGCAGACCGTCGAGGCTCGGCGGTGGACGCTCACCTACGGCGGCGGCTTCGAAACCCAGACCGGTACGCCGCAGAACAACTGCCGCGGCTACATCGCCACCGGTGTGGCCTGCAGCCCCGGAGGCCGCACCGGATTCTCACCGCGGCTTCTGCTCGCGATTACCCGCAACAACCTGTTCGGCCGGGAACAGTCGGCATCGCTGCAGGGCACGTATGGCCTGCTGGAACAGAAGGTCAACCTGATCTATCAGAACCCTCATCTTCGCGGAAAACGCTCGCTTGGCGTCACCTTCACGGGCGGTTACGCCAACAGCCAGGACGTGACCACGTATGTCGCTTCGCGCCTGGACGCGGGTGTGCGCCTGACTCAGAACTTCAACAGCCCCGGTTCGTTCCTCTCCCGCGCCAACACGTTCATCTACGAATTCGATTTCCGGCGCGTCAAAGTAGCAGAGGACAGCCTCCAGGTGTTTCCCAGCGAAGTTCCGGTGCTTGCCCACGCGGTCCGTGTCGGGGGGCCGGGCTTCACGTGGATTCGCGACACCCGCGACTCTCCCATCGATGCCCATCGTGGCACCTACACCAGCTTTCAGGAGTTTCTCTCGGCTCCGGCCACGGGAGCGGAGGTCGGTTTCAACCGCATCGACCTGTCCAGTTCCAGCTTCTACGGGTTCAACAAGAACCGGTTTGTGGTCGCCCGCAATACCCGCTACGGGCAGGAACGGGCGTTTGGCGATGCTTCGTCGGAACTCATCCCCCTTCCCGAGCGTCTCTATGCAGGAGGAGCGACTTCGCTGCGCGGCTTCTCTATCAACGCTGCCGGACCGCGCGACCCCGATACCGGCTATCCCATCGGCGGGGCCGGCGCGCTGGTGAACAGCACCGAACTTCGCCTGCCCCCGCCCACATTGCCCTATTTCGGAAGCAGCGTGAGTGTGGTGGTCTTTCACGACATGGGAAATATCTTCACCAACGCGGGCGATGCCTGGATGAGCGCCCTTCGCGTTCGCCAGCCGGACCGCAATACGTGCAAAACCCTGACGCCTCCAAACACCTCCACCAATCCGCCCACCGAGCCGCCTCCCAGCGGCGGTCCCAACACCTCTACGGGACAGCAGGGGGCCTGCAGCTTCAACTACTTCTCTCACGCGCCCGGGCTTGGGCTGCGCTACCACACACCGGTTGGCCCGATTCGCCTCGATTTCAGCTACAACCTCAACCCGCCGCTCTTTCCTGTGAATATCAATTATTCGCAGTCTGATCCAACCGCCAACCAGCATGTCGGCGAAGCCAGCCATTTCAACTTCTTCTTCAGCCTGGGGCAAACGTTCTGATGGAGTCTCGCCGCACAACCTATCGCAGCATGGCACTGAGGGCCGCGTGCGCGGCGCTGCTGGCGTGCGGGGCTCTGGCGAACGTGCGCGCGGAGGAATCGGACAACCCGCCCGCGGTGCTCGATCGCGTGGTTGCGGTCGTCAACAACCACGCCATCCTCTCCAGCGACATCACCGAAGCCCTGCGCTATTCCATCCTCGATCCTGCCCAGGGCAACGGCGGCCCCCTGACTCCTCGACGCGCATTGCAGCAGCTGATCAGCCGCAGCCTGATTCAGCAGCAGATCCGAGAAGAAGATGCCTCGGCTGCGGAGCCTGACGACGCCCATGTCCAGGCCCGAATCGCGCAGCTCCGGAAGGATCTGCCCGTTTGCGTGCGCGAGCACTGCGGATCCGACGCCGGCTGGGCCGCATTTCTCATGGCGCACGGTCTAACCAACGCCGAGGTGGAGCGCTACATTCGTCTCCGCATGGTGGTCCTCGGCTTCATTGAAACCAGGTTTCGCCAGGGCATCCGCATCTCTGATGACGACACCGCGGCGTACTACCGCGACAAGCTGCTGCCGCAATACACAAAGGGCTCCGCCGCTCCTCCGCTTGCCGAAGTGTCTTCCCGCATTCAGGAAATTCTCCTCCAGCAGCAGGTAACCATGCTGTTCACATCATGGCTGGACAGCCTGCGCAAGCAGGGTGACGTTGAGGTTCTCGACCCGGCCCTGGAATCCTCCGCCGACGCCAAGGACGGACAAGGCGACGATCAATGAGCCCGGTAGAAGATCAGCCCTCATCCACTTCCCCGGTGCGTTCACGCCGTCGCATGGCGTGCAACCTCCTCGCCATCCTGGTTGCAGCAACAGCCATCATCGCCGCCCTCGGTTTCTGGGCTAATTCCGAGGAGTTCGCCGGCCTGGTTCGGAAGCGCCTCGCCGCTCAACTGGAGAAAGCGACGGGAGGCCGCGTTGAACTGCAACAGTTTCGATGGAGCGTCCTCAACCTCGAGGCCGAAGCGCGCGGCCTCATCATTCACGGAACCGAAGAGCCCGCCGAAGCACCCTATCTCCAAGTCGACCGGCTCACCGCCCGCGTCAGCATCGTGGGCCTGCTCAGTCCCAGCATCCTGCTTCGCGATCTCCAGGTGATCGAACCGCAAATTCATTTGATCCTGTATCCCAACGGTTCGACCAACCAGCCACGACCCCAGCGGCCCGCGCAGAACCAACGGCCGCTGGAGACGCTGTTCAACCTCAAAGCCGGCCATATTGCGGTGGAGCGAGGGTTGATCGACATCGACAACCGCACCTCCACGTTCGACTTTCAGGACCGGTTTCTCCCCCTGGACTTCGCGGCCAACGACACATCGGTGCTGCTCAAGTACGTTGCTGCGAGCGGCAACAACCCCGAGACCTACCACATCGATGCGGGCATCCGCGACTTGGCGCTGACCCGCGCGGCCACCGCGGCTGCGCCGCCTCCGCCCGTGCATGGTTTCGTTCAGGCGTCGATCGACCTGACCAGGACCGCAGCGTATCTGCGCTCCCTGCGCCTCACCGCGAGCACGCGCGGCGCCCGGGACCAGACCCTCGAGATTTCCGGCCGCCTGTATGACTTCGCGCACGCGCGCTGGGATGCAACGACATCCGGCGATCTCGACCTCCGCCTGCTCAACCCTGTGCTTGGATATCCCTTCGCTCCGGAAGGGCTGGCCCGTCTGAATGTTCGCGGCGCCGGCGACACGGGAGAATTTCGCCTCGATGGCACCGTTCACATCGACGATGGAAGCTATATCGCTCCCGGTGTGAATGCTCGCAATCTACGGCTCGACAGCCGGGTACATGCCGATCCCTCCCAGTTGCGCATTAACGGAATCGATGTGCGTTTCAAACAGGGAGGGCGGGTCACCGGTGACATGGTCTTCGATCACTGGCTTCCACATCTTCCCGGGCAGGCTACCCTTGAGCCTGCTGATGCCAGATCAGCGCCCAACCCTGCGAAGCACATGTGGAATCGCCGCAAGACGCCACCCCCGACGGCGAGTCCGCGGCCTCCCCTGCCCTCGCGCTTCACGTTGGTGAAACCGCCGCATCAGGAGATCACAGTCAATGGCAAAATCACCGCGAACTTTGAGAACGTGGCACTCGACACCGTTCTCGATATCGTTGGGCAGAATCCATTCAAGCGTCTCGGCGTCGACACGCTGATCAGCGGGCCCGCCACCGCCAACTGGATCAACGGCGAGGTCAACACCCTGGCAGTGAATGCGCAGCTCAGCCTGAATCCTTCGGCGCAGCCGGTGGCCAATGAATCTCCCGCCAGCGGCAACATCGAGGGGACCTACGCACAGAAGGATGGTTCGGTTGATGTGGTTCGCGCCGAGATTCGTCTTCCCGCCAGCACGATTCAGGCCCACGGAACCCTCGGCGCCTATCCACTCACGGGCGCAACCAATCTCGACGTCGACTTCCAGTCACGCAACCTGGGGGAATTCGATACCGTCCTGCGCGGCCTGGGCCTGAGTCGGGAAGGAAAGTCGGGCGCCAGCGCTTTGCCGATTGCTCTCGGGGGGCAGGGATCGTTTCACGGGAACTGGGCTGGGTCTCTCGTCTCTCCTCAGCTCTCCGGAGAGATGAAGGCCACCCAGGTTGCAGTTGAGCTGCCCATCGCCTCCGGCAGCGGCTCAGCTGCCACCCAATGGGTGCGCTGGGACTCGGTCGAAGCCAATGGAAGTTATACCGCTGAGCGCATCGCCGTGGTTCACAGCCAACTTAAGCGCGGCGAGTCGCAGGTCTCTATCGACGGCTCGCTCTCGGTGCCTGGTGCTGCACCGCCCGCGAATGGCAGCCGCGCCGTCCGTCACGACGAAATGCCCGGCTTCGATGCCGGCTCCCTGCTGCATGCCCGCATCCAGGCTGCGCACGTAGGCACAGAACAGCTGCTGCCGCTTCTCGGCCTTGACCTGCCCGTTACCGGCACCGTCGACGCGCAGTTCGACACCGACGGGCCCATGCGCATGCTTTCGGCGAATGGCTGGCTGGAGCTTAATAAATCTGTCATTTACGGTCAGCCGGTCGAACACGTCCGCGCCCAGGCTGGGCTCGCTAATCACATCCTCAAGGTGAGTTCGCTCACCGTTTCGGATAAAGCCGGCGCCATATCCGGCTCCGGCACTTACGATCTGCAGTCACGCCGTTTCGATGCGGAGACTCATGCCTCCGGCATCGACATCAGCAAGATCGAGCAGGTGCGCCGCGCCGGAGAAGGTATTGCCGGTTCACTGGATTTCAGTTTCAACGGATCGGGAACCGTCGATGATCCCAGGATCGATGGCCATGCAACTCTCGCCCGCTTCGCGGTGGGATCAGAGATCCTCGGCGAATTCAACATGACCGCGCACACCACCGGTCAAAGCCTCAGCTATCAAGTCGCCAGCCACCTCGAAACCGCACAACTGAGCCTGAATGGGGAGACCGGATTGCACGGCGATTTCCCCACGCGGGCCACACTGGATTTCTCCCAATTCAACATTGGCGCCCTGCTCAAGCTGGCGCACGTCGAAGGCATCACCGGCGAGTCGGCTCTAGCAGGCAGAGCGACGTTCCAGGGGCCACTGGCACACCCTGAAAAAATTCAGGGCGATGCCCGCCTCCAGGCACTGGCAGTCACCATCGCCGGGGTTCACCTGTCCAGCCAGGGAGACGTTCACGCCAGTATCGCGAACGCCCGCGTCACACTTGATCCGGTACACGTTGTGGGCGACCATACCGACCTCCACGCGCAGGGCACCCTGGCCCTGGCCGAAAAGCGCCAGGTGGACTTCGCCGCGAGCGGTTCAATCAACATGAAACTTGCCGAGACCCTCGACCCGGACCTCACCGCGGGGGGCACCACTACTTTTCAGGTCGAGGCCCACGGGCCGCTCGCCAATCCCGGCCTGCGCGGCCGCATCGAGTTCAATGACGGCTCCCTGTCGCTCGAAGATCTTCCCAACGGCCTCAGTCAGCTCCACGGCACCCTCGAGTTCAACCAGAATCGCCTCGAAGTCCGTTCCCTGACCGCCATGACCGGAGGAGGACAACTCAGCGTTGGGGGTTACCTGGCTTATCAGCGCGGACTCTACGCTGACCTCACGGTCACCGGTAAATCCGTCCGCATCCGCTACCCCCAGGGTGTGAGTTCGCTCGCCGACGCCACTCTGCACGTCCAGGGAACACAGCCCAACCTGCTGCTGTCGGGCAATGTCATGATCACTCGCTTTTCCGTGAGCCCCGACCTGGACATCGCCGCCCTGGCGGCACAGGCTAACGCGGTGCAGCCGGTCGCTCCGCCCGATGCTCCATCGAATCACATCCGGCTTGATGTACGGGTGCAGTCATCCCCCCAGCTCAATTTTCAGAACGCCTACGCGAAACTTGCCGGAGACGTCGATCTGCGCCTGCGCGGCACCCTGGCCTCACCATCGCTGCTCGGCCGGGTCTCCATCACTGAGGGCAACGCCACCATTGCCGGAACCCGCTACGAGTTGCAGCGGGGGGATGTGCAGTTCACCAACCCGGTTCGTGTTCAGCCGGTCATCGACCTCAACGCGACGGCGCGCGTCGAGGACTACGACATCACTCTCGGTCTCCACGGAACTCCCGATAAGCTGTCCATCACCTACCGCAGCGATCCTCCCCTTCCCGAGGCCGATGTCGTCGCGCTGCTGGCCCTGGGCCGCACCCAGAGTGAACAGGGACTCTACACCCAGCAGCAGGAGCAATCCGCCGGCGTCAATCCCTCTACCGATGTGCTGCTGGGTGGAGCGCTTAATGCGACCGTCAGCAGCCGCGTGCAGAAGCTTTTCGGAGCCGGGGCGGTCAAGGTTGATCCCAGCTATATCGGCGCTCTCGGGAACTCCACCACCCGCATCACCGTCGATGAGCAGCTGGGCAAAAACGTCACCCTGACTTACGCCACCAACGTGGATACGTCTGCACAGCAACTGCTGCAGGCTGAAGTAGCCATCAACCGCCACGTTTCGGTGCTTGTCACGCGAGACGAATCGGGGGTCTTTTCCATGGCCCTGAAGGCGATTCGCCGCTACCGCTGAGAGCGGCGCACAGACATGTCGCGAGTCATCCGCGCAGAATCTTGAGCAGACTTGTCGGATGAATCGGCTTGGCGAGCAGCTCCAGTTCCGGACCGTCGGGCATCGCGTGTTCTAGCAGGTTGGGCGTTGACGCATTGCCCGAGATCAGCACGATTCGCGTGCCCGGGCAATGCGATCTGATCGCCTTCGCCACCTGAACACCATTCGTCTCAGGCATCACCACGTCCGACAACACAATGTCCGGGCACTCCTGATGAACGAACTCGATGGCATCTGCGCCCCCGTACCGCGCCACTGCCTCGAAGCCGCTGCGGTTCAAAATCGCCGCAAGGCTGTCGGCAATAATGCGCTCGTCATCCACCACCAGCACCCGCGGCCTGACTGCCTCATCGGTGCGCGCCAGTCTGGATGTGGCTGCGAATATCCCCCGGGTCTCGGGAGGCAGCGAACTGCTGAAGACAAAGGGAGGAGTGCTTGGAACGTATAGGTGCAACCACAAAGTTGACATCAGGCGACGTCGGCCCTTTCGATTGTCACTATGCGCGCTTCGGGAAGGAAGATGCTCATCACGGTACCAGACCGCTCCCCCGCCCGGCTGCGCATGCGCAAAACACCATCATGCTGGTCGATTAAACACTTGGTAACCCACAAGCCCAGACCGGTCCCATGGCCACGCTTGGTGGTAAAGAATGGCACGAAGATCCGATGCTGCAGTTCCGGCGCGATGCCATGGCCATTGTCCGCCACGGTGATTCTTACGCCGAAGCCCTCTTCGCTCTTCCAGTTGGTCGATGCCATGGCACGGATGCGGATTTTACTGCCCGGCCGGCTGGCATCGATGGCATTGGAAATGAGATTGAGCAGCGCCTGCCGCAATTCGCCTTCCTTGCCGTGCACTTCGAGTCCCGGTTCCACGTACACGGAACCGGCGATCTGCTTATGATGCAGCTTGCGTTCGAAAATCGTTGCGACGCCCTGGAGCATCTCCTGCACGGGGATCCAGCTGGCCCTGGCGGTGGTCTTGTAAAAACCCAGCGTCTGGCGCGAAATTTGCGCCGCCCGCGATAATTCCTCGTCTGCCGTCTGCAGATAGCGCAGCGCTTCCTCAGGCATGCCCGGCACGGTTTGCGCGAGATAGATGAAGTTGGTCACGGCTTCAAGCGGATTGTTGACCTCGTGCGCTATGGTTGCTGCCAGACGCCCGGCAGTCGCCTGCTTCTCAGCCTCAATCGCGGCCGCCCGGGCAAAATGCAGCTCCGTATTGTCGCGCGAGACAACGATCAGTCGCTCCACCCGTCTATCATCGTTGAACGCCGGGGTAATCTTCACGTCCCACCAGGTACGGGTTCCATCCGGAAGAGAGCGTTCACCGCTGAAATGGCTCCGCTCCCCGCGGCGAGCAGTTTGCAAGGCTGCCTCGGCTCGCGCCCGGTCCTCCGACCGCCACAACTCAACCCACTTGCGTCCGGGCAGGTGGCTCGCACCCTGGGCTGAGAACGCCTCTACACCCGACGGGCTCAGGTACTGCACGCGGCCTTCGCAGTCCAGGATCCCAACGCAGTCGATGCTGCATTCGGCGAGGCTCCTGGCAAACTCTTCGCTGCTCTTCAACCGCTCTTCGGTTTTTTTCAGCCTTTTCAATTCTTCTTCGCGACCCCTCATCACTGTCTGCATGGTCCATGAAGCTTCCGGTCGTGAAGTTACCAGGCCCAATCGCCCCTTCCCAGACTGGGGAAATTCGCGTTCGTCCACTGCCACGATCTGATTATGATGCGCACATACCCGGCGAAACAGCGCATATTGCGCCTGGTCAGAAAACAATCCCATCGGATAGGCGCAGCGCAGCGAAATTTCGTGGCGTTGCACCAGTTCATCCCACAGCTTTTCCACTTCGATGGCGGCCTCGTACCGGCCTTCTCGCCACAGGATAGTGACCATCTCGCCGAAGGCTACGACCGACGTCGACTGGCGCCTCAAAGAAGCGCGAACCCGCATGAGTTCGGGCTCAATGTTGGCGATGAAAAGTTCTTCGTCCGGCTGCCCGCCCACCATAAATCGCCCCAGCAGTTCGTAAGCGTCAAGACTGACGAACCTGCCGGTTGCCATGGCGTATGCCATACCTATGCCGCTGGCCTTGAGGCGCTCGACGATGCCGGTGCGGTGCGTTTGGGTTGCAATTAACAGGCATGCCCCACCCGCTCCCAGGGCCGCGCCCAGGAATTCTCCCATGCTGTCCAGAAACAGCCCGTCGTCTTCATAAAACTGGACCGAATGAATATTTTCACCAGGGCTAAGATGGCCCGGCGATGCTGCGGAATAGTCCATTGTCATCTCGCCCGTTCAGAGTCCGTCTGCATGTGCCGCGAACCTCCGCACAACGGTGTGGCCCCAGCTCTCAAAACTGCACTCTCAAAACTGCACAATTTCTCATAAAATGGGATGCCGCTCGGGGACCTGGCAGTTGCCAATCATTCACCCGCATGCTCCGTCGCTGCAAAGTCAGCCACCGGTCTTTCCGGCGACGGATCGCCAATGTTTTTCCGTATCCGCACAACTCAGCAACCAGATTGCGCATTTTGTGTCTATTAGTTGGAGGCGCGGTCGAATGAACCTCGCGATCCGTTTCCAATGAAGCTGCATGCCAGCCAGGAGGGAAGAAAATGTTTCGAGGGGTAAGTCAGGTTAGAACTGTGGCGCTGCTATCGGTATTTTCAGGCATGCTTGCCGCTCTTCCGCTGTCATCTTTTGCGGGAGCACAATCAGACAGCGATGCCGCGGCTAAGGCTGTTATGAGCAAGCTCGACAAAAAACAATTCAAGGATGTGAAGGCGAGCGTCGAAAACGGCGTCGCGACGCTTACGGGAACGGTCGATCTGTATGAGTACAAGGTCGATGCCGACAAGCGCGTCCACCATGTCAAGGGAATTACTGCCGTCCGCAACGACATCCAGGTCGCCGGGCCGACCATCTCGGATCAGGAATTGAAGTCAAAGCTGCAGGAGAAGCTCGCTTACGATCGCGTTGGCTACGGCACCACCGCGTTCAATGCCATCGGAGTCGACGTGCACAACGGCGACGTCACCCTGGGAGGACACGCGTACAGCGATGTTGACAAGGATTCCGCTGTGGCACTGGTCAGCACCTTCCCCGGCGTGAAAGACGTCACCAACGAAATCGAGGTTGATCCCGTCTCGATCATGGATGATCAAACCCGGCTGGCAGTAGCACGTGCCATCTACGGTTTCCCGTCCCTCAACAAGTACGCCAGCGACCCGGCCCGGCCGATTCGTATCTCTGTCCAGAACGGTCACGTAGAGCTTTACGGCACAGTCGACAGCCAGGCCGACAAAGACACTGTGAATATCCGCGCCAATGCTGTCCCCAACGTATTCAGCGTGAAGAATTATCTCCAGGTAGCCGGGCAGAGTTCCGGGTCAGAGAAGTCTCAGAAGTAGTCCTGAAAAGCTACCTTGCAAGCCAATCGAACCCCGCGGCCCCATGGGCTGTGGGGTTCGTTTTTGTGTGCGTAGCAGAGAGAGATCTTCGGAGAAGAAAGAAAACCGGGAAGATCAGAATAGCTCGATTCCGGAGGCCCGATGTGGAGATGTCGGGGCCTCGATCTGGAAATGTCGGCGCCCCTCCATCCGCGACGCGTTGCAATGATCCGATGCAGCCCGCATGGGCCCGCCTGCCCCTTTCGACAGTAGTCCTCAATTACACTCAAAGATGGGATTAGACCATGGCAGGCTTGTGGAGCAAGACGCGCACGACGCTGGAGATGATCAAGTGGGAGCACTCTATCTTTGCGCTTCCTTTCGCCCTTACCGCAACCCTCCTAGCCGCCCACGGTCTCCCCGCTATTCGGACCATCGCCTTCATTCTGGTTGCAATGGTGACGGCGCGCTCCTGCGCGATGGCATTCAATCGCTGGGCCGACGCGGAACTTGATGCCGAAAACCCCCGCACCCGTTCCCGAGCCATTCCCGCCGGGCTTTTGAGCAAAGAATTCGTTCTCGGCTTCACGGTTTTCATGGCGCTGGTTTTCGTCCTCTCCTCCGCGGCGCTCAACCGCCTCACCCTTCTCCTTTCGCCGTTGGCCCTGGCTGTCCTGCTGGGCTACAGCTACATGAAACGCGTCACGCGCTGGTCCCACCTGGTTCTCGGCCTCGCCCTGGGACTCGCACCTACAGCGGCATGGATCGCGGTGCGCGGAAGCCTTGATCCACGCATCCTGGTGCTCACCGCAGCCGTCACCCTTTGGGTTGGAGGATTCGACGTCCTATACGCGTGCCAGGATTACGAGCACGATCTCCGTGCCGATCTGCACAGTCTTCCCCGGGCCATTGGCATCCCCGCTGCTTTCTGGGTCGCTCGCATCATGCACCTGTGCATGCTTGCGCTCCTCGCATGGTTCGCGGTTCTGTTCGGCTTCCATTTGTCGGGATGGCTGGGAATCGCCGCTGTCGCTGTGCTCCTCGGTTATGAACACTCCATCGTGTCTCCGCGCGACTTGAGCCGGCTGAACGCTGCGTTCTTCACCATGAATGGCGTGATCGCGACCGTTTTCCTCGCCTTTGTAGCCGCCGACCTCTGGCTGCGGAGCTGAACTCCATGCATGCCGTCTCGAACTCTGACGATTCTTCCCTCAGCCTGTGGTATGGTGCGAGAAAGCAGTCTTCACCGGCAAGCTCACCCGGCCCCGATCTGAGCTCACCTGAAGGAGAATCAGCCAGCGGCATGAAGATTGCTATCCAGGGAGAGCCCGGTTCATTCAGCCACGAAGCTGCCATCAAGCTGGTCAAAGATGCGCTGATCGTTCCGTTTGCCTTGTCGGCTGATGCTTTTTCGGCCCTCGTAAACGGCACTGTCGAAGCGGCTGTCATTCCCATCGAGAACAGCCTGGCAGGGTCTGTCTCGGAGCATTTCGACCTGCTGCTCGCCAACGATGTCACCGTCGAACGCGAAACCCTGCTCCGCATCCGACACAACCTGATCGCCATCTCCGGCACCACCATCGCCGACATCGATCGCGTCTTCTCCCATCCCGTGGCGCTCGCCCAGTGCCGCCGTTTTCTCGCTTCCCATCCCAAGATGGAAGCCTACTCGTTTTATGACACCGCGGGCAGCGTCAAACAGCTCGTCGAGTTGCGCGACCGCCACGCGGCGGCCATTGCCAGCGAGGCTGCGGCACAATACTACGGCGCACAGATTCTCGAATCCGGCATCGAAGACAACGCGGAAAATTTCACCCGCTTCTTTCTGGTGAAAAGGAGTCGCGCGGGGCAGACTGACACCCCGGCGAACAAGATGAGCATCGCGTTTTCTGTGGAAAATCGCCCCGGCTCGCTGGTGGCGGCCTTGTCTGAGTTGTCGACCCTCGGCACCAATCTCACCAAGATCGAGTCCCGGCCGGTTCATGGCAAGCCGTGGGAATACATTTTCTACGTTGATTCTCAGATTCGCTCTCGCGAAGAAGGCCGGCGGGCACTCGAGGCGCTGCGGCCCCATTGCGCCATGATCAAGGTGCTCGGCGCCTACGTCGAAGCCGCCGCCGAAATTACCCCCATTCGCTGATCCAGCCCAGACTGCAAAACACGAGGGGATGAGCAATGGCGCTCATCCCCTCGTGCAACGCATACCGGTTCGACAATTCTCTGCAGGCTAGAAGTGGTAAGCCACGCCCACCGTCGGCACGAAGATATTGAACCACTTGTTGGTGGTTAAGTTGGAGGTCGAGGACCCGCTGCCCAGACCGAAGTTGGGAACCTTGGTCACGTAGCCGCGATACTCTGCCCGGATGTCGAAGCTCGGGCTGATTTCATACGCCACGCCGGCACCGTACATTCCCATGACCGAGGTCTGCTGCTTCACATCCAGCGACGTCGTTCCGGAGTTGCGGATGGGCAGAAAGATCAATACGCCCGGGCCCGCTTCCACAAAAGGGTTGAACTTCCGGTAGGTGAAACTGCGCACGTAAGCGGCGGAAATTTCCTGGGTCCGCGTCAGCACTTTGTAGTTGTTGGTATTTCCGACAATGTACCGCAGGGTGTTCTGGTACGTGGTGCCGTAGTTGGCTTCGAGCGCGCTCGAAGGAGTAAGCATAAACCGGTAGCTGGCCAGCACGCCCAGGGCGTAGTTTGAATGGACCTGCACGTCGGTAGACGAGGCAATGAACGGCTCAATTAGCCCAATTCCGCTGATGCTCACATCCTGGCGGCTTTCCTGGGCGCGCCCCGCGGCCACACCCGTGGCCAGCAGGAAAAGTACGAGTGCGATCTTCTTCATTCGGTCCTGAACCTCGTGACTGCACAACCGGTCCGGCTGGCAAAGAGCTTGTCAATTCCGGCGCTCCGGTTCGTGCCGGGCCCCGCTCTCAGCATTGTAAATGGCCGGGACGGGGCACAGACCCTAACTCATTGCGCCTGAATGCCTGAAGCTTGGACGGAACACGGCGGATTCGGTTTCCGACACAAAGCAAACAACAGCCCTTCCCACCCGCCTCATCGGAGTTCCAGATCCTGGAGAGTTCCCTCAACCGGGGGCAGATTCCCCAGCCCGAACTGGTTCAGCAGGATTGCGTCGAACCACGATAAGGGCAGCCACCTGCGAAGAAGTGCCCCCGCCCTGGCATCGGTTCCGGCCAGCACCCGCGCCGGCGCCTTCCGTCGCAGCAGCGCATCGACGGCTATGCTTGCAATCTTTTCTGCGGGCGCAGCCGATGCCGCCGACTTGCGCGCTGTCCTGCCGAGAGCCTCAAATTCGGGTCCGTAGAGATTCCACAAGGGATGATTCGGAGTAAACACGTCCGCCGCCGCGCCTCCCTTCTCCCAGATCGGCGTGGCCACCGCTCCCGGCTCGAATACCGTCACCCCGATTCCCTGCCGCCGCAGTTCCATGCGTAGACTGTCGCCCAGAGAAGTAGCCGCCCATTTGCTCGAGCTGTAGGGCGACAACATGGGCTGGGCAACGCGGCCCGCGATGGAGCTGACAATCATGATCCGGGGCACTCCCCGTCCATGCGCGGCTACTCCCCGGCGCAACAGCGGCAGCGCCTGCCGGGTCATCTCCGCCACTCCGAAAAAATTTACGTCAAACTGGCGCAGCCAGTCTTCGCGTCTGAGGGCCTCGACCGGCCCGGGAACTACAATACCGGCGTTATTGATCAGTCCCCACAATCCGTCGGGGCCCGCGATCTGCGACACCTGTGACACCGCGGCCGTGATCTGCGCCGACTGCGCCACATCGACCAGCAGAGGGACGAGCCGCGCGCCGCCGGATGCGTTGACCTGCGAAGCTGCGCCTGCCAGCGCATCTCCATCACTGTCGCGCCGCACTCCGGCAAAAACGCTCACTCCCCGCGCGACCAGTCCAAGTGCAATAGCTCGCCCGATCCCCGTCGATGTTCCTGTAATCAGTGCCCAGCGCATGGACAGACTCCTCTCGATGATTCACATCGAATTCCCTGGTGCCACTCACTCCGCCCCGGCACTGCGAAGGCTGCGTCGATTTCGGCGAGGCGTTCTCAGGCCGATTTGTCCACGTGGTAATAGAAAGGGGGTCCGTGCTCCCGGGCCAGCGAACGCACGGTTTGCAGAAACGCATTGGCTGCATAGGACAGCGTTCCCAGCTTACGGTGCGCCAGCCGCAGCACTCGTTTCATTTCCAGCTCCGTTACTGACAGGGCGATGAGTTCGCCCATTTCCAATTCCCGCGCCGCCGTAAGATGCGGCACCAGCGCCACTCCATTACCCATCGCGACAAAGCGCTTGATGGCTTCTATCGTCGGCAGCTCGATTCCCATGTTCAACGGCGTTCGATAGCGCTGAAAGGTCTCAATCACCTTGCGCCGGAGCGGCGAAGCCACATTGTGGGCGATGAAATTCTCCGTGCCCAAATCGCTGATCGACACCTGCGAGGAGCGAGCCAGTGGATGCGACGGGCTCACGATGAGTGCCAGGCTGTCTCCATACACGGCGATGGTCCGAAACAGCGCCGGATCGGGCCTGAAAGACACAACCCCGAGCTCAAACGTGCGCAGGTTCAATTCATCGGGAATGCGGGAAGCGAGCATGCGATGCACCGTCACGGTGATCTGCGGATGAGCCCGGCGGAACGCATCAATGGCAGGAAGGAGGTATAGGCAAGTGTATTCGTTGGCCGCCAGCTGCAGCCTTCCCCGCTGCAGGTTTTTCAACTCGTCAATGGCGCTGCCTGCTTCGCGGCGCAAGGCCATCAGTCGCAGCGCGTAGTCTCGCAGCAGCACCCCGGCGGAGGTAAGTGACCCGTCCCGCGCCGCCCGGTCGAAGAGCGTCTCGCCGAGATTTTCTTCGAGCTTGCGGATGACCTGGCTCACCGCCGGTTGGGTGCGGCGCAGTCGAATCGCCGCTCGCGAAAAGCTGCGTTCCTCCGCCACTGCGAGGAATGTTTCCAGCTGGCTCAGTTCCATGCCGTGTACCTCGGAATTGCGAAGAGAGACACGGCGGGCCGCCAGCCCCTAGTAACGAGTCTGATTCTCGTGGAGATCCCCCCTCGTATCCGCGTCACGCAGGTCTTTAGGACATGACTCGATGCCACCCGATCATAAGCTTTTTTAATTGACACTCCAACAATAATAACTTTGCGTTATATCGGGAGGATGCGAGAGACTATGCATGTTCGCGAATTGTGCTTCTCCCGGCAGGCCCGTCTATGACCGCAAATCACTCCCCCCAGCACGTCGCTTTCTTCGACACCACCTTGCGCGACGGCGAGCAGTCTCCCGGCTGCAGCATGACCACCCAGGAAAAGCTGACCATGGCGCACGCGCTTGAAGACCTGGGAGTGGACATCATCGAGGCCGGGTTTGCCATGGCATCCGAAGGCGACTTCGCCGCTATCTCCACCATCACCCAGGCCATCCGCAAGCCGAAGATCGCGTCCCTGGCCCGCGCCAAGCAGGAAGACATCGAGATTGCGTCGCGTGCAATTCAGTTTGCCGAGCGGCCCCGCATCCACGTCTTCCTCGCCTCCAGCGATCTTCATCTCGAATACAAGCTCAAGATCAGCCGCCAGGAAGCCCTCGACCGCACCGGCGAATCGGTCCGCCTGGCGCGCTCCTTCGTCGACGACGTCGAGTTCTCGCCCGAAGACGCCACTCGCTCGGATCGTGATTTCCTCATTGACATGGTGCGCATCGCCATCGAGGCCGGCGCCACCACCATCAACATGCCCGACACTGTGGGCTACACTACGCCCGAAGAATATGGCCAGATGTTCAAGGAAGTCCGCGAGCGCATCCCCGCCATCGATGCCCAGGGCATCATTCTCTCCTCGCACTGCCATGATGACCTGGGACTCGCCGTCGCCAACTCCCTGGCCGCAATTCAAAACGGAGCCCGCCAGGTGGAGTGCACCATCAACGGCATCGGCGAACGCGCCGGCAACGCCGCGCTCGAAGAAATTGCCGCCGCCCTCTACGTGCGCGGTGACCGCTACGGCGTCGAGACCAGCATCCAGCTCGACAAGCTCTATCCAACCAGTCAGGTCCTGGGACAGATCATTACGTTCCGGCCGTCTCCTAACAAGGCCATTGTGGGCGCCAACGCCTTTGCTCACGAGTCCGGCATCCATCAGCACGGCATGCTGGCCAATCCCCTCTGTTACGAAATCATGACGCCGGGCCTGGTGGGCGTTTCCAAAACCCACCTCGTCCTCGGCAAGCACTCCGGGCGCGCCGCCTTGCGCCACCGGCTCGAACAACTCGGCTTCACCCTCAACCGCGAAGAGCTGCAGCAGACTTACTACCGCTTCGTGGCGCTGGCCGACCGCAAGAAAAACATCTACGACCAGGACCTGATCGGCATTCTGCCCGATCCCATCCGCGACCGCCGCAATGTGCCCGTCGCCGCTGAACTCGATTAACCCATGTGTTACTAAACCACTCACCCGGGAAGAGAGAATGAATCTCAAAGTTCTGGTAGTTGCGGGCGACGGCATCGGCCCTGAAGTGACGAATGAAGCAGTCGCCGTGCTGCGCGAAGTGGCCGCCCTGGGCGGACATGAATTCACCTTTACCGAGCGCCGCATCGGGGGCGTAGCCATCGTGCAGGATGGCACCCCGCTTCCCGACGACACCCTTAACGAAGCACTCGCCTCCGATGCCGTGCTCCTCGGCGCGGTGGGCGGCAATGAGTTCAATTCCCTTCCTCCGGACAGACGCCCCGAGGCCGGCCTGCTGAAAATTCGCGCTGAACTCGGCGGCTTCGCCAACTTGCGCCCCGCTTTCGCGTTCAAGGAGCTGGCCGTCAACAGCCCTCTGCGACCCGAAATCGTCGAAGGCGCCGACATTCTCTTCGTTCGCGAGCTGCTCGGCGGGCTCTATTTCGGCAAGCCCCGCGAATGGAACCGCGATACTCGCGAATCCTGGAACACCATGCGCTATACGTTTGACGAAGTGGCCCGCGTGGCCCGCGTCGCCTTCAAACTCGCGCAAAACCGCCGCAAGAAACTTACCAGCGTCGACAAGGCCAACGTGCTCGAAGTTTCGCAGCTGTGGCGCGCGGCCGTCGATGAGATCGCTCCCGAGTTTCCTGACGTTGCCGTGGAGCACCAGTACGTCGACGCGATGGCCATGCACCTGATGAACCAGCCGCGCAACTACGATGTGGTTCTTACTGAGAATCTCTTCGGCGATATCCTCTCCGACGAATCCGCCGTGATCACCGGCTCGCTCGGCATGCTCCCATCCGCCACCATTGGCGGCAAAGTCAATCTCTACGAGCCGGTGCACGGCTCCGCACCCGACATCGCCGGCAAGGGCCTTGCCAATCCGCTCGGCGCGATCCTGACGGGAGCCTTGATACTGCGCTATTCCGCGGGACTCGAGGCCGAGGCGCATGCACTCGAAACCGCCGTCCGCAAGGTGCTGGAGTCAGGCTTCCGCACCCCCGACCTGGCGCGCACCCAGCCGCATAACTACCAGGTGCTCTCCACCACCGCCATGGGACTCAAGGTGCGCGAGGTTCTGCACCAGGTCATGGCCCGCTCTGAGAACGCGGTTCTACCGACCGCCTGATGCGGAGCCCACGCTACTGAAGCACGCAGCCAATTTAGGGAATAGTGATGACACAAAATCCAAAAACACTGTTTGAAAAGGTCTGGGAACAGCACGTGGTTGTCGAACCGGCGGGCGAGCCCACCATTCTTTATATCGACCTGCAGCTGGTCCATGAAGTTACTTCCCCGCAGGCTTTTGAAGGCCTGCGCCTCGCCGGCCGCAAGGTGCGCCGCCCTGATCGCACCATCGCCACCGTCGATCACAACGTCCCCACCACGCTTGAAGGCCGCCTGCACATCCTCGACCAGATCGCGGCCAAGCAGATTTCGACCCTGCGCCAGAACTGTGCCGACTTCGGCGTTGAACTCTACGACGTTGACTCGCGCGACCAGGGTATCGTGCACGTCATCGGTCCCGAACTCGGCATTACCAAGCCCGGCATGACCATCGTTTGCGGCGATTCGCACACCTCCACGCACGGCGCATTCGGCGCGCTGGCCTTCGGCATCGGCACCAGCGAAGTCGAACACGTCCTCGCCACCCAGACGCTTCCGCAATCGAAGCCGAAGACCTTTCGCATCGCCGTTGAGGGCGAGCTGCCTACCGGCGTTACCGCAAAAGACATCATCCTCGCCATCATCGGCAAGATCGGCACCGACGGCGCCACCGGCTCCGTCATTGAATATGCGGGCTCGGCCATCCGCGCTCTCTCTATGGAAGGCCGGATGACCATCTGCAACATGAGCATCGAGGCCGGCGCACGCGCCGGCATGATCGCGCCCGACGAGACCACCTTCGCCTATCTTGAAGGCCGCCGCTTTAGTCCCAAGGGGGAAGCCTGGAAGACCGCCGTCGCCGAGTGGAGCAAGCTGCCCAGCGATCCGGGCGCGAAGTTCGACCGCGAACTCGTCATCGATGCGGCAACGCTTGTTCCCTACGTCAGCTGGGGCACCAGTCCCGGCATGGTCGCGCCGGTCACGGCATCCGTGCCTGATCCAGCCGCGGCCGGCAACGAGCTCGATCGCAAGTCATTCGAGCGCGCGCTTGAATACATGAATCTCAAAGCCGGCACCCGGCTCGAAGACGTCACCATCGATCGCGTCTTCATCGGCTCATGCACCAATGGCCGCCTCGAAGATCTGCGCGCCGCGGCCCGCATCGCCGCCGGCCACAAAGTCTCTTCGCATGTCAACGCCATGGTTGTGCCCGGCTCGCAGGCGGTGAAAGCCGCGGCCGAGCGGGAAGGCCTCGACCGCATCTTCAAAGAAGCGGGATTCGACTGGCGTGAACCGGGCTGCTCTATGTGCCTCGGCATGAACCCCGACATTCTCTCGCCCGGCGAACGCTGCGCTTCCACTTCCAACCGCAACTTCGAAGGACGCCAGGGACGCGGCGGCCGCACCCACCTCGTCTCTCCGGAGATGGCCGCCGCTGCCGCCATCGCCGGCCACTTCGTCGACATCCGTAACTGGCCCGCCACCCAAACTGTCCGCGAGGAGGTCACCGCCTAATGCATCCGTTCACGAAACTCACCTCGCAGGTCGCGCCGCTCGATCGCACCAACGTCGACACCGACCAGATCATTCCCAAGCAGTTCCTGAAGCGCATCGAGCGTACCGGCTACGGCGACTTTCTCTTTTTTGACTGGCGCCAGACACCTTCCGGCGAACCCGTGCAGGATTTCGTCCTCAACGATCCGCGCTACAAGTCCGCGCAAATCCTCGTCGCCGGCAAGAACTTCGGCTGCGGCTCAAGCCGCGAACACGCCGCCTGGGCACTGAGCGACTTCGGCTTCCGCTGCGTCATCGCCCCCACCTTTGCCGATATCTTCTTTTCCAACGCCGGCAAGAATGGCATCCTCCTTGTCCGTCTGTCCGAGGCGGACGTCGACACGCTCATTCAGAACGCGGAGAAAATTCCCGGCTACCAGCTCACCGTTTCTCTTCCTGACCAGACGGTCAACGACGGCCATGGATTCTCGGCAACGTTCGACGTCGATCCATTCCGCAAGTTCTGCCTGCTGGAAGGCCTTGACGACATCGGCCTCACCCTGCGCCATGCCGCAGAGCTCGACACTTTCGAAGCAGCCCACGAACAAGCCGCGTGGCTCAAGGCAAAATAACTGCAAGACGCACAAGCAAGTCACTTAGGACAAATGCGGCAGAAACGAGCTAATAGCTAGGAGCTGATAGCTAACGGCTAGAGAAAAAAGAGAGCGAATGACCATCGAAGGCAAACGCCAAAGTATTCCGTTGACTGAAGGCCCCAGCCGCGCCGCTGCGCGGTCCTACCTGCGTGGGTCTGGATTTGCAAAAGAGGATCTGCACAAACCCATCATCGGCATCGCCAACACATGGACCGAGATCGGCACCTGCAACGTGCACCTTCGCGAGCTTGCCCAGGCCCTGAAGGAAGGCATTCGCGAAGCCGGCGGCACGCCGATGGAGTTCAACACCATCACCATCTCCGACGGCATCACCATGGGCACGCAAGGCATGAAGGCCTCGCTGGTGTCCCGCGAAGTGATCGCCGACTCCATCGAACTCACCGCGCGCGGCAACCTCTTCGATGGCCTCGTGGGCATCGGCGGCTGCGACAAGAACATGCCCGGCATCATCATGGCGTTGTGCCGCCTCGACATACCCGGCATGATGCTTTACGGCGGGTCCATCGCGCCCGGCAAACTCAACGGCGTCGACATCACCATTCAGAACGTGTTCGAAGGCATCGGCTCCTACGCCGCCGGCAAGATCGACGAAGCCGGCCTTGAAGCCCTTGAAGCCAATGCATGTCCCGGCGCCGGAGCCTGCGGCGGCCAGTTCACCGCCAACACCATGGCCATGAGCGGCGAAATGCTGGGCATCTCGCCGTTGCATCTCTCCGGGGTTCCCGCGACTGCCAAAGACAAGCTTGCCGCCACGCGTGAAGCCGGCCACATGCTCATGAACGCGGTGCGCGCCAATCTCCGGCCTTCGCAAATCATCACTCGCACGGCTCTGGAAAACACCATCGCCAGTGTGGCCGCCAGCGGCGGGTCCACCAACGCGGTGCTGCACTTGATCGCCATCGCTCGCGAAGTGGGCATTGATCTCTCCATCGACGAGTTCGACGTCATCTCGCGCAAGACGCCGTTCATCTGCGATCTCGTTCCGGCCGGAAAATACATGGCGTCGCACTTCCAGGAAGCTGGCGGTTCGCGCCTCCTCGCCAAGCGTCTCATCGACGCCGGCCACGCCGACGGATCGACCATGACCATCAGCGGCAAGACCCTCGCCGAAGAGGCCGCGCTGGCCAGGGAAACGCCTGGACAGGTCGTCATCCACACCTTTGAGAAGCCCATCAAGCCCACCGGCGGCCTCGTCATTCTCAAAGGCAATCTCGCTCCCGAAGGCTGCGTGATGAAGATCGCCGCCGCCGACCGCGTCGAACATCGCGGCCCGGCCCGTGTCTTTGATTGCGAAGAGGACTGCTTCGCCGCCGTGCAGGGCGACAAGGTCAAACCCGGCGACGTTCTCGTTATTCGTTACGAAGGCCCCAAGGGCGGTCCCGGCATGCGCGAGATGCTGCAGGTGACTGCCGCTGTCAGCGGCCATCCCGAACTCAGCCACACCGTCGCACTGCTCACCGACGGCCGCTTCTCCGGCGCCACGCGCGGTTTCACCGCCGGCCACGTGGCTCCCGAAGCCTTCGTCGGCGGCCCCATCGCGGCCGTTCGCGAGGGTGACATCATCCACATCGACATCGCCAATCGCCGCCTCGATGTAGAACTCAGCGATGCCGAAATCGCCGCTCGCCTCAAGGGCTTCACTCCTCCGGCGCTGCGCTGGCCGGCCGGCGTCTTCCGCAAATACGTCGACCGCGTCAACTCGGCGTCGCTGGGGGCAACAACGTAAAAGGCAGCTATTAGCTTTTAGCTTTGGATCCGGCGAATCAAACATGATCACCCACACTAATAAGCTCACCGACCAACGAGCAGTCAGACGAAAACCGTATCAGCACCACACAAGCGAAGAGCTAAAAGCTAATAGCTCCAGCTAGCGGCTCAACAGAAGGAGACCTCACATGACGGACGCACCTTCAATTTCCCCCAACGCTCAGCACTTGACTCCTACCCGCCTCACTGGCGCGGAGATTCTCTGGGCCACCCTGGTGGGCGAAGGCGTTACCGAGGTCTTCGGCTATCCCGGCGGAGCCATTCTCCCGGCTTACGATGCGCTCCGCAAATTCCCTATCCGCCACATCCTGGTGCGCCACGAGCAGGGCGCCGCGCACATGGCCGACGGCTACGCGCGCGCCTCAGGCAAAGTCGGCGTAGCCGTGGCCACCAGCGGCCCCGGCGCCACCAACCTGGTTACCGGAATTGCCACTGCCATGCTCGACTCCGTCCCGATGGTCTGCATCACAGGCCAGGTCTCGAGCAAGGTTCTCGGCACCGACGCGTTTCAGGAAGTCGACATCACCGGCGTGACCCTGCCGGTGACCAAGCACAACTTTCTCGTGAGCCGCGCTGAAGAACTGGCTCCGGCGCTGCGCCACGCCTTCCAGATCGCGCGTTCCGGACGCCCCGGCCCGGTGCTTGTCGACATTACCAAGGACGCGCAACAGGCCACGGCGCTGTTCGACTTCGCCGCCGCCAAGCCCGCACCGTACCGGCCCCATCCCATGCTCCGTGTCGAGGAGTCGGGCCTTGCGCAAGCGGCCGAACTCATTCGCCAGTCCAAGCGGCCGATGATTCTTGCCGGTCACGGCGTCATCGAGTCGGGCGCGATGGAGCAGTTGCGCACCCTCGCCGAACGCGCCCAAATCCCCGTTGCTCTAACCCTGCTCGGGCTCGGAGGCTTCCCTGCCTCGCACCCGCTCAACCTCGGCATGATGGGCATGCATGGCGAAGCGTGGGTCAATGAAGCCATCCAGGAATCTGATTTGCTCATCGCCTGCGGCATGCGCTTCGACGATCGCGTCATCGGCACTCCCACGACCTACTCGCTCAAGTCGAAAAAGATCCACATCGAGGTCGACCCCGCGGAGATCAACAAGAACATCAAGGTCGATGTCGCGCTGCTCGGCGACCTTTCCGCCGTTCTCGAACAGTTGTTGCCCCGCATTCCCGGCCGCGATGGTTCCAAATGGCTCAAGACCATCGATGCAAGCAAGGGCTCGGTCTCGGTGCGCGACATCAAAAACCTGCCCGACTCCGGCCATCTCTACGCGGCGCATGTCATGCATGATCTATGGCGCATCACCGGCGGCAACGCCATCGTGGTCACCGACGTGGGCCAGCACCAGATGTGGGAGGCGCAATACTTCCATCACGAGCATCCGCGCTCGCTCATCACCTCCGGCGGACTCGGCACCATGGGCTTCGCCCTGCCCGCCGCCATCGGGGCCAAGTTCGCCTGCCCCGACAAGGAAGTCTGGGTGGTAGCCGGCGACGGAGGCTTCCAGATGACCTCGCCTGAGTTGTCCACCATTGCCCAGGAAAACCTCAAAATCAACATCGCCATCATCAACAACGGCTACCTCGGCATGGTGCGCCAGTGGCAGGAGTTCTTCTACGAGCGCAACTACCAGTCCACGCCGCTGGTCAGTCCCGACTTCGTCAAACTCGCCGACGCCCACGGCATCGCGGGCAAGGCTGTCCAGGCCCGCAGCGAGGTCGAGTCGGCGGTTGAAGAGGCCCGCAGCCACGCCGGTCCCTACCTGCTCAACTTTATGGTCGAGAAGGAAGATTCGGTTTACCCGATGATTCCCGCCGGCTCCGCTCTCCATGAAATGATCCGCCGGCCCGGAAGCAATCCGATGGTCGAAACTGCAGACGACAATTAAGACAGCTTTTGGCTTTAGCTTTAGCTCCTTGCCCGACACTTGCCACGGATGCATCCTTGACATGGCTTGCAGGCACTGTTCAGCGAACATGAAGCTAAAAGCTAAAAGTTAGAAGCTCGAGGGCTGCCCTTATGCTGCACACATTCGTTGCTTATGTCGAAGACCGGCCCGGCGTACTCACGCGCGTGGCCTCGCTCTTTCGCCGCTTGAATATCAACATCATCTCGGTGACGGTGGGCGCCAGCGAGCGCCCGGGCCTCTCCCGGATGACGCTGGTATGCGAGGCTTCGGCGGAAGCCGGACACCGCATCCGCGCCAGCCTGTTCAAGCTCGAGAACGTGATCGACGTTGACGACATCGCAGGCTCTCCCGCAGTTACGCGCGAGCTTGCGCTGATCAAGGTAGCGGCGACCAAGCATACGCGCTCCACCATCTTCGAGCTCGCAGAGGTGTTTCGCGCCCGCATCGTCGACCTTACTGCCGAATCGCTCATGATCGAAATGACCGGCGTCGAAAGCAAGATTGAAGGCCTCATCCAGGTGCTCAACGAGAGCGACAACAGCATCCTCGAGATTTGCCGCAGCGGCAAGATGACCATGCGCCGCGGCCACCATACCAGCACCGTGCTCAAGGCACTGGGCGTCAAGGCCGGCGCCGCCGCCGAACCTGAGCCCGGCCCCGAAGGCGAAAACCAGATCCTCGAAGCAGTAGAGGGCGCTGTCATCCGGCCGGAGTAAAATCGCACCCGGAGCCTGGGGCCCGCGCGCGCTGTGGCGGCTGGCTGCAGCCACTTCCGAATGGTCGCTGCGCTGTGAAAATCTCCCCATCGCAACGCAACGTCGCAGCCCCGGGCAGGCTGCTACAGGATTCCAGAACCACCAACCCCGCACTCAAAAAAAGGAAGAAGCGAAAACAACATGGCAAAGACTTACTACGATCACGACGCGGACCTTTCCCTCATTCAAGCCAAGAAGGTAGGCATCATTGGCTACGGCTCGCAGGGGCACGCGCATGCACTCAACCTCAAGGATTCGGGAGTACAGGTGCGCGTCGGCCTCGCTGCCGGCTCCAAGTCCATCGCCAAGGCGCAGAAGGCCGGCCTTGAAGTCGGCACGGTGGCGGACGTGACCAAATGGGCTGATGTGGTGATGGTCCTGGTTCCTGACCAGACCGCGGCCAAGCTCTATAACGAGGAAATCGGCCCCAACCTGGCCCCGGGCAAGCTGCTGCTGTTCGCGCATGGCTTCAACATCCATTTCAAGACCATCGCTCCCGCCTTGGGCATCGATGTCGGCATGGCCGCGCCCAAGGGCCCCGGCCATCGCGTGCGCGAGGTCTTCGTGGAAGGCGGCGGCATCCCCGGCCTCATCGCCATCCACCAGGACGCAACCGGAAATGCCCATGCGTTGAACTTGAGCTACCTCAAGGGCATCGGCTGCACCCGCGCGGGGGTTCTCGAAACCACCTTCAAGGAAGAGACCGAGACCGACCTGTTCGGCGAACAGGCGGTTCTTTGCGGCGGTGTCAGCGCGCTCATCAAGGCGGGCTACGAAACCCTCGTCGAAGCCGGCTATCAGCCGGAGAGCGCCTATTTTGAAGTCCTGCACGAACTCAAGCTGATCGTCGATCTGATTTATCGCGGCGGCCTCGCTTACATGCGCTACTCCATCTCCGACACCGCTGAGTGGGGCGACTATGTCTCCGGACCGCGGGTCATCAACGACGAGAGCCGCAAGGCCATGAAGGGCATCCTCAGCGACATCCAGGACGGCACCTTCGCCAAGCGCTTTCTCGCCGACCAGAGCTCCGGCCGCAAGGAGTTTCAGGCTTTCCGCGACGCCGAAGCCAAACACCCCGTCGAGATCGTGGGCAAACAGCTCCGCGCCGCCATGCCGTTCCTCAATCCGATCACCGTGGAAGAAGCCGCCAAGACCCGTTAAGCAAGAAGAGGGCCTCCAGCCGGCGGATCCGGTTGGAGGCCAGGCAAAGCATTGAGCTAGACCACGGTCTCCGGCGCCAACTGCCAGCGCACCTGCTCCAGCTTGCGGACGCCGAAGAACCAGGCCAGGCCCCCGGCCACCGACACCAGTGCCGCTACCTGCAGCGCCGCGTCAAAGTGGCCGGTCCAATCGATCAGAAACCCGGTCAAGGGTGGTCCGGCGATGCCCGAGATATTCGCTACTCCGTTCTGCAAGCCGATCCACCGGCCCGCCACGCGCGGCCCGGCAAGAGTCTGCCCGACCGCGAAAGAGGCCGAGTTCCCTATCCCGCTCCCGGTTCCGATGACCAGCAGGCAAAGCTTGTAGGTAGCGGGGCCGCAGTAACTGAAACTGACCAGCGCCACCGCGCAGATCGCGAACCCCATCGCCATGGTGGTGATACGAACCGTCGCCGCGCTCGAGCCCGCGCGAATCCTGCGATCGGCAAACCAGCCGGCCGCGATTGCCGAGAGCGAATCAACCGCGTACAGGACCCCCGCCGTTCCGGCCATCGAAGCCATCGAAAGGTGCCGCTCATGAATCAGGTAATAGGGCAACCAGCTGATCAGAAAATAGAGCAGGTAATTGCCGCAAAAGTGCCCCAGCGACGCGCCCCAGAATGCCCGCTGACGCAGGATCGCGGAAACCGTGGGTTTGCCGGCCTGTTCGATTTCTCCAACCGCCGGAGGCCCCGGCCTCCAGCGCGCCCAGGCCGGGAGCCACAGCAGGCTGAACAGGCCCACGGCGATGAACGTGGCGCGCCAGCCGAACCGGGCCATCATCAGCCCGCCGCCAAAGGTGCCCACCGCCGAACCCCAGCGGATCGCGGCCATGATCAGGGCGTTGGCAAAGCCGCGACGGTGCTCCGGCAACTGCTGGGCGCAGATCTTCGAGCTGCACGGGAACATCACCGACTCGCCCGCTCCCAGCACCAGCCGCATCAGCAGCAGGGCGCCGAATCCGGTCACCAGGCCTGTACCAGCCGTCGACAGGGACCAGACCGCAAAACCCACCGCCATCACCACGCTCACGTTGTACTTGTCCACCAGCCAGCCCACCGTGAACTGCAGGGTCATGTAGCTCCAGAAAAAGGCCGAGAACAGAATCCCCAGCTGTCCCGCGGAGAGCCCCCATTCGGTCTTCAACATCGGCGCTGCCAGGGCCAGGTTTCCGCGATCGACGTAGTTGATCAGCACTGCGAGCAGGAGGAGGGCCAGGGTCGGCGCAAAACTCCTCGGCTCTTTTGTGGTTATCATCGCGGTTCCTTTTCGAGCGGAGATCCTTCCCGGCGGGGTTCGGGTGGAGGCGGACTTATGGACAGCATCACTCTACCCTGCAGGGCCGCCAAAGGCCAAACGACGGGAGGCTGCCACGAGGGGCGTCCCCCTTGTCCTCGACGTCAGACGCATCGCACCGGGTCGTACCACGGCAGATTCTGCCGTCGTCTCTCAACACAACAAGAATTCCCTTGGAGGTCGCAATGGAACTGACACTCGAAAACACCATTCCCCTGCTGGCGCGAACACCCGCTGTCCTCGACGCTCTGCTGCGCGGCCTGCCCGATCCGTGGACAAGTTCCCGCGAGGGAGAAAATACCTGGAGCCCGGCTGACATCGTCGCCCACCTGATCCATGCCGAGCGCGAGGACTGGATTCCCCGCATCGCGATCATCCTGGAGTCCGGCGAAACGCGGCCCTTCCCTAAATTCGACAGGTGGGGCTACATCGCCGAAAGCCGCACCACGCCGCTTGGAAATCTGCTTGACGAATTCGTACAGCACCGCGCCCGGAGCCTGCAGGCCCTCGAGGGGATGAACCTCCAGACCAGCGACTTCGACCGCCGCGGCCGGCATCCGGGGCTGGGAGTCGTCACCATCGGCGATCTGCTCGCCACCTGGGCCGCCCACGATCTGAACCACCTTCACCAGATGGCGCGCGTCATGGCCCACCAGTACAGGAATCCGGCCGGACCGTTCGCCCGTTACCTTGGTGTCCTGCACTGCGACAGTCACGGTGGTTCATGATCGGTTCTTCCTGTTCTTCCCAGCCCTCCGGGGCAGTGATCGCGCTGGGACCTTCAGAATCAAACGGGTTATTTTCGTCGTATTACAAATCTGAGCGCTGGCGTTCGTTTCACGTCATTTCGCAACGGATTTCATTCCGCTTTCACACTGGTACGTCCCCGGCGGAGGGAGAGTAAGAGTTTGGCGCTTTGAACTCCTTCCCGGCTTCACGCGTACTTCAATTACCGAATCCAGGAAAGTGCTGTGGTCCGGATCGGCTATCCTGAAATTGCGCTCCGGAGGTATGCATGGTCTCCCCTGTCGCTTCCCCGCCCGCCTGTCCCACCCCCGTCGATGCGATCGCGGAAGCGCTCGAGCGGGTCGCTCCCTTGCAGGGCTTGCCGCTCGAGGATCGGCTGTGGCTCGCGCGCCACAGCGAAGAACTAGTCGCGCAACCCGGCGACATCCTCTTTGAAGAGTCCACTCCCGCCGACTGGATGTTTCTCATCCTCAAAGGGGAGATCCACGTCCAGCGCAAGCGCAGCGGACCGCTGGCCGTATTTATTGGCCGCACCGGCCAGATGACCGGGCTGCTGCCCTTCTCCCGCATGAAGACCTTCGGAGGACAGGGCGTGGCAGCGACGGCCTTATGGGGACTGGTCATTCACAAGGAACTCTTCCCTGAAATGCTCGAGGCCGTGCCGTCCATGACCCAGCGGATCGTCTCGACTCTGCTCGACCGCGTCCGCGAGGTTACCCGCATCGAACAGCAGGCCGAGAAGCTGAGCGCCCTGGGCAAGCTCGCCGGCAACCTGGCCCATGAATTGAACAACCCCGCCTCCGCAGCCCAGCGCGCCGCCTCAAGTCTTGTGACCGAGTTACAGACCAACCGCGCCAACCGCTTCAAGCTCGTCAACCTGTGCCTGTCTGAGCAGCAGGTGCGCGATATTGAAACCTGGGAAAAGGGCGTGCTCGGGCGCCAGTCCAACGACAATGACGATGCGATGGCCGCCATCAATCATGAGGAGGGGCTGCGCGACTGGCTCGCCGCGCTTCCCTGTGACAATCCGTGGGACGTGGCGCCGCAGCTTGCCGAACAGGGCATACGGGTAGACGATCTCGACGATCTGCGCAAAATCCTCGACCCGGAAGCCACCAGCGTCAGCCTCCAGTACTTCGCGCGCTACCTGCGCTCCACGCGTTCCGTGGAAACGCTGATTCACTCCACCGCCCGCATCTTCGACCTGATCAGCGCCATCAAGGCGTATTCCAACATGGATCGCGCTGCGATTCTTGAGGTGGACGTGCCTGCCGGTCTCGACGCTACGGTTCAGATGCTCCAGTCCCGCATGGGCAACGTGAATATCCAGCGCGAATACCAGCCCGGCCTGCCCTGCATCAGTGCCTACGGCGCGGAACTCAACCAGGTCTGGACCGCCCTGATTGAAAACGCACTCGACGCCATGCAGGACAATCGCGAGCGCGGCTGCCTTCGCCTTACCTGCCGTGTCGAAGTCGACATGCTGCTGGTCGAAATCTGGGACAACGGGCACGGCATTCCCGCCGAGCTGCAGGACCGCATCTTCGAGCCCTTCTTCACCACCAAACCTCCCGGCTCGGGGCTTGGACTGGGGCTCGACAACGCCATGCGCATCGTCCGCAAGCATCGCGGCCACCTCAGCGTCCGGTCAGAACCGGGGTCTACCTGCTTCCGGGTACGCCTGCCGCTCAACCAGTTCGAAGCCTATTGAGAGACCGGGCGGATCCGCTTCCGGAAGGAAAGATTCATGGCCGAAACACCGAACCCCAGGCTCGCACCCATCCTTTCGGTGCGGAACGGATCCAGGGCCGTCGACTTCTACAAGGCGGCCTTCGGCGCCACCGAGCTCATGCGCGTCGAGAGTCCCGACGGAGAGGTGGTCGCCCAGCTTGCCATCGGCGCGGCCGAGTTCTGGGTCGCGGATGAGTCCCCGGAAAATCAGAACTTCAGCCCGGAAACCCTGAACGGCTCGACCGTTCGCATGGCGTTAACCGTGGACGACCCCGACGCCGCCTTTGCGCAAGCCATCGACGCCGGCGCCACCCAGGTTTCGCCGGTAGAAGACCAACCGTACCAGTGGCGTCTCGGCCGCGTCGCCGATCCCTATGGCCACCATTGGGAAATCGGTAAGCCGATCACCGACGGGTAGCCGCGAAGCCCGCGGTACGACCTCGAAAGCGGACTGATGACTGCTGCGCAGGCGCAGGGATCGAATGTTGCAGACGGCCGGCTCGGACTTGCGGCATAACGGGGACAATCCGCCATGACCGTCAATGCCAAGGGGCCCGAGTTGATCCGCACCGCCCGGCTGGAGCTGCGCAAGCCTCTCGTATCGGACATCGATGCCATCTTTGCCCGATACTCCGGCGACCCCGAGGTGACCCGCTACATGAGCTGGCCCACCCATCGCACCTCCGCCGACACGCGCGCCTTCCTGGATTGGAGCGATGCCGACTGGAGTCTCTGGCCGGCGGGATCTTATCTCGTCTTTTCGCGCCACGACCGGAGTCTCGTCGGCGGCACCGGTCTGGCCTTCCACTCGCCCCAGCAAGCTTCTACCGGCTATGTGTTCGCCCAGGACGCGTGGGGACACGGCTACGCTACCGAGTCGCTGCTCGCCATGGTGGAGTTGGCCCGGTCACTGGGCGTGGAGCAACTCGAGGCGGTATGCCATTTCGAACACCTCGCCTCTGCGCATGTCCTGGAAAAATGCCGCTTTAAGCTCGATTCCGATTCTCACCGCGGCATCGAGTTCCCCAACCTGGCTCCGGGGCGCCCGTCGCCCGTGCGCCGTTACCTGCTTTGCTTCTGAGAGCGGCTCGCGCGGCCGCTTGCGCGCCTCATCGGCCCGGGCAGTCAGAAGGAGACATCGGCGGGTTCCGTCACCCGCATCACCGATTGATCTCCGGTAATTTTCTTCCACGCGGCGCGAATCGCGTCGACCTTGTCGCGGTTCGGCTGCGAATCCGGATAGTCGATGATCAGCACCTTGGAGCGAAGCCGCTCGGGCACGCTCTGCCCCTTCCCCTGCCACTGGCCGTAAACGTCGGCTACGCTCAACCCGTCCGGAAAGCGGGAAGTCACCTCGCGGTCAAGGAACTCGCGCCAGCGCCCTTCACTGATTCCCTGTTCGGGATGATCTGCCGGTCCCAGTCCGAAGTAGAGGCGGGTATCGACCCAGCCCTGCGCCCGGTCCGGGTGAGCCGGATCGCCGGCCAGGGTCGCCGCCGTAGGCGCCGGGGCCGATGATGTAACCCGATGCCCGCAGCCGGGGACGACCAGGCAAAGACATGTGAGGATAAGGTACGAGCGAACCGGCATTCAGTCTCCGGACCTGCTGAGTCTGCCGTCGCGCATCGGAACCGAGTTCCGCGCCGGCCATGCCTCAAAAGAGGGCGCTACTTCTCGACTTCCACGCCGCGCCAGAAGGCGACAAAGCCCTTGATCTTGCGCGCGGCCGGCTTCGGATCCGGGTAGTACCAAGCCGCATCAGGGTTATCCTGGCCATCGATCAGCAGGCTCATGTAACGGGCCTGGCCCTTCCAGGGACAGGTCGAGGTGGTGCTGCTGGGCCGGAAATATTCACGCTTGAGAGCGGTCTCGGGGAAATAAACATTCCCCTCCACCGTCTCCGTTTCATCGCTCTCTGCGATGACCTTGCCGTTCCACAATGCTCGTGCCATTGACTGATCCGGTTAATCTCTACGACCCGCCGCGTGCCTTTCGGCTCCGTCAGAGGGAACGTTGGATAGACACTATCAAACTTTGCCCCATGTGGCGAGGCCGGCTGTTCACGCCGGCCTCACTCCGCGGGGAACTTACTTGGCCTCGGCCACTGAATCCACGTGAACGCTTTTCGTGTCCTTGTTGGGGGTGCCCGTTACCGTGACGTGAGCGCCGTAGAAGGCTTTTACGGTGTCGGGGTTGTCGATCTTCCAGACCGCCTTGTTGGCCTCGTCTACAAACACCGGCTCAGAGCCGCCCTCGATGCACTTCTTGACGCAGGCTGCGCCTGTTCCCGCATGCTTGGCGGCGCACATCGAGTCGGAAATCCAGCCGTTGATCTTCGTCGAGTCGGCTGCACGCGCGGCCACCGTCGCAAACGAGCAAACAACAACCAGGGAAGCGAGAATCCGTTTCATCTATAACCTCCAGGATCGGTAAAGTTTGATCCGCCTTCAATCATGCTCTGCGGAATCGAAATCCCGCAAGTCTTTGTGCGCTTAAATCGAAGCCACGTTCGCGAGATGAAACCTCCACCCTTAGGAATTTCGCTTGGTACGCATGGCTTCGACATTCTTCGAAATCACCTCGTAGCGGCCTGAGGCAGCGGTGAAGCGCCTCATCATCTCCGAAGTCTTTTGCATGAATGCCGGGCTACGCTCCCGGATCGCTTCAAGAATGGGCGCGAACTTGGCCAGCAGAAAAAAGCCTTCTGCGTTGCAATCCACAAACAGCTCCGCGGAAACCGCACCGTGCAACACCATCGCTGCGGCCATCTCCCAATAGGTGACCACCTGGCGAACGAAAGGGCTGTGCGGATCGGCGGAGTTGGTTGCGACCGCAAAGTATTCATCGGCCGTCGCCGGCCAGAACTCGCCGATCACCCAGGCGCGCGCCTCGCGCATCACGGGCTCACGCCTCAGATCGTAAAGCCTAATAATGATTTCCGCGTCCGCCGGCGTCGCCAGCGAACGGTCCATCGGTACCCGTTCCATATGGTTTGGTCTCCGATGGCAATACTACTGGATCGAGTCGGCGCGGGTAGCCGCAGCCGGTCAGACCGGCTGCAACTCGCGAGGACTGCGCTTGGTTTCAGGCACCGGACCATGTGTCTCCGCGGTCGGCGGAGGCGGCGCATCGCCGATCCTCTTTGAATACGAGCACTGAACCGCCGCTCCAGCTTCGGCCACAGGCTCCGCGCCCTTCTTAGCCCGCTTCTTCGGCGCTGCGGCTTCTTCCTCGGCACCCTTCTTCTTGTTCGGGCACTCCAGGTAAACGCCCGTCTTCAGCGTCTTTTCCAGCAGGTAGGCGCTGCCGCACTCGGGGCACTTCTTCGCCACCGGCTTGTAGTTCGAGGTGAAGTCGCACTTGGGATAGTTGGTGCAGCCCCAGAAGATGTTTCCCCGGCGCGCCTTGCGCTCGGCCAGGTCGCCGGTCCCGCACTTGGGACACTTCATCCCCTCGATGATGTTCTGCTTCACGTACTTGCACTTTGGATACCCGGAGCAGGATACGAATTCCCCGTACGCACCCTGGCGCAGCACCAGCGGCTTGCCGCACTGAGGGCAATCTTCACCTGTCGGTTGCGGTGTCGACTGCTTTTGCTGCTGCTTCTGGCTCAGCTTGCGGAACGTCTTGCAGGGCGGATCCGCGTTGTAGTCCGGGCACGACATGAACATCCCGAACGGACCCCGCCGCAGCACCATCACCTTGCCGCAGTTTTCGCAGTACTCTTCCTGCTCCCCTGCCTCCTGCGCTTCCGGCGTGTTCAGGTCGGGCTTGTTCGCGGTGTTTTCCTTGGTGAAGTTGCAGCTGTTCGGATCCTTCTTGTTGTACGCCGAGCACGCGTAGAAGCTGCCGAACTTGCCCCACTTCAGGAGCAGCGGCGATCCGCAAAGATCGCACTTCTCATCGGTCTTCTGCTCCATGCGCTTGATGTCTTCCATCTTCGTGCCGGCGTCTTTCAACTCGTCTTCGAAGTGGTCGTAGAAGCCGTTGAGAAGAACCGTCCACTTCTCCTTGCCCTCTTCGATGTCGTCCAGCTCTTCTTCCAGCCGCGCCGTGTACTGCGTGTCGAAGATGTAAGGGAAGTTCTTCACCAGCAGGTCGCACACCACCATGCCGATCTCGGTCGGATAGAACCGGCCGCTGATCTTGGTGACGTACTCGCGATCCTGGATGGTGTTGATGATCGACGCATAGGTCGAAGGCCGGCCGATGCCGCGCTCTTCCAGCACCTTCACCAGCGAAGCTTCGTTGTACCGCGGAGGCGGCGAGGTGAAGTTCTGCTACGTCATGCTTCCAGCAGGATATGGGATTCGACATTGCGGTAATGGTTGAGTGCTCCCTTGAGAGCGCGCATTTTCATTTCTGAGCTTCGATCTTGGCCAGTTCGGGCGGACTTCTTGCGCACCTGCTCCAATTTTGCGTGCGAGCATCTTGGCCAATTTCTTCGACTGGTCGTCGTCGTCAAGGTGAGCGGGCCCCGCAGGCATCTCGGCAACTTTCTTCTTCTTCATCGTCCGCTTCATACATCTTCAGGAACCCGTCGAAGCGCACCACCGAACCGCTCACCCGGAAGTCATAAGTCTTGTCGCGTCGTTCTCGACACTGCGGCGATGTTCGCCGTCGTGATGTCGAAGATCGCGGGAGGCATCTGCGAAGCGACGAAGCGCTGCCAGATCAGCCGGTAGAGCTTTAGCTGCTCATCGCTCAGATACTTTGCGATCGACTCGGGGGTACGGGCGGCGTCGGTCGGACGAATCGCTTCGTGCGCGTCCTGCGCATCCTTCTTGCCCTTGTACGTGTTCGGAGCTGTCGGGCAGATACTTCGCGCCCAGGTTCTTCCCAATCCACTGCCGTGCGCCCTCGACGGCTTCCGGCGAATACGCGTGGAGAATCGGTACGCATGTAGGTGATCAGGCCCGTCGATCCTTCCGGCCCCAGTCTCGACTCCTTCATACAGACGCTGCGCCACACCCATCGTCCGGCGCACGTTGAAGCCAACTTGCTGGCCGCGTCCCGCTGCAGCTGGCTGGTGATAAACGGAGCCAGCGGCCGGCGCTGCTGCTCGCGCGCCTGCACCGAAACCAGCGACCAATCCGCACTCCCCAGCGCTTCCACCACCTGGTCCATCGACTTCTTGTCGGGAAGCGCGTTGCTGAGGAACTGCTCCTTGCCATCCTTGTCTCTGCCGTTCGACACCCGGGCCGGCTCGCCATTGATCCCTATAAAGCGCGGCGCTTGAAGCTCTGCGTGCCGTTTCCTGGCGCGCCGGATTGCAGATCCGCATCGAGCGTCCAGTACTCCACCGGCTTGAATGCGCCGATCTCGCGTTCGCGTTCCACAATCAGCCGCACGGCCACCGTCTGCACCCGACCCGCCGATAACCCGCGCCGCACCTTGTCCCACAGCAGGGGAGAAATCTGGTAGCCCACCAGGCGATCCAGAACGCGCCGCGTCTGCTGCGCATCCACCAGGTTCTGATCCACTGCGCGTGCATGCTGGAACGCGTCCTGAACCGCCTTCTTGGTGATCTCGTTAAAGGTCACACGGCGAATCTTTTTCCGCTCCTGCGCATTCGTGCCCAGCTGCATCGCGAGATGATAGGCAATCGCTTCGCCTTCGCGGTCCGGGTCAGGCGCCAGAAAAATCTCGTCAGCCTTCGACGCCGCTTTCTTCAGTTGACCAACCACCTTCTCCTTGCCCGGAGACACAATCAGGGTTGGTTCAAACGTACGATGTTCCAGCTCGACGCCAATTTCGTTTTTGGGCAAGTCCATGATGTGCCCGACCGAAGCCAGCACTTCAAAGCCTTTGCCTAAATATTTTTCGATCGTCTTGGCCTTGGCGGGCGACTCCACGATCACCAGTGATCTGCTCATTGCCATCCTTATTACTAAACCCGACTTTGGGCTATTGGACTCGGAAATTTCTCTTCCGTATCGATTCTGACTCGCGCGGTCGCTTGACCGCTCGTACTTCAATGCACGGCCGCTTCCATCCGATTCACATCTGCAAATGGCCGCGAAGCTTGGAAGCTATCATGGATGGGCGGAGCGCTTCTACCGTTCGGGCAAGTTCGTGTCCCCGCACATGTTCCCAACACTCTACCTGCGAACGACTTCCCCAGTGCGAAAAAAAAATTGCCCGTTTTTTGGGTGAGTCGAACATTCAGGGGAGAAGACGTCACAACGTGCGGACGTAATTTTTACCCGGAAGCTGCCGGATTCGCCCCGACATCTCCAGCTCAAACAGCGCCGTGAACACTTCCGAAGACGTCAATTGTGTCTCCAGGAGTTCGAGGACTTCGTCGATCTGCAACGACTCATCGGCTCGCAGCGTCTCCAGCACGATCGCCTCTTCGGGCCTCAGCACCGGGTCAGGCCAAAGAGATGCTGCAGCCTCGCCTTTGGATGCAGACTCCCCTCCGGCCTCCAGAGCCATCCGCACCTCGGAAGGTAAGTCTTCCCATACGTCTTCCCACGTTGCCACCAGCTTTGCGCCCTGTTTTATCAGCGTGTTAGGCATCCACGAGCCCTTGTTCGTCACATTGCCGGGCACCGCGAATACATCCCGATTCTGCTCGGCCGCGCAACGCGCCGTGACCCGGGTCCCGGAGTTCTCCGCCGCCTCCACCACCAGCACCGCGACACTCAGTCCGCTGAGAATCCGATTGCGCCGGGGAAAGTTTTGCGGTGCGGGAAAAGTTCCGCAGGGCACTTCACTGACAATCGTCCCGCCCGCCGCCAGGATTTCTTCCGCAAGCCGCTTGTTCTCTTTGGGATAGACTACGTCGATGCCGGTGCCCCAGACCGCCACAGTCGGCATGCGTGCTGCCAGCGCCCCCTTGTGCGCGCTGGTGTCGATGCCGCGCGCCATGCCGCTTACGATCAACAAGTTGCGGGCCGCCAGATCACGCGACAGCATCTCCGCGATGCCCGCTCCATAGGGAGACGGATGACGCGTGCCAACCACCGCGATCGATGGCCGTGCCAGCAGTGCTACACTTCCCCGCACCCACAAAACCGGAGGCGGATCGAAAATCTCTTTCAAGCGCTCCGGGTACTCCGCGCAACTCGGCGTGACGATCGTCGCGCCCTGTTCGGAAACGATCTTCCACTCGTCCTCTGCGGCCTTCCGCGCCTTGCCTTCGAATATGAACTGTGCCGATTGGGCGGGCAGGCGCAGGCCTTCGAGTTCGGTTAACGCCAGCGCGAACAACTGACCGGGAGCCTGCAGCCCCTTCATCATTTCAAGAATGCGGCGCGGTCCCAGGCCCGGGGTCAACGTCAGCGCCAGCCATGCCAGCCTGTTCTCGTCCAGTTGCGCCGCGGGAATAATCTCCGCTTGCTCAGTTGAGTTCGACATTAAAACTTGCACTTTCGACACGAGGCCAATACACCGATTCGCCGATGCGCCGCCCGCTTTTTCCGATTAAGTGTATTTTCGCTCAAGTTATGCCGCCGAGCGATAAAAGTCAAGTTGCCGAAAAAGCCAGGACCGCGAAAGTCGTTGTGATTGGCGCTCGTGAAGCTCAGCACGCCGCCCTGTTGCAAGAACGAAAACTAAGCGGATGACCCCGTCAACACCCGCCTGCGGCGGCGCAATTTACACTGGGAGAGTGGACTTCCCAGCCCAGCAGCCCTTGCGCATAGCCGCTATCCGCTTCCTCAATCCGGCACCTTTGATGTGGGATTTCGAGCACCCTCCGCTGCGCGATGAGTTGTCTTTCCGCTACCGGCTGGACTGGATGTTGCCCTCCGAGTGCGCCGATCGGCTCGCCGCCGGGACCGCGGACCTCGGCCTGGTGCCCATCGCTTCTCTCGCTACCAATCCCGGCCTGCGCGTCCTGCCCGGCTGCGTCATCGCTTCCAAGGCGCGCGTCCGTTCGCTCATCCTGGTCCGCCGCGCGGCGCAGCCTCTCGCGAAGTTGCGCACGATCGCCGCGGACACGGCAAGCCGCACCACCATTGCCCACGCGCGCATTCTCTTTCACCACTGGGGAAACCCGTCGCCCGAGTGGCTTCCCATGGCTGCCGACCTTGATGCCATGCTGGACCGCGCCGATGCCGCCGTCCTGATCGGCGATCCCGCGCTGCTCGCTCTGGAAGAACGCGCCAACCGATTCGAACGCACCGAAGAAGAACTGGTATACCACGACCTTGCCGAAGAGTGGCGCACCCTTACCGGTCTTCCCTTCGTCTCCGCCGTGTGGGCGGTGGCGCCCACCATCAACCCCTCGAGTGCAGCCCCTGCCGCCTCATCGTCAGGCGACGAAGCCATCGCGCGCGACCTGGTCCGCTCCCGCGATCATGGCCTTGAGAATATCGATGCCCTGGTATCCGAATGGTCGGCCCGCATTCCCATCCCCGCTTCGACCATTCGCACTTACCTCACGTCGAACATCCACTACGTGCTCGACGAAGAATGCATCGAAGGCATGCGCTGCTTCTTCCGCATGGCTGCGGCGCTGGGCATTCTCCCTCCGTACGACCTTTCTCTCAGTCAACAGGCAGTCTGATCGGGCACTACGTCTTCGCACCTGTGTCTCTCACCCGTAGCGCGCCCCGCAAATCTTTTGCATCGTCCCATACCCGCCCCGACATCTTGCTTCCAGCTTCTCCAGGGGAGGAAGCCAGCCATGCCAACCTCGCTGTCCACAAGCGAAATGAAGACACTTGTCCGCCGCCACTTCGAAGACTTCGTGAACAACAAGAGAGCAGAAGTCATCCGCACCAACATGACCGCGGACTTCCTCGACCACGACGGCCCCGGCGGCAAACCCACCGGCGTCCAGGGCGACGAAGACATGATGCGCGCGATGTACTCGATCTTCCCGGATCTGCAAATCACCATCGACGAGATGATCGCTGAAGGCGACAAGGTCGTGTGTCGCAATCGCTGGAAAGGCACGAACGCCAAGACGGGAAGGCCAATCGAATTTCACGGCTTTGTCGAGTGGCGCTTCGAAGGCGACCGGATCGCCGAGCGCTGGGCCACGGTAACCTCACCAGCCGAGGCTTCCGCACTCTGACGCAGCCAACAACACGGTTACGCCAATCTCGCTCCCGCTTGGCGTGTCAATGCTGTGGGTCGGACCGGGTTTAAATCTCCCAGCGCAGCAGCGCCGTCCCGACGGTGAAACCCGCGCCCACCGCGGCCAGAAGCACCAGGTCGCCCTTTTTCAGTTTGCCCTGCTCGATGGCCGTCTCCATGGCCAGAGGGATCGTGCCCGCCGACGTGTTGCCGTACTTGTCGATATTGATAATCACTCGTTCGGGATCCATTCCCAGCCGGTCCGAGGTCGACGTGATGATCCGCTTGTTGGCCTGGTGGGGGATGAAGCAGCCCAGGTCGGAGCCGGTAACCCCGTTACGCTCGAGCAGTTTCGAAGTGGCTTCGGCCATCTTGCGTACCGCGAACTTATATACCGCCTGCCCATCCTGGAAGATGTAGTGCATCTTTTTGTCGACGGTCTCGTGGGTCGGTGGATTCAAGCTTCCCCCGCCCTTCAAATTCAGCGCGACGCCGCCCGACCCGTCAATCTCGTGCACAAAGTCGATCATGCCGATCTCGCCTTCCTCTGCCGGCTCGATCAGCACCGCTCCCCCTCCGTCGCCGAACAGAATACAGGTGGCGCGATCGGTGTAGTCCGTCATGCGCGTGTTGGCATCGGCGCCGCACACCAGCACCTTGGAGTGGGCCCCGCTCTCGACCAGTTTCACGCCCGCCTGCAGGGCGAACACAAACCCCGAACAGCCCGCGGACACATCAAATCCCCACGCCCCGCGCGCCCCGATCTTGTCCTGCACCAGGCAGGCTGTCGACGGAAACATCATGTCCGGCGTGACCGTGCCGACAATGATCACTTCCAGTTCGCTGGCTTCAATGCCGCGCTGCGCCAGGCACTTCTTCGCTGCCTCCACGCACATGTCGCTGGTGCCCAGGCCCTTGGCGAGCACGTGGCGCTCCCGAATCCCGGTGCGTTCCAGGATCCATTGATCGTTGGTCTCGACCATCTTTTCTAAATCTTGATTGGTGAGAACTTGCGGAGGAACGTAGGTGCCGAGCGCCGTTATCTTGGCGCGCCGTCCTACTACTGGACGCACGGTGAGAGTCAAGGCATTCTCCTGGCCACGCGAAACAGGACCACACACGATCCTGTTCACGGTCAACAACCTTCAAAGCGCCCTGTGGCAGCGCCGAAAACTCAAAAAACTTGCCCACGGGCAGAAATAAAGGCGCCCTTGGCGCCTTATCAGTACCGGGTGACCTACTGCGCCCGTACTAGCCCGTTACCGTTGCTTCCTTCCGGACCTGGCGGGGTTGGCGGGATTACGTCGCGTAGGACCCGGCACAACTGATTCTATCATCAGGCTCAGAGGGTTCTGAAGCAGCCGCGAGGCCCGCTTCGGCGAATGTTCTCAACGGATCAGAGGCCCCTTCCCCTGGCGCTTTCCCGGCCGCGATTGTCTGAAGAGCGTTGCTAGGAACCGCTCTCGGATGTCGCTACCAACAATGCCACCCGCGGGAAAAATTTTTTCCGGAATTCCCGACAAATGGGGGGCGTCTTTCATCAGCCGGCGGAGCCGCCGAAAGCCCATTAGCTACCCCAGAAGCGCATATTCAAGCGCTGGTAAGAGCCTGCCCCGCAGGCGTGTTGACTGGGATCGGATTCTTCTGCCAGCAAACGGGGCATCCCGTGTATCGGGCGGTAAGTCGCCAAACGGAATAGATGATCCCGGGCAGGAGCAAACAGAGCCATAGCACCAATTCCATCAAGAAAGAACCGGGCGTAATCCTCTTTGGGACAATGAGGCTTCGGCAGTTCGTACAGACGTGCGTCGGTCCCTTCATATTCAGCGAGAATAGGCCGGAGACGACCCTCCCTCTGTGACCGGAAACACATAGGCTAATGCCATCCGTACGCAGCAGAAGTGGCTGTAACCATCTTGACGGCATCGCTATGCGCTATAAATTCTTCCGATAAGCGGATGAGCCTAATGACTGCACCAGCGGTCTTGCCGGTATCAGGGTGTTGTGTCTGGCGTCGGAAGAATGCAACCCAGCGCGCACCGTCCTTGGTCATGTCGCGAGTGATTTCCCCGGCAAGGCGTGAGTCCAGATAGCCAAGTTGTTCGTTGGTCTCTCGGCGGCACACGGCGATGGAGTTGGGATCGAATTTGTTGTCCGGCTCGGGCACGAGGAGAATTGGGTCGAACGTGATGCACTCCCCAATAATGCGGGTGCGTGACGTTCGGTCACTGTTCCGATGCGAAGTCCCGACCACCTTTACGTAGAAGGCTTTCTCTTGCGCCTCTAAGGGAATCGTTTCGGCGATCATGCTTTCGAATTCCTGATCAGCCGCGTCGTGTGTCTCGCCACTCCAGCCGTGGGCACTCTCATGCACGAGTGCCGAGGATTTAGGCTTCGGCTGGGGTACGACGCTCGCTTCCCGCAGTGCCTTCTCATGAAGGCGTTCGCGGTTGGGGTCGAATACATCTTGCTTCATGTGACCTGCGGAGTCAGGGCCACCTAACGATAACGAGTCTGAGTTCGTTTCACCGTTGCTGTGCAGTAAAGATTTTGCGAGCGCGATGATGGCAATCACCGCCACTGCGATGAAGCCGAATATCAGGGCAGCGCCGCTCGGGTCAGACTGTGAGCCCCTGAACAATAACGCATAAAGGGTCAATGTCATTTATGCGTGACGATATCACCGCGTCTATACGCAACGCTGTGACAATTGCCACGGACGCACTGGACGTGCTGATACTCGCCCTATGCACCACGAAAGATACAGGGCTCAACCCAGACGCGGGACGAGATCCTGTTGTCATATTGCCGCTGTCGACCATAGCAATTAAACTCTGAAAATGAAGGACTTTTGGCATTGCCCACGATCTGCGCGATTGCTCTTCCCTTCCCCCTCCCATTCGCGGATTGCTATCGGTACATCCCCGATTATGACCGATTTTGAAATGGGCTGACGACAAAATTGACTACATTTTTGGGGCGGATCTTTGTGACCAGTCAGCCTCAATTCGCGCCCGCTTGTATTGACCCTGGCCGCTCAATTGCGCTTGTACTTGCCGAGATTTCGGAGAAGATTCGGTTCACTAGAATAGGTGCCGCAGCTAAGGAGTTGCCCTTTCCTACTCTCGGAACTCCTCCCCTAAGGTTCACCTCGAATTGATCGACAGAAAGGACCCGCTCGGCTTAATGGTCCCGATCGTAGCAGAAGGGAGGCGAAGATGACGAAGAAACAATGGATCATGACTTTCGATCAATAGTCCCACTCCTCCTCGATCTCACGCCTGGTACTCAATCGCCTGATGCTGTGCAACCTGGGTAATACGCTTAGCTGCTTCACCAAGTCGGCCCAAAGTGGTCCTCAATGTAGCCAGCTCCTTTGCGGTTATGGCTGAAGTGAGCGTGCGGTCAAACAACTCCGCCCGCGATTTCAACTTGGCAAAGAGCTTCGCGCCTGTACGTGTCAGCTCTACCTGGTGCACTCGGCGATCATTTTTAGTTCGAATCCGCCGGATCAGTCCTTCCTCTTCCATCGCATTCAGATGGTGCGTCAACGTTGGACCTTTCACGCCTACAAAAATGGCCAGCTCTCCTTGCCCCGATTGGCCGTCTTTTTGTAGGGCAAGCAGGATCAGCCAGGTCGAGAGAGACCCGTTTCCCTCGAACAAATACTCTTCAAATGCTCGTGTCGTGGTGCGCGCAGCCTTCCAAAGCGCGAATCCGATGGGAAATTTAGTCTCGATCATAAAAGAAGGATAGATATCGAATCATTTTATGTCTAGCTAATATCCAACTGGAATTGGAGGGTTCTCGATGAGAATTGTCGTATTCGGCGCCACCGGCCGTGTTGGCCGTTCCTTTACATCCAAGGCAGCCGCTGCGGGTCATGAGGTCATTGCGTTTGTGCGCAGGCCGGATCCGATCAGGGATGAGGGCATTCGGAAAATTCAAGGTGATGTGCGCGACCGCGATGCCGTCAGGACGGCGCTTTCGCCGGGATGCGATGCGGTCGTGTGCTGCATCGGTGAGGCCGGCCTCAAGCCGTCCACAATCGTCACGGACGCCTTCACGTCAATCGTCGACGCAATGACCTCTCTGGGTCTCAGACGCTTCCTTGCCGTCTCCGGCAGTGCTGAAATGAAACAAATGACCCTGGGCGGCAAAATCTACACCGCAATCTTGAAACGGACATCTGTCGGCAATGCCATCCGTGACCACGATGGAGGATTGAAAGTGATTCAGCAATCTTCCCTGGAATGGACCTTAGCCGGATGCAACTATCTAAGCGACGGCCCGGAGCGCGGCCGGTATAAGACCTCCCTCATCTTTCCTGGCGGGTTCAAGAAGATTCACCCTGCGGATGTCGCTGCGTTTCTGCTCAAAGAGACAGAGGTTCCCACCTTTCGAAATGAGGTCGTTGGAATCTGGTACTGATTCAGAACCCTCGGCAGTGTTAGAACAGAACGTCGGCTTTGCACTACTGATCACTGAGTTATTCAGGCGTGAAGGGATGAGTGGAAAGTGATCCATCGCCACGCGAGTCCGATGAAACCCAAACTCTAGACGTCATTACTCGGCAAGTTGTGAGCTATTCAACAGATGGAGTGTGCATGCAATCGTCAGAGGAACGTTAGGCGGCCCGCTTCTAGCTTGCCTTGGACGAAACCAGCACGGGCGGCGGGGATGCGGGTCGCTAGGTCCATCTGGTTCGTGCCCATTGCGGCGCGGGACTCGGCGTCCGGTGTGATCACCTCGACGCGGCTGCCCTGCTTGCGCAATTCCTCGACCTGGCTTGCCAGATCCGTGCCCGGGAATCTGCGCAGGCCCTCGAACTGGCCCGCCGGGGGCGTTCCGCTCCGTCCGCCAAACGGCGAGAGCACCACGACGTTTGCATAGCCAATGGCAACATCGGCATTTTCGGCGGAGCGAACACCACCATTGATATAGCGCGTGCCATTGATGTCGTGTGTGGGCACCAGACCTGGCAGCGCCGTGGCTGCGGTCACTGCGTCCACGAGCTCGACGCCGGAATTGCGATCAAGCGTAGCTAAGTCGCCGGTATGGGCGTTGACGACTGCCACAATCATCGGCCTGTCCGGCCAATCAGGACGGGGCAACCGGGAGGCGACCAGCGCGCGCCGCTGTTCTGCCGCTGCGAGTCCGAGGGCGGCATCGCTTTCCAACCCGAACGCGCCCATTGCCCGTTGTAATTCGGCTGCCGAACTGGCTGCGGCGCCGATGGTTCTCATCCGCTCGAACACGGTGGCCATCGGCGGGCCCGGTGGAGACGACCGGTTATGTACGACCGGTGGAACGGGCTCAGACAAAATCGAAGCCAGCAGTTCGGCTGGCGGTATCCCGCTGCGCACATGCGCTGCCGCGGTGGCCCCGGACGAGGTGCCGATCACCAAATCAGCGGCCTCTGTCAGATCGACACCAGCTTCAGCCAGGCCTGCGATGATACCGATCAGCCACGCATTTCCGGCAGCGCCACCAGCACCGAGAACCAGAGCAAGTTTATGAACCATCTGCCCCACTTTCCAGCGCAAGGTGCGTGATGCGCTTATGCGCAGCGGTCAAGTGGAACCCATACTTGCTGATGTCGTCTAAGCAAGTACTCACATCAACGCCTTGATAGGGCTCGTCGTGGTACAGCTCTATCGTCTTGAAAGCGGTCCAAGGGCCATATTGCCGCGGCAGGTTCGTCCCCTGCTCGTCTAACGTAAAGCCAAACACGCGGTCCTGGCCTCGTAATACATGCACTCTCGCCATGGGCAGTTCTCACTTTGCTTTCCAAAAAAGAATTGGACACGGTGCTCCCTGGTCTAGGTCGTCCGTGGAACGAAGGGGTCGAAGAACCGTTCGGAAGAACCATTTCCAGTTATATCGTTGGCCTCACCAACGATATATGTTAAAACCTATCATGGATCGTTGGTAACGCCAACGACAAATTGTTGGAGTAACCAATCTTTTTCGGGGGCACGATGGACATCAATAGACATGCGGACCAGGCACCTCTATGGCGCAATCTGGCCTCTCGGTTGCTGAATCAGACGGCCATCCTGGTCGGTAGAGTCGTGAACGAAGCCCTCGCTGTGGAGGGGACTCATCGCTACCAGCTGGCCGTGCTTGCAACGCTCGATGCGTTTGGGGCCGTCTCGCAAGCCGAACTCTGCCGGCGGACGAACATAGACCGCAGCGATATGAATGCGGTTGTCAATGCGCTGGAGACAGAAGGTATAGTCAAGCGCGTTTCAGATCCTGACGACCGGCGCCAGAATATTGTCGAGATGACAGAAACGGGCGCAGCTCGCTTCAGGCGCTTGAAAGCAGGCCTCGCAGAGGCGGAGGATCGTGCGCTAGCGCCTTTATCTAAAGTGGAAAGGCGAGAGTTGCTGCGTTTGCTTCGGATACTTCACGACTATCACGCGGCCCCGCCGCCTTCCCCAGAGAGCCGTGGCTGATGCGATAGAGGCTCGGGCTCCTTCTGCAGCCCCTTACCGTTGGTAAACGCCGGCTTGAAGAGGAGTCACAATCATCCGGCTCATCGCACTATTTGAGGATTCGTATCTTCCTGCTGATGCTGCGAGACGAATCGCACGCCATCAGCGCGATGTCTGCATCAGCGCGAGCTGCCCTATGTGGTACGAGATGTGATTGGTGCGGGATAGTAAAACTGCCATACGGTTACGGCCCGGGTCTTTCGCGAAGTCCTGATCTGACACCGCGGTATGCTTCTGAAGCCACTCTTCGGGCGTAAATGCATCGAGAGCATCGGTTAACCGCGTGGTCAGGTCTTGCCAGGCCGCTTTCAATTAGGCGGGGGCGAGTGGGTCAGCCTCCGTCCGGTCAGGACGCTCGAGGTAAACCGTATCAAGATGAGGAAACCGACGTTCGCCTACGCCTAGAAGTGGAACCATGCGATCACTCACCGCTGTAAGATGTCCGATGATGTAAAAGGCGCGGTTTCTTCCGGGAGCAACCTCATCCTTCTCGATATCCAGGATTGTGCCTGCCTTTCGTGAATTTGCTCTTCGCTGAGCTGAGCAATCAGGTCAATGACGCGCTGGTCAACCGACTTCCAGGAGCTGAGAACTGTTTGGCTCAAGAGCTCCTATCAATTGATGCATCTGAGTGGGTATCTAAGGCCGCAGGCCAACGCCAAGCCGGTTGGTCCGGCACCAACAATGAGGACGGTGGTTAGCAAGATTGACTCTCCTCATATATCAATACATACATGTCTCGTATCGTAATAGGGCTTGATTGGTCGAAATGAAAGGGCGACGTGCGGCCTTTGCTCGCTGCCCCGCCCGGCGACACGTCCGAACAGTTAAGTGAATCGAGTCATCTGCCGTCTGTCCAGGTTCTACCCATAAAACGTCCTTCGATCCCGGAGAGAACATCTAGGAGACGCCTTAGATTCCGAGACCTCGTCTCCTCTGTTTTCAAATTAGCCAGATAGCGGAGGACCTCCTTTCTGCGACTGGGTGCAAGCGCAAGCCAAGCTTCGCCAGCCCTTTCATTCTCGCTAAGAGCAGCCCGGAGATACTCAGGCATCGAATGCATAGGGCCGCCCCGGTATTCATCATCGAAGCGTACTTCGATGATGACGCGGTCACCGACGCCGGTATTGGATGCCTTGCGTACCGATTCGTGCAAATACAGATAGAAAGAGCCATCCCCGACGGGCATAAGGTTTATTCGCCATGGCTGATGGGGCCGCCGGTTGACGCGCACCAAGACGGGAAGCGGTCTACGCCAATCAGGTTGGAGGCGCCGGGCTGTCTCGGCGTCAACACGAACAAATGGATTGATCCCGCGAATGCCGATGACGGCTTCAAAGGATACGCAACCCTCGCTTCCGCTTGAAACCGGAACCCCTTTGGTCACTGGCGCCTCACACGGGACATCATTGTGTTCTATTACTCGTCAGCACAGGCGGATGCTTGAGAGGTTGAATCCTGGAAAGGGAGCATGCGATCGGCCACGCGCCATGCGGGATCGCTGGTCGTGACCGACGGCAATGCAACTTTCCCCTCCTGGTCTGTCAGTGCATCTCGTCGGCGGAGGGACCGTATATGGCAGGGACACCGATCTCGTTGAGCCGGAGATAGACGGTGAGCTGGCCTCGATGGTGGGCAAGATGGCAGAAGAGAGACTCGCTGAGTGCCTGGAAGCGCGGAACCTCGGATAGAGTGTGTCCGCCCATGGCGAAGCGCCAGGGCTGGAGCAGGTGCTCGTCTGTGGTGGTTTCGAGTGCAGCGCGAGAACGGGATAGCCCTTCTTCGAATCTGCCGATCAACTCGCTCCTGGAGTTACAAGGCCGGGTCTTGAACTGCTCGGCTGAGGGATCGTCCAGGTCGAGCCCATCGCGTTCGATCATGAACTGTGCCCACCCAGGCATGGTGGCCACGAGGGCTGCGAGGTAGCCAAGCGCCATGGATTTCGGATGCGGCTTCCAATCGTTTTGACCTTCGGGCACGCGTTCAACCGCTTTGCGGGCGGCGGCGGCTTCGCGTTCGAGCTGGCCCAGGAACATGTTCTTCAGTAGCATAGGGTGTCTTCCTTTCCCTTCGTGATGGGGCATCGGTGAAGGTTTGCCGGGACTTGGTAGGACGATCTGCTGTGTGCACGCTGCACCCGTCCTTATCTGGAGAGGACTTGCGATTGCGCCGGAGAAGCGCGTGTCTGCAGCCTGTTCGTTCGTTTGGCGGCAGGGGATCGCGTTGCTGTTGCTGCATCAGAGATGTGGGAGGTAGAGGCCGCCAGCAGGAGGAACCTATCTAACGCACGGCTTACCCTGAGCCGCTGACCCGTCGTGATCAGCTCCAACATGAGCCCGTCGAAGACGGCGATGCACAAGGTTTCGAGAGGGACGTCTTCCCGCCCAGTGGACATGCAATGCAGGGCTGCTTTCTGCCAGTCGAGTGACGACTGAACGATGTACGCCCCGTAGTGCTGCGGATTCTGCACCGCGAGGATCTGAAGCTCGTAGAGGAGGCGAAAATAGGGGAGGTTGTTCTTGCTGGACGCCCAATCCCAGAATCGCTTCAAGGGCGGTGCGCCGGTGGTGTCGGGTTGTGGTCGCATTTGCAACAGGGATTTTTGCAGCCGCGCGTGAAGCTCCTGCATGACCCCCCGAAGCAGTCCTTCCTTGGAGCCGAAGTGAAACATGAGGATGCGTGCGCTAGTACCGGTTGCAGCCGCAATGGGGCGGAGGGAAGCGTTAGCAACCCCGTGCTGGACAAGGTACCGAAGGGCTGCGTCGCGCAACTCTTCTTTTCTGCTTGGCATGACACGACTGTTACATGGGACAGATGTTACAGTCAAACCCCATGTCCCACTCAGGATATCTTTGGAGTACGCAGGATACAACGGCTCTCCGCGCTCCATGCGGGCCTTACGTCGAGCATGCCGTGCCGGGCTCAGAAGGCCCGATATCACTACCGGTAATGGCATTGGCCCGCTCAGTTGGAGATGATATGCTTGCCGTAACGACTGTAACGGTCGTTACACCGCATCTTTCGGGCTCCGAGTAGCTGAAGTGCATACCACTCCAGGATGAAAAATGGTCCCTCTCCGAAACGCAAATCCCTTGCGCCGGTTCTTGTTCGCACTTGCGGCGGGTATTCTGTTCCCATGCCTTGCCGGCCATGCGCAGATCGTCCCCGGTTCGATGAATATCCATTGGGATGAAGGCGCCGCTCATTGTGCTGCAGGCTTCCATGTCCCCCTGCAGGTTCACTCATACAATTCGCGAACCTTCATCCTTCGTGAGAGCCTGTGCTCAACCTATGAGGCACCGTTCCTCTACCTGTTAATCGGATCAAGCAGGTCGCTGCTGATCGACACCGGCGATGTTGCGGACTCGGCCAGCATGCCTTTAGCCGCGACTGTGATGAAACTCATCGCCGATAATCCCTCCGCTGGCCGTGGACTTCTTGTCGTCCACACTCATCGACACCTTGACCACCGGTCAGGCGACACTCAGTTTGCACATTTAGCCAACGCACAGGTCGTTGGGTTCGATCTCGCAAGCATTCAGCAATTCTATGGCTTCAAAGACTGGCCGAATGGCTTGGCACAGATCGATCTCGGTGACAGGATTGTGGACGTGATCCCGACACCCGGGCACAGCGAAACCGAACTGTGCTTCTATGATCGTGAGACCGGCCTACTGTTTTCTGGCGATTTCCTCATGCCGGCAAGACTACTGATCGAGAACGCCGCGCAAGATCGTACGAGCGCGCAGAGGCTCTTGCGCTTCCTCGGAGAACGGCCAGTCACTTTCGCGCTTGGCGGACACATCGAGGAGGATGCGGCCGGCCAACTCTTCGCGTGGCAAACCCAGTACCACCCACATGAGCAAGTCCTGCAGATGACCAGGTCTGACCTGCTTGCACTGCCCACGGCGCTCGAGAGCTTTAATGGGTTCTACACCGTACAGGGTCGGTTCACGATGGAGAATACGATTCGCATTCTTATCGTCTCGGCTATTCTGGCGTCCGCGGTACTTGCCGTAATCTTCTGGTGGATTTTTCACTTAATACGCCGGCGCCGATCCCAAAAACACCCAGCTCGCCCGGCTGCGGCCGCCAGCGCCTCCTGGGAGTGAAAGATCGCGCACTGCTCTGCTGATCTCCGAGCCTCAAGAAAGAGCGCGGCCCTTCTAGTTGCCGCGGATTTCGTGCGGTAGAGCAAGTTGCGATGTGCTTCTGGCAAAGATCCGCCCGCGGTCATGGCTCGTCGGAAATGTCGAAAAGTTCGTTCTCCTCCTCGTTGAGGAACGTCATGGGGCGTGTGGGCACATCAATTCGAGAGTTGGGCACAGGCCGGCGAGCCCAGACCAGGATTGCAGATTGTGGAACGTGGCCAGCCAAAGCCGCAAGGCGGGGATAGATAATTCGCTCCAGAAACGGGACTTCGCAAAGAGGCCTTCCCGGTCATGCCTCTGCCGTGTGTGGCGAGTCCGCTCCCTCTGAATGCGCGGTTGGAATCTAAACCAGCGAACTATCGCTTTGCTCCTCTCATCAATGCCCATTTCAAGAATCAACTGATCACCGGCTCGATACGTCCAATGCGAGAACGAACAGTCCGCAAGCAGCTATCAGAACGGCTACTGCTGTCGCCAAAGTAGATCCCCGCTTGGCCTGGATTGAAGCCGACCGCGCGGCCCTCCAGTAGAATCCTGCTCCAATAAGCACCAGCGAGGCCTCGATGACGGCCGCGACCAGGGGAAAACGCCACAATCCGAAACCAAGCGAGGGAAAATTGCCGAAGTTGCCGGGGAGAATGGGGAGATCGGCTCGATGAACGATCAAATCGAGCGCCCAATGCGAAGCGGCTACCAGACCAACTACAACTGCGCTCCGTAGGCCCCAGGACGGCCAACAGAGCGCCGCCAGAATGGCTGAAAGCACCAGCATGCCGACAAGCGAGTGCGTGTAATCAGCATGAATGATCGCGGCACCATACCCTGAATGATTTGGGATAGGTTGAATTGTTTCGATACCCGCAAGGAAGAGCGGCACAAACACTACGTCGAGCCATACCGAGGCGAGCATCAATATAGAAAGCGGTGTAGATTTCTCGCGACTCTTCACGAGCGCAGCGAAGCTGAAGTGTCCTGCAATCATAGTCGCTCTCTGTTCCTTTCACCTGCGGGCCACGGTAGTCGGGCATCGAGGATGCCGATCACAACCACGAAGAGAAACACACCCAATACAAACGGCACTTTGATCAACCCTCCTATTGAATTTCACACATCATGCCCGATTGAATTTCATTGCTTCTTATTAGAGTTTCTATTATCGATTGATAAGACTTCACGCGAGGATGGCCTCGAGCCTCACCTCGGAAAAGAGGCTGCCATGGAAAGGCTCTCCACTCTGCCCAACCTGCCTGAACCCGTACTTTTCGTAGAGCCGTATTGCCGCTTCTAATCCCGGCAACGTCGTCAGGAACACTCGATTGTACTGCTTCTCTTTGCAATAGCTCATCGCTTGGCGCATCATTTCGTTGCCCAGACCACGCCCACGCAAAGCCTTGTCCAAGATGAAGAATCGAAGTCGCGCTGCTCCTTCTCCGAGTTCTGGCCGGAGGCCCTCGATGGTGATCGCACCTGCTGGACAATCATCATCCATTGCAACCCAGACGCGATCTCGCGTAGGGTCAAAACGACGAAAGAAGTCGATCTGTTCTTCTGCGACCATGGCATCCAGCGTCCAATCCACTCCGTGACTGGTACCTAGGGTACGGCCGAAGAGGGCAGACACTATCCCTATTAATCCGGCGGGATAGTCGCCTAGCGAATGCATTACGACAATCTTCGAGATCATCTTAACTGTCCCTCGGCTCGCGAGTTTTGGCGCGGCTGGCGGCCCTCCCCGGTTCCAGGTAAATGGCTAGCCAAACCCATGCGATCGGCTTCTCGCCCACGCTCCTCCCTGTCTTTTCTGTCTTTCCGAGAAGCGTTCGATTTCTTGGCGAGCAGCGACGCCTCTCGCTTTAGCTGGCTGAGAACAGTGTTGTTAAGCCCGAATACATCCTCCAATTGCAAACTCATCAAATGCTTTCCTATTGCTACGGGGAACAGTGATAGGCATCTCGCCTGTGATATTGTGTGGGTCGAAATTCCAGCCAGCGGTCATTGTGGCATTAGCCCCGTGAAGGGGCTTACGCCTTAGCCCGCAGCCCCGTCAGTGTGACAGCCACCGACACTAGCGACAGTACGATTGCAACCACCAACACAATGGGGCCAAAATGAGCGAGGGAACTCCGAGCCCCTCCGAATGCGTCCTGCAGCACGACCCCGGCCCAGTTCAGATACATTGACACGATGGTGATCCACGCTCCCGCTGTGGACCATGCCGGTCCCAGGTTGAGCCTCGGCCACAGCAGGCCAATTGTGATCAGCCCATATCCGCCAATCAGCCCGGTCAGATGCGCCGCATTCCCAAGGCTATGGCTGTGAAATCTTCCGATGAAAAATCCCGTCAACATGCCCAATAGCAGCACGATTACGCCGTGACGCGCGATTCGAAGATCGAGTGGCAAACGCATACATCGCTCCAGAGTTCGAGACTTTAGCTACTCTTTCGCTTCACTATATACGTGAAACAGTCGTTTCATCAATCCTGAAATGTCAACGTTTCGAAAGATCGCCGTATGCGCGAGAGTTGCCGACTTGGTAAATTCGAAGTGTGGCGCGCACGCGGAATGACCGACGACCGGAAGAACTGCTTCAGGCGATCACGGTATATGTCGTCAAGCATGGCCTCGCTGACCTCTCGCTCAGGCCTCTTGCCAAGGCTGTCGGCTCAAGCCCTCGAGTTCTGCTCTACTACTTCGGCTCGAAGGAAGAGCTGGTAGCGACGATCTTTGTCCGGGTTCGCGAGTGGCAGCGCAAAACTCTGCTTTTGACCGGCGAAGACAACACCTTTGGCGGCATTGCTCGACGAGCGTGGAGCGAGATCGTGCGGCCCGGCAACATGCATGGCCTCGAGTTCTTTTATGAATGTTATGGCCAGGCGGTGCGGCACCGTAAGGAATACAAAGAATTTCTTCGCGGCTGTTTTGACGACTGGATTGAGCATTTCACAACTCTATTTGTTGACGCCGGAGCCGACAGGCAGCGCGCGGAGGCAATGGCAACGATCCTTCTTTCCGGCCTCCGAGGCTTTGCCCTTGACTACTGCGCAACGCGCGACCGCGCGCGCCTGGAACAGGCGCTTGAGTTCTGGATTGAAGTTATGGAAGCGCAGGTCCCAACCGGCAAGTCCTGATCGCCGGTGGCGAGGTGGCTCTTGGAATTTCCTCCAGGCTGCTAGTTGCTAGCGAAGTGATCAGGCGAAATCTGCGCGATGATCCTCCGCCCGTTTCCGAAGGGTCAGCCCGCAGTCCACGGATGCACCAGCGCATGCCCGTCCGAGACCGGCCTGCTCATCCCATCTGTTAGCGCCACTCAAACTGGTTCCTCAGCGTTCGCTCTCTGTTGGACGCGTTCGCCCCCGCTAGATGGCTTCAATACACAAACGGAATCAGCTTGCTGGTTCGTGCCGCATACTCATCGAATGCCGCACCGTAGTGATCGTGTAAGTGCGAGTCGAGCATCGGAATATTCGCAAATACAAATCCAGCCAGCATGATCAATGGAATGGCAATGGTTATCCAGCGTCCTGTAATCAGGCAAAGTCCAGAGAATGAAATCAGATCGCCAAGATAATTGGGGTGCCTTGAATATCGGAATAGGCCGTGGGTATAGAGGCGTCCATGATTTTGCGGTTGGCGTTTCCAAACGTTACGTGCGTACTCCGCATATGAGTTCATCCAGGAGCCACAAACAAAAAACACCGCTCCGATGGCGGCAACCACTCCAAATGGAGCAGAATTCCTACCACCTTCAATGGCAAGCAGAAGATAGATGCACAGCACCCATGGCACAATCATGCCGACCTCACTCCAGCCTACCGCTCTCTTCAGAAACACGAACTGGGTGAGAAGCAGGCGGACGAAATATACAGTGAGCGTCACCGCGAGACACATGCGCCGAGCTTCATCGCCGAGCGTCCACGATTTTCCAAGCCAGTCGCCTACAAATACAATGCCCCCCAGCAACAACCACCACGCAAATCCCACACAAGCGCCAACCGCCAGTGCCATAGCAATGCGCTGCGCGACCGATTTTTCCGATCGCGCGTAGAGATCGCTTCTGGATTGTTTTCTGTTCATCCGGTCTCTTGCTGTATTTTCGCATCATCCTAGGGTGAACTGCACGCCATCGGATGCAAGGTCGAACTGTTCTCCGCACGGGCTAGAAGGTCGGTCAGGAATAAGACACGCATGATCCTTCCGCAAATTCCATCGGCTTCTGCCGGATGCCATGCTGCGGTGCCAGCATCTCGACGCGGCTCTCATCCATCGTGACCATCAGCTGTTCAAGGACGAAAAGTAGGTCACGTTTGAGCAAGCGGACTGGGACAGCCGAACCGATGGCAGTGAGGACGCGAAACCGGGTTGTATTCGCAATCGCCTGTTCCTTGCGCTGCTTCTCCTGCTCGGCCTTCCACTTCTCATCATTTCGGCTGGTTGTCTGCTTCGGATGATGTACCGGGCAGGACGGATTCGCGCATGCCTTGTGGATGGTCCCAACGTCGCTTCCTTCGGTGATGATTGCCTCGCTTGTGAACTTACACGCCTTTAACTCGGGCCGCTTCGCGTCATCTTTAGACTTGGTTTTTCGTCCCGAATGGCGGTGTATTTGTTGCGCGGCAATACCGGGCTGCCTTCTTTCTGTCCACCGTAAGCGCTGCTGATCTGCACCAACTCCGCCTTCGCGGCGACGGTCTGAGCAACGTGAGCCGAGACCTTGGCCTGATAACAGCTAGGACCGGTGCATTATGTGGAATCTGGGCAAATTGCAAGTCTTTCCCGTTGGCTCTTCGCCGCCGCGCAGACCGCGTGAGGCGCGTGCTGCTGACTGCATCAACTCCAAGAGAACTCAGCCTGCTCTTTCCTTTAAGAAATGCCGCGGGATCGAAGAAATGTTGAAATCAGTAAGTGACTCATCTGTTCTCGACAATCCAGACAGAAGCATGGGACAGGCCGTGATAATTCTCCTATGGACATTCCAAAGGGCGGGTGCTACCTTTTTAATGTGCAAAGGAAGGGACGACCTATATGATGGCCGAAAAGTCAGAAGTTCTGCAGGGCACACTCGACCTGATGATCCTTAAGACCCTCTTCGCGCTCGGTCCACAGCACGGGTTCGGAATCGCACGACGCATTGAACAGGTGAGTGAAGATGTACTGACGTTGAATGAAGGCACGGTGTATACCTCGCTCTTGCGGCTGCAGCAGAGGGGCTGGATCGCGGCGAAATGGGGCGTTTCAGAGAACAATCGAAAGGCAAGGTATTACTCGATAACAAAGAGCGGCCTCAAGCAACTTGCGGTCGAAACCGAGAATTGGGAGCGCATCTCCGGAGTCATCGCCCGTGTACTCAGTCTCCAAGGAGAGAAATAGCCATGACCGTATGGATTCGCGTGTTCACGGCAAGACTTCAGGGACTCTTTGGCCGGCGACGGACCGGGCACGAACTCGAAGATGAAATCCAACTGCATATTCAGATGCTGATGGATCGCTTCATCCACCAGGGTATGGGGCCCGACCAGGCCAGCACTGCGGCGCGGCGCCAGTTTGGGAATGCAACCCTGGTCAAAGAGCACAACAACGAGCAAAGGTACTTCCCGATCTTTGTCACGTTATGGCGGGATTTGCACTTTGGTCTGCGTCAGTTACGACGGAATCCGCTGCTCGCATTCGTAGCTATCACCACGCTTGCCCTTGGCATCGGTGCAAACACGGCGATATTCACGGCGGCAAAAAGAATTTTGTTCGACGCACTGCCAGTGGCGAGCCCTGATCAATTGAGGATGCTGACCTGGGTCAGCGGTCGGGAACAACCCGTTCCCCCGGTCTGGGGCGATGTAGGACTGAATGCAACCGGCGGCCTTACAGGCAATGGGTTCTCCTATCCCGTACTCGAGGAAATGCGCAAGAAGACGGATGCTGTTGAGGCGCTGATTGCTTTCAAAGATGCTCCCATGGCGGTGACGATCGATGGGCATTCAGAGATGATCAACGGAGAACTGATCAGCGGCAATGGGTTGCGGTCTCTGGGCGTGGAGGCAGAGTTGGGCCGGACACTGACTGCGGCCGATGACCTCGCGCCAGGCAGCGGCCCTGTTGCGGTAATCAGCGATGGATATTGGGCGCAACGGTTTGCGCGCTCTCCGTTCGCTCTAGGAAAGACAGTCTCTGTGAATGGCATTCCGGTTACGATTGTCGGCGTCATCAGTGGGCATTTCGCGGGCTTAGAGATGGGAAGCGCCATGCAGATGTTGGTTCCGCTCACAATGCAGCCGCTCATCTTGCCCAGGGCGCAGAACGGAAGCGTCTCTCTTCTCAATAATCCGCAATCATGGTGGGTTCAGATCCTGGTCCGCCTGCGATCAGGGGTTTCAGAGGCGCGGGCGCAAGCCGAGCTTGATGCTACGCTGCGACAGGCCGCTCTGCCGGTACTGAAACCGACAGGGGACCTTGATCGATTTCACCTCCAGTTGGAACCGGGCGACCGAGGGCTGGACTATTTGCGAGGAGGATACGCGCGGCAGTCCTATGTGCTCCTAGCATTGGCTGGGTTGGTTCTGCTGCTGGCTTGTCTGAATCTGGCGAATCTACTCCTTGCGCGCTCGGCAACCAGGCAGCGTGAGTTGAATACACGTCTGGCTCTTGGAGCAAGCCGCGGAAGCATCGTACGACAAATGCTGACCGAAAGCGTATTGCTTTCCAGCTTCGGTGGATTGGCGGGCTTGCTGATCGGCTATCTCGGCCGCAACGTGATCCCAAGACTGTTGGCGAATTCGTCTGGGCCGGAGCCGGTGCAAGTGCAGTTCGACTGGCGTGTGCTTCTGTTCACTATCGGAATCTCTTTAGGGACCGGCATCCTCTTCGGATTTGCGCCCGCATGGCAAGCAACACGAACTGTTGCGCATGCCGGACTCAGGGATTCTGGAGGCGCCACCGCCAATCGACATAAACTCTGGTTTGACAAGGGTCTTGTAATCGCTCAGATTGCACTCTCAGCGATCCTGCTCATAGGCGCGGGGCTCTTCGTGCACACACTGCTCAATCTCGATCGCATTCCGTTAGGGTTTGAGACGGGTCACATCCTACTCTTCCGTGTTAGCCTTCCCCGCGCCCAATACGCCGACGCGCGAATGACAAACTTCTTCAAACAATTTGAGGAAAAGCTTGCGACTCTTCCCGGAGTCCGCTCGGAAACCGTCAGCAATATCGGCATCATCGGCGATGGACATTCGGGAGCGACTCTCCACGTCCTGGGTCGCCCCCAGGAAAAGGATCCCGCCCGCGTTCAAACCAATGCTGTAGGAGCAAAGTTTTTTGAGACGCTCGGCATCTCGATTCTGCAAGGACGCGCATTCAACAGGCATGACACTTCCACTTCTCCGAGGGTCGCAGTCGTGAATCGTGCGCTAGCACAGCAGTTCTTTCCAAACGAGAATCCCATCGGGAAGATCTTCGAAACAGATCCGGAAGATGTCGAGGGCCCGATTCAGATCGTGGGTATCGCTGCGGACACGCGTTACGCGGATTTACGCAGCGAAACCCCTCCGACTTTCTACGTTCCGTACGTTCAGAAAGTGGACGGACCGAGTCGCATGATGGTCGAAATCCGCACGGCCGGAAACCCCGGCGCCGTGCTTCTGGAAGTTCGAGGAGCCCTCGAATCTCTGGATCGGGATCTACCAATGGTCGATGTACGCACAATGAAGGACCAGGTCCGGTCAACTCTGGCGGATGAGCGCACACTAGCGCAGCTTGCCGTAGGATTCAGTGTGCTAGCTCTGGTGCTTGCGAGCATCGGTATCTACGGCATCATGGCATATGCGGTGAACATGCGGACCGCAGAAATCGGCTTGCGAATCGCTCTGGGTGCCCGAACCGGCCAAGTGCTCTCAGGCGTATTGCTCGAGGCGTTTTGGCTGACAAGTACAGGAATTATCTTTGGATTGAGCGCGGCGCTATGGCTGACACGATTTATCAGGGTCATGCTTTACGGACTCGGGAGCACGGACGCTCTCGCTGTTGGCGGCATAGCCTTGCTCCTGTTATCCGTATCGCTCATGGCAGCCTTCGTGCCTGCCCGTCGAGCGTCCCGGATTGATCCGATTCGCGCACTGCGACACGATTGAAATGTGACCACGTTCGGCATCAAGTTCGATGCCATAGCACCGAACTGGTGCATCGTGCGTGAAGAGACTCAGCGCAGTCCCTTGCCCCACACAGGGATCAATAACTGAAGCTGGTCCATCGAAGGAGAGCAGTGAGCGAAGCTTTACTCCTTCGCTTTCAGGCAGCGGATAGTAGCCCATCTTGAGGCGCGCCGCGCTTCTCATCGAGTCACCTCGCATATTGGGATGAAGTTTCTGACCGTGACCAGCAATTTGTAGCGCGACGCCGACATGTCGGTGCCGATTGCTGTTGAATGAGCGCACTGGCGATGCGGCGTCAAAGGAGGACTGAAGCTGAACGATCAGCGAGAACTGAGGCTCGATGTATCCCAGCTCTGAAAATCCAACCCTGGGGGCATCTGGGCTGTCTTTCACGCCTCGCGCGCGCGCTCAAACCGGTGGATGCCCGTGGGATCGCTGGCAGCGAACGGAGGAGGGGCAGACTGTGGCCTGTCGCCAAAGATGCGGCGAACGCGGTCCTGGCTAAAGGCAGCGTCTCGAATGTAGCTGCGCATTGCTTCCGTCGTCCAGCCGTGGGTGCGCAGCACTTCGAGGATCTGCTCGCCTTCCAGGGCGTCTGGCGCGCGGACGTGTTCGAATCCGCTTGCCGATGTTCCGCCGCCGCGAATTGCTTTGCTGAAATGGCTAGTGGTAATGTCGCTGATCCAGTGGGCTGCTCCTGATGCATTGGAAATCTCGGCTGCCAGAGCATCTACGGTGGCGGCGGGAAGATACATCAGCACGCCTTCGGTGATCACCAGAGAATGCTCGGTTCCCGCGGCTGCATACATCGTGCGGCGCTGGGCGCCGTCGTTCAAGTCCACGCTAAGACGCTCGACGTGGCAATGCGCCTTCTCGCCGGCCAGCAAGCCGTGCTTGTAGTCGAGCACGTCGGGAAAATCCACTTCGATCCAGCGCAAGGCTGGCGGCAGAACGAGACGCCAGGGCCGGGTATCCAGTCCGCATCCGACGCTTAGAACCGTTCGGATCGGGTGGATGGCGAGGGCCTCGGCGAGGAGCTCATCAAGGAAGCGCGTGCGCACTGCCATGCCGAAGCGAAGGATCATCGACCATGACATTCCATTCAGGATGGCGAAGCCGCGCTCGCCGGCAAGGCGGGCCGCAAAAGGATCGCGGGCGAAGGCATCTGGCTCTTCGGTCTCGAGGGCGCGGCAAGCCGCAACCATGAGGGCCGTATCACTTACGTGCGTAATCTCGTGTTTCTCGGAAGGTAGCTGTGTCACCGTGGCCTCCAGCGGGGATGATGGGTCGATTGAGAATAGCCTGAAGCCTGCGGGACTGCGCGTAAAATTTGGCACAGCCACCGCAGGCCGTCACTGCTCTGCAGCTTGCAAAACCAGGGAATGCTCTCCGGAGAGGCCCTTCGGGAGACTTGTCGGAGCCGTGTGCCGAAACAAACCCTTAGGAAACAGTCAGGAAATTCGCGGAGAGCGGTTTGTCGGGCGGGATGAGTGCTTCGGCGGCATGGCACGAAGCGAGGACGTGCGGCACAAGCACAAGTGGGCGACTACACCGCAAGGTGGATCGTTCGACACTGGCGGGTCTTTCGGGACCTATCCTACGACGACTTGCGTCGTCGCAATTCTGAGTGATTCAGGTTATAGAGCCGCGGGCAGGCGTTGTGCTGAAGCACCTTCTTCGGCGCACAGCGGAATTTGTGGCGCTGGCGGCCGAACAAACGCATCGTACGCCCACATCAACGCAGCGGTGACGATGCCGACGCCCACGACCACCCACCACATTTCTTGCGGGCGCTTAAGCACGACTCCGAAGTAATGCAGCAGATGCCCGCCCAGAATCCCGGCGATGAAATAGCCTATGGCCACGGGCAAAAATGCGTAGCCCATGTAGAGGCCCTGCTGGCCGGAGGGCGCGAGGCGCGAGACGTATTCGTAGAAACGCGCGGCATACATCATCTCACCGAGCGCAAGAATAGCAAATGCGAGCGCGAACATAGGAACGCTGGGGCGGACGGCAAGGCCGATCCAGGCGAGCCCCGCCACCAGAAAACCCAGCGCTATGGCTCGCACCGGCTGCATGCGTCGCGTTAAGTAGGTGATTGCGATCTGAAACAAAATGATCATGGCGGAATCGACGGAAAGAAGCAGGTCCACATCTGCTTTCGAGTTAATGAAATTGCGCATAAAGAGCGGGGCGGAGATGTATTGCTGCCAAAACACGATGTAGAAACCGGAAACTATCAGTAGAAAAGCTACAAAGCGGAAGTTCCCGAGCACAACGACCATATTCTGGAAGGCACGGGATACGCTCGCGACAGGCTCTCGGCCCGAACGTTCGGGCTCGCGATAAAAGAGCAAAGTTACCCAAAACATCAGAAAGACCGAACAAGACGCAACCCGGAACACCGCTTCCATGCCCCAGCCGAGCTGTTTGCGGACCAGAAACGCGATGATCGGCCCCAGCGCTCCGCCGATGTTCACCAGTGTGTAGTAAATCGAATACCCGATTGAGCGCACGTTTTCTGACGATGCGAGCGCTGTGGTCCCCGCCACGCAAGGCTTCACGACGCCGGGGCCCAAGGCCGGAATCATGAGGATGGCCAGCACGAGCCACTCGTCGCCAAGGGCATGTCGGAGGGGCGCCATCCACGTGGCCGAGAGCGACCCAAGCAGGAAATATCCAGCGGTCATGACCAAATACGCGAACATCAGCGCGCGGCGGAAGCCAAAACGGTCAGCCAAGGTACCGCCCAGGATGGGCAGGAACCAGACTACGAGCCCAAACGTGCCCAGGATCCAGCTGGTGAGCTCGGTCGAAAAGTGCAACTGCTCGTTCAAGTAAATGGCAAGGACGGCAGTCGTGGCGTAGTAAGCGACGCGCTCGAAAATCTCAGTGAAATTCGCAGCCCAGAAAGCGGGCTGGAAGCCGGAGCGAATCTCGCGCAGCCGCTTTAGGGACGGCACTCGCATCTCCTAACTTGGTGAAACGGTCTGGCGGTGTCCAGCTTTTTCGATCTTGCCTGAACCCTAGAACACAAATCGGGCCGATTTTTTGCTTTCGGACCCGATCAGGGCAAGAGCAAAAGGCGATCAGTGATGGCCAGAAACGCAGCTAGCCGAGGGATAATGCGAAAGTATACAGGCATGAGAATGGAGTTGCAGATTAATCGCTCCTACCGACTCTGGACACGCAAGTCGGCCAGGGTTCAGGAATGCCAAATGGCAGTAAAACGGCTGTGCCTGAGAGGTGCCTCCGATTGTCCGTTGTCGCCATCATGGCAATGCATTCATCGAGCATACGAAGAGACTGGTGAACTGGAAGCCTTCTTGATGTTGTTTGTCCTTAGATTCGGCAGCTAGGATTTCGCTGCGACCGTCGGAAGCCTGGACGCAGAAAGGTCAGACGTCAATCTCCCCCGGCAGATCAAGGCATCGGTGGCTGAATAACTTCGACATCTGGGTTTGAGTCTGGGAAGGATCCAGTATCTGGAGCTGGCCGGGGGACAGCCAAAAATTCCCGACTATGATGGTGCAGTTAAAAGTAGCTGAAACTCATCTCGCATCATGTACGGACGATATGGCTGGCGATCGGATGAGTAGCGGATCGCGATCAGCATTAATTCCAAAATCTCTCCTTGACAGTTTAGGAGAGGCACCCTACACTCCTAAGCATCTTAGGAGTACCAAATGTCCGGCGAAGCCCAACTCCTTCCAGGCACCCTCGACCTGCTAATTCTCAAGGCCGTCTCACTCGGCCCACTGCACGGATACGGCGTCCTCCTGCGCATTGGCCAGATCACCAGCCAGGCACTTCTCGTTGAACAGGGAGCGCTCTATCCAGCGCTCCTCCGACTTGAGCGCCAGGGGCTGCTCAAAACCAAGTGGGGAGTCTCCGAAAACAACCGTCGAGCCAAGTTCTACGAGCTAACCGCCGCCGGCCGCAAGCGCTTCCGCACAGAGACAGAGGGCTGGAACCGTCTCGCCGCCGCCATGTCTGTAGCCTTAGCCGCCCTGCCCGAGGAGATCTAAGCCATGAGCCTGATATCTCAAATGATCGGCCGGCTCCGCGCCTGCACCACCCGCATCTTCCACCCCAAACGCCTGCAGCGCGACCTGGAAGCAGAGCTCAGCGCCCACATCGCTCACCGCGCCGACGACCTTGAAGGCCAGGGTCTCTCACGCGCCGAAGCCGAACGCCGGGCCCGCATCGAATTCGGCGGCGAAACCAAGTACCAGCAGCAATCCCACGAAGCCATCGGCGCCACCGGCATAGAGTCCTGCCTCTTCGATCTACGCTACGCACTGCGTATGACGCTCAAATCCCCCGGCTTTACCGTCACCGCCGTCGTCACCTTAGCCTTCGCGATAGCTGCCAACGCCATCGTCTTCAGCTTCGCCCGCGGACTCGTCTTTCACCCGCTCAAATTCCCAAGCGCCGGCAACCTCTATACCGTCGAGCGTGGCGAAGATCACTCTCCACAAATCTCCTACCCCGACTACCTTGACCTCCGCGACCGTAACACCACCTTTTCTGGCATGGTCGTCTCCGACATGGCTCCCGTCGGTCTAGACTCCGACGGCAAAGCTATCACCGCCTGGGTCTACGAAGTCAGCGGTAATTACTTCGACGTTCTCGGCATCCAGCCCTGTCTCGGACGCATGCTACACTCCTCCGATGAACACGGCCCCAACGGCAGCCCGTACCTGGTCCTAAGCCACGCTTTCTGGAAAAACCACTTCCACGCTGACCCATCCGTTGTCGGCCACACTGCGCAGGTCAACAAACATCCGTACACCATCCTCGGCGTTGCCCCTGAAAACTTCCGCGGCACCGAAATCTTCTTCAATGCAGACTTCTGGGTACCCATCGTTGATCAGGAGCAGATCGAGGGCCATAGCGCCCTCAACCAGCGAAACTCCAGCGGATTGATCATCACAGCACGTCTCAAGCCCAATATCTCACCCGCGCAGACCACTGCGGATCTGGCTTCCATCGCAGAATATCTATCCAAAACTTACCCAAAAGAAAACACCGGAGTAACCTTTTCTCTCGCCAGCCCCGGACTCTACGGCGACATGCTCGGCCGCCCCGTCCGAGCTTTCGTCGCCGGTCTCGCCTTACTCGCAGCGCTCATCATGCTCGCTGCCTGTGCCAACCTCGGCAGCCTCTTCGCCGCCCGCGCCTCAGACCGTGCACGCGAGATCGCCCTCCGCCTCGCACTTGGCTCCAGCCGCCCCCGGATCATCCGTCAGCTCCTCCTTGAGGCTGTCTTTGTCTCCTTCCTCGGCGGCGTTACCGGCATAGCAGGCAGCGTATTCCTGTTGCGTCTCCTCAGTACTCTTCAACCCGTCCCCAACTTCCCCATTAACCTCCCCGTCAACCCGGATCCTTACGTCTATCTTGCCGCCCTCGCCCTTTCACTTCTCAGCGGACTCCTCTTCGGCCTCGTCCCCGTCCGTCAGGTCCTCAACGCCAATCCTTGGCAGATCGTAAAAGCCGGAAACTCTGCAGCCGCAGGCCGACGCATCTCCATGCGCGACATCCTTCTCATCGTCCAGATCGTCGTCTGCGGTGTCCTCGTCACCGCCTCATTCGTCGCCATCCGTGGCCTCGCTCGATCTCTCCACGCTAATTTCGGGTTTAACCCCGAAAACAAACTCTTGATCGACACCGACCTCGACATGGCTGGTTACGAAGGCCCGCGGACAGCCCCGATGCAAAAGCGCCTCATTGACACCCTCCAGTCCCTGCCGGGCGTCCAATCCGCAGCTATCATCGATCAGGTCCCACTGTCCCTTGGCTGGACCACCTCCAGCATCTTCCGTGACGACACGGCTGATCTGAGCACCTCCCACATCGCCCTGGAAGCATCCGCCTACATCACCTCTCCGGAGTTCCTCCAAACCGCCGGCACACACCTCATCGCCGGCCGCGCATTCACTTGGCACGATGATGAAAACGCACTCCCGGTCGCCATTATCAACCGCGAATTTGCACGCCGTCTCTTCGGCTCTGACGCCCAGGCCATCGGCAACCACTTCAAGCTCTCTGGAGGCCCACGCCTCGAGATCGTCGGCGTCGTCGAAGACGGCAAGTACAGAACCGTGACAGAAGACCCCCGGTCAGCCATCTTCCGCCCCCTCAAACAAGCACACACTTCCGCCTGCCGCATTCTTATCCGCCCTACACACGACGCAGCAACCCTCGCACCCGTCGTAGACCGAACCATCCGCAATCTCGATCCAACCCTTCCTTACAGGCTGACCACTTGGAGCCACGAGATGGATGGCGCACTCTTCACCTCGCGCATGGCCACCGTCGCCTTAGGTTCGCTGGGCATCCTCGGCGCCTTGCTCGCAGCCACAGGAATCTTCGGCATGGCCTCCTACTCCGTAAGCCGCCGCCTGCGTGAATTAGGCATCCGCGTAGCATTAGGCGCGCAAAGAAGAGAATTGCTCTCAGCAGCATTAAGCCGCGCCCTGCACCTCTTAGTTTGGGGGTCGCTAGCCGGCCTCATCCTCGGCCTCGCCTCCACACGCGTTCTGGCAGCCATCGTCTATCAGGCTTCGCCCGGCGACCCAGTAGTCATGGCCAGCGTCACCGGAGCCATGGTCCTGCTAGGCCTCATCGCCACCTGGATCCCAGCCCGCCGCGCGCTCTCGATCGACCCACTAGCCCTGCTCCGAGAAGAATGATTTTAGGCAGATACTAGCGCAGTTCTAAGGCGACTTGCCGGGAAGGTAGGCCTCCATCTTGGTCGATGGAGCTTAAGCATGCGAGTGAGTTGTTCTCTGTCCGTAGGCCATGCGAACTAAACGCGAACCGTAGGACCGCAGATTGTAGACATTTTCGTAAATCGGCTCCTTGAACAGATTGAATCAAACCCACGAAGAGTGCATCGGCGATTTGCACTAAGCCGCTAGCGCGGCAGGGTATGCCTTTGTGGCATTTGGATAGAGTGTTGGCCACCGAGGGAGGTGTCCATGACACATCTACGCCACCGCATGCAGGAAGATCTCCGGCTGCGCAACTTCTCCCAACGTACGATTCGCCACTACACCCATACTGTTGCCGAGTTTGCAAGATACTTCCGCAAGTCACCCGATCAGCTGGGCCCGGAGCACGTTCGGACATTCCTGCTGTATCTGCTGAACGAGCGCAAGCTTGCCAGGGGAACCATTCAGGGAGCCCGATCGGCACTGAAGTTCCTCTACATGCGGACCCTGCAGCAGACCTGGTTCGATCAGGAGATCATCAAGCCGAAGGTGCGCCGCCAACTGCCTGCAGTCTGGAGCCGCGAAGAAGTCTGCGCTCTGCTTGATGCCACAAGCACCGTGCAGTGTTGGCTCTCTACTACAGCGCCGGGCTTCGCTGTCAGGAAGCACTGGACCTGAAGGTCAGCGATAACGGATGTGATTTCCTCCGGCATTCGGAGCGAAGGGCGAAAACCTACCCATGTTCGGCAGGAAGAAGCTCAGTCCGTGGCTGCTCCGCCGTGCGGCCAGCGCTGTGTTACGACCTTCGTGCGCGTGAAGAAGCGGATACTGTCCTCGCCATATTGATTAAGGTCTCCGAAAGCTGAGTCCTTCCAGCCGCCATGGCTGTAGTAACCGACCGGCGTTGGCATCGGATAGTTGACGCCCACCATACCTACTTCGACTTCGCTAACAAAACGCTGGGCCCAATTTCCATTGCGCGTGAAGACGGTAACCGCGTTGCCCTGGTGATGTAAGTTCGGGTAGCTCAGCGCTTCCTCGAATGTTTCCGCACGAACGATCTGCAGCACAGGGCCGAAAATCTCGTCCTGGTAGCTCTTCATGCAAGGTGAAGCGTAATCGATCAGAGTTGGCCACAAGAAGAACCCCTCTTCATGGCCCGGCAGGCTCCGGCCCCGCCCGTCGATGACCAGTTCTGCCCCCTCATCGACAGCCAGCTGAATATAGCCTTCGATCTTCTTCTTGTGTTCGGCGGTGACGACCGGCCCCATTTGCGCGTCGGGATCCGTGGAAACGCCGATCCGCAGCTTGGGGATTTCCTGCTGCAGGCGCTCGCGAACCGCCTCGGCCATCTTCTGGCCAACGGGCACGATCACCGGCATGGCCATACACCGCTCGCCGGCGGAGCCAAAGGCTCCGGCAAGCACGTCCGCGACAACCTGGTCAAGGTCAGCATCGGGCAGGATGACGCCGTGGTTCTTCGCTCCGCCCATGCATTGCATGCGCTTGCCGTTGCCCGAGCCGCGCGCGTAGACGGACTTCGCCACAACCGTAGAGCCGATGAAGGTCACGGCTTTGATGTCCGGGTGATCAGTAATCGCTTGCCCGACATGCTTGTACCCGTTCACAACGTTGAAGATCCCTGGTGGCACACCGGCTTCCAGCGCGAGTTCCGCAAGCCGAATGGCGACGGAAGTGGTGTGCTCCGAGGGTTTCAGAATGAAGGCGTTGCCGACGGCGATGGCTGGAGCCAGCATCCAGAGCGGAATCATGGCGGGAAAGTTGAAGGGACTGATTCCGGCGACGACCCCTAATGGTTCGCGGATCGAATAAACATTGATACCGGGGGCGGCGCCCTGGGTGAACTCACCCTTCTGCAAATGTGGGACGCCGCAGATAAACTCCACCACATCCAGGCCGCGCTGCAACTCGCCGAGGGAGTCGTCTAGCAATTTGCCATGTTCCGAGGACATCAGGTGAACGAGTTCCTGCTTGTGCTCTTCGATCAATGCCTTGAACTTGAACATCACCCGGGCCCGCCGCTGGGGGTCGATCGCGGCCCAGGTAGGTTGCGCAGTCTTGGCGACCGCTACAGCCTCCGCCAGGATTGCCGTGTCACCGTGCTCCAGAATAGCCTGCACCTGCCCTGTGCTCGGATCGTAGACCGGGCTTGTGACGGCGTCAGTCCGCGTGACGCTTTGACCGTTGATGAAATGGCAAATCGCGCGCATTGGGTCTTCCTTCCTCGATGTGTAAATGTGATTAAGCCACACGCTGAAGACCAACGCCATTGGACAAAGGTATCGCCGATACCTCTGTATGAACCGGCAAGCCGATGAAATCGCAGCGCTGGTGCGCGCGTTCATCAGGGCTCAGAACTAAGCAGCAGATTGATCGCTTTTGATAATCCTTGCGACCTGGCACCGCCTCAGCTCAAATGAAAAGATTCATTATCATCTATGTCAGGGTGCGTAATCGGTAAGGACAAACTCCAGGCCTTTGCCAGGCTCGTGGCAAGGAAAACATTTTGTGCACCGACTCGCCGGCAGATTTGCCGTCTTTGAATTGAACGAATCCCCATCCGCCGTGTCGCTATAACGGATTGTTTATGCGCTCATTGCAGCTCTCCGAATTGTGTGGGTTAGTTCCAATCGTCATATCGACTCGTCGACAATGTGGTAATTTGCGTCGCGATTCAATTTCACGATTTCGCTTCTCAGCCTCTTCAATCAGTGCAAGAGACGGTCTCCTAGGTCTCGGCGATTGTCCTAACAGACCAAATTTCAATCCCTTTCGCAGTGCTGCTTTGTAGCGCGAAGTTCGATCTGGTTCGACGCTCAAGACCAGAGGCTAAATGCAATAGCGAAGCACACAATCGCATTTCGGCATGCTTCAGTAAATCTTTCGCATCTCTTGATTTTGCTTCCTCCATTAAAACCTTAGCGTGGAGTTCCTCGATTCGAGGACTCAACGACGAGAGTGGTTCAGTTGATTCTGTTTCGATTGCATTCGCCAGCCCATGAAGCACACTAGAGGCCATCTCTTCCACCTCTCGAATAAGCGCCTCTTCTACCGCGCCTTGTGCCAGGGTTTTGTGCTGCAGAAGTCCCGTCTTCACGAGCAGGAAGGCGCGCAACTCCGGCAAGAGCGTTCGAATGCTCCGGTTCACGAGGCTTTCTTGCGGCTTTTTCGGGAAGGATTCAAACGCGTAGAAATCGGCAAGATCTCGCAGTTTGTCGAGATCCCGGTTGATTGTCGAACTGTCCGCAGTCAACCGCTGATTCGCCTCTCCAGAAGACTCAGCCGGGACCGGCTTGAAGTTGGCTATGCTACGCAACGTTTCCAGGAATAGACTGCGGACAGATGCGCTGGAAGTTTGTGACCAGAGATGGTCAAACACAAGCCACATTGCCGCAAACCCGAGTACGATACCCAGAACTACGTCGCGAGCGGGAACGAGGGATGTGTTGAGCGTAAACCTGTTGAGGTTTACGAAATTATAGGCAAGGACAATCTGAAACCCGGAGAATGCTATCCGAGGGCCGGAGGTCGCCACCCAGGAACCAATCCAGACGATTGACGCGAATAGAAGAGCGTACTGCGCGATATTGTCGAGAAGAGGAAGAAGGAACACTTCTGTTCCCCATCCGAAGAGTCCTGCACCCAAGAGGAAGCCCGCAAACCGTTGAAGCTGTCTATGCCGGCTTGCGCCTGTCCATCGACGAGCAACAAGAATACACGTTACGATCGACGGACCAAGGCTCATCCAACCTGCGCTCATGTAGAACAGATAGCAAAGAAAAGCAGACAGCGTGCCGCGCACTGCGAACTTGATATGCTCCGTGTTTCGGAGGGCGCCAGTGACCGATCCACTGATCGGCGCGGCCGGAGCTGCCGCGGGCAAGAGCCAATGGATACGAAAACTCTCACTACAAAAGCTCTGAGAGATTAAATCCGTTGTGCGTTCAATTTCTGTCAATATCGGATTGGACGCTTGACTTGCAAAAGGCAGGTCGATCCATACCGGACATTCCCTGCGCGCGAGGCTGGAACGAACCGACCCCAGATTGCGCGCAATGGCCCGGCACCGCTCCTGATCTTCGATCGATAACAGTGGGGCCGATTCGACAAGATTCGCGCCCAGCTCTACGAGCCGCCTTATCAGGGCAATCACTGTTGCGAGCAAATCGTGAAAGCCCGCGTCATAGCTGGAATGTGCGAGGATCTCCCGCAAATCGTCTACACCTTTTGCGGCAGCACGAGCGAGTTGAATCGTCAACGCTGCGGAGGGAAACTCTGCCACGGAACTTTGACTCAAGAGCGTTTCTATCAGATTCAAGCGGCTAGAGATCCCCTCGAGCACCGCGTCCTGCGGGTTCTTCTTCTCGAATACGGTTTCAATCAACGCGGAAACAACACAGGCTATAAGGATCGAGAGCCAGGTGTAGAGCGTAACTTCCACGCGGGCTTCAGCACTGATTGGATAGTCCCATACCCGGATCGCGACCCCGACCACTGCGCTGGCGGTGAGGGCCGCATTCGCAAAATTAAAGCTGCTGATTGCGTAGAATGCAGCGAAGAGGCTCGCCAGCACCCACATCACATGAAGAAATGGCGAGCCTGCAGTCAGCATTCCACCGATGATCACTTCAGCAGTTCCGATGGAACAAGCCAAGCCGATCTGAAATGCAGTCTTCCGGGTGGCGTTCGGACTTTCTCGCGAAATCAAAATCGGAAAGCTGGCGCCTAATATAGCGCCGGGAAGTCGAAAGATTTCCGCCAGTAACATCACACTCATACAAGCGAGCACGATTCTTGCCACGAGAGCGGGCCGGCCCGGATACCACGCAAGTTCGGTACGCAGCATTTCGATAAAATTCCGAATTGACGACTTGAATCCACCATAGGCTGTCATCACACGCCTCAGCGATCTCGGTGCGGAGGCCGCATGACCACAACCGCAACCTGACCAACACGAAGTGCCGCCGGAGGCGGGTCAATGATCCTGACGCGTACCGGGTATCGTGATGCCAGACGCACCCAATTGAGCGTACGCTGCACCTCGGGCAATCCCTCCGAAAGCTTTCCCACAACATCCGGATCGGGAGTCACGCCAAAGCTCGCGCTCTCGACAATGCCATGATATTTCGTGGTTGAATCGGACACGAGGAACACGTCAACGGGCGTTCCGATCCGAGTATGTGAGATTTGGGTTTCTCTGAAATTTGCGAGAACCCACCACGTCCGATTGTCGATAAGGGTGAACAATTGCTTGCCCGCCTTGACGTATTGCCCCTCGGATGTCGTGAGGTTGGTTACGCGGGCATCGAATGGCGCTATTACGCTGCATTGCTCATAGTTGTATCGAGCTAATCGAACCGCTGATGCCCGGCTCTCGCGCTGCGCAAGCAAAGGCGCCAGAACCAGAACCGAATGTGCCGATTCTTTGACCTGAGCCTGGGTCTGAACAATCTGCGCCATGGCTTGCTGCTTTTGAGCAGTAGCAGCAAGCAGACTCGCTTTCGCCAGCCGCAATTGAGACTTCGCCTGGTCCACTGCCGCCGTCTTCGCGTCGGCCGTAGTACGAGCTTTATGGACATCGTCCTCGGTCACGAAGCCTTTCGCTAGGAGCGGCTCGATACGATGAAAATTGCCTATGGCGTAACTTTCGTCAGCCTCCGCTTGCTTGAGTGCACCTTCCGATCGCTCAATCGCCGCTTTCGCAACCTCGATTTCATCGGCCGCCCTGGCCTCATTCGCCAACGCGCTTTGCTCACCTGCGTTCGCCACATCAACGCCGTTGACTTGAGAGGAGATTCGACGGGACTCATTCTCAATTTCGCCTTCGAGCTCCGCTTGAGCAGCAATAGCGCTCTGCAAAGCATACAAGTAGGGTCGATCGTCCACTTTGTATAGCAAGTCGCCCTTTTTGACGAGGTCGTTATCGTGAATAGGTAGTCGCACGACTGGACCTTCAACGACAGGCGCTATGCCGATGAAATTCGCTGTCACTTCAGCGTCATCCGTGCGCGGATACACCACTACCTCGTAAACTACCAACCCTGCAGAGATAAGTCCCCCGACGACAAAGCAGGCGCTGATGATCGATCCTTTGCTTTGAAACTTTTGTGGAAGTGAAATTCGCAATGTACTTTCCTCACTACTTAAAGAAGATCAACCACAGCGTGCAACTGAAGAAACAGACGAGCGCTGAGTATACGATCGGCAGAGGCCAAAGCTGGTCCGCAACCTTCTTCTTTGAAACCAGCAGGTGAGCCGCAAACGTCAATCCGATCGCGATTCCCACACATACAAGCCATGACGGGAAATACGATCCGAGGATGTTGAACACTGGGGACCCGGAGCACCCGGCAGTAGCGAGCACAAGCAGGCTTACTACAAAGCTTGTCCACAATCGACGGGTGTTGCAGCGTTCAACAGACTGGTGATTAGAACTCATGGATTCTTGCCTCGCGGATGATTTGCCAATAAGTCGCCTGTTCGGAAGCCAAGATCGGTGAAGGTTTGAAGCACTTGAGTGCGGGCGGTGACATCGATAGCACGGGCTTGCGCCAGTGCATCCTCAGCCGACAGCACATCCAGGAAGTTGCGGACGCCGTCTTTGTACGACTCCAACGCGGCCGAATACGACTCGGATGAAGCAATTAATAGGACCGCCGCTGCTTGCCTTTGCTCGAGCGCAGTCGCTGCGTTTGCGTAATCATTCCAGACTTGATTTGTAATCTCGTCTTGATGGTCGCGAACTTCCTCTGTCGCTACTTTCTCCTCTGCCTTCGCCTGCCTGATGCTGTTTTCCCGGCGGAGTCCATCGAAGACCGTCCATTTAAGACTGAGTGTGGCGCCGTAGGTGTAAGTCCTTGCATAGTCAGCAGGCGAGCCGTATTGCTCTCCGAAGCCGCGAATCCATCCTTTCGAACCGTCAAACGTCAACGAAGGATAATAGGCGGCCTGAGCATGTTTTACTTCAGCCTCAGCCGCACGCACACGCGCCTCGTCGGCCTGCAGGTCTGGGCGATCTTTGAACGCCGTGTCGATGGCATCCTCAACGGTTTGATCCAGCTTGTCTGGAATCCTCAGTTGATCGAGTGGTTCCACTTTCAACTGCTTCACCGGATTCGCGGTAATAGCCCTGGCAAGATTTCCTATTTCGACCTTCTCAGCTCCGATCGCGCTCTGCAAGTCATAGGCTGCTTTCGCAGTCGCAGCCTTTGCCTCGAGCACTTCCGGCACGGTCGCAAGCCCGTTTTTGCGTCGGTCTTGCGCGGCATCCTCTGTTGTCTTGGCGTCGTTGAGAGAAACCTCTGCTGCCTCCCGCAATCCTCTCGCCTTGAGCAAGCTGAAGTACGCTTGACTAACCTGCCGGATGAGAACGAGGTGTTGATTGTTAAATGACAGGTTTGCGGCAACAAGTCGAGCTTGAGCTGCGGAAATCTCCGTGCGCCGCGCGCCGAAGTCCACAAGCGTATAAGCCAGATGGACGCCCGCATCAAAAGTGGCCCAGTCCTGCAGGACGAAGGATCGACCGAAGAGTTGCGGATTGAGATAAGTTGTTCCGGCAACCGTTGCGATGATTGTCGGATAGAGCTCGCTCTTCGCAATTCCGACCGATGCCGCAGTCACTTTAGCTCGGTTCCAAGCTGCTTGTGTCGCAGGGCTATTCGATTCTGCAATGTCGACCAGCTCACCTAGGCTGTAAACATGCTCGCCATCTATCAACGCTTCATGAATGTCAAAAGGCGTCGTGTCCCGCTCCAAGGAATGGCGCTCTGGTAACCAGGGCACATTCGGCGTGATAGGTGCCTTTTGACACGATGCTCCAATCGATAGGAACAATGTTATCGTCGCCGTGAGCGCGAGTAGCCTTGAGACTACCGCCGGTGACCGAGTTTGTTTCGTCTGACGACCGAATCTCATATCGACAACTTTCCATCGCCGGTTGGCCGAGCGTCTTGTACAACTTTGGGGTATCCGCATTTCATCGAAGAGCTCGCTAAGGTCGTGCGCGCGACACAATCTGTCTCCTCTTCTTACCCACTGAAGGATCTCGCGATTCGTGAAGCCTGGCAGGCCACGACCGACTGTGGAGTAATCCATACCCAATCCACACTTGTGATTAAGCCAGAAAAGCAGAGGGCACTCCATTGGACGTTGGTATCGATCGATACCTTGGTATGCGGCGGCAAGGACCAGTTTGCAGGAGGTCCTATGACGCATGAATCGCGTCACGCTCTGGTAACCACCCGCGCACCCCTGGCTGTCAATCAGATCCTGCCTGATTCCCATCGCGTTCCGGCCACGCTCCAACTCCAGCGCGATCAGTTCACGGTGAGGTTCGCAGTCGCTCGCCGTCCGTAACCCGGCTTCCAGGCCAAAAAGCCGGTGATCACTTCTATAGCCGGTTTTGAATCTCCGCCCTCAGAGTCGGTGATCGGGTTTACGGCCGCTTTTGAAGGACGTTGACGACCCAAGCCACCGGGACGCCGTAAGGCAATCCCGGCGCCGCGAAGATACAGGCCGCCGTTTCCCGGCGCACTCCAGTCGCCTGCTCGATGCGCCGCAACTACCAGCCCAGCCGGCCCGGTGCGATGGCTTGTTCTCGTTTTTCTCTGCTCAAGGCGTGGCTCATGACCACAGAGGCTAACTTCCCCCGGCGGCAGCTCTGTCTTAAGCCCTCTCCCCATGTCCGCCTTTCACTTCATCATCTACGGTCGCTTTTGGGTGATCACCGAGAACGGCGCGAACCTAGAAGGTGCGCTGTACTTGTTGCGCCGCTAAGACCGAGACGAAGGTGTCGCCGATACCATCGTCCAATTGTCTCGCTCTCGCTCTTGAGGCCTAATCTCAGCAGCGGTAGAGGGGTACTGTTCGGATGGAGTCGGCAGTAATCGGCGTGAGCATTCGTGGCTCAGCTGAAGCGATAGTGGATGGCATTTCGACAACGACTTGAAACGCGAAATTGCCGTTCTCGCCAGACATCGGGAATGGAACAAGGAGATATCAATGGGTGTGGAGAGCAATGGAAGCGTGATCGGAATTCGCAAGGAGAGCGATAGCCTCGGAGAAGTCGATGTCCCAAGCTCCAAACTGTGGGGAGCTCAGACGCAACGATCACTAGAACACTTCAGCATCGGCCATGATCTGATACCGCGGGAGATGATCACGGCATACGCGACTTTGAAGAAAGGCGCAGCCAGTGCCAACCACTCTAGCGGCCGGCTGAAGGACGAGAAGTACAAGCTTATTGTCGAGACCTGCGATGAGATCCTTGCAGGCGGCCTCGAAGACATGTTCCCTCTGCATGTGTGGATGACGGGCAGCGGGACACAGTTCAACATGAACGTCAACGAGGTAGTTTCCAACCGATGCTGCCAGCTCGCCGGAACGCCTGTGGGCAGCAAAACGCCGGTTCATCCCAACGACGACGTGAACATGTCCCAGTCTTCGAATGATACTTTTCCCTCGGCTATGAGCATCGCGGCGGCCGTCAACGTGAAAGAGCGTCTAATCCCCGCCGTAAGGGCGCTGCGCGACAGTATTTCCGCGAAAGCAGAAGAATGGAAAGACATTGTCAAAATCGGACGAACGCACATGCAGGATGCGACCCCGTTGACGCTTGGACAGGAATGGTCAGGTTACGCCGGTGCGTTGACTGACGATCTTGAACGCATTGAATCTGCGCTCATAGGCGTATATCAGTTGGCTCTCGGTGGTACGGCTGTGGGAACGGGCCTCAATGCCGCTCCGGGGTTCGGAGAAGCCGCATCCGCTGAGATCGCGAAGCTCACCGGTCTTCCCTTTGTCAGTGCGCCCAACAAGTTCACCGTGCAAGGCGCGCATGACGGCCTGGTTCAACTGTCCGGCACTCTGCGGACGCTTGCGGTTTCGCTTTACAAGATTGCCAACGATATCCGTTTGATGTCCTGCGGGCCGCGGGCTGGCTTTGCGGAACTTTCCATTCCGGAGAACGAACCGGGGTCGTCGATTATGCCGGGTAAAGTGAATCCCACCCAGGCAGAGGCGCTGACGATGATCTCGGTGCAGGTGATGGCCAACGACGTGGCCGTTGGATTCGGCGGCGCCGGCGGTTACCTCGAGATGAATGTCTACAAACCGCTCATCATCTTCAACATCACGAACTCAATCACGATCCTCAGCGACGGCTGCACGAACTTCCGCAAGTTCCTGGTCGAAGGGACCAGGCCAAATCTGAAGAATATTAAAGAGTATGTGGGCCGCTCCCTGATGCTCGTGACTGCACTTTCGCCTGTCATCGGATATGACAAAGCGTCAAAGATTGCGCACTATGCCCTGGACAACGATCTCACGCTGAAAGAAGCCGCGTTGAAGCTGGGTTTTGTAACGGAGGAAGAGTTCGATCGCGTCGTCGACCCCGTGACGATGGTCTACCCGCACGTCGCAAAAGCCAAGTGAAGAACTGTTTGTGATCTACCAACATTGATTCGCGAATGCAAAGGGAGGAAATATGACAGCGAGCAAACATGGACTGGACGTGCTTCTAGAGCCGTCTCTGAACAAATCGACCGCCTTCACAGAGGACGAAAAAGAACAACTTGGAATCGTCGGGCTGGTTCCGGACGTCACCGAAAGCGAAGATCTCCAACTGAGTCGAGTGATGCTTCAACTCGGGCATAAAACGACCGACCTCGACCGCTACATCTACCTCGCGAATCTGCTCGACCACAATGAAACACTGTTTTATCGAACGATCATGTCGGACCCTGCTCGCTTCCTTCCGATTGTGTACGATCCCACGATTGGAGAGGTCTGTCTCAAGTTCGGCCACCTCTACCGGCAGGCGCGTGGAATGTACCTCTCGATTACGCGTCGTGGCAAAGTCAAAGAGGTACTGAAGAACTGGCCGCAGAAGGATGTCCGTTTTATTTGCGTCACCGACGGCGGCAGGATCCTCGGGCTGGGTGACCTCGGCGCGAACGGCGCCGGTATTCCCATAGGGAAGCTACAGCTCTATACGGCTTGTGCGGGTGTCCCACCCCAATACTTGTTGCCCATGTACCTCGATGCCGGGACCAACAATGATCAATATCTGCACGACCCCCTCTATCTCGGTCTGCGGAAAACACGTCCCTCAACGGAGGAGCTCTACTCCTTCGTAGATGAGTTCGTCGACGCAGTGCAGGAGGTCTTTCCGAACTGCTGCATACACTTTGAAGACTGGACCGGCGTGGATGCAGTTCATCTGCTTGAACGCTATCGCGATCGGTACTGCATTTACAACGACGACGTGCAAGGAACGGCGGGCATCGTTCTTGCGGGCATGATCAATGCTGCCAAGATGAAGGGGACGAAGTTGAGGGATGAAAAATACCTTTTCCTCGGTGCGGGTTCGGCAGGTATCGGTTTGGCGAACCTTTTGTGCTCGGCGTTGGTGGAAGAGGGATTGACACTCGAACAGGCCCAGTCGAAGGTCTACATGTTCGACATCAATGGGCTGCTCGAATCGACCCGTACCGACCTGGTCGACTTTCAGCAAGTTTATGCGCACAAGCACGCCGCAACTCGAGATTTCGTGGCCGCGATCGAGAGTATCAGGCCGACAACGATCATCGGGGTCAGCACGATCGGCGGTGCTTTCAACCAGAACGTAATCGAAACCATGTCGCGTATCAATGAACGGCCAGTGATTCTTGCGCTTTCGAACCCGACTGAGAAAGCTGAGTGCACGCCCGAGCAGGCGTACACGTGGTCAAAGGGCAAGGCGATCTATGCATCGGGGGTTCAGTTTCCACCGGTTCACTTTGGTGGAAGAACCTACTTACCGGGCCAAGCCAACAACTTCTACATCTTTCCGGCAATCGGAATGGCCATCTTCGCAACGCAAGCCTCCCGTGTTACCGATGAGATGTTCATCGAGGCGGCTCGTGCCGTGGCGGATCAAGTGCCCTCCGACCTGCTGCAGCAAGGGCTCCTCTACCCGCCGCAATCGAACATCCTCGAAAGCGAAATTCAGACGGCTGCACGTGTGGCGAAACTCGTCTTTGATTCGGGACTCGCACGTGTGAGTGCTCCCGTGACCGACATGGTTTCATTTATTCGCGAGCATGCCTACACGCCCGAGTACAAACAGGTGGTGGCAGAAGTGGCAGCGGCAGCCTGAAGAGGAGATCAGAGCATGCGAGCGGTTGCGGTGTTGTTAATGGCGGTCCTGGGTTTCACGATGGGTAACTTCGGACCGCTCGCTGCCTGTCAGGCCGTCAGAGATGGAACGCTTGGCGGTCCGGATAGCCATGAGACTGGGCAGGGCCCACGGGGCCATGTCTTTGGAGATTGGGGAGGTGCGCGGTCGAGGCTTGAGGAACGGGGTGTCAGATTCGATCTGCAGTACATCAGCGATAGTCTTTGGAACGTCAAGAGCGAGCAGAAGGAACACCTGGCGAGTTGGAACCGTTTTCGAGGGAGCGTGGATGTCGATTTCAGTGCGTTGCTCCATCGGCAAGGCTTGTACTTCCATTCGACCGCGGTTTGGCAGACAGGAGGGAATCTCGGAACGTATCTCGACACATTGGCGGGGCCAAGTGGAATGGCCAGCGGAAATACTTTTCGTCTCGATTCCTGGTGGTTTGAAGAGCGCTGGCTGAAAGACCGCGTGACTGGTCGAATCGGGCAGTTCGCCGGCCAAGATTTCTACGGGGCGCAACATGACGGTGCTTCTTTCATTTTCGAGCCAATGGGATATGCCCTCGGCAACCTATTTACGGACTACGAGTCGTACGATCCTCCGTCCACACCGGCGATCGAACTAAGGGTTGTTCCAACTGAGCACGTGTACGTGAAATCGATGGTAGAGGCCGAAGACCGCGCTCCCTATGCACATAACCTCACAGGATTCATCCCACAGTTTCGTGGAGTGCCGGTAAGCCTCTCAGAGATCGGATTCACCCCGGGGAAGAAAGCGTCGTCCGTGCGTGCTTTTGATAGCGTTGAGGAGCGTAAAGGGTATTCAGGTCTGTATCAGTTCGGCGCCTCGTACAATCCCGGCAAATTCGTTTCACCGATGAGCACGCCGCCACGTTCGGGAAACTACCTTTTATATTGGATGGCGAGTCAGGCTCTTTGGCGCGTAGAGCCCGGAGCGGGAAAAGGCTTGGACGCAACATTCGCGTATGACTGGAGTCCAGCGGACGTTAATCGCAACAACAAGGAACTCACCGCTGGCCTGCGGTTCAACGAGCCGATCCCCGTCCAGTTTCACAACACGGTGTCCATTGGGTATGTGCGAAACACGCTGAGTTCGCAATTCCTTCCGCCAGGGGTTGCTTCCTGGAAAGACGAGCACGCTTTCGAGTGCAACGCGCTTCTGGATGTGGCACCGATGCTACTGCTGCAGCCTGTGGTGCAGTACTACGCAAATGTGGGCGGAGGAAACCATAGCGCAGTGGTTTTTGGATTCCGGACAAAGGTGGAGTTCTAGAAATTCCTTGGCAACGATCGAACGGACTGCAAAGGAAGTCTGCGGTTCGGTGAGTGCTTTACGTTCCGCCTTCTTTGTAATCGGTCTGTGCGATCGACGCGGTTGACGTTGAGTTTTGAATTGGCTGGCTTCCTCGAAGGCTAGCCGCGTCATGAAGTCTTCTCTAGAGGTGATTTCCAATGACTGAAACGCATTCCGATCTCATGGGCGCGCCTGCTGGTCGTGAACCGGAGACAATATTCAATTCGTTAACAGTGGCGATGCTTCTCACGGCCACAGGCTCATTTCTGGATGCTTTCTCCTATCTCGACCACGGGCATGTCTTCGCGAATGTCATGACCGCTAACCTAGTCCTCTCTGCGGTATCGATCGCGCATGGTGACTGGACGCGCGCGGCCCGACTGCTGCTCCCGGTGACTACCTATTTGGCCGGTGCGCTGACCGGCGCGATGCTCAAGTCCCGGATGCAGAAGCGGGCGACCGCGAACCAGCAGGCCTTTGCCATTGGCATTGCAATCGCAATCTTGATAGGGATCGGATGGTTGCCCGCTGGGTTCTCCAGCGCAGCAATCGTTTCGATTATCTCCTTCGGGATCGCTGTTAGAAGTTGCTTCTTTTCGCATGTTGAGACTTGGACTTACGCATCAACCATGCCGACAGGTAATCTGCGGCAGTTCGGAGAGGCCATATTTCAATCGCTATTCGGGATCGGCAGCCCAAAAGCGAAACGCCAAGCTGCGGTGTTTGGCCTGCTCTCTCTCTCGTTCTTCTTGGGTGCGCTCGCCGGGGGCGTGACGACCGGCATGCTGCACAACCGTGCCGTGTGGATCGGGGCGCTGCTCCTCTCAGCGGCGCTAGTGTACGGCCTTTCCGTTCGACAGCCGGCGATTTCGATTGTGCGGTCATCTATTTGCGTTGTTTGCGCACTCGCGCTTTATTCGAGTATCTCCGCGCACGCACAAAGGGAGCAGGATACTGCAATCATTTGTCCCGCAGCTTCCACATCCTTGCCGGTTACAACTTACGACGAAGACGTTCAATATCTTTCGAACCCAGCGTGCCGAACCGGGTTTATGGCTCCGATCCAGTTCATCCGGCTTGATCGTGAACATGTCAACGATTACCTCTCGTTCGGTTACTGGATCCGAGAACGCGGCGAATATGCCAGCGACCCAACCTTCTCACCGGGGGGGAACATATACCCTATGCAACGCTATTTAATGCACACGGACCTGCACTTGGGTGAACGTTTCCGCTTTTTCGGCGAACTTGGCAGTAGCCTCGAAGACGGTAGAAACGGCGGTCCGCGGTCGGACATAGACGTAGAGAAACTCTACGTCCATCAGGGATTCGTCGATCTGCGCCTCTGGAATGCCGACCATGACACGCTGACGCTGCGAGCCGGCAGGCAGGAGATCGCACTCGGATCGGAAAATCTCGTCTCAACACGGGATGGCCGAAATATCCGGAACAGCCTGGACGGGGCTCGGGCTACATGGCTAAAGGGCAAGTGGACAGTCGACTTACTTGCCCTCAGACCAGTCTTGGATAACCCAGGGTATTTCGACAATCCACCCGACCACAGCAGCGCTTTCTGGGCTGCGTATGCAGTCGGCCCACTTCGGTTTCTGCCCCGTGGAAACGTAGATCTTTACTATATGGGACTGGACAACCGAAGCGTGCCTTTCGATGGTAAAGGGACCGGCCGCGAACAACGAGAGACAGTCGGCACTCGCTTGTGGGGAACCACCGAGCACTGGGACTACAACAATGACTTCACATTTCAGTGGGGAAGTTTCCGATCGAATGAAATTCGCGCGTGGGCCGCGACGACGGAGACAGGCTACCGCATCGAATCGACACCTCTGAAGCCAAGGTTCGCGCTTCGGGCTGTTGCCCTCAGCGGCGATCAAAATCCATCGGGCCACACTTTGGGCACATTTAACTCCATATATGAGCAAGGGCCCTATTTTAGTTACGCCGAACTCTTCGCCAGGCGGAACTTGGTCGCGCTGCAACCGTTGACGGCCCTCTCGTTGACAAGGTCTGTCTCTCTAACTTTCAATCCGGCGTTCTTCTGGCGGGAAAGCACGAGTGACGGACTGTACAGCATCAGCAACAAAGTAATTGTCTCGGGATTGAACAGCAACGCATCATACATCGCCACCCAGGCTTCTGCACAAATGCGCTGGAGAATGACGCGCAACATCAGCTGGTTCACGGAGTACGGCCACTACTTCCCTGGCGACTTTATAAAGCAAGCCACGCCCGGTCGCAACCTCAATTACTGGACGGGTTGGCTAGACATCAGGTATTGAGGTCAGGAGCTACAAAGGCAAAAGTCTCCGCGAAGCTGGCACTGTTGCGGATGCAACAATCGACAACCAAGAGGTCCGTTGGGTCCCCGGTACGCGGAGAGCGTTCGAAGCACGCCCGAAGCAGAGCGTCCCTTGTGTTGCGCCGACCGAACGACATCATTGCGAACTCATTGCGAGGATTTCTGTGGCGGGGACAGCGCGACCGCAGCTTCGCTGGTTAGGACACGGAAGACGAACGTCTCTTGGAGATACAGCCGAACAACGTCATCGATTGCCTGACGTGATAGTTCAAAAGGCACTCCAGTTCGACAAGAGGCTTGACCTCTCGCTGGCTTGCGATGATGTCGTCCGCGGGAGGAGCGATCGAGCCCAGGTGACCGGTCGCAACTCCGGGCTGAGCAATTCCTCCAGGAGAGGGAACGTCGACAACCCGTCGTCCGGCCAGATACCGTTTCAGCGTCCTCGTCGTCTCTTCCTCGATCTGCGACCATGCAGCGTCCGAGACTGGCGCCAATTCCCGATGGAGGTTATTCATTCTTCTCTCCTTTAAGTGATCCTATCTTGAGTGATCCCTCGTCCACGGACGAGGCCGACGTTGGGTCAGGCGTCAGCGCCCCGACGGGCTCCGTGGAATCCGGCGCTTCTCCGATGATGTTGTCCAGAAACGTCGCTGACGGCACAAAGAACAAGCTGCCGGTCACCGCGCGGCTGAAATCGAGAAGCCGGTCGTAATTGCCCGGGGGACGGCAGACGAACATATTCTGCAGCATCGTTTCCGTAATGCGAGGTGTGCGGCTGTAACCGATGAAGTATGTCCCGAACTCGCCGTGGCCCGGCCGGCCGAAAGCCATGTTGTCCCTCAGAATTTTGGGTTCTTTTCCATTCTCCTCGATGACAGTCAACGCGTTATGCGCCGACGCCGGTTTCTCGGCATCGCTCAGCTCGATGTCTGAGAGTTTCCTGCGGCCAATGATATGCTCCTGCGCCTCAATGGAAAGACCATTCCATGCCTTCATGTTGTGAAGGTACTTTTGCACGATGACATAGCTGCCACCCGTAAAGACAGGGTCTTCGTCGCCGATGATTGCGGCCTCGCGAACGGCCTCTCCCCTTGGATTTTCCGTACCATCAACGAAACCTATGACATCGCGATCATCGAAATACCGGAAACCGTGAACCTCATCGGCAATCGAAACTTCGTCCCCGATGCTGTCCATGATCTGGGTCGCCATCTCAAAACAAAGGTCCATTCGTTTAGATCGGATGTGGAACAGGATGTCGCCGGGTGTGGAGACGGCGTGGCGGCCGCCTGACTGAATCTCTCGAAACGGGTGAAGTTCCGCAGGCCGTGGCGATCCAAAGAGTTTGTCCCAGGCACCCGACCCGAATCCAACGACGCAGGTAAGACCCGCCTCAATGTCCCGAGATTCAACGGCGCGGATGAGCCCCGAAAGATCCGCGCAGAACGACCGCAGAAGCGTATAGGCGTCCGGGTCCCGGCGAATGCACACAACCAGAAAGATCGCCGCGCGTGTGAGCGGAGCGACCACATTCTGAGGAAGAACAGTCTCGTTTAGCACCTCCGGTACGTCCATTGCGTCAATCTCGATTCACGAAGATTTTCACCCATCGAAAGTATCGCATTCCTCCAGTGCCCCCACATTCTTGTCACTACCTCGGGATCGCGGGGTAACGACGCGGAATCTGAACTTTCAGTTGGAAAGTTAACTGCGGATTCGCTCAACTCAGTACCCATCGACGTCAATCACGGCTTGGGCGAAGGGCTGCGGAGCCTCCTGCGGCAGGTTGTGGCCCACGCCGCCGGTGATGAGTCGGTAGTCATACTTGCCGGAGAACTTGTCGCGATAGGCTGTGCTGGGCGCGTGGATCGCTCCGTTAGAGTCGCCCTCCAAAGTGATAGCCGGTACGGTGATCACTGGAAGCATGGCTAGCCGCTTTTCAAGGTCATCATATTTCCGCTCACCGTCCGCTAGGCCGAGCCGCCAACGATAATCGTGCATCACGATGTCGACATGGTCCGGGTTGTCGAAGGAGGCTGCTGTGCGGTTGTACGTGGCATCGTCGAAGTTCCATTTTGGCGACGCCTGGTGCCAGATAAACTTATTGAACTGGTTGAGGTACTTCGCATAGCCGGCCTTGCCAACTGGGGTAGCGAAATAGTACTGGTACCAAAACAGGAACGCGGGATCGGGTGGCAATGGCACCTGGTTGCCCTCCGGACTGCTGATCAGATAGCCGCCAACGGAAACTATCGCCTTGCAGCGTTCCGGCCATAGCACTGCCATGACGTCCGCTGTGCGCGCACCCCAGTCAAACCCGGCGACGGTGGCTCTCTGAATTTTGAGTGCATCCATGAGAGCGATGATGTCGAGGCCAACGGCCGACTGCTGGGCGTTGCGCATCGTTGCGCTGGAAAGAAAGCTGGTGGTGCCATAGCCGCGCAAATACGGGACGATCACCCTATAGCCCTTCGCGGCCAGCAGCGGCGCAACATCGACGTAGCTGTATATGTCGTAGGGCCAGCCATGTAGAAGAATGACGGGAGCGCCATCCGGCGGGCCGTCTTCTGCGTATCCAACATTGAGAGGACCGGCATCAATCTGTTTCAGCGAAGCGAACGACGTGTTCGTGCCCGGCTTAATCGCGGGTAGATCAGCCAAGTCTGTCTTGCGGGCAACGGGCAGGGCGTCATGGCCGAAGAGTGCGCTCGGCGCAAGCAACGCGGCTCCAGCCGATAAACCCCCGATTGCGAAACGACGACGTGAGATCCCACTTGCTTCCGCGTCTTTCATAGATCGTCTCCTTTGATTCAAACATTGCTGATTAGTCGCGCCGTCCATCGTGATGATTTGTTAGGCGCGATGGCCTTTTGCTGGACTAGCCGAACGTGAAGTCAAAGGCTTCGACGCCCGGATCGAGAAACTCAATCTCAAATTGACGATCAAGAATCGGCTGCTGCTGACGAATCAATTGGTAGAGCCGCTGTTGCGTAACTCTGCCTTTGCCCTCGCCGTCAACGTCGACCCCGCGCGCAACGTCAGGCGGTTGTCCATCGATTGTGACGCGAAAACGCACGCTAGTGCCTGGCGCCGACGTACCCATGATGAGGTGAAGATCGCGGGCGTGAAAGCGGTACGCGATCCGACCGCTCGGCATATTCAGTAACGCAAGCTGCTTCTTTGCCGTCCATTCACCTGACAGCGCCCAATGATTGAGATTCAATGTCGACGGGCAAACATAGGCGTGCCGTTTGTCCCGGACTTCGCCGCCGGAAGACGCGAAGTTCTCCGCGCGATCGTAGCCGACATAGGATTCAGGCGATCTTAGCTCAGCCCAATCTGGAGCCGCTTCAATGCCAACGCCTTCACCGTTGGCCAAGTCATGACCGATGCCTTCGGCTCCTGCATCGATCAGCAATTCTTGAATGACTGTTTCCGACTGTTGGTATTCGCCTTCGCCGAATTGATGATGCCGAATATGCCCGCGCGCGTCGATAAAATAAAAGGCTGGCCAATATTCGTTATTGAAGGCGCGCCAGATCGCAAGGTCATTGTCGATGGCGACGGGATAATCAATCATCCTTTCCTTCACGGCCCAGCGAACGTTCTCGACGCTCTTTTCAAATTCAAACTCGGGCGCCTGCACGCCGATGACAACCAATCCCTGGTTCATGTACTTCGCGGCCCAGGCACGCAAATAAGGAAGCACTCGAATGGAGTTGATACAGGAAAAGGTCCAAAAATTGACGAGAACGACTCTTCCGCGCAGGCTGTGTGTTGTCAAGGGATCCGAGTTGAGCCACCCTGTTGCGCCGCTGAGCTCCGGAAACTCACCCTCAGATCGCAATCGAATCGCCGCAGGTGAGTCCGCAGTCGCCCATTCGGCGACGCTGAGCCGGGCACCACCGATCGTCATTATTGCGTTGGCAAGAAAGCGGCGGCGACCCAAGCTGATTTCTAATGCCATCTATTTCGCTCCACACGACTGACACCGCTATCTACTTCTCCGCTTTCATGAACTGACTAACCAGAGCCGCAACCTCGTCTGCCTTGGTGTCGAGCGCGAAGTGGCCAGCGTCCAGCACGTGCACTTGCGCCTTCGACACATCTTTGCGATAGCGTTCCGGCTCTCCCGGATCGAATGACAAATCGTGCCTGCCCCAGATCACTAATAGCCTCGGCTGCGTCTTCTGCATCCACGCCTGCCACTTCGGATAGTTCTCGACGTTTGTGCGGTAGTCGTAGAACAGATCGCTCTGAATCTGGGCTTGCCCAGGCGAGTTCAGAAATGCATACTCATCCGTCCAGAGATCCGGATCATAGAGTTCGACATTCGCATCGTCCCCAACATGCCGCGTTTTCGTCGCTGCCATTGACAACAGATTCTTGCGAAGCGCTTCTTCGTTAGTCTGCCGGTCCGCCCAGAACGCGCGCCGTGTTGCCCAGTTCGCACCGAGGCCTTCGTTGTGGGCCACCGCATCTTGTACGATGAGCGCTTGCACTCGCTCTGGGTCGGCCAAGGCCATGCGAAAGCCGACCGGCCCACCGTAGTCTTGCATGTAGAGCGTGTAGCGCGACAAGCCAACAGCCAGAGCGAAGTCGTGCATGACCGAAGCGATGTGGTCAAAGGTGTAATCGAACTGCTTCGGATCTGGCCAGTCGCTGTGGCCGTAGCCCGGATAATCTGGCGCAACCAGATGATATCTGCCTGAAAGCCGCGTCAATAGAGACTGAAACATCCGAGATGACGACGGAAGACCATGCAGCAAGAGAATGACGGGCGCATCCTTCGGCCCAGCTTCTCTATAGAAGATGGAGAGCCCATCAACCTTAACTGTGCGATAGAAGACCTGCTGTTCCATTGATTTGTCCTTTGTCTGGGAATTTGTGCCGAGTGCGGTTGCAAGCACCAGTACCAACACTGCAATCCTCACGCGGATCCGATATATCGGTCTCGAGGTGTTCATACATCCCCGATCTACCCTGCCACTTCAAAGATCACTTCGAGTTCGACTGGCATCCCCAGCGGCAGGCTGGCGACGCCAATCACCACCCGCACCGCCATCTTGTCGGCGCCAAACACATCACGAAACAGGTCCGACGCCCCATCCGCAACCCGCGGCTGGTCGAAGAAATCTCCCGACGTCGCGATGAACACGCCCACACGAACCACGCGCGTCACTCGATCCAGCGATCCAAGGTGCTCTTTCGCCGCTGCAAGCGCGCCCAAAGCCGCTGTGCGCACCGCTTCCCGCCCCGAGTCGGCATCCACCTCCTTCCCAAGCCGGCCAAGATACTTCGGCTTGTGATCCACAACTGGGAGCATGCCGCTCAGGAAGAGGAGATTGCCCGTTTGCAGCGCCTCAACGTAACTACCAAACGGCGTCGGAGCGGCCGGAAGCCGTATGCCAAGGTCGTGTAGCCGGCGCTCTGCGCTGCCAGGCTGCGAACCGCTACCGGCTACCACTGGCCCACATGCGCACCGTCGTCCACGTGCAGCACCTCCCCGGTCACGTGACCGGCCTCGGTCAGATAAACAACGGCGTTCGCGATGTCCTTCGGCTCGGAAACCGTCCCCATCGGTGAGCGCGCCTGCAGGTTGCCTTTGTGCAGAGGCGTGTCCACTACCCCCGGCGCGACGGCATTGAAGCGAATTTTCTCTTTTGCGTATTCGTTCGCTAGACTCAGCGTCATCGCATCTATGCCGCCCTTGGTCATCATCGGAATCGATGCCGGAACCCCGGCCATGGGGTTATCGGCCAACGATGCGCTGATGCTGGTCACGCTACCGCCGCTGTCTTGAGCCAGCATCTGCCGAACAGCAAGCTGCGTGATGAAGACGAACCCATCAAGGTTGGTAGAGACTAAGGCGCGAACTTCTTCGGCGGTGTATTCCGTGAAAGGTTTCGAAAAGAATATTCCCGCATTGTTCACCACATGGTCGATCGAGCCGAACGTCTCGATCGCCGTTTTCGCCACCCTCTCAGCAGTCTCTGCACGGCTAATATCTCCATCTACGAGCGCGAGGCTGCGAGACGGCGAATATCCCGCCTTCGAAATGCTTCGCGAGGTCGCAACAACGTCATAGCCGCGCTCCAGAAATGCCTGAACGATAGCGGCGCCGATTCCCTGCGAGCCACCAGTGACGATGACCGTCTTCCCCTTTGCCATAAGTGACCTCCTCTTGTCCCCGCTCATCCAAAGAGCCCTTTCCCTGCACCCTTGACCCTGTACAAACACCCCCCTGCGCCTGCGCCTTCATTTCTCCCGGTCCCGGTGGGAACTCCAGACTTTGCCGTGGTCACACCAGGAGATCCAATGCACGAGGCCCTTTCCGATATTCATGCTGGAACCCCGCATTCTTCTTGTGTCATGAGTCGAATCGCCGCCTCGCGCAGAGTCGTCGGATGCGGGCGAGGGTCAACCCGCTCGTCGTAAAGCCAATCGTCGATCATTGGGGACTCGCTTTCGAGCAGGAGGATTCTCGCCGAGCTCCACCGATGGCGGACAAACTCTGCCACCTCCGCCGTCTCTCTTGAATGGGTATGGAGCATGAGGATTACTAGTGCATAAGCATCCTCCTCGTGGAGGTACATGTCGGCGCAGGAAACTAACTTTTCCACGAGGGCGGGAATCGATCGCAGGAGCGCCATATGCAACTCACGCAGTGCGAGCGCTGCGTCGACCAGCAGGATCCGAGGTGTTTTCTTCGCAGAAACGATAATAGACACACCCGCACGATTCAACGCTGTTCCTTCGGATGATTCTCCCGGTTGCGGGCGACAAGGATCAAAGCCTTCGCACGCAGACCGATTGCTGTTGAGGCCGTCAACACTGGAAGAGGTTCCGCCTGTAATCGGTGACGTGCTCGTTTGAGATGAGATCATCTGTATCTCCGGATTTTGTCGATCACAGTAACCATCTGAACGAGGTGTCCAGTTCCTTGCTGAGCAACTGGAATTGCTGCCTGCATCACAATGACCGCCAAACCCCGACTGCCCACGCGCACAAGACCAGAGATGTCATTGTCGCAGCAAAGTATGCAGACGCAATATGAGACGAAGGTATTGATCAATACCTTGGTGCTGGTTTGATGAATGACATTGTTTGCGAAGACGGAGTTACGGAGCGCAGTGCCTGCTTGAGGCCTACCTGGCCTGGCGCAAAGCGGACCCAGTCGGGCGCGTCAGGCGGAGCCTTGTAGCAAGGCTCACTAGTTCTGCGAGGGATTCGACTTTCATCTTTCGCATCATGCTCCCGCGATGTGCCTTGACTGTAATCTCGCTGATCCCCAGTTCACTGCCAACCTGTTTATTGGGCAAGCCGGCGACCACTAACGCCAACACCTCACGTTCCCGAGGGCTGAGGCACGAGTACCTGGCTCTCAAAGCCAGCATCTCTGTCGAGCGGTCAAGTAATGCCTTGCTGCGTATCAAGGCATGCCGAACGGCATTCAAAAGAATGTCGTCACTGAATGGTTTCGTCAGGAACTCCTGCGCTCCCGCCTTCATCGCCTGCACGGTTATGGGAATATCTCCGTGGCCTGTGATGAAGATGATCGGCATCTCATGACGTTCAACCGCAACGAGTTTCTGCAGATCGAGACCATTGAGTCCAGGAAGAGAAATGTCCAGTACCAGGCAACTTGGAACAGTTACGGGAGGGCGGTTGAGAAATTCCTGCGCGGAAACAAACGTCTCCACATCGAAGCCCTCATGGCGCAGCAACAGTTCGAGCGATTCGCGAACAGAGATGTCGTCGTCGACGACTAGAACAATTGATGGGCTCTCTGGCATGGGCAAGGCCTCACTGCAAAATCAAGTGCACTTGCATGAGCAATATTATATCTGCAGCAAACTTAGGCAAAACAAACGATCACTTGACGTGAAACGCGGAATTCAGCGCCTCGAGCATAGCACCATCACTGAACGGCTTGATCAAACATGCGATCGCACCCTGCTCGATAAGACGCGACCGTAACGTTTCGTCTCGCTGTCCGGTTATGAAAATGATCGGGATCCTGAGGTTGCGACGATTCATTTCTCCCTGCAGTTCGGGTCCGCACATTCCCGGCATGGCAATATCGAGAATCAAACATTGCGTTCGCGCGATTCCGTCGGACGCAAGGAACTCTTCAGCTGAAGAGAATGTCTGAGACGCAAAACCGAATTCCTTGAGTAGATCTGGAAGCGATTCGCGGACCGATTCATCATCGTCAACGATTGACACAAGTGAACGTGGGTTCATCGTGGATATCTCAGTCCGCACTTATAACAGATTTCCCCAACGCGGAGAACCGTGCATTTCCTCCGGCCTCGATTGGCAGAGCCAGCGTGCCCCGTCCGAACCGTAGCTTACAACTCTCGGGGCTGCGTATCAACGGTGCGACTCAGTCTTTCACCATGGAGTCCCTTCTTCGCGATGACCCACCAGACCATCATCCGCCTGGCCGCCGGCGGCGTCTATTGTACTTAGGTATTGGTTCCCGGCCGGAAACACCCCCCAGGCCGTTCTTCCTAAGTGGGTTTGGTGATGTCGTCATTCGGAATTGCGAATGCGAAGGGGCGCGATTGCACGGCGAATTCGTACGAAGGTATTGATCGATACTTTCGTCCAATGGCTTCGTCGCTGCGCTTGAGGCTTAATCACAGCAGTTGACGCGGTTTTGGTTCGGATCTGTCGCTCATGCCCTCGAAACGGCGTCTTCTTCAAGGTTCCGAACTTGTTTTTGAGGCTCAGATTCAAGGAGGTCAGCGATGGAGTCATGCTCTAGTACTTCGACTCGTGGAACGAACGGTGATGAGGACGCGGCCTGTCGAGACTTGGAACTGGTTGCAGCGGCGAGAGCCGGCTCGAACGCCGCATTCGAGGAACTCCAGAGTCGTTACTCGCATCGCCTTTATAGGCGGATTAAATTCATAACGAGAAACCACGAGGACGCGGAAGACGCCCTGCAGGAGACGTTTCTCCGTGCGTATTTGGCACTCGATTCCTTTGAGGGAAGATCTCAATTCGCCTCTTGGCTGACCAGGATCGCCATCAATTCCGCGCTGATGGTCCTGCGCAGGCGCCGCAGTCGACCTGAAGTGCCGTTCGAACCTCTGCCGGATTCAGGCGAACCTCCCCAAACGGTTGATGTTCGGGATACGGGTTTGAATCCGGAACAGCATTATGAACTGCTCCAGAGGTCGTACGGTGCCCTGCGTGCAATCGGCAAGCTCAGTGTCAACCTTCGCGCGCCAATGACAACCTGGATTGAACAGGAGTGTTCAATGAAGGAGGTGGCTCGAACTCTCGGCCTCTCCCTACCAGCGGTCAAGTCCAGACTGTGTCGCGCACGTAAACAACTCACTCGCTCTGTGGCGTTCAAGGAGCGCGTTCCGAATGCCGGTTCAATATCTGGATCGAAGCGCCAGTACGGGATCCCCGGCCTCCAGAATCGAGAACTGCCATGTCCGAGTTGCGACTGATCCAGAGCCAAGAATCGATCGAGAAGTCGGCTGCATTCGACCAGAGGCGAATGTCTGATCCGGAACGCGAGTTGAACAGTTTCATCAACGCCATGGCGAGTTTGATTGGTCCGGAGGCTTCCAGCTCTTTGACCGAGATGTGGCTGAATGAGCTGGCATGCATGGAGTGCATCCCCGGGTCGGAAAGCTTCAACTGGCGATCGGTGAGTGTGTCTGCGTCAGTGAAGCTCGCAAACCGGGTGATTGCTTCGCAACTTTCTGGCCGGTGCTTCATACCAAGGTATTGATCGGTACCTTGGTGCAATAGATACTACTTGCCCCTTCTGAGTTAATTGCCATGTATGGCGTACGACTAGCCGTACAAGCTCAAAGGGATTGCGTGCGGTCATCTCTGGAAAGCGCTGACGGATTTCGAGGTCGGGAGAATTCTCATGAAGAAACTCAACGCTAGCAGGGGCCATTCTAAGAGACTTCTATCGCGGATGCTAATCGCGATCATGGGATCAGCTTGTGCGTTGCCATGCACAGCCTTTGCGCAGCGCTCGCCGGATTCAATGCCTTCGAACGCACCTTCCAGCAGCGAGAAGCTGACACTTGCTGGAGCTGTTGATCTGGCGCTCAGACAGAATCTCGATATCCAGATCGCCAATATCGAAACCGCGACGCGACAGCAGGACCGCGTGATTGCGCGGTCTGAACTTCTGCCGCACGCGAGCTTCGAGGCGGATGACAGCGTCAATCGCCACAACCTGAGAGCCTTGCTTGGAATTCAGATTCCAATTCCGATCGTCCCTCAGAACATAGGGCCCTATCAGGCAGTTCACGTCGGACCAACATTCTCGGCCCCCGTTTTCGATCTAACGCTGATTCGCCGATACCAGGCGAGCGGACATCGCTTGCTGGCAAGCCGGGCCGATGAGCAGACGGTTCGGGAAGAAACCGTGTTGCTGATTGTCAGCGAATATATGGCTCATCTCCGCGCGCTTGCCGACATCACGGCCGCCGAGTCCCGCGTGGCATTGGCGACTCGTTTGGCCCAACAAGCGGATGATCTCCTGAAAGATGGCGTAGCAAGCAAGATTGATACATCGCGCGCCCAGGTGAGGCTCAGAGAGGAACAGCAAGGCCTGATTGATGCCCTGCGCGATGCGGACACTACTGTTCATGCGCTTAAGCGCATCCTGAACGTGTCCGACAGCCTTCAGATTGAGTTCGCAGATCAGCAGAACTTTTTTCAGACGCCATCGCTCGACCTCTCAGAACCCCTGGCAACGGCCCTGTTGCAGCGCCCCGAACTGCACTCACTGGACGAGAGTATCAAGAGCGCTCAATCAGAGCATAAAGCCGCTGTCTCAAGGTCTTTGCCGACATTAGCATTCGATGGCTTTTGGAATGAGCAGGGCGAGACGTTCAGCACGGCCAATCCCGGATACCAGTATCGGGTCAACCTGAGGGTTCCCATCTTCACCGGTGGACGGCTAAGCGCTGAGCGGAAGAGCACGGCACTCAGAGAGCGAGCAGATGGAAAAACAACTTGCCGAGGAACGGAACCTGGTAACCGAGCAGGTGCGGGACGGACAGGTTGAGTTGCAGGCAGCGTTGCACCAGGTGGAGCTTGGCCGGCAGGAAGTGCGACTGGCGAATGAGGAAGTCTCGCTTTCTCAAGGCCGCTTCCAGTCAGGCGTTACCGACAACATCGAAGTCACGCAGGCGCAGGACTCGCTTGCCCGCGCAAACGATGCAGAAATCGGCGCGCTGTTCCGTTACAACATCGCACGAGCGCAACTCGCGCGCGCGGTTGGCAGTGTGGAACAAACCTACACCCACTGAAGCACACATTTGAAGGAGGGATAAGTAGATGAGTCCATCAGTATTAGAACCACCAACTCAAGGATCAACCGTAGTACCAGAGCCTCCAAGGGCAGGCGGGATCACCGGCAGGAGGAAGACGCTCCTGATTTGGGGAGGAGCTGCGGTCTTTGTTCTGTCGCTGGTATTTGGAGTCCGATACCTCGCTCTGGTCTGCGCATCATGAGTCAACGGACGATGCCTATCTGGAAGGACATCTGCACCCGATCAGCGCACGCATCACGGACACGGTTCAGCAGGTCCTGATCGATGACAACCAGCATGTTGTTGAGGGACAGACACTGGTTATCCTTGATCCAAACGACTACAAGGTGAGACTGGATCGGGCAAAAGCCGCCCTTGATGCAGCAGCCCGGCAGGCTGACACTGCCGAGGCTGCGATCCACTCCGCATCGCAGTCCGCGACAGCGCAGACGACACAAGCTGTGGGCACCATCGGAGAGGCAAGAGCTTCGATCCAGGCGTCGAAGGCCGCCGTCACTGCTGCTGAGGCTGGAGTTCCTCGTGCGGAGGCCCAGCTTCAAGAGGCAGATGCGACGCTGCATCGCGAAGATAGCGATCTGCACAGGTACGAAGACCTCTATGCGAAAGAGCAGATCTCTAAGCAAACTGTCGATCACCAGCGCGCAAGCTACCAGGTCGCGGTCGCCGCCCAAGCCGCGGCCCAGGAACAGGTGCGGCAGGCGCAGGCACAACTGGTTGCGGCACAGCAAGGCGTCGTCCGCACTGAAGCGCTGCTCACGAATTCCCAAGGCGGATTGCAATCCGCAGAGGCTGCTAGGCTTGAGACGCGCGTGCGCGAAGGACAGTATGCAACCGCGCTGGCCGCTGTGGCGCAAGCGACGGCCGCGTTGGAGGACGCAAACCTTCAGCTTTCCTACACGATTATTAAAGCTCCTGTGACCGGACGAGTCGGCAGGAAGTCAGTCGAGGCTGGGCAGCGCGTGCAGATCGGCCAGCCGTTGATGGCGATTGTGGAAGAGCAGCCATGGGTAGTCGCTAATTTCAAGGAAACGCAACTGGAGAAGATGCGCACCGGCCAGCGTGTCGAAGTGGAAATCGACACCTTTTCGAAGCACAAGTTTTATGGACATGTGGACAGCCTCGCCCCCGGCTCTGGGAATGAATTCGCGCTGCTGCCTCCAGACAATGCGACCGGCAACTTTACGAAAATTGTTCAGCGAATTCCGGTCAAGATCGTGCTCGATCAGGATAGCGTGCGCGGCTATGAGAACCTGCTGTCCCCCGGCATGTCGTCAGTTGTTACTGTGGCCACGAAATAGAGGAGAATTCCCTTGGCAACCACAACGATGAATCCTTCGAAGGCTGCAAATGCGACGCAAGACGTCGATAATGCCGTGCCGTTGAAGACCTGGATCTGCGTCATCGGAGTTCTCATTGGCTGTTTTTTGGCGGTGCTCAACATCGTTGTCACGAACTCCTCTCTGCGCGACATTGCAGGCACCCTCGGCGCGAGCGCGGATGAGATTTCGTGGATACCGACGTCCTATCTGGTCGCCGAAATCGTTGTGATTCCCCTGACTGGATGGCTCTCCGCTGCATTTTCTCTCAAGAAATATCTGATGGTCAATTCGATCTTGTTCGTGCTCTTTTCCATTTGCTGCGGACAGACACATTCTCTCGATCTGATGATTCTCTTTCGCGTCGCGCAGGGGTTCACAGGCGGCGTACTTATTCCTCTCTCTTTCGTGGCCATCCTCACGTACCTTCCGGCATCGAAACAACCGATTGGCATGGCCCTATTCACCGTCACGGCAACCTTCGCTCCTGCGGTAGGGCCGCTCATCGGCGGGTGGCTGACGGACAACTACGGATGGCCATTTATCTTCTACATGAATGCCATCCCCGGAGCGCTGATGATTGTGGCTGTCTGGTTCACCATGGAAAAACAGCCAATGAATCTGAGCTTGCTGAAAAAAGGTGACTGGTGGGGAATCCTCACCATGGCGATCGGCCTCGCTGCATTTGAGATCGTGCTCGAAGATGGAAATCGCAAAGACTGGTTCGGTGATCCAGGGATTGTAAAACTGGCCTGGACTGCCGCAATCTTTATTCCCGCATTCATCATCATTGAATTGCGACAGAAAGAGCCGCTCGTCGATCTGCGCCTTTTCGCGCGGAGAAACTTCGGTCTGGGCAGCATCGTCAATGTGGTTCTTGGAATTGGCCTTTATGGTGTCGTATTTATCCTACCGTTATATCTGGGGCAGATGCACGGTTACGACGCATCGCAGATCGGAAGCGTCCTCATCTGGCTGGGTCTTCCGCAACTCCTTGTCATCCCCCTGGTCCCAAAGTTGATGGAACTTGTCGATACGCGAATCATTATTGGAACCGGGGTTCTTCTGTTTGGTGGCAGCTCATTTCTTACTGCTCATCTCGACTCCAATTTTGCAGGGCCGCAGTTCTACTTCCCCCTGATCATTCGCGCGCTGGGCCAGCCTCTCATCATGGTCCCTCTTTCAGCTGTCACCACGGCCGGCATGGCAAAAGGACGTGAAAGCGGCTCGGCATCGGCGCTCTTCAACATGATGCGCAATATTGGTGGATCGATCGGAATCGCCGGGCTCTCAACATTGCTTTCGGTGAGGGAACGATTTCACTCTGAGCGAATCGGGGAATCGGTGACCGTCTATTCGGGCGCTGTACAAGAACGGATGCAGCAATCAATGGCGTACTTCCTCACCCAGGGCAGCGATTCGTATTCTGCAAATAAGCGAGCAGTCGGCGCTATCGGCGGTGCTGTCCGCCACGAGGCATTTCTGCTCTCCTATAGCGATTGCTTTCTGACCCTAGGCTGCGTGCTGCTGGCGAGCGCCTTCGTCTTGTTCTTTATGAAGAGAGCAGAAATATCGGGTGCGGTTGGTGGACACTGAAGGCGCGCAATCACGGTAAACCCGAGTGCGTGACTTCCCTGGTGGGCTGCCCGCCAAGGAAATCTCCTCAACCTCAGATCCTCGGTACTGGGTCACGCGATCTGCTGAACCCATTGTCTTCGCCATGCCGGTGCATCGAAGGGGTCCGCGAAGTACTGTGTCTCGTGTACAACCTTACCGTCGCGGAACTGCATAATGCTCACTGTGTATGCTGGCCGTCCTTGGTAGGTGATTGTGTATTGCGTGATCCATAGATCACCTTTCCCGAGAATCCGACGAACGTCAAAGCCTGACGGCTTGCCAGGATGATGGCTTCGCAGTGCTTGCAAATTGCTTCGACCGAGGATTCGCTCGCCCGACTGAGGATAGTCACAAATGACATTGTCATCGTAGATATCGTGTTCCGCGTTCGCGTCGCCGACTGCCGACGCGTGCCAGTGCGCATTCAGCGCTTCGCGTATTTGATCTTCTTCCATGGACTGCTCCAGTTGTTGGTTGGCTCCCATATTCATCTGCCTTGTGCGATGAAACCTGGGACGCCCGTTTTAACAACTTCATTGAGTCTCTGTCTTGTCTGAATGCGATTGATTTCATTGAACGCATCTTCCGGGAGAGCTGTGATGTCAAAGTTTTCCCGCGCGCGAGCAGCAGTTTTGGGGGTTGTAAGCAAAGCCGTGCCGCGCTGGACCGCCCATGCCAGCAGCACCTGCGCCGGAGTCTTCTCGAGTCGCACGGCGATTGCGGAAATCACCGGATCTTCGAGCAGCCCCGGCTTCATTCCATGACCCAATGGAGCAAACGCTAACAACACAACGCCTTTGTCTTTGCAGAATTCCAGAAGCTCCGTTTCCGGCAGGTACGGATGGGACTCGACCTGGACCACTGCCGGCTTGATTCTTGCAGATTCGTAGATAGGCAACAGTTCGTTTAAGCCGACGTCGGACAGTCCGATGGCTCGGCACCTACCGCGATCCACGAGACCTTCCATTGCTCTCCACGTATCGAGCAAAGTCACACCATCGTCGTAGAGTACGTTGCCATTTTGATCTCGTGGGTCCTGCTCGTCTCCCGGTTGAAATGCATATGGCGTATGAATAAGGTAGAGATCCAGATACTCGAGCCTGAGTCTCTGGAGACTCGCATCGAAAGCCGGCTCAACGCGTTCCGGCCGATGATTCGTGTTCCACAACTTTGTGGTGACGAAGGCATCTTCGCGCGCGATCCCCTCAGCAGCAAACCCTAGTTCTAACGCCTCGCCTACTTCGCTCTCATTCCGGTATCGCTCTGCGCAATCGAAGTGTCGAAATCCGGCGTTCAGCGCGTCTCTCGTCGCAGTTATCGTCACTGCGGGGTCGGGAATCAGCGTACCAAAGCCGAGTGCGGGCATCCGGCCAGCTCCGTTGTTAAGCGGCAATTTTGTCAGCCGATAATCGGAAAATTCAATCATGATTAGCCCCCGAGCCACCTTCCATCCATTGGTGAATTTCTTCTCTTATCCTTTGCGGGTTATTCGAAGATGGGGTGATCATCCCCGAGGCTGCTAACGACGCGTATACGGCTTTTTCCGCCGCCAACCAATCGACGTCCGGTGAGCCGAGGGGGGATCCCCTTTGTACCCAAAGCTTGTACGCCAATCTTGCCACGAACTCATAATGGCTCTCATACGCATAATCGGGGATGAGCTCAAGCGGTTCTTGCCTATCGAGCGGTCGAGATTGGTTGGGCACCATAGTTCCTCCAGTTTCGGATCCGCGGGAGTGATCCCAGCCTTGCTCCCGTTGTCTGATCAATCGTTAAGATCTTGCGAACGCGATATCCTGCCAACGATGTCGCAGCCAATCTCCAAGTTCATCGCCAAGACGGAGCTTCGTGCCACAGGATGAAAGGAGCCTCAAGCGGCACGAACGCTCCTTCGTGCCGCGGAACGAGACGCGGCGTGTAGTCAGCGACTGGGCGACTTGTCGGAACAGAAGCACTGTAGGTGAAGGTACTCGCCGCTCCGGCTAGCCGTTCGCCACGTGTCATCGCTTGCGTGATTGGTTCCCCGTCTTTCAACGCCTCCGCGTAGAGCTCCACTCTCAAGGAATCGGGATCGATTTCATCCAGAAAAGCCTGAACGTGAAATAGATATTGCTCGCCCTGTTGCTCGACGGTTGCGGGGCCAAATCGCAGCGCTGACCAGTGTTTCGCGAGTTCGGTCTGCCAAGCCACTAGCTCGTCTCCCGCCGAGCCTCGATTCTCGGAGCGCGCTAGAAAAGCTGCTGCCGCCGAGAGATAGTGTTCTTCGGTATATTGGCGGACTGCTCGGTTGGCCGAAAAGGCCGGAGTTAAGCGGGCCATACTTTCGCGCATGCGGGCAACCCAGCCGCGTGGAACTCCATGTTCGTCGCGGGCATAAAACTCCGGGATGACCTCATTTTCGAGGATCGCGTAGAGACTTTCAGCTTCTGCTGCATCCCAAGAAGGGTCATCTCCATGTTCGCGCCCATCTCCGATTGCCCAACCAACCTCCGGGGAATATGCCTCCGCCCACCAGCCGTCGAGTTCCGAAAGATTCAACCCGCCGTTCACCAGCACCTTCATGCCGCTCGTGCCGCTTGCTTCCCAGGGCCGTCGCGGAGTGTTGACCCAGACGTCAACGCCCTGAACCAGATGCTCCGCCATGAGAACGTCATAATCCGAAAGAAAGACCACCCGGGATCGAACCTCAGGACGGCGAACAAACTCAAACCACTGCGTGATCATTTCTTGTCCCTCGACGTCATGGGGATGCGCCTTGCCTGCAAGCACGAGTTGAACAGGCCGCTCCGGATTCGTCAGGATGTTGATGAGCCGCGCCGGATCGTGCAGGAGAAGATTCGGGCGCTTGTATGTGGCAAAGCGGCGGGCAAATCCCAAAGTCAAAGTATTTTCATCGAGCACCATCGCGTTTTGGGTGAGGTCTTCCGCCGATGCTCCTCGAGCCGCCAATTGACGGCCGTACAATCTACGGACGTACTCGACGAGAGCCTTGCAGGTATCTGCGCGCAGTTGCCAGAGCTTGAAATCGCTGGCGGCACGGATTTCCTTCTCTCCATCTTCCAGTGTTCCGTACCAGTATTGTTTTCCGCAGTTAAGTTCCCAAAAGCGGTCTGCTTCAGCAGAGTCCCAGCTAGGGGTATGCACTCCGTTGGTCACGTGCGTTACCGGCACCTCTGCTTCAGGCCACCTGGGAAAGAGCGGCTGGAACAGTCTCCGGCTCACCTGACCGTGCAATTTGCTGACGCCGTTGACGGCGCCGCTGCCGTGGATGGCAAGATACGCCATGTTGAAGGGTTCAGTCGAGCCCTGTCGATCGCGTCGTCCCAACGCCAAAAGATCGTCGACAGAAATGGACAGTTTCTCTTCGGCATACTTTCCGAGATATCGTCGGATGAGGCTGGGATCAAAGCGATCAAAGCCCGCCTCCACGGCGGTGTGAGTCGTAAAGAGATTGCCGGCACGGGTGACGGCAAGCGCGACATCGAATGGTTTGCCATTGTCTTCCATGTAGGAACGCGCCCGTTCCAACACCGCGAATGCGGCGTGACCCTCATTGAGATGGCAGACTTCAGGCTCAAGTCCCAAGGCTCGCAGGAGCCTCCAGCCTCCAATACCGAGGACTAACTCCTGTCTCAGACGCAGCTCCGGACCACCTCCGTACAGTTCAGACGTAATGCCGCGGAAAGATGGAAGGTTTGCGGGATCGTTGCTATCCAGCAAATACAATTTGACCCGGCCCACTTGTACCTGCCAGACCCTGATCCACAACTTAAAGCCAGGCATAGCGATGGCCAGGCGCAGCCATTCGCCGTTTGGCTCGCGCACCGGTTGAATCGGAAGCTGGCCGGGATCATTGAACGGATACAAAGCTTGCTGGTGGCCCCCGGCATCAATCTCCTGACGAAAATATCCTTGCTGATAGAGCAACCCGATGCCGACGACCGGGACGCCCAGGTTACTTGCGGCTTTGAGCTGATCGCCCGCCACGTTGCCGAGCCCGCCGGAATAAATTGGCAGCGCTTCGCTCAGCATGAACTCCATGGAAAAATACGCCACTGTCGACAAGCCCGAGCGCGGGTGCGCCTTTTGGAACCACGCTTCCGACGCTTCGGCAAGTATTTTCTCGCGGTGGAGATCAGCGAGAAGTCTTTGAAATCCCGGGTCAGAGGTAACAGTTTGCAGTTTTTCCCGGGATACGGTTTGCAGCAGAATCCAGGGATTGTGGGTCAGTTCCCAGAGCTCCGGATCGAGTTGACTCCAAAGCTGATCCGCCGAGTGATTGAACGACCACCTCAGGTCCAAGGCCAAGTCGGTGAGCGCATCTGAAATGCCTGCATCGAGGGGACGATCATCGATTGTTGAGCTTCTCATAAATAAGCTCCTCTCATGGCTTGTTGGTTCTGGCCGCTTGTGGGGCTGCGAGCCAGCGTCTCCGCAACAATGGCCTGGGCTTCTTCCTGGATGTGTCGTAGTTGGTCTTGACCGAGGAAACTCTCGGCGTAAATCTTGTAGATATCCTCCGTGCCCGAAGGGCGTGCTGCAAACCAGCTGTCCTTGGCGATCACTTTAATCCCTCCGATCGGATGGCCGTCCCCCGGCGAGGTGGTCAGAATCTTCTCGATCGGCTGACCGGCAACTTGTGTGGCGTGAATGTCGGACGCCGACAATTTCGCCAGGGCGGCTTTTTGTTCTGGCGTAGCGGGAGCATCGATGCGTTCGTAGACGGGATCTCCCAGATCGCGGGTCAGGTCGCGATAAATCTCACCCGGATCTTTGCCCACTCGCGCCGTAATTTCTGCCGAGAGTAAACAAGGAATGATTCCGTCTTTATCCGTGGTCCATACGCTGCCGTCGCGCCGCAGAAAGGACGAACCGGCGCTCTCTTCGCCGCCAAAACCCAAGCGGCCGGCGAGTAATCCTTCGACAAACCACTTAAAGCCCACCGGAACTTCATAAAGCTGCCGACCCAGGCGAGCGCTGACACGATCGATCATGCTGCTGCTCACTACAGTCTTGCCGACGGCGACGTTTGCACTCCAATGAGGCCGGTTTGCGAACAAGTAGCTGATGCACACGGAAAGGTAGTGATTCGGAGGCAGCAACCCGCTTCCCTTGGTCACGATGCCGTGACGGTCGTGATCGGTATCGCTGGCGAACGCAATATCGAACTTGTCTTTCAACGCGATGAGTCTCTGCATCGCATAGGGCGACGAAGGATCCATACGAATCTTTCCGTCCCAATCCACGCTCATGAAGCGAAATGTGGGATCGACAGATCGGTTGACGATCGTCAGATCGAGGCTCATACTGCTCGGCAATCCGCGGCCAATAGTCGATGCCTGCTCCACCGAGCGGATCCACGCCAAGCTTAATCTTGGCGTCGCGCACCGCATTCATGTCGACAACACTATTGAGATCGCTGACATAGCGGCTCAAAAAGTCGTGTTTATGCGTTGTGGGCGCACGCAGCGCTTTGGCAAACAGACGTGCGCTTAACACCGTCGAGGCTATGCTCGAGATAGGCATTCGCTTTCGATTCAATCCACGAAGTTACGCTGGAATCCGCCGGTCCTCCATGCGGAGGGTCGTATTTGAAGCCCCCGTCGCCGGGCGGATTATGAGACGGGGTGATTACGATCCCGTCGGCAAGTCCCGACTTCCGTGCGCGATTGTAAAGCAGAATCGCGTGGGAGACGGCCGGGGTCGGGGTATATGGTGTGCCTTCGGAGATCATTACTTCGACGTTGTTAGCCGCAAGCACCTCCATGGCGCTCGCAAACGCCGGCTCTGACAAAGCGTGAGTATCCATCCCCAGGAACAGCGGCCCGTCAATGTTCTGCTGCTTGCGGTAATCACAGATAGACTGGGTAATGGCCAGGATGTGCCACTCGTTGAACGCCACGTCGAAAGCGGATCCGCGATGGCCCGACGTGCCGAAGACAACCCGCTGTCCTGCATCGCTCGCATCGGGCCGCAGCTCGTAATAGGCCGTTACGAGCCTCGGGACGTTAACAAGAATGGATGGGTCGGCCGGCTTCCCGGCGGCTGGATTAATTGTCACGGAGCACCTCGCCGTCACCCGTCAAGAGAATCGCGCTTGACCGGGGCTCGAGCCGAAAACCGTTTTGCCCCTCTATGCGAGGTTCTTTCCCGGGATCGAAGAGATCGTCAGGGGAGGTTCGGGAAGTATCGACCGCCAAGCGCCAGATCTTGCCGGCCGGCAATGCAGGAATGAAGAAATCGACTGGACTGGTGTCGGCGTTAAACAGAATGAATAGGTCGGGCTCTGTCTGTCCAAGGATCAGGCACGCAAAGGACTTTTGCCGCTGGTTCCCCCAGTCGGGAATGGCACTGTTTGGCGCGAACCATTTGATCTCTGCATCCGTGTAGAAATCTTCCTTTCGCAAAACAGGATGCGCTCTGCGAAAGGCGATCATTCCCTTAGTGAAGCGGTGGATCTCTCTGTGCTTTTCGAGCAGGCTCCAGTCAAACCAACTGACCTCGTTATCCTGGCAGTAGGCATTGTTATTGCCGCGCTGAGTGCGGCGAAACTCATCGCCGCCGAGCAACATTGGAACCCCGCGAGAGATAAACAGGGTTAGGAGAAAATTCTTGATCAAGCGGTTGCGCATGCCCTCAACACCGGGATCCTGGCTCGGCCCTTCCACCCCACAATTGTCGCTGTTGTTAGCGTCGGCGCCATCGCGGCTGAACTCACCATTTTCGTCATTGTGCTTTTGCTTGTAGCTGACCAGGTCGTTCAGCGTGAAGCCGTCATGACAGGTGACAAAGTTGAGGCTCCTTGCAGGTCCCTTGCCTGAGATCTGGTACAAGTCAGAGCTTCCACAGATTCGCTGTGCGAACGGTCCCATCATGCCCGCGTCGCCAGCCCAGAAGCGGCGCACATCGTCGCGGAAACGGCCATTCCACTCCGTCCAGCGCGTGGAGGAAAAATCTCCCACCTGATAGGCGCCGCCTGCGTCCCAAGCTTCCGCGATTATCTTTACGTCGCGAAGGATGGGATCCTCGGCAATGCCTTCAAGAAGCGGAGCTTCACGCAGGATATTCCCATGCACATCCCGGCCCAGGACTGAAGCGAGGTCGAAGCGAAATCCGTCAACGTGCATGTTCATGACCCAGTATCGGAGCACACTTGTAACGAACTCTCTCACGACAGGATGGTTGGCATTAAGCGTATTGCCCACGCCGGTAAAATCCCTGTAATACCGCCGTTGCTTCTCTTGCAGCATATAGAAGATAGAGTTCTCAATGCCGCGCAGGCAGATCGTGGGGCCCAGTTCATTGTTCTCGGCTGTGTGGTTCAAGACGATGTCCAGGATCACTTCAATGCCGGCGCGGTGAAAGGCCTTGACCATCTCTCGGAATTCCGTGGTCTGCCGCAATTGCGGACCATCAAAGCTGTAGGACTGCTTGGGAGCAAAGTAGGCGACCGGATTGTAGCCCCAGTAGTTCTTGAGTTTTTCTCCCGTCATCGGATTGAGCAGTTGAGACTCATTCTCGTTGAACTCGAGAACCGGCATCAGCTCAATGGCCGTCACTCCCAGATCTTGGAGATAAGGGATCTTTTCCGTCAAGCCAGCGAACGTTCCGGGGCGCTCCGCCTCCGAGCTGGCGTGGATTGTGAAGCCGCGAACGTGCGTCTCGTAGATGACCGTATCAGAGGCCGAATGCTTCGGAGGAAAATCCATCTCCCAGTCGAATTGATCGGCGGTATAGATGCATTTCGGTGTAGTGCCGGCGTTATCAACGGTCGAAATGCTTAAGTCAGTCAGTCTGCTGGAAGAATCGTACCCCCGGGCTGCTGAAAAATCCCAATCCTTGACGCCGGCAATTGCTCTTGCATACGGATCTAGAAGCAACTTCTGTGGGTTGAAGCGATGGCCTTCTTCTGGCTGATAAGGTCCTTCGATTCGATAGCCATAGAGTTGTCCCGCGTTAATGCCTCGCACCCAGATGTGCCAGACGTCGCCGGTCCGGTGACATTTCGGATCCAAATCAATGATCCTCGTCGGAGAAGAGTCACCAGGATCCTTGTAAAATTCCAAGCGAACGAGGGTTGCGTGGCGGCTGAACAAAACGAAATTGACTCCGTCACCTTGTTGATGTGTACCCCCGATCGGAAGTGGATAGCCCGCCTGAATATCACTTTCCTCGGGCGATCCTACGAAACTGTTCGCCAGTTTCTCCTTCGTCCTTAATTCAGTCAGTGACATTCTTCGCCATCCTCATGTGTCAGATCCTAGAAGTTTCGCTCCAAGCGTCGTCGCTTGGTTGCTGTGCTATTCCTTCCGTGCAATCGAGGCACCTTCCATGCTGGCCCGCTTGTTCCATCCGTGGAAACGCGAAAAGTCACCTGCATTCCACGTCTCCCGGAGTCCAGGGGTACTCAGATCCCAGTCTGGTCGAATCTCACTGGTCACGGCGCGTAGATCGTGCCAAAGATCGATGACCGAAGGACGGCCCCAGAACCAGTAGCCGTTGTAGATGCTGTAAATCACGAGGCCTGGCTTGAGCACGAGCGTATGCGGGACCATCGGATTGTGCTCGGGGTCGGTGTACTCCTGGATGTCGAGATCCTTCTGAATGGTCCGCTCGACATCCGAAAGAAAAGTCCACTGGGCTCCGACAGACGCACGGAATTCCTGGAGAGTGTGATGATCGTCGGTAGCGATCGTTGCGATCTGTGTGTACGCTACCGCGATTTTCGGGTAGAAGGCGGCGAGTTCCAAATGCTGCTGGTGCTCCTTTGGGCAATAGTGGCCACGCGCCAGCGTAAGAATGAGTGGGTCCTCGCCCTGAAGCTGGCTGAGCTTGCGCAATTCGCCCGTTTGATCGGGCAGTTCGTAGTCGGGGAAACTTCCTCCGGGCACGATATCAGAACGCATGATTCGACTCCTCTCGTTTTTCTCAAAGATCCAGAGTGACAGCCGCGTTTGGTTGGGAACAGCATACGAGCAGGTTCCCGGTCGCGGGCCGCTCCAGCGGCTCAGGGTTATAGACAATCGATCCGTCAATCAGACCAGTCATGCAGGTATGACAGACCCCAGTCCGGCACGACCACCTCACCGGGACGTCGCACGCTTCCGCCAGTTCAAGAAAGCTTCGGAATTTCGGATCCCAAGCGGCGGTAATACCACTACGCGCAAATGAGACTGGGAGGCCAGATCCGGCCCGCCCTTGTGGCGCATGAGGAGTGTGGACAACCTGCGCGACACCTGGGGTAATTGCTTCGAGAGAACCGAAGATTTCCGTGTGCACATTCTCGGCGACCACGCCCCAGCTTCGCAGCCCATCGCGCATATTCTGCAAGAATGCCGGCGGACCACACAGATAGAAGTCACTACCTTCTGACACGCCAATTCTCTCGAGCAAAGCTGTGTCAATGTGTCCGGGAGCATCAAAGTCTGCGCCGAGTCGGTCGCTTGCAGCGGGCCTGCTGTACACGATGTATTCTCGTCCGCGGGCGAGCTGTTTCAGCAATGAACGCGATTCTTCTGCGAACGGATGGTCAACGCGATTGCGCGCTCCGTAGATCCACCAAATCTCGCGTTGCGAATTTCCCGCAGCCAGTGAATGCAGCATTGACATCACGGGCGTTGCGCCCACTCCAGCGCTCAGCAGGACCACGGGATTCGCGCTGGGACGCAGAGTAAAGCTTCCTCGCGGCGCACTTACATCCAATTGATCGCCTTCTCGCGTATGGCTGCACAGAAACGAGCTTCCAATTCCGTTCAATTCGCTCTTGACGCTGATACGCAGGTGATCAGCTGCCGGCAGATCAGACAACGAATAGCTGCGAAGAACCGGTGGTTTGTCCGGGCCGAGATGCAATCGCAAAACAACAAATTGACCGGCCTGGAAGTCAGGAATGGCTTTCCCGTCGGTCGGCGCCAGGACGAAGGAAGTTACTTCATCCGTCTCCTTTCGGATGCGCGCGACTCGCATCTGTCGAAATCCGGGCCACGCTGGCGCTTGTTCCTCAGTGGCAAGTCCTGGATTCCCCTCCGTAGTGTTGGAACTCAAGTCTTGTTGCAGCATTGCCTGAAACGAACTCTGCCAACCCTTGCTAAGTGCAGGAACCCGTAGCGCCCGTTCCAGTTGATCGCTGGAATGTCCCGGCAAATAAAGAAGGGCGTCAACCTCGGCCACGCTGATCCGCTCTGGACCGTCAGCTATTTTTACAATGTCATCGTCTGCACCAACTTCTCCCTCCTGCAATACGCGAAGGTAGAATCCGGGCCTGTGATGTTCTACGAGAAGGGCAGGCATCCGAGGCTCATTCATACGGATGCCGACGCGGTAGCATGTCACGCGCGGCTGCGTCACTTCAAACTCAGCACCACCGATGCGGTATCGATCGCCGATGCACACCTCGTTATCAGGAAGTCCCTCGACGGTGAAGTTTTCTCCGAACTGGCCGAAAGTAAAATCGCTGCGGCCCAAAAAGCGCTCCCAGTAAAGGTAAGAATCCATCTGGTAAACAAATACGGCCCGGTTCTCCCCACCGTGACCTGTTAGATCGGCTTGGCCGTCTCCAGCAATATTGAGCTTGCGCACCATTTGCCGCCCCGTGACCGGACTCTTCCAAATCGCGGTGCGAACAGTCTTACCGTTCCACGTCACGTCGCGTGGAAGACCAACGTTCACTGAAAGCAATTGCGCCATGCATACCTCGTTGAGGACCAGCGTGTCGCTGGAATCCTTCTATGTCCCACGAACGCGGGGCCGGAGTAGCACCATCCAACCGCCCTCTTCTCGGCTCAGGCGGCCATCTGTTGGGCAGATCGGACCTTGTGCGGCGCGCCAACGTAAGGGAACGAGTCGAGCAAGTCCGTGTGGTGCCCCACGTTATCTCGAGTCACCTTGCCGTTTGTAAGGATGGGAAGAAAGACATCAATGGCGTCGTCGGTGAGTGTCCGGCCATTTGCCGGGTAGGACGCCGGTTGGCTCGGATCGTAAGGCAGGATATCCGGCAGAAGAATCTCGGCGGCCCGCTTTGCTGCCGCCGGGGTATATCCCCCCGTGTGCTCCAGCGAGTGTGCAAATACATTGATGAAACGGGCATCGTCTAACGGCTGTCCAGCCTGGTAGGCACCTATCTCGTCGCCGGTAAGGAATACAGATTGCGAGGCCAGCGCACCGCGGTCCGCCTGAACCCATTTGCCGCTTGCGCCGTCCACAGTACGATGCCACAGGCCCATCTTTCCAGAGCCCAGAGCGGAGTTGGGTATTTCCAGCGCGATACTGCACACGTCCTTGTCAGTGAAGAAATCTTCACCTGTGAACTGGAGATTGTTCAGCGCCCCCATTGTGTCGAAGAAGAAAGGATCGCTCCGCCAGCCGGCGAAGAAGCGGTAGTCTCCATTCTCCGTCACCAACGCCTCTCGCGCAGTGGAGACCGGCGCCCCCACTACGATCGTCTGTCCGTCGTCGCCGATGCCTGCAGCCCCATCGCCTTCGACACGGCGCAAAGTCGCAGTCTGCGCTCCGCTGTTGTCTGTGGTAAAGCACACTCGGTACGCGATATCGGCAACCGAATCGCCGTCAGCGTCAATCTTGAGCTCATAGATAGCCTCCGTCGCAAAGGGAACTTCCGTCGTGGGTCCAGGCGGGCTTACACCTACGGATGGATGTACGTTCATAATGAAGATCGACTTGCTTGCGTCCCCGGGCTTCGGGAAGGCATACAAGTCAGTAAGATCGAGGCGGGCGTCCCCGTGGGGAAAGCCAAATTCCGGGCCGGAGTAATGGTGTGACATAAACTTTCTTCTCCTCTGTTCTACATTTCCGTGTGCTGACTTCATTTCTCGTCAGTTTCACATCACCAAAAGAACCCGGGACCGTGCTGCCCCTGCCAATGAGCGATCGCCGCATCTCCGCAAGCACTACCGAACGCAAGCGAGTGTGAGGCTGTACCAATCACGGCTATCTTTCCATGCACCTCTGATCTCAAAACCCACCTCTTCGAGAAGGCTTCGAATGCCCTCATCCGTGAATTTGTAACTATTCTCCGTGTGAATGGTCTCGCGGGGCATGAAGTGAAGATCCAGGTCTGCGTCCTCGATACTTACATCCTGCTCTTCCGTGCTCTCGAGGTGCATCTCGATCCGAGACTCGATGGAATTCCAAAGCACTCGATGACGGAAGCAACCGGCGTCAAAGTTGGCACCCAGTTCTCTGTTAAGGCGATGCAAGATGTTCACGTTGAACGCGGCGGTAATTCCATCACTGTCGTCATATGCAGCCAGAAGAGTGGGTTCGTCTTTCACCAAGTCCGTACCGAGCAACAACGCGTCTCCGCTTTGCAACTGAGCACGTAAGTTCCGCAAGATGAGCCGTGCTTCTTCAGGCGAAAAGTTGCCGATGCTTGTGCCGATGTAGAGTGCGAGTGTGGTGCCGTCGAAGCGTTCCAGTTGCAGCGGGTGAGTTACATAGTTTCCGACGATCGGCTGTACTCGCACTCCCGGCAACGCGCATTCAACGTTTTCGCACGCCAACTCAAGAGCGTTGGCACAAACATCGACTGGCACATAAGCGACGTCGCCCGAGAGGCGCAACGCAGCTTCGAGCAGAATGCAAGTTTTCGAGGCGGTACCGGCACCCAACTCAACGAGCCGCAGTCGCAAGCATCTATCTTTGTGAGCACGAGCGACGATCGCATCTGCGTTTTCTGCTAGGATCGCTCTTTCTGTGCGAGTGGGGTAGTACTCGGGAAGAGTCGTGATTCGCTCAAAAAGTCGCGAACCCTCTGCATCGTAGAACATCCACGGTGACAGCGAGCGTCGGCGAGCCATCAGGCCGCGCCGAACTTCGCAAGTCAGTGCTTCGTGTTCATCCCCGGTTGCGAGGTGCTCGAGTTCAACGGTTTCAAGGTAAGTTGCCATGTGCACGGGTCCTTTCAGGCAGCCAAGCGAATCCCGGTGAACTGCCATCTGGTTGTTGGTGAAAAGAAATTACGATAAGTCGCCCGAATATGGCTCGCAGGAGTGACACACGACCCACCGCGCAGAATCATTTGGCCTGACATGAACTTGCCGTTGTATTCGCCGAGAGCACCAGGCAGAGGCTTGTACCCCGGGTAACCGGTGTACGCGCTCGCTGTCCATTCCCAGCAATCGCCGAACATTTGCTGAATACTTGCGCCTCGCGCTGCAGCAGGATGGAGTCTTCCAGACTCGAGAAGGTTTCCCTCAACGGTTGCTTGGCTCGCGACGTGTTCCCATTCCGCCTCGGTCGGAAGTCGGCAACCTTTCCAACGCGCGAAGGCATCGGCCTCGAAACAACTTATGTGACAAACGGGCGTGTCAAGCAGTGCCGAGAGCCCGTGCCAACCCGCCAGTGTGAACACGCGCCAGCCGGTCTCATCGTCAGCATCGCGCCGCCAGTACAGAGGCGCCTGCCAGGCAGCGCGCTTCACGTTATCCCAACCTTCGGAGAGCCACAATTCAGGGCGCGTGTACCCGGTGTCCGATATGAATTCGAGGTATTCGCGGCAGGTGACTTTGCGGTTTGCGATCTGGAAGGCTTCTAGAAATACGTTATGGCGGGGAGTCTCATTATCGAAACAAAAATCGAGCGGGTCCTCTGCTCGCAGCGGATAACCAACCTCAACCAATCCACCGTCAAAGTTGTGCCAAGTTAGTTTGGAAACTCGATGCTCACTTTCGTCTAGAAGAGGCCTTGCCATGTACGAGAGGCACAGTGGGTTGGAAAAAAATGCGTGCTTAATGTCCGTCAATGCGAGTTCTTGGTGTTGCTGCTCATGATTCAATCCCATCACAATCCGCCGAGTTGCTTCCTCACCGGCGTCGCTCGCAAGAAGCCTATCCATCTCCTGGTCAATGTGTGCGCGGAACGCAAGAACTTCATCGAGCGAAGGTCGTGAGAAGACCGATCGCAAGCCTTTGTCCGGAATCTCCCGGCCGAGCGAGTTGTAATAGCTATTGAAAAGCCAATGAAACTCTTCCCGAATCGGTTGGTAGTCCCTCAGGAATGGACGCAACACAAACGTTTCGAAGAACCATGTTGTGTGAGCCTGATGCCATTTCATGGGACTGGCTTCCGGGCACGACTGGACCATCTGATCCTCGGCCGAAAAACTCGCAGCCAGCGCACTTGTCGCTGACCGCACAGCCTTGTATTTCGATCGGATGGCGGTGTCCAGCACGTCCCTCCCAACGTCACACCGAGCGGCTTCTATACCCTCCCCTTGGCATCGCGCTGCAATAGTAGCGGTTTGAGCCATCGTGCCCTCCTCGGCTGTTTTCGTTCGTCTGCGCGGAATCGATTTCTATCTGCTGAATTCATAAAAACAGAGGCTTCAAAACGAGACAATTGGACCATGGTATTGGCGATACGTTGGTATCGGATCTTGAAGTCTCTTCTCGGTCTCCGGAGTGGTCGTGCAGTTCCCTCCTACGCGAATGGCTCCAGCATGCCGAGAATGGTCGGCAGATATTCCGAGACCGTTGGATGAATGTGCATCGCGCGCTCGATGATCGTACACGGCGCCTTCGCATACATGACGTCCAGCAGCACGTGAATCACTTCATCGCCTCCGACTCCAAGAATTGCGGCTCCAAGAATCTGCTTTGTTTCTGCATCGACGCAGATCTTGATGAAACCTTGTGTCTCGCCTTTTTCGTAAGCCCGGCTCACTTTACTCATCGGATATTTCACAGCGAGGGCACGACGTCCGGATTTCCGTATCTCCGCATCCGTCATGCCGCATCGTCCCAGCGGCGGATCAATGTATAGGGCGTAAGCCATGATCCTGTCGGAAACCCGGCGATGGTCGTCATGGAAGAGATTGTCCGCAACGATCTGGTAGTCGTTATAGGATGTGTGCGTGAACGCCCCGCGGCCGTTACAGTCCCCCAATGCCCAGATGCCGGACACGTTCGTTTGCAGTTGATCGTCAACGATTATGTAGCCTCGGCGGTCGGTGGCAACCCCTGCCTGCTCCAGTGCCAGGTCGTTCGTGTTGGGAGTACGTCCCACGGCCAGAAGAACGTGCGTGCCCACTACTTCTGGCGGACCTTCTTCGCATGTGAGGCCGACGGCGACACCGCCATCGCGATTCGCGAGCGAGATACATTTGGCATTCAGCCGGATGTTTACACCTTCAGCCTCCAGGATTTCGCGCACACCTTGGGAAACATCTTCGTCCTCCCGCCCAATCAAGCGCGGCCCCATTTCCACAACCGTGACTTCGCTACCGAAGCGGCGATAGATTTGGGCGAACTCCAGCCCAACATAGCTTCCGCCGACGATGATGAGATGCTCGGGCAAGAAATCGATATCCATGATCGATGAGTTATTGAGAAATGGGACGTCGTGAATCCCCGGCATTTCTGGAACCGAAGCGCGCCCCCCCACGTTGATAAAGATCTTGTCGGCTTGCAGAACTTCATCGTTGACCACGACGGTGTTCGACGACTGAAAGCGAGCATGCCCCTGAATGACCGTACAATTAGCCGTGCCTCGGAGCCACTCCTCCACCCCCTTGTTTGACCTCTCGGACGCTGCATCTTTGCGGCCTTTGACTCGCGTCATATCGACGCACAAATCACCAATGGCGAAGCCATATTCCGCCCCTCGACGGGCAACATGGATCGCATAGGCGCTTGCGACGAGTGTCTTTGTCGGGATACATCCCGTATTCACGCATGTGCCGCCAAACTTATGGCGTTCGATAATGGCGACAGTTTTGCCCGCATCCGCGAACCGCGCTGCCAGGGACGGACCCGCCTGGCCAGTCCCGATTATGATTGCGTCGAAATGCCTTATTCGCCGGGCACTGACTGCATCGCTCATGATTGCTCCGATCAATCCGACCCTCATTAGGCCAAAATCACGGCGACGGATCTATAGGACGAACGTATCGACCAACACGAAAGTATCGATTAGAGATTGAGGGGCAGAAGAGCGGTGCCTAGGTCATTTCATAGGCTTCCAATACCTAGGTATCGCCGATACCATCGTCCAATTGATTGACTTGGGCGCCAGGGGTCTAATCTCTCCAACTGAGCGCAGATTGCGAAGGGCGCTGCGTTTAACGGGAGGGTTCGATGCTCGTCACATCTCAATGCCATGGTCACCGTGTGACCGGGATTTTAGTGGGACAGAGCAATGTTCAGCAGTACTTTCCGAGAAACATCACTCAAATCGAGTTGCAACTCGGTCACCTCCGTATCGAGTGCGGACTTCCGTCCCACTTCTGGAACGGCAAGCCGGAGATCTGCGACGCCCGGCTTTGCCTGTGGCTGGAGTCGAAGATCCACGACGGCAATCACTGCCGCGTTTCGACTCCTCTGGCCATGATTCCGTCGGGCAGGAACTCTTTCATAGTCGGTCCCGCCGATCTTGAGGATACGCAGCAGAAAGCAGATCGAAATAGGAGAGGTTCATGAGTACCGATCGAACGTCCACCGAGAATTCGCGCGGCAGTTCAAATTAGGGCTTAGGGAAGGATCACGGTAATTGGCCTGTGCCGTAATGGCTCTTTATGCACGGCCCGCGACTGGGCTCGCGCGCAAAGGTAATGCTTAGGGAGGGGGCGACAAAGACATGCCGGCAGCGACTTGGGGACCTCACGAGAGACACGGACGGCTAACGATGCAGAGCGACTTAACCGACAGCGTTTACGCTTTCCCGAAGCAACGTAAGGAGCCGCTGACCGACGCGCAACATGTGCGCAACGCGGTGGCGCGTTTCGATCAGGTTGTCAACGTCTCCGAGGCGGACCGTGCCTTGGCGTTCGCGAATATCGAGAAAGCAGCAAGCTACTACGACGTCAACCTCTCGGCGACGTCCTGGCACGAGCTGGCCATTCATCCTCAAAAGAACAGAAGAGAAGGTGCAGCCAAAGGCGCTGTCACCCGCGAAGGCAGAATCCAGCGTTAAGAATCCGCTGGACAGGAATTCGACGGGGGGAAGAACGAACGGCAAACGGAAAGACTCAACCAGGGAAGAGCAAACCTCCTGCCATGGCCCAGCAGCGGCATAGTTTTTTGGAGTCTCGGCAACTCGTTTGTCATAGCTATGCCGGCCATTTCCAGTTGCGAACTTCTTCTTTGTCGATGCCTTCGGCGTGAGCATAGTTGATGCTTGCGATGATCTGATCTTTCAGCCATTCCTTGACTTGGGCGCCGACGGAACGCAGACGTGTGACATGATCGATGACGTCAATTGCCAAATTGAAGCGGTCGATCTGATTGAGAATCGCAAGTTCCAGGGGAGTATTGATGCTGCCCTTTTCCTTGTAACCACGCACGTGTAGATTGTCGTGATTCCTGCGCCGATAACTCAGTTTGTGAATGAGCGCAGCATAGCCATGGAAATTGAAGATGATCGGCTTGTCTGTGGTGAACAGCGCATCGAAATCGCGATCGGAGAGTCCATGCGGATGTTCGGTCTCCGGCATGAGGCGGAAGAGATCGACAACATTGACGAATCGTATCTTCAAATCGGAGAAGTGCTCCTTCAAGATTGCGACCGCGGCAAGGGACTCCATGGTCGGGATGTCGCCGGCACAAGCCATCACGACATCCGGCTCCTCGCCGTTGTCACTGGAGGCCCAGTCCCAGATGGCGATTCCCTTGGTACAGTGGGCGACCGCATCTTCCATGGAGAGGTACTGAAGATGCTCCTGCTTATCCGCCACGATCACGTTCACGTAATCGTGTGACCGAAGGCAGTGATCCATCACACTGAGCAGGCAGTTTGCGTCCGGCGGTAAGTAGATTCGCACGACATCCGGACTTTTGTTGGTAACCACATCGAGAAATCCTGGATCTTGGTGCGTAAATCCGTTGTGATCCTGCCGCCATACCAGAGAGGTAAGCAAGAAGTTGAGCGAAGGCACTGGCGCACGCCAAGCGAGTTCCATCTTGGACTTCTCAAGCCACTTGGCGTGCTGATTGAACATGGAATCGATGATGTGAATGAAGGCCTCATAACTTGAGAAGAGCCCGTGTCGGCCAGTCAAAACGTAACCTTCAAACCAGCCTTCGAGCGTGTGCTCACTCAACATTTCCATCACGCGCCCGGAGACATCGAGTTCGCCGCCATCCGCATCGTCCGGCCTAAATTCAGCCTCCCAGGTTTTCTTTGAGGCGGCGTAGATAGCTGTGAGCTTGTTGGACGCAGTCTCGTCGGGCCCAAATACTCGAAAGGAACTCATGTTACGCCGCATCACTTCCGCCAGAAAGTGTGCGAGGATGTCGGTGGGCAGCCCGTGGACCGCGCCCGGGGCTTCGACCTCGACAGCGTAGTTGCGAAAGTCCGGCAGTTCAAGTTCCTTTCGTAGCAGTCCACCGTTTGCGTGAGGATTGGCGGAGATTCGACGCGGTCCCAAAGGCGCAAGTTCCTGCAGTTCCGCAATGAGCCTTCCGCAGGCGTCGAATAATTCTTCCGGCTTGTAGCTGCGCAGCCAGTCTTCGACAAGCCTCATATGGGTCTCATTTGTCGCCGGATCGGACACAGGGACCTGGTGAGCTCGCCACGTACCCTCCACTTTGTGGCCGTCTACTAATTTCGGCCCCGTCCATCCCTTGGGAGAGCGAAGTACGATCATGGGCCAGCGGGGGCGCGCGGCATTACCAGTTTCGCGCGCGTGTTGTTGGACCGAGCGAATTTCCAGGATGCACCGCTCCAGTGCCGAAGCCATTTGTTGATGCATCGCAGACGGGTCTTCGCCCTCGACGAAATAAGGCTTGTGGCCGTATCCAATAAGCAGCGCCTCCAGTTCGTCGTGCGGAATGCGCGCAAGGACCGTTGGATTCGCGATCTTGTAGCCGTTGAGGTGCAATACCGGCAGGACAGCGCCATCGCGAATCGGATTTAGAAACTTATTCGAATGCCAGGAGGTGGCAAGCGGGCCGCTCTCGGCTTCGCCGTCTCCCACAGCGACGGTAACGATGAGATCGGGGTTGTCGAACGCCGCTCCATATGCGTGAGAGATGGAATAGCCAAGCTCGCCGCCTTCGTGAATCGAACCAGGCGTTTCCGGCGTGCAATGGGAGCCGATGCCGCCGGGAAACGAGAATTGCTTAAAGAACTTGAGCAAGCCGGCTTCGTCACGACTTTTGTCGGGATAAATCTCGGAATAGTAGCCTTCAAGGTAGCAGTTGGCGAGCGTGGCTGGCGCGCCGTGGCCCGGGCCCGCGATATACATGACGTTGAGATCGTATTTCTTGATGAGACGATTCAGATGAATCCAAATCAATGACTGTCCAGGATCCGATCCCCAATGGCCAAGTAGCCTATGCTTGATGTGCTCCGGCCGTAATGGCTCGCGAAGCAGAGGATTGGCGCGGAGATAGATCATTGCTGCCGCCAAATAATTGCAGGCATTCCAGTAAGCATCGATCTTTCGCAACTCGTCGGGGGCAAGCGGCGCCAGGATGTCACTCGCAACTTCAGTTGTGCTAGCCATTCTGTTCTCCTTCAGGTCACACTACGCATCAGCGAATGAGCTACCTCGCATAGACCTGTGATGCCGCAGTTTTAGTTAAGAGACCGAGGAATTTCGGATTCTTCTAACCCCTGTCGTGGCAACCCGCTGCGAAAGTGTCCGCCGATACCTTCGTCCAATGGCTTCTTCACCTCACTTCTGGCCTAATGGCAGAAGGGGCGAACTTTGGCACCGGTGCTTGAGCTTGCGGCGTGTGATGAGGGGGCTGTCCCTAGAGCTTGTTCGCACGACCTGGAGATGAATCATGAAGGCAATTGTTGTTCACCAATACGGTGGGCCTGAAGTCCTCAAGTTCGAGGAGTACCCCGATCCAGTAGCGGGTCCAGGCGAGGTACTGGTCCGGGTGGCTGCGGCGAGCGTGAATCCGATCGATTACAAGCGGCGTGCGGGGCTGACGAAGGATTTTTATCCCCTCACGTTTCCAGGACTGATCGGAGTCGACCTTGCGGGTACCGTTATCAAGGTTGGCCCCGAAGTGGAAGCGTTCGAAGAGGGCGACCGGGTGTTCGCAATGGCAGACAACACCTACGCTGAACTTTGCGTGGTGAAAGCGGCAGTGTTGGCGGACGTCCCCGATGGACTCGATTTGATTGAGGCGGCGGCGCTGCCACTGGTGACGACGACCGGCAACCAGCTCCTTACTGCTACAGGAATAAAAGCAGGCCAGACGGTTCTCGTCGTCGGCGCCCAAGGAAATGTCGGGCGGTCTGCGGTGTTCACTGCGAAGCAACTCGGGGCGACTGTGATCGCGGGGGTATTGAAAAGGCAGATGGATGAGGCGAAGACCGTCGGCGCGGATCAGCTCATTGCAACCGACGACGACTCCGCGATTGCGAATCTTCCCCCTCTGGATGCAGTAGCGGATACGGTCGGCGGAAGAATCGCCGAGAAGCTGATCGCCAAGGTCAAGCCGGGAGGAGTGTTTGCTTCGGTTGCCGGCAAGCCGGAGAACGCCGCGGAGTGCCCATCTGTAAAGTCGGTGTTTGTCTTCTCGCATTTCGACAGGGAGACGCTCGAATTCATGGCCGAAGCGGTGCGAGATGGCAAACTGGTGATCCCGATCGGCCCCAAGCTGCCACTCAGCCAAGCCTCCGAAGCTCACGCCGCCGCGGAGAAGGGCGGTGTTGGGAAGATCTTGCTACTGCCCTGACTTGGGTTTGCATAGAAGAGGCGGGCTCAGCTCCGCCGGTAGCGTAAATAGAGATACGCAGCGTGTTCCTTGACGCTGACCATCTGAAACCATGGTGCGGAATCCGGCAGAAACTGCACCCCCTGCACGACCGCTGGCCGGGTGGCATCGCGATCACGGCCCGCGATCTGCGGTGACAGCGTCAGAAAGAGTTCGTCTACCGCATCCGCCGCCAAAAATTGTCCAAACAGTGTAGGCCCGCCCTCGTGGAGTAGCGCCTTTACTTCAAACTGCGACTGCAGCAACTCCAGGATCGCCTGCGGAGCAATGGTCCCGCCACTCGAGCTCAAAGCATGTACCTCAACGGAATCCAGAGTCGCAAAGCCTCGACGGGTGAGCTCATCTCTGCCAGCCGAGGTTGTGATAACTACGGTGCGCATAGCCGGTGTTTGGAAAATCGCTCTCTCCAACTCCAGTTGACCGCTACCGCTAACGATCGCGAGCAAGGGATACTCCGGTTTATGCAGTCCATTGGCTCGGTATTCCGCATATAAATGCTTCGCATCGGGGTAGGTGTATTCGGGAGTCCAAAGGCTTTCCGCGCTTATGTCGTGTAGCGTTCCAGCGCCGACGATCACCGCATCAGCAGAAGCCCGCAACAGACCCATGATGAAACGGTCCGCAGGATTCGAACCACTGATCGTTGAGCCGCCCGATTTGCCCTTGATGTTGTAGCTCGCAACCCCGTCGAGAGTGGAAACAAAATTGGCAATGACGAGCGGCCGCGCAACAGGTGGTGCGCCGAAGCGCAGATCCCCGTCGTATAGCTCCCTCAATTCTCGCGGGAGTGCCGGTTCAGCCTTCTCCTTGTCACAATCAACGAGAGTCCGTACAAGCTCCATTCGCCGTCCTTCGGGAAGCCCTTCGCGGAGGGAGAAGCCCCCGGAGTCAGATCCGATCCGGGCCAACGCTCAACCGTTAGGTGAGATCCGTGCTCTGTCCGACCTCGATAATATATCCGCCAGGATCGCGGATGTAGCAGCGAATTTCAACGTGCTTGGGAATTGACCCTGTCATGAACTCCGCTCCCCAGCTTTCCTACCCTTCATACCATGCTTGAATATCCGCGACGCGGATATTCATAAAGCTGCTGATCTTGTCCGGGGCCGAGCGGCACACTCAATCCGAGCGCGCTCCCCCCTCTTTCGCTCGAGACCACGCATGCACGATACGACGAGCACGATCCCGATACACACTCGTCGCTCCAGATGTCGCGATCGTGGCGCTCCACACCCGAATCGTACGAAATGCCACGACATTCATCGGGAGTTCCCTCCCTCGCACTTCGACTGGAGCCAACCATGGCAACACGATCATGTAAACGTTCGGTACCCCGATTCTTATGCTGCTGAAACCGACCTCTTCTTCGCGTTGAGCGCCGGTAGAAGAAGTTTCAGAAGCGCTTCGTCTGAAAACGGGTTCTGACCGGAGATCAACTCGCGATCTTGAAGGACGTAGCTCTGCCATGGAGCGACCACACTTACGTCACCGCCCGCGGTGCGCAAGGCGAAGTCCGGGTAGAAAAGAACCTTGCCACCAATCTCAAGCGGCTCCCGCTGCTGTTCTTCCGCCGTCGAAAAGATGGTCATCTTATATCCGGCATAGATCCATCCCTGAGCCTTTGTGTGTGCTCCGGCGGCATCGCCCGCCGCCAGCGCCGCGACAAACTCCTTTGATTCGGGAAGCGCGGAGAGCAGTGAAATCGGGCCATGGCACAGCACCGCAGTAGGCTTCGATGTTTCATGGAAATGTCTCATCACGATGCCCGCGTTGGGATCGTCGAGAAGATCAATCATCGGGCCGTGGCCGCCAGGGACGAAAACAGCGTCATATTGATCCAGGCCTGATGCGATGACATCCGAGATACGCGATGGATTTTTGAGCCCAGTCAGGCTGTCGCGGAATTTCAGATAGTCCTGAAGCTTAGCCTCGTCCCCACCGAAGAACTGCGCTATCGCTGAATTGACATCCAATTGCGGCGTGTTGCCTTTGGGGTTGGCGAAGGTAATTTCATAGCCCTCCTTCATCAGGGCGCGAGTCGGAACCGTCAGTTCGTTGAGATAGTAGCCTGCGCCGGTATAAACCTTGCCATCTTTCAGGGGCAATCCACGACCGCTCGATACTAGCACTAGCACTTTCCCTTTACTTGTCATTGTTGTTCTCCTTTTTGAAATCGAATTCTGTTCTCCTGAATATGAGCTAGCTCGTTGTCCGCGGCCTCCCCCAAAGTGCGCAAGGACCGGCCACCGCGGTTGATAAGAGCTATGCTCCTGGGAATCCAAACATCAACCACGACTGATTGGCTACCCAATGCGGGTAGAGCTCCGTCATCTGATCGAACAGGTCCTGGTCGGACGTCGCGGTTTTCTGCACCCGATCGAAGTCCTCAAGATAACGCTTGGTGTCCTGGATCGCCGAGGGGGAGTCCGGAGCGCCAGGCTTCTTGTGACCGGCGACTACGATCTTCGGGTTCAGCGCTGCTAACCGGTCCAGGTCCGCGATCCAATTCCTTCGGCTCTCGGGGGTGGTGTCGCCGACATACATCCGGCATTCGTTGTACACAACGTCACCGGCGACGATCAGTCCGATCGATGGCACGTAGAGAGAGGTCGAATCGGGACTATCGGTGCGACCCTGCTCGATGATGCGCAATTCGTGACCTTCGAGAGTGAACGTGTCGTGCTCATAAGGCTCAGGCGAAACCAACTTGGTCGCGACTTGTCCAGGAAACATGCGGCGTGCTAACCGCTCCACTGGGGGAGTAAAAGACATCTGCATGCCTTTCACCGTCTTCGGCGTTGCGATCGCCCGAGCGCCCGGAAAACGGTCGAGCAGAATGCCCAGACCGTAGAAATGGTCGAAATGCGCGTGCGTTATGTAGATGGTCTCCAGGTTGCGGTTATGCAGAGCAATCCAATCCGCGAGAGCTTCCGCCTCAGCCACCGTCGTCATTGCGTCAACAAGCACCGCGTCGTACTCGCCGAATATTAAAGTCGACGTGATCGGGTCGAAGCCGAGCGCTTCGCCAAAGGGTTTTGGCCGCTCGCCAACCATTGCCTTTCCCGGGGCCGTAAAAACGTTCACACTCAGCATGCTCGACGCGACAGGCCCGCTCTCTTTCACTCCGTTTGCGCCATCCATCTGGTACTCCTTTCGATGTCAGAGCCAGTTAATATTCAAAAGAGCGCTCGCAGAAGCGCAGCGACCAATCCATTTGGCCAACGCACCGATCCATGCCAAAATATCGGCTGGTCTTCTGGGTCGGCAGCGGTCATTCTTCTATCCCATCCCGGCCGGAGGTTAACCGTAAGTGAGATCGGTGCTCTGTCCGACCTCGATAATGTACCCGTCTGGATCGCGGACGTAGCAGCGGATCTCGCCGTACTTGGGGATCGGTTCGGTGATAAACTCGGCTCCTCGGCCTTTCCACAATTCATAGCAAGCTTGAATATCCGCCACGCGGAAATTCAAAAAGCTGTTGATATGATTCGGGTCGGGGACGCTGAGCGTTACCGACGGCTTATCCGGTGTCGGCCCACCCCCGAGGTTCAGAATCATCCAGATATTCGCAAGCTGAAGGTACGCAGGCGCGTTGCCGTCGCCCAGGCTCAGAATGCGAGCGCCGAAGACTTTCTCGTAGTAGCGAGCCGATCGTTCGATGTCGGCGACGGTGAGAAAATGCGCGATGCTGATCCCCTCTCGCGGGGGCATCTCATAGGTCTTTTGTTCGACTTGTACGGCGCTCATTGATTACTCCTATCTCGATACCGCGTCCACGCGATGCCACCTCGAGCGGTTGCAGCGCTCGTAACTGCTTCCCTCGGCGGCACCTTCATCAAACCAGAAGCAGGACAACGGGTCTATTAGACGAAGGTATCGACCAATACCAAAGTGCGCATTGGACACATTGCCAAAAGAAATGGCGCGCACCCTTATCCCCTGTGCCTGCAGACCGAAGCATCGCCAATACCATCGTCCAATTGCAGAGTCGGGCTGTCGCTTGGAAAGATATTGGACGAGTGTGCTAGGCGCGAACGCATGGTGCAGAGTTCACAATCCACTGGCCGGTGAGTTGGAAGACGGAAGAGTCACGTCGAAAGTGAGGATAAAGCGAAATGAAGAGAAATCAGCGCGGAATCAACCCCGCTTCGAAACCAAGCGGAAATGGGTGTGTGGAATGCCTGGCGTCGCCGGAAGGTTGGTGGTTCCATCTCCGCCGGTGCGCGGAATGCGGGCACATCGGATGCTGCGACAGTTCTCCAAGTCAACATGCATCCAAGCATGCCGCGGCAACGGGGCATCCGATCATTGCCAGCTTCGAACCCGGCGAGGATTGGTTCTACGATTACGAGAAGCGGGCGATGATCGAGGGTGTGGGGTTGCTTCCGCCGCATTCGCATTCTAAAAATCAGTCTGCTCCTGGACCGGCGGAAAGAGTGCCGGCCAACTGGGAATCGCTGCTAAACTAGTCCCCCGCCGTCGGCAGCGAACTCAATACCGGTGGATACCTGCGGCTCTAGTGGATCCATCCAGCATCCCCAAAGTGAGGAGGAATTGCCGTGAAAGCAGCTAGAATTCGTAGCTTTGGGCCGCCCGATGTCGTGGTGGTCGAGGATGTGCCCATACCGTCGCCGGGCCCTGGCGAGGTTCTGGTGCGCGTGATGGCCGCGGGCGTCGCTCCCTGGGACGCGATCATCCGTGAGGGCAAGAGCAAGGTCGGCCCGCAACCTCCTCTCACTCTCGGTTCGGACTTCTCCGGTGTCGTCGACAAGGTTGGCCCTGGCGTTACCGACTTCGCGCCGGCCGACGAGGTCTATGGCGTTACCAACCCGCAGTTCTGTGGCGCTCAGGCCGAGTTCGCGGTGGCAACGGCCGATATGGTCGCCCGCAAGCCGCAATCGCTAAATCATCTAGAAGCAGCGTCGGCTCCTGTCATTGCGGTGACCGCCTGGCAAATGCTCTTCCAGTACGCTCAGGCGATGCGCGGACAAACGGTAATGATCGTCGGAGCTGCCGGGAACGTCGGGGCCTACGCCGTGCAAATGGCCGTAGACGCCGGGATCCACGTTGTCGCCATCGCCCACCTCGACGACGAAGCCTTTCTCCGCTCATTGGGTGTGAAATCCGTCATTGACACGAGTGAGCCTGCATTTGAGAAGGACCTCCCTCAAGTGGATGCCATCGTCGACACGGTCGGGGGCAGTACCTTTCAACGCTGCGTGGCTGCGTTGAAACCCGGAGGCAAACTCGTCACCTCGGTCTCCGCACCGGCGCCACCCGCCGGAGCCATTTTCTTCTACGCCGAAGTAACAAATGCACGCCTGCAGACGATCACAGCATTGTTTGATGCGGGCAGGATCACGGCGCGCGTGGGCTCGGTCCTGCCGCTTTCGGAGGCGCGCCGGGCGCAGGACATGCTTGCGGGCGCATCCCACAAGCCCGGCAAAATCGTCCTCGAGATCGGGCACCCGCAGTCGCCCAAATCTGCGCGGCTCTAGGCCTCCGCGAGGGATCGATGCACAAGATGGATTGAGATTGCACCTTCTCCAACTGCTGACGCAACCCGCTTCACGTTTCCCGAGCGGATGTCGCCAACCGCGAAAATTGCTGGCAAGCTCGTCTCAAGCATTTGCGGCGGCCGGCCAAGAGGCCACTTTTGTGGAGCGCTTTCCAGAACCGGATCCAGGTCGCGTCCTGTAAGAACGAACCCCTGCTGATCAAGCGCTACACAGCCGCGCAACCAGTCGCTGCGTGGTGACGCACCCGCCATCACGAAAACGTGGCGGATCTCGCGCGTCGTTCTCTCCCCTGACGATCGTCGTAACCAAGTCACGCGCTCGAGGTGGGATTCGCCCTCTAGTGACACGAGCTCGGTTTCCAGATGCAGCTCGATTACCGGATGCGTTGTAATCCTCTGCGTAAGATAGCGCGACATCGTCTCGGAAAGGGTCTTTCCACGAACCAGCATGTATACCTTCTGGGCAGTTTCCGCCAGGAAAATGGCTGCCTGGCCCGCCGAGTTTCCTCCGCCGATGACAACGACTTCATCACCCCCGCAAAGCTGTGATTCCATGAATGTGGCCGCGTAATAGATTCCATTTCCCTCGAACTTCTTCAGGTTGGCGACGTTCGGCGTATTGTATTGTGCTCCTGAGGCGATGATGATGCTGCGAGCCTGCAGAATATCGCCATTTTCAAGCGAGAGCCGATACGGCCTTTGATCGCATTGGAACTTGACCACTCGCTGTCCCACCATCATCTTTGCGCCGAATTTTTCCGCCTGAACAACGCCGCGACGCGTGAGTTCCAGACCGGAGACGCCCGTGGGGAAGCCAAGGTAGTTCTCAATCTTCGAGCTCGAGCCCGCCTGTCCACCCGGAAAGTCAGCTTCGACCACAACAGTGTCTAAGCCTTCCGAGGCTGCGTAAACCGCCGCCGCCAATCCGGCAGGACCACCGCCTACGATGGCGACATCGAGAATGTGCGATTCATCTACTTTCCCTGAGAGTCCCAGACATTGAGCCAACTGCTGCGTCGTGGGGTTGCGCTGCACGGCCGTCCCACTGCAAATCGCAATAGGTATTTCGTCGATCCTCACGTTAAAACGATCAAGCAGTTCCTGAGCGGCTGTGTCACTGTCAAGATCGACATATGCGTGCGGCTGACCGTTGCGGGTGAGAAACTCGCGCAACCGCAGTGTATTAGCCGAGTGACGCGACCCCAGAATTATGACGTTACCCATGTCGCCCGCAATAAGCGCTAAGCGCCGATGGATGAAAGCGCGCATGAAGATATCGCTGAGTTCGGCATCTTTCGAGATGAGCGAACGCAAGGCACTCGCGGTCACCTCAAGGAACTCCCCCGGCTCGGCAACTCGTCCGCGCGCCATAGACCCGGCACCGGAGATCAGGACCATGTCTCCTGAAAAATTTCCCGGACCATGGGTCGCAAATGTGTGTTCGCCGGAGAGCCTCGTGATGACAGCATCGAGCTTACCCGAAAGCACAACAAAGCACGGTATTCCCAAATCCCCTGCTTCGAACAGGATCTCTCCGGCTCGAACTGTTCTCGCGGTGCCGCATGGCCGAATGCGGTCAATCTGCGCCGGCGTCAGAACCGGAAAAGCCTCAGCCTGCCGGTCGGGTATGTCTATCGATGGCGGCATTAGCGCGTTCCCTCTCAAATGGAAAATAACGGGTTTATTGGAGATTTCCGACCCTACTTCTGCAGGCCGAAGACCTCGCGTAACATCACGTTCAGATCATCGAGCGCTTGGGCGCAGTTACCCGTAAAGCTCGAGCCATGCATAATGGCCATCGTCTTGGGCTTTAAGTCGGCGAGCTTTTTCAGGTTCAGCGCGGTTTGTGGTGTGTAAGGCACGTACTCCGCAAGAATGCCTGTCTGATATTCCTTCATCGCCTGATGCGAGCGGCCCACGAGATCCGCAGAGCTGAGCGGTTCCACGTCCCCGTTCTGATGAAAGAGGTCTGAACAGAACAGCGTTTTCTGCGTTTCTTCGAAGAGGACACCAGCGTCCCAGCCGTGGGGTAGATGGGGAGTCCGGCAGTAGCGAAAACGGTACTTCCCGGTCTCAAAGGTCCCGCCGTCGACGAGGGCGCGTGACTCCCGACCGATGAAGTCGTTGACGTTCACCCGGCCGCCAACCTCGCTGCAGATCACATCGCGCCTTCGGCGCTGCCGCCAGCCATTCATTGAGCGAACCACACTCGTCTGATTCGAAATGGCTGAAGCTGATGTGACGCAACTCGGAAAGTTGGATGAGTTTTGAGACCGCTTCACGAATTTCCGCATGCATTCCTCGCAGTCCAGTGTGGAACAACAGAGCCTCATCATCTTTAACCAGAAAATGGTTGAATTGGAGATTGCCCGATTGCGCAAAAATCGAGACGCGATAAATGTTCGGCGCGATTTCCGTTGTGACCGCCATGCCACCCTCCTCAATCGAGTTTCTCAACGGTCTTTCTATTCTGAATTTCCCGCGACAACCGCCCTCGAAAGACGTGGCCCTTCGACACCCAGTCAAGGACGGAAAGCTCTGAAGGCGACCAAATTGCAACCGCAATCGGCCACCGCATCGCTACGTTCATTTTCCAATTCCGCTTCGTGGCATCCTGCTACCGCGGCCTTAATAACCGCCTTCGCTTGCTCCAGTACCCGGTCGAAAGTCACGAAGTATCCGAGCCGATCAGCCCTTTCGGGCCTGTTGCGAGTTCGCCATCACTCGTAATACGCCGGCAATTTCTTTTGCGCGTCGCTTTGTGGCTGATCGTGGTTAATCCAGAGCTGCGCATGTTCCTTCGCAATAATTGCCGCTATTTTGTCCATGGACTCGAGCGAGGCCTGCTTACTCCAATTATTGTCGGGAACATAGCGATGATCGAAGCTTGTCTGGAAATGCGCAACGTCACCGCTAAGAATCACCGGTCCAGTTTTAGGCAGCCTGACGAGCAAAGATTGGTGGCCGGGCGTATGTCCGGGTGTGGAGAGCTGCACGACGCTTCCGTCGCCAAAGACATCGTAGTCGCCGTCTATAAGCTTTACCGGATGCTTCTTGTTAAAGGCGACGGTGTCTTGTCGGCTCCCAGCCCATTCGTACTCGACTCTTTGCACCAGCATCAGCGTGCTAGGAAACATCTCGACGTTCCCCGCGTGGTCCGGGTGGCTGTGTGACACCGCCATCAGCCTGATATCCGAGCGCTTGACGTTTATCTCCTCGAGCTGAGCCGCGAGCGTTATAGGTTTGCGCCAGATCGGCCCAGTGCCAGGTCCCCATTCGTGGAGTACCTCTTCATGATTAGGCAGCTTCGCAACAGCATCATCAACGCCGGTGTCCCACAGGAACCACCCCTGAGTGTGGTGGATGAGATAGCAGTGTCCCGGAAAACCTACGGCGACTCCGACGTTCGCTCCTGGTGTCCAACGCGACTCGTCGGAACCACTGCCGTCGCCGCAGTCGATCACATAGAGACGGTCCACTCCTCGTTTGACTTCGGGATCTGCAGCGGCCGAAATTCGAATGCCAGGAATCGCGGTCGCCAGCGTCAAGACAGCGCCCAGGAAGGTGCAGCTGGCATATGCTTTCATCAATCCCTCCATTCGAAGTCTCAGATCCAAGTGAGCAGCGAACCACTTTGACATCTCGCCCAGCAACTCTCAGAAGTGCTTTTACCCCCCCGCGCTCGCCGCGGCATTCGTTAGTGCAGACATGCGCTTCGTCTTTCCCGACAGATTTAGAAAAGGAACAGTGCGCCGGCCTAGCGCGCGATTTCGCCAAGGTAGTGTCCAAGTCGATTTTCGACATCCCCCGGCTTGTGGAAGCCGCGCGCGATCAACGTCTTGATCCCCTCTTGAGCGGCAACTCGCCCAAGTGAAGCGATGCACGCATCCCACCCGGCACCGAGCTCGACGTCCGGCGGCAGGCTGGTGTTGACCAGGCGCTTGGTCTGAGCGATCGCCCATTTGTCGAACTTGGCGATCCGTGTCGCTAGCGTGTCTACGTACGCGTCGAGTTCGGCATCGGGCAGGGCGCGATTGATGTAGCCGTATCTCTCGGCCTGGTCTGCCCTGATGTCTTCCGAGCTCAAAAGCACCTCGAGGGCGCGGTTTCGGCCAATGAGTTCCGGAAGACGAGCCATGGGGCCGCCTCCAGCGACCATACCGACACCCACCTCCCATTGCGAGATGATCGTCTTTTCCCCGCTCGCGAAGCTCATGTCGCATGCGAGGGTAATCTCGCTGCCGTTACCGGTCGCACGCCCTCGGATGAGGGCGATAGAAACGAATGTCGCGCGAGTCAGACGCACGAGAAAGTCCGGCCAGGGCGGCAGGCCTGTGGGCCCCGGCGGCAGCGAGGTCAGATCCTCAAGCTTGGCCATGAAATCGGAGTGGTTCAGAAAGTATTCGTCAACAGCACTGTCGAAAACAACCACCCTGACATCCTCGTCGGCCTCCAGAGTGTTGATGACTTCCTGGAACTCCTTCACCATTTCCGGGCCCATCACGTTGATCGGCGGGTTGTCGATCGTGACACGCCAATAGGCTGGTGACCGCCGGACCACACGAATCTGCTTAGCTTTCGCAGGAGTTCTCGTCTGCTCGGGTTTGCTAGGTGCGCTTACAGTTGCCATCAAATTCTCCTTCGTCTTTGTTAGCCTCAGTACCGGTCGATTGAAGCCGAGCAATCTCGCCCATGATCTGGATGCCGTCGGCACAACTGACTATCCCTTGATGAACTGCACATCAAGTGTGATCGTCACTTCGTCCCCGACCAGCACGCCGCCGAGCTCCAGAGGCGCATTCCATACAAACCCGAAATCCTTGCGATTGACTTTAGCGGACGCTGAGAGACCGATGCGCTGATTTCCCCAAGGGTCCTTAGAAGGCCCGCTCACATCGTCGACACTGAGGGTTACAGGTTTCGTAACGCCACGTATCGTCAAATCGCCGCTAACTTCGTAGTCGCGGTCACCCAGAGACCGGATGCTCGTTGACTTGAATGTGAGCGTGGGAAACTTCTCGACGTCAAAGAAGTCCGCCTCCTTCAAGTGAGCATCGAGCTTGTCGTCTACGGTGCTTACGCTGGCAGCGGGGATGGATACTTCGACGGTGGAATGGGTGTAATCATTCTCGTCCAGCTTCAGTACTCCGGAGAGTTCCGAAAACTTGCCTTTGACGTACGAGATCATCATGTGTCTTACCTTGAACTCGGCCACCGAGTGGGAGGGGTCGATCTTCCAGGTACTTACACCGGTAGTCGCGGTCGTGGGGGCGGGGGTTGCGGTAGTTGAGCTCATTTGACAAATCTCCTTTTCAAAGTGTGGTTAGCGCAATGAACTGAAAGACGCACGAATCTCTGCCGCAAACAGCCGCGGCTATCACCGTGCACGGGCCACGCTCGCCCCGCAATTGCGATTAAGCCAGACTCGAAGGGGGGAGTCCATTGGACGATGGTATTGGCGAATACTTTGGTATCGGTCAAAAGGCTCATCCGACCAGAGCTCTTTCGTATTCGTGAGGAGCTCATGACGCCATTCTTTTCCCGAGTTCCTACCGCGCGTAACGAGTGAAGACAAGGTCGCGAGCTTGGAGTGGCTGATGACAGGGGAAGCAGGTCTTGATCTTCGCTTCGTCGGCGGGTTTGCCCTCTCTATCAAATTGAGCGAACCCCCACCCGGCCGTCGCAGCGAACTTTTTTGAGTCCTTGACCATAAACTGCAGGTACCATTCCGGGGCCGGCCCGGCTACGAAAGATTGGGCCCGGCCAAAGGCTCTGTTGTTTTCCTCCGACGGCACGTCTTTCCAGGCGATGCGGGCGATGACTGTGCCGTCCGGAAACGGAAGTTTGTCTTCCCGATACGCCTTGATCGCTACGTCGTTGCCGAGAATGGCTCGAATATCGTTGAGGCTGCCTTCTTCGTGAGCCACGGAGATCAGTCTCCAGTCGCGGTACCCGGGAAAGATCTTTATACCGAAAATCGGGACGGCCCCTCCGTCATCGCGTCCAGATGCAGGAGACCTAAAAGCGACAATGCCAAGCATCGTAAGCAGCGCAACCAGCGAGACGGCGATTCGTTTCATATTCCTGCTGCACCTTTGGGTTACTTTTTCCTTATATTCATTTACCTGTTCAATTTGGATTTCGCCGCCGCCTGCTCGATCACCTCCGCGACTTCTCGCGGATGAGACAGCATCGCCAGATGATTAGACGGAAGGGTGATTGAAGTCGCCTTTATGCTCGCCGCTTCGTCTTTCTCCAGCTTCGGGGGAATTGCCCGGTCGTTACCCGCGATCACGGCCCATGAAGGCTTGCTCTTCCACGCAGCTGTCGTGACTGTGGCTCCGAAAACGGCCGCCGCTGTTTGACCCTGTGTCGCAGTGAGTATCTGCTGCTCCTTTTCCGGGAGATCCTGCGCCATGTCTTCGGCGATTCCTCTTCGAGTTGCCGTTAGAAAACCTTGAGCGTCAGGCCGGAGTTCGCCGCCCAGCGGAGCGGGCGGGTACGGCTTGGTCACGGAATTGATGGATTCACCTTCCCCGGGCGCGAACGCCGCCACGTAGACCAACCCGATAACCTTTGGATCATTACCCGCTTCCGTAATCACCACGCCGGCATAGGAATGGCCGACCAGTATCACGGGTCCGTCCTGCAGCGCGATGATGCGCTTGGTCGCCGCCACATCATCGGCCAGCGAGGTCAAAGGATTCTGCACGGCGACCACATGAAATCCCTTCGCCTCGAGGAGCGCAATCACTTTCGACCAGCACGATCCGTCCGCCCAGGCGCCGTGAACCAGCACAATATTTTTCGCCCCTTGCGGGGAATTCGCCTGAGCGAATCCTCTCATGTCGATCCCGGACGACAAGATCAGCATCATGCTTGCGATCAGAGCCGTTCGGCAGATCTGCCAGAGCTTCATCGTCATCTCCCCCTCGAACTAGGTCTCGCGATTACGCCAGAACAACCTTGGCCGCGCAATTGGACGATGGTATCGCCCATACAAAGGTATTGCCGATACCATCGTCCAATTGCCGCACTTCCCCACCTCTGGCCTAATCGCAACAACTCGAGGTGGACGCTGAACAGCTCGGAAGATTCTTTTTGTGAAGGAGAACATACGATGTTTGATTCTGTGGCGAAATCTGTGAAGGCAGAACGCGAAGAACAGAACTTTGACACACGCGCCGAGGTGAAACGGCTTACGCGGCCTTACGATCTTTGTGGTAGTCGTAACACTGCTCGCCGTCCTGATCGCTGTTGCTGTTCACGCGCAGGGACAGGAGCCAACTAACGCACAGGACAAGTACTCGCTGAAATCGCCGAGCGCAATCGCGTTCTCCGACTTCAGGGGATACGAGGACTGGGCCGCCGTCTCTTCCGCCCGGCAAGACGAAATACTCAAGGTGATCGTCGCCAATCCGAAAATGATTACGGCGTACAAGGCCGGCGTTCCCGGCAACGGCCAGCCTTTCCCGGACGGCTCTAGGATCGTGAAGCTCCAGTGGAAGCAGAAGAAGAGCACGGAGGCCCAGTTTGCCGTGGATGTGCCAGACGTTTTTACCCAGGCTTTCGTCATGGAAAAGGACAGCAAGAGATTCCCGAAAACCGGTGGGTGGGGATACGCGGTGTTCAACTACGATGCCGTGTCGGGCAAGTTCACGGCCGATGCCAAAAGCCTTTCAGACTGCGGCAACGCTTGCCATACGGCCGTGAAGGCGAAGGACTACATCTTCCACCCGTACGAGATGCGTTGAGGTGGGTCTGTCCCAAATTTTCAACCTGAAGGCTGGTGAAAGCTTGCTGGTATCATGCGGAATGAACAGGATTCGGCGGTGTTCGAAGTGTTCCCTGTTAGTGGTGTGAGCGAGCGCGTCAACGAAGTGCACGTGTCTGGGGGACTCTGCCTTGGCTATCATCCGGAATTGCCCATCTTGCGGAAAGTCTAATCGAATTCCAGCGAAACACCTCGCTGATATAGGAAGATGCGGCGCATGCAAGGCAACGCTACCTGCAATGGCAGAGCCCATAGAGGTGAGTCCCGAGCAATTCGATGAAGTTGTTCGCGACAGCAAAGTTCCTGTATTCGTTGATTTCTGGGCGGCTTGGTGCGGACCCTGCCGGACGGCCGCGCCGCATGTCGCACAGGTCGCTCGAGACCTGGCGGGCCACGCTGTCGTTCTGAAGGTCGACACGGAACGGTTTCCGGAGCTTGCTTCACGGTACAACGTCCGAGGAATCCCAAACTTCGCAGTATTCACTCGCGGTAGTCTTCAGTTCCAGCAAGCCGGTCTGGTGGACGCGAATACGATGAAGAGTTGGTTGGCACGGGTAGCCTGAGAGGTTGATGAACTCGCCCCGGAAGCAAAGTTCTACTCTGCCGTTGAAGCAAACCTGCCGCCGAAACCCGCATCCGCTTGTCAAGTTCCAAAAGCCCCACCGCACTCCGACCGAAATCTCCCTGCTGTCCAACGTGCGGGGGTGCACTATTTTTCGGACCCAATACCAAAGCACAATAGGCGCAGCCTTCGCGCCCGGTCTACCATTCCGTAACGCAGCAGAATAAGCGGACGAAGAGTGACTGGGATTTAAAAGCAACGGCGGGAATTCGGAGGGGCGAGCAATCCGTTTGGTAACTACTGCTTCTGAGGTCCCTTGCAAGACCAGGAAAGGGGCGACTGCAAGGGAGGGGAATGTACTTATGCGAAGGCAATTCTGTTCGCTCGTAGCGAAGATTTCGAGTCACTCCGCGCACGTTAGAGGCTATGGTTCATTCCAAGACCCCCTCAGTTACGTCGCAAGACGTGCGATTCGTCGTGTCATTCTTTGCCTCTTGTTGATGACGCCGAATACCTACGCGCAGATTCGGTCTGGCACGATTACCGGCCTTGCAACGGATCCGAAGGGTTCCGTGGTTGTCGATGCCGACGTTACAGTCAGGAATTCCGGCACTCATGAAACATTCTCCACCAGAACCACAGAGACCGGCCTGTATACGGTCCCCTACCTGGAAACTGGCACATATTCCGTCTCCGTAGCGAAAGCTGGTTTCGAGACAGTAACGGTGAACGGTCTCCTTCTGAACCCAGGTACCACGGCAAAGGCGGATGTGAGGCTGGCACTTGGAGCGACGACCACCAGCGTGGAGGTCGATGCCGCGATTCAACAGCTGCAAACACAAAGCAGCACTGTTTCCGCAGGTGTCGGCGCACTGGCGATCGAAAACATCCCCAACATCACTGAGAACCCCTTGTATTACACCACGCTGGAAAACAACGTACAGCCTCGGAACGAACTGGCAATGAGTGTGGGCATGGGAACGTACAACAACGCGTTCGGGATTGGTGTCGCGGGGCGTGCTGAGTTTTCAGCCATTGGCGTTAACGGCGGTCGCGCTTTCACGAATGATATCCAGCTTGACGGTCTTCCCATCACCGGGGCCGGCTTCAATGAAGCGGCCATCCTTCCCAATCAAGAGGGCCTTCAGGAGGTCCGCGTAGTCAACAACAATTTCACCGCGGACTACGGCCACGGCCAGGCCGTCCTGGAAATGACCACCAAATCCGGCACAAACACCTTTCATGGCCAACTGAATTATCTGATGCGGAACGATGGTCTCAACGCAAACGGCTTCTCCAACAACCAGCTCGGGATTCCCAAGCAGCCCTTGCTCATGAATAACATCGGCGGCGCCATCGCGGGTCCGATCTGGAAAAACAAGCTGTTCTTCTTCTCCAGCCTTCATTATCTGAAATACAACGACGGAGTTTCCAATCTGATTACCGTGCCCACGGCGCTCGAGAGGGTCGGAAACTTCACTCAAACCATGCAGAAGGGTCCAAACGGCCAGCCCTCTCCGGCACAGATATTCAATCCATATGTTGTCTCGCAAATAGGAGCTAACCTGTACCAGCGGGCACCTATCACGCCCGCGATCATCACTCCCTCGCTCCTTCCTGATCCGAGTGCGTTCACAGCCGCCACTCTCATCAACAGCTTTTGGCCCATGCCCAACCATCCCCCGGCGGATGTATACAACGACAACAATTTCCAGTATCACGTCGTGAACACGGTGCGCCTGACAACGTCGCAAAACCGCGTCGATTTCAAGTATCGTTCGCATACCATCTATGGAAGTGGCGGCGTCGATCTGGGCAAAATTGTGCAGCCTTTCGGCTGGGGCAGCCCAAAGTTCAATAACTACGGAAATCACACGGCAGATGATAATTACTATGGCCAGATCGGGGACGCGGTGGTCCTCACTCCATCCCTATTTGTCGATTTGCGCTACGGTATTGTTCGGATCGTCGCAACCAACTTCGGCGGCCTGCCCTCCGGATTTACGCAGTACGACGACTTTGGCATTCCCGCAGCGACACAAGCAATCTTCGCCCAGCCAGGGGCAGCGCCTGTCGTGAACTCCAATAACAATGGCGAAGGCGGAGGCAGTAACTGGAATTCATCCCTGTCAGGAGGTCAGTTCGCTAACAAGGCCGAGCATCAGATAAATCATGCGTTGAACGGCGGAGTCACCAAATTGCATGGCAACTGGACCTTTAAGGCCGGGTCGGAATATAGGGTTCAACTCGCGGGCTACGAAGATTTCGAGGAAGGAGCCGCGAGCCTGAATTCCTGTTGCTCGGGTGATCCCGGAGGCAACTACAACGCCGAATATACGACTGCGACCGGCGCCCTCACCCCGCAGGATACTCCGGGTTTGCTGGACGGCGTGGGCGGCGCGGCTAACTTCCTCGGGCAAAGTCAATGGTTCGTTCGCCCGGGCGCAAACTTGCGGCCGTCTTATGCGGCCAAGTATTTTGCCGTGTACTCGCAAAACGATTGGAGGGTTCGCCCCGGGTTGACGATCAACTTCGGATTGCGTTGGGATGTGCAGCCTGGCCCGACTGAACGGCACAACCGGATGACCGGACTTGATCTAACCAAACCCAATGAATTTGGAACCATGGGCACGGTCACTTTTCCCGGGACCCATGGTTATCCTCGGAACCTGTGGTACACCGAACATCGCGATTTTCAGCCACGCTTTGGCATCGCATATCAAGTCAAGCCGACCCTGGTCGTGCGCGGCGGTTTTGGCATTACCTACTTGCCGACTAATACCGGCTACTACTCCAGTCCGACTGATTACGGCGAAGCGGCATGGGCACCTGGCAATCAGGCGTATGAATATGGCGGCAATCCCCACGGGGTTCCGGTGACGGAATTCACCGCAGCATCGCCCATCCTCCCGGCCACAGGCGCTAATTACGCGGCGCCGCAGAACTACGCTGTTGGTGAGGCGCTCTTCGATGTACATTTGAAAAACCAGTACGCTCGTCAGGCAAATGTATTTATCGAGAAAGCTTTCGGCCAGGGCAACCAATGGCTTCTGTCCGTTGGCTGGAGCGACTCTGTCTCCCGTCACCTGACCACCAACGGCAGCACTTTTGAAGATCTTCAGAACGTGCCCGCGTCGGTTCTCGCAAATTGGAAGAGCGAATACGTGGCAAATAGTGGCACTTCAGATCCCGCCGATGAGCAAGTTCCGAATCCTTTTCAGCCGTCAACCGGTGGTCTGCTTCCCTTCGCCGGCAGCTTGGCTGCAAGTACCGTGCCTAAGTTCCTTCTTTATCTCCCGTACCCCCTTTCCTCAGGTGCCTCGGAAGCGTTCTCTTCGCCGAACACCACTCTCAGTGGATCCAAAGGCTACGGCAACTACAACGCTTTCCAGGTCAGCTTGAGACACGCGTCCTCCTCCGGGCTTGATCTCCATCTCAATTACACCTGGTCGAAGGAACTCGACTATGTGATCACGCCTATTGAGGATGACCAGGGCGTCAACGCGGGGGGAACTATCGGTACCCCGGACCTAATCAACAACAACCTCAACAAAAACTACGGAGCGGCCGATATGCCGAACCGCTTCACAGCGATCCTGGTCTATCAGACCCAGTTCGGCGCAAAAGGAAGATATGCCCTGAGCGCCCCCTTTGCTCGGGCCCTACTCGGCGACTGGACCGTCAGCACAGTTGTCCAGGCTCAAAGTGGTGAACCGTTCTATCTCACCATGGAAGGCGATGGCGCCATTACTTCGCGCGTGGACAGAAATTCGGGGCAGCCCTTGCAAGTGCCAAAATTGCTCCAGCACTGGTATGACGGCGGCACAACGGTGACATTGCCCTGCGGGGCAACTGTCACTCCGCCTGCCCATTCATTCCTCAAATACAACCTCTGCGCTTTCAAGGGTGAAACGTTGACCGGCGCCAATGGAAGTATCATCCCAAATCTCTACTGGACCGGAAACCAACCCCAATCCCAGGGATATCTTCGGCTGCCCCGGCGAACCAATGTCGATGCCAGTATCAGAAGGAACTTCCCCATCTACGAACACCTCAATCTCGTGCTGGCGTTCGAGGCCTCGAATGTGCTGAACCACACCGAGCTCAACAGCCAACCCGGCTCAGACCTCGGAACCATGGGCCTTGTGGACGACCGGGCGAATGGATTGGTTTCAGGAATCGGTACCAATAGCGCTTTTGGCAGCATCGGAAATTCCACCTACGATCCGCGGCAGATAGCCTTCCATGCCATCTTGCAGTTTTGACAGCACCTTGTGTGATGTGTGCTAGATCATCTCCGACGATTCAAGATTCGGTCTGCCGGACCTCCCGCGGGGAGTGCCTCGGGGAGTGCTGTTGCCAGCCGCAGCGAAGTGGAGCCCCGTTACGATCAGGAGCAGCTTCGAGTACGTATTCGCAATGATTGCAAGGGGATCGACCCACGGTGAACTGCTTCTCCATCCGAGCTGGGTTGACGCTGACGCTCTGTTTGATCGGCGTTGCCGTGTGTCGCGCGGAGGTGCCAACGGCTCGCGTCAATCCCTTTCCTCTGAAATTGCCTGTCGACTACGCTACGGACATTCGTTTCGCGCACATCTCGACCGCTGAGGGGCTTTCGCAAATCCGTGTCATGAACATGGTGCAGGACGATTTGGGGTTTATGTGGTTCGGCACTCTCGTTGGACTCAATCGGTTCGACGGTTACACGTTCAAGGTTTTTGTGCACGAAAGGGGCAACCGTAACAGCCTCAGTGGCGTGGACGTCGAGTCGCTGTTCAAGGCTCGCGACGGCGCCTTGTGGATCGGATGTGAGCAAGCCGTGGATCGCTTCGATCCTAAGACGGAGACCTTCATCCACTTTCCTGTGCCGATGGTCAAACAGATTAGCCAGGACCACACCGGCTTGTTATGGTTCTCGACCGACAGAGGGTTGTACCGGCTAGATCAGAAGAGCGGGAAATTTCGCGTTTATGCACACGACCAAAGCGACCCGGAGAGCCTTCCAGACAATCACGTCGTTTCAGCCGCTGAAGACAAGACCGGGAGGTTCTGGGTTGGAGAGCCCAACGGGATGTATGAGTTTGATCGCGCGAGCGGCCATGTCAAGTTGTCCATCCCACTTCATACTGCGTCGCGCGACTTATCCTTTTACGAGGACCGTTCGGGGGAGTTCTGGATCATCTACGGTACGGGAAATGGGCTGGCGAAGTTCGATCGCGAACGGAACATCCTTACGTATTACTCCTTTCATGCCAACGACACATCGAGCACGGCTTATAGCGGCGTGAGTTCCATGATGGAAGACCGGCATGGAACCCTTTGGCTCGCGACACAGGGATCTGGACTGATGAAGTTTGATCGCGAACATCAAAGATTTATCAGCTACAGGTTCAAGCTCGGCGATTCAGACGGCCTCGCACAAGATCGCATAACGACTTTGCTTGAAGACCGCGATGGAAGTATCTGGGTGGCTCTTGCTGGAAGCGGACTGCAACGTTTTTCCCCTGTTCCAGCGGTGTTTCAGCCCTTGGGCCTAAAGCTCAAGGAAGATGGAGCCGGCTGTTTCTACGAGGACAGCCACCGGAATCTCTGGATCGGAACGAGCCCCGCGTTATACCGCATCGATCCATCGGGAAAAAGCACTGCGTTTGTGGGCGTAAAGCCCGGCGTTCCATTCGACGTGGCCAGCGTCGTCGAGGATCGCGCGGGATTCATCTGGGTCGGGACGTCCAACAATGGGCTTTTCAGGCTCGATCCAAAAAATGGCCGATGGAAGAACTACCTACACAATGACAACGATCCTTCGTCGCTGAGCAACAATGTCGTAGATCGACTGTTAGTGGATCGCGATGGTACGCTGTGGGCTGCGACCTGGGATGGACTTGATCGTTTTGATGCTCAGACAGGTCGCTTTACAACTTTCAAAGCCGATTCTCACGCCCGCGAGGCAATCTATCTTACGCTGGCCGAGGGTACCCAACACGACCTTTGGCTCGGAACTTACGGTTTTGGCCTGCAACATTTCGATCCGAAAACGAGGCAGTTTACGACCATCGGCAGTAGTGACACCCTGGGCAGTCTGAGCGACAGCGAGGTTAACTGGGTCCACGTATCACGTACGGGATCGGTGTGGGTGTCCACATCAAATGGCCTTAACGAGTACGATCCGGCGACGAAACATTTCACTGTTTATGATGCCCGTGACGGGTTGGCGAGCAGCGCTGTTGATTGTGTCCTTGAGGACACACGCGGCAAGCTCTGGATGAACACAACGAAGGGCATCTCCAGCTTTGATCCCTCAACCAGTACCTTCCGCAACTTCTCCACCGCCGATGGTCTTCCAGGCCCTGAGATGGCCGGAGTGGGCGCCTGTCTGCATTCCCGGAGCGGGCGGATGTTTTTTGCCGGATTCAGCGGAGCGACTACTTTTATCCCCGAAGCTATTCCGGAGGCCAACTACGCGCCCCCAACCGTGATCACGGACTTCCGGTTGTTGGGAAACTCACATTCGCCCGCGCTCAGAATTGCGCCCCAAGCCATTTCATACGCCTCGGAGATCACCCTCTCACATAAGCAAAGCCTGTTCTCGCTGACGTTTGCAGCGTTTGCGTATTCCAATCCGGCGACAAACCGTTATCGCTACATGCTCGAAGGTCTGGACAATTCGTGGACCGAAGTGGGGAGCGACGGCCGTACCGTAACCTACACCGCTCTTCCCGCCAGGAAATATCGATTTCGCGTGCAAGGCGCCACGAACAGTAGCCAATGGAGCGAACCCGGAGCAGACCTCGAGATCGTCATCCTCCCTCCCTGGTGGAACAGCTGGTGGTTTCGATCTTCATACGCCCTGGCGACGCTTCTAGTAATCTGGTCCCTTTATCGCTATCGCATGCACCAAATCGCACAACAATTCAATATCCGGATCGACGCTCAGGTGAACGAGCGCATGCGCATTGCGCGAGACTTGCACGACACCCTGCTTCAGAGTTTTCAGGGAGCAGCTTTTCAATTTCAGGCGGCTCGCAAATTGTTGCTCCGAAATGCGGACAACGCAATGGAGGTTGTTGATGAGGCAATTCATGCCGCGGAGGAAGGCATTACGGAGGGCCGTACCGCGATTCGCGACTTGCGCCCTGAACCAGCCGCGCAGCGCAACTTTCCAGAATTGCTGAATGCTACGGGCCGCGAACTTGCAGCCGCGCACGAACTGAATGGGCATTCTCCGAGCTTCAGTGTGATCATCGAAGGCGAACAACAGACTATGCCGCCGATGCTTCAGGATGAGGTCTACCGGATCTCCCGCGAGGTGATCCGGAATGCATTCGCGCATGCAGTCGCCAGCCGTATCGAAGTGGAGATTCGTTATGATCAAGATCAGCTTCGCGTACGCATCCGCGATGATGGCAACGGGATCGACCCGAAGATCCTTGAGGACGGCGGACGACCTGGGCATTGGGGCATATCGGGAATGCGCGAGCGGGCGCAGCGAATTGGATTGCGATTGGATTTCTGGAGCGAGATCGACGCAGGCACCGAGGTGCAGCTGACGGTTCCCGCTGCAATGGCGTACGAAAAGCGTCGTCATAACCGTCGATTCCGGTTGTTCCGCAGAACAGGTGGCGATGGGCAGCGTTCCTAGCATGATTCGGATACTCGCCGTGGATGACCACGCTCTTCTCCGGAAGGGCATCGCAGCTACGATTAATGCGGAGCCTGATATGAAATTGGTCGCAGAGGCTTCGAACGGTGAGGAGGCGATCGAAAAGTTCCGAACACATCGCCCGGACGTAACCCTGATGGATCTTCAAATGCCTGGTCTCAATGGGATCGAGACTATGATCCGAATCCTGGCTGAATTCCCCGATGCGCGCATCATAGTCCTCACGACTTATAGCGGCGATGTTCAAGTGCTTCGTGCCCTGCGTGCCGGCGCACGGGCTTATCTATTGAAGGGCCACGATCGGGAACTCATCGAGACGATTCATGCGGTAATGCAAGGACGAAAGAGGATACCTCCGGAGGTCGCTGCTGAGCTCGCCGAACACGCCACGGATGATCAGTTGAGTGAGCGGGAAATTGAGGTCCTGAAGCTGATTGCAGCCGGAAATTCGAACAAACAGATCGCCGACCTACTCTCAATTGCGGAGGCGACCGTGAAGAGCCGGGTCACGAACATTCTTTCGAAGCTAAGCGCCAGCGATCGAGCTCATGCTGTCACAATCGGCCTTAAGCGCGGAATTATCGAGATCTGATCACCCGAAAGTATGATCGCAGTTCCGAGTTTCAGACGTTCCCAAGCCCCTGCGAGTGCAGTACGCTGCCTTAGGGTGTTCCTTGCAGCGACTCTTCTCGACATTCGCGAATGGCTGGCCCGGCCTCGGGCTTCTCATTCAACGATTAGTGCTGGGTCTTGCTCTGCTTTACCACGGCATAACTCTGCTCAGTAGCACCCCTGCGGTCGGGCCAGTTGCGCCGCAATTGATCGGAAGCGCCCTAGGCTTGTTTATCCTGGCAGGTTTATGGACACCCGCAATGGGGACGCTAGTCGCAGTTGTGCAGGCGTGGATCGCCTTGACCGGCGCTGGCGACGAGTCTGTGCCAATTATTTTGGCTGCCCTGGGCGGCACTTTGGCGATGATCGGTCCAGGTGCCTGGTCGATCGATGCTCGGCTTTTCGGAAGGAAGTATATCGCTGGCTGATTGAGAGCCGCGTGCAGTTATCTGTCCCCCAAAAGTAGGAAAATCAGGCACACCTTGGGACGAATAACATTCCCTCGATCTGAGGTTGTCAGTGCTCCTGACGCTGACGCATAGTGAAGTCCTTGGTTCGATGCGTTTCCCCTTCTGAGTCGTTGATTCAGAAGGCATCGAATTGACGAATCCTCAACCAACGGACCCTCTCCTCCGTCCTCAAGAGGTCAATATGCTTGTTTCGAGTCTAATCGACCCTTCCGAGAAAGCCGTCTCAGCGAACTTCGACCAACTGGTCCCCAACAAGCAATCCGAATGTCAGCGTACGGTGCGGAATCCCCTCCACCGTCAGTGTGATGAAACCAGGAACGGGCGCTTGAATGATCGCATCGAGAAAGAGAACGTGCACCTAGAGCTTGGAACTGCTGCGAATCAGTTGGAGATTGGATTCCAACAGGCACTGCGCCTGAATGAGCAAAAGCGGATTGCAGATGAAGTAGAGCGGCGTGTCGCGGAAAGAACAAGGGAGCTTGCCGAAGCCGTCGAAGAATTACAACTCCAGGCTGGGCTGCTGCAGCATCTCCCTGTATCCGCCTGGACCCTCAATCCTGATGGGACGCCGGATTTCGTGAATGAAGTTTGGCTTGAATTCTCCGGCCAGACCCTCGATTTCGTCCGGTCGCGTCCCGAGGCATGGATGAAGGTGGTCCACCCCGAGGATCGCGAAAAGGCGTCGAAGGCCTTTTGGGCGGGGGTGAGCAATGGAGAGGGTTTCGCGTTCGAAACCAGATCTCTCCGCGCTAAGGACGGGACCTATCGCTGGCATTTTCAGCAGGCTGTCGTCTTGCGCGACGCAGAAGGAAAAGTTCTCAAATTCGTCGGTACGACGACCGACATCGACGACCAGAAGCGTGCTGAAGAAGAACTGCAGCGCAAGGAGGCCTTCCTGGCAGACGGCCAGCGCTTGAGCTCAACCGGCAGTTTTTCCTGGTGCTTGGACACCGGAGAATTCCAATTTTCAGAAGAGGCCCATCGCATCTTCGAATTTCGGCCTGGGGCGCCCGTGACGCTCGAGAAAATTGGTGACAGGGTTCATCCACATGATATCGCGCCGTTTTCAGAGAAGATGACCTCTTCGCTGACGATCGGCGAAAACCATGATTGCGAGATCCGACTGCGGATGCCGGACGAGAGGGTCAAGTATCTGCACGTGGTCTCTCGCACGACCAGCCGGACAGATGGCCGCCTGGAATACATGGGGGTCATTCAGGATGTTACGGGGCAGCGGCTTGCTGAGTCAGCGCTCAGTAAGCTTCGATCGGAGCTAGCGCACATGGCAAGGGTCACGAGCCTTGGGGCCTTGACGGCTTCGATCGCCCACGAGGTCAATCAACCCCTTGCAGGAATCGTCACCAACGCCAATACCTGCCTGCGCACTCTGTGCGCAGATCCTCCGAATATCGACTCTGCGCGCGAAGCGGCACGGCGCGCGATTCGCGATGGCAACCGGGCGTCCGAAGTGATCTCGCGGTTGCGCGCTCTCTTCAGCAAAAAGGAAACCGCGGCTGAACGCGTTGACTTGAATGACGCGGCACGCGAGGTAATTGCGCTTTGTTCGGATGACCTTCAAGGAAGCCGGGTGATCTTGCGGCGGGAGTTTGCCAGCGACCTCCGGCCGGTAACTGGAGATCGTGTTCAGCTTCAGCAGGTTATCTTCAATTTGGTCCGGAACGCATCAGACGCGATGAGCAGCATCGACGATCGCCCGAGAGTGTTGGTCATCGGAACCGACTGGAGCGAAGGCGATTGCGTGCGCCTGACCGTGCGGGATACGGGCGTGGGCATCACCCAGCACGAAGAGGACAGGCTCTTCGACGCCTTCTACACGACCAAGAGTGACGGAATGGGAATGGGCTTGTCCGTCAGCCGCTCGATTATCGAGAACCATAGCGGTCGCTTGTGGGCCACGCCCAACGATGGCCCCGGAGCTACATTTTCATTTTCGATCCCCTGCGCAGCGAAAGGCTCGAAGAGTGAGGGTGGTTATCTGTTCGATCCTGCTCTAGCCACTCAATGACGGTGGGCACTATTCCCGACTTAGCTTGTCCGCCCCGCTCCGCAGGTGCTGATTCTTGATGAGAAGCTCAGAGATACACTGTCGCAGAGTTTCCAAGTGCGCCTGCCAGTCTTCCTCGATCTTCCGCGCCCATTGTTCATTCCGAACTCTCTTAGTTGATGCTCCATTCGAGCGCTTCGTGGACGAGCCGATGACTTGCACAGGTGTCTGACCGGCAGGCACTTGATGTTGATGAGTAGCCATGACATCCCCCAACACGGATGGTTCGTCGTTCCTATGATCACGGTATATGCAGGCAATCCCTTAGATTCCGCTCCACAGATTCGATTAAGCCAGAGCACCGGAGGCGAATCAATTGAACGAAGGTATTAAACGATCCCTCGGTATCGCGGGCTTGATCCAGCTCGATGCGCGAGCCCGAAAGCTACGCGGGTTAGCCCCGAGGGAAACACGGCTTTTCTTCAACCGGAAGTGACGGCGGCCCGAATATACCTCTTCGCGATTCCCTCGATCTGCGGCTCCGTCAAAGCGGAGAGATCTGCAGCCTCGGTCGCGACAATTCGCTGATACTCCTCAGGACGATGCGTCTTGAGATACTCCGTCAGGAACCCGACCGCGCTACTCTTCCCTGTCCCATGTCCGATCAGGATGATCTCCTCGGCGTGAACAAGGTCCACGGCGATCTCCTCGTAATACGAGTCTTCCTCGGGAACTCGATCACCTTTGTAGTGAGCCTCCTTACGATGGATCAAATGATGATGGAATCCAAAGGGATCATACGGCTTCACAGTGACTTCGCCTTCAGGCCCGGTCTCTTCCAGATCGTGATATATGTGAGCAACGTGATGGTCGATGACTACGACCATTCGCCGAATTTGGGATGGCTTGGCGGGTATCCCAGGAACTCCAGCTTCCTTCAAAAACCTGCGCAGTCGAGAGTTCTCCTCCACCGCGAGATTATGCCCGCTGGGGCGCTTGAAGAAACTTCTTTGTGAGCCGACCGCGAAGATAAACTCGTCGTTCCCATGTGGTTCTACCTTGCCGATCTTCCCGATCAAATCAATCACTGAGTTCCAGCTCAGATTTCGAGGGAGCTTACCGCCGACAAGACTCCCAAGAAGTTCTTTATGGTTGTGACGTGTTGGTTGATTCATCGTTCACCTACCCCATCCGTTTGATAAGAGTTACGTTCCAGCTTGCGCGCGCCATTCGCCATGTCCGGGCATGCCCCATCATCAGTATTAAGCCATCCCCAATGAGGGGAGTCTATTGAACGATGGTATTGGCAAATACTTTGGTATCGGTCGAACAAACTCACGCGACTTGAGCTACACGCATTCGCGAGAAGCCCATGATGGCATACACTGCACAGCCGCGCTGATGTGCCGGCGCAGCGCGGGGGACGCGGAGAAAGACCAAATCAATAAATGTCGCAGGGATCGGATTCTCGCCTCTAGTTTGGTGTCGGCTGCAGTGGCGAAGTCAACCTGCTCTCATCAAGTCCTGAGCATCGATTACGGCGAAAGAAGCTTCCCGCCCTCGCCTGATACGAAGGTATCGTCGACACCTTTGTCCAATTGTTTCATTGCGATCACTTCTGGCCTAATCGAAACAGTTGGAGATGAAGGTTTATCCGACTCAGAGAGGTATTTTTGCTAAGGAGATACGCTCTGTTCAACTATGATTCCGCATCGGAGAAGTTCACTGCCGATCCCAACAGCCTCTTAGACTGCGAAAACGCGTGGCATGCGGCCGTAAAGGCGATGGAGTACATCTTCGACCCGTACCAGAAGGGTCGAACCGCGCCTGCTTCCGACATTAGGCCGACTGCGCGGCGCATTTAACTGAGAACTACACAGGCGAAGGCAACTTTTTCGCGAAGAAGTGTGTGCCGTGGAACTGCGCAATCCGATACAGTTATCGGCATCTCGCAAAGCGAAAAATCAGGACTGGTAGTTCTCGAGGATGCGCGCACGTCGATGTCGATCTACCTGGAGAAATGATGGACGCAGAGAGTGATGTCGCAGTTGCATCGCCTCTAACGGGAGCCGTACCGGTTAAGAATGCCGAGCCGAGCGGACTCACAAGTGACGAGGCGAAGGTCCGTCTGGAAAAAGACGGACCCAACAGCATGCCGGATACTTCGGCTCACCCCCTTCGCAATGCCCTGACCAAATTTTGGGCGCCGGTTCCCTGGTTGCTCGAGGCTGCCATCCTGTTGCAGGTTGGGCTGCATAAGGATCTCGAGGCTGCCGTCATCACAGGCCTGCTGATCTTTAACGCGGCTCTGGCCTGGTTTCAGGAGGGGCGTGCTCGGGCGACCCTCACTGCTCTGAAATCGCGCCTGGCTCTCAATGCCTCCGTGCGCCGCGATCGAGTCTGGAGGACCATACCCGCCGCGGAATTGGTTCGTGGCGATGTGGTGAAACTATCGCTCGGCGGCGTAGTAGCGGCGGATGTGGAACTGCTCGACGGGTCAGTCCTGCTCGATCAGTCGATGCTTACAGGTGAGTCGCTGCCCATCGAAGCCGGAGCAGGTGTGGATACCTATGCAGGTTCCCTGGTGCGGCGCGGCGAAGCCACAGGAGTCGTAACGGCCACGGGGATCCATACCAAATTCGGACGTACAGCAGAACTGGTTCGCACTGCGCACGTCGTCAGTTCCCAACAGAAGGCTGTGCTGCGGATCGTGCGCAACCTCGCCATTTTCAATGGCGGCATCATCGTGCTCATCGGAACCTATGCCTGGTTTCATGCGATGCCGTGGAACGAAATCATCCCGCTGCTGCTTACATCGGTGCTGGCGGCCATTCCTGTGGCCTTGCCCGCGACCTTTACGCTGGCGGCGGCCCTTGGCGCTCGCGCTCTCGCCAAGGTAGGCGTATTGCCAACCCGACTCACGGCCCTCGATGAAGCTGCGACCATCAACGTTTTATGCTCGGATAAAACTGGGACGTTGACCCGGAACCAACTCTTCGTTACCACTGTTCGCCCCATGCCGGGCTTCGATGAGGCGCACATCCTCGGGTTGGCAGCGCTCGCCAGTTCCGACGGCGGCCAGGACTCGGTTGATGCCGCCATCCGATCCGCCGCCGCGCAAAAGCCTGCAGCCGACCTGCCGAAGTTGACCAGCTTTGTTCCATTCGATCCCGGCACGAAAATCTCCGAAGCCATGGCGACTGATGCGAAGGGCAGACTGGAGCGCATCGTCAAAGGAGCCTTTACGGTTGTCGCGGGTATGACAGCACCGGCTCCCGCCGCAGCGGCGATTGCGGACGATCTTGAAAAACAAGGCTTTCGGGTACTGGCAGTGGCGGCAGGCGCTCCGGCCGCGATCGCAGATGCTCGGCTTCATCGCGCTGAGCGATCCGCCGCGCACCGACTCCGCTTCCCTCATCTCGGAATTGATGGCACTCGGCGTGCGTACCGTCATGGTGACGGGGGATGCGCCGGCGACCGCGGCCATTGTTGCGCAGCGCGGTCGGACTGGAAGGCGCTGTGTGTCCCCGGTAGGACCGATCCCCGAGGCCGTCAAGCCGGAGGATTTCGCGGTCTTCGCAAGCATTCTTCCGGAAGGAAAATTCGACCTCGTCAAAGCATTCCAGAAGAATGGGAATACGGTCGGGATGTGCGGAGACGGCGCGAACGATGCGCCGGCGCTGCGCCAGGCACAGATCGGAATTGCTGTATCGACGGCCACCGACGTGGCCAAATCGGCCGCCGGCGTGGTTCTGACGGGCGCAGGTCTTGGTGGCATCGTTGCCGCGGTCAAGGAAGGCAGGGTCACGTTTCAGCGCATCCTTACTTACACGCTGAACTCGGTCCTCAAGAAAATTGTGCAGGTATTACTGCTGGCCGTCGGTCTGGTGATGACCGGCCATGCTGTGCTGACACCCATGCTGATGGTGATCGTGATGATCACTGGAGATTTTCTGGCCATGTCGCTCACCACGGACCGGGTGCGCCCCTCTGCGAACCCGAACTCGTGGCAAATCGGGCGGATCACCGGCGCCGGCGTGATCCTCGGACTCTGTTTTCTCGTGTTTGCAACCGCAGTTCTGGCGATCGGCAAATTCGAATTGCAACTGGGAACGAGCGGTCTGCAAACTCTCTCCGTCGTCGCGATCGTGTTTGGCAGCCAGGCGACCATTTACGCCATTCGGTCGCGCCGGCATCTATGGGGTTTACGGCCAACGAAATGGCTGGTACTTTCCTCAATGGCCGACATTCTGATCATTTCGACACTGGCCGTTCGCGGCATTGCGATGGCGCCCTTGCCGCTCTCTGTGATCGCATGCGAATTTGCAGGAGCTCTCGTCTTCGGGTTGGTGCTCGATTCAATCAAAATCCCTGTCTTTGCGCGCCTCGGCATATCGTAGAGATCATTTGCAGCTCTGTGCCGCTATTCAGCATCGAGGCGATGCATTCTCTAGCCAATTGAAGGAGATAGTCCAATCCCGGATCCGCTTCGGTCGAGCGCAACTTCGAGAAGCAGCTCTCTGCAATGTTTATCTTCTTTCAAAGCCGTGCCGGCATACGGATCGGCAATTTCATCGCCGAAGGACAAAGCTACTCCGAGTTCGTCGCAACCAACAAATCATGATTCTTAATTGCAAACACAGGCCGGATTCATCTATGACGATGGAATCGCGGCGGGCAGGTTGAAGTGAAATGTTGCGCCGCGCCCAGAGGAGCTATCCGCCCACAAGCGCCCACCGTGAGTCTCAATGATTGACCGACTGATGCGCAGCCCCATGCCGGTGCCGTGAGGTTTAGTCGTAAAGAACGGATCGAAAATCTGGTTTGCGAGTTGCGGCGGAAGCCCTAGGCCGGTATCGCTGAATGAAACAAGAATCTGCTCGTTTTCACTTCGCTGCGACCGGATGATCAACTCTCGTATCCCATCGACGTCCTTCATCGCCTCGATGCTGTTGACAATTAGATTCATCGCGACCTGCTGCAATTGCACACGATCTCCGACGATCTGAGGAAGATCGGCCGCCAGTTCCATTCGAACCACTATGTTGTATCGCAATGTCTCGTCGCGCAGGAGGGCGATGGTTTCTGGAATAATCTCGTTGACATTCAGGCTTTCTTGAATCGGAGCGCCTTTCTCGAATTGTGAGCGTATCCTGCGGATAATCTCGGTGGCACGTTGTGCGTCTCTTGCAATTTTGGCAAAAGCGCCGCGCACCTCATCGAGATTGGGATGGTCGCCCGCGAGCTTACGTAGTCCCACGTTCGCATTGGTCATAGCACCACTGATCGGTTGACTGATTTCATGAGCCAGGGATGCCGCTAACTCGCCCATGGTTGTCACTCGGCTGATGCGCGCGAGATCGCCCTGCGCTTGGCGTAATGCATCTTCGGCGCGCTTTCTATCGTCAATTTCTGTTAAAAGGAAGTACCATCGGACGATGTGCCCCTGCCGATCACGAAGAGGAAGCCCGCGCATGTTTAACCATCGGTAAACGCCATCGAAGCGACGAATTCGTACTGCTTCATATTCAACTGGATCCCCTGTGGCGAAAGCCCGCTCAAAAGCCTGAAGGTACCCAGCGCGATCGTCCGGGTGAATAGTGTCGTCTACTGCCCATTGATGCAATTCTTCCTGTGGCCTTCCAAGGTAGTCCAAAAGCGGTTGGCTGACCCGCTCAATCTCGCCGCTCGTTCTCAACACTGCAATCAGACCGGGAATGCTATCCACGATCAGGCGGGATTCGTGCTCGCTTTCGCGCAGCGCTTCCTCGGCGCGCTTCTGATCATCGATGTCGGTTATCAGCAGGTACCAGCGAGTAATATCCCCGTTTTTATCGCGAAGCGGAGAACCTCTGTCCTGGAGCCAGCGATAGACTCCGTCCGCTCGCCTAAAGCGCGCCGAGAACTCATAAGGACGGCCAGTGGTAAGCGCCAGGGTAAAGGCATCGATAACGCCAGGCAGATCCTCAGGATGAATCGTGTCGTTCGTTCCCCACTCCCTGAGTTCCTCGAGAGTCCGACCGAAGAACTCCAAGGCCTGGCGGCTGACCATGTCGATATTCCCAGAGGGCGATGCCACCGCAACCATGCCGGGGATGCTATCCACGATTAAGCGAGATTCATACTCGCTTTCGCGTAGCGCTTCTTCGGCGCGCTTCCTGTCTTCGATATCAGTTAGTAGAAAATACCAGCCCGCTACCTCACCGTCTGCACCCCGAAAGGGAAGGCTGCGTGCCTGGAACCAGCGATGGACGCCGTCGGCTCGGCGATAACGGAGTTCGCTGTCGAATGGTGTACCAGTCTTGAAAGAATGTGTGATTTCAGCTGTCACCCGCGGGAGATCATCCGGATGAACCACATTGCTGGTCGACCAGGAGTTCATTTCTTCGGTTGTCTTTCCGAAGTACGTCAGGAGTTGTCGATTGGCAAGTTCAATCATCCCGTTCGAGTTTGCTTTCGACACAATCCCGGGAATTGTGTCGAGAGTCTGACGAAGAGTGATCTCACTGGCTTGCAGAGCTTCTGCGGTACGCTTCTGGTCGTCGATGTCGGTGGTTGTACCGACGAATTTGAGGACTTTTCCGTCTGCATCGCGCAAGACAATGGCCTGGTTAAGATGCCAGCGGTAGGTCCCGTCCCTTGCGCGTAGAGACCTGGTTTCAAAAGCGAAACCTGTTCCCGATCGTATTCCCTCCCCAAAAGCCCTTGATGCTGCTTCGCGATCTTCAGGATGGACCGCGGTCATCCAAGCCTCGGGATGCGATCGGATGAAGTCGAGGGTCTGGCCGGAGAATTCAAGCCAAACGTGATTCACGAAATCCGGTGTCCCATCGGGGTTAAGCGTCCAGGCAGATACAGGGAGTTGCTGCAGCAGCTCAACCTGTAGCTGCAACTCTGCATCGGCCCGCTGCAGTTCACCATAGAGACGGCTTGTCTCCGCCAACCGTTCTTCGCTCGCGCGCAGTTTCTCGCGTTCGAGTTCCGCCTCGCTGCGCATCCGTTCTTCGCGTTCCGCAGTTTCGCGGCGAAGATTGGACATTTTGACGTTTGCCGCTACACGCGCCAGCAACTCCCGCGCAGCAAATGGCTTGATGAGATAGTCATCGGCGTCGGCCTCAAGCCCTTCCACGCGCGACTCTTCGCCCGCCCGCGCCGACAGCAGGATGACTGGCGTGCCGGCGAGGGCTGAATCATCGCGAATCGCCTGCAACAAGCCAAACCCATCGAGATGCGGCATCATGACGTCCGCCAGCACCAGCGCGGGGCGCAATCGCTGTGTTGCTTGCAACGCCTGGCGGCCGTCCACAACCGCGTGCACCTCATATCGGTCGCTCAGCAAACGTGTGAGGTACTGGCGCATATCTGCATTGTCATCGGCCACGAGTACGAGTTCGCGTTTTTCTGCCGCTTTGGAATCCTGTGGGGAAACAAGCGATGGTCGTTTGACAAGCATCCCACGATCAACAGCCTCGCCAAATTCGTCTTCAGACCACTGTCGTGCCTCTTCGACATAAGCTTCGGCTCGAATCGTGGTGGAGACGAGCGACTGTGGGGCATGAATGCGCTCCGCCGGTAGATGCTCCTTGCCGCTTGGAATCGTCACGGTGAATGTGCTGCCGGCGCCAACGGCGCTCTCCACCCGAACATTGCCGCCGTGTAGTTTCACCAGTTCCTGAACGAGTGCCAATCCGATCCCTGTGCCCTCGTATGTCCGGGCCTGGGTGCTCTCGATGCGGTGAAAGCGTTCGAACACCTGCTCGCGATGCTCTTCGGGAATTCCCGCGCCTGTGTCGCGGACCTGCAATTCAACTGCGCCATCTCGAGGCTTCAATTTGAGTGCAACTTCGCCCGCGAACGTGAATTTGTAAGCATTGGAGAGCAGATTCAGCACGATCTTCTCCCACATCTCGCGATCCACATACACCGGTTCGGCGATCGGCTGGCATTTGACTGAGAAACGGAGCCCGGCGATCTTCATCGCCGAGTCGAACGCGCTTGCGATTTCTGTCGTGAAAGTGGCCAGATCGGTCGGCTGATAGGACGCCTGCACACGTCCAGCTTCGATACGCGAAAAGTCCAGAAGTGTGTTGACGAGCTTGAGCAGTCTGAGCCCGTTGCGCCGTGCCGCAACCAACAGCTCGTGATGTTCCGGGCTCAGCCGCTCGCTGGCTTCCGGCAACACTTCATCGAGCGGACCTAGCATCAGTGTCAGCGGCGTTCGGAATTCGTGGCTGACATTGCTGAAAAACGTCGTCTTGGCACGGTCGAGCTCGGCCAAAGCCTCCGCCCGCTGGCGCTCCTGCTCATAAGCGCGGGCGCTGGCCAGTCCGATAGTGATCTGCTCAGCTACCCGACGGACAAACTGGCGGCACGCATCACCAAAGGCCTGGCCGGGATGGATTCCCGCGACAAGGAAACCCAGCGTTTCACTGTGTTCGCCCAGCCGGATCGGCACCACGCTCGCTTCTTTCGGACGTTCCGGCCAGTTCGGCACTGACACGCCCGAAGCGAGATCCCGGAGTTCAACCAGAGCCCCATCCATTGCCAGTGCGGGGTCGAATCGCCAAAGGTTCTCGCCGCTGCACTCGATGACGGGTGGATGCAATGCTTCGTTGGTTTCGACGCTGGCGCCTGCCAGGTAGGCTTGATTTTCGGAAGGACGATATTCATAGAGAAATGCGAAGGGGAGGCTAAGGCAGTTTTCGCCGAGGGTTTCCGCGCTGACTCGCCACACTTCCTCTTCGTTTCGCGCTCCTGCCGCTCGCGACGCCAGGTCGCGGAGCAAATGCCGGCGTCGATCTTCGATCACCCGTTCCGTCGTCTCGAGCGCCGAGTTCAACACGCCGCCTACGCGGCCGTTGTCATCCCAAATCGGACTGGCAGAAAATGCAATGTAGACCTCTTCGAGGTAGTTGTTTCGGGTGAGTGGGACGAGCGCATCGGACAGATCGTTGACGGTCTGACCCCGAGCCATCACGGACTCGTACATCGACCCGATGAAATTCCATGCCTCGGGATACACCTCGCGGGCACTGCGACCCAGGGCCCATGGGTGCCTTGTTCCCGCGATCGGCCGATAGGCATCGTTGTACAACAGCACATAATCCGGCCCCCAGCAAATGGCCATCGGATAGCCAGAAGCCACCACGACACGCACAATGGTTCGCAGGGATTGCGGCCACTGTTCCAGGGGGCCCAATGGCGTAGCCGACCAGTCGAGCGCGCGCAAACATGCACTCGTCTCGTCGCTTCCAGCGAAGACGGAGTCAATCGGATTTGTCCCATCGAGGCCTATACCCGAGATCCTCCACACGACAACGACGTTGATAAGGGCTGCGGCAGATGGTTGATGAATTCCAGGGAGCAACCCGGCAAGCCCGATCAGGTATGCGTTCGAAAGCGATAGAGGAAAAAACGCAGGTCCAACGGATCAGGAGAATGGCTCTCAGCGAAATTCAGGGGAAACCAGCAGGCCCAGTCGTCTCGAACGTCCTGCTACAAGCGATGCCAAATTATATCGCGCGCGGAAGTTGGAGGGTGGGCGGCGAAAGTGAGACCGGTTTGACGAGCTGTCGCTGCTGTTCAGAACGTAAACCGGCCGGCCAGTTGAATCTGGCGGCCAGTGCCGGCGGTGCTCAAGATTTGCCCTACGTTATCGGCAAAATCACCCGCTGCATCCTTGAAGACGGCATCCCCGTTACCTGCAAATGAAAACGCACTTTGCGTATTACTCGGAGCCGCAAAATTCGGATGGTTAAAGAGGTTATAAGCCTCCACTCCAACCGTAAGCTTCCGTCCTTGAGTGATTGCAAAATCTTTGTGCAGCGCCGGGTCGAATTGCACAAACGCCGGTCCCCGCAACATATTTCGCCCGGCATTGCCAAACTGACCCGCAGGCGGTACTGCAAAAGCACCTGGATTGAACCAGCATGACAGGGCACCCACCTTGGCCCCGTTCGGACAAGCACCAGCGTAGGGGTCGCCAACAAGGTCTGGACGTTCCGGAACCAGTAGCCCTTGCAAATCGGCATTGTCGAAGGAGAGCACCGGGGTAAAAGGGGGGCCGCTATGAACGTCGGCAACCGCGGAGATCTGCCAGCCGCCCAGGAAAAGTCCGGATCCTGGCAGCTCGTAGGCGGCATTCGCCACGAAGTTATGCCGGATGTCGAAATCTGACCGCCCTCGACTTCCCTTGCGATCGAAAATGTTTTGAGATTCGGGAGGATCGTTCACCGATTCCACGGAAAAATCCGCCGAAGAATCATCGATGGAGTGGGCTAACGTATACGACGCTTGCCAGAAAAAATTATGCGTGGGATGTTTCGAAACGGACAACTGAAAGGAGTTATAGAACGATTGCGCGTCCGTCAATATAGTTGTCAGAGGGGATGTCAAATTCGGATTGTAGCGGTGGCCAAGGGCTGGCTCAAAGGGGTTCTGCTCGGCTTCGCGGGCGAGGTGATTGCCGCGGGTACCAAAGTATCCCACGGTTAGGATCATACCCAGCGCAAGTTCCCGCTCCACGTTGAGGTTGTATTGCATCGCATACGGAAACTTCGGGTCGAAGGTCATTGTGAAAGGGTCGAGCGACTCGGTCACCAGAGCATTCTGGGGGTTTAGAAACTGAGGGAAAACGAATTCCTCCACGCTGAAGAAAGGCGGTAGCAACCGGTCGAGACCGAACAGCATTGCCGGGATCTGATCGCGATAGATTCCGAACCCACTCCGCACCACAGTTTTGCCGTCGCCCAAGACGTTCCATGCAAAGCCTGCCTGGGCCGAAAACAGATCCAGCGGTGTCGATGCAAATACCCTGCCGACAGTTGGGACGGAATCCGTCGCCGGGTTTTGAAAAGTTGAGAGACGGCCGTGTACCTCAGTTGGGTTGGAGTAGAAATCGTAGCGCAACCCGATATTTGCGGTGAAGCGGCTGTTCACCCGCACGAAGTCCTGGGCAAAGCCAGACGCGAAAGTTTCACGATAACCGCGTTCGGAATCGGTGTTGGAGGGGTTGACCCCTACGTACGACAGGGGCAGGCCTTCGAGGAAGAACTCGAGAGCGGGGTTGTTGCTGGATGCCTGCAACCCTAACGGAGTCAAGTCTTGGAAGTCATAAAGTCCGTTAACGCCGAAGTCCAGCGTCCCGTTAAGATCGAGCCTTCGGAACTCCCCGCCGAATTTCAAGATGTGGCGGCCCATTGTGCGCGATAGTTGGTCCTGAACCTGATAAACGGTCGAAAAATCGCCTAAAGGAAACACCGGGCTATTGCCCAACAAGCTGATACCGGTGATGCCGATCATTCCGAACGGCCGATCAGGAACCAAAGAAATCGACAGGCCGGGATGCGTATTATCGATCGAAGAGGATGCCGTTGTTCGATTGATACCTACGCGCAACTCATTGATCCATTCAGGCCCGAATGTCGCGCGGTCCTGAACAGTGCCATATTGATTCCGCGCCAGGTGAAGGGTCGGGAATCCCGGCATATACGTTCCCGGCGGCGTTCCGACGTATGGCACCAGAGAAGAACTGTCATCGATGGTGTAGCGCGCGAACAGTGAATGCGTATTGGAAAAGTTGTGGTCGATGCGAACCATACCGTGATCCTCACGGGTGTCGCCTTTGTCAGCCGTGATCAGTTCGCCGGTTCCATCTCCATTGTCCGCTCCATTCGAAGGAGGCATCAGATTGAGAAACTGTTGCGTTTGAGGGTTGATCGGAATGGCGGCACATCCGCTTGAACTCGCGCTGGTGCAGGCCGCCGGGTTATTCGCAGAGGGCAACCAACCTTCATGAGCGAGAGCATCGGGCGCCGTGGCAATTGCCGTGGACGCCTGGACTTCGCGAAACCCCTCATAGTTGGCAAAGAAGAACGTGCGATCCTGCTTCAGTGGTCCTCCGATTCCCGCACCGAACTGGTTGCGGACGAACGCGGGGATCGGGTTGCCGCCCAAGTCGAAATAGTTCTTAGCGTCGAGAGACGCATCCCGATGCAATTCCCACAACGACCCGTGGAATTGGTTACCGCCCGATTTGGATATCATCTCGATGACAGCACCACCGTGCCCGCCATACTCCGCATCGAAGGTCTGCGTCAGAACGCTGACCTGCGCTAACTCATCGACACCGAGAAAAAATCCTGACGCACCCGCAGGCGAAAAGCCCCAGACCGGATCGGTCGCATCCATACCATCGATCAGAACGTTCGTCATACTGGGTCGGGTACCATTTATCGCCACTTGCGCCGTCTTACCGCTCGAAAGCAACGAGGGTGCACTGCCAGGATCAGGGGCGACTCCAGGCTCCAGCGCTACGGCACTAAACAGATCCTGATTATTTAGAGGCAGTTTCGTCAGGCTCGGCTCTGCCACGAGTCCGCTGACGGCTGAGGTCGTACTATCGATGCCGCTAGCTTTGGCGTTGACCGTTACCTGCTGTCGCAGGTCTCCTATGGTCAGTTTGAAGTTGATAACCGATTCGGAGACCGAAACGAGCGCAACGCCTGCGCGAACCTGTGTCTGGAATCCTGATTTCTCTACGCGAACGGAGTAGTCTCCTGTTGGCAAGCCGACGAAACGATATTCGCCTACCCTGTTTGTAAGAGTGCTACGTTGCAACCCAGTACCTTGGCCGACAATCGTAACGCTGACGCCGGGGACAACAGCGCCGCTTGGGTCCGTGATGATGCCGGAAAGATTCGCAAGCTGGGTTTGGGACCACGCGCAGGTTTGAAGTGAGACAAGCGACAATACCAGGAGCATGCACCCTCTCAAACTGAAAAGGCGCACAAACGCGGCGATATCTCTGCGGCGGTAGACAGTGAAGTCCGCCCCCTCGCGGAGCGGTTCCAATATGTACTTGGAATCCTCTGCCATTGAGAACACTCTTGTAGTCAGGACCGACCGACCCAGGATTTTCAAACAGATGGGGACTCGATGCGTCTCATCGACCAAGTGCGTTTACTGGGGAAAACTGGGTTCCGCACCGAAAGCCCGAGGGAAATCATTATACTGAAGGACTGTATCGGACCGCACATTTGCGCAAGCCGCACTCTTCACGAGCGTCGAATGTCCGACCGTAATGATGCGGGGTATCTTCATATCACTGCCTTGTCTCCGTACCATTACAGTGTCGAGTCTCATTGTTCGCAATTGTCTACTGCGGTGCGCCAGGAGCGCTTGGGGCGTTGGCTGTCAATTCAAGAGATCATGATTGCTCCGATTGATACCAAGGTATCGATCGGTACTTTTGTCCAATTGATTCGTATCCTGATCTCTGGCTCAATCAAAAAGTCCGGTCGAATATGATCGGATCGCGCTGGCGCGCATCGTTCCTAGTCTGTTGAATGGACCAATGACTTCCGCAGGAGAGTTACTGACGAGACACGACGCTCGCGAAGGCCTTCGACGGCTTTTGCGTGTAAACCTGCCTGTCGACACCGTGGAACTAGCGCGCTATTTGATCGGCAAGGTCATCGTTCATGACACCGCAAGCGGCAGGCTAAGCGGGCGCATTGTCGAAACGGAGGCTTATCCCGTCGGTGACGCGGCTGGACATGCTTTTCGGGGTCGGACTCCACGCAACAGCACTCTTTTCCTTGAACGTGGTCACGCATATGTCTATCTCGCCTATGGCGTGTCATTCTTATTGAATGTGACAACCGAAAGAGCCGGAGTTGGTGCGGGAGTCTTGTTGCGCTCTATTGAGCCTCATGACGGTTTCGAACTCATGGGTAGCATGCGTCAAAGGAAACAATGGCTCGATATAGGAAGAGGGCCGGGAAGATTGACCAAGGCATTGAAGGTTGACCTCAGGGACGATGGATTGGACTTGTGCAGTCCAGATTCTTCTCTTTGGCTGGCCGCAACGGGGTCCAAGTCTGGTCCAATTGGCAAAAGCGTGCGGATTGGCCTGACTCACGGAGCGGACCGCTTATTACGCTTCTACGAACGTGGCAATGAACACGTCAGCGGGCCTAAAATATTGCTGAAACAATGACCCTATTCAAATCGTTAACCCATTTTCGCGCTCACACTGAGCCGAGCCGTAGGCTTGCGAGGTAACAGGCAAACGAAACGCATGCCAACTGCCGAAGTTAAGGCGTTCTGAGGCTATGTCTTCTAGTCTACAAACAGATGTAATTGGCCTGACGGATGTCATTTCGACCTCCCTGAACATAGTCTTCTGTGGAATCAATCCGGGAATGCGGTCGGCTGCCGTCGGACTCCACTTCGCCAATCGGACTAACCGCTTTTGGCGTGTGCTCCACCTCTCAGGCTTTACTGCCAGGCAATTTGAACCGGAGGAGGCACGCCTCTTGCTCGAACATGGTTTAGGAATCACCTCTGCTGTTGCTCGGCCGACAGTCAGCGCAACAGACCTCAGTCGAGCCGACTACATCGCCGCACAGCCTGCTTTCGAACGCAAAATTGCGAAGTACAGGCCTAGATTCCTCGCATTTTTGGGGAAGCCGGCGTGTTCAGTGTTTTTGAAGCAGCGAGAGCTATCGTGGGGATTACAGCCAACTACACTCGGCGGATCCGCAGTCTGGGTTTTACCGAGTCCGAGCGGCCTGAACCGCGCATTCACGATCGGCAATTTGGCAGAGGCCTATCGAGAGCTATTCGAGGAGGTGGCACTGCTCGGTCGATAGTTGATAGCGGTCGCACGATGTACACCACATGAGGTTGCCGACAGCGGTGCGGATTCACTAAGTGTCGGTTGCGAGGGGTCGATGGAGGCAGCCATACGTTACGACTTGCTCAACGCGGGACAGCTCTCGGTGCCAAGACTGTTGTAACCATCCCGAGAGGCACACCTGCGCGAGAAGAGCGAGTTCATTTTGCTGTGAGCAGTCTCTGCAGAATTACCGCTTCGTTGTGCTGCTGATCTTTGGCGCCATAGACTAACGTGACGGTACCTTTCGCCGCCTCTTGCCTTAAGAGCGAGAGCAGATCTTTGTTCCTTTTGAGTTCCTCTTGGTAGCGCGACTGAAACTGCGCCCACTTGCCCGGATCGTGCGCGAACCACTTTCGAAGTTCCGTGCTCGGCGCCACGTCCTTTAGCCAAAGATCGACCCTCGCCTTCTCCTTCGTCAGACCTCGCGGCCAAAGCCGATCCACCAGGATCCGGGTTCCGTCTTCCCTGCCCGGCTCTTCGTAAGCCCGTTTGATCCGAATATTCGCCATATGACTTTTTGCCCATAACCTCTTGAATCACGCGCGGAAAATTGTTCCAAAGGATCTTCTTTAAATCGCGATCCGCGTCACCAAGTTGCGCGGTACCCGCCGATGTCCTTAAGAGTCGTCGTATTTGCCCGGCTCCTATCTAATTTTTAGGGTAGCGGGCTATTTCCCCTCTACCGATCGATATGTGTTTCCGCTAATTCTGTGCGTCGACATCGTATCTTTGGCGGTTCTGTCCAAGCAAAACTCGCAAGGTCCCCGAAGAGCTAGTGCAGCTCCGCATCAACAACGAGTAGCACGCAGCAGCTCCGCGCGCAATGGCGAGGCCAAAGGGCAAATGTAGGCCGCGCTCCATAACCACGATTAAGTCAGACGCGTGGAGAAAAGTCCATTAGACAAAGGTGTCGCCAATACCTTGGTGTCGATCGGTCAACCCGCGGTCATCGATACTCTGTCTTATGCACCCCGGCAAAAGCCAAGGTACAGGCAACCGAGCGCTTCACACAACTACTGAGTGGTAGGATCTTCGGTTGATCGACTTCCCTACCGGCTTCTCGTCATCGACAACCAGTACAAGTGGCCCATTGATTCTCGCGACGTTTCATTGCTTCTGTCTCGCCAGGCGTTCCAATTGAGTCGAGATTATGGCTATTCGAAAGGCTCTCAGGTATGGACGGCAAGGAAAATGAAAAATTTGCCCCCGGACCATCGTTGGGAATGGCCCATAGACGGCCATGATGACTCTCAATAATGGAACGGCTGACGGACAAGCCCATCCCCATTCCGTCGCTCTTCGTGGTGTAGAAGGCGTCAAAGACCCTCTCCGCGTCTTGTGGTGTGATACCAACGCCTGCATCCCTCACCGTCAGTCGCACGCAATCGCCTTTGTCTCTTTCGGTTCTGATGACCACCTCCCTTGGACGATCGTCAACACCGCTCATTGCGTCTGAGGCGTTACGGAGAAGGTTGAGGATGACCTGCTGAAGCTGGATGCGATCGCCTGCAACCCGGGGCAGGTCGTCCGCGAGTTCCTGCCGCAAGACCACCCGCTCTTTCTGGAGTTCACTGAGCGAGACCGCAATTATCTCCAGTGTCGCCTCATTTATGTCAATTGGCTCGATAGTTGTTTCCTTATTGCTAAAGAGCGTGTGCAGCCGCGCGATCACCTCGGACGCCCGGTTGCCATCACGAATTATGCGCTGCACGGTTGCGCAAGCACCGTCGATGTTGGGAGGATCGCTGGTCAGCATGCGCAAACAGGTGCTGGCGTTGGTCATAATGCCTGCAATCGGTTGATTAACTTCGTGCGCAATCGACGCTGTCAAGGTCCCGAGGGTCGTGACTCTTGCCATGTGGGCAAGTTCCAATCGGAGCTTGCTGAGCGCGTCTTCCGCGAGCTGGTGCACTGTCACATCCTGGATTGCGGCGATGTGCTCCAATCGCCCGGTACTGTGCCGGACCCCGTAGGATTTTATTCGCAAGTACTTGATTCGACCGTCAGGCATCCGCAGACGGACCCCATAATCATGATCCCCGATGTTTTTTCGGACCAGCTCTATTCTTTCCCTCCACAACGGGATGTCTTCCGGATGGACTCGAGTACCGATGCGCTCAAGCGTTACAGCCAGATCAGTATCAAGCTCAAAGATGCGGTAAAGCTGTTCCGAGAATGCAACCTCGTCTGTGTTCAGATTCCAGGCAAAGGTGCCGGTCAGGTTCAGTCGCTGGCATTGCGCAAGAAATTCCTCGCTTCGCCGTAACTCATCTTCGGCGCGCCTCTGGTCATCGATATCTGTATTAATTGCAAACCATTGAACGATCCGGCCCCCGTGGTCACGCATTGGATTGCTGGAAATGAGGAACCAGCGGTATTCTCCATCGAAACGACGAAGGCGCGCTTTTATTTCGCCTGGCTGGCCAGAAGCGACCATGCAACGCCAGCGTTCGAGGACCTCAGGCAAATCCTCGTGGCAAATAACCACTTCCCAACTTAGACAGCTGGTTTCGTCAGCCTTAATGCCGGTATATTCCCGCCAGCGGCGATTGACCAAATCAATTTTCCCATCTGGAAGAGCAGTCCACACCATGCCGGGAAGCGCATCGACAAATCGCGAGAAAATATTCTCCATAGCGACCTCTCCTTGGAACCGCTCCATATCACAAACGGAGCGCCATGCAATACGACGTCGGGGAATGTCAGCCTATCGTTGTGCCATCTTCGTGTTGCCTCTATCGATCTCTAGCGCTGATCGAATGGTTTGAAGAAGTTGTTCGTCACTGAAGGGCTTGCCCAGGAATGCAACAGCGCCAGCCTGGATCGCTCTGCGTTGGTATTCTTTGCTGTCGTAAGCAGTGATGAAGATAATAGGAATGCTGTCACCCGTCGCTGCCAGCTGGCTCTGAAGCTGCAGGCCGTCCATGCCCGGCATCTGCACGTCAACGATGAGGCACGATGCTCTTCTCATGTCGTCACTTTTCAGAAAGTCCTCGGCAGACTCGAAGACCTCCGCTCGAAACCCACAGGACTCAAGAAGCAGTCTCGTGGTTCGACGGATGGACTCATCGTCGTCGACGATCAAGATGAGTTTTGGGAGCGTCGGCTCCTCTTCCAAGACCGAACGAACGGTTCGCCACAGTTGTTCGTCGCTGAATGGTTTGCTAAGGAATGCGGCAGCACCGGCTCGGATCGCTCGCCCGCGGGATTCTTCGTCGTCGTATGCGGTAATGAAAACGATCGGGACCGTGAAGCCGAGAGAGGCGAGGCGGCTCTGAAGCTCTAATCCATTCATGCCCGGCATCTGAATGTCTAAAACGAGACATGCAGTGTCTTTTAGCTCGCTCGAACCGAGGAATTGCCCGGCAGAGTCAAAGACCACCGCCCGAAGGCCAAACGACTCGATGAGTAGCTTGGTGCTCCTCCGGATGGACTCATCATCGTCGACGACCGAAATCAGATTCTTTGCCACTTCCAATACTCCATAGCGTCAGAGTATTGCCGGGGCCAACTGAAATCTATTGGGCGTTGGTGGACCTGCAGTCACAGAACGTGGAATTCCTGTAATCACTTCGTTTACACGGTCTTTTATGGACGGCCCTTTATCTTCTCGATCATTCTCACCAGGTCTGCGAGTGATTGCGCTTGCATCTTCTCCATCGCCCGGCTTCGATGAACCTTCACGGTATTTTCAGCAGTACCGAGTGCGTCCGCGACCTGCTTGTTGAGCATGCCAGACGCGACCATTGACATCACCTCCTGTTCACGAGGACTCAAGGAGCCGAAACGCTTTTGAATTTCGTTTAGTTCTTTCTCATGCTCGCGTCTGGCGCGATCTCGCTCAAGTGCGATGCGAACGGCATCCAACAATTCCTGATCGCGGAATGGCTTGGTTAGAAATTCGACTGCGCCGCCTTTCATCGCGCTGACACTCATTGGGATATCGCCATATCCAGTAATAAAGATGATGGGGATGCGAATGTTTCTGACCGCAAGTTCACGCTGAAAGTCGAGCCCGCTTGAGCCATGCAGTCTGACATCCAGAACAAGGCAGCTGGTCGTATCCGGAAGGCCTTTTTGCAGGAAGTCATCAGTTGATTCAAAGCACTCGACCCGGAGACCCACCGTGCCGATCAGGAATTTGAGCGACGAACGAACCGATGAATCGTCATCGACAACAAAGACGGTGGAAGCACCGGTCACGCTCGTCATTGGAGACTCCCGGCGGCAACTGGCAAGGTGAAGCTAAAGTCGGCTCCCCGAGGTGAATTAGGCGTGGCCCACAGACGCCCGCCATGTGCTTCGACAAGCGAGCGACTGATGGACAAACCCATACCCATGCCGTTCGTCTTTGTAGTATAGAAAGCCGTGAAAATCCGATTTGATTCCGAACCAAGACCGACACCCAAATCACGCACTGTAACCAGCACATCGCCGGACTCATTGATTCTGGAATCCAAATGGATAAGTCGAAGTTGATCCTCGTTGGCTGCCATTGCCTCGATGGCATTCATGATCAGATTCAGTAGAACTTGCTGCATCTGTACCCGGTCCGCTAATACCAGAGGAAGCGGTTGTGCTAGCTGATACTCGATCCGGACGCGATTCTCAAAAAGCTCGCGGCCGGCTAGGGCGACTGTCTCATGAATTACCTCATTCAGGTTGACTTCGCTCATCTCAGCGGGCTTCTTCTTCAGGAAGGCACGAATCCGCGCAATCACCGCGCTTGCGCGTGTGCCATCCGCAACGATTTCCTGGAGTGCCCTGCGCAGCACGTCCGGTTCCAGCCTGTGATTGGCGAGCAGTCTAAGACAGGCATTGCCGTTATTTGTTACCGCGGTCAAAGGCTGATTCACCTCGTGGGCAATGGACGCTGCCATTTCGCCCATATTTGTGAGCTTGGACATCTGAGCAAGCTCCGATCGGGACTTTTCAAGCGCCTCTTCAGATAGTCGACGCTCGGTAACATCCTGTATTACGGCAATGTACTCCAGTTGACCATCCTGGTCGCGGGTCGCATGAGCGACAGAATGCATATACTTGATCGACCGGCCGGGCATCAGCAGGCGGAACTGCCATTCAAAGTCGTCGCCACCGTTTCGTGCCTTTTCGACCATTTTTTCGTACAAGCTGAGGTCTTCCGGATGAACTCGAGTACGGAGCAGTTCGAGCGTCATGGGCACGCCGATCTCGAGCTCGTAGATGCGATAAAGCTCGTTTGACCACTTGATTTCGTCTGTCGCCACGCGCCAGGAATAGCTGCCTATTTGACCGAGACGTTGGCCTTCCGCAAGGAAAGCCTCACTGCGACGCAGAGCTTCTTCCGCCCGTCTGCGTTCTATTCCCTGTGCGATAATTCCGGAGGCGAACGAGAGAGCTTCGAGCGTACTTTCGGTGAGCGGCTTCTGTGAGAACATGCCCATAACGCCCACTAGCCTGTCCTCCAGAACCAGCGGATAGCCGGCAAACGCGATGATGTTTTCCCGTCGTACCCAGTCCTTGTCACTGACACGGGGATCGTTCTGCGCGTCATTGGATAAATGCGGCTTCCTTTCTTGAGCTATCAGACCGATTTTGTGCTGTCCGACGAGGATCCGACTGTGGGGTCCATCAAGGTGTGTGTACATTCCCGCACTTGCCTGCAACTCCAATTCGCGGCCGTCGCCGCTGAGAGTCCAGATACGAGCAAAAGCAGCATCGAGATGCCGAACGACTGCGCCGGCACAGTTGTGCAGGATTCCTTTCAAATCCTCTTGATGCGATAGAGCTATTCCGATTTCCTCTCTGAATGCACTTATGCGCGTTCGCTCATCCATCGCCGCACGCAGGGCTATCTCAGCCTGCTTTCTCTTGCTAATGTCGCGGAGAAAGCCTGTAAATACCTTGCGGCCGTTTCTGTTTAGCTCGCCGAATGAGATCTCTACAGGAAACTCTTCTCCATTTTTGCGAAGCGCACTTAGTTCGGTGCCTTGCCAATTTATATGCCGTTGACCGGTGGTCAGATACCTTGTGAAACCGCCCTCGTGGAGCTTCCGCATGTATTCAGGCATTAAGATAGTTAGCGGTTTCCCCATCACTTCGCTTGGCTCGTAGCCAAAAACCGTCGCGATGGCGGGGTTGGCAAACACGATCATCCCTTTATCATCAATGCTCACAATGGCATCGCTGGCCGTCTCGACCAGAAGTCGATACTTCTCCTCGCTGTAAAGGCGCGCATATTCCTCATCCTTTTGTTCGCTCAAATCGCGGAGAGAGTCCTGTGGGTTTGTGTCCTCAAAGAGGAGATCATTTTTCGCCGGGGAAGATTCGGTCACGATTGCGCCTCCAAACCGAACGTCTGCGCGTTCCAACCCCCCGCACTGCAGCCTTGTGGCGGATTGTACTTATCTTAATCGCAAAATCTTCGCCTGTTGCGTGCTCAATTGTCGGCGCTCACTGAGCGCTTCGTCGATTGGATCAACTGCGCACTCACTGCGCTCAGAAGAGCCAGGCCGACAGAGACCCAGATCACGTCATGGTATCCGGAAACGAAAGCCCCATCGAATGCCCGCTTTAGAGATGGATCGCTGATTTGAGCGCCTGCCAGTTTCGATCGCTGCATTTCGGCGCTCTGGCGCATAGAGGGAGAGAGTTGCATCTGCGCAAGGCTGCGGCTAAGTTTGCGGTTGAATCCGGCTGAGAGGATGAGACCAAAGACTGCGACGGCCAGGAGTCCGGCGATGCGCGACACGGCGTTATTGACCCCGGAGGCGACACCGGCCTCTCTGGAAGATACCGATTCCATCACTGCTGTTGTAAGTGGAGCGACAACGATCGCCATGCCGAGACCCAGAACAACAACCGCTGGGAAGAAGGTGTTCCAATATGAGCCACCGATCCCCGGCCTCAAAAAGAGCGCAAAGCCACACGCCGCGATGAGTGGTCCAACCGTGAGTGGCAGTTTGGCGCCATATCGAGCCACCAGACCTCCGGACCAGCGGGAGAGTAAGAACATCAGCAGGATCAGAGGAAGAAGCGCGGCTCCGGCCTGTGTTGCCGAGTAATGCTGGACTTGAATGAGATCCAGTGGAAAGAAAAACAAAATGCCGCTGAGCGGCGCGTAGAGCAGGAACGTGAGCAGGTTGGCCCCGGAGAAGTCTCCGGACTGGAACAGACGCAAAGAGACCATCGGGGCCGGCGAACGTGATTCTACAAATAGGAAACAAAGCAGCATGCCTACGCCTACCAGGCACGCGACCCAAATGACTGCTTCGTGTCCCGGCGTCACAGCTGAGTTCTCGATGAGAGCATAGGTAATCGCTCCCAGGCCAGAAGTAGCGAGTCCGGCACCCGGCCAATCGAGGCTTTCGCCTGTCGCCTCGCCACGACTCTCTGGGACGCGCCACAGCGATAGCAAAGTTACAATGGTCGCGATTGGAAGGTTGATGAAGAAGACCCAACGCCACGACGCATTTTCGACGAGCCAACCGCCCAGGACCGGCCCGATGGCGGCCGTGATGGCTGTGAAAGCAGACCAGGTGCCGATGGCCCGCCCGCGCTCGTTCGCGGGGTAAGAGGCACTAATGATGGCCAAGCTTCCCGGGATGAGGAAGGCCGCGCCAATGCCCTGAAGTCCGCGCGCCGCTATCAGGGAAGTGATTGAGGACGAAAGACCGCACCAGGACGATCCAATTGCAAACAGGACAACACCATAAAGGAAGACTTTGCGGCGCCCATAGAGATCGCCAAGGGAACCGCCCAACAGCAGCAGCGACGCAAGCAGAAGAGCGTAGGACTCGACCACCCATTGAATGTCCGTCGCGGGCGCATGGAGGGCGCTCTCCAAGGCCGGCAATGCTACAGTTTACGACTGTGCCGTCGATAAATGCCATGCTGGAAGCGAGAATGGTCGCAATCAGGACCCAGGGTTCTTTGCATGGCTGCAATGCTCCAGGAACAAAGCGAGTTGCCGCTCAGTGCCCACTCTGCGAAACAAAGAGAAGCTATCTTCCATCCGAGATATTTCGCGGCAAGCTTTCATACAAACTTGGCCCCAAACCCGCGAGATCAGTGGTGCACTGATGGGCGAAATGAAGCGAGCAATAGCGCGTGAGCGGGATGCCTGGGCGGAGCAAATGCAGGAGCAGACGCGAATGAAATCTACCGTGGTTATTGCAGCCGCAATCATTGCGGCTGTTCGTTTGGCGCGGGACACGGACATAAGCCGGCCTTCTCCTCGTCTCACGGCCGTGGTGTCCGAGAGTGTGACCCTGGCGCGAATGATTTTGGACCGAGTGGGCCGATCGTGAGGTACTAACCTCCGTTGATGCACAGCCGGTGCCGGATTGCGCACAGTACCTATCTAATGCGGTGAGCGGCCAAAGCGCAGGAAGCAGGGGAATTAATTATGATGTTCACTGAACCGCAGACAGAAGCAGGCCCCATGCAGACCCTTACCATAGAGGTCACCCAAGACCACATCGATCGCCTCTCCAAGGCGAAGAAACCGGTGCTGGGCATTGCGGAGCTGATCTGGAACAGCGTGGATGCGGACGCTACCGTTGTGGATGTTCGCCTGAACCGGAACGGGCTCGGCAGTCTCGACAGCATCGAGGTCATCGACAACGGACTAGGCATCACAATGGGGGATGCGCAGGAGGGCTTTGGTCATCTGGGCGGCTCCTGGAAACAGCACGACCACCAGACGAAGCGGGAGAAACGCATCCTTCACGGCAGACAGGCCAGGGACGCTTTCGCGCCTTCGCGTTGTGTGAGCGCGCCGAGTGGGACACCACGTATCTCGCCAACGGCGCGCTGGCGGAATACAGAATTATCGGCACGAGCAACGACAAACGTCGGTTCACCATCACGGACGAGACCCCGAGTTCCCGCGGTGGAACCGGAACGACGGCCACACTCACCAACCTGATACCGCAGCAGGCCTCGCTCGATAGCGCCAAGGCCGTCCCGGAGCTGAATAAGCTCTTCGCCCTCTATCTGAAGCAGTATCCGCAGGTGCGGCTCTCTTACGATGGTGACGCCGTCGACCCCTCGATCCTCGAAGACACAAGGACCAACTACCCTCTGCCGGCCTTCACGAGCGAAGACGGCCGCAGCCATGAAGTCACCCTCACGATCATCGAATGGAATATCGAAGTCGAGCGCGGCCGGTATCTGTGCACCGAAGGAGGCATTACGTTACGCGAATTGCCGCCGGGCAGCTTCGAGTGTTTTCCGGTGTTGCCGTTCAGCCTCTTTCGCTACGGTTCGCGATGTCGATTTTGTCGGTTCGTCGATGCGTTCTCCGGCGAAGCGAAACCTGTACCACCAGTATTTTCCTCTCTGATAAGTTGCCATTCGGTCACTCCTGTCCTGTCGGTGAGCGCGCCTGTGTGGGCGCGCGACTGAAGGTTCAGGCGAAGGCAAAACTCGATCAAATTTCAGAGGGTCCGGCACCACGCGAAGGCGTGATTCAGGACATGCGGTTGGAGGTCTGGAGTTGGTTTACCATGGAGGCCACAACTGAGCTCGGTTGCTATGGGTTAGCATCCGTTTTGAAAGTGAGTGACGACAAAATTGACTACAATTGGGCCAATTTCGTGTCTTTCTGCTGCTCTCAACTGCTCTAAGTTTTTGATTTGATTGGCTCCTCAGGTAGGACTCGAACCTACAACCCTTCGGTTAACAGCCGAATGCTCTGCCATTGAGCTACTCAGGATCGCCTGATAGAGCACGTTTTGAGGGACGCGCTTCGTTAACCCCTTTATAGCAAAGACAGTTGTATCGGTCAATTAAGCGCTGAAAATGAAGGACTTCTGGCATCGCCCACGATTTGCTCGGTTGCTGTTCCCTCCCCCCTCCATTCGCGGATTGCTATCGGTACATCCCCGATTATGACCGATTTTGAAATGGGCTGACGACAAAATTGACTACATTTTTGGGAGCCGATATTTCGTTAGATGTTCTGCCGGGAGCCAATCAAATCGACTACGCTCCGATCGGCTTTGACGGTTGTGCTTCTTGTCTGTGCATCGTGGTTCGATAGGCACCGAGGGAGTCTCAGCGGTCAGGTTTCGCGCTGATGCGGGGTCGGCGGAGCGCGTCGTGAAGTATGAAGTATTCGTGTAAAGTGCCCACAGAAAAAGGACCCGTCATTAGCCAGGAGTTCCCTCCTGCACTCGGAGGTAACATCCAAAGCGGGCATTACGGGCGTCCTTGCGAGCCTGCCAGTGGTGACTCATGCCGTGTTGTCCAGCGCTTCAAAGTAGGGCATGGATCAAAAGATTGGTGGAATTTGGCAGATGAACAAGTGTGCAGCTTACAGGAGGCACTTCTGATAAGGTCATTCTCCTTTTAGCTTTTCTTCCAGATCCGCCGGTACCCTTGGAGGCCACGACGCCGTAATTAACTACACGCGGGCCGTTTCTGGAAAGGGTAGAAGCGGTGGCTGCAGCGGCCTCGCGCGCCCGCATCTACGATATTGACATCACGGTCGAGCAGCCGAGTGCACAGGCCATATCCGACAGATTCGGTGACGCGTACTCAGAAATTTCAGCCATCGCCCGCCACTTACAAGCGGCATGCCTCCGCACTTCCCTCTCAATAACGCGCCGCATCGCGACCTTTCGCGACTCTACTACCTTGCCACCCACGAAAGAGGAAGGTCCGCGTAGACCCTGCTGGTCGACGTTTATCGGCCATGACGCTCCTTCCCAGTCTCCAACAGGCAAACCACGTTCTTTGGTTAGAAGTACCGCGCCAGCTTGAAGAGCGCACCCACACTCTGTGAGAGGCTCCCGAAATCGGAGTGCCTTGAGCCTACGTTCGCATTGATCTGGGCCCCGATGGTCCAGGTTCTGGAGATGTAGTAATCGGCTGAAGTCTGGATCAGGCTGGAACCGTCGTAGAGATCAGTGTTGATAAATCCTGTGATTTCCAGGTTTGGGACAAAGGCATCCACCCAATCGGCGCGCAGGAAGGTCGACTGCCTTGCAAGCGGCACCTGCTGATCCAAAGCATATGCGCGAACGTACCAGAGTTCCTTGGCAATCGGGGACGTACTTGGCTGCCCTTGCCCGATGTGGAACCAGTTGTTCCAGTCCTGCCTGGAGAAGCCTGCCTGATGCAGGTGATATTCAAGATTGAATGTGATCTTCTTGGTGGTTGTGTAGGATGTGCCTACGGCGAGATCGTTCCGGAAATGGACGTTGGCATCGTCAGGAATTGCGATGGGGGCGTTTACTGGGAGCGTGCCGGTTTCGCGGCCATAGCGCAACGATTCATCAATCAGGTTTGTTCCCTCTCCGCCAGCCCACTCTACGTAAGCAATTACTTTCTGACCAAGTCCACGAGTGAGGTTGGCGCCGAATCTGTTCTGGCTGCCTTCACGATAGTAGAGGAGTTCGGGATTGAAATCGTTGCCGGCAGCGAAGCTGCCTTTGACCAGAATCCGGTCATGATCGTTAGTGCGATCAACCGAGGGGTTGAAGCTGCGCAGATTCGTGTCTGTGTAGACTGGGCTTGGCCCCACAAGTGCCGGAGCCACCGCCACCGTCAATGCGTGGCCGTGGCCGATGTACTGTGTTTCCAGCATGAGAGTACCGAGTCGGTCTTCGCGCAGCACCGAGGGATCGGCGGAGAGCGGCTCTACGACGGCGCGACTCTTGAAGAAGTCTGTGGGGTTGAAGCCTAGTGCAGCCCCACTGCGCAAATTGATCCGACCAAGATCGAGATAGATTCCATCGTGCGGCTGCCAGCTCAAGAAGCCTTCACGGAAATCGTTGATGACATTTTCGTGATTCGGCACCGAGATATCATCCTCGGCACGTAAGTTGAAGCGATCGCTCAAGCTAAAATCGAGCCGCTCGTCGAGTCGCCACACCTTGCGAACATCAAGGAACACTCGTTCTTGCCATGGTGATGGAGCGGTCAACTGGGGCGAAGGCACAATCAGTCCGCCCCTTTGGCCGGACTGCGTAAACGCATTTTCCAGATAGATACGCTCGTTCGCCGCTTCATTTGACGGTACTTTTGCATTCGCAGCCCTGACTGGTTGGGAGTCAGTAGGGATGCGCGCGAGGTCCCCGTCTTCATTCGCATTCGTCGGCTCTTGATCGGCTGGAGCTCGGTTGGTTCCATTCTGGACAGTTCCTGGAATCGCCTGTGGCGCAGTCGCGGGCTGTGCAGGCTGTTGGGCTTTTTCTGCTGAGGAAGTTTGCTCATTCCGTACCGGGCCGGAGTCGCCCGTTGAAGGCGTTGCCGTTCCAGAATTCTGAGCGTTGCCGGTGGACAAGAGCAGCGCCGATCCAACAATGACGATGATAGATATGAAGTTCATTCGGGCTTCAATCTTGGCAAGTAGTCGCGCTGAAGCCATGAGTCGGGAATGTTCTGAAAGCGATAGTCGGAATAGTCAATTGTGGTCGCCAAATTCGGATTCACGGCGTCAATGAGGATGACCTGTGCAGGGCGCTGCTCTCCTGCTTGTTCTCTATAGTTATGGTAGTAAGCAACCTTGAGGAGCCGGCCACTATCCGCGTAAAACTTTCCCTTAATGGGACGGTAGGTGCCGCGCTCGGCCCAATACTCGACGTGGTTGTAGACCGCTTCAGGTGTAGCTGCCGTCATATCAAGATGCCAGCAATCGCGGTTGTTGTGATCCGCATCCTGAAGAGTTTCTATTCCCACTATCTTGGCGGTATAGTCCCTGGCAAGGTTCACTGAGAGTACGTCGCCTTCTGACGCCTGTCCCATTAGCCGCTGTTGCGGTGAGATGCGAATGCTGGTTTTCGAATTCGGGTCATAGAACCACAAGTCTTTGCCTTTGAACAGGACCATCTTGCCGGCGTCGCGCGGCGGCTCCGCGTAACGCACAAGGTTGTTGAACTGGCGCGATTGCGCGTCCTGCTTGACGTATATGATGAGGCCGTCCCGGTCGCGGGGTTTGCCGTTGGAGTACTCGGTAAGCGCCAACTCGACACGATATGGCTGGCCCGGATTGCGCACGCGGTCTATACCTTCCATGATCGCGTTGGCGGTTGGTTGATCGCTGGCCTGCACTTGAGTTATAGGCGAATTGAGCATCATGAAGATTGCCAACACTGGAAAAGCAATCAGCACTGGGACAGATAGGTGCGTTCTCATAGAGACCTCTCACACGTGGCGCAATGCGTCGACCACAACCATTCGAGCGGCGCGGTTGGCGGGAACCAGCGCTGCCAAGGCGGAAACTACAAGCAGGCCAATCCACGTTGTAGCAATTAGCCATTCGGCTCCGACCAAATAAAGAAGCAATGGGACCCGTGCTACCTGGCCTGGCGGGCTCCAGGTGAGGTTCGAATGATTGATGGCATAAGCGACAAGATAGGCGAGCGCTACGCCTACTGTCGCTCCCACAATGCCAAGCAGGCTGCCCTCGGCGAGAAATTGCTTGCGGATTCCCTGGCGGCGGACCCCCATAGCGCGTGAAGTACCGATTTCACCAGTGCGTTCGACTACGCTCATGCCCATTGCGTTCGTCACGGTGAAAAGAACCACGATGGCAATAACGGCGGAGATGAAGGCGAAGATCGATCGGAACATTCCGATGATCTGGTTGTACTGCGGATTCAGCTCTGTGAAGTCGCGGACCTCGAGATCAAGGCCATGTTCCTTGAATAGATCCATTAGCCGCTTCCGGGCTTTTTCCAGATCCTCGGTACGGTTCAACAGAACCACAATGCCGCTAACCTTGTGCTCGCCGCGACCGTAAATCAGGTTCTGGGCCAATCCGATATTCATACCCACATAGTTGTCGTCCACCACCTTCAACGTTTGCACTTCAACCCCGGAGACTCGAAGCGTGACTACATTAGGCGCCCCACCCGCAGTTGCAGCCAGAAGATCGATGATTGGTTCTTCAGAATGCGTGTCGCCGGCCAGCTCGTCCCGTCCGGCCAACTCGGCGAGATCAGGGGCCGAAGTGGCGAGAGCACTCGTGGACGGGTCGGGCTGCCTGTCCGCGAGTTTTGGAGTGGGGGGACAATCCTCGAGGTGAATCCGGTCGCATAGCCCGAGGATGCGTACAACGCCGGTGCCTGTAATCCCCTGTGTCAGATCGTTGTCCATTAATCCTGAATGTTGCAGGCCCTGCAGCCCGACGCCATATTCGTTCCACTGTTTCATGCGGTCGCGGTCGGATGGGACAAAACCAATACCGAAGAACGTTTTAGATGTATTGTTCTCGAAATTGCCGGCAATCCCTGACAACGACTGGATCGGGGTTACTACAGTCGTGAGCTTTTTTAGTTCGGGATCTTCGCGAATCAGGTTCAATACGTCCCGATAGTTATCAATGCCCCAGTCCGCTGGCGCGGCTGTGCCGTAGTTGAAATAGCCGTTGCGGAGGACCTGAAGGTGGCCAGTGCCCTGAACAGCTCCGGTCTGGACGCCATATTGGATATAGGTGATGTAGGCGCCGAAAACCAGCACTGCCGTCGCGCCAATGGCAATGGTCAAAAGAGTTGTGATCGACCGGCGCGTGTTGCGGAAGATGTTGCGAAAGGCAATCTTTAGTGTCAGCATCAGCTCCCCTCGGTGACGTGGTTTACGAGTTGGCCGTCTAGGATGGTGAAGGTCTCGTCGGCATGCGACATCAAGTCTGAATCGTGAGTTGAAAATACGAAGGTGGTCGAGTATTCCTCCTGCATACGCCGCATAAGGTCGATGATGGAGGCCCCGGTTTGTGAATCCAAGTTGGCGGTTGGCTCATCCGCGAGAACGAAATCCGGCCCCTTTACCAGTGCGCGTGCTATTGCAACGCGCTGCTTCTGTCCACCGCTGAGCTGGTTCGGGCGCCGGTGACGTTGGTCCGATAACCCGACCGCTTCTAACATTCGAGTGCTCCGATCGCGGCGTTCTACTGCGGGCATACCCAGCAACATTAATGGGTACTCGATGTTCTCCCATGCGGTGAGAACGGGAATCAAGCTGAAATTCTGGAAGATGAAACCGACGCGCTGTGCGCGGAAGTCTGAGAGAGCGTCGTCTTTGAGCACGCCAACATCCTGCCCCCCGACCACGATGGTTCCCTGGGTTGGCTTATCGATACATCCAATGAGGTTGAGCAGGGTTGTCTTCCCGCTGCCCGAAGGCCCCACGATCATGGAAAAGCGCTGGCGGGGAATTTCAAGGGTGATGCCCTTGATTGCCGATACCTCAACACCTCCCGCATCATAGATTTTGACAACTTTGGAAAGACGGACGACCGCCCCGTCTGCGCGCTTGACTTCAGGAGCTTGAGCTAGAGCTTGCGTGTTCATCTTCGCCTCCGCCTTTCCGCATTGGTGATTTGATTTGGCTTTCTTATCGCCATTGGTTGATAGACAGGATCCCCACAACGAGGGGGCCGTTTACATCTGGGGCGGGCCGCCGAGCAAGAGGCCGAGGGGCTTTAGTGGGCCGATAGGAATGAACTCGTGATCCAACAGATTCTCCCCGGAGAGCGGCAATCCATTGATCACGGCTTCAGCCTCGGCCACGTCTTTGCAGTCGAGGATGAATACAGCACCCTTGCCGTCGCCGCGAGCGTACCATTGCAGAATCTCGCCTTCCAGGTAAAGCCGCACGGTTGCGCGGATCTCCGCTGGCATAAACTTCATGACTTGCTCCCGCGTCACACCCGGCTTTGGCGTAAGCAGGACCAGAACTCCGGTCACCAGATTTTGTGGCTGTTCCATATTTTCCTCCTTTGCATGTGTAAGTTGAGTTGTGTTCAATGGAATCTCTCGCTCAATTCCATGGGATGCTGTGCATAATCCCATAAGCCCATACCTTCTTCGGACAGGACTGGAAGCTCCCCTATTGCGCCGCGGTGCCGAAAGACTTGAGGTTCTCTCGGAAGAATTCCTCTAACGATTGTGGATTCCGGCCCGTGACGTCGCGAATAGTATTAGTTGGCTGGCGTAGTTCCTTACTATTCCGGAAGTATTGCCAAAGATGGGCAAGATGATCGAGTGCATGGGGATTGATTCGCTCCTTGACTGCGTCTGCCCACTCTTCGTCTGTGATGGGCACATAGCGAATCGGCCGTCCGACAGCTTTGCCAAGGGCTTCGACAATCTGCCACACCGTTAAAGTTTCACTCACCAGCGGGTAAACCTTTTCCGCGGGCGCGTTGGAGGCAGCCAAAAGGGCGGTGGCCACGCGGGCTACGTCCTCTGCGCCGGTAAGCGGAAAAACAGCGTTGCCTTCGCCCCAAGGCAGGAACGCGGCATTTTGCTCGGTAACACTGCGGCTGACAAGCGCGCGTACGTTTTCGTAATAGGGTGGCGCTTGAATATGAACTGCCCCAATCTGCGCCCAGTCGAGAATGCGATCAGCCAGCCGGTGCTGCAAATTCCGGAATGAGGGAGTACGTCGGAGATCGCGAAATAGGGGATCATCTGGCGCTCCTTGAAACTGTGAATTATTTACAACCAGCTTCAACCCCGCATCTCGGGCCGATGTAGCGAATATGGACGTGGCCTCGAGAAGCCCTTCGGCCACTGGGTAGGTGAAATAAGCGCGCTCCACATTTCTCATAGCCGACTGGACAGAGGCGGGGCTGAGGAGGTCGCCCTCAACGATTTCCGCACCTTTTTGGAGAAGCTCGTCGGACCTGTGATCGAGTTTGTGGACGAATGCGCGAACAGGTAAGCCCTGTTCCAGGAGAAACGTGGCGATGACGCGCCCGGTTGAGCCCTGCCGGCCGCCGGCCGCGCCTGTGACCAAGATTGGGTGAGACATTAATGGTCCTCCTACATTGAATGAGATGATGCGTATCATCTCTTGGGTTCGAACATTTTGTGAAGCTCCGACCGGTTGCATCGTCGGATGATCCAACGCATACTATGAGCTCCCCACTCAAAGCTGCGCCCCAACAATCGCGCAGGGAGAATCAGTAACAGTTGGGACGGTCCGAGATCGCCGGCGCGATCGGCGTGAGGGTTAATCCGAATAGCCTCCATCCTTCATCGTGGAGGTCCAGTGTTCCTGTCTGTCGTCGAGCTTCTGGCGCGCCTGTTCCATCCACCACTTTGCCAGACCCGGCATTCCCAGCATAGTGCGGGCGTACTCCGGATCGAAGTCCAAATACATACATCGGTTGATCGTAGGAATGGAGCCGGTTTCGTTTGCGCGCCATTCAAGCAACCACAGATCGTCCTCCTCAACAGCACCCGGCTCCAGCACTCGCAGATAAAAGCCAGTTCGGTTCTCTTGAATGGTTAGCTTCACCCAATCCGGACGACCGATCCGACGCGCCAGATTTGCGCAAGGCACACGGGGACCGCTCACCTGAACAAGCGCTGTTCCAAGTCGAATCTGATCCCCCACACAGATCTGATCTTCGGTGATGTTCTTGAGGGTCACGTTTTCCCCGACCCATCCCGGCTTCAGGTCCATTCCGAATCGGGTATTCCAGAAGGCATAGTGATCCATCAGATGTACGCAGATCGCAGCGTCCAGTCCACCATGGTACGGCTGCGCCACTCTGTCTCCCTCAAGACCGTGTACTGAGATGGAAACAGGGCCTATCACACGCTCGCGGTATATGGACGATGTCCATGTCCCTCGCTCGTCCGAGATCAGCTTCGGCCGGCCGGTGAAAACAGCTTGGACATTGACGCCTGACACTATGCTCTCGATTCTAGGCTGCAATGACAGCCTTTCTCAAAGTCAAACCAGGACCAGCAAGCCAGCATCGCGACTCGATTTTGATGATCTGATCCGTCCGTGCAAATCGTGGTGCAATGCGTGTTTACTGAGACTAGTCTGCCGAGTCATCGCTGACAATAAGAGCTCAGTGAGCGCTTTAGCCCGAACTCGGCAATTGCGGTCGAAACTTCCGAATAGCCGGCTGTCCGATTAGAACGGATCCCAACGAGTCCCTATCTGAAGTCAACTGTTCATGATGCCCGGTCATTTGGCGAGCGGACCGGCTTCTATACCGTCGGCCAGGGAAAAGGATGATCCTACGCTCGCGACCACGGCCGTTTTGCGGCTGAGGCCGAGGTCCTGTCGCAGTCGAAATGTGGCTTCGATCCCGGTGCAGTGAGCCGCCAGCAGATTTGCCACCTGAAACACCCGTAGTTTGGATGCGGTCCAGTCCTCTACCTCGTCGGTAGCGGCGAAGAGATGCAGACCACCGACAATGCCATAGATAGGCCTACCGGTAAAATGCTTTTCGGCAAACGTCACGATGTTCACGATTCCCGCGTGTCCGCATCCAGTGATGACCACCAGGCCCCTGGGGGTATCGACCACCAGCGACGAGTCCTCCGGGATGTTGTCTTCAACTACCCCGGATGCGCTTATAACCTTTCCCGGCCCGCTCCAGTTGTGTTCCGAATAGACACGAGGTACTGGACCGGTGAACCAAACACCAGGAATCAATTCCGCGCCGGAGGAGTGCACAATGAAACGGCCACCCGTCGCCTCGTATTCTTTGCGAATGGCAAGCATTTGGTTGCGCTCGCCGGTCTCTGACGGACGGCTGTCGAAGATGCCGTCTGACACGTGGACAATGGAAAGGGCCTTTGGATTGTCCTTCATCAATTCGCGACGAAGCATGAGCAGGCCGCTGACGTGGTCCCAGTGATAATGCGTCAGAATGACTTCCTGCACATCCGACAAGTCGACACGTAGGTCACGTGCATTCCTGATCACAGTATCCGGGTGAGCGCCGGTATCCACGAGCATACGATGGCCATCCACATCGACCAGGGCAGCGAAACCCCATTCGCCAATGCCAGTCGTATCACCGACTAGCATTGTCGACAGAATCGTGATTTTGAACCGCTGAATCTGATGCTCCACATCTTGTGCCACTCCTTTGTCGAGTAAGCCCCCAACGAGCCAAAGGAGCATGATCGGGACCAATTTTCCGCTTCGCGGAATTCTTAACTGGACTGCAGTCATTTTTTTATCCATGTCTTGGGATGGCTTTCAAAGACGGCCAGCCTGGCAGAGTAGCACCCCGCGAGACGACTCAGGAACCTTATGCCGGGCGCCGACTTTCTTGCATTGCAGCTACAGGTTGATGTTGCAGAAGAATCCGGAAAACGAGTCCATGCGTGATCAGTAGCAGGGGCACGACGAAAGTCGGAATAAAGAATGCGGCTCCCAACTGCCCCGCCAATAGTCCGGCGTGCGGGGCTTGGTAGAAGGAGTTAAGCAGATCGGCAGTACCACAGACGCTGAAGATCCACGCGACGGCAACGCCGGCCGGCCTGCGCAGCAATAGAAGCGAAAGCAAAGCAAGTATCGCCGCAACGACGTCTCCGTATGCCGCAGAATACGCGAAGGCAGGCGGCAATTCGGGTGACACTACGCCTGGGACCAGGACTGCCAACCCGATGAAGCGGAAGGTGTGCAGGATGAGCAGAGGTTCTAAGGCTTCGGCCCGTCGCCGAACTCGGAGTTCCGGCCAGATATATCGAGCGGTGACTATACCCCACGCTATGAAGCTGAATGCCATGCTTAGGAAAAACCAGATCATTTGTTGTGGCACGATAGTTGTCTCCTTTTTGGAACTCGAGCCCTTGAAACATCACTACCTCAGAAGCGCGTCGTCAGATTCGTCAGCCATGCCGGGGAATGAATTACGAGCCATGCCTCCGCCTGCCTGTCCGTGCCGGACATCGTGGCGACCGCGATGAGCAGCATTGCACAGCCGAGTACAACCTTCCCTGCTCTTCCCACCTCGAGCAGTCTTCCTCGAACATTCATCATCGCCGAGCGAGATAGATAACCAAGGATCACGATCGGAAGCGCAGCGCCTACGCTGAATAGCCCCATGAGAACTGCGGCGCCCATAAGATGTTTCCCTTGACTTGCCAATACAATCGCCACGCCGAGAGTGGGACCAACGCATGGACTCCAGACCATCCCTAGTACGAGACCGACGATGAACTGCCCGTAGAGGCCGTTTAAGTGAAGGCGCGAAAGCAACTGGTTTCCCGTGTTGCCAATCCCTGACGTTGCCGCTGCGAAGCGCTGTTGAAGGCTGCTCGACAGAATGACTAACGCGAAGAGCCCCATAAGAGCTGCGCCCATGCGGCGAACGAGTTCCGAGTTCAGCTCAAGGGCAGTGCCGGCCCATGCTAGCGCCGTCCCGATCATCCCGTACGAGATCGCCAATCCTAACGCCAGTGCAATCGGCGCACGGCGATGCGCGTTCATAGCCGAGCCAAGCACAATTGGAACAATTGGCAACACACACGGCGACAACGTCGACAGCAATCCCGCCAGAAGTGCAAGGCCGTAACTGGCTAGACCGAATTGCATTCTCAGTGAACCACCGTGCTCAGCAGATGGTCGATGCCATCCCGGGACGTTTCACCGACCGACCGGCCTTCCTCATGTTTTCCGGTCAAGACGATCAATGTACTCTGAAGTTCCACGTTGTAAGCCTTCAGTAGTGCCGTATCTCGATCGAAGTTAATAGTGAAGGCCGTCAGGTCTTGGTATTTGCTTTGCGCCATCAACTCTCGGATAACAGGCGCTTGCGCTGCGCAGATGGTGCACCAGTCCGCGCGGAAATCGAGCAGGATTGGCTTGCCCTCTGCCGCAAGTTTTTCGAATTCAGCCTGATTGTAAGGCTTGATCTCGCCCGCTAGCGCCGCGCGGGTGGAGATCGACAACAGAAACAGCGCCGCAATCGCTAAGAGTTTCACGAGGCGTCCTTTCTCCTTCAGTTACGACCTATGTTCACCACCTCGGCGCACCTTGGTGCCGCCTGGATGGCCGGGTTCCAACGGATCGGCAGTGACAAGACTGCCCGTCTCTCGAGTTGTGTCGGTCACGATGATTCCTAACTTCATCATGATTCGGCTCCCCCTAAAGTTCTCCGCTTTGCAGCGGTGCGGTCACAAGGACCGTCACTGCTGCGCTCCTGGGCCCATCAATACCCGCAGCGCCGTCAACGGTCCGACGGGAATGTACTGGCTATCCACCAACTGCTTCTTCGCGAGCGGCAGGTCTTCCAGAATCGCTCGCGCCTCGTCCACGGTCTTCGCGTCGACCAGGAAGATGACGCCCTTTCCATCCCCGCGCGAATACCACTCGCGGATCTTCCCGTCGAGGTAGAGCTTCGCAGTTGCTCGAGCCTCTTGCGGCATGACGGCAAAGATTTGTGGAAAGGTTACGCCCTCCTTTGGGGTCTCAATGACGAGTACCGCAGTGGGTGTAGGGATAGCTACGCTTGGTAGACCGGAAGCGGCTTCCGGCTGTGATTGCGCCACGGACATTGCCGGCAGCATGACCAGGAAGAAAGGGATCATGAATTTCATCGGTTCACCTCTCGATTCATTCGGTTATCGTTCGGTTTTCTGATAAGAGTACGCTCGTCCTCTTCGGATGCAAAAAAAATTACCCTTCAGTGAAGCACCTGATAAAGAAGATCGTCGCCTCCATTAACATCTGCTCACGCAATTGAGGGGACAAGGTCATCCTGGCCGAAGTGAGCACCCCGGCCATACTGGGGAACAACAACTGAAACTTCGCCACTCTTTCTTCTCGCGTCCGACCAGGAACAAATGGCAGTACACGTTCGCGATACGCTTCTCGTGAAGCCTCAATCCGTTTTCTTACGGCCAGGGATTTTCGTGCGAGTTCTGGCCCGAGTGCGGCAACCACACAACCCATTCCTGGCGAATTCGCGTGACGTGGGCTCAGATAGTGTTCAATGATGGCCCGCAGTGCCTGACCTTCAGGCGCGGACCTTGCAACGTCCAACATGCCACTTCCCATCTCGTCGAATGCCCGCGCCACCGCTTCGACGAAGAGGTCATCCTTACTTTCAAAATGCCGGTAGAAGCCCCCTTTTGTCAGGCCTACCTTCTTCATCACCGTCCCAATGCCGCTGCTGTCACTTCCATGCTCGCGGAAAGAGCGAGCGGCCACGGAAAGGATGTTCTCGTGATTCCGCGCTTTGTGTTCGATCGAGTACCGCATTTCATGAGAGTACGACCGTCATCTATCGTCTGTCAAGATCATAATTGAGTAATCAGGCTGAATTCTCGCTGCCGATCAGAACGGATTTGTAAGCGCGCGGCGGATGCGCTCGCTGTATGTGCGCCCTGATTGCAGTCGTTGTCCCGACTTGAGTTCGACCGTATATTGACCGTGCGCGATCGACCAAAGCCGCGCGATACGCCGGACGTTTACTATGTGAGATCGATGGATGCGCAAGAAGCGATTGGAATCGAGCACACTCTCAATGGTATTCATGGGCACGTGCAACAGGTGCGTTACCGGACCGGCGTGGATCCGGATATAGTTCTGGAAGGCTTCGATCCAATCGACCTCGTTAACGGGCACGAAGATGGTGTGCTCGCCGGATCGAACGGCGAATCGTTCGAGGTGCCGCGGTGGATTGGCCATGGCGTCGAGCATGGCCAGCACCTGTTTTGTGGCGTCCTCGCGCGGAGTGTCTTGCAGCCTGCCCAGAGCCCGCTGGAACGCGAGCGCAAAGCGTTCCTCGGTTACCGGTTTGAGGAGATAATCGATGGCTGCGATTTCGAACGCCCGAATCGCATACTGGTCGTGCGCGGTCACGAAGATGACCGGCGGCATCCGTTCCGCTCCAACGGCGTGGACGACCGCAAAGCCGTCGATGCGCGGCATCTGGACGTCGAGGAAGACGAGGTCCGGCTTCTGTTCACGAATGAGAGCAGTGGCTTCGCGCCCGTTGCGCGCCTCGGAGACTGACTCGACTTGGGGTTGACGGCCGAGCAGCAGCTTGAGCCCTTCGCGCGCGAGGGGCTCATCGTCCACGACGAGAACGCTCAGCCGCACGGCGAGCCCTCGGGCGGAGCTGTGCGGATGGGTAGTGTGATTGTGACCCGCACCCCTCGACCGGCTGACGGCTCGATGACCAGATTCGCGTTCTCGCCATAGAGCCGCGCCAACCGATTTCTGGTATTTGCCAACCCGATTCCGGAGCGGCCAGGCTTGGGCAAGAGAAGCCCTGGGCCATCATCGGAGACGATGAGGTGAAGTGACCCATTGGAGTTGGTCGCTACGACCTCGATGGTCACCGCTTCCTCGCTTTGGCCGAGGGCATGGCGGATGGCGTTTTCGACGATTGGCTGCAGCACCATGTGGGGCACAAGAACGTCCGAAAGCCCGGTCGGGGCGATGCACACGTGCAGCCGGTCCTCGAACCGGACTTGCTCGATGGAAAGATACAAGCGCAGGAATTCGAGTTCGCGCCAGAGCGGGACTTCTTGGGCCTCTACGTCCTCGAGCGTGAGGCGGAGCAGATCCCCAAGTCTCTCCACCATGGCTTCGGCTTCCGCTGTCTTCTGCTGCTGAATCAGGACCATGATGGCGCCGAGCGTATTGAAGAGAAAATGCGGCTGCAACTGCATCTTTAGGGAACTCAACTGCGCGGTTGCAAGCTGCTGGGCAAGTTCGGATGCTTGGACCTTGAGCTCGAATGCCTCCCGCTCGCGGCTCTTGGCGTTCTTTTGCGACCGGTACACGGCATGCAGCGCGATCACTGCCCAATAACGAATGATGCCGCCCTGGAGGCCGAATCCCAGCATAATGCGCACGCCGGCGACGAGCGACGGAGGAGCAGGCAGCGCGGGGAAGGCGCCAAGCAGCAGCAATACCGGCACCTCAAGCGTGGTGGCCAGGATGGAGAAAACCACGCTGAAGCAGAGGTGCCAAGGGGCATAGGTGACGCGGCGCTCGATTGGCCACAGGTTGCTCAGCCAAAGGACAGCCGGCGTGAGCGCGGCGCAAACATACATGCCGGTCATCCAGCCGACGAAGACGTACTTCCAGGGCACGGCCCCACCCTGATAAAGGCGCGGCACCGTGTCCTGGATGATGTAGAAAAGCCCGGCGATAGTCCAGCCTAACCAGACTCCTAAAATCAGCCGGATTCGTTGACGCATTCGGGGCGACATTCCTGCCTCATTCTGTCACGGTTGGCACTTGGTATCAGCCAGCTTTTGATGGAGTGGCCTCTCGCGATGACCAACCGCACTCGCAAGCGCCTCAATCCAGTTCGGCTTGCGGGCGGAACCGTTTGTCAAAAAAGCGTGTCCGCCCACTCCTTACCGATCCTAGGATAGCGGCATAGCGAAAGACCCAAACCAAAACTGAAAAGAGAATGGAGCACGAAACATGAGGACTCTCTTGAGAGCGTGGATGCTAGGAATGCTGGTGATGGCATTCGTAACCGAGGGAAGCGAGGCGCAAACCTCCGCCAAGAAGACGGGTGAGACCCCGGCGGTCATTCCAAGCGGCTTTGGAGACGCCGTTGATCGCGACATCATGACCATTCGTGAAGCGACCGCCAAGTTCAAGACAACCGAGACCGCTGAAGCGGCCGGCTACAAGCAAGTGACTGGATGCGTCGAGCATCAGCCCGCGGGCGCCATGGGTTATCACTTTCAGAACAATGATCTTCTGGACACCACGCTTGATCTGGAGCATCCGGAAGTGCTGGTCTACGAGAAGATGCCCGACGGCAGCTTTCAATTGAATGGCGTGGAGTTCCTTGTGCCGATCTCTGCATGGAAATCAAGCGACCCCCCGCGCATTGTGGGGCAAGCCCTGACGAGAGCGGATTCAATCGGCTTCTGGTTCCTTCACGTCTGGACTTGGAAACCGAGTCCAAGCGGCCTTTTTGCCCCCTGGAACCCAGACGTTAAGTGCCTGGAAGGCTCGTCGATGAATCATTAGGTTCGGCATTGTGAACCCCACGCAAGCTGAGCGACGAACAGGAGGTCAACAGATGAAAGTCAGAATTTGGTTCTTTGGCTTGGAACCTTATACAGAAGTAGAAATGGCCAAGCGAGTAGAGATGATGAGTCAGGTGTCATCCCATACGAAGGTCTCGGCAGAACGGACTCTGAGCGGCTCTTGGTTAAAACAACAACTGGGGCGTTTGAACTTTTCGTCATTTGTTTCCAGCCAAGTTCACCGCTGGAAGATCAGGATACTGGTCGTTATGATTTTGCTGCCCTTGAGTGCTCTTTGCGCAAGCGATTCAGTGCAATTCCCAGACGGCTTTCGACGATGGATTCAGGTTGAGATCGGGGCGATCCTGCCCGGAACTGATCCGAAGCTCACAAGCGAAGAGGGCATGCACCACATCTTTGCGAATCAAAAAGCAACTGACGCCTACACTTCCGGAGACTTCCCTGATGGATCAATCATCGTCTACGAACTGCGGGAAGCTCAAGAGACAGCCGGGGATGTGATTGAAGGCGACCGAAAGCGAGTGGACGTGATGATCAAAGATTCAACCCTCTACCAGGGCACTGGAGGATGGCGATTCGAGCGATTCTGGGGCGCTGACGAGGTACAAAACGTCGTTCACGATTCAGGAACTTCGTGTTTCCAATGTCATTCGAAAGCAAATACGCACGGATTCGTTTTCAGCCGGCTTCATTAAAGGCGTTCAAGTGGGTACGCGAGAACGAACGCGTGCTTTGACATTTTCTCTTCCACTTCGAAGACTTCCCCGTCGCAACAGACACATCGTTGCACCTACCAAAAACAATTTCTTGACCGGTAGCTGATGCAGCCATCACTACCGAAGCAAAGTGATACCCGGAGTCGATCAATATGCCCCAAAAAGGAATTGAACTAACTCGAGAATGCCAGCCGGGGATATCTCTCCTCTCCATCGGACTGATTGCACTCGGCGCGCTCTCGGTCATCTACCGGGACTTTGCCTATACCTGGCAGCCTGTCCCGGCATTTCAGCCGGGCGAGATTTGCTCGCGATGGCCTGCGGTGTCTTCATGATCGGGGCAGGTGTCGCGTTGTTCTTTCACGCCACAGTAGCCGTCGCCGTCCGGGCTGTCTTTGCTTTTCTCCTGGCTTGGATGTGTCTCCCGATTCCTTACTTGATTGCAATGCCACAAAGGGAAGGTCGCTGGTTAGGAACCGGCGAAATTGCCATGTTGCTTGCCGGAGGATGGGTTCTGTTTGCGCAATTGTCCGGCTTGGACAAGACGGGATTCTTCTCACATATCACCGGGGCGAAAGGCGTTCGCATCGCTCGGATCGTCTTCGGGCTGGCCGTGCTTCCAGTCGGACTCTCGCATATCGTTTACACCCAGATCACGGCCTCTCTCATTCCATCGTGGCTGCCTTTCCGAACGGGCCTTGCGTATCTGACAGGGTTTGGGCAGATTGCCTGCGGCCTCGCAATCCTGTTTTCCATCTGGCCGCGAACGGCGGCCCTCATCGAAGCAGGGATGCTGGCCCTGTTCGCTTTCCTGGTTTGGGGACCCGATACCTGGTTCGCTGTAACCCCCAAAATGCATGGAGCGCCGCCAGGAGTGCGGTTTCCTCTTACCGCGTTCCTTATCACGTGGGTGATCGGCGCTTCCGCTTTGCTCGTCGCCGCCGATGGTGCTGCGAAGGAAGTCGGACCACCCAATTTTGAGCGGGAACTGTGCGCAGAAGCTGTTTCTGCAAAATCACCGAAAGAAGTGTTGCGATGACAACTACGGTGAGTTGAAAGCGAGTGCGCACTGCTGCGCCTTTGTCGGTTACATTGAGCGTTCTCTGTAGTCGCCCGGTATCCCGAAAAACAGACTGGAGTTCGTCCCCATGAAGCAAAGAGATTCTCGATCCGCATTTTCGAAAATCACGATCGCGCTGCGATCTCTTCATATCTTGCTATTTTTTCTCATGGCTATTGCGCTCATCTCAACCAGCGTCGCAGTTGCAGCCCCAATTTCTTTCGTCGTCTCGACAGATTCTGGTCAACTTCGCGGCATTCCTCACGCGGGCGAAGGCGCACAATTCCTTGGCATCCCTTACGCCGAACCACCGTTGGGCAGTCTTCGCTGGCGTGCGCCTGTACCGGCCAAGCACTGGACCGGCGTTCGCAAGGCCGGTGCATATGGCGCACCCTGCATGCAGCCTGAACTCGGCGAATGGAATCGTCAGGACGCTGCCCTCGGCCGCGAAGACTGTCTCTATCTCAACGTCGATGTTCCCCATTGGCCGGCGAAAGGGCCGCTGCCGGTGATGTTCTGGATCCACGGCGGATCCAACCTGGGCGGCTCCGGCACAGGCTCGCTTTACAATGACGGCACCTTGGCCGCTCATGGCGTCGTTGTCGTCACAATCAATTACCGCCTCGGAGTCTTCGGCTTTCTCGCTCATCCAGCGCTCACCGCCGAGTCGGCGCAACATGCCTCCGGCGGCTACGGCCTTCTGGATCAGATCCTCGCCCTGAAGTGGGTCCATGAAAACATCGCAAAATTCGGCGGTGACCCCAACAATGTCACTCTCTTCAGCCAGTCCGCAGGCGCCATGGACGCCGGCATGCTGATGACCTCTCCGCTCGCCCGCGGGCTCTTTCAAAAGCTCATTGCCGAGAGCGGAACAGCTCTCGCTCCTCCTCTCACAACTCTCGCCGCCGCGGAGCAGAATGGCATAAAGGCTGCCGCCCTTGTCGATCCAGAGGCCAAAGACACGTCGAGCGTCGCTGCGATTACCGAGCTACGCGGAATTCCTGCAGAAGGACTTGTAACCAAGACCGTAGATTTGTTCCGCGCGGGGCTTGTTGGTCCCGACATCGATGGCTGGGTCATCCCGCGCTCGCCCGCACAAGTATTCTCCTCGGGGCAGGAAGCCGCCATCCCAGTCCTAATCGGCACCACAACGCGCGAATTCGAGAGCTCAGCCACTCCCGAAGAGTTGCGAGCCCAAATCGACCGGTTCACTAGCGCTTCTTCACCAAAGATGCTCGCGTTGTACGGACTGGCCGGCGGCGGCCAAGGCGATTCGGACCCCAAGTACGGCGGCGCCGCCGACCAGTGGTCAGCCGATTGGCTCTTTCGCTGCCCAACTGTTGCCGAAGCCGTATGGCACACCACGGCTCATCACGTCGTTTACGAATACGAACTCGACCATGCCATCCCTGGCCAGCCCTTTGCGATCCATTCCTCCGAACTTCCCTATGTCTTCGGATATTTCCCCAAAAACGGCAACCTTGCGGGCAACTCCGGCCCCGTTGATGTCAAGCTTGCCGATCTCTTTCAGACCTACTGGACGAATTTTGCCAAAACCGGAAATCCCAACTCCGCGGGCCTAGCCGATTGGAAGCCCTTCGGCGACAGCCAGAATTACATTCAATTTCTTGAAAACGGCGCGGTTGAGCCGGCGCAGAGTCTCCGCCGCGCGCAATGCACCCTCTACCGCGAAGTCCTTGAAAGCCAATGAACGAGAGCAATTGACTGCTCGCGTGGTCGCACAATCTGTGAGCTGAATCACCGAGCGCTCGAGATCCGGCTCACATCCGTTCTGGTTATGTCCATTGCTGTTCATGGACTCGGCTCTCTCTTCTACTTGCTATCGGTGGCTACAGGCGGAGTGAATGAAAGATGGATCAGGATCGATCTGATATCGAATAATTAAAGTCCTCCAGAGAGCGGAGTTCTCTGGCACCCGGCGCGCGAGCGCTCTGCTAGTTGGGCACGAGACTCCCTGGCACGCATACTCCCTCTACCGGCCGTCGGTTTTGAAGGCAGTCGTATCTCATACCTTCGCATCCAAGTCGGGCCCAAAACCCGACGGAATCTGATGCGTGTTTCCCTTCGATTGCGAAACATCAATTTGGAGCGGACCGGATACACCGATGCTGGCAGAACTGCTTGAAAGTCGCAATGAATACTGCTGCGCGACAGGTCTGTATCCCACCATAACGCCCACGCCTTGGCGAATGCGACAGTCAAATACATTCGTGCTGAATTCGTTCGACCAGCACCTTCGAATGAAGAGTGCAATGCCTGCGACGGCTGTGAATTAGAGCAACCGATCCCGGTTGACACTTCAATAGGTTCCTGTTCCCGGCAGTTTCCAGAACGGAGATGTGAGGCCGCAGTCGGTAAATATTGTCTGTGCCTGTTCCACGGTCCACTTGCGCCATGAACGCTCCGCGTAACGACCGTACCACTTGGTGGCGAGGTCGGCGACCTGTCGCAAGGGCACGGCTTCGCCATGGGGCAGACCGTGACGCTGACACCAACCTTCGATTTCGCTTGCCTTCCGAAAAGGCAGCACAAGTGCGCAATGTTGGTGAGGATTGTCCCATGCCTTTCGAGGCGGAATGGCAAAATGAATGACGACATCGAGGTTAGACTGAACCCTTCCATTCTCGACATCGATGATGATTGGCGTCTCCTCAGCTGCCATTCGCGAGTGGATGCGGACGTGATCGCGAGCTAGCGCAGCAATGCCCAAGGCACACCAAATGCATGGAGCCCACCAACTCTGGTCCCGGGAAGCGACCCAGTTCAAAGTGGGCGTGGAGCAGAACGGATGAACGATCCATGGTTCAGGCACATTCGGATGGAGTACAACTCCGTGTATTTCTGCCAGAAGGAGAAGCCGTTCTGTGATCACTTCACGCGGCAACTTTAGTAGGCTCGAAAGCAGTTCGCGGTCAGGGCACCGACTTGTCGCGAGGAACTGCTGGACAATTGTTGCGTGTACTTCGGCTACTTCTTGATTACTGGTTCCATCGTTACTAGTAGACATGACAGATATTCCTCTCTCTTCCTTCCGGCCGGCACTTAGCGGTCAGCTCCCTTGCATCCGGCCAGCAGCGGCGCAGCGGCCAAAAGAACCTTCGCCTACGTCTCAATCTTCATTCCCGATCCTTCATTCAGCAGATGCCAGTGTGCCAGCACCGGCATCTCGCATCACAGACGATTCCCAGCAGGCTCTGCCGGCATCAACTCCCCCGTTACTCGTCTTCCCGAGGAAATCCATCGCCCCTCCGATTCTTCGGGTACCCGTCGAGGCGCCAATATCGAATATGCCGTCAACCGGGAATTTGCTGCCCAGAATCGATATCTCCTCATGAGCCAAAACTCTTAGCCCCGCATTGTCCACAGTTTCCCCACCATCGCTTCGGTGTCATTTCTCTGCACTCACCCACCCCTGTGCATCGGTCGGCGTTACGAGCTTACGCAATCCGATCAGAATGATGAGCACTGAAGCAAGCGACAGCCATACCGCCAGGAAAAGAGTGATTCCGCCGATACGGTCCCACAGCACGGCCGGACCCAAGTGCGGTGCATTTGCAGCATTGGGGCCGCTGCCGAATTCGGCAAGAAAGAAGAGGCCAAGCCAATTGAGGTAGAGAGATACCGCGGTGATCCACGCGCCTGCACCTGACCAAAATCGTCCTAGATTCAGCTTGGGCCAAAGCAGACCGAGAGCAATCAAGCCGTAACCGCCGATCAACCCAGTCAAGTGAGCTGCGTTACCAACGCTCCGGTTGTGGGAACCGACGATCACGAACCCTGTAAGCATACCCAGAAGAAGCAGAATTGCGCCATGGCGGGCTAGGCGGAGATCGATAGGTACTTGCACGAGAATCCTCCCTAATTGGCTGGAGCAACACGCCACCATAATCCGGCTGATTAGCGTGCCCTTGTTCACCTTCCAGCATCCAGAAAACAGTGTGCAGTCAGCGCAGCGCTCCCGGAAGCGGTTTTTGACAAGTTGGAGAAATGTCCTGACAAACTGGAACGGTGAAATGGTCAGAGGGTTGTTCGCCAGGACTCTAAGCCGTCCCGAATAGGCTCGCCCGCATCAGAGGCGTTCGTTGTAGGTCACGCTCACTCATCAACCCCTCGATTCCAACGTACGGAATCCTCTCTCAACACGAAAGGACCAGATGCTCAATTTTCAGTTGGACCAGTTGTGTTCCTCCGGGTGGGGGGCTCTACACTAATACTCGTGCTGGAGCGAAACATCGGGCAGGCCAGGGCAAAGATTGATTTTTTCTCCGCTTGTTCGAAAAATGCCGTCATTTTCAAGGTTTCCGAAGGAGTGTCTCAAGGTATTTAGCGCGGGCCATGCCGCATTTCTAGAGGATCCGGATCCATTCGAGCCTGCTCTCCGAGGATTTCTTGAATCTTCCGACGAATGATCTGGGATTGCTCACCGATCTTTGCCTTTAACTCGCGAACATAGGCCTGAATTCGCGCGGTCGAATTGAGAAACTGCCCGAGAGGGAGAGGCATGGCATACTGCGGTATTCGAGCGACCGTTGCTGGTAGACCCTGCTGGGGTCGTTGAGAGCCCCCCACCCGCTGATCCACATCTCATCATTCATATGGGTGGCCCGGTCGAAATTCAGTGTGAACGAGGAGGCAATCGACATAACGGGATAGGCGTTCACGGCGATGTCGACATCATTCCATCTGGCGTGTCGAGTCGCTGGGTCCTCAGCAAACCGGATCGCGCCCTCTTTGTCCGAATTCCTCAAGATTGTCTGAACCGAGTCGCAGAGGATTCAGGTATCACTCCAGATCGGGCTAAGCTCTTAAACCGGTTTCAGGTTCGAGATCCCTCGCTTGAACAGTTAGCTTGGGCTGCCAAAGCCGAACTGGATGATCCCAAGAGCGGCCGGCTCTATCTCGAAAGCATTTGCGTCGCACTTTCATCGCGGCTTCTCCACGTCCACTGCATGCACGAAAACAAGTCGGGGCACGTATCGTCCCATGGAATGTCAGGAGCGCGATTGCGCCGGGTGATGTCATTCATTGAGGACAACCTACACACGGATCTGAATCTGTCTGAGATTGCGCAAGTGTCCGGCCTCAGTGTGACCCAGTGTCAACGGGCATTTCGGGCTGCGCTTGGCGTTTCGATATACCGATACATCATTTCGCAACGGGTGATGCGCGCGGCATCGTTGTTGGAAGAAACGGGATTGTCGGTCCTGGATGTGGCCTTCGCAACAGGGTTTTCTCACCCAAGTCATCTGTCGCTTCATATGCGGCGCGTGATTGACACTTCACCGGCTCGTCTACGCCGACGCGCTGGCGCGCGGTCCTAGACCAGTTTTCAGCCGCTTAACTTGGCAGAATGAAAATGGTCCGGAAGAATCAAACGACAGTATTCACCCCTTTTCGGCACCTGCTATTGCGAAAGGGCGCCGGCTTGAGGATACACAACGGTGAAATCAAATCCGACCTCGCTTCCCTCGCCTAGCGGTGTGAATCTCCGGGATGCGATCTGTGCGTTTTTCGTTTTACGTTTCGGCTTAAACTTTCAGTTCCGCGAAATAGAGGGATCCCCCGAGGGGTCTTGCTCCAATCTCCGGAGCGCAGCAGCCAGTAGGATCTCCCTGACAAACACTGCGCCTCGCAATTTGGTTGGAATCTGCTCGAATGGCTCGAACGTGATCGCTTTATCATTCACCCCTGCGACATACTCCCGGTATGATGAATTCTCTTTGGGCGATTGCAGTAGGTGGAAGTCTGTGCGCCTTACTTGATGGAATTTGCGTGACAGTTCTCTACGGGGCGCGCGGCGTCAACCCCCTTCGAATGTGGCAATCCGTTGCAAGCGCAGTCTTGAGTTCTGCGGCGTTCCGTGGAGGACGGCCCAGCGGACTTTTCGGCATTGTCCTGCATTGCCTCGTCGCATTTGGGGCGGCGGCCGTATTTGTGTTTGCGTCCGGGAGTTTTGACCTTCTTGTGCGACATCCCTACCTGACTGGAATAGCCTACGGGACTTTCGTGTTCGTCATCATGAACATGGTGGTTGTTCCCCTGTCTGCGATGCCGAAACAACCGGTAAACATCTCCATCGTTTTAGTCCAACTGGCCATGCACATTGTTCTGATTGGCATTCCCATCTCGTTGACCACAAGATTCTTCGTTGATTGACGCGCCGTGAAAGATTAAGAAAGACCATCGTCGTTGGAGGAGAAGAAATCGTGAGGTCGAGTGACTGCCATTCTTCCCCAGATGCCGATCAGAGAATTATTCCGGTATGAAGGAAATCATTCGCTTGTCCGCGCTTCGCGGGGCCTATATAGGTGCCAGAATATGCGCACACATTTCTCCATGGATTGCCGCACGCTTTTAGGTGCCTTCATTTGGTTTACTCCACCACGGAGGCCAGCTCACTCAGACTTCTCAAAGCTTGTATCGTCTTCCCATGAAAGGACTATCCGAACCACACGCAATTCGATTATCTTCAGATCTTGGAGCACTGATCATACTGGGCCGCATTTGGTTTTGATTCACGGCTGGGGAGGCCGTTGGGACCAATTCTCCGGGATGATTTCGTATTTGACTCAGAATGATTACCGGGTTTCTAGTTTCGATTTTCCGGCCCATGGAGAAAGTTCTGGTCTCAGCACAGACCTGTCCGAGTGGTTCGAGGTTCTAGATCAGGTTCAGGACATCATTCAGGACAAAGAGGCCGTTTATGTATGTCACTCTTTCGGCTTCATCGCGATTTCACACGCCATTCTCCGCCTAAAGCTCAGAGCCAAAGCAGTTGTCGCCATTAATGCGCCCACGCGCTTCAATTTCTTGATTGAGAGCTTCCTGAGACGGACCAATTTGCACCGAAAGTCTGTGCCATATCTGGTTAAGAATTTAGAGGCGAGACTCCGTGATATCCGGGAGATGACAGACGTTCGATTGGACCAGCTGTCCCGTAAGCATCGTCTCTTGTATGTCGCGGATCAAAGTGACAAAGAGGTGCCATTTTCGGAACACACCGCCGCAGCTTATTTGCTGCAAGAGAAGTTTGTCGTTATGCAGGGCTTTGGACACAACCGAATTCTGGCCACACCTGGACTCTACGAGATTCTGGACAACTTTGTCAGAGTCTCATGTTCGGAATAACCAGAGCACGATCGGCCTCGACGATCTTTGCTTCATTCGGGCGGTGATGGATCGAGCTTATGCGGAACGCGGACTCCCAAGCAGCAATGTCTGGGAAGACCAGTCGGAATTGGGCCTAAACTCGCCGGGCGGGCAAGAGTGACATTTGCCAAAGGACGTTCGAGAACAAGGAATAGCGTTGACAGAAACCACGAGACGGCTAGAAGGCTTGCAGTAGCCGATCACGGGCTGTATCGAGAATCGCTTGCCGCACAGCCAACTCCGGCATAGTTCGAGCTATGGCGATGGCTCCGACCATCGACGTGATGATCATCAGGAAGTTTGAACTCTTTTCCTCTAAAGTTCGTCCGGGCATGAGGGGAATCAGTTCTTCACGGAATTTCAAGATGGCCGCTGAAATGCGCTGCTTCATTGCAGGAGCAGTGCGGGCGATATCCGGAGCCAATGCAGCGATTGGGCATCCTATATCTGCCCGATCGCAGCGTTCGAGTGAGAGATAAGTGGTTACCATAGCCTTCCATCCATCCCGCGAGCCAGAGTGTTTCGCTGCGTCGGTTAGCGTCTGCGTCAATTCCCTTAGGCTTTCCTCGACAGCTTCTACAACGAGATCGTCGCGGCTTGAGAAGTGCTTATAAAACCCACCGTGGGTCAGCCCAGATGCTTTCATCAGGGTCGCAACCGCGGGTCCATTCAGGCCTCTTTTACGGAGCTGACGAGAAGCGCTCTTGACAATCCTGCGGTGAGTCCGTTCTTTGTGTTCAGAATCGTATCGCACCCCTTAAGATTACATATATAATCTAACCCTTGTCAATGTCTTGCTCAATTTGCCAGTGTCTCCGTACGTCCGTCGATCCTGGGCGAGTCTGGTTCCCTCTGATTCCATTCCGATCATTGGCGCCGCGCAAATGAATCAAGCGCCACGCGCATCTGTTCGCGCATCTGAGGCCCGCCATGCCCCTCTGATTCTACGATGCGCAATATGCTTGCTGGCCAAAGTTGATGGAGCCGCCAAGCTGTCATTGCCGGGCTGCTAATGTCTCTGCGACCGTGAATGAGAACAACTGGGATGTGCGCGATCATTGGGATGTGACGTGATATTTCTTTCCCGCTTTGAAGAAACCCATCGTTTGACCAATAGTGTGTTACGAGGGTGGCAAAAAGCAAATCCCGTTCGTCGTCAAAACACTCCTTTTGCGGCGGCGAATTCGGATCAAGCGAGATATGTGTCAATTCCCACTCGCCCCAGGCTTTGGCTGCGCGCAATCGGTCCACGATGTTGCCGGTAGCGAGTCGACGGGCATAGGCATCCACAATGCGCTCTCCATCACGTCTGCCAGATGCCCGCTCAAACCGTTGCCATGCCTCAGGGAATATTCGCCCAACACCTTCAGTAATCCACTCAATTTCCTCGCGATTCGTAGTGGTTACCGCGACCAGAACCAATTCGGAAACTTTGTCCGGGTGCGATTGAACATATGCGAGTGAGAGTGTTGTTCCCCAGGACACGCCTGATACCAACCATGTCTCAATGCAGAGAAGTTTCCTGACGGCCTCGATGTCCTCAATGAGCGATTGGGTTGTGTTGCGGTCCAGTTCGCCAAGTGTATTCATGGCTAGCGGGCGGCTACGGCCGCATCCGCGCTGATCTATCCCCACGATGCAACATTATTGCATTATTGCGGGTCGAATTGGTTACGATAGTCCCCGGAGCGAAGAGAGGTGCCGGGGCCTCCATGAAGATATAGAGCCGGCTTCCCTTTGGGATTGCCGGACATTTCCCAGTAGATTTCATTTCTGTCGGACACGCTCAAGAGCCCGGCATTGAAAGGGACGAGTGGAGGGTTGACGATTGGACGGTTCGACATAGGCTGAGGCGATGGTCAATACGTTACTTCAACTAGGCCGAGTCCTTTTTCAGTTTGGGCGACAATTGCTGGACATACACCGAGTGATCTGTGCATTCCCATAGTGACCGCCGATGTGGCCGTCGCGGATGAAATCGGCCATCATCTGGAAATATCCCGGCGCGAAGCGGGTGGAGACCCGTTCACCGTTGGCATTCAATTCATACTGTGTCATCCCGTGCTCGGCGCCGGGATAGACGGCAAGTGTATAGTTCTTGCCCTGCGCGATGAGCGATTGGATGCGCTTGGTTGTTTCGGCGCTGGGCGCTTCCAGATCGTCGCTGCCGAGCACCCAGAGTTGCGGTGTGGCAGAGACGCGCAACGCCGGCATCGGCTCGTAGTCAAATGGCGTATGGAAATTGAACTGCTGGGCAATAGCGTCGATAATCTGCTTTTGGTCAAGGGGCATAATGAAGAACACGAAATCGCCGTGGACATCCTTGTACCAAGGCTCGGACTTGTATTTCTGGCGCAGGGCATCAAACGCTTGATAGCCCTCCTTGCCACCGGTTTCGATCACGTGCTCTCCGGCGCGAGCCAGTTCCAGAGCTTTGGCGGTATCTGTGGCGGAGTGATGGTGAAAAAACATGTCGAGAACCACGCTCTGCTGATCTTCTTCCAACACCGTCACCGCGAGGCCGAAACTCACGATCGCGAAATCCACCGGGGCGCGATTCGCAGCTATTGGTACAACCCATCCCCCTTCACTGCCGCCTTGATAGCCGATGCGGCCCAACCTCACACCTGCAAGTCGTTTTGCTTCTTCCATAGCCGCGATGGCATCACTCGCGAGGACGTTGAAATCCTGCGTATATGTTCCACCGGACGCACCAGTGCCGCGTTTGTCGTAGACGAAAGCGCCAATGCCCTGCGCTGGAAACATGCGCTGCGACGCATAGGAGTCGAGGGCGGAATCGTGCTCGGAACCGTGCACCAGAACTACGACCGGGACCTTTCCGCTGCCTTTCGGCAGCACCAATCTCCCAACCAGCTTCACACCGTTGCTCTCGAAGGTCGCATCGCTCACGTCGAAATCGATCCGTTTGCCCGACTCGTTGTCAAAGAGTATCTCTCCTTTCCCGCAGTCAGAAAACGATGCGGTCTTGCCGTCAGGGCGATCCGTCCACCCAAACGTGCTGCTCCATGTGTGATCTCCTTGCGGATGAAGTAGACCCCTCTCACCAGTGAACGTCAGCCAGCGCAGAGTATTGTCATCTGACACAGCTATATCCACTGTTCTCCCGTCTGCCAACCGATACGACCCAATATGACAATCCTTGGTGGAATCAGCTCTGGCCAGAATGGCGAAACAGAGCCCGATCCCTGACGCAACAAGCAGTTTCGTGAACGGCCGACTGATCACTGTATTTCCTTTCTCCAGGTCCCGTTACTGTTTGACAGCTTCGCGTACGGCCGTCAGAACCACTGACAATCATTCGCAGTCTGTAAGGTCAGCTCGCCTACACCGGCTGCTGCATCACAGGGCTGAGCTAGATTTGCTGCGCGCGCTGTTTATGGCGATGAGCAATGCAGACGAACCGATCACCCAAGTGATGAGAAATGCGATCAGCGGGAACCGGAAACCTGGAGGCGTTCCCGCCATTTTTGGACTCGCGGCAATCCATGTGTTCGGGCCCCAAACGAAAAATGCAAACAGAGCCAACATGAAAGCTTCGACTAAGGCGGCCAGGCGGGGCAGAAATGAGATAAGGAGCGCCACTCCACAGGCGATTTGTCCGACGCCGGTCAGGTATGCGAGGCCCATGCGGAACGGCATCCAGGATGGAATGAGGCTGGCCGTGATCTGGCCATAGAAGAGATGGCTGAGCCCAACAGGAATGACCGAAAGCCCGAAGACGACTTGAGCGATCCGAATTCCTCTGCGGCCAGTAAACCGGCCGAAGAATGGTGAACTCTCGAGCCCTGACAGTAGCGCGAACATCACTAATCCTCCGGCAACGAGCATTCCAATCTCGCCGAACCCAAGCCAGACTGCTTCAATTTGCGGAGCGACGAATAAGGCAGGGATTTTGAGGCCCAGCCAAGCCAAAAGAAATGGGAGCATGACACGAGCAGCTATGGCGGCCGTGTTGCGAAAGAGCAGGGCTACACTGAACGCGACCATAAAGACCCCGCAGAGCGCAGCGAGCACCTCGCGCCCTGGCTGAAATGCCGGAACGGGTTGCCAACCGAACGCAAAGTCGCGAGAGATGACAGAGAGTGCCCCCATCGCGATCATTCCAATCGAGAACAGGCTTGCCGCAATTTGCCGATTGGTAGCAGACTCAGTGTTCGTTCTTGCCACTCCAGTTGTCGCCATACCTGTTGTCGCCATACCTGAACTTGTACCTCCAATGCAATCAAACTACTTTGTCAAAACCTGAGGCGCGCCTGCCCAGCGCAGCGCGTCTTCTCTATTTGCGAATGCATGCATCTTGATTGCGCGTCCGTCTCGAAATGTATAAACATCGGCCAGTCGTATGTCTTGCCAATTATTTCTACCTTTCGGTAACACTCGTGCAAGCACAAAAACGACAATCCGATCGCCCACGGTGATGAACTGTTCTGGCTCACTGATTACTTGCGCCGCACCTGCACGTGACTGCTTGAGATATTGCTTTGCTCCCGCTATGCCCCGATAGGATTCGCCCCCTGGAAACTCAACAGGCTCTATCCACTTAACATTGGGATCCAATAATTCAAATGCGGCGTCGACGTCTCCCCTGTTAAACGCTGCGTACGCAGTTCGTAGCTTGGCTTTAGCATCTTCAGTCTGTTGTTGGGTAAGCACAACCTGTCCCTTTCTCACATGCTGACAGCCCGATAGGGTTGCCACCAAAACAAGCGCAACAGCAGTCATCTTCTCCACGAGTACTGTTCTGTTCATATGCTCTATCCGCTATCTCCGAGTTCTCATTTGGAGGCCGCTACATAAATCCCGAGCCCAATCATTCCCACTCCAGAGGCGATACGCTGTCTCCCGATGAAATTGGAATTACCCGCAAGTCTAAACGCAATTGAGCCTGCAAATCCAACGACGATGAGGTCGACAGCCGTATTCAGGCTGACGGAGATGGCGCCGAGGATCAGAAACTGCAGGGTCAGATGCCCCCTGGCAGGTGAGACAAACTGCGGGATAAACGATAGGAAGAAGAGCGCCGTCTTCGGATTGAGGACCTCGGTTGCGATTCCCTGCCAAAAGTGACCGCGCGGCTTGTTCGACTGGTCCGTCGCCGTTAATCTCGCATTTCGTTTCAGAATCATCGAAACGCCAAGGTAGATAAGGTATGAAGCCCCTGCGTAGCGGACAACCTCAAACGCGGTAGCCGAGGTCATCAAAATCGCGGAGAGTCCCAATGCGGCTGCCAAGACATGAACTGAGCCGCCGACAAAGGTCCCAAGAGCGGACAGTGCTCCTTCACGTCTTCCGCCATGGAGAGTTCTACTCAATACGTAAAGAATGCCCGGGCCAGGCGTGAGCGCAAGTATGGCCGCCGCACTTACGAATAGAACGACGCGTGATCCTTCGATCAATGTGGGTCCTCCTTTTGATGGTGGCCGTTAGCAGACCCAATGGAATATTGAGCGGAACGCGGGTCCATCAGCCTAGTCACGTTTCAAGACGGCGGACAATACGCCGAGTCGGTCCTCACGAAGGTTCCGAGCTAGATTGCTTGCCATTTCCCGCATATCCGGGCCCATTACGACGCCGAGGTTCATTCCGTTTTGTGGCGGCCCCGTCATCGTCGTCTTGAACCATTCGAGCGCGATCTCGGTGTCGTCGCGCCAGAAGACCGGTGTGAACCCTGCTTTTTCAAGTGACATCCGGGTATCGCCTTCGCTAAGGAGGAAGCTCGCCGAGATGTCACGCGCCCAGGGAACTGGATAAGCAATATCTCCCTCGCGAAGGACCAGATCGTACGTGGCGAAACGGCCGCCAGGCGTAAGAACCCGATGGATTTCGTCATAGAGAGCGGTGCGATCCGCAATGTTCATCGCGACGTGCTGCAGGAATACCACATCGAAAGCTGCGTCATCAAAGGGCAAATGTAGAGCATTGCCGACCTGAAATGTGACCCTGCTCGAGAGCCCGCAGCGCATGGTTAGATAGTTAGCCGTATCAATAAAGGGTGGACTCAGGTCGATGCCGATCACACTGCACCCAAAAGTAGCGGCTATAGATCGTGCCGGTCCACCGATACCACAGCCAACATCCAGTACTCGTGTCGAGGGCCCGGCTCCGGCCGCGCTGGCCAATTCGGCTGTGGCGAGCATGCCCCGGATATGGAATTGGTCGAGGGGCGCGAGTTCGTCCACAGTTAGCGGCTGCCCGTCGGGCACGATTGTGGTGAGTGTTGACTTGATCCGGTCCGTTAGTCCGGAGGAGTTGTAGTGCTCGCGCACTTTGAGTGCGGTATCGATCATCGCGACTCTCCGGGAAGATATTTGAATGCGGTGCGGTGATAACCGTGGCGCGGCCGGCAGTGCGGACAGGAGCGGCGGGTTGGATGGGGAGGCCTATATTGTGCTCATCGCGCCAGATTGCAGACTCAACCGCGATTCGTGGCGCCGACGGGAACGGCCGGCGTAATTCGCGGTCGTAGCGATCGAAATTGGTGCCTGGGGTAAGTGGAGCCATCATGAACCGCGCGAATTCACGAAGCCCATTACCGAGCGTCCGCTGATTGAGGGGCTGCGCCGCATAACGACGAGCAATGGTTTCGAAGTCCTCGGCAGGGCGACCTGTCACGTCGAGCACGTCGCTAGTCGGCGCGCCCATCTCAAAGACGCCCCGCTTGTGGTCCTCGACGTAATAGCGAATGTTGCTCAATGTATCGATCGAAAGGCCGGCCATCCGCGCGGATTTCATAAACAACCAGATCGGAGTCGGGATAACCCGAAGGGATCTCCCAACAACTCGGCCAATTGCCTGGGCCATCTCCTTTGCGCCGAGAAGCTCCGGACCTGTGGGGCGATAGCTCTTCCCCGCGTGGCGCGCAGGATCCCTCAGAACCGCAGCAGCAACTCCCGCGATATCCTCGTTGGACGGCGGTGCGTTGCGGCTATCCCCGTACATCCACGGGAACATTCCTAGATGCGCGGCTAACCCAATTGGCAAAAGATAATCGTCTGCAAAGAATCCCGGATTAACAATTGTGTGGGCAATTCCGGGCGTCATGGAGAATAAATGGTCGATCAACCAACTCTGGCGAGTCATGAGCGATGGATGCGAGGGACTCGCCAGCCATTGGGTCAGACTGACGATGTGTTCGAGCCGCGCTTCTTTCGCGGCGATCGCGAACGCAACCGCCCCCTGAATCGCGTACGGATCAATAGGAGGGCAATAATAGGCGCGTTGAACGTCATCCAGTGCGTCGACAACGCGCTCGACATCGCTCATCTCGGCGACAACGATCTCGGCTCCCAGCGATTTCAGGAACGCGCTGCGACCGTCTTCCCGATGCACCATCGCACGGACGGGATACCCCGCTTTCAGCATTTCGCAAACCACGACGCTGCCCGTCTTCCCGGTTGCCCCGGTCACAATGATTCTTGGTTTGATCATGAGAGTCTCCTTTAAAAGGTTCACCAGAGGACCATGATTGGGAACTCCGGCGATGAGGATTGATTCAGGACGCGTCTCAGACCGCGGCCCGAGTTGCTTCCGGTCGACGGCGGAGTAGCAAGTAAAACGAAATGAAGTGCGTAATCATTAACAGGGGTACATAAATGATCACGATTGCGTAGGTTGAACCCAACTCACCTGACGAATCCGGAAGAGCGAGCTGAACACCATGGTAGTAATCGACGAGGATGTCGATGGCTCCCACGAGATTGAAAGCAACCACGAGCGACCAAAAAAGCGGCCGTATCCTTATCGCCAGAAGAGCCATGATCGCCAGTAATCCGGTGGCGAAGTCGCCATACGCAGCGAAGGGCCCGAATCCTAATGGCAGATTGTGACCGACGACGCCTGGAAGAATAAACACGAGGCCGAAAAAGCGAAAGCTGTGGAGCGTCGCAATGGCCCGTTGAGCATCGATCGGGTTCATGGCTTTGAGTTTGGGAAAGATATACGCACTCGTGCAAAGCAGCCAGGCGACATAACCCAACACCAGATGCAGGAGGAGAATGAGCGCAGGCGACATTCTGTTTCCTTTCAGACTTGGCAAGCTTTCAAAACCTAACCAATGAGATTATAATGGTAATCCTAAGGATTCAGATTTATTGTCTACCTGACCTGGGAGGGTGCGGACGACGATCCAATACCAGGGTTGGCAATGTTCGAGTGATTAGCGATCGACGAGTCATTACGTTTGCCTTTCGGTTTTTGCCTCTGAGAAGACCGGAGATCGCGCGAGGGTTCTATGTCGAAGCCAACAGTTCCTTCTCGGCTATTTTTCCTCCCCGGGGCTCTGGGGAGTCGCGCTTTTTGGAGGCCGCTGGCACTTGAGTTGTCCAATCAGGCCGAAAGAGTCTTCATGGCGTATCCAGGCTTCGATGGAGCACCTGCGGAGCCCTCAGTTTCCTGCCTCGAAGATTTGGTGACCGACGTAGCGTCTCGCATAGACCGCCCCACAGCACTGATCGCTCAGTCTATGGGAGGTGTGATTGCCGTTAAAGCCGCTCTCCATAAACAGAACCTCGTCACACATCTGGTTCTGGTGGCTACTTCGGGAGGAATCGATACTGCAAAACTGGGAGCGCTAGAGTGGCGTGAGGAGTTTAAGCGCCAGAATCCGCAACTGCCCGATTGGTTTACATCGTTCCGCTCGGATTTGACTTCGCAACTAAAGAAAGTCGAAGTCCCTGTTCTCTTGCTCTGGGGCGACTGTGACCCACTGAGTCCCGTCGCGGTAGGACGGTGCCTTATGAACCACCTTCCCGATGCTGACCTGCAAATCATCCCGGGAGGAGAGCACGATCTAGCTCTTACACATGCTCACTTGATCGCGCCCCTCATCGAGGCGCACCTTGCGCTGCGAAAGCCCATTTCCAACGCCTGAATTCGGGCGATCGAGAACAGTGGATCCGACTGCCATTGAAAAGTGGGATCAGTCGATGCTCCAACCTAGTCGATCCCAGCGGCAGTAAACATTCAGGTTGATACATCGAGATAAAGGATGAGGATCCCGCATGCGGCAATTAACGCCCCAACTATTGCCGCTAGCCGTGTGTTGTGATTGGCCTGAATTGAGACGGACCTCGCCGCCCTCCAGTAGAGCCCTGCTTCGAGAAGCACAAGCACAGCTTCGAGTGCGGCAGTAACTATGGGAAAAGCCCACAATCCGAACCCTAGCCGAGGAAGCCTACCGAAATTGGCAGGCAAAACAGGCATATCGGAACGATGAACGATCAAATCAAGCACCCAATGAGATGCGGCCACAAGACCGATGACAATTGCGCTTCGCCTGCCCCAGAAAGGTAAACAGATCGCCGCGAGAATCGCCGAGAGCACAAGCATTCCCACGAAAGAATGGGTATAGTCGGCATGAATGACGCCATTACCATATCCTCCGTGCGTCCCTGGCAGCGTTTCTATGCGCTCGATTCCCGTCATGAGCAGTGGAACGAAGACGACATCGAGCCACACCGTGGCTAACATGAGTGCCCAAATGGGAACCTGCCGTTCTCGCGACTTTACTAGCGCGGCAAACCCAAAATGTCCTGCAATCATCGCCCCTCCCCCTTGGTCGAGGATCGGGCCAAGGCAATCTCGCATCCACGATTCCCACCACTACGACAAAGAGAAACACGCCTAAAATGAACTGCATCGCGATTATTCACCACCTCTAGGGATCAGTCGGCTCGTCAAATCATTGGATTGTCAATCCAACTATTCACGCAAAACAAGCTGGGTTGTCACATACCTAGCAGGAAACGTAGATTCAGCACCAGCACAAACAAGCACACTGCCCAGGGCGCCATGCGGCCAGGGCGGACCCACGCTCGTCGTACATGAATACCGCGAGTAGCAAAATGCAGACCAGGAGTTGGAACAGGCGGTAGTGGTTGGTCACCAGGATAGGAATGAGCAAGCGCGTTGGCTCATTCGGGTAGAGCGACGCGCCCTGCACGATCATATCCAGCACGTAATGCGAAAAGACGGCGAGCCACACGACGACGAATGCCTTCCTGCCAAGCCGCCAGAAAAAGGCCGCAAAACCCGTGGCCCAGACCGCCGACATAACGAGCGAGTGCGACCAGTCATCCCACCCCGTGTGATCCAGTTGAAAGACGCCGAAAGATATCCAGAGAAAATCCAGTAGGAATGCGCCGACCAGTAAGGCCGTTATCGGAACGCGCGGCGCACGGCCGCGCAACGCCAGACCTACCGCAAAGTGACCCGCGTACATATCAGGAGTTTCCTCCGTGTTGGCGCTCGCCATGAAGGAGCCATCCAATGACCAGGATGGGTACAACGATGAATGCTATTTCGATGATCCCCTGATTCCACGTCATCTCGGAGCTCCGATCTCCTAAGCAACTCCTCGCAGGTTGTTTAGAACTAACCACTGGCCAAAGTCGGTTTGTCGCTCAAAAGCGCCCGCGTCTAGAAAGCAAAGTGCCGCCTCGCCTACCAGGTACCGGCTGAATGTTTTCGATCCCAGCACCAATATCAAGAGGGGTCTCGATTGTTCGTGACTCTTCACGAGTGTCGCGAAGCCAAAGAGTTCCGCAATCATACTCACGATCTCGCTCCCCCTCACCGGCCACGGCAGCCGTACATCCAACTTCCCCTCTCTCCGAGCAGCGGTTGAACCACGCTCAGCTTGAATGATGCCCCGACGGCGCCGGCCACGGTTGTTAAAAAGCTTCTGCGATTCACTTGGCGTTTGCTCCAATGTCGGGGTTGGATTTCGGGTGTCACTGCCGCTTCTGAGGCGATCAGTCGCGAATGAACTTCAGGATGTCAACAATTGATCTTTTGGAATGAGTAATGGGCAAACCGTGCGGAGCGCCGGGATACACAATCAGTTCGCTATCCTTGATCATCTTCGCAGTCTTCGCCCCAGTAATTGGCAGCGGTGCGCTTGCATCCGCATCTCCGTGAAGGATGAGACTCGGCGCGTAGATTTTCTCCATGTCACTACGCGTATCGGCTTCAGCAATGGTCCTGCGGCACGCAAGCGCGACTGGTAAGGAGGCGCTAAGCATCATATTCTTGATCCAAGCGCGCGTTTCTGGAATCGTATCCGCAGTAAAGAATGGGGCCTCGTTCTCAGCAACCCATTTCGGAAAGTCCTCTGCAATCGCATCGAGCTGGGCTTTGACCATGTGCCTAGGCACAGCATCTAAGTTGTCTGGGCTCTGAATCAGGCATGGGGTTGTGGGAGAGATGAGAACGAGCCGACCGACTCTCTCGGTGCCATTCGCGGCACAATATCGTACAGCTTCGATCGAGCCCATTGAGTGTGCAATGAGAACCACGTCTCGAAGGTCTTTCTGCTCCATTACGCAGGCGAGATCACTTGCCAAGGTATCCAGATCGTATCCGAAACATGGCGCGTCCGAACGGCCATGGCCACGTCGGTCGACTGCAAGGCACCTAAATCCTTGTCGGACGAGCGAAGAGATGTGGCTGCCCCAAACAACCGAGTTGAATGTCCAGGCAGCCAGGAAGACAACCGGGCGTCCAGACCCCCAATCCTGTACAAACAGCCTAGTCTTGTCTGGTGTAAGTACAAACGATGGATTGAGTGCATGATCCGTCCGCCCCTTTTCAATAATCGATCCCGATTCGGATTGGGCCAAAACCGTATCCGAGCTCTCAGCTGCCAACTGCTTCGCGACGATGACATTGCTATTCATAAGGGGGGACCTCCTTGAATTAAAAATCGAGAGGGTCGCGAAGCAAATCGCTAGAGCGGGTGCTCGTCGGCAGTTGGTCCATAGACCGGGGGAATGGGAATATCTAGCAACCGCAAATAAACTGTTAACTGCCCGCGATGGTGATACCAGTGATTCAATAGAAACGCTCTCCAGATCCTGAACCGCGGTCGAGAAAGAATCTCCCTTTCTCCGTACATTAGCCGCCACAATGAATTCGCGCGTTCCTCACTCGTTTCTGCAAGCGTACTCTCTACATCGCGCGCACTCTGTTCGAAGGCGGCGAACACATCGGCCGTTTCTTTGGGTAGGGGAAATTCTCGGCTCCTTGTCGAAAGATCGAAGCTATCGCCGTGGCAAATCTTGGCCATGCTGCCGGGGAGTGTAGCCAGGTGCATGGCCAGTTGGCCAAGCGTCAAAGACTTGGGATGCGGTTGCCACGCCAGCTTTTCTTCCGGCACACGCTCCAGCAGACGCTTTGTTGTAGCCAACTCCTCACGAAATTCCTCGAGCATCTCCTGTCGAATGTCCATCGATAGCTCCTTGCGTTGGTTCTTGGATTGATTGCCTTCTCCCGGAACCAGGCCAAGAGCTCATGCTTGCTCGGGGGAATATGCTCCGGTGCAGAACAAAGTTCATCTCGCGCGAACCAAATAAAGGATTATGCAGTTAGACAACTCCGATCGAGGGCCAAGATATGTATAGATGGAATCCTTGCCCAATCTCTTGGATCATCTCAGACTCGGGAATCGCCTTGAAAGAGAACCCCTCACATAGAACCTTATTGCGGGGTTGTCCCTGCGGATGCTCAGAATAATGCCCACAATTTGTGACCCGCTGCAGGTCCATCGACTCCAGCGCCGTCTAACCGATTTTTTGATTCAGAAGCCGAGAGCACACTCATTCAATGTCGGATTCCTCATCTGTCTTTGGATGCGTACGAAAAAACGTCCAGAGGATGTCGTTTGTAGTGACACCCGTCTCCCTGTCGAGATCGGGATTGAATGGAGTTGCACCCGAGACATTCATAGGACTTTGGTTCCAGTCGTCGCCGCCGCCCAAGATCCTGTACAACTTTGCCTCTGTTCTTTTGCGACAACCCGTGGCCATTTTTGATACCAACGAACTTGGCGTTCCCGGCGTCACTTCCCCTTGCGCATCTCCCACGCCCACACTCTCACAGAGAGGGCCTTCCGGAGAGACATGCTCACATCGGTCAGCGGAAGGTCCAGTCCAGTAGTCGAAGTCTTGATCTGACGAAGCTTCGGTCACACCGAACGAGGGAAACACTGCACCACAGTATTGGTTATTAGGGTCTTGATCACCCTTCAGGAATATGACTGATATTGGCGCGACGGGATTCGGTATGGACGGAGGACTGCTTGGCGAGAGGAGATACAGCCCACCTTCCACGACACCGATGGCAGCCACCCTGTCGGAGAGTTCCACACCGACTCGCTGGGCCATGAATCCGCCAGCCGATGTTCCGACCACGTAGATGCGCTTTGAATTTGGCCGCAGTCGTTCCTTTAGGCGATCGATCACGCTCCGAACAAACGCGATATCGTCGGGACCTGACGTGAAGAAGAAATCGTAATAATAGTTCCAGTTCAACGTTCCGGTCGCGTCAACCATCCCATCGAGATACGCGACGGCAAACCCCTCCTGATCAGCCTTGGAGTCGAGTTGGCTGTATTGCTCCATCGCGGAGCCAGGACCACCGGCTCCTCTTCCGTGCAGCCCAATGATCAGCGCGCTGTCTTCCGGCCTAAATGTGCGGGGAACGTACAGGCGGTAGGTTCGCGTAACGCCCCCCACATTGATCGACTGCGGAATCGAATGATCAATCCCGCGGTCGAGCGGAGACAGGGTGATATTTCCGGATGATGCCTCAGCCGTCATTTGCGAAATGGCCGGACGTGCACCGCCGATCAACAACATCACTGCCACAAGACCGGACGGATACCAGGATATTTGTTTGCCTTTCGCCACAAGCCACATTCGCATTCATCACCCCTGATGCAAATCTATGAAAACCCCTCCGGTTTTGAAAGGGCCAGATTCTCATTTTTTTGGTTGGACCAGTTGTGGGCCTTCTTTCGCGTAGTCAACGCACGGCCGATAGAAATTGCGGATTCCGGTGGATGTGGGCGGTGATTCCGTTGGCATGTGGGCACCTAAAACGCTGTGATGTGGGCAGCGATTCCGCTGCGATGTGGGCAGCATTTTTCGACTTGGCGTAATCAGTGCCCACATGAAACGGAACGGGTGCCCACATGCACCGTAATCGGTGCCCACATGGAACGGAACTGTGGTCGGTGAGTGGGGGATCGGAGCAGGCAGCGTTGGTAATCCCAGGCAGATGTTTTCCTGAAGTCAAAAGGAGAACACCTTGCCAGAAGGTCGATTGCCAATGAGGAAAACGCGCGAAATCCTGAGACTCCATTTTGAATCACACCTTATTCCGGACCAGATCGGATCGATCTGCAAGGTAAGCAGAAGCACCGTCCAGCGATGTCTGGAGCGGTTGAAAGCGGCGGGGCTGAGTTGGCCCCTGCCTGCCGATCTCGATGACGCGGGACTTGAGCAGCGCATGTATCCACCCCCGCCGGTGGCGTCGCCGGAGCGACGTTGCCTGCCCGACTGCGCGGCGATTCATAAAGAACTGAAGAGCCGCAAGAATGTCACCCTTCAGCTTTTGTGGGAGGAGTACAAGCAGGCCCATCCGCTGGGCTACAACTACAGCTGGTACTGCGAGCTTTACCGCGAGTGGCAGCGGCAATTGGACGTGGTGTTGCGGCAGGAACACCGCGCCGGGGAAAAGCTGTTCGTCGACTATGCCGGACAGACGGTTGCGGTGACGGACCCAAGGACAGGGGAAGTTGGTCAGGCGCAAGTGTTCGTAGCAGTGCTGGGGGCCAGCAATTACACCTACGCCGAGGCCACCTGGACGCAGAACTTGTGGGACTGGACGCACTCGCATGTGCGGGCCTTCGAATTCTTTTCGGGAACGGCCAAGCTTATCGTGCCCGACAACCTGAAGTCGGGCGTGAAGGCGCCCTGCTACTACGAGCCGGAACTGAATCGCACCTATGGCGATCTGGCGATCCATTATGGCGTGGGGATACTTCCGGCACGGCCCTATCATCCCCGGGACAAATCCAAGGCGGAAGTTGGAGTTCAGGTGGTGCAGCGTTGGGTGCTGGCGGCACTGCGCAAGCGGCAGTTCTTCAGTCTGGCGGAGTTGAATGAAGCCATCCTGGAGTTGGTTCACAAGCTGAACGAGAGGCCCTTTCGCAAGATGGCCGGCTCGCGAGCCGAACTGTATCGCATGATCGATCGTCCGGCGCTGCAGCCGCTGCCGGCCTTGCGGTTCGCTTACGCGGAGTGGAAGAAGGCGCGCGTCAACCTCGACTACCACATCGAAGTGGACCAGCACTACTACAGCACGCCCTATCAACTGGTGGGCAAGGAGGTGGATGTCCGCAGCACCAGCGGAACGGTGGAGATCTTCTATCAGGGCAAGCGCGTGGCCAGTCATGCGCGCAGCCGCCAGGCGCATAAAGCCACGACGGAGGCTGGACATCGGCCGAAGTCGCACCAGCAGTATCTGGAGTGGACGCCGACCCGCATCATCGAGTGGGCGGGCAAGGTTGGTCCCTTCACGGCGCGGTTGGTTGAGGGAATCCTGACCAGCAAGCCGCATCCGGAGATGGGCTACCGCTCGGCTCTGGGCGTGATCCGGCTGGAACGTAAGTATGGTGCGGAACGGCTGGAAGCGGCCTCGACGCGGGCGGTGCGGTTGAAGTTATATCGCTTCCAAAGCGTGAAATCGATGTTGACGAGCGGCCTGGATCGCCAGCCGCTGCCGGAGTTGGTGCCGATCCCCTTTCCGGTGGAGCATGAGAATCTGCGCGGCCCCGCTTACTACGCTGCCGAACAGACACGTCGGGAGGTGGGCCAATGCTGAACCAAGCCACGCTGGAAAAGCTGCACACCTTGAAGCTGACGGGTATGGCCACAGCCTACGAAAAGCAACTCGAAGAACCCGAGATCCGCGGCCTGAGCTTCGAAGAGCGCTTCGGCCTGCTGGTGGACTGCCACTGGACGTGGCGGGAGAACCAGGCCTTGGCGCGCCGCCTGAAGAAATCCAAACTCGATCGAGAGCCCTGCGTCGAGGACATCAACTACCGCTACCCGCGGCAGATCGATGCGGCCACGGTGCGCAGTCTGACCACCTCGCAATGGGTGGTCGAGCACCGCGGGATACTGCTGACCGGACCGACCGGCATCGGTAAAACGTGGTTGGCCGAAGCCCTGGTGCAGAAAGCCTGCCGCGACGGCTACAGCGTGCTGTACCGGCCGGTGGCCAAACTGTTCCGCGATCTGGCCAGTGCACGCGCCGACGGCAGCCTGGGCAGGTCGCTGGACGCAATCGCCCGCACCGACGTGCTGCTGGTGGATGACTTCGCCATGGCGCCGCTGAACGACAGCGAACGGCCCGTCTTCCTGGAAATCGCCGACGATCGCTACGGCCGCCGCTCCACGGTCCTGACCAGTCAGTTGCCGGTTGCCAGCTGGCACGCGCAGATCGGCGATCCGACGCCGGCCGCGAGTTCGCTCAGGCGCTCACCCTGCTCTCCGATGGCGCCTTCAAGCTCTATGTCCATCTCTGTCTGAACGCCAATCGCCATACCGGGCGCCTCAGTGCCACGGTCGATGATCTGGCACGTGTGATGACGAGAGCGCCAACCGCCGTCGCCTTGAACCTGGATGAACTGGAGGCGTGTGCCGTCTGCCGCGTGATCCGAAACAGCGACTCGCAACTGGCGCTTGAAATCCGCGACCGCTTCTGGCCGTACGAAAAGCAACAGACACCCGGCTGTGTACCTGAACCGGAGGTCGAGTTCGTCCAGAAAATCCGCGATATGTTCCTGGCCCCAGCCTGTGTCCAGGCCAGCTTCTCGGCGGCCGACGAAAAGATCGCGACCCTCCTTCATCGACGAGGCGTTTCCCTCGAGCAGATCTCACGAGCCATCCTCCTCGGATGTGCGCGCAAATATGTCTCCATGCTCAACGCCGGAAGCCGGTCGCCGATCACCAGCCTGCAGTACTTCGCCGACGTCGTCGACGAAGTGCGTGCGTCACCAATACCGGAAAGCTACTGGGAACCGCTGCGCGCGAAGGTAACGCGCATGGAGAAACAGTGGCTACTGGCGCAAACTGCTACACCATGATGCCGAAACCTGTGGGGCAGTCGTCGGCTGCCCCACCGCGCCGGAGGACCTGCCCACATCAGCGGAATAACTGCCCACATAAAACGGAATCGATGCCCACATCAGCGGAATCGATGCCCACATGAAACGGAATCCCACCAACATGCCTCAGAACAACAAGGAAACGAAATGACGACAAGGCATGAAACGAGATGATGCTAATCGATATCTACTTACCACTCTTCTTGACCTCATGTGGGCAGTCCCACTACTGTAAAAACCAACCAGCGTCGCTTCGCTCCGACGCCCTGCCCACATCACCGGAATCCAGTGCCCACATCAACGGAATAAGCAAGAAATCACGCTCCGCTAACAAGAGGGCATTTCATCGGCCTAATTTACGATTCGATCAACGCGAGCAGGTCGGACAGGAATCGTTCCTGATGAGTCAGGATGATCCCATGGGGGGCGTTCGGATAGACGATTAACTTAGAATTCGGAATGAGCCGAGCAGTCCGAGCTCCCGTCATCTCGAGAGGCGCACTGACATCTTTGTCTCCAGATTCGCCGCAGTGCTGACGCCTTGCGCCAAACACGTTGCGCCCAAATTGGATTTCTCGTAAATGAATGTCCCATGCATGTCGAGAAGGTTAGGGCCGAAAGGGCGCTCATACTGAAAGTCAAAGGACGGATCGATATATCGATCTTCCGGGCCCGAAACAGCACCGGGGAAGGAGTCCATGTAAATCCCATACGTGCCGACCTCGAGATAGTTTCCACCCCAGGTTTGCTGCCATGCCATTCTCCAATAGGGCGCAACGCCGTTAATGTTATATGCGGAGCCAGTGCCTACAACCGGGGCAGGCGATCCGGCATGTTCAGAGCGATAGATCGTAACGTCGGTGTAGAGGTGATCATTCCACATGCTGTAGACGCCAATGCCCGCAACGTCCTGGCCGAGCGCACCCTGAATGATGGGTGAGGCAATTGAGCCAACTCCCGACGCGGAAGAAATCCAGGGAAATCCCCAGGCGGGCGTACTGTTCCACAGATCTTCGACAGTAGGATTGTTGTTCAGCGTAATGCCGTACGCCCAGTCCCTGCCTCCCAGCTTTCCCTTGTTGGCATAACGCAGGTCTGTATTGTCCATTCCGAAATGGTCGTCCGAATGGGTGTATGTAACCTGCGCGAGGCCTCCGAAGTGCGAAGCGTAGCCTCCGGCCAGGAAAATGCTCAGCTGCTGCGGAAAGCCCGCAGCGTTGTTTTGCGAGGCCGGCTGATTCGCTTGGAATGAGGTGTTAGAAAGAAGGACCATGAACGAGAGCGGTATGTACTTGGAAAGGAGCAGATCCTTGTTATTACCCACTTTGTCAGTTGGACTCGTGTCGGCGAGTACATATCCACTGAGCTTGAATTGGCGCCCAAATGCAGTGAGTTGCGGCGGGTTGCTATGGCAAACATTGCAAGAGAGTCCCGTCTGCCGCGCAAAACTCGGAACAGCATTCGCGTGCGGCAAAATGAGAACCAGAGCCAAGAACCCGCCAATCGTGCTGATGAACTTCAAGGTCTCTCCTTGCCCGTTCAATAACCGGGCCGTGACGACGATCTGGCTAGGTTCTAGCCGAAGAAAAGAATGTGAGTGCTTGACTTAAGACGTCTTCGCTCAAGTCAGCAGCGGCCTCGTGCTCGTACGAACTTGGTCTCTCAATAAAGCAACTCATTGACTTCTTGGACAGAGAAGCAGGCTTCGAATCGGGGAAATGAAACGAGCGCCGAGCTTGAGCCGGCACTTAGCAGAAACTTCTGTAAGTAGAACAAGCCTGCCCTGAGAATAATGTGCAGTTTTGCTCACCGACACAGTTGGATTGATTGCAGATATGACTTGCTAATTTGTCTCGAGCCGAGCCAGCCTCTGACCCAATACGCGGAGACTCCACCTTCAAATGGCGAAGTGAGTGGACAAGCTAGAAGTGGCTCGTCTTTTCACATACTGCGGGGAGCCGGTGATGTTGCCGGAACCTAGCGGGAAATAGGAGGGGCACCAAGTCGTGACGTCGCGAAGCTATGGCGAGTGATCAATCCTGATCAGCTCCTATTTAACAATTGTTATAGGCTGTGGTAGGAGCGTGAATACAGCATCCGTTAAATGAGATGAAAATATGGAAACAAAGCCGGATAACACAGCGCTGCCGAAGATTTTGTTGGTCGACGATAGCGAAATAGTCAGACGCACTCTAAAACAGGTGCTGGAACATCACAATTTTCACGTCACGGCAGCTGCAAATGTTGGAGAGGCTCTACACCTGATAGACACGGAGCCATTTGACGTCCTGCTTTCCGATCTGCATATGCCGGGAGCAGGTGACGGGTTCACTGTGGTGAGTGCGATGCGTCATAAGCACCCAGACGCTATCACTTTGCTGTTTACGGGATATCCCGCATTGAAAGAGGCGATGGACGCCATCCTCTTGCAAGCGGACGAGATCCTGGTGAAGCCGATGCCGATCCCCGAGCTGGTCCAACTGATTCGCGACAGACTGGAAAAGCGCAGCAATCGACCTGCGTCGAATATAGAGCGGGTGGCTGCCATATTGGAGCGTGAGGCCTCGACCACGATCGCCGATTGGCTCAGGCGAGTGGAACGCGACGACGAGTTGACCGGTATTGTACTCAGTGCCGATCAGCGCAGCGGACACCTACCAAAGTTAATTCAAGAGGTCGTTCATCGATTGCGGGTACCGCGAAGCCTGGGAACGAAGCAGGTTTCGGCAGGAGCCGTCGAGCACGGCAACGTTCGACGCTCTCAGGGCTATTCGATTCCGATGATTATCGAGGAATCGCGCATGTTGCAGGTCAGCATCTTCCATACCCTGCAGAACAACCTGAGCGTTGTGGACTTTAGCCTCCTCCTTATCGATGTCATGGCCATCGCGGATGAAGTCGATTCTCAGCTGAAACAGACAATTATGAGCTTTTCGGAACGGGCGGCCGACCTTGCGGCCTAGGCCCTATCAGGCTGCCCCCTCACGTCGTCAACTTTTGGGACGGTTCGGGCAGCACGACGGTGACTCACGATCCGGCGTAGATGAACACCTTCGCCAGGGCGGACTGTCAATCCGTTCGCGGACTGGCAGACTGACGCCCGACCCCGTCGGCGCGATTCGGGGAATAAGCACGCCAATTGACGAACTCTCCTAAGGGATCGCAGATGTGTTTCTGCTCATGTGCCGCAAGGTCGTCTTCGCAAGCCAAGGACGCAGCCTTCTGGGGGGAGGGCTAACGGTGGAGTCTCGCCTACAGATAGATGGGTGGGCCCTCGACGACCTCTTGGATCCTTGAAACCGGCACATCCGGGATGAGGTGCGGTGTTCCAGTAATGGAGATCACTTCCACTACTTCCCTGCGATGGTTCAAATCCACCACCAGATACACATCGGCGCGGTTGACGAGACGGACCGTCGACAGCAGCTCAGGAAGGATGTCCATCGAGCCGTCATCAAGCTACCACCTTGGCACCATCAAGTCTGTGCAATATTGAACACACACTTTCTCTGGCGCTAGAGCCGGGCCGGGCGGATCGCTGCTTATCACCACTCGGAAGCTACCTCCTTACTGCGGTGAAGCTGAGCCGGGGGGACCTTTTTGGAAGCTGCGAAGACTCAGGCATCGCTGATGTTGCCACGGCCGTCGTCACACTCGATTCTCATTTGCGTGGCACTGGGTGCGACGCGGGCGTCTAATGCAATATCCGTGAGAGTTGCTGCTTGGTCAACCACTTGACCGCTCACGGAGCAAGCAAGGAATGCGAAGTCCCCCGGAAGCAGAATGCCCGGAACTCTTACGCTGCACGAGCGGCACACTTCGAACTCCGCAGATTTTATCCATACTTAATGGGCCTCACAGGCTTCGATCGAGTTCTTGCTGTGCCCGAAGAAGGGAGCATATCGGGCTTGCGGCCGCCGAATTGTTCGTGCAGAACCACGCTCAACAATGACTTGTGGACCTTGATGCGGCCGTTATATTCGATAAAACCGAGCTCGCGAAATCGATTCATGAAGAAGCTAATGCGGGAGCGGGTGGTGCCGATCATCTCCGCCAGGGTTTCCTGCGTTATCTTGGGAAGGTATTGTTCCGGTTCGCCAGGCTTGCCAAACTCGGCCATTAACAGCAGAATCCTCGCCAGGCGCTTTTCGCTGGAGTTGAAAAGCTGATCGACCAGATCGGCCTGAATGCGCATGCTTCGCTCCAGCAGGAACCTCAAAAAGAGGTCTGAAAAACTATGCTCCTCGTGGATCACACGGATCATCTCTTCTCGGCTGATTTTGAGCGCGGTGCAGGCGATAATCGCAGTAGCAGTGGACAAACGCAATCCAGTCACTGCCGCGAGCGATTCTTCGCCAACAAAGTCGCCAGCGGAGAGAAGCGTGATGGTAGCTTCCTTCCCGGCCGTGGAAACAACTGTGACTCTTGCGCGACCCTCCTGAAGGTAGAAAACTGAGTCCGCGGGATCCCCCTGCGAAAAGAAGACATCCTTCGGGGCCAGCCAGGCGGTTGTTCGCCCCAATCCTGCGCTCGCCAGGAAGGCGGCGACATCGAATCGGGGCTTTTCGAGTTCAACCATTGAGGGGCCAACTTACTGTTTCGGCCTTCGCGGGGCGACCGCGGAAGAGAGCGGCCTGCGTTGCCGTCAGGTTAACACAGCGGATGCGCAGTCTCTAAGCAATGATCGACAGCGAGCTGAACCCTGCGATGCCGGATTTTCCTCTTTCGACTAGGCATCCGTTGCACACGGATCGGTTGCACACTTCAACTAAACTTTCCCTCGGCTTACGGGTAGCTGGCCAATCTGTTCAAATCTGCTCATCTTTTCAGTGATATTTCAAGTACTCTCTAAATCGAATGACGCCCGATTGGGTGATACGAGTTGTGTCGGGAGTCGCATCGCAGAAGCAATCGCCATGATAGCGTCATTGCAATGAATGCTTTACGCTCAAAGCGAGTTCGTACGGTGTAGAGAAAGAAGAACAGATTGGCTCCTCCACAAAAGCCGCGTGATTTGGCCCGCAGCCTCGTTGCTTCCGAAACCGAAGCGGCTACGACCTCCCTTCACACCCAACCTGCGACTGTGCGGGTGTATGAAAGGCTGCGCCTGCAACTCGGCGCACCCGTGGGAGTTGACGGATTTCAGACGCTCGCTTCTCGTGCCTTGGCTCTGGCCAAGTCGGAGTCTCCCCGACTCAGCGCCGTGCAGGTGACCGCGAATGGAGGCCTGCGCGGTCTCAGAGAAGTCGGATCTCAGACGAATGCGGATGAGGATGGCGAGGCCGGAATAACTCTGATTGCGCAGCTACTCGGGCTGTTTCTTACTTTCCTTGGCGAGGAAACAACACTGCGTTTGATTGAGGATCTACGTCTTCAAGTTGAGGTCAGGACGGAGCCTGACACGGCCATAACGAAGGCGACAGACTCAGCGGACGACAAGCCGGCTATGGCAATGGCTTTCGAGGACCTTCTGCTGGAAATCGACCGGCTGAGGAAAGTGAGCAATCGTATCGAAACCTTGGCGGACAAACATCCCGGCATGGGAGATGGGCTCGTGAGTGTTGCGGGAAACATTCGCACGATCGCCACGGTCTTAGACGTTTTCACACTCATCCGAAGCAAGGCTGGCGGCCCGCAAGAAGACGCACCTGAATTGCAAACGAACCGCTACATGAATTGAGTTCCACCAGAGCTGCACCGAAAGCGACTCTGGATGTTTGAACACCTCGACCGCGGAGTCGCTTGCGAAAAGATGGACTCGGCGCCCTGACCCTCCCACGAAATGTGTAATGTGTATGGGAATCTGTAATCTGAAACGATGCAGGGTTGAATATGATTCTTCCGGCAGACTCGCGAGATTTGGCACGTCGTCTCCTTGCTTGGGAAGCCGATGCAGGTGAGGCCTCCGACCGAACAGAGTCTGTAACTCTGCGCGTCTACGAGAAGTTGCGCCGGCGTCTTTGTGCACTTGCGGGTGTTGCCGGTTTTCATTCGCTTGCCTCTCGTGCTCTAACATTAGCAAAATCCGAGGTTCCAGATCTTACCGCTGCGCGGGTCGCACCAGATGGGTCTCTCCTGGGCTTGGGCAAGCCTGACGTTCAAACTGAAATTGTCAGGAATGAAGAGGGCCGAGGCGAAACAATCTTCATCGCCCGGCTACTCGGGCTGCTATTCATCTTTCTTGGCGAAGCCTTAACGTTGAACCTGATAAGTGATCTATGGCCAGATGCAACCCTCGACGAAAGCAATCCGGGGAACAGGAGACAAGCATGAGCACACAGGGTAGAGTGACGATCAACAAACTACCGACCGGAGTTCCCGGCCTCGACGAAATTGTGGGTGGCGGCCTCCCCGAATTCTCGTTCAACATCCTAGCGGGCGCTCCTGGAAGCGGGAAGACGACACTGGCACACCAGTTCGTGTTCGCCAATTCGACCCCTGAACGTCCCGCTCTCTATTTCACGGTCCTCGGTGAATCCGCTATGAAAATGCTGCGATACCAGCAGCAGTACACTTTCTTCAATCCGGCCAAGCTGTCCGACTCCATCCGCTTTATCAATCTGAGCCAAGTTGTCCTAGAGAAGAACTTGGGCGCCGTGTTGGAGGAGATTACCAAAGAAGTTGAAAAGACCAATCCCGCTCTTGTGGTTGTGGACTCCTTCCGCACCATGGTGCGGAAGCCGCAGAGTGACATGGACCTGCAATCCTTCATTCAACGGCTCGCCTTATTTCTGGCAAGTTGGCAAGCTACAACATTCTTGATCGGCGAATATGGGGAAGACGAACTGCGCGACAACCCCATCTTTACCGTTGCCGATGGGCTATTCTGGCTGCGCCAGACTACGGAACGAAACTCGATAGTGAGGAAGCTGCAGATCGTCAAAATGCGCGGCCAGGCCTCCGTGCCGGGGTTGCACACGTTCCGAATAACGGATGCAGGAATTCAAGCCTTCTCGCGCACGTTTGGGTTGACCGCACGCGCGAGAAATCCGGTCGGCCAACGGCGCCTCTCCTTCGGTATTCCGGAGTTGGACAAGATGCTGGATGGGGGCGTGCGTGAAGGCGATAGCGTCCTCGTTGCAGGGTCTTCCGGTACCGGGAAATCTGTACTGGCAACGCAATTCATTGCTGAAGGCATAAGCCAGGGGGAGCCGGGAATCGTGGCGGTCTTTGAAGAACGCCCACAAGCCTATGCTGAGCGGGCCACCAGTCTAGGTTTGGATCTTGAAACGCCGCAAAAAGAAGGGAAACTCGCGATCCTCTATCTCCGTCCCCTGGATCTCTCGGTTGACGAAACCATGCAGTCGATTCTTGACGCTGTGCAGAAGATTGACGCCAAACGCCTGGTGATCGATTCCCTCGCGGGCTTTGAGATGGCTCTGTCGCCCGGCTTTCGCGCTGACTTTCGCGAATCGCTCTACCGGATGATCTTCGCTCTGACAGGAATCGGGGTGACGATTCTAAGCACGGTGGAAGTCGATGAGTCCTTTACTGAATTCCCTTTCAGTACCTACTCAATCTCTTTCCTTTGCGATGACATCATCCGCCTGCGGTACGTATCCATCGAGGGCCAACTTCGCAAGATCATGGTGGTGATCAAGATGCGGGGTGGAAATCATGCCAAGGATATTCGCGAGTATGAAATCATGTCCAAAGGCGTGGTGATCCTTGGCAAGCGGCTCGCAAACTATCAAGGCCTTATCAGCGGCATTCCTGTGCGTTTGGCGCAATCGACCCAGGAGGAAGAGCCCTACCATGTTACGGAAATCAAGAATCAAACATAAGGGAAAAGATGCCAATTTCGAAATCAATGCCGACGGCGTTGATTCGAAGCCCGGCGTGGCAAACATGGAGCACGAACTCTTTGAAGGTTCGCCCGTGCCAATGGCGTCACTGGCAGGACCTATTCACACACTGCGCTACGTCAATCCTGCCTTCTGCCGATTAGCCGGCAGAACTAGAAACGAGCTGGTTGGAAAACCTTTCGTAGAAGTCATTTTCTGGGAAGGATGCCTTGCGTTGCTGGATCGTGTTCACGCATCGAGGCAAGCCGTCGTCCAAGTTGGACCGGTCGGGACCGAAGCACATCCCGCAGCTCAGTCGTACACGATGTGGCCGATTCGTGATGCGGAGGATCAGCTGGTGGAAGTCATGATGCAAGTCGATGAGACCCCGCGAATCCAACAACAGGCGATCGCAATGAATCAGCAACTGCTGTTATCGGGGGTGCGCCAGCACGAACTCAGAGAAGTGGCAGAGAGCCTCAACGCTCAACTCAAACTCGAAATCACGGAGCGGGAGCGGATGGAACGGGCCTTGGTGAACAGCGAAAAGCTGGCTGCGACAGCGAGATTCGCCTTAACCATGGCCCATGAGATTAACAATCCTTTAGCTGCCATGACCAACCTTGTGTTCCTGTTGTCCTCTTTGCAAACCAGCCCCCAGGCACAGGCTTTCATCGTCATGTTGGAAGATCAGTTACACGGTCTAAGTCGCATTGCTACCAACATGCTCAAGTATCACCGCGACGGCAACAATCTGGCAGAATTCAATTTAAAAGCCTTGCTCCAGGAAGTATCGGATTTCTACCGCCCCCAGGCTGATAGGCAAGGGATTATTGTTCAACAGCGCTTTGAGACAGATGGGACCATCTTGGGCTTCAGAAGTGAAGTTGTGCAGGTCGTTACGAACCTGTTACTGAACGCGCTTGATGCCACACCCGCTGGCGGACAGGTCATTCTTCATCTTTATCCCGCTCCACGCTGGCTCTGTGAAATCCATGGGCGATGCGGTTGCTGTCTCTCAATTGCTGATACCGGAAGTGGAATTGCGCCGGAAGATCGAGCGCGGGTCTATCAGCCTTTCTTCACCACAAAAGGGGAAAGAGGAACGGGCCTCGGGTTATGGGTAAGCTCGGGTATCGTCGACCGCATTGGTGGGTCAATACGCGTTTGGAGCACGCGGCGACCAGGTCGTTCGGGCACATGTTTCTCTGTCTTCCTGCCAGTCTGCTCGCCTCCGTCGCATAGCGTCGCCCACTAGCGAATACTTCCAATCGAAACGCGGCATTACGTTGCAGAAGTCCGTTTTGTCAAAGGTGGTGTTCACGTTGATGGCTCCGGTCAACAAAACCTTGCCAAGCGGACTGAAGGGGACGAAGCCGATTCCCAACTCTTCGAGCGCGGGCAGTATCTCCTTCTCTGGCTCGCGCCACCAGGGCGAATACTCGCTTTGCAGAGCGGCGACGGGTTGTACCGCATGAGCCTGAAATCGATCTCGAACAACGGCGCCCGACCTGCAATCACAGGGCGCCAAGTCCTTCGACGAATCGTGGCAAAACCTGCTAGGTGCAATCGCGACCAAGGGCAACGAGTTGCAGCACGCTCCCTAAGCTTGAAGCTCTTGCTCGCGTTGGGGCCAGGCGATCTGACGAGCCGCCCATGACTGCTCTCGGCTCATGTGGTCGCTTTTGACCGGCGCACGTATCCTGCGCTGGCTAAACTTCATCCCAATGAGAGATCGGCGATCCTTGACGAGCGGCGCAACTCTCGCGATTGCAAGGTATAGGAGTGGACTCGACAGATGGAAGTCCTTCTCAAGAGAGCCTACGAAGAGCCAGCCAGCACCGATGGTTTTCGCGTTCTGGTTGACCGGCTGTGCCACGTGGGAAAAAGAAAGGCGATCTGCGTCTGGATGCCTGGGCGAAAGATCTTGCGCCAAGCACCGAGTTAAGAAAATGGTTTAATCACGATCCGAAGCGCTGGCTGGAATTTTGCAAGCGGTACAAAGTGGAGCTAAAGGACCCAAAGGCGAAAATGGCAATTGCCGACATCGTGCACGCTGCACAGAAGCATTCCGCGATCACTTTGATCTACGCAGCGAAGGATACAGAACACAATGAAGGGGTCGTGCTTCAAACTCTCTTCAAAAGGAAGGCGGGACATGACGATTCCACTTGTAGAAGATGACGGGACGATGACAGCTGATCTTCCGCGGTTTGACCTGGCTCAAGAAATGGCTGAGTTCGAGCATCAGAAACCGTGGCCCAAAGGGATCCACGCCAAGACGCTTTTCAAAAAAAAGGACTTTCGGGTTGTTCTCATTTGCATGGAAGCTGCCGCCCGGATAGAAGAACACCACGCAGACGGCACAAGCTCAGTCCAAGTGTTGAGGGGCGCACTCCGTTACAAAACACAAGGGCAAATATACGACCTGCGGACTGGAAGTCTCCTAACTCTTGGCGCTTCGATCAAGCACGACGTTGAAGCAGTCGTTGAATCGGGATTTCTCCTGACCATCTCTTGGCCAGATAATCAGGAGTTGCTCGCCATGCCGCATCGTGGCTACGGCACCTAATCATCCATACAGGCAGGGACTCATGGATGTTTCTCAGGAGCCGCTCAATGATTTCGTTCGACGCGGAACATGCTGCCGTTCATTACCCACCTGATCGGCGGTTTCGCATTTGGATACGGCCCTCGATCCTCATTGCTACAGCGATGTTGGTGGCTGTGCCTGTGCTTGCTGCCTGGATCGAGTTTCTTCTTGTTGGGCTCCCTCATATTCCGCCTGTCCCACAGATCTTTCCCAACAACTTCGCTGGTCCGCATGGTTTTCCGGTGTGGGTGCGCTACTGTCACTTCTTCAACTTCCTTTTTGTTACGACGCTGATCCGAAGCGGCCTGTCGACTCTCGCCGATCATCCTTGACTCTATTTCAACAATCACTGCACCCCGGGTAGCGAGTGGATTCGGTTGACGCCGATCACGGTTCCGACGGATAGGGTCTGGACCGCAAAGGACGATGCGCGCTACGTTTCGCCACTCGTTGCCACACCCGGCTATCGGCATACCATCGGCCTGGCCCGGTGTTGGCACTTTCTCAACGTCTACGGCTTTATTATTACGGGATTCTTCTTTGTCATCATGCTCTTCGATACGGAGCAGTGGCGGCGGCTCGTACCCCAATCGCCGTTAGTGCTGCTGCAGGCCTGGAACACCTGGGTACACTATGCGACATTCCACCTGCCGACTGAGCTCAATGGATTTTACGGTTACAACGCGCTTCAGCAGATCGCCTATTTCTCGGTCGTCTTTGTTTTCGGCCCAACAGCAATCCTCACCGGTATCGCCATGTCGCCGGCAGCAGTCAATCGCTTTCACTGGTACGCAAAGCTGTTTGGCGGCCGGCAATCGGCGCGTTCCATTCACTTTCTCACCATGCTTAGTTTCTTTGCCTTCATCGTCGTGCATGTGACGTTGATCGTGATGACCGGCTTTGTTCGCAACGTGAATCACATCGTGATGGGCACCGACGATCTGAACCAGCGGGGAATGATTCTCGGCTTCGTTGGCATTGGTGTTGTCGCGCTCTCGTGGGTCGCTGCACACTACATCTCGTGGATATATCCGCGCCTTTTGCAGCATGTGCAGAAGTTCATCACCTACCCATTGATGCTGACCACACTGAACCGTCTCTCTCCGAGCGAGCACTACACCGAGGCGGATATCTCGCCACGCTTTTGGCCTAATGGCAAAATGCCCGAACGCGACGATTGGAAGCTCATGGCGAGGAATGGATTCCTTGGCTACAAGCTGAAGGTGAGCGGCCTTGTGGACAACCCGGTCGACCTTTCTCTCGCTGACATCGAACGTCTGGCCAAAGCCGAAGAAATCACAATGCATCATTGCATCCAGGGCTGGACCGGCATCGCCAAGTGGGGTGGGCTTCCCATGAAGTCTCTGGTTGAACTTGTCCGGCCCAGGCCAAATGCCAAAGTGGTGGCGTTCTTCTCGTTTGGTGGTTCGCTCTATGGCGGCGCATACTACGATACGCAGAGTCTTGAAAATGTACTCAAGGCTCAGTGCCTGCTGGCTACAGAGATGAATGGGAAGCCACTCACCGAAGTCTATGGAGCCCCGTTGCGGCTGCGCGTCGAAAACCAGCTTGGTTACAAGATGGTCAAGTGGATTGAGCGAATTGAATTCATCGAATCGGAGAAGACTGTCGGCCTCGGAGAGGGCGGCAAGAACGAAGACGATGAATACTTCGATCTGCTCCTCAATATCTGATGACTTTGGTAAATGAACATCACGTTGCGCCCGCTGAGCACAATGGATTCGAGCACGTCGGGGTCCTGCTTATGCACATGCGGATGGAATGGCTCTTGCAACACTTTCCCTCCACGTCTTGTGTGGGCGCTCTATGTTTGCGCAAACGGCGTCATCACGATTGGACTGCTCGGCTTGCTCGCACTTCTGACTGGAAGCCCGTTCGTTTTTCCATCTCTCGGCCCCACTGCGTATCTGTTTTTCTTTTCCCCACTGGCTGAGGTTTCCAGCCCGCGTAATACCATCCTTGGGCACGCGATTGGGCTCGTCTGTGGTTACGCCGCATTCGTGCTTGTGGTGGCATCGAGCCCACCTTTCGGCGTGAACCCCGGCGTCCATGGACCAAGGTTGCTGGCCGCGGCGCTCTCGCTCTCGGCTACCGGCGCGCTAATGGCACTCTTGCGGGTTAGTCATACACCCGCCGGTGCAACAACTCTCATCGTTTCGCTCGGCATCATCTCTCAACCCCTGAATAGTCCTCAAAAAATGCCAATGGATTTGTTCTTGGTGCGCCCGGTACGACCACTGAAAAACCAATCTCAACTGGCTTGCATACTGGCCCGCACGGAATTATGTCTCTGCGGCGACGATTTAAATCGATTTCCTTGATGACGCTCATGGCAGCTCCAGACATTCAGTTGCGTACTTGAAGGGTGCTCGTCTGGAGCGACGCCCGGAATGCTGAAGGCGAGGAGGGGGGTAATTGACTGGCTTGAGCATACGCCTTAATAAAGTCGCATGCCGACAACCTCTGGGACCCCGACCCTAGTTCTTCTGAGCGAGCGGCGCATAGATCCTGAATCACAATCGAGAAACGGCTTGACAGCGTCGGTGCTTCTGCTTATCGTTGGCAGTCAGAAGGTCAGAGTGCTAAGCGCGCTCTCTTTAGTGGAACTGCCAGACCGGATCCTCTGCTCCTTACTTTGAAGCCTCAGTCCGCAATCTCAGAAGCCTCCCTCTCAAAACCCACCCGAACCCCGAGCGGAGCGCTCATATCTGCGCGCGCCCAGAAAGAGATGCAAAATGATAGCCATATCGGTAACTACCACCTTCATTCCGCTCCACGACCGGGTCCTCGTCCGCCGAATCGAAGAGGGCGAGTCGGTACGCGGTGGGATCATCATCCCGGACAGCGCCAAGGAAAAGCCGCAGGAAGGCGAAGTCATCTCCGTCGGCAAGGGCAAGTCGAATGATGAGGCCAAAGTCTTCCCTCTCGACGTCAAGGCGGGCGACCGCGTGCTTTTCGGGAAATACTCCGGCACCGAGATCAAGCTCGATGGCGAGGAGTTTCTCATCATGCGTGAGGAAGAAGTCCTCGGCATCGTCAAGAAATAACGAAGCCGCTGCGCTAAGTGCGTCTTAGCGCGGTGCATCAATAGAAAAGATGCCGGTCAGCGGACCTCCAGCAGAGATTCGACCACGGAAACGGACTACCGAAATGGAGAGTTACAAGTATGGCAAAGCAAATTCTGCACGGTGAGGATTCCCGTCAAGCGATCCTGCGCGGCCTGAACACGTTGGCGGACGCCGTCAAGGCGACGCTGGGTCCCAAGGGCCGCAACGTTGTAATCGAGAAGAAGTTTGGCTCGCCCACCATTACCAAGGACGGTGTGACCGTGGCCAAAGAGATCGAACTGAGGGATCCGATGGAGAATGTCGGTGCCCAGCTTGTGAAGGAAGTCGCTTCCAAGACCAGCGACGTGGCCGGGGACGGCACCACCACCGCTACGGTTCTCGCGCAGGCCATCTTCCGCGAAGGCGTGAAGACGGTGGCGGCGGGCGCCAACCCAATGGCACTGAGGCGCGGCATTGAAAAGGCCGTGACTGCGATTATCGGCACTCGCGACAAGGACGGAAAGTGGGTCGAAGGCGGCGCGCTTGGCAAGCTGTCGAAGCCTGTGGACGAGGGTTCGGTCGCCCAGGTCGGCGCCATCTCGGCGAACGGCGACCAGGAGATTGGCGAAATCATCGCTGGAGCGATGAAGACGGTTGGCAAGGACGGCGTCATCACGGTCGAAGATTCGAAGACTGGCCATACGTTTCTGGAGACTGTGGAGGGCATGCAGTTTGATCGTGGCTACCTGAGCCCCTACTTCGTCACCGACGCCGGGCGCATGGAAGTGGTGTTGGAAGAGCCCTCCATTCTGATCTTCGAGAAGAAGATCAGCAATATGAAGGACCTGCTGCCCCTGCTGGAACAGGTTGCTCGTGGCGGCAAGCCGCTCCTGATCATCGCAGAGGACGTCGAGGGCGAAGCCCTGGCCACCCTGGTGGTGAACAAGCTGCGCGGTACCCTGAATGTGGCTGCCGTCAAGGCTCCCGGATTCGCGGATCGCCGCAAGGCGATCCTTGGCGACATCGCCATCCTGACCGGTGGCGCAGCCATCACTGAAGACCTGGGCATCAAGCTGGAAGGCGTGAAGCTCGAGGATCTCGGCAAGGCTAAGCGCATCACCATCGACAAGGACAACACCACCATCATTGACGGCGCCGGCGAAGCCAGCAAGATCAAAGGCCGCGTGAGCGAGATCCGTTTGCAGATCGAGAAGTCCACTTCGGATTACGACAAGGAGAAGCTCCAGGAACGGCTGGCCAAACTAGTGGGTGGCGTTGCCATCATCCAGGTGGGCGCTGCAACCGAGACCGAACTTAAGGAGAAAAAGGCTCGCGTTGAAGACGCCCTGCACGCAACCCGCGCGGCAGTCGAGGAAGGCATCGTCCCGGGCGGCGGCGTGGCTTTGGTTCGCTCCATTCCGGCGGTTGACGCCCTCATCAAGACGCTCGAAGGCGACGAGAAGATCGGCGCGCAGATCGTGCGCCGCTCTCTCGAAGAGCCACTGCGCCAGATCGTCGCCAATGCCGGCGAAGAAGGAGCTGTCGTCGTAGCGAAGGTCCTCCAATCCAAGGATCAGCATTTCGGCTACAACGCGGCTACCTGCGTCTTCGAGGACCTGGTCAAGGCCGGCGTCATCGACCCGACGAAGGTAACCCGCACGGCACTCGAGAACGCGGCCTCGATCGCCGCTCTCCTTCTCACCACTGAAGCCATGGTTGTCGAGCTTCCCGAGCCCAAGGCTGCCGTCCCGGCCGGCGGCTACGGCGGTGGTGACGGGATGTACTAGGACGACGAAACGCAAAAGCGCGCAACCAAGGTGTGAGTACAAACAGGAAGGGCCTCCAGATTCTGCTGGGGGCCTTTTCTGCGCTGAGTCCTGCACATTCCTGATGCTCAAGAGGGGTTCTAGCGATTTAACCATGAACCTTCGTTCAGTCTGAAACGGGTCAAGGGAGCGCACCGCGTGGCGAGTCGCTTTCTCATACAGGATTGTCGACTATTTGCGTGGGGCGCCGGGGAAAGAATTTGCGAGGTCGTTCCAAGGATCGAGTCTACGACTGGATTGTCCCTAGTCGCTGAATGGCACACCAAACGCAAGGAGGGCGTCATGTGGAGGACGATGCAGCAAACCTACCGGAGTCGGCTGCTTGCCCATTTTTTTCCAAATGCGCAGCGCCGTTGCATTCATGAAAAGCAGTCTTACCTGTTCGCCGCGGTCGCCTCGCAGACTATAGATACTCAGTGTCGTCAGGAGCCGGGTCTGTTCAGAGTCGATAAGATATGGCCCCATGCTCACGGACGGAGAATTCTGAATATCCTGCACTTCCCCCGGCTTTGCGCGATCACGGTATAGTTTGCTAGCTCTTGCGGATGCTCTAACACTAGGCGGAAGAGAAGATCGTTCGATGTAGGATTCGTCGAGAAGGTCATTGTTCTCCGCCCTTGGTTCAATCGGGGAGGTTCTTCGGTATTTTGGCTTGCGGTTTAAGTTGGCTTCGCAGAATGAAAGGCAAACCAGTAGTACCTTCGCCAACAGAACAAACTACGAATGGGCCAGTCTTGTTTCGTGGAACTCATTTTTCATCCTTCACAACTGGACTGGAGAGTGTTCTATGCGACCGTGCCGGCGTGAGCGTCCAACCACGCGAGCATGCAACGAATGCTTCCCGTCGCCACCGCCATGCATGAATCCGCAGCTCCGTAATACAGGTTAACCGTGTCGCCATCGGCACCGATTGTCTGGCCGCAGGGGAATACGACGTCGCTGACGTCTCCACCGCGCTCGTAAGGTGCTTCAGGACCGAACATCCAGGAGTCACCCCGTTGCAAACAGACGGCCGGGTTTTCCAGGTCAAAGAGCGCGAGCCCAAGGCGATAGATGGATCCGGACGCGGTGTTTCGCACGCCGTGATAGATCATCAGCCAACCCTTCGACGTCTCGATGGGAGGGGAGCATAGTCCGATCTTGTTTGCATCCCACCATCCGCCCCGTCGCGCCTCAAGAATGATCTTGTGATTTCCCCAATGGTGGAGGTCGGGCGAATAGGAGATCCACATATGGGCGCCCAGCGAGGTTACGGGCCGATGGATCATTGCCCAGTAGCCATTGATCCTGCGCGGCAACAGCGCGGCGTCCTTATCCTCTGGCTGCATGATCACGCCGAATCGCTCAAAGCTTTTGAAATCCCTGGTGAGAGCGAGCGAGACACCGGGGCCGCCACGGGAGAACGAGGTGTAAGCGATCGCATACTGCTGAAGTTCAGGTACGTACGTGATGCGAGGATCTTCGATGCCCCAGATTTCTTCAGGGAATTGGCGGGAATTCGCTAACAGCGTGGGCTGCGGATCGATACGCCAACTATCGAGACCGTTCCCGGAGCGCGCGACACAAAGATGCGACAGGCCGGTTCGCTCTTCAACCCTGCAGAGAAGCAGAGTGTCTCCATCGGGCAACAGAACAGCGCCTGCGTTGAAAACGCTGTTAATCGGGTAAGGCCAATCTCTTCGACTGAGAATAGGGTTGCCGGGATAGCGTGTGAAGAGAGGAAGATCGTTGCAGGCGAGGGGAACTGCGGCGTCGAGGGAGATGGCTTCTGCCAACTGGGCGTTTGAGATTGTCAGTGTCAAAGAGTAATGCTCATTTCGTGACTCAGTTTGTCTGCGGGTAAAACCTTGGTTGACTGCATTTCAAGCAGGGCCATAAGAAATGAAAGCGTTGATTCCGCTCCCTGGTTTTCATTGACTCGATCCGGATGAAGTCCGTCCTTGCAGCCACCCGTTGCGGCATCATAGAGAGGAACATGCAAGTCGTTCTTGCCGAGGAACCAGCGGAACACCTGCTCCGATTCGTCAAGCCAGCACTCTCCGCCGGTGAGTCTATATGTCTCAAGGCAGGCTGAGATGGTGACACTTGCTTCAATTGGCTGTTGATCAAAGCGCGCCTTCTCTTTGCCCTCGGTGAAAAAACCATTGGAGCCGATGGGGACAAAGGTGCCTTTATCTCCTCGATGCTGTGCCGCCGTGAGCCATTCCAGCGATTCGATGCCAGCTGCGGTCATTATGGCGTTGCCGCTTCGATGCCCGGCGAGAATGAGCGCGTGCGACAACGTTGCATTGGAGTAAGAGAGGCTTTTTTCAAACCAATGCCAGTCTTCTGACCGCGTGTGTCGATAGATGGCCAGCAGAAGGTCGGCGAGCGTGTTGCGAAAGCCCTGAACTGCACGATCGCCTGGAAACCAGTCAAGGTAAGCCTGCGCGCCGAGTATGGCGAATGCCCAGGCACGAGGACTCTTGAAAGTCAAAGCGGTGGGTGCGGCAGACTCAAACAACCGACCGGCAGCGCCGCGAAACCCTGCATTCCGAGAGTGGCCGAGCACGGTTCCCAACGCCCAAAGTGCGCGCCCGTGGCTGTCTTCCGAGCCGACGTCTTCAAGCCATTTGCGGTCATAGCTGAGGAAATTTCTGAATCGCTTTCGATCCGTATCGAACGCGAGCCAAAGGAACGCGAGATAGCGATGAGAGAAATCGGGGACTTCAGATTCTTCTCCATCATCGGCACGTTCCGCTACCAGCGTGGAGACCATCAGGGCGCGTGCGTTGTCGTCGGTGGTGTAGCCTTCACGTGTATTGGCGACGGAAAAAATGGCGTGTTGCAACACGCCGGTATCGTCGGTCAGGGAGAACAGGTGATCCATTTTGAGATCGGGGAGAATCTCAATTTGTTCGGCCGCGAATCGCGCATCTTCCTCCAGCTGTGCTGCTCGCGGCTGTAACGACCGCTCAAAGCGCGCCCTTTGGAAGCTTCCCATGTAGGCCCTGGCGGTCTTCGGCCATGTCGTTTCGCGCGAATACAAGTAGGCTCTTTTCCGCATGGCGTGACGCTCTGCATCGTTGTCAAGCAGTGCGAGTACCGCTTCCACGATCGCCCCAGGGCTCTCAAAAGGAACAATTACGCCTCTGCTCCCTGCGAGTAATTCTTTGGCGTGCCAATACGGTGTGGAGACAATCGCCTTGCCTGCTCCAAGGGCAATCGCAAGCGTGCCTGAGACAATCTGCGCTTCCTGCTTGTAGGGCGTGATGTAAATGTCGGCGGCGCCCACGTGCTGCACAAGCTCATCGGAATTCACAAAGCGATTGCTCAATAGCAGATTGGAGGAAACACCAAGACTGTCAGCCAAAGCCCGCAGGCCATCGCGGTAGCGCTCGCCTTCGCGACGACGGATATGCGGATGCGTGACGCCAGAGACGATGTAGACCAGGTTGGGGTGCCGAGCAAGAATTGCCGGCAGGGCACGAATCACGTTTTCAATTCCCTTGTTCGGCGACAACAAACCAAATGTAAGCAGCACCGACTTCCCCTCGGCGCCGAATATGTCTTTGAAGTAGTTGGGATCGGTAAAGGGAAGATCCGGAACGCCGTGTGGAATCACATCGATTTTGCCGGACGGAACTGCGTACACGTCGCGCAGAAGTTGAGCTGCGAGTTCGCTCATGGCAATCAGCCGATCGGAGAGTTGCGCGATCTCTTCGAGTACAAGGCGCTGGTTGCGATCCGGTTCACGAAGCACCGTATGCAGCGTGGTGACGAGAGGCATCTTCAATCGGCGAAGTAACGTGAGAATGTGGCGGCCTGCTGGCCCGCCGTAAATGCCATATTCGTGCTGCAGGCAAACCAGATCGTTGCCGTTGAAGTTCAGGAAATCGGCGGCACGTTCGTAGCTGGCGAGGTCCTCCTGCTCAAGTTCGAGGCGCACTCGCTGCGGATAGTCGTATTTTGAATCGGGATCGTTGACGGGAATTGCAAAGAGCCGCTCCGCCCCGTATTCCGCTGCGACCGCGGTGCACAGGTCAGTGGTAAACGTGGCAATGCCGCACTCGCGCGGCAAGTAGTTTCCAATGAAGGCGATGCGTGTAGGCAGAGGCAGACCGCACTCTTTTTGGAGAGCAGCGATGGATCGTGTGGGAGCGGGCGTTTGTGCGTGCCCTGAGGAGCCGTTCGTCGATGGAAATGACACTGGCGGGTCCTGCTTTCAGTTGGAGTTCGCAGAAGTCGCAATCAAGTTGCACGATCGGTGCGATGTTCTGACAGGTGGATCTGAGCCGGCGACCTGGGCGCTGGCGAACGATGTCAACTTGCGTGAGGTGCCTTGGGGCGAGCTTTTTTGCCGGCTTCGAGTGCGGAGTGCTGCTGAATCCGGCGACGCTGCACGGTCACACTCGCGACATGGAGGCCGAGATACCTCGTGACTTGAACAGAATCGAAGTCAGCAGCATTTGACTGCGTCGAAATCGCCTCAAGCGCTCGACCCAACGCGCGCTCGATAGCTTTGGCCTCTGTTTGTGCGTAGCCTCTACGCGAACACGACCCGGTCATCCAGATAAAATGCCAGCCTGCCTGGCGGATCATGGTGTCAAACACGGATGAAGGTATCTCTTCCACGTGCGTCCAGTGCTCGCCAAACGGAGTCCGCAGTGGATCCAACGGTTCTGGCAGGATGCATTCGTTGCGCAGGAAGACTGAGTGCAGTATCACTCCCGGACTCTTTCGACTTGCAGAACTATGAGAGTGTTCGAATCATCGGCCGGCGCGAGTAGTATGGCGGATGATGAATGGTCAGTGGTAGCGTCCTGATTGAACTCCAGCGGCTTCGCCGCGGCTGATTCGTTCCCGGAAAAACCTGTTGCACTAGGCTGGCTTGGGGGAACAATGCGGATCTGATTGCCCTGACGACGCCGGGAAGCAAAATAGTCCTTGACATCACCCTTTTTAATGAGGGCCATGGGTACTCCAATTCGTTCGGTTTTGTAACTGAAAGTTGCTCGTCCGAAGCGAAGCAAGGAGTGCCGAAGGCGAGAGATCGATTAACTGCTACTCGCTCAAGCATACGCCTAACCCGGATTTCGTGCCGGCTGCACGATACAACCCGAGAAGTGTCGTGGGCTCTTGATCGAATACGCGTCTGTCACCGTTCTGCATTCAGTATCTGTGGCTTTTGGGGCGGTGAGGCGCAAGTGTACTCCGCCCGGCCACCCGGACAATGAGCGCAGCCTATATTAGATCTGAGGTCAAGGAGTGTCTTGCGAAGAAAAGGCCCGGTTAACAATGGAGTACGATTCGGCCACGTCGAAGTTCTCTGCGGCGGTTAGTGAACTACATCTGAGGATGGGCACTTCACCCAAGGACGAATACCCTCGACTTGAGCGGGCTAGTAACGAGGCCCGGGTTAGATCCGAACAGGCGCGCCTGGCTCTTGAGCAACATATTGCTGCCCATCGCTGTTAACAACGAACGCTTTGGCCTGATTTTTCCCGGCCGGCAGACGCTGTTGAAGTATCAGAAGCATCTCCGGTTGATTGAAGCGGCGCTTTTTACTCTAGGAGATGCAACAAATGTTGAAACGGCCAAGTTTGAAGCCGGCTAAGTAAGGGCCGAGAGAACTCACGGCCTACCCTGCCCCTTACAGAGGTGAAGATCCCTTGATCTGGAAGAAAGATACAACCCGTGGCATTCTCGAAAAGTTGGCGCACGGACACCCTCAAACTCCACCGCGCATACGAGTGGTTCAGGACCGCGGGAACAATACGGGAACAACCTGGGGAGGAAACCATCCCAAGTGATCCCAAACGATCCTAAATCGGGCTGCTCTAACGTCTTTCGCATCAATCGCGTCCGCTGATTTCAAGCCACTTAGGTCCATTGGTAGGGGGCCCTGAAAAGGCCGGCGTCGGCGGTTCAATCCCGTCCCTGGCCACCATTTAGAATCAATAACTTACAAAGTATCCCAACAGAAACCTCCCGTTCGGGAGGTTTTTATGTTTCATTTCTAAGTACGTTATTTTTCAATAACATACTAAACTTCCGGTGCTGGTCGCGTATTGGTCGCGCAAGGTTTTTTCCAGAGTTAAAGGTATCTTCTAAGGCCCTTGGAATGTTCTAGATGGGAAGCTCGAAGGATCGGCGACACCAGCCCTGCTCAAAATCGTTTAATTTGGTTAACTGGATCATCGCTTGGCATGCGGGCTGGTTCGATTAACAGAACGGGGTTGCCGAGTGGGCGATTTACATCCACTTGGAGTGGCTCTGCAGACCTCTGTCCTGTCACGGCATTCGGCGGGCAGTTTTAGAAACTGTGGAGCACTCGAGGTGCGGGTCGGAAGAGCAGAAGTTTGTTTGAAATGCGGGGCAGTTCAGCTGGTTGGAACGCCTGCCTGTCACGCAGGAGGCCGCGGGTTCGAGTCCCGTGGCTCCCGCCAGCATTTCAAACTTAGGATGACAGGGCTGTTAGTGCTTTGAGGTACGGGATCGGGCGGATCGCTTAGGGATGGCGCTCTTCGGCAATCGCGGAACAGCCTTGACGCCCGCCCAAAGCGTGGCGATCGTTTGCTCGACCACGAGAGTCTGGTCAGGCAAGTCAGGCACAACGCCCTGGATAACAAACAGTGTGGCGAGGCCAAAGATCGTAAACCACCAGGTGTGGGCCACCACCATGTCATTCCTGCTTGGCAATCGTTCATCCCTGGCAACATCGAAAAAGAGCTGCACGAACCGTCCGAACAACGGCGCGCCAAGGTCGTTAATGTATTGTCCAGCGCGAATGCCGTTGCGGTTCTCAGGCCCGAAGAAGACGTTGCGAAACTGCTGTGGATGATCAGTGCAGAACTGAATTAACCCACGTGACGTCGCAAAAAGACGCTCCTTCGGTCGAAGATGTTCGGCGGCAATCGCGTCGAATTTCTGAATCAGCAGCCCAATCGTCTCGCGGCTCAGTTCGGAAAGGATGTGCGCTTTGTCGGGGAAATGCTGATAGATCACCGCGTGCGTATAGCCAATCTCTTGCGCGATCGCGCGAAGCGTCACGGCCTCGTAGCCGTGATCGGCAAACATTTTGCTGGCAGCCGCAAGGATTTCGCCCCGCAACTTCTCCTTGCGCTCTGCCCGGCGACTGGGTGATGTGGATGTCACTTCAATAGCTTAGTCGCTTTTGACGACTTACGCGACCGATTGTTGATTTATAACCAATGGTTGCAACGCGCCACCCTCTCATGGTGCCGCAGTTGATGTCTTCACAGAATTAGACCACCGATTAATTTGTAACCATTGGTTATGTACGGCCTCTAATCGTCAGGTCGCGCATTTGGATAGGCGGCCAAATTCGAAGCAGAGGAGAACACGAGGATGTATTTAGTTATGGGCATTACCGGCAAAGTTGGAGGCGCCACCGCGCGGCAGCTGCTGAAGCAGGGCAAACAGGTGCGAGCCCTTGTGCGCGATCGCGAGAAAGCGGCGAGGTGGACAGAGCAGGGCGTGGAGTTGGTGGATGGAGACTGGAATGATGCGACAGCTATAGCGGCGGCGCTCAAAGGTGTTGAGGGCGCGTTTGTGATGTTGCAGGCTGTATGGGCGCCTTCGCCTGATTTTAGAGAAGCAAAGGGCGTGATCGCGAACTATGTCGAGGCGCTGACAAAGTTAGCGCCGCCGCGGGTGGTGGCGCTCTCGTCGATGGGCGCGCATAGAACGAGCGGAGTGGGGAATGTCACGGCCCTATCACTTTTGGAGCAAGGTCTTCGCAGCCTGCCGTCTCCGGTCGCATTTGTGCGTGCCGGCGGCTTTCGAAAACTTTCTTTACGGCTTACAGGTCGCCCAGGGCGGAACACTACCGGTCTTCTACAATCCTACGAACCGGAAATCGACAATGGTCGCGGCAGAAGACATCGGCGCAGAGGTGGCGACGCTTCTGACCGGGCCGGCGTGGTCAGGGCATCGCATAATCGAGCTGGGTTCGATGGTAAGCGCGGATGAAGTAGCCGGACAATTGGGTGAAGTTTTGAAACTCGACGTGAAAGCTTTTGCAATCCCGCGTGCAGGGTGGCCGGAAGCATTCCAACAGTTCGGCATCCCCAAGGGCCACACTGGGCCAGCTGAAGAAATGTTTGAGAGCGTGAACGCCGGATGGATGGACCTCGGAATCACCGGTACTGAGCACGTCGCTGGTACGACGTCCGCACGTGATGTGTTTGCGGCTGCACAGAACGCCGTCAAGGCGTAAGTCCGGGGCAAGCAACTTCAGCGCCCTGGGGGCGGGAACAGCCCGCCGTGGCCACCGCGGCTTCGTGTTCGACCGGCGGTTCCTGCCTTTGCTGCTCAGCCATGGCCGACATACTGCAGAACGATTTAAACCATTTTAACCGGCAAGAAGAGGATCAATTTAAATATGAAAGCTGAACACACGATCGATAAACCCGCACAGGCAGGTCGAGCAACTCAAATAGCCGCGATGGTAATAACCGGCCTCGTCGCCATCATCTGGGTGTACTTCGGAAGGCTATATTTGATTCACGATCCCGGCGAATGGAGGATCGCCAATCAGCTCGGATACCCGCTCTATATCATGCCTCTGATTGGCGTGACCCACATCCTTGGCGGCGTGGGTCTTCTGATTCCCAATGTGCCTCGATTGACTGAGTGGATTTATGTTGGTCTCTCGATCGATCTCTTCCTCGCGCTCTATTCACAACTGAATGGCGGCGGCAGTACCTGGGATAAATTCGATCCGATTCTCGTCATGGCGTTCGTCTTTGCTTCGTATGTATTAAGACGCTGCATGCGGGCAAACAGATGGTCCATATGAAGAACACGCCCGGCCTCTCTGCGGGCTGATAGAAGAGGGAATCAAGCCGTCCTGTAATTCGTGCCATCAGTGGGCAAGAGATGCGATACAGCGAATTCTGCAGGCTGATGTCAAGTAATCCAGCACCAGATTCCTGGCATGGGTGGAAATGGACTCCCAATGATCGCGAGAGCCGGTTCCACGCGCTTTTGCGTGCCCATACACCCGCAATTCTGGCACAATCCAGCGTCCGCGGCGCCTGCTGCTTCGTTCTCGACCACGACACGGACAACGACTCTGTGACGGTTGCACTGTCACTCTCCATCATGAATGTGCGCTATAGTTTAGCGCGGAGATTCAGGAGCCAGACGATGGATCGAATCGCTCTTCATTCCTTCATGGTGAGACATCGGTACGGGGTAGCATCGAGCATTTCTGAAGACGGTACCCCACAATCCGCATTGGTAGGCATCGCCATCAGTCCTGACCTGGAGATTATCTTCGACACCGTGAAGTCTTCCCGGAAATATCCCAATCTCATCGCACGACCTAATTGCTCTTTTGTCGTTGGGTGGGCTGGGGAAACAGACGGTGCAATTTGAAGGGGCTGCAAGTGAGCCGAACGGGCCAGACTTGAAGCGTTTCCAAGAGATCTACTTCACAGTCTGGCCGGAGGGGCGAGTGCATTTGAATTGGCCGGACATCGCGTACTTTGTAGTACGGCCCCGATGGATTCGTTACAGCGATTGTGACCAGACGCCCCCGCTTGTCGAAGAAGTCACGTTCGGTTCTTGATTTGGCTCCTGTAAAGACAACGAGCCTCAGCCGCTGCCCTCAAGGCAATTCTCTCGAGTCATTGGAGTGGACGAGCAAACGACAGCTGATGGCCATCTGGACATATGGAAATAGCGTTCTCCCCAGAAGGCGTCTCGTGGAATTTCTGGATGGAATCCCCCTTTCGTTCAATTGAGTCCAGAATGCGTCCACATTCGTTACATGGAAGACTAGACGACCCCAGCCAGTCACCGTGTCACCCTGTTCCAGATTGAGGATCGCAGATTGTGTGTCTTTTGCGCGCAGTGAAGAGAAACCCGCGTCCTCTCCACCAAATAGAAGCTCCATGCCCAGAACGTCTCTGTAAAATCTCACCGACTTCATCATGTTCGCAACACGCATAATAACTGCGGAAATCTCTTCAATCGTCAGTTCCATACGCCACGTGTTTACCTCGGCTACACTTGAATCTTCTCTGCGGCAGGCATACCGTGAAAGACAGCGGAGGTGACCCATGGCATTTGTCATTGCCGAACCCTGCATCGGGACAAAGGACACCGCTTGCGTCGATGCCTGTCCCGTGGATTGCATACACCCCAAGAAGAACACTACCTATGACGACGGCCGGACAGCATTCGACGACGTTCCCCAGCTCTACATAGATCCCGTGGAATGCATCGATTGCGGCGCATGCGTTCCCGTCTGCCCCGTCTCGGCGATTTTTGCACTGGATGACCTGCCCGAGAAGTGGAAAAAGTATACGGAGCTGAATGAAAGCTATGTCAACGGCGCCAAATTCACACCCGAAGAGTACGCCAAGCACCAAGTGAAGTAGCTTGATCCGCCCTTCGTAGAATCAAGCAATTCGAAGCGATCCCTCAGTTGAGTGGTCATCAATTTTTCGGCATCCTCGATTCTCAGTTGACGAGAACAGGCCTTAGCACATTTCGAGCGATAGGCCAGACGGGCGGGTGGTTCGACTTGATACTCGAAGATTTTGCAGTCATGCGTTTCGGGCTGCTCTGGCGATTTCTGCCTTCTGCTGGAACGGGAGGAAGAATTTGAAGCAGGTGCCGGAATGCAGACCATCTGTCGTCGTGTCAAAGTTCAAAGTACCGCCATGCCGGGCAATGATCTCTGCACTAATCGTGAGCCCGAGTCCCGTACCCCTGCGACCTTTTGTCGTAAAGAACGGTTCCAGAATCTTCTTCTGAGCTTCTGCTGGAATTCCCGGACCTGTGTCGGAGATCTCTATGTTGAGACCGTTCACCGCAGCTGTGACGGCGAGATGCAAGGTTCCCCCGTTTGGCATCGAATCAATTGCGTTGCTGATCAGGTTTGCAAGGACCTGCCTGATATCACCCTCCAGACAAACGATTGGCGGCACATTGTCCAGTCACTGCCGCTCAACGATTTGGCCGATGTACTCAGCTGGCTCTGAAAAAGGGTCACAGATTCGAAGAGTTCTGGAATCGAAACAGGAGTCGGCGAACTTTGCTGCCGATAGAATCTCAAGGCATGCGTCGTAATGGCCGCGATCCTGTCCAACTCCTTCTGTGCGGCCGCAAGGCGCTGACGCTCTGCGTCCCCCACACTTCCAGATTGAACGAGATAAAGCAGATTCACGACAGCTTCCAGCGGGTTGTTAATATCGTGTGCGACTGACGCCGCTATCTTTCCGGCAGCTGCGAGGCCTCCAATTTCCGAACTGATTCTTCCGCCTGCAGACGAGCCTCGCTAGCCCTCTGAATCCAGCGCGCCTTGTCTGGATAAGAAAAACGATGAGCAGCGCAAACGTAAACAGGATCGCGTTGCCGACCCCTACTCGTGCCAGAGCAACGCCGCTGAAGGATGCGGGCAGTTTTACGCTTACGAAACCATTTTCCAGCATGACGGCTCTCATCCCCGCATAGTGCATTCCGCAGATCGCAATCGCGATGACAACCGAGGCGATCAACCGAGGACTTAGATTCTTTATTCCGGTCCCGCTCCTGTCCAGCATTTCCATTGCGGCCCATGAGGCTATGACCGCGATGAGAAACGAATACAGAAGCCATAGCCGGTCCCACATAACACGGCCGGTAAAGTGGAGCACGAACATTCCTATGTAGTGCATCGCGCAAATGCCGGACCCGACCAGTAATGCGCCGACAGCTTTGGCAGTGAGCGATCTTCGCGAGAGAGTCTGCGCCACCAGGTGGAGGGCCAGCCAGGATGCACATATCGCCACCAGGACCGACAGAAGTGTTCTGCTGACCGAATAGTAGAGAGCGAAAGGCGGATGCCATGCCAGCATTCCCATGAAGTGCATGGACCAGATGCCGAGACCGAGAGTGACACCACCGAAGAAAACCCAGCCGCGGAAAGCTTCGCTGTAGCGTGTGTGGTCTACAGATTCAAAGGCGACAAACCCCGCGAGGCACGCAATCAGGAATGAGCAGAATACTGTCCAGGGATCGTAATAGCCCGGCATCCCACGCCTCTCGGAACGAAGGAACGAAGAAGAGTACGTGGTGGCCCATTATCCAGGGCTGAGCGGCGAATAAGCAATTCTAGGCGCGAAAAGGCACCTGAAACGGTCGATCACAGGTTCCCCGAGATTCTGCTTGGATATCGGACATCGCTCCGATTCATCTCGGCAAATCGGTGCTGAATTCCGAATCGGGAGTGCTTGAATTCTTTATCTGAACACCAAACAGAACTCTTGTTGAGGCCCAATTTGCTCAGGCTGCACGTGCGGCGCCTGATAGAGAAAGGGAAGCGCCAGGCTCACCGCATCGGAATTGCCGTTGAACATAAGCGCCATATTCATCAATGCGGTTGAAGGCACGCCGGACAGCGGATCGCCGTATTACCGACGCACTGGCAATCCTCACATAGGTGGCAGAAGCGAGAGGAAATACTATGTATTCGGATTAGGCATAAAATTAGTGAATAAGGGAGCGGCCCCGCCACGAGCGACCAATCCAAGGCTTTGTCATTCAGCATCGAAGAACCTGAGCGGTTTTGAGGCGGGAGACCCATTCAGATATGGTACTTGAGGTCTTGGAGACGACTTGTTGTGTTAGGCGGTGGGCCTGCTGGCATGATGCTCGGATACCTTCTGGCACGTAAGGGTGTCCGGGTTGCGGTTCTGGAAAAGCACTCGGATTTCTTTCGTTGATTTTCGCGGAGACACTTTCTTCTTGAATGGGGCGGACTGAGGCTGTTGAATACAGCGGATTTCGCATGATCGAGATCTGGGAGCTTCAGAACGATCTTGTGGCAGGGTGGCCTTTTGTTCCTTTTGTGCATATGGGCGGCCTCCATGCCGCTGACATGCACAAAATAGACCTGCCACAGGAAATCTGACCTCGAAAAGTGCGTAGGCGATTGTGCGCTCGTTCATTCAGCGAATAGAATCAGCAATCGAATCACGTTTTCTAGGAGCACTCCTGAAGGGTTAGATAAAGCCATCACTTGATGAGTAATTTGCTCTATCCGAGGATTGCTACCGTCAAAAGCTGTCAACTCTAGTGAATGCGTATAGTGGTACCGCGGCACGCAAGGAGGATGCATGGTTAGCACCATGGAGATCGCGCCCGATATTTACCGGATTTCGATGTTTGTTCCTGAAATTAATCTGGAGTTCAGCCATTTCCTGGTCAGGGATGAGGAGCCGCTGCTTTTCCACGCAGGTTTGCGAGGGATGTTTCCTCTGCTACGGCAGGAGATTTCGCGGTTGATAGACCCATCGAAACTCCAACATATCGGGTTCAGCCATTTTGAATCGGATGAGTGTGGCGGGCTAAACGAGTGGCTCCAGATTGCGCCCGCGGCAGAGCCTGTTTGTGGGTTGGTGGGGGCGATGGTGAGCGTAAATGATTTTGCAATCCGTCCTGCGCGTGCGTTGACCCGCGCCGACGTGTTTTCGACTGGCACATACAGGTTCCGGTTTGTTCCCACACCTCACGTGCCGCACGGTTGGGACGCCGGTGTGCTCTACGAGGAATCGGAAGGGACCCTGTTTTGCTCCGATCTGTTTCATCAGTGGGGCCAGCTCGAACCAACAACCGCCAGCAGCATAATCGAACGTTGTAAGGATGCGCTGGTGCAAACGGAAGCAGGCCCGTTCGCGAACTATGTTCCATACACGCACCACACGGGTGTCGTGCTGCATGACCTAGCAGAACTTAATCCCAAAACGCTCGCTGTCATGCACGGCTCAAGCTATTCGGGTGATGGCGGGCAGGCATTGCGTGACCTAGCAACCGTGATGCGCGAGGTGCTTGGGCCAAAGGCTGAACAGGGCACGACAGCGATTGGAACAGTGGGTCCGGTATGAACCAATCAACCTTGCTCGTCCAGAGTAGGGTAACCGCGGTCGCATGAGAAATTGAGACTCGGCGTTGCTGCTTACCAGCGCCAGGATGAGAGAGAGAGACAATGGCAGAAATCACGAACGGGAATGTTGGGGCACCTCCGCCATATGCTCAGTTGATACAGATGGGGATGGGTTTTATTCCCGCACGGGTTCTGTACGTCACGGCGAAGTTGGGGTTGGCAGACCTGCTGGTAGATGAGCCGAAGTGCGCTGCGGAGTTGGCCGGCCCGACCGGGACGCATGAACGCGCTTTGCATCGATTGATGCGGACGTTGTCGAGCCTTGGTCTGCTCACGGAGGAAATGGGCGGGACGTTCAGGCTGACCGAGATGGGAGAAGCGCTGAAAACCGGCGCTCCTGGTTCTGCGCGGGCGTCAATTCTGAGCTTTGGCGGCTGGGCATGGAACGCGTTTGGTGAGATGCGATATTCAGTAGAGAGCGGGAAGAGCGCGTTCACCAAGGTGTACGGAATGCCACCGTTCGAGTGGATGAAATCAGAGCCGGAAGAGGCAGCGCTGTTTGGCGAGACAATGATCGGCTTCCATGGGGCTGAGCCCCCGGCTGTTGCGGAGGCGTATGACTTTTCAAGGTTTGAGACGGTGGTAGATGTGGGAGGCTCAACGGGCAATATGCTGGTGCATATCCTGCGCCGGAACGCGGGAACGCGCGGAGTGTTGTTCGACCTTCCGGTTACACTGGCGGAAGCGCCGGCATTCCTGAGAAAGCAAGGGATGGAAGAGCGCATCGCGATTGAGCCAGGAAGCTTTTTTGAGAGCGTGCCAGCGCGGGCGGATTGTTACATTTTGTCACATGTAATTCACGATTGGTCGGAGGAGCAAAACCTGACTATTCTGGTTCACTGCCGCAAGGCGATGAAGCCGGAGAGCAAGCTGCTGATTGTGGAGTTTGTGCTTCCGTCAGACAACTCGCCGCACCCAGGCAAGATTCTGGACATGATAATGCTCACAGTCGCTGGTGGCGAGGAGCGAACCGAGGAGGAGTATGGCGCTCTGCTCGCGAAGGCGGGACTGCGCATGACCCGGGTAGTTCCTACTGCGTCCCCCGCGAGCATTGTGGAGGCGGTCTTGGCTTGACGACGGAGGACGATCTGCGCAAACAGGTTCTGGCGCAGCTCATAGCTTAGCTTTTAGTTGGGTGGCATTCACATTCTGAAACTCTCAACTGATGAAAACAGGGCGAGTCACTCATCGAAACTATCTCAGAAGGTGGAGCATGCGGCCCCCGGCGTGTCCCCCTCAACTCTCGTAAGATTGCGGGGCCATGTGCAGAAACATGTGGCAATATGGATGAAACTCACGCAAGGAAAGCCCTTGGAAGCAGCGTCGAGTAGGATTGCTGAGGGACACAATCCGGGACAATCCTGGGAGGAATGAGCTTGCCCCCGCAAATCGTATCCCTTAGCAGAGCAGGTAAACTGCGAAGGGAAAACGGAGATGGTGAAGATACCGCGGAAGGCATACACGCTTGAGTTCAAGCAGGAAGCAGTTCGTCTGGTCGAGTCGGGCCAGCGCGTTTCAGAGGCCGCTCGCAACATTGGGGTTGTCGAGCAAACGCTGGCGAACTGGGTGAAGGCGCATCGGGCCGGCAAGCTGCGCGGCTCCGGAAGGAGCGGAGAGCTGACAGCCGAACAGATGGAGATCCGGCGATTGCGAGCGGAGTTGGCGCGAGTGACGATGGAGCGCGACATCCTGGGAAAAGCCACGGCGTTCTTTGCAAAGGGCCAGAAGTGATGTATGGTCCGCCGCCCTGTCGCAAGCGAAAAATGTGGATTGCAGTGTGGTCTACGCAAATGTATCCGGTCTTGTTGGAGTTTAGGCTCCGGACCTTGATGGAATGCGCTGCGCTCTCGTCCTAACTAAGTACACAGGCTTGGTAGCCTTGTTCACTTCTACAGGTTTGGAGAACCCCGGGTTCGACCGTTGTGCCATCTCATTTGTTCGCCAGCAGACCTGGCAGGTAATGTAAAACTCAGATCATTCAGCAGTAGCCGCCGGGCTGCAATTGTGGGAATCGCGTATGCGATTTCCAAGCCTGGCGTTGCCAGGCGGCAATTGCAGCCCGGTTGCCTCAGGCCGCCTCGGGTTCAGTGGCTGCCAACAGTGGAGGCCGATAGGCTTCTCCCTTGGCCAGTACTGCCCATGCCATGCGAGCCAGTTTGTTGGCCAAGGCAACCACAGCCAAATTGTGGTGTGCGCGGATTGTGAGCTTGTCGAGCCATGCGCTGAGGGCCGGAAGATTGCTTTTCCTTAAACTGGAGCACCGAGCGTGCACCGTGGATGAGAAGGCACCGAAGATAGCAATTTCCACGTTTGCTGATGCCCAATAGCTTCTGTTGGCCCCCGGTTGAGTATTGCCTGGGAACCAAACCGAGCCAGGCGGCAAAGCCCCGGCCCTTCTCGAAGTTTCCTCCGTTACCGATGGTCGCAACAATCGCCGTGGAAGTGACCGGTCCGATGCCGGGAATCGCCATCAATCGTTGGCAGGCTTCGTGCTCACTTGCTGCCTTGAAAATTACAGCATCAGTTTCTTCGATCTGCCGCTGTAGCTGGTTTAGCTCCTGCTGGAGTTGCGCAAGCAACATCCGCAAAGGCCCCGACAGATTTGTCTCCGGGTCTTCGAGGATGCGGGGCAGGGCCTCTTCTGCATGTTGGCGGCCTTTTCGTATGGTGATGCCGCGCTCGAGCAGAAGTCCGCGTATCTGGTTGACCAGACCTGTGCGGCGATGTACCCATCCTTCCCGCGCGCGGTGCAGCGATTGCATATCCAGCTGATCGTCAGTTTTGATCGGCACGAAGCGCGTCTTCGGGCGCCATACCGCTTCGGCAATGGCCTCTGCATCGATGTAGTCGTTCTTGTTCGTCATTACGTACGGCTTGACGTACTGTGCCGGCATCAACCGGACATCATGACCCTGCGCACGGAGTGCGCGGCCAAGGAAGTGAGCGCCTGGGCAGGCTTCCATGCCGATCCGCTGCACGCGCAAATTAATCGTGAAATGCAACAACTTTTCCCGCGAAAACTTCTTCCGCACAACAACCTCACCTGCTGCATTGACACCAACAAGATGGAACACCGACTTGCCAAGATCGATGCCGACTGTACGAATCTCCATGAACGTCCTCCTCTGTCCCTATCATCCTCGGTGGGGAGGCGGCGGACCATTCCAATTAAGTACGCCTTTATCGATCAACGTCGTTCTATCTGGCCGGTCTGTGTGCAGTGCTGCGTGCTCGGCGTCAGCGCCACAGGCTATCACCAACATCGGTTGCGGAGGGCCGGGATCGCGCACCGGCGGCACATGACCGATGAGGCGCTGCTGGCGCATATTCGCGCGATACATGCGGAGATGCGTGGTGCTTATGGATGGCCGCGTATCTGGCGCGAGTTGCGTAAACGAGGGCTGCGCGTAGGCAAGCAGCGGGTTCAACAGTTGATGCGGGCGAATGGCATTCGCGCTCGCAGCAAGCGGCGCTTTCGCGTGGCCACAACTGACACCTCTGTTAACCCTGCACGCAGCACTGGCCCCGCTTTGTTCGCAGGCGGGTGGGCTTTGCAACAACTTTGGCTATTTTGGCTGGCGCCTCTCCTGGGGGGTGCGTTGGGCGGATTTGTTTATGACCAACTTTTCAGCATGTACGGCGAAAGGGCGTTACCGGGCGCCGAGGAACAGGATATTACGAACGTACCAAGATGAATTGCAGTCAGCGATGACACAATTCATTTTGTAGCTAGATGCGCATGTGTTCGCCGCTGCCCAAGTGGATCAGCCGGAGCTGTTGGAGCCGAACTACCAAATCACTTCAAATTGCATCTGACTTTTCGAGGTCAACCAGATATGGGACATGGAATTATCGCGTGGATCATCATCGGCGTGATCGCCGGGTGGCTAACGGGCAAGCTCATGAAGGGGTCCGGATTTGGCTTCATCATGGACATGATAGTGGGACTTGTCGGCGCCCTGATCGGCGGATGGATTTCCAGCGCGCTAGGCTTTGGAGCCACTGGTGAGCATGGCATGATCGTCAGCATCATCATTGCCGTAATCGGCGCAGTGATTCTCACCGTTATCCTTCGCTTGATCACGGGAAATCGATCGCGCAACCTATGACCGGGTCTGATTGGCTGGCCTAGAAAGCATTTCAATCTCGTATCGCTTTGGCATTCCCAACTTCCATCTCTCCTTCGCGCCCGGCCCAGGTGGAGATCTTAAAGAACGAGCGTGGGCAGATCAGCTATCACAGAGGTTGGTCAATCAGAATCACCGAGAGATTATTTTGCTCGAATGCTCAAGCCGGGCAGGGCAACACAATTTGGATAACTTCCGCTTAACTCAAGTTACTTGCGCTCTGCCGCCATCCAGGGCATCGTTTCCGATAATCCGCAGGTTGTGCTGGATGGCGCAGCCGCCCTTGCGCCACGCGATAGCATGGAAGTGATACTTTGCTCGCAATTAATCGCGCTGCATAGCCAGGGCATGGAGTCTTGCAGGGCGCGATGCTCATCGAGCACAGACAGCACCAGAAGTCGACTGCAACGTCAACGGAGCAGTTAAGACGCTTCGAACGTTCAAGACGATGGCGGAGCGCTTGCGGATCTACCGAGGCGTCGGCCAGCAGAAAATGACCGTGGAACACGTCCATAGTTGCGCGAAAGCGCGCTATGCCTTGAGTCTCGCTCGAAAAACCGCGCCGGAGCGGTCTTCATTTGGAGGCCGTAGATCCATCCGATCCATGCTGCTTAACCATCTTGTTGTAGATCCCCATTATTAAAAACGGAGCTGCCCATTGACCAACAAATAGGGATTCGTGTTTCTTGCCGGAGAGATGTAAAGCCACCGAAACCGCCATGGAGCCTAATGCCAGCCCAAGAAAGAGGCTAGAAGGCGCTTGTGATGTTGCCTTTTCAATTGCGGAAGTTACTTGATCCTCTTGCGCTTCGTTTTTCCCGACCCGGTAATCTGTCATCTGCGATTCTCCAGTCTCCTGATGTGCTCTGTTCGATGCAGGAATACTGAGACGAGAACGCATCACACCTGAGGTTTGAACGAGAGAAAGAGATGCTTGTCGAGGCATATCACATAGGGAAGCCGTAACGGTGGGTTCCAATCGCTGAGCCCGTTCATGCTTTGGTTCGATCTCGAATTGGTGAGCGGAGCCGCACAGCTTTCCACGCGGCCACATGTCCACGGGTCAAACATGCCCTGCAACGCACGGGGTACATCAATAAAATTAGCTGCGGAAGATCCCCGAATCGCAGTCTCGACCGACGTAACGCGCTCGCCCTACAGCTGCGGCATCTCACTTCATCGCTTCCCATGATCCATTTTCACATGGCACGCGCCACCCAGGTGAACGTCTGCGAGTTGTATTGCTAGCGGTCCGAGCTTCGCTAATTCGGCGTCAAAGGATGCAAGGAATACCGCTCTCCTGACTCATGCGTGAGACGCATTGTTTGCTCGGAGGCGCACCTCGTTGGCGATGCGAGTCGCCTGCACGTTGGGAAACGCTTACACATTACTTCTGAAGATTTGCGCCATCGCAGTGCGGAAATACCACGGTGACGACCGTCCCACACCTTCCTGGCTTAGTGCTGCTGCGGATTTTTATTTGTCCCTGATTATTTTTTACCAGTTCCAGGGTGATCCATAAACCCAAGCCGGTCCCGCCGATTCCTTTGGTCGTAAAGAAGGGTTCGAAAACGCGACTTAGTGTTCTCTGCTCCATGCCAGCACCGGTATCAGCCACAGTGATACGGACGCCGCGTACGCCCTCCGGTAAGATGACGGTATCTCTGCTACGGATCGTAAGCTTCCCACCATTCCTCATTGCGTCATAAGCATTCGAAACCAGGTTGACCAGAATCTGGCGAAGTTCTCCTTCGAAACAGAAGACTGGTGAGACTCTTTTGCAATCCTTCGTCCACGTGATTCCAGCATTCGTCAATCGCGCTCGATAGAGGGCAAGGACCGAATCGGCGAGCGCCGGAAGGTCGAGATGTGTGCGACTGCTGCTCTGTTTATAGAATCGCAGAGTCTGGGTAGCAATTTGCGAAACCCTGGCTAGTTCCTCCTGTGCGGTCGAAACCAGGGCTTGGCTCGCGGAATCGAGGGGGCGCGATTGCAGGATGTATAGGAGATTGGTTACAGATTCAAGAGGGTTGTTAATCTCGTGGGCGATAGAGCTTGCCAAACGACCAACGGAAGCCAGCTTTTCGCTTTGCAGGATGGCGCGCTCGGAGAGCTTTTGCGCCGTTACGTCTCGGATAATGGCGGAGAAAGCGACCAGAATTCCGGGAGCCTCAAGATGCGGGGTCAGACTGACTGAGACTTCGAGACTGCTACCGTCTTTCCTCAAGCCCGTCAATTCTTTGATGACTTGCGCTCCACGGCCAAGCAGTACCATCGCGTCCTCTATTTGACTCCTTCCCTCACCCTCTAGTAGCAACGTTATCGGCTTTGCCAGCACCTCATCGGAGGACCAGCCAAACATGTGTCTGGCGCCTTCGTTCCAACTCTGAATAACCCCATCTGGACCCAGCCGAAGGATGGCATCGGAGGAGCGCCGCACCACCTCGGAAAGTTGTTCGGCTTCCTTCCGCGCACGCAGTAGTTCCTTCTCATAGAGACGGCGCTGGGTTGCGTCAACGACAGACAGCAGCATACCGCTTGGATTTCCGTCGTCGCTCCGGCGGAGCACGGCATTCAGGAATACGGGGACATGCTCCCCTGAGGGCTGGCTAAATTCCAGTGAGATCCCCTCAATCTTGCCACGTTGGAGAAGGGTCGGGAGCAATTGGTTTTCGTAGAAGATCGCCGCTCCCTTCGTGAGGAACTGCTGGAAGTGGCGCTCGAAACCGTCAGCATCATAGGACCCGCAGAGCCTGCGGAAGGCCAGATTGGCGAAAAGAATCACCCCGTCCATCGCCAGGAGCGCTAGACCACAGGGCGCGTCTTCCAGGATTTCTAGACCGAAAACCTCTGTCAAGTGCGCTTCAATCGATTCACCTAAAGAAAACTTTTGAGCGCTTCCACTACTTTCTCGGGCGCACTCATGTGGGGACAGTGTCCTGTCGCGTCCATGAGTACGAATTGGCTCTTCGGAAGACACTTGTGGACATATTTTCCCACTTCAAGGTTAGCAATCACATCTTTCTGGCACTGGAGAATGAGTGTTCTCGTAGACACGAGCGGGAGGTCGGCCCGGTTGTCGGAGAGAAATGTGACCTTGGCAAAATGATGCGCCAGAAACGGGTCCATGCGACAAAAGCTTGCCTCGAGTTCGCCAGAAAGCTCGGGGTTGTTCTCCTTCCCCATAATGACGGGGGCCATGGACGCCGACCATGCCACATGATTGCTTTCGAGCGATTCCAGGAGGCCCTCTATGTCAGATCGTTCGAATCCGCCGATGTAGTTTCCATCGTTGATATAACTAGGCGACGGCCCGATCATCGTCAGCGATTCGAAACTGGTCGGGCTCTCGATGGCAGCGAGTGCACCAATCATGGAGCTGACCGAGTGCCCAACGAAGTTCACTCGCTTTAATCCTAGCTCATCGATGATCTCAAGAACATCGGTTGCATAGCCCTTTAGCGTACTGTACCTGGTCTGATCGAAGGCCGAAGCGTCAGAATCACCGGATCCGACATAATCGAACAGCACAATTTGGTAGTCCGGAAAGGACGGCGTGATCTGTCTCCACATACTCTGATCGCAACCATACCCATGCGCGAACATCAGTGTGCGCTCGCCAGAACCTGAGACATTGACATTGTTGCGCTTACGTACGCTCATAGAAGGCAAGAATACGCGAGTGTCTTCAAGCATCGCAATCACGCCTCAGTGCTAGCGATTCGTGCTTCCGCCTGGTTCCGCCAGGGACAAACCCGTAAATCCTTAAGTTGGTTAAGCAGAGCTCACTAGACAAAGGCGCCCACAATCCGTACTACGATCTGGCCGAGACTCAGATTTTTGTCAAGCTGAGTCCTCCGGAGGACTCCCTCGCCCGCGAGGAGCATCAAACTATGACCTTCCCCCAGTTCGTCAAGCGGCGGAATAGAGACTCCTCTATTGATTCAATCTGTACAAGTTGCTTTCAGACGGTTGCGTCTGCGGCTTGCGAAGAGGAACTCGACGTCCACGAAAAGAATCACACCTGCGACCCTTACGGGGATTTCAGCCTTTTGCACTTCAATGCTGATCGGCGCACTTATGAGTTCAGAGACCCACGCGCAAACATGGAGCACGCTGAGTAGCCGGCTTCTGCCATTACGGAGACGAAATCGATGAGGACCAGAGCGGCGTTGGAAGTACTCTTCGAACTGTTAGAGGAATATGCGCCGATATGGTACACGGAAGAGCATCACAATCTTGCTGTCGACGCACTCGGGGAGTCCGCCGGGAATTCAACATCCGACGCCGCCACGCAGGAAAACGTACTGCAGATCCAAAGCCACATACCAAGCCTGCGGCGCGTTCACCGGCAAGCCTAGGTACACATAACTCGGCTGTTTTTTACGTGATTTGCATCACACGGAATTCTGGACGCCTGCACCAGAATATCTACATGACATTCGGGGAACGACGCAATCAGAATCCAGGTTTGCTGTGCCAATGCGGCCATCGAGCCGATAGCCACCTCTACTGCGGGGAACACCTCTGCGTCGGATTTCGCTGCCCTTGTCCCGGCTTCTTTCCCATCCAGCGCGACAAATGGATCGCCGCTTCGAATTCTTCGAACCTCCATCAGCTCGATGCCACGCCGCATGACTGGCAAGCCTTGACCGTAAACTGAAAGACCTCTACCGCCTCACCCTGTCTGTCAATGCTGCCATCCCGACGACTGGCACGACGCGCAAACGTCCAATTTTGCGTCGTCGCTGGCTGGAGTCCTGCACATGGTCTGCCAGTGATGTGCGCAGCGAGACCGGTATCTTACCGAGCGGACGCCTAGGGTTCTTACTAGTTGCGCGCGGTGGAGAAACGGCCTAATGTCCTGGCCAGTCAAGAAAGTGGCTTCCGAAGGAAAAGTGCGCGGCGCGGGGGCGCCGCGCTTTTCTTGTACGCCGTGCATGTTTGACAGTTTGGGGGTGTAAGTCCGCTTCACGTGTAAGTCCGCTTCACATCCTGATGAAGGAGAAGTGATAACCAAGCGCTGCGCGTGCCCGCGATCTTGCGATTAGGCAATGAACGGACGACTTGATGCTGAGAGACTTCTTCCACTGACACAATTCGTGAAGCGCGATAGCCCTCGAGCGTCGCGCCCTTTTTTGGGTCAACAAATTACAAAGCTCTAGCCAACTTCCGGCGGCTTTATCTTGCTTCCGGTCCGTAAAAACAGTTGAGTTCCAGGCAATACCGCCATTTTCTCCAAGGCCACAGGCTCACTCTTAGCAGCGCCCAAAAGCTGATATTAAATGAGTTATTTACGAGCCATTCGAAAGTAGGTATTTGGCGATGCTCTAAATAATTTCCCTGGTCCGATGGTCCCAGGCAACCGATCACATTCGAAATGCATCTCCTTCACTACTCGAAAAGTAACTAGTCGGAGCAATTAATCGCCGGCCGTTGCCCGCAGGCAATTCTATCCCGCCTTTTCAGGGCAACGGAATCCTGGAATCTCTCAGGGAAGGCACCTTAGCGCACGGCATTCCCGTTTGGAGGAGCATTAACCATGAGTTCTCTTGAGAACCAGCTGAAGCAAACGTTTCCCAAATCTCCGAATTGCCTTCCCCATTCTTGCGGAGCAGAGGGACACAAGACCGACAGTTTGGAGCCATGGCGAAATCTCCTTCACGATGCTGGTCCCAAGGATCATATTGTTCAGCTTTATCAAGATGAGCAGTTTCTCAACCGGGCAGTCTGCCGCTTCGCAGCCGCTGCATTGGCGCATGGCGAAGGCGTGATTCTGGTTCCGACGGCAGCTCACTGGGACGCCTTCTGTCCTCGCCTCGAAGCTGAGGGTGTAGATATCAAAGAGGCGCAAGCGCAGGGTCAATTGACGGTGGTTGACGCCGATGAGCTCCTGCCTCGCTTCATGGGTCATGAGATGCCAGACTCGCCCGTGTTCCTCGGACTTGCCGGCGAAGTGGTGGCGCGGGCGCGCGGACGAAACCGATATCCGAAGGTACGCTGGTGGGGTGAGATGGTCAACCTTCTCTGGGAACGCGGAAACGCCACGGCCAGCATGGCTCTTGAAGACTTGTTCGATCAACTCGCGCATGAACAGGAGATCGCGATCTTCTGCTCCTTCCTGATGGACAATTTCGACGGAGAAGTGCACACTCGCATGCTGCCAAGGCTCGGGCAGAATCACTCGCACCTGATTCCCGTGGAGAATTACTCCCGTCTCGAACGTGCGGTAGCGGATGCACTTCGCGAGATCGTCGGGCCGGTAGAGGCGAACGTTCTCGAAAAGAAGCTACTGGATCACTACGCCCCCCCCTTTATGATGCCGCCCTCTCAGGCATTGTTATTCGCATTGCGCCAGGTTCTCCCAGACGTCTCCGACGCCGTGCTCCAACGGAGTGGAACCCTATATCGTGCTTCTCATTAACGAATTGACCGTAGCTCATGAGGCGGATCGACACGATGTTAGAAGCGGGTCCGGCGTCAAGTTCGCTCTGGATGGAGCTCATTAATTGTATTGAGCTTCCGGTTGTCGTCATCGACCGCGAATTAACGGTCGCGGGCTTCAATACGGCCGCGGCAACGCTGTTGTCCCTTACGGATTCCGACTATGGCAGACGCTTGTCTTCAATTCAGATTTTCACCAGGGCCCGAAAGCTCGAGGAGTTATGCGAGCATGTCATTGCCGGCGGGTCCTCACACCGCATGGAGTTGGCCGATGGCGCAGGTTCGTGGTATTCCGTCAGCATAGGCTGCCGTAAGACAAATCAGATTATCGACGGTGCCGTGCTCACCCTGACCAACGTGACTGCATTTCTCGAAAGTCTGGAGCGAGCAATTGAGGAACGCGAATATACCAAAGCGGTAATCAACACCATCGCAGATGCTCTGGTGATAGTGGACGCAGACTTTCGCGTCCAGTCAGCGAATCATGCTTTCTACTCACTATTCCAAACCTCACGAGAAAAATCGCAAGGAGTCCACCTCTACCACTTGGGAAATGGGAACTGGGATGTTGCCCGGCTCCGAAAGCTGCTCGACGGGAGTTCGCCGTCGAACGACCATCCTGAATCGCTGGAGTGCGATCATGAATTCTCAGTTGGGGGGCGCCGAACGCTATTGCTAAACGCGCGTCGTTTGATTCGTGGAGGTCATGCGGGGCAGACGGCGCTTGTCACGATACAGGACATTACCGTGCGCAAGAACGCGATGGAAGCTTTGCGCGAGAGCGAAGAGGAACTGCGTATCCTCCATCGCGTGGGCGCAACGTTGGCCTCCGAACTGGACCTGAAGGAGCTCATACAATCGGTTACCGATGCAGGCCGGGAATTGAGCCAGGCTGAATTTGGGGCGTTTTTCTATAACGACACCGATGATGGGGGCGAGAAGTATCTCCTCTATACACTGTCTGGGGTACCTGAGGAGGCGTTTAGAAACTTCCCCATGCCGCGGAATACCGATGTATTTTCACCCACGTTTCGGGGCGACGGAACCATGCGGGTCGCCGATATCCGTCAGGACCCGCGATACGGTAAGAACCCACCCCATCACGGAATACCTGCGGGGCATTTGCCGGTGCGCAGCTATCTTGCCGTGCCGGTGGTCTCACGTTCAGGTGAAGTGATCGGCGGACTTCTCTTTGGTCATTCCGGGGTGGGCGTGTTTACGGAACGGGCAGAACGACTCGTGGAGGGCGTCGCACAACAGGCTGCTATTGCCATTGACAACGCTCGTCTGTTTGAGGCGAGTCAGAAGCAGCGAACGCGGGCGGAAGAAAGCGAAAAGCGATTTCGTGCCATCGTTGAAACAACGCCTGAATGTGTCAAGCTGGTTGCTTCAGATGGCACCTTGCTGCACATGAATACGGTCGGATTGAACATGGTAGAGGCCGATTCGAGCGAAGCGGCCATTGGCAAGTGCGTTTACGATCTCATTGCACCGGAAGATCGGGATCGGTACCGGCAATTCAATGAGAGCATCTGCGGCGGCGACCGAGGGTCACTGGAATTTGACATTGTCGGATTGGAGGGTGGTCGGCGGCATATGGAAACTCATGCCGCCCCGCTTCAAAGTGCCGATGGGGCGTGGGTGCAGTTGGCGGTCACTCTTGATATCACGGAAAGGCGGCGCGCCGAACTGGCCTTGCGTGAAAGCGAACAGCGCTTCCGAATGATCACCGAAGCTGCCCCCATTATGGTCTGGATGTCCGGAACAGACAAGCTTTGCTATTACTTCAACAAGGGGTGGTTGGACTTCGTCGGACGCACTCTCGAACAGGAATCGGGGAATGGCTGGGCCAAGAACGTGCATCCCGAGGACTTCGATCGCTGCCAGCAGATTTATGTGGACTGCTTCGGTGCCCGCCAGCCGTTTGAAGTGGAGTATAGACTGCGCCATCATAACGGACAATACCGATGGATCCTCGATCACGGTGTACCACGTTACGCTCCGGACGGAGCCTTTGAGGGATTCGTGGGCGGCTGCCTCGACATACACGACCAGAAAGAAGCGTCGGAGAAAGTTCGCGCTGCGTCCGAAACGTTGCGAGAGAGTGAGGAGCGCCTCCGTCTCGCACAGCAAGTGGCGACCATTGGCACGTTTGAATGGAATGTCCAAACCAAAGTGAACAGATGGACTCCGGAGTTAGAAGCCATCTACGGCCTGAAGCCAGGAGAATTTGCCGGCACTCAGGAAGCCTGGGAGCAAATGCTACACGCCGACGACAGGGCTGCAGCACTCATGCAAGTGCAGAGGGCTTTTCAGACGAGCGTCCCCGTTCAAGCGGAATGGCGCACAATCTGGCCCGACGGTAGTATTCATTGGATTCTCGGAAGGTGGCAGGTCTTCAAGGACGAATCCGGTGAACCAACCCGAATGACCGGTATTAACATAGATATCACTTCGCGCAAAGAAGCAGAGCAAGCGCTGCGCCGCCTGGCCGCCATCGTCGAATCGTCGGACGATGCGATTATCGGCATTGACCTGGACGGAATTGTGACGAGTTGGAATCTGGGTGCGGCGAAGATGTTTGGTTACTCTGCTAAGGAGATGATTGGACAGCCTATTACTGCCATCATTCCGCCTGAGTTGCAGGAGGACGAGAAGAAGATTCTGGCGACCATAGGGCGAGGGGAACGAGTCGAGCACTTTGAGACAGTTCGTCTGACCAAAGGCGATGAAAGAATCAACGTATCACTGACTGTTTCTCCAGTAAGAGATGAAGCTGGCAGAGTGATAGGAGCTGCGAAAACTGCGCGGGACATTACTCAGCAAAAAAAGACCGAGCAAGCCCTGCGAACGACTGAGAAGCTGGCCTCTGTCGGCCGATTGGCGGCGACGGTCGCGCACGAAATCAATAATCCTCTCGAAGCGGTGACAAACCTGGTTTATCTCGCAAAGGGCAGCCCCTCTCTCAGTGACGTACGGGAACACTTGAATGCCGTTGAGGAGGAACTGAACCGGATCTCCCATATAACAAAGCAGACTCTTGGCTTCTACCGCGAAACGATCGCTCCAAGCTCGGTTCGAGTAGGAGAAATGCTGAATCCGCTCATCTCTGTGCTTGGCCGGCGAGCGCGGAACAAAGGGATTGAGATTCGGCCGGAAATTCGGCAAGATCCGGAGATTTACGCCGTAGCAGGTGAAATCCGTCAGCTGATTGCAAATCTTCTAAGCAACAGTATCGATGCTGTCGATTCCGGCGGTTTAATTCGAATTCGAATCGACGCGAATATATTAAATAACCAGCATTCGCCCGGGATACGGATTACCATCGCCGACACCGGGCGAGGTATTCCGCCATCAGTCCGATCGAAGCTTTTCGAGCCATTCTTTACTACCAAGAATGACGTCGGAACGGGTCTGGGTCTTTGGGTCTGTACGAACATCGTGCAGAGACACCATGGATCGATTCGGGTAAAAAGCAGCGCGACGGCAGGGCGGAGTTGGACTGTCTTCTCCGTGTTCCTGCCATCCGGCAGGCCACGATCGGCAAACGACAATCGGTGACTCCGAGAGTCTCAGAAAGGTCGCGTCGGACTGTCCGGGCATGAGCTTTGGCGCCTTATCCACAGCGTCGTTAGCTGCTTCAATAAACAACATGCATCAACAAGGTTCTACAAAGATCAACAACCTCTGTTGAAAGAGTTACGGGAACAGCCCCCACTCTTTTGGAATCTTGTGACTTCTTGGTGCTTTATGAGCGGTTTGTTGCGAGCATAAAGATTCCAGCCTTGCGGGTCTTCGGGATGTTGTGCCAGAAGCCCCGATGGATCGGGCGACATAAAGCGCCCCGCGGATGAACCGTAGTACCTAGCCCCGAAGTAGTCATTGCCGGACTCAGTGTCCCGTACTGTATCGCTTGCCGGAGTCCCCAGGTATCCTCCGAACGGGAAGTAATTTAAGGTATTCCGGTGAAGGCTCGTACCGGGTCCGTTCCAGCTGAAGTCTACCTCCACGCGCGTGCTGCCAAGCTGATCTGAGATGATGAAGTCACGCTGGTGGTTTGCCAAGATGGCTGGCAAGGCGTAAACCATTCGATTCAAGAGCCCGATGGCATTGCGGCCGCTTGGTGCCCGAGCGCGGTCACATGCGTGCCGACTCCCGCTCTGCAGTAACAAGGTCTGCCGAAATACGTAAAGAAGGGTCAATCGGGGGTGATGATCAAGGGTGTGTTTTTTCCGTCGGCGCCCTGCAATTTTGAGTCAAGCAAAGTCTACATGGCAAAATCTGTGCTCATCGTTGTGACTGAACGCCAATCCCCAGCGTTAGAACAACAATGGGAATGCCGCACATTAAGGAAGCATCATGTGGAGCGCCCTCCGTTCTTTTGTCCGTTCTTGACAGTGAGAACTCTCAGAGGCTCTGCCGGTGGTGTTTACCAAGAAACATAAGCCTTACAGGGACCGCCGAAATGCGCCTAAATTCCTGTCAACGATTCAATCGCGGATGAGGGATGCGGGGGGCGTGTCGGTGTTTTTTCGTTGAGATCGAAAGCCGAATGCACTATATGAAAAGAAGCAGTCACCGTAGTTGTATCAATTGCCGCAGGCAACCTTTTTGATGAAAATACAATCCCACCTTCTTCACTTCCTTTTCATCCACCTCCGTTTTCCGAAAGCGAGGGCACAATGAATTCCACCGCATCCCCTGTCGAATTTGCCGGCGGCTGCCTGGGAAGAGAGCGCCACATTTGTGCTTTCTTCAATAGCGCCGACGAAGAATACCGTTCGCTTCTCCCGTTCATCAAGCAAGGCTTCGAGCGCGGGGAACGAGCGGTTCACATTGTCGACAAGCAGCTTACAGAAGACCACGTCAACCGGCTCAAATCATTCGGCATCGACACCGAATCGGCTGCCGCTGAAGGCCAGTTTGAGATTCGCCGCTGGGAGGATGCTTACCTCCGGCGCGAAAAGTTCGATCAGGATGCGATGCTCGCCTTGATCGAAGAAGTGTTGCAGGCCGGCTTCGAACGGGGATACCCCCTCACCCGCTTGGTCGCGCATATGGAATGGGCCACGCTCGACCGCCCGGGCGTTGAGGATCTGGCCGAGTATGAGACCAGGCTCAACTACATTCTGCCCAAGTACGATGACCCGGTGATCTGCACCTACGATCTGGCACGGTTTAGTTCACGCGTGGCCTTCGACATTCTCCGCACCCACCCGGTTGTCATCGTGGGCGGCGTTCTCCAGGAAAACCCGTTCTTTGTCCCGCCGGACCAGTTTCTGCTGGAACTGCGGGAACGAAAGAATCCTCGCAGAGCTGAGCGTACGAATTAGTCCATGGAATCTCTCGGCACGCACCCGGAGCTACCCCAACTACAGCGCACGATGCGCGATCTGGTTGCCCTCTCGGCGATGCCCGCCGCCTGGGTAGGACGCGGCCTAAGGGAAATTGCTGAGGGCTGCCTCGACGTCGTGGCGGGCGTTCTGGAGATCACGTGCGCGTTTGTCAGTCTTCGCGATCTCGACAACGGGGCAAAAAGCGAAGCAGTCTTCGATCCTGAGCACACCGCTTTTGCAGATTGGGTCCAGGAACAGGAGATCGTCGGCGGATCCACCCAACGAAGCAGAGTTCTTAGCCTCCATTTGTCGGGGCGCCCTCTGCGCGTAGCTTTGCTGCCTATCGGTCTCAACTCTGCATCTGGGCTGATGGCAATTGCTTCTACCCGTTCCGATTTCCCGTCTGAATCCGAGATGCTGCTGGCTTCTGTGGCTGCCAATCACGCCGCCACGGCATTCCAAACGGCATGTCTGCGGGTAGAGGCTGAGGTCGAACGCCACCGGTTAGAAGAGCTGCTGGCGCAGGCTCCGGCTGCCATTGCCCTGCTCAATGGACCCGAGCACCGCTGGACCTACGTTAACGACCTGTACATTAGTGTTACCGGCCGGAGGAGCGCGAAGGATTTCATTGGGAAGACGCTTCATGAGGCACTCCCGGAACTGGAGGGTCAAGGGTTCCTGGAATTGATGGACCATGTTTACGCGACGGGAAGGCCGTTTATCGGCCGCGAAATGAAGGCCACTCTCAATCGCTCTGCCGATTCCGGGCCTGAAAACGCGTACTTCAATTTCGTATATCAGCCCATATTGAACCGGGCAGGGACGGCTGATGGAATTCTCATTCACGCCGTCGAAGTAACAGACCAGGTTCTAGCAAGGAAGCAGATTGAAATCAGCGAGGGACGGCTGCGGCTGGCGCAAGCTGCGGCGCACATAGGCACCTGGGAGTGGGATCCGGTTCAGAATATCCAGGCTTTGTCCGAAGAACTCCACGACATCTTCGGCCTGGAAAATACCGATCCGACTGTGAGTATTACGTGGGCATCCCGGGTTGCACCTGACGACTTTCAGAGAGTTTGCGATTTGATGGAAGAGGGCCATCGCTCTGGCGAGATGGATTTTGAATACCGCTATGAGCATCCAGTACGCGGACTTCGATGGCTGTATTGCAAGGGCCGCAGGCGGAACCAAGATTCGCGAATGTTCGGAGTCGTGATTGACATTACCGAGCGCAAGCAGATTGAGAAGGCCCTGAAGCAGAGTGAAGAGCGTCTCCGCGCCATCATCGAAACCACGCCGGAGTGTGTGAAGATCGTGGACTCCGACGGCACCTTGACGCAGATGAACTCGGCAGGCCTGAACATGGTTGGAGCAGACTGCGCTGAGAAGGTCGTAGGTCACAGTATCTACGACGTTATTGCAGGCGAGGACAGAGATCGTTTTCGGGAATTCAATCAGCGAATCTGCAACGGGGCGAGAGAGGCTCTGGAATTCGACATAGTGGACATGAGCGGTGCCCGCCACCACATGGAGTCCCATGCGGCTCCGCTGCAGGATGTGGACGGCACGACCGTGCACTTGGCCGTAACGCGGGATGTCACTGCTCGGAAACTTGCGGAGAAAGCGATTCGCGAGCAGGAAGAAGAGTATCGGGCCCTGGCCAATTCGATGCCGCATCTTGTGTGGATGGCGAAGCCCGACGGTCACCTCTTCTGGTACAACGACCGTTGGTGCGAATACACCGGCACGTCCCGGGACGAAATGGAAATACGAGGCTGGCAGCGATTCCACGATCCAGCGCGACTTCCCGATGTCATCGAACGATGGAACGCAAGCCTGGCAAGCGGCGAACCATTTGAGATGATTTTCCCTTTGCGCGGTGCGGACGGAAAATTCAGGTCGTTTCTCACGCGCGTCGTGCCCGTTCGCGATGCGGCCGGAAAGATCACCCGGTGGTTCGGAACGAACACCGACGTATCCGTTGAGGTGGAGGCGCAGCAGGCTCTCCGCGAAAGCAAAGAAAAGCTGGAGTCTGCCTTGATTGCCTCGCAAAGGTTCTCGGCAATCGTCGAATCGTCTGACGATGCGATTGTGAGCAAAGACCTGAATGGGATTGTCACCAGCTGGAATCGACGCGCGGAGCAGATATTTGGGTTCAGTGCGGAAGAGATGGTCGGGGAATCCATCAAGAGGATCATTCCCGACGAACTGCATGCCACAGAGGACGACATTCTGGCTACGATTGCTCGCGGGGACCGAATCGAACTTTTCGAGACGGTGCGACGCACGAAAAGCGGCGAGTTAGTCGAAATCTCGTTAACAATTTCTCCAGTGATGGACGAATCTGGCAGGATCGTTGGAGCTGCAAAAATTGCGCGCGACATAACTCAACGGAAGAAGGCGGAGCGCGCCCTGCGCACCACCGAAAGACTGGCCTCCGTTGGAAGGTTGGCTGCGACTGTAGCGCATGAGATGAACAATCCCCTTGAGGCAGTGACCAACCTTGTTTTTCTGGCCCGGTTGACTGCCTCTAAAGAAGCGGCTAATGAACTCCTCGCCGCTGCGGAAGAGGAACTTGGACGTGTCTCTCTCATCACCAGGCAGACCCTTGGCTTTTATCGAGAAACCAAAGGCTCATCGGTAACGCGCCTCGGCTCCATCGTCAAACCGCTCGTTTCGATTCTTCATACCCGCTCGCGTAACAAAGCCATCACGATCGATACAGAGATTCGGCACGATCCGGAAATCAAGTGTGTTCCCGGCGAAATCCGCCAGCTTTTCGCCAATCTATTGGGAAATAGCATCGACGCCGTCCCGAACGGCGGACGGATTCAGGTGCGCATATCCGAGACCAGCGAGCGACGGGGGCAGTTTCGAAATGGCGTCCGCTTGACGGTTGCGGATTCAGGGCCCGGCATCCCTCCGATTGTGAAGGACAACCTTTTTGAGCCATTCTTTACTACCAAAAAGGATGTCGGAACCGGTCTCGGGCTGTGGATCAGCAAGAGCATCGCGGAAAACCATGGCGGCAGCATAAGCGTAAAGAGCTCCGTCGTCCCGGGACGGAGTTGGACAGTCTTCTCGGTTTTCCTGCCCGCCGAGCCGCTAACTACCGATGACTGCCACCCACAACTGAATGGGACAATTGGACAGAGGTAGGCGCAAAGCGGATGCTAGCTGAAGGCAATGAACCCTCAATCGTTCTGGTGAAAGTCCGCCATCTTATTTGGGATTAATGAGTTAGCGTGGGACTCGAAGGGCTTTGGGCGGTACGAAGAGCACTTTTTATCTCGCCGCGCTTCAGCTGGCTCAACCCGGCTTCAGCCGCCGCGTTCACGCCGTTGCCGCTTGATCGTGCCGCAGGGCTACTACGCCGTCAGCTCCAGGACGAGCAGGCCGCTACCCGTGAAATTACGTGGTCACGTGACCACAAAAATACACGGTTACGGGAAGCGATCCAGACACAAGGGGCGGGCAGCGTCACCTTCGGTCAGGCTTCAGAACTACTTATTTCAATCCAAATCGCTCAACAGAAGCATTCTTATCTCAAGAATGGTCCTGTGGAAACAACTTGGCACCCAAATTGCTTCCACCTATGCAAGAAATCTGGGCGCTCGCACGGCGCGACAAGGAAAAACTTTAAAAATCCATAATGGTGGGGGTTCCATGAAGAAGTCCACGAAGTCTCTCAGCCTGGGAGCGGCATTGTTGGCCAGTCTCCCCATTTGTGCTCTTCCGGTCCTTGCTCAACAGGCCGTGGGATCCGTTCAATCCGGCGCATCAGCCCAAGCTGCCGGGACATCCGTGAACCAAAACCAAAATACTGACGTCAGTGCCGCGGCCGGTCGGCGGTCAGGCACACAAGCCGGCGGTGTAGCCGATGGCTCGGCCATGGTGCAGACTGAAGGTACTGGTGGCACGACTGCGGACCCCTCCGCGCAAAGCGCGGCCGCCATGATGTCGGTTTCAGGCGAGTTGCTGGGGCAGCTCGACTCGAAGTCCGCCAAGGTCGGCGACACCGTCATCGTCAAGACCACAGGGAGTGCTCGTACCGCTGAGGGAACGGCCATTCCCAAGGGGAGTAGACTGGTAGGTCACGTCACGGATGTGCGTGCGCATGCTAAAGGGAGCCCTGAGTCGATTCTGGCCGTCCAGTTCGATCGCGCCGAGATGAAGGGCGGCCAGAGCGTGTCGATTCACTCTGTCATCGAGTCGATCTCACCCTCCGCCTCTGCTTTGTCCTCCTCTGCATTGGATAGTGATGACTCGTTCGGCAGCATTGGCGGTATGCGATCCTCCGGCGGTGGCCGGGCGGCTGGCGGCCTCACCGGCGGCCCCCTCTCCGGTGGTAGCGCACTCGCCGGGGGTGCGGGCGGCATAGTGGGAAGCGCCACAGGCACCCAGGGAGCGAACGGCGGTGCGGGCAGTTCGAACCTGGCCTCCGCAGGCGACGGTGCCGTCAGCGCTACAGCACGCGCCTCGGCCAACACCTCCGCTGCGGCTGCAGGCAGTCTGCAATCGGCAGCCGCGGCAGGCGGAGCCCTCGGAGCCCATACCACCGCCATCCCCGGCCTGATGCTGGCAGGCGACGCCACCGGTGCCACTTCCGGCACACTTTCGGCCTCGCGCAAAAACGTGCATCTGGATAGCGGAACCCGGATGGTGCTCGGCGTTTCATCCGCCACCACCCGGTAACGGACACGTCTGAACTCCCGGGAATCCGGAGCCTTCCGGATCCCCCGGGCTAAGTGGACCTTCGAACAACCGAGTGACGGTTGCGAGACTGGCGCTGAAGGAGTGGGGAATAACCTGACCCCTCCCCGCCCTCTCGATACAAGTAGGAAAACTACGCTTGAAACATCATTTCAATGACGTCAAACCCCGAAATCTCAATCATCATCCGCTGTTTGTCAGCGTGGTGTTCATAGTGAGGAGCACCTGACAATGACCCTACCGAAGTTCATCAAAAGCAGGAATCGAGACTGCTCAATTGATTCAATCTGCACCAGCTGCTTTCAGACGATTGCCTCTGCGGCTTGCGAAGAGCAACTTGCTCTCCACGGGCAGGAACATACCTGGGACCCATATTGGCACTTCAGTTTTACTTCAATCGTGATCGGCGCACTCACGAGGCCGGGTCCGACACGCCAACGATTGAGCAAGCTGATTAGCGACCGCGGCGACGTGCTCCAATGCGAGCCCGCCCGCGAAACTCACGATGGCTGCGCGAGAAAGTTTGCGGGCCAAACAACAATCCCACGGCGACTGCATCATAGCCACTGAGGCGCGTAGAGGCCTTCGCCTTCCCCCGAGGCGAAGTGCTGCTGGGGCACTCCAAATTCCCCAAAATTGATACGCTCCAGCGAACTCCGCGCCTTCACTCACTTTCAACTCATGTACCCCAAGCAAACCAGGGCAGCCCTGAAGGCAGCAGAATCGTAACCACCTCAGCCACATCGTCGGTCTTCGCCAGCACATCCTCAAAAACCGGGTTGAGGTCCGCTCGCGTACCAATATCGAAGACAGCTCCTTCAAATCCCACTGAAACCATACCCGCCGTCCCAGCCGAGATCACAAGCAACGAAAGCTCCTCATCCACGTGCATCATTTCCCCGTGCAATGTGATGCTCGACGCTCCAGCTAGAGGCTCAGAGGACCCCGCGAGCCCGTGGTTCACTAAAAGCACCACCACATTGGCGGCGCTGTCTTTCCATCTCTTGGCCATAACAGAAATTCGCTCTGCGTCGAGGTCATAGCTTCCCCCCTTACCCCTGAAGCCCTTCGCCGCACGGTTAAAGATAAATCTCCTTGTCCTCACCTCGGATTCAGGGCAGGCTTGAATTAAGCACCGCTAGAGGCGAGGCAGGCTGTCTCGCAGACCCACTCCGGACCTCAATACCGCCGTGGTGGCTCAATTGGCCGCCTTTTCATCTGCTATTCTTTCCCTCAGGGTCTCTCTACTCTCTATAGCGATATCAAAGTTTTTAAGCAACCATTTTGATAAAAACATCATCTCATGGGAGTTCAGACCTTATTTCCGAACCCTTCGAGGGATGCACTCATGACCCGCACCGCTAGCGCCTATAGCAAGCAGCCTGATTCGCACGAAGCGGGCGAGGAACTCGCCTCGCAGATTGAAAATGACATAGGTCAACCAGATGCACTCATAGTTTTCCTTTCCTCTCGGCACGATTTTGGCGCGATCCTCGGCCACTTGAGCCAGCGCTTTCCCCACGCGAAGCTGGTAGGTTGTTCCTCCGCGGGGGAGTTCAGCTCAGAGTACCAAGGGGAAGGCAGTTCGACTGCATTTGCGATTTCATCTTCAGAAATGGCGTTCGCCAGTTCGCTGGCCACAGAAATCTCCGGTCAACCGGAGTCCTCGGCGAAGGCCCTTCTGACAGGATTTCGAGAATTCAGTGAAGGAAAGTATCCCTTCCGATCTGCACTTGTGCTAAACGACGCGCTGGCAGGTTCTGCTGACGAAATGGTGCGAATGTTGAACGTGCAGACCGGAGGCAAGTACAAGTTCTTTGGCGGCGGAGCGGGGGACGATGCAGCATTTTCTCGCACCCACGTCTTTTGTGGAACGCAGATGGCTTCGAATGCCGCAGTTGCCCTCGAGATTCTCTCGATGAAGCCGATTGGCGTCGGTGTTCGACATGGATGGGGGGCAGCGACGGAACCCATGAGGGTGACTTCAAGCACCGGCACAGCCGTGAGAAGTCTGGATGCGATCGCAACTCGCGATGTATTCGAGGATCACGCCAAATCGACTGGACAAACGTTTGACACCGAAGCGCCATTGGGTTTTTTCCTGCACAACATTGCCGGAATGAAGCAGCCAGATGGATACAAATTGCGGGTACCTTTGAGCATACGTTCGGATGGAGGAGTGGCTTTCGCCGCCGAGATTCCGGAGGGGGCTGTGGTAAGCATTATGACGGCGACCTCTGAATCCTCTACGACAGCGGCACGCGAAGCGACAGAAGATGCCATAAGTCAACTGGGAGGCCTCAGGCCCAGCGGTGCTTTGATGTTCGATTGTGTGGCCACTCGGCTCCGGCTAGGCAAGGAGTTTGGCAACGAAGTGAACGCGGTGCAGCAGGCATTGGGGGACGTGGCCCTTGCTGGTTGCAACACCTACGGACAGGTTGCAAGCGCGGAAGGACAATTTGCAGGCTTCCACAATTGCACTGCCGTGGTAGCCGTATTTCCCGAGTGAAGCGTTGATCTCCGTTCACGCCCTCGTTGAACTTGTGCACCACCAAGAGAGGTCTGCCGGTGCTCCGAGCCTGGCCACGCAGGTTGGAGCCAGCCATCTTTGCCTCTTCATCCTGGACCCTGAACTCCATCGTTTCCTGCCTGGCCCAGGATTTCCGCAGAGTCTTCCTGAAGGACTGGCGTGGAAGCGATTTATTACTGAGGTAGCAGGGAGCGGCCAGGCGCAGAGCTTTCTCATCTCTCCATTCACAAGCACGACGACCGCGGTTTCCGGAAGGAAAGTGGGAGATACAGCCATCGTCGTGCTCTTCGGTGGAAAGCTTCTAGCAGATGCGCATGAGCTGTTGACACCCTCGCTCGTCGTGCTTTCGGCCCTTATGACGCACGAGGTTGAAACGCGCCTGGCAAAGACTTACGCATCGATGGCGGAAGCCACTGCCGCGGAATCACGCCAACTCAGCCAATCGTTGTCCGACGCCCACGACAAGATCGCGCTCATTCTGCAGGCTCGAGAGGCAGTGACTGACAAACTGCGAAAAGAAGAAGAAAAGCTCCACTTGGCCCATCAAATTGCGGGGATAGGTGTGTGGGAACTCGATCCTTCGAGGGGCCAGGTAAGATGCACACCTGAAGCCGCTCAGATCTTCGGGTTATCTGCCAATGCGTTCGAGGGTCCGGCGGAAGATCTACTGTTTCGAATTCACGAGCAAGATCGCGACTCTGCACTGAGAGCATTTCGGGCGTTTGGCGCGAGGGCTTCTGAGCACAATCTGCAATTCCGTGTCGTCGCCCAAGACGGCTCCATGCGATGGGTCGAGAATCGGGGCAGTGTTTTACAAAGCCCTGACGGAAAGACGCCGACTGTCCTCTGGCTCAGTCTCGACGTCACCGCGAGGGTTCTCACGGAGCAGTCTCTGGTTCGATCGGAGCGGCTGGTCGTAGCTGGGCGTCTTTCGGCGAGCATCGCGCACGAAATCAACAATCCTCTCGAAGCTTTGGTCAATCTGATTTATCTCGCCAGCGAGGCGCAATCGATCAATGACATCAAGCCGCTCCTGTCTGTCGCAGAAGAGCAATTGAGACGAGTATCGATGGTCGCGAAGCAGGCATTGCGCTTCTACCGAGATTTGAGCTCTCCAGTAAACTTCAGCTTGCCGAAGGTCGTCAACGATGTTCTGGATCTCTTGCGGCCACAGTTCAGCGAGCGCCGGATAAATGTCCTCCGCGAATTCGATGAACGCTGCGCAGAAGTCCGGGGTTGGCCAGGTGAAGTGATGCAAGTCGTCACCAACCTTTTATTGAACGCCGCTCAAGCCAGCCAGGACGGTTCCTCAATTCGAATTCGGATCTATGGTCGTGGGCATAAGGTCCTGCTCATCATTGCCGATCGTGGCGCCGGGATAGCGCCGCAGCATGCTTGCAAAATTTACGAGCCGTTCTTCTCCACCAAGACTGAAGGAGGTACCGGCTTGGGTTTATGGATCACACAACAAATTGTGGGCAAGCATCGAGGGAAGATTCGGATGCGAAGTAGTACCACGCCCGGAAGGAACGGAACCATCTTCCGGATAGCCTTTCCTGACGCGGAATCAGAACGGCCGGCTACAGTTACGGCCGGTTATCGATGGCTCCAGATGGGCTCACCCAACTTACCGTCTCAAGAAAATGAGATTGGAAGTGAAGCCCTTTCTGGGCAGGCCGATTCGAAGGATGAAAGGATTTCGGTCTGTGCGAGTTGAAACATCGTCAATCCTGCTTGCTGTGTTCGGGATTCGTGATGGCTTCACAGTGGTTGGATCCGGCTCTAGAATAAGAATGGGCTGTGCGAGATCATTGAGGCAGCGACACTGACCTTCAAAATCGGTCCGATGAGGGCCGGCCCTTTGACAGCATAGATTTAGAGCTGCCAGACCGGGCAGCAGCGGGAAAAAGACAAGGCCGCGCCCGGTCAAGGTATCGAACTCGGAAGAGGAGAAGCGAGCGCCAGAAGTGGTTGTGCCGGCTGCTGGCGGTGCGATCCACATCGAGCTTCCGGGTCGAGCAGTGATCAGTGTGGAGAGCGGTGCCGATCCGACGTTACTGCGTACTCTGCTGGAGAGCCTTGTCCAGTGATCCAGCTTCCTGTTGGGACCCAGGTCTGGATTGCGGCCGGAGTGACGGACCTGCGCCGCGGATTTGATGGGCTGAGTGCGCAAGTGCAGAACGTTCTGCATGAGCAACCGTTCTCCGGACATGTGTTCGTGTTTCGCGGACGCAGAGGCGACATCGTCAAGCTGCTGTGGTGGGATGGCGACGGTCTCTGTCTGTTTGCCAAGCGTCTCGAGCGCGGCCGCTAATGTTGTGCACAACATTAGCGGCCTTATGTTGATTTGCCGTAATGTTGCGCTGTTGTTATTCCGCCCGCATTGCCGCGGCTGAGCGGCGATTTCATGCGACATTTCCACAAGAACTATCCGACTGCATCGCGGTTTGATGTAGACGAGATGGGCAGACCAGCACGATTACCGGATTCGGTTCGAGGGCAAGATTTGAAGGACGTCGCTCGCCTGTGGCGCGAGCTTGGCCATACGCCTAAGAGCATCGCTCAGTACCAGATCGCCGTGATCGAGATTCTTAAGCGAGGTCGGGGGTTCGATTATCTTGAGCTCACGGCTGATCGCGTAGACAGTTGGGCGCAGCAGTATGCTGTAGAACACGGTCTTGATCCGGCGGCGGTGATGAGACGATGGTTGCCGGCATTTCGGGCATTTGCGTGGGGATTGAAGCAAATAGGCAAGGTCACCGGGTCTGTTGTGCGGTCCAAGGCTCAGGGAGCTGTCGATCCCACGGTGGAAGCATTTATAGAGTATGGAAGATCTTTGGGCTGGAAGGAGACGACTCTCTTCCTACATCTGCGATCTCTGCGTGAACTGCAGCATCACGTTGCGGACCGTCGCGGTAAGTGGCCTGAGCCTGGGCTCAAGGATGTAGATGACTTTCTGAGGGTCGCAGCCCAGCGATGGAAGCGCACAACAGTTGCAGGTGCCGCGGGTACATTTCGAGCGTGGCTTCGTTTTCTATTCGTGACTGGTCGCAGTAAGCGGAACATGGCCGAGTCGGTGGCCCTGCCGCCATCGATTCGTTATGCACGACCGCCGCGTGCGCTGCCGTGGGACCTCGTTCGGCAACTTCGCCGCGGCATCGACACGAGGACTGCTATTGGCCGTCGAGACATGGCTCAGTATCAGCTCTTCTGTGCATATGGTTTGAGCAACGCAGAGGTGACCAACCTGAAGCTGGAGGATATCGATTGGAGCGCCGGAGTGCTTCACATAAGGCGATTGAAGAACGGTTCCACCGTCGATCTGCCGCTATCTCCAAGCGTGGCTAAGGCGATCGCAGCTTATATTCGACACGGTCGACCTTCCACCGAGTGCAGGCACGTATTCGTGGGACACTTCATTCCGTTTGGTCCACTTGGCAAGTCCACGATCGGTCAGCGAGTTAAGGACTGGGCCGAACGAGCTGACGTCCGGGCACCTTACCTCGGGGTGCACGTCTTCCGCCACAGCTTTGCGACTCACCAGATGGAGCGTGGAGTGTCACTGAAGCTCATCTGCGATATCCTCGGCCACCGAAGCACTCAGACTACCTCCATTTATGTTCGATCCGCGCTTGGAAGACTTCGGCAACTTGCCCTCCCGGTGCCGAAGTGAAGAGACCCCTGCACAGCCGTTGGAGGAACCAGATCGGCGATTTCATCGCATTTCGTCGCGCTTACCTTACATCTGCATGGCCGGCGCCCCAACTTCGGAGGTTTGATTCGTTCGCAGCGTCACATCCGCATCTATCCTTGCGGGAGGCGATCGCTTCTTGGATCAACGCCGATCCTGATCGACATCCGCTGACTAGAAGCAACGACCTCACTGCCCTCCGGCAGTTCTGTTTATATCGAAAACGGTTCGATCCCGAAGGGTTTGTGCCGGAAAAGATGTTGCCCGTTGCGGCGGTAAAGAGACATTTCCAAGCGTGCATACTTACGCCCGAGCAGATCAAGTTTCTTCTACGAAGCATGGCGGATCTTCAGGGCCCGCCATTGCGACTCGCACGCTTGCGAACCTTGTTCCTGGTTCTGTATTGCACTGGTCTACGACTTGGAGAAGCCCTCCATTTGCGCGTTGCGGACCTCGATCTGAAGCAGGCATGCTTTCGCATCGGGCCAAGCAAAGGTCGAGTCCGGCTGGTTCCGTTTGGGCAAGATCTGGCATATGAACTGAGTGCGTGGCTGGATGCACGACGCCAGGCCGGGTTCACGCTTACACCTCAGACGACGCTGTTTGAGCGCGAAGATGGCCGACCCGATAACCTTTGGAACGCGGGGATGCGGTTCAACACTCTTTTTCGTCACTGCGGGCTCAAGCCTGGACGCGGCAGCGGCCGCGTTGGGTTGAGAGTCCACGATCTTAGGCACACGTTCGCTGTTCACAGGCTTCAACGCTGGTATCGCGCGGGTGAGGATCCAAATCCACTCCTGCCTTGGCTGTCCGCGTACCTGGGGCACGTCAACCTGCTCGGAACACAGCGATATCTTCGGGCCACGCCGGAGATCTTGGAGTCGGCGTCCAAGCGTATGAGACGCAGCATTGGATTCAACCCGGGAGAGCCATGAAGACCATTGACCCATTATTCGAATCAGTTGAGACCTTCTTTGTTGACTACATGAAGCTGCTCCGAGGGGCAAGCCAGAGAACACTAGCCAGTTACCGAGATGCTCTGCGTCTTCTGTTTGACTATGCATCACAGGCCAGGAAAACCTCGGTTGACCGTTTGCGATTGGCCGATTTCGACGCTGATCTCATCGCCGCGTTTCTTCAACACCTCGAACGTGACCGACATAACCGAGTATCCACTCGCAACTGCCGTCTTGCAGCATTGCATAGTTTCTTCTCTCACGTGCTCAGGCGCCATCCCGATCAAGCGACCCGTTTGAGTAGGATCCTCGCATTGCCATCCAAGCGCCATCCCCCGGCACCACCACGATCCCTTGATCCTCCGATCGTGCAGGTACTTCTTCGGGCACCGAATCGGGAGACAGCGTCAGGACAGCGCGACTACACTCTGATTCTCTTTCTCTATAACACTGGCGCTCGTGTCAGCGAAGCCATCGCCGTTCAACAGAAGGACCTATTGCCCGGACCTGCCGTTCACCTAGTCGGAAAAGGCAAGAAAGAACGTGTTTGCCCATTGTGGCCCGAGACGATCAGGGCCATCAAGGCGTTGGGACGCTCAACACAGGCCGATCCAGAGAAGCCCCTGTTTCAGAACTCCCGCGGTCACGCGCTCTCAAGACACGGAGCTTATCGGATTCTCGGACAACAAGCGGCAGTAGCCCACAAGGCTGACGCGCGCGTTCCAACTAAAATCTCTCCTCACCTTTTGAGACATTCTTGCGCAGTTGCCCTTCTACAAGCCGGTGTTGATCTGATCACCATCCGCGATCAACTTGGACACGTGAGTGTAGCAACTACTGGAAGGTACGCAATCAGTAATCTCAAATTGAAATGTGCCGCTCTCGAGGCCTTTTGGAAGGCCACTGGCATGACCAGTCCCCGCTCCAAACGGTGGCGTCCATCACCCTTCCTGACGACTTTCCTGGGTTCCATATAGATCCTACAATCCGCGTTGCGCAACATTACGGCAACTCAACATAAGGTCGATTCATTTGGCCGAAGGCCGAGAGTGGAGTTGTTCATCTCAGTCGCGCACAGCTATCGATGCTTCTGGAAGGCATCGATTGGCGCAGAGTTGAACGCACGTGGACACCAGAAGTCGCGGTCTGATGATCATCATGATTCCTCAGTATTGATGCAGGTTTTCCACGCTTGTACTTACTCGAACTAATGGCATACTGCGTTCATGGATCGCACACCTCTGCCGGATCTGGATGCACTCGATCGCGAGGCGCTGCTCGGTCTGATTCGTGTCCATGAGCAACAGCAGGCATCTCTGATCGCAGCCTACGACGAAGAGATTCGGCGGCTCGAGGCAGAGCTCGATGCACAGCGTCAGGCGTTGACCGAGCAGGCCGAAGAGCTCGACTCCCGCAGTGCGCGTATCGAACATCTAAAGCTGATGGTTGAGAAGTTCCGACACATGATCTTCGGCAGGACGAGCGAGAAGCTGGTTCTCAAGCTCGAACAGTTGGAGTTCGAACTCGAAGAGGACGAGACCACGCAGGCGGAAGCCGAAGCGATCTCCGAACGTGTCTCTCCGGGCAAGGAACCGAAGCCTCGTTCCGAACGCAAGCCGCTGCCTGAACATCTCAGGCGCGAAGAGGTCATGCACAAGCCCGACAGCGATTGCTGCCCGGATTGCGGTGGCGGTCTTCGGCACTTCGGCGACGACGTCTCTGAACAACTCGAGTATGTTCCTGAGAGCTTCAAGGTCATCCGCCATGTGCGGCCGAAGTTCGCCTGCACAGGCTGTGATCGAGTGGTCGAAGCGCCGGCGCCATCGCGGCCGATCGAGCGTGGTCTGGCAGCCCCGAGTCTTCTGGCTCATGTGATCGTCTCGAAGTACGCCGATCATCTTCCCTTATTCCGGCAGTCGGAGATCTACGCCCGTCAGGGAGTCGAGATCTCGCGCTCAACCATGGCCGGCTGGGTTGGTGCAGCCAGCGATCTGCTCGGACCATTGGTTGACGCCATCGGCAGGCATGTCTTCGCCGGTCGCAAGCTCCATGCTGACGATACACCGATGCCGGTGCTCGCGCCCGGCAACGGCAAGACCAAGACCGGACGGCTCTGGACTTATGTTCGCGACGACAGACCGGCGGGCGAACTGGCTGCTCCGGCGGTCTGGTTCGCTTATTCGGAAGACCGCAGAGGTGAACACCCGCGCCAACATCTGGTGAACTTCACCGGCGCCCTGCAGGCCGATGCCTATGCGGGCTTCCATCACCTATATGGCAACCATATATATGAGGCAGCCTGCTGGGCACATGCCCGGCGCAAGTTCCACGACATCCATCTGGCGCATGCTTCACCGACCACCACCGAGGCACTGGCCAGGATCGGCGCTCTTTATGCAATCGAGGATGAGGTTCGCGGGAAGCCAGTTGATCTCAGACTGAGTGTTCGCCAGGCGCGGGCCAAGCCGCTGCTCGATGACTTGCGCAAATGGATGGAGAAGGCGCTTCGCTCGCTGTCATCGAAGAGCGAGACTGCAGCTGCGATTCGATATGCGCTCTCACGATGGCGGGCTCTGACTCGCTACACCGACGACGGCCTGCTCGAGATTGGTCGAGTCGAGATGTGGCGCGGTAGTTTAGGTTTGGCCTAGCTGTTTCCGGCCCTTTCGGTTGCCGGTGCCTCACTATCCTGGCCATGCCCCGTTTCCACATCCCGCTCATCAAACCGGACATGCAGATTTCCCGCATCCGGCTTACCCCCGTTTCATCAAGCCTTCGCATTCGACAGGTCACGGCGCGTAACCCGGACGTCGTACAGACCAAGTGTCTCGTGGAGATACTTGGCTGGGAACCGTTTTATTCCGGTTCCCCTAAATCCAGATCGGCGCATTAACCAGCGACGGAGTCGAACCTCCGTGTATCGACGGATCCGTTCACGCGTTGCCATGATCGGCCCCTGATTGAAGTAGCCGCACCAGCCGCGTAGAAGCGTGCTGATACGTTCCACCGTGCTCAGAGGTGTATCCGCGTACCACTGAGGCGTCGTCCGTTCATGGATGCGTTTGAGCAGGCTTCGCACGGCTTTCTGGGAAGGTCGAGTGCCGATGTAGATGCGCCCGTCCTGTCCATGAAAACCTCCGACCGTGTATCCCAGAAAATCGAACGATTGTTCCGGCAGTCGGGCGATCCGAGTCTTGGCCTTGTTCACCTCCAACCCGAGCCGAGTCATGAGTGCTTCCATTTTCGCAAGTGCGACCGCGGCATTACCCGGACGGCAGCAGATCACGAAGTCGTCGGCATAATTCACGACATAGGCGTCGAATTGTTCCTGATAGCCATGAAGTTGCCATGCCAGCAGGAAGCGACGGAAATAGAGGTTGGCCAGCAGTGGCGATATCACACCGCCCTGTGGCGTTCCCCGCTTCTTCCTTCGTGCTTCGGCGGTCTGGATTCGCCGACCGGAGATGTTCTCAACGACAGGCGCAGTCAACCAGCGCTTTATCGTCTTCAACACCCGCCCGTCTGCGATCCTTCTCTCCAGACTACGCATCAACGGAGCATGTGGTATCGAGGTGAAGTAGTCGCGCAGGTCCGCGTCCACCACCTCCTGTCTCCAGTGCTGCGTCACATGCCAGAAGACTCTACGGACAGCCATTTTGGCATCGAGCCCCGGGCGAAATCCGTACTGCTGTGGCAGCAGGTCCGCCTCGAAGATCGGCCCGATCACCAGCACTACGGCCATCTGGACTACACGGTCGCGGATGGTCGGAATGCCAAGCGGTCTCTGGCCTCCGTTGCTCTTCGGTATCCATACACGCAGAAGGGGCATAGGCGCGTATGTTCCCGCAACTAACTCCCTCCGCAGCTTCCCTAACCAACGATCCACTCCGTGAGCGTCGATCTGATCGAAGATTTCCCCGTCCGCCCCTGACGCACCTGCATTCGCACGGCAACGTCGGTAGGCTTCATCTAGGACATCTTCGCGGCAGACCTTATCCCACAGCGAGTAGAAGCAATAGGCAGGTTCAGTCTTGGCTTTTGCTTGTAGCGAGGTCTGCAGCGTCTCAACCGTACTCGGCGTTCCTAGACTCATCGTCAATCACCTGGCTCTCTGCTGTTTTCCTCACTGAAACGGGTCAGGGCCTCTTCCCTCCACCGGCGTTACCCGGCTTCAGCAGTACTACAAGCCCCTCCGCCATCTGCGTCCGCCGATGCTGGCCCTCACGGGTTCATCGTTGAGTCCGACTCACGGTCGCAGACTTCCCTTGTTGCGCATCTTCCATTACCCACACGTGCCGCCGTCACTACCCCGGTGGAATCACCGCTTGCGTTTCTCGCTCGCTTCAGCAGTGACATCGGTCTTCCCCAAAATTATGGTGGGTCGACTTCCACATTGGCTGTTTCGAGGCCTGCTCGACGTTCACTCGCGTTGCAGCCCGCATGGACCACTAATCCCCTTAAGGGACCTTTTCTCGAAGTGCTTCAGGTCATTCGTCGCCTCTTGACCCGCCCCGAGTGTTTCCGGCTGGAGCGAGAGTTTGCCGGCCCGGGTTTGCACCGGGGAGGAAAATGCACCTTGTCAAGGCACACATAACAACGCCGCCGAGCGGGCGCTCAGGGCTGTCGCTCCCGGACGCAAGAACTTCCTGTTTGCGGGATCGGATCATGGCGGCGAACGCGCTGCCGCCATGTACACCCTGATCGGCTCGGCCAAGCTCAACGGACTCGATCCGGAACTCTACCTCCGAACCGTGTTGGCCCAGATCGCAGATCATCCCATCAACCACATACAGGATCTGCTGCCCTGGAACCTGGCTCACTCATTCCAGACCCACTCTTCTCAGGCTGCACAAGACACACTCATCAAGTGTCCGCCAAAAAGACAAGCGGACACTTGATGACACACTCCACTGCTGTCAACAGGGACTGGAAGTACGCTTACTCTGCATCGGATCAGACTGCTCCTGTTCCGGCTTCTCTCCCGCCATACTCAGCGAATGGACGAATGGACCGCGTCCCCAATCTCCGGAGCATCACTCAGCTCTGCCCTCCCCAACCATACATAGACAGCTATAGTTAAAAGACAATAGGTACAAGCCGTGGCTGGGGTACTGCCTCCAGCCAGGGCGCTGTCCTAACCGCGGGTAAGGCGTATCATCGGGTGGTCCGGGACCAAGTGCAAAACGAAGCCGGGTAATTGTGCAAACGCTGGGGGTGCCATGATTGTGAGATGTTACATCCATCCTTCAAGGTCTTACACTCACAGCGCCCGGCCAATTGGGTTTCCAAATACTTCTGCCATCTGTGGGCGTTGCGACAGACCTGGATGGTTCTGTTGAACGAGCAGGAATGGGATGACTATGAGATGGGCCAAACGGTCTTTTCATTGAATAACAACATCGTGCAGATACAAGTGGAGAAATACCGCACTCCGCTGTTTTCACTCTCAAAACAGGCGGCAACAGACCGGGGCACCCGCCGCCCTGCCGTTAGACATCTCACCGATAAAGACCAACGATAAAGGACTAAGTTCTACTCGGTGGCGCGCCCTTTGCCGTGCGCGTGGCTGGGAAAGAGGAAGACCCCAAAAGCGCGGCGCGCCGCGTGTGGTTCCCATTGCGTCTTTGTCTTTTGTTCTTCTGAGTGTTTGATGCGCGGTAGCCCATCGGCGCTGCTCAGCGAGCATACATGGCCGGCACAAAAGAGCGCGCCTAAAGGCGGTTGGGCGGTTCCTCTACGACTTCATGAATTAGATCGATCGGCACGTTTGGGATATCGTGTGGCATGCCAGTGGTGGAAGTCAGCTTCACCATTTGCTGAATAGCGTCCAAACTCACAACAAGGTACACCTTGCCCCCATCCTGCAATCGAACTCTCGCGAAAAGGCCGGGCATCGTATCCATAATAACCCCACTGAAACAACCCTACTGACCGACCCGATCCAACAGCCCATTAGGATTCACCAAGCATACGCCCAATTACGCAGTGGTGTTCACGCGAAGCAAAAGCCCGAAGGGCGTGGCGTTTATGAGGGACGACCGCGATTTGTCCCCGATCACGGTTGAATACCGATCTAGAACCGTACTGCCGTTCCTTGAGCGGCTGTTTGCGGAAGAGCGGTCTCTTGAATCCGTCAGCGTCTCTGCTATCGATTCACTTCTGACGGAAAAGGTCAATCAGGAGCATTATGCCCGCATCAGCATTCGAGCTTATGCTTCGTCACTTCGGGCATTCTTGCGGTACGCGGAATTCCGAGGCTGGTGCCGCGCCGGTATTGCCGCTTCTATTATGGCGCCTCGCGTATTTCGGCAGGAAACGCTTCCCTCCGGACCAAGTTGGGAGGTTGTCCAGGAAATCCTGGATGCCACCGCCGGCGACCATCCCACCGAGATCCGCGATCACGCACTCTTGCTCTTGTTTGCTGTGTACGGCGTCCGCTCCGGAGAAGTCGCTCGGTTGCGGCTCTCCGATGTCGACTGGGAGCGAGACAGAATAGTCTTTTCCCGTTCGAAGGGGGCTGGACGACATGAATTTCCTCTGCTCCCGGCGGCCGGAGCTGCAATCATTCGTTACCTGAAAGAAGCAAGGCCGAAATCCCCACAAAGGGAGATCTTTCTGACGACGTGTGCCCCGATTGGCCCACTCTCACATGGCGCGATTTGGTTCGCTGTGGGTCGGCGGTTGCGAGAGCGGGCGCCATTGCTTAGGCACTTTGGACCGCATTCCCTCCGGCATGCTTGGCGACCCGTTTGATCAATCAAGGGCTGACTTTGAAGGAAGTGTGATCACCTTGGGCAACGTGATCCTGATGCGACCCGGATCTATGCCAAAGTGGACCTGGTCCGGCTGCGTGAGGTGGCCACTTTCGACCTGGGGTACTTGCTATGAAACTCAACTTAGTCTGCCAACAATATACTGCTTTCCGAAAGACTCTTGGCGAATTCTGCCAGGCGCCGAAACTGGCCAGATCCGTTTGACTGGCGGGGGAGGTTGAGGTCCCTGAAGTTTCTGGATTTCCATAATATTCGCTCCTTTGCCGTTGTCAAAAGCATAAGAATAGGCGGCATCCAGATAGACCAGTCCCCCAACTCGGTTCGGATAGCGATTTGCAATTGAACTCAACTCCACCCCGGCGATCGAGTGTCCCACGAGGATAGGTTTTTTCAGATTGAGCGTGCCAATCACCGTCACCACATCATCGCCGAGGCGATCCGCCGGGTCATCCGTAGCTGAATAACCGGAGGCACCGAACCCACGCCGGGTAATGCCGTAGGCATGGTGGTGAGCCGTCAGCTTCGGCGCGAAATCGTCGAATTCGTGAGCCGTATTGCCGCCCCCGGGCAGCAGAATGATAGGCCTGCCAGAACCGCCCCAATCAAGCACTTCCAAACGAACGTCCTTGTCTCCGGTTACAAATCGCGTAGTGTGGGGTGATGGGTCTTTCCAGACGGCTAAGCTCTGCGAATGAATGGGAACCGCGAGGAAAGCGAGCAACACAGAACCAGCTAGAAAACTCCAATGAGGGATAGGACTGTCCACTCCTTGTCCAGTCCTACGCAGCACCTGTTCCCGGTGTTCCCTCGTTAACTACATATTCGGTTACCAGAACACGTTCAGTTGACGACAAATGGCCAATGCCGGTTCGGGGGCGCTTGGGCTTGGAAGTATTCTTAGGCCTGTTTGCAGCAGCTGGGGGCGAGATATATGGTGAGATCGTTGTCGAATCTACGAGGATCGGAGAGAGCATGCCACTGCCTCGCCTACAACTTTTCGAACTCGAAGATCTAACGTCGTTCCCGCATACGATCCGGGATCTTGCGACAGATTATCTCCACTTTATGGAGACCCCGCTTCGCACTGCACAAGCCAGTCGTTCCCCTGCTGCGGGCGATGCTCGAGAAATCGAAGACGTCATGCGTGGTGGATCTATGCTCGGGTGGAGGCGGCCCCGTGCTGGCCATATACGAAGCTCTAGCAGCGGACGAAATTTATGTTCATTTCACATTGACGGACAAATTCCCCAATGCTGCAGCGTTTCAACGTCTTTCCTCGCAGTACCCCTCAGGCATTCATTACATTGCTCATCCGGTCGATGCCACAAACGTGACAGAGAGCTTGGCCGGGCTGCGTACCATGTTCAACTCGTTCCATCACTTTGCGCCGCGGTCGGCTCGGTTGGTGCTCGAAAACGCCGTTCAAGCCCGGCAGCCAATTGGCATATTTGAAATTCCAGAACGCACCTTGCTGATGATGGTTCCGTTTTTGTTCACTCCGATTTTTGTTGCATTGGCATCGCTTTTTATAAGGCCATTCCGATGGAAGCGCTTGCTCTGGACCTATCTCATTCCCCTAATCCCGCTCACATGCTGGTGGGATGCTCTGGTATCCGCATGCCGCGCGTATACGGTCGCAGAGATGTTGGCTATGACGCAAGGCCTCGACGATTACGAGTGGAACGCGGATCGCATTGGAGTTCGCGGCAAGGCCGGCCACCTAACCCATCTTCTGGGTATCCCGCGCTCTTCGCGTATTGAGTGCTGATGGCCTGAAACTCCTATTGATCGTCTATAAGAGCAAATGCTATGCTTTCTTATAGACAGTCAATAGGAGCTATTGATATGCCCCCTCCCGAATTCGAGCTGCTGCAAGGCACACTCGATGTATTGATTCTGAAGGCCCTCGCGCTTCAGGAACTGCATGGGATGGGCATCTCCCGCAGAATTTCGCAGATGACGAATGGAGCATTCGAGGTGAAGGCGGGTTCACTGTTTCCTGCTCTCTATCGCATGGAAGAGGCTGGCTGGCTTACCTCCGCGTGGGGAGAATCGGAGACCAATCGGCGTGCAAAGTTCTATTCGTTGACAAAAGCTGGCAAAAAGCAGCTTAAGAACGAGACGGAGCGATGGGTACGAATCTCTCTCGCGATGGCAGCGGCCCTGGGAAACAGCTAGGAGGTCTCCGTGATCAGTCGATATCGCGCACTTTGGAAAAACCTGTTCCACAGAAATCAGCTCGATCATGATCTCGACGAGGAGCTCGATGTCTATGTGGAGATGGCGTCGGCGGAAAAGGTGAGAACCGGGATGTCACCGGAGGAAGCGTACCGCGATACCCGGCGGGAGATGGGAGGAGCCGAGCAGATCAGGCAACGCGTTCGTGACATCCGTGCTGGGGCGTTGCTCGATAGGATCGCTCAGGACGTTCGCTACGCGCTCCGACAGATGCGGAAATCGCCTGGGTTTGCTGCGGTTGTGGTCGTTGTGTTGGCGCTGGCGATTGGTGCGAACGCGTCAGTATTCAGTGTGTTGAATGCTGTGCTGCTGCGCCCTCTGGAATTCCCGAACGCAGATCGCCTGGTGCAGATTTCGTCAGTGAAGAACGGAAAGCCGGTGGGTATGTCGGGGCCGGACTTGCGGGATTTTGCCATGTTCAACCACACCTTCGAGAAGATGGCGATCTATGACCAGTGGCGAAAGAACGTGACCACGTCACCGCGCGGGGATGATGCGGAGGAAGTTCTCGTGGGTTTGGCACCTAGAGAATTCTTCGAGACGCTGGGCATTCAGCCAATACAGGGACGATTGTTCACCGCAGAAGAGGGACTGGAAGGCCGTAACCATGTAGCGCTGATCACAGAGACTTTCTGGAAGAGTCATTATCAGCGAGATCCGAAGATCCTAGGACGCATGATGAGTATAAACGACCAGCCCTACGCGATTATCGGAGTCTTGCCCGCTACAATTCCGGGATGGCTGCACTTTGCACAGGCGCAGCTGCCGGTGTTCGAGCCGTTCCTGCCCGACGCGAACGCGTGGAGCGAACAGTCGCGAGGCGGCCGCGGAAATGGGGCGATTGGGCTGCGTAAGCCAGGCGTGACAAATGCGAGAGCACAGGCGGATCTGGCGAGGATAGCGGAGAATCTGGCGGCGACGCATCCTGTGGATCGCGAAGTTGGCATATCGGTTTTACCGCTGGCGACCATGCGGACCGGCGATCTGCGGCCGGTTCTCTTGCTGCTGATGGGAGCGGTTGGCCTGATCCTGCTGATCGCATGCTCGAACCTGGCCGCGCTGCTGCTGGCGCGCAACACGGCGCGGCAAAGGGAATTCGCAGTGCGCAAGGCATTGGGCGCCGGGCCCGCGGCGCTGGTCCGGCAGATATTGACGGAGACCTTGGTACTGTCGCTGCTGGGCAGCGCCTGCGGACTTGCGCTAGCATGCGGAGCGACGCGCGCATTGCGGACGACAGATCCGGGAAACATCCCGCAGTTGCTGGCCGTGACGCTGGACTGGCGGGTGGCGCTGTTCACTCTGGCCGCGGGGCTGGGGACGTGTCTGTTCTTCGGAATGGCGCCGGCGCTGCTGAGCGTGCGGCTAGATGCGGCGGAGGCGATGAAGGAGGGCGGACGAACGAGCAGTGGAGGGTCGCGGCAAGGATTCCGAAAGCTACTGGTGATTGCGCAGATCGCGCTGTCCATGATGCTTCTGGTTGGGGCGGGATTGCTCATCCAGACGCTGGAACGGCTTGAGAACCAGGATCTGGGATTCCGCGTGGACCACCTGATGCGCGGACATTTCTATCTTCCGCCAGCACAATATCCGGCGGCGGACACGATCACGTCGTTTTGCGACCGGCCGACGGAGCGGATTCGGGCACTGCCCGGGGTTCGGGATGTGTCGGTGACGACGATGTATCCACCGAGTGACCGTTGGCGAATGATGTTTTCTATCGAGGGGAGGCCGGTCTCTCGGCTGGAGGACGTACCGTCGACGATTTTTGGAGTTGTGGACGCGAATTATCTTTCTACGGCGGGGATACCGGTGGTCGCAGGACGAGACTTTTCCGAATCGGACCGAGAAGCGACGCTGCCGGTGGCCGTTGTGAATCAGGCTTTTGTGAAGCAATACTTCCCAAATAAGGATCCGATTGGGCAGCGGATCGAGTTGGGTGCGCCAGCGAGTCTGATTGTGCATGATGTGTGGATGGGAACGGAGCGCGAGACGGTAACGATTGCCGGGGTAATGCGCGACAACCGTGATCAGGGATTGGCGCTGCCGGTGGCGCCGCAATTGATCGCGCTATTCCGGCAAGTGCCGAAAGTCAATTTCGGCTTCAAGGACGTGCTGGTCAGATCAGATGTTGCGCCCGAAGCGCTGGAGCAGGATGTCGCGCAACAGCTCCATTCGCTCGATCCGCGGCTTCCGCTGTCGGAGGTCGAGACAATGGGCGAATACCTCGACGATATGACGGCAGTGAAGCGATTCACGAGCGTGATTCTGGCGAGTTTTGCGGGAATCGGGCTGCTGCTGGCGGTAATGGGGATCTATGGAGTGATTGCCTATCTGGTGGCGCAACGGACTCAGGAGATTGGGATTCGGCTGGCGCTTGGCGCGCCGCAGAGTGCCGTGGTATGGCTGGTGTCATCACAGGGACTGCGCATGGCTTTGGCTGGCGTTGCGATTGGACTGATGGGGACGGCCTTAGCGGCTCGAAGCATGACGAGTCTGCTCTATGGGATCTCGGCGCTCGACCCAGTAACGATAGGATCGGCTTCGATTGTCCTAATCGCGATTGCGCTCGGCGCATGTGTGCTGCCTGCGAGACGAGCGGCAAAGATCGATCCGATTCAAGCGCTGCGAGCGGAATAACTGATCGCCTGAAAATCGGCGAGTGCGCCGTTGGTTGACGCATATCGCCAAACCGTAAGTTGACCCGCTGCCTGGGTTGCCCTCCCGCTCAATGAGCGGTAAGGCCTGGAAAGCAGCGGG
>CAVXRC010000001.1:0-398074 GCA_963764145.1 uncultured Acidobacteriota bacterium | reverse complement strand
GTGCGAGGTTCTAGGAATTTCGATATGGGTAGATTCCCTTGGCATCCGACGAACCCTGGAGGTTTTCCACTCATGCGAGCGATCACTACAGGCTGTTGGATATAGGGTTCAATACAAGGAAGATACAGGGTGGCGAGCGAACCACTGTGTTTTCCGGCCCCTGAAACCATCTGTACCCAAGATATGCGTGAAATATCCCGCTATGCGTGTTGGTGTCCTCTCGATACCCGATTATGCATAAACGGGTACCTCGCTTATGCGTGGAAGCTTGCGACATTCGAACGGAATGTGCAAAGTGCGCCTTTAACCGCGGTCAATATTCCCACTCTTCGTGTCGTACAGGCAATTGATTGAGTTGTTCCGCCGCAGCCGCCAGTTCGGCATAAATTTATCCATCATCGCAATGAAGCGAGAATTGTGTGTGGGCTCCAGCAGATGCACCATCTCATGCACCGTCACATATTCGAACACTCTTTTGGCTTCTTGGCCAACTCTGTGTTGAGCCGAATGGTACCGGCAAGGTGATTACAGCTCCCCCACTTGGTCCTCATCTGCTGAATATAGAACCCATGAACTGTAACGCCGATAATTGGGGTCCATCTCTCGATTACAAGGGTACAGCGGCTCTCAATTGGCTCCGGTACCATTGAGCGATAGTTTCCCGCTTCTTCTCCTCGGTCGTATCCGGCCATACGTGCAATAGAAGACGGTTATGTTGAACCTCGATAGACTGGATCTGCTTGCTCTCGATCACCCTTAAGAGGTGACGCTTGCCCAAAGATAATGGCTCTCCAAGTCCAAGAATTCCCGGGGAGTCTCTCGATCCTGTTCCTGAGCTTCCTCTGCTGCTGCTTAATCCAGTCCAGCTTGGAGATTGCGAAAACGCGAACAGTGTCCAGGTTCATCCGCATCGGGGCAGAGATCCGCACTATCCCGACCGGCGGGTAGACCCTGAGATGGACGTTCTTGATTTTCTTGAACGTCACGTTCACCGCAATCTCTCCGAGATCAAGCCGCTCCGCCATCAGTATCCGCCCTGCGCCTTCACGATGAGGAAGATGCGCTCGACCTCCGCGGCATCCTGCACAACTCCGTAGATTGCTGCCTTGATGACCTGCTCACGCGACTGAACTCCGCGCCAGCCGTCAGGCCGCACATGCTTCACGGACTCGTCGATCTGCAACGCCAATGCGTCGTTCTGGCCGAGATTATTCCATAGAGCCGCTTGCCTGGGGTATTAGTTCCTCGGTGTCCCTTCAGCAAGTCCGGCCTCCACCTTCGGGCCAGGGTGGCAATGCGCTTCAGGTACTCCTCGTATTCGATGGCCTTGGCCTTGCGGGCAGCGATAATCTCGTCGAGCAGCGCAGACATCTTCTCGTAATACGCGGGGTCGTTCAGATGCTCTTTGACGATCTTCCGCCGGACGTTGTTCTCGATCACCTCGGAGATTGCATTCCTGTCACCCTTCAACCCGCCGAGTTGTGTGGAGACCCTCAATGTCCTGCAAGTCTTCGGGCGTCTGGCTGTCGATGTACCGCGGCAGATTGAGGTTGAAGTCGTTCTTCTCGATTTCATCGGCGGCAACCATGCGGGAGAAGCGCGGCACTTCCAGCCGCCGCGTGTAGACGTCCACGATTTTGTGGATGTCCTGGTCGCGGAGGCGGTTCTTGGGGCCGTCTTTCATGAAGCCCTGGCTGGCATCCATCATGAAGATGCCTTTGCTTGCGTGGGCGTTCTCCTTATCGAGCACGACGATACAGGCGGGGATTCCAGTGCCATAGAACAGGTTGGCGGGTAGCCCGATAATGCCCTTGATGTACCCCTGCGAACGAGCGCACGACGAATTTCGGCCTCAGCATTACCTCTAAAGAGGACTCCATGAGGCAGGATGCACGCCCCTTTGCCAGTGCTACGGAGCGAACGGACGATTGCAGCAGGTAGGCGTAGTCACCCTGTTTGGCGGGAGGTACGCCGAAAGACTCAAAGCGGTCGAAGGGATCTTTGAGCGGATTCAAGCCGGTGCTCCAGCGCTTGTCGGAGAACGGCGGGTTACAGAAGAACACGTCATTCGTCGCCCCAAATAAATCCCATTGTGTATATTTGCGAAATCTCTGCGATCTGTGGCACATTTATATTGAAATGTACATCTCACTTGATTGAGATGCAAATTCGACCCATTACTTCGAGCGCGTTGACGATTTTCGCTTTCCGAATGTGACCGTTCGCGGGACGGGTCGGCTCAAGATCCTGCAAAAAGCTCGATTAGCATGCTGTCCTTTGGGCGACGAATCATCAGTTGTTATTGCCAGAAAAGCGAGGGGAAGCACATATGTTTCGCAAAGAAACCGTCGAAATGGTGTCAAATGGAGTCATTGCTAGGCGGCTCCTGAATGTCAGGGAGGCTGCCCAATACCTCGGACTCGAAGTGGACACGGTCTACAAAAAGTCCAGGTTGCGGGAGGTCCCCTGCGTCAAGGTCGGTCGATCGTTGCGGTTCGATGTGAAGGCACTTGAGCAGTACATCGAGCAACACTCGATCCAAACCATTGACTAAAGGAGAAGCAATCTATGTCTGTTGTGAAGTTGCGTGAAGGTTTGTACGAAGTTCGTTGGAGGGAGGAAGGTCGACAGAAGACCAAACGGATTCATGGCGGCTATGACTTAGCCCGGAAAGTCCTACGGAAAAAACTGTCGACGCGAGACGAAAACCGGCATCTCGACGTAAAGAAGGAGATCAACTACCGGATGACTGAATTGATCGATCGTTACTGGACACACTACGGAAGCAAGAAGGCTTCAGCAGATCGCGAGAAGAGCATCGTAGAAGGGATTCGATCTGACCTAGGTCGAAAGTTCGTACGAGAGGTTGACGGTATAGCCGTGCAACGCTGGTACGAAAAGCTCACTGGAGTTCGTGGTCTGGCTGACAACACCGCAGTCCGGCATTTCAACGTCATGCACCATATGATGGCGAAGGCATCGACGATTTGGTCGAAGGAGACCGGTATCGACCGAAATCCGGCTGATCTAGTGGAAGTGAACCGGCCAGACGATGCGCGTGATCGCTACCTTTCGGAAGACGAACTCCACCGTTTGAAGGCGCCTCGACGAAAGGATGTACAGGAAAGGCACGAAAGACCTTAACCAGACCAATCTGCGGCTCAGGCTCATTGTGCTGATGGCCGTTACGACCGGAATGCGGGCGTCGGAGATTTACGGACTTCGCTGGTCGGATGTGATGTATGGCGAAGGGCTGTTGGCAGTTCGGGCAAAGCTGAAGGGCGGCAAGATGCGTTACGTCCCGATGCTCCCCGAGCTCGCGGAGGTATTCGGCACTATCCCGCCGTGATTGGTGAGGATCGGATTTTTCCGCCGAAGCCAGGATCGACGAGCGGCCGGCAACGTCTGGAAGGTAGTTTCGATAACTTGCTCGACCGGGCGAGCATTCGGGATTTCGCTTCCACGATCTGCGCCACACCTTCGCGTCCTGGTACATGATGAACGGCGGCGATCTTTATGAACTGGCAAAGATACCCGGTCACTCCAACATCAAGATGACTGAGCGTTATGCCAAGCCGGGCCGCAAACATATCGCTAGAACGGGCAGCACGACGCGGGAAATGTGGAAGCTCCTCGACCGCGCTACCTGCGAGAGGGCGAACATCGGTTGAGGATGTTCGCATATTGGTCCGCACGACTAAAATTCTAACTCGTTGGCTCGCCGCTAAGTTGTTTATTATGTGGTGGCCAGGGACGGGATTGAACCGCCGACGCCGGCCTTTTCAGGGCCGCGCTCTACCACTGAGCTACCTGGCCTCAGTGCAGACTTCGTTGCAATTTCCTGTGCGAGGTCCGGCAGGGAAGCCGGGTCAGGTGGGCTGTCCACGAACAGTGCGCTGCAACAACTCGCCCAGTATATCAACTCCCCTTGCGGGCGCAAAACCGTCCCGTGCGCGTCCGTTCCCGCGCGGGAGTCCAGCAGAGCGATCCTGGAAGCTCCGATTTTTCGTTCTCCGGTCCCTTGCCACCTCGTACACTGGGTAGCAATCATGCGACGTCTCAAAGTCTCTACAACCTGCGCGGCCCTGGTTGCCCTGACGCTTGTCCCATGCCTCGACGCGCGCCTGCCAGCGCAGGCCGTGACGGCCCAGCCGGCTACGGTCAAGCATCCTCACCCCGCTGAAGGCGCCAGGACCGCGGAATTGCGAGCCTCGCGCGCTTACGAAGCCGCTCTCCACACCGGCCCTCTCGCGGTCCAGGCGTTTCTGGCCGACTTCCCCAAGGGCGCCGACCTGCATTTTCATCTCGGCGCCGGCGTCTACGCAGAAACCATCCTCCGCTTCGCCGGCCAGGACAAGCTCTGCATTGACGTCGTTCAGGCAAAATTTGCCCGCGACGCCCAGGGAGAGGTCGTCAAGGAGCCATGCCCGATCCCGCTGGTCGCGGCCGGCGAATTCTCCGGCAACATCTCCGAAGAGCAGCAGGACCTCTACGACCGCATGATCAATTCCTTTTCCATGCGAAACTTCGTTCCCACGCCGGGAGTGAGCGGACACGACCAGTTCTTTTCCACCTTCGACCGCTTCAGCGGCCTCGACAAGCGCCACACCGGCGACTGGGTCGATGACGTGACCCGCCGCGCCGCTGCGCAGAACCAGCAATATCTCGAAGTGATGCACACCCCGGCGTTCGGCCACGCCGCACGGCTGGCGCACCAGCTCGGGTGGAATCCCGACCTCGCACGCTTCCGCCAGGCTCTCCTCGACCACGGTATCCGCGACGAAATCGCTGCCGACCGCGCGGAGATTCACGAAGCCGTCGAGCTCCGCAATCGGAACCAGCACTGTGGCGCTCCCGATGCCGTGCCCGCCTGCAAGGTCCAGGTGCGCTTCGTCTACCAGGTCCTGCGCGCCTTTTCGCCGGAGCAGGTCTTCGCCCAGACGCTGCTGGGCTTCGAGACCGTCGAAGAGGCCATCGAACAGAAGTCCGACGACTGGGTGGGAATCAACTTCGTTCAACCCGAAGACTACATGGTCGCAATGCGCGACTACACCCTGCAGATGCACATGGTCGAATACCTCCACACGCTCTATCCCCGCGTGCATATCAGCCTCCACGCCGGCGAACTGGCGTCGGGCATGGTGCCACCTGACGGCATGCGATTCCATGTCCGCCAGGCTGTCGAGATCGCTCACGCCGAGCGCATCGGTCACGGCGTAGACGTGATGTATGAAGAGGACGCGCCTGAGCTGCTTAAGGAAATGGCGCGTAAACACGTCATGGTCGAGATTAACCTCACCTCGAATGACGGCATTCTGGGGATTAAAGGGGCCGACCACCCGTTTCAGTCATACCGTGCTGCCCACGTGCCGGTTGCACTCTCGACCGACGACCAGGGTGTCTCGCGCATCGACATCACTCACGAATATGTCCGCGCAGCCAACGAGTATCACCTTACTTACGCCGAACTGAAGCAGCTCGCCCGCACCGGCCTGGAACACGATTTCCTCCCCGGCGACAGCCTCTGGGCCTCTCCCGACGCATTCCTGCTTCCGGCCTCGGCGTGCAAAGGCCAGCCGCTCGGGGCGGAAAAGCCCGCGGCTTCCTGCAAGGCGTTTCTCGACGCCAACGAAAAGGCCGCAGTTCAATGGGAGCTGGAACGCCGTTTCCGCGAATTCGAAGCCAGATTCTGACTTGACGCGTCTTTAAGCTGGCACACAACGCTGAGACTTTGGCTATGGATAACGAGCGAATTCGCGAGATCTGCATGGGCATGCCCCACGTCGCCGAGACGCTCAATTGGGGCCATCACCTGGTCTACTGGGCCGGCGACCGGGACATCGGCGGCAAAATGTTTGCCATGACCGATCTCGACGGCACCGGATTCGGCGTCCTCTGGTTTCATTGCGGCGCCGAACGGTTTCATGAACTGCTCGAGATCGATGGCATCTCCGCCTCTCCCTACCTGGCCAAAGCTTATTGGGTGACCCTGGAGCGGTGGAATGCCCTTCGCCCTCGGGAGATCGAGCAGGAGCTCAGGCGCGCCCACGACTCTGATCCTCGAAAAATTGCCCCGCCGCACCCGCACCGTCCTCGCCCTGCCCGACGCCGAGCGCAACCGGATTCTCCGCGACCGCAAAAAGCTTCTCGCCCAGCGCGCCGCTGCGAAAGGAAAATGACCCGGGGGCTCTCGGGAACAACTCCGCGCCAGGCTTCGTAACTTCATTTGCTGAACGACGATTCCATGCCCGCGATCGAGGAGGGTGCGATGCTTAAATTCATTCTCTGGTGCATTTTGCTGGTGCTCTGCTGGCCCCTGGCCCTGGCTGCCCTGCTGCTTTATCCCTTCGTCTGGTTGCTCCTCCTGCCCTTTCGCGTGGTGGGCATCGCGGTGGGCGGCGCGCTTGAACTGGTGAGCGCCATCATCTTCCTGCCCGTCCGGCTGATCCGGGCCATCTAGCGCATCAGCGGCACCCCTGAGCCCATGGCGACTTGCCGCCGGTAACCCTTCTCCGCGAACACTTTACTTCCACCCGACAAACCCGTTAGCGTGGGGCCTATGGCTGGTGTCCCGTTGCTGCTCGAGGGCAAGGTCGCCCTCGTTACCGGAGGTTCGCGCGGAATTGGCGCCGAAACCGTCCGGCTTTTTTCCCAGGCCGGCGCCCGCGTCGCCTTCAACTATCGCCAGGCCCGCGATCGCGCCGAGGCCCTCTCTGCGGAGTGCGGCGGCCCTGACCGCTGCATCTCCTTTGCCCAGGACCTGAGCACCCCTTCCCACGGCCGCGCCCTGGTCGAATCCGCCGTAAGCGCCTTCGGCCGCCTCGATGCCCTCGTTGTGAATCACGGCATCTGGCCGCCTGACGATGTCTCTATCGCCGCAATGAGTGAACAGCAATGGCGCAGCACCCTCGCCATCAACCTTGATTCCGTCTTCGGCCTGGTGCAGGCTGCTGTTGCCCAGATGGATCGCCAGCCACGCTCGCACCCCGACGACCCCGCCGGTCACATCGTCCTCATCAGTTCAACCGCCGGGCAGCGCGGCGAGGCCTTCCACGCCGACTACGCCGTGACCAAAGGCGCGCTCATCAGTCTGACAAAGAGCCTGTCCAGCGAGCTCGCGCCTCGGGGAATCCGGGTAAATTGCGTTGCCCCGGGCTGGGTCGATACAGAGATGTCCGCCGCCACCCTTCAACACCCCGAACGAGGACCGAAGGTGGCTGCCGGCATCCCGGTTGGACGCCCCGGAAGCACCCGGGAAATTGCCGGCCCGGTGCTCTTTCTCTGCACCCCGCTTGCCGGATTCATCTCCGGTGAAGTGCTCAACGTCAACGGAGGCGCCGTCCTGGTCGGGTAACATCGAATCGCACCGGATGGCTTGATTAAGCATTGAGGAGAATCAGGTTGAAGCGCCAATCGTTGACCCTGGCCCTGGCACTGCTGGTGGCCGCCCTGCCGGTGGCCGTTAGGACCCAGACTCAGCAGCCTCAGAATCCCGCCACCGACGACGCCGCCAAAAACGCCGCCCAGGCCCGCACTGCCCTCAATGCCATGGTCAAGGCGCTGGGGGGAGATGCGTGGCTCAATCTCAAGAACCAGGTCCGCCAGGGACATATTGCCGCCTTCTTCAAAGGCACGCCCGATCCCGGCACCACCAAGTTCTGGGAGTTTCACGCCTGGCCAGACCACGACCGCACCGAATTCACGCCCCACCGCGACGTCGTGCAGTTCTACCTCGGCCGCCAGGGATGGGAGGTCACCTACCGGGGCAAGAAACCGCTGCCCCAGGACCAGGTGGACGACTTCCTCCGCCGCCGCGATCACTCCGTCGAAACCGCCGTCAAGGTGTGGATGAACGACCCCAAAACCATCCTCATCTACGAAGGCCAGAAACTCGCCGAACGCCACCTTGCCGAACAGGTCACGCTCATCTCCGCCGACAACGAAGCCATCACCATTCAGATGGACGCCCAGACCCATCTGCCGCTGCGGCGCATCTTCCAGTGGCGCGACCCGGTTTACAAAGACAAGAACACCGAAGTCGAGGAATACGACGACTATCACCTCGTCGACGGCCTCCAGACCCCCTACAACATCACCCGCTTCAAAAACGACGACATGGTCCGGCAGCTTTATATGGACAAGGTGAGCTACAACGAAAACCTGCCGCCGGATTTCTGGAACGTCGACGCCGCCGAACACCGCATTAAAAAATAGCGCCCGGCGCGAAGTTGCCATGGCGGTTCAGGCCGTCTGTCCTTCCTCCCGGGGATCTGTACCGTCGTCACGCTTTTGCGTCAAAACCCGGCTCAGGGTTGATATTTTTCTGTCCTTTTCCATAAAACCGGTGAAAAACCCGATCTTTAGGGTGGATTAACACCTATGTTGTAGGGGGTAATGCCCCCTTCTGCCTTGATCCGGGAGTGACTACAGGGTAGAAACGAGATGCACTCAATTGTGGGCGTCTTTAAAAGTTCCTGGAGTCTGGCCGGTAATTCGTCCGCGTGAATGCGGATTTGACGAATTCACCACGCACCAGGGCAAACATCGACGCCGATTGAAGGCTGAATCGCAGAGAAGCGCGGAACTAGAATCAGCTCTTGCTCGGGCCCTGTTTTGTCCATTGGTTGCCTTGGTTCTCCTTATGCCGAAAGCAAGTACACAGAACATTCGCCGGGAAGCGACACTTTTGCAACCATCCGGATTACCTGCGACCGACGGAAGCCTCCACACCGCGCCGCTGCTCGCCCTGGTACGAGGCAGTGCCCAGATTCACGATTCCTCGCCGGCCACCGATGAAACCCTCCGGCGTCACATCATGGCCTATGCCAGTCGCCATGATCCGCAGACCGGCTTCCTGAGCTTCGAAGCCTTTCAGGTCGAGGTCGACGCCCTGCTGCGGCGCATCGCGCCCGGCCAGGAAGTCGCCACCGTGTGGTTCGACGTTCTCAATTTGCGCCGCGAATTTTCTCTGTGGGGTTTCGATGCGGCCGACTCCCTGGTGCGCAACATCGCCGGCGCCCTTCGCGCCCACACCGACGCCGACGCGGTGGTTGGGCGCCTCTCCGGCTCCTGCTTCGCTCTCGCCATAACTGCGGGCAAAACCGACCCCACCGGGCGCCAGAAACTGCAGAAGATCCTGGACGCGATCCTGCACCTTGGCTCGACCGAATCCCAGGCCGTTCCCGAAGTCGCCGCCGGCGTTGCATTCTTCCCAATTGACGCCGACAGCGCGGAAGACCTGCTGCGCTTCTCCAGCCTGGCTGCGGCCCGTGCTCATCAGACACGCAGCGCATCGATCCTCAGCTTTCAACCCGGAATGCGGATGCTGCTCATGCGCAGCCACCTGCTGGAACTGGAAATCTCCAAGGCGCTCGACCGCAGCGAGCTCAACGTGCTCTTTCAGCCCAAGGTTGACCTCATCACTGGGAAAGTCCTGGGGGCAGAGGCGCTGATGCGCTGGAATCATCCCGAGTGGGGCGCCGTACCTCCCTCAGAGTTCATCCCCATCGCTGAACGGTCCTCCCTGATCCACCGCGTCTTCGATTTCAGCCTTCGCTCTGCGCTGCGCAATGCGCAGCGCTGGATCGAACGCGGAATCGCGCCCCCCATCGTCGCTGTAAACGTGTCGGCTGCCAATCTTCGCCGCGAAGAATTCGCTCGCCACGTGCAGAACATCATGGCCGAATTCCCCATCGCTCCCATGGAGCTTGAGCTCGAGGTCACGGAAACCCTGCTGCTGGACGATGAAGACCTCTTTGCCGCCCGCATGCGCCAGCTCAAGGCGATCGGCGTGCGCCTGGCCATCGACGACTTCGGCACCCGCTATACCGGCTTCAACATCCTCAAGCGCCTTCCTCTCGATACCATGAAGATCGATCAGTGCTTCATTCGCGGCATTCACCAGTCCGTCGACATGCGCACCCTCTGCACCACCATCGTTGCCATGGCGCGCCATATGAAACTCCTCACCGTCGCCGAAGGCATCGAACAGCCCGAGGAGATGGACGTCATGCAGCAGATCGGCTGCGATGCCGGCCAGGGCTACCTCTTCCGGCGTCCCGCATCCTCCGAAGACTTCGCCGCATTCCTGACCGAATGGCCGGGAAAAAAGATGCACCTCGGCTTCGCCTCCCCCGCTGACTTCGGCCCCGCGGACCCGCTCTACGGTATCGCCTGAAAACCGGCTCCCGGACCGCCCCGCTCCATTCGCTATAATCCTGACGAGCGATGCGTTGACGCGCTTCTGAAGAGTCCGCCTCCCTGGGCCCGCGAATGCCGGTCAACCGAGGCCATGGAACAACCGCCGCTGCGCGATTACTTCCGAAGCTCCGATTCGCGCACCCCGCTCCCCGGAGCCAGAGAATGACCTTCGACATCCAGGAGATCCTGGAGTTTCTTCCTCACCGTTACCCCTTCCTGCTGATCGACCGGATTGTCGAGTTCGAGCGCACCCGGCGCCTCGTGGCTATCAAAAACGTCACCATCAACGAACCCTTCTTCCAGGGCCACTTCCCCGGCTACCCCATCATGCCGGGAGTGCTCGTGGTTGAGGCCATGGCCCAGGCCGGCGGCATCATCATGATGCACGAGCTTCCTGACCGTGCTCAGAAGCTGGTCGTGTTTACCGGGATCGAACGCGCCAAGTTCCGCCGCCCCGTCACTCCCGGCGACCAGCTCCGCATTGAGGTCGAGGTGCTCTCCTTCCGGCCCCGCGCCGGGCGCATTGAGGGCAAGGCGTACGTCGGAACCAAGCTCGCCTGCGAAGCTACCCTCACTTGCCAGGTCGTCCCGCGCATGCGCGAACCCCGGCCGGCCGCGGCCGAACCCACCGAGGCCCAGGTCGCCGCCGAGGCGCTTGCTGCCGCGGTGGTCACGGAGACCGAGTGAGCATCCACCCCACCGCCGTCGTGGCTCCGGGTGCCGTCGTTCCAGCTTCCTGCACCATCGGGCCGTGGTCCACCATCGGCCCTGAAGTCGTCCTCGGTGAGGACTGCACCCTCGTCTCCCATGTGGTCCTCGACGGCCGCACGCGCATCGGTGCCCGCAACCACATCCATCCCTTTACGTGCATCGGCGTGGCTCCCCAGGATTTGAAATATGCGGGCGAACCGACCCAAACTGAAATCGGCGACGACAACACCTTTCGTGAATGCATCACCGTCAGCCGCGGCACTGCCAAGGGCGGAGGCATCACCCGCATCGGCTCCCACAACCTGCTGATGGCCTACGTCCACATCGGCCACGACAGCCAGGTGGGAAGCCATTGCATCCTCGCCAACTCCGCCACCCTGGCCGGCCACGTCACCATCGAGGACTACGCCAGCGTGGGAGCCTTCAGCCCCGTCCACCAGTTCTGCACCGTGGGTCAGTATGCCTTCATCGGCGGCGGCACCATTGTCACCCAGGACGTTCTGCCCTTCTCGCTGACCTCTTCGCGGCGCGAAAACAAGGCGTTCGGCATGAACAAGGTCGGCCTCACCCGGCGCGGCTTCTCCAACGAACGCCTCGCCACCCTGCAGAAAGCCTTCCGCCTGCTGCTCGCGGCGCGCCTCAACACCGGGCAGGCCGTTGAAAAGATCCGCGAGCTGGAGACCGAAGACGCCCGCATCATCGCCGACTTCATTGAGCGCTCCCAGCGCGGCGTCATCAAGTGAGCATGAAACTCGGCCTCATTGCCGGCAACGGCCGCTTCCCTTTCCTGCTCCTCGACGCGGCGCGCGCCCAGGGCTTCGCCGTCACCGTCGCCGCCATCCGCGAAGAGACCGATCCTGAAATCAACCACCGCGCCGCCAGCGATGAAAAGATCACCGTCCACTGGCTCTCCCTCGGCGAACTCTCCCGCCTCATCGACACCTTCCACAAGGAAGGCGTCACGGTGGCGGTGATGGCCGGCCAGGTCAAACACAAACAGATCTTCTCCTCCATCCGCCCTGACTGGCGCCTGGCCAAGCTCCTGCTCAATCTCCGCACCCGCAACACCGACATGCTCCTCGGCGCGGTCGCCAAGGTGCTCGGTGATGAGGGCATCGAGCTCATCAGCTCCACCTCGTTCCTCGAGCCGCTCCTGGCCCAGGATGGCGTCCTCACAGCCCGAGCCCCCGACGAAGAGGAACGCAAGAACATCGACTACGGCCTGGGCGTGGCTCGTTCCGTTGCGGCATTCGACATCGGCCAGACCGTCGTCGTAGCGGCCCAGGCCTGCGTCGCCGTCGAAGCCATGGAGGGCACCGACGCGGCCATCGAGCGCGCGGGGACCCTCATGCGTTCTCTCGAAGAAGACGACCCCTCTCCCCCATCCACCCTGGAGCGCCGCCTCACCGTCGTCAAGGTCGCCAAGCCCAAACAGGACCTCCGCTTCGACGTGCCGGTCATTGGCCTCCGCACCATCGACACCATGATCGAGGCCGGCGCTACCTGCCTGTCTGTCGAAGCCGGCCGAACCCTCCTCTTCGATCGCGAAGGCCTGCTTGACCGCGCCAACAAAGCCGCCATTGCCATCCTTGCCGTGACGCGCTGATACTGGGGTCCGGACGATTTTCCCGCTTCCCCGCAACCTGTTTTCCCATCTGTCACTCAGGAGGTCTCCGTGAAGAGATCAACGTTCGTCCTCATCGCCGCGGTGCTGTTGATCGCGGTGGGCTTTGTATTCGTAAACGTCCACGCCGCCGACCAGCCCATGCCCGCCGCCGGACAGGCCGCTCCCACCTTTACCCTGCCCTCGCAGGACGGCTCTCAGATCTCCCTCGACAGCTTCCATGGCAAGTGGGTTGTCCTCTACTTCTACCCCAAGGACATGACCCAGGGCTGCACCATTGAAGCGCACAACTTCCAGCGCGACCTGCCCAAGTTTGAATCCGCCAACGCCGTCATCGTTGGCGTTAGCGTCGACACCCCCGACAGTCACAAGCAGTTCTGCACCAAGGAAGGCCTCACCTTCCGCCTCCTCGCCGACCCTGACCACAAGGTCGTCGATGAATACGGCTCGCTCGGCCACTTCGGGCCCATGACCATCGCCAACCGCAATACGTTCCTCATCAGCCCGGAAGGCAAGATCGTCAAGGTCTGGACCAAGGTCGATCCCTCTCACCACTCTGAAGAAGTCCTGCAGGAACTCTCCGAAGTCAAGAAGTAGCCCGGCGCTGAACCCCGCACCAACATCCAGACGCAAAAAAGCCCGGCGCTGAGCCGGGCTCTTTTGCTTGCCTTGGGTGAGGATTGCCTTGGTTACCGGGTTTATTTCTTGGCGGACCGCTTCTTTGCCGGAGCCTTCTTGGCAGTTGCCTTCTTGCTTGCTGCCTTCTTTGCCGGAGCCTTCTTTGCCGGAGCCTTCTTGGCAGTCGCCTTCTTGGCTGTTGCCTTCTTGCTCGCTGTTTTCTTTGCGGGCGCCTTCTTTGCTGCTTTCTTAACGGCCAATGGTTTACCTCGTTGGATGGTTTTGGCGCTCTTTTTACCCGCAGTCTTCTTTGCGGGCTTTCCGCCTTTCGCGCCAGTGCTGCTCTTTTTTACGGCGGACTTTTTCGCGGCCTTCTTGGCCGCTGACTTGATCGGGGCTGCCTTCGTCGCTGTTGCCTTCGTCGACGGAGCCGTTTTCGCAGGAGCTTTCTTAGCTGGAGCTTTCCTGCCAGGAGCTTTCTTCGCGGCCTTGGCCGGCTTGGGTTCGGGAGCGTCGGAGATCACGACCGAGGCCTCGTCCGGACCACCCTCGTCGTCATCCGATGAGGTGAGTACGCTGGAGGTTTCTACTTCCTCGTCCTCTTCGTCCCCCTCATCGAGTTCGGGGTCCACGTCTTTTGGCTCATCATCGATGTCGCCATTACTCTTCGCGTACATCTTGAACACTTCATCCATCGCATTGCCTCCAGCGACTCGCGCTGCGCTTCATTGCTATGCGCATGCAGATGCTTCCCCTCTGCATGCGGAAGCCATTGTAGCAATAGCTTGCACGTAATGGCTACGAAACACAAGTATGTAGTAAGGCTCCTACCTATTTTTGCTTCTTCGCGTACAGCCTTTGTGCCGATGTGGGCGATGTTCCGCGCGTACTCTTCATCCCCGCGCTGTGCGCGGTCTCCGGCGTCGCCGCGGTGTTTGAACTCTTGGCGTGCGCGCCGCTCTTCGCGCTCTTCCCTTTCGCACCGCCAGCGCTGCTCCGCCTTCGGCTCCCCGACGTCCTCTGCACCATCGACGGCTCCGCGACGTGCAGGCGCCGGCCAGGGTCAACGCGAATGCCCGACGGAATTTTGTTCCAACGGCGCAGCTGATCGAGCGATACACCAAAGCGATCGGCGATCGACACCAGCGTGTCGCCGCGGCGCGTCGTGTAGAGCAGCGTCCGCATCGACGGCATTGCCACGGGGGCCACCGGCACCACCAGTGCCTCCATCCCCGTCACGCCCTGGTCTTCCCGCATATCGTTGGCCTCGGCGAGGGCGGCCGGCGTCACGTGATACGCGCGCGCCACAGAAACCAGCGTGTCGTCCGCGGTCACGCGGTGATATCGCCACGCGGTCCGCTTGCTCTCCGGAATCCCTCCCACGCGCTGCTGGAAAACCGTTGCCGTTCCCGCCGGAAGGTGCAAATCAAAGGCGGTATCGGGCGGCGTCGCCATGCGCAGCAGGCTGGGATTCAGTGCCATCAGCTCATCCACGGGCGCGTCCACCAGGTCCGACACCAGGCGCAGGTCCACGGCATAGTTGATGGTCACCGTATCGGTGATCACCGGCGGGTCCAGCGTGATCTCGTCGAACCCATATTGCGTTGGATGATTGGCGATGATGATCGCCGCCAGGATCTCGGGCACATAGTTCTTGGTCTCTCCGGGCAGGTTGTTGCGCTTGTAGAGCTCCCAGAAATCCGCATAGCCCGTCTTCTGCACCGCCCGCTGCACGTTGCCCGCGCCCCAGTCATAGGCCGCCATCGCCAGGTACCAGTCGCCCAGCTGGCTGTACAGAAACTTCATGTAGCGCGCATACGCCCGCGTCGACTTCTCCGGATCGAAGCGCTCGTCCATGTAGCTGTTGCGGGTCAGCCCATAGTCGCCGTAGGGCATGAATTGCCACATGCCCCCGGCGCGCGATTTTGCGTTCACTGCCCGCGGCTGAAAGCTCGACTCCGCCACCGCCAGGTAGATCAGATCGTGCGGCACGCCCTCTTCCGCCATCACCCGCTCGATCATTCCCTTGTAGCGTCCGTAGCGCTGGAACGAGTGCAGCAGCGTGTTGTGCCCCTTCTGCGAATAGGCGAAGAAGTTGATGAACGCACCCACGTAATCGTTCACCATCAGCGGCAGATCCGACTTGGTGGTCGCCAGCTCGGTCTTGGCCTTGGCCACGATGTTCGGATCCACTTGGAAGGTCACATCGCCGGCCACATCCGCCGGCGACGGTTCCACCTTGGGCGCAAAGCCGTTTCCCAGCTTCAACGCCTCCATCTCCAGCCCGTTCACCTGGTCCACGATGCGGTCGAACTCGTCCTGCAGCTGGGGAGTATTTTTGATGTCGAGCCCGCTGGTCAGCATCAGGTCGATGGCGCGGTCAAAGTCTGACTTGGCCTCCGGCAGATGACCTTTTTTGTAATTGGCGTCGCCCTGCGCATAGGCCTTCTCCACCTGCTCGACCAGTTGCTGCACGCGCCTCTGTTGCTGGCTCTGCGTGGGCGTGGATGGCGCTGCGGGAGCCTCCTGCACCGGCGCGGGCAGCGCGGGCGCCGTGGCCTGCGGCTGGTTCGCCACCGTCGATTTCGCCGGCTTCGATGGGTCGCAGCCCGCCAGCAGAAGAGCCAGGGCCGCACACCCGAAAATCCGATACTGATTCAAACTCATGCTGATTCGAGCCGCGACCGTTCCGGCGCCATCCTGGCCCGCGGATGCAGTGAAGACCCTAAGCCCGATGATAAGCTATGCCATGGGGACCCGCCACGGCGGACTCGGCCAATCGCACCTTTAAGCCCGCTTCGATTCCTTCTAAATGGACTCTCGCTTCCTACGAAATTTCGCCATCATTGCCCACATCGACCACGGCAAGTCGACGCTGAGTGACCGACTTCTGGAATTGACCGGCTCCGTCACCGCCCGCGAAATGCAGGCCCAGATCCTCGATGCCATGGACCTCGAACGCGAGCGCGGCATCACCATCAAGGCCCACGCCGTCCGCATGATGTACAAGGCCAAGGACGGCAACACCTACCAGCTCAATCTCATCGATACCCCCGGCCACGTTGACTTCAGCTACGAGGTCTCGCGCTCCCTGTCCTCCTGCGAAGGCGCCCTGCTCATCGTCGACGCCAGCCAGGGCGTCGAAGCCCAGACCCTGGCTAATGCCTACCTCGCCATTCATCACGGCCTCGAAGTCATCCCCGTCATCAACAAGATCGATCTGCCCTCCGCCGACATCCTCCGCACCCAGGAGGCAATCGAGAAGTCTGTCGGCCTCGACGCCACCGATGCCATACCGGTAAGCGCCAAGACCGGACAGGGTGTCGAAGACCTGCTTGAAGCCATCGTGCACCGCCTCCCACCGCCGACAGGAGACCCCGATGCGCCCCTCCAGGCCCTGATCTTCGATTCCTGGTTCGACGCCTACCGCGGGGTTATCGTGCTCACTCGCATCATGCAGGGCACCATGCGCAAGGGCCAGCACATCCGCTTCATGTCCAACGGCAAGAAGTTCGAGATCGAATCCATGGGCGTGCTCATGCCCAAGCCCGTCGAAATCGCCGAGCTTCGCGCCGGAGAAGTAGGCTTCTTCGCCGCCACCATCAAAAACGTGGGCGATACCAAAATCGGCGACACCGTCACCGACGATGACAACCCCGCCGCCGCTCAGCTCCCCGGCTTTGAAGAACTCAAGCCCATGGTCTTTTCGGGCCTTTACACCGTCGATTCGCACGAACACACCCTGCTCCGCGACGCCCTGGAAAAACTCCGCCTCAACGACTCCTCATTCTTCTTCGAGCCGGAAAGCTCCGCCGCGCTTGGCTTCGGCTTCCGCTGCGGCTTCCTCGGCCTGCTTCACATGGAGATCATCCAGGAGCGCCTGGAGCGCGAATACGAGCTCGATCTCATCACCACCGCGCCCGGCGTTCGCTATCACATCACGCTCACCGACGGCAGCGTGGTCGAAGTCGACAACCCCTCGCGCTGGCCCGAGCCCACCAACATCGAGGCCATCCGCGAGCCCGTCATCACCGCCAACATCCTCACCAACGAGGAATACGTCGGCGGCATCCTCAAGCTGGTCGAGGAAAAGCGCGGCCGCCAGATCAACTTTGAATACGTCACGCCGATCCGGGTCATGCTCACCTACGAGCTACCCCTCAACGAGATCGTGCTGGACTTCTACGACCGCCTCAAGTCCATCTCCCGCGGATACGCCTCGCTCGACTATCAGCTGGCCGGAGAATGGGTCTCCCCCATGGTCAAGATGGACATCCTGGTGTCCGGCGAGCCGGTCGACGCACTGTCCATCATCGTGCACCGCGATTTCGCCTACGAGCGGGGCAAGGCCCTGGTCTCCAAAATGCGCGAACTGATCCCTCGCCAGCAGTTTGAAGTCGCCATCCAGGCCGCCATCGGATCCAAGATCGTGGCCCGCGAATCAGTCAGCGCCCTGCGCAAAAACGTCCTCGCCAAGTGTTACGGCGGCGACATCTCCCGCAAGCGCAAGTTGCTCGAAAAACAGAAGGAAGGCAAGAAGCGCATGAAGCGCATCGGCAAGGTCGACATCCCCCAGGAGGCGTTTCTGGCGGTCCTGCGCGTGGGTGAAGATCAGCAGAAGTAACGCCCGTAATGAGGCCGAGGGCACAAAACCAGTAACCCCCTGTTCATCGTCAACTGTGGAAACCACCTACTTTGGTCACTTACGGGCCGATCCGGGAGCAAGCCTCATCCCGGCTCGAGCTCCATCCTCTTACTTATAGAAAATAAAGCTACTTGTGCCGCCTACCAGAATCCCGCATATCTTGACAAGAGAAGAAAATGCGTCTTTTCTGAACGGTTGCCACTTGTTCTCCACATTTTTTTCCACAGGCCGGCCGTCCTGGGAAAGTTTATTTTAGGCTTGCGTCCGATTCGTCCCGCAGGGCATTTATGATGCTGCGCCCGGGCCTGGGCTAGGCCGCCGTTCAATCTCGTGCCTAAAAAGGAAACGCCCCGCGATCTTCGCGGAGCGTTTCCTTAACCTCAGTTAAATGAACAGATCAATGGCTGGACGGAGGCGGCTTCACGCCGGGAACCTTCGGCGTCGGAGCGGTCGGCGGAGCAGTACCCGGAGCGGGCGGCGGAGGAGCCGGAACACCCGACTTGGTGTTGTAGGCATCGATCACCGGCTTGGTGATGTTGGTCGAATCGACCGCGTAGAGGACCGGCGTCTGCTGCTGGGCAATATCCAGCACCAGGGTGTAGCCGTGCTGCTGCGCGTAGCTCGACAGAACGTCGTAAACCTTTGAAGCCAGACCCGAATACATCTCCTGCATTTCGTTCTGGAAGTCGTTCTGCGCATCCTCGGCGGAACGATCGAGCTGCTTCTTCTTCTCGTCGACCGACTTGGCCTTGCTGGCGCGCTCCGCATCGCTCAGCTTGTCACCCTGGGCCTGCAGCTGCTTGGTCAGCGAATCGACCTCATCGCTCAAAGCCTTCAGCTGCTGACGCTTGGGATCGTACTTCTTCTGAAGATCGGCGAAGTTCCGCTGAAACTCGTTGGTCTGACCCACCGCTACCTGGAAGGCGATCACCGCGATCTTGGGAGGCCCGGCTGGCACGGCGGCATTGCCCGCCGGCGTATTGGCCGCGCCCGCAGGCGCTGTGGCCGCGGAGGCGGGTGTTTGGGCGGCAGCGCTCAGGGCAAGCCCCGACGCCAGCAATACTGCAAGTGAAAGCGAGTGCTTCATTCGAGTCAAAAACTCCTTCGGGATTCCTGTTTGGACTCCCCCGCGCGATGGCGCGAAAGCAGACCTGTGCCTCCTGAGAACCTCGCGTCATTCTTATTGGGGGCTCTACCCCGGCCGGAGCAGAGAAGAAGAGCGGACGGAGACGTCAGCAGGAACTATACGGATTATAGGAGCGCTGGGTGGGAGCGTCAAACCAGACCCGCCCCCAATTCCCCGCGGCCTTTACGGACTTCACGCCGCCTTTTCGTGCTCCCGGCGGGCAGATAACCTTTCAGCGCCCCTTCCAGAAGCGGCGTCTAGAACGTTGTCGATACCGTCAGGCGGAACGTCTTCCTCGGCTCGCGGAACAGGTTCTGCGCGCCGTATCCCTGGATCGCCTGCTGGTAGGTGTAGTCGCCTGCGCCTCCCGGCGGGAACAGGTCGCGCGTGATCAGCTGCGCCGAACAGCTCTGGTTGACCCTGCCCCCCAGCACGTCGTTGCAGTAGGGCCGTTCGTAGAGCCGCAGCGGGTTATAAGCGTAGTAAAGCCGGAACGGCGCGTTCACCACCGGCATGATGACCGAAATTTCTCCGCCCAGCGACATGCGCGGAACCAGGTTGGTGCCCGCGACAGGGCGAATGTCCCTCTGGAATCCCACCAGCGATCCCTGGAATCCCGCCCTGGCATGCGCCATTGTTATAAACCGGGCAGCCATAGAGCGGCGCGGTCAGTGACGCGAATCCTTCCGGGCTCTGCTTCAGCTGGTTCCGGTTCAGGGCCGTGTCGATGCCGAAATCGTCGAAGATCGATACCGTCACCGGCCCGGCAATCGGAATACGGTATTCGGCATTCGTCGTCAGCTGCGTATCGCCGCCGATCGAAGCAATGCCGTACACCGGCAGCGGCACCTGGATGCACTGGTTCAACTGCGGATTGTTCGGATCGCGCGGTACGCAGGTTCCGTCCGGGTTGGTCAGCTGCACCGTCACCCGGTTGGGCACGTACCCATAAGGCGTCGCCCCGCGCACATCGAATCCACGCAGTTCACCCTCGCCGCCTGAATAAAAGCGGTTGTTCGGGGGAGCCACGTCGCCGCCAAACCCCTGCACATACCCCAGCTGCGCGCGCAGGCCCAGGATGTTCCTGCCCGTCGCCGAGGGCTTCAGGTAATGCATCGAGCGGAAGCTCTTGTAAGCCACGAACGGCGCGATATAACGCAGGTTGCCGCCGATTCCCGAAAACTGGAAGACTGCGGTGTATTCCTTGCCCGTGCGCGGCCGCAGCGGGTTGTTCACCGTGTTGTAGATGTAGCTGAACGACGCCGAACTGTTCACAATGCCGTTCAGCGCATTCGATCCCTGGATGCCCGACCGGAAGCTGATCGTCTGGAAGAATGACTGCGACGCCGTGCTGAACGCGGTGATCGACGAGCGGCTCAGCGAATACGTCAGGCCCACCCGCTGGAACGCATGCCGCTTCAGCGGATAGCTCAGCGAGAACGTCAACCCCGTCGACGCCTGGTTGTAGTTCTGCGTCAGCGACTGCTGCGCCGCCGTCAGGTTCACCGCCTGCCCCGTCGTCGACTGGTAGTTCTTGGCCGCGTTGAAGTCCTGCTTCTGATTGAAGACCTGGAAACCCACGTTCAACGGACGGTTGTGCACGTAGGGTTGCGAAAACCCGAATGTAAACTGCCGGCTGACGTTGCCCAGGTTGCCCTGCACGCTCAGCGTCTCGCCCAGCCCCAGGAAGTTGTTGGTCTGGTAGTTCACGCCCAGGAACGCGCCCGACAATCCGCTCACGCCGCCATTCAGGCCGATGGAGTTTTTGCCCTTCTCCTTCACCTTCAGCAGCAGGTCCACGGTGCCGGCGTCCGGATCCTGGTGCGCCTCCGAGTCCTGATCCACCTTCAGCGGTTCGAAATACTCCAGCTGGTTCAACCGCAGCAGGCTGTACTCCCACAGCTGCGAGTTGTATACCTGGCCTTCGTCCAGCATCAGTTCGCGCCGGATCACCCGGTCGCGCGTGATGGTGTTGCCCTGGAATTCGATGCGCGACACATAGAACGGCTTGCCTTCGTCAATATCGATCACCAGCGAAACCGTCTTCTTCTGGTCATCGAACGACGGCCTCGGGATGGCCCCGAAGTTGATGTAGCCCAGCTGTCCGTAAGCCTTTTTCAGGTTGTCGAGACCCTTGCTGATCAGCGTAGCGTTAAACCAGTCCCCATCCTTTACCGCAAATGTGGCCCGCAGTGCCTTCTCGTTCGTAACCGCCTTGTTGCCGGTGAACGTGATCGTGCCCAGCCGGTAGCGAGCGCCCTCTTCAATCGGCATCAGGATGTCGATGCGCTTGCCCTTGTTGGGACGGAACGTGAAAATGTTCAACCCGCCTTCGTCCCGGATCTGCGTCTGGGGCTGTTCCACCGCGGCGTTGTAATACCCCTTGTCGCGGTATGCCAGCCTCACCCGCTCCGTATCTTCTTCGAGCTTGCCCGCGTCAAAGGTCTTCGCAAACAGATTTTCGAAAATCAGCGAGTAAGGAATGCCGATGGGCTTGGTGTTCACCATCGCCCGGCGCAGCAGCAGACCGCTCAGGTGCTGGTTGCCAGTGAACCGGATCTGCCCCACCTTCACCGTAGGGCCTTCCTTGATATTGAAATTGACCTGCACTGACGCCGGAGGAATCGTCTTGACTTCCGTCTTGATGGTCGCAAACTGGTGTCCGTGCTCGGCCAGCAGCTCGCGCAGCACCGCCTCGGCCCGCTTCACCTTGGTCGGGTCATACTGCGCTTCCTGCGTCAGCCCGACCTTTTCCTTCTTGAATCTGTCCAGGATATCGGACTGCGAAATCGAATTGTTGCCCTTGTAGTTGATCTCGCGGATGGTCGGCTTCTCGGTCACGATCACGTTAAGGATGATGCCCTTCTCCGTGTCTTCGCGCTCGATCCGCAGGTTTTCAAAATAGCTGGTGTTCCACAGCGAATTGAAATCGCGCTCGATCGACACCGGGTCGTAGGTGTCGCCGACGTGGGTAAACAGACGGGCCAGGATCGTTTCCCGGGGAATGCGCCGGTTGCCGATCACGCGAATCTGCTCAATCGTCTGCGGCTGCTGCGCCAGCGCCGCCACTGCCGTCACCACCAGGGTCAGCAACACCAGAGTGCGTGCAATACGACTTGCCAGCCGCGTAGCGCGGTCAATGTATGTGTGCCTCTTCTTCACCGGGCTGACGCCCCGCGGCGAGCACAAAAAAGCTTGGTGCGGTCCATGGTTCAGGTTCACGGGAAGAATATGCACACCCTCATTGCTCGAAAAATCTGGTTCTGCCTCGAGGAAACTCTGATTATATTGGACCGCGCCCACCCCGCCCAAACCGCCCGGGGTGCCCGCCAGCCCTTCCAACCGCGCCTTCCTCGAAAACTTCGCGCCGCGCCCTTGCGGTTCCCTGCAGCATGAAAAAATCGCACTCATTCAGCGCACCATCTCCAGGGAGATCGCGTTTTCTTTCGCCATGAATGCTCTTTCACCCTTGGGATTCCACGCTGTTGCCTTCCGGCTGCGCCGGGGACGAAACCACCCTGCCCCAGTCTACCGGACTGAACCGGGTTCGCGGCCTGCGCCGCCGCCCCGGTCAGCCTTGATTCGCATGCGGTTTAGACGCAGCACCCGGCAACATGACATCCTTGCCTTGGAAGTTCTCAAGAGATGCGACAAAATGCCGGCGCCCTCTACACCCTCTCCGCCCCCCTGCTCGACGGCCATACCCTCTCCCTGGCCGAGTTCAGGGGCCAGGTGCTGCTCATCGTTAATACCGCCAGCAAGTGTGGATTCACCCCCCAATACGCCAGCCTCGAAACGCTTTACCGCTCCTACAAGGAGCGCGGATTCACCGTGCTCGGCTTCCCCTGCAACCAGTTCGGCCAGCAGGAGCCCGGCTCCGCCTCCGACATTGGCGGGTTCTGCGAACAAAACTACGGTGTCAGCTTTCCGATGTTTGAGAAAATCGAGGTCAACGGCCCCGCCGCCCATCCCCTGTACCGCTTCCTCAAGGATCGCAAGCCAGGACTCTTCGGAACCCGCTCCATCAAGTGGAACTTCACCAAGTTCCTCATCGACCGGGACGGCAATGTCGTCCGGCGCTTCGCCCCCTCCACCAAGCCCCAGGATCTCGCCGGCCCCATCGAACGCCTCCTCGCCGGACAGCGCCTGCCCCGCCCCGCAGCAACTTCTCTGGGCGATTGACGAGGACAGTCGATCCACACGCAGTTCCACGGCCGCGGATTGTTCTCCGTAAAACGGATTCGGAGCGGCTCCAATTGCCTCCCGGACAGGTGGCTGCCGCGATCGGAAATCTCCAGCCCTCGGGCTTGGGAAGTAAACTTGATGCGTTGCACGGCCAGAGTTCCAGCCATAGGCTTCAGACTCCCGCCCGGTAGCCACCTTAGCTTAAGAAGAGGATCGAAAGCATGCATCACATCCGGCCCTGGAAACTATTCGCATCCCTGGAAGCGCCAGTCACCGATCGCATGGTCACCCTGCCTTTGCCATACCGGCGCGGCCTCGGCGGCATTTCGCTGCTCGAATCGTTCGTGCTCATTGCGTCCGCACGCCTGGTTGATGCGCATCGATTCTTCGAATTCGGCACATTCCTCGGACGCACCACTCTGAACCTGGCGATGAACAGCCCAGACGACGCCGTGATCTACTCGCTCGACCTCGATCATTCCGCCGCCAGCTCCGTCAGCCAGGATGTTGCTGACGTCGAAGTGACGGAGATACACCTTGCGGCGCCCAAGTTCGATTTCACCGGCATGCCGGCAGAAAAGAAGATCACCCTGTTGACCGGCAACTCCAGAACCTTCGACTTCGCCCCCTGGAAGGAAAGCATCGACCTTATCTTTGTGGACGGCGGACACGATCTCGCCACATTGACCGATGACACCGCCAACTCACGGCAGCTCGCGGCGCGCAACCGGCCTTCGTGCATCCTCTGGCACGACTACGGAAACAAGGACTACCAGCCGCTGACCCGGTACCTCGATCAGCTCAGCGAAGAGATTGACATCTTCCACATCGAAGACACGATGCTGTGCGTACATTTTCCCCATGGCACGTCGCTTCGCGACAGGATCCTCTCGGCGGAAAGCCCGGCATAGCCCAGCCGTTGTTCGAGATGTTCTAACCGCCTGGCCCAATGAAATTGGCTCGCACGCGCAGCGTCGGTCTTAATCGGCGCTGCGCTTTTCGACCCTTGGGACGATTCCTGCGCTCTTAGGGGCTGTTCCGGCCGCATTTCAATTCCCCCAATACAATCGCCTTATGCACGAAGTTGTGGTCTATTCACGCCCGGGATGCCATCTGTGCGACGTCGTCAAGCAGACCCTCGCAGACGCCGAGGGCCGCGCCGAATTTCGATGGCGCGAAGTGGACATCGACGCCGACCCCGAATTGCGCGGGAAGTACAACGACGAGGTGCCGGTCGTTTTTATCGACGGACGCAAGACCTTCAAGTACCGCATGGATGAGCGCCAGTTTTTGCGCGCGCTCGCAGGCCGGGGGTAAGCGGGCCGCTGGCCGCTCTGCGGGGATGAGCAACTGAATTCGCGTGAAGCCGGAGACGAAGCACGGGACGCGAGAAGATACTCTTAACGCACCGATCCAATCACAATTCGACTCTATCTTCTGCAAGCATCACGATGACTTGTAACCGTCATCACCAATTGTTCCACGTGGAACAATTTTGATCCGGCGTGCCGCCTCGCACCGAAAGGCTGACCTTGATTCATCCCTGCAAATATTGGTTCTGAAGTGCGTCTGGCCGCTTCCATGCTGGTAAGAATTGTTCCACGTGGAACAATTCTCAACCGTCGAATCGATACGCGCTGATCGCGGCGCCCATCGGCTCATCGCCGAATACGCGCTTGCCCGGCGCTTCGCCTCCCGCGCCCGCAGCCACAAACAGCGGTAACAAATGCTCTTCGCGGGGATGACTGAATGCCGCGTGCGGCGCCTCGCGCCAGCGCGCCAAGTTCTCCGCGCGCTCCCCACCGGGCGCTTCCACGCTGCTGGTCAGCCAGGCGTCAAATTCGCGCGCAGCTTCGCGGGTTTCCGGCCGCATGTAGGCCCGCAGGTTGTGAAAGCTCATCCCGCTGCCCACGATCAGCACGCCCTCGTCGCGCAGGGGGGCCAGAGCCTGGCCTGCGTTGAGGTGCAGTTCCGGATCGAACGACCCATCCCGCCGCGCCGCCAGCGAGAGCGTGACCACCGGGATGTCCGCATCGGGAAATGCCACCTTCAACGGCACAAACACGCCGTGATCGTAACCCCGATTGGGATCTGCAGCGGAAGGCAGCCCGGCATCTTTGAACAGCGACACCACGCGGCGCGCCAGTTCCGGATCCCCCGGCGCCGGCCACGTAAGGCGGTAAGTATGTTCGGGAAAGCCGGAGTAGTCGTAAATCAACTTCGGCGCGGTTCCCGATCCGGCCGTGAAAGCAGCCTCTTCCCAGTGGCCGCTGATCACCAGCAACGCTTTCGGTTTTTCCGGCAGCGTTGCCGCAAGCCCCTCAAGAAAGCTCCTGGTCGCGTCCCAGGTGTCGGCCGGACCCCACGTCCAGTCCATGAAGAAGCAGGGGCCTCCTCCGTGGGGGATAAAGAGCGATGGTTGGCGTTTTGGCATAATTATTTGTTGCAACAACTAATTGTTGGATGCGCCCTCGGGCGGGTGGATTCCAAAAAGACACAGAGGGAAACCCGCGCTAGCGGCCGTCCGGATAGCCGCCACGGTGGACATGGGGAAGTCGGGCAACACCGAAGGGCGCGGCAGAGCGGCTCGCCAGCCCTGCGGAGAGGCCCCAGGCACTCCCTCGAGGGTGAGTCGGGCAATGCGGAACCGGCTCCGAGTCCGCGGAGGCATTCGCGCAGCGAGGAGAGGAGCGCCGTTCCGTAGCGCTGGTCCCACTCCTGCTCCAGTTCCGCTTGTCGAAGCAGAAAGGCCTCCCACGCCTTGCGGCCCTTCGGCGTCAGGAACGTCTCCAGCCATGGCTCGTCCCCGCTGCGTTTTTCGACCACGGCGAGATGCCCTGGCGGAGGACGCCCGTCGCCATGCTGATGGCTTCTTTCGATACGCCGGACAGGGCGGGAAGATCGCGCATCCGGACGGTCCGGTCCTCGAGCACGCTGGATGTTGGCGCAGATGGCAAGCGACGGGGGAAAGCCGCGTTCTAACTCCAGCGCGAAGGAGAGCAGCGGGCGCGAAACCGGGGCATAGAGCGGCCGAGGCTCATCCGCAGCCGGAACCCGCCCACTGGGAGTCTTTCTCGGGCTCTGCGAAAGCTTTGGCGCGGCGGCGTTCAGCTTTTGGGGGCGCGCTGAACAGCCCATATTTCAGAATCAGCATGCAGTCGGGCAGATGCGGGTCGAGTTGCGCGTCCAGCCTGGTCAGGGCGCGGCGCAGCAGCATCGCCGTCGTGGTGGCGGCGATCGCCAAACTGCTGGTCCACCTCTACGCGGGCCGCAACTACGGCTATCTCATGCCAACCCGGCACTCATGATCGAGGGGTGCGTTCATGTCACGCGCCATGCTTCCGGTGCTGCCGGTAGAAACGTACATTCGCTATGCCACCGCCACCCACATGCAATCGGCCGCAATCGAGAAATGGGAACTCGGCCCATCGCCGCAGATTTATGATTCCGAATTCGGGTGGCCGGAGATGGTGGGTACGATCGCCGGCGTCTACAACTCACTGCCCGCGGCCGTGCGGCCGCGAACGGCCATCTTCATGCAGAATTTCGGCCAGGCTGGCGCAATCGATCTGTTCGGACCCAGATACGGATTGCCGCCGGCTCTCTCCGGACATCAGAACTATTTCCTGTGGGGGCCGCGCGGCTATACCGGCGAGAGCGTCATTTTGGCCGGAGGAACACAGGATTACCGGGAGCGGTTCTGTGCGCATGTGGAGAAGCGGGCGCACGTCGCGCATCCCCACTCCATGCCGCGCGAGCACTTCAATGTTTTCTATTGCACCGGGTTGAAGACGCCTTTGGCCCGAGGTATGGCCCACAGTGAAGAACTGGCACTGAAACCAGCGGAAGCGCGGTCTCCGGCGAAGCTCAAATTGCTATTCGATGGCGTAGATGGCGCGCACGGTGGCGGAGCGAGTGACCTTATCGGGTTCGACAGACAGGGGCTGCTCGGGGGCTGCCGTTTTGGCCATGGAGCGCATCATGAGGGGGTGCGGGGCTACGGAACCGGGCTGGTTGGTGACCGACATCAGTACGCCCAGGTGAACGCCCATGCCTTTGGCCAGGACTTCGGCGTTTTGACGGGCCCGTTCGGCCGCCTGTTCCAGGGCCTGGTGTTCCAGCGCCTGCTCGTCTTTCACGGTCCACTCGATGTCGCCACTGCTGGTAGCGCCGGCGGTGATGGCTGCGTCAAGAATCTCGGCTGCTTTTTCGGCAGGAGCGCGAACCGTCCACTGCTGCACCAGCTTGAACTTGTGCGGCTTGGTGTAATCGCGATCGAGGCGCTGGAAGTCGCTGCGAATGGAGGGCTCGGGAATGCCGGCCTGCTTGAGCGCGGCGATGATGGCGTTGGAGGTGCGGGCGCCGTCGGCGTAGACCGATTGTGCATCGCCAAGCTGCGTTTCGAAGCCGACATGGAGGAGGGCGATCTCCGGCTCTACGCTGGCTTCTCCATCGGCCGTGACCTCCAGCGTACGGTTTGCCAGAGCCATACTTGATGGAGATGGCGGGGCGTTCTGCGCGGCGACGTACGACGGCGCCAGCAGGGAAAGTGCGGCGATCACGGAATGAGCGGCTTTCATGACGGACTCCTTAGGACGGTTGGATACAGGGCCAAGGATTTCGACTCTGGAGACCGCTACGATTTATATATCGTGGCGCGGTCTAGCCCGCGTGCTTCTCGCCGAACCGGCGGAGCTTGGCGAGGGTAGCGGCGGCCTGACCGGAGTCGATGGCTTCGGCCCCGAGAGCCACGCCCTGCTTGAGATCTTCAGCCACACCCGCGGCAACCAGGGCCGCGGCGGCGTTGAGCAGGACGATGTCGCGGCGCGCGCCGGGGATGCCGGTGAGCACGTCGTAGAGCAAAGCGGTGTTGGTCTCGACGTCGCCGCCGGTGAACTGCTCAAAAGTTGAACGGGGCAGGCCCGCCATCTCGGGGGTAATGCGCGCGGCTTTTATCTCAGGCACAGCGCCGGGCTCGCGCTGCTCGATACGGGCGACGGTCGATTCGCCTGACGTGGTCAGTTCGTCGATGCCATCGGAGCCATGAACGACGAAGGCGCGGCGCGCCCCAAGAGCGACGAGAGTGCGCCCCAGGAGCAGAACGCGGCTGGGCGCGAGCACCCCGATGACCTGGGCCTGGGCTCCGGCGGGATTGGTCAGGGGGCCGCAGAGATTGAAGATGGTGCGGAATCCGAGCGCGCGGCGGAGTCCGCCAACGGCTTTCATGGCGGGGTGGTAGTAGGGAGCGAACAGGAACATGAATCCGGTCGCGCGCAGGCATTCCACGGCCAGTTCCGGGGTGAGCATGACCGGGACGCCGAGAGCTTCAAGCACGTCCGCCGAACCGCAGCGCGAGGTGACGGCGCGATTGCCGTGCTTGGCCACCTTGGCCCCGGCGGCGGCTGCGACCAGGGCAGCGCCGGATGAGATGTTGAAGGTGAGCGGGCCTCCGCCGCCGGTCCCGCAGGTGTCGACAAGTTCTTCGCGCTCGGATTCCGTCAAGGGTACCGGCGTGGCATGGGCTCGCATGGTGTCAACAAAGCCGGCGAGTTCGGGAGCCTGTTCGCCGCGCGTGGACAACACCGCCAGCAGCGCGGCGGTCTCGACCTCGGGGACACTCGCTGCGAGGATTTCGCGAAGAACCTCGGCGGCCTGTTCGCGGGTCATGGCGGCGCCGTCTTCGGCAAGCGGCTTCAACAAGTCTCTAACCAGGCTCATATTGCTTTCTATAGGAACAGGTCAGGGGGCGGGGCGCCAACTGCGCGGTGTGTACGCGGGATGAACGCGGCCGGAGAGGCGCCGGCACCATGCGTTGGCCGCCTCCAAAGGCGAGTGAAATCATCGTGCTAGGCTGGGATTGGTGTGAGGGGTAAACGACCTTGAAGATTCACGAGTATCAAGCCAAAGAGATCCTGGCCAAGTACGGCGTTCCCGTACCGAAAGGCGAAGTGGCCAACACGCTGGAAGAAGCCAACGCGGTGGCGCGCATGCTGTTTGCCGAGGGCGCGAGCGGAGTGGTGGTGAAGGCGCAGATTCATGCCGGTGGGCGCGGCAAAGGCGGCGGCGTCAAGGTCGCACGGACGCGCGAGGACGCCGAGCTCCAGGCCAAGAACATCCTGGGCATGCAGCTGATTACGCACCAGACCGGGCCGCAGGGGCAGAAGGTGCAACGGCTGCTGATTGAAGAGACGGCAGCCATCGATCGCGAGCTTTACCTGGGCATTGTGCTGGACCGCGCCACGGGCGAGCTGACCTTTATGGCTTCGCAGGCCGGCGGCATGGAGATCGAGGAAGTTGCGGCCAAGGATCCTTCGGCGATCTACAAGGAAAGCATCGACCCGGCGGTGGGATTTGGAGCGTGGCAGGCGCGCAAGCTGGCCTTTGCGCTGGGGCTGAAGCCCGCGCAGATCAACCCGGCCGTGGCGTTCTTCCAAAGCCTCTACAAGGCTTTCGTGGACACCGACTCGTCGCTTCTGGAGATCAATCCTTTCATCACCACCAAGGACGACAAGCTGTTTGCGCTGGACGCGAAGATCAACTTCGACGACAACGCCCTGTTCCGCCACGCCGACATCAAGGCGCTGCGCGACACGGCGGAGGAAGATCCGCTCGAGGTAGAGGCTTCGAAGTATGCGCTGAACTACATCAAGCTGGATGGATCGATCGCCTGCATGGTGAATGGCGCGGGCCTGGCGATGGCGACGATGGACATCATTCAGTATGCCGGCGGCAGCCCCGCGAACTTTCTGGATGTGGGCGGCGGCGCGACGCAGGAACAGATCGAGCATGCCTTCGAGATTCTGCTTTCGGATGCGAATGTGAAGGCGATCTTCATCAACATCTTCGGCGGGATTCTGCGCGTGGACCGGCTGGCTACGGGCGTGGTTGCGGCGGCCAAGAATCTTAATGTGAAGGTGCCGATCGTCCTGCGGCTGGAAGGTACGAACGTGGAAGAGGGCCGGCAGATCCTGAAGGAGTCGGGATTGAACTTCCAGGTGGGCGCAACGATGAAGGAAGCGGCGGAGCTGGTGGTTGCAGCGGCGAAAGGCGGCAAATAGATGGCGGTATTAGTCGATAACAATACGCGGCTTATCGTGCAGGGCATCACCGGCAAGGAAGGCACGTTTCACGCCAAAGGATGCGCGGAATACGGCACCAAGGTGGTGGGAGGGGTGACGCCGGGCAAAGGCGGAACGCAAGCATGAAGGCTGGCCGGTGTTCAACACGGTGGCTGATGCGGTGAAGGAAACGGGCGCCAACGCTACCATGATTTTTGTGCCGCCTCCGTTTGCGGCCGATGCGATTCTCGAGGCTGAAGACGCGGGGCTTCCGCTGATCGTCTGCATCACGGAAGGCATTCCTACCTTGGACATGGTGAAGGTGTGGGCCAAGATCAAGGGATCGAAGTCGCGGCTGATCGGGCCGAATTGCCCGGGAGTCATTTCACCGGGTATGGCGAAGATCGGGATCATGCCGGGGCGGATTCACAAGCAGGGCACGGTGGGTATTGTGTCGCGCTCGGGAACGCTGACTTATGAAGCTGTGCACCAGCTGACGCAGCGCGGCATCGGCCAGTCGACGGCGATTGGCATTGGCGGCGATCCGATTATCGGGACGACGCACATCGACGCACTGCGGCTCTTGAATGACGACCCGGACACCGAGGCGATCGTCATGATCGGCGAAATCGGCGGCACCAACGAAGAGAAAGCTGCGGCATTCATCAAGGAGCACGTGAAGAAGCCGGTGGTTGGATTCATCGCCGGGCAGACGGCTCCTCCGGGACGGCGCATGGGGCATGCCGGCGCCATCATCTCGGGCGGCGAGGGCACGGCCTCGGGCAAGATGCAGGCCATGCGCGACGCGGGCATTCACGTGGTGGTATCGCCGGCGGAAATTGGCGAGTCGATGGCCAAGGCGATGGGGAAGTGAGCTTCTAGCTTCTCGCTTGGACGCAGGTTGCGTGGACGGGCTGCCTCGTAAGTGGCGGCCCATTGGCTTCAGTGCAATGGGCTAGGCTCCGCCGCATTGCCCGCGACCACTTTGGAGATGAGCTCGTTGATGCTGGCTTGCGTCTGCGGGGAGTGGAGCTCATTCTCAGCCACGACGATGGCGAATCCGGCTAAGCGGTCGAGGTCGATGGCGGGCTTCTTGACGACCGATGCCTCGTAATCACGATTCTCAAAGGCGGCTACGAAGTCAGAGAGCGTGTGGTCGTCGGCCTCGTCGGGATCCGGGACGATGAGGATGCTGACGATGTCTTTGCCCTCGCTGCGGATCGCATCCAGCTCCACCTCGACGCCGGCGGTCAGCGTGTCCATGTGCATGACGACGAGCGATGCAAGCTTCAGCAGGGCGCGCAGGACGTATTCCCAGTAAGCATCGCGGATTTCCAGCTTGGGGATGCGGCGCCGGATATCGGGAGCGTCAATGGCCTGCGGGTTCCAGATGCCGATGGCGGCCAGGCGGTCGTTGAGGATTTCAGCAACCTCCTCTTCGACCTTCGCGTACTGCATATTGATCGATCGAACCGGAACGTAATCACCTTCCGTGGGCGTCAGCTTGACCTGCGACGCTTCCAGGTCGAAGCTGCGCAGGAACAGGGCAAACGGCTTCTGGTCTTTCCAGTAGGCTTCGAGAACATTAACCGCGTCGATATGGCTCTGGAATGCGGCGGCGAGGTCCTTGACGACCATTTTGCGGAGGGTCTCGAGATATGCTTCGGCGGTGTCGGCGTGGGCGGGGTCTTCCCGCTTGATGCGCTCGAGTTCCCTGGCCTGATCGAGATTGGCAGGCAGCGTGGCGGCGTGGCCTGCCGGGCGGAGCAGGGAGAGAAGCCGGGGGAAAGTAACAAGGGCTTTGCCGACGATGGTCTGGATGGCGGGCTCTGGGGCGGTCTCAAAAAGCTTGATCAAATCACGCAGGTCGGACACAACGTTGGCATTGGTTTGGGAGGCGGCGATGCACTCCACCTTGGCGGCAATGGAGCGCGCAACCCGCTCGCGGATCGCGGAGTCTTCGTCCTGGCGGCAGTGGGAAACCGCGGCCTCGTACGCAGCGATGGCGGGGGCGAAGCGGCGCGCGCCCTGGAGGGCGACGCCCTTGTTGTAGAGGGCCATGCAGACATAGCGGCGAAAGGTGAGTTCGGGCATGGCGCTGAAGCGGGCGACAATGTCGTCGAAGACGGCCACCGCATCATCAGTCGCGGAGGCGAAGCGGTAGCAGGTGGCCTTGTTGAACAGGGCACCGGCGGTCTTCACCACCATCCACGGCTCCGACGCGGGGGCGCAGCGGGCGATTACGTCGTCGAAGCGGGCGATAGCGGTTGCCTTGTCGCCGGCGGTGGCTGCCTTGACGCCCTCATCGTATAGCTTGTCGCAAAGGCCCTCGGTTGTGGCTTCCATCGAACACCTCGGGACAGGTAGAGACGGAATGCTACCAGATGCGACAGGGTGTGGGACTGACCATCTTCGCATCCTTTTTGCAGCTGAAGCTCTTGGCGAATTCGGGCAGATCCTGGAGGACGGAGTTGGTGCGGTATTCGTCGGGGGCGTGAGGATCGGTCTGCGCCTGTGTGCGGAGTTGCTCGGGGCGGGTCTGGGTGCACCATTGCTGCGCGTAAGCGATCCAGAAGCGCTGCTCGGGGGTGTAGCCGCCGGTCTGGGCGTCCATGTCGAGGTGGGCGGCGTGAGCCTTATCGAGCCAGGCCAGCCACGCCAGCCACAGGCCTCCGAGGTCGGCGAGATTTTCGCCCAGGGTCAGCTTGCCATTGAGGTGCACTCCGGGGACGGCTTCGATGGAGTCGTACTGCTTGACCATGCACTGGGCGCGCTCGGTGAACTTCGCTTCGTCGTCCTTGGTCCACCACTCTTTAAGGTTGCCGTCCTTGTCGTACTGGCGGCCTTCGTCGTCGAAGCCGTGAGTCAGTTCGTGGCCCACAGTGGATCCCATGTCTCCGTAGTTGGCGGCATCGTCTTCTTTATCGCTGAAGAAGGGCGGCTGAAAGTAGCCGGCGGGGAAGTTAACGTTGTTCTGCTGCGGGTCATAGTAGGCGTTGACGGTGGGCGGCGACATGTACCACTCGCCCTTGTCGACGGGTTTGCCGATCTTGGCAAGGTTGCGGGCCCAGTTGAATTCGCGCACCCGTTCTTGGTTGCCGAGAGGCTGGCCGCGCACGATCTCGAGCTTTGAATAGTCGCGCCACTTGTCGGGATAGCCCACCTTGTTCATGACGGTGTGAAGCTTCTCCTGGGCCTTGGCCTTGGTGTCGGCACTCATCCAGTCGAGGCCTTCGATGTCTTTGCCCATGGCCTGTTCGATGGCGATGGTCATAGCGACGGCGCGCTTCTTGTCGTCCGGGGGGAAGTATTTGGCGACGTAGACCTGGCCGAGCGCCTCGCCCATTTCGCGATCGATGCGGGTGGTGCAGCGCTTCCAGCGTTCCTGCTGCTTTTCGGCGCCGTTGAGGGTGTGGGAGTAGAAGTTCCAGCTCTCCTGCTCGAAGGCCTCGGGCAGGCTGGTGTTGGCGTAGGCGTGAAGCAGGTGCCAGCGGAGGTAAGTCTTGATCTGGTCGAGGGGCGTGGCGCCGATGAGGGTGTTGAGTTCCGCAAAGAACTTCGGCTCGGAGTCGTTCATCTTGCCCGCGGCCGGAGCGTGCGCAGCCACGACATACTCCGCGAGTTTGAAGTGAGGCAAAGTCTTTTCAAAGCTGGCCAGGTCGGTGGGGTGGTTGAGGTTTTGAGGATCGCGCTGCTCAGTGATGGTGAGCGAGGCGTTGGCGAGGCGGGTTTCAAGGTCGAGGACCGTCTGGGCGTCCTTGGCAGCCTGGGCGTCGGACTCGCCGGCCAGAACGAACATCTTGTGGACGTGATCCACATACTGCTTGCGCTGCTCGACAGACTTGGCGTCGGTGCGGGTGTAGTAGTCGCGCTCGGGCAGGCCGAGGCCGCCGGCGTTATAGAAGCTGATGACCTTGCTGGCGTCAGCGAAGTCCTGGCCGGAGCCCATCTCGAAGAAGGCGTTCACCCCGATGCGGTGGAGGTGGGCCAGAAGCGAGGGCAGTTCGCCGACCGACTTCAGCGCAGCGATGCGATCGAGCTCGGGCTGGAGCGGCGTGATGCCCTGCTTGTTGATGGCCTCTGTATCCATGCAGCTGGCATATTCGTCGCCGATTTTCTGCTCGTTAGGCGTGCGGGATTCGGCGGGCGCCGCGGCGGCGGTTTCGAGGATCTGCTTGAGATGCAGGCGGTTCAATTCGTAGAGCTCGGTGAAGCGTCCGTAGGAGGTCTGGTCGGCGGGGAGCGGGTTCTTTTTGAACCAGCCATTGCAGCTGTAGCGATAGAAGTTTTCGCAGGGGTCGATGGACTTGTCGATCAGCGAGGTATCGAAGACGCGCAATTCGGAGGCGGCCGGAGTCCTGGTGGCGGAGTCGGTTTCGGTTTGCGCTCCGGCGGGAAGCACCATCAGGAGGCCGGCGGGAAGAAGCGCAACGGCGTTGCGCAGGCACGGGGGAAAGTTACGCAGGGACGCAAACATGACAGAACTCTAGCAGATGGGCTGCGAAACCGGAGCGTGGAACGGCCGGTACAATGAGAAGCGGAATTCAAGTTCAAGGAGTGAACCAAGTGGCACAGCGCACGTTCAGCATCATCAAGCCGGACGCGGTCCGGAAGGGGTATACCGGGGCGATCCTGGCAGAGATCGAGAAGGCCGGTTTCAAGATTGTGGCGATCAAGAAGTTGTCAATATCGAAAGAGCAGGCCAAGGGTTTTTACGCGGTGCACAGCGCGCGGCCATTTTTTGATTCGCTGACGACGTTCATGTCAGGGGGACCGATCGTGCTGATGGTCCTGGAGAAGGACAACGCCATCGCCGATCTGCGCAAGTTGATGGGCGCGACCAATCCGGCCAATGCCGAAGAGGGCACGATCCGGAAGAAGTTTGCGGGATCGATCGAAGAGAACGCGATGCACGGTTCGGACGCGGAGGATACGGCTGCGTTTGAGATCGGGTACTGGTTTGCCGGGTACGAACTGGTCTGAATGCGGCGCTGCCGTTCATTGCATTCGGGAGCCGGCCGGATCGGCCAACTCCCGAATTGAGCCTTCATGGTTTCCCGGTCACACTCACCTGCACCGGGCTACCGTGAACCGGAACCGTCTCACTTGCGAACGACTGTCGATGTCGCTGCGGATGAAGGCTGCAGAGTGGGGCCCCGGCATGAGCTCGATCTTCTGCTCGAACCAGGCGCGGTTCTCCCAGGCGTGGTACTGCTCGCCGACTTTTTTGCCGTCAACCCACAATTCGATCTTGCGCAACTGTCCGTAAGAATTTGGCCGATGCACTGAAGTGCACCGCCGATCCTTCCGATTCCTCGGGGGGCTGGCAAATCGCAATCCCCTCGCCCCTGGGGAATACGCGCATCTGCCCCAGAAGCCAGAAGCGGTCGTGTTGACCGACTCGATGAGGGTAGGGGTGATTGCAGTGCTGCTCTCCCCATGGTGACCACATCGGGTCTTGTGCTGCGTCTGAACTGACCCACGATCAGGCCGAGCAGCGCGGTCTGGGCAGAAAATCGCGTGGTCCACCTGTGTGTAGCCTCCTGATGAGTTGGCCAGGAAGAAGACCAGCCTGTCGTATGTAAGGCAGCATTCTCCGCCGCCCGTCACGATATCCATCCGGCCATCGCCATTGAAGTCGCCCACTCCCAATCCTGCGGTCTCGAGACCCGGCGCCGGCAGCGTGTAGCCCAGCGTCATGGTGCCCGACTTCGATCCGTAGTAGATGAGGAGCTTGTTGGTCTGCTCGTTGTTCTTCCCGATGTAGTCCCGAGCGAAGCCGTAGAGGTCCGAAATGCCGTCCCCGTTCAAGTCGGCGGCGGCAAAGCCGAAGCCGGCGGGGAAAGTCGCCTGGGCGGTGTCCTGAAAGTGCAGGTTGCCATCTCCAAACAGGACGTGGAGGGTGAGCGGGCAAGACAGTCCATGGCAGGTGCTGAGCGGGAAGGTGCTGAGCGAGGATGAGAGGGTGGCGATGTCCGCATGGCCATCTCCGTCGAAATCGCCGAGCGTCAGTCCGGACGGACTGTCACCCGCCGGCGGAGCGTAGGCCAGCTGCGGGGCGCCGAAGTTTCCGCGGCCGTCTCCCGGGAGCACATAAAACGACGGGGTATTGCTGACGTCCAGCACCGTGGCGAGCAGGTCGAGCTTGTGATCTTCATTGAAGTCTGCGGCAACCACCTGTCCGAACGTATTTTGGGCCGGAAGCGCCGCGGAGATGGTCCTGCCGGCCGCGAAAGTCCCGTCGCCATGGCCCAGGAAGATGACCAGCTGGTTTGTGCCGTCTGATGGAAAAAAGCAGGTCGATTTTCCCGTCGTTGTTGAAGTCGCCAGAGGTGATCGGGCCAATGGGTCCCGAGGTTGCAATCAGGGTCGGGCTCGCCGGCGCTCTACGCGGAATGAACATCGGGCCTCCGAAAGATGCAGAGGACAAATCCTTAGCGCAACCCGGAGCTTGGCTGGCTTGAATGTGCGTCGAGCTCGCCCTGGCCTTCGCGGAGGAAGTGTACCGCGAATCGGCAGCAGCGCTCTGACTTGCCGACGCTTTGTACGGATTTGCGGTCTGTGCCAAGGATGGGGCGATCGCCGAGCGTTAAGCGATCAGTAGGAAGTGGCTGCCCGGGCTTCAGCGGCATCCTGGTTGGCGGATGCCGCGGCAGCCTGCTTTTTCGGTCCTGTTTGGAGCCGGAACGCTACGCGAACAGGTCGGTGAAGCGCTGGCGGAGTTCGGCCATCTCTTTTTTCAATTCAGCCACGGTGGCTTCGAGCTGCGCTATGCGGCCGTCGGAGTCGCCGCCACCTGGTGCGCTGTAGGACGCTCCCGCCGGGGCCTCGTACGCGGCGGAGGGGGCAGTCGCGGATTCAACGGGGCCGGAGAGCAGATGGGTATAGCGGGACTCCTTGGTTCCGGGCTGGCGGGGGAGAACGGCGACCAGGGCGGGATCGCGTTCTGCCAATTTCTGCAAGGCGCCGAGCACGTCGCTTATTTCATCGAAGCGGTGCATGCGCTCGGTGCGGCCGCGGAGTTCGCCGGGGGTCTGGGGTCCGCGCAGCAGCAGTACGCAGACCAGCGCGGTTTCGGCGCGGCTGAAGTTGAATGCCTCGCCGAGCCAGTGCTCATACTTGGTGACGCGGCCATCCGCGGAGCGGGCGCGTCCCGCGAGGCCGTCATCTTCCAATCCGTGCAATGCCTGGCGTACGCCGTCCTCATCGAGGTCCATGACCGGCTCGCGGTTGGAGCGCTGGTTGCAGGCGTTGATGAGGGCATTGAGGGAGAGCGGGTAGTACTCGGGCGTGGTGACTTCTTTTTCAATGAGGGCCCCGAGAACGCGCGCTTCAGCGGGGGTGAGGCGAAGTGGCTGCGTGAGCGGCATGGGACTATTCTCCCACCGGGTCGACGCCTGGTCGCAGATTTAGAGCAAAGAGGGGAAAGGTACGGGTTAGGGAATAGGGATAGGGAATAGGGATCAGGCGGTTTCGGCGTGGCGGTTGCGGGTGAGCAGGTAGTAGACGACCGGGGTCACGATGAGGCTGAGGACCATGGAAATGGTGAGGCCGCCGATGACGGCGATGGCGAGGGGCTGCAGCATCTGCGAACCGGCGCCGAGCGCGAACGCCAGGGGCAGCATGCCGCAGACGGCCGCGATGGCGGTCATGACGATGGGGCGCAGGCGGCGCTGTGCGGCGTGGATCATGGCATCGGCGGCGCTGGCGCCTTCGGCCCGGTAGCGCTCGTCGGCATCGAGCAGGAGAATGCCGTTTTTGGCCACGATACCGATCACCATGATCAGGCCCATGAATGAAGCCACGTTGAAGGTGGTGCGGGTGATCAGGAGGGCCAATATGACGCCGGAGATGGAAAGAATGGACGAGGTGAGGATGGCGGTGGGCGCAGGAAAGTTGCGGAACTCGGTGAGGAGGACGCCGAAGACCAGGGCCAGGGCGAGAATCAAAACGCGGAGCAGGTCGTGGAATGACTTCTGCTGTTCTTCATAGGTGCCGCCGTAGGTGACGCGGACGGAGGGTGGCAGGTGCAGGCCTTCGACGGTCTGCTGCACTTTGGCCATGGCGGTGCCGAGATCGGAGCCTTCCAGGCGGCCGGTGACGATGACAAGGCGCTGCAGGTTCTCGCGGCGAATTTCGTTTTGCGGGGGAAGCTGCTGGATGGTGGCGAGGCTGCCCAGGGTGGCGGTGTGGCCGGTGGCGCTGTTGAATACGGTGTTCTCGATGGCGTCGAGCGAGGCGCGGTGCTCGTCGCTGAGGCGAAGGCGGATGGTGTAGGGACGGCCGTTGGCGATGAGCGGATCGTTGGTGGGCAGGCCGTCGAGGATGGACGTTGCATCTTCGGCGACCTCGGTGGGGGTGAAGCCGAGGCGGGCAGCGACGATGGGGCTCACCTGGAAGCTGGTGGCGGGGCCGCTGACGGTGTTCTCGATCCCGTTCTGCACATCGACCACGCCGGGGATCTTGCCGATGGCGTCGCCGACGCGGGGTCCGAGCTGGGTGAGCAGGGCTTCGTCGGGGTTGAAGAGCTTGATCTGGATGGGCTCCGGCGCATTGGAGAGGTCGCCGATCATGTCCTGCAGGACCTGGGTGAACTCGACATCGAGCTCCGGCTCGGTGCGCTTGATGTCGGCGCGCACGTCGGCAATGACGTCGTCGATGGCTCGGCTGCGCTTGGATTTGAGCTTGACGGTGAAGTCGCCGTAGTTGGCCTCGGTGACCGCGGCCAGCCCCAGCTGGAGGCCGGTGCGGCGGGAGGTGGTTTCCACTTCGGGCTGCTCGCGAAGGATGCGCTCAACGTGTTCCAGGACGCGGTTGGTCTCGGTGAGCGAGCTGCCGGGAGGCATGATGTAGTCGAGGATGAAGCCGCCCTCGTCCATTTCGGGGAGCAGGTCGGAGCCGAGAGCCTGATAGCCGAACCAGGTTCCGACGACCAGCAGCAGGCAGATGATGCCGAGCCACAGGGGGCGGGCGAGGGACCAGTCGAGGGCGCGGCGATGGAGGCGGAGAACGCGCTGCATAAAGCGGCCGGTGGTGTGTTCGGAGGCGGCGGTGTCGGCCCGGCGTTCGCGGAGCAGGACAAAGCTCAGGCCGGGAGTCCACGTTAAGGCCAGGACCAGCGAGGTGAGCAGCGAGGCCGCCATGGTGATGGCGAGAGCGCGAAAGAAGCTGCCGGTCACGCCGGTGACGGCGATAAGGGGCAGGAACACGACGACGGGCGTGATGGTGGATCCGATGAGGGGAACGGTGATCTCGCCCAGCGCCCGGCGCACGGCGTTGACGCGGGTCTCGCCGCCGTCGCGGTGCATGACGATGTTTTCGACCACCACGATGGCATCGTCGATAACCAGTCCGATGGCGGCGGCGAGGCCGCCCAGGGTCATGAGGTTGAAGCTCTCGCCGAGCAGTTTCAGGACGAGCACGGTGACGGCGATGGTGACGGGGATGACCAGGCCGGCGATGAGCGAGGAGGTCCAGTCGCGCAGGAAGAGGAACAGGATGATGCAGGCCAGGAGGAGGCCGATGAAGATGGCGTCGCGGACGCTCTTGATGCTGTCGCGGACCAGCAGCGACTGATCGTAGAAGGGCTCGAGTTTGACCCCCGGGGGGAGAATCTTGCGCAGCTGAACGATCTCGGCGTCGACGGCATCGGCGACCGACACGGTATTGCTGGAGGGCTGGCGGGCGATGTTGATCAGGACCGAGGGTTTTCCGTTGGCGGTGACGGCGGTGTAGACGGGCATGGTGGACTGCTCGACCGTGGCCACGTCTGCAACCCGCACGGGGGCGCCCGAGGCGGTGGTCTTGACGACCAGCTGGCGAAGGCCGTCGGCGTCGTGCGCCTGGGCGCCGATCAGGCCCAGGATGAGCTGGTGGTTGGCTTCGTAGAGGCCCGGTGAATCGATGATGTTCGAGGCCTGGATGGAATTGACCAGGTCGGTGACGGTGACGCCGTCGGCGGCCAGCAGGGCCATGTTGGGGACGATGTGGAACTCGGGGACCTGGCCGCCCTGGACGACCACGGTGCTGACGCCATCCACACGGTTGAGGGGCGGCTTGAGATCGTAGGTCGCAATCTCCCACAGGCGGGTCTGCGAAACGTTGTCGGAGGTGAGGCTGTAGCCAAGGATGGGAAATGTGGCGAAGGTCAGGCGGTTGGTGGTGATGCGCGCTGTGGAAGGAAGCGTCTGTTCGACCTTGCTGAGGGCGGCGTCAACCAGCTGGAGCTGGAGCACCATGTTCTCGTTCCAGTCGAAGAAGAGGCTGACCTCAGCGGAGCCGCGGCTGGTGGTGGAGCGTACGGTCTGGAGGCCGGGAACGGAGTTGACGGCGTTTTCGATGGGCCGGGTGATGGTGACTTCCATCTGCTCGACCGGCATGACGCCGTTATCTACACCGATAACAACGCGCGGAAAGCTGGTCTCGGGAAAGACCGAGATCGGCACCTGGAACGTCATGTAAACGCCCGCGAAGGTCAGCACCGCGGCGAAGAAGAAGATGGTCCGCGTGGAGCGCGCCAGCCAGAAGGGCTTGGGCTCGGCACCCGTGACGGGGGTAGAGGTGGCGATGGCCATTACTTGTCGTCTCCACCCTTGCCGGCCGCGGGTTTGGCGTCGTCATCGGCTTCCGCGGCGCCGACCTTGACCTTGGTGCCCTCGTCGAGGCCGTAAGCTCCGCCGGTGATGACGACGTCGCTCGGCGTAAGGCCGGTGAGAATCTGCGCATCGTCGCCGTCGGTGATGCCGACGGTGACGGCCTTTTTGTGGGCCAGGCTGTCGGAGCCGACGACCATGACGGATTTGCTTCCGTCCTGGGCGGTGAGCAGCGCGGCGGCGGGGATCTTCCATGCCTGGGCGACTGATTTTCCGGTGATGGCGATCTTGACGGGGGTTCCGACCTTGAGGCCGCCGGCCTTGTTGGCTACCTTGAGCCAGACCTCGACGGTAGTGCTGCCGGGATCGAGGGCGGGGCTGATCAAGGAGACCTTCGCGGGGACGGGGTCGGTGATGCCGGGGACGTGAAGTTCGGCATCGTCGCCCAGTTTCATGCCCTGGGCGAGCCTCTGCGCGACGTGGGTCTTGGCGATGAGTGAGGAAATGTCCATCACCGTGAGGAGAGGAGCGCCGGCAGCGGCGGTCTCGCCCGCAAACAGGGGCCGGTCGGTGACGACTCCGTTGATCGGACTGTGAATCTCCGAGTACGCGACTTGGGCGTCAGCACCCTTGAGCTTGCCTTCGGCGGAGGTGAGCTGGCCCTGAGCGGATTGAAGTGCCGCCTGCCGGCTGACCTGCCGCACGGACTCGAGGTGCTTGGAGGTGGTGTCGTAGGTGGCCTGCGCCTGCACCAGCGCTGCCTGGGCGGTGTCGAGGTCGCGTCCGGGTATGGCGCCTTCGGCGAAGAGCTGTTTGCGGCTGTTGACGATGCTCTGGTTGAGGTCGAGATTGGCCTTGGCCTGGGCGAAGTCCAACTCGGCTCGCTGGGTGTCTTCGGGTACCTGCGCCTTGGTGGCGGTGGCGTAGGCTGCTTGCGCGGCCTGGTAGGAGCCCTTGTTATCGAGGGCGGCTGCGGCGAGATCGGCATTTTCGAGAACGGCGAGAAGCTGGCCTTGCTTCACTTTGGCTCCGCGCTGGACATAGAACTTGCGCACCGGGGCGGTGATCTTGGGCTCGATAGCCGCCTGGGCGAGCGGAGACAGGACCGCATCGACGGTGATGTGTTCGGCGATGGGGCCCCGTTCCGGCTTCTCGGCCTGAACAGTGACTTCCACGGGCGGTGTGACCTCCTTCTTGCAGGCGGAGAGAGTGGCAAGAAGCAGGAGACTCGCCAATGCAGCGCGCGCCGCGGCTGCGGAGGGGTGCGGTCGGCCAGGGGCAGAAATTTGGGGTTCGTTCATCGATTTACATTGTCCCGGTTAGGGTTTGGAGGTCAGCCAGGGCCGCCTGGTAGCGGACACGGCCATCTTCGCGGGCGTTGGCGGCGAGAACGTAAGCATTCTGGGCATCGACGACTTCGAGCACGGTGGCCTCGCCCCCGGTGTAACGCATCTTGGTGAGGCGCAGGCTTTCGCCTGCGGTGGCCACGCTGGCATCAAGGGATGCGAGTTGATCACGTGCGGCGACAGCTTCGGAGTAGGCCTCGTCGAGACGGGCGATCAGGCGCCGCTGGGCGGCGGTGAGGGCCACCTGGGCGGCTCCGCGCCGGATCTCGCTCTGCTTGACCTTGTGCTCTGTAGCCAGCCAGTCCCACACGGGAAGGTCGACCGTCACACTGGCGGAGTAGCCCAGATTCTGCACCTTGTCGGGGCCTCTGACCGCGAATTGAGGGGCGTCGATGCCATAGGTGTAGTTAAGCCCGATGGAGGGCAGGTAGGCACCGCGGGCGGCCAGAACGTCGGCGCTGCTTTGCCGGACGGAGGCCAGGGCGCTGCGCAGTTCGGGATTGTTTTTGGAGGCGGCGGCATCGATGTCCGCTCGGGAAGCCAGGGGGGCCTGGTTGTCGGGCGAGGCGACGGTGAACGGAGTGCGCGGATCGGGAAACAGGAGCACGCCGAATTCGAGGCGGGCCCTTTCGGCGGAAACGCGGGCGTCGGAGAGTTCGCGAGCGCGCCCCTGCTCTGCCAGTTGCGCCTTGACGACGTCGGCATGGGCCGACTCGCGCTGCTGTTCGCGTTTGCCGGTGAGCGAGGTGAAGTCGGCGGCCTCGGTGTGAGCCTGCTCCGCAATGGCCAGCTTGGCGTCGGCTGAAATCACGCCGAAGTAGAGGGCGGTGACGGTGGAGACGAGGCCGCGGCGGGCGATTTCCAGTTCGGCGGCGGCGAAGGCGGCGGTCGCATCGGCGCGGCGCAGGGCCGCATATTGGCCGATGCCCAGGGTTTCATCGACGACGGCCTGGCTGGCGTACTCGTGGATCGCGTTGTTGGCGATGAAGCGGGGCGCGGGCTGGGACGAGGCCCCCTGCCCGGCCTGGTTCAAAAGGCCGTTGGGCTGGGTGTAGAGCCCCTGGTTGTGCCAGGTAACGCTGGGCAGCAGGCCGGCGCGGGCGATGGAGCGGTCGAGACCGGCAACCCGGCTGTCGGCCAGCGCAACTGCGTAGGAAGGCTCATTGGCCTGGGCGCGATGGATGGCCTCCTCAAGGGTGATGGCGATCGGCGGGGCGGCAGGCTGGGCGGAAGCGGCGGCCGGCGCGGTGGGGGTCTGGGCCGCTGCAAAGCCCGCTACTCCCCAGAGGAGCAAGAACAACCGGCCTGCAAGAGAGAGGGAGCAGCCCGGCCGGGAAGTCCAGAATTGGATTCGGTGCGTTTTCACACTCGGCATACGGCGGCGGATGTGGAACCTCCAACGATGGCGCTATCTGGATCTATAAGCTTTGCCACGGACGGCGCGGCGACTGCGTGCGATCACGTCAACGAAATTGATTATCAATGGAGGGGCTTAAGGAAAGCTGAAACTGGAACGGTTCCCTTCCCCGGCCCATTGTGGACCCGGGCTGGGGCGAGGGGCAAGGCGGAAGGATGGGTGCGCCGGAGGCTGAACGGGAGAACGGTGCTGCGAGGCAGGCAGTGGGCTGACAATGCGGCCGCGGTCCCTTTGAGCTCTTGCCCGGGGCGCCGAACCCGGCCGGCGGATAAGGGGTTGGGAGTTCGCGCGCAAGCCGGGCCTGCTCTGCGATACTGGTTGGTCATGCCGATTGCCGACCTCCAACTGGCTGCTCAGAAAATCGCGGGATTGATGTCGAACCTCAACCGACTGGGCGGATTTCGCCTGAAGTATCGGATCACGGCGGGCGATGGCGCGCGCGACCCGCAGGGTCTGGAGGGGCGGGTGATCTATGTCGAACTGTCCGGCCCCGATACGCCGCTGCTGACCCAGCATAATGGCGAATTGCTTCGAGCCCTGGAGACGCTGGCGGCGCAGGCTCTTCGCCTGGAGCAGCGCGAGCATGACCTGGTCAGCTTCGACGCGGGGAATTTCAAGGCGCTGCGCGCCGAAGAGCTGCGCATGGCGGCGGCCACGGCCGCGGAGAAGGTGATCAAGACCGGCGTGCCCTATGCATTTCCGCCCATGAACAGCCGGGAGCGCCGCCTGCTGCACCTGGCGTTCCGGGAGCTGGAGGGCGTCGAGACGTCCAGTTCCGGGGAGGGCCAGGACCGGTTTCTGGCGGTGTACCCGGCGGGCAAGACTCACCTGCCTGTGGCGGCGCCGACCCGCCCCCGGGCCTACGGACGGCGGTAGGGCGCTGGGGAGGGGTTACCCGGCCGTGTGCCAAAATACCTTTCAATGAAGATTCGATTGTTGGGCGTGGTTCTGGCGTGCGCGGCAGGGGTGTGTTCTGCGCAGAAGCGGTTAGTGCTGGTGGACCAGGATGGTTCGGGGCCGGGAGGCTCGAATCAGATGGCCATGCTGGCGCTTTTGCAGTCTCCGCAGGTGGAAGTGCTGGGCATCACCATGGTGACGGGCAATGCCTGGCGCGATGAAGAAGTGCAGCACACGCTGCGAATGCTGGAGCTGACGGGCCATGGCAGCGTGCCGGTGGCCAGGGGCGCGGTTTTCCCGCTGGTTCGTTCCGAGGAGGAAACCCGGCTGCAGTCCGCATTGGTCGGCAAGGTGACCTGGCTGGGCGCGTGGGGCCAGGGGCCGACAAACCTGGAAGAACATCCCGGCGGCGTGACGCCGGTGACCCCGGATCACTTGCAGACACACGGGCCGTACGAGGTTCCACCCCTCGCGGAGGGAGCGACGGCACTCAAGCCTATCGAGGAGGACGCGGCTCATTTCCTGGTGAGGCAGGTGCGGGCGCATCCTCACCAGGTGACGATCTATGCGGGGGGGCCGCTGACCAATATCGCGCTGGCAATCGCCATTGACCCGGAGTTTGCCTCCCTGACGAAGGGCCTGGTGGTGATGGGTGGCAGCCTGAATCCACAGACTGACGATCCGGAATTCGCGACGAATCCCCGGCACGAGTTCAATTTCTGGTTCGATCCCGAGGCCGCGCACATCGCCCTGAAGGCGGACTGGCCGCGGGTGGACGTGACGACCGTGGACGTTTCGATCAAAGCGCCGTTCACCAAAGAATTGGTGGGGCAGATTGCCAAGTCGAGCAGCCCGACGGCAAAGTATATTGCGGCGTGGAGCCAGGAACTCTATTACATGTGGGACGAGTTCGCCGCATGCGCGTGGCTTGATCCGGCATTGGTCACCAAAGAGAAGGTGCTGTACATGGACATCGACCTCAGCCACGGGCCGAGCTATGGCGACACCCTGACCTGGACAGAGAAAGTGAAGCCGGCGACCGGGGTGCGGCTGGTGCATGCGCAGGTCGACCTTGACCTGCCGCGGTTTCAAAAGATGTTTATCGAGCTGATGTCGCGTTGAAGCGACACCGGGGCGCGAAGGGCTTCGACGCTAAGGGGGTCCAATGAACGAACGCGTGGGTTTGGCGGGGAGCAGGCTGGTGGCATTTGTGCCGACTACGCAGCCGGCGGCCGCGCGGCAGTTTTATGAGAACGTGCTGGGCTTGCGGCTGGTGGCCGACGAAGCTCCGTTTGCGCTGGTTTTTGACGCCCACGGCACGATGCTGCGGGTGACGATCGTTCAGGAATTCGCGCCGGCGCCGTTCACGGTGCTGGGCTGGGCGGTTGAGGATATCGAAGCCGTGGTGGGAAGGTTGAGTCGCGCCGGCGTGGAGTTCGTTCGCTATCCGGGACTGAATGCCGACTCCGCCGACGGCATCTGGAGTTCACCGGGAGGGGCAAAGATCGCCTGGTTTCGGGATCCAGGAGGGAACGTTCTGAGCCTCACCGAGTTTCGCGGCTGAGGGGTCAGGGGCTCCTTCCGGAAAGTGATCACGGAACGTAAACCCAGTCTTTTCACAAAAACCATGCCTTTCGAGCAGGTTCTTGGGTACCATGGGAACTGAGCGCAGCGCAGGGAACGCCGATGAACTGTATTCCCCTGGGGCGCGAAGATCCGTCGCTCGATAGTGCATACTGACGATTTTTGACTGATTTAAATAACACTCTTTCAGCCTGACTTCGCGCTCTCCCCTTCTGTTTGGAACTTCGCGCGCAAATCGAGCAGGCATATTCCAGCAAGTTCCTGGGCACGACCAAGCAATTGAGAGGATGGCCGATGAGCAATAATTTTGCGCGACCACTGCGCAATAGTGTTTATATTCTTAGCGCCCTGGTAGCTCTTTCAGGAGCCGGGGCCGCCCGGGGACAAAGCCCGGGCACGGTGGCGTCACCGGGGGTGGGGGAGCCTGCTGCGTCGGGAGTTCCCGAGGCGGTCGCGGCCACCGGTCAAGGCGACCTGCCTGACGCGCCCGGCGCAATCGCGGACGACAGCGCAAGTGGGTCCATGTTCGGCGCGGCGGCCACAGCCCCGGCCAGAGAATCGAGTTCCCGGGCCGTCAATCTGGATTTTCTCGACGTTGACGGGGGCTTCGGGGCGGGAGGTTCGAGCACCACTCGAAGCACAGTTCGCAACCCGGAGATGATTCCTCTCAACGAGTGCCCTACGGACACCACGCATGCGCGCGAATGCCGGGTGCACTGGGGACACCTGGCGGTAACCACCTCAGTGTTCAACGCCTTTCAGAACGCGGGCAATCTATACACCGGCTACTGGTATCGCTACGAGACGACCCACGGCAAGTGGTTCAACCGGTGGATCAACAGCGCGGCCGGCTGGGACTGGACCCGCTGGAGCGATCAGAACGGTGTCATGGATGATTACGTCGGACATCCCATGATGGGGGCGATCACCAATTCTCTCTGGATCCAGGACGACCCCAAGGGAATGACCGTGGAGTTCGGCAATACACCTGAATACTGGCGAAGCCGGACGCGCGCCCTGATTTTCTCCACCGCATATAGCTTCGAATGGAAGCTGGGCCCCTTCGGCGAGGCTGGAATCGGGCATAACGGCGATCACCTGATCCCCGAAATCCATGCTCCAAAAACAAATGAAACCGGCTGGGTGGACCTGGTGACAACGCCGGTGGGCGGCTTTGTCTGGACCATGGCCGAGGATGCGCTCGACAAGCACGTGGTAAAGCCATTTGAAGAGAAGCCGCGCGGCGCGATGTCTCTGCTGGCGATCAGCTTTCTCACCCCGGCCCGGGCCACGGCGAACATCTTCCGCTTCCGACCGCCCTGGTACCGCGACGGGCGGGTGGTCAGGGCGCACAGCTTTTGGAGCGAGCCGTCAGGCCCCGACGAAGACAAGCTTGAACCCGGCGTAGAACCCAACGAGGAACTGGTTAACGCTGCTCCGCATGGAAGCGGCGGAGCAGGATCAGGCGGCGTGATGCCGGTACGCAGCGGCGAAGCACTGCCGGTGTGGCCGCACTTTGGCGGGGTGCATGAGTTTGGCGCATGGTGGGGATTGTCGATGACCTCGGGACCGATCTGGGGCTACGACAAGAACGTGTATTACATGCCGATCGTGGTGAACTACTCCTACCTTATCAATCCGCACAGCACCCGCTGGAACCTGCGTTATGCCCCGGAATTGACGGCGCTGGCCATGCTGGACGAGCCGCAGAAGGCGCCGCCCCATAAGGGAGCGCAAACGCCGCAATACCTGCGCAAGCGGACCTACGGGAGCGGGGTGAGCCCGGTGGGCTTCCGCACCTCGTTTGCGCCGGGAAGCCGGGTGCAACCGTTCCTCTCGACGGATGGCGGGTTCATCTATTTCGACGACCGGGTGCTGTCTCCGCAGGGATCGCAGTTCATGTACACGATTGATTTCGGCGGCGGGGTGACCATCTATCGCAAGCAGCGGCAGTCGATCTCATTTGGCTATCGCTACCAGCATCTGTCCAATGCCAACATCAGCCTCCACAATCCGGGCACAGACGCGAACACGTTCTACTTCGCGGTGTCGCGGTACCGGAGCAAGGGGTATCGGTGAACGGTGGACAGTGGACGGTGGACAGTGGACAGTCAACAGTGAACGGTGAGCAGTTGGAAGCGTAAAAGGACCGGGGCTTCTCCACAATGGAGAAGCCCCGGTCTTTTTGGTTACCCGATGCAAGGTTTCGCTGCTTCAGCCGTTGAGCAGTTCCTGAAGCTTGTTGATGGTGCGCTGCAGATCCTTGTCGGTGCGGCGCTGCTCGTCGATCTTGGCGATGGAATGCATGACGGTAGTGTGGTGCTTGTTGCCGAACTGGCGGCCGATCTCGGGCAGGCTGGCTTCGGTCATCTGCTTGGCCAGGTACATGGCGATCTGGCGGGGCACGACCACGTTGCGGGAGTTGTTCTTCTGCTTGAGGTCGACGACCTTCATGCCGAACTGCTCGGCCACGGCGCGCTGGATGGCCTCGATGGTCACCTTGCGCACCTGCATGTCGATGAACTGCTTGAGGCACTGCTGGGTGGCGCTCAGCGTGATCTCCATGCGGTTGAGCTGGCACCAGGCGATGAGGCGCACCAGGGCGCCCTCAAGTTCGCGCACGTTGGTGCGGACGTTGGAAGCGATGAACAGCGCCACGTCGGTGGGCAGGACGACCTGCTCGCTCTCGGCCTTCTTCTGGAGGATGGCCACCTTGGTTTCCAGATCGGGCGGCTGAATGTCGGCGATGAGCCCCCACTCGAAGCGCGAGCGCAGGCGGTCTTCGATCTCGGCCAGTTCCTTGGGGGGACGATCGGAAGCGATGACGATCTGCTTCATGCTCTCGTGGAGCGCATTGAAGGTGTGAAAGAACTCTTCCTGGGTGCGCTCTTTCTGGGCGATGAACTGGATGTCGTCGATGAGGAGCACGTCAACGGTGCGGAAGCGATCGCGGAAGCTGGTCATGCGATCGTTGCGCAGCGAGGTGATCATCTCGTTGGTGAATTTTTCCGCGGAGACATAGCAGATGCTCGATGAAGGCTGGCGGCGCTTCACCTCGTGTCCGATGGCGTGCATCAGGTGGGTCTTGCCCATGCCGACTCCGCCATAGAGGAAGAGCGGATTGTAGGCGCGCGACGGCCGCTCGGCGACCGCCAGAGCCGCGGCGCGCGCGAACTGGTTGCCGTTGCCGATGACGAAGTTGTCGAAGGTGTAGCGCGAGTTGAGCTGCGCGGCAGTGGACCAGTCAATGGACTGTTGCACCGGGGCGCGCATGGGCGGCGCCGGCGGCGCGGTGGGCGCGTGCGTCGAAAGCGGGCCGAAGCCCCCGTCCTTACGCTGCGGCGGGATGGAAGGGTCTTCCTCCGCGGTGACGAAGCAGACGTCATCGAACTCGAGCGACTGCAGATCGATGGCTTCCTGGATCAGGTCGCCATATTTTTCTCCGATGTGCTGAAACTCGGGCGAAGGAACGCGGACGTAGAGAGTACGGCCTGCGGCGTGGCTGTAGCGAGTGGGTTTGAACCAGGTCTCAAACGACTGGCGTATGACCTTTTTTTCTAAGGCAGCGAGAATTTGGAGCCAGGGATTAAGTGCCGTAGCCGGCGTCATTGCGAATGCCATCGAACTATTCCTTACCTGCTACCGAGGGCCTCGGTCATCCATTGATTTCAGGCAAAGACTCTCTCTAGGCGGGACGCGACGCCTCCCGTCTATGTTTGCTTCGAGATGCCTGCTTGCCGATTGTCTGCCCTTGAAGAATTAGCGTTCAGGGCGTGGATGATTTCGGTCCGTGGGACGCTGGAAAACTTTTGTTGAACGGTCCCGATGGTAGCACATTTGAGAGTGGTTGCAATGTGTCTTTCACAGAAGTTTGGAGCGCCTTTGGACCTTTGCACCAATGCTGGTGAAAGTGGTATCAGTGCGTTACGGGAGTCACCAGACTACTAGAAAAAACGGTTCTGCAAAAACGACAAAAGGCCGCATCAAATCGCGCGTCATTTTGTGTTCAGAGAAGGCGAACTTCTTCTACATGGAAAGACGGACTGCTGGTTGGAGACGCTCACTTCTCGGAGGGTTGCCGCAGGTTTCATTTCCTCCTAAAAAAGTATTCGGCTGGATTCCTGGCCCGACCTCCGATATACTAAAAACTTGCCGTCAAGGCTCATATTTCACAGAACGATCAGGAGCGCACTTCGATGCCCAAGCGCACATTTCAACCTAACCGCCACCGCCGCGTGAAGACGCATGGATTTCGCGCGCGCATGAAGACGAAGAGCGGAGCCGCGGTATTGAGCCGTCGCCGCGCAGCAGGCCGCAAGCGTGTCGCTGTCAGCGCCGGCTATCGCGACTAAGCGCGCGCTGCTGTTTGCCGAAGCGCAGCGTGATTCCCACGCGCTCCGGCACCCTTCCAGCACTTCAATGGACGCCCCCGCGCAACCTGCAGCGAACGCCAAGCAATCTTTGGTGGACGCGCGCCTGCGCAAGCACGCTGACTATAAGCGCGCGTATGCAGCCAGCCGCAAAAAGCAGTCGGCTTCGATGAGCTGGTTCCTGGCCCCGCGGAACTGCGCCGCGGAAACCAGCCGCACTACAGCGAAACTCAACCCGGGCGCGCCGCGGGTTGGTTTAACCGCCGGCAAGGTGCTTGGGCAAAGCGCATGAACGCAATCGCATCAAGCGGCGCATGCGCGAGGCATTGCGCAGGCATGTGGAACTTCTCCCGCCTGGCTGCGACCTGATCCTCCATCCGCGCCGCGTGGTGATGAGCATGGATTTCGGGAAACTTGAAGCAGAGATCGTGCGTATTCTTAGTCAGGCAAGGGCGGACGCGGCCAGGCTGTCGCCGCGGGTTGAGCCGGTGCCGCACGCATGATGACGCGCGTTCTGCTGGCGTTTCTCGAATTTTACCGCCGCTGGCTTTCGCCGGCGGTGCACTCGCTTAACGCGGGTGGATGCCGCTTTCAACCCACCTGTTCCGAATACGCAATGGTGGCCATCGCCACCCATGGCGCGCTGCGCGGATCGGCCCTGGCGGCCTGGCGCGTACTGCGTTGTCATCCTTTCAGCCGCGGCGGGCTGGACCAGGTGCCTCCGGCGACGATGAGAGCGCCGCACCAACCGTTACCATAGAACCAGCGGCTCTCTTGGTTTCGCCGCTCAAGACAGGAAGTTTCCTTTGCCCGAATATCAGAATCCCAATCTACAGGCCCAGGGGGGCGGACCCGGCGGCGGCGGGGGTGGCGGCGGCGATATGCGTTCGCTGCTCATCTTCGGCTTCCTGGCGGTCGCGATCTATCTTGGGTTCCAGTTCTTCCAGAAGCCCAAGCCGACGACGCCGGCAACGCAAACCCAGACGCAGAGCGCTCCGATCAGCGCGCCTTCGGGAGGGGTGGACGCAGTGCCCGCCTCAAGCCCTTCCGCGGCCGGCGCGCAGAGCGCCGGTGGCGCTGCAGCAGGCATCACCGCGACGTCGGAAACCGAGACCACGGTCGAGAACTCGAACTATAAAATCGTGTTCACCAACCGCGGAGCGGAGGTGAAGCACTGGATTCTGAAGCACTACAACGAGAGCACGGGCAAGCCGCTGGACATGGTGCAGGCGCAGGCCTCGGCCCGCTACGGCTATCCGCTGTCGCTGTTCACCTATGACCAGGGGCTGACTGCACAGGTCAACCAGGCGCTTTACCAGGCGTCGGCAACGGGCAATCTTACGGCGCCCAATTCCCTCACCTTCCACTACTCCCAGGGCGGAGTCGATGTGGTGAAGAACTTCCATTTCGACAACAGCTACGTGGTCGGGGTGGAGACAGAGGTGAAGCGCAATGGTGCGCCGGTGCGCGCGCTGGTCCAATGGCCCGCGGGTCTGGGCGACATGGAGGAATTCCAGGGCCGCAGCGGCGGGGTCCCCGGATTGTCGCGCACGCCCTCGATGATCGCCTGGTCGATCAACGGCAAGCCGGATACGCAATCGGCGGGCAAGGTGAGCAACCAGGGCACGACCGAAGGCGAATACGACTACGCGGCCACCGCCGATCTGTACTTCGCGGCCGCGTTTCTGCCCGAGGCGCCTTCACGCGCGACGGTAGTGACCCTGCACAACGCCATCGATCTGCCCAGCGATCCGTCCAATCCGGGCAGCCAGAAGAAGCCGGCCGATGTATTGGGCGTGGCGGTAGGCGACACCAGCGGCGACACGCGGCTGCGTCTCTATGCCGGCCCCAAGCAGATGGACGTGCTGAGCACGATTCACGCGACCGGCGCCGACGGGAAACCCTCCGGGACGTCGCTGGAGGGGCTGATTCAGTTCGGGACGTGGCTGGGCATTATCGCCAAGCCGTTGTTCCTGGCGTTGCGATTCCTTTACGAGCATGGCGTTCCCAACTGGGGATGGGCGATCATCATCATCACCGTGCTGTTCAACACCATCCTGCTGCCCACGCGCATCATGATGATGCGGTCTTCGCTGAAGATGATGCGCATTCAGCCCAAGGTAGAGGCGCTCAAGCGCAAATACGCCCATCTCAAGGTGAACGACCCCAAGCGGACCGAGATGAACACCGAGATGATGGCGCTCTACAAGACCGAGGGCGTGAACATGTACGGCGGGTGCCTGCCCATGCTGCTGCAGATGCCGCTGTTTTTTGCCTACTTCCGGGTGCTGCAGAACACGGTGGAATTACGCCAGGCGCATTGGGGATGGCTGACGGATCTTTCAGCGCCCGACCCGCTGCATATTCTGCCGGCAATCATTATCGTGAGCATGTTCCTGACCCAGTTCATCACGCCGTCGCCGGGGATGGATCCGAACCAGCGGCGCATGATGGCCATCATGATGCCCGTGATCTTCGGCTTCACCTTGTGGCATTACGCGTCGGGCCTGGCGCTTTACTGGTGCACGGGTAACCTGATCAACCTGGCCATTCAGCTGTCGATCAACCAGTCGAGCATCGGCAAGGAGATGCACGCCATCGCGGCCAAGCGGGCCGCCAAAAAGGGCGGCGCGATCTCAAATCCGCGGACCATCCAGGGCCGCCGCTAAAACCCGGACTGGGACGCAGCAGAGGCGCTCGAACCATCGCAGAAGATTGCGAGGTTCGGGCGCCTTTTCTTATTGCCCCGGGACGGAGGAGGCAAGCGCGGCCGCGAGGGCCTGTTCCAGCGAGGGTTCCGCAAAGGCAAAGCCGGCCCGGTTGAGCTTTTGCGGCAGCACCCGGGCGCTGGCCAGAAGCGCTTCATCGGCCATCTGGCCAAATGCGAGGCGGAGGGCGAAGGCGGGGGCGGGCAGGATCGCGGGCCGATGCAGGCGGGCGGCAAGAATGCGGGTAAAGTCGCGGTTGGTTACCGGATGGGGCGCGACCACGTTGACGGCTCCGGCCAGCCCCGGGTCGGCGGCAGCGAACAGGATCGCGGCGACCGCGTCGGGCAGCCCGATCCAGCTCATCCACTGACTGCCGGAGCCGAGCCGGCCTCCGAGGCCCAGGCGAAACATGGGCAGCATCTGCGCCAGGGCGCCGTCTCGGCCAAGCACCACGCCGAAGCGAAGGTGAACGACGCGAATGCCCGCTTGGGCGGCCGGGGCTGAGGCGGCTTCCCAGGCGCGGCAGAGGTCGGGGAGAATGCCGGCGCCGGGGGCCGAGTCTTCATCGAGAACCGCATCTCCGCGATCGCCGTAAATACCGATTGCCGAGGCTACGAGCAGCGCCTGGGGCGGGCGGTCGAGCGCGGCAAGTGCGGTTGCCAGCGTGCGGGTGGAGTCGATCCGGCTGGCCGCCATCTCCCGCTTGTAGGCTTCCGTCCAGCGGCGCCCGGCCACGCTTGCTCCGGAAAGATGAATTGCTACGTCAAATTCCTCGAGGGCGTGTGAATTGGGGAACGGAGAACCGTGTCCAGGATTCCACTGCAACTCATCCTTCCCGGGGGCGCGACGAACAAGTTGAAGAACTTCATGGTTGTGGCGATCCAACGCAGTGCGGAGAGCCGTACCTATCATGCCGGACCCTCCGCTGAGCAGAAAGCGGCGCGGGGAAAGGGGTGGGACAACGTAGCTCATCGATCACCTGGAGACTTTGAGAAAGGCTTGCATCCCTTGATGCAAATCCGCATCTTTAGTAGCATGAGAACAGATTTTGATCCGGGCAACAAGCTGCCGAGCCCGCGGTTATCGGGAGGACGCCATGCCTGAAGCAGCGACCGTTCGGAACGAAGAGACACAGAAGACTCAGGTTGACACAGAGACCACCGAGCGCTTCATCGCCGAAAAGCATATAGGGGAGCGGATCAAACGTCTGCGCCTCAAGAAATCCATGGGCCTTGTAGAACTGGGACGGCATACGGGGCTGTCGGCCAGCTTCCTGTCGCAACTTGAGACGGGACGGGTCGTGCCAACCCTGCGCAACCTCGCGCGCATTGCGATGGTCTTCTCCAAGGACCTCTCTTACTTTTTCGAAGCGGAACCGCAGGCGATGTTCAGGGTGCATCGTCGCAAGGATCGCGTGCGCCTGCCCCAGACCGGCGTGGAGTCGCCGAGCTACTTCTTCGAAAGTCTGGGCTACATGGTGCCTGACCGGCACATGGACCCTTACTTTGCAGAGTTCGTACCGCTGCCAAAGACGCAGGAAGGAAAAGCCCATCTTCACCCGGGCTATGAGTTCCTCTACGTTCTGGACGGCCAGCTGGGCTTGCAGCATGGAGAGAATCACTGCGTGCTGGAGCAGGGGGATGCGGTCTATTTCGACTCGAGCACGGCGCACTCGTACCTTTGTGCGGGGAGCAAGCCGGCTAGTGCGCTGATCGTGACCATGCATCAACCCCTGCCCATACCTGCGGCGCCGCCTCGCCATCTCCCGGGAGGGGCAGTAGCGCGTCCGATGGGCATGGCACCGGTGGGTCCGAGTTCGGTGGAAAAGCGCTAGGGGTTTTACGACGGGGTCAATGACCTCCGGATTGAGACAGCAAGCTATCTCCGTTTCTGCATCACACGCATTGACGGAGAAGCAATTGCGGGGCGGACCGACCGGCCGGCAGCTTGCAAGCTCCCGCATGCAGGCAGCCGGCGCCCATCGCTTTTTGCCTGACGACCATGGAGGTCAAGGCAAGATGGCGCGGTGGCCAGGCGCGGGATTATCCGGATCACTCTTCTCTCTTCTCATTCTGTTCATGGTGGGCTCGACCGCGCTGCGGTGTCAGGAATTAAGGCACACGCGCAAGCCCGACGCCCGGAACGGGAAAGCCATCTTCAGCAACGGCTGCAACATGTGTCACGGAGCGGATGGGAAGGGCGCGGCCGAAACCAGCACGGAGTTCAAGCGGCCGGACTCGTTTCCGGACTTCACGCGCTGCGACCAGACAACGCCGGAACAGGATTCGGCGTGGAAAGACGTCATCCTGCACGGCGGCCCGTCGCGCGGATTCTCCACCATCATGCCGTCATTCGGCCAGCTGATCTCGTCGGACGATGCCGACGACCTGGTCGCATACCTGCGTTCCTTCTGCACCGACCGGCGGTATCCGCGAGGAGAATTGAACCTGCCGCGGGCGATCGTAACCGAGAAGGCCTTTCCTGAAGACGAGCTGGTGATCACGACCGCGGCCAACGCCAGCGGCGCGCCGGGTTGGACTACCGACTTCATTCACGAACAGACATTCGGCGCCCGGGACCAGGTCGAGGTGGACGTTCCGTGGACCATGCAGGACCAGAACCACAGCTATGACAGCCACGTCGGCGACATCACCTTCGGCCTGAAGCACGTGATGTATTCCAACCTGCGCACCGGGTCGATTCTCAGCCTCCAGGGCGGAGTGCTGCCGCCCACGGGGAGCAAGGCGCTGGGGGCCAACGGGACCACCGTGTTTGAGCCCTTCGCGGCCTTCGATCAGCTCTTTCCGACGAACACCTGGGTGCAGTTTCAAATGGGAGCGGATTTGCCGCGTCATCCGAATATCACGCCACAGAGCCTGTTCTGGAACACGGCGCTGGGGCAGACGTGGTCGCCCGACCACCGCCTGGGCCGGCAATGGTCGCCGATGGTGGAGTTTGTCGCGCGGCGGGATCTGGCGGACGGTGCGAAGACCGACTGGGACGTAATGCCCGAGATGCAAGTGACGGTGAGTCCCCGGCAGCACATCCGGGTAAACGTTGGATATCGGCAACCATTCACCGATACGGCGGGGCGAACTCCGCAACTGCAGTTCTACGTCCTCTGGGACTGGGCTGACGGCAAGTTCTGGGAGGGTTGGTGATGCGACGCCGTTGGCCGTCATTGCTCCTGATTTTTCTGGTGGTCCTGACGCTGGGGAGCGGGCGGGATGCTGGGCGTGTCTACGCGGCCTCCGACTCCGGGGCCAAGCACGAGTTTCATACCTCAGACCGCTGCGTGGCCTGCCACAACGGGATGAAGACCCGCTCCGGCGAGGACGTCTCAATCGGATTCGAGTGGCGGGCGAGCATCATGGCCAACGCTTCGCGGGACCCATACTGGCAGGCGAGCATTCGCCGCGAGACCATCGACCATCCCGAGCAGAGCAAGGCGGTTGAAGAAGAATGTTCCACGTGCCACATGCCGATCACTCATTTCACGGCCCAGGCGGAAGGCAAGCAGACCGAGGTTTTCGCGCACTTGCCGCTGAAGAAGGACGGTTCCGGGATGGCCGAGGCGGCGGACGGGGTTTCGTGCTCGGTGTGCCACCAGATTGAAGGCAACGGCCTGGGCACTCCGGAAACATTTAGTGGCCAGGTCCATTTTGCGAGTTCTGAAGAACGGCTTGCACGTCCTGAATACGGACCGTTCGATGTGGACGCGGCTCACCAGAAGATCATGCAATCGTCCACCAAAGGCTTTCTGCCCATGGAGGCGGCGCACATCCGCGACGCGGGTCTGTGCGGGAGCTGCCACACGCTCTACACCAAGGTTCGCGACACGGATGGAAAGCAGATCGCGATCTTCCCTGAACAGATGCCTTACCTGGAGTGGCAGCACAGCGACTATGTGAAGCAGCAGACCTGCCAGGAGTGCCACATGCCGGTGGTGCACGAACCGGTGCGCGCGGCTGCGGTGTTCGGGCCGGAGCGCGAAGGGGTGCATCGCCACGTCTTTGTGGGCGGCAACATGCTGATGGAAAGCATGCTCAACGAACATCGCGATGAGCTGGACGTGAAAGCGCTTCCCGAGGAGATGGAGGCGGCGATGAAACGCACAACGGAATTTGTCCAGAACTCTTCGGCGCGGCTGGACATTCCATCGCTGGAGACAACAGGGCGCGGCGTGATCTTTACCGTACACGCGGAGAATCTCACCGGCCACAAGCTGCCCACGGCTTATCCCTCCAGAAGAGTGTGGCTGCATGTGATGGTGCGCGACCGCGATGGCAAGGTGGTGTTTGAATCAGGCGCGCTGAATCCGGATGGATCGATCGCCGGCAATGATAACGACGCCGACCCGGCGCGCTTCGAGCCGCACTACCGGGAGATTACGCGGCCTGACCAGGTGCAGATCTTCGAGCCTATCCTGGGCGACGTGAAGGGGCACGTGACTACCGGCCTGCTGTATGCGAAGGATTACCTGAAGGATAATCGGCTGCTGCCGCGCGGGTTCGACAAGACTACCGCGAGCAATGATATCGCCGTGGTCGGGGCGGCCAAGGATGATCCAGACTTCACCGATCACGGCAGCCTGACTCGCTACGTGGTCGATGCCGGATCGGGCCAGGGGCCGTTCCACGTGGAGGCTGAACTGATGTATGAGCCGGTGGGATACCGCTGGGCACACAACCTGGAGCCTTACAAGGCGGAAGAGCCGCAGCGGTTCGTCAACTATTACAACCAGGAGTCGCACCGGTCGGCGGTCCTGGCGAAGGCTGAGGCTACGAAGTAGAAGCTGAATCAGGACTACGAAGTAGAAGCTGAATCAGGAATGATTGCGAAGTAGGCCGCCACATCGAGCCATGTGTCAACCCGCGTGTAGTTGGCAGCGGTGGTGTTGTGAGGCGCGGTGAAGAGCAGGCCTTGGCCCTGGAAGCGGTCGATGTTGCGGGGCAGGTCGTCTATGAGGAAGTCAGCGCGCAGGATGCTCTTGTCTCCGCAAAAGACATAGTGCTGGGGCGGTATGAAGGGAAAGTGGCGCTGCAGCCAGCGGTACTTGGGGCCCAGAGAGTTAGGCACCGTCATGGCCTGGGTAGCAACGAAGATCTCGAAGCGGGCGCTGAGCTCACCCAGGACTTGTTGCGCGCCGTCGATGAGGGGCAAGTCTTCAAAAAAGTCTTCGGCATCGAGGAATGCCCGAACCTGCAGCTGGCGATCAAGAGGAGCGGTCTGCCACAGGCCTTTACCGGCCAGGTCGGCAGGGGTAAGCGCTTCATCAAAATGTTCGTTGTAGCGGCGCAGGTGCTCTGAGAGAGTATCCGCCATCACTTCATCCATATCGACGCAGATCCGCCGCACCGCTGCTCCTAAAAGTGGAATGGCCTGTTCCGGGCTCTATCCAAGGTTAGCAGGCGCAAGAGTGAAGCCAGACGCAGGTGTGGGAAATCGGAATCAGGGAGTTAGCTGTCTACACGGCGTAGTTTGGGGACGGCCGGGGGAGCGCTGTTCGCGATCGGCGCAGGTTCGGCGGAGGTGGCCATGGGAATGGCGGGATCCCAGTAGAGCAGGCGGCCGCAGCTGTCGCAGGTGAGCAATTGGCCATCCCGCAACTGATTCCATGTCTGCGGGCGGATGCCCATGCGGCAGCTGGTACATTGCTGATTTTCAGCGCGCGCCAGGCCGGTGCCCCGGCTGGAGGCGAGGCGGTCGAAGCGCATGAGCAGATCGGCATCAATCGCTTTGCGCACAACTTCGCGTTCGGTCTGCAAGAGGGCTTGCTGGGCGCTGATTTCCTTGCGCCGGACAGCGGCTCGTTCCCGGACTTTGTCGAGCGCGCCGGCCAGCAGTTCGACCTGGGCGCGGGCCGCAGCGAGCACTGCTTCATGGCTTTCGGTGCGCTCCAGGCTGGCAAGCTCCTCATTTTCGAGCCGCTCGATCTCCTGTTCGGCAAAGGTGATTTCATGTTCGATGGCCTCGGCCTGGGCCGAGGTCGTAACGCTGTCGCGCTGGGCGCGGAGGCGCTGAGCCTTCTGGCGATGCTGCGCAACGTCGCGCTCCAGGCGGGTGCGAAGAGTCTCTTCGCGGGACAGCGCGTCGGAGGCGCCGGCCGCATCGCGCTGCGCGCCGGAAAGCGCAGCCTCAGCCTTGGCCACTTCGGTAGGCAGCGCCGCAGCCGCCTGGGCCAGCCGGGTGCGTTCGAGCTCGAGGCTCTGCAGCTTCACGAGATTTTCGATTTGGACCTGCATCCGTGCACTGAAGTCTAACATCCGGAGCCATGACCGGACCTTGACGGCGACCATGAAGCGGGTCCGTCAATGCGACGTCCTTCAGGACGATACGAGCAGCGGCCTGCACCGTTTCGCGCATTCTGGCGGGGGCGCAAGTCCGACGCTGGGTATAAACGGAAAGCGCACCTCGAATTCGACCTTTTTAAAAACGCGCCGCAGATGCGACTGCAACCGAGTTCGAGCCATCAATATCTAAGAGGGATTCGTTTGCTTTTACGACAATGATGCCCAGGAAATGAATGGTCTGAGAGTCGCCGCAAGGGGGAGCATTGGCAGAGACCCAAGGTTCGGGGAAACGCAAGAGGCGCTGGATCATGTGGACAGCGGGCGTGCTGGTGCTGGTCTTCATCGCAATCACGGCGGCGCTCGCGGTCGCGGCGCATCATATCGAGCCCTTCCTGCACGCGGTGCTGGTGCAGGGACTTGAGAACCGATTTCGCACCCGGGTCGAGCTGGATTCATTTCACGTGAGCCTTGGAAACGGGCTGCACGGCGAGTGGGGAATCTGGGCTACGGGAAAGGGCTTGCGAATCTGGCCGCCGCGTCGAGAAGGCGGGGATCATCCCCTGGAAGTGGCGACACAGTCGATTCCGCTGATCGACTTGGAGTCGTTCCGTTTTCACGCTCCGCTCAGCTACAGGGCAGACAGGCCGATTCGCATCTCGGTGGTGAGGCTGTCGGGATTGGCGATCCATGTTCCGCCGCGCTCGGAGCGGGACAGCAAAACCGGGTTTGAGGCTGCGGCCAAGAGCGCGGCAGGCACAGGTTCGAATGCACCCGCAACCGGTGCCGGCCAGAGCGGCTCGCCGGCGCCATCCTCGGGCGACGGCATGCTGTCCCGCGTGCAGCTGGATCGGATCGAATGCGACCGGACCGACCTGGTGCTCGAAACCGACAAGCCGAACAAGCTACCGGTGGAGATGGTGATTAAACACCTGCACGTCATGCATGTTTCAGCCGCAGCGCCCATGAACTTCGAAGCCGACGTGATCAACCCCAAGCCGAGCGGAACCGTTCACACCACCGGGCAGCTTGGCCCCTGGCTGGGAGGCGACCCGGGAGAGACGACGGTAAGCGGGACTTACAGCTTTCCGAATGCGGACATGTCGGTGTTCAGAGGGATTGCGGGCATGCTCACTTCGGAGGGGTCTTACAGCGGCAGTCTGCGGAACCTCGCGGTGAACGGCCAGGCGGACGTCCCCGATTTTCGGTTAACTCACTTCGGCAACGCGGTCCCTTTGCATACGAAGTTTCAGGCGCATGTGGATGGAACCGATGGAGACACCTACCTGGACCGGGTGGACGCGGTCCTGGGGCAGTCGCACTTCACCACCAGCGGCAAGATCGTGAGGGTCAAGGCGCCGGAGCGGCCGCAGGCCCGCCAGATTCGCGAGACGCACGGGATTCCGGCGCCGGTAGCCGGGCACGACATCGAGTTGAAAGTAGATGTGGGACAGGGGCGCATGGAGGACTTCCTCCGCCTGGCCGGCCATTCGCCGACCACATTGCTGACAGGTGTTTTAGGGCTGAAGGCAATGCTTCACATACCGCCGGGTTCGGAGACGGTGCACAAACGCATTCGCATCGATGGATCGTTCAAGCTGGACGACGTGAGCTTTACCAACGATAAGGTGCGTGATCGCATTCGCGAGTTGAGCCTTCGCGGACAGGGCAAGCCGGGAGAGTTAAAGAGCAAAACGCCGGACGATGTGAGCTCGGAGATGGAAGGCGAATTTCACATGGCGAACGCGGTGATCCAGTTTCCCGACCTCGAATACAACGTGCCCGGCGCCGCGATTCGCCTGAATGGGCACTACGACCTCGACGGCATGATGGGTTTCGCCGGCACCGCGCGCATGCAGGCGACGGTCTCGCAGATGGTGGGGGGGTGGAAGGGATTTCTGCTCAAGCCGGCCGATCGCTTCTTCAAGAGGGGCGGAACCGGTACGGAGGTGGGCATCGAGATCAGGGGGCCGCACGATGCGCCGCAATTTTCCGTCGATCTGAAGGGAACAAAGACGACTTCGCCGGAGCGCCCCGGAGAGAAGAAAGAGTAACAGTGAGCTGTGTGAACGGACCGACTTGAGGTCCCCGAAGGGTGCTTGAATGTGTTAGCTTTTCAAGCGACCACCGTTGCCGAATCCACGAGCAACGGACACCCAAAGGAGACCGCAATGCACTGGACCAGAAGCATCGCGGCGTATGCAACGACCCTGTTGCTTGGGGCGGCTACGCTGACCGGCTACGCGCAATCTACAACTCCAAACAAGGCCAATCTCGAGAACTGGTGGAAGAACGCAGTTATCTACGAGATTTATCCCCGCAGCTATCAGGACACCAATGGTGATGGCATCGGCGACCTGAACGGAATCACGCAACATCTGGATTATCTGCAGAGCCTGGGCGTGGACGCGATCTGGCTGACGCCGATTTATCCATCGCCGCAGGTGGACTTCGGTTACGACATCTCCGATTACGAAAACATCGATCCGCAGTACGGCACGCTGGCGGATTTTGACCGGCTGGTGGCGGAGGCGAAGAAGCGCCAGATCCGCGTGATCATGGACATGGTGATGAACCATAGCTCGGACAAGCACAAGTGGTTCATCGAATCGCGCTCCTCGAAGACCAATCCTTACCGCGACTGGTACGTGTGGCGCGACGGTAAAGGTGAAACGGCGACCAGCCAGGGCGAGGTGCCGAACAACTGGCAGTCGGACTTCGGGCATTCGGCGTGGGAATGGGATCCGACCACGCGGCAATACTGGTATCACAAGTTTTACATTCAGCAACCGGACTTCAACTGGAACAATCCGAAGGTTCACGCGGCTTTCAGAGACATCATCAAGTTCTGGCTCAATCGCGGGGTGGGCGGATTCCGATTCGACGCGATCACGACCCTCTTTGAAGACCCCGAGATGCGCGACGATGATGTGTTGAAGGATAAAGACGGCAAGTCGTACAAGAACGTCTACGGCGACGTCGCGTTGAACGACACGAAGACCAACAACCTGCCGGGCGTTCACCCGGTGATGCAGGAGATGCGCGCGACGGCGGACAAGTACAAGCCCAATGTATTCCCGGGTACACGGGTGTTCATCGGCGAGACCTACCTGCCCAACGTTGCTGAGCTTGCCAAGCAGTACGGCACCGCGGAACACCCGGAGTTCCAACTGCCGATGGATACGCAGATCGGGTTTATCAACAAGCTGGATGTCCCAACGTTCCGGACCAGGATCAACGATGCCGAGACGCAGTTGGGAACGAACATCCCGCTACTGGTGTTCGACAATCACGACAATCCGCGCCTCGATGCCCGGTATGGCGATGGCGTCCATGACACCGACATCGAGCGGGTGATTGCGACCATGTTGTTCGCCTCGCGGGGCACGTCATTGTTCTACTACGGCGATGAGATTGGAATGAAGACGACACCGCCGACGCGCAAGGAGGATGTGAAGGACCCGGTGGGGCTGACGGGCTGGCCCAAGGACAAGGGCCGCGACGGCGAGCGCACGCCAATGCAGTGGGATGACTCGACCAATGCGGGGTTTTCGACGGCGACACCGTGGCTGCCGGTTCCCCCGACATACTCGACAGTCAACGTGAAGGCGGAAGAGGGCGCACCCGATTCAATGCTCACGTGGTACAAGAGCCTGATCCAGCTCAAGAAGAACAACCCGGTCATGGCGCACGGAAAGAACGTGATGCTGGATACGGAGAACACAAAAGTGCTGAGCTGGTCACGGCAGCAGGCGGGCGGCCCGGCCATTGTAGTAAGCGTCAACTTCACCGCGGACGCACAGACGGTCAACCTTACCGGGGGCGACGCGGGGTTGAAATCGAACCACGTGAAGACCCTGATGAAATCACCGGGCGGCGCGGATCCGGCGGGGCTCGATCACGTGGAACTGGGACCGTTCGGAGTATTTATCGGCGAAGTCGAGTAGCAGTTTGTTCGGACGTAGAAGCGGCTCCTGCAACCGCGGGAGCCGCTTTGTTTTAGGCGACCTTGGCGGGGCGAATGCCGGCGCGTTCGCAGCGATCGCAATTGCCGCAGGGGCCGGCGTAGTCGTCGCCAAAGTAGCGCAATAGGAACTCGCGGCGGCAGGTCCGAGTTTCGGCATACCCCTGCATCTCGTGAAGCCGGTTGCGGCGAAGCTGCTTATGGTGCTGCTGATGGGCCGCCGCGGCCTCGGTGATTTCGGTTAGTGAACGTTCGCGCGACGGCTCGATCTCGCCGGACTCGTACTGCCTGGCAGCTCCGACTTCTTCCAGTTTATGAACGATGCTGGTGAGCTTGCGCTGGGAGAGCGAGGTCTCGCGCGCCAACTCTTCGCGGGTGGTGCGATGGTGATGCTGGGCGAGGATCTGGGCCACCTGTTCGAGAGCATGCGCATCGACGGACCCGCTGCCGGTCTTGTATTGCTGCGCGGAGATGTCCTGCTGACGATAGAAGAGAACGGCCTCGGCAGGGGCGCCATCACGGCCGGCGCGACCTATTTCCTGGTAGTAGCCGTCGAGCGAGTCGCTGACGTCGGCATGGTAGACAAACCGGATGTCGGGCTTGTCGACGCCCATGCCGAAGGCGTTGGTCGCCACGATCACGGGAACTTCGCCGCTCATGAACTTGTTCTGGATTTCTTCGCGCTGTTTGGGTTTCAGGCCGCCGTGATAGAAGAGCGCATTAACGCCGTTCTGCTGCAGCTCTTGCGCAATCGTCTCCGCATTCTTGTGGGTGGACACGTAAACGATACCCGGCTTCTCAGCGAACTCCACGCGCCGCAGCACGGCATCGCGCTTTTCATTCCGGTTGCTGAAGAGGTCGACGCGGAGCGAGATGTTGGGGCGATCGAATCCATGGACGATAACGCGAGGATTGTGCAGGCCCAGGCGTTCAATGATTTCGTTGCGCACTTCGTTGGAAGCCGTGGCGGTCATGGCTACCACCGGGGGATGGCCCAGCGCTTCGATGACGTGCTTGAGGCCCAGGTAGTCGGGACGGAAGTCGTGGCCCCACTGGCTGATGCAGTGGGCTTCATCCACGGCGATGAGCGACACACTGGCGGAGCGCAGGCGATCCAGAGTCTCGGGCTTGGCGAGTTGTTCGGGCGCAAGGAAGATGTACTCGACTTCTCCGTTCTCGATACGGTCGAGGGTGTCGCGCTGTTCTGAAACGGTGAGGGTCGAGTTCAAGACGGCGGTGTCTTCCAGGCGACTGGCCTGGATGGCGTCGCACTGATCCTTCTGCAGCGCGATCAGCGGCGACACGATTACAGTTGAGCCTTCCCGCAGCGCCCCGGCGATCTGATAGACCGCCGACTTGCCGGAGCCGGTGGGTTGGACCAGCAGGGTGTCGCGGCCTTCGAGAAGCGCGCGTATAGCCGTTTCCTGTCCCGGACGAAGGGAAGGAAACCCAAGCAGCCTTCTGGCTGCCGCAGCAACGTCTATTTTGTGTTGATTGAAATTTTTCATAGAGCCAGCGCGGTAGTTTGCCGGCATGCGAGAAGAGCCCAGTCACCGCCCCGGTCTGTTGCCTACGACGCAAAAGGACGTCGATATGCTGCTTGGCGTTTCAGAATCTGTCTCTATATTCGATCGCCTGTACGTCTGGCCCTTCATTAAAAGACTTCGGGCGGGTCGAGGCCGCCTTGCTCCTTGCCGGTCGGGCGTGATTGACTGTTGCCGTTGCCGAAGGTGGCCGCACGCATGAGCTACATTCTCTCCCTGGACCAGGGGACCACCAGTTCCCGGGCCATTTTGTTCGACCAGGCGGGGCAGATTGCCGCCGTGGCGCAGCAGGAATTTAAACAGTTCTACCCGCAGCCGGGCTGGGTAGAGCATGATCCCACCGAGATCCTTACCAGCCAGATGGCGTGCGCCGTGGAGGTGCTGGGCAAGGCCGACGCGCGGCCGCGGGATGTAGCGGCAATCGGCATCACCAACCAGCGCGAAACGGTGATTGTGTGGGATCGCGCCACTGGCAAGGCGGTGCATCCGGCCATCGTGTGGCAGGATCGGCGCACCGCGCAGGAATGCAGCGCCCTGGAGCAGAGCGGCGCCGGCGAGATGATCTCGAGCCGCACCGGGCTGGTGATCGACCCCTACTTTTCTGCGACCAAAGTGAAGTGGATTCTGGACCACGTGGAAGGGGCACGGGCGCGGGCGGAGCGCGGCGAACTGGCATTTGGCACCGTTGACAGCTGGCTCATCTGGCACCTGACCAGCGGTGGCCGCCACGTGACCGATATGACCAACGCCTCGCGCACCCTGCTCTTCAATATCGTCAAGGGCGAATGGGATGCGGATCTGCTGAAGATTTTCGGGATTCCCCGAAGCATGCTTCCGGAGGTGGTCTGGTCGAGCGAGCGGGTGGGTGAAGTGACCACCACCCTGGGCCTGGCAGGGGTACCGATCGCGGGCATCGCCGGAGACCAGCAGGCGGCCCTGTTCGGGCAACTGTGCTGGAACCAGGGGGAGGCCAAGAACACGTATGGTACCGGCTGCTTCCTGCTGCAGAATATTGGAACCGAATTTATGCGCTCGAAGCACCGGCTGATCACCACGCTGGCGGCGAGCGCACGGCACAGGCTGGAGTACGCCCTCGAAGGCAGCGTGTTCATCGGCGGCGCGGTGGTGCAGTGGCTCAGGGATAATCTGCGGCTGATCGGCTCTTCGGCCGAGGTGGAAGCGCTGGCGGCGGGCGTTCCCGACTCGGGCGGGGTGGTGTTTGTGCCTGCTTTTGTGGGGCTGGGAGCGCCCCATTGGGACCCTCATGCGGGCGGGCTGCTGATCGGACTGCGGCGTGACACACGCGCGGGGCACATTGCCCGCGCTGCGCTTGAAAGCATCGCGTTCCAGGTAGCGGACGTGCTCGAGGCCGTGAACAGCGAAACCGGGACGCATCTTGGCGCGCTGCGGGTGGACGGCGGAGCGGCCGTGAACGATCTGCTGATGCAATTTCAATCGGACGTGCTGGGGGTTCCGGTGGTGAGGCCCCAGGTGACCGAGACTACCGCATTGGGCGCAGCTTATCTTGCAGGGCTAGCGGTGGGATACTGGCCAAGCCCGGAGGAACTTCGTGCGCGGCGCGTGGAAGATGTGCGCTTTGAACCGCAGATATCCAATGCCGACGCCGAACAACGGCGCGCGTTGTGGCGGCGGGCCGTGGAGCGTTCGAGAAACTGGACCGAATAGCGAAAGGAAGAGGCCATGCTTCGCGAAGCCATGCTGCGCAACATCCGGGAGCGCAAAGAACCCTGGGACATCGCGGTGATCGGAGGTGGAGCCACGGGGATGGGCGTGGCAGTGGACGCGGCGACGCGCGGCCTGGACGTGGTGCTGGTCGAAGCGCACGACTTTGGCAAGGGCACCAGCAGCCGCAGCACGAAACTGGTCCACGGCGGGGTGCGCTATCTCGAACAGGGCAACGTTGCCCTGGTGATGTCGGCGTTGAAGGAACGCGGGATGCTGCGCCAGAATGCACCGCACCTGGTTCACGATCTGGCCTTTGTTGTGCCGAATTATTCGTGGTGGGAAGCGCCGTTTTACGGGATCGGCCTGAAGCTGTATGACCTGCTGGCGGGGAAATACGGGTTTGGAACGTCGAAGCTGCTGTCGCGCGAAGAGACGCTGGAGCGCCTGCCGGCGCTTGAACCGGCCGAGTTGCGGGGCGGAGTGGTTTATTACGACGGGCAGTTTGATGATGCGCGGCTGCTGATTCACCTGGCCATGACGGCGGCCGATCATGGCGGGACAGTGGTGAACTACTGCCCTGCTACCGGTCTCTTGCAGGACGCCGAGGGCTATGTCAACGGGCTCACGGCACGGGACGCAGAAAGCGATGAAGAGTTCGGGATAGCCGCGCGGATCGTGGTCAACGCGACGGGCGTTTTTACCGATTCCATTCGCCGCATGGCCGACCCGGATGCGGAGACCCTGGTCGTCACCAGCCAGGGCATCCACCTGGTTTTTGACCGCTCATTCCTCAAGAGTGAAACTGCCCTGATGGTTCCGCGAACCAGCGACGGGCGAGTCTTGTTCGTGATCCCGTGGCACGGGCACGCCGTTGCGGGTACGACGGACACGCCGGTCGATGCGCCCAGCCTGGAACCGCGGCCGCTTGAAGAGGAGATAGAGTTCATTCTCGAGACCGCGAGCCAGTATCTTACCCGCCGGCCTACACGGGCGGACGTGCTGAGTGTTTACGTTGGCCTGCGCCCGCTGGTGAGGGGCGAGGGCAAGACGTCGACGCTGTCGCGGGATCATGTGATTCACGTTGATCCGTCGGGCCTGCTCACGATTACGGGCGGCAAATGGACAACTTACCGGCATATGGCCGAGGACTGCGTTGATCACGCGATCACCCTTGGAAAGCTGCCCGATGAGCCTTGCAAAACGCGCAACCTGCGGATTCATGGCGGCCAGGTGAGCGAGCCGGCGACCGCTGACGGCGATGTGGAAGGCGTTCGCGGCCCGTACGATTCACTGCGCGTCTATGGCTCCGATGCGGACGCGATTCGGGCCATGGCAACCGCAGATCCGGCCATGGCGGAGGCGCTTGACCCCGCGCTTCCCTACATCGGGGCGGAGATCGCGTGGGGGGCGCGCCACGAAATGTCACGTACGCTGGAAGATGCCCTGGCGCGAAGGACGCGAGCCCTGTTCTTGAACGCGCAGGCTGCGATGGCCATGGCGCCGAGGGTTGCGAAGATCCTGGCTGCGGAGTTGGGCCACGACGCGGACTGGGCCGCGGCACAAGTAACGGCTTTCAACGAGCTGGCGCAACAGTACCGGGTCTCATAACGCGAAATTGCGGGCTTTCAGCAATTTCTGCTCCCCTTGAGCCCTCACCGTCATCTGAGTCAGATACGCGGAGCGCGGCAGGGATGTGCGCTCTAAAACTTTTGCAACCAACCCGGAGGGGCCAATGGCATCAGCCTGTACACACGCCGCGGAGCATCTGAAGAAAGTAAAACCCCATAGCAAGGGATGCGAAGAGTGCCTGAAGACCGGCGACAGCTGGGTTCACCTGCGCATGTGCCTGGAGTGCGGTCACGTCGGATGCTGCGACTCGTCGAAAAACCGCCACGCCCGCGCGCACTTTCATGCCACGCAGCACCCGCTGATCCAGTCGGCGGAGCGGGGCGAAGACTGGCGCTGGTGCTATATCGACGAGACGTATCTCTAACCCACTACAAACCGATTAGAAAGTTTCGACCTCTATCTGCTTCTTTGGGGCATCGAGTTTGACGATGCGGAAGGTGCGCACCTGGCCTACCTGCAGCGGTTCTGGCTGGCTGGAGGGCGCGGGGGAATTGCCCTTCCAGCGAGCCTTGAGCATCGAAGACAGCGACGAAAGGTCCGCCTTTCCCGGTGCGGAAGGCTGGGCTGCGGCGGGCAGGTCTGACGAACCGACGCGGCAGGCAGCACGAATGCCTTCGCCGAGTTCAACGAACGCCGGAGATGCTTCGACAACGCGGCCTGAGACCTGGTCGCCCACTTTGTGCTCGGCAAGATATTCGTCGATGCTGGTGGGGATCAGTTGTTTCATGCTGAGCTTGATCTGGCGCTTGTCGGTGTCGATGGCGAGTACCTGGGCCTTGACCCTCTGGCCGGCGCGCAGGACGTCGGAGGGATGATGGATGCGACGGTCGGCGCTGATTTCGCTGACGTGCACCAGGCCTTCGATGCCCTCCGAAATTTCGACGAAGGCGCCGAACGTCATCATCTTGGTTACCGGACCCTCAACCTGTGAGCCGACCGGAAAGCGGCTTGATACTTCCGCCCATGGATCAGACAGGGTTTGCTTGAGCCCCAGGGAGATCCGGCGCTCATCCGGCTTGATGGCAAGGATGACTGCGTCGACCCGCTCGCCGGGTTTCACGATATCGCTGGCGATGCGAACTTTCTTGGCCCAGGACATTTCAGAGACGTGAATCAGTCCTTCCACGCCGGGCTCGATCTCCACGAACGCGCCGAACTCGGCGACTCGCGTGACGGGGCCGGAGATGCGCTGGCCCGTGGTGTAACGCTGGGGCACGGTTTCCCACGGCTCCTGCTGCAATTGCTTGAGGCCCAGGGAGAGCTTTTTGGTCTCGGGATCGATCTTGAGCACCTTGACGTGAAGCTGCTGGCCGATGGCCAGGACGTCGTCGGGCTTGGCGATGCGGGTCCAGGCTATGTCGCTCACATGCAGGAGCCCGTCAATTCCGCCGAGGTCGACGAAGGCTCCATAAGCAGTGAGGCTGCGCACGGTGCCGGCGACAACGTCGCCTTCCTTGAGGGCGGCGTAGCGGCCCTCGGCGGCGACGCGCGCCTGCTCTTCGAGAACCACACGCCGGTCGACGACCACGTCTTCGTCGGTGACGTCGAGCTTGGTGATACGGCAGGTAATTTGCTCGCCGACCAATTTTTCCAACTCGGCTGCTTCGCGGGTGCCGCTGCGGCTGGCCGGCATGAAGGCGCGGACGCCAATGTCGACGGTTAAACCGCCCTTGACCACGCCGGTGACGGTGCCGACGACGGCGACTTTCTGCTCGAATGCGGATTCGAGCGCCGACCAGTCCCGCGGCTGGGCGACCTTGAACCGCGACAGTTCGTAGTAGCCTTCTTCGTTCCGGCCGGACACCGAGACCAGCACGGAGTCGCCGGGCTTCACGGCCTCGGCGTTGTTGTCGAAAGCGGACCGCGGAAGGACGCCTTCGACTTTGAAGCCGATATCGACGAATACCTGCTCCGCCGAGACGGAGATCACGGTGCCTTGTATTTGTTTCTGGCCGCCTTCGTCCTTGCGGGTGTGGCTCTTCTCAAACTCGGCGAGAAGAGCGCCAAAGCTCTCCGCTGGTTCGGTGGAGGGCGCAGGGGTTTCGACAGTTTCGGCGGAGGGATTCTGAGGTTCCGGAGCAGTCTGGTCAGTCATGGCGAGTACGTCCCTATTGTCCCATGCGGGAGAGGGCCTTCCGGTCACGGATATTGGGTCACTTTGGGCGTCACCCGGCGAGGAGCTATCGCGGTAGGTCCGCCGGCACCGTTGATCACGTTGCTGATTTCGCCCTTGTCGTCGAGAGCCACCGTGATCATGCTGTGAAACCTGACGCCGGGACGGTTTGGCACTTCGATGGCGCGGGAAAGAATCACGTCGGGGTGACGGAAGACGCTGTAGACACCCAGTCCCCAGGCTTCGTGGTAAGCGACCCGATCACCCAGTTTGTAAGACGCCCACCCGTTCGAGCCGGGGCCGCTTGACCAGGCGGACTGGGTAGGAGGGTCGTAGGGAATTTCCGACTGGTAGAAGTAAGTGCGCCCGTGTTCACCATCCCACAGGACCTGGTATTGCTGAAAGTGTTCGACGAACAGCCCGTAGGCTGTGACGTAATCTCCGTGGACGACCAGGCCGTTGTCGCTGGTGTTGGAGTCCCAGCCGACACCGGCACCATGATCGGCACGCCAGATCCAGGTGTGATCGATGATCGTATCGTTGGCGTTGATGATCAGATTGGCAGCTACGGATCCTTTGCCGGCGCCTCCGACGCGGAAGAACACATCGTGCAGCGAAATGGGATTGCGGGCATGGCGCACCGGGCTCTTTTTCGTTCCGACTTCGAGCAATACCGGAGACCGGGCCGGCGCCGCGTCGAAGAGGAGACCGGCAAGGATGATGCCATCCGCATCTGCCGTGATCATGGCTGGCGTGCCGCTGGTGGGCTTGAGCGTAGCGAAACCAAGGCCCATCACGACCGTGTCAGGGTGTGTGACGCGGAGAGGCTCGGTGAGTTCGTAGATTCCTGGCGTGAGCAGCAAATGTTTTCCGCGGACCAGTTGCGCATTGATGGTGGCCGCCGAGTCGGTGCCCGCATGGGCGACGTAGACGCTGCTCAAGGGGATGGATCGTCCGGGAGTTGCGCCATTGTGCCACGTAACTCCGACGCTGCCGGTACGCATTGCCGGAACCCGGATGCTCCATGTTCCCTGCGCGTCTACCTCCAGGAAGGGTTTTTCGCGGACGATGGGCACGGCGGCGATCTTTGTGTAAGGCGGTTGAGGCCATTCCCCTGCAGGCGGGTTGAGGTCTCCGACGAAAACCATGTTCCAGTTCGATCCCGTCCAGCGGGCCCACTCGCTGTTGCGCGCGATCCATTGTTGCTGCGATCCGGAAGCGGTAGTGCCATCGATGACGCTGTCCGCCATCCATCCGCCACTGGCCCAGCCATTGTGCTGATTGAGGACCAGATCGCCGCGCACGTGCATGCGGCGAAAGGGCGCAGCCTGCGAAACGGCCCATTGCATCGTGCCGCCCGCCGGGGTTACCGAGAACCCTTCCGCGGCGCGCCAGAATGTGCAGGTGGCATTGTTATTGGGGAGGCTCGCATCCGCGTGAACGTTGCCGGTGATGTGCACGGAATCCGGCGAGGCTCCGAGGCCGATCACTTCGGTGTAGAAACCGATGGGTATGTCCACGTGATAGTCGCCGGGGAGGAAGAGCAACGCGTTGCGTTCGGGGCCAAACTCGTTGTGTTCCTGAACGGCGTAGACCTTGTTGATAGCGGCCTGAATGGTGGCCGCGGGCATGGAGGGGCCGAAGACAAGGACGTTGGGGCCGAAGTCGGGACCAGGGGTCGTGGCCGCGCTCGAGACCGGGTGTACACATAAGAGCGTCGCGGCGGCAACGATTGAAGTGAAGGGACGGACAACATTGCTGTGGACCTTTTGGTGCCTCTTCGCAGTTGCCGCCATTCTGAACTTCCTTTCGGTTGGAGACAGGCTTCGTCGCCCGCTCGTATGGTATCGGTCACACCTTGGGCAGACAAGTTGCGCGCGGCATTTACACGAGGCGGCCGGATTCTTTACAGCACGCGCCCTCGAGAGCGAGAATTGCGGGGCACGCGAAGAGGACTGGAAATGGATACATCGATTACGCGCAGAAATTTTGTGCGTTGGGGCGCGGGCGCCCTCGCCGCCACCGCGGCGGTGAAAACCACATTGCTCGATCCGGCCAGCGTCCTCGCCCAGGATTCGCCGGCGGGCGCGGGTGGACGCAAGATCCGTTTCGCCTCGATTGGCACGGGGATCCGCGGCTGCGACCTGCTGCGGTCTGCGCGACAGGTGCCGAGCGGAGAACTGGTCGGCACCGCAGACCTTTACGACATGCATCAGAAGGCCGGCCTTGAAGCTTATGGGAAGGACGTCCCCACTACCAAAGATTATCGCTCCCTACTCGATCGCAAGGATGTGGACGCGGTAATCGTGGCCGTGGCTGATTTTCAGCATCGCCGGGTGGTGCTGGACTGCATCGCCGCGGGAAAAGACGTCTATTGCGAAAAGCCCATGTCGCACAATGTTGCCGATGGCGTGGCGATGGTGGAAGCGGTGCAGAAGAACAAGCGCATCTTCCAGGCGGGCAGCCAGCGGGTGAGCAATATCGTGTACAAGAAGGCTGCCGAAATCTACAAGTCCGGCCGGTTGGGACCGGTCACTTACATCGAGGGCCATTCAGATCGCAACTCGCCTTCGGGTGCGTGGGTCTATCCGATTGCCCCGGATGCAAGTCCGGAGACGATCGACTGGAAGACATGGATTCGCGACGCACCGGAGCGGCCCTTCGATGCGGCGCGTTTTTTCCGCTGGCGCTGCTTCGCCGATTACGGCGAGGGAGTTGGCGGGGACTTGTTTGTGCACCTGCTGTCGGGGATTCAATGCGTGACCGGAATCAACGCCGCTCCCACGCGCGCGTATTCGACCGGGAGCCTCACGCATTTCAAAGACGGCCGCGACTATCCCGATCTGCTGGCGACTCTCTATGACTACCCCGAGACGAGGCTGAGCCTGCACTGCAATCAGAACAACGCTGCCGGAGAGCCGATCATCTTTTATGGACGCGAAGCGACCATGATGATCAGTGGCAACACGCTCACAGTGACTCCGCAGGATACCAGCCCGCAACCTGAAGGCTATTCGCTGAACGGCTGGACGGCGGACGCCAAGAAACAATACCTGGCACAGTGGCATGCGGAACATCCTGAACCCCCGGCGCAGTTAGGCGTAGTCGAATCCTATTCGGCTCCACGCGGCTATGACGACACCGCCGACCACATCGCCACATTCTTTAGCGCCGTCGAGACGCGCGAGCATGTGGTGGAAGATGAAGTGTTCGGGCACCATGCGGCGATTGCGTGCCACATGGCCAATCATTCCTATTTCCATCGCGGCGTGGCCACATGGGACTCGTCTGCAAACACCATCAAAAGCTGAAGTATCTTCCGGAGGGACGAGCAATGGAATCAACGACGCGCAGGACCTTTCTTCAGTGGACCGCTGCGGGAGCGGCGCTGGCAGCCAGTGGCACGTTCGCGGCTCGGCGCCGCGACCGTCCGGCAACCTGTCGGACTGCAACTTTATTCGGTGCGCAACCTTTTGCCCAAGGACTTCGATGGGACGCTGCACCAGCTGAGTGCGGCGGGTTACAAGGAGGTTGAGGCCGCCGGCTACTTCCACAAAACCGCGACCGAGTTTCGCCACTCGCTGGATGGAGCCGGGTTGCGTTGTGTCAGCACGCATCATCCCCTGGGGGAGTTGAAGCCCCAGTTGGATCAGTGGATCGAATACGGCCACACCCTGGGCCTTGAATACATCATCTGCTCGTCCGCAGGCGTGCATCGCGATGCCGCTCGCAAAGGCGAGATGAACCTGGACGATTGGCGGTTTGCGTCCGAGGAGTTCAACAAGATCGGCGAGAAGATCAAGTCGGCGGGAATGACCTTCGGCTATCACAATCATATGGGGGAGTTCGCAACCGAAAACGGCGTCACTTTCTTCGACGAATTGCTCAAGCAGACGGACCCGAAGTATGTGGTCTTCGAGATGGATTGCGGATGGGTTTACGGCGGCGGGCACAACCCGGTCGAATACCTGAGCCGCACCCCGGAGCGCTTCCCGCTGCTGCACGTGAAGGACATGGTTAAGCAGCCCGACGGCAAGGTTCGCAATGTGGTGATGGGGAAAGGCTCGATCGATTACAAGGCGATTTTCCGCGCCGCCACCGGGCTGAAGCACTACTTCATCGAGCAGGAAGAGTTCGAGGGAGACCCGATGACCGAGCTGCGCGAAGACGCGGAGTTCGTCCGTAACTTGAAGTTTTAGGTTCCGCGCACCCTGAGGGACATGCGTGCATCAGTTGTCCGTTGCGCGATGGACGGCATTCGGGTGGTGTGCTCGGTTTTCAGATACGCTGGGAAGATGAGTGTTTTTGACGAGCAGAAGGCGGAATTAGAGCGGTACGAGTTCATGATGGGGCCGGAACGCGGCCGGCTGGCGGTGGCCCTGGATTTGCTGACCGATTCATTGATCATGGTGGGCCAGCACGGGGTTTATTGCGCGTCGGCGCGCAATCCGTCGAAGCCGGCGCTGGACCTGCAGGCTGTTTTGAGCGGCATGGAGAGCGCCAAAGAACTGATCCAGTCCGTCATGGAGCACATCCGTGTTGAGCGCGAAGCCCAACGGGAATCGGGCAGCCGGTAAACGGGGGTAAGGCCGGGGCGGCGAAAGCGCCGCTTATGCGCGAAATACGATATGCTGGTAGAGCGCGCCCGTAGCTCAGCTGGATAGAGCGAACGCCTCCGGAGCGTTAGGTCGGGAGTTCGAATCTCTCCGGGCGCACCATACCTCCCTTCGCCCCTCAATGGTCAACAATGAGTGCGCAGCCTCCCTGCCCCGCCCCTGAAGCGAGGCGGGTTGAGCGCGACTTGGGCATGCGACGCCAAGGCTGTGCGCGCTGGTCGATTTCGTCTTTGTCCTCGCGTTTCCCGATTGCGAATGCCGCGAGGTGATGCTACGATGCTGGTCTCTCTTCCTGCCTTTAAGCGAATAAAGGCGAAGTGACTTATCAGGACGTTCGTTCCGCATTCATTCTTTCTACCTGTCTGGTGCTGTATCGAGTCAGATCGTTTCGTGACTGGTGTTAATCCCGCGATCGGCAGGCTTCACATGCCGGCCGAAGGGGTGCCCGGCCGTGAGCGGTTGAGTTCGATGAGGTAGACAAGTCCGCTGTTCCGTGGACCAAGGCACAAAACAAACTCCGCGTCGATCGGAGTTATCGTGCGCGTGGCCGCGGTAGAAGCACAGGGAGGAAGCACATGAAGTTTTTGCGTCTGGCCTGCGTCCTGTTCGGCGCAGTGTGCGTACTGAATGCCCAACCTGCAACCACCCCCAAGGTGCCATCCCACGCTCCATCCGGCAAGGCAGAGGAAACCAGGGCGCTGCTGGCATGCGGCCAGATGGTGGCCGACCAGGCTGGCCAGCTTAAGATTCCCGATGCCCGCGGCAAGCGCTTTCAGGGCAAGGTGTCGAAGGCCACCGATCTTTGCCGCGGCGGGGACCAGACGCTCCAGTTTCGAGGAACCCCATGGGTTGACTGGTCGACTTACTGGGGTACCGGCGATATGGATTCGTTGCCCAAGGGGTTTATCTCCACCACCCTTCCGACCACGCGCGGCGTTACCGGGGCGCTGATCGATCTGGAATTGCAACGGGTGGCGTTGATCAAGTTCAACCTGTTCGATAACTCCGGCACCTTTGCCGATTATCTCGAGGGACGTGGCGGGGTGCCAGGACCTTCACTCAAGGTTTGGCCGCAGATGCGGCTCAACGCCGACAACGCAAATTATGCGCAGGTGGGCGGCGACGGCACGCAGACCTGCAAGGGAGAATTGATTCGTTTCAGGACGGTGAGCGGCATCTGCAACGACATTCTCAACCCGGCCATGGGTTCGACCGGAATGCTGTTTGCGCGCAACGTGGAGTTTGAAACATCCTTTCCCGACGCGGGGCTGAGCGAATTGACGCGCAACCGGCATGGCAACCGGCTTTCGCTGCTGCAGCCTGATCCACAGGTGATCAGCCGCCGCCTGTTTACCCGCGCGCAGTCGAGCCCTGACAAGTGCAACGCCGGCTACGGAATGCCGGGCGATGCGAAGGATGCAAGCTGCGACTACAAGAAGGCGCCCTTCTTCAATGTGCTCGCGGCGTACTGGATTCAGTTCATGACGCACGACTGGTTTTCGCACCTGGAAGAGGGCCACAACCAGGCCGAATACATGAAAGTGGGCTGCGCCACGAAATTGATGAACAACCAGGAGCAGCCGCTTACGCCGGAAGAGATTCAGGCTCTGGGCTGCAGGCCGGACGACATGATCGACAAGGGCTACGTGGCGCAGGACGGGCCTCCGGATACGGTCACGGTCGGTGGCCAGCCGCGGATGGTGCGTTCGCCCAAGACCGAGCGCAATACCAACACCGCGTGGTGGGATGCGTCGCAGCTCTACGGCTTTGACGACACTTCGCGGCGGCGGGTGAAGCGCGATCCCAAGGACAATGCGAAGCTGCTGCTGGTGCCGGCCGATGGGCAGCCCGGACCTGGCTATCTGCCGGTATTCGCGCCTGACGATCCCATCAATCCGGAGTGGGCGGGGCAGGAGGCGGCCGCGTTTCCGGACAACTGGACGGTGGGCCTGAGCTTTCTCCACAACCTGTTTGCGCGGGAGCACAACGCATTCGTGGCAGAGTTCCGGCGCATGGCGGCTCGAACCCCGCTTGCCGATTGCGGCCTTCGCAATCCCGCGAATCCTAAGAAGGTCATTCGCTACAAAGACGTCACCGACGATGAGTTGTTTGAGGTCGCGCGGCTGGTCGTGGCGGCGGAAATCGCCAAGATCCACACCACCGAGTGGACACCGCAACTGCTCTACAACGAGCCGCTTTATCTCGGCATGAACGGCAACTGGAATGGCCTGCTGGGGCCGAACGGAGGCCTGCTGTCGAAGGCGCTGAGCGACGTGGTGGTGAAGAATTTTGGAAGATCGAAGGATGTTGAGAAAAGCACTTCGTGGTATTCGGTATTTGCCTCCGGCCCGGGAATCTTCGGCCTGGGGAGCAAGCTGCAAAACTACGACATCACCAATCCGAAGTACACCAACGGCGGCGTGAACCACTTTGGCTCGCCATTCAATTTTCCTGAGGAGTTCGTGTCGGTTTACCGGTTGCATCCCCTGGTTCCGGACCTGCTCGAATATCGCGACCTGAGCGCCGATCCCAACAAGATCGCGAAGCGCGTGCCGGTGGTGGAAACCTTCCAGGGCAAGGCGACGCCGTTCATGCAGACGATGGGAATGCCGAACTGGGGACTCACGGTCGGCCGCCAGCGCCTGGGCTTGTTGACGCTCAACAACTCGCCGGTGTTTTTGCAGAACCTGAAGATGGGACGGCTGGAGAGCAAGACACAACAGATCGACGTGGTGGCGCTGGACATCATCCGCGACCGCGAACATGGGGTGCCGCGCTTTAACGAATTCCGGCGGCAGTATGGGCTGCGGCAGCTCACCAGCTTCGACGACTTCATGGACCCAGCGGCGGCGCCCGACTCGCCCGAGCACAAGGAGCAGCTGGCGACCATCCAGGCCATGCGCGAAGTGTATGGCCAGCATGTGTGCGACGCGTCAAAGCTGATCACCGATGCCCAGGTCAACGGTGACGGCACTCCGATCACCGACTGCCTGGGGCATCCCGACCGGTCGCTCGTGGATAACATCGAGGATGTCGATACGGCGGTGGGCTACCTCGCGGAGTACAGGCGCCCGCATGGATTTGCCATTTCGGAGACCCAGTTTGTGGTGTTCATCTTGAACGCTTCGCGCCGGCTGTTCAGCGATCGCTTCTTTACCTCTTGCTTCCGGCCGGAGTTTTACACCACGCTGGGCGTGAACTGGGTGAATCATAACGGCCCGGGTCCGGAGGTGCTCGAAAAGGGTACGCCCAACGGCCACAAGCAACCGGTTTCGCCGATGAAGAGGGTGTTGCTGCGCAACATTCCCGAGTTGAAGGCCGAACTCGACCCCGTGGTGAACGCCTTCGATCCGTGGGCTCGCGATCGCGGCCAGTACTATAGCGTGGCGTGGAAGCCCAGGCATGGCGCCGAGTCGGACGACGCGTTTCAGGATCAGTGAAGCGAGTGCTCGCGAACCTGGGAGAGGTGCTGAAGAGGAATGGGCGCGTCAGTTGCGCCTGTTCCCCTTCAAGCGAGTCTGCTATCTGACCAGCTCAGAAGTGATGACCGTCAGGCGGATTTGCGTTTCGATACGGTCTTGGCGGGAGTCTTGACGATCCCGATTCCCTTCCCTTCGGCAGGCTCCTTGACGCTGACCGGCGGCTTCTTGCCCGGCTGGGAAGCGGTTGCGTCTCCGATGCTCTTGCGCAGGGCGTCCATGAGGTTGATGACCTTGCCCGTCTGCGGCTTGGGCGCCTCGTCGACGGGGATCGGCATGTGCTTGATCTTGGCGTCGATCAGTTCCTTGAGGGCGGTCTCGTAGCCATCCTGGAATTTGCTGATATCGAACTTGGCCGTCTTCTTCGCGATGAGGGTCTCGGCCAGTTCCAGCGAGTCTTCGCTGATGGTTGCGTCCTTGATGTCGCGGAAGTAGTCGCCGGCGTTCTTCAGTTCGTTCTGATAGCGAAGCGCATAGGCCATCATGCCGCGCTCGCCGGCAGGTGCGATGGCGACGATGTTCTCGCGCCCGGATAAGGAGACTTTGCCGATGGCAGCTTTGCCGGACTTGACCAGAGCGGCGCGGACGACTGCGAAGGCCTCCGTCTGCAAGTCGTTCTGAGGCACAACGAAATATGGCTTCTCGACGTATTCAGGGTTGAGCTCTTTGAGGTCGACGAACTGCGAAACCTCGATGGTGTGCTTGGATGGGACGCGGAGGTTGTCGAGTTCGTTTTGCTCAACGATGACGTATTGTCCCTTGGTCCACTCGTATCCCTTGACGATCTCGTCCTTCTCGACGGCGGTGGTGGGCTCCTCGTTGTCCACGGCGCTTTGCAGCACCTTCTGGTGCCTGATCCGCTCACCGGTTTTGCGGCTGATCTGGTGAAAGCTGATCTGGTTTTTACTTTCGGTCGCAGTGTACAAACTGACGCCGAACGAGACGAGGGAAATCTGAATTTGGCCTGACCAATAAGGACGCGCCATGAGTAACCTCTCCGGGACGCAGCAAGTCCCCTGCAGAATCAGCATCTTACCGCACTGGCGGTCCGCAATCAAACGAGAAACGTCAAAATACGATGACTTTGTGACCGGCCGTACCGCTTCAAGCAAGTCTCAACTGAGCCGGGAGCCGCCGAGTCCTTGCGTTAACGAAGGCCCGGATCGCACAAGAAGTGATGATCCAGTGACGTTGTGATGACAACTAACGGCGCGGCGCTGCCTATCGTCGGGACTGTCGAAGCTCTCTGCTTCGGCAGGAGGAAATATGTTCAGCTCCCCACTCCGTTTGCCTCTCAACCCTTGCGGTGCGCTTGCGTTCGCTTCGGCGATGGCCATCGCGATTCCCGCTGCAGCGCAACACTACCAGTTCACAGGTCTGACCGCTGACCAGTCTGGTGTGGCCACCAATACCGATCCCAATCTCGTCAACCCCTGGGGCCTGTCGCGCAGTTCCGGAAGCCCGTGGTGGGTTTCGGATAATGGCACCGGCCTCTCCACCCTGTACGACGGCACGGGCGCAGCCAAAAGCCTGGTAGTCGCCATTCCCACCGGGGACCCTCAACTTAGCCCGACAGGAACTCCGACCGGCACACTATTCAACGGCGGGACCGGCTTTGCGCTGGCGCCGGGCAAGCCGGCGATCTTCCTGTTCGTCACCGAAGATGGCACGATCTCCGGCTGGAACCCCGGCGTGAATCCGGCCAGCGCCGTGATCATGGTGAACACGCACAGCGCTTCGGTCTTCAAGGGGGCTGCGTTAGCGACGCCGCCCGGAAGTCTCTCGACGTTCCTTTATGTTGCCGACTTCCGCAAGGCGCGCGTCCAGGTGTATGACTCGGCTTTTCATCGCATGCACGAAATGGAAGACGCATTTGAGGACGAATCTCTTCCCCGGGGTTACGCCCCGTTCAATATTCAGAACATCGGGGGAGATCTCTATGTCGCCTTTGCCCACCAGGATGCGCAAAAGCACGACGAGGTCGACGGGCCCGGGCTTGGCTACATCGATGTGTTTTCCCCATCCGGGCGCCTGATCCGCCGGCTGGAACACAGCGACTGGCTCAACGGTCCCTGGGCCATGGCTCTGGCCTCGGGCGACTTCGGAGTTTACAGCCATGACCTGCTGGTCGGGCAGTTCGGCTCGGGAAACATCGCGGTCTATGACCCCGCCACCGGACGCCTCAAGGACGTGCTCCGCGACAAATCGAATAATCCAATCGCGATCCCGGGCCTGTGGGCGCTTTCGTTCGGCAACGGCACGGGGGCCGGGCCGGCAACAACCCTTTACTTCTCGGCCGGAAGCGATGGCGAACAGCACGGGCTGTTCGGGTCCATTACCCCGGTAGAAAACACCTTGGGAAATTCTCAGTAGTTTGCCTCGGGGCGCGTGGCAGCATGCCGTTGCGCGCCCCTCTTTTTTTGCCCCCCGTTCACTACCAATCCCTCTATCCTTCCTGGATGATTCTGTCCAAATCGGCGGATTTCCGCCGGTCCGGTTCAGGGACGGCCGAACCGGAATGTCAGCAGATTGTCACCGGATTGTCACTTCTTTGGCTGGACCTCCGCAAACCCCTGGTAAAACGTGCACAATGGTCAAAACCGGCACGTTGATCCGGAAGAATCCGCGAGCGGAAGCAAAACCATGGGTATGATACTGGTCGTCGAAGATGATCCGCGCATTGTCAAGGCTTTGCAGCGCCTGTTTACTGCCGAAGGGTATGAGCTCAAAAGCGCGGGCAGTGGCAAGCAAGGCTTAGAGCTCTTCGATGCCACTACGCCTGACGCTGTAGTCCTCGACCTGATGCTGCCTGGGATGTCCGGGCGCGACGTCTGCAGATCGATGAAGCTTTCGCGGCCGGATGTCCCGGTCATTATTCTGAGCGCAATATCAGAAGTCGCCGACAAGGTGCTGCTTCTGGAACTGGGCGCCGACGATTACGTGACCAAGCCCTTCAGCCCCCGCGAACTGCTGGCACGGGTCCAGGCGGCAATCCGCAGGACCAAGCGATCGGTATTACGCCCGGCCGTCGCCTTCGGTGACGTGCAGGTGGATTTTGCCTGCATGAAGGCCACGCGGGCGGGCAGGCCGATCATGCTGACCGCGCACGAATTCAAATTGCTTCGCTTCTTCCTGGAAAATCCGGAGAGGGTTCTAAGCCGCGACGAGTTGCTCAACGAGGTGTGGGGTTACAACGCTTATCCTTCCACGCGCACGGTAGACAACCAGATCCTCAAGCTGCGCCAGAAGCTGGAAGAGAACCCCGCCAACCCAGTGCATTTCTGCACGGTGCACGGTGCGGGTTACCGGTTTGTGCAGGCCAGGGCGGATTAGAAAGCGAATTCTGTGGAGGCGCGACGGCTGTGGCGATTCGGATGCGAACCATGCTGCTGCTGTGCCTGCTCTCCATTCCGTTCGGAGTGGTATCGCTGAGCCTGGCGGTTCTGCACAACGTTCTGCAGACCCAAATCCGCCGCGAGCTGGCCGCGGACCTGGATCGCTCGGTCTCGACGTTTCGCAACATTCATGCCCAGCGCGAACAGATGCTGACCCGCGAAGTGTCGCTGCTGGCCGCCCTTCCTGTCCTGAAGTCATTGATGACTACATCGGACGACCGGACGATACGGGACGGGGCCACCGAATTTTACGGACTGAGCGGAGGGGATCTTTTTGCCCTGGCCGATCGCGGCGGAAGGCCCGTGGCTGTCTTCGAATCAGGCTCGCCGCAAGAGCCGGAGGAACTGACTCCGCGATTCGCATTCTCAGACGGGAACCCGGGAAGCCAGTTTTATGAGACCAGGAGCGGCCGGCTCTACGAGGTCGCCTATCATCCGCTTTATTTTGGAGCCGACACCTCTGGAATACGGCTTGGTTATGTACTGCTCGGCCACTCCGTGGATCGGCATCTTGCGGACGAGGTTAGGCAGGCAGCATCGGCGCAGGTGATTTTCTATGCCAATGGCAAGGTTGTGGCAACCACGCTGGAACCGCGCTACATGGCCGGCGTTTCCGGGTCGTCGTCGCAGCTGCTCTCACCGGAGTCGCGCAATCAAGATGTTTGGTTCGCGGGCGAGCATTTCGTTCACGCATCGCTGCCGCTGACGGGTGACGCGAGCCCGCGCGTGGAGATGGTGGCGCTTGAGTCGTATGACAAGGCAAGTCAGTACGTGACGCGGTTGAATCTGAGCCTTCTATTGCTGGGCGCTGTCCTGCTGGTGCTGAGCGGCTCGCTGGCCGTTTATCTGTCAACCTCGATCACCCGGCCGCTGGACCGGCTGGTGGCCGGCGCGCGGGCACTGGGAGCGGGAAATTTCGATTACCAGTTACAGCGCACCGGTGCGCGCGAGATTCGCGAGCTGGGCGAGGCCTTCGATCGCATGCGAGGCAAACTGAGAGCGGCGCGCGAAGACCTCCTGGCAGCCGAGCGCCTGGCCACGATCGGGAGGATGGCAAGTTCGATCTCACACGATCTGCGCCACTACCTGTCGGCGGTTTATGCCAACGCAGAATTTCTGGGATACGACTCCACGCGGCCGGAGGAGCGCCAGGAGCTGATGGGCGAAGTGCGACAGGGCGTGCGCGGGATGACGGATCTGATCGAATCCCTGCTGTTGTTCAGCCGCACCGGTGAGTCGCTCCAGCTTTCGTGTGAATCGCTTTCCTTCCTTTTTGAACGCGCGTTGACCCTGGTCCACGCCCACCCGGATGCGCAGAACGTGCGCTTCGACATAACCCTCATGCCACAGATCGAGGCGTGGCTGGACGCGAGAAAGATAGAGCGGGCGCTTTACAATCTCCTGCTCAACGCCTGCCAGGCAGCCCGTGAAGGGGAGCGCGATCCCCAAGTAAGAGTGGCGCTGGCGGAGAGCGAAGAGCGCATCACCTTCTTTGTCATCGACAATGGAAGCGGCGTGCCGGAGTCGGTTCGCCAGTCTCTCTTCCAGCCATTCGTCAGTGTGGGCAAGCCAAGCGGAACGGGCCTGGGCCTTACCCTTTCGCTGAAAGTTGCGCAGGAACACGGAGGGACCGTGGTGCTGGAGGAATCGCGTGCGGGGCTGACCATCTTTCAACTGACGCTCAGCAAGGCGACGCTCGGCAAGTTTGCCGAAACAGCCCAGCGTCGCGAAACGCACGTATCCTTGAACTAACTTGGACCAACTATCCCGGCGGACGTGGAGACGTGCATGAAATGTCATTCCCATAGCGGATTCCATACAGCTCTTATCGCCATCGCGATGCTACCCGCCGCTGTATGCTGCGGGCAGCAGACAGGCGCATCGCCGTCTGGAACAGATGGACGTCTCGAGCGGCACTTCGACGAACTGAACAGCAAGCTGGACGCTTTGCGCAACCAACTCAGCGAGTCCCTCACCGAGATGCAGGCTCTCCGGACGGAGGTTCGAACTCTTCGCGAGCAACTGGGACAAAGGACAGAAGCGGAGACGGCCACGCAGGATGCGGAGTCCTTGCGCGATGGCATCGCCAAGTTGCAGGAATCGAACGAGGTCCTGCAGTCCGAAATCAAAGTACACGATCAGATCAAGGTCGAGACGGCATCGAAATTTCCGTTGCGTCTCACCGGGACGTTGCTGCTGACGTCGTTTCTCAATAGCGGCACAGCGGATAATTTCAACCTGCCCGTAGTGGCTCTACCGAATCCGCCGAACTCTCCGCGGGGAGCCTGAGCGCCAGCGCATCGCAAACCATCCTTGGGCTCGAGGCCACCGGCCCTCACCTGTGGGGAGGGCGGACCTCCGCCGATCTCAGCGTGGACTTCTGGGGCGGCGGTTCCGCCAGCGCTTACTACACGGCTGCTGCGGGCTCGCTGCGCATGCGAACCGCTCACGCGCGTCTTGAATGGCCGCGGCAATCGATCGGCATCGCGCTCGACCGCCCGCTGCTGTCCCCGGTTCAGCCCCACTCGTTGCTCACGGTCGCGGAGCCGGCTTTTGCCTGGTCGGGGAACCTGTGGTCATGGTTGCCGCAGGTCGAGTATCAAAGAAAGATTGCGCCCGCCGATCGTTTCAATCTTCAACTTGGAATCCTTGATTCAGCCGCACCCGCGATTTATACCAGCAGCGGACAATCGCTGCCTAACGCCGCGGAACGCAGCCGTCAACCAGGTTACGAAGCGCGCGTCAGCACCGCGTCCTCATGGCGCGACCGTCCATTGTCGCTGGGCGCCAGCGGGTACTACAGCCGCAAGAACTATGGAGGAACAGGCCACGTAGATGCCTGGGCTGCGGCCGCGGATTGGGAAGTCCCGCTGGCTCCCGCACTGGCGACGTCGGGCCAGTTCTATCGCGGGCGTGCAATAGGCGGACTGGGGGGCGGCGCCTTTAAGGACTATGTGACATCGTACGGCGCACCCTACGGGCTGAACGCCGCCGGCGGTTGGGCGCAACTCAGCCTGACGGCGACGCCGACGTTCCAGATCAACGCCGGTTACGGCATGGACGATGCGTACGCGAGAGATCTGAATGACGCAGACTCGATTGGATCCGCGAGCGCCTATGCCAACCTCGCGCGCAATCAGACGTTGCTGGCCAACGTGATCTATCGCCCCAGGACCTATCTGTTAGTCTCGGCCGAATTCCGGCAGATCAACAGCCGCACCATAAACGGGCAGACGAGCCACGACCATGTAGTCGGGCTGGTGACGGGCTACACGTTCTGAAGGGGAGAGCATGGAACCGCTGCGAAACTTCGTTGCGCTCGCCGCGCTGCTTGTAGCGCCTGCTGCCGGCGCAATCACATCGCCCGGAGTGACAGTGCGAGCGCGTGTTGAAGTAGCGGGTCCATCGTCCGCGCGCGCCGCGGCTGCGCCAGATGTGGTTGTATGGCTGAATCCGCGGGTGCCGCAAAACGATGCAGCGGCGCAGGCTTCTCCACCGGGCCGCTTCCGCATGGAGCAGAAGAACAAGAGCTTTCATCCGCACCTGCTGGTTGTGCCGCTGGGAAGTTCAGTGGAGTTTCCCAATCTCGATCCTTTTTTCCATAACGTCTTTTCGCAATTCAACGGCAAACGTTTTGATCTTGGACTCTATGAAGCGGGCAGCACCCGGACGGTCCGATTCGATCACGAAGGCGTCTCTTACCTTTTTTGCAATATTCATTCGAAGATGGCGGCAGTTGTCGTGACGCTTGGAACCCGCTACTTCGCGGCGGCGCGAGACGGGGCGGCGGAGTTGCACGACGTCCCTCCGGGTGACTACGAGCTGCACGTGTGGGCGGAGGGAGAAGAGCCCGCGCAATTAGCTGCGATGGCGCGCGCTGTCCACATAGGGCCCGGTGAGACGGACCTCGGGCTGATTCGCGTGACCGCGCCCAAAGCCACTCCGTCGCACAAAAACAAATACGGCGAAGACTACCCTCCCGAACACGCCGCGCCATATCCGTGATGCGCAGGGTTGACGAAACACTGCTATCTATCTGCCGGGAGCGGAACACGGACGGCTGTTCGCTATCTTCATTCCGCGACGGCAATCCGTTGAACAGCATCCGCCATTAACAGCGACACACGCGAGTGCGGCCAATGCCCGCGTCTATCCCAGCGGAGTACCCAAGATAAGATCTGGATCAATGACCGGGCTTGCCTTCAACCAGGCCTCGCGAGAGTTCAGCCAACGCATGCAAAACTCTCGCTTAGTCCATTTACCGCGCCGCCACCATGATTTGCTCACCGGTTTTGAGCTTGGCTTCGCGAGAGCGGGCTTTCTTCTCCGGCTTCCATGCGGGGATGTCGACATTCATCCGCGCAGTGGTCGAGCACAGGATCCGGTGCAGGAAGTATTGAGATCCATATCTCTCAAACACCAGACTGTTTTTGCCGCCGGCATCGCTAAAGCCCTTGGAGGTAGCGACGGAGACTTCAGAGGGCGTTTCCTGATTCTGAACTCTGATGACTCCAGCGAAGGGCGAAGAGATGAGGTATTCACCGGAAGGCAAGTGAGTTTCACCTAGGGTGAAAGCGAATGGGACATTGGCTTTCAGGACGACACCCTGAGCCGATGCTCCGGGTACCGCGAGGGAAGCCGCGAATGTGAACAGGGCGAGTGCTTGCATCACTTTCATGTGAGTGTCTCCTCTTTTAATCAAAGCAGCTTTACTCAAACCGCTTTCAATCTATAGAGCGGAGACTCTCGAACAAGAGTGCCAATAATTCCTGATCATTCGCGCAGAGAAGCCCGACTGCGAATCGCAGTTCCAATAGCGTGTCGCTATAAGCCGGGCCTCAATCTTGATGGATGCTTGAAGCCGAAGGAGGTATCAACAGGGCTGACGGATCTCGCTTGATTGTCCGCCGGCCGCCGGCACGTAGCACTTCTGGCAATAATCCATTACCATGCGGTCGGCATTGAACCTCCAGCCCAGGGTGCGAATGGTCGCCTTCATGCGCTGGATCCAATCGCGCGGGAGACCATCCTTGTCGCGCTTGTAATACAAGGGGATGAGCACCTGCTTCAGTACCCGGTAGAGGTCTTCGCTGTCGCGTTGATCGTGCACATCCATGTTGGAGTGCGTGCGCCCTGTTCCGATCGCGAAACCGTTCATGCCATCGTATGCTTCCGCCCACCATCCATCGAGCACGGACAGGTTCAGGCCGCCGTTCAACACAACTTTCTGACCGCTGGTCCCGGATGCTTCAAGGGGGCGTCGCGGATTGTTGAGCCAGACATCGACACCCTGGACCAGGTGGCGGCCTACATTGATGTCGTAATCTTCGATGAACACAAACCGGTCAGAGAGAGTGGCGTCACGCATTAACTGAGCGATCTGCTGAAGGACCATCTTGCCGGGTTCATCATGGGGATGAGCCTTCCCCGCAAAAACAAATTGCACCGGACACTTGGCATCGTTGACCATCGCAGCAAGACGCTGGATATCTGACAGGATCAGGTTCGCTCTCTTGTAGGTTGCAAAGCGGCGTGCAAATCCTATGGTGAGCACATCGAGCGAAAGGACTTTTTCGAGCCGGGCAATCGCTTCCGGCGATTCTTTACGCAGGTGAGCCTGACGCATGGCACGATGCCGGGCAAAATCGATGAGCTGTGACTTCAGATTCATGTGAGTTTCCCAAAGCTCTCCGTCGTCGACCTTTTCGATCTCCGCCCATGTGTGCTTGTCGCCGCTGCGATCCTGCCAGCCGACTCCAAGGTGCCTGTCGTACAAGCGCCGCATCTGGGGCGCAAGCCACGATGGGACATGAACGCCGTTGGTAATGTGGCCGATCGGTACTGCCTCTTCGGGTTTTCCGGGATAGAGGTTCCACCACATTGCGCGGGAGACTTCGCCGTGAAGAGCAGACACGGCGTTTGCCCTCCGGGATAGCTTCAACCCCAGCACGGTCATACAGAACGGTTCGCCATGATCGCTCGGATAGACGCGCCCGAATCCCATCAGGTTGTCATGAGAAATGCGCAGTTCGTCGCGCAGCGGCCCGAGGTGTTCTTCAATCAGGTCGGAGTCGAAACGATCATGCCCCGCCGGCACCGGCGTATGGGTCGTGAAGACCACCTCTCGCGAAACCTGGGCGGCAGCCTGGCTGAAATCGATTCCTTCGTCCGTCATTCGGCTGCGGATCGCTTCGAGCACTGCGAAGCCGCTATGGCCTTCGTTCAAGTGAAGGACACCGGGAGCAATCCCCATTGCCTTGAGCGCCCGATAGCCACCGACGCCGAGAAGAAGTTCCTGACGAATGCGGGTGCGGATGTCGCCGCCGTACAGGCGAGAGGTTAGTTCGCGATCCTCGGGCGCGTTTCCGTCGACGTTGGAATCCAGTAAAAGGAGATCGCATCGTCCCACGCTGACCCGCCAGACCTTGACTCGGATCAAACCGCCGCGGGTTGCGATCTCCACCAGGATCGGCTCGCCGTTGGGGCCGATTGCCGGCTGCATCGGCACCTGGTTGACCGCGGTTCGGATGTATTCTTCGTGTTGCCAGCCTTGCGCATCGAGCCGCTGCAGAAAATACCCTTGCCCGTAGAACAGGCCCACGCCTATCAGCGGAACGTCGAGGTCAGACGCGCTTTTGATGTGATCGCCGGCAAGGATTCCAAGCCCGCCCGAGTAAATCGGCAGCGACTCATGAAGCCCGAATTCAGCCGAAAAATAGGCGACCGGACGGGTTCGCAAAACACCTGCATTCACCGCGCCCCAGGTGCCTTTGGCGGCCAGATATTCCTGCTGGCGACGATAGCAGTAGTTGATCTTGCTGTGCAGGCCGAAGTCTGAAGCTCTGCGTTCCAATTCGTTTAGCGGAATTCCGGACAAGAGCGCGATCGGATTCTGATTCAGCTGGCGCCAGCGGGCGGGATTGAGATCTCGAAACAGGCTGATGCATTCAGGATCCCAGCTCCACCAGACGTTCCGGGCCAGTTCCCACAAGCGCTCCTGAGCAGGCGCGATAAAGCGGTCCAGCGCGCGTGCTTCACTTACAACGGGCGCGACCTGGGCTGCCGCCTCGACCAACAAAGCGATTTCGTCGGGGCGAAAGGTGCGCGCTTCCTTGGTCTGCACTACCAGCACACCCTGCAGAATTCCGCGGTCGATAAGCGGAACTCCAACGAAAGAACGATATTCTTCTTCACCCGACTCCGCAAAATACTTGAAGCGCGGATGATTGGGCGCATCGGCTACCGCAACCGGGAGGACCTGCTCCGCCACCAGCCCCGCCAGACCCTCGTTCAGCGGCATGCGCAAAGTTCCTATACTCTTCGGATGCAAGCCCAGGGTAGCGGCCAGAACCAGATTGGACCGGTCCGGTTCAAGCAGGTAGGCCGAGCACACATCGGTGTCGAACCGCGTGGCGATAAGCGCTACCACGTTCATCAGTGTATCGGCGGGCTTGCCGTCCTCAAACAGGCGAAGAATGTCTTCAACGGTGAAGACTTTGCTGAGTTCACCGGATTCGTGGGGCTGGACCATCCAAGGACCTCCAGTTGCCGCTTCTTCACAAGGCGCGCAATGACTTAATTTTTTGGGACTGCCACGACAGCAAGGCCGCCGATCGGATCAAAGCCAAATCGACTGGGACGGTGAGGCTAGCGAGAGATGCCTTCGAGCCTCCGGTGCGAGAGAACAATAATACCATCGAGCATGGCAGAGCCCTCGAAACGGCCAGAAACAGGGGCCTGACGGCCCATCAGTCGTAATCATGATCAAAAGGCCGGGGCGGCAGACTCATAGAGAATATGCCGTCAAGACATGATCCAGGCCGCCCGCAGCACTCAAGCAGTGTGACATCTAAATCGGAGGGTTGCCTGGTCTGGCGATGCATGCTTATTTGTCAAGGTGCGTGTCGTACCAGTGGACAATGCGGGTGAGCGAGTCGGCCTGGTGTTCCCGTTCGGTGAAGATATGGGGCTCACGCGGATAGCGGACCATCTGAACATCGCGGCCCAGAAACCGAAGCCCGTTAAAGAACTCTTCGCCCTGCGAAATAGGCACGCGCGGATCTGCTTCGCCATGCATGACCAAAACCGGCGTGTGGCACTTGGCCAGATAACGCACCGGGGAATGCAAGTCGTAGACAGAACGATTGGTCTCGAGATCCCCGAAGTACGATTGCTCGAAGCTGGGCGAAATATCTGTTGTCGTCGCCATGGAATAGAGGTCTGTAACCGCGGCGCCTACCATGCCTGCTTTGAATCGATCGGTGTGGGTGACGGCCCATGAAGTCATAAACCCGCCGAAACTCCACCCTCCGATCGCCATGTGATCGGGATCTGAAATCCCCTGGGCGATCAGATAGTCGACACCATCCATCACGTCCTGAAAATCGCCGCCGCCCCAATCCTGATAGTCGGCTTCAGCAAAAGCCGGGCCTTGCCCCTGCGATCCGCGAGGGTCAGGGAGCAGAACGACGTATCCGTGCGAGGCCAGCAGGGTCGCATAGTTATACCAATTACCGTGCCACCCCACCGTCCACGCCTCTTCCGGACCGCCGTGCACGTGAACGATCGTCTTGTAGCGGGTTCCCGCAGTGTACCCGGGAGGAAGATCCACCACGCCATGGATAACATGGTTATCGTGGGAGCTCTTCCATGAGATCTCGCGCTCTGTGCCAAGCTTCCACGTGCCAACCTGCGGATTGCTATCAGTCAGCACCAGCGGTCCCTTGTCGCCGTTGATCCAAATCTCATCAGGCTGATTAGCCGTTTGTCCAACAAACGCAAAAAGCCGTCCGTCATGACTTACGGATAACTCGCCAGACGATGTCGTCACTCTGTCTAGCACATGCGGTTCGCCGGTGCGTGCATCGACTTTGAGAACAAGGGTGTGCGCATCTTCGATGCTTTGTGCCAGCAACGCACTGCTGTCAGGCATCCATTCCATGGAATCGATGCTCCCTGGAAACTTGTCTTCGAGTAGAGTCTCTTGCCCTGTTTCCAAATCGAAAACTATGTGTTCGTCCGTGATGTGCTTCGGCCGCATGCGCGAACACGCAATGCGGCGTCCATCGGGCGACCAGCGCGGTTCGGTATAACCGGAGTGCTCTTCTAGGGTTCGTTTGACATCTCCGCTCTGGCTGTTGAGAAGAACGACCTTGGAAACCCGCCAATAATCATCGATGCGCGGGGTGGGGGAAACGCGCGCGACCAGGGAAGCACCGTCGGGTGACCAGTCGAATGCGTCGACATTGATGTTTGAGCGAGTCAAGAGGCGCGCATTGTGGGCGGCGACATCGTAGACCCAAAGGCGATCGTACTTGTAGTCCTGATCGACTGCGACTTCATCGCGCTTTTCCTTCTTGCGGTCACGCTCCGCCTTCGTGTCTTGGTCCGTCCGAACGAAGGCGATAAATTTCCCATCGCGCGACCAGCGAAAGCTTTTGATGCCGCCAGGAATATAAGTCAATGGAGCAGCCTCGCCGCCGTGGAGAGGCAACAGCCACAGTTGCATGCCCGGAGAATCCGCGTGGATGTCGGAATCCTTCAGATCGGGCCTGTCTTCGCCACCCGAGATCGAAAATCGAAATGGAGTAGTATCTACCTCTCCCAAAGGGTTAGTGCGATCTGAAAGGAATGCAATCGAATCTCCGCCCGGAGCCCATCGAGGTTCGGTATCAGCGCCCCCTCCCATTGCAAACGGCTGAGGCTTGGTCGATTTATCGGTCGACGCGATCCAGATGTGCGAATTTTTGTGGGAACCGGCGGGCATGGGAGTGGTTACAACATACACAACCTGCTTGCCGTCGGGAGAGATGTCGGGCGCGCTCACCTGCTTGAGGTTTACGATGTCCTCTGGAGTTACCTCTTTTGTCTGCTGTGCCAACAGCATCGACGATCCGCAAAACAAGAGAGCAGCAAAGCTCGTCATAAGTTGTCTCATATCCCCACCCTCTCCAGTGTTTGATCTTGCCTACGCAGCGACGGAGCGCATTAGTCGTCCCGGAACTCGCCGCCACCACATGAGGAAACCGGTCAAGAAAAGAATTCCCGGCATCATACCGACAACAATCCATGCAACCCGCGACCAGTGACCGGCGAATGTTCCGAAATGGAGGGGCCGGATAAACAAGACGAGACGGATGGCGAGCGATTCGTGTCGTGAATCAATGTCGCTGAGCACGCGGCCGCTGTAGCGATCAAACGCCACTTGTACATAGTCGCCATGATCTTCGGCATGCGGCGGGTCCAACTGGACAGTAAACGGATCGGTCGGCGCAATAGGCAGCGCTAGTCCGCGGAGGATGCAGTCAGGATGACGCCGGAGGCTTTCATGCAGAAGTGGTTCCAGCTTAGCCAGTCCGCCGCCCGACACGGGAGCCGACCGCGGCGGAACTGACATTTCCTGCCAACGCTGCACGCTGCCGCCCAACAAGAAAACAAGAGCTGCCGCCATGGGGACAAAGAAGCAGTAGTATGCTCCGGTGAATGCCTCGACCCCGAGGGGGATGACGCTCCAAAAGCCAAAGACATTGTGAATGTCCCAGTTCAGCCGTGGCCATCGCGAGTGCGAGCGGATCGTGAGCGCGCCGCGGACACGGCCTCGTCCCGGCCACCACAAGACGAACCCGGAGATGCATAGCAATAACAGGAGCAAAGCTCCAATGCCGTTCACCAGTGTGCCGGTCGCTCCGCTGAGAAGCCTGAAGTGAAGATCTGCGAGCCAATTCATCAATCCGGAATTTTCGCGCAAGGATCCTCTTTCGCCGCCGCTGGCCGGATCGACGAATACGAGGCGCAGCGGCGCGGTCGGCTGGTTTGGTTCGGCCATGTAGAAGACCCACGGATTGGGCAAACCATCTGGACCACGGCCGACTGCGACATAACTGATTGCCCAACCTGGATTCCTGGCAGAGACGGCGGCCAGCAAGTCATCCGTACTGCGGCGCGGTCCCGCGGTGATCGAGAACAGGGCGGGAGTGATGATGCGATCCAGCGCGTCTTTGTAGACGATTGCGCTGCCCGATAATCCCACCACGGTAGCAATAAGACCTACGGAGATACCTGACCAGAGGTGGACCTGGAAAAGGGCGGGGCGCAGCCATGTTTTACGCGGGTGCTCCCAGAAGGTGCTGAACAAGCTACGATTCGCGGGACCGCGCCCCGGCGTTTGAGCCATTTGCTGGCGTGATTGGGCATCCTTGTCTTTAACGATGAACAATCTTTTCTCCGCTGTGAGTAGGTCAATGTTAGCTACTGGGCCGCACTGCGGGGTAAGCCGTTCTCTTCCTGACCCGATGATAGCGATGAGAGAAGTACTGGCGATTCTCTGTTGCCCAAAAGAGGCGAGGAGCACGCGCAGTGACTTGCACATGCTCCCGGCTGCAAGGATCGGACTTTAGAATTTCAGCTTCAGAGCAAATTGCATTGATCGCGGCGAGCCGATCTGGTAGAGGCTGCTCAGGCCTCCATCCGCACCTCCCGACCCCAGGCTGTCGGCGAGGCTATGCGCGGAGATTCCAAAGTAGCTGTTGTTGATCAGGTTTCTCCCGTCTGACTGAGTGCCGATGTCACCGAACATGGGATGGTTGAGTACGTTGAATGCTTCGGCCCGGAACTCTACCGAAAGCTTGTCATGAATTGGGAAGTCTCGCCGAAGCGCAATGTCTTCCTGGACCGCGTCGAAGCCACGCAGCGCGTTGCGCCCCAGGTTACCCTGCACGAACAGGTTGGATGGAGCAACGAAATGCGCAGGATTCAGACGGCGTCCTCCCGGACAGGCAGACCCGCTATTAGCCGCCGCGCACGCTGTTCCAGAAACATACAATGGAGTGTTGGAAACCACGTTCGGTCTTTGATTGATGGCATCATTGTTCCAGATCAAGCCGAACGAGTACTGGCCGGTCACGATGTTGACTGGCTGCGCAGAGTTGGCTCTCAACAAGCTATCGAGCGCCCAGCCGTTGCTGGCGTAGCGAAGCAGGCCGTTGCCGCTTTGCGTCCCCGGGACTTGATACGTGAGAGCCGCAGAGAACGTGTTGCGGACATCGTAATCGGAATTGCCATAGTCCCATTCCGGGTTATACACGGTGTAATACGGGTTGGGAAGACCAACGCCCGAGCCATTATCGAGCGAGTGCGCCCAGGTATAGGATGCGAGCAATTGGAACCGATGCCACATCTGCTGTTGGAACTGAGCCTGCAGCGAGTTGTAGTTGGAATGATCCTGATTAGTAACAACATCGAGATACTGGAAGTTTATGTTGCCACCCATGTCGGGTTGAAGCATGTCCCTGCGCAGCAGGTCCGCGCCATAATTGCCGACATAAGACATCTGAAAGCTGCGGCCCTGCCCAAGGCCCTGCTGCATGGACACATTCCACTGGTACGTTTTCGGGTCACGCAGATCAGGCTCGAAGGCGAATACAAAGCTGTACGGCGGATCGAGCGTAAACGGAATGGGCGCAGCTGCGGACTGCGTTAAAGGGTACGTTCCGTCAGTGCCGTAGAGATAGTTGCTGCGCGAATAGGGAAATCCGAGTGTTCCTTGCGCACCCTGCTCGTTGCCCAATCCGTAGAAGATGCCGCCGCCGCCGCGAACGACCAATTCATGCCCCGGCGTGTTTCGCACAACATAGGCAAGTCCCAGGCGTGGTGCGAAGTTATGCTTGCTGGCATTCCACAGCGGAGTGCCTTTAGGCGCAAGGCTTACGTTGGCGGGATCGCTTAGATTGAGCGCGGTGTAGAACGGGTGGCCGGAATTTTCCGATGGCGGCGGATCGTAGTCCCAGCGCAGGCCGTAAGTCATCGTGAGTCGCGGCGACACTTGCCATGAGTCCTGCGCATAGAAGGATAAGTCAGTGAAAATCGGACGCAGCTCTGAAGTGTCAGTCGAATCGACGCCGGCATACACCGGCACATGGGTCAGGACGTCCGCGAACGAATTGAAGTCGTAGGAAATGTCCCAGGGACGATACCCGTTGGTGGGGCTGAGCTTTCGATAGTCCACGCCGAATTTGAGACTATGCCTGGCCTTGACCCAACTCAGTGAATCAACCAGGTTAAATTGTTTCTGATGATTAGTCGCGTCGTTGCCTACGTAGTAATCCGTGCTGCCGTCGTTCAGGTAGAGCCCGAAAACCGATGTGGCCGTAGTGTACTTCGGATTCGACTGGAACAGGTAGGAATCCGATGGCGCGGTTGCACCGCCAAAGCCGGTTGAATTCACAATCGTCGCGCCCTTGGCATGGCTTAGATTGAATCGAAAATCGTCGACGATATTGCTGGTTGGGACATACGTAATGCCGGCCGTGATTGTATCCACATTAGAAATGGTGTGGCTCAGGGTCGAGCGGGTGTAGAAGTCGAAGGCGCCGTATTGCGCGCCGTTCGATGGCGCATAGTCGCCGCGCGCGAACACCGACCATTTTTGGTTGATCGTGTAGTCCAGGCGCAGACCGCTGGCGTCGAGGGTCGACGGATTCGAGAAGGTCGTCGCAAAAATTGCGCTGACGTCGCCGGGCGCATCGTTGTTGGGGTACCCGGAAAGGTTATGGCTGGGCATAGGGTAGGCGTTCAGCAGGGGCGCAACCACGCTATCGGCCTGTGCGCGGATGGACGTGGAAGGCACAAGGTCTTGACGTGACTCAGGCACGCGCAGTCGCAGACCCTCGTAGGAAAAGAAAAAGAACATTTTGTCTTTCCAGATGGGGCCGCCGATCACGCCGCCGAAGTCGTTCTGCTTTTCCGCCGCCCTTGGAAGCCCGGCATTGTTGTTGAACCAGTTGTTGGCGTCGAAGATGTCATTGCGCAAATACTCGAAGGCCGTTCCATGAAACGCGTTGGTTCCGGAGCGGGTCTCAATGGAGAGTTGCGCACCAGGGGTACGTCCGTATTCCGGATCGAAATTCGACGTCTGAATTTTGTATTCCTGCATCGCGTCGACCGAGACCAGGTTGTTGTACCCGCCGTTGTTGCTGGTTGCCTGTTGCGCTCCTGCGCCGGCGGCGCCAAGGTAGACATTGCTTCCCTGGGTGATGCCGACGTTAGCGCTGACGCCGTCAATGGAGAAGTAGTTCGCATCGGTACGCTGCCCGTTGACACTGAACTGGCCGGCGTTGGTGTAGTAGGTTTTGGCGGTTACGTTGCCTGGCGTGAGTGCGATCAGCGCCTGAAAGCTGCGTCCATTGAGGGGCATGTTCTCGATGAACTCGCGGTCAACTGTTGTCGCCACAGCAGCGGACGTTTCGATGTCCGTGGCCATCGAGGCATTCACCGTCACCGTTTCGCTCGAAGACCCAACTTCGAGACTGAAGTTTTCCGCGAGCCGGTCCTGGACGTGCAGGTCCACGTCCCGGTTCTCCGCTACCTTGAAGCCTTCCTTCTGCACGGTGATCCGGTAGCGGCTCGGGTGCAGGGTCGGAAACGCAAAGCTCCCGTCACCCTTGGTCTTTGCGGCGATTGTCGCTCCGGTTTCGACGTTGGTCACGGTCACGTCCGCTCCGGGAACGGCCGCATGTTGCGGATCGGTGACCTGGCCGGTAATGCTTCCACTCTCGATCTGGGCGAATAGCCACGGAGTTGTGGCAAGCACAATCGCGAGCATAACTACGACGATACGAAGGGGACGTGTCATAAAAGCATGCCTCCAAAGGATGAATGTTATCTGCGATCCGGGAAACCTGAGAGTCTCTTACAGCGACCGTTGTCGAGTGCAAAAGCGAAATTAAGATTGGCGAGAGGCGTTCTGCCGCTTTATAAGCTGTGAGAGTTCGCCGTCGCTGGTTTCAAGTTGCTCTGCCACTGCCAGCGCATCGCCAAGCGGTTCGTCCTGGCCCAGTTTGAACTTCGCTTCCAGCCGGGTGATGCGCAACGCGAAACCGTGAATCGCCGGAAACCGGCGCGTTATCTCCTGCCGGGGAATCTCGTTAGTGCTCCACCCCTTCTCAATGGGCGCCTCCATGGTGCGCGTCAGCATCTCGAGGGAAGCATCGAGTTCCGGATCCGATTGCCATTCCAACTCACCGTAGCAATGAACGGCGGTGTAGTAGTAGGTGGAGGGCATATCTCGGCCCGGGTACCAACTCGCAGTGACATAACTCCACGGCCCTTCGAACACTGCCAGAACATTGCTGGGCGCTTCACGCAGCAGCGCATAGTGGCTGTTAGCCCGCGCGATATGCCCCAGCAAGACGGTCTTGTCGGCATCTGTCCGATCAAACAGCAACGGCAGATTCGTGGCGACAGGTCCGTGTGGCCCATTGCTTACCAGGAGAGCCCAAGGATTCTTCTCGATTAAATCAATCGCATCCTGTTCGGATGCAGGCCTCCAGCAGGGCCTGACAAACATTCGGTTTCTCCAAAAAATCTGCAGCCACTCTCAATGCGACCGCTGGTAAACAATTTCTCCGCCAGAGACGGTGGTTTCTACTTGCACTTTTTCAATCTCAACCGGATCCATGTGAAAGATGTCGTCCGAAAGGACAACGAAGTCCGCGAGCTTTCCCTTTTCGAGGGATCCTTTCAGATCATCCTGGCTTTCGGCATAGGCCGAACCGACCGTGTAGGCGTGCACTGATTGCGGAACAGTAAGTTTTTGCTCCGGGATCCAGCCATCGGGATGTTTGCCGTCGAGGGTCCGCCGCGTGACTGCCGCGTAGATTCCCGCCAGAGGGTTGATAGGGGCCACAAACCAATCCGACCCAAAAGCAAGGGTGGTGCCTGCATCCAGCAGCGAACGAAACGCATATGTTGTAAGCGCTCGCCCGTGGCCAATGCGATTCTCTGCCCATCTTCCGTCATCGATGCAGTGATATGGCTGCACTGAGGCGATCACATGCAATCTGGCGAAGCGTGGCACATCTTCTCGCCGCAGGTGTTGCGCATGCTCGATGCGCAGCCGACGGTCGGCCGGGCCGTTCTTCGCTTCAAGCTGCTCATAAAGATCAAGGATGGTCTTGTTGGCACGGTCGCCGATGGCATGGGTCGCAATATGCAACCCGGCCTTGTCCGCCGCCACCATGTCATCGAACATCTTGTCCTGGTCGTGAAGCTCCGCCGTTGGCATTCCCGTCGAATTGGGCGCATCACTGTACGGTTCGAAGAACCACGCAGTTCCGGAACCCAGCGATCCGTCAGCAAAGGCCTTCACAGAGCCAATCACCAGGCGGTCGTTGCCGAAATTGGTCATCACGCCCAGCGTGGCCAGCCGTTGATAGTGGTCTAAAGGAAATCGCGCCGAAACCCGAATTTTGAGCTTGTTCTGAGCCAGCAGGCGCTGATAGCCGCGCAGCACCAGCGCCTGCATATCGGCCGCATGACTTCCCGTGAAGCCCATGTCCTGCACGCTGGTCACGCCATTTTGCAGGGCATACTTTTGTGCGGCCAGCAGGGCGTCGTCGAGCTGAGCGTCGGACGGAGGAGGAATCACCCGCTCCACCAGGTCCTTCGCCGCATCCTTGAAGATCCCCGTCGGATTGCCGTCCTTGTCGCGAATGATTTCGCCGCCCGGCACGTCCCTGGTGTCGCGCCCGATGCCCGCCAGCTTCATGGCAACTGCATTTGCAAGCATCATGTGACCATCCGAACGGTTTACCCATACCGGATTATTTGGTGTCACATCGTCGATCAACGCATGCGTTGGCAATTCCGCGGGACTCCACTTTTCTTCGTCCCAGTTGCCATCGACGATCCACTCACCGGCGGGACGGGTCCGCGCAAATTCCGCGATGCGCCGCCGGAACTCGGCCTTGGACGTCGCATCGGTCAAGTGCACACTGGTAAGGCTCTGGCCTCCCCAGAAGAAGTGCACGTGAGCGTCGTTGAATCCGGGGACAACGCGTTTTCCATGCAGGTCGATGACGGTTGCGGAGCCTTCACCCAGCTTTGCTATTTCTGCAGATGAGCCCACCGCGACGATATGGTGATCCCCAATTGCAATCGCCTCGGCTTCCGGCATTTGCGGATTTTCGGTCCAGATCTTCCCGTTTATCGCCACCAAGTCCACGCGCGCCTGTGCCTCCGTCAGGGTGGAGATAGAGATCAGCGCTGCGCCGCAGATGGGCAGCCATTTCCGCTTGAGTTGAAACATAAGCCTCGGTTATTGCGAGTTCGGCATCAAGTTGGCAATGCATCCGCAAACAAGAAATGCGGCGCGCGATTTTAAGGCAGCCTGCCGTCGGGCCCGTGGGAACTCTGGGTTAACGCTCAATTTACAGTGAATTGTGGAACCAGTAAAGGTCCAGAAAGTGCTGTTATAGTGGGTCCAGATCATGCGCGGGCCGATGAAAACCCTGGGAACCATCCAGTTGAAGCGGGAGGCGAATGCATCGCTGCAAGGCCAATTGGCGGCCCAGCTCCGCACTCGCATTCAGCATAACGACCTGTGCTCGGGAGCGCGGCTGCCCTCCAGCCGCGACCTGGCCGTGGCGCTCCAGGTTTCGCGCAATACCGTTATCGCCGCCTACGACACACTGGTGACTGAAGGCTATCTCGAGTCGCGGGATCGCAGCGGAATTTTTGTGGGACGCGCGGCGCAGGCTTTCGAGCAGAGTTCGCATCCGGCTACCAAGGCTCGAACCGCACCTCGCTCGTCAAGCCCCGTTCCCTTGACCCGGTTTCGTGGCCCCGCGCCTTTTCGCCCCTCGCAGCCTGACGTGCGCCTCTTTCCCATTCGCATCTGGAACCGCCATAGGGCGCGCCTTCTGCGCCGCAGCAGCGGAATTCTTAACTACCAGTCTGTGTTTTCTTCCGGCCTCGACAGTCTCCGCGAGATTGTCGCGGAGTACTTGCGCGACAGCCGCGGCGTGCGCTGCGACTGGCGCGAAATAGCCATCACTGCCGGCTCTCAGCAGGCGCTCTTTCTTTTGGCAAATCTTCTCGTCAAACCCGGCGATCGGGTATACATGGAAGATCCCGGATACCTGGGCGCGCGCCTCGCGCTCAAGCAGGCGGGCGCGAAGATCGTGCCCCTCCCGATCGATTCCGAGGGGGTCTGCCTTCCGAGGACCGATAACCGGCCTGTGTCGCTGATTTATGTAACGCCGTCACGCCAATTCCCCATGGGCCATTGCATGTCTCTCGGCCGGCGCCTCGAACTTCTACAGGCGGCGGTCCGCCAGCGAACGTGGATCATCGAGGACGACTACGATTCTGAATTCCGCTATAGCAGCCCGCCTTTGCCAAGCCTGCAGCACCTGGATGAACATCGTCGCGTCATCTATGTGGGCACGTTCAGCAAGATCCTCTTCCCTTCGCTGCGTATCGGCTACGTCGTGCTGCCGCCCAAGCTGGTAGATGCGTTCCAGAATCTCAAGCATGTTTCTGAAGATCATGGACCGCTGATCGACCAGGCGACCCTCGCGATCTTCATGGATAGCGGGGCATTCTATACCCACCTGCGCCGTTGCCGCCGGGCCTATGCCGAACGCCGGGAATGCCTTATTGAAGCTGTGAGCCGCGCGAGCCTGGAACTCGAGTTTCCAAATGTGGATGGAGGAATGAACCTGGCAGCCTTGACTCCTTCGCACTGGAACGACGAAAACCTGTCAGAACAACTTCGCGCCCATGGGCTCGATATACCGCCGCTGTCGCGTTACGCGATCAGTCACAAATCGCCCGGACTGCTATTCGGGTTCACAGCGTTTGAGCCGCGCGCCATTGCGCGGGCGGTGGAGCGCCTGGCTGAAGTCATCCAAAGGAGAAATTCAGTGGGTGAATGATACCGCCCGGAGAGGGGCGACATCTGGCTGATTCGGGGCACGGCTCCAACCGCCGTCCACGGCGCTTGCTATCCTCGTGCGAACCCCCTATTGCCGGATCTAAACCGCCGTTGATGGTTATCCCGAAATACTCTTGATGGTTTATGGATTCGCGGCAATCCAACAGTCTCGCGTGTGCTAACGTTTTCTTACACCTGCGTTTCCAACGCTCCAGTTGGCGTGATCGGTGCTCGACTGCCGGGACGACGGCATACACCTTTGGGGTGCAGACGGCTTGAGGACGAATGGGAATTCGAATTGCTCTGAATCATCGGACTGAGTACCGGTATGAGAAGCCGATCTTTCTCGGACCGCAAGTGATCCAGTTGCGCCCTGCACCTCATTGCCACGTACCGATTCTCAGTTATACGCTCGACGTCACTCCCTCCAAGCACATCGCCAACTGGCAGATGGATCTTCACTCCAATCGTCTTGCCCGCTTCCTTTTCCCCGAGAAGACGAGCCGGCTGATCGTGGAGGTGAATCTGGTTGCGGACCTGTCGCCGATCAACCCTTTTGCGTTTTTTCTGGAGCCGGGAGTAGAACAATATCCTTTTGAATATCCGGCTGAGCTTATCGGGGATCTTGAGCCTTACACGCGAGTTGACGCGCCCGGACCGCGGCTTCAAGATTTTCTTTCCGATCTGAAAGAGACGAGATGCGGAACCGTCAACTTTCTCCTCACGGTGAATCGCAAGGTTCGCGATCAGATCAAGTACGTCACGCGAATGGCGCCCGGAGTCCAAACCAGCGAAGAAACCCTCGAGAGACTCTCAGGATCCTGCCGCGACTCGGCATGGCTGCTGGTCGAGAGCCTTCGCAACCTGGGAATCGCGGCCCGGTTTGTCTCCGGCTATCTGATTCAACTGGCGCCCGACTTAGCATCCGACGGTCCCGAAGGCGGTCCCCGCTCTGACTCGGCCGACTTGCATGCCTGGACCGAAGCATATCTGCCGGGAGCAGGTTGGATCGGACTCGATCCGACCTCGGGTCTGCTCGCAGCTGAAGGCCATATTCCTCTGGTTTGCACCCCCAGTGCCAGGCAGGCCGCGCCCATTGGTGGAACCGCGGAGTTGCCCAGCATCGAGTTCCTCTATTCCATGACCGTGGCTCGTCTGGATGATCTGCGAGGACCGTCCAATCCTTTTTCAGAGCAGGAATGGTCCTCCGTTCGCCAGGTTGCGCACAAGGTTGATGAGGAGCTGAAAGCGCACGATGTGCGCCTGACCATGGGCGGTGAGCCAACCTATGTCAGCATCGACGAGCCGGAAAGCCCGCAGTGGAACCTCGAGCCGCTCGGCGACATGAAACGCCGGCGCGGGCTGGCGCTCATCCAGAGTCTCGCTGCACGCATGGCGAGCGGGGCGCTGCTTCACTATGGGCAAGGAAAATGGTATCCGGGAGAGCCGTTGCCCCGCTGGGCCCTAAGCTGCTACTGGCGCGCCGATGGCGTGCCGGTGTGGCAGGATCCCAGCCTCATTGCGAAAGAAGACCACGACTACGGATTTGGCTCCCCGGATGCGCTGCGCTTCATGGAAGCTCTCACGCGGCGGCTTGAGGTCAGCCGCGACAACGTGATGGCCGCATTCAATCGGCAAGCGGAACTCGATGGCCCCGCGGGATACATACTGCCACTTCGTCGCAGGCAGCCGGACGGCCAACTGCGCTGGTCAAGCCAGCCATGGTTTACCCCTCCCGAACGCCTGTTGCTTTCGTCCGGCGACTCGCCGATCGGCTATCGCATACCCACGGAAATGATGCCCTGGGTGGCGCCGGACCAGCTCCTCTACGAATACGGGGCAAGTCCATTTGCGGACCGTGTAAAGCTCCCTTCCACATCTTCTCGTCGCATGCGGCTGTTTGAGATCGAACCCGAGCCCGACCCGCTGCCCGCCGTTCTGCGAGTGTCCGATGAGGCGCCGGAGTTGATCCGCCCCTCGCTGTGCGTGCAGGCACGCGATGGCCGGTTGCATGTGTTTCTGCCCTATGCACCCGTGCTTGCGGACTATCTTGACCTGGTCAGCGCTGTTGAAGACACCTGCCTCTATCTGGACATGCCCGTGTGGGTCGAGGGCTATACACCCGCTCCTGATCCGCGGTTGTTATCGTTCAGCGTTACCCCCGATCCAGGAGTGCTCGAGATCAATTTGCCTCCGTCCGGCGACTGGAATGTTTTGGAAACGGTCAATACCATCCTGGATGAGGAAGCCCGCCGGAATCGCCTCACGGCTGAAAAGTTTGATTACAGCGGGAACCAGGGGGCGACCGGAGGCGGCAGTCACATTGTGATCGGCGGCGCCACCGTTTCTGAAAGTCCGCTGCTGCGACGGCCTGACCTGCTGCGAAGCATGGTGGCATTCTGGCAAAATCATCCCTGCCTGTCGTATCTCTTCTCCGGCACCTATGTTGGGCCTACCAGCCAATACCCGCGCGTGGACGAAGCGCGCATGGACGCACTCTACGAACTGGAATTGGCGTTCCGTCACCTCCCTTCGGGCAATTTTCCGCCAACCGTTGTAGATGGTTTATTCCGTAATCTGCTTGCCGATGTTACCGGCAACACCCATCGGGCCGAGTTCTGCGTCGATAAGCTCTTTCCGCCGGAGGGCCAGGGACTGCGCCTCGGCCTGCTCGAACTGAGAGCGTTCGAAATGCCGCCTCACGTGCGCATGAACCTTCTGCAGATGTTGCTGGTCCGCTCCCTGGTATGCATGTTCTGGAAGCAGCCCTTCGAAGGCGGCCTGGTCCGATGGGGAGCTTCGCTGCACGACCGCTTCATGATGCCGCACTTCGTGGAGAAGGATCTCGGCGAAGTTCTCGCCCAGCTGCAGCATTCCGGATTCGATCTGAGGAACGAGTGGTTTGCGTCGCAACTGGAATTTCGCTTTCCAAAAATTGGGTCGGTGGTTGCCGACGGCGTGGAGCTCGAATTGCGGAAAGCGCTTGAACCCTGGAATGTGCTCGCTGAAGAAACCGTCTCCGGACGCCCGGTTCGCAGCGTAGACTCGTCGCTCGAACGCATCCAGGTGAAGGTGTCGGGGACAACTCCCGGCGCTCGCTACGCCGTGACCTGTAATGGTCGCCGTGTACCGTTGCAATCGACCTCCGAACCCGGCGTTCTGGTGGCGGGTGTGCGGTACCGCGCGCGGAGATTTTCCTCTTCCCTCCACCCTACGATTCCCATCCACGCGCCGCTTGTGTTTGAGCTTATTGATCTGTGGGTGGAACGTTCCATCGCCCAATGCACATACTTGGTCGGACCTCCTGACGGGAAAACATACAGTAGTCGCCCCGCCAACGCCGCGGAAGCCGAAGCGCGCCGGATGGAACGGTTCCAGGTGAACGCGCCCGATCCGCATCGCACCGCCGCACCCGAAGAAGAGCCCAATCCGATCTTCCCCGGAACGCTGGACATGCGCATGCCGCGTCTGCCAGCCCACGGTCGCGCCAGTACCCGGGAGCATTGGTCATGACCGATCTCTATCAGTCCCCTCTACGGTATGGGGATGCCTATGATGAGTTATCGGAGGACGGCGTTGCTCCGCGCGCGCACTGGGCGCGCCTGATGGAGTCGCTTGAAGCAATCGGCCCCGAAGAATTGGGGCGCCGATGCGGACGCGCGGAGCGGCGGATTCGCGAAAACGGCATCACCTACAACATCTATAGCGATCCGCTCGGCGCGAACCGGCCCTGGGCAATCGACATAGTGCCGTTCATCATTTCAGCGGGCGAGTGGCGATTTATTGAGGATGGAGTCATCCAGCGGGCGCAACTTCTCAGCCTCATCCTTTCCGACCTCTACGGTTCGCAGGAGTTGCTGAAGAGCGGCCGCTTTCCCCCTGAGCTCCTTTTTGCCAATCCCGCCTTTCTGCGACCGATGGTTGGTGTTCCAGTGCCGCCGCACAGCTATCTGCATATGCTGGCGATCGATCTCGCCCGCTCGCCGGACGGTCGCTGGTGGGTATTGGCGGATCGCACCCAGGCGCCTTCAGGCAGCGGCTACGCTCTAGAGAATCGAACCATCGTCTCCGACGTGCTCCCCGATCTCTTTAAAGATTCAAACGTGCTGCGCCTCGCTCCCTTCTTTCGAGCGCAGAGAGATGCCCTGGCAGGACTGGCGCAGCGCAGCAACCCGCGCGTTGTTCTGTTGACTCCCGGTCCGCATAATGAGACCTATTTCGAGCATTCTTACCTTGCGCGCTATCTTGGATTCACTCTGGTCGAAGGTGCGGACCTCACGGTGCGTGACCGCTCTGTCTATCTCAAGACTGTTGACGGACTGGATCAGGTGGATGTCATTCTGCGCCGCGTCGACGATAGCTTCTGCGACCCATTGGAACTGCGCAGCGACTCCCTGCTTGGGGTTCCCGGCCTGGTTGGTGCGATTGTCGCGGGCAATGTGAAAGTCGCGAATGCGCTGGGCAGCGGAGTGATTGAAACCGCAGCGATCATGCCGTTCCTCCCGGGTCTCTGCAGGCACCTCACGGGCCAGAGCTTGAAACTCCCTTCCGTGGCAACCTGGTGGTGCGGACAGCCGTATGCACTCGACTGGGTCCTCGATCATCTTGACGAAGTTGTGTTGAAGCCGGCTTTCCCCTCGCGCGGCATGGAGCCCGTCTTCGGAGCAGCCCTGGAGCAGGCTGAGAAAGGCGCGCTCGCAGCGAAAGTGCGCGCGCAGCCGCATGAATATGTTGCACAGGAACAAATCACTCTCTCCAATGCGCCTGTTTGGGACAATGGGCTTTTACACTCACGAAGCGTGGTCCTGCGGACGTATGTGCTCGATACCGGGGATGGGTGGACGGCGATTCCAGGCGGGTTAGTGCGCGTAGCCGGGACTGAGGGAACGGTCGTCTCAATGCAGCGCGGCGGGCATAGCAAGGACGCCTGGGTTTTGTGGGATGGACCGGTCGACACCTTCAGCATGCTTCATCCGCGCAATCAGCCGGTGGCCCTGCGGCGTGAATCAGCCGGAGTACCAAGCAGCGTTGCCGACCGGGTCTTCTGGTTAGGTCGTTATGTCGAACGGGCGGAAAACACGGCGCGCATCGTTCGCTCCATGATCACCCGCGTGCGTCGGGCGGATGAGGACGAGCTCGGCTGCCTGGTCAGACTGCACGGCTGCTTGAGGTCTCGTCACAGCAAACTACCTAAATCCAAGAACAAACGGCCGACCGCTCTCAAATTCGAGCAGGAACTGATTTCCGTAATTTCAGATCTCAAACGAACTGACAGCCTGGCTTTTACTTTGTCTGAAATCTCCCGCGTCGGCAGCAGCGTACGGGAACGGCTGTCGGCTGACATGATGATCCTGATTGCGCAGTTGAGAAACTCGATCCCAACCGATCGCGAAACACCATTTATGGAGTATCCCGCCAGGCTCAATCTCTGCCTCGAATTGCTCTCGGCATTTTCAGGTATGGAGAGGGAAAATACGACACGCGGGCTTGGCTGGCTGTTTCTCAGCATAGGGCGGCGGCTCGAACGCGCAATCTACATCACGCGGCAACTTCACGAGATCAGCCGGCCTCTCAGTGAACAGGAGTGGCCTTTGCTGGAATGCCTCTTAGAAGTCGCGGACAGTTCCATGACTTACCGCGCCAGGTATTACACCACCCTGCAACCGCTGGCGGTACTCGACGTTTTAATGGCAGACGGGCACAACCCGCGTTCGCTCGATTTCCAACTCACCCACCTGGCTGACCTTTACGAGAGGCTGCCGCGATACCTGCCGGAGGATCTGCAGGCCATGCGTGAGATGCTATCGACGCTGCGCAGCTTCGACCTGGGAAAGATCAGTTACCCTCTGCCTGGCACCGCAATGAAGGTCAAGCGGGCCGAGGACCTGGTTCGACTCGCAACGTTCCTCGGGAGGCTGGAACGATTGCTCCCGTCCTGGTCCGATAATCTTTCGAGCCGTTATTTCAGCCACGCTCGTACCCTGCCGATCACCATGGGCCTATGATCTACAAAATTATCCATCGCACAACGTATAAATACAAATATCCCGTCTCGGTGGGGAATCACGTAGCCTGCCTCAAGCCTCGCACCTTATCGCGCCATCGACTTACACAGAGCGAACTTCATATCAAGCCGCGGCCCGTGACTCTCTCCGAGCGGGTGGACTACTTTGGCAATCACCTCTCGTTTTTTACGATTGAAGAACCTCACAATGAACTGGTGGTAGAAGCCCGCAGTGACGTGGTGATGGAACATGCACCGGGTATCCCTCAGACTTCACCGCCATGGGAACAAGTTGCGGCGGCGCTTCCGGGAGACCACGACACCGAGGCGCTTGATGCTTATCAATTCAAGTTCGAATCGCCGCGCATCAGGCTACGGCCTCAGTTCGCCGAGTATGCGCGACAGTCATTCACCGACAACCGCCCGCTGCATGAGGCACTTTTGGACTTCACGTCGAGACTGCATAGGGATTTTCGTTTCGACTCAAAAGTGACGAACGTGCGAACTTCAGTTGAAGAAGTATTCCAAAAGCGCCGAGGTGTGTGCCAGGATTTCGCGCATGTCCAGTTAGCATGCCTGCGCTCGCTCAACTTAGCGGCACGCTATGTAAGTGGATATCTCAGGACTTATCCGCCCCCGGGCCAGCCCAGGATGATAGGAGCTGATGCCTCGCATGCATGGGTGTCAGTCTACTGTCCGGGCAGCGGGTGGCTCGACGTCGATCCTACCAACGACGTGGTCCCCTCCACCGGGCATGTGGTCCTTGCATGGGGCCGGGACTTCGGAGACGTCAGTCCCCTGCACGGCTTGATTCTCGGAGGCGGGGTTCACACACTCAAAGTAGCCGTCGACTTGGAAGAAATCGAACCCTGACACTTACTCGCTAAGTTTGCCAGCCCCCACCAAGAGCCCCGTACAGCTGGACAAGTGTCAGCGCCTCGTTCTGCTGGGCTGTAACCAGGTTCAATTGCGCAGCGAAAAGATTCGAATCGGTGGTAAGCACCTCGAGATACCCGGTTGATCCGCCCTGGTAGCGGATGCGTGCCAGGCGAACTGAATCCTCTGCTGCAGCCACCAGTTTCTCCTGCTGCTCTCGATAGTCCCGCTGCTTTTTCAGAGCAATCAAGGCATTCGAAACATCACGAAAAGCCTGAGCGATGGTCTTTTGATAGTTCAACACCATCTCTTCCTTAGTCTGTTCCGACAGCTCGAGCTGGCCGCGCAGCTTCCCTCCGGCAAAGAGTGGCTGCGTAAGCGTGCCGATACCGTAGATCGTCTTTCCCGCCGTATCGAAGATGCTAGAGACGCTATCTCCTCCCACGCCTCCGGATGCACTTATGGCGAGATTCGGAAAGAATTGAGCGCGAGCAACACCGATCTGTGCATTTGCTGCAACCAGCGTCGCCTCCGCCTGCTCTATATCTGGCCTTCGTTCAAGCAACTGCGACGGCAGCCCGGTGGGGATATCTTGCGTCGGAGGCGTCAGCGCATTTGGATCTGTATGTGCGATCGGCCCCGGGTTCTGCCCGAGCAGCAGCGCGATTGCATTCTCCTGCTGCTGAATCTGTTGCTCGATCTGCGGGACCTGCGATGTTGCGGTATAAAGCAGTTGTTCCGCCTGGCGCACGTCGGATAGCGGTACTGACCCGCCGCCCTCGAGCGTCTTCGTCAGATCCAGGGAATCCTCTCGGACCTTGATGGTCTGCTTTGTAATTTCGAGTTGGCGGTCGAGCGCCCGAATCTGCAAGTAATACGTCGCGACTTGTTGCACCAGGGTCAAACGTACAGCGCGCTGTGCCCAGGTCTGCGCCAGCAACTGCGCGCGAGCAGCTTCAGTTTGCCTGCGATAGAGCCCCCAGAAATCCGGGGTCCAGGCCGCGGATAAGCTTAGCGAGCCATCTACCAGTGGACTGCCGATCTGCGTGCCCAGCGATGATGGCAGCGTAGCCCCAATCCCCATCCCCCCTACGGAAATGGTCGGGAACTGCTGCGAACGCGTGATCTTCACCTGGGCCTGTTGTTCAAGAATATGCCTGGCTGCGATCCTGACGTCGTAATTATTGATTAGAGCCTTGCGGATCAATTCCTGCAGTTCTGGCTCGTGATAAACAGCGGACCACTGTTCGTCTCCCAGCGAAGACTTGGCATCGGAAGAAACCGCGGCTTCGTCCGCGCCTCTGAAAGCCGGAGGCGCTGTCATTTGGGGCCGCGCATAATTCGGGCCTACTTTGCAGCCGGCTAGCAGCCACAATGAGACCAGCGCCGCGCTGAGCGGTGCTAATGTTCTTGCAACCGGAAAGCGCGTCATGCCTGCCCTCCTTCTGCCGGCAGCGGCAGTTCTACCTGATGGCCCTTTCTCCCCGGCCGCTTTATTGTTGAAGGCTTGCAGTCCATCGTAGTTCCGGTTCCGCCGCGAACGAAGCGATGCGAAAGATATTCCACCACCGAAAACGTAACCGGAATAAAGATCAATCCGAGCACCGTCGAAAGCGTCATGCCGCCGACGACAACCGTGCCCAGAATGCGGCGTGAAGCGGCGCCGGATCCGGTGGCGATCCAAAGTGGAAAGCAACCGACGATGAATGCCAGTGCGGTCATTACAATCGGCCTGAAACGAAGACGGGCCGCGTTCAGCGCTGATTCACATATACTCTGGCCGCTCTCGTAGTTGACCTTGGCAAACTCCACAATGAGGATCGCGTTTTTGGCTGAGAGTCCAATCAGCATCACGAGCCCGATCGTCGCAAACACGTCGTTTTCGAATGCGCGTACGTGTAGTGCAAGGTATGCACCGAGGATCGCGACCGGAGTGCTGAGCAATACGCTGAAGGGCAGCGTCCAGCTTTCATATAGGGCTGCGAGAATCAGAAAGACAAACGTGAGAGAGAGGCCGAACACCGCCCATGACGGGACGCCCTTTTCAGCCACCTGCTCCTGGTAGGACATTCCTGAATAATCAAAACCCGCGCCCGCAGGCATGGTTTGATGAAATACCTCTTCGAGCGCCTTGCGCACCTGGCCGGAGCTATATCCCGGAGCGCCGGTGATGTTGATCTGGGCGGCATTGAATTCGTTAAATCTGAAGATGAACTCGGGGCCGGTGATTTGATTCACTTTGACCAGAGAACCCAGCGGCACCTGGCTTCCATTTGCACTGCGAACATAGAACTGGTTGATATTGGCTATGTTAGTGCGCGATTCTCCTTCGGCCTCAACATACGTCTGCCATTGACGACCGAATCGATTGAAGTAATTCACCAGGTACCCGCCCATAAACGTCTGCATGGTGGTGTAGATGTTCGTGAGGTCGACCTGCTGCTGAAGCGCTTTCTCACGATCTACCTTCGCAAACAGTTGGGGAACTGCAGGCTGATAGGAAGGGATCGCAGCCGCGATTTCAGGCCTCTTGGAGATCGCGCCGAGAAATCCAAAAACGTTCTTTGTGAGTGTCGCAGGGTCGTCGATGCCGGACCGGTCTTCAAGAACCATGGTCACACCGCCCGAAGTGCCGAGGCCGGGGATCGATGGCGGCGGAAATGCAAACGCAATGCCGTCCGGATTCATAAACAACTGCTTCTGGAGATTGCTCTGAATGTATTCCAGTTGCTCCTGCTTGCTCTTTCGCGCCTCCCACGGCTTGAGTGCAACAAAGAAGAAGCCCGAGTTCGTGCTCTGCACCTGGGTAAGCAATGAGAAGTCGGTTACTGCAATAACTCCCTCGACTCCGGCGGTCTTCAACAGCGCGGCTGTGATCTTCTGCTGCGCCGCATCGGTGCGCTGAGCCGATGAACTATCCGGCAGTTGCAGCGCCAGAAACATGTAACCCTGGTCTTCCGTCGGAATGAACCCGGCGGGCAAACTCCGGCCAAGTAATACCGCTCCAACGGCGATCAGAGCGAGTGCCACCATTGCGATCGCCGACTTGTGGATCAGAACGTTAGAGGTGCTGACGAAATTGTCGGTAGCTCTACCAAATACTTTGTTGAAGAGCCCGAAGCCCCGGCCGAGCAATCCTCTCTTGCGTTCCGCGTCTCTCGGCTTAAGCAAAAGCGCAGCCAACGCCGGCGAAAGCGTGAGGGCATTGAACGCGGAGATCAAGACCGAGATCGCAATTGTTACGGCGAACTGCTGGTAGAGACGGCCTGTGATCCCCGGAATCGCAGCTGTCGGGATGAATACCGCGGCGAGGATGAGCGCAATCGCCACCACCGGGCCGCCAACCTCGGTCATCGCTTGTTCCGTGGCAGACTTCGGATCCATCCCTTCGTCAATGTGATGTTCTACAGCCTCGACGACGATGATGGCATCGTCAACAACCAGGCCAATCGCAAGCACAAGTCCAAAAAGCGATAGTGTATTGATCGAGAATCCAAGCGCCGGAAAGATGATGAAGGTACCGATGAGCGATACGGGTACAGCCAAGAGCGGGATAAGTGTCGCACGCCATCCTTGAAGGAAGACAAATGTGACGATAACAACGAGGCCCAAAGCCTCCAGCAGGGTGTAGACGATTTCACGGATGCCGGCGGTGACGGCTTTGGTGGTGTCCAGGGGGATGTTATAAGTAATGCTCGGCGGAAATGTCGCCGACAGTTCTTTCATCCGCGCCCTGACGGCAGCAGCCGTCTGTACGGCGTTCGAACCCGGCAATTGGTAAATCGCCATCACGCCCGATGGCGCCTGGTTGTAGCGGGCTGAAAGGCCGTACGCCTGATCCCCAAGTTCGATGCGGGCTACGTCGCGTAAATGGAGGATTGACCCGTCGGGGTTCGCGCGGAGGATAATGTTTCCAAACTCGTCCGGAGTAACAAGTCGACCCTGGGTGCGCACTGTGTAGGTGAATTGCTGGCCCTTCGGGATGGGTTCAGCGCCGATTTGACCGGCGGGATTGACGTTGTTTTGAGCCTGGATAGCGCCAATTACTTCAGTTGCGGTCACGCCAAGTTGAGCCAGTTTGTCAGGCTGCACCCAAACACGCATCGCATACTGGCCGCCAAAAGTCTGCACTCGCGATACGCCTTTGACGCGCGCCAGCTGGTCCTGCACATTGATGATGGCGAAGTTGGTAAGGAAATCCTGGCTGAGTTTTCCGCCCGGCGAGTTAACTGCTACAAGCATCAATGGCGAAGTCAGCGCCTTCTGAACTGTAAGCCCCGCCGTGGTTACCTGCGTGGGGAGCTGCGACTGCGCCTGGTCTACGCGAAGCTGAGCGAGCACCTGGTCGATGTTAGCGTCCGTTTTAACATCGAAATCTACGAATAACTGCACAACGCCATTATTTGCGCTGACAGAATCCATGTAGATCATGTTGTCAACGCCGTTCATCTGCTGCTCTATGGGAGTGGAGACAGCCTGCGACAGCGTCTTCGCGTCAGCGCCCGGGTAGGTTGCGGTAACGAGAATTTCGGGCGGAACGATGTCAGGATATTGTGAGGTGGGCAGTGTCAACATTGAAACTGCGCCCACAATTACCGTGAGAATGGCAATAACAATGGCAACAATCGGTCTGCGAATGAAAAATTTGGACACGGGTCACCTCCCTGCCGCATGTGGTGACGGTGTGGCAGAAGCGATTTGAGGCTTTTCTACTTGCGGCTGAACCGTTGCGCCTTCCCGCAGTTTCTGCAGGTTATCGACAATCACCGTGGCGCCTGAAGAGATACCTCCTTCGATGACCCAGTTACTGCCGTACTGGGGCCCCAGTGTCACATTATTAACGTGGACCTTGTTGTCCGCGCTGACGGTATACACCTGCTGCTGGCCTTGGAATTCCGCCACGGCCGCCTGCGGGACGAGGAGAGCATTATGGCGAATTTCGGTGTTGGCTTTAACCCGGCCAAATTGACCGGGGCGCAGGATGCTTTGAGGATTGGGGAAAGCCGCTGCGATGCGAATAGCACCAGTCTGAGAATTAACTTGCCGATCGACAAATGCAATATGTCCCTTGCTCGGGTACTCGTCTCCATTGGACAGAGTCAGCGTAAGCGGGACTTTTGCAGCCCCTCTTAGCAGATCACCATCTCCCTTTGCAGCTTGGTGAGTCAATGCGAGATACTCGCTGTCGCTGATCGAGAAGTAAACCTTGATGGGATTGAGCTGCGAGACTGACGTCAACACTGACTGAGTGTTGACAAGGTTGCCAACCTGGACCGTGGCCTGACCGGCGATCCCTGATATGAGCGAACGCACATCACAAAAACTGAGATTGAGCCTGGCTGTTTCAAGCGACGCCTCAGCAGATTTCACGTTGGCTTCTGCCTGCGCCTTTTGCTGGATTTCATTGTCGAGCTGGCTCTTGGCGATTGCCCGCGCCTCGGCAAGCGGGGTATCGCGGTTCACATTGATCTGCGCAAGCGCTAACTGCGCCTTTGCCTGCCCCAGCTGTCCCTCGGCCTGATTGAGAATCGCCTGGAACGGGCGCGGATCAATCTCAAAAAGAACTTGATCCTTGGCGACGTGGGAGCCCTCGGTATAGAGTTGGCGAACCAGGTAGCCGGATGCCTGAGGCTGGATCTGGGCGTTCACATAGCCATCCATCGTGCCCACCCATTCATTGGCGATCGGAACATCGGTTGGCTCAACCTTGATCACGCTGACCGGCATCGGCGGGGGAGAGGCAGAGCTGGCTGAGACTTCCTTTTTGTTACAGCCAGATACGATGCCCGCCGCAATGGCCAACAACAGAGCCGATCCTGCGATCAGCGAGGCCTTCCGGATAGGGCTCTGCCCTCTCCGCTTCTTTGAAATCATGATGGCTCTCCGTTAGGGAAGGTTGACTTAGCCTTGAATGTGATTGCGGATGCCGCGAACGCCTCAAAGGTGACACGTTCCACTTGGATGACCTTGAATCGCGTCCGGATTCAGGAATGCTGCCGGGGCGATATTCAGCCTTAAGCTACTTATTTCTGCTTTAATGTACAAAGCACTTGGGGACGTGCTCGGGAGAGTCCAGACCGAGCCCGCCTGTCGACCCGCCAAGAGACGCTAGCAGGATGAGAATGCGGTGGCGCAAGACCGCAGGCCGCCAGAAGACTCGTGTCCAAGTTACCTCAACGCAGCGCGAGGAGGCTGGGCGACTTTAGCTCTTTACTCCGTTCTGAGGGCTCTTATGGGGTCGATGGAAACAGCTCGCCGCGCGGGGATGAACGCGGCAAGCAGCGCGCAGAACGCGAGCAGCACGATAGCTGCTGAGAACGCCAGCGGGTCATAACCAGTCACACGATAAAGCAACTTAGTCATCAGGCGCCCGGCAAGCAGCGCGGCCGGGATTCCGACAGCGAGTCCAATCACGACTTGCGATAGCGCGCCACGCACTACCAAAGCGACGACACCTGTGCGCGGAGCGCCGAGTGCCATTCGGATACCAATTTCGCTGGTTCGCCTGACCACGAAGTACGTCATGACTCCATAGAGCCCCACCGAGGCTAATATCAAGGCCAGAATGCCAAACAACCCCGTCAGCCGAGCAATAAGTCGATCCTGATTGTAGTTACCAGCAACCGCGGTCGTGTATGGGTCAAAACGAATCACGGTAAGATTCGGGTCGATCGCGGCAAGCGTTCTGCGAGCTAACGACTCCGCGTCCTGAGGCGTCTGTGTGAAGTCGAGGATAATGAAGTTGACAAACATCGAACTCTTCTCCGCCGCATCGGCATCGGGCTCCTTGTATCCGGCGAATTGCTGTGACAAGGGGCGGAAGAAAAGCGGGCCCACGTCTGCCCGTGGGTCAGTCATTTTGAAATCTGCGAAAACACCGGCTATCTCAAAAACACCAGAGTACTGAGGCTTGCTGAGACCGAAGTGCTTGCCAATCGGATCCTGGCCGGGAAAGAACTGCTTTGCAAAGGCTTGATTGACTATAACGACTTGTTGCGAAGTGGCCGTGTCCGCCGGTTTAAAGTTGCGTCCGCGAACAATCGGGACGCCGATCGATTCAAGAAACCGGTCGCTGGCGCGATCCCAACTCGCAAAGCACTTCGAATCAGGGCCCGGAGACGGCGCACCCTGGGGAATGACACACGAGCCCCAGTTGTTCCCGCCGAGAGGGATGTAGCGCACCAGGCTTACGCTCGCCATGCCCGGCAATGCGGAGAAGCGGTCCTCGATCTGGCGATAAAGCGCCGGCAGCCGGTCGAGTGTGTAGCCAACGCCCTTTGGGTCAATTGCCAGTATGTAGCGATTTTCAGTCGCGATCCCAATGTTCTGGTGCTCGAGATTACGCAGCGACCTTGACATCAGGAACGCTCCGGCAAGCAGGACCATCGACAATGCAACCTGCACCACAATCAGCGCGCGCTGCGGCAGAGATGATCGATCGTCTGTCGAGCGGTTCATTCCACGGAGGGCCTCTCCCGGATGAGCATGCGTTGACAACCAGGCGGGCGCGGTTCCGAAGATCACCCCCGTCAGCAGCGATACGAGGAACGCAAATCCCAACACCACCGCTGACGGAGTAGCTTGGACCGGCATGTGCTTCGCGTAAGGAAACGCAAGCGAAAGCATCATGCGCGACCCGGCATAGGCGACAGCCAGCCCGGCAGTTCCTCCAAGCATGCTGATTAACACGCTTTCAGTGAGAGCCTGGCGAATAAGCCTGCCGCGTCCCGCGCCCAGCGCCATGCGGACAGCCACATCAGAGCGGCGCGCCGTGTAGCGGGCGAGCATGAGATTCGCAATGTTTGCGCAGGCGATAAGTAGAACTACGGTTGAGAGAACCATCAGCAGGCGCAGACCCGATCCTGTCTGCTGCTGCAATCTCTGGATCCCGCCGCCCGCGGGCACGATCACCACGTGCTGCCTGGGTATAAGGGCTGTTCCGCCGTGATCCGTATAGGTCGGCCTGGTGAGCAGCCATTGCCGCAAGATTGCTGAGAGCTTCTGCTGAAGAACGGCGGTATTCGTCCCAGCGCGCGCTCTCCCAATCGTGTAAAGCCAGTCCTCGTCGACTTGCCGGAGAGATGAGTTCGCTCCCTCAATCAACGGTTCGCTTGCAAGCGGCATCCAGAAGTCGGGGGGATTGGCAATCACCCGATCACCAAAAAAACCAGGAGGGCCGATCCCGACCACCGTAAACGGATGGGTTTGCACGTAAAAGGTCGACCCGACCACCGCAGGGTCCGCGGCAAACTCTGTCTGCCAACTCTGGTAGCTCAGAACCAGCGCGGGCGGTGCCCCGGGTCTGTCGTCGCTTTCATTGAGCGGGCGGCCCGCAAACATGCCCACGCCCAAAGTAGCAAAGTAATTGCCAGTCACATACTCGCTTCGTAAAGCCTTCGAGGGCGATGAGCCGTAGCGTACGCTGAAGCCATTGCCTCCTGCCTCGACCGCTGCCAGTTGTTCAAATTCCGGGGCGGCTTGCTTGAGCCGCAGAAACAAATCGTAGGAGAAGAGGTCGAAATCTCCGTTGTCGTTCTGAAACCCCTCATAGTAGCAACAGTCGCTTTTGTCACCGATTCGATACAGACGCGACGGGTCAGCGACAGGCAATGAGCGCAGCAGGATGCCTTGGACCAGCGTGAAGATGGCTGTGTTTGCACCAATTCCGAGCGCAAGCGTCACGATGGCAGTCAAGGCAAACACAGGAGCGTTCCGCATCTGCCTCATGGCGTAGCGAAGATCCTGGGCCAACATCTCCAGAAAAGGCAATCCACGCTGCACGCGAAACTCCTCTCTGATCTGAGTGATTCCCCCAAACTCGCGCTGAGCAAGCGTTCGCGCCTCGTCCGCCGGTATGCCGCGTTTGATATTCTCTTCAACGGCTAGCTCAATATGAGACCTCAACTCCTCATCGAGATCCTGGTCAAGACTCTTTCGGCGCACTAACCCGATACACCGGCTCAAGAACACTCGTATGAGGTCCATCACCTTGCTCCTATCTCGATGGGGCGAGGAAGCGCGCCATGGTCCCGGCAATTCGCTCCCAGTTTTCGGTTTCCTGCAACACCTGTTTGCGGCCGATACGGGTCAGCGAATAAAACTTCGCTTTGCGCTTGGTCTCCGACGTCCCCCATTCGGACTTGATCCACCCACGCTGTTGCAGGCGCAGCAGGGCGGGATAAATGGTTCCTTGATTCAAAGTCAAAGAATGCCCGCTCACCTGTTCAATGCGCCGGGCAATACCGTACCCATGCAAAGGACCCATCCCTTCAAGCGTCTTCAGAACCATCAGGTCCAGAGTTCCCTGCAGGACGTCGGACTTGCTTTCCACCATCACCTGTTGCCTCTCTACACATAAAGTGCGCCGCGCATAGGTTGAATGTCAACAGGTATTTGTTTTGAACTCAAAAGGGTTCGATGGGTTTTTCTGTGCCCGCACCGCGGCCCAGCCCCGTGCGAAATAATGGAGTCGATGCCAAATACGGGAAATCGCGGTATCGCCGTCGGATTCGACTTTGGTACCACAAACAGTTCGGTCGCACTGGTCGATGAACAGGCGCAGGTGCATCTCGCTTCGTTTCCATGGGCCGGCGCGACCACCCCCTCGTTCCGGTCCGTTCTCTACTTCGAGCAATATAAAAACAGCGATGGCGTTAAAAGAATGCACTCGCTCACCGGCCCTGCGGCCATCGAGCACTACCTCCAATCCGAAGAAAAGGGCCGCCTCGTTCAGTCGCTCAAGTCTCATCTTGCGAGCCGCACGCTCACCGGTACCGAGGTGTTTGGTCGCCGCTATAAGCTCGAAGAATTGATCGCTCGGATCCTGGGCGATCTGCGCAAACACAGCGCCCGCCAGTTTGACAGGCCTGTCCGGGCTGCAATGGTTGGTCGTCCCGTTCGCTTCGTAGGCGCAGACACGGACGCCGATCAGGAGTTTGCAGTTGCCCGTCTGCGTACCGCATTCGAACTCGCGGGGTTTGAGCACGTCGAGTTCGAGATGGAGCCGGTCGCTGCCGCTTCGACTTACGAGGCGACGCTCGATCACGAAGAACTTATCCTCATTGGCGACTTCGGTGGGGGAACCAGCGATTTTTCCTTGCTTCGGGTTGGTCCTGAAGTGCTACGCCGTGGACGCGCGCCTCAGGACCTTCTCGGTAACAGCGGGGTCGGCCTCGCCGGGGATGCCTTCGATGCCCGGATCATTCGCAAACTCGTTTCCCCCGCGCTGGGGTCAGATTCAGAAGCGCGCTCGCTCAACAAGCTTCTTCCGGCAGTGCCCGCGTGGATCTATGCCAATCTTGAACGGTGGCACTATCTCTCGTTTCTGCGCACCAATAATGTACGCGAGATCCTGAGGAGCGCCCGGGTTCGTGCGCTCGAGCCGGAGAAGATCGAATCCCTTATCGCTATCGTGGAAGAAGATCTCGGCTACCAGCTCCACCAGGCGGTGCAGAAAGTGAAGTACGAGTTATCGGTCCATCCGCAGGCCGAATTCCGCTTTCGCGAAGGTGGAATGGATTTGCGCATCCCCGTATCCAGGAGCGCCTTCGAGACCTGGATTCAAGAAGATCTTCAAGCGATCGAGTCGGCCGTGGATAAGCTCCTGTTGAGTTCAGGCGTCCACCCCGGCGATATCGATCGTGTCTTTCTCACTGGCGGAAGTTCTTTTGTGCCGGCTGTCCGAACCATCTTTGAAACCCGCTTCGGACCGACGCGCATTCGTGGCGGAAATGAATTCACTTCCGTAGCCCAGGGCCTTGCGATACGCGCGTCACAGTCCCTACAGTAACGCGATCGATCGTTATGCTTGGTCCATGGATAGCGCGAACTAAGCGGCTGCAATAATGATGATACGTAGTGAGGAAAACAGTGGGCAATCCAACCAAGGTGACTCGAAGCCGATTCGAAATCGAGCAAGACGGGAAAATAGGCTACCTGGAATTCGAAACCGATGGCCACGGATGGTTGACGCTCTGGCACACCGAGGTCCCCGAGGAGCTGCGCGGCAAAGGGCTCGGACTTGAGTTGGTCACGACTGCTTTTCAGTATGCGCGGCAGAACTCCTTGCGCGTGGATGTGATCTGCCCACTTGCCCGCCACCTGGTAGAGAAACATCCCGAATTCAAGGACCTTCTCGGAAAGAGGTAACTGCAACCTGGCACGGCAGCTCCTTCCGTACACGTGGGGATAAGGCAAAACCATGGATCAGCCAGTAAGATGCGCTCTCTCACCAGCGTTATCCCATCATCCTGCAGCTTTCTCATGGCTTCTGAGCAGCTCCACCACTGAGGACATGTCTTGTTCCGAGTGTCCCGCTGCAGCAGCACGCTCGAACAATTGATGAGCGTTGGAGGCGGTGGTGAGGTCAACACCGTTCTGTTCCGCCGCCGCATGTGCATAAGCAAGGTCTTTAGCCATCAGACGAAGGAGGAAGTTAACCGTGTAGTCGCGGCTGATCATCCGTGCGCTGATCGCTCCCAGCAAAGGACTGCCAGGAGCCCCATTCTTCAAAACCTGAATGGCTTTGTCGCGATCGAGGCCGCTCTGCTCCAGCCACGCCATTCCTTCGGCAAGCGACGCCACCTGAACTCCGCAGAGGAAATTATTCAACAATTTCATCTTTGCGCCGCTGCCAGTCTTGCCAAGGTGCACGATCTCCTTGCTCATCGCTCGCATCGCGGGGGCAGCCTTTAACAACGCCTGTTCCGACCCCCCGACAAGAAACGTGAGTTGCCCCTGCTCTGCCTGCACCCGGCTGCCGGTCACAGGCGCATCGAGCAATTCCGCTCCTCGCTCTTTCGCCAACTCGTCGAGTTCAACGATCCACCCCGGACTGACCGTGCTGGACTCAACCAGGATCGCACCACTACGGACGGTCGAAAGCGCGCCGTCTTTGCCGGACCAGGCATCGCGGGAGGCATTGTCGTCTGCCAACATCGAGAAAATGATCTGCGCTTCCGACGCGGCCTCCGCAGGGCTCTTCGCAACGCGAGCTCCCAGTTTCGCGAGAGGCTGCGCTTTGGCATGGGTGCGGTTGTAGACAGCAAGCGGAAAGCCCGCCTTAAGCAGATTTGCAGCCATACCGCTTCCCATGGTCCCCAGGCCCAGCAACGCTACTGGTGTCTTATCCATTACGCTCTCCTTTTCATATTCATTACAGCGACTTCACGCGAACCGGGCGAGTTGGCGTGGTTTGGACGCTAATAGGATTGCGCAGCGGCCGCCCGAATCCTTCAAAGGCCACCTCGGTGATGTCGCCGTTCTGCAGCGCCACGCCATCTCCGAATGACAAAGCGTCCGCACCCAAAAAATGGACATGAAGATTGCCGGGTTGACGATGCGCTGCAAATTTGAAGTGATGGTGCTCGATGTTAGCAAGACTGTGACACATATTCTTTTCGCCGCTGGCGATGTTCTTGTGCCAGAGCACCGCATCTGAACGCACGATCTGCACACGGCCCACGACTTCGTCGAAAGACGCTCCAATCACGAGTTCCGGCCCAATGCTGCAAGTGCGAAGCTTGGAGCCGGCGAGATTAAGGTAGTTCCGCTTTTCGAATACATGATCTGAAAATTCATTGCCCTGAACAATGCCAATTCGGTATGGCGTGCCATCGTCGTCAACCATGTAGATTCCCGCGAGTTCCGCTTCCTCGCCTCCGTCCTCGGCGTACCCTGGGACCTCGAGCGCCTCTGAATGCGCACGCAGCACCGATCCATCGCCTTTGTAAAACCATTCCGGCGCGACACCAGCACGATCTTCTGACGGACGTCCACCCTGCACCCCCCACTGAAACATGCGCATGCTGTCGGTCAGCGCCGCTTCGGATCTTGTTGGTTCTTCAGCCAGGTGCATCTCCTGCCGCTGCCTGGCGCTCCCTAGATGCGTTAATCCTGTGCCGGAAACCATCACGCTGGAGGGCGATCCCGGAACATCGACCGGTACGATCAGGCGCCAAGGCGAGCGGCCCAAGTAAACATCGTCGTAAGAAAGCACGTCTCCCCGCGGCGCTGCATGAACAACCTCCTCCAGCGATCGCGACCCGTGCAGGCACCGTTGCGCGAGTTCGAAGACAGAAAAGTCATTGGCCAGACAGTGGAGGTGCGGTTCGTTCACCAGCGCGATGCGGCGAGAGGTGCCATCGGTGATCTGAACAAGATGCGTAGCCATGGCACTCCTATCCGATCACATTGAATCGTTTGAGGGACTCTTCATTGACAGTGAGCCCGAGGCCCGGAAGATTTTCATCCAGGTCGATGTGGCCGTCCTTTGCCACCGGCTCGCCGTCAAAGATGTACCAGAACAACTCATTGCCAACTTCAACGTCCACCTTGGGGAAGTACTCGGCAATCGGAGAATTCAAGCTCGCCATGACGACGTGATAGTTATGCATCTGGCCCGCATGAGGCACTACCGGGACCTGGAACGATTCCGCCAGCGCGGAGATTTTCCTTGCCTGGCTGATGCCGCCAACCCGATTTGTATCGAACTGAATGTAGTCCACCGCGTCGCTTTCAAGGAGGGCGCGAAATCCAAAAATGGTGAATTCGTGCTCCCCGCCTGCGATCGGGACGCGCCCAAGTTTTTTGAGCTCGCTATAACCGCGCGTGTCGTCGGGAATGACCGGCTCCTCCAGCCAGCGAATGCCAAAGGGCTCTAGCAGCGGAAGCATGCGCCTCGCGTAATCAAGGGTCCAGCCCATGTAAGCGTCGGTCATGAGATCGACGCCGTCCCCGATCACTTCGCGCACGTTGCGGACGAGCTCGACATTCTTCATCATTCCTTCGCGGCCATCTATCGGTCCCCAGCCGAAACGCAGCTTCATCGCGGTGTAGCCTTCGTTTTTGTAGCGCTCCGCTTCGGCGCGGAGCTCATCGATAGGCATCGCGTAAAGCCGGCTCGCATAAACGGGAATGAGCTTTTTGGTGCGCCCGCCCAGCAGCCTGTAAACCGGCTGTTTCGCATCTTTGCCAAGGAGATCCCACAGCGCGATGTCGACAGCAGAAATCGCAGTCATCGCAACGCCTTTACGTCCAAAGGCGATGGTGCGCCGGTACATCTGCTGCCAGAGAAACTCGGAGTCCCAAGGATCCGCGCCGAGGAGGATCGGGCGGAGATAGGTATCGATGAGCGACTTCGTGACCAGAGGGGAGAGTGCAGCATTGCCCAGTCCGACAAGGCCAGAGTCAGTGAAGATTTCGACCAGCACCCATCCATGAAACGCGAAGTTACCCATTGAAGCCGACTTGTAGCTCACCAGGTCCATAGGGTTGGTGCAAAAGTGCGGAGGAAGCGGAATCGTCTTGCCTTCCCATTGAACGACGCGCGTGCGAACTTCCGTGATCTTCATTAATTTGCCTCTTGTTCCTGCAGTTCGGGATTGATAAGAGGTTGAATCCTGCCACCGAAAAGAACGATAGCGAGAAAGCCAATGACATGAAACGTGCCGATCAGAATGAAGAGCGTTCCATAACCAAATCCGTGCCCCAGCAGATAGCCTGCCACCACGCCGAACACGGCTCCCCCTATCGCGCCTCCGAATCCAACCAGGCCTGATACCGTGCCGACCGCCGAAAGTGGAAAGATATCCGCCGGAACCGTCATCACAAGGCCGGACCAGGATTGCTGACAGAAAAACGCGATGCTGAAGAGCACGATCGCAAAACGCACTGGAACCAGAGGAACCAGCATCACCAATGGCATGAAAGCCGCGCTGACACCGAGTGCGATCTTGCGAGACCTGTCGAGAGAAAGCCCGCGCTGCAAAAGCCGGCTTGAGAACAGGCCGCCAAGAAAGCTCCCGATGCCCGAAGCCGCATAAGGGATCCATGCGTAGTAGCTCACTTGCTTGATATTGAATTGACGCGCGTCATAAAGATACTTGGGCAACCAGAACAGCAGGAAATACCATGCTGAGTCGCTCATGAACTTCGCGAAGACGAGAGCCTGCACGCTTCTCATGCTCACGAGGCTCGAAAAGGCGACGCGTCCCACGACGCGCGCGACCGGTGTTCTCTCTGGCAGATGCGACTGCCTCGTGCGGTAGGATGCCGTCCACCACAGGACCCACACCAGCCCCACCGCTCCAGCGGAAAAGAACACCAGGCGCCAACTGCTATGCAGCAGCACAGCCCCGATGAGGGGCGGTGCCATCACCGAGCCTACTGCGGTCCCGGCATTGATGAAGCCGACTGCTGTTGATCTCTGCTCCATCGGAATCCACTCGGCAACCACGCGCACCGCCGCAGGAAACGCTCCGCCTTCGCCCATGCCCAGCAAAAAGCGCGCGCAAAGAAGGAGGCCGAAACCGGAAGCGAACCCATGCAGCGCGCAGGCGCCCGACCACCAGAGCATGATCAGCAGAAAGCCACGGCGTGTTCCCAAGGCGTCCAGCAACCTACCGCCCCCGACATACATGGCCGCATACGAAAGCAGAAACGATGTCTGCAGATACGAGAATTGCTGGTCTGTAATCGGGATGTTGCGCTCGATAGCTGCGATCGCAACCGGAAGTGTCTGACGATCGAAATATGCAATCGCAATCGCCGCGCTCACCAGCACAACGGGGTACCAGCGACGGTCCGGCTCGCCGCCCGCAACCTGATCGATCTTCCGGTCGTTGGAATCTATCACGGAGTTATTCTTACCACTTCAGCGTTAGGAGCGAGATCGCCTCGCGCGGCATGTCGACCGGCACGGTAACGCGGCCATTCACGACTGTGCACCATTCAGGTGAAGTGAACAACTGAAGTTGACCGGCTTGCTGCAACTCAGCGTACTGCTCAGGCGTTGGATGTTGAGGTGACCCCATCTTCTGCCACACCGTGTATGCGTTGCTGTGGGTGTCATCGATTCTGTAATGCTCAAGCAGCACACGATTGACGCCCTCGGGGATGCCGTTGACCGTCACGGTCGTAGGCGCAGCCGGCGCAGCAGCATACACGTCGTGGTAATTCCACAAAATAATGGCCGCCTCTCGCGAGGTGCCTGTTGCAAGCGCATCCACATCGGCCGTCTGCCGCACACCAGTGCTCACCAGAGTATCGAGAGGAACAGCGCCAGTGCTGGAAGTCTTTAGTCGATCGCCGTCCATCATTCCGAACATGCGAAAGACGTTCAGCACCGGCTTGTCGACACCGTTGGTCGCCAGCGATCGAAAACCTTCGAAATAGTCTTTGTCTTCGAATTCAAACGACCAGCTCAACATCGATATGAGATTCACGGCGTTTCGATCGCGCAGTTCGAGAAGGCCCTTCAAGGCCGCCGCAGTATACGCAGGATAAAGCGTGCCGTTACGGTAGTTGTTGGCCGGATTCACCTTCGACGAACATGCGGCACAGCCTTCAGGATCAGCCTCACTGATGATGATAGGCAAATGCCGGAATTTGCTGAAGCTCGCGACCAGAGCGAATCCCTTGTCGGCGTCGTTTAATTCCCGGTTCAGTCCCATCGTTACCGTGCCCGCATTGATAGTGGGCATGCCCTTCGCGTGGAAGGAAATGAAATCGAGCGGGACAGTTCCGCCGTCCGCGGCACTCTTACCTGAGTTCACGTGTTCGAGAAAATTCTTGAGGAACAGGTTCGCCTTCTCACGTCCGGGGCTGGTGCTTGCTGGTCCGCCCACTTTGGCGCCGGGTAACGCCGCCCTCACCCCCGCCACAGCGTAGTCGTACAGCTTCCAGTACTCTTCCGGCGAGGAGTGCCAGTAGTCGATATCTGGCTCGTTCCAAACTTCGAAGTACCACGTCAGCACCTCGCTCTTTCCGTATCGTTCCACTAGATGCGCCGTCAGCACCCGCACAAGTTCTTCCCACTTCTTATAGTCTTTTGGCGGGTTATTCGATTTGCCCGAAATGGTCGACTGCGGATAGTGAACCTGGTAAGGCTCATGCCTGTTTGGCAAGTCCGCTGCCAGGTCCTTCGGCATAAAGCCAAGCTCAACCATCGGGCGAACGCCGGCTTCTTTATAGGCATCAAAAATGCCATCGATGATGGTGAAGCTGTAAACGGGATTACCCTTTTCGTCTTCGGAATAGATATTCGTAGAACTGAATTTCAGCTCCGCCCGGCCATCCCCGGAAGTGAGAAGATGGTGCGCCCGGATATACACCGGCACCGGGCTTAGATCGTGCAGCTGCTTTAGCAACTCCCGCCCATGGGGCATCGTGGTGTAATTCGCTTCGTCATAGCCAAACCAGTTGTACACAGGGGTGAACGGTCCAATCTTCTGGTTCAGATCGACTGTAATCGCCACCGGTTTCTGGTCAGCGAGAGGCTCAGGCTTTGAGTCCTGGGCCAAGGCCGCGCCACAGGCCGCCCGCATTGCGAGTCCCAACGCCAGGATTGCGAGGCCTGCTCCGCCGTTTGTCGGGATCATCTCTCCCGTCCTCTCTCCCCTAAAGGTATACAAGGGCGCAAACTGTATCTCGCCAGAAGGAGCCGAAGTGCTGGTGATCCTGGCACCAGATGGTCGAGCCAAGCAGCCGCGATATCTCCCGGCGAGGTGATGGCGAAACATTCGGATCGGTCTCGCGAATCTTGTGTAATCCCGCCGGGTAACGAGCACGTTCGCAGTGCTGATCTCCCATTGACTATCCTGATCGTGAGCGAATCATAAACCTGGAGATCGCCCGCAAAATTCCTAGACCGTTGCGCGCTGCTGGGGAAAAAGTCGTTGCGTTGCTAAAGGTAGTACCTTTAAATTGCACCTGTCAACGGGGATGATCGGTGAGCGCCCCGGGCCCTTCCCGCTTTGGATCGATAGGCTTGGGCATCTCGTTTCCGGGACGCGTTGATCCTGGTCGCACTAATGCAGTCGCCCAGACTAACAATTTCTTGACTTTGGCAAAGAGATCCGACGACCATGTGGCATGCCGGAAAGCCATATCGCCGCTCGTCGGAACGGCCCTGCGCCGGGCCTCGACAGCAAGGAAGATCTTACCCACCTTTTGATCCTTCGCTTTCAGCAGATGATGAGTGATGGTGTGCTCAAGCCCGGAACCAAGCTACCCTCGGAACGAGAACTGGCGGCTCACTTCAGGGTGGCGCGCTCTACGCTTCGCCCGGCCCTGAAAGTGCTCGAAATGATGGGCGTAATCAAGCAGAAAATCGGAGACGGCAGTTACCTCAACCAGGATGCTTCTTCGGTTCTGGCAATGCCCATGGAGTTTTTGTTTCTGCTCGACGGAACGTCAGTTCATGAATTGACTGAATTGCGCTTCATGATCGAGCCGGCCGTCGCCGCCAAGGCAGCCGAGCGCGCCACTTCCAAAGACATCGCGGTACTCCGCCAATCAATCAAGGACCTGGCAAACAGTAAACGAGACCGGGTCAAGCTCATTGCCTCCGATCTTCTCTTTCACCGCACCATATTTGAAGCCTCTGGAAATCGCCTGACGGGGCGGTTGTTTCACACCATTCACCGCGCCATGCTGAACATGATGATGGTCACTTCGCAGATGGTGGATCTCGAGCATACAGTGGCTTTTCACAAGCCGATTTGCGCAGCCATCGAGCAACGCGATGCGGCGCTGGCGTCCAAGCTCATGGCGGCGCACCTTGACGACGCTGCGAAACTCCTCAATCAAATCCATCGGCAGGAAAATGAACGAGCGTTGCGGGAGCACCTCGCGACTCCAAAACCGGCTGTCGACAAGAGGCCGCGCGCTCCCTCCCGAATTTCCACCTCCGCCATGGGCGAATCAAAAACTACAAAGACGACTGGGCGCCGAAAGCTAAGTTGACCAAGCCGAGTTTAGCGACTTAGCGCATGATTACTTACCCGTGGCCCCGGGTCGTATCCACGTCCGCGCAATACTCTTCCCGGCAGCGAACCCGTCATTTTCCCCTCGGCAATCACGGGCGTTCCGTTAACCAGCACATATTCCATTCCAGTCGCCAATTGATTCGGCTGCTCATAGGTCGACATTTCGCGGATCGTGGCCGGATCGAAAATCACCACGTCTGCGGCCATGCCGGCCTTCAGCACGCCGCGATCTGTGAACTTCATCCGCTGGGCTGGGAGCGCCGCAAATTTACGGATAGCGTCTTCCAGTGTCAGCGCATGCTCCTCGCGAACATACTTGTGCAGAATCCTCGGAAACGTTCCATAGGCCCGTGGATGCGGATGCTCCTGTCCCAGCAACCCGTCGGGAGAAGTGCCCTGGGAATCGTTATCGATCGATACCCACGGCTGTTTCAGGGCCAAAGTCACATCGGGCTCATCCATGCCGAATACGGCCACTTGCGTAAATGCCTTGTCCTTGATCAGCAGATCGAAAAGGGCGTCGATCGGGTCTTCGTGCCAAAGTGCCGCGACCTCCGACAACCGTTTTCCCTGTAACGGCACCAGTTCGGGATTCTGCACCACGGCGATCAGAATTGCTTCGGGCCCGGGAATTTCCTGCCACTCGTTGTCCCATTCTCCCGCCTTTGACAGCATGTCTTTACGAATCCTCGCGCGCGCGGCAGGATCCTTCAATCTTTCGATCAGTTTTTCGTCGCCGCCGTCGTGTGCCCAGGGCGGAACAAATGCAGAGAAAGTATTGAACCACGCCGTATATGCGTAAGTGTCCGCAGAGATATCAATCCCCGCGTCGCGCGCCGCCTGAATCTGCGCGATGATCTGCGGCATCTTGCCCCAGTTTCGTTCTCCCGCGGCCTTCAAGTGCCATATCTCCACCGGGATTTTGGCCTCGCGCCCGATTCTTATCGCTTCATCGATCGCCTCACGCTCGCCGTCCCCCTCGCTGCGCATGTGGGTGGCGTACACGCCTCCGTACCGGCCGGCCACACTCGCCAGCGCAATGAGTTCCTCGGTCTTTGCAAAGGGCGCCGGCGCATACTGGAGAGCGCTCGAAACTCCCACGGCTCCCTCGCGCATGGCCTGCTCAACGAGCCCCTTCATTGCCTCCAATTGGTCGCGGGTAGGCTGAGCATCCCTGTCGCCCAGAACCATGCGCCGCACACTCGTCGCGCCTACGTAGCTCGCTAAATTGATCCCCATCCCCTGCCGCTCAAGCCGGGCAAAGTATCCGCCCAGGGTCGTCCAGTCAGGGTTGATCTTCAGATGCTCGAAGGTAGCCCGGTCGCTCGCTATCATCGCTTCGTTGACGGGACCTGCGGAACCGCCTTCCCCGGTTACCTCCGTCGTAATACCCTGAAATATCTTCGACGGAACGCGCGGGTCCACCAGCATCGACATCTCTGATTGACCGAGCATGTCGATAAAGCCAGGCGCAACCACTCGGCCCTGCGCATCGATGGTCTTTTTTCGCGGTGACTGATCCAGGCTGCCGATCGCCGCGATGCGCCCGTCCCGGATCCCCACCTGGCCTGAATACCACGGCGACCCGGTGCCGTCGATGATATGGCCATTCACGATCACGATGTCGAAAGGTCGTTGATCGGCATCCTGAGCCGCAGATCCGGCGCCCTGCGCCATTAAAACCGCCGCCGAAACCAGCATCAATCGATACACCACCGCAACGCGCATCATGTCTCCCGTCAGGAAAAACTTAGAATGAGGGTCTCGAAGCAGCGACAACAGAGCTAATCAATGATCGTCGCTGTACAACTTTTCAGCAGTCGTTGCGAGTACTTCCTTGGCGATTTCGTTGGCACGCTTACGACTGATCTCGCCGTCATTCATCATCCCGGTCAAGGCCAGCCCCAGAGCTTCGCGGCCGTTGCGACTGGCTAACCACAGTGACTCTTCCCATCCCATCGCTTCAGAATATGGATACGCATCAGTCCCAAACATCACCTTGTCGGGATAGGTTTCCAGCCACTCGCGCAACCAACCTGACAATGTTCGCGGAGAAAACGTCAGGGTCTCCTGGGACAGATCAAGATAGACGTTGGGTTTTTGCAGCAACGCCCCGGCCTCTCTCACATAAGGCCATCCCCCGTGCAACAGCACGAACCGTGTGTTCGCCAGTCGGGAATCGTTCAGTACCGGTTCCAGCAGGACCGGGTTCACACCCGCCACGCTGAAGTACCTGCCCCCACCCGCCATCGCATGCAGATGCACCGCCATCCCCAGGCGTCCACACTCGGCGGCGATATAGCGGAATAGAAAATCCTGCAGCACTTTGTAGGACTCTTCATCGGGCCGCCCCCCGCTAGCCCACTTTGCGTAGATTGCCGCGGCATCAGCCTGCGAAGGATCGCCAAAATCAAGCCCCCTTAAATAGGCGGCTTCAAATTTCTCCGCGACCGCTCCCTGTTTTCTTTCCCGCTCCAGTGTGGGTGTTACCACTTGGCTTAGATATTTGTCGAGCGTCAAGGGAATCGCTGCCAGACCTGCTTGCTCGAGATAGTTCTCGCGCAACCGGTCCTCCAGAGGGAAAAATTGCGCCCGATCCGGTGTCGCACCAGCCAGTCCGCTGTTGTCGAGCGGAAACAAAAGCGCATCCGCGTACGGTACCCATCGGAACTGCGGCGCTTTCAGACTCTCACCCATCTTCACCCGGTTCGCCAGCATGGTTCCTACCCCAGCCGCGCGCAAAACCCAGTTCGGGTAGTTTGACCCTTCACGCAATTTCACGCGTGCCCGGGCCTGCTTGATCGAGGTCAATTCTGACGCGTTCAATGGCGCCGTGCCGCGAATCCCCCACAGAGCGAACCACGCAGCCGACAGCGCAGGATTGTCCGCTCGCCAAGCCACCGTGTCCGTCTCCGGGGCCATGTTGTCCACTGGCAGAGCATCGAAACCGCGGTCGCTTTCCTCCTCCGGCGGGGCCAGCATCGGATGCGCATGGTCATCGAAGGCCGCGATCGTCGTGATCGCATTGCGCAGCTGCGGGTCAATCCACTCGGCGATGGAGGCTGGGTTCCGGGCGGTGACTTTCTGGCCCAAGACAGCATGACAGGGCAAAACCGCCAGCATGGTGGCGACTATCGCTCGCCCCCTTCCGACTCTCAGGCTCATCCCCATGGCATCGAGCCTATCGCAACGGACCCGATCGCAACGGATCCTATCGCAACGGACCAAGGGTAAGGAGTTCATCGGGTGATGGCGCAGTCCCCGGCCCCTCATCCGGGTGGCGACCGCGTTCTTAGAGAATCTCTGGAGTGACGATATAGCCGCAGGGAACCTTCTTCCGCCCGCCTGCCCCCCGCCCCTGAACGTTCTTTTTCCGACTGGATTCTGCTACACTTGCCGAAGCGCATCAGGGGACAACAGGCACCCGATTGGCACCATTGATGCGCACCTGCACCAACGTCGGGGAGTGGCTCAGCCTGGTAGAGCACCTGGTTCGGGACCAGGGGGTCGGAGGTTCGAATCCTCTCTCCCCGACCATTCTATACCAAACAATTTAAACGACTTACGCAGCGTGAACGACTTCTGTCGCGCGCTCGTTCCTTGGTACATTCAATCCCGTCTAACAACCATGGGAGCGAAGCCTTGAAGTTTTACGCCGATACCACGCTTCTCAGCCATTCGAGCCGGCATCGCTTGCCTTATTTAGCCCTGTTTACCGTTCTCCGGCCTATCCGAGCCAGAACTCCTGACGTTCCCGGAGAGGTTTGCGGTACTTGAAGCCATACCGCCGGCATTCATGTTGCATCCGAGGGGAACTGAACCTGAGCGGGCGATCTTTGGATCTGGAAATTCGCACCACTCGTCTTTCGCCGTGACGCTGAAGGAAGTGGCGCCAAGCTCACCATCACGGCTCGATCGACGACCCCAAATGCTCTCCTCCTACAGGAAGCCGTTCTTGGCAAATGAAAGAATTTGGACTCGTCACCAGAGATCTTCGGCCACGTATGCGCGCGACCACAGCGTGACTTGAAGCAGCACGGCCCTCGTTCACGCGTCTTCGAGTCTTTTGAGTTCGTCACCGTCTGGAATTTCTGCGATGAAGAACTTGCGAATAGGAAGAACGACGGGAACGAATCCCAGCAGATAACGAAACGGCATGAGAGCCGGTGTCTGGGCTTTGTCGGTCTGGCTTTTCTTTGCCGGTGTGTGACGTAGTCCGATCTCGTGTTGATATTTGAGCCAGTCCCCGTCGTGCGGGCGTTGCGCTACATCAATAACCCATTGCACAAATCGGCGTTTCACACTTGCTTTGTACGCGTCGTCGGATTTGCCGTCCGGCTTCACGAACCACTGCGACAAATGGGGTTGTGCGCCGATAACGGCACGCCAGGAGTCGACCATGGATTCGGCCTTTGCTCGGAAGACGTTGGCATGCCTCGCCAGAATATCGGCATCCGCGCAGCGGTCCATCCAGCCGTTTGTTCCAACATGTCCAGATCGCTCCCTGATACCGGGGATTCGCGCTGCGGGCAGTGCCATAGTCGTAGCCAGGGATCGAGGAATGAGCGGTGGAGTCGGGCCGGTCCATCACGCTCCCGGTTCGACTTTCTTGATGATGGCTCGGTAGATGGATTGGATCGCACCCGAGGCTTCGATCTTGGCAACATTTTCCTTGTGCTCAGGGTGCGCTGCCAGCTTTTCGCGATACACCTCGTATTCGGCCATGGTGCCCACGTCGATCGTCGCAAAGGCCTCGCTGGTGGCGCCCGCGAATTCCGTTGGAGCGTAGTAGCCCGTGATGCGCCCGCCACTCTCCGTGATAGGCTCGAACTCCGCTTGAGCGTAGGCGAGCCAGTCGGATAGCTTATTCGGGTCAATGGTGTAGCGAAGGAACAGTGTGTACATAGCAATCTCCTGTGTGGCATTAGACGACGGTTGCGCTTTGAAATGCTTCGGCCTGGGTCGAAGTGTTTTAGAAAAACAACCCTCATACTGTGTCCATGAGTGATCCACTCGCAAACGCCGCAAAGCTACTCGCCGAACCGGCCCGGGCGGCCATGCTGGTGAGGTTGATGGGCGGTTACGCTCTGCCCGCGGGAGAATTAGCCCTCGTGGCCCATGTCAGCCCCCAAACAGCAAGCGAACATTTGGCGCGGCTGACCGACGCCGGTTTCGTCACCGTTCATCGGCAGGGACGGCACCGATACTATGAGCTCGCTAACGAAGAAGTCGCATACGCCGTGGAGTCGCTGATGGTGTTGTCCGGAGCGCCTCCAGGCCGCCGCGCCGAAACAATTGCACCTGCCCTTGGAAGCCTTGAGCATGCACGCACTTGTTATGGGCATCTTGCTGGCTGGCTGGGGGTAACGATTACGGACGCTTTGCAGCGCGCCCAATATTTGGCGCCGGTTGGCGGAAGAGCATTCGCCGTGACTGATGTCGGAAGGTCATGGTTCGGACAACAAGGCATCAGCGTCCCGCGACAGCCTGAGGTTGTAGATCCCAAACTGGCGCGCCAGTGTCCGGACTGGACGGAGCGGCGACCTCATCTTGCCGGGACGTTGGGCGTGGCCATCTACAAACGGTTTTCGGAACTCGGTTGGATTGTCCCCTTGCAAAAGTCGCGCGCAGTCCGTGTCACACTGGAAGGCAGAGAAGCGTTCTCAAAATATCTGCACATCGTGGTTGGCTGAGGGTCGATTCGCTCCGCGAGATTCAAGATTAAGGCACGATCTCACTCATCGCGAACGCGGAGTGCAACCGCCTGTATCGGCTCGACCGTGCCATCCTCAACGATTCTCATTCAGCATTCTATGAGACGATACCGAAGAGATCGAAGAAGCCAAACTGCCCAAGCCAGGTAACAATTAGATGGAGGATTGTGTGATGCTGCTTCGCCGTTTTCTCGTTGCATGGATCTTGCTTGCCGGCTCTTCACTTTTTGCTCAAGAGAATGGGACGAAAGAGAAGAGTAGTCGACCCGAAGATCTGCCCACATCCTCTCTGATAAGCCAGGCGGGGCCCACCTTTAGAGTGCCTCAGCCGGAGGTCGGGAAGCATACTAAAGTCATCGTCTACGGGGACCAGCGCTTCACCGATCCTGCCAATACCACGGTGACCAATCCAAAGGTTCGACGGCTTTTGGTAAATAAGATTGCAGAAGCGCATCCAGACGCAATCTTGATGAATGGGGATGTTCCCTATAGTGGCGATATCGAGAACGATTATGCGGTCTACAAAACGGAGACTCAGGTGTGGCGGGATGAACGCCTTCATGTTTATCCCGCGCTCGGCAACCATGAGTTCCACGGCGATCCCCAACAAGCTCTGGAGCACTGGTGGACGGCCTTTCCGGAGATGCGCGGCCGGCGCTGGTATTCGGTGGAACTCGGCGCCGCGATCTATACCATCGCCCTGGACAGCGACACCTCGCTCGTGAAAGGCAGCGACCAATGGAATTGGCTCAACGCACAATTGACGAACCTGCCCAAGTCCACGCGTTTCGTCTTCATCAGCCTGCATCATCCTCCGGTCGCGGACGTGCAGAACCGGATCAATGTCAGTCATAATCCCAGGCCGAACGAGATCGCGTTACGTGACTATTTGGAAGAACTGGCACCGAAGATCAAACCCCGGATCGTCGTTTGCGCCGGACACATTCATAACTACGAGAGGTTTTCTCAGAAAGGCGTGACCTTTCTCGTGTCCGGAGGCGGAGCCGCGAAGCCTGTGGATGTGGAACGCACCCCCGATGACCTTTACCAAGACACAGGATTTCCAAATTACCACTTTGTCGAGTTTGTTCTGAATGGCGATGTGCTCGAAGCGAAAATGTATCGCCTGGCGGACCCCAGCGCGGATGCTCCGTCTTGGGAATTGAAGGACACATTCACAATTCCGGCGAAGTGACGTTCGCGAGGCTTCCGCGAGTCAAGATAGCTGCGCCCGATCAACGCATTGCCGGCAGGCTCTTGATGCGGCGCATTCAGCCGCGGAATGCAATCGCCGTTTGGGAAGAGCCTTACAAATTCCAATAGCTCTCTAATCGGGAAGTCTCTATCACAGTAGTTCCGGCTAACTTCCGTTCGCATCGAGGCGCGCATGTGCGAGAGGATTCCCTCGACTTAGTTCGCCATTCGGAATATTTCGTCCTGCGCTTCCCCTAAAACAAGGCGATACTGCGTTGCAAACCGCCTCCACGCAGGAGGCCCAATAAATTGCAAAGGCCCCCTCCCCGCCTGTCGGAGAGAGGGCCTTTGCAGGCAAGACCTGTTTAGTCGTCCAGGTCAGCTGTCGTGGGTGCGGGGTTGTGGAAGTCGCTGGGCGGCCGAACCGTCTTCTCGCCGGGATAGGGGCGCTTGAAGCCGGTAGACATGTACCAGTCGAAATGGTTGACAGTGTCGGGATCCTCCGCGTCTGGCTTGGTTAGCTTATGGGCGAAGACCTGGTTCTTCTTCTTGATCCATGCCGCTCTCAGCACCTTGACCGCCGGAGTATCCATTTCGTTCATTGCGGTAGTTGTAACGCCCTGATCCAGCGGCACCTGGTTCGCGACGTGCGTCCACGGTTTGAAGTTTTCCGCAGGCGGCTCGCCGTGAACGAAGGCCGTCTTCATCGGTGATGCAACGAGGTCGAACTGGTTCATGGGCGGCAGGCCGAGGATCTGTTCGATCGTCCGGGTTATGTTCACCTGCGTGTAGTAGGTGTGATCGGCTGTTCCACTCTGAACCGCGTATGGGCTAACGACGTATCCAGGGCTGCGATGGCCATCCACATGGTCGACGCCGTTCTGCGCGTCGTCTTCAGAGATGAAGATCGCTGACGAGGACCACACCTTGCTGTGGCTGACGTAATCGATAATGCGCCCGATGGCCAGGTCGTTATCGGCCTGTTCTGCATCCGGGGTTGGGGGACCACCCGTGTGATCGCACATCACCCACAGGATGCTCAACGCAGGCACCGTGCCGGCCGCGTCGTCAGCCTTGAAGTCCTGTTGCCATAGATCGACGCGGAACTGATCCGGAATGCCAAGGTCGAATTGCGGAAAGTTCTTGATCAGGTGGTCGTACACTGCCGGGACAGAAGACTCGGCCTGCACGGTGTTCTGGTAGTACAGCGTCTTCTCGAGCCCTGCCTCGAATTTCTGCGAGTCGGCGTAGAACTGGCTCCAGGTCGGTTCGGTGGTCGCACCGTTGGGCTGCTTGTAGGTGTCGTTCTCCACGTATTCGCCGTAAATCTTCACCGGCAGACCGTGAGCCGACGCTTCCGAGAAGAGGAAGCCCTTGTTCTGATAGGCGAGTGCATCGCCGGCGTTTCCGCCCGGATAGCTGCGGACCCAGTCCGGTGACTCGATGTCGTCAGCGTACGGCGCCATGCCTTCAATGAGCCACTGGTGGCCGTCTGCCGACTGGCGGCTCGGGTTGTAGTAATTGTCAAGAAGCGGGAAGCGCTTCACCAACTCGTGCACGTTGGGTGTGTCCTTGCCGCCGAACACTGCCAGCGACGGATCGCCATTGCCTGAAGGCACGTCGCCCAGGACCTGATCATAGGTGCGATTTTCACGCACGATCAGGAACACGTGCTTGATCAGCGACGGATCGCCGATCTTCTCCGGGAGCGCGACCGGACGCGTATCCTGCGAGCCACCCGCGGCGGACTTGATGTTCTCTTTCAAGTCCCAGTGATTGTTTTGGTAGACCTGCTCTGTGTACTCTTCCAGCGCGTGATGATTCGGCAAGGGGACGATGCTGACGTTTCCATTGTCCTGGTGAGTGTTGTAGCTGCTGACGCCGTAGTCGGTTTCAAACGAGTTACGCGTACCGATGCCCTTGTCGTTGGCAACGATGAGTTTGTTTTCCGCTGCATCCAGCACCACCGAACTCGGCGCATAGGCTACCGGAATCAGGCCGAGGACGGGATGCTCTGTGCCGCCGCTGAGATCAACTACCCCGATCGCGTTGGCATTGTAAAGAGCGACGTAGGCAACGCCTCTCCGGGCATCGACGGCGATCGAGTTGGGCGCGGCGCCGTAGGCCGATTTGTGACGGCCGGGTACTTCGATGGGCAGCCCCAGGTCGATCGTGCGAGCCACCTTGTTGGTGTCGGTATCGATGACCGATATCGTGTCGCTGTAAGTATTGGCGACCAGCAGGTAGCGTCCATAGAACGCCATCCCGGTGGGATGGAGACCGGTCGAAACGTTGGCTTTGACTTTCAGAGAGGCCAGATCGACCACTGAAACGGTGCCTGTGATGGCGGCGCCGACCACCGGGTCAGCGACGATTTCGGTGCCCGCGGAGTTGATCTGGAAGTCCGCTTCGGTAGCGGCGCGGCCACCCTCATTGCTGACGTAGGCGGTCTTGCCATCGCTGTCGATCACGATGCTGTGCGGCGCGTTGCCAACACGGATCTGCTTACCCTGCGTCGGAGTCGTCGCGGTCAGGTTGATCTTGGTGAGTGTGTCGTTCTGGTTCAGTAGCGCGTAGGCGCTCTTGCCATCCTTCGAAATAGCGATCCCGCCGGGATAAGAAGTGCTAGGAGTGTAGAACGATCCGCAAGGATTGGCGTAAGAGGCCGGAGGGCTGTTGGGATAGCACTTGATGAACGAATTGTTCGGTGGCACGCTGACCTGAACGTCGTCTTCCAGCGAGCCGTCTGCCATAACCTTGGCAATCGTCACGTTGCTGCTGTCCTGGCTGAAGACCAGGTACTTGCCGTCCGGAGAATAAGCGATACCGCTATAGCTGCCGTGCGGATCCTTCCCAAAAGGAATGTAGTTCTGCAGGACATCGCCGGTCTTGGTGTCGAACACCTCAACAGCTCCGTTGCCATCTGCAGCCGAAGTGCCCAGAGTGAGGACGGCCGCGGTGTGAATTTTAATATTGGGATTCAGCGCGATGGCCTTGGCGCGAACCCGGATGCCGAGATCGACCTGCTTGCCGGCCGGGGTGATGATCTGACCCGAACTCACGACCCACGAGCCATTCGGCTGCGGACCGGTGGAGTAGGTCGGGAAGGGCACGGACTGAGCGAGCGCTGGAACGGTAAGCCCCGTCGCCAGCAGACCGGCGAGCGGATGCAGAGACTTGATCCGAGACTTCTTCCGAGACAATTTTTGGTGCATGGGACGTTTCCTCCAGAACTTTTCAGCGCACAAACCTGGACCGGACGAGAAGCATGACACTCGATTCAGGAAAGCGGGTAATGGGGTGCGGTGGTCAGCAGCGAGTATCAAAGGGGAGCAACACTCACGGGGCAAGTGTAGGAGTGCGCAAAGTACGGCAGCATGACACGAAGATTACATTTCTGTAATCTTGTTAACGCAATGTGAAGGACTTACGCCGCGGGGGATCGCTAGAAGGGATGCTTCTGCATGTTGGTGCGGGGAGCGGGATCGTCAGGCCCTGATCATCAGACGATCCCGGGAGTGGTTCCCTCGCGATCATCCACGAGAGCGCGCAGTGGCCCCAGCCAAGATTCGTAGCGCCGCCACCTCGCTACCGAACTTCGATAGATAGGCTGCCGTGCCTGCCACTTGCTGGGAGTTCTTACTGCCCGCGGGTTGGATTCGGGGCGCATGCAGGCGTTGTGCCGCCTCCGGGCCGGGCATCGCAACGGCAGCTTCCATGGTTTGAAGCAGCTCCGCATCGCCGGTCGTGATGGTGCGACACCGGATTCGCGGGCCTCCTCCAAACGGCCGTATTCCGCGAGAAGATTGCCATCGCGATACGGACTTATGAAAGCAACGATCACAATCAGCCCGGCGTCTACCATCAGTCTCGCCACTTCCGTCACGCGGCGAATATTCTCGCGCCGGTCCGCTTCGGAAAATCCCAGATCTCTGCTCAAACCAAATCGGATGCTGTCGCCGTCGAGCACGTAGGCGTGTCGCCCCGCGGCGAATAATCGCTTCTCGGCAAGGGTAGCGATGGTTGACTTTCCCGCGCCTGACAAGCCCGTCAACCAGATGCAGACTGGCTTTTGAAGTTTCTGGCAGACACGCGCCGCTTTGTCTATCGTCAGCCATTGCCAATCGACTAAGCGCGCCTCGACGTTCGCGGGAGACTCGCTCATCAGCATTTCTTCTGGATCTGTCACACGGACAAAACTACTACAGACTTTGTGTAGTCCCACCCAAGGGCCGCGTAAGTTCGTCGAACCTTAATATTGGCGCAACGCGACGATAACGGGGTGAGATTACGAATTTGTAATCTGAGGCTCAAGCCGATTTCCCGTTCGAAAGTCCAAATCGTTCATAGAACATGACGAAACTAACCTCACCATTCTTGCCGATTCGTACGGGCAGGAGGATCTCCCCTCCTGATCCGCTAAAATCCTGGAATCCTCAACCTCTGCACCTATAACTTCGCCGTTGTCTCACTCGGCGCCGGAAGCATTCGGAACGGCGCCCGAGGATCATTGCAGGCTGGATACCTATCGCAGTCATGAAGTCCGCTTTCATGTGGAGGACCTATGCATCGCAATCTGGATCGCCCATTATCCCCCAGGTTCGCATCGCCTCGAACTCTTCGTGCGTCAATCGCGGTCGCAACAGTGCTTCTCCTCGCAGGTGTTGCCTGCGCGCAGGTGGACAACAGTGCGTTATCCGGCACCGTCACAGATTCCGCAGGAAGGGTACTGGCGCGCGCGCACGTCGCAGTGGTTGAAACAGCGACCGGACTGCGGCGTGAAGCGGTTTCTGATAGCAGCGGAACCTACAGTGTTCCCCAATTGCCGGTAGGCATTTACACCGTCAGCATCGAGCACCAGGGCTTTAGAAAGCTGGAGTTTGTCGATGTGCAACAGGTCATCGGCAGGACTCGTACCCTCGATGCGAAGCTGCAGGTAGCGGGCGGCGAGGAGCGCATGGAAGTTTCGGCCGCATCGGTGCTGCTCGATCGCAATGCCAGCGCCGTGACCAGCCTGATCGAAAAGACCCAGGCAGACGAACTGCCGCTGAACGGTCACAACTGGGCGGAGCTGACGGCGTTCGTACCCGGCGCCATCGACACCGGCGGCGACAACCAGCGGTCGGTTCGCTTCGCCGGGCGCGGCCTCGACGACAGCAACTTCACGTACGACGGCGTTGATGCGACCAACATCGTGAACCAGACGCAGCGCGCCTGGGTGCGGCTCGCCATTCCGCTGGATGCGATCTCGGAGTTCCGCGTCGATACCCTGGTGGCAAGTGCGGAAGAAGGCGCCACCGGCGGCGCTCAACTGAACGTCAGCTCGCCCTCGGGCACCAACCGCTTCCACGGCCGCCTATTCGAATTTTTGCGCAATGACTTCTTCGACGCGCCGGAGCCGGCGTGGGCCTCCAACGGCGAATCGCAGCAGCGGCTTCGCTTGAATCAGTTCGGCGGATCGCTGGGCGGACCCATCGTGCGCGACAAGACCTTCTTCTTCCTCGCGTCGGAAGCCTACCGGCAAGTGTGGGGCTACCCGGTCAGCGGCGACGTCCCCAGCGCTTCACTCGTCGCAACTGTTCCGGCTTCTTCACCGGTCTATGAGATCATGCATGCCTTCCCGGGAGCAGGGCCGAGAACAATTCTGACGCCATGGACACCGGCCAGTGACCCTGGCGATCCAAATTATGCGGACTATGACCTGCTGACCTGCGCATGCACCCAGGTGGTCAACGAGAACTCGGCGATGCTGCGGCTGGACCATCGGTTTTCCACCAGGACCACTGGCTTCATGCGGTTCAGCTATGACCGGTCAGTGGATACGCAGCCGCTTTCTGCCGCCGCGACGGACTTGCAGCAGAGGGTGTCCACGCCAGTCAATGGCACGCTTGAAGTGCTGCATATATTCACGCCGAGACTTGTAGATGAGGCCAAGTTTGGTTTCAATCGTGCCACCTCCAATACCTACAATTCGAGCGACACCGGTGCTATCTACCAGATCGCGATTGCCACTGGCCCCGGGCCGGGCTTTGTCACTCAGAATTACAGCTACAACAGCATCTACGCGGGCAACACTCTCTCTGGCATCGACAACCTGACCTGGGTCCACGGCCGGCAGACCATCAAGACCGGAGGAGAGTTCCGCCACATTCAGTTGAACCAGGAATACGGTGGACACGGGAAGGTCACCTTTTCGACCGTCGAGAACCTGGCCGGCAACCAGGTGAAAAAGGCAAGCCTGACGGGTGCTTTGCCGGCCAACCACCTCCGCAAGAACGACATCTTCGGCTACTTCCAGGACGAGGTCACGATACGGAACAATTTCAAACTGAACCTGGGCGCGCGATACACCGTCTTCCAGATCTTCAATGAGGTGAGTGGCAAGGCGAATCCGTTCGATTTTGACAGCTGCGGGGCGCAGGGTTTCTGCGGCCTGGGTGCCAGCTTCGGCAATCAGAACTATGGCGACTTCGATCCGCGCGTGGGCCTGGCCTGGTCGGCGGACAAGAGCGGAAAGACGGTAATCCGCGCCGGATTCGGAATCTACCATGAAGATGGGCAGCTCGACGATCAGAATCTTCCCGCCAAGAACGAGGTGCCTTCTTACTCGGCCACTTCCTCAAAAAGCCAGCCGCTGACCTACCCGGTCGATTCATACTTTACCGGGCCCGGAACCATCTCACCGAATGCCGAACAGCGGGACCGCAAGGATTCTTATGTTGAGCAGTGGGACCTGTCGGTACAGCGGGAGTGGCCTGCCGACTTCGTGAGCACCATCTCTTACCTTGGAAGCCACGGCGTGCATCTTCTGGATACCAACGTGGTCAATCTGGTCGATCCGGCCACGGGACATGCGCAATATCCGAACTTTGCCCCCGCGATCGGCTGGCGCGGCTCAATCGGCATGAGTTCGTACAACGGTTTGTCCGTGTCCTTGCGGCGGCCGTTCACGCATGGTCTGCTGCTGGCGGCGAACTATGCCTATACGCACGAAATCGACAACGGCTCCAACGGCAGCGGTGATGGCGACGAGATATCACCGCAGAACGCCAGGTGCCTGTCCTGCGATCGCGCCAGCGGCGCATGGGATGCCCGCCATGTGGTCAATGGCAACGCCGTCTATCAGCTCCCGTTTGGCGTGGGCAAGCCGATGCTCAACCAGCGCAACCTTGCCGGCTCCATCGCCGGAAACTGGGAACTGACCACCACAGCGCTGGCCCGCACCGGCTTCCCGGTGAATGTGCTGATGCCTTCGAGCTTCACCGCGCCGGATGGCAATTCCGGCACGCAACGGCCCGACCTCGTCCCCGGCGTTTCGCTTACACCGCCGGGAGGCAGGACCGTGGCGGACTGGATCAATCCGGCCGCATTCGCGACCCCGGCGGGAGAATACGGCACCGCGCCGCGCAATCTGCTGCGTGGGCCGGGCACATGGCAAATCGATCTCGGCGCCGGCAAGAACATTCCGCTCTGGGAGCGCGGACAACTGCAGTTCCGCGCGGAGTTCTACAACATCTTCAATCACCCGCAACTGGGTCAACCGCAGTCCACTTTCAATCCTTCAAACACCACCGGCTTTGGCAGCATCCTTAATACGGTGAACACCAGCATCGTCTCGCCGACCACGCCGGTGGGCTCCGGAACCCCGCGCGAAATGCAGTTTGCGCTACGGTTTGACTTCTGATCCCCCACCAACCCATCCACGGGACGCCTGGTCACCAACAGCAGCGCGCGTCCCAGTGAGTTCCCTCATCGGCGAGTCCGAGCAGTGACCTGGATTGACAATGAAGATTCTGATTATCGAAGACGAAACAAAGACCGCCAAGTTCCTTAAACGGGGACTCAGCGAATCCGGCTACGTTGTAGATGTCGCACCAGATGGCGTACAAGGTCTGCACCTGGCGCTGGAGGTCTATGTCGACCTCGTCATTCTTGATGTGATGATTCCGGCGCTCGACGGATGGGAAGTGCTTACCCGATTGCGGCGGGCAGGCAGTCAGACCCTCGTTCTCCTTCTTACCGCCCGCGACGCCGTGCACGAGCGCGTGCATGGTTTTGAACTGGGCGCTGACGACTATCTGGTAAAGCCTTTCGCATTCTCCGAACTCCTCGCGCGGGTGCGCTCTTTACTTCGCCGATCGGCCCACCGATCGGAGGAAACCATCCGGATGGCCGACCTTGAGATTGACCTCACGCGCCACCGGGCGATCCGCGGCGGACAGAAACTTGACTTGACGGCCAAAGAGTTTTTACTGCTTGCATTGTTGGCGCGCCGCGCCGGCGAGGTTCTGTCCCGAACGCTCATTGCTGAACTGGTTTGGGATATGAATTTTGACAGCGATACTAACGTCGTGGATGTGAATGTCCGCAGACTCCGCAGCAAAGTGGATGATCCCTATCCCGTCAAATTGATTCGCACCGTTCGCGGCGCCGGCTATGTCCTTGAAGCCGGACAGTAGCGCACTGGCAGCGCTGCGGCTGCGCAATACCCTGGCCTTTCGCCTGACCGCGGCTTACTCGCTCGGAGGACTGTTGCTGGTGCTCCTGGCCACGTATGGTCTCTACCTGGTCCTGCGAGCCGAACTGGACAAAAGCACGGACCAGTTTCTCGCCGACAAGTTACAGGTCCTGCGCACCATGCTGCGGGAGCGCCCGAACGACGAGGACGGCCTCCGAGAAGAGATTGAACTGGAATCGGCAGCGCGCCGATACGAGCAGTTTTACATCCGCCTTCTCGACCAGCATGGGGTGCCGATCCTCACCACTCCCGGCATGGCCGAGCAACTGGATCTTGCGGAACTCGCTCGCCAGGCTCGAAGCCGCCCCGAACGCTCGATCTCCATGGTGGGGCGGCATGGACAGGGGTTTCGCGTCAGCAGTGCTTCGGCCCTGGTAGGCACCCCGCCCACCACCAGCGACACAATTCAAATCGCCATCGATATTTCTCAAGAAGAAGAATTGCTGAAGCGCTACCGATTCTGGTTCTGGGCCATCATGCTCGCCACTTCTGTACTCTTTCCCCTGGTAGGATACCGGATCGCGCGACATGGCATCCGCCCGGTCGAAGAAATCGCCGCCACTGCACGAACGATTACATCAACCAACCTGCGCGAACGTATAAAGTCCGAAGGGTATCCTTCAGAACTCGCATTGCTGGCAGGAACCTTCAACGAGATGCTGGACCGGCTTGAGCAATCCTTCGAGCAGATTTCAAGATTCTCGGCCGATATCGCACACGACCTGCGAACCCCCGTCAATATCATTCGCGGTGAAGCCGAAGTAGCTCTCGCCCGGGCGCGGACCGTCGATGAGTACCGCGATGTGCTGGAATCTTCTTTGGAAGAAACCGTCCGTCTTTCGGAACTCATCGGAGACCTGTTGTTCCTCGGGCGCGCAGAAGGTCCCCTGACACATTTAAATAAGCAGAGTGTCGACGCAGTTGAGCTGCTTGGTACTGTGCGCGATTATTACGAGGTCACAGCCTCGGACGGCGGTGTGTCCCTCCTGACTGCCGCCGTCCACGAGCCCATGACCGCGGATCTGGATCGAGCTCTAATCCTGCGCGCTGTGAGTAACCTGGTCGCAAACGCTATCGCACATACACCCAGCGGAGGCTCGGTGACGTTATCGGCTTCCGCCTCGGTTGGAGAGATCCTTATCAAGGTCATCGACACCGGCATCGGCATTCCAGCCGATGCAGTGCCAAGGGTCTTCGACCGCTTTTTCCGGGTGGATCCCTCGCGCTCCAAGACCTCGGGTGGGACAGGGCTGGGGCTCGCAATCGTCCAGAGCATTACGACGCTCCATGGCGGCAAGACAGAGATCGCCAGCGAAGTCGGCCGCGGAACTTGTGTCACTCTGCGCATTCCAGCCGGCCGCTTTTAGGTGTGGCCGCCCATTCCCGCGTGTACCAGCGCGAATTTCCGAAGAGCAAAGGTATTAAGCGGGAGACTGAGTAGAACGCTTTGCTATCCCCAGCCGCGCGAGAGACTCGTCGCCCGCACAACCTCGCCCCTCGTCCCACTTCGCATAACCTCGCAAGCAATCCCGGGTTTACGCAGGTAGCTGTTTCCGTCTGAGCCTGAATTTCCGCCAATCTTCCCTACGTCACGGAGGTGCATCCAAGGGGTTATTCCTGCCAAATCTGGGGCAGATGGGGTGCAGATTGCGAGTTTCACAACGTTCATGGGGAATCTCTTCGGCGGCATTATTGATGGTCACACTCGTTTCGTGCGGCGGATCGCATTCGAACCCAACTACGACGACGCCAGCTCCAGCTCCCACGCCGGACTTCTCATTGAGCGTGGCGCCGGCCAGCGTCACCCTGACGGCGGGCGCAGCCGGACAACCGGTGAGCGTAACGGCGACAGCCGCCAACGGCTTCTCGGCGGCGGTAGCAGTGGGCATTACAGGGCTCCCTGCGGGGGTGACGAGCAACCCGGCTACGTTGTCACTGACGCCTGGAACCGCGCAGAGCGTAACGCTGACTGCGGCGGCTACCGCACTTGCCGCGACCCCGACCCTGAACTTCACAGGGACTTCCGGCTCGCTGTCGCACGTGGCCAATGTGGCGCTCACAGTCACTCCGCAATCCGCTCCGCCTCCGCCTCCGCCTCCGCCGACAGCCACCGCCCCCGACGTGACGACCTACCACTATGACAATGCGCGAGACGGTTTGAACGCTCAGGAGACGATCCTGACAACCGCTAACGTCAACGCAACACAGTTCGGCAAGATCGGTTTCGACACCGTGGATGGGAAAGTGGATGCACAGCCGCTCTACCTGGGTGGGGTCACCGCTGGAGGCAAAACAAGGAACGTTTTGTATGTTGCCACAGAGCACGGCAGCTTGTACGCATTCGACGCCGATGACGGGACGCAAATCTGGATGGTGAGCGTGCTGGGCGCGGGCGAAACACCGAGCGACGATCACAAGTGCAACCAGATCTCCCCGGAGATTGGGATCACGGCGACTCCTGTTATAGATCGAAAGCAGGGAGCCAACGGCACGATCTTCGTGGTGGCAATGTCGAAGGACGCAGCGGGGAACTACCACCATCGCCTTCATGCTCTCGATATAACCACGGGAGCCGAGATCAGTGGCAGCCCGACGGAGATCACCGCGACGTACCCAGGAACGGGGGATGGGTCGGCCAATGGGAAGGTGACGTTCAATCCAACGTTCTATGCGGAGCGGGCCGCCCTGACGCTGGTGAATGGAACCATCTATACGGGCTGGACATCGCACTGCGACGGACGACCCTATACCGGCTGGGTCATGGGATATGGCGAGTCGACGCTGAAGCAGACGCAGGTGCTGAATCTCACGCCGAACGGAAATGAAGGCTCCATCTGGATGAGCGGGGACGGGATCGGTGCAGACAGCACTGGCAACCTGTATTTTCTCGATGCAAACGGGACGTTTGACACCACCCTGGATGCGAATGGGTTTCCGTCCAAAGGCGACTTTGGTAACGCGATTCTGAAGCTATCAACCAGCGGAACGCTGGCGGTAGCGGACTACTTCCAACCGTATAACACGGTTGCGGAGTCGGATGTCGACAAGGACATGGGGTCGGGCGGCGAATTGCTGCTGCCAGACCAGAAGGACTCGGGCGGCGGTGTGCATCACCTTCTGGTAGGAGCCGGGAAGGACGGGAATATTTACGTCGTTGACCGCGACAATATGGGGAAGTTCAACGCGGCGGGGAATACCACCCTCTACCAGGTGCTGACGGGAGTGTTGCCGGGCGGAGTATGGTCCACTCCGGCGTTCTTCAATGGGAATCTCTATTACGGCGCGGCCTACAACGTGATGCGGGCGTTTCCCATGACCAATGCCAAGTTAGCGGGAGCTCCCTCGAGCCAGACGGCCGTGACTTATAACTACCCGGGAGCGACGCCGAGCGTATCGGCCAACGGCACCCAAAATGGAATCGTGTGGGCGACGGAGTCGAACTGGAATACTCCAGCAGTGCTACATGCCTACGACGCGACAAATCTAACCAAGGAACTCTACAACAGCAACCAGGCGGCCAGTGGACGGGATGGGTTCGGATTGGGGAATAAGTTCATTACGCCGGTCGTGGTCAACGGCAAAGTATACGTGGCGGCTCCAAACGGGGTAGCAATATTCGGGCTGCTACCGAAGTAGAAACGCAGATTGAATCTGATCGCTGCGCGTCCGCGAGCATGACTTTGGCCCCGTCCGGCGTCGTGCCCGCTCACCGCGCTTTCATGGCAGTCACGATCTCTGCAACGGGGGAAACGACGATCTCTCCCGTCTCCTGCATTGTCGCGACCGACCGACAGTATGCCTCGTCCGTCTTGGAACCGCAGGCATCGGCCGCCACAACCGGAATCAGGTTCAGGTCGGCCCCATGTCGAACCGTCGGCTCGATCCCCACTTCGAGAGCGATGCCCGCGATGATGAATGCCTGCAATTGCGCATCGCGCATCGCCGCATGCAGGTATGTGCTCTCGAAGGCCGACATGGTTATCTTGTCAATAACCACCTCGCCCTCCCGCGGCGCCAGATCCGGCACGATCTGATAGCCTGCCGAACCCTGCGTAATCAGCGGCCTGGTTTCCCCCGGATCCGTCTTCCTTTGCCAGATCATTGCGCGCCGCAGCTGTCCGACCCCGCTGCTGCGGTTAGGGAGAAACAGATGGCGCGTAAAGAACACCCGCATGTCCGCGCCCCGCGCCGCGTCGAGGAGAGTCCGACAGCCATCCACAATTCGCTCACCATCCGCGATCTGCGGCACGATGCCGGCCTGCATGTCGTAAATGATCAACGCGCATCGTTCCGGAGCGCAGACCTCGCTAAGTTCCACTGGAACGGAAATCCCAAATGCGCGCTTCATCGAGCCGCCTCGGTCTTGCTCATGGTCCTGTCCCAGGGAGGGTTCAAGTCCACTCCTTCCCGGAATAGTGTTTCGATCGGCAGAGGAATCTGCAACGCAATGAAGCTCCACTCGAGCAGTCCGGCCCTGCTAAGCGGGAAATCGTCAACGTAACCCCGGGCCGTGGCAACATCGGGAACCTCAAACACGATCACCACGCCCGGTTCATCGGCTCGGGCATAGTTCTCTCTCACCACTCCTGCCTTCCAGAGCCGCCACACGTTCGACACCTCCTCCGGAAGGTAGGGGTTGATCTGTTCCATCGTCACCCCGGGGCGAAACCGATCGAACGCTATCACCTTCATCACTGCACCTCCATCCTTCGGGCTCAGGCGGCCCGCTATTGCCAGACACTAACATTATTGCTTTAATTCAAGCAAATTTATACAAAGCTGTTTTTGACTAAGCTAAATCGCGGGTGGATATTGCGAATATATGGAAACGCAGGATCACATCGACCGCGTGGTCTCCCAATGGAAGGGCCAGGGGCTGAGCTTCGATCTTGGCCCTGTCGGCATCATCGGGCGCGCCGGTCGCATCATGGAATACGTCGACCGCGCCCTTGAATCGAAATTCGAGGAGTTCGGTATCTCGCGAGCGACTTTCGATGTGCTGGCCGCGCTGAAGCGCAACGGTCCACCCTTTCGCCTCAGTCAACGCGACCTGATGCGCAGCCTGCTCCGCACCTCGGGGAGCATGAGCCTGAGGATTGACACCCTGGAACGCGAAGGCCTTGTCACTCGCGTGCAGGATCAGGACGATCGCCGGTCGGTCTTTGTAACCCTCACCGCCAAAGGATCAGATCTGCTCGATCAGATCATTCCCGAGCATCTGGCCAACGAGAGCTCTCTAATCTCCGCATTCACCCAGGGGGAAAAGGAGCAGCTTGCCGTCCTGTTGCGAAAGTGGCTGATTGCCCTGGAGGCCGATGCTACGGAGGGGCCTTTGATGCACCTCGGGATGGCCTTGCTTCACCCGCGTGCGTCGCTGATGAAGCGCCGAGCCGTAGGTCTCCCTGACGTCCCCGGCATTTTGATACACGCAGTCGATCCCGGAACATGGGCGGACGAAAAGGGCTTCCGCAAGGGAGATCTCATCTGGCGCATCGAGGGCAAGCCGGTCGACTCGCTTCCCGAACTGCGCAGGATCCTCAACCGTCCGAGACCTCGCATAAAGCGCTTCAGCATCATGCGTGGCACGGTGGCGATGGACCTCTGATTTATACGGAGGTGCGCACAAACTGTCCCCGCACTGGCTGTTGCTCCGCGCGTGCGCACTAACAATGCCTCATTCCAGCTATCCTTAAAGAACGAATCCCAACTCGCTTCGCCGGAAGCCTTAAGATAATGAATCACCCTAAACGCCTGAGAGTTCTGCTGATCGCCCTCTTCGCTTTGCAACTGGCGCCTTCGTTCGGGCAGGTCGACACCCGCCCGTCGCTTCCCTCCCCTCAAACGGTGAACGCACTCGGTTACGATCTCTTTGTTCAGTCCGGCGCGACCGGGATGGTTCTCGTCGTCCTCCGCGACCAGCAGGCCTCTTTTTACGGGTATGGCGAAACCGCACCCGGTTCTCACCAACTTCCCACCAGGAACTCCACGCTGCGCCTATGCTCGCTCACCAAAATATTTACCACCGATGTCCTTGCCAAGCTCGTTGCCGACAAAACGGTGAAGCTTGATGATCCGCTTCAGCGCTACGCACCCCAGGGAGCAGTGGTGCCCAGGCGCACTCTGCCCATCACCCTCGCCGATCTGGCCACACACACGTCCGGACTTCCCAGAGAGCTCGCTAACACCCCTCGCAGTACGCCACACTTCACCTTCCCGGACTATTCCACTCGCTGGCGCTGGCTGCCAAATCAGCGCCTTCGCAGCAACCCCGGCGCGGCCGCGCTCTATTCGAATGTGGCATTCGACTTTCTCAGTGATGCGCTAGCCTCGGCCTCGCACAAGCAGTATGCCGCGCTCCTCGCTGAACGAACTCTCAATCCGCTTCACATGCAGAACACGACCTTCTTTCCCAGCGCCCAACAGTGCAGCCACCTGCTCGCCAGCGCTCACGACGACGGACCCTGTACCGTTACCGAAGCTACCGCCGGAAGCTCGGGGCTCTACTCTACCGCCAGCGATATGACGGCGTGGCTCCAATATCTGGTCCGCGGCGACTCCCAGCAGGACGCCTCCTCCCAGGCTCTCTACATCCTGCCATCCAGATTAGTCAGTCAAAAGGGGCTCGACCACGCCGGCGAACCCACCGGCATCGGGCTCGGCTGGATTCACATTCTCCCGTCGGACTCACCATCCCACATCGTTGAAAAAACTGGGGGCGGCGCCGGCTTCTCAACCTACATCGCCATCAATCACGCTCGCCACACCGCGATTTTTCTGGCTGCTACAGACGGCCCTGTCGACTCTCATCTCAACCTGTACAACGCCGCCAACAAGCTTCTGCTCGAGGTTGCCGGTTTGCCGCCTCTGCCACCGCCGCCGCCGAGGGTCGCAATCAGGCGGGCGCACATCCGTCGCCGCCGTTAGGACCGCATTGGCTGCGCCATGCGGGTTGGCTAAAGTCAGTCCCGCTCACCGCGGACGGTATTACGCGTCCTGGATACGGTATTACTCATCCCGGATCAGGATCATGGGGTTAACTGCCAGCGCCTTGCGCGCGGGAATCCACGCCGCCACCAGGCCAAGCACCAGCATCGTCAGCACCACCCCGCCTAAAACCAGCGGGTCTCTCGGTGCGGCTTCGTAGACGATGTAGGACAAAACCTTCGTCGCCAGAACTCCCAGCCCCATTCCCATCACCGAACCAACCGCGAGCAGCGCGAAGGGCCGTCCCAGGGATGTCCGCAGCAATTCCCGCGACCGCGCTCCCAGGGCCATTCGAATCCCCAGTTCATGCAGCCGTTTGCTTACTGTGTACGACGCCATGCCAAAAATTCCGGTCATCGCCAGCATCGCTCCGAGCAGGCCGAGCACGCCCAGCGCCACGGTGGCCACTCGTGCAGCGAACAATGCGGAGCTCATCTCCTGGTTCCAGGTCTTGATCGAAAACGGCAACCCCGCGTCCAATCCCCGCAGCGTGATTTCGAGAGCCCGGGAAATCTCTTCCGTGCCGCGCCTCGATTTCACCAGGAGCCACGTGCCGCTTGACGGCTGCTGCTGAAAAGAAAAGAACATGGCCGGCTGTTGATCTTCCGTCATCGTGCGGTATTTCCCGTCTTCCACCACCCCCACTACTTGCGCCCGCGTCCCGTTCCAATACTTGAAGTGGCCGCCGATCGCCTTGTTGACCGAACCGAAAACCTTCAGCGCAAATTCCCGGTTCACCAGCGCCACCTTGGGCGCCTTGCTGTCGTCCTGCGGTCTCAGATCTCTGCCCGCCAGCAGCTTTGTGCCTGCTGCCGCAATGTACCCGGGCGAGATGTTGTAGTTCATCGCATCCGCGGCCACGTTGGTGGGCCGGTAATCAGTAGTGAGATCGCTATAGACAAACGAGTCCCCGCCACCCAGTCCCAGTGGCAGATGATCCACATACCCGACCTGCTCGACTCCCGGTATCGCTGCCACCGCATCCAGCATCCGACGCTGCATCTGCGGGACGCGATCATCGGCATAACCGGCCATGTGCAACTCGCTCCCCACAATCGTCACGTTTTGAGGAACAAAGCCGAAATGCCCATGCATCGAACGCATCAGTCCGCGCACCGCTACCAGCGACGACGTCACCAGCACCGCGCAGATTGCAATCTGCAGCGCGAGCAGAACATCCCTGATGGTGAACCGGCGCAACTTCCAGCCAGACGCCGTCCCCGTTCGAATCACCTGCCAGGGATCCGATCGCATCACCTGGCGAACCGGAACCAGGCCGAATAGAAGTCCGCTTACCACCGCGAGCATCAATGCCACCGCATAGGTGCTGGCCTCGGGGTTTACCGGAACATTGATCGGAGTATCCGGAATAGGCTGCCAGACACTCAGCAATCGCAGGAGCAACACCCCTCCCGCTAAACCCAGCGAACCGCCCGTCAGCGAAACCAGGATGGTCTCGGTCAACATCTGCCGCAGGATCAAACGCCGTCGCGATCCCAGGGCCAGCCGCAGCGCGGTCTCCTTCGCGCGGTCGGCCGAACGCGCCGCGAACAGGCTGCCCAGGTTCGCGCAGGCCGCCAGCAGGATAAGCCCGGCCAGCAACATCAATCCCGCCATGAAAGCCCGTGCCGGTCCCCCCAGCATATCCCCCACCAGTCCGGGACGTGCCAAGGTGAACGTGACCCCCTCGTCATCCACCGGATACGTCTTGGATAACCATTTGCCGACTCCGTTCAGGTCATCGGTTGCCTGGGCCGGCGTCACTCCCGCCTTCAGCCGTCCAATCACGAATTCGGAGTGATTGCCACGATGGACCAGCGCGTCATAGCCCTGAACATCAGGCTCATCCACCATCGGGATCCACATCGCCGGCGAAAAGAACAGCTCCGTTCCCCGGAACCCGGGTGGCGCCACCCCGATGATGGTGAATTGGCGCTTGTTGATCAGCACCATCCGCCCGGCCACGCCTGCATCGTCGTGGAAATGGCTGTGCCAGTACGCGTAGCTCAGCACAACATACGGAGCACTATTCGCTCCCTTCTCATCGGAGGCGTGATAAAACCGCCCCAGGTAGGGCTGGATTCTCAATACGTCGAAGTAGTTTCCACTCGCCAGATAAGGCCATGCGGTTGACGGATTACCGCCTGTGTCCACACCTACCGGCCCAACAATGTTGTACGACGCCAACCCTTCGAAGCTGCGATTGCGGTCGCGCAAATCCAGGTAGTCGGAATACGACTGCGACGGGTACTTCGCACGTTGAACCATGAAGAGGCGCTCAGCGCCCGGCACCTTGACGGGTCGCAGCACGATGGCATTCAGTACGCTGAAAACCACCGCGTTTGCCCCAATCCCAAGTGCCAGGGTCAAGATGGCCGTCAGGGTGAATCCTGGAGACTTCCGCAACTGCCGGAGCGCGATCTGCAGATCTTTCGCCATGGGGGTGTCCTTGCATGGGATTACGCCGCCGCCCCCAACATTGTTCCCAAAAATATTCCTGCCCGTTAAGGAAAAGGACTTAAGTCATGTGCGAGCTGCGCCGCATCCCTGGACACCCAGCCCTGCCTTTGGAAACAGCCCTCGTTGGCTCCGTACCTGCGGCGCAGCCGGAACCGCAGGTACGTCGTTCAGGCTTAGGAGTAGCGCATCTTGTCGAGGTCGGAGAGCAACCCCGGCAGCGATCTCTCTGAACCGAGGCGACGCGCAGTGCAGCCGGCTGCCTACTCATCTTCCGCCCCGGGATACCGCCCACGCCATGCGCTTACTTGAACTTGTACATCACGATTCGCGCGGGAGTCAGCATCATGCCTGGCTTGACGTCGCCGTGTTCATCCAGCTCGGCCCATCCGGAATTGGCAATAAAGTAGAACGCGTCTCCGACCACAACTCCATGGGTGGGGTCAAGCCCAGGCGTGGATTGCTCGATGATCTTGCTCGACACAACATGGCTGAGAGTCGGATCAAGTCGAACCTGAATGACCCGTTCCGGCGATGTTCCATTCTGAGTCAAAATCAAAGACTGCCCGTAGATGTAAACGCCATCCACACCGTTGAGCGCCACTTTGTCCGCTCCGTCCTCATTCATCCACACCACTTTTCGGGTGCGGAGATCGAGCCTCGCGAGGCCACGGAAATAATCCGGCATCACGACACTGTCGGCCCCCGGCAAAAATGCAGCGGTCTGCGGAGATATAAAATCCGTGCTGTCCATCAATGTGATCCGCCCGTTTGAGACGAGGTACAGGCCTCCGCCGTTCCCGTCACTGACAATCGGGTCTCCCTGGCCGTTGAGGACCATGTCCCCAAGCGAGGTGTGGGCAGGACCCTCGATTCGGCTGACAAGGTTCCCGCTACGCAGATTAAAACAGAGCACGGCCGAACGGCCCCACGCCTCCTTTGGAACGTTGCTGAATCCGTCAAACGCTACCTCGGTCGCCCATACACGGCCGCGCCTGGCGTCAATTTTCACGGCGGCCACCGGCCATCCATCCGGGGACGATGCGAAATGTGCCACGGAGCCACCCTTGTCGACCCGCACGATCTTCTTTTCCTTGATGCTGGTCACCAGAAACGATCGCGCGCGCGGGTCGTAGTCCATGTCTTCAGCGATCAGGCCCGCGTCTGGCAGAGTAATCACTGTCTTACCCAGCGAAACTGGAGCCTTGTTGTGGATCAATCGCGTCAGCACATCCCGGAATTCGGGCAAGTTATGGAGCGCTGCGAGCCGCTGGTCTTTACCGGACAGCAGATCTTCGTCGGCCTGACCCAGATCGGCAAATGTGCTGAGGGCGGTCAGAGCTTGCCGCGAATCGCCCGAAGCAGCATAGGCGCGAGCTAACGCTTCAACAACTTGTGGAGAGCCGTTCAGCAGATGGAGGAGTTCCTTGTCGGCGATGATCCGTGCCGGCAGATCTCCAGCTTTGGCCGCAGCCAGGACCCTCTGCTCAAGGTCGTTATAGCGCTCGACCGCTGTCTTCTGCGGCTCATCGAGAGCGGCGATGAGCAGCAGAGCCGCGGCCAGGAACTTGCGCATGGACGGAATTCTACCCTGAGCGGCGCTTTTACCCGGCCAGGCGGGGGTGCAGCCCTTCCGCGAAGTCCGTCAGGCGCCGATATTTGGGGGAGGCGTAGAATCGCGGAAACCCAAACCGCAGCGCTCACTCAGGATAGGTTTACTCCATTCTTTGTGCTTGACATCCCCGCTGGGGTTCAGCAAAGATGGTCCACCTCAAATGAACAGGCGAATCTAAACGGGAAATCGTTTTCTGGTTTACCCTGAACGCCGGATCTAAACGCTTACTGCAAGGAGACACGATTATGGCCAGCGCCAGAACCCTCAAAAGACTTTTTCCTCTGTTCCTTCTCCTCATGATGTTCAAAGGGGTACCGGCGCTCGCCCAATTCTCAAGCGGCATCGAGGGAACAGCACGCGACACCTCGGGAGCCGTACTGGCTGGCGCGAAGGTTACCCTCACCGACAGCCGCCTTGGCATTACCAAGCTCACCACCACCAATGACGCTGGATACTTCCGCATCGACAGCATCGGCGCGTCAACGTATACCGTCGAAGTACAAATGCCAGGCTTTGAGAGTTGGAAGCAGGACCATCTCGCCCTGCAGGTCGGCGAGATCCGCACCGTAGCTCCAGCGCTCAAGGTTGGCGCCGCGTCGGAAAACGTCGAAGTCTCCGCCTCCGAAACCTCGGTCGACCTCGTAACTCCTACAACCGGATCGGTCATTGCGGATGTAACTCTGCAGCAGACTCCCCTCCCCGACCAGAATATATATGGCCTCACCGCGCTGACTCCGGGCATAACCGGCAGTGCGGTTACGTCCGGCGACAATTACACCAACGAATACGCCATCAACATCAACGCCGCCGGGCTCCGCCAGGAGCAGAACGGGTACATGATCGATGGTGCCTACACCAACACGCCCTCCCGCGGCGGCGGCACCTCCATCTCCCCTAACCCTGAAATCGTGCAGTCCATGAGCGTAAAAACCAACAACTTCGACGCTCAAAAAGGACGTAACGCGGGCGCCACCGTAGAGGTGTTCACGAATTCAGGTTCGAATAACATCCATGGAACCTTTGATTACTACTTCCGCAACGACTCGCTAACTGCGCGTACCGAATTTGAGACGAAGGTGCCGACCTTCTCCCGCAACGAGGTCAGCGCGACCTTAGGCGGTCCGGCTCTGAAGAACAAGCTCTTCTGGTATGGCGCGATTGACGTATTGCGCTCCAGTTCCGCGCAGGCCTACACCGTCACCGCCGAAACCCAGGATTTCGATAATTGGGTGGCCGCCAATCTCCCCAACACCCTCGCAGCCACGATCCTCAAGACCGCGCCCCCGCAATCGTTTCCCACCTCGAACCTGCAAACCGTTGCGCAGGTCGAGGCAGCCAACCCTGGCTACTATCCCCTCCCCGCCGGGATTCCGGCAACGCTGAACGCTGTGGGCACCTCAAACATCAGCGTCACCACGCCTAACAACGGGTACCAGTGGAGCGCGCGGGTCGACTACTACCTGGGCAAGAACGATCGTGTTTATGCCGATGCCATCAGGACCTCGCGTACTTCTGAGGGTGTACAGGCACGCCCTGCAACCAATATCCCCTACTCCGATATCTCCGACTTCGGGAACGTCGATTGGACTCACACCTTCTCCCCTCGACTGTTGAACGACTTCAGTGTGAACATGATTCGCCCTCAGGGAGCAAACGGAACGTCCCCCACCGAAGCGATCCCGTATATCAATGTCACCGGGTTGCAAGGCTTCGGAACCTGGGGTGCCGGAAACTTCATCCAGACCACCGTCGGATGGCGCGACGTGATGACGGCAACGATCAAGACTCACACCTTGAAGTTTGGCTACGACGGCTATAACATCCGCGAAAATGACCTTCAGGACAGCGCTTTTACCCGCCCCACTTATAACTTCGATAACATCCTTGACTTTGTTCAGGACAAAGCCACATCAGAGAGCGGCACACACGTCGACCTCACTACCCATGGACAGGCTCCCTATGTGCGCCGCTACCGCGAGCTCTACACCGGTTTCTTCATTCAGGATGACTGGAAACTGACGCCCCGGTTCACGTTGAATGCCGGCCTTCGCTACGATTCCATGGGGCATCTCTTCGCCATCCTCAGCCCCAAACTGACGTTGCTGCAGCTGGCGCATGGGAACCGGCAACAACAAATCGCCGGAGCCGTCGCTGTAGCCGCTCCCAATGGCCGATCCAATTTACTCGACCATGTCGTCTATGGTCTTACTCCCCGCCTTGGCTTCGCATGGGACGTCTTCGGAAATGGGAAAACAGCACTGCGGGGCGGCGCCGGCATGTTTGCTGACCAGCCTCCCTATCTGCATATCACCGACGCTACCTCGGGTAACTTGCCGTATTTCTATTCACCGTCCGTCAACGTGCGCCAGGGCAATCCGACGCCCGCCTTTCAGACCTGTAATCCTCCTACCGGTTACACCGAAGTATGCCCGGTAGTCGACACTTCAAATGTTACCTTCGACGCGCACGGCGGCGTTCTACTAAACGGCGTTCCGCAGCGGTCTGGCCTGGGAGGATTCGCCCCGAATTACAAAATGACCCAGGTTGAAGCCTGGACCTTGAGCGTCCAGCAACAACTGCGCAACGACCTGATCTTTGAACTCAATTACTCGGGGACCGCTGCGCACCATCTGCCCATTTACCAGAACGCTAACCGCTTCGCCGGCGACCTCATCGTCAATAAAAACAACCCTCAATACCTCAATCCCAGTTTCGGGGCCATCGAGTACGGCACGAGCAACGGTAATTCAACTGGAAATGTGGGGTCGGCGATCCTGACGCGGCGCATGTCTCACGGGTTGTCAATGCGTGGGATTTATTCCTACTCAAAGGCACTCGACGTCTACAGCACCGCGCAATCTATCTCCGGTGGACAGGCCAGCACCAATACCAACATCATCCAGCCGGATAACTTCCGCGCGCAACGCGGCCGCGCGGACTTCGACATCCGCCAGCAGTTCTCGGCCGATGGCACCTGGACCGTACCCTCGCACTTTGACTCGATGGCCATGAAAAACGTCCTCGGCGGATGGCAGATCGGCGGCGTGTGGCTCCTGCAGACGGGCCTCCCGTTTACGGTATACACCAGCGCTCCTTTCGACCCCGTCTTTGACGCAAACGGCGACGTCGTCGGGAATACCGGCGGTGATTACAACGCCGACGGCTACAACTACGACGTACCCAACGTCCCGTCTTTCGGCAGGCACCTGTCCGGCAAACATAAGAAGGACTTCCTGACGGGAGTGTTCGGTCCCCCAGCAACAGCTGCCTCGGAATTCCCCGCGCCCAGCCTTGGAAACGAAGGCAATCTGGGACGCAATACTTACGACGAGCCCGGCTACGACAATGTCGACCTCAACGTTGCCAAGTTCTTTACCACTCCATGGTTCTTCGGGGAAAAGTTCAAATTCGAAGCCAGGGGCGAGGTGCTGAACTTGTTTAACCGCGCAAATCTTGAGTTTGTCAGTTCAAACATGACCAGCGGTAACTTCGGCCAGGCAACTAACTCCCTGCCTGCTCGAACCATTAGTTTCCATATCCGCGCCAGTTTTTAACCACTCTCTTTCAATCCCGTTTGCCTGCTGATCAACCTATTGAGCTGATCGGCAGGCAAAACAACTAATGGACTCCCAGAATTAGCTACGTTCGTTCAAACCGCTCCCGACGTGAACGGGACCTTGCGTTCCCACCCGGTTCTTCTGCCCTCCTCGCTTGCCTTCGAAAGGCCGGTCATGCAACGATTCGTTGCGTTTCTCCTTGGAGAAGAATTGTGCCTCTTCGGTGTTCTCACCTCGCCGCATTGATATTCCTGGCTTTCTTCTCCTTTCACTGCCCGGCTCAGGACACTCCGTTAAAACCGTCGCAACCTTCTTCAATTGCACAGATTCAGACGCTGATCCGTTCCAGGCAATTTGATCAGGCCCTCGCACTTACTGGTGCGGAACTGCAGACATCCCCCGGTGACTTTCGCACCTGGACGCTCCAGGGCATCGCCCTCTCCCTCAAGGGCGATTCAGCTAATGCCCTGGTATCGTTCGACAAGGCGCTAAACCTCTCTCCGACTTATCTGCCCGCACTTAAGGGCGCCGTGCAAATCCGGTATCAGTCGGGGGACAAGCGCGCACTCCCGCTACTCGAAGCGATCCTCAAGAGTGACCCCAACGATCTCATCGCCCGTGAGATGTTAGCTACGCTCCAAAGAAAGACGGGCAACTGCAAATCGTCTGTTACAAACTTCCACCTTGCGGGAGAACAGATCAATACACATCCTGAGTCGCTCGAGGCCTACGGCTACTGCCTTTTCCAGACGGGGCAATTGGACACGGCCGCGTCCGTATTCGAGCAGCTTGCCGCCCTCTTGCCCGATCGCCAATATGTGAGATACGACCTTGCAGTGGTCTTGGTGTCTCAAAAGCAATATGACAAAGCCATAACCGCCATCGCCCCTTTGCTCACAGCCAATCAAAAGGATCCTGATGTTCTAAGTCTTGCTTCGCAGGCTTACGAAGCCAACAAAGACACTCCAAAAGCTGTGGCCTTGTTGCGCCAGGCGATTGTACTGAGCCCCACAACACCTAGCTATTACGCCGAGTTTGCGAGCCTCTGCCTCGAACACGACTCTTTCCAGGTTGGTGTCGACATGATGAACGTGGGTCTCAAATACCTTCCCGGCGATCCGTCGCTCTATCTATCCCGCGGCCTGCTCTATGTCGAGCTGGCGCAGTTCGACAAAGCGGAAGAAGACTTTGGAAAAGTCGAGCACCTCTCATCTTTCCAAAGCCTTGGCTCATACGCGCTCGATATGAACGAGGTACAACGCAATAATCCCGATGTTGCACTAGCCAAGGTTCGCTCTCAGCTGACCGCCCATCCCGACGATCCGCTGCTGAACTACTTCCTCGCTCAACTCCTGATGAATGAGGCACCAGACGTTCAGAGCAGGCAATTCAAGGAAGCGATGGCCGCCGCGCGCAAGACTGCAAAGCTCAAAGCCTGACTATGTCCCCGTTCACGACCTTCTTGCCTCCATTTACATGCATGCCGAGCAATATGCTCAAGCCATCGATGAGTGCCATCTTGCTCTGAAATACGATCCGTCAGATGAGGCTGCCACTTACCATCTGCTTATCTCCCTGAAACATACCGGGCAAACTCAGGACCTGGCCGCTCTGTCGAAGCGGATTGCCGTTCTCCATCGCCAGTCTCTCCAGCGCGAAAATGAAAGAAAGAGCTTCCGGCTGATTGAGGCCGACAACGGGTCGGCTCCGCCTGCCAAGAGCCTCGATGTTCAGTCCCCTTAGCTCAAGCATTGGTACGCCAGCCGGGACGAGACTGTTATGGATGGTGTCACGACTTGAAACGGGCATAGCGAGTTAGAAGTTGTTGAACAGAACAGTCAGCAGGAGAAACAATGCAATCTTGCCAATATGCTTTCAACGCTCGACGGACTCGCGTCGCACTCACCATGTTCGCCTTCGTTCTTTGTTTCAAGACTACGTCTGCGCAGCTTCCGGGTGCACCCCCGCCACAACCCAGGATCTCCGTTCACGAAACCAAGACTGGCTTCATCGCTGAATCGAGCGAAGAATCCATTGAGGTCAGCGCGTGTCGTGATTCAGTGTTCCATTTCGTATCACACCCAACGTCAACCTCGGGTGCTATCCCGGCCCAGCCATGGATGCTTTCCCCGGCGGAGTCGTGCCCCGGGAGCCACTTCAACGTGGCAACAACTCCGAAAGACGTCACCCTCAGCACCTCCAGGCTCAACGTCCGGCTCTCGCTTGAAAACGCCCGCATCTCGTTCACTACCGCTGACGGCGCACCGCTGCTTCGAGAGGGCCTTGACCGGGCGCGCACTTACAAGCCAACGGAAATTAACGGGGACAAGACCTATCAGGTCGAAGATCGATTCGCTCCCGACGCGACCGAAGGCTTTTACGGCCTTGGGCAACATCAGGGCGGTGTTTTCAATTATCGCGGAAATACCATCGAATTAGGACAGAACAACACCGATGTAGCCGTACCTTTCCTGATCTCCACAAAGGGCTACGGGATCATGTGGAACACTGCGGCTTTCAGTTACGCAGACAACCGGTTTCCGGTTGAGTTCCGATTCACCTCCAATGCGGAAAGCAACATCGACTACTATCTGATCCTCGGCCCCGAAATGGACCAGATCATCCACGAATATAGAAACCTGACCGGCCACACTCCTCTCCTGCCCCTCTGGGCCTATGGGCTATTTCAATCGAAAGATCGATATATCTCGACGCAGCAGATCGTCGATATTGCAACGCGATACCGCGCCGAGCACATTCCGCTGGATGCGATCGTTCAGGACTGGTTTTGGTGGGCGAAGGAGGGCGACCCTGTTTTCAATTCCAATTACCACGACGTGCCCGGTGATTTGAAAAAGCTCCACGATGAGCACGTGCACGCGATGATCTCTGTCTGGGGGCTGTTCGATCCAACTTCGGAAAACTTCAAAATTCTGCATGCAAAGGGCTTCGACATTTCTGATGCGCATGTGTACGACGCCACCAATCCCGCGGCCCGCGATTTCTACTGGAATAACCTTGCGGGCAAGCTCCTCGCCCAGGGGTGGGATGCGTTCTGGCTCGATAGCGCTGAGCCCGAGGAATACTGGCCTCATGTCGGGGACGCGATCTTGCGCGATAAGAAGATCGCCATCGGAAATGGGATGAGCTACACCAACATCTTTCCCTTCATGCATACGCTCGGAGTCCAGGATCACTGGAAGGCCGCGAATCAGCAGAAGAGGGTGTATCTTCTCACTCGCTCCGCATTCCTTGGACAGCAACGGGTCGGAGCAACAACCTGGTCCGGCGATGTGTATAGCAGCTGGTGGGCGCTTCAGCATCAGGTCCCGGCTGGACTGAACTTCGCAGTGTCCGGACTTCCTTACTGGACTACCGACATCGGCGGCTACCATCAACCCGATCCCGGCAAGACGCAGTTCGATCCGGCCTACCAGGATTTGTATGCCCGCTGGTTTGAGTACGGCACGTTCTGCCCTGTATTCCGGACCCACGGCCACCGCGATAACAACGAGTTGTGGACTTATAACCGGGTTGAACCGATCCTTCTTAAATTTGACCGATTGAGATACCGGCTCATGCCGTATATCTATTCGCTCGCGTGGCGGGTCACCAACGATGACTACACCATTCAGCGGCCGCTTGTCATGGATTGGCGCACCGATCCAAAGGTACGCGATATCGGCGACCAATTCATGTTCGGTCCGTCCCTCCTGGTTAGCCCTGTGCTCGAGGAAGATGCAACCAAGCGCCGGCTCTACCTACCGGATGCTCCGGCCTGGTACGACTTCTGGACCGGGCAGAAGACTTCAGGGGCCCGCTATCAGGATGTGGACGCGCCTCTAGATACCCTCCCACTCTTCGTTCGCGCTGGTTCAATCATTCCGCTTGGCCCGCAAATTGAGTACACGGGCCAAAAGCCTGATGGGCCTATTGAAATCCGCGTCTACCCGGGAGCGAATGGCGACTTCGAACTATACGAAGATAGCGGCGATAGTTACGCGTACCAGAAAGGCCAGCACACGATTATCCCAATGCATTGGGATCAGCCGTCAGGCAAATTCACTATCGGTTCGCGAAGCGGCACCTTCCCGGGAATGATCGAGAAGCGCAGTTTTCGAGTGGTGTTTGTCAGCGACGGACATGGTGCCGGACCTACGGAGTCCACCCAAGTCGATCAGGAAGTAAGCTATTCCGGCGAGAGCGTCACCGTGAGTGCTCCCCCGGACCGAAAGTGACGTCGCCGGATAACCAGGCTAACCTCGCCGCTTTACGCGTCAAGAGTTGGCGGTATACGATCCCCCTTGAGGAAGCGTTTTCTCACCGCGCGCTCGAACCGGCGCCGCCAATTTTTGGAATATCGAAACCCAGTGAACACGGGGATGTGGCTTATGAAGCGTAAGACATCGAGATCAAGCACGGAAATTCGACCCACAGGCCCGGACCTTGGCCGACGGCACCACGAGGTCAATCGTCGCGATTTTGTGGCGGGACTCACCGGGGCGGCAATGCTTGGCGTCTTTGGCAAGACTGCAGCGTCCGCTCAAACAGCGGATGTCGCTCTCAATATTGCTCGCGTCGCAGTTCCATCGAGCCTCGCGATCATGAGCGAAAACAAGATTTCCGCGCTGAATGACGGCTTCGCTCCGGCTAATTCCTACGATCGCACTCACGGCAGCTACGCGCTCTGGGCCGTGAAGTCCGCCGATGACAGCCTTCCCTGGGTTCAATACGACTGGAGTGATGCGGTCACCATCAATAAGGTCGAGGTCTACTGGGCGGTCGATCGCCCCCGCCCAGGCGCGCTGCCCGGCAGTAGCCTTCCCAAAATGCAGACCCCCGTCAGCTATCGAGTTCTTTGCTGGTCGGGCAGCGAATTTGTTCCCGTCGAGAAGCCTGAAGGACTTGGAATCGAGCCGGACTCTTTCAACGCCACAACCTTTGCTCCGGTGAAGACCACCAAAGTGCGCCTCGAGGTTCTTCCGCAAAAAGACAAGCCGGCCGGAATTCTCGAGTGGAGGGTTTACAACTACGGACCACCGCCGGCCCTGCCGCCCGTCGTGGACGCGGGTGTTGACCGTTCGGTTGTTTCGACCGGAAAGACTCACCTGGCAGGCAAGGTGACGTGGCTGCAGGACTCGAGTGCAAACGTTGCCCGGTGGGTCAAGTCTTCCGGCCCCGGCGGAGTTTCTTTTCAAGACGCGGCATCGCCGGTCACCACCGCCACATTCACAGCTGCCGGAGATTATGTCCTCTCACTCTCGGCATCGGGATCTGCCGACCGGTCGCACGATATTCGAGTGCACGTCGAACCGGTTCCGCCTCAGGATCGGCTCGACGTGGTTTACACACGCAGGTACACCATTGACAGCCCGTTCTGGAACCAGCGGGCCAAGGCCCTCATCGTTAAATGGATTCCGCATTGCATCGAGATGTGCGAACGCACCGACATTCCAGCAGGTCGCGGCGACGGAGGAATCGACAACTTCATCGAAGCAGGCAAGGCCAACCGGGGCGAACCACATGGCGCGCACAAGGGCTTCGTTTTCTCCAATGCATGGGTTCATCAAACCGTCGAATCGATGTGCATCGCGCTGATGGTCGAATCCCACGATGATCCCGAAATTCTTCATGCGCAGGAGCAGATGCGCGCCACCCTCGATAGGTGGATTCCAGTTATCCTCGCCGCGCAGATGCCGGATGGCTACCTGCAGACTGCATACATTCTCGCTGACCGGAAAACCTGGCCGGAGCGCTGGTCTCCTGACCATCGTGGCAACCATGAAGGCTACGTTTCCGGCTACTTTATTGAGTCGGCCATCAACCACTACACCCTTACTGAAGGCAAGGACCTGCGGCTCTACAACGCGGCCAAGAAACTTGCCGATTGTTGGGTGGCAAACATCGGACCAGGCAAAAAGGAATGGTTCGACGGCCATCAGGAGATGGAACAGGCCCTGGTCCGCTTCGGCCGCTTTGTAAATGACCAGGAGGGCAATCATCGTGGCGACGCGTACATCGCCCTTGCCAAGTTCCTGCTTGATTCCCGCCGCGGTGGTTCTGAGTACGATCAAAGCCATTTGCCCCCCGGCCAGCAGTATGAGGCGGTCGGCCACGCAGTCCGCGCAACTTACTTTTATTCGGGAATGGCGGATATCGCCGCTGAAACCCACGACCCCGACTATCAGAGCGCAGTAATCTCGCTCTGGGACAACATGGTCAACAAGAAGTACTACCTGACCGGAGGTATTGGAAGCGGCGAGACGTCGGAGGGCTTTGGACCCAACTACTCGCTTCGCAACGAAGCCTATTGCGAAACATGCTCCAGTTGCGGCCTGGTGTTCTTTCAATACAAGCTCAACCTCGCCTATCACGATGCGAAGTACGCCGACCTCTACGAGCAAACGATGTACAACGCTCTCCTCGGCGGGGTTGCGCTTGACGGAGAAAGCTACTGCTATACCAACCCCTTGATTAACACCGAGCGTGCTCTCTGGCATGTATGCCCATGCTGTGTTGGAAATTTATCGCGCACGCTGCTCATGATCCCCACCTGGACCTACGTCAAGGACAAGAGCGGTTTGTACGTCAACATGTTTGTCGGTAGCCGCGTCCATGCAGGCATGGTCGCCGGCACTGAAGTTGAAGTTATCCAGAAAACTGATTACCCATGGCACGGTTCGGTTTCAATCACCGTGAACCCAAAAGAGGCGAAGACGTTTTCTGTTTATGTCCGCATACCGGATCGAAACATGAGCAAGTTATACAAGGAATCACCGGAAGTGCGCGGCGTCAAGCGTTTCGCCGTCAATGGTGAAGACCAGGAACCCGCGATCCGCAAGGGCTACGCCGTTGTGACCCGGGAGTGGAAGCACGGCGACCGTATCGAAATGGAACTCCCCATGGTGCCGCAGCGTGTGGTCGCGGATGAACGCGTCAAAGCCGACAGAGGCTCGGTAGCCTTGAAGTACGGCCCGCTCGTTTACAACGTCGAAGCAGCGGATAATAAGAAAATTGATCAGAAGGTGGGCGAGGCTCCGCTCTCGACCGAATGGCGTCCGGAACTCCTTGGCGGTGTGATGGTGATCAAGGGCAGCTGGGAGGATGGCTCAACCATGATCGCAATCCCTAACTATGCCCGCATGAACCGTGTCGGTCCGCCGCACGCTTATCCGGGAGAAGCCGAGGCAGATCAGACTCCCGAAACGACTGCGGCCGGAGCGAGCGGTCATGGCAAGGGTCACGCCGGAGCTGCTTCAAAGGTATGGATCTAGATTCCGTTGAGTGACGCCTCCAGGTATATCGGATCTCAACGCTCTTGCATTCTTCTCCAGGGGCGGTAGAATCTCAGCAATTCTGCGCCCCTGGAAATGGAGATCCGCCTTAATGCTCATCTCAACTCCCGACCCTGACCAGCGAGTGCTGCTTCGCGAAGCCTGAACCGCATACTTGGACTCGGTTTTGGCGTGGCCGTCATCTTTGGCGGCACGGTCGGTGTGGGAATTCTCCGCCTTCCCGGAACCATCGCCGGAGAACTGGGTAGCTTTTGGCCCATCATGGCAATCTGGATTCTCGGGGCCCTGTACGCTCTCCTCGGCGCGATATCGTTGTCCGAGTTGGGCACGGCCATGCCCCAGGCGGGCGGGTTCTACATTTACGCGCGTCGCGCCTTCGGCCCCGGCGCAGGATTTGCCATAGGCTGGGCCGACTGGCTCAACAATTGCGCGGTAGTCGCCTACGCAGCCACAGCCGCCGCCGAGTATCTCGGCGTGCTGTTTACCCCTCTGGCAATGTGGCCTAAAGCAGTCGCGCTTGGCTTGATGGCACTTTTTTGCGGACTGCATTTGGCAGGACTCAAGCTGAGCAGCAGAATCCAGCAGTTCACAAGTTCCATCACTGCGGTTACGTTTCTGCTGCTCGCCGGAGCCTGCTTGATGCACAGCGCTCCCCCTGTCGCCGCAGCGGCAATGACCAGCCTGCACGACACTGGCTTGTGGACCAGGCTTGTGCCCCTCGTGGCTGCGCTCCGGGCCATTGTAGTGACTTACGATGGCTGGTACGAAGCCATCTACTTTACCGAAGAAGACACCGACGCAGCGCGCCACTTGCCGCGGGCAATGATCGGCGGCGTATTGATTGTCATGGCTCTTTACCTGTTGATGAACGTGGCTTTTCTACACGTGTTGACCATCCCCGCGCTCGCAGGCTCGACCCTTCCGGCAGCCGACGCGGCGCGAATCGTCTTCCCTTCGTGGGGAGGACGCTTTGTCACCGTCCTATCGTTGCTGACTCTACTCAGCCTGATCAATGCTGTCCTGTTGGGTGCGCCGCGCATACTGGTTGCGATCGGGCGAGATGGGCTGTTTGCGCAACGCGTGGCGCAGGTGGGCGCGGGCGGAACTCCGGTGACTGCGATGCTGATTTCGGCTGGAATGGCGGCACTGCTGGCTGCCAGCGGACGATTCGACCAGATCATCGCCATCGCCGCTATCCTGGTGGCGGGAATGTACACGGCAAACTATGTCGCCGTGATAGTGCTTCGTCTGCGGGAGCCAGAAATGGAGAGACCGTTCCGCGCATGGGGATACCCTCTGACCACGGGCCTGGTTTTGATCGGGTCGGTATTATTCCTGGCCGCGGCCGTGCATGACGACCATCTCAGTGCATGGCGGGCTCTGGTTCTTTTGTGCGCCGCCGCGCCTGTGTATGCCTGGCTCCGCCGCCGAAGACAACCCACGCATCATGAATCCGGAAGGAACAAACTTGTTTAGACATGCCATCGTCCGCACGCCCGCAGCGAATTTCGATGCCGGACTAACTACCGTCTCCCTGGGGAGACCGGTTTTTGAAAGAGTTCTGGAACAACACGAGCACTACTGCACGGCACTTCAGGAATGCGGATTGGAACTGACTACTCTCGACCCTGACCTGCGCTATCCGGATTCGACATTTGTAGAAGACACCGCGGTAGTCACCGAGCGCGGCGCCATACTGATGAGGCCGGGAGCGGAGAGCCGCACCGGCGAAGTTGCAGCCATCCAGCCCGCGCTGGCGTCGTTCTTTCCTGCGATGCCTGCGATCGAAAGCCCCGGAACGGTGGACGGCGGTGATATCTGCGAAGCCGGTGACCACTTCTTCCTGGGGATCTCGCACCGCACCAACCCCGAGGGCGCGCGGCAACTGGCACAGCATCTCGCTGTACTCGGCTATACCTCTTCCACCATCGACGTGCGGTCCATGTCCAGCATCCTGCACCTGAAGAGCGGGATCGCGTTCATCGGGAAAAATATCCTAGTCGTGATGGACGAGATGGCCGGCAACCCGGAGTTCGAGCGGTTCGAACTGATCCGGGTCGGCGAAGATGAGAGTTACGCCGCCAATTGCGTCCAGGTAAACGATCGCGTCCTGGTCGCAGCCGGCTACCCTCGGGTGACCGATCAACTGCGTGATCGGGGTTTCGATCCCCTGCCACTCGACATGTCGGAGTTTCGCAAGATGGATGGCGGGCTGAGTTGCCTGTCACTGCGCATCTAGGCATCCTCCACTCTGAACTGCGCCGCCGTAAGGGCCGCCCGAGAATCTGCGACCCTGTCTGCGCGGACCAGGATCCAGTCCGTGTCGAACGTCGATATCGCGAAGATACCCAGGCCCGCCGCCGCCAGCGGATTCAGAACTGAAGCCAGCACTCCGGTAAGGGCGAAGTCGATGGGACCAACGATTTCGAACGCGCGCCACGGCCCTTCGCTCCGTTCACCCGAAGGGACATGGCTGCTCAAGCATACGATCGACATTTCATTCGCCGACAATGTCACAGACACCAGCGGCCGCGAGTAAATATCCACCCATGCGGGAACTTCGGCCTGTGGCAAGAGCCGCACGATGGAAAGCTCATCAGGATGAAGCTTGAGGGTTAGACTCATCGATATCGTCCCTGCACGCGCATTGATGATCATGCGCCTTCAACTCTGCCTGACCTAAACGATAAAGTTCAACCCCGGACCAACACCCCTACAAACTTACTGTTGTCCGACCTCAACAATCTCGAAAGTGCCCGGCTTGGGCTTGGGTCTGCCGGCGCCGCTGGCCTCAAGTTCGGCAGTCGGCAAGAAGATCCTCCCGCTGGTATGATCCAGCCCCATGGTTCTCGCCCCTTTGGGAGTGGTCACCGTCTGCTCGATAACCCACGTGCCGCCCTTCTGCGCAGCGACGGCAAACGTACCATCCGCAGAGCTTGCAAATGCGTGTCCTGCGTGAAATCCGGTCGCATCCACTCCTTCGCCGATCGGAAGCGTCTCTTCGACCTTCCCGCTCTCGGTACTCATCACGACGAGCTTTTGCGGCTTCCTGCAGCCCACAAAGAGACGGTGGGTCGCAGGGTCGATCGCCATTCCCACCGGGCGCCCTCCCGGAGCGACTGGCCAGCGCGCAATGACCTTTCGCGATTGAAGGTCCACGACAGCGACAACATCCTTGTCTTCGAGATTCACATAGATCCGTCCCGTGCCATCGGACGCGAGAAACTCCGGCGCCCCGCCCAGCGCGATAGGCGCATCGATTTTGCCGTTCTTGGGGTCGATGTCGGGACGGAACGTCATTAATACTCCACTGTCGCCCGACACGGCCAGCACTCTGTCGAGCTTCGCGTCATAGATGATGCCATCCGAGTCCGGCACGGTCTCGATCCGGCCCAGAACAGCATAGGTCTTCATGTCAAAGATGATGATGGCGCCGCTTCCGCCCCCGTCCGTGATGAAGCCGCGACCCAGTTTTGGAACCAGCGCAACGCCGTGCGAACGGTTCTGACCGGGAATATCCCCCAGCACTTTGCCCGTTGTTTCGTCGACCGCAATCGTATGCGTCGACCGTGTCACAAACAGTCGATGATTGGGCGCGTCGACAGTGACGTAGTCCCATCCGCCCTCTCCTCCGACATGGAAAGTCTTGAGGACCTGCCAGTTTGACTGTGCCATCGCTGCATGGAACCCGAGGCCGAGCAACAGGAACACTGCTATCAGAAATTTGCGCACACTGTCTCCTTCATCGAAATGTATGGGCCCGCACCTCGCTCTTCAGCCAGGCCAACTCTACCGACTCAGCTTAGTGATCGAATGTTAAGCGGGCCTTAATTCCATGACCATTGAACGAAGGAGAAGCCTCAGAACCTGAATGTCTATCCCGAAGTCCTCCAAAACTCTGCGCTTTCTCTATAGCCAGATCATCCTCGGTATGGCCCCGCTCTACCGCATTCATATCATCGACAACATAGGCTGATCTTTGCATTCCGGCCGGAAAGCGAGGCAGGAGCTTCTAAAAGATTGACCACAAAAATCGACCGGGAAATATTTCAGGAGTGGAGAGCGCGCAAGAATGGCGCATGGAGGAATAACTTGTCCCGGGCGGCAAAATTAAAGTGTCCAATCTCAGATTGCTTGTTGTTTCGGAAAAAGTATCCTGCTGTTCTATATTGGCACCAGCTGGTCCGCCTACCGGCCTGCCGGCCGCTGCGGGGTGCGGCTATTCTCAACGTCATTCAGGACCACGCCCTTCAGGTTGGGGCCGAGACGGGCAGTTGCCTGCCGCACCAGGACCGCCGGCGTGCGCTGCTCGCGAACCACCAGCAACGAGGGTCGAGCGTACTCGCGAAACCACTCGTTCCACGCAAAGGAAAGAACCGGCGGACAATCCAAGATCAGCCAATCGAAGTTCGCCGCGCCCCAGTCGAGGTATGACGCAAGCCATGGCAGGCATTGCTTCAGTTCGCTCTTCCGCATAGCGTCCTTCACCGCCGACACGCCCAGCAATTCATTCCCCATCGAGAAAACGCAATCTTCGGGCCTCGCCGAACGGCGGATGGCGCAATCGACGCCGGACCTAACCTGTATGCCTCCCAGAACGCTGCTGAATTGTGGCCGCATAAAATTCAATTCGACCAATAACACCGACGCCTTTCGCGCCGTAAGTGCCCAGGCCAGGTTGAACGCGGTACAAGTCTTCCCATCACCGGCAATCGCGCTGGTCACAAAGACGCGGCGAGGTGTCCACCAATCACCCCCAAGCAGTTGATCCGCAACGCTTCGATAACTCGCGGCGCCAAGCGGGGACCGCTCATTGGCAACGAGCAGCGCGGAATCCACCCCTTCAATTGGGAGGTCAACAACCTCCAGTTCGCCGTGGCCTGTTGGCATGCTCAATGACAACCCTCTTCCTGGAATTAAACGTTGTGTCGCCATGTCTGTATCCCGGGTATCCCGCCAAGATAGGCAATATCGCTCGGCACGATTCTCTCCAGGGACTCCACATTTCTAACCGCACGGAACCACCAGACGGCCAAAACTAAATAAAGAATCCCGCTCAGCGATCCAGCCACCATTGCGAGCCATCTCAGCAGCTGACGTGGGTTATGTGTCGCCTGCGCCCGGCCCGCGGGGACCAGGATCCGGAACGCGTGCACTTCATCTCCTTCAGGAGAAGCCACATTTTCCTGGCTCGCGCGAGGCGGCGCGAGCGGCGCATCCGCGTTGACGGGCGGCAGCTTGCTTTGTTCACTCTGCAGGCTGGTTGAAGCCAAATCGACCTTTGCTTCTTGCTTCAATGCTGCAAACACCTGGCCGCTAAGATCCTCTTCAAGCCTGGCTTCCTCCGCCAGCTGCCGCAACAGGCGCGCCCTGTCCGCGCCAAGATTATTGATCTCTCTTGTAAGGGTATTGAGGCGGGACTGATCGGCATCAACCGCGGAGTGTGTCGCCGGCAATGCCGCAAGCTTGTCTTCCATCTCCGCGATTCGTTCCTGCGCAGCTTCGACGTCGGGATAGGCGTCTGTGTAGCGCACCCGCAAAGCTTCAAGCTTCTTCTTCTCTGCTGCCAGCTGCGCCATCAGCGGCTGCCGCGCGGAGGTACTGGCCAGCCTCTCGTCACTTGCTTTCTTGACCGCGACCTCGAGCCGGTGCTGTTCCTCGCTCAACTTCGACTGCTTCTGGTCGATGTTGGCAAGTTCCAGCCGAAGCTCGTTCTGGTAGTTCACCACCTCTTCAAGGCGAGCCTTGAGTTGGCTAACCTTGATCGCGATCTGAGATCGCGGTTCCGGCGGCAAAATTGGCGTGAACGTCCCGGCGGGATGCGTTGATCCAACTCGATCCGAACCATCGGTCGATGCAAGTCCAGGCGCTGCAAGTCCCGGCAACGCAACCGCCGGCGACCACGACATCAGCCGTAGCGCCACTTCATTGGCCGCCACCGTAGCCTGGTTGCGATCGGTGCCACGCCAAGTTACGCGCAGGCTCGAAGTAGACTCCCGTGATAGCGACAGGGCCGAACGGAATCGTGAAACAGCCGATCCTCTCCCGTCGGAATTTAGGCCGACCTCGGTGCTTATCGCACTCACTGCGTCATCACTCAGGATCGATCTAGCCAGTTGCGTGACTTGCGCCGGATTGCTGCCGGTTTCCTCTGCTACGCCAGCCCTGGCGGCCGCGCTGCTATCGAAGAACAGCAGTGCTGAGCTCGAGTACTCCGCCGGCGGAAAATGCTGGAGCCACGCCACGCAGCCGCCGATGGCCATCGCCTCGATCGCAACAGCGATGAGTTTGTGCCGCAGCGGAAGCGCACTCAGCCGGCTGATAATGGATCTTGCTCCCATGATCCGTTGTTCTCCATCCCCTTAGCGCACCACGCCAGACCTGGGTTCAGGGCCGCGCGGGCGCGACCACCAGAGCGTAGCCACCGCGACCGTCCGGCCTGCTTCTGAAGAAAATCCCGAAAATGAATACCGCCGAAGCTCCATCTCCTCAGAAAACCCAAGCCACAAACGCAAGCGCAGGCTGCCGTCTACAAAGGATCCGTGATAAGTCTGCTTCACATGCGGATCGATTCCGTACAACTCGTTCAGGCTTGCAGACACCCCCACTTTGCGGCCAAATGCATGGCGCAGCCCGGCGCCCCCGGTGTTATTCAAAATCGTATGTTCGATCACCCCGTCGCCCAGGTCGCGATTGGCGGTCACGAAGAAATCCGTCTGGCTCGTAATACGCGTGTAGAACGCTGCGTTGCCGGTGAATGCCACCCGCCTGCCGCAACTCGCACTGGCGCCATTCACGCCCCCCGAAAGGTTCAGCGACGCCCGCGTATTCCACGATGAAAGCAGCCGCATCCCGGCTCCACCCAGGGTGCAGTCGAGCGGCTGTGTCTGGTGTTCGCCACCGCCATAGAAGCCCATTGCAGTCCCGCGGCCAACCCGGCGCAAATACTCCACCCGCCCGCGTGCCGTGTGCACCAGGAAACTATCCGCGTTGTACTTGGTGTAGTTATGAGAACCACTGAAATCCCAGGCTGACCGGCGCGATACCTCATAGCGCAGCTTGAAGCTTTCCTCCCCCTCGGTCATCAGGCCGCCATGCAGTCCATACGCGGCCGTGTCGGGAGCAGGCGCATCGGCATCACCGACCATCCTGTAGTCGATCGGAGCCACCTGCCGGGCCGCGTCCGTCCCATATGTATTGGTAGCCGAGCCTTGCCAGGTAAGTCGTGGACTTATCTCGCCGGTCATGCGCACCGCCGACAAGTTCACGCCGACAAAGTGTCCACCCGACAATTGAAAGTCAGCCGCGCCGCCCGCGTCTTCAGCCATCAGTTGCCACCTGTGCTGCTCGATCAGTCCCGATACCGCGCCTAACCCGCCGTAGGCTTTGCCCTCGCCATCTCCCGGCAGGCTGAGCGCATTGAGTCCGCCCGCGGTAAACGTGAAGCTTGACGGCACGTCGCGCGGCAGTAACTTTGCTCCGTTCGTCGACGGTTCAATTCCGAATGAAGCCGACGTCCATCGGTCCACGGTGCGGATGTTTGCCCAGCACGGAAACTCAGGCGTCCCCTGCTGCAACGCGATCGACAATGCGTCACCGCAGCTGGTAAGTGGTTCAGTGCGGCCGCCCAGTGTAGCTGCCGATTCGACACGGTGCAGCGAATATAGCTGCCCCTCGTCATCGTTTGCAGCAATTTGAACGTTCTGAGCATGAATGGTTGACATCAGGCCCGCTGCGGACAAAACACAAACAACCAAGGTACGCGTTGCAGTCGCTGTTGGATTGGTCATGGCACCACCACTGTGTCTCCCGGGACTAATTCGAGATTTTGTTCTGGCGATTGCCCCTTTAACAACTTTCGATAATCGACCTTTACTCGTGTTCCGCTTCCTGCCCTAAGTACATACACCTGCTTGCTCTTGGCGAAATCCGTCAAGCCTCCCGACCGGGAAACAAGCTGCACAACATTCATGTTGTCTACCAGGGGATAAGCGCCAGGCCGCTGGACTTCGCCGGTTATGTAAACCATGCGGCTGTGAATTTCCTGGACCACCACCGTAACGCGCGGCTTGTGAACGAACTTCTCCAGGCGCGACGTCAGCATTGTCTCTGCTGATTCCGGAGTCATCCCTGCCACAGATACCTCCGAAACCAGAGGAATTGATATCATTCCGTCGGGTCTTACAACTGCTGCTTCAGTAAACTGAGGTTCCTCGAATACGGAGATATGCAGGACATCGCCTACTCCAATCCGATATGAAGACCCGCCCGCACCGGCGACATTGAGGCCGGTGGAAGTCGCTCCCCCCGGACCCGAATTTGCCTTGGCGGACGTCGTTTCCTGCGCGAAGCTTGCTATCGGCGCCGCCAGAAGAACAGCTACCAGCAGCCCCCACCGCAAGCGATGGAGCAGTATTAACCGCATGATTACGCTCTCAAACGACCTTACTTGATTGGATGATTGCTCGACCTGGAATTGGCACTCCAGCGAGGAAGCATTCTTTGAAATGCGTCGAACAGTCGATCGCAACGATCGTGCGATCAGTGCTGGAAGTGTACCTTTGCGCAGGTCAATTATCAAACTAATTTTTGGTTTCGATGTGAGCAGATAGCTTGCTTTAAATAAGATAGTGCCGAGTAGTGACTGCCTTACATATCACTTAGTCCGTAGTAATTGATAAAGCGCAAACATCATGTTACTGAAGCATGGTTACTCTTCTTGTGGGTTAGGTTCAGCGAACCGGTAGCTGGCGCCATCGCGCGCCTGCACGCGCTCTGCTGTCAACTCTTAATCGCGGTCAGAAAATCCGCTCTTGAAGATCGAGACCCAGCTGCACACCACCACCAGTGCGCACCCCGCCAGGCCACTGAAGAACGTGATTTCCAGCAGGCGTACACAGAAGGTTTCAAGCCTTAGCATTTCGCCCTTGGCCCCCCCAGGCATGAGGTGCTTGATCTACTCCGTGGCCGTCGTTCTAGTCGATCGGCCCCGCAGAATTCTTGAGCCCTGGAAGAGGATCAGGCAGGATGCCTTTGCGCACAAGCTATACAAAGGTATAGTTGTCGGCTCCGGCTCACTCGAATAGATTGCAAATAATTGGGAGCGAGACACTCCCCGACCCCGGTGCCGCGTCCCGTTCTCCCTCGGGATGGCGCACATAGCTTGCCCCTAACCGCCCTTAAGCGCACCACATCCCCGAAGTAAGCGCACCAGACATTCAGGATCGGAGGAACTACACGATGAAGTCCATTGTGCGGCGAAAGGAATCCTTGTCCTTCGCACAGAAGATATCGCGGCTCGCAGTCCGCCTGCGTAAACCCCAATGGCAGCGCTACGGAATAACGATGCTGGCGGGTAAGCTCGCCGGCGTCGGCCTGACCCTGTTGATCATGGCAGGTGTCAGCGGCCTGCTCTTTGCCAAGGTCTACGCAGCCGATTCCACACCTAAAGCAGCCGACATCATCAATCCGGTCAACACCGCCTGGACCCTCGTTGCTGCCTTCCTCGTCTTCGGAATGCAGGTAGGTTTCACCATGCTTGAGGCCGGCTTCTGCCGGTCGCGGGAAACCGTCAACGTGCTGATGGAGTGCATCGTTGACACCTGCCTGTGCGGACTCCTCTTCTACGCCATCGGCTTCGCATTCATGTTCAGCCATGGCAACGGCTTCATCGGCTATCACTGGTTCTTCCTGCAGGGAGCTCCCGATACCTATGAATCAACCGGTGTAGCTTTCCTCGCAGTGTGGATCTTCCAGTTCGCCTTTGCTGACACATGCTCCACCATCACCTCCGGAGCCATGATCGGCAGAACCGGCTTCGTCGGCGATCTGCTTTATTCCGTTGGCGTGTCCGGCTTCATCTATCCCATCATCGGACACTGGGCCTGGGGACCCGATGGCTTCCTCGCAACCATGGGAGCAGCCGGAAACTTCCTGCCCAGCCTGGGACAAAGCTTTCACGACTTCGCGGGATCGACCGTCGTTCACACCATCGGCGGGTTCATTGCGCTCGCCGGGTCCATCGTCCTCGGCCCCCGGCTCGGCCGCAAGTTCAAACGTGATGGCGGCGGGCCCATGTTGCCTCACGATTTGACCATCGCCGCCTCCGGCGGCCTCATCCTCTGGTTTGGCTGGTACGGCTTCAATCCCGGATCAACCCTCTCGGCAATGGACTTCACCGGCATCGGCAGAGTCTCCGCGAATACCACACTCGCGGCCTGCGCCGCCGGCCTCACCGCCATGGCGTACGCCTACTTCCTGACCAAGAAATGGGATATAGCTTTCACCGTCAATGGATTCCTGGCTGGGCTGGTGGCCATCACCTGCCCCTGCTACTGGGTCACGCCAACGGGTTCGATCCTCCTTGGCGGAGTTGCCGGCGTGCTCGTCTGCCTGGGTGTCGAAGTGCTCGAATGGCTCCGCATCGACGACCCCATCGGCGCCGTCCCCGTTCACGGCTTTTGCGGTATCTGGGGAACTCTCTCCCTGGGGTTCTTCGCCTGCGGCAAATATGGCGCGTCGGGGCCCACCGGGCCAGACAATTCGGCTCCGCTGGCCGGCCTGTTCTACGGCGGCGGAATCACTCTGCTCAAAGCGCAGTTCATCGGCAGCGCCATCATCACCCTCTCGACGTTTGGCGTAGCCATGCTCCTCATGTACCTCGTCAACCTCACCGGCACGCTCCGTGTTTCGGAAGAGGGCGAGCTCTTCGGCCTCGATCTCCACGAACATGGAATTTCAGCCTACCCCGAATATGTCGTCTCATCCCTGGCTGCTCCTGCTGGAATGCCTAAGGAGTTGACCGTGCCTGCGCCGGCTTACGAAGCAGGCACACTACGTGCAGTGCCGGCAACCAGCGACTAAAGGGCCGGTGAAACGAGTGCGATGACAAAGATCGAAGCGATCATCCGGCCGAATAAATTCGATTCGGTCAAAGAGGCCCTGACCCACTTGGGAGTTTCTGGCATGACCGTGTCTGAAGTGCGCGGACACGGTCGCCAGAAGGGCCACACAGAAGTCTTTCGCGGACGGGAATACGATATCGATCTGCTGCCCAAGGTCAAGGTTGAACTCGTAGTCCATGACGACCTCGTAGATCCGGTCATCGACGCCATCCAGGGCGCCGCCTACACCGGAAAAATCGGCGATGGAAAGATCTTTTATTACAACGTGGACGGGGCGGTGCGAATCCGCAGCAATGAACGCGATGTTGCCGCCCTTTGAATGTCCCCGATAGATAACTGAACTGCGGCAGCGCGGATGAGATTGGCATTTCTCACCGCCGTACGATTCTGTTCATCCAGGCAAGTCTGCGGAATAGCAGTCCGACTTCGGAGGTACATTCGTGGCCGCAACTTCTCCTGCTCCCTCCTTCGATCCGGAACCGGTGCGTCCGTGGTGGAAGGATAGTTCCGGGCTGACTGAGTATCTGCGCGAAGTCAGCCTGTTTTTCAAAAACTTTCGCTCCCGCTTGAAGGTTGGCGAACTCTCCCGCTCTCCACTCCGGTTGCTCAGCTTCAATCTCAACGAGGGTTGCATGTGTTGCGATTGGATCGCGCGCGAACCTGACGCTTGGGACTCCAGCCTTCCTGCTCATATCGGGCAGCGCCACGCGTCGTTGCAGGCGATCAAGGACGCGATCGACACTCGATCCCTTCTCTTTGAGAGTGTTCCCCAAGTTGATTACGCTCAGATTCGCGCCTACCGTCGCGGCTCAGGCAAGTCGCTCGAATTGATCATTTCCGGAGGGCTGCGGCGCCAGACGGGATCGTTTCGCGATGTACATTCCCTCGTCATGCGCGCCAAGCTTCTCGGATTCCGCTTCGCATTGGAAAACGACGTCCTGGCTCCGTTGACGTCTGACGACTCATTCAGATCCGAAGCATAGAATCCGCGCCTCAGGCCGCTATTCGCTTGGGCTATTCTTCGCGCTCCACGAAGGGAACCTGACCCGCTCGCACATCTTGACCAGGTCGGCCAGGGAATCGGCTCCCATGCCGTCCATCACCTTGCGTCGGTGAATCTTGACCATGATTTCACTAAGCGCCAGCTCCGCCGCAACCTGCTTGTTCAACAGGCCGGCAGTCACCATCGCCATCACCTGGCGTTCACGGTCGCTCAGCGCATCGATCCTCGCTTGAATGCGTTGCACTACCGCCATCTCGTCGCGCCGCTTTTCATCGAGCGCGAATGCCTGCCTCACTGCCTGAAGCAGCTCTTCCTTCTGAAACGGCTTGAACAGGAATTCGACGGCGCCCGTCTTCAGCACCTTGCGCACCATCGGCATATCCCCGTGTGCGGTCATGAATATGACCGGCATGCCTGACTGCGAATGCGATAACTCGTCGAGGAAATCGGGTCCGCTGATGCCGGGAAGCCGGGCGTCAAGCAGGATGCATCCGGTGAGAGCAGCCCCGTATGCCATCCGAAACGACTCTGCGGAGGAGTAGCACATCGTCTCGATTCCTACCGACTCGAGAAGATTCGACAAGCCTTCGCAGATCGACACATCATCATCGATCACGTAGACCGCCTGCCGATCCGTTGCTTTTGCTTTGCTCGTCACGCCAGTTGATCACCCATTGATCGGTATGGTGAATTGCACCACCGCTCCCCCATTCGAACGATTCATGGCCGAGATGTGGCCGCTGTGTCCCTCGACGACGCTGCGGCAGATCGACAATCCAATTCCGGTGCCATTCCTCTTCGTTGAAAAAAAGGGCTCAAAGATGTCCTTGACTATCTCCGGACTGATTCCCGGACCCGTGTCTGTCACCGTCACCACGACGTCGGTCCCGCCTTCAATCGACGTGCCGAGGATCAGCCTGCGCTCTCCCGTCGAATTTCCCATTGCCTCAATCGCGTTCCTTGAGAGATTCAACACCACCTGCTGAACCTGCACCGGATCGATCTCCGGTTGCGGCAGATCGCGCATCAGGCGCAGCTCTATCTTCACACCCTGGCGTATCACTTCATCTCGCAATAGCCTGGCCGAGTCCTGAAGAATATGGTTCAAGTCGGCCCTGACCCTGATCGGCTGATCGTTGCTGAACAGCGCGCGGACGCGCCGCACCACCTGGCTGGCCCTGGTACTCTCCTGCACCAGCTTTTCTGCCGTCGCCGATACTCGTTCAATGTTCGGAGGATCGCACTGCGCCCACTCCCGGCATGCGTAGGCATGCGAAACCAGCGCCGTCATCGGCTGGTTAAGTTCGTGGGCTATCGACGCCGCCATCTCCGCCATGCTCAGCGTCCGCGACAACCTCGACAGGCTTTCCTGGCGCGCAATCAAGGTCTGCTGCTCCCGGCGTTGCGCCTCCACATCGATATGAATACCGTACCAGCGGGCGATTTCTCCATCCTCTGAACGCTGCGGGAAGGCTCTGATCAAGAACCATCGATATTCGCCTCCTCCGCTTCGCACCCGCCCCTGTACTTCGAGCGCACTACCCGACCGCAACGATTCCCCCCATGCATCGAGAACAAGATACGAGTCTTCCGGATGAAATGCCCGGAACAGGCTCGCCCCCCGAAGCGCATCCTCGGAACTGCCCAGATACTCCCTCAGGTGCTGGTTCACATAATCAATCGAGCCCTTCGCATCGCTGCGCCAGATCTGCTGCGGAATCGCTTCGGTCAACAGTTTCAGCTGACCTTCGCTCTGCTGAATCTCCCGGTTCGAACGCTCCAGTTCCGCCGTCCTCTCCTGCACCTTCGCCTCTAACTGGTCGCGCGCTTCGCGTACTGCATTCTCCGATCTTTTCCGGGCAGAACTGACGATGCTGATCGCAAACGCGCACAGAATAAATGCTGCGAGAAAACTTTGGGACTCCTTAGCAACCGTGATCGAATACAGGGGCGGAATAAAAAAATACGTGATCAAAAAAGATGAAAGCAGGACCGCCAAAAATCCCGCGACCATGCCGCCGAACCAAGCGCTTCCCATGATGGCGGCGAAAAAAAGAAACACAAAAGGATAGGCGATGAGGTGCTGCAACGGAAAGGTCCATAGCAGGGCCACCAGCACAAAAACGCATGCGATCCCGCCAGGCTTCAGCACGTATTCAAAGGTCAATCCTGGGACCCGCGCAGTTGCTGATCCATACATACGACGATCCTACGTCGGACCAGTCACTCAGGCAATCGCGTTAACTCCCGGCATTACATCGAAACAAAGAACGCCGCCACCTTCGTATGAGGGTAGCGACTCTCCCTCTAGGGACTTCGCGACAGCTAGCACGCCGGTGACAATACAATCTCCGTATCCTCGATCCTTGTATCGAGCCCTCCGAAACCACCATGCTGAGGCTGTTCGTATCCGCCGGAACATCATCATGCGATGGGTACGAGAATCGAAATTCGCTCGACGCAACTGCCGTTCCCCGTCTAAGGCTCAGGCCCTGATCGTATAAAGAGCAACCGTCCCTCTCCTGCCCACATCTGTCTCACTAGCCTCCGCCTTCACCAGACGGGGGAGCTGGAAGCGGATCGTGTCTCCATCTCGTAACACTAACGCCAATCCAGCCGGGAGCGAGTTCTGAAAGCACCTTACCGACAATTCCCCGGCGCTGACGGCGCCTCCCGCTCCGCCGGCATGGTTCGCGTGCGCGGAGCTCGCGAACATAACCTGCGCAATATCGACGTCGACATACCCCGCGATGCCCTGGTCGTGTTCACCGGTGTGTCCGGGTCGGGCAAATCGTCTCTCGCATTCGGAACCTTGTATGCCGAAGCCCAGCGGCGCTATCTGGAATCGGTCTCTCCCTACGCGCGACGCCTCTTTCATCAACTCGCGGTTCCCGAAGTTGACTCCATCGATGGCCTTCCGCCGGCCATCGCTCTCCAGCAGCAACGAGGCTCCCCGACCACGCGCTCCTCGGTCGGAAGCGTGACCACGTTGTCCAATCTTCTGCGCATGCTCTACTCCCGCGCCGGCCAATACCCGCCCGGCCAACCCATGCTCTATGCGGAAAATTTCTCCCCCAACACCGTCGAGGGCGCGTGCCCGGTCTGCCACGGGCTGGGTCGCATCTACGACGTAACCGAAGAATCGATGGTGCCCGACCCCTCCCTCACCATCCGCCAAAGAGCCATAGCGGCATGGCCCACTGCGTGGCAGGGCCAGAATCTTCGCGACATCCTCGTTACCCTTGGCTACGACGTCGACCGGCCCTGGCGCGAGCTCTCCCGCAAAGATCGCAATTGGATTCTTTTCACCGACGAACAACCCACCGTTCCCGTATATGCCGGATTCACTCCCGCCGAAACCAGAACGGCATTGAAGCGCAAAATGGAGCCCAGCTACATGGGCACCTTCACGGGCGCCAAGCGCTACGTCATGGAGACCTTCGCGAAGTCGCAAAGCGCCATGATGAAAAAGCGCGTGTCGCGCTTCATGCTGAGCGTTGAGTGTTCCGCCTGTCACGGCAAGCGCCTGCGCTCCGACGCCCTCACCGTCAAGTTCGCCGGCCTCGACATCGCGGACATGTCCACCCTGCCCCTCAAGCGCCTCGATGCCCTGCTCGCCCCCCTCGCCGTCAAAAACCGGGCCGGGTCACCCAATGAAAACCACCCCGAAAAGGTGATCGTCGCGCAACGAATTACCGCCGACATCGTGGGCCGCCTTCACGTTCTGCTCGATCTCGGCCTCGGTTATCTCTCCCTCGAACGCAACACCCCTTCCCTGTCACCCGGGGAATTGCAACGCCTCCGGCTTGCAACCCAGCTCTACTCCAATCTCTTCGGCGTTGTGTACGTCCTCGATGAGCCATCCGCCGGGCTGCACCCTTCCGATACAGAGGCTTTGCTGCGCGCGCTCGATACCCTCAAAGCCGCGGGAAATTCACTCTTCGTTGTCGAACATGAGCTCGACGTAGTTCGTCATGCCGACTGGATCGTGGACGTTGGCCCGGGCGCCGGCAGCAATGGCGGAGAAATCCTTTACAGCGGACCTCCCGACGGCATGCGCGGCATCAGGAATTCCGAAACCCGCAATTACCTCTTCGGCCACGGCTCGATTCTGCCCGGGCCGCGAAGAACCCCCCGCGGCTGGCTGCGCCTGCGCAACATCACCCGCAACAACCTCGAGTCCCTCGACGTGTCCTTCCCGCTCGGCATCTTCACCTCCGTCACCGGCGTCTCCGGATCAGGCAAGTCAACCCTCGTCAGCCAGGTGCTCGTTGAACTGGTTGCGGAACATCTCGGCCAATCCCTCGAGAGCGAAGCCGAAGAAGTCGATCCCCTTGCGCCAGCCGACCCCGTCGAAAAAGGAACCGGTGAAGTCGCCAGTGGCATTGAAGCTGTTCGCCGGCTTGTACGCGTAGACCAGAAACCCATAGGTCGCACCCCGCGCTCGAACATGGCCACCTACACCGGCCTCTTCGATCACGTGCGGAAGCTGTTTGCATCCACGCGAGACGCGAAAGCACGCAAGTTCGACGCCGGACGGTTTTCCTTCAACGTGGCCAAAGGCCGTTGCGAAACCTGTTCCGGCGAGGGGTTCGTCTGCGTCGAGCTTCTCTTCCTGCCCAGCGTCTACTCCCCGTGTCCTGCTTGCCACGGAGCCCGCTACAATCCTGAAACGCTGCAGGTCAAATACCGCGACAAGAACATCTCCGAAGTTTTGGGGATGACCGTGGACACTGCGCTCGAGTTCTTCTCCGACGAACCGCCTCTGCATCGTTCCCTCTCCGTTCTGCGCGAAGTGGGGCTCGGTTATCTGCGCCTCGGACAGCCCGCCACGGAACTCTCCGGAGGAGAAGCACAGCGCATCAAGCTGGCCACGGAATTGCAGCGTCTCGAACGCGGCACCACCCTCTACGTCCTCGACGAGCCCACCACCGGCCTGCATCCCTCCGATGTTGCGCGCCTGATGCGGCAGTTGCATGGCCTGGTCGAAGCCGGCAACACCGTCATCGTGGTTGAACACGACATGCACATCATCGCCAACAGCGACTGGATCATCGACATGGGGCCGGGCGCGGGCGACGAGGGCGGCCGGATCACCGCCCAGGGAACCCCCGAACAAATCGCACAGGCCGGCAACAGTAAAACCGCGCCCTACCTCTCCCGAGAGCTTCGCCTCCCGGAACAAGCCGCATCCTGACCGATTCACTACGCGAGTCCGCCACGCCCCGCGCCCTGTCATCCAGTCTGGCCCCGCCTACTTCCCCTTGACGTCCGACAAAAGACGCGGTACGCTCTTGTCGAGCGTCAAGGGGTAACGTATGCCACCATCCACCGACCTGTTGCAGGGCACTCTCGACATGCTGGTCCTGCGCGCCATTGCCAGCGAGCCGCAACACGGGTGGGCCATCGCGCAGCGCATCCAGCAGGTTTCCGAAAACGTCCTTCAGATCGGCCAGGGATCGCTCTATCCCGCGCTCCACCGTCTCGAATACAAAGGCTGGATCCGCGCGCAATGGGGCACCAGCGAAAACAATCGCAAGGCGCGCTTCTATTCGCTCACCGCCTCAGGCCGAAAACAGCTTGATGCCGAACTGGCCAATTGGACCCGCCTCACCGGTGCCGTGAACCTGGTTCTGGAAGGAATATAGGAGGCATTCCATGCTGAAAGAATGGTTTGTGCGCCTGTTTTTCTTCTTCAAGGGCAAACCGCGGGTCGAGGTCGACGAAGAACTGCGTTTTCACCTTCAGACGCTGATCGAACAGAACCTCGCTGCCGGCATGAACGAAGTCGAGGCTCGGCGCAAAGCATCCGTCGCCTTTGGCGGCTGGGAGTCGACGCGGGAAAAATGCCGCCAGCAGCGCCCCTCCTGGACCCTGGAACTGGTTTTGCGCGACCTGCGTTTCGCCATCCGCGGTCTCTGGCGCAATCCCGGCCTCACGGCGGTTGCAGTGCTGACTCTCGCGCTCGCCATCGGAGCCAGCAGCGCCATCTTCAGCCTGTTGAATCAGGCTATCCTGCAGGCGCTGCCGGTCCGCGACCCGCAACAGCTCGTCGTGCTCAGCTTCGCCGGCGCCAGTCCCGGGCACGTTCACACCGAGGGTGGCGATGCGCCCGACCGCCACCATGAATTCACCTACCCCATGTACCGCGATCTGCGCGATCACAACAACGCGCTGAGCGGCCTCATCGCCGAGGCTTCCACCACTGCCGGCGTGACGTGGAACAATCATGCCGAAGAAGTATCGGCCGAGTTGGTCAGCGGCAACTACTTTGACGTGCTGGGGGTTCCGCCCGCCGTCGGCCGGCTGCTCGAATCCGGAGATGAAACCGCTCCTCTCGCCAACCCGGTCGCTGCCATCAGCTTCGACTTCTGGAAAGATCATCTTAACCAGGCGCCAGTCGCTGGCGCGACCCTGCTGATCAACGGAACCCCCTTCACCATCACCGGCGTGGTTGCGCCCGGATTTCGCAGCATGGTGTGGGGCCATGTCCCCGCCATCTACTTACCCATCACTGAGCAACGCATCCTCGCTGCCGGAGTGGGACCTGCTCGGCGACCGCCAGTCCTACTGGCTCAGCATCATGGGCCGACAGCGTCCGGATCGCAGCGCCGCGCAAGCTTCGCAGGAGATCAATACCCTCTTTCGTAATCTTCGGACCGGCGAGTTTCCCGCCATTCACGATCAGTCGGCGCGGTCACGCGCAGCCTACATCAGCGCCGCGACTCTCCACCTTGACTCGGGCGCAAAAGGCTTCTCCCCCTACCGCGATCAACTGCGCACACCGCTCGCCATCGTTATGGGGATGGTGCTGCTGGTTACCGCGATGGCCCTTGTCAACGTAGCCAGCCTGCTGCTGGTTCGCGCCGCCACGCGTGTGCGCGAATTCAGCGTGCGCTATGCCCTTGGCGCTACCACCCGCCAGATCCTTAGGCAACTGCTCTCGGAAGGCCTCCTGCTGGGATTGCTGGGAACCGCCCTGGGCCTCGCCGTGGTTCCTGCGATCCAGTTCCTGCTGCTGCATTGGCTGGCCGGCGCGTCCCCCGATCCGCCCGCCTTTTCCGCCACCCTCGACGGCCGCGTCCTCGCCTTCACGCTGATCACCACCCTGCTAGGCAGCCTGCTGTTCAGCCTCGCCCCCGCGGCCCAGTTCTGGAACCCGCGGCTGTTCGATGCATTGCGGCTACAGGGCAATGCCGCCGGCAGCGGCAGCCTTAAATTCCGCCGCACCTGCGTGCTGCTCCAAATCAGTTTCTGCCTTCTGCTTATGGTCGGCGCCGGCATGTTCATGCGCACTATCCGCAACCTGCGCAATGTCAATCCCGGCTTCGCAACCGACAACCTGCTGGCTTTCAGCATCGCGCCGGAACTGGCCGGCTATTCAGGAGCCCGCGTTACGCCCGTCGAACAGCGCGTCCTTGAATCGATCGCCCATCTGCCCGGAGTGCGGGTCGCCGGAGCCACCAACGACGAAGACCTCGCCGACAGCAATCGAGGAGGCGATGTGATCGTCGACGGCTACACGCCCCCGCCTGATGAAGACTTCTCCGTCGAGCTGCCCGCTGTGAGCGACGCTTATCTCCAGGCTCTCGAAGTCCCACTTGTTGCGGGACGCCTTTTCCAACCCTCCGATGGCGCCATATCGCCAAAGGTCGCCGTGGTCAACGAGAGTTTCGCGCGCCATTTCTTCGTTACGCCCCAGTCCGCGCTCGGCCGCCACGTTAGCCTGCCCCGTCGTCCTTCTTCCAGTGCTGTGATCGTCGGCGTCGTGCGGGATGTCAAACACACTTCCCTGCGCTCGGGCGCCGAACCCATCTGTTACACACTCTTCCTGCAGGCGGAAAGGCCATCCGCACTCACCGTCTATGTGCGCACCTGGGCTCCGTCGCAATCCGCGGCCCGCGAAATACGCGCTGCGGTGGCCAGCATCGACTCTAATCTCATCCTCAGCAAAATCACGACCATGCGCGAACAGATCGACCAAAGCCTGGTCGCGGAACGCACCATCGCCATGCTTGCCACCACCTTCGGCATCGTGGCTGCGCTGCTCGCCGGCATCGGACTCTACGGCATTCTGGCTTACTCCACCGCCAACCGCACCCGCGAGATCGGTATCCGCATGGCTCTTGGCGCCCGGCGAGGGACCGTCGTGGGTTTGATCCTGCGCGAAACTATGGTGCTTGCAGCATGGGCAGTGGCCGGAACAATCCCCATCACAATCCTCGCAACCCGGGCGGTGCGGAGCCAGCTCTATGCCGTGTCGATCGCCGATCCGGCAGTCTATGGCGTGGGTGTTCTTACCATCTGCCTGGTCGCGCTGCTCGCCGGATTTCTTCCCGCCAGGCGCGCCGCTACCGTTGAACCTGCTCGCGCGCTGCGCACCGACTGAGCCCCCCGCTTCAACGCTGCGAGCCACCCAGCACTGGCCGGCTCCTGAGAACGTGGGAATAGTCATCCACCTCCAGGCGCTCGATCGTGACCACCGTGATGTCGTCGGACTGGCCGTAATCCACCGCGGCCTTCACGATCGCGGCCGCCGGTTCAGTCGATATTTCCTCGGCGCGCGCGAAGCCGAATAGCTCCCCATCCTTGTTTTGAGCCTCCACCAGCCCGTCGGAGTAGAACGTCAGCCGGCTTCCGCACCGCAGTTCAAATCTCGTGGCTTCGTAGTCGCCGCCCCCGGCAATCCCCAGTGGCAGCGCGCCTGGCAGTTCAATCTCTCGCCCATCCAGGCAAGGCGATAAATGCCCCGCGTTGGCGATCGTGACCCGCCCATCATCGTCGATGTAAGCCGCCAGGGCCGTTGCAAAGCCCCCGCCCGTCCGCCCCATGAAACGATCATGCAGTTTGCGAAGCATCCGCACAGGATCGTGGGTTTCCTCCGCGATCACGCGGATCGCGCCCACCAGCATCGACACCAGCATGGCCGCCGGCAGCCCTTTGCCCGCAACATCCCCGACCACTAAGAACATGCCGCCCCCGGCCACCGGGAGTATCTGAAAAAAATCGCCGCCCACCTGGCGTGCAGGATGATAAACCGAGTCCACCACGTAGCCCGTGAACGATTCGCCTTGTTCCGGCAGCATGAAGCGCTGCACTTCCCGCGCCGCGGCCATCTCGCCTTCCATCAGGGCATTCTCTGTGTGCGCGCGAATATAACGGCGCCCTTCGCTGATAAACACAAACACAAATCCCGCATAGCCCAGGCAGATGGAAACAATGATTCCGATTCCATCAAAAACAAGCCGGCCGTGCAGGCGCTCCATCTCCGCAGCCGAGGCAGTTGCTGGCATCTTCGCGTCCGGAAAATAGCGCGCCACTACGCCCATCAGTAAAAACTGCGTTGCGAATATCGGAAGGAAGGCCTTCCAGAATTTGTTGCGCAGCGATACTCCGGAATAGGCGTAAGCCACCGCGAATACGCCGGAAATCAAAACCCCGAAGCCAAATTTCGGCCACGACTGGGCTCCCATGTCGATGGCGTCTGTGGCGAATCCCAGGCCCGCAAAGACAAAAAAAACCGCCATCAGGAAGATAACGACTGACCTGCGCGGAGTGGTGTGCCAGGGGTTGACTGCGTTCATGCGATACCGAAATTCCTCCCGTCTCGGTGCGCTGCATCGAAACGCCGCAAAAGTTCGCGCTCGTTCTCTGAAGTCGCGCGCCCCGGCCACCGAATGAGCCGTTGCTGAATGCCGCTGTCGCCTGCGGTCTGCTGCCTTTCCGGCTTTTTGGTTCTGCGTCGCTTGGATTGTACCCTTCGCAACGATTCCATGAACCGAAAAAGGGATGGTCCGCACGCGAGGAATTTTGTCCTAAGCCTGCTCCCATGCGTGCCGGCCGTGACGTGACTTTCAGCGCCGCCGCGACGCGGCCATTCAGAACCCTGCGATAAATAGGTCCCCGCGCCAACGGGTCATTGAATAGACTTGAACGCTAGAGGCGAACCCACACGTCTTTTTATAAACCCACCTTGAAAGGCTGGCCTGATGCATACAGTTCCTCTCCTCCATATAGCCAGGGTGCGGGTCATCCGTTGCCTGGCCCTGGTCTGTTGCCTCTTCACCACCGCCACGGTCCGTTCGCACGCCCAATCCACCTTCGGCTCCATCCTCGGCACCGTTCGCGATGCCACCGGTTCCCTGGTGCAGGGAGCAGAAGTCACACTCGTCAATGTCGGCACCACTGCCAGGCGCGTCGAGACCACCGACTCCACCGGAAATTACAGCTTCAGAAATATCGAAGTAGGCACATACAAACTGGCCATCGCTGCCCCCGGCTTCCAGACTTCGTCGCTCCCTGAGATCCCGCTAACCGCCCGCGAAACCCGCCGCGTCGATGCGGTGCTGACCCTCGGCGCCGCAAACCAGACCGTCGAAGTCACCGATTCAGCCCCCGTCATTTCCACTGACGTGTCCAGCCTGGCCGAAACCAAGGTCGGCGATGAGCTCGTCGAGTTGCCCGTTGCCATCTACTCCCGCTCCTCCGGTTCCACCAGTCCCATCTCCACCCTCACCACTGAAGCCGGCGTGCAGACCGACGACAGCGGAAACCTCGCCGTCCTCGGAACCACCGCGGCGCTGCTCAGCGTCACCATCGATGGCATCTCCAGCGTCGGCATCGAATACTCCGGCCCCGTGAACGAGATGTTCCCCTCGTTCAACTCCATTGAGGAGATCCGCGTCAGCGAGTCCAACAACAACGCCGAATTCTCCGGCGTTGCCGACATCACCACCGTCTCCAAGGCCGGCACCATCCACCTCCACGGCGGCCTCTTCGAGAATCACGAGAACACGGTTCTGAACGCCAACAACACCTTCGCCCTCGCCAAGCCAAAAATCATCATGAATGACTTCGGCGGAACCCTGGGCGGCCCACTCAACTTCCCTCATGCCCTCGCCGGTCACGACAAGACCTTCTTCTTCGTCAGCTACGAGGGCCTGCGCCTCCCTCGTGAAACCCCCATCCTTCTCAGCGTGCCCTCGACCGACATGCGTAACGGAAACCTCACCAGTTATCTCGCCGGCCAGGGCGTGTCCGCCATCTACCAGCCCGACGGCACGACGCCCATCGACCCCGCGAAGGTTCCGGTAAGTCCCATCTCCGCCAGCCTGCTTAACGCCCTCATGCCCATGCCGAACTACGGCGACCCCAACTCCTACGCGAATAATTATCAGATCAACTTTCCGTCGCCCATCTCCGCCAATCAGGGCGACGTCCGGCTTGATCGCAACATCTCATCGCGGCAAACCCTGTTCGCGCGATTCTCCTACAAAAACCGGCAGGTCATCACCGCCCCTTCCGCCGCCTGCACCTTCACCTACTGCGCCGAGGCCGGTAGTCCGCTGCAGGGTGGATACAACACCCCCGAGATTGACGAAGGCCTCACCTTCGCGCATAACTTCATCTTTTCGCCCCGCCTGATGAACGAATTCCGCGGCGGCTTCAACGCCCAGCACACCTCCGAAACGCAAAGCTACTCCACCGCCGCGCTGCTCACGCAAACCGGGCTCTCCGTCCCCCAACCGGACCTGGCCTGGTCCGAAGCCCCCCAGGTGCTCATCAACGGCTTTATGTCCACCGGCGCCGGCAACCCCGGCGCACAGCGCGGCCAGATCATCCAGCTTCTCGATAACCTCACCTGGGTTCACGGCAACCACAGCTTCAAATTCGGCGCCGACTTCAAGCGCCTCACCGATCACGACGACAACGTCTTCGGCAATTACCGGTCGGGATGGTACGTCTTCGACGGATCCTCCCAGGTGGGCGCGAACATCGGCGACCCCTTCGCCGCATTTCTCCTCGGATATCCCGACTACACCGAAGTCAGCTCCACCAACAAGCCCACCATGGACGGCCTGGGCTACTCCGACGCCTTCTTTGCCCAGGACGACTGGAAGCTCACGCCCAACCTCACCCTCAATCTCGGCCTGCGCTACGAACTCCATCCGCCTCTGAAGGAAACCAACTACAACACCGCTTTCTTTCAGCCCGATTACTCCGCAACCGTCGATGGCCAGACCGTGCATGGCGCCGTCATCGTTCCCAATGCCAAGGCACAGTCCTACACCTCGGCCGACTTCGCCACCGCCATTGCTCCCACTCCGATCCTCACCGCGGCGCAGGCCGGGCTGCCCTCCGGCCTTCGCTACACCGACAAAACTGACTGGGGCCCGCGGCTCGGTTTCGCCTGGCGCCCCTACGGCAACGACAAGACCGTGGTTCGCGGTGGCTGGGGACGCTTCATCGAAACCCCGCTGGGCTTTTCGCTGGTCTCCGGCTGGGCCGTCCACGCCAGCTACGTCGGCACCTACAATCAGGACTTCCAGCCCGACGGCGTCACTCCCCTACTCTCCTTCGCCAATCCGTTCAACACCGCTGCAGGCTCGTCCACTGGTACCGCCGGCTTCTACTACGCTTTTCCCATCCACTACAGCGACCCCAAGGTGCAACAGTGGAACCTCACGCTCGAGCAGGACATCAGCCACACCATCGGCATGCGCCTGTCCTACACCGGCAGCCACGGCCAGAAGCTCGAGACCATGGAAGACCTGAACCAGGTGTCGGCAAACTCCGCCGGCTATTCCAACCCCGATCCTGGCCCCGCCGCCACCGGCGCCTGCATCACCGATGACGGATCGCTCGTCTCCGATCACCGCCCCTACCCTTGCTGGAGCGTCGTTCAGAGCGTCAGGAACGATGCAGAAAGCAACTACTCCAGCGGAACCGTCGAAGTCTCCCGCCACAGCGGCAAACAGCTCACCTTCGACGCCAGTTACACCTGGACGCACGACTTGTCCAACGCCGGCGGCGCCACCCCCAGTGCCTTCGCCGTGGCGGGCGGCAGTTACCTCACCGACCGCTTCCATCCTGGACTCGACTATGGCAACGTCATCTACGACCGTCGCCACCGCTTTCTCGCGACCTATCTCTACACACTGCCGTTCGGTGCCGGTCAGCGCTGGCTCTCCACCGGCTCCGCGCTCAACCGCATCGTCGGCGACTGGCAGATCGCCGGCGTCACCATCCTCCAGTCTGGACCTTTCCTCACCCCTTACCAGCAGTCGGTAGACCCGGCCAACACCAACATCCTCACCACCGTTGGCCAGGCTCGCCCCGACCAGGTCAACACCGCCGGGCTCTACGCGCCCCACCGCACCACCACCCAGTGGCTCAATCCCGATGCCTTCCCTTACCAGAACCTGGCAGTTGACTACGGAACCCCAGGTCAGGTTGGCATCGGCCGCTTCGGCAACGCGCCCGTCGGGGGAGTCGTAGGTCCCGGCACCGCCAACTTCTCCCTCTCCCTGATGAAGAGCATCGCCGTGCGCGAACAGGCTCATCTCCAGCTCAGCCTCGAAGCCGCCAACGTCTTCAATCACCGCAACTATGAGCCACCCAACATGCAGGTCGATTCCGGCGGATTCGGATCCATCTCCGCTCTTCAGACCGCCGAAGGCGCCGGACCTCGCAGCCTCGAATTAGCCGGACGCATCACCTTCTAACGTCGCCGCCCACCGTCTCGCGCAAACTCTGGTTCCTAAGCCGAAGCTGAGGCAATTGAAAACCCGCCTAAGGAGACCACCGGTGCCCCAACTCTTTCCCTGTGCATCGCTTCTTCAACGCCGCCAATCTCGCGCCGTTCAATTTGCCGCTCTCTTCAGCTCACTGTTATCACCCTTCGCACCGCCCTCTTCCGCGCAAGCCAGCCCCGGCGCACATCAGCAACTCCGCCAGCTCATCGATGACAACTCCGCGAACTGGAAACAGGTTTCCAAACAAATCTGGGACTTCGCCGAGCTTGGCTATCACGAGAACAAAAGCTCAGCCCTCCTGCAGGCGCAACTTAAAGCCGCGGGCTTCGCCGTCGAATCCGGAGTAGCCGACGAGCCTACCGCCTTCATCGCCAGCTATGGACAAGGCAAGCCCGTCATTGCCATCCTTGGCGAATTCGATGCGCTGCCCGGCCTCTCGCAACAACCGCTCCCCGAGCGTTCGCCCGTGGTTGCCAACGCGCCCGGGCATGGCTGCGGACACAACCTGCTCGGCTCCGGCGCCGCCCTGGCCGCGGTTGCGGTCAGGCAATACATGGCCGCCAATCACATCGCCGGCACGCTTCGCTACTACGGCACGCCTGCGGAAGAGGGCGGCTCCGGCAAGGTGTACATGGTGCGCGCGGGGCTATTCAAAGATGTGGACGTGGTCCTCCACTGGCATCCCGGCGACCGCAACAGCGTCAACAACGGAGGCATGCTCGCGGTCATCTCCGCCAAGTTCACCTTCCACGGCGTTGCCGCCCACGCCGCCATGGCGCCGGAACGCGGCCGCTCCGCCCTCGACGCCGTCATGCTCATGGGCAACGGCATTGAATTCATGCGCGAACACGTGCCCAGCAACAGCCGCATTCACTACATCATCTCCAAGGGCGGCGTCGCGCCCAACATCGTGCCCGACCTCGCCCAGATGGATCTGATGGCGCGCAATCCTTCCAACACCGCTCTCAAAGAGATCTGGGACCGCCTCATCAAGGTCTCGCAAGGCGCCGCGCTCATGACCGGCACCACCGTTGAAATGAGCGGCGTCGGCACCGACGCCAACATCATCGGCAACGACGCGCTCGCTCCCGTCGCCCAGAAAAACCTTGAAGAGGCCGGCGGCTACGCGATGAACGAGTCAGAGAAAACCTTCGCTCTCGAGTTGCAGAAGACCCTCGGCATCGACAGCCCTCCCGCCCTCGATCAGACCGGCACCGTGGAACCATTACGGCCCGTCGATCTCAATGCGCCATCAGCCTCCACCGATGTCGGCGACGTCAGTTGGACCGTGCCCACCATCGGCTTCACCACCGCCACCTTCGTGCCCGGCGTCGCCGCCCATACTTGGCAGGCCGCGGCGTCCGCGGGCATGAGCATAGGCCAGGACGGAATGGTGGTCGCATCCAGGGCGCTCGCCTTCACCGCCATCGATCTCTTCACAACCCCGGAGCTGGTCCAATCCGCCAAAGCCGACTTCAACCGCAAACTTGCCGGCAAGACGTACTACTCCGCCATTCCACCCGGCCAGAAACCCTCGCTCAATTACCGCGACAACTAAGAATTTAGGACCCAGCTACCGGTCCCGTTGAGTGTGCCGGCAACCGGGAATCAGCGAGACCGGCATAATTGCGCCATGCCCAAAATGTTAGGAGTTCCGCGAAAAGCCCCGGATCGCCCAACTCACCGCCGGCCTCAGGCCCCTAGCGACCCGAGCCTTCTTTCTTCTCGTCCTGCGGCGGCATTGCCCCGGGGAAGATTCCCGGCAGCGGCTCACGCAGCTTCTGTTCGCGTTCCGGATTAGGCAGCGGCTTGCGCGGCAGCATCTGGTCGCGCTGCGCCGCGTTGTAAACAAAAATCGCCTCTACCGTCGCGATCTGCTTCAGGTCCGCCGGTTGCAGCCGCTCCAGCACATCTTCGTTGGAGTGATGTGTCCGGCTCTCATACGACAAATCATCCTGAATAAATTGAAATCCAGGAATTCCCACCGCGTCGAAGCTCAGGTGATCGGTGCCCCCGGTGTTGCGGTTGGTGATCGCCGTAACGCCAAGGTCCTTCAACGGCGCAATCCACTGCGCGAAAATCGGATCCATCGCCGCGTTCCCCTGCGTATAGACCCCGCGGATCTTGCCGCTGCCGTTGTCCACGTTGAAGTAGCCCGAAATCAGCTTCTGCTCCGGCTTCACTTCGAGCGGCCCCGCCGCCCGCCGCATGAACTCCGGTAATTGCATCTGGTCCGGCGCCGTCGATGTCTTCGCCGATCCGAAGTGCTCGGTCGCATAGCCCTTCGACCCGAACAACCCCTGCTCCTCGCCCGTCCACAGCGCAATCCGGATCGTGCGCCGCGGCTTTACGTCCAGCGCCTTCAGAATGCGTACCGCCTCCATCGCCACGATGGTCCCCGCTCCGTTGTCCGTCGCCCCCGTCCCCGCGATCCAGCTGTCCAGGTGGCCGCCCACCATCACCACCTGCTCCTTCAGCTTCGGATCCGTGCCCGGAATCTCCGCCACCGTGTTGAAGCCGTGTTCATGGTCGCCGGTGAACTGCGTCTGTACATTGACCTCGACACTGCACGGAACATGCGCCTGCGTCAGCCGATACAGCCGCCCATAGCTCTCGATCGCCGCCACCACGACGGGTATCTTCACCTTCTTCTCGGCGATATAGGGCGTGCGGCCCAGGGTGGCGCCGTTGTCGTCGAACAGCGTGCCGCCCGAGCCGCCGCCGTTCTTGCCGTCACGGCTCGGCTCGATCACCGCCGCCACCTTCTCGTCGGCAAAGAACTGCGCCACCTTGTCGATGCGTTTCTGCCGCTCCACGTACGTCCGCATCCGCGCCTGCATCTCCGGAGAAACTCCCGCATTGGCATTTACCGGAAACCCCGCCAGGTCCTCAAGCTCCTTGTCGCTGTAGCGCTCAAACAGCGCCTTGTCCACGGGCGGCACTTCGCGCATGGCTCCGAAAAGCACTACCTTCCCCGCCAGCTTGCCCTTGTACTTGTCGAAATCCTTATCGTCCTGGATGTTCACAAACTCCACATCTCCCGTCACCGGCCCCGACGTAGACGGCGACCACGGCGTGGCCTGCACAATCAGGATGGCGGTGTCGGGCGTAACCATCCGCGCCCATGTATTCACCTGCTGCCAGCCCATCCCGAACTCGCCCCAGTCCTCCAGGTGCGCGTTCTCCAGCCCGATCTTGGTCAACGTGTCGCGCGTCCATTCATTGGCCTTCTTCAGGTTAGGCGAACCCGTCAGCCGCGGACCGATCCCGTCCATCAACGCCGAGCCGAACTCCATCACGTGCGAATGATTCAGCCCTTCGTCGCGAATGCGCTGATACATGTTGAGATCGAGCGCCTCCGTAGCCGGCTGCACCTCCGCATAAGGATCGGTCGCGGAGGTCGCCGCCGCCTTGGGCTTGTCGGCCGCCAACGAAAACGCCGCGCCGGATACCACCACCGCGGCAACTGCGCAAAGGCATTTCACGCGCATTTTGTTTTGCTCCCTTGGGGAATTAGGTTGCGATGCTGGCATTGTAGGCGATTGGGCGCCGGCCAGCCCCTGAAAAACCTGCCGCCGGCAGCGCCCATTGCGCCGCCTCAACACCCCTCTTCACAACGCCTCAACTTCCGCGGCTCTAAAATGGATCAAACCTGGTCGAATTGCACTATGCTACCCGCAGGAGGCCGGAAAATGGCGACTCTCACGCGGCCTATGCCCCAATCGGCCGAAAAGACTGCTTCGATTCCCTGGTACCTCTGGTGTTCTGCCCTCGCCGTCACCTCTGTAACCATCGGCGCCCACTGGGACGTCTCCTGGCACCGCTCCATCGGCCGCGACACCTTCTGGACGCCCGCCCACATGGCCATCTATCTCTGCGGCATTCTCGCCGGCATCGCCTGTGGCTACCTGATCTTCGACACCACCCTGCGCAAGAATTCCCCCCTGCGCGCCAGCGCCGTGCGCGTGCTCGGATTCACCGGCCCGCTCGGCGCCTTCCTCGCCGCCTGGGGCGGCATCACCATGCTCACCTCCGCCCCCTTCGACAACTGGTGGCACGCTGCCTACGGCCTCGACGTCAAGATCATCAGCCCGCCCCATTCCCTGCTCGTGGCAGGCGTCTTCGGCGTCGAAATCGGCTCGCTCTTCCTCATCATGGCTGCCATGAACCGCGCCGCGGGCGACGACGCGCTCCATCGTCGCCTGCGCGCCCTCCTGCTCTACATCGCCGGATTGATGCTGGTGCTCACCATGTTCTTCCGCATGGAATACACCCACGACATCTTCCTCCATCGCTCCGGTCCCTACATCTCCATCGCCATCGGAGTGCCGCTCTACTACGCCGCGGTGTGGAAGGCCGCCCGCCATCGCTGGGCCGTCACCTGGATGACCGCCATCTACACCGTCTTCCTCGAAGCCATGATCCTTATCCTGCCGCTGTTTCCCGCCGAACCCAAGCTTGGGCCCGTCTACCAGCAGGTCACCCAGTTCATCCCTCCCAAGTTCCCCATCCTGCTCATCGTTCCCGCCATCCTGCTCGACCTGCTGTGGTCCCGCATCGGCGAACGCAACAAAGTCCTCGTCTCCCTTGCCAGCGCGCCGGTCTTCATCCTGGGCCTGGTCGCCGCCGAGTGGCCCTTCGCCGACTTCCTGATGAGCAAGGCCGCCGACAACCGCTTCTTCGCCACCGGCTTCCACGACTACGGAACGCCCTCCTGGACCCACGAAGTCCTGCGCACCTTCGTCAGCCCCGAACACGGCACGGTCCTCGTCACCGGCCTGCTGATGGCCACCCTCTACTCCGCCATCAGCGTCTGGCTCGGCCTCATGCTGGGCGACTGGATGCGAAAGATCCAGCGATGAAAAGGCTTGGTATCGTTCTTTTCCTTGTAGCCCTGCTCGGCGCGGGGACCGCCCATGCCCACGTCGGCAGCCCTGATGTCTATGCCGAAGCCCAGGCCGGCCCCTATCGCCTCTCCGTTGTCGTCCGTCCCCCGCTGGTCATCCCCGGCGTTGCCGATGTCGAGGTCCGCGCCCTCACCCCGGGCATTCAACGCATTCGGATCGCGCCCGTTCCCCTTACCGGCGAAGCCTCCAACCACCCGCCGGTCCCCGACACCATGGCCACGCCCACCGGTGACACCCAGTTCTACTCCGGCCATCTCTGGATCATGGAAACCGGTTCCTGGCAGATTCGCTTCACGGTCGATGGCGCCCAGGGCCCCGGCATTCTCTCCGTTCCCCTCCCCGCCACCTCCAGCGCGACCCGAACCATGCAGCCCGGCCTCGGAGCCCTGCTCGCCGCGCTTGGACTGCTCCTCGTCCTTGGCATGATCGGCATCGTCGGGGCCGCAACCCGCGAAGCCAAATTGCCCCCGGGCGAGCCCGTTCCGCCCGCCAACCGCCGCCGCGCCGCCATCGCCATGAGCGTGGCCTTCGCAGTCCTCGTAGCTGCCCTCGTCCTCGGCAACGTGTGGTGGAAGTCTGAAGCGTCCAGCTACTCGGAAAACATCTACAAGCCGCTCGAGATGACTCCGTCCTTGGCCGGCGGCAACGTTCTCAACCTCAAGCTGCGCGATCCCGGCTGGCTCGAAGCACGCAAACTCGACGACTTCATCCCCGACCACGATCACCTGATGCATCTCTACATGATTCGCTGGCCGCAGATGGACGTCGTCTATCACCTGCACCCCGACCCATCCGGCGCAGGCGAGTTTCGTCTCGCCCTTCCCTCTATTCCCGACGGCACTTATCACCTGTACGCCGACGTGGTTCACCACCAGGGTTTCCCTGAAACCATCGTTGGCGACCTCACGGTTCCAAGAATTTCCGGGCGCCCCCTCGCAGGGGACGACGCCGAAGGCACAGCGCAGCCTGTCAATACCGCCCTCATCCCAACCCAGGCCGCCGCGGCCAAATCAGCCGCCGGTCAACAGAGGTTCCTCCTGCCCGACGGCTACATCATGGTCTGGAACCTGCCGGGCACTCTCGCTCCCAGGACCCCCATCGATTTTCAGTTCAGCCTGCTCGACCCTCACGGCCAGCCGCCCGCTGACATGGCCCTCTACATGGGCATGCTCGGCCACGCCGCCTTCGTTAAAACCGACGGCACCGTATTCGCGCACATCCATCCCACCGGCACCATGGCAATGGCCGCCTTCATGATGGCCAACCCGCAGCCCGCCACCGCGTCACCCGGCGCCACGAACATGAACAACATGCCCGGCATGAACATGCCCGCAGGAGCCCTGCCTAACACTGTGGCCTTCCCCTACGGCTTCCCTGCCCCCGGCGCCTACCGCATCTTCGTTCAGATGAAGCACGGCCGCACCATCGAGACCGGGATCTTCGACGCCGTCGCCGGCGCCCCCGCGCAGAAAAGCTGACCCGACTCGGCTATCCGCATCGACACGACATCCAAAGGCAGGCTGTTTTCTTCAACATCGAATGGCGATAGAGGCGAATTGATCGTTCCATTCGCCACCCCGATCGGGAGGCGTCCGTCAGCTCTTGACCAGCCCCAGCCGCATCAAGCTTTCCGCGGTGGCGACAATCGCATCCTCGCGCGATCGCGGCGACCATCCCAGCACCTTCTGCGCCTTGGCGCTGCTCGCATTCTTGGTCTTTCCCAGCTCCGGCAAGATTTGCCGCACCGTCGAATCGCGCAGCGCCGCCAGCCGCACCACCCAGTCCGGCAGCTGCAGGCGGGGAACCCTTCGTGCGGCCTGGCCCAGCCGCTCTCTCAGCACGCTCGCCATCTCGATCAGGAAAAGAAAATCCCCGCTCACCGCCAGAAAGCGTTCGCCCTTCGCCGCCGGGTCGGTCATCGCCCGCAGATGCAGGTCCGCCACGTCGCGCACGTCCACGGCGCCAAAGCACAGCTTCGGACATCCGGGCAGCGCACCGTTCATCATCTTCTCGACGATCAATATCGACGTCGCGTAATCCGGTCCCAGCACCGGTCCGAATACGCCCACTGGATTTACCACCGACAGCTCCAGGCCCCCGCCCTCGCGCGCCACGAAATCCCACGCCGCCCGCTCCGCAATCGTCTTCGACTTCACATACGCGGTAAGATCGTCACCATTCAGGTCCGTCCAGTCGGCCTCTGTAAACGGCTCCAACCGCGGCTTGTGTCCATATCCGATCGCCGCGTACGACGAGGTCTGCACTACCCGCCGCACCCCCGCATCCCGCGCCGCTCGCAACACCCGCAGGGTCCCATCGCGCGCCGGAACAATCAGTTCATCCTCATGCTTGGGAACGCGGGAAGGAAAAGGCGATGCGATGTGCAGCACGAACTCGCACCCCTTCGCCGCCTCTGCCCACCCCGCGTCCTGTTCGAGGTCCGCGACAACAAATGAAAGGCGCTCGCCGCCTTCCATTCCCCCGCTCTTGAGCATCGCTCGGACCGCGCCCTCGCGCTTCAAATCGCGAACCGTGGTCCTCACCGTATGCCCTGACGCCAGCAGTTGCAGGATCGCGTGGCTGGCTATGAATCCCGAGCCGCCTGTGACCAGCACTGTGCTCATTTGTCCGTCTTCCCCAAAACGCCGGAATAGCCAGCCTCACAGAGCCAACGCTCTAATCGCTCTTCTCCGAGCTCATCGCTGCCGGCAGATCCAGCGACACCAGAGCAAACACTGTCTTGCCATCCTTGGGATGGGAAAAGCCGACGATATGCTGATGCCGCTTTGAACCGGCCTTCAGCTGCAACTCCCCTGGAGAATTCATGCTGTCATCGTCGATCTTGACGTTGTTGTGGTTGCCATCGTCCGCGCAGGTCAGCCCCTCCGTCGTTTTAGTCGGCGTTCCTACCGGGGAATGCCCCTCGCAGGTAAGCACGTCACCATAACGCCCCAGCGCCTTTTTGTAGAACTCGGTCACCTGCTCCTTCGAGTCGCTCGTCGCATACGTGACCGCTTTGACCCGCAGTTGCCACTCGCCGAAGCCGAGGTGCACATCCGCCGACTTGTGCTTGTCATCCCCCTTCACCGCTTCCGCCCCGGGGTAGATAGGCAACCCCAGGTCAGAGGCCGTGACCTGGTCGGTGTTCACATGAACTCCCCCGAATGGCGTATCCACCTGGACCGTTTTCTCCTGCCCATTGGCGTCCTTGTCCACGTGCACCCGGCATCCCCCGAGCCCCGTGGCAAGACCCAGGCTCACCGCCAGCAAAGTCACCGACTTACCGCTCATACCCGTCCCCCCTGACCATGTAGTACGGCCCCTTCACGGGAAAGGTTCCTCCCGCCCCGTGCCCACCCTTTTTACCACTTTCTCCGATACCCCGGGTTAGTATCCATGGAGTTGCATCGTACCTTGTGTTGGACAAAAGTGCTCTTTGCGATGGACCGCAACGCGCAAACCGAGGCGGGACTTGAATTTGTGACCCGCTCCAATCTGTCGAACCCAACCGATTTCCTCCCCGCCGGGTTTTATCCCCGCAATCGGGTCGGTTGAGCCCGACAGCCTATAGAAAGGACCAATCTAATGCGTGGATCCCCCGTTTCCCTCACCCGGAGCACCCTGCTGGCCCTGGCAGCTGCTGCCGGGCTGGCAATTTCCATCCCGTCCAACGCCCAGGACGATCCGCCGCCCCAGGCGGGCCGCCTCTCCTTCATCTCCGGCGCCGTCTCTATCCAGGCCGCCGGCAGCGACGACTGGGGGCAGGCCTATCCCAATTACCCCCTCGGACCCGGCGACCGCATCTTTACTGACGACAACAGCCGAGCTGAAATCCAGGTGGGACGCAGCTACCTGCGCATTGGACCCGGCTCCGACGTGACCTTCGTCAACTTCGATTCAGCCGCGGTCACCTTCGGCATCGCCCAGGGCGCACTCCACGTCCGCACCCGCGGCCTCTGGGATCAGCAGTCGCTCTATGTCCAGACCCCCAGCGGCACATCCACCGTCACCGGCCCGGCCGACTTCCGCGTCGATGTAATCCCCCAGGATCAGGCCGCCATCTTCACCACCTACGATGGCGACGAGTATGTCTCCGGCGCCGGCGACTTTGGCGCCGACACTCCCTCCGGACAGGCGCTGGAACTCTCCGGGACCAACCCCGTCTACCCCGAATGGCTGCAGCCGGCCGGCTATGACGACATCGACCGCTGGAGCCAGCAGCGCGACGCCCAGATCATGCGCACCGCTTCCTACCGCTACGTCAGCGAAGAAGTGCCCGGAGCCGACGACCTCGATGCCAACGGCCAGTGGATGCCCGGCACCGAGTATGGCAACGTCTGGTTCCCCAATGTGCAGCCCGGATGGGCGCCGTACCACAACGGCCACTGGGTCAATCACGAGCCCTGGGGCTGGGTCTGGGTTGAAGATGAGCAGTGGGGCTATGCCCCCTTTCACTACGGCCGCTGGGTCAACTACCACGACCGCTGGGGCTGGATCCCCGGCCCGCAGCAATCCCGCCCGGTCTGGTCCCCTGCCCTCGTCGCCTTTGCAGGCGGTATCTCCATGGGCGGCGGAGGCGTCTCCGTCTGGTTCCCCCTCGGCCCCGGCGAGCCCTACCGCCCCTGGTACCCCTGCAGCCCGCGCTACATCGACCAGGTCAACATCGCCAACATCCAGCCTGCCCGCCAGGTGCGAGTTGAACGGTCCTACGTCAACATCGTGAACGTCACCAACGTCACAAATGTGACCAATGTGACCAACATCAACTACGTCAACCGCACCACCGGCGCCACCGCGATGCGGCAGCAGGACATGGCCGCCGGCCGCCCCGTCAGCCAGGTCGCCGTTCGCGTCGATCCTCAGCAGATGGCCCATGTCCAGGTCATCGCACGTCCCCAGGTCGCTCCGCCTCCCGCCGGCCGCAATGAACCGCCCTCCCGCGCGCCCTGTGCCTGTCGCGGTGGCCCGGCCGGTTCTGATCAACGCCAGGGGCATGTCCGTTGCCGCCAGGCCCAAAGCCGAGCCCGTAGCGCCCCCGGTAAAGCAGGCGCCCCCTCCTCACCCGCTCCAGGGACGCACCGTGGTGGCGCCCCCGCCCAACGTCAAGATGACCCCGGTAGCCCGTCAAGCCATGCAGGCCAGGCCGCCCGCTCCCCCGGCGGTCCAACCCGGCGCCCAGCGGCCAGGTTCGCCGGCTGCCGTTCCGCCCCCCGCTGCCAACCGGCCCGGCGCCCCCGTCCCGGCCAACGGAAATGTTGCCCAACCCGGCCATCCCACCCCGCCGCCGCCGCAGACCGAGCCGCGGCCTAACCCCATTCCCACTCCCGGCGCCCGCCCACCGGCCCCGCCGGAACCGGTCCCGGCCAACCGCCAGAACGAGCAGAATAGCCGGCCGCTTCCCCCCACCCAGCCGGCTCACCCCGTCGAACCTCCACCGCCGCCGGCCGCGCGACCCAGCCAGCCACCTCCAGCGCAGCCGGTTCGCCCCGTTCAGCCTCCGCCTCAACCGCACCCGCAGCAGCAGGAACCGCTACGGCCGACCCCGCCTCCGCCGCCTGCGGCTCACCCCGCTCCCCCACCCCCGGCCCGGCCTGTCGAACCGCCACCCCAGCGCCCCGCCGAACGGCCATTGCCCCCGCCCACCCGTCCCGCGCCTCAGGAAACTCGCCCGACCCCGCGACCTGAACCTCCGCCGCCCAGCCGCCCCGCGCCTCCGCCACCCCAGGCTCGACCCAACCCGCCGCAGGAAACCCGTCCTGCGCCACGCCAGAATCCTCCGCCGGAAAGGAAAAAACCCGAAGACGAGAAAAAGCCTCCCCAGGCCTGACCCGTCTCCAGACCGCACCCCGGCTTACAACAGCCCAAGGAATTGCTACACGCAAAAAGGACTGCGGCACATGCCGCAGTCCTTTTCCTTGTGTAGAGAATATCGCCGGATCGGAACAGCGCTTTTTCGGGCACAAGTTGCCCCGCGTACTCGGCTCACGGCGGTTGCACAAAGCCTCGGCTCCGCTCCGGCGCGATCAGTTGTCGCGCATGATCTCCAACGGAGAGGTCACCGAGGCGCGCCGCGCCGGAATCACGCTCGCGATCATTACCGCTGCAGCCGGCAAAAGCGGAGCGATCAACCACACCCCGGCGCGCGGCGAAGAGATGACCGAAACATCGGCGGCAACCAAACGCAAGAGCACGAAGGACAGCAGGGTGCCTGCCGCCGTGCCCGCCAAGGCAAGCCGGCTGGCGTTCGTCATCACCAGGAGAACAATCCTCCACCGTTGCGCTCCCAGCGCGATGCGAAGCGCGCGCTCGCGCTGGCGCTGACGTTCAGCATCGCCCTGGGCGCTAAGCAATCCAAGAATGCTCAGGATCAGTGCCGCGCCTGCCGTCATGCTTCCGATCAGGGTCGCAATCCGCAATGCTGCCACGCCGGATTGAGCCAGCTGCGCGTCGAGCGTGCTGATCGCAGCCGGAGCAGGGCCGTGCAGTGGAATGCTTTCAATCTTGTATCGAAGTTCGTTAACCGTCTTCTTCCCCTTCGCACCGTTGAGCATCAGCGTCAAGCGCGGCGGACAATCTTGCCACATCGGAAAATAGATTGCAGGCTCTGCGCGCTGTTCGAATGTCCCGAACACTTGCGACTTGACCACCCCGATAATCTCGGCTCTGGCGCCAGTCTCGTCGATGACGCCGGCACCGAGCGGTCTGCCGTTGAAATACAAATCGGCAGCCTCCTGATTGATCACGCCCACCCGGCCCTCGCCGGCAATTCGTTCCTCGGAGAACTTCTGCCCGGCTACCAAAGGCATATCGAGCGCCCCGAAATAACTGGCTGAAATGACGTTCGCGTTGAGTTCGACGCCCGCTGCAGGGGGCTCCAGGGGGACGCGAAACTGTGCGTCCCTGATCGCCCTGGGCGCCGCGGACTGCTCGACGTAGCCGTAGTAAATCGTCGGGCGGTTTGGCTGCGTCGCGTACGCCGGCTTCATCCTGACAACCCCGATGATCTCAATGGGCAGATTATTGATGTCCCGTATAACCATTCCAGCCGTCTGCCTGCCGAAAATTTTTGCGGCCGCTTCCTCATCCACGAGTGCGACCCGGCGGCCTGCATCGATGGACGAAAACAATCTTCCGGCTATCGGTCGGTTGTCGAGCCGCTTCAGGGACTCCGGAGTGAGCCATGCAACGTCCATTGCCACATCGCGAAACTTCAGAGGCGATAGCTGCACCCGGAAGTTCACCCACATTGGCCGATTGCCCGGAAGTCGCGCCATCCACGCCAGCGGCGTCAGACCCGCCACCGACTTGGCCTTGCGCTCCACTGCGCTGAAATAGCTGGCGTCGATCTCAGGCCCGTCAGGACGCGCCGGCGCCTGCACCGTCAAAAGGAGCGGGTCGCCCAGGCGATGTCCCGCGCTGGTTTCCGACGCCCCCTGCAGGCCATCGAGGAGAAGCGCCGTACAGAGAATCAACATGCAGCAGGCCGTGATTTGCCCCACGACCAGTCCGGATCGCAGGCGCTGGATTGCTTTGGAAGGCAGACCGGTTTCGCGCTGGAGAACAGTCCACGGACGATCTGTCACGGTTCCCAAAGCCGGCATCATCCCGCACCCGATCGTGATAACCACACATGCCAGTGCGGCTGTGACGATGGGGAGCGCATGCGGTGCGAAGATGAGTCGTTCCGCATCCGCCTCAAACAGAAATGATGGCAGGGCGCACGCAGTCAGAAACCCCAGCAATAAACCCACCGCCCCTCCCGCCACCGAGATGACCACGCTATCCGCTACCAACTCCCGCACCAGTTCGGCGCGAGTCGCTCCCAGCGCGATGCGCAGAGACGTCTCATGCGATCGCCTCAAGGCTCGTCCCAGCAGAAGCGAAGCAACGTTGATACAAGCAATGAAGAACACAACGCCGGCAGAGAAGCTTAGAAACATCCCCACGCGCGACAGTCCCCGCCCCATGTCTGGCGCAATACCGCTGAAAGGGGTTGCGGTCGCGTCGCGGATGCTGGCAGCACCGGAAAGAAGAGCGTTCTGCGCCTGTCGCGTTGAAACGCCGGCCTTGAGACCAGCGACAACCCACAAGTCTTGCCTGTCCGGGCCTTCGCTCTGCAGATTCTGCATCCCTAACGGAATCCAGAGATCGACTGCCCGGTCGCTGTAAAGGCCGTCAAGATGGTCGGGCGCGACGCCCTCGATTCTGAAATCCGAGTCATCGATGTGAATCCGGGAGCCCACCACATTCGCCCCGCCCAACTCGTATTCCCAAAGCCGATGGCTGATCACAACACCATCGACCAGCGGCAGTTGCAGAGACCTGGCCAGGTCAGGGTTTACAGCGCCCACAATCGCGATCCTTGGGACGCCGCCGATCACAGCCTCGCGCGGCCTGATGCGTGCCGCACCCGTCCAGGCAAATACTGAGCGCTGGCTTTTGAGCACCCGGTAACCGTCAACCGAAAGCGGTCCAACTCCGCGAAAGCGATCCGGCCCGAATATCGAGACAACCCGCCCCACGCCCCTCAGAGGAGAGGCACTCTGAATCAGCCCTTGAAGAAAGCCATAGATGGCCGCATTGCTGCCCACTCCGACCGCAATGGTCAGCAGCAGTGCAATGGTCAGCCCCGGTGCCCGCGCGAAGGCCCTCGCCGACCTGCGAATCCGGGGTAGGCCTCGAGACAAGATCACCCGTATGAGCGTGCAATTGAGTCGCCACAATCAACCGGCATTTCCTCGAGCTTCCTGGAATCTGATCACCCTTTGCGTCCGCTTTCGAATCGGTGTGTCCAGATGTGAACAGGCCAGCTCCCGTTCGCTCAGTGCGCGGGGCCGTGACTCATGCAGAGCCACAGGCGGAGAAATTCCCCGACCCACATTCCGCCAGTCCGCGCCGCCTCAAACCTCCGCAGCCGCATCCCATTTCGGCTTGGTCTCGCGACCCCATTTCTTCGGGTCCTGGTTGTGCATCTGCTCCATCTCTTTCGCAACTTCGGGATGCTTCCCCATCACGTGCCTGGTCATAGTCATGACCATCTCGTCCCAGGAATTGGCCGACAACTTTTCATCACAGGCCCCGCCCAGTTCACGGCATGTCATCTGTTTCATGCACCCTCACCTCAGGCTGCTTCGACGAGTCACCTCGCCATCCCGTTGCCTCCCCGCGGATCGCTCCTGTTCCAGGCTACTTGTCGAAAACCATTCGCTGCGCGGTATCCCCGTACACGTTATGGCCCTCAACCAGTTCGATCAGCTCCGACCCATCCTCGGAAAGGAAGTAACGCCGCTGCGTGGTTTGCGGCCCGGCGAACGTCCGGCCCGACTCTGAAACCACCAGCGTGCCTCCCTGCCACTCCGCAACCACCTTCATCGGGGACGGCGGCACTCCCGGAAATCCGCTGGCGATGGTAACCTCGTGTTCCTTCCCATCGACGGACAACTCCGTTGTGATTTTGGAATCGGGCAGCGGAATGTTCATCATGCTCACGTGCTCCGCGACCTCGGTCTGCTTGATAGCGTTGCCGCTCTGCACGATGATCTCGGTCAGCTCATAATCCTTCGCCGGATGGTCGCCCGCCAAAAAACTCTTGGCCAGATTCAACTTCCAGGTGCCGCTCAAGTCCACCTTCTGCGCCACCGCCGGCATCGCCGTCGCGGCCGCCAGCGCCATCACTCCCCACGCTTTCGACATTGGCTCTCCTCTCCCCACCGCCTTCATTTGCCGAACTCCAGCAGCGCGATCCCGTTGGGCGGCAGCTTGATCGTCAACCGCGAGCTCTCGCCCGCCGGGGTCAGCCCCACCGTCTCCGGTCCGGGCAGCTCCGCCGCCGCCCTCAGCTGCTTGATCTGGTCCGGCATGGGGTACTTGGGGCTTCCCATTCCCTGCCACGCCGGAATCGCCGTGCCCACTGTTCCTCCCACGCGGCGCACCTGCGCCTCCTTGCGCCCGCCCAGGCCGCTCAGGCGCAAGGTCAGCGTGAGTTCGTCGCCTTCCGCGTGGCTCGTCCCGCTTCCCGCCGCGATCGGATTGCCATTGGCCAGCGCCGCCGCGTCCTTGGCGGGAATGATGTTCCACACCAGGACCGCCGGCGCACCGTCCGCTCTCCGCGTCGCCATCACCGGCCCCGATCCCGCCTGCAACTGCGTCTCACCCAGCCTGTGCAGCAGCGCGAATGCATGCAGCGATGGCCGCGCGATTCCCCACTGGTCCAGCATCCCGAACGTCCCGTTGAAAATGCCGCTCGGCACGCCGCCCTCTTCAAACACGTTGCTGAACGTCCAGTACGACATCGCCTCCGCCAGCCCCACGCAGTTCTTGAGCGTATCCGCGATGAACGCCGGATTCTGCGAGCTCCACTCCGTGATCCACAACGGCAGATGCGGCATCGTCGACGCCTCCACCTGTTCCTTCACCTGCTTCACGCCGCGCGGAATCACTTCTTCAAACGTGTAGAGATTCTCCTTGCCGAAAATATATTTCTGCGGATCATTCGGATACACGTGCGTGGTGACAAAATCCAGCGGCACATTCTTGCCCGCGCAATAGCGGATCAGGTCCGGAATCCAGGCCAGTTGCGCTGTCGACGGACCCCCCACCTGCAGCCTCTTGTCCACCGTCTTGATCGCCATCGCCGACTGCCGGTAGAGCTCGAAATACTCCTCCTGGCTACCCGCCCAGAATCCGATATTGGGCTCGTTCCACACCTCGAACTTCCAGCCGCTCACCTCGCCAATGCCATACCGCTTCACGCAGTGCTCCGTGAACGCGTGCACCATGTCATGCCAGTCCTGCCAGTTCTTAGGCGGCGAGACATTGCCCTTGTACGCGAAAATACGATTCGCGCTCGAGGCAAACGCCTCCGGCATGAAGCTCAGTTCCACAAACGGCCGCACCCCGTGATCCAGCATGAAATCGTAGATCTGATCGACATACAAAAAGTTGAAGTTGCCGGCCCCGGCCGCCGCAATCCCCATCTCATCGTCAAACAGCCCGTGGCAGCGCACCGACTGCATGCCCGTATCCCGCTGCGCGCGAATCAGGTCCTGCCGCCACTGCTCGCGCAATCCCACCACCGTGCGGTCAGAACCTGCCGCCTTCTCCCAGAAATGAGGAAACGCGCCCGCGTCCTTGCCCACATCGATCGCGATCTCGGTTGCGCCCCGTCCCTCTGCCCGCTCCTGCCCATAAAGCGGCCACGCCATCGCCCCCGCCACAGCCGCCCCCGCTCCGTAAAGAAATTCCCGACGATTCGACACTCTTCCGCTCCTCGCTGATCCCGGCTTCAGCCCGTCCCGGCATTCTTTCACGCCGCACCGAACTGTCGCCGCCCAAAACGCTGACCGCAAACCCCGATGCAGTAGGCCCGCGCTTTCTATTGCAATTCCACCCGCGCCTCCGCCGGCTTGACCTTCATCTCCACCGTGCCCCCGGCCAGACCCGCAGCCGATGCCGTCAGGTGAATCTGCCCCGGCCCTCGCGTCGTCCGCACCACCACCAGCGCCCGCCCCTGGTAAAGCTTGCGCCGCTCGCTGTGATAACTCGCCTCGTCCTGCCCATCGCCATTGCCGACCGCCGCAATCACCCCCGGCCCGCTTAGCGAGAACTGCACCTCCTGGTCCGCGTCGAACTCCAGCCGTCCCTCCGCATCCACGCTTTCAACCGTGATGAACGCCAGGTCTTGCCCGTCTGCCGCAAGCTCCGTGCGATCCGCGGTCAGCTGCAGTCGCGCCGCCTTCCCGGCCGTCCTCAGAACACTCTCCGCCACCTCGCTGCCGCCGCGAACACCCACCGCCCTCAACGTCCCCGGCGCGTACGGCACCGTGAACACGGCTTTGAACTCCTGCTCGCGTCCCGACGGCTTCTCCCCCAGCAGCTTGCCGTTCAGGTAGAGCCGCACCTTCTCCGTGCCCGCGTACACCTCCACCTGCATGTCCCTGCCTTCCTGCCCCGCCCAGTTCCAGCTCGGCAGCGTCGGATACACCGCCCACCCGATGGCAATGATCTTCTTCCCCTCCGGCTCCGGTAGCCGCACCGTCGCGTACACCCGGTCCCCGCCATTCCAAACGATGTCGCGATAATACGATTGCGGCTTGCGATAGCCCGTCAAGTCAAGATCTCCGCATGCCGCCGCGTGCCAAGGGTACCCGTGGAACAACACCTCCATCGCCGCCTTCATGGCTGGATCGGCCGCGCCCTGCGTCAGCGCCGCGTTCATGTCTACTCCCTTGGCCATGCCCGCAAACATCTTGTCCACCGTCTCCGTGCTCATCATCGCGCCCATGATCTGCGCCGCAATCTGCACCTGTTGCGGATTCCCGTACGACCACGCCCCGATACCTGACTCGCCCAGGTAGTCCATCGCCGTCCACGTCAGGTCGCCGATCACATAAGGATGATCGTGCGAGATCTGCCACAACGGAAACGCCTTCGCCGGATACGACTCCGTCGTCAGCATGATGCGCCGGGGAAACTTCTCGTGGTCCTCCGCATACGTCGGGATAAGGTTGTAGTTATACCCGGTAATGTCCAGCTGCGAAAACACCGCCTCCGCATTGGGCGCCGTCGTCGATCCGGGAAACGCCAGCGTCAGCGGCCGCGAGTGATCCAGCCCCCGCACCTGGTCGGCCAGCTTCTTGCCGATCGCGCCTCCGCTCTCCACTTCCAGTTCCGGAATCTCGTTCCCGATCCCCCAGATCACAATCGACGGATGATTGCGATCGCGCAGAACCATCGACGAGATATCCCGCTGCCACCACGCGTCGAAATCACGCCCGTAGTCGAACTTGACCTTGTTCGCCTTCCACACATCGAACGGCTCGTCCAGCACCAGCAGCCCCAGCCGGTCGCACGCCTCGAGAAACGCCGGTGACGGCGGATTATGCGCCGTGCGCACCGCGTTATACCCCGCCGCCTTGAGCAGCTCAACCCTGCGCTCCTCCGCACGATCGAAGGCCGCCGCCCCCAGCGGTCCGTTGTCGTGATGAACGCTGCCCCCCGCCAGCTTCACGCTCTTGCCGTTCAGCACCAGCCCCTTTTCCGGTGACCACGCCAGCGAGCGAATCCCAAACGTCGTTACCACCTCATCGATCGCCGTACCGTTCTTCACCACTTCCGTCCGGGCGCGATAAAGGGCGGGCGACTCCGGCGACCACCGCGCCGGATGTGCCACCGCGATCTCCTGGCTCGACTCCGCGTTGCTCCCTCCCGTCACCGACAACGCGGATTCGGCGCTACCCACCGTCCTGCCCGCCTTGTCGGTAAGCGTGGTGCGCACCGTAACCGCGGCCGGCTCCCCCGCCTCGTTCTCCACCTGCGTCCGCAGCAAAACCTTCGCCGTCGCCTCCGACACCTCGGGCGTCGTCACAAACACGCCCCAGTGCGCCACATGCGTGGGGTCCGTCACTACCACCCGCACATGCCGGTAAATCCCCGACCCGCTGTACCAGCGGCTGTTCGGCTGCTCGGAATTGTCCACTCGCACCGCCAGCACGTTCGGCCCCGAAAAATCCAGTTCCGGCGTCAGGTCGAATTCGAAACTCGTATACCCGTACGGATGAACCCCCAACTGATGCCCGTTCAGATATACCGTAGCGTCCTTGTACACCCCATCGAACTCCACCCGCACCCGCTTGCCCTTCCACTCCGGCGCCGCGCGGAACGACTTGCGGTACCACCCCGTCCCGCCCTGATACCAGCCCTCCCCGGCTCCTCCGGGACTGCTCTTGTCCGGCGCTCCCTCGATGCTCCAGTCATGCGGCAATTCGACCGTTCGCCATGCCCCATCCGCAAACCCGGGAGCCTCCGCGCCGCTCGGATCGCCGAGCAGAAACTTCCACCCCGCATCCGCCGCCAGTTCCACCCGCGGACCTTGCTTCTCTGCCGCCTTGGCGGACATGCTCCCCAGCGCCGCCACCGCCGCGCCGGCCAGTATCGATCCCAACAAGATGTGCTTCATGCTCCAGACCTCTCTTTCTCTTTGCGAATGGGGTTTGCCTCACGACCTTCACGGCGCTCGCAATCCAAGCAGGACGATTCGGATCGTCTCGCGAAACAGCCGGTCCACCGGCTGCCCGTATTCCGCTTCCACACGGCTTCCCAGCGACGCCAGCCGCCGCTGCGCCCCAGCCACTGCGTTCATCACCGCGTGCAACGTCAGCCTGGGATGCAGATCGGCGCGCAGAGAGCCGTCCGCGATTCCCTCCCGGATCAGGCGCTCGAACTGCTTGAAACCATCCGGAGCGATCTGCGCCTCCAGCTTCATCAGCCGCTCCGCCGGCCAGTCCCGCGCATACAGGGCATCGAACTGGGCCAGAAACCGCACCGTCTCCGGACGTTCGGTCAGGTCCGCCGCCATCACTTCAAACAGGGCGCTGATCTTGGCCAGCGCCGTCTGCTCGCCTTCCACGGCTTCTTTTGCGCGCGCCATCATGTCCTCGAACACCTCTTCGAGAATTCCCCACACAACATCGTCCTTGCTCGAGAAGTACTGGTACATCGTCGAGGCGCGTACCCCGCTCGCCGCGATGGTTTCCGCCATCGTCACCCGGTCGATTCCCCGCTCATCGAACAGCCCGCGCGCCGCATCCAGAATCCGCCGCCGCTGGCGCTCCCGGTGAACGTGATAGATCCGCGAAGACGACGTGGACGCCGCTTTAGCCATCACCGGGTTTCCTTTCGCAATTTCCAACATGGATTACAATTTCGAACACTATGTTCGAATTACAATAATGACTGCCGCACCCCGCGTCAAATTCCACCATCCTTTTATTGGCAGCGGGGCCCGACCTTCGCCCGGAACCGCCCCCGCATCCGCTTTGCCCGTCTCGGTGGGGAGCCGGCCAGCGCAGACGTACTGAGCGCGACATCTCTTGTTTAGGAAAGGCCTCGGCTGGACCGGTCTAAAGTATTTCCGTGCAGCCCGTCCCGGCTTGGCTTCGCGCAAGCCACCCTGCTAAGCTCTCAGCATTCAAGGCGTATTCCGTGTCGCGTTTCAACCTCCTGAACGGCCGGCCTGTTTCCATCTGCGCCGCAATGGCGCTAGTTGTCTTCTTCTCTACCGGTATTTCGTGCGCGCAGGCCAATGCCGACAACCCGGACCAGAACCCGCCCGCATCGTTCCGCCTTCAAAGCAATCTCGTGATCGTGCGCGTCGTCGTTCGCGACCCCGGCGGTCATCCCGTCACGGGCTTGAAGAAAGAAGACTTCAGGCTCTTTGATGAAGGCAAAGAGCAGACCCTCTCGCAGTTTGAGGAAGAGCCGTCACCACCGCCGCCTTCCGTCACATCTGCGCCCTCGACCCTCCTGCAGAACCCGCGGTTCATCTCCTTTTACTTCGACGATCTCAACTCCTCCGCTGCCGAACTCGTTCAGGCACGCGACGCTGCCGATCACTATCTCGCCACCTCTCTTCAGCCCAACGATCGGATAGCAATATTCGACGCAGAGAAAGTGCTGTCCGACTTCACCTCTGATCCCGGCACGATCCATGAAGCATTGATGCAGCTTCGCACCGGATCCTCCGCCGCCCGTCAACATCCGTGTCCCGACCTGTCCGACTACCTCGCGCTCCAGCTCCTGAACAATGACGATCCGCAAAGCGACGCCTGGAAGGCCGCATGGGAACAAGGCAAGGCTTGCCCGGGCAATGCTTTTTCGTCGTCGAACATCGGCGCGGACGGTCCCGATCGCAGCTTCGTTGTTGCGGTTCGCGCGCTTGCGCAATCCATTGCCGACCGGAATCAGGCCCGGACCCGCTCCAGCCTCGAACAAATTGACAAAGTGGTGAGTCTTACCGCGCCGGCCCCGGGCGACCGTTCACTGCTTCTGGTCTCTCCCGGATTTCTCGCTGCGAATGAACAACCGTCGCTGGACCGCATCATCGACCGCGCACTTCGTGCCGGCATCACCATCAGTTCGCTCGACCCCAAAGGCCTGGCTGTCCTGATGCGCGAGTCCGACCCGTCGCGGGATTCGGGGAGCCCTTCCGATCCGCGCGCCATGCAAGCCCGCTCAAGCCTCGACCGTTCGGGTGAGCTGACCCATGCCGATGTACTGGTAGAGCTCGCTCAAGGCACCGGCGGCCAGTTCTTCCACAACAGCAATGATCTCCGCGCCGGTCTTAAAGCGCTCGCCGCAGATGCGCCGCACTACATCCTCGCGTTCTCCCCGAGGAACGCAAAGCCCGACGGCAAGTTTCATGCGTTGAAGGTCTCGCTGGCCGAAAAACGAAAAGGCTACGGAATTCAGGCGCGCCGCGGGTATTACGCCGTCGCCGACAACGCTCCCGGCAGCGAGCTCGCCGCCAGCGTGAAGGGCTCAACCAACGTCGCGCCGCAACAGCCCCAGACCCGGTTACCCACACCTGTCGGCAACGTCGAAAAACCGGCCCCGGAAAGCGGCCTCCCGGCAACCTCCAGCGCTCCGCCTCCCCTCGCCTCCGCCAACAACAATGCTGTCCCCCCCGGCGACTCCCCGCCTGCCTCGGGCCCAGGCACCGCGCCCGTCCATCTCCGCAAAGGCATCATCAACCACATCACGCTGGACCGCCTTCAGCAACTGCTTGCAGCCGCCAACGGAAAATCCGACGCGGACGTTGCGAAACAACTCGCCGCCATGGAACTTACCGAGCGCGTCGACCTGCCAGACCTCACCCGTCTTGGCACCGCCATGCCCGGCATCCAGGCGCGCCGCGCTCTGCTTGTCCTGGCCGACGCCGCGGCATTCCTCAAGCAACCCGCGCCCGCCGCGCCGCTTCCGCCGATGCCAACCGTCGACCAGCAGGTTCAATGGCTCAAGGCGGCCGCAAATTATGCGGCCAACACCCTCGGCAAGCTGCCCAATTTCTTTGCCACCCGCAGTGCCACCGTTTTCGCCGACTCACCGCCCCACACCGATCGCACCACCATGTTCCCCTACCAGCCGCTCCACGCCATCGATGAGTCCACGGCAACCGTGCTTTTCCGCGACGGCAAAGAGACGCTTGAATCAGGAGCGGATAAAACTGCCAGGCCGGAAAGGGCGGTGATGGGCCTTGTCACAACCGGTGAATTTGGCCCCCTGCTTGGCCTGCTACTCGCCGACGCATCAAGAAGCAGCCTGAGCTGGAGTCACTGGGAACATGGTGCCGCGGGTCCGGTGGGCGTTTATCGCTATGCGGTGCCAAGAAACAAGTCGCATTACCAGGCGCAGTTCTGCTGCATCAGCGGCACTTCGGGCTACGGGAGCTTCCGGCAGATTTCCGCATATCACGGGGAGTTATTCGTCGATCCCGATAGCGGGGCCGTCCTCCGCATCACGTTACAGGCCGACCTGCAATCTGCCTATCCCATGCTCAGGGCCGACACCATGGTCGAATACGGGCCCGTCGAAATCGGGAACAAGACTTACATCTGCCCTCTGCATAGCGTGTCCATCGCCAAGGCATACACCGGGGGGCCTTCCAAGGGTCTCGAGGGATTGGAACCCAACCTGACTTCAGATAGCAACCAGGGTGATTGGGTGACGCAGACCATGATTAACGATGTCGTGTTCGACCACTATCATGTGTTTCGCTCCGACTCGCGCATCGTTCCCTCCCCCGACGAACCGTAACGGCCATCAGTCCATCCCTCAGCATTCGACGGACCCGAAAAAAGCCGTGATGGCGGACGAGGGATGGCGTGGGGTAGACGTCTACGTTAACTACAAAGTAAACTTCGCCGAAATCCGCGGGCCGACCTCTTGACACGCCGAACGCCGTCCACCCGGCCTGTGTGGTCCGAGACGCAAAGCCCCCTGCAATGTTGGGTTTGTTGGCCATCAGGAGTCCGGCGTAAATGCTTCCTGAGGAAACGGATTATTCTGCACCGGCTCACATCCACCCGTGACGCCGGTCACCAACTGTTCCACGTGGAACAATTTCGCCGATTTCACTGCGCCACGCAGATGTTCCACGCAGAACGCACGCCTCGAAACAGCGCGCGCTGACCATGCTTCGGCGCGGTTCGCTCCCGGCCACCCGCTGCAGACGGAGCAGCCCTCAGTGTCCGTGACCGTGCTCGATCTCTTCCGAGGACACATCTTCCTTGCTGCCCGTCGACCACAGAATGCAGGCGAAAAAGGCGGCGACGATTAACGAGACAACCACAAACGGGGAAGTAATGTTCATGCGCGAATAGCTCCCTCCCGGCTAGATTATCAAAGGCCGGGGCCGGTCCGACGGGCCGGCCCCGGGTGGTCGTCTCAGACCATGGCTATTTCGGCGTGATCAACAGCGGACGCATCATGTCGTGTTCTTCGTGCTCCAGGATGTGGCAATGCCACACGTATTCATAACACCCCTCCGCTCCGTCCCGCGGCGAAACCGGCACCTGAAACGGCACATTGGGAAGATTGAACTTCATGATCACCCGCGTGACTTCACCCGGATTCATGCGCACCGTCTCCTTCCATCCCCGGTAGTTCGGGTCCGGCGGCATCCAGGGCGACGTGGGCAGGAACGTGAGCTGATCGGTGATCGAGTCGTCAAACGTCGCCCGCCCCAGCACCTGCACGTTGGTCAGGTGGAAATGCATTGGATGGGTGTCCCCGGTGGTGTTGTAGATGTCCCAGACCACCGTCTGACCTGCGTCGTACACCTCCGTGGCTTTGTCCATGAAATTCTGCCCGTAAGTGTCGCCGTACCTCGCCTGGTCGGTCCCTATCCGCTGAATCAGCCGCCCGAATTCGTCGTAGTCCTCGTTCAGCGTTTTAACTTCCGGGATGATCCCTGCCGGGTCCAGGTCAAACTCCTTATACGGCTCGTGCGAATCGCGGTAGGCGCCCGGCAAAGCGGCCTCGAGGGCATCCATGGTGGAATGAAAATTCATCGGATCAGCCGCACCAACCAGCGGCACGATGCGGAACTGCAGCAGCGTGCGCGTATTCGGCCCTTTGCCGACCGCGGTGCTCGCCGCGCCACCGATCCCCGTCTGGTCCGGGCACCCGGTGTAGTAGTCGTTGCGCGGATCGCCGCCCGGAAAAGGCGCTGGTGCGTCGTTGTACAGGATCAGGTTTTTACCCACCGGCACGCTGGAAAAATCAACGATCAGATCGGCGCGCTCCGCCGGAGCCATCAGCAGGTTGAATGGTCCGTCCGGATTCACCGAACCATCGCAGTTGGTCGGAACCTGGACAGGCGGGTTGTTGAGCACCACCGGCTCCGGCAAAATTCCGCCTTCGTTGCCGATCTGGATAAATGCCGGTCCCGGCTGGCTGAAATCCGGCTCTCCCGGATTTACCGTCGACTCGTAATAAAGCTGCAGGTTGTAGAAGCGCGCCTGCGATCCATTGAGCATCAGGAACCGGTAACGGCGCGGCTGCACTTCGGCGTAGGGATACGCCATGCCGTTGATCACCGGGGTGTCGAAGAAGGCTTCGGGAACGCAACTCGGCGCGGGGAGCGTGTTGGAGCCCGCCGGAAAACCGTCGGACGGATCGCCAAGATCCCAACGTGCTTCGGGGCCCTGATTTTCATAGACCGAGGGATACCAGAGGTCACCGGGGCGGCCCCACTGGTCGGCGGTCACCTTGAAGGTTTTGTCTTGAATGATCAATGGAATTGTATAGGTTAGGCCGGGGATTAGCGGGTTATTGCCGGAAGTAAGCCCGGTCATCACCTTATCCGTGATGATGTAGCCGGCGGCCATGCCGGCGTGTGCGTTCAACCGGGTGATGCCCATGGCGTGGTCGTGGTACCAGACCAGCCGCTCGCTCTGCTGGTTGGGATAGTAGTAGTCAGCCGTACCGGGGGAGCCGGCTACGCCATTGAGGAAGCTGACGCCCGCGCTTCCATCGGTCGCGCCGACCTGTCCGGTGGGCGTAAACCAAGAGAACGGGCCGCCGTCCGATGTCCAGGGCACAAGTCCGCCGTGCAGATGGAGAGTCATGCGATTCTGCGCCGCACCATTATCGGCGCCTGCGAGGCTCGTATCCACGGGCAGAATGTGCTGAGCGGGGAGATTGTTGTGCATGCGAATGACGACCGGCGTATCGCGCGTGGCTACGATGATGGGACCGAGGTAGGCGGGCTTGTTGGTGGCCAGATCGACATAGCCCCACAGCCGGGTGGGATTGGGCAGGTCGGGATGCATTTGCTGGGTATACTGCTGGGCGCTGAACTCGTAGAAGTCGGCACCGGACCAGGCACTGCTGGCGGCGGGACTGGCCACCGGGATTCCGCCCGGTCCCAGGCCAGGGAGAGGAGCGACAAACTTGCGCAGGCTGGGGCTCTGCGAAAATGCCCAGATTTTTCCTTCACTACCGCGGAACAGCGCGATCGCGGTTCCGGCTACGATCGTCGTCTTGAGAAACTCTCGCCTTGTGGGCATGGGCAATCTCCATCGTTTTTGGGAGGGTGAACTATGAAAGGCGCGGCGCCGGGAGGAACAGTTGCTACTTTGCGCCGGAGCGCCGGGGGCCAGCTGTTCCGGTGGCCACGGCTTTGCGAGCCGCAGCGAGGGCCCGGGACTGCATTCCGTGGTGCGCCCGGACCGCCTGGCTTGTGGCGCACGCGCCGGCAGCGGGAGCGAGCGCCAGCGTAGCCGTCTTGAAGGCCGCCCCTCCGTCTCCGGTGCATTTGAGCGTGTAGGCCTGCGACACGGTTCCCTGCAGGATCACATTCATCGCCCCGGAGCCCTGCAGCGTTCCTGACCACGCACCGCTGCCGGTGCAGGACGTGGCATTGCTGCTCGACCATGTAAGGGTGGCGCTTTGACCCGGAAGCACACTGCTCGGAGTCAGGGAGATGTTGATGGAGGCGGGTTGCGCAGTCGGCGTCGAGGCAGACGTCGAGTGCGAACCCGCCCCACATCCGGAGAGAACCAGCAACGGAAGCATCACGCAAACCAATAACAGCAATGAAGACTTAATGAGTCGAGTACGCACTGTCACCGACCTTTTCCCTTGAATGCTCTGCAAGTCCATGGGGGAGTTAGTAATTCTTGTACAGAGTGGGGCCGTTTAGACACGCAGGGATGTGATCGCCATCACCTATCGATGTAACCAAGTAACAGCAAACTATCTAAATCCGTATAAAGTCGCGTTAACTCAATGTAATGGAGATAGATGGCTGTTCGGCCTCTGGTGTCCTCAGGAGGGACAATGGTGTTCTGGAAACCATGCCGAACAGCAACGGCACGAAGCTTGCTTTAATAACTCATCTGATTTGAGAGCTAGTTTGATTCCCTAACGAATGTTAAGGCAGAACAGCCGGTGGATTTTCGATGGAGTAACTTGAGTACGTCCGGCCTAACTCGCAGGCACGAAAGGCAGGGCGTGGGCCCTGCCTTTCATAACTTCTCGCCATCGTCAGGAGTTATTCCTTCGGACCGCCAGAGGGGTAGTCCACCCGCACGGTAAGGATTTCGTAGGGATGGATGGGGGCTTTGACGACGTCGCCGGTTACCGGGAGCGCGCCGCCTTCCGGAGTCTCCTGCATGTTGGTGACGGTTGCGGCGCTGGCGCCCGGGGGCACGTGGAATTCGACGGTGCCGTCTTTGCCGGTCCACTCGTAGACGCGGAAGATCAGGCCTTTGGAGTCTTCCGCCTTCTTGACCGCGGTCAACACGACGTTGTCAGGGGAGACGGAGACGAAGGAGTGTTCGGCGGGGAGCGCACCACCATGGGCGGTGGTGGCTTCGGCAGAAAGCGGGTAGCTGTACTCGTATCCGTGACGCACGGTCATGGCTTCTTTCCAGGTGCCGGCGTGCGGAAAGAGAGCGTAGTGGAAGTGGTGATGGCCCATGTCGGCTTCGGGGTCGGGCCACTTGGGCGACCGCAGCAGTGAAAGCCGCAGGAGGTTGCCGACGGCGTCGTAGCCGTACTTGGTGTTGTTGATGATGCTCAGGCCGTGCTTGCCGTCGCCGAGGTCGGCCCAGCGCATGGCAGGCACTTCAAACTGTGCTTTCTCCCAGGAATTGTTGCGGGTGGTGGGCCGGTCGATGGAGCCGTAGGGGATTTCGTAGGTGGCGAAATCGCTGGTGGCAGCTACCGGGAAAGCGGCCTTGAGGAGGATGTGGGATTCGTGCCAGTCGATCTCATTGTCCACGTCAACAGTGTCGCCTTCGGCGCTGAGGCTGAAGGTCTGGACGAACTTCGACTGCCCATAGTGGCGGGTGACGCGGATGCCGGGCTCGGCGGTCTTGACCAGTTCAACAGAGTCGGCGTGGTCGATGGTCGCCGGAGCGGCGTCGAGGGTGCCGGGATCGATGTTCCAGGCGTCGTAGTCCTTGGGCGTGTCCTTGAAGAACTGGAGTTGATTCCCGCAGGCGCCTGAGGCGAGGGTTTCGAAGTTGGACTTCTTATCGAACAGGCTGGTGATGCATCCGGACTGCTTGTCGATGCTGACGCGGAGGGTGCTGTTTTCGAGGGTGATGTTGCTGCCGGCTTCTTTGGCCTGGGCGTCGCTCTCGCCGGATTTTGCGGCGCGTGAGCCCTCGCCAAGCCACACGACCTTGTAGCCCATGGCCGGTACTTTCATCACGTGGAGGCGCACGTCGGAGACGCCGGTCTTGTCATCGGTTTTGGCTTCGACGACCTGGGCGCCGTTGGCCGTCATGCCGGACTTGCCACCCTGAACGTGGACCGTGACTTCGCCGGAGCGTTCCCAGCCCAGGGGGTTGTAAATCACGACCGGCGTGCCTTTACCGGCGGTGTTGATGCGTTCGGTGACGGTGTTGAGCGCGCCGGCAGAGATCTCGTTGGTGGAGTAGCGGACTACGTCGTAGTCTTTTTGCGCGTCTTGGTAGATGACGCCGATGCCGGAGCCGGCGGCGAGGTCATGGAACTGGTTGAAGAGCACCTTCTTCCAATCCTCGGTGAGCTCAGCTCCGGGATAGGCACGGCCATCGAGCCAGGCGAGAGAGGCCCATTTTTCGGCATCGAGCACCTGCACTTCGCTGTCGCGCATATTGCGCTTGTGGTTGGATTGGGTGGTCATGACGCCGCGGTGGTATTCGAAATACAACTCGCTCTTCCAGGTGGGAATAGAGGTCTTTCCGGTGACAGCGGCGGGAGGGGTGTAACCCTTGGCGATGGACTTGTAGTCCCAGGTCTGGCTTTCGGGCGCGATGTCCTTTTCGACATCGGAGAAGTAGGACTGGGCGAGACCGAACTTGACCTTGGGGATGACATGGGGAGGATTGGCCGGCGTGGCCCAGTGAGTTCCTTCGTCGAGGACGGCGCGGGTGGGGCCGCCGCCGTGGTCGCCGATGCCATAAAGATCCATGATGTCGGTGATCCCGGTGGCGCGCTGGCGGGCCTGATCAAGGTCGGCGGCCAGGCGAACGGGATTCAGGTTGTCGTTGCCGTAGTCATGCGGGAAGTAGGACAGAACCTTGGATCCGTCGGGGGATTCCCACCAGAAAAGCTTGAAGGGCATCTGGTTGGTATCGTTCCAGGTCATCTTCTGGGTGACGAAATAATCGACGCCGCTCTTCTTGTAGATCTGCGGCAACTGCCAGGTGTAGCCGAAGGAGTCGGGGTTCCAGCCGATGCGGACGTCGACACCATAGTTCTGCTTGTACCAGCGCTTGCCGACGAGGAGCTGGCGGACCAGCGATTCTCCGTCGGGCATGTTGAGGTCGGGCTCGACCCACATGCCGCCTACGATCTCCCAGCGTTTTTCCCCAATGCGTTTCTTGATCTCGGCATTCATGTCGGGATACTTCTGCGCCATCCACTCGTTGTAGGCGGCGGCCGACTGGGTGTAGGTGTACTGGGGGTACTCGTACATGAGCTGGAGCGCGGTCGAGAAGGTGCGCTTGACCACGTCTACGGTCTCGGTCCAGGGCCACAGCCAGGCCGCATCGATATGGGAGTTGCCGGTGAGGTGCCAGGTAGCCTTTTGCATGAGCGGCAGCAGGGCTTCGAGCTTGCTGTGCGAAGCCTTGAGGCTGGCATCGAACTTAGCCTGATCGTGGGCGTCGAGGGCCTTGAGATCGACGGCGCCGATGGATTCATTAAGGGTGCTCATCTGGGCAGCATCGCCGGGCGCCAGCGAGGGGACCAGCAGCGAGGCGGAAAGGAATTCTTCGCGCAGGTCTTCAGGGTTGGGGCGGGTTTCAGGGACGTCGATTTTGAAGGTCGCGCCCATGAAGCCTTTCTCATCCACAGTGTGAAGGAGCTTGACGGCGATCACGACCTTCTCGCCGGGCTTGGCGCCGTCAAAGAGCACGATGGGCTCGAGGTCGTCGCCGAGAGCCACGCGGCGGCCATTGAAGTAGACGATTTCGGGCATGGGCCCGTTGGCGCCGGCGTGGAACTGGAACCAGATGCGCGAGCCGGTGAGGTCGTAGCCGTTGAGGGTGTCAGGAACCTGCACGGTCTGGCGGAACCAGACGGCATCGTTGGAAACCTTGCTGCGGGGCGCGACGGTCTGCCAGCCGGATTCGTCGAGGGTGACGGCTTCGCCGTGGGCCAGGTCGCCGGCATGCATCTTCCAGGCGCCGTCGGGCAGTTCGCGCAGCGCGGTGAGACGATCGAGGACCGTGACGGACTCATGCGGAAGCTTGGATTGCTCGGCGATCTTTCCGGTCTGTTCGGCGTCCTGCGCTGTGGCCCGGACGGCGAGACATGCGGCTCCAAAAACGAACAGCCAAAATGGTAAACAGACGGCAATCCTCGAGCGGCAACTATTTGGTGTCATTGGCGTGTAGATTCCTTTCCCCGGAGCATCTTACGGCATCGCCGGAGGTTTGCGCCGGAAAAATGGTAACGATTCCAAAACTTCCGCGCATGGGCATGAAGGCGGCTAACGCGGGAGACGGATGGGCGGGGCCTAGCGGTGTTGTTGTTCGAGGTACTCGACGTAGCCGAGCAGGGCGCCCCAGTGGTAGAAGCGGTCGCTGCTGGCTACATCGTCCCCGCCGCCGAGGATGGCGTTGTAGTTCTCGTGGACGTGGCCGTGCTCTTTCCATTCCCTGAGAAAGAGGGCGTAGGACTTTTGCGCCAGTTCGCTGCGGGCGGTGAGGTCGGGATAGTTGAGCAGTCCGAGGTAGACGAGGTAGTTCATGGGCCCCCAGATGCGGCCGCGCCAGTAATTCTGATCCTTGAAGGCGGGGTCGTTGCGCTGGATGGAGGGCACGACCCATTCGCCCCAGAATTCCTGCGGATTCGTGAGGTGCTTTTCGACCATGGTCTTCGCCTGCTCGGGGGTGGCTGCGCGGGCCAGGAGGGGGTAGAAATTGGTAGGCGAAAGGCGGGTGTTGAACTTTCCGGTGTGAAGGTCCTTGTTGAGGAAGATGCCGGCCTGCTGGCTCCACAGGGTGCCGAGGCGCGCCCGATAGTCCTGGCCGCGGGCCTTGAGCTCCCGGGCTTCGCCGGTCTTTCCGAGGGCGGCGGCGATTTCGGCGAGGGCGTCGCAGTCGGCGATGTAAAGACTGGTCATGCCGACGTCGGCATATTCGAGCAGGTGGGTGTCGGGGTTGAAGAAGGTGCCGTCGTACATGGGACTGTTGTCGAGGCCGGATTCAAAGACCGCGCCCTGCCAGGTGCCGCGGGAGGTGTCGTCGAGGTTGGCGGGCTGGTTGCCGGGGTCGCTGCCGAGAACGATGTAGCCGTCCAGGGAGCGATGCTGGTGCCACCAGCGGTTCCACGACAGCAGCGGGGCGAAGGCGTCCTCAAGGAACCAGCGGTCGTGGAACTGGCGGTAGAGGCCGAGCACGGTGATGGCGCCGACGGGCGGTTCGGAGCGGTCGGCGCTCTTCCAGTTGCCGGCGCGGGCGTAATTGGGGACGAAACCTTCCGAGGTCTCTTCGCGCAGGGTCTCGAGGGCGTCTGCGTAGGCGAGGTCCTTGTCTCCGATGCCGGCCATGGTGGCGGCGAAGAAGGTGTCCCAGTCGAAGACGACGTAGCCACCCCAGTTCACGCTCCAGACGCGGCTGACGGGGGAGACGACGCGGCGTTTTTCCGGTTCGTAGATGGTGTCCCAGCCGAGGGTGGTTTCTATGGCGTCGAGGATGGGGGCGTTGCTGGCGGCGGCGGAGAGGTTTTGCTGATATGCGGCTTTCTGACGGTCTATTGCGGCCTGGATGTCTGGCAGCGAGCGGCGCTTGCCGGTGCTCAGGCCAACGGGTCCGATCAGATCCGCGGCGAAGTAGGGCGAGGAAATGGGGGCGGCGCCGAGGATGGCGGCGGGGCTGTCTTCGGGTTCGCAGGTGCAGTAAATCGGGAGGGCCGAAGACCCGGTGTGGGCTTCGATGACGGACGCGCCGCGGGTCACGGTGCCGCTGCGGTTCCAGAGGAAATCGACGGAGAAGACGACGGAGGGTGGGAGGGCCGAGGCCGGCTTGATGTCGGATGGACCTGGCTCGACCAGCAAGACCAGGTCGTCGCCGTCGTGGGCGCTCTGGATGCGCCAGGAGTGGCCTTTCCAGGCCAGGGTGAGGGCGGAGTAACTGCCGTCCCAGGCATGGGGGCCGGGAGTGACAACTTCGGCGGCGGGATTCAGTCGGCCGATGAGGGGCGCGTCGAGGTAGGCGTCACCGCCTTCAGTCGAGTTGTGGCGAAGGCCGGCGTGAATGGCAAGGCCCTGGGGAAGGAGTACCTGGGTGGCCACGCTGTTAACGTCCCAGGTGTTCCAGCCGCGGGCGAGGCGCTCCTGGACTTTGTCGTATTCGGGTGAACGCGGGGTGACAGCGACGGGCGCGGTGTGGAGTTGGGGTGCGGCGGCAGATTGACCCTGGTTTGCCTGAGCGGGCGCAGTGGTAGCTGCGAAGAACACAATGGCGACGATCGCCGCCGGTTTAATGGGCCAGAACACGTTCAGCCTCCAGATCTCCATGCCGTTATACCCAGCCGCCGTCGATGATGTAGCTCTGGTTGGTGATGGCGCCCGAGTCGTCGGCGGCCAGGAAGAGCACCAGGCGCGCCACGTCTTCAGGAAGGATGTCGCGCTTGAGGGCCTGGCTGGCCATGATTTCCGCCTTGTATTCGGGGGTGTACCAGAGGCGTCGTTGCTTCTCGGTGACGATGGCGCCGGGCAGCACGGCGTTAACGCGAATGCCGTGGGGGCCAAGTTCGTGGGCCAGGGTGCGGGTCATGCCTACGATCGCCGCCTTGGCGGTAACGTAGACGGGGAGGCCGGTGGAAGGAATCATCCACGAAATCGACGACATGTTGATGATCGAGCCGCGGCCGGAGGACTTCATCGCGGGCAGCACCGCCTGCACCATGAAGAACTGGCTGCGGAGATTGAGCGCGATGCTGTTGTCCCAGAATTCCGGGGTGACTTCTTCAATGGAGTGGCGCTGATCGTTGGCGGCGTTGTTGACCAGCACATCCACGGTTCCGTGCGCCGCCAGCACGCGAGCGACGCTCTCCCGGAGTGCGGTGGCGTCGGAGAGATCGCAGTTCAGATAAAGCGGCGTCTTGCATCCCGAGGTTGAAATCGAGTTGCGCAGGGCCACGGCGGGCTCGTCCTGGATGTCGAAGAAAGCCACTCGCGCACCCTGTTGCGCGAAGTGGCGGACGATAGCTTCCCCGATCCCCGTGGCCCCTCCGGTCACGAGGACAACGCGGTCATTCAGGCTGGGGTAAATGGCAGACTGCCCATTCATGCTCGCCACAATCCTCCGTTGAATCGGTCCGCGACCGATTCGGAATCAACGGCATGATAGCGCCTGAGGCAGGAGGAGTGCGCGGAGGAGTCCGGCCGGATCCGGGGCGCCAAGCCAAGCCATATGAGCTGCCGGGACCGGGAAGGGCTCGCGTACAACTGCCAAAGGATCTTCAATCGGGCGACGGGTTTCCGGTGAAAAGGGATAATGGTCTGCAGAGGTTCAGTGAGTTTGATCCTGCAGATCTTGGCGCGTTCTGCCTGTCCGAGGATCTGCGCCAGTTTTCCCGGCGGAGACCGGCGTGGCCCCGGCTTGCGGCTGGTTCTCAGCGCCCTGTTTGTCATCCTGATGCTTGGGCCGGCGGATTTGCCGGCCCTGGCAGCCACGGTCAGCGGCACGGTCACCGACCCAGCCGGGATGGCTGTGACCAAGGCGGCGGTCGAGCTGATCGATGCAGGCGGGGACGTCAGGGTGCGCACTTTCACCGACGCCTCCGGTCACTTTCAACTGGCCGAAGCAGCGGCGGGACGATACCAACTCGTGGTAAGAGCGGCGGGATTCCAAAGCGTTCAAAAAGGGCTTCGCATCAGCGCAGCGGATGAGCCGCAACGCATGGATTTCAGGCTGGGGATCCACGCGACTGAATCGGTCACTGCCACATCGGATGTAAGCGAGCTCGACCTGTTTTCGCCCGATCCCGCGGAAAAGGTTTTTGTTCGACAGGACCTGGTTGACGCGAATCCCGGGCGTCCCGGCGCGCCAGTGTCGATACCGGGTTATCCCATTGAAACGGCGTCGGGCGGTATCAAAGCCCCCCAATATTTCGCGCCTGGAGTTGCCGGCGATCACGGCGAGCCCATCGCACAGTTTATTGCCGTCGGCGGATCGCTGGTGCCGAACAACCTGTCCGCCAACGCCCACGGCAATGGATATGCCGATCCCAACATTCTGATCTCCGCCGTGCTCGCCGATGTCGAAGTGGATGGAGGCTCATTCAACGTGAGGGAGGGCAATCATGCGGTCAATGAAGCAGCCACATACGGAGCGCGATCCCAGGTCGATCCGTTCCTGACGGTGGCCGGGGACTATCGCGACATCGACGCGGCCGCCGGGTTAAGACTCGGGCCAGCGGGATGGGTAGCTATCGAAGGCGCTTTCGGAAACGGCTTCCTCAAACGCCTGGAGCATCGCCATCAATACAAGATCAATGTCGAACGAGCGTTCGAGACCGGCCGGCACAGGACTACCGTGGCCGGCATCGGCTATTACGGCGCTTCGATGATCCCGGGCCTGGTTCCTGTCGCTCCCTTGAATTCGCTGGATACTGCCTTCGCCGATGGCGGAGACACGATCGACCCCCGGCAAAGGGAACAGACACATACCGGGCTGCTGGCGCTGAATGATGAATGGACCCGGAGCGGGAGCCAGCAGATGCAGTTTTCCGGTTTTTTCCGCACCTACAATCTCTCCCTCTGCTCGGACTTTGGCCAGGGGCTCATCCGCCAAAGCGAGTTCAGGACCGTGGCGGGGGGAAGCGGTTTGTACTCAAAGAGCATCAGCGACAGGCTCTCGTTGCTGACCGGGCTTGAGGTGGTGCGCGAGGCGCCGCGCCGGGACGATCTTGACCGCTATGGTTTTTACGCCGCCGGCAGTGCGGACTACGGCGCGTTCAGCAAAGTAACGGCGAACAATGTGACGATCACCCCCGTCACGCCGTACATGGCCATCCAGGGTGCATTCGGGAGCCGGGTGCGCTATTACGCGGGGTGGCGATATGACGAGATCGAGTTTGACAACCAGGATCTGCTCGATGCGCCCAACTCTTTTCACGAGTGGACGGGGGTGAACTCCCCCAAGGCCACGGTTTCGATCATCCCCGGGCCGGAGAAGTGGACGCCGCTTGTGTCGGCAAGCGGAGGAGAATCATTTTTTACGTTGGACCCACGCATCGGAAACGGTATGGGCGCTGACCGCGGAGTTCCGGTGAGCCGTGCCCATGCTTATCAACTGGTGATCAGCAAGCGTGTGGCGCAGGCCGACGTAAGACTCACCGTGGGTCATGTGACCACCGCGGAACAACTGGCAAAGATCGATCCCGACACGGGGCTTGAGGAGAACCAGGGGCCGGGGCGTTTGCGGTTTCTGACAGCGGCGGTACGCCAGCCCTTCGTCGCCGGCTCAGTCCTGGTCACCTACTCCAAGGCAGACGCGCGCCAAGTCGACACCGGGCAGCCGACGGCTGAGGCGCCACGCACGATCTTCGATGTTCTCGGGGTGACCGACAAGCTTCCTCTGCACCTGCAGGCCAAGGGGGAATTTGAGTATGTGGGCGCGAAGCCTCTGGGTACGGGGTGCGAGGCCGATCTTCGCGTGGAGTGCAGGGGTATCGCGGTGCGGCAATTTCGGGGCGCGGCGGCACGGCCATTTGCGGACGGGCGATTCAGCATCGGGGTAAATCTGCTGTGGGCGCGAGGGTTCACTGGCCAGACGCTGGAGACGTTCTACCCCATGACGACATCAACCATAAGCGGAGTTCGAATCCCGTCCTATGCGAGTGCGTCGGTCACTTACCGGTTTGGCAGAGCTACGATTCCTTGATGTCCGGTGGCGCTGCTTCAAATCGATAGCGAATCGCCTCTCCCACGGCGCGGTATCCGATTCGCCGGTAGATGGAATTGGAGGTGGGATTGGCCAGGTCGGTGTAAAGCGCGCAGCGATAACCGCCGTCACGCAGGTGCGATGACAGGGCGTGGACGCAAGCCCCGGCATAGCCGCGTTTTCGCGAGTCCGGCGGCGTATACACCCCCGAGACGCGCACCACTCCGATCACGGGCTCGCGGCTCACCGCCATCGAAAGCGGCTGTCCGTCGTGTTCCCAGACCCAGATCTGTCCAAGGGCCAGCCATTTGTCCACGCGCTGTTCGGTACCGTCGCTGCCCTCGCCGATTTCGTCCTGAAAGGCGTGGGTCCAGAGGATCATGCGGTCGCGATCATCCTGAACAGCCTGGCGCAGACGGCCCACCGCGGGAGGGGCATCTCCCCGCTCGACCAGTTCGTAAAGACGCATGCCCTGAAATGGCGTGGCCCCGGACCGGGATCGTTCGCTCCACTGGCCTGCGAACGCGGCGGCGGTCGCCGCGTCTCCCACGATTCCGGGGAGGGCTACGCCGGCTTTGGTAATCGCGTCGACCGTCGCCGCGATCGCATCCGGCTGCATGGGTGTCATGGTGGCCGGGTAGTCGAGGGGTGACTGGAGAACCACACCGACGGGCTCGTCGCCGCGCATCGCAACCCAGTATCGCCCGGGGTCGGGAAGTCCGACGCGGGCGTGCAGAATCGTCAGGAGGAGATTATGCAGGACAGGTTCGGAAGACAGGAACTCTCTTGCCGTCTCAAGGACTTCGGCAGGCTCCTGGCTGAAAAGCACATTCAGCGGCATGGGGGTGATCTTAGATCACTTTCGTGATTCACGCAGACGTCACAAATCAGCGGGACGCGGCGCACATTGCGAGGCCGCGCCCCTGTGACCGGAGCGTCTCCGCGAGGCAGGTCAGCGGCCGTTCTGGTGACTGGAGACGGGCTGGTAGGAGCCGGGAACCACGCGGAAGGCTATCGAGATGCGATTCCAGGCATTGATGGTGGTGATGGCCAGGGTAAGGTTGATCATCTCGGATTCAGTGAAGTATTCCGAGACGGCATGGTAGACATCATCGGGCGCGTGACCATCCTGGATATTGGTGACGGCCTCGGTCCAGGTAAGTGCGGCGCGCTCGCGGGGCGTAAAGAACGGTGTCTCGGCCCAGGCGTTGAGGGCGTAGATGCGCTGCTCGGTTTCGCCGCGAAGGCGCGCATCCTTGGTGTGCATGTCGATGCAGAAGGCGCACCCGTTCATCTGTGAGGCGCGTATTTTAACCAGCTCGATCAAGCCGGGCTCGAGGCCGCTGGTTTTGACGACATGCTCGAGCTGGTACATGGCACGGAGGGCTTCAGGAGAGGCCTGCTGGTAGTTGAGGCGGGGTTCGAAGGTTGCAGTGATCATCGATCGATTCCTCCTTGGGAAGTCGTTGGAGTTTGTCGGGATTAACGACGATGTAGATGGCGCAGATGCGGTCGCGATCGAAGTCGAGCACGATGGCGGTTTGCGCTGTTCCGTTATGAAAGCCGAGAATGCCGGGCTGGCCGTTGATGAGGGTGGCGCGGGCAACCAGGTCGTGGCCGGTTTTGCGGGCGATGCCGATGAGGAAGCGCGCCACACGGTCGCTGCCGTAGATGGGGTTGAGCGCGGCGCGGGTGCGGCCGCCTCCGTCAGACCAGACGACCGCCCGATCGTCGAGGAGAGACATGACTTCGTCGACCCTGCCCGCCTGGACCGCCTGAAAGAAGCGGGAGGACAGGTTCTGGACCACCTCGGGAGCGGGGGCGAAGCGGGGACTGCGGCGGGCCACGGCCTTTTTGGCGCGGTGCAACAACTGGCGGCAGGCTTCTTCGTTTTTGCCGAGAATGGCGGCGATTTCCGCATGCGGGTATTCAAAGACTTCGGCGAGAAGGAAGACGGCGCGCTCCTGGGGCGAGAGAGACTCGAGCAGCACCAGGAAGGCCATCTGCAGGGACTCGGCGAGCTCAACCGGATCGGGCGGGGCCGCGGTAACGACCGGCTCGGGAATCCAGGGGCCGACATACTCTTCGCGGCGCACCTGGGCCGACTGCATGTGGCTGATGGCCAGGCGGGTAAGCACGGTAGTGAGAAAGGCGCGCGGAGTGCGGATCTCGTCGGTTTCGGCGCGCTGCCAGCGGAGCCAGGTTTCCTGCACGAGGTCGTCGGCATCGGCGGCGCTGCCGGTCATGCGGTAGGCCAACCCGAACAGGTAGCCGCGATGCTGGGAGAATGAATCGACGGGTTCCATCTGCCCAGTATGACCAAGGCGGGGGTGGAAACGTGACATGCGCAGGCGGAGATGATCTGGATGGAGCAGGCGTTTGTGTCAGGGCGGAGGAAAAACAGGGCGACGAGGATTCCCATGCCTTGTTTTACCAAAATATGGTACGACGTACCACGTATCAGGGTGCATACTTAGATATGGGCTGCAATGCGGGAGCGCCGCCCCCTTCGGGCTCCCGGGCTAGTTCGCTGCCTACTAGACTGAAAAGGGACAGAGATGGCTGCAGGCCGTCTTACTAAGCAGGAACCGGACGTTGCGAGCGCGTGTGGCGGTTTCATTGGAGTCAACGCAACGGCAGCCGGGAAAAGCATTCCTGGCGCGGGGTTCTATCCGGAGCACCGGTCTGGTAGTTAGAATAGGTGTCCCACCGCGCAGCACAGATCGGAAAGCACAGGGTCGCACTGGAGGAGTCTTTATATGAAGGAAGCGGTTCGTTTCCCCGGCATCCGGGTCACTGCCAATGGCAACCAGCTAGTTTCGTACCACACTGAGACCCGCATCGCAGACGCCGGTGTGTTTTATCCCATTACGCCTTCGACGGAGGGCGGCGAGCTCTTCCAGCAGGCCTACGCCGAGGGCCATCTTAACGTGTTTGGCGGCAATACGATCGCGATCGAGACCGAGGGCGAGCATGCGGCCCAGGGCGGCGCCATCGCCCATTCTGTTTGCGGCAAGCGGGTGGTGAACTTTACGTCCGGCCAGGGCGTGGTCTATGGCGTGGAGCAGTATTATCACGCTCCGGGCAAGGGATCGACGATGGTGCTGGAGGTAGGCGCGCGGGCGCTGACCAAGCACGCGCTGAACGTGCATTGCGGCCACGACGATATTTACGGCGCGCTCGATACCGGCTGGATCATGGTGTTCGGCAAGGACGCGCAGCAGGCGGCCGACCAGGCGCTGATTCTGCGCCGGGTGACGGAGCTGAGCCTGACGCCGGGCATGAACATCATGGACGGTTTTTTGACGTCGCACCTGGAGCGCACCTTTTACAAGCACGAGTCGGAGCTGATTCGCGAATACCTGGGCGCGCCCGATGACATCATCGATTGCCCCACCGAGGCGCAGCGGGTGCTGTTTGGACCGACCCGCCGACGCGTGCCCAAGATGATGGACCTGGCCAACCCGATCCTGCTGGGACCGGTGCAGAACCAGGAACATTACATGCAGGGAATCGTGGCGCGACGCAATAACTTCGCCGAGCCGATTCTCCCGTTCCTCGAAGCTGCCTACAAGGACTTTGGCGATCTGACGGGCCGGTACTACGGGCTGGTTACGAAGTACAAGACCGAGGATGCCGATACCGTATTCATCTCGCTGGGTTCGGCGGCGGAAAACATCGAGGCGGCGGTGGACTACCTGCGGCAGACGCGCAATGCCAGCGTGGGCTCGCTGCACGTGAACGTAATTCGTCCCTTTCCCGAGGCGGCGGTGGTGGAAGCCATTCGCGGCAAGAAGAACATCATCATCCTGGAGCGGACGGACGAGGCGCTGTCGGGCGACAACCCGCTGGGCCGCGACATCCGCACGGCGCTGAGCAAGGCGGTGCAGCACACTGCCGGGCTGCCGCCGATGTCGCTGGAGGAAGTGCCGCAGATTCTGGCCGGAACTTATGGGCTGGGATCGCGCGACTTCCGTCCCGAGCACGTGATCGGCGCGTTTGAGTATGCCACGGCGGGCCGGGCCCGCAAGGACGGCAAGACCGCCGCTGATGGCGCGAGCTTCTTTGTTCTCGGTATCGACCATCCTTACGCCGTGATTGGCGACGAGATGCCTTCGCTGCTGCCGGAACACGCGGTGGCGGTTCGCTTCCACTCGATCGGCGGATGGGGCGCGATTACCACGGGCAAGAACCTGGGCGCGATCCTGGGCGACCTCAATGACTTGTTGTTTGAGCGGGACGGACTGACCGACGACTTTGGCAATCCCAAGGAAGTGATTCACGTCAGCGCCAATCCCAAGTACGGATCGGAAAAGAAGGGCGCGCCGACCAGCTACTTCATGGTGGCGGCAAAGGACCGCATCCGGGTCAACTGCGATCTGCGCCATGTAACCACGGTTCTGTGCTGCGATCCCAAGGCGTTTACGCATACCAATCCGCTGGACGGAATGCAGCAGGGCGGCAGCCTGGTGTGGGAGTCGGACGCAGAGGGCGAGCGGGCGTGGGAGAACCTTCCCATGTGGGCGCGCAAGCAGATTATCGACAAGAACATTCGCGTATTCACGCTGCCGGGTTTCGATATCGCGCGCAAGGCTACCAATCGCGCCGACCTGCAGCTGCGCATGCAGGGCAACGCCTTCCTGGGCGCGTTCTTTGCGGTGTCGGGTCTGCTCGATGAGTTCGGCATCACGCAGGAGCAGTTCCGCGACGTGGTGCACAAGCAGTACGTGAAGAAGTTCGGCAAGCAGGGCGATGCGGTTGTCCAGTCCAACATGGAAGTCATGCTGCAGGGCTGGGACCGGGTGAAGGAGATCGCGATCGGCGAGCTTGCAGCCACGGATCATTCGAGCCTGCGGGGTGTGGCGCTGCTGCCCATCCTGGAGACGGTTCCTGCCACGGTGGACGGCAGCTCGTGCACCACGGGCGGGTGCCGCTCGACACCACCGCCGACCGGGCAGGCTGCGCGGCCGCCGGTGGCCAGCATCGCGTCCTTTGATGCGGAGTTCCGTTCCAGCTTCGGCTACGATCAGCCCGCTACGCCGCTGTCGGCGATGGGCGTGATCGCCGCCGCGACCGGTGACACGGCGTCGAAGTATGTTGCCCGGCGCGAGACGCCGCTCTACATTCCCGAGAACTGCACCCAGTGCATGGAGTGCATTTCGGTATGCCCCGACACGGCTCTGCCGAACACGTCGCAGGACCTGTCGACGGTGTTGTCCACGGCGATTTCGCGGTATGTTGCCAATCCCGAAGACCGGCGCAAGATGATTGCCAAGCTGCCGGAGATCGAAAAGCAGACGCGTACGCGGATGCTGGCGGACCTCAAGACGGGCACGCCGCTGCCGAACATCATCCGCGAAGTGACCGAGTCGGTAGACGGCTTCAGCGCGGAGTCGAAGCAGCAGTTCTTCGACATCATCGCCAAGGTGCCGATGGCGTATCAGAAGGTCAACGCGATCTTCTCTTCGCCGGAGCGCAAGGCGCCGGGGTCGGGCGGAATCTTCTCGATCTTTGTTTCGGACCTGTGCAAGGGCTGCGCGGCCTGCGTGACGGCGTGCGGCGATCACAACGCTTTGAAGATGGTTCAGGAGACGGAGCACGTCAATGCCGAGCACGAGACCGGCACCGCGTTCCTCAACCTGCTGCCGGATACATCGCAGAAGTATCTTGGCCTCTACAACAACGCCAACCCGGCTGACTCGAAGACGGCGACGCTGCGCAACATGCTGATGGTGCGCACCAACTACGACGCGCTGGTATCGGGCGACGGGGCGTGCGCGGGCTGCGGCGAGAAATCGGTGCTGAGGTCGATCGCGGCGGTGACCGAGGCTTACATGCGTCCGGTGTTTCACGCCAAGGCGGACCGTTTTGTAGCCAAGGCGGGCGATCTGGAGAAGACGGGTGTAGCCAGGCTGTCGGCGCTCAAGGAGAGCAAGCCTGACGAGTACGCTCGCCTGCGGCTGGCCATCACCCATCTCATCATGGGCCTGGGCGGCGAAGACGAAGACGATACCAAGGGCCGCATCGCGGCTTACGAACAGAAGAACGGACCGATCACGGATGCGCAGCTTATCGAAGCGGTGGCCGCCGTCCTGCTGACCGAGGCGTTCAACCACAAGTCGCTGCAGCCGATCGACGGGCGCCTGGCCAACGGCATGAGTGTCATGGCAATGGCCGCGCACACTGGTTGCAACACGGTGTACGGATCGACGTCGCCGAACAACCCGCATCCTTATCCGTGGATGAATTCGCTGTTCCAGGACGGCATCACGGTGGGCTGGCTGATGGGCGAGAGCTTCATCGTCGACCACGGACGCCGCTCGGTAATTCCGGAGCGGCTGGCAGACATCGTCCTCACGCGCGATAACGGCATCAATGCGCGGGAGTACTACGAATTCTGCCACTTCACCGACGCGGTGATGACCGACCAGGAGATCGTGGAGCTGCCCAAGGTCTGGGTGGTTGGCGGCGACGGCGGCATGGGCGACATCGGCTACCAGAACATGTCGAAGGTGATCCTGCAGAACCGCCCCAACGTGAAGGCCCTGATGCTGGATACGCAGGTGTACTCCAACACCGGCGGGCAGAACTCGGATTCGACCCCGATGCTGGGCGGCAACGACATGAACGTTTTCGGTGTCGCAACGCAGGGCAAGAACACGGAGAAGAAGACGGTTGCGGAGACCTTCCTGGCGGGTCACGGCTCGCCGTTCGTGGCGCAGGTTTCGATGGCCAACGCGCCCAAGCTGTACCGGGCGATTCTCGATGGCCTCGAGTATCGCGGCACGATGTTCCTGCAGTGCTTCACCACCTGCCAGCCGGAACACGGCGTGGCCGATGACATGGCGCTGCACCAGGCGCAGCGGGTACGCGATTCGCGCGGCGTGCCGGAGTTTGTATTCGATCCGCGCCGGGGCGAGAGCTATCAGGAAGCGCTCGATGTGAAGGGCAACCCGAGCATCGATCTCGACTGGTACGAGACCAAGGACAAGGTGACCGGCGAGACTCGCCGTTACACAGTGGCCCACTGGTGCACGACTGAAGCGCGCTTCCGCAACCACTTGAAGAAGGTGAAGGCGGATGCGATCGAGAAGCTGATCCCGCTGGACAACATGCTGGTGCGCATCACGCAGCAGGACGTGGTCTACCGGCGTTACAACGACAAGAGCCATCGCAGCTACATTCCCGACTTCGGCGTGTACATCACGCTGGAAGAAAACGGCAAGACGGAGTATCGGGCATTGTCGCGGCAGCTGGTGATGTTCTGCGTGGAGCGGCGCAAGGCGTGGCGCATGCTGCAGTCCAAGGCGGGCATCGTGAACAAGGAATACCTGGCGCAGAAGGCGCTGCTGGCGGATGTGGATGCGGGCAAGGTGAACAAAGACGAGTTCTTTGCCCACGCCCACGAGATGCTGGCAGACAAGCTGGGCAGCCCGGTGATGGCCAAGGCGTAGTCACTGGCCAATCAAACGCGCGACAGCAAAGGCGGACCCTGCGGGTCCGCCTTTGTGTTTTCAGATTCGAACTCCGCGCATGATTCAGACTCGCCGGGCAGAGCGAATAAGGCAAAGAGGACGCAGACCTCAGGGATGCGAAGGGCTGAGGCTACAGGCGAAGCCCCCCCTGCGCGTTGAGGATTTGAAGCCGGGAGGGCTGAGCCTCGGGAGCCTGCGTACAGCAGAGCTGCTACTCGATTCCAGGCAGGTTTTCGCGAATGGTCTGAGTCACGTCATCGATGGATGTGTGCTGGCTGAGTTCTTCAACGTGGGGACGGTCCGCGGCCTGGGTCAGGCCCACCTGGCGCGCAATCTGGCGATTGAGGTCCAGGGTCGCGGTCATCTCTTTCTCGATCAGCAGCATCAGCTGGAGCATGAGGTGCTCTCGCTCATCCGAGCGGCGCCCGATGCGCGCCTGCCGCATCAGGATGAAGCTGGCAAGCAGGATCGCCTCAAGAGTCACAAGAGTTCCGAGCAGTGCGAAGGGGGCAGGATCGAAATGCGGCCGTCCAGGCAAAGTGTTCCACGCGATCCAGGCGGCGAATATCGCCACGTGGATACAGACGAACGTGACGTTTCCAGCCGCACCGGCAACCAGGTCTCCAAATTTTTCCGACCGTGTGCGCCGCTCCAGAAATTCCTGCTCGTGTTTCGCAATCAGTTCCACATGCTGCTGAATCGACTCGTACGCCATAACCCGGGGATCTCCTCCCGGTTGGATGTTCCTGGGCAGGGGTGAGGCGCAGATGGACGCGGTGGGGGAAAGCGCGCGCCGCATCGTGGGGTGGCGCGCAGGGCGCGTGGTAGACTTGGCGCGGATGAAGCGCCTTCTTTATGTCGTCCCGTTGCTGGCCTTGGCAATTGCATTGCCGGCCCAGGCACCATCGGGGTCTGCGGAAGCGCGGCAACACCCTAACGAACTCGGGTTCACTTACAGCATCCCGAAAGACTGGGAAGTCGTCGACACGCAGTCCAGCCTGCCGGCTGCGCGGGAGCAGGCTGACCAGAAAGCCACGACCGATGAAGAGAAGAAAGGGCTGGCCTGCGTCGAGATCGCGCTGACGGCGCGTCATGGCGAGCCCACGTCGGTGGTGGTCGAAGTTGCACTTCCATTTGATTGCTTCGGCAAAGAGATGACCGAGAAGGACCTGCCCGGGTTCGCTTCGGGTGCTTCGGAGGGACTGAAGCAAGCGTTCGACCTATCCGAGCCGACCTACGGTACATATTCTCTGGGCAGCCACAATCTGTGGATCGAGCGAGCCAGGGGGACGCCCAAGGGCCATCCCGAGCTTCCTTACACAGTGGAAATTACTTGCGGTCTGCTGAAAAAGGCAGCGGTGTGCTGGATGGCGATGGCCGCCGACGATGCTGCGTTGCGCTCGTTTGAGAAGGGCGCGGTGACGCTGGACGGAGAGGCCGCCAGCGCGCTGGTTCCGCCCCACGCCTTCGACAAGAAACCTTCATAGCAGAATGACCGCCACGCGCGGCGCCTGACGGCAACCTGATCCCGGGCGGGTCCAGCCGGCGCGGCATGGTATCGGTATCGTCGTCCTCGTCTTTCCAGCGCCGGGACTCGCGGAGACTTGTCCGCGCACTCGTAACCGCCCGGTAACCCCCTGCTGCCTGATGGCATCCATGCTTGAGAAGACAGGAGGTAGCTGTCGCTATTAACGGCATCATGTCGTAGACAAACAGACAAATCGCCGATCACTCGCAACAAAGCATTCGAAGCGAACCGAGCGCACGAGCACAGATGCGCCGGGGAATGCACGACCGGACGAATTTACACGGACAAACTCCCGAAAGGGAGTCATTGCGAGAGGGAGATAAATTGGGATCAGTTAACTACACATTCACACTCGAGGAAATGCGGGAGCTCGCAGATTTCTGGTCGGAGGATGGCGACGCCATCTCGGTTTATTTTCAACCGCCGTTGGCTTCGGAGATGAGTCACCGCGAAGAAGCGATCGTAGCAAAAGACGTGTTGCGGCAAAAACTGGGAGCGCTGCGGCGAAGCAGCGCGGTTGACCCGGACGATATCGAGCGCATTCTCGACAGCATCACTGCGATGCCGAGCAATGAGAATCGGTCCAAGATCGTTTTCGCATGCGCGCGGCAACAGTTCTGGCGCGAATATGACATTCGCGGAGACTTCGGGGTTCGGGTCGATGTGGAGTCAGGCTTCTCGATCGCGCCGTTGATCGCGGAGCAGCAGGGGCGGCGGCGCTATTGCATTGCGCTGGCGGACCGCAATAAGGCACGGCTGCTGCTGCTGGAGTCGCGCGAACTCACCGAGCACAGCCACGTGCTCGATGAAGACAAGGAAAAGATTCGAACCACGGGAGCGCGGGGATCGGCACACCTGGAGCGAAAGAACGAGGAGAAGGTGCGGCAGCATTTCGCGTTTCTTGCCGACCACCTTCTTCATTTTCACGAACACGGCGACTACGACGGACTGCTGATCGGGTGCCGCGACGAGATGTGGCCGGAGATCGAAGCGGCACTTCATCCCGACGTCAAGCGAGTCCTGCTGGGCCGGTTCGCGACAGATCCAGGCCTGGCCAGCGGCGAAGACATCCTCAAGCACGCGCAGGCGATCGTGGACGAACGGGACAAGCACGAAGAGCAGGAGTTGCTGAACAAGGCGATGGGCGGAGCGGCGTCGGACGGGCTGGGGGCGATCGGGCTGCCGGTGGTCATCGAGGCCCTGGAACGGGGTGAGGTCTGGACGCTGTTGTGGCCGCGATTGCGCTCGGCCAGCGAGGACGATGAGCGTGCCGCGGCGTGGGTGTGCCCGAATTGTGCGCACCTGGACAGCGGTACGGTCACCGTCTGCTCCTTATGCGGGACCGCGATGCGCCGCTACGCACAGCCCGAAGAAGCGCTGCTGCGACAGGCGCTGGGCCGCAACATCGAGGTGCGGATGCTGAACCATATGAAACTGCCACCGCCCACCGAGATCGCGGCGACGCTGCGGTTTCTTGCCCGGCGCAACACCGCGGAAGCTCTCGCCACTTAAGGACAGGCCGTTCGGGACCAGGCCCGCGGTTCCCGCGGGCCTGTTTTCTTTGGAGCGGGCTAAGCGCTTGATGCGGCGCAAGCGCCCAACACGGGAAGCGGTAGAAAATCCAGCAAAGGCCGTGCTATGCTCACGCCAGCGGGTCCTCCATGCCAAAGCATGCTTCCAATGAGTTGTCGCTGATTCCGGCGTCCCGGCGCTGGTCGAGGCAGCGCGCTCGTTGCATCTGCCCGCGCCGCCATCTGCGTGTTCTGCCTACCCGCACGCGACCTAGCCTCTTCGGCGGCGATTAGTACGGGACCGCCGAAGATCCTCGCCCGATCTTTCCCTGAAGTCCTATGACCCGATGCGGGGGTCACTGGCTGTGCTCTATCTAGCCGGAGCAGGGGCCATCGAAGCGCCACTCGTCGAGGAGACACGAAGATGACCAAGCAGGAATTGCATGCCCAGTACGGACCAAAGCTCACGGGACCACTGCCCGGCCCCAAGGCGCGCGCGGCTGTAGCCGCGGATGACCGCCTGATTTCGCCCAGCTATACACGCTCTTATCCGCTGGTGGCCAAGCGCGGCCGCGGCGTGCGCATTGAAGACGTGGATGGAAATGAGTTTCTCGATTTTGCCGCCGGCATTGCGGTGACCTCGACGGGCCACTGCCATCCCGAAGTCGTCGCGGCCATTCAGAAGCAGGCGGCGGAACTGATCCACATTTCCGGCACCGATTTCTACAACGAGCCGCTGACAGAGTTGGCGGAACGGCTGTCGGCGGTGGCGCCGATGCCTGGGCCGCACCGTGTTTTTTATGGCAACTCCGGCGCCGAGGCCATCGAATGCGCGCTGAAGCTGGCGCGCTATCACACCGGCCGGCAGCACGTGATTGCGTTCTTTGGAGCGTTTCACGGACGGACCATGGGCGCGCTTTCGCTGACCGGTTCCAAGCCGCAGCAGAAGCGGCGCTTTTCGCCCCTGGTTCCGGGCGTGACCCATGTGCGCTATCCCTACGCGTATCGCGGGTGTAGCGGCGGGCCGCAGGAAGTTGAAGCCTTTGCAATGGGCTGCGCGCGCTACATCGAGGAGAAGCTGTTCAAGACCACGCTTCCTCCCGAGGAAGTGGCTGCGATCTTTGTGGAGCCGATCCAGGGGGAGGGCGGCTACGTTGTAGCTCCCGACAGCTTCCTGCGCGAGCTGCGCGCCATCTGCAACCGGCACGGGATCCTGCTGGTCGCCGATGAAGTGCAGTCGGGCGCGGGACGTACGGGCAAGTGGTGGGCTATCGAACACTCCGGCGTGGAGCCGGACATCGTCTGCATGGCCAAGGGCATTGCCAGCGGCATGCCGCTGGGTGTCTGCATGAGCCGCGCGGAAGTGATGGACTGGGTGCCGGGGTCGCATGCTTCGACGTTCGGCGGCAACCCGGTGTCGATTGCCGCGGCGCTGGCCACCATGAATGTGCTGGAGCGCGAAGGCATCGCCAATGCGGCTCTGATCGGCGGCAAGATGCTGGACCGGCTGCACGGCTGGCCCGATAAGCATCCGCTGGTCGGCGAAGTGCGCGGACGCGGCATGATGATCGGGATCGAGCTGGTGAAGGACAAGGCCACGCGCGAGCCCGCAACCGCGCTGCGCAACCGCGTGGAGACCCTGGCATTCGAGCGCGGGCTGATGATCCTCGGCTGCGGGGAGACGTCCATCAGGCTATGCCCGCCGCTGGTGACCAACGAGCATGAGGCGACCGTTGCGCTCGATATCCTCGAAGACGTGCTGACGCAGGTGGAAAAGGAACACGCCCAGTCCAGCGAGCTGGCGGTAGCGACAGCCTGAAGCAATTGAGTTCACTCCGACCAACCTTGCGGGCCGGCCTTTGGGCTGGCCCGCTTCGTTTATGGAGTCATGACGGCGCGACGGCATAGGGGTGTGATCGACGTCATTTACGGTCTCATCGACGGCGTTGAGAATGGGAGGTCGTGAGGGCTCTCTCCAATTTCGGAATCAACTGGATGGAAAGCGCTCTGCGCGCCCTCGACCGTTTAGCGGGCCGCCGTGGTTCATCCCTGCCTGTGCACCTTGTAACGGGGATCGCGGGCGAAGACGCGGCATTTTTCTACCTGCGCCGCAAGGGATATGTGGTCGCGGCGCGGCGATGGTGTTGCGGAGAGAGGCCGGGCGACGTGGACATCATCGCCTGGGATGGGCCGCTGTTGTGCTTTGTCGAAGTGAAGACCCGCACTGCGCACGACATGAGGCCTGCCGAGGCTGCAGTCGATGGGCATAAACGGCAGGTGTTGCGCAGGCTCGCACATCAGTATCTGCGCCAGCTGCCCGGCGACACGCGGCCGCCGGTGCGATTCGACGTGATCAGCGTCTACCTGGTAGCCGGTGAGCAGAGCGAGTTCAAGCACTTCCAGGCGGCGTTCGGATGGGATGAGTCGCAGCGCGAATGGAATTAATCGCGGGAGCGCGATCAGCCCTTGGCGTCTTCGAATTCTTCGTGCCAGGCCATCTGGATCGCTTCGAGGCGCGACTCGTTGGACTTGGCCGGGTCGTCGGCGAAGCCTTCCAGCTCGGTCACGTAGCGAAGCAGATCGGTGAATCGCACCGAAAGCGGATCGACCTCAGGGAATTTTTCCTGCAATTGAATGCCGATTTCTTCGGCATCGGTCCACATAATTTCGCGGGGCATGAGGCTCCTTGGTAGCTAGTTCAACATGGTGATCAGGTCTTGTTGCCCATCGAGCAGGTAGAAGGCGATGAAGGTGAGCGGAGTAACATCGGACGCGTTGCCGAACTCTTCGATCACGGTATCGGCCGGCTCGTAGAAGGCGGAGCCCACCGGCAACAGCTCGGCGCCGTGGCCTTCAACCTGGCAAACGGCCGTGCCACTGGCGATGTATCCGACCACGGCGCAGGGGTGCAGATGACGGCCGGCCTTCTGTCCCGGAGCCAGGGTGATCTTCCGGACATCGACGTCGGTTACACTCCGGCTGCCTAACACGGCGTTGAGCAGTTGCTGGCGTTCAATGGAACTCATCTGGAAGTCAGCTTACTTGGGATCGGCGAGGGCCAGCGGCTTGCCTTCCGAGGTGTAGTTGCGATTCCACTTGGGAATCTCGACGACATAGGTGCCGGGCTTGGTGATGACGGCCTGGCAGCCGAGGCGCGAATTGAGCTGCTGGTCGGCGGCCATGTCGAGCCGGTCGAGTTCGTCGTCGTCGGCCTCGCTGATGCCGTCGCCTCCATTCTTCACCCAGATGTGGCAGGTGGTGCAGGCGCAGGATCCGCCGCACGCGTGATCGAGGAAGATGTTGAAGTTTTCGGCGACATCGAGGAAGGACATCGGCTTGCCATGGTGGTCATAGGGCAGGGTGCCGTATTCGAATTCGACGGTCTTGCCCTCGGGCTCGAAGGTGACGCGCACCAGTTTGTCGGGCGGGATGTTCTTCGTGTTGGCTTCACTCATGTGTGTCTCGTTCCTTGCTCAACCTGCTATACAGGCTGAACCGTTAACAGAGCCGCGGTTTGCTCTTGCGGAGCGCGCGGCTATTTGAATTCCGCCGGCGCCATGGGATGCGGGGCGGTGACTTCGTCGCCCAATTCTTCTCCCGCGGCCTCCATGGTCTTGCCGCGCATGGCGGTGCTGACGGCGGCTTCCATCATCAGTTCAGCAAAGCGCCGGGTCGCCTGATCGAGAGCGGTGGTGGCGTCGCGAATTGCCTTGAGGTCGTCGCCGGCCTTGATCTCCGTGAGCCGTCGGCTTGCCGACACGACCGCCGCCTGTTCGTCAGCGCTCAACTGCGGCCACGCGGGACTCTCGGGAGCGCGCTCCACCGCGGACAGAATGGTATCGGCCTCGTTGCGCGCCTCGATGAGCTGGCGCTTGGCGAAGTCCTCTTCCGCATGATCGAACGAGTCGAGGATCATGCTCTCGACCTGTTCGTCGGTCAGGCCATAAGTCGGCTTAACTTCGATGTTCGCCTGCTGCCCGCTGCGCTGTTCGCGCGCAGAGACCTGCAGAATCCCATCGGCATCAATGAGAAATTTCACTTCGATGCGCGGCAGGCCGGCCGACATGGGCGGAATTCCGCGCAGATCGAAGCGAGCCAGCGAACGGCAGTCAGCGGCGAGTTCGCGCTCGCCCTGCACCACATGAATGGCGACATTGGTCTGGCCATCGACGCCGGTGGTGAAGTGCTCGGTGGCGGAGGCGGGAATGGTGGAGTTGCGCTGAATGATTTTGGCCACCGTGCCGCCGAGGGCTTCGATGCCCAGCGAAAGCGGGGTTACATCGAGCAGCAATAGTTCTTCGGTGGCCTTGGAAGTGCCGGCGAGAATATCGGCCTGGACGGCGGCGCCGAGAGCCACGACTTCGTCGGGGTTGAGTTCGATGTGAGGCTTCTTGCCGCGCGCGTCGAGGTGGAAGAGATCGTCGACGAGCTGGCGCACAGCGGGGATGCGAGTCGATCCGCCGACGAGGACTACTTCGTCGATGTCTTCGGGAACGACACCGGCGTCGAGCATGGCCTGCTTGCATGGACCAGCGGTGCGCGCCAGCACCGGCTCGATCAGCGTGTCGTAAACCTCGCGAGGAATTTCGCGCTGATAGCGATCGCCGTTGGGCAGTTCAATGTCGAAGTGCGCGGCGGGCTGGGAAGAAAGCTGGATCTTGGCATCGATGGCGGCCTTGCGCAAAGCCTGCACCGCACCGGGATGTCCGCGCAGATCGACGCCGTGCTCGGCGTGGATCTCATCGAGGGCGATGGCCAGGAGCAGGTTGTCGATGTCGTCGCCGCCGAGATGGGTATCGCCATTAGTCGACTGCACTTCGAAGATGCCATCGCGCAGCTTGAGGATGGAGATGTCGAAGGTGCCCCCGCCCAGATCGTAAACAGCGATGGTGCCGACCTTGGCGCGATCGAGGCCGTAGGCCAGCGCAGCCGCGGTGGGCTCGTTGACCAGGCGAAGGACTTCGAGGCCCGCCATGCGGCCCGCGTCCTTAGTGGCCTGGCGCTGCGCGTCATTGAAGTAAGCGGGCACGGTGATAACGGCCTGGGTGACGGGCGCGCCGAAGAAGCGCTCCGCGTTGCGCTTGAGCTGGCGCAGAATGTATGCCGAAATTTCGGGCGGCGTGAAGCGCAGTTCGCCGAGTTGAATGCGGGGCACTTCGCCGGCTTCAACATCGTCGGCCAGGCGAAACGGAAACAGCTTCAACTCGCTCTGCACTTCGCCAAGTCCGCGGCCCATGAGGCGCTTGACGGAATAGATGACGCGCTCGGGGGTCTCGATGAGCGACTTGCGAGCGCTGTTGCCGACGGTGACGGTGGGGCGTCCTCCGTCCTTGATGGGATCGAGCGCCACTACCGAGGGCACGAGATTCGATCCGTCCACGCCGGGGATCACCACCGGCGCTCCGCCTTCCATGTACGCAACCAGGGAGTTAGTGGTCCCGAGGTCAATTCCTACTACGCGTCCTTCCGCCATGATCTCCTTCGTCAGGCTCCGAGAGTTTCAGTCACATCACGAACCAGGTTGTTGAGGTAGCGCCGCCGATCGAGCAGGGCCACCATGGATTTCTGCGCCGCCTGGCGCGCTGCTTCATCACCTTGATCCCAGGCTGTCCATTGCGAGCGGAGATCCTGATCGACATCGCTGAGCAGGCCGTCAAATTTGGTCTTGGCCGCGGTCAGGCTCTGTTTCAGGTCGGGATCTTCTTCGCCGGTCTTTTTGGCCATGCGCATCTCTTCGAGCTGCATGTTGAGATCGAAGACTTCTTCGAGCAGATCGGGCGGCACCCTGGAAGGGTCTTTGCGATCTTTGCCGCTGTGTTCTTCGCCGATCTCCGCACCGTGAAGCTTGAGGAGATATTCCGTGCGGGTGATGGGATCCTTGAGCGTGCGATAGGCGTCGTTGAGCAGCGCAGTGTCGGCCAGGCTCCAGTCTTTTTCCTGGGGCGTGGCGCGCGCAAAGCGGTCAGGATGAAGCCGGCGGCTGAGGCGATGAAACTCCGTCTCAAGCGCGGGCAGGTCGATGTGCAGGCGCGGCTGGAGGCTGAAGACAGAGAAGTAGTCGCCGCCGGTAGGGGGTTGGATCTTGCTGCAGTCAGGACAGAACAGAGTGGAGTCGTTATGCGCTACCGAACAGGACCAACAGGCAACGGGAACGGCGGAATCGATGACCTTGAGCATCACGCAACCTTAAAAGATCAGCCAGAGACGCGTGAAAAAACGGAGGCGGGTTGCAGTGCCTCCGTCTGAACTTCCGTTCGCACAGGCTCTGACAACCCGCGGGCTACGAGAACGACGAGCCGCAGCCGCAGGACCGCGAGGAGTTTGGGTTGATGAAGTTGAAGCCCTGGCGCATCAACGTCTCTTCGTAGTCGAGCGTCATGCCGTGCAGATACAGGAACGACTTGGGATCGACGAAGACGCGCACACCGTCGAACTCGTAAATGCGATCGCGCTCGCGGGGACGGGTATCGAACTTGATGGAATAAGACAAGCCCGAGCAGCCGCCACCCATTACGCCAAGGCGCAGGCCGCCCTCTTCTGGCGAGACGCCTTCCTTGGCCATGGCAGCGCGGATGCGCTTGACCGCACGCTCCGTCACCTGCAGGCCCTTGCCAGGCGCAGCCGGAGTGACCGGCTGCGGCTCCGCCGGCTGAGCCGCAAAAGCGCCCTGCGCCGGCTTCGTTTCGATTGAAACCATGTTTGACATGCTTATCCCATGCGCCGGGCGCGGCCTGAACCCAGGCCGCGCGGGGCGAGCTTACTTGGCCGCGTTCGCGGTGGCCTCGACGGTTTCCGCGACGCCGTTCTTCTTCTTCCAGTCGCCGATCGCAGCGCGGATGGCGTCTTCTGCCAGCACCGAGCAGTGAATCTTAACCGGAGGAAGCGAGAGTTCCTTCACGATGTCGGTGTTCTTGATCGCCATCGCGTCTTCAACGGTGCGGCCCTTGATCCACTCGGTAGCGAGCGACGAACTGGCAATTGCCGATCCGCAGCCGAAGGTCTTGAATTTGGCTTCTTCAATGACCTGGGTTTCGGGATTGACGCGGATCTGCAGGCGCATGACGTCGCCGCACTCCGGCGCGCCAACCAGGCCGGTGCCTACGTCGCCCGAGCTCTTGTCCAGCGTGCCTACGTTGCGCGGATTGTTGTAGTGGTCTACCACCTTATCGCTGTATGCCATTGGTGCCTGTCTCCTTCCGCGGGGAAGCCGCGAGTTCACTCTTTTGATTCGGCAACCGTGGCTGCCGATGCTTCTTCAAGCCCACGAAGATCAGTTCGCGGGACCCCCGGGAACCGGGGTTAAATGCTTAGTGCGCCTGCCATTCGATCTTGGTGAGGTCAATTCCTTCCTTCACCATTTCGTAAAGGGGGGAAAGTTCGCGCAGCTTCTTAACAATGTCGATGACCTTGGCGGCAACGTAATCCACTTCGGCCTGGGTGTTGAAACGGCCCAGTCCAAAGCGGATGGAGCTGTGCGCCACGTCGTCGCCGAGTCCGAGAGCCTTCAATACGTAGGAGGGTTCGAGAGTGGCCGAGGTGCAGGCCGAGCCGCTCGAAACCGCGACGTCGTTGATGCCCATGAGCAGCGACTCACCTTCGACATAAACGAAGCTCATGTTGAGGTTGCCGGGCAGGCGGTGCTCCATGGAGCCATTGATGTGGATGTAGTCCAGTTCCGATGAAAGCTTGTCATTGAGACGATCGCGCAGGCCGCGGAGGTACGCCGCCTCGGAATCCATCTCGGCATAGGCGATTTCGCAGGCTTTGCCGAGGCCGACGATGCCGGGAACGTTGAGGGTGCCGGAACGCATGCCGCGCTCGTGGCCCCCGCCGTCGATCTGCGCGGCGATCTGCACGCGGGGATTGCGGCGACGAACGTAGAGGGCGCCGACGCCCTTGGGCCCATAGATCTTGTGCGCGGTAAGCGAGAGCACGTCGATGTTGTCAGCAATGACGTTGACCGGCACCTTGCCCACTGCCTGGACCGCATCGGTATGGAAGAGCACGCCCTTTTCGTGGCAGATTTTGCCGATTTCGCGAATGGGCTGCAGAACGCCGATTTCATTGTTGGCGGCCATGATGGTGACGAGGATTGTCTTGTCGTCGATGGCGCGCTTGAGGTCTTCGAGATCGATGAGGCCGTCCGCCTTCACCGGCAGGTAGGTAACGCGATAGCCATACTTCTCGAGCCGCTTGCAGGTGTCGAGAACCGCCTTGTGCTCCGTGACCTGGGTAATGATGTGATTGCCGCGCTCGCGGTACATCTCGGCGATGCCCTTGATGGCCAGATTGTTCGATTCAGTGGCGCCGGAGGTAAAGATGATTTCCTTGGCGGTGGCGCCGATGAGTTTGGCGATCTGTTCGCGGGCAATCTCAACGGCCTGCTCGGCTTCCCACCCGAAGGAGTGGTTGCGGCTGGCGGCATTTCCAAACTTATTGGTAAAGAAGGGCAGCATCGCTTCCAGCACCCGGGGATCCATGGGGCTGGTGGCGTGGTTATCCATATAGATCGGCAGCGTAACCCCTGCCGGCACTTCAACTTGACTCACTACTGTGCTCATCGCGTCTCCATCCTTGGTGCTTTCCGCCGCGGTACGCGAACGGTCCAGATCTTGCTGAATCATCCCAGTGTCAGGGTGACCAATCCCTTGCTGCCGGAGTTGCCCATAGCCGGCCGGGGAGCGTGTGCTTCCCTCTCCGCCAGGTCATAAATGCTGATGCTCTTCAAGACGCCGGCGATGGTGTCATTAACGCGCGCCAGCGGCTCCTTAATGGTGCAATTGGTGGTCAGTTCACACCCCCTCGCGCCCTTGGTGCACGAAGTGATGAAAAACGGACCGTCGATTGCGTGAATCACCTCAAATGCCGAAATCTGCCGGGGGTCGCGGGAGAGTGCATAACCGCCATTCATTCCCGCATGGGAGCGAAGCAGGCCCGTCTTGGTGAGCCGTTGCAGGATCTTGGCCAGCAGCTGAGCCGGAATCCCATAGGCGTCGGCGATATCCTTCGCGCTTTGGGCGGGGTTCTCCGGGTGCTCGGCGAGATACTTCAGGGCCATCAACCCGTAATCCGCTTTTTTGGTCAGCTTCAGCATGAATATCCGACTGGATCGGTCCGCATTCAGTATACGACCAAAACTGTCCGCGTTCAAGGAGAGACGAATGGGGTAGCCGGGCCGGGAACACTGAGGGTCTTTTGCCACAGGTTTTTTCAACAAAAAGACATTTCCATTCGTCCTCAAGATGGGTACAATCTGGCGGAAAGAGCACCCGAACCAAAGTTCCCGGCCCTCGATATCGGGACTGCACGACCAGGAATTGGCGGCTGAGGGAACTGCGTGTCACAGCATCGCGTAAACCTGCGGGGTGCTCCAAGGCGAGGCTGGCCCATTCCGCAATTGATTGGTGCCCGGACGCCAAAAGTCTCCCAGGAAGCGCGAAAAGAAGGTGCTGGCGCCCGCGCTAGAGCGATGCAACAATGGGAATATCACCCGATTTCAAACGACTCTGAAATGATGGCGACTGTCTGCAAACACCCAAGAGTACGTATCGTCTCCCGGCATGACGACGCAGAATTTGTGGAGTGCCTGGAGTGTGGCGAAATCTTCGACTCGGAAGAATTTCACGACATGGAGATCGAGGAAGCCGTCGAGACGGAAGAAGCAGAGTCTGAACACTGACGTTCCTGCCCTTCCCCTCAAATAGAGGGCTGCTAAACGCCGGCGCCTCCGCTCCCGTCGGGAGGAGGCCCCCCAACCCGGCGCGTGACCATCCATGCATAGTGCAGGCCCGACGCCACGGTCAGGACGACGGTAGCGTCGAGGGCGATGGTGCGAAGCGCGGCCACCCAGGTGGACTGGTCAAATTGGAACAGCAGGACGGCGGCTACGGCGGTCACTTGCGCCACCGTATTGAGTTTCCCGAAGATGCTGGGTTGAAACTCGCGACGCCCCACGGCGGCGTAGAGAATGGCCGCAACCACGAGAATGCCGAGGTCGCGACCAAACACCAGGACCGTGACCTGGGCGGGAATCAGATCCTTGTGAGTGAGAACCAGGAACAAGGTACTAAGCAGCAGCTTGTCGGCTACCGGGTCAAGGTATTGGCCGAGAACGGTTCGCTGCTTCATCCAGCGGGCCAGGCTGCCGTCCAGAGCATCGGTAAGTCCGGCTGCGACGAAGAGCACGAAGCTTAATGCATAACGATCTTCGAGGATCGCGGAGACCAGGAAGGGAGCGAGGCAGATCCGCAGGAGGGTCAGCAGGTTCGGTGCAGCATGAAGAGGGTTGAATCGAATCTGAAATCGACCAGGCATGGCGAGTCTTGAAGCCGCTTCCCTCCCCCTGAGGCCGGCTGCGGCAAGCCAACGGTCCACGCGGCGTCAGCAAGTTTATCTCCCGCACAGGCCGAGGCAGCCGTTCTCCTAAGGGAATGCGCTCTTCTTTAGTTCATGATCGTACAGTATCGGCCGTCCGGCTGCAGCAGGTGGCCACCACACGCAACCACCTGCACTGTTCACGCCAGTCGTTGACCTGTGCCGGGGCCGCCTTTGCGGGCGGTGCGGTTCCTGTTAAACTACCTCACGGAGTGGTTTCTGACCCGGGACGGCTAAGCGCCTCCTGTCTGTAGCCCTGCAGGTTGGGCGATTCAGGCAGACGACTCGAAGCCCTGAGAATGGTCCCTCCTCACCTGCAGGCGCGTAGCTCAGTTGGTTAGAGCGCTTCCTTGACACGGAAGAGGTCGCTGGTTCGAATCCAGTCGTGCCTACCATATCTCAAGTAGAATCAGACATTTAGAGGTACGGCCTCTTCTTTCTTCCCCCGATTTAGGGTGCTCGAGGGTGCTGACGTTCAACGAGCCAAGAAGCCCGCGAAATGCGACTGACTGGGCGAGGCGCCGTTCCTCCGTCATTGCCTGCTGGTAGATATCCAGGGTTATTCGGCTGTTGGCTTGCTTGCCTTTTCAAGTGGAGGCGACAGAACACGGTTGGGTATTGTCAGGCAAAGTCACCATGCAAGCTCGATGCCTCGGGCTACCAATAGATGGAGCCTTTGGACATTACAACGCTGCAGACGGTCTCCGCTGTTTCAGCTCTCCACACTCCCCAAACCGTTGTTATCCCCGAGTAGGTTCCACGGTGTTCCTTGCCTTGCGGCACGACAACCGCAGCAGGGTCATGAAGCTCGATGCGGTCGAGTTCATCCGCCGCTTCCTGCTCCATGCCCTGCCTGCCTTCGTTAAAATCCGCCACTTCGGACTGCTTGCCAACCGCAACCGGCGCGAGGCACTGGCCCTTTGCAGGCTTCATCTCCGCGCCGCAGTCAAGCGGAGCTGATGACTTCCGTGAGCCAGGTACTCCAGGGGATCGGGGCTGATCAGGATTATCAGGCGCTCGCCCACTTGATCTGGCCGGCTCATGACGGCTTCAAAGTAGGGTGGAGAAACGATACTGAATCTCGCAAGTATCAAAGCGGTCACTCCACCATTGCTCTGTGACAAATGGATCAACCCACTCGTTTGTAGTGTTTGTGAAACGGAATCTCACTGGAACATTTATCAGGCGACTGGCGACTGGGTATCCGTGGCGATCGGCAGGTGGATTGTGAAGGTCGAGCCCGCACCCGCGGAAGTCTGAAGATCGATCCTGCCGCCGTGAGCTTCGACCGACAACTTGGCGATTGCCAGACCCAGACCGGCGCCGCCAGACTCGCGCGCGCGGCCTTCATCCAGACGGTAAAAGCGATCGAAGACACGCAGCGCATGGGCTGCAGGAATGCCGGGCCCTTCATCTTCGATTGCGAGTTGAAGCGTGCGACGAGCGTGAACATCTCTTCCCGATGTCTCAAGGCGCGCGTGTACCGATCTACCCGGCTGCGAATATTTAACGGCATTATCTAGCAGGTTGATGACAGCCATGCGCAGAAAACCACGATCGGCAGAAACCATGACGTTGTGGTCGCCAGCAATGGAGATGGATTGCTTTTTATCTTCGGCAAGGACGCTGACGATTGCCACCGATTCTTCAACCAACTCCATGATCGGGAACACCGTGCGGTGGAGTTCAATCCCACCAGCTTCGGCGTAGGCGATGGTAAGGAGCGTATCGATCATGGAGGTGAGACGCGCCACCTCTTCAAGCATGCTGCCAATGATGTCGCGGTATTCCTCACTGGTGCACTGCTGCTGAAGCCCGACCTCGCCAACGCTGCGTATCGACGTCAACGGAGTGCGCAATTCATGCGACACGTCGGAGGTGAACCCCTTCAGTTGCCCAAACGCTTCTTCCAAGCGCTGCAGAAGCTGGTTGAGCACCGCCGCCATGTGGCCGAATTCGTCATCCGGATTTTCAACCGGGATGCGGCTATTTAGTCGATTGGCTGTAATCCGCTCCGTCAGCGTGGCCATCGCCTTCAGAGGGTTCAACGTCTTGCCGGCGAATCGATAGCCGGCAAACCCGGCTGCGACCAGCGTCACGGGCAACACCAGCATGAGCACTACGAATAGCTGGAAGACGCGTAAGCGGAGCGGGTCGGTGCTGTATGCGATACGGATCAGGAGCATCCGTCCCTGCACAGGATGCTTGTGGCTGACGCGGAGGACATGGGTTCCATCGTCCAGGCGCAGCTTTCGCGCAAAGTGACCATCGGTAAATTCGGCGCTGGTGGGAGCTGCCCCAAGGCTTGCGCCCTCAAGTCGGTCGTTGCGCAGCAGAACGTTGCCGTTGACGTCGCTAACCTCCATGAGTCGATCAACCAGCAGCTTGAATTCGTTTCGGCTGTGGTATGCCTCGTTGAGGTGCAGGATGCCGTCCGGCGTGAAGTAAAGCAGGCCCTCGACCGTCTCCATATCCTTCACTTCGGCGTGGAAGAGCTGATCGGTCAGCTGCCAATACTGCAAAATACACGCCGCCGCGATATAGAGAACCAGGACCAGGCTGAAGATCGCAAGGTACCAGACGGTCAGCCGAGTGCGAATCCGGGTAGGGCGCAGACGCACGTCAGTCCTCCTCAGTCTGGCGGAGAATGAACCCGACGCCCCGAATCGTGTGAATGAGTTTTGTCGAAAACGGGTCATCGATCTTTCGCCGGATCCTGGCTATGTGGACGTCGATGACGTTGTCCAGAGACGTGTAGCGCACGGCCGTCTTCCATACGTCACGCGCCAGCATTTCCCGGGAGACAACCGAGCCTCTGTGAATGAGCAGGAACTTGAGTACTTCGAATTCACGGCCGGTCAGATCGATCGTCACCGAACCGCGCGCTGCTGTGTGCCGGTCTGAATCCAGGCGAAGATCGGCAAAATTGAGCACGGCGGCGACCGCGGGGCTGGCACGACGGTGCAGGGCGCGGAGGCGCGCAAGAAGTTCAGGAAAGGCAAACGGCTTGACGAGGTAATCATCAGCGCCGGAATCAAGCCCCCTCACCCGATCCTCCACCAAACTGCGCGAGGTGAGAATCAGCACCGGCATCTTGAAGCCATCCCGGCGAAACGCCCGCAATGCCTGGAGACCGCTGATGCGGGGCAGCATTATATCGAGCAGAATGAGATCAAAGGCTTCCCCTTGAAGATGCCTTAAACCGGCCTCGCCGGTATGAGCGACAACAGCTTCGTAACCGTTGCCTCTTAGACCGGTCGCGATTGCGTCAGCCAGTTTCCGCTCATCTTCGATGATCAGGACTCGCATGCGTTGCACACTCGGGAGCTTCTGGGGATCTTATGGCCGCATGGCTGAATATGCAGCAAGCCATCGCACTTACAAACGGCAGTCATCGATCGCAGAGTATGCCCTATGTATAGCAGAGCAGGATTAAGAATATTCCTTTCCTTGTTCCTTTGTCGTCAATCACAGGTTGCCCGCGGCCCCACGCCGGCTTTGAACAATGGCTTCAACTAACGCACCGCGCTCTCTGTGACAAAGCTCCAGCCGCGGATCATACACACCATCTCGATTCCGCCGGGGTCGGGGTTTGGATCCTCGACTACCAGCGGGGATTCTAGACGCTATTGAACGACAAGCCCTTCCGCGCGGAAGCGGCCGATCTCAACGTTCACCCGATCGCCCGGCTTCACCCTCCGGCCGGGGTTGGAGAAAGCCATCCAATAGAGCCGGCCCTCCTGCGGCGTACCGCTCTGGCGCAATTGCCCGACCTTCTCAAGGGAAGGGACCGAAAGGCGCACTCCTCCTGCCGGGTCGATCAAGAATGCGGGATTGCTCTTGTCGTTAAGTGACTTCGCCTTGTTCGGGTCCAGCACCTGGTAACTGAAGCGAATCAATTCGCCTGACTCGACGGCTCTGACGGTAAGCCCGTCGATGCCCCAGACCGCTCCGTAATAAACTAGGGCGTGTTGCGACATGCGGTTCGGCTGGTAACGAGTGGGGCTGCTGGCGGCCGGGGCCGGTTTCGCGGCGGAGCTGCTCGTTTGCGCCTGCAATACCGAACCAGCGTCGAGCCCGGCGAAGACAAGGCCCGTTAAAAACACGATAGGCAGAATTGATGCAGATTTTTTGCTAGCCACCGTCATATCTTCCTTGTGCCTGGCTCGAGGACTGATCCTTGGCCGAGGTTGAACTGACACTCCCGTGCGATGCACCCGGGCAGTGTCGACCAGTAACCACCAACGGCCGGACTGGCTTGCTGCATCGATGATGGAGCCGGCCAGCCTCGCTGTATTATTTCGTTCCGATAAAGCTCTTGCAGGAACTTGTCGCGGTTCCGATAGGGATCTTGATGATCTCCTGGTACAGAGCGCCGAGAGCAAAGGCGTACCGCGAGCTTTTCTGATCATCCTTGATCTCCTTCTCCGAATGACCGGTCAGAATGTTTTCCAGTGCCTGGTGATACTTCGATGACGACTTCCAATCGATGTCCGCGCAGTATCCAAGTGTGCCTTCGACGCGGGCAAGTCCTTCGATGGTGATCGAACCGGTGGGTGCGCTGCTTGCGTGCGCAAACGTGGATACAGCGAGAGCTGCTCCGGTGGCGAGCGATGCGGAGAACCAAGGGCGCATAGGAGTAATCCTCAGATAAATCTCAATGCAAGTGGGTTCAATTATCTGGCGGGGCGCAAGTCGTCTTACTCGCTTGCTGAGCCGCCTGGTTAATCAAGAGTCGAGTAGCTGCCCGAGGTCGATGCCGCGAGCAGCTACTTGCCCTCTCTTGGTTGACGGTTATTGTGCCGTACCGGTCAGAGGAGCGGTCTGGGTTCCGGCCGCATCTGTGATCGACAGGTTTGCATTCTTCCCTCCGGTTGACTGCGTAGTCTGCGGCCTGAATTGAACCGTGACTGTGCAGCTGGCTGCTGGCGCCAGCGTTGTTTGTCCGGCGAGTTGCCCGCCGCCGGCCGGCCCGCAGGTCGAGAGCAGCCGCACGATGCTGAACTCGGTTGCGTTCGACCCTGTGAGCGTCGCCTGAGCGATGCCCGTCAGAGTCACATTTCCATTGTTGGTGAACGTGAACACCTGGCTTGGAGCAGTCAACGGCCCTACGCCTCTGGTAGCCGTTCCGAAGTTGTGCGAACCGGGTGCCCATACGCCGCTCAGCAGCGGAGGTACGCCGGTACCGGAAAGCGCCACCGGTGAATTGGCAACCGCTACGTTCGCCGTGATGGTGACCGTGCCGGATGCTGTGGTTGTTGTCGAGGTCGGCGAGAAGACGATGTTAATCGTGCAGCTCCCCGTGCCTGTTGTTGCCAGCGTCACGCCGCAGGTCCCGCCTGCCGTTCCGGCCGGCCTCGAGAATGGAGCAGTAACCGCGACGTTGATGCCGGTTGCCACGGCGCTGCCGGTATTGCGCAGCGTTAGCGTCTGCGCCGCGCTGGTCGTTCCCTGCGTCACGCTGCCAAACGCCAGTGAGGCCGGCGTGACGGTGAGAGTAGCCTGCGCCACGCCCCCGCCCTGGAATTCAACCGCGCCTACATCGATAGCGGTGCCGCGAACCGATGGCCTCGGATTGCCGAAGAAGTCGGTTGTTGGAGCAATCGAGTAAGTCGGCGCAGAGACAGGGATGTCGTTGATGGCGGGCGAACCGGAAGCCAGCGCATAGTTGCCAAGCGTCGTACCTGCAAGGCTGCCATCCGATTCGTTCGTCAGGGCCAACGGCCCCCAGCTCATGTTGATCCAGTTGTTGCCTTCGTCGACCGTCGCCCCCGGAGTCAGGTTGAAGATCGGGTTGGGCAACGTCGCATCGGCCATTCCCGGAGGCACGTTATAGCCCATGCCGCCGTTTTCGGGAGGTACTCGCGCCCCGTTGCAGTACTGGCTGACCAGGGTCGGGTTGGACGCAAGGTTGGCCAGGCCAGGGTAGTCGGCGGCGTCAGTCAGAACAGAGTAGGTAGGTGCCAGCTTTACCCCCGACCCGTGGTTCGTCGGACCTGTATCCCCTCGCACGCCAATCTCCCAGTAACTGGGCGCACTGGCTCCCGCCGTTACACAGGCACCGGAGCCGCCGGTGATGACGGAGCCGCTTCCGTTGGCGCTGGTGGCGTCAGTGGAAGGCTGGCTGGCCGCGGTGGTGTTGGTGAACGCGTTATACAGCGACACCACGTTCTGTTGATACTGCGTGCTCATTGATCCTATCCCGATGTAATAGGCCCGGTTTTGCCAGATCACGTCGTTCGCCAGGTACGGATAGGAGAACTTGGTGCAGGTTCCGTTGTTGCGGGGTGTCCCCGGTGCGTAATGATTCGCGGGGCAGCTGACCGATGCCGGCAGTGACGATGCAAGTTGAGTGCTGTTTTGCACCGTCACGATGCCCGCTGGCTGGGGAAGTGAAGCAGTGCCGTTCGCGTTGGATGTCTGCGACGGCTGTGACTGCGTGCTGGCCATCGGAGCTCCCAGCGTGTTGAACAGCACGCCGGCCGACGCCGTTGTATCGTTCGATACGATCGTGTTGTTGACGAAGTTAACGCTCAACGCATCTTCCAGCGACACGCCGCCGCCATCCCAGCCGGCGACATTGTTGCTAATGATGTTGTTAGTGACATTGATTCCATACCAGCGTTCCGGATTGTTGGGGAAACGTGGTACGTCAGCACCGTTGACAGCCTGGAACCGCAAGCCGCCGCCGCTACCGCTGTCAGCCGCATTGCCCATGATGAGGTTGGCGTTGATCACCAGGCCAGGCCCGCTGCCATCGCTGAGGCCGGGCACGCAATCGTTATCCGTGACGCTGCCGCACTCGACAGAGACTCCGTTCACTATCGTGTTCCCGTCGGGCGGAGCGCCCATGACCAACAGTCCGCCACCGTTGGTTGGGATGGTTGGATTAGTGCTTTGGTTAAAGAGAATCGAGTTGTGTTCGATGTCGCCGTTGTAGCTGAACCCAAGCTGCGCCACACCGCCGCCGTCACCCGTGCTCACGTTTCCGCATACCCAGTTGTAGTTGAACTTGTAGTAGTCGGCGCCGGTGCAGAAAGTGACGCCGCCCGCACCCGCCGGCGTTGACGAGAACAACTCGTCGCCGGTAGAGGAGTTCGAAGTAACCATGTTGTTGTGGACGTTGACGTTCATGTTGAAGCAGTAAGGCAGTTGGGTGTTGGTGATCGGGCTGTTCTGGCACGATCCGGGAGCGGTTACGGTGCTGTTCGGAGCCAGGTATGCATCGGGGTACTCGCCTTGCCCGATAACGATGCCGCCGGACAACGTGCCCGCATTGTTGTAGACGCGGTTGTTGGCAATCTGCATGTTATGAGCCCAGCCATGCAGCGCGATGCCGCCGCCACCTTGCGAGCTGTCAGTTACAGACAAGCCGTCGATGCTCGACGGATTGCATTGGAAGTTGCTTGGATACGGATTGGGAACATAGCCCCTCGTGCCTGATGTGCCATTTCCGCAGTTTGTAGCGGTGAGCAGCGTAGACCCTGCGGGGAAGTCGGCTTCGGCCCCGGTTCCAAACACATTCGAGGATCCGGCAGGAATATTGACGCCCTTGGCCAGAACCGTGATGCCGGCTCCTTCATAAGCGCCCATCAGCGACGGTTCCTGCAGCAGCTCCGCCAGGTTTCCATTAACAGTCGTGTCCCATCCCACGATGCCTTCGAGAGGAATGCGATCGACCTGCGGATTGTTCGGGCCTCCATTGAAGTAGTTCCACCCCGTGGCCGGGCACGAGCTTTGCCCGGTGGAGTCGTACGGATTCGAGCCGCCCGCCGCCGTGTAAGGCTGGCCATCGATCGACAGTCCGAACAGGCAGGTCACCCTGCGCCGCCACGGATCCAGCTTGCCGGCAGGTTGCGTATTGGCGTTGATGATCGTTGACGCTGCGCCGACTCCCTGCAGCCGCACTGGCTTCCACATGATCGCCAGTTCCTGGTAGGTTCCCGGCGGAACGATAATGAGGTCTCCGGGAGCAGCCGCATCGAGCGCCGACTGGATCGTCTGTCCGGCGGCGAGGCGCGTCGGCGTCTTGCCGCCGATGGTGACCGTCGCCGCGTCAATCGATTGCTTCCCGTTGCCTGAGGTAATGGTGAGCTGACCGCACTGAGCCGTTGAACCGCCATACTGCGCCTGCTGCTGCAGTGCGCAGTTGGCCACGCCCGAGGGAACGGCGACCGTGATCGACGTATCGCTCCAGGCCGTGATGGTGGCAGCTTTGCCGCCGATGGTGACGCTTGACAGCGTATTGCAGGTCGCGCTGCCGCTGGCGGGACTGGTGCAACGCGGCAGGAACCCGTAGTGACGGCCAATCGTCTTCTGGTTGTAAGGCGCCTTGTTCGCCGATGGACCCGAATAGGCGTAGTTGTTGACGGTTTGATCTCCCAGTGCCGAGATCGTCAGCGTATGGCCCGCTGCGCTGACCCACGGTCCCATGCCATCTCCATCCACTTCCTTCACGCCCGGCGTGGCGTCGGGATACGCGCAGTCCGGGTTGTTGTACCCGGCCGACACAAACGCTGACGTCGGAACGACGGGCGTATCCATGTAGTCAGTTTGTCCGGGCATGTACGGGTTCTCGTAGCAGAACTGGCTGTAATACGGGTTGAACAAGGGATCCGTCATCGTCTGGCCAGGATGATTGGGATCCGGAATCGGCCCCGGATCGTTCATGCACGTGATCATCATGTTGGGCGCATAGCCGGTGGGGTTGGGCGGATTCACTTCCCAGGTCGAGTAAGTCAACCCGTTGAAGACGCCCCATTGGTCTGAGTACACGCGGCTCACTTCAGTGCCTGTCCAGTCCTTGAACGAAACCGGCATATTGGGCGGCGAGAATTTTTCACCAAAGGTTGGAGCGAAGGGATCAAACTCCACAGTGAAATCATCGGTGATGATTCCCGTGAACTTGGACGCGATGTGGGTAGAGGTGTAGATGTAGAACTTTGCGATGGCTCCCGCCTGGTCGCCAAGCGTGACTTCCTTTCGGTCGCACAGATGGCGCGTAGCTCCCGCGAACGGCGCGACCTGCTGCGACTGCGGGAACAGGCTGATGTAGTCGGGCACGATGCGCGACTCGCCCACGCACGGCCAGGTCGGCTCAGGAACAAATCCGGGAACGATTCCGTTGCTCGGCGTTGCTCCGAGGCTCTGCGTTGGATCCTGCGGATTGTTCGCGTTGAAAGCGCCCGCCACCTGTGCCTGGTCGGGCAGGATGAAGATGTTTCCCAGCCCGCCGAACTCCTGGGTGACCGGTGCGATAAAGTTATCCCCGATCAGGATGTTCTTGTCTTCTTCCTTGACGATCTCATAACCCGCCGGCGGTACGACTTCTACGACGTACTTGCCGACAGGCAGCATGGGTTGACCAAAGCGATAACTGTCGTTCGAGTCAGGATCGGTGGTGCAAATCGTGCAATGTGTGCCGGTCGGCTTGCCCGTCGAGGGGTCGATCCCGGTCACGCTGGGGAAACTATACATGCCGTCGTATGGAGCCGGCTGCAGCTGGTTCCAGTTATGCTCGCCGTCATAGCACTTGAACTGCGAGTTATCCGGCATGGGTGTGCCGTTCGAAGGCGTAAGGACGCCAGCCGTAACGTGTTCCTGGCTGTACAGGTCGAGGTAGCTCGGCTGATTCCTGAGCGTGAAGTAGAAAAGGTCGGCTGACGTCTGGCCCGGGCAGTTCATGTTGGGAATGCCATCCGATCTGAATCCCTGCGCCCAGTCATCCCAGCTGCTGGTTTGCGTGGTGTCGACCAGGGTTAGTGTCGGCGTGATGCCGTCGGCCGCAAAACCTTCCTGATAAAGGTTCATGGTCACGTTGGGAACCAGCGGCTCCCACTGTGTCTGCACCAGCATCTGGGGATCGTCGAATGGCCGCGTCGATGCGTACACGACATGGCCGTGAATGCCGCCGTTCTCGCCCGGTATGTACGGCGTCTTGCCGAATTCGATGAAGTTGTTCTGGCCGATGAATGCCTGCCAGCCCTCTGCCGGCACCCACGGCGGGTCAATGCGGCCAGTCGACATCGGGCTCGCGCACGAGACCGTTCCATCGGGGTTATAGGTGCAAGCGGGACTTACATTGGTCGTCGATCCTCCCATCGCGTTGGTCGCGGTGGGATTGATTGAGAATCCCGTGCAGTCCGCATTGGTGCAGTAAACAGCGCCGGGGACACGAAGATTCGAGGGCAGCGAAACCGGTTCCGCGGTGTTGGCCAGGAACTTGGCGATCACTGAATTGCCGCACGGAGGATAGCCGGTCTTGCCGCAGGACGGCGACCCATCGGCCGGACCGCCCGCGTCGTAGACCGTGTGAATGCCCGTCGTCTTGTAGCGCGTGGTATCGGTTTCCACCACGTACCAGTTGAACAGGGGGAACGTTTCATTGAAGTTCGCGGTGCCCGTGAAGTCGGTCAGCTGTGTGTTAGCCAGGCTGCCGTCGCGGAATCGCACCGTGGTGTTGATCAGAGGAATGCCCCCTTCGGCCGATTGCGACAGCCCATCCTTGTTATCGTCGATGAAGGTCCGCGTATACACGTTCTGCTGCCACTGCTGTTCAGCAACATCGCCAATATCAGTGGTCTTCCCGCCGGTGAGAAACACTGGCGTAGAGAGGCCGTCGACAATCTGGTCGTTCCACCGATCGAAGACGGTGATTCTCCATACGCCATCAGGAAGCTGCGAGAACGAGAACGTCCCATCGTCGTTGCACTTGGTGAATGCGAAGTCTTCGCCGTCAGAATCGCCGAAACTCACGTAGCACTGCGTAAATGCGAACGTATCGTGGGAGCCGCTGCTGTAAAGCCTTTCATCCGGCGTGCGGCTTAGACGCTCGCCAGTGACTTTACCCTTAAGCGTGTTGGTGCAGTTCTTGCCAGTGACGTTCAAATCGCTGCCATTGCAAACGCCCGCGTGGCGGCCGTTGATGATGGCGGGATTCGCAAAGCCGATGGAGTCGTGATAACCAGCCGGGCCATACTCCTGGAAGTAGGCCGGCTCGCCCACGCGAATGAAAGCGTCCATCGCTTTCTGGCCATCAAGGGTATTGGTCTGGAGCCATTCTTCTCCGCGCGCGATGCGGTCGGCGCCCGGAGTTGCGATGACACTGTAGAAGCCGGGCATCAAATTGTTAATCACCGCCTGGCCGGCAAGAGGCGACAGTGTCTTGCCGTCCGATTCGTACTTGGGGCAGGTAACGATCTCGCCTGTGATTCCAACCTGCGCGGGGTCATTGGTCGCCTGCTTGCTGACCGGGCAGGCATCAAGGCCCGTTGCAGCATCTTTCTGGCCCGCAAGGCTGTTGGTCAGCGGCTGGTTGAACATGTCATAGGTCATCTGGCCAGTCACATCGCCGAAACGCCCAGCCTGGTCGACCAATTCGAGATTGAACCCACCGAGTCCGGGTTCGTTGGTGGCCAGCACGTCCACGCCGCCGCCCGTGTCCTGCTCGCCGTTCAGAGGGAAGTCATCTTCAAACACCGATACCGAAAGCTTCCCTGGCGGAAAGGGTCCAGCTTCCACGATCACAGTGACAGAGGCATTCACCTGGGGAAAAGAAATGGGAGCTCCGCCCATGCTGTGCCCGCAGACCGCTGTTTTGTCGGTAGTGGGTGTTCCATTTGCACAGCCACTGCCGCTGTATCCGGCGTCGAACGGATTCGCAGCATCGCCGGGAAGCACCGAAATGTAATAACGCTTGGTCGGATCGAGCGCTACCTGGCTCGGCAGCACAGGAGTGAAGCCGTTCCCCGTCGGGTCGGGACGGCAACCTCCGTTGCCCACGTCGCATACCGCTGGCTGGCCCAGCACTGACTGGCCGCCCTCACACGACTTTGGCCCCGTGCAGCCCTGTGCGACAAACGGCATGTGGCTCGAGCTGAAGTTCACGCCAAACGTAGGAACAACCCCCGCTGCCGCGGAGGTGCATCCCGCGGGTGGTGGGTTACTCGTGCACTTAGGATCAACGTAGAACGTCCTGTCTTCTTCGATGATCCAGCGATAATCCTGGCCCGACAGTGGGGTCATCGTCTTGCCGTCCACCACCGAGACATTCAGACCGCTGGCCTGGGGAAAGATCAGCGTAACCGTTGCCGGTGTCGCACTGGTTGTTCCCTGCGAGTTCTGTGCAGTGTAAGTGAATGAATAAGTGCCTGGCCCCGGGGCCGTCGCGATGAAGCCGCCGTTCTTATCGATGTTCACAGAGAGTTGAGAGCCGGACGGAGTCGCCACGCTGCCGGTCACAACCGTGAGCGGGTAACCAGCCATATCTTTGTCCGCGGCCAGCGGGCCCGGCGAGGGAATCTTGATATAAGTCGCCATCGTTGAGGTGTAACTGGCGTTGTTCATTGTGATGCCGCCCGCAGCCTCAATCGCAGCCGCGCCGAGTGTCACCGTGGTCTGTACAGCTGGATTCCCGTTTCCCTGGTAGACAAACGAGTCTCCTCCGCTCCATCCCGCGTTGGCCGTATAGGTAAAGGTTCCGTTCGCATTGAGCGTAAGGGAGCCTTTTTGCGGCGCCGTCACGACCTGCACACCATAGACATTGACGTCGTTGGAGATAACTCCCTTACTCGGGTCAGAGACAATGAAAGTCTGCCCGGCCACAATGGAGTTATAGGTGTCGGGGTTGGCCACGGCTCCGGCCAGCGACGGCACCGCCGGAAGCCCTGCACCGTTAACGCTGATGTAGGCCAGCATGCCTGCATCCCTTGCAATGGCGTTCCCCGACAGGCTCAGTTCGCGATCGTAAACAGGCACCGCGGTACCACCCGACGGGGGAGTGTTCATCATCACGTCATAGGTCTTGCCGGCCGCCATGAAGACTTCGCTCTGCACGCGCGCCAGCCCCGGAAGTAAATTGCCATCTTCTGCAATCAGCGAAAAACCCGAATTTGCGGCCGCGCCGGTCGTCGATCCCACGATGGAAGGAACGTGCATGCGCAGCCCGGCATTCACCAGGCGCACCAGAACGTTTCCGCCGCTTGGAACTGAACTCACCGATGCAGGAAATACCGATGCCGAGGGATTAGTCTTGTTGAACGCCACGCCATTGATCAGGTAGTAGAGCGGCGTGTAGTTCACCGCCGGCGGATAGCACGTGTTGTAGATCGGAGAAGTGGGATCGCCGCAGCCGCCCTTCAGCCCGGACCACACCGTTGTCTCGCTGAATCCAGCCGTGTTCACAGCGGCATTCACTGCGCGGTTCTGTGCCGGATCGATCTCGCTGAATAGCAGGGAGAGATCGGCATTGTAGGACACCCCGGGATAAGCCGTTCCGCTGCTGCCGCTGGATGCTGCACTCGTCACCACCACGATGCCATAGAGACCCATCGGACCCTGTATGGATGGGTGAGTGCCGGATTCCAGCAGATATGTGCCGGGACGCGGCGCCTTCCACGTGAGCGTAGCCGAAGAGCCTGCTGCCACCTCGGTTCCAAACGACTGCACGCGCTTGGGCTGCGTCGGCGGAGTAAACGGGACTTGCGCCGGCGCAACCGTAGACCATGTGGCATCGTTCTGGGTATTGTGCGTTGGGCTCGCTGTGGTCGTTCGCTGTCCCGGATCGCCCAGGCCTCCGCCCACCTGGCCAACGATGGTCAGAGAGGTCGGGATTGAATTGCCGTTGGAAAAAGCCAGGCCGTTGCTGAGATTGACGGTCAGATCCTGCCCGCTCGGTACGGTGATGATCACCGGCGACCAGCCGCTCGCGCCGGGATTCAAGCTCGCGCAAGTAGCCGTGGAACCGCTGACGGCAGCTCCGCAAGTGTAACCCCACATCGGAACCATCGAACCATCCGGCATGGTCAGGCTGGTTGACCCCGCCGATAGATTCACCTGCTGTTGTGCGACGGCCACACCTGCCCCGATAAGGAGAACAGCGGCACCTCGCCCGGCTGCTTTTAATACATTCTGCAGAGAGTTGATACGCATTTTCCTGTTCTCCTCACCTAGTTCGCTTCGTCGATGACAAATTCGCGGGAGTCGACCAGCATCATCATCATCATTCCCCCCGGAAAGACGTTGTTGGTCGTGATCTCGCGTTCGTTATGCGAGTGCCACATGAATGCCCATCCGCGTTCGTTGTTCGGATTGGCTTGCGTATTGGCGGGAAGGAAGTTCCCGGTATTTGTGCCGCTCGCTCTTACAGTTGCGTCCGGTCCCAGGTAGGGACTGCCGCTATACCAGGCGCCGTTGGTAAGGATGTCCGGATCAGGCAACGTCACCGGGCCGCCGTTCCCCACGTCACCCATCGGCGTCACTTCAAGAGGCTTATTGTGGTCCTGGCACCACTCGAAGTAATTGACCGCGCTTACCGGAGCAGGACTGGGACTGTTCACCGTGTAGTAACCGCTCGTGTCGGGAGAACAAGGGAGCGAAGCGATCGGGTCGGCGGCATCCCCGGGATGGTGCCCGTACATATCCCAGTTCAGTCCGCGCCCGGTGAAGTAGAAGATCCCGTCAAAAGCCATGCCCGGCGTCGTGGTAGTTGTGAACATCAACAGGCCCGCAAGGCTATTCGGATCGTTCTGGCTCAGGATGAGATTCCCGTCTCGGGCCAGGATGCGGACATGGTTGGCGTGCTCGTGGAAGGGATGCTGCCACCGGCCCTGGCCGATCACGCGCAGCAACACCTCTTCGCCTGGGTGCATGTGCGGATTGCCGTTGTAGGGCTGATGCGGGTACTCGGCGCCATAATTGGGATCCATCAAATCCGGCATCGAGCGCCCATTGATAAGGAAGTACGCAGGATGGTATGGCTCGGTGGGCACACTAAGGCTGCACCCCGGAGTTCCGGCTGTGCAACCAGTTGTGGCGGTCACCTGCGCAAGAGCTGCCTTGTGAATGTTCGGGTCCATCTCCGCGAATTGAAATAGATATTCGCGGTCGTAGCAGGTTCTCGGATGGTCGTACGCAGATGCGGCCAATCTAAAATCCGCTTCGCCATGGGCTTTCTCGACCTGCACATTGGCTGCGGGTAGTCCCGTCGTGCACGCGGCCGGAACTGCTTTCGGCAGCACCACGACCGCTCCGTATAATCCCATCTCCACCTGCAGGTCGCCTTGCGTTCCGCTGTAATACGCATGCGTTCCCGGAGTTGAAGCAACAAACGAGTAGCTCACCGATCCGCCCGGAGCCGCCTCCTGCGTCAACAATCCTGGGATACCGCCGCTCTTGTTCACTTGAAAACCAGAAAACAGAATGGACGTGTTCCCCGCCGAAGCAGGCAATCCGTTGGTCAGATTTACCGTCACCGCGTCGCCCTCGTGGACGATCAACGTCGGCCCAGGAACTTGCATCGTCGGGCAGCTGGCATTGGTGATTGCTGCCGGCGCAAACCCGGATGGAGCACCGTTACAGCCATATCCCCACGAATACACCGCCGCGCCGTCGGGCTGGTTCAGATAAGCCGGTTGTGCGATCAGGTTAAAGTTTGGCCCCGTGACCCCCGGAGTCGCCGCGTGCGTCACGATCGACGCGCAGGTCAACATCAACACACCAGTCAGGAGGGGTCGGAGTTGCAAGATTGCGTTCTTCACATTCACATGCATCACGTTGATTTCTCCTAGTTGATGTGAACTTCCGTCATGAGTCCGCCAAAGTTTTCGGCGTCGTTGGAGAGGTGGTCGAGCTGAGGGGTGTAGAGATAGAAAACGCTCCCGGAGGGATAAAGCGTCTTGTCGCTTGCATCAAGGACAACGTCCAGAGACTCGCCTCCGCCAAGCGTGATCGAGTTGGTGTAGTAGTCCATGTTGTTGCCGGCCTGGTCACGCAGAAGCTTTGCGTTGTAACCAATCACGTGCATCCTGATGCCCAGCGACGCCAGCGTCTGGAACTCCGTAACGTCCAGGTCCGAGATGCGCAGCAACGCCTTGCCACCGGCGGGGATGTTGATGATCGACGGCAGGGGCTGAGAGAAATGGCTGCGGCCGTCCGAGGATTCTGTAGTGAGCGGACCAGGCGTCACCGTATCCGGATAACTTCTTCCATTCAGCAGGAAATACTTGTCCTTCATATCCGCGAAAGCTTCTGGATTGAAGGTCATTCCGACAAAATGGAAATTGGGATCAAAACCGTGGATCTGGAGTGGATATTCAACGTCGTACGCCGTGGATCCGTCGCCGTCGTTATAGGCAAACATCTTGGTCGCCGTGCCGTTGACATACCCTCCGGTAGACCCGTTATCCCCTGACGCTGGCAACGGGTTGGCGCAGAGAATATCTGTACCCGGATTGCAGGCTGTGCGGAGATCCGTCTGCTGCAGCTTCAGTGAGTTATACAGACTGGTTGAGCTCGGCACCCGGTTCTGCCGCGGACGCACGTAGATCTGGCCGACCATGCCCATCTGCAAGTGCTCCGGGGGCGTAATGTGGCAATGCCAAAAATAAGTCCCTGCGTCAGGCGCAAGATAGTAGTAAGTGAAGCTGCCGCCAATGTTGATCGCGACCGATGCATCCGGCACGCCGTCATAGAACGCCGACGCATTTGGATAGCCATGGAAATGGACCGTATGTTGCTCGAAGAGATCCGGCCTCATGATCATGCCCACGTTGCTCAACGTGAGAAAGAATTCGTCGTCCTCATCGATCGCCATCAGCGGAGCAGGAATATTCCCGTTCATCACGCCGACGTCCATGATCTGACGAGGATCCACGTGCCCATCCAGGCATGGGGCCGTGCATTTGGCGTCGCCGATGGCGTCAAGATCCGGCGTCAAGCCAACGGCGCCGTTGTAGGAGAACGATGCGGAGCTTGCACTTGTGGTCGTTGCACCGTCGGTCGCGGCGGGATCGCCGGGCATCAGCGTGCCTCCGTACACGGTGTTGAATACAGCCGGAAACTGGGTGCCGGGCTTGCCGGCGGCGATATCCGCAAGACCGGAAAGGGGGCCAAAGGCGAACATGAATGTCTGCGAGCCATCGGCCATGGTCGAATAGCCGTCTCCGCCCGATATCTGCTGGCACTTGATGGCTCCGTTGACAGCCGCCGAGGGCGCCAGATATCCGTTCGGGCCAAGTGCAAAGGAGGTCGGTCCTGCATAAGCGGGTTCGTTGTTGTTGACTCCCTGGTTTCCAGGATCTGGATGCGTGATAGTACTCGTTGGACATTGAACCCTGAACGACTGGGCCGTCATCCGGGTCGTGACGCACATCAAACCTGACACCACTAACATCGCGTGCAATACCGTTCTACCCATAAATGCCCTCCTGGCCTGTGGCGCTTGACCACGGCTTTCATCAACCGGTTGTTGTCGGGCCGGGAAACTGGAGACGATCCGAAACTCATGCAGGATGCAGCAAGGCGCGGCTGCACTTATTTGCTGATGCGCAATGATTACAAAACGGTAATAAACAGGAAAGCGTCAAGAACTAATAACCCTTTGTGCCTTGGCTCTTGTGGAGATTGAAGTTAGAAGAGCTAGGTGCGACATTGAATATATGCGCGTGTCAGACGGGGACCCTCGGATATAAACAATAAAGTAATGTAGGTTAGCAAAATGATTCAGCGATGTTGACTCAATTGGCGGCACGGCTCGCACGCGCGGCGCCACGCGTTTCTTAAGTACCTGATTGTCTTTGTAGGATACAAACGACAAGCTTCGACAAGCATCGACATAGGTTGTCCCGCGAGGTCATACGGACGGACAGCGATGTTTAGGCCAGGCAGGACTTTGCCTCGACCTTCAACTTGAACGGGCACTAGCCGCAATTGGCAGGCCGATAAGTCTTGTACGGAGCGCTCATGCGCTTCTTACGATATATCCTTTGCCTCTAACCGTTTCTATAAGGGGAAAGGTATTCGCATCGTCCAGTTTTCCCCGCAGCCGGCTGAGATGCACCTCGAGCATGTTGGTCCTGGGTTCAAATCGCATCCCCCACACCCGCTCTATAATCATCGATCGTGTAACAACCTGGTCGGCATTGCGGCACAGAAATTCCAACATCACAAATTCCTGCGAGGTGACTGGCACACGCTTTCCCGACTTTGATACTTCATGACGGATGAAATCCAGTTCCAGGTCACGCACGCGCAGGACGGCCTCTGCATGGCCATTAGTATTGCGCCTCTTGAGCAGGTTTCTCAGACGTGCAGAGAGTTCACTTAAAGCGAATGGCTTCGTTAGATAGTCATCGCCTCCCTGGGTGAGTCCTCTTACTCGGTCATCAAGAGATCGCCGGGCCGATAAGATCATTACCGGCACAGACAATCCATGCTTTCGCAGCCAGAGGATTAGATCAATGCCATCCTGATCGGGCAAGCCAAGGTCGACGAGGAGGATGTCATATGAAATGTTGATCGCCAGTTCCTTGGCAGACGCGGCATCTCCAGCGACATCGACGTAATACCCTTCTTGTCCAAGAGCATATTTCAGAAACCCCTGGATATCAGGCTCGTCCTCGACGATCAGGATCCGCATGTCTCATCCTCATCAAGCTCGGTAATTAAATCGTCCGGAACACAGCGGGCAGCAGATTTTTGTTTCGCTGCCGGGTCGCCGATCGATGCGACTGCCGCCGCGCGCTTGGGTCAACGAGGAATTGCCCCCTTTTGCTTCTCCTCGAATGCCCGGGCGCGCCGCGGCCTCATCCGGATCAAGTTCGAATTCTGCTGGAAGTGCAAGCCGGGCACGCCGAAGATCCGACCAGGATAGCCACGGCATTCCGAGTTTCTTCCCTATCGGCTTCAAACGACTCATGCGAATGCTGGCAGGCAAGATAGCTTTGCCCTGTGGAGACGTCAAAACGAAATCGTCGGGCCGGGTATATGTTCCACGGTTAAGCTCTTTGAAGAGCGTTACCAGTTGCCCCGACATTGGAATGCATCTCGACCTGCCGCGCAAGGAGTCTCCTACTCCAGCCTCGTTCCAGCGCGTGCTGACGAAAATGTTCCGCGCGGGGACCAGTTCCTCGCCTACTCTGTGCGACGTCAACGACAGATTGACGTGCTTCCACCTCAGACCGCAGATCTCGAGTATCGTCATACCCGTTGCGATGGCGATCTTCGCGATATGTTTCTCCGGGTACTCCATCATGCCGAACATTTCCCGGAGTGCCCTGGTGCCAACATGTCGATCGACCCTTGGGACAAGCGGAGGAAGTTTGACAACCGAGACCGGATTCGGGCCGATGAAACATCCTTCGCGCTGAGCGTGGGATATCACTGAGTTCATAACATTGCGAATATGCTTGATAGTTTGCGGTGAATAATCCTTCGCTACGGCCGCAGCCAGGATCGCCCTCACTCTGTCGGGCCGCAGATCGCAAAGTGGCACATCATCAAGATAGGGCCAGTCGGGAACCGAGTTCAGCTTGGGCTTGAGAGACTCGCTCGCACCGAACATCTCATTGACGTTTTCGGGTCTGACCAGATGCTTGAGAATGGAACGGTAATGAATCTGCCCTGAGGTTCGTTTGTGCGAGACATGATCGGGAATGAACTTCGTTTCGACGAAATATCCAAACGTCATCCGGTGGTCTTGGATCGCCGCATTGTAAGTGGGGTTGAGCGGCACGGCACGAGAGGGAAACGGACTGGCCACCAGGGACATCTCATCGATCGCTGGATGAAGAGGGACGGATTGCGCAAGAGTTTCCACAGGAACGGGGTTTGCTTGGAACATGTTAGCCTCCGCGAAAGGTGCTGATCACGAATGCCTGCGCTGTTTGCGATAGAGCAAAGAGTTTGGCCCACTGATGTGACATAGTGTGCGGCCCATCATTGATTCAACTAAACTCTTTGATTATTTGAACGCACCGGCATTTGCTCGCGAAGTAATCAAACCATGAACTAACCTTAAGCGTTCCTGAATTTTGCTGCTCAATGCATCGGAGACCTCACGGGCTCTGGCATTGTTCACTGCTAGGCAATCGACTTTAGATGAAGACTAATCCCTCTGAACGAAGCTTCAGGTAAGTCATTGTCGATCGGAAGGCGCGATATTTCTTTGCCTGCACTCGGAGGGCAGCCGCTGGACGTCTGGTCTTCCGTAGCCAAGGACAGCTGCCCGATGTTTCTGCACCGGACGCGGAGCAGAGCCTACGGATCGCTTCAAAGTAGCTCACTACGCCCGGATACTTGACTTCAAGAGAGCGGAAGCCGTTTGCGGGTAGTCAATGATTTTCACCCCGATACGATAGCGGGGCGGCAAAACGATCATTTCTCAAACCGTCCGGACGAGCTTGTACAACGATTTCCCGGTTCTCTTGTGTGGGAAGGTTCTGCATCGTAGAAGGAGAAAATATCCGTATTCAGGCAAGAGTTCCTATACTAGAGCGGCCGGCGGCGCCGGAGTTATTCTCGTGAAGGTTGCCGGTTGAGATTTTTTTCAATGGTTTACATCTCCCGAAGCCATTCCATTTCACCCAAGGTTCACCCAAAGCTACCTGCTGGACGGCCTGGGCCTCAGTTTTGAAGATTGCGTCGAGCATCAGGTTCTGCCCCGATCAGGAGTCTCCACAATCTCGTAAGCTGTCGTCCGAGGCTGGTGAAAACATCGGCGGATGAGACAGCCATCCTGCGCAGCCAACGATGGCTAAAAAGCGGCCTGGCAAACCGGCGCAACGATCAGATCCGAACGGCGCTTTCCACTCATGGTTGCAGTTTTGCGGACTGAGTTGATGCCGTCGCTCCTCTATAATGATGGTTGGCTGGCGCGGAGTCCTAGGGCCGGAGCGCCAGAAGCGACAAAATCTGGGCAGTGAGACGTACCACGGTATTCCTGATCGTGACGCGGGAGAACTTCGGCCACGACCGGCAGTGACCGCGATGAGCCCTTCGGATCTCGAAACGAGGATTCTTTTCGCTACGGCGTTGAGACCTGGATGGATGGCCAGTCAAAACTCTTCCGGAATTTATCCCTACGCTGTGTGGTGTTCTTGTACTCAGGTTGAGCGGTCTCAGACAACTCGATGGGGAGTTCCGATTCTGCCATGCCCATGCGAAGTGTTTCGACCATTCTGGAATCACTGGTTCGCGAAGAACTGAGTAGAATCCTTGCCAGCCCGGAGTTCGTCAATTCGCCCTATGTGCGGGATTTTCTCCGCTTCATAGTGGAAACGAGCCTGGAAGGCAATGCTTCGCATCTGAAGGAATCGGTCATCGGAGTCCATGTCTTTGGGCGTTCGATCGGCTACGATCCGAAGCTCGATCCGGCAGTGAGAATGGGCGCGCAGCGCCTGCGGCGGAAGCTGGATGCATACTACGAAACATTCCCAGGCCAGACTTTGCGGATCGTGTTGCCGAAGGGGAGCTATGTACCGCAATTCGTTCCCATCGAACAACCGTTGGATGAGGGTGCCTCCGGGCACGATGAGGCCGGGGAACCGTCAATAGCGGAACCTCCAATGGCGGGGTCGGAGCCGCCGGACAGAGAGGGAGGCGACGCGCCACCTACAGCCGCGAGGCGCCGGCTTGGCTGGATGGCCGCCGCCGTCCTGGCGACCTGTGTGCTGGCGCTTTATCCCGTAGCCAAATGGTTGATCGCTTCGGGGGCCGACTGGTTGAAGAAGGATTACAACCAGGTGAGTCCGTTCACTGCTTTTCCATTCGATGAATACGACGCGACGTTTTCGCCGGACGGCAGCGAAGTCGTCTATTCGTGGACCGGACCCAGGGAAGAGAATATCGATCTCTACATCCAGCGAATCGACGAGGCGTCTCCTCATCGGTTGACCACCGATCCGGGCCGGGACGAATTTGCGTCTTGGTCGCCGGACGGACGCTGGATCGCGTTCCGTCGCAACCTACGCAACGTGATGATCGTTTCGCCCCTGGGGGGCAATGAACGCAGCCTTGGCCTGGCCGATGCGGAGTTTGTGAGTTGGGTGCCGGATGGATCAGCGGTGATTGTGCCCAAACAGCATCCGGGCCTGGATCAATACGACCTTGAAACTATTTCCCTGGCCACGGGCGAACGGCGGACGGTGAATCTTGCCGGGCAGCCGGTAGACGGAAGCGAGCCATTCCGATTCTCGCCGGATGGCCGCTATTTCGCTTATTGCGCGCGGTCCGCGCCGGGTCGTGAGAACGAGATTTACATGCGGGCTGTTGAAGGCGGCGCGCCCATTCAGATTACGCACACCGGGCGTGTGATCCAGGGCTGGACGTGGACGCCGGACAGCCGCGAGATCATCTTTTCCTCGAACATCAGCGGACCGATCGCGCTTTGGAGAATCCGGGCCGCACCGGACGCGAAGCCGGAGTTGATTTCCGGGACCGGTCAGGACGCGTTGTATCCCGTGGCGGCCACCTACGCTCCTTCGCATCTGGAAAGAGCGGCCACGGTGCTTATCTATGAACGCTGGCAGCGGGTGTTGAATCTGGAACAACGGGATATTGTCACGGAGCGGGGCGGTGCGGCCAGACGGGCGGGGTCGGCGCATGTGTTGTTCCAATCTACGAGAGATGACAATTCTCCCCAGATTTCTCCAGACGGGAAGGCGTTGGTCTTCATCTCCAATCGTTCGGGATTTGACGAGATATGGAAGGGCGAACTGGATCAATCCCAGGCGCCGCAAAAGCTGACATCCCTTGGCCAGGCTGGCCTCTACCCTCATTTTCCGCACTGGTCTCCCGACGGCCAGTCCATCGTCTTCTCCGCGTCGATGGCGAGTCCGAGGAGTGCGCCGGGATTCGACCTGGCCGACATCTATGTGCTGAGGGCGGATGGCAGCGGCCAGATGAGGCGCCTGACGGCGTGGAACTCCGAACAAAGCCATGCGACGTGGTCTCACGATGGCCGCTGGATCTACTTCGTCTCAAATCGGTCGGGCAGGTTCGAAATGTGGAAGCTGCCGTCCAACGCGCCTGCCGCTCGCAACCAGGCGGACAACGCGGGGGCCGCCATCCAACTCACGCATCGGGGAGCAACCGCAGTTCAGGAATCGTGGGACGGGGAGACCATATTTTTCAAGAAGGACGCCTGGAGCAACGGACCGATCTGGGGTCAGTCGGCGATCGCCGATCTGGATTCCGCAGAGTTGATCGTCCCAGCGCAGACCAGGGAGTGGTGGACAGCGGCCCGGGGCGGGCTATTTTATGTCGATACGAGCAAGTCGGGATTTGAGGCCTTTCCATCGGTCGCGCCCAAGTCCATCTACTTTTTCGATTGGCGCACGCGCCGCTCCAGCAAGATTGGCGAAATTCGTGCCCGCTTCTTTGCATTTCGTCCCGACTTCTGCGCCTCGCCGGACGGGAAAGCGATCGTCGATTCAGAATTCGTGATCAAGAATATCGACCTGATGGTGGTGCGGAATTTTCACTAGATTTTGGGCCGCATTCGGATGGGGCTGATAATAAAGGGCTAAAGCAGGAGTTTACCCCTACTTTACCCGCTTTTACTCTGGCGGCGCCAAGATCGGCCGTACGCTCCGGGTCGAGGTGCCAGATGACTTCCCCCTTTGCTCTTTCCAGCTGTGCCTGCCCCAGACTCACACCCGTAAACCAGTGGTGGTTTCGAGCTGTTGTAACCGCCCTGACTCTCCTGTTTGCCGCGGCGCTGGCCGATGCGCAACTGCTGACGACCAGTTGCGGCGGGAACGGCGATAGCGCGTGCAGTGTCTTCACGACGGAGTTCTGGGCCAATGACAGCGGCTCGTGCGATCGCGGGCTGAAGTCGTCGGCCAGCTCCGCTAAAGCACTGGGGGGAAGCGGCGTTTGTGAAAACGACAACCGCAGTACCCAGGCGTACAGCGGCGCCTGGGTGCAGTGGGCACTGGACCAGCAGCGCCGCTACATTGGCGGCAATGTGCCGCTGAACCGGAATCTCACCCTTGGTACGCATAACTCCTACAGTAGTTATGCGGACGGGGATGACAACATGATCGGAACTAACCAGGGGTACTCGCTCACCGATCAACTGAACCTGGGGGCGCGTCACCTGCGGCTCGATCCGGTCTACTACTTCGGCGAATACCGGTTATGCCATACGAATGCCGATGACCGGACGTGCGGAGCTTTGGCGGCCGAGGAGTACGCGCCCCTGGCGACAGTTCTGGCCCCGCTTTTGCCGGGAATCAATATCCTGGTGCCCCCGCCCATTCCGGAAGTGGTCGATGCCGGCCTGGCGGGCGTGGCTATTTACAGCGTAGCGACAAACCACAAAGACGGGATCGCCATCAATAATCGCCTCTTTGTGAGCGCCATACGTGAAATCGCGGACTGGCTGAAGTTGCATCCCACCGAGTTCATCACCGTGGGGATGAACTTCGCAGATGGTCAGGAAGAAACCATCGGGCCCGATATAGCGAAGATCATCTCCACGTATATGGTTAACGCCCAGGGCCAGTCGATCGTATATACGGGCGACGACTTTGCCAGCAACAACCTCGTCTGGCCGTCCCTCAACGATTTCAAAAAGATGGTCCCGGCGCGCCAGATCGCGTTTGGAACCGATGATGCCATGTCGTTCGATCCGCAATCGGTTTACAGCTGGACGATCTACCAGAGCCAGACCCGCTGCGATCCCTCGAAAAACGCGCTCGGCACGTGCGACCACACGGAGTACCCGGGCATCTCCACCAGTGGGCATAGCCCGACTCTGCCGGACCGCAACCTCAATTTTTACAGCTGCGCGCTGTCGGGATGGGAGGACCCGTTATTTCCCATTTCCGATTTCTTTACGTATTTCCCCAATGGATCCGTCCGTACCAGTGAAGGGCGCACCGGAAGCGATTATGTGGGTTCGGATTTCACCGGACTGGTGGGCGAGAACGAGGTGGTGGAGGCCACCACGTGCGGCTACTCGGCTATCGATTTCGATTTCTTCATGAGTCTCGGGCAGGCGTTCGGGCCCTATGCGACCTCCAATCCTGACAAGCGCCGGGAAGCTTCCATCTGGAGTTGGGAGGAGAACGACTATGGAGCCGCGGGTGTGGCTGCCATGGACTTGACGCTTCCAGCCAGCACCGACCCCTATCCAACCACCATCGCCCAGGGGCGCTGGAAAGGCGTCAGTCCGTTGGCCAATTACGCATACGCGTGCGCCGACAAGTCAACCTCCCAGACCTATCCCAAGACGTGGACGGTGGTGCGCGGAGGACCCGGTTTTGATTTTTACGATGGACCGATCGCTTGCGGAGCCCGCGTTTTCTCCTATCCGGAAAATGCATTGGACAACAAAGCTCTCCTGAAGGCCGCCCTGAGCATGCAGAATCCGCCGGACTATATCTTTCTGCGCACCGGGCCCAATGGCCTCGTGCCGCCCGCGGCGACCTCCGGCGAGCCACCCATCGAACTGTATATGGACCAGGGCGGTCCGGCACCTGATCCAGCCACGATCGCGGTCGACGGCGTTCGAGAATTGAAGTTTTATCCGGTCCAGCAGCCGCAGCCGAACGACCCGTTCATCATGTTGAATCTGGGTAATCTTGGGTCGCCGACCAATCCCATCCCACTGGATGGCGGGCCGGTGAATCTGCTGATGGGAGTCCTGCCGGAGATCGCTGAACTGCTGCCGCCGGGGAACTCGGGGTTTGGGAGCGATTTTACTGTGGATCTATACAGCACCTCCGCCACGGGCGCCCCAGTCTATCAACCCTATCCGGAGGGAGTGACTCCGGCAACGGGAGCGGCTTCGCTGCACGTCCTGGTTCCGACAGCCACGACCCTGTCCAGTACGCCCCAGAGCCCGGGGAGCCTCGATTACATCCTTCGCGCCGAAGTGGAGCCAACCTGCGGACCACCGGAAGCGGAGAACGGCATAACCGGCGTGGTGACATTTACCGACACGTACTCTGCTCCGGGAGAAAAGGTAAAGGTGACCCAACTGGGGTGGGCAGCCATTAACAACTCGTCGGGTGGTGAGAGCTCAGGGTCGGAACTTCCGCTGGTTAATTGCCCGGATGGGACGGCTACAGACAACGTGATTTGCGTAGGCGTCCCACTGCCTGCCGGCCGGCATTCGCTGGTTGCGCAGTATCACTACGACTCGCTGTATAACTCCAGCGCCTCGAATGCGGATGTGTTCACCGCCGGCGACCTCGTCGTAACCCCCGCAACGCTGTTGTTCGATCTTCGAGTGTCAAACCCGGCGCTCGAAAAGTCGTTGACCTTCGCCACCATCGGGCAGGCGACGGGCCCAATCGCAGTTGTCCCGGATGCCGGCTACCTGCAGGTCTCCGGAACCGGCACAAATTACCAGGTGACACTCAAGCCGGATCCGCGGTGGACGCCGGGTATGTACAACACGACCGTTACGGTGGGGACGGCCACCAATTCGCAAAAAGTTCCAGTAGACATCATTGTGCCCGGACCGCTCAGCGTTGACCAGTCCACGCTAACGTTTTCGAGCACCAATCAGGGTATTCCAGACCCGCAGACCATCCAGGTGTCGTATGAAGGCGGGCCGCTCCAGGTCACCGCTCCGGACGCGCCATGGATGACCCTGCAGGTCATTCCCAGCGCGGTGACAACGCGCCAGTCGACGACTGCGCAGATTGTGGTGGGGGCCAACCCGGCCGGCGTTCCAGACGGACCCAATGTGGGGACAATTCTCATTTCGCAACCTGGGGCAGCCACGAGCCTGCAGGTGCAGGTCAAGCTGATCGAGACGATCACTTCGCGTTCGGTCACGATCAAGACCAGCCCCGCCAACCTGGATTTTGTGTGTAACCGCACGACTTACAAGGCGCCGTATACCTTCCTGAGTCCGACTTCGCCGTTCTACTGCGAGGGATCCACCGTGGTGCAGACGATTGCTCCCGGAACCCGGGCGCTCTTCAGCGGCTGGCAAGACGGCTTCCAAGGTCCGGTGCGCCTGATCGATACGACGAAGAGCCAAACCTTGAAGGTGCTTTACCGAAAGCAAAACGAGGTGAGTGTCACGGTGAACCCGGCGTGTTCCGGAACCGTGCTGCCGTCGCATTCGTGGTACAACCCAGGCACCGAGGCCAATCTGGCCGCCAGCCCGGCACCTAATTACAAGTTCGTCAATTACAGCGGCGATCTCTCGTCGACCAATGCGCAGACGGCGTTTTCGGTTTCGCAGCCGGTGAACCTGGTAGCCAATTTCACTTGCCCGAATTGCGACATCCTGACAAGCCGGCCCGCGGCCTTCAACCTGGGCGCGCACCTCACGATCGACGCCACCGTGGTGGGGGCAAATCTTTCCGATCGCATCCAATTCATGGTGGACCCGAGTCTTCCCGACTGGCTTACGGCGACCCCCACCAGCGCGACGACGCCGGCCAATCTGAAGGTAACCGCGAATATTTCGGACCTGGAAGCAGGCAATCACAACACCACCATCACCCTCCACCCTATTCACCTGGCTGCCGGCGTGCGAATCCCGGACTTGAACATTCCCGTGACGCTGGGCCTTGTGGATGTGGCGGTCGATTCAGCGCCGTCCGGGCTGCTGGTCAGCGTGGACCACGTTAGCTACACCACTCCGGCGCAGTTTAAATGGGTGAGCGGAACGCCGCACCTGCTGGACGGCAGTGTTCAGATCGCCGGCATGGTGAAGTATGTGCCGGGGACCTGGTCCGACGGTGGGTTATCGACGCATCAGGTCACGGCGCCGGCGCCGGGTGCGGCGGTGAAGTACGTGGAGAATTTCGCCCCGTCCTACCAGTTGAGTCTGAAGGCTGATCCGCCCGGGGGAGGAACCCTGAGCGTCGTGAATCCCAGCGCGGATAATTTCTATCCGGGAGGAAGCCTTGTCAGAGTTGAGGCAACGGCCAATCCGGGCTTCCGATTCGCGGAATTCTCGGGCTCGGTCAGCGGATCGGCGAATCCTGTCTCTCTTACCGTGAATGGTGGGGTGTTGGAATTTGCCAATTTCAACTCGAGCGCCGGACCGGCGATGCGCGTCGTTGCGCCGAGTCAATTACTAGCCTTGCCGTTGTCGAACAATGTGAGCGGGGTCTTTCAGCTCACCAATACAAGTACCAGTGGGATTGGCAACGTCAGGGTAACGGGAGTGGATTCGTTCCAGACGTTAGTGGGCACAGGAGGGGTGAGCCTGGCGAGTCAGAGTTCGTCATTCATAGCGGCGTTGCCACCGGGCGGGGCATTACCGTTCTTGCTGCAATTCGATTGGCCGCCATCTGCGCAGACGGTGCAGATGACGGTGCACTTTACCGGGGACGGAGGGGCGTATACCGGGGCAACCAGACTGGTCTTGACCCGTTGAGTAATGCACCAGCGACTAGAGGGTTGCCCGACGGCTGCAGTGTCCGCGTGCAACCCTTAGTTCGAACGGGACATTATCCAATGTTCGCCAACTGCAGTCAGTTAACTGACGAGAACAGCCTGAGTCACTCATCGATGGTTGGTTCTACGCCAAGGCACGACACCGGTACGACCGACGGCTCCCGGCACGGTGGCACGACCGGCATATAAATCCGCCGACTGCACGGGGCAATGCCTTATTCGAACGCTTGTTGGCAGTGGGCCATAATCTGTGGCCATACTGGGCTCCCGGGATCAACTAAATCGAAGTGGTCAGCGCCGGGCAGCATGTGCACCGTCGCTTGCGAACCGCAGCTGTGGGCGAGACTTGACCAGCGCGCAGGAATAGCTGCGGGGATTTGATCATCCTCCGTGCCCTGGATAAGGACCTGTGGGCACGCCAGCGGCAGTAGATCGCCCGGGTTGCCATTGCGATAGCGGTCAGGATGTTCCGTGGGGCTACCTCCCATGAGCCCGAATACCTCATGGCGATCGTGGGCGAACGGTCCATCACCGGCCAACTCGATCGTGAGGCGCAGGTCGACCGCTCCCGCCAGTCCGATGGCCCCGCGGAGAGGGAGTTGCGGGCGCGGCAGGTAGATGCTGCTGGTGGGCTCCAGATGTTGTCGGCCCGCAATCCAGAAGGCGAGATGTCCACCGGCCGAGTGTCCCGCCACAACAACTCGGGAGAGGTCAAGCGGGTAGCTGGAGTGGAGACGCGCGGCGAAATCGAATCCGCTGGCCGCATCCCGAAACGTGGTGGGCCAGCCGCCGCCGGTCTCTCCGCGTCTGCGGTATTCGACTGACCACACGGCGATGCCGGCCTGCCGGAGCGCCCTGCAGAAGTAACCGGCATAACCCAGGTCATAGGCGCTCTTCCACCAGCCGCCATGAAAGAAGACGAGCAGGGGTGCAGGCTCCTTGAATTGCGATGTCGGCAGCCACAAATCGCCGAACTGCATAGGATCACCGCCATAAGCGATGCGATGGTCAGGCTTGAGGACAGGGCGATCCAGAAGATGCATGCCTCTCAGGATAAAGTGATGAGATGAGCTCATCGCCGAGCGAGACTCCGGGTCAGCGAGGTGCGCCCGGCTTCGGTCGCATAGTCGAGCGCGAGGCCGGACTGCAGCGCAGGCTTTCCGCACGGCAGCTTGCCATGATTGCCATTGGCGGAGCCATCGGAACCGGCCTGTTTCTGGGTTCCGGCTTCGCCATCGGGTTAGCCGGTCCGGCGGTCCTCATCAGCTATGCCATCGGCGGCCTCATCACACTGCTGGTCATGGGATGCCTTGCGGAGATGACTGTCGCGCACCCCACCACCGGTTCGTTCGGCGCGTGGGCCGAGTTTTACATCTCACCTCTGGCTGGGTTCCTCGTGCGAGCGGCCTATTGGGCAGGCGTGGTGTTGGCGCTGGGCACTGAAGTATCCGCAATCGCAGTCTACATGCGATTCTGGTTTCCAGCAGTAAACGGATTTGTCTGGATCGCCGGCTTTGCGGTGCTGCTGATTCTGGTGAATGCCACCAGTGTGCGCTTCTTCGGTGTAGTGGAGTACACATTCTCCGCTATGAAGGTGACCGCCATCTGTGCGTTCCTCATTCTGGGTGGATACCTGGTGTTGCATGCACGGTATGCAAAGGATGCCAGCATCGGTCTGCGCAACTATGTTGCTCAAGGCGGCTTCTTACCCCGGGGGCTTTGGGGCATGTGGGTTGCTGTGCTGGTTTCGCTCTTCAGCTACTTTTCCATCGAGATGATCGCCATCGCTGCCGGAGAGGCAGAAGATCCCAGGCGCGCGATTCAACAAGCATTCCGTGCCACCATGCTGCGCCTTGCCTTGTTTTACCTCGGCACGCTGACGCTCGTGCTGGCCCTTGTTCCATGGACGATCACAGCAGCGGGTGCGGCGCAGAGCCCCTTTGTGATCGTCATGCAGCGAACGCATCTGCCTGCCGCCGCTGGAGTGGTGAATTTCGTAATCCTTGCAGCCGCTCTTTCCGCCATGAACAGCCAGCTCTACATCACGGCGCGCATACTCTTCAGCCTGAGCCGCGGAGGCCTGGCGCCGAAAGCGCTTGGCAAGCTTAACCGTAATGGTGTCCCCGTACGCGCGCTGCTGTGTTCCACGTTAGGCATTGCAGTGGCCGCAGTGCTCAATGCGTGGTATCGAGAGCGCGCATTCCAGCTGATGCTTTCGCTATCGATCTTCGGACCGATGTTTACCTGGCTGATGGTGTTTGTGACTCACCTCTTCTTTCGCCGGCACCGAGGCCGAGGTCAGCTTGACTTCCGCACGTGGGGATTTCCGTTCACCAGCATCCTCGGCATCGTACTGATGAGTGCCGCCCTGCTGACGACGCTGTTCACTTCCGCGTTTCGGCCTACATTGATCTACGGCGTGCCCTTTCTCGTTCTGCTGAGCATTGGATACTTCCTTTCGCTGAGGCGCAGCGAAGCCGCAAAAAACGCTGCAGTCGAGGAGTTCTGATGGCGCAAAGAGAAGATGCTGCGATGGAAATGGAACAGCAGAGGACCGATCCGCTGCTGCGCTGGCGTGCAGAGTTTCCGATTCTCGAGAATACAATTTACATGATCAGCCACTCACTGGGGCCCATGCCGCGGCGGGCAGAGCGCGCTCTCAGGGAGTTCACGGATATGTGGGCGACACGCGGCATTCGCGCGTGGAATGAGGGTTGGTGGGACATGCCGCTCACCTGCGGCGATTTGATTGGAAGCATCATAGGCGCGCCCAGAGGCCGGGTTGCGATGCACCAGAATGTTTCGATTGCGCAGAACATCGTTTGCTCCTGCTTCGACTGGAGCGGCACGCGCAACCGGCTGCTCACAGACGGCCTGAACTTCCCCTCAAACGACTACATTTACCACGGCCTCGCGCGCCAGGGCGCGGAGATCGTTTCAGTGCCATCGACGGATGGCATGACGATTCCTCTCGAGCGAATCCTTGAAGCCATCGATGAACGCACCCTGCTTGTGAGCATCTCCCATGTCGCCTTCCGCAGTTCGTACCTGCATAATCTGAAGGCCATCACGGAACGCGCGCATGCGGTGGGCGCATACATTGTGGCCGATCTGTACCAGTCCGCAGGGATCGTGCCGCTGGATGTGACTGCTCTGCAGGTCGACTTCGCGGTTGGAGGTTCAGTGAAGTGGCTGCTGGGCGGACCGGGTGCGGGATATCTTTACGTCCGTCCCGATCTGGACGCGACGCTTCAGCCCACAGCAACTGGTTGGGCTGCGCACTCACACCCATTCGAGTTTGAAAGCGGCCCGATCCAGTACGCAGCCGATATGCACCGGTTCCTGAATGGCACGCCTAACGTGCCGGCCATGTATTCGGCTCGCTCTGGATACGAGATTGTGAACGAGATCGGTGTGGACATGATCAGAGCAAAATCAAAGCGCCAGACCCAGCGTATGATCGATCTCGCAGACGCGGCAGACCTCGCCGTTCATAGCCCGCGTGATCCCGAGCTGCGCGGCGGAACCGTAATCTTCAATGTGCCCGAAGGCCGCAGAGTTACCGACGAGTTGATCCGTCGGCAGATCCTGGTGGATTACCGTCCCGGAGCGGGCATTCGCGTAGCTCCCCACTTCTACACAACGGATGCCGAAATCGAAGAGACCATTCAAGAGATGCAGTCGATCGTGTGCGAGAACCGCTGAAAGGCAACCATCGATTCAACACATTCCAATCCATTGCCGCTAACAGGCCGTTTTCTATAGCAACCCGGCTCCGTCGCTTACGACCGAGCCCGCTTCGCTCATAACTGAAGTCCCCATTTGACCAGATCGCAAGGCAGGCAGGTTGATTATAGGAACACGCTTCATTCACAAGCTTCCCAACAAACGCGACCCTCCTGGCAGACGGAACGGTGCACAAAATGATCGTCCGGCCCTGCTTTCCCCATCGTCTTGAGGCACCAGTAGGTTGTGGTGGAGCCGGTCAACTCTGTCATCTCTTCGTCAAAGTCGCCAAAGGCACCGTAGGTCGATTTGCTGCGAAGGGACTTGCAACGGATCTGCACAAGTTCGGTGGTCATATATTCCTTCCTCAGCCGATGGCACTCGGGTCGCGCTCCATCTGGCCTGCAGCCAGCAGGATCGTCCGGTAGATTGCGGTTTGAAAGAGCTGGACCTTGAAGCCGTTCTGCGACAGTGGCGTCGCATTCTGCATCGCGGCGGTGGCTGCTGCGCGAGCGGTGGCCTCGTTGATGGTAGCGCCGGTAAGCACGGCCTCCGCCGCCTGCGAGCGGACTGGCGTGGGCGCGGCCACGCCCATCACCACCGCAGCCTTACGGCAACGCCCCCCTTCCATTACGAGCACGATGCCGGCATCGGCCAGCGGCCAATCGAAACTTTCCTTCTCCCCGTATTTCTGGTAGGCCGACCGCGTGCCGCGTTCAGGCATCGGGACGAAGACTTCAGTGATGATCTCTCCGGGCTGGACCACGGTTTCGTTGATGAGGCTCTTCTCCGGCGGAACATAGAACTCGCTGATCGCCACCTTCCGCTTGCCCTGCTTGCTTGTCAGTTCAACCTGCGCGTTCATGGCCAGCAGAGGAACTGCCGTGGACGAAGGATGCACCATCGCGCAGGTGGAGTTGTTCATCACCGCATGGTACTGATTCTCCCCCTCCTGGGCATGGCATTCCTGGCTGGTGCCGCCCTTTTTCCTGCAATCGAAATCGGTGGACCGAAAATACCAGCAACGGGGCCGCTGCGTAATGTTGCCCCCCAATGTGGCCATGTTCCGCACCTGCGGCGTGGCCGCGTGTCCCGCCGCATCGGCAAGCGCCGAATAGTCTCGCTGGATGACAGGATGTGCTGCGATCTCGCTCAAAGTCGAAAGCGGCCCGAGGTGCAGACCCTCAGGCGAAGCCGTGATCCCTCGAAGGCTGCTGATATTGCGGATGTTCACCAGCTTGGGAGGAGTGACGATGCCATCCTTCATCAGGTCCAGCAGATCGATGCCGCCGGCCTTGATGACCGCGCCCTCTTTCAATTCAGCCAGGGCCTGGTCGACCGTGGTGCAATCGACGTACGCAAATTTGTTCATGCCGTCTCCTCCTGGCTTACCTTCCCCAGTACTGCAAGTACGTTTGCCGGTGTCATTGGTATCTTGCGCATGCGCACTCCCGTTGCGTTGTAGAAGGCATTTCCGATGGCCGCGGCCAGCGTGATGATACCGGCCGACTCGCCGATACCAGCCGCATCCGTCGAGCTTTGCGCGATGTAGTTCTCCACCAGTTCGATCTCGATCTCCGGAACCTCGCGTGAGCCCAGAATCTTGTAGTTCTCCAGATTCGCGTTCAGCATGTATCCCTGCTTGCGATCCATGATCCGCTCTTCAAACAGGGCATATGAGATGCCTTGCAGTATGCCTCCATTGATCTGGCTGATCACCCCCAGCGGGTTGATCGGCCGGCCGCAGTCGTGCGCCCCAAAAACCTTTTCGACGTGCACTCTTCCCGTTTCGGTGTCCACGGCAAGCTCAACGTAGTCCACACCGCCGTAAGTGAGGCGTTCCTTTGCATACTCTGGTCCGCGCGTGACCCGCGCCGATATCTCGCTGGTCGGCATCTTCGCCGCCACTTGCTTCAAAGAGTACGACTTGGATTCGTCGTCCTTGAAAATCACTTTGCCGCCACGCACCACGAGGTTACCGGCTGCAGTTCCCATCTTTGGCGCCGCAGCGGCGAGCAGCTTCTGCTTCGCCTGGTAGGCTGCATTGCGCACGGCAGGCGTGATCGATCCAGCCGTTACGCTGCCGCCCGAGTTTGGACCGATGGGGTAGCGCGTGTCCCCGATGCGTACCACAACCTCCGCGGGCGGTATGCCGAACTCCTCTGCAACCACAACGGCAAGAAGCGTCTTGGTGCCGGTGCCCAGGTCCTGCACCGAGGACATCAGCTCGACCGATCCATCTCGCGAGACGCGCACCTCGCACGAAGAATCCATATTGATGAACCGGTACCATACCGACTGTGCAATGCCCATACCGCGCTTCACCGGCCCGCTGTCTGTTGCAGCAGGCTTGCGGTTCTTCCAGTTCGTGCGCTGGCGGATAATGTTCCGCTCCACTCGGCGCGCAGGGTTCTCGTCGATCTTGTCGCGCAGAGCGAGCGGATCCATGTCGAGCTTGACCGCGAGCTCATCAATGGCCTGCTCGAAGGCGAAACATCCTTGCGGATGACCGGGAGCCCGAAAAGCCGCGCCCGGACCGGCGTTGATAAAAACGTCGTACTCTTCGGTCAGCAGGTTGGGGCAGCTATACATGTTGGTCGCCGGTCCGGCGGTGCCAGCGCCGGTTCCTACCCCTGCTGTTCCGTAGCTTGTCAGGGAGATGGCGGTCAACGTTCCATCCTTCTTTGCGCCAATCTTCAGCTTTTGATGAGAGTCAGGCCGGTTGCAGACAATATGTTCCTGCCTGCGATCAAGCATGAGCTTCACGGGCGCATTTGCCTTGCGCGAGAGGTGAGCCGTCACGACGCCCTCGTTGCCGGCGCCAAACTTCGCGCCAAACCCGCCGCCCATATATTCAGTGATCACGCGCACCTGGCTCTTCGGCAGTTTGAACACCTCGGCAAATTCGTCGCGCACGCTGGCAGTGCCTTGCGTCGAGGCGTACACCGTCATCTCCTCCGGCTTCCAGTCCACCACGAACCCGTGTGTCTCAAGCGCCGAATGGGTCTGCACCTGGGTGAAATACTCGCCTTCCACCACTGCATCGGCTTCCCCAAAACCCTGCTTAACATCACCAACCTTCTTCGTCTGCGGGCCGTGTACATTGCCAACCTGCGGGACATCTTTCGGGCCGCCGCCTCCGCCCGCACTTCCCGCCGCATCCGCTGGTCCCGGAAATACCGCAGGCGCGCCCGGGTTGCGTGCTTCCTGCTTGTCCACCACAAACGGCATCTCGTCATAAGTCACTTTGACCAATGCCGCGGCATCGCCCGCAATCTGCGGAGAAATAGCCGCGACTCCGGCGATGGGCTGACCCGCGTAGCGTATTACCGGGTACTTTGACGGCGCTTCCTGCTTCGGGTCGCGAAGCTCCGCGATCCCGAACGTATGTTCGATGACGTAAACCGCCTTCACGCCAGGCAGCTTCTCTGCGGAGCTCGTGTCAATCGCCGTAATGCGTCCGTGAGGGATCGTTGCGTCAACCATGCGCGCATACAGCATCCCGGGCAATTGGATGTCGGCAGTGTACTTGCCGCGCCCCATTGCTTTCTGCGGGCCGTCGTAGCGCGGGGTGGGCTTGCCGATATACATCAGTTCAGAGTTCTGCGCCAGCGGCGGCGGCTCGTCCAAAGGAACCTGCCGCTCCTTCTGCGTCAGGCCGTCCTGGGGAATGCCAAAGACAAACGATTCCGTTCGGGTCGGCACCGCCTGAGCTGCCGAAGGCGTCTGCGCATCCTTCTTTTCCGCGTCGCGCGTGGGCTTGGCTTCGCCCTGCACTCCCTTGCGCACCGACTTCTGCTGCGGATCGGATTGCTGCTGCTCTTCTGCGATGAAAACTGATTCCGGTGTCACGCTACGCCTCCTGTCCAGGGTTGAGAGTCAGCAAGCCGGCAGCCTCTTTGCGCTGCCGCGCGACGTCCAGGGTAGCGGCGAAGACCTTCGGATAGGTTCCGCAGCGGCACAGGTTGCCGCTCACCGCATGTTTCACATCCTCCAGCTTTGGATCGGAATTTCGCTCCAGCAGAGCTGCGCAGCTCATGACCATTCCGGGCGTGCAGAAGCCGCACTGCATGGCATCGTGCTTTACGAAAGCCGCCTGGACTGGATGCATCTGGTCCCCATGCGCGAGTCCTTCGATGGTCGTGATCTTCCGTCCTGCGGCATCAATCGCCAGCGTCATACAAGCCAGCGCGGGCGTGCCGTCCAGCCACACCGTACAGGCCGAACAAGATCCGCGGTCGCAGACCACCTTGGTTCCGGTAAGTCCCAGGTGGTCACGAAGCGTCTCAGCAAGCGTGTACCGCGGCTCAATGCTCACGGTGTGTTCGTGGCCGTTTACGTGCAACTTGATGGGGAGAGCGTCGGGGCCAACGCTTCGGTCACCCTCCACTGCTTCTTTCGTCTCGCGGGCGAGCGCGGAAGCCGACTCGATTACCGTTGTCGCGGCCGTCAAACCCGCGCCCTTCAGGAATCCACGACGGGAAACCTCAACCTTGGGAGTCTCTGACATGGGGAAGTCCTCTGAACAGAATTCTCTAGATCGTGCTTAAGCCTTGGGAGCGTGAACCTGCGAGCTTGACTCTCGAACTTCGCCGGATTTCCGATCTCTTAACTTCCGGGGAGGAGATCGAACCAGTAAATGGTAGCTCTTGCTCACCGATTCAGCCAAATGTCACCTGGGAGGCGTGTTGACCATATCCACGTAAGCGCAGCGTTCCAGGCGGTTCCAGGCCAAAGTATCTGGCCGCCTTGGCTCGCCGGGAGGGGGGTACGCGTCATTAGCGGATGCTTTTATCCGCCTACCCGCGCTTTTTGAAAATAACAATATGCTGCAAGGGTAGTGTCTCCACCGTACGCACGCGGACTAAACCGACTGCGTTCATTTCCTTCTCCAACTGGTTCACCGACATTTTGTGCACTTCCTTGATGCGGACGGCAGGATCTTCCTTGCGATATTCGACAAATACCACGCGGCCCCCTGGCTTCAAGGCTGCACGAACTTTTGTCATCACCTCAAATGGATAAGCCAACTCGTGATAAACGTCCACGACAAGCACAAGGTTTACACCCCCTGCAGGCAAGTGAGGATCGATCTCACTGCCTTGCACCACTTCCACGTTCATCGCTTTCGTTGCGGCAGCGCGTGATCGGAGTGCATTTAGCATAGCCTCCTGGATTTCGACCGCCACAACCTTGCCAGTTTCGCCGACTTTTGGCGCCATCCGAAATGTGAAATAGCCCGAGCCCGCACCCAAGTCCGCAACGACCTCTCCAGGATGGAGATCCAACGCGTCAAGAACCCTGGCGGGGAGTTCCTCTTCTTCACGCTGCGGCCGGTCCAGCCATTCGATGCCGCCGGGACCCATTACCTGAGCGATTTCCCGCCCCATATAGAACTTCCCTGTACCGTCCGGGTCATGCTTTTCCCGCGTCTCATAGAGAGGCCGTGTTGCATTGGGAACCTGGCTTTGCTCCAAAAAGAGGTGGAGTGACGCACCAGGCAAAATCGGATGACGCTGGGAAAATGAATCGTGTGCACCGGCCGTTACAATTGCGGCCACAAGGGTGGAAGAAAAGATCAATCGCTTGAGATCGACAATCATAAACTTCTCCAGGCTGAAGACGCCGCCGCTCGATTCCAACAAGTGTCTGTCATAGCTCGGGTGCTCGTCCAGCCGCCCTCATTGTTCACCGGCCATAGTTCTGGTTGAATTTGGGAGTGGGACTACTCCCTGGAAGACGCTTCGGCCGCTGAAGCGGGAGGCCGGGTGTGGCGTTCCATCGCCAACGAGAGGAAGGAATCTCTGTCTACGTGCTGTTGCGCGTGGCACAGGAGGAGCCTGCTGCGCGCCCAAAGCTTCGACGTCACCAACGGCCACGTTCCGGTGGCGTCCCTCGAGAACCTCTGACGCTTCCATACCGGCGACAACCCGGCCTGGGCTGACACCAACTTTGACGATTCAAACTAGCCGCCTTTGCGCTCAGACCCGTCATTGCTTGCTCGTAGATGTCCACGGTTATTCGGCTGTTCGCATGCCGCACCAATCCCTGCGCCGTTTGACGTCTACCCCGGATTGGCGGAGAAGCGTCGCAAGCTCGTGTCGGAATGAGTGACAGCAAATCTTCTTGGTGACATTGAGCCGGAAGAAGCAGGTAATGGGCATAATCAAAAGCTCACCATCGATTAGAAGGAACGACGGACCTACTTTTCGCAGCTTGCTCCACTTACAACCCATTCCTGGAAGTTAGCCATGAACTGCTCGTAAGTGAGCGGAGGCTTTGTTCTTCCTTCACCTGGTTCCCATGCCCAAACTACGAGCGGAGTTTTCATATGTTCGATTAGATCGGCCGCCTTACGATTGCCATTGAGTACAGGATTCTTGATCGATCGGCAAAGATGCTTTCACAAACAATCCACGAAGCCGCAAAGCGTGCTGCCGGAAGAACTCATCGAAAGCGTGCTTTCCGTCTTCCAGGGCCGCTTGTCCAACTCCCATGTGACCATCCTGGAGCGTTACCGGGCTCGGCACACGGTCCATTGTTTCGAAGGCGAGATCCGCCAGGTGCTTAGCAATCTCCTGAGCAATGGCCTTGACGCAATGGGTAGCGGTGGTGGGAAGCTATACCTCCTGACAAAACTCGCCAGACGTCCAGCGGACGGTCTCATGGGTGTCGTGGTCACAGTAGCCGACACTGGTGGAGGCATGACCAAAGAGACTCTAGGGAAGCTATTTTTGCCGTTTTACACGACGAAGGGCGCTACGGGCACCGGTCTGGGACTTTGGGTCAGCAAGGAGATCGTGGAGAGACATCGCGGCACACTCAGAGTTCGCAGCCGTCAGGATCCGAATGGTTCGGGAACAGTGTTCCGGCTGTTCCTCCCGCTCGAAACTGCCGGAGAATAGAGGCAGAAGCCTCGACTGAACGTCTGTGATTCTGACAGGAAATTCTCGCCGCACTCAGTTCCGGAAAGTCAGCACACATCCGCCGATCCGTCTCCGCGCGATTCTCGATTGACGCCGACCACAGTGTCCGCAATCCCCCACGAGACGCGTTCTATTTGAGGGGGCGAGAACCTGCAACGAGGATGTCCACCAGTCTCCTGGCGCTCTGCTGCCAATCGGCGCCGGTGCCCACATGCGAGACGCCGATCAGGGCTCGAAGCAGGTCGTATGCATCGAGATCTCTTCGCAGATCGCCACTCTTCTTAGCGCGCTTGACCAGCCCATCGATCGCGCCCTGGATCATGCTATGTGAACCTTCATAGAGCCTGGACGGGCCTCCCACTACGCTATTGAGAGCGGGCGCAATGATGTGCTTTGCCGCAATGTAATCGACCAGCAGCAGCATCCAGGCTCGAAGCGCTTCGAGTGGAGACATGGTCTCGGAGAAGCGGGCAGCGGCAGCCGCAAGTTTCTCCACTTCATTCCGGTACACACCTTCGATCAGCTCGTCGCGAGTAGGGAAATGTCGATAAAGGGTACCTGCTCCCACGCCGGCCTGCTTCGCAATTTCGTCCAGACTGGCATTGGCGCCTTGTCGGGTAAAGGCTGCCTTTGCGACTTCAAGGATACGTTCGCGGTTGCGCAACGCGTCTGTGCGCGGTTTCCGGGCGGTCGTGGAATGTTTCTTCGTCATTCTGCAAAACTCTTGCAACCGGAGACTATCTCCGTTTATCTATTAATTCGGAGGCTGTCTCCGTTTTAGTCGAGACGGCATCCTTTGGTCAATCGTAACTGGAATGAGACAGGGAGGAACATAATGCGCGTATTCGTTACGGGCGCTACCGGATTTATCGGTTCCGCAATTGTGAAAGAACTCGTCGGCGCAGGCCATCACGTTCTCGGGTTGACTCGATCTGATGACGGCGCAAAGTGGCTTGAAGCTGCGGGTGCCCAGGCACATCGAGGCGATCTGGGGGACCTGGAAAGCCTGCGCAGCGGAGCAGCGGCGACCGAAGCCGTGATCCACACCGCCTTCCGGCATGACTGGTCGGATTTTGCGGAGAGCTGCGAGCTGGACAAGCGCGCCATCGAGACCATCGGCGCCGTGCTCGAGGGCTCAAGCCGTCCGTTCATCGTCAGCTCCGGGGTTGGAGTGGCTCAGGGCCGCGCCGCTACGGAGGACGATCCGCCGCTATCTTCCCCTTCCCTTCCTCGTGTCTCGGAGGCAACGGCGGTTGCACTGATGGAGCGCGGAGTTCACGCGATCGTGATGCGCTTGCCGCAGGTGCACGACACAGTAAAGCAGGGCCTCATCACCCCCCTGATTGCGGTGGCACGCGCAAAGGGGGTGTCGGCGTATGTCGGCGATGGCCACAACCGCTGGCCTGCCGCGCATGTGTCCGATGTCGCCCGGCTCTACCGGCTCGCATTGGAGAAAGGCACAGCGGGAGCCCGGTACCACGCCGTCGCCGAAGAGGGCGTGGCTCTCAAAGACATTGCCATCGCTATCGGCCGCGGCCTGAACGTGCCCGTTGTTTCCATTTCGCAGGAACAGGCCCAGGAACATTTCGGGTTCCTCGGGTTCTTCGCAGGCAGGGACCCGTTGACCTCCAGTGCGCAGACCCGTGCCAAGCTCGGATGGAACCCCGCCGGCCCTTCCCTTCTCACCGATCTCGGGAACATGCGCTATTCCGAGGTTTGATCCTAACCCCACAATCACGGAGGAACTAAATGCAAAAGACATGGTTCATTACTGGCGCCTCGCGCGGTTTCGGCCGTATCTGGGCCGAGGCTGCTCTTAGACGCGGCGACCGGGTTACTGCGACCGCCCGCAAACTGGCAGACGTCGCCGATCTCGCGGAACGTTTTGGCGACACGGTGCTGCCCCTGGCCCTCGACGTCACCGACTCCGCGCAGGTGCAGCAGGCAGTTCATCAGGCATATGCGCACTTCGGCGGGCTGGACGTCGTTGTGAACAATGCCGGCGTGAGCCTGTTGGCGGCTACGGAGGAAGCAAGCGATGAACAGATCCTCGGTCTCTTCGATGCCAACTACCTGGGCATGGTCCGAGTGCTCCGAGCGGCTCTGCCTTTGTTGCGGAAACAAGGGAGCGGTCACATCCTCGGTGTTTCCAGCGGGCTTGGGATAACGGCATTGCCGCTCATCGGCTTCTATTGCGCCACGAAATGGGCTGTCGAAGCGCTCCACGAATCCCTCGCGCAGGAGGTGAGAGCGTTCGGGTTGAAGGTGACGCTTGTTGAACCCGGAGCCTACGCAACCGACTTCGGAAAGTCCTCACAGATCGCGGATGTTCTGGAACCATACGCGGGATTCCGAAAGCAGTTTCTGACGCAGCTGGCCAATGTTGAACGCGGGGATCCGGAGGCGACGGCAGAAGCCATCCTGAAGCTCGTGGACGCGGAAAATCCGCCGCTGCGTCTTGGGCTGGGCACTTCTATTCTGCCCAGGGCCCGCGCCGCATATGCGGAGCGGCTGGAGACATGGGAAGCATGGGAGGACGTGTCGAATGCGGCTATGGGCGAGCCAACGAAATCGATGGCGGGGTGGATTGAGGAACTGGCGCATGCGACTTCGGAACAGGCATAGGATCGGGATCTGTACCATCCATGACCAGAGAAGATGAAACGATAAACGTTGGAAGGGTTCCCGTCACATGACAAGTCACGAAGAAGACTGCGTTGGTAACTGGCGGGAACAACCACAATTAAGAATGAGAAACGCCGGTTAGACCTCGCACCGCGTGCCAACTAGCGCAAATCAGCAATGCGCTAACGATGCGTTCCAGCTTTGGAATCGTGGTTTGGGCTGTTCACAGCAGTTGACGTTCCGAGCTGGCAGCGCATCGCTGGGGGCCAGCCAACTCTCTTTGCCAATTGGGTCAAACGAGTGTGTTGCCTTCCATTAAGGCGATGGGCCACGCGCGCACTCCCCGATGCATGAGCCTGAGGGCAGCGTGCGCCAGGGCTGGGGTGCCGGAATCTCGAGGATCAGGAAGCGAGTCTAGGCCCGCGCCTCGATCGGGAAATTGGCCCGCGCCTCGCACCGTGCAGGCCACGCGGCTCCGTTCAGGCTGTAGCGCCGTGCTTGGTCATCACATTTTCGTCGAACACGCAAAGGCTGTTGCGGCCCGAGTCTTTCACGGTATACATGGCTGCGTCGGCATTGCGGAGCAGCTCTTCAGCGGTGGGGCCGTTGTCGGGAAAGATAGCGACTCCGACACTAACGGTCAAACTGATCTTCCGGCCGCTGATCTCAACGGGCTGGGAGGCGCTGTGAATGATCCGTTCGCCGCAGCGCTCAACGTCCCGCATCGCGTGAAATTCGGGCATCACAATGACGAACTCGTCTCCACCCATGCGAGCGACGGTGTTGGATTCGCGAACGGAGGAGAGCAGGCGCTGCCCCACAGTCGCGAGGAGGACGTCACCGTCGGCGTGGCCAAGCGAGTCGTTGATCTGTTTGAAATAGTCGATGTCGATGAGGAAGATCGCAACTCTTTGGTCCTGGCTTTGCGCGCGGAGGATCGCCTGGCGGAGACGCTCGTGGAGCAAAGTGCGATTGGCGAGGCCCGTCAGGTGATCGTGATGGGCGAGATAGTTGACGTGATCGGAACGGCGGCGGTGCTCGGTAACGTCGCGGCTGGTAACGGCGATTCCGTTGCCGAGCCGGACGACCTGGACATTAAGCCAGGTGCCTTTGATCATCTCGTCGTCGATAAAGATTTCACTGGTGTATGGAATTCCGGTGCGGACGACCTCACGATATTTATGGATGAGGCCGGATTTGATCATGAAGGGCCGAACTTCCGTGAGGACCTTGCCGTAGAGGGCTCCGCGGGGCACGCCGAGCCGACGCTCGGCATTTGGATTGATGTAACTGAATTTGAAGTCCACGATGGAACCGGAGGAATCGGGGATGCCGTCGAAAATGTAGAAGTCGTCCAGGGTGCATTCAGCGGCGGCAAGGAATTGCGTGAGGTCCGGTCTGGCGACTGAGTCTGTCTCCCGATGCCTTGGAGAAGACACTGCCTTGAAGAGTGCAAGGCTCCGGCCCCAGAAACATCTCGTGAGTATGCCCAATGTTCGGCCCTGTCGGTTCGGGAAAGATGCGGATATAAGAGAAATTATAATCGCACGGCAGGCGCCATCTATCCCCTGAAAGGGCTATTTGCACGTCCACTCCTTGAATCCGGTGGGGGCGAGTTCGCCTCCTTAATACCGATTGAGCCGGAGGTCGCCCTTGGAAGGATCGGCGGAGTTCATTCCGCACTGTCTTGCCTCTCTGCCTTCCTGTATACGCTCGCGAAGAGTCTGCTAATTTCCCGCCGGGTCCACCATCATTGCATGGGGTGCGGCTCGATCTGCGGCCGCCGGAGGCCCTCCGATTGTCGCAGATTGGGAAAGATGCAATCCGCATTCAACGGTGCCGGATCGCAGTTCCGTAGGGCCAGTACGCATGACAGTCGCTGCTCCCGTGCCACGCCCCATCACGGTCCGGTTAGCGGTCTGGCCGTTCGACCCGGTGATGGTGCTGAAGCTACCTCCGGCATAGTGTTGCGGGTTGCGGGTTGCGGTTCTGCCATTTGGCTAAGTGGTGGTCGCAGCGAATCGAACAGGAGCCGCGAACAGTCACCGTTACTCGCTTGCCCTCGTCCTTCCTTTCGAACTCGGCATCCTGGGCAATCTGCCCCAGCATCACCGCCGGGCCTACTTGAGCCGATGCGATCTGGGACGGTTGCAGCTCAAGCCGGGTCAGCAGGAGAACCTCGCCGATCATCACGTTCATGCGGTCCAGGTCCATCTGCATCTGCTTCACTACATCTGTCTCGCCCCTGCGCATCAACTCCAGAGAAACCGAGAGCCGTGTGAGCGGAGATCGCAACTCATGCGAGACATCGGCGAGCAGGGCCTGGCTTAGGACTTTCGGCATCAGACCGCTGCCGGGACTAATACAACTCAGCACGCCTACAAGGGCGGCAACGCCTTTGCGTTCAGGGACTGGCATTTCGCCCGACTCCGAATTTGCCTTCGTCATCGCGGCCGCACTTGCTCCGGCGCATTTGAATGCGCCGGTAAAGTCACGTTGCCGATGATATGCAGGGACCGCGTCGCGCTTCGTTGAACCGGCGTCTAGCGGGGATGCGATTGATCGCGTCGAGCGCGTCTTCGGGAGGACGGAGTATTCAGATTTTCATTCGCGTGCGGCGGCTTCGAGTGCGGCCAAGTCCATCTTTGTCATTCCCATCATGGCCTGCATGGCTTTGGGGTGGCTGATCAATTCCTGAATATTGCCTGGCACAATCTGCCAGCACAGGCCAAAGCGGTCGGTGAGCCAGCCGCAAGCCAGAGGTTTGCCGCCTTCAATCAACTTATCCCAATAGCTGTCTATCTCTTGCTGGGAGTCACATCGAACGAAAAACGAGAAGGCGGGGTCCAGCTGGTGTGCGGGGCCACCATTGAGAAAGACCATCTCCTGGCCCTCGAGTTCGATGGTGATGGTGGCGACCTTGCCTACAGGCCACGGACCTACGCCCTTGGAACGTAACTCATCGAGCTTGCGTGCGTGGGGAAAGATGCTCAGATAAAACGCTGCGGCTTCTTCGGCGTTGTCATTGAACCAGAGGAACGGCGCAAGTTTGTTCATCGCTCGCATGGTAGCAGCCGGGAGGTATGTCTCGACAATCGATTTTGACATCGGCCGCTAAACTGCAGATGGCGATACAGGGAGGCCCAGCGGCGTTTCCCCGCAGGCAGATTGAGGTTGAGGCGCGAGGTCAATTCGCGATCGGGCGTGCCGTCAACAGCGGCCGCGGGTTGGGCGGGACGCACAGCGGAACCTGGACAGCCCTCGGGACCTACAGTGTCGCTCTGGGGCGATGGCAATTGGCCACCGTAGAATCACGATCTTTCCACGTTTCAACGACAGCGTTGAACGTTATACCGGCAGCAACATTAGAGATGAAGCAAATGCGCTCATCTTTACGGCACGCCCGGGCTGGCTGCCAACTTTGCCGCACCATCCATCTCATCTGGCAGCGCCGCGCACCAGAAACCATGGCGCGCGAGTCCTGGAAGGTTGAGCCTTAGTGAGGGAGATTCACGCGGTGCAGCAGCGTGGTGAAACGGGGATCTTCGCGAATTTTGTCCAGGCGCGGATCAGAGGAAAGGTCGAAAACCGTTCTGCCACAGTTGTTGTCCAAATCGCGGTTGAACCAACGAAATGCTTCAGCCGGATTCCCGAGCCGGACATAGCTCATTGCGAGGTAATCCGGGTAGCACTTGTTCATGGACCGGGGCAGCAGATATTTCAGTCGGGCTTGCTGGTAGGCATTCCAGCCTCCAGTCTCGAACGCAGAGCGAAACGAGTGGACGTCGTCAGGCGAAAGCTCCGACGCCATTTCTTTCAGGTCGGCCGCAAGTGCATCGCTATATCGGCCCTGCATCTCGTAATTATCCGAGTTCCAATTCTCAACAAACTGGAACTTGTCTGGGGCCAGCTCAGAGGCGCGATTGAGTGCGGCGAGGGATTCGTCGTAGCGGCGTGAAAAATAGAGCATCGAGCCTAGCAGCCGATTGGCCCAGAACGAGAGCGGGTCCAGCGTGACGGCACGTTGCATGGCGTTTACCGCTTCTGCCGGCCGGCCAACCGATGTGAGATAGACCGCGTACCAGGTCTCCGCGTCGGAACTGCTGGGGCTGAGCTCGATGCCTTTGCGAAGATTCTGCTCCGCGGCCTTCCAGTCGAAAAGGAAGTTTGTGTCGATTGCTCCCAGGGCCGTGTACGCCTCGCCACTGTAGGGATCCAGTTCGATAGCTCGCCTGGCAGCCGCTGTCGCGAGCGGCATGGTGCTGGCGGCATCTTTTCCGGAGGTCAGATACTGCGTTACCAGGGATTCTGCCAGTCCCGCGTGCGCGGCTCCGTAATCGGGTTGGAGGGCGATGGCTTTACGGAAGTAAGTCGACGCCAGATCGCCATCGCGCCGCTGGATGAAATACAGACCGCGCAAATACGCGTCATGGGCCTCTGGATTGATATGCCTCGCGCTGCTCATTCCTGCCCGCGCTTCGGGCGTCAGCACAGAACTGGTTTGCTGCGCAATCTCGCGTGCCACCGTGTCTTGCAACGACAAAATGTCGCCGAGCGGCCCCTCGAAGCTCTGCGCCCAGAGGTGCTTGTCGGTTCGTGTGTCGATCAACTGGGCAGTGATGCGTGCGCGATCGCCCGAGCGCACCACCGATCCTTCGACGATGGCATCGACGCCCAGTTCCCGCGCGATCTGGGCCAGTGATTTGCGAGCACCCTTGTCCTGCATCACCGAGGTCCGCGAGACCACGCGCAGACCCGGGATGTGCGCCAGCTCTGTGATCAACTCATCAGTCATCCCGTCGGCAAAGTACTCTTCGTTGGGGTTGCCGGAGAGATTTTGAAGGGGTAGTACCGCCAGGGAGCGGATGGGCGCTGCTGAATCCCTCGTGTGGATGCGCGGCTTGATCAGGAAAGCGATCAGGAAGAGTAAGGGGACGATCAGCGCCAGCACCCACCCTCGACCGCGGATCCAGAATTGCCGGGGACCTCTGACGGCCGAAGGCTCGGCCATACCGGCCGGCTCGGCTTCGTCCGCGCTGGGCAACGCGGCCGTGTTGGGGACCTCATCTGTCCCGGGTAGCTCATCCTCTCCAGACGGAGTGGCTGGAGAGGCGTCCGGGGCGTCGCTTCGACTGGGAATTACAAGTTCTACATCGGCGATGAATCGGTACCCTCGCCGGGGCGCCGTCTGGATATACCGCGGCGAGGCCGCTGAATCGCCAAGCGCCTCGCGCAAGCGGTTCACTGCGTTATTCAGGCCGTGGTCGAAGTCGCCGAACGTGTCACCCGGCCATAGCTCCGATCGCAACTCGTCGCGCGTAACCAACTCGCCGCGCCGTTCCACCAGCAGCACCAGCAGGCGGGCTGGTTGCACCGCTAGGCGCTCCTGCTGGCCCCGGCGCGTCAGGCTGGATGTCTTCATATCCAGCTCGAACGGGCCAAATCGCGCCGTCGTCGCTTTTTGTGGGGAAGGGATCACGGCGAATCCTTAAGGCTCGCAGAGCGCTCTCTGAGCATACAGGACCTCTCTCTCGGCTCACACCAAATCGAAACTACTCATAACAATGGCCTTGGCCGTGGATAATTCGGGGAGATAATCGAGAGCCAGTGGTGATTGCTTCGGGCGGCCGGTTCCCTCATGGTAGTTCCACTCCGCACAGGAGACCACAGGAGCCCCCATGAAAATCTGCAAACTCGGATCCATACGGTCCACCCTCGGCCTCGCACTTTCCCTCACAATCTGGGTTGCCTTCACGCTGCCTTTGCGTGCCCCGGCGCAAAATGCAGTAACGCAGTGGAACGATATTGCGATAACCCAGGCGCGAGCCAGCACCGAACCGGGCGCCCCCTCCTCGGGTGCAACCAGCCTTTACGTCGCCTACGTTGAACTCGCAGTCTACAATTCGGTGGTCGCCATCGAGGGCCGCTTCCAGCCCTACGAATACAGCGTACCGGCGGCCAAAGACGCATCGCCGGAGGCTGCCGCGGTGGAGGCCGCCTATCGCATGTTGGTGCATTTGCTTCCCGACCGGACCGATGCGCTCACCGCGGCCTACAACTTATCGATGGCCGCGATCGCGGACGGCCCCGGCAAGACCGACGGCCAAACTGTCGGGCTGTCTTCGGCCAACGCGCTCATTGCCCTGCGGGCTGGTGATGGCCTGGGCGTCCCCTGGCCGTACACCTATCCATCCACGCCGGAGCCCGGCGTCTATATTCCGACGCCCGGAGTTACATCGCTGGTGACGCCGTGGGCGGGCCAGATGAGGCCCTTCACTTTCGATAACCCCGCACAGTTCTTGCCCGATGAGCCGCCTCCCGCTTTAAACAGCAGGGAATGGGCCCATGACTACAACCAGATCAAGTTGCTGGGTGCGGTGAACAGCACCGTCCGCACGCCGGCCCAAACTGAAATCGGGCTATTCTGGACCGATCACACCACGACCCAGTACGGACACATGCTGCAATTGCTGGCCATACAGAAGAACCTGGGCCTGCTGGACAGCTCACGGCTGATGGCGATGTCCTTCACTTCACTGGCCGACGCTTATATCGGCTGCTTCAATGGCAAATATCACTTCAGCTTCTGGCGCCCGGTCACGGCGATCCGTAACGGCGACATCGACGGCAACGCGCTGACGGTCGCCGACCCGGCATGGACTCCCCTGGGATCCACACCTGGGCATCCCGAGTATCCCGCCGCTCATGCATGTCTCACAGGTTCACTGGCCAACACGCTGGAGCAGTTTTTTGGTACCCCTCAAGTGCCACTCACGGTCAGCAGCACGGTCACCAACACAACCCACTACTTCCAGAACGTTCACCAACTTGAAAGCGAGATAGAAGGCGCGCGCATCTACGCAGGCTTTCACTACCACCACTCCCTGGTGCAGGGCTTTATCCTGGGCCACAAGGTCTCCCATAACGTCACTTCCCACTACTTTGAGCCGGTTAAACGCCACGAGGATTAGAGCTACTTGAGAGCCATTCCCCTGGGCGTCAGCGTTGCCGTGTAGCCTTGCACGGCAACGCTGAACCAGAAGTGGCGCAATTCGCTATAACGCAAAATCCGGCACTGAAACTCTGTATGAGAATAACGACTACCTGCGAGCGAGCTTTCCTGATCACAACTGTCGTACGCCTCGGTGCACATGGTCGGGAACTGCGCGTGAAGTGTAAGTATCCGACAGATGTCAGCGAAAGAACACGATGAGCCCTACTCTTCCCTGTCGGCGCGGTTGGCCGGCCAGCGCTCATCGACTAACTAGGTCCAGGTGCCTGTACCTCTAAAACGATTCTCTCTTGATTGAAATTGTTGTTGGCAGGGTCAGCCACCTGCAACCGCTGCTGTGCGTGCCATGCCATCCAGTCGTGCACGTATCGAGCACATAAGAGGCTGAGACCTACTACCAGCATCAGGACTAATACAAAGTATTGAGTAAGATACATTCGCATGGCCGCATACTGCGATATCTTACCAGCGTGGTACGGTGCGCCGATGGCTGTGTAGTTTGTAAAGGCTGAATTCCGCAACAGGCTGACGGAACTCTTCACGTGTGAAGTCGGGAAAGGATTGGTCAATGCCTCCGACAAGAGATCCGCGGACGAAGTGCCCTTAAGCAGAATGATGGATACTACCGAGCGGCCGTCGGATGTGGGCGATTTGATCTCCTGGATCAACGCATCGGCTGGTTCAACGCCTTCGGATATGGGAACCTCCGTCTCCGGTCTCCCCATTATCTGCGACAATCTGCGCGAAGACTCATCTCGAAGGTAATTGAAATCGGCGGATAACCCGTGCTCAGGTTGCACGTGCACACCGGACTCATCCATGGTTGCGGACAGGAAAGGAAAAACGGCGCTGAAGGCGGACTGATCCTGGCTTGTTCCCAGGATCAAGTAGTCGCGGTCACCGGAAAGCGAGTTGCCGGGATTTTCCACGGTGACGCGCAGGGCAGGATAGCCAGTTTCGGTGCCGAACCGTCCCATTAAATTGAGATAGAGGCCAATTTCCGAAGCGGTCGGGTTTGCCGGTAGAACTACAACCGTTTGCGACAAGTCGGCGAAACTGGTGAACGGAAAGCCGGCATCGCCGAAGAGCGCCAGATTCGGCATGCGCGTCCAGGATGCGAGCCCGCTTGAGTTCAGTGATGAACTGCAGAGGATTTCTCCCGATAGTTCATTCGTTGTGGCGGTCCCTTGATTTGTCCGCACAAAATCGAAACTAAACAGGAGAGTGTTACCGAATGGTTGTATATCCGCTCGCGGGAACTGGATAACTCTCTCGCCATTTATAGTTCCTGGGCCTGGCGCAAGGGGAACCTCACTGATCAGATGGCCATTGGCTATGACGCGCAATGCTGAGCCGCTCGCCACCAGTCGGGCGTTATAGCGATACTTGACGGCCAGATCGACGCTTCGCTTCTCGCCTAAATACAGATCGGGCGGAAAGTGAAGGTAAACAGGGATTGGCAGCGAACCGTCGGTTTGGAGCGCGCCTTCAGCCGGGCAGCTCGTGAGTGGCGCCGACTTACTGATCGGCAGCCATCGGGGGGCGTCGCCCTTCTTCCGGATTGGCGGAAGGACAAGCGCGGGCGATTCGGCAGTGTCGCCGCCTAGATCCTCTTCTGTCTCTGGGTCTCTCGCCGGTGTGTGTAGCAACGATACCTTCTGAGCGATTGCGAGTACCTGGGCTTCATCGTCGCCCGCGAGTACGAGCAGAGTCCCATACGGATCGGAGGGATTGTTTCTCAAAGCAGCGACCGGACCTTGGCCATTTGCGATTTGCAGCGCGCTTGGCAGCTGAGATCGATCGCTGCTCAGGATCACGGCGTTGCCTTGCGGGATCTCAGCGAGAGAAGCGTTGAACCGGGCCGGACTTGTTTCGCTCATTGTGCCGAACCATGAGGCTAGGACTCCGGCAGCTTGAAGCATTTTGGGTGTTGGCTGTGAAAGAAATACGAACGGAATGTTGGTAGTCGACTGAAGTTCGCCATCGAGCAACGGCAGAGGAAGTTGGCTGAGATCGTTGCCGAGGCGTAACCTGTCGCCCACTATGTCGATCTTCGTTGAAGGCAGCAGCCGGAAGAGTGGGTGACCTTTGCCATGACTCACTTTCTGCGTGGTTTCGCCACTGATGAATTCGAAAGTCAGTGTATTGTTTCGCACCAGGAGAAGGCTCGGAAGGGGCACCGTCGTTCTGGACGTTCCGCTTTCATTCTGCGAGACCTGATCCGGATGAAGCTTCGCCACAACGCTTCCATTGAGACTGATCTGAAGCGACTGAGACTGTTGCACAAGCGTCGAATCGACATCGTAATCGAGATTAAGATTGCCCGCTTTCGGTACGAGCTGATGAGAAAGTGTGAAATGGACCGAGTAGTAGGAGTGCGGACCTCTCAGTTCAATTCCACTCTTCATGCCCGCATCCTTAAGATCGATAACTTGCCGCGTCTCACCAGCGTCGGTCGACGAATCTTGGCCTGATTCATTTGCGCCTGCGCTGGAAGGGTCGCGGTGTTCATTACCGATACTCGCAAATCCGGACGGCGGATCTTGCGGGGATTCGCTGACCGAGGCCTGAACTGCCTTCGTGGATAACCAGGCGATCAGAATGATCGACGCGACCTTGGCGCGAATTAACTTCCGGGCGGTTCGCCGCTCTGGAAAGATGCTTCGGCACACTTGATTGATCCCGTAGCTTGAAAGAACAATGACCCGGTAAAGGCTTACGAGCGGACGGTCAACTTCTTTCAACGCGGAGGAGCCAAGCCAGGCGTCGGCCCTCGAATACAGCGCGCGGGTGAGTGTCTCTTGTTTGGCGATGGTATCGAGGATAAATGCGATTCGTAGTGTCTGGCCGTTGCTTCCGATGACTTGGGCGCGGATTTCGTCGGTACCGGTGGTCGAAGGAAATGCCACGCGGATCAAATCTCCGGTGGACACATTTGAGTTTGGCGGCATCTTGATGGATGCGCCACCGACGGACATATCGGCTGTAACGGTCTGGATGTAATGACCACCCGCCATGATCAGTTTGATTGGGATTTTGGCTTCGATTCTTACCGTGCCTCGCCTTTGTTTTTGCTCGTGAGCGACTGCCGCCGCAACTCCGAGTATCACGATATTGAAAAGAACCCAAACCAGATTCATGATAACGGCGCCCGGATGTTCCGGATCGGTCACGAAGAGGCGGTATGGCACGGCAAGCAGCCCGCAAAAATTCAGAAGAAGCAGCCAGCGCGTCGGGGTTGCGATCTTTCGATCGAATTGAGTTTCTCCGGTCGTGTTGCCCTTGCTCGTAACATTGAACTTACCAAGTTTAGGATTGACCAAGGCCAGCAAAGTCGGCGCAAGAATGTAAGGCGCCAGAACCGACTCGTAAATTTCATTCCAGAACGAGTGCCTGTGCCTTCCCTGAATCCTCGAGTTAGTGAGACTCGAGAGTACAAGGTGAGGCAGAGCATAAACCAAGATGGCTACCCAATAGCCCGGAATGATGGTCCGCCCGAGTAGCAAATAGACCAGTGGCGCGCACAAAAAGACGAGTCGCGGTACCGAGTATAAGAAGTGGATCATCGCGTTCAAATAACAAAGGCGCTGGGTGAACTTCAAGCCTCCGCCGAAGAGCGGGTTGTCCGTCCGCAGGATCTGAATCATTCCCCTTGCCCAGCGAATCCGCTGACCGACATGGGCGGCGAGGCTTTCGGTTGCCAGACCCGCTGCCTGGGGAATATTGATATAGGCGGTGTTGTACCCTTTCTTTTGCATGCGAAGCGACGTGTGAGCGTCTTCTGTAACTGTCTCAGTGGCGATGCCGCCCACCTCTTCCAGGGCCGAGCGTCGGATGAGGGCGCAGGATCCACAAAAAAAGGTCGCATTCCAAAAGTCATTGCCGTCCTGCACGATCCCGTAGAACAGCTCGGCTTCGTTCGGAATGGTTTTATATTGCAGCAGGTTGCGTTCGAACGGGTCCGGCGAATAGAAGTGATGGGGCGTCTGGAGCATGCCAAGCTTTTTGTCTGCCAGCATCCACCCCATCGTCATTTGCAGGAAGCTTCGTGTGGGCACGTGGTCGCAGTCAAATATGGCCACATACGGGGAGTCCATCGTGCTCAAAGCGTGGTTGATATTCCCGGCTTTTGCATGACGATGTTCTTGGCGAGTGACATATCCGACCCCTGCTTCGGCGGCGAACTGGCTGAAATCTTCCCTTGTGCCGTCATCCAGAATGTAAACATGCAATTTCTCCGGCGGGTAGTCGATGTTGATGGCTGCCAGCGCGGTATAGCGTACCAATGCCAGAGGCTCGTTATACGTTGGAATGAGAACATCGACATGCGGCCACTGGGAATCGTCGTTAGGGAGCGGAATGGGACGACGATTAAGCGGCCACGCTGTCTGCATGTAGCCCAGCAGCATGATCAAGATGGTGTATAGCTCGGCTGAAATAAGAAGCAAAATAAATAGGGTATCGAGGTCAAATCTTCGATTTGACGCGTCGGAGAAGAAGTCAACCAGCAGGTGCATACGCCACCATCCGTAACGGAAGGTAGCAATCATTGACATGATCATCAGCGCGATGGTTACCAGACGAGATGCGGAAAGCCGGTTGGCGATCAGACCGCAGAGAACCGCGATGATCCCGAGCGCGGTTTGTCTTGGCCAGCTTAGATCCAGGCTGATTAGTTGAAAAATCAGAAATGCAGTTACGCATAAAACCAGAATGCGACAGAGCCGGGAGAACGCGCTGGGCTTGTGCGCAATGCTATTCATCTGAAGGGTTCTCCTTGACTCCATCTTGAGATAGTCAAACTCAGCGATATTTATGCGGAATATCCGGGACCACCACAGGGCCGGCCGCCGACTTCCGGGATCTCACAATCGATCAGCCCGGGATCGCCCGCGCGAAAGAGGAATTTGGTTCCCGGTGAATCTGGGGAAGGATCGTCTCGCATGGGGAATTTTGTGAGGCATATTGCACAAGCTTGCGAAGACAAATCGACCAACTGCAAAATAAGGCCTGCATATTAGCTTGATATTGAAAACGTCAGGCTCGGCAGGGCGAGTTCAGGGAAAAGGATGCGTAGCCAGTGGTGCTCTAAATGAGTAATTTCTATCAGTTACTTTAGGCGATTGTCAGTAACACCTTCAGGTCATACGCAGGAAGAGACCGCAGGCGGGGCTCCGGACTCGCATTCTGATGGACCGCTGGTTGAACCTGTGGTCGCGGGTTCTGGCGACGTGCTGAAGCCTGCGGACGCTGCTGCCCCTCAACGCTGCCCGGCGGCTTCTAAGGCGACGTCGCAGTCTTTACCGCAGCATGTTCATCGCGCTCGGGTACATTCTGCGCTCTCTTCGTGCTGCTTACCGCGTACAGGATTAATTCGACCCGTGACGAAACACCCAGTTTATCGAAGATATGAAACAGGTAATTCTTGACCGTGTGTTCGCTGAGATTCAGTTGGTGGGCGATCTCGCGATTCTGCAGTCCGTCCCCAAGGAGGCGAACCACATCCTCCTCTCTTTTGGTCAACAAATTCATTCCGTCGCCATTTGCAACGCGCATCGGAGCAAGCCTGCAGAAGGTATCCAGGACGAAGGCCAAATCGCTGCTCTTCGCCCAGATCTGACCTGCATGTACCCGTTCCACACACCGGCAGAGCGCCTTGAACGGCGACTCCGAAGGGCAGAAGATGCCTTTGGCGCCGGCCCGGAAGGCGTCGAAGACCAGAGCTGATTCCGGACTGTCGAGCAGAAGGACCGTTTTGACGTTTGGGACCAGCTCTCGCAGATGCCGCAGCGCGGTGAAGCCACTCAGCGGGCCGTCTGCCAAGGTCGCACTGATCAGGGCGACGTCTAAGTCAGCCATCCCGGATGCTTCAAAGACCTCCTTAGTTGTTGTGACGCTGGTAACCACGCGGAAATGCGGTCTCCGGTTCAGCGCCCCTGCCAGGAGTTCCCCCGCCATGGCCGTCTTGGATGCTATCAGCACAGAAATGAGACTACGTTCATTCATCATTTTCAGCGGCTCCCCGGGAAATCATTCAGTTAAGCAAGAGCAGCCTTCGCAGACTGTCTCTATCTAATCCGCTATCGATCTGAGCCAACTACGCATGTGGACCCCTCAGGCTAACAGCGATCGTCGTCCGCACCAGCGATGCACCAACATGTGGCCCATCATGTCTTAATCGGCGCAATTAATACTGACAAATAGACCTACGGTTAAACCTAGTCAACATAATAGGGTTAGTTGATCCCCAACGCTTTATTACTTGAGTGTGACCTTTCGCGCAGTGTTAAAGATACGTGCCCAGCTTGTCGATGTTTACATATAACAGACGATAAAACGTAGCGGCTGCGTTAACTATGCTCATGTGTTGAGAATCACGATAGAGAGACAATTCCTTAATTCCAATAAGAGACACTTTACTCATTGCCGCCGCAGGCAACTGGACCACCGTGCAATGCCGAAGCAACATCCGGTAGAACAAACGGCTCTTCAAGCGGAGTGCGCAGCAGAGACGATCCGCCCGGGGACTTTGGGTCTCTTGTGCGCTATTTCCGTTTGAACCTACATTGGACATGACCTACGCAGTTCCACCCAACTGTCAGGGCGGATCGCTTGAAAGCGCGAATCGCGCACGCGAGGGGCTCGAATGCGAAAGAGCTACCGATTTCGTCTGAGCGCCCCTGCCTTCTACTGCTGGGTGGCTCCAAATGGGACACCGGAGAGCGGCGACGGCGTGACGCGTGACATCGATACGACTGGGGCGTACATCAACGCCATGGAATTGCCTCCGGTCGGAGCGCGAGTGCAAATGGACATAATGCTCCCTAACATTTTGGGGGGAGAGATCGGTGTTCATTTGACCGGAGAGGGAGTGGTAAGACGAGTGGAAACCAACGGTGGGGAATCGCCGGACGCGTCAGAAAGTGGCTTCGAAGTTTCGATGCAATTCTATGTGGAATCCTCGGAGTCGGTTCTTTCGCATTTGAAACGTTCCGGTCGTCTGATGTGAACAGACGATACGTGACGGTGGACAGGAACTAACACTCGCACCTTGCAATCGAGTTTCTTCTTTAAATCCCATTATGGAAAAAGACCTTCCGAGTAAGGGTGGCGAAGCCTTGTTCAAAACATGCAGATTAGAGCCGGGACAGTTTCAAGTCGAACCCGCGCGCCTTCCAGCCGAATCCGCGCCGCAATGGTTTGCGGCCTACACCTTGCCACGCCATGAGAAGTATGTATCCGAGACGCTGTTCGAGCGCCGGGTTGAGACGTTCCTTCCGCTGTACCGGTCTCCCCGTCAATGGAAGAAGAGTCGCCCGGTAGTCCTGGACTTACCCCTCTTCCCGACCTACGTCTTCATCCGGATCGCACGGCGCGAGCGGAGCCTTGTCTTGAGAATGCCCGGAGTCATCTCGATCGTCGGTTCCTCAAAGGATCCGTGGGCGCTGCCCGATCGCGAGATTGAGGCGCTGCGGCTGGGGATGGAGGCCCTCAAGTTTGAGCCGCACCCTTACCTCCGGACAGGCGAGAAAGTGCGGGTCAGGTCGGGTGTGTTGAGAGGCGTTGAAGGCGTACTCACCCGCACGGAAAACGAATGCCACCTGATTCTGGCCTTCGATGCAATTATGCGTAGCGTATCTGTAGAAGTGGACGCCGACGATCTCGAACCGGTCGTTCCCATTGCTGAGAAGAGAGAAGTGGCCTCGTGACTCTCGTGGCGTTTTTTCTGGGCTTCGCATGCTGCGCTGTATTGGTGTCGTACCAATTTCCCTCGAGGAGAAAATGACTTCCACCCCCCTCCCGCAGTAATCGCGTGATGCGGCTCGTGTGAGGGCAAATTCGCCGCCCAGCGGGCTTGAAACCACGTAATTACGCACCTTCGGATCAGGCCCCATTCTCGCAGCTGATAGACACGGTGAGTGAGGATCTGTCCCATGCCCTCATCCTGGTTGGGAACGGTGCCAGCAGAACCACCTGCCGCTGCTTCGCCCATTGCAGTCTCACCTTAGTAGCAAGGACGAGGAGGTCCTCGCTATGAGGAACCCTCAACCCTTCATACGTCGACCCGTCAACTGAGGATTCAATGCCTCACATAACCGTTTGCAAAACTACCTCCTGCACGTGAGGAAATGACAATGAAGAGGATATTCTTCGCCTTTGCCGCAGTTCTTACTCTGTTCGCTAGCAGTGCTTCTGCACAATTGACCGCGACCAGCAAGCCGGTTGTCCTGAAGGCCATCGTTCCCGAGTACATCGGACTGACCGCCGTCAATACTTCTCCGGTAGTCTTCGACTTCAACCTGGCGTCCAAGACCACCCAGCAGCAGCTGGCCGAGGGCTACTCGAACCTGATGGCGATCGCGCCGACTGCGCCTTCGTGGCAGCTGACCTACAACCTCAGACAGCGTACGGTTACCGTCTGCGCTTATGCCACTGACCTTCTAAGTGCAGAATTCCATCCGCTTACCCTGAACAAGATCCCCTCGACGTTCATCAATGGGACTTCGCTTCAGGCTGCCGGGAACGATGCCAGCGGATATGTATGGTTCGGCAAGAATGCCAGCTGCGGTACTGGCCTCGGCAATGCAGTCATGCTTGATCAGGTCAAGGGTGCCACTTCCACCTTCAACAGTGGTTTCCCGACGGGCAAGCCCGAAGGCTTCAGCATGCTGCAGGTCAACATCAACCCCGGCAACCACCTGCTTGGGTCGACCGGCGCGGTACCGGCCCCTGGTACGTACCTGGGCGTCCTGTACATCGTAGCCCAGGCAATCTAATCATCGGCCGTTTCGCAGCGCTTCGAAGAGGGTGGTGATGGCACCACCCTCTTCTTCTTCACAGGTGCCAATCATGAAAAGCTTCGCATTTATCCTTCTCAATATCATTGCGGCATCGGCCTGGGCGCAGGGCATTGCTCCTCCAGTTGCGGAATACCGAGGATCCAAGGCCAACGGCATGTTCGAGATACAAAACACGACAGATGCCGCGATGGCAGTTACCCTGGAGACCAGGAGTTTTGTCGTCGATGAGCACGGCATAGTTCACTATTCCGACCTCGACAAGGATGTCCATATCAGAATGGGGACCAGTAGCTTTACCCTCGGTGCCCATGACACTCGCATGGTCTTTTACAAAGCTTCGTTCCCGACCTCGCCCGTCAGCTTCTCCATCATCGCGACTATGACCAGGGCGGAGCAGCAGACCGGCATGCGCATCAAGTTCGTGTTCCCGCACATGATCTATGTCTATCAGAAAGACAAGCTGAAGCGCTCCGAAGTGAGCCTGGAACTGATAGATGGCAAGCTTCTGATTCATAACACCAGCCAGAAGCTGGGCCGCGTTCTCGAAGTTATAGCCTCGAGACAGGAGCTGGGTGGGTTTCCCATTTATCCAGCACAGGTGAGGGAAGTAGCCATGCCTGGAGCCACACAAGCTTCAGTGAAGTTCGAAGATGGATTCAGCCTGAGCACGCAATGAGAGGAACGTATGAAAGCTCTGGTAGTGTTATTGCTCGGAGCTGCCGCTGCAAGTGGTCAGAGTTCGATCAACACCAGCGCTGGAGGCGATCAGATCTACAACGCTTACGGAATCCAGACTGCATTCAACTGGCATCACCTGTCAGGCTGGACCGGAGTTGGATACAACAATGGAATGCGAGCCGGTGGTTATCTCCGGGTCCCTCTGAGCAGAACCGAAGTCAAACCGGCGGGTGAATATCACCTCGATCTGGGAGACACTGTGCTTCCAGCTATTCTGGACACCGACGACTTTGGTAGTCACAGTTTTTCCGTACGCGGAGCCGGCATCTCGCACAATACCGGGACGATGCATACACAGCTGTTCTCCGGCCTGCTTCTGGAAGAAAGCATGCTTCCCTTTATGCATACCGGAGATACGGTGGAGACTCCGTTGGTGGTCATGACCATGAACTGCCGGCTGTCCAATAACTTGCAAGTGCATAGCCTTAACAGCTTCGACGGCAAGGTCACTTCAATTCAATCTTTCGGCTGGAAGCCAACCAAGTCAATTGTCCTCAGCGGTGCGGGTGGCATAGGGGCGGGAGCAGGATATGGAGCGGTAGCCGGAGAATATCTTCGTAAACAACTGGACCTGCGCACTTCCTATATCGCGGCGGATCCCAAGTTCGAGCGGCAGGAGACACCGTATTACAACCAGGAAGCGCTTGGACTGAACGCGAGAGCGTCTTTCTCTCCCATTGACGCCGTTAACCTGTACTACTCTCACGACCACGAAAGGACAAATGTCGCAGGGTATCCTTCGGTGACCGGTGTGAGTGACTCAGGGTCGATATCAATAAACGCGGCGGGTTTCACCATAAGCCCATCCGCCAGCACTTCGACCATGGATGGGATCAGTGGGTCCACGACGTCCGAGTCCATATCGGCCAGCCGGGCGATCACTTCCAAATGGAGAGCCTTCGGGTCGTTTATCAATTTGGATTCTCCCCTTATCAAGGAGCAAGTTGAAGTCGCGGTCAACGAGTTCAAGATTAGCTCCAGGCTCATGGTTACCCAGGATTTCAACCGAATGGACGGCCAGAACACGTTCAGCTTCGGTGGCCACTGGATATCCAATCTGATCTCGTTATCGGCGGAGCAAGAGACCTACGTGAGCCCGATAGCGACCGCGTTCGGGGCCAAGCCGATATTCCAGGCCTGGACGTTCAGCGTAAGACTGCGCATGCCGCACGGCTCCGATGCTAATCTCACCACCATTGTGGATCCCGCGGGCAGGGTGCAGTGGGGCGGTTATCTGAGCGGCCTGAAGTATAGCTCGGTAGGTCCACAGAACTTCGATGACTCGCCATCGTTCTCCAAATACATCGTAAAGGGAACTGTCGTTGACGAGGCGACGGGCATGGGTATCGAAGGGATTGCAATCCAGATTGGAAAGGACATCGCCATGTCCAACGCGTCGGGAGCATTCTACATGGATGTGAAGAACGCCAAGGCCATGTCGGTGCAGGTCCTGGCCAGCTATTCCACGCAAGCATTCCCGTGGCGTTTGGTGCACGCACCTACTGCAGTTCGAGGTCAATTAGAAAAGGCTGTGGAGCCGATCCGCATTACGGTCAGCACCAGGCGGCCGGAGGTCGATTCGAACCCTGTCGCGAATTAACCAGTTCGGTAACGTCCATTGCCCATAATCATCTCCGTCCAGCATTCTTCCGAATAAGGACCTCTCGCATGGGGCTTCTCAGCCTGCTGGTCGCGGGTCGACACCGGTAGCGGTATCCTGCAAGGATGAATCGCGGTCGCGCCCGGAAGTTGGCTGGGTCGAATCAATCCCGGCTGGCGACCCGATGTGCCTGCGATTCAATACTTGTTTAGAGACCTGCTCAGGTGCGTCCGCGAACGCGCGTGGCTGAGGTTGGAGAGGCCAGGAGATGAAGAGACGCGAGTTGATGTTGGGGTTGACCGCAGTGGCTGGCGGTACGTTTTGCTCACGGCCGGCATGGTCACTTCTGATTGACGACGACGAGCAGGCGCAGCCCCCCGCTCTCGCGGTTCCGATTCGCGGGCTGGTTCGCAGGAATGGATCCCTGATGCAGCCAATTCAGGTGACTGTTCAGCATGGCGTATCGGGAGCCACAGTCGTTACTCGGATCGATGGCCTGGAAGTGGATCGTAGGATCCTCCCGGGCGATGCGCAAAGCTTCAATGTCTATATCGGCCAGGTTAGCGACGTGAGACAGGCTGAGGTCAGCGTCGAAGTTGCGGGGAAATCGAGCACCGCCAAGGTTACCCTGTATCCGGTGCGAAGAGTTCAGGTCTACATTCTTCCGCACTCCCATCACGATCTTGGCTACACCGATCTTCAGGCCGATGTTGAAGAGAAGCAGATGCTCAACATATCCAAGGGCATTGACCTTGCGCGAAAGACGGCTGGTTACACCGAGGGTGCCCGCTTCGTGTGGAATCTGGAGGTGCTGTGGGGGGCCGACCTCTTCATGCGCCGCAAGTCGCCCGAAGAAAAAGATGCCTTCATCAACGCGGTCAGGAAAGGCTGGATTGGGCTGAACGGCATGTATGCCAATGAACTCACCGGGCTGTGCCGGCCCGAAGAGCTTCTGCAGCTGTTCCGTTATTCAGTTGAATTGGGAAACAAGTGTGGCGTTCAGGTGAATTCGGCGATGTTGAGCGACGTGCCGGGGTTTACCTGGGGTACGGTGGCTGCCATGGCGCAGGCAGGTATACGTTACTTTTCCGCAGCTCCCAACTTTTTCGACCGCATAGGCCGCTTCATGGTCGAGTGGCAGGACAAACCTTTCTGGTGGGTTTCCCCTTCAGGCAAGGAGCGGGTCCTGGTGTGGGTGCCGTGGACAGGCTATGCCATGTCGCACGTCATGAAGCTGGGTGCTGACTGGGTTGGAAAGTACCAGGAGCGGCTGGATGCCGTGAAGTTTCCGTATGACATTTCGTGTATACGCTGGTCAGGGCACGGCGACAACGCGGAACCGGATCCGGAACTCTCCGAATTCGTTCAGAATTGGAACCAGGAATTTGAGTGGCCGCGGTTCACGATATCGACCACCAGCGATGCTTTTGGTGCGTTTGAAAAGCGGCATGGCAGCGCTTTGCCCGAGTGCAAAGGGGATCTGACTCCTTACTGGGAGGATGGAGCCGGGTCGTCGGCTCTCGAAACCCGCATGAACCGCGGAGCTGCCGACCGCCTGGTCCAGGCCGAGACATTGGCAGCCATGCTGGCGCCGGAAGCCTATCGTGCTGCCGATTTTCACGAGGCATGGAGAAACGTGCTGCTCTATTCCGAGCACACCTGGGGCGCATGGAACAGCGTGTCGGACTCGGAAAATCCTTTTGTCACGAAGCAGTGGGAGTTCAAGCGCGACTTCGCATTAAATGGCGAGAAGCAGTCTATCGCCCTTCTGAATAAAGTGCTGAGTTCATACGTCACGGCCGCTTCAGGATCGGTAGTGGATGTGCATAATTGCACCTCATGGCCGCGAACGGAAGTTGTTTTTCTCTCGAAAGAATTGTCGCTAGCCGGCGACCATGTGAAGGATGCTCATGGTGCTTCCCTTCCATCTCAGCGAATGAGCAACGGCGAGTTGGCATTCCTCGTCAGGGATGTGCCGGGGTTGGGCAGCGCGAGGTTTCATATCTCGGACAGCAAGGCGCACGTGCCCCAGACAGCGGCAACGTTTAAGGACGGTGTGCTGGAGAATGGCGTAGTGCGCGCACGCATCGATGCGGCCAGCGGAAACGTAGTGGAGCTGACGCGGCACGGAAGCTCCGCGAACCTCGTGGATTGCAGTCGCGGCGAGGCCGTAAATGCTTACCTGTTCCTTGAAGGGAAAGACCTATCCCGGATCGAGACCAGCGGGGCGGCAAAGATTGTGGTTGAAGAGAACGGTCCGCTGGTGGCAACGATCCGCATCGAATCTCCGGCGCCCGGAAGCGCCAGCCTGGTGCGCCGTATTCGACTGACCGCCGGCGCTGACTGGCTGGAGTTGACGAACACTGTCGACAAAAAGCAGGCGCCCCTCAATCCTCATCCCGGCAAAGATAACCAGGGCGGCGAATTCGCTCAGCACGGAGGCAAAGAGAGCCTGCAGTTCGCCTTTCCCTTTGCGGTGCCCGGCGGGCAAATGCGCATTGATATTCCACTGGCCATGATGCGGCCCGAGTTGGATCAGCTTCCCGGGTCGTGCAAGAACTGGTTGCCGGTTGGCCGCTGGATCGACGTGGCCAATGCGCAGGAGGGTGTAACGTGGGTGACACTCGACGCGCCGCTCGTGGAAGTTGGCGACATCACCGCAACCATGCTCGGATCGCAAACCAATCCTGGAATCTGGCGGGAGCACATCGAGCCAACGCAACGATTCTATTCATGGGTGATGAACAATCACTGGGGAACCAATTACCGGGCATATCAGTTCGGGAAGGTTGAGTTTCGCTACGCATTGCGACCGCACTCCGGCTACGATGCGGCGGCTGCAGCGCGATTTGCGACCGGGCTTTCGCAGCCGCTGCTGGCCAGCGCCGCTGCTGAAACGGTTCCTTCGGCTCCGCTGTTTCACGTGGAACCTGCCGATGTGCTGGTCTCGGATTTCAAACTCAGCGAGGATGGGAAAGCCTGGATCGTGCGGCTCTTCGGCGCTTCAGGAGAAGACCGGCGGGCGCGATTGGTCTGGAGAGGGGCCGCACGTCCGCCTGTTTGGCACAGTAATCTGGGTGAAAAACCTCTCGCGCCGGTGGACAGGAGGTGGACGTAGCCGGTTGGGATCTGGTCACGCTGCGAATCGATCGCACCAGTCAGACCGCTTGATGTTTTTGCGGACGACAAATCGCCCGCGCCTCTGCATCCCGGTCTCGCCGCCCAGGGCCGAGGATAGGTTCACATCAGCATGATCCTATTCAGTACGCAGCGCCACCATCGGCTCTACTCCGGCGGCGCGGCGCACCGGCGCCACCGACGCTATCAGCGCGGCCAGCGCAAGCAGAGCAGCCGCGCCTGCCAGCATGAACGGATCCCACGGAGCCACTCCGTACAGTTGGTCCTTCATAAGCTTCCCAGCCAGAACCGCCAGCGGAACCCCAATTCCCAGGCCTATACCCACCTGCCAAAACGCGCCGCGAAGCACCATCTTTATTACATCTGCACGGTCCGCGCCCAGAGCCATACGCAATCCGATCTCGTTGGTGCGCTGCTCCACGCTGTAGGCCATCACACCGTAGAGGCCCACCGCCGCCAGTGCCAATCCCAGAAGCCCAAACAGCGAGGTCAGCGTCGCAATCATGTTCTGCTGCTTGAAGTCGGTGCTTACAACTTTGCTGTACTGGTTAACGTCATCGACCACCAGGGTGGGATCAACGCTTGCGATGGCTTTTCGTACCTTCTGCTCCATCCCTGGAGGATCGCCGGGCGCCCAGATCACGATGTTATAGAGGTAATGCGACCACTTTTCGCCCAATGCCCATTGGGGATCGTCGTAATTCGCCGTTTGCATCTCCGAGACCCAGAACATCGGCCCGACCCGCTCCTTGTAGTCGTAAGTCATATACCGAATGTCTTTGACCACGCCCACAATCTGAAAGGTAGAGGCATAGCGGAGCCGGTTTGGACCAAAGTGCTGCCCGATCGGGTTCTGTCCTTTGAAAAACCTCTTTACAAAAGCTTCGTTGACCACTGCGGCATTGGGCGTCCCCGCCGCATCGTCCTCGGTCAGAGGACGGCCCATCACCATAGTTGCGCCGATGGTCTCGAAGAACCCCGGCATTGCCCGCACATAGCCCGCGCCCGTGTCCTCCCTTGGTCCCGGCTCCGGCCGGCCCTGGATGCGAATTCCGTTGTTCCAGCTATCGCCGGTCATTGGAGCGTAGAGCGCAGGCACCGCCATGCGCACTCCCGGAATTTCCTTCAGCCTGTCATCGATCTGCCGGAACAACTGCGGCATCTGCTCCGGCTTCTCGGTGCCGAGCGTCGGGTTGATCCATGCGATGTAGCGTCCGCGCATGTCGAAGCCGAAATCCTGGTGTTGCAGGTTGCGGAGGCTCTGGGCCAGCAGCGCAGCGGCCGACAGCAATACCAGCGACATTGCAGCCTGAACTACCACCAGCGACTTTTGCACCCACGAACGGCCCCCGCCCACCGAGCGGTTCGCTCCCCGTAGCGCCTCCACCGGATCGGCGTGCGAAGTCATCCACGCGGGCACGGTTCCGAAGATCATCCCGGTGAGGATCGAAATGGCCAGAGTAAATAGAAGCACGGGCAGCGATGGCGTGGGGCTCACCGGAACATAGTTGTTTGACCCTCCTATCTCGAAGGCCAGATGAAGGATCAGCCTCGTGCCCGCGTACGCCACCGCGATGCCGAAGGCTCCGCCGATCAGCGCCAGCAGCACGCTCTCCACCAATGCCCTGCGCACCAGGCGCAGCCGCGAAGCGCCCAAGGCAACGCGAATCGAGATCTGAGCCCGGTTTTTTAATCCCCGCGCCAGCATCAGGTTCGCCAGGTTACCGCAGGCCACCAGCAGCACGCATCCGGCTGCGATCAGCAGAATCTTCAGGCCTTGCTGGTACTCGTCCCGCATCGCCGCCACACCCGCTCCGCCGGGGATCAAATGAAGAGTCTGCTGCTGCCACAGTTGTTTCTCGCCCGGCTCCATGTCCGACACATGGCTGGCCAGCCAGTCATGGAACTCCACGCGCAATTTGGCCTCAAGAACCTGCGGATTGACGCCCGGGCGCACCCTGCCCAGAAGGTCAAGATAGTTTTCGTTCGCCCGCTTGGGCCGCGCCACGTCTGTGGCAAGGGCCATTTCGGAGGTGATCGGCAGCCAGATGTCGGGCATGCCCCAGCCGGAGAGCTTGGCCCCGTAAAATCCCGGGGGTGTTACGCCGATGACAGTAAACGAATGTCCATTGATCTGGAAATCCGCGCCCACCACCGAAGGGTCGGAGCCATATTTGCTTTCCCAGACGCGGTAGCTCATCACCGCAACCAGCGGCGCGCCCACGCGATCATCGTCATCGGTCATTAGCCGGCCAATCAACGGCTGTACACCCAGCGTACGGAAAAAATTCCCCGACACGTACTGCCCATTGCGGGTGTCCACTGCTGCTTGCGATCCGCCGCGCCGCACGCCAATCGGTGCATTGCCTGCCTGCAGCGCCGCAAGGTCGGCAAACTCGGGCGTATGTTCGCGAAAATTCTTGTATGCTTCCCAGGAAAAGAGCGCGAAGTCGCCGTCGTCGCCCTGCACGTAGCCGCCCCAGTTGCAGCACCGGATCTTGTCCCCGATCCTCCACAACTCGTCCGGGTTGGTCACTGGCAACGACCGCAGCATGACCTGGTGAACCAGGGTGAAGATTGCGGTTGTCGCTCCGATTCCAAGAGCCAGAGTGATGACAACCGTCGCCGTAAATCCGGCCGCTTTCCGCAACTGCCTTAGCGCATCACGCAGGTCCGCCAGCATTCGCACCCTCCCCGGCCAGGTCCTTAGAAACCCGTTCGCAACATTCGGGAGAGCACGCTGTTGGCCGTTCTCAGAAATCTGCCTGGCTCAAAACAGAGGCCTTAAAGCCAGGCTGGGGGATGTTCCTGTCCGGAATCAGGATCCCACGTTCGGATTTGAACAGTCATCACAGTTGATTCTTTCTGCCGCGCCGTTTACAAGTGATTCCAATAATTCGGCCAGGCTCGGACAACGCGACAGGTTCGCACTCTGCCCCGCCCACAGCGCCAGAAGCTCCGCCTTTCCTGCCTCCTGGGCCGGCGTCGCAAGATTTCGCATGAGCGCTCGCTGGAGCGGGTACGGCAGGATCTCCGTGCCGGGTTTATTCAACGTTTCCAAAAGCTGGTTGTGAATTCCGCGCGCCAGCCTGCCCGTGAATCCCCGCGTCAGCGACGTATGCGCAGCATTCCCGCTCAGGATAGCTTGCCGGTGGAGCGGATGCGCGCCTGACTCCCTGCAAGCAAGAAAGGCCGTGCCCATCTGAACGCCTTCCGCACCCAGGGCGAATGCCGCTGCGATGCCTCGTGCGTCGGCAATGCCTCCGGCGGCGATAACCGGAACACTCACGGCGTCGACCGTCTGCGGTACAAGTGACATCGTCCCAGTCAGAGAGTCTTCTGAAGGACGCAAAAAGGAGCCTCTATGACCACCGCCTTCAAAACCCGAAGCAACGATGAGCTTCACGCCGGCTTGTTCCAGTGCGATGGCTTCATCGGGGGTTGTCGCCGTGCCAATGGTAACGGTGTTCTGCCTGTGGGCCTCGTCCAAAATCTCTTGAGGAGGAATTCCATAGATGAACGAGAACGCAGGCACCCTGGCATCAAGAAGGACGCGTACCTGGTCTTCGAATCGAATGGATTTATGGGGAGAGAACGTGGGCTGAGTTCCTCCAACTGCGTCGATATAAGGGGCCAGGTGCGACAGGGCTCGATTGAAAGCGGCTCCATCGGATGCAGTCGCTTCCTCATCTTCCATCGAAACCCACAGATTCATTGCGAAGGGTTTCGACGTCAGGGAACGTATCTCTCCAATCCGCTCTTGGATGGCCTCGGGCGCAAGCCCAAGCGCTCCAAAGGAGCCGAGGCCACCGAAGTTTGACACCGCCGCCGTGAGTTGTTGCGATGACAATCCGCCGAGCGGCCCCTGAATGATCGGATACTCAATGCCCAGCGTTGATGCAACGCGCGTTTGGTTCCATGGCTTCGACACATCCACTCCACAAGAGCGGGGGCTTGGCTGAGCCCCGTTTCGATCTTTCCCTCGAAGACGGCCTTACACTCTACCGTGTTGCTCACTCCCCTTAACCTGAAGCGCTACTACGGACGCGAAGTACCGCCGCGCCGAACGGAACGAGCGGGGTCAGACTAGTTTTGATGTTCCGATCAAACTTGTCCAGTGCTGATGGGATGGGGCGTCAGGTGGCTTGACATGGACCCGGCCGCCCATTTTCTTGCCAGACTTGACCTCGAAGAGGAGAAATCCCAGGACAAAATCACTTATCTTTCTTCGTTGATGGATGCTGCAAAGCGTTCGGGGTCGGGGATGATGATAGCGCCCACAGCCGGAGCGATCAGGCCGAGCGAAGCCCATCGCGAGACAGTGCGGCACACGGTTAAAAGGTGAACGCCGGTCAATTGTGCGATCTCGTCTTGTTGAATGCAGACTTCAATGGCATGCTGGCGGGTCCGTCCAATAGTGCTCATGAGCCGGATCAATGCCAGTCCGATGCGCCGCACAGACGACTCGCTCACAATTTCGGTATATCGCCGCTCCAGAATCTCCAGCCATTGCTCAGCGATCCGGGTGAGGTTGTTCATGATTTGCGGATAGCTTGTTGCCAGGCTCAAAATTTGCGCATAGTTCCACTCCGAGACATCGGACCGCTCCATCGCCTGGGCCGAAGAACCTTGCATCTCCCCGGCGATAACTCCACACACCCCGACCACATCCCCTGCTCCCTTGATGAGCAGGATGGCCTTTTTCCCGTCGGGGCCCGCTTGTGCGATCTTGACCGAGCCCGACTCGACCAGAATGATGTTCCGGAGCAGCTGCCCCTGCTTGAAGAGCATTTCTCCCGGCATCACGACACGCCTGGTTGCGAGGCTCTTGAGGTGCATGATCGTTGCGGGGGACAATCCATCGAACAACGCAGACCTGGGAATGCCTTCGTCGAAGATTACCGAGTTCTTACCTGCGGATTTAACGAAGGCAAGGGTTCTAACTTCACAGACAAACGAGGCGTTCATAGCTTCCTGGGAAATCGATTTGGATAGCCGAAGGAACCAGCCGATAGTTCGCTTTTGTTTAGCTCCCGCGAGCATTCGTATGGCTAGACTGGCATTTATATTTCAGTGCAGTCAAGGATTGTCTTATGACGTTTACTTCATTGTTTTGATAAGCATCGCGCGGGTCGCGATCTGTCCGGCTTTGGGACCATAAATCGAAAAGCATCTATCCGTGAATCTGCCCGACGTTTGGCGCTGTCCGGCTTCGGTGGAGTCGATGTTCGACTAACCAAGGTTTCATCCGCAACTGGCCAATCTCGATATTCCAGGCAATAAATCACCCGCCCAGTGGGTCTGTATGCCCCCAACGTGTTAGAGCGCTCGACGCAGGTAACTGCTAAAACATTACCAACCCCAACCTGAGGTCGCTGATGGATTCCGCTCATATCCTTGCCGGGTCGTATAACTACGGCTTGGTCGCAGTCTCCGTTCTGATCGCCATTCTTGCCGCTTATGCGGCTCTTGATCTGGCAGGGCGTGTAACGGCAACGCGGGGTTTGTCCCGCGCGGCGTGGCTGGGCGGGGGAGCATTCGCGCTGGGCCTGGGCATCTGGTCGATGCACTACGTCGGCATGGAAGCGCTGCGGCTTCCAGTCCCGGTTCTGTACGACTGGCCAATGGTATTTGTGTCGATGGTGGCTGCGGTGGCGGCCTCCGGCATAGCCCTCTTTGTGGTAAGCCGCAGAGCGATGAATGCGTTCGCGGCGACGGCCGGCAGCATCTTCATGGGATCGGGCATAGCGGCGATGCACTACATCGGGATGGAAGCCATGCGGCTGCCCGCGATGTGCCACTACAATTTGCGGCTGGTATCGCTATCCGTAGTCCTGGCAATCTTGATCTCCTTTGTCGCTTTGCTGGTCACATTCGCGACCCGCGAAGACACAACGTCGGTCAGCTGGCGTAAGAGCGGGTGTGCGGTACTCATGGGCCTGGCAATTCCCGTGATGCACTACGTGGGCATGGCGGCGGTCACTTTCGTCCCCATGCAGGAGGATCCTGCGTCGCTGGAGCACGCCATCGGGATGTCCTCGCTGGGATTGGCCGGGATCGGCGTCGTAACTGCGTGCCTGCTCGGGTTTGTTTGCGTATCGGCGTGGCTGGATCGCCGATTGTCGCTTCATTCAATGGAGCTCCAAATCGCGGAGCAGCGGTATCACATTGAACTGGAACGTGAGCGCGCCCGCAATGCGGAGTTGAGCAACAAGGCCAAGAGCGAGTTTCTCGCCAACATGAGCCATGAGATCCGAACTCCTCTCAACGGCATCATCGGCATGACCGACCTGGCCCTTGAAACCGAATTGACCCGGGAGCAGCGCGAGTACCTGCAAACGGTAAAGCTCTCTGCTGATGCCCTTCTCAACGTCATCAACGACATCCTCGATTTCTCCAAGATTGAGGCCGGCAAAGTGGATCTTGAAGAAGTGGATTTCGACCTGTGCGCATGCATCGAAGACGCGCTCAAAACGATCGCGCTTCGCGCTGATGAAAAGGGCCTGGAGCTGCTCTGCGAGATATCGCCGGACGTTCCGGTTTTCGTTACCGGAGACCCCGGACGGCTTCGTCAAATCATACTCAACCTGGTAGGCAACGCGGTTAAGTTCACCCATCAGGGCGAAGTTTCTCTGAAGGTGCAGGCCGATCTTCTCCAGGATCGCTCTTCGACGCTGCAGTTTATCGTGACCGACACGGGCATCGGCATCGCGCCGGAGAAGCTGGATTCGGTCTTCGAATCGTTCAGCCAGGCCGACACCTCGACGACGCGTGAATTCGGGGGCACGGGTCTGGGCTTGACCATCTCGCGCCGGCTGGTGGAGATGATGGGCGGCCGCATCTGGGCCGAGAGTACGCCAGGCAAGGGCTCGGCGTTTCATTTCACCGCGCGGCTTAACGAGTCGCGCGCGGCTTCGATATCCGCTCCGGCGGCCTCGACGCATTCGGTTCTCGACGGTGTAAGAGTGCTGATCGTAGACGACAACCGCACCAATCGGCGCATCCTCGAAGGACTGGTGCAGCACTGGGGCATGCTGCCGTCGATTGCTTCCGATGGCGAGCAAGCCCTGGCGCTCTACACGTCGGCCGCGGCCAGTGCGAATCCCTTCCAGCTCGTCCTTACCGACATGCACATGCCGAAGATGGATGGCTTTGGATTGATCGAACGCCTCAATGAAGGTTCCAGCCTGGCAGGCTCGACGATCATGATGCTGACGTCGGGAGGGCAGCGCGGCGATGCACAGCGCTGCGAACAGCTGGGAATCGCCGCCTATCTGCTCAAGCCGGTCCGCCAGGCAGAATTGCGCGAAGCTATCACTCGCGTCCTCTCGGGAAGATCGGCTAAAGGAAGTACACCTATGATTACGCGACTCTCTCTTCGTGAGGAGGCCGTCGCAGCCAGATCGCTGACCATCCTTCTCGCCGAGGACAATCTTGTCAACCAACGGCTGGCTACGCGGATGCTCGAAAAGCGCAACCATTCCATCACCGTGGTCAACAACGGGCTCGAGGCGCTTGATGCACTGGAAAAGACTTGTTATGACCTGGTGCTGATGGACATGCAGATGCCCGAGATGGATGGCTTTGAAGCGACTACGGTTCTGCGCGAACGCGAGATGATCAGCGGGCGGCACCAGCCTGTCGTGGCCATGACCGCACTGGCCATGAACGGCGACCGGGAACGCTGCCTCGCAGCCGGCATGGATGGGTATATCTCCAAGCCCATTCGTCCTCAGGAACTGGACGCGCTGCTGGATTCCTACATGGTCGTCAAGGAGAACGCGTCGACCACAAAAGGTGAAGCGGAGAACGGCAGCGGGTCAGTCGACGTGGGCCAATTGCTTGACCGAATCGACGACGACCGGAGCTTTCTTTCCGAGTTGGTCGACATCTTCCGCAAAGAGCACCGCACCAGCATCCTTGCGGCGCAGGACGCACTTGATCGGCGCAGCGCCGCAGATTTGCAGCGAGTGGCACACGCGCTAAAAGGTTCAACCGGCAACATGTCTGCGGTGGGCGCATCCGCCCTTGCCGCCGAACTGGAAAGCATGGCGCGGGCCCAGGACCTGTCCGGAGCCCAGCCCGTCCTCGATCGCCTCAGCCGCGAGATGCCCGTGGTGATCCGTGCCCTCGAAGCCCTCTGCCCGGTTGCCGCAAAATGAAGATCCTGCTTGCCGAAGACGATATGCTGTCGCGCCTGCTGATGCAGCGAATGCTGCAAAGCTTCGGATACGAAGTGGTCGTAGCCGAGGATGGGCGGCGCGCGGTGGAGATTCTCACCCAGCCGGACGGCCCGCGCCTGGCGCTGGTTGACTGGATGATGCCGGAGCTGGACGGCGTCGGGGTTTGCCGCGAAATGCGCAGCCGGGACCACGACATGGCCTACGTGTATATCCTGCTGCTCACCTCCAAGCAGAACAGCGAAGACATCGTCGCCGGTCTCGAGGCCGGAGCCGACGACTACATCACCAAGCCCTGCCAGCCCGCGGAATTGAAGGCCCGGCTGCACACCGGCCGCAGAATTATTTCCCTGGAACAGAACCTTGTCGACGCCCGCGAGGAAATGCGCTTTCGAGCCACGCGCGACGCGCTCACCGGCCTCTGGAACCGCGCATCGATTCTGTCCATGGCGGGCACTGAACTGAAGCGGACTAACCGGCGCCGGCCGGTTTCAATCCTGCTCTGCGATGTCGATCACTTCAAGGGCATCAACGACACATACGGTCATCTCGTGGGCGACCAGGTGTTGAAAGAAGTGGCGACGCGAATCCTGTCTTCAGTACGCACCTACGACGCGGTTGGCCGTTATGGGGGTGAGGAATTCCTGGCAGTGCTGGGGGACTGCGAACCACGCAATCTCGCTCCGCGCGCCGAACAGATTCGCTCCGCCATTGCCTCTGCTCCGATTCGTGTAGCGGGGAAAGACCTGTTCGTGTCGATCAGCATCGGCGGCGTATCGTGCATGCTGGAGGAAACCGATGTGCCCTTCGAGCGCCTCCTGGCCAGGGCCGATGCGGCTCTCTATCGCGCCAAGCGTGACGGCAGAAACCGCTCGATCATGGCCGATTGTGGCTCGGTATCGCAGGCGGCCCTTCATTCCGCCTGCAATTGATCAGGCGAAGACCGTCGGCCCCTTGATTCGCTTTCCGGATTCATGGAATGCAGCGAACAGTTGCAACCGAGATTTCGCCGCGCTTTGGGGTCCGCGCAGGGAGTTAGAAGAATCTTGCTCTAAATTCCTCGTGGCGCCGGCGCGCCTCCGCGAGCAGCGGCTCGAAGCCAGGCTCATGGCGTATGCCGTCGAGCAGCGGGTCGCGGACGAAGTAGGGATAACAAAAGAATCCGCCCTCGATGGCGCGCTGAAACATGCGCAGGGCGGAGGCTTTATCGCCCAGCACCGAATAGGCCTGTGCCACCTTGTACACCAGTTCCGCATCTTCCACGCCACCATCGTTGACCCGCCTCTCCGTGTCGCGCAAAAGGGCGAGCGCGGCGGCAGACTGATTTGCCAGGCTTAAGCTGAGAGCCTTTCCAACCTGCGCGGGAAGCAGCGTCGGGTCCATTTCATAGGCGCGATCGAAATCCTCGGCGGCGCGTGCCCACTGCTTCTGGTGGTATTCGCCGAAGCCGCGATAGAAGAGGATGTACACGGAATTGTTGGCGGGCAGGCTTTGCAGGAACTGGTCGTAGCGGCCGAGGTAGAGATAACCGTTCATCGCGGAGCTGTTGATTTTGACCTGGGGGTCGAACCCGCGGGCGCGTTCTCCTTCGCTCACCGATTCGGCGAGCATGCCGCCGAAACGATAGGAGTATCCCAACTCCCAATGAGCCTCGGCGTTGTTGGGGCCGGCCTGCAACGCCGCCCGCAGCAGGGGAATGGCCTGCTCGACGCGGCCTGTGTCAGTAAGAAGGTTGGCCATGTAGATGCGAGGCACCAGAAGCGAAGGGCTGAGGATGATGGAACGCTCGTAGGCTTGCTGCGCCTTCGCGTAGAGGTCGCGGCCGCCTCCGTGCAGCGATGCGCGCGCCTCCTGGGCGCGTCCCAGCTCGGCCCATGCGGGCGCATAGCTGGGCTGAGCAGCGACTGATTTTTCCAGCATGGCGATGGCGGCCGAGAAATCGCTGAGCGCGTAGAAATCAACCCCGCGCAGGTAAGACTCATATGCTCGCGCGTCAACCGGGGCTCCGGGCTTGAGACGATCGGCTTCCTCGGGGGACAGGTGCAGTTCAAGCCCGCTGACAATCTCCTGCGACACCCGGTCCTGCACTTCAAGCAGCCTTTCGTACTTCAGATCCACCGAGTCGCGCCAGACAATTTTGTTGGCTTTGAGGTCGATGAGCTGAGTGCTGATGCGCAACTGATCGCCATCTTTGACGTAGTTGCCAGTGAGCAGAGTATCGACCTGCAGTTCGTTAGCAGCGACACGGGGCTCGATCGGCTGGTTACGGTATTTCTCGACAGCGGACGAAGGCCTGATGCTCAGCGAACTCACGTAAGACAGCTTGGTGGTGACCGCGTCGGCGAGGGAGAAACCAAGAAAGTCAGTAGCGGGATCAGGCTTCAGATTTTGGAAGGGCAGTATTGCCAGGGAACGGATCTCGGGCCGGGCGTCGGAACTTTTTCCGCTGCGCAAGAAGAAGATCGCGATCGCTCCGGTCACGATCAGAACGGCCACGGCCAACACAATGCGGGATGCCGCCATCGCTCGCAATGTCCGGGTGGTCCAGCTGCCGGTCGCCGCGGCGCTTTCCTTCGCTGTTGACGCGTCGATTTCCCTGGGCCCGGAGCCCGGCCCGGCCGCGGCATACTCGCCGGATTCCATCTCTCTTTTAAGCGTCTGAAGATCGTCGCTCAATGCAGTGGCGGTCTGGTAGCGGGCTTCGCGGTCTTTACACATGGCTTTGCTGACCGCGGCCTGGATGCCCGGATGCCGGCGTGCGGCGGCGCCATTCAGCGGGGGAGGATCGGACTTGAGAATCTCCGCAATAACATCGCTGCTGGTCTCTCCATCGAAGGGCTCCCGGCCCTCGATCATCTCGTAGAGCACGGCCCCGAGGGAAAAGATGTCGCTGCGCCCATCCACCTTCACGCCGCGCGCCTGCTCGGGCGACATGTACTTGAGTGTGCCGAGCACCATACCTGCTTCGGTCATGGCGGGACCGGAGGGCTGCGGCGCGCTATCCATTTCCGCGAGCTTGGCGATGCCGAAGTCGAGCAACTTGACCAGCCCGTCGGGCCGGATCACGATGTTTTCGGGTTTGATGTCGCGATGCCAGATGCCGCGGGCATGCGCCGCCGCGAGGGCGCCCGCTACCTGCCAGGCGATGTCGAGGGCCTGGACCACGGGCACCGGGCCTCGCCCGAGCCGCGCGCGCAGGGTTTCGCCTTCGACAAGTTCCGAGGCCATGAAGTAGAGCCCGTTCGACTCTCCAAATTCAAAAATGGTCAGGATGTTGGGATGGTTGAGGGCTGAGGCCGCCTGCGCTTCGTGCTCAAACCGGCGCAGCGCCTCGGCCTGCCGGGTCAGTCGCGCCGAGAGCACCTTCAGGGCAATTCTTCGTTTCAGGCGCATGTCGGTTGCGACATACACTTCGCCCATGCCTCCGGCGCCGAGGAGCGAGACCACTTCGTAATTGGCGATGCGGCTTCCCGGCTCGAGGGAGTGAGCGGGCTCCTCCACCAGTTTCTTGATGCCGTCCAGAATCGGCTGGTCGAGGAAATAAGGGGCGGAATCAGACGAGCGAATGAGTGACTCGATCTCGGCGCGCAACTCCGCATCGTCCCGGCAATGCTGGTCAAGAAAGGCCGCTCGGCTCGAAACATCGAGCTCGACCGCTTCCAGGAAGAGCTCTTCGACCTGCTGCCATCGGGTCTTGGGGATCATGCTCGCACCTGTTACGAGCTCGATCGCGTGAGTTCGCGATGAAGCCACGCTTTGGCCACTTTCATTTCGCGGTGGACTGTCGCGCGGGAAATTCCCAGCACGGCTGCGGCCTCTTCATAAGTCAGTCCGCCGAAGAAGAGCAGCTCAACCACCTTCGCCTTCTTCGGGTCATGTTCTGCGAGCGCGTTCAACGCGTCGTCAAGATCGACCAGGCCGCGGTAGCTTTCGGGCCCGACAAGGATTGCCTCCTCGATGGGCACATTCTCGATTCCACCGCCGCGCTTGTCGCGTTTCCGGGCCTTGGCGTAGTCGACCAGGATATGGCGCAGGGTGCGCGCCGCAACCGCATAGAAATGCACACGGTCGTGGTACGTCACTTCAGAGTTGACCAGCCGCACGTACGCTTCGTTGACCAGCGCCGTCGCCCGCAGGGTGTGGTCGCGGCGCTCGGAGTAAAGGTAGCGGCCCGCCAGTTTATGCAATTCGTCATAAATGACGGGCATCAACTGGTCGAGCGCTTCTTTACGCCCTCCGCTCCACTCTTGCAGTAGCTGGGTGAACTGTTGGGTGTCCTCCGGCATTTCCCAAACTCTCCCGCTGCAGTTTTCTCCTTGTGGTTCGTTCATGTCACTGCCGAGTGCTCAAAAAGTCGGCTTCACACTACCGGGATGGGCGAAAGATCTGGAGTTGGCGTCGCAGGAAGAACGTCAGGTTGAAGGGGGCCTGTGTGCTTGCTGGCCATTATAACTCGCCCTTCATTGCTGAATGACGTCGGAATGAACGGGTTTCGGCGCAGCCCAACGTCGCGCACCAGCCGATTCAGTTCCTGAGACTCCGGGGTCGAGCCATCAACACCGGCTTTGCCAAGAACGTTATCACGATCGCGCTGCCTGCGGAACGGCTGCCCTGGCCTTGGTTCCGGCGGCTGAGATCAGCGAGTTGGCGACCCGGGCCTTACCCTGCAAAAAAATTTCAGCACGAACTGATTTATGGAAACAGGCGCACTCTTCCCCAGCGGTCTTCCGTCTGCGTATAGAGGAAGCGGTCGTGGAGGCGGTGCGGGCCGTCGATCCAGAACTCGATGCGCTCGGGCCGGAGGCAGAAACCCGTCCAGTAGGGCGGCCGGGGAATCTGGCCCGGATGTTGCTCGGCAAACTTGCGAACCCGTTCTTCCAGTTCCTCGCGGCTGCCCAGCACGCGGCTCTGATCAGAGACCGCGGCGCCGACCTGGCTGTCGCGCGAGCGGCTGCCGAAGTACCGGTCGACACTGAGCGGGTCGAGTAGCTCTACTTTACCCTCGGCTCGAACTTGGCGACGCAGCGACTTCCAATGAAAACACAGAGCGGCGCGAGGATTGGCGGCCAGTTCTCCGCCCTTCCTGCTTTCCGCGTTGGTGAAGAAGCAGAATCGTTCTTGCAGCACCCGCTTGGCCAGGACCATCCTGACGCTGGGCGCGCCCTCTGCCGTTGCGGTTGCCAGGGCCGCGGCATTCGGGTCGTTAGGCTCAGACTGTTCCGCCTCTTTAAGCCAGGCATCGAAAACTTCGAGGGGATCCTGTGCATCGATTTCGCGGGGAGAGATCACTCTTTAGATATTAAGGGTGAGGTCAAAATCTGGAGTCTGACTTACGACCACACTGCAAACCTACCGCCTTCGTGATGGCCGGGGGAAAACGGCCCATTGCAGCGCCAAATATCGCCTTGTGGTCATGCGGCGCCAGGGCAGCCGGTTCAATCCGCATCGTTATATACTCACCTACACGAACCGCTCAGAACGACCCCTCGATGTACCTTTTATCGTTCGGGCGCGACGATTCGGAACGCTTTGAACTGGCCTCGGTGGAGGAATTCGGAATTCCCTACCAGAGCGGAGATTCGAAAGCGCGACTGTGGAGCGGCGGCGAGGGATTTCCCCTCGCAGGCAGGAACCCGGGATGACTCGATCGCCGAATCCGGATACCAGATTGCCGGACGGGGCTGGACACAGCCGGCCGGGGTTAGCCACTTCCGGAATTTGCGATCGGGGAATCACAATCTCATTCCCTGTCCCCCGACGACCTTTCGGAATCGGAAGCGAAGCCTTGCATCGCGGTGCCGGAAGGACGCGCTGAAGTGGCGGCTATCGACGCTCGCGATGTCTTTCCGGGAGATTCGGAGAGTAGCCGGCTTCTGCGCGAAGTTGACTGGGCGAATACGCCCCTGGGAGACCTCGCGGAATGGCCGCAGAGTCTCCGGACTTCAATCAGCATCTGCCTGAACTCGGCCTTTCCGATCCTGGTGTGGTGGGGGCCGGAACTGGTCATGCTTTACAACGATGCTTACGCCCCCATCATTTCCAACAAGCACCCGGCGGCGCTGGGCTCTCCGGGGCGTCGCGTCTTTCCGGAGATATGGGACACCATCGGCCCCATGTTGACCGGAGTGATGGACAGGACTCAAGCCGTCCGCGCTGAAGACTTGGGACTCCTGCTGGAGCGCAACGGCTATTCCGAAGAGTGCTATTTTACGTTTTCCTACAGCCCAATCCTCGACGAATCGGGCCGTGTCGGCGGCGTCTTTACCCCCGTCCATGAAACCACCGAGCGCGTGATCGGCGAGCGCCGCTTCAAAACGCTCAGCCGGTTATCGGAAGTGCGATCCGGGCAGGCTCCCAACGTTGCGAGCGCATGCGCCGCCCTGATCGACTGCCTGGCTGGAAATCCCGTGGACATTCCGTTTGGCGCCATTTATTTGTTCGCGCCGGGCTCGAGCCGGGCGTACCGGTCGGCCGCAACCGGCGACCATAGCGAACAGCTTGCTCCAAAGAACGCTGATGAGCAGTCGGCATGGCCGCCGGTGCGCGCCGTTCTTCGTGGCGAAGTGACAATCCGCGATCGAGAATTTCTGGATGCCGGCGCGGTGCCGATGGGACCGACGGGGCAGTCCGTTGAGCAGATCGTCGTGACTCCTCTCAAAGGGACCGGCCTTGACGGCATCACCGGGTTTCTGGTGGCCGCCCTCAACCCCCGGAAGCGTTTTAACGATGCCTACGGTTCGTTCCTCTCGCTGGTCGCGGAACACGTGTCGGGAGCCATCACCGATGCGCGCGCCCTTGACCATGAGAGGAAGAGGGTGGAGGCGCTGGCCGAAATTGACCTCGCCAAGACCGTCTTCTTCAGCAACGTAAGCCATGAATTCCGCACGCCCCTGACGCTCATGGCCGGCCCACTGCAGGAGTTGATTGAAGATCCGAACATGCCGGAGCAGGCGCGTGAACGCCTGCAACTCGCCCGAAGAAACGTGCAGCGCCTTCAAAAGCTGGTTAACAACCTTCTGGACTTCTCGAGACTGGAAGCTGGCCATGTGCGTGGCGCTTTTGAGCCGGTCGACCTGGTGGAGTTGACGCGGAGCCTGGTGGAGAGCTTCAGATCGGCGTTTGAGAAGGCTGGTTTGTCGCTCGATGTGGTCGCCCGCGAAGCAATACCGGAAGTCTTCGTGGACCGCGAGTTGTGGGAGGAGATCATCCTCAACCTGGTCTCCAATGCTTTCAAGTTCACCTTTGAGGGTGGCGTCCGGGTCGAGTTTTCGCGGCAGGGCGAGTCGGTGCAGGTTTCGGTCGAAGATACAGGAACCGGCATTCCCGCCGCGGAGTTGCCTAACGTCTTTCAGCGTTTCCATCGTGTGCAGGGCGCCATCGGTCGCAGCTTCGAAGGCAGTGGGATCGGGCTGGCGCTGGCGCAGGAATTGGTGAAGCTGCACCACGGCACTATAGCCGTCCGGAGCGAACCTGGAACTGGAAGCACTTTCACCATCACTCTGCCGCTGGGTCATGCTCATCTTCATCCCAAGCTGGTCCGCTCGCCGGAACTGCAAAGCCCCGCCTCGCGGCGAACGCAAAACCATGTCGACGAGGCATTGCTCTGGATACCCGATGCGAGCCAGCCGGCTCCCCGCAGCGCCTCGCCACTGAAACAGGAATCTGCGATTCAATATGCACCGGAAGCACCGGATGGCAGGAAGACGGTGCTGGTCATCGATGACAACCCGGATATGCGGCAGTACCTGTCGCAGTTGCTCAGCCCGCAGTTTGCAGTGGAGACCGCGGTGAACGGCGCCGAAGGATTCGCGCGCGTCGTAGAGCGCCGGCCGGACCTGGTTCTCACCGACGCCATGATGCCAGTCATGAACGGGATTGATCTGCTAAAGGCAATCCGGCGCGACCCCGCGCTCAGCTCGCTTCCTGTAATCGTGCTTTCGGCACGGGCAGAAGAAGAATCGGGCATCCAAGCTCTTGAACTGGGCGCCGATGATTACATCACCAAGCCTTTCCCCGTAAGGGAGTTGCTGGCACGCGTTTCATCCACTCTCAAGATCGCCGAGTTCCGTGCGTCGGCCGAATCCCTGCTGCGGGAACGTGAGCAGGAACTGCGCTACACGGTCGAACTCAATCCGCAGATACAGTGGACCGCGGACGCGGCGGGCAGACTTCTGGACATCAGCAGCAAATGGCTCGAACTCACTGGCCAGTCGCACGCAGCCGCGCTCCAGGCCGGGTGGAACGTCATGCAACACCCTGGCCGCGACAAGACCGCGCAGACTTCCTGGATGAATTCGGTAGAGAGCGGCGAGCCTCTCGATTGCGAACACCGCGTGCTGACCTCCGATGGCCGCTCACTCTGGATGCGCTTGAGAGCGTTCCCGCGCCGCGACGATACGGGACGCGTCGTGAAGTGGTACGGCACCATTGAGGACATCGACAACCGCAAGCGCACCGAGCACTTCCTGCAGGACAGCGAGCGGCGCACGCGGATCGCTCAGGAAGCCGCCGGAGTATTGATCTGGGAGTGGGGTGAGGGAGACGAGCGCATCGCGTGGGGGCCCGGCGTTGAGAGGCTGTATGGGCGGCCGGCCGAAGAACTGGACTTTCCAACATGGATCGAGTCATTGCATCCGGATGACCGCCAACCCACGCTGGCCAGGCTCTCCGAATCCGTACGCACGCTCACGCCTTATGACACGGAGTACCGCGTCCGCTGGCCTGACGGCTCGATGCATTGGCTGATCAGCAAAGGTGAGGTCACGCGCCTCAGCGAAACCGGCCGCACCTTCTTCATCGGCGCGAATATCGACATAACCCTGCGCCGCAACGCCGAGCAGGCCCTGCTGGAAAGTGAATCGCAACTTCGTGAGGTTCTGGAACGGACCAATGATGCCGTGTTTGTGCTCAACTTCGATTGGCGTTTTGCTTACCTCAATCACAACGCAGTGCAACTCATCGCGTCCGGTCGGGACCTGGTGGGCAAGAATATCTGGGAAGAATTCCCCGAGGCGATCGATCGCCACTTCGATGCCGAGTATCACCGCGCCATGGACGACCGCATCCCGACTCAGTTTGAGGAGTACTACCCGGAGCCGCTGGACAAATGGTTCGATGTGCACGCCTATCCAACCCGCGAGGGAATCGCCGTCTTCTTTCGCGACGTGACCACCCGGCGCAAGTCCGAGCAGGCGCTTCGGCTGAGTGAAAAGCTCGCCGCGGCCGGGCGGCTGGCAGCCTCGATTGCGCATGAAATCAACAATCCTCTGGAGGCGGTCACCAACCTGCTCTACATTCTCGAAAGCGATTCCGGGTTGACCCCTGCCGGTCTCCAATTTCTCAAGACCGCCGAAGGAGAGGTGGCGCGCGTATCCCATATTGCCAACCAGACTCTGCGCTTTTATCGCCAGAGCACGCGGCCGACTCGCGTGATGATGTCCGACGTACTCGAATCGGTGATCTCGCTGCACAATCTGCGCCATCGCGATCCGGGCATCATCTTTGACAGGAGATACCGTCATTCCGAACCGTTCGTCGCGTTTGAGGGAGAACTGCGCCAGGTCTTCGCCAATCTGATCGGGAATGCAGCAGATGCCCTGCTTCCCAATGGACGAATCGTTCTGCGGATTCAGAACTCGATGGATTGGCGCAACCAGCGCAAAGGTGTCCGGGTCACCGTCGCTGACAATGGGCACGGCATGAACCGGGAGACAGTGCGCCGTCTCTTTGAGCCCTTCTTCAGTACGAAAGGCACCATCGGCACCGGACTGGGATTGTGGGTGAGCAAGGAAATCGTCGAGAAGCATGGCGGGTTCATTCGAATGCGCTCCAGCCAGACGCTGCCGCGTAACGGAACCAGCTTCACTGTGTTCCTGCCCTACGAGACGGCCCGAACTACAACGCCCGTAACGTGACGTCCACCCGCGATTGTATGAAAGTCACTCACTTCCGGCATGTCGCACAACGGCACATGCGCGAAATACAATAAGCGAATGATACTGGCGCGCCTGCGGCAAGAGACCGCCGCTCTGCATCAGGATGTGGAACGGGTAGTCGATCTTGTATCGCCGTCCCTCACCCTGGAGCGCTACATCGATATCCTGCGGGCATTTCATGCATTCTTTGTGCCTTGGGAGGCCGCGCTCGATGCCCACTGCCCTGCGTCACTGGCTGAGTTGTGGAGAGGACGACAGCGGAGCTATCGCCTGGAGATAGATTTGGAGGCTCTCGAGTCGGAGCCAGCTGCATCTCTCGCTCCCATGCAGATTCCAGAGCTTACCGAAGGACGCTGGCTCGGTTCACTCTACGTGATCGAAGGATCCACGCTGGGCGGCCAGGTGATCTCGCGTCATCTGGAAAAGCATTTTGGCTGGACCGACGGCCACAGGTACTCTTTTTTCTCAGGCTATGGCGAAGATACCGGGCGGCAGTGGCAAGCCGTGTGCGCCGCGCTCGAATCGGCTCCGCGACAGGGCAACCAAATAATTGACGGGGCTCATCTTACCTTTGTACATCTTCGCCGCTGTTTACACCTTTTGTTATGAGCTCGATTCAATCGGCCTCTGCCGTAAATCTTACAAATTGCGACCGCGAAGCTATTCACATTCCAGGAAGCGTTCAGGCTCACGGTTGCCTCGTCGTCCTCGCTGCGGACGAGGACGACGGCTCATTGCAGATTAAGCAAGCCAGCACTAACGCAGCCGAATACCTTGGGCGTCCGATCGAATCCATTCTGGGTGCTCGTTGTGTCGATGTTTTCGGCGCCGAATTAGACGAGAAGTTTCGCACCGAACTAAACCCTCTCGATGATACGCAGAGTAACAATTTCCTGCGCAGTATCCGCTTGCCGTCAGGAATCGAGATGGACATCATCACCCATTTTGTGGATGGGAAGCTGGTGGCCGAGTTTGAGCGTGTCGACACAGCGGTGAACCAGAACGTATTGAATAACACCATCGTGAACGTGGTGGCCCAGTTTGAAGCGCTTAAGGAGATCAGCGATCTGGGCGCTGCGTTGACTCGCGAAATCCGGGTCTTGACTCAGTTCGACCGGATACTGTTTTACTCCTTCGATCTCCATGGAAACGGCACCGTCGTCGCGGAAGACCGCAACGACAATCTGCCCTCCATGCTTCATCTGCGCTTTCCCGGAACGGATATTCCGCAGCAGGCACGGCGGCTCTACCTTCTCAATCGCATGCGCATCATTCCCGATGTGGAGTACGTCCCGTCGCCCATCGTTGCCATGCGGGGCGCCTCCGATCCTCTCGACCTGACTTACTCGGTACTGCGCAGCGTTTCGCCGGTGCACCGCGACTACATGCGCAACATGGGCACCGCGGCCAGCATGTCAATCTCGGTGGTGATTGATGGCAAGCTCTGGGGCATGGTGTCGTGTCACAACGCGGGCGCGCGCAACGTTCCCTATGTTGTGCGTTCGGGATGCGACGTGCTCACGCGTATTGTTGCGACCCAGATCAGCGCTCATTCGCGCGCAAGCGATTATGCCGAGGCCATTCGTCTCAAGGCCATCGAACGCGACCTGCTCACGTACATGGCGCGGGAAGAGAAATATCTCGACGGCATCACCAACCATCCCGAAAAGGTGATGGCGCTGACCAATTCATCCGGGGCGGCGTTCATCCTCGATGAAACCTGCGTACTGATGGGCGAGACACCGTCGGAGCGCCAGGTAAAGGCCCTGGCTGAATCGCTGTCGCGACAGGAGCAGCAAGACGTATTTGTGTCGGATCATCTTGTCCGGGAGTTCCCGGCGTCCGAATCTTTTTCCGAAGCCGCCAGCGGGATGATAGCGATATCTCTGTCGCAGGTGCATCGATTTCAGATCCTGTGGTTTCGTCCCGAGATCCTGCGCACGGTGCACTGGGCCGGAGAGCCGCAGGTAGAAACGAAGTCTGATGGGCGGCTCGAGGTCAGTCCGCGGCGCTCCTTTGCAAGTTGGAGCGAGCTGGTGCGCGGGCACTCCGAACCGTGGTCGACCGTGGAAGTTGAAGCGGCTCGTGATTTTCGCAACGCGGTGTTGTCGATCGTGCTGCGCCGCGCCGAGGAGCTCGCCGATATGGCGGCCGAGCTTGAATTCACCAATAAAGAGCTGGAGGCCTTTTCTTACTCCGTCTCCCACGATTTGCGGGCGCCTTTTCGCCATATCTCAGGCTTCGCCGAATTGCTGTTGAGCGACGAGTCGGACCGGCTTACCGAAAGAGGCAAAGGCTATCTCAACCGCATCACCCAGGCCGCGCAGTTTGCAGGTCAGTTGGTCGATAGCCTTCTTAACTTTTCACAGATTGCCCGCACGCGCCTCGACATGCGCCCGCTTTCCTTGACTCAACTGATGCGCGAAGTTTGGGACGACATCATCGCGGAGGAATTGAAAGGCCGGGCAGTCGAATTTCGCTGCGAAGAACTGCCGGTAGTTGAAGGCGATGCGCAGCTGCTTCGCCAAGCGGTGCGCAATCTTCTGTCAAATGCGGTTAAATACACCGGCAAAAAGACCAAGGCACAGATTGAAGTCAGCTCGACCAAGGATCGCCACCAGTTCATCGTTTCCGTGCGCGACAACGGCGTGGGCTTTGACAATCGCTATGCGCACAAGCTGTTCGGCGCATTCCAGCGACTGCATCGCATCGAGGAATTCGAAGGCACAGGCATCGGCCTGGCCAACGTCCGCAGAATCATCACCCGGCACGGAGGTCAGACCTGGGCCGAAGGAAAGCTGAACGAGGGCGCTGTCTTTTATTTCTCATTGCCTGTCCCGGAAGGACCACAGATTTAGGGAGAGAAGATCATTGCTGCGACCGATTCTGCTGGTGGAAGACAATCCGAACGATCTCGAGCTGAGCTTGACGGCCCTGCACAGGACCGGCCTTGCCAATGAAATAGTTATCGCGAGAGATGGTGAAGAGGCCTTCAATTTTCTTTTTTACCGGGGCCAATATCGCGATCGCCGGCATGAGAACCCTGCCGTGGTGTTGCTCGATATAAAGTTGCCGAAGATAGACGGCCTGGAGCTGCTGGCCTACATCCGCAAGGAGCCTACTTTGCAACATCTGCCAGTGGTCCTGCTTACTTCATCACGCGAGGAACAGGACGTGTTGAAGGGGTACCAGTTGGGCAGCAATGCGTACGTGGTCAAGCCTGTCGCATTCCCCGAATTCATCAAGGCCATTCAGGATCTGGGCGTCTTCTGGGCGGTGGTGAATGAGCCTCCGCCAAACGCGATGAAAGGGCGGACAAGTCAATGAGAACTCTGGAACCAGGCGGCGAAGCACTCTTGGTCCTCATGCTCGAAGACAATTCGTTCGACAGCGAACTTGTGCATGAGCACCTGCGCATCGCGGGGTACAACTTTAGAGCCTGGAACGCCACCAACCGGGCGGAATTCGAAGAACACTTCTCGGAGCGGGACTACGACCTGGTGCTGGCCGATTATTCGTTGCCGGATTTTGACGGGTTGATGGCCCTGGAGATGGTGCGCGCGAAGGACAAGAACGTGCCCTTCATCTTTGTCTCCGGCGCGCTCGGAGAACATGTCGCGGTGGAGTCGATGCACCTGGGCGCGACTGATTATGTTCTCAAGCAGCGCATGGAGCGGCTCACACCCGCGGTGGCGCGTGCCCTTAAGGAGTATTCCGAGCGGCTCTCGAGGCTCGAGGCCGAGGCCCTGCTGCAGAAGAGTGAACAGCTCTTCCAGCAAGTGACAAACGCCCTGCCGGCCATGGTCTGGACCACGGATCACAACGGCAAGCTCACCTATTGCAATGATGCCTGGAATGAGTATGTGGGCGAAAGCCAGGTGACATCGTGGGGAGACAGCCGCCTGATGCACATGGACGATATGTCGCACGCAAACCGGGAATGGCAGGACTCGCTGCTCTCACGTAAACCTCTCGAACTGGAGTGCCGGCTGCGGCGCGCATCGGATGCGTCTTACCGGTGGCACCTGGTGCGGGTGACGCCCATCAAGCCGGGCGATCCGGAATCGGCGTGGGTGGGGACGTGCACTGACCTCCAGGCGCAGCGGCAGCGCGAAGACGCTCTGCGCACTTCGGAGAAGTTGGTCGTCGTAGGCCGCATGGCGGGAGCGATTGCGCACGAGATCAACAACCCCCTCGAATCGCTTGTAAACCTTCTTTACCTGCTGCGTAATTGCGATACGTCTGAAGAGCCGGGACGGTCGCTGCTCGAGGAGGCTGACCAGCAACTCTTCCGCATTTCCAGCATCACCCGCCAGACGCTTACCTTCTATCGCGACAAAGCCGCGCTCGGCGACATCGACTGCCGCTCGCTGCTCGACGATACGGTGGCGCTGTTTCGCGCCAAGCTGCGCGAGAAAAATATTCGCATCAACATCCACGTCTCGGGTCAGGTTCGGCTGCAGGCCCGCGCCGGCGAAATACGCCAGGTACTCACTAACCTGGTCAGCAACGCGATCGACGCAATGAAAAGCGGCGGCACGCTGACATTGCGTGCGGAGCAGCAACCCGAGACAGAGCCTGAATGGGTCGTGCTCCACGTCGAAGATTCGGGCCACGGCATCTCCGCCGAGATCCGCAAGCAGCTTTTTCAACCCTTCTTCAGCACCAAGGGGACCCTGGGAACCGGGCTGGGATTGTGGGTCACACGCAATATCATCGAGCGGCACCGGGGCACGATCAATATCGAGAGCACGCCAGGAAGAACTGTTATCTCCGTTGTCCTTCCTGCTGAGTATCGCGGCGATGAGGAGGAAGAAGCTCACGCATCGGAGCCGGCTGCGCCACGCAAAATTGCAAGTTAGACTCAGTCGGGTCGGTGGGAAAGGCGGCCGGGTAGAGTTGAACCGTTAGCCGCCTTACAAAAAAACAGGCGCCACCAATCGGTGACGCCTGTCGGCGTTTGTGTTGCGATTCCTAGAACAGAAAACGCACTGCCATCTGCATCTGCCGTTCCGAGTACTGTCGCGTACCCGTGATCTGACCAAACGTGCCGTCGGAAAGATTGGTGTCGGGGTTGGTAAATTGCGGGGTGTTGGTGATGTTGTAGACCTCGGCGCGCAGCTCAGTTCCAAAACGCTCGGTGAAGTGAAGCGTTTTAAACAATGAGACATCGCCTTCGGCCAGGCCGGGTCCGTAAAAAGCATTGCGCCCGGTGTTGCCTTCGGTGCCCGGAGCGGGTGCGGCGAAGTCCGCTTTAACCAGGTAGGGCCGGCTCAACACGCTGTGCGTCACCGGATCGGCGGGCACCACCTTGTCGGCGCGCAGGCTGTAGCTGCTGCCATAGTTCTGCACACCGATCACTGAAAACGGCGTGCCGCTCTGAGCAAGCACGACCGTGTTGAGCTGCCATCCACCCGCAGCCAGTTCGAAGGCGCGATTCCAATTGCCGCCAAAGCGCTGGCCGTGTCCGAAGGGAAGTACTAACAGCGCGCTGCCGGAGAATACGTTGCGCTGGTCGAGCGACGAGTTTCCTTTGTTCAACGCATGGTTATACAGATAGATTGGGCTCACCGCGTAGTAGCCCAGGTAGCCGTCGGTATTGTCGTTGGCGTGCGCCCACGTGTACGACGTGGTCAGCGTCAGGCGGTTGGTTGCGCGATAGTTCAACTGCGCCTGGAGGCTGTTGTAGTGGGAAACACCGTCGGTCTGATTCAGAATGACCTGCCCTAGATTGGCATAAGGGGTGGGAGTGCTGCTCGGCGTCCCCAGTGGGTTGACGTTGGCAATGTAGCCGGTGGCGAGGTGAGTCGATTTGTTTCCGACATAACCCAGCGTCATAACCGTGCTGGGACCAAACTGCTGTTGAAGTTGAAGATCGTATTGCTGGACATTGGGAAGCTTCTCCGTCCGGTTCACCGCGAAGGCATTGATCCCGGCCGGCGGATTGTTGGGATCGAAGTTAGTGAAGCCCGGAAGGGGAAGGGGCCCGGTGGCGTTGGCGTTGTTGTTCTGGTCGGGCGGTGCCGCGCCCGTGAAAGTGATGCGATATCCCTGTGCGGCCGTGTAGTTTACGCTGCCGCCGAAGGGAACCTGCTGGCCGAGCTGGTTGTCAATGCCGCCGCGATCGAGGAAATAGAAGATTCCGTAGCCCCCGCGCAGCACGGTCTTTCCCTGCCCGGCCACATCGTAGGCAAATCCAAATCGCGGCGCCCAGTTGTTGTAGTTGTCGTTGATGATGCTGCGCGGCACGCCGTTAACACCGGCCAGCTCGATCGTTCCATTGGCAGGATCTACCGCGGCCTGCCGGTTATGCATTTCGACCGGCCAGGTGATGATGTCGTAACGCAGGCCAAGGTTAAGCGTGAGCCGTTGCGAGACGCGCCAGTCATCTTCGGCAAACGCGCCGGCCTCGTAGTTGCGTGTTCCATAGAAGCCACTCTGCGAGCCGATGCTGTAGTAATCGGTAAAGCCGGCCAGCATCTCCGATACAACATAGCCGGTAGAATCACCGGGACCGAAGTTAAAGTATCCCTTGCCGGAGATAGGACGGAAGTAGGACACGTCGCGACGAAGACCAAGGCCGCCGAACTTGAAGTTATGCTTGGAATGCGTCCAGGTCACTGCGTCGTTCAACTCGTAAGTGTTTTCGGGAACCTTGTAAGTGCCGTAGTCCCCGGTGTAGTCGATCTGGTTTCCGTTGCCTCCGATCAGCGCGCCGCCGCCCAGGTTAGGGGTGCGGTTGGCGTTGACGATACCGAGTTGCGAAGCGATCGGCACATTCGAAAACACGGGGACGTTGGCGAATGTGTAGCGGTTGTATCCGGCACGGAACTCGTTGATTGTCGAGGACGTGAAGGTGTGCGTTTCGCCGAGTGCATAACCTCTCGCGTGCACGAAATTCGCCCCGGAAGCGAAACCCGCGGGAAGCCTGGGCAGCGACGAGGTTCGGTTGAAGTTGCTGTTGTCATAAACGAAGCGGGCAAACAGGCGGTCGTTGGAGTGCAGGTTGGCATCGGCGCGCACATCGAACGTGTTGTTGTGGGTGATGTTGTTGCGCACCGTGACGTAGTTGTTCTCGGTGCCGTTCACTGTGCCGCCTGCATTGGGCAGCGGATATGCGTTGAGGTAGTTGACCGCGGCAGGGTTCAAGCGCCCGGCAGGAATCACATTGCCGGGGAACGGTGCGCACGTGAGCGGATCGTAAATCGCACCGCTGACGACGTTAGCCGAGCCATTCGGTCCGTCAGGGTAAAGGTTGGGGCAGAACAGGTAAGACGGCGCCGACGTGATCCCGGTCGTTCCGAGTAACTCGGAAAAATTGCCGGTGCGCATCAGCGGCGTTGGCACCGTATCGGCCTCTGCGTTGAGGGGCTGAGTTTCGCGTACGCCCTGGTAGTCGCCGAATAGAAAGAAGCGGTCTTTCCAGATGGGAAGCCCCGCTGATCCGCCGAAAGTATTGCGCTTGAACGGCAGCGCTGGCGAAGGCGGGATGCCGATGAAGCCGTGGTTTGGATTCGCATCGAACAGGCTGGATCGCCCGAACTCGAAGGCCGATCCATGGATCTGGTTGGTACCCGACTTGATGGAGGACTGGACGATCGCTCCGCCGGCGCGGCCGAACTCCGCCGGCGCAGTGCTCGTATTCACGCGAAATTCCTGCGTGCCCTCGATGTTGGGAAAGAACATCAGCGTGTTAACGAGAGACTCGTTGTTGTCGATGCCGTCAAGAAGATAGTTATTCGCCTGAGGCCGCAAACCATTGGTCGACAGAGAGCCGCCACCCGATTCGGAGTTGCGGAAGGTCTCAGCATCGCCATTCACGCCCGAGGCCGAATTCCCATAATTGCCGCGCGTCACTCCAGGAGTGAGAAGCGCCAGCTGGGTGAAATTGCGGCCGTTGAGCGGGAGTTGCGTGACTTGCGCTCCCTGGATATCCTCGCCCATCGACGAGGTCGCCACATCGACGAGCGGCGCCGCGTCAGTCACCTCGACAACCGTGGTCGCCCCGCCCGGCTGCAGATGGGCGATCACGTCCTGCACCGCCGAAACCTGCAGGGTGAAGTTCTGGGTCAGGGTGGAGAACCCGTCGTGCGCAACTTCAATTTTGTAGGCGCCGCGCGGGACCGAGGGGAAGTTGAACGTTCCGTCTCCACCGGACGTTTGTTTCGATACCGCGCCGGTCCCGGTGTTGGTGAGGGTTACAGTTGCGCCCGGAATGATTGCGCCCGTCGCGTCAGACACGGTGCCGGTAACCCGGCCGTTATCCGACTGGCCTCTTACCGCCACACTCGACGAAAAAATTATCCCAATGAATGCGAGGCACACGCAGACGCGTGCCATAAAAAACAGCTTCATAAAATGACCTCCGAAAGAACTGCATACCGCCTCGTGCGCAACCACGTCTTTGGCGTTGCACGGGTAGACCATGACCCAAGCGGAGCAAAGTCTTCGGGGACTATAGATGGATGTAATGGGAGAAAGATGCCCCGCACCGCGAGGTCGGATTTACATCATCGAAACGAGTGTTTCGTGACGCTTTAAAGTTGCATGAGCGGGCTTTGTTGAAGAGTAAAAGATGGGGAATTCCTGGGGCCGGGTCTCGCAGTCGTATCAGTCTTTGGTACCGCGGCGCTTAACTCGATACGGGAAAGACTGGCCGCCCGCACTTCAAGCGGGCATCGGAGCAGGCCTGACCACTTCGGCGTCCTTTACAGGATCGATCACTGGAAAGCCTTCGGCCATGGCGGCCTCGATCAAGGCTTGAGAAGCCGACACAAAGATGATCTCGGTTCCATGAAACATTTCTCTGGCTACCAGGGCGGCGGCCAGTTGCAGCGTATCGGGCCAGCGAAGAGAAGTGCGATCGAGCAGTTGACGCGAGCACTCCAACACGGCCGGATTGAGGGGTTCCTGGACAGTGCGCGCGGCTTCGAGACGAAGAATCTCGAGCGCGGAAAGCACATCCGCGGAACTGATCGCGCCCGACCTCTCGCGCCGCCGCAAAGCTGCGTAGATCTCGAGTGGAGTGGACGCGGAGATCAGCTTTCGATTGTCCTCGACCGGTTCCATCAGGCGGATCAGTGTATCGGTTCCCGGTTCCCTTACGAACAGCTTCGCAAAAGCCGTCGCTTCGAGAAAGTAACAGGTCACAGAATCCCCCGTTCATCTTCAATTACGGCGGCTAGCGATTCGCCGTGGATCTCTACTGGATGAAACCTCTGCGTCTCCTCCGTGATGCCCGCTTCCGCCCGATTGAGGCGGATGGTGGTGGTGGGATATGCAGGTGTCTTGGGGTTTGCAATCTTGCTGGTCAGAACCACTCCACGCTGGATGGCCTCGGCCAGAACCGACTGGCGAGACTCGGGATTCTGATTCCACCGAAAAGACTTGCGGGGCAGAAAAGAATCTCGGAACCACTTCAGGGCGATGAATGCGTGCCCGCCACGTTCGGCCTCGGCCAGCGCCGTACATAGCTCGCGCACCCGCGCATCAAGATCAGCCGGGATTACGGCTTCCTGACTATCATCTTCTTCTTCGAAATGGCGGTCAAACGTCGCCCGCGGCGCGCTGCGGGGAGCCCGCACACCGGGTTCGTTTTCGTCAATTCGCTCGAAATAGATGCGAACTTCGTCTTCTTCGGGCGACCACGTTTCGGCATTCGCATTGCGACGCTTGCTGCGTCCGTTTTCGCTGCACAACTCTACGATGGCCTGATAGCCCGGAGGGGCGAGGAACCGCAATGCCCTTACTAACCCAGGATCCTGGGAGTACGACAACTCGGTCAACGCTTCTTCAATAATCTCTTCTGCATCAGGGATGCTTAAATTGCTTACATCTACACTTCTTTGAGCAGCCTTGGCTGTTTTCATCCCTTCCCCCAAATCGCCGCACTTTCGAATCAGATGGTGTACACCCGAAGCGGCGCGCGCTGCGGTTCTAACCACTGCACGTATTCGCCTACCCCAGCATTTCCCGAGAAAATGTAAGGCGATCCATGGCGTCGGCCTGGGCCGATGCCGAAACTCATTCTTGCTAAATTTTCAGGCTGAAAGACCCTACGAAAGTCGAGAAAAGCTCTACCTATTCAATGTGAAACTATCCCCGTAGTAGTATAGACGATATAACTTCCATCATTCCAGCGTTAAATTCAGGGAGAGCCTCCCATTTTCAGAGACGGAGGTACCCAGAGCAAGGTTTCTTTCCTTGATTCGCGCTCCGCTAGCCGTAAAATGGAGGCATGCGCCGAAGTTTGCCGCTGCTGTTTCTGGGGATATTGGCTATTGGTGTCGCCCGTGCCGACAGCCCCGCCTTCGATCTAGTAGGGCCGAAGGTCGATGTTCATGTCAAGCGGGGTACTGTAACGCTGCCCATTAGTCAGACCCCCAACCTGCTGCCCGGGGATCGCATCTGGGTTCACCCCGACCTGCCGGAGAGCCAATCAGCTCATTATGTGCTGGTAGTGGCATTCCTGCGCGGTGCAACCAATCCGCCCCCCGCCTACTGGTTCACCCGGGTAGAAACCTGGACCCGCGAGGCTCGCAACGAGGGGGTCTTCGTCAATGTCCCGAGCGAGGCGCAGCAGGCCATCATCTTCCTCGTCCCTGAGACCGGCGGCGACTTCGCTACGCTGCGCAAGGCTGTGCACGATCGTCCCGGTGCGTTTGTGCGAGCTACCCAGGACCTGCAGGCGGCCAGCTGGGACCGCATGCGGCTCGACGCTTATCTGAATGACATCAAGGCCACCTCGCAGTCGGACCCCAAGGTGCTTAAAGAGCGCGCGGAACTATCCGCCCGCTCCCTCGGCATCAAGGTCGATCAGCAGTGCTTCGACAAGCCCACCGACCAGCAGGCGCCTTGCCTGGCCCAGCATACCGATGGCATGGTGCTCGACGATGCCAATGCCCAGTCGCTCGTTTCTCAACTGGCCAATGGCACGACCGGCGACCTGATGAATCAGCTCAGCTACTCGAGCATGGGAGGGGGTGGCCAATTCAGCCCCTATGTGGGAGCCATCGTCGACACCGCCAAGATTCTGGCCTCCCTGCACACGGCTCATTTTCAATACATTCCCGCGCTGGCGCTGCCTACCAAGGACACCCTCAACCTTCGCCTTAACCTGCCGCCTTCTTTCCGCGATCCCAAGTCGGTGGTCGTGATCGCGCTTCCCCCGGTGGGACCCTCCAAGGCTCCGCTGCTGCGCGCCGCCAACCCCAACGAGGTGAGCTGCGCCCAGAAGCCCGGCCTGGTGTTTTCATCCGAAGGAGCAAATCTGCTGTTCGCGTCAGACCTGGGCCACGACCTGGTTCTGCACGTCGAGACGGAACACGGTCCCCTCGACCTTCCACTGGCCGCCACTGCCACCAAAGGCGGGCTGGTTCTGAAAGATCCGTTGCCGGAACTGCCGCCCGGGGAACTATCCGGCTCGGTGCGCGGCAAATGGGGTTTCGACGACTTCGAAGGACCGAAGTTTCACTTCCTGTCGCCCGGTCCGACCAAGTGGAGCGTCGCCGAAGACGATCAGTCTGCGCTCATCGTAGGCCGCGAGGACAAGTTGCACGTGCGGGGTGACAGCACGGTCTGCGTTTCGAGCGTGGCTGAGAAATCGGCCAAGTCCGAAGCCTCGTCGCCGCTCACCTGGAAAGCTGCGAAGCCGGAAATCCTTGAGGTTACAGTCCCGCTCAAGGATGCCAGCCCGGGCGAGCTCACCCTGGAAATTCACCAGTATGGTGTTGCCCGTCCAGACACCCTCACCCTGGATGCATATGCCGAGGCTGCGTCGCTGGAGCACCTGACCCTCAGCGCCGGCGACCGCAACGCCATGCTCAAGGGCACGCGTCTGGACGAGGTCGCCAAGGTTACCTTGAACGGCATCACCTGGAAACCGGCGGGGCTGGCTCGCGTGCAGGATTTCGATCAGCTCACTCTCGGCACCGAAGCCTCAACCCTTGAACTGGACCCGACGGCTCAATACAGCGCCAAGGTCGAATTGCGCGATGGCCGCCAGCTCAAGGTTCCGGTTTCTGTTAATGCGCCCCGCCCCCAGATTTCTCTCCTCAGCAAGGCCGCGCAGGACGACGGAACCCAGGCCCTCTCCCCGGTTCGTCTGGGCAGCGCTGACGATGTTCCAATCGGGTCGCGACTCGTCTTTTTCCTGAAGTCGGTTGTTCCGCAAAGTTTTCCGCGGACAGAAAAGATCGAAGTGGCTGCGGCCGACGGCAGCTTTCATACCGATCTCTCCCTTTCTGACGGCACACTGATGCTGGAAGACACCAAAACCGCCCTGGGCACGGTTGAACCCCTGGCTCGCTTCGGGGCGTCAGCCTTTGGCCCGCTGCGCGCCCGCCCGGTGTCCGCCGACGGAGTCACCGGCGACTGGACTCCTCTCGGAACCCTGGTGCGTATACCCGCCTTCAAGGAATTGCGCTGCCCTCACGCCGCCAATAAGCCCTGCGCGCTGCTGGGCAGCAACCTGTTTCTGGCGGAGTCAGTGTCGTCCGCGGAGAACTTTTCCGACGCTACGGAGGTGCCGGCGGACTTCACCGGCGGCCAGCTCGTAGTTCCACACCCGGCCAACGGCATGCTTTACCTGAAGCTGCGCGACGACCCTCAAACGGTACAGACTTTGACCCTTCCAGTAACCCTGGTGGCTCCGGCGGCGTTGCCCGCAGGTCAATCCGCGGCCGTGCAGGGTCAGCCCGCACCAGCACCAGCGGTTACCGGTGCGGAGGCCGCCGCGCCCTCGAAACCAGAACACCAATAGCTTCTCGGCTGAGTCCAGCCTATTGGAAGTAGGCGCGGTTAATCTCCGCGAAATGCGCTTTGTCCGCGGGAAGGTCCTCGATTAAGAAGATGGCCTGCTGAGCGCACACATCCGCGCAGGTGCGACAGTCGATGCACTCGTCAGGATTGATGAATACCTGCGACACGGTCGCGGCGTGTGGATCACCGGCAGCAGGAGCAATGGATGCGGTCGCGCACTCGGCCACACAAACAAAGTCTTTAATACACGCATCAGTCACAACATACGCCATGAAAGCGATCCTCTCTTTAGCGCGCGTGAGGTTCACCTGCGCGCCCGCAAGAAAATCTATCGGAGCGATCATGGTGTGATCCGTGACTCGAGTCACAAGCAACACGCTGTGGCGGTTGTAGGAACTTATCAGGCTGTTGCAGGTGTCCGGCGTGGCGCTTCATGATCTCGCTGCGCCATAAGGACTGAAGCCTTGATCCCGCACAGTACTGCCCCGCCGACCTGATCTCGGCTCGGAAACGCGCGCGAAGCGCTTCCCCACTCCACTGGCTCATAACCTCGCAATGGACGAACAATCATCTGCGGCCATGCCGAAGCACAGACATGCAGTGGCTACCTGGTGGGGCCAGGAAGCCACTGCGCGTCGTCTATGATGGCCAGCATCTAACTTGGACTATCTATATGCCTGCATTCTATCCATCCAGATAAGAAGGCAGATTGAAACCTGAATGAATCGTATGTTTACCTAAAAGATTCTGTAGCGTAACCCGCTGCTCACGCCGGCTGAAGACATGGCCCCAAAGGTGAACTGCGGCCAGTATTGATATTCGACATCAGCGATGCGCACGCTCCAGCGCCGGCTTAGGTGATAGTCAACCCCGCCGCCGCCCGCGGTTACCAGGTAACTGCCATGCGCGTAGTTATAAGGGAAGTTGAAATACCCGACCCCAATGAGGCCCTTGGCGTAAGGTTGAAATCTGCCGACGTTGAAGTGATAGCGCGGACCGGCCATGTAACTCTCGATATGCACATCGGCGGTCTGATGATACTCGAGCCACCGGCCCTCGCCTTCGATCCCGAAGCGGCGCACTGTATCGGTATCAAAGAATCCAGACGCTCCCAGCTCTTTGATCTCGCCGTATTGAATGTAGTAACCCGACACGGTGGCGCCGACCCACAACGACGCGCCTCCGGCGGTTGCCGATTCGGTCGCCTGGGCGCCCGCAAAGCGGCTTGCCGCCAAGAGGACCGCGATCGTCACCAGCGACATCAGCCAACTGCGGCGCGCCCGATGCACTGTTCCCTGTTTCAACCCGTTGACCGAACCATCGAAGCTTTTCATCTCTCTCCCCAGCGTGTTCCGCTCATCAATTCATCTCGAGTCCGGCATGGAAGGTTCAATCCAAAGCTTAGAACCTTCCACAGCGCATTCGTCGAATCACGCTCACTTCGTGATGGTCAGGGTGATGTTCTGATAGTGCGTGATGTTGCTGTTGGAGCCGACTCCGGTCACCTCGACCGTGTAGGTTCCGGGTGCAGCCTTGCTCTGGGTGAAGCCTCCGCATCCGGTGAGGACCATCGCACCCGCAGCCAGCAAGCCGATGAAGACCCCGAAGACCGCAGCGTTGCGTCTCCGGAATCGCCACAAGGCTGAGCCCAGCAGCAATCCCGCGGGTAGGAACAGTCCGGCAAGATTGAAGCCGCGCGGACCGGGACCGGAGTTCATTGCGGTGGCGCCCCCCTGCAGGGGCGAGTTGGTGTCGATCGTGAGCTGCGCGGTGACGCTTTGTCCCGACTTCAGCGCTACGTTCGAGCTGTCGAAGTGACAGGTGACACCTGCTGGCAGGGTTCCGCAGCCAAGGCCGATGGTATCGGCATACCCGTTGTTAGAGCTGAGCTTGATTGCGATCGTGACGTTTTCAGATGAAGCCATCGAGACCATCGGTGGATCGATTGTCATGGCGAAGCCCACGGGTGTGCCCGAGATCTTGAGAGCGGAAGACGTGGAGGGGTTGTGATCCGCATCGCCGCCGTAACTGGCAACGATATTGTAGGTTCCAGGCGCCAGATCGGGCATCAGGGTCGCGACTCCCGTCGTGTCCACTGGCGCAGCGCCCAGCGTCTGCGAACCGTTGCTGAATGTGACCGTGCCGGTCGGCGTAGGACCGCCGGTAATGGCCGCAACCAGGATGACCTGCGGCGATACTCCCGTGGTAGACGATTGCCCCAGCGAAGTGGTGGTGGTGATCGCGTCGACAGTCTGGGTGAACGCCCCAGAGACACTGCCCGCGTCGTTGGTGTCCCCGGTATAAGTGGCAGTTACGTTATGCGCGCCCACCTTCAATGCGGAGGAGGTAAGGGTCGCGGTCCCGTTAGCGTTCAGGGTGGCAGTCCCGGCCGTGGCGCCGTCCACGCCGAATGTCACCGAACCGGTGGGAGTTCCACCATTTCCAGTGACGGTGGCGGTAAAGATGACCGGGGATAGAACCGTCGATGGTGTGGTGCTCGACTGAACTGTCACCGCGGTCTTGGCCGGATTGACGGCCAGCGGCATCGCGGCCGACGCGCTTCCGGTATCGTTGCTGTCTCCGTTGTAGGTGGCAACAATCGCGTGGGCTCCCGGCGCAAGCGTGGGCGAAATCGAGAAGGATCCTGCGCTCAGGGTTCCGCTCCCGATCTGTTTTCCGCCGTCGGTAAACGTCACGGTACCGGTGATAGCGCCGGAACCGGAGATGGCCCGAACTGAAACCGTGAGAACCACTGGCTTGCCGGCGATCCCGGGATTAGGAGTGGCCGCGACAACGGTGACGGTCGAATTCAGGTTGACCACCTGGATGATCGGCGCGGAGACCCCGGGACCGGAGTATTGATCGCCCGCATACGAAGCGGTGATCGCGTGCGACCCGGCACTCAGCGTAGAGGAGACAAACGTAGCCACGCCTGAAGTGCCTGCCAGGGACGCGGATCCGATTTGCTTGGCTCCGTCCAGGAAAGTCACCGTGCCGGTGGCGGCCATCCCGCCACCCGAAGTTACGGTCGCGGAGAACGTCACCGACGTTCCGTAGGTTGAGGGATTGGGATTGGACTGCACCAGGACGGTGGACGCAGCCTGCACGTCCTGGCGCAGAACCGCCGAATTGCTGCCGAGAATGTTCTTCGCCGTATCGCCGGGATAACTCGCGGTAATGGCATGAGTGCCCGCTGCCAGGGTGGTAGTCGTAAAGGTCGCGAGGCCGTTGACGTCGATGCCGGCACTGCCGAGTACGCTCGCGCCGTCGTTGAAGCTCACCATGCCGTCGGGAGCCACCCCGCCTCCGCCCGACGCGATTACCTTGGCGGTCAGGGTCACAGCGTTACCGAGTGCGGACGGGTTGGCGCTGGTAGACACCGTGGTGGAGGTCACTTCGTTCACCACCTGGGTAAGGTCAGGAATCGCCCCGTCGGTGTTGGGGTCCGTTGGAAGGTGATAGGCGTCGCCGCTGTAGGTCGCAGTAATTGAGTGAACGCCCACCGACAGCCCGGGCGTAGAGAACGTTGCCAGATAGGTGTTAGGAATCGACGACGCGGTCAAGTGAACGCCGGTCTGCAGCGTGGTGGTGCCGTCGAAGAATGAAACGGTTCCGGTCAGAGCGCCGGTTCCCGCCCCCGTGTTGACGGTCGCGGTAAACGTGACGCTCTGGCCGAAGTTGGAGGGATCGTGATTGGAGGTTAGCGTGGTTGTGGTGGAGTTGATCGGAGTGGCGTTCCCGACCAACTGGATTGCGAGCAGCGGGTTGGTGGTTAGCTCAGCGACATCGACTTCGCCGAACAAGGGATTACCCGAAACTGTTGGAGCGAATTGCGGTGTTATCGTGCACGCAATTCCGACCGCGAGCGTCTCGCTGGCCTGGCAGGTGGTGGAGGCTGGATTCACCGCGGAATTCGAAGTGGGCGTGATTGACCCCAGCGAGAACGACGCGTTTCCATCATTCTCGACTTGAATTGACGGCGGAGCGGCCGCCTGGGTCGACGTGCTGCCAGCCCGCACGGCCGACGAAGTGAAATCCATCAGCGCGACGCTGCTCTGGATCTCGCGGATGCGCATGTAGTAGTAGTCCGCGAAATAGAGGTTTCCATTACCGTCGAGGGCCAGCCCGATGGGGCCGTAGAGACTGTTGGTGAACAGGCTCTTGTTGACGACGTTTTTAAGCTTGCCCGTTTGCACCACGGTTGCGATCTTGCCCGTGGCCACGCTGATCTTGCGGACCGCGTTGTTCTGGGTGTCGGAGACATATACGTTTTGCGCCGCGTCGACGATCACCCCGGAAGGGGCCCACATTAACGCGCTTGTCGCGAGAGTGCCATCGGCACTGAAACCAACCGCACCGGTCCCTGCGAAGGTACTGATCGTTCCGGAGAGACTCACCTTGCGAATGCGATTGTCGCCGGTATCAGGGATGTACATGTTGCCCACGGCGTCGAAGGCCACGGCATGGGGGCGATTGAGCTGTGCGCTGGTGGCCGGACCGCCGTCGCCGGCCTTGTCGGCAGCATCGGCCGGGGCGCTTCCCGATCCCGCTATCGTGGTCACGGCCTGGGTTGACCCATCGACCCGGAGGATGCGGTGGTTATAGGTGTCGGCGATAAACAAGTTGCCGGCTGCATCGACCGTCACGCCCCAGGGCTGATTCAAACTCCCCGTGGCGATGGTTGTGATCAGGCCGGTAGTGGCGGAGATGACCCTGACACGGCTGTTGCCCGTATCCGCGATATAGAGATTTCCTGCCCCGTCGACGGCCAGTCCGGCGGGCGTGTCGAGAGCCGAAGAATAAGCGGGGACGCCGTCCGCACCTATGCCCGCCTCTCCCGTGCCCGCGATGGTGGTGATGATGCCGGCCGGAGGATATGTCACGCTGCCGCTGATGGTGGCGCCATTGCCGGAACTCACCATGCGCACCCGGTGGTGCACGCTGTCGGCGATGTACATGTTCCCGGCGCCATCGAGCACCACGCTGGCGGGCAGATTTAGGTCGGCCGATGTGGCGGGCTCGCCATCCTCGAGTTCATCCCAAGCCCCACTGCCCGCGGCGGGGATCATGTTTCCATTGACCAGAACGGGAAGGCCTCCCGTTCCCATGCCAGAGATATATGCGACGCCGAGCACCTTGCCGCTGCCTGACAGCACCACCGCGCCCGTGCGAATCCCAGGGTAAGCGGGTGTGAATGCGACAGATTGCTGGCAGGTCTGTCCCGCCAGGAGCGAGGCCGAAGCGCAGCTTGAACTCCCCGAAGCCGCAGCGAAGTCGCCACCCGGCGCGCCGCCCGTCAGCACCTTGACCGTATCCACGGTCCCGGCTACAGCCGCGGTTACGGTCACGACCGTCGTGGCCGACGTTCCTACCGCCTGAGGCGTGAAGGTCGGGGAGAATGCCGATTGCGCATGGGCAGCCTGGGGCCCGGCGAAGATCAGGGCTGCCAGGAAAGCCAGGAGCCCGGCGATTCCCGCCCATTTCCGGCGCTGAGTAACCTGATCCAGGCGAGAGGGGATTTTAGATGATTCGGGGTGGTCTGCGGACTGAATTCCAGTTTCGGGACAGCCCAAGGCAAGTGAAAAACCGGCAACGCAAGGCATAGTCTAACCCCATCCAATATCAATCAAATCTAGGCATCCCGTGATCCTCGGCGGATCGGGAGCGATGAGCCACACTGGCGTGCAATGCACGCTCAGGAGGGCTGCTTTTTTATTGCTATGTGGGAGGAGTATAACCCGAGATGGTTTCTGAAGTAATCGAAAATTCTGTTACGAAACCGGAAAACGTGACCTTCGTCACATTGAGATGTGATGGGTGACCCTAACCTAAAGATTGGCGCAGTGAATCATCTCGCACCCGGTCAAACCAGGCAGATTCGAGACGCCAACCCGATGCGCCCGCCGAGTTCATGGACTCGGCGAGCGCATTGGGTTGGCGTCCAGACCGGCGCGGTCAGAAGTGGCGGATAGTCTCCGTGGGCCCGTTGCTCGAGGCGAGATGCGGCCCAGGAGTGCGGTCGTTCTTCTCTAACTGGTTCTCCAGCGAACGGCTCACCAGGTCGCGTGAACCGAGCCCCACGGCAAGCGCCAGGGTCAGCACGATGCCGCCGAAGAGGATGCCGAATGCCAGTTCGACAATCGCTCCGCCGATCTCCAGGTGATCGAGCACCATCGCGGCGGTCAGAACCAATACCAGCCACTTGACTCCCAGGGAAAGAAAGCGCGCGTATTGCAGCTGGGCGTTCACTGAACTGATCAGCACCGAACGGGCCAGGAAGCGGGCGATGAGGGTTCCGGCGATGAGCAGCAGGATCGCTCCCACCGCGTGGGTCAGGTAGGGCAGCAGGGAGATCGGCAGCGGCGCGCCGGTCGCGTAGGAGGCGTCGAAGGCCGAGACACCGATGATCAGCCCCAGCAGCACGCAGCCCCAGAAAGAGCCGCGGGCGATCAGCTCGGTCGGCGAGTTGGAGGGTGTCCAGTCCGCAGCCAGGCGGGTGCGCGCAAATCGATCGTCGATCTTGACCCAGGTGAGGCCCCGGCGAAGAAGAGCGGACAGCGCCATCCCGATGAGGGCAAATACCCCCAGGGCTACAAAGAAGGCGAGAATCCCGGGAAGAATGGCGATCAGCAGCCCCAGCACCCGGTAGAACGACTGGTGCAGGGCATCCGACATGTGATGCCACACAGAGTTGTTGTCGCTGTAGATCGGCTGGGTCATCACAGTCTGCTTGCTCTGCAACATCATGGCAAGGATGGTGTGCATCGGACTCACTCCTTCAAAAGGCCCCTGTTCGTGGAATCCGGAATTGGATTAGCTCCGCATCAGGCAAAGAAAATTCGCGGTGCATCTGCGCCTTCACGGATTAAACCGGTCGGGCCAGCGCCAGCGCGATACCAGGTAGGGCTTGTCGGCATCGAATGCCGCCGCAACCGCTTCGATATGGCGTTCCGCATCGACTGACGAGGCCGCCGAATTAATGTGTCCCGCCACCCAGGCAAGGTAGAGCGGAATCAATGCGCCGAGCAGGTGGCCTCGATTGATCGTGCGCAGCCGGTAGGCAATAAGAAAGTCATAAACGATTCGCGCCCAGAGGTTTTCCGGCATGCGAAATGAAGCCGGATCGGTGACGGAAAGCCGCTTCAACCCGAGCAGCGTGTTGGGCGGCAATACCAGCGACCAGATTTCCTGCAGGTTGCTGTAGGCCAGCCGAAATCCTTCAATCATGGGAGCGATGTCGGTGGGGCCCTCCACCGCATTGCGCTGCGGGGCGGACGGCCGCGGAGGAGGCAGGCGCCGCGGTCTCTGCCACAGGGCTGCCTTGTTTTCGACATCGGCGAACAGCGACCCGGTCACGTGCCCCAGGATGGTACGGATGTCGGGATCGGTGGGCTGCGGCAGCGCCCGGCCGCCGGCTTCGAATTCCTCGATGCCAAACCCGGCGACGATCGCCTCAGAGATCGGCCACACGATCGCATCGCTCTGGTTCAGCGCGGTAAAGCGCTGGCCGGCGGCGGCCAACCGTTCTGCCATGCGCAGCGAGAGCCCCAGGTCGATAGCCAGGGGGAAGCGCGCCCTGGTAGCGAACAGCGCCCGCGTCAAGGGGTACAGAATCGCCGAATTGACCAGGCCGGCATTGGGAGGCAGATCGTAGTGGGGCATGGCCAGGTCGGTTGACTTGGACACCACCGCGGTTCCGAGGTTGCGGATCGCCTCCGCGGAGAGCGAGCCCGACTCCCCGCCCAGCAGCAGGATATTGCGCGCGTCATGCTTTTGCGCGAGTTGATACGCGTTCACAAAATCCGTAGCGGTCAGGGTCCACGACGGGGTCGTTACGGGGGCCGTCGTGATCTGCAGGGGAAGGTAGTTGTCCGCCGCGATCTCACTCTGCGTCGCGATCAGCACATCTTCTACCGGAAAAGCGCCGGCGACTTTGGCAAAGACACTCTCCAGCTGCGTGGTAGGCAAGGGCGGCACCACTACCAGCAGGGTGTATCCCGTCTTGGCAGGGGGACGGCTGAATTCGGGGATGGGGTCTGCGATCGCCATAGAGAACAGGATTTCCGATCTATCGGACTGGTTGCTTTCGATCCGGCGCCAGTCCTGAGCGACAGGTTTCGACGCGTTACATCGTTAGGATGCCACCGATGGGAATGCGAAGCCAGGTGGGCCGATTATTCAATTCGTAGAGCAGCTCATACAAGGCCTTTTCAAGCACATAGGCCGTGAACAGCGATTGCGCCTGTTCCGCTGGAGGCAGCAGCCCAGGCCGGTTGGCGACGGTCGCAGAATAGGCCCGGAGAAATTCGGCGGAGACCGAGTTCTGCCACAAGCGCGCCCAGCATATCAGAGCCTCGGAACTCGCTTGCCCGCCGTGCTCGGCGGCCATGAATTTGTCCAGTCCCGAAAAGGCTGCGTACGAGAATGACCGTACCATACCGGCCACGTCTTTCAGAGGCGATTGCTTCTGCCGGCGTTCGATCAGGGGCCGGGCCGGCTCACCCTCGAAGTCGAGAAGTACGAAGTCCCCGCTGCCGGCGTCCGGAGAAGAAGACGCGGTCCGCAGCGTCTGACCTAGATGATAGTCCCCATGAATGCGGATGCGCTGGCCGTAGGCCTTTTCGCCTTCGATGGCGTGGGCGCGGCGAATGAGTTCGCGGCGACGCGACAGCAGAAGCGCAGCATCGTCGGCGATCAGGTCCACGAAAGTCGGCAGCTTCGCCTTCAAGGCGTCGAGGGCCGCTGTGATCTGGGCTTCGATGCGGCGTGCGTCGCGGCTCAGGTCCTCCGGAGTGAATGGCTCGGCGGCAAAGGCGGCATTGTCGGTCGGCGTAGCCAGGGCCAGGTGCATCTCCCCTGTTCTGCGGCCCAGCAGCGCGGCAGCCTCGAGCGCGCCGTCGGCATGTTCCCTCACATCCTGGCGCGTTTCAGGCAGATTGACGAAGCCGGGCGTGGGCATGTCTGCGGGGCCAGGAAGATGAGCCACTCCCGCAAAGAAGCCGGAGAGCTGATCGAGGAACCACTGCCAGCCGTCGCCCTGGTTAGCGACCAGTCCCTGCAGCATCGCGACGGTGGTTTTCTCCCCGCCGGCGGGAACAATGCCGATCTCTCCGTAGAAGGGTGCGATGCGCGGGAAGTGGGCAACCTCGGTGAGGAAGCGCCCGATCTCCACATCGGGATTTTCGCCCGGCTGCAACCGCCGGAACAGCTTGAGAATGAGCTCCTTGCCATAGAGAATCGAGGTGTTGGACTGCTCCGCGGAACCCACCCGCGCGGCCAGGTGCCGGGTATGCGTCGAGGGCGAGAAGGCACTTGAAGCGCGGGCATAGAGATGCCCTGCTGCCGGGTCCGGATCGCCCGCATAGGGAGACTCGCGGGGCTGGAGCCGTTCGCTGGCTGAAGGCGCGGGAGCAGACGACCGCGGAGGGGCAGCCGCCTCGCCCGGCTGCGCGCTGATCGGCAGCGGAGCAACCGGCACCGCCGTTTCCGACGGCGCGGCAGCCGACACCTCGCGAAGCTCGTCCAGCTTTTGGGCGGGCTCCGCTCCAGGTGCGGATGCCACCGCCGGAAACTCCTCGTGAGGGCGAAGATGTACCTGGCCCGGCGCCGCAACCCCGTGGGTGGCGCGGTCCGGATGTTCCAGCAACTCGGCGGCGTCGCCCTTCAGGCGCTCCATCGTGGCTGTTTTACCGGTGGCCGCCGCAGCCAGAGTCGCAGCCACGTCGAGCGCGGCAGTCTGGGTATTGGAGAGCCGCAGCGATGCGCTGCGTTCAATCAGCATCAGCAGGCCCTGGCGCAGGTCCTCGCGGGTGGTCGCATCGTGCAGCACCACCGCACCCACCGGCGATGACAGCAACGCGATCACCGACTGGGGGTGCATGGCCGTGAGTTCGTCTGCGGCGGATCCGGCGCTGAATGCCAGGGGGACCTGGTACACGTCGCTGACGTTGTCGCCATAGCCGATCTCAAAGTAGAAAAGGGCAGACGGCAGCGAGCTTGTTGAAGGTATATCAGCGCCGGGGAGAATGGCGGTGTTGGCGGCTACGGCCGCCGGCAGTTCCACCCAGTCCAGTACTTTGACGGTTTGAATCTTCCGGGTCTTGGCCCCGAACCAGCGCTGCCGCGGCAGCCAGCCCGGCAGGCTCGCCTCGAGCACTGCCAGCCCGTGTCCGGCCATGAATCCCGCCCAGCCCTTGGTGAGCACATCGAGAGCCGCCGGATCTTCGGCCTCCGCTTCGGCGGGGATTTCGATCACCGGCTCCGGCAACGACTCCAGCTTCGCTGCTCCCTGCTGCAACTCCAGCCACAGGAACGAATACGGTGCCAGGCTGAGCGAATAAGGCTCGCTGGTGATGGTTGGGAAAGGCACGTAGCCCAGCATCTCCACCGCCTCCATCCCGGCGAATTCGGCCAGGTCCAGAGCCACCGGCTGAGCGAACCGGCTGAGGTTGGCGACGCACAGGATGGTCTCATGCGATCCGTCGCCGCGGTCGAGATCACGCAGGTAAGCAAGAATCTTGCGATTGGCCGGGTTGAGGAACTTGAGGGTGCCGCGCCCGAATACCTGGAACAGCTTGCGCAGCGCAATCATGTTCCGCGTCCAGTGCAGCAGGCTCGACTGGTCGCTGAGCTGGGCTTCGACGTTCACCACCTGGTACCCGTAGATGGGGTCCATGATGACCGGGAAATACAACCGTGCCGGGTCGCACTTGGAGAACCCGGCGTTACGGTCCGAGGTCCACTGCATGGGCGTACGCACACCGTTGCGATCGCCGAGATAGATGTTGTCGCCCATCCCGATTTCGTCGCCGTAATAGAGAATGGGTGTCCCGGGAAAGCTCAGCAGCAGTGAATTGAGCAATTCAATGCGGCGGCGGTTGTTGTCGACCAGGGGCGCGAGCCGGCGGCGGATGCCGACGTTGATGCGCATGCGCGGGTCCGCCGAGTAAGCGAAGTACATGTAGTCGCGCTCGTCGTCGGTGACCATCTCCAGGGTCAGCTCGTCGTGATTGCGCAGGAACAGGCCCCACTGGCAGTTGTCCGGAATGGGCGGCGTCTGCGCCATGATGTCGGTGATGGGGAGACGGTCTTCCTGGCGCAGCGCCATGTAAATGCGCGGCATGAGGGGGAAGTGGAACGCCATGTGGCATTCATCGCCGTCGCCAAAATAGGGCCGCACATCGGCCGGCCACTGGTTCGCCTCGGCCAGAACCAGGCGATTGCCGTAGTCCGCGTCGATGGCGGCGCGGATGCTCTTGATCACTGCATGCGTCTCGGGAAGGTTTTCGCAATTGGTTCCGTCGCGCTCGACCAGGTAAGGAATCGCGTCCATGCGCAGCGCATCGACACCCATATCGAGCCAGAAGCGCATGGCCTTCAAAACTTCTTCCATAACGACCGGATTGTCGAAATTCAGATCCGGCTGGTGCGAAAAGAAGCGATGCCAGTAGTAGGCCTGGGCGGCTTCGTCCCACGTCCAGTTCGATTTCTCAGTGTCAGTGAAGATGATGCGGGCGTCCTTGTACACCTGGTCCGTCTGGGACCACACGTACATCTCCCGCTGCGGCGAGCCGGGAGGCGCCAGGCGCGCCGCCTTGAACCAGGGATGCTGGTCGCTGGTGTGGTTGATGACCAGCTCGATCATCACCTGCATGCCGCGCTGATGAGCCGCGTCCAGAAATGCCTTGAAGTCGCCCAGCGTGCCATACGACGGATTGACGTCGGTGTAATTGGCGATGTCATATCCGTCATCGCGCAGCGGCGAGGGGAAAAAGGGCAGGATCCACAGGCAGGTAACACCCAGGTCCTGCAGGTAGTCGAGCCGCGACATCAGGCCGGGGAAATCGCCGATTCCGTCATTGTTTGAATCGGCGAATGCACGCACGTGCAGCTCATAGATGATCGCGTCTTTGTACCAGAATGGATCGGCAGCGCTGGCGAGCTTCTTCAATTCCCGTTCTCCGAACTACGGCGGTTAGCAGTCCTTCTCCATCCCTGAGCTTCCGCATCGAGCGGCGAGCTCCAAAGAACACATCGATCGAGGGATGTTGACTTAAACAGCTGTCTCAACTGCAAAGCCGCTCTCTTGGAAGCGACTCGATTGTGATTTGTACGGCTGGGCGGTTGCGTGCCACTTGGCTAGCGTAACGGCCCAATCCGGAAGATGTGGCCTGCCTGCACTCCGGGGCGCAGTTCTACAAAATTGCGCCGTCCCGTCCATGCGTAGCTGGGCCCGTTGAGCAGGTCCTCAACAATGTAACTCTCGTTGGCGATCAGACCCAGCCGCGCCAGGTCAAGATCGGTCCAGCCCGACTGCACGTTGAACGGGTCGAGATTCACGATGACCAGCAGCGTGTTCTTGAAGTCGGCGGTCGATTTGGAGTACGCAATAAGGTTGGGATTGTCGATGTCGTGGAAGAACAATCGCTCGTTGGTCTGGAGAGCCGGATTGGTCTGGCGGATATGGTTGATGCGGGTGATGAGCGGAACCAGAGTGCCGGGGCCGTTGCGGTCGCGCTGCCGGATCTCGTACTTCTCGCTCATCAGGTACTCTTCCGATTCCGTCTTGCCCGCGGCAGGCTTGGCAGGCAGGTTTTCGCTCAGCTCGTAAGCCGGTCCGTACATGCCGTAGTTGGCGGTCATCGTGGCGGCCAGTACCAGCCGGAACATGAACGCGGGGCGGCCTCCATCCTGCAGCGTCTTGTGCAGGATGTCCGGAGTATTGGGCCAGAAGTTGGGGCGGAAGAAATCGCTCACCGGCGGCCGGGTGATCTCTTCCAGGTAGGCGCGCAATTCGCTGCTCGTGTTGCGCCAGGTGAAGTAGGTATAGGACTGGGTAAAGCCGGCCTTTGCGAGCCAGTACATGACGTGAGGCCGCGTAAACGCTTCGGCCAGGTAGATGGTGTCGGGATACTTGCTGCGCAGCGTACCCAGGCACCACTCCCAGAAGGGCATGGCCTTGGTGTGCGGATTGTCCACGCGGAAGACCTTCACCCCGCGCTTGATCCAGAATTCGAATACCGAATACAGCTCGTCCCACAACCCGCGCCAATCCGGCGACTCGAAGTTGAGGGGGTAAATGTCCTGATACTTCTTGGGTGGATTCTCCGCATACTGGATCGATCCATCCGGGCGGATGTTGAACCACGTGGGGTGCTGCGCCACCCACGGGTGATCTGGCGAGCATTGGAAAGCGATGTCCAGTGCGATATCGATATCGTGTTCCCGCGCCGTCGCGACCAGGCGATCGAAATCGGCATAGGTGCCCAGCTCGGCATGGATCGATTTGTGCCCGCCATCGTCTTCCTTGATCCGGTTGGGATCGGACAAGGCCGGGGCCGCAGATTTGTCTCCAATCGCCCATGGGCTCCCCGGATCGCCGGGCTTCGATACCACCGAGTTCTCCGGCCCCTTGCGAAATGCGTTGCCGATAGGGTGGATCGGCGGCATGTAAAGGACATCGAATCCCATCGCCACGATCTCGGGAATCTGCTGCTCCACATCGGCGAACGTTCCATGCTTCCCCGGGACCGGAGATGCCGACCGGGGAAATAACTCGTACCAGCTCGAGAACCGGGCCCGCTCGCGGTCAACCCAGACCGACAGCTCCGGCTCATAACGTGTGGCGAACTGCTGATCGGGGTATCGCGCCATCAGCGCCACGGTTTCCGCATCGAGCGGATAGTCGTAATAAGGCAGGTTCTGCGCGGCCAGGTCCTCCAGCGACTTGGCCGCGGCCGCCAGGCGACGGGCGTCAGCGCCGCTGGCCCGCTTGGCACCCTGACCGATGAGAATGGCGCCGGTGCGAAGCGCCAAGGCGATGTCCTGCCCGCCGGTCGCAGCTCCCGCGGTCAAGCCGTCAGGAGCGGCGTCGGGAGTTCTTGGATCAGGCTGAATCAGCGGGGGGTGCGCGGGAGTGTCCTGCGCGGCCAGGCGCTTGCGCAGTTCGCTCTCCCAAGTCACGAAATGATCCACCCAGCCGACAATCGTGTATTGCCAGGTGCCCAGCTTGTCCACCTTGAAAGAGCCGGTCCAGATGTCATTAGCGACCGCGGTCATCGGCGTAAAGCGCCATTTCCGCTCATTCCCATGCCGGAATACGAGCTGAGCGCTGATGCGATCGTGTCCGTCGGCGAAGATGGCTGCGCTCACCACCACCTCATCGCCGGTGACTCGGCATACGGGGTGTCGGCCGCCGTCAATCTGTGGGGTGATTTCTTCAATCACAACGCGGCTGCGCCCGTTGGATGGCTTCATCAGAACGTCACCTCTACTGGGTATTGGATCAGACTTGCGCTGTTTGCGTTGGATGCCGGGAGCGGAGACCCTTCCCGCAATGCGAATCAGATACGCCTTCCGAATTCAGGAGCGAATTACACTTCCCGCGCCTCGCCGTGACTTCGCCGCCCCACAAAGAATGACCGATAACGCCTTGGCCGTGTCAACTGCTGCTTGGGGAAAAGAACGCGGGAGGCACAAAAGCAGAGGGGCGAAAATCTCCTGGGAGAAGTCGCCCCTCGCTGTCCGTATTTTTGAGAAGATCTGGACTCGGAGACCAGATCACAACTTGCGTGCATGGCGATGAGGCAATTCATTCGAGCTCAGCTCGAGTTTCCCTGCCCTTCCCGCTGTCACATTGGTTGTATGAGTTTCCTCGCTGCCATTCGCGAGGTTCGTTGCCGATCCTCTTGAAGGCCATAGTCTACTCTCTCCTTCTGGAAGATTTCTCTCCCGTTACAAACCTTAGAGGCCATGGCTCTCAGAGGAGTTGTAGCTCTCTTAGTGTTTCTGTTGTGGAAATGTTTCTGGATGTATGGAATGTCCGGCCACACCGTATCAGTCTCCCGGCTATTCACGCCGGAACTGGTTGGCCCGTTCGAATTCGTCGCGCAGGCCGGGGGTACGGAGGTTTTCCCGGATCAGCGTGAGGCGCTGTTCCATGGCCAGCAGGGCAGCCTCGATGGCCGGGGTATTGGTATGGGCAATGTCGCGCCACATGGAGAAGGGGCTGGCGCCCAGCCGTGTCATCTCGCGCAGGCCGCGCCCGCCCACATCTTTCAATTCGGGCGCATCACCCACTTCGTCTTCGAGAACCGCGCTGAGCGCTGTCGCGACAAGTTGCGGCAGGTGGCTCACCCAGGCGACCAGTTCGTCGTGGCGTACAGGGTCGATGTCGATGACCCTTGACCCCATCGCCGCCACCCATTCGCGCCAGCTCTTTACCAGTGCATTTCCCTGTTGGGATCGCTGCGCCGAAGGCTGATCCGTAAACAGCCAGACCGCTCCGCGAAACAGGCTCCCGTCGGCCAGGGATGCGCCTCCGCGCTCTTTGCCCGCCATGGGATGCCCGGGCAGAAACGCCGCCTTTTCCGGCTGGTTGAACCCCCGCGCCCCGGCCGCGGTGATCTGGCCCTTGGTGCTGCCCACATCGGTTACCAGGTGTTCGCTGCCCAGCACTCCCGACAACTGTTCCATCAGGTCGATGGTGGCGTAGATGGGCACTGACAGCAGCACCACCTGGCTTGCCTTGGCCGCCTCCAGAGGCTCGCTGACGGTGGAGTCGACCGCTCCCATTGCGAGCGCCTCGCGCGCACCCTCGGGGCTGCGGTTCCAGCCGATGATAGAGCCGGTGTAACCGGCCGCGCGCAAGGCCAACCCCACGGAGGCGCCCAGCAGGCCCGTACCCAGGATGGCGATGCGCTCGATCATGCGGCCGGCATTCTCCTCTTCAGAGCGTTCTCCCCACAGCGATGGCGATCAGGCGCAGCTCTCCCATCAGCTTTTCGAACTGGTCCAGGTACAACGTCTGCGCGGCATCGGAAGCGGCCTTGTCGGCATTCGGATGAACCTCTACCAGCACCGCGTCGGCGCCCGCGGCTACCGCAGCCCGGGCCATCGGAGCCACCATGTCGCGCCGGCCCGTACCATGCGAGGGGTCCGCGACGATGGGCAGGTGGGAAAGCTTCTTCACCACCGGAATCGCCGAGATATCCATGGTATTGCGGGTCGCCGTCTCGTACGTGCGGATACCCCGCTCGCACAGAATCACATCATAGTTGCCGCCCGACAGGATGTACTCGCTCGACAACAGCAGCTCTTCGACGGTCGCCGCGATGCCCCGCTTCAACAGCACCGGCTTTCGCACCTGTCCCAGCTCGCGCAGCAGGTTGAAATTCTGCATGTTGCGTGCGCCTACCTGGAACAGGTCCACGAATCCCAGCATGGGCTCGATCTGCGAGATCTCCATCACTTCGCTGACCACCAGCAGCCCGTGGGCATCGGCGGCTTCGCGCATCAGTTCCAGTCCGGGAATGCCCATGCCCTGAAATGCGTAAGGCGAACTGCGCGGCTTGAAGGCGCCGCCGCGAAGGAACGTCGCGCCCGACGCCTTGATGCGTTCCGCCGTCTGGTAAATCTGTTCCCGATTCTCGATCGAACAGGGGCCGGCCATGGCCAAGACCCGCTCGCCGCCGAGCTTTACCCCATTGCGGAATTCGACGACCGTGCCTTCCGGCCTCCAGCTGCGCCCGGCCAGCTTATAGGGCGAACTGATGCGGTGTACGTGGAGCACGCCGGCGAGCAGTTCAAATTTGCTCAGGTCGAGACTGGCGGTCGGCCCCACGCCCGCCAGAATGGTCTGCATCGCGCCGGTGGTGCGGTGAACGCCCACCCCCGCCTCCACCATGGCATCGATCACTGCATCGATCTGTTCTTCGGTGGCTTTCTCCTGCATGGCTACGATCATTGCTTCTTCCCTGTCTCCGGCGCCTTGTCCGAATCTCCAGCCCCTGATGCCTGCTGAGATAGCTGCGCGCCCGTGCCGTGGCCCGATGGTTGATCCGGACGAACGGCCGTGGCCGCCGTCCTGGACCCCGATGCACCTTCTTCCCCGCGGCCATATCCCGCCGCCGGGTTACCCGATGCCATCGCCTGGGCATGTCTTTCCGATGCCAACTCGTTCCTTTGCAGTGCCCGCATCACGTCGATGATGCGCTCGTAGATGTGGGTCAGCTCGATATCCGGCAGCGGGCCCTTGTTGGCCTCGCGCACGTTGGCGTAGATCACCTTTTCGCGCGCCGGCTCATACACCGGCAGCGAGGTTGCAGCTTTCAGGTGGCCGATCATCAACGCGGCCCGGGCCCGCTCGCTGAGCAACTCCACCAGCTGGCGGTCCAGAATATCGATGCGATTCCGCAATTCTTCCAGCGTCATTCCATCCTCGTGAAGGGCCCCGGTGCCGCGCCATCCTCGCGCGGACAACACCGGTTCCAGGGAACAAGAGTTGAAGCGAACAGCGGCCAACGGCCGCCAGCGGGGATCTTTTTAACGGGCCAGCGCCGATACTGCCGGGCGAAGGCCCGTGATAAATCGAGCCACTTCGCCGGGCGCTGCCTCGGGAGTCGATCTCTCGATCAACTCCACGATCGCGCTGCCGACAACCGCGGCATCTGCGAACTCCGCCACCTGGGCGACGTGTTCCGCATTGGAGATGCCGAATCCCACGGCCACCGGCAGCCCGGTCCATCGCCGTATGCGCGCCACCAGCGCCTCAGCATCGCTCGTCATGCTCTGCTGCTTGCCGGTAATGCCGACCCGCGAGATGGCGTAGACAAAACCCTGAGAATGTTCCGCGATCGCCTGCAGGCGATCGTCCGGACTGGTAGGAGCAGCCAGAAATACCGGCGAAAGGCCCACCCGGTGCATCTCGGCAAGATACTCGCTGGCCTCCTCGACAATCATGTCGGTGACCAGCACACCATCGGCGCCGGCTGCGGCCGCATCATCGGCAAAACGGGAAAGCCCATACCGCAAAATGGGATTGAGATAGGTGAACAGGATCAGTCCCGCGGCAGGGCGCAAGCCGCGGATCTCGCGCGCCAGCCCCAGCACGTCGCTCAGCCGCGTGTGACGGGCCACCGCTCGCTCCATCGCTCTTTGAATGACAGGCCCGTCCGCCAGGGGATCGCTGAAAGGCACCCCCAGTTCGATCACATCCGCACCCGCATCGAGCGCCGCCACCGCGATGTCGCGGGTGGTTTCAAGCGCAGGATCGCCGGCCGTGAGATACACGACCAGTCCGGGTTTGTGATCGAATCGGATCGCCATCGGGTTCGCTGTCACGTAAAACGGGTTTGCTGCAACGCACCAACAGTTGCGGCTAAGTGGAGCTATGCGCCTTGCAGATGCAGCTGCTCGGCAATAATGCCCATATCCTTATCGCCGCGGCCTGAAAGGTTCACCACCAGTATGTCATGCGGGGTCATGGTGGGAGCCATACGGAGGCACTCGGCCACAGCGTGCGCGCTTTCCAATGCTGGAAGAATACCCTCGGTCCGCGCCAGCTTCACCACCGCATCAAGCGTGGCCGCGTCGTCCTGCGAAACATATTCGGCGCGTCCCGAGTCGTGCAGCGCGGCATGTTCGGGTCCGATCGAGGCATAGTCCAGCCCCGCCGAAACGGAATGAGTCTGCGCAATCTGACCGGCCTCGTCCTGCAGCACATATGAAAACGTGCCCTGCAGCACTCCCGGAGTTCCTCCGCTGAATCGGGCCGCGTGCTGGCCGAGAGCGGTTCCACGGCCACCCGCTTCCACCCCGATGAGACGCACGTTGCGGTCCGGGATGAACTCGTAAAACGCCCCGATCGCGTTCGAACCGCCCCCCACGCACGCGATGACCGCGGTGGGCAGCCGGCCTTCCTTCTCGAGGATCTGCTCTTTCATCTCGCGGCTGATCACGCGGTGAAAGTCGCGCACCATGGTCGGATAAGGGTGCGCGCCCAGGGCGCTGCCCAGCAGGTAGTGGGTCGTGCGCACATTGGTGACCCAGTCACGCATGGCCTCGCTGATAGCGTCTTTCAGGGTCTTTGAGCCGGACGACACGCCCCGCACTTCGGCGCCCAGCAGGCGCATGCGCAGCACATTCAGCTCCTGCCTCGCCATGTCCACATCGCCCATGTAAATGACGCACTCCATCCCCAGCAGCGCGCAGACGGTGGCGGTTGCAACTCCGTGCTGGCCCGCGCCGGTCTCGGCGATAATGCGGCGCTTGCCCATCCGCTTGGCCAGCAGGCCCTGGCCGAGGGCGTTGTTGATCTTGTGCGCGCCCGTGTGCAGCAGGTCTTCGCGCTTGAGATAAACCTTCGCGCCCTTCAATTCAGTCGTGAGGCGGTGTGCATAATAGAGCGGCGTCGGCCGTCCCGCGAAATCCTTCAGCAGCCCGTCCAACTCGACCTGGAATGCCGCATCGGCCTGTGCGGCGGCGTATTCGTGCTCCAGCTCGAGGAGGGCGGCCATCAGGGTCTCCGGCACATAGCGCCCGCCGTAGATGCCGAACCGTCCCGGCTGCGACGCGGAAGGAACCGCCGGAAGAATCACCGATGCCATGCCACCACTCCTCTCAATCTTTGCGCCAATCACCTTTCAGTGTACAAGGACCTCGGCGAACGGGCGGCGGGTCTTCCCCTGCTGGCGCGGTCGAGTTGGCGGCATCAACAGGCAGGCGGCCGTCTCTCTCCCCGTCTTCACTCTGAAGCGAAACTCCGGCCAGCCGCGCGCGCGTTGGCGATGAAACGACGCACCTTGTCTGGATCTTTCTTTCCTGGCGCGGCTTCCACGCCCGAGGCAACGTCGACGCCCAGGGGGTGCAGAGTCTTAATGGCCGCGGCTACGTTTTCCGGGGTCAAGCCGCCTGCCACGATCATCTTGCCGCCTGCATCTCCGAACAGCGTCCGCGCCTCCTGCCAGTCGAACCGCACCCCGGTCCCGCCTACGGCAGTGGCCGTGCGCGAGTCCACCAGCACGGCGGCGACGTCCGGATCGGCCGCATACCTCTGCGCCTCCGCCGCAGCATCGGGACCATAGTGGACCACGCGCAAAATCCGAATCCCCGCTCCCAGTTCCGCATGGAGACGCGCCGGAAGACCTTCCGCGGCGTCGGCATGGAGTTGCACCCCGGTCAGTCCGCATTGCCGCACCGCTGCCACGATGTCAACTACGCCGGCGCCTACAAACACGCCAATCTTTTCCAGCATCTCCGGCAGATGCGGCGCGATCTCCGCGGCCTGCTCCGCCGTCACCCGCCGCGGGCTCGGAGCGAACACAAACCCGACCGCGTCAGCCCCGGCCTCCGCGGCGATCCGGGCGTCGGCCAGGGAAGTATTGGCGCACACCTTGATCCAAAGATGCGCTGCGGAGTTCATCGCGCCACCGCGGCGCCGGCCAGCAACGCCGCCAGCGCGTCGCCCGGATCGGGCTGGCGCATCAGGCTCTCTCCAATCAGGAACGCGTCGAAGCCCGCCGCCCTAAGCCGCGCCACGTCGTCGCCGGTCGCAATGCCGCTCTCGGCCACGCGCACCACGTCGGCGGGAATTTGGCTCGCCAGTTCCACCGACCGCTCCAGGCGCACGTCAAAGGTCTTCAGATCGCGATTGTTAACGCCAATCGCGCCCGCTCCGTCCGTTCCCAGCGCATCCAGCACGCGAGCCAGTTCATCGGCCGTATGCACCTCGACCAGGACGTCGAGGCTCAGCCCATGCGCGGTCTGCGCGAACCGTTTCATCTCCCCATCGGTCAGCGCCGCGGCGATCAGCAGGATGGCGTCTCCCCGATGCGCCCGCGCTTCGACAATCTGGTACTCGTCAATGGTGAAGTCCTTGCGCAGACAGGGCAGATTGACCGTCTCTGAAGCGATCCCCAGATTCCGCAGGCCGCCCTGGAAGTAGGGAGCATCGGTCAGCACCGAAAGCGCGGCTGCACCTCCGGCACGGTAGCGTTCCGCGAGCCACGCCACGTCGAAGTCTTCACGGATCATGCCTTTCGATGGCGACGCCTTCTTGATCTCCGCAATCACCGCCGGCCCCTCCGCTGCACGCCGGCGAAGAGCCGCCGCCCAGCCGCGCGGCTGGTGAGCTGCCGCCAGGGCCTCCAGCACCGCCTGCGGCGTCTGGCGCCTGGCCGCGGCAACCGTTTCCCGCGTGGTGGCAATGATGGTGTCAAGTCGCGTAGGCATCACGATTCCGTCTCTTGAGAATACCAACTTCCCGGCTGGACGCTGGCGGCGACCACTCAGAGCGAGACATCGCGGAAAGGCGGCCGGTAAGAATGCGGTGTGATTGGGCGTGCCCGCCGTTTGTCTCCTTTCGGCATGAAACCCGGGCGTGCAAACGCGCGTCAAAGCCCCTGTCCAGTTACGTGGCACCAAGCCAGGGACCATCCAGTTTGCCGGAGACCAAAATGACTGACGCTTCGGATGTACTCGTAGAGCGGCTGATTGCCTGGGGCGTAGACACCGTGTTTGGCCTGCCCGGCGATGGTATCAACGGAGTTTTCGAGGCTCTCCGCAAACAAAAAGAGCAGATTCGGTTCATTCACGTCAGGCACGAAGAGGCTGCCGCTCTCATGGCCTGTGCCTACGCGAAATTCACCGGCAAGCTGGGAGTCTGCATCGCAACCTCAGGCCCGGGAGGCATCCACCTCCTCAATGGCCTGTATGACGCCAAGCTGGACCGCGCGCCTGTCCTCGCGATTACGGGGCTGCAGCACAGCGATCTGATTGGCACGCTGACTCAGCAGGACGTTGCGCTGGACAAGTTGTTCATCGATGTCGCCGTCTATAACGAACGGGTCATGAGCGGCGCCCACATGGAAAGCGTGGCCGATCTCGCTATTCGCACGGCCCTGGCTTCGCGCGGAGTGGCTCACATTACGATTCCCGTGGATGTCCAGGTACAGGAGATCAAGAAGGGCCGATCCCCGCGAAACCCGGTCCATCACACTTCGGCCGTCCCTGCCTATTTCGACCAGATTCCTGCACGGGTTGAGCTGGAGCATGCCGCGGATATTCTCAATCGCGGGAAGAAGATCGCCGTGCTGGCCGGCCAGGGCGCTTTGCATGCGACTCAAGAGCTCGAGGAGCTGGCGGAGAGACTGGGCGCGCCGATCATCAAGGCTCTGCTGGGCAAGGCCGCGGTCCCTGACGACAGCCCCTACACCACCGGCGGGATCGGCCTCCTTGGAACCGAGCCTTCGCAAGACGCAATGGAGGAGTGTGACACGCTGCTGATGGTGGGCTCGTCGTTCCCTTATATTGAGTTCCTGCCCGCGCCGGGGTCCATCAAGTGTGTTCAGATTGATATTGATCCACAGCGCATCAGTCTTCGCCATCCCGTCGACGTCGGCCTGGTCGGGGACGCCAGAAACACCATCCGCGCCCTTCTTCCCCTCCTTCAAAAGCATGATCACGCCTTCATCGAGAAAGCCCGACAGGCCAAGGCGGAATGGCAGAAACTCATGGAAGAGCGGGGAACGCGGGCGGATAAGCCGATGAAACCCCAGGTCGTGGGTTGGGAGTTGGGCAAGCGAATCCCCACCAACGCTATCGTCACCTCTGACTCAGGAACCATTACCACCTGGTGGGCTCGATACGTGCCCGCGCTGCGCGGTCAAATGCACAGCTGCTCAGGAAATCTCGCCACCATGGCCTGCGGCCTGCCCTACGCCATTGCTGCGGCGGTGGCATATCCCGATCGGCCAATTTACTGCATCATCGGAGACGGCGGCCTCAGCATGCTGATGGGCGAACTCATCACGGTGGCCGCCTACAAACTCAACATAAAGATCATTGTGATCAAGAACAACACGCTGGGGCAGATCAAATGGGAGCAGATGGTCTTTCTCGGCAACCCGGAATATGCGTGCGACCTCTTCCCGGCTGACTTTGTCACCATCGCGCGCGGCGCCGGAATCGATGCGATTCATATTGAAGACCCCGCCACATGTGGCGCCCAGTTGGACGGCGTTACCGGGCGTACGGGGCCGGTGCTGATCGAAGCGGTGGTCGATGAATTCACTCCTCCGATGCCGGCCAAGATCAAGGCATCGCAGGCCCTGAAGCTCGCCGAGGCTTTGGTGCGCGGAGAGCCAAACCGCATGAAAATCGCCTTCACCAACACGCATGACAAGATACGCGAGCTGATTTAGGCCGCTGTCGGAGGTGTTTGAAGGCTGGGGCGGTCTGGTGGGCCCACCAGGACTTGAACCTGGAACCAACGAATTATGAGTTCGCTGCTCTAACCGATTGAGCTATGGGCCCCTCCGGGACGGCGGCGTGCCCCGGTCCATTCGGAGTCGATCTTTAGTGTTTCATATGCACTCCCCAGATGCACAGATGCCCGGATGCACAGATGCCCGGATGCACAGATGCCCGGATGCACAGATGCCCGGATGCACAGATGCCCGGATGCACAGATGCCCGGATGCGCAGATATCGGTCCAATCCTCTTCTCCCGACGGGCTTAAGCTAACTCACGTATGATTGACGCCGCGCGGTCCACGCTTCTTGCCAGCGGCTAACTCCTCGTGCGTGGGTCGGAATCGGACGATGGAGCTGGCCCGGGCCCGCCGTTATCGGGCGACTTTGTATTGAGTCAAACCCGCGACCGCAGTTTGTTCATAGGTTCGAACCTCGCGATCATAGGACCGAAACAGAATGCCGACATCAGATACAAAGAGGTAATGACCCAAAAGCGTGTTGCGGTCATCGGGGGTGGTCCCGGTGGCCTAGCTGCAGCTATGATTCTTTCCCAGCGCGGCGTGAAAGTTCAACTCTTCGAGAAACAAAAGGTAATCGGCGGCCGCAATGCCGAGTTAGTCCTGGGCGAATACCGCTTCGACCTCGGACCAACCTTCCTGATGATGAAGTTCCTTCTCGACGAATTATTCGAAGAAGGAGGCCGCAGTTCCGCTTCCTATCTCGATTTCCAGCTGCTTGATCCTATCTACCGTCTTAACTTTCCGGATAAGTCGCTGCTGGCACGTTCGCGGCCAGCTGATATGAAGGCCGAGATCGAGCGCGTCTTCCCCGGCGAAGGGGCGAGCCTTGATCGCTTCCTCGCGCGCGAGAGCATTCGCTTCAAGAAACTTTATCCCTGCCTGCAGAAGGCTTACGGCAGTCCGCTCAGCCTCTTCAGCCCCACCCTGCTTGCCGCTGTTCCGCACATTGCGCCCGGCCGTTCTCTGCACAATGTACTCGCCGGATACTTTCGCTCCGAAGAGCTGCGCCTTGCCTTCACGTTCCAGTCCAAGTATCTCGGCATGTCGCCGTGGGATTGTCCCGGCCTGTTCACCATGATCCCTTACACCGAACACGCCCACGGCGTCTATCACGTGCGCGGAGGCCTCTGCCGCATCAGCGATGCGCTGGCCAAGGTAGCCTGCGAAGAGGGCGCCGAGATCCACACTTCGGCTCCGGTGAAGCGGGTCCTGGTCCGCGGACGCAAGGTTTGTGGGATCGAGCTCGAAGACGGGGAGAAGGTCGACGCCGACGACGTGGTCATCAATGCCGACTTCGGCCATGCCATGAGCACGCTGTTCGACGCCGGGTCGCTGCGCAAGCACGCGCCAGAATCGGTCAAGCGCCGCCGCTTCTCCTGCTCGACATTCATGATGTACCTCGGTCTCGACCGGATCTACGATGCCGAACATCACATGATCGTCTTCGCCCAGGACTACAAGAAGAACCTCTCCGACATCACCCAGCGCAAGATCGCCTCAAAAGATATCTCCGTTTATATCCGCAACTCGGTCGTCAACGACGACTCTACAGCGCCGCGCGGGCACTCCGCGCTCTACATCCTGGTCCCGGTTCCCAATAACACCAGCGGCATCAACTGGGATGAAGAGAAACATCGCTACCGCGCCCGGGTGCTCGAAATCCTCCAGCAGCGGACCCCCTATCGCGATATCGAGCAGCACATTCGCGAGGAGCGCATCATTACTCCTGAAGACTGGGAGAAGCGAAGCTCTGTCTTTCTCGGAGCAACCTTTAACATGGGCCATAACTGGAGCCAGATGCTTTTCATGCGTCCGCACAACCAGTTCGAAGAGTTCTCCAACTGCTACCTTGTCGGCGGGGGAACACATCCGGGCAGCGGCTTGCCCACGATCTTCGAATCATCGCGCATCTCATCCAACCTGATCTGCGATAAATACCGCATTCCTTACCCCAAGCCGAAGCCATTTACCGCCATGGAACTGGGATGACCGATTTCACTCCGCTCGAACGCGTCGAACGGGCCAAGGCAGCATTTCCGCAGTGGGCGCAGCGCCCCGTCGCATCGCGCGCCAAGGTAATCGGCGCCCTGCGACGACTGATCGCCATGCGCCGCGAGACCATCGTCGAAACCCTCTGCCGCGAAACCGGCAAGCCGCCTCTCGATGCGCTGGCCGGCGACGTGATGGTAACGCTGGAGCAGATTCGCTTTTATGAGAAGAACGCCGCGCGCCTTCTGCGTTCACGGACCGTGGGCAAGCCCGCGTTCCTTTACACCGGAACGCGATTCCATGAAAGCTACGAACCACATGGAGTGGCTCTCGTTTACGCCCCTTCCAATTACCCCTTTCAACTTGCCGTAGTTCCCATGACAACCGCGCTCTTTGCCGGCAACGCGGTCATCGTCAAGTGCTCTGAAAGCACTCCCGAGACCGCGCGGCTCATCGCCGGGCTATGCCACGAGGCCGGCCTTCCGGATGATCTGGTGCAGGTCGTCGCCGATCCGCCCCCCGCGGCCGCCGCCTACATCGACGCCGGCCCCGATATTGTGTTCTTCACCGGCAGCAGTGAGCACGGTCGCACCATTGCCACCCGCGCCGCAGAACTGCTGATCCCTGCAGTGCTGGAGCTGGGCGGAAAGGATGCCGCGGTCGTCTTTGCCGACTGCGCTTTTGAAAGGACCATCGAGGGAATTACGTTCGGCGCCTTTTCCAACTCCGGCCGCGTCTGCGTCGGTACGCGGCGTCTGCTTATTGAGCGTCCCATCTACTCGCGGTTCCTCAATAGCCTCGCCGCGCGCGTGGCAGAACTCCGACCGGGATCGGGCCTCGATGCAGACCTCGGCTCGATCACTGCAAACCCGCGTCTTGTCGAAGAAGTTCGAGCCGCCGTCAGCGCAGGCGCACAACTGGTTCACCCCCCCGCATTGCCCGATTCCGGCGAAGGGCCCATCATTCTCGCGGATGTTCCGCCAGACTCGGCCCTTCTGGCCAACGAAACGTTCGGCCCGATCCTGTGCGCCGCCCCGTTCGATCACGAGGGCGAGGCCATCGCAGCGGCCAACTCCACACCATTCGCGTTGAGCGCCAGCGTCTGGTCACGCGATCTCAATCGCGCGCGCCGGGTTGCCTCGGCCATCGACAGCGGCAGTTGCGCGATCAACGACGTGATCCGCAACATAGCCAATCCCTATGCCTCTTTCGGTGGCAACCGTCAAAGCGGGTATGGCCGCTATCACGGACCGCAGGGTCTCTATACCTTCTCCCGTATCAAGAGCGTGATGATCGCCTCCAGTCATCGCGTTAAAGAGATCCACTGGTTCCCTTTCAACCGCAAAACCTTCAACCGGCTCGACGCTTTGCTTGGGCTGCGTCACGGCGCCATGTCGTTAACCCGCGCTTTTCGCCGACTGTTTCTGTTTTTGCTGCTCAGCGTCACACTCCTGCCCCAGGCCACCATGCAGGCCGACCAGCAGGCGCATCTGCGCATCACCGTCACATTGCCAGCCAACTCGAGCGGCCCGATCGCCTTCCTCATCTTCGCTTCGCGCAGCGGATTCCCCGACAACAAGGGCAAGGCTTTGCGCAGCGGCTTCGAACCGGCAGCCTCAGGCGCATCTTCAACCACCTTCGACGCGGGGCCGCTTCCACCGGGGCGCTACGCGGTTAGCATCTACCAGGACGTGAACGGCAATCACCGCCTTGATCGGGGGCTCCTGGGGATTCCCCGGGAGCCGGTCGGGGCCTCCAATAATCCAAAACCCTCGTTTGGCCCGCCGCGCTTCGAGCAGTGCGCGTTTCAGATAGACCATGCGGATCGGACCATCTCTATTTCCCTGGTGAGCCCTAAATGAACCCTTCTTCTTCCCATCACGTGGTTGTAATCGGAGCCGGGCTGGGCGGCATGTCCGCCGCCATCATGCTCGCCCTTTCCGGATTCCGCGTGACCATCCTCGAAAAAAACGATACGCTCGGCGGCAAGCTCAACCTGCTCGAGACTCAAGGCTTCAAATTTGATCTTGGTCCGTCCATTCTCACCCTTCCCCACATCTTCCAACCCCTGTTTGAAAACAACGGCAAGCAACTCGAAGACTACGTAACGCTTCGCCGCGTCGACCCGCAATGGCGCAACTTCTTTGAAGACGGCGCCGTGCTCGATCTTTATGAGAACACCGAACACATGCGCGGTGAACTGGCTCGCTTCGGGACCGGCGTATTCGAAGAGTACCAGCGCTTCATCGACTATTCCCGCCGCCAGTATGAAATCGTTGAGCGCGGCTATCTCGACAAGGGCCTCGACACCTTCGGCCAGTTCATTCGCTTCTACGGCTGGCACGATGCGCGTGACCTCGACTACCTGCGCACCATGTCCGGCGCTATACACAAGCGCGTGCAGAATCCCTACCTGCGCGCGATGTTTGAATATTTCATCAAGTACGTGGGCTCCTCGGCTAGCGACTCGCCGGCATTCATGAATCTCATGCCCAACATCCAGCTCGAATTTGGACTGTGGTATGTCGAAGGAGGCCTCTACCAGCTGGCGCGCGCCTTTTCCCGGCGTCTCGAAGAAGTCGGCGTCCATGTATGCCTGAATCATGAAGTAACGAGTATCGAACGCACCGGCGATGCCGTTAACGGGATCACCGTCCGCGACCCCAATGGGACTCTGCGCACCATCTCCGCCGACTACGTCGTGTCCAACATGGAAGTGATTCCGGCTTCAGAAAAGCTCCTCAAGGAAACTCCCGCGCAGTTAAAGAAGCTGGCCCGCTTCGAACCCGCCTGCTCAGGCATCGTGGTTCATCTCGGCCTCGATCGCGTCTACCCGCAGCTTGCGCATCACAACTTCTTCTACTCGCGCGATCAACATGCGCATTTTGATCGCGTCTTCCGCCAACACCGCCTCCCCGACGACCCCACCATTTACGTTGTTGCGCCCACGCGCACCGATCCGACCCAGGCGCCGCCCGGCTGCGATAACATCAAGATCCTCCCTCACATTCCCTACATCAACGACAAGCATCCGTATACCCGCGAGGACTACAGCGCGCTCAAGGATCTCTGCCTCGACAAGCTGGAACGCATGGGTCTCACCGATCTGCGCAAACACATCATCGTCGAAGACTTTTGGACTCCGTTCGACATCGAGCAGCGCTATGCCTCAAACCGCGGTTCCATCTACGGCGTGGTGTGCGACCGTACCCGCAACTTCGCCTTCAAAGCGCCCAAGCAAAGCCCCCGCTATCGCAATCTCTTCTTTGTAGGCGGGAGCGTCAATCCCGGCGGCGGCATGCCCATGGTTACGCTGTGCGGACGCCACGTTGCGCGCATGATTCTTGAGCAAAGCCAGGGAGCAGGCCGGTGATCTGGCTTGCCATGCTCTGCGCGCTGGGGCTGCCGGCGGGGTTTGTTCTGTTTTGCAAGGTTCCCTTATGCAAGGCATCATCTGCCCCCGCTGCGCCGGCTGTTTCCATCATTGTTCCGGCGCGCAACGAAGAGCACAATCTGCCTCAACTTCTTGGCTCGCTTCAACAACCTTCTTACTCGCGGCACGAGATCCTGATTGTGGACGATGCTTCGACAGATCGAACCGCTGCGGTCGCGCAATCATCCGGCGCACGCGTGATCTCCGCCGTGCAACTGCCTTCGGGATGGACCGGAAAGACATCGGCCTGCAGCCAGGGAGCCGGCGCGGCCCGCGAGAGCAACCTGCTATTCCTCGACGCCGATACATGGCTGGAGCCGGACGGCCTGGATCGCCTCCTCGCGTGCCTTCCCGCGAACCACGCAGCTGCCGTCTCGGTTCTGCCCTACCACGTCATGCGCCGGCCCTACGAACAGCTCTCGTTGTTTTTCAATCTGCTCATGGCGATCGGAGCGGGCGGCTTCGGATTCGTCGGGAAGCCGCACCTCTTCGGGCAATCGCTTCTGATCAGCAAACCGCTCTACCAGCGAACCGGCGGACACGCCGCGGTACGCGGACATATTCTCGAGAATCTGGCACTCTCTTCGCTGGTGCGGGAGGCGCGCGCACAATGCCTCTGCTTCTGCGGACGCGGCACGCTCAATGTACGCATGTTTCCCCGGGGGATCGCTTCGCTCTGCGAAGGATGGAGCAAGGCATTCGCTGATGGAGCCGCCGCCTCGGGGGCCGCAGTGCTCGCCATCTCCAGCTTCTGGCTTACCGCGCTCTGCTCCACGTTCCTGCTTCTTTTTTTGTCGCCGGCACCCTGGCGCGTGCCGTTTGCCGTGGTCTATCTCTGTCTTGCAGCGCAGATACTGCTGCTGGCCCGCCGCATCGGCAGTTATTCCGCCATCGCCTGCCTGCTTTACCCTCTCCCGCTCCTGTTCTACTTCGGCATCTTTGGGCAATCGCTCTATCGGCGCACATTGAAACGCAAAGTCACATGGCGCGGCAGGCAGATATGAGCCCCTGGATGATAACCGCCAACGTCCTTGGCTGGCCGCTCATCCATCTTGCGGTTGCCCGCATAACATTGCGCATGCCGCTGGCGCGCTTCGCGACTTCCGCGCCGAGTTCCGCCGCTCCTCGATGCCGGGAACTGCGCTTTTATCGCGATGTCCTTCGCGTGCAGCGGTGGAAGTCGCGCCTGCCCGATGGCGCCCCCTGGCTGGGCGGTTTCTCCAAAAAGCGCTTCGCAAAGCGAGATCGCGAATACGTCATGACTTTTGTCCTGGAAACACGCCGCGCCGAGTTCGCTCACTGGTGCATGCTGAGCTGTCTTCCTGTTTTCTTCTTCTGGAACCCGCCCTGGGCCTGCGCGGTCATGACTGGATATGCCGTTGCCGCCAACCTTCCCTGCATCGTCGCCCAGCGGCATAACCGCATCGTGTTGTCGCGACTGCTTGAAAAGCTGGAGTGCAAAGCGCGCGCATCAGCGCCCACTCTCGCGTAGATCGTGCCAAATGGACCCACCTCGGCGTCCCCTGCAGCGGGTTACGGCTGCGACCATGCGGCGATAGTTTCCCCGATTCCAAAACCCACGCAGTATCATGCCAACCATGGGGTCAACCAGGCGCGAAGATGAGCAAAGGGTCCAGCTTGAGCAACTGATCGGAAACAAGTACCAGGTGATTCGCCGGCTCGGCGGCGGCGGGATGGCGCAGGTCTTTCTCGCCCGCCACCGGGGCCACGGCGGCCTCGTCGCCGTCAAGATCCTGGCCGACCACCTGGCCCAGGATCCGCGCATCGTCTCGCGCTTTCGCCAGGAGGCAACCACCGCCGCCTCGCTTTCGGGCCACCCCAACATCGTGCCCATCTACGACATCGGGGAAGGCAACGGCCTCCACTACCTGATCATGCAGTTCATCTGCGGCGAAGACATGGGCAGCTATCTGCATCGCGAAGGCGCGCTCGCTCCTCCCGACGCGGCGGGCATCCTCGCGCAGGCCGCTGAGGGCCTGGTCTGGGCCGAGTCCAAACGCGTCGTCCATCGCGATCTCAAGCCCTCCAATCTTCAGCTCGACATCGCGGGTCGCATTCACATCCTCGACTTCGGAATCTCCAAAACCGTCGATTTCGCCGACGGCCTCACCCGTCCCGGCGAAAGCCTTGGCACTCCCTATTACATGAGCCCCGAGCAGATTCGAGGCGAGGTCTGTGATGCGCGCAGCGACCTCTACTCCCTCGGCGTGATCTTCTTCGAACTCCTCACCGGCCGCCGGCCCTTCGACAACGAGTCGGTTACCGCGATACAGATTGCTCACCTGTCCTCGCCGCCTCCATCCATCCTCGATCTCGCCCCCCAGCTTCCGCCCATGTGCGACGCCATCATTCAGAAGCTGTTGCGCAAAGACAAAGCAGAGCGCTATCAAAACCCGCAGGAACTGCTCAACGATCTCTACAAGCACGGAGCCAGCAGCGGTCCCACCACCCTTCGCCCGGTCGTCGATCCCGAACTTCAGGCCGATGTCGACCGGCCACTCACCCCGGCCACCCAATTAATCGTCGAATATTCCGATCCCATAGCTGCTCCTACCGTCATTTCGCCGGCGGTGCGCAATGGATCGCCTGCGGCGTCTGCCGCATATCCCCTCGAATCTGCTGCCGAAGCGCCCGCAAAGCCTGCGAAGAAGGCGCCCTGGCTTGCCATCGGCATCGGAGTCGCAGTGCTGGCCGCAGCCGCCATTGTCGCCTTCTTCTTCCTGCGTCCCAAGCCTCTCGCGCCCACACTTGAGGATGCGCACGGCACCATGCTGCTGGTCCCAGCCGGCCCATTCATCTTTGGAGAAAACGCCGACGATTCCCCTCACCCCCGCCAGACCCTCACTCTGCCCGCCTTCTACATCGACCGCACCGAAGTCTCCAATGCCGAATACCTGCGATTCGTGCAGGCCACGGGCCGGCCGTTCTCCGGACAAGCTGGCGCTTCCGCTCAACCCGACCAGCCCGTCACCAACGTCTCTCACGCAGACGCCGCTGCCTATGCAGCGTGGGCGGACAAGCGGCTACCCACCGAGCAGGAATGGGAAAAGGCCGCGCGCGGAACCGACGGACGCCCCTACCCCTGGGGCAGCGATCCCTGGACCCAGAACGTCCCCGACCAGCTCCAGCCCGTCGATTCCTTCCCCGAGCGCAAAAGCCCCAGCGGTGCCCTCAATATGGCCGGCAATGCCCTGGAGTGGACGGCAACCCAGTTCATCCCCGGCGATCCCGAACTGGCTGACATGCGCAAGCTGCTGAGGACTGATGCCTTCTCGCATACCTGGTACAGCCTCAAGGGGGGAAGCTTCTCCCCCAGCGGCAATTTCTTCTTCCGCCTCTACCTCACGCGTGGTTTTCCGGAAGATCAGGCCTCCAGGCTGGTAGGATTTCGATGCGCGAAGAACCCGCCTTCGCGGTAGTCCCGTAAACCCACGGAGACATCCATGCCGACGCTTCCCTGCCTCTCGCGTGCCCCGCACGCCTTGCTTGCCCTGGTTCTCTTTGTCATCACCGTCTGTGCCGCCGCGAATGCTCAGCAGCCCTCGGCCCGCAACGTCTTCTGGTCGGCCAGCGACCTGGTGCAGGTGGCGGAAAACCCGGGCGCGAAGCCCGCCGCCACCCATGCGCAAAATGTCCTCCCTAAAAAGCCTGCAGCAACTCCGGCGCCACAGGCCCGGCCCCATGTTGAACCGGAACTGGTTGCGAAAAACGGATACGGCGAGCAGCCCCAGCTGGTGCGGGTCTCCGAGGAACAAATCGGCATGCGCTATGCATTGCTGCTGCGCGACAGCGACGGCCACTACAACGAAACCTCGCCGTCCGCCACCTTCCACAACGGCGACCGAATGCACCTCAGCATCATGGCCAATCAGCCCGGCTATCTCTATGTGATCGCGCAGGGATCAAGCGGCTCATGGGCATCCATCTTCCCCAAGCACGGCAGCGACGACTCAGCCCCCAATAACCGCATCGAGCCGGGACAGGTCTATGAAATTCCCAGCGGCAAAAACGCCTCGTTCCGGTTTGACCAGACCCCGGGTCAGGAAAAGCTCTTCCTCGTTCTCAGCCGCGAGCGTATCGCCGATCTCGAAGGCACCATCAACTCTCTGAAGAATGGGGGCCAACCCGCCAGCGCTCCTGCCGGCTCAGCGCCGGGCCAGGGAGAAGCACTCGAGGCCGCCAACCACATCCCCGACGCTTTCGTGCAGAAGCTCTCCAGCCGCGACATTTCTCTCGTTGAAGAAGAAACCGTCGACGAGCCGAAGTCAGGCGCGCAGCCCGGCGAGAAGGCCGTGTACGTCGTCAGCAAAGTGTCGTACACGAAGAACGAAAGCCCCCGCGTTGTGGCATCGGTGACCCTGCGCCACGAATAGGCGCGCAGGCGAGCCGATCAAGCGCGCGAGCTGAGCCAGAGGCGGCTCGAGAGGCCCGAGGCGAAGCCGGTGCTGCGGGCGTCGTGCGGCCAGTCGTAGACGAAGGTCGTGTCGTTGGGGATGCGCATGGAGAAGTCAACCCAGTCCACGTGGATGTGATTTTCGTGCTCGCGGCCCAGAGCCAGGTTGTTGTTGGGGTTTTTCTGGAGGCGCCGTCCGCCATATCCTCCCCCGCCGCCGGGGATGTGGAAGTGGAAAGGGACGCGGCGGCCGCCAGGTCCGCCAGACCAGTCGGTGTAGAGTATGTCGTGCCAGCGAATCTGGCCCTGCATGTCGATCAACGCGGCGATGATATCGTCGGCAATCATCTTCTCGTATTCGTTGGTGCTGTCGAGCATGATGTCGACGGCGAGGCCGGCGGTGTGGCGAGAGCCGTCGGACCGAATGGTCCCGACTTTGTGAGGCGATCTCAGTTCAGGGATAACCCCGCGTAAAGCACGCACAAGCTCCGCGACGGCAGGGCATTCAGTATTGGCAGGATGGTTGGCCATCAGTATCTCCAGGGAATAAATCCGCAATGGATGGTGGCCGATGGGCGGCAACCGTATCAGGGCCGCGATGCAAACCATGGGCAGCGCGAAGAGGGCAAGCCAATTTTGTCCGGACATCTGGCCCGGATGGGCGCTCGCGGATCAGCCGTTTTCGACACGCGCCTTGATGTCTTCCCAGGCTGCCACGATGAGGCTGCGGATGGCTGCGGCATCAGAGGGCATCGCGGGCCTGAGCTTCACATGGCGCATGAATTTGCCCCCGCCCTCCAGCAGCCCCGCCGGATCGGGAAGCGAAGCGCCCTGAAAGAAGCCCACGTTGACGTGCGCGGTGAAGGCATTGACGTAAGCAAACGGCACATCGCCCAGGCAGGCCGTGGGGCAGCCGTCATGCAGCACTTCGCGAACTTCGTCGCCACACCCTCGCATCACTTCGAACCAGCGGTGCGCGATGGCGCCCAACTCGCCGCGATGGTCCGTCATCCAGGCATCGATGGCGGGGTCGTGTTGGACGGTGCCGTTGAAGCGGAGTAATCGAGAATCCATTGGCGATATGTTATCGCCCATGCACCCGGATGGGGATCGCCGCAAACAAATTGTGTCTGCGAACTGGTGATTTGGGGGCGTCTCAACCACCACCCACAATGTTTAAACAAAAATGTTATACACTCACCGCGAATGGCCAAAGTCGATTTGCTTCGAGTTGTGGTGGTGTCGCCTGGCGATGTCCTGCCCGAGCGCCAGAGTGTCGAGGGCATAGCCGACGAGTTGAACCGCGGGCTGGCGGATGTGCTGGGCCTGCGCCTGGAGGTGGTGCGCTGGGAAACCGACGCCTTTCCCGGGTTCAACAAGGATGGCCCCCAGGGACACATTGACAAGGTCCTGCGCATCGATGGCTCCGACCTGGTAGTGGGTATCTTCTGGAAGCGATTCGGCACGCCTGTCAAGGATGCGGCTTCGGGCACGGAGCATGAGATACGCGGTGCTTACAAGTCCTGGGAAAGTACAGGCAGTCCGCAGATCATGGTGTATTTCAAGCAGGCACCTCCGGGAGATCTGACGCCTGATGAAACCGCGCAACTGGAACAGGTCAAGCAATTCCAGCTCGATCCGATTTTCAAGGAAGGGCTGTACTGGAAATATACCGAGGCGGGGGAGTTTGAACGGCTGCTCCGCGAGCATCTGACGCAATATCTTCGCCACCGGACCACGCCGGTGGAGATGAAGGTTAAGACTGTGAACACGCCACTGGGCCTGATGGAAGTGACGCAGGCCGGGGCGAAGCAGTCGATGTCGAATGAGCAGGTTGCTCCCGGCCTGCAGCACTACCAGAGCCCGCGTTTTGGCTTCCAGATCGCGTGGCCGGCTGACTCATGGCAGGGGGAGGACAATGTATTTCAGCTGCTGCAGTTCCAGATGCAACTCGGAACCCCACTCAGCGTTTCATTCGGCTTGTACCTGATGTACCGGGAGAATGTGGGGGGATTCGTTCCCAACGTGAATGTCGTCTTCTCGCCGTCAGGGGGCATCAGCATCAGCGACTATATGGCGCAGGTTTCAAACGATTCGCGCCAGAGGGGGATGTCGGAAGTCACTTCAGAGGCGGATGAGGCTACCCAGAGCGGTTTCCGGGTTTTCTACAACACGTTCCCCGGCAGTCCACCCATATTCCAATTTCAGCGGGTCCTGATTTCGGGCGCCTTCTCGTTGGTTGCAACCGCGAGTCAGCTGCCGCCGATGAACCAGGTGGGGTTGCGGCTGAAGGACGAGCTGTCCACCATCCTGAATTCGTTCCGGCTGTAAAGGGCGCACCAAGGAAAGCAGCAGCGAGACAGGTAAAGGAGCAACGCCGCATTGATGGCGGCGTCGTGCTGGACGGTGCCGCTGAAGTGGAGTGACTGGTTGTTTATGGCGGATGGCTGTTGCCGGGAAGATGCGTTACCCGGCACGCCTGCCTGCGAATAAGCTCGATTTCTCCTCACCGCGCCCGTCCGTCTACACTTCTCTGCATGCCTTACCGCACCCTGCTTCGACTCGCCCTTGTCAGCGCCCTTCTCGCCCTCGGTATTCCCGCTCCCGCCCAGAAGCTGATCAACGGTTATGAGCCCAAATGGTGGAAGGAAGCCGTGGTGTACCAGATTTACCCGCGCTCTTTCAAAGACTCGAACGGGGACGGCATCGGAGATCTTCCCGGCATCACCTCCAAGCTCGACTACCTGCAGAAGCTGGGCGTCAACGTGATCTGGCTCAGCCCTCACTTCGACTCGCCCAACGCCGACAACGGCTATGACATCCGCGACTACCGCAAGGTGATGACCGAGTTTGGCAACATGGCCGACTTCGATACCCTGCTGGCCGGCGTCAAGCAGCGCCATATGCGGCTGATCATCGACCTGGTCGTCAACCACACCTCCGACGAACACAAGTGGTTCGTCGAATCGCGCTCGAGCAAGACAAATCCCTACCGCGACTTTTATATCTGGCGGCCGGGGCATACCGCACCCGACGGCACCCGTACCCCGCCCAATAATTACCCCTCTTATTTCTCCGGCTCCGCGTGGACTCTGGACCCAAAGACCGACGAGTATTACCTCCATTACTTCGCCGCCAAGCAGCCCGATCTCAACTGGGAGAACCCCAAGGTCCGCGAAGAGGTTTTCTCCCTGATGCGCTTCTGGCTGGACAAAGGCGTCTCCGGCTTTCGCATGGACGTCATCCCGCTGATCTCGAAGCCAACCGGCATGCCCGACCTCACGCCCGAACAGCTCAAAGCGCCGCCCAATGCCTACGCCAACGGCCCCCACCTCGCCGAATACCTCAACCAGATGAACCGCGAAGTCCTCTCCAGGTATGACGACATGTCGGTAGGCGAGGCCACGGGCACCACCCTTGAGCAGACCGATAACCTCGTAGACGACCGCCGCCACGAGCTCAACATGATCTTCAACTTCGACGCCATCAAGCTGGGCCGCTCCGACTTTGGCCTCAGCACGCTCGGCCCCTGGTCTCTTCCCGAACTGAAGGCGATTTATGACCAGCACGCCAGCGTTCTCAACAAGCACGACTGGGACACGGTCTTCCTCTCCAATCACGACAATCCGCGGATCGTCTCCACCTTCGGCGACGACTCTCCCGCGATGCGCGTTCCATCGGCCAAGCTCTTTGAGACCATGATCCTCACCCTTCGCGGCACGCCGTTCCTCTTCCAGGGCGATGAACTGGGAATGACCGACTTCCCCTTCAAGACGCTGGCCGACTACGACGACATCGCCGTAAAGAACGCCTACAAGGCCCTCGTCGACACCGGCAAAATTTCCGCGGAATCCTTCCTTGCGTCGCAGGCAAAGGTGGCCCGCGACAACGCTCGCACCCCCATGCAGTGGGACAGCTCTCCCCAGGCCGGCTTCACGACCGGCGCCCACCCATGGCTTGCCGTCAATCCGAACTACGCGCAGATCAACGCCGCCGAAGAAGAGACCGACCCCGCCTCGGTTCTCAACTATGTGCGTGCCCTCATCGCCCTGCGCGCTCACACCCTGGCCCTGGTGTACGGCGATTTCAAAGACCTCGACCCGCAGCATCCCCACGTCTTCGCCTACACCCGGGTCCTGGGCGCGGAGAAGTATCTTATCGTTGAGAACTTCAGCTCGGCCCCGGTCACTTACACGCTGCCGGACAATCTGACCGCGGGCAAGCTGCTCCTCTCCGACATCCCCGCCTCCCACCAGGAAAACACCGCCAGCCTCAACCTAGCCCCGTGGGAGTCGCGCATTTACAAGCAATAGTCAACGCAGCGTGACAGGGCCGCTCGCAGACTTAGGTAAATTCCGTTCCAGCCGCGATATATGCTTCCCGGAATTGATGACTATCCTGGGTTATCCAGTGCTCCTAAGACTCGGCGCGATGCCCCGTCCTCCGCTCCACATTTGCTCGTCACAAGGAGTTGGCCCGCGTGAAGACTGGCTCCTTTAATCACGACAGGCCCTGTGTCAATCGAAATCGGCGAAGTAAGTCGAGGGGCTCGGAGTGCGTCAGGTTTATACCCTAATGTTATAAGTGCTACCGAAGCTTGTGGAACCCCGGACTCCGCGCTTGCGGACCCGATACTGGCCATAGGTCCAAAACGAGTTACTCTAACGGCATGACTGGTGTTGAAGTGTTTCTTTCCACCTCCTCCCGCCGGAGTGATTGGACTTATACCTGCCCCAATCCCAGCCACTCTAAGCTTATAAAAAGATGACAGGCCATTGGCCGTATCTCGAATCGCGAAGAAGAACTCGCCGATCTCCAAGCCTTCACCCCCAGAAACTCCTAACACCAAACTTATTTCGAATTCGTTTGAAGAAGGGCAAATCGAATCCGGAACACAATTAGGCAACGGCCGTTCAAAATCTCCCGGCTTCTTTAGTTTTGGAGGGGCTTCGGGATTTTGCCGCGGCGGATTACTCTTTTGTTCTTGATCGAGAGATCGAATGGTTTTAATACCGACTATATCGTCGATCTTATTCGCGAAATTTCGAATCTCACGCTTAGTCTTGTAAGCGGAGATAGCACTAGCGAAATTCTGGTCGTAAGTACCATTTACGGAAAAGTCAGGCAAGTCGAGGTTAGGATCCGCCCGTTGAGCCGCTTTAAGCGCTTCTTGGACACGCCTGACGTGTTCGCCGCTTTGACCTTTGGTGAAGTGGCTCGTAACCTCGTTTGGCTGCCCTGTAGCGCAATTTTCAAGTTTGTTTACGGTTAACTGATCACCATCTGTGAATAGGTTGGATGTCAAGACGCCCATCGCTTTGCCCCTTTCCGGAACAAACCGATTCAGCGCGTGATATTTGCAATGTCACTGCTTCGGTCTGACAAAAGGTAGCACGCAGTCATCCTGCGGAGATACCCCCAATTCGCTAATCTTTCAATTTGAACGCGCGCCGTGTAAGATCACTCGACAAATTGCGCCAAGACTTCACTTGAACTGATGATGCAGGTCGTTCCCCTCGTCTTCTTACGCGAAACGGCTTTAGCCTTGTTCAACTTTCTGCATAGGCAGCGGAGTTTTCGCTAAGGTATCCCGCCCTACCGAAGCCCGGACGGGGCACCCCTTACGGAGCACCCCGCGTAGAGCAACGCAGCCCCGCGAGCGGATAGCGAGCAGTTAGCCGCACCGCAGGTGCCAGGGGCTTAGTCTTCTTCTTCTTCGATGGGGCGTTTGGCGTTGGCTAGGATCTTGTCCGCCACTAACTGCGGGACGATGTCGTAGTGATCCATCTCCATGCGGTAAGTCCCCTTGCCTTGCGTCATTGAAGTCAGCAGGGTTCCGTAGCTGAGCATTTCGGCCATGGGGACCTGGGCGTTGATGACGGTTGTCCTGCCCTTTGACTCCATGCCCTGCACGCGGCCGCGGCGCCCGTTGAGGTCGCCCATCAAAGTCCCGGCGAACTCGTCGGGGGCTTCGATCTCCACTTTCATTACGGGCTCGAGCAGGCACGGCTTGGCTTGTTCCATGCATTTGCGGAAGGCGAGGCGGCCGGCCACCTTGAAGGACATTTCGTTGGAGTCGACGTCGTGGTAACTGCCGTCGTAGACGATGGCTTTGAAGTCCACCACGGGGTATCCGGCGAGGTAACCGCGCGCGGCGGACTCGACGATGCCTTTTTCGATGGCGGGGATGAAGTTGCGGGGAATGGCTCCGCCGAAAATTTCACTGGCGAATTCGAATCCCGAACCGCGAGGCAGCGGCTCCATGCGGATCTTGCAGTCGCCGAACTGGCCGTGCCCTCCGGACTGCTTTTTGTGGCGGCCGTGGCCTTCGGCGCGTCCGCGAATGGATTCGCGGTAGGGAACCTTGGGAGCCTTGAGGTGGACTTCGGCGTGGTAGCGCTTTTTGAGGCGCGACACGATGGTTTCGATGTGGGGCTGGCCGGCGCCCGCGAGAAGAAATTCGTTGGTCATCGGGTCGCGGTAGAAGCGGATGAGGAGGTCCTCTTCCATCAGTTTGTGGATGGCGGGGGCGAGCTTGTCTTCGTCGGCGCGGGACTTGGGCTCGATGGCATACGTCATCGCCGGTTCGGGAAAGCGGACAAGGTCAACCTGGATTTCGGCACCCTTGGCGCCGAGGGTGTCGCCGGTGAGGGTTTCGCGAAGCTTGGCCACCGCGCCGATGTCGCCGGCGTGCAACTCCAGGACATCGACGGCCTTGCGTCCCTGCATGACGGAGAGGTGGGCGAGCCGTTCCTGGCCGTGGCGGGTGTAGTTCTCGAGGGTGACGTCGTTTTTGATCACGCCGCTGACGACCTTGAAAAAGGTAATGCGGCCGGCGAAGGGGTCGGTCATGGTTTTGAACACGACCAGGGCCGGGGGTTCGCTGTCGGAGACGGCGCGGGTAGCGGCGGGAGCGAGGGTGTCTTCGACGGCCGCGCCGCCGTTGCCGCCGGCGTTGGAGGCTGAGGCCATGGCAGCGGTGCGAACCGCGATGGGGGCGCGCTCGATGGGCGCCGGAGCGTAGACCTTGAAGAAGTCGAGCAGGTGATCGGTGGCGATGTTGGCGGCGCCGCTGGTGAACAGCACAGGGAAGATGCGGTCTTCGCGAATGGCTTCGTGGAGCGCGGTGATGAGGTGCTGCTCGGGGATGGTGCCTTCGGCGAAGTACTCCTCCATCAGCTCGTCTTTGCCTTCCGCGACCAGTTCGACGAGGGCTTCGTGGGCTGCCTTGGCCTGGGCCGACAGGCTGGCGGGAATTTCGCCGGTGATTTTGCCGCGGCCGTCGCCGTTGGGGGTGTAGTAGAAGGCTTCCATGGTGACCAGGTCGACAACGCCGTGGAAGCCCTGGGCGTCGGAGATGGGCAGCTGGACCGGCACGCAGTTGCGGCCCCAGCGCTCGTGAAGGTCGTCAATGAGGGCGCTGAGCCCGCCGCCGCCTCCGGCCTTGGGATGGTCCATCTGGTTGATCACCACGATGCGGGGGATGTTGGCTTCTTCAGCGTATTTCCACACCCGCTCGGTGACGGGCTCCACGCCGTTCTGAGCGTTGACAATGACAGCGGCCGCTTCGACGGGCAGCAGGGCGGCGCGGGCTTCATGGCAGAACATATGAAAGCCGGGAGTATCGACGAGGTTGATCTTCACGCCCTGCCATTCGGCGAAAGCGACGGCGTTCTGCATGGTGGTCCCGCGGGCGATTTCTTCTTCGTCGTAAACGGTGACAGCGGAGCCGTCCTGGACACGGCCCTGGGTGGGAGTCATCTTGGCGGCATGCAGCAGAGCGGCGATGAGGGTGGACTTGCCGCTGTGCGCATGCCCCACTACAGCTACGTTGCGGATCTCACTTCCCTGGTACGTTTTCATCTTCTTTTTCTCCACCTGCGGCGGGGCCAGTGGCTTGCGGCCCCGCAAGCGCGCCTGCGGTGGGGCTGTTCGCCTGATGCCCCGCAGATTTGCTGTTGATGTAACAAGGGTTGGCTGGAGACTGTGCCGGCGAGGATATCTGCAACGGCTCCCGGCGCAGCAATAAGCGCAAGTTGGTGATCGGAGCGATGCGCGGAGGCGCCGGGGAACGCAGGGACAGCGGAGGAACGCCGCAGTGGGCGTTCAGAGAGCCGAATTGTGCGGCCCGGGGGCCGGTCTCTCGATCTCCGGGTCTGCCGTCTTCCTCGTCCATGCGGAGGGTCTCCGGCAGGCGGCTGGCCGATGAACAGATGATGAATCCGGCAACCGTCTATCAGTTGAGAACCGGATGCTATCACACGGGGAGCGGGAGAGTCGTGTGACTGGAGGTACAGCTTCTGGCTTCCAGCGTTAGCTCTTAGCTTTTAGCTTTTAGCTCTTGCTTTCGGACCTGCAGCGGCCAAGTGAGGAAGACTACCAGCGGAGGACCGGGAGCAGGGCGGAATAGTCGTCGGTCCAGGTGCGGAGGCCGGGTTTTAGTTGCGCCGGCGTGGAGTGGCCGGCGATTTCCGGAAGGTCGAGGAAGTCCTGATTGGCGGTTACGAGCATCCAGGTCGCACCGAATTCGCCGGGAGCGAAGTCACCGGGGGTGGAGACGCGGCGAGCCTGGAGCCCGGCGGCTAGCGCCAACTGGGCAATAGGCGGCCCCAGGTTTACATGCTGGTTGGAGATGTGGAAGGCCATGATGCCACCGGGAGCCATGTGGCGCTGGTAGAGCGCGAGGGCCTCCCTGGTGAGCAGGTGCAGGGGGATGGCGTCGCCCGAAAAAGCGTCGATGACCAGGACGTCGAAACCCTGCGGAGGTTCGGCGGCTAGCGCAGTCCGCGCGTCGCCGGGCACGATCTGGATTTGCGCGCCCGAATCGCGGAGGTAGGTGAAGACGTTCTGGGCGATGGGCGGGACGGCGGGGTTGATTTCGTAGAAGCGGATGCGGTCGCCGGGGCGGCCGTAGGCGGCGACCGTGCCGGCGCCGAGGCCGACAACGCCGATAGTGCGAGGTCGCATCGGCGGGGTGGAGGAAGGCTTTTCAGCTGGCTGTGGGGGGGCAGGCTGGCCGGCGTCCGAGTGTCCGGCGGCGAGGCAGCAGTAGCGAAGTGCGAGGCCGACGCCCGAGTCTACAGCGTAATAGGTGGTCGGCGTGTGGCGCAGTTCTTCGGTCCCGTAGATCTGGGTTCCGTGCTGGATGGTGCCGTTGAGGAGGGTGCGGACGGTGGCGCCGGGGTAGCTGTTGTCCTGCTTTACGCGGAGACTGGCGTAGAAGTTACGAACCGCCACGGTGGTGTTGCGCTGATAGGCAATGCGGACCATGAAGATGAGCACGACCATGGCGCCGCTGGCCACCAGCCACAGCAGCCGCTGGCTCCACGGGCTGCGCCAATTGACGGCGAGAGCCAGCAGGGCGGTGGCGAGAAAGGCAAGCGGGAGATCGAAGTTATAGCTGAAGACCAGTGGCGCGGCGATGCCGATGAGGAACGACCCGAGGGCTCCGCCTGCGGCGAAGAGAAGATAGAACAGGGTGGCTTCGGAAGAGCGCTTCGGGCGCAGCTGGCAGGCCTGGGCATGAAGAAAGATGCAGACGAAGAACAGCTCCCCGAGGAAGAAGAGGAGCGAGAGCCAGAGAGGCCAGGTGGTATTGGTTTTGGAAAGCGAATACGCGAGGGCGCCGAGCATGACCGCCATGACGCGGGCGATGATGCCCCAGGGCAACAGGACCCGGAATTGGAAGGCGAGGATCAGCGTGAGCAGGTACACCCCGAGAGGAAGAATCCAAAGCAGCGGGATGGCGGCGACGTTGGCGGTGAGATAGCTGGTGACGGCGCTGAGCTGCATGGCGGCGCCCATGGGCAGCAGCAGCCAGAGTGCCTTCACGTAAAGCGGCGCAGGCGGGATGGCGGGGTCATCGGTGAGGACCGGCTGGGGGGAATTGGCCGTGGCGGTGCGGGCTTTGACGGCGAGAATCGCTGCCAGAGCGAAGAAGGCGGCAAAGCCGGCAGTCCAGGCCAGGCGCTGGGCGCGCAGGGTCAGGTTCGGCTCCACAAGCGTCGGATAGAGAGCCAGAGCGAGCAGCGAGGCTAGATTCGAGAGGGCATAGAGACGGTAGGGGATGGTCCCGGTCTCCAGACGTGCCCACCAGACCTGCAGCAGGGGGCTGGTGGCGGCCAGCATGAGGAAGGGTAGGCCGATGGACAGCCCCAGCGCGCTGAAGACGGTGAGAATCGGGTGCGCGGCGCCCGAACCGCTGGAGAGGTGGCGCAGGCTCCAGAGGGCTGCTGAGAGTGTGGCGAGGCCAAGCAGGACGAAGTGGAGGAGCCAGCGCGGACGGCTCGACAGCCAATGGGCGTAGAGATATCCGAGCAGCAGGGCTGTCTGAAAAAACACCAGGCAGGTAACCCAGACGGCGGCCGACCCTCCGAGGATGGGGAGCAGTTGCTTGGCGGCGATGGGTTCAACAAGAAAGAGTAGGAAGGAAGCCAGAAAGATGGTACCGGCAAATAGCGAGCGGGAAGACTTCATCGAGATCCTCGGGCTTCACGGTGGTCTCAGGCTTGAAAGGACTGAGCCGGCGATCCCATAAAAAGCGGATGCTATCACAGCGGGTGAGGGGGTCCAGGGACCGGGCCTGTCGAGACCCTGCGTTCCAGGCCAACTAAGAGAACATGTTCCGGTCGTCCAGCCACCGCCGCCATCGACCCGGGACCGGCGAGCACCCTGCGATGACATATTTACGTACGGCTGACAACAGGATGACATCAACGCGAGGCGTCCTCAGTAGGCTGAGCGTTGACGAGAGATTCCGCGGAACGGACCGGCTCTCCCCGATACCGTCGCGATCGTTTATCGGTCTCGAGAAGGTGGATAGAAGAATGGAAGTTCGCAATGTGTTGAGACGGCGACCCTCGGGCGGGCAGGGTTCATCACGGTTGCATTGGCCCAATTTCCAGGTGGAAGATGAGCCGGCGAGTCGTTCGGCGCTTCTCTCCGGACTCTCTACCCAGCAATGCAGGGAGGTCTTTTCATGCGCCAGAATCACGAGCTTTGCGCGCAGCGAGAGACTCTTCTCTCAGGGTCAGCCGATCCAGAAGCTGGTCATGATCAGAACCGGCAGCGTGAAACTCACCCAGCTGAGTGCGAACGGGAAAGAAGTGATGCTGTGGTTGAACGGTCCCGGAGACGCAGTGGGAATGCACGCCGACGTTGCAGGCAACGATCACAGCTGCTCTGCGCGCGCGATGGAACGGTGCCAGGTCTTCGCCTGGGACTCTCAGCTACTTGAATTGCTTACGTCCCGATATCCGCAGATCCAAATCAACCTGGGAATAATCCTGGCCCGTCGCTTGAGCGAACTTGAGGAGAGGTTCCGCGAAGTCGCAAGCGAGCGGGTTCCGAAACGGATGGCGCTGGTTCTGATCCGGCTTGTGGAATCGGTTGGAAAGAGGAGCCGCGATGGCGTAGACGTGGTGCTCAGGCGCGAAGACCTTGCGCAAATGACCGGCACGACGCTGTTCACCATCAGCCGGATCCTGTCGAAGTGGGCTGAGTCAGGACTCATCGTGCCACGACGGGAGGGCATCGTCATTATTGATCCGGATCGCCTGAGGCAGCACGCAGGGCTCAATGAACAGCCACCGGCAGATTCCCTCCGCCAACGCGGCACCCATCCGATGAATGTTGTTGCGCCGCGATCCCGTATCTACCCGCCGGCCGCGGGGGGATGTCTCCGCGCCGAGGCGGTCTGTCTGCCGGGGCCGAGTTGTGAAGCATCGTCAATGCCTTGAATAAGTCTCAGCGTCTCAGACCTCAGGCTCTGGAATCCCCGCCTGCGAATTCGCCAAGACCGACCCCAGGCCGTCATCACGGCGCTCCTCAGGTTGGCATTGTCCGGGGTGCGAATCGCTGGCCCGAAGGATTCGTAGTGGTCGTGCTAGATTCTGAATACTCGGCATTCAGTGCATCCGGCCTGCCTTCACCCCAGCCGCCTCTTTCCAATGCATAAGGATCCTCCACCAACGGACGCGCCAGTTCTAACCTCCCCGGCGAGCCTGTCGGTGGGCGCATCGGCGCAGCGCAAAGCCTCGTTGAGGCTGCTGCCGCTGATCGGAATTGGCTACGGCCTCGCCTACATGGATCGCATCAACATCAGCTTCGCTTCACTCCGGATGAACCAGGACCTGCACTTCAGCGCCACGGTGTACGGGCTGGGAGCCGGTCTGTTTTTCGTCGGCTACGCGCTGTGCGAGGTCCCATCGAACCTGTTGATGCTGCGCTTCGGGGCGCGGCGGTGGCTGGCGCGAATCATGATCACGTGGGGAGTGCTGGCGGCGGGGATGCTGGTAGTGCGCACCCCGATTGAGTTCTACGCGGTGCGGTTTTTACTGGGGATGGCGGAGGCGGGATTCTTCCCCGGTGTGGTCTATTACCTGACCCTCTGGTTTCCGGCCCGGATGCGGGCGCGGGCGGTGAGCCGGTTTTATATAGCCCTGCCGCTGAGTTCGACCGTGATGGGATCGCTGGCGGGGTGGCTGTTGGGACTGGGAGGCCGCCTGGGACTGGCGGGGTGGCAGTGGCTGTTTCTGCTGGAGGGCCTGCCGGCGGCGCTGTTCGGGTTAGTTCTGCTGAAGGTGCTTCCCGACGGGCCGGGCGATGCAGGCTGGCTGACGGCACAGGAAAAGGCCTGGCTGCAACTGCAGTTGAAAGAAGACGGCGCTCGGGCCCGGCTGGGGCACGACGCGGGAGTCGGTGAGGCGCTGGTCTCCCCGCAGGTGTGGATGATCGGGCTCTACTTCTTCTGCGCCCTGACATGCAACTACGGGTACGGGTTTTCCGCCCCCGCCATCCTCCAGGCTGCGACCGGCTGGACAGTGAGCCAGGTGGGCTACCTGGTGGCGGGCTTTGGGGTGGCCGGAGCAGCGGCGATGCTGCTCAACGGCGCCCACTCCGACCGGACCAGGGAACGCGGGCTGCATTGCGTGGTTCCGTGCATCGTCATGGGAGCGGCCTTCCTGACGGCTAGTTACTCGACCGCGGGCTGGCTGACGGTGAGCGCCCTCGGAGTAAGCTTTGCCGCGTTCATGGCGATGGAAGGGCCGGCACTGGCGGTGCCCATGGAGTTCCTGGCAGGCCGCGCAGCAGCGGCCGGGATCGCGGCTATGAACACCATCACCATGTTCAGCGGCTTTGTGGGGCCGCTATGGATGGGAATAATGAAGGACGCGACCGGCAGCGACCAAGCCGGCCTGCGGGGCCTGCTGCTCCCCAGCCTGATGGCAGCCGGGGTGATGTGGGTACTGACCCGAAGCTTGGAGCGACCGGACGCTTCTGTGCGGTTAAAGGAAAGAGCCGGATGAGATTTGTGGATCGGCTGCGTTGGGGATTCGATAGGACAGGTTCATTGGGCTCGTTTGATAGTTATGGTCAGATCGACCATAATATCGATTGAAATAGTAGACACGCTACTGGCTGCAACGGCTGCGGCCAGGGTGTTAACTCTGGTGAGCCGTAATTTGCGCGACGTACAGGATCTACCCATACAGACTCTGAACCCGTGGCGCGACTAACAGCCGGAATGAGCTACACGCTCGCCGCGGCGGGGAGAATGTCTTCGACGTCGACCCACTGGGTGGGGTAGTTACCGGTGTAGCAGGCCACGCAGTACCCGGTATTGTCACCGCCTTCGCACGACTGGAGCAGGCCCTCGAGCGAGAGGTAGGCGAGCGAGTCCGCTTCGATGAACTGGCGGATCTCTTCGACCGACTTGTTGGCGGCAATGAGGTCGCGCTTGGATGGCGTGTCCACGCCATAAAAACATGGAGAAATGGTGGGCGGGCAGCTGATGCGGAGGTGGACTTCCCTGGCCCCGGCGCCGCGCACCATGCGCACGATCTTCCGTGAAGTGGTGCCGCGAATGATGGAGTCGTCGATAAGGACGACGCGCTTGCCCTCGAGGAGATTGCGCACAGGGTTGAGCTTGAGCCGGACGCCGAAGTCGCGAACCCGCTGTTCCGGTTCGATGAAGGTGCGGCCTACATAGTGATTGCGGATGAGGCCGAGGCGGAAGGGAAGCCCGGCCTGTTCGGCATAACCCAGTGCGGCAGTGACGCCGGAGTCGGGCACCGGGACGACCACGTCCGCGGGGACGTTCGATTCGCGGGCCAGCTGGCGGCCCATCTGGTCGCGGCTCTCCTGCACCCACCGGCCGTAAATGCGGGAGTCGGGACGGGCGAAGTAGACGTGTTCAAAGATGCAGCTCGATTGCGGCATGCCGGTCGAGTACTGGCGGCTGGTCACGCCGTCTTCGGTGACCATGACCAGTTCTCCGGGGAGCACGTCGCGCTCGTAAGTGGCGCGGAGCAGGTCGAAAGCGCACGATTCGCTGGCGAAGACAATAGTGTCCGGGCCATCGATGTTCTTGATGCGGCCCATCGACAGAGGCCGGAATCCGCGCGGATCGCGGGCGGCAAAAACCCTGTCGCGAGTCATCATGACAATGGAGAAAGCGCCCTCAACCTGGGAGAGAGAATCCGCGATGGCATCGACGAGAGTCCCGGCGCGCGAATGGGCGATGAGCTGAACGATGATCTCCGAGTCGGACGTGGTCTGGAAGTAGGCTCCGTCGCGTTCCAGCCGGGAGCGAACGTTGCCGAGGTTGACCAGGTTGCCGTTGTGGGCGATGGCGATGAGCCCCTTGGTGGATTCGACGCGGATGGGCTGGGCGTTGAGCAGGGCGGAGTCGCCAGTGGTGGAGTAGCGGGTGTGCCCGATGGCCATGTGGCCGGGCAGCTTCCCGAGCACGTCATCGGTAAAGATTTCAGACACCAGGCCCATGCCCTTGATGTTGGCCAGGTGCTGGCCGTCGGCCGTGGCGATGCCGGCCGATTCCTGCCCGCGGTGCTGCAATGCGTAGAGGCCCAGATAGGCTTGCCGTGCAGCTTCGGGATGGCCGTGAATAGCAACTACGCCGCATTCTTCATGCAGGGTGTCGGCATCGGCGTCAGCCGACGGTGAACGGTGGACGGTGGACAGTGCGCGGGCAGTGTTCTTAGGCCCGGCTGCCTTGATCTGTTCCGAAATGTCGATGACGCCCGGGATGCCCTGGTAGAGCAAGCGCTTCATGCGAGGACCTCGCCGTGGAGGTTGGCTTCAAGGGCAGACGCCCAGGGTTGGCGGAGTTCCTCAATGGGCGCGGAGATAAAGGTATCGCCGTACACGGATATGTTCAGGCGGTCCCCACCGGTGGTGCCGATGCGGGCGGCGTAATAGCCGTATTCGTCGGCCAGCTCTTCAATCGCGGCCACCTGGCCGGGCTCGCAGGTGACGAAGACGGTAGAGGCTGGTTCTGCGAAGAGGCCGAAGAGGGGGTGCACCATCAGCGATTGCTCCTGCTCCACGGTGGCGCCGATGCCGTGGGCAAATCCGGCCTGCGCAAGCGCGGTGGCGATGCCGCCGTCGGAGATGTCGCGGGCGGAGCTGACCTGCTGCCGGTCGGCCAGGATCTGAAGGATGGAGTGGAGATCGGCTTCGGCGTCGAGGTCGAGCGCGGGAGGGCGGCCCCACAGGCCTTTGAGGATCACCCGGGCGTATTCGGAGGAGCCGAAGGCGGTCAGGTCGGGATTGACCGACTCGAAGGCCTTGGGCGCATCCTCGGCGATGATCACCGGCTCATCACCCAGAACACCGGGCACCACGGTCGATTCGGCCTCGGTGGGGGCAGGATGGGTGGGGACTTTGAGGTCCGGATTCGGGTCTTCGCCGGCGGGGATGGGCCACAGCAGGACAATAGCTTCGCCGCCGCGGCGGAAATGCGCGGGCACAGCCTTGGTGACATCGTCGAGAATGCCCACGATTCCCAGGACCGGGGTGGGATAGATCCCCTCGCCGCGGGTCTCATTGTAGAGCGAGACGTTACCGCCCGTTATCGGGGTGCCGAGCGCGGTGCAGGCCGCGGCAATGCCATCGATCGCGGTCGAGAGCTGCGCCATGATCTCCGGCTTCTCGGGATTGCCGAAGTTGAGGCAGTTGGTGGCGGCGACGGGCAGCGCCCCGGTCATGGCGACTTTGCGGGCAGACTCGGCGACCGCATGCATGGCGCCCAGCTGAGGGTCGAGATAACACCATCGGCTGTTGCCGTCGAGGGCCATGGCCAAGCCGCGCTCGTGCCCGGGGGCGCCGGTCCCCTTGATGCGCATCACTCCGCCTTCGCCGCCGGGGCCGAGCACCGTGTTGGTCTGAACCATGGTGTCGTACTGCTCGTGCACCCAGCGCTTGGAGGCGATGTTGGGACTGGCAAGCAGCTGCTTGAGTTCGGCAACGTAGTCGTGATCCTCATCGAGTTGGACGAGGATTTCTTCCGTGGGATGGACCGGAACCGGCGCCACCCAGGTGCCGACCGGTCGATGGTAGAGCGGCGCATCGTCGGTCAGGGACTGGTTGGGAATGTCGGCAACCAGCACCCCATGGTGACGGATGCGAAGCCGCGGCTCGGGCTCGACGGTGCCCACAATGACGGCATCGAGGCCCCACTTGGCAAAGACGCGGAGTACCTCGTCTTCCCTGCCCTTCTCGGCCACCAGCAACATCCGCTCCTGGCTTTCGGAGAGCATGATTTCGTAGGCGGTCATGCCGGTTTCGCGTTGGGGCACGAGGTCCAACTCCACATCGAGGCCGACGCCGCCGCGGGCACCCATTTCGCAGGTGGAGCAGGTGAGTCCGGCCGCGCCCATGTCCTGAATGCCGACAATCGCGCCGGTCTTCATGGCTTCGAGACAGGCTTCGAGCAGGAGCTTTTCCATGAACGGATCGCCGACCTGCACGTTGGGGCGCTTGGCCTCCGTGCCGGCATGGAATTCTTCTGAAGCCATGGTGGCGCCGTGGATGCCATCGCGGCCGGTCTTGGCGCCGACGTAGATCACCGGGTTGCCGGTACCGGTAGCCTTGGCGTAGAAAATCTCATCCTTGCGGACCAGGCCGAGGGCGAAGGCATTGACCAGCGGGTTGCCGCTGTAGCAGGGCTCGAACTTGGTTTCGCCGCCCAGGTTGGGAACTCCAAAGCAGTTGCCATAACCGGCGATGCCGCTGACCACACCCTCGACGATGGAATGGTTTTTGGCCACCAGCTCCGGTTCGGCGGCGCCGTTCTCGACCGGGCCGAAACGCAGTGAATCCATGACGGCAAGGGGCCGCGCGCCCATGGTGAAGATGTCGCGGAGGATGCCGCCCACGCCGGTCGCCGCTCCCTGGAATGGCTCAATGTAGCTGGGATGATTGTGGCTCTCGATTTTGAAAGCGCACGCCCATCCGTCGCCGACGTCGATGATGCCGGCGTTCTCGCCCGGCCCCTGGACCACGCGGTCGCTCTTTGTCGGCAGGCGCTTGAGGTGGACGCGGCTGGACTTGTAGGAGCAGTGCTCGCTCCACATCACGCTGTAGATGCCCAGTTCGGTCAGCGAGGGTACGCGGCCGAGGGCCTCCAGGATGCGCTGATATTCATCGGCAGTGATGCTGTGCTGGGCCAGCAGCTCCGGCGTTACCGCTACCGGCTCAGGGACAACTGCAGAGGAGGCGGTGGTCATCACGATTAACTCTATTTTCGCATGAGGTACGGATCGGAGCCGGTTGTAATTCGTTGTGGAAGACCGGGACCTGTTCAGCGGAGTGGGAGCCGGATGCCGCGCGGTCAACCACTCGCTGCAGGGAATCATGTGTGGCGCAGAGGGGGAGGCTGCCCATCCGGGCAGGTTCGAGATAGCTGCCCGGGTGATGCCCCGGGGCACGCCGGCAGCGCATGCTGATTCCAGCGGCAACCGCCGCAGGAGCAAAAGGATGCCGGGATTTCTGGTGGAGTTTTCAAATGAGCTGGCGGATGCGGTGGAGCGCGCCGGGCAATCGATTATCGCGGTGCTCGAAGGCGGCCGCGAAGGGGTTAGCGGAACCGTGTGGCAAGAGGGGGCGGCCATCACCGCCGAGCACACGATCCGGGGGATGGACGAGGTGACCATCGTGTTGCCATCGGGAAAGCAGGCCCGGGCAAAGGTGGTTGGCCGTGATCCGGGCACCGACATCGCGGTGTTGAAGGTAGAAGGCGCGGCGGCGATCGGGCCGGTGGAGGAAGAGACTCAGCCCCGTGTGGGCGAGATCGTTCTGTCGGTGGGACGCCGGGGCGGCGACGGCCTGGCAGCAACCCACGGCCTGATCAGTGCGATCGGCGGCCCTTGGCGGACCTGGCAGGGGGCGCGCATCGACCGCTGGCTGCGCCTGGATCTGAACCCGTTCACAGGATTCTCGGGCGGCCCAATCGTGAACGTGCATGGGAAAGCCCTGGGAATGGCGACGTCGGGCCCGCGGCGATCGGCGGTGACGATCCCCGCGGCCACAATCAACCGGGTGGTGGATCAGCTGCTCAAGCGCGGCCGCATCCTGCACGGATACCTGGGAGTCGGATTACAGCCGGTGGCATTCCCTGAAGACGCTCGCGCCTCCCTGGGCATCAAGACGGAACGCGGGCTGCTGGTGAATGCCGTGGCGCGGGGTACGTCGGCCCAGGAAGCGGGCATCGTCATCGGCGACATCCTGGTGGGTGTGGATGGCGCTCCGATCGAACATCTGCACAGCCTGCAGCATGCGCTCGACGGCGAAAATGTGGGCAAGACCATCACCCTGGACGTGGTCCGCGGCGGCCAACTGCTCAAGGTGCCGGTCACAGTGCGCGAAAAGCCGGGGAAGTGACCATGGCGACAGGGGTGAATCCGGGGGTTTCAGCGGGCATCAGTTATGGATACGCGCTTGGCTCGGTTTCAGCCTGGCTGCGCCAGATCACGGTTCAGATTCGCGGGTCCCGAGGGGCCCGCGGATCGGGCGTGGTGTGGGGCAGCGACGGCCTGATCGTGACCAATGCGCACGTGGCGGACGCGAAGGTGCAGACCATCATTCTGGAATCCGGAAGACAGTTGAAAGGGAGCTTGCTGGCGCGCGATCCGCGGGTAGATTTGGCCGCGCTCAAGATTGCGGTAACGGGGCTACCCTCGGCTTCGATCCGCAGCGCGCGAGGGCTGCGTCCGGGAGAACTGGTGCTGGCGCTGGGCAATCCTTTTGATGGCGAAGGCGCGGTCGCGGTGGGAATCGTGCATCGCGGCGCAGGAGACTCGGCTTGCATTTTCGCTGACATCCGGCTGGCCCCCGGCAATTCGGGCGGACCGCTGGCGGATGCCCAGGGAAACGTGGTGGGCGTGAACAGCGCGGTGGTAGGCGGTCTGGGATGCGCAGTCACCAGCGATACGGTGCGGGAATTTCTTATGGGAGCCGGGCTGGCGGAGGGTAATTGATCAGGGTTCTGGTGTGGGCGAAGTCGCGGATTGCGCGCGCCGGCCTTGAAGCCATCGTGCACGCGGACCCGCGCTTTGAAGTGGCGGGAGCGGGAGACCGGTCCCCCGACCTGCAGACCGCAATTCGCCAGTTCGCGCCCGATGTCGTACTCGTAGATGGCGAAGAAACAGACGTGGCACGAAGGATCGCAGCGCCGCTAGGCCAAGCTGCGGCGCAAGCACCCGCACTGGTCGCGCTGGTCGACGGGGTACGGCGCTCTGAGATGGTGCATGCGCTGCAGGCCGGCATACGTGCTTTGCTGCTGCGGGAGTCGCACCCCAGCGAAATCGCCGCCGCGTTGCAGGCGGCAAACGATGGGCTCGCAGTGATGTCGCCTGAAGTCCTCGATCTGCTGCTGCCGGCCGCCGAAGGCCACGATGCCCAACCCTTTGCGCTTGACGAACCGCTGACCAGCCGCGAGACCGAGGTGCTGGGGCTGCTTGCCGAAGGCGCCGGTAATAAGGAGATCGCTGCGCGCCTCCATATCTCCGGCCACACCGCGAAATTCCATGTCAGCTCGATCCTGAGCAAGCTGGGCGCGAGTTCCCGGACCGAAGCGGTGACGCGAGGTTATCGCGAGGGCCTGATCCTGATTTAAGCGCCCCGAATCGTCCTCGCGGCCCAATCCTGCGGGGCAATTCAGAGCGCGAACGAGAGCGCCGCGGTCAGCCCAAGCGCCACCACCGAAATGATGGTCTCGCACACCGACCACGTCTTCATGGTCTGCGGCACACTCATGCCCAGGTATTCCTTGACCAGCCAGAATCCGCCATCATTGACGTGCGAAAAGATGAGCGATCCGGCGCCGGTGGCGATGGCGAGCAGTTCCGGATGAGGATAGGCCGCATGCAGAGCAATGGGCGCGACGATGCCTGCCGCCGTAGTCATCGCGACCGTAGCCGATCCGGTGGCAAGACGCATCCACGCAGCCAGCAGCCAGGCCAGCAGCAATAACGGCACGTGGGTCTGCATGGCAATGCCGATGATGGCAAGGGAGACGCCGCTGTCCTGAAGCACGCGGCCGAATCCCCCGCCGGCGCCGACCAGCAGTGTGATGGTGGCGGTGGGCGCCAGGCAATCGTTGGAAAACCGCAGGATGGTTTCGCGGCTGAAACCCCGCAAGGTCCCCAGCGTGATAAAGCTGAACAGCACTCCGATGAACAGGGCAAGGTCGTCGTTGCCGATGAGGTGAAGCGCCTGGTTAGCACCGCTCCCTGCAGCTGTGAGCGAATCGGCCCAGCTGCCGACGATCATGAGCATCACGGGGAGCAGGATGGTAACAAGGGTAAGCCCAAAGCCGGGAAGTCTGTGGTTGGTCTTGGCCTCGATCCCGTGTTCGGTAAAGTCCGCGGCCATGCCGCTGTCGAGCGGGAGCTGAACGCGCGGCGCGATGAATTTTGCGTAGACCGGCCCTGCCAGGATGGCCGTTGGAATTCCGACCAGGAGCGCGTAGAGAATGGTCCGTCCCACGTTGGCCTTGTAAATGGTGACAGCAAGCAGGGCGGCGGGATGGGGCGGCACCAGTCCGTGCACCACCGACAGGCCGGCCACCATGGGCAGGGCGACCAGGATAAGCGAGGTCCCGGTGCGCCGCGCCACGGTGAAGGCGATGGGGATGAGCAGGACGAAGCCCACTTCAAAAAACGCCGGCAGCCCGATGACCAGTCCGATGACCATCATGGCCCAGGGCACCCGCTTTTGTCCGAAGAGACGAATCAGGGTATGGGCGATCTGATCGGCGCCCCCCGATTCGGCCATCATCTTGCCCAGCATGGTGCCCAGCGCGACCACGATGGCGATATGGCCGAGCGTCCCGCCCATGCCGGTTTCAAAGGAGTGGATGACGGAAGCGAACGGCATTCCCGCCACCAGGGCAAGTGCGAGCGAAACCAGAAACAGCGTAAGAAACGGATTCAGCCGCACCACGGTGATAAGCAGGATGAGCGCGACGACCGCGACCAGCGTGGAGGCCAACAGGAAGATGCTGTGCGGGTCGATCATGGCTCGCTGCGAAGCTCCCGATGTGGTGAGGCTAGATGTTGATCATTGCACCCATGTAGTCCGGCCGCGGGGAAGAAAGCGTCCCGCGCGCGCTCCGGTTGCGCCCTCTCGAGTGTAAGTGAGAGCTCCGTTGACCCAGACGCAGGCAATGCCAGTCGCAGGTTGAACGGGATCGGCGTAGGTGGCGGTATCAATAATAAGGTCGGGATCGAACAGGACCAGGTCGGCGAAGTATCCCTCGCGGATAAGCCCGCGCCCGGCCAGGCCGAAACGCTGTGCGGGCATCCCGGTCATCTTGTGGACGGCCTGGGCCAGCGGAATGAGTTTCTGATCGCGGCTGTAGCGGCCCAGCACGCGCGGGAATGTTCCCCACAGGCGCGGATGGGGGCGCGGATCGAGAGGAAGGCCGTCGGAGCCAATCATGGTGGCGGGATGGGCGAGGATGCGGCGCATGTCGACCTCGTCGATGCTGTGATAGATGGCTCCGGCAGGTTGCAGGCGTCGCGCGGCCTCGATTTGTTCTACATCCCAGGCCGCGGCAATGGCGGCGAGAGAACGGCCGGCAATTTCGGGATGGGGGGTGCTCCAGGTGATCGTGATTTCGAGACGCGGGTCGACCTGGCGCAGGTCGAGCGTGCTGGAACCCGCCGCGTAAGGATAGCAATCGCACCCGATGGACTGCGTTGCACGAGCCGTATCGAGTTCCGCCAGGACTTCGCCGCTTCGACCCCAGTTGGCTATGCCGGCGCATTTCAGATGGGACACAATCACCGGAACACCGCTCGACCGGCCGATCGAAAATGCTTCGTGCATGGCATCGATAATGGCTTCGCCCTCGGTGCGCATATGGGTGGTATAGACCGCGCCGGCGGCAGCCAGCGGCCGGGCGAGTGCAATGACCTCTTCAGTGCTGGCCGAATTGGCCGAGAGGTAAGCCAGGCCGGTGCTCAGGCCGAGCGCGCCGGCATCGAGGGCCGCGGCAAGCTGAATTCGCATCGCGTCGATTTCCGCCAGGGTGGCGGCGCGGTCGAGACGATCCATGTGATTATTGCGCAAAGCGGTATGGCCGATGAGCGCGCCGACATTGACCGCGGGGTGGGCCTCTTCCAAAGCAGTGATATAGGTCGCTAAGTCCGGGTAGCGAAACGATCCGGCGGTTCCGAGCAGGTTCATCGGATCGGGCGGAGAGCCGCGCAGCGTCACCGGCGCGGCACTGATGCCGCAGTTGCCGACAATCACGGTCGTCACACCTTGAGAAATCTTGGGCAGCATCTCCGGCGTGGTGATGACGGCCGTATCGTCGTGCGTGTGCACGTCGATGAATCCCGGCGCGAGAACCAGACCATCGGCATCGAATACGCGCGCTGCGGCGCACCCAATATGCGGCGCAGCGGCCAGGATGCGGCCATCTGAGAGAGCGACATCGAGCACCTCGGCGTCGGCGCCGCTGCCGTCGAAAGTGCGCGCGTTGCGGATGAGCGTATCGCAGCTGAGCATAGCGGCTGGGTGAAACTATAGACTATCGTCACCACCGGCCGGAGATCGTGAGCGTGGCCGTCGCGGAGGTTCAACGTTGAGCATGCCCCCTTCCCGAGTCCAGTCGTCGGTCGCGCCCATCAGTCCATTCGACAAAGGCATCGGGCAGATCGCAAGCCCGATGGAGCCCGGCGAGGCGGCAAAGCTTGGCTGGAACCTCTTGCGCGAAGACATCAGCCTGCCCGCTGCAGTTCTCTATCGCAGCCACCTCGAAAACAATCTGCAATGGATGCGGCAGTTCGTTGCCGCATACGGCGTGCGCCTCGCGCCCCATGGCAAAACCACCATGGCCCCGCGTCTGTTTTCGATGCAGCTTGAAGCGGGCGCGTGGGGCATCACGCTGGCCAGCGCCCAGCAGGCGGCGGTTGCGCATGGGCACGGAGTTCGCCGCGTGCTGTTGGCCAACGAACTGGTCGGCCGGGAGAACATGGCCATCGTGAGCCGCATGCTCGAGGATCCGGGATTCGAATTCTATTGCCTCGTGGATTCGGCGGCGCAGATCGAGCAGCTGGGACGTTTCTTTTCTACGCGGCGTCAGCAACTGCGCGTCCTGCTGGAACTGGGAGTGACGGGCGGCCGGGCAGGCATTCGCGATGACCAACAACTAAACGCGACTCTCAATGCACTATCGCAATGGTCCGGAGTCATTTCTCTGGACGGAGTAGAAATCTATGAAGGCGTGCTCGATAACGAAGCGGCGATCCGCGACTTTGCCCGGCACGCGGTCGCAACCACCCGAAGGCTGATTGCCGACGGGCATACCCGGCGCAAACCGGCTCTGTTGTCTGGCGCGGGCTCGGCGTGGTACGACCTTATCGCGGAGGAATTTGCTGCGGCCGCGTTTGGCGATGCGGTGGAGATCGTTTTGCGCCCCGGCTGCTATCTCACCCACGACGCCGGCTCCTATCGCCGGGCGCAGAAGCGCATCCGCGCGAGCAATTCCGTTGCCTGCGGAATGGACTTCGATCTTGTCACCGCGCTGCATGTCTGGGCCTATGTGCAGTCGATTCCCGAGCCGCAAAGAGCCATCGTAGGAATGGGCAGGCGCGATGCCGCCTTCGATTCCGGCCTCCCCGTGCCCGCCTTGCACTATCGTCCCGGAGAAAAAGCGCCGCGGTCCCCGCAGCCTCACTGGCAGGTGTCCAAGCTGATGGATCAGCACGCGTATCTAAGCCTCGCCCCGGGCGACGACCTGCGCGTGGGCGACATGATTGGCTTCGATATCTGCCACCCTTGCCTTACCTTCGATAAGTGGCGAGTGCTATGCGTGGTCGATGACGACTATAACGTCGTCGATCTGGTGCACACGTTTTTCTGAGCGAACGGCGCAGGACGGTCGAATGGGTCACCTGGGCCATGACGTGGGCGCGCTGAATTCTGTACCATGCGTGTGAACCTTGTCGGAGCTGACCGTGCCGTTCGCATCACTGCTTTCCTCAATTCGCACCTTGAACCGAAGACAGTTTTTGAAGCACGCCGGACAAGTTGGCGCGGCAACGCTGGTGTCCACGGGGGCCGAGCGGCTCATGGCCTCGTCGGCCGCACCCACCCCAGGCTCCGCTGCGGCGGCCCCCGTCAGAACCCGAGCACCGCTCAATCCCGGAGTGTTCACGATGCTTCCGCTGGGTTCGATTCGCCCCGCAGGCTGGCTTGAACGTCAGTTGCAGATCCAGGCCAAAGGACTGAGCGGCCATCTCGATGAAACGTGGCCAGACGTCGGCCCCGATAGCGGTTGGCTCGGCGGAAAGGGCGAATCGTGGGAGCGCGGACCATACTATCTCGACGGACTCGTGCCGCTCGGTTATCTGCTCGATGACGCCGGCCTGAAGGCCAAGGCGCAAAAATATATCGATTGGACTCTGGACCATCAGCAGTCCAACGGCATGATCGGTCCGGCGTCAAATGACGACTGGTGGCCGCGCATGGTCATGCTCAAAGTCCTGACCCAATATCACGAGGTAACGGCAGACCCGCGCGTAATCCCGCTGATGGACCGCTATTGCCGGCACCAGTTGGAGGCGCTGCCGGCGCGCCCGCTTCGCGACTGGGGCAAATTCCGCTGGCAGGATGCGGCGCTGAGCGTCGTGTGGCTGTATAACCGGACCGGCTCGGCATATCTTCTCGACCTGGCGCGCCTGCTCCATTCGCAGGGATATGACTGGATGGCGCAGTATGCCGATTTCAAATACACAGAGAAGGTCACCGAGCAGTTTCTGAAACTAGAGCAGGGCAACGGCCTTAAGGACCCGGCGCTGGCCACCCACGGCGTAAATAACGGCCAGGCAGTGAAGGCCGGCCCGGTCTGGTCGCTCGTGTCGGGTTCCGCGACCGACCGCGCCGCCGCACGTCGCATGATCGACGAGCTTAATCAGTATCACGGCCTGCCCAACGGCATGTTCTCATGCGACGAACATCTCGCCGGCCGCGACCCCTCGCAGGGGTCGGAATTGTGCACCGTCGTCGAGTACATGTACAGCCTCGAACATGCCCTGGCGATTTCAGGAGAGGCCGCACTCGGCGATCACTTGGAGCGGCTCGCATTCAATGCGCTCCCCGGCACGTTCAGTGATGACATGTGGGCGCATCAGTACAACCAGGAACCAAACCAGGTGGAGTGCAGCCTGCACCACAAGCCCTGGGTGAGCGATGGGCCTGAGTCAAACCTTTATGGGCTCGAGCCCAACTTCGGATGTTGCACTGCAAATTACCACCAGGGTTGGCCCAAGTTCACGGCCAGCCTTTTCATGCTGTCGGGAACCAATAACGACGATGAAGGACTTGCTGCCGTGGCCTACGCTCCGTGCGAGGTTCGGACCCGGATCCGGGGTGTGAGTGTCCATTTGCAGGAAGAGACCGACTATCCATTTCGGGGCGCGATCCGCTTGGTTGTAAATCCGGCGCAGCCTCTGAAATTCCCTCTTCGCTTGAGAATACCGGCGTGGGCAGCGGGTACAACGGTGAGTGTGAACGGGGAGCATCAACCCGCTCCGCAAAGCGGATCGTTCACTGCGGTGGAACGGACCTGGAAGAGCGGCGATCGCGTGGAGATTCACTTCCCGATGAAGCCGACGGTATCCACCTGGTACCGGAAATCCGTTGCCGTGGAGCGCGGGCCGCTGGTGTTCTCGTATGGGATCGGCGAGAACTGGGTGAAGCTGAGGGATCGCGGCATGACCGCGGACTGGCAGGTGTTCCCGTCCAGTGCCTGGAATTACGCGCTGCGCCTGGATTCAGCCGACCCGGCGAAGGACCTCGTCGTGACCGAAGACAGGATCGGCGATCATCCGTTTTCGCGCCACGACCCCGCCGTGCGGATCGAGGCAGGCGCCCATCGGGTCGATGCCTGGCGGGCCGAAGACGGGGCCGCGAACTTGATCCCCGAAAGCCCGGTGGCAGGCGCGCAGCCAGTCGAGCGGATCACGCTCATCCCCTATGCCGCCGCAAAACTGCGCATCACCGCGTTCCCCAGGGCCACATCATGAGCAGCTACCGCGACCCGCGACGGACTTACACGGGCACTTTCCGCGATCTTGATCGAGAGAGGCGAGCGACTGGATGTGATCGCTTTGTTTAACACCCGATCGAGTTCGCGGGCTTTAATTAGTGGGGCCGGCGATGCACATTGTCTCCGCGAGTGGCTGCGGGTAGAATGTGAGAAGAGGAATTAGAGAAACTGAACCGGTTAGGCAGCAGTTGTTGCCACCGCGACCGGATTCAGGACACGATCAATTCCTGCAATCGACTTCAGACGAAAGCCGGGATGGCGGAACTGGCAGACGCAGCGGACTCAAAATCCGCCGGCAATTCGTCATGGGGGTTCGATTCCCCCTCCCGGCACCATCTA